>NZ_JAIWNA010000001.1:0-632494 GCF_020216065.1 Nocardia rosealba
GGCCGCGAGTTAGCCGCCGTTGCGCATGCGCGAAGCGCGAGCAACGGTGGCTAACTCGCGGCCCTCCAGGGGCCGCGCTCGAGCGCGCCAGCGCTCCAAAAATACAGCCCAATACCCCCGTGGTGCACAAAACACCAAGGCAGTTCCACACGGCTGGAACCCCGCCGCACAGCGCCCCCAGAAACGGCAAAGGCCGGTAGCTCTAGCGCTACCGGCCTCCACCGTCGTTCAGGGCATGCTCACTGCCCGCCTAGGCATCAGTTCGTGCGAACCGCCAGGCCGGGGTTGTCCGACAGGACCACGCTCAGCGGCTGTGCGAAGAGCTGGGGGGTGTCGCCGGTGATGGCGCCGATGATGTTGGGGATTTCGCAGATCGGGTAGTCGGCGACCGACGAGGCGCTGGAGATGCCGAGGGCCATGCGGCCGGTGACGATCGCACCGCCGGAATCGCCGGGCAGCGCGCAGATGTTGGCGGAGAAGCTCTGGGTGAGCTGGCGATCGCCGACCTGCACGGTCTGGTCGACACCGTTGACGATGCCGCAGCTGAACCCGGTCCGCGAACCCGACTTGCACACGGGGGCGCCGACGACGGGCACACCGACGCCGTCGACGGCGATGGGTGCCGCGCCGGGGACGGTGACGAGGTTGTTCTCGAAGCGGGCGCGCGCGTTGTCGTTCACGCGGATGATCGAGTAGTCCTGCTCGCCGAGGATGGACTTCTGGAAGGTGCCGAGCTGGGCGCCCGCGCGGTCGCCGTTCATCTCGTAGACGGCGGCGGCGGAACCGGTGCCCGCCGACTCGAGGTCGGGGTTGCAGTGGCCCGCGGAGATGTTCACGACGTTGCCGGAGCGATCGGTGCCGTTGAAGCCGAACGAGCAGCGCAGCGAGCTGTTGCCCGCGATGGCGGCGTAGCCCTCGCCACCGGCGATCGGGCCGGTGCCGTTGCCCGCCACGGGAGTGGCTTCCAGGTCGACCTTCTCACCGGCCACGGGCGGCGCGGTGACGACGACGCGGGCCGGGTCGATGAAGCTGGGCAGCGGCAGCCCGGCCTGCTCGACGCGCACGGCGATCGCGTTGTTCACGGTGTCGATGACGACGCCACGCACCAGGTTGGCGATCTCCGGCGGCGCGGCGGCCAGCCAGTTCTCGAACGCGGTCTTCTCACCGCGCAGCATGGATTCGCTCTTGGCGACGTTGCGGACCTCGAAACCGGCCGATTCGGCGGCGGCACGGGCTTCGTCGGCACCGGGGCCCTGGGACAGCGCGACAACGGCGTTGCCCTGGTCGTTGAGCCAGGAGCCGGCGAACACCTGCGGGAACTGACGCTGGGCGGTGGTGGCGAACGCGGCGACCTGCTGGGCCTCGTCGGCACGGCGCAGGTATTCCTGCGGGGAAAGCTTCAGGTCACGGCTCACGGCCTCGATCAGCTGGGCAGGCAGATCGACCGCGGGTTCGGCGTCGGCCACTGCCATCGTGGGGCCGAACAGCAGAATCGCCGCCGAAGCGGCGATCACGGACTTGCGAGCTCGTCTCGAGCTTCGTGCGAGGGGGGCGCGACCCATACGTGGCAGGAGCATGATCGAACTATATGGGCTCGGACCGGTTATGCCTACTCGGACCGGGCAAGAGATTTCACTCACCCGGTCCGTTCGGTGATTCGTCCGGTACTAACCCGCGTTGGGGTTGGTACGCACCATGATTCCGCTGCCGAGACCGCCACCGGAATTGGCCTCGATATCGGCCAGGATCGGCCGGATCGGCACTCCGAGGGTGGCGGTGCCACCGAAGGGCGCGAGCTGGGTGTTGGCCTCGGTGCAGTTGGGTGCCTCGGCGGCATTGGAGCCGCTGGTGATGCCGAGCGCGAGGGTGCCCGACACGATCGCGCCGCCGCTGTCACCACCGAGGGTGCAGGCGCTGGTGGCGAAACCACGGATCGTCTTGCTGATGCCCTCGGCGGTGAACAACTGGGTTTCCACGTGATCGGCCGAGACGAAACCGCAGGTGAAGGTGGACGACTGACCAGTTTTGCAGACCGGCGCACCGGTCACCGGATCGGCGGTGCCGGTGATGGCGAGGGTGGTGCCGTTGGCGCCACGCACCCGGGCCTGGTCCATGCCCGCGTTCACCGCACGCTCGTTGAGCTTGATGACCGAGTAGTCCAGCGCGCCCGGTCCGCCGAGCACGGACATGGCGAACTGACCGACCTCGGGACTGTTGGGGATGTCGCGCACGTTCGGCACGTACACCTTGGCGGGCGTGCCGTGGTCGACATTCGGATTGCAGTGGCCCGCAGAGATGTTCAGCGCGTTGCCCGCCGCGTCGGTGCTGTTGAAACCGAACGAGCACACGTCGACACCGCGCAGGTCGGCATCGTGCAGGTCCTTGGCGGCGGTGATGTAGGTGTCGCCACCCATCGGCCGGTTCACCACCTCGCCACCGCCACCCGGCGTGATGACCACCTTGATGGTGGCGATCAGGGTCGGCAGGTTCAGCAGATGGCCGGTGCTGGAATTGGCGACGCTCAAAACGATCTGGCTGTTGAGCACGTCGATGGCGATCGAGCTGATCGGCGCGGAGATCTCGCGCGGCAGGCTCGAGATCCACTGACTCAATTGCAGCAGAGCGCCTTCCAGGCCGCTGGCCGAGATGGGCGCGAGGTGGGTCTGGTAGCCGTCGGCGGCGGCGAGGCGGCCGGTCTCGGCATCGGTCACCGCGACAACGGCTTTGCCCTCGGGCGTGAGCCAGGCACCGGCGAAGGTGTCGGGGTTCTCGGCGCGGAAGTCGGCGGCGTAGGCGCGCAGCTCCTGGGCGCGCGCGGCGCGGTCGAGGTATTCGTTCGGGGTCATGCCCAGATCGCGCGAGATGGCTGTCACCAGTTCGGCGGGTAGGGCGTCAGCCGAAAGCTGCTGCGGCGCAGCGGGTTGCGCGCTAGCGACACCGGAGCCGAGCAGAGGGGCGAGAAGAACGGTCGCGGCGAACCCGGCGGAGGCTGCCTTGACCGCGGCGCGACGCGCCACCAACTTGCGCATGAAATCCCTTCGTCACCGAACGAGTGACCGAGACCACCGCCGGCGGCGGGTATGTCGGTCAGCGCATCACTCTAAGGCACGCCCGGCGATGGGGTGCGGTTACCCGCTACCAGCTTCGGTTTTGCGCCAGCCGGGGATCTCGAGCGGCGGCGGTAGCTCGCCGGGCTCGCGGGGTTGGAACGGGAACGGCCGGGTGGTCGTGGTGCGACCGGGCGTCGTCGGCGTGGTGGTCGTCGGTGCCGGCGTGGTTGTGGTCGGAGCCTCGGTGGTGGTCGGCTCTTCGGTGGTGGTCGTCGGTTCCGGGGTGGTCGTGACGACCGGTTCCTCGGTGGTCGTCTCCGGCGGCGGCGGAGCGAGCACGGGAGTGGGAGCCGGTTGCTGGGTCGTTTCCGAGTGCGCGTCCGAGATGGTCGGCGGCTCGGTCGGCTCGGTGCCGCGCAGCAGCACCGACACCGCGATGCCACCGAGCACCAGGCCGATCAGCGCGGCCCCGGCGATCAACAGCGGCGTCTTGGTCCGAGCAGGCGCCGGTGTAGGGGCCGGGGCGGGCGACGGCACGGTGACAGCCATCGCCTTGGTCGGGTGTTGCACCGGAATCGCCGCCGAGTACGCCTGCGCGACCACGACCGGCGGTTCGACGGCGGGCATCACATCGGTCTTCACCAAAGAGTTCTCGGTGACGATCGGATCGGGCGGTGTCGCACCGGCCGGGGTCGCCAGCACCGCGACCAGCGCGGCCTCGGCGGCCGACGATGCGAACGCCTTGCCTGCATCGGCGCCCTCGGCGGGCTGGGGCAGCTCGTCCTCGCCGAGCAACGCCACCGATTTCAGACCCAGATAGTCCAGTGCCTCACGGACGCCGCGCACCACCTCCGGCGACCACTGCGCCGGATGCGTGGCGTAGAACTCGGCCGGGCCGCTCAGATGCTCGGTGGTGAGATCGATGAGGCAGAACATGGCCGTGGCCAGCAGATCCTCGGCCCGGTAGGCCTCGCCGCCGTCGACATCGACGCCGGCCGGATCGCCGATCGCGCGGACGAAACCGGAGATCGCGTGCGCGTGCCCGGACAGCGGTGCGTCGCCGAGGGCCGCGTCACCGTCGTCGGACATGTGCAGTACCGACGACCGCTCGACGAAATGCTTCGCCCCGTCGTCGGTGACCACCGCGGCGACACACTCGTCGTCGGCGATACGCAAGCCGACTCCAGTGGCCATCCGGTTACCTCGCTTCGACGTCCGTGGTGTTGGGCGGCGAGTCCGGCGGTCACACCAGGAGTGAGCCGTGTCCCATCGCGCGCAGCATCGACAATAATTCCGATCGTGAACGTGCGCCTATCCGGCGTCGGATACGCGCCACGTGATGCTCCACGGTCTTGGCGGAAATGTACAGCCGGGCGCCGATCTCCCGGTAGGTGAGACCGAGTAGCACCAGCTCGGCGACCTCGCGTTCACGGTCGCTCAGCGCGCGCTGCTCGATAGCGGGCTGCGGTGCCGAGGTCTCGTCGCCGTTCTTGGGCGCCTCGAGCCGGGCGGGGATGCGCACCGAACGGGCCAGCTTCAGCAGGGCGCTGGCGGCGGCGGGGTCGTCGATCATGCGCGCGGTGTCGCCGGCGAGGCGGGCGCCGTCGAAGGTGTGGCCCTGGTGGGCGAGGGCGAGGACCGCGCTGTGCACGGCGGGCAGGTCGACCTGACCGCGCAGCACCAGCAACCAGGTGCGGCCCGCGTCGGCCAGGACGGCGGCGTGCGGGTCGCCGTCGGCGGCGGCGTTCTTCAGTGCGTGCGCGTGCGGCAGCAACTGCTGGGGCGAGGACTTGGCGATCGCCGCCTGCACCCCGTACCAGTGGAAGGCGTTGGTCCAGGCGGGTGCGCGCCCGAGGCGGCGCAGCAGTGCGGTGGCGGCCTCGACGAGGGGCTGGATGCGGCCCTCGTCGCGCAATTGGATTCCGGCCAACCACAATTCGCCGATCGGGAGCAGGCTCAGCAGGTCGACGTCGACCTCGTCGAACAGCGGGAAGGCGGCGGTCCACGCGGCATGCAGCGCCTGCGCGTCACCGCTGCGGCGGGCCAGGCCGACCGCCAGGGCGTGCGCGAGCAAGCGATCGCGCGGGGCCAGGGACGCGATATCGATGCCGGTCATGGTCTCGGCGGCCTTGCATTCGTCACCGATGCGCAGCGCGGTCCAGGCCGCGAGCACGCCGAGCTGTTTGCCTTCGCCGTCGGCGGCGCGGATCGCGTCGTCGGCGCGGCGTGGTTCGCCCGCGCTCAGACTCAGCAGGGCGCCGACGGTCACCGCGCTGCACGGACTGGTGCCGGTTCCGTTGGTCCGCGCGGCCTGGACCAGGGCCGAGATCGCGGCCGCGGTGGCCGCGCCGTGTGGGTCGAGGGAGGTGAGCAGGGCGTTCGCGATCAGCCGGGCACCGGCACCCGCCTGGGTGGGCGGCCAGTGTTCGGCGTCGGCCGCAGCCTCCGCGGCGGCGGCGCTGTCACCGGCCAGGGCGTGCACGGTCGCCGCGATCGCCCAGTCGGCACCGACCCGGTTCGGGCCGAGCCAGCGGTAGAGGGCGGCGGCCCGGCTGACCAGGCCGCGCCGGGTGAGCGCGCTCGCGCAGACGCGGACGGCGGCCGCGAGTTCGGCGGTGTCGACATCGGTGCCGTCGAGCAGGGGTTCGGCCAGGCGCAGGGCGGTGTCGTCGTCGCCTGCCTTCGCGGCGGCCTCGGCCCAGGCCAGGGTGACGCGGCGCGGATCGGTGCCCGCCGCGACGGCTGCCGCGTAGTAGCGGGCGGCATCGGGACGCTGCTGTCGGGCTGCCGCGCAGAGGAATTCGGCGAGGCGATGGTCGCGCACACCGGACTCGGCCAGCAGCAGGCCGGTGTGGTCGCGCAGCAGGCCCGCCTCGAGCCGGGTGTCGAGGAGCCTGCGCTGCACCGCGACGAAGCGGCGATCGCCGAGCAGCAGCCGCAGTTGCGGTACGGCCGCGCTCAGCAACAGGTCGGCATCGGTGACCAGCGCGCTCGCCCGCGCCCGATCCAGCAGGTCATGGGCGACAGGCAATTCCACCCCGAGCACCTCGGCGAGCTCACCGGCGTCGAGGCCGGTTCCGGTCGCCGCGACGACGAGGGTGTCGAGCAGCGGGGGATCGAAAGCCGCCAATTGCGCACGGGCCCAAGCGGACAGGGCCGCGTCGACGGCAGGCAGGCCCGCGTCGAGCTTGGCCTGACCCGCCGCCCGCAGAGCCGCGACGACACCGCCGTGGATGCCCGCGGTCCTGGTGTGGATGTGGTTGACCAGCGGGCGCGGCACCGACACCCCGAGTTCGCGGGCGAAGGAACCGATCTCACCGCAACCGAGTGCGCGGATCTCGATCAGGCGGCCCTGCCTGCCGATCGCGTCGCACAGGGCGCGCAGTTCGGGATGCTGGGGGCGTGGCTGGGTGGCGCAGATCAGGGAGCGGGCGCCCGATTCCACCTCGGTGCGCAGGACATCGAGCTGGGCGGGGGTCATGTCGTGCAGGTCGTCGGCGATCACGACGGCGCCGTTGTCGGTGGGCTCGGGGGTCCGGCCGATCACGGCGACGCCCCGGCCGCGCAGCCGACGGCGCACAGCGTCGAGCAACACCGACTTGCCGGTACCGGAGCGACCCGTCAGCAACAGCACCACCGGCTGGTCGTCGGGATTGTCTACGGCTCGCAGAATCTCACGGGCGTGTGGGACTGTGTCGAGCGCGATGGGGCTCAATTGCCGCCTCCGAGTAGTTCACCGGGGAGTTTCGTGACGCCGCCGACGGTCCCTTCGACCACCTCGCCCGCGCCGTCGAGCACTTGGCCGGGTACGGCGCCGACATTCGGCACATTCGGAGCCTGGGGGACCGGCGGGGTGTAGGGCGCCGGTTGCTGTGGGGCGGGCTGTTGGGGAGCGGGCTGCTGGGGTGCCGGTTGCTGGGGGGCCGGCTGTTGGGGCGCGGGCTGTTGCGGTGCGGGTTGCTGCGGGGCAGGTGCTCCGCCGCCGGACTGGACCTGCTGCTGAGTCGCCGGGGACTGGGCGGTGCCGCCCGGCTGTGGTGTCCCGCCGGCGGAGTTCACCGGTGCGGCCGGGGTGACGGTGCCGGGGATCGGCTGACCCGTCGAGTCGAGCAGGGGAGCGCCCGGGACCGGCTGACCGTTCGCGTCGACGGTCGGCGTTCCGACCACCGGCTTGCCGTCGGCGTCGAACGTGGCGATCGGTGCGACCGCCTGTCCGGGGCCGCTGTTCTTCGGCGCGTTCTCGGTGGGGTTCACGGTGGACGCGTCGGGCTTGCTCGGCGTCGCGAACTGGGGTGACATGGCCAGAGTTCCCGCGGTGAGCGCGCCGAAGACGGCGACTGCCGCGCCGACGACCGCCAGGCGCTTGCCGGTGACGACCTTCTTCGCCGGGGCTTCGTCGTCGACGACGGGCAGGGCTTTCGCGAGTGAGACCGGGGCGATGTCCGTCGGCTCGTCGAACTCCTCGAGAGGAAGGACGAGCGGAGTGGACTCCGCCGCCCGCAGATCCGCGGCCAGCTCGGCCGCGCCCGCCGCGCTCGCGGTGGCCGGATCGGCACACGCGACGACGGGCAGCGCGAACTCCGCGGACACCAATTCCGCGACCAAGGGCATCTGCGCGCCGCCGCCGGTCAGCAGGACGGCGGTGATGTCGCCGAGCCGGACGCCCGCGCGCTCGACAGCCTCGCGCACCAGGGTGAGTGAATCCTGCACGCAGCCGCGCAGCAGGTCCTCGAGTTCGTGACGGACGAGACGAACGGTCGCGGCCTCGCCGAGGGCGCCGACCTCCACCACCGTCGCGGTGTCGAGTGACAGTTCTTCTCTGGCGAGGCGTGCGCGTTCGCGCAGGGCCGCGAGTTCGGTTTCCACGGCCGGATCGAACGGGTCGAATTCCCGGTCACCCAGCGCGTGCGACAGCACGTAGCGCATTGTCAGCAAATCGAATTCCGAGCCGGCGATCTCGGTGTCGTGCAGCGGGGTGGCCAGCAGGCCCGACTGCTCCCCGGTGCGGACCACCGAGACGGTCAGACCGCTCGCGCCGAGGTCGTAGACCACCAGCGCGCCTTCGTCGAACAGTCCGCGCTCGACCTCGTAGCGGCGGACCACCGCGACCGGTTCCGGGACGAGGACGACCGCGTTGGCGCCCGCGTTGTCGAGAGACGAACGCACCGCCTGCACTTGGTCATCCGTCCACCAGCCGGGGTGGCAGGACACCACCGTCGGCTCGCCCTCGACCCGGTCGCGGACCTCGTCGATCAGCTGAGTGGTCGCTGCGGCCACCAGATCGGCCGCGACATGCGACGAACCGTCCTCGGCGAGCATCCGCACCGGATCGCCGACCCGGGCCAGGAAGCCCTCGATCATTACCGCCGGGCCGGCCGTGGCTACTTCTACTGCACTGGGTCGCCGAACGACCGCGATCGGTTCACCACCGTCGATCGCCGTCGCTACGGCAACTGAACGGGATGCACCGACGGTGACGCCGAGCGCGAGACGGTCTGTCATGGGGAACCTCTGCAGATACGTGAGCGACGGAAATCATCGAGAGAGCTATCCCGATTGTCGGTTGCTGACGGTCTGCTGTTACCGGCGAACAGGCCGATAACGGGGCCGATCCCCTAACGGCCCTCGATCCCCTAACGGGCACCCCATGCGACGAATAGGGATTTGCCCCGTTACGAGGGGGTGCCCCTCGGCCATAGCTTCGAAACATCTTGCCGATCCCGGAGGAGCTGATTCCGATGACCACACCCTTGGAGAACGCGATCCTGCAGTTCATTCTCGATTTGCTGCGCGATCCTAAGGCCGCGGCGGCGTACTGCAACGCGCCGGACAAGGTCATCGAGGAGGCGCAGCTGTGCGCGACCCCCGAATACATCGCCGCCTGCGCGCCGATGGTGGCGCGCGGCGTGTGCGATGCGGGGAGTGCGCCGTTGCGAGGCATCGTCGGGTGCGGCGGGGGAGGTCATGGGTTCGGAGGTGGTGGTCATGGTGCCGGGTTCTATGGTGCCGGTGCCGGGCCGTCGATGTTCTTCGGGCCGGGGCGTTGGTTCGGGCCGGGGCAGGGTGGGTTCGGGCCCGGTGGAGGCGGTGGCCGTGGGGGTAACGGCGGTGGCGGGAACGGTGGGCCCGGCGGTGGTGGGCCCGGTGGGCCCGGCGGCGGTGGCGGGGGCGGCCGGCCCGGTGGTCCCGGTGGGCCGGGTGGGCCCGGAGGACCCGGCGGTGGTCCCGGTGGACCCGGAGGGCCCGGGGGACCTGGCGGAGGTACCGGCGGTAATACCACCAACAACAACAGTGGCAACACCACCAACACCAACAGTGGCAACACGACGAACAATCAGGGCAACGGGGACAACGAGATTTTCAGCCCCGACATTCTCACCGGCGATGTGCTCAACAATCCCGTGAGCAATGTGCTCAACGGTAATCCGCTCAGCAACGTGCTCAACGGGACAAATCTGGGCGGCGTGAATCTCGGTGATATCGCGAATGTCGGCAACGTGGGCGAGGTGCTGAGCAATGTCGGCAATCTCGGCGACACCCTGAGCAATATCGGCAGCCTCGGTGACACGCTCAACGACGTGGGCAACCTGACCAACTCGGTCGGCGACATCAGCGGTCTCGGCGACGTGACCAACACCGTCGGAAACCTCGGCGACATCACTGGGATCGGCGATGTGATCGGCGGCGGCAACACGATCGGCGATGTCACCAACCTCATCAGTGGTGCCAACGTCGGAGATCTGCTGAGCGGCAACACGGTCGGTGATGTCACCAACCTGGTCAGCGGTGCGAACATCGGCGATATCGCCAACGGCAGCACTCTCGGTGACATCACCGGCATCAACGCGCTCAACCAAGCTGCCCAAATCGCGACCGAAATGACCGACGCCTTCAACGCCGTGCAAATCGGCGACGCCTTCCTCGGCAACCTCAGCGCCCCCGTCACGGTGGTATCCGGTTCCCTCGGCGGCGTGAGCGGCGTCCTCAACGGCATCAGCCCGATCAGCAATATCTTCAACGATTTCAGTGATATCGGCGATGTGGGTCATGTGCTCGAGGAGCTGGCCATCGGCAATTTCGTTTCCGCGCTCAACAATGTGGGGAATGTGGGTGACGTGATCGGATCCGCCGGGGATATCAGCGGAATCGGTTCCGTGGGTGATGTGAGCAATGTGGTGGGGAATGTGGTCACCGATGTCGGTTCCGTCGGAGATGTGCTCGGTGATGTGACGAATACCGGTGATGTGGTCGGCGGCGTGCTCAACGGTGCCGGCTCGATCGGCGATGTGACCAATGTGGTGAATCAGGTTGTGGGCGACCAGAACCTGAGCAATGTGCTCAACGGGGCCGGGTCTGTGGGTGACGTGATCGGGGATGTCACGAATGTGGGGTCGGTGTCGGAGGTGCTGAACGAGGTGGGCTCGGTCGGCGAGGTGACCAACACGGTGGGTGATGTGAGCAATGTTGTCGGGTCGGTTGCGGGTGACATCGGGTCGATCGGTGAGGTGAGTGAGGTTGTCGGTGGGGTCGGCAACGTGAGCAACGTGGTCGGGGATCTCACCGAGGTGGGCAATATCGGCAGCGTGGTCGGCTCTGTCGGCGACGTCACCCAGAACATCGGTGATGTCACCGGGATCGGCGGGTCTGTGGGTGATGTGCTGTCCGACATCGGAAGTGTCGGCGGGGATGTGGGTTCCATCGGTGATGTGAGCACTGTGGTCGGTGACGTGGTCGGCGGGGATGTCGGCAACGTGATCGGCGGCGACGTGACCGACGTGGGCGGCGATGTGAGCAATGTCGTCAACGACGTGGTCGATGGCGATGTCCTCGGCTCCGTCGTTTCCGTGGGTGACGTGACCGATGTGGCCGGCTCTGTCATCGGCGGCGATGTGCTCGGTTCGGTCGGCGACATCGGTTCCGTCGGTGACGTTCTCGAGGGCGGCATCGGCAACGTGACCCAGTCGGTGGGCGACCTCACCGGCATCGCCGGTTCGGTCGGCGAGGTAACCGGCATCGCAGGCGACTTCACCGGTGTAGCAGGCGATCTCGTCGGTGGTGACGTCTCCGGTGTCGCCGGAGACGTGATCGGCTCGGTCGGTGATGTTTCCGGTATCGCCGGCGACGTGAGCGGTATCGCGGGCGACGTAACCGGCGTGGCCGGCGATGTCATCGGTACCGCGGGCGACATCGGATCGGTGAGCAATGTGGTCGGCGATGTCGTCGGCGGCGATGTGTCCGGCGTAGCGGGCGACCTCACCAACACTTTCGGCGACGTGACGAACACTGTTGGTTCCGTAGGTGACATCACCGGTGTCGCAGGCGATCTCGTCGGTTCCGTCAGCGAAGTGTCCGGCGTAGCCGGGGATGTGACCGGCGTGGCAGGCGATATCGGTTCCGTCGGCGACGTCGTCGGTGGTGATGTGATCGGCTCGATCGGCGACGTCACCGGCATCGGTTCGATCGGCGACCTGACCGGTGCGGCAGGCGACCTCACCAACACCGTCGGTTCCGTCGGCGACGTGACGAACGTGGTGGGCGACGTCGCTTCAGTCGGCGGCGACTTGACCAACACCATCGGCTCCGTCGGCGATCTCACCGACATCGGTTCGGTCGGCGATCTGACCGGCGTGGCAGGGGACCTCACCAACACAGTCGGTTCGATCAGCGAGGTCACCGGGGTAGCCGGCGATCTGACCGGCATCGCGGGCGATCTGACCGGCGTCGCTGGTGACGTGAGCGGTGTTGCCGGCGACCTGACGAATACGGTCGGCTTTGTCGGTGATGTGGCGAACAACCTGACCGGCGTCGCGGGCGACGTAACGGGTGTGGCGGGCGACCTCACCAACACGGTCGGCTCGGTCGGCGACGTCGCGAACGACTTCACCGGCGTTGCAGGCGATCTCACTCAGTCGATCGGCGACGTGAGCGGTGTGGCAGGCGACCTGTCCGGAGTGGCAGGTGACCTCACCGGGGTGGCCGGCGACTTCACCGGTATCGCGGGTGACCTCACCAACACCGTGGGCTCGGTCGGAGACCTGACCGGTGTGGCAGGCGACGTACTCGGCAACTCGGGCGACATCACCGGAGTCGCGGGCGATGTAGTCGGTTCGGTGGGCGACGTGACGCAGACCGTCGGCGACGTCTCGGGCATCGCGGGCGAGATCGGCGACGTAACCGGCGTCGGCGGCGACATCTTCGGCACCGTCGGCTCCATCAGCGACGTCACCAACACGGTCGGCGATATCTCCGGTGTAGCAGGCGATCTCACTTCGACCGTCGGTGATGTGACCGGTATGGCCGGCGATATCTCGGGTGTCGCAGGCGATCTTACGAACACCGTTGCCTCAGTCGGTGATTGGACGAACACCGTCGGTGACATCACCGGCGTCGGCGGTGACCTGCTCAGCGACGTGACCGGTACGGTCGGCTCCGTCGGCGACGTCACGGGTGTGGCGGGCGACTTGACCCAAACTGTCGGTGACGTGTCGGGCGTGGCGGGTGACCTTACGAACTCGGTCGGCGACATCACGGGTGTGGCAGGCGATCTCACCCAGTCCGTCGGCGGCGTGACCGGCGTGGCCGGCGACCTGACGAACACCGTTGGCTCGGTGGGCGATTGGACCAATACGATCGGTGATGTCACCGGCATCGCGGGCAGCGTGGTCGGCGATGTGACCGGCGTTGCAGGCGACCTCACTCAGAGCATCGGCGACGTGAGCGGAGTCGCCGGCGACCTCACCCAGACCGTGGGCGACGTGAGCGGCGTTGCGGGCGATGTGTCCGGCGTGGCGGGCGATCTGACTCAGACCGCGGGCGACGTAAGTGGAATCGCCGGAGACGTCACCGGCGTGGCAGGGGATCTCACCAACACTGTCGGCTCGGTCGGCGATCTCACCAGCACGGTCGGAGATCTGACCGGTGTGGCCGGAGACGTGTCGGGGGTCGCAGGCGATCTGACCGGCGTGGCAGGGGACCTGACGCAGACGGTCGGTTCTATCGGCGACCTCACCGGTGTCGCGGGGGACCTCACCAACACGATTGGCGATCTGACCGGCATCGCGGGTGATGTGTCCGGTGTCGCGGGCGACCTGACGAACACGGTCGGCGATGTGAGCGGCACCGTGGGCTCCGTCGGCGACTGGACCAACACCGTGGGCGACTTGACCGGTGTGGCCGGTGACCTCACCAACACCGTCGGCTCCGTCGGCGACCTGATCGGCTCGGTCGGCGACGTGAGCGGCGTGGCAGGCGATCTGACCAACACCGTAGGCAACATCAGCGACGTGACCGGTGTCGCTGGCGATCTCACCAACTCGGTAACCGGTGTCGCAGGGGATGCGGGCAGCGTGGTCGGTTCGGTCGGCGACGTCACCGGTGTCGCGGGCGACCTCACCAACACTGTTGGCTCCGTGGGTGATTGGACGAACACGGTCGGCAACCTCACCCAGTCCGTGGGCGACGTGACGGGCGTAGCGGGCGACCTCACTCAGTCGGTCGGCGACATCAGCGGGGTCACGGGAGACCTGACCGGAGTGGCGGGCGATCTCACCAACACCGTCGGATCCATCAGCGACGTGACGGGCGTCGCGGGCGACATCGTCGGCTCCGTGGGTGATGTGTCCGGTGTGGCGGGCGACCTGACGCAGACGGTCGGTTCCATCAGCGATGTGACCGGAGTCGCCGGCGACGTCGTCGGCTCGGTAGGCGACGTGAGCGGCGTAGCAGGTGACCTGACCGGAGTGGCGGGCGATCTGACCCAGACCGTCGGCAGCGTCGGTGACATCACCGGAGTGGCGGGTGACCTGACCGGAGTGGCCGGGGACCTGACGCAGACGGTCGGCAACATCAGCGATGTCACGGGCATCGCGGGTGGCCTCACCGGTGTCGCCGGGGATCTGACGAACACAGTCGGTTCGATCAGCGACGTGACCGGGGTCGCGGGTGATCTCACCAATACGGTCGGCTCGGTGGGTGACGTGACCGGTGTTGCGGGCGACCTCACGCAAACGGTAGGCGATGTGACCGGAACCGTTGGCTCCGTTGGTGATTGGACCAACACGGTCGGCAATCTGACCCAGTCGATCGGCGATGTCTCTGGGGTCGCGGGTGATCTGACCGGTGTGGCCGGTGACCTCACCAACACAGTCGGCTCGGTCGGCGATATCGCGGGTGTGGCCGGCGATCTGACGCAAAACGTCGGCGACATCACCGGTATGACCGGCGATCTCACCGGCGTCGCAGGGGATCTGACCCAGACCGTCGGCTCGGTCGGCGACGTGACCGGAGTGGCGGGCGATCTCGCGCAGACGGTCGGCAACATCGGTGACGTGACGGGTGTCGCCGGCGATGTCCTCGGCTCCGTCGGCGACGTGACCAATACGGTGGGCGACCTGACCGGCGTCGCGGGCGATCTCACCCAGACCGTCGGCAACATCAGCGACGTGACCGGCGTCGCCGGAGATCTCACGCAGACCGTTGGATCCGTCGGCGACGTGACGGGCGTGGCCGGCGATCTCACCAACACGATCAGCGATGTGACCGGCACCGTCGGATCCGTCGGCGACATCACCGGCGTGGCCGGAGATCTCACCGGCGTCGGCGGCGACCTACTCAGCGATATCACCGGCAACACAGGCGATCTCACCGGTGTGGCGGGCGACCTGACGCAGACGGTCGGTTCGATCAGCGACGTGACCGGTGTCGGTGGCGACCTCGTCGGGGACGTGACTGAAATCGCGGGCGATTTGACCGGCAACTCCGGTGACCTGACCGGCATTGCAGGTGACCTCACCGGGGTGGCGGGCGACCTGACCGGGACCGTCGGTTCGATCGGCAACGTGACCGGCGTCGGCGGCGACCTCCTCAGCGACCTCACCGGCAATTCGGGCGACCTGACCAACACGGTCGGCGACATCACCGGTGTCGCCGGTGATCTACTCACCAACTCGGGCGACATCAGCGGTGTTGCAGGCGATTTGACCAACACTGTCGGTGATGTGAACGGTGTCGCAGGTGGCTTGGTCAACAATGCCGGTGACATCACAGGCGTGGCGGGTGATCTGGTCGGCTCGGTCAGCGACATCACCGGCAATACAGGCGATTTGACTGGCATCGCTGGTGACATCACCGGCGTGGCGGGCGGTCTCGTCAACGGAGACGTGACGGGTGATCTGATCGACGGCACGGTCGGTGACATCACCGGCGGCCTGGTGAACGGGGACGTGACCGGCACCGCGGGCGATCTGACCGGCGTGGCGGGCGGCCTCGTCAACGGGGATGTGACCGGCGATCTCATCGACAACGCGGGCACCGTCACCGGCGTCGCGGGCGACCTGGTCAACACCGGCGATATCAGCGGAATCGCGGGCGATCTCGTCGGCTCGGTCGGCGACATCGGCAACAGCGGTGACCTGACCGGCGTCGCGGGCGACGTGATCGGCAACAGCGGCACCATCGCAGGCGACCTGGTCGACAACTCCGGCGACATCATCGGGACCGTCGGAGACATCTCCGGAGTCGCGGGGGATCTCACCGGCGTGGCGGGGGATCTCACCGGAAACACCGGGGACCTCACCGGCGTCGCCGGCGATCTGACCGGAGTGGCGGGCGGCCTGGTCAATGGCGACGTGACCGGCGATCTCATCGACAACACCGGCGATATCACCGGTGGTCTCATCAATGGTGACGTGACCGGCGACCTGATCGACGGCACCGTCGGCGACCTCACGAACGTCGGCAACATCAGCGACATCACCGGCGACCTCATGGACGTGACTGGCGTGGCGGGCGGCCTCGTCAACGGCGACGTGCTCAGCGACATCACCGGCAATACCGGTGACCTGACCGGCGTGGTCGGCGATATCACCGACAACGGCGACATCGGTGGCGTGATCGGTTCGGTCGGTGACATCACCGGCAACAGCGGCGACCTCACAGGCGATCTGCTGGACAACACGGGCGACATCGGCGGTGCGGTCGGTGACATCACCAACTCGGGTGACATCGGCGGCCTCATCGGCTCGGTAGGCGACATCACCAACAACGGCGATATCGCCGGCCTAGCAGGAGGACTCGTGAACAACACCGGAGACGTGGTCGGTGACATCACCGGCAACAGCGGAGATCTGACAGGCATCGCGGGCGGCTTGGTGAACGGCGACATCACCGGCGACCTGCTCGACAACTCGGGCACCGTGGTCGGCGATCTGGTCGACAACTCGGGCGCGATCGGCGGCGTCGTCGGCGACATCACCAACACGGGCGAGCTCATCGGGGACCTCACCGGCAACAGCGGTGACCTGACCGGCGTCGCGGGCGACCTGGTCGACAACTCCGGCGGGATCCTGAGCGACATCACGAACAACGGTGATATCGCCGGTGTCGCAGGAGGTTTGGTGAACGGCGACCTCACGGGTGTGGCCGGCGATCTCGCCGCAGGCCTGGTCAACGGCGATATCACCGGTGTAGCAGGCGATCTCACCGGCGACCTGCTCGACAACAGCGGTGACATCGGTGGCCTCATCGGCTCGGTCGGTGACATCACCGGTGCGGGCGATGTCACCGGAGTCGCGGGCGATCTGACCGGCGTGGCAGGCGGCCTGGTGAACAACACCGGTGACATCACCGGTGACCTGCTCGACAATTCGGGTGCCATCGGTGGCGTGGTCGGCGACCTCACGAACACGGGCGACCTCACTGGCGGCCTTGTCGACGGCGACCTCACCGGTGACCTGATCGACGGCGATTTCAATGGCGCTGCAAGCGATCTCATCGATAACACCGGTGACATCGGCAGCCTCATCGGCTCCGTCGGCGACATCACTGGCAACACGGGTGATCTCACCGGTGTGGCGGGCGACCTGACCGGCGGCCTTGTCAACGGCGATCTCACCGGCGATCTGGTCGACGGCGATCTGACAGGTATCGCCGGCGGCCTCGTCAACGGCGATGTGACGGGTGATCTGGTCGACGGCGACGTCACCGGCATCGCGGGCGGGCTGGTCTCGAACACCGGTGACATCACCGGCGGACTGGTGAACGGCGATCTGACCGGTGTTGCGGGTGACCTCACCGCAGGCCTGGTGAACGGGGATGTAACCGGCGATCTCGTCGACAACTCGGGCGCGATCGGCGGCCTGGTGGGTTCGATCACCGACAACGACATCACCGGCGGTTTGGTGGGTGGCGACGTGGTCGGCGACATCACCGGCGGCCTCGTGAACGGCGACATCACCAACGGTGACTTGACCGGCGTCGCAGGCGATCTCACCGCAGGGCTGGTCAATGGCGATCTCGTCGATGGTGATCTGACCGGTGTCGCGGGCGGAATCCTCAACGGGGACATCGGGGATGTGACCGGTGATCTGGTCGACGGTGACGTCACCGGCGGTCTGGTCAACGGCGACATCGTCAACAACATCAGCGACATCAGCGGTGCCGCAGGCGGACTCGTGAACGGCGATGTGGTCGGCGATATCGTCGACGCGGGCGACATCACCGGCGACCTCGTCGACGGCGATCTGACCGGCATCGCGGGCGGAATCGTCAACGGGGACATCGTCGGTGACATCACCGACAGCGACGTCCTCACCGGCGACTTCCTCAACGATCTGTCCGCGGTCACCGGTGGCGTGGTCAACGGGGATGTGCTCAGCGACATCACCGGTGCCGCGGGTGGCGTGGTGAACGGCGATATCACCGACAACGACATCGTCGACGGTCTGGTGAACGGCGACGTGCTCAGCGGCATCACCGACAACGACATCACCGGTGACCTGGCCGACAACGTGGGCAACGTGACCAACACCGGCGACGTAGCCAACCTGATCGGCCTCACCGGCTTGGCCGCCGCGGTCACCGGCATCGCGGGCGACGTCGGCACCGGCGACCTCATCGGCAACTTCGACCTCGCCGGCCTGGCGAGCGACCTCTTCGACAACTCCGGTGACATCACCGGCGTCGCAGGCGGTCTCGTCAATGGCGACGTTGTCGGTGACATCACCGACAACGGCCTGGTCGGCGGCATCCTCAACGGCGACATCACCAATACGGGCGACATCGGCGGCCTGGTCGGCGACGTCACCAACACAGGTGACATCGGTGGCCTGGTCGGCGACATCACGAACACCGGCGATCTGGTCGGCGACATCACCGACGTCGGCAACGTCACGGGCGAGCTCCTCGACGGAGATCTCACCGGCATCGGCGCCATCGGCGACGCGACCGGCGACCTCGTCGACGGCTCCCTCGGGGACGTGACCGGCGACCTGATCGACGGTTCGATCGGCGACCTGGTCGATGGCGGCCTGGTCGGCGACCTCACCGGAGTCGGCGCCATCGGTGATGTGACGGGCGACCTGATCGACGGTTCGGTCGGTGACATCACGGGTGATCTGGTCGATGGCGGCGTCGTCGGCGATCTGACGGACGTCGGCAACATCACCGGCGACCTGATCGACGGAGGCCTGGTCGGCGATCTGACGAACGTCGGTTCGATCGGCGATATCACCGGCGACCTGACCGATGTCGGTTCGGTCGGTGACATCACCGGCGATCTCATCGACGGCGACATCGTCGGCGACCTGACGGGAGTTGCCGGGGACCTCAACGGAATCGGTGACGTCACTGGCGATCTGGTCGACGGTTCGGTGGGCGACATCACCGGTGACCTCGTTGACGGCGGTGTGGTCGGTGACCTGACCGGAGTCGCGGGCGATCTCACGGGCATCGGCGACATTGCCGGTGACTTGGTCGACGGTGACATCGGCGGTGATCTCACCGGCGTCGCAGGCGACCTGACCGGTGTCGCAGGCGACATCACCGGCATCGGCGCCATCGGTGACGTGACGGGTGATCTGGTCGACGGTTCGGTCGGCGACATCACCGGCGGTCTCGTAGGCGACCTGACCGACGTGGGCAATGTCGGCGACGTGACCGGCGATCTGATCGACGGAAACCTGGTCGGCGATGTCACCGGCGTCGCCGGAGACCTCACGGGCGTCGGCGCCATCGGGGACATCACCGGCGACCTTGTAGACGGTGGCATCGTCGGCGACCTGATCGACGTCGGTTCTGTCGGTGACATCACCGGTGACTTGGTCGACGGCGGCATCACCGGTGACCTGATCGACGGTGACCTCACCAACATCGGGTCGATCGGTGACGTGACCGGTGACCTGATCGACGGTGACCTCACCAACATCGGATCGATCGGCGACGTGACGGGCGACCTCATCGACGGTGACGTCACAGGCGATCTGATCGACGGCGACCTCGTCGGCGATATCACCGGCGACCTGCTCGACGGCGATATCACGGGCGACCTCATCGACATCACCGACAACGACCTCATCTCCAACCTGACCGACATCGACGTGACCGGCATCGCCGGTGACCTGACCAGCACGGTGGGCGACATGACCGGACCTTTGAGCGGTAACGACATCTCGGGCACGATCGGCGACATCCTCAGCGGCAATGGCGGCGGGGGAGGTGGCGGCGGGACCGGTGACGTCACCTGGGTCGGCGACCTGGTGAGCATCACCGACTCGTTCAGCGATATCACGAATGTGTTCGGTGATTGGTCGAACATGATCGGCGACATCAGTGGCTCCTTCGGCGACCTGTCCGGCGCGTTCGAGAACCTGAACGTGAGCGACGTCTTCGGCGACGTGACCGGGGTCTCGGGCGACTGGTCCGCCATGATCGCCGGCATCAGCGACAACGCCCTCGAGATCACCGGCTTCGGCAGCGGCGTGGTGAGCGAGCTGGTGAACGTGTCCGGCGACTGGAACAACACGGTCGTGGGCATCTCCGGCAGCTTCGGCGACGTGGTCGGCATCGGCGGTGACGTGGTGAACGTCGGCGGCGACCTGGTCGGCTCGGTCGCGGGCGTGGGCGGTTCGGTCGGCGATATCACGGGCTCGCTCACCGGCATCGGCGGTTCGGTCGGCGACATCACGGGCTCGCTTACCGGCGTGGCGGGCGATCTCACCGGCGTGGCGGGCGACCTCACCGGCGTCGCGGGCAACCTCACCGGCATCGGCGGCAACCTGTCCGACGTGTTCGGCGACGTGACCGGCTCCTTCGGCGACCTCACCGGTTTCGGTGGAGACGTCACCGGTTTCGTCGCCGACCTGACCGGCATCGGCGGTGACCTGACCGGCTCGGTCGGCGACCTCACCGCCTTCTTCGGAGACTTCACCGGTATCGCCGGTGACGTGGCCGCTTTCACGGGCGACCTGACCGGCACCTTCATCGGTGTCGGTGGCGACCTGATCGGCTCGGTCGGTGACCTCACCGGCGTCGGCGTGACCGGCGTGGTCGGCGATGTGACCGGCTCGTTCGGTGACATCACCGGCGCGACCGGACTGATCGGTGATCTGGATCTGGCGAACACGATCGGCGACGTGACCGGCTCGGTCGACGTCGGCGATATCGGTGGTGATGTGACCGGCGTCTTCGGTGACATCGCGGGAGATGTGACCGGAGTCGTCGGCGCAGTCGGCGACGTGACCGGGGTGGTAGGCGACCTTGACCTTTCTGGAATTGGGGATGTGAGTGACATGGGTGACATCAATATCGGCGGCGAGAACAACATTTTCGGTGCGGGCCTCAACGATGTGAACGGCATCGGCGACAACTTCGGCGGCATCGCCGACAACTGGGAAGACGTGCAGATCCAGGGCATCGGCGGCCAGGTCGACGAATCGCTGAACAACTTCGGCGGCCTCGGCAACGGCGTGTTGGCAGGCGCTCTCGGCGAGGGCCTGGTCGGCGGCGACCTCACCGGAATCGGCGCCCACGATGTCACCGACGCGGTGGACGTGAACGACGTGTTCGACGGCGGTGTCGCCGGCGTGGCAGGCGGCCTCCTGAACGGCGAGGGCGGCCTGGCCGGCGCGGGCGGTCTGCTCAGCGGCAACGACGTCACCGATTTCGCCGACTTCACCGACATCACCACCAACGGCATCGGTGCCGCGATCGACGAGAGCTCTGTCCTCAACGACGTGGTCGACGGCGGCGTCGCCGGTGTGGCAGGCGGTGTCCTGAACGGCGAGGGCGGTCTGGCCGGTGCGGGCGGCGTCTTCAACGGCAACACCTTCGAAGACATCACCGCCAACGGCGTCGGCGCCGCGGTGGACGACGTGTCCGATGTGGTCGACGGTGGCATCCTGTCCGGCAACACCTTCGAGGACATCACCACCAGCGGCATCGGCGCGGCGATCGATGAGAGCTCGGTCCTCAACGACCTGGCGGCGGGCGGCGGTATCGGCAACGGCAACGTGGTCGGCGGCATCGTCGGCGCGGTGACCGGCGACGGCGACGGCGGCCTGCTCGGCACCGGCGGCGTGCTCAACGGCGACGGTGGACTGGCCGGTGCGGGCGGCGTGCTCAACGGCGACGGCGGCCTGCTCGGCGCGACAGGCGTCGGCAACGACCTGCTGGCAGCGGGCGGTGACGGCGGTCTGTTCGGCGGCGCCGAGGACACCACCATCAACGGCATCGGCGCGGCGATCGACGAAAGCGCGATCCTCAACAACGTGAACGTCGAGGACATCACCGGCATCGGCGGAAATGTCGACGACATGGGCGGCGTCCTCAACGGTGACGGCGGCCTGGCCGGCGCGGGCGGCGTCCTCAACGGCGGCCTGCTCGGCGGCGGTGACGGTGGCCTGCTCGGTGGTGTCACCAACACCGGCGACGTCACCGGTGTCGGCGATCTGGTCGACGGCGGCGTGGCCGGAGTGGACGACGGCATCCTCAACGGCGCGGTGTTCGAGGACATCACCACCAATGGCATCGGTGCCGCGATCGACGAGTCCAACGTGCTCAACAACATCAACGACGGTGGCATCGGCGGCCTCGTGAACGGTGACGGTGGGCTGGCCGGCGGTCTCGCCAACGACGCCGACGTGACCGGTCTGGCCGGCGGTGTGCTGAGCGGCGACTTCGAAGACATCACCACCAACGGCATCGGTGCGGCGATCGACGAGAGCCCGATTCTCAACGACGCGGTCGACGACGGTGTGGTGGACGTTCTCAACGGCGCCGCCTTCCAGGACATCACCGCGAACGGCATCGGCGCCGCGATCGACCAGAGCCCGATCGGCAACGACCTGGTCGACGGCCTGATCAACGGTTCCAACTTCGAGGACATCACCGGTGTCGGCGGCAATGTCGACAGTGTCGGCGGCGTCATGAACGGCATGACCGACGTGCTGAACCCGACCGCGGTGGCGGGCCTGTTCAGCAGCGGTCTGACGGGCAGCACCCACGAGAACACCGGTTCGACGAACTCCTCGCCGTACAGCAACGCCACCTCGGCGGCCTCGGACGGTGCGGCATCGGCAGCCAACGCGGCCAGCGCGTTCACCGGCGCGGCGGCCTCGACCGCGGGCCTGGCCGGCCTCAGCGACGATGACCTCGGCTTCGACCTGGGCAACACCTTCGACAACGCGGGCCTCACCGGCATCGCACCCGGTGAACCGAACCCCTCGGGCACCGGCCTGGAGACCGGCTTCGGCCCCCTCGACGCGGTGACCGGCGCGATCACCGGCGACGCGACCGGTGCCGGCCTCGACGACGCGACCGGCGGACTCCTCGGCGGAGTGCTCCCCGACGGCGACCCGGGCGAGGTCCTCCCCGGTGGCGACGTGGCAAACGACCTGGTCGACGAGGTGCTGCCGACCATGCACACCATGCCGTACGAGGACGGGAACCTGGTGGGCTCGGGCCTGGAGACCGGCTTCGGCGCGGTGGAAGGCCTCACCGGCGGCGGCCTCCTGGGCGACGTGCCCACCGAGGTGGTCGGTACGGGCGAACCGTTCGACACCCTCACCGGCGCCGGCTCGGCGGTCGGCGACGCGGTCGAAGCCCCGGTCCCCGGCTACGACTACACGCCGATGCCCACCACGGCACCGGACACCTCCGACACCACCGGCGCGGCGACGGGCGGCCTGTCCGACACCACCGAAGCGGCGACCGGCGGGGTCTACGACACCACCGAGGCGGCCACCGGCGGCGTCACCGAAACCCTGGACAGCGTGGATGTGGGCGGCGCCTTCGGCCCGGGCCTCGGTGCGACCGACACCGGCCTGCTGGGCGACTCGTCGAGCACGACCATCCCGGAGGCCGACGACGGTGGCCTCCTCGGCGGCGGCCTCCTCTGAGGATCGTCATGACGACTCCGGCGAAGACGTCGGCCGCACCGTCAGCAGCCACCCCGCTGCTGACGGTGCTCGGCGACACGATCGAGGCGGCGCGCGCCGCCGACCGCGACGACCTGGTCGTCCGGTTGGAGGCGGTCGCGCAACGGGTCAGGGATCCGCGCAGGCGGATCGTGGTGACCGGTCAGCTGGAACAGGGCAAGAGCCGTTTCGTCAACGCGCTGCTCGGGCTGGATGTGTGCCGGGTCGGCGACGACCAGACCACCACCATCCCCTTGCAGCTCGAGTACGGTACCGTCCCGCGCGCCGAGCTGGTGCTCACCGCGCCCGGCGCGAGCGACATTCGCGTGGAGGTGCCGTTCGACGAAATCGGTTCCCTCGACGCCCGCAGCCCGTACGCGCAGGGCCGCCAGATCGCGCGGATCGAGGCGGCGGTGCCGAATCAGTTGCTCGGCGAGGGCATCGTGTTGGTCGACACCCCCGGCGTCGGCGGCCACAGCAGCGCGTATTCGGCGGCCGTGCTCGGCATGGTTCCGGCCGCCGACGCGGTGCTGCTGCTGAGCGACGCCTCCACCGAACTCACTGAGCCCGAGCTGTCGTTCCTGCGGCAGGTGAAGGAACTGTGTCCGACGGTCGCGGTGCTGCTCACCAAGGTGGACATGTATCCGCATTGGCGTCAGGTCGCCGAGGCCGATCGCGGGCACATCGCGCGCTCGGGCCTCGATATCCCGATGCTTCCGGTGTCGTCGCTGCTGCGCGCGCACGCGTTGCGTACCAGCAATGCCCAGCTCGGTCGCGAGTCCGGTTTCGGTGCGCTGTTCGCGTTCCTGAAGGAACAGGTCGTCGCCCGCGACCAGGTGTCGACCAGGGCCGCGGTGGCACGCGAACTGCATTCGGCGGCCGAACATCTGGCCCTGGTCCTCGGCAGCGAACTGATCGCCCTGCGCGACCCGGAACGTTCCGACGGCGCGATCCGCGAACTGCAACGCGCCCGCACCGCCGCCGAGGACCTGCGCCGCAGCTCCGGCTACTGGCAGCAGACCCTGCAGGACGGCATCACCGACCTGATGAGCGATATCGACCACGACCTGCGCGAACGTCTGCGCGCGGTGGCCCACACGGCCGAGGACTGGATCGACGAACACGATCCGGGCAGGCACTGGCAGGCCATCGCCGAATGGCTCACCGGCACGGTCGACACCGCCCTCGGCGACAACCTCCTGTGGACGCACACCAGGGCCGAAACCCTGGCCGAGCGGGTCGCCGAGCATTTCGGCAAGGCCAGCGCCGTCGACCTGCCCGATGTGGACAACGCGATGGACGCCGAGGGCACGGGCGCGGCGGCGGGCACCCTGGCCGGTCTCGAACCCGATATCAGCGTCACCAGCAAGGTCCTCGTCGGATTGCGCGGCTCCTATGGTGGCGTGCTGATGGTCGGTCTCGCCTCCACTCTGGCCGGCCTGGCGCTGTTGAATCCGCTGTCGATCGGCGCGGGTGTGCTGGTCGGCGGCAAGGCCTACAAGGACGACAAACAGTTGCGCCTGGCTCGCAAACGCGCCGAGGCCAAGGCGGCGGTGCGGCGTTTCGTCGACGATGTGGCGTTCCAGGCGGGCAAGGAGGCCAAGGACCGCATGCACCGCATCCACCGGGCCCTGCGCGACCACTTCACCGGTGTCGCCGAACGCAGCCTGCGCTCGATCGACGCCTCACTGAAGGCCGCTCAGGATGCGGCGAATTCGGCGGTGAACAGCCGGTCGGGTCGGCGCGGCGAGCTCGAACACCAGCTGGTGCGGGTCGCCGAGTTGCGTCGCTACGCCGACGGCATGCTCGAGCTCACCTCGACGCCGGGCAGGCAGCGTTCGTATTCGGCGCCGTCGCCCGGTGTGCGGCCGGTGCCCGCCGAGGACGGACGCAGGTGAACGTCGTGTTCGCCCCGGCGCGCGAGGGTGTGTTTAAGTGAACGAATGATGCTCGCCGCGCCCGAAGTGGAGGCCGCGCGCCGATGAGACACTATCGGCCCGAATCCCCGCTTCCCGGCGGCGGACCCACCGCGTCCACGACCGGCGCGGGCGAGGCGCACCGGCTCGTCGAGGCCGCCGCGCGGGAACTGCGCGACCCCGGCGCCCGGCAGTTGATCGACGAATGCGCCGAGCGGTTGCGTCAGCCGTTGCGGGTCGCGCTGGCCGGTTCGATCAAGGCGGGCAAGTCGACGCTGCTCAACGCGCTGGTGGGGCAGAGCATCGCCCCCACCGACGCCACCGAGTGCACCCGCGTGGTCACCTGGTACCGCAGCGGAACCACCCCGACGGTGACGGCGTTCGCGGCGGACGGTGCGTCGGCGAACGTGGCGGTTCGTCGAGGTGCCGGCGCGCACGGTCTCACCTTCGAGCTGTCGGGTCTGCGCTGGCAGCCACCGGGTGCGCACGCTGTCGACCACCTGGAAGTGCGCTGGCCGACGGCCGAGTTGTCGCGCACCACCATCATCGACACGCCGGGCACGTCGTCGCTGTCGCACGAGGTGTCCGAGCGAACCATGCGCCTGCTCACCCCCGCCGATATCGAACCCGACGCCCTGCGCATCCCCGGCGCCGACGCCGTGGTCTACCTGCTGCGTCGCCTCGACGCCACCGACGTCCATTTTCTCGAGCAGATCGGTTCGGGCGGTCCGGCCGGTCCGCTCGGTGTGGTCGGGGTGGTGTCGCGAGCCGACGAGATCAGCGCCGGCCACATCAATGCCCTGAATTCGGCGCGCGATGTGGCGTCCCGCTTCGCCACCGAGCTGGAACGCACCGGGTTGTGCCAGGCGGTGATCCCCGTGGCGGGCCTGCTCGCTTTCGCCGCCGCCACCCTCACCCAGCCCGAGTACGCCGCGTTCGCAGCCCTGGCCGGGTTGCCTGCCGACACCCTCGAACTGGCCCTGCTCTCGGCCGACCGGTTCTCGCGCCCCGATATCGAGTTGCCGGTATCGCCGCTGGTCCGCGCCCAATTGCTGGACCGGTTCGGCATGTTCGGTGTGCGGATGGCCACCGAACTCGTGCGGACCGGCGTGCGCGACGCGGCGTCGCTGTCGGCCGAGCTCGGTGCCCGCAGCGGCATCGACGAGCTGCGCCGGGTCCTCGACGTGCAGTTCGGTCAGCGTGCCGAACAGCTCAAGGCCCATTCCGCGCTCACCACCCTCGACCGGGTCATCACCGCCCACCCCGGCACCCCCGCCGACGAACTGCTGCCGCGCGTGCGCACTCTGCTCGCCGACGTCCACGGTTTCGCCGAGTTGCGCCTGCTCGGCCGGTTGCGCGCCGACGAGTTGCCGCTGCCGCCCGACGACCTCGCCGAACTGTTCCGCCTGGTCGGCGGCGCCGGCGTCGCCCCGCATGTGCGCCTGGGCGTACCCGCCGACACCGACCCCGCGACGATGCGCGCCCACGCGCTCGAAGCGGCGCGCAAGTGGCGCACCAGATCCCGGCATCCGCTCATCGACAAGACGACAGTCGAGGCGTGTCTGACCGCCGTACGCAGTGTCGAGGGAGCACTCTCCCAGCTACCGGGCTGATCCTGTCTCCCAATTATTTCGCCGATCGATTGGGCTTGTCGCTGCTCGATACGGCATGATTCCGCCGTGACCACGACGATCGGCGACCCCGTCCGGGTATTGACGGACGCGCAATGGGCGCTGCTCGAAATGCTGCTGCCTACCTCGGCGGGCCGTGCCGGCCGTGACTTCGCCAACAACCGTCTCGTGATCGAGGGGATGCTGTTCTGGCTGCGTAGCGGGATCGTGTGGCGTGAGCTGCCCGCCGAATTCGGTCCGTGGCAGACGGTCTGGAAACGTCAGCGCCGCTACCAGGCCGACGGCACATGGGACCGTCTGCTCACCGCCTTGGCCGCCATGGCCGACGACGCGGGCAACCTCGCCTGGATGCGGCGAGATATTTAGGAGACACCGATTTTTCGGCTCCGAAAAGGTCACACTCTTCATCGGTAACGATTTCGTTGCGGAATCGGACTAGCTTTCCGAACACTCGCATGGCCAAGCGTGAAAAGCACCCACCGACAGACGAGTACGGATCGCAGCGCTTGCGCCGATCTGGAGGAGCTGACCCGAATGAACCCCACCGCGATCCTCGAGTTCATCCTGAACCTGCTGCGCGATCCCCAAGCCGCAGCAAACTATTGCGCCAACCCCGTCCACATCCTCTGCGAAGCCGACATCGCCGCCACCCCCGCCGAGATCGCGGCCGCCGCCCCCTCCATCGCCGCCACCCTCTCCACCGACTGCACCACCACCCTCACCGCCCTCAACACCGCCGCCGCCTCGGTGACCACCGCCGCCACCACCTCGGTAGCCGCCACCACCGCCGCAGCCGTTACCACGGCCGCCGACATCGAGACCGGCCTGGAAACGACCGTCGACCTCGGCGCCACCGTGGGCACCGGCCTGACTGCTGCCGCTGATGTGTCCGCCGGTCTCGGCGCGTCTGTGGGCGCCGGTCTGGGTGCTGTCGCTGATGTGTCTGCTGGTTTGGGCGCGTCTGTGGGGGCTGGTCTGGGTGCTGTCGCTGATGTGTCCGCCGGTCTCGACGCGACTCTGGGCGCCGGCCTGAGTGCCGCCACTGATGCGACCACCGGCCTCGGCGCGACCACGGACATCACCCTCGATGCGGCAACCGACGTAGCTGCAGGCCTCACAACGGGTCTGGACGCCACGGTGAACTCCGGCCTGACAGCCGCCACCGACATCGCCGCCGGTCTCGATTCCGCCCTCGAGTCGGTGGCCACCGTCGGTGCCGACCTTTCCGCAACGGCGGGAACCGCCGTCGATCTTGGAATCGGTGCCGCTGTGACAAGTGCACTCGGTGCCACCACGGGCGTGGCCGCCGGCCTCGGCACCACCGTGAGCGGCCTCACGTCAGCGACAACCGAGGCCGACCTCGCCGTCTCCGCGGCACTCGGCGCCACCAACTCCGCCGCCGTCCAGGCCGCAATGTCCGGCAGCGCAGCTGCGACTACCGGCCTCGAAACCGGCCTCACAACCGCAGGCTCCGTCGGCACGAGCGCCGCCGCCGACCTCGCCGCGAATGCCGCTGCGGGCTTGGAAGCCGCTGTGGGCGCGACTTCTGGTCTTTCCGCCGTCAGTGTGCTCGGCGCGGAAGCCACGGCCGACCTCGCCGCGAACGCCGCTGCCGACGTGGAATCCGCTGTGGGCTTCGGCGCGACTTCGAGTCTCGCCGCCGGGGGTGCGCTGGATACTGTCGCCGATCTGGCCGCCGACTCCACGGCGGGTCTGAACGCCGCCGCCCTGTCCGGTGTGGGTTTGTTGGGTTCGGGTTTCGATGCCACTGCTTCCGGTTTGACCGAAGGTGTTGTGGGGGTGGGCACTTCCGTCGGTGGTGCGTTCGAGACGGGTCTCGAAACAGGGCTTTCGGGGACGGGTGGGGTCGGGATGCAGGTCGGTGCGGCCGCGAATGCCGGTGCTGCTGCGGCGACTTCGCTGACCGGTGCGGTCGCCTCGACCACGCAGATCGGCCTCACCGGTGCGGGCGCCGATCTCTCCGCCGGTCTCACGGGCGCTGCGGCGACAGCGGACCTCGGCACGCAAATCGCGGCAGGCCTGTCCACCGGGGCAGCAGCAACTCTCGGTGCCCCCTTCACCGCCGCCCCGGCCACCGGCCTCGAAACCGCGCTCAGCACAGCCTTCAACACCGACCTTTCCGTAGCCTCGACCGTCGACACCGCGGCCGAACTCGTGTCCACCTCGGCCTTCGATACCGCCCTGGTCGGCGCTGCGAACACCACCACCGCACTCCAGTCGACTCTCACCGGCGCAGTAGCGAACTCGACCGGCATCGTCACCGGCCTCGGCGGCATTGCCACCGCCGGAGCCCACGCTTCCGCAGACGCCGCCGCCAACGCAGCCGCGTCTGCCGAGGCCGCAGCCGGCGCTACCGCGAACGCCGCAGGCGGTTTCTCTACGAATGCCGCAGCCGACGTCGGCGCGAACCTCACAGCCGGCATTGCCGCGAACGCAGCGGAAGGCGCAGCCGGTCTGATCGGCACCGCCGACGCCGCACTGGGCGCGGCAGCCACCGGTGCCGGAGCCACGGTCGCAGGCGCGGTCGACACCACCGCCGACGTAACAACTTCCACCACAACAGGTCTCGAACTCGGCCTCGGCACAACCCCCGACTGGTCAACCGAAACCGGCGTAGCCGCAGGCCTCGGCTCGACCATCCAGTCCGAGCCGCAACTCGATTCCACCTCCACCACAGCCACCGGCTCGGAATCCACCATCGGGGCGACCACCGGCTTCGAAACCGTGGCATCAACCGGCGTGGACACCGCCTTCACCTCGGAGACCTCCATGAATCTCACCGGCGAAGCCGCCGAACCCACCTCGACCATCGATTTCACCTCGGCCGCCGACACCTGGTCGACGGTCGACGTGGACAGCGCCTTCGGCCCGGCCCTCGACGATTCCCCGCTCTCCGGCGGAACGGGCCTGCTCGACAGCTCGTTCACCGCCCCGGAGACCCCGTTCGACGCCCCTGAAGCCCTGTAGTTCAGGCCGATGGATTCGTTGCTGTCGGTTCTCGACAACACCGTCGCGGCGGCTCGTGCCGCGGGTCGCGACGACCTGGTCGCCCGCCTGGAAACGGCGGCGGTCCGGGTGCGCGACCCGCGGCGGCGGATCGTCGTCGCGGGCCAGCTGGATCAGGGCAAGAGCCGTTTCATCAACGCGCTGCTCAATGTCGAGATCTGTCCCGTGGGCGACGACGTCACCACCCGTTTCCCGATGCAGATCGCCTACGCACCGCAGCCGCGCGCTGAATTGGTGCTGGCTGCAGCATCTTCCGAGGAGGAGCGCGTCGAGTTCCCGATCGCCGATCTGCCCTCGATCGACCACCGATCCGCGGCGGGCAAACAGATCCTTCGCATCGAGGTCCACCTCCCCGCCGACCTGCTCGCCGACGGCATCGTCCTCATCGACACCCCCGGCATCGGCGCCCGAACCACGGCCGGCACCCTCGGTGTCCTGGAAATGCTCCCCGCGGCCGACGCCGTCTTGGTGATTTCCGACGCCTCGACCGAACTCACCTCCCCGGAGCTCACCTTCCTGCGGCAAGCATCCGAACTATGCCCGGCCACAGCGGTTCTGATGTCGAAAACCGACCTCTACCCGCACTGGCGCCAGGTCTTCGAAGCCGACCGGGAGCACCTGCGCAAGGCGAACCTCGACCTCCCCCTGCTCCCGATCTCGGCCCTGCTCCGCTCCCACGCCCTGCGCCTGCAAGACGCCCAGCTGGGCGCCGAGTCCGGCTACGGGCAGCTCTATCAATTCCTGCGTGAGCAGGTGGTCGCTCGCGACGAAGCCGCGACCCGCGCCGCCATCGCTCGCGAGATGTCCTCGGCGGCCGAGCATCTGGCACTGGCTCTCGGCAGCGAGCTCGTCGCCCTGCGCGATCCGCGACAAGCCGCAGCTGCCGTCGGTGAGCTGCAGTCAGCCAAAGCCCGCGCACAGCAACTGCATCGCCGCACTGCCGCCTGGCAGCAAACCCTCGCCGACGGCATCACCGACCTGGCCGGTGACGTCGACCACGACCTGCGCGAACGTCTCCGCGAGATCGCCCGCACCGGCGAGGAGTGGATCGACGACCACGACCCCGGGCGCCACTGGGGTGCCATCACCGAATGGATCACGGGCACAGTCGATTCAGCCCTGGGCGACAACCTGCTCTGGGCGCACACGAGAGCGGAAACCTTGGCCGACAAGGTGGCCGAACACTTCCTCGAGCTGGGCGCCGTGGACCTCCCCGCCGCCTTGGACCCCTCCGGCTCCACTCACCGCACCGGCACCCTGGGCGACCTCGAACCCGATATCGGCGTCCTGTCGAAGGTCCTGGTCGGCATGCGCGGTTCCTACGGCGGTGTCCTGATGGTCGGTCTCGCAACGACTTTCGCGGGCCTGGCCCTGCTGAACCCCATCTCCCTCGGCGCAGGCGTGCTCGTTGGCGGCAAGGCGTACCGTGACGATAAGCAGGCCCGCCTCACCCGCCGCCGCACCGAGGCCAAGAATGCCGTCCGCCGCTTCCTCGACGACGTGGCCTTCCAAGCGGGCAAGGACTCCCGAGACCGCATCCACCGCATCCACCGCGCCCTGCGCGACCACTACGCGGGCATCGCCGAACGCAGCCTCCGCTCCATCGACGAGTCCCTCACCGCAGCCCAGGAAGCAGCCTCCGCCGAGGCCACCCACCGCACCCAGCGCACGGCAACCCTCCAACAACAACTCACCGCCGTAGCCGCCCTCCGCAACCACGCCACCGCCCTCGCGGCCCTCCCGAGGTAGCTGCCCGCGCCCGCGTGAGTCCGCTCTCTTCCCTGGCACGATCCAGCATCACCCGTCGCACCTGAGCCTCCTCCTAGCAAGAATGGCCGACGGGTGGGGAAGAATTTTTCGGGTGGCGGGAATGAATCGCCGCAGCTGCTGGTTGTGCAGATCAACGATGTTGAGCGTATGTCACTCAAGTTCGGGTTGACGCCCGGCGGAGCCGACAGGCAGGATTGAGCGCATCACGCTCAGCGTTGCTGGGAGTTGTCGTCAATTATCAGGAGGAACCCACTATGGCTCGTGCGGTCGGAATCGACCTCGGGACCACGAACTCTGTCGTCTCCGTGCTGGAAGGCGGCGAGCCGGTCGTCGTCGCGAACTCGGAAGGCTCGCGCACCACTCCGTCGATCGTCGCGTTCGCGAAGAACGGTGAGGTTCTCGTCGGTCAGCCTGCCAAGAACCAGGCCGTCACCAACGTCGACCGCACCATCCGCTCGGTCAAGCGCCACATCGGCACCGACTGGACCGTGGAGATCGACGGCAAGAAGTACACCCCGCAGGAAATCTCCGCGCGCACGCTGATGAAGCTGAAGCGCGACGCCGAGGCCTACCTCGGTGAGGAGATCACCGACGCGGTCATCACCGTCCCGGCCTACTTCGAGGACGCCCAGCGTCAGGCCACCAAGGAAGCCGGCCAGATCGCCGGTCTGAACGTGCTGCGCATCGTCAACGAGCCCACCGCGGCCGCGCTGGCGTACGGCCTGGACAAGGGCGACAAAGAGCAGACCATCCTGGTCTTCGACCTCGGTGGTGGCACCTTCGACGTCTCGCTGCTGGAAATCGGCGAGGGCGTCGTCGAGGTCCGCGCCACCTCCGGTGACAACCACCTCGGTGGTGACGACTGGGACGAGCGCATCGTCAACTGGCTCGTCGACAAGTTCAAGGCCAGCTCGGGCATCGACCTGACCAAGGACAAGATGGCCATGCAGCGTCTGCGCGAGGCTGCCGAGAAGGCGAAGATCGAGCTGTCCTCCAGCCAGAGCACCTCGATCAACCTGCCCTACATCACCGTCGACGCGGACAAGAACCCGCTGTTCCTCGACGAGCAGCTCACCCGCGCCGAGTTCCAGAAGATCACCTCCGATCTGCTGGACCGCACCCGCGCGCCGTTCCAGTCCGTCATCAAGGACGCCGGCATCAACGTGGCCGACATCGACCACGTCGTGCTCGTCGGTGGCTCCACCCGTATGCCCGCCGTCTCCGACCTGGTCAAGGAACTGACCGGTGGCCGTGAGCCGAACAAGGGCGTGAACCCGGACGAGGTCGTCGCCGTGGGCGCCGCCCTGCAGGCCGGTGTGCTCAAGGGTGAGGTCAAGGACGTCCTGCTGCTCGATGTCACCCCGCTGTCGCTGGGTATCGAGACCAAGGGTGGCGTGATGACCAAGCTCATCGAGCGCAACACCACCATCCCGACCAAGCGCTCGGAGACCTTCACCACGGCCGACGACAACCAGCCGTCGGTGCAGATCCAGGTGTTCCAGGGTGAGCGCGAGATCGCCTCGCACAACAAGCTGCTCGGCTCCTTCGAGCTGACCGGCCTGCCCCCGGCCCCGCGCGGCGTGCCGCAGATCGAGGTCACCTTCGACATCGACGCGAACGGCATCGTCCACGTCACCGCGAAGGACAAGGGCACCGGCAAGGAGAACAAGATCAAGATCCAGGACGGCTCCGGCCTGTCCAAGGAAGAGATCGACCGGATGGTCAAGGACGCCGAGGCGCACGCCGCCGAGGACAAGGCCCGCCGTGAGGAGGCCGAGACCCGCAACCAGGCCGAGTCGCTGGTGCACCAGACCGAGAAGTTCATCTCCGACAACGAGGACAAGGTCCCGGCCGACACCAAGTCGAAGGTCGAAGAGGCCATCGCCGAGGCCAAGAAGGCGCTCGAGGGCACCGATATCGCCGCCGTGAAGTCGGCGGTGGAGAAGCTGGCCACCGAGTCGCAGGCCCTGGGCCAGGCGCTCTACGAAGCCAGTGCGGCCGAAGGCCAGTCCACCGATGGCGCGGGCCCGAACACCGCGGCCGACGATCAGGTCGTCGACGCCGAGGTTGTCGACGAGCCGGTTGATACGGAGAAGAAGTGACCGAGGCCAACTCCGAACAGGAATTGATCGAGGACATCGTCGAGGAGCCGGACGCCGCTGAGGAGGCGGCGTCCGACACCGAGACCGAACCCGAGGCCGAGGCAGCCCCGGAGAGCGACGAGCTCGCCGAGCGCACCGCCGACCTGCAGCGGCTGACCGCGGAGTACGCGAACTACCGCCGCCGGGTCGAGCGCGATCGCCAGGCCAATATCGACGCGGCCAAGGCGAGCGTGGTCACCGAATTGCTCGGTGTGCTCGACGATCTGGACCGCGCCAGGGCGCACGGCGACCTGGATTCGGGCCCGTTGAAGTCGGTGGCCGACAAGCTCGAGACCGCGCTCACCAAGCAGGGCCTGGTCGAATTCGGTGCTGTCGGTGACCCGTTCGACCCGACGCTGCACGAGGCCGTGCAGCACGAGGGTTCGGGTTCGGAGCCGGTGATCGGCGTGGTCATGCGCAAGGGCTATCGGTTCGGCGATCGGGTGCTTCGGCACGCGATGGTCGGGGTAACCGATCCCGAGACCCCGGGGGCATCGGATTCGGATGCCGACGCCGATAACGAATAGCGTGAGAGGAGGAGATGCCCGGTGAGTCAACGGGAGTGGATCGAGAAGGACTTCTACAAGGAGCTGGGTGTCTCCTCCGGCGCGTCGCAGGACGAGATCAAGAAGGCCTACCGCAAGCTCGCGCGTGACCTGCACCCGGACTCCAACCCGGGTGACACGAAGGCCGAGGAGCGGTTCAAGGCCGTCAGCGAAGCGAACGCGGTGCTGTCGGATCCGGCCAAGCGCAAGGAGTACGACGAGACGCGGCGCCTGTTCGCCGGTGGTGGTGGGCGCGGCTACGGCGGCGGCTTCACTCCCGGTGCGGGCGGCGGATTCTCGCAGGACTTCAACCTGGGCGACATCTTCGGCCAGCCCGGCGCTGCCGGTGCAGGCGACGGTGGCCTCGGCGATCTGCTCGGCGGCCTGTTCAACCGGGGCGGGCGCGCGTCGAGCCGTCCGCGTCGCGGCGCCGATGTGGAAACCGAGACCACGCTCGGCTTCCGTGAGGCGGCCCAGGGTGTCACCGTTCCGCTGCGGATGACGAGTCCGTCACCGTGCACCACGTGTCACGGCAGCGGCGCCAAGCCGGGCACCAGCCCGCGCGTGTGCCCGCATTGCAACGGCGCGGGTGTGGTGAGCCGCAATCAGGGTGCGTTCGGTTTCAGTGAACCGTGCGACGACTGCCGCGGCACCGGCTCGATCATCGACGACCCGTGCACCGATTGCGCGGGCACCGGCATCCAGAACCGCACCCGCACCATCACCGTCCGCATCCCACCGGGTGTCAGCGACGGGCAGAAGATCCGGCTCGCCGGTCAGGGTGAGGCGGGCCTGCGTGGCGCGCCGTCGGGTGATCTGTATGTCACGGTGCACGTGAGTCAGGACAAGGTCTTCGGCCGTCAGGGCGACGACCTCACCCTTGTACTGCCGGTGAGCTATGCCGAATTGGTGCTCGGGACAACCGTTTCGGTGCCCACGCTGGACGGCCGGGTCGGTGTGAAGGTGCCCCCGGGTACTGCCGACGGGCGTATCCTGCGGGTACGTGGCCGGGGTGTGCCCAAGCGCGGTCCGGCCGGTGGTGCAGGTGACCTGCTGGTGACGGTGAAGGTCGCGGTTCCGCAGGCGCTCGATGCCGAGGCGACCGAGGCCCTGAAGCGGTACCAGGAGGCGGAGAAGGCGAGCGGTTTCGATCCGCGTGCAGGATGGGCAGGTGCTTGATGTCCGATGATCCGAAGTCTGTGGGTTCCTCGCGGGCCGAGTTCTTCATGATCTCGGTGGCGGCTCAGTTGGCGGGGATGCACGCGCAGACGTTGCGTACCTATGACCGGCTGGGTTTGGTCACCCCGCAACGCACTTCGGGTGGCGGACGCCGTTACTCGGCTCGCGATGTGGAGTTGTTGCGCGAAGTGCAGCGGCTGTCGCAGGACGAGGGCGTCAACCTGGCGGGCATCAAACGCATCATCGAACTCACCAATCAGGTGGAGGCTCTGCAGCAGCGGGTGGATGAGATGAGCGCGGAGCTGGAGCGGTTGCGGGCTGGTTACCGGCCCGATCTGTCTCCGCCGCAACGCAGTACCGCGCTCGTGGTGTGGCAGCCACGTCATCGCCGCTGAGGCACTCGTTTCACCGAGCCCCCGGTTCGCTTGTCCGCCACGGCGGTCGCGGATCGGGGGCTCGTTCGTGTGCTGGTCAACCCCCGGCGATCGGCTGGTGACTATCCAGCAACTCATTTATTTTCGATCTTGCCGTCCGGAAGTAGAAGCGCGCGGCGAGGACGTCCGAATTCCGGGCCCAATCGGTCACGTCCACGCCTCATTCACGGGCTCTAGGTCTGTTTCTTTGGCGCGCCACTGGGTCTGTATCCAGTTTTGTCAGAATTACATGCGTGATGTTTAAGAGTACGATTCCTAAGCTGGCAAACCTCGCCTAGACTTCTCGCATCGGCTGCTGACGAGTGTCCTCCCAGCCCGTCACTCGCCGGCGCGACAAGCGTTCGATGGCGAAACGAGGTTGTGACACATATGGATTCGCGGACTGTCGCTTTGATCCGTACCACGTTCAAGGCGGTTGCTGCGGAAGAGGGTGGGTCCGAGACGCTGGCGAGGTCGTTCTACTCGATCCTGTTCACGGACTACCCCGGTGTCCGCGATTTCTTCCCAGCCGCCATGGATGCCCAGCGCGACCGCCTCGTCCATGCGATCTCCTACGCGTTGGACCGGCTCGAGGAGCCCGACAAGCTGTTGCCGTTCCTCGCTCAGCTCGGGCGCGACCATCGCAAGTACGGCGTGCAACCGGCGCACTATGTGGCGGTGGCCAATTCGCTGAAGTCGGCGATCCGTTCGTGTGTGGGCGAGGAGATGTGGACCGACGAGGTCGCCGCCGCCTGGGACGAGGGCCTGGCCAATATCAGCGGCGCGATGATCGGTGCCGCCGACAAGGAAACCAGCCCCGCCGCGTGGACCGCCACCGTCGTCGAGTGCCGCGAAGTGTTGCGCAACCTGTCGATCGTCCGGGTCCAGCTCGAGCATCCGATGGAGTACGCGGCAGGCCAGTACATCAGTGTGCAGGTGCCTTCGCGTCCGCGTATGTGGCGTTACCTGTCACCCGCCAATCCCGCGAACAGCAACGGCGAGATCGAATTCCACATCCGCAGTGTGTTGGGCGGCTGGGTGAGTCCGGCGATCGTGTCGCACACCACCGTCGGCGACCAGTGGTTACTCGGTGCACCCCTCGGCGGTCTCGGCGTTCCGCGCAACACCAAGCGCAAGATGCTGATGATCGGTTGCGGCACCGGCATCGCCCCCTTGCGCGCCCAGATCATGGCGATGGCTCAGCGCCGGGTGAACCCGAAGGTCCACCTGTTCGTCGGCGGCCACCACCCCTGCGACCTCTACGACCTCCAGGTCCTGAGCCAACTGGCTGTCGCCAACAAATGGCTCACCGTCACCCCCGTCACCGAAAACGAAGAAAACCCCTGGTGGTACTACGATTCCGGCGAACCCCAGGTCGAACTCCCCGGCCTGGAACCCCGCATGACCGGCCAGATCGGCAAGGTAGTAGCCGCCTTCGGCCCCTGGGCCGACCGCGACGTCCAAATCGTCGGCTCCCCCTCCATGGTCCAAACCACCAAGTTCCGCCTCATGGCCGCAGGCACCCAAGCCAAATCCATCCGCCACGACCCCTTGTTCTGAGCCGATCTCAGGTCGTCAGGCGCACTGCGGCGACAACCTCGAAAAGGGTGATGTTCAAGCACCTTCGGAGGTGATGTTGGCTGGGGGTGTTCCGCCGGCGACGAGGCGGTCGGTGGTGGTGGCGACCATGGCGGGGGAGCCGCAGATCAGGACCTGGTGCTGGTCGAAGGGGCCGTGGGCGGCGGCTACGTCGGCGAGGGTGCCGTGCAGCATTTCCGAGGGGGCGAAGCCGATGTCGACGCGGGTCTGTTCGTGCCATTCGTCGCGGATCGGTGGGTCGTCGGGACTTTCGACCACGGGAATCACCGTGAGCCAGGGCAATTCACCCGACAGCAAATACAGCATGTCGGCGGCGTAGAGGTCGCGTGGGCTGCGACCACCGAAGAATAGGTAGGTGCGTGGCGGGGTTTCGCGCCGGGCGAGGTCGAGGATCTGGGCGCGCATCGGCGCCAGTCCGGTACCGCCGGCGATCATCACCACTTCGGCCGCGTCGGGATCGACGGCGAACACGGTGTGCGGTGTGTTGATTCGCCATTGATCGCCCGGCTGGGTGTCGGCCACGATCGACCCCGAGCACCACCCGCCCGGCACCGTCCGCACATGGAATTCGAGTTTGCCGTCCAGCGAGGGCGGCAGCGCGGGCGACAGCCGCCGCCGCACCCCCGGATGCTGCGGCACCTCCACCTCCACCGACCCGCCCGCGGCGAACGGGACGAAGTCACCGATCAACCGGATCACGGCCAGATCGTTGCGCAGCCGATGATGACCGACAACGGTCGCCGTCCAGGCGGGGTGGGGAAACTCGTTGCTCATCAGTCACTTTCGCGCGGTCAGCCGACGGGATCGGCCGCGATGATATCGGTCGGGGTGCCCGCCCGGATGAGGGCGCGGCGGGTGTCGTCGATCATCTTGGCGGATCCGGCGATCTGGATCTGCCGATCGGCCCAGGCGCCGAAACTGGTGACCACCGCACCGAGGTTCCCGGTGAGCCTGCGGTGCATGCCCGGCGGCGGCTCCGACGGGGTGGGCGGATACCACCACGGGTTGTCGGGCTCCTCGCACACCGGCACGATCGTGAGCCACGGATTCGATTGCGACAGCTGCCACATGTTGTTCACGTCGTACAGGTCGCCGGGGAAGCGTCCGCCGATGAAGAAGTGCACGCGCGGGTTGATGCCGCGCTGACTCATCTCGATCAGCTGCGCGCGCAGCGGTGCGATCCCGGTGCCCGAGCCGATCATCAGCACGTCACGCCCGGATTCGCGGTCCACCTGCAGCCCGCCGAGCGGTCCGGCGATCTTCCACCGGTCGCCCACCTTGGTGTCGTTCACGATGGCCGGGCTCACCCAGCCGCCGCTCACCCGCCGCACATGGAATTCGATCTCGCCGTACGGGTTGGCGGGGATGGCGGGCGAGAGGTAACGCCACATGTTCGGCCGTTGCGGCACCGCGATCGGCACGTACTGGCCCGCCTTGAACGGGATCGGGCTGTCGGCCTGCAGCCGGACGATCGCCAGATCGTCGAGCACCCGGCGATGACCGACCACCGTCGCTTCCCAGTACGGCTGCGATTTGTCCTGGTTGGCACCGATCGCCATGGCCGCCGAGATCACGATGGTGACATCGCGCCAGCCCTCGTCGAGTTCCCGGTTCCAGCGGTTGCCGTGGTAGGTGCGCAGCGCACCGAGCAACGCGAGCCCCGCCATGTCGTAGTGGTCGGCCTCGACCCCGTACTTGCGGTGGTCGCGCGCCAATTGCTCGAGGAACCGCTGAGCGCGGTCGAAGTCGTCGAGATGTTCGAGGACGAACTGCACCGCCGTGGTCAGCCGTTTGGGCTGCATGTCCATGGTGGGCGGAAAGAGATCACGCAACCTTGGGTCCTGTGCGAACAGGTGTCCGTAAAAAGCCCTGGTCAGCCGCTCGGGGCCGCCCGGTGCCTCCATCACTCCGCGAAAATCGGCGCGGACCAGCGCAAGCGAACGCGCATCCACGTCGTCAAGCTCCCTTTCCTAGAATTGTTGCCCGGTAGCCCCGCCCCCGCGGCGGACGCCGTCTCAAGTATCCCCCGAAAACGCCAGCTCGGTGCAGGGATGCTCATCACGCCTCGCGGATCGTATGCCCAGCGCTGCCGCGCGTCCGCGAGTTCGCGTCATCGATATGGGTCGGTGATCTTCCGTAGTTCCTCGAGCGCCCCGCGCAGCGCGGTCGACCGTCGCGGCCCGAGGTGGGCGAGCCATTCCGACTCCACCTGGCGCGCCGCCTGATTCGCGACCTCGACGGCCCGTGCCCCTTTGTCCGATGGTCGCAGCAGCCGCGCGCGGCCGTCGCTGGGGTCGGGTTCGCGTCGCAGGTACCCGGCGCGCACCAGCTGGTCGACGAGCACCCCCGCGGTCTGCTTGGTGACCTGCGCCTGGGCGGCCAGGTCGGTCAACCGCGACCCGTCCGGCCCGATCCGCGCGACCAGTCGCGCCTGGGCCTGGGTCAGGTCGTCGAAGCCGCCCTCGCTCAGCGCGTCGAGTACCCGCCGCTCCATCTCCCGGTACGGGATGAAGAGCAGAACTCCGAGATTGAGCTCGTCAGCGGACATGACACTCCTTGATTCGGTCAGTAACACTGACTATATTAGTCAGAAAGGCTGACTACAAGGAGCCGAGCATGGACCCCGACCAGTACTGGCGAACCATCACCGATCAGCGCCGCGCCATTGCCGGGCTCCTTGCTGAGCTCACTCCCGCTGATCTCGACGCCCCCTCGCTGTGCGCGGGCTGGCGCGTCCGCGATGTCGCCGCGCACGTCGCGCTGGCACCCCAGCCGCCCGGCCCGCTCGCCATGCTGCGCGAGGCCGCCCGCGCCCGCGGCAGCTTCCACCGCCTCAACCACGACCTGGCCGTCCGCTACGCCGACACCACACCCGACCTCGCCACCGCCCTCGCGAGGCTGGCCGATTCCCGCGACCTGCCCGTGGTCACCAACCATCGCAACATCCACTTCGACGTGATCGTCCACGCCCAGGACATCGCCCGCCCGCTCTCGCGCACGCTCGAAGTCGACGCGCAGGCGTGTGCGGTTGCCGCACAGCGTGTCTGGACGATGGGCTGGCCGTTTTGGGCCCGCCGCCGGCTACGCGGTGTGTCCCTCGTGGCCGACGACTCCGCATGGACCGTTGGGACCGGCCCCGAAATCCACGGCTCCACGCTGGATCTGCTCCTACTTCTCACCGGAAGACCGAGCGTTCTGCCCGCCCTGACGGGCGCAGGTGTGGAGTCGCTGACCGCACGATGAGAGGCCGGCTGCTGCCGGTTTGCTCACCCCTCGAGCCCGGTTCCGGGTCCGAGGCTCGTGCTAATCTCCCAGGTCAAAGCAGTGGACCGGCGAGAAGGGGTGGGGATGAAACGGGCGGGGATGGCGATAGTGCTCGCGGGTCTGGCGGTTGTCGGGGCGGCCGGATGCGAGGAGGGGACGTCGACGTCGAAGGGGACGACTACGACGGCCAAGCCGGTGTTGTGGAATCCGTGTACGGAGATTCCTGATGCGTTGTTGACGGAGGTGGGGGTCGACCCGGCGACGGAGGAGAAGGGGGTTGCGGGTGTTCCGCAATCGGGGTGGGAGATCTGTGGCTGGGAAGGCTCGAATTACTCACTCACCGTGTACACGACCAGTAAGAAGGTCGAGGAGTTCGAACAGAAGCCGGGGAACGTCGATTTCCGTGACGTGACCATTGCCGGTCGATCAGGCCGGGAGTTCCGGGTCGCTGGTGCCTCGAAGCACCTCGACTGTGACGTCGTCTTTCCGAGCTCGCAAGGTGTGGTCCAACTGCAGGTACTTGGCTCTCCATTGATCGACGACCTCGAGGACCCGTGCGCGACTCTGGCGGCTGTGGGCGAGGTTCTAGTGCCCACGTTCCCGAAGTAGGCAGGTCGCACGATGGCCGAAGCGAACCCGTACGACAACCTGCTGAGCCAAGCCAAGGCCGGTGCGGTCTATCTGAATGACGAAGCCGCCGCCTACCACATGTTCAAAGCCTGCGACGTGCGCCTGAACGACCTCCGCGGATTACGCGATTCTGTGCGACGAACACAGGCTGTGAGCGGCTTCGGTGATTTCCAGATCGCAAAGGACCTCGAAAGGAAGTTTCTCCTCCAAGCGACGGGGGAGGAGAACTCGATCGACAATGTCATCCTCAAAGACATCGAAGCCGTGCAGCGATTGCGCGAAGTCTTCGCCCTCTCGTTCAAACGTCTCACCGGAACCGACATCGAAAACGCCAACGCCATGGACTACATCTCCGAACAGGTGACCCCATGACCGGCATGCAGAGCATCAACGGCCTCGACCTCTACGGCAAGCTGCGCGACCTGGTCTCCTTCTCCGGTGACGACGGCGAACTCGACAGTTCCGAAATAGCCGACATCCAGGACGAATACAACGACCAGCGCGCAGTCACCCGGCAGCAGGCGAGCCAGCTCGGTTTCGACGGCGAATTCCGTCCGCGAACGGTCGTCGAGAACAACTTGTTCGCCGGTACCGTCGCCGAGCTTCGCGCCAAGGTCGACAAGATCGATCTCGATGCCGTCAACGATCTGATCGGCGCGTGGACCGAGATCTCCACCCGCAACGCCACCTCCCTCGACGAGTTCCGCAAGCAGATCTCGCGCGGGATGTCGCCCGATGTCTGGGCGGGTTCGGCCGCGAACGCCGCCGCCCAGACCGTCGCGGCCTACGACACCACGGGCAAACGGGTCACCACCGCGGCCGCCCTCACCAGCAACAAACTGGTCGAGTTGCGTACGGGCCTCGAACCGACGAAACGTCTTGTGCCCCATCAGCCCGAGCATCGCAGCGGGGTCGACAACTTCACCGGCCTGTTCACCGGCCGAGCGTGGCGCGATGACGATGTGGCGGAGGAGAATGCGCGGGTCGAGGCGGTGCGTGTACTCCAAACCGTCTATGCGCCGGTCGTCTACGAGTCCGACACGAATGTTCCGGTCATTCCGATCCCCAAGGCTGTGGACAACGCTGGGGATCCCGAAACCCCCGGTGGTGGTGCACGTCCCGGCGATCAAGGCTCGCCGACCGGTCAGCCCGCGGCGACACCGAGCACGCCCGCGGCTGTCACCCCGGCGACCGACCCCGGCGAAACGCCCGGCGACACCTCCGCCGACGACGAAGACCAGAATTCTTCCGAGGACGACACCCCACAAGCCACCGACCCCTCGTCGACCACCCCGGCCTCGACGACTCCCGCCGCGACCACCCCGCAATCGACGACTCCAGGATCTCCCGGAAGTCCGAGCAGCACAGGCCTTCCCGGTGGCGGCTCACCGGGCTCAGGCGTGCCGGGTGCCGGTTCGCCCGGCGCCAGTTCGCCGGGGGCGGGTGCGGCGGTACCCGGCAACCCCGCGTCGGCCGGTGCAGGGGCGAACCGTGGCGGCGGAGCGGGCGCTGCGGGCCGCTCCGGGATGCCCGGCATGATGGGCCCGGGCGCGGGGCGCGGCGGCGGCAAGGACGACGAGTCGACCAAGGACATCCCCGACTACCTCGTCACACAGGAGAACGGCGAGGGGCTCACCGGCCTGGACAGCCTGCCCAAGATGGTCCCGCCCGTCATCGGCGCCGACTGAGTGCCGATCTCGATGGAACAGAGTAGATTTCCCGTGCGCACCTGGCATCTCACCGCCCTCGACTTCCGCACCCTGTGGGAAGCCGCGGGGCGCGACGTCCTCCCGTACCCCTTACATCACCAGTACACCGACGTCGAGACCTACGCCGAGGTCCTGCGCCTGCGTCGCAAGGCCGCCGAGAACCTGATGGCCGAATTCGACTCCGACCTCGACCGCGCCATGGCCGCCCTGCTCGCACCGCACGCCCGCGTCGAGGTGGCGGGTGCGTCGCGCGGCGTGCGAACCATCCGCGCCCACGGCGGCACCCGCGACACCTACGCCTCCCTCGCCGTGCAGGCCCCCGGCGACACCCGCAACCCCGGCGACATCACCCTGCACTTGATGACCCCCAACGCCCTGGCCGCCGCCGTCCTCTCCACCCTCCCCAAAGTCTCACCCGGCCGCGGCCGCGAATTCCGCGTCACCGCAGCCGAACTCGCGGCCCCCCGCCCGCACACCCGCGACCGCTGGAACCCCACCCCCCGAGAACAGCTGGAAACCTTCCTCGCCAAACCCACCGACACTCTCACCCACATCGGCGTCTACCCCCACGCCAGCGTCGACAACCGCCACACCGAAGGCCGCGACGACTTCCAGCTCCACGACCTCCCCGGCGACGGCCGCTACGTCTTCTACGGCGAAACCACCTTCACCGTAAAACCCACCACCCCCACCCGAATCCACAGAACCCTCACCACCATCCTCGAATCCACCGCCACCAAAGCCCGCACCGGCACCTACCGCCCGGCCTGATCGTCGAGGGCGCCCGGTCGAGGTCGGCTGCAGCTCCGGCGGCTCGAGGCGGGTGGATCAGATGGCCAGCACGGTCTTTCCGCGTGCACTCCCCGCGCCGAGTACGGCGGGTGCGGCTTCCAGCGGCACCGTCATCTGGACCGGGACCACCACATCGCCTGCCGCCACGCGCCCGAGCAAACGGCTCAGTTCCGGACCGCGCCCTTTGGATTCGAAGTTGCCGCCGGTGATGCCGCGCTCGGTGAGTGCCTGTTCGTCGGCGGCCCAGACGGTGGAGTAGGCGTGGCCGCCGCGGCGAACGAGGGTGGCGTGGTCGGCGAAGGCCGGTGCGGTGCTGACCAGGTCGAACAGGACGTCGATGCCGTCGGGGTGGGTGAAGCGCACGGCGTCGACGATGTTCGAGTCGACCTGGGTGGAGGGGTCGTGCGGGTCGGGGCGGACCTGGGTGTAATCGACGGTTTCGGCGGCGCCGAGGCGGGCGACCTGGTCGGTGGCGTCGGCGCGGGCGGTCGCGATCACGTGGGCGCCGGCGATATTGGCCAGCTGCACCAGAAAGGAACCGACACCGCCGGTGGCGCCGACGATCAGCACGGTCTGGCCGGGCTGGATGTGGGCGGCGTCGACCAGGTCCTGGGCGGTGAGCCCGGCGATGGGCAGGGCGGCGGCGGCGACCGTGGTGATGCCGTCGGGGATCTTCACCAGTGTGGCGTCCTCGGGAACCGTCGCGTACTGGGCCCAGCTGCCGTGGCCGGCGGGGGCGGTCAGGAATTTGCCGACCACCTTGTCGCCCACGGCGAACGAGGTGACGCCCGATCCGACCGCCGACACGGTGCCCGCGCCGTCCACGCCGAGGATCATCGGGAAGTCGGTCGGCATTTTTCCTTCGAGCAGCCCGTCGGCCATCTTCAGGTCGAACGGGTTGACCCCCGCGGCGTCCAAGGCGACCTGCACTTCACCCGGACCGGGTTCGGGCACCGGCATATCGGCGAGTTCGGGAGTGGCACCGAACTTGTGAACCACGATGGCGCGCATGGTCGACAACTCCTCGTATCGGGGGTGATCCAGGCACCGCAATCCTAGGCTGAGGGGGCTCCGACATGCGGCGTAGCGTGAGGCGGCGTGGCGAACCGGCGAGAAAAAGATTAAGTTGAGCGGAACAGACTCAACTTTGCCGACGTTGAACAAGTCGATACCGGAATTACCCCGAGGAGACCAGTGGACTCGTTCAATCCCACCACCAAGACCCAGGCGGCCCTGACGGCCGCCCTGCAGGCCGCGTCGGCGGCGGGCAACCCGGAGATCCGTCCGGCGCACTTGCTGGTGGCGTTGCTGGATCAGACCGATGGCATCGCCGCCCCGCTGCTCAAGGCCATCGGTGTCGACCCCGCGACCGTCGAACGGGAAGCGGGCGACATCGTCGACCGGCTGCCGCGCGCCACCGGCGCCACGACCACACCGCAGCTCGGCCGCGAGGCGCTGGCCGCGATCACCGCCGCGCAAAGGCTGGCCACCGAACTCGGCGACGAATACGTCTCCACCGAGAACCTGCTGGTCGGCCTGGCCGACGGCAGCGGCGAGGTGGCCGAGCTGCTGCGCAGACACGGCGCCACTCCCGAAGCGTTGCGTGATGCCTTCACCACGGTGCGCGGCAGCGCGCGGGTCACCAATCCCGACCCCGAAGCCTCCTACCAGGCGCTCGAGAAGTACTCGACCGACCTCACCGAGGCCGCCCGCACCGGCAAGCTCGACCCGGTGATCGGGCGCGACACCGAGATCCGCCGTGTGGTGCAGGTACTTTCGCGGCGCACCAAGAACAACCCGGTGCTCATCGGCGAACCGGGCGTCGGCAAGACCGCCATCGTCGAGGGCCTCGCCAAGCGCATCGTCGACGGTGACGTGCCGGAGTCGTTGCGCGGCAAGAAGGTCGTCTCCCTCGACCTCGGCGCGATGGTCGCGGGCGCGAAGTATCGCGGCGAGTTCGAGGAGCGGCTCAAGGCCGTGCTCGACGACATCAAGAACAGCGCGGGCGAGATCATCACCTTCATCGACGAGCTGCACACCATCGTCGGCGCGGGCAGCACCGGCGACTCGTCGATGGACGCGGGCAACATGATCAAACCGCTGCTCGCGCGCGGTGAGCTGCGCCTGGTCGGCGCCACGACGCTCGACGAGTACCGCAAATACATCGAGAAGGACGCCGCACTGGAGCGCCGGTTCCAGCAGGTGCTGGTCGGCGAGCCGACGGTGGCCGACACCATCGGCATCCTGCGCGGCATCAAGGAACGCTACGAGGTGCACCACGGCGTGCGGATCACCGACTCCGCGCTGGTGGCGGCCGCGACGCTGTCGGACCGCTACATCACCTCCCGCTTCCTGCCCGACAAGGCGATCGACCTGATCGACGAGTCGGCGTCGCGGCTGCGGATGGAAATCGACTCGCGCCCGGTCGAAATCGACGAGGTGGAGCGCGCGGTGCGCCGACTCGAGATCGAGGAGGTCGCGCTCGAGAAGGAGACCGACGAGGCGTCCAAGCAGCGCCTGGAGAAACTGCGCCAGGAACTGGCCGACGACCGCGAGAAGCTCAACCAGCTCACCACCCGCTGGCAGAACGAGAAGAACGCCATCGACTCGGTGCGCGGGCTCAAGGAGGAGCTCGAGCGCCTGCGCGGCGAATCCGAACGCGCCGAACGCGACGGCGATCTCGGCAAGGCCGCCGAGCTGCGCTACGGCCGCATCCCGGCGCTGGAGAAGCAGCTGGCCGCGGCCGAAGAGGCCAGCGGTGCGGCCGCGAGCGGTGAGGTGATGCTCAACGAGGAGGTCACCCCGGACGACATCGCCGATGTGGTGTCCTCGTGGACCGGTGTGCCGGTGGGGCGGATGCTCGAAGGCGAAACCGCGAAACTGCTGCGGATGGAGACCGAGGTCGCCGGGCGTGTCGTCGGCCAGGAAGAGGCCGTGCAGGCGGTGTCCGACGCCGTGCGCCGCTCGCGTGCCGGGGTGGCCGACCCGAACCGGCCGACGGGCTCGTTCATGTTCGTCGGGCCGACCGGTGTCGGTAAGACCGAGCTGGCCAAGTCGCTGGCGGAATTCCTGTTCGCCGACGAACGCGCCATGGTCCGCATCGATATGAGCGAGTACAGCGAGAAGCACTCGGTGGCTCGCCTGGTCGGTGCGCCTCCCGGTTACGTCGGGTACGACCAGGGCGGTCAGCTCACCGAAGCGGTGCGCAGGCGGCCGTATTCGGTGGTGCTGTTCGACGAGATCGAGAAGGCACACCCGGACGTGTTCGACATCCTGCTGCAGGTGCTCGACGAGGGCAGGCTCACCGACAGCCAGGGCCGTACGGTCGATTTCCGCAACACCATCCTCATCCTCACCTCCAATTTGGGCGCCGGTGGCACCAAGGACCAGGTGATGGACGCGGTGCGCCGAGCGTTCAAGCCGGAGTTCCTCAACCGGCTCGACGACGTGGTGATGTTCCACGCGCTCGACGCGAAACAGCTGGAGTCGATCGTCGACATCAACCTGCGTCAGCTGCAGAAGCGGTTGTCACAGCGCAGGCTCACCCTCGATGTCACCGAGGAGGCCAAGCAGTGGCTCGCGGTGCGCGGTTACGACCCCGCCTACGGCGCGCGCCCGCTGCGCAGGCTGATCCAGCAGGCCATCGGCGACAGCCTGGCCAAGGAACTGCTCTCCGGCACGGTCACTGATGGCGACACGGTGTCGGTGAGTGTGGACGACGCCGCCGACAAGCTGGTCGTCGGCCGCGAAGTTGTCCACAGTTCATGATTTATCCACAGCCCGGTGCGTAGGACCCTCTCTACGCGCCGGGCTGACCTACGCTGGGGACATGACGAATCCGAACGATCCGTGGGGACAACGCCCGGAGGATTCGCCGACGGAACGGCTGGGTTCGCCAGGGAACGAAACCACACGGCCGTACGGCGGTGGGTTCGACGAGTGGGGCCAACCGTCGAACCCCACCCAGGCGTTACCGCCGCACGACGCTCAATGGGGACCGTATGAAAGTGGTTATCCCGCAGAGCAACCCGCACCCCAACCGGCCTACGGGCAGGGATATCCGCCCGCCCCGCCGCCGGGCTACGGGCCGCCGCAGCAGCCCGAATATCCACCGCGACCACAGGACGGCGACCAGGAACCGCCGAAGAAGCACACCGGCCTGTGGATCGCGCTCGGCCTGGCCGTCGTGGCGCTCATCGCCTTCGGCGGCATCCTGGCCGGTCTGATGCTCACCGGTGGCGGCGGTTCCGACGACGACACCGCCGCCGCACCACCCACCACCCAGACCCTGCAACCACCGACCAGACAGACCACCCCGACCGCGCCGCCGAACGCGAGCGGCCTGCCCGGCTTACCCGGCCTCGGCGGCACCGAAGACCTCGGCGCCACCATGGGCAGCATCACCGCCAACACCGGCTCCGAGATCACCATGAGCACCCTCGGCGGGTCGAGTGTGCGGGTGCTGATCGACGAGGCCACGCAGGTGATCTCGCTGAGCACCACCAAGGCGAGCGAACTTCCGGTCGGTGACATGGTTATGGTGCAGGGCGACAAGAACCCAGACGGGTCGATCCGCGCCAAGATCATCATCAGCACGGCGCTCCCGAGCGGCCCCCGATGAGCGACCCGCGCGTCGAATCCCCGGTGCTACCGGGCAATCACGGCGACGGCTGGATAGGCTAGGCGACGATGACGGCTATGTGGTTCGGCTTGGCGGCGATCGCACTCGTTGGTGCGGTCGTACTGCTGTATTTCGATCGGGTCCAGCGACAGCGCACCGGACACGCCCGCCAGGTGTGGGCGAAGTCCCAGGGCTATACCTATGTGTCGGTGGAGCCCGCCCTCGCCTCGACGTGGCGGCGCGGCGCGCTGACCAAGCTCGGGTACCTGTCCGCGGTCGACGTGGTCTCCGGCATCCGCAAGGGCGAGAAGTTCGTGCTCTTCGACCTGGAAGACGCCGCCACCCTGGTGGCCGTGCGCCGCCAGATCGGGTCCGAGATCGACGTCGACATGCGGCTCAAGACCGCGTCGCCGCCCAAGGACCACGATCTGGAACTGCTCGGCGCCATCGGCGACCGGGTCGTGTTCGCCACCGACCCCGAGATCGCCCGGCACGCCGTCGACCAGCGGATGGTCGGCTTCATCGAATCCCTGTCCGACACCGTGCAGATGCTGTGGAGCGAGGGCAACTGGACCCTCGGCATGCTCCCGGTCGGCAGCGGGTCCAAGGACTGGGAGACCGCGATCGACGCCGTGCTTCGCCTGTCGGGTCTGCTGCACGTGCTGCCGCCGGTGGCCGAGCCGAACGAATACACCCGTCCCCGTTCGGGAATCGGCGAACCCTCGCCCGGCGGGTTCCGCGACGAGTACGACGACGACTACGCTCCGGCCGCCCGCGTGCCCGATACCGACGGCCGCGCCCGCTTCCCCGGTCCCGACGACGAAACCGATGTCGACGACCACTACGGCCGCGCCGCCGAACCGCTGTTCCCCGCGCGCCCCGCCCAGGCACCCGACGACGACTACGACCGCCTGCCGCCGCGCAAACCCGCCTTCGCGGCCGACCCGGATTTCGATCCCGACCTCGACGACCCGGATTTCGAGGACCAGCCCGCACCCGGCCGCCGTCCGCTCGGCGAACCGCCGAAGCGCCCGTCGCTCGCCGTCGTCCCGGAACCGCGCCCGCGGGTGGAGCCGCCGCGCCCGCGCACGGAAGACCCGCGTCCGCGCGCGGACGAACAGCGTGCCGACGACGAGTCCGACCAGCCCGGCGGCCCCTTCCACCCCGGCTTCCGCCCCTACCAGGGCCCCGTCCCGAAGTGATCCCGATGCCGTGACACGGCATCATCCGTCGACCCGAATCGACCAGCTATGACCGATATTCCCGCGCGCCTGCCCGGTGCGTCCCGACCCGTCGCCCTGATCACCGGCCCCACCTCCGGCATCGGCCTCGGCTTCGCCCATCGCCTCGCCGCCCTCGGCTACGACCTGGTGCTCGTCGCCAGGAACGAGGTGCGGTTGCGTGGCCTCGCCGACGAACTCGGCCGCCGGTACGCCACCTCCGCCGAGGTCCTCGTCGCCGACCTCGCCGATGACGACGACCGCGCCCGCGTCGCCGAACGTGCCGAGGCCGGCCTCCAATTCCTGGTCAACAACGCCGGTTTCGCGCACTCGGGGGAGTTCTGGACCCTCGAGCACGCCGAGTTGCAGGCCCAGCTCGATGTGAACGTCACCTCGGTCGTGCAGCTCACCAGGGCCGCACTGCCCGCGATGATCGCGGCCGCGTCCGGTTCGATCGTCAATGTGGCCAGCGTGGCGGGGCTCGTGCCCGGCCGCGGATCCACCTATTCGGCGTCGAAGGCCTATGTCGTCGCCTTCACCGAAGGTCTCGCGGGCGGACTGTCCGGCACCGGTGTGCGCATCCAGGCCCTGTGCCCCGGCTTCGTGCACACCGAGTTCCACGAGCGCGCCGGAATCGAGATGAGTTCGCTGCCCAAGGCGCTGTGGCTCGAGGTGGACCAGGTGGTCGACGGCTGCCTGCACGACCTGGAAGCGGGCCGGGTCATCAGCGTTCCCGGTCTGCAGTACAAGGTCATCACCACGGTGGCGGGGATGGTTCCGCGCACCCTCATCACGCGGCTCAATCGCGGCCTGTTCAACGCACGCGGCAGGACCTAGGGCATGGCGTGGGCCCCGGCGGCGGCAGCGTAGCGTAATCGCGCAGGGCCCACGCAGATGACCGAAAGGAAACCGCATGATCGACCAGGCACGTCAGGCGCTCACCGAAGCCGATCGCGACCAGTTGGCCGCGCTCGTGCGCGAGCTCGCGGTCGTGCACGGCAAGGTGACACTGTCCTCGGGCAAGGAGGCCGACTACTACGTCGACCTGCGCCGCGCGACGCTGCACCACCAGGCCGCCCCGCTGATCGGGTCGCTGCTGCGTGAGCTGGTCGCCGACTGGGACTTCGACGCCGTCGGTGGGCTCACCATGGGCGCCGATCCCGTCGCGATGGCCGTCATGCACGCGCCCGGTCGTCCGATCGATGCTTTCGTCGTCCGCAAGGCCGCCAAGGCCCACGGCATGCAGCGCCAGATCGAGGGCCCCAATGTCGTCGGCAAGCGGGTGCTGGTGGTCGAGGACACCACAACCACGGGCAATTCGCCGCTCACCGCCGTGCGCGCGCTGCGTGACGCGGGCGCCATCGTGGTGGGTGTGGCCACCGTCGTGGACCGCGAAACCGGTGCTGACCAGGTGATCGCCGCCGAGGGGCTGGAATACCGGTCCATCCTCGGTCTCGACGACTTGGCTCTGAGTTAGCCTGAACATCGGAAGACTCGGACGGCGACGAAGCCGTCCGGCAGGTGAGAAGGACGTGTGAGTCACCCGTGGTGAGCATTGCAGTTAACAAAGGTCGCGACAATGTCGCGATGCTCGGGATCGGTGCCTACCGCCCGCAGCGCATCGTCAGCAATGCCGAGGTGTGTGAGGTTCTCGACTCGACGCCCGATTGGATCTTCGAACGCACCGGCATCCACAACCGGCGTTGGATCAGTGGCGACGAGACCATCCGCTCGATCGCGGCGGCCGCGGGCGAGCGCGCGCTGAAGAACAGCCCGGTCGACCGCGCCAAAATCGGCGCGGTCCTGCTGTGCACCTCGAGCTGGCTCAAGCTCACCCCGCACGGTGCGCCGTCGGTGGCCTACGACCTCGGCCTCAACGGTGTCGCCGCGTTCGACCTCACCTCCGGCTGCGGCGGTTTCGGCTACGGCCTCGGTGTCGCCGCCGACCTGATCCGCGCCGGTTCGGCCGAATACGTGCTGGTGATCGGCGCCGAGACGATGACCGTCGGCCTCGACCCGACCGACCGTGGCACCGCGATGATCTTCGGTGACGGCGCGGGCGCCGTCGTCGTCGGCCCGGCCGAGGAGAACGGCATCTCGCCGACCGTGTGGGGCAGCGACGGCGAGAACGCCGAGGCCATCGCCCAGGACGTCGACTTCCTCGCCTACATGAACAAGGCCCAGGCCATGCAGGGCACCGATCCCGAGGTGGAGCCGGTCGGCCGCATGTCGCTGCACATGGAGGGCCCCAAGGTCTTCCGGTGGGCCGCGGTCACCCTGCCGCGCGCCTTGTCGGCGGCGCTCGACGCCTCCGGTGTGGCCAAGGAGGACATCGAGGTGTTCATCCCGCACCAGGCCAATGCCCGCATCAACGAGCTGATGAAGAAGAACCTCGGCCTCGCCGAGAACATCCCCATGGCCAACGACATCGAGAACACCGGCAACACTTCGGCCGCCTCGATCCCGCTGGCGATGGAGGAGATGCTGGTGACCGGTAAGGCCAAGGGCGGTCAGCTGGCGCTGCTGCTCGGCTTCGGCGCGGGCCTGAGCTACGCGGGCCAGGTCGTCACCTTGCCGCCCGCCCCGAAGGAACCGAGCTTCTGACGATGCGTCCGTTGCGCGCGGGCTATCTCGCGGCGGCGGCGGTCACCGTTCTCGGTGCCGTCACCGGCCGCGAACGCCTGCAATGGGTGGCCAAGCCGCTGCTGATGCCGTTGCTCGCGGCCGACGCGGTGACCAGTGGCGCTGTCGACCCGGCCGAGCGTCGGATCTTGCTCGCCTCACTGGCCGCCGCCACCGTGGGCGACGTCCTGCTCATCGACCCGGACGACGACCGCCGCCTCATGGCGGGCGCGTCGTCGTTCGCGGTGATGCAAACGGGATACTCGCTGCTGTGGTGGCAGCGTGGGGCCCGTCCCCGTCCCGAGATCGCCGTGCCGCGTCTGCTCGCCTGGGCGGGCGCGGCCGCGCTGCTCCGCGCCAAGGCCCCGGCACTTGCTCTGCCGCTCACCGCGTACGGCGCGACGCTCGGAACCGCCGCGACCCTCGCCTCGGACCCTGCCCTGGCTCCCGATGCGAAAAACATTGCCGGACTGAACATTCCGAACGAGGACCCGCGCAGCCGCTACGGCTCGGGCGCGTTGCTGTTCACCGTCTCCGATGGCCTGATCGTCCTGCGCCGCCTCTTCGCGAAGTCCGAAAGATCCCGCCGCATCACCGAAGGCATCATCCTCGCCACCTACGCGGCGGCCCAGTACCACCTCACCGTCGCACCGCCGACCCGGGCTGCGACAGCCGCCGACCAGAAGGTGCGCTGAACGCGGCTCGAGTTGCACCCTGACTGCCGCGACGGCGACCAGGCGGCATGGGTGCACCAGGCCGCGAGCGTCGACACTCAGGCCGGGTCGACGCGTGCCGACCCGCCGGTCAGCTCACCGCGAGGAACGTCAGGACGGTCGCACCGATACGGATGATGTCACCATCGCCCAGCAAAGCCCCACTGTCGATGGGCAATTCGTTCACATAGACACCGTTGGCCGAATGCAGATCCTTGATCAGCAGGCCGGCGCGGCTGGGCATGATGTGGGCGTGGTAGCGGCTCGCCTTGGGGTCGTCGAGGACCAGTTCGTTGTCGGTCATGCGCCCGATTCGCAAGCCGCCGTGCGGAATCGGGATGGTGCGGCCGTCGGCGAAGCGCAGATTGCCGTTGCGGATCGAGCGCGGCACCTCGGTGACGGTCTCCGTCATCGCGGCGGCGACCTGCTCGGATCGCTTGAAGGCCTGCACATTCAGCGGTTCCTGGCGAAGGACGCGCTGCTCGAGTTCGATCAGCGCCGCGCCCGGGTCGATGCCGAGTTCCTCGGCGAGGACGGAACGAACCCGGCGGCACGCCTCGAGCGCGTCGGCCTGACGACCAGACAGGTACAGCGCGGTGATGAGCTGACCCCACAGCGGTTCACGCAGCGGGTTCTCGTTGGTCATGGTGACCAACTCACCGATCACCGAAGACGAACGCCCACAGGCGATTTCGGCATCGATGCGGGCAGAGGCGGCGAGCAGTCGCTCCTCGTTCATCGCGGTGGCGAAACCGTCGGCGAACTGCAGACCGGCCAGGTCGGCCAGCGCACGCCCCGACCACTCCCGCAGCGCCGCGCCGAACAGGTTGGCCGCACCGGGGTGGTCACCGGCGTCGAGGCAGCGCGAACCGGCCTCGCGTGCGTTCTCGAAGCGGCCCAGATCGCAAGCGGTGTCGGGGATTTCGAGCCGATATCCGGCGCCCTCGGTGCGCAGCACCTGTGCGGAGTCGATTCCGGCGTTGCGCAGCGCCTTGCGGATATTGGAGACGAACACCTGCAGGCTCGCGGCGTAGGAGTCGGGCGGATCCTCGTTCCACACCATCTCGGCGAGCACAGCCGACGACACCGCGCGCCGCCGGTTGACGGTGAGCGCGGCAAGCAGCGCGCGCGGCTTGGGCCCGCCGACCGCTACCGGCTCACCGCCGACGAGCAGTCGAACGGGCCCGAGCACACGGACATCAAGACTCATGAGCTCGGGCCCCGTTTGTTCGATACCGAATTCAGGAACCGCTGACGGAGCGACCGGCCGACTTGAGGTCGTTGCAGGCCTCGAGCACGCGCGCGGCCATCGAGGACTCGGCCTTCTTCAGGTAGCTGCGCGGGTCGTAGGTCTTCTTGTTGCCGACCTCGCCGTCGATCTTGAGCACACCGTCGTAGTTGGTGAACATGTGCCCGGCGACGGGGCGGGTGAAGGCGTACTGGGTGTCGGTGTCGACGTTCATCTTCACCACGCCGTAGCGCAGCGAGTCCTCGATCTCGGACTTCAGCGAGCCCGAACCGCCGTGGAAGACGAAGTCGAACGGCTGCGCGTCGGCGTCGAGGCCGAGCTTGGCGGCCGCCACGCGCTGGCCCTCGGCCAGCACCTCGGGCTTGAGCACCACGTTGCCCGGCTTGTAAACACCGTGCACGTTGCCGAAGGTGGCGGCGAGCAGGTACTTGCCGTTCTCGCCGGCGCCGAGCGCGTCGATGGTCTTCTCGAAGTCCTCGGGCGAGGTGTAGAGCTTGTCGTTGATCTCGGCCTCGACACCGTCCTCTTCACCGCCGACGACGCCGATCTCGACCTCGAGGATGATGTTGGCGGCCTTCGAGAGCTTGAGCAGCTCCTTGGCGATCTCGAGGTTCTCGTCGATCGGGATGGCCGAGCCGTCCCACATGTGCGACTGGAACAGCGGGTTGAGGCCGTTGTTCACGCGCTCCTGGGAGATGGCGAGCAGCGGACGCACGTAGGTGTCCAGCTTGTCCTTGGGGCAGTGGTCGGTGTGCAGCGCGATCGTCACGTCGTATTTCGCGGCGACCACGTGCGCGAACTCGGCCAGCGCCACCGCGCCGGTGACCATGTCCTTCACACCCTGGCCCGAAGCGAACTCGGCGCCGCCGGTGGAGAACTGGATGATGCCGTCGCTCCCGGCCTCCGCGAAGCCCTTGATGGCGGCGTTGATCGTCTCCGACGAAGTGCAGTTGATAGCCGGGAATGCGAACGAGTGCGCCTTGGCCCGGCCGAGCATCTCGGCGTAGACCTCCGGAGTCGCGATAGGCACAGCAGTGACCTCCGTCTGTGGGGAGCAAAAAACCAATTCTGTCAGGCCACACCCTAGGTTAGGAAGTGATCGATGAGTTCACCGGCTGGTTTCCACCTCCTCGCCCACACCCATCCACTTCACAGCCGCGACCGGTACTGTGGGGCCCGTGACTTTGCTGGCGGTTTCCGATGTGATGACGCACAACCTCGCGTTGACCCAGTTGCTGGACCCGATGTATCTGCTCCAGGACACGTGGCTGAAGAACGCGGTGCTACCCGCCATCCTGGCGATTGTCTTCATCGAGACCGGTCTGCTGTTCCCGTTGCTGCCCGGTGACTCGCTGCTGTTCACCGGTGGCATGCTGGCCGCGCAGGGCAGCCCGAACATCTGGGTGCTCGTCCCGCTGGTGATCGCGACCGCGTTCGCGGGCGACCAGTGCGCGTACTGGATCGGGCGAAAAATCGGGCCCGCGATCTTCCGCAAGGAAGACAGCCGCTTCTTCAAGAAGCAATACGTCGTCGAGACCCACGAGTTCTTCGAGAAGCACGGCCCCAAGACGATCATCCTGGCCAGGTTCGTGCCGATCGTCCGCACGTTCATGCCGGTGCTCGCCGGTGTGTCGAAGATGAGCTACCGCAAGTACGTGGCGTTCGACATCGTCGGCGCCGTGCTGTGGGGCGGCGGTGTGACGATCATCGGTTACTTCCTCGGCAATGTGCCCTTCATTCGCGACCATGTGGAAGCGATCTTCCTGCTGATCGTGTTCGTCTCGATCCTGCCCGCCATCATCACCGTCGGTAAGAAGGTCGTGCTCGCGCGTCGCGCTGTCCCGGTTGTCCCCGTGGTGCCCGCCGAGCCTGCCGAACTGGCCGTCTCGACGAACAAGACGCTCTGATCGACGTGACAGCGGGACCATCCACCTACGCCGTCGGCAGCTTCGATCCGCTGGTTTCGGCCGGGCCCGCTGTGGTCTGCACGGTCGTGCTGGTGTTCGTGTTCCTGGAATGCGCGTTCATCATCGGGCTGTTCCTGCCCGGCGATTCGATGCTGATCACTGCGGGTATCGTGCTCGCCTCCCACGCCAACGGTGAAGCGCAGGTGTGGGGGCTTTCCGTCGGCACCATGCTGGCGGCGATCGCCGGGAACCAGGTGGGATACCTGGTCGGCCAGCGCACCGGCCATCGTGTGGTCGCGCGCAAGAACGGCCGCTACATCAATACCGAGAACCTGGCGAAGGTGACGCATCTGCTCGAACGGCACGGGTTCTTCGCGGTGATGATCGCCCGCTGGATCCCGTGGGTGCGCACGCTGTGCCCGATGGTCGCGGGCGCGGCCGGGATGGACCACCGCAAGTACACGATCGCCAGCACCATCGGCGCGATCATCTGGGCGCCGGTGCTGCTGCTCATCGGCTATTACGCGGGTGAGTTCCTCGAGCGGGTGTCGTGGTTGATGCCCGCGGTGATCGGCACCCTCGTCGTCGGCCTGATCATCGGCACGGTGATCGGCATCCGGCACTACCGCCAGGAAATGGCCAAGCCCGCCGAGGACTACGAAGTCGAGTGCGAGGCGGGTGTCGGCGAGCGCTAGAGGCCCGCGGCGCTCACCTGGTAGGCGGCTTCCATCAGCATCCAGCCCGACAGCTGCACCGACAGATCGCGTTCGGGAACCACCGACGCGGTCACCGAACCACCCGCGGTGAACTTGCCCGCGCCCGCCGAACCGCCCGGCAGGCGGGCCGGTTTGCTCCAGTCGTAGCCGAACAGCGGTTCGCCCTCCACCTCGAGGCGGTTGCTCCAGGCTGCGGTGGCCGAGGTCTTCACGATGGCCGCGGCGATGCGGCGCGCGGCCTCGGGGCGTTTGCCCTCGCCCGGCAGCATCAGCGCGACGACGGCCAGGTAGCGGGCGAGGATGCCGTTGAACAGGCCGCCGTCGCCCCCGCCACCGCCGGAGATCACCAGTCGATGGGTCATGTGGTCTTCCACCGCGTCGACCAGGTCGACGGCGCGGTCGATGTGGCGGTCGTCGTCGGTGTGCACCGCCAGCTCGGCTTCCAGGCCGAGCACCACACCCTGGCAGTAGGTGAACGTGGGCCGTTCGATCTCGCCGGAGGGCAGGTGGATGCCGTCGAGGACGAGACCGGTCGCCGGGTCGCGCAGGGTGTCGTGCAGCCAGTCGGCCATCTGCTGGGCGCGTTCGACCTGGCCGAGTCGCAGCAGGGCGATGCCCGCGGGGCCGTTCGCCGGTGCGTTGTAGAAGTCGGACCGCACCCGCCACGGGATGCCGCCGCCGACCCCCGGGTTCCACGAGCTGTAGAGCTGCTGTTCCAGGGCGAGCAGACCGCCACGCGCCGCGCTGAGTTCCTGGGTGCGTTCGGCGCGTTCGAGTGCGATGGCCAGCCAGGCCATGTCGTCGTAGTAGCGGTTGGTCCAGCCGGTGATGTTGCGCATGCGGTGCGAGCGCGCGATGGCGGCGATGCGCCTGCGCCGGGCCGGTGTCGGTACCCGGTTCGCGGCGTCGATCGCGCAGTCGAGCAGGTGCGCCTGCCACCAGTAGTGCCAGCTGCCGAACAGGCGTTCACGCCGGGTGGCCGGCCAGCCGACGACACCCAATTCCGTTCCGGGACAACCCCACAGCGCGCGCAGGTGGCGCGAGATGATGGCCGATTCGGCCATGTCGGCGCGTTCGGACCACAGCGCAGGGGTCGGTACGGATCCGGTATCAGTCGGCTGCGGGCGCCGGCCCCCACGCGAGGTCATGGGGTCCATGTTGCCAGGTCGGTGTGCATGCGGGGCAAGGAAATTGTGGTCTGTGGCGACCGGTGTGGCGTGGCAGACCTGATGTGACGCGCGGGATTCAGGTGATCGGCCAGGCCAGTGACAGATCGGCGTGCTGACGGATCCAGGTGTGCATGGCGATACCCGCCGCGACGCCCGCGTTGATACTGCGGGTCGAACCGAACTGGGAGATCGAAACCGTGAGGGCGGCAGCGTCTTTCGCGTCGGCGCTGACGCCGGGTCCCTCCTGGCCGAACAGCAGGAGGCATTCGCGCGGCAGCTGGGCGGTTTCGAGCGGCACCGAGCCGGGCACATTGTCGACGGCCACCACGGTGAGTCCTTCGCGGGCGGCGTAGTCACGCAGCTCGGTCAGGTCGGCGTGGTGGACCAGGTGCTGGTAGCGGTCGGTGACCATGGCGCCGCGCCGGTTCCAGCGGCGCCGGCCGACGATGTGCACCGCGGCGGCGGCGAAGGCGTTGGCGGTGCGGACCACGGTCCCGATATTGGCGTCGTGACCGAAGTTCTCGATGGCCACGTGGAAGGGGAAGCGGCGGGCGTCGATGTCGGCGACGATCGCCTCGCGCTTCCAGTAGCGGTAGGCGTCGACCACATTGCGGCGGTCGCCCTCGGCGAGCAGCACCGGGTCGTAGCGCTCGTCGGTGGGGGCGGGCGTGCCGTACTCCTGCTCCCACGGGCCGAGACCGTGTGGATGCTCACCCCACTCGGTGGGTCCCGCGACGTCGGCCTCTGGTTCGATCACCCGCAGGATGCTAGCTCAGTAGGTCGATGTGTCCGCCGACGCACCGATCACCATGAGCACCACCGCGAGCACGATGAACAGCAGCATGATGCCGAGCATCGCGGAACCGATGATGCCCATGATGTAGCCCGCGTACACCTGCGAACGACCGCCGATCGTGCCGTTGGACGCGTCGATCTCGGCCAGCGCCGACTTGGCCTTCAGCCAGGCGAACGGCGCGGTGAGACCACAGAACGACACCCCGATCACCCCGAGCACCAGCACGAGGGTCGACTCCGGATGGTCCGGCGGGCGGTAGTAGCCCTGCGGCGGTAGCGGGTAACTCATAGGCCGCATGGTAGCCGGGGCATCAACCCTGCTCGGTCATCATCGGGGGATCCGGCTCGGGGGTGGGCAGCGCGACAAGGGGGCTGCCCCGGCGCAGGGTGCGCTGCCAGCGCAGCGGATCGTAGACGGCCGGTTCGGTTTCCTCGATGAACTGCCGGATGAGCGTCACGAAGCGGTCCGGATCGAAGTGGTGCGGGAAATGGCCCGCGCCGGTGAAGATTTCGATGCGACTGCCCGGGAAGGCGCGATGCGCGCGGGTGGCGTGTCCGGAGGGGATGACGGTGTCGCGGGTGCCGCCGATGACCAGGGTGGGCAGGTGGGCGGCCAGGTAGCCGCGATCGAGCATGGTGATGGTCTGCCCGCGCCGGTCGGCTGCCGCGCGGATGGTCCGGAGGAAGGCGTTGCGGGCGCCCGATTCGGCCAGGCCGCCGTAGAGGCGGAGCACGTATTCGGCGTCGGGTCCGAGGCCGAGCCCGCCGACCGCCGTGACCAGCGGGATCGCGGCACGCACCGCCGTACGCACCGGCCAACTGGTGACGGCCATCAGCGCCGGCCCGGCGCCCGCGATCGTGGCCAGCCGGAACGCCGGGTGCACGCCCGCACCCATGCCGGCCGGGCACACCAGCGCGAGCCGCTCCACCTTCTCCGGGAACTGGTAGGCGAACTGCAGGGCGACCCCGCCGCCGAGCGAATGCCCGACCACGGTGACCCGTTCGACGCCGAGCACGCTGAGCAGGTCACGCATGCCGTTGGCATAGGCGGCTACCGCGTAGTCGGCGCGCGGCTTGGCGGATTCACCGTGCCCGAGCAGGTCGGGTGCGATGACGGTGTAGTGCTCGGCGAGCGCGTCGAAGACAGGAGCCCAGGTCCCGGAACTGTCGGTGATGCCGTGAATGAGCAGCACCGGCGGACCTGTCCCGGCCATCCGATACGCACGCCGATACCCGTGCACCTCGATGAACCGCACATTCCCGTTCATCAACGAAGCGTGCGCGCGGGGTGTTGCGGGACGACAACACGCAGGTAAGCGACATGTGACACCGCGTATCAGCTACGCGGTGCACAGGGCTTCACCTCAGGTCAGGCGGATTTCCGCGGCGGCGCGGCCGAAGAGCTTGCGGCCCTCCGAGGTTCCGCTCAGCAGCACGGTGGCCGCGCGGCGGTCGGTGTCGATCGACTTGATCTTGCCGGAGAACTGGATCTCGCCCGCCGCGGTCGGTGGGACCGGGACGAAACCGGAGAAACGCACGGCCAGCTTCTCGATGGCGGTCGGGTCACCGAGCCAGTCCGTGAGGTACTGGGCGGCCAGGCCCATGGTGAGCAGGCCGTGGGCGACGACGGTCGGCAGGCCGGCCAGTTCGGCGGCGCGGTCGCTGAAGTGGATCGGGTTCGGGTCGCCCGAGACGCCCGCGTAGTTGGCGAGGTCGCCACGGGTGACGCGCGCGGTGGCGACCGGCAGCTCCATGCCCTTGGTCAGCGATTCGAACCCGGGGCCGGTGTGCACGGGCACGAACTCGCGCGGCGGCACGGCGGGAGCGGGGCCGGTGCGACGGATCAGCAGGTCGTCGGCGATGCCGGTGTCGCCGGGACGGGGATGCATGCTGATGTTCTCGACGGCCTCGACGATATTGGGGTCGACCTCCACGCCGCGGCGCGCGACGATGGTCGTCGTCCCCTGCACCGCCACCTCGTCGTGCTGGTTCACCAGCTTGAAGCCGACATTGACGAAGTCGTTGTCGGCGAACTGGCGGATCGACTCGATCTCGATCTCCGTGCGGATCCGGTCGCCTGCCAGCATCGGGCGGAAGATCTCGAACACCTGGTCGGTCTGCAGCACCTGCGACAGGTCGTACTCGGTGAGTACCCCGTCGAGCAGGGCGCGGGTGGCGCTCATCCCGATCACCGACGCGAAGGTCGGCGGTGCGATCACCGCGTCGTAGCCGAGCTTGCGGGCGTCGACCTCGTTCTGGTGCGCGAGGTGCGTGTTCTGCACCGCCCGGGCGAATTCGCGGATCTTCTCGCGCCCCACCTCGTAGTGATCGCGGAATCCGAAGCGCTGGCCCACCAGCGCCGCCTCCGGGACCACAGCTTCGATGTCCGGCTGCGACGTTGTGTGTTCCGTGCTCATGATCCGAAAAATGATACTGGGTGCACAGTGCCCGATACCAGTTATGTGTGACCCGTCATAGCACCTCTGACCGGCGCTACGACGGGTCATCACCCGTTCAGGGGGCCGCCGTGGGGTCGCACACCTTCCAGCCGCCGTCGGTCTTCTGCAGGTCGAAGGTGCGTGCGGTGCGCTTGGATTCCGCCGCCGTGTACACCGTGGCCTCGGCCAGCGCCGTGTCGTCGGTGATCCGCACCGCGTCCACGCTGTCGACCACCGGAATGGACCCCTGCTCGGTCGAGAGCTGATGCACGCCCTGGAACTGCTCGGTGCTGATGCCCTGGTAGAAGTCGTGCAGCTGCCCGCAGGTGGTGGACCGCAGAGTTTCGAGATCACCGGCGCGCAGTGCGTCGGTGTACTCACCGATCACCGCCCGCACCTGTCCCTCCGGCGAATTGTCACCCGTCGTCATCAGCACGACGCCAACGATCAACGCGATGACGAGCACCGCCGCACCCGCCGCCGCCAACAGCAACCGCTTCGACCGACCCGCCCCCGCGGCGTTCGCCTGCTGCTGCGGTGCGGCCCCTTGCTGACCCGGCTCGATCCGCTGCGGAGGCGCCACCTGCCGCTGCCCATCCGCCAGGTGATGCGCCGGCCGCGTCGGCTGGATATCAGCAGGAGAAGGCGCCCCTGGCCCCTGGCCACGAGCAATACCCGCCCCTTGCGCACCATGCTGCGCCGACGGGCGCGTCTCCTCGATCCCCTGTCCCTGCGGTCCGCGAGGAGCTCCTGGCCCTTGCGGACCCTGGGGTGCCGACGGGCGGGTCTCCTCGACCCCTGGTCCTTGCGGTCCGCGAGGAGCTCCTGGGCCTGGCGGACCCTGGGGTGCCGACGGGCGGGTCTCCTCGACCCCTGGTCCTTGCGGTCCGCGAGGAGCGCCCGGACCTTGGGGTGCCGATGGCCGTGCGTCCTCGGCTCGTGGTCCTTGCGGCCCGCGAGACGCGCCCGGTCCTTGCGGTCCTTGCGGTCCGCGCGGCCCCGGGGATGCGGATGGCCGTGTGTCTTCGACGTCGGCTCCCTGTGGTCCGCGGGGAGCGCCCGGCCCCTGGGGTCCTTGCGGTGCGGACGATCGTGTGTCTTCGACGCCTGCTCCTTGCGGTCCGCGGGGAGCGCCCGGCCCCTGGGGTCCTTGCGGTGCGGACGATCGTGTGTCTTCGACGCCTGCTCCTTGCGGTCCGCGGGGAGCGCCCGGCCCCTGGGGTCCTTGCGGTGCGGATGGCCGTCTGTCTTCGGCCCCGGCCCCACGGCCACCCTGCGGTCCCGACGGGCGCGCGTCCTCGACACCGGGCCCCTGCGCTCCCTGCTGCCCTGCCTGCCTCGGCCCCGCAGGACCCCGCGGCGTGCTGGGCGGCGGCGTCACAGCCCGTCCACCGACAACCCGATCCGTCCCCCGCTGCACCGGAAAAGTGGTTGTAGGCGCATCCGCGGGATTGACCACCCGCATAGCAACCGTCTGATCCTCCGAGCCGGATTCGCCTGCCCCAGCAGGGCTCTCGCCCTTCTTCAACAACCCACCGGCCCCAGCGGCAGCCCCAGCTCCAGCCGCAGCCCCTGCCGCACCGCCGAGAGTCTTATCGCCGGTGCCGTCCGTCCGGTCCTGCGCCCGGGAATCATCGCCCTGCTGCCCGGAACTTGTGGAGAACTTCTCCGTCACTTCGGAGCCCTGCGAATCACTCTCACGCACAGCGGATTCCGAGCCAACAGGTCGAGGCTGCCCCGCATCGTTCCCGCCGGCTTCCGCCCCGCCGACACCACCTTGGCCCCTGTTCGCGCCGCCGGCACCAGCCTGTCGGGTGTTCGCATTGCCGACGCCACTCTGGCCCTCGGAACTCGTAGCCTCCCTGGCAGTCCCGAACCGCGCGGTTGCCGCGTCGGCGCCGCCCTGTTCACCGCGCGAATCATCCGGTGCGCCACGGAGCTCGGCTTCTCGGATGCCCGCGCCGTTCTCGCCACGCGACTCTTCTCGCGCACCACGGGCGTCGGGTGCACCAGCCCGCTCAATGTCGCGTGCAGCCTGCTCACTGCGCGAATCATCTTGTGTAACCGGCGTATCCGCGATTACAGCCTGCTCGTCGGCGTTTGGATGCTGCTCGCCACTCTGCTCGTCAACCCTCGAGCGATCCACGTGCTCCGCGTCGCCTCGACTCCCCGCCACGGCACCGCTGGTTGCTGCGGAAGCGTCACGGTTGCTGGACGCACCGGAGGATTCGTTCGAATCGCTTGTGCCGGGTCGGGATTCACGCGCGTCAGTGGGCGCACCCTGCTGTCCGGCGGTGGGACGATCACCCGGTTCCATCCCGACGGTCGGCACATCTGCCGCACCTTGCTCGTCTCGATCGGCGGACGCAGCCGTCGACGGCTCGCGTCCGGGGATCCACATCGCGGTAGTCGGCGCATCGGCACCACCGAGTCCTGGCGAAGCAGGCTGTGCCCGCGAATCGCCTTCGCCGCCAGTTGATTCCCCGGGAAGACCCTTCGACAACCCGGCCAACGGCGAACTTCCGCCCGGCTCGCGTCCTTGTCCGGCGGCCGTACCCTGTCCACTCTCACGTCCGGCGGCCGCGCCCGACGGATTCGCCGGCCGGTCAGCACGCTGCTGCGATCCGGCTCCACGTTCTGCACCGCCGGCGATCTCGCTGCCCGCACCACTACCGCCGCGAGTATTACCCTCGCCGCCACCGGGGTGACCACCCTGACCGGGTCGATTCCCCGGTGCCCCAGCCGCAGAGCTTTGCCGACTCTCGACAACGCCTCCAGGACGACCTCGACCGCCTGCCTGTTCACCCGAAGGGCGCTGTGCGGCAGGCCCATTCGTTGCCCGCGCGACCGGCGCCGCACGTCCTGGCCCCTGCTGCGCCCCTGACCGACCCCCTTGGGGTGCACCAGAAGCGTTGGGCCCGCTCGGCCCTGCTGCATTCCCCGGTCGGCCCGCAGCCCAGGGGTCACCGGACCCCGGTGCCGCCGAGCGATCGTTCGAGGGCCCACTCGCTGGTCGCCCAACCGATCCAGCTCCGGGCCCGTTCACGGGACGCCCAGCCCCCTCGGATGCGCTTCCCGAACCGTTCGCCCCCGGTGCGTTACGTGGACCACCGGCCCCCGGTGCACTTCCCGGACCGCTGGCCCCCGGTGCACTTCCCGGACCACCGGCCCCCGGCGCATCGACCGGCCGCCCGGCAGCACCGGGATTGTTCGGACCACGCCCCGGCGGATTGCCCGCTCCCGGCGGCACCGGATTCCCACCCTGGGGAGGACGATTTCCCGGACCGGCGGGGCGCTGCGGACCGGGCCCCTGAGGACCACCCACCCGCGGCCCGGCCGGACCCTGCGGCGAACCAGCCCCACCGGCAGGTCGGAACCCGGGTCCGTAAGAACGTCCCGCACCCTGATCGCCCGGCAGCTCACTGCGCCGGATGACAACAGTCTCCGAGGTCCCGGCGGTCGCGCGCTCCGGCTCGGTCACCGCGTGCGGCACCGATTTCGGGGCTTCGGAACCCGGGCGGGTCGACTCGTCGGGCGACGGGTCGGCGTCATGGTGTGTCCCGGCCGCACCGGGACCACGGTCCTCGGCTGCTGGGTTGTTCTCGTCGGTCGGGTCGGACACCTAGTACCCCTCGCTCAGGCTCGAACGTTGAACTCCCGCCCAGCCTAATGCGCGGCGCGCGGGGGAGTTCGTCGATCACCCGTGGCGGGGTGGGTGGGCGTGGCGGTGCACAATGAACCCATGACCTCCTTCGGTGACCTGCTCGGACCGCAGCCGGTCCTCCTCCCTGAACTGATCGACGCCGAAGACGCCATCGCGGCGGGCACCGACCCCGTGAAGGTCGCCGCCGATCATCCGGCCGCGTCGATCGCGTGGGCCCAGCTCGCCGAGGCGGCGCTCGCGCGCAGCAACGGCGAGGTCGATCACGACACCGTCGCCGCCTACGCCTTCGCCCGCACCGGCTACCACCGCGGCCTCGACCTGCTGCGCCGCAACGGCTGGAAGGGTTTCGGCCCGGTGCCGTGGTCGCACGAACCCAACCAGGGGTTCCTGCGCAGCGTCGGCGCGCTGGCGAAGGCCGCGCAGGTGATCGGTGAGACCGAGGAATACGCCCGCTGCCTCGACCTGCTCGAGGACTGCGACCCCAACGCCGCCACCGAACTCGGTCTCGACTAGCCGGTCACCGGTTCGCAGGTGAGCGAGCACAGGCCGTTCGTCGAGGTCGCTACGCCCGTCGTAGCGGCCGCGAAGGTGAGTACCGTCGGCCGGTTCCGGCAATCGGTCGAGCGGTTGCGGCTGTCGGCGATCCCGATCATCCAGTGCGCGCTGGGCGCCGCGCTTGCCTGGTTCATCGCCCACGATGTGATCGGCCATATCGAGCCGTTCTTCGCCCCGACCGCGGCCGTCGTGTCGATCGGCATCTCGTTCGGCGCACGGATCCGCCGCTCGGTGGAGCTGGTCGTCGGTGTCGCGGTCGGCATCGGTATCGGTGACCTGTTCATCGCCCAGGTGGGCACCGGTGTGTGGCAGGTGGCGCTGGTCGTCGGCGGTGCGATGGCGGTGTCGGTGTTCCTCGACTCCGGGGCCATCATGACGATTCAGGCGGCGGGTTCGGCCGTGCTCGTCTCCACGTTGAACCAGGCTCCGGGCGCGGGTCCGTCCCGCATGATCGACGCGCTCGTCGGTGGCCTCGTCGGTGTGTTGATGGTGGCCGCCATCCCGCTGCATCCGGTTCGTCGCGCGCGTGAGCACGCCGCGCAGGTGCTGGATGTGATGAGCAAATCCATGACCGAGTGCGCCGACGGTCTGCTCGAGCAGAGTGCGGACAAGGTGCACGACGCGCTCACCGCCGTGCGCGCCACCCAGAGCCAGATCGACGGACTCCGCTCCGCGCTGGAGGGCGGCCGCGAGGTCAGCCGCATCTCCCCGCTGTACTGGAATTCGCGGAAACGCCTCGCCCGCATCCGGGCCACCGCCGACCCGCTCGACAACGCCGTGCGCAACACCCGTGTGCTGCTGCGCCGTTCGCTCACCCTCGTCCGCGACGACGAGGTGCTCGATCCGCGCCTTATCGACCTGCTCCGTCAGCTCGGCGGCGCCACCGACGTGGTGCGCAAGATGATGCTCGCCGACCCGGGCGAGCAACCCGACCAGGCCGAGGCGGCCCGCTGCCTGCGCAGCGTCGCCAAGAACGCCCGCCCGGAACTCGTTGTGGGCGCGGGCCTTTCAGCACATGTGGTGTTCGCCCAGATTCGTTCGATCGTGGTCGACCTGATGGTGGTGTGCGGGATGCAACGCATCTCCGCGATCGCACTGCTCCCGCCGACCGTGCCGAATCCGTATGTCCCGCCGGAGGAGTGACCTGATCGGCAGGCCGTCAGTACCAGAAGCGGGTCAGCCGGCTGCCGTTGCCCGCCCAATACCGAGGGATGCCGGAAAAATCGAACAGTAAGTACACAGCCTCGAAGAACACCCGGCTGAGCGGGGTGAAAAAGATGACGGCGAAAAGAATCAACATGCCGTACGGCTTGAACTGGTCGAGCGAGCGCCGCGTCTGATAGCTCAGCGACGGCTCGACGATCCCGTAACCATCGAGGCCCGGCACCGGGAGAATGTTCAGCAGAAACGCTGTGAGCTGCAGGAACGCCAAGAAACTCAGTCCGTACCAGAAGGCGGCGTGTTCGGTGGCCGACCCCATCGCACGGATCACGATCAGCAGCACGATCGCGCACAGCAAATTCGAGAACGGGCCGACCGCGCTCACCAAACGCTGTATGCCCGAACGGAATCGGGTGGTGTCCAGATAAACCGCGCCACCCGGTAGACCGATTCCGCCGAGCGCGATGAACAGCAGCGGTAACACGATCGACAACACCGGATGGCTGTATTTCAGTGGATTCAGCGTGAGATATCCACGCGCCTCCACATCGTGGTCACCGGCCCGCCACGCCACATAAGCGTGCGCGAATTCGTGCAGGCACAGGCTCACGATCCAGCCGAACACCACAAGCACGAACACGCCGACCTTGGCGCGCACCGAGGACACGTCGGCGTCCCACGCCAGCGCACCACCGAGCACGGTGACGGCCACGATCAGCAGAAAGACCGGACTCGGCCGCACCGCGCCACGGGTGCTCGGAAAGGAGTAACTCATCGCACCAGCAGCCAGGGTTGTTCGAAGCGGTAGAAGGTCGACCGGGGGACGGTGCGTTCGGCGGTGATCCCGTCGCGGGTCACGATCGCGCCGGGCGTGCCGAGCTGGGCGGCGCGCCCGCCGACCCAGCGGCGTTTGCGCAGGCCCTTGCGTACCCGCGCCCGCACACCCGGCATCGCCATCGTCGGGGAGATCAGCATGGTCGTCACCGTGCCGGTGAACAGCAGGGTGTCGTCGACATAGGCCTCGCCCTCGAGCTTGGCGCCCTCGACGCCGGTGATGCTCGCCCGGCCCACCAGCACCGTGCCCGTGTCGTCGCGGATCAGCGGCGTCTCGACGGCCCGGCCTTCCAGCGCGGTCTTGGCGGCCGCGTTGCCGGTGCCGGTCTGATAGACCCGCGAGGCATAGGTGGTTTCGACCGGCACATAGCCGATCTCCACGTGCAGCCGTTCGGTGCGCATCAGATGGGTGAGCACGGAGGCCAGGCCGGCGTCGTCGCCCAGCACGATCAGGCGGGGCAGGCTGTCGGCGGCCAGCACCGGCAGCAGCTCGTCGATCACGGCGACATCGGGTAACCGCTCGGTCTGCGTGGTGGGGAGTGAGGCGAGAGCGATCGGGACCGGCAGGTCACCACATCGGAGAACGTGGGTACTCAAACTGCGGTACACCCTCCTCGGTCGGGTCGACGGTGTGTCGCCCATGAGCGCGGCAATCCCCCTGCCGGCAAGTAACCGTAACCGATGATGGCACGCCCGCCGGGCGCGGGTCGGGGCGCTGGACAGGGCGCGCGAGTGCCGTCGGCTAGACTGTGTCTCCGGCCACCGCCTCAGTACGGCAGGTAGCTGCAGTACAAGCGTGCTGCTGTCGATCTGTAGGAGACTCCGAAATGCCGGCTATCGTCCTCATCGGCGCCCAGTGGGGCGACGAGGGTAAGGGCAAAGCTACCGATCTGCTCGGTGAGCGGTTGCAGTGGGTAGTCCGTTATCAGGGCGGCAACAACGCCGGTCATACGGTGGTGCTCCCCAACGGTGACAAGTTCGCGCTGCACCTCATCCCGTCCGGCATCCTCACCCCCGGTGTGAAGAACGTCATCGGCAACGGCGTCGTCGTCGATCCGGGTGTCCTGCTCGAGGAGCTCGCCGGACTCGAGGAGCGCGGTGTCGACACCTCCGGCCTGCTGCTCTCGGCCGACGCGCACCTGATCATGCCGTACCACGTGGCCATCGATAAGGTCACCGAACGCTTCCTCGGCAACCGCAAGATCGGCACCACCGGCCGCGGTATCGGCCCCTGCTACCAGGACAAGGTCGCCCGTGTGGGCGTGCGCGTCGCGGATGTGCTGGACGAGAAGATCCTCACCCAGAAGGTCGAGGCCGCACTGGAATTCAAGAACCAGGTGCTGGTGAAGATCTACAACCGCCGCGCGCTCGACCCGCAGCAGGTGGTGGACGAGGTGCTCGCGCAGGCCGAGTCGTTCAAGCACCGGATCTCCGACACCCGCCTCGAGCTGAACCTGGCGCTGGAGCGGGGCGAGACCGTGCTGCTGGAAGGGTCGCAGGGCACCCTGCTCGACGTCGACCACGGCACCTACCCGTTCGTCACCTCCTCGAACCCGACCGCGGGCGGTGCCGCGGTGGGTTCGGGCATCGGCCCGAACAAGATCGACACGGTGCTCGGCATCCTCAAGTGCTACACCACCCGCGTCGGCTCGGGCCCCTTCCCGACCGAACTGTTCGACAACTTCGGTGAGTTCCTCGCCAAGAACGGCGGTGAGGTCGGCGTCACCACCGGTCGCGCCCGTCGCTGCGGTTGGTTCGACGCCGTGATCAGCCGGTACGCCACCCGGGTCAACGGTGTCACCGACTACTTCCTCACCAAGCTGGACGTGCTGTCCGGGCTGGACACGGTGCCGATCTGCGTGGCGTACGAGATCGACGGCGAGCGGGTCGAGCAGATGCCGACCACGCAGACCGAGTTCCACCACGCCAAGCCGATCTACGAAGAGATGCCGGGTTGGTGGGAGGACATCTCCGCCGCCCGCACGTTCGAGGATCTGCCGGCCAACGCGCAGGCGTATGTGCTTCGGCTGGAAGAGCTTTCGGGTGCTCGGATTTCGTGCATCGGCGTGGGGCCGGGTCGTGACCAGACGATCGTCCGCCACGACGTGCTGGCGTAGTTCTGTCGTCGAGCCCGGTGTCGCAGCAGCGGCGCCGGGCTTTGTCGTCTACACCCCCGACACGCTCGGACTATGCGGACACGCTATCGATTTGAGCATCCACCTGGCTAACGCTATGGTCGCTGCGGCACGCGGGGACGTGCCGGTTTCTTCTAGCGTGTGAGTGGGTGTTCGACGTGGTCCGTCGGTGTGCTGGTGTGTGGGGATCGACGGGGCGGATGAGCGCTCGGGCGGTCGCGGGTATGTTGCCGATGGCGGTTGCGGTGGCCTGTGCGGGTGTCGCCCTTGCCGTGCCGCAGCCGGGTGTGACCGATGAGGTGCCGGAGCAGCCGGGAGTGAACATGCCGGGCGAGGAGGGGCGTTCCAGTCTCGGGGATTTCGAGGGACCTGATTCGCTGGCCTATCTGGCGCCCGAACCGCAAGAAACGCGCCCGGTGCCCGAATACACCACCCCTGCGCCGCCCGTCGTGATCGAGGAACTGCACCTCCCTGAACCGGTCGAGCCCGTCGCCCCGATCGCCCCGCCGCCGCGCACTCTGCGCGTGGGTGACTTCACCGCTCCGGCTCCGGAGGAACTTCCGGCCGAAATCCTCGACGGTGTGAACACCACCGCCGCCGACGTCGAAGCGGCCATCGCCACCCAGGGCCGCTCCATCGGCATCAACCCGAGCCGCTCCGACAAGATCGCTGCCGCGACCGTCGGCGGTGCCCTCGCGGGTGCCGCCCTCGCCGGCGTTCCGGCGGCCGCCGTCGGCGCGGTCGGTGGCGGACTTGCGGGTGCCGCTGTCGGTGCAGGCGCCGGCTTCGTGGTCGGCGCTGTCACCACCGGCACCGCGGGCGCGATCATCGCCGCCGCGTCGGCGGTCCCCACCGGAGGTATCGGCGCCGTGGTCGCGCTCGGCACGGCTGCTGCCGCCACCGCCGCATCCACCGGTGCGGGCGCAGCGATCGGTGCGGGCGTCGGCGCGGCCGCGGGCGCCGCAGTTCTCGGCATTCCCGCCGCGGCCGCCGGTGCGGTCGCAGGCGGCATCGCAGGCAGCAGCTACGGCGCCACCATTTGACCTCCAGCGCCGCCTGCCGTGGGTCGGCGGAGAACTGTGGCCAGGTGTCCGTTCTCCGGCGCACCTGTGGTGCTCGCCGCGGGCGGGAGTAGCGTCGGGAATGGTCCGGATGGAGGTGGCTGATGGTGCGCACAATGATGGTGGCGGGGGTGCTCGCGGTGGGTGTGCTCGCCGGGTGTTCGACGCCTGAGGCGCCCGCACCGGCGCCGAGCGCGTCACCGGTGCTGTCCACCACCGCCCTGCCGCCCGCCGAGACCCTCGCCCCGTCCCAGCAGCGCAACGAGCGTATCCGGGGAATGCTGTACACGGCCGGGTGCGTCAGCAATGCCTGCGTGCAGACCTACTTCGCCTGCATGGACGGCTACCTCGCCGGCGATCCCTGCCAGTTCTTCCGCGACCATCCGCCGCCGCCCTGACGTACGGGGCAAGGCGGCGATCGTGGCGTCGGCTACCGGCAACGAGACCGGTTGATCACTGTGCGCGCGTGAGGAATTCGCCGATGGCGGGCGCGAGCACGGAGATCTTCGGGTTGTGGCTCACGCCGGTGAGTTCGGCGAACTCGGCGTTCGGCACCACCTCGGCAGCCGCCTTCGCGCCCTTGGTGAGCAGGGGCGCGGTGCGTTCGCCCGCGAGGACGAGGACAGGAACGGAGATGCCGCTCCATTGGGCGGGGTCGAGCTTCTGCCCACGCATATAGGGCTTCATCACGGCCCAGTCGTGTGCCGTCGAATTCGACGTGGCCGCAAGCTGTTTCCAGAACGGCGTCACCCGCATCACCGCAACCATCAGCGCGGGCATCCCCATCGCCTTGGTCATGTAGTAGCGAACCGTCTTGTCGCGCTTGCCTTCCGCGATCATCGGATGCAGCTTGGTTTCCAGGTCCTTCGGCGGCACATGATGTTTCGCATCCACCACGAAGGGCGGTTCGAACGCGACCACCTCGGTGACGCCGGGGATCTCGCGCGCCGCGAGCAGGGCGAGCGCCGCGCCCGACGACCATCCGAACAGCGCCGCCTTCCCGCCCGCCGCATCGACGAGCGCGGCGATGTCGGCGATCTCGTTCGCCACGTCGTACACGCCGGGGGAGTCGGTGCTGTCACCGCGCCCGCGCCGGTCGTAGTTGAGCACCGTCAGGTCGTAGTCGTCGGCGAGAGTCTGCGCGAGCTCGGTCATGGTCTTGAACTTGCGGAAGCTGAAGGCGCCGCCGATCAGGACGACCGTCCCCGCGGTCCCGTCGCCGACCCGGTCGTAAGCGATCGTTGTGCCGTCGGCCGACGTGACTGTCTGCATGCTGTTCCTCTCGATAGCTGACCACCGCAGTGCGACGGTACGCGACCCTGCGCGCCCGCCCTCCGGCTCCTCGGAACAGACGGTCCGGGGCCGCCCGATTCATCGCTCAGAAGAGCATGGGTTCACCGAAGCCCGGTGTGCGCTCGATCTCGAGCAGGCGCGCCTTGGTGCCGATGCCGCCGGGTGCGGAGAATCCGTGCAGCGCGTGGTCGGCGGCGAGTACGCGATGGCAGGGGATGATGAGGGGAATCGGGTTGCGGCCGAGGGCTTGCCCGACGGCTTGGGCGGAGCCGGGTGCACCGATCCGGATGGCGATGTCGCCGTAGCTGAGGGTGCGGCCCGGGTCGATCTCGCGGGTCACCGCGTAGACGGCGCGGTGGAATTCGGGCACGCCGGGCAGGTCTACCTCGATCCAGCGCAGCGCGTCGACCGTGCCCGCGAGGTGGGCCCGGACGCCGGCGATCGCCGCGACGATCGCGGGGCCGGGCTCGCCTTCGGCCACCGGCTGCCCGCCGAAAGGCCGGGTGATGTGGGCCAGCGTCTGCTCCTCGCTGGCCTCGGGTAGCGCGAACCGCACGACGGTGTCGTCGCGCCAGGCGATGGCGCACAGCCCGATGGCGGTGTCGAAGAGGGCCGCGACCACGGTGCCGGTCCGTGTCGAGTCAGCTCCGGAACTCATGAGCACAGTGTGCGCCGCCCCGGTGACAGGTTTCGGCCCGACCCGCCGCTCAGGCGGCGAGACGGCCACTGTCCGGCTTCGAAACCAGGCCAGTTTCTGGCGACTGGACTGGTTCGCCCTGACCGCGACTGCGAAGGGCTTCGAGATCGCGGTATTGGCGCTGGTCATCGTAGGTGCCGAAGGCCCGGTCATGAGGCGATTCCTGGAAAGGCCAGAACGGTAGTTCCCCCTCCTTGGGGGCGAAATGGTAGACGGCATAGCCGACGGCGAAGGCAACGGCGAGAGCGAGGAAGGTGGTCATATTCCAAGGGTCCGCCCACTGGCCTTGTCAAAAAATAGCCACTCACGGAATACTGGACTTTATGGCGACAAGAGTGATCGGCGCGGCGGGCCTGGCCCGCGACCTCGGCCGGTGGCGCGACCCCGAGACCGACGGCGACGAGCGTCGCCCCCACCGGCCCGCCTACCTGGCGCTGGCCGAGGCCATCCGGCTGCTGATCCACGACGGTCGCGCCCCGCTCGGCGTCGCGCTGCCGAGCGAGCGCGATCTGGCGGCCACCCTCGGCGTCAGCCGCACCACCATCACCTCCACCTACTCGCTGCTACGCGAGCACGGCTACCTCATCAGCCGCCAGGGTTCGCGCAGCACGGTCGCGTTGCCGCCGAGCATCCAGCACGACGGTGCCCGCCCGGCGCGCGGCATCATGGCGCTGATGGCGCAGCCGGAGCTGCCGACCATCGACATGACCTACGCCGCCATGTCCGCACCGCCGGAACTGCACGACGCGTATTCGGTGGCACTGCAAGGCATTCCGGCCTACCTCGGCACTCACGGCATGGACCCGGTCGGTGTGCTCGCGCTGCGCGAGGCGTTGGCCCGCCGCTACACCGCGCGCGGCCTGCCCACCGAACCCGACCAGATCCTGGTGACTCTCGGTGCGCAACACGGGCTTCGGCTGCTGCTCAATGTGCTCACCTCACCGGCCGCCCGTGTCCTGATCGACCATCCGTCCTATCCGAACGCGATCGAGGCGATCCGCGATGTCGGCGCGCGCCCCATCCCGGTGCCGCTGCGTCCCGAATTCCCGAGCGCGGGTTGGGATCTGGAAGGACTGCGCAGTACCGCCCGGCAGACGGCGGCCACCCTGGCCTACCTCGTGCCGGACTTCAACAATCCCACCGGCCTGCTGCTCGACGCCGACGGGCGCGCCGAACTGGCCGCCATCGCCCGCGACACCAGAATGACCATCGTCGTCGACGAGTCGATGCGCGACCTCAACCTCTCCGACGACGATATGCCGCCACCCGTCGCGGCTTTCGCGAAGGGCTCGGAGATCATCACCATCGGTTCGGCGTCCAAGTCGTTCTGGGGTGGCCTGCGCGTGGGCTGGGTGCGCACCAATCAGGCGCTGATCACCAAGCTGCTCGGCATCCGCGCCACCGTCGACCTCGGCACCCCGGTCATGGACCAGCTGGCCACCGTCCACCTGTTGGAGAACGCCGAACCCATCCTCGACCGGCGCCGCGCCCAGCTGCGCGCCCAGCGCGCCACCCTGCTCGCGGCCGTGGCCGAGGAACTGCCCGACTGGCACATAGCGCCCGGCGCGGGTGGCATGTCGGTATGGGCGCAGCTGCCGAGTCCGGTGTCGACCGCACTGGCCGCCACCGCACCCAACCACGGTGTATTGCTCGCCGCCGGACCACGTTTCGGCGTGCAGGGCGCGTTCGAACGGTTCATCCGACTGCCGTTCACACACCCCGAAGCCGACCTGCGGCTGGCCGTGAAGTCGATCGCCGCCGCCTACACCGCGCTCACGCCGCGCGCCGCCGACCCACTCCAGCCGCTCACCTGCTACTGAGCCCAGACATCCTCGATCGGCGTCGCCGCGCTCGGCGGCGGCGTCGGGGTGCCGCCCTGGGTGCGCGAGAACCGCGGCGCGGGCGCGTGCTGCACCACGTCCTCGATCTCGATCAGTCCCTCGCGGGCGCGGATGTGCTCGTTCCGGGTAGCCTCGGTGAAGGTGAGCACAGGGGTGGTGCAGGCATCGGTGCCATCGAAGATGGCGGTCCACTCGTCGCGGGTCTTGCTCTTGAACTTCTCGGCGAACAGCTTGCGCAGCTGCTCCTGGCCGTCCGGGTCGAGCTGCTGGGGCAGGCCCTCCGGGTCGATGCCGAGACCGGCGAGCAGTTGCTCGTAGAACTGCGGTTCGATCGCGCCGACCGCCATGTACTTGCCGTCGGCGGTTTCGTAGGTGTCGTAGAACGCCATCCCGGTGTCGAGCAGGTTCTCACCGCGCTCGTCGGACCACAGGCCGACGCCGCGCATGCCCCACACGAAGTGCGAAAGGGCAAGTGCGCCATCGACCATCGCCGCATCGATCACCTGTCCCTTGCCCGAGGTCGCACGCTCGACGAGCGCGGCGAGCACACCGGTCACCAGGAACATCGAGCCGCCACCGAAGTCGCCGACCATGTTCAGCGGCGGCACCGGCCGCTCACCCTTGCGCCCGATGGCGTTGAGCACGCCGGTGAGCGAGATGTAGTTGATGTCGTGGCCCGCGCGATCGGCCATCGGACCGTACTGTCCCCACCCGGTCATCCGGCCGTAGATCAGGCGCGGGTTGCGCGCGAGCGCGTCGTCGGGGCCCAGGCCCATCCGTTCGGTGACGCCGGGCCGGAAGCCCTCGAGCAGCACGTCGGCCTTCTCGACCAGGTCGAGCACCTTGGCCACATCGGCGGGGTTCTTCAGATCAGCTTCGACGATGGTGCGTCCGCGCCACTGCGGGCGCTCGATGAACCCGGGCAGCTGCCGGGGCCGCTGCACCCGCACCACGTCGGCGCCGAGATCGGCCAGTAGCAGGGCGGCGTGCGGGCCCGGGCCGATCCCGGCCAGCTCGATGACCTTGATGCCCGCGAGGGGGCCCTGACCGGTGGTGCTCACGTGGTGACCTCATTCGTCGTCGAACGGTATTGACAATCCGACAATAGCGTCGCGGTGGCGGCACCGGTAGACCATGCGGGAGAATTCGCACCAGCGCGACTCGGCGCGATATGGGAGGAACCCGGTAGTGAGCGTATGGGGTGAGGTCCTCGTCGGCCTCGTCATTCTGGTCGGCATCATCGGCGTGATCGTGCCCATCCTGCCCGGGGTGATCCTGATCTTCGCGGCCGTCGCGGTGTGGGCGTTCCTCACCGGCGGTGCGGGCGCCTGGACGGTGTTCGCCATCGCCTCGGTGGCGTTGATCCTGTCGGGCGTCGTGAAATACACCTGGCCGGGGCGTCGCATGCGCGAAGCTGGCGTGTCGAACCGAGCATTGCTCGTCGGCGCCGTCTTCGGCATCGTTGGGTTCTTCGTGATCCCCGTGGTCGGGTTGTTCATCGGGTTCGTGCTCGGCGTGTACGTCGCGGAACTGCAACGGTTGAAGACGCATGAAACCGCCTGGCCCGCAACGATGCACGCGCTCAAGGGGGTCGGCTTGTCGATGCTCGTGGAACTGTTCGGCGCGCTGGTCGCGTCCGGAGTGTGGCTCGCCGGGGCGCTGTTCGTCTGAGGCTCAGGGTCTTTCGATGATCGGGAGCGGGCAGGTCTTGTCGTCGCCCGCACCGGGCAGCGCTGATCGGGGGATCGGCAGGGTCGGGTTGTCGTGGGGCGCAACCTGCTCGGGCTCTGGCCTGTGTACGGGGGGCAGGCGGTAGCACTCGCGGGCGTTGTCCTCGAGCACGGCGTGCATGTCGGCGCCGACCACCTGGCAGATCAGGTCGATATCGGCGTCCTCGAACGGTCGGCCCGCCCGGGTGCCGGGCAGATCGGAGCCGAACATCAACGCGCGGGGGTTCACGGTGTGGATGCGCCGCAGCGTTTCGGCCACGTCCATGTCGACCCGGCCGAAGCCGGTGGCCTTCACCCTCGCGCCGCGATCGACCAGATCCAGCAGGTAGGGCAGGCCCTCGGCGGACATGCCGAGGTGGTCGATGGACAGGGCGGGCAGTTTGGAGATCACCGGCTGCAACGATGCGAGCATCTGGCCGTCGATGTAGAGCTCCACGTGCCATCCGGCGAGTTCGTGGGCGCGCAAGGCCTGCAATGTCATCTGGGTGATGTCGGCGGCGGCGCGTTTGAGGTTGAACCGGATCGCCCGCACGCCCGCCCGGTCGAGCTCGAGGATCTCCTCGTCACCGGCATCCAGATCCAGTCGGGTGACGCCGACCCACTCCGGACCCAGCTCGCCCAGGGCGGCCTTCAGGTATGTCTGATCGGTGCCTTGGAACGATGCGCTGACAACGGCACCACCGCGAACATCGAAGTGCGCCATCCGCTTTCGATAATCGGCGATCGTGTAGGGCTCCGGCAGGTAGCCCTCGTTCTCGATCAGCGGAAACCGCGGATCGATGATGTGAACATGCGCGTCGAACACTTGTACAGGATGCCCTACTTTTGGAGCGTCGGCGCTTCGGGGTATTGCGCCCAGGCGGTATTGGGCTGTGTTTTTGGAGCGCTGGCGCGCTCGAGCGCGGCCCCTGAGGGGCCGCTACGCCGCTTCGCGGCGGACCCTCCTCGAGGTCGGGTCGTGCGGGGCTGGGAGTGCGGTCATGGCGGACTCGAGTGGTGCCGCGTCGCTGGGGGTGCGGTAGGTGGCGGACTCGAGTAGCGCCGCGTCGCTGGGGGTGCGGTAGGTGGCGGACTTAAGTGGTGCCTGTGGCCGGGAGTGCGTAGGCGGGCGGGCTCGTGGGTGAGCCCGCCCGGTGTGGATTTACGCCTTGTGGGGCTCGCTGGCGCGGAGCATGTCTTCGCGTTCCACGACCTTGACGCGCTCGCGGCCTTCGGGCTCGCCGAGGGCGCGTTCGTGGGCGTCGAGGCGGTACCAGCCGGCCCAGGTGGTGAACGGGATGCCCTTGCCCTCGAGGAACTCGGTGACGGCGTCGAGTTCCGGCTTGGGGGCCGGGGTGAAGTTCTTCGCGTCGTCGAGCAGGCAGGCGATGGTCTCGTTGGCGTCGCCCTTGGTGTGGCCGATGAGGCCGACGGGGCCGCGCTTGATCCAGCCGGTGACGTAGGTGGCGGGCATGAAGCGGGCGTTGCCTTCGGCGCTCTCGTCGGCGATCACGCGACCGGCCTCGTTGGGCACGGTGCCTGCCTGATCGTCGAACGGCAGCTGGTTGATGTTCTGCGACAGGTAGCCGACGGCGCGGTACACGGCCTGCACTTCCCACTGCTTGAACTCGCCGGTGCCCTTGACGTTGCCGGTGCCGTCGAGCTGGGTGCGCTCGGTCTTGAGGCCGACGACCCGGCCGTTCTCGTCGCCGACGATCTCGGCGGGCGACTCGAAGAAGTGCAGGAACAGCTTGTGCGGGCGATCGCCCTGGTCGCGGATGGCCCACTGCTCGAGGGTGTTGGCGACCATGTCGACCTGCTTGGAGTTGCGGCGCGCGGCCTCGGAACCCTCGTCGTAGTCGATGTCCTCGGGGTCGACGATCACCTCGATGGTCGGCGAGTGGTCGAGTTCACGCAGCTCGAGGGGGGTGAACTTGGCCTGCGCGGGACCGCGACGCCCGAAGACGTGCACCTCCACGGCCTTGTTCTCCTTGAGTCCCTTGTAGACGTTCGGCGGGATCTCGGTGGGCAGCAGTTCGTCGCCGGTCTTGGCGAGCACGCGCGCCACGTCGAGGGCCACGTTGCCGACACCGAGCACGGCGACCTTCTCGGCATCGAGCGGCCACGAACGCGGCACGTCGGGGTGCCCGTCGTACCAGGAGACGAAGTCGGCGGCGCCGTAGGAACCGTCGAGGTCGATGCCGGGGATCGGCAGCGCGCGGTCGGCGTTGGCGCCGGTGGAGAAGATCACCGCGTCGTAGAACTGACGCAGGTCGTCGAGGGTGATGTCGGTGCCGTAGTCGATGTTGCCGAGCAGGCGCACCTGATCCTTGTCGAGCACCTTGTGCAGGGCGGTGATGATGCCCTTGATGCGCGGGTGGTCGGGCGCGACGCCGTAGCGGATGAGACCGAAGGGCGCGGGCATGCGCTCGTAGAGGTCGATGCTGACCTCGGCATCGGACTTCATCAAGGCGTCGGCGGCGTAGATACCGGCCGGTCCCGCACCCACGATCGCGATGCGAAGCGGGCGAGTCGCTGTCTGTTCGGTCATTGTCTACGCGCACCCTTTGGTCGAGAAACGATGTGACGGCGTCAACTTAGCTTAGGCTAAGTCGCGATCCGGCTGTTGGCAGCTGCCGTCCTCATCGGCGGCAGGCCGTAATCAACGCGATTCTAGCTGCGGTCTTGCGGCTACCCGGCGCGCGGTGTAGCTGTCCGCCCCGGGTCTGTCAGGATTACAACATGAACGAGGAGCAAACTGGCTCGGACGATCAGCCCATCGAGGTCGATCAGACCGATAAGCGGTCCATCGTCCCGTTCGTCGCGGCCGCGGTGATCGCGGTCGTCGTTCTCATCAGCATCGTCGTCGGCGGGCTCCTCGCGCCCGCTGAGAAAAATGTCACAGAGGCCGATCGGCTCGCGGCCGCCGTCACCAATTATATCGACGCGCGCTCGCGCACCGATCAGCGTCCGCCGCCCGGGGTGGCCTGCCCCGGTTTCGACGAGGCGAAATCGGGCCTCACCGAACGGCTCGGCGGCCCGGAATCAGCGGCGACGATCGACAAGAAGGGCTTTGCCAACGCCACCGTGAACGGCAACCGGGCCAAGATCGACGCCACGGTTTCGGTGGGCGGGCAGTCGACGTCGAGCACGTGGAATCTCACCCGGGTCGACGGCGCCTGGCTGGTGTGCACCCCCTGAGGGGTTTGACACGGTGACCAGTGCCGGGGCAATCTCAGATCGCAAGGTCATGAGTACCAGCGCCAAGCCCCGGCTCGCTGGTCGGCAACCCTCCTCCGCGGTGGGGTGCTCCGGGTGACGACCTGGCCGTGTGCTGGACTCCCCGCCACGGCAAGAGCGGATTCACGCAGGAGGATCGACATGAGTTACGCCGGCGACATCACCCCTGAGAAGGCGTGGGAGATTCTGACCGAGCATCCCGACGCGGTGCTGGTCGACGTGCGCACCGAAGGCGAGTGGGCCCACATCGGCATCCCCGACACCAGCTCCATCGAGCGCCCCGCGCACTTCATCGAATGGGTCGACGGCACCGGCGCGCGCAACCCGCGCTTCGGTGAGCAGCTCGAACAGGTCCTCGCCGACCGCCCGGCCGATGCCCCTGTGGTGTTCCTCTGTCGCTCGGGTCAGCGCTCGGCGCACGCGGCGACGGTGGCGACCGCGGCGGGGATCACCCCGTCCTACAACGTGCTCGACGGTTTCGAGGGCGGCCTCGACGCGTTCGGGCAGCGCGGCAGCACCGGCTGGCGCGCCGTCGGCCTGCCGTGGCGCCAGGCATAAGGAGACTCGCATGATCACCGGTGGTTCCTTCGACAAGCCGCTGCCGGAAGGGGTCGGCCCCGCCACCCTCGGCGTGCGCGGTGGCCTGCGCCGTTCCGGATTCGACGAGACGTCCGAGGCGCTGTATCTGACTTCCGGCTTCGTCTACGAGAACGCCGAGGCCGCCGAGGCCGCGTTCACCGGCGATGTCGAGCACTTCGTCTACTCCCGCTTCGGCAACCCGACGGTGGCCATGTTCGAGGAGCGCATCCGCCTGCTCGACGGCGCCGAGGCCGCGTTCGCGACCGCCTCGGGCATGTCGGCGGTCTTCACCGCGCTGGGCGCGCTGCTGAAGGCGGGCGACCGGCTCGTCGCCGCGCGCAGCCTGTTCGGCTCCTGCTTCGTGGTGTGCAACGAGATCCTGCCGCGCTGGGGCATCGAGACCGTCTTCGTCGACGGCGACGACCTCGACCAGTGGGAGCAGGCCCTCTCGGTACCCACCCAGGCCGTGTTCTTCGAAACCCCGGCCAACCCGATGCAGACCCTGGTCGACGTGCGCAAGGTCACCGAACTGGCCCACGCCGCAGGCGCGAAAGTGGTGCTGGACAACGTCTTCGCCACCCCGCTGCTGCAGCGCGGGTTCGAACTCGGCGCCGATGTGGTCGTCTACTCCGGCACCAAGCACATCGATGGCCAGGGCCGCGTACTCGGCGGCGCCATCCTCGGCGCCAAGGACTACATCGATGGTCCGGTGAAAACCCTTATGCGCCATACCGGTCCGGCTCTGAGCCCCTTCAACGCCTGGACCTTGCTCAAGGGCTTGGAGACGATGCCGCTGCGCGTGCGTCAATCCACCGAATCGGCGCTGAAGGTCGCCGAATTCCTGGAGACGAACAAGTCGGTCGAATGGGTGAAATACCCGTTCCTGCAGTCACATCCGCAACACGCCTTGGCGCAGGAGCAGATGTCGGGCGGCGGCACCGTCGTCACCTTCGCCCTGCACGGCGACGACGGCAAGAAGCGCGCCTTCGAGGTGCTCAACCGTCTGCGCATCATCGACATCTCCAACAACCTCGGCGATGCCAAGACGATGATCACCCACCCGGCCACCACCACCCACCGGGCCATGGGTCCGGAGGGCCGCGCCTCGATCGGCCTGTCCGATGGTGTGGTCCGCATCTCGGTCGGCCTGGAAGACATCGAAGACCTCCTGGGCGACCTCGACCACGCCCTCAGCTGATCCGCCGAACGGCCCGCCGGACTCCCGGCGGGCCGTTTTCGGTTTCAGGCCTTGTCGACCTCGCCGTTGGACAGGGCCTTCTGCAGCGAGTTGAAGACCGTCAACCCCTGGCCGACCATGCCGTTGACCAGTTCGCTCACGCCGTCGGGTCCGTTGAGGACGGTGAGGTTGGCGTTGGCGAGGCCGTTGGAGGCCTGGCGGACGATCTCGGGCAGTTGCTCGATGAGCAGCTGGTCGAGGGCGATGCGGTTGTTGGAGGCGGCGGCCTCGGCCTGGATGCGGGTGCGGTCGGCCTCGGCCTCGGCGAGGATACGGACCCGTTCCGCCTCGGCGAGTGCGGGTTTCACGACTTCGGCCTGCAGTTCCTGCTCGCGCAGTTCGGCATTCTTGCGTGCCTGTTCCGCCTGCGCGGTGAGGACCTCCTGCCGGGCGACCGCGTCGGCGAGCGGACCCGCCTGCGCCGCTTCGGCATTGGCCTTGTCGATGTCGCGCTGGTACTGCGCCTTGAGCAGCGAGGTCTCGCGCTCGTATTCTGCCCGGCGGCGCAGCGATTCCTGTTCGGCCTCGGCGGCGCGCTGGGCGGCCTGGGCCTGGGCGATCTGGGCGTCGCGCTGCACGGCCGCGTTGTGCGGGGCGGCGAGGGCTTCGATGTAGCCGAGGTTGCCGTCGTCGATCGACTGGATCTGGAACGAGTCGACCCACAGGCCGATATTGCTCATCTCCACCTTGGACGCGATCAGCACCTCGTCGGCCAGCTTCTGGCGTTCGCGGATGATCTCCTCGACGGTCATCGAGCCGACGATCGAGCGCAGGTGACCGGAGAAGATGCGGCCGGTGAGCACCGACATCTCCTTCTCCTGTTCGGACAGGAAGCGTTGTGCCGCATTGACGATCGACTGGGTGTCGTTGGCGACCTTGAACGCGATCACCGCGCGCACGTCGAGCTGGATGGCCTGCTTGGTGACGCAGCGCTCGCGGATCTCGGATTCGAACATGGCCAGCGACAGGTAGCTGACCTTGCGGAACAGCGGGATCACCCAGGTGCCGCGACCGATGATCACCTTGAACGGCGCGTTGTCCTTGACCTTGGCGCCGCTGACCAGCATGGCCTCGTCGGGATCAGGAACGTGATAGCCCAGCATCTGAGCCTCCCTTGCTTTCAGTTGTCTTGCGGCAGTTGCGGTGTGAGAGGTATCCAGGGCACGACGTCGACGAGCCTGCCCGGATTGACCGCGACGATGAGCACGGTCGCGCCCGCCTCGATCGGTTCGTCGGCGCGCGCGAGATACAGCTCGGTGCCGCCACGAATGGCGACGAGTACTTCGCCGAGGGCGCCCGCGGCGCGGATCGGTGAGGTGATGGTGCCGGTCAGTCCCTGCACCGGGTCGGTCATCGTGGCCAACTCCCTTGTCTCGCACCGGTTGTGCGTCAGCCTACGGAGTGGCGCCTGGCAGCGGGTTGCAAAATTCTTATTGACAGCATCCTGTCAATAATGACAGGATGCTGTCATGACCAAGAAGACAGTTCACGTGGCCGTGTACGACACTCTTTCGGACTGGGAAGTCGGCGCGGCGACGGTCAATATCGCCGACGACTCCTGGCATCGCGAGCCGGGGCGATTCGAGGTGGCGACGGTCGGGCTCACGACCGCGCCCGTCACCACCGCCGGACGCATGCGGGTGACCCCCGACCTGGCCCTGGCCGACATCGACCCCGCCGACAGCGCGATGCTGATCCTGCCCGGCGCCGACCTGTGGGACGCGGGCGACGACCTGGCTCCCTTCGCCCGCAAGGCGCGGGAATTCCTCGCGGCGGGCGTACCGGTCGCGGCGATCTGCGGCGCCACCCTCGGGCTCGCCAAGGAGGGCTTGCTCGACGACCGCCGGCACACCAGCAACGCCGCCGAATACCTTGTCTCCAGCGGCTATTCCGGCGCCGAGCGCTATGTCGACGAATCGGCGGTGACCGACGGTGACCTCATCACCGCAGATGCGATGTCCCCGTTCGAGTTCGCGCGCGAGATCTTCGTCCGCCTCGATCTCTTCGAGCCGCAGGTACTCGACGCCTGGTACCAGCTGTTCGGGCAGAAAGACCCCACCGGCTACTTCGCAATCGCCGAAAACGCAGGCGGACAAGCAGATTGAACGAACAACAGCAGCTACTCGACGCGGCCGCGCTCACCGTCTACCGGCTCAACGGTCAATTCCTCGCCCTCGGTGACGAATTGGCCGCGCCTGCCGGAATCTCGGTGGCCTGGTGGCAGGTGATGGCGGCGGTGGAACATCAACCACTGCCGGTCGCCGGGATCGCCCGCGCCATCGGCATCACCCGGCAGAGCGTGCAGCGGGTGGCCGACATCCTGGTCGGCAAAGGGCTGTGCGAATACCGGCCGAACCCGGCGCACAAACGGGCCAAACTGGTCGCGATCACCGCGGCGGGCGAGGCGGCCATCCGTCGCATCGACCCACAGCACGAGGTGCTGGCCCGCCGCCTGGCCGACGCACTCGGCCCGGCCGAGTTCGCCGCGACCGTCGAGACCCTCACCAAGTTGTCGGCGGCGCTCGACACCATCGGTGCGGGTGACGTCAGCGCAGGCTGACCGTCACAGCTCCACGAACGGCGTCCGGGTGCGATTGAGCAGGTCGGCGACCGAGTCGACGACCAGCGTCGGCCGGAAGGGGTACTTCTCGACCGAGGACTTGGTCGAGATGCCCGAGGTGACCAGGACCGTCCGCATGCCCGCCTCGAGACCCGCTATCACATCGGTGTCCATCCGGTCGCCGATCATCACCGTCGACTGGGAGTGCGCGCCGATACGGCGCAGCGCCGAACGCATCATCAGCGGGTTCGGTTTGCCGACGTAGTAGGGGTCCTTGCCGGTGGCCCGGGTGATCAGGGCGGCGACCGAACCCGTGGCGGGCAGGACGCCGTCGCGGGAGGGACCGGTGGCGTCGGGGTTGGTGGCGATGAACTTCGCACCGCGGTCGACCAGGCGGATCGCGGTGGTGATGGCCTCGAAGGAGTAGGTGCGGGTCTCGCCGAGCACCACATAGTCGGGGTCGCTGTCGGTGAGGACGTACCCGATCTCGTGCAACGCGGTGGTCAGCCCCGATTCGCCGACCACGTACGCGGTCCCGTTTGGGCGCTGGTCGTCGAGGAAGGTCGCCGTCGCCAGCGCCGAGGTCCAGATCGACTCCTCCGGGATGTCGAGGCCGGTGTGGCGCAGCCGGGCCTGTAGATCGCGTGGGGTCCGGATCGAATTGTTGGTCAGCACGAGGAACGGGATCTCGTTCTCGCGCAGCTCGGCGAGGAACTCGTCGGCACCGGGGATCAGCTGATCCTCGTGCACCAGCACGCCGTCCATATCGGTCAGATACGACAAGATCTGGTCATCCTTGGCGGTCACCAGCTAATCATCCGCTAAAACCCGGCGCAGTGGGAGACGAAACGGCGACGGTGCGGATCGCGGGCCGCGCGCTAGGGTCGAGGAGGCAGCGGTCAGCGGAGGAACAGGAGTGGCTGGAATGGTCGATCTCAAGCTCGGGTACAAGGCGTCGGCGGAGCAGTTCGGACCACGAGAGCTGGTCGAGTTGGCGGTGGCCGCCGAGCAGCACGGCCTCGACAGCGCCACCGTGAGCGACCATTTCCAGCCGTGGCGGCACAACGGTGGCCATGCACCGTTCTCGCTGGCCTGGCTCGCGGCCGCGGGCGAGCGCACCGAGCGCATCATGCTCGGCACCTCGGTGCTCACCCCGACCTTCCGCTACAACCCGGCGGTGATCGCGCAGGCTTTCGCCACTTTCGGCTGCCTGTACCCGGGCCGGGTGATGCTCGGGGTCGGCACCGGCGAGGCGCTCAACGAGATCGCCACCGGGTACAAGGGCGAATGGCCCGACTTCAAGGAGCGTTTCGCCAGACTGCGTGAGGCTGTGCGGCTGATGCGCGAACTGTGGCTCGGCGACCGGGTCGATTTCGACGGCGAGTACTACCACACCGTCGGCGCCTCGATCTACGACGTGCCCAAGGACGGCATTCCCGTCTACATCGCGGCCGGTGGCCCGGTGGTCGCCAGGTACGCGGGTCGCGCGGGTGACGGTTTCATCTGCACCTCCGGCAAGGGCATGGACCTCTACACCGAGAAGCTGCTGCCCGCCGTAGCCGAGGGCGCGGCCAAGGCCGAGCGCGACCTGTCCGCGATCGACAAGATGATCGAGATCAAGATCTCCTACGACACCGATCCCGAACTCGCCCTGGAGAACACGCGTTTCTGGGCGCCGCTGTCGCTGACTCCCCAGCAGAAGCACGACATCACCGACCCGATCGAAATGGAAGCCGCCGCCGACGCGCTGCCCATCGAACAGGTCGCCAAGCGCTGGATCGTCGCCAGCGACCCCGACGAGGCCGTCGCCCAGATCAAGCCCTACCTCGACGCGGGCCTCAACCACCTGGTCTTCCACGCCCCCGGCCACGACCAGCTCCGCTTCCTCGACCTCTTCGAACGCGACCTGGCTCCCCGCCTGCGCGCCCTGGGCTGAGCTCCCGCTGGACAGTTGATCACCACGCTCTGCTGGCGTTCGGCATCTCGGTCGATGCCGCCACCAGAGGGTGGTGATCGTGCGTCCGGGTCAGGCGCGGCGGAGGGCGAAGATGCGCAGGTCGCGGGTGGTGCGGTCGCGGTAGGCGGCGTAGGCGCCGGTGATCTCGACGAAGCGGGCGAAGATCGCCTCTTTGTCCGCGTCGGGGACGAGGGTGGCGGTCACCTGGATGCGTTCGCCCGCGATGGCGACGGTGGCTTCGGGGTTCGCGAGGAGGTTGACGGTCCAGGCGGGGTGCTTGGCCTGGCCGAAGTTGGAGCCCACCACGTAGAGGGTGTCGCCGTCGTGGACGTAGAGCAGCGGCTGGGTGCGTGGTTGTCCGGATTTGCGGCCGATGGTGGTCAGCAGGATCACGGGGGCGCCGATCGGGCCGAGCACGGTGTACTTGGCGTCGGTGCGTTCGAGCACGGCCCGGTCGAGCGGGGTCAGGGTGCGGATCAGCAGGGAACCGGGCTTGGTCGCGGCGAAACGGTTGGCGGCGCGCGACAGCAGGTTCGTGCGTGAACCCCAGAGTCGATCCGGGAACTGCGGTGTCATGGCCGGACTATAACCGCGAGGATCGCGCCACACCGAACCCCCGGATCGCCGTCGATTAACTAAGCTCGCGGGCATGGTCGAACCAGCGCCGTCCACCGTGTACATCGCCTCGCCCGAGGGCGACACCGGAAAGTCAACGGTCGCCCTCGGTGTCCTGCAGATGTTGTGCGCCACGACAGCGCGGGTCGGCGTGTTCCGGCCGATCACCCGCTCGGCCACCGCACCCGACTACATCCTCGAGTTGCTGCTCGAGCACAGCACCGCCGACATCAGTTACGAGCAGGCCGTCGGCGTGAGCTACGAGGACGTGCACCGTGATCCCGACGCCGCCATCAGCGAGATCGTGATGCGGTTCCACGATGTGGCCAAGGCCTGCGACGCGGTGGTGATCGTCGGCAGCGACTACACCGATGTGGCCAGCCCGAGCGAGCTGCGCTACAACGCCCGCATCGCCGTGAACCTCGGCGCCCCGGTGCTGCTCGTGGTGCGCGGTGCCGAACGCACACCCGCCGAGGTGAAGCAGCTCGTCGAACTCTGTGAGAGCGAACTCGCCGGCGAGCACGCGCAACTGGTCGCGGTGATCGCCAACCGCTGCGCTCCCGACGGGATGGACGAGATCTGCGCCGCCCTGGCCGATTTCGACGTGCCGTCCTGGGGCCTGCCGGAGGTACCGCTGCTGATGGCGCCCACCATGGGCGAACTGTGCGAGGCCATCGACGGCGAAATCTACAGCGGCGACCCGGAGTTACTGCAGCGCGAGGCGCTGCGCATCATGGTCGGCGGCATGACGGCCGAGCACATCCTCGAACGGCTCTCCGACGGCGTGGTGGTGATCGCCCCCGGCGACCGCTCCGACGTGCTGCTCGGTGTGATGAATGCCCATGAGGCGGCGGGCTTTCCGTCGCTGGCCGGGGTCATCATGAACGGCGGCATCCGCCCGCATCCGGCCATCGCACGGCTGATGGAGGGTCTGCAGCCCAAGCTGCCGATCCTCACCACCGAACTCGGCACCTACGACACCGCCAGCGCGGTACACCGCACCCGTGGCCGCATGTGGGCGGGCAGCCCGCTCAAGGTCGACACCGCGCTCGCGCTGATGGAACAGCGCGTCGACGCGTCGGCCCTGCTCGAACGCATCCAGGTGCCGTCCTCGACGGTGGTCACTCCGCAGATGTTCGAGTACCGCCTGATCGAGCGTGCCCGCTCCGACCGCAAACGCATCGTGCTGCCCGAAGGCGACGACGACCGCATCCTGCGCGCCGCGGGGCGGGTGCTGCAGCGCAAGATCGCCGACCTGACGATCCTCGGCGACGAGGCCGCCGTGCGTTCCCGCGCCGCCGAACTCGGCGTCGACATCGCCGCAGCGCAGGTACTCGACCCGCGCACCTCCGGCTACCTCGACGAATTCGCCGCCGAGTACACCGAATTGCGCAAGCACAAGGGCATGACGCTGGAGCGGGCCCGCGAAACCATGGCCGACATCTCGTATTTCGGCACCATGATGGTCTACAAGGGCATCGCCGACGGGATGGTCTCCGGCGCCGCGCACACCACGGCGCACACCATTCGGCCCTCGTTCGAGATCATCAAGACCACCCCGGGCGTCTCCACGGTGTCGAGCGTGTTCCTGATGTGTCTGGCCGACCGGGTGCTCGCCTACGGCGACTGCGCCGTCGTGCCCGACCCCACCTCCGAGCAGCTGGCCGACATCGCGGTGTCCTCGGCGGCGACGGCGGCCCGGTTCGGGATCGAGCCACGGGTGGCGATGCTGTCGTACTCGACGGGTGCGTCGGGGACCGGTGCCGACGTCGACAAGGTCCGTGCCGCAACCGAATTCGTGCGTGAGCGCGCCCCGGAGCTGCCGGTCGAGGGGCCCATCCAGTACGACGCGGCGATCGAGCCCGCCGTCGCGAGCGCGAAGATGCCCGACTCCGATGTCGCGGGCAAGGCAACGGTTTTCGTCTTCCCCGACCTCAATACCGGCAACAACACCTACAAGGCGGTGCAGCGCAGCGCCGGTGCCGTCGCCATCGGGCCGGTGTTGCAGGGTCTGCGCAAGCCGGTCAACGATCTGTCACGCGGCGCCCTGGTGGCCGACATCGTCAATACCGTGGCGATCACCGCCATCCAAGCGCAGGGAGACGCGAAGTGAGTGACCTGGTCCTGGTGCTGAACTCCGGGTCGTCGTCGATCAAATACCAGCTGCTGCACGCGGATTCGGGTGAGGTGGTCGCCTCCGGGCTGGCCGAGAAGATCGGTGAGGCGCACAGTGGGCGCATCGTGCACGAGTGCGGTGGGCGAAAACTGGTGCACGACGGGCGGATCGCCGATCATCGTGACGGGCTGCGGCAGGCCTTCGAGATGTTCCGGGAGACGGGAATCGACCTGACCACCGTCGGCGTCGGGGCGGTCGGGCACCGGGTGGTGCACGGCGGCGAGGTGTTCTGGGAGCCGACGATCGTCACCGACGACGTGCTCACCACCATCCGGGACCTGTCCGAGCTCGCGCCGCTGCACAATCCGGCCAATGCCGTCGGTATCGAGTCGACGCGGGAGTTGCTGCCCGGCATCCCGCAGGTCGCCGTGTTCGACACCGCTTTCTTCCACGGGCTGCCCGATGCCGCCAAGACCTACGCTGTCGACGCGAAAGTCGCTGCCGCGCACGGTATTCGCAAGTACGGGTTCCACGGCACCTCGCATCAGTACGTGTCGGAGAAGGCCGCCGAGTTCCTCGGACGTGACTACACCGAGTTGAACCAGATCGTCTTCCACCTGGGCAACGGTGCGTCCGCGTCGGCCATCCGGGGCGGCGTCGCAGTGGACACGACCATGGGTATGACCCCGCTCGAGGGCCTGGTGATGGGTACGCGGCCCGGCGACCTCGATCCCGGCATCGTGCCGCATCTGGTGCGCGTGGCCGATTTGGATCTCGCGCAGGTGGAGCACCTGCTCAACCGCGATTCCGGGCTCAAGGGGTTGTCGGGGGTCAACGATTTCCGGGAGCTGGGCGAGCTGGTCGACAAGGGAGACGCCGCAGCGAAACTGGCCTACGACGTCTACATCCACCGCCTGCGCCGCTACCTGGGCGCGTACCTGGTGGAGCTCGGCTCGGTGGATGTCGTCGTCTTCACCGCGGGTGTCGGCGAGAACGCCGCGAACGTGCGCGCGGACGCCCTCGCTGGGCTGTCGGGCCTGGGTATCGAGGTCGATCCGGGCCGCAACGAAACCCGGACGCCAGGAGTCCGCCGCATCTCGCCGGAATTCTCCCCGGTCGAGGTTCTGGTGGTCCCCACCAACGAGGAACTCGCCATCGCCCGGGCCGCCCACCAGCTGACAAGCTGAGGAACTAGCACCCACAGGGCTCGGTTTCTCGGCCGCCTTGATCTGGACCGACCGGGGGCGCACCGACGGAGCGTCGAGACGCTATGTGCCGATGTCTCAGAACCAGGTTTTGGCGCGTAGCGAGTTGGCCAGGTCGATCAGCGCGTAGCGGTGGGTGCGGTCAGCGGCGTTGCGGGCCAGGGCGCGCAGGCCGGTTTCGGTGCCATCGCGCAGGTCGCGTTCGTCGAAGGGGCGACCGAAGAGCTTGGCGTCCTTGCGTTTCGGTGAATTGCCTGCCTGCAGCCAGGCCAGGGCGGTGCCCTGCACCAGGGTGCGCATGAGGGTGGCGCGGTGTTCACCGGGCGGCACGGACTGGGCGCGGGAGGCGGCCAGGCGCAGCACCTGCTCGTCCAGGTCGGCGACGGGAGCGCTGGTGAGCAGCAACAGGATCGCCGTTGTCTGGGCGGTGGTGAAGTGGCGCGACGCGGCCGGAACGTCGTCGAGGGCGTGCACGGCTTCACCGACCCGGCCCGCCACGGCCAACTGCCTGGCCAGGCCGAAGGCGGCGCTCACCACGGCGCGGTCGGTGCGCCATACGGTGTCGTAATAGCGTTCCGCGAAGGCTCGCCACTGCTCGGGTTCGGGGGAATCCCAGTGCTGCAGAATGAGTTCCGCCGTCGCGGCCAGTGCCAGCTTGGGGGCGATCTCGCCGGGGAGCACGCGAAGGACCGCCTCGAACGAATCGAACGCCGCCTCGTAGTCGAGTTCCAGCAGATGCGCCTGACCGGCGAACCAGTCCGCACGCCAATCGGAATCGTTCGGCACCCGCTCGAGCAAATGCAGCACGGCGGCCGATTCGCCGAGCTCGAGTCGTGCGCGGGCCTCGGCGAAGAGGAGTTCACCGGCGAGGGTTTCCGGTGCGTTGTCGGGATCGGCCTCGGCCCGTTCGCGGGCGTCGTGCAGGGCTTCCAGGACGCGCTCGGGTTCGGGATTGGCGGTGGCGGCCAGCAGGGGAGCGGCCGGGTCGGCGGGGTCGATCAGCGGAATCGGCAGCGCCGCGACCACTTCGCCCGAGTCCATCAGCGGGGAGCGGCCCACGCCGTCGAGATAGGCATCGGTCTGGCTGATGAGCTCCTCGGTGCCGAAACTGGTGCGCTGTGGACTGAACACTGTGGACAGCTGGGGATGTTCGGTGTCGGTGTCCTGGGCGAGGATCTCGCGCAATACCCCGGCCAGCTGCGCCGACATCGCCCGCGCCGAAGGGAAGCGCCGGTCCGGATCGCGATCGGTCGCGGTGAGCAGGAAACGGTGGAAGAACTCGTAGCGGGCGAGCACGGGTTCGGCCGCGGGCTCGGGTAGCCCGTCGAGATAGCGGCCGTGCTCGCTCGGCAGGTGCAGGGTGAGGGCGGCGAGCGTGCGGCCGACAGTATACACGTCGGAGGCGGGTGTGGGTCCGGTCCTGGCGATCTCGGGCGCTTGGAAACCCTTGGTGCCGTAAAGGTTTCCGTAGGCGTCGATGGTAGCCACGGCGCCGAGGTCGATCAGTTTCACCTGGTCCTCGGTGACCATCACATTGTCGGGCTTGAGATCGTTGTAGGTGAGCCCGATCGAATGCAGGTGTTCGAGCGCGGGCAGGACCTCGAGCACGTAGGCGATGGCCTCGGCCACCGGCATCCGTTCACCGTGCGGGCGGGCATCGAGGATGTCGCGCAACGACTTTCCGCCCACGTACTCCATGACGATGTAGCCGATACTCGACCCGTCACCGGCAGTGTGTTCGACGAAGTTGTGGATCTTGACGATGCTCGGATGCGCCACCTCGGCCAGGAACTGCCGTTCGGCCACCGCCACGGCCTGCGCTTCGGCGTCACCCGCGTGCAGCAAGCCCTTGAGCACCACCCACCGGTCGCTGACATTGCGGTCGATCGCCAGGTAGATCCAGCCGAGCCCGCCGTGCGCGAGACAACCCTGGATCTCGTACTGCCCGGCCACCATGTCGCCTTCGTGCAAGGACGGCCGGAAATCATAAGCGGCACCACAGGTCTGGCATTCGCCACTGCTCGACGCGGCCCGTGCAGGCGTGGACCGCCCCACCGGATCCCCGCACCGCCAGCAGAACCGCCGCCCCTCCGACACCACCGGATCGGTGAGCACCGCATCCCGTGGATCAGCGGGCGTCACGGTCGGAATCGGCACCAGCCCGGCCCCCAACCGCCGCGTCGGCCGCGACCGCGCCGTCCGCACACTCCGCCCCGACCGCACCGTCGCCCCGGACTCCGTTTCCGCAGGCACAGCAGCACGCTCCGCCGCCTGAGTGGCAGCCGCAGCCCCCGTTTCCGCAGGCGCGGCAGTACGCTCCGCCGCCTGCGTAGCCGCCGCAGCCCCCGACTGGGCAACCGCGGTAGTACGTTCGGCCGCTTGCGTAGCTGCCGCAGCCCCGGACTCGGCAGGCGGTGTAGTACGTTCGGCCGCCTGGGTGGCCGCCGCAGCCCCGGACTCGGCAGGCGGTGTAGTACGTTCGGCCGCCTGGGTGGCAGCCGCAGCCCCGGACTCGGCAGGCAGGACAGTACGTTCGGCCGCCCGGGTTGCCGCCGCAGGCCCTGACCCGGCAGTCGGTGCAGTGCGTTCGGCCGCCCGCGTTGCCGCCGCAGTCCCTGGCCCGGCAGCCGCAGCCCCGGGCTCGGCAGCGCGTTCCGCAGCCTCTCCAGCCGCCGCAGACTCCGTGGGAATCGGAGTGCGTGCCGCCGCCTGGGTGGCCGCATAGGCTCCCAGCTCGGCGGCGCTGAACTGGTCCGTTCGCTGTGCGGCCTGCGTATCCGAAAGGTCGTCCATGGGCGGCCTTGTCGACGCCTGAGGCGCGGGAGGTTCGTCGACTGTCGGGTGCTCGGCGGGGCTGTTCGATGCGGGCTCGCGGCGTGTAGTTGCCTGCGTGGCCGGCCATTCCGGCTCCGCAGGCCCAGGGGTGGCCTGAGTTTCGGACGGCTTCCGCTCGACAGGCCGATGACTCAACTCGGTCGCTGCCGATTCCGGGGTCGGCCGGTGGGGTGGCGTTGCTTCGGAACCCGCACGCTTTGAAGCAGGCTGTGCGACAACAGCTCCCGGCGTCTCGCGAAGCGGGTCGGCTGCCATGTTCGGACTCGCCTGGGGTGCGGCTGCGTGCGGACGTGGGGTCGTGCCGGTGGGGCTCGGACGGGGTTGTCCGAGGGGGAGTTTCGGGAGGGGTTTGGTTTCGTCGTCCTCAGCGGAGGGTGGCAGAGTCCAGCCGCCGGGGAGCGTGCCGGGTTTCGGGCGTTGGGTGAGGCTGGTGGGTTCGGGGCGTGGGGCGAATTCGGGCGCCGCGTCGTCGGCGTGTGACTGATCGTCCGGGTCGCCTTGGCCCGGTGCGCCTTTCGGTGGCGTTGTACTCATCGCGATCAGTCCTGGTACTTCGGGGCGGGTGGCGTCGCTTCGCCGAGCGTGGACAGCCAGCGGCGGTGGATGCGGGTCCAGGTGCCGTCGGTGCGGATGCGGTCGAGGGTGGCGTTGACGAAGCGGACCAGGTCGTCGTCGCCCTTGGGGATACCGATGCCGTAGGGCTCGGCGCTGATGCTGGCACCGAGCACCTCGGTGTAGGGGTCCTGGGCGGCGAGACCGGCGAGGATGGCGTCGTCGGTACTCACCGCGTCGACCTGGCGTTGCTGCAGGACGACGAGGCAGTCCGCCCAGGTCGGGACCGTGAGGATGGTCGCGGCGGGCTGATCGCGGCGGATGTGGTCCAGCGAGGTGGTTCCGCGCACCACGCACACCCGCTTGCCCGCCAGATCCGCGAGACCACCGATCCCGGAGTTCTTCATCGCGAGCACCCGCTGATCGGCGCGCAGGTACACCGTCGAGAACGCCACCCGCTCCCGCCGTTCGCAGGTGATCGTCATCGTCTTGGCCACCAGGTCGACGGTGTGCTCCTGCAGCGCCTTCTCCCGCTCTTCCGAAGCGAGACTGCGGTATTCGATCAGATCCGGATTGCCGAGCAGGTCGCGGGCGATCTCGCGGGCGATATCGGCGTCGAAGCCGACGATGCGCCCGGTCACCGGGTCGCGGAAGCTGAACAGATTGCTGCCCGCGTCCAGCCCGACGACCAGCCTGCCGCGCGCGCGGATGGCCGCGATCGTCGGCCCGTCGGCGGTGCTCGGACGCAGGCTCGCGGTCGGATCGCCGCACTGCTCGCCGGTGCGCGGCGGCAGCGGGGTGTCGGTGCCGATGGGAATCGCCTTGGCGGGCAGGGGCGGTTCGGAATACACAGTGTGTTCGTCGGGTGCCGGTGTGCTGTTGTCGGAACAGCCGCCGAGCAGCGCGACCAGCAGCAGCGCCGCGACGGCGCGCCCCCGCCTCACCGGTACTCCCGCAGCCGAGGCCAGAGCCCGAGCGCCACACAGACGGCGGCGGCGATGCCGAGCACCAGGGCGCCGGGAGCCAGGAACGACAGCACATCGATGGCCTGGGACACCTTGTCCCGCAACCGATCCCGCGTGGCCGTTCGGGCGTCGTCGAGAGCGCGTTCCAGCGCGTCGACCTGGGCGGCCGAATCGGCGGCGCTCGGGCCGGTCGCCACGGCGGCGGCGCCGACGAAATCACCACGCTGGAGGGTGTCGTTCATCCGCTGATGCGCCGACTGCCAGCGGGTCAGCGCGGCGCGCGCGTCGGTCACCTCGTCGGCGGCCGGTGCGCCGGACGGGTAACCGTCGAGGAGTTCGGCGAGCCGGGCGGCATTGGCGTCGAAGGTGCGGTCGTAGTCGCCGGTGGCGTCGCGGCGCACCAGCTTCACCATTTCGGCGGCCCTGGCCTGCTGCACCAGGATCCGGCTCTCGGCCAGCCGGGCGGCGGGCACCGCGCCCTCGTCGCGGCAGCGGATCATCGCCACCGCCGACACCGACCCGCCCGCGACTGTCCACAGCAGAGTGAGCGCCACCATCGCGGTACCGATCAACAGGCCCATATTGAAAACCCGCCGTGACCGGCGCGCCAGCTCCACCTGCACGTAGACGAGCGCGGCGAGCGTGAGCACGAGCAGCCCGATCGCGACCCACGGCGGCTGCACGTGCCGGTGCTGGGCGGCGGTCACCGCGTCGAAGCGGTGGTCTTCGAGCTCCTCGGCCATCGGCAGCAGCATGGTCTGCATCTGGTGCGAGGCCTCGCTCAGATACGCCGCGCCCACCGGGAAGCCGTTGCGATTGTTGGCCCGCGCGGTCTCGATCAGCCCGGTATACACGGGCAGGCCGGTCGCGATGCCCGTGCGCAGGCGCCGGTCGGTGCCAGCGGGGTCGGCCGCCTCCTCGGCGGAGATGTGACCGGCCTGGGTGACCAGCTCGGCGGCCGCTTCACCGATGGCCTGGGTATAGCGGTCGCGCACCTCCTCGGGTTCGACACCGCCCGCGATGAAGGCGCGGCCCGCGGCGGCGTCGGCGATCGAGAGCGAGGTGTAGAGGTGGTTGGCCGAATGCGCGTCGGGTTCGGTGTCGTCGAGCAGGACGCCCAAAGCTTGCTTGCGCTCGCTCACGGTCGTCGAAGTCACCATGCCCGCGGCTACGCAGAGCAGCATCAGCACCAGTCCGGCGGCGAGCAATCGGCCCGGCGTCGACCGCGCGAACCCTCGCAAGCGGGCGGGCTGGAACTGCGCGCGCAGGGCTTTCACATCGGGTGCGGGCGGTCGATCGGCGACGAGGACCGGTCTGCGCAAGGGCATCCGCCGAGTCGCGGTTTGCGGGCCGGCACCCGCTTCCACCTGCGGTGACGGGCCGGTACGGACAGCCGCGACCTCGGTCGCCGCCTCGCGGTTTCCCGGTTCGACCATCGTTCACCTCCCCGTCCTGTCCGCGCACCCGTCCTGGTGCGGAGTTTATTGTGGTCGTACCGGTGCCGCAGCCCCTCAGACACCCCCGTGGCGGTTGCTGCACGGCTGCTAGGGAGAGGGTATTGGATGCGCGGTGACGGAGACGGGTGGGCGGACAGCCCGGGTGGTGTCCGGCACTGGGGCAAGTTCGGTGCGGCGGGCCTGCTGCTGCGCGCGCCGCTGCCCGGTGGTGGGTCGGCGGTGCTGTTGCAGCATCGGGCCGCGTGGAGTCATCAGGGCGGCACGTGGGCGCTACCCGGTGGGGCCCGCGATTCCCACGAGACCGCCCGGCACGCGGCGGTCCGCGAAGCCGAGGAAGAGGCCGGGATCAGCGCCGACGCCGTGCGCGTGCGCGCCGAACGCCTCACCATGACCGCACCCAGCGGCTGGACCTACACGACTGTCGTCGCCGACGCGGCGAGCACGCTGCCGACGGTCCCCAACCAGGAGAGCACCGAACTGGCCTGGGTCCCCGAAGACGACGTCACCGCCCTCCCCCTGCACCCCGGTTTCGCCGCCGCCTGGGTCGGCCTGCGCGCAGTCCCCCTGCGCGTCGTCGATGTCACCCCCGACCTCGCCCCCGCCCTGCCCCGCACGGTCGACCTGTCCGGCCACGGCTTCTACTGGCTGCACACCACGGTCACCGGCCCCGGCGCCGAAATCCTCCTCGACAACCCGACCACCGGCCCCACCGTCACCCGAGCCGACCTCCTGTCCTGAACCTCACCGATGCCCGCCAATTCCCTTCGGCGGGCAATAGCGATCAAGCGTTCAGGTTCAGGAGGCGGCGAGGAGGGCCGATTTGAGTTCATGGGCGGCGGCTTCGGGGTCGGCGGCCTCGGTGATCGCGCGGACGACGACCACGCGCCGGGCTCCGGCTTCGAGGACCTCCGGGAGGCGCTCGGTGTCGACGCCGCCGATCGCGAACCAGGGGAGCGTCGGGTGGGAGTCGGCGGTGGTGCGGATCAGGTCTACGCCCGCGGCTTGGCGGCCCGGTTTGGTGGGGGTGGTCCAGATGGGGCCGGTGCAGAAGTAGTCGAGGTGGCCGTCGATCGCGGCCAGGCCGGCCTGGTTGCGGTTGTGGGTGGACCGGCCGATCACCACATCGGGGCCGAGGATGCGGCGCGCGTAGGCGGGCGGGAGATCACCTTGGCCCAGGTGGAGCACGTCGGCGCCGGCGGCGAGGGCGATATCGGCCCGGTCGTTCACCGCGAGCAGCGCGCCGTGCCGCCGGGTGGCCGCCTTGATCTCGGCGAGCGCACCGAGTTCGGCCTTCGCCTCGAGCGGCCCGAACTCGGCCTCGCCCGGCGACCCTTTGTCACGCAACTGCACGATGTCGACACCACCGGCCAGCGCGGCATCGACGAATCTGGCCAGATCGCCCTTCTCCCGGCGCGCGTCGGTGCACAGATACAGCAGGGCCGAGGAGAGGCGTTCCCTCGGCGGGACGGAACGGTTCGGATGGGAGGGCTGCACAGTGACGACGGTAGTCGCGCTACCGTGGAACCGCGAACGTCGAAACCCGGAAAAGTCGGCGGACTCGCGGCGACCCCGCCGAGCCGACCGCCGAACCCGATCGATGTTCGACCAGCGGTCGGCTGGTTTCGCGGCCGCCGTGATCCGGACTGACCGGAGGGTGCGACGGGCGGCGCCTGCCGCGGATACCCGCAGCAGGTCAGAAACCTGCGGCATAAGCCGTATGCCCCGGCGACATGTCCGGGACCTGCGGCACAAGCCGCGTACGCCCCGGCAACAGGTCGGGGACGTGCGGCGTAAGCCGTGTACACCCCGGCAACAGGTCGGGAACCTGCGGCATAAGCCGCGTACGCCCCGGCGACAAGTCGGGGACCTGCGGCGCCAGCCGCAAGAGTTACGGAGGATCGGTGATGCGGACATTGGCGGTTGTCGGCGGCGGTGCCGTCGGACTCGCCGTCGCATGGCGGGCCGCCGAGGCGGGCTGGACCGTCACCGTGTTCGACCCGGCCCCCGGAACCGGTGCGTCCTTCGTCGCGGGCGGCATGCTCGCACCGCTGTCGGAGGGCTGGCCCGGTGAAGACCGCGTGCTGGAGTTCGGCGCCGCTGCCCTGGCCGCCTGGCCGTCCTTCGCCGAGCAGTTGCGCGCGATCACTGGCGAGTCCGTCTTCGTCGCCGATGAAACGCTCACCGTCGCCCTCGACGCCGCCGACGCCCAGGACCTGCACACCGTCGCCGATTGGCTCGCCGGTTTCGGTCACGATCTTCCTGTGCTCGATCGCGCCGGAGTCCGCGCGCTGGAACCGGCGCTGGCCCGCACCGTCCGCGCGGGCCTGCACGCCAGGACGGAACCGGCCGTCGACAATCGCCGCGTCCTGCGCGCATTGCACGCCGCCTGTGCCGCTTCGGGCGTCGAGATCCGCGCGGAATCCGTTGCCGCACTGGAGGATCTACCGCACGACCGGATCGTCCTCGCCGCGGGTGCACGGTCCGCCGAGCTGTGGCCCGGCCTGCCGGTGCGCCCGGTGAAGGGGGAGATCCTGCGGTTGCGCCGCAGGCCGGGCGTGAGCCCACCGCCGACCCGGGTGATCCGTGCGCGAGTGCACGGCAGACCGGTCTACCTGGTGCCAAGGGCGGACGGAATCGTCCTCGGCGCAACACAATACGAGGCCGGGCTCGACACGACGGTCACCGTCGGCGGGGTCCGCGACCTGATCGCCGACGCCGAAGCCATCCTGCCCGGCATCGGCGAATACGAGCTCGCCGAGGCCGCCGCCGGTTCCCGCCCCGCCACCCCCGACAACCTGCCGCTGCTCGGCCCACTCGACGACCGGGTACTCGCGGCCACCGGACACGGCCGCAACGGCATGCTCACCCTCGCGCTCACCGCGGCCCTGGTCCCCGGTCTGCTCGACGGTGTCACCACGCCGGTCGCCGAACTGGCCGCACCGCAACGTTTTCCAGCATCCGTGCTGTCTCGAGGAGGAACCCGATGACCATCCCGATCGGCGTCACCGTCAACGGTGCCGACCACGAGTTCGCCGAGCCGCTCAGCGTCCGCGAACTGCTCACCCGTCTCGAATTGCCCTGTCAGGGTGTGGCATTGGCGGTCGACGGCGCGGTGTTCCCGAAGTCGCGCTGGGACGAACCGGTCGGCCGCGGCTGGACCATCGAGGTGCTCACGGCGGTGCAGGGTGGCTGACCTCGCACCATTGCGGATCGCGGACAAGGAGTTCGGTTCGCGGCTCATCATGGGCACCGGCGGCGCCGAGAACCTCGCCGTGCTCGAGCAGGCCCTGATCGCCTCGGGGACCGAACTCACCACGGTCGCCATGCGCCGCGTGGACGCCGTCGGCGGCACCGGCGTGCTCGACCTGCTGAAACGCCTGAACATCACCCTGCTGCCGAACACGGCGGGCTGCCGCACCGCCGCCGAGGCCGTGCTCACCGCCCAGCTCGCGCGCGAGGCGCTGGAGACGAACTGGGTGAAGCTCGAGGTCGTCGCCGACGAACGCACGCTGCTACCGGACCCGTTCGAACTGCTCGACGCCGCCGAGAAGCTGGTCGACGACGGTTTCGTCGTCCTGCCCTACACCACCGACGACCCCACCCTGGCCCGCCGCCTCGAAGACGCCGGTTGCGCCGCCGTGATGCCGCTCGGCTCACCGATCGGCACCGGTCTCGGCATCGGCAACCCGCACAACATCGAGATGATCGTGGCGGGCGCGGGCGTGCCGGTGATTCTCGACGCGGGCATCGGCACGGCCAGCGATGCCGCGCTCGCCATGGAACTCGGCTGCTCGGCCGTCCTGCTCGCCACCGCCGTCACCCGGGCCCGCGAACCCGAGCTGATGGCGTCGGCGATGGCCGCGGCCGTGCGCGGCGGCTACCTCGCCCGGCAGGCGGGCCGCATCCCGAAGCGTTTCTGGGCTCAGGCTTCTTCCCCAGCCCGCTAAGGGTTCGGGTCATCCTCGAGGATGACCCGACTCGCGACTTCCAGGCGACGCGCGCGCCGGGTTTGCTGGGGCATGCTGGACGCATGATCGAGCTGAGGGGCCTGACCAAGAAATTCGGCCAGACCGTCGCGGTCCAGGATCTCTCGTTCACCGTCCAGCCTGGACAGGTGACCGGGTTCCTGGGACCCAACGGTGCGGGTAAATCGACGACGATGCGGATGATCCTCGGGTTGGACAAACCCACCGCGGGCACCGCGTTGATCGGCGGCAAGCTGTACCAGGAGCTCGAGCGGCCACTCACCCAGGTGGGTGCGCTGCTCGACGCCAAATGGGTGCATCCCAACCGGTCGGCGCGCGCGCATCTGCAATGGCTCGCCGCGTCCAACGACCTGCCCAAGGACCGGGTCGAGGAGGTGCTGCGGCTGGTCGGCCTGTCCGAGGTGGCGGGTAAGAACGCCGGCGGCTTCTCGCTCGGCATGTCACAGCGGCTCGGCCTTGCCGGCGCGTTGCTGGGTGATCCGAAGGTGCTGCTGTTCGACGAGCCGGTCAACGGTCTCGACCCCGAGGGCATCCTGTGGATCCGCCGGTTCATGCAGCGTCTCGCCGCCGAGGGCCGCACGGTGCTGGTCTCGAGCCACCTGCTTTCGGAGATGGCGCAGACCGCCGACCATCTGATCGTCATCGGTCGCGGCAAACTCATCGCCGACACTACCACCAAGGACTTCATCGACCGCGCGTCCGAACAGTCGGTGCGCGTGCGGAGTCCGCAGCTCGACCAGCTGCGCAGCCTGCTCACCTCGCACGGCATGACCGTGCGCGAAGACGGCGACGCCGCGCTGGTCGTCACCGGGGTGACCAGCGACGAGGTCGGCAAGGTCGCGGGAACCAACAGCGTCACGCTCTACGAGCTGGCACCGCAGCAGGCCTCCCTCGAGGAGGCGTTCATGCGGATGACCGGCGGCGCCGTGGAATACCACGGCGGGGGAATCGATCAGGTGATGGGAGGTGCGCTCTGATGGGCGTGCTCGCTGCGGAACGAATCAAACTCACCTCCACCCGTTCGCCGTGGTGGTGCTCGGCGGTGGTGGTGCTCCTCGGCATCGGCCTCGCGGCCCTGATGGCCGTCATCACCAGTGTCGACACCTCCCAGGCGACCGAGCCGGGCGAGGGGCCGCCGATGCTCACCCCGAGTCTGGCGACGTCGGGCGTGACGGGCTTCGGCGTGATGGTGCTGATGATCATGGCCGCGCTCACGGTGACCAGCGAATACCGCTTCGGAGTGATCCGGACGAGCTTCCTCGCGGTGCCCAACCGGTCGAAGGTGATCGTGTCCAAGGCCGGCCTGGTCGGTGTGTACGCGGCGGTGCTGACCGGCGTGCTCGCGCTGGCAGCCTTCGTGGTTGCCAAGGCGATCGTCGGTGACGATGCCCCGATGCTGGTGCTCGACGGCAACTGGCGCGCCATCTACGGCATCCCGATCTACGCCTTCCTGAGCGTGCTGCTCGCGGTCGGTGTGGGTGTGCTGGTTCGCCAGTCCGCGGCCGCCATCTCGCTCATCGTGCTGTGGCCGCTGCTCATCGAGAGCCTGCTCGGCGCGTTCGGCAGCTTCGGCCGCGCGGTCAACCCGTTCCTGCCCTTCGCCAACGTGAACCGCTTCCTGTCGGTCGAGGAAGTCTCGGGCGACTGGCACTGGGGAGTATGGGGCAGCCTGGCGTACTTCGCCGCGTTCTGCGTCATCGTCTTCGCCGGCGCCCTGGTGGTAGTGAACCGCCGCGACGCCTGACCTGGTCCTGCCCGGGCTGCCCTCGCAACAAGCCCGGGCCGCGTGGGGCCGACCTTGTCGGGAGGTCGTACCCGGAAACCCCCGGCGTCCGCTGCCCGGACGCCGGGGGTTTCGCGTATCCCCACATATCTCGCAAGCACATGGGTAACTCACCGGGCACGGACTACCTCGACCCCCGACACCGTCTGGCCGCCGACGCAATTCACCCCGCACCCAAGTCTGGCCTTAAATTCCGGGGTGGAGGGACTGTAGGCTCAGGCCGTGAGTGAAACGCCTTCTGGCGCGCCGGATCCGCGACAGCGTGACGCTGACGCCGAGGTGTTCATCCCGTTGGAGCCGACCGTCGATGCCGACTCCGAGGAGTCCGGTGCCCGCAACGGTCGTCGTCGCGTGCAGATCTCGTCGAAACTGCAGGCCGCCAACCGTCGTGCCGATGTGATCGGCGCGTTGCGCAAGGCCCGTCAGCAGCTGCCGGGCGACCCGTCGTTCGGCGATCCGCTGTCGGTGTCGGGGCCGGGTGGGGCGCGGGCGGTGGCGCGGGTGGCCGACCGGATCGCCGGTGGTGCGCCGACGGCGGCACGCGAGATCGGTTTCGGCGCGCTGCAGGTGTGGCAGGCCGCCCTCGAGCGCGTCGGGCGTGGCCGGGGCACCGAAGAGGTGACGATCGTGTTCACCGACCTGGTCGGCTTCTCCAGCTGGGCGCTCGCGGCGGGCGACGAACGCACCCTCGACCTGTTGCGCAAGGTGGCCAAGGCCATCGAACCGCCGATCGCCGAGCGTGGCGGCCAGGTGGTCAAACGCATGGGCGACGGCCTGATGGCCGTGTTCTCCTCACCCGACCGCGCGGTGCGCGCCGCCCTCGCGGCCCGCCGCAACCTCGCGGACGTGGAGGTACAGGGCTACAAACCGCGTATGCGCGTCGGTCTGCACACCGGTTCCCCGCGTGAGATCGGTGGCGACTGGCTCGGCGTCGACGTGAACATCGCCGCCCGCATGATGGAGGCGGGCGGCAACGGCAACACCATGATCTCCAGCACGACCATGGCCGCCCTGCGCCCGGAAACCCTCCCGGACCTGGGCGTCACCGCCAAGCTCTACCGCCGCAACTTCTGGGCGGCCCCCCTCAACGGTGTCCCCGAGGACGTGAAGATCTTCAAGCTAACCCCGGCCTGACCGCTTGGCCAGCCGATCCTGTTCCTTCCAGTAGGCCCGGAACGCCTGCTGAGTCGGAGTCGGCCTGGTGGTCAGCGCCTGCCAGTCCGTTCGCCGCGCGAAGTCGACGGCCAGCAGCACGGGCAGGATGAAGGCCTGGAAGAAGATCAGATAGCTGCCGCCCTCGAACACGAACATCAGATAGCCGGCGTAGCCGAGATAGACGACGCCGAACACGGCGTTGAGGCCGCGCGACAGCTCGCTCTGACCGTTGTTGACGTTTGCCATCGCGATCATCGCGAAGCCGCTGACCGCGAGCAGTCCGACGTACCAGGTGAACATGGGTGCAAGCCAACAGTGCGCGCCTTACCCGGGGCTTGCGAAACCCTTGGCGGTCAGAGCCAGAGGAAAGCGCCTGCGGCGGCGAGGGCGGCCGCGGCGATCAGGGCGATCGACATCGCGCGATTGTTCTTCCAGGTGGTGTAGGCGCCGCCGAGCAGGAAACCGGCGAGGGCGAAGAGCAGGACCGCAGACATGTTCTCCATCTTGCCTGGTGAATTGCCCGCAGTTAACAAGCACGCATGCTTGCTTTTTTACGGGACCGATGTGATCCTGGGTGCCATGAGTGCACTCTCCGCTGACCCGGACCTCATCCGGATCGGTAATTGCTCCGGTTTCTACGGCGACCGGCTCAGCGCAATGCGTGAAATGCTCGAGGGCGGTGACCTCGACGTGCTCACCGGCGACTATCTCGCCGAACTCACCATGCTGATCCTCGGCCGCGACCGGATGAAGGACCCGAGCCTCGGCTACGCCAAGACCTTCGTCAAGCAGATCGAGGAGTGCCTCGGTCTGGCGCTCGAGCGCAACGTCCAGATCGTCACCAACGCGGGCGGCCTGAATCCGGCCGGGCTGGCCGAGCGGCTACGCAAGGTCGCCGCCGACCTCGGTCTCGACGCCAAGATCACCCACGTCGAAGGCGACGACCTCGTCGCGAGGGCGGCTGAGCTCGGCCTCGGCCAGCCGCTCACGGCCAACGCCTACCTCGGCGCTTGGGGCATCGTGGAGTGCCTGAACTCCGGTGCCGACATCGTCGTCACCGGCCGGGTCACCGACGCCTCGGTGATCGTCGGTCCGGCGGCGGCCCACTTCGGTTGGGGCCGAACAGATTACGACGAGCTGGCAGGCGCCGTGGTGGCCGGCCACGTGATCGAGTGCAGCACGCAGGCCACCGGCGGCAACTTCGCCTTCTTCACCGAACTCGGTGATCTCGGCCGCCCCGGTTTCCCGATCGCCGAGATCCGTCGCGACGGGTCGAGTGTCATCACCAAGCACGCGGGCACGGGTGGCGCGGTCACCGTGGACACGGTCGAAGCGCAGCTCATGTACGAGATCCAGAGCGCGCGCTACGCCGGACCCGATGTGACCACCCGCCTGGACAGCATCGCCCTGAGCCAGGAGGGCCCGGACCGCGTTCTCATCAGCGGTGTCACCGGTGAGGCGCCGCCGCCCCAGCTCAAGGTCTCGCTCAATACCCTCGGCGGATTCCGCAACGAGATGGCGTTCATCCTCACCGGTCTGGAGATCGAGGCGAAAGCCGAACTGGCACAGCGGCAGCTCGAATCGTGGCTGCCGGTGAAGCCCGCCGAGATCAACTGGACCCTTGCCCGTCTGGACCGTCCGGATGCCGACACCGAGGAGCAGGCCAGCGCCATCCTCCGCTGTGTGGTGCGCGACCCGGATCCGAACAAAGTCGGTCGCGGGTTCTCCAGTGTCGCTGTGGAATTGGCGCTCGCCAGTTACCCGGGTTGCACTTTCACCGCGCTACCTGGCAACGGTTCGCCCTACGGTGTCTTCACCCCCGGCTATGTCGACGCGCGGGAGGTACCCCACGTCGCGGTTCTCGCCGACGGCACCCGCGTCGACATCGCTGCTGCGACGGAAACTCGCGCCCTCGAACCGCTTCCGGAACCCGCTCTGCCGGAACCGCTGCCGCCCACCGAGACCCGTCGTGTCCCACTCGGCAGCATCGCGCTGGCCCGCAGCGGCGACAAGGGTGGTGACGCCAATATCGGCGTCTGGGTGCGCACTGACGAGCAGTGGCGCTGGCTCGTGCACACCCTCACCGTCGAGAAGCTGCGCGAATTGCTGCCCGAGACAGCCGAACTCGACGTCAACCGGCACGTACTGCCCAACCTGCGGGCGATCAACTTCATCATCACCGGTCTGCTCGGCAAGGGCGTCGCCTACCAGGCGCGTTTCGACCCGCAGGCCAAGGGGCTCGGCGAATGGCTGCGCTCCCGCCACATCGACATGCCGACGGAGCTGCTCGCATGACATCTGTATGGGACACGCCGGAACGAAAAGAGCTGCGCGCCACCGTGCGCGGATTCGTCGAGCGGGAGATCCTGCCCGACCTGGACTCCTGGGAGCGCGAAGGCGCCCTGCCGCGTGAGCTGCACAAGAAGGCAGGCGAACTCGGCCTGCTCGGCATCGAGTACCCCGAATTCGCCGGCGGCGAGGGCGGTTCGCCCATCGACGGCGTCATCGTGGGCGAGGAGTTCCACTACGCGGGTGCCTCCGGCGGCACCTGGGCATCGCTGTTCACCTGCGGAATCTCGTTGCCGCACATCATCGCCTCGGGCAACCAGGAGCAGATCGACCGCTGGGTGAAGCCCACCCTGGCCGGTGACCTGATCGGCTCGCTGGCCATCACCGAACCTGGCGGCGGCTCCGACGTCGGCCACCTCACCACTTCGGCGGTGCGCGACGGCGACGACTACATCATCAACGGCGCCAAGACCTTCATCACCTCGGCCTGCCGCGCCGACTTCATCGTCACCGCCGTGCGCACCGGTGGGCCTGGTGCCGCCGGGGTCTCGCTGATCATCGTGCCCACCGACACGCCGGGCTTCGAGGTCACCCGCAAGCTGGAGAAGATGGGCTGGCTGGCCTCGGACACCGGTGAGCTGTCGTTCACCGATGTGCGGGTGCCCGCGGCCAACCTGGTGGGCGCCGAGAACTCCGGTTTCGCGCAGATCGCCAGCGCGTTCGTCAGCGAGCGGGTCGGCCTGGCCGTGCAGGCCTACTCGATGGCCCAGCGCGCGCTGGACCTCACCCTCGAGTGGTGCCGCAACCGGGAGACCTTCGGCCGCCCGCTGATCAGCCGCCAGTCGGTGCAGATGACGCTCACCGAGATGGCCCGCCGCGTCGACACCGCCCGCGTGTACACCCGCTCGCTGGTGGAGCGCGTGGAGAACGGCGAGCAGGGCCTCATCGCCGAGGTCTGCTTCGCCAAGAATACCGCCGTCGAGACTGTGGAATGGGTCGCCAACCAGGCCGTCCAGTTGCACGGCGGCATGGGCTACATGCGCGAGTCCGAGGTGGAGCGCATCTACCGCGACATCCGCATCATCGGCATCGGTGGCGGCACCAACGAGATCCTGACCATGCTGGCGTCGAAAGTATTGGGGTACCAGTCGTGACGACCTTCCGTTCCACCCTCGACACCGCGTCGCCGGAGTACACCGCCGCCGCGGAGGCGATGGCGACCAAGCTCACCGAGGTCGAGGCCGAGTTCGCCAAGGCCATCGCCGGTGGCGGCCCCGAGAAGGTGGCCCGCCATCACAAGCGCGGCAAGCTCACCGCCCGCGAGCGCATCGAGCTGTTGCTCGACGAGGACTCGCCCTTCCTCGAGCTGTGCCCGCTCGCGGCCTGGGGCAGTGACTTCCACGTGGGCGCGTCGACGATCGCCGGTATCGGCATCGTGGAAGGCGTCGAGTGCATGATCGTCGCGCCCGATCCGACGGTGCGCGGTGGCACGTCCAACCCGTGGACTCTGCGGAAGACGTTGCGCATCAACGACATCGTCAAGGAGAACCGCCTGCCGGTGATCTCGCTGGTCGAGTCCGGCGGCGCCGATCTGCCCACGCAGAAGGAAGTCTTCATCCCGGGCGGCGCGATGTTCCGCGACCTCACCCAGGCCTCGGCCGCCGGAATCCCCACCATCTCCCTGGTTTTCGGCAACTCGACCGCGGGCGGCGCCTACATCCCCGGCATGTCCGACTACGTGGTGATGGTCAAGGAGGGCGCGAAGGTCTTCCTGGCCGGCCCGCCGCTGGTGAAGATGGCCACCGGTGAGGACTCCGACGACGAGACCCTCGGTGGCGCCGAGATGCACGCCCGCACTTCGGGTCTGGCCGACTACATGGCCGCCGACGAGCAGGACGCCATCCGCATCGGCCGCGGCATCGTGCGCAGGCTGAACTGGAAGAAGCAGGGCCCCGAGCCGCGCGCGGAGGTGATCTCGCCGCTCTACGATCCCGAGGAACTGCTCGGCATCGTGCCCTCGGATCTGAAGATCCCGTTCGACCCGCGCGAGGTGATCGCCCGCGTCGTCGACGGCTCCGACTTCGACGAGTTCAAGCCGCTCTACGGTTCCAGCCTGGTCACCGGCTGGGCCGAGATCAACGGCTTCCCGATCGGCATCCTGGCCAACGCGCGCGGTGTGCTGTTCTCCGAGGAATCGCAGAAGGCCACCCAGTTCATCCAGTTGGCGAACAAGAAGAACACGCCACTGCTGTTCCTGCACAACACCACCGGCTACATGGTGGGCAAGGACTACGAGCACGGCGGCATCATCAAGCACGGCGCGATGATGATCAACGCGGTGGCCAACTCGAAGGTCCCGCACATCTCACTGCTGATCGGCGCCTCCTACGGTGCCGGGCACTACGGCATGTGTGGTCGCGCGTTCAACCCACGCTTCCTGTTCGCCTGGCCGAGCGCGAAGTCGGCCGTGATGGGCGGCGCGCAGCTGGGCGGCGTGCTCACCATCGTGCAGCGCGGCGCGGCCGAGGCCAAGGGCCTGCCGTTCGACGAGGAGGCCGCCGCCGGTATCGCTGCCATGGTCGAGGCGCAGATCGAGGCCGAGGCGATGCCGATGTTCCTGTCGGGCAGGCTCTTCGACGACGGCATCATCGACCCCCGTGACACCCGCACCGTGCTGGGGATGGCCCTGTCGGCCATTCACACGGCACCGATCAAGGGCGCCGAGGGCTTCGGCGTCTTCCGAATGTGAGGCGCGACAACATGGCCATTACGAATGTTCTTGTTGCCAATCGTGGTGAGATCGCGCGCCGCGTGTTCGCCACTTGCCGTCGGATGGGTATCGGTACCACCGCGGTGTACTCCGACGCGGATGCCGCGGCCCCGCACGTGTCCGAGGCCGACGCCGCCATCCGGCTGCCCGGCAACACCCCGGCCGAGACCTACCTGCGCGGCGAGCTGATCATCGAAGCCGCGCTCGCGGCCGGTGCCGACGCCATCCACCCCGGCTACGGATTCCTTTCCGAGAACGCCGAATTCGCGCGGTCGGTGCTCGACTCGGGCCTAGTGTGGATCGGGCCGCCGGTCGCCGCCATCGAGCAGATGGGTTCGAAGGTCGAGTCGAAAAAGATGATGGACGCCGCCGGTGTCCCCGTCCTCGCCGAGCTCGATCCCGCCGAGGTCACCGAGGCGCACCTGCCGGTGCTCATCAAGGCCTCCGCCGGTGGTGGCGGTCGTGGCATGCGTGTGGTCCGTGAGCTGGGTGATCTGCAAGACCAGATCGCCGCCGCACAGCGCGAGGCAGAGTCCGCCTTCGGCGACCCGACCGTGTTCTGCGAGCGCTACCTCGAGACCGGCCGTCACATCGAAGTCCAGGTCATGTCCGACACTTTCGGCAAGACCTGGGCCGTCGGTGAGCGTGAGTGCTCGATTCAGCGTCGTCATCAGAAGGTTGTCGAAGAGGCGCCGTCGCCGCTGGTCGAGAAGATCGACGGCATGCGTGATCGCCTGTTCGAGGCGGCCCGGCTGGCCGCCGAGGCGATCGGATACGAGGGTGCGGGCACCGTCGAGTTCCTGGCCGACGAAAAGGGCGACTTCTTCTTCCTGGAGATGAACACCCGTCTGCAGGTGGAACATCCGGTCACCGAGCAGACCACCGGCCTCGACCTGGTCCGCCTGCAGTTGCAGGTGGCGTCCGGTCTGCCGCTGCCCGCCACGCAGCCCGCCCAGCGCGGCCACTCGATCGAGGTCCGGCTCTACGCCGAGGATCCGGCGCACGACTGGCAGCCGCAGAGCGGTCCCGTCCACAAGATCGAGATCCCTTTCAGCGCAGGCGAATTCACCGTGCTCGAGCAGCCGGGTGTCCGCCTCGACACCGGTGTCGTCGACGGCTCGGTCGTCGGTGTGCACTACGACCCGATGCTGGCCAAGGTCATCTCCTACGCCGAAACCCGCGCCGAGGCAGCGCATCTGCTCGCCACCGCGCTCCAGCGGTCCAAGCTGCACGGCCTGGTCACCAACCGCGACCTGCTCGTTCGCGTGCTGCGGCACCCCGCGTTCCTCGCCGGTGACACCGACACCGCCTTCTTCGCCACCCACGACCTGACCGTGCTGTCCGCGCCGCTGGTGTCCGAGGCCGACGAGGCACTCTCGATTGTCGCCGCCGCGCTCGCGGATTCGGCCGCCAACCACGCCGCCAACCGCTTCGGCAGGCTGGCGCCCAGTGGCTGGCGCAACCTGGCGTCGGAGCCGCAGCGCAAGTCCTACGAGAGCCGTACCAGCGGCACGCACGAGGTGCGCTACCGGTTCGATCGATCCGGTGCCGTGACGGTCGAGGGCCATGACGGCCTGGAACTGATCTCGGCCAAGCCCGATCGGGTCGTGCTCGCCGTGCCGGGTGAACGTGGGCCGGTGCGCCGCCAGTTCGAGATCGCCCGCTACGACGACCTGGTTGCCGTCGACTCGCCGCTCGGCCCGGTGGCCGTGCGCAGGTTGCCGCGCTTCACCGACCCGTCCGAGCAGGTCGCGGCGGGTTCGCTGCTCGCGCCCATGCCCGGCAGTGTGATTCGGCTCGGCGCGGCCGAGGGCGACCAGGTCACCCAGGGCCAGCCGATCCTGTGGCTGGAAGCCATGAAGATGGAGCACACCATCGTCGCGCCGGCCACCGGCGTTCTCAGTGCGTTGAACGTGACCGTCGGCCAGCAGGTCGAGGTCGGAACCGTCCTCGCCGTCGTCGAGGAAGAAGAGCAGGAGCCGTCCTGATCCGGTCAAGCCCGGAGGCGGTAGCGAAGCGTGACCACGGAGGGCTCCGGGTCAGGACAGAAGGGTTCAGCATGAGCTTCCACGAAACCGAAGAGCAGAAGGCGCTGCGTGCGGCGGTCGCCTCGCTGGCGACCAAGTACAACTACCGCGACTACGTGCTGCCGCTCTCGCGCAAGAACGAGCCGCTGAGCGAATTGTGGGACGAGGCGGGCAAGCTCGGCTTCCTCGGCGTGAACCTGCCCGAGGAGTACGGCGGCGGTGGCGCGGGCATGTACGAGCTGGCGCTGGTGCAGGAAGAGCTCTCCGCCCAAGGTGCGGGCCTGCTGCTGATGGTGGTCTCCCCGGCGATCTGCGGCACCATCATCACCAAGTACGGCACCGACGCGCAGAAGCAGACGTGGCTGCCCAAGCTCGCCGACGGTTCGTCGAAGATGGTCTTCGCCATCACCGAGCCCGACGCCGGCTCCAACTCGCACCAGATCACCACCACCGCCCGCCGCGACGGCGACGACTGGATCCTCAACGGCCGCAAGATCTTCATCTCCGGTGTCGATCAGGCCGAGGCCATCCTGGTGGTCTCGCGCACCGAGGACCACAAGACCGGCAAGCTCAAGCCCGCGCTGTTCATCGTCCCCGTCGACGCGCCCGGCCTGGTGAAGAACGTCCAGGAGATGGACGTCATCGAGCCGGACAACCAGTTCACGCTGTTCTTCGACGACGTGCGCCTGCCCGCCGACGCCCTCGTCGGCTCCGAGGACGCGGCCTTGGCCCAGCTGTTCGCCGGACTGAACCCGGAGCGCATCATGGGCTCGGCCATGGCCATCGGACTTGGCCGCTACGCCATCGACCGCGCGGTGGAATACGCCAAGGAGCGCACCGTATGGAAGACGCCGATCGGTGCGCACCAGGGCATTTCGCATCCGCTGGCGCAGATCAAGATCGAGTTGGAGCTGGCCAAGCTGATGATGCAGAAGGCCGCGACGCTCTACGACGCGGGTGACGAGTTCGGGGCTGCCGAGGCGGCCAACATGGCCAAGTACGCTGCCGCCGAGGCCAGTATCAAGGCGCTGGATCAGGCGATCCAGACTCACGGCGGTTCGGGTCTGACCAAGGAGGTCGGGCTGTCGGCGATGCTGCAGGCCGCGCGGATCATGCGGATCGCGCCGGTCAGTCGCGAGATGATCCTCAACTTTGTGGCTCAGCACTCTTTGGGGCTGCCGCGGTCCTACTGATTGGTTTGTGTTCGAAGGAGGTATTGGGGCTGTGTTTATTGGAGCGCTGGCGCGCTCGAGCGCGGCCCCTGGAGGGCCGCTGCGCCGCTTCGCGGCGGACCCTCCTCGGGGTCGGGTCGTGCGGGGTTGGGAGTGCGGTCATGGCGGATTTAGTGGCGACTGAATGGGAGTTGTTTCGATGAGTGAATCGGCTGATGCGCCTTATGTGCGTTATGAGGTGGTCGATGGGTTCGCCACGCTGACCTTCGATTCGCCGCACAACCGGAATGCGTTGTCCTCGAAGCTGGTTCGCGAGCTGCTCGAGGGGTTCGACCGGGCTGCGGGGGATGCGGCTGTGCGTGGGATCGTGCTCACCCACACCGGGGACACGTTCTGTGCCGGTGCGGACCTCAAGGAGGCGAGTACCGTCGATCCGGCGGTGGCCGCCGACCAGCGGACGCGGGTGATGATCGACGTGTTGCGCGGGATTCTCACCTCGCCCAAGCCGGTGATCGCGCAGATCGACGGGAATGTGCGCGCCGGGGGTATGGGCATCATCGGTGCCTGCGATCTCGTTGTCGCGGGGCCCAGCAGTAGTTTCGCGCTCACCGAGGTGCGGATCGGGATGGCGCCGTTCATGATTTCGCTCACGCTGGTTCCGCGCATGGACCAGCGGTCGGCGAGTCGCTACTTCCTCACGGGGGAGAAGTTCGACGCGGCGACGGCGCGGGAGATCGGGCTGGTCACCATCGCGGCCGACGACCCGGCGGCCGAGGTGAAACGCCTGTGTGGACAACTGCGCAAGGGGTCGCCGCAGGGGTTGGCGGAGTCGAAGAAGCTCGTCAACGCGACGCTGCTCGCCGACTTCGACGCCCGGGTGGAGGAGCTCGCGCAGCGCTCGGCGGGGTTCTTCGGAACCCCCGAGGTGATCGAGGGTATGACGGCCTTTTTCCAGAAGCGTCCGCCGAGCTGGGCACAATAAGCCCATGGCGACACCCCACGAACCGAAGCAGGACCGCAGCCGGGCCACCCGGCAGCGGCTGCTCGAGGCGACCATCGACTGCCTGGCCGAGATGGGCTGGGCCGCCGCGACGGTGTCGGTGGTCGCCGAGCGGGCGGGAGTGTCGCGGGGCGCCGCGCAGCACCACTTCCCGACCAGGGAAGACCTGATCACGGCCGCACTCGAGTACATGTTCGAGTTCCGGATGGACCAGGCCAAGACCGAAGCCGAAACGGTGCGCGAAGTCGCGCAGGGCATCGGCCGCACCCGCGCCGTGGTCTCGGCGCTCATCGAGTCCTACACGACACCGTTTTTCAAGGCCGCGCTGCAGGTGTGGACGCACGCGGCCGCCGACCCGGCCCTGCGCGAACGCATCGTCCCGCTCGAGGCCCGCTTCGGCCGCATCGCGCACCGCCGCGCCGTGGAAGCGCTCGGCGTCGACGACTCCGACCCGGTCACCCACCACCTCGTGCAGGCCACCCTCGACCTGGCCCGCGGTCTCGGCCTCGCCGACGTCCTCACCGACGACTCGGCGCGCCGCAAACTCATCGTCGACCAGTGGGCCGCCACTCTGCACAACGCCCTCAACCTGGCCCACTGAACCCCTTGTGGCCGTCGCCTCGGTGGTCGACCGCCGCCGGGTGGGGCACCCACGTGGCACCTTCGACTCCCCTAGCAGGGCGACTCCGCTAGCTAGGCGAGGTAGCGCAGCCAGGCGAGTAGCGAAGCTAGGCGAGACGGCGCACGCGGACAACGCTGTCGGACCGCTCGCCCGCGACACCATCGGGGCTGGTCGACGGCGTGGTGACGAAATCGGCCGTCTCCACCTGCCACTCGCCGGGGGCGAGGTCGAGCTGCTCGATCACCTCGTCGATGGTGGGGAAGTGGACGGCATGCGGCGGATTGTCGGCCGCCCAGGTCGGCCAGCCCGCGTGCCCGCCGACGACCAGCGACCCGCCGGGTGCCACGGCCCCGGCCGCCCGCCGCAGAATGCGGGCGCGTTCGTCGGGACGTTCCACCGGCGAATGCAGGAACTGGGCCGAGACCAGATCGAAGGTGCCCTCAGGGAAGGTCTCCATCAGGTCGTGGCGCTGCCACTCGATGCTGACGCCCGCATCGGCCGCGTGCTGCGCGCCCCGTGCCATGGCGGTGGCCGACACGTCGACCGCGGTGACCTGCCAGCCGCGGGTGGCCAGCCAGATGGCGTCGCCGCCTTCACCGCAGCCGAGGTCGAGGGCCGTGCCGGGCGTCAGGTCGGCGGCTTCGCGGACGAGGGTGGCGTTGGCGTTGCCGGTCCAGATCTGGTCGCGCTCCCGGTAGAAGTCTTCCCAGAACTGTTCGGCGGTCGGGGTGGTCTCGGTCATCGAAGCTCCTGATGGTGCGGGTCTGATCGGATGTTCTCGATGGTGCACACCGATGTCGTCTACTGGCAATCTTCCTTGCCGGTACGGCAAAAATTCAGGGGTGGCAGCGTGTCGCGCCGCGTGGCCAGCGATACTGCCAGTGTGACGCGCGTGCATCGGAAGGCCGACGAGGTCCCAGCCCGGCGTGTGGACGCGCGCACCGAACGCTGGCGGGCGCACCGTGTGCAGGTGCGGATCGAATTCGTCGAAGCGGCCTTCCGTGCCCTCGACGCGCACGGCCCGGACGTGAGCATGGGCGACATCGCCAAGGAGGCGGGCGCCGCCAAGCCCAAGCTGTACCGGCACTTCGAGGACAAGACCGATCTCTACAACGCGATCGTCGACCGGGTGCGCGAAATGCTCTGGGAGCGGCTGCTCGGCGGGATCGATCTCACCCACGACTCGGCCGCCGAACTGGTGCGTCGCGCGGCCGCCGAATACGTGGCGGTGGTGTCGGAGCACCCGAATGTCTTCCGGTTCATCCTGCACAGCCATTTCAGCCAGCAGGCCCGCGAAACCGAGCGGGCCTTGGCCGCCGCCCGCCAATCGGCCAGGCGCGCCGCCGAATTCATCGCCGGGTTGCTGCCGGACGAGTCGGTCGACGTGGCGGGCATCGAATTGGTGAGCTATTCGATTTTCGGGGCGGTCGCCTCGGCGACGGACTGGTGGCTCGGCGCCAATCAGCGCGAGGTGTCGGCGATGCCCGTGGAGCGGTTCATCGACTATCTGGCCGAGAGCATCTCGGCCCTGGCTCAAGCTCATGCGCGCTTCAACGGCGTGCGCATCGACCCCGCACAGCCATTGCGCGACGCCTTTATCACGGCCTGAAACGTCTCGCGCCCGGCACGAACCTCGTTGTTCTCGCCGACTACGTCGTTGGAGCCGGTGGGGGTGCGATGACCTCAGTATGGACCCGCCCACCGACAAGTTTCGATTGCCACGCTAGCGATCTGTGCGGAGTCTCCATAACGGTGACACAGGCCCGTGACCAGCGCCGAGGTCGTAAGACGCGGCCAGGCAGCGGTAGGTCCACTCCTTGGCGAAGGCCACCGCGTCGGGCACCGGGAACCCGTGGGCGAGTGCGCTCGCGATGGCCGCGGCCAAGGTGTCACCGCCGCCGTGATCGTTGCCGGTGGCGATGCGCGGCGCACTGAATTCCTGGAAGGTGTCGCCGTCGAAGAGCAGGTCCGTGCTGGTCTCCGACGTGCGCAGGTGCCCGCCCTTGACGATGGCCCACTGCGCGCCGAGGCCGTGCAGGGCTTCGGCGGCCTTGCGGGCGGTCGGGTCGTCGACCACCTCGATGCCGGTGATCAGGCGCACCTCGTCGAGATTCGGCGTGACGACGGTGGCGAGCGGAATGAGTGTCGTGCGCACGGCGTCGAGCGCCGAGGCGTGCAGCAGGGGGTCGCCGTGCATGGACGCCGCGACCGGATCGACGACCAGCGGCACCGTTCCCTGCCGCCCGATCCCGACTTCGCGGCACACCGCCGCCACCGATTCGATGATGGCGGTGGACGCGAGCATCCCCGTCTTGGCCGCGCCGATCCCGATATCGCGCACGACCACCCGCACCTGATCGGCCACGATCTGTGGCGGGATCTCGTGAAAACCGCTGACGCCCACCGTGTTCTGCACCGTCACCGCCGCGACGGCGACACAGGCGTGCACCCCGCACATGGCCATGGTCCGCGAATCGGCCTGGATACCCGCGCCGCCACCGGAGTCGGTGCCCGCGATGGTGAGCGCGCGAACAGGAGTTTGGCCATCGGGGGCGAGCGGCAACATCTTCACGCCCCAACCCTACGACCGCCTGTCCGATTTACTGGACCCAACCGGTTACGGCAATTGAAAACCATTATCATTAACTGGTGACCACTACCGATTCGCCCACCCGCCTGCCCGTCACCGTCCTGTCCGGCTTCCTCGGCGCGGGCAAGACGACCCTGCTCAATCACATCCTCGCCAACCGCGAAGGCCGCCGGGTCGCGGTGATCGTCAACGACATGAGCGAGGTGAACATCGACGCCGCGCTCGTCGCGGGTCAGGGCCACCTCGACCGCACCGAGGAGAAACTCGTCGAGCTCACCAACGGCTGCATCTGCTGCACGCTGCGCGAGGACCTGATCGAAGCCGTCGCACGACTCGCCCGCGAGGGCCGGTTCGACCAGTTGGTGATCGAGTCGACCGGCATCTCCGAACCGATGCCGGTGGCCGCCACCTTCGACTGGGAATTCGAGGACGGCTTCCGCCTCGGCGATGTGGCCCGCCTCGACACCATGGTCACCGTCGTCGACGCCTCGACGTTCCTCGCCGAACTGGTGCGCGGCCAAGCCCTGGCCGAGCGCGAACTCGAAGCGGGCGAGGGTGATTCGCGGACCATCGCCGACCTGCTCGTGGATCAGGTGGAGTTCGCCGACGTACTGCTGGTGAACAAGACCGACCTGGTCAGTGCGAATGCCGCCGCGACCGTCGAGGCCACCGTGCGCAGGCTCAACCCACGCGCCCACATCCTGCGCACCGAGAAGGGGGTCGTCGACCTGGGTGAAGTGCTGTCCACCGGTCGCTACAACCCGGTGGTCGCCGCCGAAACAGACGGTTGGGCAGAGGAATTGGCAGGCGGACACACACCCGAGACCGAGGAATACGGCATCAGCAGCCTCACCTTCACCGCTGACCGCCCCTTCCATCCGCAACGCCTGGCCGACGCGCTGACCACCCTGCGCGGCATGCTCCGCAGCAAGGGCTTCTGCTGGATCGCCAGCCGCCCCGAGTTGGCCGCGATCTGGTCGCAGGCCGGACCCAACCTCACCTTCGAACCGGGCGCGTGGTGGTCGGCGCTCGAGGTGCCCGCCGGACAGGAGATCGTGTTCATCGGCGTGCGGCTCGACGCGGCGGCGGTGCGGCGCGAACTGACCGCCGCCCTGCTCACCGATGCCGAATTCGCCGCGGGCGCGGCCGTGTGGGCGACCTACGACGACCCGTTCCCCGCCTGGGGCGACCTGCACGAACACCACTGATCGCCGACTTCGTTACGCACATGTCGGTGCGCTGGTGCATGATTCGAATGGGCCTCGGCCCACGCACCGATGAGGGGAGCGTGGGCCGGGGCACCGGGACTCAGGACAGGCCGGCGAAGAACCGCCGGATATCGCCCACCAGCACGTCCGGCGCCTCGTGCGCGGCGTAGTGCCCGGCGGCATCGTTGGCCCCGCCCGCGCCGGTGCGCACGTCGTAGGAATTCCAGCTGACGATATTGCTGTGGTCGCGTTCGGCGAAGCGCCGGATGGACTGGAAGTCGCCGGCGAACATGGCCAATCCGGTCGGCACGGTGGTCGGTGTGCTCGGGTGCTCGGCCGCGTGCGCGTCCTCGTAGTAGAACCGCAGCGACGAACCCGAGGTACCGGTGAGCCAGTACAGCGCCACATTCGCGATCACGAACCGCGCGTCGATCGATTCACCGAACAGCTGTGCGTTCCAGCCGAGCAGGCCGATCGGTGAATCGGCCAGCGCGTAGGCCAGGGTCTGCGGCTGCTGGCTGTGCAGGGTGTTGAACGACATCTTGTTCTCGTGGAACCACTGCAGGTGTTGCAGCGCGGCCATATCCGCCTCCGACATCCCCTCGAACTCGGCCGGGTCGCCGGAGGGGAAGGAGAACAGCTGGGTGACGTGCACGCCGATCACCTGCTCCGGCGCGATCCGCCCGATCTCGGGGGAGACCATCGAACCGCCGTCGTTGCCGATGGCGCCGTAGCGCTGGTAACCCAGGCGCGCCATCAGCTCGGCCCACGCGCGGGCGGTGCGGTAGCGATTCCAGCCGGTGCTGCGGGTCGGCCCGGAGAACCCGAATCCCGGCAGTGACGGGATGACCAGGTGGAACGCCGGATCCTCGGCGGATTCGGGCTCGGTGAGCGGCGCGATCACATCCACGTATTCCAGGATCGAGCCCGGCCAGCCGTGGGTGAGGATCACCGGCGTCGCATCGGCGCGCGAGGAACGGATGTGCAGGAAGTGGATGTTCTCGCCGTCGATCTCGGTGGTGAACTGCGGGTAGGCGTTCAGCTCGGATTCCACTGCGCGCCAGTCGAATTCTTCGAGCCAGTACTTGGCCAGAGCGCGGACCCGATCGCCGGGGACGCCGTAGGCATCGCCCACGCCGGGCAGCTCGTCCGGGTAGAGCGCGTTGCGCAGCCGGGCGGCGAGATCGTCGAGCCGGGCCTGGGGGACATCGATGCGGAAGGGCGTGACGGTCATGTCGGATCCTCTTGTTGAAACGGAATGCTTCGTTCTGTTCCAACCGTAACAGAACGGATCATTCCGTTTCAAGTGGTAGGCTGATATTCATGCCGAAGCAGAACGAATCCCCAGCTCAGCCGCGCTTGCCCGGTCGCAAGGCGCAGGCCGCGCGCAATGACGGACTGATCCTCGAGGCCGCGCGCACGGTGTTTCTCGACGATCCGAACGCACCGATCGCCGCGGTGGCCGAGCAGGCCGGCGTCGGGATCAGTGCCCTCTACCGCCGCTATCCGAGCAAGGAGGTGCTGCTGCGCACGTTGTGCCACGAAGGGTTACGGCGCTACAACGTGGAAGCCGATGCCGCACTGGAGGACTCGGACGGCTGGCGCGGGTTCGTCGGCTTCCTCGAGCGGGTGGTCGATGCCGACGTGCACTCGCTCACCGTGCGGTTGGCAGGCACCTTCACCCCCGACGACGCGATGCTGCCCGACGTGCTGCATTCCGGCGAGGTCACCGAGGAACTGGTCCGCCGCGCCCACGCCACCGGTCGACTGCGCGCCGACGTGAGCGCCTTGGACATCGGCCTGGTTCTCGAGGCATGCGCCGCGATAACCATGCCCGGCCAGGCGCGCACCGGCGAACTACGCCGCCGCGTCCTCGCCCTGCTGATCGACGGCCTGCGCGCCGACGGCGACCTGCCGGGCCCGCCACCGGCACCGGGCGAATTCGCCTGGCGTTGGGAGCGGAAACCCTGAGGTGGTGGCACACTGATCGGCGTTGCGAGTCGGCAGACCAACCGTGGAGGGTGCGTCGTGAACTGGACTCTGGAAGTAGTGGTCGTTCCTGTCTCGGATATCGACCGAGCCAAGGATTTCTACGCGAACCGGCTGGGCTTCGATGTCGACCACGACACGGTGATCTCCGACGACGTGCGCATCGTCCAGCTCACCCCGCCCGGCTCCGGCTGTTCCATCGTGATCGGCAAGGGCGCGGTTCCACAGATGCCGCCGGGTTCGTTGAAGGGCTTGCAGCTGGTGGTGCCCGATATCGAGCAGGCGCGTGCCGAACTCGTGGCCCGCGGCGTCGAGGTCACCGACGTGCAGGTGCTCGGCGTGAACCCGTCGCCCACACCGCATCCACTCGACAATGTCGGCTTCGTGTTCTTCAGCGATCCCGACGGCAACGGGTGGGGTGTGCAGCAGATTTCCAGCCGCGCGGGGTAATCCTCGAGCTGATCGCAACCCTGTCGTGGCGTGACAGGGGCGGGGCACCATGCATCCATGTCGATCGCAACGCGCACCGCACCTGTGGACCGGCCGCTGTATCGCCGACCCGGCCTGCTGCGCGCGGTCGCGCCGCTCGCGTTGCTGCTGCTGTGGCAGATCGGCAGCACCAGCGGTTGGATTCCACCGAAGAAGCTGCCCGCGCCGTCGGCCGTGGTCGAGGCCGGTCTGGAGATCTACCGGTCCGGTCAACTCGCCGACGCGCTGCTGGTCTCGGGCCAGCGCGCGCTCTACGGTTTCGCGCTCGGCGCGGCGCTCGCGTTGCTGTTCGGCGTGGTGGCCGGGCTCAGCAAGATCGGCGAATACGCGCTCGATCCGCCGCTGCAGATGATCCGCACCATCCCGCTGTTCGGCCTGATCCCGCTGTTCATCATCTGGTTCGGCATCGGCGAGGAACCCAAGGTCTATCTGATCGCGCTCGGCGTGTTCTTCCCGCTCTACCTCAACACCTACTCCGGTATCCGTCAGCTCGACCCGAAGCTGCTCGAACTCGGGACCGCCCTTCGTCTCGGCCTCGGTGAGCGGTTGCGGCTGCTTGTGCTGCCGGGTGCGCTGCCGCAGATTCTGGTCGGTGCGCGTCAAAGTCTCGGCATCGCTTGGCTTTCGCTCATCGTCGCCGAACAGATCAACGCGAGCGCGGGTCTCGGCTTCGTCGTCAACAACGCCCGCGAATTCCTGCGCACCGACATCGTGGTGTTCGGGCTGGTGGTCTACAGCCTGCTCGGCCTGCTCACCGATTCGCTGGTGCGGCTGGCCGAGCGCCGTGCGCTGCGCTGGCGACCGGGGGTGCGGTGATGGGCGAGTCCATCTCGTCGCGACCGGCGTCACCATCGGCTACAGCTGCCTCGGGGCGCCACGCACGCCGACCGACCATCGTCCGCCGTTCGATTGCGAGGCCCACCCGATGACAGCCACTACCGCCACCGCCCCGCGCACGGCCACCGCCGCGCGAATCACTGGCCTAGGCAAGAGTTTCGGTGACCGAACCGTCCTCGACGGCATCGACCTCGAGATCGGCGCGGGTGAGATCGTCGCCCTCGTCGGACGCAGTGGCTCGGGCAAATCCACCCTGCTGCGGATTCTCGGCGGGCTCGATTCGGCAAGTGCCGGTGAAGTTCTCGTCGAGGGCAGGCCGACGATCGTCTTCCAGGAACCCCGGCTGATCCCGTGGCAGCCGGTGGTTCGCAACGTCGCGCTCGGCAGGCGCGCACCGCGCAATCGCCGAGCCGACGAACAAGCCGCGCGCGAAGTACTCGCCGAGGTCGGCCTGGCCGCGCGCGCCGACGCGTGGCCGCTCACGCTGTCCGGCGGCGAAGCCCAACGTGCCGCGCTGGCACGGGCTCTGGTGGCCGAACCGACCCTGCTCCTGCTCGACGAACCGTTCGGTGCCCTCGACGCGCTCACCCGGCTGACCATGCACGACCTGCTGCTCGGTCTGCACGCCGAGCGCGCCTTCGGCGTGCTGCTGGTGACCCATGACGTGCTCGAGGCGATCACCCTCGCCGACCGCGTGCTCGTCCTCGACGACGGCCGCATCGCCGCCGACGTCCCCATCGACCTCCCGCGACCCCGCACCCCGGCGGCACCGGAGGTCGCCGAATACGCGACCCGACTGCTCGCGCTGCTCGGCGTCACCCACTGACCCACCCATCCATCGCACGAAAGTTGTTCGCGTGAAACGCACTCCGAAGTCCCGTCTGGCCGGACTCGCCCTCGCCGTCGTCGCCGCGCTCTCGCTGAGCGCCTGCGGTGACGACGCGGCGACCGAGGCGGCTCCTTCGGGGCCGGTCGACCTGAGCACGGTGACGCTGAAAGTCGGTGACCAGAAGGCGATCTCGATCGAGGTGCTGCTGAAGGCGTCGGGTCAGCTGGAAAACCTGCCCTACAAGATCGAGTTCTCCACCTTCACCGCCGGCCTGCCGCTGGTCGAGGCGGCCAGCGCGGGCGGCATCGACATCGCCCAGACCGGCAACACCCCGGTCATCTTCGGTGCCGCCGCCGATGCCGATATCAAGATCGTCGGCGCGCTCTCGGCCACCGGCAAGGGCGATGCGATCCTGGTCGGCAAGGATTCGCCGATCGCTTCGGTCGCGGCGCTCGAGGGCAAGAAGGTCGCCGTCTACAAGGGCAGTTCGGCCAACGCCAACCTGCTGCTGCAACTGAAGAAGGCCGGTCTGTCGCTGAGCGATGTCGAACCGGTCTACCTCTCGCCCGGTGACGGCTACACGGCCCTCACCAGGGGAGATGTCGATGCCTGGGCCACCTGGGACCCCTACACCGCCATCGCCGAGAAGGAGATCGGTGCCAAGTCCATCGCCACCGCCGATCAGGCCGCCAACGGCTACAACTTCTGGGCAGCGGGCAACAAGACCCTCGCCGACCCGGGCAAGTCGGCCGCCCTCGCCGACTTCTTCCAGCGCTACGCGGCCGCGACCAAGTGGTCCTCGGACAACCTCGACACCTGGTCGGCGAAGTACGCCGAACTCACCCAGATCAGCGTCGATGCCTCCCGCACCACCTGGACCCGCTCGATCAAGGAACCGATCGAGCTCACCGACCAGGTGATCGCCTCCGAACAGGAGATCGCCGACGCGTTCACCGACGCCAAGGCCATCCCCGGCAAGGTCGACTTCGACTCCTACGTCGACACCAGGTTCGACAAGTCCTGAGACAGACCCATGACGGCGCCTTCGATCCACCGGGTCGGAGGCGCCGTTTCGCGTTCACCTGGTGTGGCGCTGCCCCGGGTGACCGGTGCCGAGCGGTTACGTTGACCTGGGCGGTCGAGCGCCACGGAAACCGATCACGACCAGGATGGTGACAGGTGGACGAGCAGACGAAGACCTACGGGTCGGTGCGCTGGGTGATGCTCGGGGTGCTGTGCGCCAGCCTGTTGCTGGTGGCGATGGATGCCACGATTCTCAATGTGGCGTTGCCGTCGTTGATCGACGATCTGCACGTCGGGCCGCTCGAGCAGTTGTGGATCATCGACATCTACGGCCTCGTGCTCGGCGGGTTGCTCATCACCACCGGTGCGCTGGGCGACCGGTGGGGTCGGAAGTTGTTGTTCATCAGCGGTTTTCTGCTGTTCGGTGTCGCTTCGGTGATCGCGGCCACCGCGGGCAGTGCGGCGCAGCTGATCGTCGGGCGTGTGCTGCTCGGTATCGGTGGCGCGATGGTGATGCCCTCGACGCTGTCGCTGATCCGCAATATCTTCACCGACGTGCGCGAGCGCACCATGGCCATCGGGATCTGGGCGGCGGTCGCCGGGGTGGGCGCGACGGTCGGTCCGATCGTCGGCGGTTTCCTGGTGGAGCATTTCGGCTGGTCGTCGGCGTTCTGGCTGAACGTGCCGGTGGTGCTGGTGACGGTGGTCGTCGGGTTGTGGGTGCTGCCGGAATACCGGACCCCGCAGGCGGGTCGGCTCGATTGGTTCTCGGCGGTGCTGTCCGTGGCGGGCATCGTCTGCCTGGCGTGGGGCATCAAGCATCTGGCCAAAGGCGAGGCGACCGTGGTGGATTGGGCGATGCTGCTGATCGGTGTCGGCGCGCTGGCCTGGTTCGCCCGCCGCCAGCTCCGGTCGGCCGATCCGCTGCTGGATGTGCGCCTGTTCCGCAACGGCGCGTTCACCGCGGCCGCCGTCGCGACCCTGCTCGCCATGATGGCCATCGGCGCCGCCATGTTCCTGATCTCGCTGTGGTTGCAGTATGTGCACGGCTACAGCCCGTCGCAGGCGGGTATCCGGATGCTGCCCGCCGCCCTCACCCTGCTCACGGCCTCGCTGCTCACGCCGATGCTGATGGAGAAATTCGGGGTCCGCGTGGTGCTCGGCGTCGGGCTCGGCGCGGTCGCGCTCGGTTTCCTGCTGCTCGCGGTGAGCCCGGAACCGACCTCGTATCCGGTGGTTGCGCTGGTGCTCGTCTCCTTCGGGCTCGGTGACGGGATGGCCGTCACCGCGGCCGCTGCCGTGCTCGTCGGTGCCGTTCCCGCCGATCGGGCGGGCCAGGCCGGCGCGGTCGAGGAGACCAATTACGAGGTCGGCGTTGGTTTCGGGGTGGCGTTGCTCGGCAGCCTGCACGCCCGGCTGTTCACCGAGCACATGACCGATCTGCCCGTCCCCGCCGACCGGGTGGAGCAGGCGAGCGGCTCGGTGGGCGGCGCCGCCGAGGTCGCCTCGGACCTGCCGGAACCCGCGCGCACCGAGCTGCTCGGCGCCGCCACCCATGCTTTCGATTCCGCGCTCACCACCACGTCGTACCTGTCCGCGGCCGTGGTGGCCCTGGTGACGGTCGGCGCCGTCTGGCTGGTGCCCAAGGGGTTCCGGGTGAGCGGCGGACACTGACTCTTGACGCAACTAGTTGGTTGCCATACTGTGAGTAGCAACCAATCGGTTGCGACACAGGAGGAAGCACCATGGGATTTCCCGATCAGATCGTGCGAACCGTAGAACTCGACCACCCGCCTGCCAAGGTATGGGCGGCGATCACCACCGCCGAGGGGCTCGCGAGCTGGTTCGGCAATACCGCCGAGATCGACCTGCGACCCGGCGGGGACATGCGGATGACGTGGGACGAAGGCATGGCCGCCGACATGCGCGTGGAACGGGTCGAGGAGCCGGCCGTCTTCGGCTACACCTGGCCCATCAACGGCCTGCCCGACGACGACCCGCGCCGCACCTACGTCGAATTCCGGCTCGAACCGACCGGCGCGGGCACCCGGCTCACCGTGGTCGAATCCGGCTTCGCGCAGCTGCCCGAGGATGCCCACAAGGAGGCGTTCGAGGGCAATGTCGGCGGCTGGAAGAGCGAGCTGGGTGAGCTCGTCGAGTACCTCGATGCGGCCTGAGACCGAGGCAACCGCCGAACGGGTCTTCGTCGCGCTGGCCGATCCGAGCCGTCGCGCGGTCCTCGCCGCGCTGGCCGCCGACGGTCCGGCCACCGCGACCGACCTCGCCGATCGCCTGCCCATCACCCGGCAGGCGATCGCCAAACACCTTGCCCTGCTTGCGGACGCGGGCCTGGTGATCGCGGAACCCGGTGAACGGCGTCGCGTGCGCTACCGCCTCGATTCCGCCCCCATGCGGGTGGCCCAGCAGTTCCTGGCCGCCCTGTCCCGTGACTGGGACGGTCCACTCGACGCGCTCCGCCGCCACCTCGACGGCTGAGCCGAACATAGGAAAAGCCATGAGCGACTTCACCGCGACAATCACCGTGCCCAAGACCCCGGAGGAAGCCTTCGCCGCCATCAACGACGTGTGGTCGTGGTGGTCGGAGACGGTCGAGGGCACCTCGGGAACGGTCGGCGACAGCTACCGCTTCGAAGTCCCCGGCATCCACCGCTGCACCATGACCACCACCGAATCGATCCCCGGCAAGCGCCTGGTCTGGCACGTCACCGACTCCCACCTCGCCTTCATCTCCGACACCGCCGAATGGGAGAACACCGACGTCGTCTTCGACATCGCCGAAACCCCCGCAGGCACCGAAATCCGCTTCACCCACGTGGGTCTGGCGCCGGAGGTCGAATGCTACGAGGTGTGCGCCAATGCCTGGGGTGCCTACATCACCACCAGCCTCCACGGCCTGCTCACCACCGGAAAGGGTGATCCGTTCCGCCGCACGAGCACCGGTGAATCGGAACTGATCAAGCACGGCAACGCCGAACTGGTAAACCTCGACGCCCTGCGCTGAGTACCCCGCGGCCGGTACTTTCGATGCTGTGCACGAGCATCCGGCCGAAACCTTTGTGAGCGCGGCGGCGAGCTTCGCCGCCCTTGTCCGAAAGATCCCCGCCGACAGCTGGGCGGGGCCGGGACTGGGCGAGTGGGATCTGCGATCGCTGGTCGGTCACACCTCCCGCTCGCTCACCACCGTCACCGCCTACCTTCGGCAGCCCGCCGAGGTGGAGGACGTGGCGAGCCCGCAGGAGTACTACGCCATGGCGAAAGCCTATGCGGCGCGGGCGGGTAGCGAGGCGATCGTGCGGCGCGGACGCGACGCGGCCACCGAACTCGGCGACGACCCCGCCGCGGCGATCGACGCCCTGGCCGCCGCCGCGACCGCCGCTGTGACCGGCGCCGAGGATCGGTTGATCACCGTCATCGGTGGGCTCGGGATGCGGCTCTACACCTACCTGCCCACCCGGACGTTCGAGCTGGCCGTGCACAGTCTCGACATCGCCGCCGCCACCGGCCTGCCCTGCGAGTTGCCCGAGGATGTGCTCACCGAGGCCACGGTGCTTGCCGCACGCACTGCGGTCCACCTCGGCGACGGAGTATCGGTGCTGTCGGCGTTTACGGGGAGATCCACACTGCCCCAGGGTTTTTCGGTGGTCTGACGAATGTGCTGCGGTGCGCACCCGGCGGGCTGGGTGGGTCGGCACCGGGATTGCGCGCCGCACCGCCCGGTTCTCCGCACCGAAGTGTCATCGCGTGGGTGTCGCCGAGAAGGTGCCCTATCCGCGCGGTGCGATCAACAGGGTCTGGGTACTGCGCCCGATCGGCCCCGTCTCGTCGAACAACGCCGATTCCGCGAGGCCGATGCCGTGCGGTTGCGGGTGGGTCACCGCGTCCAGGCAGACCCACTCGCCCACGGGCTGACGGTGCAGCGTGACAGTGAGGTCGGTGTTGATGAACAGGTATTTCGACCAGTCGAGCACCGCGCTCACCCCATTGCCCGAATCGGCGGCGGCCAGCGCACGTTCGAGCGGGCTCGGTGTTGTGCCCGCGACGATCGGGTACTTCAGTTTGATCCAGCACACCGCGGGACCCGGGGCGGCGAAAGACCCTGTACTGAAACGGTATTCGATTCCGGTGTGGAACCCGACCCGCTGATTCGACGGGAACGTCCCCGGCTGCGCCTCGTCCGGCAGCGGCCTCGTGCCGCTCGGCAAAAACTCCGGCGGCAGATCCAGCGGCGGCTCCGACAACTTCAACCGCCAGGCCACCGCCCGCATCACCGGCCCCCGCTCCGCCGACAACGTAGCCTCGATCAACTCCACACTGCGCCCCGACCGCACTACCTCGGCCCGCACCGTCAACGGCGCCAACGGCACCGGCCCGAGAATCTCCACCGCCACCCGCCCCACCTGAAACCCGTCACGCGGTTCGCACCGCTCGATGACATGGCCGAGCAGCGCCGACGGCGGCCCCGCGTGCTGCGCATCCGGCGACCAGGGGCCGCGGGTGAGCTCGGTCGACTCGAAGCGATTCGGGTCCGTCGGGTCGGGGAGATAGAACGCATCGGCCATATCGCCGACGCTACCGCAGGCCGTAGCGGGGATGGTGCGCCGTTAGGCGGAGCCGCTGGTCACCAGGGTGAGCAGGTCGAGCAGCGGGCGAATGGGGCAGGGGTTGATATCGGTCGACGTGCAACCGATGGAGGACGACCCGGAATCGGCGATCGGCAGCGGCGAGGCCGCCTGAGCGGTACCGAGCGGTGCGGCGAGAGACAGGGCGGCGGCCGCGAGGGCCCCGGCGAAGACACGTTTCGTGCGAACAGACATGCCAGAACCCTAGTGATCGCCTGGATAACGTCGCCCCGTCCGCCGCCCCTGACCTCGGGCCCCGGCACCGGTCACCGGAGGTCGGTGAGTTCCTGTGTGCCGACCACGGTGAGCAGGTCCAGCTTGTTCGCGCTGTCGGTGCCGACGGCCGGGGTGAACCAGAGCAGCCGTTGCCGGCCGTCTTCGCTGAACAGATTGAGGCAGTTGACTTCGATCAGGCCGAGCGTCGGGTGATTGATACGTTTGCGGTCGTTTCGACGGAATGCCACCTCGTGAGCCGTCCATATCGCCGCGAACTCGGCCGAGCAGCTCAGCAGCTCGGAGATGAGCGAAGCCGCCTCGGAATCCGCGGCGGAGCGACGGCCCGCGGCGGCCCGCAGATCGGCGACGAACGCGCGGGATTGGGTCTCGTGGTCGCTGTCGGGATAGAGCCGCCGGGATACCGGATCGGTGAACCATCGGTACACAAAGCTCGCCCCCATGCCCTGTCGGCCGGTTTGATCGCCGAGCAGCGCGACGGCCAGAGCATTCTGCACCAGCGTGACGTGCAGGTCGGTGATCACCTGGGCGGGCGTCGCGACAAGCCGGGTGAGCAGGTCGACCATTCCCGGATGGACGTGCGAACTCGCGGTGCCGGCGCGCCGCACCGGACGGTCGGCGAGGTGATAGATGTGGTCACGTTCGTCTGCGGTCAGCCGCAACGCGCGCGCCAGCGCCGCCAGCATCTGTTCCGACGGCTGCGACCCGGCCCCGCGCTCGAGCTCGTTGTAGTAGTCCACCGAAGCTCCGGCGAGTTGGGCCACCTCGTCGCGACGGAGTCCGCGCACGCGCCGTCGTGGCCCGGACACGAATCCGACCTCTTCGGGCCGGATGCGCTCGCGCCGTGACCGCAGGAACGCACCCAGCTCGGCATACTTAGCGACGCTCATGACATCCAGTCTGCGGTATGCCGGGCCCGCGACACAGGGGATGACGTCCCCTCGTACCCGCCGCCCGAGCCGCCGATAGTTGAGAACATGACATCTACCGACATCGCATCGGGAAAGGCCGCACAGGTTGCCGTCGTCACCGGAGGTTCCCGCGGCATCGGGCTGGCGATCTCGCTCGAGCTCGCGGCCCGTGGCAGCACCGTCGTCGTCAACTACACGGACAACGCCGCCGCGGCCGAGGAAGCCGTGGCGACCATCTCCGCGACGGGTGGCACCGCCATCGCGGTCCGGGCCGACGTCGCCGACGAAGACGCCGTCTCGGCACTGTTCGACCGCGCCGAGGCCGAATTCGGCGGCGTCGACGTCGTCGTCAACTCTGCGGGCCGCCTCGCCCTGTCCACCATCGCCGACCTCGATCTGAATGTTCTCGACGCGATCCACCGCGTCAACATCCGCGGCACTTTCGTCGTTGCCCAGCAAGCCGCGCGGCGGCTGCGCGGCGGCGGCTCGTTCGTGAGCTTGTCGACCTCCGTGGTCGGTGCCCAGTTCCCCACCTACGGCGCCTATGCCGCCAGCAAAGGCGCCGTAGAAGCGGTCACGCTGATCCTGGCCAGGGAACTGCGTGGCCGCGACATCACCGTCAACACCGTGGCTCCCGGCCCGACCGCCACCGCGATGTTCCTGGACGGGAAGACCGAGGAACAGATCACAGCGCTGGCCGAGAATCCGCCGCTCGAACGCCTGGGCACACCGGAGGACATCGCCCGCGTGGTCGCCTTCCTCACCAGTCCCGAGGGGCACTGGATCAACGGCCAGATCGTGCGCGCCAACGGCGGCATGATCTGACGCCGAGACCGCCGCCATCGCCGAATATCACACCACCTGAGGAGATCGTTATGCCGTTCGCCAACTTCAAGGTCCCCGCTGGGACCATCGACGACGAGGACAAGCGGAAGATCGTGGAACGCACCACCGAGCTGTATGTCGAGATCTACGGTGAACGCGCTCGCGCGACCACCGTCGTCCTCGTCGACGAGATCGTCGACGGCGGCTGGGGAGTCGGCGGCAATGTGCTGACCGCCGAAATGCTCAACGGCAACACCTGATTCATTCGCCGCACAGGCACACCCGAAACGCGCGCATACAAGGTCGTCGTTATCGTGAACGACAAGGTCACCATTCAGCTACTTGGGATAGTGGACTCGCGAATCGGAAAGACGGCATCGGATCATGGCGGAAGACCTGACCGTGACTCGGACACTGGTGATACCCGCATCCGAGTTGCGCGAGCGGTTCTCACGCTCGTCCGGCCCGGGCGGGCAGCACGTCAACACAACCGACAGCCGGGTCGAGCTGTCGTTCGACCTCGCCAACTCGCCTTCCGTGCCGGAGTGGCTGCGCACCCGGATGCTCGATCGCCTGGCCACCCGCCTGGTCGACGGGGTGCTCACGATCGCCGCTTCGGAGCACCGCGCACAGTTGCAGAACCGCGCAGCCGCCCGCGAACGCCTGACCTCCTTACTGCGTGCCGCCGCTGCCGCCCCGCCACCCGTCCGCCGCCCCACCAAGCCGTCGCGCGGCGCGAAAGAACGTCGCATCGCCGCGAAGAAGCGGCGCGGCATCACCAAGCGAAACCGCCGCGCGTTCCCCGACGACTAGGCCGTGTGTCGAAGTGGTGAGCAGCGACGCGGATGGTCGCGAGGTATCGGACAGCGTCTGGAATAGGGAAAGCCCCCGAACCCAGTGAGTGGCCGCAGTTCGAGTTCCGGGCTGTGTCGCTGGGGTCCGGGACGATCGGGGACGCGCGTTATGTGCGGAAAGTAGGCGCCCCGGCGGCGGTTGCTCATCCCTCGGCGTTGGGACTCTGGAGTGTCACTGTCGAGGAGTTCGACAAGCTGTTCGGCCCGGTGCAGCCGGTGGACAGCTGGCTCCCGAACGAGGAGTTCATCTTCTGGTTCGAGGGTCGACGATGCGGTGTCGGGTTCGGCTGGGGCTTGTATCTAGGGTTCGACCAGCTCTGATCGGACATCGTCCGACGACAACGCCCGCCCCGATGGTGGGGCGGGCGTTGACGGGGTCAGGAGACGACCGGGAGGTAGACCTGGTTTCCGTGGTCGGCGAACTCGGCGGATTTCTCGGCCATGCCCGCTTCGATGGCGGCGACGTCGGTGAGGCCTTGTTTTTCGGCGTATTCGCGGACGTCGGCGGAGATGCGCATAGAGCAGAACTTCGGGCCGCACATGGAGCAGAAGTGGGCGGTCTTGGCGGGTTCGGCGGGCAGGGTTTCGTCGTGGTATTCGCGGGCGGTGTCCGGGTCGAGCGAGAGCGCGAACTGGTCGTGCCAGCGGAATTCGAAACGGGCCTTGGACAATTCGTTGTCTCGGTCCTGGGCGTGCGGGTGGCCCTTGGCGAGGTCGGCGGCGTGGGCGGCGATCTTGTAGGTGATCACGCCGACCTTCACGTCGTCGCGGTTGGGCAGGCCTAGGTGCTCCTTGGGGGTGACGTAGCAGAGCATCGCGGTGCCGGCCTGGGCGATGATCGCGGCACCGATGGCCGAGGTGATGTGGTCGTAGGCGGGCGCGATATCGGTGGCGAGCGGGCCGAGGGTGTAGAACGGTGCCTCTTCGCAGAGTTCTTCTTCGAGGCGGACGTTCTCGACGATCTTGTGCATCGGCACGTGGCCGGGCCCTTCGATCATCACCTGCACGCCATAGGATTTCGCGATCTTGGTGAGTTCGCCGAGGGTGCGCAGTTCGGCGAACTGGGCCTCGTCGTTGGCGTCGGCGATGGAGCCGGGGCGCAGGCCGTCACCGAGGGAGAAGGTGACGTCGTACTTCGCGAGGATCTCGCAGAGCTCCCGGAAGTGCGTGTACAGGAACGATTCCTGATGATGCGCCAAACACCAGGCGGCCATGATGGATCCGCCGCGCGAGACGATGCCGGTGACGCGCTTGGCCGTGAGCGGGATGTAGCGCAGCAGCACGCCCGCGTGCACGGTCATGTAGTCCACACCCTGCTCGCACTGCTCGATCACGGTGTCGCGGTACAGCTCCCAGGTGAGCTTGGTCGGATCACCGTTCACCTTCTCCAGCGCCTGGTAGATCGGCACCGTGCCGATCGGGACCGGCGAATTGCGCAGGATCCACTCGCGGGTCTCGTGGATGTTCTTGCCGGTCGACAGGTCCATGATGGTGTCGGCGCCCCACCGCGAGGCCCACACCATCTTCTCCACCTCCTCGGCGATCGACGACGACACCGCCGAGTTGCCGATATTGGCGTTGATCTTCACCAGGAACTTCTTGCCGATGATGGTCGGTTCGAGTTCGGGGTGGTTGTGGTTGGCCGGGATCACCGCGCGCCCGGCGGCGACCTCCTCGCGCACGAGTTCGGCCGAGACGCCTTCGCGGGCGGCGATGAAGCGCATCTCGTCGGTGACGACGCCCTGGCGCGCCCAGTGCAGCTGGGTGGGCGGGCCGTCGATCTGCGGCTTGGTCCATTCGTCGCGCAGTTTCGGCAGACCGGCTTCGAGGTCGATCACCGCGTTGTCGTCGGTGTAGGGCCCCGAGGTGTCGTAGACGTCGAAGTGGTCTCCGTTGGTGAGGTTGATCCGGCGCACGGGAATGCGCAGGCCGTCGACCTCTTTGTAGTGTTTGACGCTGCCCTGGATGGGTCCGGTGGTGACGGTGTCGACTCCGGCGGTGTTGCCGTTCGACGACGTGGCTGTGCCCATGAACAGTCCTCCCTACGCCGGCATTACCCGGTCAGGTTCATACGGTCGACGGCCCTGATCGCCCGGAAAAAGGGCTAGCCGTCCTCTCAGCCCGCTGGTGCGAGCCCCCGTGTTGATGTGGAATTCTCCGCCGCCGACGATACCCGCCGGGCGGTGCGACCCGCCCGGCGATCGGGGTTATGCGGAGGTCTTCTCGAGTGTCGGATGTGCGGCCGGGAGGTCGTCGTCGGCCTCGTGTAAACCGAACCTGTTGTGCAGCTTCGCGAGTGGCTTGGGCGCCCACCAGTTCCAGGTGCCCATCATCCGCATGAGCGCCGGCGCGAGCAGGCCGCGGATGACCGTCGCGTCGCTGATGACGGCGAGCGCGCAGCCCAGCCCGAACAGCTTCATCATCGACACACCGGAGGTGGCGACGCCGAGGAACACGATGCTCATCAGCAGCGCGGCGGCGGTGAAGATGCGCCCGGTGCGGGCCACACCCATCGCGACCGCCTCGGTATTGCCCTCGGTGGTCTTGGGTCCGGCCAGCCATTCCTCGCGAATGCGGGAGAGCAGGAACACCTCGTAGTCCATGGACGCGCCGAAGGCCAGGCTGAACATGAGGATCGGCATGGCCAGGTTGAGGGTGCCGGTGGCCTGGAAACCGAGCAGTCCGGACAGGTGTCCGTCCTGGAAGATCCACACCATCGCGCCGAAGGTGGCCGCCAGCGACAGGATATTGAGCGCGAGCGCCTTCACCGGGAGCACGACGCTGCCCGTGAACAGGAACAACAGCACCAGCGTGGTGATCGCGATCAGCGCACCGGCCAGCGGCAGCTTGCCGGTGATGGCCTCCACGGAATCCTGGTTCAGTGCGGCGGGACCGGTGACGAGTGCGTCGGTGGGTGCGGGTACGGCACGCAGCGTGTCGAGTTGGTCGCGGCCCGCGTCGGAGTAGGGATCGAGCCGGGTGGCGACCGACAGGTACGCACCCGCCGGCGGGTCCGACATCTCCGGCACACCCGCCGCCACCCGCAGGCCGTTGCGGTACACGGCCGCGCTGCTCAGCACCGCCGGTACGTCGGGCACCTTGGACAGCTCGCGCGCGTACGCGTCCAGCTCGGCCGGGCCGCCCCGGAATTCGCGCAGCACGATGGTCGCGCTCGACGCCATGTCGGCGTCGAATTCGGTGCGCAGTACGTCGCCGACTTCACGGCTGGCGACTTCGGTGGGCAGCGAGCGGTCGTCGGGGTAGCCGAACTGCACGCCGAGGAACGGTGATCCGAGCAGCAGCAGGAACGCGGTGGTGGCCAGCGCGATCGGCAGCGGCCGCTTCATCACGGCGGTGACCAGGCGGTACCAGAAAGTCTGGCGCGGCTGCTTCTCCTCGCGCGGCGCCAGCCGCAACAGCTTGCGCAGCGGTGTGCGCAGGTCACCGGCGTCGATGCGGTGCCCGACCAGCATGAGCAGTGCGGGCAGCACGATGACCGCGGCGGCCGTGGCCGCGGCGACCACCGCGATACCGGCGTAGGCGAACGACTTGAAGAAGTACTGCGGGAACACCAGCAGCGCCGACAGCGACAGCGCGACCACCAGCGCCGAATACACCACCGTCCGCCCGGCCGTGCGGATCGACCGGATCACGGCCTCGGTGGGTGTGGATCCGCCGGTGAGTTCCTCGCGGTAGCGGCTCACGATGAACAGGCTGTAGTCGATGGCCAGCGCCAGACCGAGGGCGGTGGTCATGTTCAGGGCGAAGATCGACACATCGGTGACGGCGGTGAGCACACGCAGAATGCCGAGCGCGGCAGCGATCGCGAACATGCCGATGGCCACCGGCAACGCGGCCGCGACGAGACTGCCGAACACCAGCGCCAGCAACAGGCCGGTGATGGGGATGGCGATGGCCTCGGCCAGGATCAGGTCCTTGCTGATCTGGGTGTTGATGTCGGAGAACGTGGCGGCCAGACCGCCCGCCTCGATGGTCACCGGCCCGTCGTGGTCCGCCAGTGCCTTGGTGATCTTGCCCGCCCGGTCCGGCAGTTCGGCGTCGTCGCCCTCGATGCTGGCGAGGATGAGCGCGCGGTTGCCGTCCTTGCTGCGCAGCGCCTGCTTCAGGTCGGGACGCGAGGTCCAATACGCCTGCACCCCGCTGACCTCGGGATAGGTGCGCAGCGCGGCCACGGCGGCATCGGCGGCGGCGCGGGCCTCGGGGGAGTCGATCGACACCGGGTCGGTGACGAGCAGGACGTAGTTCGGTTCGCTACCGGGGAAGTGCTCGCTCAGATACTGACTGGCCTGCACCGAATCGAGATCTTCGGTGACGAATCCGCCCGATTTCATGTTCGAGTGCACGGTGGCGCCGATCGCGCCGCACAGGATCATCAGCAGCAGCGCGACCGCGACAATCAGTCGCGGTCTGCCGACAGCGATACGGGCGATTCTCGTCAACATCCTCGGCACCCTTTAGTTCGAAGTATCGAGGTGTCACCGTATCCCGGCAACATTTCCGCCCGATACCACCTCAGGGCGGACGCCGACGGAGTACCATCTCCGCCCCTGGGTGGATGCCTCGGCCGTTACGGTGCTGCCGACGACCCGCTGAGCAAGGTCTGGGCCAGCCGCGACAAGAAGTCGCCGACCTGCTGGCCCGAGCTCGGCTCGCAGGGCACTGGGTAGGGCCCGCATGCGGAGGCGGGTGCGGCCAGGGGCAGCTGAGCCAGGGTGATCAGGGCGAATCCGGTTACTGCGGCGATCGTCGATTTCATCGGGTCACCGTATCGATGCGCTCAGGGCGGCGGAAGACCCGACTTCTCAGGTCCTGTCGTGCCTCATGCCTGGCGCGCGGGCAGGATCCGTCCGCCGACCTCGCCCAAGCCGATGGGGCGCCCGGCGGTGCCGGGGGCGGTCGCGGTGATGGTGACTTCGTCGCCGTCGGCGAGGAACGTTCGAGTCTCCTCGCCCACGGAGATGGGTTCTCTTCCACCCCAGGACAATTCGATGAACGAACCGCGCTGGGCCGGTTCCGGACCGGAGATGGTGCCGGAGGCGTAGAGGTCACCGGGGCGGATCGAGGCGCCGTTGGCGGTGAGGTGGGCCAGCATCTGTGCGGGCGACCAGTACATCCGCGCATACGGCGGCCGGGTGACCACCTCCCCGTTCCACGCCACCGCCAGGTCGATATCGAGGCCGTGGTCGGCGGTGCCGCGCAGGTAGGGCAGCGGTTCGGGGTCCTGGGTCGGCAGCGGCACCCGCGCCTGTTCCAGCGCAGCCAACGGAGTGACCCACGCCGACAGCGAGGTGGCGAAGGACTTGCCGAGGAACGGTCCGAGCGGCTGGTACTCCCAGGCCTGGATATCGCGCGCGGACCAGTCGTTCACCAGGGCGACCCCGAAGACGTGCTCGGCGAAATCGTCGACACCAACCGGAACGCCCAGCGTCGACCCGGTGCCGACCACGAACCCCAATTCCGCTTCGATGTCCAGCCGCTGCGACGGGCCGAATTCCGGTGCACCCGAATCGGTCCGGCGCTGCCCCTGTGGACGGATCACCGGGGTGCCGGAAACCACGACGGTGCCCGCTCGCCCGTGATATCCCACCGGCAGATGACGCCAATTCGGCAGCAGCGGTTCGCTGTCGGGCCGGAACAGCCTGCCCAGATTGGTCGCGTGGTCGATGCTCGCGTAGAAATCGACGTAATCGCCGATCGTCACCGGCAAGGCCAGCCGCACCGAACGCACGGGGTGCACGACCTCGACCGGCAGTGCGGTATCGGCCAATTCGCGCAAGCGCGCCCGGACAGCGCCCCACCGAGCGGGCCCGGCGGCGAGAAACGCATTGAGATCGGGACGGGCGAAGACCGGATCGCCGAGCAGCGCGGCGAGATCCAGGACCATATCGCCGAGACGCACACCCACCCGGAAGGATTCACCCGGTGGGGCGAATACCCCGTAGGGCATGTTCTCCGGCCCGAACAACGAATCCGGCGCTACCTCGACGCGAAGCAACCGCCCGCTCACCGGGGCCCACGTCCCGACCAGGTCCACGCGTATCCGGGATCCTCGCAGGCCAGCGCACCTTCGCCGAGCTGCAACGGCCGGAAGGTATCCACCATCACCGCCAGTTCGTCGAAGAATTCCGCACCGATACTGCGCTCGTAGGCGCCGGGCTGCGGGCCGTGCGCGTAACCACCGGGATGCACCGACACCGAACCCTGCGCGATCCCGGAACCCTTGCGCGCCTCGTAGTTTCCGCCGCAATAGAACATGATTTCGTCGGAGTCCACATTCGAGTGGTAGTAGGGCACCGGAATCGAGAGCGGGTGGTAATCCACCTTGCGCGGCACGAAATTGCAGATCACGAAATTGGCACCCTCGAAGGCCTGATGCACCGGCGGTGGCTGATGCACCCGCCCGGTGATCGGCTCGAAATCGGCGATGTTGAAAGTGAACGGGTACAGGCACCCGTCCCAGCCGACTACATCGAAAGGATGAGTGGCATAGGTCAACCTGGTGCCGATCACCTCCGCTCCGGCGCGATGCTTGACCAGCACCTCCACATCGGTGCCCTCGGCGAGCAACGGTGCGGTCGGCCCGTGCAGATCCCGCTCGCAGTACGGCGAATTCTCCAGCAGCTGACCGAATTTCGACAGATACCGCTTGGGCGGGGTGATGTGGCTCGACGCCTCGATCACATACGCGCGCAAGGGCGCTCCGCCCGTCGGCAGCCAGCGGTGCGTCGTCGCTCGCGGCATGAGCAGCTGGTCGCCCTGGTGCACCGGCACTGTGCCGAACACGCTCTCCACCACCGCCGCACCGGATTCCACGTACACCAGCTCGTCGCCGATGGCATTGCGGTACAGCGGCGACGCCGCCTCGGCTACCACATACGAGATCCGCACATCGGCATTCGCCAGCAGCAACCGCCGGCCCGTCACCGGATCGGTCGCCGCAGGCGTGTCGCCGGGAAACAGGTCGGGCAACCGCAGATGACGGTGGCGCAGTGGATGATTCGGTGTCAACGACTGATCGCGCAGCTCCCACACCGTCGAGTCGACGATGGCGGGCGGCAGGCCCCGGTGATAGAGCAGCGAGGAGTCTCCGGAGAACCCCTCCTCGCCCATGAGCTCCTCGTAGTAGAGGTTGCCCCGCTCATCGCGATGTTGCGTGTGCCGCTTGGGCGGCACCGCCCCAACACACCGGTAGAACATGCACAACCTCCCGCGGGTCGGATATTCCGTGACCCCACGGTACCGCTGTGGACAAGTCTCAGTCGGTGAACTCGGCGATCACGGGAGCATGATCGCTGGCGCCCTTGCCCTTGCGTTCCTCGCGGTCGACGAAGGCTTCCTTGGTGCGGTCCGCAAGGGCGGGGGAGGCCAACACGAAGTCGATGCGCATGCCCTCCTTGCGGGGGAAACGCAGCTGGGTGTAGTCCCAGTAGGTGTAGACGCCGGGGCCGGGCGCGAACGGCCGCATCACGTCACGGAAGCCGGTATCGAGCATGGCCTGGAAGGCGGCGCGCTCGGGTGCGGAAGTGTGGGTCTTGCCCTCGAAGAGCTTCGGATTCCACACGTCGTCGTCGGTTGGCGCGATATTCCAGTCGCCGACCAGGGCGATCTGGGCCGAGGGGTCCTCGGTGAGCCAGCGGGCGGCATCGGCGCGCAGCGTGGAGAGCCACTCGAGTTTGTAAGCGTAGTGCGGGTCGCTGAGCGAGCGGCCGTTCGGCACGTAGAGGCTCCACACCCGCACCCCACCGCAGGTCGCGCCGATCGCCCGCGACTCGACCACCGGCGAGTCGAGCAGCGAATCACCCGCGTTCTTGTCGAAACCGGGCTGATCGGGGAACGCCACCTCCACGTCGTCGAGCCCGACCCGCGACACGATGGCCACACCGTTCCACTGATTGAGCCCGATATGGGCCACCTCGTAACCGGCCGACTCGAACTGCTCGAACGGGAACTGGTCGTCACGGCACTTGGTTTCCTGCAGCGCGAGCACGTCGATGTCGTGGCGGTCGAGCAACGCCGTCGCCCGGTCGACGCGGGAGCGGATCGAGTTCACATTCCAGGTGGCCAGACGCACGTGCGAGGTCCTTTCCGGGGGTATCTACCGAGGTTACCGGGGGTTATCCCTGCGGCGCGGCGTAGCGATACGAGTGGTGTTCGATGAAGCCGAGTTCGCGGTAGAGGGCCAGTGCGGTGGCGTTGCCGACTTCGACTTGGACGTAGGCGTGGGTGGCGCCCTGGTCGGCGCCCCAGCGGATGAGCTCGGCGCAGACCAGGGTGGCCAGGCCGTTGCGGCGGTGCGCGGCGGCCACGGCGACGCAGGTGAGGCCGACCCAGCGTCGGCCGTCCGGCGCCGTCGTCACCGCACCGCGCCCGATGGCGAGGGCTTCGGGCACACCGAGGGTGGCGAAGCCGACGGTGCCGTCGAGGACCGAGGTGAGCACGTCGCGGTCGGGTTCGCGAACGGCCGGGTCGAGCGGGATCTCGCCACGGTAGCGGTGGGTGCGCAACCAGCCCTCGTCCGGTTGCGCGGCGACGCGAACCATCGAAGGGCCCTGGGGCAGCACGAAGTTCGAGATGTCCAGGCCGAGCATCACGGTCTCGCTCCAGCTGTTCCAGCCGGGCGGAACCGGGGCGAGCCGGTCGGGCAGTTGCAGCAGCAGCGGCAGACCGCGCGCGGTGTACCAGTCGGCGATCCGGTGCATCGTCTCGATCGACAAGGTGGCGGGCACGCCCGACTCACCGAGCGGCACAGCCGAATTCGCCCGGCCGGTGTATCCGTTGCCCGCGCGGACCAGCCAGCCGTCGATCCACGTGTGCTCGACACCGGGCCAGCCGCCCGCCGCCGCCGTCTCCAGCGACCGGATCTCCTTGGTCCGAATCGGCCTCGGCCCCAGCGCCTTCAGTGCGACGACCCGATCCGCCGCGACCGAAACCACCTCACCCTCGGCGGTGCGCACCGACGGCGGCGTCATCGACACCAGCTCGCCGATCACATCGGTGAGCGGCTGTGGATAACCCTCGGGCAGCTGATACCGCATCACCACCCGGCGGCCGAGGGGTATGTCAGTCATTGCCGAAGGGGTCCGGGACGGTGCCCGGCACCCAGCTCAAACCCGGCTTGCCCCAACCGTTTCGCTTGATCGCCTTCTTGGCGGCGCGGGCGTTGCGGCCGATCAGCACGTCGACGTAGAGGAAGCCGTCGAGGTGGCCCACCTCGTGCTGCAGCATGCGCGCGAAGAAACCGGCGCCCTCGATGTCGACCGGTTCGCCGTGCTCGTCGGTGCCCGTGACGCGTGCCCAGTCGGCGCGGCCGGTGGGGAACTGCTCACCGGGCACCGACAGGCAGCCCTCTTCGTCGTCGTCGGGATCGGGCATGGTCTCCGGGATCTCGGAGGTCTCGAGCACCGGGTTGATCACGGCGCCGCGGCGGCGGATCTGGTTGCCCTCCGCGTCGAAATCGGGGCAGTCGTAGATGAACAGCCGCTTGCCGACGCCGACCTGATTGGCCGCGAGGCCGACACCCTTGGACGCCTCGAGGGTGTCGTACATGTCCGCGATCAGCCCGGCCAGCTCTGCCGGGGTCTCCGTCACCGGGGCGGTAGCGGTGTGGAGAACGGGGTCACCGACGATCACGATCGGGAGAATTGCCATGGTGGCCATTATCGCCGCGGTATCGCCCGCGCGAGCGGCGGCCCCTGTGCGCCGCGACACTCCTACTGGCCCTCAGTCAACACGCCGGGGCAGCGGTCGAAGGATCGGGTGGGCTCATGGTTGAATGATCCGCGACGTGCAAGCGTCATTTTCATCTCGTGATACTCGGCGAGGGAGCAAGATGGACGGCGCAGCGGCTCGGCACATCCCCCAGGATTCGGCCGGCGACGATGGCTCCGGTCTCAGTCGGCGTGAACTCGACATCCTCGACTTCGAACGCAAATGGTGGAAGTACGCGGGCGCCAAGGAAGACGCGATCCGCGAACTGTTCTCGATGTCGGCCACCAGGTACTACCAGGTACTCAACGCCGTCGTCGACAAGGAAGAAGCACTCGCGGCCGACCCCATGCTGGTCAAGCGACTGCGCCGGTTGCGCGCGAGCAGGCAGAAGGCCCGTGCCGCCCGCAAACTCGGTTTCCAGGTCTGACATGCGAGCCACATCTCCGTCGATGCGACTAGGGTTGCGCGGGTGAGCAACCCGAATCCCACCCCCGGCGGCCCACCGCTGCGCGCGCTGGCGATGGTGTTGATCGCGCTGGCCATCGTCTTCGCCGGCCTGGGTGCGATGTCGTTGTCGAATTCCGGTGCCGAGGCGGCCGATCCGGTCGAGCAGACCGAGACCACCACCTCGAGCGCGGTGGCGCAGGCCCCGGCGACCACGGCCGCCCCGACCACGACCAGCGCGGCCGCCGCCCCGACGACGACAACCACCGTCGCGCCGACGACCACGACCACGACCACCACACAGGCCGCGGCCACGGGCGACAAGGACATTCCCGTCCGCGTCCTGAACAACAGCCTCGTCGCGGGCCTGGCCGCGCGCACCGCGAGCGAACTCGGCGCGGCGGGCTGGACCAATGTGAGCACCGGCAACTACAGCGGTTCGAACCTGACAACGACCACGGTGTACTACGGCACCGCGCCGGGTGAAGAGGCCGCGGCCGCCGAGATCGCCGCGCAGGTCGGCGGAACCGTGGCCCCCAAGACCGCCGACGCCACGCCCGGTGTCGTCGTCGTCCTGACGGGACGCTGAGCCGGCACGGCACGCGGTGCCGCAGGGCGTGTTCGCGCTGTGGCATCATCTTCAGCGGTACTGCCCCAGTCCGATAAGGAGTCCCCTGATGGCCACGTCGTCCACTCGTCGCCCGTCCTGGCGCATTGTGACCCCGGTTGTCGCGGTCGCCGCGTTCGGGCTCGCCGCCTGCACCAACAGCCAGGAGTCGAGTGACGTCAAGGGCACCACGCCGCCGGTGTGGACCGGTTCGTCCGCCCCCGCGGGCGGTGGCGAGGACCACGGCACCGGCCATCCCGCCCCCTCTGCCTCCGGCGAACCGGGCGCGCACGGCGGCGACCACGGTGCCTCGACCGGTGGTCTGAAGGCCGAGCTGAAGAACAGCGCGGGCGCCGGTGTCGGCACCGCGACCATCGTCGCCGAGGGCAACCACCTGGTCGTCACTGTCGAGGCGCAGGGTCTGACCCCCGGTTTCCACGGCCTGCACTTCCACCAGAACGGCACATGCGAGGGCGACTTCACCTCGGCCGGTGGTCATCTGCAGGTCGGCGGGGCCACCTCGCACCCGGCCAGCGGCGACCTCACCTCCCTGCAGGTCGGCGCCGACGGCTCGGCCAAGCTGGTCACCCGCACCGACAGCGTCACCCTCGACAACATCAAGGGCAAGGCCCTGATCGTGCACGCGGGCGCCGACAACTTCGGCAATATCCCGCCGCGCTACACCCGGGAAGGCGGCACGGGCCCGGACGAGACCACCCTGTCCACCGGTGACGCGGGTGCCCGAGTGGCCTGCGGCGTCGTCGGTTAGCGAGACCCGCTGATGGCCGGGGCAATTCAGCCGGTGCCGTTTCGCGGTTCGCCCCGGCCGACAATCGGCATCGAGTGGGAGATCGCGCTCGTCGACAAGGTCACGCGCGATCTGTCCAACACCGCCTCGGCGGTCTTCGATGCCGTCGGCGACCTGCGCGCCCACGACGGGACACAGCAGGTCACCAAGGAATTGCTGCGCAACACGGTGGAATTGGTCACCGGCGTGCACGAGACCGTCGGCGGCGCCGTCGAGGACCTGCGCACCACGATGGACGCCGTGCGCCGCGCGGCCGACCCACTCGGTGTCGACCTGTTCTGCGCGGGCACGCACCCGTTCGCCCAGTGGTCGGCCCAGCAGCTCACGCGCTCACCGCATTACGACGAGCTGATCGAGCGCACCCAGTGGTGGGGCAGGCAGATGCTCATCTGGGGCGTGCACGTGCACGTGGGAGTTTCCCACCGCGACAAGGTCTTTCCCATCCTGAACTCGCTGCTGCTGTCGTATCCGCATCTGCTCGCGCTCTCGTCGTCCTCGCCGATGTGGTCCGGCGACGACACCGGCTATGCCAGTAACCGCGCGCTGATGTTCCAGCAGCTGCCCACGGCGGGCCTGCCGTTCCAGTTCGAGAACTGGCGTCAGTTCGAGGGTTTCGTGCACGACCAGATGAAAACCGGTGTGTTCGAACAACTCGGCGGCATGCACTGGGACATCCGGCCCGCGCCCAAGTGGGGCACCATCGAGATCCGGGTGTGCGACGGGCTGTCCAGCCGCGCCGAACTGGCGTCGGTGGCCGCGCTGATCCACTGCCTCGTCGTCGATCTGGAACGCAGGCTCGACGACGGTGAACAGCTGCCGACCCTGCCGCCCTGGCATGTGCAGGAGAACAAATGGCGGGCCGCGCGCTACGGACTCGACGCCATCGTGATCGTCGACGACGCGAGTAATGAGCGTTTGGTCACAGACGATCTGATGGATCTGCTCACCCGGTTGGAGCCGACCGCGCGCCGTCTCGGCTGCGCCGACGAACTCGCCGCCGTGGCCGAGATCCCCCGCCACGGTGCCTCCTACCAGCGTCAACGCCGGGTTGCCGCGCAGTCCCAGGGTGATCTTGTCGCGGTGGTCGACTCGCTGGTGCGCGAGCTGGATCAGTAGCGTTCAACTACCCAGCCCGGTGGCGTTAACCCGCCGTTTACGATGGGTGGATGCTTGTCGAACATCCGCGTGCTGCCGCGGGGGGTGCCACCCTCGGTTCCCGTCTGCGCGAACCGAGGACGCTCGCCGCAGTCGCGGTGTCGGCGGTCCTGCTACTGCTGATCGGCCTGCAGATCGCGGCGTCGATCAGCGGCTTCGAAGGACCACTCGCCAGCTTGGCGCGCGACTATGTCGGCACGCCCAAGTCGATGTCGGTTCCGTGGGCGGGTCTCGTCCTCGCGCTGGTCGGGGTGTCGGCGCGCAGGCGGGTGTTCGCGGTGAGCGCCGCGATCGGGATCGACGCGGTGTTCGTCGCGCTGCGACTGCTCGACGGTAAACCGTTCACCGTCGGCAACGGGCCGACCATCGTGCTCACCGCCCTCGCGATCATCGCGGCGGTGCGCTGGCAGGGCCGCGAACGGACCGACGCGCTGAAGGCCGCGGCACTGGGTGCCTTGCTCATCCTGGCGACGAAGGTCGGCGACGTGTGGTTGCACGTCACCTCGGCGGTACACCCGACGGTGCTCGACGAATACCTGCTGCTCGCCGATCACGCGCTCGGCGACCCGTCGTGGGTGGTCGGCCGGGTGCTCGAGGTCCTCGGGCCCGAGGTGTACGCGGTGCTGCACTGGGTCTACATCGAGCTGCCGGTGGCGGCGATCGTCGTCGCGGTGTGGCAGTTGCGCGGTGTGGTCAGCACGGGAATCTGGCCGGGGCACTATCTGGTTCGCACGTTCCTGGTGCTCGGGTTGGTCGGGCCGCTGTTCTATGTGCTGTTCCCCGTGGTCGGCCCGATGTTCGCCTTCGGCGCCGACGGCAACGGCTTCCAGCTCGGCAACTTCTGGCCTTCGGCGCTGCCGCCGATCGGGCAGAGTCCGGCGCCGCTGCCGTTCGACGAATTCACCCCGCGCAACTGCATGCCGTCGATGCACACCGCATGGGCGCTGTCGCTGTTCATCCACACGCGTCGCGATGTCGACGGCAGCCGCGCGCCCGCGTGGTTGCGGTGGGGCGGGGCGTTCTGGCTGGCCGCGACGGTCGCGGCGACGCTCGGTTTCGGTTACCACTACGGCGTGGATCTGGTGGCGGGTGTGGTGCTGTGCCTGACCGTCGAATCGGCGCTGCGCGCACCCGAGCGAGGCTGGGACGCGGCGCGGATCCGCCTGGTCGCCCTCGGATCGGCCGTTTTCGGTGGTCTGCTGCTGGGTTACCGCTACCTGGCGGTCGAGATGGCGCAGTACCCGGTGCCGGCCGGCGCCATCGTGATCGGGCTGCTCGCGGCGGTCGCCGTGGCGTTCCACCTCACCTGGTTCGCCGCCGCGCCCGACCGGGCACCGGCCGCGGTTCGGGTGTAGTCAGTCCACCTCGTCGCCGAGTTCGTTGACGCGCAACAGGCCGTCGCGGTGCCGCTGCTCGCGGTAGGCGGTGCGCCCGAGCAGATGTGCGACCACCGGTGCGGTGATGATCGTGAACAGTCCGGTCAGCACGAGCATCCACACATTGGCGTCGCCGCGCAGGTCGATCCCGGTGCCGATGAGAACCATGATCAGGCCGATCACCTGCGGTTTCGTCGCCGCGTGCATCCGGGTGAGAGTGTCGGGGAAGCGCACGATCCCCAGTGCGGCGGTGCAGGCGAGGACACAGCCGAGCACGATCAGCGGTGCCGACACCCACTCCCAGCCGCTCATCGGTCGTCCCGCACGCGAAAGCGCGTCACCGCGGCCGATCCGAGGAAACCGACAAGGGCCAGCGCGACGATCGCCGGGACGACGGTTGTGTCGTTGCTGTAGGCCGCCCACACCGCGAGCCCGGACGCGGCGATGGCCATCAGCGAGTCGATCCCGACCACCCGGTCGAGGGTGCTCGGGCCGGCGAGTACGCGGTAAGCGGTGCAGATGGCGGCGAACGACAGCAGCACCGCCGCGATGACGGCGACGACGGTCATACCTGAACCTCCGGTCCGTGATGCCGCTCGCCTGGTCGTTCGAAGGCGTCGATGATGAGACGTTCCAGGCGGCGGGTGGTGCGGTAGAAGTCGTCGACCGCCTTGTCGCTGCCCACATCGAGCACGTGGACGTACACCACACAGCGCTGACGGTCGATCTCGAGCACCATGGTGCCGGGAATGAGATTGAGCAGATCGGTACAGATCACCAGCACCAGATCCGACTGGATGCCGAGGGCCACGCGCAGCACGCCCGACACCGGCGGGCCCGAGGGCCGCAGCGCGAACCAGGCCACCTGCACGCTCGACTCGAGTGCGTAATAGGTTGCCGCGGCGATCAATTCGAGAAAGGACAGCGGGTGGAACCGGCCGGTCACCGGGATCCGTGGCAGCGGAAGCGCGAACACGACGATCAGCGCGACCACTCCACCGGCGAGCACATTGGCCGCGCTGAGGTCACCCCACAGGGCCACCCACACCGCGGTCAGCCAGGCGAGGACGCCGAGTCGTAAGACGTTCTGCCGGTTCACGAGCCGGCGCAACACGGTCATCGCGGCTCCTGTCCGCCGAGGACGGATTCGATATACACCGACGGGTTGTTCAGATCGGCCGCGGCGCGTTCGGCGATGCCGAGCACGGGGCCGGCGAACACGGTGAGCGCGAGGCCCGCGGTGATCAGCCCGGCGGTGGCGAGCACCATCAGCGCGGGCATGCGTCCGGGGTCGGTGCGGTCCTCGTACTGCACGTCGGTCGAATCCTCCACCAGGGTGGGCGGTTTCGCGGCACTGAGATGTCCCTCGGGCGCTTCTTCGCGCGGGCGCCAGAACGCCTTGCCCCAGACCCGCGCCACCGCGTAGAGCGTGAGCAGGCTGGTGACCACCGAACCGGCGACCAGCACCCAGGCCAGCACGCTACCGTCGGCCGCACCCGCCTCGAGCAGGGTCACCTTGCCGATGAAGCCCGAGAAGGGCGGAATACCACCGAGATTCAGTGCCGGTATCAGGAAGAGCAGCCCGAGTAGCGGACTCGCCGAGGCGAGCCCACCGAGGCGGCGCAGCGACACCGACCCGGCCTGGCGCTCGATCAGGCCGACGGCGAGGAACAGCGCCGTCTGCACCAGAATGTGGTGGGCCACATAGAACACCGCACCGGTGAGCCCGGCCGACCCGGCCAGCCCGATACCGAAAACCATGTACCCGATGTGGCTCACGAGGGTGAACGACAGCAGGCGCCGGATATCGGTCTGGGCGATCGCGCCGAGAATGCCGACGAGCATGGTCGCCAGCCCGCACACCAGCAGGATGTCGTCGAACGCGCCGTCCGGGAACCACAGCGTGTGCGTCCGGATGATCGCGTACACACCGACCTTGGTGAGCAGGCCCGCGAACACGGCGGTCACCGGCGCGGGCGCGGTGGGGTAGGAGTCGGGTAGCCAGCTCGACAGCGGGAACACCGCCGCCTTGATGCCGAACGCCACGAGCAGCACGGCGTAGCAGGCCGTGCGCACCCCCTGTGGTGTCGCCTCGAGCCGAACGGCCAGTTGCGCGAGGTTCAGGGTGCCGGTGGCCGCGTAGGTGAGGCCGATGCCGATCAGGAAGATCATCGACGACACCATCGACACCATCACGTACGCGATGCCGGTGCGGATGCGTTCCTCGGTGGCGCCGACGGTGAGCAGCACGAACGAGGCGGCGAGCAGCAGCTCGAACCCGACGAACAGGTTGAACAGGTCACCGGCCAGGAACGCCATCGACACACCGGCCGTGAGCACCAGGTAGGTGGGTCGGTAGATGGAGGTGGGCTGGTTGTCGTCGCCGTCGGAGATGTTCTGCCCCGCACCGTAGATCGACACCAGGAGCAGGACGAACGCCGAGACAAGCAGCATCGCCGCGCTGAGCCGGTCGACGACGAGGGTGATGCCGATCGGGGTCGGCCAGCCGCCCACCTGCACCGCCGTCGTGCCGTCGCGGTCGGCGAGGTACAGCAGCAGCGCGCTGATGGCGAGCACACCCGACAGCGCGACCATCGACACCAGCCGCTGGACGCGCGGTCGGCGCCCGAAGATCAGGGTGACCGCGGCGGCGAGCAGCGGGACCAGCACCGGCAGCGCGGCGAGATCGGGAAGCAGCTGCGGGGAGAGGGTCATTCGGCCGGGTCCTCGCTCTCGCGCCGGGCCGCGACCTGGGTGTCCTCAGGGTCGTTGCGGACGTCTTCGGTGGTGGTCAGCCGGTAGGCGCGATAGGCGAGGGCGAGCACGAACGCGGCCAAGCCCATCGTGATGACGATGGCGGTGAGCACCATCGCCTGGGCCAGCGGATCGGCCATGCCGTCGGGCGAGGTGTCCGAGCCCGACAGCACCGGTGGGTTCCCGTCCGGCCCGCCGCCGACGGTGAGGATCAGCAGGTTCACCGCGTTGCCGAGCAGGATGATCCCCAGCAGCATCTTCGACACCACCCGCTCGAGCACCAGGTACACCCCGCAGGCGGTGAGCGCGCCGATCGTGAGCAGCATGACGAGGTTGGCACTCATGAGATCTCCTTGTCCAGGCGGGCGCCGAGGCTGCGCAGGACGTCGAGGGTGAGGCCGACGATCACCAGGTACACGCCGAGATCGAAGAACATGGCGGTGACGAGTTTGATGTGGCCGAGCACCGGCACGGTGATCTCGATGATCGCCGAGGACAGTGGTGGGGCCCCGAGCAGCAGCGATGTGGTCGCCGTCCCGGCGGCGAGGACCAGGCCCGCGCCGAGGAGGTGTCCGGCGTCGACCGGGAGGGCTTCGCCGAGTTCGTAGCGTCCACCCGCCAGGTAGCGCAGGGTGAGGGCGAGCCCGGCGAGCAGGCCACCGGCGAAGCCGCCGCCGGGTGCGTTGTGGCCGGAGAAGAAGAAGTACACCGACAGGACCATGATGGTCGGGAACAGCAGCCGGGTGGTGATCTGCAGGACCATCGAGCGTTCGCGCCGGTCGAGCAGCCGGGCGGCAGGCAACCAGCTCACGGCGTCGGGGTTGTAGTTCGGTGCGTCGACGGCGCGTGGCGCGCTGCCGAAGCGGCGGCTGCGGAACACCAGCGACGCAACGCCGGTGGCGGCGACGACGAGGACCGAGATCTCGCCGAGGGTGTCCCAGGCGCGGATGTCGACGAGCAGCACGTTCACCGCGTTCTTGCCGCCGCCGACGCGGTAGGCGGCGTCGGGGATGGTGCGCCAGATCGGCTCGCTGTGCCGGGCGGCGGAGGCGAACGCGGCGAGTACCGTCACGGTGACGCCGACCGCGATCGCGAGCAGCGCGCGACGGACCTTGAACGCGGCGGCGTAGCCGTCGGTGATCTCGGCCGGGAACCCGCGCAGCACGAGCACGAAGATCACCAGAGTCAGTGTCTCGACCAGGAATTGGGTGAGCGCGAGATCCGGTGCGCCGTGCAGCGCGAAGATCACGCCGCAGCCGTATCCGGTGACACCGACCACGAGCACACTGGCCAACCTGTTGCGCAGCACCGTCGCCGCGAGCGCCATGGCGATCATGATCGCGCCGATCACCGCCTGCAACGGCGAATCCCACAGGTGCAGGGTGATTCCCGTGCGGGTACCGGTCGCGAGCATCACGGCGGGCAGCACGATGAGCGTGCCGAGGATGAAGGCCTGGCTGACGGGCAGCGAACCGGATTGCACCGTGCCGGTGAGGCGAAGCGAGAGCCGGTCCATCGCCCGCAGTGCGGCGTCGTAACCCCGGTCGGCATTGCCGAGTCGCGGACGAGCCGACTCGTGAATCCTGTTGCGTACCAAGAACAATGCGAAGCCGACCAGCACGATGACGGCGGTGAGCGCGAGGGCGGGTGTGAAGCCGTGCCACAGCGCGAGTGCCCCGTCGAGGACGCCGGGCAGGGTCTCGGCGTACGGGCTCAGCCACTCGTCGACGACCCCGGCACCGAACCCACCCGCCAGCCCGGCCACCGCCAGCACGGCCGGCGGGCCGACCAGCAGCGGTCCCGGCGCGTGCCAGGTTGTCGTGACGCCGGGGCTCGTGCCGAACGCGGCCCACAGGAACCGCGCGCTGTAGGCGACGGTGAGGGCCGAACCGACGGCGATACCGGTCAGCAACAGCACCCGCACCGGCGGGCTCAGCACCTGTGCCGCCCACACCGCGCTCAAGGCGGATTCCTTGCCGACGAACCCGAGCATCGGCGGCAACCCCGCCATACTGATCGCCGCGGTCGCCGCCACCGCGCACAGCACCGGCGCGCGCCGCCCGAGCCCCGACAACCGGCGCAGATCGCGAGTGCCCGCGCCGTGATCGATGATGCCGACCACCATGAACAGGCACGCCTTGAACAGCCCGTGCGCCACCAGCAGCGCCAGCCCGGCGAGTGCGGTATCCGGGGTGCCGATGGCCATCATGGTGATGAGCAGTCCGAGCTGGCTCACCGTGCCGAACGCCAGCACCAGTTTCAGGTCGTGCACCTGCATGGCCCGCCAGCCGGCCAACAGCATCGACGCGATCCCCAACGGCAGCACGAGCACATGCCACGGTGGAGTCTGGGCGAGTGCGGGTGCCAGGCGGGCGACCAGATAGATGCCCGCTTTCACCATCGCGGCGGCATGCAGGTAGGCGCTCACCGGTGTAGGCGCGGCCATCGCACCGGGCAACCAGAAGTGCAGGGGCACGATCGCCGACTTGCTCAGCGCCCCGACGAGCACGAGCACCACCGCCACCGACACCGCGATCCCATCGGGTGGAGATTCGCGGGCGAGCACGTCCGACAGCAGGAAACTGTCGTAGCGCGATCCGAGGATGACGATGCCGACCAGCATCGCCAGTCCGCCCGCCGCCGTGACCAGCAGTGCCTGGATCGCGGCGCGGCGACTCGCGGCCTGCTCGGCGTAGTGGCCGACCAGCAGGAACGACAGCACCGTTGTGATTTCCCAGAACACGTAGAGCAACAGCATGTTGTCGCTGGTCACCAGGCCGAACATGGCACCGGAGAAGCCGACCAACTCGGCCGCGAATATCCCGAGCCTCGCCTCGTCACGGTCGAAGTAGCGCCCGCAATAGGCCAGGATCAGCGCGCCGATGCCGAGGACGAGCACACACATCACGGCGGCGAGGGAATCGAAGCGCAGGTCGATGTCCATCGAGATCTGCGGCGCCCACCGCACCCGGCTGGTGACGGTGACGCCCCAGTGCGCGAGCACCCACCCGAGACTGCCCAGCGGAACCAGCGCCAGCAGATAGAAAGCGTTGCGGCCCAGCGCTCGCACGCACAGCGGGGCCGCGAGCGCGGCCATTGCGTGAGCGAGCAGGACAGCGAGCAACCGCGCCTCCGGGTCTCCTAGCGTGTGGCGAGCCCCGATCCTACGGGCGCGGAGACGATGCGCGTCGGCACCGAGGCTGTCGCGTCGGCCATGTCGGCACCGGTGCGGCTATGACCTGGGCGCCGGTTCGGCGGGCCTGATCCAGTAGAACAGCGCCAGCGCGCCCGCGGCGCCGATCGTGATGGCCAGCGCCGTGAAGCCGGGGGTCCGGTCGTCGGCGTTCACCCCGCCCGCTGGCCAGTTGCGCAGGCGGGTGGGGATGGCCCACAGGATCGACGGCAGATACAGCGCGCCCAGGGCCAGTACCGCGCTCGGCAGATAACTCACCCGCACCGAGGCGAAGCCGTACCCGGCGACGGCGGCGAGCAACCCGGTGCCGATCACCCAGGTGACAGTCCAGCCGAAATCGTCGGTGAACAGGGAGAAGATCGCGATCGCGGCCGCACCGAGCAGCACCGGCCACGGCGACGGCCGCGCCAGCCCGGCCAGCACGGTGATCACGACTACCGCGATCACCACCAGCAGGTTCCAGCCGAGGCTCGGTGCGTCACCGAGCGAGTCGGCCACGGCGGCCAGGCTGACCGCGAGCAGCACGGCGGCGCCGTCACGATCGGGGAGCAGCAGGGCGGTGACGAAGGCGGCGGCGACGGTGAGGACCACCGCGAGTCCCACCTGTGCGGTGCTGGCGCGGCGTCCGTCGAATTCGCCCGAGAGCCATTCGGTGGTGAGCAGCAGGGTCAGCGCGAGCAGGGTGGTCGCGATGATCGGGGAGATCGGCAGGTCGGCTGCCAGCCGGGGCGGGGCACCCAGAATGACGCCGTGCTGGTGCCGTGCGGTGTTCACCGCGAGCAGGACAAGGGCGCACAGCACCAGCCACGTCGGGCTGTGCGCGGACTTGTCGGCCTGGGTCGAATTCGAGGTGAAGATGGCGACCACCTCGCCGTAGACGAACACCAGGATCGTCCCGACCGCGAACCCGACCGCGGGCCAGCGCATCCGCAACGAGCAGATCCCGAGCGCGCCGTAGGCCGCGCCGCCGCAGATGCTGTCGATGTAGTTCTGGGTGGTCAGCACATCGGCCGAGGTCATCAGGGTGCCGATGTAGTAGTTCACGGCCAGTGCCGCCGTCGCGCAGGTGGCGGCGAGCCAGACCAGCCCGGGCCGGGTGAGCGGACGAACCAGTACCGCGACGACCACCGCGACGATGAGCCCGAGCGCGGCGGCTCGGGGGACGCTGTTGACCAGGCTGGTGACCCGGTACGGCGAATCGAGCGACGAGGCCGCGGTGGTGCGGAACGTGAACGGCAGGAACAGCGCCATGCCCGCGACCGCGGCACCCGCGAACGCTGTCACCGCATCCAGACCATCACCGATCCTGGGCACGGTTCCGACGATACCGGCGAAACCCGCACCACCTGGGAAATCAGCCCCCGGGGCGGTTCATCCCCGGTTGCGCGCGTACTCCCGCAACGATTCGACCTGCGCGGGGTCGAGCGAGGGACGGACGGTGCGGCGGGCGGTCGCCACGTCCTCGGCGGTGACATCGGCGGCTGCCATATCGCGGCGCAGTGCCGTGAGGGCGGCTTCGCGCAGCAGGGCGGCGCAGTCGGCGGCGGAGTAGCCGTCGAGGTCGTCGGCGAGGGCGGCCAGGTCGACGTCGTCGGCCAGCGGCACCGAGCGACCGGCGGTGCGCAGGATGTCGAGCCGCGCGGCCGCGTCGGGCGGCGGAACGAACACCAACCGTTCCAGCCTGCCCGGACGCAGCAGGGCGGGGTCGATGAGTTCGGGCCGGTTGGTCGCCCCGAGCACCACCACGTCGCGCAACGGCTCCACCCCGTCGAGTTCGGTGAGCAGGGCGGCGACCACCCGGTCCGACACTCCCGAGTCGCTGCTCTGTCCCCGGCGTGGGGCGAGCGCGTCGACCTCGTCGAGGAAGATCAGCGACGGCGCCGAATCGCGGGCCCGCTGGAACAGTTCGCGCACCGCGCGCTCCGATGAACCGACCCACTTGTCCATCAGCTCAGCGCCTTTCACCGCGTGCACACTGAGCTGTCCGGTCCCGGCCAGGGCCCGGACCAGGAAGGTCTTGCCGCAACCGGGCGGTCCGTAGAGCAGCACGCCACGCGGCGGCTCGATACCGAGCCGGGCGAACGAGTCGGGGTGGCGCAGCGGCCACAGCACCGCCTCGGTGAGCGCCTGTTTGGTTTCCACCATGTCGCCCACGTCGTCGAGATCGAGGGAGCCGATGGCCAATTCCTCGGTGCCGGAACGCGACAGCGGCCGGATGACGTCGAGCGCGCCGATGAGGTCGTCCTGGGTGAGTTCGGGCTCGGCCTGTTCCCGGCTGGCCCGACCGGCCGCGCGCACCGCCGCCTCCCGGCACACCGCGGCGAGATCGGCGACGACGAAACCCGGTGTGCGCGAAGCGATCACGTCGAGATCGAGCTTGCCCGACGGCACCTTGCGCAGCAGCTGTTCCAGCAGCGCGCGTCGCACGAGTGCGGTCGGCAGCGGCAGCGCCAGTTCGCGGTCGCACAGATCCGGTGCCCGCAATCGCGAATCCACCTGTGCCGGATGCGCGGTGGTGGCCAGCAACGCGACGCGTGGCTCGCGGACGGCGGCCCGTAACTGGTCGAGGATGAGGGTGGCGACCGGGTCCGCCTCCAGCGGCAGCAACGCATCGATATCGGTGACGATCAGCACCCCGCCCTGGCCGGTGGCGATATCGGCGACCGCCTCGGCGACCTCACGCAACCGCGCCCCGCTCTCGCTCGCCCCGACACTCGGCCCGTCGAGTACGACGACGCGGCGCGGCGCGGCGACCGCTTCGGCGAGGGTCGCCTTGCCCACGCCTGCGGGACCGGTGATGAGCACGCCGAGATGTGCCGGTGCGCCGAGGACTTTCAGCAGTTCCGGCTCATCGAGCGCCAGACTCAGCCATTCGGCGAGCTTGGCGGCCTGGCTCTGCACGCCGGCCAGATCCTCCACCGGCACGGGCGCGCTGCCCGCGCTCACCGTCGGCACTTCGAGCGAGGTGGCGAGCGGGCCACCGTCGCGCTCCACCGCGTGCTGCACCGCCGCCGCGCCACTACCCCAGCCGACCGCCGAATTCGGTTGCACACTCACCGGACCCGGCCGTGGATCGATCGCGGTGACCGTGAGCAGCTCGGTGGTCCAGGCGATCCCGAATGTGCGCGCCAGCGCCTGAGTTGTCGCCGCGGAGCTGATGTCGGGGCCGAGGTCGCGCGGCAGCAGCGACACCGTGTCGCCGACGGTGACCACCTTGCCGAGCAGGGCCTGGCGCAGCGTCACGGCGGGAATGCTCGCCATCGCCTGCGCCGAACCGCTGAGCGAGATCTGCTTGGCGCCGAACACCGTCACCGGGGCGACGGTCACCGCCGCGTTCTCCCGCAGACCCACATTCGACAGGGTCACATCGTCGAGCAGGGCGACGCCGGGCGGACTGCCCGCGGGCGCCTTGGCGACCACCGCTGCCGTGCGCCGTGCGCCGATCAGCGCGATACCGTCCCATTCCCGCAGGCCGAGCGCCGTGAGCGTCTCCGGATGCAGACGAACCACCCCGCGACGGGCATCGGCGGCCGAGGGATTGAGACGAGCGGTCAGCGAAAGTTCAGCCACCGTGCCATTCTGCCCGCTGCCCGCACCCGGTGCTGTGGACGATCAGCGATCGATTGGCTCATCCCAAGGTCGGAGTCTGTACGCTGCACCCGACGCGCCGGACGTGCCGGCGCCGCGATCCACCGGGGAAACCAGCAGATGAACCGAATCTCTTCCGTCGTCGCGACTGCCGGGGCACTCACCCTGATCCTGGCAGGCTGCGGTTCCACCGACGAAGCCACCGACGCCTCCGGCCTGCGCAAGGGCACGCCCGCGAGCACCACCGCACCGGCCACGACCACGTCCAAGGCGGCCGCGAGCGGTTCGCAGGTCACCTGCTCGGAATTCAAGTCACTCGACAACGACGCGCAGACGCGGGTCATCGAGCAGATCCTGGCCGACAACCCCGGCGGTCCGTTCGAGGGCAGCCCGAACGTGGCGCTCGGCACCGCCAAACTGGTGTGCCTGGCACCGGGCAATGCCGATAAGACGGTGGCCGAGGCCGCCGGGATGACGCCCTGACCTCAGTGGATCAGTGACTGCCAGTTCTCCGGCACCCGGCCAGCCGGGCCGGGAGCGGGTTGCTCGGCGGGATGACTGGTCGGCGCCGCGAGTTCGGGTCCGCCCTCGTACATCTCGTTGGTCGCGAAGTTCCAGAACCAGTCCTCGCCGGGCTCGTAACTCTGCATGAACGGATGACCGGTGCTGCCGTAGTGCCGGGTGGCGTGCTGGCTGGGGGAGCTGTCACAGCAACCGATGTGCCCGCACTGCGCGCACCGGCGCAGATGCACCCACCAGCCACCGGCCTCGGTGCACTCGGCACACCCCGGCCCACTGGGCGGCACCGTTGGATCGATTCCTTCTGGCATTCGCTGACCTCCGTTTCCAGGCGGCTGGCGCCGCGGGGGTTCTCGGCGTGCTTGGAACCCTACGACCCGGCGGGTACCTGCTGTGCGGGTTGCAACGGCAGGCGCACGGTGAACCGCGTGTCGCCGGGAACGGAATCGACGCGGATATCACCGTCGTGTTTGTTCACCACGATGCGGAACGAGATGTCCAGGCCGAGACCGGTGCCCTCACCGACCGGTTTGGTTGTGAAGAACGGTTCGAAGATGCGGTTGCGCGACTCCTCGGGAATCCCGGGACCCGTGTCACCGATTTCGACTGCCACACAATCGTTCTCGCGGTAGGTGCGCACGGTGAGGGTGCCCTCGCCGCCCATCGCGTAGACCGCGTTGTCGATCAGATTCGTCCACACCTGATTGAGTTCGGCGGCGAAGCACGGCACCGGCGGCAGGGCGCGGTCGTAGTCCTTGACCACCCGCACACCGTCACCGAGCTTGCGGTTGAGCATCACCAGGGTGGAATCGAGCAGCTCGTGCAGGTCGACGACCTGGTACGGCGCCCGGTCCATCTGCGAGTACTGCTTGGCCGCGCCGACGAGCGTGGAGATGCGGCCGGTGGAGTCGACGATCTCGTTCAGCAGCAACTCGGTCTCGATGGTGTAGTTCAGCCAGCGCACCGCGCCCTCGAACACGTCGGCATGGCAGGCCTGCAGGGTCGCCTTCACCCCTTCGAGCCAGTCGACGTCGAGACCGGCCTGCACGAAGGTGGGCGCCAGGTTCCAGCCGTCGGCGATGCCCTCGTCGGTGAACCAGTCGGCGAGGGCGTCCTCGCGGTCGGCCGCCTCCAGCGGGGACAGATCCGGCGCCTTGGCCACCTGTTCGGCGGCCTGTTCCTGCAGCTCTACCAGGTGCACGAGGGCCTCGGTGGGGAACTTGCCCTCGGCCATCATCTTGAGCTTGTGCCGCATCCCGGCCACCCGCTCACGCAACCCGGCGGTGGCGCGCACAGCAGCGGCGGCGGGATTGTTGAGCTCGTGGGTGAGCCCCGCCGACAGCGAACCGAGCGCCACGAGCCGCTCGCGCTCGGCGATGCGCTGATTCGACCGCCGCCCACCGAAGAACGCGCCCTCGAGCAGGTGCACCGCCATCGGGAACCACGCGTGCATCATCCGGGAGAAGTCGGCCGCGTCGAGCACCAGGAACCGGGAGCGGCGCAGCACATACATCGACCCGTTGTAGTTCGGCTCGGCCTTGTCGCCCAGGTACGCCGTCCACGCGCCCGCGTACACACCGCGCTGGTCGGTGCGGTTGGTTTCCACCTCCACCCCGCCCGAGAGCTTGGTGAGCTTCACCTCGCCGTCGATGAGCACGTAGAAGCAGGTCGCTGGTTGGCCCTCGAGGAACACCGGCCCCGGGTCGACGTATTCGATGCGACCGGCCGCGCACAGCTCGGAAAGCTGTGTTTCATCCAGCTTTTCGAACAGGAACAGGGTTCGCAGTTCTTCGGGATCACAGACCGACATCACGCCTCCTACGACAGGTACCGGTGCACGAACATCACGGCCATGGCGCCTTCGCCGACCGCCGAGGCGACCCGCTTGGCCGACTCGGCGTGCACGTCACCGGCCACGAACACTCCGGGAACGCTGGTTTCCAGGTGGTGCGGTGGGCGCGGCAGCTCCCAGCCTGCCGGGCGCGCGCCGTCGACGAGCAGGTCGGGGCCTGCCAGCACGTAACCGGCGTCGTCGCGAGCGACGACACCGTCGAGCCAGCCGGTCTGCGGTGCGGCGCCGATGAAGAGGAACAACCGTTGTGCGTCGACCTTGTCCTCGGTGCCGTTGCGGTTGTCGCGCAGGATGATCCGTTCCAGGTGCTGGTCGCCGTCGGCGCCGGTCACCTCGGTTTCGGTGTGCACGGTGATGTTCGGGATCTGGGCGATCTGCTGAATCAGGTAGTGCGACATCGACTTCTCCAGCGAGTCGCCACGCACCACCAGGTGCACCCCGCGCGCGTGCCGCGACAGGAACACCGCGGCCTGTCCGGCGGAGTTCGCGCCACCGACGATGTACACCTCCTGCTCGGCGCATTCGGTGGCCTCGGTCATCGCCGAGCCGTAATACACGCCGCGCCCGGTGAATTCGTCGACACCCGGCGCCGGATGACGTCGATAGTCCACGCCGGTGGCGATGAGAACCGTGTGCGCGCACAGTGAGCCACCATCGGCGAAGCGCACGGTGCGCGCCGAGCCGTTCACCTCCAGACCGACGACCTCACGGGTGGTGACGACCTCGGCACCGAACTTGGCGGCCTGCCTGCGTGCGCGGTCGGCCAGTTGTGCGCCCGAAAGCCCGTCGGGGAAGCCGAGATAGTTCTCGATGCGCGAACTCTGCCCGGCCTGCCCGCCGGTCGCGGTGCGCTCCACCAGCACGGTACGCAAGCCCTCCGAGGCGCCGTAGACGGCGGCGCCGAGCCCGGCCGGACCACCGCCGACGACGATCAGGTCGTAGAACTCGTCACTGGCTTGCACGCTGAGACCGCAACTTTCGGCCAGTTCGCTGTCGGTCGGCTGGATCAGTGCCTCGCCGGCCTGGGTGATGACCACCGGACACGACTGCGGGTCGGCGCCGGCCGCCTCGAGCAGCCGGGCGCCCTCGGGTTCGTCACGTGGGTACCAGCGATACGGCAACTGGTTGCGCGCCAAGAACTCTCGCACCTGTGAGGATCGCGGCGACCAGCGGTCACCGACCACCTTGGTCTCGTAGACGGGTCGCTGTTCGGCGCTGCGCCAGGCGTCGAGAAGTCCGTCGATCACCGGATACAGCTTCTCCTCCGGCGGATCCCACGGCTTGAGCAGATAGTGGTCGAGATCGACGACGTTGATCGCGTTGATCGCCGCGTCGGTGTCGGCGTAGGCGGTGAGCAATACGCGGCGCGCGTACGGGTGCAGGTCCATCGCCTGCTCGAGGAATTCGATGCCGTCCATCCCCGGCATGCGGTAATCGGCGATCAGCACGGCCACCGGCTGACCGCGCAGCTTCATCTCACGCAGTGCCTCGAGGGCCTGCGGACCCGATTCGGCGCGCAGAATGCGGTAGTCGGCGCCGAAGCGGCGGCGCAGGTCGCGCACCACCGCCCGCGAAACGCCGGGATCGTCGTCGACGCTCAGAATGGCCGGTTTGGTCATGGCGGGATTGCTCACCCCGCAAGTATCTCCTGCGAGAGCTGGTGAGTCTTTTCCCGGAGGGGCCCGAAGGGCCCCGACTCGAGCGCGTCAGCGCTCCATGTCACAGCTGGCGCTGCAGTACCAAGTCGAGCTCGCTGGGGGTGAGCAGGCGTTCGAGGCGTTCGTCGCGTTTGCGGCGGGTGAAGGCGCTGCGCAGGGCGAAGCTGTCGTCCGGCTCGATGGTGGGGAGCAGCGGAACCTCGTTGATGTGCCTGCGTGGCAGGAGTGAGCGCAGTTTCACGGCCGATCACCTCGGGGTCGACGACGGGTATGCCGGGCGGCTGAGCCTCTTCGGTCAGCTACTTCGATTAGCGAAGAGTTTGCCAGCATGTCCGAGTTGGTGCAAGCGGGACGGTGTGGACACGGCCGAAAGCCCGGTCGGTGACCTGCTTCGGTGCAGGTCACCGCCGTCGTTGTGAGATTTGCCGAGTCAGGACTTCCAGGCGGGCATGGTGACCACCTGTGCGGCATAGGACAACCCGGCGCCGAAGGCGATGAGCAGGGCCGTGTCGCCCGGCTTCGATTCGCCCTTGCGCAGTAACGCCTCCATGGCCAGCGGGATCGAGGCTGCCGAGGTGTTGCCCGCCTCCTCGATGTCGTTGGCCAGCGCGCAGCTCTCCGGCAGCTTCAGCACCCGGGCCATGATCTCGATGATGCGGCCGTTGGCCTGGTGCGGGATCATCGCGTCGAGGTCGTCGGTGGTCAGGCCCGCGCGATCGATCGCCTCCCGGCACACCTTCTCCAGCGAGTGCGCCGCCCAGCGGAACACCGCCGTGCCCTCCATCGTGAGATAGGGCCGCACCGCCTCGACACCCTTCTCCTCGATCTCGGCGAAGAACTCCATCCAGTCCTTGCTCTGGCGGATGGCGTGGTGCTGGGTGCCGTCCGAACCCCACACGGTCGGGCCGATGCCCTGCTCCGGCGCGGGCCCGACGATCACCGCGCCCGCGCCGTCGGCGAACAGGAAGGCGGTGGAACGATCGGTGAAATCGATGGTGTCGGTGAGCTTTTCGACGCCGATCACCAGCACGTGCTGTGAGGTGCCCGCGCGCACGAGGTCCGAGGCCATACCGATGGCGTGACAGAAGCCGGCACAGCCCGCGGAGATGTCGAACGCGGCGGCGCCGGTCATGTCGAGGTCGGTGGCGATGCGCGGGCCGATGGCCGGGGTGAGCAGCAGGTGGGTGGACGTCGCGACGATGACGCAGTCGACCTGATCGGCGGCGACACCCGCGGCGGCCATCGCGTCACGCGCGGCGGCAACGCTCATGGACTGCACGGTCTCGGAGTCCGAGGCGAAGCGGCGGGTCTTGATGCCGGATCGGGTCTGGATCCACTCGTCGCTCGAGTTGATCGGGCCCGCGACCTCGTCGTTGGTGACCACCCGGGCGGGGCGGTACACGCCCAGCCCGAGGATCGCGGTGTGCTCCGCGCCAGTCGTCTGGGCGATTCGAGCAGCCATGCGTATCTCCTCTGTACCTGGCAACCTGCGGGTTGCACCGCTGGGTGTACCTGAAGCATCGAAATCGGTCCCTCATCGCCCGTGACCCCTGCGTGGACAGCATGTGAACGCGCAGACATGAGGCCTCCTCATATTAGCGCGAAAATCTGTCCGAAGAGTGTCGATTGTCACAAGAGCCGCGGGGTATAACTGTGAGACGAGGCGATAGCTAGCCGACCCTTCGAGGGAACGAGGTACACAATGCTCGGACTCGGGATCATTGGTTGGATCATCATCGGCGGACTCGCCGGATGGATAGCCAGCAAGTTCATGAAGACCGACGCCCAGCAGGGGATCCTGCTCAACATCGTCGTCGGTGTCGTCGGTGGCCTGCTCGGCGGCTTCGTCCTGAAGCTGTTCGGCGTCGACGTCGAGGGCGCGGGCTGGATCTTCAGCTTCATCACCTGTCTGGCCGGTGCCTGCCTGCTGTTGTTCCTGGTCGGGCTTTTCACCGGGCGCAGATCAGTGCACTGACGGCCACTGCGGGCGACGGGCTTCCCGTAAGGTGTGATCGCTGTTGTCATCACACGAAAGAGGGAGCCCGTGGCACGCCGCCCCACCCCGCCCGGCACGCCCGAGACCACCGGCGTCGGCCATGTCGTCGACCTGGTCCGGGCCGCTGTACCTCCGCTGCACCCCGCAGGCCTGCCGTTCGTGGCGGCGCCGCTGGCGGTGGCGGTCGTCGGCGGACGCAACAAGTGGGTTCGGCGGGTCGGTCTAGCCGCCGCGGCGGCCTGCGCAGCCTTCTTCCGGCACCCGCACCGGGTGCCGCCCAACCGCGCGGGCATCGTCGTCGCACCCGCCGACGGTGAGATCGCGCTCGTCGACACGGCCGTGCCGCCCGCCGAACTCGGCCTCGGTGAGCAGCCGTTGCCGCGAGTCAGCATCTTCCTGTCCGTGCTCGACGTGCACGTGCAGCGCGTGCCCGTGTCCGGCACGGTGCGCGAGGTGCTGCATCAGCCGGGCAAATTCCTCTCCGCCGACCTGGCCGAGGCCTCCGACGCCAACGAGCGCAACAGCATGCTCATCGAGACGGCCGAGGGCAAGCAGGTCGTTGTCGTGCAGATCGCCGGGTTGCTCGCGCGCCGCATCGTCTGCGACGCCCGCGTCGGCGATCAGCTCACCATCGGTGACACCTACGGACTCATCCGGTTCGGTTCCCGCGTGGACACCTACTTCCCGGCGGGCACCGAACTGCTGGTGACCCCCGGTCAGCGCACGATCGGAGCCGAAACCGTGCTGGCTGTGCTGGGATGATCGAACAGGCGCATTCGGCTCGCCGCCGTCGGCCGCGTTCGGTCCGGTTGCTGCCGAGCATCGTCACCATCCTCGCGCTGTGCTCGGGGTTGTCGGCGGTGAAGTTCGGGCTCGACGGTGAACTCGGCATCGCGCTGGCCATGGTCGGTGCCGCCGCCGTGCTCGACACCCTCGACGGCCGCTTGGCGCGCATGCTCGACGCCACCTCCAAGATGGGCGCCGAACTCGACTCGCTCTCCGACGCCATCTCCTTCGGCGTCGCGCCCGCGCTCGTCCTCTACGTCACGCTTCTCGACGGGTACAGCGCGGGCTGGATCATCGCCCTGATGTACGCGGTGAGCCTGGTGCTTCGCCTGGCCAGGTTCAACACCCTGCTCGACGACGATTCCCGCCCGAACTGGGCGCGTGAGTACTTCACCGGTGTGCCCGCGCCCGCGGGCGCCCTGATCGCGCTGGTGCCGATCGCGCTGAAGGTGCAGTTCGGCGACGGCTGGTGGGACAGCTTCACCTTCGTCGCCGTGTGGACCACCTTCGCCGCGCTGCTGTGCGTGAGCACCATCCCGACGCTCGCCATGAAGTCGGTGTCGGTGGCACCGCAGGCCGCCGCCGGTCTGCTGGTGCTCGTCGCGGTCGCGGCCGCGCTGCTGGTGACCTACCCGATCGTGCTGCTGCTGATCCTGGTCGCGCTGTACCTCGGTCACATCCCGTTCGCCTGGCGCTCGGCGCGCTGGGTGGCGGCGCGCCCGGAGACCTGGCAGCACAAACCCGCCGAGCGGCGCGCCCAGCGGCGCGCGCAGCGGCGGATGCCGCAGATCCGTCGCCCGGCGATTCGCGGGTCGGCGCGGTTGCGGTTACGTCGGCCGCGCGACGACTAGCTGCCCGGCGAGACGCCGCCCACATCCTGCTGATCGCCGGTCCGGGCGGGCGGTACCGTAGCGCCACTACGGCAAGGGAGTGCGGGTGGAATCGGACGGGATCACGGAGTTCTCTCAGCACAGGTCCAGGTTGTTCGCGCTGGCGTATCGCATGTTCGGTGCGGCGAGCGAGGCCGAGGACGTCGTGCAGGAGGCCTACCTGCGCTGGGCCGCCGCCGACCGGACCGCCATCGACAATCCCGAAGCCTGGCTGACGACGGTCACCGTGAACCTGTGCCGCACCGAGCTGGCGTCGGCGCGTGCCCGGCGCGAAACCTACGTCGGCCCGTGGTTGCCCGAGCCGGTGCCCTCCGGGGAATTCGGTCCGCTGGAAACCGTCGAGGAACGCGAATCGGTTTCGCTGGCGCTGCTCACCGCGATGGAACGGCTCAACCCGGTGGAGCGGGCGGTGTTCGTGCTGCGCGAGGCGTTCGGCTACCCGCATGCCGAGATCGCGGCCATGCTCGACCTCACCGAGGCCAACTCGCAGCAGATCCTGCACCGGGCCAGCACCCGGGTGCGCGGCGGGAAGCGGCGCTACCCGGTGCCGAGCGAGCAGGTGCGTGCCCTGTTCGAGCGATTCATGTCCGCCGCCGCCACCGGTGATGTCGCCGGTTTGCGCGCCATGCTGGCTGCCGACGTGGTGAGCACGGCCGACGGCGGCGGCAAGGTGACCGCCGCCCGCCGCCCGGTGACCGGCCCCGACCAGGTGTCGCGCTACCTCGTCGGACTCACCAAGTTCCTCACCCCGGCAACAACATTCGCCTTCGACGAGGTGAACGGCGCGCTCGCGCTGGTCGTGCGGGCCGACGGTGTGCAGGCCAGTTCCGTGCTGTTCTTCGAAGTCGACGAGGCCGGTCTGGTCGACGAGGTCCTCATTGTGGTGAACCCGGACAAACTGGACCGATTCGCGGCGTGAGCCGGATCACCGCCGCGACCTGTCAGGAAAGCGGGGGCTGTCCGGTCTGGAGGGTGTCGGCACATCGAGAGGAGCCACACCATGACCGGTCAGCATCGGATCGTCGTTCTCGGCGCGGGGTACGCGGGACTCGCGGCGGCCCGCCGTTTGGCCCGCACATCGCGTGACACGACGATCACCGTGGTCGATTCCCGCGCCGAGTTCGTCGAGCGTGTGCGGTTGCACCAGGAGGCGGCGGGGCAGCGGATCAAGCGCTGGGAGCTGCGGAAGTTGTTGGAGCGCAAGGGGGCAGAGTTCGTTCAGGCGAGAATCTCGGGCCTCGACCCCGTGACCAAGCAGGTTCACCTCGAGGAGCTTGCCGACTCGCCAGGGCGGCTGCTCGGCGGGGGCACCTCGGCGGGGCAGGCTCGCCGGTCCGGTCAGTGGTCGGGCGACGGCACGCCGGAAGGTGCTGGTCACCAGGCCTCGCACATCGGTGAATGGTCACTCGCCTACGACACGTTGGTCTACGCGCTCGGTAGCGCGGCCGATCGGTCGGGTGCGCCGGGCGTGGCCGATTACGCGCGGTCTGTCGCGACGCCCGAGGATGTGCGTGCCCTGCCCGAGGGGCGGGTCGTTGTGGTCGGCTCCGGGTCGACGGGCATCGAGCTGGCGGCGGAACTCGCCGAATCGCAACGGTATTCGGCGGTGACTCTGCTCGGCGCCGATGAGCCGGGCGCCTGGTTGTCGACGCAGGCCGTCGAGAGCATCCGCACCACGCTCACCCGGCTCGGGGTGGAGATCCGGTCGTCGGCGAAGGTCGTCGAGGTGCTGCCGACCGGTGTGCGGCTCGCCGACGACACCGTCATCGAAGCCGAATCAGTGGTCTGGACAGCTGGTTTCACCGTTCCCGATCTGGCTCGCCGCGCCGGTCTCGCGGTCGACGAACACGGCCGCATCCGGACCGACGCGACCCTGCGCTCGATCTCCCACCCCGACATCTACGCCGCCGGTGATGCGGCGCTGATCGCGGGGCCGGGCGATCGTCCGCTCCGAATGGCTTGTGCCACGGCTATTCCCGCAGGTGGTTACGTGGCCCGGGCGATTGTCGCCCGTGCCAAGGGTAGCGAGCCGGAGCCGATGAACTTCCGCTACCAGCTCCAATGCCTCAGTCTCGGCCGCCACGATGCCGTCATCCAGGTGCTCAATGCCGACGACACTCCCGGAGGGCGCGTGATCCGGGGCCGCACCGGTGCGGTGGTGAAGGAACTGATCGTGCGCGGTGCCGGAATGGCGGTCGGCCTGCGCTGACAGCCGCAACCATCGCCAGGTCAGATGCTCGACGCTGAGGTCCTGCCGGCTCGGGTGTCGGCGCGCACGGCACTTCGCGCCACGGCGGTGATCCGCCGGACCCACGGGGCGAGGGCGATCAGGGTCAGTAGCGCGACCCACGGCAGGCGCCACCACCAGCGCAATTCGTAAGTGGCGGACGGTGGTTCGGTGACAAGGGGTCGGGCGGTGGACGACCAGGCGACGAAGGCGTCGCCGATCGGGACCAGGCCGAACGCATAACGTTTCGAGCTGGGCAGGTCGATCGGCAGGCCGAGTAGTTCACCTTCGGCGGCGAGGGCTCGGGCCAGGGCGTCGTCCCCGTTGACGCGGGCGGCGCCCTGGGAAACCACCGTGGCCGACAAGCTGATGCCCGCGATCAAAGGCCCCGAGTCCACATCACCGCTGCCGTCCACGCCGTGTGGGTATTCGCGTATCGCTGGACCGAAACCGCCAGGGTGCGAGAGGAATTCGGCACGGAACAGCGAGTACTGTGCTCGCGCGAATTCCGGATCGATCTCCGGCAGGAACCGATGAATCACCGCCTGGGAGGTCGCCCTCGAGCCAGTGCTCGTCGAGCCGTCCACAGCGGAAACCTGGTGGGGGAGCAGTCCTGTGGATGGGTCGAGGCGCGACCGCGCGTGATCCAGCCACCGCTCGATCACCGCCGAATGCCGGGTGCCGAACAGCTTGTCGTGCAGACGAAGCGAGGCGATCGCGACCGTGGAGTCCACCGGCCACGCCTGCCCTCGGTACGCCTGCAGAAACGGAGTGCCGGACGCCGCGAACGCCTGCGCGATCTCCTGACTGTGCTCGGAGAACCGTTGAACCTGAGCGGAGTCCGACGAGTCGAGCGACAGAATCGCCCCGCGCAACCAGTTCGTCCACCCTGCCCAGAAGATCCCGTAGGCGGGTTGCAATTGCGGACTGAACACCGCCCGCCCCTCCTCGGATTCCAGTCGTGCAAGCGCCCACCGCGATTCGCGCACGGCCTGCGAGCGAAGTCCGGGCTCGGCGTGCGCAGCCTGCACCCAGGCCAGTCCGTAGAGCGCATTCGAGAACAGATGTCCCTCCGGAAACTGTTGCTGCGCTGCCGTATCGGCGCCGTCGTCCAGGGCCGCGCGCAGGAACGACAATTGCCGTTCCGTGGAGCCCGGTATTTCCCCGGCTCCCGGCTGTGGCAGTAGGAATCGTCCCGCCGCGATCAGGCAACATGCGGTCACCACTACTCCCGCGACCCGCAGGATCCACCCCGAGATTCTCCCCATACCGCCCACTCTGCCATCAACGGATCGTCAACCAAGGGTTGACGAAGCGGTATCGTCAACTTAGAGTTGACGCATGAGCACGCCGAACATCCGCCTCGACGATCTGATCGACGGCATCAAGAAGGCCCGTCCCGACAATGTCCTCGAACAGCTCTCCGACGCCGTGGTCGTCGGAGACCACATGGGCGAGGTCGCCGACCACCTCATCGGCCACTTCGTCGACCAAGCCCGCCGCTCCGGCGCCTCCTGGACCGACATCGGCGCCAGCATGGGCGTCAGCAAGCAGGCCGCGCAGAAGCGTTTCGTTCCCAAACAGCCCGGCGACGCCGCCGCCATGGACCCGCAGGCCGGGTTCGCCAAGTTCACCCCGCGTGCGCGGCAGGTCGTCGTCGACGCGCAGGAATCGGCGCGCACGGCGGGCAACGACCAGATCACCCTCGGGCATCTGATCCTGGCCCTCATCGGCCAGTCCGAAGGTCTCGCGGCCAAGGCGATCGAGGCCCGCGGTGTCGAACTCGGCGCTGTTCGCCAAGCGGCCACCGCGGGGCTGCCCGGCGCCGCGGACGAGGTGCCCGCACTCATCCCCTTCGACGGGGAAACAAAGAAGGTGCTGGAGCTGACGTTTCGCGAGGCTCTTCGCCTCGGCCACAACTACATCGGCACCGAGCACATCCTGCTCGCGCTGCTCGAGCACGAGAACGGCTCGGGCGTGCTCAGTGACCTCGGCCTGGACAAGGCTGTTGTAGAGGCCGACCTCGTCGCATTGCTCGAACAGTTCCTCGCCGCCAAGGGTGATTCCTGACCGTCGGTCGTCTCCGGTGCGGTGCGCCCGTGCCGGAGGCGACCTTGCACTCTCGTCACCCGAGTGCTAAAAATGGCTTTGGCACTCACGTCTGTTGAGTGCCAGGTCGGGACGGTGAGATCGGGTTCCATCGACACCCTCGGTCGTCCGTCGCGGGCACCGCACCTGGCCAGCGTACTTGGGGACGATCCAACCTGTGGTCGTCTCGTGTGTCAGCCATAGACATGTGGAGGATCTCAACGCAATGGCCAAGACAATTGCGTACGACGAAGAGGCCCGTCGCGGTCTCGAGCGGGGTCTGAACGCCCTCGCCGACGCTGTCAAGGTGACGCTGGGCCCGAAGGGTCGCAACGTCGTGCTCGAGAAGAAGTGGGGCGCCCCCACGATCACCAACGATGGTGTGTCCATCGCCAAGGAGATCGACCTCGAGGACCCGTACGAGAAGATCGGCGCCGAGCTGGTCAAGGAAGTCGCCAAGAAGACGGACGACGTCGCCGGCGACGGTACGACCACCGCCACCGTGCTGGCCCAGGCGCTCGTGCGTGAAGGTCTGCGCAACGTCGCGGCCGGCGCGAACCCGCTGGGTCTGAAGCGCGGCATCGAGAAGGCCGTCGAGGCCGTCACCGCTCGCCTGCTCGACTCCGCCAAGGAGATCGACACCAAGGAGCAGATCGCCGCCACCGCCGGTATCTCCGCCGGTGACCCGGCCATCGGCCAGCTCATCGCCGAGGCGATGGACAAGGTCGGCAAGGAAGGTGTCATCACCGTCGAGGAGAGCAACACCTTCGGGCTCCAGCTGGAGCTCACCGAGGGTATGCGCTTCGACAAGGGCTACATCTCCGGTTACTTCGTCACCGACCCCGAGCGTCAGGAAGCGGTCCTCGAGGACCCGTACATCCTGCTCGTGTCGTCGAAGATCTCGACCGTCAAGGATCTGCTGCCGCTGCTGGAGAAGGTCATCCAGGCCGGCAAGCCGCTGCTGATCATCGCCGAGGACGTCGAGGGCGAAGCCCTGTCGACCCTGGTCGTGAACAAGATCCGTGGCACCTTCAAGTCCGTCGCCGTCAAGGCCCCGGGCTTCGGTGACCGTCGCAAGGCCCAGCTGGCCGACATCGCCATCCTCACCGGTGGCGAGGTCATCAGCGAAGAGGTCGGCCTGTCGCTGGAGACCGCCGGTCTCGAGCTGCTCGGCCAGGCGCGCAAGGTCGTCGTCACCAAGGACGAGACCACCATCGTCGAGGGCGCGGGCGACGCGGAGGCCATCAAGGGCCGCGTGGCGCAGATCCGCACCGAGATCGAGAACTCGGACTCGGACTACGACCGTGAGAAGCTGCAGGAACGTCTGGCCAAGCTGGCCGGCGGCGTCGCGGTGATCAAGGCCGGTGCCGCCACCGAGGTCGAGCTCAAGGAGCGCAAGCACCGCATCGAAGATGCCGTGCGCAACGCCAAGGCCGCCGTCGAAGAGGGCATCGTCGCCGGTGGTGGCGTGGCCCTGCTGCAGTCGGCGCCCGCACTGGACGACCTGAAGCTGACCGGTGACGAAGCCACCGGTGCCAACATCGTGCGCGTCGCGCTGTCGGCCCCGCTGAAGCAGATCGCCTTCAACGCCGGCCTCGAGCCCGGCGTGGTCGCCGAGAAGGTCTCGAACCTGCCCGCGGGTTCCGGCCTGAACGCCGACTCCGGCGAGTACGAGGACCTGCTGGCCGCCGGCGTCGCCGACCCGGTCAAGGTCACCCGTTCGGCCCTGCAGAACGCGGCCTCCATCGCGGCCCTGTTCCTCACCACCGAGGCCGTCGTCGCCGACAAGCCGGAGAAGTCGGCCCCCGCCGCCGACCCCACCGGCGGCATGGGCGGCATGGACTTCTGATCGGTTGATCAGCTAGTTCTACAAGTCCACGAAGGCCGGTCCACTCTCGAGTGGACCGGCCTTCGGTCTGTCCGACAGGAGCATGAAGTGGCGTTCGCCCGTCATCCGGCGAGTAGTCAGGCGCGACCGATGAGCAGGCGAAGGCAAAACGCCGATCGTGCCTGCGAGTAGTCCGATCTAGCCGACAGGCGTCAGGCGGAGGCGCTCGGCGAGTTCGTTGAAGATGTAGAAGTTGGGGATGGTGTTGACGGGGGCGAGCGACATCCACATGCCTGCGACTTTGAGGCGGATGTGGCCGCTGCGGGCGTCGATGAGTTGGATGTTGGTCCAGGGGAAGTGTTCGCCCTTGTAGGTGAGGGCGTCGAGGGAGAGGCCGAGGTCGCCGAAGTTCACGGTTTCGCCGTTGTCGATGGCGGCCACCGCCAGGGGGAGTTGGGTTGCGGTGACAGCGGATTGGATGGCGCGTGCCCATTCGCGGGCGCGGGCGAAGCCCTCTTCGTCTATTTCGGCGCGGCCCGCGGGACCGGTGAGTTCGAGGCGGTAGGCGACGGGAACGGTGTCGTGGAAGGGGATTTCCTCCTGCCGCACCTCGGTGGTGTCCCACCGGAAGCCGGCGACGCGCTGACCCGAGTGGTACACCGTGACCCCGTATTCGAACAGGTCGATGCGGGCGGCGCGGTTCTGCCGGTTGATGATTCCGCGCCGGAAGGCGAGCATCACCGGGACCGCGGCGATCATGAGCAGTGCGATGGCACCGGGCCACGCGCCGACGATCAGGCAGATCACCCCGATGAACGCGATGCAGCCCGCGACGATGCCGCACCCGCGCACGAAGGTGTCGTCGGCCGGAGTGGCCAGGAAGGTGTCGCGGTGCGCACCGAGCTGCTGGTACTCCGCCATGAGGTGTATCAGCTGGGTCAGGGGCACGGGGTGGCGAGCCTCGGCTACGGTCTCCGGCCTGTTCGGAGTGATCACTTGTCCCTCCATGAGGCGTTTCATCCGCGGCGAAGCGTATTCGACCGGCGCGGATAACGCCACCTGTAGGGCGCTCGGAATCCGCCCACGACCGGCCTGGACACTCTCCATACGCATGCGTATGGTTTGAGCAGGGGAACCGCTGAGAGGTTGGATGAATGATCCGCAACATTCACGAGCGAACAATTCAGGCACCGGCCGCACAGGTCGGCGAACTGCTCGATAAAGTAGCGATTGCGGGAAACCCGTTGTGGCCCAGCGAGAAATGGCCACCGCTGGAGCTGGACGGCCCACTGGCCGAAGGCGCGACAGGCGGCCACGGTTCCACTCTCTACACCTGCACCGCCTACCGCCCAGGTGAATTCGTCGAGTTCACCTTCCCGCCCGGTTTCATGCTCGAAGGCACCCACACCTTCGAGGTGATCGGCAAAGGCACGTCAAGCGCCCTGCGCCATGTGATCTCGGCCGAAACCCGTGGCGTATCCGGATTCCTGGGCTGGCACCTCGCCATTCGTCCGCTGCACGACGCCTTGCTCGAGGAACTGCTCGACAACGCCGAAACCGCCGCCGGCACCCCGCCCGCGCCGTACCGCCGGCCACTGCGCGCCCGGCTGCTCTACTGGACTTTCGTCAAGCTCGGCCTCGACTGACTACATCAGCCGTTCGAGAATCGAATCGACCAATTCGCTGGTGGCGGGCAGGCTTTCGGGAGAAACGCGCGCCAGCTGATTGATCCCGTGATAGATACCGACGGCCACCGCCGCCCGCGTATCCGCCTGCTCAGCGGCCACTCCGAGCAGACGCAACTGCGCGGCCACGTACTCGATCCGCCGCGCGGCGACCCGTCGCATGGCAGCGGCGACCGCGGGCTGGTCGATGGCGGCCAGCAACGCCAGTTCCTCCCGGCCTTCGGTGGCGTAGTCGATGACATCGGTGAACAGCACCCGCAGCCGCTGCGCGGGGTCGGTGAGCTTCTCGAGCGCGGCGATCACCTCGTCGGTGCCCTCACGTTCCCAGTGCGCGAGGACGGCGTCGACGAGCGCCGGGCGGTCTTTGAAGTGCCAGTAGAAGCTGCCCTTGGTGGCGCCGAGACGTTTGGCGAGCGGTTCCACAGCCACGCCGGCGAGACCGTTCTCGCCGAGGGCGACGATCGCGGCGGCGACCCAGTCGTCGGCGCTGAGCCTGCGAGCGGAGGGTGACTTCACAGCCATACGCTATCGAATGGCCGCGCTAGGCTCGAGTGGTGGAGTTTGTCGACGAAGGCGCGGGCCCGGCGATCGTGTGCGTGCACGGAATCCCGGGTTCGGTCGACTGGTTCGGCGCGGCCGCCGAGCGGCTGACTCCCCGTTTCCGGGTGATCCGGGTGGACCTTCGCGCCGCGCCGGAGGATTTCGCCGCCCCGGCCAGATCAGCGCCCATCGCGGCCCTGCTCGAGGAACTCGACCTGACCGACGTGACGGTGGTCGGCCATTCGTTCGGCGCGGAGATCGCCCTCGAGCTGGCAGCGCTGCCCCGTGTGGCACGCGCGGTGGTGGTCGGGCAGAGCCCGGACTACACGGCCGCGCGGATTCCGGGGTTCGCCCGGTGGGTGGTCCGCCCGTGGTCGGTGCGGCTCGCGCAGCGCTGGACGCCCGGTTTCGTGATCCGCCAAGGCAATCGGACCTTGTTCGCGCCGCGGTTCCGCTACGCGTCGGTGCCCGGCCTCGCCGAGGCGGTCGTGCGCGACTTCCGGTCGGCCGCGCCGACGGGCCTGGCCTATGCCGTCGGTGCCCGCGCCGACGACTTCGCCGCCCGGCCGCTCGACGCCAGGGTGGCGGCGCTGGACGTACCGGTGCTCGCCGTGCACGGCCGCCACGACCACCTCTACGACGCCACCGCCACCCTCGCCCGTTTCGCCGCCGCCGGGGCGCGCACGCATCTGGTCGAGCACGCGGGGCATTCCCCGCAGGTCGAACAGCCGGACGAATTCGTCACTGTGCTGGAGGAATTCGTGCGGTCAGAACCCGTCGATCGCTGACACCACGAACGGCCCCGGCTTCTCGTCTGTGCCCATCGGGCCGCCCTTGTCGAACTGAGACGACACGATCAGCGCCCGGTCCCCAGAGTGCACCATCGTGGTGGGGATGCTCAGGGCGGGATCGTGGAATTCGCGTTCCCGCGTGGCCGCGCCGCCGTGGTCGGTGACGGTCCAGCGGCTGATGGTGTTGTCGGTGTTGTGCACCACCCACAGCGTGTCGCTGCGCAGTTCCAGGCCGTCGCCGTTGCGCACGGTGCCGCCGGTCAGTGCCACCTTGCGAATCGGCTCGGCGCCGGTGAGGTCGATCCGGTACAGCTCGCCCGCCGACATCGCGACGACGAGCAGGTAGGTGCCTGCCTCGTCGGCGACGATCCCGTTGAGTTCGAAGGTCTTCGGGTCGCGTGGTCCGAGCACCGGTGCGAGGTCGGCGGCGACGGTCAGTTCGCCCCGGCCTTCGGTGGTGTGCGTGAGGGTGGCGCGGTAGACGACATTGCGGATGCTGTCGGTGAGGTAGGCGCTGCCGTCGGCGCCGAAGGCGAGGTCGTTGACGAAGCGCGGTCGGGTGTCCGGGACATCGAATCGAGCGAGCAGGGCCCGAGAACCGGTGTCGTACACCATGACTCCCGCGGTCGAGTCGATCACCCACAGCCTGCCGTCGCGGTCCACCCGTAGTCCGTTGGTTGTCTTGCGGCCGTCGGCGCCTGCCGGGAGGAATACCTCGGCCGTCGCCGTGTCCGCTCCCGCGCGGAACACGGTGCCGTCGGCGTAGGAGCCGACATAGGTGGTTCCGGTGCGTGGATCGAGCGCGATGCCCTCGGGATAGACGGCCGCGCCCGGCAGTCCATATGCGGTGCTCAGGACGGGTGACGCGGCCGGGTCGTCGGTACCGCAGGCGGTGAGCGCGAGGCAGGCGACGGCCATCGCGAGGGTCCTGATCATGGTTAAGCCTCTCGTTCACGTAATGCAATACATCATCAAACGAGCAGAAATGTAGATTAGAGTTCTAATGTTCGTCAAGGGTGATACTTCGAAATGGGCGGATACCATGCAGCCATGACGTCCATGCCCTCGACCGAGAGGCTGGGCACGTTTCTCAAGCGTGCCGAGCAAGCCATGATCGCGGCGAAAACAGCCGCGCTCAAACCGGCCGGGCTGACGGTTCCGCAGTTCAGCGCGCTGATGTACCTCGCCGAGAACCCCGGTATCTCGGCTGCCGCTCTCGCCCGGCTGGCGGGGGTGACGCCGCCGACGATGAACACCGTCCTGACCAATCTGCAGGACCGCGGCCTGGTCGAACGCTCACCACACGAGTGGCACAAGAATGTCCTCGAGACCCGGCTGACCGAGGCGGGCCGTGAGGTCACCGAGGCGGCCGACGCGCGCGCGATCGCGGTGGAACGCGCCGTGGCCGCCCGCTTCACCGCCGCGGAATTCGCTACGCTGACAGCGCTGCTGACCCGCACGGCACAGGCTTTCGAGGAAGTCCGCCGGGATCTTCCGTAGCAAACGCGAAGAGCCCGCCGGAGGGGTCCGGCGGGCTCTCTGGGGCGAACGGGTCAGCGTTCGGCCGCGGCCTTGATCTTGCGCAGCGTCTCGTGCATGCCCGAGACGAGATCGGCCTCGAACTTCTCCTCGCCGCCGGCGAGCTTGATGACCGGGCCCATCCAGCCGGGAATTCCCTTGGGGTCGAGGGTGCGTCGCTCGACGAGGCGGGTGCCCGCGGCGGTCGGCGCGAGCTCGTAGCTCCACACGGTGTGGTTCTCGTTCATCCGGAACGCCAGCGCGGTGTTGGGGACGAACCGCACGATGCGCGAACTGGTCGGCCAGACCTTCCAGCCGTCGCGGTTGAAGTTGATGGTGCGCGCCCCTTCGCGAACCCCACCGATCGCCAGCATCTTGACCGTGGTCGGGCTGAACTCCGACATCCGGTTCAGGTCCGCGAGAATCGACCAGACCTGCTCCGGCGATGCGGCGATGTCGATACTTGCTTCGAGATTGTTCGGCAACGGTGCCTCCGGGTTGTGCGTGACGTACGGTCACACCGAGCATAGGGTCGCCACTCGCTCCAGCCCTCCGCCCACAGTCGGATTTTGCCCCCACGACCCACCAAGCGGGGACGCCGGTTCGAGTCCGGTCGACGGGGCATCCGCCGCCCTGGTTTTCGGGGGCTTGTGGGTTCTCACAGAAAAGTGGGGGAAATTCCTTTAAAACACCTCCTATTCACATTTGGCTTCGGTATCGTCCGAGACGGCAAATCGCCAGTGACAGAAGGTCACAGAGTGTCAACTTGGAGTGCACCATGCTTTACAACATCACCGAGTCCAACTCCGGCAGCAGCGGCGACGGCGGCATCCTCGCCCTGCTGATGAGTCTGCTCACCAGCTCGATGAGCACCGGTTCGGCCCAGACCTCCGGTAACTGAGCGCATCTGAAGCAAACCTCCGGCTAACGCGCGGTAAGCCGGGAGGGCTGTCGTTGGGCCCGATCCATGACGAGGGGATCGGGCCCTTCGGTATTGTCAGCGACAATGTCACAGGATGCGAATACGGGACGAATGTATGCCGGGCAGCCCGTAGAGGACCGGCAACGCCAGCGGCGTGCGCGTTTTCTGGAGTCAGGCCTGACGGTCTTCGCGCGCGACGGGTACGCCAACAGTTCGGTCGGTGCCATCTGTAAGGACGCCGGACTGTCGTCGCGGCAGTTCTACGAGGAGTTCACCGGCCGCGAATCGCTGCTACTCGAGCTGTACGAGCAGATCGACCGCGAATCCCGCGAGGCGGTGGCTACCGCCCTCGCGGCGAAAAGCGACGCCAGCGCGATCGATCAGATCGACGCGGCCGTACGCGCTTACGTCGAGACCATCGGCACCGATCCACGCAAGGCGCGGGTGGCGCTGGTCGAGGTGGTCGGCGCCGGACCCAAGGTCGAGAAGTTCCGCCTCGAGCTACGCCGGGTGTGGGGCTCGCTGCTGGCCGGCGCCGCCGAGGACGCGGCCATGCACGGCGAAATCCCGTCCGGCGACTACGAGTTGCGGGTGCTCGCCATCATCGGCGCGGTGAACTATGTGGTCGACGGCTGGAGCGGTGCCGATCCGCGTCCGCCGCTAGACGATGTGATCCAGGTGCTGAGCCGGGTGATTCTCGGCGCGGTCGGGGCTTGATGGCGCGGGTCGAGACCGTCCCGATCCAGGTACCCGACGGCACCACCCTGCCCGTGCGGCTGATTCCGGCGCGCGGGCCGCACCGTCATCCGGTGACCCCCGACGCCCCGCGTCCGGTGATCGTGATCGTGCCCGGTCTCGCCGTGCCCGGTGAGTTCTACGAATACTTCGCCCACCAGCTGTCCGGGCGCGGATTCGATGTGGCCATCGGCGAATTGCGTGGTCAGGGCGGTAGTACTCATCGTCCCGGTGCCGAAAGCACCTACGGTTACCACGAATTGGTCGCCGTGGATTTTCCGGCGATGCTGCAGGTGGTGCGCCACCGTTTCCCCAGCAGCACCCCGTACCTGCTCGGGCACAGCATGGGCGGCCAGCTGTCGGTGCTGTACGCGGCCCGGGTGCGCGGCAGACTCGGCGGCCTGATCCTGATCGCCTCCGGCACACCGTATTACCGTGGCTACCGCGGTGTGCTCGGTCCGGGGATGCTCGTCGGCACGGCCGCGGTGGCGGTCGCGTCGAATCTCGCCGGTTTCTGGCCGGGCGACATGCTCGGCAAACGGGCATACGGCCGCCAGTCCAAGGTGCTCATGTCGGACTGGGCCCGCCTGGCCCGCACCGGCCGCTTCGTTCCGGTCGGCGCCGATATCGATTACGAGGAACGCGTCGCGCGGCTGAAGTTCCCGGTGCTGTCGATCACCATCGAGGGCGACGAGATGACCCCGCAGACCTCCGCCGACCATCTGCTGAGCAAGATGCCCGCCGCCGAGGTCACCCGCCGGTTCGAGCCGGAACCGCTTGGCCACAACGGCTGGATCACCAACCCGGACTCCACCGTCGATGCCGTCGAGAAGTGGCTACGCGACCGCTGAGACGCGGACACAGACGATCGAATCGCACGGGAACAAAACCGGTTCGCTGAATACATATATTCGTCATACTGGTCCATATGCGACGAATGGAGAATCGGTGACCGACCCGGGTTCGGCGGTGCTCGTGCGTGCGCTGGCGGCCGACGCCTCGCACACATCCGAATCGGTGCGGGCGGTGACGGCGCGGCTCATCCGCGACGGTTCCCTCGCCGAGGGGATCCGGTTGCCGACCATCCGGGAACTGGCCCAGCATTGCGGGCTGAGTACCCGCACGGTCGTCGCGGCCTGGGGTGAGCTGCGCAAAGAGGGACTGATCGCCACCAATCGCCGGGGCGGCACCGTGGTGGCCGCGGCCGGGGGAGTGCCGCTGGGGCGCCCCCTCGCCGAGCGTGACCTGCTCACCGGCAGCCCCGATTACGCCCTGCAGCCCGACCTGGCGCCCGCGATGCTCGCCGGGCTGCACACCGACGACCTGAACCGTCCCGGCCGCGACTACATCACCGACCGTTTGCGCGCGGCGGTATGTGACGGCTGGCCCTTCCCCGCCGAGGCGTTCGTCGCGGCGGGTGGCGGCTCGGAGGGTTTGTTTCTCGCAGTGAACGCGGCGGCCCCGGACGGCGCGCTCGTCGCGGTGGAGGAACCGGTGATGCCCGGGTTCCTGGATACGCTGACCGAGGTCGGATATCGGGTGATCGGGATCGCCGCCGACGAGCAAGGGGCACTGCCGGATTCGCTGGCCGAGGCATTGCGCCGGAGCCCGGCGGTGGTGGTGTTGCAGCCCGAAGGCGCGTACGCGACCGGCGGTGTGCTCTCGCCGCATCGGGCTGCGGAACTGGCCGAGGTGTTCGCGGCGGCGGAGGCGGAGCCGTGGATCGTCGAGGACGACGCGGTCGGACCGCTCGCCGCGGCGCAGGCGCACTCTCTGGGGAGCTGGTACCCGGAACGCTGTGTACGAGTGCGCAGCTACTGCAAGGCCTTCGGGATGGATATCCGGACCTGCGTGATCGGTGGCAGTGCCGAACTGGTCGACCGCGCCATCCGGGCCAGGGTGCACGGTATCGCCGCGAACAGCCGCATCCTGCAGAACGCCCTGGCGCACTTGATCACCGATCCTGGTGCGGCCGCGCTCATCGACACCGCCCGCGAACGCTATGCCGCGCGGCGGGCCGGTTTGATCGCGGCGCTGGCCGCACACGGGGTGGTCGCCGAGGCCGGGACGAACAGCCTGGTGGTGTGGGTCGAGGTCGCCGACGAACAAGGTGCGCTGCTCCGCTGCGCGCGGCACGGGGTGGTCGTCGGGTCGGCCGCGCGATCACATGTGGCGGCGGCGCGCGCTGCTATCCGGGTGGCGGTTCCCCAACTCCCCGACGACCCGCGACGGCTCGCCGAACTCGCGGCCCTGCTGGCGGACGCGGCGGCATCGACCCACCGCGAATTCCTCGACTGACCCGTTCGCGGGCGGCCGGACATCGGCCGTCACGCAGCGCTCGATCGCGTCACCGAGGGTTCGCGGACTGCCGCCCCTCGGCCCTCACGCCGTCCTGATCGCCTCGTTCGTCGACAGGGCCGCGATCCGGGTCAGGCAGTCGAGGTATCGGGGGTGGTGGACGGCGAGCGGCACGTAGTAGAGCACGTCGGTCGCCACAGGACGGTCTGTGTCCTCGGCGAGCTGCGCGGTGATCTGCTCGTTCGAACCGATGAGGATCCTGTTGTCCGTCAAATACTTTCGCAGGTCTGTGGGCTGCGGGTAGTAGCGCGGGCTCAGTGCGATGTCTGCCTCGAGAAGGGCGAGGGAATCGTGCTCGCTGTCGCCGGGGAGCACCGCCACATTCGTTCCGATCCGTGGCGTTTCCCGCGAGGCGTCGAGGTAGGCGTCGACCAGTTCGGTGACACTGCCGCCCGCACGTGCTTGTGAATTGCCGTGCGGCAGTAGTCCGTCGCCCGCGGCGGCTATCCGGCGGGCCGTGTCGATGTTCCCGGTGGACTGCCAGATCCGGGACCGCAGGGTGCCGGGCGGTGGGTAGAGGGCGATGTCGTCACCGACCTGTCCGCTGTCGAGGATGCGGTGGAGTTCGGCGACCCGCTGAATGTAGATCGTCTCCCGTTCGGCGTCGGACACACCGAATCCCGCGTAACTGGTGGCGGAATGCCCGAAACCGAGGCCCTTGCCGAGGCCGAGTTCGAGCCGTCCGCCGCTGAGCGCGTCGGTGACGGCCGCGTCCTCGGCGAGACGGACCGGATGCTCGAACGGCACTGTCACCACGCCGGTTCCGAGCCGGATGTGATCGGTGTGCTGGGCAGCGGCGGCCACGAACGGGAACACCGACGGCAACGCCGCGTGATGGGCCTCGAAGTGCCGTGCGGCGAACCAGACGGTGCCGAAACCGAGGCGTTCGGCGTGCACCGTGATCTCGATGGTGCGGCGGTAGACCTCGGCAACCGGTGGGCCGCTGCGCAATTGGACGAACAGGGCGCGATTCACAGGCCGTAGTGCCCTCTCAGCGTTGTGGTCTGGTACTCGGTGCGGAACAGTCCACGTGCCTGCAGCAGCGGAACGACGTGATCGACGAAAACGTCCAGCCCGCTGGGCAATTCGTCGAGCATCACGTTGAAGCCGTCGGCGGCGCCTTCGGTGAACCAGTCGGTGATGAAGTCGGCCACCTGCTCGGGCGTGCCGACGACCTTGGCGTGCACGCTTCCGGACGCGAGAAGCCGCGCGGCGCCGCGGGTATCGGCGCCCGTCGCGCGCACATTGTCGAGCAGGACCGCGCGCTGGCCGCGTGAGCCCGCGTCGCTGTTCTCGTCGGGGATCTTGTCCCACGGGAACGGGGCGTTCAGGTCGAGGTCGTCGGGGGAGATGCCGAGACGGTCGGCCAGGTTGGTCAGTTGCACGTCGTCGGGGATCAGGTCGAGGAGCTCGCGTTCGCGTTGCCTTGCCGCGGCTTCGGTGTCGGCGAGCACGATGATCAGACCGGGAAGCAGTTTCACGCTGTCCGGGTCGCGCCCCGCCGCGGCGGCGTGCTGTCGCAGTTCGGTGCGGCGCGCAGCAGCGGAGAGGGGGTCGACATGCGCGGAGTAGATCGCGTCGGCGGTCCTGGCGCCGAGCTCGACGCCGTGGCTCGACGCGCCCGCCTGGATCAACACCGGTTTGCCGTGCGTCAGCGGCGGTGACTTCAGCGGGCCCGCCACCCGGAAGAATTTGCCCACATGGTCGACCGGGCGGACCACTTCGGGATCGAGGTAACGCCCGGTCGCCTTGTCACCGACGAGTGCGTCCGCCGGGACCGAATCCCACAGCGCTGTGACGACCTCGAGGAATTCCGCGGCCCTGGCATACCTCTCGGCCTTCGGCAGCGCTTGGTCGAGGGAGTAGTTGCGGGCGGCGTTGTCACCGCCGGTGACCACGAAGTTCCAGCCGACCCGCCCGCCCGACACCGACGAGAGCGCCGCGAACGAGCGGGCCAGATTGTAGGGGTCGTTGTAGGAGGTGGTCGCGGTGACGATCACCCCGATCCGGCTGGTGTGCGCGGCCAGCACGGCATGGGCGACGAACGGTTCGAGCAGGCGGCTCGGCGCGGTCCAGTCCTTGGCCTGGATATCGGGGGAATCGGCGAGGAATACCGCGTCGAGCAGGCCGCGCTCGGCGGTGCGTGCCACGTCGAGGTAGTGCTCGATCTCGACGAAGTGGGCCGCCGGCTCCGGTGCGCGCCGCCACGGGCTGCCGATGGCGCCGCCCGGAATGAGATTCGCGTTGAGAATGACATGTCTCGGCATGAGGGATCCTAGGAATTCGACAGGGCGACAGAGGGTTCCGTTGCGAGCGGACGGGCGGGATCGGCGACCCACTGCGACAGGGAGCCGGGATAGAGGGCGATCTCGATGCCGAGCGTCGCCAACACGAACACCTGCAGGGCCGCCGCCATCGCGCTGCCGCAGTAGCTGGCGGCCGGGGTTCCGGCGTCGAGGCCGAGGCGGTGGTAGCGGGCGCGCAGCGTTGTCTCGTCGAGAAGCAGTCCCTCGTCGTCGAAGTCGTCGAAGACCGGGGCGCTGACGGCGCCGGGAATATGCCCCGGATACTCGCCCCCGCCGTGGAAGTGGGCCGGCGGGCGGGCATCGAGGAGAGTGCCGAGGCTGGGAAGCTCAGCGACACCGACTGTTTCGATGACGGGCAGTGCTCCCGGTCGTGCGATGGCGGAGGTGGCCCGCATTCCGGACGCATTGGGTTCGTTGGCGCCGTCGTTGCCGCGAGCGTCGGGCCCACTGCCCTGTGTGCTCGACGGCTCCCCGGGCCGATCCGAGGTGAGTCGGCCGCCCGCCGCCTGCCAGGCGCGTAGTCCGCCGTCGAGGATGCGGACGTCGGTCAGACCGGCCCAGCGCAGCACCCACCAGGCGCGGGCGGCGGCCACCGAGCGGGCGTCGTCGTAGACCACCACCGTGCTGTCGGGATGGATACCCCAGCGGCGCAGTGATTCCGTGAGGTGGTCCGCGTGCGGCAGGGGGCGTGCGCCGGAATCGGCGGTCGGGGTACCGGACAGATCGGCGTCGACATCGGCGAATCGCGCGCCCGGCAGGTGTTCGCGCTGGTAGTTCGCGCCCTCCCCGGCCGTGCGGACGTCGAGCAGCACGAGCCGCGCGGGCGGGGCGTCGCGCAGGTCGGCTGCGGAGACGAGGTGGGCGGCACGGTCGCCGGGCATCGGGGTCCTTTCGCCGATTTCGGTGTGTTCGACCGGCCGAGAATATGTAGTCCGGGTGAGGGAACACATATTTGGAGTCCGCCTGACTTTTTGTGTTCCCGTGGGTGTTTGGCCGACTTATGTTTCTCCCGCCGGGTCGTCGGAACCCGGGAGATGGGAGGTCGGCCGTGACAAGCCGGATCGTCGACGCGCAGTGGGTACGGAACCGTCGCGCGGACGCCGTCGTCATCGAAGTGACCAATGGTCATGGGCCTGCCGTCATCCCGGGTGCCCGGTCCGTCTACTGGAAAGACCTGCTCTGGGACCGGTCGCGCCGCGAGTTCCCCACTGCTCGTGAGCTGGCCGACCGTCTCCACGCTCTCGGTGCCCACGCCGACGCCCCGGTTGTCTTCGCTGGGGACCCACCACAATTCGCGGCCTACGCACTCTGGGTCGCCACCGCTGTGGGAGTCGGGGGCGATCTGCGCTACCTCGATGGAGGTACCGCAGCGTGGCAGCATGACCGGGCGGAGGCTGCGCGAACGCCGCTTCCCCTCGTACCGCCCCGGTTCTCCGAGGTCGTCGTCGGCCGCGAGCAGGTTCGCGCGGCGATCGACTCTCCGGCGGTCCTTCTCGACCTGCGCTCGCCCGAAGAGTTCGCGGGACACCGCGTTTCACCGTCGTCGGAGCCGGTCGACCACGGCGCCGAGCGACACGGACACATTCCCGGAGCGCTGAACCTGCCCGCACAAGACCTACTCGACCCTGCGGGCTTGCTCCGGCCGATCGACGAAATCGCCGCGCGCGTAGCGGAACTCGACATCGCCGGCGTCGACGACATCGTCGCCTACTGCCGGCTCTCCCACCGAGCCGCACTCGGCTGGCTGATCTTCACCGACCTTCTCGGTGACCATCGCCTCCGCGTCTACGACGGCTCGTGGACCGAATGGGGCAGCCTCGTCGGCGCTCCGGTCCACAACCCGGCCGAGGCGGGGGAGCCGACCTCATGACGGAATCACAAGCGCGGGTCGCACCGAGCTCCCTCGACCACGCGAAGGTGCGCCGAGAGGATGCCGAGGCGCGCAAGGGAATAGTCGCGAGCCGGCACCGGGTCGTCGCACGTCGTGTCTCCGGGGTCCTTCTTTCGGCTGTCGGGATGATGTGGGCGGCCGTCACGTTGGCGTTCCTCGCGGTGCACATCGCGCCGGGCGACCCGGTGACCGCGATCATGGGCGAGTCGAGTGATCCGGCCCTGCGGGAGCGGATCGAGCGGGACTGGGGGCTGGATCGTCCGCTGCTCGTGCAGTACGGCCTGCATCTGGGCCGGTTGTTGCACGGTGATCTCGGCTATTCGTATGTGCGCGGTGAACCCGTGGCCGACATCCTGTTCGGCGAGCAGTTGGTGACGAGTGCGCAGCTCGCGGGGTTCGCGCTCCTGATCGCGGTGGTGCTGGCGCCGTTGCTCGCCGTGCTCACGGCGGGTCGGCGTGATGTGTTCAGCCGGGCGACCGCGACACTGGAGGTGATCGTCGCCTCGGCGCCCCCGTTCTGGACCGGTCTGGTGCTGATCTGGGTGTTCGCGTTCACGCTGAAAGTTCTCCCGGTGACCGCGGGCAACGAATTCCAGCGGCTCGTCCTGCCCGCCGTCACCCTGGCCTTGCCGATCGCCGCGGTTCTCGCGCAGGTGATGCGGGAGGGGATCGAGCGCGCCCTGGAGCAGCCGTTCGCGCTCACCGCCCGCTCGCGCGGGATCAGCGCCACCCGGTTGCGGGTGCGGCACGGGTTGCGACATTCGCTGATTCCCGCCGCCACGCTGGCCGGCTGGGCGGTGAGCGGGCTGCTCACCGGGACGGTCGTGATCGAGGAGGTCTTCGGTCGGGCCGGTATCGGCCGGGAGACCATCGCCGCCGTCACCCATTCGGATGTGCCGGTAGTCCTCGGCGTCGCCCTGCTCACCGCCGCCATCTACCTCACCGTCACGGTCCTCGTAGACCTCGCCTACCTGTGGATCGACCCCCGCCTCCAGGAGCCGACCGCATGACCGACACCGCATCCGCTCACCTGAAAGCCGCGAAGCCGACCGGCGGCGTCGACCCGACCGCCGGCGGTCCGTCCGATGGGCGGTACAGCGAGGCCGTCGCGGTCGAGGCAGCCGACGTGCCTCGAGGGGTCTCCGAGCGGTCCACCAACGGGTCGACATCGAAGTCGCGGACTTCGGTGGGCCGGCAGGAGACGCGCGGCAAGGTGCATGCGCTGCATCAGTTGGTCGCAGTAGCCTCGAAATGGCCGCTGAGCGTGATTGTTTCGGCGGCTGTGCTCGCGTCGGCCGCCGTCGCCGCACTCGCACCGGACCTGCTGTCGGGCAGCGACCCACTGCACACCGATCTGCTCGCCGCCCACGAATCACCGTCCCTTGCCCACCCGTTCGGCACCGACCAGCTCGGCCGGGACGTGTTCACCCGCGTCGTGCACGGCGCTCGGCTGTCACTGTTCATCGGGGTCACCGCGACAGCGCTGGCGGTGGCCATCGGGGTGACGCTCGGATTGATCGCCGGAATCGGCAATCGGCTCGTCGATGCTGTGGCGTCGCGGGCGTTCGACCTGCTCGGGGCGTTTCCGGAGATCCTGCTCGCCCTGGTGCTCATCACGTTCACCGGCACCGGCACCGCCAACCTCATCCTCGCGATCGGTATCGCCGCCGCACCTCGGTTCGCCCGGGTGATGCGGGCCGAGACCCGGGCGGTGCGTGGCAGCGAGTTCGTGGCGCAGGCGGGGTTACTCACGCGGTCGCGGGCACGGACCGTGGTCCGCCACATCCTGCCCAACGCGCTGCGCTCGCTGCCGGTGGTGGTCACCCTCGGGCTCGGCACGAGCATTCTCGGGGCCGCCGCGCTGAGCTTCCTCGGCTTCGGCCCGAAACCGCCCGTGCCGGAATGGGGTTCGATGCTGGCCGAAGCGCACGGTGATCTGCGGATCGCCTGGTGGTCGGTCGTCTTCCCCGGTGCCGCCGTCACCGTCGTCGTCCTCGCGACGACCGTCCTCGGCCGCTATGCCGGTCACCGTTTCGAGCGAAGGGCGCAGCTATGACCGACACCCTGATCGAGGTCCAGAACCTGCGCGTCGAATTCGATGGACGTGAGGTGGTGCTTGGGGTCGATCTCGAGCTGCGCCGCGGCGAAATCCTGGCCATCGTCGGCGAATCCGGGTCCGGGAAGTCGGTGACCACCCGCAGTCTGGTCGGTCTCGCGGGCGGCCGGGTCAGCGCCGATCGGCTCGATCTGTTCGGCGCCTCGGCCCTCGACCTCACCGAACGGCAGTGGCGTGGAATACGCGGCGCCCGAGTCGGTTTGGTGTTCCAGGACGCCCTGGTGGCGCTGGACCCGTTGCGCACCATCGCCGACGAGATCGGTGAGTCGCTGAGCGCGGTCCCGCGCAACGAGCGCAACGACCGCATCGACGGACTGCTGCGTTCCGTCGGCATCGCCGACCCGCAGGTCCGCAAGCGGCAGCGCCCGTTTCAGCTTTCCGGCGGCCAACGCCAGCGCGCCCTGATCGCCTCGGCGCTCGCGGCGGGCCCGGACGTCCTCATCGCCGACGAACCGACCACCGCCCTCGACGTGACGGTCCAGAAGCAGGTGCTCGAGCTGCTTGCCGCACAGGTCGCCGGTGGTCGGGCCATGATCCTGGTCAGCCACGACCTGGCCGTCGTCTCCTCGATCGCGGATCGCATCCTGGTGATGCGGGCGGGCGAGGTCGTCGAGGCGGGGTCCGCCCGTGAGGTCATCGAGCGACCCCGGCACGAGTACACCCGCGCGCTGCTCGCGGCGGTGCCGCACGGCAGTGCCCGCGCGCGGGTCACCGAGCCGGTTTTCACCGCGGAAGGTCTCACGAAGTCGTACCGGGGAGTTCCGGCGATCACCGATATCTCCTTCGAAGTCGGTGCGGGTGAAGTGCTCGGCGTGGTGGGTGAATCCGGGTCGGGTAAGTCGACCGTGGCCAAGATCGTCACCGGGCTGATCGAGCCCGACCGCGGCGAGATGCGCTTCGGTACCGAGCCTTTGACGCGTAGGACTCGCAAACCCGGTGAGCTGGGTCTGGTCGCACAGGACTCGGTCGGTTCCTTCGACCCCCGCTACCGGGTGGGCGAGATCATCGCCGAGAGTGTCGCGCTGCGTGTGCCGCGCGCCGAACGTCGAGCCGAGGTGCTGCGCTTGCTCGACGCCGTGCACCTGCCCGCCGACACCATCGACCGACACCCACGCGAACTGTCCGGCGGGCAACGGCAGCGGGTCAATATCGCCCGCGCGCTCGGCGCCCGCCCGCGCCTGATCGTGTGCGACGAACCGGTGTCGGCGCTCGACATCTCCGTGCAAGCCCAAATCCTCGACCTCGTCGCCGAACTCGCCGCCACCGAAGACGTCGCGATCGTGTTCATCTCGCACGATCTGGCCGTCATCCGGCAGATCTGTCACCGGGTGCTCGTCCTGAATCACGGTGTGGTCGTCGAATCAGGTACGGCCGACGACGTTTTCCACCACCCCTGTTCGCCCTACACCCAAGCCCTGCTCGATGCCGTCCCCCGACTGGCGGTCCCGGCTCCCACAGAAAGCTCCTCGCGTGCGTAATCGCCTCACCCGACTGTTCACCGCGCTGCTGCTGGCCACCGCGCTGGCCGCGAGCGCCTGCGCCGCCGACCCCGAACCCGGCGGCGGCGGTGGTGGCCCGACCACTCCGCCGCAGGCAGGCGGCACCTTCACCATCGCCTTGCCTGCCTATCCGTCGCGCGGCCTCAGCCCGCACTACGGCGCGGCCTTCGACGCCTCCCAGGTGCTGCGGAGCAGCTTCGACAGCTTGATCGCGGAGGACCATGACGAGCAGTTCCATCCCTGGCTTGCCACGGAATGGACCATCTCGCCGGACGGCCTGGTCTACGAATTCGCCCTGCGCAAGGACGTCACCTTCCACAACGGCGAGAAGTTCGACGCCGCGGCGGTGAAGGCGAATATCGACGCCTTGCGCAACCCCGACTACCCGTCCTGGACGGTGCTGGGCCTGCTGCAGTATTCGAGTGTGAGCGCGGTCGACGTGCTCGACCCGTACAAGGTGCGCATCACCTTGAGCACCCCGCGCGCCGATTTCCTGTCCACCCTCGGCGGACTCAGCGGCGCCATCGTCGCCCCGAGCAGCCTGAAGGCCGACAAGCAGGCGCTGACCAGCGGCGCGGGGTTCGTCGGGTCAGGCCCGTTCGTGCTCGACAAAGTGGTGCAGGGCCAGGAACTGCGGTACCGGAAGAACGCTGCCTACAACTGGGCTCCCGCCACCGCGAAACACCAGGGTGCCGCCTACGTCGACGAACTGGTGGTGAAGTTCATCCCTGAGGCCGCCACCCGCGCCGGACTGCTGCGCAGTGGTGAGGTGAACGCCATCGGCACTGTGAAGGCCACCGATATCGGCCTGTTCGACGGTGTCGGCGGATTCCAGTACGAGCAGATCGGTTCGGCGGCCTCGCCGTGGGTCATCATGCTCAACCTCACCCACGGTGCCACCACCGATGTGCGCGTGCGTCGCGCCATCGCCAAGGGTGTCGACATCGCCGCTGTCACCAAGAGTCTCACCAAGGACACCCAGCAGCGCGCGTGGAGCCTGATCTCCCCGGACAGCGCCTACTACGACCCGAAGTTCGAGAACAAGGGCGGCCCCGAACTCGACGCCGCGAAAGCGCTTCTGGCGGAGGCCGGCTGGACCGGCACCGATGCCGAGGGCTACCGCACCGACGGTACCGGCAAGCGGTTGACCGTTCGATTGGTCGCCACCAACCCCACCTACCCCGAGGACGATTTCCTGAAGGCCTGGCAGGCCGAATTGCGCCAGAACCTCGGCATTCAGGTGGAACTGCAATTCGTCGACAACGCCCAGATCTACGACCTGCTGGCCCGCAACGACTACGAAGCCTTTCCCCGTCAGGTCGGCGGCCTCGACCTGTCGCTGCAATTCAACCGCGCCTACGGGTCGACCACCCCCGACCTGAAATACGGCCAGATCGACGGCATCACCATCGGCTCCATCGTCGGCGGCTCCAAGCTGGCCGACCCGCAGGTGGACCGGTGGCTCGTCGACGCGACCAAAGCCACCGATCGCGAACAGCGCAAACAACTGTTCAACCGCATCACCGCCCACCTTCTCGACAATGCCGTCGCGATCCCCCTCTACACCGACCGCAACAGCGTCGCCGCCGACGCGACCGTGCACAACCCGACCTCGCTGTTCGATGCCCCTCGCAACAGCGTCAACGGCTGGGCCTACGACATCGCCGTCCGCTGACCAGCATCCTCCTCCCGGAAGGCTCGATCATGACCGTCGCCACCCCCACCCCTACCCTCACTTTCGACCGCAATATCCCGCGCGGACTCGTGCACCGCGAATCCATCGCCGAGGTGTTCCTCACCGACGCGCAACCGACGCCGGACGGTGCGATCTTCGCCGCCCAATTACCGCGCAACCATTCCTATTTCAGCGATCATCGCGGCACCGCGACCACCTATGACCCGCTGTTGCTGATCGAGGTGTTCCGGCAGGTCGCCATCTATTACGCGCATTCCTTCGTCGGGGTGGCGCGCTCGGAGAAATTCATCTTCGGGTCCGCCGACTTCACCATCGCCGACGCCGACACCCTGCGCATCGGCCAGTGCCCCGGGCACTGCGTCATCGAGGCGCGCGTGATCGCCGACAAACGACGCGACGACCAGATCATCGGCCTCACCCTGGAAATGGTCGCCGAGATCGAGGGCCACGAGGCGGCCCGGGAGATCATGGTCTACCAGTGGATGCCCGCGCCGGTGTGGAACCGGATCCGGGTGCGTGGGCGCGAATCGCTCGGCCTGCCGGCCGAGCCGAGTATTCCGGCCCAGCCGCCGGTCGCCCGGATGCGCCCGGGTTCGGTGGGCAGGCACAACCCGCGCAACGCCATCCTCGCCAACCCGGTGCTCACCGGGGAGGAACTGACCGCGCTCACCATCATCGACACCGATCATCCGTCGCTGTTCGACCACGCCCTCGACCATGTGCCCGGCATGCTGCAGTTCGAGGCGGCCCGGCAGGTGGCGATGGCGGCCGCCAACGCCATTCTCGGCCTGGACACCAGCCGGATGGTGATGCACCGGCTCGGCATCGAATTCACCAAATTCGGGGAATTCGAACGGGATACGATCGCCCGCGCCACCGTCACCGGTGACACCGACGGCGCCCGCGCCCGGGTGAGCCTCACCCAGGGCACCGATGTGATCGCCGCCGGTGACGTGGAACTGCGTTTCCGTCCCGCCGATATCAGGACGATGGTCCAGTGAGCGCCCCGTTCGTCTGGTTCGATTTCGGCGGCGTGCTCTCCCCACCGCTCGACGAGCTGTTCCAGCGCTACGAACAGGTGGCGGGCATCCCCGTCGACCTGTTCAAGCACGCGATCGCCGAGGTGGGCGCCCAGTACGGGCTGGCTCCGCTGGCCCCGATCGAACTGGCCCTGCTCGACGAACGCACCTGGGTGGCGAAGTTGCACGCGGTGCTCCGGGCCAAGGCACCCGAGCTCGACTTGTCGCGCAGTGAACCGGATTTCGGCAGACAGTGGTTCGCCGGGCACGAGGTGAACCACGCGGTCCGTAATTTCGCCATCGAGCTGGCGGGCGAAGGAGTCCGCGTCGGCGTACTGAGTAACAATGTCGTCGAATGGGAGCCGTACTGGCGCACCATGATCGACCTCGACGGCCACCTCAGCGCCCTGATCGATTCGTGCAAGGTCGGCTTCCGCAAACCCGACCCGGAGATCTTCACTCTCGCCGCGGAGACCGCCGGTGTGCTCCCGGGAGAATGTGTCCTTGTCGACGACCTGGCCGAAAACTGCGCGGCGGCAAGGGAAGCCGGGTGGACCGCCGTGCAGTACCGCGACGCCGACCAAGCCATCGCCGACGTGCGTAGGGCCATATACGAGGCCCGATGATGCGACGGCATCCGCAGCGCCCGGCTGAAAGCTGTGCACACAGGCACCTGGTAGCCACAAGCACGGCCCGCGATCCGATCCTGCGCACGAGCGCTGAAGGCTCGAGCGCCCCCGTCCAGTGGTCTGTTCAGCGCGATGGCGCATGGGGTGGGGCGGGGCCGGTCCGGTGGTTGTTCCGGTGGGATGGCGGCGCATGGGGTGGGGCCGACCCGGCTCGGCGGTCGGGCCGGGTCGGCGACCCGCGAGGTGTGGAAGGTGTTCGCCCCGGGTCGGCATGGCGTGGCAGCGGGTTCGTCCCGGCCGGTCTCGACCCGGTGGCCCGCTCACAAGGTGGACGCGAGGTAGCCGTCGGGGCGGATCACAGCCGAGGTCCACGGCTGGTCGGGTGCCACCTTGCCGGTGACGACCAGTGCGTCGTCGGGAGCGTCGGGGACGGGAGTGTGTTCGTCGGGACGGATCGCGACGAACCGGCCCGCGTGCAGCAGTTCCGCGAGAGTGCTCACCCGCCCGTTGTTTTCGGTGAGGACCAGGTCGTGCTGGAATCCGGGCTGGAATTGCCCGCTGATGAGTTCGGCGATCCCGTCGTGCACAGCGGGCACGGCGAGCATGGCCAGCACGGCGTCGCGGACCTGCGGGTTCGCGGGGTTCATCATCCGAGACTGCAGGACGGTGTTGCCGACGATCGCCGCGGCGTGCGCCACGCGTTCGCGGGAGTAGTCGGCGAGGACGGTGGGTCGCGCGCGTCCGGTGAGCACGCGGGCGAGCCGCCAGCCGAGGGCGAAGGCGTCCTGCATGCCGGAGTTGAGTCCTTGGCCGCCGAGCGGGTAGTGGCTGTGGGCGGCATCGCCCGCCAGCAGCAACCGCCCGTCCCACATGCTGGTGCGGTAACGGCCGTGGTCGCTGAACCGGGTGAGGTGGCTGATCCGGCTCAGCGCGGGCTCGGCACCGAGTACGTAGGCGAGGCGTTCCCGGTACTCCGCTTCGGTCGGTTCGGGGCGGTGCTCGAGGGGCCCGCTGAAATCCATCGCGATGATGCGAGCCTGGCCGCCCGGGTTCGGGTTGTGCATGGTCCAGCCGGTCGGCGTCGGGTTCCAGCCCGGCGGAATCTCGCCGGGCACATCCGAAACCGCGAGGCCGGCAATGGCATTCATCGTCGCCGGGTACACCTGGGCGGGGAAGTCCCCCGTGCGGGCGACAAGACTGCGTGCGCCGTCCGCTCCCACCACGTACTTCGCCCGAATCCGCATCCCGACGTCCCCGGCGCTGCCCTCGTGCACATCACGCCGCGCGTTGCTTTCGGTCGTGGTCTGGGCGGTGCCGCCCCGCGCGCTGTCCCCGGTCGCGGCACGGGTGCCGCCGACCCCGACACCTCCCGCGGTGGCGGCGTAGCCGATGTCCATCCCGGTACCATTTGCGGCCGCGCTCCTCTCCGCTGCGCTGCCGCCCGCGACTGCCGCACGTTCGCCGAGTTGTGCGTCGACCTGAGCCGTGACCCCATGGTCTCCGGCATCCAACCGGATAACGCTGTGCCCCCGCAGGATTCGGGCACCCAGCGACAGCGCCCGATCCTCGAACGCCGCCTCCAACCTGGCCTGCGGGATTCCCGCGATCGGTGCGGGCTCCACGCTCGGCGCGCTCAGCGTGAGCACCGGTTGCGCCGCGAACTGGAACCGGGTCCGGTGCACACCCACCGGATTGCGGGCGATGGCATCGGGCTGCACCGACGGAATGTACCCGCGCCGGGCCAGCAGCGACAGCGTGCGGGCGTGCACGGTCCCGGCGCGTGGACGCAGGTCGAGTTCGGTGCGCGACTCCACGACAACCACGTTCACCTGCTGCAAGGCCAGCTCCGCGGCGACGAGCATGCCCACCGGACCGCCGCCGACCACCAGGACATCGGTCTCGATCGCGTGCGGTCCGGTGCTCATCGGCTGCTCCTGGGGCGGGTAAGCCGCATCCGCGACTTCCGGTTGTACGAGAACTGTCGTAGCTACTAATATCATCGTACCTACCGATCGGGTAGTACCTAATTCGCGTATCGGAGCCCACCGAGGGAGATCCATGTCGACCGCAACCGAAACCCAAGCTCCACCCAGTCCCGCCACGCTGCCCGTCGTTCTCGCCGCGCAGTTCGTCACCCCGATGGCGATCGCGGGCACCGCCATCGCGCTACCGCTCATCTCCCGTGATCTCGGCTCGAATCCCACTGCGCTGCAATGGGTTGTCAACGGGTTCAATATCGCCTTCGCGCTCACCACCCTGTTGTGGGGTGCGGTCAGCGACCGGATCGGGCACCGCCGCACCTTCGGGATCGGTGCCGCGCTGGTGGTCGTCGGCAGTGTCGGCAGCGTCGTGGCGCCCGCGCTGATCGTGCTCGACCTGGCCCGCGTGATCGCGGGTGTCGGCGCGGCGGCCATCCTCACCGGATCCACCGCACTGCTGTCGAGCGCATACGAAGGCTCCCGCCGCACAAAGGCTTTCGCGATCTTCGGCACGGTCAACGGTCTCGGCCTCGCCCTCGGACCGACCATCTCCGGCCTGCTCATCGCGGTGGTGGACTGGCGCGGAGTGTTCGTGGTGCACGCGCTGATCCTCGCCGCCGCGGGCCTCGGCACGCGCCTGCTGCCCGCCGCCGAACCCAGCACCGCCGAGCACGGCCCGATCCTCGACCTCGGACTCCTGCGCAACCGCGAATTCCTGGCCATGTGCCTGGTTCCGGTGGCCGGATCGATCGGTTTCGTCACGCTGCTCACGTACCTGCCGTCGGCGCTGAGCGGCATCACCGACCTGTCGCCCGGTACGTCCGGGCTGCTGATGCTCGCGATGACCATTCCCGTATTCATCGCGCCCGTCGCGATCGGTCACCTGGTCACCCGGTTCCCCGCGCTCACCATCGGCCGCGTCGTCTACCTCAGCCTCGCGGCCCTGATTCTGGGCAATATCGGCGTACTCGCCCTCGACGAAGGCCGATCGGTGCTGTGGATCGTCGTGCCGATGGTGCTGCTCGGCCTCGGCTTCGGGCTGCCCATCGGTCTCGTCGACGGGCACGCGCTGTCGGTCGTTCCCCCCGAACGCGGTGGCACGGCGGCCGGCGTCCTGAACTTCTTCCGCATCGGGAGCGAGGCCGTGTTCGTCGCGGGCTACGCGATCGTGCTGTCCGCGGTGGTCGGCAGGCAGCTCAGCGGAGCCGCCGCGCACGACACCGCCGCAGGCCAGTTCGGTCACCCCGACGTCTATCGCACCGCGTTCACCACCACCGTCGGGGTGCTCATCGCCCTGCTCGTCGCTCTCACTCTCGCCATCATCGTGGTCCGCCGACAGGCGCGCCCGGAAGGAGTCACCTCATGACACACGCCATCGACGCCGTCCGGGTCGATCTCGACGGCATCGCGAACATCAGCCCACCCACCATGATCGAGCCGGTGGCCGAGCGCTCGCGCGGCGGGTTACCGCAGGTCGTGCTGCCCAGCGGCCACACCGCCGTCCACGTGACCAGCTATCGCGACGTGCACGCGGTGCTCACCGACCTCAGTTTCGCCCGCGCGGAGACCAACGTCGAGGACGGGCCGACCTTCCTGCCGACGATCATGCCGACGGAGATGCTGCTCAACCTCGATCACCCCGGGCACGGCAGGCTCAAGGGCTTCGTCGCCTCGGCCTACAGCGCCGCGACGATCGCCCGCCGCGCACCCGCGGTGCAGCGCGTCCTCGACGGAACGGTCGCGGATCTGCGGGCGCAGAACGCCGGCGGCACAGCCGATCTCGTGCAGACGCTGCTGGACCCGGTGACCATCGGCGTGAACGTGGACTACCTCGGTATCCCGACCGCCGACATCGCCTACTTCCGGCACCTCTCGCGGAAGATGCAGCTGGCCCACGACACCGACGTCCCCGCCTTGCTCGCCGAGTTCTGGACCCTTTACCACTACATCGAAGACCTGGTGGCCCGGCGCCGCGACCTCGAACCTGGCCTTATCCTCGACCTGCTCGACGCCCGCGACTCGGTCTCACCCCCGGTCACCGACGCCGAGTACGCGGCGATCCTGCTCGGCTCGATCGTCGGCGGCGATCAGAACATCCTGTCCGTCATCACCAAGATCGCCTACGTGGCCCTGGCCCGGCCCGAACTGTGGGACCACCTGGTGCGCAACCCCGACACCGTCCCCACGGCGATCGAGGAATTCCTGCGGCTGCTGCCGCTGGGGCGCATCTCCACCTTCCCCCGGGTCACCACCCGGGAGATCACGCTGTCACAGGGCGTGCTCCACCCCGGCGACATCGTGTACGCCGACGCCCACTCGGCCAACCGCGACCCCGACGTGTACCCGGACCCGTCGGTGCTAGACCTCGGCCGCGACGGGAAACGGCACCTGCAATTCGGCTACGGCATGCATCACTGCATGGGTGCGGCGCTGGCCCGGATGGAGATCATCGAGGTGATCCGGCGGCTCGTCACCGAGTTCCCCACCCTCCGACTGGCTGTACCGGAACACGAGATCGTCTGGGAGACAGGCGTTCTCGTGCACCGGCCGGTGACGCTGCCGGTCAGCTGGTAGCCGGGGCGGCCGGATGACGGTCCGCTGCGAGGATCGCGGCGAGCAGACCCGGAAACGCGGTTTCCATGTCGTCGCGCCGCAGCTTCGTCATCCGGCCGTTGCCCACGTCGCGCTGCCAGATCAGCCCGGCCTTGCGCAGCACCCGGAAATGGTGGGTGCGGGTAGACGGTGCCCAGGGCATCCCGAACACGCTGCAGAACTGTTCGGCGCCCTCGGGCTCGGCGTAGAGCTGGGCGATCACGCTGCGCCGGTTGTCGTCGGCGAGAGCGGCGAGCACGGTCGACAGGTCGAACTCCTCGATATCGGGATGACCATCCGCATCGGCCACGATGCGCTCCTTCCGCTCGAACCTACGACAACCATAGTACCTACCTAGCGCCCGCGACCCTCCATCAGCATCTGCGTGAAGAACTCGTACACCAGCGCCGACAGGTACGCCGACTGCTTGTTGTCGGCCGCGCCGCCGTGTCCGCCCTCGATGTTCTCGTAGTACCAGACGGTGCGGTCCTGGGATTCCAGCAGCGCGGCCATCTTTCGCGCGTGCCCGGGGTGGACCCGGTCGTCGCGGGTGGAGGTGGCGAGCAGGATCGGCGGATACTGCTTGTCGGGGTCGGTGTTCTGATACGGCGAGTACTCGCTGATGAACGCCCACTCCTCGGGCTTGTCCGGGTCGCCGTACTCCGCGATCCACGAGGCGCCGGCCAACAGCAGGTGATAGCGCTTCATGTCCAGCAGCGGCACCTGGCACACGATGGCACCGAACAGTTCCGGGTAGCGGGTGAGCATCACGCCCATCAGCAGACCGCCGTTGCTGCCGCCGATCGCGCCGAGCCGGTCGGCGGTGGTGACGCCACGGGTCACCAGATCGCGGGCTACCGCGGCGAAGTCCTCGAAGGCGCGGTGGCGGTGCTCTTTCAGTGCGGCCGTGTGCCATTCGGGACCGTACTCGCCGCCGCCACGGATATTGGCCAGCACGTAGGTGCCGCCCTTTCCGAGCCAGGCCATGCCTGCCGTGCCCAGATACAACGGGGTTCTGGAGACTTCGAAGCCGCCATAGCCGTTTATGATCGTCGGGCCGGGCGTTCCGCGACGGTCGCGGTGGCGGATCACGAAGTAGGGGACTTCGGTTCCGTCGTCGGAGGTGGCGAAGAACTGCTCGGTTTCGATGCCGTCGGCGTCGAAGTACGCGGGTGCCTGCTTCAGCAGCGCGGGAGTTTCGCCGACCGCGCTGTTCAGGAGGGTGGTCGGGGTGGTGAAACCGGTAGTGGTGAGCATGAACTCGTCGCCGCCTTCCAGCGGGTCGAGATTGCTCACGGAGGTGCTCGACATCGCGGGGGTGTCGGGAAGGTCCGCGCTCGCCCAGCCGTCGGGGCCGGGGGTGAGGACGCGCAGACCCGTCTGCACATCGCGCAGGGTGGTGAGGATCAGGTGGTTCTCGGTCCAGCCCCACGATTCCAGCGAGGTGTGTGGGTCCGGAGTGAACAGCACCTCGAAGTCTCTTCCGCCCGCGAGGAAGTCGTCGATATCGGTGACCAGCAGGCTGCCCGCCGGGAAGGTCGTGCCGGCGGGGGTCCACGCGGTCTTCAGGCGCACCAGCAGCCAGTCGCGGTACCAGTCGACATCGGCGTCGGTGGGTGTTTCGAGCAGGCGCCACTCGCCGTCGACGAGCAGGGAGACTTCGGTGTTGTAGAAGTCCGTCGATCGGTGCAAATAATGCCGTTCGTAACCGGGGTGGCGGTCGAATCCGGCGCCGATCGACACGTCACTCGGCTTGCCCTCGAATACCGTTTCGGCCTCGGACAATGCGGTGCCGCGCCGCCAGCGCTTCGCGATGCGCGGATAGCCCGAATCGGTGAGCGAGCCGGGCCCGAAATCGGTGCCGACGTAGAGGCTGTCGGCGTCGACCCAGCCGACCCGTGACTTGGCCTCGGGCAGGAAGAACCCGCCGTCCTCGGGAGCGATGAATTGCCGTGTGGTCATGTCGAATTCGCGTTCGACCGTGGCATCGGCGCCACCGCGCGACAAGTGGATGACGGCACGTTCCTGCGAAGGGCGAAGCACCACCGCGCCCGACCACACCCAGTTCTCACCATCGGCCGCGGCGAGCGCGTCGACATCGATCAGCACGTCCCACTCGGGATTCTCGCCGGCATACGACTCGAACGTCGTCCGCCGCCACAGCCCGCGCGGGTGCTCGGCGTCGCGCCAGAAGTTGTACAGCCACGGTCCGCGTCGCGCGGGATAGGCGATCTTGGTGTCGTCGTCGAGCATCGCGAGGATGCGCTGCTCGAGGTCGGCGAACCGTTCGGTGTTCGCGAATCTGTCCGCGACCACCTCGTTGCGGGCACGGGCCCAGTCCAGCGCCGGTTCGGCGGTTACGTCTTCGAGCCAGAGGTAGGGATCGGTCACATTCTGCTCAACGCCGCTCATCCCCACATTGTTGCCGACGTGACTCACCAATAGTGCGCGACGTCTATCACCACGCGTGACGGCCCTTCGAGGGTGAACACACGGAACGGCAGCCGGGCGCGTACGCCGAGCCCGAGAGTGGTCTGCCCCTCGAACGAACCGGCCCAGGCGGCCTGACGGAAGGTCTGGTAGCCGGTCACGTTCACCAGGTCGCTGCGGCTACCCGGCAGGTAGGTGCTCGCGCCCGCGTCGTCGTGTGCGGGTGCCAGCACCGTGACCTGCAGGAACGCGCCTCCGCGCAGCGGGACGCCGGCCCCGGAACCGTCCTGGGTGACGGTGCCGACGTATCCCGCCCGGTAGCCGGACACCGGCCCGGTGAGGTCGACGACCAGGCGGTCGTAGCAATCGTGACGGCCCGCGCGCACATCGCGCACGGCACCCGACGAGTAGTTCGGACTCGACTTGTCCAGCGATCCCCACACGAGACCGCAGTAGGAGGGGGTCGCCGCGGCCGGCAGTGTCGAGAGACCGACAGCCGCCGCGAGACAAGCGAGCAGGACGAGGAAGCGACGCATGTCGCACCGCCTTCGAGCAAAGGGACGAGTACCGATTAATCGGGCGAATCAGACATCGCGTTAGCGTCGGTCCGGTGCCGATAGCGTTGCGAAACGTAGGATCGCAGGTCACGGATAACGATGGGGAGGTGTGTCCATGCTCTGGGAGCAGCATTGCTGTCTGCCGTTGTTACCGACGGCGCGGGTCGCGGATCTGGCGCGCTACCCGCTCGGGTCGTATCTGTCGGTGAATGTCGGGTACTCGGGGGAGACCAAGGCCGACTCGCTCGCCCTGCTGCGGTTGTTCCGTGAGCAGGCCGCCGCCGACCCGCGGTTCCGGCTGGTCGATCGGGTGAGTGATATCGGTGCGCCCGAGGCGATTTCGCTGGCCTTCGATCTAGAGGACTCCGCACCGCTCGACGGCGACCTCGACAACGTCGCGGTGTTCTACGAACTCGGCGTGCGCTCCCTGCTGCCCACCTACAACCACGCCAACGCGGCAGGCTGCGGCTGCCTCGACACGGTCGACACCGGACTCACCGCGTACGGAAAAGACCTGGTGCGCAAGCTGAACGAGGTCGGCATGTTCGTCGACGGCTCGCACTGCTCCCGCCGCACCGGCCTCGATCTCGCCACCCACACCGCCGCCCCGATGATCTACAGCCACTCCAATTTCGCTGCCCTGTGGGCACATCCGCGAAATATCACCGACGATCAGGCTCGCGCCTGTGCCGCGACGGGCGGGGTGATCGGCATCAACGGTGTCGGCATCTTCCTCGGTGAGAACGCACCCGAAGCGCGAGCCGAGCGCCTCGCCGCCATGGCCGACCACATCCGCTACGGCGTAGACCTGGTCGGCATCGACCACATCGGCATCGGCTCCGACTACTCCTTCGACGGCGACCAGTTCAACGCCGAGATCCAGGACAACCCCGCCGCGTTCTCAGCGGACTACACCGCCTGGGGCCCCTTGCAGTGGACCCCACCCGAAGATCTCCTCGGCGAGACCCCTGGTATCCCGAGCCTCGACGACCACCTCGCCGACCGTGGCTTCACCCCCGTCGAACGCGCCGCCCTCTTCAGCGGCAACTTCACCCGCGTCGCCACCCAGGTCTGGCGCTGACCTGGACGGTCGAGCACCACGCTCCGGTGGCGGCATCGGCCGAGTACTGCACCCGAGCGTGGTGATCTTGGTCTTCAGGCGAGCTGGACGAGCATTTTGCCGGTGTTGGCGCCGGTGAGGACGCCGAGGAGGGCGGCGGGGGCTTGGTCGAGGCCCTCGTAGGTGGTTTCGGCGGTGTGGAGGGTGCCGTCGGCGAGCCAGGCGGCGGCCTTCGGGATGTACTCGGCGAAGAGTGGGAGGTAGCTGGTCACCAGCATGCCGCGCAGGGAGATTTCCTTGGTCGCGGCGAGGTAGAGGTCGGGGGTCGCTCGGTCGGTCGCGCCGTTGTAGCCGCTGATGGCGCCGACCAGGGCGATGCGGCCGTGCTGGTTGAGCACCTCGATCGCGACCTTCAGGTGTTCACCACCCACGCTGTCGAGGTACACGTCGATGCCGTCCGGTGCGGCTTCGGTGAGCTGTCCGGCGAGGTCACCGGCGCGGTAGTCGATCGCCGCGTCGAAACCGAACTCCTCGAGCACCTTTCGCGTCTTGACCGGGCCACCCGCGGAACCGATCACTCGTTTCGCACCGAGGGCCTTGGCGATCTGGCCCGCCACACTGCCGACCGCGCCCGCGGCCGCCGAGATGAACACCGTGTCGCCCGGCTCCACCTTCGCCACCTCGGTCAGGGCGGCGTAAGCAGTGAGGCCGGTGGTGCCGAGAGCACCCAGGAAGTGCTGTGGGGCAGCGAGTTCGGGGTCGATAGGGGTGGCCGATAGCGCATCGATGAGGGAGTGTTCGCGCCATCCGGCGAAGTGCGTGACCGTGGTGCCGACCGCGATATCCGGAGATGTCGAAGCGATCACCTCACCGATCGCCGAACCTTCCAGTGCCGCACCGATTTCGAACGGCGCGATGTAGGACGGCTTGTCGTCCATCCGGCCGCGCATGTACGGGTCGACCGACATCCAGGTGTTGCGCACCAGGATCTGACCGTCGGCGAGTTCGGGCAGCTCCCGCTCCACGAGAGCGAAATCGGTGGCGACCGGGGCACCGTTCGGGCGGGCGGCGAGGTGGATTTCGCGGGTATGCGTCGGAATGGTCATAATCTTGCCTTCTTTCGAGGTCAGCCGGTGTTTTCTGACCGGTGCAGACCACGTTATGGCGGTCCGATCGTCGTTCCCAGGTCCGCACACGCCACCACCCGGTCCTGACGCGCCAGAGCGAACGGGCAGCGTGCCGTGAGTCGTCGGACCTGGGGAGCGAGAGGATTTCGCACCGATGATTTCCATACGCGGGGCGCGTCTATATCGATGACAACCGTTTCGGAGGAGGCGCGAAGATGGGCAAAGTATTCACGCATATGACGATGTCGCTGGACGGATTCGTCGCGGAACCCGACGACGGGATCGGCGAACTGTTCGAGTGGTACGAGGGCGGCGAGGTGACCGTGTCGAGCGCGAGCAGCGAGCGGTCGCTGCAGGTCGACGAGGCGGGCGCACAGGTGCTGCGCGAGTGGATCGACAACACGGGCGCGCTCATCGCGGGCCGTCATCTGTTCGACATGACCAACGGTTGGGGCGACAAGCACCCGGTGGGCGCCCCCGTTGTCGTCGTCACCCATCACGCCCCCGACGACGCCGCACAACGTTGGCCGAACACCACATTCGTCGGCGACGTGGCCTCCGCCGTCACCGAGGCCAAAAGGATCGCAGGAGACAAGAACGTCACCATCGCCAGCTCGAAAATCATCCAGCAGGCCCTCGACCTCGGCCTGGTCGACGAGATCTGCGTCAGCCTTGTCCCGGTACTGTTCGGTGAAGGCGTCTCCTACTTCGGAAAATTGGCGAAAGGCCATCTGCTGCTGGACGATCCGATCGTCGTTCCGGGTCGCCGCGCCACCCACCTGACCTACAGGGTGCGACGCTGAAACGCCCGGTCCTGGCAGGACCGGGCGATCGGAATCAGTCGGCGACGGGCACGAATTCGGCAGTGCGCTTTCGTGCCGCGAATTTCTCGTACAGGTAGAAGTATCCCTTCACATACTGTCCGACGAGAACGGCGTTGATAATCGTCCCTTCGCGAATGAAATGCGGAGCGCCGAGGAACACCAGGCCGATGCCCGCCGACAGGGCGAGCAGGGTGCAGTCGAAGACCGTCTTGATATTGCCCCATTTCCGGCCGGTCATCTGCTGGATGGTGTTCACGAACAGATCGATCGGCATCAGGATCAGATTCGCGCGGATCATCAGGAACAGGCCGAGCGCCAACATCGCATCGGCGAAGACCAGCAGGACCAGGTTGGCCGTGTACGGCTCGAGGTGGATCCATTCGGTGAGCCACAGGTTGAGATCGAGGAGCAGGGCCAGGACCAGCGCCGGGATCATCGAGAGCAGATAGCTCGCCTTGAAAGCCTTCGGGCGCACCAGGAAGGTCAGCACGAGCATGATGACTTCGAGGATGAGGTTGTAGTTGCCCTGACTCAACGGCGTGAAGACCAGCGTCATCGTGCGGGTGAGGCTGCTCTGCGGGGAAATGCCGATCGCCGCCCTGATGGCCAGGCTGAGTCCGAGGGTGAGGATGTATATCCCGGCCACGTAGGTGATCCAGCGGCGCACCTTGTTCCCGTTGTCGATGACTGCCGCGTCTTTGTCGTGTTGCATAACGGTGGATCCCTTGCTCTGCGGTAGCCGAGGCTATTTCATGAAGCCGAAGCGGTCGAGCGAAATGAACAGCGTCAGCAGTTTGTTGACCACCGGTTCACCTTCGTTCTTGTTGCCGAGAACGGCGAGGGCGTTGTCGATCGCGCGGGTGGCTTCGACGAGTTCGGCGAGATCCATATCGGCCATCACGCCGTAGAAGTCGAGCGGCAGAACGGCTTTCACCGCACCGCCCTCGGTGACGACGCAGCCACCGACGAGACCGTCCAGGTGCTGGAGGCTGCCGCACATCTCGGCGCTGTCGGCACCGACGACTACGAAATAGGCCTTCGGTGCGGGCCAGAACGTAGCGACCGCGCCGCCATCGATCGAGACGCCTTTGAACAATCCGTTCACGATGTGCCGTTCCCCGTCGGCGTAGCGCTGCACGAGCGAGATCCGGTTGAGCCGCACACCCTCGTGCTCGGGCACGATCGAACCGTCGCGCACAGGAACCCAGACTTCCTGGGCGAACTTGAGGTGCCCGCGCCCGTAGACGTCGAAGAGCAGGACTTTCGCCCGCGTGCCGTCGTCGGAGACCTCGAGCGGTGTGAGGTCGAGCTGCTCGGGACGCAGGTCGTCGAGACCGGGGCGCGGCTGCTTGGCGAGCACCGAATAGTCGATGCGGACCGGCTCGAGCAGCCTGCGGTCCTTCGCCATCAACCTGCCGCCCTTGAAGACATAGCGCGGATTGATGCGCGAAAGGCTGTCGGTGAGCACGATGTCGGCGAACCGTCCCGGACTCAGCGAACCGAGATCACGATCCTTGTGGAAGGAACGCGCGGCGTACAGGGTGCCCATCTTGATCGCCTGAATCGGTGGCATCCCCATCTCGACGGCCAGCGAGATCACCCAGTCGATATGGCCCTGCCGCAACACCCGGTCCACCGAGATATTGTCGGCGCAGAGCTGGAAATTCTCGGCGGGCCAGCGACGTTTGACGATGGCGCGCAACATCGTTCGAATCACCTCCGGACTGCCGACCCCGAATTTGATCTGGGTGTTCAGGCCGTAGCGGATGCTCTTCTCGATATCGTCTTCGTTCCACACATCGTGGTTGTTGTCGACGCCGATCGCGGGCATGTAATTCAGCAGGGTGTCCGACAGTGCCGTCACGCCCCAGTGGCAGTTCACGAATCCCGCGTTCGCCCGGCCGAGCGCGGACTTGCGGAAGTCCTCGGCATTGCCGGTCATATACGACAGGTGGGCGAGTTCACCCAGGCCGATGACCGGATCCATCTCCAGCATCGCCTCGGTGACTTCCGCCGGGGACTTCTTCCCCGGTGCGAACGCGTAGAGCCGGTACGGCAGCTTGTCGTAGTCGGCGAACAGCGCCCGCACCGCGTCGACGGCCTCCTTGCCCGCCGCACTGGCGAAGTCGAGCGTCTCCCCGAACACCGTCGTGGTTCCGCTCGGCACGATCGCCTCGCCGAACGCCGCCGGATGTGCGAGCTGGGATTCGAAGTGCAGATGCACATCGATCAGGCCGGGTATCGCGTAAAGCCCACCACCGTCGAAGGATTCGCGGTACCGAATGGTGTCGTCGGGATTCAGCGCGATGATGCGTTCGCCGTGCACCAGAAGGGAACCGGGATAAACGGTTTCGCTGTGTACGTCGAGTATGTACAGATTGTGGAGCAGCAGGTCGGCTTCCCGCCTGCCCTCCAGGATGTCGAAAATGGCCCGGACATGGTTTTCCTGATCGGCGACCGCGGCGGATCCGGCGAAGGAGTCGGTTGTCGAATTCGATTGGGGCATCAGCGTCCTCATCTCGATATGTGTGCCTGTATTGATTGGACGCGACCGGCACTGTTGCCCACAAGCATTCGTTTTCGCACGAGGTGTACTCAATTCTCGTACACTCCGCCGAGGAGGTGCGTGATGCTCCATTCACGATTGCTGCACTACATCGACGAGGTGGCTCGGCTCGGGTCGATTCGTGCGGCAGGCGCCCGGCTGCACGTCGCGCCCTCGGCGATCAACCGGCAGATCCTGCTGCTCGAGGCGGAGCTGGAACAGCCGCTGTTCGAACGGTTGCCTCGCGGTATGCGGCTCACCCCGGCCGGCGAGGCGCTGGTCGCCCATATCAGGCAGACGCTGCGCCAATACCGGGAAACGGTCACCGATATCCGGGACCTGCGCGCCCTCGGCAGCGGCGAGGTGGTCATCGCCACCATGACCGGCCTGGCCAGCAGTGTCGTCGCCACCGCCGCTGCCAGCTTCCGGGCTCGTCATCCGCAGATCCGGATCTCGATCCGCACCATGTCGACCCTCGACATCGTCGGGGCCATCGAGAACAGCGAGGCCGACCTCGGCCTCGGCTTCAATATCCCGGCCTCGGCCCAGCTGGAAGTCTGCTGGCAGATGAACACCCGGCTGGGAGTTGTCGTCTCACCGCATCATCCGCTCGCACCGATGGACACCGTTCCGCTCGCCCAGTGCACGCCGTTTCCGTTGATCTTCGCCGACCGGTCCATGGTGATCCACGGCATCGTCGCCGAAGCTTTCACCAACGCGGGACTCGATATCCAGCCGGCCTTCCACACCAATTCCATCGAAACGATGAAGCGGCTCGCCATGTCCGGAGACGCCATCGCCTTCCTGAGTGAATTCGACATCGCCGAGGAACTCCGCGACGGCCGGCTGCTCTTTCGTCAGGTTCGAGACGCGTTCAGCCTCAACATCATCTCCCTCGTGCGCCGGGAGAAACACGCGCACGGCCTGGCCGGCTTTCTGCTCGCCGACGAGATCGGGAAGACCTTGCGGCCAGGGGCGTCAGCGCGCGAGGGTGGGCGGGGTTCCGGTCCAGCGGTGGAAGGCCTTGCGGAGGGCGCGGTCGTCGGTGAAGGCCAAGTGGCGGGCGATGGTTGAGGTGGTGAGGCCCTGGGAGAGCAGGGTTTTCGCGCGCTCGTAGCGGAGGCGGTCCAGTTCCTCGCGCCAAGTGGTGCCATGGTCGGCGAGGTGGCGTTGCAGGGAGCGTTCGCTCATGGCCAGGGCCTTCGCGACGCGGGCGAGGGTGGGGTCGGCGGCGTCGAGGGCGGACGCGAGGGCGATGCGGAACGCGTCGAGGGGGTCGGCGACGGTGCGTGCGGACGCGAGGACGAGGTCGGCGTGGCTGCGCATCAGGTCGGCGAGCATCGGGTCGGCGCGGGGGAGTGGAGCGTTGGCATCGTCGGCGCGGAACGTGATCGAGTCGGCGTCGGCACCGAATTCGATGTTGCCCGTGCCGAATACGTCGATCAGGGAGCGGTGGTCGGCCGGTGCGAGATGACCGAAGGTCACCTTCGCCGGGACCAGCACTCGGCCGGTCGCCTCGCGGGCGCGGCGCAGGTAGTACGCCAGCACGTATTCGTTGACCGTCGACGCGACCATCGGGTCGTTGGCCGACGTGCGATAGCCGATGGTGAGATCGGCCTCGCCGGACAGGTCGAAACCTTCGGCAGCGGCGGTGACCAGACGGTGGTACGGCTGGGCGGCGCGCAACGAATCCGCCAGTGTCGCGCCGGTTGTCACCAGGTAGTCCCAGGTGTTCAAGGTGCCCAGCGGTGCGGCCTCGGCCACCGCGGCGCCCGCGCCGGGCCGCGCGATCAACTCCCACAGCCGAAGCAGCGAACTCATCGGCAGCCGGTTCAGCTCACCACGCAGCACCACGTCGTCGGTGCCGGGTACGCGCGCCAGCTGTTCCTCGGCCACCCCGAACCGTCGCGCCGACTGAACCAGCAGGCGCACCAGGTGGACCGAAACGGTGCCGTCGACCCGGCTGCCGATTTCCGCTCGGCCCCCTGATCCCGCGCCGCTCATCCCGCCGACAGTACCGTCCGGTCCGCCTCGAACGAGGTCGGGCGAGCGCATCTCACCGAAGTGGGGGACGGGTGGGTGAACTCCCCGAAACAGAGTTAGGCTCGGTGACGTGACTTCCCACTACGATGTCGTCGTTCTCGGCGCTGGTCCCGGCGGATATGTCGCCGCGATCCGTGCCGCTCAACTCGGCCTGCGAACAGCGATTGTCGAGCAGAAATACTGGGGTGGCGTGTGCCTGAACGTGGGCTGCATCCCGTCCAAGGCACTGCTGCGCAACGCCGAACTGGCCCACATTTTCCACAAGGAAGCCAAGACCTTCGGCATCTCCGGTGAGGTCAGCTTCGACTTCGGCGCCGCCTTCGACCGCAGCCGCAAGGTGGCCGACGGTCGCGTCAAGGGCGTGCACTTCCTGATGAAGAAGAACAAGATCGACGAGTTCGACGGTCTCGGCACCTTCACCGGCCCGAACTCGCTCGACGTCGCCCTCACCAAGGGTGGCAACGAGTCGATCAGCTTCGACAACGTCATCATCGCCACCGGCACCACGACCAAGCTGCTGCCCGGCACCCAGCTGTCGGAGAACGTGGTCACCTACGAGGAGCAGATTCTCACCCGCGACCTGCCGGGTTCGATCCTCATCGTCGGCGCGGGCGCCATCGGCATGGAGTTCGCCTACGTCCTGAAGAACTACGGCGTCGACGTGCGGATCGTCGAATTCCTCGACCGGGCCCTGCCCAACGAGGACGTCGATGTGTCCAAGGAGATCACCAAGCAGTACAAGAAGCTCGGCATCACCATCACCACCGGTGCGGCCGTGCAGTCGATCGACGACGACGGCTCCAAGGTCACCGTCCAGATCAAGGACAACAAGTCCGGCAACGTCGAGACCGTCACCGTCGACAAGGTGCTGCAGGCCGTCGGCTTCGCGCCGCGTGTGGAGGGCTACGGCCTCGAGACCACCGGCGTGCAGCTCACCGACCGCGGCGCCATCGCGATCGACGACTACATGCGCACCAACGTGCCGCACATCTACGCCATCGGTGACGTCACCGCCAAGCTGCAGCTGGCCCACGTGGCCGAGGCACAGGGCGTGGTCGCGGCGGAGACCATCGGCGGCGCCGAGACCATGGCGCTCGGCGACTACCGGATGATGCCGCGCGCCACCTTCTGCCAGCCGCAGGTCGCCAGCTTCGGCCTCACCGAGCAGCAGGCCCGCGACGAAGGCTACGACGTGAAGGTGGCGACCTTCCCGTTCACCGCCAACGGCAAGGCCCACGGCCTGGCCGACCCGACCGGCTTCGTGAAGCTGATCGCCGACAACACGCACGGCGAACTCATCGGTGGCCACCTCATCGGCCCCGACGTGTCCGAGCTGCTGCCGGAGCTCACACTGGCCCAGAAGTGGGACCTCACGGTCAACGAGCTGGCTCGCAACGTGCACACCCACCCCACGCTCAGCGAGGCATTGCAGGAAGCGATCCACGGCCTCGCCGGCCACATGATCAACTTCTGATCAGCAGATCCCGAGGGGCGGTTCGCGAAGCGGCCGCCCCTCGCTCATGCCCGGAACTACCGGGTTTCTATTTCTTTTCGGCCGAATCGCGGAGATTGATTTGGTGAATCCACTTTTGTGGTCGATGATGCGTTAGCACCTCTGGTGGTTGTTCCAAGCTCGTGTTCGACATGTTCGTGTTCCATGAGATGGTCCCCTCGCCCGGTCGACTCGCGGGTGGCGGGCACGGTTGAGAGGCAACTGAGAACCCATGAGCAAGCGCATTCTCGGATGGATGGCACGTGTGGCGGCTCTTGTCGCGGCGGCTGGATCGGTTGCCGTGGCTCCCGCAGCGGCGGAACCTCTTTTCCCTGGTGGACCCGATATTCCGGGTGTCCCCTCCGTGATTCCGACGGCGTCACCCTGCCCGGTGGTCGAGGCAAGGGCGTGCATGCGGCTGTCGACGAACGAGGCATGGCTGGTCGACAACGGACGGGTGGTCTTCGGACCGACACCGATCTCGCACGGAATGGCGGGATTCGAAACTCCGCCCGCGGTGACCCGCATTTCCTTCAAGCGGGAATTCCACTGGAGCACCATGCACGACGCACCGATGCGATGGGCGACATTCTTCAACGGTGACATGGCATTCCACGTCGGCCCGGTCACCTCGAAGTCACACGGTTGTGTTCGCATGACCGAAGACGGCGCCCACCGATTCTTCGACTACTTGAACCCCGGCGACATCACCCAGGTAATCCCGTAGCCGCCTCTCCGTGACTTCAGGCCAGACTCGGGTACGTGGGGACTGCGGACGCGGCAAGCTTTTGGATGTGGTCGCGTCCGCCCGTCCCCGGTGAGTTACCCATGTTCTCGCCTCGGGTCGTCGGCGCGAGATATCTGCGGTATACACCACTATGCGCAAATGGTTGACGGGTGCGGCCGCGGTGGTCGTGGTCGTGGTCGCGGTGGTGGCGGGGCTTTATGTACTGATGAATTCGCGCACCTACCAGCTCACCGGCGAACTCGTGAACCGTGTCGAAACCCAGGACAAAGTCGTCGCACTCACCTTCGACGACGGGCCGACCGAACGAACCCCGGAAATCCTGCGCACCCTGGCCGAATTGCAGGTGCCCGCCACCTTCTACCTCGTCGGTGACGATCTCGCCGCGCATCCCGAATTCGGGCAGGCGATCGCGGCGGCGGGGCACGAAATCGGCAACCACACCTACACGCACCGCCGCATGGTGCTGGTTTCGGGCGACACCGTGCGTGACGAGATCGAACGCACCGACACCGAGATCCGCCGCACCGGCTATCAGGGGCCGATCACCTTCCGCCCGCCCTACGGCAAGAAGCTCTACGGCCTGCCGAAATACCTCGCCGACCACGACCGCACCACGGTGACCTGGGATGTCGAACCCGATTCCGCGGGCGGCGTCGACCGTGACACCGTGGTCGCCACCACCCTCGAACAGACCCGCCCCGGTTCCATCGTGCTGCTGCACGTCATGCACGGCACCGAATCGGCGGCCGCGCTGCCAGGCATCGTCACCGGCCTGCGCGCACAGGGATACCGCTTCGCCACCGTCTCCGACATGCTGGCGAAGAACTAGCCGTTGCCGCGGTAGCCGGAGCGCGCCGCCTGCACCGTGTCGATATTGGTCTCGAGGACCTCGATCAGCGCGTGCAGCCGGACGGCCACCTGTGCGCCCAGCTCGGTGAGGGTGTATTCCACGCGCGGCGGAATGGCCTCCAGGACTTCGCGGTGCACCATGCCGTCGCGCTCGAGGGCCTGCAGGGTCTGCGACAGCATGCGCTCGCTCACCCCGTCGACCCGCCTGCGGAGCGCGCTGAACCGGAACGGGCCCTCCCGCAGGGCCACCAGGGCGAGCACACCCCACCGGCTCGCGACGTTCTGCAGCACCGACCTGGACGCGCAGTCGCGTGCGAAGACGTCGGCTTCCAGCGTCTGATCGTCGTCGAGGTGCTGCTCACTCATACCGGTGATCTTACCCTCCTTGACGACAGCGCCTACTGAATGCATAGTACTTACTAATAGTTAGTGCATGTCGATCAGTTCGGAGGAAGTCATGACTGTTGCGGTGGCCGGAGCGAGTGGACAGCTGGGCAGGCTCGTCGTCGAGGCATTGGTGGCGGCCGGTGAGCGGCCGGTGGCGATCGTGCGGGATCCGGCGAAGGTGGCCGATCTCGATGTCGAAGTACGCCGGGCGTCCTACGACGACGCGGCAGCGCTCGATGCCGCGCTGATCGGTGTCGACCGGTTGCTGCTCATCTCGGGCAACGAGTTCGGCGCGCGAGTCGCCCAGCACACCACCGTGATTCGAGCGGCCGAACGCGCGGGTGTCGAGCTGCTGGCCTACACGAGCATTCCGCAGGCCGAGGTGAACCCGATGATCCTGGCCGCCGAACATCGCGGCACCGAAGAGGTGCTCGCGGGCGCGTCGGTGCCGACGGTGCTGCTGCGCAACAGCTGGTACTGGGAGAACTACAGCCAGGCCGCGGCCCTCGCCGCACAGACCGGCGTGCTGCACGGCGCGATGGACGAGGGTCGCGTCTCGGGTGCGGCCCGAGCCGACTACGCCGAGGCCGCGGCCCGCGTCCTCACCGGAGACGGGCACGCGGGCCGCGTCTACGAACTGGGTGGCGACGAAGCCCTCTCCGGCCCCGACCTGGCCGCCGCGATCGGTGCGGCCACCGGCGCGACTGTGCGCTACGAGAACCTCCCGACCAGCGAATACGCGGCCACCCTGCACGCCGCGGGCGTGGACGAGCAGTTCGCCACGGTCCTCGCCGACTCGGACGCGGGCATCGCCCAGGGCTTCCTCGAGGTGCGCACCGGCGACCTCACCAAGCTCCTCGGACGCCCGGCCACCCCGGCGGCCTCGGTCTTCGCGTCGGCCTGAGCCCCCGGGTCTTCGAGGTTCCGTCGGCTTCGACCGGACCCTGCGCGGTCCCCGCACGGCGAATCTCAGTGCCGACGGGGACCGGCGGCGCACCCGTTAGAAGGTGATGGTGTCCCGGGCGGCCCAAGTGCCCGGTGACGCCCCCGGTTCGCACCGCTACAGTGCGGAGCGTGGCTCATGAAACTCCCCGTCGGCGCGCGCACACCTACCTGAGTGGTTTGTTGTTCGTGGTCGGTGTCCTGCATTTCGTCGCGCCGAAGCTGTTCGACGGCATCGTTCCCAAGCAGTTGCCCGGCGAACCCCGGGCCTATACCTACGGCTCCGGGGTCGCCGAGCTGGGTGTCGCCACGGCGCTGGCAGTGCCGAAGACCCGGCGTTTCGGTGGCTGGCTCGCCGCGGGCCTGTTCGTCGCCGTTTTCCCGGCCAATGTGCAGATGACCGTCGACGTGCTCGGCAACCCCAAGTCCTCGCCCGCCTTCAAGGCCGGGGTGGTCGCACGGTTGCCGCTGCAGATTCCGCTGATCGTGGCCGCGTTGCGGGTCGCGCGCCGCTGATCACACCCACTGCACGAGCTGGATGACCACGCCGTTGGGGTCGGTCATCTGGAAGTAGCGCTCGCCCCATTCCTCGGTTTCGATGGGCGTCTCGATCGGGACGCCCGCGTCGCGCAATCGCTCGTATTCGCTGTCGATGTCGTCGACCACGAAGACCACGAGCACACCCTCGCCCGCACTGCCCGCGATCCGCGCCGGCTTGAACGACTTCAGGCCGGTGCGCAGGTAGATGACGTCCATGCCCGCGTCGGGCCTGCCGAGGCTGACGAACCCGTCGGCGGCCATGTTCTCGGTGAAACCGAGGTGGTCGACGAGGAACTGGGCCGACGCCTGCGGGTCGTCCACATTGAGCGAGACGGCGGAAGCGGTGATCTGCATGGACTCTCCTCGATGACGTTACTCCGTACTTTGTACGCTTTTAGTCTGCGAATAATGACCACCGACCGCTCTATGAGCTGGCTCACACCTTGAAGGTGTCGCGTTCGATCCGCAGCGTGGTGATGGTCGACGCGAGGCCCTCGTACTGATTGACGAGCAGCACGATCTCGATGAGCAACCGCTCGTCGTAGTGCGCGGCCAGCTCCGCCCACGCCGCGTCGTCGATATCGCGGGTGGTCACCAGCCGGTCGGTCGCGGTGAGCAGCGCCCGCTGACGCGGCGTCCACCCCTCCGCGTCCGGCCCCGCCGCCACCCGATCCACCTCGACCGCGGTCAGCCCGGCCTTGCGCCCCAGTCGGCGATGGTGGTCGGCCTCGTAACCGCAGTCGCGCAGATGCGCCACCCGCAGAATCACCAATTCGGCCTCCGCGCGCGGCAATCGCCCACCCGGCATGAGCTTGCCGGAGAAATGCAGCCAACCCCGGAACAGCCCACGGGTGCGACCGAGTGTGCTGAAAAGGTGGGCGTCCGCCGTGCCCGCCGCGCGAGAAAGTACCTGCCAGACAACCCAGTTGATCGGTCCGAGTTCACCCAACCGGCCGGGGGAAATGCGTGGTAGGGGCGTTGCGGCCATCGTCGTCCACCTCGTCTTATCGCTCGGTTCCGTCGGAATCGACAGCGTACTCGGCGGTACGCGCGCACGGTGGCGAGTCGGTTTTTCTTTGGTTTCCAGTGGTTTTCGGAACAGTTGCGCGTCATGATTTGGGTACCGCAGCGCGCAGCGGCGGTGAGGTCGCAGCAGTGGTAGGGGAACATCGCAATGCTGGTTCGGATCAGGCCGGGCGCGGAACTCACCGGCGCCGAGCGGGAGTTCGTCGAATGCCTGAGCGCCTATCCGAGCCCTGGGCTCGCCCTGATCGACCCACAGGTGGGGGATCGGCGCCTCGACGCGGTGGTGGTGACGCCGCGGGGGATCACGGTGATCGACGTGTTGGGATTCCGGCGACGGCAGAGCGGGTTGCTTGCCATGTCGAGCACGGGGGCGTGGACGATCAGCGACAGTCCGCTGGAGTTGGACGCCGGACCGTCGAGCGGGCTGACCGACCGGCTCGAACACGGTGTGCACGCGGTGCGGGTGGCGCTGGAACACGCGCTGCAGGAGAGCAGGCATGTGTGCGGGGCGGTGGTGCTCGTGCCGTACCGGGGTGTGGTGGTGCGACCGGCGCGCACCGCCTTACGTCCGGGCCTCGACGTGCTGGTCGCCAATACTGTCGACGCGCACGAATTACGCGTCTACCTGGAGAACTTCTCGGCCGGCCCGCGCGAATGGACCGTCGAGAGGGTGCTCAACACCTGCGCCGCGCTCGGCCTGGCCGACCTCGCCCCCACCCGTACCGAGCTCACCGACGACGGATTCCCGGCCAAACGCCCCGACCCGGCACCGACCGCCCCACGACCCCGCCGTGTCGAACCGCCCGCCCCGCCCACCGAACCGGCAAAGGAGGGCAAACTGGCAGGTCTGGTGGTGTTCGGCCTGGCTGTGCTCGGCATGCTGATCGTGCTGGTGATGGTGATCCTCGCCCTGCTCACCGACTCACCGTCCCCGCGAACGGTCTCCGACATCACCGAGTCGACCACCCCGGCCCCGGTCACCGTCACCCACCGTCCCGCCCACTGCTGGCCGTTCCAGACCGACTGCTGACTCCCGTCCGACACCGCCGCACAATCGCGGCACGTGGGTCGGGCCGTGCCCGACTGGGCACCGACACCGCGACGGAACTGTCAATCACGCACAGTCCCACCTAGTTTCGTGAAGGCGATAGCTTGCTCGGCCCGAGCCCGCACATGCACGCAGGACGTGGTGATGTGGGTGACGAGGGTGTGCAGGGCGCGCTCGCGGCGTCCGGCCAGCACGTGCTCGGCGATGGCGATGTGTTCGGTGGTCATCGCCGCTACCCGGTCGGTGGTCGGCACATCCATCGTGCGCACCGGGCGGACCCGGATGTAGACGGCACTCAGAGCTTCGGCGAGGGCCGAATTGCCCGCTGCCCGCAGCAGTTCGGTGTGGAACCGCTCATCGGCCGCGACCAGCTCGGGGCCCGGGCGCGGCGGCGTGTCCCTGAATTCTTGCCAGCGCGTGAGTTCCGTGCGGACGGCGACCAGATCGTGTCCGGCCGGGGCCGCAGCCGAACCGAGCGTCGAACGTTGAAAGCCCCGTGTTTCCAGAACCATTCGTAACTCGAAAAGCTCGTCGAGTTCGGCCAGCCGTGGCCGGTAGAGGTACAGCCCCTCCGGATGACGCTGCACCAGGCCGTCGGCCTGTAACCGGGCCAGCGCCTCGCGCACCGGAGTGCGCGAGACGCCGTAGCGCCGGGCCAGCCGTTCGGCGCGCAACCGCTCGGCCGGTGCGAGCCGACCGGTCGCCAGATCGTCACGCAGCGATTCGTACACGCGGTCGGCCAGCGAAACCCGCCCACCCCTGCCCATGACGCGGCCTGCGTTCAGATCGCCATCGCCGCGCGCACAGCCGATTCCGCGCCCGCCCCGCCCGGTCCGGTGGAACCGACGTGCCCCGAGTGCAGCACGTAGTACCGCTGGGCGGCCTGCAACGCGAAACCGATGTGTTGCTCCACCAGCAGCACGCTCAACCCGCCGCGCTGCGTCAATTCGATGATGGTCCGCTCGATTTCGGCGACGACCGAGGGCTGGATGCCCTCGGTCGGTTCGTCGAGGATGAGCAGTTTCGGTTCGGTGATGAGGGCGCGGGCGATGGCGAGTTGCTGCCGCTGACCGCCCGAGAGCAACCCGGCCTTGCGGGTGAGCAGCTCGCGCAGGGCCGGGAACAGATCGAGCGACTCGTCGATCAGCGCCTTGCCGCGCTTGCGACCATCGGCCACCACCTGCAGGTTCTCGGCTGTGGACAGCTGGGGAAAACTCTGCTGACCCTGCGGAACATAGGCGATGCCCCGCTTCACCCGTTGTGACGGCGAGAGCTTGCTGATCTTCTCGCCGTCGAAGGTGATAGTGCCCGACTTGGTCGGCAGCAGCCCGACGGCGGTGCGCAGCAGGGTGGTCTTGCCCGCGCCGTTGTGGCCCATGATCGCGACCACGCTGTCGTCGGGGACGGTCAGGCTCACGCCGTGGACCACCTCGGTGCGCCCGTATCCCGAACGGACCTCTTCTAGTTCAAGCATCGGCGGCTTCCTTGTCTGTGGTTGCCATGGCCGCGGTGCCGAGGTAGACCTCCTGCACGCGCGGGTCGGCCTGCACCTGTTCCACGCTGCCCTCGCTGAGCACCTTGCCGCCCGCGAGCACCGTCACCGAGGTGGCGAAGGACCGCATGAAGTCCATGTCGTGCTCCACGACCAGGACCACGCGGTCACCACCGATGCGGCGCAACAGGTTTCCGGTCTCCTCGCGTTCCTCGGCGCTCATGCCCGCGACGGGTTCGTCGAGCAGCAGCACCGAGGCGTTCTGCACGAGCAGCATGCCGATCTCGAGCCATTGCTTCTGGCCGTGTGCGAGCACTCCGGCGGGTTTGTCGCGCAGCGCGGTGAGACCTGTTGTCTCCAAGGCCTCTTCGATGGCGGGCAGCACGGATTTGCGCGCACGCAGCAGCGACAGTGCCGAGCGGCCCGCGCCCGCCGCGATGTCGAGGTTCTGCAGCACCGTGAGCTGCTCGAACACACTCGCCGTCTGGAAGGTGCGCCCGACGCCGAGCCGGGCGATCTGGTGCACCTTCTTGCCGAGCAGTTCGATACCCGACTTCTGCGCCGACCCGGTCGCCGGGACCAGGCCGGTAATCGCGTCGATGAGGGTGGTCTTGCCCGCGCCGTTGGGCCCGATGAGGAACCGCAGGTCGCCCTGCAGGACGGTCAGGTCGACATCGGTCACCGCCTTGAATCCGTCGAAAGACACCGACAGACCGCGGATTTCGAGGTAGTCGCTGTTCATGCCCGCATTGCCGCCGGGCTTGGGTTCGTGTGAAGTCATCGGGCCAGCACCTTCTCCTCGGTGACCACAGCGGGTGTTTCCGGTTTGCGGCTCTCGCGCCATCCCTTGACCATCGGCCACAGTCCGGCGAGACCGGCGGGGATGAACCCGACGACCACGATGAACAGCACGCCCTGCAGGTAGGTCCAGCCCGACGGGAACGACTCCGACAGCGAGGTCTGCGCCCAGGCGACCCCGATCGCGCCGAGCACCGGACCGAGCAGGGTGGTGCGGCCACCGATCGCGACGCCGATCAGGAACGCGATCGACGGGACGACACCGATATCGGCGGGCGAGATGATGCCGACGATCGGTGTGAACAGCGCACCCGCGATACCGGCGAGGAACGCCGCGACCACGTACGCGACGATCTTGATATTCGCGGGGTCGTACCCGAGAAAACGCACCCGCTCCTCGGCATCGCGCACCGCGATCAGCAGCTCGCCGTAGCGGCTGCGGTTGAGCTGACGGATCAGCGCCACCACCACGAGCAGCGTGCCCGCCGCGATGAAGAACAGCATCTGCCGGTTGGCCGGGTCCGAGAGCCGGAACCCGAAGAACGCCCGGAAGTCCGACAGCCCGGTGAAGCCACCGATGGCCTGCTGACCGGTCAGCAGAATCGCCAGTGCCGCCGCGAGCGCCTGGCTCAGAATGGCGAAGTACGCACCGCGCACCCGCCGCTTGAACACGCCGTACCCGAGCACGGCCGCGACCAGCGCGGGCAGCACGAGGATGGCCAGGATCGCGACCGATGCGGATTCGAACGGCTGCCAGAAGCCCGGCAGTTCGCTGATGCCGGAGATCTCCATGAACTCGGGCACCTCGTTGCCCAGGCGTGCGGCGTCGGCGAGCTGCATGTGCATGGCCATGATGTAGGCGCCGATGCCGAAGAACACACCCTGTCCGAGGGTGAGCATTCCACCACGGCCCCAAGCCAATCCGATGCCCGCCGCCACGATCGCGAAGCAGAGGAACTTGGCGAGCAGGTTCAGCCGGAAGTCGCTCAGCACCGCCGGGGCGACGGCGAACAGGACTATCGCCGCGACCGCGAACCCGGCCAGCGGAGTGAGCCGGGGATAGGCGCGAAGGCGTTCGGTCAGTGCGTTCATGCCAGGCTCCTCGTCCGCACGGTGAACAGACCCTGCGGGCGGACCTGCAGGAAGATGACGATCAGCACGAACACGATCACCTTCGCGATCGACGCGGTGGTGGAGTATTCGATGAAGGAGTTGAGCAGACCGAGCGCGAACGCCGCGATCACCGTGCCCTTGATCTGGCCGAGCCCACCGATCACGACCACGAGGAAGGCGTCGATCAGATAGCTCTGCCCGATGGTCGGGCTGGTCGAACCGATGAGCGTGAGCGCGACACCGGCCACCCCCGCCAGGCCCGAACCGATGAAGAACGTGCTGATATCGGTGAATCTGCTCGATATGCCGCTGGTTTCGGCGAGACCACGGTTCTGCACGACCGCGCGGATGCGACGGCCCATCGGGGTCGTCTTGAGGACGGCGGCCAGCGCGGTCACCGCGACGATCGCGAGCACGAGAATGAAGATGCGCGTCTTGGGCACCACCGCACCGGCGATGGTGATTCCGCCACTGAGCCATTCGGGCACCAGCACGTTCTTGGCGGGCGCGCCGAAGATGTCACGCGCGGCCTGCTGCAGCACCAGGCCGACACCGAAGGTGACGAGCAGGGTGTCGAGCGGCCGGTCGTACATGTAGCGGATGAGCCCCATTTCCAGGACGGCACCGAGCAGGCCACCGATCAGGAAACCGGCGAGCAGCGAGACGGCCAGCGAGACACCGGCCGAGGAGAAGACCTGCTGCACAACATAAGTGGTGTAGCAACCGGCCATGATGAACTCGCCGTGCGCCATGTTGATGACGCCCATCTGACCGAAGGTCAGCGACAAACCGAGCGCGGCGAGCAGAAGAATGGATCCCAGGCTCAACCCTGTGAAGAGCTGGCCGATCAGCACGTCCATTGTGGTGGACTCCTAGAGAAACGGTGTGGGACGCGGCGCGCCCCACACCTGCCGGGCGACTTACTTCAGGCCCTTGGCCCACTCGTAGGACTTCAGGTACGGGTCGGGCGTGATCGCCTTGCCGGAATCCCACACCGTGTAGATCAGGCCGTCGGCGCGGATCTCACCGATGCGGGCGGTCTTGGTGATGTGGTGATTGGAGCCGTCGATGGTGACGGTGCCCTCGGGGGCCTCGAAGCTCACGCCGTCGGCCGCGGCCTGGATGTCGGCCACCGCGAACGACTTCGCCTTCTCCACCGTGTTCTTCCACAGGAACACCGAGGCGTAGGCGGCTTCCATCGGATCGGAGGTGGGCTTGTCGGCGCCGAAGGCGGCCTTGTAGTCGGCGACGAACTTCTTGTTCGCCGGGGAGTCGACGGTCTGGTAGTAGTTCCAGGCGGTCAGCTGGCCGGCGAGGCGGTCCGCACCGATACCCACGACCTCTTCCTCGGCGATCGACACCGAGACCACCGGCATCTCGGCAGCCTCGAGGCCCGCGTTGGAGTACTCACGGAAGAACGCCACGTTGGAGTCGCCGTTGAGGGTGTTGAACACCGCGCCCGCCTTGGCGGTGCGCACCTTGTTGACGATGGTGGAGAAGTCGGTGGAGCCGAGCGGGGTGTAGTCCTCGCCCTTGATCTCGATGCCGTTGGCGGCGGCGTAGGCCCTGATCTCGCGGTTGGCGGTCTGCGGGAAGACGTAGTCCGAACCGACCAGGTAGAGGGAGGTGATGCCCTTCTGCTTCAGGTAGTCCAAGGCCGGGACGATCTGCTGATTGGTGGTGGCGCCGGTGTAGAAGATGTTCTTGGAATCTTCCAGACCCTCGTACTGCACCGGGTAGTAGAGCAGCGAGTTCAGGCTCTCGAACTTGGGCTTCATGGCCTTGCGGCTCGACGAGGTCCAGCCGCCGAACACCGCGGCGACACAGTCGGAGCTGATGAGCTTCTCGGCCTTCTCGGCGAAGGTCTTCGGGTCGGACGCGCCGTCCTCGGGGACGATTTCGATCTTCTTGCCGAGCACCCCGCCCGCCGCGTTGATCTGGTCCACAGCCAGCTTGGTCGAATTGGCAACGGTGACTTCGGAAATCGCCATGGTGCCCGAGAGCGAGTGCAGCGAACCGACCTTGATGGTGTCTTTTGTTGTGTCGACGCAGGACGCCGCGGTGGAACCGGTCGAGGCGTCGTCGCGGGCGCCGCAGCCGGTGAGCAACAGGCCGGCCAGGGCTACCGCCGTGGGGACGGCCAGTGCCCTGAGCACACGGGAATCAGACATGGGGCGTTCTCCTCATCAGGTGTAACGGCGGCGCACGCGCGCCACAACGAACACACCGCTGCCTGGCTGTACACCGGGTTGTATACAGCGGCTGTATTCGTGAGCGGAACAGTAGATGGAACATGTTGCAGCGGAATATCTCCCGGTCACGTGCCCGTTTCGTCTGTTTCGTCCGTGTGAATTGTTCGGTGGGGAGCTACAGCGTGGCTACGGTTGCGTAGCCACGCACCCGTGCGGCACGCTGGCGATTCGTACGACGTCGAACAGCCGGAATCTCGCGGCGCTCGGGCCGCGGGGTGGTCAGTCGAGGAGGAGCCCAGTGGGGCACTACAAGGCCAACGTGCGTGACATCGAATTCAATCTCTTCGAGGTACTCGGGCTCGACAAGCTCCTCGACACCGGCGCCTACGGCGACCTGGACTCCGACACGGTGCGCCACATCCTCGACGAGGTGCGCAGGCTGGCCGAGGGCCCGATCGCGGAGACCTTCGCCGAAGCCGACCGCAACCCGGTGACCTACAACCCCGACACCTTCGACATCACCGTGCCCGAGCCGCTGCGCAAGACCGTGGCCGCCGTGCACGAGGCGCAGTGGTACCGGCTCGGCATGCCCGAGGGCATGGACGGCACGCCCGCGCCCAACGTGCTGCTGTGGGCCATCAACGAGCTCATCATCTGCGCCAACCCCTCGGCCAGCTTCTTCAACATGGGCCCGCTCATGGGCTCGGTGCTCTACGAGATCGGTACCGAGGAGCAGAAGCGTTGGGCGCGTGGGGGTTTCGAGCGTGGCTGGCAGGGCACGATGGTGCTCACCGAGCCCGACGCGGGCTCCGACGTCGGCGCGGGGCGCACCAAGGCGATCCCGCAGCCCGACGGGTCGTGGCACATCGAAGGGGTGAAGCGGTTCATCTCCGGTGGCGATGTGGGCGAGGCGGCCGAGAACATCTTCCACCTGGTGCTGGCCCGGCCCGAAGGCGCGGGGCCCGGCACCAAGGGCCTGTCGCTGTTCTATGTGCCGAAGTTCCTCTTCGACCCCGACACCATGGAGATCGGCGATCGCAACGGTGTGTACGTCACCGGGCTCGAGCACAAGATGGGCATCAAATCCTCGCCCACCTGCGAACTCACCTTCGGCGCCACCGGTGTGCCCGCCAAGGGGTGGCTGGTCGGTGAGGTGCACAACGGGATCGCGCAGATGTTCAAGGTGATCGAGAACGCGCGCATGACCGTGGGGGTGAAGTCGTCGGGCACGTTGTCGACCGGGTATCTGAACGCGCTCGAATACGCCAAGACACGGGTGCAGGGTGCGGATCTCACGCAGATGTCCGACAAGACGGCGCCGCGCGTGACCATCACCCACCATCCCGACGTGCGCAGGTCGCTGGCCATGCAGAAGGCGTACGCGGAGGGGTTGCGGGCGGTGTACCTCTACACGGCCGCGCATCAGAATGTGGATGTGGCGCAGCTGGTTTCGGGTGCCGACCCGGAGATGGCGCACCGCATCGACGATCTGCTGCTGCCGATCGTCAAGGGTGTCGGGTCCGAGCGGGCCTATCAGTTGCTCACCGAATCGCTGCAGACCTTCGGCGGGTCCGGCTATCTGCAGGACTACCCGATCGAGCAGTACATCCGCGATGCCAAGATCGACTCGCTGTACGAAGGCACCACCGCCATCCAGGCCCAGGACTTCTTCTTCCGCAAGATCATTCGCGACGGCGGTGCCGCGATGGGCCACCTGAACGCGCAGATCACCGCGTTCCTCGCCAACGATTCCGGCCGCTTCGCCACCGAACGCACCCTGCTGCGCACCGCCCAGTCCGACGTCGCCGCCATGGCCGCCACCCTCACCGGCTACGCCATGGCAGGACAGCAGGACCCGCCCGAGCTCTACAAGGTCGGCCTGGGCTCGGTGCGCTTCCTGATGGCAGTCGGCGACCTGCTCATCGGCTGGCGCCTGCTCGCCCAGGCCGAAATCGCCGCCGCCGCCCTCACCGGCGAATCCTCCGCCAAGGATCGCCCCTTCTACCAGGGCAAAGTAGCCGTAGCCTCGTTCTTCGCCAAGAACGTCCTGCCCGAACTCACCGCAACCCGCTCCGTCCTGGCCGCCCTCGACACCGACATCATGGCCATCCCGGAAGAAGCCTTCTGAGCGCTACTTGATGAGGTAGGGGGAGACGGAGCTGCGGTGTTCGCTGATGTCGAGGGACTTGCCGAGTGGGGGGAAGGCGCGTTGGGGGCAGTTGGAGCGGACGCAGACTCGGCAGCCCGCGCCGATGGGGGTGGCGGTGGCTTCGCCGAGGTCGATACCGTCGGCGTAGACGACGCGGGAGGCGTGGCGTAGTTCGCAGCCGAGGCCGATGGCGAAGGTTTTGCTCGGCTGGCCGTAGCGGGTGGCGCGGCGTTCCACGGTGCGCGCGACCCAGAGGTATTTGCGGCCGTCGGGCATCTGGGCGATCTGGGTCATGATCTTGCCCGGATAGGCGAAGGTCTCGTAGACGTTCCACAGCGGGCAGGTGCCGCCGCTGGCGGAGAAGTGGAAACCCGTGGCGGACTGGCGTTTCGACATGTTGCCCGCGCGGTCCACCCGGACGAAGGAGAACGGCACACCGCGCAGCGACGGACGTTGCAGGGTGGACAGGCGGTGGCAGACGGTTTCGTAGCTCTGCGAGAAGAACGCCGACAATCGTTCGATGTCGTACCGGAAGTCCTCGGCCACCTCGTGAAAGTGGGTGTAGGGCAACACCGTTGCTGCGGCGAAGTAGTTGGCGAGGCCGAGCATGGCCAGCTTGCGTGACGCGTCGGAGGCGAAATTGCCCTCCTCGACCAGCTTTTCGAGCAGCGCGCCGCATTCCAGATAGGCCAGTTCGGCGGCCAGTTTGAAGGTGCGCTGTCCGCCGGACAGGTGCGGGGAGATCTCGAGCTGCTTGGTCTGCGGGTCGTAGGTGTGCAGTACGCCCTCACCGAGGTCGATGCGCTCGCTGATCCGTACACCGTGCGAGCGGAGCAGTCGCGCGATCTCGGTGCTCACCTCGCCACCGTGGAAGCGGATGCGGGCGGTGAGATCCTCTGCGGCGGTGTCCAACTCGTGGATGTAGTTCTGGCGCTGATAGAAGTAGTCGCGCACTTCCTCGTGCGGCTTGCTGATCGCGGCACTGCCGGAGCCGTCGGCGAAACGGTCCTCGGTGGCGGCGGCCAGCTGAGCGCTGGTGTTGCGGTACCGGTTGTGCATGGCGACCAGGGCCCGCGCCATCGACGGGTGCGCCGACACCATGTCGGCGATCTCCTTGGTGTCGGCCTCGATGCCCAGCTCGGCATCCATCACCACTTCCTGGAGTTCGGCGATGAGCCGGGTGTCGTCCTGGGCGGAGAAGAAGGTGGGGTCGACGCCGAAGACCTCGTTGATCCGGGTGAGCACCGGGACCGTCAGCGGGCGCACATCGTGCTCGATCTGGTTGAGATAACTGGCCGAGATCTCCAGTTTCTGGGCCAGCGTCACCTGGCTCAGCCCACGCTCAGTACGCAGCTGGCGCAGCCGCGCACCGACATAGGTTTTGGCCATATGTCCAGTTTATGGGCGGTTTCACAGGGTTGCCAACCGGTTCTTAGCAGCGTGTGCTGAGCGATGTGTCACACCCGCGCGCTACGGTCGAACGGTGCTGTTCAGCGATGTCGTCGCGACCTCGGAGCAGGTCCGGGCCACCCGGTCGCGCAAGGAGAAGACCGCCGCCCTCGCCGCGTTGCTCTCGGCCGCGGGTCCGGCGGAGATCGGCACTGTGGTCGCCTGGTTGTCGGGTGAACTCACACAGGGCCGGATCGGCGTGGGGTGGCGAACGGTCACCGGGCTGGGCGCGGCGGCGAGCGATCAGACCCAACTCACGGTCGAACAGGTCGACAACTACTTCACGCGGCTCAAGGGCCTGAGTTCCACCAACAGCCGCCGCGAAGTACTCGCCGAGCTGTTCACCGCGGCGACCGAAGAGGTACAGTCCTTTCTGATCCGGCTGCTCACCGGCGAACTGCGCCAGGGGGCGCTCACCGCGCAGGTAGTAGAGGGCCTGGCTCGATCCACCGGCATCGGCGTCGACGTGATCCGCCGCGCCCACATGCTCTCCGGGAACCTGCCCGCCACCGCCGTCGCCGCGATCACCGGCGGCGAGGACGCGCTGCGGGCGTTCCGCCTCGAGGTGGGCAGGCCGGTCGCGCCGATGCTCGCCTCCCCGGGCGGCTCACTGGACGAGGCGCTGGCCGAACTCGGCCCACAGGTGAGCGTCGAACACAAACTCGACGGCGCCCGCATCCAGGTGCACCGGGCGGGGGAGCGGGTGTGGGTGTTCACCCGCACCCTGCGCGACATCACCGCGGGCGTACCCGAACTGGTCGAGTTGGTTCGTGGCCTGGACTGCACGAGCGTGGTGCTCGACGGCGAGACCCTCGCGCTCACCGACGCCGGTCGCCCGCGCCCGTTCCAGGAGACGATGAGCCGCTTCGCCACCGTCGGCGACACCCGCGAACTGCTGCTGCACCCGTACTTCTTCGACTGTCTGCACCTGGACGGCGAAGACCTGCTCGACGAGCCCCTGCGCGTGCGCCGCACCGCACTGGACCGGCTGGCCGGACAGCACGCCATCCCGGCACTGGTCGCGCCCGACGCCGAGGCGGCCGCCGAGTGCTACGACGACGCGCTCGCCGTCGGCAACGAGGGCGTGATGGTGAAGTCGCTCGAGGCGCCGTACGCGGCGGGCAGGCGTGGTAAGGCCTGGCAGAAGGTCAAACCCGCGCACACCCTCGACCTGCTGGTCATCGGTGCCGAATGGGGGTACGGCCGCCGCACGGGATTCCTGTCGAACCTGCACCTGGCCGCGCTCGACCCGGACACCGGCGAACCGGTGATGGTCGGTAAGACCTTCAAGGGCCTCACCGACGAACTGCTGCGCTGGCAGACCGAGGAATTCCCCAGTCACGCCACCCACCGCGACGCCCAGACGGTGTATCTGCGCCCGGATCTGGTGGTCGAGATCGCGCTCGACGGCGTGCAGACGAGCACCAGGTACCCCGGCGGCGTCGCCCTGCGGTTCGCCCGGGTGCTGCGGTACCGCCCGGACAAGGAACCCGCCCAGGCGGACACCATCGAAACCGTGCGTGCGCTGGGCGGACGCTGACCGCCGCGACTTTCGGGGCAACACTGCGGCAATCCGGAACGGCCATACGACACACTGGTCGGGTGAGCGCCGAACTTGTGGTCCTGTTGATCGTCATCGTCACAGCTCTCGCCTTCGACTTCACCAACGGCTTCCACGACACGGCCAACGCCATGGCGACCTCCATCGCCACCGGTGCGTTGAAGCCGAAGACGGCCGTGGCGATCTCGGGTGCGCTGAACCTGATCGGCGCGTTCCTCTCGGTGGCCGTCGCCGCGACCGTCGCCAAGGGGATCGTGCGGCTCGACGAGGTACAGGGCCAGGATCTGCTGGTGATCGTGTTCGCGGGGCTCGTCGGCGGCATCCTGTGGAATCTGTTCACCTGGTTGCTCGGCCTGCCGTCGAGTTCCTCGCACGCCCTGTTCGGCGGGCTGATCGGCGCCACGCTCGCCGCGCTCGGCTGGAGCGGCGTCATCTGGGTTTCGGGCACCGAGGGTGTGCTGGTGAAGATCGTGCTGCCCGCGGTGCTCGCGCCGGTCGTCGCCGCGCTGGTCGGCGCGATCGGCACCTATCTGGTGTACCGCATCACCCGAGGGGTGAGTAAGGACAAGACCGACGAGGGCTTCCGCTGGGGTCAGATCGGATCGGCCTCGCTGGTCTCGCTCGCCCACGGCACCAACGACGCGCAGAAGACGATGGGCGTCATCTTCCTCGCGCTGGTGGCCTACGGCTCGATCGACGCCGACGACCACATGCCGCTGTGGGTGATGGCCTCCTGTGCCTTCGCCATCGCGCTCGGCACCTACCTGGGTGGGTGGCGCATCATCCGGACCCTCGGCAAGGGCCTCGTCGAGATCGAGTCGCCGCAGGGCCTGGCGGCCGAATCCACGTCGGCGGCGATCATCCTCACCTCCGCGCACTTCGGGCTGCCGCTGTCGACCACACAGACCGCGACCGGCGCCATCCTCGGCACCGGCATCGGCAAGGGCGCCGAGGTGCGCTGGGGCGTGATGGGCCGCATGGTTGTCGCATGGATGCTCACACTGCCCGCGGCAGGCGTGGTCGGCGCGATCTGCTGGGGGCTGGCGTATCTGATCGGTGGCCTGGCGGGCGTGCTCGTGGTGTTCGCGATACTGATCTCGGGAGCGCTGGCCATCTACCTGCGCTCGCGCCGCGACCCGGTCGACCACCACAACGTCAACGAGGAATGGGCCTCGGCCGAACCCGACCACCCGCGGCCGGAATAGGAGGACACCGGGATGCACACACTCTGGCTGAATCTGCGTGAACTGTGGGATGTGCTGATCGCCGCCCTCGTCCTCGGCGCGGGCGTGCCCGCCGTCTTCGCGTTCGCGGTGCGCTGGTGGGCCAACGGCGAAACGGTCGACGCCGACGGAGGGGTGCGGCGCAACCATCTCGCCCTCGCGGGCGCGTTCGTCTGCGTCGTTCTCATCGTCGCGCTGGTGATCTGCGGAATCCTGTTCACGGCAAAGGCTTTCATCGCACACCAGTTCGGCATCCACCTGTTCGGACAATCCTGAGCGAGGACCAATGACCGACTCGTCACCCACTCCACCGGTACGCCCCGGCCTGATGTCGCGGGTGCTCGGCTGGCTGCGCGCCGGCTACCCGCAGGGTATTCCGCAATCGGACTACGTCGCGTTGTTCGCGGTGCTGCACCGCAACCTCACCGATTACGAGGTGGTGGCCATCGGCGAACAGCTGATCGCGGCCAATCCGAATCGCGAATCCATCAGCCACGCCGAGATCGCGGCCGCTGTCGCCGATTTCGCGAAACAGCAGCCCGCCGCCGAGGACGTGTCGCGGGTGGCCTCGCACCTGGCGGCCGGTGGCTGGCCGCTGGCCGAACCGATCGACGACTCCGAGTAATTCGCCGTGTGCCAATAGAATTGGTGGCTGACGATTCCACCGGATTCGTGCCGTTCGCGCGCTAGCATGCACGGGTGGTACGGCGTGCGGCAGAAGTCGAGAGTGGTCGAAGTTATGGTGGATTGTCGCGCGAGCAGCGAATTGCCCTACGCCGGAGCCGATTGACCGACGCGGCCCTGGAATTGTTCGGAACCCGTGGTTATTCCTCGACCTCGATCGAACGATTGTGTGCCACTGCGAATGTGTCGACGCGCAGTTTCTACGAAGACATCGGCAGCCGCGAAGCGCTACTGATCGCGCTGGTCGACCGGCTCAATTCCGCCGCGCTGCAACGCCTCGACGAAGCCCTCGACCGCACCCGTGAACAGCCGCTCGTGGTGCGCGTGGTGGAGAGTTTCCGCGCGTTTCTCTCGGTGACCTGCCGGGATCGGCGGGCCGCACGGGTTTTCTACGTGGAGATCGTCGGGGTGAGCCCGGCGGTGGAGGAATGGCGGCGCGCGCAGCGGCGTGCGATTTCGGCGCTGCTCACCCGCGAGGCGCAACGTGCGGCCGAACGCGGTGAGGCGCCCTCGCGCAGTTTTCACCTGTTCACCCTCGCGCTGATCGGCGCGGTCACCTCTCTTGCCCAGGAAATGGTGCACGCCACCGTGCCGGGCGACGCGATCTCGGTCGACGAGATCTGCGACCAGATCGCCTACTTCATCCGTTCCGGTCTGCCCGCGCGCACGGCCTGAGGAACGAAAACGGGAGGCGCCCGATGGACGCCTCCCGTTTGTCGTTACCGCGAAATCAGATACCCATACCCTGGGCGAGCAGCGGCCACGAATCGTGCAGCGCCTGCTCCCAGTAGGGCCAGTAGTGGGTGCCCATCGGGGTGAACTGGTAGGTCGCCGGAATGCTCAGCGAATCCAGCTTGGCCTTCAGGTTCTGGCTGCAGGCGTTGGTCGCCGCCTCGATGCCCACACCGAGGCCGAGGTTGATCGCACCCATCGGGCCGGGGGCGTTGCTGAGGTAGTACTCGACATCGGCGTTGGACGGCATGCCGCTACCGCTGGAGATGTAGAGGTTGGTGCCGCGCAGCTTCTCGGCGTTGATGACCGGGTCGTTCTCCACCCAGGCCGGGTCGTTGTCGGCGCCGTACATGTTGGCGGTCTTGCCGCCCGCCCAGGTCTCCACCGAGAACTTGACGGCCTGCTTGCCCAGCGGGTCGGCGATCTGCGCGCAACCGCTGTAGGCGGCCACCGACTTGAACAGGCCCGGCTTGGCCTCGGCCAGCTGCAGCACCGAGGTGCCGGAGGTGGACAGGCCGGCCAGCGCGTTCAGGCCGGTCGAGTTGAGGGTGCTGTCGAGCAGCGGCGGGAGCTCTTCGGTGAAGAAGGTCTTCCACTTGTTCAGGCCCAGCTTGGGGTCTTCCTGCTTCCAGTCGGTGTAGTAGCTGCCGCGACCACCGATGGGCTGGATGACGTTGACCTGCTTGTCGGCGAGGAAGCCGAGCGCGTTGGTCTGGGCTGCCCAGCTCGCGGTGCCCTCACCGGCGTCGAGGCCGTTGAGCATGTAGAAGTTGGGCGCGGGCTGCGACTCGTCGACGGGGCGCTGCACGTCGATGGTGATGTCTTTCTTCATCGCCGCCGAGTACACCTTCAGGTGCCAGGTGCGTCCTTCCTTGACGACCGAGGTCACCGAGGATGCCTTCTCCGGCTGGGCCGAGGCGCCACCGGCGAGCGCCGCCACCGACATGGCGGCGGTCAGGGCCACGGCCGTCGTGCGCAGCGCGGCGACATTTCGTAGTGCAGAAAGTTTCATCGAACAGTCGGTTCCAGTCCACGGGCCGTGTCGGCGCCGTCATCGCAGTTGGTCCCCGCGCACCGGGTATAGCGCCCGGTGGCGACGAGGCTGTCAGATCCTCCGATATCCTATGTCCTCCCCGAGAGTGAAACTGTTACGAGTCCCAATCTGTGGACTTAACGGTCGCGCAATAACCGCCGGTGAATCGGAAATATCGGGGAAACCGGGCGATCTTAGGGTGACGCCATGGGTATAGAGGTCAGCGGATTATCCAAGTCGTTCCGGGTGGGGCGCGACACCGTGCACGCCTTGGATTCGGTCGACCTGCACACCGCCGACGGCGCGTTCCTGTCGTTGCTCGGCCCGTCCGGGTGTGGGAAGTCGACCGTGCTGCGGATCCTGGCCGGCCTCGACGAACCGAGCGCGGGTACCGCGCGGATCAACGGGCACACTCCGGCGCAGTTGCGTGGTTCGCACGAGCTGGGGATCGCGTTCCAGGATTCGGCGCTGCTGCCGTGGCGCAGTGTTGTGTCGAATATCGCGTTGCCCTTGCAGGTGGCGGGGCTGCCCGTGGACCGGGAGCGGATCGCGGAACTGGTCGCGCTGGTCGGGCTGGAGGGATTCGAGAAGGCCAAGCCCGCGCAGTTGTCGGGTGGGATGCGTCAGCGGGTATCGATCGCGCGGGCGCTGGTGGTCGAACCGTCGGTGCTGCTGCTCGACGAACCGTTCGGTGCGCTGGACGACATGACCCGGCAGCGGCTGAACCTGGAACTGCTGCGGATCTGGACCGAGCAGCCCGCCACGACGCTGATGGTGACCCACGGCATCGGCGAGGCGGTGTTCCTCTCCGACGTGGTCGCGGTGATGAGCCCGCGACCGGGGCGGGTGCTGGAACTGGTAGAGATCGATCTGCCGCGGCCACGCACGCCGGAGATGATGCGCACGCCCGAATTCCACAAGCTGCACGACTACCTCTCGGAACTGTTGTTCGGGCGGGCGGGCGTGGCATGACGGCCTCGGGTACCGGCGAGCGTTCGGTGCCGGGTGGGCGCCTGTGGGTCGGCGGTGCGCGGTTCGCCGGGGCGCTCGGTGTGACGGCGTTGATCGTGTGCTGGTGGGTGCTCGCCGCCGCGGGCGTCGCGGGGGGAACGGTGCCGACGCCGTGGCAGGTGCTCTCGACCATGTGGTCGGACGGGTGGGCACTGTACGGGCCGAACTTCCAGGTCACCGCGGGTGGTGCACTGCGTGGCTTCCTCTGGGGCAATGCCCTCGCGATCGGGATCGCGGTGGCGATCATGCTGGTGCCGCGCGTCGAACCCCTGGCCACCCAGCTCGCCATTCTGAGTTACTGCACGCCGCTGGTCGCGCTCGGACCGATCATCCTGGTGGTGTTCGGCGGGCGCACGCCGACGGTGTTCCTGGCCGCGATGTACTGCTTCTTCACCACGATGGTCGGCGCGGTGAGCGGGCTGCGCTCGGCCGACCCGGCGAGCCTGGACCTCGTACGCGCCTACGGCGGCGGTCGATGGCAGCAGCTCTACCGCGTGCGAGCCGTCGCGGCGCTGCCGAATACGTTCGCCGCGTTGAAGATCGCGGCGCCGTCGGCGGTGCTCGGCGCGATCATCGGTGAGTACCTCGGCGGTGTGGACAGCGGGATCGGGGTGGCGCTCACCGCGGCGCAGACCGCCTACAACGTGCCGCGCACCTGGGGGATGGCGTTGGCCGCGGCAGCGCTGGCCGGGCTCGGATATGTGCTGATCGCGCTGCTGGCCCGGGTGGTCGCACCGTGGACGAGTGTGGAGGCGAAACGATGACGGTGTTGCGCGGCCTCGGGCGGTTCCTGTTCCCGCTGGTCACCTCGCTGCTACTGCTGCTCGTGATCTGGACGTTGTTCCTTCGGGCGTTTCCGCAGATCGGCCCGCGGGTCGGCAAGACACCCTCGGACATCTGGGCCTACCTGGTCACCTCGCCGGGTGCGCCGACGGCCCGGCAGGCGATCCTCGACGATCTCGCGATCACCCTGGCCGACGCCGCCGTCGGGTTCACCGTCGGCATGGTCGGTGCGATGGGAGTCGCGGCGCTGTTCGTGCTGTATTCGGCTGTGCGACAGACCTTTATGCCGGTGGCGATGCTGCTGCGGTCGGTGCCGCTGGTGGCGCTGAGCCCCATCGTGGTGCTGGTGTTCGGCCGCGGGACGACGGGCGTGACGGTGCTGACGGCCATCGTCGTGTTCTTCCCCGCGCTGGTGATGATCATGACCGGTCTGCGTGAAGCACCGAGGCAGGCGATGGAATTGGTGACGGTATACGGCGGCTCGCGATGGACCGGGCTGCGGATGGTCGCGGTGCCCGCCGCGCTGCCGTCGATTTTCGCCGCCGCGCGAGTTTCGGTGCCCGGCGCGCTGATCGGCGCGCTGCTCGGTGAATGGCTGGGCAGCGGAACGGGTTTGGGTGCCGCTCTGGTGCGTGCCATTCCGATGTTCCAGTACAACCGGCTGTGGGCGTCGATCGTGGTCGTCACCGTGGTGTCGGTGGTGCTGTACGCGCTGGTCGGGGTGATCGAAAACCTGGTGCTCGCCCGATTCGGGGTGAGGCGGAAAGAATAGTCGCGGAACCTGGCGGCAAAGAAAACGAAACGCGACGAATCTAGCGTCTGCGTATGAACAGTATCGACCGCCGTAGTTTCCTTCGCTTTTCCGCGCTCACCGGCGCCGCTGTCGGCGGTGCGAGCGTGCTCGCCGCATGCGGGGGTAGTTCGGCGACTTCCGGTTCCACCGACGACGGCTCGAAATACGGCAAGGTCGCGGTGCAGTTGTCGTGGATCAAGAACATCGAATTCGCGGGCGAGTATTTCGCCGATTCGCGCGGGTATTTCAAGGAAGCCGGATTCGGAACGGTAGATCTCATCGCGGGTGGTGCGGCGAGTACCTCTGTGGAGGCCGGTCTCGACACCGGGAAGGTGTGGATCGGCCTGTCCGCCCCGCAGACCACCGCGCCCGCCGTGCTGGAGGGATTGCCCGCCAAGATCGTCGGCGCGACGTACCAGAAGAATCCCTTCGCGATCGTCAGCGCGGCGGGTAAGCCGATCAGATCCCCGGCGGAGATGAAGGGCCGCAAGATCGGTGTGCAGGACACCAACCAGCTGATCTTCAGCGCACTGCTGGCCGCCAACGGCATCGCGCCCGGCGAGGTGACCGTGGTGCCCGCCCAGTTCGACCCGACCCCGCTGGCCAACGGCGAGGTGGACGGCTGGGTGAGTTATGTGACCAACGAGCCGATCACCTTGGCCGCCAAGGGTTTCGCCAACGACCACTTCCTCTTCGCCGACTTCGGTCTACCGCTGGTGGCCGAGACCCTGACCGTCGCCCAGTCGACCATCGACAACGAACGCGACAAACTCAAAGCCTTCCTCACCGCCCAGATCAAGGGCTGGAAGGACGCCGTCGCCGACCCCGCCGAGTCGGCCCGCCTGGCGGTCGAGGTGTACGGCAAGGACCTCAAACTCTCCCTCGACGAACAGATCAAGGAAGCCACCGCCCAGAACGACCTGGTCGTCTCGGCCGCCACCCGCACCGACGGCCTGCTCACCATGTCCGACGCCCTGATCGAACAGAACATCGCCGCCCTGCGTACCGCCAAGATCGACATCAAGGCAGACCAGCTCTTCGACCTGTCGATCCTCCGCGAGATCTACGCGGAGAACCCCTCCCTCAAGTGACCCGCGGCGCCGGCCGCGATCTATATCGCCATGCCCACCGAGGTCGAGGTGTCGAAGTCTCGGTGGGCGGCCAGGCGCAGGCCTGCGCGCGAGGCGAGGAAGTCGGCCGTGATGAAGACGGCGGTTTCGGCGGGGGTGCGTGGGCCCGCTTCCAGCCCGGCGGGGACGTGCAGCCGGGACAGGGTCGGCTCGTCGAAGCCGCCCGCGCGCAGGTCGTCGAGGCGACGGGCCTGGTCGGCGGGGGTGCCGAGGGCCGCGAGGTAGCCGAGCTCGGGCAGGCGAAGGGCAACGGTGAGCAGGGGAATCTCGAAGCGCGGCTCGTTGGCGAGCACGACAATGCCTGTGCTGCTGTCGATTTCGCCTGCGGCGGAAAGCGTGTTCAGGTAGCGGTGCGGCCAGTCGACGACCACCTCGGCGCCGGGGAACGACGCCGGGTCGGCGAACTCGGGGCGCGAATCGCAGATGCTCACCCGGTAGCCGATCATCCGCGCCTGGGCGGACAGGGTGGCGGCGTAGGCGTTGGCGCCGAAGATGAGCAGGCGCGGCGGCGGGCAGTAGGAGGCGACGAACAGGTCCGACTCGGGCAGGGCGACCAGCTCGGTGGCGTGTTTACGGTCGGTGATCAGGTGCTGGCCGATGACGTCGGGATCCTGGTTCCACACCACGGTGAACACGGTGACCCGGCGATGGGCCTGAATGTCGGCGGCGACGGTGGGGAATTCGGGGAAATCGCGGCAGGAGAACGGTTCGACGAAGATGTCGACGAGGGTGCCGTCGTCGGAGGACGATTCCAGCCCGGTGAGTGTGCTGTAGCGGCGTAGTTGCCGGATGCCGGTGCGCGCGGCTTCCATCGCCGCCTCGTACACGGTTTCTTCCAGCCTGCCCGACGCGATGGATCCGAAGACTCCGCCGTTGGGGGTGACGAGCATTGCCGAACCGATCGGCAGGGAGCTGGTTCCGATGGTGCGGACTACCGTTGCCAGGCCGCCGGTAGCGCCCGAATGCCACACTCGCAGAAGGTCATCGACGATATCGCGCATATCTCAAATCTCCGATCACCGTGCGTCGACTTCCGGGAAATCGCGATCGGCCCCTGTCGCCAAGTCGTCGCACGTGACGCACACCATATCCTGTCGGGTACCCAAATAGGAACCTGCCCCCGCATCCCCAACGGCGGCAGTGTAAATGGCTTCCCAGTGCTTGTTCTCTATCACAACTGGATGGCCCGGAGTGTCGTGGAACACACCACGAGCCAAACCGCTCTCATTCTCGCGGGCCGCGGCGAGCACTCGGGCCACCACTTCGGCACCGATATCGGGGGTGTCGACGGGCCGGAAGGCCACATATCGGGTACCTGCCCGCGCCGCCTCGGCCAACCCCGCGCGCACCGTCGCCGACAGTCCCCTGGCCCAGTCTGCGACCCAGTGCCATCGAGTGCCGGGTGGCAGGTTCAGTGCCGCGGGGTCGGGGCCGGTGGCGCCGAGCAGCACGATCACCGGGTCGCAGCCGCCGTCTCGCAAGGCAGTGATCGCGGCGGTGAGCCAGGCACCGTTTTCGGCGAGTGCCTTGGGTTTGCCGTAGCGGGTTCCGGCGCCCGCCGCGAGGACGATGCCCGCGCACGAGTCGTGCGTGAGCGCTTCGATCCGGGGCATGCAGGTGAAGGTAATGGCGCAATGTTGCCGGTCGATTACGGCCGGGGAGCGCGCGGGCGACGACACGGGTACGTCGGCGGTCGGCTCGAGTGGCGGGCCGCCGACATTGGGGAGATGCTGGATCGATGACTAGGGAAGCGATCGGACTCGCGGGCTTCAACTCGTTGCCCGACGACGCCGCTGAGCAGGCATTGCTTGCCTGTTGCTCGTCGCCGCGCTGGGCGCGGGCCATCGCCGCCGCCCGGCCGTACCCGACTCTGCTGTCCTTGCTGGATGCCGCCGACGTGGCCGTCGACATGCTCAGCGAGGCCGATATCGATGCCGCGCTCGCCGGGCACCCTCGCATCGGTGACCGCGCCACCGGCACCGCCGCCCACGAGCAGTCCGGCGTCACCGGCGACGACGTGCGCGCACGGCTGGCGGAGGGCAACCGGGCCTACGAGGAGAAGTTCGGGCACATCTACCTGGTCTGTGCGGCGGGCCGCGACGGTGAGGAATTGCTCGCCGTGCTGCGGGCACGTCTGGAAAACGATCCGACGACCGAAAGGCAGGTTATGCGAAGGGAATTGGCGAAAATCAATCTGCTGCGCCTTATCCAGCTGGTGGCGTCGTGACCGGGCTGAGCACGCATGTGCTCGATGCCGTACGCGGAGTCCCCGCCGAGGGGGTCGCCGTGTGGTTGATGCGCGGTGAGTTGCGGCTCACCGAGGCATTGACCGATGCCGACGGGCGAGTGAAAGAGCTCGCCGCCGGGCTGAATCCGGGCGAATACCAGTTGTACTTCGATACCGGCAGTTACTTCGCGGCTCAGGGCGTCGAGACGTTCTACCCGGAGGTCTGTATCGCTTTCACCGTCGGCGAGCAAGCGCATCTGCATGTGCCGCTGCTGCTTTCGCCGTTCGCCTATTCGACCTACCGAGGGAGTTGAGCCGTGGCACTGACCGGCCCGATCATGTTGACCGACAACCGATACGGCAAGGCCGAGAACCGGGTGGTGCGGTTCTACCGGGAGAACGCACGCCACGAGATCCGCGATGTGAATGTCACGACCACCCTGCGGGGTGACTTCGAGGCGGCCTATACCGAGGGCGATCAGCGGCAGGTGCTGCCGACCGATACGCAGAAGAACACGGCCTTCGCCTTGGCGAAGAAGGTCGGTCTCGACACCGTCGAGGATTACGCGATCGCGTTGGCGAGGCATTTCCACGAGACCGTCGAGCCGGTCAGCAGCGCTCGCGTCGATGTCGAATCCTATGGCTGGCAGCGGGTTTCGATCAACGGTGCCGAACACGATCACACCTGGGTGCGGCAGGGTCCTGAGGTGCGCATCGTGGCGGTGACGGCCGCCGATGCCGGAACCTGGCTGATCGGCGGGATCAAGGATCTCGTGCTGCTCAAGTCGACCGGGTCGGAATTCGCCGACTTCCTCGTCGACGAATACACCACCTTGGCGCCCACGAACGATCGCGTCCTGGCCACCTCCCTCGACGTGCATTGGCGATTCGCCGACATCGATGGCATCGACTGGGACGAGGTGTTCGCCGGTATCCGCGCCACCCTGCTGGAACTGTTCGCCACCACCTATTCCCGCGCACTGCAGCAGACCCTCTACGCGATGGGAACCGCTGTGCTGGAACGTTTCCCGACGCTCGCCGAGATCCGCCTGTCGGCCCCGAACAAACACCACTTCGACTACGACCTCGACCGATTCGATATCGAGAACAAGGGTGAGGTGTTCTGGGCCGCCGACCGACCCTACGGTTCGATCCACGCGACCTTGCAGCGTGCGGACGCACCCGACGCCGGAACGGCGTGGTCGGCGTGAGCGGGCGGGGTGTGGTCGCCGTCGGCGGCGCGGCGGGTCCCGGGACGGTCGTGCGTGCGATGCGTAGTGGGGCGAGGTGGTCGCGGTGAGCGCGCCGGATCTGGTTGTCGACGGGTGTGCGGTAGTCACTGTCGACGCTTCCGGGACCGAATATCGGCGCGGGTGGGTTTCGTTGCGCGGCAACAGGATCGAAGCGCTCGGGGAAGGCAGGGCACCGGCGTTCGGTCCGGAGACCGCGCGGATCGACGGGCGGGGTTGCTTGCTCACGCCGGGATTGGTGAACACCCATCACCACCTCTACCAGTGGATCACCCGTGGGCTCGCCGCCGACAGCACCCTGTTCGAATGGCTGAAAACCCTGTACCCGGTGTGGGCGCGGATCGACGAGAAGTCGGTGCGGGTAGCCGCGACCGGCGCTCTGGTGTCGCTGGCCCGTACCGGTTGCACCACCTCCGCCGACCACCACTACCTGTTCCCGCACGGTGGTGGCGACCTGCTCGCCGCCGAGATCGCGGCCGCCGCCGAGGTGGGGTTGCGCTTCCATCCCACGCGCGGGTCGATGGACCTCGGGCAGAGCAAGGGCGGGCTGCCGCCCGACGACGTGGTCGAGTCCATCGACGACATCCTCGCCGCGAGCACCACCGCGATCGAGCAGTGGCACGACCCCTCGCCCGACGCCATGGTGCGCATCGGCCTCGCCCCCTGTTCCCCGTTCTCGGTGACCGCCGATCTGATGCGCGAATCGGCTGCCCTGGCGCGCTCGGCCGGGGTGCGGTTGCACACCCACCTCGCCGAAACCGTCGATGAGCTGGACTTCTGCCGCGAGAACTTCGACTGCACGCCCACCGAGTACATGGAACGGCTCGGCTGGCTCGGCGACGACGTCTGGTACGCCCACGGCGTGCACCTCGACGACCACGCGATCTCGGCGATGGCCCGCACCGGCACCGGCATCGCCCACTGCCCGACCTCCAACGGCCGCCTCGGCGCGGGCATCGCCCGCACCGCCGACCTGGTCGCGGCGGGCATTCCCGTCGGCCTCGGCGTCGACGGCGCGGCCAGCAACGAATCGAGTTCGCTGATCGAGGAGCCACGCAACGCCCTCCTCTACGCCCGGGCCGTCGGCGGCCCCCAGGCGATGACGGTGCGCGGGGCACTCGAACTCGCCACCATGGGCGGTGCCCGCGTCCTCGGCCGGGCCGACGACATCGGCTCGATCGAACCCGGAAAACTCGCCGACCTCGCCCTCTGGCGCCTCGACACCCCCGCCCACGCGGGCATCGAAGACCCGGTCGTCGCCCTGATCCTCGGCTCCGCACCGCCACTGGCCGCCCTGTTCGTGAACGGTCGCGAGGTGGTCCGCGACGGCGTGGTCACCACGGTCGACGAAGCGGCCGTCGGCGCCGACGTCGCCCAGGCCCAGGCCACCCTCCTCGCCGGAGCCTGATCCCCGGAACGCGCCGATCAAGATCACCACGCGCTGGTGGTGGGACCTACTCGGCCGATGCCGCCACCACAGGGTGGTGATCGGGCGACCAGGTGCGGAACGCGGGTGGAGGGGCACACTGGAGGGTGGATATCGGGTTTACCGTGGCGCAATCTCGAGTGGGTGTCGCGCAACATCGTGGCAACTCGCCGCCCCTAGTGTGGCTGGTGAGGTAAGCGAGGTGGATGTGGATCTGGATACCGTGCGGGAGGTGGTGCTCGCTCGCCGGCGCGCCGATTTGGCGCAGGTCGGGGCGGGGAGCGCGGTGCTGGCCGGCGGGACCTTCCTCTACTCCGAACCCCACGATCACCTCGACCGGCTGATCGACATCACCACGCTGGGCTGGCCGTCGCTCGTCGAGACCGCCGAGGGCCTGGAAATCGCCGCGACCTGCACGCTCGCCGAGTTCGCCGGTGCGCGTCCCGGTCAGGAACTCGGCTCGAAGACCCTGCGGCCGGATTGGCCAGGGACGGAATTGTTCGCGCGGGCATGCCGGGCTCTGCTCGCCTCGCACAAGATCTGGCGCACGGCGACGGTCGGCGGAAACGTATGCCTCTCCCTGCCCGCCGGTGCCGTACTCGGCGCGCTGGTCGCGCTCGACGCTGACGCGGTGGTGTGGCCACGTGAGGGTGGTGACCGGCGAATCGCGTTGCGCGACTTCGTGACCGGCCCTGGAACGAATGTGCTGCCGTCGGGATCGGTGGTTCGCTCCTTCGTCGTCCCGGTGCGTAATCTCCACGCGCGCATCAGTTTTCGGAAGATCGCGTTGGCTCCGCTCGGGCGTTCCGGTTGCGTTGTGATGGGCAGGCGTACAGCGGACGCCTGCGCACTGACGATCACGGCGGCGACGACCCGGCCTGTCGTCCTGGAGTTCGGCGGTCCGCCGAGCGTGGACGCGCTCGCCTCCGCGCTCGCCGAGATCCCACCGAACATCTGGTTCGACGATCCACACGGCGCACCGGACTGGCGCAGACACGTCACCCACCTGCTGGCGACCGAGGTTGTCGCCGACCTGGCGGAGGGCCGGTCGTGAACCCGGCGACCCGGTACGAGGGAGGTGGACCGTGCGGCTAGAAGTCGACGGCCGCGTCGTCGAAACGGCACCCAGGCCGGGCCAGTGCCTGCGGACCCTGCTGCGGGAGCAGGGCACTCTCGCGGTGAAGAAGGGCTGCGATTCCGGCGACTGCGGCGCCTGCTCGGTCCTGCTCGACGGCGCCCCGGTGCACTCCTGCCTGATCCCCGCCCACCGCGCCGCCGACCGCACCGTCACCACTGCCGCCGGTCTTTCCGGTGCAGGCGGACCGAATGCCGTGCAGCGCAGTTTCGTCGACAATGCCGCGTTCCAATGCGGCATCTGCACCGCCGGAATGGTCGTCACCGCCACCGGATTACTCCGCGACCGCACCGATTCGGAAATCACCGAGGACGAGCGCGCGGAGTTGATGAAAGGAAACCTGTGCCGCTGCACGGGCTACCGAGCCATTACCGACGCCCTCACCGTGTGTGCACCACTGTGCACAACTCGTGAGGCCACCCCTGAACCGCCTCCCGGTGTGGAAGCGCGAGTCAGAGTGCCTGGCGATGCCGCCTTTGGCCAGCCTCCCGGTGTGGAAGCACGAGCTGGAGTGCCTGGCGATGCCCCCCTTGAACAGCCTCCCGGTATGGAGGCACGAGTTGGAGTACCTGCCGATGCCTCCTCCGTGCGCCCGCACGATGGGCAGCGGCGGAGTGCCGGAGGTGTGACGACGGCGTCCGCGGGGGAGGGTCCTGCGGTGGCGGGCCGTGAGGTGCGGGCGGTCGCGGAGCGGGTGCGGGGCGAGGAGTTCGGGGCGGGGCAGGTCGGTAAGGGTGTGGGGGCGCCTGCTGGGGAACGGGTTGTGCGGGGCGGCGAGGCTTTCACGTTCGATGTCGGGGTGGGGGAAGAGCGGGGCCCGGGGGTGGCGCCTTGGCATATCGCGGTGTTGAGCAGTCCGCACGCGCATGCACGGGTGGTGTCGATAGACATCGCGGAGGCCGAGGCTGTGCCCGGCGTGCGGGCGGTGCTGACGTCGGCAGACGCGCCGGGGGTGGCGTTTTCCACGGCACGGCATGAATTCCGGGAGGACGATCCCGACGACACCTTCGTCCTCGATCGCACGGTGCGTTTCGTCGGGCAGCGCGTGGCGGCGGTGGTGGGGGAGACGCTCGATGCGGCGCGGGCGGGGGTGCGGGCATTGCGGGTGGAGTACGACGTTCTGCCTGCTGTGTTCGAGCCGACGGAAGCGCTCGGAGACGACGCGCCGAAGCTGCACGGGGACAAGCCGGACTCCGCGCGTATCGCCGACCCGCAACGCAACCTGATCGCTGAAATACACGGTGGTGTCGGCGATTTCGATCGCGGAATCAAAGAAGCGGCGCACGTTGTCCGTGGTGTCTGGCATTCGCCGCGCGTGCAGCATGTGCACCTGGAAACGCACGGCGGAATCGGCTGGCTCGACGACAACGGCAGGCTCGTACTGCGCACCAGCACCCAGGTCCCGTTCCTGGTTCGCGACGAACTGTGCCACCTGTTCGGCCTGGACCGCGACCGGGTGCGGGTATTCGCGGCCCGGGTCGGCGGCGGGTTCGGCGCCAAACAGGAGATGCTGGTCGAAGACCTCATCGCGCTCGCAGTCCTGCGCACCGGGCATCCGGTGCAATACGAATTCACGCGGACCGATGAATTCACCTCTGCCACTTGCCGTCACCCGATGCGGGTGGAGGTCACTGCCGCCGCCGACAGGAATGGGTTGCTCACCGCATTGTCGGTCGACGTGCTCGCCGACGCGGGTGCCTACGGCAACCACAGTGCGGGTGTGCTGTTCCATTCCGTCGGTGAATCGGTGGCTGTCTACCGGTGCCCGAACAAAAGAGTCGACGCACAAGCGGTGTACACCAACAACATTCCCTCCGGCGCCTTCCGCGGTTACGGGCTCGGTCAGGTGATCTTCGGCGTGGAGTCCGCCATCGACGAACTGGCCCGCCGAATCGGCGTCGACCCGTTCGATTTCCGTAGGCGCAATGTGGTCGTTCCAGGCGACCGGTTCACCGGCGCCGAAGTCGACGAAAGCGACCTCACCTTCGGCAGTTACGGCCTGGACCAGTGCCTCGACACCGCCCAGCGGGCGCTGCGTCGCGGCAACGGTGCGAAGGCGCCCGGCCCCGACTGGCGCGTCGGAGAGGGAACGGCGGTGGCGATGATCGCGACCGTTCCACCGCGCGGCCATCATGCCGACGCGACGGCGCACCTGCTCGTCGACGGACGCTACGAGATGAGCGTGGGCACAGCGGAATTCGGGAATGGAACCACCACCGTCCACGCCCAGCTCGCCGCGACCGCCCTGGCGACATCCGCCGACCGGATCGTGATCCGCCAATCCGACACCGACCTCGTCGGGCACGACACCGGCGCTTTCGGTTCGACCGGCACCATGGTCGCGGGCAAGGCGTCCTATGCCGCCGCACTGGAACTGCACGCGATGATGCTGGCGCGAGCCGCCAAGGTGAGCGGCCATCCCGAACGGGATTGCGTGCTGGAGGCCGGTGGCGTGCGCTGCGGGGACGAACTCGTCACCGCCGCACAACTCCTCGCCGACGGCGACCTCGTCGCCCACGGAACCCATTCGGGCACACCGCGATCGGTGAGCTTCAACGTGCACGCCTTCCGGGTAGCCGTGCGTCCCGCGACGGGTGAGGTGCGGATTCTGCAATCCATCCAGGTGGCCGACGCGGGCACCGTACTCAATCCGGTGCAGTTGCGCGGTCAGGTGGAAGGTGGTGTCGCGCAGGCCATCGGGACCGCGCTCTACGAAGACATGCGCACCGACGCGGGTGTGGTGACCACCCGCACCCTGCGGCACTACCACGTACCGCAATTCGCGGACCTGCCCCGCACGGAGGTGTATTTCGCCGAAACCAGTGACACGCTCGGCCCGCTCGGTGCCAAATCGATGAGTGAGTCTCCCTACAACCCGGTGGCCCCGGCCCTGGCGAACGCGATCCGCGACGCCATCGATGTCAGACCCGACCGATTACCGATGACCGCAGACCGGATCTGGCGGCTCGCGAGGAAAGGAACGGCCGAGTGAATACCCGACTGCCCGAACACATCCGGGCACGCGTCGACGCAGTCCTCGATTCCGTCGACGCGGAACTGCGGCTGCGATATCCCGGTCAGGGGACGCGGATTCAACCGGTGCACACGGTGTATGTCCCGGCCGACCGTGCCACCGCCGACACCCCAGCGGAATGGGGCGCCACGGCGCTGGAACTGCTGGATCGCCATGCCGACTTCCTCGGTGGTCTCGACACCACCGATTCCCTTCCCGCGGTCCGGGCAGGCCTATCCACTCGACCGGTGCAGGACCTGCGGATAGATTTCGAGGACGGATACGGTTTCCGCGCCGACGAGGTGGAAGACGCCGCCGCGACAGCAGCGGGAAAGACCTTGGCATTGATGGCCGAAAAGCCCGGCGCACCCGGTTCGTTCGGTATCCGGATCAAGGGGCTGGCGAAGGATGAACGCAGGCGAGCGCTACGGACACTGGAATTGGTGCTCGACGGCGTCGCCGACGTATTACCCGGATTCCTCTTCACCGTTCCGAAAATCCGAGCGGCCGAACAGGTCTCGGCCATTGTCGACATCTGCTCCGGCATCGAACGCGCCCACGGACTTCCCGACCACACCCTGCGCTTCGAACTGCAGATCGAAAGCCCGCAGGCGATCATCGCGCCCGACGGCACAGCCCCCATCGCCCGCATGCTCGCCCTGTCCGACAACCGCTGCAGTGCCTTGCATTTCGGCACCTACGACTACACCGCCGCCTGTGGAATCGCCGCCACCGACCAGGCGCTCGACCATCCGGCCGCAGACCACGCCAAGACGGTGATGCAGGTCGCCGCCGCCCAGACCGGCGTGTGGATCTGCGACGGCTCCACCCAGATAGTGCCGGGCAACGACCCCGAATTCGCTTTCACCAACCACTACCGCCTGGTGGAACGTGCTCTGCGCCGCGGCTACTACCAGGGCTGGGACATGCATCCCGGCCACCTGGTCACCCGCTGGCTGGCCACCCACAACTTCTTCCGCACCGCCACCGAGGTGGCCGTCCCACGCCTGCAGGCCTACCTGGGTCGCGGCCAGGAAGGGGTGGTCGACGAGCCGGCCACCGCCGAAGCCCTGTCGACAACGGTGATGCGCGCCCTGCACTGCGGTGCCGTCGGCGATGACGAGCTACGCACCCGCGCACCGGAACTCACCGAACAGACCCTCGTGGACCTGATGACCCGCCGGTGGTCGAGCCGAGCGAACACCGAAGCACGGGAGACCCGATGACCGACGACTTCACCCACCTGCCCGACCTGGCGGTCCGCCCGCTCGGCGGGTCGGTGATCTGGGCGAACGACGAGTTCTTCGCCGAGAAGGAAAACCTCGTCAACCCCGGCCCGGCCGAATACCGGCCCGCTACCTTCGGGCACAAGGGGCAGATCTATGACGGCTGGGAAACCCGCCGCCACCGCGGTAGACCCGGTGACGATTCGGCCATCGTCCGCCTCGGCGTGCCCGGCGTGATCCGCGGCATCGTGGTGGACACCGCCTGGTTCAAGGGCAACTACCCACCCGAGGTGTCGGTGTCGGCGCTGGCGATCGACGGCTACCCCACCGCCGAGCAGATCGCCGAACGCACCGACTGGGTGCCGCTGCTCGATCGGGTGAAGGTCGCGGGCGACTGCCGGACCCCGTTCACCATCGACGACGAAAACCGGTGGACCCACGTCAAACTCACCATGCACCCCGACGGCGGCGTCGCCCGGCTGCGGGTCCACGGCGAGGGCAGACCCGACCCGGCGCTGCTCGGCCTCGGCCCACTCGACCTGGCCGCTCTGGAGAACGGTGCCCTGGTTCTCGACTGCTCCAACCGCTTCTACAGCTCACCCAATCAACTGCTCTACCCCGGCCAGGCGCGCGTCATGGGCGACGGCTGGGAAACCGCGCGCCGTCGCGACGACGGAAACGACTGGGTTCGCATCAAACTCGCGGGCCCCGGCGCCATCCGGCTCGCCGAGATCGACACCTCCTGCTTCCTCGGCAACAGCCCCGGCGCCGCCTCCCTCACCGGCTTCACCAGCGACGGAACCGAAGTCGAGATCATGCCGCGCACCGACCTGCTGCCCGACACCCGCCACCGGTTCGCCCTCACGCCCGCCGGCGCGTCGGTCGAAGAGGTTCGCCTCGACATCTACCCCGACGGCGGCCTGGCCCGCCTGCGGCTCTACGGCGAGCTGTCCGCATGACCGGGCCACGCGATTTTATCGGCTACGGCCGCACTCCGCCGGACCCGCGATGGCCCGGCGGCGCCCGGATCGCAGTGCAATTCGTGCTGAACTACGAAGAGGGCGGCGAGCACAACGTCCTCGACGGCTCACCGCATTCGGAAACCTTCCTGTCCGAGATGACACCGGCCGAAGCCTTCCCGAACCGGCACATGAGCATGGAATCGCTCTACGAATACGGTTCGCGCGCCGGCCTGTGGCGGATACTGCGTGCCTTCGAACGGCGCGATATCCCGCTCACCGTTTTCGCCGTCGCCCGCGCGATGCAACGCAATCCCGAAGCGGTCGCGGCCTTTCTCGAACTCGGCCACGAAATCGCCTGTCACGGTCTGCGCTGGCAGTCGTATCAGCTCGTCGATCGCGACACCGAACGTGCCGACATGGCCGAGGCCGTGCGCATCCTCACCGACCTCACCGGTGCGCCGCCACGCGGCTGGTACACCGGCCGCGACTCACCCAACACCCGCGAATTGGTCGTCGAACACGGTGGTTTCGTCTACGACGCGGACTCCTACGCCGACGATCTGCCCTACTGGACCACGGTGCACGGGCAGCAGCACCTCGTCGTCCCGTACACCCTCGACACCAACGACATGCGCTACTGCTCGCCGGCGGGCTTCGCCACCGGCGAGGAGTTCTACGCCCACCTGCGCGACGCCTTCGACGTGCTGTACCGCGAAGGGACCGAGGGCAGCCCGAAGATGCTCTCGGTCGGCCTGCACTGCCGCATCGCGGGCCGCCCCGCCCGCACCGCGGCCCTGGAACGCTTCCTCGACCACGTGCAATGCCACGAGAACGTGTGGATCACGCGCCGCATCGACATCGCCGAGCACTGGCGAACGACGCATCCGGCCGGATCAGGCGAACAGGTCCCGGACGAACGGGAGCGAGTCGACCAGTGAGGCGTTGACCGTGCCGTCGTGGTCGGTGGGGTAGGTGCGGGTGGTCACCGGCTGGCGATTGGCCTCGAGCACCGCGAAGTAGCGCAGGGTCGCGGGGGTGACCACGTCGGTGTCGCGCAGGCCCTGGGCCAGCAGCAGCGGGCGGTCGTAGCCGGATTCGGGCAGGCCCATGTACTCGCCGAGCAGGCCGCGCAGGTTCGGGATGGACGACAGCGGGCGGGCGAACATGCTGCCCACCGACGGTTTGGCGGCGGCGAGTTCGTCGCCGAGCGACCCGATGCACGCGGTCTGGGCGCGCTCGAGCCAGGTGCGGCCGGTGTCGGTGAGCAGGCCGTCGATGCCGAGGTCGGGGTAGGTGGTGCGCAGGCCGCTGAGGATGTACAGGACGTAGGCGGTCAGGTGCGAACTCAGGGCGATCGGGGGCACGCCCGGGCCGACGAGCCCGATGACGTCCTCGATGTAGGCGGGCACGCCCGTGCCGACGGCACCGCGATAGTCGAGTTCGGGGCCGCCGAACTCGGTGGCGTAGCGGGCGGTGAACACCGCAGCGCCGCCGCCCTGCGACTGGCCGACAACGGCCCACTTGTTCGACAGCGACGGGTAGTGCGCCGTAGCCGCGCGCACCGCGTCGACCACGTTGTGCGCCTCGACGACGCCGTTCAGATACGGGTGCTCACCCGGCCCGCCGAGACCCGCGTAGTCGGCCGCGACCACCGCGTAGCCCTGCTTCAGCCAGGTGCCGAGGTAGGCCCAGTCGCGTTCGACGGCGGCCGGGCCGGCCACGCTGTAGGCGCAGTCGTCGCCGAGGCCGACGGTGCCGTGCGCCCAGGCGATCACCGGCCAGCCGCCAGCAGGCGCCTCGCCCGGCGGGAAGTACACGGCGGCACTGGTGGTCGTCGGCTGATCGCCTGCGGTGGTGGAGCGGTAGATCAACCGCTCTGCCTGCGCGGAACCCGGCAGCGTCGCCGCGGCCGACAGCGATTCCACCGAGACGACCTGTCCGCCGGTGGGTTCGGCGTGCGCCGGAACGACCGGCAGCACGGTCAGCGCGGCCATCGCCGCGATCGTCAGCATCCTCGACTTGCGCACGGTCCCTCATTCCCTTCGTCGGACAGCCCGATTCTGCACCGTGCGCATCGGGTGTGACACGCCGGCCGGGGGTTCGGCAGTGACGACACGCACATGACCGACGCCCGGCGTGGTGTGTGAAACGACTCACAGGCTGGAAGGCTCGGGGGCGTCGGCACGCACCCGGCCGAAGATCGCTAACAGTACGAGCGTTATGCTAAAACTCCTGGTCAGCACTACCCATCGGTAGCCGCAGCGCTTGCAATCACAGGGCAAATTTCGCAAAGTTAGCAACAGCGGCGGCAAACCTAGCTGAGATTCACACAACCAACAGGTAGACGGCTATTTCCGGGTGTGCCATTGTTTGGAAGTACACCCCTCAGGCCCTAGCTAGTCCTAGCAAGCCTGCAAATTGCTTCAGCAGTACGACCCGTGCAACCGAAAGCGTTCAGCCGCCGGTTGTTTGAGCGGCCGGACGGCGCGGAGCACCGACCACACCGAGGAAGTGGAGTCAGAGATGTCGACTGCCGGCACCCCGAAGACCGCTGCGGAAATCCAGCAGGATTGGGACACCAACCCGCGCTGGAAGGGCATTACCCGCAACTACACCGCCGAGCAGGTTTCCAAGCTGCAGGGCACTGTTGTCGAGGAGCACACCCTCGCCCGTCGTGGTTCGGAGATCCTGTGGGACCTCGTGAACAACGAGGACTACATCAACTCCCTCGGCGCCCTCACCGGCAACCAGGCCGTGCAGCAGGTTCGCGCCGGCCTGAAGGCCATCTACCTGTCGGGTTGGCAGGTCGCCGGTGACGCGAACCTGTCCGGTCACACCTACCCCGACCAGTCGCTGTACCCGGCGAACTCGGTCCCCTCGGTGGTCCGTCGCATCAACAACGCGCTGCTGCGCGCCGACGAGATCGCCAAGGTCGAGGGTGACACCTCGGTCAAGAACTGGCTGGCCCCGATCGTCGCCGACGCCGAGGCCGGCTTCGGTGGCGCCCTGAACGCCTACGAGCTGCAGAAGGCCATGATCGCGGCCGGCGCCGCGGGCGTGCACTGGGAAGACCAGCTCGCCTCGGAGAAGAAGTGCGGCCACCTCGGTGGCAAGGTGCTGATCCCCACCCAGCAGCACATCCGCACCCTGACCTCCGCGCGTCTGGCCGCCGACGTCGCCGACGTGCCGTCGGTGATCATCGCCCGCACCGACGCCGAGGCCGCCACCCTCATCACCTCCGATGTGGACGAGCGCGATCGTGAGTTCCTGGACGGCACCCGCACCGCCGAGGGCTTCTTCGGTGTGAAGAACGGCATCGAGCCCTGCATCGCGCGTGCCAAGGCCTACGCCCCCTACGCCGACCTCATCTGGATGGAGACCGGCGTGCCGGACCTCGAGGTCGCGCGCAAGTTCGCCGAGTCGGTTCGCAGCGAGTTCCCGGACCAGCTGCTGGCCTACAACTGCTCGCCTTCGTTCAACTGGAAGGCGCACCTGGACGACGCGACCATCGCGAAGTTCCAGCGTGAGCTCGGCGCGATGGGCTTCAAGTTCCAGTTCATCACCCTGGCCGGCTTCCACTCGCTCAACTACGGCATGTTCGACCTGGCGCACGGCTACGCTCGCGAGGGCATGACCGCGTTCGTCGACCTGCAGGAGCGCGAGTTCAAGGCCGCCGCCGAGCGTGGCTTCACCGCCATCAAGCACCAGCGTGAGGTCGGTGCCGGCTACTTCGACACCATCGCCACCACCGTCGACCCCAACACCTCGACCGCGGCCCTCAAGGGCTCGACCGAAGAGGGTCAGTTCCACTGAGTTGCTTTGACTAGCAACGGATTTCCTCTACACCAGTAGGGGTGTACGCCCTCCCCTGCCGATCAGCCCCGGCAGGGGAGGGCATCCCTATATTGTGGGTCGCGAGCCGCGGTGGCCAGTGACCCGAACAGGGCCGAAATCCGCGGCGCCAGCCGCCAACAAACCCAGGAGTGGGACGTGAGCAGCGACAAGATTCAGCGCGTCGGGATCATCGGCGCCGGACAGATGGGCGCGGGTATCGCGGAAGTGTGCGCACGCGCGCACGTCGACGTCCTCGTCTACGAAACCACCCGTGAACTGGCCGCCGCCGGTCGTGCGCGCATCCTGCGCTCGCTCGATCGTGGCGTCAGCAGCGGCAAGATCACCGAGCGCGAGCGGGAGCAGGCCGCCTGGCGGCTGCGCTTCACCTCCGACCTCAGTGACTTCGCCGACCGTCAGCTGGTCGTCGAGGCCGTTGTCGAGAACGAAGAGGTCAAGACGGCCATCTTCAGCGAGCTGGACAAGGTCGTCACCGACCCCGACGCCGTGCTCGCCTCCAACACCTCCTCCATCCCGATCATGAAGATCGCCGTCGCCACCGCCAATCCCGAGCGCGTGGTCGGTCTGCACTTCTTCAACCCGGTGCCGGTGCTGCCGCTGGTGGAGCTGGTCACCACGCTCAAGACCAGTGAGCCGGTCGCCAAGCGGGCCGAGGCGTTCGCCGCCGATATCCTCGGCAAGCAGGTCGTCCGGTCGGCCGACCGCTCCGGGTTCGTCGTCAACGCGCTGCTGGTTCCGTACCTGCTCTCGGCTATTCGGATGGTCGAGTCCGGGTTCGCCACCAAGGAAGACGTCGACAAGGCCATGGTGCTCGGCTGTGCCCACCCGATGGGCCCGCTGGCGCTGACCGACCTCGTCGGCCTCGACACGGTGAAGTCGATCGCGGACTCGATGTACGCCGAGTTCAAGGAGCCGCTGTATTCGGCGCCGCCGCTGCTGATGCGCATGGTGGAAGCCGGTTTGCTCGGTAAGAAGACCGGCGCCGGTTTCTACCAGTACGGAAACTAGGTTCCACGCACCGACGGCCGCCTTCCTCCCGACGAGACGAAGGTGGCCGTCGGTGTTTCCAGGGGTGTTTGCAGGGGGAACGGCACACTGCCGACCGCTCGGCTTAAGCTGCTGTAGGCCGTTCGTGCACGCGCGAACCGGCTACTCGTCGAGCGCAGTAATTGCGCGGCGCCCGGTTGCCGGGCGACCACGCAGGTGATGGAAAGGGATGTCCCGTTCATGGTCAACGTCACCGATGGATTCGGGTCGAGCGTTCTCGGATATCCGCGGATCGGTCCGCACCGGGAACTCAAGCGCGCGCTGGAGTCGTACTGGCGTGGGTCGCTCGAGCGGGAGGAGCTGCTCGCGGTAGGCCGGGACATCCAGGAGCGTCAGTTCGACGAGCTGGCCGCCACCGGGCTCACCCAGGTGCCGGGCAACACCTTCTCCTTCTACGACCACATCCTCGACAACGCGCTGCTGTTCGGTGCGGTGCCGTCGCGGTTCAAGCCGCATCAGGAGGGCCTGCACCCGCTGGACTTCTACTTCCTGATGGCGCGCGGTAACCCGGATCTGCCGCCGCTGGAGCTGGTGCGTTTCTTCGGCACCAACTACCACTACCGGCAGCCCGAACTCGACGCCGACTCCACGTTCTCGCTGCACCCCGAGGCTCTGCTCGACGAGTGGGACCGGGCGATGGCGCGCGGGATCGAACTGCGCCCGGTGGTGCTCGGGCCGGTGTCGCTGCTGCTGCTGTCCAAGGCCGGCCAGGTGCCCGGCGAAGTGGAGTTCGACACGCTGAGCCTGCTCGACAAGCTGCTGCCGTTCTACGAGGAACTGTTCGAACTGCTCGCCAAGCGCGGGTCGACCTGTGTGCAGCTCGACGAACCGTGCTTCACCGGGGAGCAGTCCGACGCGGCGCTCGCGGCGTTCGAGAAGACGTATCAGCGGTTGTCGAAGGCGCCGCTGCGCCCGCGCATCCTGGTCACCGGCCAGTACGGTGATTTCGGCGAGGCGCTGCGGATTCTCGCGGCCAGCAACGTGGAGGCCATCGGACTGGACCTGGCGTCCTACCGGATGACGCCCGAGGAGCTCGCCGAGATCCCCGGCATCCGCCGCAAGCGGATCTACGCCGGCGTCATCAGCGGCACGAATGTGTGGCGCGCCGATCGTTACGTGACGCTGAACTACCTGAACTCCATCGCCGAGGTGTGCCCCGATCTGGTGGTGTCGACCGGCACCACGCTGCTGCACGTGCCCTACGACGTGCTCGCCGAATACGACATCGAGGGCAATGTCGCCGACCGGCTCGCCTTCGCGAAACAGAAGGTGGGCGAGGTCGTCTCGCTGGCCAAGGCCCTCACCGAGGGCCCGTCGGAGAAGTGGCGCAAGCGACCCACCTCGGTGCACTTCAAGCAGAAGCACGCCGTGCGGCAGCGGGTCTACGCGATCACGCCGGACATGCGCGAACGGGTGCCCTACGCCGAGCGGGCCGCCGCCCAGCAGGAACGGCTGAACCTGCCCTTGGTCCCGGCCACCACACTCGGGTCGTTCCCGCAGAGCAGCCGGTTGCGGCAGGCGCGTCACGAAGTCGCCGCGGGCCGGTTGTCCGAGCAGGACTACCGCAAGCAGGTCGAAGCCGAGATCGAGGCGACGATCCGGTTGCAGGAGGACATCGGTCTGGACGTGTTCGTGCACGGTGAACACGAACGCAACGACATGATCCAGTTCTTCGCCGAACAGCTCGACGGCATGGCGACCACCCGCTTCGGCTGGGTGCAGGTCTACGGCTCGCGCTGCGTGCGACCGCCGATCATCTACGGCGACGTGGCCCGGCCCGCGCCGATGTCGGTGGACTGGACCACCTACGCCCAGTCTTTGACCGACAAGCCGGTGAAGGGCATGGTCACCGGGCCGGTCACCATGCTCGCACGCTCGTTCGTCCGCCAGGATCAGCCGCTCTACGAGACGGCCGACCAGGTGGCGCTGGCGATCCGCGACGAGGTGATTGATCTGGAGAAGGCGGGCATCGCCATCATCCAGGTCGACGAACCCGCCATCCGCGAACTGCTCCCCGCTCGCCCACAGGGTCGCGAGGAGTACCTGCGCTGGGCGGTCGGCGCGTTCAAACTCGCCACCTCCGGCGTGCGCCCCGACACCCAGATCCACACCCACATCGGCTATTCCGGCCGCACCGAGGTGGTGGACGCGATCGAACAACTCGACGCCGACGTCACCGCGATCGTCGCGACCCGCTCGATCGAATGGGTCATGCAGGCCCTCACCGAGGACGTCGCCACCGGCCACGGCCTCAGCCACGGCGTCGGCCCCGGCGTCTACGAAAGCCGCTCGGCCCGCATCCCCGACATCGACGAACTCGACGAACTCCTCACCCAAGCAGCCAAAGCGGTTACCCCGCAACGGTTGTGGGCCAACCCCGACGGTGGTCTGAAAACCCGCCACTACTGGCAACTCGACCCGTCGCTGCGCAACATGGTCGCCGCGGCCCGCCGAGTGCGCCGCCGGGCCTTGGCCGCCCTCGCGGAAGAAGCCACCGCGAAGTAACACCTGAACCCGAAGGGGCACACCGAATCCGGTGTGCCCCTTCGTCATATCTGCGCTCGCTACCGAAAATTTCTGAACGGCAGCGCATTCGAGGCCCCAGCGGCTAGAGTTCGCCCTCGGCGGTGTCGGGTGGGGTCCAGGAGGGGCGCGGTGCTGGATCCGAACAATCATCAAGGCGCGTTCGGCGAGGACTACGTTCGGGTGCTCGCCTCGGCGGCCGGGCTGGTCTGGTCGACCGACAGTGTCGACGTCGACGGTGTGGACCTGACCATCAAGAAGCCAGGCAAGACACCGTACGGGTTTTCGCCACAGATATCGGTGCAGGTCAAAACGGTTTCGAGACCGCGGTTTCAGCGGGGACACCTGGTCTTCCCCGGCTTGACCCACAAGCAGTTCAACCAGCTCGCCGGTCCGGACTTCGCGACACCCCGGTTCCTGTTCGCCATCCACGTGCCCCGAACGGCGGACCATTTCGCCGATGCCGTGACCGGTGCGATGACGCTGCGCCACTGCGGATACTTCTTGTCGCTGCGTGATCGCACCCGGTTCGCTGCCGACGACACCAAGCGCACGCTGTCGGTGCACATTCCGCTCGGCAACATTCTCGATGTCGAGGCGCTGCGTTCGCTCGTCGCCGGAACGCCACGGTAGCCGCGATGCCGACCATGCCCCGGCACGAGGAAGTGATCGGGTATCTGCAAGCCCAGGGTTGGACGCCGCGGGAGCCGTGGGGTGGTGGCACGGTGTGGTCGAACGGCGACTTCGAAGTGCTCGTGCCCGGTGGCGACGTGGTCGACTACGGCATACGGATGCGTGAACTGGCCTTGTGCGTGGCGGATTTCGAGCGACGCCGCTGGACATCGTTGTGCGCGACATCGTCTCGGGTGGGGTCGATGTGATCGGCTACCGTGCGGGCCACGACGGTGACGAGATCTCGCTCGAGACCGGCGCCGCCGCGCTCGCCGCGCTGCGCTCGTTGCTGGCGACCTGTGTCGACCAGGCTGCAGAGCGGGAGATCACGGCGTGGTCGATGCGCAGATATGCCGTTGCCCAACTGCTGGCCGCCACCACGCTGCTGCCACACCGCGACTCCTTCGGGTTCGACGTATTTCTCGGCGGGCCCGGCTCACGGCTGGGCCGCAGCTCGGCGGTCCGGCTGCTCGATGTCGCCGCGACCGTGCGCGAGGCCGCCGGCGGTGGGCACGGGTGGGGCGACGAATTCCGCCACGACACGATCGACGCTTTCGGTGCGCTCGGATCGGCTGAGCAGCATCCGATGCGTTTCGTCCTGAGTTTTCACTGGTCACGTCAGGTCCCACGACCGGATGTCGTCGTCGAGTTCCCGCGTCCGACAGTCGAGGGGTTGGGACAGATGCTGAACGTCGCGGTGGCGTCGTCGCCACCGCCAGACATGGTCTCCGACCGGGATGTGGCCGAGATCGAGGCCGTGGTCGACGGGACCGTCGTCGGCGTCGACAACGATGCGGCCCTCAAAGCCGTTGTGCGAGGGTCACTCCGGGTCGACGGGGCGAGCACCGGTCGGCAGCGCCGCATCACCGTGCGCCTGCGTACCGAGCAGGAGTACGCCCGAGCGCTCGCCGCGCACAGTTCCGGCGCGAGGGTCCGTGTCAGCGGGCTCTTCGACGGCAAACGGGACCTGCGGGTGTCCGAAAACGGATTCTTCGTCGTCGACGGCGACGAATCGTGAGAGAACGGATCGAACATTGTCGGATCAGATGAGCCCACGCGAACTCGCGGTGCTGTTGACGCTGCTCGCGGAAGCGCGCGAACTCACCAACGCCGATCTCTTCGCAGTGGCGGGCGTGACGCTGGACGGTGCGCCTCGGCGCCGACTCAACGATATGGGGCTGGTTGTCAGCGAGAAGGTCGGGCGGGCGTTGGTGCACGAGCTCACCGAAGCGGGGGTGCAGTGGTGCGCCCGCGAACTCACCAGCCCACGCCCGGCCAAGTCGGGGTCGTTCGGTGGTGCGCTGTACGCGGTCCTGGCCGGGCTGCACCGTCACCTGGACGACAGCGGCCGACAATTGACCGACATCTTCCAGCCCGACGTGCCCGCACAGATCCTGCGCAAGTACGCCGAGCTCACCAAGGGCAAACCGGACCAGATCCGGATCGCAGACCTGCGCAACGATCTGCCGCACATTCCGCCCGAGGATTTCACGCGCGCGATGACGGCACTGGCCGACCGCGACGGCGTGCACGTGCGCGCCGAAGCCGATCGTAAGACACTGACCGAGGACGATCACGCCGCCGCCGTCGTACTCGGTGGGACCGCGCGCCACCTGCTCACCGTCGAGGCCGGGCGTTGAACGAGCAGCAGCGCCGTGCTCTGGCGCGGGTGCAGTTCAGCACCGCACTCGGCCCGGATTCGATCTGGCGCCCCCAGACCCACCACGTCGAGGACCTGCATCGCCGGGCGTCCGCCGAGATCGTCCGGGCGATCGAACTGGCCGAGGACCGGCCGGAGATCTCACCCACCGGGTTCATCGTCAACGGTGATCCCGGTGTCGGGAAAACCCACCTGCTCGGCTGGATTCGTCAGTACGTCCACGAGCGCGAGGGCTACTTCTTCATGCCCAAGCTGATCGACGGCGAATCGTTCTGGGACGGTGCCGTCCACGGCGTCACCAACCGGCTGACCGGAGCCGACGGCGGTCAATTGCGCAGGCTGCTGATCGCCTTGGCCCGGCGGGCCGGGTGCGATCCCGAACATGTCGCGCGGATCGCGGGCCCGATGCGGCCGAAACCCGAGGACCTCGAACGATTCCTGGACGACCTGTCCGGCCCCGAGCCGCAATTGGCCTACGAATGCCGCGACACCCTGCGGGCGCTTGTGCTGTTCCGGGCGGGCGGTTCGCTGCGCGATATCGGTGACAGCTTCCTCGTCCTCCGGGAACCGCTCGAACCGGACATCGCCGAGCAGTGGGGTTTCCGCCGTGCACAGCGCAACGCGCAGCTGATATTCCACGATCTGATCCGCCTGTTCGCCGCGGCGGGCCCGGTGGTGATCGCACTCGACCAGATCGATGCCGTGCTCGCGGAGTCGGCGGCGGGCGGCATCCGCGTGGCCCATCACGCGGACAGTTTGATGAAGCTGCGGGAGGAGACGGTGCGCACCATCATCGTCGCCGCCTGCATCCCCTCCACCTGGCAGCGTCTGAAGGATCAGGGGCTGACCTCGTCGGCCGACCGGTTCACCGAACTGTATCTGGACACCGCGCTACCGGGCGCCGAGGTGGCGGCGGCGGTTGTCGCCGGGCATCTCGCGGTGCAGTACGACGAGGTCGACTTCACGCCGCCCTATCCGACCTGGCCGATCCGGCCGTCCGCCTTCGACACCGACGACGTGGCTCGCTCGACACCGCGCAAGCTGCTGCAGTCGGTGGCCGAGCACGTAAGGACCTGCCTCGCCGACGAGCAGCTCCGTGAACTGGACGACTTCGCCGCGCTGGATCCCGATTCGGGGCCGAAGGTCCCCGCGGCACTCGCCGACCCGAGCGTGTTCGACGCGCAGTACGCCGCCCTGCGGGCCGCCGCCGACATCACGGCGCCGCTCGACCCGGCCAGGGAGGACGAAATCATGGTCGGGTTGCTCAACGCCGCCCTGCAGTGCTTCGTCCTGGAACGGGCCGACCGCGACGACCTGCGCATCGACGACGCGACCTCCACGGGCCGCGCGGTCCACGCCCGGCTGCGTCGCACGATCGACCCGGTCCTCGAGGTGCAGGAGCATTGGAGTTTCCGGGCGATCGCGCACACGCACCACCTGGCTGTGCAGTCCCGGATGCGTTCGGCCGTCGTCGAATCCGGCATCGAGGAGACCAACGATCTGCGTCACCTGACGATCCTGCGCAACATCCCGTACTCCAACGGGCCGAAAACCCGTGCGATGCTGGACGACCTGCAGGCCGCCAACGGGACGACCCTGCCGATCGGCCAGGACGATCTGCGGACCTTCACCGCGTTGCAGCAGCTGATCGAGGACCCGAAGCCCGGTTTCGACGGCTGGCTGGTGCAGCGCGCGCCCGCCGGGCAGACGCAACTGTTCCGGCGGATCTTCGGTGACCTGCCCCAACCGGTCGACGGGCCGGTGCGACCCCGAATGGATGAGGCCGAACCTCCTACCGCACAACCGGCTTCACCCAATGTCGCCAGCGGTCCCGACATTGCCATGGACGACTCTCGAACCGACGGGCCGACAATCGTTCTCGGGCGGGGACTCACCGACGACGCCACCTTCAGCATTCCGCTCGACCTCCTGCGCAAGCACCTCGTCTTGTTCGCGAGCAGCGGTTCGGGAAAGACCGTCCTGCTTCGGCGGCTGGTGGAAGAGGTCGCTCTGCAGGGTGTTTCGGCCATCGTGCTCGACGTCAACAACGACCTCTCGCGGCTCGGCGATGCGTGGGAGCAACCCCCGGCAGGCTGGGGGCCCGGTGATGCCGAGAAGGCGGCGCAGTACCTGGCCGAGACGGATGTCGTGGTGTGGACACCACGTCGCCAGGCGGGGCGGCCGCTGATCCTGAACCCGCTCCCGGATTTCGCAGCCGTGCGTGAGGATCCCGACGAACTGCGCACCGCGGTGGAGGTGGCGGCCGGTGATCTGCTGGCGCGCTCGGGAATCGCGCGGACCAAGGCGGCGCAGGCACGCGCGGTGCTGTTGCAGGCCCTCCTGCATTTCGCCCGGTCGGGTGAGCCGAAACTGGAGGGCCTGATCGCCCTGCTGTCGGACCTGCCCGACGGGGTGAGCCGGGTCCGCAACGCGGCCGCGCTCGCGGCCGAAATGGCCGACGGACTCACGGTTTCCATGATCAACGATCCGCTGTTCGGTGGCGATGGTGAACCGGTGGATCCCGGCGTGCTGCTCACCCCGGCACCGGGCAAGCGCGCGCGGGTGTCGGTGATCAGCTGTGTCGGTCTGCCCGACACCGATCAGCGGGCCAGATTCATCAGCCAGCTCCAGGTTGCGCTCTTCACCTACTTCAAGACCAACCCGGCCGGTGATCGACCGCTCGGTGCCCTGCTCGTGCTCGACGAGGCGCAGATGCTCGCGCCTTCGGGTAAGAGCACACCCGCCTCGGCCAGCACCCTCATGCTCGCCGCGCAGGCACGCAAGTACGGGCTCGGCATCGCCTACGCCACCCAGGCACCGAAAGGCCTGGACAACAAGGTGGTCGGCAATACCGCGATCCAGTTCTTCGGGCGGTTGGGGACGGCGGCGCAGATCCAGGCGGCGAAGGGTATCGCCGCCACCTGGGGTGGGAATGTGGACGATATCGGTCATCTGAAGACCGGCCAGTTCTACGGTGCCAGTGAAGGCCGGTCGTTCCGCAAGCTGGCCACGCCCCTGTGCTTGAGCCATCATCCGCCGAGTCCGCCGATCGAAACGGATGTGCTCGAGCGTGCCCGCCGCGGTCGCGAGCAGCCGTAGCCCGGGTCAGTGGCTCAGTGCCGACACCACGAACATCGCGCCGACTCCGAGGATGGTGAGGAAGAGGGTCAGGCGGGAGGGGTGTTCGGCGTGGGCTTCGGGGAGGATGTCGGCGGTGGCGAGGTAGAGGAGGAAGCCGGCGAAGTAGCCGAGGTAGAGGCCTATCCATTGTTCGGGGACGTGGATGAGGGTGCCGAGGACGGCGCCTACCACGGGGGCGAGGGCGTCGAGGGCCAGGAGGGTGATGGCGCGTTTGCGGGCGTGGCCGTAGAGGGTGGGGATGGTGAAGGTGTTGAAGCCGTCGGCGAAGTCGTGGCAGATGACCGCGATGGCTACCGACAGGCCGACGGTGGCGCCCGCCTGGTAACCGATGCCGATGCCGAAACCGTCGAGGGTGCTGTGGAAGATCAGGCCCATCGCGGCGAGCAGGCCGACGGATTCGAAACCGTGGTGGTGCGAACCGAATTCGTCCTCGTGGCCGGTGTGGATGGCCACCGCGCGTTCGATGATGTGCAGGCTCATGAACCCGACAACCGCCGCGATCAGCGCCACCGGCACACCGAACGCCTCGTCGGGTGACTGCTCGAGGGCCTCGGGGATCAGGTCGAACGCCACCAGGCCGAGCATCACCCCGGCCGCGAGACCGAGGACCAGGTGCTTGCGGTCGCCGATACGCATGGCGACGAAACCACCGAACAGGGTGGACAGCATGGAGACCACAGACAACAGAATTGCCATGGTGCGGGCCTATTCGTCGGCGGTTCGGTCGGGCTCGACGGGTGTCTTCGTCCGGGGTCTGGGGAACCACCGGCGCTTCTGCTTCGGCGGTGGCCCGGCTTCTTCGGTCACCTGATACCGCCGGACGTAGGCCCCGGCGAATCCTTGCAGCGTTGCGGTGACCGGGATCGCGAGCAGGGCACCGGTCGGCCCGAGCAGCGCCGCACCCGCGATCACCGCCCCGAACGCCACCGCCGGATGCATGTCGAGGGTGGTCGCGGTGATCCGTGGCTGCAGCACATAGTTCTCGAACTGCTGATACGCCACGATGAACAGCAGGATCCACAGCGCGGTGATCGGGTCGTGCACCAGCGCGACCAGCACCGGAAGGGCACCGGCGAGATAGGTTCCGACGGTCGGGATGAACTGCGAGACCACACCCACCCAGAGCGCCAGCGCGAACGCCGAGGGCACATCGAACACCCGCAGCGCCACATAGTGCGCGATCGCCGAGCACAGCGCGAGCAACGCACGCGAGTAGATGTAGCCGCCGGTCTTCTCCACCGCGATATCCCAGGCGCGCAACACATGTTTCTGCTGACGCGGCGGCAGGAGCGAACACACCCAGGTGCGGAAGCGCGGCCCGTCGGCGGCGAAATAGAACGTGAACAGCAGCACCCCGAGCAGCTGGAACAGCGCACCGATCGCGACTGTGCCGATGCCCCAGACGTTTCCGGCCAGACCCACGAGGTAGCCCTCGATGGTGGAGCTCCACTCGGTGGCGTATTTGGTGAGGTCGGCGCCGGACAGGTCCTGGTCGAAGGTGCGGTTGATCCAGTCGACCAGGTCCTGGATGTAGCCGGGGGCGTCCTGCACGAGCATGGTGACCTGGTCGATGAGCAGCGCGCCGAGCGTCCCGAAGAACGCCACCATCACCACCAGCACGACGAGGAACACCGCCCCGGTGCCCGCACCGCGTGGAATGCCGTGCCGGGCAAGCCAATTCACCGCTGGTTCGATGGCGAAGGCCAGGAACAGCGACACCAGCAGGATGGTCAGCAGCCCCTGCAGCTTGCCGAGCACCCAGAAGCCCGCGATCAGGACGACGAGGGCGAGGGCGGTGTAGAGCAGGGCGCGCGGGAACCAGCTGGGCGGGGTCCGCACCGTCCAGGTGATCGGCAGGGCGCCCACCGCGGTCGGTGTGTCCGGGCGCGTATCGTCGTCGGCCACGACGTCACGGTACCCGGCGGTGGGCGCCCTACCGGCTCAGATGGACGCGGTGTCGATCACGAACCGGTACTGCACATCGCTGGCGACGACCCGGTCGTAGGCGGAATCGATGTCGTCGGCGGAGATGAGCTCGATCTCGGCGCCGATGCCGTGCGAGGCACAGAAATTCAGCATCTCCTGGGTCTGCGCGAGCCCGCCGATCATCGAACCCGACAGGGAGCGGCGGAAACCGGCCAGATTACGGCCGGTGACGCTCATCGGCTTCTCCGGCAGACCGAGGATCACCAGGGTGCCGTCGAGGGCGAGCAGCCGCAGGTAGTTATCGATGGGCAGGTCGGCCGAGACGGTGTTGATGATGAGGTCGAACTCGCCGCGCAGCCTGCGGAAAGTCTCCTTGTCGCTGGTGGCGTAGTAGTTCGTGGCGCCCATGCGCAGGCCGTCGTCGCGCTTGCGCAGCGACTGGCTCAGCACTGTCACCTCGGCACCGAGCGCGGCGGCGATCTTCACCCCGACGTGCCCGAGCCCGCCCATGCCGATGATCGCGACCTTCTTGCCGGGGCCCGCGCCCCAGTGGCGTAACGGCGAATACAGGGTGATGCCCGCGCACAGCAACGGTGCGGCGACGTCGAGGCCGATGCCCTCGGGAATGCCGACGACGAACTTCTCGTCGACGACGATGTGGGTGGAGTACCCGCCCATGGTGTACCCGCCGGGCTGGACCTCCTCGGGGACGGGGTTGTTGTAGGTCCAGGTCGCGCCCTTGGCGCAGTACTGCTCCTCACCGGCCAGGCACGGCGCGCATTTGCCGCACGAATTCACCAGACAGCCCACCCCGACGCGGTCGCCCACCTGGTACTTGCGCACCGACGACCCGACCGCGCTGACGATGCCCGCGATCTCGTGCCCCGGCACGCACGGGTACCGCGCGCCACCCCATTCGTTGCGTGCGGTGTGGATGTCGGAGTGGCAGATGCCCGCGAATTTGATGTCGATCGCGACATCGTCGGGTCCGAGCGCACGGCGTTCGATCGCGACCTTCTCGAAGGAACCGTCGGCGGACGGCAGGGCATAGGCGGCAGCGGTGCTCATGGGTATATGCCTACCGCTGCATACGAGGTTTGCCAACCGCCGCGTACCGGATGTCGATCGGGCCGGACCCGAGCCGGGGGACAATGGGAAGGGTCGGCCCGCGAGAGAGGACGTGCGCGTGCAACGTGGATCACGGGTGCTCATGGCGCTGGTCGTCGCGCTGCTCGCCCTCGGCGGTGTCCTCGGATATCGCGGTGAGCTGGGGCTCGAGCGGGCCGCCCCGCAGGAATTCGTCGCGGCCACGCCTGCGCCCGTGCCGCTGGATCCGGGCCTGGTCGCCGCGCAGGTGCAGCCCGCGCTGGTCAATATCTCGGTCGACGCGAGCCGGTTCGGAACCGCGGCCGCCGGCTCGGGCATCGTGCTCACCGGCGACGGGCAGATCCTCACCAGCCACCACGTCATCAAGGGCGCCGAGGACGTGTCGGTCACCGACGTGGGTACCGGTCTGCGCTACCCGGCCACCGTGCTCGGTTACGACTCGAGCGCCGACGTCGCCCTGCTGGCGCTGGCGGGCGCCTCGGGGTTGCCGACCGCGCGGATCGGTTCCTCGGCCGGGCTGCGGTTACGTCAGGATGTGCTCGCCATCGGCGACGCGGGCGGCGACGGTGGCGAGCAGACCTCGGTGGCCGGTCCGATCACCGACCTGGACGCCAGCATCGTCGCGATGAACTCCGCGGACCTGAGCCGCAAATCGTTGCGCGGGATGGTGGAGATCGCGGCACCGGTGGTGGGTGGGCAGTCCGGTGGGGCGCTGGCCGACGGCACGGGCGCGGTGGTCGGCGTCATCACCGCCGCCTCCGGCGATCGCGGCACGCAGGACCGGCAGCCCAAACCGGCGCACGGTTACGCGGTGCCCATCGACACGGCCATGCGGATCGTCGCCCAGATCCGCTCGGGCACGCCGACCGACAGCGTGCACATCGGCCCGACCGCCACCCTCGGCGTGCAGATCGTCGACGCGAAACCGGCGGGCGCGCGGGTCGACTGGGCCTTCTTCGGGCAACCGGCCCGCGCCGCCGGGATCAGTGACGGTGACGTGGTGACCGCCGTCGACGGTGCGTCGATCACCACCGCCCGGGCGCTGAGCGCGGCCATCGGCAGGCGCAAACCGGGCGACGTGGTCCGCCTCGATGTCACCGCGCCCGACGGCAGCACCCGCGTCGTCGACGTGGTGCTCGCCGAAGGCACGCCCAACTAGACCTTGCTCAGCCAGTAGTCCTGGAACTTCAGGAACATCAGCAGCAGCACCACGGCGTAGAACACGACGACGAGCGTCCAGCGCCACTCGGCCAGGATTCCCATCGGCCCACGCGAGCCACCCCAGGTCTCCTGGGTGGCCACCGCGAACAGCACCGGCACCGCCACCCACACCACCATGCAGTACGGGCACAGTGCGTTGATGCGGTACAGGCTCTGGAAGATCAGCCAGCAGATCGCGGCGACACCGAGGACCGTACCGCCCCAGAGCGAACCCCAGATCCAGCGCGGGAAACCCACACCGATCACCGAGAGCACGCCGAGGGTCACCACCACCGAGAACCCGACGATGCCGATGATCGGATTCGGGAAGCCGAACACGGCGGCCTGCTGCGTCTGCATGATCGATCCGCACGACAGCACCGAGTCGAAGTTGCACGAGGCCATGTAGGTGGGATCGGTGAACAGCTTGAACCGTTCGACGGTGAGCGTGCACGACGCCAGCCACCCGGCCAGCCCGGCGATCAGCAGCAGCCAGGCCGAGCGTGCCGACGCGGTGATCACTTGGCCGCGTCGGCGATCACGGACGCCAGGCCGTCTTCGGTGTAGACGGCGTTGCTCTCGATCAGCTCACCGTTGACGAAGACCGACGGTGTGCCCTTGAGCCCGCTGGTCAGCAGGGTCTGGGTGGTCTTGGCGAGGGGGTCGGCCATGGCCTTGTCGTTGATGCAGGTGGCCACGGCCGGATCGGTGTACCCGGTCTCGTCGGCGATGGCCACGAGCTGCTCGTTGCTCAGGCCCGCGCCGCCCTCGGCGGGCTGGCGGTGGAACATCAGCTGCAGCCAGGTGGGGAACTTGTTCGCGTCCGAGCGGGCCACGCAGTAGGCGGCGTTGCCCGCGCGCGAGGAGTACTGGTTCGTCGAGGCCTTGTCGAGGAAGGAGATGATCTGGTACTCGACCGACGCGGTGCCCTCGGCCGCGGCCTTGGCCAGGGCGAGGCCGTTGGCGGTCTCGAACTGCTTGCAGGCCGGGCACTGCAGGTCTGCGACGACGCGCACCTTCACCTTGGCGTCGGGGTTGCCGATCAGCACGCTGCCCGACGGGGTGACCGTGCCGACGGTCGCGGGCAGCGTTGGCAGTCCCTCGGCCGCCGTGGAACCGCTGCCGCCGCTGGTGTCGGAATCGGACCGGTTCATCGCGATACCGATGCCGATCGCCGCGACCAGCGCCACCAGCACCGCTGCGACACCGACCTGGATCGCCAGCTTGCGCTTCTTGTCGGCGGCCTCTGCCGCCGCAAGCGGATTCTTGCTGCCCGTGCTCACCGTTGTCACACGCCTTTCGCTCGTCTGCTCCACGACATCATGCGGGCCGAACCTGAGAGTTTGTTCAAAGACAGGGTCAGGACTGATCGAGCAGGCGCAGCTGTTCGGCCACGTCGAAATTCGCGCCGGGCCAGTCCAGGTTCAGGCCGGTGAGCGCGTCGATCAGTAGTTCGGTGACAGCCAGCCGCGAATACCATTTCTGATCGGCGGGCAGCACGTACCACGGAGCGTAATCGGTATTCGTGCGATCGAGAACGGCCTGGTAGGCCTTCTGGTATTCGGGCCAGAAGGCGCGTTCGGTGATGTCGGCCGGGTTGAACTTCCAGTACTTGTCCGGTCGTTCCAGGCGGGCGCGCAGCCTGCGCTTCTGTTCGTCGAGGGAGACGAACATGGCGACCTTGACGATGGTCGTCCCGGAGTCGGCGACCTCTTTCTCGAAGGCGTTGATCTTGTCGTAGCGCTGCTCCCATTCGGCCTGCGGTACCAGGCCGTGCACCCGGACAACCAGCACGTCCTCGTAGTGGGAGCGGTCGAAGACGCCGAGCTGGCCGGGAGCGGGCAGGCGTTTGCGGATGCGCCACAGGAAGTCGTGCGCCCGCTCCTCCTCGGTGGGCACCCCGAAGGAGGCGTGGTCGACGCCTTGTGGGTCGACCGAACCGATCACGTGCCGCACGATGCCGCCCTTACCCGCGGTGTCCATGCCCTGCAGGATCAGCAGCACCCGGCGGTCACCACCGGTGCGTCCGTGCGCGAACAGCTTCTCCTGCAACACCGACAGCACCTCGCCGCGTTCGGGCAGCATCGACTTGCCCAGCTGCTTGCCGCCGAGGAAACCGGGCGTGGCCGAGGTGTCGATATCGGCGACGCGCAGCCCGTCGGCGCGCAGGGCGGTGGTGACGGGCTCGGTCCACAGATTCGCCATCAGCCATGCCTACCACTAGTCGCGGCGGGTCTGCCAGCACGCCACCCCGGCGGGGTCGGCGATCTCGGCCCGGTGCACGTACACCGGGTCCTTGCCCGCGCGGCGCTGGGTGCGGTAGTCGGCGAGCAGCCGGAACGCCACCGCGCCCAGCGGCAGGATCGCGGTGAGGTTGACCAGGGCCATCACGCCCATGAATACGTCGGCCAGGTTCCAGATCAGCGCCACCGAGCCGAGCGCGCCGCCGAATACCGCGACCAGCACCAGCACCCGGAAGACGGTGAGCAGGCGCGGATGATCGGTGATGAACTCGATATTGGCGCGGCCGTAGTAGAAGTTTCCGATCATCGAACTGAACGCGAGCATGAACACCACCGCGGTGAGCACGTGCCCCGCCCAGCTGCCGAGGGTGGTGTGCAGCGCGGTCTGGGTGAGGTCGGCGCTGTGCCGCTCGGACAGGTCCGGGTCGCTGGTCAGGATGATGAACGCGGTGATGGAGCAGACCAGCAGCGTGTCGAAGTAGACGCCGAGCGACTGCACGAGCCCCTGCTTCACCGGATGCGAAACGTCCGCTGCCGCGGCGGCATTCGGGGAGGAGCCGAGACCGGCCTCGTTGGAGAACATGCCGCGCCGGATGCCCTGGGTGATGGCCATGCCGATACCGCCGCCGACCACCTCCCGCAAGCCGAACGCCCCGCCGACGATATCGGCGAACACCCGTGGCAGGTCGTCGAGATTCAGCGCGACCACGGCGATGCCGAGCAGCAGGTACACCATGGCCATCACCGGGACGAGCACCTCGGTGATGCGGCTGATGCGGCGCACTCCACCGAAGATCACCAGGCCGAGCAGGACGACCAGCGCCAGCCCGACCAGCGGGGCGAACCAGTCGCCATCGATCGCCGTCAGCGAGGCCCGGCTGGTGGCGACGATGGTGTTGGCCTGCACCGCGTTGAAGACGAAACCGAAGGTCAGCGTGATGACCACCGCGAAGATCAGGCCCTGCCAGCGCCGGCCGAGACCGTACTGCATGTAGTAGGCGGGACCGCCACGGAAGGTGCCGGGTTCGTGTTCGGGTCGCTTGTAGAGCTGGGCCAGCGTGGATTCCACGAAGGCCGACGCGGCACCGAGCGTGGCCATCGCCCACATCCAGAACACCGCACCCGGCCCGCCCACACTGATGGCGGTGGCGACGCCGGCGATATTGCCGGTGCCGACCCGCGCGGCCGCGGAGATGCTGAAGGCACCGAACGCCGACACCGACCGCTTGCCGTCGGCGGCGGGGGTGCCCTTCTCGGCGACCACCCGGAACATCTCCGGCAGGAACCGCAACTGCACAACCCCGCTGCGCGCGGTGAAATACACCCCGGTCACGATCACCAGCGGGATCAGCAACCAGTCCCAGAACACGTTGTTGACATCGACGATCACCGAGTTCAGCGTGTCCATGCCCGGCAGGCTACCGCCGGGCTACCGCAGGTCGGCTCAGGCGGGGCGGGTCGCCTCGACGTATTGCATGAAACGGTGCACGCGCTGGGTGATTTCGGTGAGCCCGGAGGTGGCGAACAGGGTGGGGAAGGTGTCGCGGTCGAACAGGCGAAGACCGCTCACGCCCGCGGCCAGGGTGCTCGCCTTACCGAAGAGGTTGTCGTCGCGGTAACTGGTGGTGATGGCGATGCGGCCGCCCGGCGCGAGGACGCGGATCATCTCGCGGGCGGCGGCGATCGGGTCGGGGATCAGGTAGAGGGCACCGAAACAGCAGACGGCGTCGAAGGTTTCGTCGGCGAAGGGCAGGGTGCGGGCGTCGCCGCGCACGTAGCCCACGCGCGGTCCCGCGTTGTCGGCGGCGGCGCGCGCCAGCATCGGCGCGGAGTAGTCCAGGCCGGTGACGAAACCGTCGCCGCTGAGGTGTTCGCTCAGGTAACGAGTGAAAATGCCGGGGCCGCAAGCCAGATCGAGCACCTTCTCCGGCCCGCCCAAGCGCAGCGAGCGCACCGCGTCGCGACGGTCGTCGCCCGTGGTGCGGCCGCTGGCCAGGTAGAACAGGGTGGGACGCCAGGCGTGCTCGTAGATCGCGGCGAGCGCGGGCGCGTTCATGGCTTTGCGAGCCAGGTTCACTGCCGGACGACCTCGATGGTCATGCCCGCCGCGCGCAGCCGCTCGGTGAGCGCCTCGCCCATGGCGGACGCGGGGGTGAGAACGCCTGCGCGCTCGGGCAATTCGTCGAACGCCAGGCACAGACCGCTCTGGCCGAGCAGCACGGCGGTGGCCTGATAGCCGGGGTCGCCGGTGCCGGAGAACGTGGCCTGGTACTTGGCGCCGGAACTGGTGCGGGCGAAGGTCTTCATGGTGAACCAGCCGCTGCGGCGAGCCTTCTCGTCCGGGCCGGTGCCGGGCTTGGGCAGGATGCGGTCGAGCAGCTTGCGACCGAACGACACCCGCGACAGCACCGCGCCCGAGGTCATCCCGGCCACGATGCCGCCCGCGATACCCGCCGCCACCAGCGGTGCGGTGGCCGAGGTGCCCGCGTTCATCACCTCGCGGTAGCGGAACTGCTTGCCGTAGGGCCAGCCGAGCAGACCGTTGCTGCGGCGGACCACCTTGGTGTTGTGCGAGGCCATGATGAATGTGGTGACCCAGCCGTGCAGGCTCGGATCGATGCTGTCGGCGCGGGCGAGGGCCTGGTCGGTCTGCCTGCCGACATCGGGGTCCATGCTGCGATCGGGGCTCAGCGAGTACGGGTGCGCCAGGATCTTCGCGCGGCCGGAGTCGGCGGCGATGTCCTCCATCATGGCGCGACCGGAGTCGATGGTTCCGCCGCTCATCCCGCCCTTGAGGTAGGCGACCAGCGTGGTGTCCTCCAGCTCGCCGGTGTTGTCGGCGACCGAGGCGCGGTAGATCTCGTACACGCTCAGATCCGACGGAATCGAGTCGTAGCCACAGGAATTCACGATCTTGGCGCCCGAGTCGACGGCGGCCTGCTCGAACTGCTCGATCGCGTCGTGGATGAACAGCGGTTCGCCGGTGAGGTCGGCGTAGTGGGTGCCCGCGGCGGCGCACGCACCGAGCAGCGGCAGACCGTAGCGCAGGTACGGCCCGACCGTGGTGACCACGACCTTGGTGCGCTCGGCCATCGCCGCGAGCGAGGCCGCGTCGGTCGAATCGGCGACCACCAGATCCCAGGACGCGGCAGCGGGACCGAGGTCCTCGCGCACGGCGGCGAGCTTGTCGCGCGAACGGCCCGCCAGCGCGATCTTCGCGGTGGCGGGTGCGGCGGTGAGCAGGTACTCGGCGGTGAGTTTGCCGACGAAGCCCGTGGCGCCGAACAGGATCAGGTCGAACTCGCGGTCTTGCGGCACAGAGGAGCCTTTCATCGGGTGGTTGCCTTGCGGGGGCGCGTCTTCTTCACCGGTTTCGGTGGGTGGGTGCGCAGCCAATCATGATGGGCGATGCCGAGTTCGGTGATCGGCGGCTCGTCGTAGAGCCATTCGCGAGCGATCGAATGCCAGTTGTTGGTCGCGTCGAGCTGGCCGAGCATGCCGAAGGTGAGGAAGTCGGCGCGGCGGGAGAACAGGTGCTCGGGCGGCAGATTCTGCTGCTTCATCCCGGTGAACTCGCTGGCCCTCGGGTCGACGGCGAGCAGGAAAGCCCCGCTGGCCAGCTCGGGGGTGATGGTGAGGACCTCGTCGACAAGACACCACTCGGAGGCGGCGAGCACGTATTCGAGGCACTCCTCGGCACCGATCTCGTCGGGCGAATCGATCACGCCGCGATCGATCATCAACTGGCGCAGGTCTTCCGAACGTTCCTCGGCGGCCGCACGCAGGCACAATTTCTCGAAGTGCACCAGTTTGGGGTCCATCCGGTTGAACAGGCCGAAATCCAGGAACGCCACCCGGCCGTCGGGCGCGAGCAGCACATTGCCCGGATGCGGGTCGCCACAGAACTCGTTGAACGTGAACAGCGAACCCACGTAGAAGCGGTAGACGATCTCGCCGATCCGGTTGCGCTCGGAGTCGGGCAGCGTGCGCATCTCGTCGAATCCGGCGCCGTCGACGAACTCGCTCACCAGCACCCGGGTGGTCGACAACTCGGGCACGGCCGAGGGAACGAAGATGAACGGGTGGTCGCGGTAGAGGTGCGCGATCTCGCTCTGCGTCGCCGCCTCGGCCCGGTAGTCGAGTTCGGCCTCCATGTTGAGCTTCAGCTCGTCGAGCACGGCCGGGGTGATCCACGGCATGGCCGAGGCGAGCACTCGCCGGAACATGGTGAGGTTCTTCAGATCGGCGCGGACCGCCACGTCGACGCCGGGGTACTGCACCTTCACCGCGACCCGCCTGCCGTCGGCGAGGGTGGCGCGATACACCTGGCCGATCGAGGCGGCGGCGATCGGCTCGGGGTCGAACTCGGCGAACACCTCGTCCAGCGGGCGGCCGTAATCCTGCTCGATCACCGCGCGCATGTTCTCGAACGACACCGTCGGTGCCGCATTGCGCAAGACGGCAAGACGCTGCTGGAACCGATCGCGATGGTCCTCGGGGACCAGGTCCAGATCCAGCACCGACATCATCTGGCCGAGCTTCATGGCCACGCCCTTCATGGTGCCGAGCACCATGACGACCTGCTCGGTGGTGCGGATCATCGACTCCTCGGCCATCTTCGCGCGCACGGCCTCGGACCTGCCGCGCATCGACAACCGGGTCTTCTTGGAACGGATGACCGAACTCGCCGCCACCGCCCCCAGCTTCGTGCCACGGGCAAGCCGGGATGTCGGCACGTTCTTCGCCATCGAGGTACCTCCGTTGGTGCCGACGTGCACGCTGCCCGAACGCCTGACGGCGCACGGCAACCTCGCGGTGACACAAGCCACAGCGCCCCGCTCGGTTCAGCGTAACCAACCGCGCGGCGATGTCGAGCCCGGGACGGCGATATCTGGTATCAGCGCTGGTCAGGACTCCGGAAGTGGCGGTAGAACGTGTGTCTGCTCGGTGAAGACAGCGGGCGAGCCACCCGCGCGAGCGATGCCCTCGATCGCGCTCCAGGCCATCATCGTGAGGTAGTCGATGACGTCCTGGCGCGGCATCGCCTTGTCGGTGGTGGTCCACCAGTGGGTGGCCAGCTGGATGCCGCCGACCAACACGTAGGACCACAGCATCGCGCCATCGGTGCGGATGCCCTTGGCGCCGGCCCGGTCGATGAGCACGGCGGTGACCACCTCGGCGAACAGGCGCTCGAACTCGGCGAGCGAGGCATTGTCGCCGCTGCCGTTGTGCATGATGAACCGGTAGACCTCGGGGTCGTCGTCGACGGTCCCCACGTATTCGGTCATGGCGGCCCGCACCAGCTGGTACTCGTCGGCATCGAGGCTGATGGCGCCGTACACGCGCGGCAGCAGCGTGGTCTCGATGAAGCGCTGCATTGTGGCGTGCACCAGGTCGTTCTTGTCGGCGAAGTACCGGTACAGCACGGTCTTGGACACGCCGATCTCGGCGGCGATCTCGTCCATGCCCGCCTGCGCGCCGCGCACGCGGATGGCGTTGAGGGTGCCGTCGACGAGCTCCTCGCGCCGGTCGATCTTGTGCTGGCGCCACCGCCTCTTGCGGCCGTCGACGGGACCCGCGCCGCGCACGGCGGAACCCCGACCGGTCTGCTCGCCGATCTCGACAAGGTCTTCGGTGGACAGGACAGCCCCCTTGCGATCGATGTGGCGTCTCTCGCGATACAGCTTATGCCTGCCGATGTGGGGTGGCGCTCGTTTAGGCGACGTTGGGGGATTTACCACAGGCCGGCGTCGGCGCGGCGGCATTTCGCACAGCAGAATGGGGGCCATGGAGAAAGCTCCCGGCAACACGGCGGTGCTCACGCCGCGCACCGCACCGGCGCAGCCCGCCGGGTTCGCGGATCTGACCGACGAGGCGGGCAAACGACGCGACCTGTTCAAGATGAAGGCCCTCGCCACCGGCTTCCTGCTGGTGGCGACAGTGATCTATCTGCTGTGCCGCTGGCTCGAGTCACGCGGTGGCGGCGGCGCATGGGTGGGTTATGTGCGCGCGGCCTCGGAGGCGGGCATGGTCGGCGCGCTGGCCGACTGGTTCGCGGTGACGGCGTTGTTCAAGCACCCGCTCGGCTTGCCCATCCCGCATACCGCGATCATCCGCAAGAAGAAGGACCAGCTCGGCGAGAGCCTCGGCGCGTTCGTCGGCACCAATTTCCTCGCTCCCGATGTGGTGTCGGCCCGGCTCGACGCGGCCCAGATCTCGCTGCGGGTCGGGCGGTGGATGGCCACACCGGCCAACGCGGCGCGGGTGGCGCAGGAGAGTTCGACCATCCTGACCGCCGTGGTCGGCGTGCTGCGTGACGAGGACGTCGAGCAGATCATCGACAACACCATCGTCAAGCGCATCGCCGAACCGCAATGGGGTCCGCCGCTCGGTCGGGTGCTCTCGGAGCTGATCGCCGACAACCGGCAGCTGCCGCTGATCGACCTGCTCGCCGAGCGGGCGCACCAGTGGGCGCTCGGTTCGCAGGAGACGATCGACCGGATCGTGTTGCGCGACGCGCCGCAATGGGCGCCGAAATTCGTCAACACATTGTTGTCGGAGCGGATCTACCGGGAATTGGTGGAATTCACCTGGAAGGTGCGTTCGGACCCCGACCACGAACTGCGTCTGGCCGCCACTCGATTCCTGCAGGATTTCGCCGACGACCTGCAGCACGACGATGCCATGATCGCCAAGGCGGAAAAGGTGAAGGCCGAGATCATGGGCCGCGAACAGATCACCGGAATGGCGGAGGCCACCTGGCGTGCGGCCAAGCGATTGATTCTCGAGTCGGCGAACGACCCCGATTCCACGTTGCGACGCAAAGTGGCGGAGAATGTGCAACAGCTGGGTGAACAGTTGCGTGACGATCCGGCGATGCGTGGCAAGGTCGATGGGTGGATCGACCGGGGGGCGCGCTATCTGGTTGGTAACTACGCCGCCGAGATCTCCACGCTGGTGACCGACACGGTCGCCCGCTGGGATGCCGACGAGGCGAGTCGCAAGATCGAATTGCAGGTTGGCCGGGATCTGCAATTCATCAGGATCAACGGCACGGTCGTCGGATCGCTCGCGGGCCTGGCGATCTACACGATCTCGCAGCTGCTGTTCCACTGATTCCGGGTGTTCGCCCGGCGGCTGCTAACTGTAGTGCTTGCAAGAGCTAGCACCCTGACCTAGTATTGACCGTACAACGCCAGAAGGTGAGTGATGGCAGACCAACCCGAGAACCGAGTCGTCCACGCGGCTCAAGACATCGGAGGGTTCATCAGGTCCCAGCGCGAAGCCGCGCAGGTGTCCTTACGTCAACTCGCCGCGCTGGCCGGGGTGAGTAATCCGTACCTGAGCCAGATCGAACGCGGATTACGAAACCCCTCCGCCGAAGTACTCGCGCAGATCGCCAAGGCGCTGCGGGTTTCTTCGGAGGTGTTGTATGTGCGGGCCGGATATTTGGAACAGCGCCCGCACAGCCCGGTCCGGGACGCCCTGCTGGCCGACACTTCGGTGACCGAACGGCAGAAACAGGTGTTGCTGGAAATCTATGAGTCGTTTCGCCGGGAAAACGGGGAAGAAACCGGCTCAGGGGGGAACGAACGGGACAGCGACGTTTCGTTCACGACAATTGACACTCCGCCACACCAGGAGAGCGAAGACTGATGACCGAGAAGACCGCTACCGTGACCAAGCCGCTGTTCGCCACCGTCGGCGCCGGTGATGCCATCTACACCGCCGTGAACGAGGTCGTCGCCGACGTCCGCGAGCGGGTCGCCACCACCGATGCAAAGGCCCGTGTCGAAGAGGCTCGCGAGCGCATCGCCAATGTGCCCGCCGACGTGCAGGCCCAGTTCGACACCATCCGCGAGCGCCTCGCCGGCCTGCCCTCGGAGCTGCCGGAGGACCTCGCCGAGCTGCGCGAGAAGTTCACCCCCGAGGAGCTGCGCAAGCTGGCCGAGCAGTACTACCGCCAGGCTCTCGACATCTACGCCGACCTCGCCGTGCGCGGTGAGGAGACCGTCGAGCGGCTGCGTGCCAACGAGGCCGTCGACGAGCAGATCGGTCGCGTCGAGTCCCTGTACAAGGATGCCTCCACCCGCGCCGAGGAAGCCCTCGCCAAGGTCACCGACCTGCTGGGCCGTGGCAAGGAAGAGGCGCAGGCCGCTGCCGCCGAGGCCGCCGCTGTGGTCGAGGCCGAGGTCGTCGCCGTGACCGACGAGGCCGCCCCGGCCAAGGCGCCCGCCGCCAAGAAGGCGCCGGCCAAGAAGGCCCCCGCGAAGAAGGCCGCACCCAAGAAGGTGTAACCCTTCACCGCCGACAGCGGCCCCGCGCACCCCTGGTGTGTGGGGCCGCTGTTCGTATGATGGGGGAGTGAATATGGTGCATGGAGTGACGGGGATGATTTTGCTGGTCCTGTGGCTGGCAGCCTTCGGTGCGACGGTGTTCGCGCTGATCCATGCCGTGCGTCAGCGGCCGGACGCGTTTACGGCCGTCGACAAGATGACCAAGCCGATCTGGCTGGCGATCCTGGCGGGTGCGCTGGTGTTCCTGCTGCTGGGGATCAGCGGGTTCGGCATGCTCACCTCGTTCATCGCGATCATCGCGACCGGTGTGTATCTGGCCGATGTGCGGCCGAAAGTCGACGAGGTGCAGCGCGGGCCGCGCTGGTAAATCGTCGCCGGACCCTCGCGGTCGAGCGCTCCCGGTGTTACTGTTTCTATGAGTAACACAAAGGAGTGTGTCGATGCGCGCAATGATGCCCGCGACCGTGAACGACCTGGTCGATACCGTGACCGCCAGGATCAAGGCCGGACTTGCCGCCCACCGGGCCGATCTGCGGACCCGGACCCACGGCGTGGCGGCCTTCGACCCGCCGACGGTCCCGCACGAGGTGATCCCGGTGGTCACCGCCGACGGCGCCCGGCTGCGTGTGCACGCCTACGGCCCGGTCGACGCACCCGTCATCGTGTTCGCCCACGGTTGGACCTGTTCCATCGAGTACTGGAACGCCCAGATCAACGCCTTCGCCGGCGAGTACCGCGTGATCGCCTACGACCAGCGCGGCCACGGTGAGAGCACCAACGGCTACGCGCGGCCGAGCACCGACCTGCTCGCCGACGATCTGTGCGACGTACTCGACGCGGCGCTGCTGCCCGGCCAGCGCGCGGTGCTCGTCGGCCACAGCATGGGTGGGATGACGCTCATCGCCTGGGCCGGTCGCTACCCCGAACGAGTCGCCGAGCAGGCCGCGGCCGTGCTGCTCACCAACACCGGCGCGCACTCGCTGGTCGAGGTGTCGACCATGGTTCCCGGTCTGAACAAGCCGCTGCGATTGCTGCGCGGCCGGGCCCTGCCCTCGCCGGACTGGCTCGGCAAGCTCATCCTCGGCACTCCGGTGGTGTTCCCGCCGATCGCGCCCGTGCGCTGGATCTTCGCCCGTCAGGTGATGACCCTCGACACAACGCCGGAGAAGCTGAGCTACGCCCTGTCGGTGGTGCGTGGTTGCCCGATGATGACCCGTTCGCGCTACGGCCTGCTGCTGGCCGCGCTGCATCTGGGCGACGCCGCGAGCAACTTCACCGTGCCCACCACCGTGCTCGCCGGTGACCGCGACGACATGACCCCGGCCATTCACGCCGAACGGCTCGCCGAACTGCTGCGCAAGGCGGGCACGCTGGCGAAGTTCGAGGTGCTGCCCACCGGCCACCTCGGCAATGTGGAGCGCTACGACCTGTTCAACCGGGAGCTGCGCGAAGTCCTCGCCGCTGTCCGCGAGCCCGCACGCGCCTCTGCCTGAGGGCCTGCGAGGATGAGGGGATGAGTTCTGCCCCTGTGACCTCGGACGACCGTCGGTTCGTGTTGACGCTCGGCTGCCCCGACCGGCCCGGCATCATCGCCGCGATCTCCTCGTTCATCGCCGATTTCGGCGGGTCGATCGTGGAGGCCGGCTATCACTCCGACGGTGACATCGGCTGGTTCTTCACCCGGCAGGCGGTGAAGGCATCGACGGTGCCGTTCGGCATCGACGAACTGCGCACCCGGTTCGCGCAGGTGGCCGCGGAGTTCGGTCCCGAGACCGACTGGCAGCTGCACGACACCGGCGCCCGCCGCCGGGTGGTGCTACTGGTGAGCAAGGACGGGCACTGCCTGCACGACCTGCTCGGCCGCGCGGGGGCCGGTGAGTTGCCCGCCACCATCGAGGCCGTCATCGGCAACCACCCCGACCTGGCCGCGATGACCGAGGCGCACGGGGTGAAGTTCCATCACGTGCCGTTCCCGAAGGACCCGGCCGAGCGCGGTCCGGCGTTCGAGCAGGTGCGCGAACTGGTCGACGTGCACGACCCGCACGCGGTGGTCCTGGCCCGGTTCATGCAGGTGTTGCCCGCCTCGCTGTGCGAGCACTGGGCGGGCCGGGCGATCAATATCCACCACAGCTTCCTGCCGTCGTTCGTCGGCGCCCGCCCCTACCACCAGGCCTACGACCGTGGGGTGAAGCTGATCGGGGCGACCTGCCACTACGTGACCGCCGAGCTGGACGCGGGCCCGATCATCGAGCAGGACGTGATCCGCGTGGATCACGCCGACGATGTGCCCGACATGGTCCGCCAGGGTCGCGATATCGAGCGGGTGGTGCTCGCCCGGGGCCTGCGCTGGCATCTCGAGGGCCGGGTGCTGGTGCACGGCCGGCGCACCGTGGTGTTCGAGTAGGTCTACAGGTCGTAGAACGGCGCCGGGTAGCGGAATTCGCCGGTGACCGCCGGATCGTAGGCGGCGAGCGGCCTGACCTGGAAGTATTCGGCCCAGTCGGCCTGGTCGGGGACGATGCCGCGGCGCGCGCCCGGCACGAAACCGAAGCGCGAGTAGTAGTCGGGGTCGCCGACCAGTCCGACCACCGATTCGTCGAGCGCGTCGGCGGCGCCGAGGGCCGCGTGCACCAGGGCCGAACCGACGCCGGTCTTCTGATGGTCGGGGTCGACGCCGAGCGGGCCGAGGGCCAGCACCGGGAACGGGCCGATGCCCGCCCTGGTGAGGCAGATGTGCCCGACCACGGTGTCGTAGGCGAGGGCGACCAGCGACAATGTCGGCATCCAGGATTCGTCGGCGCGTAGGGCGTCGACCAGCGCGGGCTCCGGTGGTTCCGTGACGGCCGGATCGCCGAGATAGTGCGGGGCGAAGGCGGCACGGTGGATCGCGGCGATCGCCGCGGCGTCCGCAGGGGTCTCGCGACGAATCAACACGGTCCAAGTCTCCCGGATAGGGGTACGCGTGCGCAATGGACTTCTGTGCCGATATGCCAGACTCGCTCCCATGACGTCGCTGACCCGGGCCGACGTGGCCGCCATGATCGATCACACCCTGCTCGCTCCCGAGGCGACTCCCGACCAGGTGAACGACCTGATCGCCGAGGCCCGCAAACTCGGCGTGTACGCGATCTGCGTTTCACCGTCGATGCTTCCGGTGCGCGCGCCGGGCCTGGTGGTCGCCACCGTCGCGGGATTCCCTTCGGGCAAACATCATTCGCTGATCAAGGGAGCCGAGGCACGTCTCGCCGTCGACAGCGGCGCGGCCGAGGTGGACATGGTGATCGACGTGGGCGCCGCTGTGGCCGGTGATTTCGCGGCGGTGCTCACCGACATCATCACCGTGCGTGAGGCGGTCGAGGACCGGGCCGTGCTGAAGGTCATCATCGAATCGGCCGCGCTCACCGACGAGGCGATCGTCGGCGCCTGCCGGGCTGCCGAGAAGGCCGGTGCCGATTTCGTGAAGACCTCCACCGGTTTTCATCCCGCCGGTGGGGCGAGCGTGCACGCGGTGCGGCTGATGGCCGAAACCGTCGGTGGCAGGCTCGGTGTCAAGGCCAGTGGCGGCATCAGGACCGCACAGGACGCGGCGGCGATGATCGAGGCGGGCGCCACCCGGCTCGGGCTGTCGAAGTCGGCGGTCGTGCTCGACGGCTTTCCGGACTGATCAGCAGCGCAGCTCGGCGTCGCTGCGCCCGGAGCTCTCCAGGACGGTGCGCCCGCCCGAAAGGTGAACGACCACACCGTCATCGGTGACATCTACCTTCTGGGCACGCAGGCCGAGCGGGTAGCTCTGCAAGCTCTGGGTGAAGGTCTCGACGATGCCCTGCACCAGGTCGGTGGGCAGGCCGATGCCGAGCAGCTGCGCGGACTTGGTCTCCACCTCCACATTGCCGTTGCGGACCATCGGCTGCACCTGCAGCTGGGCCAGGCCGCCGAGCACGTCGAGGGTGAGCACGTCGCTGCTCGCCGAGGAGCTCACCCCGCTCACCATGGTGCCGAGGGTCTGGCGGATGCCGTCGTTGTTCCAGGTCACCTCGGCATTCGAGCTGCCGACGGTCGCGCCGCCGCGCCCGCGATCGGTGAGTTCGATGTCGGAGAACTTCGCGTGCACGACCATGCCGACGGCCGGACCGAACTTGTTGTCCTCGCTGTCGATGCTCAGCGACCCGACCTTGCCGTCGAGATAGGTGATGAGCATCGGTTTCGGACCGAAACTCACGTCGATGCTCGAGCCCATCTCCTGCTCGAACTGGCTGCTGATGCAGCGCGAGATCTGGTGGCGGGCATACGCTTCGGTCGCCACGATGGTGCCGACGAGGAGCACGGCGACCACGGCCAACACGATCACCAGCGTGCGCCGACGGACCTTCGGGCGTTGGGGTGTCTGGGTGCTCATGACAGTCGATTCTTCCGGATTTTTCTGTGTCCGCTCTGAGGAGGCCATGAAGGCCTTCTTTCATTTTGTGATCTGCACCACTTCGCTAGGCGTAGCATGGCTGGATGGCTGGCGAGGGAGCGCGCCGGATGGCGGGGACCACCGAACACCGGTGGCGGGTGCTGCGGCGCCTCGCCGGACGACACGCGGGGTTCTTCACCACCAGGCAGGTCCTGCGCACCGGCTGTGAGCTGCGGGTGCGGGCGGCACTGGCCGACGGGTCGGTGACCAGATCGGGAGTCGGGATGCTGCGGTTGGCGCAATGGCGGCCCGGCCCGCTCGATGAATACGCGATGTGGGCGGCCTGGTTCGACGGTGCCGCCGTGGTGTCGTATCAGAGCGCGGCCGAACTGCACGGGCTCGGACGGTTGCGGCCACGGTTCCTGCACCTGTCGGTGTCGGCGGGGCGGCCACCGGTGACGCCACGGCTGGTGCTCACCCGCCGCAAGCTCACCGGGGCGGCGACGGAATCGGCGGGATCGTTCCTGGTGACCACACCGGCACGGACGGTGCTCGACCTGGCCGAAACCGAGATCGCGCAGTCGGCGCTGAACGAGGTGGTGACCGACGCGGTTGCCATCCACCGGTGTGATGTCGACGAAATACGTTGGGGTGCAGAACAATTGGCTCCCCGGGCAGCCGGTCGGATACGGCGGGCACTGCTCGCGGTCTGACCTTCGTCCGGCGGGGCTACTCGCCCGCCTGCCACCCGTTCGGTGCGACGACATCCCACGGCACCGACAGCACACAATCACGCATCCGCCGGTTGTAGGCGCGCACCGGGAACCCGTTGGCACGCAACAACTCCGCCGTACCCCGCCAGCGGATACGTGGCCCGAAGGGTGCGAGTGCGGCACTGCGCTCCCAGGCCTGATCGGCGGCGGTGAGCAGGGCGTGCACCTTCTCGCCGCGAATATTGCGGTGGATCAACACCTTCGGCAGTCGCTCGGCGATGTCGGACGGGCGCTCGACGGTGAACGGATCCCACGCGAGGGTGAGCGAGAGGGGGCGGTGCCGGTCGAGGAGCACCCAGGCGCTGCGGCGGCCGAGTTCGTCGCAGGTGCCGTCGACGAGCAGTCCGTCGGGTGCCAGATTCGACTGGATCCGCGACCAGGCGGCAGGGACCGCGTCCTCCGGATACTGGCGCAGCACATTGAAGGCGCGGACCAGCACCGGGCGCAGACCGGCCAGCTCGAAACCGCCACGGGCGAAACGCACACCGTCGCGCGGGGGCAGCACCCGGGCGGGGTCGATCTCGAGGCCGACCACACGCAGATCGGGGCGAACGGTGCGCAGGCGCGCGGCCAGTTCGATCGTCGTCCAGCCCGCCGCGCCGTAGCCGAGGTCGACCACGAGCGGGTCGACGGCCTCGCGCAGGCGGGTGCTCACGAGGTCGTCGTTGACCAGCCAGCGGTCGCTGCGGCGCAACCGGTTGACGCCGGTGGTGCCGCGTGTGATGGTGCCGACCGGCACCGTCCTCCTCGTGCCGGTCATGGGCGACGATCAGACCGGATTCTTGGCGGCCGTCTCCAGCCAGCGCAGGGTCTCCTCCTGCTCGGCGCGGAACAGGTCGACGAGATTCACCAGCATCAGCTGTTCCAGGCGCGGGCCGACCATGGGGATGAACACCTTGGCGACGGGGGAGAAGCGCATGGTGGCGCCGGTCTCGGTGGGGAACAGGCGGATGGTGCCGTTGAGGCTGCCCGGGCCCGCCGGGATGGAGGCGGAGAACTTGCCCTCGGTCTCGTCGTGATCGAACGGACCCCAGCTCTCCTTGCGGGTGATGACCATGTCCTTGCGCATCACCGTCTGCGCGATCTCCGGGAGCATCTCGCGCGGCAGGGTATGCGCGAGCACGATATCGATGCCGTCGTCGGTCACCTCATGGCTGACGACTTCGTTGTGCGGCGAGTACTTGCGCATCTCCTCGACGCGGGCTTCCCAGTAATCCCTGCTCTGCAGGGCTGCGTACAGCTCTTCAGTGGTGTGCAGGGGGTAGCGGGCGGAGTAGTCCAGTCGACGTGCCATGCCCGAACACGTTACCGGGGCGCCGTCACCGGGCGCCCCGGACGGGTCCTACTTGGTGGCGAGCCACTGTTCGGTGAAGGTGGCCTCGTTGCTCAGGAGTTCGGTGAGGCGTTCGGCGATGGCGGCTTCGATCTTGCCGCCGAAGAGGGGGATCTTCACCTCGATGGTGCCGGTGACCGAACCCTCGCAGCCGGTGGCGGTGGGGGTGAGGGTGACCCTGCCGCGGACGGTGGCGGGGGCGCCGTCGACGTGGGCCTCGAAGGTGCCCGAGGTGCCGGTGTAGTGCTCCACGCGGGGGATCACCAGGTCGCCGGGGCGCACGGCGGTGATGGCGGGCGGGAGCTGGTCGGCGGGGATGGACTGCACCAGCTGGATGCGGACCTGGTCGCCGTCGACCGTCAGCGAATCGAGGCGCGCGCTGGGGCCGCCGACCTCGGCGATGCGGGCCTTCCAGTACTGCTCATCGGAGTACGCGGCGCGCACCGCGTCGATGGAATGCGTATAACCGGCCGTGAACGCCAGAGGTGTAGCCATGTGCGACACGGTACCGTCTTCTGACGTGCGAACAACACGGGTGGTGTCCCCCGAACAGCTGCGTGACCTGCTGGCCGAGACCGGTGCGGTGGTGCGCCCGGCGGTGCCGCTGTCGGAACTGACGACGCTGCGCGTCGGCGGGCCCGCGCTGGTCGCCGATTGCGACAGCACGTCCTCGCTCGTCGCCACCGTGCGGGCGCTCGACGAGGCAGGTGTCGCGGTGCTGCTCGTCGCGGGCGGGTCGAACCTGCTCATCGACGACGCCGGTTTCGACGGTGTTGTGGTCCGGGTGCGCAACGCCGGAGTCGAGTTCGGCACCGATTCGGTGCTGGCCGAGGCGGGCGCGAACTGGGACGAGCTCGTCGCGGCGACGGTCGCGGCCGGGTTCGGTGGGCTCGAATGCCTGTCGGGTATCCCGGGTTCGGTCGGGGCCACACCGGTGCAGAACGTCGGGGCCTACGGCGTGGAGGTGGAGTCGCTACTGAGCCGGGTGCGGCTGCTGGACCGGGTGAGCGGAGAGGTCCGCTGGGCGGAACCAGCCGAGCTCGGTTTCGGTTATCGCACCAGCGTGCTCAAGCACAGCGACGCCGCCGTGGTGCTTGCTGTTGAATTCCGGCTCGACCCCACCGGAACCAGCGCACCGTTGCGCTACGGCGAATTGGCCCGCGTGCTCGGCGCGAGCGAAGGCGAGACCCGGCCCGCCGCCCAGGTGCGCGCCGAGGTGCTTCGGCTGCGCGCGGGCAAGGGCATGGTGCTCGACCCCGCCGACCACGACACCTGGAGCGCAGGTTCGTTCTTCACCAACCCCGTCGTCGGCGACGACCGCCTCGACCAGGTGTTGGCCGCGATCACCGCCCACCTCGGCGAGGTGAGCGTCCCGACCTACCCGGCCCCTTCGGGCACCAAGTTCTCGGCGGGCTGGCTCATCGAACGCGCCGGTTTCGCCAAGGGTTTCCCCGGCGAGCACGCGGCCGCGCGGCTGTCGACCAAACACACTCTCGCCCTGACCAATCGGGGCTCGGCGCGGGCGGCCGACATCGTCGAGCTGGCCCGCACGGTCCGCGACGGAGTGCGCGAACGGTTCGGCATCGTGCTCGAACCGGAACCGGTGACCGTCGGGATCAGTCTGTGAGCTGAGCCGGGTCCTTCTTGGCCTGCTCGGTGCTCAGCGCCGCGGTCTGCGCCGCATCAAGACCCTGCTGCTTGGCCAGCAGATCGCGGATCTCGATGAGCAGTTCGGTCTCGGTGGGCTCGGCTTCCTTGGTGGTGCCGAATTTGTTCTTCAGCGACTTCATCGGGACCATCAGCACGAAGTAGAGCACCGCGGCGACCATCATGAAGTCGATGAAGGCGGTGATGATCGGGCCGACCGCGATGAACGTGGCGGGCTTGTCGGCGATGAGCTGCACGCCGAGGCCGAGCTCATTGGTCGAGCCGAACACCGCGAGCAGCGGGTTCACAAAGCCCTTGGTGACCGAGGTGACCACCGCGGTGAACGCGGTACCCATCACCACCGCGACCGCGAGATCGATGACGTTCCCGCGCATCAGGAAGTTCTTGAAACCGTCGAATACCGACTTGATTCTGCCCATCGCAGAGATGTTAATGACTGGTTGTTCACTCAGCGAATTGTCAGCAACAATCTGTGGTCAGGCTCACGACCTGGGGTTTCAGTTCACCGGGCGACGCGAGAAGCGGCCGGGCCCCTCCTGATCGCGCGGCTTCACCACGATCGTGTCCAGGTTGACGTGCGCCGGCCTGCTCGCGGCGAAGGCGACGATCTGGGCGATGTCCTCGGCGTAGAGCGGGTCGATGCCCTCGTAGACCTTGGCCGCGCGCTCGGCGTCACCGTCGAAGCGGACGAGGGAGAACTCGGTCTCCACCGCGCCGGGCGCGATCTCGGTGAGCCGCACCGGCTGACCGAGCAGTTCCCCGCGCAGCGTCCGGTGCAGCACGCCCTGGGCGTGCTTGGCGGAGGTGTAGCCCGCGCCGTTGTCGTAGGCGTGCATGGCCGCGATCGAGGTGACGGTGACGATCAGGCCGTCGCCGGAAGCGATGAGCTTGGGCAGTAGCGCCTTGGTGACGCGCAGGGTGCCGAGCACGTTCGTCTCCCACATCCAGCGCCAGTCGTCGAGGTCGGCCTCGAGCACGGGCGCGAGCCCCTTCGCGCCGCCCGCGTTGTTGACCAGCACGTCGACCCGCTCCACCGCGTCGGTGAACGCGCGCACCGAGTCCTCGGAGGTGACGTCGAGTTCCAGCGCGGTGCCGCCGATCTCCTCGGCCAGCCGCTGCACGCGGTCGAAGCGGCGGGCCCCCACGTAGACGTGATACCCCTGCTTGGCCAGTTCCCGTGCGGTGGCTTCCCCGATGCCCGAGCTGGCTCCGGTGACGACGGCGGTGCGAGTGCTCATGAGCTGATCTTATCGGCGGCTGGTGCCGCGGTTCTCGGCCCTAAACCCCTACCTCTTCCCTCCCTCCGGGCACTCCTTCGTCGCACCCTCCGGTCAGTCCAGAGGCAGGGGACGGGCCGAGAACTACTCTGTCGGCATGGCTATTCGTGATGCTGTCAGCGCCGATGGAACGACGATCGTCTACCGGGTCACCGGTCCGGAGACGGGCAGGCCGCTGGTGCTGCTGCACGGCTGGGCGGGCAACCTGCGCTGCTGGGGCGGCGCCGCCGACGACCTCGCCCAGCGCTACCGGGTGATCGCGGTCGACCTGCGCGGGCACGGCTACTCCGACGACCCCGGCGTGTACGACGACCCGAAGGCCTGGGCCGCCGACGTGGCCGCGGTGCTGGCCGCCGAGGGCATCGACTCCGGCGCCGTGCTGCTCGGCTGGTCCTACGGCGGCATCGTCGCCACCGACTACCTCGCCACCTACGGCACCGGCGCCGTCGCGGCCGCGATCTACACCGGTTCGCTGGCCCACATCGGCCCAGGTGTGCCGGGTGCGGCGACCGGGCCCGCGATGGACAAGGCGATCCCCGGTGTCTTCGAGGAGTCGGCCGGGCGGGCGGTGCGCGCCTTCGCGGTGTTCGGCAATGCGAACACCGGACCGGGGGAGGACAAGGGTGTCGACGCGCAGCGGTTGTTCGGCGGCAGTCTCGCCACCGCGCCGTCGGTGCGCAAAGCGCTGTTCTACCGCACCATCGACAACACCGAAACGCTTCGCGCCCTTGATGTTCCGGTGCTCGTGCTGCACGGCACCGCGGATCCGGTTGTGCCCGCCGACAACGGGCGCTACATCGTCGACAACGTGCCGGGCGCGCGTGGTTCGTTCTGGGAGGGTGCCCAGCACGGGCTGTTCATCGAGGATCGGGCGCGGTTCGTCGCCGAGGTGAGCGAGTTCGTCGACGCGCTGGACTGAATTGCGTCGCGGCGTCGTCGGGGGATTGCCGGACTGTGCCCGGAACCAATCCGGAGGGTCTATTTTTAGGCTGTAAGGAGGTTGATTCCGGCAAAGTCGATGTCCGTCGCGAGTGCCTCGCGTCGAGGTACTCGCCTCCTGTTTCCGCAGCTAGAGCACTGGTCGTCAAGTAGCGTTGCACGGGCGTGATAAGTCCGTGATTGCGTTCGTTCCTGTAGCGAACTATCCGCACAGTTTCACGGAAAATCTTCTGGGGATCGTCACAATGATTTCCGGAAACCGTGTGTAGCGTTCTGATATGTCGTTGAATCACGAATCAGGAACAGGATTCGGCGATCGGAGTTCGATGAGGTCTTGTCGGGCATTGGGGGCTCGGATCGTCATCGCGGCACTGGCCGCGATGCTCGCCACGGGAACGATGGCGGGCCAGGGGATTTCCGAGCCCATCGAGCGGGCACGGATCGACGATCGGCGCGTGGAAGCCGATCAGACCATCGATATCGGCGTGTACTCACCCGCCATGGACAACGTCAACCGGGTGCGGGTGCTGCGCGCCGCCGACCCGTCGAAACCCGCGCCGACGTTGTATCTGCTCAACGGCGTCGGTGGCGGCGCCGACGGCAACTGGCTCGACCGCACCGATGTGGTGTCGTTCTTCCGCGACAAACAGGTGAACGTGGTGATCCCGTTCGGCGGCGCGGGCAGCTATTTCGCCGACTGGCGCAGCGACGACCCGGTGCTGGGCAAGCAGCGCTGGGCGACCTTCCTCACCAAGGAATTGCCGCCCCTGATCGACGCCGAATTCGGGGGCACCGGCGCCAACGCGATCGCCGGGCTCTCGATGGCAGGCACCTCGGTGTTCCAGCTCGCCCTCGCCGAACCCGGCCTCTACCGGGCGATCGGCTCCTACAGCGGGTGCGTGCGCACCAGCGACCTGCGCGGGCAGGCGATCGTGCGCACCGTCGTCGGCAGCCGGATGGGCAACGCGGCCAACATGTGGGGCCCGCCCACCGACCCGGCCTGGTCGGCCCACGACCCGTACCTGCACGCCGAATCCCTGCGCGGCACCGAGGTCTACATCTCCTCCGGCACCGGCCTTCCCGGTCCGTACGACAACCCGGCCGTCCAGCCTGACCCGCTGCAGCTCGCCTACCAGCTGGCCTTCGGCGCCACGCTCGAAGCGGTCACCCACCAGTGCACCCGTCAGCTGCGCGACCGGTTCCAGTCGCTCGGCATCCCCGCCACCGTCAACCTGCGGCCCACCGGCACCCACTCGTGGGGCTACTGGGAGGAGGACCTGCACACCTCGTGGCCGCAGTTCGAGTCCGCGCTCAACCGCTGAGCGCCCCGGCGAATGCGACGGCCGAAAAGCGCTGGCGTGTGGCGCCCGGATCGGGCACGCTCGATGACGATCGGTGCGTGAGCTCACTCACCGCACGCCTGTGATGGCCGTCACCGATCCCGGTAGGGATGTTATCGGTGGCGTCGCGGCGTGCACACTGGAAGGTGTGAGTCAGCGACGTCTTGAACATCGGCCCCGCCGCATCGCGGTGCTGTCGGTGCATACCTCCCCGCTGGCCCAACCCGGCACCGGTGACGCCGGAGGCATGAACGTCTACGTGTTGCAGACCGCGCTGGAACTGGCCGCCAGGGGCACCGAGGTGGAGATCTTCACCCGGGCCACCTCCTCGGACCTGCCGCCGGTCGCCGAGGCCGCACCCGGTGTGCTCGTCCGCCACGTCGTCGCCGGACCGTTCGAAGGGCTCGACAAGCACGAACTACCCACCCAGCTGTGCCCCTTCACCGCCGAGGTGCTGCGGCAGGAAGCTCGGCACCTGCCCGGCCACTACGACCTCGTGCACTCGCACTACTGGCTCTCGGGTCAGGTCGGCTGGCTCGCCCGCGACCGCTGGCGGGTGCCGCTGGTGCACACCGCGCACACGCTGGCCGCGGTGAAGAACCTGGCGCTCGCCGAGGGCGACACTCCTGAACCCGAGACGCGGGTGATCGGGGAGAAGCAGGTGATCGCCGAGTCCGACCGGCTGGTCGCCAATACCGCCGACGAAGCCGGTCAGCTGGTCGACCTCTACGGCGCCGACCGCGACCGCATCGATGTCGTCCCGCCGGGCGCAGACCTGGGCCGCTACCGGCCCGGCGACAAACTCGCCGCCCGCGCCGAACTCGGCTTGCGCGCCGACGAGCAGGTCGTCGCGTTCGTCGGCCGGATCCAGCCGCTCAAGGCCCCCGATGTGCTGGTCCGCGCGGCCGCCGAGCTGCTTGGCCGCGACCCGCGGCGCGCGCTGCGCGTACTGATCGTCGGCGGACCGTCCGGCACCGGCCTGGCCCGCCCCGACGCCCTGATCGAGCTGGCCGCCGACCTCGGCATCGCCGAGCAGGTCACCTTTCTGCCGCCGCAGCCCGCCGACCGCCTCGTACAGGTGTACCGCGCGGCCGACGTGGTGGCCGTCCCCAGCTACAACGAGTCGTTCGGGCTGGTCGCCATCGAGGCGCAGGCCAGCGGCACCCCCGTGCTCGCGGCAGACGTGGGCGGCCTGGGAACCGCTGTGCGGCACCGGGAATCGGGTCTGCTCGTGCCGAGCCACCGCACCGGCGACTGGGCCGACGCCCTGGCCGCCCTGCTCGACGACCCCGACCGTCTCGGCCGCATGGGCACCACGGCGGTCGAGCACGCGAGCCGGTTCTCCTGGGCGCACACCGCCGAAGGACTGCTCGACAGTTACGCCGCCGCGATCGCGGGTATGCGCGTGGAACGCAACCCGATCGCCCTGCGCGCGGGTGAGACAAGCCAGGCCAGATCGCGGGCGCTGTGGCGGCGCCGGACAGGAGTACTCAGGTGAGCGCCGTATCGCAGGTGATCGACGAGACGCTGCGCGACCGGGAGATCGAATACACCCGCCACGGTGACGACACGTTCATCGTGGTGCTGCCCGGCGAGCGCAAGCTCAAGACCACCGTGATGCTCACCGTCGGCAAGCACGGTGTGCGGATCGAATCGTTCGTCTGCCGCAAGCCCGACGAGAACTTCGAGGGTGTCTACAAGTACCTGCTGCGCCGCAACCGCCGCCTCTACGGCGTGGCCTACACCCTCGACAATGTGGGCGACATCTACCTGGTCGGTCGCATGTCGACCGAGTCGGTGACCGCCGACGAACTCGACCGCATCTTCGGTCAGGTCCTCGAGGCCGTCGACACCGACTTCAACATGCTGCTCGAGCTGGGCTTCGCCGAATCCATTCGCAAGGAATGGAAGTGGCGCGTATCGCGCGGGGAATCGCTGAAGAACCTGCGCGCCTTCGAACATCTCATCGACGAGGCCGACAAGGTATGAGAAACGCGGGTGCCGTTGTCCGGCACCCGCGTTCGGATTCTCAGCAGGTAGTCGGCACCGGTTCGTCACGGAAACGGGATTCCACGTAGCTCCACGCGTCGACGAAACCGGCCACGGCCGCGGTCATGTGCTCGGCGATGTCGTAGGTCGCCAGCTTCACGGGCGCGCCCGCACCGCACCAGTGCGACACGGTGTCGGCCACCGGGCCGTACGGGGTGAGGGTGTCGTAGCGGCCCTGCCAGATGTAGGTCGGCGCGGTCGGCGCACCCTCGTAGTGCACGATGCTGTTCTCGCGCAGCACCCCACGCGCCACCTGGCTCGACAGCAGCTCCTTCGACGCGGCCATCTGCTCGGCGTTGCGGAAGATGCCGTGGAAGAGCAGGAAGCGACGGCAGGCGTCCTTGGTGAACTCGCGGAACCACAGGCCGGTCTCGTTGAGCTGATCCGACACCGGCACCCGATCCGGGTACTCGCGCTCGATGCCCATGGCGGCCGCGAAGGCCAGGCCGAAACCGGGGTGCGGTGCGAAACCGAGGGCGTCGGCCATCAGTTCGAGGTCGCTCGGAATGCCGCCGGCGACCACCGCGGCCAGCTTCAGCTCGGGCGCGTACTCCGGCTGCAGCGCACCGGCCCACGCGGTGGCCATGCCGCCACCGGAGTACCCGGCCAGCGCCACCGGCGAGCCGCCGAGGCCGAGTTCGGTGGCCTTCTGTACCGCTCGCACGCTGTCGAGGGTGACCATGCCGCTCATCCGCGCCGCACCGTAGGCGACGGTCGGGCCGAGGTAGTCGGGCACCGAAACCGCCCAGCCGCGACCGATCGGCAGCATCGCGCCCGGGGCATCCTGCAATTCACCGTTGAACAGCGACTTCGACGGGTTGCACCGGGTGCCGATGGAGTTGATGAGGGCCTGGTAGGAGACCAGTGGTGGGTTCTTCACCCCGATCGGCATGAAGACCGTGGTCACGCCCATGATCGCGTTGCCCGCCGAGTTGGTGGAGCGGAACGCGACCTGCCAGCCCTCGGTGCCGGGGTAGAGCATCGTGTCGATGCGGCGAGTGCGGACCACGTCGCCGGGAGCCAGCGCGGCGATGTCGGCCGGTGCGGTGAAGAACGGGTCAGGATCGGGCGTCGGATACAGCGGGTTCGCAGCCGCGGGAGCGGCGAGGAGGCCTACCGAGAGCAGGCTCAACACCAGTACTACTAATTTCGACACAACTTTCCTTCATCATCAGTAACGCAGCCCAACGGAGTCACCCGACCCGGACGAAGTATCCAACGAAAACCGGCGGTGTGGAGCAACCACTAGTCAAAGTGTCCACCGCCACATTTTTGTGAGCGTTCACATCGACGACGAGGTCATGGCTGCTCAACCGGCTACCGGCCGAACAGACAGGAGTGGGCGATGGTTGTCCTCGCACTCGACATCGGAGCGACGAAATTCGCTGTAGGAGTGGTGGATCCGGACTACACGGTGCATTCGGTGCGGCGCGCGGCCGTGGCCGTGGCCGATCCGTGGGCGGTGTGTCGGGAGTTACTGGTCGCTGTGGCGGGGGACAACGAGGTTCGCGCGGTCGGCATCGGGTCGGCCGGGCCCGTCGACGTGCCCGCCGGAGTGACGCGACCGCTGAACTTTCCCCGGTGGCGCGACGGGTTCCCGATCGTCGACCGGGTGCGCTCGGTCTTCCCCGGTGCGGCCGTACGGTTCGCGATCGACGGCGCGTGCCTCGTGCTCGCCGAACACCGGGTCGGCGGGTTGCGCGGGCTCGACAACGGGCTGGCGTTGACGGTGTCTTCGGGCGTCGGCGGCGGCGTGCTCGCCGACGGGCGGGTGCTGCGCGGGCGGACCGGTAATGCGGGGCACATCGGTCACATCATCGTGCCCGGTGATGAAACACCTTGTGCCTGTGGCGGTTTCGGTTGCGTTGAAGCGGTTGCCGGTGGGATGTCGACCGTGCGCTGGGCGCGCTCGCAGGGCTGGACCGGTGCGACGGGGATCGAGCTCGCCCAGGCCGCCCACGACGGCGAGCCCGTCGCCGTCGCCGCGATGGCACGGGCAGGTACCGCTCTCGGTCGGGCCGTCTGTTCGGCCGCCGCCCTGCTCGATGTGGACCGCGTCGTGATCGGTGGCGGCTTCGCCGACTCCGGCGAACCGCTGTGGGGACCGTTGCGCGCCGCCGTCGACCGGCACGCCGGGCTCGAATTCATCGACGCTCTTGACGTTTCACTCTCCACCCTCCCCGAGGGCGCCACCCTGGTCGGTGCGGGCGTGCTCGCCATCGACGAGGTGGCGTGGGCCGAGCGCGGGTGAAATGCCAGAATGACCTCATGACCTACACCCTCGTGCTGCTGCGCCACGGCGAGAGCGAATGGAATGCCCTCAACTTGTTCACCGGCTGGGTGGATGTGCACCTGACCGACAAGGGCATCGCCGAGGGCAAACGGGCAGGCGAGCTGCTCGCCGAGCACGACGTGCTGCCCGACATCGTCTACACCTCGCTGCTGCGCCGCGCGATCAGCACCGCCAACAACGCCCTCGACGCGGCCGATCGCCTCTGGATCCCCGTCATCCGCGACTGGCGCCTCAACGAACGCCACTACGGCGACCTGCAGGGCAAGAACAAGGAACAGGTCCGCGAACAGTACGGCCAGGACCAGTTCATGCTGTGGCGGCGCAGCTACGACACCCCGCCCCCGCCCATCGCCGACGACAACGAATACAGCCAGGAAGGCGACCCCCGCTACGCGGGCATCGAGGTCCCCAAGACCGAATGCCTCAAAGACGTTGTCGCCCGCATGATCCCGTACTGGGAGAACACCATCTCCAAGGAACTGCTCACCGGCAAAACCGTCCTGGTGGCAGCCCACGGCAACTCCCTGCGCGCCCTGGTGAAGCACCTCGACGGCATCTCCGACGAGGACATCTCCGGTCTCAACATCCCCACCGGCATCCCCCTGCGCTACGAACTCGACGAGAACCTGCGCCCGGTGAAGCCGGCCGAATACCTGGACCCCGAGGCCGCCGCCGCCGGCGCGGCCGCAGTGGCGAACCAGGGTGGGAAGTAGTCGTTGCATCGAACAGGTGCCGCATCGTTCGCACGGTGCGGCACCGGTTCCTTCCCCGGGGCGCTCCCGCAGGCGCAGGCCTCAGCAGCCGCGCGGTGGCCACACCACCGACAACGGTGACGGAAGGTCGATGATGCCCCAGGCGGCCGAATCCGCGGCGACGGTAGCGGTGTACTGCACCAGGTAGTCGTGGTCGAGAACATCGATGAGCAGATATTGCGTTCTGGTACGGACACGCAGCTCACCGCCGGTATAGAGACCCGAGATGGTGGCCGCCCGGTACCCGTCGCAGTCCACGAATTCGGCCGATTGCTCGATCCAGCTCGGCAGCCGCCGGGAGTCGACGAACGCGCAGTCCATCAACTCCGAAGAATCGACTCGTTCGGTGAGCCGACCGACCATGACCAGGACGTTGTCCGCCCACCCACCTACATCGGCCGACGGATTCGCCCACGCCGCGTAGACACCTGGCATCGCATCCTGGCCGATCTCGAGCCAGCCCTCCGGTGGCACGACACGGATATCCGGCGCTCCGATGGTGTCGGTGTGTACCGGGATGATTCGGATCTCGCGTCCATGGAGATATTCGGCAAGGCTCTGGTTCATACTGTGCTCCTGATTGCGTCAGCCGTTCGGCTCTTGGTGATAACGCACTGTGAACCACTCTGTTGCGGCCTCGGTCGCGAGAAGCTGTCGCGACTCCGGCTCGTCCAGGAGATGTTTCATCAGCGCCAGCAGAAGATCTGAATCGCATCGAAGGATGCAAGCCGGAATTCCTAGTTCACCCACTCTGTCGAATAGTTTGTGCTTCGGTGGCCGGGAGCTGTCTGTCAGTGTCGCCAGGACCACCGGCGCCGCACTGTATTGAGCCGAAAGTTTGCATACATCGCCCCGAATGTTCGAAATATCCGACCAGCTGATCCGTGCGGTGCCTCGCATCGGCGTCCGGCAGATTATTCCTGTCGGATACAACTCCCATCGAATTCGTGCGAACCGCGCGAAAATAATCAGGAGGAGTGCGGTAGCGCCTACGATCGAGAACACCAGTGCGCCGACCGCACCACCACTGTTGTTGCGGGAGAGCGGAAGTAAGCCGTCCGCGCCCCCCGAGTGCCATTCCCGCCAGGCGGCGAAGCCGAAGAGGCAGCAACCGGCGAGGGTCAGTTCGAGCGACAGCAGGCTGGATTCTTGTCGTAGGTGGATCCCCGATCCCCATTCTGGGTCGACAGTTCGACCTATCGAGGGGGTCACTGTTGCGGCCGCATGTGGAAACATCGTCAGCAACCTGGCACCGAACATTCCCGCAGCGCCCAGAAATAGGGCAATCGCCCCTATATGCCCGACGATTGTCATGACGTTGTTGCTGCCGTCGCCTCGGATCGCAATCATCAGCCAAACCGACGCGGCAGCTAGCAATGCGAGCATCATGATCGTTGTGAAGGCAATGACGCCCCGTGACGCTCGTTCGTGCCACTGTCGATCGATGAGTACGACCGGCGACCTTGAATGGGCCGAAATGTTTTCGCGCATGGCTACGCCTCGCCATGGTAATGATGGGTGAACCAATCCGCTGCTCGTGGATGCATGAGAAGTTCTCGAGAACTCGGATTCTTCGCGAGCTCGCTCATGACGGCGAGAAGTAAGTTGGAGTCACATTCCAGTAGGTATGCGGGGATGCCGAACTCGCCCGGGCGGTCGAAAAGTGGGTGGTCGGTGTTCGGTGTTGAATCGAGGAGCTCGGCGACGATCAATGAGGCCGAGCGAAGGTATGGTGAAATGTAACGTTCATCGCCGCGTATCCCGGAGATCGATTCCCACGGTATAAATCGCGATTTGGTAGACCCCGGTAGGGTTGTCTGTCTCAGGATTCCGGATGGGTACAGCTGGTAGGCCACACGCCATCGTGTGGCCAGGATCATGAGTACCAGGCATGCGAGCAGTGCCAAAGATATGAGAAGTGCCAGGGTCGACCCGACGGAGTTGTCTCGTGACAGCGGGAGCAAGGATTCGCTAGTTCCCCCACGCCACGCCCACCAAGCACACTGTCCATAGAGGAAGAATCCGATGAATATCAGGGTGAGCGGAGTGAACATGGTGGACTGAAGCAGTTCGACCCCGGTCCCCCTGGTCGGATCGCTTGTTTGTACCACCACTCGGCGGGTGCCCAAGTGAGCTGATTGAAAGGGAACGGCAGCGATGCTCGAGAACATTGCCGTGATTCCAGCCGAGGCGACAGCTAGGCCTACATGGCCGACGACTACGATCATGGGCTGTTCGGTCCATTCCCGTATCACGATCACGGCCCAAGTCGCGCTCAACAGCGCGAATCCGATCGCCATAAGTATCAGGAATGCCGCCATCGCGATAGGGCGATGATTTCGGTAACGTTCCGAAATCTGAAGGCGAGGTAGTTCGGGATAATCAGTCACCGTGCTACCAGAACTTCTGAATCGATTTGGAAACACCCCAAGCGGTCAGTGCACCCACTCCAGCGCCGACCACAAACCCCACGGCGGTACCGGCGCCGGGTACCACTGATCCGACCGCGGCTCCCGTGAGCGCGCCGGTCGCCCACGAGCCGACCGCAGTCCCCGCCATTGTTCCGACTGCCATTCCAGCTGCTGTGCCCGCGGATTCGCTGACGATCGCCTCGGTCGGATCCATACCGCCGTTGATGTCGTTCGCAATGGCGGGCACGGTACCGATGACGTTGCCGACAATGCCGAACCTGCCGATACCACTCGTCCACTTACCGTCCTGGCCCCACTTGCCCCAGTTCTCGACCCATTTCAACACCCCTTTGTCCGCAGCGTCCTTCGCTGCGGACTCGAGACCCATACGCGTACCTTCGGTCATCGCTCCGGCAATCGCGGCAGCGGTCATCGCTTCTTTGTCCGGTGCCCAATGCGATGCGGGGGATGTGGCGATGGAGTCGGGTATGGCCGAAGGATCTTCGTTCTTGATCGCGGTGATCGCTGCAGCGGTAGCGGTCAATGCCGACGCGGGCGCCATTCGATCGAGCTCGCTGTTCGCATCAGCGATCTTCTGACCCCACGTGGCATCGGCGGTCATCAGGGCTGACGCAAGTCCAGGTAGCCGGGCCAACTGGATACCCGCTTCGGAATTCCAGTCGTCGACTCCGTGCACGCTCCAGTCATCGGTGACCGACACTTTCCCGGTAACGTAATTCTGGTAGATGGTTTTGATGTCGGCCAGAGGTTGATTCATGGCCTGATAGGCGCCGTTGCATGCGGCCCCCAGGTCGTCGTAGGCGACCGCGATAGCGCGCATCTGGGTCTGTTCCTCGTCGGCTTTGTCTTCGGCGGCTGTTTTCGCATCGCCCTTCCAGATCAAGCCGTTGTGGATCGTGTTGTGCATGGTGCCGGCCGCCGCCACGATGGCGTCGGCGATTTCGCCCGCGCTGGTCGCCACAGCAGGCAGGTGCGAAAGATCCCAGGTGAGGACGTCAGCAGGTGGGGCCATGTCACTTCCCCTCGTGGGCGTTGCCGGAGTTCAAGTCGGCAACTGCGGCCAAGCGCCGTGCCGCATCCGCATCGGTGCCCTCGTATTTGTTCGCCGACAGGGCCATCAGGCCCGACAGGTGGTTGAATCGTGCCTTCAGCACATCTTTCGCCGTCTTGCTCCGGGAGTCGGAGCCACCGAGAGCAGAGCCGACCGCTGAGCCCCTGAGCGCTGCGGCCACCGGCGCCGCCCCCAGCTTCTTCGCATTCTCGATGTCGTTGGGGAGGAGGGCGAGGGCTGCGGCGGCCTGTCGCAAGCTGTCAGGACTGACTTCGAGCGCCATGAACCGCCTCCCCCGTTTTCTGCAGAACCTTCACACACCTCTTGGACGCAAGGTAACAGCAGATGGTTCCATCCGGATTCTCTGCCGGGTCTCGAGCCGCGGTGACGAACGGTGGAGATCGCCATGATGTCGGATAGCCTGGGCGGGCGTTAGACTGCGTGCGACCGGCCGGATGTGGGGAGGGAATCTATGGCGATCGGTGGGGAAGCTGCGGCGCAGTTGTGGAACGCTTCGTCGTCGGGGCAGTTGCGGATGGAGCCGGATGCTGCTCGGGAGGTGGCTCAGGCGTACCTGCGGTTTGCGGTGATGTGCGATGGGTGGTCTGATGCCGCCCTGCGATTGGAGAAGATCAGCGGCTTCGGGGGGTTGAAATCGTCGCTGGACCTGCAACAAGGGTTTGCGGATAAGGCGATGGCGGCCAAACAAGTGCTTGAGCAGATGGCTTTGGCGGCGAGGGGCATGGCTGATGGATACCTACAGGCGGCCGGCATCTTGGCTGAGGCGGACGAGCTAGGTGCTGCGGCGGTGCGCGCAATTGGAAACTAGGACGGATATGAAACCGGGATTCGTTATTGCTGGTGCCCTGCTGGCGGTAGCAGTGGCGGCGTGCGGAACGGCGACAGAACCTGGCGCCCCCGCGTCGTCTGCGGCCGGCGTCCCTACGCAGGCGGCTAGACCGACTTTGGCTGATCCGAAGTTGCAGCCGCCGTCACAGGACAACCAGTACACCCGATCGGCCGGGCGGCCGAGGGTGGTGTTCGATCCGTGTACATGGATCGGCGACACCGAGGTCGAGTCGATGGGGTTCGAGCCGGGGTCGCGGAAGCGTGGAGACGATCTGGTGGCCGAATACACCTTCTTGACCTGCGATTTTCGTACTGCGGATCATACGGTGTCGCTCGGCGTGGACTCGGGCAATATCACTTGGGAGGAGAACCTCCACAAGAATGGGGAATGGCTGGAGCCGACGACCGTCAATGGTCGCCAGGCAGGGTTGGTCGACGGCGAGCCTGGCAGCGAAAACGACTGCAGTGTGCACCTGCTGACAAAGGCTGGTGTGGTATTCGTTCGGAAGCACAGTCTCAGCCTCGGTCAAAGACAGAACCTCGATCCCTGCACCAACATCATGGAAATCGCCTCGGTAGTGGAGAAATCCATCGGTAAGGAGAACTGAGCATGGCGGACGGGGGAGGCGGTACGCCGGATCAGTACATCTCGGAGCTGACAGGCTTGCCGCTCGAGCAATCGGTGAGCGGGCTGCGGCAGCAGCAGGGTGCTGAGAAGCAGCAGGAGTCGATGAGTCATGGGGGGACCGATCCGAAGTACATCGCGGACTTCGAAGTGTTCGAAGGTCTTTCGCACCAGGACATCTATGACGCGGTGCAGAAGATGCAGCCAGGAGTGATGCAGCAGTTCGGTGACAAGTGGGTCGAGATGTTCACGGAGATCTCGGGTGCGGTGACCGGGTTGATGATTCAGACAGCTCGGGCAACCTCGAGTCTGGATGGTGCGTTCGCCTCGGCGGGGGAGGCTGCGGGACGGCGGTTCATCACCGACGTCACGGACGTGTACACGGTATTGTCGGTGGTCGGTCGCCGCGTGAAGGCAGCCGCCTACGGTGCAGAGGCAGTGAAAATCGCTGTGCCTGCTCCGGTTTCGTCTACGGATGCGCCTGCCTCCAGTAGCACTTCGATGCCGGCGACCCTTACCGAATTCATACTTCCCGACACAGCAGCCACCACCGCGCGGGAGAAGGAAGACCGGCGGTTGCAGGCGATCGCGGCGATGAATTCGACCTACAAGCCGACCTATGGTCCGGCTGGTGAATCCGTGCCCGCCTTCGTTGCGCCGAGCCAGCCGGGCGACGGAACGGGTGATCCTGGCTCCGGCGGTGGCGGATCGAACAATGGTGGTGCCGGTGGCGGTGGCACCGGCCCGGGCGATGCGGGCGACACCGCGACCACCGAGGACCCGAACCAGCCCGGCACGACCACGGACGACGAAACATCCAGTGCCGGTACCGATGACGACGACAGCAGCGGTACCGACGACTCGCAAGGGCAGAACAGCACCACCAATCCGGCGAGTACCGATCCATCCTCGACCACGCCCTCCGCGACGACCCCTGGCGCTGGCTCGCCGGGTACCGGATCGCCAGGCGGTAGTTCACCGGGTGGTGGTTCGCCGGGAGGTGGGTCACCGGGCGGTTCGACGCCGGGTAGCGGTACACCGGCACCGGGTGGTGCCTTGGCTGGTCGCGGCCCGGTAGTAGCCGGCCAAAACCCCGGCGCCGCAGGTTCTTCGGGTGCGGCGGGATCGAGTGGACGCGGGATGAGCCCCGGCATGATGGGTGCGCCGGGCGCGCGTGGCGGCGGTAAGGACGACGAGGACGAGCACAAAGCGCCCGACTACCTGCGTGGTGTTCAACCCGAACTGCTGGGTGACGAGCAGCATGCGGTGCCCCAGGCCATCGGCGCCGACGCCCCGGCGACCCGCCTGCCGGAACAGGAGTCCGGAAACGCATGAGCTGGCTGTTCACCCCCGACGAATTCGCGCATGTGTGGTTGCGGGAGACGGGCGACGATCGTTATCCGTTCCCGCTCACCGTATATTCGGCCGCCGCGACGGAAAGCGCGTACGAGCAGCTTGCCGCGGCCGCCGCGCAACGCTGGCCCGTCGATGCCGATCTGGACCTGAGCGCGGTACTCCGGCATGCCGCACGGCCCGAGACTGCACTGGCGCTCTTCAGTGAAACCGGTCCCCGACTGCGCGCCTACGGTGCGCGGACGGGAGATCGAGGGGTGGTGATCCGCCAGTACGAAGACCACAGCGTCGAGGTCTTCTCCGGTAGTGCGGGTCTGGTCAACCGTGCGTTCGCCGCCTTCCTCGGTGACCAGCCCGCTGGACAGGTCGGCCATCTGGTCGAGGATGTCGACCGGCTGGCCACACATTTCGAATCCTGGCAGCGCCCACCGGATTCCGTCGCCGCCCGCATGCATCGGCTCACCGAGGCGAAACGGGCGGCCGGTGGCCGGATCGAAATCAGAACCGGATTGCAGTCCAGCCGGCCCGGTCCCACCTCCTACCTCACCTGGCTCGACGTGTTCGACGACGGCCGTTATCTCTCTTACCGCCGGTACCAGGACCTGCACATCGAACCGGCCGGCAAGCAGCGTGTGATCGACGCGATCGAGGCTGCTGCATCGATCGGTGTGCATACCGGCTGACCCAGGCGCAATATCGTCGGCCGCGCTCGCCGGTCGAATCCTGATCGTCGGTCAGTGCAGTGACGGCGTAGTGACCTCTCGGTACAACCGTGGTCTCGCCTGCAATGAGGCGATGTCACACTGCCTGTGGCTGTGTCGTCGACTCTGTGAACGCCGCGAAAAGCGCGGCAGGGCAAGGAGTTGAGTCATGGAGATCGCCTACGTCGTCGTTACCGTTGTCGCCGCGCTCTGGGTCGGGTTCTCGGCGTTCTCGTTGTTGCGGCGGGCACCGTTCGTGGTGGACCCGCTGGTTGATTACGGGGTTCCGGAGAGTTGGTGGACGCCGTTGGGGGTGGCGAAGGCGGCGGGGGCGGTCGGGTTGGTGGTGGGGTTGTGGGTGCCGGTGGTCGGGGTGGCCGCGGGTGTCGGGCTGATCCTTTATTTCACCGGTGCGGTGGTGACGGTATTGCGGGCGCGGTCGTACAAGACGGTGGCGTTTCCGGTGTTGTACCTGGTGCCTGTCGCGGTGGCGTTGGGGCTCGGGTTCGCCGCCTGACCTGGCAGGGTGAGGATCATGCGGACATTCGAGGAGTTGATCGAGGAAGCGGACTCGGTGTCGGTGGCCGGGTGGGACTTCTCCTGGCTGGAGGGCCGGGCGAGCGAGGAACGTCCGTCCTGGGGGTATCAGCGGTTGCTCGGTGCTCGGCTGGCGACCGTGGCCGCCGCGTTGGATATCCAGACCGGCGGTGGGGAAGTGCTGGCCGGGGTCGACCGGTTCCCGCCGACCATGGTCGCCACCGAATCGTGGCCGCCGAACGTCGCCGCGGCCACCGCGCTGCTCCACCCGCGGGGCGTCGTCATTGTCGCCACACCGGACGAGCCGCCACTTCCGTTCGCCGACAACGCTTTCGATCTGGTCACCGCGCGCCACCCGGCCACCGTGTGGTGGGACGAGATCGCCCGCGTGCTACGACCGGGCGGCACTTACCTGGCTCAGCACGTCGGGCCCGCGAGTGCGTTCGAACTGGTCGAATACTTCCTCGGGCCACAACCGCAGGCCCGCCGGGCGCGCCATCCCGATGACGAAGCCGCCGCCGCCCGCGCGGCCGGACTGCGGATCGTCGACCAGCGCACCGAACGTCTCCGCATGGAATTCGACGACATCGGTGCCGTCGTCTACTTCCTGCGCAAAGTGATCTGGATGGTCCCCGGATTCACGATCGAGAACTACCGCGACCGGCTTCGCGAACTGCACGAACAGATCCGGCGAGAAGGACCCTTCATCGCACACTCCAGCCGCACCCTGATCGAGGCGACCAAACCCTGACAACGATCCGGGTGGGCGACAGGCCGTTCATCAATCGGCGACGGCGAAAGCGGCAGTCAGCGGAGGTATGGCGGCGCGGGCGTCCAGTCCGTCGAACCAGAGACCGACCGTGAAGACCGCCGTTGCCTCGAGGTACCTGGCGCGATGCAGGCCGCCTGCGGGAAATGGTTGCAGCGCAAGGTCTTCCGCGAGATCCGCAACGATTCGCATCGCTGTCTCGTCGTCGCCGCAGAACGGGACTGCCAGTCGAACACCGTCGAAGACGCGGTCCTCGCCCGCCCACACCTCGGCGGCGAGCAGATTGAAGGCCTTGACCACTCGGGCACGCGTGGCGCGGGACGCGATCCGCTCGGCTACCGCCGGCTCGCCGAGGACGAAGGCGGTCGCGCCGTCGGGCGCCGACTCGTCGGGCTGGAACGCATTCGTGCAATCGATGACGACACGGTCGGCCAACCGCTCGCTGTGGTCGTCGAGCAGTTCGGTCAGCGCGGCTACCGGAACCGCGAGCAGCACCACCTCCGCGAAGTCGATCGCCTCGGCGATCGTGGCCGCACCGACCCGGTGTCTGGGTTCGCTGCCGGCGTTGATGGTGTCGGCGAGGTCGCGTGCCGAGCGTGCCGAGCGGGCGCCGATGAGCAACTCGTGGCCGACATGGGCCCAGCCGCCGCCGAGCGCGGCCGCCATCGACCCTGCCCCGATGATTCCGATTCGCATGACAACTCCCGTGATCCGTCGATGCCGAGCGGCACCGGCACAACAGACGCTAGGGATTGCGTTAGGCACCTCCGGGTGCCTAACGACGCTGCCAAACTGGACACATGAATGAGCCGATCCGATTCGCTCCCTACGGCGAATTCGAGGCCGACTGTCCGGCCAGGCTCGGCGTCGATCTGTTCGGCAACCGGTGGTTGCCGGTGGTGGTGTACATGCTCAGGGATGGTCCGCAACGTCACAGCGAACTTCTGGCGGGCATCGGCGGCATCAGCCAGAAGATGCTGACGCAGACCCTGCGGCGGATGGAGCGGATGACGCTCGTACGCAGGCGTCGGTTCGCCGAAGCGCCGCCACGGGTGGAATACGAACTCACCGAATCCGGTCGCGATCTGCTCGTGCCGATTCATGCGCTGGGCGCATGGGTCGACGCGCACGGGGCCGACGTGAGCGCCGCGCTCTACGGCGAAATCGACGTTTGACACGCCCGGCGGCCCACTGAGTGCCCGCTGGGTGAACGGCGGACGAACACCACCCCAAGTGCCCGTGACCTGCGCGAAACTTCACCCCACCCGGCGCCGGTAAGTCGGTGTGCACTCGTACGATCAATAACGTGAGCGTTCCGCAGGCCGTGCTGTTGGCAGTCCTCGCGGCTGTCGTCGGACTGGCAGTCGGGGGCCTGCTGATCCCCTACGTCAATGCCAGGCAGGCGGCACGGACCCAGGAGGACACCGGGCTCACCATGTCGCAGGTGCTCGACCTCATCGTGCTCGCCTCCGAGAGCGGCATCGCCGTGGTCGACGAATACCGCGATGTGGTGCTGGTCAACCCGCGTGCCGAGGAACTCGGCCTGGTCCGCAACCGGCTCCTCGACGAACGCGCCTGGTCGGCGGTCGAGAAAGTCCTCGCCACCGGTGAATCCGCCGAGTTCGACCTCACCGCGAAGAACCCGCTACCCGGTCGCGGCCGGATCGCGGTGCGCGGCATCGCACGCAAGCTCTCGCGTGAAGAGACCAGTTTCGTCGTGCTGTTCGCCGACGACGACTCCGAACAGGCGCGCATGGAGGCGACCAGGCGCGATTTCGTCGCCAACGTCAGCCACGAGCTCAAGACGCCGGTCGGCGCGATGAGCCTGCTCGCCGAGGCCATGCTCGAATCCGCCGACGACCCCGACGCCGTTCGGCACTTCGGGTCCCGCGTGCTCGCCGAATCCAGGCGCCTCGGGAAGATGGTCACCGAACTGATCGCGCTGTCGCGGTTGCAGGGGGCGGAGAAACTGCCCGACCTGGCCGTTGTCGATGTCGACACGGTGGTGCAGCAGGCCGTCGACCGCTCGCGCACCGCCGCCGAAGCCGCGGGCATCACCGTCAGCACCGACCGGCCCAGCGGGCTGGAAGTGCTCGGCGACGAAACGCTGCTGGTCACCGCGCTGTCGAACCTGGTGGAGAACGCCATCGCGTACTCGCCGCAGGGCTCGCACGTGTCGGTGAGCCGGTCGCTGCGCGGCGATCACGTCGCGATGGCCGTCACCGACCGTGGCATCGGCATCGCGAAAGAAGACCAGGAACGGGTGTTCGAGCGGTTCTTCCGCTCCGACAAGGCCCGCTCCCGATCGACCGGCGGTACCGGGCTCGGCCTGGCCATCGTCAAACACGTGGCGGCCAACCACAACGGTGAGATCACCCTGTGGAGCAAACTGGGCACCGGCTCGACGTTCACCCTGCGCATCCCCGCCCATCTGGAAACCGATGGGGACGAGGACGCGGGGCAGGCGCCCGAGCTCGCCACGAGAGAAACCATCGCCCAGCGCAATCCCGCTGGACGAACGAACGGTGTGGAGGCACGCAGATGACGAGTGTGTTGATCGTCGAAGACGAGGAGTCGCTGGCCGATCCGCTGGCGTTCCTGCTGCGCAAGGAAGGCTTCGACGTCACCATCGCCGGTGACGGGCCGTCCGCGCTGGCCGAATTCGACCGCTCCGGCGCCGATATCGTCCTGCTCGACCTCATGCTCCCCGGCATGAGCGGCACCGACGTGTGCAAACAGCTGCGGACCCGCAGCGGCGTGCCGGTCATCATGGTGACCGCGCGCGACAGCGAGATCGACAAGGTGGTCGGCCTCGAGCTCGGCGCCGACGACTACGTCACCAAGCCGTACTCGGCGCGCGAGCTCATCGCCCGCATTCGCGCGGTGCTGCGTCGCGGTGCGGGCGACGAACTCGACTCCGGCAGCGAGAACGGTGTGCTCGAGGCCGGGCCGGTGCGCATGGATGTGGACCGGCACACGGTGCACGTCAACGGCGGACAGGTCACGCTGCCCCTGAAGGAGTTCGACCTCCTCGAATACCTGCTGCGCAACTCGGGCCGCGTGCTGACCCGTGGGCAGCTGATCGACCGGGTGTGGGGCGCGGACTACGTGGGCGACACCAAGACCCTCGACGTGCATGTGAAGCGCCTGCGCTCGAAGATCGAAGCCGACCCGGCGAAACCGGAGCACCTGGTGACCGTGCGCGGGTTGGGTTACAAGCTCGAGGCCTGAGCGACGAGACCCGGCATCCGAGGCGATGCCGGGTTTCGTCGTGCGTGTCAGATGGCGCTCCACACGACGCCCAGCGGGGTGTCCATCTTCTTCAACGGAACCCAGCCGTAGGCGTCTTCCTGCATGCAGTCGTAGATCTCCACGTCGGCGCCGTTGCCACGGCAGGCGATGGTGGTCGAGGTGCCCTGGGTGCTGGCGATGATGTACTTGCCGTTCTTCGCCGCGTCGATGGCCGCGGGGTCGGTGTAGCTCACGAAGCTCGAGGTGAAGTCGGCGTACTCGGCCGGGTCACCGTTCGGCTCGGCGTGGGCGAGGCCGGTCATGGACAGGGTGGCGCCGATCGTCAGGGTCGCGAGGTAGAGCGCTTTCTTGGACATGAGCAGCGATCCAACCCGACCTCGATGACGCGGCGATTGCGGGCAGGTGAACCGGACCCTCGGCTCAGGCGGGATGCGGGCCGTGCAGGCGTTCGGCTTCGACCGTGGCGGGGTGCACCGCGATCAGGCCGAGGCCCTCGCGGCGGCGGCACAACTTGGCCAGTTCCTCGTAGGCGGGGGCGCCGAGGAGTTCGCGCAGTTCCGGAGCGTAAGACTGCCAGACCGGTTTCGCGCCGACGTGGGCGTCGGGGGAGCCGGTGCAGTACCAGTCGAGGTCGAGGCCGCCGGGGCCCCAGCCTCGGCGGTCGTACTCGGTGACGACGGTGCGCAGGATCTGCTCGCCGTCGGGGCGCTCCACCCAGTCCTGTGTCCGCCGGATCGGCAGCTGCCAGCACACGTCCGGCTTCACCTCGAGCGGTTCGATGCCCTTGCGCACGGCCATGATGTGCAGCGCGCAGCCGGCGCCCGCGGCGAAACCGGGGCGGTTGAGGAAGATGCAGGCACCGTCGAAACGGCGGGTGCGCAGGGCGGGTTCGTCCTCGAGTTCGTCGAGTTCGAGGTAACCCTTCTTGACGACTTTGCCGTTCTCGGTGGCCTCGCCCATCAGCTGCCAGTCCTGCGGTGTGAGCTGTTTCACAGCGCCCGCGAGGCGCTTGCGGTCGTCCTTGTCGGCGAGGAAGGCGCCGTGCGAACAGCACCCGTCGTCGGGGCGTTCGGCGATGATCCCCTGGCAGGCGGGGGTGCCGAACACGCACGACCAGCGCGACAGCAGCCACGTGAGGTCGGCGACGATCTGGTGCTCGTCGTTTGCTGGGTCGGTGAACTCGATCCACTCGCGCGGGAAATCCAGCTCGACTTCCGGGGCCGGATCGATCTTCCGCCCAGGTCGGAGCCCGGTCTGCGCGATGGGGCCTTCGCCTTCGGTCACAAGTTCTGACGCTAACAGTTCAGTCGCCTGCCCTGTACTCCCGGATCACCAAGTACCGTATTCGGAGTGCGGCTAGGTGTTCTCGATGTCGGAAGCAATACCGTTCACCTGCTGGTGGTGGACGCGCATCGTGGTGGACACCCGATGCCCATGAGCTCGTCGAAGGCGGCATTGCGCCTGTCGGAGAACATGGACGGCGACGGGCGGATCACCGAGGCGGGCGAGGCGCGGCTCATCACGACCATCGCCGAATTCGCCGATCTGGCCCGCAAGGCCAAGTGCGTGGAACTGATGCCGTTCGCCACATCGGCCCTGCGTGAGGCCACCAATTCCGAGGAAGTGCTCACCCGGGTGCGGGCGAGCACGGGGGTCGATCTGCGGGTCCTCTCGGGCGAGGACGAGGCGCGGCTGACGTTCCTCGCGGTGCGCCGCTGGTTCGGCTGGAGCGCCGGGCGCATCCTCAACCTCGACATCGGCGGCGGTTCGCTCGAGATGTCCAACGGCGGCGACGAGGAGCCCGATGTGGCTCTGTCGCTGCAGCTCGGCGCGGGCAGGTTGACCAGGGAGTGGTTACGCGACGATCCGCCGGGCAAGCGCAAGATCGCGGTCCTGCGTGACTGGCTGGAGGCCGAACTCGTCGTCCCCTCCAAAACCCTGATCGAAGCGGGCAAACCCGATCTCGCCGTCGGCACGTCGAAGACGTTCCGCTCGCTGGCCAGGCTCACGGGAGCGGCACCCTCGGCCGCGGGCCCACGGGTGCGCCGTACACTGACCAGCTCCGGTCTGCGCCAGCTGATCGCGTTCATCTCCCGGATGACCGCATCGGATCGCGCGGAACTGGAAGGTGTGAGTTCGGACCGGTCCCAGCAATTGGTGGCCGGGGCTTTGGTCGCGGAGGCGAGTATGCGGGCGTTATCGCTCGACAGCATCGAGATCTGTCCTTGGGCGCTGCGCGAAGGGCTGATCCTGCGCAAACTCGATACCGAACCCAACGGGGGTGGCCCGGTGGCGATGCCGCCGGTGGAACCGGTAGGGAGACAGCATGAGTGGTGAGGATTCCAAACAGCTCTCGGTAGCCGAACTGCTCGCGCGCAACGGTGCGCAGGGCGGGTCGCCGCCGTCCTCCGGTGGCGGCAGGCGGCGCCGCAGCGGTCGTGGGGTCTCGGTCACCGACCTGACGGGTGAGAACGCGGTGGTCCGGACGGGTGGCCGCTCACACGCCGCGCCCACCGAGACACCGCCCGAACCGCCGAGCTACGAACCGCCGAGCTACGAACCGCCCGCGAGCCAACAGCCCGCGCCGTATCCGCCGCCCGGCCCCGCCGAACCGGCGTACTCGCCGATCTCCGGCCCGATCACCCGCCTCGATCCGACCGCGGACCCCCTCGCGCCCACCGCGTCCCGGTCCGGCTCCGATCCGTTCGGCCCCTTCCGTGCCGAAGCCCGCGACACCCGCCAGAACGGCAGGCTCGGTGTGCCCGGCGGGACGGCGCAACCCGTCGACCCCGGTATCGCCGAGATGTTCGGCTCCGGTGCGTTGCCCGCCGTCGGCGGTGGCCGTCGCCGCAAGGCCGACGATGAACCCCAGTACCCGGAACCGACCGCGCCGACCGCACCACCCGTCACCGGTGGCCGCGCCGCGCGCCGCCGCGCCGCCGAGGCAGCGGAGGAAGCCGCCGAACCGCCCGCCGCGAGCGGGTACGCGGCCTCGCTGCACGAGTCGGGGATCGACGCGCCCCGCGCGTTCATGGGTCGTCCCGGCCAGACCCCCGGCTTCAACGCCTTCCCGGATCTCGGATTCGAGAACCACCCGAGCGTCGAGCCGACACCCTACGAACCGCCTGCCTACGAGCCGCAGGCTTTCAACGGCAGGGACGGCGGGTATCCGGCGCCGAACGGTTACCCGCAGCCGACGCAGGCCTACAGCCCCGCACCCGAGGCCCCCGCCGATCCGCGCCCGTCGCTCGAGCGCAGACGCGATGCGGGCAAGGGCGGCGGTCTGCCGTCGTGGTCGGCCCGCAGGCACCGCCCCGCGCAGGATCAGGCGCCCGAAAGCGGCGGTGTCCCGACGGCGGCCTGGTCGCCGATCAGCCAGGAACAGCCGCTGCTCGCCGGTGACTCGGTGGCCGGCGATCTGCTGCGTCAGCGCGCCGAGATCGACGCCACCGCCGACGCGCGCACCGAGGTGTATCGCCTCGGCGGCGTGGAACCGGCGACCGACGACTACGCCGAATCCGACTACACCGACCGCGATTACGCCGACAACGACTACTCCGACACCGACTACGGCGACTACGACGAGTACGAGGACGACGACTACGAGCCCGAGCCGAAACCGAGCCGGGCGAGCAGGCGCGCCGCGACCAAGGCCGCCGCGGCCAAGGTGGCGGGTCGCGCGAGGTCCCGTGCCAAGAGCCGGGTCGCGTCGTCGCGCAACCGGTCGGCCTCGGGTGGCCGGATCTCCCGATTCACTGCCAAGGCGCCCGCCGACGATCATCGCCGCGAATGGATGATGCTCGGTGCGCAGAGTTTTGGTGCGGCCGTTGCGGGCATGTTGCTGTTCAAGGGTTTCGAGACGATGTGGGAGACGCTGCCCTGGGTGGCGCTGGCGCTGGCGATGGTGGTGATCCTCGGTCTGGTCGCGCTGGTCCGGGTGCTGCGCCGCACCGACGACATCTTCAGCACGGTGATCGCCGTCATCGTCGGCGTCTTCGTGACGCTCGGACCGCTAGCCTTCCTCCTCAGTACCAGCTGAATACAGGGAGTGGGCCGTGGGGAACATCGAGATCGGGCTGTCGACGGCGTCGGTTTATCCGGAGAACACCCAGGCGGCGTTCCGCTATGCCGCCGAATTGGGTTACGACGGAATCGAATTGATGGTGTGGGCCGAACCGGCCAGTCAGAACATCGACACCGTGCAGTCCTATGCCAAGCGCTACGGCGTCCGGGTGCTCGCGGTGCACGCGCCGTGTCTGCTGATCTCCCAACGGGTCTGGGGCGCCGACCCCGTGGCGAAGCTGGAACGCAGTGTGCGCGCGGCCGAGGCGCTCGGTGCCGACACCGTGGTCGTGCATCCGCCGTTTCGCTGGCAGCGCCGCTACGCCAGGGGGTTCGCCGAGCAGGTCGGTGAGCTCGAGGCGCACCACCCGGTGAAGGTGGCGGTGGAGAACATGTTCCCGATGCGGGCCGACACCCTGTTCCGTGAGGGTGCGGTGCGCAGGCTGGAACGTCGCGCGGGGCCAGGGCGCGCGGTGAGCGCGTTCAGCCCGTCCTATGACCCGACCGATACCGGTTTCGACCACTACACCCTCGACCTGTCGCACACCGCGACGGCGGGTACCGACGCGCTCGAGCTGGCCCGGCGGATGGGGGAGGGCCTGGTGCATCTGCACCTGGCCGACGGCCGCGGTGCCGCCCACGACGAGCACCTGGTCCCCGGCGACGGCACCCAGCCGTGCGCGCAACTGTGTGAGCACCTGGTGCACACGGGTTTTCGCGGTCACGCCGTCGCCGAGATCAACACCCAGAACGCGCGGACCACGGCCGCCCGTTCGGCCCTGCTGGCGCGCACGCTCGAATTCGCGCGCCGTCACCTCACCGGTGCCACGCCCGACCCGCATCCCCGCCACGCCGACCTGCCGTAAACCATCGCGGCGAACGCGGGAATATGCCTAGCCGCACCATGCTTGTACGCTGTACGAAAGTGCACCGCGACCAGGAGTGACGATGACGCGAGAACTCGCGACCGACGCGCCGTTCAGTCAGGTCATCGACCTGACCGAGCTCACCACCACCGATGCCGAAACCGGCCGCTACGCCGGTGTCATCGACCCCACCTGGACCATCGGCCCCAAGGTGCACGGCGGCACCATGGTGGCCGCCAGCGCCGCCGCGGCGACGCGATGGCTCACCGAGGCAGACGCCTCCTACGCCCGCATGGCGCCCATCGCGGCCAGCTCCGACTTCCTCGGCGCCCCCGATCCCGGCAAGGTCGAGTACGCGGTGCACATCCGCAAGAAGGGCCGCCAGATCTGCCTGGTCGACGCCGAGCTGATCCAGCACGACCGCACCCTGGTGCGCACCGCGTTCACCTTCGGTCACCTCGACGCCACCGCCACCCGCTGGAGCGGCCCCGACAGCGACATGCCCGCCGAACCCACCGACACCGCGCTCCGCTACACCCCGGACTCGCCGATGGGCAAGATCGTGCACGTCAGCCAGGGCGCGCATGTCCTGCTCGACCCCACCTGGGGCGAATTCCTGCGCGGTGAGACCGGTGATCCCCGGCTGCGACTGTGGATCCGCCCCTTCGACGGCGACGAAGCCGACCCCCTGGTCCGCGCAGCCTTCGCGATGATGGCCGCCGACATGAGCCCGCCGGTGCCGATGAACCTCGGGCACTTCGGCTGGTCGCCGACGGTCCAGATGACCACCTACCTGCGCCGTGTCCCGGCGCCCGGCTGGCTGCGCGTCATCGCCACCTCCCGCGAAGTCGGCGAGCGCATGTTCGACGAGGACCAACTGGTCCTCGACTCCACCGGTGCGGTGGTCGCTCAGAGCCGCCAACTGGCACTGATCCCCGCCAAGTAACAATCGCGGCCGCACCACCACTAACCTTGGCCGCATGACGAGAATTGCTGTTGTCGGTGGTGGGCGGATCGGTGAGGCGCTGGTCGCCGGATTGCTGGAAGCCGGTCGGGCGCCCAAGGATCTGGTCGTCGTCGAGACCCTCGCCCCACGGGCCGCCCAGCTCGCCGAGCGGTTCAAGGTGCGGGTCACCGGGTCGACCGCCGACGCCGTCGTGGGCGCCGACATCGTCGTCATCGCGGTGAAGCCGAACGTGGTCGACTCGGTACTCGCCGACCTGTCCAAGGCCGACCTCGACAGCGGCAGCGATCAGGTACTTGTCTCGCTGGCCGCGGGCATCACCACCGGTCACCTGGAGTCGAAGCTACCGGCCGGCTTCGCCGTGGTGCGGGTCATGTCCAACACCCCGATGCTGGTCGGTCAGGGCATGTCCGTGCAGGCGCCCGGCCGCTACGCCAAGCCCGAGCAGCTCGAAGTGGTCGGTGAGATGCTCGAGGCCGTCGGCAAGGTCGTCACGGTGCCGGAGACGCAGATGGACGCCGTCACCGCGGTCTCCGGGTCGGGTCCGGCGTACTTCTTCCTCGTCGTCGAGGCCATGATCGACGCCGGTGTGGGCCTCGGCCTCACCCGCGAGGTCGCCACCGAACTGGTCGTGCAGACCATGATCGGCTCGGCCGCGCTCATCGACGAGAGCGGGCAGAACGCCGTCGATCTGCGCGCGGCGGTCACCTCGCCCGGCGGCACGACGGCCGCGGCATTGCGCGAACTCGAACGCGGTGCGATTCGCTCCACTTTCATGGAGGCATTGCAGGCCGCCAAGCGTCGATCCGTGGAACAGGGCGCGTCCAGCGAATGACGCGCGGTCGCCCGGCGTGATAACCGATTTCTCACACCCGTCGCAGTAATCCCACTGGCACCGCTAAGCTCGTAGAAGCACGTGCGTGTCTGTTCCGCCGGTGGGGAAGCCGGCGGCGCGGACGTGCCGGAGGTCAATGGTGCCATGATGTCTGCGAACAGAATGTCCAGTAATTCACCGGCGTCCGGCGGTGGATCGGGGTCACCCGCTCCACGAGTCGGTGCCACTCCGCAACCGGTGATCGGCGGTGGCACACAGTTTCTCACCGTCGCCGAAGTCGCCGATCTCATGCGGGTGTCGAAGATGACGGTGTACCGGCTCGTGCACTCGGGTGAACTGCCCGCGGTGCGGGTCGGACGCTCGTTCCGGGTGCACGCGAAGGCGGTGCACGACTACCTGGAGACGTCGTACTTCGACGCCGGATGAGATAGCCCGGCCAGCTTGAAAGGGCGGTTTCGTCGCTGCTCTGGTGTCCCGGTAGCATGGACAATCGGTTCGTGTCCGCCTGCCGGTGGCACCGCTTCGTGGTGTCCGGTGCGCCCCGGCGGCGCGGGCACCAGACGACGCACGCGACACCGCGTGTGCATGCCGAGTAGAGAGAACGCGAGGAAACCCTATGGGTTCTGTGATCAAGAAGCGCCGCAAGCGTATGTCGAAGAAGAAGCACCGCAAGCTGCTTCGCCGCACACGTGTTCAGCGGCGCAAACTCGGCAAGTAAGCCTGCGTGCCCGCGAGAGCCCGTCACCTTTCGAGGTGACGGGCTCTCGCGATTACGGGTCGGCCTTGTTAAAAGCTGCCAGATCGTGTCGGCGGGTGGCGCGAATGCGGCTACTCTGGTACGCGGAAATCATGAGAAGCAGGGGGCTTTGAGTGGGGTCAGGTCCGGGTTCCGATACGCGGGAACGTCATGAACCGAAAGTCGTGCTGGTGACCGGTGCCAGCCGCTACTTCGGTAGCAAGATCGCGTCCCGGTTCGCCGCCGATCCCGGTGTCGAACGGGTCATCGCGGTGGACACCATGCCGCCCGGTCGCGAGGTGCGCCGTCGCCTGGGCCGTACCGAATTCGTGCGCGCCGACATCAGGAATCCGCTGATCCGCAAGGTCGTCGAGAACAACAACGTCGATACGGTCGTCCACGCGGCCCTGCTCACCCGCCCACCGGCGCGCGGCGGTCGCGCGGTGATGAAAGACCTGAATGTGCTCGGGTCGATGCAGCTGCTCGCGGTGTGCCAGAAGGCGCAATCGGTTCGCAGTGTGGTGGTGCGTTCGTCGTCGGCCGTTTACGGCTGCAGCGCCAAGGATCCGGCGAAATTCACCGAGGAAATGGGTGCGCGCACGCCACCGGCCGGTTGGTTCGCCCGCGACATGATCGATATCGAGGCGCTCGTGCGCGCGATGGCGCGGCGCAGGCCCGATATGTCGGCGTCGATTCTGCGGCTCGCTCCCATCGTCGGTCCCCGGCTGGCCGACAGTGGCGTGCAATATCTGCGGTCGCCGATCACCCCGACCGTGCTCGGGCGCGAAGCCCGGATGCAGTTGCTGCACGAGGAGGACGCTGTGGCGGTACTCGTACACGCCGCCTCGCGTGCCCACGGTGGTACCGTCAATGTGGCCGGAGACGGTGCGCTGGCGATGTCGCAGGCCATCCGCCGGGCCGGGCGGATCGCCGCCCCGGTACCTCTCTTTGTTTTCCGCACCGTCGGCCGGAGCCTGATGGGCCCGGTCATGCGCGGTTTCAGCGGGGAACAACCCGACTACTTCTACTTCGGTTGCGGTCTCGACACCACCCGCATGCGAACCGAACTCGGATTCACCCCGCGCTGGACGACGGTCCAGGCATTCGACGACTTCATCGCGGGCGCAGCGTTGCGGCCCGTCTTCGATCCGGCATGGATCGACGCCGCGGAACACAAACTGCTCGGCCTCATCGGGGCCGGTTCAGGAGCGCACACATGAACGAAGGAGCGAAAGTCATTCGTCTCGACGTGAATGTCGAGACCCGACACCGGCCGTCGTCCCGGCGTAAACCGGAGGTTCCGGTTCAACCCACCCCCGTCACCGCCCTGAGCGATCATCGGCCGGGCATGCCGACGCGGCCGCCGAAGTCGCTGACGGAAACCCTGCGCGACGCACTCGGCAAGCAGATCGAGAGCACCGCGGAATTCGCGCGGCGCAGGCTCACCGGTGACTACCAGATCGACGAATTCGGCTACGACAAGCACCTGCTCGAATCGGTGATCCTGCCCGCCCTGCGGCCGCTGTCGGAATATTGGTTCCGGGTGGAGGTTTCCGGGATCGAGAACATTCCCGCCACCGGCGGCGCGCTGCTCGTCGCCAACCACGCGGGCACGGTTCCGCTCGACGGGCTCATGCTGCAGCTGGCCGTGCACGACAAGCATCCGGCCCGCCGCGCGCTGCGCCTGCTGGCCGCCGACCTGGTGTTCGAGCTGCCGGTCTTCGGTGCGCTCGCCCGCAAGGCCGGGCACACTCTCGCCTGCCATCCCGATGCCGAACGGCTGCTGCGCTCCGGGCACATCGCCGGGGTGTTCCCCGAGGGCTTCAAGGGTGTCGGCAAGAACTACGCCGACCGGTACAAGCTGCAGCGTTTCGGTCGCGGTGGATTCGTGTCGGCGGCGGTGCGCACCGGTGTGCCGATCATCCCGGTGTCGATCGTCGGCTCCGAGGAGATCTACCCGAAGCTGGCCGACATCAAGCCCCTCGCCCGGCTGCTCGGCCTGCCGTACTTCCCGGTGACCCCGTTGTTCCCGCACTTCGGTCTGCTCGGTGCCGTCCCCGTGCCGTCGAAGTGGTACATCGAGTTCGGTGAGCCGATCGCGACCACCGCCTTCGAACCGGAGGAAGCCGACGACCCGATGACGATGTTCGAGGTCACCGACCAGGTGCGCGAAACCATCCAGCAGACCCTGTACAAGCTGCTGGCCAAGCGCAGGAACCCGGTTCTCGGCTAGCTATTTCTCGCGGTGGCGGGCGACCGCCGCCGCGACCGCACCGCCCGCCGCGCCGAGCGCGAGCGCGGTCGGTACGCCGATCTTGGCGGCCTTGCGCCCGGTGCGGAAGTCGCGAATCTCCCAGCCCCGGTTCTTGGCCACTTCACGCAGATCCGAGTCGGGGTTGATTGCCACGGCCGTGCCGACCAGCGACAGCATGGGCACGTCGTTGTGGCTGTCGGAGTACGCGGTACACCGCTTGAGATTCAGGCCCTCACGAATCGCGAGGGTGCGCACGGCGTGGGCCTTGCCGAGGCCGTGCAGGATGTCGCCGACCAGGCGACCGGTGAACTTGCCGTCGACGCTCTCGGCGACGGTGCCGAGCGCACCGGTGAGGCCGAGCCGCTTGGCGATCACATTCGCCAGCTCCACCGGGGTCGCGGTCACCAGCCACACCTGCTGACCCGCGTCCAGATGCATCTGCGCGAGCGCACGGGTGCCCGGCCAGATCTTGTCGGCGATGATCTCGTCGTAGATCTCCTCACCGAGCATCGCCAGCTCGGCGGTGGGCCGACCGGCGATGAAGCTGAGCGCCTTCTCCCGGCCCGAGGCCATATCGGAGGAGTTCTCCTTGCCGGTGACCCGGAATTTCACCTGTTTCCAGGCGACGTCGACCAGATCGGACGTCTTGAAATACTTGCGGGCCGCCAGGCCACGCGCGAAATGCACGATCGAGGCGCCCTGCACGAGGGTGTTGTCGACATCGAAGAACGCGGCGGCGGTGAGGTCGCGCGGCACCTCGGGGCCGGCGTCGGTGCCCTGTTCGGCCAGTTCGGCATCGTGCAGGGTGAGGGCGGCATCGGCACTGGCCTCACCGGCCAGATTCGCGCGCAGCTCCTCCTCGCTCGGCCCGAACGGGCTGCGCGGCAGCCGCGCGAACTGTTCCTGCAGTTCCTGGCCGAGGCGGCTGGGCTGCCACCGCGCAGGGAACTCGCCGAATCGCCCTGCGACGAATCCGGCCCTAGTCACCTTCGAACGTTCCGGCACCAGTACCCTCCGCTAGTCGCGCGAACATGTCCACAGTAACCGGATTCGCCGACATGCCGTGGCGAGCCCGGGGATTAAATAAGAGCCATGACGAATCCCACACCAACCGTGACCCTGTTGACGCGCGCCGGTTGCGGAATGTGCAGCATCGCACTCGCCCAGTTGGAGACCATCTGTGGTGATTTCGGTCTCCCGGTACAGACCGTCGATGTCGACGAAGCGGCGGCAACCGACCCGGCATTGCGTGCCGAATACGGCGATCGGCTCCCCGTTGTGCTGTTGGACGGCCGTGAACACAGCTATTTCGACGTCGACGAGCCACGTTTGCGGGCCGATCTGAGCCGTTTCGCTGGTCGCGAGCGAAAATGAGGCCAAATTCACCGACTTTGTGAACGCCTGCACAAGCGGTTACGGTGGTGGCACGCAATCCGCACCGCCGCCTTCAGCAGCGGTGGTGATCGGGTTTGTACGCCCCCCATGGCACCGGTCGCTGCCTCGAGACGCAGCGGCCCACAACCGGTGAAGCAACGACAGGTACCGGACCGCGATCAGGCCCGGAACGAGGAGCCGACGACGTGACAGAGCAGCACGAGACGCCGACAGGCGCCTCCGGCAAGGCTCTCGCGCGGGATATCCCGCAGGCCACGGTGACTCGTCTTGCTACCTATCTCCGAGTTCTGGCCGGCATGGCCGACTCCGGTGTTGCCATCGTATCGAGTGAGGAACTGGCTGTCGCGGCGGGTGTCAATTCGGCGAAGCTGCGCAAGGATCTTTCCTTCCTCGGACCCAACGGTGTGCGGGGTGTCGGCTATGACGTAGCCAAGTTGCGCACCAGGATCGAGGATGTGCTCGGTCTGTCGCAGGGACATCGGGTGGTGCTGATCGGCGCGGGCAACCTCGGCCGCGCCCTGGTCGGCTATGGCGGTTTCGGGGTACGCGGCTTCACCGTGGTCGGCATCTTCGACAACGACCCGGCGGTGATCGGTCAGTCGTACGCCGGTCTCGTCGTGCGCGACGTCGAGCTGCTCGTCGCCCAGATTCCCGCTCTCGCCCCCACGATCGCGCTGCTCGCGGTCCCCGACGAAGCCGCGCAGGACGTGTGCGACCGGCTCGTCGACGCCGGGGTGCTCTCGATCCTGAGTTTCGCCCCGTGCGAGCTGCGCGCGCCCGCGCACGTGCAGATCCGCCGGGTGGATCTGGCGATGGAACTGCAGATGCTGTCATTCGACGCCGCCCGCAACGACGCGCCGCCGCTGCCCGAGATCGCCCACGCGAGCTCGGGCCGGGTCGCGCGGCGGGTGCCGCCGCAGAACCATCCCGCCCTCAATCACCCCGCGCCGGTCGAACCGGCGCGCGGCAGGCCGCCGCGTCGCACCGCGCCGCATTCGGCCAACCCGCATGCGGCAACGCCAGCCAAGCACCCAGGGATCGGTGATCACCCCATGAGCGAGCGTCAGCGAGCGAACCAACAGGCAGGCGCGCGTGCGCGCGTGACCGAACCGGGCGAGGTGCAGTCATGAGCATTCTGCTTGTCGGGATCTCCCATCGCAGTGCCCCCGTTTCGGTGCTGGAGAAGGTGGCTGTCAGCGAGGCCGACCGGCCCAAACTGGTCGACCGATTGCTCGAGTCGAGTCACGTGTCCGAGGCGATGATCGTCTCCACCTGCAACCGGGTGGAGGTGTACGCGGTGGTCGACGCCTTCCACGGCGGCCTCGACGTGGTGGGCGAATTGCTCACCGAACACTCGGGGATGGCCTTCGCCGATCTCACCAGGCATGCCTACGTGCGCTACAGCGAGGCCGCCGCCGAGCACCTGTTCGCGGTGGCCAGCGGGCTCGACTCGATGGTCGTCGGCGAGCAGCAGGTGCTCAGCCAGATCCGCAGCGCCTACGCCAGCGCCGACAACCAGCAGGCCGTCGGCCGCACCCTGCACGAGCTGGCCCAGCACGGGTTGCGCGTCGGCAAGCGGGTGCACGCCGAAACCGGGATCGACCGGGCCGGTGCCTCCGTGGTTTCGGTCGCGCTCGACCGGGCGCGCGGCGTGATCGGCGATCTCACCGGGCGCACCGCCGTGGTGCTCGGCGCGGGTGCCATGGGTGGCCTTGCCGTTGCGCATCTTTCGCGGGCGGGCATCGGCCGCATCGTGGTGGTGAACCGCACGCTCGATCGCGCGCAGCGGCTCGCGGAGACCGGGCGGACCATGCACGGTGTCGACGCCGTCGCGGTGGAGACGGGCGGGCTCATCGACGCCATGGCCGGCGCCGACGTCGTCATCACCTGTACCGGCGCGGTCGGGGCCGTGGTGACCCTGGCCGACACCCACCGGGCCCTCGCGGGCCGGGCGAACACCGGTGCGGCCGAACGACCGCTGGTGTTCTGCGACCTCGGCCTGCCCCGCGACGTGGAGCACGCTGTGGCCGGGCTGCCGGGTGTCGTCGTGATCGACATCGAGTCGCTGCAGCGCGATCCGGCCGCGGGTGCCGCGGCCGACGACACCGCCGCCGCCCGCGCGATCGTCGCCGACGAACTCACCAAATACCTTGCCGGGCAACGCATGGCCGAGGTCACCCCCACGGTGGCCGCGCTGCGTCAGCGTGCCGCCGAAGTGGTCGAGGCCGAGCTGCTCCGCCTCGACTCGCGGCTGCCCGACCTGGCCGATCCGGCTCGCGACGAGGTGGCGCGCACCGTGCGCCGCGTCGTCGACAAGCTGCTGCACGCGCCGACGGTGCGGGTGAAACAGCTGGCGTCCACGCCGGGCGGTGACAGCTACGCCGAGGCGCTGCGCGAGCTGTTCGAACTGAAACCCGGTGCGGTGCAAGCGGTTGCCGCGCCCATGGAGGTCGCCGCGGCCGAGTCCGCGCTGGCCGACGACTTCACCGCGGGACACCTCGGCGACGGGCAGTCGGCATGACCGCCCGCGCCGCAACACACAACCAGACGAAGCCCGGACGTGCGAAGAAGGGCACATCATGACCACGACAGTGCAGGAAGAGGACACCGTGACCGCAGGAAGCACTCGTGCGCCCTGGCGGATCGGCACGCGCGGCAGCCTGTTGGCGCTGACCCAGGCGGGCACCGTGCGCGACGCCCTGATCGCGGCGGGCCAGCCCGCCGAACTGGTCGTGATCAAAACTCCCGGCGACCTGTCGTCGGACCCGGTCCAGAAGATCGGCGTCGGCGTGTTCACCTCCGCACTACGTGACGAGCTCGCTCTCGGCGGTATCGATATCGCTGTGCACTCGTACAAGGATCTGCCGACCGCGCAGGACCCGCGTTTCACCATCGCTGCGATCCCGCCCCGCGAGGACCCGCGCGACGCGCTGGTCGCCCGCGACGGACTCGTCCTCGGTGAGCTGCCCGCGGGCGCGAAGGTCGGCACCTCCGCGCCGCGCCGTGCCGCCCAGTTGCGTGCGCTCGGACTCGGTCTCGACATCCTCCCGCTGCGCGGCAACATCGACTCCCGGCTGCGCAAGGTGAGCGAGGGCGAGCTCGACGCCATCGTCATCGCCCGCGCCGGCCTGTGCCGGATCGGGCGCACCGAGGCCATCACCGAATCTTTGGAGCCGGTGCAGATGCTGCCCGCTCCTTCCCAGGGCGCGCTCGCGGTGGAGTGCCGCAGCGACGACCCGCAGCTGATCGAAGTGCTGTCCGGTCTGGACGACGCGCCGACCCGATACGCGGTGGAAGCCGAACGGGCGCTGCTCGGCGAACTGGAGGCCGGTTGCACCGCGCCGATCGGCGCGCTCGCCGAGGTCGTCGAGTCGATCGACGAGGACGGCCGGATCTTCGAGGAACTGTCGCTGCGTGCCTGCGCCGCCGCGATCGACGGTTCCGATGTGTTGCGGGCTTCGATAGTCGGCGCGCCGGAGGATGCCGCCGAACTCGGGCGCACGCTGGCCCGCGAACTGCTCGACCTGGGTGCCCGCGCCCTGCTGAGCGTCGCCGATGAGCCCGCGCCCGCCACAGACTTCCCTAATTCCAGCCCGATGGAGAACAACCGATGAGCAGCCGAGCCACCAAGAAGCAACCCGGGCGGATCCTTTTCGTCGGATCCGGCCCCGGCGACCCGGCCCTGCTGACCGTGCGCGCCCGCGAGGTGCTCGAGCGGGCGACGCTGGCGTTCACCGATCCCGATGTGGACAAGGGTGTGCTCGCCCTCATCGGCGTGGCCGTGGAACCGGCCGAGGACGGTGAACGTCCGGTGGACGTGCGTCCGGCGCTCGGCGAACCCGCCGAGGTGGCCAAGACGCTGATCGCCGAGGCCCGCAACGGCCACGACGTGGTCCGCATCGTCACCGGCGACCCGCTGACGACCGATTCGGTGATCAACGAGGTCAACGCGGTCACCCGCTCGCACATGGTGTTCGAGGTGCTGCCCGGTCTGCCCAACGGTTCGGCGGTGCCGAGCTACGCCGGCATCGCGCTCGGCTCCGGACACACCGAGGCCGATGTGCGCGGGGAAGTGGACTGGGCCGCGCTGGCCGCCGCGCCCGGTCCGCTGGTGCTGCACGCCACTTCCGGCCACCTGGCCGAGACCGCGAGCGCGCTGGTGGAGCACGGGCTCGCGCCGCAGACCCCGGTGGCGGTGACCGTGCGCGGCACCACCCGTCAGCAGCGCACCATCGAGGCGACGCTCGCCTCGCTGAACAACGCCGCTTCCGAGCTGGTCGGCCCGCTGGTCGTCACGGTCGGTAAAGAGGTCGAGAAGCGCTCGAAGATGTCGTGGTGGGAGTCGCGGGCGCTGTACGGCTGGACCGTGCTCGTGCCGCGCACCAAGGATCAGGCCGGTGAGATGAGCGAACGGCTCGTCACCCACGGTGCCATTCCGATGGAGGTGCCGACCATCGCGGTCGAGCCGCCGCGCAGCCCCGCGCAGATGGAACGCGCGGTGAAGGGCCTGGTCGACGGCCGCTACCAGTGGGTGGTGTTCACCTCCACCAACGCGGTGCGCGCGGTGTGGGAGAAGTTCGCCGAGTTCGGTCTCGACGCGCGGGCGTTCTCTGGTGTGAAGATCGCCTGCGTGGGTGAGGCGACCGCCGAGAAGGTGCGCTCCTTCGGCATCAACCCCGAACTGGTGCCGAGCGGTGAACAGTCCTCGGAGGGCCTGCTCGCCGACTTCCCGCCCTACGACGACGTGTTCGACCCGGTGAACCGGGTGCTGCTGCCCCGCGCCGACATCGCCACCGAGACCCTCGCCGAGGGCCTGCGCGAACGCGGCTGGGAGATCGACGACGTCACCGCCTACCGCACGGTGCGTGCGTCGCCGCCGCCCGCGGAGACCCGCGAGATGATCAAGACCGGCGGTTTCGACGCGGTGCTGTTCACTTCGTCCTCCACGGTCCGCAATCTCGTCGGTATCGCGGGTAAGCCGCACGCGCGGACCATCGTGGCCTGTATCGGCCCGAAGACCGCCGAGACGGCGATCGAGTTCGGTCTGCGCGTGGACGTGCAGCCCGAGACCGCGCAGGTCGGCCCCCTGGTTGAGGCGCTGGCCGAGCACGCGTCGCGCCTGCGCGCCGAGGGCTTGTTGCCGCCGCCGCGTAAGAAGAGCCGCCGCAGCAGCAGCCGCTAGCCGTCGTAGATACCCCGAAAGCCCGCCCGTCACGGCGGGCTTTCGGCGTATCAGGGTCATCGGCTGTAGCGCAGCAGCGTGCGCACGAGCCGGCAGGTGGCATCCGACGGCGCGCGCAGGTCGATCTTCTCGGCGGTGCGCCGGATCGTGTCGTTGGTCGCTTGATTCGGCAGGTACACACCGGAATCGAGCAGGGCGATGGTCAGCCGCATGGCCTTGAGCCTGCGGTTGTGCGCGATGTACCAGCGGCGCGGACGGCCGGCGGGCAGCCGCTTCTTCTCCAGCGGGACGTAGGGCTCGGTGATGAAGGTCTTTCGTTGTGCGGCAATGGCGTTCATCGGCGTCCTCCCTCGCGAACGGATCGCGCTGTGTGCTGCGCGATCCTCGAACACGCTTTCGATTGTATCGGGAGGCACCGACAAGTTTCGTCGCTCGCCGTCGGAAGTTGTTGCGCTCCTGAATGTTTGGAAGTCATCCACAGGGTTGCCGAGGGCTGTTGTGCCCGGTGGTGGTGTGCTGCCCGAGGCGATTCGGCGATAGCTGTCGGACCGCTGTGATCTAGTGGCGTCACGCGAACGGGAGGAGATGCGATGACGCTCGACCCGATAGACCAACGCCTCGGCGCCCATGTGGCGGCCGACGAGCTGCTCGGCTTGGCCTGGCTACTCGACGATTCGAACACCGTGGCCACCGGTGCGATCGGTCATCTGGATGCCGCTCGCACGGCACCGGTGCGTACCGACACGATCTTCCGGATCTCCTCGATGACCAAGCCGCTCACGGCCGTCGCGGCATCTATCCTGATCGAGGACGGCGTCATCGACCCCGCCGAACCGGTCGACCGCTTACTGCCCGAACTCGCCGATCGGCAAGTGCTCACCCATCCGGCTGCCGAGATCACCGACACGGTCGCGGCACGACGGCCCATCACGATCGACGACCTGCTCACCTTCCGGCTCGGGTGGGGCATGGATTTCACCGACTTCTCGCCGAAGCCGTTCACCGCGGCCTGTGCCGAGCTGGGCCTCGGCGCTGGTCCGCCGACCCCGGCCGAGATGCCGCCGCCGGACATCTGGCTCGCCCGGCTCGGCACCCTGCCGTTGCAGTTCCAGCCGGGGGAGCGCTGGCTGTACCACGTCGGCTCGGCGATCCTCGGCATCCTGATCGCCAGGGCGGCGGGCAAGCCCCTGTCGCAATTCCTGGCCGAACGGGTGCTCGATCCGCTCGGCATGTCCGACACCGGATTCAGCGTCGCGCCGGGCAAGCTCGACCGCTTCGGCCCGCATTTCGTCGAGGTCGACGGCGAGCGTGTGGTCTTCGATCCGGTCGACGGGCAATGGAGCAGCCCACCGGCGTTCGAGGGTGGTGGCGACGGACTGGTCTCCACGCTCGCCGATTACCACCGTTTCGCGCGGATGCTGACCGGCGGCGGTGAACTCGACGGCACACGGATCCTGTCCGAACGGTCCGTCGCGGCCATCACCACCAACCATCTGACGGCCGAGCAAATCGCTCGCGGCGGGCCCGAGCCGGACGGCAGCGCCGGCTGGGGCCACGGCGTGGGCGTGCAGCTGACCGACCGGCCCGACGGCCCGCGCGCAGGTGCCTACGGCTGGGCGGGTGGTCTCGGCTCGAGCTGGACCAACGACGGCCCGGTGACCGCGATCCTGCTCACCAACCAGATGTGGAATTCGGCCGGACCGCTACCGGTGTTCGCAACCTTCGAGCAGATTCTCGGCGAACGCAGCCGCCTGTCCGGCGGGGTATAGGCGCCGGTGCGGGCCGTATAGCGCAGGCGTATTCTGCGGGCTATGACCGCTTTCGACCGCCCGCGGCGGTTGCGCAGGACACCCGCATTGCGTCGGCTCGTCGCCGAAACCACGCTCGAGCCGCGCCACCTGGTGCTGCCGATGTTCGTGGCCGACGGGATCGATGAACCGCGCGCGATCAGCTCGATGCCCGGTGTGTACCAGCACTCGCTCGACTCGCTGCGCAAGGCCGCCGTCGAGGCGGTGACCGCCGGCGTGGGCGGTCTCATGCTCTTCGGTGTGCCGCTGCCCGAGGACAAGGACGCCACCGGCAGCCAGGCCAGCGACCCCGACGGCATCCTCAACCGCGGGTTGCGCGCGCTGGCCGAGGAGGTCGGTGACTCGACCGTCGTCATGGCCGACACCTGCCTCGACGAGTTCACCGATCACGGCCACTGCGGTGTGCTCGGGACCGACGGCGCCGTCGACAACGACGCCACCCTGCACCGCTACGTGGAGATGGCGCTGGCCCAAGCCGAGGCGGGCGCCGATCTGCTCGGTACCAGCGGCATGATGGACGGCCAGGTCGGCGCGATCCGGCGCGGCCTCGACGCCGTCGGCCGCACCGACACCGCGATCCTGGCCTATGCCGCCAAGTACGCCTCGGCGTTCTACGGCCCGTTCCGTGAGGCGGTCGGTTCGTCGCTCGAGGGCGACCGGCGCACCTACCAGCAGGACCCGGCCAACCGCCGTGAGTCGTTGCGCGAGCTCGATCTCGACCTGGCCGAGGGCGCCGACATCGTGATGGTGAAGCCCGCGATGTCCTACCTCGACATCCTGCGCGATGTGGCCGACCGTTCGACCGTCCCGGTCGCGGCCTACCAGATCTCGGGCGAGTACGCGATGATCACCGCCGCCGCCGAGCACGGCTGGATCGACCGCCGTGGCGCCGTGCTGGAATCGCTGGTCGGCATCCGGCGGGCGGGCGCGGACATCGTGCTCACCTACTGGGCGACCGAGGCCGCACACTGGCTGTCGTGATCGTTCCACCGAACAAACCGGAAACCCGTCCGATGCCCGAGGACGTGGGCACCGCCAAGCAACTGTGGTTCGCCGTCGCGGGCCTCGGCGTGGTGTACACGGGCGCGAGCGTTGTCGCCATGACCGGGCAGCGCGACGAGCTCAGCAAGCAGTTCCTCGACGAAATGCACAAGAGCGACCCGAACATCCCCGCCTCGACCGTCGATCTGATGGTGACGGCCGCCTTCGTGCTCACCGCGATCGTCGGGGTGCTGCTGGCGGGTGTCACCGTCGCCATCGCCCATCAATTGGGGCGCGGTAAGAACTGGGCGCGCACAGTGCTGACGGTGGTCGCGGTGTGGCTCGGGATCGGGGCTGTGGCCACCATGTTCAGCTTCTCCGGCGACACCGGCGCGGCCGCGATGGTGAGCGGTGGCACGTCGATCGTGCAGGGCGTGCTGGCCGTCGGCGCGGCGTACCTGTGTTTCCGACCCGACTCGGTCGGGTACTTCCAGACGAACCGGAGATGAACAACAGGCCCCATTGGCCGCTGATGCGCCGCCGTGTATCGTGAGGATTGTCACACAGTGGCAGTAATGGTGCTGCCAGGGGAGCGGAGGCAACGATGCGCGTGGTGATCGAGCAACCCCACAGTCTGCGGCGCGATTGTTTGGTGATCGGGCTGCTCGTGCTGCTCGGGCTGACCACCATCGCCCTCGTGCTGCTGCCCAGCGTCGTCTGACCCGAGGCCCTGCGCTCACTCACGGCCCTGGCAGGATCGCACGCATGAAACGCTGGATCGTCGCGGTGTCGGTCGAACTCGGCCTGGCCGCCGTTTGCCTTGCCGGTGCCGTCGCCAGTTGGGGCAATGCCCGGCGCGGTACCGAATTCGTCGGCAGCGATGAGCATCCCGGTTTCGAGGCCGTGCGGTACGTGCCGCCGATGCTGGCGTTGTCGACCGGGCTCGTGATCCTCGCCGGGTTGTTCCTGATCGACGCGGTCGCGCGAATCCTTTCGGCCCGCGAACGACGTGTAGCGTTGCGCGCCGCGGGTCCGATGGTCTGAGGGAAGTCGAATTCCGATGTGCGCGTTGGGATTCGAACACCCGATGCCGGGTCCGTCGAGGCGGGCCCACCAGGAGGAAACTCGATGACCAAGTTCACCGCAGGGATATTCGCCGTCGGCGCCGCGTTCGCCACCATCGCGCTCGCCGCGCCCGCTCAGGCCGAGGCCGGTCTGCCGCTCACCCCGATGGTGGCGGACCCCGCCGCGGGCGGCTTCGCCCCGGAGACCGGTTCGAGCGGGATCTACAACGGCATCATGTGCCAGCTGCACACCATCTCGGCCGACGTGCCCTGCATGTACACCTAGTACCTCCCGCCGCCGACGTGCGCCGCGACCTGCTGTAGCCGGGCGCGGTAGCCGTCGGCATCGCGGCGTGTCGGGCGTGTCGCCGGTGGGTCGCTGCGGTCTGGGTCACTGTGCTCCACCCTGTCGTCCGGCGTGCCGAGGCGAGCTGAGACACTGGAATTCGTGAGTTCTTCTCCGCGCGCGACCACGGCCAGTTCGTCGCAGGTACCGATTTCCGCCCAGCTCTTCGAGCGGGCGGCCTCGGTGATCCCGGGTGGTGTCAATTCCCCGGTCCGTGCGTTCAATTCGGTCGGCGGCACGCCCCGGTTCATCTCCTCGGCCAGCGGCTACACCCTCGTCGACGCCGACGGCAACCAGTATGTCGACCTGGTGTGTTCGTGGGGTCCGATGATCCTCGGACACGCGCACCCCGCCGTCGTCGAGGCGGTGCAGCGGGCCGCCACCGGCGGACTGTCGTTCGGCGCGCCCACCGAGGCCGAGATCGAACTGGCCGAGGCCATCGCCGCGCGCGTGGAACCCGTGGAGCGGGTGCGCCTGGTCAACTCCGGCACCGAGGCGACCATGAGCGCGGTTCGGCTGGCGCGCGGCTTCACCGGGCGCTCCAAGATCATCAAGTTCTCCGGCTGCTACCACGGCCACGTCGATGCCTTGCTGGCCGACGCGGGCTCGGGCGTGGCGACGCTCGGCCTGCCGACCTCGCCGGGCGTCACCGGTGCTCAGGCCGCCGACACCATCGTGCTGCCCTACAACGACCTCCCCGCCGTCGCCGCCGCCTTCGAGGCGCATCCGGGCCAGATCGCCTGCGTCATCACCGAAGCCGCCGCGGGCAACATGGGTGCCGTCGCCCCGCTGCCCGGTTTCAACGAGGGCCTGCGCACGCTGGCACACGACAACGGCGCTCTGCTCATCATGGACGAGGTCATGACCGGCTTCCGGGTGAGCGCCTCGGGCTGGTACGGCCGCGAAGGCGTGGCCGGTGACCTCTACACCTTCGGCAAGGTGATGAGCGGTGGTCTGCCCGCCGCCGCCTTCGGTGGTCGCGCCGAGATCATGAACAACCTCGCCCCCCTCGGCCCGGTCTATCAGGCGGGCACGCTGTCGGGTAACCCGGTCGCCGTCGCGGCGGGCCTGGCGACGCTGCGCGCGGCCGACGACGAGGTGTACGCGGCGCTGGACCGCAACGCCGATCGGCTCGGCGGCCTCTTCGCGAAAGCGCTCGCCGAAGCCGGGGTGGAGCATCAGGTGCAGTTCGCAGGCAATATGGTGAGCGTGTTCTTCGCCGATCGCCCGGTCACCGACTATGCCGCCGCCAAGGCGAGTCAGACCTGGCGTTACCCCGCCTTCTTCCACGCCCTGCTCGACGCGGGCGTCTACGCGCCGCCGAGCGCGTTCGAGGCATGGTTCGTCTCCGCGGCGCTCGACGAGGACGCGTTCGACCGTATCGCCGCCGCTCTGCCCGCCGCCGCCCACGCGGCCGCGGCCGCCACCCCCGAAGGATCGCAAGCGTGAGCTCCGACCAGCCCGACGCACTCCCCACCCCCGTCGCCGACGAGGCGCCGAACCCGGCGCCCGCCGCCGCCCCGCCCGGTCTCGACCACGATCCGTCGAGCGTGGAAACCATCGTCCACGTGCTGCGCCACGGCGAGGTGCACAACCCCAACGGCATCCTCTACGGCCGCCTGCCCGGTTTCAGCCTGTCGGTGACCGGTCGTTCGCAGGCCGCCGCGGTGGCCCGATCGCTGGCCGATCACGACATCTCCCTGGTGATCGCGTCGCCGTTGCAGCGCGCCCAGGAGACCGCCGCCCCGATCGCGGCCGCCCACGACCTCATCGTGCGTACCGACGAGAACCTGATCGAAGCGGGCAACACCTTCGAGGGTCTTCGCGTGTCGGTCGGTGACGGCGCGCTGCGCAAGCCGAGGCACTGGTGGAAACTGCGCGACCCGTTCACCCCGTCGTGGGGCGAGCCGTACCTGCAGATCGCGCATCGCATGCTCGCCGCCGTGAACAAGGCGCGCGTCGAGGCAGCGGGCCACGAGGTGGTGCTGGTGTCGCATCAGCTGCCCGTGTGGACGCTGCGCCGTTTCCTGCAGGGTCAGCGCCTGTGGCACGACCCACGCAACCGCCAGTGCTCGCTCGCCTCGCTGACCTCGCTGGTCTACCACGGCGACACGCTGGTCGACATCGTCTACTCCGAGCCCGCCGGCGCGTCGGATCCGTCGGTCCACGGCGCATGACACGCTGCATCGCATCGGGTAACGCCCGTGGCCATCGGCTGCGGGCGCTGACCGCCGTCCTGTCCGCCCTGCTGGTCGTCGTGGCCGCCGCGGGTTGTTCGACCGGTACCGATGCGGTGGCCACCGGTGGCGGCACGTTCGAATTCGTGTCGCCCGGTGGTAAGACTGATATCAGATACGATCCGCCCGCCACGCGCGGCACGATCGGTACGCTCGCGGGGCCCGACCTGATGAACGAGGGAAAGACCGTGTCGGTCGATGATTTCCCCGGTCAGGTCGTGGTCGTGAATCTGTGGGGACAGTGGTGCGGCCCGTGTCGCGCCGAGTCGCCCGCGCTCGAGAAGGTGTACGCGGCGACCAAGGACAAGGGCGTCGCATTCCTGGGCATCAATGTGCGCGACCACCAGCGTGACAAAGCCCAGGACTTCGTAGTGGACAACAAGATCGAGTATCCGTCCATCTACGACCCGTCGATGCGAACCTTGCTCGCCCTCGGCGGAAATTTCCCAACCAGTGTTATCCCGACCACGTTGATCCTGGATCGTCAGCACCGGGTCGCCGCGGTCTTCCTTCGCTCGCTACTGGCCGAAGACCTGCAGCCCGTGGTCGAGCAACTCGCCCTCGAGGAGAAGCAGTGAGTCGTCGTCGTCCCGGAAATCTGACCGCGTGTCGCCCCCGCCAGGGTGCCCGCCGCACGGGAGCGGGGTGGACCGTCGATGATCGTTGGGCGGGCATCGCCACCGTCCCGCGCAGCGTCGCCGGTGCGGGCCTGTTCGAGTTCGGTCCGGTCGAACCGGCCGAGACCGAGCGCACCCTGTCGTTGCCCCGCGACGAGCAGCGTGACGAGGACACCTCCGAGTGATGGTTCTCGCCGCAGTCGGGGACTCGTTCCAGCAGACCGCGGCATCGGGACCGTTGCTGTTGGCGCTGGGTGCCTGTCTGCTCGCGGGCCTGGTGTCGTTCGCTTCACCGTGTGTCGTGCCGCTCGTGCCCGGCTACCTGTCGTATCTGGCCGGCCTGGTCGGTGCCGAGGCGCCGCCTGCCTCGACCGCCCAGGTCGCCACGCTCACCGAGCAGCGCCGTAGCGCGAAGCTGCGGGTCGCCGGTGCCGCCGGTCTGTTCGTCGCCGGGTTCACGGTGGTTTTCGTGCTGGCCACGGCCACCGTTTTCGGTGTGATCCAGACGCTCAACGTCAACCGCGAGCTGCTGCAGCGCATCGGTGGCGTGGTGACGATCCTGATGGGTCTGGTCTTCATCGGCCTGGTGCCCGCGCTGCAACGCGATACGCGGATGGAACCGCGCCGGTTCACCAGCATCGTCGGTGCGCCCCTGCTCGGTGGGGTGTTCGCGCTCGGCTGGACGCCGTGCCTCGGCCCGACGCTGTCGGGGGTGATGGCGGTGTCGGCCGGTACCGAGGGCACCACCGCCGCGCGCGGTGTGGTGCTGATCGTGGCGTACTGCCTCGGCCTCGGTTTGCCGTTCGTGGTGCTGGCCTTCGGGTCGGCGGGTGCGCTGCGCGGGGTGGGCTGGTTGCGGCGTAATTCGCGCACCATTCAGGTAATCGGGGGTGTTCTGCTCGTCGCCGTCGGCGTCGCGCTGGTCACGGGGGCATGGGATCAGTTCGTCGGCTGGGTGCGTGACGGGTTCGTCTCCGAGGTGACCCTGCCGATCTGATGACTGACACACTGACTCCCCCCGCTGCCTCCGCCCCGCCCCGCCAGTCGCTTCCCGGCCGCGCCTGGGCGCTGGTCCGCAACACCTGGCGTGGCCTGACCAGCATGCGAACGGCGCTGGTTCTGCTGTTCCTGCTCGCCCTGGCCGCCATTCCCGGCGCACTGCTGCCGCAACGCAGTCTCAACGCGCAGAAGGTCGACCAGTACATCGCCGACCGGCCGACGCTCGGCCCGTGGATGGACCGGTTCGAACTGTTCGACGTGTTCGGCAGTTTCTGGTTCACCGCCATCTACGTGCTGCTGTTCATCTCGCTGGTCGGCTGCATCCTGCCCCGCTGCTGGGACCACTACAAAGCGCTGCGCACCCCGCCCGTCGCCGCCCCGCGCAACCTCGGTCGGCTGCCGCATCATTTCGACGAGACCGTCGACCGTGATGTCGACGCCGTGATCGAACAGGCGCGCGAACAGTTGCGCGGCTGGCGCACCGAGGTCCGTCCGGGCAACCGCGACGGCGAGATGACGATCTCCGCCGAGAAGGGCTATCTGCGCGAATTCGGCAACCTCGTGTTCCATCTGTCGCTGGTGGGGCTGTTGGTCGCGATCGCGCTCGGCAAACTGTTCGGGTACGAGGGCAATGTCATCGTGATCGCCAACGGTGGTCCCGGTTTCTGCACGACCTCGCCCGCGGTGTTCGACTCGTTCCGGGCGGGCAATGTCAACGACGGCACCGGGATGACCCCGCTGTGTGTGAAGGTCAAGGACTTCAAGGCCGATTACCTGCCCACCGGTCAAGCCGAGATGTTCACCTCGAACATCGACTACCAGGCGGGCGAGGACCTGACCACCGACACGTGGCGCAGCACCGAGCTGCGGGTGAATCACCCGTTGCGCGTCGCCGGTGATCGCGTCTACCTGCAGGGTCACGGTTTCGCGCCGACGTTCACCGTCACCTTCCCGAACGGGCAGACCCGCACCGAGACCATCCAGTGGCGTCCCGACGACGCCCAGACCTTCCTGTCCAGCGGTGTGCTGCGCATCGACCCGCCCGGCGGCATGTACGCCACCGAGGAGGAACGCCGCCAGAACCAGATCGCCATCGAAGGTCTCTTCGCGCCGACCGCGATGTTCCACGGCAGTCTGCTCACGTCGTCGTTCCCGAAGATGGACGATCCGGCCGTCGCGGTCGACATCTACCGGGGCAACACCGGTCTGGACACCGGCCGTTCGCAGTCGCTGTTCGCACTGGACACCGAGATGGTGAAGCAGGGGCGGCTCACCAAGGAAGCGCGCGTCAACCTGCGTCCCGGCGAGTCGACCACCCTGCCCAACGGCACCAAGGTGACCTTCGACGGTGCCGAGGAATTCGTGAACCTGCAGGTCTCGCACGACCCGGCCCAGCAGTGGGTGCTGGTGAGCGCGCTGACCATGATGGCCGGTCTGCTGGTTTCGCTGCTGGTGAAACGACGCCGGATCTGGATCCGGGCGTACCCCGCCGACACCGGGGCAGGTACCGTGGATCAACGACGAACCGTAGTAGAGATGGGCGGCCTCGCCAGAAGCGATCAAGCGGGCTGGGGCGGCGAATTCGATCGACTGCGGGCACGGTTGCTGGGAGCGGAGAAGTGATGCGGACGAGCGCACGCGACATCGAGGCGGAGTTCTGATGCCGATCGACGAAACGCTGGCACGCTACAGCGACTATTCGTTCATGTCGGCGATCGCCGTCTACACCCTGGCGACGGTGCTGCTGATCGTGCAGTACGCCTCGGCGCGCGCCAAGCAGGTCGCCGCGCGCGACCACGGCTCCGTCGATCCGTCCCTGCCCGGCCGGATCGCGATGCCCGAGGCGAAGTCGCGCGCCGAACGCTTCGGCGACATGGCGTTCTCCGTGCTCTCGGTGGGTGCGGTCCTGCACATCGCCTCGATCGTGCTTCGCGGCTTCGCCACCCACCGCTTCCCCCTGGGCAACATGTACGAGTTCACCACCATGGCCACCGCGGCCGCCGTGGTGATCGGCCTGATCTTCCTGCGCGATCAGCGTTTCCGCGCGATGTGGGCATTCCTGCTCGTGCCCGTGCTGATCCTGATGTTCCTCGCGGGCACCGTCCTCTACGCCGACGCGGCCCCCGTGGTCCCCGCCCTTCGCTCGTTCTGGCTGCCCATCCACGTCACCATCGTGAGCGTGGGCAGCGGCGTCTTCCTGGTCTCGGGCGTCGCCAGCCTCCTCTACCTCTACCGCATGCGCCAACCGGCAGGCGAAGAGTCCTCGAACATCTTCGGCACCATCGCCCGCCGCCTCCCCGACGCCCGCACCCTCGACCAGCTCGCCTACAAAACCACCATCATCGGCTTCCCCCTCTTCGGCGCAGGCGTCATCCTCGGCGCCATCTGGGCCGAAGCCGCCTGGGGCCGCTTCTGGGGCTGGGACCCGAAGGAAACCTGCTCCTTCATCGCCTGGGTCCTCTACGCCGCCTACCTCCACGCCCGCGCGACGTCGGGCTGGCGAGACACCAAGGCGGCGTGGATCAACATCGCCGGGTTCGTGGCGATGCTGTTCAACCTTTTCATCATCAACATGGTGATCTCGGGCCTGCACAGCTACGCGGGTCTGAACTAACCGCTTCTGCCAGTGCGTTCGGGTTGTGCTGAGCTCGCTTTGTGGGACTCGATTGCTGTGCTGAGGTCCTGGATAGCTGTGTCGTAGCGGATGCGGTCGAAGAGGAACGGGCCGAATGCGGTGTAGTCGCGAGTGGGGCGGTGGGGCTGTTCGAAGTGGTCCCAGACGACGAGGTCGCCGGTCAGGCTGATTCGGGTGAATAGCGGCCAACAGCCGACTTCCCCGCAACTGCACGCGAGAACGGGGGTCTTTCGAGGCTTGCGGGATCCGTGGAAATGCTCTGTCGCCGAGTCGAACCGGAAGAATTGGGGCGCGAGGCCACCGTACATGTCACCGGAAGGCTCCATACCGGCACCGATTTCGAAGGTGTCGACGAGATCGATCAGGGGGATGCTGTCGATGCGGGGCATGATTTGGTGGACGTCGGCACGGTCGAGGGATCCCGGCTGGTAATCGAAACTGATCTCGCTGGTCACGGCGTGACCGTATCCGGTGGTCGCCCATCCTGGAAGAGGATTACCGCGCGCCCGTACTCTGTGGACGTATGGGGACAACCGTCGAATCCGCACAACTGGCTGCCGGCTCCGACGAGGACCGATTGGTGGTTACCGACGGTGCGGTGATCGTCCTCGATGGTGCTACGGCTCACGATCCGGCGATGCCATCCGCAGGTGCGTACGTCGACTTTCTCGCCGCGGATCTCGCGCGGACGATCGGTGAATCATCGTCGCTGGCTGACATTCTCGCGCGGTCGATCGCGAGGGCTGTGGACGTGCTCGGTATCGAGCCGGGGGCTGCGCCGTCGAGCACTGTTGCCCTCGTCCGGATCGAACCCGACGTGGTCGATGTGCTGGTGCTGGGTGATTCGTCGGTGATCGTCGGGCTCCGCACCGGTGCGGTGGACGTGCACACCGACGATCGGCTGCCGCGATTGCAACTGCCCGAGGCAGACCTGTTCCGCCGCTTTCTGGCCGACGGACAGGGCTACAGCGGGCGCCACCAGAAGGTTTTGCAGGAGCTTCAGGTCGCCGAACGGGCGCGACGCAACCGCCCGGACGGTTACTGGATTGCCGAAGCCGATCCCCGCGCGGCCGAACACGCTCTGCGCGTTCGATATCCGCGCGATCAGGTCGAGTGGATCGTCGCCGCCACCGACGGTGCCTTCGACCTCGTTCCCACGCTCGGGGTGAGCTGGCCCGAAGTCGCGAACATGTCCACGCGGCAGCTCGAACATCTGCTCCGTGATGTGCACATCTGGGAGGCCGAAGTCGACCCGGACGGCCAGGCGCTCCCGCGGGCCAAACGCCACGATGACAAGGCCGTGGCCGTCGTGCGCATCGCTGACCGAACCGAGTCCTAGATTCATCATTTTCTGAATACAGATTCTGATGTACTGTCGCTGCGTGGATACCTTGATTCGTCGCGACGCGCTGGCACGCTTCGGGCACGCGCTCTCCGATGCCACGCGCACGCAGATCTTGCTGAGCCTGCGTGAAGCGCCGGCGTACCCCTCGGACCTCGCCGAACGTATCGGGGTGTCGCGTCAGATCCTGTCCAATCACCTGGCCTGCCTGCGCGGGTGTGGGCTCGTGGTCGCGGTGCCGGAGGGGCGGCGTTCGCGTTACGAGCTGGCCGATGCGCGCATCGGGCGGGCTCTGGACGACCTGACCGGGCTGGTGCTGGCCGTGGATCCGGCCTGCTGCCCGGACTCGGCTACGCAAGAGTGCTGCTGATGTCATCCTCGGTGTCCGAGGCTTCGACGCAGCGTCGGGCCTTGCTGGCTCGCCGGATCCGCTGGTTCGTCGCGGCCACCATCACCTACAACATCATCGAAGCGATCATCGCCTTGACCGAGGGTGCTCGCGCTTCGTCAGCCGCGCTGATCGGGTTCGGTCTGGACTCGATCATCGAGGTGTCCTCGGCTGCCGCCGTCGCATGGCAGTTCGCAGGCCGCGACCCGGAGAAGCGAGAGAAGGTCGCGCTACGGATCATCGCGTTCTCGTTCTTCGCCCTGGCTCTCTATGTCACCGTCGACTCGATCCGAGGGCTGCTCGGAGTCGGCGAAGCCCGACCTTCCCCGATCGGGATCACCCTGGCGGCGGTGAGCCTGGCGGTGATGCCGGTGCTGTCATGGGCTCAGCGCCGCGCCGGTCGCGAGCTCGGATCAGCTTCTGCGGTGGCCGATTCCAAGCAGACCCTGCTGTGCACCTATCTCTCGGCGGTGCTGCTGGTCGGGCTGTTGCTCAACAGCTTGTTCGGGTGGTCGTGGGCCGATCCGATCGCCGGCCTGCTCATCGCCGCAATCGCGGTCAAGGAAGGCCTTGATGCGTGGAGAGGCGACACCTGCTGTCCAACACCTGTTGTCATGAGTACGAGCGATCACGACTGCGCTTGCTGCGACTGATCCGCGCATTCCGCCCATACAGATGGGACCACGGAAGCGGGGTCTCGTGGTTGCGCTGATGCCCCAATAGCCTGCTCGACATGACAGTTCGAAACTCGGCGCGGTAAGGAATCTCGATGAAACGATCTTTCGCGGTGGCTACGGTGGTCGGCGCCCTGATGCTGGCACCGATCGGCTCCGCCCAAGCTGCCACTCAGCCCGTTGCACCCGTTGCCGCGTGCGTCGAGTTCCCGATCGGTGCGCCGGGTGGATGCGACTTCATCCAGAACATCCTGCAATTGCTGAGCCTCGGCTCGTCCACACTGAGCGCAGGCCCGACAGCATCCTGAATCGACTCTCGCCGCCGCAGGGATCTCGCCGCCGGTCCATTCCGGATCCCTGTCTGTTCCGGGACGCCCGCAGTGGATGATGTGTAGAAATGTCGACGCTGATCCTTTCACCCCGCTATTCGGAGGACTCGCGCGTCATGCGGGCCGCCGCCATTCGCGCAGGGTGGAATGTCGTCCGGCTGACGAATTGGCGCGTTCCCGACGATACGGCCGCGACAGCCATCTACGGCGAGACGATGTTCGCCGAGGTGATCGCCGCGCAACTGGGCATCACCTTGCTCGACGACTGGCTGCCGAATCTGCCGAAGTCCCTACTGCAGCGAAAGATCCAGATCTCCACCCTTGGTGAAGCTCGGCGCCATACCGACCCGGTATTCGTCAAGCCCGCAGACGGCCGCAAAGGATTCGCTGGCGCGGTATATCGCAACGGGATCGGTCTGCCCTCACCGCAAGCGTGCCCTGACGACACACTGGTACTTATGGCCGAGCCCGTCGAATGGCGCTCGGAATTCCGTTGCTTCGTCAAAGACGGTGCGGTACTGACGATGTCGCCCTACCTCCGCAACGGTGACCCCGCCCGCGCCGAGGATGGCAGCTGGCCGACCACGCCATCGGAAGTGGCCGCGGTCCAGGCGCTTATCGAAAAGTTGGCCGCCGAAGTACCCGTTCCGCCATCGATCGTCATCGATGTCGGTCTGATCGAGGGACGTGGTTGGGCAATCGTCGAAGCCAACTGCGCTTTCGGTGCCGGGGTATACGGCTGCGATCCGCACAAGGTCCTCGCGGTTCTCGAAAGAGGTTGCGTGCCCACAGTCGAACTGACCGCGAGCGACGCGTCGTGGGCCAGACCTGCCGCTCAGCTCGAGTGACCGATGTATGACGGCACCACGTCCTGAGGCATCTATGGCTCGAATGTCGCGGATTTCATCGCGGCGATGGAGGCCGAGGCACTGGCCCTCGCGGAGATATGACGACGCAGGCCCACGGAAGTAGGGGCGTTTCACTTTCGCTGATCGGCGTTACCGTCTGCGGTATCTACCGGTGGTTAGAGAGGTTGAAGAAATGCGTCGTGTGAGTGTGATTGCTGCTGTTGCGATTTCGTTGGGGGTCGGGCTGGCCGGTACTGCGACAGCTTCACCCGCCACAACCCCGAGCCCAGTGGCCACCGATTCGGGATCGGCCGGCCCGCTGACAGCCTCCGCGGACCCGGATTCGGGCTCGGCGGCCCTCCCCGGCGTGCTGCTGCGATGCCTGTCCACGGGCACAAGCCTCCTCATGGGAATGCCGACCTGCGCCTGACATTCAGGCAAGGGCCCTGAACGTTTCCGATGCCTCGGTGACGAGCCGTTGTCGGGCTGTGCTGGCACCATGTCGTCCGTGGTGACGATCGAGTGGGACGCCGCCCGTGAATGCCAACAAGCGGCGGCCACTTCGGAGGACAGGGATGGGACGTGATCGGCGGTCGAATGACCCTCGCCGCGCAACGCCCACCGAGTTGCAGCTGATCCGGGGTGCCCACCGCTGGGCGCTGGCGATTCACCACGATGGTGTTGGTGGGCCCGTGTGCGGATCAGTGGGCGAGCCGCTGGATTGCGTGCCGGAGCGCGCGCAAGCGGCCGCCGTCGCATCGGCTGAATTCTTCACGCGCCGCCGTCTGGCAGTCGAATGGCTGGGCACCGGCGCGAACTCGTGGTTGGGCACTGTCACCGACAGTGAGCCCGGCCTGACCTGAGCTCTGCTATGAAGCACCTTGTGCCGCAACAGAGTTGACGTCGATCACGAGGCAGGTCATGCTGTCCGGTTCGGTTCGACAGGAGCCGATGATCGACTGGAGGATCCCTGTGGGGAAGCAGATTTCGATGGTGTTGGCCGCTGCGGCGATGGTGGTCGCGGGTGCCGGGGTGGCGGCGGCCGAACCCGGGGAGGACGGGCGGTACTACGGGGTCGTCACGATGGATCGGGCCGATTCGTCGCATCTGATCTCGGCGGTGAACTACCCGAGCTGGGAGGCTGCCGAGGAATCCGCACGGGAACTGTGCCACCGGCCGAACTGCGAAGTCGTCGCCCGATTCGTCGACGAATGCGTGTCGTTGGCGAGGAACATGGTGAATGCGGGCGGGCCCGCGCGCGACGGTGACTTCCGCGCCCGGGTCGCCCCGACGGCCGAGGAGGCCGAAGCGGCGGCGATCGCCGCTGCCGCGAAGATCGGGCCCGGTCCGGTGATGGTGATGAAGACGGTCTGCAGCGGCGTGTAGCGCCGCGATCAGGACGCGGGAACGAGGGTGTTCTGGCGGGCCGACACCCACCACCGCCCGTTCTCCTTGACCAGCACGTACAGGGCGACCATGGCCGGGTGTGTGTCGATCAGTGTGCCGTCGGCGGTGGTGGCCCTGGCCTTCTTGTGAGCGATAGCGACATCGGGGCGCAGGAAGGTGATGTCGGTGACGTCGTACCGGACGTACTCGTCGGCGAGAAACCCCGCCAAGCCCCGCCGATTGGCCTCGAGCAGCGCATCCCGCCCACGCAGCACCATGCCGGCCGCATTACCCACAACCGCGTTCTCCGCGAACGGAGCCGTCATCAACTCGGCATCGTTGGTGTTGTACGCGGTCTGGGTATCGGCGACGATCCGACGGATAGCGGCGATATCGGCGGTGTGATCCACGGTGTCGTCCTCGACCACCGGTGGTTGCATCGTGTTCATAGCCCTGGACGCTATTTGCTCAACTTCGGTTGAGGTCAAGCGTGGCGGCCCGGAGACACCTGTGCCCGGGTGCTCGGGTGAGCATCCGGGCAGTTGGCGGCGAGATCAGCAGTAGTAGCAGATCTTGTTGGCCGGGAGTTCGACGTGGCAGTTCAGGCAGACCGGTTTGCGGACCGGTTCGGGCTTGGGGGTGGTGACGCTGGGGCGGGAGGTGGCGGTGCGCTTGGCTTCGGCGGCTTCCGCGGCCTCGGTGGTGGCCAGGTCCTGGGAGGTGCGCTGGCGGATGGCGGCGACCTTCGGAGGGAGGGTGGGGAGGCCGCCGTCGGCGGGGAGGTCGGTGGCGTAGTGCTGGTAGCACTGCCAGCGGGCGGCGGCCGCGTGCATCTCGAGGTCGTCGGGGATGGGCAGGCCCGCGAGTTCGAGGATGTAGCGGTAGCCGGTGCCGACGGTCTGGTTGCGGCGCACACACAGCGCGCTCAGCGGCGGCTCGTTGTTGTTGTGACAGTATTCGGCGACCCGGTCGAGCACGACCGGCAGCCAGTGCTGCCACTTCACCTGGGTGCGGATACCGGACTCTTCCTGCACCAACTCGGCCAGCTCGGTATTGACGATGAAGTTGTTGAAGCGCGACGCGGTGGCGGCGAGCACGTCGTGTGCCGCGCGCGTCCACGCCGACCGCGCCTCGGTGAACGTCACGGCGCTGCCGTCGGCCGCGCGCCAAGTGGTCGGGATGGAAGCCTGCTGCACATCGATCACCGGAATACGTTATCTACCCAGCTGTTTCGTGCGCAATGGGGGGTATGTGGGTCAGCTCACGCCTCGGGACCGAGATCGTCGCGAGGTTGCTTGCCGAGCCGCCACAGGAATTCCGGGTCGTCGTCCGGACCGAGGATCGGCCTGCGTGCGGCCGGGCCGGGATTCGGGCTCGGGCGTTCGGGGCCGAACGCCTTCCAGCACAGCACCGCGATGGCCACGATCGCGATGAGTGCCAACAGGTACGTCACGTCGCTCACCTCCTGCTATCGAGGGTAGCCGTGTCCGCACCGTGTGCACATCGGCAACGGAAGGGAAATTCCCGGCAAACGCGAGCCGAACCGGCTCGCGCCGCCGGTGAGGTCAGCGGGGGGCTGCCTCGGTGGTGAGCGATTTGAGCAGCTGCAGAACCTCGGACTCGCGGAATCGGCGGTGTCCGCCCGGCGTGCGCAGCGAACCGAGCCTGCCCGCATGGGCCCACCGAGTAACGGTCTTCGGGTCTACGTGGAACATTGCGGCCACTTGGCCTGGTGTCAGCAGAGTGTCCTGGCCGCCGACGGTGATCGCAGTCATAGCTAACCTCTCCGTTCTCGACAGTTCCCTCATCAGATGGCGCCATCGTCGCACTGCGACCCCCACGTAGTCGAACCACCTACAGTTGGTAAAGGGGAAGTAATAGACAAATGCCGCGAACGGGGCCGCGCGCGCCGGGGTTACCCTGTCAAGGTGAGTGAAGCAACTGGTCAGCAAGGTTCTGCGGGGAAGCGGCTGGCCCGCAACCTTGCCCTCTACACGCTGGCCCGGCTCGGGCTTGTCGTGGTGATCGCCGCGTTGATCGTCGGCGTCGCCAAGCTCATCGGGGTCGAGGTGCCGATCATCGTAGCGGCTCTGTTCGCGCTGATCGTCGCGATGCCGCTCTCGCTGACCCTGTTCAAGAAACTGCGCATGAAGGTGAACGAGGACATCGCCGTCGTCGACGAGCGCCGCCGCCAGGACAAGGCGCAGCTGCGGGCTCGTCTGCGGGGTGACGACGACGCGTGAAGTACCTCGACCGCAGTGCACCGCGTGACTGGGTCGACAACGCCGTGCGGCTGATCGACGCCGACGCCCAGCGTTCCGCCGACACCCACCTGTTGCGCTACCCGCTGCCCGCCGACTGGCCGGTGCAGCTATATCTCAAGGACGAATCCACCCACATCACGGGCAGTCTCAAGCACCGCCTGGCCAGATCGCTGTTCCTGTACGCGATCTGCAACGGCTGGGTCACCGAGGGGACGACGGTGGTCGAGGCGTCGTCAGGGTCGACGGCGGTGAGCGAGGCGTATTTCGCCAAGCTGCTCGGGCTCGATTTCGTGGCGGTGATGCCGGCGAGTACGTCGCCGCAGAAAATCGCGCTGATCGAAGCCCAGGGTGGCCGTTGCCATTTCGTCGAGCGGCCGCCGGAGATGTACTCCGAGGCCAAGCGGTTGGCCGCCGAATCGGGCGGGCACTTCATGGACCAGTTCACCCACGCCGAACGGGCGACGGACTGGCGCGGCAACAACAACATCGCCGAATCCATCTTCCAGCAGCTGGCTTTGGAACAGCACCCGATCCCGGAGTGGATCGTGGTCGGCGCCGGAACCGGTGGCACGAGCGCGACGATCGGTCGCTACATCCGCTACCGCAGGCACCCCACGCGCCTGGCCGTGGTCGACCCCGAGAACTCCGCGTTCTACGGCGGTTACGAGACCGGCGATGCCGGGTACGAGACCGGAATGCCTTCGCGTATCGAGGGAATCGGCCGCCCACGGGTTGAGCCGTCGTTCATCGGTCAGGTCGTCGACCGCATGATCGTGGTGCCCGACGCGGCCTCGATCGCGGCCACCCGGCACGCGAGCACCGCCCTCGGCCGACGTGTCGGTGGTTCGACGGGGACCAATCTGTGGGGCGCGTTCCACCTGGTCGCCGAACTGCTCGCGGCTGGACGTAGCGGCAGTGTCGTCACCCTGCTGTGCGACGGCGGCGACCGCTACGCGGGCACCTACTTCGACGATGCCTGGGTCGAGAGTCAGCGCCTCGACCTGACCGGACCGAGCGCCGTCCTCGCCGAATTCGCCGCGACGGGTCGCTGGACCGGCTGATTTCCCACCCCGAACCTTGACAGTGGATGGCAGGTTTCACTGTCAGGATCGTTGTTCATGACGACCACCTATTACACGGCTTCCAGTCTCGACGGCTACATCGCCGACCCCGACAATTCGCTGGATTGGCTGATGGCGGTAGCCGATGCCGATCCGGCCACCGGGGATGTCGGCGTTTTCCTGGAAGGCGTCGGCGCCATGTGTCTCGGGTCGACCACCTACGAGTGGATGGTGAACAACAACCCGCCCGAGACCTGGCACGACGAGTACGGCGACCTGGCGACCTGGGTGTTCACCCACCGGGAACTGCCCCGGCTGCCCGGTGCGAACGTGCGTTTCGTCGCCGGCGAGGTGGGTCCGGTCCACGAGCAGATGACCGCGGCGGCCGCGGGTCGTGACATCTGGGTGATGGGTGGCGGCGACCTCGCCGGACAGTTCGCCGATGCGGGGCTGCTCGACGAGGTGATCGTCGGCGTCGCACCGGTGACTCTAGGTGGCGGCGCGCCCGTGCTCCCGCGCCGCATTCTGGCCGACCGGATGCGGCTGGTGGGAGTGGAGCACCTGGGCCAGTTCGCCAAGCTCGTCTACCACCTGACCTGATCTCGCTGTCAATTTTTGTTGACAACTCCCGGAATGTCAATCAAAATTGACAGCATGACCGATGCAACCACGCTCGCCGCCGCGGCGGGCAATCCCGATCCCTCGGTCGGTCTGCGCGCGGTGCTCGCCCTGCGCAGACTGGCCGACCGGCTCGAAACCATCCAGGTGGCCAATGCCCGCGCCAACGGTTGGTCGTGGCAGGCGATTGCCGACGCGCTCGAGGTGAGCAAGCAAGCGGTGCATCAGAAACACAACCGGAAGGGTGGCACCCGCTGATGTTCGAGAAATTCACCAAAGGCGCCAAGGTGGCCGTTGTCCTGGCGCAGGAAGAAGCCAAGGAACTGGGCGCCCAGCGAATCGGACCCGAACACGTCCTGCTCGGCGTGCTGACCAACGCCGAGCCGCCGCTGCGCGCGGTTCTCGACGCCGACGGCATCACCGCCGAGGGTGTGCGCTCCACGCTCGCCGCACGGGCGAACGAAACCCCGCTCGGTGCTGACGACGCCGAGGCGTTGCGCTCCATCGGCATCGACCTCGACGCGGTGCGAGCCAGCGTCATCGAGAACTTCGGCCCGCAGGCGTGGGATCAGGCCGAACCCGAACCCAAGCGGGGGATCTTCGGCCGCGTGAAGGGCACCAACTGGGGCCATTTCCCGTTCTCGGCGCCCGCCAAGAAGTCGCTCGAGCTCGCCCTGCGCGAAGCACTGCGCCGCAAGGACCGTGAGATCGGCACCGCCCACCTACTGCTCGGCATTCTCCGCAGCGTCGATCCGGCGCAGGCCGATCTGCTCGGTGGCAGCGACGGCATCGCGACGTTGCGTGAGGACATTCACCGGATGCTCGACCGCGCCGCCTGAACTTGCCGCGCCGGACACACCGCGATGTCCGATTTCGGGCCTAGCATGGGTCTATGCAGCTAGCCATACGGTTGGTCATCAACGCCATAGCCATCTGGGCCGCGGCGGCGTGGATCGACAAGATCACTATTTCCGTGCCGCCGGAATGGTCCGATGAGTGGGGCAACTGGGGCAAGGCCCTGGTCATCCTCATCGTCGCGATCGTGTTCACCGCCGTGAACGCCGTCATCAAGCCGATCGTGAAACTTCTGTCCCTGCCGTTCGTGATCCTCACGCTCGGCCTGTTCCTGCTGGTGGTGAACGCGGCCATGCTGTGGCTCACCGCCAAGATCACCGAACTCACCGACTACGGCCTGCGGGTCGACGGCTTCTGGGCAGCGGTGCTCGGCGGTGTCATCATCACGCTGGTGAACTGGGTGCTCGGCATCATCGTGCCCGACGGCGACTAGCCGAAACCGACGGCCAGCGCGCTCAGCGCCGACCAGGCCAGCAGCGCCAGCCCGGAATCGCGCAGGGCGGGAATCAGTTCCAGCCCGCCCTTGCCCGTACGCACCGGGGCGTTGGCCCGGACTGCCAGCGGAATCGCGAGCAGTCCGGCCAGCGCCAGCGGCGTGCGGGCGATCAGCGCGAGACTGATGACGAACGGCACGGCCAGCAGCACCAGGTGCAGGGTGCGGGTGCGCGCGTCACCGAGTTTCACGGCGAGGGTGACCTTCCCGGACTCGGTGTCGGTGGGAATGTCACGCAGGTTGTTGGCGACCAGCACGGCACTGGAGAACGCGCCGACCCCGATCGCGAGCAACAGACCCACCCAGTCGACCCGCTCCGCCTGCACGAACTGGGTGCCCAGTACGGCGATCAGCCCGAAGAACACGAACACCGCGATCTCACCGAAACCGCTGTAGCCGTAGGGCTTGCTCCCACCGGTGTAGAACCAGGCACCGGCCAGGCACAGCGCGCCGAGAAGTACCAGCCACCAGGCGGTGGTCGCGGCGAGCACGAGCCCGGCGACGGCCCCCACGGCGAGGCTCACCACGGCGGCGGTGCGAACAGCGCTGGGAGAGGCCAGTTTCGACCCGACCAGTCGCAGCGGCCCAACCCGCTCGTCGTCGGTGCCGCGGATTCCGTCGGAGTAGTCGTTGGCGTAGTTCACCCCGACGATCAGGGCGAGCGAAACGAGCAGGGCCAGTAGTGCTTTCCACCAGACGGCGCCGTCGATCGAGGCGGCGGCACCGGTGCCCGCCAGGACCGGGGCGATCGCGTTGGGCAGCGTCCGCGGCCGGGCGCCTTCGATCCATTCCGCAGCTGTAGCCATGAATCGAAGCCTAGTCGCGTGTTCAGGACCCGGCTGATTCGGCGACCGTCTTCAATCGGGCCAGGCCCTTGTCGAAGTCCTTGCCGATCATGTTGTCGATCGGGAACACCTTGCCGAGCACACCCATCAGGCCCGAGTGGGTACCGGTCATCCGCCAGGTCACCTGGGTACCGCCGGGTACCGGATCGAGGGTGAAGGTGACCGTATTGGTTGCCTTGAACGGTTTCTCGAATTCCAGTTGCACGCCGACCTCGCGCTCGGCATCGGCTTTGATCTCCATCAGCCCGGCACCGGCCTTGCGGTTGCCGCGCCACGCGTACCGCGCGCCGACACCGGATTCGGGACCGCTGTAGGTGCGGGCCAGCTGCGGGTCGGAATCCTCCCAGGGCGACCACAGCCGCCACTGCCGGAAGTCGTTGATGAAACCACGGATGCGTGCCGGCTCGGCGGCGATGGTCGCGCGCCTGCTCACCTCGAAGTCGCCCATGCGAGTGAGCCTAGAACCCGGCACCGACAAATTCGCGGCATGCGGGCCGGTGTCATCGCGGCTGGTCGGCACCCACCCGTCGGCCGCAACGACTATCCGGCCAGCAGGCGTGCCCGCACGGCCGCGCGATCGGGCTTACCGGGCCCACGCAGCGGAATCTCCTCGAGCACCACGAGTTCCCTCGGCGCCGCGATCGAGTCGAGCTCGGCCACGACGTGCGACCGGATCTCCTCCAGCGTGGGGGCGGCGCCTGCGTTCGGCACGATCGCCACGGCCACCCGCTGACCGAGCCGTTCGTCGGGCAACCCGAGCACGATGCATTCCCGGATCCCCGGATGAGTGGCCAGCACGGCCTCCACCACCTGCGGAATCACCAGCAGGCCACCGGTCATGATGGCCTCGTCGAGACGCCCGCTGATCGAGAGCTTGCCGTCTTCGAACGAACCCGCGTCCTCGGTGCGGAACCAGCCGGGTTCGGCGAAAGCGGGGTGATCGGGCAGATTGCGGTACCCGCGCGCGACCATCGCGCCGCCGAGCACCACCCGGCCGTCCTCGATGCGTACGCGGGTGCCGTCGAGCGGTACGCCGTCGTACACGCAGCCGCCGCACGTCTCGCTCATGCCGTAGGTGCGCACCACATTGATCCCGGCGTCGCGGGCCCGTTCGTACACCGGTGGCGGGGTGGCCGCCCCGCCGACCAGCACGGCGTCGAGCTCGCTGAGCGCCTTGGCCGCGATCGGCGAGTCAAGCGACTTGATGAGCTGGGTCGGGACGAGCGCGGTGTAGCGGCGCGGCCCGCGCATCGCACCGACCGCCCCGGCCAGCGCCTCCGGCAGGAATCCGCCCGATACGTCGAGCACGGTCGGCTCGGTGCCCGCGAGGATGCTGCGCAACAGCACCTGGATGCCCGCGATGTGATGGGTCGGCAGGGCAAGTAGCCAGCTGCCGGGTCCGCCGAGGCGCGCGTGGGTGGCGTTTCCGCTGGCCCGCAGTGCCTCGGCGCCGAGCAGCGCGCCCTTGGGGATGCCGGTGGTGCCCGAGGTCGTCACGACGAGCGCGACGTCGTCGTCGATCGGGTCGCCCGGCTTGAGCGCGTCGGAGAGTCGGCGTGCCTCGCGACGGTCGGTCGTCGGGATCGGCAGCCATGCCGGTCCGCTGCCGTCGAGGGCTTGCCGCAGATGGGGAAGTACTTCGCCGACACCGGAACCGGTGGGCATCTGCAGCGTCCGAAGGGTTCTGCTCACGCCACCACCTCCGGATACAGCAAGCTGTGCGACCTCACGACTTCGATCGTGTCATGCGTGCGACAAGACCCGGCCAACGGGTCGGTTTGCTCTGCGGGAAAAAGCCAGGCATAGCGTCTGCGATTCAGTAGATGGACAGAACTCGCTGCGCGGTCCGGACGTCGGCGGTCGGGCGCTTGCTCCCAGTCATCGTGCTCGGGCACGCGCGCATCGGCAAATCGGGCGACCCGGCTCACTCCGGCGACCAGCGCTGGTCGCGCCGGATGGGATGTTCGGCGGGCACCTCGACCAGCACGATCGGCACGCCGTCGGGGTCGGCCACCCACATCTCCCACAGCCCCCACGGCTCGAGCACGGGTTCACGGACGATGGGAATTCCCTTCAGCGCCAGCTCCGCCGCCGCGTCGGACACGTCGCGCACCTGCAACCACAGCGCGCCGTCGAAGGTGCCCGGCTTTCCGCTGCCACCGTGCGCGGCGACCTCCACCAGCGACTGCCCGGCGAAGAACACCGTGCCGCCCGGGTACTCCCTGGCGATCGCGAGACCGAGCCCGTCGCGGTAGAACGCGAGGGTGGCCGCATAGTCGCTGGGCCGCACGATGATCCGGCTGTTGAGAATTTCCATCGCCCGTCCGTTCTCAGAAGTACCAGGGGTAGGGCGTCCAGTCGGGATCGCGCTTCTCCAGGAAGGCGTCGCGCCCTTCCACCGCTTCGTCGGTCATGTACGCCAGCCTGGTCGCCTCACCGGCGAACAGCTGCTGACCGACCAGACCATCATCGAGCAGGTTGAAGGCGTACTTCAGCATGCGCTGGGCCTGCGGCGATTTGCCGTTGATGTCGGCGGTCCACTCCAGCGCCACGTTCTCGAGCTCGTCGTGGTCGACGACCTTGTTCACCGCGCCCATCTGATGCATCTCCTCGGCCGTGTACGGCCTGCCGAGGAAGAAGATCTCGCGCGCGAATTTCTGGCCGACCATCTTCGCCAGATACGCGCTGCCGTAACCACCGTCGAACGAACCGACATCGGCGTCGGTCTGCTTGAACCGCGCGTGCTCGCGCGAGGCCAGCGTCAGGTCGCACACCACGTGCAGGCTGTGCCCACCGCCGGCCGCCCAGCCGTTCACCAGGGCGATTACCACCTTGGGCATGAACCGGATCAGCCGCTGCACCTCGAGGATGTGCAACCGGCCGGCACGCGCCTTGTCGACGGTGTCGGCGGTCTCGCCCTCGGCGTACTGGTAGCCGCTGCGGCCGCGGATGCGCTGGTCACCGCCGGAACAGAACGCCCAGCCACCGTCTTTCGGGCTCGGCCCGTTGCCGGTGAGCAGCACCGCACCCACGTCCGGCGACATGCGCGCGTGGTCGAGCGCGCGATACAGCTCGTCGACGGTGTGCGGGCGGAAGGCGTTGCGCACCTCGGGCCGGTCGAAGGCCACGCGCACGGTGCCCTGTTCGACGTGCCGGTGATAGGTGATGTCGGTCAGGTCTTCGAACCCGGGGACGGGCCGCCACAGCTTCGGATCGAAAGTCACGACACCGATTATTGCCTTACCGTGTGGGGCGAGCCTACGAGGCGGTAACACCGCAGGTCGAGCGGTCGCGCGATCCTCGCGCGCGCGGGTGCGTATAGTTGCGCCTGCTCGTTCATCGAACCGATCCGGAGGAACCTGAAAGTGGTTGCAGCACTGTCTGAATCCCTGCTCGACGACGCCAAGCGTCCGGCTTTCCTTGCTGACGCCGTCGAGGTTCTCGACGCCGAGGTCTCGGACAAAGGTGGTGCGTCCGGCCTGGCCGTGAAGGGTGGATACGCGGCGGTCAAGAAGATCAGCCCCACCATCGTTCCCGACGCGCTGGCCTCGCTGGCGCCGAAGCTGCTCGACCAGCTCCAGCCGTACTGGGCCGAATTCACCGCCTCGGGCACCGGCACCTTCGCCGATCTGCTGAGCGCCAAGTCCGACGAGGTCGCCGAGTCGCTGCTGGCCGTCACCGACGCCCGCGCCGAGGCGTCGACCCGTCCCGCGCTGCAGAAGGTGTACTCCTCGATGCGCGGTTCGGCCAAGAAGCACGTCATCGAGGCGCTGCCGCGCGTCGGCGATCTGGTGCAGAAGCACGCGGGCTGAGTTTCCCGCACACACCGCGAAGGCCGGTGTGGTTCGTACGCGAACCACACCGGCCTTTCGCATGTCCTGTGACCACTGTCACCCCGAAGGATTCGCCGGATCCGTCCGCTACGGCCACGCCCGGTCGCGGGTAAATTCCGCCGCCGCGACTGTGAGCGAGATAACCGCGCCGGTAAACGGCGGGAAAATTGCGGGTTGCCGTGAATTATGGAGCGCGCGAGGATGCCGCGAACGATTGGCTACTGCCGACCGGAATCGATTACCGTGCCTCTCGAGCGGTTCGGAAAGAGGAATTGCTTGCTGCGGAAATCGCATCTTCCGCTGGGTACAGATGAAATGACTGCATTGCGCAGGTCGAAAGGAAGTCCGGTCACATGATCTCTCGTAAGGCCCTCGCCGCCACCGGTGCCGCCGCTACCGCCGCCGTCATGTTCTTCGGTCCGGCCGCTATGGCGAACGCTGAGGACAGCGGCTCCGCCAGCGGTTCCGCCGAGCTGCTCGAGCTGTCCACCGGCTCGGCCGGCCTGCTCGAAGGCCCCGCCGCCGGCTCCAGCGTGCTCGAGTCGGGCAGTGGCGCCATCGACGGCCTCACCTCCGCCGTCCTCAACATCGTCGACGCCGTCACCGGCATCAAGGACCTCACCGCTCCCGCCGAGTGAGCTGATCCCACCGTCGGCCCTTGTGCCGAAACGAAATCCGGCGACCGGGCCACGGCCTCGTCGCCGGATTTCTTTGTCTTGACGACTTGTTTGCGAACCGATGTATCTCGAACAGATAAACATAGTAATAGCCATACCTTTCGAGTCATCGGCAGCTAATTGCCCGGAACCGCCGGGGAATTGGTCTCCGGCACCATGACGGTGCCGAAGGGCTCCGGCGGTGACGTATCCAACGTGGGCCGGAGGCAGACGCGCCCCGCCCCGTCTGACAGGCTGGTGATTGTGAATCCGTCAACTGCGCAGGCACGAGTGGTCGTCGACGAGTTCGTGCGCGGCGGCGTCCGCGAGGTGGTGCTGTGCCCCGGATCGCGCAACGCCCCGCTCGCCTTCGCCCTGCAGGCCGCCGACGCGGCCGGTCGGCTGCGGCTGCACATGCGCATCGACGAGCGCACCGCGGGATTCCTCGCGATCGGCCTGGCGGTGTCGTCGGGGCGGCCCGTCCCAGTGGTGATGACCTCCGGTACCGCCGTCGCCAACCTGGCCCCGGCCGTGCTCGAGGCGAACTATGCGCGGGTGCCGTTGATCGTGGTCAGCGCGAACCGGCCCTACGAGATGCTCGGCACCGGCGCCAACCAGACCGTCGAGCAGCTCGGCCTGTTCGGCAGCCAGGTGCGCGCGACCATCAGCCTCGGTCTTGCCGAAGGCGAGGCCGGTGAGGCGAGCTATCCGAGGCAGAACAGTGTGTGGCGCTCGGCCGTGTGCCGGGTGCTCGCCGCCGCGCGCGGTACCCGCTCCGGCAACGCGGGACCGGTGCAGTTCGACATCCCGCTGCGCGAGCCGCTGGTCCCCGAGCTGTCCGACGACGTGATTCCCGTCGGCCGCGAGGGCGACAAGCCGTGGACGGCCACCCAGTACGCGACGCTCGACGTGCCGCTCGACATCGACCTCACCCCCGACACCGTGGTCATCTCCGGCCACGGTGCCGGCCTGCGCCCCGAGCTCGCCGCGCTGCCGACGGTCGCCGAGCCGACCGCGCCCATGCACGGCCCGGCCCTGCATCCGCTCGCGCTGTCGCTGCTCGCGCCGAAACAGGCGATCATCACCGGTCGGCCCACGCTGCACCGGCAGGTGTCACGGGTGCTCGCCGATCCGAACGTCACCGTGTACGCGCTCACCACGGGGCCCCGCTGGCCCGATGTGTCCGGCAATGTCGTCGGCACCGGCACCCGCGCGGTCACCACCGGAACCCCGGATCCAGCTTGGCTGGCCCGCTGCTCCGACCTGAACAACCAGGCCGAAGCGGTGGTCCGCGCCGAGCTCGCGAGCCACCCCAAGGCCACCGGCCTGCACGTCGCCGCCGTGGTCATGGACGCGCTGCGTGAGGGTGATCAGCTGCTGCTCGGCGCGTCGAATCCGGTGCGCGACGCCGCGTTGGTGTCTAGCCCGCGCCAGGGCGTGCGGGTGCTGTCCAACCGTGGCGTCGCGGGCATCGACGGCACCGTCTCCGGCGCGGTGGGTGCCGCGCTGGCCCACCCCGGTCGCACGATCGCCCTCATGGGTGACCTGACATTTCTGCACGACGCATCCGGTCTGCTCATCGGCCGCGGCGAACCGCGCCCCGGCAACCTGACCATCGTGGTCGCCAACGACGACGGCGGCGGCATCTTCGAGCTGCTCGAACAGGGCGACCCGCAGTACGCGGGCGTGTTCGAGCGGGTGTTCGGCACACCGCACGGCATGGATCTGGCCGCGCTGTGCGCCGCCTACCGCATTCCGCATCGTGGCGTCGACCCCGCCGAACTCGCGGAGGAACTCGCCGCCGACGCGCACGGCATGCGTGTGCTCGAGGTGGCCACCGAACGGTCGAGCCTGCGCGAGCTGCACGCCGCCGTGCGCGCCAAGATCGCCGGCTAGAGCTCGTCCTCCTCGTCGACGAACGCGTCACCGTCGTCGAGCGGCACCTCGATGCTCTGCTCGATCACATCGGCCGGATTGGCCCGGTCGGCGTCCTGATCGACCCGGGCCGCCATCTCCTCGGTGTAATCGGCGCTGTCGACGAAGGCCGGGTCGTCGGGGACATCGTCGTGGAAGGCCGACTGCTCCTGTTCCACGCGATCGGCCTCGGGGACCTCGTCGAGCGGGCGGGCGGTGTCGTAGTCGATCATCGGTACTCCTCTGTCGTCGTCGTTGCCTCGGACGGGTGTCGCTGATCGGGTCGTGCGCTGTCCAGAGTGCGCCGTTCGCCGGTTCTCGGCAACCCGCACCGATGATTCCGGCACCGTCGGGTCGTCTCGTTCTGTATGGAGCCGCAATTCGATTTCGCCCCTGCCGCCCGTTCGCTGGCCACCGTCGTCGCCGGGATCACCGACGACGACTTCACCGCCCGCACCCCGTGCGTCGGCCTCGACGTTCGCGATCTGCTCCGCCATGTCGTCGAACTCACCGAAGCGTTCCGCCAGGCCGCGACCAAGGAGTCCGTCGGTCGGTCGACGCCACCCGGTGTGGTCGACGACGAGCTGGCCGCCGATTGGCGCACCAGGATTCCCACGCAGCTCGACGCGCTCGTGGAGGCATGGCGGGTGCCCGAGGCCTGGGACGGTGAGACCGAGGCCGGTGGGGTGGTGATGCCCGCTGCGGCGATGGCGGTGGTCGCGCTCGACGAACTCGTCGTCCACGGGTGGGATCTGGCGGTGTCGACCGGTCAGGTGCTCGAGGTCGACCCCGGTCATCTGGGGATTCTGCTCGAGTTCCTGGGGGAGACCGACCCGGAGGGGACGCCCGGGTTGTTCGGGCCGGTCGTCGCTGTCGCCGAGGACGCGCCCGCACTCGACCGGGTGTTGGGGCTCACCGGTCGTGATGCGGGATGGAAGACTCCGGCCTAGCGCTTCGGGGTGGAAGCCGCGGGCCCAGCGCTGCGGGGTGGAGCCGCTGGCCCGGGCGCTGTGGGGCCTGTGCTGCCCGACCTCGCGGGTCGAACGCGTCCTACGTCCGTTGGTCCGCGTAGGCCGCGTCGACGAAGGTGCCTGCGATTGTCGCCACGGTCGCGGCGCGCGCGGCCCGGTCGGCTGCCTCTCGATCGATCGGATCGCCGCTGGCCAGGAGGCGGTAGTAGAGCGGTGCGGAGACCGCTGACAGCACGGCGCGGGCATCCGTGCCCGCGGGGGCTTCGCCGCGAGCGACCGCGTCGTGGACGCAGGGCGCCCACTCGTCGAGGCGGGTGTCGTAGAAGGCGTGCAGCGCGTTCGCGGTGTCGGCGTCGACGGTAGCGGCGGCGATCACGGCCCGGAACAGGTTGCCTTGGCGTGGGTCGGTGAGGGTCTTGGCGACCAGGCGGGCGTTGGCTGTCAGGTCGTCGAGCAGGGCGCCGGTGTCGGTGCGAGGGAGAGATTGCTCGGCCATGTCGATCAGGAGGTCCGCGACCAGGCCCGCGGGTGTGCGCCAGCGCCGGTAGACGGTGGTCTTCCCGACGCCCGCCGTCGCCGCGACTTCGGTCAGATCGAGTCCGGCCAAGCCGCGTTCGGCGAGCAGATCGCCGGTCACCTGCAGGACGGCTTCACGGACCCGCGCGGTGCGCCCACCTGGGCGAACAGACCCGGGCCAAGCGATATCGTGCTGCATAACGGAACTCCTGTTTCATTTACGGCGAATCGGGTGTACTGTCCGAAGCGTTAACGAAACTATAGACCCTTTAGGAGTTCTCATGGAGTATCGGCGGCTCGGCGCTTCGGGTCTGCACGTTCCGGCCCTCGGTTTCGGGGCAGGCACCTTCGGCGGGCGTGGTCCCCTGTTCAGCGCGTGGGGCGATACCGACGCGGCCCAGGCCAGGCGGTTGATCGACGTCAGCCTCGAGGCCGGGGTCACCCTGTTCGACACGGCCGATGTCTATTCCGACGGTGCGTCCGAGGAGGTGCTCGGTGCCGCGATCAAGGGCAGGCGCGACAAGGTGCTGCTGTCCACCAAGTCGGCGCTACCCACCGGTCCCGGCGTCGACGACGCCGGTGCGGGCCGGGCCAGGCTCATCCGCGCGGTCGATGCGTCGCTACGCCGTCTCGGCACCGACTATCTCGACCTGTTCCAGCTGCACGCCTTCGACGCGGGCACACCCCTGCTCGAAACACTCTCGGCGCTGGGCGATCTCGTGCGGGCGGGCAAGATCCGCTATGTCGGTGTCTCCAACTTCGCCGGTTGGGAGCTGATGAAAACCCTGGCCACCGCCGAGGCGCACGGCCTACCGAAACCCGTTGCCCACCAGGTGTACTACTCGCTCATCGGGCGCGATTACGAGTGGGAGCTCATGCCGCTCGGCGCCGACCAGGGTGTCGGCGCGGTGGTGTGGAGCCCGCTCGGCTGGGGCCGGCTCACCGGGAAAGTCCGTCGTGGACAGCCACTTCCGGCGGGCAGCCGACTGCACGACACGGCACAGGCAGGCCCACCCGTCGATGACGAACACCTCTACGACATCGTCGACGTGCTCGACACTGTCGCCGCCGAGACCGGCCGCAGCGTCCCGCAGATCGCCCTGAACTGGCTGCTCACCCGGCCCACCGTCGCCACCGTCCTGATCGGCGCCCGCAACGAGGAACAGCTGCGGCAGAACCTCGGCGCCGTCGGCTGGCAACTCGATCCGGAACACCTGGCGGCCCTCGACGCGGCAAGTGCCACCACACCCCCGTACCCCTACTACCCGTACCACCGCTTACCGGACTTCGCCCGGCTCAACCCGCCCGTGGTCCGCGCGGCCTGATCAGTACACGTCGCGCACGTAGCGCTTCTCGGCGACCAGTTGCTTCTTGAAGGCCAGCGCGCCCGCCTCGTCGAGCTTGCCGTGGATCTGGGCGATCCGCAGCAAGGTGTCGTCGACATCCTTGGCCATGCGGGCGGCGTCGCCGCACACGTAGAAGTGGGCGCCCTCGCACAGCCACGACCACAACTCGGCACCGTGCTCGATCATTCTGTGCTGCACATAGATCCGCTCGCGCTGATCACGAGAGAAAGCCAGGTCGAGGCGGGTGAGGAAGCCCGAGCGGAACATGTCCTCCAGCTCGGTGCGGTAGTAGAAGTTGTGTGCCGCGTGCTGGTCGCCGAAGAACAACCAGTTGCGCCCGGTCGCGCCGACGGCCCGGCGTTCGTGCAGGAACCCACGGAAAGGAGCGATACCGGTACCGGGGCCGACCATGATCATCGGCACGGTCGGGTCGAGCGGTGGACGGAAATGCGGTGCCCGCTGGAGGAAAATCGGCACCTCGCCACCAGCTCGGTCGGCCAGGAAGGTCGAGCACACCCCGCCTCGGCGCACCGAATCACCGACGGGGTCGCCGTAGCGCAATACGCCTACCGTCAACTGCACCTCGTCCGGTGTGGTGAGCGGGCTGGACGAAATCGAATACTGGCGGGGCTGCAGCTTTTTCAGTGCACCGAGCCAGTCGACCAGGTCGGTCCGCACCGGGAAGTCCCGCAGCACGTCCACGGCTTGGCGGTCCCACAGGTAACTCGCCAGTTCGTTGCGGTTGTCCCGGCGTAGGAGTTTGGCCAGCTGCGGGTGCGGATTCCGTTCGGCGATGAACCCGAGCAGATCGTTGCTCGCCTTGGTGATGTCGTAATGCGTGCGCAGTGCGTCGGCGAGCGGCAGCTCCCGCCCGTCGACCTCCACCGCGCGTCGTCCGTCGAGGCCGGTGGTCTCGAGCCATTCCGCCACGAGGTCGTCACCGTTGGTCGGCAGCACGCCGAGGGAATCACCCACCTCGTAGGCGGCATCCAGGTTGTGGAGGTCGAAGCCGAAGCGCCGCACCTCTTTCGGTGATCCCGGCGCGCTGAGCACTTCGTTGCGCATGAGGGTGGCGAGTACGGGGGACTGACGGGTGAAGGGTGCGGCGGGTGCTCGCCGCGCAGGTGTTGTCTGCGGGCGATCGAGGACGGAGGCGCCGCCTCGACCACTGGGCCGGCTCGCGGCCTGCGCGGGATAGGTCTGCGGCGCGGACCCCTGCGCTGCGGAGTGCTGGGTCGTCGCCGTGAATCCAGGGGGCCACGTCCCTGTTGGTACAGGTCCGAATCCCGGCGTGGCGGGGGCCGTCGATCCGGGTACAGCGCCGCCGAAGTGACTGCCCGTGAGAGCTGAGGGGGAACCGACGAGTGGCGCTGCGGACGGGTAGGTGTCTGCGTGCGGGACGGAGGCGAACTGGGGCGTGCCTGCGGTTGAGGAGATGCCGGTCAGAGCAGATCCCGCTGGCCTGGTGCCGAATGGTGTGGGAGAGCCGGTCGGTGAACCGACTTCGGACGCCGAACCGGGGCCGGACGGCGGGGTGTGGTCCGGGGTGAGGACAGCGAGGACGTCGGTGAGCCACTGGTCGGCGGCGTCGTCGAAATCGGGTTCGCTGTCGACGCGGGGGAGCAGGCGGTGGGCGCCACGGGCGGCGAGGAGGGTGTCGAGGGTGCGGCCGTGGCCGCAGAAGTCGTCGTAGGAGGAGTCGCCGAGGGCGAAGACCGCGTAGCGGACTCGGGGGAGGCGGATGGCGGTGTCCTCGAGCCGGGCGAGGAAGTCGGCACCGTTGTCCGGCGGACCACCGTCACCGAAGGTGCTGGTGACGACGAGAACATCACCTTCCAGCGCGGTGGGCTCGCAGGAGTCCATGTCGAGCAGCTTGGGCGCGAAACCGCCATCGGCGAGCCGCGCCGCCACCGAGGCGGCCAGCTCTTCCGCGTTCCCGGTTTGCGAAGCCCACAACACCGTCACGGTTGTGGATAACGCACGACCCGCTCCTTGCTCGGCTCCGCCCGCCGAGACGCCTACGGCACCCGGTCGGTCGAGAACCGCATCGCCGGTGGGTCCGCCGTCGGCTACCGCACCGCCTGAGCTGAAGTCTCCGAAGGGAGGGTTACCGAACGGCTGGCCACCGACCGGCATTCCGGTGCCAGGACTGCCGGCGGATTCACCGGCAGTGCCGGCACCCCGGGAGTACATGCCGGCCAACATGCCGTCGATCCACAAGCGGGCCTGCGGTGACAGCGGGGCGGTCGCCGGCAGCACGGGCTGACCGGACACCGGAAGAGATTGCAGCGCAGCGAGGTACCCACCGAGATAGATGCGCTCGGCTTCGCTGAGCAACGGCGAGATCCCCGTATCGAGCCCGAGCATGACAGCCAACGGATGCGGACCACCGTGACCGGACCCCGGGATCGCCGGGCTCTCCGGGGCGAACCGAACCGCATGACCGGTGTCGGCTGACGGCTGACCAGCGTGCGCTGTCGGCGGCGCGGGTTGCCCGGCCGACATGGTGTGTTGGGCCCGCTGGCCAGTCTGTGGCGACCCCTGCTGCGTCGGAATGCCCGCCGACGCCTCGGGCGCCGGACCCACACGGCGCAGCGCCACCGCACAGGCCTTGAACTCCGGTTGCAGGGAGGTGGGGTCGACGGCGTCGTTGGTGACGGCGTTGATCGTCAGATATTCGCCCTGTTCGTCATTCCAGTGGAAAGGAGCGAAGCAGTCGCCGGGACGGACCCGGTCGCTGATGCGGACCGGGAGAACGGCTCGCCCACGGCGGGAGGCGATTTCGAGTTGGTCGCCAGGTTTCAGATCGAGGCGGGCGGCGTCGTCGGGGTGCACCTCGACGAACGGTTCCGGGTTGAGTTTGGTCAGTTTGGTGACCTTGCCGGTTTTGGTCATGGTGTGCCACTGATGTTGCAGCCGACCGGTATTGAGCAGGAAGGGGTAGTCGTCATCAGGGAGTTCAGCAGCGGGCAGGTGGGGGCGTGGGAAGAACACCGCGCGCCTGCTCGGCGTCGCGAAGGCCAGGGCGGGAGTGTGTCCGTCGGCTTCTACGTGCAGCGGCTGGTGGATGCCGTCGTTGCGGTAGCGGATCGGGTTGCGTGGGCTGTCGCTGTCGTTGCACGGCCACTGCATCGGGCCCTCACGCAAGCGGTCGTAACTCATACCACTCAGGTCGTAGCCGGTGGCGGGATTGGTGAACCGGCGCAACTCGTCGAAAACCTCGGCGCTGGAGGTGAAGTCGAAACCGGGGAAACCCATGGCGGTGGCCACCTGTGCGATGAGCAGCCAGTCGGGCCGGGCTTCACCGATCGGGTCGACGGATCGGCGCAGCAGGGTGACATTGCGTTCCGAATTCACCATCACCGCATCGCTTTCCGCCCACAGCGTGGCGGGCAGGAGCAGATCGGCATAGGAGTTGGTGGCCGTCTCGGTGTAGGCGTCCTGCACCACCACCAGTTCGGCCGCCTCGAGCCCGGCGATCACCGTCTTCCGGTTGGCAACGGTGGCAACGGGATTGGTGCAGATGATCCACGCCGCCTTGATCTCACCGTCGGCGAGACCGGCGAACATGTCGATGGTTCCCGGCCCCGCTTCGGTGCGCAGTGTGCCCTCGGGCAGGTCCCACGCGGTCTCGACGAAGGCGCGGTCGGCGGGGGAGAGCAGGCTGCGCTGGCCGGGCAGCCCCGGTCCCATGTAACCCATCTCGCGCCCGCCCATCGCGTTGGGTTGGCCGGTCAGCGAGAACGGGCCGCTGCCGGGTCGGCAGATCGCCCCGGTTGCCAGGTGCAGGTTGATCAGGGCATTGGTGTTCCAGGTGCCGTGCGTGGACTGGTTGAGCCCCATCGTCCACAGCGACATCCACTCGCCCGCCTCGGCGATCATGGCCGCCGCGGTCCTGATGTCGGCTTCGGCGAGCCCGGTGAGTTCGGCGACCCGTTCCGGCGGGTAGTCGGCGAGGAACTCGGGCATCGCCTCCCACCCCTCGGTGTGTTCGGCGATGAAGTCGGTGTCGATGGCGCCGTCGGCGACGAGCAGGTGCAACAGGCCGTTGAGCAGGGCGAGGTCGGTGCCCGGCGCGATCTGCAGGAACAGGTCGGCGCGGGCGGCCGTTTCGGTGCGGCGCGGGTCGACCACGATGAGCTTGGCGCCGGCTTTGAGCCGGTCGGCCATGCGAAGGAACAGGATCGGATGGCAGTCGGCCATGTTCGCGCCGGTGACGAAGAACAGGTCGGCGAGTTCGAAGTCGTCGTAGGAACCGGGGGGCCCGTCGGCGCCGAGCGACTGCTTGTAGCCGGTGCCGGCGCTGGCCATGCACAGCCGCGAGTTGGCTTCGATGTGTTTGGTGCGCAAGTACCCCTTGGCGAGTTTGGTCGCGAGGTATTGGGCTTCCAGCGACATCTGCCCGGACACGTAGAGCGCGATGGCGTCGGGCCCGTGTTCGTCGAGGATCGCGCGCAGCCGGTCGGCGGTTTCGCGCACCGCGTCGTCCACCGGCAGCGCGACAGGCGCCTGTCCACGTTCGGGACGGTGGTAGGCGGTGGTCATCCGGCCGGGCGCCGCCATCATCTCCGCGTGCGTCGCGCCCTTGGTGCAGAGCCGGCCCGCGTTCGCGGGGTGCAGTTTGTCCCCGCTCACCTTGGCGATCACGGGTGCCCCGGACTGGTCGATCGTGGTCCGGACGGAGATGCCGCAGCCGACGCCGCAGTACGAGCACTGCGTGCGCACAGAGTCGTCGCCGGTCATGCGCGTCCCCCTCGGCATGCTCGGGCGCCCTGCGTGGTGACGCGGGTAGGCGTGTCCGAGCGCTGACCTGTCATGGCACCGATCATCCGCACCCGGCGTTGCGCTCGATTTAACGAACGTTATGTCCAGGTGACAATCGACCTCACCGGTCGAAAATCCGACTGTGAGGTTGCCACCGAAATATAGTCCCTGATCAGGGGATCTTTCGAGGTTTGCCGCAGATCCGAGCGGGTGCCGAAGGTGACCGGACTCACCCGGTGAAATCGGGGCAGGTCAGCCCATTTTGTAGCCGCGATGCAGGGCGACGACACCGCCGGTGAGGTCGCGCCACTGCACCGAGTCCCAGCCCGCGTCGGCGATGCGCCTGGCCAGCCTGCGCTGGTTCGGCCACGCCCGGATGGACTCGGCCAAGTACACGTAGGCATCCGGGTTGGAGCTCACCGCGCGAGCCACCCGGGGCAGCGCCTTCATGAGGTACTCCATGTAGACGGTGCGGAACGGCCCGAACACCGGGGTCGAGAATTCGCACACCACGAGCCGACCGCCCGGCTTGGTTACGCGCAGCATCTCGCGCATCGCCAGGTCGATATCGGCCACATTGCGCAAACCGAAGGAGATGGTCACCGCATCGAACGAGTCGTCGGCGAACGGCAGCGCCATCGCGTCGCCGGCCACCATCGGCACCTGCCGGAAGCGGCCCGCGGCGAGCATGCCCTGGGAGAAGTCGGCGGCCACACACCAGGCGCCGGACTTGCCGAGTTCCACGGTGGACACACCGGTGCCCGCGGCCAGGTCGAGCACCCGCTCACCGGGGCGCAGCGCGAGCGCGCGTCGCGTCGCCCACCGCCAGTACCGGTCCTGACCACCGGAGATGACCGTGTTGGTGAGGTCGTAGCGTTTCGCCACACCGTCGAACATCGACGCGACCTCGTGGGGTTGCTTGTCCAGCGAAGCCCGAATCGGTTCCCGCTGCTCTGTTGTCGCCACGATTCGAGCTTATCCGCACGCTTGCGGCTAGGCCGAGCGCGGCAACCGCTGCCGCATCCCGGTGACGTCGGCGTAGTGGCCCATCAGTTCGGTGCAGACGGCGGGCCAGGTGCGGTGCAGCACCGACTTGCGTGCCGCTGCCGCGAACCGGGCACGCTGATCGGCGTCGCGCAGCGCCGACACCGCGCTCGGCAGCAGTTCGGCGAACCGGTCCACCGGCAGGAGATAACCGTTGCGGCAGTGGGCGATCAGGTCACGCGGGCCGCCGGCGTCGGGCCCGATCACCGGCACCCCCGACGACAACGCTTCCTGTACGCCCTGGCAGAACGTCTCGTGCTCGCCCGGATGCACCATCACATCGAGGCTGGCGTAGTGGGTGGCCAGTTCGGACCCGCCCAGTTCGCCGGTGAACACCGCGCGCGGCATCAGCCTGCTCAGCCGCGCCCGCTCCGGCCCGTCACCGACCACGACGAGCTGAATGGAGGGGTCGTCGGCGAGCGCGGCCAACCGGTCCACATGCTTCTCCGGCGCGAGCCTGCCGACGAACCCGACCACCAACCGCTCGCTCGATCCCAGCCAGCTCGCCCGCAATTCGGCACTGCGTGCGGCCGGGTCGAACCGGTCGATATCGACGCCGCGCCCCCACCGGTGCACCCGGGGAATTCCGTGTTCGGCCAGGTCGGCCGCGGCGGCCGACGACGGGGCGAGCGTGCGCGTCGCTCCCTCGTGGATCCGGCGCGTCCACGCCCAGGCCGCCCGCGCAGCCAGTCCGAGCCCGTAGCTCTTGGCGAAACCGGCCACGTCGGTCTGGTACACCGCGATCGAGGGCAGGTCGAGGCGGGTGGCGGCGGCGAGCCCGCCCGCGCCCAGCAGAAATGGCGAGGCCAAATGCACCACGTCCGGGTCGAACTCGGCGATCGCGGCGGTGATCCCGGGTTGTGGCAGGCCGACGGGCAGCGAACTCACCTTCGGCACCATCATCGCGGGCACCCGATGTACCGGGAACCGGCCGTGCAGGCGCGGGGCGGGCGGTGCGCCGCGCAGCGTATCGGGCGCCACGATCATGGCATCGTGCCCGTGCTGGTCCAGGTGATCGAGCACCCGGAGCACGGAATTGACGACGCCGTTCATGTTCGGCAGGAAAGACTCCGAGACGATGGCTACGCGCACACTCCAAGAGTGACCGCCACACCGCGCGCCACGCCCACACCGACATGAAGCCGGGACGAACAGCAGGGGAAAGTTACCGCTGTCTGCGCCGCACCAGCCACAGGGCGGGCAGCGCGAGCGCCCACACCACCACGATCACCGACGCGGCGGGCACGATCGCCACCCGCGCGTCGCGTCCGGCCACCCGGACCAGGTCGGGGTCGCGGGTGCTGTATTCCACGTTGATGCGCTGACCGGCGGTGAGATTGGTGGGGTACAGGATCCCGACCTTCGGATTGTGGGTGACGCTGTCGGGCGTCACATACATCACCGCCGAACGCAGCCGCCCCGCCGAGAGCACCTCACCGGAGGTGACCCCACGGTTGTGCTCGATCTCGTAGTCGTTGCGCCACGCCGCGAGTACCAGCAGCACCATGAGCACGCTGATCACCGTCGCGGTACCGAGGATTCCGGTACGAACCCGCCGCAGGCGATCGGAGTACCTATCCGACTGGCTGGTTTCCGACACCACGCCACCCTAACGGTGGGCTGCACTAGCGTGTGCCACCATGTCCCGAAAATTCAGCTTCACCGTGCCTTATGCCGTCCCGGTCGAAGATCTTCACCGGGCACTCGTCGACGACGCGATCTGGCAGGAGCGGTTCGCCGCCGCCGAGACCGCGACGCTGGAACTCTCCCATCCCGACGGACCGGATTCGATCCGCATCGAGATGACCGAAACCCCCGGCCGGGACAAGGTTCCCGCGCTGGTCCGTAAGGTTCTCAAGAGCGATCTCGTGCTCGCCCGAACCGATGTCTGGCAGCCGCTGGACGGCGAGGTCGCCAAGGGCAGCTTCACCGGGCGCACCGGCGGCATCACCACCGAGATGTCGGGCACCTACGAGTTGCGTCCCACCGCCGAGGGCAGCGAGATCGAGGTCGTCGGCACCGTCACCGTCAAGGTGCCCTTGGTCGGCGGCGCCATCGAACCGCTGGCCGAACAACTGCACCAGCGCGTCCTCAACAGCGAACGCAAGTTCATCGAGGGTTGGTTCGCGAAGCTCAGCTGAACGGCGCCAGTTCGTCGGCGCGTAGGGAAGCGCGACCGGCCGTTCGCCACAGGCGGGCGGTCAGGTCGTCGTCCTCGTCGGTCACGAGGTTTCCCATCACGCGAACGGCGGTGCGCTGCAAGTACTTCGAACGCATCACCGGGGGGCCGCCGCGGGGGACCATCTTCGGGTGCGTGGCCAGCCCGGCCAGCCTGCGTGCCACGGAGAACGTGCGCCCGTAGCGCTCGCGCAGCAGTTGCGGCCACACCTGGGTCAGGTCCGGTTCGTCGAGCAGGTCGGCGAGCAGATGACCACCTTCGAGCCCGTAGTCGATGCCTTCGCCGTTGAGCGGATTCACGCAGCCCGCGGCGTCACCGACCAGCACCCAGTTGCGTCCGGCCACGTTCGACACCGCGCCGCCCATCGGCAGCAGCGCCGAGGCCACCGCGCGCAGTTCGCCCTCGAACTCCCATTCCTCGCGGCGCAGCCGGGTGTAGTGCTCGAGCAGCGGTTTCAGCGCGATATGCGACGGCCGTGCCTCGGTGGCCAGCGAACCGACACCGATGTTCACCTCGCCGTTGCCGAGCGGGAAGATCCAGCCGTAGCCGGGAACCAACTGGTCGTCGGCATTGCGCAATTCCAGGTGCGAGGAGATCCACTGGTCGTCGCTGCGGCCGGAGGTGATGTAGGCGCGGGCGGCGGTGCCGTAGGCGTAGCGGCGATGCCAGGTGCGGCCGAGCTGTTTGCCGACGGGGGAGCGAACCCCGTCGGCGACGACGAGCACCCGACAGTTCACGGTGTGCGTGGTGTCGCCGATGCGCACCGTCACCCCGGTCACCCGGTCGCCGTCGCGCAGTACCTCGGTGACCTTCGCGCCGTCGACCATCCGGGCACCGGACTTGATCGCCGTCTCCCGCAACGTGTTGTCGAGTTCGGTTCGCGGAACGGCGCTTCCGTAGGTGGGGAACGACCCGCCCGGCCAGGGCAGCAGTGCCTCGCGCCCGAACCCGGCCATCCGCAAACCGTGGTTCACCGTGTGCGCGCGCAACCACTCGCCGAGCCCGAGATGTTCCAATTCGGCCGTGGCGCGCGGGGTGAGACCGTCACCGCAGGTCTTGTCGCGCGGGAAGACGGCCGAATCGAGCAGCAGCACATCGCGTCCGGCACGGGCCGCCCACGCCGCCGAGGCGGAACCCGCAGGTCCGGCCCCCACCACGAGCACCTCTACGGTGTCGGGCAGCGTCGCGTGGTCGGCGGGGACGACATCCGGTGAACCCATGGCTCAATACTGGCACCTCGCGCGGTTGTGCGAGAGTGTCGGGTGCACCGGGAAATCTCACGTGTGACGGGGTTCATCGGCTGTAGCGCAGGAACACGCTAGGTTGCTACCCGTCGGGGTCGGACGCATCGCTGGGAGAAACTAATGAGCACATCGGCTGTGAGCGACGAGAGCACCGTGGTTGCCGGGGTCGATCTCGTCGATCCGGAACTCGCCGCCACCGTGCGCGACGGGTTGGCCGCAGTCGAGAAACTGCTCGTCGACGAACTCTCCGACGGCGAGGAATTCCTGCAGGAGGCCGCGTTACATCTGGCCAGGGCGGGCGGTAAGCGGTTCCGGCCGCTGTTCACGCTGCTCACCGGTCAGCTCGGCCCGAATCCCACCGATCCGGCGTTGGTCACCGCGGGCACGGTCGTCGAACTCGTGCACCTGGCCACCCTCTACCACGACGACGTGATGGACGAGGCCACCCAGCGCCGCGGCGCCGAGAGCGTGAACTCGCGCTGGGGCAACAACATCGCCATCCTCGCGGGCGACTACCTGTTCGCCCACGCGTCGCGCCTCACCTCGACCCTCGGCCCCGACGCGGTGCGCATCATCGCCGAGACGTTCGCCGAGCTGGTCACCGGTCAGATGCGGGAAACCATGGGCGCCAAGCAGACCCAGGACCCCGTCGAGCACTACCTGAAGGTGGTGTGGGAGAAGACCGGGTCGCTCATCGCCGCCGCGGGCCGCTTCGGTGGCACCTTCTCCGGCGCCGACAGCGAGCACGTCGAACGCCTGGCTCGCCTCGGTGACGCGGTCGGCACCGCCTTCCAGATCTCCGACGACATCATCGATATCTCCTCGTCGTCGGAACAGTCGGGCAAGACGCCCGGCACCGACCTGCGCGAAGGCGTCCACACCCTGCCGGTGCTCTACGCCCTGCGCGAGTCCGGCGCCGACGGCGACCGCCTGCGCACCCTGCTCGACCACCCGCTCGACACCGACGCCGAGGTCGACGAGGCCCTGGAACTGCTGCGCCGCTCGCCCGGCATGGCGATGGCCAAGGACAAGCTGCAGGAATATGCCGACCTGGCCGACACCGAACTGGCCGCCCTGCCCGCGGGCCCCGCCAACGACGCCCTCACCCGCCTCGTCCGCTACACCATCGAGCGAGTCGGCTGACCCGGAACTTCTCGCACTGCGCACCCGTTCAACAAACGCGAGCTGCCGTAGCGCACCCACCCGTGTGCGAACGCAACACCGGATCTCGTACGAACATGGGTAACTCGTCGGGAACAGGCTGACCAGACCACCACCTCTGTCTGGCCGCCGACGTGAGCCCGTACGTACCCCAGTCTGGCCAAAAGTCGCGGAGAGGCGGAACAGATGCTGCGAACGATCGGGCTGATGGTTGCCATGTCGGCGCTGATCGTTGCCATCGGCGCGATGTTCCGCAGCCCGACCATCCTCGTCATCTCGATCGTGCTGGCCGTGGCGATGAACGCCTACGCCTATTTCAACAGCGACAAGCTGGCGTTGAAGGCCATGCACGCCCAACCGGTGAGCGAGCTGGAAGCCCCGGTCGTGTACCGGATCGTGCGCGAACTCGCGACCGCGGCGCGACAGCCGATGCCGCGCCTCTACATCAGCCCCACCAACGCGCCCAACGCGTTCGCCACCGGTCGCAATCCCCGGCACGCCGCGGTGTGCTGTACCAGCGGCATCCTGCAATTACTCGACGAACGCGAGCTGCGCGCGGTGCTCGGCCACGAACTGTCGCACGTCTACAACCGCGACATTCTCATCTCGTCGGTGGCGGGTGCGATGGCCTCGGTCATCACCGGCCTGGCCAACTTCGCGTTCCTGGCCAGTTCGTTCGGCAACCGCGACGGGCAGGGCCCCAACGTCATCGGGGTGTTGCTGGTCTCACTACTCGGCCCGATCGCGGCCGGGCTCATCAAGATGGCGGTGTCACGTTCCCGCGAGTACCAGGCCGACCGGTCCGGCGCCGAACTCACCGGCGACCCGCTCGCTCTCGCCTCGGCACTGCGCAAGATCGAACGGGGTGTCCAGGCGGCCCCCCTGCCGCCGGACCCGAAGATCACCAGCGAATCGCACCTGATGATCGCCAATCCGTTCCGCACCGGCGACCGCATCGCCCGCTGGTACTCCACCCACCCCCCGACCGCCGATCGCATCAGGCGGCTCGAGGAGATGGCGGGCGGAACGCACCGCTACTGACGAACTAGCGGTAGTTCACGAACTGCAGCGCGATACCGAAGTCCTCGCCCTTGAGCAGCGAGATCACGGCCTGCAAGTCGTCGCGCTTCTTGCTGCTCACCCGCAGTTCGTCGCCCTGGATCTGCGCCTTCACGCCCTTGGGGCCCTCGTCGCGGATCTTCTTGGAGATCTTCTTGGCCTTCTCGGTGTCGATGCCCTGCACCAGCGTGCCGGTGATCTTGAACACCTTGCCCGAGGCCTGCGGCTCGCCGGCGTCGAACGCTTTGAGCGAGATGTCGCGCCGGATCAGCTTCTCCTTGAACACCTCGAGCGCCGCCTTCACCCGCTCCTCGGCATTGGCGGTGAGGACGATGGCCTCCTCCCCGGACCAGGCGATCGAGGCGTCGGTGCCCTTGAAGTCGTAGCGGGAGTTCAGCTCCTTCTCCGCCTGATGCAGCGCATTGTCGACCTCCTGCCGGTCGACCTTGCTCACCACGTCGAATGACGAATCAGCCACACTGCGCTCCTGTTCTTCGGAAGGTCCGTAAAACTCCGCGGCAAGACTGCCTCACCGCCGAGACAGTTGTACCCGCAACGCGCCGCAGCGTGCGCCCGCAGGGGGTCTGTGCAGGCGGTTTGCATCCCCGGGGTGGGTTCGTTGTAAGCTGCTCAGCGCACCGGAAACGGCGCACAAGGCAGATTGCCCGAGCGGCCAATGGGAGCAGACTGTAAATCTGTCGGCGCAAGCCTACGTAGGTTCGAATCCTACATCTGCCACATCGAACCCCGTCGATCACAGGATCGGCGGGGTTCTTTGGTTTTGCGGCGAGCTCCACCACCACGCCGGTCCCACTGCGTGTCCAGCAGGTTGAGATGCGGTGAAAAATACGTCCTGATCAGGCGATTTGGTGGTGATCGCCAGGAGTGTGTAATCTCTTTCAGGACGCCGGAGCACGGGGTCGCTCTGATCGGTTCGCCGACCAAGACTCTGTGCCACGTAGTCATGCCCCCTTAGCTCAGTCGGCAGAGCGTTTCCATGGTAAGGAAAAGGTCAACGGTTCGATTCCGTTAGGGGGCTCGCCGGATTGCCGGTGGTGACCGACTTTCCCGCCGGCCCCACCGTAATAGGTCCGCCGTGGCGGTGTAGCTCAGTCGGTAGAGCAAACGACTCATAATCGTTGTGTCGCCGGTTCAAGTCCGGCCATCGCTACCAATAACGACTCAGCCCAGACCGGAAAGAAGGCATATCGTGGCCGCGAAGTCCACCGATGTCCGGCCAAAGATCACCTTGGCCTGCGAAGAGTGCAAGCACCGCAACTACATCACCAAGAAGAACCGGCGCAACGACCCGGACCGCCTCGAGCTGAAGAAGTTCTGCCCGAACTGCGGCACCCACCGGGCGCATCGCGAATCGCGCTGATTCGAACAAAAAACATCTGCCGAAGGCCGGACGAAAGTCCGGCCTTCGTGCGTTTTCCAGACCGGTCGACAGGGGTGCGCGCGCACAAGTCGGTAATGTGCCACGCTGTGACAGTGAACACCGGAACTGACGAAGCGGTCTCGGCCGCAGCCGCCGAACCATTCGATCCCGCCGCTCACGCGGCCTCGATGGTCGGCCACCACTACCGGGTCGACGACTATTACGAGGTCGGTCGCGAAAAGGTGCGTGAATACGCCCGCGCCGTGCAGGACTACCACCCGGTGCACTGGGACGAGGACATCGCGCGCGAGTACGGCCATTCCGGTCTGCTCGCCCCGCTCACCTTCATCTCCCTGGTCGGCATCCTGGCCCAGCGCCGGTTGTTCGAGGAGATCGTCACCGGATACGACCTCAGCCAGATCATGCAGACCGATCAGATCCTGGAATTCCATCGGCCGATCCGGGTCGGCGACCGGCTCACCTGTGACGTTTATCTGCATTCGTTCCGGCAGGCATTCGGCGGCGACATCATCGTGACCAAGAACATCGTCACCGACGCCCACGACGAATTGGTGCTCACCACCTACACCACGCTCATCGGACGCAGCGGCGGCGATATCGATCCGAATATGTCGGCGGCCGTCCGCAATGTGCTCATGCACGGTCTCGGCGACGACGAACCGGCACACCACGCGCCGAGCGACGCCTTCGCCGCGATCACCCCGGATCCGGTGACCAAGGACCCGGAACCGCAGGTCAGTACCCACGCGCTCGCCTTCGAAAGCATCGCGGTGGGCGACGAACTGCCCGCGCGGACCGTCCGGCTCACCCGCGGCGACCTGGTGAACTACGCCGGCGTCTCCGGTGACGCGAACCCCATCCACTGGAGTGACGAGATCGTCAAACTCGTCGGCCTCGACAACGTGGTGGCCCACGGCATGCTCACCATGGGCCTCGGCGGCGGATTCGTCACCTCCTGGCTCGGCGACCCCGGTGCGGTGAAGGAATACAACGTGCGCTTCACCAGCCCCGTCTACGTGCGTGCCGATGCCCCGGCCGAGGTGGATTTCACGGGTAAGGTGAAGTCGGTCGACCCGGAGACCCGAACGGCCGTCGTCGCCATCACGGCGAAATCGGCGGGCAAGAAGATCTTCGGCCGCGCCACGGCAACAGTTCAGCTGGCCTGACCTGGTCGAGCGTCCCGATTGGCACATTGCCCACGCGGTAACGTACACTCGGGACTCTGGGGTCACCGGCTGCTGCGCGCTGACTTCCCGGGAGCCTGCTCCCACGGAAGCGGCGCGCGTGTTGTGTGTGATGCCAACCCTGGAAGAAACGGCTCGCAAGGGCCGATAATCGAATATCGATTGTGGTTGGACGTATCGGCCCAGGCCGGTCCAACCGAAGGGGCGTAGCTCAATTGGCAGAGCAGCGGTCTCCAAAACCGCAGGTTGCAGGTTCAAGTCCTGTCGCCCCTGCCCTGAATGCCAGCGACGAGAGAGGATCGACGTGACGGACGAGCGGGATACTCGCGCCGAAGACGGCGACGATACCGCCGCTGCCACTCGGCCGAGCGGCAAGCGGACCGCTCGTCGTGCGCGCACGTCGGATGCTCCGGCGACCACCGGTTCGGTGGCCACGCTCGACCGGCCGTCGGGCTCGCGCAAGGCAGACAAGACTGCCGGTAAGGCCAAGACGGGCAACCCGTTCAAGCGGCTGTTCAAGTTCCTGCGAGAGGTCATCGCGGAACTGCGCAAGGTGATCTGGCCCAACCGGAAGCAGATGGTCACCTATACGACCGTCGTTCTGGTGTTCGTGGTCTTCATGGTCGCGTTCATCGCCGGGATCGACGTAGCGTTCGTCAAGGGTGTCGACTGGCTGTTCGGCTGATCGCCGACACCCACGCCGGTAGCCGATCGCGGGCCGGAACGGCGGAGCGCGCCTCCGCGCACCCGACCCGGCCCAGAGGATGTACGTGACGACACAGGAAGCGAGTGCCTCAGTGAGCACCCCGGAGAACGACACCAACGACGAGTTCCCGGTTGACGACACTGTCGCGGCGGACAACGCCACCGACGAGGTCGAGGCCACCACCGAGCTCGCTGACGAGGCTGCCGACGCCGTCGTCGAGGACACCACGGTTCCCACCGAGGAAGACCCCGAAGCCGACCCCGTCGAGTCGATGAAGGCCAAGCTGCGCCGCGTCCCCGGCGACTGGTACGTCGTGCACTCTTACGCCGGTTACGAGAACAAGGTCAAGACCAACCTCGAGACCCGCGTGCAGAACCTCGGACTCGAGGACTACATCTTCCAGGTCGAGGTACCGACCGAAGAGGTCACCGAGATCAAGAACGGGCAGAAGAAGAACGTCAACCGCAAGGTGCTGCCCGGCTACATCCTGGTCCGGATGGAACTGAACAACGAATCGTGGGGCGCGGTGCGCAACACCCCCGGCGTCACCGGCTTCGTCGGCATGACCGGCGGCGGCCCGGGCGCCAAGCCCACCCCGCTGACCATCAACGAGGTCGTGAAGTTCCTGGTCCCGGCCGGTGCGCAGGCCCAGAAGAAGGCGGCCGCCGCCGCTGCTTCGGGTGGCGCCGACACCGGTGCCACCGCCGCGGGCAAGCCGACCATCGAGGTCGACTTCGAGGTCGGCGAGTCGGTCACCGTGATGGACGGCCCGTTCGCGACGCTGCCCGCCAGCATCAGCGAGGTGAACGCCGAGCAGCAGAAGCTCAAGGTGCTCGTGTCGATCTTCGGTCGCGAGACCCCGGTGGAGCTGAACTTCACCCAGGTTTCCAAGATCTAGCTCGAACCAGCTTCGCAACGGCACCGCCTCGGCGGTGCCGTTGTCGTTTCCCGACCCCTCCCGGCTGCGGCGCCCGCGACGCGGTTCGGTAGAGTGTGACAGTTCGTGTGTAGACCCCCTCCAGGCGTTTTCCGCCCGGTGTGACGGTCGTGCGCGAATGCCGGGCTTGGACCCGGCGTGGGAGCGATCCCGCAACAGGCTTACGGCAACCGTAAGGAACCGAAACCCAAGGAAGAAAGATGCCCCCCAAGAAGAAGAAGCTCGCCGGGATCATCAAGCTGCAGATCCAGGCCGGCGCCGCGAACCCGGCCCCTCCGGTCGGCCCCGCGCTCGGTCAGCACGGCGTCAACATCATGGAGTTCTGCAAGGCGTACAACGCCGCGACCGAGTCGCAGCGTGGCAACGTCATCCCGGTCGAGATCTCGGTGTACGAGGACCGGTCGTTCGACTTCAAGTTGAAGACCCCGCCCGCCGCCAAGCTGCTGCTCAAGGCCGCCGGTGTGCAGAAGGGCTCGGCCGAGCCGCACAAGACCAAGGTCGCCAAGGTCACCATGGACCAGGTCCGTGAGATCGCCAAGACCAAGCAGGAAGACCTGAACGCCAACGACATCGAGCAGGCCGCGAAGATCATCGCCGGTACCGCGCGCTCGATGGGCATCACCGTCGAAGGCTGAGCGTCAGCGCCGAAGGCGGCAGCGCAGCGTAACCACGCAGGCGCAGCGAAGCCTTCAATGGGCGCCGAGGCTGATCTTCCAGCAATCCGAGTGGGAGGGCCGGCCAGGCCCGACAACCACTTCTGAACCAGATTAAGGACAGACAAACATGGCAAAGCGAAGCAAGGCGTATCTCGCCGCTGCTGAGAAGGTCGATCGCGACAAGCTGTACTCCCCGCTGGCCGCCGCGCGCCTGGCGAAGGAGACCGCGACCACCAAGACCGACGCGACCGTCGAGGTCGCCGTTCGTCTCGGCGTGGATCCCCGCAAGGCCGACCAGATGGTCCGTGGCACCGTCAACCTGCCGCACGGCACCGGTAAGACCGCCCGCGTCATCGTGTTCGCCGCCGGCGAGAAGGCCGCCGAGGCCGAGGCCGCCGGTGCCGACGCCGTGGGCGCCGAGGACCTGATCGAGCGGATCCAGGGCGGCTGGCTCGACTTCGACGCCGCGATCGCCACCCCGGACCAGATGGCCAAGGTCGGCCGCATCGCGCGTGTCCTCGGCCCGCGTGGTCTGATGCCGAACCCGAAGACGGGCACGGTCACCAACGATGTGACCAAGGCCGTCAACGACATCAAGGGCGGCAAGATCAACTTCCGCGTCGACAAGCAGGCCAACCTGCACTTCGTCATCGGTAAGGCGTCGTTCGACGACTCGAAGCTGGTGGAGAACTACGGTGCCGCGCTGGACGAGATCCTGCGTGTGAAGCCGTCGACCGCCAAGGGTCGCTACGTCAAGAAGATCACGGTTTCGACCAACACCGGCCCGGGCATCCCGGTGGACCCGAACCGCACCCGCAACCTCCTCGACGAGGACGCGTGAGCTTCTGACAGGTAGCTCCTGATCAACCGCGAGGGTGGGAACGCACTGCGTTCCCACCCTCGCGGCGTTTCAGCGCTCGGTGTCGTCGGTGTCGCGCCAGGCGAGCAGTACGGACTCGCCGCGGTGTGGTTTCCAGGGCAGGAAGATCGCCACGATCACCGCGCAGACGAGGACCGCGCCGGTCGCGACGAGGGAGGCGGCGTGCGCGCCCTGCAGGGTTGCCGTCTTCATGGCGACGATGAGGTTCTCGCGCTGGGTTTCGAGGAACGGGGCAAGTTCGCGTTTGCGCAGCTCCAGGACGCTGAGGGGACTGGCTTTGACCAGGCTCTTCTCGTTGTCGTTCATGATGCCGACCGGGATGGCGTCGATTCGGGCGCCGATCCGGCTGGTGTAGTAGGAGGCGACGATCGAGCCGAGGACCGCGACGCCGAGGGTGCCGCCGATCTCACGGGTGGTGTCGTTGACGGCCGAACCGGCGCCCGCCTCCTCCAGCGGCAGCGCCGACATGATCGATTCGGTGGCCGGACCCTGCACGATGCCGAGGCCGAGTGCCATCGACACCATCGACGGCAGCACTCCGATCAGATAGCTGCTGTCCACGGTGACCTGTCCACCCAGGTAGAGGCCGAGGCCGGTGAGCAGCAGGCCGATCACCAGGACCGCCGTGGTGCCGACCCGTTGCGCGAGCAGGGTCGCGACGGGGGCGCCGATCGCCACCGAGAACGCGAACGGCAGCGAGGCGATGCCGAACTCGAGTGGCGTGTATTCGCGGACGCCCTGGAAGTACTGCGTGATCAGGAACAGGAATCCGAACATCGAGAAGTAGCCGATGGCAATGGCCAAGGCCGGCAACGAGAATCGCCGGTTGCGGAACAGTCGCATGTCGAGAATCGGTGCGGGCGTATGTAATTCCCAGATCACGAAGGCGGCGAGCAGCAGGGCGCCCAGCGTGGCGGTGCACAGGGTGGTGAGCGAGAGCCAGCCGTTGTGCGGTGCCTCGATGATCGCCCACACCACCAGCGTGATGCCGGCGATCGAGAGCCCGATCCCGGGTAGATCCAGCCTGCCGACCTGGTTTGCTCGCGATTCCGGCACCCAGATCAGCGTCGCGACCAATGCGGCCAGCGCCACCGGCACATTGATCCAGAACACCGAGTGCCAGCTGAAGTGCTCGAGCAGCCACCCGCCCGAGATCGGGCCGATGGCGATGGCGAAGCCCGCCATCGCGGTCCAGGCGGCGATGGCGAGCGCGCGTTCGCGCCGGTCGGTGAAGATGTTGATGATCAGGGCGAGGGTGGCGGGGAAGACTGCGGCCGCGAAGACGCCCATCGCCGCGCGGGCCGCGATGACCTGCGTCATCGACTCGGCGAGCGCGCCGCCGACCGACATGACGGCGATGCCGACCAGGCCGATCGTCATGATCCGCCTGCGGCCGTACCGGTCACCGAGGTTGCCCGCGGCCAGGAGCAGTCCGGCGAAGGTGAGGGTGTAGGCGTCGACGACCCACTGCAGGCCGGAGACGCCGGTAGCGAGCTGGACGCCGATGGAGGGGAGAGCGACGTTGACGATGGTGTTGTCGAGGACGACCAGCAGTTCGGCCAGACAGATCACGGCGAGTGCGAGGAATCGCCGGGAACGCCGGTCCAGCAACACTGGTGGAGCGACTACGGAGGTTGTCATAGGCCAGGAGTGAACCAGGTTACTGTCACCCCGCGTAACACCTTTCGAGTGCGATTGCTACCACAATGTAGGAATCAAAGTGGCCTGGCTCACAACATATTCGGGCGTTCCGGGCGCCATCGACCCGTTTTGGCAGAGGAGGGTGGGTGCAGGTACAGTGGACTCCGGTCGTCGACCTGTTCGATGACTACCCATTCGTTCTACCGAAGACCGTTGGTCGTCGATGCCGCTCGCGCGGTATTCGATCGAAGGTCCGGCGACATTGCCGGCGGCCCACGCAGGGAGAGCTGAGGCAGAAGAATTTATTCTTTCGCGCCCCGGTACGCCTTGCGTCCGGGGCGTTAGTTTTGTCGCCGGCCCCTGATTCGGTAGTGCGCGTTCACGAACCGACATCAGAGAGGAGGCGAAGTATGGCGAAGCCTGAAAAGGTCACCGCTGTCGCGGAGATCGCGGAGCAGTTCAAGAACTCCACGGCCACTGTTGTCACGGAATACCGTGGCCTGTCGGTCGGCAAGCTCACCGAGCTGCGTCGCGCGCTGGGCGCCGGTGCCACGTACTCCGTCGCCAAGAACACCCTGGTCAAGCGTGCGGCCGCGGAAGCGGGCATCGAGGGCCTTGACGACTTGTTCGTCGGACCGACCGCCATCACCTTCATCCAGGGTGAGCCGGTCGACGCCGCGAAGGCCATCAAGACCTTCGCCAAGGAGAACAAGGCGCTCGTCATCAAGGGCGGCTACATGGACGGCGCTGCGCTGTCCGTGTCCGAGGTCGAGAAGATCGCCGACCTCGAGAGCCGTGAGGTTCTGCTGGCCAAGCTGGCAGGCGCGATGAAGGGCAACATGTCCAAGGCTGCCGGGCTGTTCTCGGCTCCTGCCGGTCAGGTGGCCCGTCTGGCCGCCGCGCTGCAGGAGAAGAAGCAGGCCGAAGGCGCTGCCGAGTAATACCCCCGCACGGGTGTTACCGCCCGCGCACTCAGACATTCACCACCGAAAGGAACAATCATGGCCAAGCTGTCCACCGAAGAGCTGCTCGACGTTTTCTCGGAGATGACCCTGCTGGAGCTCTCGGGCTTCGTGAAGGCGTTCGAGGAGAAGTTCGAGGTCACCGCTGCTGCCCCCGTCGCCGTTGCCGCCGCCGGTGGCGCCGCTGCTCCGGCCGAGGCCGCTGAGGAGCAGGACGAGTTCGACGTCATCCTCGAGGGTGCCGGCGACAAGAAGATCCAGGTCATCAAGGTGGTCCGTGAGATCGTCTCGGGCCTGGGCCTGAAGGAAGCCAAGGACCTGGTCGAGGGTGCCCCGAAGCCGATCCTGGAGAAGGTCGCCAAGGACGCCGCCGAGGCTGCCAAGGCGAAGCTGGAAGAGGCCGGCGCCAAGGTCTCGGTCAAGTAATTCAGCGCTTCGCGTAGACGAACGGGCGGTCCCTCAGGGGGCCGCCCGTTTGTTATATATACGGACATGGGAAAGTGATACGCGCTGTAGCGCATGGTCGGGGTTACTCTTCAGTCATGTAGAGGTGTGCCCCGTCTCACTCATGGGTTACAGTGACCGGACCCACAGTGTCGTGACGCACCGCCGAGATGTGAGCGCGCGGTGAGCGGGTGGGGTGCTCGCAGGATCAATGGAGGTAGGCGTGGGCGTCGAGGTCAGGACCGAGGGTGTAACCAAGTCCTTCGGTTCACAGCGAATTTGGCAGGACGTGTCGATCACGCTCCCTTCGGGCGAGGTGAGCGCGCTGCTCGGCCCCTCGGGTACGGGTAAGTCGGTGTTCCTGAAATCGCTCATCGGTCTGCTGCGGCCCGAGCGCGGGTCCATCTTCATCGATGGCACCGATATCACCACCTGCTCCAACAAGGAGCTCTACGAGATCCGCAAACTGTTCGGCGTCCTCTTCCAGGACGGCGCGCTGTTCGGCTCGATGAATCTGTTCGACAACATCGCGTTCCCGCTGCGCGAGCACACCAAGAAGTCGGAAACCGAGATCCGTCGCATCGTGATGGAGAAGCTCGAGCTGACCGGTCTGCTCGGCGCGGAGAACAAACTGCCCGGTGAGATCTCCGGTGGTATGCGCAAGCGCGCCGGTCTGGCCCGCGCGCTCGTGCTCGACCCGCAGATCATCCTCGTCGACGAGCCCGACTCCGGCCTCGACCCGGTGCGTACCTCCTACCTGGCGCAGCTGCTGCTCAACATCAACGCCCAGATCGACGCGACGATCCTCATCGTGACGCACAACATCAACCTGGCCCGTACCGTGCCCGACAACATCGGCATGCTGTTCCGCCGTCAGCTGGTGATGTTCGGACCCCGCGAGGTGCTGCTCACCAGCGAGGAGCCGGTGGTCAAGCAGTTCCTCAACGGCCGCATGATCGGCCCGATCGGTATGTCCGAGGAGAAGGACGAGGCGCAGATGGCGCGCGAGCAGGCGCTCGTCGACGCCGGCCACCACCATGGTGGCGCCGAGGAGATCGAGGGCATCATCCCGCAGATGAAGGCCGAGCCGGGCATGCCCGCACGGCAGGCGGTCTACCGTCGTCAGGCCCGTGTGCGCGAGATCATGCACACCCTGCCCGCTGCGGCCCAGGCCGCCATCCGCGAGTCGCTGGCCGAGTCCGACGACACCCAGGTGATGGCCGCCTACGGGGGCAACGATCACCCCACCGAATCGTTCAAAGCGATGCCGCACGGCCAGACCAACGGCTGACAAGTTTCGTCTCGAAAGGCCCCGGGTTCGCCCGGGGCCTTTCGCGTTCCCGTGCCGGAAAGCGCCCTGACCTGGTGTTTTACGGGATGGCGCGCACGGCGTGCCGCGGGTAAAATAACCGCGGTTCGGGCGGGGATGCCCAGCGCGCCAGGCGATCTCGATCTCGGACACAGGGCCGCCGCGCCACTTGACGAGCCGGGCGCGAACCGTCACCCTATTCACAACAGCGTCTGCTGTTACAGGGGCTTCGGCGCCCGAGTTTCCGACGCGGCCAGCGTCCCGGGACTTCGGCGCGTTTGCCGTCCGAGTGATGACTCGGATGGTATGTTGACACCCCCTTGTATAGGGGTGTAAGTTTGGACGTTGCGCTGGCTGCCTCCTGTCCACACCTTGATTCGCACACGTAAGTTCCACCCTTCCGGTGTTACTTCCGCTGCTGCCTGTTCGGGTTTCGTTCGGGTTGTAACCAGCGGAATTCGTAGCAGACAAGCGACGGTCGCGGACCACCACGCGACGCGCGTGAGGTGCTGGAAGGACGCATCTTGGCAGTCTCCACCCAGACCAAGGCTGGTATCCCCGGAGCCCCGTTGAGGGTTTCGTTCGCGAAGATCCGAGAGCCCTTGGAGGTGCCCGGACTTCTCGACCTACAAACGGACTCGTTCGCCTGGTTGGTCGGTTCTCCCGACTGGCGTGAGAAGGCGGCCGCACGCGGCGACGTCGGTCTCGCAGGCGGCCTCGAAGAGGTGCTCGAAGAGCTCTCGCCGATCGAGGATTTCTCCGGTTCGATGTCCCTCTCGTTCTCCGACCCGCGCTTCGAAGAGGTCAAGGCCTCCATCGATGAGTGCAAAGAGAAGGACATGACCTACGCGGCGCCTCTGTTCGTCACCGCGGAGTTCATCAACAACAACACCGGCGAGATCAAGAGCCAGACCGTCTTCATGGGTGATTTCCCCATGATGACCGACAAGGGCACCTTCATCATCAACGGCACCGAGCGTGTCGTCGTCTCCCAGCTCGTGCGTTCCCCCGGCGTCTACTTCGATCACAGCATCGACAAGGCCACCGAGAAGGACCTGCACAGCGTGCGCGTGATCCCGTCGCGCGGCGCCTGGCTGGAATTCGACGTCGACAAGCGCGACACCGTCGGTGTCCGCATCGACCGCAAGCGCCGTCAGCCGGTCACCGTGCTGCTCAAGGCACTCGGCATGACCACCGAGGAGATCGTCGAGCGTTTCGGCTTCTCCGAGATCATGATGTCGACCCTGGAGAAGGACAGCACGCCCGGCCAGGACGAGGCGCTGCTCGACATCTACCGCAAGCTGCGTCCGGGCGAGCCGCCGACCAAGGAGTCCGCGCAGACCCTGCTGGAGAACTTGTTCTTCAAGGAGAAGCGCTACGACCTGGCCCGCGTCGGTCGCTACAAGATCAACAAGAAGCTCGGCATCAACCTCGACAAGCCGGTCACTTCCTCGGTGCTCACCAAGGAAGACATCGTCGACACCATCGAGTACCTGGTGCGTCTGCACGCCGGTGACCGCTCGATGACCGCCCCCGGCGGCGAAGAGGTCCCCGTCGAGATCGACGACATCGACCACTTCGGTAACCGTCGTCTGCGCACCGTCGGCGAGCTGATCCAGAACCAGATCCGCGTGGGCCTGTCCCGCATGGAGCGCGTGGTCCGCGAGCGGATGACGACTCAGGACGTCGAGGCGATCACGCCGCAGACCCTGATCAACATCCGGCCCGTGGTCGCGGCGATCAAGGAGTTCTTCGGAACCTCCCAGCTGTCGCAGTTCATGGACCAGAACAACCCGCTGTCGGGTCTCACCCACAAGCGCCGCCTGTCGGCGCTGGGCCCGGGTGGTCTGTCCCGTGAGCGTGCCGGTCTGGAAGTTCGTGACGTCCACCCGTCGCACTACGGCCGCATGTGCCCGATCGAGACCCCGGAAGGCCCGAACATCGGCCTGATCGGTTCGCTGTCGGTGTACGCGCGGGTCAACCCGTTCGGCTTCATCGAGACGCCGTACCGCAAGGTCGTCGACGGCAAGGTCACCGACGAGGTCAAGTACCTCACGGCCGACGAGGAAGACCGTTACGTCCGCGCGCAGGCCAACTCGCCGGTCGACGCCGAGGGTCGCTTCATCGAGGAGAAGGTCCTCGTGCGGCGCGCCGGTGAAGAGGTCGAGTTCGTCTCGCCCGCACAGGTCGACTACATGGACATCTCGCCGCGCCAGATGGTGTCGGTCGCGACGGCCATGATCCCGTTCCTCGAGCACGACGACGCCAACCGTGCCCTCATGGGTGCGAACATGCAGCGTCAGGCCGTGCCGCTGATCCGTTCCGAGGCTCCCATCGTGGGCACCGGCATGGAGCTGCGCGCCGCGGTCGACGCCGGCGATGTCGTGGTGAACGAGAAGTCGGGTGTGGTCGAGGAGGTCTCGGCCGACTACGTCACCGTGATGGCCGACGACGGCAGCCGCAAGTCCTACCGGATGCGCAAGTTCAACCGCTCCAACCAGGGCACCTGCTCCAACCAGCGTCCGATCGTGGACGAGGGTCAGCGGGTCGAGGCCGGCCAGGTCCTGGCCGACGGTCCCTGCACCGAGAACGGTGAGATGGCGCTCGGCAAGAACCTGCTCGTCGCGATCATGCCGTGGGAAGGCCACAACTACGAGGACGCGATCATCCTGTCGCAGCGCCTCGTGGAAGAGGACGTTCTCACCTCGATCCACATCGAAGAGCACGAGATCGACGCCCGCGACACCAAGCTGGGCGCCGAGGAGATCACCCGGGACATCCCGAACGTCTCCGACGAGGTGCTGGCCGACCTGGACGAGCGCGGCATCATCCGCATCGGTGCCGAGGTTCGTGACGGCGACATCCTGGTCGGCAAGGTCACGCCCAAGGGCGAGACCGAGCTCACCCCGGAAGAGCGCCTGCTGCGTGCCATCTTCGGTGAGAAGGCGCGCGAAGTGCGCGACACCTCGCTGAAGGTGCCCCACGGTGAGTCCGGCAAGGTCATCGGCATCCGCGTGTTCTCGCGCGAGGACGACGACGATCTGCCTCCCGGCGTGAACGAGCTGGTCCGTGTCTACGTGGCGCAGAAGCGCAAGATCCAGGACGGCGACAAGCTCGCCGGCCGCCACGGCAACAAGGGCGTCATCGGCAAGATCCTCCCCGTGGAGGACATGCCGTTCATGCCCGACGGCACCCCGGTCGACATCATCCTGAACACCCACGGTGTGCCCCGTCGTATGAACATCGGCCAGATCCTGGAAACCCATCTCGGGTGGATCGGTAAGGCCGGCTGGAACATCGACGTGGCCACGGACGGCACTCGTCCCGAGTGGGCGGCCACGCTGCCCGAGGAGATGCTGGCCGCACCGGCCGACTCGAACATCGCGACGCCCGTCTTCGACGGCGCCAAGGACAACGAGCTCACCGGTCTGCTCGGCTCGACGCTGCCCAACCGTGACGGTGAGCGGATGGTCGACGCCGACGGCAAGGCGACCCTGTTCGACGGTCGTTCCGGCGAGCCGTTCCCGTACCCGGTCGCGGTCGGTTACATGTACATCCTGAAGCTGCACCACCTGGTCGACGACAAGATCCACGCGCGTTCGACCGGTCCGTACTCGATGATCACGCAGCAGCCGCTGGGTGGTAAGGCGCAGTTCGGTGGTCAGCGTTTCGGTGAGATGGAGTGCTGGGCCATGCAGGCCTACGGCGCGGCGTACACGCTGCAGGAGCTCCTGACCATCAAGTCCGACGACGTGGTCGGCCGCGTGAAGGTCTACGAGGCCATCGTCAAGGGCGAGAACATTCCGGAGCCGGGCATTCCGGAGTCGTTCAAGGTGCTCCTCAAGGAACTCCAGTCGCTGTGCCTCAACGTGGAGGTCCTGTCTTCGGACGGCGCCGCGATCGAGATGCGTGACGGTGACGACGAGGATCTGGAGCGCGCCGCGGCGAACCTGGGCATCAACCTGTCCAGGAACGAAGCGGCCACTGTCGACGATTTGGCGAACTAGGTGGTAAGCGCGGTGCGGGCGTCTCCGGAAAAGGCGCCCGCATCGCGCACCGCGCTCGACAACTAGTGAACTTTTGCTCGAATTCGACCCGAACAGGGGAAAGGAAGTTACGTGCTAGACGTCAACTTCTTCGATGAACTCCGGATCGGCCTGGCCTCTGCCGAAGACATTCGCAACTGGTCCTACGGCGAGGTCAAGAAGCCGGAGACCATCAACTACCGCACGCTCAAGCCGGAGAAGGACGGGCTCTTCTGCGAGAAGATCTTCGGCCCCACCCGGGACTGGGAGTGCTACTGCGGCAAGTACAAGCGCGTCCGCTTCAAGGGCATCATCTGTGAGCGCTGTGGCGTCGAGGTGACTCGCGCCAAGGTGCGTCGTGAGCGCATGGGCCACATCGAGCTGGCCGCACCCGTCACTCACATCTGGTACTTCAAGGGCGTTCCGTCGCGCTTGGGTTACCTGCTGGACCTGGCGCCGAAGGATCTCGAGAAGATCATCTACTTCGCCGCCTACGTCATCGTCGGTGTCGACGAGGAGCTGCGCCACAACGAGCTCAGCACCCTCGAGGCCGAGATGGAGGTCGAGAAGAAGGCTGTCGCCGATCAGCGCGACGCCGATCTCGAGGCCCGCGCGCAGAAGCTCGAGGCCGACCTGGCCGAGCTGGAGGCCGAGGGCGCCAAGTCCGACGTGCGCCGCAAGGTCAAGGACGGCGGCGAGCGCGAGATGCGTCAGCTGCGTGACCGCGCCCAGCGCGAACTGGATCGTCTCGACGAGATCTGGACCACCTTCACCAAGCTGTCGGTCAAGCAGCTCATCGTCGACGAGGTGCTCTACCGCGAGCTCGTCGACCGTTACGGCGAGTACTTCACCGGTGCCATGGGTGCGGAGTCCATCCAGAAGCTGATGGAGAACTTCGACATCGACGCCGAGGCCGAGTCGCTGCGCGAGACCATCCGCAGCGGTAAGGGCCAGAAGAAGCTGCGTGCGCTCAAGCGCCTCAAGGTCGTCGCGGCTTTCCAGGCCAACGGCAACTCGCCCATGGGCATGGTGCTCGACGCTGTTCCGGTGATCCCGCCGGAGCTGCGCCCGATGGTTCAGCTCGACGGTGGCCGCTTCGCCACCTCCGACCTGAACGACCTGTACCGCCGCGTGATCAACCGCAACAACCGCCTCAAGCGACTGATCGATCTGGGTGCGCCCGAGATCATCGTCAACAACGAGAAGCGGATGCTGCAGGAGTCCGTCGACGCACTGTTCGACAACGGTCGTCGTGGTCGCCCGGTCACCGGTCCGGGTAACCGCCCGCTGAAGTCGCTGAGCGATCTGCTCAAGGGCAAGCAGGGTCGTTTCCGTCAGAACCTGCTCGGTAAGCGAGTCGACTACTCGGGCCGTTCGGTCATCGTGGTCGGTCCGCAGCTGAAGCTGCACCAGTGTGGTCTGCCGAAGCTGATGGCGCTCGAGCTGTTCAAGCCGTTCGTCATGAAGCGTCTGGTGGATCTCAACCACGCGCAGAACATCAAGTCCGCCAAGCGGATGGTCGAGCGTCAGCGTCCCCAGGTGTGGGATGTCCTCGAAGAGGTCATCGCCGAGCACCCGGTGATGCTGAACCGTGCGCCCACCCTGCACCGCCTGGGTATCCAGGCCTTCGAGCCGCAGCTGGTGGAAGGCAAGGCCATCCAGCTGCACCCGCTGGTGTGTGAGGCGTTCAACGCCGACTTCGACGGTGACCAGATGGCCGTGCACCTTCCGCTGTCGGCGGAGGCGCAGGCCGAGGCGCGCATCCTGATGCTGTCGTCGAACAACATCCTGTCCCCGGCGTCGGGTCGCCCGCTGGCGATGCCGCGTCTGGACATGGTGACCGGCCTGTTCTACCTGACTCGTCTCGACGAGAACGGTGTCGGCACCTACAAGGCCGGCGGCAAGGACACCCCGGAGTTCGGTGTGTACTCCTCGCCCGCCGAGGCGCAGATGGCCGTCGACCGCGGTGAGCTCACCGTGCGTTCGATGATCAAGGTGCGGCTCACCGAGCAGCGCCCGCCGAAGGAGATCGAGGCGGAGCTGTTCCCCGAGGGCTGGCACCGTGGCGATGCCTGGCTCGCCGAGACCACGCTCGGTCGCGTGATCTTCAACGAGCTGCTCCCGGCGGACTACGCGTTCATCAACGAGCCGATGCCGAAGAAGCGTCAGGCCACGATCATCAACGATCTGGCCGAGCGCTACCCGATGATCGTCGTCGCCCAGACCGTCGACAAGCTCAAGGACGCCGGCTTCTACTGGGCCACGCGTTCGGGTGTCACCGTCTCCATGTCGGACGTGCTCGTTCCGCCGGAGAAGGCCGACATCATGGAGCGCTACGAGGGCATGGCCGACCAGATCGAGAAGAAGTACCAGCGTGGTGCTCTCGATCACCAGGAGCGCAACAACGCCCTGGTCAAGATCTGGCAGGAAGCGACCGAAGAGGTCGGTGCGGCGCTGCGCACCCACTACCCGGCCGACAACCCGATCATCACGATCGTCGACTCGGGTGCCACGGGTAACTTCACCCAGACCCGTACCCTCGCCGGTATGAAGGGCCTGGTGACGAACCCGAAGGGTGAGTTCATCCCGCGCCCGATCAAGTCCTCGTTCCGTGAGGGCCTGACCGTGCTCGAGTACTTCATCAACACCCACGGTGCTCGTAAGGGTCTGGCCGACACCGCGCTTCGTACCGCCGACTCGGGTTACCTGACCCGTCGTCTGGTCGACGTCTCGCAGGACGTCATCGTGCGCGAGCACGACTGTGGCACCGAGCGCGGCATCGTGGTGCCGATCGCGGAGAAGCAGGCCGACGGCACGATCATCCGTGACGCGCATGTGGAGACCTCGACCTTCGCCCGCACCCTGGCACAGGATGCGGTCGACGCGAACGGCAACGTCATCGTGGCGAAGGGCGCCGACCTCGGCGACCCCGCGCTCGAGGCGCTGCTCGAGGCCGGTATCACCGAGGTGAAGGTCCGCTCCGTGCTGACCTGCACCACCGGCACCGGCGTCTGCGCCACCTGCTACGGCCGTTCGATGGCCACCGGCAAGCTGGTCGACATCGGCGAGGCCGTCGGCATCGTCGCCGCCCAGTCCATCGGTGAGCCCGGTACCCAGCTGACCATGCGTACCTTCCACCAGGGTGGCGTCGCCGGCGACGACATCACCGGTGGTCTGCCGCGTGTTCAGGAGCTCTTCGAGGCCCGTGTCCCCAAGGGCAAGGCGCCGATCGCGGAGGTCTCGGGCCGGGTGCGGCTCGAGGACGACGACCGCTTCTACAAGATCACGATCATCCCTGATGACGGGTCGGAGGAAGTCGTCTACGACAAGCTCTCGAAGCGTCAGCGTCTGCGGGTGTTCAAGCACGACGACGGCTCCGAGCGTCTGCTGGCCGACGGTGACCACGTGGAGGTGGGTCAGCAGCTGCTCGAGGGCGCTGCCGATCCGCACGAGGTGCTGCGCGTGATGGGTCCCCGTCAGGTGCAGGTCCACCTGGTCCACGAGGTCCAGGAGGTCTACCGCTCGCAGGGTGTGTCGATCCACGACAAGCACATCGAGGTCATCGTGCGCCAGATGCTGCGTCGCGTGACGATCATCGATTCGGGTGCGACCGAGTTCCTGCCCGGTTCGCTCACCGAGCGCGCCGAGTTCGAGGCCTCGAACCGTCGCGTGGTCGCCGAGGGTGGCGAGCCCGCCTCCGGTCGTCCGGTGCTGATGGGTATCACCAAGGCGTCGCTGGCCACCGATTCGTGGCTGTCGGCGGCCTCCTTCCAGGAGACCACCCGAGTGCTGACGGACGCGGCCATCAACTGCCGCTCGGACAAGCTGATCGGCCTGAAGGAGAACGTGATCATCGGTAAGCTCATCCCGGCCGGTACCGGTATCAACCGTTACCGCAACATCCAGGTGCAGCCGACCGAAGAAGCCCGTGCCGCCGCGTACGCGGTGCCGTCCTACGACGACACCTACTACTCGCCGGACAGCTTCGGCTCCTCCACCGGCGCCGCAGTGCCGCTGGACGACTACGGCTTCAGCGACTACCGCTAAGCAGCAACAGCATTCGGCCCCCGCTCGGTTCTCCGTGCGGGGGCCTTTTGCATGTACGATCAGATGAAACCGCAACGAGAAGACGTGGAGTGAAGCATGCGCATCGTGCACGTGAGCGCGAGTAATTGGCGTAACTTCAAGAACGTAAACTTCGCCATCCGTGACCGTCTTTTCGTCGTCGGTCCGAATGCTGCAGGTAAGTCGAACCTTCTTGATCTTTTCAGATTCATCGGCGATATTGCCGATACAACGGGTGGAGGGTTATCCGCTGCACTTGACCGACGTGGTGGGCTCGGTAAAGTTCGAAGCTTGTTCGCTCGCAACAATCGCAAAGGACGTCTGGTTCTAGATTTTGAACTGTTAGAAGGGGATGATCGCTGGCGATACACTTTGGCGGTAAAGGGTGAGGGAAAAGGGAAGAACAGGCCAATCGTCGAGGAAGAGCGTGTCGAACGAAACGGCGAAGTCCTTCTTCTTCGTCCAGACGAGGCGGACATCGACGACCCTGAACGCCTGACTCAGACGCACCTTGAGCAGATATCGGCAAATCAGAAATTTCGCCAGATATCCGAGTATTTCGCCAAAGTTAGATATTTTCATCTGGTTCCTCAGGTCATTCGAGACCCAGCTCGTGCTGGGCGAGTCGGCGACCCGTTTGGTGGTGATTTTATTGCGCAGATGAATAGCGTCCAACCGTTGAAGACCAGAAATGCATGGCTAACGCGGATGCAGACGGCCCTGGTGGCTGCGGTACCGGGCTTTGAAACCCTCGGAATCGAGGTCGATTCAACTGGTCGGCCACATCTGGTGGCGGGTTATAGAAACTGGATGCCGTCTCCTGCGCGGCATACCGAGGCGGAATTCTCCGACGGAACACTGAGGCTGATCGGTTTGTTATGGACGCTGGTTAGTGCTCCGGCGAATGGAGGAATTCTGCTACTGGAAGAGCCTGAGCTCTCCTTAAATGCCTCAATTGTCCGTACCCTCCCTACCGTGCTTGCGACCGTTCAGCGAGATCGAGAACTCCAGGTACTCCTGTCGACTCATGCGCCGGAGTTGCTTGACGACGAGGGGGTAGTTGCGGACGAGGTTCTGGTGCTTCAAGTTACAAATGATGGCACCAGTGCGACTCTCCTCGCTGATATTCCAGAGTCTATAGACGAAGTGGAGGCCGGAATACCGGTTTCGGATATTGTTCAGGGATTGATTTCTCCCAAGAATCTGAATGGCTTAATTGAAATCGGGTCAGGACGGTCCGGTCGACGGAAATGATAAATGTTGTAGTCGAAGGTGAATCTGACCGAGGTATGGCCGAGGCGCTTGTGCGAGCTGCTGGCCGAGAGGTCGGCAAAATTGTCGTAAAGGGTGGGAAGTCGCGGCTAGATCCGCTCGTGCCGAACTACAATCGGGCTGCCACCCGATCGTTATGGTTGGTCATGCGAGATTCTGATACTGAGTGTCCTGTTACGCTGCACGCTCGGCTGACTGCGAAGATTGACTCTATGTCGCCAAATTTCTTACTGCGTGTAGTGCATCCGATGACTGAAGGCTGGTTGTTGGCCGACCCGGCGGGTTTTGCGGAATATTTCAGTGTGCGAGTGTCTAGCATCCCACGTGATCCGGATTCTCTGATGCACCCGAAGCAGACGGTTTTGGGATTGTGTGCAAAGTCGAATTCATCCGGAGTGCGGACGGATATGGTAGCGCCCGGAGGTCGTCCCGGTCCGCTATATGTATTGCGGATCAATGAGTTCGCCTCGACTCATTGGAATGTGATTGCGGCATCCGAAGTAAGTGATAGTTTGCGGCGGGCGGTCGATCGGATTCGGAAATTGCCGGTACTGTAACGTGTAGATGGGCCGCTTCGCTGGTGGAGCGTTTGGAGTTGGGTGCGGCTCACGGAGTGACCTATAGCGACCGTTTGCTGACAGCGAAGCATCTGAATCTTCCTGCACATCACACAATGCGAACTAGAAGGCTTTCTCCTCAGTTGTTGGTTGTCTACACGGCCCGCGAACTGTTTAGCGAGCTCGAACCGAACTCGCCGCTACCTGCAGCTGCGTACTGACCCACGACCAACTCGACGTCCTCCTGCGGGCCCGAGGCCGCTGCTGCGTCAACTGTTCCAAGACCGCGCCGACCTGACCGCGACCCAGAGAACAACGGTGCCTTCGGGTCACCGGCGGGTACCAGTATTTACCGTTACCGCAATATTCAGGTGCAGCCGACCGAAGAAGCCCGTGCCGCCGCAGTGACTCTGGAGGACTACTGCTCAGCGACTACCGCTGACAGTAGCAAGGTAATAGATTTCGGCCCCCGCTCTCCGGATCGGGGGCCGTTTTCGTTCTGATCACCGCTGCCGGTCACTGGTCTGACCATCACCGAGGACGAGTACCGCGACCGGTAACGTCCGGCGTCAGTTTGCGTTGGCGCGCTTGCCGGTTCGGCGGGCGAAGTCGTCGAGGGCATCGAGGACTTCTCGGGTCTGCCAGAGGCGATTGCGGCGCATGCCGGTGAATTCGGTGAGGATGCCCGCGTCGACGAGGGTGCCGATCGCACGCACCGCGTTGGAGTCGGTGATATCCAGGGCTTCGGCGACGGTTTTGGCGTCGAAGACCGGTTGGCGCAGCGCGACATCCATCAGTCGCCAGGGGGTAGCGCCTCGGCGGGCTCGGACGACAGCTTCCCAACGGGCGCGGATCTGATGGATGTCGTCGACGAGCATCCGGGCGTTGCCGAGTGCGGCAAAGGACGCTTCGGCGACCTGCCGCACGATCGGCGCCGGGTCGCCGGCACGGTACGCGGTGAGCGCGCCGAAGTAGTCGTCGACGCGGGTCAGCAAGCCTGCTGCGATGGGAACGGTGACTTGTTCGGTGACGCCTTTGGCCCGAAGCATGGCGTGCATCAGGGCCCGACCGGTCCTGCCGTTGCCGTCCGTGAAGGGGTGGATCGTTTCGAACTGCGCGTGGGCGATGGCGGTATGTGCCAGCGCAGGGATGTTGTCACGGCGGATGAAGGCGAGAAGGTCGGCAATCGAGTCCTGAACGCGGTCGTGGTGTGGGGCGACGAAGGCCGCGCCATGGGGGCCGACATTGTCCCCACCGATCCAGACCTGCTGGTTGCGCCACCGACCCGCCGTGTCGGGTTCGTGGACCATGAGTGCGGCATGTGTCCGCAGGATCAGTTGATCGTCAATGGCGCCGTCGAGGCTCAACGCCGTCCGCATCGCTCGGACGTTGCCGACGATCTCGACGGCGTTTCGCTGATCACCGCTGCCGATCTCGGCCAACGCAATCGCCTTCGCGCCCGAGGTGAGATGTTCGATCTGCGAGGACGATGCGGATTCGGTGCGCAGCAGAATCGCCCCGAACGGCGTGAGATCGGCACCGACCAAGGTGTCGAATCGTGCGATTTCGACCGTGACTTCGTCCGCTACGGCGAGGACGTCGGCGGGCAGTCGAACATCATGGTCGGCGATAGCAGGGGCGATGGTGGCCTGGTACGGCCCTTGATGGCGCTCGCGGACCCGCCGAGAAAGGAGTTCGGCCGGAATCGTAGGCACCCAGTCATGCGATTCCCACGTGATAGCAGGCCACACGATATCTGATGACATCTTTCAACCTTATACTCAATTGTGGGATAAATGAGTATAAGAAAATCAGGTTCGGTCGAGTTGGGGTTCGGCGGTGGGGGATTCGGGGTCGCCGAGGGTGGTGACGGTGGGTTCGCCGAGGCGGACGGCTATGACGCCGAGGAGGATCAGGGCGCCGCCGAGGAGTTGGATGGGGCCGGGGGCTTCGCCGAGGAGGAGCCAGGCGAAGAGCAGGGCGGCGAGGACTTCGGTGAGGGCTACGAAGGAGGCCAGGCGGGAGCCGAGGCGGCGGGTGGCGGCGATGCCGGTGACGTAGGAGATGGCGGCGGTGACGATGCCGATGAGGAGGATGGGCAGCCACCAGGGGGTGGTGAAATCGTCGAAGACGACGGGGTTCGTGGTGGCGCGCAGGGGGACGATGCCGATGGTTCCGGCCGCGAGCAGGACCACGCCGCCGATGAGGAGACCGCCTGCGGCGAGGACGGTGCCGGGTAGGTCGCTGCCCTGGTCGGAGAGCACGAAATAGGTTGCGGCGCCGACCATCGAGCCGAGCGCCCAGATGACGCCGACGGGGTCGGTGGAGACGCCGGAGACCACGTCGAGCACCAGCATCAGGCCGGTGATACCGAGAATCGCACCGGCGACGGTCGCCGCGCCTGGGCGCTGCCGGTGCCGCACCCACAACCAGCCGACCACCGCGATCGGCGCCGCGAATTCGATGAGCAACGCGGTGCCGACCTCCATGCGCGCGACCGCGTTGAAATAGGCGAGCTGCGTGCCCGCTACGGCGACCAAACCGTAGGCGACGATGAGTTTCGCATTGTCGCGCAACAGCTTCCGGTTGTCGCGCAGATGCGGCCAGGCCAGCGGCAACAACACGACTCCTGCGAGCAGCACCCGCACGGCGACCACCGCGGCCGCACTCCAGCCCGCGTTCATCAACCCACGCGCGAGTGGCCCGGAGAGACCGAACGAGGTGGCCGAGGCGAGGGCGAAGAGCAAGCCGGTGCGCAGCCGCCGGGCCGTCGCGTCATGGGTCAAAGTCGCCATGACTAATGACGGTAGGAACCATGGCGTAATCTGTCAACATGGTTTTTGCTCATGACACCGAGGCGGCGCTGCTGTCGGCTGTGGAGCTGGTGAATTCCGCCGTCGAGCCGGATACGCTCACCGAGATCGCCCAGCTCGACGAGTTCTTCGTCCGGCACGACTACACGGGCGCACACCGAGGCGACGAGGCGGAACTGTCGGAGGTGCGTGCCCTGCGCGGCCCGCTACGTCGGCTGCTGACCAGCGACCGCGACACCGCGGTGACGCTGGTGAACGAGATCCTGCGCGAGCACCGCGCGGTGCCGCAGCTGGTCCGCCACGGCAGCGTCGACTACCACGTGCACGCCGTCCCCGCCGAGGCCGCGCTCCCGGTGCGCATCGCGGTGGAAACCGCCATGGCGATGATCGATGTCATCCGCGCCGACGACCTGAGCCGCCTCTCGATCTGCGCCGACGACGACTGTGCAGGCCTGGTCCTCGACCTGTCCCGCAACCGCTCGAAGCGCTACTGCAGCACCACCTGCGGCAACCGCAACGCAGTCGCCGCATATCGCGCACGTCAGCGGTGAGGCGGCAGCGTCGGTCGACGCCCTGAACGGGGTGCGAGCGCGCGTGACCGACGGCGGAAGGACGCGGCCTACCCGACGTATCGCGACTCAGGGCGCCCCGGTGACGTAGGCGATCGCGGTGTCGATCGCCGGCTGACCACCGGCCATCGCGTACCCCGCGAGCGCACCGATGGCAGCACCGGCGACGGTCGCCACGGGCACCGTGATGAAGTCGAGGACGAACAGCCCGAGGGGGAAGCCGAGGACGAATCCGATGGCGGCGCCGATCGCCGCGCCCTGGATGATCTCCGGTTGCAGCCGTTGGGTTTCGGCGAAGAACCGTTCCTGCGCGCTGATGTCGCGGACGGGGGTCTCGGATTCGCCGACCGGGGTGAGGGTGAGTCGCGAACCCTCGGCGTCGATGCTCGGAGTGAGCGGCACCGCGTGCTCGCCGACCCGCACGACCATCGGCAGCGCTGCCACTACCGCACCCGAATCATCGGTGATGGCAACGACTTTCGCGTCGTGGACGAGCTGGAAGCGGCCGGTGTCGATGCTGGTGACCACCGCGCGCCGATCGTCGGTCGCGCTGACCTCGTAGTTCACGCCGTTGTCGACCCCACGCAGTCCCAGGGATTGCGGGGCGGGCGCCGGCTCGGCGTGTCCGATCCCGACCCCCGCGACACCGACTCCCACCGCCAGCACCGCCGCGCCGAACACCTTGCCGAACCTCATCGCGCCATCCTCCTACTGCCCGCACCGGGCCACGCACGCCCGGTCATCGCGGCAAACTTAGCCGCTGATCAGCTTTTCGGAAAGTTCTCCCCGGATGTTGTGCCGTCGCGACTCGGGCCTCGGGCAAGACCACAACCAACAGTCGTGATCGGCGTACGAATCCACAGTTCAATGAGCCGGCTTCAGCGGGTCCGCACCGACCGGTGGACGCCGGGCGAAGTCGGGTGCGTGCTCCGGTCGAAGTCCGATACCGCCCAAGTACGCGGTAAGCCCCGCGAGCGCAGGCATCGCGTCGACCACGCGCAGCGGCAGCGGTGCGGCATACAGTTCGCCGCGGAGGGCGGGAGCGATGAGCAGCTCGTGTTCGCCGCGTTGCGAGCGCTGGGTGAAGCTCGCGGGCAGCATCCGCCTGCGCTGCACCTTGTCGAGGTCGGCGGTGGTGACGACGCCGTCGAGCAGGGGTCGGGCGAGAAGACGGGCGGCGGCGACGGCGTCTTGGATGGCGAGGTTCACGCCAACACCGCCGACCGGCGACATGGTGTGCGCCGCGTCGCCGATGCACAGCAGGCCGGGCACGTACCAGCGTTCGAGCATCCCGACGGTCACCTCGAGCAACTTGACGTCGTCCCAGGACCGGATGTGTGCGAGCGCCTCGGCCGGCCAGTCGAACAGCTCGCCGATCCGATCCCGCAGCCACTGCACGTCGTGCTCGGCCCGCAGCGTTGCGTCGCGACCCTTCTCGATGATGTATCCGGTTTGGTAGTAGTCGCCACGATCGATCGCCACTGCCGAATTTCCACTGGTGAAACGGGTCTGTACGGCACCGCTTTCGCTGTCGTCGACGGCTTTGGGGATGCGGAAGAACCACATGTCCATCGGCACATCCTCGCTTCGCTGAAGCAGGCCCGCCGACTCTCGTGCCACGGAATCGCGCCCGTCGCAGGCGATGACGAGGTCGGCGCGCAGCGTGTGCGTGTCGCCCGTCGCGTCGAGGTAGTGCACGCCGACGACCGTGCCGGACTCCTGGACGAGCCCGGTGACGGTCGAGCGCATCCGCAGGGTGAACCCGGGTTCGGCAGCGGCGGCACCGGCCAGCAGGTCGAGGAAGTCCCACTGCGGGACCATCGCGACGTGCCGGTAACGGCCGGGGACCCTGGTGAAGTCGGCGGCGACCACCATGCGGTCGCCCGCGTAGACGCGCAGGGTGGTCAGCGCGGACTGGGGGAGACGGGCGAATTCGGCGCCGAGCCCGAGCTGGTCGAGCAGCCGAATCGTCGACGGATGGACGGTGTCGCCGCGGAAGTCGCGCAGGAAGTCGGGGTGCTTTTCCAGCACAGTGACCTCGACACCCGCCCGCGCCAGCAGCAGACCCGCCATCATCCCGGCCGGTCCGCCGCCGACGATGCAGCACGTTGTCTTGTCCATCGTTTTCCCCTCCGCCGGAATGTCTACGACGAAGCGTAGTAGTAAATCCCACTGCCGGTACAGGGAATTCGGCAAACTCCCGATCGCCCCTTGACGCGCCTGGGTGCGCACGCAATACTGAACTAGATGGTTCAGTATGACTTCCTAGACGCCTCGTTCGGGGCGCTCGCGGACCCCACCCGGCGGGGCATCCTCGAGCATCTCGGTCGTGGGCCCGCCACCGTCAGCGAGTTGGCCGAGCGGTTCGAGATGACGTTGACCGGCATCAAGAAGCACATCGGGTTGCTCGAGGATGCGGGCATGGTGGTCACCGAGAAGCGTGGGCGCGTGCGGTACTGCCGCATCGGCGAGCACGTGTTCGATCGGGAGGTGGCCTGGATGCAGGGTTATCGCCAGATGCTGGAAGCCCGGATGGACCGTCTCGATGAATTCCTGCGACGAACGGAGCCAGAGCAATGAGCACCACAACTAAGGACGCGGTCATCACCTCCACCTCGGACCGCGAAGTGCACATCGAACGCGATTTCGACGCTCCGCTGGATCGGGTGTGGGACGCCTACAGCCGCGTCGAGCAGCTGTCGCGCTGGTGGGCGCGCGGCCACGAGGTCGACATCGAGCGCTGGGAGTTCCGCAAGGGCGGGCACTGGCGTTTCGTCGAGCACGAGGGCGACGAGTCCTACGGTTTCGAAGGCCGCTTCCGTGAGATCACCCCGAAGGAGCGGATCGTGCAGTCCTTCGAATGGGACGGCATGCCCGCCCACATCTCGATCGACACGACCACCTTCGTCGACCTCGGCAACGGCGGCACCCGCGTGGTCACCGACAGCATCTTCCACACCGCCGAGGAATGCGCGGGCATGCTCGCCTCCGGCATGGAGACCGGCCTCAACGACAGCTACCGCGCCCTCGACGCCCTGCTCGCCGGAAACCGCTGACCGCGCGCGGACGCACGACGCCGGCCCGGCTGCTCAGCTGTGCGAGCAGCCGGTCGCACGTTTACGCGGCTTCAACCGCAGCGGCGGCAACGGCGGAGCGGGAATCCGCTCCTGTTCCGGATGGCCGACCACCCGCCCGAACCGGCTGGTGTCGTGGGCTTCCCACGCCTCACGCGCCGCGACGATCTCCTCGTGACTTCGCCCGACGAAGTTCCACCACATCACCAGTTCCTCGGTGAACGGCTCACCGCCGATCAGGGCGAAATGCGCGCGGTCGGTGCTCGTCAAACGCACCTCGGCCCGATCGGTGCCCAGGTACAGCAGTGGTCCGGGACCGAGCTCGACGCCGTCGACGACGACCGTGCCCTCCACCACGAGCACCGCGTGCTCGAAGGCGCGTTCCAGGGGTAGCCGCACGTCCGCGCCGGGATCGAGGACGATGTCCGCGCCGACGATCGGCGTATAGGCCTTCGCCGGTGAGGTGACGCCGCCCAGCGAACCGATCAGCACGGTCGCCCGTAGTCCCGGTTCCTCGTACACGGGCAGCTCACGATGCTGCTCGAAGTGCGGTTCGACGCCGGTCGCGTTGTCGGGCAGGGCGATCCACAGTTGCAGGCCGTTGCCCGCGTTCGCGCCCGGCACGCCGAACTCCGAATGCGCGATGCCGCGACCGGAGGTCATCAGGTTCAGCTGACCCGGTTCGATCCGCACATCCGAACCCACCGAATCGCGGTGCCGGATCTGCCCGTCGAACGGCCAGGTCACCGTCTGCAGGCCGATGTGCGGGTGGGGCAGGATGTCGGGTGAGGCGCCGGTGCGGGTGACGGTGGGTGAGCCGAACCGGTCGAGGAAACACCACGCGCCGACGGTCGGCAGATCTCGTTGCGGCAGGGTGCGTTCCACATACACGCCGCGCACGCCGCCGAGCGGGACTTCCCTGGCCGGGTACAGCTCGGTGATCGGGCCGGGGCTCGGCGACGGTTCGCACAGCACCTCGGTGGGGTCGGCCTCGAGGTCGCTCATCCGGGGATGCCCTTGCCGACCACATGCGCGTCGAACTCGGGGTGCTTGTCGAGCCAGCCACGGATGAACGGGCAGTGCGGGGTGATGGTTCGCCCGCGCGCGATCACGTCCTCGACGGCGTAGCGGGCCAGCTTGCTGCCCAGGCCCTTGCCGCCGAAGGCGTCGTCGATCTCGGTGTGCACGAAGTCGGTGTCGTTGCCGCGCTCGATGTACTCGGCGAAGCCGGCGAGTTCGTCGCCGTAGTAGATGTCGTAGCGGTTCTTGTCGTCGTTGCGGACGACTCGGGCCTGCGACGCGGTGGTCTCCGACATCTTCGCGCTCCTTCCGCACCGCCAACAGGTGCGCTCGTGACTTGGTATACCGACCAACCCGGGCGCGGCGTGAGTATTCCCGCCGCGCCCCGAGCCGATGCTATTCGCGTCCCGCCGAGGTGAACGACATGTCCGCGTACCGTGGGCCCGCCACCTGTCCGGCGATCGGTTCCAGCGTCGCGAGTTCGTCGGCGCTGAGCCGCACCGCGGCCGCCGCGACGTTCTCGGCGAGCCTGCCGCGCTTGCGGGTGCCCGGGATGGGCACCACGGGAAGGCCGTGTGCCTCGGCGCGCGCGTGCACCCAGGCGAGGGCGACCTGGGCCTGGGTGATGCCGCGTGTTTGCGCGATCGCCGCCAGCGGTGCGAGTAGGTCGGCATTGCGTTCCGCGTTTTCGCCGGTGAAGCGGGGCATCCGCTGCCGGAAGTCGTTGCCGCCGAGGCTGTCCGCGTTGCGGAAGGCGCCGGTGAGGAACCCGCGACCCAGCGGCGAGTACGGCACGAACGTCACACCGAGTTCGGCCGCGGCGGGCACGGCGGTGCGCTCCACATCGCGGGAGAACAGCGACCACTCCGATTGCACGGCCGCGATCGGGTGCACCGCGTGCGCGGCGCGCAGTTCGTCGCCGGTCACCTCCGACAGGCCGAGCGCGCGGACCTTGCCCGCGGTGACCAGCTCGGCCATCGTGGCGACGGTGTCCTCGATCGGCACGGCCGGGTCGCGGCGGTGCATGTAGTACAGGTCGATGGTGTCGACACCGAGCCTGCGCAGGCTGGCGTCCACGGCGGCGCGGATGTATTCGGGGGAGTTGTCGAAGCCGCGGAACGTGGGATCGTCGGCCTTGCGGACGATGCCGAATTTGGTGGCGATCACCAGCTCGTCGCGGTGTTCGCGGACGAAATCGGACAGGAATTCCTCGTTGTGGCCCGAGCCGTAGATATCGGCGGTGTCGAACAGGGTCACGCCGAGTTCGAGGGCGTGCTCGAGGGTTGCCCGCGACTCGGCCAGGTCGGAGTCGCCGTAGAACTCGCTGATGCCCATGCAGCCCAGACCCTGGATGCCGACCCGTGGGCCGTCGGCGCCGAGGGTGGTGGTCGGCAGAGTGGTGCTCATGTATCGGTTCCTTCGCTCGTGTGCGCGGTGAGCGTGACGGGCGGGACGAACTCGGATCGGCCCTCGTACACGGCGATCTTGTAGTCCAGCACGGCCACGGTCTTCTGCAGTTCCGCGATCTTGTCGAGCACGTCGGCCCTGGTCTGCCGGAACATCGCCAGTCGTTGCGGGAAGGTCTGCTCACCCGCCCGCACCAGTTCGGCATACCGGATCATGTCGGCCACCGGCATGCCGGTCGTGCGCAGCCGCGCGATCAGCTCCAGCCACTCCAGGTCGCGATCGCTGAAGCGGCGGTTGCCGGTGTGGTCGCGACCGATGTAGTTCATCAGCCCGATCCGCTCGTACCAGCGCAGCGTGTCGCGACTGAGGCCCGACCGCTCGGCGACCTCGCCGATCGAGTATTTCGGGCGCTCCCGTTCGTTCGCGCCCTCGGTGTGCCGAACCGGTTCCGGATCCATCGTGCTCGTCCCTTCTCGTGGAACTCCACCGACGCTAGCCACCTGGAGTGCACTCCAAGCAAGCCTATTCGCGGGACGAGCCGATCTCAGTTGTACTTCGGCAGTTCCTGTACCGCCCAGCGGTTTCCGTCGGGGTCGGCGAAGAAGGTGAACAGGCCCCAGCCCAGATCCTGCACCGGACTCGCCTCGACGCCTGCCGCGACGAGTTGTTCGTAGGCCTGCTGGGCGCTCGGCACCACCATCTGCATGCCCTCGACGCTGCCGGGAGCAGCCTGGGTGATGCCGCGGCCGATGCAGATCGAGCAGCCCGAACCCGGCGGGGTGAGCTGGACGAAGCGGATGTCGGGGCTCGGCGTGTGGTCGTGATCGGCGTTGAATCCGATGCTGGTGTAGAAGTCCTTGGCCCGATCGATATCGGTGACCGGGATGGCAACGAGCTCGATTTTCCAATCCATGCGGTCAAGCATCCCACCGCCCACCGACAGAAACGTAGTGTGGATCACATGGCTAAGGAGATCGACCGCATCCGGGCCCGCTCGGCCTGGGAAACGGTGAAGGAGAGCCCGGTGATCACCGCCATCGCGGTGGCACCGGTGGTACTGGTACTCGGCGTGGTCTGGTGGCTGACGAACGGCGTGGTCGCCTTCGTGCTGCTCGCGTTGCTCGGCGTCGGGATCGTGGTCGGGGGCAAGCTGCTGAAGTAGGTCAGCGCGGCACGTGGAAGTGCGTCAGTTCGCCGGTTCCCTGGTCGACCCGCGCCCACGGCCGGTCGAACTCGAGTACCGCCAGCGCCGAGGTGGGGAATTTGCGGCTCAGTTCGGTGGCCGCGTCGGAATCGCGGTTGTTCGCGAGATCCCAAGCAGTCCAAGGGATTCCGGGAACATGACCGACAAGGAGGAGAGTCGAGACAGCATCGTCGGTGAGCTGGATCAGCTCGATCAGGGTGTGCGGGTTCGCCTCGTAGATGTCGTCGCGGTACTCGACGGGTGCGTCGATTCCGGTGGCGGCCAGGGTGAGCCGGGTGCGCTTGGCGGTGGAGCAGCGCACCGCGTCGATCGCCGGCTGGGTGGCGCGCAACCAGTCGCCCGCGAGTGCGGCTTCGCGTTCGCCGCGCGGTGCCAGTGGCCGTTCGTGGTCCTCCACCCCGTCCGGGTACGCCGATTTTCCGTGCCGCATCAGGATCAGGGTCACCGCCATGTACTACACGGTAATCGTGCACACCGGTGAGGTCGCAGTCACACTCGAGGCACACTGAAAGCTGCGTCACTCATACCCGAGGTGACGTCCGACCACACATTTCGAGGATCTGCACCCATGGCCTACGTCATCACGCAGCGTTGTTGCAACGACGCCAGCTGCGTCACCGAGTGCCCGGTCGACTGCATCCGCCCGACCCCGGATCAGCCGGAGTTCGCCACGGCGGAAATGCTCTACATCGACCCAGACACCTGTATCGACTGCGGCGCCTGTGTCGATGCGTGCCCGGTGGACGCCATCTTCTCCGAGGACGACCTCCTCGCCTCGCTCGGCAGGTACCGCGAGATCAATGCCGACTACTTCCGGCGTCACCCGCTGGAGACGAATTTCGACCCACTCGCCACCCCCGTGCGCCCACCGAAGAGTCTCGGCACCTTGCGCGTCGCGATCGTCGGTGCGGGCCCGGCGGCCTGCTACGCCGCCGACGAGCTGTTGCGGCGCAGCGATGTCGAGGTGGAGATGTTCGACCGGCTGCCGACGCCGTGGGGCCTGGTTCGCGCGGGTGTGGCGCCCGATCACGCGGGCACCAAGAACGTCGCGACGATGTTCGAATCGGCCTTCCGTCGCGACACTCTGCAGTACTACCTCAATGTCGAGATCGGCGAACACATCGATCACCGTGAGCTGCTCGAGCACCACCACGCCGTGATCTACGCCGTCGGCGCGTCGAGCGACCGCAAGCTCGGTGTCCCGGGTGAGGACCTGCCCGGCAGCCATTCGGCCACCGAGTTCGTCGCCTGGTACAACGGCCATCCCGATTTCGCCGAGCGCGAGTTCGACCTGTCGGGTGAGCGGGCGGTGATCGTCGGCAACGGCAATGTGGCGCTCGACGTGGCGCGCGTGCTCACCGTCGACCCCGACGAGCTGGCCAAGACCGATATCGCCGACCACGCCCTGGACGCCCTGCGCCGCAGCAACATCCGCGAGGTCGTGATTCTCGGCCGCCGTGGTCCGCTGCAGGCGGCGTACAGCTCGCCGGAGTTCCTCGCGCTCACCCATCTGAAGGGCGTCGACGTGGTCGTCGATCCCGCCGACCTCGAACTCGACGAGCACAGCCGCGCGATCCTCGACGACCCGAACATCGAGCCGTCGCTGCGCCTGAAATACCAGCTGGCCCAGGAGTATTCGACCGGCCGTCGCGATCCGGCGAACAAGCGCATCGTCTTCCGCTACCTGGCCACCCCCACCGAGGTACTCGGTGACGACCACGTCACCGGTATCGAGTTCGCGCACAACGAACTCACCGCCGACCTCGTCGCCACCCCCACCGACCGCACCGAACGCCTCGACACCGGCCTGGTGCTCCGCTCGATCGGCTACCGTGGCGTCCCCGTGCCCGGCCTGCCGTTCGACGAACGTCGCGGAGTGGTGCCGAGCGAGCACGGCCGCGTGCTCGCCGACACCCAGCCCCTGCCCGGTGTGTACGTGGCGGGATGGATCAAGCGCGGTCCGCGCGGCGTGATCGGCTCCAACCGGATCGATGCCGAGGAAACCGTCGAAGCCCTGATCGCCGACTTCATCGCGGGCAGACTCACCACCCCCACCGGTGACCGGGCCGCCCTGCGCGCCCTGCTCACCGAGCGTCAGCCCGACCTCGTCGACCGCGCCGCCTGGAAGACCATCGACCAGGCGGAAAAGGCCGCAGGCAAAGCGGCAGGCCGGCCCCGCGTCAAGTTCACCACCCGCGCCGACCTCCTCAAGGCCGCGAAGGGCTAGACCGACCCGCGACGGTTCTCGGTCGCCTCGATCCTGACCAAGAAGCAGGCCGAGAACCCCACCGCGAGCCCGAAAGGGCTAGGCAAAACCCGCATCCGGTTCTCGGCCGCCTTGATCTGGACTGACCGGAGGGTGCGACGAAGGAGTGCCCGGAGGGAGGGAAGATCAAGGGAACAGGCCGAGAACCCGCGGCGCCAGCCGCAAAAATCACGGCAGTGGCATGACCTTGACGACCGTGGTCGTGATCCCACCGACCACGAACCACAACCGCAACACCGGTCGCCCACTCACATCACCCGGCTCATACCGCCCGCGCACCGTGATGTGTTCCCGCGCCAGCACCGGCGCCACGTACTCGATCACCGCCCGATGCGGCACCGCGAGCAGCTTCGGGTAATCGACGAGGAACTGCTCCACGGCCTGCCAGTAGCAGGCGTTGTTCACGTGGTTGTACTGGTCGATGTCGGTGGCGCGCACCGGGAACGGCACATCGGTGTCGGATTCGCGCGGCGCCGGATCGGTGAGGTAGGGCCGCCACCGCAGCCGGTGTTCGTCGGTGGTGCGGGCCAGGTAGGCCAGGCCTTCGTCGCTGATGCGGGCGGGCAGGTTGCTCGACTCGCTGAGGTTGATCCAGAATCCCTCGGTCTCGATCAGGCCGCCGCCCTCGCTGGTGATGCGCACGCGCATGTTCGTCCACCTGGTCGACATGCTCGCGCACCACCGCGTGAGGTGTACGCGATCGGGGAAGACGACCGGCCGGATCACGTCGATGACGGTGCGGCGCACGATCCAGGTGGGGTCGGTGCGGTGCAGCGCGGTCTGATGCAGTTCCTCGTAGGCGATATCCTGCAGGTAGCGGGCGACCCCGTCGAAGCGCAGCCGATGGTACGGGTCCACGTCGCCGGCCCGGACAGGCCACGCCGTGGCGAAACCCGTGCCCTCCTGGGGTAGCGGGGCCAGTGGCTGATCGAGTGACACGTGTGCTCCTTGCGCGGTCCACACAGGTGAGCCGCGACTTCTTGCGTAGTTCTGCCCTCGACTTTACGGTGCGCAGATCACACCCTCACGTCGAGCCGGGACTAGCCCCCACCGGCGTACATGACAAGTGCTGTAGGCGCCCGGTAACCTGCTGGAATGGCCGGCGGGGCGATGGCAGGCGCGATGTTCGGTCGCTATGAGTTGCGTCGTCTTCTCGGAGTCGGCGGTATGGGCGAGGTCTACGAGGCTTTCGACACCACCAAGGATCGCGTCGTCGCGCTCAAGGTGCTCAATCGTGAGCTGGCGGCCGACCCCACCTATGTGCAGCGTTTCCGCCGCGAATCCCATGCGATGGCCAGTGTGCAGGAGCCGCACGTCATCCCGGTGCACGACTGGGGCGAGGTCGACGGTGTGCTCTACATCGACATGCGCCTGGTGCGCGGTTCCGATCTCAAGGAGCGGTTGCAGCAGCACGGCAAGCTCACGCCCGGCGAGGCGGTGCAGGTGGTCGAGCAGATCGCGGCGGCGCTCGATGCCGCGCACGAGCTCGGCCTGGTGCATCGCGACGTGAAGCCGGCCAACATCCTGCTCACGGCCAACCTGTTCGCCTATCTGGTCGACTTCGGTATCGCGCACGGTGCGTCCGATCCGCAGCTCACCAGCGCGGGCAGCGCCGTCGGTTCGATGGCCTACATGGCGCCGGAACGGTTCGAGGACGTGCCGATGACGCCTGCCGTCGACACCTACGCGCTCACCTGTGTGCTCTACGAGTCGCTGGTGGGGCGGGTGCCGTTTCCGGTGAACAGTCTCGCGGGCGCGATCGGTTCGCATCAGATGGCGCCGCCGCCCCGGCCGAGCGCGGCCGATCCGACGCTGTCGGCGTTCGACGCGGTGATCGAGCGTGGCATGGCCAAGCGGCCCGAGCAGCGCTACGGCTCACCGGGCGACCTGGCTCGCGCCGCCCGTGCCGCGCTGGTGCAAGCCGAACGCGACGCCCCCGCAACCGTTCCCGGTCCACGGGTGACGCCGTTGGTGAAGCAGCCGCCGCCGCGCTCGTTCACCGGGCAGACGCGGGTCACCGGGCCGCAACCGCCGCCGCCGACCGCTCCCTCGCCGGCTCAGCCACCCGCCGCGGCGCACCGGTCCGCACCGCAGCAGCCGATCGCCGGTTTCGCGCAGTCCGGGCGGCAGCAGACCAGGATGAGCACCGGCCCCCAGTTCTCCTCGGGCGCCTACGCCCATCCGTCGGAACCACTGCCCCTGCCGCAGCGGAATTCGGCGACGCCGATTCTCGCCGGTGCGCTCGGCGCGCTGATCGTCGTGGCCGCTGTCGGTGTGGCGGTGTGGGTGATGTTGAGCGTCAACGATTCCGGAACCGACCGCGCAGGTCAGCCGGTGTCCTCGTCCAGTCTGCAGATGCCGCCGCCGGTGGTGGTGTCGGTCAGCCAGGAAGTGCCCACCGGCATTCCGCAGGCACCGCCGACGGAGCCGAAACCGACCACAACCACTGTGCCGCCCTTGAATTCGGCCGTCACCGGCGCCGACGGGCAGGGTTTCCGCAGCGGTGGCCCGCGCTGCAACGACAACGACGCCGCCATGACGATCGCGCGCACCACCACCTCACGCGTGGTCATCTGCCACACCGGGGACGACCGCTTCTACTACAAGGGTGTCGCGGTGAGCAACGGCAACGCGATCGAACTCGACGATCCCGTCCCGACCGGTGGCGGCGGTTTCACCGCGACCAACCCGAGCGACGGAACGAAGTACCAGGTCACGCCTGCGGGCCTGACCATCATCAAGGGTGGTTCGGTGCTCTCCAGTGAGGCGATGCTGGAATTCGCCCATCGCTGAGCGTGGCCGGGATATGTTCGACAGGGGTTTGATCGTCGAGAGAGGTTTCCCAGATGCGTGCAGCTCAGGTGAGCAAGTTGGAAGGTCCGTCGTCGATCGAGATCGTCGACCTGCCCGAACCGGTCGCTTACCCGGGCGGTGTCCTCATCGATGTGCACGCCGCCGGGATCGCCTTCCCCGATGTGCTGATGACGCGCGGTCTCTATCAGATGAAGCCGGGTCTGCCGTTCGTCGTCGGCGGTGAGGTCGGTGGCGTGGTGCGCGAGGCGCCCGCCGAATCGGGACTGCGTGCCGGTGACCGGGTCGCCGCACTGACCATGCTCGGCAACGGCGTCGCGGAGGTGGCGGTGGCGCCTGCGGACGCGGTCTTCAAGCTGCCGGACAACGTCTCGCTCGAGGCGGGCGCGGGCATCCTGTTCAACGACCTGACCGTGCACTTCTGCCTCACCAAGCGCGGCAGGCTGGCCGAGGGCGAGACCGTTCTCGTGCACGGTGCGGCCGGTGGCGTCGGTACCTCGACCCTGCGGCTGGCCAAGGCGCTCGGCGCGGGCCGGGTGATCGCGGTGGTGAGCACCGAGGCCAAGGCGCAGGTCGCCAAGGCCAACGGGGCCACCGACGTGGTGCTCACCGACGGCTGGCTGGCGGCGGTCAAGGACCTCACCGGCGGGCGGGGCGTCGACATCGTGCTCGACCCGGTGGGCGGCGACCGTTTCACCGACAGCGTCCGCAGCCTCGCGGGTGGTGGCCGGTTGCTCGTCGTCGGGTTCACCGCGGGCGAGATCCCTACGGTGAAGGTGAACCGGCTGCTGCTCAAGAACGTGGAGGTCGTCGGCGCGGCCTGGGGTGAATGGGTGATGACTCACCCCGGTTACCTGGCCGAACAGTGGGCCGACCTGGCGCCGCTGTTCGCCTCCGGTGCCGTCACTGCGCCGGAACCGGTCCTCTACCCCTTGGAGCGCACGGCCGAAGCCGTTGCCGCCCTGGACAACCGGACCGCTACCGGCAAGGTCGTCGTACAGCTGCGCTGACTCGGGGTGAGGTTGTCGGACCGCCGGGGTAGCGTTCGGTTCGTCGCCGGGACCGAAGGAGCGCGCCGTGCAGTTGTCGAAGCGGGTACTGAACCGGACGCTGCTCGCGCGGCAGCACCTCCTGGAGCGGTCCACGCTGAGCACACCGCGGATGTGCGAGCATCTCGTCGGGTTGCAGGCGCAGGATGTCCCGCCGCCGTTCATCGGTTTATGGAGCCGGACAGTCGATTTCGATCCCGATACGGTGTCGCGCGGATTGGACGACCGCACGCTGGTGCGGATCACCCTGATGCGCGGCACCATCCACCTCGTCACCCCGCCCGACGCCCTTCGCATCGCCCCGCACATTCAGCCCGAACTCGAAAAGGTGCCCTTCCGTAAGGGTTTCAACTACGGCGCGATGGTCGGTCTCGACCCTGAGGAGGTCCGAGCCGACGGGGAAGCGGTGCTCGGCGACGAACCGATGGCGGCCGCCGACCTGCGCGCCGAAGCCGCCATCCGCTACCCGGATCGCGATCCGGGCGCGGTGTCGCAGACCTGGCTCTACCAGCTCCCGGTTCTGCAGACCCCGCCGCGCGGCCGCTGGCGGGACAACAGCAGGCCGGTCTGGTCGCGGGTGCAGCCTTGGCTCGGTGCCCCGCTCGACCCGGATTACCCCGTGGCCGAACTGATCCTGCGCTACCTGCGCGCCTTCGGCCCGGCCTCGACCATGGACATGCAGACCTGGTCACGCCTGCCCGGCATGAAACAGGTGGTCGCCGACCTGGGCGACCGCGTCCGCACCTACACCGACGAGCGCGGCCGGACCCTCTACGACGCCGCCGAACTCGAACTCGCCGACCCCGACCTGCCCGCCCCGGTACGCCTGCTCGGCTGGTACGACAACGCCCTGCTCTCCCATCAGGACCGCAGCCGCGTGATCGGCGAAACCATCGCCCCGCGTTCCTTCGGCGCCAATGTCTCGCCGGTCCTGATCGACGGCTTCACCGCAGGGGTCTACAAAGTCTTCGTGAAGTCGGGAACCGCCCGCCTCCGCGTGAGCCCTACCCGCGCATGGACGAAAGCCGAAGCGGCAGAGGTCGAATCGGAGGCCGCTGCCCTGCTCGCATTCCTGGAACCGGAATCCGCTCCGGCCGTCGAGATCCTCGACCCGGAGGCCGACCTCCGTCCGTGACACGGGTTTAACGCCGGGGAAATACCGGATTCCTAGGGTCGGTACCACGACGTTCATGGCTGAAACGGGTGTCGTGCTCGGCTGAACCCGGCGAGCGAACCAGCCGCAACCGAAAGGGTGCGCGCATGGGTTCGTCCGTGGTCATCACCGATGTCACCGTCTACACACCGCAGGGGTGGTGCCCCGGCGAGGTCGTCGTCCGCGACGGCCGGGTCGTCGCATTGCGGGCGGGCCAGGAGCACGCGGCGCTTCCACGCTTCGACGGTGGCGGCGGCTATCTGCTTCCCGGCTTCGTCAACACCCACACCCACCTGCAACAGGCAGTGCTTCGCGGCGTGGGTGAAGGGCTGCCGCTGCTGGAATGGTTGCGCTGCGTCGGCGAGCACACCGTCGCCGCCACGCCCGAACAGACCTACCTCTCGGCTCTGGCCGGCGGCTTGGAACTGCTGCGCAGCGGGGTGACCACGGTGGTCGAGCACCTGTGGCCGAACCCGTCCGACCAGGTGCACCAGGCCGTGATCCGCGCGCTCGACGAGCTCGGCATCCGGGTGGTCCTCGGGCGCGGCATCGTCGACCGCGCCGACGTCACCCGCAAATGGGGCCTCGACCCGCGCCTGATGCAACCGCTCGACGAGGCGTTCGCCCATATCGACGCACTCGACCGGCAGCTGGCGGGCTCGCGCATCACCACCGCGCTGGCCGTGCCCAACCCGCGCTGCCTCACTCCCGACGGCATGGCGGCGGCCCGCGCCTACGCCGAGTCGACCGGTAAAACAGTGTCGATCCATGTCCTCGAGACCACCACCGACGACGACATGTGCCGCCTGCATGCCGGTATGGGCGCCGTCGACTACCTCGACACCAACGGCTTCCTCGGGGAGCGCACTCTCGCCGTCCACTGTGTGAACCTCGACGCGCACGGTCGCGCGGTCTTCGCCGAGCGCGGTGTCACCGTCTCCTACAACCCGATCTCGAACATGCGCCTCGGCAGCGGCATCGCCCCGATCGGTGACATGCTCGCCGCCGGGATCGACGTGACCCTCGGCGTCGACGGCGCGGCCAGCAACGACACCCAGGACATGCTGCTGACTTTGCGCATGGGCGCGTATCTGCAGCGCGCCGCACACCGGCGCGCCGACCTCTTCGGCATCGACCGCATGCTGCACATGGCAACGGGTGCGGCCGGTCGGGTGCTCGACGGACCGGTGCACAGTGGTATCGCCGTCGGCGACCGGGCCGACCTCACCCTGGTCCGCTTCGATCGCGATTTCGCCTGTCTGCCTGTGCTCGACCCGGGCGCGACCCTGCTGACGACCGCGTCACCGCGTGTGGTCGACACGGTCTGGGTCGACGGCGAGGCAGTTATCCGCGACGGCCACAGCACGAGAGTCGACACCGAGGAACTGACTCACCGCCTGATCCACATGTGATGAATGTTAATCCGGCAGAAACAGGCCACATATTGCATGTAATCCAGCAAGTCCACACTGAATTCATTCACATGTTGCACGCAACATCCACCGTAGGAAGGTGATCACGGTGACGCTCTACGACACAGTGAACGACGCGGATGCGAGAACGCTGCTCGCCGGACTCGAGGTTTCCTTCGCGGGCGTCGGCAAACGTTTCGGCGGTGACGACGGCACCTTGGCCCTCACCGGCATCGATCTGGATATCCGCGAGGGCGAGTTCGTCGCCGTGGTCGGGCCGTCCGGTTGCGGCAAGTCCACCCTGCTCCGCCTGGCTGCCGGCCTCGAGCGGGTGAGCGCGGGAGCCGTTGCGGTGCGGACGAACTCGATCGGCTTCATCTTCCAGGAAGCCACCCTGCTGCCCTGGCGCAAGGTGCGGCGCAATGTCGAACTCTCGGCGGAGCTGGCCGGGGTGCCGCGCGCTGTGCGCCGGGCGCGGGTGGAACGGGCCATCGAGGCGGTCGGTCTGGCCGACTTCGCGAATGCCTTGCCGCGCAAGCTCTCCGGCGGCATGCGGATGCGGGTCTCGCTGGCCAGGGCGCTGGCACTGGAGCCGCGCCTGATGCTGCTCGACGAACCCTTCGGCGCGCTCGACGAGATGACGCGACTGACCATGCAGGAGGAACTGCTCCGCCTCTACCGCGACAACGCCTTCACTGCCCTGTTCATCACACACTCGGTGGCGGAGGCGGTCTTCCTCGCGTCGCGGGTGGTGGTGATGTCGGCGCGGCCGGGGCGGGTGCACGAGGTGATCGACGTCGACCTGCCCTATCCGCGCGACCGTGAACTGCGCTTCGATCCCGCCTTCACCGAACTGGTCGCGCGCGTGTCGCACTCGTTGAAAGAGGCTTCCTGATGGTGAGTATCGCTGCCCGGGCCGTAATACCGGCGAAGCCGGAGACCGAACTGTCCACCGCACGCGTGCGCAAGATCGCCAAGACCCTTGCCGCGCCGGCTATTTCGATCACTCTTGCCCTCGCTGCCTGGTATGCGGTGTCGATGCTGGTGCTCAGCGAGGGCCGCCGCTTCCTGTTGCCACCGCCGCATGTGGTGTTCACCGAGTCGCTGGCCGATCCGAAGAAGCTCGAGGTGATGGGCGAGGCGCTGGCGGTCACCGCGCGGGTCGCGCTCACCGGGCTGCTGATCTCGGCCGTGCTCGGCGTCGCCATCGCGGTGCTGATGAGCCAGGCCAAACCGATCGAGAACGTCGTCTACCCGTATGCCGTGGTGCTGCAAGCGATTCCGGTGCTCGCCGTGGTTCCCTTGATCGGGCTGTGGCTCGGTTACGGATTCGCCGCGCGGACCACGGTCTGTGTGCTCATCGCCATTCATCCGATCATCGCGATGACGCTGTTCGGCATCAAATCGGTCGACGCGAACCTGCGCGAGCTGTTCACCCTCGGCCGCGCCGGGCGCTTGCGCAGGCTCTGGTCCCTGCAACTTCCCGCCGCCCTGCCCTCCACGCTGACCGGTTTGCGCACGGCCGCAGGGCTTTCCGTCACCGGCGCGATCATCGGCGACATGTTCTTCGCGCAGGGCAAACCCGGCATCGGCACCCTGCTCGACACCTACCGCGCCCGGCTGCAATCCGAGGACCTCATCGGCGCGCTCCTGCTCGCCGCCCTGTTCGGGGTGCTCGTGTTCACCGTTTTCACGCTGATCCAGACGGTCAGCGTCGGCCGCTGGCACGACTCGGCCCACTAGAAGGAACCACCATGAAGAACGCACGCCCCCTGCGCCGCCTCGGTATCGCGGCCCTTGCCCTCACCCTCGCCGCCTGTTCCGGCGAAACCGGCGACGACCCCGCCGTCGCCCTCGAACCCGCACCCGCCGATCAACGGCTGGCCGGTGTCTGCCCGGATACCGTTGTCGTGCAGCTGCAATGGGCCCCGGAAACCGACTCCGGCCCGATCTTCGGCCTGCTCGGCCCCGGCTACACCGTCGACGCCGACAACAACAAGATCACCGGTCCGCTCGTCACCGCGGGCAAGGACACCGGGGTGGAACTCGAGATTCGGGCGGGCGGACCGGCCATCGGCTTCCAGACGGTGCCGTCGCAGATGTATGTCGACGAGAGCATCACCCTCGGCCTCGCCCACTCCGAGCACGCCATCGCCGCCGCCGGGCAGCAGCCGATCGTGGCGGTCACCACCTTGCTGCGCAACAGCCCGCAGATGCTGATGTGGGATCCGGCGACCAATCCCGGCTGGCAGGGGATCGCCGATATCGGCCGGTCCGGCAAGCCGATCGTGGTGTCCAAGGGTCAGCTGTACCCGGACTGGCTGGTGGCGCGTGGCCTGGTGAAAGCCGAACAGATCGACGCCTCCTACGACAATTCGCCGTCCCGGTTCGTCACCGACCCGTCGTTCGCACAGCAGGGTTTCGTCAACGCCGAGCCCTACACCTACGAACACGAGGTGCGCGCCTGGAACAAGCCCGTGCGCTACCAACTGCTCAAGGACGTGGGCTACGAGGGATACGCCCGCACGGTGAACGTCCGGGTGGACAAACTCGCCGAATTGCGGCCCTGCCTGCAGAAATTGGTCCCGATGATCCAGCGGGCCACCGCCGAATTCCGGGCCGATTCGACGCATGTCGACGAGGTGGTCGTCGATGTGGTCGAGCAGAATCCCAAGCTCAGCCCCTACAGCGCCGAGCTCGCCGCGTTCGGCTCGAAAGCGCTGATCGACGGCGGCCTGATCGGCAACGACAGCGACGGTGTGCTCGGCAGCTTCGACGAGGCCCGCGTGCAGCGCATCATCGACGAGTTCGCGCCCATCCTGCGCGCGGGCGGGGCGAACGTGCCGACCGAGCTGCGCGCATCGGATCTCGTCACCAAGGAATTCCTCGACCCGTCCATCTCCGTCACCGGATAAGGAGACATTCCATGAGCACCAGCTACGACCTGTCCGAGGTCTCGCGCGAGAAGCGGATGGGCGGCCTCGGGAGGGAAACCGCCCGCGAGATCCGCGTCGTCGACCTCACCGATTTCGAGGATCGCCGCGCCGAGATCACCGACCAACTGTGGGCGGCGGCCACCGAGATCGGCTTCTTCCAGCTCTCCGGCCACGGTATCCCGCAAGCTCTGATCGACGAGATGTTCCGTGCCACAGCGGAGTTCTTCGCCTTGCCGGAAAAGATCAAAGGCCAATATCCGCTGGTGAAGGAACACAACGCCGGCTGGGAGAGCATGAGTCAGGTGCGTCCGTCCATCGGAGTGCCCGATCAGAAGGAGTCGTATCAGGTCACCCGGCCGCACATGGACCGGCTCTGGCCGAGCGAGACCGAGCTGCCCGGATTCCGTTCGCGTGTCCTGGATTTCGAGCACCGGGCCTGGGAAGTGGCGATGCGGGTGCTGTCCTGCTTCGCCGACCGGCTCGGACTGGCGCGCGAACACTTCACCGCCGCACACGATCCCGCATCGCCGAACTACCAGAGCGCACTCCGGTTACTGCACTACTTCGCGGTGCCCGCGGAACTGCGCAGCGTTCCCGGCCGCTGGCGGGCAGGCGCGCACACCGACTTCGACTGCCTCACCCTGCTTTTCCAGCGCGACGGCCAAGGCGGGCTGCAAGTATGTCCCGGCAAGGAGATGGCCGAACAGGAATGGACCTCTATCACCCCGTCCTCGAGCCTGATCACCTGCAATATCGGTGACATGCTCACCCGCTGGAGCGACGACCTGCTGCCGTCGAACTTCCACCGGGTCCGCAGCCCCGGCGACGGCGAGTACCAGGGCGAGCGCTACAGCATCGCCTACTTCGCCCAGGCCGACCGCGACGCGATCATCCAGGGGCCCGGCGGCAAGTACCCACCGGTCACCGCGGCCGACTTCCTCTCCCAGCGTGTGCGAGCCAACTACCGGCCGCAGGGATAATCGGCGTAGACAACGGAAGGACACTCTCATGAGCGGTCGGTGCCCGAAGACGGTAGCGGAGCGTGGCCACGGCGGGGCGCCCGAGCATGCGGGATGAGCAGCGGCGCCCGGCGGAGGCAGCGCGCGCGGGCACGCTGGGCGACGACGGTGGTTCGCTGCTCGGCCCGTCGGTGCATCGCCGGATCAGGCAGCTGGTCCTTTCCGGCGAACTCGCCCCGGGCAGCCCACTCAGCGTGCCCGCGCTGGCCACTCGGCTCGGGGTGAGCCGCAGCCCGGTGCGCGAGGCCGTGCAGCAGCTGATCTACGAGGGCCTCGCGGTGAGCACGCCGCACGCCGGCGCGAAGGTGGCCGCCGTCGACGACGAACGCATCCGCGAGGTACTCGCGGTCCGCGCCGTCCTCGACGGCCTGGCCGCCGCCACGGCCGCCACCCGCCTCACCGATGCCGACCTCGACAAGCTCGCGGCCGTCATCGCCGCCCAGGAAACCAACCTGGACGACACCACCGACGCGGCCCGCGACGCCCAGCTCGACCTGGAATTCCACAGCTTCATCCGGGACGCATCCGGAAACAGCTGCCTCGCCGACGAATCGGCGCGCCTGGAAGCCCAGGCACACCTCTACCGCGGCGACCTGTGGTGCTCGGCGCGCAACCGTCGCGTGGCCCTGCGCGAACACCGCCGCATCCTCGAAGCCCTGGAATCAGGCCACCCCGAATCGGCCCGCATTGCCGCGGAGGCACACGTCCACGGCCTGATGACGCGCCTCACCCGGCACTGACGCGCCTCGCCCCGTGGCCAAGCTTTGATGTGCTGCGCTTCAACGACCCCGCCCGGCGCTGCGCCGTGCCTCGACGGCCTCGCTCGGCACCGGCTTGCCTGAGCCGGTGCCGAGGCGGGTGTCACGCTCGATGGCCCTAGTCGGCCACGGCGCCAGAGGTTTTCGCGTGCGTCCTACCGGTCCGTGGCGCGGGTACCCGGCGGGCTGACACGCCGATCCCGATAGGCGGGTGCCTTCGCGGTGCCGGCGGGTGCCAGCGTGCGCAGCAGGGGAAGCGTGCGCCGTTCGATCACCGTCGACAGCACGATCACGCTGTGCGACCGCACCACCGCGCTGGTCCGGTCGATGCTGAGCAGCACGGCCTGCAGACCGGCGTGCGAATCGGCACCGATCCGGCAGAGCACGTCACCGGAACCCGTGGTGGCATAGGCCTCGAGCACGCCGGGTATCGCGTCGAGTTCGGCGGTGAGGGTGTCGAGCGCGCCCTGGGCGATCTCCAGGGTGACGAACGCCTGCACATCGAAACCCGCTGCGGTGACGTCGATCTGGGGGTCGTAGGAGGCGATCACCCCGGCCTCCTCCATCCGGTTGATCCTGGCCTGCACCGTCGCGCGGGCCACCTTCGTGCGCCGCGAGAGTTCCAGGATTCCGGCCTTCTGGAATTCGTGCATGGCCGACAGGATCGCCAGGTCGAGTTCGTCCAGTTTCGCGGGTGTGCGCATGCCAGACCTCCGTCCTCGGGTGCTATTCAAATTGTCCACCATCCGGGAGCCTGAGGTATCAACTTTGGTCAGCATGACCAGGCTCGAGCCGGGTTGTTGCCTAGGTCACGAGTGGCGCGTTTTCCTAGGTCATGACCATTGAGCAGCAGCTCGTCGGGCTGATCGAGCACGACGACAGTGTCGATCCGTTTCCTGTCACCGGCTGGGACGCGCTGGTGTGGGTTGTCGGCAACGCCACCCAGTGCGCGCACTTCCTGCAATCGGCCTTCGGGATGCGGCTCGAGGCCTACGCCGGCCCCGAGACCGGCAACCGCGACCACAAGGCCTACGTGCTGCGCAGCGGGGGAGCGCGGTTCGTCGTGAAGGGCGCAGTCGATCCGGACAGTCCGCTGGTCGCCCATCACGACCGGCACGGCGACGGCGTGGTCGACATCGCCCTCGAGGTCCCCGACGTGGACCGGTGCGTCACCTGGGCACGCGAGCACGGCGCAACCATCCTGGTCGAACCACACGACGAGAGCGACGAATTCGGCACGGTGCGCACCGCGGCCCTGGCCACCTACGGCGAGACCAGGCACACCCTGATCGACCGTTCCGGCTACGCGGGCCCGTATCTGCCCGGCTATATCGCGCGCACCTCGACCCACCGCGCGGGCCCGCGGATCTTCCAGGCCATCGACCACGTGGTCGGCAATGTGGAGATGGGCCAGATGGACCGCTGGGTCGACTTCTACCGGCGCGTCATGGGTTTCACCAATATGGCCGAGTTCGTGGGCGACGACATCGCCACCGAGTACTCGGCGCTGATGAGCAAGGTCGTCGCCAACGGCAACCACCGGGTGAAGTTCCCGCTCAACGAACCGGCGGTCGGCCGCAAACGGTCCCAGATCGACGAGTACCTCGAGTTCTATCGCGGTCCGGGCGTGCAGCACATCGCCCTGGCCACCGGTGACATCCTCGCCACCGTCGACGCGCTGCGCGCCGAGGGTGTCGAATTCCTGCCCACTCCCGACGCCTATTACGAGGACCCCGAACTGCGTGCTCGCATCGGCCACGTCCGCGTCCCGGTCGAGGAACTGCAGCGGCGCGGCATCCTCGTCGACCGGGACGAAGACGGGTACCTGCTGCAGATCTTCACCCGTCCCGTCACCGATCGCCCGACCGTGTTCTTCGAACTCATCGAGCGACACGGCTCACTCGGCTTCGGAAAAGGCAATTTCAAAGCCCTTTTCCAGGCAATCGAACGGGAACAGGCGGCCCGCGGGAACCTGTGAGCGGGTCCGCGCACGCACTACAGTTCAAGGCATGCGGATCCCCTCGGCGATCATCACCGGCATGGCCCTGGCTGTCGTGCTGTCGTCGTGCGGATCGGGGGGCGACTCCGATTCGCCGACCGGCCCGAAACGGCCACCACCGAAGGTGGCCTCGCTCGGGCCCTTCGTCGGCGAGTGCGGGCACGTCACCGACGACGAGGTGCGCCAACTGGCCGGGCTGTCCCAGATCACGCGGGTGTACAAGAACTCGACCGGGTGCAACTGGCAGTCGGCCGGGTTGTACGCGCCGAGTGTGACATTCGCGTCGTATCGCGGCAGCCCGATCGACCGTGAGCGGGCCTGGGTGTCCAGCGTCGGCCGCGAACCGGAACGCGTCGACGTGAACGGTCGCCCGGGCTTCCAGGCCCTCGACCCGGGGGGCATCTGCGATTTCGCGGTGCAGCTCGACGACGATTTCTTCGAATGGTCCATCTCCGACGGCGCTTTCGCCTCCGCGGGCAACCCGTGCGATCGCGCGCGCAAACTGGCCGAGCTCACTCTTGGACGGTTGCGATGAGCGCCACCAGGATCACGACCGCCGCGGCGGCGCTGCTGCTCACCGTCACGCTCGCGGGCTGCGGCGGGACGATCGATGGCAATGCCCGCCCGGCCCCGGAGGACGAGCGGGGCGGCGGCGAAAAGGTGAACACCAATTTCGACAACCTGCTGCGCGAATGCGAGGTCGTCGATATCGCCAAGATCGGGGAGATCGTCGGCAACGCCCAGATGGTGGAGACCTCGTTCAGCGGTGCGGTGTGCATGTGGGACATCGACGACGCACCGGGCGGCTCGGCCATGGCCACCCTCAACTGGTACGAGATGGGTACGCTGAACAACGAGAAGACCACCAACGAGAAGTTGGGGTACCTCACCGGTGACATCACGGTGCAGGGTCGCAGGGCCCTGCAGGTGCGCAGGCCGGGCGACAACGACTCCTGCGGAGTCACCGCGCCGGCCGCTGATGTCGGGGTCATCGGCTGGTGGATCAACTACCGGCCGGGCTCGGCCCACCCGGATCCGTGTGCGGGAGCGCAGAAGCTGGTCGAACTGACCTTGGATCTGGCCAGGTAGAAGCCTTGACGTAGGACCCCGCTTTGACCCCGGTTCGGGCAGGCGCGTATCGTGGATCGCTGTGCCCGGATTGCTACGGGCAAGTTCGTGCGTGAACGTAGGCCAGCGAGAGCGGCTGATACGTTCCAGCGTGCCCAGAAAAAGGGCCCTGAGCTGCGCGCGACACGCCCGACCGCGGGTAAACGGAAACACGGTCGGACGTGCGAGTGAAAGCTCGATGAACTGAAGACACGTGTTCCGCTACCGCAATCACCAATAAGGAAAGCCGGTCTATGCCAACCATCAACCAGCTGGTCCGCAAGGGTCGCCGCGACAAGGTCACCAAGACCAAGACTGCGGCCCTGAAGGGGAGCCCGCAGCGTCGTGGCGTGTGCACTCGCGTGTACACCACCACCCCCAAGAAGCCGAACTCCGCGCTGCGTAAGGTCGCGCGCGTTCGCCTGACCAGCGCGATCGAGGTCACGGCGTACATCCCCGGTGAAGGCCACAACCTGCAGGAGCACTCCATGGTGCTCGTCCGCGGCGGTCGTGTGAAGGACCTCCCGGGTGTCCGCTACAAGATCATCCGTGGCTCGCTCGACACCCAGGGTGTGAAGAACCGCAAGCAGGCCCGCAGCCGCTACGGCGCCAAGAAGGAGAAGAGCTGATATGCCACGCAAGGGCCCCGCACCCAAGCGTCCGCTGATCAACGACCCGGTCTACGGGTCCCCGCTGGTCACTCAGCTGGTCAACAAGATTCTGCTGGACGGCAAGAAGTCGACCGCCGAGCGCATCGTCTACGGTGCCCTCGAGCAGGCGCGCGAGAAGACCGGCACCGATCCGGTCGTCACCCTCAAGCGCGCGCTCGACAACGTCAAGCCCGCCCTCGAGGTGAAGCCCCGCCGCGTCGGTGGCGCCACCTACCAGGTGCCGGTCGAGGTCCGTCCGGGCCGCGCCAACACCCTGGCGCTGCGCTGGCTGGTCAGCTACTCCCGCGCCCGTCGTGAGAAGACGATGATCGAGCGTCTCGCCCACGAGCTCCTCGACGCGAGCAACGGCCTCGGTGCCGCGGTGAAGCGTCGCGAGGACACCCACAAGATGGCCGAGTCGAACCGGGCCTTCGCGCACTACCGCTGGTGATAGTCCGGCCCGTCACTTAAAAGGGAGAATTTCGTGGCACAGGACGTGCTCACCGACCTGAACAAGGTCCGCAACATCGGCATCATGGCCCACATCGATGCGGGCAAGACCACCACGACCGAACGCATCCTGTTCTACACCGGCATCACGTACAAGATCGGTGAAGTTCACGACGGCGCGGCCACGATGGACTGGATGGAGCAGGAGCAGGAGCGTGGTATCACCATCACCTCCGCCGCTACCACCTGCTTCTGGAAAGACAACCAGATCAACATCATCGACACCCCCGGGCACGTCGACTTCACCGTCGAGGTGGAGCGTTCGCTGCGCGTGCTCGATGGTGCGGTCGCGGTGTTCGACGGCAAAGAGGGTGTCGAGCCCCAGTCCGAGCAGGTGTGGCGTCAGGCCGACAAGTACGACGTGCCGCGTATCTGCTTCGTGAACAAGATGGACAAGCTCGGCGCTGATTTCTACTTCACCGTGCAGACCATCAAGGATCGTCTCGGTGCCAAGCCGCTGGTCATCCAGCTGCCGATCGGTGCCGAGAACGATTTCGAGGGCATCGTCGACCTGGTCGAGAACAACGCCAAGGTCTGGAAGGGCGAGACCAAGCTCGGCGAAGAGTACGAAGTCGTCGAGATCCCGGCCGACCTCAAGGACAAGGCCGAGCAGTACCGCCAGGAGCTGCTCGAGACCGTCGCCGAGTCCGACGAGTCGCTGCTCGAGAAGTTCTTCGGTGGCGAGGAGCTCTCCGTCGAGGAGATCAAGGGCGCCATCCGCAAGATGACCGTCAACTCCGAGCTGTACCCGGTGCTGTGCGGTTCCGCGTTCAAGAACAAGGGCGTGCAGCCCATGCTCGACGCGGTCATCGATTACCTGCCTTCCCCGCTGGACGTCGAGGCCACCACCGGCCACGTGCCCGGCAAGGAAGACGAGATCCTGACCCGCAAGCCGAACGTCGACGAGCCGTTCTCGGCCCTGGCGTTCAAGATCGCGGTGCACCCGTTCTTCGGTGAGCTCACCTACATCCGCGTGTACTCGGGCAAGGTGGACTCCGGCTCGCAGGTCGTGAACTCGACCAAGGGCAAGAAGGAGCGTCTGGGCAAGCTGTTCCAGATGCACTCCAACAAGGAGAACCCGGTGACCACCGCTTCGGCGGGTCACATCTACGCCGTGATCGGTCTGAAGGACACCACCACCGGTGACACCCTCTCGGATCCGCAGAACCAGGTCGTCCTCGAGTCGATGACGTTCCCGGACCCGGTCATCGAGGTCTCCATCGAGCCCAAGACCAAGTCCGACCAGGAGAAGCTCGGCACCGCGATCCAGAAGCTGGCGCGCGAGGATCCGACGTTCTCGGTGAAGCTCGACCAGGAGACCGGCCAGACCGTCATCGGCGGTATGGGTGAGCTCCACCTCGACATCCTCGTCGACCGCATGAAGCGCGAGTTCAAGGTCGAGGCGAACGTCGGTAAGCCGCAGGTGGCCTACCGTGAGACGATCACCAAGCCGGTCGAGAAGCTCGAGTTCACGCACAAGAAGCAGACGGGTGGCTCCGGCCAGTTCGCGAAGGTCATCATCGCGGTCGAGCCCTTCGTCGGCGAAGACGGTGCGCACTACGAGTTCGAGAACAAGGTCTCCGGCGGTCGCGTGCCCCGTGAGTACATCCCGTCGGTCGACGCGGGTGCCCAGGACGCCATGCAGTACGGCGTGCTCGCCGGCTACCCGCTGGTGAACCTGAAGGTCACCCTGCTCGACGGCGCGTACCACGACGTCGACTCCTCGGAGATGGCGTTCAAGATCGCGGGTTCGCAGGCCCTGAAGGAAGCGGCCCGTAAGGCCGGTCCGGTGATCCTCGAGCCGCTCATGGCGGTGGAGGTCATCACACCCGAGGATTACATGGGTGAAGTGATCGGCGACCTCAACTCCCGCCGTGGCCAGATCCAGGCCATGGAGGAACGCAGTGGTGCCCGTGTCGTCAAGGCGCTGGTTCCGCTCTCGGAGATGTTCGGCTACATCGGTGACCTGCGGTCGAAGACCCAGGGTCGCGCGAACTACTCCATGGTGTTCGCCCAGTACGCGGAGGTTCCGGCCAACGTGTCCAAGGAGATCATCGCCAAGGCGACCGGCGAGTAATTCGCTTGCCGCGGCCTTGTACGCTTGGCCGCGGCAACCGGGCGTCAGCACGACCCCCCTTATTAACCGCACTGCTGCAAAAAAGCACGCACTAACTAGTCCAGGAGGACAACAGTGGCGAAGGCGAAGTTCGAGCGGACGAAGCCCCACGTCAACATCGGCACCATCGGTCACGTCGACCATGGCAAGACCACGCTGACTGCGGCCATCACCAAGGTGCTCGCCGACAAGTACCCGGACCTGAACGAGAGCTTCGCTTTCGACCAGATCGACAAGGCGCCGGAGGAGAAGGCTCGTGGTATCACGATCAACATCTCCCACGTCGAGTACCAGACCGAAAAGCGCCACTACGCGCACGTCGACGCCCCGGGTCACGCCGACTACATCAAGAACATGATCACCGGTGCGGCCCAGATGGACGGTGCCATCCTCGTGGTCGCCGCCACCGACGGCCCGATGCCGCAGACCCGCGAGCACGTGCTGCTCGCCCGTCAGGTCGGCGTGCCCTACATCCTGGTCGCGCTGAACAAGTCGGACATGGTCGACGACGAGGAAATCCTCGAGCTCGTCGAGATGGAGGTCCGCGAGCTGCTGGCGTCGCAGGAGTTCGACGAGGATGCCCCCGTCGTTCGCGTCTCCGGCCTCAAGGCCCTCGAGGGTGACGAGAAGTGGGCCGAGTCGATCGTCGAGCTGATGAAGGCCGTCGACGACTCGATCCCGGACCCGGTCCGTGAGACCGAGCTCCCGTTCCTGATGCCGGTCGAGGACGTGTTCACCATCACCGGTCGTGGCACCGTCGTCACCGGTCGTGTCGAGCGCGGCATCATCAACGTGAACGAGGAAGTCGAGATCGTCGGCATCCGCGAGAAGAGCACCAAGACCACCGTCACCGGTATCGAGATGTTCCGCAAGCTGCTCGACCAGGGCCAGGCCGGCGACAACGTCGGTCTGCTGGTTCGTGGCATCAAGCGCGAAGATGTCGAGCGTGGCCAGGTCGTCGTGAAGCCGGGCACCACCACTCCCCACACGGAGTTCGAGGGCCAGGCGTACATCCTGTCGAAGGACGAGGGCGGTCGCCACACCCCGTTCTTCAACAACTACCGCCCGCAGTTCTACTTCCGTACCACGGACGTGACGGGCGTTGTGACCCTCCCCGAGGGCACCGAGATGGTCATGCCCGGTGACAACACCGAGATGTCCGTCAAGCTGATCCAGCCGGTCGCCATGGACGAGGGCCTGCGTTTCGCGATCCGCGAGGGTGGCCGCACCGTCGGCGCCGGTCGCGTCACGAAGATCGTCAAGTGAGTCTCTGACTCGCTGACACCGCAACGGCGTCGCTCCTTCGGGAGCGGCGCCGTTCGGCGTTTCCGGGGGCACCACCTTTGGGGTCATCGCTCGGCGGGGTGGTGGTGGGTAGCGTTCCTGGTTCAGGTGTTCCGGTGAATGGAGGCGGCGTGGTTGTGGTGAAGGGGTTCGAGGTTGTCGAGGGGGAGCTCGGGCACGGGCTGCCGTACTTCGCGTTCGGGGAGGGGCGGCCGTTGGTGTTCCTGCGGTGGTTCACGCCGGATCACACGAACCCGAGCGGGTGGATGCGGGCCAGCGAGGTGAAAACGTTGGCGCCGCTGGCCGGGAACTTCCGGGTGTACGCGGTGAATCGGGCTCCGGGGATGGCGCAGGGGACGTCGATGGCCGATATCGCGCGCGACCACGCGGAGGCTTTGCGGGCCGAATTCGGCGGGCCCGTGGATGTGCTGGGGATTTCCTCGGGTGGGTCGGTGGCGTTGCAATTGGCCGCCGATCATCCGTCGGCGGTGCGCAGGCTGGTGATCGCGTCGTCGGGGTGCCGGCTGCCCGAGCCGGCTCGCGCCGCACAGCTGAAGTACGCGACGGCCGCCGCCGAAGGCAAACGCGCACTCCAGCACATGGCGACCGTCGGTATCGAGTCGCCGATGAAGGCCAGGCTGGTCGGTGCGGTGGCCTGGCTCGCCGACCCGCTGATGCGCCCGAAGAACCCCGCCGACACCCTGGCGTTCGTCCGCGCCGAAGACGCCTTCGACGTCACCGACCGCCTCACCGACATCACCGCCCCCACCCTGGTGATCGGCGGCGAACGCGACGAGTTCTACCCCCAGTCGATCTTCCACCAGACCGCCGACGGCATTCCGAACGCCCGTCTCGCCCTCTACCCGGACACCACCCACATGGGCGCGATCAAGCACAAACGCTTCGCCCCCGAGATCACCGAATTCCTCTCGGCCACATAAGGATCAGGCGTCGGGGCGCATCCGCACCGTGACCCGCCCTCGCGTGTCCCGGTGCGCGATCGCATGTCCGTGGTGGTCCACGCCGTCGATGCGCAGGGTGAGGGGACTGCCCGCACCGAGGAAGTTGCGCCACCAGGTCTTCTGATCCGGCATGACGGCACCGATGACGTACTCGTCGCCGGAGCGCCGGTAGTTCACCGGAGTGCTGAACGTCCGCCCCGAGCGCCGCCCGACGTAGCTGATCTCGGCGAAGGATTTGCCGAGGTACCTGCGCAGGACGGGCGCCTTGGTGAAGAAGACGACCACCGCATTGAACACGCGCATGCCGCGCCGGAACATCGGATTCTGAAACATATACCCGCCCCTGATCTTTCACGAGAGTGTGCGGGTTTCGACGGTACCGGTCGACTATGGCAGATCACTGAGAGCCGACTGATCAGCGGACCTTGGCTCCGTAGACGTGTTCGACGGTCATCGTCATCAGGACGCGGCGGTCGGAGACCATCACCTCGCGGTATTCGTCCCAGTCCGGGTGCTCGCCCGCGGCGGCGCGGTAGTAGGCGACGAGGGCTTCCACCTCGGGGCCGTTCGGGTCGGTGCCGGGGCCGGTGAGCTGGGCGGTGCCTTCGGCGGTTGCCCAGGACCAGCCGTCGGCGCTGCCCACTTCGAGGGCGGCGCGCGGGTCGCGGCGCAGGTTCGCGGTTTTGGCGCGGCCCTCGGTCATCGAGACGTAGATGACGCCCGCTTCGCGGTCGTAGTAGGGGGTGACCGGTGAAAGCTGGGGTCTGCCATCGGCTTTGATCGTGGCGAGGACACCGATCTTCGCCTCGGCGAGCAGGGCGTGCGGATCGAACTGTTCGGACATGGGCCACTCCTGTTGTCGGTGTGTTCTGACGAACCGTTGTGCACCTGCGTTTATGCCCGCGCGGAAAACCTGTCGACAATCCCGGATCGGGCCGCGTACAAAGAGTCCATGTTCACGGTACGTCCGCAGTCGCGGTTCTAGTTCGCATCGGGTCCGTGTGGCGCCGAGGCGACGCCGCGTGACCCGACGCCCGTGCCGTCCCCGGAGCGCCTCACCGGCGAGCGTCGATTTTCCGAAACCGACTCGGCCGGGAGCATCCCATGACCAGAACCGACCTCGCCCGCCTCCGCAATATCGGCATCGCCGCCCACATCGACGCCGGCAAGACCACGATCACCGAACGAATCCTGTTCTACACCGGCGTGATTCGCACCCTCGGTGAGGTGCACGACGGTACCGCCGTGATGGATCACATGGTGCAGGAGCGTGAGCACGGCATCACCATCACCTCGGCGGCGACCACCTGCGAATGGGCCGAGCATCAGATCACCGTCATCGACACCCCTGGCCATGTCGACTTCACCGCCGAGGTGGAACGCACGCTGCGGGTGCTCGACGGCGCGGTCGCGGTGTTCGATGCCAAGGAGGGTGTGGAGGCTCAGTCGGAGCAGGTGTGGCGCCAAGCTGACACCTACGGTGTGCCGCGGATCTGTTTCGTGAACAAGATGGACAAGCTCGGCGCCGATTTCGCCTTCACCGTGCGGACCATCGCGGAACGACTCGGTGTGCGCCCGCTGGTGATCCAGCTGCCGATCGGTGCCGAACGTGAGTTCGAGGGCGTGATCGACCTGGTCGACATGACCGCGAAGCGCTGGCGTGGCGACACCGGAAACGGTGCGCGCTACGAGACGGTCGAGATACCGGAGGAGCTGCGGGCCAAGGCGATTCAGCATCGAGAGGCGCTGCTGGCGACGGTCGCCGAAGCCGACGACGAGGTGCTGGAAAGCTACCTGTCCGGCAAGCCGATCGCCGTCGATGTCCTCAAAGCCGCGATCCGGCGGATGACGCTCGACGCCACGGCCTATCCGGTGCTGTGCGGTTCGGCGCTGGCCAATATCGGCGTACAACCGCTGCTGGACGCCATCGTCGACTACCTGCCGTCGCCGGTGGATGTCGTTGCTGTGCACGGCTTCTCGACAGAAGGGACACACGTGCATCGCGCACCCGATATCGCCGAGCCGTTCGCGGCCCTGGCGTTCAAGTTCGCGGCGCATCCGTTCTTCGGGACGCTGGTGTATCTGCGCGTGTACTCCGGCACCGCCGAACCCGGTGCCACCGTGCTGAATTCGACGAACGGACGAAAGGAACGCCTGGGCAAACTGTTCCAGATGCACGCGAGCACCGAGATCGCGATCGATCGGGTGCGGGCGGGGCAGATCTGTGCCGTCATCGGCCTCAAAGCCACCGGCACCGGCGACACCCTGTGCGATCGGCACGACCCGATCGTGCTGGAGTCGATGACCTTCCCCGACCCGGTCCTGTCGGTCTCGATCGAACCGAGGACTCGCGCCGACCAGGACAAGCTCGGCACCGCCCTGGCCCGCCTGGCCGACGAAGACCCGACGTTCACCGTGCGCGTCGACGCCGAAACCGGACAGACGGTGATCGGCGGCATGGGCGAGCTGCATCTGGAAATCCTGGTCGACCGGCTGAAACGACAGTTCCGGGTGGACGCGACCATCGGCGAACCACGTGTAGCCTACCGCGAGACCGTCACCGCTCCCGTCGATCTGCTCGAACACACCCACCGCAAACAGGTGGGTGGACGCGGGCAGTACGCGAAGGTGGCGATCGCGCTGGCCCCGCACGTGGCCGACGACGGCGCCGTCTACGAATTCCGCAACCAGGTCACCGGTGGGCGGGTGCCGAAGGAGTACATCCCCGCGGTCGACGCGGGCGCGCAAGACGCGCTCGCGGTGGGCCCGCTCGCCGGCTTCCCCCTGGTGAACGTGCTGGTGACGCTGCTCGACGGCGCCGCCCACGTGCAGGATTCCTCGGATCTGGCGTTCCGGCTGGCCGGTGCGGCAGCGGTGCGCGCGGCGGTGGCGCGCGCGAAGCCGGTGCTGCTCGAACCCATGATGGCCGTGGAGGTCGTCACGCCCGAGCAGTACGTCGGCGAGGTGATCGGTGATCTGAACACCCGGCGTGGCCGGATCACCGAGCTGGCCGAGCGCGGCGGCGCCCACGTCGTCCGCGCGCTGACCCCGCTGTCGGAGATGTTCGGCTACATCGGTGATCTTCGCTCGAAAACCCGTGGCCGAGCGAACTTCTCGATGACGTTCGACTCCTACGCCCCGGTCCCACCGGAGGTCGCGAAGTCGATCATCGCGAGAAGCTGACCGGGATGTCGGTGGCGTCTCCTCAGGCGCCACCAACTCAGGACGCCAGGGTGCCGACCGTCCACAGGGGCGCGGTTTCCACGCGGGCGAAGCGCCATCCGTCGCGCGTGCGCACGGCATCGAATCGGTAGCTGCCACCACCGGCGTAGAACGGTTCGGGGGCCACCCGGCCGGGGGTGGGTGCGCTGGAAACGAACGCGAACAGCGAGTTCGCCCGGACCTGCGCCCGATCGCCCGCGAGTTCGATGCGCACATTGCTGATGTAGTGCGGCGAGCGCTGCTGGTCGGAGTGGTTGCGGCCGGCGAGTGCGATGACCTTGTCGAGCCCGGTGGCCTCCCCGCCGGGCGATTTGGCGGTCACATCGGGGGTGTAGATGGTGGCGAAGGCGTCGAATCGTCCTTCTTCGAGCGCTGCGGCGAGACTGTCGACGAGGGCGTGGATCTCGTTGCGGTCTTCCAGCTCACGCAGTCGTTGGTCGGTGGAGTCGGTGCAGGCGGTGGCGAGCAGCGCGGTCGGCAGCGCGAGGACGGGCAGGAGGTAACGGATTTCGGTCATGATCTCAGCCTTCGGCTTGATTGTTGGTATCACCAATGTAGGTGCGACCAACGATAACATTCGTGGGTGCGACCAACAAATGCTTGATACGATGAGGCCATGGAACTCACGGGAGTGCGGGCGGCGGCCAGGCTGCGAGGGATGCCGACGCGACTGCTCACCCAGGTCGCGGTGCTGGCCGACCGGGCCGCCGAACGCGCACTCGACGGCACCGGTTCACGCAGGCATCACTTCGCGCTGCTGGCCACCCTGGCCGAGTTCGGTCCCGCCAGCCAGGCCGAACTGGGCAGACGCACCGGCATCGACCGCAGCGATATCGTCGGTGCGCTCAACGACCTTGCCGGGCGCGGATTCGTCGACCGCAGCCCCGACCCCGAGGACCGGCGCCGCAATATCGTCACGATCACCGAGCCGGGCGCCACCCACCTCGCCGACCTCGACGGCAAGCTGCGCGCCGCCCAGCAGGAACTACTCGGCGCGCTGTCCGAGGGCGAACGCGACCAGCTCGTCGGTCTGCTCAGCCGCGTGCTGGACGACCACGCGGGGCGGTGAAGCTCACCCGTGCTATTCGATCAGCGGTGCTCGCCCGTGAAGGCCTGGTCTTCCGGTGTCGTGGGCCGACGCGCAGCCGGTGCCCCGCGCAGCAGCTGCAAGGCGTCGGCGGAGGCCTCGTTGCGGGCGGTGTAGACCTCGAGCCGGTGGTCGGGGCTGTCGGGCTGCAACCACACCTGATAGTCCACATCCACGCTGCCGACCGTCGGATGCTGTAGTCGCATCGTGCCGACGGTGCAGTCGGCGACTTCCCCCTCGGCCCACAGAGTCGCGAATTCCGTACTGCGCATGGTCAATTCGCCGATCAGTTCGGCCAGGCGTGCGTCGGTGGGGTAGCGGCCCGCCGTGAGCCGCAGGTAACCGACGTGAATGCGGGCGAGTTCGTCCCAGTTGCGATGCAGGTCCCTGGTGAGCGGATCGAGGAAGAATTGGCGCGGGATCGAGGGGCGCTCGACCGGGTCGGCGGGGGCGGCGAAGTCGAGGTGTTCGGCGAAGAGTGCGTGTCCGCTGTGGTTCCAGGCGAGCACGTCGCCGCGCCTGCCGAGGACGAGGGCGGGCATGGTGTCGCCGAGCGCGTCGAGTAGGGCGAGGACGCGGGGGTGGGCGCGTTCGGGTTCGTCGCGGGTGAGTCGTGGTGTGGTCGGTCGTCCGGCCAGGTTGTGCAGGTGTGCGGTCTCGGCGGCATCGAGGCGCAGTACCCGCGCGAGGGCATCGATGACCTGCGGCGACGCCGTGCCCGCCTGATCTTGTTCGAGCCGGGTGTAGTAGCCGGCGCTCACTCCCGCCAGCTGGGCGAGTTCTTCGCGGCGCAGCCCGGGTACCCGGCGGGTGGCGCCGTAGGTGCGCAGCTCGAGGTCGGCTGGGGTGATGCGGTCGCGGCGGGTTTTGAGGAAGACGCCGAGGCTTTCCAGCTCCATGGTCCCGATCGTAGGGAGCACGGCGCGCGCGTGGGTATCCCTGCCGGATGTACCCATCGCCGGGTCTGGTTGCCGCGCACGCCAAGGCTCAGATTCGGTGACATGAATGCTTCTCCGGTGCGGGCCTGGTTGGGCCTGCTGGTGGTCCTCGGTCCGGTTCTGCTCGTCGCGATGGACGGTTCGGTGCTGTTCCTGGCGATGCCCGCGATCACCGGCGCGCTGTCCCCGTCCGCCGATCAGACCCTGTGGATCCTGGACAGTTACGGCTTCGCCGTCGGTTCCCTGCTCATCGCCTTCGGCACCATCGGCGACCGCTACGGGCGCAAACGGCTCCTGCTGATCGGCGCCGCGATGTTCGGTCTCGGCTCGGTGGGCGCGGCTTTCGCCACCAGCCCCGAGTCGTTGATCGCGTTCCGCGTGCTGATGGGCGTGGCCGGGGCGACGCTGTTGCCGTCGGCGCTGGCCGTGCTCGGCACCCTGTTCACCGATCCGAGGCGCCGAGCTCAGGCCATCGGTATTTTCGCGGCCACGTTCGCCGCCGGATTCGCGATCGGACCGATCGTCGCGGGTCAGCTGCTGAGCCGGTTCTGGTGGGGGTCGGTCCTGCTGATCAATGTGCCGGTGGTGCTCTTGTTCCTGATGTTCGCGCCGATCCTGCTCGAGGAGGTGCGGGCCACGGTGTCCGCCCGGATCGACGTGGCGAGTGTGGCTACCTCGGCGGCGGGTCTGCTGCTCGCGATGTACGCGGTGAAACACACAGCCGCGGAGGGTATTTCGCCTTCGGCTACGGGCGCGGGCTTGGTGGGTGCGGTGCTGCTCGGCTGGTTCGGGCGCAGGCAGGGGCGGATCACGAACCCGCTGATCGACTTCGCGTTGTTCCGCAACCGCGTGTTCACGGTCGCGATCGTCACCGGCTTCCTGCCGCTGGCGGCGTGGTCGGCCACCGCCTATCTCGGCGGCATCTATCTGCAGTCCGTGCTCGACCGCACCGTCACCGATGCCGCGCTGCTCGCGGTGCCCGGGGCCGTGGTCCTCACCGTCACCGCCGTCGTCACGCCGGCGATCGCCGCCCGGATCGGTCGTTCGGCCGCGCTCGTCACGGCGCATTTCACCATCGTCGCGGGCTTGCTGCTGTTGCTGCCGACCGGTACGACCGCCGGTGCAGGCTGGTACATCGCGGCGACGGCCGTGGCGGGCATCGGCTACGGCATCTCGTTCAGCGTGGTCGCCGATATCGCGGTCGCGGCGGTCCCGCCCGAGCGCGCGGGGTCGGCCGCCGCGCTCGCCGAAACCGGCAACGAGCTGGGCAATGCTCTCGGCATCGCCCTGTTCGGTTCGCTGGCCGCGCTCGTCTTCCGCATCGGCGGTCCCGACCTGGCGCCCACCCTCGGCGCGACCCTGGACCTGCCCGGCCTGTTCCCGGCAGCCGCCGCCGATGCGCGATCGGCGTTCGTCGACGGGCTGCACGTCGTCGCCGCGGCCGCCGCCGTGCTGCACGCGCTCCTCGGCCTGGTCGCGCTGCGCGTTCTGCGCTCGCGTCCAGTGGATGTGGAGGTCGCGCAACCCGCTCCGGCGGGTCTCTGACGAAGAGACCATCGGCGACGCTCCGATCGTCGGGCGGCATCACATCGCTGCCCGAATGCGACGTGAACCACACTCACGACCGGCGCACTGGTACAAACAAGCGAGAGGGAAGGACGAAATATATGAGCGCGCCGATCGTCATCGTCGGAGCGGGCCTGGCAGGCCTGCGTACCGCCGAGGAATTACGCCGAGCCGGGTACGAGGGGGGTGTGCTGCTCGTCGGGGACGAGGCGCGGCCGCCGTACGATCGCCCGCCACTGTCCAAGCAGTTCGTGCGGGGCGAGACCGACGACACCACTCTGCGCCCGCCGGAGTTCTTCGCCGAGAAGAACATCGAGCTGCGCCTCGGCACCGCTGTCGCCCGAGTCGACACCGCCGCGCGCACCCTCACCCTCGCCGACGGTGACACCATCGCCTACCACCAGCTCGTCATCGCCACGGGCCTGCGCCCCCGCCGCCTGCCCGGTGTGGAGGAGGTGACGGGCGTACACGTACTGCGCGCCCACGACGACGCCGAATCCCTGCGCGCCGACCTGGCCGCCGCCCAGCGCGCCCTCATTATCGGCGCCGGTTTCATCGGCTGCGAACTGGCTGCGAGCTTCCGCGCCGCGGGCAAGGACGTGACCCTCGTCGAACCGCAGCCGGCCCCGCTCGCGTCGGTACTCGGCGAGCAGATCGGCGGATACGTGGGTCGTATGCACCGCGACCACGGCGTGGACCTGCACTGTGGCGTCGGCGTGGACACGCTTCGGGTGGACGTCGACGGGCATGTGCGCGGCGCGCTGCTCAGCGACGGTTCCGATATCGATGCCGATCTGGTGGTGATCGGTATCGGGTCGGTGCCCGCCACCGACTGGCTGGCCGGTTCCGGTATCGAACTGGCCGAGCCGGCTGCGGGCGGGGGTGTGCTTGCCGACGAGCTGGGGCGTACGTCCGCTGAGGGTGTCTGGGCGGTCGGTGATGTGGCTGCTTGGCGTTACGGTGACATTCGCAAGCGGGTCGAGCATTGGACCAGTGCTGGTGAGCAGGCGAAGCTGGTGGTTACCGCGCTGCTCGGGGGTGCGGCGCCTACGGCTGCGCGGGTGCCGTACTTCTGGAGTGATCAATACGACGTGAAGATTCAGGCTCTCGGTACGCCTGATCCTGCTGACGAGGTCACTGTCGTGTCCGAGGACGGGCACAAGTTTCTCGCCTATTACTCCAGGGACGGGATTCTCACCGCTGTTCTCGGGGCGGGGATGACGGCTCAGGTGATGAAGTTGCGGGCGAAGTTGGCTGCGCCTACGCCGGTGGCTGATCTGCTGGCTGCTACGTCGTGACTTTGGTTGGGTAACTCCCGAGCGGCTTTACGGAACCACTTCGGTGTTTTGTGCACCACAAAGGTATTGGGCTGTGTTTTTGGAGCGCTGGCGCGCTCGAGCGCGGCCCCTGAGGGGCCGCTGCGCCGCTTCGCGGCGGACCCTCCTCGAGGTCGGGTCGTGCGGGGCTGGGAGTGCGGTCATGGCGGACTGGAGTGGTGCCGTGTGGCTGGGAGTGCGGTAGGTGGCGCACTTGGGTGATGCGGGGCCGCTGGGAGTGCGGTAGGTGGCGGACTCAATTGGTGTCGTGCGGCTGGGAGTGCGGTAGGTGGCGCACTTGGGTGATGCGGGGCCGCTGGGAGTGCGGTAGGTGGCGGACTCAATTGGTGCCGTGTGGCTGGGAGTGCGGTAGGTGGCGCACTTGGGTGATGCGGGGCCGCTGGGAGTGCGGTAGGTGGCGGACTTAATCGGTGCCGTGCGGCTCGGAGGGCGGGAGGTGGCGGACTCGAGTGAGGGGTTAGTTCGCGGTGTGGCGGACTGCCGGTGAGGGCACGGATCGCTGGCGGTGCTTGCCTAGTGCAGGCAAACGATTCGGTCCCCGGCACGCGAATCGGATTACTCTGGCGCCGTGGGGATTTCTGAGTACGCACCTGGCGACGTGGTCGTCTTTTCGCACGGCCCGTTCGGTGGTATCTGTGCTGTCGTCCAGTCCGTCGATAGCCGGCGGTCGACGCTCGGGCTGGAGTTCGCTGTGGGGACCACGCACCGGGAGGGCGGGGTGCTGCGGGAGGATCGGCATCGGTTGACCGTTGGGTTCGACGAGGTGGAGTTGCTGTAGGCGGGACGGGGGGCTTCGCGGGGCTGTAATACGGTGGACCCGTGATCGTCGCGCTTATCGATTCGGGTCTCGGCTTGTTGCCGACGGCCGCGTGGCTGCGCAAATTGCGACCCGATGTGGATCTGTTGCTGCTGCTCGATCCCGAGGGCGCGCCGTGGGGGCCCAAGCCGGAACAGTGGGTGGTCGAGCGGGTGCTGGCGGCGGCGCGGCAGGCGCTGGCGCTGGGGGCCGAGGTGATCGTGCTGCCGTGTAATACGGCGAGTGTGACGGCGTTGGCTCAGGTGCGCGCGGAGGTGGGGGAGTCGGTGCCGGTGATCGGCACGGTTCCGGCGATCAAACCCGCTGCGGCGCAATGTCGTTCGGTTGCGGTGTGGGCGACGGCGGCGACGACGGCCAGCCGTTATCAGGCCGACCTCATCGCTCGTTTCGGCGGTGAAGCGAAGGTTGTCGGGGTGGCCTGCCACGGCCTGGCCGACGCCATCGACCGAGGTGACGTGCCCGCGATCAACGCCTCGATCGCCGATGCCGCCGCCCGCACACCCGCCGATGTGGAGGGCGTGGTGCTCGGCTGCACCCACTATCCGCTGGTCGTCGACGCCATTGTCGCCGCATTGCCGGACGGTGTGCGCCTGTTCGACAGCGCCCAGGCCGTCGCCGCCCAGACCGTCCGCAAGATGGACGAGCTCGGCAGGCCGACCACGGGCACCGGAACGGTCATCGTCCGCACCAGCGGTGAACCGGGGGAATTGCCTACCAGCGCAGCGACTTTCGAGTCGGGCCGCCTGCTGGGCGCTGTCGGCCTCTGACGTTCCGGTCCGGGTGGTGCGGTGACCGGGCAGGGTGTCCTGTGGTGTTGAATGCGCATAACCGACCCTGGAGGTGCGTTGTGACCGAGGCTCCCACCGCCGACGACGTACGCGCCGCGCTCGCCGAACACGCCGACCCGGCCGACGCGCGACACCTGCAACGCTTCTTCAAAACCGGACCCGGCGAGTACGGCGACGGTGATGTATTCCTCGGCGTCCGCGTGCCTGTCAGCCGGAAGGTCGCGAAAGGGTTCACCGCGCTCCCGCTCGACCAGGTCGACGAACTCCTCGACAGCCCGGTCCATGAGGAACGCCTGGTCGCCCTGTTCGTCCTCGGCGCGAAGTTCGCCATCGCATCGAAACCACGCACCCGTGACGACAAGGCGCGCGAGGAGATAGTCGACCGCTACCTGGCCGCCGTGTGCCGGGGCCGGGTGAACAACTGGGACCTGGTCGACTCGTCCGCCGAATACATCCTCGGAGCCTGGCTGCTCGACAAAGAACGCACCCTGCTTTTCGAACTGGCACAACAGGATTCACTCTGGGAGCGCAGAGTCGCCCTGCTGTCGACCTTCGCCTTCATCCGCGCGGGCGACGCGAGCACCACCCTGGCCCTGGCCGAGGAGCTTCTCGACGACCACCGCGACCTGATCCAGAAAGCCCTCGGCTGGATGCTGCGCGAGGTCGGCAAGAAGGTCGACCCTGCGCTGCTCACCGGCTTCCTCGATGCCAACGCACGCGAAATGGGCCGCACCGCATTGAGTTACGCGACCGAACACCTCGACAGGGAGCGACGCGCCGCGTATCGGGCGATGCGCTAGAACTGGATCTTCAGGTGGTCGGTCACCGGCCGGGCCTGGCAACCGAGGATGTAGCCGTTCTCGATGTCCTCGGGGTCGAGGATCTCCGAATTCTCCATCTCCACTTTGCCTTCCAGCACCGTGCAGGCGCAGGAACCGCATTCGCCTTCCTGGCAGGAGTAGGGCACGTCGAGGCCCTTGTCGAGCATGATGTCGACCAGCGTCTGCTTGCGCGGCCAGCTCAGCTCGTGCACCTGCCCGTCGAGCTCCACCTCGACGGTCGCGGCGTCGGCGGCCTCCTCCTCGGACACCTCGGCGGGCGCGTGGTCGGCGAACGGGTCACCGGCCAGCGAGTTGAAGATCTCGGCGTGGGTGCGGCTGCGCGGCACATCGAGCGAGCCCAGCGCGGTGTGCACGAGGTCCATGAAGGGCTTCGGTCCGCACATGAACGCCTCGTAGGCGGTGTAGGGGCTCACCAGGCGGGCGAGCATGTCGGCGGTCGGCAGGCCGAGCAGCGGTTCGAGCCAGTGGATGACACTGAGCCGCTGCGGGAACTTGCCGACCAGTTCGCGCAGCTCGTCGGCGAAGATCACCGAGCCGGCGTCGCGGTTGGCGTAGACCAGCACGATCTTGCCGCTGCCCTGGGCGAGCGCCGACTTCAGGATGGAGATGACCGGGGTGATGCCGCTGCCCGCCGCGAACAGCAGCAAATCGGTGTCGAGGTCGCGGGGAGTGAACACGCCCGACGGCGGAAGTACTTCCAGCTCGTCGCCGGCGCTGATGTTGTCGCACAGCCAGTTCGAGCCGTAGCCGCCCTCGGTGCGTTTCACGGTCACCTTGGGTAGGTCGTCGGTGAACGGCGAGCTGGCCAGCGAGTAGCAGCGGGCCACCGAACCGGTGAGCTCGCTGGGGATGCGCAGGGTGAGGAACTGCCCGGGCTGGTAGGCGAACCGTTCGCGCAGCTCGTCGGGCACCTCGAAGACCACGGAGCGGGTGTCGGTCGTTTCGGCGATGACTGCGGCGACCCGCAGCACCACCGAGCGCGAGCCGTGCGGAACCTCGACTGTGGTCATGTCGTCCTCTCGAGCAGATCTAGCCAAAACTAGAACGTGTTTCAGTTTCATGCTAAGTCCGGACGCGCCTGCAGGGCAAGCTGCGCCTCGAGCCCGGCCACGAGCACCTCCATCCCGAAGTCGTAGGAGTACTTGCCGCGCAGGTCGGACATGTACTTCGTGGCACGGGCCACCGCTTCGGGCAGCAGCACGTCCGCGGGGGCGGAGCGGTCACGCGGATTCACCCTGCTGCGGCCGAACAGGTAGGTGTGAATGGTCGCGTAGGCGGCCAGCACGTTGCGATCGGAGAATCCCGCGTCGAACAGGATCTCCATCACCGCTTCGATCAGGTCGAGCTGCTTGCCGAGCATCTGCTCGAGCAGGATGTCGCCCAGGCCGGGATGCCTGCGCAGTTTATCGTCTATCTGATCGATCAGATCGCGCAGGCGTACCTGCCACGGGCCGGACTCGCGCGGCGGCTTGCGCACGCCGACCAGCGCCGCGCTGGCGACCAGGTCGAGCAGTTCCCGCTTGTCGGCGACGTAGTAGTAGGGCGCCATCGGCGACACCCCGAGCTCGCGCGAGAGCCTGCGCATGGACAGCTTCTCCACGCCGTCCTCGCGTACTACGCGCAGCGCCGCCTCGACGATCTCCGCTTCCGAGAGTGTCGAATTCGCGCCGCTGCCGACCCCACCGTGGTTACGCAAGCCTCTGCCTCACCTCTACTGCCGCTGGGCTCTCGGGCCCCTTCCGTCCTGCTCCCGGAAGTCTAGATGTCGTGGCCCGTCCGGTGAGTTTTTCCGAATCCCGCCTTTATGGCAGTGACTGACGTTAAAGTCGCGAGTGACCGTCAACACATGGGAGGTAGTCATGGCCGAGAACCCGACACCCGCGAGCGAGGACACCGGCGAGGACCTGATCGCCGAGACGCTGATCGAAGAGGTCAGCATCGACGGCATGTGCGGCGTGTACTGACCATGGCGGCAGGCGTGCTCGATCTCGATGCCCGATGGGCGCTGCATCCTCGGGTCTCCTTGCGTCCGGAGTCCTTCGGTGCGCTGCTGTACCACTTCGGCACCCGCAAGCTCTCGTTCCTCAAGAGCCGCGAGCTGGTCGACGTGGTCCGGTCGCTGCCCGCGCACCATTCCGTGCGGGAAGCGCTGCACGCCAAGGGCTTCAGCGCTTCGACGGCATATGTCGAGGCACTCGACCAGCTGGCCCGCACCGACATGATCGTGCCCGCGCCTGGCCCGGTCACGCCGGTGGAACCGAGCCCGCCTGCCCCGGTCGGCGCCCCGCAGGGCGGACGGCTCATCGACCGCTTCGAGTCCGGTCTCGCCGCGCCGATCTGCCTCACCTGGGAACTGACGTACGCGTGCAACCTGTCGTGCGTGCACTGCCTGTCGTCTTCGGGTCGCCGGGACCCGAACGAGCTGAGCACCGAGCAGTGCAAGGCGCTGATCGACGAGTTCGAGCGCATGCAGATCTTCTACGTCAACATCGGTGGCGGTGAGCCGACCGTGCGCCCGGACTTCTGGGAGCTGGTCGACTACGCCACGGCCCACCATGTGGGGGTCAAGTTCTCCACCAACGGGGTTCGGATCAACCAGCAGGTCGCCGCCCGGCTGGCCGCCAGCGACTACGTCGACGTGCAGATCTCCCTCGACGGCGCCACCGCCGAGGTCAACGACGCCGTGCGCGGTCCCGGCTCCTACGACACCGCCATCAAGGCGTTGGCGAACCTGGCCGACGCGGGCTTCCGCGACGCCAAGCTCTCGGTGGTCGCGACCCGCCACAACATCGCCCAGCTCGACGAATTCAAGGCCATCGCCGACCGCTACGGCGCCACCCTGCGCCTGACCCGGCTTCGCCCGTCCGGCCGTGGCGCCGACGTATGGGACGAGCTGCACCCGCTGCCCGAACAGCAGCGCGAGCTCTACGACTGGCTCGTGCGCAACGGCGAGGGCGTGCTCACCGGCGACTCCTTCTTCCACCTGTCGGCCTTCGGTTCGGCGCTGCCCGGCCTGAACATGTGCGGTGCGGGCCGGGTGGTCTGCCTGGTCGACCCCGTGGGCGATGTCTATGCCTGCCCGTTCGCCATCCACGACCGGTTCAAGGCCGGAAACATCCTCACCGACGGCGGTTTCGACGGTGTGTGGACCAACGCCGAACTGTTCGCCGAACTGCGCGAGCCCGTCGACGGCGGCGCCTGCACCAAGTGCAGCCACTACGACGCCTGCCGTGGCGGGTGCATGGCCGCCAAGTTCTTCACCGGTCTGCCCGCCAACGGACCCGACCCGGAGTGTGTGCAGGGGTACGGGGAGGCGGCGTTGTCGGCACCTGGTCGCGTCGTTCCGCGCCCGGCCGTCGACCACTCGCGGCCGGTGCGCGCCCGCACCCGGGTTTCGCTGCCGCTGACCGTGCGCCAGCCACCCGCCAAAGCGTGCAACGAAAGTCCGCTCGGGTAGTCGCGTCGCCGGTTGCCAGCGGTGCGCTGCCGATCTTGCTCGACACGTCAACTAAGCGGTCGGAGCGGCATTTCGAGCGGAGTTTCTTCCTTTTTTCTGGGGTGATGATGTTTGGCGGACCAAGTGCGAATAGCATGCGAGGAATGCGCCATGATCGTCTGCCCGACGGCTTCGGGGTACGGATCGATCCACGGGTACGCGCATTTTCCGGGGGTCGGATCCTGATCGGCGGATCGCCCGCACGGATGCTGCGCCTGGCACCCGAGGCCGCCGAATTGATCGGCGACGGGTACCTCGAGGTCACCGATACCAAGTCCGCGATCGTCGCCCGCAGACTCCTCGACTCCGGGGTCGCCAACCCGCGACCCCGGCTGCTGCCCTCTCCCGACGACGTCACGGTCGTCGTCCCGCTCTACAACAACGCCGACGGACTCGTGCGGCTGCTCGGCTCGCTGCGCGGACACAATGTGATCGTCGTCGACGACGGTTCCGACGAACCGGTGCGTATCCCGCCCCGGTCGGGGCGCGGTCAGGTGACGGTGCTGCGCCACGAGCGCCCACTCGGCCCGGCCGCCGCCCGAAATGCCGGGTTACGCGCGGCGTCAACCGGTTTCGTCGCGTTCCTCGACTCCGATGTGGTGCCGCGCAGCGGCTGGCTCGAGGTGATGCTCGGGCATTTCAGCGATCCGCAGGTGGCGCTGGTCGCGCCGCGCATCGTCGCCCTGGATTCGGAGTCCAACGCTCTGGCCCGCTACGAACACACCCGCTCCTCGCTGGATCTGGGCAGGCGCGAGGCCGCGGTGCACGCACGCGGCATCGTGTCGTACGTGCCGAGCGCGGCATTGCTGGCCCGGCGCGCGGCACTGCTCGGTGAGGGTGGTTTCGACGAATCCATGCAGGTGGCCGAGGATGTCGACCTGTGCTGGCGGCTCGAGCGGGCAGGTTGGCGCTTGCGCTACGAACCGGCCGCCCACGTCGCCCACGATCACCGGGTCGAGTTCCGGGCCTGGTTCACCCGAAAGCTGTTCTACGGCACGGGCGCCGCGCCGCTGGGCAAGCGGCACGGGGAGATGGTCTCGCCGCTGAGCGTGCCGAAGTGGACGGTGCTGGCCGCGATCCTGTTCGCCACCATGTCGAAATGGGGGCTGCTCGGCGGGCTGGTCACCTTGGCGACGGCGCTCATCCGGATGCGTCGGGTGTTCGCCGAACTCGATAATCCCACCCGCATCGCGGCGGTGTATCTGGCGCGCGGATTCTTCGCCGGACTCTGGCGACTGGCTTCGGCGATGTGTCGTGACTATTGGCCGGTGACGCTGCTCGCGGTGCTCGCGTCGAAGCGGATCAGGAAGATCGCGGTCACCATGGCACTGGCCGACGGACTGGCCGATTGGTTCACCCATCGCGATTCCGGTGGCCTCGATCCGCTGCGCTATGTGGCCTACAAGCGGCTCGACGATGTCGCGTACGGGACCGGGCTGTGGCTCGGCGTCATCCGGGCACGCAGCTTCGAGGCGTTGAAGCCGCACGTTCCGCCGAACTGAGCTGTCCGCGTTGCCGAACACTCTGGTGGTCGGGGCCGGTTCGGCGGGGTGTGTGCTCGCGGCTCGGCTCAGTGACGACCCGGCCCACACGGTGCTGGTGCTCGAGGCTGGACAGGTGTGGCCCGCAACCGCCGACATTCCCGCCGAACTGCTCGACCCCGGCCATCTCCCGGTCGGGCCGGAGTCTGCGGTGCTCTGGCGCTACGCGGGAAACCTGGTGCGTGGCAAGCTGATCGGTGGTTCCGGGGCGATCAACGGCAGCTATTTCATCCGACCGCCCGCCGCGGGCTTCACGGACTGGAACAGCGAGCGATGGACCTTCGACACGCTGCTGCCGTTCTTCCGGGGCCTGGAGAACGACCTGGATCACGGAACCGACCCCGGCCACGGCACCGACGGTCCGATCCCGGTCGTCCGGACCACCGATCCCACTCCGTTCAGCGCCGAATTCGCCGAACGCTGCGCCGCAGCCGGATTGCGCGAGGTCGCCGACCTCAACGCGCTCGACGCACCGGACGGCTTCGGACGGGTACCACTCGCGATCTCGGGAAATCGGCGCGCCGGACCTGGCATCACCCATCTCTACCCGGTCCTCGACCGGCCCAACCTCACCGTTGTCGGGGAGACGACGGTGACGCGCCTGGTCATCGAAGGCAGCCGGGCCGTCGGTGTGGAATGGGTGCGCGGCCGCGAATACGGACGCACCGACGCCGACCGGATCGTGCTCTGCGCTGGCGCCGTGGAATCGGCCGCACTGCTGTTGCGCTCGGGCGTCGGACCCGAGCGGCAACTACGCGCACTCGGCATTCCGGTGGTCCGGCCCGCCCCCGTCGGGACGTGGTGCACCGACCACCCCGAGGTGGGCGTCGAGTTCCCCGGTCCCGAACCGGCCGTGTCGGCCGTCGCCCTCGAGTACGTGCTCGAACACGGCGACCTCGAATTCCGCCCGTACACACCAGCCTTCACACCCGGCCTGCGCAGGCTCGGGGTGGCGCACATGCGGCCGACCGGCGCCGCCGAACTGACATTGCGTTCGGCCGACCCCACCGTGCCCGCCCACATCGATCAGAGCCGGCTGCTCACCGCGGCGGACCGGGCAAACCTGCGCGCGGGCGTGGAGCTGGCGTGCGAACTGTTCGACCTGAGGTTCGGCCCCGTCGACGACCACTGGCTACGTGCCAATAGTGGGACGTCCCAGCATCTGTCCGGCACCTGCCGGATGGGTCCGGCGAACGACGAGCAATCGGTCGTCGACGAGCTCGGCCGCGTGCACGGAATCGAAGGATTGAGAATCGCCGACCTTTCAGTCGTCCCGGTGCCGCTGACGCGCGGTCCACAGGCCACGGTAGTGACGCTCGCCGCAGCCATAGCGGCGTGCTACACGGTGTGACGGAGTGACATCCGCTAGCACAATGTGACCTGCGGGACAAACCCGCACTTCTGGCGTTTGGCCCGATAACTGCCCGGTACAGTTTGTAGCGGGAAAGAAAGGCAAATGGTCAGCAATCTTGCAGGTGGGCGGCCCCCACGGCAGGCTACGGAGGCGGGCGCTCAGCTCGGTGCTCTGGAAGCCTATGCCGCACAGGCCCATGGTTTTCTCAGTGCCGGTGGTGAACAGCTGACCCAGCTGGCCGGTCTGTTGCGTCCGCTCGTTCTCGAGTCCTGGTTACGCAGCGTACGCGGTGGGATCGATCCCACCGATATGGTCGACGGTCGCGGTCTGCGCGGTGCCGACCTGGTGCGGTATCGCGATGCCCACCCTATCGCCGCCCTCATGCCGTTGATCGACAAACTGCTGGTCCAGGACGCGGCGCGGGCGGGACTCATCGTCACCGTCGCCGACCAGTTCGGCCGGGTGCTCTGCGTGCACGGTCATCCCGACCAGGTCGCCGCGGCCGCCGAGATCGGCCTGCGCGAAGGCGACGACCTCAGCGAACGGCGCATCGGCACCAATGCCGTCGGCCTCGTCGTGCGCACCGGCCGAGCCACCTGGATCCACGGACCCGAGCACTTCCTGCATCGCATGCACCAGATCACCGGTGCGGCGGCACCCGTGCACGAGCCGGACGGCAGGCTCGTCGGGGTGTTGATGATTGCCGGCGGGATGCGGGTGGCCAAGCCGGAAATCCTCGCCCTGGTCAAGGCCGCCGCCACCGCCGCCGAGATGGATCTGGTGCTGCGAGCCATGCGGGCGGGCCGAGGCGAAACCACCTCGGTACGCGGAAGCGATCCGGCAACCGAACCCGAAAAGGCGAGGCTGGCGCTCGATGTGCTCGGGCTGGGGCAGCCGCACTTGAGCGTGGCGGGGGAGCGGGTACCGCTGTCGCAACGTCATGCCGAGATCCTGCTGTTGCTCACCGAACATCCCGAGGGTCTGGGTTCGGATCATCTCGCGCTGCTGCTCGACGACACCGATCTGGACAACGGCACGATCCGCGCCGCCATGTCCCGGTTGCGCGCGGTGGTCGGCGCGACGGTCGTCGCCTCGCGCCCATACCGTTTGCAGGTGCATGTCGCAACCGATGTGGAGGCGCTGCGGGCCGCGCTGGATTCCGGTGATATCGAATCCGCATTACGGTTGTACGCCGGTCCGGTGTTGCCGCGTTCCTCGGCGCCGGGCATCTGCGACCTCCGTGACGAGTTGCGGGTGCGGTTGCGTACCGCGGTGCTCGCCTCGGCCGACCCGGCCGTGCTGCGCCGGTGGACCGCGGGTCAGGAGGGGCGCGACGATGCCGCGGCCTGGGCCGCCTATCGGGCGACCGTCGATCGCGATTCACCCCTGTATGCGCAGATCGAAGCCAAGATCCGGGTGCTCGATCGGCGCCTCGGTGCCGATGCAACGCAGATGCAACGTTTCGGCTCCTAGTCTCCCGTTCTGAAAGTGTGCTAGCTCACATATCCGTGGCCGATGTGTTGGAGCGCACACTCATGGCCAGGTCGTGCCCAGCTTCGGAAACGGACTGGACGCCCGTCTGACTTTTTTATCGGAATAAGTTCCTTTTTATTAACTGAACGCCTAGTGTCGGCACTGCATGGACAGGCGCCATGTGATGTAGGCGACATTGGAGGAACGATCAAAAGCTAGACCAACAGCGGCCGACGATCTGTCCGCCGCCGCAGGCGGTCCGTGACGGATCGCCGCTCTCGTCCACATGATCTGTCGGGGATCTGCGCGGATGTGGCGTTGTGCCCATCGCGCTCTTGGCCGGACCTATCGGCGACCACGAGGTACCTCAGGTGTCTTCGTGCTGCCCGAAAACGTTCGGACTGCTGTTTTTTCGCGATACGAGGAGGCTCTGGTGCACGGTACGGAGTTGGGTGGGTTCAGCGCGCGACCGCAGGAAGCGGAGGGTGCGTCGGCACCGTTCCCGCTGACCCCCGCTCAGCTGGGGGTCTGGTACGCGCAGCTGCTCGACCCCGACGTGCCGATCACCATCGCCCAGTACGTGGACATCACCGGCGAGCTGGATCCCGATGTGCTGCAAGCGGTTACGGCCGAGGCGGCGCACACCTACGGTTCGCCGCTGGTGCGGATCGGTGAGCGCGACGGTGTTCCGTATCAGGTGGTGGACCACTCGCTCCCGATCGAGAACGAGCTCCCGCTGATCGATCTGCGCCACCACGACGACCCTGTCGCCGCGGCAAAGGAATGGATGCGCGCGGAATTCGGCGCACCGCTGGACCTGCTCACCGACCGTCTCGTCGCGGGCGCGGTGCTGCGGGTCGGTGCGGAGCGCTGGTTCTGGTACCTGCGCGGACACCACATCGTGCTCGACGGGTACGGCGCGTTCACGCTGTCGCAGCGCATCGCGGAGCTCTACACCGCCCGGGTGCTCGACTTCGAGCCGTCGCGGGTGGTGCCGGGTGATCTGGCCGAACTCGTCGAGGGCGAACAGCGCTACCGCGAGAGCACCCGCTTCGCCGCCGATCGTGAGCACTGGGCCGAGCGCATCGCGGGCCTGGACAGCCCGACCGCGCTCGACCCGCGCACCGCGCCGCGCTCGGCGATCAACCTGGTCACCGGTGGCAGGCTCACCGACAAACTGGTGCAGCGACTGGAAACGATTGCCGCCAGCGATGATTCGACACTGTCGGCGGTGCTGCTCGCCGCGTTCGCCGCCTACCTCGGCCGGCTCACCGACCGGCCGCACGCGGTGCTGAGCCTGCCCGTCACCGCCCGGACCACCGCCGTCATGCGGCGCTCGGCGGGCATGCTGTCCAATATCGTTCCGCTGCGCCTGCCCACCGGTGCGGCCGGGGCGAGCACCACCTGGGGCGAGCTGCTGCGCGCGGCCCGGGTGGAGGTGGCCGGTGCGCTGCGCCACCAGCGCTACCGCGCCGAGGACATCCGCCGCGACGCCGAGGACGACGGTCGCCCGGCCCGGCGCGCGCTGTTCGGTCCGCTGGCGAACTTCATGCTGTTCCGCACCAGCCTGCTGCTCGGCAACACCACCGGGCGCTACCGGGTGCTGTCGACGGGTCCGATCGAGGACCTGAGCCTGAATGTGTACTACGGCGATCACGACCGGGTGCATGTCGATTTCGAGGCCAATCCCAACCTCTACGACGCCGATACGCTGGCCCGGCATCACTGCCGGTTCCTGCGCTTCCTGGAGCGGCTGACGGCGGTCGACCTGGATACTCCCGTCGGTGCCGTCGAGGTGGCCACCGAGCTGGAACTCGAGGTCAGCACCAAGATCTGGAACGCCACCGGCTTCGATGTGACGGCCGCGCTCGATGAGCGCGCGGTGGCAGCGGCGACGCTGCCCGCGATGTTCGAGGCGCAGGTTCTGCGCACGCCCGATTCCGTGGCTGTCCGGATGGCTGGTTCCGGCGAGGCGCTCACCTATCGCGAGCTGTCGCAGCGGGCCGCTCGGCTGGCGCGTCGGCTGCGGGCAGAGGGCATCGGTCCGGAATCGTTGGTGGCGCTGAACATTCGGCGTTCCACCGACCTGGTGATCGCGATGTACGCCGTGGTCGCCGCCGGTGCGGCGTACGTACCGATCGATCCGGACCACCCAGCCGACCGCATCACCCACATTCTTGAAACTGCTTCTCCCGCCGCAATTCTCACCACAACGCGAGAGGAAGTAGTCGACACCGACGTGCCGGTGCTCGCGGTCGATGACATCGACCTGAGCTGGTACGCCGATGAGCCGCTCACCGATGCCGACCGCACCGCCCCGCTGCGGCCGGAACATCCGGCCTACGTCATCTTCACCTCCGGCTCCACCGGCCTTCCCAAGGGTGTGGCCGTCGAGCACGCCGCGATCGTGAACCGGCTGGTGTGGATGCAGCACAGCTACCGCCTGCACGGCGTGGACACGGTGCTGCAGAAGACGCCGACGACCTTCGACGTGTCGGTGTGGGAGTTCTTCTGGCCCTTGCAGATCGGTGCCACGCTGTTGCTCGCCGAGCCGGACGGTCACCGCGATCCCGCCTACCTGCGCCGGGTGATCGCCGAATACGGCGTCACCGTCGCGCATTTCGTGCCGTCGATGCTCGAGGCCTTCCTCGCTCAGCAGGAAATCGCCGAACGTGGTCCGCTGCGACTGGTTTTCGCCTCCGGTGAGGCGCTGCCCGCTCCGCTGGCGCAGCGGTTGCGGTTGCTCACCGGGGCCCGGCTGCATAATCTCTACGGTCCCACCGAGGCCGCCGTCGACGTCACCTTCCACGAGGTGACCGACGCCGACCGGGTGACGGTGCCGATCGGCGCGCCGGTGTTCAATACCCGGCTCCATGTTCTCGACTCGCGGCTGCGGCCGGTTCCGGTCGGGGCTCCGGGTGAGCTGTATCTGTCGGGGGTACAGCTCGCCCGGGGTTATGTCGACCGCCCCGAGCTCACCGCGGGCCGGTTCGTCGCCGACCCGGCGGCGACGGGCGAACGCATGTACCGCACCGGCGACCTGGTGCGCTGGACGACCAACGGTGAACTGGAATACCTGGGGCGCACCGACTTCCAGGTGAAGTTGCGTGGCCTGCGCATCGAACTCGGTGAGATCGAAGCGATCCTCGACAGCGTCGAGGGTGCCGTGCGCGCGGTTGTCGTCGTGCGTGACGACGCGGGTGTCGGCGAACAACTGGTCGCGTATGTGGTGGCCGAGGCAGGTGCCGTCACCGTCGACGCGCTGCGTGCGGCGGCCCTGCGCGCCCTGCCCGCCTATATGGTTCCCGCCGCGTTCGTGCTGCTCGACGAGCTGCCGGTGAATGCCTCGGGCAAGCTCGACCGCAAGGCCCTGCCCGCTCCCGCTCGCACCGTCGTCGCCTACACCGAGCCCGCCGGGCCGGTGGAGGAGACGGTGGCGCGGGTGTTCGGCGAGGTGCTCGGCCTCGAGCGGATCGGCCGTGACGACGACTTCTTCGCACTCGGCGGCAACAGCCTCGTCGCCACCCAGGTCGCGGCTCGCCTCGGCGCCGATCTCGGCTGCGGTCTGACGGTGCGCGACCTGTTCGGCGCCACTACGGTGGCGCGGCTGGCCGCGGTGATCGCCGAGCGCGCCGACGCCGGTGTGAGCGCCCAGCTGCCGGTTCTCGCCGCACGACCGCGCCCGTCGACGATTCCCCTTTCCCCCGCACAGCAACGCATCTGGTTCCTGAATCGGTTCGACCCGGCCGCGCCCGGCTACAACATGCCCTTCGCGGTGCGTTTGCGCGGCACTGCGGATCTCCCTGCGCTACTGAGCGCGCTCGAGTCCGTGGTCGACCGGCACGAGGCCCTGCGCACCATCTTCCCGGCTGTCGACACGGCGGGCGAGGTGGCCCAGCAGGTGGTGTGCCCCGCCGGGCTGGTGCGCATCGGTGCGCCGACCGAGGTGGCCGCCGCGGATCTGGCTGCCGAGCTCACCCGGTTCGCCTCCACCGGTTTCGATCTGGAGCGCGAGGCGCCGTTCCGCGCGCGGGTGTTCGTGGTGGCCGAGACCGCCGCGCGAGGCGAACCGCCCAAGGGTTCCGACGAGCTCGGCGCCGAAGCCCGTCACGAAAACGGCGCCGCGGTCGGCCACACTGTCGGTGCGGGTGAGGGTGAATGCGTGCTCGCCGTCGTGTTGCATCACATCGCGGCCGACGGTGTTTCGCTGCAGGTGCTCGTCCGCGATGTGCTCACCGCCTACCGCGCCGCCGCCGAGGGCGTCGCCCCCGACTGGTCACCGCTGACCGTGCAGTACGCCGACTACACCCTGTGGCAGCGTGAGCTCCTCGGCGCCGAGAACGACCCGAACTCGCTGGCCGCACGCGAAATCGCTTTCTGGGAGCGCACTCTGGCGGGCCTGCCCGACCATCTCGAGCTGCCCTCGGCGCGGCCGCGTCCGGTCGAGCCGAGCATGTGCGGTGCGCGGGTGGAGTTCACCATCGACACCGACCTGCACCGCAGGCTCACCGAGCTGGCGCAGCAGGCGGGGGCCTCGCTGTTCATGGTGCTGCACACCGCGCTCGCCGTGCTGCTCGCGCGGTTGTCGGGCACCACCGACATCGCCGTCGGCACCGGAGTCGCCGGACGTGGCGACCGGGCCATCGACGACCTGATCGGCATGTTCGTCAACACGCTCGTGCTGCGCACCGAGGTCGACCCGGCGGCCAGTTTCGCGGCCGCCCTCGAGCACACGCGCGAGACCGACCTTGCCGCGTTCGCGCACACCACGGTGCCGTTCGACCGGCTCGTCGATGCGGTGAACCCGGCGCGCTCGCAGGCGCGTCATCCGCTGTTCCAGGTGGCTCTGAACTTCCAGGCGGTGCTCGACACCACCTTCGAGTTGGCGGGCTCGCCGGTCACCGTGCACGAGATCGAACTCGACATCACCAAGTTCGATCTGCAGATCACCCTGGCCGAAAAGCGTTCGGCCACCGACGAAGCCGACGGCGTCGAGGCGGTCGTCCTGTACGCAACCGATCTGTTCGACGACACCGATATCCGTGACCTCGGTGCGCGCTTCGTGCGTTTGCTCGCCGCCGCCTCGGCCGCACCGGAAACCGCCGTGGGCGACCTGCCGTTGCTGTCGGTGGAAGAACAAGCCCGGCTCACCGGCATGCGTGGCGGGCCCGTCACCGCCACCGGTCTGCTGCCCGACCTGCTCGCGGCCGCCGTCGCGGACGACCCGGAGCGGGAGGCGGTCACCGACGGCGACCGCAGCCTCACGTACCGGGAGCTCGAGCGGGCCTCGTCGCGACTGGCCCGGGTGCTCATCGATGCCGGTGTCGGACCGGACGACGTTGTCGCCGTGGGTATCCCGCGTTCCGTCGAATCGGTGCTCGCCGTGTGGGCGGTCGCGAAGGCGGGTGCGGCATGGCTGCCCGTCGACCCCAGCTACCCGCTGGACCGGATCACCCACATGGTCACCGATTCCGGTGCGCGCCTCGGCCTGACCGTCGACGGGTCGGCCGCCGCGCTGCCCGCTTCGATCGAGTGGCTGGCGCTCGACGAGCTCAAGCTGATGGCCGAATGCGCCGCGCGTTCCAGCGAACCCGTCACCGACCTCGACCGCGTGTGTTCGCTGCGGGCCGAGCACCTCGCCTATGTCATCTACACCTCCGGTTCCACCGGTCTGCCCAAGGGCGTGCTGGTGACCCAGGCCGGGATCGCCGGATTCGCCGCCGAGGAAACCGATCGCATGGTCGGCTCGCCGGACGCGCGGGTGCTGCAGGTGGGTTCACCGTCGTTCGACATCTCCGTGATGGAGTTCCTGCTCGCGGTGAACTCGGCCGCCACCCTGGTGCTCGCCGTGCCCGGCCGGCACGTCGGTGACGAACTGGCGCAACTGCTTTCGGAGCAGCGGGTCACCCACGCGCTCATGACACCCTCGGCGCTGGCCGTGCTCGACCCCGCCCGGCTCGAACACCTGCGCATGGTGATGGTCGGCGGCGAGGCGTGCCCGCCCGAGCTGGTAGCCCGCTGGACCGAGGGCCCGGTGACGCGCGTGTTCGTCAACGCCTACGGCCCCTCCGAGACCACCGTAGCCACCAACATCAGCGCACCCCTCACCGCCGACACCCCACTCACCCTCGGCACACCGCTGCGTGGCATCGCCCAGTGGGTGCTCGACAGCAGGCTCCGCCCGGTGCCCGCCGGCGTCACCGGTGAGCTGTACGTGGCGGGCGCCCAGATCGCCCGGGGCTACCGCGACCGTGCCGCCCTCACCGCCGCCCGCTTCGTTGCCTGCCCCTGGGAGCAGGGCGCCCGCATGTACCGCACCGGCGACCTGGTCCGCTGGACTCCCGAAGGCACCCTCGCCTACGTCGGCCGCAACGACGACCAGGTGAAACTGCGCGGCTTCCGCATCGAACTCGGCGAAATCGAATCCGCCCTCCTCGCCGACGCCTCGGTTCGCCAGGCCGTCGTGATGGTCCGTCGCGATGCCCATCGCGGTGACCAGCTCGTCGCCTACCTCGTGCCGGCCACCCTGTCGGGCAGCGACTCCGAAGCGTTCCCGGAGAAGATCGCCGAGGCGCTGCGTGGACGGCTGGCGGCGCACATGGTGCCGTCGGCGTTCGTGGTGCTCGACGCGCTGCCGTTGACGCCGAACGGGAAGCTGGATCGGCGGGCGTTGCCGGAGCCGGTGTTCGCCGCGAAGGCATTCCGCGCGCCGGCACCCGGCACCGAAACCGTGGTGGCTCAGGTGTTCGGCGACGTGCTCGGGGTCGAGCAGGTCGGCGCGGACGACGATTTCTTCGCTCTCGGTGGCAACTCGCTGGTCGCCACGCAGGTCGTGTCGCGGCTCGGGGCCGCACTCGGTGCCGGTGTGCCGTTGAAGGCGCTGTTCGAAGCGCCGACTGTGAGCGCACTCGCCGCCCGCATCGCCGGTTCCGAGCAGACTTCCGCGCTGCCCGCACTCGTCGCAGGTGAACGTCCACAGCGGGTTCCGCTGTCCTACGCGCAGCAGCGGATGTGGTTCCTCAACCAGTTCGACGCGGAGTCGGTGGCCGACAATATCGCCGCCGCCATCCGCCTGACCGGCGATCTCGACCACGCCGCGCTGGCCGCGGCGGTGGACGCGGTGATCGCCCGGCACGAAGCTCTGCGCACCCGCTACCCGGCCGTCGACGGTATTCCGTTCCAGCAGGTTCTCGACCGGTTCACCGTCGCCCTCGAGCCCGAGGACATCGATCCCGCGACGCTCGACGATCGCGTCCGCGCCCTCGCCGCCGTGCCGTTCGCGGTGGATCAGGAGCCGCCGGTCCGTCTTCGCCTGCTGCGCATCGCCGCCGACGAACACATCCTTGTCCTCGTGGTGCACCACATCGCGGCCGACGGCTGGTCGGTGGCGCCGCTCACCCACGACGTGATGCTCGCCTACGCCGCCCACCGTGCGGGCACCGCTCCGCAGTGGACCGAGCTGCCCGTGCAGTACGCCGACTTCGCCCTGTGGCAGCGTGACGCGCTGGGTGCCGAGGACGACCCGTCGTCGCCGATGGCCCGTCAAATCGACTTCTGGACAACAGAACTCGCGGACTTGCCCGACCTGCTGGCGCTCCCCACCGACCGCCCGCGCCCGGCCGTGGCATCGGGTCGCGGAGCCCGCCACGCCTTCTCGATCCCCGCGACGATCACCGACCGCCTGCGCGCGCTGGCGACCGAGTCCCACGCATCGCTGTTCATGGTGCTGCACGCCGCGTTCGCCACCACTTTGGCGAAACTCTCGGGCCAAGATGATATTTCGGTCGGCACGCCCGTGGCCGGTCGCGGTGACCAGGCCCTCGACCGGCTCGTCGGCATGTTCGTCAACACCCTCGTGCTGCGCACCCGGATCCCGTCGGACGCCACCTTCACCGAACTCGTCGGCACCGTCCGCGACGCCGACCTGCGCGCACTCGCCAACGCCGATGTCACCTTCGACCGGCTCGTGGAGGTGGTCGACCCACAACGCTCGACCGCACGCCACCCCCTCTTCCAGGTGATGCTCGACTTCCAGAACACCACCCGGACCGAACTCGAACTCGCGGGCCTCACCGCCGCCGAAATCGAGATCGACACCCACACAGCGAAATTCGACTTGCACCTTACGCTGCGCGAAACCTCCGACGGCCTGCTCGCCCGCTTCGAGTACGCCACGGATCTGTTCGACGCGCGGACCATCACAGATTTCAGCACCCGCCTCCTACGGGTGCTGGATACGGTGAGCGCCGATCCCAACGTCGTGATCGGCGACATCGACCTGCTCAGCGCCGCGGAGCGCACCCTGCTGCTCGAAACCTGGAACGACACCGCGTTCCCGGTTATCGAGGGGGCGAACCTGGTCTCGCTGTTCGAGGCACAGGCCGCCCGGACCCCGGGTGCGACCGCGGTGACATTCGAAGGCCATTCCCTCACCTACGCCGAGTTCGGCGAGCGGGTGAATCGCCTTGCCCGCCTGCTCGTCTCGATCGGTGTGCGCCCCGACCGCACGGTTGCCCTCGGACTGCGCCGCGGCACCGACCTGGTGGTCGCCATGTACGCGGTGCTCACCGCAGGTGGGGCGTACGTCCCGCTCGACCCCGACCACCCTGCCGAGCGCATCGCGCAGGTGCTCGACGCCGCCGACCCGGTGTGCGTGCTCACCCGCGAGGCAGACGGCCTCGATCTGGCCAGTGCCGAGCGCGCTGTCGTCCTCGACCTGGATCAGGTCGACACCACCGATTACCCCGCCGACCCGGTCAGCGACGGCGACCGCCTCGCCACCCTCACCCCGGACAATGCCGCCTATCTGATCTTCACCTCCGGCTCCACCGGCAAGCCCAAGGGGGTTGTCGTCTCGCACGCCGCGATCGTCAACCGGCTGATCTGGATGCAGGACGCCTACCGCCTGACCCCCGCCGACACCGTCCTGCAGAAGACGCCCGCCACCTTCGACGTCTCGGTGTGGGAATTCTTCTGGCCCTTGCAGATCGGTGCCCGCCTGCTGCTCGCCGCACCCGACGGCCATCGTGACCCGGCCTACCTCGCGGACCTCATCGACCGCGAAGCCGTCACCGTCGCCCACTTCGTCCCTTCGATGCTCACGGTGTTCGTCGCGGCCTTGGGTGCCGACCTCACCGCGCCGACCGCAACAGCTTCGGGCATTGCCCCCTCGACAAACCTCGATGCCCACTCGGATGCTGCCACGTCGGCGGACGTCGGCACGTCCTCGGGGGACTCCGCGCTGGTCGAGCTCGGCATGTCCTCCGACATCGCCACGCGCGCGGATCTCGGAGCCCGCTCGAGTGCCGGAGCGCGTCAGCCTTCCTCGGCCCGGTGCGACTCGCTGCGGCTGGTGTTCGCCTCGGGTGAGGCGCTGGCACCTGCCCCCGCCCAGGCGCTGCGCCGCCTCACCGGTACGGCTGTGCACAACTTGTACGGCCCCACCGAAGCCGCGGTCGACGTGACCTTCCACGAGGTCGTCGACGCCGACGAGGTCACCGTCCCGATCGGCGCCCCGGTCCACAACACCCAGGTCTACGTCCTCGACGCCCGCCTGCGTCCGGTCCCGCCCGGCGTCCCCGGCGAGCTCTACCTGGCAGGCATTCAGCTGGCCCGTGGCTACGCGGGCCGCCCCGACTTCACCGCCGACCGCTTCGTCGCCAACCCGTTCACCCCCGGCGAGCGCATGTACCGGACAGGCGATCTGGTCAGCTGGGCGGTCTTCGCCGACAACGGCCCGGCAGCGAGTGCGTCCTACATTCACGCCACCAGCGGTGCTGATCCCTCGGACGACACGGATATCCGCGGCGGAGGCCTGGACGGCACGTCGGAGCTCTTGACACGTGGCGAGCTGAAGTACCTGGGCCGCACCGATTTCCAGGTCAAACTGCGCGGGCTCCGGATCGAGCTCGGTGAGATCGAAGCCGCGCTGTCGAGGGTGCCCGAGGTTGCCCAGGCTGCGGTTCTGGTCCGCGACGACGTGCTGGTCGGCTATCTCGTCGGCGCCCCGGATCTCGAGGTCGTCGAGTCGACGCTGGCCCGCACCCTCCCTGCCTACATGGTCCCGTCGGCGTTCGTGGTGCTCGACGAGTTCCCGTTGAACGCTTCCGGCAAGCTCGACCGGAAGGCGCTGCCCGCACCGGTTTTCGAGGCCGCGGCATTCCGTGCGCCGTCGACCGAGGTGGAGCGGATCGTCGCCGCCACCTTCGCCGCCGTGCTCGGCTTCCCGGTCGATCGGCAGGTCGGTCTCGACGACGACTTCTTCGCCCTTGGTGGCAATTCGCTCACCGCCACCCAGGTCGTCGCCCGGCTCGGTGCCGCCCTCGACACCCAGGTCCCGGTGCGTCTGCTCTTCGACGCGCCGACCGTCCACACACTGGCCGAACGATGCGCGGCTCTGCGTGGCACCGGCGGCCGGGTGGCGCTCACGACTCGCACACGTCCGCAGCACATTCCGCTCTCGCCCGCACAGCGGCGCATGTGGTTCCTCAATCGCTTCCTCGCCGACGCCGACGGTCCCGGCGACGCCGTCGACAACATCCCGGTCGCCCTGCGCCTCACCGGCGACCTCGATATCGCCGCGCTCGAGGCGGCGCTCGCCGATGTGATCGATCGGCACGAAACCCTGCGGACCAGTTACCCCGAGGGCCCTGACGGCGCCGAGCAGCGGGTCGCCGCCGCCGCCCCGCTCGCGCTGACACCCGAGCCGGTCAGCGAACAGGAACTACCCACCCGCCTGCTGGCATGTGCCGCGGTGCGCTTCGACCTGACCACCGAGATCCCGTTCCGGGCAACGCTGTTCGCGACGGACGACGCGCACGTCCTCGTCCTCGTCGTCCACCACATCGCCGCCGACGGTTTCTCCCTCGGCCCGCTGGCCGCCGACCTGATGACCGCCTACGCCGCCCGCCGCGACGGCATCGCCCCCACCTGGTCGCCACTGCCGGTCCAGTACGCCGACTACGCCCTCTGGCAGGACGAGGCCCTCGGCGACCCCGCCCACCCCGGTTCACTCGCCCACACCCAGCTCGATTTCTGGCAGCGCACCCTCGCCGGTCTGCCCGAACAGCTGGAACTGCCGACCGACCGGCCTCGTCCGGCCGATTCGAGCTTCCGCGGCGGCGTGCACCGGTTCCAGATCGACTCCGATCTGCACAGTGAGCTGCGGGAGTTGGCCCGCAAGCACGAGGCAACCCTGTTCAGCACCGTGCACGCGGCGCTGGCCGTGCTGCTGGCGCGGCTGTCGGGCAGCGGTGACATCGCCATCGGCACCCCAGTCGCCGGCCGCGGTGAGGCCGCCATCGACGGCCTGATCGGCATGTTCGTCAACACCCTCGTCCTGCGCACCCAGGTGGACCCGCGCGCCGAGTTCGAAACCACCCTCGATGCCGTGCGCGCGGGCGACCTCGACGCCCTCTCCCATGCCGACGTCCCCTTCGAGCAGGTCGTCGAGGCCGTCGACCCGGCACGGGCCCGGAACCGGCATCCGTTGTTCCAGGTGGCTCTCGTCCTGCAGAACTTCACCGTCCCCGCGCTCGACGCGGCCGGATTGCACGCGGCCACCGTCGATTTCGACGCCGCCGTCGCGAAATTCGACCTGCAGTTCACCCTGCGCGAATCCGACGACATCGATGGTCGCGCCGACGGCATGGCGATCGAAATCGCCTACGCCACCGACCTGTTCGACGAATCGAGCGTGGCTGTCCTCGCCCGCCGCTTCACCCAGGTGCTGGCCGCTGTCGTCGCGGACCCGACCGTCGTCGTCGGCGACATCCAGTTGCTCAGCGCCGAGGAACAGCAGCGCACCCTGCACGACTGGGCGAGCGTCGAGGCCGCGGTGGCCGATACCGGCGACACCATGGTCGACCGGTTCGCCCGCGCCGCCGTGATCGATCCGCAGGCCGTCGCGGTGAAGGCGGGGGAGCAGACGCTCACCTACGCCGAGCTCGACGCCTGGTCCAGCCGCCTCGCCCGGCGTCTCATCGCCGCAGGTGTCGGCCCGGAAACGCTGGTGGCCGTAGCTCTTCCGCGCACTGTCGAACTCTCCGTCGCGCTGCTCGCGGTGCTGAAGGCCGGTGGCGGTTACCTGCCGATCGACCCGAACTATCCCGCCGACCGGATCGAGTACGTCCTCGACGACGCCCGCCCGCTGTGCGCCGTCGCGAATGCGGGAACCGGTCTGCCGCGCGACTGGTTCGGTGGCCCCGTGATCGACCCGAACTGCGGCAACCTGGCCGACTTCGGCGCCGAACCGCTCACCGACACCGACCGCCGTGCCCCGCTCGCACCCGCGCACACGGCCTACGTCATCTACACCTCCGGTTCCACCGGCCGCCCCAAGGGTGTGCAAGTACCGCACACGAATGTGCTGGCGCTGCTGGACAATACGGCCGCAAAGTTCGAGTTCGGTCCGTCGGATGTGTGGACGATGTTCCACTCCTACGCCTTCGACTTCTCGGTCTGGGAACTGTGGGGCGCCCTGCTGCACGGTGGCTCGATCGTCCTCGTCGACTACTACACCTCCCGCTCACCCGAACAGTTCCGCGAACTCCTGATCCGCGAACAGGTCACCGTCCTCAACCAGACCCCGTCGGCCTTCTATCAGCTCATCGCCGCCGATCTGGACGCCCCAGCCATCGCCGCCGATGCGGACCGGCCGTGTGACCCGCCCGCCGGTGCTGAATCCGGCAGTGGGGACGCCGACCCGGATGCGCTTCCTGCGGGCGGCAGGGCAGACCGCGCCACGGCGAATGCGCAGGGTCTGCGTGGCTCGGCCGAGGGTGCTCCCGTTGACTTCGCGCTACGCGCGGTGATTTTCGGCGGTGAAGCGCTGGAACCGCAGCGACTGGATGCTTGGTTCGCCCGCCATCCGCACGCGCCTCGACTGGTGAATATGTACGGCATCACCGAGACCACCGTGCATGTTTCCTACCGCGAGATCACCCCGGACACCGGCTCGGCCAGCGTGATCGGCGGCGCCATCGCCGGACTCACCGTGCGCGTCCTCGATTCGCGGCTGCGTCCCGTTCCGGCGGGCGTGCCCGGTGAAATCTACGTGTCCGGCCCACAGTTGGCGCGCGGCTACCTGAACCGACCCGGCCTGACCGCGAGCCGCTTCGTCGCCGACCCGTACGGTCCGCCCGGTTCGCTCGCCTATCGGTCCGGCGACCTGGCCCGCTGGAAGGCGACCGGCGACGGCGCCGACCTCGAGTACCTCGGTCGTGCCGACCAGCAGGTGAACCTGCGTGGGTTCCGGGTGGAACTCGGTGAGATCGAGGCGGCGTTGCTGAACAGCTCAGCGGCGCCCCGCGAAGTCGCGGTGCTGGTGCGCACGGACCTCGTCGACGAGCCGAGGATCGTGGCCTACCTCGTGCCGGGCACCGCGCACATCGATGCCTCGGCGCTGCGCCAGGAACTGTCGCGCACACTGCCCGAGCACATGCTTCCGGCCGCGGTCGTGCCCGTCGAGCGGATTCCGCTGACGGTCAACGGCAAACTCGACCGGGCCGCGCTGCCCGCGCCGGTCTTCGAGTCCACCGTGTACCGCAAGCCCGCCACCGTCACCGAGGAGATCGTGGCCGCGGTCTACGCCGAGGTGCTCGGGACCGGTGACCAGCCGGTCGGCGCCGACGACGACTTCTTCGCCCTCGGCGGCAGCTCCCTGCTGGCCGCCAAGGCCGTGGCCCGCATCGGCGCGGCGCTCGACCGCCGGGTCGGGGTGCGCACCCTGTTCGAGGCGCCGCGCGTCGGCGACCTGGCCGCCGTCGTCGACGCTCAGGCGAAGGTCGACCGCCCCGCCCTGGTCGGCCGGGCACGCCCCGACCGCCTGCCGCTCTCGCCCGCCCAGCAGCGCATGTGGTTCCTCAACCGCTTCGACCGCACCTCGGTGGCCTACAACATCCCGTTCGCGCTGCGCCTCACCGGCGACCTGAACATCCCCGCTCTCCAAGCCGCCGTCGCCGACCTGATCGCCCGGCACGAATCCCTGCGCACCGTCTACCCCGAGGTGGACGGCACCCCCATCCAGTCGATCGTCCCCGCCGCACAAGCGATCACCCCTGCCGACGGGATCCCAGCCGCCGCGCCGTTCGAAGTGATCGAAACCCGAGTCACCCCGGCGGCCGATCACGTCGCAGGCGCGACCGTCGATTCGACTCCTGCGCGAGCCGGAGCCATCCCGGCGCTGGTCGCGGTGGACATCACCGAGGAGTCTCTGCCGCAGGCTGTTCGGGAGCTGGCCGAAACCACCTTCGATGTCACCGTCGAAATCCCGGTCCGGCTGCGGCTCTTCCGCCTCGGCGAGTCCGAGTTCGTGCTGGCGGCGGTCCTGCATCACATCGCCGCCGACGGTTCATCGGTCGCACCGTTCGTCGCCGATCTGATGCGCGCCTACACCGCCCGGCTCGCCGACACCGCGCCCGGCTGGACGCCGCCCGCCGTCCAGTTCGCCGACTACGCCCTCTGGCAGCGTGAACTCCTCGGCGACGACAGCGACCCCGAATCCGTTGCTGCCCAGCAGGTCTCCTACTGGCGCGAGCAGCTGTCCGGCCTCCCGGATCAGCTGGCCCTGCCGACCGATCGGCCGCGCCCGGCCCGGCAGAGCTTGCGCGGCGACAAGGTGAGTTTCACCGTCGACGCCGACCTGCACGCCGCCCTCGCCGCACTCGGCCGCGCGCACGGCGCCACCCTGTTCATGGTGGTCCACGCGGCCTTCGCCGCCCTGCTCGCACGGCTCTCCGGCACCGGCGACATCGCCGTCGGCACGCCGACCGCCGGTCGCGGTGAGGCCGAACTCGACGAGGTCATCGGCATGTTCGTCAACACCCTGGTGTTGCGCACGCCGGTGACGCCCGCGGCGCCGTTCACCGAGGTGCTGACCGCGGCCCGCACCGCCGACATCGCCGCCTTCGCCCACGCCGATGTGCCGTTCGAGCGGCTGGTCGAGGTCCTCAACCCGGCCCGCTCCACCGCCCGGCACCCGCTGTTCCAGGTCGGCTACTCCTTCCAGAACCACGATCGTGGTCACCTGGAGTTGCCGGGGCTCACCGTCACCGATATCGAGTTCGATTCCGGTGTAGCCCAATTCGATCTGCATCTCTTCGCGTTCGACAACTACACCGCCGACGGCGCGCCCTCGGGCATCGACATGGTGCTCGGCTATGCGACCGACCTTTTCGATCACACCACCGCCGAGCGATTCTCGGCCGCGCTGCGCAGAGTCCTCGAATCCGTCACCGCCGCACCGGAAACCCCGGTCGGCGACTTCGACCTGCTCGGTGCCGACCGCGTTCGTGTGCTCGAGACATGGAACGCCACCGCCCACCCGGTCGCCCCGGCCACACTGGCCGACCTCGGCGCCCGGCAAGCGGCGCGGACGCCGGACGCGACCGCCCTGATCGACGCCGACACCGCCGAATCCCTGGACTACCGGACCTTCGACGCCCGGGTGAACCGCATCGCCCGCCTGCTCATCGCCGAAGGCGTGGGCCCGGAACGCACCGTGGTGCTCGCCATGCGCCGAGGGCTCGACCTGGTGATCGCGATGCACGCCGTGGTCCGTGCCGGCGGCGCGTACGTGCCGATCGACCCGGACCACCCGGCCGACCGCATCTCCTACATCATCGAGACCGCCGCGCCGATGTGTGTGCTCACCACCGTTGCGGACGGCGTGCCCGTCACGGTAAACGTTCCCGTCTTCGAGCTGGATCATCGTGCGCTGGAGGAGGTGTCGAACGAGCCGCTGACCGATGCCGAGCGCATCACCCAGCTGCGCCCGGAACACCCCGCGTACGTCATCTTCACCTCCGGCTCCACCGGCCTGCCCAAGGGCGTCACCGTCCCGCACGCGGCCGTCGTCAACCAGCTGGCCTGGCTGCACGACCGTTTCACCATGACCGGCGCCGATCGTGTCCTGCTGAAGACACCGGCCACCTTCGACCTGTCGGTCTGGGAATTCTGGTCCCCCCTCACCAGCGGCGGTGCACTGATCGTCACTCGCCCAGGCGACGAACGCGAGCCGGAACGCCTGCGCGACATCATGACCCGCTACGGCGTCACGGTGTTGCATGCCGTCCCATCACTGATCGGCATGCTCCTCGCCAGTGCCAACGCCAGCGCCAGCGCGACGGCGCTGTCCGCTGTCGCGGCCCAGGCTGCCGACTCTGCCCCGTCCGCCAACACCGTCGGCACCGGTACGGCGACTGCTGAGGCGCTTACTGCGGATCGGGCGGTTACGTCCTCAACCGCTGTCGGTGCCGGTGCGGTGACTGCTGGGGCGTCTTCTGCGGATCGGGCGGTCACGTCCTCAACCACCGTCGGCGCCGGTGCGACGAACATCGCGGCGCATTCCCCGGCGGTTGCGGTCGTCTCGGCATCCGCATCCGCAGCCGATGCCGACGCGCACACCACAGCAGTCCTGCCCCGGTCGCTGCGCGCGGTCCTCGCCATCGGGGAAGCGCTCCCCGCCGCGACCGCCATCCAGTTCCTGGCGTCCGGCACCTCGGCCCGTTTGCACAACCTGTACGGGCCGACCGAGGCCGCTGTCTCGATCACCGAACACGAAGTCGCGCAGCCCCCTTCGCATGTGGTTCCGATCGGTTCGCCCGAATGGAACAGCGCGGTCTATGTGCTGGATACCCGACTCAGCCCCTTACCGATCGGGGTGGCGGGCGAGCTGTATCTGGCCGGCGCCCAGCTGGCCCGTGGCTACCACGGCCGCTACGCCCTGACCGCCGATCGCTTCGTCGCCAACCCCTTCGAACCGGCCGGGGAGCGCATGTACCGCACCGGCGACATCGTCCGCTGGCGTGACGACGGCACCCTCGAATACCTGGAACGCGCCGACTTCCAGGTCAAGATCGGTGGCTTCCGGATCGAGCTCGGTGAGGTCGAAACAGCACTGCTGCGCTGCACCGATGTGCGTGCGGCGGTCGCGATCGCCAAGGACGACGACCGCGTCGGCACCCGCCTGATCGCCTACGCGGCGGTTGCCGACCTGCCACCCGGCGACGAGCAGACCATCGCGTCGCGCCTGCGTGGCGAACTCGCCGAGCACCTGCCCGCCTACATGGTCCCCGCCGCCGTGGTGGTGCTCGACAGCCTGCCGCTCAATGCCAACGGCAAGGTCGACCGTGCCCGACTGCCCGAACCGGCGATCACGGAGGCGGCCTTCCGTGCACCGGTCACCGCGCTGGAACAGCTTGTCGCGCAAGTCTTCACCGAGGTGATCGACTGCCCGAGCGCAGGCCTGGACGACGACTTCTTCGCCCTCGGCGGCAACTCGCTGATGGCGACCCGGCTGGCCGCCCGGCTCGGTGCGGCACTCGGCGCCCAGGTGCCGGTCGCGGCCGTTTTCGAGGCACCGACTGTCGCGGCCCTAGCCGAGCGGCTGGCCGCCGCCGACCGCACGGGCGCGCGCCCGCCGCTCACCCGGCGTACCGAGGACGGACCCGCCGTCCTCGCACCCGCGCAGCAGCGCATGTGGGTGCTGCACCAGCTGTCCCCGCAGTCGTCGGCGTACCACATCCCCGCCGCCATCCGCCTCACCGGCGAACTCGACCTGGCGGCCCTGCAGGCCGCGATCGCCGACCTGCTCGCCCGCCACGAGAGCCTGCGCACCCGGTACCCGGACACCCCGGACGGGCCGGTGCAGCAGGTACTGCCCGCGTGGTCGTCGGCCGTCGACCTGACGCCCATCCCGGTCGCCGCCGACGACGTCGAAGCCCGGATCGCCGCCCTGGTCGCCCAGCCGTTCGACATCACCGCCGCACCGCCGGTGCGCGTGGCGCTCTACGAACTCGGCGAGAACGAGCACGTGCTGGTCGTCGTCGTCCACCACATCAGTGGCGACGGTTACTCGATCGCACCGCTGACCCGGGATCTGGTGCGCGCTTACGTCGATCGTGCTCAGGGCAACGAACCAGGGTGGGTGCCACTGGAAATCCAGTACAGCGACTTCAGCGTCTGGCAGCGCGAGTTGCTCGGTGACGACCACGACCCGGACAGTGTGGTGTCCCAGCAGCTGCGGTACTGGTCGCAGGAGCTCGCGGGCGCACCGGAACTTCTCTCGCTCCCGACCGACCGCCCCCGATCCACGCGACGCGAGATGCGCGGCGCCGCTGTCGAATTCGCGGTCGATTCAGCACTGACCCGACGCCTCGACGAGGTGGCCCGCACCAACAACACCACCTTGTTCACCGTTGTCCACAGCGCCCTCGCCGTGCTGCTCGCCAAGCAGTCGGGCAGCAGCGATATCACCGTCGGTGCCCCCGTCGCCGGTCGCGGTGCGCGCGAACTCGACGATCTCGTCGGCATGTTCGTGAACACCGTCGTGCTGCGCACCGAGGTCGATTCCCGTGCCCCGTTCACCGATCTGCTCGCCCAGGCTCGCCGCCGCGACCTGGCCGCCATCGCGCATGCCGATGTCCCGTTCGAGCAGGTGGTCGACGCGCTCGGCCGCACCAGATCGGGCGCCTACTCGCCGCTGTTCCAGGTGATGCTCACCTTCCAGAACATGCCACCGGGCAGCATCGAATTACCCGGCCTACGCGTGCAGCCGCTCGACCCGGGCCTGACCGAAGCCAAGTTCGACCTGCACCTGACCGCCGTGCAACGCTACGACGCCAACGGTGATCTCGACGGCCTCGACATGCATTTCGGCTATGCCACAGACCTTTTCGACGACAAGACCATCCGGGTGCTCACCGAGCGATTCCGCAAGGTACTCGCCGCCGTCGCCGCCGATCCCACCGTAGTGGTTCGGGCCATCGACGTGCGCACCGACGCCGAGCAGGCACCCACCGCACCGACCACCGCCGACCTGCCGAGCCTGATCGGCTCGGCGGCCCGTGTGGCGCCGGCGACCGTGGCATTCGTCCACGGCGAGCACGCCATCTCCTTCGCCGAGCTCGACGCCAAGCTCACCGCCGTGAGCCGGTCGATGGGCGCGAAGATGAAACCCGAAGCGCTGATCAACGTCGCGCTGGCCGGGCTGGTGCCCGGTGTGCTCGGCGCCCTCGGCGCGGCGGGTCTAGCCACCACTTTGCACACACTGGTGACCGATGCCGCCGCGGTGATCGCCGAGGCGGGGTCGGCTGACGACTCGGAAGGACAACTCTGATGTCGCACACGAATTCGGTCACGGCCGCCGTCCCGTTCGACACGCTGGGGCGTGAGCTCCCGAACGAAGACGGGCGTGACCCGGCGACCCTGCTCGCCGCATTCATCGACCAGGTCGCCGACGACCCCGATGCGCTCGCTGTCGTCGACGGCGAACGCGCACTCACCTACGCCGAGGTCGCCGACCGCGCCGAGGAACTGGCGGCGGTGCTGGTGGAACGCAATGCCGGTCCCGAGACCACGGTCGCGGTGTGCCTGCCCCGTTCCGCCGAACTGGTGGTGGCCGTGCAGGCCGTGATCGCCTCGGGGGCGGCGTTCGTTCTGCTCGATCCCGACGCACCCGCCGACCTGCGGGCCCGCACCGTTGCACTCGCGGCGCCCACTCTGCTGCTCACCGGGGCCGTTCCCACGTCCGCTGACCCGGGTCTCGATACCGGCTCGGCAACGGATGCTGCTGTCGAACAGGGTATTTCGGTTCAGGTGCTGCCAGGCGCGGACAACCCTCCCGCTGAAGGTTCCCGTGCTCTTCCGGGTCCGGGTGCCGACAATCCCGCCTACCTCGTCGTCGATCCGACGGCCTCGACCGCCGTGGTCATCGGACACCGTGCGGCACAAGCCAATTCGGTATGGCGGTACCGGATGTGCGGCATCGGGTCAGGCGATTCCGTGCTGTGGCACGCACCGCTGGGCTCCCAGGCCGCGATCGGTGAACTCCTGCTCGCCCTGCAATCGGGCGCGGCGCTCGTACTGCCGGTCGGCGGCACCCTCGCCGAGGCTATCGCCGAAACCCGGGTGACCACAGCCGCATTCGATCCTGTCCAGCTCGCAGAGCTCACCGAGCTAGCCGACGCCGAGGAATTACTCGACTCGCTACGCGTGGTACTGGCCCGAGGCGCGACCCTCCCGGCGAGAACCGCCGCGGCCCTGCGCTCCGTGAGTGGCGCCACCCTGTGGCAGGTGTACGGCAGACCGGAAACCGCGGGCGAGGTCGTCGCCCACGAGGTGACCGGCGCCGACCTCGAAGTGGTGCCGCTCGGATGCGCCGCCGACGACGTGGAACTGCTCGTTCTCGACGAACACCTCGAGCCCGTCGCCGACGGGGAAGTGGGCGAACTGTACATCTCCGGCGTGCAATTGGCGCGTGGCTACCTCGGCAGGCAGGCGACCGCCGCCACCTTCCTCGCCAACCCCATCGGACCCGTCGACGACCGCATGTTCGCCACCGGCGACCTGGTGCGCCGCAGGCCGCCGGGGGAGGGGTGGGCCGCCGAACTCGAATACGTCGGGCGGGTGGACGATCGCGCCGACCGGTACGCGGTCGTCCCGGTACGCGGTGGACTGCCCGGTGAACTTCTGCTCGACGAGTTCGAAGCCCAGGCCGCCGCAACGCCTTTCGATCCGGCCGTCGTCCACGCGGCGGGTTCCGGTTCGATCATCACCTACGGTGACCTCGACCGGCGGACCAATCAGCTCGCCCGGCACCTGGCCGCGCTCGGCATCGGGCCGGAATGCCCGGTGCTGGTGGATATTCCGTGCTCGATCGCGCTGGTCGTCGGTGTGTACGCCGTGCTGAAGGCGGGTGGCGCGGTGGTACCGGTCGAGGCCGGGGTGCTGCCGCCGGTCGTCGGCCCCGCGCTGATCGTCACCGTGGCCGGGCGCGAACACACTGCGGTGTACGACATTCCGCGTGTGGTCATCGATGACGTGCGGCTGTCGGACTACTCCGACGAACCCATCACGCCCGGTGAGCGGCGAACGCCCGTACTCCCGCAGCATCCGGCCTTCGTGCTGTATCCGCGCGGCGCCGGGCAAGGCGTCACCGTGAGCCACGTGGCGGCGGTGCACCGGATCACCGCCATGCAGAACAGGCACGGGCTCACCGGCCGCGACGTGTATCTGCACCAGGCCACCGAATGGCACGGATATGTGCTGCCGTTGCGGGTGGGCGCCACCGTTGTCCTCACCGAACCTCCTGATCCGGCGCGATTAGCTGAACTGATCGCCACCTACGGCATCACCGCCGCCGACTTCACTCCGCAGCGGCTCACCGGATTCACCGAGCACCTCACCGGCGTCGCCGACGGTGTGCCGACTCTGCGCAGCGCCGTCGTTCTCGGCGCCCCACTCACCGCCGCACAGATCCGCGACTTCGCCGCCGTCTCCGCCGCGCACCTGCACCACGACTACGGTCGCGCCGAGGCGACCGTCACCCTCACCTACCCCGAAGAGCCACGCGCCGACCTGGGTGAACCCCCGCCGGTCCGGGTTCGGGAATGGAACCGCCGCGTCTACGTGCTCGATGCGCGACTGCGCCCGACCAGTCCCGGCGTCGCGGGTGAGCTGTACCTGTCGGGCGCGCAACTGGCCCGCGGCTACCGCGACGACCCAACCGTCACCGCCGAACGCTTCGTCGCCAACCCCTTCGGCATCCCCGGCGAACGCATGTTCCGCACCGGCGAACGCGCCCGCTGGGAAATCGACGGAACCACCGCCGCTCTGGTCCGCCTCGGCACTACCAACCCCACCAGGAAGGCACTCCCATGACCAACCCGTTCGACGACGACAACGCCCAGTTCTACGTCCTCGTGAACTCCGAAGGCGAACACTCGCTCTGGCCGACCTTCGCCGCCGTCCCCGGCGGCTGGACCGTTGCCTTCGGCGCCGCCCCCCGCACCTCGTGCCTGCACTACGTCGAATCGCACTGGCTCGACATGCGCCCCAACTCCCTCATCGCCGCCATGGCCAACGACCCCCGCCCCGAGTAGTTCCGCCACAGTCGGAGCAGGGGTGGGCGGAAGTGCTCAGCCGAGCAGTACCCGGCGCATGAGGAAGCCGACTCGGGCGCGCCCGGCCAGGGGCGTGTTGCCGAAGGATTGGCCGAGGTCGATGACCATGGCGAAGGCCGCGTGGACGAGGAATCGGGCCTCGGCGGGGGTGAGGGCGGGGCGGACCTCGCGGACGAGGCGGGCCCATTCCTGGACGCTGAGACGCTGGATATTGCGCAGGACCGCGCGTTCTTCGGCGGGGACGTGGCCGAATTCGGCGTAGTAGACCACCGCGAGGGCGCGTTCGTCGAAGGTGTCGGCGACGAACTGGTCGATCAGTACATCGAGGGCGGCGGCACTGTGCGGGGTGCTCGCGACGGCGGGACCGATGGCGCCGGACACCCGGTCGGCGGCGCGGCGGAACGCGGCGGCGAGAATGTCGCTCTTCCCACGGTAGAAGCGGTAGACCGCCGAGGCGGCGGAAAGTCCGGCGGCGGAGGCGATGTCCTCCACACTCACGTTCGGGTAGCCACGTTCGTGGAACAGCTCGACCGCTTTGCGCAGCAGCAGTTCGTGTTTGAACGATGCGGGAATCTGCGCTCGCACCGACTGCTCGGAAACCGTTGCGGCAGGCGGAAGTTCACACTCGAGCAACGACATGCACGCCGAGCCGAGCAGCTTGTGCACCGCCCGCGCGGGGAGGGCGGCGTGGTGGTCGGCGAGGCTGGTGACCACGCCGAACATGGCCGTGGACACCAGCCGCAACTCCTCGGCACTCAGTTCCGGACGCACGACGGCGAGTTCACGGTCGAACCCGGCGAGTACGGAACTCTGCTGCCGATCGAGAACCGCCCGGTCGGCGGGCTCGAGGTAGCGACCCTCCCAGCGCACCAACGTGACGGTCGCCCGGTTCTCGAGGGTGGCGCCGATGAGCCCGGCGAGCCTGTGCCGCAACCGTTCCGGCGCCGACCGGACCTCGGCGGGTACCTCGACGGCCGTGGTGAAAGCCTCGCCGACCCGAAGCAATTCCTCCCGGAACAACGCGTACTTGCTTGGGTAGTGCCGGTACAGCGCGGCCGAACTGATGCCGAGCGCGGCCGCGATGTCCTCCATGCTCACCCCGTGATACCCGGCGGCCCCGAACGCCGCCGCCGAGGTGGCCGCGATCTGCGCACGCCGATTCTTCGGCCTGCGCCGCACACCATCGACTACCGACCCACGTGCCCCACGAGACTCGCCGACATTCATACCCGAAGTGTATTAAACGGTGTCGGAGGGCGTGATCCGGGCATACCAGTCGAGCAGCGCCGGGTCGTCGACCGCGCTGCGCTCCACGACGCGAGCCGGGTCGGCGCCCTGGAAGAGCTTCTTGATGGGCACTTCGAGCTTCTTGCCGGTGCGGGTGTGCGGAATGCCCGGCGCCTCGCGGATCTCGTCGGGCACGTGCCGGGGCGAGACTTCGCTCCGGATGGCGGCATTGATCCGGGTTTTCAGGTCGTCGGTGAGTTCGGCGCCGGGCGCGAGCACGACGAACAGCGGCATCCAGTAGCCGCCGTCGGGCTGTTCGGCGCCGATCACCAAGGCCTCGGCGATCTCCGGGAACTGCTCGACCACCTGGTAGATGTCGGCGCTGCCCATGCGGATTCCGTGCCGGTTGAGAGTGGAGTCGGAGCGTCCGTGCACCACCACGCTGCCGTGTTCGGTGAGCGTGATCCAGTCGCCGTGGCGCCACACGCCGGGGTAGGTGTCGAAATAGGCGTCGCGGTAACGCCTTCCGTCCTCGTCGCGCCAGAAATGGACCGGCATCGACGGCATCGGCTCGGTCACCACGAGCTCACCGACCTCGCCGCGCACCGGCTTGCCCTGTTCGTCGAACGCGTCGAGAGCCACCCCGAGATACGGTGCCGACAGCTCACCCGGCCACACCGGTACGGTCGGCGCACCACCCGCGAAGGCCGACACCACATCCGTGCCACCGCTGATCGAACTCACCTGCACACGCGGGCCGACGTTCTCGCTCAGCCACAGCGCGCTCGTCTCCGGCAGCGCCGAGCCCGTGATGCCGACGGTGCGCAGGGCGGACAGGTCGTGATCGGTGCGCGGCACGGCACCGGCCTTGATGCAGCCGAGCACATACCCGGGGCTGGTGCCGAACACGGTGGCACCGACCTGGGCGGCGATGCGCCACAGCGCATCCGGGCCGCCCGCGGTCGGACTTCCGTCGTAGGTGACGATGGTCGCGCCTGCCAGCAACCCGGCGACCTGGAAGTTCCACATCATCCAGCTCGGGCTGGTGTACCAGAAGAAGACATCATCGGTACCGATATCGGATTGCAGCGCAACCGCTTTGAGGTGTTCGAGCAGCACACCGCCGTGGCCGTGGACGATGCCCTTGGGCAGTCCGGTTGTGCCGGAGGAGAACACGATCCACAGCGGATGATCGAAATCGACCGGGGTGGTTTCGATGATGCCGAAATTCTCGTCGGTGACCGTGTCGGCCCAGGCCAGTGCGTCGGGCACCGCGAGGCCGAGCTGAGGCACGACGACGGTCGCGCGTAGACCGGGCAGCCCTTCTTTCAGCGCGGCGATATCGGCTCGCTTGTCGTGGTCCTTGCCGCCGAAACGGTAGCCGTCGGCGGTGACGAGCACCGCCGGGTCGAGCTGTCCGAGCCGGTCGAGCGCCGCCTTGGCGGAGTAGTCCTGTCCGCAGGCGCTCCACACCGCGCCGATGCTCGCGGTCGCGAGGAAGGCGACGACCGCCTCCGGGATGTTGGGCAGATAACCCACCACCCGGTCACCCGCCTCGACCCCCTGTTCCCGCAGCGCGCGGGCGAAAACGGTGACCTGCTCGATGAGGTCGGACCACAGGATCTCGCGCGGTTCGGCGTCCTCGTGCAGGGCGATGATCGCGGGCCTGCCGAACTGGGCCATCCGGATGATCTGGTCGACGTAGTTCAACCGGGTGCCCGGGAACCACTGTGCCCCCGGCATTTCCCGGGAACCGAGGACCTCGCCCGCGGTCTCACCGAGTTCGAAGTAGTCCCACAGCGCCTGCCAGAACCCCTCGAGGTCGTCGACCGACCACTGCCACAGGGCCCGGTAGTCCGGATAGGAGACGCCGGTGCGGGCGGTGACGAACGCGGCGAAATCGGTGATCCGGGCAGCCGCGATGTCGTCGTCGGTCGGTACCCATTGTGGTTGCACTGGCGTGGTCCTCCTCGGTTCAGGACAGGTCGGCGCGGCGCACGATCTGCTCGGCATGACGCAATACCGGTGCGTCCACCATGCGCCCTTCGAAGGCGAATACGCCACGGTGGTTCGGTACTTCGGCGAGAACCCGCCGCGCCCAGTCGGTTTCGGCCTCGGAAGGCGCGTACCCGGCGCGGATCACCGGAACCTGACTCGGGTGGATGGCCACCTTGCCGTCGAAACCGACCGCGACCGCGTCGAGTGTCTCCGCCGCAAGGCCGTCCAGATCCTTGATGTTCAGATACACCGAATCCAGCGCGAACCGGCCGAACGCCTTGGCGGCGAGCAAGCTGGTGGAACGCACGTGCCGGGCGACGTCGCGGTAGCTGCCGTCGGCGTGCCTGCTGGCATTGCCGCCGAGCCCGGCGATCAGGTCCTCCGCACCCCACATCACCCCGATGGCGTTGTCCACCTGCACCGTTTCGGCGACGCGCACCGCGCCCAGCGGTGATTCGACCAGCACGATGACCTCGCACTGGGCGAGGTTGCGCACCTGCTCGGCGGACTCGCACTTGGGCAGCATCACCCGCCGGTAGTCGGTCTTGGCGAGCACGGCCAGGTCGTCGATGTGGTCGTCGGTGCCCGCCGCGTTCACGCGGATCACGGTGTGCTGCGGATCCAGTGGGGTGTCGAGCAGCGCCTGCCGGGCCGCGGCCTTGTCGGCGGGGGCCACGCCGTCCTCGAGGTCGAGGATCACCACGTCGGCGGCCGCGGCGGCTTTGGCGAAGCGTTCGGGACGGTCGGCGGGGCAGAACAGCCAGGCCGGGCCCGTCGGCTGCCAGGCGCTCATGTGGTCGGCGCCTTGCGTACCAGGGTCTGCCGGACCGCGGTCGCCACCACCACGCCGTTCTGGTTGCGCGCGGTGTGCGTCAGGCTCACGATGCCCTCGCCCGGACGGCTCTTGGACTCGCGTTTGCCGGTGACCAGGGTTTCGGCGTACATGGTGTCGCCGTGGAACAGCGGGGCGGGCACGGTCATCTCGGAGAAGCCGAGGTTGGCGACCAGGGTGCCCTGGGTGAGCTGGGCCACCGAGAGCCCCACCAGCGTCGACAGCGTGAACATCGAGTTCACCAGCCGCTGGTTGAACGGTGGCTGGGCGTCGGCGAACGCCGCGTCAAGGTGCAGGGCCTGGGTGTTCATGGTGAGGGTGGTGAACAGGACGTTGTCGGCCTCGGTGATGGTGCGGCCGGGCCGGTGCTCGTAGATCGTGCCGATCTCGAACTCCTCGAACCACAGGCCGCGCTGCACCACGCGCTTCTCGGTCACAGTCCCAGCTCCCGTGCGATCAGCATCAGCTGCACCTCCGTTGTGCCCTCACCGATTTCCAGGATCTTGCTGTCACGGTAGTGCCTGGAGACGAGGTATTCGTTCATGAAGCCGTTGCCACCGAAGATCTGGGTGGCGTCGCGGGCGTTGTCCATGGCCGCCTCACTGGCGACCATCTTCGCGATCGAGGCCTGCTTCTTGAACGGCTTGCCCGCCAGCATGAGGGCGGCCGCGTCGTAGTAGGCGGTGCGCGCGGTGTGGGCGCGGGCCTCCATCCTGGCGATCTTGAACGCGATGGCCTGGTTGCGGCCGATGGCCTGGCCGAACGCCTGTCGCTCGCCCGCGTACCGCACGCTCTCGTCCACACAACCCTGTGCCGCACCCACCGCGAGCGCGGCGATGGCGATGCGGCCCTCGTCGAGAATGCGCAGGAAGTTGGCGTAACCGCGACCGCGCTCACCGAGCAGGTTCTCCCGCGGCACCCGCACATCGGTGAAGCTCAGCGGATGGGTGTCGGAGGCATTCCAGCCGACCTTGTTGTAGGCGGGCTCGGCCACGAAACCCGGCGTCGTGGTCGGCACCAGGATCGTGGAGATCTCCTTCTTGCCGCCATTGTTGCCGGTCACCGCGGTGACGGTGACCAGGCGGGTGATGTCGGTGCCCGAGTTGGTGATGAACTGCTTGCTGCCGTTGATGATCCAGCTGTCACCGTCCTCGACCGCCGTGGTCCTGGTACCACCCGCATCGCTGCCGGCGTCGGGCTCGGTGAGGCCGAAACCGGCGAGTGCCTGCCCGCTGGTGAGCTGGGGCAACCACTCCGCGCGCTGGTCGTCGTTGCCGAACCGGTAGATCGGCATGGCGCCGAGGGAGACACCGGCCTCGAGGGTGATGGCCACGCTCTGGTCGACCTTGCCGAGTTCCTCGAGCGCGAGACACAGGGCGAAGTAGTCGCCACCCATGCCGCCGAACTCCTCGGGGAACGGCAGGCCGAACAGGCCCATGTCGGCCATGCCTGCCACGACCTCGTACGGGAAGCTGTGCTCGGCATCGTGTTTCGCCGACACCGGGGCGACGACCTGCTGGGCGAAGTCGCGCACGGTGAGGGCGAGCTGACGGTATTCCTCCGGCAGGGAACCGGTGGACAGGTAGTCGGTCATGCGGTGGTTCCTTCACGCTCGGTGTCGACGGCGGCCTTGTTCGCGTCGGCGAGGTCGGCGGCTGGTCGGCCAGGGTTTGTGCCCGCGTCGGCGACATCGGTCGCTGGTCGGCCGGTCGTCGCGCTGTCTTCGGTTTCGGCGGGATGGGCGACGACGCGCACCAGCACTTGGTCCAGCTTGACCTGGGTACCAGGTGAGGCCAGCACCTCCACCGTGCCCGCTACCGGCGCGGTGAGGGTGTGCTCCATCTTCATGGCTTCGATCACGATCACCGGATCGCCGACAGCGACCGTCGCACCGTTCGCGACCGGCGCCGCGATTACGGAACCCGGCATGGGGCTGCGGATTTCGGCGTCGCCGACGTGGGCGGCATCCCCACGAACGCTCGCCTCCGCCACCTCGCGCAGCACACAGACGCGCCCGTTGCCGCTCACCCACAGCTGGTCGTCGGATTCGGCGACTCGCACCGTGCGTCGCAGACCGTTCACGGTGAGTGCGAGTCGGTCGTCGAGCAAGGCGGCTGTCAGGGAGCAGGTGCCCGCATCGGTGGCCGGGTGCATTCCACCGACCGAATCGCCGGGGCGCTGCGGTGTAGCCGGGCGCTGCGGGCTGCCCGGGTCCTGTGCGTCGTTCGCCAGCCACACACTGGCGGAATCCGGTGTGCCCGCGATGAACACGTGGCGTACCTGATCGCCCGAAGCGAGCCGGATCGCGGTCGGCGCGGGCGTTCCGAGTCGCCAGCCCGACGGAATCGACCACAGGTCGGCATCGGGCTTCGGCCAGCGTCGCAGCCAGTGATACGTGGCGGCGGCGATGAATTCGTCATCGGTGGGCTCTGCGGGCGCGAACTCGGTGACGCGGCGGTCGAGCAGTGCGGTGTCGAGGCGACCCGCCTGCACATCGTCGTCGGCCAGCAGGAAGCGCAGGAACTCGATATTGCTCGTGACACCGAGCAGCACCGTCTGTTCCAGCGCCCGGTCGAGCGCGGCGAGCGCATCGGCACGAGTGTTGCCGCGGGCGATCACCTTCGACAGCATCGGGTCGTAATCGCTGCCGACCACGGTTCCCACGGACAGCCCCGAATCCACCCGGATGCCTTCGCCTTCCGGCTCGGTCAGGGCCAGCACCGTGCCACCGGTCGGCAGGAAGCCGCGGCCCGGGTCCTCGGCGTACACACGGGCCTCGATCGCGTGCCCGACCAGGTGGATCTCGTCCTGGGTGCGCGCCAGCTTCTGCCCGGCGGCCACCCGGACCTGGCATTCCACCAGGTCGATGCCGGTGACCATCTCGGTCACCGGGTGTTCCACCTGCAGCCGCGTGTTCATCTCCATGAAGAAGAATTCGTCGGGGCGGTCGGCGGAGACGATGAACTCCACGGTGCCCGCGCCCACGTAGTCGACGCTGCGCGCGGTATTGCAGGCCGCGGTGCCGATCCGCGCCCGGGTAGCGGCGTCGAGCAGCGGTGACGGTGCTTCCTCGATGACCTTCTGATGCCTGCGCTGCAAACTGCATTCGCGCTCACCCAGGTGCACCACATTGCCGAAAGCGTCTGCCAGCACCTGTACTTCGATGTGCCGTGGCCGGGTGACGAAACGTTCCAGGAACAGGGTGTCGTCGCCGAAGGCGGCACCGGCTTCGCGGCGGGCGCTCACCAGCGCGGCGGGCAGGTCCTCGGCCCGCTCGACCAGGCGCATGCCCTTGCCGCCACCACCGGCCGACGGTTTCACCAGCACGGGGTAGCCGATATCGGTTGCGGCTGCGATCAATTGGTCGTCGGTGAGGCCGGGTTCGGCGATGCCGGGGACCACCGGAACGCCGAACGCCGTCACCGTCTTCTTCGCGGTGATCTTGTCGCCCATCACCTCGATGGCCTTGGCAGGCGGTCCGAGGAAGACGATGCCCGCGTCGGCCAACGCGGCGGCGAACGCCGAATTCTCCGACAGGAAGCCGTAACCCGGGTGCACCGCCTGCGCGCCGGACCGCACTGCGGCGTCGACGACCTTCTCGATCGACAAGTAGCTCTCGCGCGCGGGCGCCGGCCCCAGTCGCACCGCGACATCGGCCTCGCGCACATGGCGCGCGTTCTTGTCGGCGTCGCTGTACACCGCGACGGAACGAATGCCCATGGCACGCAACGTCTTGATGACGCGCACCGCGATCTCACCGCGATTGGCGACCAGGACGGTGTCGAATTCGACGGGTTGGGATTTGTTCAGCATGTCGCTCACATCCGGAAGACGCCGTAGGAAACGGGTTCGAGTGGCGCTTGCGCACACACCGAAAGGGCAAGTCCGAGCACTGTTCTGGTGTCGGTGGGGGCGATCACGCCGTCGTCCCAGATGCGCGCCGTCGCGTAGTACGGGTTGCCCTGGGTCTCGTACTGTTCGCGGATCGGGGCCTTGAACGCCTCCTGATCCTCGGCCGACCAGGGCTTGCCCGCGCTGTCGAGCTGGTCGCCGCGCACCGTGGCCAGCACCGAGGCGGCCTGCTCGCCACCCATCACCGAGATGCGCGCGTTCGGCCACATCCACAGGAAGCGCGGCGAATACGCGCGCCCACACATGGAGTAGTTGCCCGCACCGTAGGAACCACCGATCACAACTGTCAGCTTCGGCACCCGCGCGCACGCCACCGCGGTGACCATCTTCGCGCCGTGCTTGGCGATACCACCGGCCTCGTAGTCGCGCCCGACCATGAAGCCGGTGATGTTCTGCAGGAACAGCAGCGGGATCTTGCGCTTGTCGCACAGCTCGATGAAATGCGCGCCTTTCATGGCCGATTCGCTGAACAGCACGCCGTTGTTGGCGACGATGCCAACCGGATGACCGTGGATGCGCGCGAAACCGGTGACCAGGGTCTTGCCGTACTCGGCCTTGAATTCCTGGAAACCGCTCTCGCCGTCGACGATCCGGTCGATCACCTCGCGCACGTCATACGGCGTGCGCGGGTCGACGGGGACCACGTCGTAGAGCTCGTCCTCGGGCTTGGCGGGCGGGGTGCTCGGCAGCACCTCCCACGGGGCCTCGGGGCGCGGGCCGAGCGTCGAGACGATATTGCGCACGATGCGCAGCGCGTCGCGGTCGTCCTCGGCGAGATGATCGGTGACACCGGAAGTGCGCGAATGCAGCAGACCACCGCCCAGTTCCTCGGCGGTGACGACCTCACCGGTCGCGGCCTTCACCAGCGGCGGGCCACCCAGGAAGATGGTGCCTTGGTCGCGCACGATCACGGCTTCGTCGGCCATCGCGGGCACATACGCGCCACCGGCGGTGCACGAACCGAGGACCGCCGCGATCTGCGCGATGCCGCGCGCGCTCATGTTCGCCTGGTTGTAGAAGATGCGGCCGAAGTGGTCGCGGTCGGGGAACACCTCGTCCTGGCGGGGCAGGAACCCGCCGCCGGACTCCACCAGGTACACACACGGCAGGTTGTTCTGCGCGGCCACCTCCTGGGCGCGCAGGTGCTTCTTCACCGTGATCGGGTAGTAGGTGCCGCCCTTGACCGTCGGGTCGTTGGCCAGCACCAGGCATTCCCGGCCCGCGATCCGGCCGATGCCCGCGATCACACCCGCGCCGGGGCACTCGTCGTCATACATGCCGTTGCCCGCCAGCGGCGCCAGCTCGAGGAACGGGCTGCCCGGGTCGAGCAGTTCGTCGATGCGGTCGCGGGAAAGCAGCTTGCCCCGGGCGACGTGGCGTTCGCGCGACTTCTGCGGGCCGCCGAGCGCAGTCGCGGCCAGCCGTTGCCGCAGGTCCGCCACCAGGGCGAGGTGCGCGTCTCGATTGCTCGTGGCGGCCTCGGTGTCATTGCCGAGGTCGTGTGTCACCGTCATCGGGCCATCCTGCCATCCGGTTAATCGCCAATAACTGAAATTCAGGTTAATGTTGATTAACCAAGTTGTCCAGAGGTGGAAGGAGCGCCGGTGGCCGAACCCGTCCAGGCGACCCGGCGCGAGCAGCTCAAGGCCCAGCGCCGGGAGCAGTTGCTCACGGCAGGCGCCCGGTTGATCGCCGACCGGGGTTTCCTCGGCGTGCGCCTCGACGACCTGGGCGCCGCCGTCGGCATCAGCGGACCCGCCGTCTACCGGCACTTCGCGAACAAAGAGGCCCTGCTGGTCGAACTGCTCGTCGGCATCAGTGAGCATTTGCTGGCCGGCGGCCGCGCCGTGGTCGCCGAATCGTCGACGGCCGCCGAAGCCCTCGCCGGCCTGGTCGACTTCCACCTCGACTTCGCCTTCGGCAACCCCGAACTCATCCGCATCCAGGACCGCGACCTCGACAAGGTCCCCACCCCCGAACGCCGAGTCCTGCGCCGCACCCAGCGCCAATACGTCGAAGTCTGGGTGGCGGTCCTGCGCGAACTGACCCCCGGCCTCGCGGAGGAGACCGCTCGCATCCAAGCCCACGCCGCCTTCGGCCTCATCAACTCCACGCCGCACAGTGCGTCGGCTGCGAGTGCTTCCCGAGCCAGACCGGTGCTGCGGCAGATGGCCTTGGCCGCACTGACGGCCGGCTACGACAGCCGACTGGACCAGCGTCGCTGACTACTCCGCGATGCGGGTCCACAGCCAACTCGGGCCGACGGCCTCGGCGCCATGTGCCGCGACCCTTGCGCGCAGCTCCCGGTCGGCGGTGACGACGATGATCGTGTCGTAGTCCGCAGTGGCGACTACGTCGACGATCGCGTCGTCGCCCGATCCTTCGGCGAGAACAACCTTCAGCGGGGCGGATGCCGCGTCCGCGCCTGCTTTCGCGGCGCCTTCGAGTACCACGATCACATCGGTGGTCTCGGCCGGCGCGGCGAGTTCGGCAAGTAATCGCCGGGCGGCGCCGGCGCGGTCCTTCCACCACCCGTCGGGGCGCGAACCGATGACGTTGGCCGCATCGACGACGATCAGCTGGTCCATCAGCCCAGTCTGCCCCTCCCTCGAGGAGCGACAGGCCTCGCGGGTTCCTGGGTGGGGGCGGGGGAGGGGCCTACGCTGGGGTGCATGACTTCCCTGACGGATCCTCAGGTGCGAGAGTTCCTTTCCCACGGCACGCGGACGGGCAAGGTGGCGTTCACGGCGAAGGACGGGCGGCCGTTGGTGACGCCGATCTGGTTCATCGTGGAAGGCGATGAGCTGGTGTTCAATACGGGGAAGGAGACCGCGAAGGGGCGGGCGTTCGCGCGGGATCCCCGGGTTGCGGTGTGTGTGGATCTGGAAGAACCGCCCTATGGGCTGGTGGAGGTGCAGGGGACGGTCGAGTTGTCGGAGGATCCGGCGGAGCTGGTGCGGACCGCGACCGCCATCGCCGCCCGGTACATGGGTGCGGACCGGGCCGAGGAATTCGGCAAGCGCAACGGGGTGCCGGGGGAACTGGTGGTGCGGGTGCGGCCGACGAAGGTCATCGCGCATTTTGACATGACCGGGTAGGTCAGCGGGGCGTAGGCACGGGCGGTAGTTCAGGTACTTCGGTCGGGAAGGCGGGCTCGCTGTCCATCGGTGCGGCGTCCGGGCCGGGAGTCGACGGGTCGTAGGGCGCGGGATCGCGGTCGAAGATCGGATTGCTGCAGGACGCACCGGGTTCCGGTGTGGTGTAAGGGTTGTTGCGCAGGGCCATGATGAACTGGTCGACGCGCGGGTCGGTCGCGCTGTCGAGGACGAGTTGGTGCCCCCACGACTGCAGCGAAATCGGATCGGCCATGTTCGGGATGGGCGACATGAAGGTGTATGTCCTGCCCTGCACCTTGTTGCGCAGCGTCGCCTGGTCGTCGGCGCTCACCCGCGCGGGGTCGTAGGCGATCCACACCGCGCCGTGCTCCATCGAGTGCACGGCGTTCTCGGTCCGGATGCCCTCGGGATAGACCACACCGTCGCAGGCCGCCCAGACCGCATCGTGCGTACCGCCCATCGGCGGAATCGACGTGTACGCCACCCGCTGCGTGCTCGGCACATGATTGCCGAGCGGATATTCGGCGGTGACGACGCCGGGGATCTCCTTCGCCGGGTCCTGGTTGTCCTCGGAGGGCGCGAAGCTGTCCATGGCCGTCATCGGATGACCGGCCTTGGTCTCGTTGCACCCCGTCAGCGCGGCAGCCGCGACCACCATCAGACTCACACCCAACCCGACCCGAACCCGCATGGCGGCCGCTCCTTCTCGTCTTGGCGGCACACGCCGTCCGCGACCGAACTTACTGCCGGAACCCGCCGATCGCATCGGTCGGCCGCCGAGGCCGACCCTACTGTCGAAACGGCGACCATACGGTCCACGCGGCCGATTCGGCCTCGTGGGAGGGGGTCTCCGGGCCGACTATCGACTCGACAGCACGAACTGTTTGCCCGGGTCGACCATCTTGCGCACGGTCGCGCCTTTCGAATACTCCCCGAGCGCAGTCATATTCCAGCCGTGTGCGGCGCGGGTGAGCATGGCGAGGAAGACGCCCGTGGTCGATTCGCCCTTGGACAGTTCGAAGCGGACCAGTTCGGCGCCGGTGTGGTCGTCGAGGAGACGGCAGTGTGCGCGACCCACCTGATCGAACTTGTGGCCGGCGAAGGAGTTCACGGTGAAGACCAGGGCGTAGACCTCCGGGGGGAGGGCCGTCAGGTCGACGGTGATGACCTCGTCGTCGCCGTCACCGTGGCCGGTCAGGTTGTCGCCGGAGTGTTTGACGGCGCCGTCGAATGCCTCGCGTCGTAGGAACCAGACATTGGTGAGTTTCTTGGCGCGGTCGTCGTAGGCGATGACGGAGGCGTCGAGGTCGATCCTGGTGCCGTGCGTGGCGGGGTCCCAGCCCAAGCCCATTCGCACCCGGGCGAGTGGGGGCGCACCGGCCTTGGTGAGTGACACCGTTTCGCTCTTGCGCAGGGACACATGCCCTTTCGACAAGTCGACCGTCGGGTGTCCGAACCGCGGCGGTTCGGCGGGGGTCGTCGGCGCCGATCGAACCTCGGCCGGAGCGGCTTCGGCGGGTGACGGCGGTTGTACCTCGGCCGGCTCGTCGTCGACGGTGATGCCGAAATCGGTCGCGATACCGGCCAGCCCCTGCGCGTACCCCTGACCGACCGCGCGGACCTTCCACCCGTCCCCGCGCCGGTACAGCTCGCACGCGATCAACGCGGTCTCCGGCCCGAGCCCGGTGGGTGTGAACGCGGCGAGCAGGGCGCCGGTCGATTCGTCGGTCACCGTGATCCTGGGCGGTCCGGCCCGGCCCCAATCGGCGGGTCCGGTGCCGTCGAGGCTGGCGGTGAACGCGATCCGGTCGATATCGTCGGGCACCGCGCCGAACGACACACGGACGGCCTCGGCCGAGACGACCTCGACGCCCGGGGCGACCGGTTGGTTGTAGAAGACGAAATCGCTGTCGGAGCGCACCTTTCCGGCGACGGTCAGCAACAGCGCGGCGAGGTCGGCTCCCGCGACGGCGGACACCGTGACCCGCACCTCGCTCGACGGCACCGGTGCGTTCGCGCCCTTGGACAACTCCATGGTCTACCTCAACTCATCGGGGAGCCCGTCGTCGCAACGGTCTTCGTCGCCACCGAACCTACTGCCGTGCCCGGCGGGCATCCAGCCGAGCGAGCGCAAGGGAACCCGGATTCCGGTTTACGCCAGACCCCTCGGCAACCCGATGACCAGCAGAAGTACGCGCGTCGCTGGCAGGCCGAGGCGACAACCAGGGCTACCGTTTCGACAAGTTTCGCAAGCAACGAGGCCGGCGAACGGAGTTCTGGCATGGCCGGACGGACTGTGGCCCAGGCGTGGGTCGCCGCGCTTCTCGGCGTGGTGCTCGTGCTCGGCACCGCGACGCACGCGTCGGCCCAGCCGCCGGGCCCGTCCGCCCAGCGCACGTCCGACCATTTCGAGGACCCGGAATCCGGCCTCTCGATCGACGTGTTCTATTGCAGCGACCGAACCCAGACCTACCGGGTCCCAGCGGGCACGACGAGCCTCTACATCGAGGCCGTCGGTGGACAAGGCCAGACACCGAACCCGAACTTCACCGGCATCGGCGGGCTCGGCGGACAGGTCAGCGGCGGGCTGCGGGTGAGTCCGCAGCAGGAGTTCCAGGTGCAGGTCGGGTGCGCGGGTGGGGAGAACGGCGGCTTCTCGCCGTACGCCTCCGGCGGTGCCCGGGGTGAAGCGGTCGATCAGCTCACGAATTTCGGCACGGTCTACTCGAGCGGCTGGGACGGCGGCGGTGGTGGCGGTGCGTCGGCGGTGCTCGGGCCCGACAACGAGCCCGTGCTGGTCGCGGGCGGCGGAGGCGGCGCGGGTGGCAACGCCCCGGACTGCTATTCGGTGTCACCCGTGCAGGATTCGACGTTCTTCTACTGCGGTGGCGGCTCGCGTCGCGACGGCGGTGACGGTGGTGACGGCAGCGCGGCGGTCGGCTGGCAGGAAGGGCCGCCGTGGACCGGCGGTGCGGGGGAGAACAATCCGGCAGGCACCACGCCGAGCGGTCTGACCTGTGGCGGCACCCGCGCGGGCGGTGCGGGCCACACATTCGACAAGACCGGCGGCGGCGGGGGCGGGGGCGGCGGTGGTGGTGGCTACCTGGGCGGTGCCGGGCAGGGTGGTGGCTGCGGCGGAGCGGCCGCGCCGGAGACACCGATCACGCACGGTCCGCACGCCGCGCCGGGCGCCGGTGGCGCGGGCGGTGGCGGCGGGACTTCGTATGCGTCGCCGGGCCTTTCGAAGGCGAGCGTGACCACCGCGTCGGTCTCCGGTGACGGCTACGTCCTGTTCCTCACCTCGGCCGACGGTGTCCGCACGACGACCTTCGGTGTGCACGGCGAATCCGCGCGGTACTTCTGCGTCGGCGACGGCGTCGACGAGATCTTCGCCGATGTGCTCGGCGGGTCCGGCGCGGGCGGCGGGCACGACTTCGGCGATGTGGGCACCGGTGGCGCGGGCAGCGGTGTGCAGGCGGTGATCGCCGTGCAGGAACGGAAACAGCTGAAGATCGATGTCGGGCATTACGGCGGGCCCGGCGGCGGCTGGGGATACGGCACCGGCGGTGCGCGTGGCACCGCCGATTCCGGTGCGTCCTACAGCGGTGCGGGCGGTGGTGGCGCGTCGGCGGTGAGCCAGAACGCCGCCGACTGCGGCACGCGACCGTCTTCCGAGAACCGGCCGATCATCGTCGCCGGGGGCGGTGGCGGCGGCGGTGGCAACGGCTTCAGCGCCGACGGTGGTGACGGTGGTGACGGCGGTCCACAGCCCGGTGACGGCACCAGTGGCGGCTTCGGTGGTGGCTTCGGCGGTGAGGGCGGCAGCGAGCGTGGTGTGCACGGCGGCACCGCCACCGGCAGTTCCACCGGCGGCGGTGGCGGGGGCGGTGGCGGCGGTAGTCACGGCGGCGGCAAGGGCCACGGCGCGCAGGACGGCAACGACGGCGGCGGTGGCGGTGGTGGCGGCGGCGAGTCGACCGTCGACAGCGTCGCGAACCAGCCGCCGCACTTCTACAACGGGCCCGACGGCAGCCACGCGAATCGGGACCGGCTCAACGACGGCAAGGTCCAGCTGATCGTCCCGATCCCGTCGAAACGCAGCCGGGTGGAACTGATCTCGGGCAACAGCCAGAGCGCCTACTCGGGACAGCCCTTCGCCGAGCCGCTGCGGGTGCGCTTCGTCGACGCGATCCACGGACCGCAGGCGGGCAAATCGATCACCTTCGCCATGCCCGCCGGTCAGCCGCCCGCCGCCGTATTCGACAACGGCCGCGACACGATCCGGGCGACCACCGACGCCGACGGCTACGCCCAGGTGGATCTGACCGCACTGGCCGCGACCCGGCAGGGGGAACTGCCTGGCGGATTCCTGGTCACCGCGTCCGCCACCGACGACCCGGCCCACCTGATCGGCGGTGCGGTGTTCCGGCTGCACGACGACCAGGTGCCGACCGAGATCGAGGTGACGACGACTGCGCCGAACCACATCGCCCAGGTCGGTGAACCGGTCGGCTTCAGCGCGAAGGTGAGCCAGAAGCCGGGAACCACACCGGCGTTCGGGACCCCCGCCGGGCACGTGCGCTTCGAGATCGACGGTGTCGCGACGCCGGGACCCATCGAGCTGGTCGACGGGGTGGCGACCCTGCCGCCGATCGACGGCCTGCGGCCCGGCACCCACCACGTGCTCGCGACCTATCTGGCAGACGACCCGACGAGGGTGTTCGCACCGGTCTTCGGCAGTGTCGGCGTGCTGGTGCAGACGGTGAAGGTGCCCACCGAGGTCCATCTGACCCTCCCGCCACCGCCGGTGCTCGCCGGTGCGGTCGTCGGCGCCACCGTCACCGTGCCGATGCCGAAGCCGGATGCGCCGAAACCCACCGGCGCGATTCAGTTCTCGCAGAACGGCTCCGCGCTGGGTGATCCGGTGACTCTCGGCCCGGAGGGCACGGCGAGTTCGCCGCCGTTGCGGGCGGGCGCGGGCACGATCGAGGCGCACTATTCCGGCGACGAGGTGTACGAACAGTCGACCGGCCGGGCCGAACTGACCGTTTACACCGCCACCTCGACGACGAAGGTGAGCGCCAGCCACAACCCGGTCACCTACTTCGAACAACTCGACCTCACCGCGACGGTCGCCCGTGACCCCGCAGGCGAGATCGACACCGGCACCGTCCAGTTCTCCGCTGACGGCAAGCCGCTCGGCACACCTGTCCCGGTGGACGACGGGCTCGCCATCGCCCGCGATATCGACGTCTCCCACCTGGGCTTCGGCACCCATCTGATCACCGCCGACTACTCGGGCGACGCCGACTCCGGTGTGGCACCGAGCCGCGGCACGATGACGCTGTGGGTGCTGAAGGTCGGCGGTTCGCCGGGCGACCACCCCGGCGACGTCGGCGTGCACCTCGACATACCCCGCACCGCAGACCCCGGCCAGCACGTGACCGCGACCGTCACCGTCACTAATGTCGGCGGAAGACAAGCCGCCGACGTCGAAGCCCGGTTGTCGACCCAGGGCTGGCATCGCCTGGTTGATCCCGGCGGCGGTGAGGTGCGGCCGACCCATGTGCGATTCCGGCTCCCCACCCTCGAAGCGGGTGAGACGAGGACCTTCGCCGTCGTCCTCGAAGCGCCACAACACCTGGCGCTGATCACCTCGTTCCTGCACGCGTCGAGTGCGAGCACCGACATGAACCCGGCCAACAACCTGCATCTCGCCTCGACCTTCGTCCGGGCGCGAATGAGCTGAGACCTTCCCGGCGTTCTACGCTGCTGCCATGACGGTGCATTTCATCGGGGCGGGCCCCGGCGCAGCCGACCTGCTCACGGTGCGCGCGGTGAACCTCCTGCGCGACAGCCCGGTCTGCCTGTACGCGGGGACCTATCTCGACCCCGAGGTGCTCGCCCACTGCGCGCCCGGCACGGAACTGATCGACACCCAGCGCCTGGACCTCGACCAGATCACCGCCCACCTCGTGAAGGCGCATGAGGACGGTAAAGACGTAGCCCGCCTGTGCTCTGGCGACCCGTCCATATATTCGGCCCTCACCGAACAGACTCGCCGCCTCGACGCACACGGCGTCCCCTGGGACATCACCCCCGGCGTCCCCGCCTACGCGGCGGCCGCGGCCGTCCTCGGCACCGAACTGACTGTCCCCGAGGTGGTCCAGTCGGTGGTCCTCACGCGCACCCAGGTCCGCTCGACGAAGATGCCCGAGGGCGAGGCTCTGGCCAATTTCGCCGCCACCGGCGCCACCCTCGTCCTGCACCTGGCCATCACGAGAATCAAGACCCTCGCCGAGGAACTGGCCGAGGAATACGGCCCCACCTGCCCGGTCGCCGTCGTCTACCGGGCCAGCCAGCCCGAACAACTGGTCCTGCGCGGCACCCTCGCCGACATCGCGACCCAGGTCGAGGCGGCAGGTCTGCGCCAAGCCGCCGTCATCCTCGTCGGCCGGGCTCTCGGCGTCCCCGTCGACTGCGCCCAGTCCCACCTCTACGACCCCGCACGCAGTCGCCCGACCGGTATGTGACCCATCCCTCAATCGGCCTCGCGCACCACCGCGCCGGGCGGGATGTGAGGTGGGAGGAACGGTCAGCAAACCGGCTGCGGCGGATTTACCTGCGTCGATGCTCGCCAGCTATGGAGGTGGTTGGTTGCGGGGCAGCGGCACCGGTAGATTGGTGCGATGGTTTGCGACGAGCACACCGGCGCGGTCGGCCGGACGGTCCGAAGCATGGTCTCGGCCATGTAACGAGATCGGCTGAGCCGACAGATAGTGCCTATGGACATTTTTTGCCTGATTGATTTCGAGAATTGAACCCGAGACGCAGGCGCCACTGCTGGTTCTGGCTGGGCGTCTGCGTTCCGGTGTCGTCGGGGAGCGCCTGATGCGGGTGTTCCGGAAGCGAGGTTTGGGTTGGACCGGCTGGATTTCGGCGGAAACGGCGAAACTGGTGACGGACGTGGAGGCTCTTTGGAGTACTTCCCGCTCTCGCCCGCACAGCTGGGTATCTGGTACGCGCAGCACGTCGACCCGCTGGTGCCGATCAATATCGCCCAGTACGTCGACCTGCGTGGCCGCCTCGATGTGGCCGCGCTCGAGCGTGCGAGCGCCGGTGCCGCCACCGACCTCGAATCGGGTTGGCTGCGCATCGTCGAGATCGACGGCGAGCCGATGCAGACCATCGACCCCACCCAGGACGCGACGCTGATCTATGTCGATCTGCGTGGCGAGGCCGACCCGGAGGCCGCCGCAGCCGAGTGGATGCGTGCCGAGTACAGCCGCCCGCTCGACATCGTCCGCGACCGCCTGGTACAGGCCGCGGCGCTACAGCTCGAGGACGAGCGCTGGTACTGGTACGCCCGCGTCCACCACATCGTGCTCGACGGTTTCGGCGCCAACAACTTCGTCAACCGCACGGCACAGCTCTACACCGCCGAGGTCACCGGCATCCCGGCCCCGCCGAACAAGGCCGCCGATCTGCGCTCGCTCTACGAGTCCGAGATCGCCTACCGCGACAGCACCCGATTTCAGTCCGACAAGGAGCACTGGGCCCAGCGGGTGGCGGGCCTGGAGGAGGGCAGCAGCCTCACCGGTCGTTCGGCGCCGCCGTCGCCGGTCAACGACATCACCAGCGCTGCGCTGTCGCAGGACCAGGACGACCTGCTCGCCGCCGCGATCACCCGCCACGACAGCACCGCCGCCCCGCTGCTGATCGCCGGCTTCGCCGCCTACCTGGCCCAGATCACCGGCACCGAGGACGTCATCCTCAGCCTGCCGGTCACCGCCCGCACCACCGCGACCATGCGCCGCTCCGGTGGCGCGACCTCCAATATCGTGCCGCTGCGCCTGCGCGTCGGCCACGACACCTCGGTCGCCCAGTTGTTGCGTTCGGTCACCACCGAGGTGTCGGGCGCACTGCGTCATCAGCGCTACCGGCACGAGGACATCCGCCGTGATTCGGCGGGCGAGGGCATGGTCTCCACGGAGTTCTTCGGTCCGTGGGTCAACATCATGCTGTTCGACAACCAGCTGCGCTTCGGCGACATGGAGGGCACGCTCAATGTGCTGTCCACCGGCAGCATCGAAGACCTGGGCGTCAACTTCTACCAGTCGCACGGCGGCACCCGCTCCCACATCGACTTCGAGACCAACCCGAACCTGTACTCGGCCGTGGAAGCGCGCACCCACCACGCCCGGTTCCTCGAGTTCTTCGACCGCTTCCTGGCCGCCGACGCCGAACTGCCCGTGTGGGCCCTGCCCGTCACCGGCGCCGAGGAACTGGAACGCTCGCTCACCGAGTGGAACGATTCCGCGCACGAGGTCCCCGCGACCACGCTGCCCGCCTTGCTCGACGCCCAGGTCCCGCGTACGCCCGACAACATCGCCCTCGACTTCGAGGGCGAAACGCTCACCTACGCCGAGTTCGCCGATCGGGTGAACCGGCTCGCGCGTTTCCTGATCGCCGACGGTGTCGGCCCGGAATCCCTCGTCGCCCTCGGCATGCGCCGTTCGCTGGAGCTGGTGATCGGCATGCACGCCGTGCTGCGCGCCGGTGGTGCCTACGTGCCGATCGACCCGGATCACCCGGCCGACCGCACCGCCTACATCCTCGAATCCGCGGCACCGGTCTGCGTGCTCACCACCAGCCGCGACGAGCTCGACCTGCCCGCCGATGTCGCGCGCGTGGAGATCGATCGACTCGACACCACCGGTTTCGACGCCACACCTGTGTCCGATGCCGACCGGCTCGCCCCGCTGCGCCCGGACAACACCGCCTACGTCATCTACACCTCCGGTTCCACCGGCCGCCCCAAGGGTGTCGCGGTCACCCACCACGCGATCGTCAACCAAGAGCTGTGGATGCTCGACGAGTACCGGTTGACCGCCGACGACGTGTACCTGCAGAAGACCGCGACCACCTTCGACGTGTCGCTGTGGGGTTACTTCCTGCCGCTGATGGTCGGCGCCGAGCTGGTCATCGCCTCGCCGGACGGACACCGCGACCCGCTCTACGTCGCGGACATGATCGAACGCCACGGCGTCACCGTGACGGATTTCGTGCCGTCCATGCTCACCGTCTTCGTCTCGCACGCCACCGCCGCCCAATGTGCTTCGCTGCGTGCGGTTTTCGTGATCGGTGAGGCGCTGCCGCCGGAGACCGCCGCCGGTCTGCGCGCCATTTCCAGCGCCGGACTGCACAACCTGTACGGCCCCACCGAGGCCGCGGTCTCGGTGACCTATTGGGAGGCAACCGAAGCCGACACCGTCACGGTGCCGATCGGTATCCCCGAATGGAATGTCGAAGTCTACGTGCTGGATTCGCGGCTGCGCCCGGCCGCGATCGGTGCACCGGGTGAGCTGTATCTGGCCGGTCGTCAGCTGGCCCGCTGCTACCGCGGCCGCCCCGACCTGACCTCGGACCGCTTCGTCGCCAACCCCGTCGGTGGCCCCGGCGAACGCATGTACCGCACCGGTGACCTGGTGCGCTGGAACAGCGACGGCGTCCTGGAGTACATCGGCCGCACCGACTTCCAGGTGAAGTTCCGTGGTCAGCGCATCGAACTCGGCGAGATCGAGACCGATCTGCTCGCGCACCCGAGCGTCAGCCAGGCGGCGGTGCTCGTGGTCGACACCGCGACCGGTCAGCAGCTGGTGGCCTACGTGGTGCCCGCGCCCGGTCAGTCCGCCGACCCGGCGACGCTGACCAGGTTCGTCGCCGAGAAGCTGCCCAGCTACATGGTGCCCGCGTCGATCATGGTGCTCGACGCGTTCCCGCTCAACACCAGCGGCAAGCTCGACCGCAAGGCCCTGCCCGAGCCGGTGTTCACCGCTGCCGCAGGCGATTTCCGTGCTCCGCGCTCCGCCGCCGAGCAGATCGTGGCGGGCATCTTCGCCGATGTGCTGAGCCAGGAACGGGTCGGCGCCGACGACAACTTCTTCGAACTCGGCGGCAACTCGCTGGTCGCCACCCAGGTCGTGGCGCGGATCGGCGCCGCGTTCGGCATCCAGCTCGGCGTGCGCGCCCTGTTCGAGACCCCGACCGTCGCCGGCCTGGCCGCGCGCGCGGAAGCCGTTGCGCCCGCCGAGATCTCGTCTCGCCCGCCGCTGGTCGCCCAGGAGCATCCGGACCGGGTGCCGCTGTCGCTGGCCCAGCAGCGGATGTGGTTCATCAACCAGTTCGACCCCGCCGCGCCCACCTACAACCTGCCCTTCGTGGTGCAGATGAAGGGCCGTGTCGAGGTCGATGCGCTCATCGCGGCGCTCAATGATGTTGTGGTGCGCCAGGAGTCGCTGCGCACGATCTTCCCCGACGCCGACGGCGGCTTCCAGCGGGTGCTCGGTGCCGACGAGTTCGACCTCGGCATCACCGTGTCCTCGATCGATCAGGCCGAGCTGGCGGCCGAGCTGGTCGACTTCGCGTCCAGGGGTTTCGACGTCACCCTCGAACTGCCGATCCGGGTGCGGATCTACCGGGTCACCGGCGGAAGCACCAATGGCACACCGGAATACGCGGTCGCCTTCGTCGTCCACCACATCGCCGCCGACGGTTTCTCCTTCGGCCCACTGGCCCGCGATGTCGCCACCGCCTACCTCGCCCGCGCGGCGGGGCTGGCCCCGGCGTGGGAACCGCTGCCGGTGCAGTACCGCGACTACACGCTGTGGCAGCGCGAACTGCTCGGCTCGGAGTCCGATCCGGAGTCCATCGCGGCCCGCCAGATCGACTACTGGCGCCGGGCGCTGGACGGCCTGCCCGACCAGCTCGACCTGCCCGCCGACCGGATCCGCCCGCAGCAGCAGAGTTTCCGTGGCGCGCAGCTGGCCTTCGAGATCGACCCCGACCTGCACGCGGAGCTGATCGCCTTGGCCCGGGCCAAGGGCGTCACGCTGTTCATGGTGCTGCACGCCGCGCTCGCGGTGCTGCTGTCGCGGCTGTCCAACACCCGTGACATCGCGGTGGGCACTCCGATCGCGGGCCGTGGTGAGCAGGCGCTCGACGACCTGATCGGCATGTTCGTCAACACCCTGGTGTTGCGCTCCGACGTGGATCCGGGCCTGTCGTTCGCCGATTTCCTGAGCCGTACCCGCGACACCGACCTGGCCTCGTTCGGCAATGCCGATGTGCCGTTCGAGCGCCTCGTCGACGTGCTCAACCCGACCCGCTCCCAGGCGCGCCACCCGCTGTTCCAGGTGATGCTGTCGTTCCAGGAGATGGCGCACGGCGAGCTGGAGCTGCCCGGTCTCACGGTGAGCGCCGACGAGCTCGAGGTCGCGATCGCCAAGTTCGACCTGCAGTGGACCATCACCGAGCAGCACAGCAGCGGTGGTGCCCCGCAGGGCCTCGCGGCGGTCGCGCAGTTCGCGACCGACCTGTTCGATGCCGAGACCGTGCAGTCGTTCATCGACCGCCTGCTGTCGATCCTGCGCGCGATCACCGTCGACCCGTCGGTGGCCGTCGGTGACATCGATCTGCTCGGCGAGCAGGAACGCCTCGATGTGTCGCGTGAGTGGGTCAGTTTCGCCCCCGACGGCGGCACCGGGCAGTTCGCCGACCGGTCGACCACGCTCGTCGACCTGTTCGAATCCGCCGTCGCGGCCCATCCGGACAACATCGCGGCCCGCTACGGCGCCGAGTCGCTGACCTATGCCGAGCTGGACAAGCGCGCGAACGCGTTGGCGCGCAAGCTGATCGCCGACGGCGCAGGCCCGGAGTCCCTCGTCGCGGTGATCCTGCCGCGTTCGCTGGATCTGGTCGTGGCTCTGCTCGCGGTGGTCAAGACCGGTGCCGGTTACGTGCCCGTCGACCCGACCTACCCGGCCGAGCGCATCGCCTACGTGCTCGAGGACTCGCGCCCGACGAGTGTGGTGATCGATGCCGACTCCGAGGTGGAGCTGGCCGACGACCTGCCCGTGCTGGTGCTCGGCGAGCTCGACGACGCCGATGGCGCGCCGCTCACCGACGCCGACCGGCTGGCGCCGCTGTCGCCGGACAATGTCGCGTACGTCATCTACACCTCCGGTTCGACCGGCCGCCCGAAGGGTGTCGCCGTCGCGCACCGGAATGTGGTGCGGCTGTTCGCGAACACCGATCGTGATTTCGGTTTCGGCCCCGACGATGTGTGGACGCTGTTCCACTCGTACGCCTTCGACTTCTCCGTCTGGGAGCTGTGGGGCCCGCTGCTGTTCGGCGGCACCGTGGTGGTCGTCGACTACTTCACCTCGCGCTCCCCGGAGCAGTTCCTGGATCTGCTGCGCACCGAGCGCGTGACCGTGCTCAACCAGACCCCGTCGGCCTTCTATCAGCTGGCCGAGGCCGACCGCAATGCCGGTCCCGGCGTCGAGCCGCTGAGCCTGCGCTACGTGGTGTTCGGCGGTGAGGCGCTCGAGCTGCGTCGTCTGTCGGATTGGGTTGCCCGCCACGGTGATTCGTCGCCGACGCTGGTGAACATGTACGGCATCACCGAGACCACGGTGCACGTGTCGTACCGCGCGCTCGATGCCGAAACCATCGCCGCCGCTTCGGGTTCCATCGTCGGCCGCGCCATCGCCGGTCTGAGCGTGTATGTGCTCGACTCGCGTCTGCGCCCGGTGCCGGTGGGTGTCGCGGGTGAGATGTATGTCGCGGGACCGCAATTGGCGCGCGGCTACCTGGGTCGCCCGGATCTGACCGCCACCCGCTTCGTCGCGAGCCCGATGGGCGACGGCGAACGCCTCTACCGTTCCGGCGACCTCGCGCGCTGGAACCGTTTCGGCGAGCTCGAATACCTCGGCCGTGCCGACGATCAGGTGAAGGTGCGTGGTTTCCGCATCGAGCTCGGTGAGATCGAAGCCGCCGTGCTGTCGCACCCGGAGATCGCGCAGGCCGCGGTCATCGTGCGCGAGGACCAGCCCGGTGGTCAGCGCATCGTCGCCTACGTCGTCGCCGAATCGCACAAGCTCGACCTCGACGAGGTCCGCCAGTTCGCCGCCGACCAGCTCCCGGCCTACATGGTGCCCTCGGCGTTCGTGCAGCTCGACGCCATCCCGCTGACCGTCAACGGCAAGCTGGACCGCCGCGCCCTGCCCGCACCGGTGTTCGAGGTGCGCGAATTCCGTGCTCCGACAACGCCGATCGAGCAGATCATCGCGCAGGTCTTCGCCGACGTGCTCGATCTGCCGCGCATCGGTGTCGACGACGACTTCTTCGAACTCGGCGGCAACTCGCTGATCGCCACCCAGGTGGTCTCGCGCGTCGGTATCGCCCTCGATACCCGCGTTCCGGTGCGGATGCTGTTCGAGGCGTCCACCGTGGCTGCCCTGGCCGCCCGTGTGGAATCGCAGGCGGGCGACGGCGCCCACAAGGCCCTGGTGGCGCGCGAGCGGCCCGAGCAGGTGCCGCTGTCGCTGGCTCAGCAGCGCATGTGGTTCCTCAACCGCTTCGACACCGCCTCGGCGGTCAACAACATCCCGGTGGCCATCCGCCTGTCCGGTGACCTCGACGTGGCCGCCCTGCAGGTGGCCGTCATCGACGTCATCGACCGGCACGAGTCGCTGCGCACCGTGTTCCCCGACTCCGGCAACGGCCCGGTGCAGGTGGTCCTCGACGCCGCCCAGATCGTGCCCGACCTCACCCCGTACCGGGTCACCGAGGAAAACCTCATCGATCACCTGATCGATCTGGCCTCGATGGCCTTCGACGTGACCAGCGAAGTACCGCTGCACGCACGGCTTTTCGAGATCTCGGACTCCGAATACGTGCTCGGCATGGTGGTGCACCACATCTCCGCCGACGGCTGGTCGATGGCGCCGCTCTCGCGCGACGTCATCATGGCCTACGCTGCGCGCACCTCCTGGGAGGCGCCGACCTGGGCCGAATTGCCGGTCCAGTACGCCGATTACGCGCTGTGGCAGCGTGAGGTGCTCGGCTCCGAGGACGACCCGACCTCGCTGATCTCCTCCGAGATCGACTACTGGAAGCGTGAACTCGCCGATCTGCCCGACGAGCTGGTGCTCCCCGCCGACCACCCGCGTCCGCCCGCCGCCAGCTACCGAGGCGGCACCTACAGCTTCGTGATCGCGGGCGAAACCCAGCGCGCCCTCATGGAATTGGGCCGCCGCTACAACGCCTCGCTGTTCATGGTGATGCACAGCGCCCTCGCGGTGCTGCTCGCGCGCTCGAGCGGCTCGTCCGACATCGCCATCGGCACCCCGGTGGCCGGTCGTGGCGACCAGGCGCTCGACGATCTCGTCGGCATGTTCGTCAACACCCTCGTGCTGCGCACCGAGGTGGACGGCGCCACCGCCTTCGCGACCCTGCTCGACCAGGCCCGCGAGACCGACCTGCAGGCCTTCGCCCACGCCGACGTGCCGTTCGAACGCCTCGTCGAGGTGCTCAACCCGGCCCGTTCGCAGGCACGGCACCCGCTGTTCCAGGTGATGCTGTCGTTCCAGAACACCAAGCAGGCCTCGCTGCAGCTGCCCGGCCTGTCGGTGAGCGGCATCGACTACGACGCCCAGCTGGCCAAGTTCGACCTGCAGCTGACGCTCACCGAGGTGCAGGACACCGACGGCGAGGTCGGCGGCATGTCGGCCGAGTTCTCCTACGCGCTGGATCTTTTCGAGGAATCGACGGTCGCCGCGTTCGCCCGCCGTCTCGACAACATCTTCGCCGCGATCGTCGCCGATCCCGAGGTGCCGGTCGGCGACATCGACCTGCTCGCGCCCGAGGAGCACGCGCAGGTCCTGGTCGACTGGAACGACACCGCGCACGCGGTGCCGCACGCCACCCTTGTTTCCCTGTTCGACGCCCAGGTGGAACGCACCCCCGACGCGGTCGCGCTGGTCTTCGAGGCCGAGCAGCTGACCTACCGCGAGCTGCAGGAGCGTGCCAACCGCATCGCCCGCAGGCTGATCGCCGACGGTGTGGGCCCGGGTTCGCATGTGGCCCTTGCCATCCGGCGTTCCGCCGAACTCGTCGTCGCCATGTACGCGGTGCTGCAGACGGGTGCGGCCTACGTGCCGCTCGACCCCGATCAGCCCGCCGACCGCATCGGCCACATCATCGAGACCGCGGAGCCGCAGCTGGTGCTCACCAGCCGTCGCGACGGTTTCGAGGCCGAGGGCGTCACCGTGCACGCCGTCGAGAACATCGAGGCGCCCGCCGATTTCAGCGGTGCCCCGATCACCGACGCCGAGCGGGTGCGTCCGCTGCGCGACAGCAACACCGCCTACGTCATCTTCACCTCCGGTTCGACGGGCCGCCCCAAGGGTGTCGCCGTCGACCACGCCGCGATCGTGAACCGGTTGCTGTGGATGCAGCACGAGTACCCGATCGACGCCACCGACGCGGTGCTGCAGAAGACCCCCGCCACCTTCGACGTGTCGGTGTGGGAGTTCTTCTGGCCCCTGCAGACCGGTGCGCGCCTGGTCGTCGCCAAGCCCGACGGTCACCGCGACCCGGTGTACCTGGCGCAGATCATCGCCGAACAGTCCATCACCACAGCGCATTTCGTGCCGTCGATGCTGTCGGTGTTCGTGTCGACCCTCGGTAACAACGGCAACGGTGACGCGGTGCGCATGCGTCAGGTGTTCGCCTCCGGTGAGGCGCTGCCCGCGCCCACCGCGCAGCGCCTGCGTGAGCTGACCGGTGCCCGCCTGCACAACCTGTACGGGCCGACCGAGGCCGCCGTCGACGTGACCTATCACGAGGTCGTCGACGCCGACGTGGAGTCGGTGCCGATCGGCCGTCCGGTGTGGAACACCAAGGTGTTCGTGCTGGATTCGCGGCTGCACCCCGTCGCCTCCGGTGTCGCGGGTGAGCTGTATCTGGCGGGCGATCAGCTCGCCGTCGGCTACCTCAACCGGGCCGACCTCACCGCCGACCGCTTCGTCGCCAACCCGTACGGTCCCGCCGGTTCGCGCATGTACCGCACTGGCGACCTGGTCACCTGGACCCGCGACGGTGAACTGAACTACCTGGGCCGCACCGACTTCCAGGTGAAGCTGCGCGGTCTGCGCATCGAGCTCGGCGAGATCGAGGCGACGCTGCTGGCCCAGCCGGGCGTCGCGCAGTCGGTGGTCGTGGTCCGTGCCGACGCGCACGCGGGCGATCAGCTCGTGGGTTACGTGGTGCCCGAACCGGGTTCGGCTCTCGATGTGGCCGCCGTCAAGGCCGGGCTCGCCGCCGAGCTGCCCGCCTACATGGTGCCCTCGGCGCTCGTCGTACTCGAGGCGTTCCCGCTCAATGCCTCCGGCAAACTCGATCGCAAGGCGCTGCCCGCGCCGGTGTTCGAGGCCAAGGTGTTCCGTGCGCCCTCGACGCCGATCGAGGAGATCGTCGCCGAGATCTTCGCCGACCTGCTCGGCGCCGAGCGCGTCGGCGTGGACGACGACTTCTTCGCCCTCGGCGGCAACTCGCTGGTCGCCACCCAGGTCGCGGCCCGTCTGAGCAAGGCGCTCGACGCCGAGGTCGGCGTGCGCACCCTGTTCGAGGCGCCCACCGTCGGCGCGCTCGCCGCGCGGGTGGAATCGCACGCGGGCACCGGTCTGCGCGCCGAACTCACCGCGCGTCCGCGCCCGGAGTACCCGCCGCTGTCACTGGCACAGCAGCGCATGTGGTTCCTCAACCGCTTCGACGCCGAGGACACCGGCACCTACAACATCCCGGTCGCGGTGCGCCTGCAGGGCCTGCTCGACTTCCCCGCCCTGCGCGGCGCGGTCGCCGACGTGATCGCCCGCCACGAGTCGCTGCGCACGGTCTTCCCGTCGCACGACGGCACCGCCTACCAGAAGGTGCTCGCCGCCGCGGCCGCCATTCCGGACGTGGAACTGGTCGAGGCCGACGAGACCGACATGGCGACCTCGCTCTACGAGTTCGCCCGCCGCGGCTTCGACGTCACCGCGAATCCGCCAGTGCGCCTTCGGGTCTACGAGCTGGGCGAACGCGAGCACGTGCTGGTGATGGTGGTCCACCACATCGCCTCCGACGGTTTCTCGCTGCGCCCACTGGTGCGCGACCTGATGACCGCCTACGTCGCCCGCACCGCCAACGCCGAGCCCGGCTGGCCGCCGCTTGCCGTGCAGTACGTGGACTACGCGCTGTGGCAGCGCGAGGTCCTCGGCGACGAGAACGACCCGACCTCGCTGATCTCCGAGCAGCTCGACCACTGGCGCACCGCGCTGGCCGACCTGCCCGACGAGCTGCGCTTGGGCCACAAGTCGCGGCCGGCGCAGGCCAGCTACCAGGCGGGCACGCACCGCTTCGAGGTGCCGGGCGAACTCGTCGACGCCCTCAACCGCGTGGCCCACGAGCACAGCACCACTCTGTTCATGGTCGTGCACAGCGCCTTCGCCGTGCTGCTCGCGCGCCTGTCGGGCACCTCCGACATCGCCATCGGCACCCCGGTCGCCGGTCGCGGTCAGCAGGCTCTCGACGACCTGGTCGGCATGTTCGTCAACACCCTGGTGCTGCGCGCCGAGGTCGACCCCGGCGTCACCTTCACCGAGCTGCTCGGCCAGGTACGCGAACACGACCTGGCCGCCTTCGCCCACGCCGACGTGCCGTTCGAGCGCCTCGTCGAGGTGCTCAACCCGGCCCGTTCGCAGGCGCGGCACCCGCTGTTCCAGGTGATGCTGTCGTTCCAGAACCTGGGCCGCACCACCCTGGAACTGCCCGGCCTGACCGTGTCGGAGCTGGGCATCGACCAGCACACCGCCAAGTTCGACCTGCAGCTCGCGCTGAGCGAGGTCCCGGCCGACGACGACAGCCACCTCGACGCCGAACTCGTCTACGCCACCGATCTCTTCGACGCCACGTTCGCCGCCACCTTCGGCGCCCGCCTGCTGCGTGTGCTCGGTGCGATCGTGGCCGACCCCACCGCCCCCGTCGGCGACATCGAACTGCTCGACAATGCCGAGCGCGCCCTGGTGCTCGACCGCTGGAACGACACCGAATTCGCGGTCGACGCCGCGCTCAGCACCCCGAGCGACGACGACCCGGCCACCCTCAACGCGCTGTTCGAGGCGCAGGTCGCGCGCACGCCCGACGCGACGGCTCTCACGTTCGAGGGGACGAGACTGTCCTACGCCGAGTTCGCGGTCCGCGTGCGCAAGCTCGCCCGCTGGCTCAAGGACGCCGGTGTCGGCCCGGAATCGTATGTGGCCCTCGGCATGCGGCGCTCGATCGACCTGCTGGTCGGCATGTACGCCGTCTCCGCCGCCGGTGGCGCGTACGTGCCGCTGGATCCCGATCACCCGGCCGAGCGCATCGAGCACATCCTCGACACCGCGCAGCCGGTGTGCGTACTGACCTCCGGGGAGAGCCTGCCCGCGGCCGCCGGTCGCGAGGTGCGCATCGACCAGCTCGACCTGTCCGGCCACTCGGCCGAGCCGGTCACCGACGCCGACCGGCATCGCCCGCTGCGCTCGGGCAACACCGCCTACGTCATCTTCACCTCCGGTTCGACCGGTCGCCCGAAGGGTGTCGCGGTCAGCCACGCGGCCATCGTCAACCGCCTGGTGTGGATGCACGCCGCCTACGGCCTGGCCGCCGACGACGTGGTGCTGCAGAAAACGCCCGCCACCTTCGACGTGTCGGTGTGGGAGTTCTTCTGGCCGCTGCAGGTCGGTGCGCGCCTGGTGGTCGCCAAGCCCGACGGGCATCGCGACCCGGCCTACCTGGCCCGGCTGATCGTGGCCGAGCAGGTCACCACCGTGCACTTCGTGCCGTCGATGATGGCCGTGTTCGTCACCGAACCGCTTGCCGCCGACTGTGTCTCGCTGCGCAATGTGTTCGCCTCCGGTGAGGCGCTGCCCGCGCCGACCGCGCAGCGCCTGCGCGAACTCACCGGTGCCGCACTGCACAACCTGTACGGCCCCACCGAGGCCGCCGTCGACGTGACCTTCCACGAGGTCACCGAGGCCGACACCGATACGGTGCCGATCGGCGCGCCGGTGTTCAACACCCGTCTGTACGTGCTGGATTCGCGGCTGCGACCCGTTCCGGTGGGTGTCGCGGGTGAGCTGTATCTGGCGGGCGTGCAGCTGGCCCACGGCTACGTCGGTCGCCCCGACCTCACGATGGACCGCTTCGTCGCCGATCCGTTCGCCCCCGGCGAGCGCATGTACCGCACCGGCGACCTCGTCACCTGGACTCCCGACGGCGAGCTGGAATACCTGGGCCGCACCGACTTCCAGGTGAAGCTGCGCGGTCTGCGTATCGAACTCGGTGAGATCGAGTCCGCGCTCACCGCTCTGCCGCAGATCGCGCAGGCGGTCGTGGTGGTGCGCGCCGACGAGCACACCGGTGACCAGCTGGTCGCCTACGTCATCCCGGAGGCCGGGCAGAGCGTCGACACCGATGCGACGAAGGCCGCCCTGTCGGCCGAACTGCCGGTGTACATGGTGCCCGCCGCGTTCATGGTGCTGAACGCCTTCCCGCTCAACGCTTCCGGCAAGCTCGACCGCAAGGCGCTGCCCGCCCCGGTGTTCGCCGCGCGGGTGTTCCAGGCGCCGGTCACCCCGGTGCAGCAGATCGTCGCCGCCACCTTCGCCGAGGTGCTCGGCGCGGGCCAGGTCGGCCTCGACGACGACTTCTTCGAACTCGGCGGCAACTCGCTGGTCGCCACCCGGGTCGCCGCGCGTCTGTCGGAGGCCCTCGACGCCCAGGTTCCGCTGCGCGCGCTGTTCGAGGCGCCGACCGTCGCCGCTCTGGCCGCTCGCGTGGAAACCGCGTCCGGCCGGGGCTCGCGCGTGCCGCTGACACCGCGTCCGCGCCCGGAGCTGGTTCCGCTGTCGCAGGCCCAGCAGCGCATGTGGTTCCTCAACCGCTTCGACAACCGCACCGCCGTGAACAACATCCCGGTCGCCATCCGGCTCACCGGTGAACTCGACACGGCCGCACTGGAATCCGCCGTCGCCGACGTGATGGCCCGGCACGAGTCGCTGCGCACCTTCTACCCCGAGATCGAGGGTGCGGGCTACCAGCAGATCCTGCCCGTCGACGAAGTCCGTTTCGCGCTGCCGGCCCAGCCGGTCGCCGCCGAGGATGTCGTCGCACGCGTGGTCGAACTGGCGAGCGTGCAGTTCGACGTCACCCGCGAGGTGCCGTTCCGCGCGAGCCTGCTCCGCGTCGACGAGCGCACGCATGTCGCCGTCCTGGTGATGCACCACATCAGCGGCGACGGTTTCTCGCTGCGTCCACTGCTGCGTGACGTGGTGGTCGCCTACACCGAACGCGCGCGCGGTGAGGTCCCCGCCTGGGCGCCCCTGGACGTGCAGTACGCCGACTACACACTGTGGCAGCGTGAGGTGCTCGGCGAGGAGTCCGATCCCGATTCGGTCGCCGCCGGTCAGCTCGCCTACTGGACCGAGCAACTGCGCGACCTGCCCGATCAGATCGAACTGCCCGCCGATCGGCCGCGTCCCGAGATCGCGACCAATGCCGGTGACCTGTACCGGTTCTCGATCGACGCCGAACTGCATCGCGCGCTCACCGAGATCGCCCGTGCCCGTGGCGTCACCCTGTTCATGGTGATGCATGCGGCCCTGGCCACCTGGGCCGCGCGACTGTCCAACAGCACCGATATCGCCATCGGCACCCCGATCGCCGGGCGTGGCGAACGTTCGCTCGACGACCTGGTCGGCATGTTCGTCAACACCCTCGTGCTGCGCAGCGAGGTCGACCTCGGCGGGCGCTTCGGCGACCTGCTCGAGCAGGTCCGCAAGGTCGACCTGTCGGCCTTCGCCAACGCCGACGTGCCGTTCGAACGGCTCGTCGAGGTGCTCAGCCCCACCCGCTCGCAGGCGCACCACCCACTGTTCCAGGTGGCGCTCACCTTCGAGGCGGCCACCGCCGCCGACACCGGCACCGTGGCGCTCCCGGGTCTGGACCTCGACGTGGTCGACTTCGACCCCGGCACAGCCAAATTCGATGTGCAGCTCACCGTCGGCGAGGCCGCCGACGGCTCGCTCGCCATGTCCTGGAACTACGCCACCGGTCTGTTCGACGCCGAGACGGTCGCCGCCTTCGGCGACCGTCTGGTCCGCATCCTGCGCACGGTGGCCGAGAACCCCGACGTGATCGTCGGCGACATCGACCTGCTCGGTGAGGCCGAACAGCGCGATGTCGCCCAGCGCTGGGTGTCCTCGGGCGCCGACGCCATCGCCCTGCCCGTGGTGCACGATGCCAGCACCCCCGCCGGCTACCGCCGTGGACTGTTCGGCAACCGGCACACCACCCTCGTCGACCTGTTCGACGCGGCCGCGGCCGCCTACCCGGACCGGATCGCCGCCAAGTTCGGCGTCGAATCGCTCACCTACGCCGAGCTCGACCGGCGCGCGAATGTGCTGGCGCGCAGGCTGATCGACGACGGCGCTGGTCCCGAATCGCTGGTCGCGGTGATCCTGCCGCGTTCGCTGGATCTGGTTGTCGCCCTGCTCGCGGTGGTCAAGACCGGTGCCGGTTACGTGCCCGTCGACCCGACCTACCCGGCCGAGCGCATCGCCTACGTGCTCGAGGACTCGCGCCCGACCAGCGTGGTGCTCGACTCCACCGTCCAGGTGACGGTGCCCGCGCACCTGCCCTCGGTGGTCCTCGACGGCTTTGCCGTGGAGACCGGCAATGTGGAGGACGCCGACGACGCGCCCATCACCGACGCCGATCGCCTCGCACCGCTGTCGCCCGACAATGTCGCCTACGTCATCTACACCTCCGGCTCGACCGGCCGCCCCAAGGGCGTCGCCGTCGCGCACCGGAATGTGGTGCGGCTGTTCGCCAATACCGATCGCGACTTCGGCTTCGGCCCGCGCGATGTGTGGACGCTGTTCCACTCCTACGCCTTCGACTTCTCCGTCTGGGAGCTGTGGGGCCCGCTGCTGTTCGGCGGCTCGCTGATCGTCGTGGACTACTACACCTCGCGTTCGCCCGAGCAGTTCCTGGAACTGCTGCGGGTGGAGCAGGTGACGGTGCTCAACCAGACGCCGTCGGCCTTCTACCAGCTCGCCGAGGCCGACCGGAACGCCGGACCGGGCCTGGCGCCGCTGGCCCTGCGCTACGTGGTGTTCGGCGGTGAGGCGCTCGAGCTGCGTCGTCTGTCGGATTGGGTTGCCCGCCACGGTGATTCGTCGCCGACGCTGGTGAACATGTACGGCATCACCGAGACCACGGTGCACGTGTCGTTCCGCGCGCTCGACGCGAAGACCATCGCGGCGGCGGCCGGGTCGGTCGTCGGCCGGGCCATCGCGGGCCTGAGCGTGTTCGTGCTCGACTCACGTCTGCGCCCGGTGCCGGTGGGTGTCGCGGGTGAGATGTACGTCGCGGGACCGCAATTGGCGCGCGGCTACCTGGGTCGCCCCGACCTCAGCGCCACCCGGTTCGTCGCCAATCCGCTGGCCGGCCCGAACCAGGCCGGTTCGCGGCTGTACCGTTCCGGCGACCTCGCGCGCTGGAACCGCTTCGGCGAACTCGAATACCTCGGCCGCGCCGACGACCAGGTGAAGGTGCGTGGTTTCCGCATCGAGCTCGGTGAGATCGAAGCCGCCGTGCTCGCCCAGCCCGGCATCGCCCAGGCGGCGGTCATCGTGCGCGAGGACACCGCCGGTGACCAGCGCATCGTCGCCTACGTGGTCGCCGACGCCGAGACCGAACCCGACCTCGACGCCGTGCGAAGCGGCGCCGCCGAACAACTGCCCGCCTACATGGTTCCGGCCGCGCTGGTGCGGCTCGAGTGGATCCCGCTCACGGTCAACGGCAAGCTCGACCGCCGTGCCCTGCCCGCCCCGGCGGTGCAGGCGCGCGCCTTCCGCGCCCCGGTCACGCCGGTGCAGGAAACCGTGGCCTCGGTGTTCGCCGACGTGCTCGGCCTCGACCGGGTCGGCGCCGACGACGACTTCTTCGACCTCGGCGGCAACTCGCTGATCGCCACCCGCGTGGTCGCCCGCATCGGCGCCGCGCTCGGTGCGACGGTGCCCGTGCGTGCCCTGTTCGAAGCGTCGACCGTGGAAGCCCTTGCGGCCCGGGTGGAATCGCACACCGGCGGCACCGCCCGCGCGGCGCTCGTCGCCCGTGAGCGCGCCGACGGCGAACTGGTCCCGCTGTCGTTCGCCCAGCAGCGGATGTGGTTCCTCAACAAGTACGACACCACCTCCTCGGCCTACAACCTGCCCGTCGCGATCCGCCTCACCGGCGACCTCGACGTCGAGGCGCTGTCGCTGGCGCTGGCCGACCTCGTGCGCAGGCACGAATCGCTGCGCACCCGCTACCCCGAGCACGGCGGCACGCCGGTGCAGCAAGTGGTTGCGGCCGAACGTATTTCGCTGGATCTGCGCCCGGTCACCGTCGCTGCCGACCAGCTTTTCGAGACAGTCACCGAGTTCGTCTCCACCGGATTCGATGTGGCGGAAGAAGTTCCGTTGCGCGCCCGATTGTTCCGCGTCGCGCCCGGGAACGACGGTGCACCCGCGAACGGCGTCGCGTCCACGCGCGACGGTGCGAGCGCGGCCCAGCTCGCCGGTTCCGGTGCGGCCGCCGAGCACGTGCTCGTCGTGGTGGTCCACCACATCGCCGCCGACGGCTTCTCCATCGCCCCGCTGACCCGCGACGTGATGCTGGCCTACACAGCCCGCGCACAGGGCACCGCGCCCGGCTGGGCGCCGCTGCCGGTGCAGTACGCCGACTTCGCTGTTTGGCAGCGCGCGGTGCTCGGCGCCGAGGACGACGCCGATTCGCTGATGGCGCGTCAGGTGGCCTACTGGCAGCGTCAGCTCGCCGGTGTCCCCGACGAACTCACCCTGCCTTTCGACCGCCCGCGTCCGGCCATCGCCTCGCTGCGTGGCGCGTCGGTGCACCGCGAGCTCCCGCCCGAGCTGATCGCCCGCCTCGACGAGGTGGCCCGCCGTCAGGGTGCCTCGCTGTTCATGGTCATGCACACCGCGCTCGCGGTGCTGCTGGCCCGGCTGTCCGGCTCCGACGACATCGCCATCGGCACCCCCATCGCGGGCCGTGGTGAGCAGGCCCTCGACGACCTCGTCGGCATGTTCGTCAACACCCTGGTGCTGCGCACCGGTGTGCGTCCGGGCGAGTCGTTCACCGACCTGCTCGAGCAGGCCCGCAAGACCGACCTCGACGCCTACGGCAATGCCGACGTGCCGTTCGAGCGCCTGGTCGAACTGCTCGCACCCGAGCGGTCGCAGGCCCGCAACCCGCTGTTCCAGGTGATGCTGGCCTTCCAGAACCTGGACCGCACCACCCTGGAACTGCCCGGTCTCGCCGTGTCGGCGCTCGACCTCGACGAGAGCGTCGCCCGCTTCGACCTCCAGTTCACCCTGTCCGAGCTGGGCGAACCCGGCCACGGCGGGATGGCGCTGGCACTGAACTACGCCACCGAACTGTTCGACGAGGCGACGGTCGACACCATCGCGACCCGCTGGGAACGCGTGCTCGAGGCCGTGGCCGCCGACGCCTCGGTGACCATCGGCGCGATCGACGTGCTCGACGCCGCCGAACGGGCCGACCTGGTGTTCCGGGTCGGCGCACCGCCGGTGCCCGCCCGCACCCTGCGCAGCCTCCTCGCCGACGCCGCCGCGGCGAACCCGACCGGCGATGCCGTCGTGTTCAAGGGGACGACTCTGTCCTACGCCGAACTCGACGAACGTTCGAACCGCTTGGCGCGCTTGCTGATCGAGCAGGGCATCGGTGCCGAGGACCTCGTCGCCATCGGTGTCCCGCGCTCGGCCGACTCGGTGCTCGCCGCCTGGGCCGTCGCCAAGACCGGCGCCGCCTTCGTCCCGGTCGACCCGACCTATCCCGCCGACCGCATCGCCCATATGATCACCGACTCGGGTTCGCCGCTCGGCATCACCGTCGCGTCGGTGCTCGGCGGGCTCCCCGACATCACCTCCGCTCTCACTTCGGCCGCACAGGCCGGTGGCGCCGCCACCGCGGGCACCGCTGCCGACGGGAAGTCGGCGGCCGGCTGGCTCGTGCTCGACGAGCTCGACCTCGATCGCTTCGACGGCGGCCCGATCGCCGACGACGAGTTGGTCCGGGCGACCACGCCCGAGCAGCCCGCTTACGTCATCTACACCTCCGGTTCCACCGGTGTGCCCAAGGGCGTCGTGGTCACCCATGCGGGTCTCGCCAACTTCGGCGAGGAGCAGGCGCAGCGCTACCAGCTCGACTCGTCCACGCGGGCACTACATTTCGCGTCGCCCTCGTTCGACGCGTCGATCCTGGAGCTGCTGCTCGCCCTGGCGCGCGGTGGTGCGCTGGTGGTCGTCCCGCCGGGTGTGTACGGCGGCGACGAACTGTCCGAACTGATCCGCGCCGAGCGGGTCACCCACGCCTTCATCACCCCCGCCGCCCTGGCGACCTTCGACCCGAGCGGCCTGGATTCGCTGCGGGTGCTGGTCGCCGGTGGTGAGGCGGTGCCCGCCGATCTGGTGTCGAAGTGGGCGGTTCCGTTGGCGGACGGCACAATCCGCGCCTTCCACAACGGCTACGGTCCGACCGAGACCACGATCATGACGAACATCAGCGATGCGCTGGTGCCGGGCGAGCTGGTCACCATCGGTGGCCCCACGCGCGGCATGCGCTCGCTGATCCTGGACGCCCAGCTCCAGCCCGTTCCGGTGGGTGTCGCGGGTGAGCTGTACCTGTCGGGCATCCAGCTGGCGCGCGGCTATCACGCCCGCCCCGGCCTGACCGCCGACCGGTTCGTCGCCGACCCGTTCGTGCCGGGGGAGCGGATGTACCGCACCGGTGACGTCGTGCGCTGGACGTCGGAACGCACCGTCGAGTACGTCGGCCGCTCCGACTTCCAGGTGAAGATCCGCGGCTTCCGTATCGAACTGGGTGAGATCGACTCCGCACTCGCCTCGCACGACACGGTCGACTTCGCCGTCACCCTCGGCCACAAGAGCACCGCGGGCGCCGTCTCGCTGGTGTCGTATGTCGTTGCCGCGCCGGGCCGTTCGATCGACGTGGCCGCCCTCACCGCGCACGTCGAGGAACGCCTGCCCGCCTACATGGTTCCGTCGTCGATCATGGTGATCGACCGGGTGCCGCTCACCCCGGTCGGCAAGCTCGATCGCAAGGCGCTGCCGGAGCCGGTGTTCGCCACCGAGGTCTCCTTCCGGGCCGCGCGCACCCCGATCGAGCAGACCATCGCCGAGGTGTTCGCCGAGGTCCTCGGCGTGGAGCGCGTCGGTGTCGACGACTCGTTCTTCGCCCTCGGCGGTGACTCGATCGTCTCCATCCAGCTCGTCTCCCGGGCCAAGGCCCGCGGCGTGCTGTTCACCCCGCGCCACGTGTTCGAGCAGCGCACCGTCGCGGGCCTGGCCTCGGTGGCCGAAACCGCCGATGTCGCAGCGGCTTCCGCGGTGACCCTGGCCGAACTGCCCGGTGGCGGCGTCGGTGAGATGCCGTTGACCCCGGTGGTTCGGTTCATGGCCGAGCGGTCGGGTTCGTTCGACCGGTTCAACCAGACCATGGCCCTCGAGCTGCCCGTCGGCATCGACCGGGCGGGGATCGCGGCCACCGTCGGCGCGGTCGTCGACCGCCACGACATGCTGCGCTCGCGTCTGCACCAGGTCGACGGCCGCTGGGTCGTCACCACGGCGCCCACGGGAACCGTCGATGCGGACACCCTGATCGATCACAGCACCTTCGACGCGAACATCTCCGACGCCGAGCTGTTCGAGATCGCCTCGGCCGCACTCGATTCGAGCCTGGACCGGCTCGATCCCGCCGCCGGAGTCGTCGTGCGCTTCGTGTGGCTGGAGCCCACCGAGCCGGCAACCCCGACCATCTCGCTGCCCGGCACCGCGTCGGCTGGTGGCGCGACCTCGTCCGCCGATACCGAGAACAAGTCCGCGCGCCGGGCCGGCCGACTGATCGTGGTGGCCCACCACCTCGTCGTCGACGGTGTGTCGTGGCGAATCCTGGTGCCCGACTTCGTCTCCGCCTGGGGTCAGCTGTCCTCGGGCCAGCAGCCGGAGTTGGTCGCACCCGCCACGTCCATGCGCGCTTGGGCGCACGCTCTGGCCGACGAGGCGCGCAACCCCGACCGCCTCGCCGAGCTCGACTTCTGGCGTGAGGTCGTGGCGACGCCCGATCCGCTGCTCACCGAGCGGCCGATGAACCCGGCCGTCGACGTGTCCGGTGTGATCGAGAAGCTGCCGGTCGAGGTGTCCGCCGACGTCACCAAGGCCCTGCTCACCACCGTGCCCGCCCTGTTCCACGGTGGCGTGAACGACGGTCTGCTCACCGCGCTCGCCCTGGCCGCCGCCAAGTGGCGCACCCGTCGCGTCCCCGGCAAGTCCGACGATTCGAACGACGCCCTGCTGGTGCGCCTGGAAGGACATGGTCGCGAGGAAGAGGTCGCGCCCGGTGCCGACCTGTCCCGCACGGTCGGCTGGTTCACCGCGATCTTCCCGGTGCGCCTCGACCTCACCGGCATCGATCTCGACGCCGCCCTGGCCGGTGGTCCGGCGATCGGCCAGGCCGTGAAGGCGGTCAAGGAACAGCTGCTCTCGGTGCCCGACAAGGGCATCGGGTACGGCCTGCTGCGGTACATGAACGCCGACACCGCCGCCGAACTGCCCACCGAGCTGCCCGGCCAGATCAGCTTCAACTACCTCGGCCGGGTCGCCGACAGCGACGTCCCCGACGCGCTGCGTGGTTTCGGCTGGATCCCGGCCTCGGAGCTGGCCTCCCTGGGAGGGGCCTACGACGCCGACATGCCCGCGATGGCACCGCTGGATGTCAACGCGATCGTCGTCGGCGACAAGCTCAGCGCCAATATCGGTTACCCGAGCACCCTGCTCGGCGAGGCCGAGGTCCGCGAATTCGCCGACCTGTGGGTCGCCGCGCTGGAAGCCGTTGCCCGGCATGCCAATTCCGCCGGTGCGGGCGGCCACACGCCGTCCGACTTCGCGCTCGTGCGCGCCACCCAGCGCGATATCGACGTCTGGGAGCGGCGCTACCCGGAGCTGACCCAGGTGTGGCCGCTGGCCGCGCTGCAGGCCGGTCTGTTCTTCCACGCCCGCCTCGCCGCGAGCTCGGTGGACGTCTACACCGCCCAGGCGGTCCTGACGCTCACCGGTCATGTCGACGCCACCCGTCTGCGCGCCGCCGCCCAGGCCCTGCTCGACCGGCACGAGACCCTGCGCACCGCGTTCGTCACCGATCACGACGGCAACGCCGTGCAGATCGTCCTCGACAACGCCCGCGTGGCCTGGGCCGAACACGACCGCACCGAAACCGGCGAGTTCGCCGACCTCGTCGAGGCCGACCGCAACGCCCGCTTCGACCTGGCCGAGCCGCCGCTCATCCGCTTCACCCTGATCCAGGTGGGTGAGCACGAATGGCGTTTCGTGGTGGCCAACCACCACATCCTGCTCGACGGCTGGTCGATGCCGCTGGTGATGCGCGACCTGCTCGCGCTCTACGCCCTGCACGGCGACGCGAGCGCGCTGCCCGCCGTCCGCTCCTACCGCCACTTCCTGGAATGGGTTTCCCAGCAGGATCATTCGGCCTCCGTTGCCGTCTGGTCCGACGCGCTGCGCGGGGTCACCGAGCCCACGCTGCTCGCCCGCCCGGACGCGAGCCGCGAGATCACCGCCCTGTCGGACGAGTACCTGTTCGACCTGGACGAGATCACCACCGGCCGCCTGGTCGCGCTGGCCGCCGACCTCGGCGTCACCCCGAACACGGTGCTGCAGGTGGCCTGGTCGATCGTGCTCGGCCGGATGACCGGTCGCGACGACGTGCTGTTCGGCACCACCGTCTCCGGTCGTCCCGCGCAGCTGTCGGGCGTGGAGTCGATGGTCGGTCTGTTCATCAACACCGTGCCGGTGCGCGTCCGTTTCGACGCGGCCGAATCGGTGCGCGAGGTGCTGACCCGCACCCAGGGCGAGCAGGCCGACCTGCTCGACCACCATTACATCGGCCTGGCCGAGATCCAGTCGGCCGCCGGGATCGGTGGCCTGTTCGACTCGCTGGTGGTCTTCGAGTCCTACCCGGTCGACGCCGAGGGCATCAAGGCCCAGGCCGCCGACATCGACGGCATGGCCGTCACCGGTCTGGATGCCGCCGACGCCACCCACTACCCGCTCTCGCTCATCGCTCAGCTCGACACCCAGCTGCGCATCCGCGCCGGCTATCTGAGCGACCTGTTCGACGCCGCCACCGTGCACCGCATCGCCGAGCGCCTGATCCGGGTGCTCACCGCGATCACCGCCGAACCGACGGTGGCCGTGGGCGATATCGAACTGCTCGACGCCGCCGAACGCGCACTCGTCGTGCGCGAGTGGAACGCCACCGCGCACGAGGTGGATCAGCGCGCCACCCTCGTGTCGATGTTCGAGGCGCAGCTGGCCCGCACCCCGCAGGCCACCGCCCTCACCTTCGAGGGGACGAGTCTGTCCTACGCCGAGTTCGCGGCCCAGGTGTATCGCCTGGCCCGGTGGCTCGTGGACCGTGGTGTCGGCCCGGAAACCTATGTGGCCCTTGGCATGCGCCGCTCGCTCGACCTGGTCGTCGGCATGTACGCGGTGAGCGTGGCCGGTGGCGCCTATGTGCCGCTGGACCCCGATCATCCGGCCGAGCGCACGGAATACATTCTCGCGACGGCGGATCCGGTGTGTGTGCTCACCTCGGGCACCGATCTGGAGATCGACACCGCGCAGGTCCGGATCGACCTGCTCGACCTGTCGGGTTACGCCGACACCCGCCTCGCCGACGCCGAACGCACCTCCCCGCTGCGTCCGTCGAACACCGCGTACGTGATCTTTACGTCGGGTTCGACGGGCCGCCCGAAGGGTGTGGCGGTCAGCCATGGCGCGATCGTCAACCGCCTCGTGTGGATGCAGGCGCAGTACGGCCTGACCTCCGACGATGTGGTGCTGCAGAAGACGCCTGCCACGTTCGACGTGTCGGTGTGGGAGTTCTTCTGGCCCTTGCAGATCGGGGCGCGGCTGGTCGTCGCCAAGCCCGACGGTCATCGTGATCCGGCCTACCTGGCCGAGATCATCGCGGCCGAGGGTGTCACCGTCACCCACTTCGTGCCGTCGATGCTCGCGGTGTTCGTCGCGGATGCCGCTGCCGCGCAGTGTGATTCGCTGCGCATGGTGTTCGCCTCCGGTGAGGCGCTGCCGCCCAAGCCCGCCCACCGCCTGCGCGAACTCACCGGTGCGGCACTGCACAACCTGTACGGCCCCACCGAGGCCGCGGTCGACGTCACCTTCCACGAGGTCGTCGACACCGACATCGACACCGTGCCGATCGGTGCCCCGGTGTTCAACACCCAGGTCTACGTCCTCGACGCGCGCCTGCGGCCCGTCCCGGTCGGTGTCGCGGGTGAGCTCTACCTCGCGGGCACCCAGCTGGCGCGCGGCTATGTCGCCCGCCCGGATCTCACCGCGGACCGCTTCGTCGCCGACCCGTTCGGCACCGACGGCGCGCGCATGTACCGCACCGGTGACCTCGTCGCCTGGACCGAGCAGGGCGAGCTGGAGTACCTGGGCCGCACCGACTTCCAGGTGAAGCTGCGCGGTCTGCGCATCGAGCTCGGCGAGATCGAGTCCGCGCTCACCGGCCTCGACGAGGTCGCCCAGTCGGTGGTGGTGGTCCGCAGCGACCAGCACACCGGCGACCAGCTGGTGGCCTACGTGATCCCCGCCGTCGGCCGCACCGTCGACATCGAGGACGCGCGCGAGGAACTGGGCAACAACCTGCCCGCCTACATGGTGCCGTCGGTGATCATCGTCCTCGACGAGTTCCCGCTCAACGCCTCCGGCAAGCTCGACCGCAAGGCCCTGCCGGCCCCGGTGTTCGAGGCCGCGGTGTTCCGCGCGCCGACCACGCCGGTCGAGGAGATCGTCGCCGCCACCTTCGCCGATGTGCTCGGCCTGGACCGGGTCGGCCTCGACGACGACTTCTTCGCTCTCGGCGGCAACTCGCTGACCGCCACCCAGGTCGCGGCCCGGCTCTCGGCCGCCCTGGAATCCGATATCGGCGTGCGCGAACTGTTCGAGGCGTCCACGGTCGCCGCGCTGGCCGCGCGGGCCGAGACGCATTCCGGTGACGAGCGGCGCGCCCCGCTTGTCCCGCAGCAGCGCCCCGCGCGGGTGCCGCTGTCGCTGGCCCAGCAGCGCATGTGGTTCCTCAACCGCTTCGACCCCGAGTCGGCCGTCGACAACATCCCCGCCGCCGTTCGCCTGTCCGGCCTGCTCGACCGCCAGGCACTGCAGGTGGCCGTCGCCGACGTGCTCGCCCGCCACGAGTCGCTGCGCACCTACTACCCGGAGGCCGACGGCGCCGCCCACCAGGTGATCGTGGCGACCGGCAAGGTCATCCCCGACCTCGCCCCGATCGAGACCACCGAAGCCGAACTGCCGCAGCGTCTTTCGCAGCTCGTGCTCACTGCGTTCGACGTCACCGCCGAGGTGCCGTTCCGGGCCGCCCTGTTCGAGGTGAGCCCCACCGAACACGTGCTCGCCCTTGTCGTGCACCACATCTCGGCCGACGGCTTCTCCATGGGCCCGCTCACCCGCGACGTGATGACCGCCTACAGCGCCCGCGTGGAAGGCGCCGAACCGGCCTGGCGCCCCCTCGAGGTCCAGTACGCCGACTTCGCCCTCTGGCAGCGTGCCGTGCTCGGCGACGAGGACGACGCCCGATCGGTGATCGCGAGTCAGATCGCCTTCTGGAGCGAGCACCTGCGCGGTCTGCCCGAGCAGCTCGACCTGCCCGCCGACCGGCCGCGTCCGGCCGTCGCCAGCGGTCGCGGCGCCACCCACACCTTCGAGATCGACGCCCGCACCCACGCGGCGCTCGCCGAGCTGGCCCGCACCCGTGGCGCGACCCTGTTCATGGTCACGCACGCGGCCCTGGCCCTGCTGCTCTCGCGACTGTCCGGTGAGTCCGACATCGCCATCGGTACGCCCATCGCGGGCCGTGGCGAACGCGCGCTCGACGACCTGATCGGCATGTTCGTCAACACCCTCGTGCTGCGCACCGAGGTCGACGGCGCGGCCAGCTTCAGCGAGCTGCTCGCCCAGGTCCGCACGAGCGACATCGCGTCGTTCGGCCACGCCGATCTGCCGTTCGAGCGGCTGGTCGAGATCATCAACCCCGCCCGTTCGCAGGCGCGTCACCCGCTGTTCCAGGTGATGCTGGCCTTCCAGAACACCGGCCAGACCAGCCTGGAACTGCCCGGCCTCACCGCGAGCGGTGTGGAGCTGCCGATCGATGTCGCCAAGTTCGACCTGCAGGTGGTGCTCACCGAGAAGCCCGGTGACACCGCCGGAATGGTCGCCGAGCTGATCTACGCGACCGACCTGTTCGACGCGTCGACCATGAGCAGCTTCGGTGCCCGCTTCACCCGCCTGCTCAACGCCATCGCCGCCACCCCGAACCGTGCCGTGGGCGATATCCCGCTGCTGAACGCGGCCGAGGTGCAACTGGCCGTTCGTGGCTGGAACGACACCGCCCGCGAGCTGCCCGGCGCGGGTACCCTCGTCGACGAGTTCGCCCGCCAGGCCACGGCGACCCCGAACGCGGTCGCCCTCATCGACCCGGCCACCGGCGAAACCCTCACCTACGCCGAATTCGCCGCGCGCGTACACCGTTTGGCGCACCGCCTGATCGAGGCCGGTGTCGGCCCGGAACGGCTGGTCGCCCTCGGCCTGCGCCGCAGCATCGACCTGGTGATCGCGGCGTACGCGGTGCAGGAAGCCGGCGGCGGTTACGTCCCGCTCGACCTCGACCAGCCCGCCGACCGCATCGCCTACGTGCTCGAAACGGCGAACCCGGTGGTCGTGCTGACCACGACCCGGGACGGTTTCGCCCTCGACGAGCCGACCACACTGGTCATCGACGCGGTCGACCTGTCGGCCTACCCGGATGCCCCGGTCACCGATGCCGACCGCACCGCCCCGCTGCACCCGCAGCACCCGGCCTACGTCATCTTCACCTCCGGCTCGACCGGTCGCCCGAAGGGTGTGGCCGTGCCGCACTCGGCCGTGGTGAACCAGATCCGCTGGATCACCGGTGAATACGGCATCGGCGCCGACGACGTGGTGCTGTTCAAGACCCCCGCCACCTTCGACGTGTCGGTGTGGGAGCTGTTCGGTCCGCTGAGCACCGGCGGCCGGCTCGTCGTCGCGAGCCCCGACGGGCACCGCGACCCGCAGTACCTCGCCGATGTCATTGCGGTACAACGGGTCACCATGACCTCGTTCGTCCCGTCGATGCTCACCGTTTTCGCCGGCAGCATCGACGCGGCTGCGGTGGAGAGCGGAGCTCTGTCCTCACTGCGCGCCCTGCTGATCGCCGGTGAGGCCTTCACCGGCGACGCCGTCGCCGCGCTGCGGCGGGTGAGCGACGCGCAGCTGTTCAACCTGTACGGCCCCACCGAGTTCACCGTGCACGCCACGCACGGCCCGGTCGCCGATCAGGTCGACGGCGCCGTCCCGATCGGCGCGCCGGTCTGGAACGCCGAGGCCTACGTGCTCGACGCCCGCCTGCACCCGGTCCCCGCCGGTGTCGCGGGCGAGCTGTACCTGGCGGGTGACCAGTTGGCGCGCGGCTACTTCGGCCGCCCCGATCTCACCGCCGACCGCTTCGTCGCCGACCCGTTCGGCGACGACGGCGCCCGCATGTACCGCACCGGCGACCTGGTGCGCCGCGACGAGCACGGTGTGATCACCTACCTCGGCCGCACCGACTTCCAGGTGAAGCTGCGCGGTCTGCGCATCGAGCTCGGCGAGATCGAGGCCGCGCTCACCGCGCACGACACCGTCGGCCAGGCCGTGGTGATCGTGCGTTCGGATGCCCGCACCGGCGATCAGCTGGTCGGCTACGTGGTGCCCTCGGCGGGTGCGACCGTCGAAACCGAAACGCTGCGTGCGCATCTCGGTGCGCAACTGCCGTCGTACATGGTTCCGGCCGCGTTCGTCGTGCTCGACGAGATGCCGCTGAGCGCCAACGGCAAGCTCGACCGCCGCGCCCTGCCCGATCCGGTGTTCGAGGCCCGTGAGTTCCGCGCGCCGAGCACCCCGATCGAGGAGATCGTCGCCGCCACCTTCGCCGAGGTGCTCGGCCTGTCCGAGGACCAGCCGGTCGGCCGCGACGACGACTTCTTCGACCTCGGCGGCAACTCGCTCATCGCCACCCAGATCGTCGCCCGCCTCGGCGCCGCACTCGACACCCGGGTTCCGGTGCGGGTGCTGTTCGAGGCGCCGTCGGTGTCGGCGCTGGCCGCCAAGGTGGAGACCCACGCGGGCAGCGGCAGCCGCCGCGAGCTCGTCGCCGGGCCGCGCCCGGAACAGGTGCCGCTCTCGCTCGCCCAGCAGCGCATGTGGTTCCTCAACCGGTTCGACAGCGCCACCGGTGTCAACAACATCCCGCTCGCTGTCCGCCTGACCGGTGACCTCGACGTGGACGCACTGCGCCAGGCCGTGGCCGACGTGGTGGAGCGGCACGAAGTGCTGCGCACCGTCTACCCGGAAACCGCCGACGGCCAGGGTGTGCAGGTCGTGCTGCCCGCGGCCCAGGTGCCGATCACGATCGACCCGGTCACGATCGGTGAGGACGAGATCCGCGATCGCATCAGCGAACTCGTGCTCGCCGGTTTCGACGTGACCGCGCAGGTCCCGGTGCGCGCCGAACTGCTGCGCGTGGCCGGTTCCATGGACGGCTCGCACCCCGACACCCACGTGCTCGTCTTCGTGGTGCACCACATCTCCGGCGACGGCTGGTCGGTGCGTCCGCTGGCCCGCGACGTGATGATCGCCTACGCCGCCCGCTCGCGCGGCGAGGCACCGGGCTGGGCGCCGCTGCCCGTGCAGTACGCCGACTTCGCGCTGTGGCAGCGCGAAACCCTCGGCTCCGAGTCGGATCCGTCGTCGATGATCGCCCAGCAGGTGGCCTACTGGTCCACGACGCTGGCCGGGCTGCCCGACCAGCTGGATCTGCCGAGCGACCGCCCGCGCCCGGCCGTGGCCTCCAACCGCGGTGGGGTGCACGAGTTCTCGATCGACCCGGCGCTGACGCACAGCCTCAACGCGCTGGCCCGTGAACACGGCGCCAGCCTGTTCATGGTGGTGCACGCCGCGTTCGCCGCCCTGCTCGCGCGCCTGTCCAACAGCGACGACATCGCCATCGGCACCGCCGTCGCGGGCCGTGGTGAAGCGGTGCTCGACGACGCCATCGGCATGTTCGTCAACACCCTGGTGCTGCGCAGCACGGTCGACCCGGCGCAGTCGTTCGCCGAGCTGCTCGCCGCCACGCGGGAGAACGACCTGGCCGCGTTCGGCCACGCCGACCTGCCGTTCGAGCGGCTCGTCGAAATCCTCAACCCGACCCGTTCGCAGGCGCGTCACCCGCTGTTCCAGGTGATGCTGTCGTTCCAGAACACCGGCGAGGCGTCGTTCGAACTGCCCGGCCTCGAGGTCGCGGGCGTGCCGCTGGACGTGGTGACGGCCAAGTTCGATCTGCACCTGAACCTGACCGATCGCTACCGCGCCGACGGTTCCGCCGACGGCATGACCGCCGAGTTCGCCTACGCGACAGACATGTTCGATGCCGACACCATCGCGGGCCTGGCCAAGCGCCTGGTGCGGATGCTGTCGTCGGTGGTCGCGGAACCGACCCGCGCGATCGGCGACGTCGAGCTGCTGGCTCCGGTCGAATACCGCCAGGTCGTGGCCGGCTGGAATGCCACCGCGCACCCGGTCGACCAGGACGCGACCCTGGTGTCGATGTTCCAGGCACAGACCGCGACCAGTGCGAACGCGCCTGCCCTCACGTTCGAGGGGACAACTCTGTCCTACGCCGGGTTCACCGCCCAGGTGAACCGCCTGGCCCGGCATCTGATCGCCCAGGGCGTCGGCCCGGACACCATGGTCGCGCTCGGCATGCGCCGCTCGCTCGACCTGGTGATCGGCATGTACGCGGTGAGCGTGGCCGGTGGCGCCTATGTGCCGCTGGACCCCGACCACCCGGCCGAGCGCACTCACTACGTGCTCGAGACCGCCGCGCCGGTGTGCGTATTGACCACGGCCCGTGACGAATTCGACGCGGGCTCGACCACCGCGCTGCACATCGACAGCCTCGACCTGTCGGACTACTCGGATGCGCCGGTCACCGATGCCGAGCGGATCGCCCCGCTGCGTCCGTCGAACACCGCGTACGTGATCTTCACGTCGGGTTCGACCGGCCGCCCGAAGGGTGTTGCCGTGAGCCACGGCGCGATCGTGAACCGTCTGGTGTGGATGCAGGCGCAGTACGGCCTGACCGCCGACGACGTGGTGCTGCAGAAGACGCCCGCCACGTTCGATGTGTCGGTGTGGGAGTTCTTCTGGCCCTTGCAGATCGGTGCTCGACTGGTCGTCGCCAAGCCCGACGGCCACCGCGATCCGGCCTACCTGGCCGAACTCATCGCCGCCGAGAGCGTCACCACCGCGCACTTCGTGCCGTCGATGATGTCGGTGTTCGTGGCCGAACTGGCCGAGGACGACGGCCGCGCCGACAGCCTGCGCCTGGTCTTCGCCTCCGGTGAGGCGCTGCCCGCGCCGACCGCCCAGCGGATGCGCGCCCTCTCCGGTGCGGCCGTACACAACCTGTACGGCCCGACCGAGGCCGCCGTCGACGTCACCTTCCACGAGGTCACCGACGCCGACGCCACCTCGGTGCCGATCGGCGCACCGGTGTTCAACACCGAGGTGTACGTGCTGGATTCGCGCCTGCACCCGGTCCCGGTCGGTGTCGCGGGTGAACTGTATCTGGCCGGTGTGCAGCTGGCCCGCGGCTACGTGAACCGCCCGGATCTCACCGCCGACCGCTTCGTCGCCGACCCGTTCGGCATCGACGGCGCGCGCATGTACCGCACCGGTGACCTCGTCGCCTGGACCGAGCAGGGCGAGCTGGAGTACCTGGGCCGCACCGACTTCCAGGTGAAGCTGCGCGGTCTGCGCATCGAGCTCGGCGAGATCGAATCCGCGCTCACCGCACTGCCCTCGATCGCCCAGTCGGTGGTCGTGGTCCGTGGCGACGAACGCCTCGGCGACCAGCTCGTCGGCTACCTGATCCCGTCGGCCGGTTCGACCGTCGACATCGACGCGGTGCGCGCCGAACTCGGCAGCGCCCTGCCCGCGTACATGGTGCCCACCGCGTTCGTGATCCTGGACGCCTTCCCGCTCAACGCCTCCGGCAAGCTCGACCGCAAGGCGCTGCCCGCGCCGGTGTTCGAGACCAAGGTGTTCCGTGCGCCGTCCACCCCGATCGAGGAGATCGTGGCGGGCACCTTCGGCGACGTGCTCGGCGTGGCCCGCGTGGGTGCCGACGACGACTTCTTCGAACTCGGCGGCAACTCGCTGCTGGCCACCCAGGTCACCGCCCGCATCGGCGCCGCCCTGGACACCCAGCTCGCGGTCCGCGACCTGTTCGAGGCCTCGACCGTGTCGGCGCTGGCCGCCCGTGCCGAGCACAACGCCGGTTCCGGCCGCGCCCGCCCGCGCCTGAAGGCGGGGGAGCGGCCCGAGATCATCCCGCTCTCGCCTGCCCAGCAGCGCTACTGGTTCCTCAACCAGTTCGACACCTCCACCTCCGCGGTGGACAACATCCCCCTCGCCGTCCGCCTCACCGGTGACCTCGACGTGCCCGCGCTCGAGCAGGCCATCGGCGACGTGTTCGCCCGCCACGAGATGCTGCGCACCGTCTACCCGGCCTCGCCCGACGGCCCACGCCAGGTGATCCTGCCGAACTCGCAGATCAGCGCGCAGGTGCACCACATCGAGGTCGACGAGGACGAATTGCTCGACGCGGTCGTCGAATTCGCGATGACCACCTTCGACGTCACCCGCGAGGTGCCGCTCGCGGTCGCGCTGTTCGAACTGAGCGAAACCGACTACGTGCTCGCGTTCACCGTGCACCACGTGTCCGCCGACGGTTCCTCCATGGGCCCGCTGGCGCGCGACATCATGGCCGCCTACGTGGCCCGCGCGCAGGGTGAGGCGCCGCAGTGGGCGCCGCTGCCGGTGCAGTACGCCGACTACGCGCTGTGGCAGCGCGAAGTGCTCGGCGACGAATCCGACCCGGAATCGCTGGCCGCCAAGCAGGTCGCGTACTGGACCGAGGCGCTGGCAGGCCTGCCCGACCAGCTCGAACTGCCCGCCGACCGCCCGCGCCCGCCCGCGCAGTCGTTCCAGGGCAAGGCGATCCGGTTCGAGATCGACCCCGACCGGCACGCCGCCCTGCACAACCTGGCCCGCGCCAACAACGCCTCGCTGTTCATGGTCGTGCACGCCGCGCTCGCGGTGCTGCTCGCGCGCCTGTCGGGCACCGACGACATCGCCGTCGGCACCCCCATCGCGGGTCGTGGCGAGCGCGAACTCGACGACCTGATCGGCATGTTCGTCAACACCCTGGTGTTCCGCACCGCCGTCGACTCCGGCGCCTCCTTCGCCGAGCTGCTCGCCGACGTGCGCGAACGCGACCTGGAAGCCTTCGCCAATGCCGACGTGCCGTTCGAGCGGCTCGTCGAGGTGCTCAACCCGGTGCGCTCCACCGCACGCAACCCGCTGTTCCAGATCGGTCTGTCGTTCCAGAACCTGGCCGAGACCACCTTCGAACTCCCCGGTCTCACGGTGAGCCCGGTCGACTACGACTCGCAGCTGGCCAAGACCGATCTGCACGTCACCCTGTACGACCGCTACACCGACGACGGCGCACCGGCCCAGCTGGTCACCGAATTCGGTTACGCCATCGACCTGTTCGACGAGTCGACGGTGCAGAGCTTCGCCGACCGCTTCGTGCGGGTGCTCGACGCCGTCACCGCCGACGCGAGCATCCCGGTCGGTGACATCGACCTGCTCGCCGAGCCGGAGGCCGAGCGGATCGTCACCGCGTGGAACGACACCGCGCACCCGGTCGACACCGACGCCACCCTGGTTTCGCTGCTCGACGCGACTGTGGCGGCGACCCCGGACGCGATCGCGCTGGTCGTCGACGAGCCGGAATCCGACGACGCAGACACACGCGCCGCTGTCGCTTCCGGCCGAATCGTCTCCGGTCGTCGCGAGTTCACCTACGCCGAACTCGATGCCGAGGTCAACCGCCTCGCGCGGTACCTGATCGAGCGCGGGATCGGCGCCGAGGACCGGGTTGCCCTGGCCATCCGACGCTCCGCCGAGCTGATCGTCGCGATGTACGCGGTGGCCCGCACGGGCGCGGCCTACGTGCCGATCGACCCCGATCAGCCCGCCGAGCGCACCGACTACATCCTGGAAACCGCCGCCCCGGCTGTCGTACTGACCACGGCGAACGCCGAATTCGGCACGGCGGCAGCCGAAGTGGTCGTCCTGGACGACCTGGACCTGAGCGCGGTGAGCGCCGAGGCGATCACCGGGCGTTCACTCGTGCCCGCCAACACCGCGTACATCATCTTCACCTCCGGTTCCACCGGTAAGCCCAAGGGTGTCGCGGTCCCGCACGGCGCGATCGTCAACCAGTTGCTATGGGAGACGGCTGAATTCGGGATCGGTGCCGACGACGCGGTGCTGCTCAAGACCGCGGCCACCTTCGACCTGTCGGTCTGGGAGTTCTGGACCGCCGCCGTCGCCGGTGCCCGCCTGGTGGTCGCCACCGCCGACGGCCACCGCGACCCGGCCTACCTCAACGACCTGATGCGGTCCACCGGTGTCACCACGCTGCACGTGGTGCCGTCGATGCTCGACGCGTTGCTCACCGAGTCCGGTGCCGCCCTGCCGCGCACGCTGCGCCGGGTGCTCGCGATCGGTGAGGCGCTGCCCGCCTCGACCGCGCAGCGCTTCCGCACCGCCAACACGGCCGCGCTGTTCAACCTGTACGGCCCCACCGAGGCCGCGGTCTCGATCACCAGCCACGCCGTGACCGATGCCGACCAGGTGTCGGTGTCGATCGGCGGCCCGGAGTGGAACAGCCGTGTCTACGTGCTGGATTCGCGGCTGCGCCCGGTTCCGGTCGGTGTCTCCGGTGAGCTGTACCTCGCCGGTGCCCAGCTGGCCCGCGGCTACTACGGCCGCGCCGACCTGACCGCCGATCGCTTCGTCGCCGACCCGTTCTCCACCACCGGCGAACGCATGTACCGCACCGGCGACCTCGTGGCATGGAACGCCGACGGCGAACTCGACTACCGGGGCCGCACCGACTTCCAGGTGAAGATCCGCGGCTTCCGTATCGAACTCGGTGAGATCGAGGCAGCGCTGCTGCGTCAGCCGACCATCTCCGCGGCCGCCGTGCTCGCCCACACCGATCCGGTGGTCGGTGATCGCCTCGTCGCCTACGTCGTGGCCGACGCGGGCGAGATCGACAAGGTCGCGCTGCGTAACGCGCTGGCCGCCGAGCTGCCGTCCTACATGGTTCCGACCGTGTTCCTGCAGCTCGACGCCCTGCCACTGAACGCCAACGGCAAGCTCGACCGCAAGGCGCTGCCGGAGCCCGAGGTCGAGAAGGCCGTGTTCCGCGCACCGGTGAGCCCGAGCGAACAGCTCGTGGCCGCCACCTTCGCCGAGGTCTTGCGCCTGGGTGACGACAAGCGGTTCGGTCTCGACGACGACTTCTTCGCCTGGGGCGGTAACTCGCTGCTGGCCACGCAGGTCGCCGCCCGCCTCGGCGAGTCCCTCGACACCCGCATCCCCGTGCGCCTGCTGTTCGAGGCGTCGACCGTGTCCGCGCTGGCGCACCGCATCGAGCAGCACGCCGAAACCGGTGACCGCAAGGCGCTGAAGGCCGGTCCGCGTCCGGAGCACATCCCGCTCTCGCTCGCCCAGCAGCGCATGTGGTTCCTCAACCGCTTCGACACCCAGTCGGCGGCCTACAACGTGCCCGTCGCGGTCCGCCTGTCCGGCGAGCTCGACGTGGCCGCGTTGCGCGCCGCGATCCTCGACCTGGTGAGCCGCCACGAGATCCTGCGTACCGTCTACCCCCAGACGGAAGCCGGTGCGGCACAGGTCATCCTGTCGCCCGCACAGGCGGCGCCGGAACTGCTCGAGCGCACCGTCGCCGCCGACGAGGTGGAGACGGCGGTCGGCGAACTGCTCGGCACCATCTTCGACGTCACCGTCGAGGTGCCGCTGCGCGTCGCCCTGTTCCATGTCGAGAACAGTGACGACTTCGTGCTGGCCATGGTCGTGCACCACATCTCCGGTGACGGTTCCTCGGTCGCCCCGCTGACCCGCGACCTGATGACGGCCTACGCCGCCCGCGCCGCCGGCTCCGAACCCGGTTGGTCGCCGCTGCCCGTGCAGTACGCGGACTACAGCATCTGGCAGCGCGAGCTGCTCGGCAACGAGGACGACCCGGACTCGATGGCCAGCAAGCAGGTGGCCTACTGGAAGCAGGCCCTCGCCGAGCTGCCCGACCAGCTCGACCTGCCGGCCGACCGGCCGCGTCCCGCCGTGCAGAGCTTCGCGGGCAGCAAGGTCGACGTGCGGATCAGCGCCGAGACCCACCGCGCGCTCGTCGAACTGGCCCGTGGGGAGGGCGCGACCCTGTTCATGGTCGTGCACACCGCCCTCGCGGTGCTGCTCGCGCGCCTGTCCGGCACCGACGACATCGCCATCGGTACCCCGATGGCGGGTCGTGGCGAGGCCGTGCTCGACGACATGATCGGCATGTTCGTCAACACCCTGGTATTCCGCACCAAGGTCGACAGCGGTGAGGCCTTCACCGACCTGCTGGCCCGCCAGCGCGAAGACGACATCGCCGCCTTCGCCAACGCCGACGTGCCGTTCGAGCGGCTCGTCGAGGTGCTCAACCCGGTGCGTTCCACCGCGCGGCACCCGCTGTTCCAGGTGGGTCTGTCGTTCCAGAACCTCAGCCGCGCCACCCTTGAACTGCCGGGTCTCACGGTCGCGGGCCTGGACATCGACAGCAACCTGTCGCAGTTCGACCTGCACCTCATCATCAGCGACGTCTACGACGAAACCGGTGAGCCCGAAGGCATTTCGGGTCTGCTCACCTACGCGACCGATCTGTTCGACCGTGCCACGGTCGAGGGATTCCTGCGCCGCTTCGAGCGCCTGCTCGAGGCGATCGTCGCCACGCCGCGTACCGCCGTCGGCGATATCGAACTGCTCGCCCCGGCCGAGCGCGCCGAACTGGTCGACGGCCGCAACAACACGGCCAACCCGGTCGACACCGAGGCCACCCTTGTCTCGCTGCTCGACGCGACCGTGGCCGCCGATCCGAAGGCGACCGCCCTGGTCACCGACGACGGCAACCAGCTCACCTACGCCGAACTCGACGCGAAGGTGAACCGCCTTGCCCGCCACCTGATCTCGCTCGGTGTCGGCCCGGAGGCGCGCGTGGCGCTCGCCATGCGCCGCTCGGTGGATCTGATCGTCGCGATGTACGCGGTGGCCAAGTCCGGTGGTGCGTACGTGCCGGTCGATCCCGATCAGGCGGCCGAGCGCACCGACTACATCCTCACCGCCGCGGCACCGGTCTGCGTGCTCACCAACGACGAGTTCAGCACCGATGCAGCACCGGTCGTGCGCATCGACGAACTCGCCCTGGACAGCCTCAGTGCCGCACCGGTTTCCGATGACGAGCGCACCGAGCCGCTGCGTCCGTCGAATACCGCGTACGTGATCTTCACGTCCGGTTCGACCGGCCGCCCGAAGGGTGTCGCGGTACCGCACGGCGCCATCGCCAACCAGCTGCAGTGGAAGCTGGTCGAATTCGGCATGGACGCCGCCGACGCGGTGCTGCTCAAGACCGCGGCCACCTTCGACCTCTCGGTCTGGGAGTTCTGGTCGGCGGCGGTGTGCGGTGGTCGCCTGGTGATCGCCGCGCCCGACGGGCATCGCGACCCGGCCTACCTCAACGAGCTGATGATCCGCGAGTGGGTCACCACGCTGCACGTGGTGCCGTCGATGCTCGATGCGCTGCTCGCCGCCGGCATGCCGGATTCGCTGTGGCGCGTGCTCGCCATCGGTGAGGCGCTGCCAGGTTCGCTGGCCCAGCGCTTCCGCACCGCGTTCCCGCGCACCGAGCTGTTCAACCTGTACGGCCCCACCGAGGCCGCGGTCTCGATCACCGCGCACCGGGTGAACGCGGCCGACCAGGGTTCGGTGTCCATCGGTTCGCCCGAATGGAACAGCCAGGTCTACGTGCTCGACGAGCGGCTGCGCCCGGTGCCCGACGGTGTCGCCGGCGAGCTGTACCTCGCGGGCGCCCAGCTGGCGCGCGGCTACTTCGGCCGCGCCGACCTCACCGCCGACCGCTTTGTCGCCAACCCGTTCGGTACCGGCACCCGCATGTACCGCACCGGCGACCTGGTGGCCTGGCACAACGGCGAACTCGACTACCGCGGCCGCACCGACTTCCAGGTGAAGATCCGCGGCTTCCGTATCGAGCTCGGCGAGATCGAGGCCGCGCTGCTCGCGCTGCCGGAGATCGGCCAGGCGGCAGTCATCGCCAAGTCCGACCCGCGTACGGGTGACCGGCTCGTCGCCTACCTCGTCGGAAAGGGTGGCGCGCAGGCGAATACGCCGAGCCGGGAGGCCGATTCGGTCGCTGTTCAGCCGGTGGATTCCGTCTCGGCGACCACCGGTGGCGCCGGGTCGTCGACGACGGCCACCACGGAAATCGATGTGGCGCAAGTGAAGTCGACGCTGGCTGCCGGCCTGCCGTCGTACATGGTGCCCGCCGCGTTCGTCGTGCTCGATGCCCTGCCGCTCAATGTGAACGGCAAGCTCGACCGCAAGGCGCTGCCGGAGCCGGAGTTCGAGGCACAGGCGTTCCGCGCACCGTCCACCCCGATCGAGGAGATCGTGGCGGGCGTGTTCGCCGACGTCCTCGGCGTCGAGCGCGTCGGCGCCGACGACGATTTCTTCGCTCTCGGTGGCAACTCGCTGCTGGCCACCCAGGTCGCGGCTCGCCTCGGCGCGGCCCTGGACAGCCGGGTGCCCGTGCGCCTGCTGTTCGAGGCGTCGACGGTGGCCGGGCTCGCGGTGAAGGTCGAGCAGGGTGCCGGTGCCGGTGGGCGTCGCGCGCTGGTCGCCGCACCACGACCGGATCAGGTGCCGCTGTCGTTGGCTCAGCAGCGCATGTGGTTCCTGAACCAGTTCGACACCAGTTCCTCGGTGAACAACATCCCGGTCGCGGTCCGCCTGTCGGGCGCGCTGGATGTCGAGGCACTGCAGCTGGCTGTCGCCGACGTGCTCGCCCGCCACGAAACCCTGCGCACGGTGTACCCGTCGGCCAACGGCACACCGCACCAGGTGATCCTGCCGGTCGAGGGCAATGTGCCCGATCTGACGCCGGAAGATGTTGTCCCTGACCAGGTTCGGGACAAGATCGCCGAACTGATCACCGCGGGCTTCGATGTGATCGACGAAGTTCCGTTGCGCGCCAAGCTGATGCGGGTCGTGTCGCCGGTCGGTACCGACGCGAGCACCGAGTACGTCCTGGTGTTCGTGGCCCACCACATCAGCGCCGACGGCTGGTCGATGGGCCCGCTGACCCGCGACGTGATGATCGCCTACGCCGCCCGCGCGGCAGGCGAGGCTCCGGGCTGGGCGTCGCTGGCGGTGCAGTACGCCGACTTCAGCATCTGGCAGCGCGAGGTGCTCGGCTCCGAAACCGACGAGAACAGCCTGCTCTCCCAGCAGGCCGCGTACTGGAAGCGCGCCCTGGCCGGTGTGCCCGACGAGCTGAACCTGCCGCTGGATCGGCCGCGTCCGAGTACGCAGTCCTTCGCCGGTGGCCGGGTGCTGTTCCCGATCGACGGTGACGTCCACGCCGGGCTCACCGCCATCGCCCGCGAGCAGAACGCGACGCTGTTCATGGTCGTGCACACCGCGCTCGCGATCTTCCTGGCGCGCCTGTCGGGCACCGAGGACATCGTCATCGGCACCCCGATCGCCGGTCGTGGCGAGGCCGAGCTCGACGACGTGATCGGTATGTTCGTCAACACCCTGGCCCTGCGCACGCAGGTCGGCGGCCAGCAGAGCTTCGGCGACCTGCTCGCCCAGGCCAAGGAGGCCGACCTGGCCGCCTTCGCCCACGCCGACATCCCGTTCGAGCGGCTGGTGGAACTGCTCAACCCCGAGCGCTCCACCGCGCGGCACCCGCTGTTCCAGGTGGCGCTGTCGTTCGAGAACCTGCCCGACGCCGGCTTCGAACTGCCCGGCCTTTCGGTCTCGGCGGTCGACTTCGACGTCGACACCGCCAAGTTCGACCTGCTGCTCACCGTCCGCGAGGCCGGAGCGGGCGACGAGGCCGGTGCTTATGCCGAGTTCTCCTACGCCAGTGATCTTTTCGATCAGTCGACGGTGGAGAAGTTCGCGCAGCGGTTCCGCCGACTGCTCGCCGAGGTCGTCGCCGACACCACCACGCCGGTGGGCGATCTGGAACTCCTCGACACCGTCGAGCGCACCGAACTGCTCACCCGCACAGGTGGTTCCGCGCTCGCCACGAGCACGCTGCCCGAGCTGCTGGCTCAGGCTGTGGCGGCCAACCCGACCGGTCAGGCGATCGTCGCCCCCGGCGAGTCGGTCGACACCGGCCTGATCCGCGCGCTCACCTCGGCACTGCGAGTAGATGCCGACACCAGTGCGGACGCAGGGTCCCCTGCGGATGCAGCCGCGCTCGACTCGCGCACGCCGTCGGTCGAGGCCGGAGCCGGAGCATCGGCTGCGGCAGGCGCCGGGTCGGCTGCGGCGGGTGATGTCCGCTCGCTGACCTACGCCGAGCTCGACGCCGCGTCCTCGCGTCTGGCCCGGGTCCTCATCGAGCGCGGCGCCGCACCGGAGACGGTCGTCGCCATCGCCATGCAGCGGTCGCTGGAAACCACCCTCGCCATCTGGGCGGTCGTCAAGTCGGGTGCGGCGTTCCTGCCGGTCGACCCGAAGTACCCGGCCGAGCGCATCGCGCACATGATGTCGGATTCGGGCGCCGCCCTCGGCATCACGGTCTCCGCTGAGGTCGAGCACCTGCCCGCACCCGCACTGGGTGACTGGCTGGTCCTCGACGACGCGGCACTGCACGCGGAGATCGCCGAGCAGCCGGGCGAGCTGATCACCGACGCGGACCGTCGCGGCGTCGTGCGCGCCGACAACACGGCGTACATGATCTACACCTCGGGTTCGACCGGCCTGCCCAAGGGCGTCGTCGTCACCCACACCGGTGTGGCCAACTTCGCCGCCGCCGAGGTGACACAGTTCGGGCTCGGCAAGGACGCGCGGACCCTCGCGTTCGCCTCGCCGTCGTTCGACGCGTCGATCCTCGAGTTCCTGCTGGCCGTCGGGTCGGCGGGCACCCTGGTGATCACGCCGGTCGGCGTGGTCGGCGGCGAGGAACTGGCCGAGATCATCGTCGGCCAGGGCCTGACCCACGTGTTCCTCACCCCGCTGGTCGCGGCGTCGATGGAACCGTCGGCACTGGCCGGGCTGGAAGCGCTGATCGTCGGTGGCGACAAGGCGCCGGTCGACCTGGTGGCGAACTGGCACAGCGCGGGCACCGACCCGGCGCACCACCGGTTCTACAACGCCTACGGCCCCACCGAGGCGACCATCGCGACCAACCTGTCCGACGCGCTGCTGCCCGGCGACACCATGAACATCGGTGGACCGATCCCCGGCGCGACCGTGCTGGTGCTCGACAGCCGCCTGCATCCGGTCCCCGAGGGTGTGCCCGGTGAGCTGTACCTGGGTGGCGTGCCGCTGGCACGCGGCTACCACGACCGCCTCGGCCTGACCGCCGAACGCTTCGTGGCCAACCCGTACGGTGAACCGGGCTCACGCCTGTACCGCACCGGTGACGTGGTCGCCTGGCGCACCGTCAACGGCAAGCCCGTCGTGGAATACGTGGGCCGCAACGACTTCCAGGTGAAGATCCGCGGCTTCCGCATCGAACTGGGCGAGATCGACGCCGTGCTCACCGCACATTCCGACGTCGATTTCGCGGCGACCATCGGCCGCACCACCGACGCGGGCGCGACCATCCTGGTGTCCTACGTGCGCGCGGTCCCCGGCCGTGCCGTGGAACCCGCCGCCCTGGTCGAGTTCGTGGCGCAGCAGCTGCCCGCGCACATGGTGCCCGCCTCGGTGATGGTGCTCGACGAGATCCCGCTGACCCCCGCGGGCAAGCTGGACCGTCGCGCCCTGCCCGAGCCGGTGCTCGCCCCGCGCGAGTTCCGCACGCCGACAAGCGATATCGAGGCGATCATCGCCGCCGTCTTCGCCGAGGTGCTCGGTGTCGACGCGGTGGGCCTCGACGATTCGTTCTTCGCCCTCGGCGGTGACTCGATTCTGTCCATCCAGCTGGTGTCGCGGGCCAAGGACCGTGGCGTGCTGTTCAAGCCGCGCGACGTGTTCGAGAAGCGCAGCGTGGCCGGGCTGGCCGAGATCGCGGTCCTCGCCGGCGACACCGAGCAGATCGTGCTCGAGGAACTGCCCGGCGGCGGTGTCGGCGACATCCCGATGCTGCCGATCATGCGCCAGATCCTCAGCAGTGGTTCCACCTACGACCGGTTCTCCCAGTCGATGGTGCTCCGCCTGCCCGAACGCATCACCGAGGACGTCCTGCACGCCACCATCGGCGCGGTCTTCGACCACCACGATGTGCTCCGCTCGCGGGTCGCGCGCGCGGAGCGAGCGGTGAGCCCGGAGGCGGTAGCGGAGCGTGACCACGCAGGGCTCTCGGGAGCGCAGCAGGGTGACAGCGAGAACGGTTGGGAGTTCGAGGCGTTGGCGCCCGGCGCGGTCGATGTGAGCGCCCTGGTGCGTCGCGTCGAGGTGTCCGGTGACGTCACCGACGAGGAGCTGTCCGTCCTGGCCAGCGCCGAGTACGACCAGGCCATGGGTCGCCTCGACCCGGCCGGTGCCGCCATGGTGCAGTTCGTGTGGTTCGCCTTCGGCGCACCGACACAGAGCCCGCGCCGTCGCGACGCCCTGCTCGTCGTCGGCCACCACTTCGTGATCGACGGTGTGTCCTGGCGCATCCTGATCCCGGACCTCGGCATGGCCTGGGGTCAGATCGCGGCCGGTCAGCCGGTGGCGCTGCCCGCCAACGGCACGTCCATGCGGCGCTGGGCGCACAGCCTGGTCGAGCAGGCCGCGGACCGTCGCACGGAACTGCCGTTCTGGCGTGAGGTGTCCTCGACCCCCGACCCGCTACTGGGTTCGCGTCCGTTCGACCCGAAGGTCGACACCTTCGCCACCGTCGACCGGGTGCAGGTCACGCTCTCGCCCGAGGTCACCGACGCGGTGCTCACCGCGATCCCCGGCCTGTACCACGGCGGTGTCAACGACGGTCTGCTCACCGCTCTGGCGTTGGCTGTGTCTCGTTGGCGCGGAGACGAATCCGGTACCGCGGCGTTGATCAAGCTGGAGGGCCACGGCCGCCAGGAAGAGATCGTCGCCGGTGCCGACCTGTCGCGCACCGTCGGCTGGTTCACCACCGCCTTCCCGGTGCGCCTCGACCTGGCGGGTGCCGACCTCGACGACGCCTTCGCCGGCGGCGCCGTGCTCGGCGACGTGATCAAGTCGGTCAAGGAGCAGATGCTCGCGGTGCCGGACAAGGGCATCGGCTACGGCATGCTCAAGTACCTCACCGAGCAGGGTGCCGATCTGCCGAGCGTCGGCCAGATCAGCTTCAACTACCTGGGCCGGGCGGGCACAGGCGAGATCGCCGCCGAACTCGCCGAACTCGGCTGGATCCCGGTGGCCGACCTCGGTCAGCTCGACGCCGAGATGGACCTCGATATGCCGGCCAACGCGACGCTGGACATCAACGCCATCGTCGACGACGGCGACGAGGGCCCGCAGCTCGGCGCGAACATCGCCTTCCCGACCGGACTGCTCTCCGCCGAGCGGGCACAGGAGTTCGCCGACCTGTTCGTGGCCGCGCTCACCGCGCTCGCCACACACGCGCAGCGCTCCGACGCGGGCGGTTTCACCCCGTCCGACATGCCGCTGGTACGCGTGGAACAGTCCGATCTCGATGTGTGGGAACGCGATTACCCCGCGCTGTCGGAGGTGTGGCCGCTCTCGCCGCTGCAGGCCGGCCTCATGTTCCACGCCATGATCAGCTCGGCGACCGTCGACGTGTACACCGTGCAGGCCGTACTCGACCTGACCGGCACCCTCGACGCCGAGCGGCTGCGCAAGGCCGCCCAGGGCGTGCTCGACCGCTACCCGAACCTGCGGACCGCCTTCGTCACCGACTCGGCCGGTCAGCCGGTGCAGGTGGTGCTGGGCGAACTCGAGGTGCCGTGGCGTGAGGTCGACCTGACCGAGCTGCCCGAGGACGTGCGCATGCCGCGCATGCAGCAGCTGCTCGCCGCCGACCGGGCCAACCAGTTCGACATGGCGACCGCGCCGCTGATCCGCTTCGGTCTGTTCAAGACCGCCGAGGACAAGGCGCACCTGTCGATCACGGTGCACCACATCCTGGTCGACGGCTGGTCGATGCCGCTGCTCATGCGCGATCTGCTCGTGCTCTACGCGGTGCACGGCGACCTCACCGCCCTGCCGCGCGTGGCGTCCTACCGCAACTTCCTGTCCTGGCTCTCGGGCTGGGATCGCGAAGTGTCGCTGCGGGCGTGGGCCGACGCGTTGGCCGGGGTGGAAGGACCCACCCAGCTGGCGCCGCCGCCGCGCACCGAGGAGCGCTTCGAGATCGACAAGGTCGTCGTCGAGATCGACAACGATCGCACCCGGGCGCTCGGCAAGTTCGCCGGCGAGCTCGGTGTCACCGTGAACACGCTGCTGCAGACCGCGTGGGGCATCGTCGTCGGGCGCCTCACCGGCCGCGACGACGTGGTGTTCGGTGCGACCGTCTCCGGTCGTCCGGCCGAGCTGCCCGGTGTGGAGTCGATGGTCGGCCTGTTCATCAACACCCTGCCGGTGCGCATCCAGATCGACGACCGGATGACGGCGGAGAAGCTCACCCAGAAGGTGCAGTCCGAGCAGGCCGAACTGCTCAGCCACCACTTCGTCGGTCTGTCCGACATCCAGCGGGTGGCCGGTGCCGGTTCGCAGTTCGACACGCTGCTGGTGTTCGAGTCCTACCCGATGGACAAGGACGCCGTCACCGCGGCGAGCTCGATCGATGGCATGCAGGTCACCGGTGTCGGCCTCGACGACGCCACCCACTACCCGCTCACGCTGGTGGTGATGGCCGAGTCGACCATCGAGATCACCATGCGCTACCTGCGCAGCACCTTCACCGAGGACGAGATCCGCACCCTGTCCGCCCGGTTGCTGCGGGTGCTCGACGAACTGCTCGAGAACCCGACCGGCCTGGTCGGTGACATCGACATCCTCGATGCCACCGAACGCGCCAAGCTGCTCGCCGAATCCGGTGTGACAGCGGCTGGTTCGGCGCCCGCTTCGGTGACCGGTGTCGGTGCGCAGACGGTGGCCAAGGTGCTCGCCGAGGTCGTGGAAGCCGACCCGCAGGCACCCGCCCTGCTGCGCGGCGACAGCGAAATCGCCTACAGCGCACTGGATCGCAAGTCCTCGCAGCTGGCCCGCGTGCTCATCGCGCGCGGCGCCGGTCCGGGGGATGTGGTCGCCGTGTCGCTGCCGCGCAGTGTGGATTCGGTGCTCGCCGCCTGGGCGGTGCAGAAGGCCGGTGCCGCGGTGCTGTTCGCGGGCGACCTGACCGGAGTCGAACTGGCCGCCGCCGGTGCGGCGTTCGGCATCAGCGCGGCCCCGGTCGCCGGGGTGGCAGGTGAATGGTTGGTCCTGGCCGACGTGGAGGACGAGATCGCCGCAGCCGCAGCGCATCCCGTCTCCTACGCCGACCGCATCCGCCCCCTGGCCGAGGACCACCCGGCCTTCGTCCAGGTCGCCGGCGACACCACAGGGGTGCTCACCCAGTCCGAAGCCGTCGCCCTGGCCGAACGCTTGCGCGACGAACACGGCATCGACTACGAGTGCACCACTTTCACCACCCACGCCTCCGGCCCCGCCGCCATCCAGGAATTCCTGGTCGCGGCCACCGCAGGCGCCCTGTCGGTCCTCCCCGCCGGCTCGGTCGAAGACGACCTGGCCGACGGCGAGGTCACCCACTGGTTCGTGGTGGCAGGCGAGGCGACCGACGCCGCCGACGGCGAAGTGTCGGTCATCGTCGCCGAGTAGGTGACGACCGTTCGCCCAGCGGGATCACACCCACTGGGCGAACGGCGCAAACCTGCCGGATGCTGCTTGCAGCGTCTAGACTCGAATCGGCCGATGCGGGCGGCGCGCGGTGCATTCGACGAGGTCGGAGGTGTTTATATGGCGATGCCTGTGCCGCGCTCCGATCATTGGACCGCCGCTGATCTCGATCAGTTGCCCGATGACGGTTTGCGATATGAGGTGCTGAATGGTCAGCTCGTCGTGAATGCCGCCCCGAAGCCTATGCATCAGTGGTTGATCAAGCGGCTCACGCAGGTGTTCGACGCGGTTGTTCCCGATGACCGGTTGGTGCTGGACGGCGTCGGCGTGCTCATCGGTGACGACGAGCCGATTCCCGATCTGATGGTGGTCACGGGTCCGATCGATTGGCACGGTCGTGGTGTACCGGTCGGGCAGGTCGAACTCGCCGTCGAAGTGGTGTCGAAGTCGACGACATTGCAGGATCGGATGGTGAAGCCGGTGTTGTACGCACAGGCAGGCATCCCCACGTACTGGCGTTTCGAGATCGACCCGTTCAAGAGTCGCCTCGCCGACGAACGGTTGCCGGTGCTGTTCGCGTATTCGCTCGGCGCCGATGGCGAATACACACTGACCCACCGCGCATCCGCGGGTGCCCCGGTGACAGTGCGAGTGCCCTTCGAGGTCACCTTCGACCCTGGTGCATTGCTGCCGCACTAGCCAGCGCGGTTGCTTCGCCTGGTCGAAGCTTGATTCCTGCCACCCATACATGGGGTGGCCGTCTCGAGTGACGTGTCGAAGAACGGATGAAATGGTTCTGTTAGACGCCGACAGCGACCGTATGAGCGGTCGCGTGTGGGGGATGCTGCCGGTCTCGGTGCGCTGCACTCACCGAGTGATCCGCGGTTGCATGTGCTGCGGTTGACGCCGTGGCGGGTCCAGGCCATTCGAACCGTGGACCTGCGCAGCAGGATTTGGAAGCCGACCGAAACCGCTGTCACCCAGTGAATTCAGTGGTCCACCCCGGCGATCCTCGGGGGGTCCGGGTGGTCAGCGACGGAGCAAGCCGGCGAGTCCTTCGAGTAGCAGATTCAAGCCGAAAGTGAAATCAGCGGTCCCCGAATGCTCTCCGTCGATGACCAGCGAGGCGAGGGTGTGCATGTGTGGATGGGTATCGGTGGGGATGAGCGGAAGGAATTCTTCTGCGGACGAGGCGTATTCGGAGGGGTCGAGCGGGAAATTGATGGCTTGGAGCGTGAAGCCGTAGATGTGGCTGTCGAGAGCGTTCCAGGCGCGGTCGGCTTGTTCGTAGGTGAAGCCGGCGGCGATCAGGCAAGCAAGGGTCGCCTCGACATAACGCAGCATCGCGGGGCCGACATTCACCCGGGAGCCCAGCAGGCCGGTGGCCCATCGGTGCCGGAGCAGGACCTCGTGGGCCGAAATCGCGCGGCGGCGTAGTTCTTCCTGCCAGTCACCGCCCGCTTCGGGCACGTAGATCTCCTCGACCACCAGGTCGATGAGCCCGTCGAGGATGTCTTCCTTGTGGGCGACATGGTTGTACAGCGACATGGCTTCGACGCCGAGAGCCTTGGCCAGCTTGCGCATCGACAGCGCGTCGAGTCTCTCCGCATCGGCCAGGGCGATCGCCGCCCGCAGGATCCGTTCCCTGCTCAGCGGGGTACGTGGCGGCATGTTTTCCTCCTTGACCTACTTACGGCGTAAGCGTAGCGTCTGAGGTCAGCGACTTACGCTGTAAGTGCGAAGGAGGGGCCGCTCATGACCGATGTGGATACCGACCGGATGACGGCATGGGTGGCACCGCGCTACGGCGGTAGTGAGGTTTTGTGCACGGAGATCGTGCCCAGGCCGGTGCCCGGCGAGGGGGAGGCGGTTGTCCGGGTGCAGGCGGCGTCGCTGTGCAGCGGCGACTTGCATTTGCTCAGTGGTACACCATATTTGATCCGGCTCGGGTTCGGCTTTCGTAGACCGAAGTATCGGATGATCGGCCAGAATCTCGCCGGCGAGGTAGTCGCAATCGGTTCCGGGGTTACTGAATTCCAGGTAGGGGATCGGGTTTTCGGTGAAGTGCCCGGTGGTGCGTTCGCCGAATACGTCCGCGCCGCTGCCCCCGCGTTCGCCCTGGTACCCGACGGCCTGGATATGGAAACAGCGGCCGCGATCCCGGATTCGGGCATGACCGCGCTCCAGGGATTACGCGATATCGGCAAGATCGCACCGGGACACCGGGTGCTCGTCAACGGCGCATCCGGCGGTGTAGGAACTTTCGCGGTGCAGATAGCGAAAGCGATCGGCGCCCACGTGACCGCCGTCTGCAGCACCCGCCACATCGAGATGGTCCGCGAAATCGGTGCGGACACCGTCATCGACTACACCACAACCGATTTCGCCGCCTACGGCGAGGTCTACGACATCATCTTCGACCTCGCGGGCAACCGGAAACTCCGCGACTGCCGCCGCACCCTCACCCCGGAAGGTGTCTTCATCTCCTCGGCAGGCGCACCGGGCGGAAACTGGTTCGGCCCGATCCGCTGGCTGGGCTCGGTCCTCATCGCCAACCTCTTCACCCGCCAAACCCTCGTACCGCTCCTGATGCGACCCGCTGCCGCCGACTTGGCCTACCTGGCCGAGCTGGTCGCCCAAGGGCAGGTGCGACCGGTGATCCAACGGAGTTTCGCTCTGTCCGACACACCGTTGGCGATCCAGGCCTTGCAAGCGGGGCACGCCTCGGGCAAAACCGTCCTCACCGTGCCCTAGTCCGCGCGGAAGAGAGCGGCGAGGTCGACGGTGTGCGCCATTGCCGCGGCACCGGCATCGTTGAGGTGCATTCCGTCACCGCTGTCGAATTCGGGGCGGATGAAGTCGGGGCGCGCGGGGTCGGCCACCGCACGGTCCACATCGAAGACGGAGTCGAAAATGTCTGTCCGGCGCAGCCATTCGTTGACCGCGTGACGGGTGGGCTGTGTCTCCACGAGTGGCATGCCGGGGTAGATGCACCCGGCGTAGGGGCCGATAGTCGCGACGTGGATCCGTAGGCCCGCCGCATGGGCGCGGTCAGCGAGCTCGGTGAAACCGGCGATCAGTTCATCGGCGGTCGCCGAGGGTTGCCCCGCCATCCCACCGAGAATCAGGTCGTTGATGCCGAAGTTCACCAGAACATCACTGACACCGGGAACCTCGATGGCATCGGAACCGAAACGCGCGATACCGGATTCACCGATCTCCTCGGCAGTGAGCCGGTTACCCGCGATGCCGTTGTTGACCACCCATCCTCGGGTGAGCCGACTGTTGAGAACATCGACGGAGCGACGATTGGCGCTCGGAGTGGTGCCGACGCCTTCGAACCAGGAATCGCCGAACGCCACCGCGATCGGCGGCGGAGAGGCGTCGAGAACGTCCACTCCGGTGACGAAGAACCGGAACGGGACTTCCTGCGCGTCGGCGAGTTCCACGTCGGCGGTCCGGTCGCCGGTGACGAGATAGGAGACCTCGCCCGGCTGGTGGGCAAAGGTCGCCGACCCCGTCGATTCAGGCAGATACAGGCTGAGCAGCAGGTCTTGACCAGCGGCAACCGGCAGGTCCACCGGATCACTCACGAGCTCCGCACCCGGCTCGATGATCGCGCGCGGATCACCACCGAACCGAATCTCGTGATCGGCATCGGACACGATCGCCGAACCGGCTTTACGCACCGCCACGCGAGCGGCACCGATGAGCAGCGGGGTCACTCCGTAGCGGTTGGTCAGCCGCACGCGGACAGCCGTGCCGCCGCCTGCCATGTGGAGGACGTGGCGCACCGTCTCGTCCTCGAACCCGCGTGATTCGGCGAGCTTGATCTGCTCATCGGGGCTGATGACACCGTTCCGGAACCCGGCGACCCAGTTGTTCTGCATGACGACTCCGATATTTGCTGTGCGGAAGATTGCGTACGCATAGGTCTACGCGGAGATATTCCTCATGTCAACTATCCTCACGGCAAGTACAGGCTAGAGTGGCACACATGAGCGAACTGTTCGACGACCCCCGGCTGACCATCTCCGGCCTGCTCTTCGAAGCGCACAGCGGACTCATCGCGAAGCTCGAACCCACCTGGAACGCCCATGGCCTGTCCGGCCTCGACCTCAACGCGCTACTCCGCCTGAGCCGATCCCCCAACCGCCGCCTACGCATGTCCGACCTGGCAGCCCAAACCGAACTCTCCACCAGCGGAGTCACCCGCCTGGTCGACCGCCTGACCAAGTCCGACCTCGTCGAACGCCAACTAGACCCCACCGACCGCCGCATCGCCTACGCATCCCTCACCCCCACCGGCCTCCACCGCCTCGAAGAAGTCCTCCCCGACTACCTCTCAGCCCTCGACACCTGGCTCATCGACGTACTCACCCCCACCCAACTAGACGCCCTGACCACCACCCTCCGCATCCTCCGAGACGCAACCAACCCGTCAGCAACCGCCATCGGGGAGTGATATCTCGCCGAACGTGCGGGGCGTCGGCGATGAATGATCAGACGGCATTTCGAACCGGGCCGCAGAGGTCATCTCGAGCGCCTTGGCGAGGTGGCGGCACCGCGATGGCCCGTGTGCCGCCACCACCTTTGAAATTGTGACAGTGAAAGTGCGGGATACTCGCCCGGCGCGCAACCGCGGTCTATTGTCAGCTCCGAATTCGAGACATCGGACGGCACTGCTTCGGCAGGTTCGTAGGGACGGCGCTCATCCTTGTGCTGCGAGGAGCGGGTCGACGCGCCCCGCTTCGACGTACGCCAGTCGTTTGCTCCCCGGGTTCGGCCCCACGAGCTTATGGAAACCTTCGCCGATCATGCCGCCCGATCTCCCGTCACCGAAAGGTGCTGGGTGTGGAATATGTAATACACATTCACTTGGGTGGTGGATGGCGATGTCAGTGTTACGCAAAATTGCGGGTTGTGGGAGGTGCGACCTGACTAATTACCTCGAGGACGCTGGGCAGCCATCTACTCCCGCAGGATGGGCAATTCTCGACAAATTTATGCCTTCGGTAGCGTTCTTGCGATTCTCCTGACGAGCTGCTATCCAGAACGGGAACGGTGTCGAATCTGACAATAAGAAAATCTGTTCCGCAGACCGAGCATTTCGTGGTCAATTCCTGACCGACGATCGCTCCCTCGAAGTCCTTTGGGGTACTTGATCCCTCGGCGACCTTGCGGTCGACTTCCTTCAGGTTTGTCCCGTCGCTCCAATGTAATAATAGGGGGATCGTTGAACTGGAGTACAGGACTGCGTCAATCCGCCGTAGCGTTCTCGATTCCGAGATCTCCTCGTCGAGATCGATGCCGACTTTGGCGGCCTGGTTGTACTTGGTCCTATCTGGTGGGTTGCTCCACGGATAGTAGTAGTCCATCGCTAGAGATCCAAGGTTCAACCGCTTCGTCTGCTCCATTACTGCACCTTCACAACTTTGACCATATGTTCGATAAGGACTTCGGCTTCGCCGGCGCCTGGCAATGTTTGAGGTATCAAGATGTTCGAGGGTACTCGCGCCATATATATGGTGTCGCCAAACCGTTTCGCTACGTCCACGTCTGTTGTAAAAGACATGAGACTTCGCGGTCCCGAGGCACCGGCCAGCTCGCTACCGAATGATCCATGTGCCTGCACGTAGTTGTCAAGGCTGCCCCAAGCTTCGATAGAGCGTTCATGGGCGCGCATCGATGCTTGGATTGCGTCATCGATGGAGCCTGTCTGGCCGAATGCCTCTCTGGCGGCATCGCTCATCAGGTACCCTGTATCATCGAAAATCCATTGTTCCAGGGAGAAATCCGTTGCCCGATAGACGGGTATCATTTCAGGCTTCAGGCCCAGTGGATCGGCCCACATCAGCGGATTGTGCGGATAGGTGTTCGGATTCTGGGAAGCCAGCAGCCCGAGCGGATCGGGAGTTAGGTATCGGCCAATGTTCGGATCGTAGAACCTGTTAAAATTGTAGTGGAGGCCAGTCTCGATATCCAGGTATTGACCGAGGTATCGGAGAGGTGTGGTCCGCGATCCGTTGGTCTGTGAACTACCCCAGAGTGATGAATCAACTTCACCTTCGACAGCTACACTGTGTACATCTACAAGTATCGTTGGTGAACCATCGGGCTTTGGGACAATGGCGGCAATGCGGTTGACTACACCGTCAATGTTATCGATCTGTGTCAGTGGTATCGGTGTACGGGGTAGGTAGTGCCACGTGGAGCTGGTCGTGTCCGATTCGGCCACGATCAGTTGCGACTGGTCCCAAAAAAACGAGCATTTGAGAGTTGCGGTAGAGCTCTCTGCTATTAGGAACTTCGCGGTCCGGCGCCCGAATGCGTCGTAGGTGTATTGCCACCATTCACCTTCTGGTGTGTACACGTCGGTCAACTGGTCGAAGGCGTTGTAGCGGTAGTGCCAGACGGCCGGTTTTCGGGAGATTCGGGTGGTTACTTTGCGGATGAGGCGGCCGGCGGGGTCGTAGTAGTAGTGGTTGCGGCCGTCTTGGACGAGGAGGTTGTTGTGGTATTCGCGGCGTTCCATTCGCTGGGGGGCGGCTGGTTCGGCGGGGGCGGGGGAAGGGGTGGGGAGGCTGGCGGTGATGTTGGAGAGGGGGTCGTATTCGTAGGCTTCGGTGAGGGTGTTGTTGCGGGTTATGGTGTTGACTCGGCCGATGGGGTCGAGGGTGTAGGTGGCGTGGGTGGGGGTGGTGTCGGGGCGGGTGGTGGTGTGGTGGGTGAGATAGCCGTCGGGGCGGTAGGTGTAGTCGTCGCGGCGGATGGTGAAGGGGGCGGGGCGGTTTGTGGTCGAGGGGCCGAAGTCGCCGAGGTCGAGGGTGAATTCTTCGGTGGGGAAGCCGGTGACTTGTTGGGTGGCGATGTTGCCGGTGGGGGTGAAGGTTCGGTCGATTTGGACTTCGCCCACGCGCCAGCCGGTGAGGCGGCCTGCGGGGTCGTGGTTGAACGAGATTTCGGTGTCGTCGGCGTGGAGGGCGGTGACCTGGCCGAGGGCGTTGTGGCGCCAGGTGGTGACGGAGCCGGTGGGAGTGGTGCGGCGGATGCGGCGGCCGCGGTGGTCGTAGTCGTTGACCAGCGGTGGTTGGTCGTCGAGTTGTTGAGTGGCGACCTGACCGGTCGGGGTGTAGGTGAATCGCAGTGTGTGGGTGACGGTTTCGTCGGTGCCGTTGACGGCGGTGAGGACGCGGCCCGCGGGGTCGTGGGTGTAGGAGAGGAATTCGCCGGTGTCGGCGGTGATGGACGTCAGATTGCCGAGGATGTCGTAGCGGTGGTGGCGGGTGATCCCGGTGGCGGGCGTGACCGTCGCGACGCGGCCCGTGATGGTGTGGGTGTATGTGGTGGTGGCGCCGGTGTAGTCGGTTTCGGCGATCAGCCTGCCCGCGAGGTCGTATTCGTAGGTCCAGCGTTGGCCGAGCGGGTTGATGACGGCGATGAGCTGGCGTTCGGTGTTGTAGAGGTAGCGGGTGGTCGAGCCGTCGGGGTCGGTGCGGGTGGAGACTTTGTCGAAGCCGCCGTAGGTGTAGCGAGTGACGCCGCCGTTGCGGTCGGTGTGGGTGAGGAGATTGTTCTCGCCGTCGTAGGTCCAGGTTTCGGCGAAGCCGTCGGGGTCGATCCGCCGGGCGGGGCGGCCTGAGGGCGTCCACTCGTAGTGGGTCGTCTGGCCCAGTGGGTTGGTGACCTCGACGGGACGGCCGAAGGGATCGCGGCGGATTTCAGTAGTCGCGCCGTAGGGATCGGTAATGGTGACCGGCAGACCTGCCGCGTCGACGTCGATACGGGTGACGGCACCGTCCGGGTCGCGTACTTCACTGACCGCCCCGCAGGGATGGTGTTTGTATTCGGTGCGGGCACCGGCGGCATCGATGATGGCGACGAGGTTGCCTGCTTTGTCCCACTCTCGATGCACGGTTGTGCCGTCTGGCTGGGAGATGGCGGTGGGACGGTTGGCATAGGCGTACTCGACGGTGATATCGGTGCCGTCCGGGCGGATGATCTTTGCTACGTCACCGTCAGAGGTGTATTCGTAGCGGGTGATCGCACCGTCGGGTTCAGTGACCTTCAGCGGTTTTCGGGCGGTGTTGTAGTCGATATGACGACGGCCGCCGTCGGCAGCGCGGAAGTCGCGCAGGCGTAGGTCGTTGTCGAATCCGTAGCCGGTGACGCCGCCACGTGAGTCGGTGAGGCGGGTGAGACGACCCGTGCCGTCGCCGAGTTCGAGGTATTCGTAATCCGCGTTGAACACACCGTCGGCGCCGCGCTGGGTGATGACGCGGCCTGCGTCGTCGTAGGTGTTGACCACCCAGCTGCCGTTGGAATCCGTCCACGACAGCATCCGGTGGTGTTCGTCGTAGGCGAAGCGGGTGATTCCACCGACCCCGTTGACCTCCGAGGTCAATTCGCCGTTCTCGTAGCCGAATTCACGCACCGGCACAACGGTGTCAGCTACTTCGTCTGCCACAGAGATTGTGGTGACGCGACCGTTGTCGGTACCAAGAAGAACTCGGTAGCCACCGGAATGGGTGACCTCTACCGGATCGCCATTTCTGTTGTAGTGGAACCTGATTCGGTTCTGGTGGCGGTCAGTTATCGCAGAGATCGCGAAATTGCCGAGAAGAGTATCGATACCGCCGAGCACGGGTTCGGGTGCGAAGTGCCACACCAACTCGCGGTCGGGGTCCCATAGACGGTATCCACCCGTCTCGGTGCGAGTGAGTTTCCAGCGCTGACCACCGGTGATCGGCTCGACACCGACACCGAACTCGGCATGTGGATAAGGCAGAAGCATGCCGTCGTCGAAAACGACCGTGACGCAATCGTCTTCGACGACGACACGCATGTCCAACGTCGCCGACCAGGAAGGGCCGAACCAGCGGCCGAACCGGTAGTTGGAATGGTGGGCGCGTTTCAGCACCAACCGAAGGACGCCGGGCAGATCGAGATCGGTAAGCGGAAGGAGGAATTCGCCGGTGGCCAAGTTGACCGGATCGCCGCCTTCGGAGGTCTGGTCGCGCGTGCTGTTACTGGCGGGACCGCCGTCGCCTGCCTCTTCGCCGACACTGGGTTTGCCGTCCCCACCGGTGTCCACCTCGGAACGAACGTGCGGATCACCATTGTTGTTCGAGCTGTCTTGGCCATCCGGTTCGGTGCTGGGTGACGGGTCGCCGTCATGGACGGTAGCGGGATCGTCGGCCTCGGGGGAGGGTGCGCCCTCCTGCTTGGGAGGGGTGTTGTCATTTCCGTCCGGCGTGGTGTCGTCGCCGTTCTGGGACGATTCGTCCGTATCCGGCTTCGGTTGACCAGCAGGCGGCTCGTCAGCGTTGTTCGGGTTCGGTGCCGGTTCGTTGGGCGCATTGTTGTCCGGTGACGCCGAGGCCGGGGGTTCCGGCTTCCCGTTCTCGGGACCGTTGTTGTCGGGTGTGGAATCGCCGGTGAGTGTCGATGGGCTGTCAGCGGAGTTCGTGCCGTCGCCAGGTTGCCCAGCGGGGTTCGTCACAGCCGGTTCGCCCGATTGCCCGTCGGGGTTGGTGGGGGCCGGATCGCCTGCTTGTGCGGCGGGGTTGGTCGGCGGCGCGTCGGGAGACGTGCCCGCAGGGTTCGGTGCGGGGGCTTCGGGCGTGGCAGGAGGATTGGCAGCCGATGAATCACCGGCAGTGCCTGCAGGATTCGTCGGCGCGGACGGACTTTCCGCCGGGTTGGCGACCGACTGAGCAGGTGCGGATGGCGCCTCGGGTGCGTTTCGCCCGCCTGCCCCGGCGGCGTTGTCGAGGACATTGCGTGCGGTGTTGCCCGCGTCAGCCACATCGGTGACCCGGTTCACGGTGCTGGCAGTCAGCTTCGCGGCGCCGCCGGCGCCACCCGTCGCGAGGGTCGTCAGGGCATCGCCGGTGAGGGCTCCCAACGCCTCGGTCGGATTCGCCTTGAACCCGGCGAGCATCGCGGAGGCAGTCGCTTTCGGGTCTGCGGCCGCGAGGATCATCCCCGTGCTCATGTCCGACATCTTCGACATGTACTCGGCGGGGTGCGTCGCGTTGTACAGATCCAACGGATTGATCGACCGCACGAATTGCACCAGGCCGGTCAGCGAGGTCAGCAGCCCGGTCGTGATATTTGCCTGAGCGTGCTCCATCATCGCGCCGAGGTCTTCGAAATTGCTTCCCCAACGAGACAGGAAGGGCGGCTCTTCCGGCGCGGTCTCCGTGGCGGCGGTAATCGCCGTGACGGCGGTGTTCGCCGCATTATCCCGTTGTGTACGAGCGCTGTTGAGAATGGAACGTGCCTCGTCGCGCATCGCGGTCCACGTATCGGTCAGGCTCTTGTCCTTGCGATCCTCGTCGGACTTGGCGTTCCACTCGTTTTTGCGGTCGCGTTCCTCGTTGTCGGCGGCTTGCCATTTCGCGATCGCCTCGGCGGCCTTGGTCTGCGCGGCCTCGACCTCGTGCACCCAGGCATCCAGGGCGCCCTTGGCCTTGCCCATCGCATCCGCGCCGTCCCACCACAGCTTCGGCTGCTTGGCGAATTCCTCGTGGAATGCCGTGGACGCGTCACCGGTCCAGTCGGAGACATCGATCTTTCGGAGTGCGTCACCGGTTTGGTCTATCGCCGTACCGATCTGACCGAGTTGTTCGGCAACCTCTCGGATCTTGGCAGGCTCACCGCGGATCAGCTCTTTTGGATCGGTGGTTTCGCCGAGCTCCTTTTCCGGCACCGCGCCACCGGTGGCGTCGACGATCTTGTCGCCCGCGTCGTCGAGCCACTGCGACAACCCGTCCGCACCAACCGCTTTCGCCGCGCCCGACCACGTGTCCAACGCAGAGTTGTAGGCCTGACCGACCTTTTCGGTGGCGGACTCGAGACCCTCTTCGATGGAGTCACCGAGATCATTGATGAAATCGCCGATACCCATAGCTACTGCCCCCCGGCGGATTGCTTTGCTTGCTGAATTTCCGCGACCTTGGCCGCGACACCGGTATCCGGCAGGAACATGCTGCCCAAACCGCTCTGATCAGGCGTGTCACCGGACACCAGGTACTCGCCCACCTGTCCCAACGTCGAGACGTTGTCACCCATATGCGAGAACGCTTTGCCGAAAGAATCCGCGCTGTAGTCGGCTTGGGTGGCGAGATTCCAGGTGTTGTTCGACAACACCTCGCCCCAGTCCATCGCCTCGATCTCCGCCTTGCTCAGATGCGGATTCCCCGCGAGGTGGGTGAACATCTGCTTGAACGAAGTAGAGACCTGGTCGTCGATCAGGTGGTATCGACCTGCGGACAAGTCGAGAATTTCGGCGATGGCGTTACCCGACTGCACCAACGCCCGTACACCCCACGACCAGCGTTCGGCGAACGTTTCGAAGGAGGCTTGCACATTCGCCTTACCTGCCTCCATCGCCGACATCGTCAGCTCCGCGAACCCGCGACCGGCCGCGGCGGTCTCCTCGATACCGAGTTCTTTGAGCTCGCTGATGATGGTGTTGATTCCGTTCGCGGCCTGGGTGAGCAGGGCCGGATCGACATTCAGATCCGACATCAGCGACGCCCGCCATCGGCCGCTGGTTCCTCCGTCACGACCGGCGGGAATACCATCGGCGCCGCACCCGACATGTCGACTGCCACACCGGTCGGCTCCTGCTGCCCCTCGGCGAACTCACGCAGACGTCGACCGAGGAAGGTGTGGAACCGGTACTCCTGATCCGCGACCACACCGCGGGCACTCATGAACCGCGCGTACTCCGGCAGACCCGTGAATGCGCACAACCACGCAACCCCGCCGGACTCCATCGTGAAGACCCGGTCTTCGGGGCCGAATAGGGGCACCAGCAGCGTCGACGCGTCGAACGCCGCCGTCAGTGCGTTCGGCACGCCGAAGCCAGCGTAGAAGGCGGCGATCTCCGAACGCAGGCGCGCTGAATCGACCTCGACCATCGTCATGTCCGCTCCCGATCTCCCCTCGGACAAATCAGGCACCCACGGTAGCGAACGAACGGCGCCGCCTCCACCGTGCCGTCAGTCACCGGCGTCGGCTACAAGTGACTCGACCGCCTGGTCACCCGCCCCCGCATCCTCCGCGATGCGACCGATCTGTCAGCGACATCGACAACGGAGGCTGCCGACGTATCCTGAACGTAAGGACCCGGGAGGGACGATGACCAGCAAGCCTGCCGAACAATCCGACCCGCGAGCACGGTGGCGCCATCTGCCCGCTGAGCCCGAGCGGCTGATCGAGGAAACCGCCACCGACATCAAAGCGACCGATCACGGGTTTCCTGCCATCGACGTCACCGAGGATTTCGTCCGCAAGTACGGGCTCTGAACCGGAACCTCAGTCGGAGAGTTCGCCTGTGGTGCGCCAGGATTGGCGTTCGGCGTCGAACGCCTCGGCCTGGGTGGACCGGAATGTCGCGATCGAGTCGGCGTTGTCGGCGAGAAAGCGCCGGTAGTCGGCGAGGCGGAATTCTCCGTCCTGCGCGGTGATCTCCACCTTTCCCGCAGCGAAGTCGGCGCGCAGGTCGAGCAACTCGTCCGCTTCCACGGGGTGCCAGCGAATGCGGTCGAAATACCGGAGCAGCCATGGTGTTTCGGCTTCCTCGGCGAACCGGTCGACGCCGGGTCCGGCCGTACCGGACGGTCTTGCCCGGTGGTTCCAGACCTGGGTGGTTCGGCCGACGAACTGGTAGCCGCCGGGGCCTTCCATGCCGTAGATGCACAGGTAGGCGCCGCCGATGCCGACGGCGTTTTCGGGGGTCCAGGTGCGGGCGGGGTTGTATTTGGTGGTGACGAGGCGGTGGCGGGGGTCGGTGGGGGTGGCGACAGGGGCGCCGAGGTAGACGTCGCCAAGGCCGAGCACCAGGTACTCGGCGTCGAAGACGGTGCGGTACACGTCGTCGACGGAGGCGAGACCGTTCATGCGGCGGATGAACTCGATGTTCCACGGGCACCAGGGGGCGTCGGCGCGGACGCCGTGCATGTAGCGGGTGATCGCCTCGCGGGTGGCCGGGTCGTCCCAGGAGAGCGGGAGGTGGACGGTGCGGCTCGGGACGACTAGCTGATCCGAATTCGGGAGTTGCGCTTCGGCTTCGGCGAGCAGGTCGAGGAGCATCGGGATGGAAAGCAGGGCTGGGTCGACGCGGATCTGCAGCGAGCGGATGCCGGGGGTGAGCTCGAGGACACCGCGGGCGCCGAGAGCGATGAGGTGCTGGTGTAGGGCGTGCACGCGGGCACGTAGGCCCAGATCGAGGGTGAGGGTGCCGTATTCGACGAGGACGCCGTCGTCGCCCTGGCGGCGGTAGGTGACGCTGGTCTCGTCGTCGGCTTCGGTGCGGCGCAGCACGCCGTCGTCGCCGTCGCGTCCCGCCGAGACGACCGTGCTCATCGACGCGCGCCGCAGCGGTCCCAATGACCGTGCCGGAGCGGCGTGCTCGGAACGAATCGCCACGAAACGAACGGTGTCGCCCGGTGTGAGCTGGCCGAGTTTCCAGCGGTCGGCGGCGACCACGGTCACCGGGCAGACGAAACCGCCGAGGCTCGGTCCGTCGGGTCCGAGGAGGATGGGGGTGTCGCCGGTGAAGTCGAGCGCGCCGATCGAGTAGGCGTTGTCGTGGATGTTCGACGGGTGCAGCCCCGCTTCGCCGCCGTCGGTGCGCGCCCACTCCGGTTTCGGGCCGATCAGGCGTACGCCGGTGCGGTCGGAGTTGAAGTGCACCTCGTAGTCGGTGCCGAGAATGGTGTCGAAGTCCTTGCGGGTGAAGAACTCCGGTGCGCCGTGTGGTCCTTCGGTGACGGCCAGTTCCCAGCGCCTGCCGAAGGCGGGGATGTCGGTCATGGGGACGGCGGGGGCGAGGCGGGTCGTCGGCTCGCCCAGCACGAGGGAATCGTCGGTGCGCAGGGCTGCCCCGGTGCCACCGCCGAACTTGCCGAGGGTGAACGTCGCCGCGCTACCGAGGAACTGCTCGACCTGGATACCGCCGGAAACCAGCACATAGGTGCGCATGCCGGGCCCACGGATCGCCCCGATGTCGAGCACGCCACCGGCGGGCACCTCGACCGTGCGCCATTGCTCGACCGGCCGACCGTCGACCCGAACCTCGGCGACCGCTCCGGTGACACACACCCACGTCGCCGCACCGAACCGCAACGCGGGCCCACCGAGCGTGCATTCCAGCCCGGCCGCCCCCTCGGCGTTGCCGAGCACCCGGTTACCGAGCCGGAACGAGAGGTCGTCCATCGGCCCAGAGGGCGGAACCCCGATGTGCCAGTAGCCGATTCGCCCGGGCCAGTCCTGCACGGTGGTCTGCATTCCGGGCCGGACGACCTCGATCCGTCGCTGGACGGACGGCTCCTGGTCTGCGGTGTCGGTGTCCGACGCCGACTTCGCGACCTGGACGGCATCGGCACCCGTGGTCGGAAAGATGGCTTCGGCCGGGGCCGCGGTGACACCGGAATCTGTGAGGGTGCGGCTCATCGGGTCACCACCATGCGGACGGGCGTGGGGTCGAAACCGTTGCACGGATTGTTGATCTGGGGGCAGTTGGAAACCAGGACCAAGGTGTCGATCTCCGCGCGCAAGGTCACCTTCTTGCCCGGCGCCGACAGCCCGTCGACGATGCCGAGCGTGCCGTCCGCCTCCACCGGCACGTTCATGAACCAGTTGATGTTGGACACCAGATCCCGCTTGCCCAAACCCCATTCGAGGGCGGCGGTGAGGAAGTTCTCCACACAGGCGTGCTGGTGGCGGGTGTGGTGGCCGTAGCGGAGGGTGTTGGATTCCTGGGAGCAGGCGCCCGCGATGGTGTCGTGGTTACCGACCTCGTCGGCGACCACGGTCATCAGCGCGGTGCCACGTTCGGTGCGCAGCACACTGCCGGTGGCGAGGAAGATATTGCGCTGGGCGGCGATGGTGGCCTGGGCGCTGTAGCGGTCGGTGTGGTCGGCAGCCGAGTACAGCAGGCAGTCGACGGCCTGGTTGCCGTGCAGGTCGATGATCTCGAGTCGTTCGCCCGCCCGGACGATCGCCGACCACGGCGCCTGCGCCGGAACAGTTTCGTCCAGGACGACGGTGCGGGTGGTCGTTGTCATGCCGGAATCTCCGTGTGTTGTGCGGCCGCCCACGCGGCCTCGGTGTTCTCCACGGCCCGGCGGTACTCCGGGTCGTCGTTGGGTACCTCGAAAGTGCCTGCGGGCCAGGCGATCAAATCGAGGTTTCCGGTGGGGCGCTCGTCGAGCGGGTGGGCCGCATTGGCGACCAGCAGGGTCACCGGAAGATGCACGAACAGGTCGATCGCCCCGCCCGCCGGACCATTGCCGGTCGCCGCGAGGGCACCGTCGGCCCCCACCCGAACCCCACGGAACAAGGCGATCGACGGTCCGACATCGCGCGGCTCGAGCCCCTGCTTGGCCGCGGCCAGATGCAGTTGGTGGCGGGCTTCGCCGGACGGACCGCACAGGGTGTCGTGGTGCCCGGAGGTGTCGGTGAGCACGGTGGCCAGCACGCGCCCCTGATCCGACAACAGCGGGTGACCGGCACTCAGATACGCCTGCCACGGGACCTTCACGGTGTCGGCGACATTCAGGCGCTCCCAAGGCGATTCGGCGCGCAGCAGGAACAGATGCGCACACGCGGCTCCGGAGGGGTCGGACAAGCGGACCCTGGTTCCGCGGCCGAGGACGACATTCGCATAGCCGCCGGACGGAATACGCAGCGCCAGAGTCGGTTCGACACCCGGCGGTATCACCGGACGGGCAATCGTGGCCGCCGCAGCCTGGGCCCGCGCGTGGGCCCGCGCGCCGTCGGTGGATCCGGTCGCTATCGCGACTTCCTCGGTATGGGCGGGTGTGGGCGTGGTGTCCTGAGCCCGCGCGGCGTCTGCGGATGGGGTAGCCGTCATCAGGATCTCCTCGGTACATGCAGGCCGAGACTTCTCGGCAAACGATTGATCGACTGGGTGATTCGTTGACCTCTGCACCGCAGCGACCGGGTTGTGGCGGGTGCCGGGCAATCGCCGGCTGAGATGCTGGTCGGTTGATCACCACGCTCTGGTGGCGTTTGCGTCACGGGCGATGCCGCCACCGGAGGGTGGTGATCTTGATCCACGGGCTCAGGCGGGAGCGGGCGCGATCACCGGTTCGACTGCCTCGGATTTGGTGACGACCATCCGGTACACCACCGCGCCGACGGTGAGGATCACGGCGACCGACAGCGGCCCGGCCCACAACTGCCACCAGCTGCCGCCGGCCGGGGTGTACACCTCGGGGCGCGGCCAGGCCAGGTTGATCACCATCGCGATGCCCCAGGCCACCGCGAGCGCGTTGATCGGAATGCCCCAGCGGCCGAGGGTGAACAGTGTCTTGTCCTCGGGCGCGGGCAAGCCTTTGATCCGCCGCACCAACAGCGGCACCGTGACCAGCAGATACGCCAGATACAGGCTCACGATGCAGACGCTGGCCAGGGTGGCGAAGATGGCTGGGTTACCCAGGTTCAGCACCAGCAGGCTGATGCCGAGCGCGCCGATCACCACCGCGGGCCATACCGGCGTACCGAAACGAGGGTGCACGGTGGACAGCGCCTTCGAGAAGGGCAACTTGCCGTCACGTGCCATCGAGAACATCAACCGCGACCCGGCCGTCTGAATCGCGAGCGTGCACACGATCACCGCCACCGCGACACAGCCGAGCAGCACCGACCCGGCAGGACTGTCGAGCTTGGCCATGATGACGTAAGCCAGTCCGCCGGAAGCCAATTCGCCGTCGGTGAGGCTCGGCGCCGCCATCAGCGCGCCCAGCAGCATGAGTCCACCGCCGAGCGCCGACACCGACAGCGCGAGCAGAATCGTGCGCGGTGCGACCCGGCGCGGGTTCTTCGTCTCCTCGGAAAGCTCACCGGCGGAATCGAATCCGACCATCACGTACGCCGCCATCAGGCCCGAGATCAGGAACGCCGCCCAGAACGGGCCGGGCGCGGCCTGATCGGTCTGCAACACCACGTCCGGACCGCGTTCGGAGCCCGCGAAGAACAGCCCGATGATGGCGAGCACGCCGACGATCTCGATGGTGACCCCGATCGAGTTGATCCGCGCCATCAGATCGATCCCGATCACATTGATGGTGGTGGTGACCACCAGCAGCGCGCTGCCCAGCAGCACCGCGTTCATCGCCCCGTCGCGTGAGGTGAGCGCGGTGTCGGAGCCGATGATCTGGAAGCCGCTCCAGATCGTGGGCAGCACCACCTGCAGGGCGATGGCGGCCGCCGCCGCGGTGACCACCTGGGCGATCACCATCATCCAGCCGGCGAACCAGCCCACGAGACCACCGGCCAACCGGCGCGACCACTGATAGATACAGCCCGAGATCGGATACCGCGCGGCGAGCTCGGCGAAGTTCAGGGCGACGAGGAACTGCCCGGCGAAAACCAGCGGCCACGTCCAGAAGAACGCGGCACCGCCGAACGAATAACCGAAACCGAAGAACTGGAAGATGGTGGTGAGGATGGAGACGAACGAGAAGCCCGCCGCGAAGGACGCGTAGCGCCCGAGCTTGCGGTGCAGGACGGGTTCGTAGCCGAACTGGGCGAGGTCGGCGCCGTCGCGCGCGGCGTCGGGCGGGGCTTGGGTGGCGAGCGTCGTGGCCATATCGGAGTCCTTCGGCGGTGCGGCCAATATCTATCAGTCGATAGTTTTGCGCTCGCGATCGCTCGAACGGTGTCGTGCGTGTATCGACTCCGAGGCGTGCCGTAACTTCTGTGTTGCCTACGTTTCTGTCGAATGACAGAAATTGAACGGTCCCGCATCGCACCTGGTGAGGTGCCCATTGCGGGAGTGGTGACGCACCGGTGACACAATCGACGACGTGGCAAACCTCGGACCCGGGCGTCCCCGGCTGGAACAGCGCCGTCGGCGCGGGACGACGCCGCGCGCGGAAATTCTCGACGCCGCGGCGGAGCTGTTCACCACCAAGGGGTATGCCAACACCTCCACCCGCGCGGTCGCCGACGCGGTCGGCATCCGGCAGGCCTCGCTGTATCACCACTTCGCGGCCAAGGACGACATCCTCGACGCGCTGCTCGCCGAAACCGTCGCGGGCCCGGTGGAATTGGCGCAAAAACTACACGTCGAGCCCGGGGACGCCACCACCAAGCTCTACGCGCTCGCCCTGTTCGATGTGCGCCAACTGCGCGGCGCGCGCTGGAATCTGGGCGCCCTGTACCTGCTGCCGGAATTGCGCACCGAACGTTTCGTCGCCTTCCGCCGCCGCCGCGACGAACTGCGCGAACACTACGAACGCCTCGCCGCCGAATCCTGTGCTGCGGCAGGGCAATCCGACGACGCGCGGATTCTGCCGTTCCGGCTGGTGGAGACGGTGATCGCGATCAGGTCCGACGAAGGGGCCGCGGGCGAGGAGGCCGAGCGCGTGATCCCGGACGCGATCGTGCGCATCGTCGGTCACCAGGGTGCGATGGATTCGGTGCGAGCCGCCGCCGACGCCTTGCTCGACCGCCTGTCGGACTGAGTGACCGGCGCGACGCGAGGCCGCGCCGGAAACTCTCAGCCCTTGATGAACGCGAGGATGTCGCTGATCAGCTCCTGCTGGTAGGCACCGAAGATGCCGTGCGGCGCCCCGGGGTACACCTTCAGCGTGCCGTCCTTCACCAGCTCGATCGACTTGTGGGCCGAGTTCGCGATGGGCACGATCTGATCGTCGTCGCCGTGCGCGATGAGGATCGGTACCTCGAGGGCGCGCAGGTCCTCGGTGAAATCGGTCGCCGAGAACGCGGCGACGCACTCGTAGGCGGCCTGGATGCCCGCGAGCATGCCCTGCCGCCAGAAGTCGTCCATGGCGCCCTTGGACACGGCCGCACCTTCGCGGTTGAAGCCGAAGAACGACGGAGCCAGCTCCTGGTAGAAGTTGGACCGGTCCGCCAGCACCCCGGCACGGATGTTGTCGAACACCGACATGGGCAGACCGTCAGGGTAGGCCTCGGTGGCCACCATGATCGGCGGCACCGCACCGATGGTGACGACCTTGGCGACTCGGTCGCGGCCGTGGCGCGCCGCGTAACGCACGGCCTCGCCGCCGCCGGTCGAATGCCCGACGACGATCACGTCGCGCAGATCGAGCGATTCGACGAGTTCGGCGAGGTCACGCGCGTAGGTGTCCATGTCGTTGCCCTGCCACGGCTGCGAGGAGCGGCCGTGTCCGCGACGGTCGTGGGCGATGACGCGATAACCGGCGTCGGCGAAGGTCTTGCGCTCGAGTGCCCAGGCATCGGAGCTCAGCGGCCAGCCGTGGCTGAAGACGATGGGCTGCCCGGTGCCCCAGTCGGAGAAGTAGATCTCGGTGCCGTCGGATGTCGTGAAGTAGGGCATGGCGATCCTGTCGAACGAGGTGGATGGATAGGTTGCTCATAGTTGTCGAGCGCGGGTGGGCTGTCACCTACCCGAACGGCCGCGAATCCCGCTATTTCGGACGAACAGTAGATTTGTGGCTATGTCTGTAGCCCCGGATCGCCCACGTCACAACGCATCTACTGGGACACGGCGTATCGGGTTTCTCCTGTTCGACGGGGTGAAGGCACTCGACTATGTCGGCCCGGCCGAGGTGTTCGTCGAGGCGAATCAGTTCGCCGATGCCTACGAGATCGTGCTGCTCTCACCCACCGGCGCGCCCGTGCAGACCTCGGTCGGCGGGGGAGTTGCTGTGGGGGCGGCAGCCGCCGATGTACTCGCGCTCGACACGCTCGTCGTGCCGGGCAGCGAGGTGCGCCCGGCCCAGTTCGTCCGTCCAGAACTACTCGACGCGGCACGTGTGCTCGCCGCGCGGAGCAGGCGGGTGGTTTCGATCTGCAGCGGGGCGTTCGTGCTCGCCGAACTCGGGCTGCTGGACGGGCGCGGCGCGACAACGCACTGGAAGTTCGCCCCCGAGCTGGCCCGCCGGTATCCGCGTGTGGACGTGCTGGCGGATCGGATCTTCGTCCGCGAGGCCGATATCGCGACCTCGGCCGGCGTAGCCGCGGGGATCGACCTCGCGCTGGCGCTGGTCGCCGAGGATCTCGGCAGTGCCGTCGCCCGGCAGGTCGCCCAGGGTCTGCTGGTCTACCTCCAGCGATCCGGCGGGCAGGCGCAGTTCTCGACCCCGTTGCGCGCGGTGGCGCTGCCGCCAGGTCCGGTGCGCGCGGTGACGGACCTGATCGCCGACGACCCGTCACGGCGCCACAGCGTGCAGGAACTCGCCCGCCACGTGAACGTGAGCCCACGCCATCTCACCCGGCTCTTCACCGAGGAGGTCGGGCTCAGCCCAGCCGAATACGCGGCGAACATGCGCTTCGATCTGGCCCGCGCCCAACTCGAGGCGGGCAGCTCGGTGCGGCGGGCCGCCGCGGACGCGGGCTTCACCAGCCCCGAGGCGCTGCGGCGCACCTTCATCGCGCGGCTCGGTGTGTCGCCGTCGGACTACCGGCGGCGGTTCACCTCCGGGCTCAGCGCCTGAGTCAGCGGGAGGTCGGCGGCGCGATCTGCCAGTGCTCGTTGAGGGCGGCGGCGATCCCGGGCAGCACGGTGATCGGAATCCGCTTGGCCCGCAACATCTCCCGGATCTCGGTCACCTGTTCCCGCTTACGCATGTCGTAGGCGCCCGAGACCGGGCCCATGACCGGTGGGATCGACAGCAGCACGAGTTCGTCACCGTTCTCGGTGAGGTCGAGGGCCAGTGCCCAGCGGCCGTGCTCGTCGAGGGTGAACCGCCCGGCCACCACCCGGTCCCACGGCACGGTGGCCGACCGGAACGGGGTCCGCACGTAGATACCGTGCTCGGTGAGCTCGACGACATCGCGCACGAACAGCGCGACCCCCGCCGCCACACCGCCGACGGCGCCGACCAGCACGCCGGTCACCACCCGGTTGGCGCCGAACATCGCCACCAGCAGACCGGCGATCCCGATGGTGACCAGCAGCCCGATCAGGCAGTAGAACAGGCTCCTGCTCGCGGGCACGACCCCGGCACGCACGTCGGCCATGCGGACCTCCCTCTCACGATTCGTGGCCAACCCTAGCGCCGGTCACGCGCTCGGGCTCACGACCCGAGCGATACCGCTGCTTCGGAGGTCTCGACCAGGAAGGTGAAGGTTTCCTGGAAGTACAGCTGGACGGTGTCGGCGTCGTGGCTGAGGTAGCCGATGGAGAGGTCTTGGCCGATGGCGAGTTCGAAGTCGCCGCCGCGGGTGGTGAGGGCGAATCCGCCGGTGATGGCCGGTGCCCAGATGATCTCGCCGTCGATGAGGCGTTCGATGTGGGTGCGGATGGGGTGGCCGTGGTCGGAGGTTTCGCTGACCTTGGTGTAGAGGTCGGCGCTGAGCAGTACCGAGTAGGGGCCCTGGACACCGGCCAGGCGCAGCCCGGTGAGGGCACGCGAGATGGCGTCGGGGATGTCGACCACATTGCTCGGCAGCGTGATCGGGGTGCAGGACGCGGCGGCGCGGATGCCGGTGATGCCCGCAGCGGCGTAACCCTCGAAGATCGCGCGGTCTTCGGCGAAGGCGATCTTCTGGGCGGCGTCTTTGAGGTTGTCGAGGTCGGCGTCGGGTGCGCCGCGTTCGATGTCGTCGAGTTCGGAGCGCTGCAGGGTGAAGGGCACCCGCAGTTCCACGAGCGGCTGCACCACGCGCTGGTGTGCCTGCACACCGTCGTCGGGGGAGTCGATCGGGGTGAGCCTGCCGCGGTTGAGCGCCGAGTAGCCGACGCCGTGCGGGCCCGAGACATCGACGACCCGGCGTCCGGCGATATTGCGCTTGAACGTGCGGGTGGCCTCCTCCTCGATCTCGGCCCAGGCCTCGTCGGTGATCGGCGCGAGTTCGCGATGCAGGTTGTTCATTCGGATACTCCTTCTCATCGAGTTTTCATCGAGCCGATGGCGAGGGCGCCGTCGGAACCCGCTGCGGAGGTATTTGCCCGTTCCACCGGAATTATCTCGGGCAACGGTCCGGATTCCGCCTCGTCGGCGATGTTCGCGGGTGCGTCGGGCAGATCGTCGAGGAAATCGACGGTCGGGGTGAAGAACAGGGTGCCGGTGACCGCGACGGAGAAGTCGAGGATGCGGTCGTAGGCGGCTTCCTCGGTGCCGAGGAACATGCGCTCGAGCATCCGCTCGGTGACGCTCGGGGTGGCGGCGTAGGCGACGTAGTAGGTGCCGAACTCGCCGTCGGCGACCGAGCCGAAAGGCATGTTGGCACGGACGATCTGGCGTTCGGTGCCGTCGTCGTCGACGATGGTGTTCACCGCCACATGCGAATCGGCGGGCTTCACATCGTCGGGCAGTTCGTAGTCGCCGAGCTTGGTGCGCCCGATCACCCGCTCCTGCTCCTCGATCGACAGGGCGTTCCACTGGTCGAGCGGGTGGGTGTACTTCTGCACGATCACGTAACTGCCCCCGGTGAATTCGGGGTCCTCGGCACCGATCAGGGCCGCGGCGGCCGCGGCACCACCCTCGGGGTTCTCCGTGCCGTCGACGAAGCCGAGCAGGTCGCGCTGTTCGAAGTAGCGGAACCCGACCACCTCGTCGACGACCGTCGCCGCACCACGCAGCCGTTCGGCGATCACCATGCCCAATTCGAAGCACGGGCCCTGGGTTTCGGCGCGGATGTGGAAAAGCAGGTCGCCGGGGGTGGCAGGCGCGCTGTGCACCGGACCGCTGTATCCCGGGAACTCGTGCAGCTCAGCCGGTTTGGGCCCGGCGAACAGGCGGTCCCACGCGGCGGAACCGATCGAGGTGATGCAGCTCAGGCCCTCGCCGGGCACCCGGAAGCCGACCGATCGCCGTAAACCGTTGATATCGGCGAGCACATCGCGCACCACCGATTCGCCGCCCTCGTCGATGGTGAAGACGAGGAAGAGCGCGGCAGGCGACAGTGGATCGAGAATCGGTTGTGGCTCACCCATGGCGTCCAGAGTACGACGCCGTACCGACAGGTACTTATTTGGCGACGGTGAGCAGGAAGGTCACGTCGTCGATGGCTTTGACGCTGTGGCGGGCGCGCGGAACCACGATCAGATCGCCTGCCGAGCCCTTCCACTCGTCGGTGCCCGCGATCAGTACGAGCGTGCCGGTGAGGACCTGGATCGTCGCGTCGCCGGCATTGTCGTGTTCGGCCAGGCTCTGCCCTTCGGCCAGCGCGACGACGGTCTGGCGCAGGGCGTGGGTGTGGCCGCCGATGAGGGTTTGCGAACTCCGACCACTCGTCGAGGTGGCCGCCAGCTTCAGCTGTTGACGGGCCACCGCGGTCAGCGATTTCTTGTCCATGGGAACGCGCCTTTCGCAGGCTTCTCGCGGGCAGGTCTTCGCCTGCGAGTATGCCCGACATCACACCCGCGCTCGGGCGTTTTGCCGCGACCGTTAGCGACGTGTTGTCACTGCCGGACGTAATGCCGAATGCGGTAGCGCAGGCCGTTTTCGGCGGTGCGCCACGGGGTATCCGGTGCCTGCCATTCCGGGCCGATGACCGGGGCGAAAGCATCGCCCGCCACGGTGGTGTCGACCTCGGTGACCAGCAGGGTCGTCGCCAGCGGCAGCGCCTGGCGGTAGATCTCGCCACCACCGGCGATCCAGGTGTCGGCGGTGCCGGTCATGGCCAGCGCGTCGGGCAGCGAGGCGGCGCGTTCGGCGCCCTCGGCGGCCCAGTCGGACTGACGGGTGACGACGATATTGCGTCGCCCGGCCAGCGGTCGGAAGGCGGCGGGCAGGGAGTCCCAGGTGCGTCTGCCCATGATCACGGGGTGACCTGTGGTCGTCTCCCGGAAATTGGCCATGTCCTCGGGCAGCCGCCACGGGATGGTGTTGTCCACGCCGATCACACCGTCGTTGGCCTGCGCCCAGATCAGGCCGATCATGCGGTCGTTCACACCGCCACCGGCGCCTTGATGGCCGGGTGGTGCTGGTACCCGGACAGTTCGACATCGTCGTAGGTGTAGTCGAACAGGCTGGTGGCCGGGCGCAGGTGCAGGGTGGGGAAGGGGTAGGGCTCACGGGTGAGCTGTTCACGCACCTGGTCGACGTGGTTGTCGTAGATGTGCACGTCGCCACCTGTCCAGATTAACTCGCCCGGTTCCAGCTCGGTCTGCTGGGCGACCATCAGGGTGAGCAGCGCGTAGCTGGCGATATTGAACGGCACACCGAGGAAAAGGTCGGCGCTGCGCTGGTACAGCTGGCACGACAGCTTGCCGTCGGCGACATAGAACTGGAAGAAGGCGTGGCAGGGGGCGAGCGCCATCTTGTCCAGGTCGGCCACGTTCCACGCCGACACGATCATCCGGCGCGAATCCGGGTCGGTGCGCAGGGTGTGCAGGACCTGGGCGATCTGGTCGATGTGGGTGCCGTCGGGTGTCGGCCAGGAACGCCACTGCACGCCGTACACCGGGCCGAGCTCGCCGTCCGCATCCGCCCATTCGTCCCAGATGGTGACGCCGTGCTCGCGCAGCCACGACACATTGGAGTCGCCGCGCAGGAACCACAGCAACTCGTAGACGATGGATTTCAGGTGCACCCGCTTGGTGGTGATCAGCGGAAACGCCTCGGCCAGGTCGTAGCGCAGTTGATGGCCGAAGATGCTTCGGGTGCCGGTGCCGGTCCGATCGGCTTTCGGCGTGCCGTGTTCGAGCACGCGCCGGAGCAGATCTTCGTACTGCGTATCAGGGGTGGCCACGCCTGCCGATTCTACTGCTGTGCGCACCTGGCAAGCTCTGCGCGTATGCGCAAGCTCTACGTGATCGGTATCGGTGCGGGCGACCCCGACCAGGTGACGATGCAGGCAGTCAAGGCCATGCGGCGCGCCGAGGCGTTCTTCGTGATCGGCAAGGGCGCCGAGAAGCAGGAACTCGTCGACGTGCGCACCGCGATCCTGGCCGAGTACGTCGACGGCCCGCACCGGGTGCTCGAGATCGCCGACCCGCCACGCGACCGCGCACCCGCCGACTACACCGGTGTGGTGCAGGACTGGCACAAACGGCGCGCGGTGCTGCTGGAAGAGGCCTTCGAGCAGGTGAACGGCGACGGCGCGATCCTCGTCTGGGGCGATCCGGCCCTCTACGACAGCACCCTGCGCATGGTGGAGCGGGTGCTCGACCGTGGGCGGGTTCGGTTCGATTACGAGGTGATCCCCGGCGTCACCAGCGTCGCGGCGCTGGCCGCCGCCCACCGGGTGGTGCTGCACCGCATCGGCGAACCCGTGCACATCACCACCGGGCGCAAGCTGCGCGAAGAAGGCCTCGGTCCGGGTTCGACGGTGGTGATGCTCGACGGCGAATGCTCGTTCACCGAGGTGCCCGGCGACGATATCCACATCTGGTGGGGCGCCTATCTCGGTATGCCCGACGAGATATTGATCGAAGGCAATCTGCGCGAGGTGGAGAAATCCATTCTCGAACGTCGTGCGCGATCGCGCGCCGAAAAGGGCTGGATCATGGACGTCTACCTGTTGCGGTCCGAATAGCTAGACTGACCTTTGTGCCCGAGTTACCCGAGGTAGAGGCGTTGGCGCAGTTCCTCCGGGATCATGCGGTCGGTGCGGTGGTGGGTCGCGTCGACGTGGCCGCGTTGAGTGCGGTGAAGACATTCGATCCGCCGGTGACCGCGCTGTCCGGCCGGGACGTGACCGGTGCGGGCCGGTGGGGCAAGTTTCTCGGAATGGACTGCGGTGGGCTGTGGTTGATCACCCACCTGTCACGTGGCGGCTGGTTGCGGTGGGTCGACGAACCGAATCCGTTGCCGCCCAAGCCTGGCGGTAAGAGCCCGCTCGCCTTGCGCGTGCATTTCTTCACTCCCGAAGGCGCGACGCCCGCCATCGACCTCACCGAGGCGGGAACCAAGAAACGCCTCGCGGTGTACATAGTGGAGGATCCGCAGTCGGTTCCGGGCATCGCCCGGCTCGGTCCCGACGCGCTCGCGGTGACCGAGGACGAATTCGCGGCCCTGCTGCGGGGCACATCGCAGCGCATCAAGACCGCACTGGTTGATCAGACCCTGCTGGCCGGTATCGGCAATGCCTATTCCGACGAGATACTGCACACCGCACGCATTTCGCCGTTCGCGAATACGAAAACGATGCCCGCCGAAACTGTTTCGCAGTTGTACGCGGCGATGCGTTCGGTATTGCTCGATGCCGTCGACCGTTCGACCGGGCAGGACGCGGCCCGGTTGAAGGGGGAGAAGCGATCCGGCATGCGGGTGCACGCCAGGACCGGGCAGCCGTGTCCGGTGTGTGGCGACACGGTACGCGAGGTGTCCTACGCGGAGCGCTCTTTTCAGTACTGCCCGACCTGTCAGACCGGCGGCAAGGTGCTCGCCGACCGGCGGATGTCGCGGTTGCTCAAGTAGTCAGCGGTCCCGCCAGGTTTCCAGCAGCCGTAACCAGAATTCGCTGACCGTGGGAAACGCGGGTACCGCGTGCCACAGGGTGTCCAGTGGCACTCGCCCGACCACCGCGATGGTGGCGGCGTGCAATTGTTCGCCCATGTCGGGCCCGACGAAAGTGGCGCCGAGAAGGCGGTTTTCGGTGGTGTCGACGACGATCTTCGCGCGGCCGTGGAAATCGTCGCGCGACAATGCGGAACCGGCTACCGAGATATCCATTTCCACGGTGTCGACCGCGTATCCGGCCTTGCGGGCCTGCTGCTCGGTGAGGCCGATGGCGGCGAGTTCCGGTGCGGTGTAGACGACTTGGGGAATCTGCTCGTGGTCGGCGGTCGCGGTGTAGCGGCTCTTGTCCAGCGGCGTGCCCTGTGCGCGAGCGGCGATGACATCCCCGCACACGCGGGCCTGGTATTTGCCCATATGCGTCAGTGCCGCACGGTGGTTCACATCGCCCACCGCGTACAGCCATTCTCCGGGAACACCACGGACAGTCAGGTGATCGTCGACGTCGAGATAGCCTGCCGACAGGCCGACCGTGTCCAGGCCGAGGTCGTCGGTCGCGGGTGCGCGGCCGGTCGCGACGACCAGTTCGTCGGCCTCCAGCTCACCGTTGTCGAGCACCAGCGTGACCGGGCCGCCGTGGATGCGGCCGACCCCGGTGTCGGCGGGGTCGCGGCGCGACACCATCAACGGCTGGGTGTTCAGGCGAACCTCGACGCCCTTGTCGCGCAGACCTCGCAGCACCAGATCGGCGGCGAAGGGCTCCACCCGTGGCAGCAACCGGTCACCGCGCACCAGCATGGTCACCTCGGCCGCGCCGAGTTCGATCAGCCAGGTCGCCGTCTCGCACGCGACGACACCGCCGCCGATGATCGCGACCCGGGTCGGTACGACCGTCAGATTGGTCGCGTCGCGCGAGGTCCAGGGCAGGGCATCGCGCAGACCGGGAGTGTCGGGAATCGCGGCTGTTGTTCCGGTCGCGATCACGACAGCGTGCCTGGCGCGCAGTTCCCGCACCCCCGCGTCGGTGTGCACTTCGACCAGCCGCTCCCCGGCGAGCCTGGCCGCACCGCGTATCGGGTCGATGCGCGCCGATTTCGCCCAGTCGACCTGGGAGGTGTCGTCGCGGTGGTGGACGAAGGTGTCGCGGCGGGCCAGCACATCGGCCACCTCGGGGCCGCTCGCCGTCAGCCCGGGTAGCCCGGCGGCGAGATCGAGCACGGCGCCTGTGCGCAGCAGTGTCTTGCTGGGAATGCACGCCCAGTAGCTGCATTCGCCGCCGAACAGTTCCCGTTCCACGAGCGCGGCGGTGCGGTCGCTGCCCGCGATGGCGTACGCGGCGGCGTTCTCGCCCGCCGGGCCGCCACCGATCACGATGACGTCGTACTCGTCGGTCACTGCAAGTAGCCCTCGACCTCACGGGGCGAGCGCATCTCGGTGTCTTCGGGGGAGGCGTCGGCGCCTGCGCGGGCGCGGCGCTGCCGCAGCAGATCCCAGGCCTGATCGAGCATCACTTCCAGCTGGGCGAGCTGCTTGCGCTCGCTGACCGGGTCGATCTCGCCCGCCGTCGCCTTGGACCGCAGTTCGTGTTCTTCGTCGACCAGCTGCTTGATCTTGGCCAGGATGTCCTGATCGGTCATGTCTCACCACTTCGATTCTCGGAGGGGTAGTGCCGGGCGAACCGCGACCCGCGCGGGGTCCTGGTCCATGCTACGACCGCCGGGTGACATGAGCGGCGAGACAGTCGGCCGCGATCGGGACGGCCCGGGCCAATTCGGCGCTGGTCAGGGCCGTGTAACCGAGGGCGACACCGAACTTGTGCGGCGTGGCGAGGTGATGGCGGGCCAGCCCGTCGAGCAGGACCCCGCGGCTCCGGGCGGCATCGACCGCGGCGGCCTCGGCGCCGGCGTCGGGCAGTTCGACGACCACGTGCGAGCCGGCGTCGTCACCGAGGACGGGCAGGCCCCGGTCGGCGAGCTCACCGACGAGCAGGGCGCGCCGTGGCGGGACCACCCGGCGCAGGCGACGCAGATGCCGGGCGAGGTCGCCGTTGCGGGCGAATTCGGCGAGCACCAGTTGGCCGGCCGAGCTCGGTGAACTGCCGATGCGGGCGCGGTGCGCGAGGACGGCCTCGGTGATGTCGGGACGAGCGACGAGCCAGCCGACACCGAGGGTGGGGGCGATGATCTTGCTCGTGGTGCCGAGGTGGACCACCACGTCCGGGGCCATCGCCGCGAGCAGGGGCAAGGGTGCGGTGTCGTAGCGCAATTCGCCGTCGTAGTCGTCCTCGATGACCAGAGTGCCGGTGCTGCGGGCGAATTCGACCAGTTCCACCCGGCGCCGGGCAGGCATCCGCGCACCCATCGGAAACTGGTGTGCCGGTGTGCAATACACAGCGCGAACACCCGGTGGAATCCGGTCGACACACAGTCCGTGCGCGTCGACGGGCACCGGGAGCACCGTCGTCCCCGCGGCCTGGAACGCGCCGACAGCGCGTAGATAGCCGGGGTCTTCGATGGCCACGGTGTCGCCGGGACGGAGCAGGGCCGCGGCGAGTTCGCCGACGGCGGTGCTCGTGCCCGCGGTCGCCAGGACCACCGACGACGCGCCCGCGGCCAGTCCGCGATGCCGGAGCAGATGCTCGGCGACGGCATCGCGATAGCCGGGCTCACCCGCTCGATCCTTGCGGGCCTCGGGTGCGCGGTCACCGGCCGAGCGCCACGCGCGACGCCAGGCCGCGCGGTCGAGGGCCTCGATGCACGGTGCGCCTGCGGCGAGGTCGAGCAGGGTCGGTGCGTCCGCGATGCCCTTCATCGCGACGGTGCTCGGCGGTGCTGTCGCGGGGGCGGTGCTCAGGTAGGTGCCGGACCCGCGTCGACCGGTGAGCCAGCCCTCGGCGTGCAATTGGTCGTAGGCGGCGGCGATCACGGCCCGGCTCACTCCCAGCCGTTGCGCGAGGGTGCGCGAGGGCGGTAGCCGGTCGCCGACGCGTAGGACGCGGGTGGTCGCGGCGGTGCGCAGGGCATCGGCCACCTGTACCGACAGGGGTTCGGCGGCGGAGCGGTCGAGCGGGATCGGGAAGTCGTCGAGCATCGCCCACCTCTGATTGGACTGTCGTTCCTGCGTCGAATTGGACCTGTGCGAAGGCCAATCGTGCGGCGATGCTCATCTTATGAGCACGCACACCAGAACGCCGCTGTCCCCGACCCCGCGCACCACGGTGACCAGATCCAAGGAACGCGCCCGCAGCGACCGGGCCGAACTGGACGCGGTGCTCGACGCGGGACTGATCTGCCACCTCGGAGTCGTGCTCGGTGGTTCGCCGGTGGTGCTGCCGACCGTGTACGGCCGGGCGGGCGACACGATCTACCTGCACGGTTCCACCGGTGCGGGCAATATGCGCGCCGCCATCGGCACCGACATCAGCATCGCGGTGACCCATGTCGACGGCCTGATCTATGCCCGCTCCGCCATGCACTTCTCGATGAACTACCGGTCGGCGGTGGTGCGTGGGCGGGCCGAACTCGTCACCGACGAGGACGAACGTCTCGAAGCGCTGCGGGTGATCGTCGAGCACGCGGCGCCCGGATCCTGGGACCGTGTCCGCCCGCCCAGCCGCAAGGAGATGGCGGCCACGATGGTGCTGGCTCTCGACCTCACCGAGGCGTCGGTGAAAGTCCGGACCGGCGGGCCGAAGGACGACGAGGACGACATCGCCGCAGGCGGGGTGTGGGCCGGGGAGCTCCCGCTGCGGCAGGTGTGGGGTGTGCCGGTGCCGTCGGCGGACCTCGAACCGGGGATCGGGGTGCCCGCCGGTGTGGTGGATCGGGTGGATTCGGCGATGCCGGTCGCGCTGCGGTAGGGAAGGGGTCGACGTTCCGCAGACTGCTGCGGATGGTCGTCGGGCTGGGTGATTCGATCAGTCGCGTAGTGCGGCGATGGAGTCGCGCGATTCGCTCGTCGTGGCACCTCGGTGGGCGGGTGCGCGCTCGGTACAGTCCCGCTTATGCCGTCGAGTCCGCTCAGCGGGGGCGAGCCGCCCGAACAGTTGTCGTGCACCGAGGATCGGGTGGTGGACGCGGCCCTGGCAGTGCTCGACGAGGGTGGGGCGGGTGCGCTCACGGTCGAGGCGGTTGCGGAGCGACTCGGCGTCGACCCGGCCGCGCTGGCTTGCGATCGGAGCGGACTGGAACGGGCCGCCATCGAACGTGTGCTCTCGAACGTGCGGCTCGGGCCGCTCTACGACCGGGGCGTCGAGTGGGTCTCGGCGGTGATCCAGTTGGCGCTGAGTATGCGGTCGCGGCTGTGGGAGCATCCGGCGGTCGCGGTGCTGATGATGTCGGGTCCGCACGACGGTCCGGCGGCGGACGGGCCCGCCGCACGCGATATCGAAGAGGCGTTGTTCGCCTGCTTCGCGCGCGGTGGTCTGCATACGCAGATGCGGGCGCACGGGGTGTACGCGGTGCTCGTCTATGTCCTCGGTTCGACGGCGCTCGATATCGCCGAGACGAACGGAATTCCGCCGCTGCCTACTGATTCGGAGCGGATCGCGCGCCGGCGCGAGCAGCTCAGGGACCTGGATGTGGATCGCTGGACGCGTACCGCCGCGCATGTGGACGAGATCGCGGCGTGGACATCCGTCGACCAATTCGTCTGGGGGCTGAGGGTTCTGCTCGTGGGTATGACGGCGAATTGAGTTGCTGCGACCCGGAGGCCACGCGATCTCACCAGGGCTCGGCGGACAACCCGGCCTTCGACAGCACGAGATCCGCTGCAGCGGTGAGTGATTCGTGTGTGTCCAAGCTGACGAGCGCCAGCGTGTAGGTGTCGGCCAGACGGGAGAGGTAACCGGAGAGGCGAGTACGTGGAAAATCCGTGATGCCCGGATGGATCGCGCGGGCGGCCACGCGGGTGCATTCGTGCGGGCCGACAGTGCGCAGGGCGTCGGGCATTGTGCCGATATTGGAGCACAGGATGTCGCGCTCACCAGCACCTTTGCTGAGCTTGTACGCCAAGCGATCAGGGAGTACCTGCAGGATTTCTTCGGGCAGCCCGGCGGGCGCCGACATGCGGCGCAGATAGGCGTCGCGGGCTTTGACGCGAATCGTCTCCGGGGTGTCGGCGCGGTCGATCCGGATCTCGGTCACGGCGAGATCGTTGTCCACGCGCGGTTCGTCGCGGGTGTCCACCGGCAGGCTCGCGGTGATGGTGTCGGCACCGAAGCCGTTCTCCCACAGAATGTTCGCGACCAGATAGATGAACAGGCTGTTCGGTGTGCCACCGGCTTCCGCTGCGACGGAATCCCATCGTCCCGCGTCGAAAGCCAGCAGGGAGCTGCGGACGGTGCGACCTGGAGCCGCCGCGGGAACGATGGTCTCGGGCGGTCGGGGAACACCGTTGCGCAGTGCGCGCGCGGTCCCGCCGAGCACCGTGGCCCACTGCGTCCGAGCATCGGCCCAGTCCGAACGGGCCTCGTCCGCGGACCGTTCGCGGCGCCGGTCTCGTGCGGTGGAGGCGACCGCAGTCGACGCATGTTCTGTAGGTGTGCCGTTCAGCGATCGCAAGGCCAGCGCGACGGCGTGGATCAGTCCGCGTGCGTCGGCGAGGGCGTGCGAACAGGTCAGGGCGACAACGGTTCCGCCGTCTGCCAGAGGCGCCGCTGACAACCGCCAACCGGGGAAGAACTCGGGATCGAGGTCGGCGCCGAGCGTATCCGCCCACGGCAGGATTTCCCCCTCACGCAGGGGAGCGCGGTCGGCATCGGCCGCGAGGTAGTCGAGCGGGTGGGCGCGGACGGTGGGTTGCCAGGCACGTCGGGCGCCGGGAACGCGGACGCGGACGACTCTGCGGCCCAGCGGACCATGACTCAGCTCGTGGTGGATCTGTCGCAGCAGAGCCGGACCCATCGTGTCCGGCGTTCGCCACAGTCCCTGCAGGGCGATCGGCGTGCCCATTCCCCGATGGGTACGCAGGAAGATCTCGTCGACGACGGTCAGGCGGTCCATTACGACGTGGAGGCGGCGCCGTGCCTGCCCGCGCCCGCGGCGAAGCGGGCCGCGCCCTCGAGCGCACCATCGGCGAGAGCCTTGACACCGTGCGCGAATTCGATGCGCAGCGCCTCGTCCTCGGAATGACCGACCTGGTCGTACACGGATTCGCGGTCGGAACGCAGGCAGGTCTGCGGGAGCGCCGCGAGTTGCCGGGCCAGCTCCTCGGCCACCCGACGCGCATCCCCGGTGGGAACCACGCGGGTGACCAGCCCCATCTGCAACGCTTCGGGCGCGCTCACCGGCCGACCGGTGAGAATCATGTCCAGCGCCCGCCCCTCGCCGACGATGCGCGGCAGCCGCACCGTGCCGCCATCGATGAGCGGTACTCCCCAACGGCGGCAGAACACGCCGAACACGGCGTCCTGTTCGGCGACCCGCAGGTCACACCACAGCGCCAGCTCGAGCCCACCGGCTACCGCGTGCCCGGACACCGCCGCGATCACCGGTTTGGACAGCCGCATCCTGGTGGGGCCCATCGGTCCGTCACCGTCGGGCGTCGCCTGGTTGCTGCGGTCGGTGCCGAGCGATTTCAGATCGGCGCCGGCGCAGAACGTGCCGTGCTCGCCCCACAGCACCGCCACCGAGGCGGTCGGGTCGGCGTCGAACGCGCGGAAAGCGTCGGCCAGGGCGCGGGCCGTCGGCCCGTCGACGGCGTTGCGGGCGTGGGGACGGTTCAGGATCACCGTGGTGACGGGCCCCGCCTTCTCGACACGCACCGAATCGGACGCGGGACCTGAGCTCATAGCTCGACCATACGACGAAACCCACCCTTGTGTGAAGAGGTGAATCGGTGGTTCACTTCTTCGTATGGTGTACCGGAGGACGCCCGCCGTGCAGGCCCGGCTCGACGCGCAGCGAGCGCTGATCGTGCAGGGTGCGACGGCCGTGCTCTCGCGCGACGGGTTCGCCGGCTTGTCGATGGCCGCGGTAGCGGCGGAGGCGGGTATCGCTACCGGCACGGTGTACAAGCAGTTCGAGAACAAGGCCGCGCTGGTGTCGGCCGTGTTCGAGAAGGTCGTCGCCCGCGAGGTCGCCGCGGTGCGCGCGGCGGTCGCCGAGGGCGACGTGGTGCAGCGGGTCAGCGCGGCCGTGGAGACCTTCGCCGGGCGTGCGCTCAAGAACCCGAAACTCGCCTACGTGCTGCTGGCCGAGCCCGTCGACGCCGCCGTCGACGTGCAACGCCTGGAGTTCCGCCGAGCCTTCACCGCCTCGTTCGAAGCGGCCATCACCCACGGCGTCGCCGAAGGCGCGCTGCCGCCGCAGGATTCGCACCTGTCCGCGGCCGCGCTCGTCGGCGCCATCGGGGAGGTGCTCGTCGGCCCCCTCGCCACGGCCCCGCCCGCCGAGTCCGTCGTTCCCGAACTGGTCGCTTTCGCCGTTCGCGCGCTCGGTGCGCGCCCGGAATCGTTGTAGCCCTAAGGAGTTCCGCCGTGATCACCCATGACGTGTTCAATCAGGTACCGCCGCTCGTCCCCTTCGACGCCTCGCGTAATCACGCGCTCATCGAGGGCCTGCACCGGGAGGGTGCGGGCTGGGCTGAGGCGGAGGTACGTGAACTCGGCGCTCTCGCAGGCGGTTTCGCCGCACAGGAGTGGGGCAGGCTGGCCAACGAGTACCCGCCGGTGCTGCACACCCACGACCGGTGGGGACACCGTGTCGACGAGGTCGAGTTCCATCCGCACTGGCACGACCTGATGAATGTGGCGGTGACGCACGGCCTGCACGGCTCACCGTGGCTCGACGAGCGCCCCGGTGCGCACACCGCCCGCGCGGCCAAGTTCTACACCTGGGGTGTGGCCGACGCCGGGCACATGTGTCCCATCTCGATGACCTACGCGGTGGTTCCCGCGCTGCGCCACAACCCCGAACTCGCCGCCCGCTTCGAGCCGCTGCTCGGCTCGCGCACCTACGATTTCGGATTGCGTGAGCCCTCCACGAAGGCAGGGCTGATCGCGGGCATGTCGATGACCGAGAAGCAGGGCGGCTCGGACGTGCGCGCCAACACCACCACCGCCACACCGCAATCGGACGGGTCGTACCGCATCGTCGGGCACAAGTGGTTCACCTCGGCGCCCATGTCGGACATGTTCCTCACCCTCGCGCAGGCGCCGGGCGGGTTGTCGTGCTTCCTGCTGCCGCGCGTGCTGCCCGACGGCACCCGCAACCCGATCCGGATCCAGCGGCTCAAGGACAAGCTCGGCAACAAGTCGAACGCCTCCTCCGAGATCGAATACGAGAACGCCACCGGGTGGCTCGTCGGCGCCGAGGGTGCCGGGGTGAAGACGATCATCGAGATGGTCAATATGACCCGCCTCGACTGCGTGATCGGCTCGGCCACCGGCATGCGGGTCGGTGCGGTCACCGCCGTGCATCACGCCAGGCATCGAGAAGCGTTCGGCGCGAAGCTGATCGACCAGCCCGCCATGCGCAACGTGCTGGCCGACCTGATCGTCGAATCCGACGCGGCGACCACCGTGATGATGCGTCTGGCCGGGGCCACCGACCGCGCGGGCAGCGACCCGGCCGAGGCGGCGCTGCGCCGGATCGCGCTGGCCATCACCAAGTACTGGGTGTGCAAACGGGCCCCCGCGCATGCCGCCGAAGCGCTGGAATGCCTCGGTGGCAACGGGTATGCCGAGGAATCGGGGATGCCGCGCCTGTACCGGGAGGCGCCGCTCATGTCGATCTGGGAGGGGTCGGGCAATGTGGCTGCGCTGGATGCCCTGCGCGCCATGGGGCGTCAGCCGGAGACCGTCGAGGCCTACTTCGCCGAGGTCGGTCTGGCTCGTGGCGCGGACCCGCGTCTCGACGACGCCATCGACCGGGTCGGCAAGGAACTCACCGACCTGTCCGATATCGAGTACCGGGCGCGCCGGGTGGTCGAGTTGATGGCGCTGGTGCTGCAGGGTGCGCAGTTGGTACGCCACGGTCATCCGGCCGTCGCCGATGCGTTCTGCGCGACCCGGCTGAGCGGTGACTGGGGGATCGCTTACGGCACCCTGCCGGTCGGTGTCGACACCGGTGCGATTCTCGAACGGGGGTTCGTCGATACGCACTGAGCCGGCTCCGGCCGATCCTTCGCATGGCCGGGCTGGCGGTACCGTGACCGCGTGGCTCGAGCGGACGATGTGTTGACGGCAGGCGACCTCGCCGGGCTGGTGCCGCCGTGCGCGGACCGGTTTCTCCTCGGTATCGCGGGTCCGCCGGGAGCCGGTAAATCGACTCTCGCGCAGCGCCTTTGCCACGAGCTGAATCGTCTCGGGCGACCTGCGGTCGTTGCGCCGATGGACGGCTATCACCTGCGCAACGACGTGCTGAGAGCCAGGGGTGCGCTGGCACGCAAGGGCGAGCCCGACACGTTCGACGCGGCCGCGTTCGTCACCGATCTTCGCCTGCTGCGGGAGACACTCATCGGCGAACCGGTGCCGTGGCCGCTGTTCGACCGGGCCGTCGACGAACCGACCGAGGGCGGTGTGGTGGTGCACGACGAGCGCGTGGTCGTCGTCGAGGGGAACTACCTGCTGCTCACCGACGCACCGGGTTGGGCGCCGGTACGCGGACTGCTCGACGAATGCTGGTATCTCGACGCGCCACGGCAGGTGCTCACCGAACGCCTGCTCGACCGGCACGTCGAAGGCGGGCGCACCCAGGATGAGGCGCGGGTGAAGGTGATGGACAGCGATCTGCGCAATGCTGACCTCATCGCCGCCACCCGAAGCCGCGCGGATCGGGTCCTGATCGCGACGGGCCGTGGCTACGCCCTGGACTGACCGCCGCCGACCCCTCTCGGCTGCACTCGTCCGCGCCGAGGTGCCCCTCTGCGGCGCGGCACTCCGTTCGTGCCGTGGTACCCCGTTCGCGGGGCGGTATCCCGTTCGCGGGGCGGTACCCCCCGTTCGCGGGGCGGCACCCCCGGTTGCGGCGGCGCGGCGAGCGTGTGTCGCGCGGAAAGCGGCGGACTCGGCGCAATCATGGACTGATGAAGCGACGAGTTCCCGTGCACGCGGTCCGCAACGGCGCGGCAGCGGCCTGCGCTCTGGCGCTGTACTACAGCGTGCCGGTGGGGTGGGTGTTCGCACTCGACTCGTGGCCGGGGCGGGTCGTAGGGGTCGTCGTGTTCGTCGCGAGCGTGGCCGGACTCGGCTGGCTCGTGTGGCGGCGGATCGAGCGCCTCCTCGAGGAGTCGACCGCGTTGGGCGAGCGGGTCGATGGGGTGCTGCTCGTGCTGTGCATCGTGTGCGTGGTGTTCGCGCTCGTCTACTACCGCATGGAGCAACTACATCCGAACCAGTTCGCCGGGCTCGAGACGCGAACCGACGCACTGTATTACACGCTGGTCACCCTCGGGACCGTCGGTTACGGCGACATCCACGCCGTCGGCCAAGGCGCACGCATCGTCACTATGGTGCAGATCGTGTTCGACCTGGTGGTCCTCGGCACGCTGCTCGCCATCGTCACCACCAGCGTGACCAGCCGGATCCGCGCCGCGAGCGAGGTCAGCGCCGCCGCGCGCGATACCACTCGATGAGCGCGTCGGTCGACGAGTCACCCACCGACTCGGGCTCTTCCGGACCGCTCAGCAACGGCGTCAGGGCCAGCGCCTGCTGCTTGCCGAGCTCCACACCCCACTGATCGAAACTGTCGATGCCCCAGATGATTCCCTCGACGAACACCTGGTGCTCGTACAGCGCGATCAGCTGACCCATCGTCGACGGCGTAAGCTCCGGCGCCATGATCGTGGTGCTCGGCCGATTGCCGGGCATCACCTTGTGCGGCACCAACTTCGGATCGGTGCCCTCGGCCGCGATCTCTTCGGCGGTCTTGCCGAACGCGAGCACCTTGGTCTGCGCCAACAGGTTGCTCATCAGGATGTCCTGCATGCTGCCGGTGCCGTCGCGGGTCGGCAGGTCGTCGGTCGACCGGGCGAAACCGACGAAATCGGCCGGAATCAACCGGGTGCCCTGATGCAGCAGCTGATAGAAGGCGTGCTGGCCGTTGGTACCCGGCTCACCCCAGAAGATCTCACCCGTCGATGACGTGACCGGAGTGCCGTCGGCACGCACCGATTTGCCGTTGGACTCCATCGTCAGCTGCTGTAGATACGCGGGGAATCGCGCCATATCGTTCGAATACGGCAGCACCACACGCGATTCCGCGCCGAAGAAGTTCGAATACCAGACGCCGAGCATCGCCAACAGCACCGGACCGTTCGACTCCAACGGCTGCGACGCGAAATGCCGGTCGACGGCGTGCATTCCGCTGAGGAACTCGCCGAACCGTTCCTTTCCGATGGTCACCATCACCGAGAGACCGATCGCCGAATCCACCGAGTAGCGGCCGCCGACCCAATCCCAGAAACCGAACATGTGCGCGGTGTCGATACCGAACGCCGCCACCCGCTCCGCGTTCGTCGACACCGCGACGAAATGCTTTGCCACCGCGTTCTCACCGAGCGCCGCGACCAGCCAGCGCCGCGCCGCCGTCGCGTTGGTGAGAGTCTCCAAGGTGGAGAACGTCTTCGACGCGACGATGAACAATGTGCGCGCCGGATCGAGCCCCGCCAGCTTGGACACCAGATCGGCCGGGTCGACATTCGACACGAACCGGGCCTCGATCTCCGGATCGGCATAGTGCCGCAACGCGCGATACACCATGTCCGGCCCCAGATCCGAGCCACCGATACCGATATTGACCACCGTGGTGATGCGCTCACCGGTCGCCCCGCGCCACGCACCCGAGCGCACCGAATCGGCGAACTCACCCATCCGGCGCAGCACGTCGTGCACGGCGGCATCGGCGTCGGTGCCGTCGATGTCGAGCTGCTCGCCCACCGGCAGACGCAACGCGATGTGCCCCACCGCGCGGTCCTCGGAGGTGTTGATGTGCTTGCCGGAATACATCTCGTCGCGTCGCTGCGGTACACCGGCCGCCCGCGCGAGATCCACCAGCAGACGCAGGGTTTCGCGGGTCACGCGATGTTTGCTGTAGTCGATGTGTAGATCGGCGACCTGCACGGTCAACTCCCGGCCGCGCGCCGGATCCTCGGCGAACAACTGCCGCAGATGCAGAGGTGCGACAGTGCGGTGATTGGTTTGCAGTGCCTGCCAGGCCGCCGACGCGGTGATGTCGCTGCTCACCCCGCCGAGCGTACTGTGTTGTCTGAGCGCTGGCGCGCTCGAGTTCGCGGCCCCGCCGGTCCCGACGATCAGGCGCCGTTGCTTGCTCCTTCGTCGCGTACGCAACGGCACCTGATCGTCGGGACGGCCGCGAACCGCCGACTTCGTCGGCGATCCCTCCTCGAGGTCGGGATGTACGGGGCTGGGGATGCGGTTATGGCGGCATTCGAGTTGGTGGCCGAGGGTGGGTTCGGGTGGTCCTTCCGGGTTATTCGTGTGGCGTTTGGCGGCTTCTCGGCCGGGGGGTCGGCATAGGGTGGGGGCATGGTTTCTGAACGGGATGTGATCGAGTTCGTACCAAAGGGTTTGTGGATCGGGTCGGGGCCGGTGGAGGCTACGGGCGGGGCCACATTTCCCGTGCACAATCCGGCCGACGGGTCGGTGATCACCGAGGTGGCGGATGCGACGCCCGAGGACGCGATGCGGGCGCTCGACGCGGCGGTGGCGGCCGGGCGGGAGTGGGCGCAGACGCCGTCGCGGGAACGCGGCGAGATCCTGCGGGCGGTGTTCACCGAGCTCACGGCGCGGGCCGAGGAGTTCGCGTTGCTGATGACGCTCGAGATGGGCAAGGCGCTCGGGGAGAGCCGCAACGAGGTGCGCTACGGCGCCGAGTTCTTCCGGTGGTTCAGCGAGGAAGCGGTGCGGGTGCACGGGCGGTATCTGCACGCGCCGTCGGGCACGGGGCGGATCATGGTCGCCAAACAACCGGTGGGCCCGTGCCTGGCGATCACGCCGTGGAATTTCCCGCTGGCCATGGGCACCCGCAAGATCGGTCCGGCGCTGGCGGCCGGCTGCACGATGATCGTCAAGCCCGCGTCGGCGACGCCGCTGACCATGCTCGCGCTGGCCCGCCTGTGCAGCGAGGCCGGGCTGCCCGACGGTGTGCTGTCGGTCGTCACAACCAGCCGTTCCGGTGCCGTCACGGGCCCGCTGATCGACGATCCGCGCCTGCGCAAGCTCACCTTCACCGGGTCGACCGAGGTGGGTAAGAAGCTGGTCTCGTCGTCGGCGAACCGGCTGCTGCGTACCTCCATGGAACTGGGCGGCAACGCGCCCTTCGTGGTGTTCGACGACGCCGACATCGACAGCGCGGTGGCCGGTGCCATGCAGGCGAAACTGCGCAACGGCGGGGAGGCGTGCACGGCCGCCAACCGGTTCCACGTGCAGCGCGGCGTCGTCGCGGAATTCACCGAGAAGCTGGTGGCGGCGATGACCGAATCGGTGGTGCTCGGGCCGGGGACGGACGCGTCGACGACGCTCGGCCCGCTGGTGAGCGCCGAGCAGCGCGAGACCGTCGCCGAACTCGTCGACGACGCGGTGAAAACCGGCGCGAAGCTGCTGCTCGGCGGGGAGACCCCGGTTGGGCCGGGCTGGTTTTACCCGGCCACCGTGCTCGCCGAAGTTCCGCCCGCCGCCCGCATCCTGCGCGAGGAGGTGTTCGGTCCGGTCGCGCCGATCGTCGCCTTCGACACCGAGGAGGAGGGCGTCGCCGCCGCCAACGACACGCAATACGGGCTGGTCAGCTACGTCTACACCCGCGACCTGGATCGTGCGCTTCGGGTGTCGGAGGCTATGGAGACCGGCATGGTCGGCGTGAACCGGGGTGTCATCTCCGACCCGGCCGCGCCCTTCGGCGGCGTCAAGGAGTCGGGCTTCGGCCGCGAGGGTGGGACCGAGGGCATCGAGGAATACCTGGACACGAAGTACATCGCCCTCACCTGAGCGAAAAAAAATAACCGCCCCGGGGATGTTGTCGCACCCGGGGCGGCTTTTCGTGAGCGGCGATCTGGACGACCGCCGCGTGGTTCGAGTTCGGCCTAGCGGCCGAGACGTCCGCGACCGAGGCGGAGCAGGAGCATGGCGAGGGTGTGACCCTCCTGGCCGAGCTCACTGAAGCGTTCGAGCACTTTCATCTCACGGCTGTGCACCAGCCGGGGCCCCCCAGAGGCCATCCGGGTGCGCCCGATGATCCGCGAAATTTCGCTCCGGCGTTTGATCGCGGCGAGGATGGTGGCGTCGAGTTCGTCGATTTCGAGGCGAAGCTTCTCGATCTCCGCCTCCGATTGCGGCAGTGCCGCCTCTGACCCGGCGGTTGTAGCAGGGGTGCTCATCATTCATCTCCTCGTGTCAGAACTGGGATCGGTCGATACGGACGTCGTGTTACCGATCTGTTCCTTCACCCTGAAAAACTTTCCGGCTGGGCGCCTGCCGCCACGATATCGGATCGATTGCCGATCCGGACAGGCGAAGCGGCGCTGACCACGCGGCCCAGTCTGCCACGGGTCGGTAGGTATGCAAAACAGTTGTGTTTGTGAATCCGCTGAGAACATTCACACGGGTGGGTACGACACCGGTCGTCATCCGGTTCACCCGCGGTTTGCCGGCCGGTGGCCGCGCCGACGGCGGTTGGCCGCTTGTCGGTGCCCGCCGGTAGCGTGGACAGACGATGGATATCACGGTCGCTCCCTCCGCAGACGAAACATCGTCCACCGCGCCGAACACCCCGGTCGCGGCACCAGACAGCACCGCCGCACCGCAGGGTGACGGCGGTGGCGGTGGTGTGGCTCGCAGCGGTCTGGCCGAGGCGGCGGCCCGGCACAGCGCCGAGCAGGAACAGCGCCGCAAGGAGCGCGAACAGCGTCGCGCCGAGGAAACCGAGCGGCTGCTCGACGGGCTCAACCCACAGCAGCGTGCCGCCGTGGTGCACGCCGGTTCGCCGCTGCTGATCGTGGCGGGAGCGGGCTCGGGCAAAACGGCCGTGCTCACCCGCCGCATCGCCTACCTGCTCGCCGCACGCGGAGTGCAGACCGGGCAGATCCTGGCGATCACGTTCACCAACAAGGCTGCTGCCGAGATGCGGGAGCGGGTGGCCGGGCTCGTCGGTCCGCGCGCCGCGAGCATGTGGGTATCGACTTTCCATTCCAGCTGTGTGCGCATTCTTCGCATGCAGGCGGCTTTGCTGCCGGGTCTGAATTCGAATTTCTCCATCTACGATGCCGACGATTCGCGCCGATTGCTCACGATGATCAGCCGCGATTTCGACATCGACACCAAAAAATATTCGGCGCGGCTGCTGTCGACGGCCATCTCCAATTTGAAGAACGAATTGATCGGGCCCGAACAAGCCGCCCGCGACGCCGAGGCCGACGACACCGAACTGCCCGCGCTGGTCGCCCGCGTGTACGGCGAATACCAGAAGCGGCTGCGTGCGGCCAATGCGCTCGATTTCGACGATCTGATCGGTGAGACGGTCGCGCTGCTGCAGAACCACCCGCAGGTGGCCGAGTACTACCGGCGCCGGTTCCGGCACGTTCTCGTCGACGAGTACCAGGACACCAACCACGCCCAGTACGTGCTGGTGCGCGAACTCGTCGGCCACCACGGCGATTCCGGCGACGAGCAGGTGCCGCCCGGCGAGCTGTGCGTCGTCGGCGACGCCGACCAGTCCATCTACGCCTTCCGCGGTGCGACCATCCGCAATATCGAGGAATTCGAACGCGATTTCCCCGACGCCGAAACCATTCTGCTGGAGCAGAACTACCGCTCCACCCAGCACATCCTGTCGGCGGCCAACGCCGTGATCGCCCGCAACGAGGGCAGGCGTGAGAAGAAGCTGTGGACCGATTCCGGTGAGGGCGAGCTCATCACGGGCTACGTCGCCGACAACGAACACGACGAGGCCTCGTTCGTCGCGAAGGAAATCGACCGGTTGGTCGACGCGGGCGAGGCCACCTACGGTGATGTGGCGGTGTTCTACCGCACCAACAACAATTCGCGTGCGCTGGAAGAGATCTTCATCCGCATGGGGCTGCCGTACAAGGTGGTCGGCGGGGTCCGCTTCTACGAGCGCAAGGAAGTGCGCGATGTGGTGGCCTACCTGCGCGTGCTGGAGAACCCCGACGACGCCGTGAGCCTGCGCCGCATCCTCAACACCCCGCGCCGTGGCATCGGCGACCGTGCCGAAGCCTGTGTCGCGGTGCACGCAGAGCAGCGCGACATCGGTTTCGCGGCGGCCCTGCGCGACGCGGCCGACGGCAAGGTGGCGCTGCTCAATACCCGTGCGCAGCGGGCCATCGCCGGTTTCCTCGACCTGCTCGACGAGATCCGGGCGGCCGGACAGCGCGCCGACAGCGAGTACCCCGATGTGGGCAATGTGGTCGACGCGGTGCTCGACCGCACCGGCTACCGCGCCGAACTCGAGGCCTCCGACGACCCGCAGGACGGCGCGCGGCTGGACAACCTCAACGAATTGGTCAGCGTCGCCCGCGAATTCAGTTCCGAGGCGTTCAACAACGCCGAGGCCGCGCGCGAGGAGGGCCTGCTGCCCGAGGTGGGCGACGGTGAACCTGAACCCGGTTCGCTCGCGGCGTTCCTCGAACGGGTGTCGCTGGTCGCCGATACCGATCAGATCCCGGACGAGGGCTCCGGGGTGGTCACCATGATGACCCTGCATACAGCCAAGGGCCTGGAATTCCCGGTCGTTTTCGTCACCGGCTGGGAGGACGGCCAGTTCCCGCACATGCGGGCGCTCGGCGATCCGAACGAGCTGGCCGAGGAACGCAGGCTCGCGTACGTGGGCATCACCCGCGCCCGTCAGCGGCTGTACCTGTCACGAGCCGTGGTTCGGTCGGGCTGGGGGCAGCCGGTGTCGAACCCGGAATCGCGGTTCCTGCAGGAGATTCCGCAGCATCTGCTGGATTGGCGCAGGCTCGAACCGGTGGTGTCGCCGGTGCAGCGTGGCCGCAGGCGCGGCGAGGACAGCGGGTTCGACCGGGACTGGACGCGCGGCGACGGCTGGGATCAGCGGCCGGGCGTGCGCGGCGGCACCGGCACCCGCAGGCCGGCCCCCGGCGGTGCGGTGAAGCGCAACAACACCGATCTCGTTCTCGCCGTGGGTGATCGGGTCACCGACGACAAGTACGGCCTGGGCCGGGTGGTCGCCGCCGACGGCGTCGGCCCACTGGCGACGGTCACCATCGACTTCGGCACTGCCGGAAAGATCCGCTTGATCCCCCAATTCAGCCGAACCATCGTCAAGTTGTGAATTGGTGGCCAACCCACTGAACCACCTCCCGGCCCTCACGGTCCGACATGAGCCCGACTGCCAGCAGTCGAGCTCCCCGACGGCACGCTCAATTCGCGGGGGTGCGGGGCAGTAGGTCGGTGAGGGCCTCGTCGAGGGTGGGGTACTGGAAGGTGAAGCCGGTCTTCGGCAGCACCTCCGAAGTGGCGTGGCGGCCGGTGAGACCGAGTGCCGGATCCGAACGCAGCACCACGGCGCCCACCGACAGGATCGCTTTCGGTGTCGGCGGGGCCGCCGGGCGATGCAGGATTCGGCGCAACGTCGCCATGAGTTCGGCATTGCGGACCGGGTTCTCGGTGGCGGCGACCAGGATGCCGTCGGGGATGCTCACCTCGGGATCCAGTCCGAGGCAGGCCCGCACGATGCGCAGCCAGTCCTCGATGTGGATCCAGCTGAACCATTGGTCGCCGGGGCCGACCCGTCCGCCGAGCCCGGCCTTGGTGAGCTGGCTCAGGCGTTTGAGCGCCGGGGCGTCCGGGTCGAGCACGATGGATGTGCGCAGGATGGTCCAGTGCGCGGCCTGGGCCGGGTCGAATGCCTGCTCCCACGGCTCGGCGACGCCGGTCATCTGTGGCAGCCCTTCGGGCACGGGTGTTGTTTCCGTGCAGCGCGTTTCGCCAGCGTCCGACCAGATGGCGGTGGTGCTGGCCTGCACCCAGTAGTCGACCGGGGTGTCACGGGTGCGGGCGGAGGCGACCAGTGCCGTGGTGGAATCGACGCGGCTGCTGCGCAGTTCGGCGATATTGCGTTCGGTCGGCCTGCAGTCGACGAGTTTGCCCGCCAGGTTGACGACCGCGACCCGGCCGGGTTCGCGGAGTTCGGCGGCCCAGGCACCGACCGAGCGGCCGTCCCATTCGGTCTGCCGGAACGGTATTCCGGGGTTGCGGCGCCGGGTGAGCAGGGTGACGCGCTGACCACGGCAGGTGAGGTCGGCGGCGATCTGCACGCCGAGCGCTCCGGTGCCACCGGCGATCACCACGTTCAGGGCGTCGTCGGCCGGGACGAGGCCGGCGAGCCGGGCCAGGCGCGAGAAGTTCACGCGGGCTCCGGTTTCGATGAACGGTCCGGCCGCCGCCCGCATCGCCGCTGCGGACACACCGCTGAAGCGCAGTTCCTGAGTGACCTCGGTTCCACCCGCGCGCGGTTCGAGCCGCCAGGTGAGCACCATGCTTCCGGCGGGCTCGGGCTGCTCGATGGTCAGCTCACGTTCGGGCACAAGAGTTGTCACGGTGAAGGGGGCGCCGAACCGCTCGTGCACGCGCGCGGACAGTTTCCCGTTGGGCACATAGTCACCGGTCGCACCGACGGCGACAGGCCCGTGCATCCGCACCGCACGCACGCCCGGATTCCATTCCGGCCACTGCGTGAGATCCCCCAGCACCGCCCACACCGATTCCGGTGGCAGGGCAATGAACTGCGTGTACTTCGTCGTACCAGCCATACGAAAACGCTACCCCGCTAACGGGAAAGCGGAACCGTGCTGCTGGTCACCCGTCCTCAGTCGCGCTGGGCGCCCAGGCTGATACCACGGGTGGCGAGCCACGGGATGGGGTCGATCTTGTCGGTGCCGTTCTGCCACACCTCGAAGTGCACGTGCGGGCCGGTGGAGAAGCCGCGGTTGCCCATGGTGGCGATCTGGTCGCCCGCCATCACCCGTTCGCCCTGCGAGACCGTCGCGGTGTCGATGTGACCGTAGATGGTGACGGTGCCGTCGTCGTGCAGGATGCGCACCCACATGCCGAAACCGGAGGCGGGGCCCGCTTCGATGACGGTGCCGTCGGCGACCGCGTAGATCGGGGTGCCGATCGGACCCGCCACGTCGATGCCGAGGTGCTGCACGCCCCAGCGGGCGCCGAACCCGGAGGTGTAGTTACCGGTGGTGAATTTGGCGAACAGGGGCCGCAGCTTGGCGGACTCCTGGGCGGCCAGGTCTTCGGCGAACTTCTGGCCCTTGGCGAGGATGTCGTCGAAGTGGCTCATGTCGGCCACGGCGGTGGCGTCGAGTACCTGCGGCGACGAGCCGGTGACGTGGTCGGCGACCTCGGTGGTGCTCATCGATTGGGCGGCGATCTCGTGGATCTGACCCGCGGCTTCGTAGTCGACACCGGAGTCGGCCTGCTGCGGGGAGGCCATGGCGGCCTGGCCGGCCGCGACGACCGCGCCCGCGGCGACGGCGATGACGGCGGCGCGGCCCTTCAGCGCGGTGGGCGGTGCGGGCACGCGGTGGGCACCGCCACGCCGCTCGGCGCGACGCGGTTCGGGTGCCGGGGTCTCGGGTTCGGCGGGCGCCCAGTCTGTTTCGTAGGTGCCGGAGTCGTAGGAGCCCGACTCGTCGGCGGTCCATTCGTCCTCGGCGGGCGTCCACGCGGCGTTGTCGGACCAGGCGTCGTTCCCGGACCAGGAGTTCTCGGTGTGCCAGGAATCGGTGCTCGGCCAGGCGGGCTGCTGCGGCTGTGGCGCGGCGGCGCGGGGGCTGCGCGGGTGCGAGGTGAACTCGTCGGCGTACCGGTAACGGCGGCCTGAGCTGTTGCGATCTTCAACTGGGAAGGTGGAGCGGTGGTTCATCGGCTACGCCTGACGTTCCTCAAGCTTGTCGTCCTCCTCAGTCCTGACCTGCCAGTCGTGACCTGGTTGTCGTGACCTGGTTGTGACATCGACCGCATTGACGGTAACGAAGCGATTGCAGAGTGGCAAGCGCTGGTCGAGAACCTACACTTGTCTGTGAGATTCGTCACCGTATTGCTGCAGAATAACTCACCGATTCGCGACACTTCGGGTGAGGTCGATCGACGACATAACGTAGTAGATGGCGGGGTGTTCCCCCTTTAGGTGTTCCGACCTGCCACGGCACCGAAAAACTACTCACCAGTAGCCTTGGCCAGCGGTTTTGGTGACCTCCCCGCACCCGTCGTGACCTGCGCCACTTAGGATGAATGTGGTCGTTTAGCCCTCCCCGTGACTAGTTAGAGTCCGACCGACCCGCTAGCTGACCCCTCGAGCGACCTGCAACCAGTCGCTACGGCAAGTCGGGCCGCCAACAAAGACGTTGTCATAGCAACGCAGACGAGACGGTGAGTACATGGATCTCTTCGAATATCAGGCGAAGGAGCTCTTCGTTAAGCACGGAGTGCCTTCGTCCGAGGGTCGTGTTTGCGACACGGCCGAAGAAGCACGCGCCATTGCCGAGGAAATCGGCAAGCCGGTCATGGTCAAGGCGCAGGTCAAGGTAGGCGGTCGCGGCAAGGCGGGTGGCGTGAAGTACGCCGCCACCCCGGAAGACGCGTTCACCCACGCGCAGAACATCCTCGGCCTCGACATCAAGGGCCACATCGTCAAGAAGCTCCTGGTCGCCGAGGCCAAGGACATCGCGGAGGAGTACTACATCTCCTTCCTGCTCGACCGCTCCAACCGCACCTACCTGGCCATGTGTTCGGTCGAGGGCGGCATGGAGATCGAAGAGGTCGCGGAGAAGACCCCCGAGCGTCTGGCCAAGATCCCCGTCGACGCCGTGAAGGGTGTCGACCTGACCTTCGCCCGCGAGATCGCGGAGAAGGGCCACCTGCCCGCCGAGGTGCTCGACGCCGCGGCCGTGACCATCCAGAAGCTGTGGGAGGTCTTCACCAAGGAAGACACCACCCTGGTCGAGGTCAACCCGCTGGTGCGCACCCCGAACGACGAGATCCTCGCCCTCGACGGCAAGGTCACCCTGGACGAGAACGCCGAGTTCCGTCAGCCCGGCCACCTCGAGTTCGCCGACGTCGACGCGACCGACCCGCTCGAGCTCAAGGCCAAGGAGAACGACCTCAACTACGTCAAGCTCGACGGTGAGGTCGGCATCATCGGCAACGGCGCCGGTCTCGTCATGTCGACACTGGACGTCGTCGCCTACGCGGGCGAGAACCACGGCGGCGTGAAGCCGGCCAACTTCCTCGACATCGGCGGCGGCGCTTCGGCTTCCGTGATGGCCGCGGGTCTTGACGTGATCCTCGGTGACGCGCAGGTCAAGAGCGTGTTCGTCAACGTCTTCGGTGGCATCACCGCGTGCGACGCCGTGGCCAACGGCATCGTCGGCGCGCTGGAGGTGCTCGGTGACGCGGCCACCAAGCCGCTGGTCGTTCGCCTGGACGGCAACAACGTCGAAGAGGGTCGTCGCATCCTCGCCGAGGCCAACCACCCGCTGGTGACGCTGGCCCAGACCATGGACGAGGGCGCCGACAAGGCTGCCGAACTCGCCGCAGCGAAGTAAGGAACAGCGAACATGTCCATCTTCCTGAACAAGGACAACAAGGTCATCGTCCAGGGCATCACCGGCGGCGAGGGCACCAAGCACACCGCGCTGATGCTGAAGGCGGGCACCAACGTCGTCGGTGGCGTCAACGCCCGCAAGGCCGGTACCACGGTCAAGCACACCGACAAAGACGGCAACGAGATCGAGCTGCCCGTGTTCGCTTCGGTGGCCGAGGCCATGGAGAAGACCGGCGCCGACACCTCCATCGCGTTCGTGCCCCCGGCCTTCTCGAAGGACGCCATCATCGAGGCCATCGACGCGGAGATCCCGCTGCTCGTGGTCATCACCGAGGGCATCCCGGTGCAGGACTCCGCCTACGCGTGGGCCTACAACGTCGAAAAGGGCGAGAAGACCCGCATCATCGGCCCGAACTGCCCCGGCATCATCACCCCCGGTGAGGCGCTGGTCGGCATCACCCCGAACAACATCACCGGCAAGGGCCCGATCGGCCTGGTGTCGAAGTCGGGCACGCTGACCTACCAGATGATGTACGAGCTGCGCGATTTCGGTTTCTCCACCGCGATCGGCATCGGCGGCGACCCGGTCATCGGCACCACCCACATCGACGCCATCGAGGCGTTCGAGAAGGACCCCGAGACCAAGATCATCGTGATGATCGGCGAGATCGGTGGCGACGCCGAAGAGCGTGCCGCGGCCTACATCAAGGCCAACGTGACCAAGCCGGTCGTCGGCTACGTCGCGGGCTTCACCGCCCCCGAGGGCAAGACCATGGGCCACGCGGGCGCGATCGTGTCCAGTGGTGGTGGCACCGCGCAGGCCAAGCAGGAAGCGCTCGAGGCAGCGGGTGTGAAGGTCGGCAAGACGCCGTCCGCCACCGCCGCGCTCGCTCGCGAGATCCTGGAGAAGGCGTCCATCGCCTCTGCGTAATTCCAAATCACACTGTCGAAGGCCGCTTTCAGGTTTAGCCTGGGCGGCCTTCGTCGATTCATCCACAGGCGGTGGTTTATCCACAGCCTGCATCGGTAGGTGATGACCGCGGGCGTGGCGTGCAGTAGCGTCAGGTATCGGATCAGGCACCAGTCAGTTCGACGCGACCGATGCGCACGACTCGACAAGGAGACGACGACATGTCCTACCCGACAGGGGGCTCCGGGTACAACGCACCCGCGACACCCGCCGCGCCCACACAGGGCCCGAGCACCGGAGCCGCCGCGGCTGCGTCCGTGGACGACGGTGGCGCCAAGGGGCTGCCCTTCATTCTCACCGCCGCGGGCGCCGGACTCGGTGTTGTCACCTTCCTGCTCGGCTTCGCGCCGTTCATCGGTTTCTCCCTCGGGGCGAAAACCGAGACCAGCAGTATGTTCGATTCCAGTGCGGGCGGTTACGCGGCGCTGATCCTGGCCGCCGCGATCGTGGCCGGTCTGTCGCTTCTGCCCAAGCTGAACAACCTCCCCGTGGCCGTCGCTCTCGCCGCGGCCGGATTCGTGGGCGTCGTGGTGGCGCTCATCAGCATCGAGAGCGCGGAACTGCAGTGGGGCGCCTTCGTCGTCTCGGTCTTCGCCTTCATCGTGACCGTTCTGCTCGTGGTCGCGCTGCTGTTCCAGCTGGGCATCATCAAGCCGCCGGCGCCCAAGCCCGCACAGCCGCAGCAGCCGGGCCAGTACGGCCAGTACGGCCAGCAGGGTTACGGGCAGCAGGGATACGGCCAGCCGGGTCAGCAGCAGTCCTTCGGTCAGGGTGGCTACGGCCAGGCCTCGACCGGTGGGCAGTACCCCACGCAGTCGCCCTACGGCCAGCAGAGTTCGCCGTCGATGCCGCAGGCACAGCAGCCGTCCTACGGTCAGCAGGGTCAGCAGCAGGGTTACGGTCAGCCGCAGCAGCAGTCGCCGTACGGCCAGCAGTACGGCGCCGCGCCGCAGCAGCAGCCTTACGGTGGGGCCCCGCAGGCGCAGCCGCGTCCCGATGAGAGCGCCACCCAGACCTTCGGCGGCCAGCCGACCGGTCAGCCGGGTGGTCAGCCGTTCGGTGCGCCCAATTACGGTGGTGCGCAGCAGGGTTCGGCCCCGCAGCCCGGGCAGAGTCAGCCGTTCGGTGGCGAGCAGAACGCCGACCCGGCGGCCGACGCGACCACCGCGTTCCGTCCCAGCGACGACCAGAAGTAGGAAAACCGACGGCTGGTTGTGGCCCCAGGTTTCGATCGCGAGCCCACAGGTGTGCCTGTGGGCTCGCGGCGCGCCTGACCCGCGCTCGCCGGGGAAGCTGCCACGCTGAATTGTCATGAGCTCCCGTAACGCCCTCGTGCGCCGGACCTCCGGGTCACGCGGCGGGGAGACTACCGCCGCACCCTCCGGCCCGGAACACGCCTGGTGGTCGCTGCCACCGGACCGGGCGCGGACCCTGCTGCTCGTCGCCGCCCGGCCGACGATCTGCGCGCTGACGGCCATGATCGTCGTGGTGCTGCTGGTGATGCTCACTTCGGGCACCGAGCTCACCAGTGCGCCGGGCGCGGTCGCGGCGACTTGGCTTGCGGCCCATCAGATTCCGCTCACCGTCGGCCGGACCTCCCTCGGTCTGCTGCCGCTGGTGCCGACCGTCGTGCTGGTGTGGCTGTCCGCCCGCGAATGCGCACGGGCCGTGCCGGACCGGCCGACGCCGGTCGACCTGGGCTGGCTCACCGCCGCCGTACTCGCCGGGCCGCTCGTCATGACTTCGGTGTGCCTGGCCGTTGTCGGCGATGCTGCGGGCGTCACGCCACTCGAACCGCCCGGTGTCGTCACCGCTTTCGGCTGGGTGCTGGTGCTGTACCTGGTCGCGGCTGCCGCCGGGATCTGCGCCCGCGCGTGGGATTCGCTGTGTGCGCTCCTCCCCGTTGATATCCCGGAGTGGGCGGTACTCGGTGCGCGCGCCGCCCGCCGCACCGTGCTGCGCATGCTCGGCTGCGCGGCGCTGGCGACCGTGATCTCGTTCTGCACGCACCTGTCCCGCGTCGGCGAGACGTATCAGCAGGCACACGATGTGACCGATGTGCTCGGCATGACCCTGCTCTCGCTGCTCTACCTGCCGAACGTGATCGTCGGCGCCGCCGGGATGCTCAGCGGCGCCGCGGTGCAGTTCGGGGTCGGGTCGGTGGGGTTGTTCGGTGTGAGCGCCGGGCAGGTGCCGCCGGTGCCCGCGTTGATCCCGCTGCCCACCGGTCCCGCCGCCGCGTGGTGGCCGGTGCTGCTGCTCGTGCCGCTGGCCGTCGGCGTGCTCGGCGGTGTGGAACTCGGCCGTACGAGCGATGATCGCCCCGGTGCGCCGTGGGCGACGCTCACCTGTGCCGGCCTGTCGACCCTCACCTTCCTGATCCTGTCGATCCTGAGCAGCGGTCAGCTCGGGGCCGTCGGTTGGGTGGGGCCCGATCTGTTGATGCTGGTCGTGCTGATGGTCACCTGGTTCGGTTTCGGCGGCTTCGTCGGCATGGTCTTCGCCCGCCGCTTCCTCGCACCGGCCGTCGAATACGACGACTACTCCTACGACGAGGACGACTACTACTACGAGGACGACGAAGGCGAGCACGACGAAGGCGACGACTACGCCGACGATCACGACTACGCCGACGACGACCACGAATACCCCGCCGACCCGGCCGTGGAAGTCGACGCCGAACTCGTCGAGGACATCGACGACGAACCCGAGGTGAGCATCGCCGCCCCCGGCTCGACGACCCCACCGACCGACGACATCGTCGACGCCGAGGTGGTGGAGCCGGACCTGCCGGAGGGTGACGGGGACACCGGTCGTTAAGCTCGACCCGGCGCATTGTCGATCGCCGCCACCCGACCACACGCAGGAGTAGAGCGCTGACGTCCTCGTTTGCCCAGTGGAAGCCCGCCCGGACCCCGGCCACCGTCGTCGTCCTCGCCTCGGGCACCGGCTCGCTGCTCAACGCACTGCTGGCCGCCGCCCGCGAACCCGGTTACCCGGCGAAGATCGTCGCCGTCGGTGTCGACCGGGTGTGCCAGGCCACCGAACACGCCGAGGCCGCGGGCGTCGACCACTTCCGGGTCGCGGTCAAGGATTTCGGCGACCGGGCCGCCTGGGACCGCGCGCTCGCCGACGCGGTCGCGGCCTACGAACCCGACCTGGTCGTCTCGGCCGGCTTCATGAAGATCGTCGGCCCCGCGTTCCTGGAACGCTTCGGTGGCCGATTCATCAATACCCATCCCGCGCTGCTGCCGTCGTTCCCCGGCGCGCACGGTGTGCGTGACGCGCTGGCTTACGGCGCCAAGGTCACCGGCTGCACGGTGCACCTGGTCGACGGCGGGGTCGACACGGGCCCGATCCTCGCGCAGGAGGCGGTCGACGTGCTGCCCGGCGACGACGAGGCCGCGCTGCACGAGCGCATCAAGGTTGTCGAGCGACGGTTGCTGGCGCAGGTCATCGCCGCCGTCGCGACGCGAGGCATTGTCTCCGACGGACGAAAGGCAGAGATACCAGATGAGCGAGCACACCGGTGAGTGAACGTAAGGCGATCCGCAGGGCGCTGGTGAGCGTCTACGACAAGACCGGGCTCGTCGAGCTGGCCACCGGACTGCACGCCGCGGGCGTGGAGCTGGTGTCGACCGGTTCGACCGCGGGCAAGATCGCCGAGGCGGGCATTCCGGTCACCCGGGTCGAGGACCTGACCGGTTTCCCGGAGACCCTCGACGGCCGCGTGAAGACGCTGCACCCGCGCGTGCACGCCGGCATCCTGGCCGACACCCGCCGCGCCGAGCACCTCGACCAGCTCGTCGAGCTCGGTGTCGAGGCGTTCGAGCTGGTGGTGGTCAACCTCTACCCGTTCACCCAGACCGTGGCCAGCGGCGCCGGTGTGGACGAGTGCGTGGAGCAGATCGACATCGGCGGTCCGTCGATGGTGCGTGCCGCCGCCAAGAACCACCCCTCGGTGGGTGTGGTCGTCGACGTCACCGACTACGACGACGTGCTCGCGGCCGTGAAGTCGGGCGGCTTCACCCTCGCCGAGCGGACCGCGTTGGCCGCCAAGGCTTTCCAGCACACCGCGAACTACGACGTGGCCGTGGCGAGCTGGATGGGCTCGGTCGCCGTGCCCGCCGTGCAGCCCGAGACCGAGCAGTTCCCGAGCTGGGTCGCCGGTTCGTGGGAGCGGGCCGCGGTGCTGCGCTACGGCGAGAACCCGCACCAGGCCGCCGCGCTGTACACCAGCAACGACGGCACCGTCGGCATCGCGCAGGCGCAGCAGTTGCACGGCAAGGAGATGTCGTACAACAACTACACCGACGGTGACGCCGCCTGGCGCGCCGCGTTCGACTTCGACGAGCCCGCCGTGGCGGTCATCAAGCACGCCAACCCGTGTGGCATCGCCGTCGGCGCCGATATCGCCGAGGCCCACCGCAAGGCACATGCCACCGATCCGGTGAGCGCCTACGGTGGCGTGATCGCCGCCAACCGTGAGGTGAGCGTCGAGATGGCCGAGCAGGTCGCCGAGATCTTCACCGAGGTGATCGTCGCTCCCGGTTACGCGCCGGGTGCCGTCGAGGTGCTGCAGCGCAAGAAGAACGTGCGCGTGCTGGTCGCCGAGCCGCCGCGCCGCAAGGGTGTGGAACTGCGTCCGATCAGCGGCGGTGCGCTGCTGCAGGACCGCGACGTGCTCGACGCCGCGGGCGACGACCCGGCCAACTGGACTCTCGCCGCCGGTGATCCCGCCGACGCCACCACGCTGGCCGACCTCGAATTCGCTTGGCGCGCTTGCCGTGCGGTGAAGTCGAACGCGATCCTGCTGGCCGACGACGGCGCCGCTGTCGGCGTCGGCATGGGCCAGGTGAACCGGGTCGACTCCTGCAAGCTCGCCGTGGAACGTGCGGGGGAGCGGGCCAAGGGCTCGGTCGCCGCCTCGGATGCCTTCTTCCCGTTCTCCGACGGCCCGCAGATCCTGGTCGCCGCGGGCGTGCGCGCCATCGTCCACCCGGGTGGTTCGATCCGCGACAAGGACACCGTGGAGCTGTGCAAGGAAGCGGGCGTCACGCTGTACCTCACCGGGGCGCGCCACTTCGCGCACTGATTCGCTTGCCCCGCAACGGGTGCCGCGCCGTCACGGTGCGGCACCCGTTGCCGTTTCAGGCCGCGTCGACGATCTGCCGGGAGCCGAGCGGCGCGTCGAGGGTGATCTCCAGCGTGCCGAGGACGGCCTCCATCGTGCACATCCGCCCGACGGCGTCGGCGGGGGTACCGGCACGCAGTGCGACGGTGACCGTGTCGGCCGTTTCGGTGACGGTGGCGTCGACGCCGTTGCACTGGGGATTGCCGGTCTGGAAGTCGACCGCGATGGTGGTCTCGCCCACCCGGCGCCACGCGGTGAACGGCAGTGGGCGTGGGTCGACCAGGTTCGGGTCGGCGGTGAACGGCCGACCGATGTCGGGCCCGGTGCTTTCCGGGCGGGTGTTCGTCGGTGCCGAGGTGGGTGTGGTGTCCCCGGAACTCGCGCAGGCCGGTGCGAACAGCACGGCCAGGCTCGCGACGAGGGCGAAGCGGCGCGACAGCGATCTCATGGCGTCCACCCTAGCCACGGCACGAAAACGGCCCCGGAGCACCAGCTCCGGGGCCGTCTGTCACGAGCTCACTTGGTGGTCGTGAACGGCAGCAACGCCATCTCGCGCGCGTTCTTCACCGCGACGGCGACCTGACGCTGCTGCCGCGGGGTCAGCCCGGTGACGCGGCGGCTACGGATCTTGCCGCGATCGGAGATGAAGGTGCGCAGCAGGTTGACGTCTTTGTAGTCGACGTACTCGATGCCCGCGGCGATCAGCGGGTTCTTCTTCGGCTTGCGGCCCTGCTCGGCGCGTGCCTTCTTGGACGGTGCTCGCTTCACTGCCATGGGATTTTCCTTCTCACGAGATCAGTGGGTGTCTACCAGCTCGATTTGTGGACCCCAGGGAGCTCGCCCCGGTGGGCCATCTCGCGCACACGTATACGGGAGAGCCCGAACTTGCGGAGATGACCGCGTGGCCGGCCATCGGCTGCATCCCGATTGCGCAATCGTACCGGACTGGCATCGCGGGGCTGGGCGCGCAGTTCGGCCTGGGCCGCGGCGCGCTCGTCGTCGCCGGTGCTCGGCTTGCGGATGATCTCCTTGAGCTCGGCACGGCGCGCGGCGTAGCGCTCGACGATCACGCGCCGCTGCTCGTTGCGGGCGATCTTCGACTTCTTCGCCATCAGCGCTCCTCGCGGAAGTCGACGTGCTTGCGCACGACGGGGTCGTATTTGCGCAGGACCATCCGGTCGGGGTCGTTGCGGCGGTTCTTGCGGGTGACGTAGGTGTAGCCGGTGCCCGCGGTGGACTTGAGTTTGACGATCGGCCGCAGTTCGGTCGATTTCGAGGCCATGGGTGCTCCTAGATCTTGTCGCCGCGAGCGCGGATGCGGGCCACCACGGCCTCGATCCCGTCGCGGTCGATGGTCTTGATGCCCTTGGCGGAGACCGTCAGCGTGACGCGGCGGCCCTCACTGGGCAGGTAGTAGGTCTTGCGCTGGATGTTGGGGTTCCAGCGGCGGTTCGTGCGCCGGTGCGAATGCGAGACGGCTTTTCCGAAGCCGGGCTTGCGTCCGGTGACCTGGCAGTGGGCCGACATGCGACCTCCCTCCACGGTTATGACAACCATTTTCGACAATGCTTATTCCGCACTGTACCGTTGCCCTTGAAGTAAATGAAAATCGTTATCGAAAGGGGTACCGGGTGCTTGACCAGTCCGACCGGAGAACACCCGTGGTGCTGCTGGCCGGTTTCGCCGGACCCGCCATGACCGGCGTCGAGCACATCGCGGCGGTGCTGAGCGAGGATGCGGGCACGGTCGTCGTGCACCACGACCTCGCCGAACTGCGCGAGGGCGTGGTCCGGCGCACGGTGCGCACCGCGGGCAACGTGACAACGACGGTGCTCGAACTGGCGCACGGCTGTGTGTCGTGCACGCTGCGCGCCGATCTGCTGCCGATGCTGTGCACACTCGCCGCCCGCGAGCCGGTGCGGCGCATCGTGCTTGCCCTCGACCCGGCCATCGAGGCCGAGGCGCTGTGCCACGCGATCGAGACCGTCGAGGTGACCGGTGTCGCCGACCGGGTCGACGGCCCCGCGGGCCGGAACGTGCGCATCGAGGCCGTGCTGACCTGCGTCGACGGCAACCAGTGGCTCGCCGACGCCACGGGTGACGAGGCACTGGCCGACCGTGGTCTCGCCTCGGCCGACGACGAACGAACCGTCGCCCAGGTGGCCGTCGGTCAGGTCGACTTCGCCGACGCGCTCGTGGTGCTCGCCGACGGTGTGGAGCCGCTCGACCGCGAACGCCTCGACGCGGTGCTCACCCGGCTGGCGCCCGGCGCACCGACCGCCTGGCTCGGCGACCTGTCCGGCTTCGACGCCGTGGAGGTGGGCGCGCTGCTCACCCGCGTGCCCGACGATGCCCGGCGCGGTCACATCTTCGATGCGCACGCGCCGCTGCTGCGCGGTCAGCCGCCGCTGAGCACCGACTGCGGTGTGTCGATCGTCGAGTTCGCCGCCCGCAGGCCGTTCCATCCGGCCCGGCTGCACGACGCCCTCGACGTGCTGTTCGACGGTGTGGTCAACGCGCGCGGCCGGATCTGGCTGGCCACCCAGCCCGACCAGGTGGTGTGGCTCGAATCGGCAGGCGGTGGGCTGCGCGTCGGCGGGGCGGGCAAGTGGCTGGCCGCGATGACGCCCGAGGAGCAGGCCGAGGTCGATCCGGCGCGGCGCGCGATGGCGGCACTCGGCTGGGACGACCGGTTCGGCGACCGCGATGTGTCGCTGGTGATCCTGGCCCACGACGCCGACCCCACCGAGATCCGGCACGCCCTGCACTGGGCGCTGGTGGAGGACGACGAACTGCTGCTCGTCGATCGCGCCCCCGAGCGGGTCGCGTTGTGGGAGGACCCCTTCGGCGAATGGCACGAAGACCCGTGCGCCGACCCCGCCGAGGCTCCGGCCACGGCGAGCGAACGCACCAACCCGAGAGGAGAAACGGCATGAAAGCGGGCATCCACCCCGACTACCACCCGGTCGTGTTCGAGGACGCGAACACCGGCAAGAAGTTCCTGACCCGGTCCACGGCCACGAGCGACCGGACCGTCGACTGGGAGGACGGGAACACCTACCCGCTGCTCACCGTCGACGTGACCTCGGATTCGCACCCGTTCTGGACCGGCACCGCGCGCAATCTCGACACCCAGGGCCGGGTGGAGAAGTTCGAGCGCCGCTACGGCAAGCGTTCGCGCCCGGGCAAGGAGGGCTGAGGCATGGCTGTTCCCAAGCGCCGGATGTCGCGATCGAACACCAGGAGCAGGCGTTCGCAGTGGAAGGCCGAGGTGCCCCAACTCGTCCCGGTGACCGTGGCGGGTGTCGAATATCGGGTGCCACGTCGTATCGTTGGTGCCGTACGGAAGGGCCTGATCGATCCCGCGCGGATCTCCTGACCTTCCCAGGGTGTTCGAGAGCCGGTTCGGAGGGGACAACCCGAAGCGGGGTATCGGACAAAATGCAACGGCCTGCCGGGGTGTGAACCCCGACAGGCCGTTGCCATGTCAGCCGGTTACTTCTCAGCCTTCTTGCTCGGCGAGGGCGACCAGTGCTACGGCGAGCTTGATGTACTTGTTGGTGCCGAGGTCGGCGATGGTCTTGATCTTCAGCGCATCGAGCAGCTGCTGATCGACGCCTGCGGCGAGCCCGGCGAGGGCCGACGGCGGCGCGGACAGAATTTCTTTGAGCGTCTTGTTCTCGTATTCCTTGTCGAGAACTTTGTCGAGCACCACGTTGACGGCCATGCGAACTCCTTCGAACGAACCTTGGATGTGCCGGGCGAGACGAAAGCGCCCTGCGGGGACGATAACCCGCGCGAGGCCCGGATGTGGGCCTAACGCACTGTCCGCCGTGTGAGCTGGGAAGCAGGGTGTCCAGGGGGCTTACTGGCCACCTGTAATGCCTGGTCAGGGGCCCGCCTGGGAGGCCGGGGCAATCGCTCGGTTACCGGTGTGACGCATGCCACGTGGACTTGCCGCTCCGGAAAGCTTGCCGAGCGATTGCTGAACGCCCAGATACCAACTCGGGGTTTGTTTTTCGGCACAGGAAAATTCCTGAATGACTGATGCGGAGTCCTGCACGGGTATGTACTCTCGTGCGGGAGGGCGGGTTCTCCTACCAAGGAGAACCCGCTCATCGCCACTTCAGGGGCGGTTTTCGCTCGAATCCAGCACCGCGGGACCGCATTCGGGCAGCGGGGCGCAAGACGGTAAAGATTCCGGCAAACCGGACGTTAGCCAGTTATCGCGCACCGACGGTTTCGGCCTTCTCGGCGGCCTCGATGGCGTCGCGCCGATCGGGTGCGACCAGGATCGCCGTGATGGGCACCGTGAGGCCGAGCGAACCGAGCACGAACATCGGGAACACCAGGTCGAACAGCTGCAGCCCGTCGGGTGTGCGCGCACCGGGGTTCACGTCGAATTCCAGCGCGCCGACCGCCGTGTAGTACAGCGCCGCGACCCCCACGGCGAACAGCAGCGACAGCACCACGCGCAGGCCGATCAACCGCACCGTCTGGCCGGCCCACAGCACGCCGGTGCACAACGCCATCGACATCAGCAGTACGAGCCCGATGAGGCCGAGCGACTCCGCCACGGTGCCCTGCACCGCGAGTGCGTCCAACGTGAGATAGGTCGACAGGCCGACGCCGAGCCCCATCGTCAACCCGCCGATCACCAGCCGAGGCAGATCGAGACGCCGCCCGCCGATCAGGAACCCGGCGAACACGGCGATCACCGCGATGGCGGCCGAGGCCGTGCCGAGGGCCAAGTTGTAGCGCACCGCGCTGCCCTCGACGTGAATGCCGAGCAGCGCGACCGAATTCGCCAGCCACAGACCGACACCACCGAGCGAGACGGCGGCCATCGTGAGCCACACGATGCGGAACCGCACCGAGTACTTGGCGTGGCGCACACACGCGAAGGCGACGACCGCGCCGACGGCCGACAGATCGAACGCCAGCCACGCCACGCCCGTACCGCGACCGAACACCTCCGCTCCGGTCGCGAGCAGATCAACCACGCCTGCCAGCTCCTTCGAACTGCTGCGGCTCGAGCTGGGCGATGGCGTATTCGGTCACCGCCGCCAGCGCCTGACGGACCTCGACGGCGTTGCGGGCGTCGATGTCGACGATCGGGATGCCCTCGCGCACCGAGAGCGCCTCGCGCAGTTCGGCGATCGGGAAACGCGGGGCGTTCGGGAAGCGGTTCACCGCGATCAGGAACGGCAGCCCGCGCGCCTCGAAGAAGTCGACGGCGGCGAAGCTGTCTTCCAGCCTGCGGGTGTCGATCAGCACCACCGCGCCGATGGCGCCGCGGATCAGGTCGTCCCACATGAACCAGAACCGTTTCTGGCCGGGCGTGCCGAACAGGTAGAGCACCAGGTTGCCCGGCAGCACGATGCGGCCGAAGTCCATCGCGACGGTGGTGGTCTCCTTCTCCGGCGTCTCGGCGAGATCGTCGATGCCGTCGGAGAAATGGGTCACCATCGCTTCGGTGCGCAGCGGAACGATCTCCGACACCGAGCCGACGAAGGTCGTCTTCCCGGCGCCGAAACCGCCCGCCACCACGATCTTCGTCGAGGCGACCCGTTGCTCGGGTGCCTGCTGGCGCGGTGCGCCCTCAGAGGCCACGGAGTCCACGCAAAGTCCTCTCCATCAGTGATCGGCGTTCGTCGTAGCTCGCCTGCTCGGTCAGCGTCGAGTGCACTCGAAGTATCCCGCCCACAACGAGATCGCCGATCATCACCCGGACCATACCCAGTGGGCGTGACAGGTATGCCGCGATCTCGGCGACCGAGAGGCGATGTGTGGCCAGGCGCACTATCTCACTGCGTAAATCGCCTGCGGGCCATTCCAAATGTGCGGTATAGGAGACCGTCTCCACGACCGCCTCGAGTGGCAGCGCGATCGCGGGTTCGGTGCGGCCTGCGGTCAGGGCATAGGGCCTGACGCGTGTGGTCGGCCGGATTTCGGATCCGTACGGGCTCGACATCTCACCCCAGCCGGCGGAGCGGGCGGTGGCGGTGACCGCCGAGCCCACCCGGTCGACGAGCAGTGCCATCTCGTAGCCGATACGGCCGATGTCATGGCTCTTGTTGGCCAGAACCGCCAGGTGCGAACCGTTTCCGACGCTCATCACCAGCAGGTAGCCGCGCTGCATCTCGACGATCGACTGCATCACCTTGCCGCCGTCGAACAGTTGCGCCGCACCGGCGGACAGGCTCGCCAGACCCGCGGTCACCGCCGCGAGTTGTTCGGCGCGGTCCGAGGGTAGATGCGGGCTGGTCGCCTGCAGCAACCCGTCGGCCGAGACCAGCACCGCGTGCGAGACGCCGGGCACGTCCCGGGTGAAGCGGGCGACCAGCCAGTTCAGATTCTCGTCTGTGGGGTGCGCGTTGCTCATTCGAGGCCTCCGTCGTTGTACTGGATCTCGGCACGGCCACTGCGGACGCCGCTGAGATGTCGGGTCAAGTTGTTGCGGATCTCCTCGGGATCGCGGGCGCCCGCTTCCTCGGCTGGTGCCAGTCCGCCGGGCACCAGCTGGGCGCCCGGTTTACGGATCGGCAGTCCACCGGAGGTGCGTGCGGAGGTCGGTGGCTTGTCCGCACTGGCCGCCGCCGTCCATCCCGCGTCGCCGGGGGAGCTCCATGATGCCCCGTTCGACGCGGATTCGCTTGCGGCTGTGGAAGGTTCGACGAGCCACTCGGAAACCATGCGCTGATAGATCGGCGTCGGCGCCTCACCGTTGACCGGCTGCAACCTGGTCGAGGACGTGGGGACGGGGTCCCCGGCGGTGTCCTCGACGGGCTCGGCCGACTCGGGCCGTGCTTCGTCGAGCGGCTGCAGGCGTGCGGGGGAATCGTGTCGCTGCGTCGACGAGCTGGGCTCGTCGACCGGTTGCACGACGGCGGACGGGGTCTCCTCGGAGCGATCGGCGTCCGAGCCGCTGCCGTCGAGCGGGTGGAGGCCGGTCGACCGGGCCGTGTCCGGGCCGGTGCTCGATCCGCTGCCGTCGAGCCGGTGGAGATCGGCCGAGGGCGCCGGATCGCGGCGCGCGTCGAGCGGACCCGAGTGGGATCGCGGTGTCGCGTCGTCGGTGTCGGCACGGCTGCCGCCCGACCGTTGCGGGAGGGCCGACGGTGTCGCGTCGGCTGGATCGCGGCGACCCTCGGAAGGTCGTGGGTCGGGCGAGGCCTGCCCACTGTCGAGTGAGCGCGGGTCAGCCGAATCGGTGCGAGCGCCGCCGAGCGGTTGCAGGCGCACGGGAGCGGCCGGGCTCTGCGCTTGACGCCCGTTCGAATCGTGCTGGGGCGCCTCGTCGGAGCGGTTGCGGGTAGGTAGGGGCCAGGCGGCCGTCGGCTGACCGGTGGTCGGCCGGACGGGCGGGGGGACCTGCCAGGACGCGGACGGGGTGCGCTGCGGAAGCCCGGTGTTCTCGGCCTTCGGCTCGGGTAGGTCCTCGACCGGGTGCTCGGCCCAGAGCCCGCTCGGCGTCTCCTCGACTGGTTCGGATTCCGGCGCTGCCGACGGAACCCGTTGCGGCAGACCCGCCTTGGTGAGCGGCGCGCGGTATTCGCTGGCGTCGTAGGCGCCGGTGGTCGAACCGTACTGCGGCGGCACGAGCGGGTTCGCCACCGGGCTCAGCGGGTTCGGTGCGCCGACCGGCATGATCGGATTGGGTCCGGTGATGTCGGCGGCCGTGAGCGCCGACGGGACAAGCGGATTCGGCCCGGTCGACACCAGCGGATTGGGCCCGGTGGCCGGACCCGAGGAGGGCGGCGGGGGAGCGACGAGCGCACTGGGCAGATGCACGCTCGCGGTGATCCCCGGCTGCGGCGCCGAACCGTTGGTGCGGCGCAGGCTCACGGTGATGGTGTGCCGCTTGGCGAGCCTGCCGACCACGAAAAGACCCATCCGGCGGGCGGTTTCGATGGTCACCTCACCACCGGAGGCGAGCCGCTCGTTGGTGGTGCGCAGATCGTCGGCCGACATGCCGAGGCCGCGGTCGGTGATCTCGATCAGGTACCCGCCGTCGACGGCCCGGCCGACGATCACCGCCACCGAGGTGCTCGGCGGCGAGTAGCGCAGCGCGTTGTCGATGAGCTCGGCGAGCAGGTGCTCGATGTCGACGGCCGACTCACCGGCGACCACGCCGTCGGGCACATTCCCGATCTCGACGCGCTGGTAGTCCTCCACCTGCGACACCGCGCTCCAGAGCATGTCCGACAGCGGTACCGGCGGCAGATGACCGCGGCGCAGCGCGGTACCGGCGAGCACGAGCAGGTTGTCGCCGTTGCGGCGCATGCGGGTGGCGAGGTGGTCGAGGCGGAACAGGGTCTGCAGGCGCGAGGGGTTGTCCTCGTCGTGCTCGAGTTCCTCGATGAGCGCGAGCTGCTGCTCGACCAGCGACTGGCTGCGCCGCGACAGCGTCTCGAACATGTTGCCGATCTGCAGACGCAGTCGCGCCTGGTCGGCGGCCAGGTTGAGGGCCTGCTCGTGCATCTCGTCGACGGCGCGGGCGAGCTGACCGATCTCGTCGGTGGAGTGCACGCCCACCGGCGCGATCTCGGGGGTCGCGCCGCCGCTGCGCACCACGGCGAGTTCGTCGGGCAGCTTCACATGGGCCACCTCGAGCGCGTCGCGGCGCAGCCTGCGCACCGGGACGACCAGGGTGCGCGCCACCGCGAGCGCCAGCGCGAGACCGGCGAGCAGCATGCCGAGGACCAGGGTGGTCTCGCGCAGCGCGGCGGTCTGGGCGGTCGAGGTGTTGAGGTCGAGGGTCTTGTCGATCTCGTCGAGCAGACCGGAGATGGTCGCCGCGTAGGTGTCGGCGCTGACCTGCAGGGTGTTGAGCACCGCCGCGTTGGTCGTCGGGTCGCCGTTGTTCTGGCTGAACACGCTGATCCTGGTCTGGACCGCGTCGAGCAGCGAGGCCATGCTGCCCGCGTTGCCGGGCAGGATCATCGCGTAGGTCTTGATCATGGTCTGCTCGGAACCGAGCTCGACCAGCATCCGCGCACGAGCACTCTGGCTCGTTCCCGCGTCGGGGGACACGACCAGCGTGCGTTCCCGGGTGAGCACCCGACGCGCCTGGTGCAGCGCGGTGAGCTGCAGGAAGTAGCGCTGCACGACGTAGTCCTCGACCACCGGGGTCTTGGCGAGGGCGTTGCCGATGCGTTCACCGATCTCGTCGGTCTGTTCGCCGACCATCGCGGGCGATCCGCTGCGCACCGTATTGCGCAGCGTGGCGCCCGTGGTGGTCGCGGCGGTGAGTTCGTCGGCGACGGCCCGATCGATGCTCGCCATGCGCAACGCGCTCTGTACCTCGGCGAGGGCTTGGTCGTAGGTGGTGAGCGCGGCGTCGGTCTGCGGGTCGGCGATCGCACCCCAGTTGGCGGTCGCGGCGACGGCGAGTTGTTCGGTGGCGGTGGCGAATTTGACGACGGGCCGGATGACGGCGGCCTGTTCGGTCGCCGCACCGAGTTGGGTCATGGTCTCGAGTTCGGCATTGATGCGCAGCACGGCGAACGTGGTCGCGAGCATCACCGGCAGCACGAGAACCACACCGACCTTGCGCGTTACCGACCAGTTCGACAGGCTGAATTGCCAGGAGCGCGATGCAGGTTCCATCCGCGTGCGTTGCCTCTGCTTCCACGTGTGACCCCGGCCCGCGCGGGGGAGGTCGCGGACCGATGCGAGCGCAGAACCAACTGAAGGTCTTCTTTTATCGCAGGAAAGATACCGTGCCGGGTGGTCAACGGCAATCCGGGCAGGACAGCCCGAAATCGCCGAATATGTGCTGACGCAACGCTGACCACCGCCACCCTCTCAGTACGTTCTCAGTCGCTAACGGCAAACTGAGCACATGCGCATTCTGGTTGTCGACGACGATCGTGCGGTGCGGGAATCACTGCGCCGATCACTGAGCTTCAACGGCTACACCGTCGACCTGGCCGTCGACGGCATGGACGCTTTGGAGAAAGTCACAACAGCCAGGCCCGATGCGCTCGTTCTCGATGTGATGATGCCCCGTCTGGACGGCCTGGAAGTGTGCCGTCGGCTGCGCAGTACGGGCGATGATCTGCCGATTCTCGTTTTGACCGCGCGCGATTCGGTCTCCGAACGCGTGGCCGGGCTCGATGCGGGTGCCGACGATTATTTGCCGAAGCCTTTCGCGCTGGAGGAATTGCTCGCGCGTTTACGCGCTTTGCTGCGCAGGCGGGCGCCCGATCTCGGCGAAGCATCCGAAGCGATGGTGTTCGCTGATCTGTCGCTGGACCCGGTCACTCGCGAAGTTTCGCGCGGTGAACGTTCGATCAGCTTGACTCGTACCGAGTTCTCGCTGCTGGAGATGTTGATGGCCAATCCGCGCCGGGTGCTCACCCGAGGGCGGATCCTGGAAGAGGTGTGGGGTTACGACTTTCCCACCTCCGGCAACGCGCTCGAGGTCTACATCGGCTATTTGCGCCGCAAAACCGAGGCCGACGGCGAGGAACGCTTGATCCACACCGTGCGCGGCGTCGGGTACGTGCTGCGCGAGACCCCTCCCTAGGCCGCGGGCATGGCACACAAGGAACCGGTGGTCGCCGGACTCGGCCGTCCGCTCGACTCCGGCGAGATGCGCCCACCGATGCCGCTCACGCGCTCGGTGTCGCTGCGCTGGCGGGTCACCCTGCTGGCCGCCTCGGTGGTGCTGATCGCGGTGGCCGTCACCTCGATCGCGGCCTACGCGATGGTCGCGCGTGCCCTCTACGCCGACGTCGACGCGCAGCTCGAGGCGCGTGCGGCGACCATGATCAACAACAATTTCGAGTCGATCGGGTTCCAGTCGATCGTGCTCGCCGGGTTGTACTCCAACGAGGTCGGCGTCGCACTGATCTATGCCGATCACAAGCCGTATATGCCGCCGCAGCAGACGATTCCGCCGGTCGGCGCCCAGGAACTCGCGGTGGCCGACGGCAAGCTCAACTCCTCGCTGCGCACCGTCGGTGACCAGCGCGTGCTCGCGGCGCGCACGCACAGCGGCGCCACGCTCATCATCTCCCAGAAGCTCTACCGCACCCGCGAGGTGCTCGACCGGCTGGCGTGGCTGCTGTTCGTCGTCGGCGCCTGCGGTGTGGTGCTCGCCGCCGCGGCCGGTACCGCCGTCGGCCGCACCGGTCTTCGCCCGATCGCGCGCCTGACCGCCGCGACCGAGCGGGTCGCGCGCACCGACGACCTCACCCCGATCCCGGTCACCGGTGACGACGAATTGGCAAGGCTCACCGAGAGTTTCAACACCATGCTGCGTGCCCTTGCCGAATCCCGGGACCGGCAGCGCCGTCTCGTCGCCGACGCCGGACACGAGCTGCGCACCCCGCTCACCTCGCTGCGCACCAATATGGAACTGCTCATCGCCTCGAGCAGGCCGGGTGCGCCACGGGTGCCCGACGAGGACATGGTCGAGCTGCGAGCCGACGTGGTCGCCCAGATCGAGGAGCTGTCGACGCTCGTCGGCGACCTCGTCGACCTGGCCCGTGAGGACGCCCCGGAAACCGTCTACGAGCGGGTGGATCTCGGCGAAGTGGCCGAGCGGGCGCTGGAGCGCGCGCGGCGGCGTCGCGCGGGCATCACCTTCGTCGCCGACCTGCGCCCCTGGTTCGTCTACGGCCACGAGGCCGGCTTGGAACGCGCGGTGCTCAACGTGCTCGACAACGCGGCCAAGTGGAGCCCGCCCGACGCGGTCGTGCGGATCACCATGCGCCCGGCAGGCCCGGGACTGCTGGAACTCGCCGTCGCCGACGCGGGCCCCGGCATTCCGCCGGGCGAACGCGAGCTGGTGTTCGAACGCTTCTACCGCACCACCGCGTCCAGGTCGATGCCCGGTTCCGGGCTCGGGCTCGCGATCGTGAAACAGGTGGTGACCAAGCACGGCGGAACCATCGCCATCGACACCTCCGACCGGGGTGGCGCCCTGGTCCGCATCGTCCTGCCCGGTGAGGCGGCGCCCGCGGCAGTGGAACCGGACGAGGCACCCTGAACCGAGTCTCGGGCAACTGACGGTCCGGTCTCAGGCGCTTCTCAGTAGCCGTCGCCAAGCTTGTCGGCAAGCGTGAGAGAAGGTGACCATGAACGACGATCCCCAGCAGCGGCCCGCCGACCACCCCCTCGGCGGCCACGGCCCGGGACAGGCGGATCACCCCGCCACCGTGCCGGGTAGCCACCCGTATGGGCCCGCGCAGCACGGCTACGGACCCCAGCCGTACCCCCAGCAGCCCTACACCGCCCCGCCCGCGGCCCCGCGAAAGCCGTTGCGGCTCGGCTTGATCGCTGGAGCCACCGCGCTAGCCCTGGTGAGCGGTGGCGTCGGCGGTGTGGTCGGCGTGCTCGCCGCCGACTCCGATCCGGCGCCGGTGACGAACGCGCTCGAGGCGCCACGACCCGAGGTGAACAACGCCGCCAACGCGCCCGCCGGGTCGACCCAGGCGGTCGCGCAGCGGGTGCTGCCCAGCGTGGTGATGATCAAGGTCGCGGGCACCCGCGCGTCCGGTGAGGGGTCGGGGGTCGTGCTGTCCTCGGACGGGCTGATCCTGACCAACAACCACGTCGCCGCCGGTGCCGGATCGGGGGCGAAGATGGAGGTGGTGTTCAGCGACGGCAGCACCGCGCCCGCCACCATGATCGGCGCCGACCCGGTGTCCGACCTGGCCGTCATCAAGGCCGACAAGACCGGCCTCACCCCCATCGAACTCGGCACCTCCGACGGACTCGCGGTCGGCCAGCCGGTGATCGCGATCGGTTCGCCGCTCGGCCTGGCAGGCACCGTCACCACCGGCATCGTCTCGGCGCTCAACCGGCCCGTCTCCACCAGCGGTGAGGGCACACCGAGCCAGGTGAACCCGGTCATCGACGCGATCCAGACCGACGCCGCGATCAACCCGGGCAACTCCGGCGGCGCGCTCGTCGACGGCCAGGGCAAGCTCATCGGCATCAACACCGCCATCGCCAGCCTCGGCGGCGAGATGTCGGGCGCGCAGAGCGGATCCATCGGCCTGGGCTTCGCCATCCCGGTCGACCAGGCGCGCCGCGTGGCCGACGAACTCATCAAGACCGGCAAGGCCACCTACGCCCAGATCGGGATCAAACTGCGTCCGCTCGACACGGCCGCCCGGGTGCTCGAGGCGACCCCGGACGGGCCTGCCGCCAAGGCGGGCATCCCCGCGGGCGCGATCATCACCCGCCTCGACGACCGGCCCATCGATTCCGGCGACGCGCTGATCGCCGCCGTCCGTTCCCGCCAGCCAGGAGACACCGTGAAGATCACCTACACCGACGAACAGGGCGGAAACGCCAAGACCGTGGACGTCACGCTCACGGCCGCCGCGGCGGAGAGCGGCCGATGATGCGATCGAACGCGGCACTGTCGTGCGTAGGCGCTACGGTGATGACCATGGACATCGATGCTCCCGTGGCAGGGCGGGCACTTGTAGTGGTCGTCGACGATCGGACGGCGCACGGCGGCGTCGACTCGCTCGGCCCGCTCGTCACCGAATTGCTCAACGAAGCGGGCTTCCTGGTCGACGCCTCGGTGACCGTGCAGGCCGACGAGGTCGAGATCCGCAACGCGCTCAACACCGCCGTCATCGGCGGTGTCGACCTGGTGATCTCGGTCGGCGGCACGGGCATGTCGCCGCGTGATGTCACCCCCGAGGCCACCGCCCAGGTGCTCGACCGGGAACTGCCCGGCATCACCGAGGCGCTGCGTGCCTCGGGCCGCGTGGCCGGTTCGCTCGACGCGGGTCTGTCGCGCGGCGTCTCCGGTATTTCCGGCAGCACCCTCGTGGTGAACCTGCCGGGCACCCGCTCCGCGGTGCGCGACGGCATGGCCACCCTCGGCCCACTGGCGAGCCGGGTGATCGGCGAACTCTCCGGTCTGGACGAGTGATTCGATGAACGCGTCGGACAGCACATCGCCCGAGGAGCGCGAGGCCGCGCGGCGCAAGGCCGCCGAAGCGGCTCGGCTCGCGCGGATCTTCGGCGATGTGCTGCCCGAAACCACCGCTGACGAGCGCGGCGACGGTTCGCGCGGTTCCGATAACGACGAGTGGCTGCGTTCGCAAATACCGCCCCACCACGGGTGACCGACCCGTTATCTGCCTTTCCCGCTACGTGATAGCCAACCGGGGTTAATCCACTATTAACCCATTGCGAAGCGGCTACATTTTCCGAGGACCACACTTGAAGTGTGGTCCTTTGTCGTATAAGCGACGGTTTGCGGTCCGGGAAGCGGAGCTGTTCATCCCACTTGACAAACCCGAAGCTCAGGGCATCTATGCACGTCAAAGCATGTGGCGATGTATGAACTTGTGCCGGGCGTCACAGTGAAATTTACGAACTCTACGGTTGCTGGAACTAGAACGCAGCGTTTAATGTTCGCCATCCAGACCCACCACAATCGGTCCCCGCAGTACTCAACTTCTGTGCGTTGAACATCCGGTGCAGCCCTACCCTCGGGTAGCTCCGCCGACCCCGGCCGTATCGCCGAAATAACAGTCGGTTACGTAACGGCAACAAAGGGGCGACACACTGAGCTGGGCCTGTGAGGTCCACCCGTCCGGTCACGAAAGTCGAGACCGGCTGCTAGAGAACACTGATGAGGGGAAGTATGAGCGAGAACCGCACCACCGGTGTGCGCCGCGGCGCCCGTGCCGCGGGCGTCGGCGCTGCCGCGGCCGCCATGGCCATCGGCCTGCTGTCGACCGGTGCCGCCAACGCAGACACCTTCGTACCGTTGCCGGACGGTCAGAAGGCAGGCCCCGGGGTGACCATCACCCGTACCGGCGAGAGCGCCCTGATTTCGCCGTCGATGGCGGCCAACGGCGCAGGTCGCGTCGTGTGGGTGTCGGGCTCGGCCATCGCCGACGTCACCGCGACCCCCGAGGGCGAGGCAGGCCCCTGGAACGGCCCGAGCGGCCGCGACGGCTCCAACAACTCTTCCTCGCACGGCACCTCCATCCTCAGCACCGGCTACATCGTCGGTTGCCAGGTGAGCATCGCCGACGACGCGATCGGTGCCGGTGTGTCCGGCGGCGTGAGCACCGGCGGCGTCAACGCCGGTGGCTCGATCGGCGTGAACCTGGGCCCGGGCGAGGTCAAGTTCGTGCAGATCAACTCGAAGGACATCGTCAAGGCGGGTGTCTACGCGATCGATTACCAGGACGCGGAGATCGAGATCCAGGGCTGCGCCGGTTACGCGCAGGCCCGGGCGTACACCGTGGTCGAGATCATCGGCGACCACTACTCGAAGACCACCCTGTACGGCATGCCGTTCAGCATCGGCTGACGTCTTTCGAACCGGTACGAATCCTCTTCTCGCTACGGCGAACTCACTCCTCGAGGGACAAATCCTATGATCAACCGTAAGTTCATGGCGCGGATGGCGGGCGTCGGCGCCGCGGCCTCCGTGGCCGTCGGCCTGCTCTCCACGGGCGCGGCCAATGCCGATACCTTTGTGCCGCTGCCGGGTGGCCACATCACCAAGACCCTGTCCGACGGCACCGTCGTCGACATCAGCCTGGTCGGCGAGTCGGCCCTCATCAGCCCGTCGATGGGCTCCACCCCCGTGCACCGCAACGCGTGGGTGTCGGGCAGCGCGCAGGTCACCGTCTCCACCGGTGGCGCGGGCAAGATCTACCCGGGCTACACCGTCGGCTGCCAGGTGAACATCGCCGGCGGCGGTGTCTCCGGTGAGGGCAATGTCGAGTCCGACTGGGAAGGCAAGGTCGACGGCGGCGTCGGCACCGGCGGCGAGCTCTCGCTCGGCCCCGGCCAGGCGAAGTCGTTCTACGTTCTCGACATCGAGAAGGCCGACGACTACGGCAACGAGTCGCACAGCAAGAACAACAAGTTCAAGAACGGCAGTGGCTCGGTGACCTGGTCGGACACCACCATCGGCCTGTCCGGCTGCGCCGGCTACGCGCAGGCTCGTGCCTTCGTGAGCGTCGAGGTCGAGACCGACAATGTGATCAGCTGGGTCACCCTGTGGGGCCAGCCCTTCAGCCTCGGCTGATCTGTTGTCCCGCCTCCCCGCGAATTCAGGCCAGACCTGGGCGCGGGGAGGCTTGCGTCGGCGGCCGGACCAGGATGGTGGCGGGGTCAGCCCGTCCCCGGCGAGTTACCCCTGTTGGTGCGAGATCAGCTGATCGGTAAGCGAAAGGGCCCGTGCGTGTGCACGGGCCCTTTCGGCGTTCGCTGGACATAGCCAAGGGCTCTCATTATGTTTGTTGCGAATCGACTGCTCTCGCGGTCGGATTCACCCGCGTTTCGTTCGCCGATCGGCTCAGCTCGCGCCGATTCGGTGACCGCAGGCTTCTCGATCCACCTCCCGGCAGGACTGTCTGTCCTGTTGCCAGCGGTGCTGTGCCCTTGTGGCACACCTCAGCTGGGGCCGGGTGCGTTACAGATATCGACCTCGATGGTCGAGGTCGATTTTGCGTATACCTCGAGGGGAACAATGAGCGAGAACCGCACCAATCGTGTGCGCGGCGCCTGGAGCGCAGGCGCCGCGGCGGCGGTGACGATCGGCCTGCTGTCGGCCGGTGCCGCCAACGCCGATACCTTTGTGCCGCTGCCCGACGGTCATAAGGCCGGGCCTGGTCTGAGCATCACCCGCGTGGGCGAGAAGGCGACCATCTCGCCCTCGCTCGCCGCCAACGGCGCGGGCCGGGTGGCCTGGGTGAGCGGCAGCGTCGTGGCCGACGTCCAGCAGACACCCGAGGGTGAGCCCGGGCCGTGGAATGGTCCGTCCGGTCGTCCCGGCTCCAATAATTCGTCCACACACGGTACTTCGCAGCTCAATACCGGTTACATCGTCGGTTGCCAGGTGAGCATCGCCGACGACGCGATCGGTGCCGGTGTGTCCGGTGGCGTGAGCACCGGCGGCGTCAGCGCCGGTGGTTCGATCGGGCTCAACCTCGGCCCGGGTGAGGTCGCGTTCGCGCAGATCAGTTCGAAGGACATCACCAAGCCCGGCGTCTACGCCATCGACTACCAGGACGCCGAGATCCAGGTGCAGGGCTGCGGCGGTTATGCCCAGGCCCGCGCGTACACGGTGGTCGAGATCATCGGCGACCACTACTCCAAGACCACGCTCTACGGCATGCCGTTCAGCATCGGCTGAGCGGGACGACCGCCGAAAATCCTGCCAGCTCGATCGAATTCACCCTCGAGGGGTCTACTGAGATGATCAATCGCAAGAGTATGACGCGGGCGGCGGGCGTGGCTGCCGCCGTGTCCTGCACCATCGGGCTGTTCTCCGTCGGCGCCGCCCATGCCGACACGTTCGTGCCGCTGCCCGGCGGCGAGATCACCAAGACGCTGTCGGACGGCACCGTCGTGAACATCAAGATGGTCGGTGAATCGGCAACTATCAGCCCGTCGATGGGTTCGACTCCGGTGCACCGCAACGCGTGGGTGTCGGGTAGTGCTCAGGTGTCGGTGTCCGGTGGTGGTGACGCGTCGGGCGGCAAGATCTACCCCGGCTACACCGTCGGCTGCCAGGTGAACATCGCCGGTGGTGGCGTGAGCGGCGAGGGCGAGGGCGCGGTCGATGACGCGGGCGAGCCCTCCGCCGGCATCGGCACCGGTGGCGAACTGTCGCTCGGACCAGGCCAGGCGAAGTCGTTCTACGTGCTCGATCTCGAGAAGGCCGACGACTACGGCAACGAATCGCATTCCAAGAACAACAAATTCAAGGGCTCCAACGGCTCGGTGACCTGGGCCGACGAAACCATCGGCCTGTCCGGCTGCGGCGGGTACGCGCAGGCGCGCTCGTTCGTGAGCGTGGAGGTCGAGACCGACAATGTGATCAGCTGGGTGACGCTGTGGGGTCAGCCCTTCAGCCTCGGCTGACACGGCTGCTGTGTAACGGCCTGCCTCGCAGGCGAATCGGGGTCGCTCTTCGGAGTGGACCCCGATTTCGCTGTAGGGGGACAGGCTTCGGGACCTGACAGTCCGTCATCGCGTGGACGGCCGGTTAGTGGAACACCACGGTGAGCGCCGTGCGTAAGGACGCTCCGGCCACTGCGGTCGCGTACTCGGTGGCCAGTGCGACGAGCACCACCCGCTCGGCGCGCCGGTCGGCGGTCGCGGTGACGAGTACGACCGCCGCGTCGGTGGCCAGGGTGCGCGCCGGTGCGTCGGCACCCGGCCCGCCCGTGTCGTCGACACCGACCACGTCTACCCGGTCGCCGGCGCGCAGCACCTCGGCTACCGCCGAATCGGCCAGTCGGATCGGCACGATCCGGGCGTCGTCGGTGCCCGCGGCGGCCGCGGCCAGGCGGGGGCCGATCACCCGCAGATCGGTGAACATCTCACCCGCACGCATGGCACCGGTGAGTGTCGCGCCGAGCAGGGGAGCGGCTTCGGCGGCGAAACCGGTAGGGAGCGTTCGGGTTTCGTGCCGATCGACGCGTACATCGTCGGCGGTGAGCACCCTTCCCGGCGCCAGATCACGGGCCGCGACCACCACCGGTTGTGTTGCCGCACCGGGATCGCCGCGCACGAACAGGACGACGGCGACAACAGCGAGCGCGGCGGCGAGGATGCGGCGCGCAAGCAGGGCATCGGCCCAGGCGGGGCGATTACCGAGGGCGAACCGCCAGGAGCTGCCACGTCCCAGATCGGCAAGGCTGCGAGTCATGCCCGAAGCCTAGGAACGTGGCGGCATCACCGACAGCGGCGAAGGGCCGCCTGTGGATAACTCGGGGGTGTGGAGAACTCTTCGTTCAGCTCGCGGCGGCGGGAGCGGCTGCGCTCGACGACGAACCGCTCGCGGACGACCCGCTCGACGAGGAGCTGCCGTTACCGTCCGAGGATTTCGCCGGCTCGCTCGCGGTGGACGCGCCACCACGGCTGTCGGTGCGGTAGAAACCGCTGCCCTTGAACACAATCCCGACCGAGTTGAACAGCTTCCGCAGCTTCCCCGTGCACTGCGGGCATTCCGTCAGTGAATCCTCGGAGAAGGACTGAACGATGTCGAAGCGGTTGTCACACTCGGTGCACGCGTACGAATAAGTTGGCACAGGATCCTCCGCAAGTCTCGTCGATCTAGCACTCTACCGCCGACACTGCCAACCTCGCCAATCGCCGTTTCATTCCGCCGCTCGCGCGCGGGGATCGCCCAGCTCGCTCAGGCCCGCCTCGGGCGTCAACGCCCAGCCCATCCGATGGTCGTGCGGTTCCTCGGGCAACTCGACCACCAACTCCACGTCCCGGACCACCGCGATCAACCGCGCGCCCGCACTCGCCGCGCCGAGGGTGCGGTCGTAGTACCCGGCGCCGCGTCCGAGTCGCACACCACGCCGGTCTACCGCGAGTGCCGGGATCAGGATCGTGGCGGCCTCGGCGACCACCGATGGCGGCAAGGTCTCGGTGATCGGTTCGAGCAGGCCGTAGCGCGCGGGGCGCAGCGAATCGGCGCCCGCGTAGTGCGCCCAGCTCAGCGGCCCCGGCTCTCCGGTGACGGGCAGCAACACTGTGGCGCCGCGCTCGCGCAGGGCATCGAGCATGCGCAGATCGCCCGGCTCGGTCTTCGTCGGTACATAGGCGCACACCACCTCATCGGCCCCGGCCAGCAGGGCCGCGGTGGCCGCGAGGGCACTTGCCTCACGAGCGTGTTCGGCGGGTCCCACGGCGGCCCGGGTGGCCAGGATCTCACGTCGCCACGCATATTTCGTGCGCTCACCGGGCATCTCCACAGCGACCACCCTAAGCTCTTGCCGACGCCGGATCGTCGCGACGGGCGATCGGACGGCACGCTGAATGGATAGGGTATGCGCATGACAGACAAGACTTCCGGTTTCCGCACTGCGGTTGTCCCCGCGGCCGGACTCGGAACGCGGTTTCTGCCTGCGACCAAAACGGTGCCCAAGGAACTGCTGCCGGTTGTCGACACGCCCGGCATCGAACTGGTCGCCGCCGAGGCCGCGGATTCCGGTGCCGACCGCCTCGTGATCGTCACCTCGCCGGGCAAGGACGGCGTGGTCGCTCACTTCGTCGAGGACCTCGTCCTGGAGAGCACCCTCGCCGAGCGCGGCAAGTTCGCGCTGCTCGAGAAGGTGCGCAAGGCGCCCGGTCTGCTCGACGTCACCTCCGTCGTGCAGGAGGAGCCGCTCGGTCTCGGTCATGCCGTCGCCCAGGCCGAGCCCGTCCTCGACGCCGACGAGGACGCGATCGCGGTGCTGCTGCCCGACGACCTCGTGCTGCCCTGCGGTGTGCTCGAGACGATGAGCCGGGTCCGTCGGGAGCGCGGCGGCACCGTGCTGTGCGCGATCGACGTGCCGAAGTCGCAGGTCAGTGCCTACGGTGTGTTCGACGTGGAAGACCTGGCCGAGGGCGCGGAGGCCGATGTGCTCCGGGTGCGCGGCATGGTCGAGAAGCCCGATCTGGCCGACGCGCCGTCGACGCTGGCCGCCGCCGGCCGCTACCTGCTCGACCGCGCGATCTTCGACGCCCTGCGCCGCATCGAGCCGGGCGCGGGCGGCGAGTTGCAGCTCACCGACGCCATCGCCCTGCTCATCGCCGAGGATCACCCGGTCCATGTGGTCGTCCATCGTGGGTCGCGCCACGATTTGGGCAACCCGGGCGGCTATCTTCGAGCTGCCGTCGATTTCGCCCTCGAGCGGGACGAATACGGGCCGCAACTGCGCGAGTGGCTGAAGTTCCGGCTCAGCCCGGAATGGGACCCGCAAGCGCCGGTCGCGTAAAACGATGGGAACCGGCGAAGCCGTCGCCGATACACACAGGAGCTCGATGCGCTCGGTTGAGGATCAGCTGATCAAGGTCACCGCGGCAGCGGTCGCGCCCCGGCCGGTCCGGGTGGCGATTTCCGAGGCCCAGGGTTTGCTGTGCGCCGAGGACGTGGTCACCGAGCGGCCGCTGCCCGGCTTCGACCAGGCCGCCATCGACGGCTACGCGGTGCGCAGCGTCGATGTGAGCGCCGCCGGTGCCGAGGTGCGCGACGAAGAGGGCGAACTCATCGACCTCACCCTGCCCGTGGTCGGCGAGGTGGTCGCGGGTTCGCGTCAGCCGATCCGTCTGCAACCGCGTCAGACGGTGCGTGTCGACACCGGCGCACCCATGCCGACGCTGGCCGACGCGGTGCTCCCGGTCGAGTTCACCGACGGCGGCCGGGCCAGGATCAAGGTGTTCGAGCCGGTTCGCTCCGGCGACTACGTGCGCCGCGTGGGCGACGACGTGCAGCCCGGTGACGTGGCGGTTCGCGCCGGAACCATCATCGGCGCGGCCCAGGTGGGCCTGCTCGCCGCCGTCGGCCAGGACAAGGTGCTCGTGCATCCACGCCCACGGCTGTCGGTGATCTCCATCGGTGGCGAACTGATCGATATCGACCGCACACCCGGCCCCGGCCAGGTCTACGACGTGAACTCCTACGCCCTGGCCGCCGCCGCACGTGACGCCGGTGCCGACGTGAACCGGGTGGGCATCGTCAGCGCCGACCCGCGCCGGCTGCGCGATGTGGTCGAAGGTCAGCTGGTGCGCTCGGAGGTCGTGGTGATCGCGGGCGCGGTCGGCGGCTGGGCGTCGGAGCAGGTGCGTGAGGCGCTCGACGGGCTCGGCGAGCTCGAGGTGGACCGGGTGGCCATGCACCCCGGGTCCGTCCAGGGCTTCGGCCGGCTCGGGCGCGACGAGGTGCCGACCTTCCTGCTGCCGTCGAATCCGGTGAGCGCGCTCGTGGTGTTCGAGGTGATGGTGCGGCCGCTGATCCGCATCGCGCTCGGGCGGCGTCAGCCGATGCGGCGAATCGTCAACGCGCGCACCATCACTCCCATCACTTCGATGCCGGGACGCAAGGGCTACCTGCGCGCCCAGCTGCTGCGCGACGAGGCCACCGGTGACTACCTGGTGCAGCCGCTCGGCAACGGCAACGGCGGCTCCTCGCACCTGCTCGCGACGCTCGCCGAGGCCAACAGCCTGATCGTGGTGGAACCCGACGACACCGATTTCCGCACCGGTGACGAGGTGCGGGTCGCGTTCCTGGCGCAGCGCGGCTGAGAAGTGGAGTCCATGAACGTCTTCCGGGCCGGTCAGCATCCCGGGTGGCCTGCTCGTCTCGGTCCGGTGATCGTGGCGGGCGGCCAGGTAACCTTGCGGCCGGTGCGTTTTCGCGACGCCGCCGCCTGGAGCCGGATCCGGCTGCGCGACCGCGACCACCTCGAACCGTGGGAACCGACCGGCCGCGGCAGTTGGGAGGCGCGCAATCACGCCTCCAACTGGCCGTCGCTGTGGACGAGCCTGAAGGCCGAAGCGCGGCGCGGGGCGATGATTCCGCTGGTCATCGAGGTCGACGGGCAGTTCAGCGGGCAGCTCACCATCGGCAATATCGTGCGCGGGGCGCTGCGTTCGGCCTGGATCGGGTACTGGGTGGCCAAGGATCTGGGCGGCCAGGGGGTGGCGACGGCGGCACTCGGGCTCGGGCTCGACCACTGCTTCGGGCCGGTCGGCCTGCACCGGGTGGAAGCCACGGTGCGGCCGGAAAACCTTGCCAGCCAAGCCGTTCTGCGCAATGTCGGGTTCCGTGAAGAGGGTTTGCTGCGTCGTTACCTCGACGTCGACGGCGCCTGGCGCGATCATCTGCTGGTGGGCTTGACTGTCGAAGAGGTCATGGGCACCGTCGTAGATCGCCTGGTCAGGGAGGGTCGAGCGGCGCTGCCGTGAAAATTCTGTTACTCATGTGGCAGGTGTGCACGGCGCGCCTGCCACACGGGCGCGCGTGCCCGAATTAACCTACGGACGTCGGTAGTGCGTCCACGGATGGACAACATGTTGGCGGGGACGGGAGGTGATGACCGCGATGCCTAATTCGATCCTGTGGATCGGACTGGTCGTTCTGTGGGTATTCGTCCTGTTCCCGATCCTCGCGGACCGGCATCCCCGGATCCGCCGCACCACCGACGCTGCACTCGCCACGCGCGTGCTGCACCGTGGCGGGGCCGAACGACGGATTCGCATCGGGGCGGCGGGCGGACACGAGAGTGACCCCGACTATCGCCCCCGTGTGCTGACCAAGCGCCCCCACCGTACCGATTCGGAGGATCGGATGACGACCGATGAGCCCGTCACCGAAGGCGATGACGAAAAGCCCACCGTCACAGCAGAACTCGACGACATCGAGCACGGCCCCGACGAAGAACCCGGCGACGACGCCGAACTCACCGCCACCGAGGCCGACGACGAAGCGGCCGAACCGGATTCGGTCGAGACCGGCGTGGAAGAACCGCCGGTCTCGGCGCGCATCCCACCCGCACCACCCGCCCGCCTCGACGACCTACCCGAACCCGCCGCGCTCGACGACGACGAGGACTTCGTGCCGTCGCGGCGCGGACGCGGCGGCTACGACCCCGAGGCCGACGCCATCGCCCGCGCCGCCCGCTACAGCTTCCGCCAGCGCGCGGTACTCGGCCTCATCATCGCCGTCATCCTGTTCGCCGCCTTCGGTCTGCTGCTGAACTCGATGTTCTGGTGGGCCTGCGGCCTGTCCGCCGCCGTGCTCGCCGGCTACCTGGCGTACCTGCGCAAGCAGGTGCACGTCGAGGAGGAGATCCGGCGCCGCCGCATGGCCCGCCTCGCGCGCGGCCGCACCCGCGAAACCGCCACCGCCACCCCCGAGGCGGCCACCACCCGCCGCACCATGGACCGCGACACCGCCCGCGCCCTGCGCCGCCGCTCCACCCTGCTCGACACCGACGACGAGGACCCGATGTTCGAACACCTCGAAACCTTCGATCCCGCCACCGCCCGAGCACTGCGCCACCGGGTCTCCGACCTCGGTCGAGCCGTCGGCGAATAACCGGCAAAACAGCAGGTCAGCACACCGATTCGGTATCCGGCCGCACCGCCTGATACAGTGTCACAGCGCGGTTCGCCAGAGCCGCACGGGGCTATAGCGCAGTTGGTAGCGCGTCTCGTTCGCATCGAGAAGGTCAGGGGTTCGATTCCCCTTAGCTCCACTCCAGCCTCCCACTTGTTCACGCAAGTGGGAGGCTTTTTTCATGCGCGCGGACCGGTGTCGTAGCGGCCGCGTCAGCGGGTGAGCAGGGCACGGATCTCCGTGGCGACCAGTGCTGGGTCCTGTTCGGCCATGAAGTGGCCTGCCTCGACCGTGCGATGTCGCAGATCGGGAGCCCATGCTTTCCAGAGGGCGGTGGCGTCGTAGCCGAGGGCGGCACCCCAGTCCTGTTGCAGCACGGTGACCGGCATGGTGAGGGTATTGCCCGCTGCTCGGTCGGCGCGATCGTGGTCGACGTCGACAGTGGCCGAGGCGCGGTAGTCGGCGACGATGGACGGGACCGCTGCCCGGCACGCGGCCAGGTAGGTGTCGCGGACCTCCGCGGGGAGGGCCTGCGGATCGAGGGTCCAGGCGTCGAGGAAGTAGCCGAAGAACTCGTCGGACGCGGCCGCGATCATCCGTTCCGGCAGACCCGGCGGCTGCGCCATCAGATACAGGTGGAAGCCGACAGCACCGGCGGTCCCGTGCAGCGCATCCCACATGTCGAGGGTGGGCAGTACGTCCAAGCAGGCGAGATGAGTGATGACCTCCGGGTGATCCAGCCCGGCCCGGAAGGCCACCAGCGCACCGCGGTCATGCCCGACCAGCGCGAAGCGATCATGGCCGAGCGCTCGGGCCAGCGCCACGATGTCGGCGGCCATGACGCGCTTGCTGTAGGTGTCGCCGTCGTCGAGCGGCTTGTCGCTGGCGCCGTAACCGCGCAGGTCGGGGCAGATGACGGTGTGTTCGGTCGCGAGGTCGGCGGCGACGTGCCGCCACATCAGATGGGTCTGCGGGAAACCGTGCAGCAGCACGATCGGGCTGCCCGAACCGCCGACAGCCGCCGACAGCCGCACCCCGTCGGCTACCTCGATGATGTGGGTCTCGAAGTGGGGGAAAATCATGGTTGCTCCGTTCACTCGTTCGGTCCTGTCCACGGTGCGTGCCGCGAATGAGCAACCGATGAGCGTCGGTACGGTACGTCAGGTGGAGATCGGTGTGTTCGGGGCGGTGCGGGCGCTCGACGCGGCCGGTGCGCCGGTCACGCTCGGTGGGCCGCGACAGCGCGCCGTACTGGCCAGACTGGTCGCCGCCCACCGCCGGGTGGTCCCGGTCGACGTGCTGGTGGCAGACCTGTGGGAGGAACCACCCCGCGACCCGGTCGGCACTGTGCGCACCTTCGTCGCCGCATTGCGCCGCGGCCTCGAACCCGAGCGCGCACCACGCACGCCAGCCCGCGTGCTGGTTACCGAGGGGCCCGGTTACGCGCTACGCCTGCCCGACGACGCGGTGGACGTGTGGCGCTTCGCCCACACGGTGGAAGCGCTCGGCGACGCGCCGCCCGCCCGGATGGTGGCCGGACTGAGCGAAGCGCTGAGCTGGTGGCGCGGACCCGCTTACGCCGAAGCCGGCGACGCGCCGTGGGCGGTGGCGCCGCGGAGCCGGCTCACCGAACTGCGCTCGCTAGCGGTCGAGCGGCTGGCCGCGGCGCGGATCGAACTCGGTGACACGGGCGCCGCCGTCGCCGATCTGGACGCGCACGTCGTCGAACACCCGTGGCGGGAGGACGCCTGGCACCTGCTTGCGCTGGCGCTGTACCGCGCCGGTCGGCAGGCCGACGCCCTCACGGTGCTGCGGCGCGCACGGGCGATGCTGCGCGACCACCTCGGCCTCGAACCCGGCCCGCGCCTGTCCCGGCTGGAACAAGACGTCCTGCGCCAGGCTGGATACCTCGACCGCACCGGTGACGCGGCCCGGCTGTGGGCGCAGGCGACCGCCGCCTACGACAGCACCGTCTCCGACCGCGTCCGGCTCGAATCCACGGTCGGTCTGATGCGCGACCTGGCCGTCACCGGCGGTGCGGGACTCGATGCGGCACAGCGGCATCGGGCCGCGGCAGTCACCGCCGCCGAACAACTCGGCGACCCGATCCTGACCGCGCGCGTGATCGGCGCCTACGACGTCCCCGCCGTGTGGCCCCGCGCCGACGACCCGCCCCGGGCCCGATCGCTGGTCCGCAGCGCCGAACGCGCGCTCGCCGCGATTCCGGACGGGCCCGCCGCGCTGCGCTGCCGACTGCTGGCGACGATCGCAGTGGAATCGCGCGGCGTCGACGCCGGACCCCGTGCCGAACGCGCCGCAGCCGAAGCCGAACGTTCGGCGCGCGAAATGGGGGACGCGCCACTGCTGGCCTACGCCTTGAACGGTGTCTACATGCAGAGCTTCGCCCGCACCGGCCTGGCCGCCGAACGTGCGGTGCTCGGAGAGCGTTTGGTGGTCCTCGGCGAGGAGCACGGCTTGGTCCGCACTGCCGTCCTCGGTCACCTCATCAACCTGCAATCTGCCTGTGCCACAAATGATCTCACGCTGGCCGACACTCAAGCCCAGGCGGCCGACGAGCTGTCTACCCGGCACGACCTGCCGCTGGTCGGTGTCTTCACCACCTGGTACCGAGCCCTGCGCACAGCGGTCACCGAGCCCTTCGACCAGGCGCGCGACGCGTACCTGCGCGCCGCCGAACTCCTGCCGGGATCCGGGATGCCTGGCCTGGCCGACGGACTGCTGCCCCTGGCGCTGCTCGGCCTACACCTGCAACACCACCGCTCGTTCCGGCCCGAGCCGGGCACGGAGTGGGGCCCGGCGGAGCCGTGGATCCGTCCGCTGCTCCTGGCCGAAGCCGGCGATCTCGCAGCCGCGCGCCTCGCCCTGCGCGGCCTGCCCGATCCACCGAGAGATCCGCATGCCGAAGCACTCTGGTGCGTCCTCGGCCGCGCCGCGCTGCTGGTCGGTGACCAGGACACCATCGCCCGCGCCCACACCGCCCTGCTACCCGCGGCCGCCGAATCCGCAGGCGCGGCAGGCGGATTGTTCACGGCCGGTCCCGTCGCCGACTACCTCGCGGAACTGGAAGCAGCCCGGAACTGACGACCTCGCGCACCCCGCGACGGGTCCACTGTCGGGGTCGGAGCGGTCGAAGACGACCTTCCAGTCATGGGGGCGAGGTTCGAGGGCGGGGAAGACCACCGCCGGTGACTTACCATTTGGTCAATTCGCTGGAGAGTCGCTGCGAGGCAGTCGGCCCCACTCACCTCCGATCCAGGGCAGGCGCAATGAACAATCCCGTGACGAAGGTTCTTCTCAATCCCGCACCTTCCGCCAAATCCGTGCTGGGTGCGGCTCTTTCGGGACCGGTCGACCTCAGCGGGAAAGTCGTCGTGCTGACCGGGGCGTCGTCGGGGATCGGTGAGACCACCGCGCATCTGCTGGCGAGCCACGGTGCCCACATCGTCGCCGTCGCCCGTGATCGGGAGCGGCTCGACCAGGTCTGCGCCGATATCGCCGCCGCGGGCGGGAGCGCGCACGCGGTGTCGTGCGATATGACGGACGCCGATCAGGTCAGCGAACTGGCCACGACGGTGCTCGACCTGTTCGGGGTGCCAGACATCATCATCAACAACGCGGGACGCTCGATCCGGCGCACGGCGCTCGACGCCGCCGAACGGGCGCACGACTACGAACGGACCATGGCGGTCAACTACTTCGGGCCCGTCCGGTTGACGCTGGCGATGCTTCCCGCGCTGCGCCTGGTGAACCGCGGCCACATCATCAACATCGGTACCTGGGGAACCACCGCCGGGGTGATGCCGAAATTCAGCGCCTACCACGCTTCCAAAGCCGCGCTCGCCGCCTTCGGCCGCAGTGTCGGCGCGGAATGTCACGGCACCGGCATCAAGGTGACCACAATCGGATTCCCGCTCGTGCGCACTCCGATGATCAGTCCCACCGCCGAGTACGACAGCCAAGCGGCCCTCACTCCCGACCAGGCCGCGCAGTGGGTGCTCACCGCTGTCCGGGATCAGCCGGTCGAGCTGTACCCCGTCTACGCCGGAGTGCTGCGACTGATGTCGGCCCTCTCCCCGCGCCTCACCGACGCTGTCGTCCGAGCCGCCGGGATCTGAGCCGGGGATCAGAAGACCAGGTAGCGGAGGCTCAGGAAGCGGGCCAGGCCGACGGCGGCCATGATCGCGAGCATGGCGCCGGCCTGGGTGAGGTCGTCGAGGGTGGGGGCGAAGGATTCGAGGGCGGCCAGGGCGGCTGTGGTGATGCCCAGGCCGATCAGTGCGAGGCCGCCGCCCTCATATTGGGCCGTGAACCAGGGGACAGCCGTGGTGCGGAAGGTGAGGCGGCGGTGTAGTTCGTTGGCTATCACCGTGCTCACCACGGAGCCCGCGACATTGGCGGGGAGGGGGCCGAGGCCGGTGCAGGACATGAACAGCAGCACGTAGGCGATGTTGCTGACCCCACCGACCACCGCGAAGCGCAGCAGCTGGGCGACGGCATGGTCGCCGAGCGCGAACCGGCGGCCCCAGGCGTACAGACGGGACCAGTCCGGCGCGGGGGCGACGAGGGGACCGAAGACGGGGGCGATGGCGATGCTGTTCACGAGAGGAACCGTCGCCCGATGCGCTGACGCGGACCTGACGCGGCACTGACAGACATCGCACACGGTATGACGCTGATGTGTGTCAGGGGAGGTGTCAGGTCGCCGTCAGTGCGATGTCAGCCTGCCCGGCGACTGTTGCCGGCATGAACAGCACAGCAATCGCCGCCTCGGGGCTGCGGAAGTCCTACGGGGACAAGAAAGTTCTCGACGGTATCGACATCACCGTCGAAGCGGGCAGCATCTTCTCCCTGCTCGGCCCGAACGGCGCGGGCAAGACCACCACCGTCAATGTGCTCACCACGCTGCTTCAGGTCGATGCGGGCACCGCGCGGGTGGCGGGCCACGACCTGATGGCCGAGACCAAGGCGGTCCGCAAGGCCATCGGCGTCACCGGGCAGTTCGCCGCCGTCGACGACCTGCTCACCGGTGCGGAGAACCTGCGGCTGATGGCCGACCTGCACCGCCTGCGCGGCGCCGCGGGTAAACGGGTGATCGCCGACCTGCTCGAGCGCTTCGATCTGGTCGAGTCGGCGAACAAGCAGGCGGGCAGCTACTCCGGCGGCATGCGCCGCAAGCTCGATCTGGCGATGACGCTGGTGACCAAGCCGCGGATCATCTTCCTCGACGAACCGACCACCGGCCTCGATCCCCGCAGCCGCCGCACCATGTGGGACATGGTGCGCGAACTGACCGACGAGGGCGTGACGATCTTCCTCACCACCCAGTACCTCGAGGAAGCCGATCAGCTGGCCGACAAGATCGCGGTGCTCGACCAGGGCCGCATCGTCGCCGAAGGCACCGCGAGCGAACTCAAGCGCCGAATTCCCGGCAGCCACATCAAGTTCCGCTTCCGCGCCGCCGCCGAACTCGCCGCCGCCGCGCGGGCTCTGGCCGGCTCCACCCCCGACGAGGAGTCGCTCACCCTGAGCGTCCCCGGCGACGGGGGAACGAAAAACCTTCGCGCCCTGATGGATCGGCTCGCCGCCCACGACCTCGAGGCCGACGAGGTCTCCATCCACACCCCCGATCTCGACGACGTTTTCCTCGCCCTTACCGGGCACGCAACCCAGGAGGCCGAAGCCCGATGAGCACCACCACGTCCAACCCGCTGTCCAGTGCCCTGTTCGATTCGTCGGTCATGTTGCGGCGCAACTTCACCCACATCACTCGCAGTCCGGTGACCATCTTCAACGCCGCGCTGATGCCGGTGATGATGATGCTGATCTTCGTCTACGTCTTCGGTGACGCCTTCGATGTCGGCGAGAACTACATCGACTACGCGGTGCCGGGCATGCTCATGCTCGCCATCAGCTACGGCCTGTCCGGCACGGCGGTGTCGGTGAGCTCGGACATGACCAAGGGCGTCATCAACCGGTTCAAGGTGATGGATGTGTCGCGCGGTGCCGTGCTCACCGGGCATGTCGCGGCCAGCATCGTCACCAATGTGATCGCCCTGACGGCCGTGCTCGGCGTCGGTTTCGCGCTCGGGTTCCGTTCACCGGCGAGCGCGGTGCAGTGGCTCGGCGCGCTCGGTGTGCTGCTGGCGACCGCCTTCGCCGCCGCCTGGCTGACCGTCGCCCTCGGCATGGCCGCCAAGACCCCGGAGGCCGCGGGCATGTCGGTGGTTCCGCTGCTCATGCTGCCCTTCCTGAGCAGCGCGATCGTACCCGCCGAGAAGATGGGCCCCGGTGTGCGGCAGTTCGCCGAGTACCAGCCCTTCACGCCGATCATCGAATCGGTGCGTGGCTTCCTGGCCGGTACGCCGTCGGGCGGCCACACCATCGCCGCCTTCGCCTGGTGCGCGGGCTTCGCGGTGATCGGCTATGTGTGGTCGCGCTCGACCTTCAGCAAGCGAGTGTGAGCTCGACCAGTTCGGTGACATCCGATTCCGACCCCCGAGCCACCGCCTCGGCGAAGTCCGCTTCGCCGAGGCTTCGGCGTGCCTGCTCCTCGATGCGGGCGGCGTCGGGCAGCGACAGGTCGGGCACGCCGCGTGTGACAGTGGCGGCACCGAGCAGCCGGGCGGCCTGCGCGGGTTGTTCGGCACGCAAGGCCAGATCCGCGATCCCGACCAGGATCTGGGCCAGCAGCGCCGCGTGACCGGCGCTCGATGCGGCGTGGAAGGCCGCGCGGTGGCTGGTACGTGCCTCGTCGAGATCGGCGGCGAGATAGCCGCGCAGATCGTGGGCCATGGCGCTGACCACCGGTTGCCCGGCCTCGTCGCCGAGCAGTTTCTGTGCCAGTTCCATCTGCTGCTGCGCGAGTACGGGTTCGCCACTCCACCTGGCCAATTCGGCGCGGACGAGCGCGACCTCGGCCAGCGAGGTCGGCCAGCCGGTGCGGTCCGCGCACTCCTGCGCGTGCGCCAACGCCGCCTCGCTCGCCTCACTGTCGTCGAGCAACCAGTACAGCTGGGCCTGGCGTGCGCGCATCCGCACCACGGCCTCCAGCGTGCCGACCTCGGTGACCACCGCGATCGCCTCGTCGAAAAGCGCGCAGGCGGCATCGAATTCGCCGCGCATGGCCGTGCGGTTGGCCAGCTCGGTCAGCGCGAACGACATCCCCCAGCGCTCGCCGATGACACGGAATTCCGTGAGCGCCTGCTCCAGCAGTTCGTCGGCCGTACGACCCGGATGGCCGAGCACGGTGCGCAGCTTGCCCAGTTGCAGCCGGGCCAACGCGCGCACCCACGGATCGTCGTCGGAGAGCAGCGATTCGAACGCGGGCAGATAGTGCTCGGGGCCGGCCAGGATGCGCTCCAGCGCACCGGCGAACCGCAGCGCGGGATGTCCGCCCCGGCTGTCGCGGCCGTATCGGTTGGCCTTGCGGATCCATTCCCCGACCTCGTGTTCACCACTGCGACCGCCGCTGAGGAAGTGCACGACCAGGGCATACACCGTTGCCCGTGTCTCGTCGTCCACGTCGCCGGACAGTTCGACGGCGGCCAGGAAGAACTCGGTGCCCTCGCCCTTATAGCCGGCCAGCCACCAGTACCAGCCCGCCGCGGCGGCCAGGTGCATCGCGGAATCGGCGTCGGCGGCGGCGAGGGCCGTGCGCATGGCGACCGCGAGGTTGTCGTGGTCGGCCTCGAGTACGGCGAGCCAGTCGAGCTGCTCGGCGCGGCGCAGGTGGGGTTCGGCGGTGGCCGCCAGGGTGATGAAGTGCGAGATGTGCGCTCGGCGTGCGGATTCGGCGTCGCCCGCCTCGTCGAGGCGTTCGGCCGCGTACTGCTTGATGGTCTCGAGCATGCGGTAGCGAGGCTGTGGATTCTCGGACACCGTGAGCAGCGACTTCTCGGTCAGCGTGGTGAGGTGTTCGAGCACCTCCCAGTCCTGCACCGTCGCACCGTCGGCGCAGACGTGTTCGGCCGCCTCGAGACTCGCACCGCCGGAGAACACCGCGAGCCTGCGCAGCACCGTCTTCTCCGCGTCCGACAGCAACTCCCAGCTCCAGTCGACCACCGCTCGCAAGGTGCGGTGCTGGGCGATCGCGGTGCGGCTGCCGCCGGTGAGCAGGCGGAACCGGTCGTCGAGGCGATGCGCGAGCTGCTCGAGCGACATGGTGCGCAGCCTCGCCGCCGCCAACTCGATCGCGAGGGGAATACCGTCCAGGGCCCGGCACACCCGGGCCATCGTCGCCAAAGCCGTTGCATCCGAACCGAGGTCGCCGCGCACCGCACTCGCGCGGTCGCGCAGCAGGACGACGGCGGGGGACGACTCGATCGCCTGCGGGTCGGCGTTCTCCCGCGGCACCGTGAGCGGTGCGACCTGCCACAGCGCCTCGCCGGTGATGCCGAGCGGTTCCCGGCTCGTCGCCAGGATGCGCAGACCCGTGCACTCACCCAGGATCCGGTGGGCGAAGGTGGCGGCGGCCTCGATCACGTGCTCGCAGTTGTCGAGGATCAGCAGGGTTTCCCGGTCGCCGATGGCGGCGACGAGCCGGTCCATCGGTTCGGCGTTCGGGGTGTCGCCGATCAGGGCGTCGCGCCGGCCGAGTGCCGCGAAGGCCAGCTGAGCGAGGTCGCCGCTCGCGTCGGTGGCGGCGAGTTCTACCAGCCACGCGCCCTCGGGGAGGTCGTCGAGCATGGTGCGGGCGGCTTCCACCGCCAGCCGGGTCTTGCCCGAGCCGCCGGGGCCGGTGATCGTCGTGAGCCGATGTGTCGCAAGGAGTTCGCGCACCACGGCGATGTCGCCGTGCTTGCCGATATAGCTGGTGAGCTCGGCGCGCAGGTTCGTCGAGCGCTGCGCGGGCCGGGCGCCGACCTCGCCGCGCAGCAGCGCGACGTGCAACTCCGAAAGCTCCGGTGACGGGTCGACGCCGAGTTCGTCGGCCAGTGCCTCGCGGGTGCGCTGGTACACCACCAGCGCCTCGGCCCCGCGACCCGCCGCGCCGAGCGCGCGCATCAGCGCGGCAACCAGTCGCTCCTGAACCGGATGCCGCGCAACGACTTCGGTGAGCTCGGCGACGACCTCGGGGCCACGACCCAGCCGCACCTCGGCCTCGTACCGGTCCTCCATCGCGGCCAGGCGCAGTCCCCGGAAACGGGTGACCACCGGGTCGAACGGAGCGCTGTCGGCGACGTCCTGCAGGGGCTCGCCACGCCAGAGTTCTAGTGCCTCGCGCAGCAGTTCGGCCTGGCGCAGGTCGTCGGTGCCGCGCGCGTCGTCGAGTAGTCGTTCGAAGCGCACCGCGTCGACGGCGCCGGGATCGACGGCGAGACGGTACCCGCCCGCCTGCACCTCGAGTGAACCGTCGGGCAGCAGCCTGCGCAGCCGGGAAACCAACGCCTGCAAGGCATTCGCGGCATCGGCCGGGGGCTGTTCGTCCCAGATCAGGTCGACGAGCCGGGTCTTGGGGATGGCGCGGCCCGGTTCCAGCGCGAGGGCGATGAGCAATGCCCGCAATCGAGCGCCGGGTATCGCTATCGATCCACCGTCTGCTGTCCGGATCTCCAGCGGCCCGAGCATTCCGATCTGCACGTCGCCCATTGTGCACCGGGCGGCCGGGCGATGCCCACCACAGCTGGTCGCCTGTCCGGATATGGTGTCCCCGGGTGCGTCAGGGTGGTGTCAGCTCCGTGTCAGCGCCGGTCGCGACAGTATGGTCATCAACCGAACGGATCCACCGAGGAGCACCCGATGTACACCTTCGCCACCACCGCACCGGTCACCGTCAGCGTCGATGTCCTGTCGGCAGGCGTCACCGTCATCGCCTCCGACCGCACCGACGCCGTCGTCACCGTCGCACCGTCCGATCCGGGCAAGAAGGGCGACGTGCGTGTCGCCGAACAGACCGAGGTGAACTTCGCCGACGGCAAACTCACCGTGGTGACGCCCAAGAGCTGGCGCACCCACAGCCCGTTCGGTGGCAACCCATCGATCGAACTGACCATCGAGGTGCCCACCGGCTCACACCTCACCGGGACGGCGGGGGTCGGGCAGCTGCGCGGCAACGGTGCGCTCGGCGCCTGCGACCTGACGATCTCCCTCGGCGACATCGTCCTCGAGCGCCCCGCGGGTCCGGTCACCGCCAAGGTCGCCAAGGGCGACATCCGCATCGGAGAGGTGACCAGCGGCGAGATCCGGGTGGAGACCTCCATGGGCGAGCTGGAGGTGGGCATCCGCCCCGGCACCGCCGTGCAGCTCGAGACCGAGGCGACCGTCGGCGCCGTGCGCAACACGATCGTGCCGGTTGCACCCAACGGTCGATCGGTGCGCCTGCACGCGCGAAATACCGTCGGGGACATCATCATCCGTCCCGCGGCCTGACCGGCCGGGAGAACGACGAAGCCCCCGTCCACGAGGAACGGGGGCTTCGCGGGGAACAGGTCAGTTCTTGACCAGCTCCGGGGTTTCCTCCTCGGCGTCCTGCACCGCCGGGGCGGCGTGCGGGTCGGCCGCCGCGCGAGCGGGCAGCAACACCGCCATCGCGATGACGATCAGGGCGAGGACGGCGGAGACACCGAAGGCCAGGCGCATGCCGTCCAGGCCCGCCGTCGCCGGGTCGGTGCCCGCGTCGATGAGCGAGGTACTGCGCGCCGACATCACGGTGACCACCAGCGCGGTGCCGAAGGCCGCGGCCACCTGCTGCAGGGTGCCGAGCATCGAGCTGCCGTGCGAGTACAGGTTCATCGGCAGGGCACCCAGGCCGAGGGTGAACACCGGGGTGAACGTGGCCGCCAGCGACACCATCATCAGGATGTGCAGGCCGAGCAGCTGCCAGTAGGGCATGTCCATCGAGATCTGGGTGAAGCCCGCCAGCGAGACGGTGATGCCGATCGAACCGGGGATCACCAGCACGCGCCCACCGAACTTGTCGAACAGCTTGCCGACGGTCGGACCGAGCAGACCCATCGCCAGACCACCCGGCATCACCAGCAGACCGGTCTCCAGCGGGCTCAGGTGCCGCAGGTTCTGCAGGTACAGCGGCAGCAGGATCATCGAACCCATCATCGCCAGGAACGCGACCGACATCAGCACGAGCGCCTTGGTGTAGGTCCCCGCCAGCAGCACACGCAGGTCGAGCAGCGGAGTGCCGGTTCGCTGCAAGCGCATCTGACGCAGCGCGAACGCGGCGATCAGAGCCAGGCCGGCAGCGACGATCGCGATCGCGGTCGTGTAGTCGTCACCGTGGAACTTGCTCAGCCCGTACACCAGCCCACCGAAACCGAGCGCCGCCAACGCGACACTGAGCAGGTCGATGGCCCCGGCCTCCGGCTCGCCGACGTTCTCGAGCTGGCGAAGACCCAGCCAGGTGACGATGCCGGTGATCGGCAGCATCAGCACGAAGAGCAGTCGCCACGAGTCGATCTGGGGCACGCTGATCTGCAGCACCAGGCCGGACACGACCGGACCCATCGCGGGCGCGACCGAGATGGCCAGGGTGACGTTGCCCATCACCCGGCCGCGATCCTTCTCCGCGACAACGGTCATCAGCGTGGTCATCAGCAGCGGCATCATCACCGCGGTGCCACCGGCCTGGATGATCCGGCCGATGAGCAGCACGGCGAAGGTCGGCGCGACGGCCGAGAGCACGGTGCCCGCCATGAAGGTGGCCATCGCCGTGGCGTATGCCGTCCTGGTCGTCACCCGCTGCAGGAACCAGCCGGTGGTGGGGATGATCGCCGCCATGGTGAGCATGAACGCGGTGGACACCCACTGCGCGGCCACCTCGGTGACCTTCAGATCCTCCATCAGGCGGGGGATCGCGTTGATCATGATGGTCTCGTTGAGGATCACGACGAAGGTCGCGAGTACCAGGACCCGGATGACAGTGGGCGTCCGCTCCTTCGCGGCAGGTGCGGATATATCGGCTGGCATTCGGGTAAACCTCCGGGGCGGGGAACGGCGGGTGTGCGGGCACCACAAGAAAGAAGACGGGGGCCGTCGGTCCAACTCATCGGGCGCGGGCAAGTATTCCGTTCACCACCGACACAAATCATCTGGTTTTCCGGGCGCCGAGAGCTCGGCTATCGGCGGAAACAGCAGCTCACCAGCGCCTCGTAGGTCATCCGGCCAAGCCGCAGTGACCCTGGTCACCATCCGGTGGCGGTGTCGGCCGAGCGCGTGTGATTCCGTGTCGAACCCGCGAGCAGGGGGTATACCGGATCAGTGACTACATCGAGGTTGTGGCTTGCTGTGGTGTGCGCGATCGTTGCTGTTGTCGGCGCGGGCCGGGCGACAGCCGATCCGGGGGCTCATGTGACGGGGGAGGCGCCCTTAGGTGGGCGGGCCGCCCAGATCGACGTGTACTCGCCCGCGATGGGGCGGGTCGTGCAGAACAAGGTGATCAAGGCGGCAGGCGCGGGTGCGCCGACGCTGTACCTGCTCACGGGTGCGGGCGGTGGCGCCGACGGCATCTCCTGGTGGGACAACACCGATGTGCGGCACTTCTTCGCCGACAAGTTCGTCAATGTGGTGATGCCCGTCGGTGGTGCGTTCACCCTGTACACCGACTGGATCTCCGACGATCCCGCCGTCGGGCGCGTGCGGTGGGAGACCTACCTGACCGAGGAACTGCCCGGCGTGATCGACGGCGCGCTCGGCACCAACGGCCGCAACGCCATCGCCGGTGTGTCGATGAGCGCGGCGTCGGCGCTGGATCTGGCGATCCAGGGCGGCCCGAGGTTCTCGGCGGTCGCGGCGCTGAGCGGATGCCCGTGGGCGGCCGACCCGATGGGTATCGCGATGGCGAGCGCCCAGGCCGTGCGCGGCGGCGGCAACCCGGGCAACATGTGGGGCGTGCCGGGCGGACCCACCTGGCGCGAGCACGACGTGTTCGCCAATGCTGGTCGGCTCGCGGGCAAGTCGATCTTCCTCGCCGCGGCGACAGGCGCACCGGGCGCCGCCGACCGTGGTCTGCCGATGCCGCCGCTCGAGAGCATCGCGGGTGCCTGCACGGCTGCCTTCGCCGGGCGCCTCGCCCAGCTGGGCATTCCGGCCGTGCACGTGCACCGGCCGACCGGTTCGCACACCTGGGGTCAGTTCGAGGCCGACCTGCACGAAGCCTGGCCGCACCTGGCCGCCGCGATCAGCTGACCGCGACGTGGGCGCGCTCGGCGGTCGGCTCCTCGATCGCCGGTTCGTCCTCGCGCCGGTACCACCAGTGCAGCGCAGCGATCCCGAGCACGGCGAGCAGTGCCGCCGTGAGGCTGATCGACAGGCCGGGCGGTCGCCAGGTGATGGTGAGCTCGGCATTGTGCGTGCCGGGCGGAATGTCGACGGCGAGGAAGGTGCCAGCCACCGCGCGGGTGGGGATCTCGCTCGGGCCGAGGGTGGCCGTGTAGCCGGGCCAGGCCAGGCGTGAGAACACGATCCGTCCGCCGGTGCCGGAGGAGACGGTCGCGCGGTTGGTGAGCCCGGCCTCCTGCATCACCGTGGCGTGGACACCGGATTCGTGCGCGATCATGTCGCCGGGGGAGGGCAGTGGATTCACGCGTTCCAGCACCCAGATCTGGTGCTCGTGGCCGGGGTAGCGGACGAACGCCCAGCCAGGGGGTGCGGGTTTGTCGCCCGCGTCCGGGTACTGCGCGCGTTGCAGCACAACGCGATCCAGTCGCATCAGGTCGACGATCGGTGTGTCGGTCGATGGTTCGACAGCGAACACCCGGCGATAGGCGTCCGGGCAGGTACCACCGTCCCACGCCATGCACAGCAGTCCCGCGAAGGCGGCGTGCCCGACAGGTGTGTACCCGTTCACGTACTGCAGGCCCATGTTCTTGGCATAGCTGCCGAGCGCGATCGATCCGTAAGTGCCTGCGAGCGTGCGTTCCTCGTCGCGCACCGCGATGCGGTCGGCCAATTGCAAAGTGCGCCCGCCGAAATCGGGGAAGGCGGCCAGCATCTCCGAGCGCCGCTCCGGGAACCCGTAGGACAGTGGGGTTTCGGGAGCCGCGGCGACCTGGGCGAACGCGATGGGCATCGTCGCGGCGATCATCGCCACCGCCGCGGCGGCCACGCCACGATGGCGCGCGAGCCACAGCGCGCCCGCGCCCATCGCCACGACCACGACGACCGCGAGCACATGCCGGACCACGAGTTCCGGTGCGGCCGAGAAGGACCGGATGAACAGCAGCCCGATCAACGCGCCCGCCGCCGCGTACCGCCGCCGCGACGAGGCGAACACCCCGTACCTGCTGAGCAGCACACAGACGAGCACGAGCACGGCGATGGCGAGCATCGGCAGCACCCGTGCGGGCCAGCGCAGCGGGCCGATCGCGCCCGGTCCCGCCGTCCACATCAGCGTCGCCACCCCGAACAGGGCGATGCCGCTCCACTCGCTCGCCGTCTTCGCCGCCGCCTTCCAATCGATGAAGGCCAGCGCCGGAATCACGAACCACGCGATGTAGACCATCGGCAGTGGCTGCACATGTCCCCACCACGCGGTGAACGCCGGAACCGTGCTGGGCAGACTGGCATTGAGCGATTCCGACCACGGCACCGTGAGGAACGGATCGTTGTGGATGGTCGAGACGTCGCCGCGCCAGGTGGCCTGGGACGACAGCAGCAGCGGCAGATTCGCGATCAGCGAGGCCAGCGCGGCGAGACCGGCGGCGGTCAGCATCCGCAGCACCGGCACCCACTTGCGCTGGTACAGGTACTCCCCGGCGGCTACGGCCACGATCATCAGCGCGGCCTCGACCGCCGGGAAGACGTATTGGATCGTCAGCGCCAGGTACAGGAACACGAACAGCGGGATCGGGCCGGATCGTTTGCGCGCGTAGAGCACCGCCGAGGCCCAGGCGTGCACGAGCCACGCGGTGCCCGTCTGGGAGGTGAACCAGCTCGCCTCGTCGAAGAACAGGAACCAGCCGCTGAAGGGGAACGCCACCCCGGCCAGTGCCGCCCACGGCGCCCGCGCGCCGTAGGCCAGGCAGATGCGGAACACGCCGAGCGCCGCGATCGCGGAGAACACGAACTTCACGGCCGTCGCGTAGCCGGCCAGATTGTCGAACGAGGGCGCGAGCAGATACACCAGCAGCTGGGCCGGGTTGTAGAGCCCGGCCTCCTCGAGGCTGTAGTTGCCCGCCATCCATTCCCACGGGACCATCGCCGGGAACCGGCCGGCGCGCAGTTCGGCGCCGAGCAGCTGCCACATCGGCACGTACTGCGCCTCGGTATCGTCGGTGTAGAAATGGCGCGCGTCGCCCAGCAACACCGCGATGTACCCCGCCAGGACCGCGACAACGACAAGTCCTGCCCACCGCATCACTTGTTTTCGCGGTTCGAGCGCCGCGCGTACCCACACGAGCGCGGGAGCTTAGGGCATGGAGGTGAATCGGACAATGCCCCGCGTGGTGATGGACGTTTGACCAGCTCAGCTGTGGTTAGGTGGGGTCGACCGATGTTGATAGCATGGCGCAACCGTGCCGACCTTCGAGAGAGTCATCAATGCAGTTCGAAATCGTCGAGCGGGACGAGACCTGGGTGGCCGGTTTGCCGGTCCGCAGTCCCAAACGCGCACTCGGTAAGCTGCGCGACCACGACCTCGAAGCCGCCTGGTCGGCGGTCCTGCACCAGGATCTCGGCGGCCCCCTGGCCAGCGCCTACACCGATTTCAGCGGCGAGCTGGGCACCTACAACACCCAGATCGTCGGCTATCAGTGCGATTCGCTCGACCAGGTCACTCGTGGCCATCTCGCCGCCCGGCTCCCGCGCGGCGCCTACGCCCGCTTCTCCTCGGTCGGTAACTTTCCCCAGGTGATGACGGATCTGTGGACCCAGATCGCCTACGCCGAGGAACACAACCAGATCAAACGCACCTTCACCGGCGATTTCGAGTGCTACCCGCACGCGTACAAGATCGACCTGTACCTGGCGGTCGATCCGCGATGACGTACACGATCGTGGTCCGCGGCGGGGCGCTCTACGGCGGCCTCGTCGTGCCGCGCGTGCATCCCAGTTTCAAGGTCTCCAACAGCGATCTGATCGAGTTCCTCAAGGACCGCCTGCGCGACCGTCCCGGCGGCCGCGAACCGCTGCACACCGTCTACGTGCCGGACCCGGCGGGCAACTGGAACGCCCTGGTCGCTCGCGAATTCGCCGCGCCCGACGAGGTTCCCGTCGGTGATCTCATGGTCAGCGTGCCCAAGGGCATCTACGCCCGCTTCGCACCCAACGGCGACTACCACGACCCGGTCGAGGACGTGTGGGCCCAGGTCGACGACGCCACCGCCTCCGCCGAGATCTCGCGCGCCTACCGCGAGGAGATCGAGGTCTGGCACGGGCCGACCGACGTGGAGCTGTTCGTGTCCATCCAAGTCGATAACTGACGGGTAGCTGCATTCGGACCGTACGGTCTGCGAAAATTTACTCAGTGCACCCTAACCGCTTCTGACCTGCAGTTATTTCAACTGGCTCAGAAGGTTTCCGGGAAATTAGCCACTTGTCTGGTGGATTCGTTACCGATGACGGATACTGCACCAGTCGGCATCTATGGGACGCCGACCCCTTGCGGGCGTGAAGCATGGAGTAGGAACCCGATGGCTGTCGATGCAGCATGCGGCGAAACGCGGTTGCGGCGGATTCACCGTCACACCGCCGCGGTCGCGACGGCACGTTTTCGTGGGGTCGATCGATAGATGAACGAACCAGCACCACAGACGGCGGACTACCGGCCACGTCTGTTCGATCCGCGCGACCCCATCGACCGGGCAACCTTGCGGCAGCTCGCCGACACCCCTGGCATCCAGACCGTCGACCTGCGCGCCGGGCTGCGCGCCGAACTCGATCAGCTCACCGGACCACCGCCCGGTCTCGACCCCGGCGAGGAACGATGGGTGCACTACCCGTGGCGCAACGCGCTGGTCGCCGTCCTCGGGCCCGACGCCTTCGCCGCGATCCGCTCGGACCGCAACCGCAACAAGCTCACCCGAGCCGAGCAGCAGCGGCTGCGGGAACTGCGCGTCGGCGTCGTCGGGCAGAGCGTCGGCCATTCGGTGGCCTACACGCTGGCTCTCGAGGGCACCTGTGGGCTGCTGCGCCTGGCCGACTTCGACACCATCGAGCTGTCGAACCTCAACCGGGTGCCGGGCGGGCTGTTCGACGTCGGCGTGAACAAAGCGGTGGTCACCGCGCGCCGCATCGCCGAACTCGACCCCTACCTGCCGGTGGAGATCTGGCAGACCGGTGTGCTCACCGAGACCGCCGACGAATTCCTCGACGGGCTCTCCCTCGTCGTCGAGGAATGCGATTCGCTCGACATCAAATTCGCAGTCCGCGAAGCCGCCCGCCGCAGGCGCATCCCGCTGCTGATGGACACCAACGATCGCGGCCTGTTCGACGTGGAGCGCTACGACCTCGAACCCGACCGGGAACCCTTCCACGGTCTGCTCGGCGCGACCACCGGCGCTCAACTCGCCGGTCTCGACACCAGGTCCAAGGCGCCACACGTGTTGCGCATCCTCGACCCGGCCCAGCTGTCCGCACGCATGGCCGCCAGCCTGGCCGAGGTCGGCGAAACCATCACCACCTGGCCGCAATTGGGTGGTGAGGTGCAGCTGGGTGCCGCGATCGTCAGTGCGGCGGTCCGCCGGATCGGACTCGGGGCGAAGCTGTCGTCGGGACGAACCCGCATCGACCTCGAGGCCGCCCTGGATTCGCTCGCCGAACCGTGCTGCCTCGACGATGACGCCGACGACCACGCCACCGAACTCGACGACGAGCAACCACCCGCCGACGCCATCGGCGCCATCCTGGCCTGCGCGCAGCGCGCGCCGTCGGGCGGCAATGTGCAGCCGTGGACCCTGCGTGGCGACGACGAGCTCATCGAGATCGCCCTCGATCCGACAGACACGACGGCGATGGATGTCGACCTGCGCGGTAGTGCGGTCGCCGTCGGTGCCGCGTTGTACAACGCCACGGCGGCCGCCGCGGCACACGGTTTGCTCAGCGATACGCAACTGCTCGTCGACGAGCCGTCGGCACCCCTGATCGCCCGCCTGCGACTGCGTGCAGGCACCGACGCCGAGCTCGCCGCCGACTACCCGCTCGCCTGTGCACGTCACACCAACCGGCGCCTCGGCAACGCCGCCGACCTCCCGGATTCGGTGCTGCCCGCCCTCGCGCAAGCAGCGGGCGACCAGGCGATCGTGCACGCGATCACCGGACGCGAACGCCTCGCCGAGGCGGCGGAGCTGCTCGGCGCCAGCGACCGCGTCCGCTATCTCACCCCGCAGCTGCACCAGCAGCTCTACGCCGAATTGCGCTGGCCGGGCGAGGATATCCGCACCGGCATCGATGTGCGGACCCTCGACCCGGCGCCGGACGAACTCGCGAAACTCCAGGTCGGCAGCCGCAGCGATGTGATGGACCGGTTGCGCGAGTGGTCGGCGGGTACCGCGCTGGGCGAATTCACGGTCGATCGGGTGCTGTCGAGTTCCGCGCTCGTCGCCGTCGGGTTCCGGAAACGCGGCGGCGGCGCACCGGATCTGGCGGACTACGCACGGGCCGGTGCCGCGGTCGAAAAGGTCTGGTTGCGGGCGCAACTGCTGGGGCTGGCGGTGCAGCCGGTGTCTCCGGTGTTCCTGTACGCGAACCGGCCCGAGGATTTGCGCCGCGTTTCTCCCGAGTTCACAGATACACTTGCCAGCATTCAGAGGCGTTTCCTGGACATCATGGAAATCTCTGAGGATGAGAACGTGGCATTGGTTCTTCGTCTGAGCTACGCCGCCGCTGCGAGCGTTCGCAGTCGACGGTTGCCGGTGCCTGGCAGTAGGAACGACGGATAGCGCGGATCGGAGACAGCGTGCATCGGCAATCGCTCGACTCACTGGTGACCGAGGTCGCCTCCGAGTTGATGGGTGTCGACGCCACGACCATGGTGGCGGCGAGCGAGCGAGTGCTCGCCGCACTCGTCGAACATTTCGACGTCGATTTCAGCTATCTGCGCCATACCGACCGCACCCGCCGCGCCACCGTGCTCGTCGCCGAATGGCCGCAGCGCGCGGATACGCCGGTGCCCGACCCGTTACGGGTGGTGGAGTTCGACAAGGCCGACTCGGTATTCCGCGCTCTCGAATTCGCCACCGAACCGCTGATCGTTCGGCCCGGTAACGATAGTGAGGACTACCAGGAAACGATCCGCAAATCCTCCGGCATTCCGCAGGTCGCCATGGCCTGTGTGCCGCTGGTTTCGCGGGGTGAGTCCACCGGTGTGCTCGGCTTCGTGAAGATGGGCGACCGCACCTGGACCAAGCGTGAACTCAATGTCCTCAAGGCGATCGCCGCCCTGTTCGCACAACTGCAGGCGCGCGTGGTCGCCGAGGAGAAGCTGCGCTATATCGCCCTGCACGACGATCTCACCGGGCTGGCCAACCGCCGCGCCCTGCTCGAATACATGGAGCGCAGGCTCGCCCCCGAAAACCCCGGCCCCGTCGCCACCTTCTTTCTCGATCTCGACCGGCTCAAGGCCCTCAACGATTTCCTCGGCCACAGCGCGGGCGACAATTTCATCCGCACCCTCGCCCGCAGGCTGAAACAGAACCTCGGGCCCGACGACATGATCGCCCGCCTCGGTGGCGACGAATTCGTGATCGTGCCCGCCGAGCCGATGGACGCGGTGGCCGCCGAACTCGAGGCCGCGCGCATTCAGCAACTCATCGGGCGCCGCGTGTCGGTGGGCCAGGAGTCGGTGAGCCGTGGTGTGAGTGTCGGTGTGGCACTGGGCATTCCGGGCGAGACTTCGGTGTCGGATGTCTTGCGCCGAGCCGATCACGCCCTCCTGTCCGCCAAATCCGGTGGCGGCAACGGCGTCGCGGTGTTCACCGATGCCATGCGCGCGCAGTTCGAACTCCAGGACGACGTGGAGCTGAACCTGCGCAGCGCGGTCTCCGACGGGTCGCTGATCCTGCACTACCAGCCCGAGGTCGACCTGCGTACCGGCCGGATCGTCGCGCTCGAGGCGCTGGTGCGCTGGCAGCATCCCACCCGTGGCCTGCTACCGCCCGGTGCGTTCGTGTCGGTGGCCGAGGCGACCAACCTGGCGGGCGAGCTCGGTCGCTGGGTGATCCGTTCGGCCTGTTCGCAATTCGCCGACTGGCGGCGGCGTGGCTTGGCGGCCAATGTCGTCATCCGGATCAATGTGTCGCCGGTGCAGCTGGTGAGCGCCGACTTCGTCGAGCGGATCGAGGACATCCTTCGCCTGTTCGAGATCGACGGCAGCTCGGTGTGCCTCGAAATCACCGAACATGTCGTCGTGCAGGACCTGGTGCGCACCCGGGTGACCCTGCGCGGGCTCAAGCGGATGGGCGTGCAGATCGCCATCGACGACTTCGGCACCGGCTACAGCTCGCTGTCGCATCTCAAGGCCTTGCCGGTGGACGCGGTGAAGATCGACCGGGGTTTCGTGCAGCGCCTCGGCGACAGCAACGACGACCTCGCGATCGTGAAATCCATTATCGGCCTGGCCGGTTCGTTCGGGCTCGGCGTGGTGGGCGAGGGTGTGGAGACGCCGATGGCGGCCCGGACCCTTGTGGGTCTCGGCTGCTACCGCGCCCAGGGATTCCTGATCGCACGCCCGATGCCCGCCGAGGAGGTCGAGGTTCAGCTTCGGGAGGGGCGCATTCCGCTCGATCTCGATCTGCCACGTGCCGGACGCGGCGTGGCGCCCAGCTGAATGACCGCCGACGGGTGGTTACTGGTCGAGACCCTCACCGAGGATCTCGAACCGGCTCTTGTCGCCGACGACACGCGGATCAGGGAATGGATCGCCCCCCGACGCTGGTCACGCGCGATCGGTCCCGCCAAGGCGAAACTGCTGCTCGACGCGGTGCGCGGCCGGGAGTCCGCACGTCTTGGCGACACCGTCGTTGTCGTCGAACCGGTGCGATGCGCACTGGGCGGGACACACGGCGTTCAGGTCTGGATCGGGTCGGCGAACGCGCCCGTGCCGCCACGCCGTCACGTCGCCGCCTGGGATTGGGATGCCCGCACCGAACTCGCCCATCACGGGCCGGGTCTGGAGGAACTGATCTTCGCGCGTGAGCCCGGGGCAGTGCGGGTGGTGCGCACACCGCCCGAGGCGTTCGGGCGCATGGTCCGTTTCGACGGCCGGGTCGACTATTTCGCGATGGCGAGCACCCTCGAGCCCGGCGGGCGCTGGCAGGGAGCGGTCGACGTGCTCGGCGACGACGAACAGGTCCGCCGGTTCCAGATGGTTGCGCGGGCTCGTCCGGAGCTGCGCCGGGTGAGCGGATTGATGCACGCCGTCCCCGAACTCGGCGGCGAGACGGTCGACCTCGAGGTCGCGATGCTGCGCGCCGTGTCCAAGGGAGTGGATGTCGGCGCCGGGCTGATCCTGCTCGCCAGCGGCGTCATCTACGAATGGGTGGCTGATCCACCGCCGCCGCTGGATCGCTGGGCCGTCGAACGACCGACCATCGACCCCGCCGATCTGACCGCGTTGCGTGCCGCCTGCGCCGAGCTGGTGAACGCTCCGGAAACGCCGCGGCGGCTCACGCTGCGGGTGCGCTTCGCCGAGGGCGAGTGGATCCGCGCGCACGCCGAGCTGGCGACGGTCACCACCGCCGCGACCGGGCACGGATTGCTCCGGGTCCGGCCCGCGGTCGACGGCGAATCGGGTTAAGCGGCTCTTTCACGGGTGTTCACGTGCCATTCCACGGGCAGGAGCCGCGAGTAACCCGGACGGCTGGACCATCGGCATGTGCGCATCGTGCAGCTAGCGAACTTCTACGGCCCACGATCCGGTGGGTTGCGCACCGCGCTGCACCACCTGGGGGAAGGGTATGTGGCCGCCGGGCACGAAGTGGTGCTGATCGTGCCGGGTCCGCGCCGCAGCGAGGAAGTGCTGTCGACGGGGGCTTTGCGAATCACACTGCCCGCGTTCGGTATTCCGTTCACCGGCGGATACCGCGCGGCCGACCCGCGGGCGGTGGCCGACGTACTCGCCGGGCTGCGCCCCGATGTGCTCGAGGTGTCGGACCGGCTCACGCTGCGTGGTTTCGGGCGCTGGGCCGGGCGGCGCGGCGTGACCAGCGTGATGATCTCGCACGAACGGCTCGACCGGCTGCTCGGTCAGGTGCTCCCCGGGCCCGCCGCCCGGCGCTGCGCCGACGTGGCCAACCGGCGCACCGCCGACGACTACGACATGGTCGTGTGCACCACCGATTTCGCCCGCGAGGAGTTCCTGCGGATCGGTGCCCCCAATGTCGAACTGGTCCCGCTCGGTGTCGACCTCGACCTGTTCAGCCCGCGCAGGCGCGACCGGCAGCTCCGTGCCGACCTCGGCGTGGACGGCTATCCACTGCTCGTGCACTGCGGCCGGTTGTCGGTGGAGAAGCGGGTGGACCGCAGCATCGAGGCGATCGGCGCCCTGCACCGTGCGGGCATGCCGACCCGCCTGGTCGTCGCGGGCGACGGCCCCCGCCGCGAATCCCTCGAACGCCGCGCCCGCACCTTGCCGCCCTTACCCGGCGGCGAACCAGCCGTGCACTTCACCGGTTTCATCAGCGACCGCACCGAAGTGGCGACCCTGCTTGCCACCGCCGACGTCTCCCTGGCTCCCGGCCCCCACGAAACCTTCGGCCTCGCCGCCCTGGAAGCCCTGGCCGCGGGCACCCCCGTCGTGGCCAGCCGCTCCTCGGCCCTGGCCGACATCATCACCGCCGAATGCGGCGCCGTAGCCGCCGACCGCCCCCGAGCCTTCGCCCGAGCCGTCACCGACGTCCTCGCCATGCCGACCACCGACCGCCGTCAGGCCGCCCGCCACCGCGCCGAACAATTCACCTGGCCCCGGGCGGTGGCAGGCATGCTCGCGGTCCTGAACCGCTGACCGCGTTCGTCCTCACTCGGCGGAGCGGGCGGCGAGTACGGCGTCGTAGAGTTCGCGACGGGAGGCGCCTCGGCCTGCCGATACCTCCGCGCAGGCGTCTTTGAGGCGCATACCGCTCGCGACGAGGGTTTCGACTTCGTCGACGAGTTGGGCCGGTTCGGCCGAAACCGGTTGGGCGCCTTCGAGAACCACGGTGATTTCGCCGCGCGCGCCGTCGACCGCCCATTCGGCGAGTTCGCCGAGGGTGCCGCGGACGACCTCTTCGTAGGTTTTGGTGAGTTCGCGGCAGACGGCGGCGCGGCGGTCGGGGCCGAGGACGGTGACGGCGTCGGCGAGGCAGTCGGCGAGGCGGTGCGGCGCTTCGAAGAAGACGCAGGCGCGTTGCTCGGAAGCCAAGGTGCGCAACCACTCCCGGCGCTGGCCGCCTTTGCGCGGCGCGAAACCGTCGAAGCAGAAACGCTCGACCGGCAGGCCCGACAGGGCGAGCGCGGTGGTGACGGCCGAGGGGCCGGGCAGGCAGGTGACGGGCAGGTCGCGTGCCACGGCGGCGGCCACCAGTCGATAACCCGGGTCGCTCACCGACGGCATGCCCGCGTCGGTCACCAGGAGCACGGTGAGCCCGCTCGCGATGTCGTCGAGCAGGGCGGGGATGCGGGCGGTCTCGACATGGTCGTAGAAGCTCACGACGCGCCCGGTGATCTCCACCCCGAGCGCCTTGGCGAGCGATCTGGTGCGGCGGGTGTCCTCGGCGGCGACCACATCGGCCGTGCCGAGCGCGTCGCGCAGACGCTGCGACGCATCGCCGATATCACCCATCGGGGTTGCCGCTAGGACCAACACGGTGGGGTTCCGCCTCTCCGGGAGTTCGGCCGCAGGCGTGCGTGCGGCGCGCGGTGCCAGTGGATGGCGCGACGTCCATTCTGTCAGGTGACCCGGTCCCGACCGGTGTCGGCTCGGCCCGAGTCGGTGGCACCGCCTACGATCGGGGCGTGATCCCGGTGACCGAAGCCCGTTCGACGCGCCCGGTGTCGGCCGTGGTGAGCCCGGTGCCGCTGCGACCCGCCCCCGATTTCGGGCCGCTCGACACCGCGCGGGGCTGGGCGGTCACCCTGGTGCTCACGGTGATCGCGGGCATCACCCGCTTCCTGAACCTGAACTATCCGACCGACGCGCGCACACCGGTTTTCGACGAGAAGCACTACGCCCCGCAGGCCTGGCAGATGGTCACCGGCGGCGGAGTCGAGGACAACCCCGCCTACGGCCTGGTCGTGCACCCGCCGGTCGGCAAGCAGTTCATCGCCGTCAGCGAGGCCCTGTTCGGCTACAACGCCTGGGGCTGGCGCGGCACCGCCGCCCTGGCAGGCACCGTGCTGGTGCTGCTGGTGATCCGGATCGTGCGCCGGATGTCGCGCTCCACATTGATCGGCGCGTTCGCGGGCATCCTGCTCATCGCCGACGGCCTCACCTTCGTGTCCTCGCGCATCGGCATGCTCGACATCTTCATGGCGTTGCTGGTCACCGCCGCGTTCGGCTGCCTGATCGTCGATCGAGACGAGGTGCGTGAGCGAATGGCCGCCGCGGATCTGGCCGGTCGCGTCGGGCTCACCGATTGGGGTCCGCGGCTGGGGGTGCGCTGGTGGCGTTTCGGCGCCGGTGTGCTGCTCGGTCTGGCCTGTGGAACCAAATGGTCGGGCATCTACTTCATCATGTTCTTCGGGCTGATGAGCGTGGCATTCGATGTGAGCGCCCGGCGCGCGTACGGGGTGCGCAGGCCGTGGGTCGGCACGTTGGTGCGCGATGTGGGGCCCGCGTTGTACGCCCTCGTCGCCATTCCGCTCGTGGTGTACCTGTCGTCGTATTGGGCGTGGTTCGCCAGTGAGACCGGCACCTACCGCCACGCGGTCGGCAATCAGGTCGGCACCGGTGGGGCGTTCGCGTTCCTGCCCGACGCCCTGCGCTCGCTCTGGTACTACCAGGGCGAAACCCTGGACTTCCATTCGACTCTCACCAATTCGGCGGGCAATCACCACCCGTGGGAATCCAAGCCGTGGACCTGGCCGATGGGTCTGCGCCCGATGCTCTACTACTACGCCGACGGCACCGTCACCGGATGCGGCGAGGCACAGTGTGTGAAGGCCGTGATGGCCATCGGCACCCCGGCGCTGTGGTGGCTCGCGCTGCCTGCGCTCGGCTGGATGATCTGGCGCAGCGTCACCCGGCGGGACTGGCGGTACGCGGCGGTGCTCGTCGGCTACGGCGCCGGTCTGCTGCCCTGGTTCCTCACCCTCGACCGGCAGATGTACTTCTTCTACGCCGTCGTGCTCGCCCCGTTCCTCGTGATGGGTGTCGCGCTGGTCCTCGGCGACATCCTCGGTTCGTCGCGGCCGGTGGGGATACCACGCAGCCCGACGGGCACCTACCTGCCCGCCCCGGTCGACGAGCGCTACGCCCTCGGGCTGCTGATCGTCTCGATCTACCTGGGCCTGGTGATCGCGAATTTCGTCTGGCTGTGGCCCATTCTCACCGGGATGCCGATCAGCCCAGCCACCTGGCAGGACCACCTCTGGTTACCGAGCTGGCGCTGACACCTCTCAGCCGAGAGCGCGGTGGACGAAGTCGATGGCATCGCTGTCGGTGAGGCCGAGCCTGCGGATGGTCGTCACATATTCGACGGCGGCGCGGCTGGCGATATCGCGGGTCGGGTCGCCCGACGAGGCGATGAAAGAGCCTTGGCGGCCACGGGTTTCGAGTACACCGTCGGCCTCGAGTTCGCGGTAGGCGCGGGCGACGGTGTTGGGTGCGATACCGAGGTCGGCGGCCAGCGCCCGCACGGTGGGGATCTTGGTGCCCGCCGTGAGCGTGCCCGCGCGGACCTGTTCGATCACCGCCATGCGCAACTGTTCGTAGGGCGGCTGGGTGGAATCGGCGGACAGCTCGACGTGGAACATCACACCTCGTCTCGGGACAGCGGGCAGGACATGCATCGGGGGCCGCCGCGCCCGGACCCCAGCTCCGAACCCTGGATGGTGAGCACCTCGATCCCCGCGTCGGTCAGGCGGGAGTTGGTCATCTCGTTGCGTTCGTAGGCCACGACGACGCCGGGGGCGAGCGCGAGGGTGTTGTTGCCGTCGTCCCACTGCTCGCGTTCGGCGGCGGGCCCGTCGCGGCCGGTGTCGATCACCCGCAGGGTCGGGATACCCATCGCGGCGGCAGCGGCGGGCAGGAACGGTTCGGGCCCGCTGATGCTGATGCGTTCGGTGTCACCACGTCCGGCGAAGCCGTCCTCGCGGCGAATCGTGAACGCCTGCAAGGTTTCCCGTACACCGGGATACATCACCACCGCATCGGTGTCGACCATGGTGCACACGGTGTCCAGGTGCATGGTCGCGCGGTTCTGGGCGATCGGCACCACCAGCACGGTGTGCGCGAGGTCGTCGTCGAAAAGGCTGCGCGCCAATGCTTCCGCTCCCGCGGGGGTGGTTCGCTCGCCCACGCCCACCGCGACGACGCCGGGAGCGAGCAACAGCACATCACCGCCTTCGATGGGGGCCGTGTGCGACTCGTAGGCCCGGCGCACGCCGAGGAAACGGGGGTGGAAGGCGTAGACGAGGTCGGTGATGGAGGTTTCGCGACTGCGCGCGGGCAGGGCGAGGGAGGTGATGGCCACCTTGGGGCCGACCCAGAACGACGAGTCGCGCGTGAACAGCAGGTTGGGCAGTGGGTCGATGACGAAATCGGCACCGTGATGCATCCGCCGCACCAGCGACGTGGAGTCGGGGCCGAACGGCAGTTCGTCGAAAGTCATTCCGGCCATGAGGATGTCGGCCAGTTCGGGCGCCTCGACCTTGCGGAGTTCGGCGGCGAGCTGGTCGGCGAGATCGTGGCCGAGCCTGCGCGCGTCGACGGCGGCGGAGATGCCCTGGATACGGGCGGCGCCGCTGGTCGCGAGCGTTTCGGTGAGCAGGTCGGCGAGCAGCAGCACCTCCACACCGCGCCCGCGCAGGACGGCGGCGAAGGCGTCGTGTTCCTCCTGGGCGCGTTCTACCCAGGGGATGCCGTCGAAGAGCAGCTGATCGTTGTTGCTCGGGGTGAGCCTGCGCAGCTCATCGCCGGGCCGGTGCAGCAGCACCGTGCGCAATGTGCCGACCTCGGAGGTGACAGCCAGGCGCGAGTCCGTTCCCATGCCGAAACCGTAATGCGAGCGGGGCGCGCCTGCCAGGAGGACCCGCACCGAGTCACCCCGTTTTCGTACACCACACAAGTACCTCAAGTATGGTTGAGGTGAAAGCGGGAGGAGACAGGAAATGACGACGGCCGATTGGCAAACGAAGGAGCTGACCCCCGGGCAGCTTTCCGAGCGTAGTGGAGTTGCAGTGTCCGCGTTGCACTTCTACGAACGCGAAGGTCTCATAACGAGTCGTCGAACCAGTGGCAATCAACGCCGCTACGCACGCGAGACGTTGCGGCGGGTGGCGTTCATCCGCATCTCCCAGCGCGTCGGCATCCCGCTCAGCGATATCCGCTCCGCGCTCGACCGGCTGCCCGAGGGCCGCACACCGACTCGACGCGATTGGGAGGCCGTGTCGACCACCTGGCGTGCGGATCTCGACGAACGAATCACCCAGCTCACGCGCCTGCGCGACAACCTCACCGGCTGCATCGGCTGCGGCTGCCTGTCGCTCGGTTCGTGCAAGCTCGTCAACGAACACGACCGCCTCGGCGCGGAGGGGCCGGGCGCGCGCGTGCTCGATGTGCATTTGAACTGCCCACCCAAAAGTGGCTGCGCCTAGCCACTGTCGCGCGGCTGGGGCATCATCGCGGGTATGACTTCACTCGAGACCCGCGCCAAGTCCCTGCTCGCGCTGCACCGTCCCGGCGACCCGGTGGTTCTGCCCACGGTGTGGGACGCCTGGTCGGCGAATGTCGCTGTGGGTGCGGGATTTTCGGGACTGACCATGGGCAGCCATCCGGTCGCGGACTCGATCGGTCGGCCCGACGGTGAGGGGATGAGCTTCGACGAACTGCTCGCGCGTGTCGCGCAGGTGACCGCCTCGGTGGAGGTGCCGGTGTCGGTCGACATCGAATCCGGGTACGGCCTCGAACCGTTGCAGCTCATCGACGGCCTGCTCGGGGCGGGTGCCGTCGGCCTGAACATCGAGGACACCGTGCACAGCGAGGGCAAGCGGCTGCGCGACGCCCAGGAGCACGCCGACCTGGTGCGCGGCCTGCGCGAGGCCGCCGACGCCACCGGCGTGCACGTGGTCGTCAATGCCCGCACCGACCTGTTCCTGCGTCAGGACGGCGAGGAAGCCGACCGCGTCGACCGCGCCATCGCCCGCCTGACCCTCGCCGCCGAAGCTGGTGCCGACGTGCTGTACCCCGTCGGCCGCCACAGCGACGAAACCCTGCGCCGCCTCACCACCGAACTGCCGCGCCCGGTCAACGCGATCGGCCAACCCGGTACTCCCGCCAAGTCCTATTTCGCCGACCTCGGGGTAGCCCGGATCAGCTTCGGGCCCTTCCTCCAGGCGGCGCTAGCGACTGAAGCGGCCCGTCTGCTCGAGACCTGGAAGTAGGTTGCGAATTTTTCGAATTACCGTCATGCTTGGTCTATGACCAGCACGAATCGCGAGATTCTCAGGAACGGCACCGTCCTGCCGCCGGAAGATCTGCGTGAACTGCTGGACCTTTCCAGATTCCTTGAACAGCACACCGAGCCGGCGGCTCTGCTCGGACCCGACGGAGAGCAGATTCCGCTGCCTGCCGAGGTGTACGAGGTCTTGGTCCAAGTGGTCGGCGCCATGCGGAAACGCCGGGCCGTCACCATCGCGCCGGTAGAGCAGCGCCTGACCACCCAGCAGGCCGCGGATCTGCTCGGGATCAGCCGCCCGACGCTGATCAAGTTGCTGGAAGCGGGAAAGCTGCCTTGCGACAAGCCGTCCGGCAGCCGCCACCGGCGACTGCTGCTCAGCGATGTGCTCGAGTACCAGCAAAGGCGGCGAGCCGAACGCAGCGGTGTGCTCGACCAGTTGGTCAGCGACGCCGAGGACGACGGCCTCTACGATCCTCCTCCGGAGGACTATCTCCAAGCGATTCGGGAGGCACGCTCAGCGCGCAGTTCCGAGATCTGATGTCAGGATTTCGTTGGTTCTCGATGCTTGTGTGCTCGTTCCCATCGTGAAATCCGATCTACTTCTCACGCTTGCTCACAGGCATGCATTCTGCCCGCTGTGGAGTGATCTCATCCTCGATGAGATTTCGCGAGCCGTGGTGAAGGTCAACGCACGCATGACCGAGGAACGGATCGCCCGCCGCGTCGATGGCATGAACGCAGCTTTCGAGGACGCCTGTGTAAAGGGTTGGGAACCGTTGGAGCACTGCGTGACAGGGCTCCCTGACTCGTGCGACAGGCACGTCGTCGCTGCAGCGGTACGGGGCGATGCCGCAGCGATCATCACGGACAACGTCAGGCACTTCCCGGATGAGGCTCTCGAGCGGTGGGCGATCCATGCCATCGCGTCAGACGACTTTCTGCTCGACGTGCTCGATCTCAACCCGAGCGTGGTCCTCTCGAGTCTGATCGAAATGGTTGGTCGGCGGAAGAATCCGCCCGTCACCGTCGATGACATCCTGCGGGCGCTAGACCTCGCGAACGCTCCTCGATTCGTCCGCGAGATCCGCTCGATCCTCGACGAGGGCATCTGACGTTCTGCCCTCAGGTTTCATCTACTCCTTCGGCTCCACGTACCGGGGGAACACCGGTTCCGGGGCCGGGAGGTCGGTGCCGGGGACGAGCGGGGTGGGGATGTCGGCGAAGGTGCGGGCCTCCTGGCCGAGGAGGTCGAGGATCTTCGCGGACGAGCCCGGCATCACCGGCTGGACGAGGATCGCGACGATGCGGACCACCTCGAGGGTGACGTAGAGGACCGTCGCCATGCGCGCCAGGTCTTCCTCGGTGCCCGACTTGCGCAGGGCCCAGGGTGCATTGGCGGAGAAATAGCGGTTGGTCTCGCCGAGGGTGAGCCAGACGGCTTCCAGGGCCAGGTGCATCTGCTGGGCGTCGAACTCGGTGCGGCACTTGTCGAGCAGGCCCGCCGCGCGGTCGAGCAGGGCGCGGTCGTCGGCGGTGAATTCGCCCGGCGTGGGGACCTTGGCGTCGCAGTTCTTGTTGACCATGGTCAGGCTGCGCTGCACCAGGTTGCCGAATTCGTTGGCCAGGTCGCTGTTGATGCGGCCCGCGATGGCCTCGTTGCTGTAGCTGCCGTCCTGGCCGTAGGAGATCTCACGCAGGAGGAAGAAACGCACCTGGTCGAGACCGTAGGTGGAGACCAGTTCGAGCGGGTCGACGATATTGCCCGTCGACTTCGACATCTTCTCGCCCTTGTTGTACAGGAATCCGTGCACGAACACGCGCTCCGGCAGTTCGATCCCAGCCGACATCAGGAACGCAGGCCAGTACACCGTGTGGAAGCGGGTGATGTCCTTGCCGATGATGTGCACGTTCGCCGGCCAGAACTTGCGGAACCGTTCGGAGTCGGTGTCCGGGAAGCCCACGCCGGTCAGGTAATTGGTGAGCGCGTCGACCCACACGTACATCACGTGATCGGGGTGGCCGGGTACCGGAACACCCCAGTCGAAGGTGGTGCGCGAGATCGACAGATCCTTCAGCCCGGCCTTGACGTAGCTCACGATCTCGTTGCGCCGGGTGGCCGGGGCGATGAATTCGGGGCGCGTCTCGTAGAGCTCGAGCAGCTTGTCCTGGTACTGCGAGAGCTTGAAGAAGTAGTTCGACTCCTCGGTCCAGGTGACCGGGGTCTGTGTCTCGGTGGACACGCGGGTGCCGTCGTCGAGGAGGGTGGTCTCCTCCTCGGTGTAGAACGCCTCGTCGCGCACCGAGTACCAGCCGGAGTAGTTGTCGAGGTAGATGTCGCCGTTGGCGAGCATGCGTTCCCAGATGGCGACGCTGGCGGCCTTGTGGTCCTCGTCGGTGGTGCGGATGAACCGGTCGAACGAGACGTCGAGGGCCTTGTCCATGGCCTCGAACACGTCGGAGTTGCGCGCGGCCAGTTCCTGGACGGGAACGCCTTCGGCGGACGCGGTCTGCTGCATCTTCTGGCCGTGCTCGTCGGTGCCGGTCATGAAGAACACGTCGTAACCGTCGAGACGCTTGAAGCGGGCAAGCGCGTCGGTGGAGATGTACTCGTACGCGTGCCCCATATGCGGCGCACCGTTCGGGTAGGCGATGGCCGTGGTGATGTAGAAGGCCGGCTGCTGCTCGCTTCGCTCGCTCATGATGGCAACTACTGTAATCCGCGTGGCAAACCAGAATCGTCCGGCTCCGCCTCCTCCCGCACCGCTCGCGCCGCTGATCGACGCGCACACCCACCTCGACGCCTGCGGTGCGACCGATGCCGCCTCGACCACCGCGATCGTCGACCGGGCCGCCGCCGTCGGGGTTGGCCATGTGGTGACGGTCGCCGACGACCTCGCCGCCGCGCAGTGGGCGGTACGGGCCGCGCACTGGGACCCGCGCGTGTACGCGGCCGTCGCGCTGCACCCCACCCGCGCGAACGCCCTGGACGACAAGGCCATGGCCGAGCTGGAGAACCTCGCCACCGACCCCCGCGTCGTCGCGATCGGGGAGACCGGCCTGGACTACTACTGGCCGGGCAAACTCGACGGCTGCGCCGACATCGAGACCCAGATCGAGGGTTTCCGCTGGCACATCGACCTGGCCAAGCGGGTGCGCAAGCCGCTGATGATCCACAACCGTGAGGCCGACCACGACCTGCTGACGGTGCTGCTCGACGAGGGCGCCCCCGACACGGTGATCTTCCACTGCTTCTCCTCGGACGCGAATATGGCGCAGGCGTGTGTGGCCGAGGGGTATGTGCTCAGTTTCTCGGGAACGGTGAGTTTCAAGAACGCGCACGAATTGCGTGAGGCGGCCAAGTTGGTGCCCGACGATCAGATCCTGGTCGAAACCGACGCGCCGTATCTGACGCCGCATCCGTATCGCGGGGCGCCGAACGAGTCGTACTGCCTGCCGTACACGGTGCGCGCGCTGGCCGAGATCCGCGAACAGGACCCGGTCGAATTGGCGGAGACGACCACGGCCAACGCCCGAAGGCTCTATCGCATTCGCTGAGTCCGTTTCGCCCGGTTGTCAGGGGGCTGGACGATAAACGTGTTTCGGCTCACATTTCTGTGTCGAAGCCGTTATCTACCTGCGATGTCTATATCGAATCGTGATGTGTGGTCCCGCTGATCGGGCGGCACCCTGTTGTCCCACGTCGACATGCTCGTTATCGTTCCGTAACCATGTCGGCTTTCGCACGGATCAACTCGTCCCGCTCGCCGCTGCTGTACGCGGCGGCGGCGGCCCTGTTGCTGGTGTTGCTCGTCGGCGCCTCGATGGCCATCGTCAACCACAAGACCGTGGCGATCGTGGTCGACGGAGAACGCGTCGAGCTCACCACGATGTCGCGCGATGTGCGCGCGATCCTCGACGACGCGGGCTACCAACTCACCGAACACGACGACGTCCGCCCGGCGGCCGGCACGAAGGTGTCCGACGGCGCGACCATCACCCTCAACCGCGGCCGCGAGATCACGGTGATCGTCGACGGCGCCGAACGCAAGGTATGGACCACCGGTATCACCGCGGGCGAGGCGCTCGCGCAGATGCAGATTCCGGCCGACACCCACGTGGTGCCCACCCGCACCGAGAAGCTGCCGCTGGCCGGTGCCGCGCTGAGCGTGTACACCCCGCGCACCCTCACCGTCGTCGACGGTGGTGGCGAACCGGTCGACGTGCGCCTGGCCGCCCCGACCGTCGGCGATTTCCTCACCGCCGCGGGCATCCCGCTCAAAGACCAGGACTTCGCTGAGCCCGCCGCGAGCACCCCGCTCACCGGCGATATGAAGGTCACCGTCACCCGTCAGCGCATCGAGGAGCGCACCGAGACCCTGCCGCTGGAACCCACCGAGCAGGTGATCGAGGACGTCACGATGAACATGAGCCGCACCGTCGTGGAGAACCCCGGTGCGCCCGGCCTGCACGAGGCGACCTTCGCGGTGACCATGATCAACGGTGTGGAAGCCCATCGGGTGCAGACCAATTCGAAGGTCATCACCCCCGCCCAGCCCAAGACCATCCGCAAGGGCGCCAAGCCGGGCACCGAGGTGCCACCGGTCCGCGACGGCGACATCTGGGACGCGCTGGCCAAGTGCGAGTCGACCGGCAACTGGTCGATCAACACCGGCAACGGCTACTACGGCGGCATCCAGTTCGACCAGAGCACCTGGGAACGCCAGGGCGGCCTCAAGTACGCCCCCCGCGCCGACCTGGCCACCCGCGAGGAACAGATCGCCATCGCCGAAGTGACCCGCGCCCGCCAGGGCTGGGGCGCCTGGCCCGCCTGCACCGGCCGCCTCGGCCTGAGCTGATCAGTTCTGCCCGTGCCCGGAATATGCTTGCTGCGCATTGCTTTTCGGCTCGGTGCTTGTCTCCCCTGAGGTACTGTCATCGCGATAGCGACGAACTGCGGGCAGACACGGGGGGCACGGTGGAAGGGTACGAAGAAAAGGTCGTCCCTCGCCATCTCTGGGACTATGCGGAGGCGCATTCCCGGTACCGAACCGCAGCGGAAGATCTGAAGCGGCATCTTGGGGACGTGTTGGAGCAAGGTGGCGTCACCGCCATCTACAACATCGAGTCGCGGGTAAAGGATATCGACTCGTATCGGAAGAAATCTGAACGGCTCGAACAAAATGGGCAGCGTAAGTACAAAGATCCCGTCGTCGGGATCCAGGACTGCATTGCTGCCCGAGTGATCGTGTTCGAAGAGTCGGCTCGTGAGGACACCAAAGAAGTTATTCGATCCAACTTCGTGCTCGGTGGGGATGAAAATCCCGGCCTGCTCAAAAATAATGGATATGACAGCTGGCACTTCATCGTCACCGGATTTGTTAGGACTGATGTTCAGGGGCGTTTTCCTGAGCTGATCAACTACTTGCGCGAGCGGCACGCTCTGGAAATTCAGGTGCGCACTGTGGCAGGACATGCTTGGGCGGAGTACGAGCATGACGTTCGCTACAAGAGCGATCCGTCGCGACACAGTGTGTATTCGTTGCTGCCGGAGAATCGGCAGAAGGAGATCGATCGGCTTTTCATCGAGGCCGGTGGTCTGCGCCGGTACCTCGATCACACCTTCGATCGCATCGGTAAGCTGCTGAAATCGGCGGAGCCGGGGAGCGGACCGACCGCCTACCAGGTCACGACAGACGTCGAGGTATCCACCGGCGCAGCTGAAGATCCGAGCAACGAGGGCGTCCCCCTCGAATTCGAGAGCCTGCGTTCGTTTCTAGCGGAGCGATATCCAGGACTGGCGGACGGCAGCTGGGAAGGTTTGAGTGCTTTGCTCGACCGCCTGTTGAGTCTGGGGTTGACATCTATCGAGAAATTGCGGGCAGTCTTGGAGTCCGTCGACTCCGACCGTGTAGCAACGTTGATGGAGTACCGGCTTTCCCCCTCGCGTGTTCGTCGTATAAACGACGATCTGCTTGCAGCTCTGGGCGATGAATACGTCGAATCGGCAGCCGGAACCCCCACGTATCGAAATTTCCGATTAAGGCTGCCGAGAGTGCAGGGAAAGTTCAGAATCTACCGAATAATCGGCGCCGGACCTGAAAGGGAAGGCAAGGTATACACCGGTGCGGCTGTCCTGCGTGAGCTGGTCGAGATCGTGGCGGAACGGGAGGGAACGTCGGCAGCCGAATTGAGCGGGGTTGTCTCGACATCGGTTTACGGAGTGGGTACGAGGGCGAAGCAAGTGTTCGGCGGACAGCTATGGGTGAACGCCAATATGGATCGGCCGGGGATTGATCGCGCCATACTCGAGCTACTCGGGCGGATGAATGGGTCCGACATCCGAGTGACACGAGGTGGTGAGTTTCTCCGGGAGTAGCCGCGATGCCGGTAGTCGCTGTCACGGCGGGGGATTGCCGTGGGGTAGCGTGCTCTCGTTTCGCCGGGTCTGCTGTGCTCGTGCGGTGGGGTCGGCTTCGGACGAGTCGACGGGTGGTGGAGATGCGCGGTGTTTCGGCGTTGCGATGCGCGGCTGCGGCGGTGGCTGTTTCGGTGGGGCTCGGGATTTGTGCGCCGGGCGCGCGAGCGGAGTCGCCCGGGGAGGTGCTCGCGGTGACTTCTGCGGTGCTGCGCGGGCTGGACGCCGAGATCATCGACTACTCGACCAGGGGAGTCGGCGGGGCGACTCAGCCGGCCAGTGGTGTGCTGTATCTGCCCGACGGCACCGCGCCCGAGGGTGGGTGGCCGATCGTCGCCTACGACCACGGCACCACCGGGCTCGGATCCGGTTGTGGTGGGCAATCGGATCCGGCGGGTGCGCCGTGGCCGGAATCGCAAGTGGGGCAGAACGAATTCATCCGGCACGTGGTGTCACGCGGGTTCGCGGTGGTTGCCCCGGATTATCTGGGACTGGGGCGGTTCGACACGGGCCCGCACCCGTACCTCGACATCGATACCGAGGCGACCGCCACGCTCGACCTGCTGCGCGCCGCCCGGTCGGTGCATCCGGAGCTCTCGCCGGTGTGGCTGGCATCGGGCATGTCGCAGGGTGGGCACGCCGCGCTCGCCACCGCACACCGGCAGGCGAGCTACGCGCCGGAGCTGGATTTCCGCGGCACCATCGCCGTCGACCCGGCCTCGGATGTGGAGAAGGTCGCCCCGCTGCTCGGCCCGGGCAACCCGGACCGCGTGAGCGGCGGCACCCTCGGCTTCTCGGCGAGCATTCTCGCCGGATTGCGTGCCGCCCGGCCGGAGGCGCAGGTCGACAGCTACCTCAGCCCGCTGGGCCGCCAGGTGCTCGACGAGATCGGCTCGCTGTGCCAGGACGCCATCGACGACCGGGTCGCCGATCTTTATCTCGGCGACCTGCTGTCGCGCTCGCTCGGCGAGGAACCGCTGCGCTCGGTGATGACCGACTACATGGCCGTGCCGACCAGCGGTTACGACGCGCCGATCCTGCTGCTGGTGAACGCCACCGACCGAACGGTGCCGTCCCCGCTGCACGCGGCGCTCGCGGCGCAGTTCGCCGCGGGCGGTGTGGCATTCGAGACGGTGGTCGGGACCGGCAGCCACACCCAGCTGAACCCGGCGATGTGGGTGGCCATCGATGAATTCCTGGCTAGAGCACGCTGACGACAACCAACCATCTGTACACTCGTCCAAGTTCATGATCCCCTGGTGGAGAGACGAGTCCATGTCTGACAAGCCGATCCGAGCGGCCGTTGTCGCGGCCCTGACCTCGGCCGCGCTGCTCGCCGGTCTCGCTCCCGCGTCCGCCGAAACGCCCGGCTCGCTCATCTCGGCGCAGGCCGAGGCGGCGGGCTGGCACGGCCTGGATCGCGGTTCGTCCATCGAGTACTGGATGACCGACTCGTCCGGCGTCGCCCGTCCGGCCAGCGGTGCGCTGTTCCTCCCGAGCGGTGAGGCCCCCGCCACCGGCTGGCCGATCATCGCCTACGACCACGGCAGTTCCGGCTCCGGCCGGGGCTGCGGCGGTCAGGCCGACCCGGAGACCGCGCCGTTCCCCACCCAGCGTGCGGCCGAGGACCGGCTCATCGAACGGTTCGTCGAGCAGGGCTTCGCCGTCGTCACGCCCGACTATCTGGGTCTGGGCCGCTTCGACACCGGTCCGCACCCGTATCTCGAGGTGCGCAGCGAGGCGACCGCGACCATCGATCTGGTCCGCGCGGCCCGCGCTGCCGACCCCGACCTGTCGCGGACATGGAGCGTGGTCGGTACCTCCCAGGGCGGACACGCGGCGCTGAGTTCGGCCCACGTCCAGTCCTCCTACGCTCCCGAACTCGATTTCCGGGGCACGGTCGCCATCGATGCCGCCTCCGATGTCGAGAAGGTCCTGCCGTTCATGGGACCGGACGTGCCCGGCCCGCCGGGGAGCACGATCTTCCTCGTCAGCATCCTCGCTGGTCTGCGCGCCACCCACCCCGAACTCGACGTGGACTCCTATCTGACGCCGCGTGGCAAGGCCGTCATCGACGCGGCCGCGGGCCAGTGCCTCGACACGATCGTCGCCGAGACCAAGGGGCTCACCTCGCGCGACCTGTTCGTCCGTCCGATCGAACCGCTGCGCGGTCCACTCGCGGCCTACATGGCCCTGCCGACCAGCGGTTACGACGCGCCGATCCTGCTGACCATGAATGTCACCGACACGATCGTCCCGTCCCCGCTGCACGCGGCACTCGTCGCCCAGTTCGCCGTGAACGGAGTGGACCACCAGGTGCTGCCCGGCACCGGCACACACGGCTCGGTGACACCGGCCCAGCTCGATGCCATCGACGCCTTCCTCGCCCGTGTCAACGCCGCCCCGCCACAGCGCTGAGCTGCCCGATCGGCGAGGTTGGTAAGTTCTAGCAGTGCCCGAACCCGATAATTCCGCTCGTGGTCCCGCCGCGCTGCTCGGCCCCGCCGAGGTGCGTACGCTGGCCGAACGCTTCGGCGTGCGACCGACCAAACAGCTCGGGCAGAACTTCGTCCACGACGCGAACACGGTGCGGCGCATCGTGTCCGCGGCGGGCGTCGGTCGGGGCGACACGGTACTCGAGGTCGGTCCCGGTCTCGGCTCGCTGACGCTTGCCCTGCTCGATGTGGTCGACCAGGTGGTCGCCGTGGAGATCGACCCGGTGCTCGCGAACTACCTGCCCGAAACCGTCGCCGATCGCGCTCCCGACCTGGTCGGGAATCTGCGGGTGGTGGAGGCCGACGCGCTGCGTGTGCGCGCCGATCAGCTGCCCGCCGAACCGACCGCGCTGGTGGCGAACCTGCCGTACAACGTGGCGGTACCGGTGCTGCTGCACCTGCTCGCCGAGTTGCCGAGCATCAAGGTCTCGCTGGTGATGGTGCAGGCCGAGGTGGCCGATCGGCTCGCCGCCGAACCGGGCAACCGGGTGTACGGGGTGCCGAGTGTCAAGGCGGGGTTCTTCGGCAAGGTCCGGCGCGCGGGTCATGTGGGTACGCAGGTGTTCTGGCCGGTGCCCCGAGTGGAATCGGGCCTGGTCCGCATCGATCGGTATGCCGAACCGCCGTGGCCGATGGACGACGCGCATCGCAGGCGGGTGTTCGAGGTGATCGACTCGGCCTTCGCCCAGCGGCGAAAGACCTTGCGGGCGGCGCTGTCCGGCTGGGCGGGTTCGCCCGCCGAGGCCGAGCGCAGGCTCGTCGCCGCGGGTATCGATCCGACGGCGCGTGGCGAGACTCTCGAGACCGCCGCGTTCGTGAAACTGGCCGCTCAGGGCTGAGTCCTTGTGGCCCGCACCCCGTCGGTGCGGGCCACAGCAGGGTCAGCGGGCGAGTTCGTAGCCCGCCTCGTCGACGGCGGCGGCCACGTCGGCGTCGGACACCTCGTTCGCGCTGTCGACGCGTACCAGTCCGCTGGCCAGGTCAACGTCCACGCTGGTGACGCCGTCGATCTTGCCGATCTCCTGCTTGACCGAGCTCACGCAGTGTCCGCAGGTCATCCCCGTGACGGTGTAAGTGGTGGTGGCCATGGCCGACTCCTTCGCTCGAATATACGGTCCCGGGGTATGCCCCCGACACGAATGAACATACCCCCCGGCGGTATTGAGCGCAAGCCCTCGGTTCGTCCATCGCGAATACCCACCGACCGGTCGGCCGTTTCGGCACACATACTCGTCGGTACTACCGGTTACGCTTGGTGATCGTGCTGTCAGTTGTGCCCAGCCCGGTCGTCGTGCGCGCTCCTTCGAAGGTGAATCTGCATCTCGGAGTCGGTGATCTGCGCGCCGACGGGTACCACGACCTGACCACGGTCTTCCAGGCATTATCCCTGTCCGACGACCTACGATTGGCCCCCGCCGCCTCGCTCACCGTCCGGGTGACAGGCGAGGGCGCGGCGCAGGTCCCCACCGACCGGACCAACCTCGTCTGGCAGGCCGCCGTCGCGCTGGCCCACCTGGCCGGGCGTGCGCCACTCGTGGAGATCGCCATCACCAAGGGCATCCCGGTGGCCGGTGGTATGGCGGGCGGCAGCGCCGACGCGGCTGCCGCGCTCGTCGGGCTCAACGAGCTGTGGGACCTCGGCCTCGGCCGCGACGAACTGGCCTCGGTCGCCGCCGAGCTCGGCAGCGACGTGCCGTTCGCCCTGCACGGTGGCACCGCACTTGGCACCGGCCGTGGTGAACGGCTGCTTCCGGTGCTGTCGCGCAACACCTTTCACTGGGTACTCGCCCTCGCCAAGGACGGGCTGTCCACCCCGTCGGTCTTCCGCGAACTCGACCGTCTGCGTGCGGAAGGCGACCCGCCGCGCCTCGGCGACCCGCAGAAACTCCTGCAGGCCCTGGCCGCAGGCGACCCGCACGCCCTCGCCCCGCTACTCGGCAACGACTTGCAGGCAGCCGCCCTCTCCCTGAAACCGGAACTGCGCCGCACCCTGCGCGCCGGCGTCGGCGCCGGTGCGCTGGCCGGGCTGGTGTCGGGGTCCGGCCCGACCTGCGCGTTCCTGTGTGAGACGGAGGAAGCGGCCATCGCGGTGGCCGCCGAACTGGCCGGAGCGGGCGTGTGCCGCAGCGTGCGCACCGCGAGCGGCCCGGTACCCGGCGCGCGCGTGCTCGACCACGAAGCGCACTGAACGCGGCGGCCCCTCGGTGGGTGAGTAGGCTCGGCCCAGCCGGATAGTCACGCGGAAGGCGGGCGAAGAACACCTATGTCGAACCTGATCAACCTCGAACAAGTCTCCAAGAGCTTCGGCATCAAGCCGCTGTTGGACGACGTCTCCCTCGGTATCCACGCCGGGGAACGAATCGGGGTGGTCGGTCTCAACGGTGGCGGTAAGACCACGCTGCTCGAGGTGCTGACGGGTCTCGAGCCGCCCGACAGCGGCCGGGTGAGCCGGGTCGGTGGGCTGCGGATGGCCGTGGTCACCCAGCGCGGTGTGCTGCCGGAGGGGGCGACGATCGGGTCGGTCGTGCTCGCGGGACTGTCCGACGACTTGTCGACCGTCGACATCGCCGAACACGAGTGGGCCGCCGACGCGCGCATCCGCACCGTGCTCGAGGGCATCGGCATCGCCGACCTCGGCCTCGACACCCCGGTGACCAACCTGTCCGGTGGGGAACGCCGCCGCGTCGCGCTGGCCGCCGCCCTCGTGCGCGACCTCGACCTGCTGGTGCTCGACGAGCCGACCAACCACCTCGACATCGAGGGTGTGCAGTGGCTGGCCCAGCATCTGATCGCCCGTCGTACCGCGCTGGTGGTCGTCACCCACGATCGCTGGTTCCTCGACACCGTCGCCACCCGCACCTGGGAGGTCGTCGGCGGCAAGGTGGAAACCTACGAGGGGGGCTACGGCGACTGGATCTACGCCCGCGCCGAACGCGCCCGCCAGGCCGATGCCTCCGAGGCGCGCCGCGCCAACCTGGCCCGCAAGGAACTGGCCTGGCTGCGCCGGGGCGCCAAGGCGCGCACCTCCAAGCCGCGCTACCGCGTCGAGGCCGCCGAGGCGCTGATCGCCGATGTGCCGCCGCCACGCGACTCCGTCTCGCTGGCCGCCTTCGCCCGCAAACGTCTCGGACGCGTGGTGATCGAGCTCGAAGACGCCACCCTCACCACCCCCGACGGCCGCGAGCTGGTCAGCGACCTCACCTGGCGGCTCGCGCCCGGCGAACGGGTCGGTCTCGTCGGCGTGAACGGTTCGGGCAAGACGACGCTGCTGCGCGCCCTGGCCGGCGACGCGGAACCGGCCGCGGGCAAACGGATCCAGGGTCAGACCGTGCAGATCGGCTGGCTGCGTCAGGAACTCGACGACCTGCCCACCGATATGCGGGTGCTGGAGGCCGTGCAGCAGATCGCGCAGCGAATCATGCTCGGCGACAAGGAGATCTCGGCCGGACAGCTCGCCGAACGGCTCGGGTTCACCCCCGCCCGTCAGCGCACCCCGGTCGGTGACCTCTCCGGTGGTGAACGCCGCCGCCTGCAGCTCACCCGCATCCTGATGGCCGAACCGAACGTGCTGCTGCTCGACGAGCCGACCAACGACCTCGATATCGACACCCTGCAGCAGCTCGAAGACCTGCTCGACAACTGGGCGGGCACCCTCGTGGTCATCAGTCACGACCGCTACCTGGTCGAACGCATCTGTGACTCCACCTGGGCCCTGTTCGGCGACGGCAAACTCACCAACCTGCCCGGCGGGATCGACCAGTACCTCACCCGCCGCGCCGCGCAGACCGACGCCGCCAAGCCGATCAACACCAAGTCGACCGCGACGTCGACGGATTCGGCCGACCGCCGTGCCGCGCGCAAGGAACTCTCGCGCCTGGAACGTTCCATCGCCAAGCTCGACGAGCGCGAGCAGAAACTCCACACCGCCCTCGCCGACGCCGCCACCGACCCGGACAAACTCGTGAAGCTCAACACCGAACTCAAAGAGGTCGTCGCGGAAAAGGAAGCGGCGGAAGAGCGCTGGATGGAACTCGCCGAGCTGGCCGAGAGCTAGGTTGCGGTCTCTCGCCCATCGTTGATCACGACGGGTAAACAGGTCTGGACGAAGTCGGCGCCGAACTCGGTGAGCACGATGCTGCGGTAGCTCACCTTGGTGCCGAAACTGGCACGCTTCAACGCCTCCCGCACCTGTTCCTGTGCCTCGATGAGCTGGTAGCGGCTCGGGTTGCCCACCGGCTCACGGGTGGACTCGATGAGTCCGAGCCTGCGCAGGTTCGGCAGGTACTGCGGTACCCGGTTCGGAAAGCGAAGGCCCGCATGCTCACCGAGCATGGTGAGCCCGCTGATGAGGCGTTCGCCGCCGAAGGCCCGCTGACGTCCGGTGCGCACGTCGAGCGACGGCTGCGGTCCGTCCACGTGCAGAAACCGCAGGATGCGCGCCTCGTCGGGGGTGATCTCGGCGAGGATGCCCGGGTAGGCCGGATGCGAATCCGGTGCCACCGCATGGGTACTCGCCGACAGGCGGAGCAGTTCGGCGCCCTGTTCGCGCAGCGTCGGCATGCCGGAACCACCGTGCTGTTCCCCGCTCAGGGGAAGACCGAGGGCGTTGCGCAGCCGGTCGCGTACTTCGGTCTGCGCGTCGGCGAGCACATCGGCGGGTGGGGCACCCGCGATACTGCCGCGCAGCACCGTGACCGTGACACCGAGGGCCGTGTCGAGAGTCCACATCGTCATCCCCGACGCGGCGGTGATCGCCACGCGCGCAACACCCGTAGCCGCGCGTGCGGTGCGCACCGGTGATACCGGGAGCACACCGCGGCGGGCATCGGGCGACGGCACCGACCGTCGCACCAGTTCGGTGGACGGAGGTCCGTCGTCTACATCCATGTCGTCGCTACTCCTGTTCCGAAGACCAGGATGTGAGCGTATCCGGCAATGAGCCCGAGCGCGCCGCCATGGACGAAAAGCAACCATTCGTCCTGTTTGATCGCCGAACGCAGCATGTCCACGAAGTCGTGCGGCGAAAGCGCGGACATTTGCCGGGCGATGAATTCGTTGACCTGGCGGCCCTGCTGGACATTGAACGCGGGGTCGGCGAAGGCCATGGGCGCGATCGTCATGGCCTCGGCGGTGAGGGTGGACTGCAGCGAGTCGTATTCGCGGCTGCCGAGCATGAATTTCACCGCGGGCCTGGCCGGGCCGAGGGCGCGGTCGGCGGCCGGGCGCAGCGTGTCCTCGAGCATCTGCAGCGTGCGGTCCGAGCGCGGGCCGTTGAGCAGTTCGTCACCGATGTTGGCGACGGTGAGCACCTCGGTCGACACCAAAGCCGCGTAGCCGGAAGTGATTTCGGGCTGACGCTTGATGAGCAGACCCTGCCGCCACGGGCACCACCACTTGGGTTCGGCGGGCGCGAAGATCATGTTCAGACCCACCCAGTTCACCACCCAGCCGATCACGATGCCGCCGAGCGGCAGCACGACCAGGGGTGAGAGCGAGGTCGTGTGCATGGCGAGCACGAGCAGCAGACCGCAGGGCGCGCCGAAATAGAAACCGAAATTCTGCATGAATCGGAGTTCTTTGGCGCCGAGCACCTGGAACAACTGGTTGAGCAATTGCGGGCGTGCCTGGAAATAGCGGATCACCATCTGCTTCACATCCAGCAGCTGATCGATATTGGTGCCGAGTTCCATGGTGAGTTCGCGCAGGATCTCCGGCAGTTGCGAACGCACCCGCTGGTGGATCATCTCCCTGACCTGGGTGGGCAGGTTGTACCAGAGCTGCGGATGCTCACGGCGCAGGATCACTTCGACGATGTCGCGAATCTGCGCGTCGGCCACCTCGGCCAGGTGCTCGGCGAGTTTGTCCGGCTCGAGTTCGCGGTAGAAGTCGGAGACGCTGCCCAGTTTCGACAGCCCCTTGTCGACCGCGATGCTCGCCATTTTGTCGGCACGCGAGGGGACGATGCCCTGCCAGCCGATGCGGCCGTCGTAACTCAGCAGCGGCAGCACCTGAATTCGCTTGGGCAGGTAGGGAAACACCGTGCGCAGGCCGGGCAGCTTGACGCCGTGGAACTCGAGCGGCCGGAACAGCATGAGAATGCCGGTCCAGTTGGTGATGTAACCGATGACGCCTGTGAACAACGGGATGGTCAGAATTTCGAGCAGGAGCGTCGGATGGATACCGAACACACTTTCCAACACTTACGACACCCTCCTGCCGATACCCGGTGACCACCGCCTTCACCGGCGTTCAAAAACTAGCACCCCCGCAGCGAGGTGACCCTACTGTGAGGTACGGAACCGGGTCCATTCGCCGTGCTCCAGGCCACAGGGTAGTGTCTGAGACATCAGTCACAGAACCTGTCGCGGATGCCGCACTCGACCCACCGAGTCGGAACAATGACCATCACCACATTTCGTGACAGGCCACAATCGAGGCGCGGACAGGGGCGCGCTGTAGACCGCACTGTGCCTGGAGCGTGGTCGGGCAATAATCTGGTGGGCGATCGTTGTCCACGGCGAGACTTCGGAGTAGGACGTTGACAGACGACAGGACCGGACAGGACCTGGCCCGTGCCGGTACCCGCGCCGTCGAGCGCAGCTCGGATGTCGAGCAGCGACAGATCAGTAACGAAGCCCGCCTGATCCGCGGGGTGTTCCGGGCGGCCGGACTGGCCGCGGGCACCGCCGTGCGCGGCAGCCAGTGGGCCGTCGGCACCACCTACGAGGTCACCAAGGAGCTGGCGCAGGCCGCGCTCGACGGTGAGTCGTCGGCCGATATCGCCGAGCGCACCGGCAACGCGCTGCGCTCGATCGCCCGCAGCGCCCTCGGTGTCACCGAGGGTTCGGTGCGCGAGATCGTCAGCTATGTGCCGACCACCAACGGTTCGGGCCAGCAGTCCCTGGCGGTCGGCCCGTACCTGCGCTCCACCACCACCGAGGAACTGCGCCGCCGCGGCGACGCCCTGCTGGCCCGCTCGGCCGACGTGTACTTCACCGAGGACGTGCACCCCGCCTACGACCGCATCCTCGACGAGATCGCCCCCGACGAGGCCCGCATCCTGCGGTTCATGGCTCTCAACGGACCCCAGCCCGCCGTCGATGTGCGGACCAACCGCCCGCTCGGCATCGGCTCGGAACTGGTGCAGGGCGACCTCACCTCGGTGCCCGAACAGGCAGGTGTGCGCTACCCCGACCGGGCCCGCTCCTACCTCATCAACCTCAACCGCCTCGGTCTCACCCTCACCTCCGACGACCCGGTGGTGCTGAGCCGCTACATGGTGCTCGAGGTGCAGCCGGTGGTCGAGGAGGCACTCAAGAAGGCCGGACGCGCGCCGAAGATCGTGCGCAAGAGCCTTCGCCTCTCGGAATTCGGCGAGGACTTCTGCCGCACCTGCTTCACCATCGGCTAGCCCAGACAGTCGGAGCCCGAGCGGGCGCAGGTCACACTCCGGTTTCGACAGGGGTAGCGATCGGGTACAGATCCGCCGCACGTGGGCGATCGGGTGGGATCGTGGAGGGCATGGAGCAAGGGTCCGGGTCTGTGAACGCGCGCGTCGAGGAGGTCGATGTGCGTCGTGAACGCCCGGGGCCGCTGTTACCCGGGGCGGAGGAGCCGTTGGTCGCCGGGCACGGGACGGACAGTGTGATCGCCGACGACGAACAGCCCGCCGCCGCGCCGCCCGAGCAACCGAAGCCACGCCCACCCGAGCACCCCGACGACGTCACCGCGATCAGCAGACTCAAATTCCGCTACCTGCGCACGCTGGACACCAAGTCCTGGGACGAGTTCGCCGACACCCTCGTACCCGAGGCCACGGCGACCTACAGCGAATACCTGCAGTTCGAGTCGCGCGAGGCCTTCCTCGCCTTCCTGCGCAACACCCTCGGCCCGCACGTCATCACCGAGCATCGCTGCGATCATCCCGAGATCGATGTCGACGGCGACACCGCCACCGGCACCTGGTATCTCGCCGACACCGTACTCATCCCCGAACACAACATGTGCCTGCACGGCGCCGCGTTCTACACCGACCGCTACGTGCGCTGCGACGACGGTTACTGGCGGATCGCGCACACCGGCTACGAACGCACCTACGAGGTGGTCCTCTCGCTCAGCGACCTGCCGAGCCTGCGGCTCACCGCGAGCCGCTGGGGCATGATCTCCCAGGACGTTTCCCGGGTGGAGCGCGAACCGGAGGAGTAGACCCCTCGGCGACCCAGACAGCTAGTCGGCCGTGGCCACCAGCGGCTCGAGGGTGAGATCCGGGTGTTCCTTCTCGATGTACTGCAGCCGCCACTTGTCGCTGAACAGGGCGAGGATCGCGCCGTCGGTACGGGTGAACACCTCGACTCCGCGCTGGCGGTCCAGCTCCGGCGCCGACTCGGCATCGGTGCGCCTGGCCAGGCTGTAGGCGAGGAAGTCGAGCTGGGTCTCGACATTGAACTCGGCCTGCATACGGGCGGTGACCACCTCGAACTGCATGGGTCCGACGGCGGCCAGCACGGGCGAGGCGTCGCCGCGCGCGTCGTTGCGCAGCACCTGGACGACGCCCTCGGAATCGAGCTGGTCCATGGCCTTGCGGAACTGCTTGTACTTGCCCGCGCTCTGGGCGCGCAGCGTCGCGAAGTGCTCGGGCGCGAAGCTCGGGATCGGCGGGAACTCGACCTTCTTGTCCACGAACAGGGTGTGCCCCGGTGCCAGCGCGGTCGCGTTCACCAGGCCGACCACGTCGCCGGGGTAGGCGGTGTCGACGGTGGTGCGTTCGCGGCCGAACACCGTGAGCGCGTACTTGGTCGCGAAGGGCCGACCGGTCTGGGCGTGCGTGACGACCATGCCGCGTTCGAACTCACCCGACACGATGCGCATGAAGGCCAACCGGTCGCGGTGGGCGGTGTCCATGCCGGCCTGGACCTTGAACACCACCGCGCTGAACGGGTCACCGGTCTCGCGGGCTCTGCCGTTCACATCGGCGCGCGGACCTGGTGCCGGCGCCAGCGCGACGAGGGTCTCGAGCAGTTGGCGCACACCGAAATTCAGCATCGCCGAGGCGTAGATGACCGGCGAGGTCTGCCCGGCGAGGAACAGTTCCTGATCGTGGTCCTGCCCGGTGGCCGAGAGCAGTTCGCTCTCCTCGGCGGCGGTGGTCCACGCCTCGCCCTCACGCGCCTGCGCCTCGGCGGGCGTCAGCGATTCCTCGGGGGCGATCGTCGCGCCACCGGCGGTGCGGGTGAAGTGGATGTACTCGGTCGCCTCGCCCTCGGGCCCGCGGCGCAGCAGGCCGCGGAAGTCGCCCGCGATACCGACCGGGAGGAACAGGGGAGTCGGGGTGAGGCCGATGCGCTCGCTGATCTCGTCGAGCAGTTCCAGCGGCGCCTGGCCCGGACGGTCCCATTTGTTGATCACCGTGATCACCGGGATGCCACGGTGCCGACACACCTGGAACAGCTTGAGCGTCTGCGGTTCGAGGCCCTTGGCGGCGTCGATCAGCATCACCGCGGCGTCGACGGCGGTGAGCACGCGGTAGGTGTCCTCGGAGAAATCGGAGTGACCCGGCGTATCGACGAGGTTGATGACACTGTCGACATCCGAACCGGCCGCGCGGTAATTGAATTGCAGCGCGGTCGAACTCACGGAGATACCGCGCGCCTTCTCCATTTCCATCCAGTCCGACACGGTCGACTTGCGACCGGCCTTACCGTGGATGGCGCCCGCCTCGGAAATCATCTTCGCGTGCAGGGCCAGCGCCTCGGTGAGCGTCGACTTACCCGCGTCGGGGTGCGAGATCACGGCGAACGTGCGGCGACGGGCCACCTCGGCGGGTAATCCGCGCGGGGTGGGGACGGCGCTCTCTCCGGACTCGCTCAACACAGAGCTGAGCTTATTGGAGCGCTGGCGCGCTCGAGTTCGCGGCCCCACCGGTCCCGACGATCAGGCACCGTGGCTTGCTCCTTCGTCGCCTACGCCACGGCACCTGATCGTCGGGACGGCCGCGAACCGCCGCTTCGCGGCGGACCCACCTCGAGGGGGGGGGG
>NZ_JAIWNA010000001.1:632504-1085397 GCF_020216065.1 Nocardia rosealba
CGCCCGCCCCCCCCGCGCGGGGGGGGGCCCCGGCCCCCCCCCCCCCCCCCCCGGGGGGGGGGGGGGCCGGCCCCCCCCCCGCCGCTTCGCGGCGATCCCTCCTCGAGGTCGGGATGTGCGGGGCTGGGTGTTCGACGTGCGGCGGTTTCAGGGCGGCCGATTCGATGCGGTATGGTGGTCGGGTTGTCTCGGCGAGGGTGAGTCGCACCCCGTGTGCTCACCGTGATCGACGCGGCTCGGCCTTCCTGGTCGTCCTCGTTCGTTCTTCGTCCGACGAGCAGACCACCCGACCCCGGTAGATGGGTCGCCCTTGACCAGCCCGGAAGAGCCGTAGGAGCGCATCAGTCATGTCCGACGTGAACCAGATCGAAGCCGCCGTCCGTACCGAATTCGGTAAGGGCGCCGCTCGCCGTACCCGTCGCGACGGCAACGTGCCCGCCGTGCTGTACGGCCACCAGTCCGAGCCGCAGCACCTGTCGCTGGACGCGAAGGCCTTCGCCGCCATCCTGCGTCTGCACGGCACCAACGCCATCCTGAGCCTGAAGATCGACGGCAAGGAGCAGCTGGCGATGACCAAGTCGGTCGTCGTCCACCCGATCCGCCGCTACATCGAGCACGCCGACCTGCTGATCGTCAAGCGTGGCGAGCGCGTCGTCGCCGACGTCAACGTCGTCGTCACCGGCGATGCCGCCGCGGGCACCCTGGTCACCCAGGAGCTCAACAACCTGTCGATCGAGGCCGACGCGATGAACCTGCCCGAGAGCATCGAGGTCTCGGTCGAGGGCGTCGAGGCGGGCACCCAGATCCAGGCAGGCGACATCACGCTGCCCAAGGGCGTCACCCTGGCCGGCGAGCCGGAGATCCTGGTCGTCAACGTGATCCAGGCGCCGTCGGCCGCTCAGCTCGACGACGAGGGTGAAGGCACCGCCGACGCGGGCGACACCCCCGAAGAGACCGAGTAAGACGCTCAACGGTTCGGCCGATGACCGAATCCTCCGGGCCCGCACTCGTGGTGGGGCTGGGTAACCCCGGCCCCGAATACGAGCGCACCCGCCACAATGTGGGCTTTCTGGTCGCCGACGTGCTCGCCGAGCGCGTCGGCGGCCGTTTTGCCGTGCACAAGAAGTCCGGCGCCGATCTGCTGCAGGCCCGCCTCGACGGCCGCCAGATCCTCATCGCCAAACCGCGCACCTATATGAATCTGTCCGGGCGTCCGGTGGCGGCGCTGGCGAAGTTCTTCTCGGTGCCCGTGGATCAGGTGATCGTGGTGCACGACGAATTGGATCTGCCGTTCGGGACGATCCGGCTCAAGCAGGGCGGCGGGGAAGGCGGCCACAACGGTCTGCGGTCCATATCCCAGGCCCTCACCACCAAGGACTACCTGCGTACCCGGATCGGCATCAGCCGTCCGCCGGGCCGTCAGGATCCGGCTGATTATGTGCTCAAGCCGTTCTCGGCTCCCGAGCGCAAAGAGGTGCCGGTGATCGTGGAGCAGGCTGCCGATGCGGTGGAGTTGTTGCTGAAGGCCGGTTTGGAAACCGCCCAGAACCAGTTGCACTAGCGAACTTCCGACAACGAGCCCTCCCCGGTTTCGGGGAGGGCTCGTTGTCGTCAGCGGAGGTGGGCTGCCGTGGCGGTGCGGCGGAGCTTTCCCGAAGAGGTCTTCGGGAGGGCGCCGGGGCCGAGAATGGCAACGGTGCGAGGGCGGGCGCCTACCTCGGCGAACACCTCGTGGACGATCTCACGTTCGATGCGTTTCACCTCGTCGGGGACCTGATAGTCGTTGGATTCGACCACCACGGCGAAGCTTTCGCGCTTGTCGCCCGCGTCGAGGCGGACCGCTACGGCATTGCCGGGCCGTACGCCCTGGACGCGCAGGGCAGCGCGTTCGATGTCGGTGGGGTAGATGTTGCGGCCGCCCATGATGATGACGTCCTTCATGCGGCCGCACACCACGATGAGGCCGTCGTCGGTGAAGTAGCCGATGTCGCCGGTGTCGAGCCAGCCGTCGGCGTCCTGGGCGGGGCGGAAACCGTCGACGGTGACGTAGCCCGAAGTGACGGCGGGACCACGCAATTCGATGACGCCCACCGAGCGCACCGGCAGCGGCTGACGCTCGTCGTCGACCACCCGGCCCTCGAGATCGTCGACCAGGTGGCCGAGGGTCGGCAGTTTGCGCGGCGTGCCGTGATGACCGTCCTCGGCGACGGGCACCGCCTTGCCGACGGCCTCGAGCAGATCCGCGTCGACGATATCGAGCACCATGCCGTGACCGGGATCGGGAATCGACACGGCGAGGGTGGTTTCGGCCATGCCGTAGACGGGGGTTAGGGCGGACGGGTTGAGGCCGAACTGTTTTCCGGCCTCGGCCAGGGCCGTCATGGTGTCGGGGTCGACCGGCTCGGCGCCGTTCCACATGTAGCGCACACTCGACAGGTCCATGCTGCCCGGTTCGGCCTGCCGTAGCCTGCGCGCCAGCAGCGAATACGCGAAATTCGGTGCGGCCGTGACAGTCCCGCGATACTTGGCGATGAGTTCGGCCCACAGCAGCGGCCTGGCCAGGAAATCGAGCGGCGTCACGCACACCACCTCGGCACCGAACTGCATGGGCACACTGAGGAATCCGACCATGCCCATGTCGTGGAACAGCGGCAGCCAGCTGACCATCACGTCGTCGTCGGTCTGGAACTTGACGCGATTGAACATCGCGTAGGCGTTGACGTAGAAGTTGCCGTGGGTGATGCGCACGGCCTTCGGCGAACCGGTCGACCCGGAGGTCAACTGCTGCAGGGCGATATCGTCCTCGGTGGTCGGCACCGGGTCGCTGTCGGTGCCCTCCGCCAGCTCCGCCACCCGGACCACGGTGATCCCGCGCTCGCGCAGCACCGGTTCGGCGGGCGCGAACGGCTCGCCGAGCACCACGGCCTTCGCCTCGATCATGTTCAGGACTGTTTCGGTGTCGCGTACCCAGACCGCGAGGTCGGTGCGTGGTGTCGGCTGGTGCAGCATCGTGATCGAGGCGCCACGCATCCAGATCCCTTGGCACACAGGGGCGATGTCGACCGGCAGCCCGGCGAGCACACCCACGGCATCGCCGTGCCCGATCCCGGCGGCCGCGAGACCGCCCGCCATCCGCCGCGCCTGGCGATGGATTTCCCCCCAGGTCTGCCGAAGCGGTGCCTCGGGTTCTCCGGTGACCAGCCCACGCGGGCTGGACAGCGCTGTGGCAAACATTTCGTCGGTGAACCTGCTCAACGTCGGACTCCCTTTACGCCAACGATCGGTTACGGCCGTGCTCCCAACAGATCCCGCCCCGTGATTCCGGTGTTAACCCCAATTGCCCCCGGGCACCCCTGTGTGAACACGATAGCCGCTGCCTCCGACTGCTCTGGCCACACCGGGGCAATTGCCTGCCGGAGGCAGCGGGCCGAACGTGTGATCCGCCGGTCAGCGCTGTGTCAGGGTTGCCAAGGTCGCGACGAAACGGTCGAGATCGGAGCGGCTGACGAAGTAGTGCGGTGAGGCGCGCAGGATGGCGGGCAGCGCGCGCTCGGTCATGTCGAGCAGCGCCGAGGTGGCGCGGCTGACGGTGACGGTGACGGCGTGCTCGGCGAGCCGGTCACGCAGCTGGTCCGGATCGTGGCCGTCGACGGTGAACGAGACGATGCCGCTGTGCTCGGTCCCCAGATCGCGCACGGTCACGCCGGGCAGGTCGGCCATGGCTTCGCGCAGGTATTCCGCGCCGGCCGCCACCGCCGCGTAGGCCTCGGCGGGGCCGAGTTCGAGCAGGTAGTCCACGGCGGCGCCGAGGCCGAGGCGGGCGGCCACATCGCACTCCCAGAACTCGAAGCGCTGGGCGCCGTCGGCGAGACGGTAATCGGTGGGGCCGGTCCAGGTGGCGCTGTGCAGGTCGAGGCGGGCGGGTTCCATCGTGTGCGCCAGTTCGTTACGCACATAAAGGAATCCGGTGCCGCGCGGGCCGCGCAACCACTTGCGGCCGGTGGCGGACAGGGCGTCGACACCGAGTTCGATCACGTCGATCGGCAGCTGGCCGATCGATTGGCAGGCATCGAGCAGAACGATCGCACCGGCTTGTTTCGCGATGCGGGTGGCCTCGGCGACCGGGTTCACCAAACCGCCGTTGGTCGGCGCGTGCTGCAGCGAGACCAGGCGTACGCGCTCGTCGAGCATGTTCGCCAGGGCGGCGGTGTCGAGGCGGCCGGTGTCGTCGCTGGGAATGCGCTCGACCACCGCGCCGGTGGCGGCGGCGCGCTGCAGCGCGGCGATGGCATTGCTCGCGTAGTCGGCGCCGGAGATCAGCACGCGGTCGCCGGGGCGCAGCGGCACCGAATAGGCGAAATCGGCCCATGACCTGGTGGCACTGTCGCTGAGCGCGATGGTGTCGGGGGTGGCGCCGATCAGTGTGGCGATGGAGGTCTTCACGGCGGCGAGGTCGTCGAGTCGTTCGTTTGCCGCACGGTAGCCACCGATGTCGGCTTCGCGACGAAGATGGGCGATCACGGTGTCGGTGACGATGCGCGGCGGCAGCGACGAGCCCGCGCTGTCGAGGAAGACCTTGCCGTCGGCAAGGCCCGGCGTGGCGGCGGTAATGGCAGCGAAATCCAGCATGGCGACGACCCTAGCGCCGATCGGTGTTCGGCTTCTCGACACTTTTTCTGTCGGTGTCTCTCGCTACCCTGGAATGAACGACATGCGCCGAGCCCCGGCGGCGCTCACCACGTGGAGGTTGGCATGGCGGTCACCCTGGAACGTTCCTCCTGGCCGGATTCCGCCTGCGACCAGGGCGAATTGTCGTCGCGGGCGGCGGCTGAGGCCTACGTGGGCGGTGTCTGTTTCAAGCTCGGGCCACCCACGCTGATCGGTGCCGAACTCGAATGGCTCACCGCCGGACCCACCGGTGCGAGACCCTCGCTCGACCAGCTCTCCTCGGCCCTCGGGCCACATGCTCCGACCTCCCTCGCCCCTGCCTCACCCGCGCACGCGCTGCCCGGTGGCAGCGCGGTGACCATCGAACCCGGTGGTCAGATCGAACTCTCCAGCGCACCTTTCGCCGATCCGGCAGAGCTCACGCGGAATCTGCGGGCAGATGCGGCCCGTTTGCGGGACTTGCTCGCCACCAGGGAAATCACCGTCACCGCCGCGTCCGCCGACGCGCACCGCCCGGCCGAGCGGCTGCTCCGGTTGCCCCGATACGCGGCGATGGAACGCGCGTTCGCCGGCATCGGGCCCTTCGGTGGCCTGATGATGTGCAATACCGCCGCCACCCAGGTCAGCGTCGACGCCGGGGCCGACCCGGGCGAGGTGCGCGCCCGCTGGACCGCGCTCTACGTCCTCGGGCCCGCGCTGATCGCGGCGTTCGCGTGCTCGCCCACATTGCACGGAATACCGTGCGGGGATTGGGTTTCCCAGCGTATGCGCACCTGGTTGCGGCTCGATCCGGCTCGCACCAGGCCGCCGGTGTCCGACTGGGCCGACCCGATCACCGCCTACGCGCGCTGGGCGCTCGACGTGCCGCTGCTGTGCGTGCGCTGCACCGAACCCGACGCCGACTGGTCGCCCCCGCCGGGTGCGACCTTCGCCGACTGGCTCTCGGGCGCACTCGACGACGAGGTCGGCCGCCGCCCCACCCGCGCCGACCTCGACTACCACCTCACCACCCTGTTCCCGCCGGTCCGAGCCTCCGGACACCTCGAGGTCCGCTACCTCGACACCCAACCCGGCGATACCTGGACCACCCCGATCCACCTGTTCGACGCCCTGCTCTCGACACCCGAAGTGGTCGCCGAGGCAACAGCTCTCGCCGCGCCGACAGCAGGGGAGTGGACCACGGCCGCGCGCCACGGGCTGCTCGACCAGCAGGTGCGCCAGGTGGCGGTGGACGTACTCGAACTGGCGGCACAGCATGCCAGAACACCCGCCGCAGCACAGGAATTGGCCGACGCGGCGCGTCGATGTCGCCTGGCCCGCAGCCCCTCGGACCAGCTGGAGAGCTCGGAGGGTTCGCGATGAATCGACGCCGCGCGCCCGATGGGCCGACCCTGCCTGCCGCTGTGAAGATCCCTGTCGCCCAGCCTCACTCGGAGATCCGCTCGTGACACTTTCCGCACCCGCCGACCATGCCGACCGCGAACGTACGCGAGCCAGGATCGCCGAGGTGCTCGCTCGTGCCCGCCGCCGCACCGCAATGCTCACTGACAGTGTCGACGAGGCCGACCTCGTCGCGCAGCATTCACCGCTGATGTCGCCGCTGGTCTGGGATCTCGCCCACATCGGCAACCAGGAGGAGCTCTGGCTGGTGCGCGATGTCGGCGGCCGGGAACCGGTGCGCAGTGATATCGACGAGCTGTACGACGCCTTCAAGCACGCCAGGGCGAACCGGCCCGCGCTGCCGCTGCTGAATCCGGAGCAGGCGCGTGGCTATGTGGGCACCGTGCGCGAGAAGGTCTTCGATGTTCTCGAATCCAGTCCACTGCTGGGAAACCCGCTGGTGGACAATGGTTTCGCCTTCGGGATGATCGCTCAGCACGAACAGCAACACGACGAAACCATGCTGGCCACCCACCAGTTGCGCCTGGGCGCACCGGTGCTGTCGGCGCCACCCGCGCTGTCCGCGCGGGTTCCGATCGACGGTGAAGTAGTCGTTCCCGCAGGCGAGTTCGTGATGGGTACGTCAGCCGATCCCTGGGCGCTGGACAATGAACGGCCCGCGCATCCGGTGTATGTGGAGGGTTTCGCCATCGATGTCGCCCCGGTGACCAACGAGCAGTACCTGGCGTTCATCGACGACGGCGGCTACGAGCGCCGTGAGCTGTGGTCGGAGCGTGGGTGGGCGCACCGGCAGGAGGCGGGGCTGGTCGCGCCGCAGTTCTGGGAGCGCGAGGGGAGTCAGTGGTACCGAAGGGCTTTCGGGGTGCGTACCGCGTTGCGGCCACGTCAGCCGGTGGTGCACGTGTGCTGGTTCGAGGCGGAGGCCTATGCGCGGTGGGCGGGTAAGCGGTTGCCCACCGAGGCGGAGTGGGAGAAGGCGGCGCGGTTCGACCCGGCCACCGGAGCGTCGCGGCGCTATCCGTGGGGCGAGGACGAGCCGAGCGAGCGCACCGCCAACCTCGGCCAGCGGCATCTGGAACCGGCCGAGGTCGGCGCGTATCCGGCCGGTGCGTCGGCAACCGGGGTGCACCAGCTGATCGGTGACGTCTGGGAGTGGTGTTCCTCCGGCTTCGAGGCCTACCCGGGGTTCCGTGCGTTCCCGTACCGGGAGTACTCGGAGGTCTTCTTCGGTGGGGACTACCGGATCCTGCGCGGCGGTTCGTTCGGCACCGACGAGGTGGCCTGCCGCGGTACCTTCCGCAACTGGGACCACCCGATCCGCAGGCAGATCTTCGCCGGGTTCCGCCTGGCCCGTGACCTGCGCGAGGACGAACGCTGATGTGCAGACACCTCGGCTATGTCGGCCAACCGGTCGCGGTCGGTGAATTGGTGTTGCGCGGCTCGCATTCGCTCTACGCCCAGTCCTGGGCGCCGCTCGATATGCGTGCCGGCGGCACCATCAACGCCGACGGCTTCGGCGTCGCCTGGTGGCGCCGCGCGGAGGTCGGCATGGACGGCGCTCGCGACGCGGTGACCCGCTACCGCAATCCCGCCCCCATCTGGACCGATCCGGCTGTCGCCGAGGTCCTCGGTCAGCTCGAGTCCCGAGCGGTGCTCGCGGCCGTCCGCTCGGCCACCGTCGGCATGCCGATCGAACGCTCCGCCTGCGCCCCCTTCACCGACGACCACTGGGCCTTCAGCCACAACGGTGTCGTGCAGGAGTGGCGAACCACCCTGCCCGCCGTCCTCACCGACTTGGCGCCTTTTCTCGACCCGTCCGCCTCGGCCTCGATGTTCCTGCACGCCGAAGCGCTCACCGACGCGGCGGCACTGTGGGTCGTGCTGCGCGCTCTGCTCGCCGCGATCGACCCCGACGGTCCGGTCACGTCGCCGGCCGACGCGCTGCGATTACTGGTGACCACCGTGCTGCGTCATCAGCCCAACGCCCGCTTGAATCTGTTGCTCGGCAACGGCTCCGAGCTCTGGGCCACCACTTGCTGGCATGCCTTGTCGGTGCTGGTCACCGACGATTACGCCGTGCTGTCCTCGGAACCGTACGACGACGATCCACGGTGGCGACCGATCGCGGATCGTCAGCTGGTGACCGCCTCGCCCGGCCACTGCACCATCACCGCTCTGGAATTCCCCGCCACCGAAAGGGTCCGTTCATGACCGCGCCGCTGCTGGACATCCACCTCACCGACGCCGATCTCACCGAGGCCCTGCGAGCCGACGCCCGCGCCGGACTCACCGCCGCCCCGAAGTCGCTGCCGCCCAAGTGGTTCTACGATGCCCGCGGCAGCGAATTGTTCGAGGCGATCACCGAACTGCCCGAGTACTACCCCACCCGAACCGAACGGGCGCTGCTGCGCGATGTGGTCGACGAGATCGCGGCCGCCGCTCGCGCCGACGTACTGGTGGAACTCGGCGCGGGCTCGGCGGCCAAGACCCGGCTGCTCCTCGACGCGCTCACGGCAGTCGGTTCGCTGAAAACCTATGTGCCACAGGATGTTTCCGCATCGGCCCTACGCGGCGCGGCAACCGAACTGGCCGCCGAGTACCCGAACCTGTCCGTGCACGGCGTGGTCAGCGACTTCACCGACACCCTGCACAACCTGCCGAGGGGCGGGCGCCGGATGATCGCCTTCCTCGGCGGAACCATCGGTAACCTGGTGCCCGCCGAGCGCGCGGAATTCCTGGCCGGCATCAACGAGGTCCTCGAACCCGGGGAACTGCTGCTGCTCGGCGCGGGCCTCGTGGTCGCCCCCGAGATCGTCGTTCCCGCCTACGACGACGCCGCGGGTGTCACCGCCGAGTTCAACCGCAATGTCCTGCACGTCCTCAACAACCGGCTGTCCGCCGATTTCGAGCCGGACAAGTTCGAGCACGTCGCGCTCTGGGATCCCACGAACGAGTGGATCGAAATGCGCCTGCGCGCGACCGAAGCCATGACCGCGACCGTCGCGGATCTGGGCCTCACCGTCGACTTCGCGGCGGGCGAGGAGATGCGCACCGAGATCTCGACCAAGTTCCGCCCCGAAGCCCTCAGCGCCGAACTCGACGGCGCGGGCTTCACCCCCACCCACACCTGGACCGACCCCGAGAACCGCTTCACCCTCGTTCTGGCCGAGCGTCGTTGACCGCGACTACGACGGAACTGCCGCGGTCGGCAGGAGGTCGATCGAGCAGGTCGTCAGGGTGTGGCGGTTCTAGAGGTCGAGTTCGTCGGCGACCCCTTCGCCGCTGATCAGGTTCTCGTCCCCGTCGAGGTCGGCTTTGTCGAGGGAGTCCTCGTCGAAAGCGCGGACGGCGGCTTCTTCGGCGGGGCGCTCGTCTTCTTCCATCTCCTCGTGGCGCTCGCCGCTCTCGGTCCACTCCTCGGACAGTTCCTCGCTGATACCGAGGAAGCCGTCGGCGTCGGCCTCGCGGTTGCGGATCACGTAGTCCGCGGGCGGGTCTTCGATATTGCGTTCGTATTCGATGATGTCGTCGGCCTGATCGTCGTCGCCCATGTCCATGTCCAGCGGTTCACGGCTCATGGTGCCAGTATCGGCCCGTGGGCCGACCGGCGCCGGGAAGGCACGCCCGCGCGGATCAGTCGACGCCTTCGAGGACGGCGGCGAGCCATTCGATGAGCGGACGTAGCTCGTTCCAGGCTCGCCGGACCTCGGTGACGCCCGCGGGGGTCTCGAGCCAGTCGGGTGCGCCGAAGTCGCGGCGAACGATCAGCGACTTGTGGCGGAGCAGTTCGATGCGCGGATGGTCGGCGGGGTAGCCCTTGGGGCGGGTCTTGAGCTGTTCGCCGCCGAGGTCGAAACCGGCGGCGGTGATCGCGGCCAGAATGCTTTCCAGTTCGCGGCCGCGCACGTCGTCGTCGATGGTGGCGCGCAGGACTGCCAGGGCACTCGGCGCGGGTCGGAAACAGCCGCCGCCGACGGACAGCCCGGCCGCGCTGAGCTGCACATACCAGCCCACACCCGGGGAGAGGTGGACCACCGCGCCCTGATGAGTCTTGTAGGGCGTCTTGTCGGCGGAGAATCGGACGTCGCGGTAGGGCCGGAAAACTCTGGCGTCCCCGAATTCGGCCGCCAGTTCGGCGGTGAGGGCGACCATCGGCGCCCGCACCGCCTCGTCGTAGGTGTGTTTGTGCGCGGTCCAGAAGGCTTTGGAGTTGTCGGCCTCCAGATCCTCGTAGAAGTCCAGGCCGGCCAGGGGGAAACCGGTGAAAGCGTTCATCGTGCGTGCGGTTCTCAGTTCTGTGACGGGATGATGTCGGCGTCGAAGAAGAACACCCGGATCGCCAGTCCCGCGAGCAACGCGAACAGCGCCGCCACGGCCGACCAGTTGCCGAGCGGTTCACCCTTCTTGCTCCCGTACAGCCCTGCCGCGATCCCGAGCACTCCGAAGATGATCGGGAAGAACAGCAGGGCGATCACGGCGAACACGAACGCCACTGTCGACCAGGTCTTACCCGCGGGCGCCTCGACATCACCATCGGAGTCGTCGACGGGCAACCCACCGTAGGACACCTCGGGCCTGCCGGGATATTTGGCCTCGTGCGCGCCATGGGAGGGCTCGACCGGCTCGTCCGACAGCGAATACGACACCTCGGGCCGCTCCGGCTTGGCATGCCGAGGCCGGTACTCGCCCTCCCCGGATCCGGATTCCTGCGGTGTGCTCATCGAGACCTCCCAGATCGGGCTATCGTCGGGCTACCGTTCCCAGTATCACCCAACCGACCCTCGGCACCACGATGCCGACACACGAACGGCCCCCGGCGCGATGCCGAGGGCCGTCAGTGAGCAAACTCAAGCGTTGCCGTTGAACAAGCCGGTTACCGAGCCGTTTTCGAAGACCTCGCGGATGGTGCGGGCCAGCAGCGGCGCGATCGACAGCACCGTCAGCGTCGGGAACTTCTTCTCCTCGCTGATCGGCAGAGTGTTGGTGATGACGACTTCCTTGGCACCGCAGTTGGCGAGGCGCTCGGCGGCCGGGTCGCTGAGCACACCGTGGGTGGCCGCGATGATGACATCGCCCGCGCCGGCCTCCTTGAGCACCTTCACCGCACCGGCGATGGTGCCACCGGTGTCGATCATGTCGTCGATCAGCACGCAGGTGCGGCCCTCGACGTCACCGACGACGCGGTTGGACTTCACCTGGTTGGGGACCAGCGGGTCGCGGGTCTTGTGGATGAACGACAGCGGGGTGCCACCGAGCGCGTCGGCCCACTTCTCGGCGACCTTCACGCGGCCGGCGTCGGGGGAGACCACGGCCAGGTTGTCGGTGGAGTAGTTGGTGCGGATGTAGTCCGACAGCTGCACAAGCGCGTGCATGTGATCGACGGGGCCGTCGAAGAAGCCCTGGATCTGGTCGGTGTGCAGGTCGACGCTGATGATGCGGTCGGCACCGGCGGTCTTGAGCAAGTCGGCGACGAGGCGGGCGGAGATGGGCTCGCGGCCGCGGTGCTTCTTGTCCTGGCGGGCGTAGGGGTAGAACGGCAGCACGGCGGTGATCCGTTTGGCCGAACCGCGCTTGAGCGCGTCGATCATGATGAGCTGTTCCATCAGCCACTGGTTCAGCGGGGCCGGGAAGCTCTGCAGCACGAAGGCGTCGGAACCGCGCACCGACTCCTCGAACCGGACGAAGATCTCACCGTTGGCGAACTCACGCGCGGTCTGCGGGGTGATGTCGACATCGAGTTCCTTGGCGACCTGCTCGGCAAGCTCAGGATGTGACCGGCCGGCGAAGAGCATCAAGTTCTTCTGATTGTCGATCGAGAACGCGGTCACTGCTGGTTGCCATCCTTTTGCTCGATTGCCTTGTTCGACGTCTCGTCTGCCGCGATGGCTTCTGCCGCCGCGCGCGCCGCAGCGGTTCCGGGACGGTAGCGCTGCACCCAGTTCTCAATGGTGCGCTGTGGCCCACCCGACACGGCAAGTGCCCCGGGTGGAACGCTCCTGCGCAGTACAGTACCCGCACCCGTATAGGCGCCGTCACCCACGGTTACCGGAGCGATGAACATGGTGTCGCTGCCGGTCCGCACGTGGGAACCGACCACAGTGTGGTGCTTGTTCACCCCGTCGTAGTTCACGAAAACACTGGACGCGCCGATGTTGCTGTACTCGCCGATCGTCGCGTCACCGACGTAGGTGAGGTGCGGAACCTTGGAGTGCGCGCCGACCGTCGCGTTCTTGGTCTCGACGAACGCGCCGAGCTTGCCGTGCTCGCCGAGCACGGTGCCGGGGCGCAGGTAGCTGAACGGTCCGACGTTGGCGTTCTCGCCGATCTCGGCCTGCTCGCCATGGGTGCGCACCACCTTGGCGCCCGCGCCGACGATCACATCGGTGAGCGTGGTGTCTGGCCCGATCTCGGCGTCCTCCCCGATGTGGGTCTCGCCGAACAGCTGGGTTCCGGGGCGAAGGACCGCGTCGCGCCCGATCCGCACACTCGCGTCGACCCAGGTGGTGGCCGGATCGATGACGGTGACGCCCGCGCGCATGTGCCGCTCGAGGATGTAGCGGTTGAGCGTGGCACCCGCCTGCGACAACTGCACCCGGTCGTTGACCCCGGTGACCTTGTTGGAATCGACCAGTCGCGCGCCGTGCACGGGATGCCCGGCCTCGCGGGCCAGCCGCAGCACGTCGGTGAGGTAGAGCTCGTGCTGGGCATTGGCCGTGGACAGCCGCCCGATCATGGTGCGCAGCACGGCGGCGTCGAAGGCGTAGACGCCGGAATTGACCTCTTTGATCTTGGCCTGGGCCGGGGTCGCGTCGGCGTGCTCGACGATCTCGGCGACCTGACCGTCGTCGTCGCGCACGATCCGGCCGTAGCCGTTCGGGTCGTCGGGGACGAAGGTGAGCACGGTGACCGCCGGTCGTTCGGCGTAGCTGCGGTGCTCGTCGAGCAGGGCGCCGAGGGTGTGCCCGTCGAGCAGCGGCACATCGGCGGAGGTGACGAGCAGGTCGCCGGTGAAATCGGCGGGCACGGCCTCGAGCGCGCACTGCACGGCGTGGCCGGTGCCGAGCTGCTGTTCCTGTACCGCACAGACGATTTCGCGTCCGAGTTCCTTGCCGACCTCGGCGACGGCGGCGCCGACCTTGTCGCGGTCGTGCCCGACGACGGTGATCAGGTGGGTGGGGTCGATCTCCGCCGCGGCGTGCAGCGCGTGCGAGAGCATCGAGCGTCCCGCGAGCGGATGCAGCACTTTCGGAGTCTTCGACCGCATTCGCGTCCCAGCCCCGGCTGCGAGAACGACGACGGCGGTCTGCGGTGGCATGGATCTCCCTCGGCTGCCGGTCAGCGAGTGTGCTGTGGCGGGTTCGGTCGGTCGGTGATGGGGTGCGGGCCGACGATACGTCACTGTGCCCGTGTGTGCTCCGCCGCCAGGACTCGAACCTGAACTATCTGAACCAAAATCAGAGGTGCTGCCATTACACTACGGCGGATCGCCACACCAGTGGGCTGTCAGAGCCCACCACTGTGCTACGGCACGGCCATGATCCTCGCATAGCAGTCCGCCTCTCCGCGAATTTTGGCTTGCCCGCCACTCCGCGAATTTTGGCCGGACTCAGGTGCGGGGCGAGTCGGAAACGCGGCAAGCGTGCGGAAGTGGCCTGGTCAGCCGGTACCCGACGAGTTACCCATGTGCTCGCGAGATCAGTCGTCGGCAGGGTGGGGATGTGGTGGCGTTGTGCGGTCTGAGACAGTTGGGGGTGGTGGGTCCGGCAGGTGGTGGAGAGGCAGGGAAGTTGTCTTCTAGTGATCCGGGTCGGGTGGCCAGGCCGAGAATGACCGGTACGCAGCGGCGTCAGCAGTTGATCGAGATCGGTCGCGCGTTGTTCGCGGAGCGGGGCTACGACGCCACGTCGATCGAGGAGATCGCGCAGCGTGCGCAGGTGTCCAAGCCGGTGGTCTACGAGCATTTCGGGGGTAAGGAAGGGCTCTACGCGGTGGTCGTCGACCGCGAGATGTCGATGCTGCTCGACATGGTCACCTCCTCGCTCACCCAGAACCGGTCGCGGTTGCGGCTCGAACAGGTGGCGCTCGCGCTGCTCACCTACATCGAGGAACGCACCGACGGATTCCGCATCCTGGTGCGCGACCAGCCGGCGCCCAACGCCGACGGCCGGTACTCGAGCCTGCTCAACGAGGCCGTCAATCAGGTGGCGCACATTCTCGCGGGCGACTTCGCCCGCCGCGATCTCGACACCAGCCTCGCCCCGCTCTACGCCCAGGCGCTCGTCGGCATGGTGTCGACGGCGGCCACCTGGTGGCTCGACGAGCGCACCCCGCCGAAGGAAGTGGTCGCGGCGCATCTGGTGAACCTGTGCTGGAACGGTTTGAGCCACTTGGAAGCCGAACCGGGTCTCAGCTCCGAATGGAATACGAACATCGCGGGGCCCAAGCCGGGGTAACCGGTCGATAGCGCCCGTGCCGGAAGCGAATCCAGGATTCGGGTGCCCCCGAAGGGTCTGGTGGTACGGTTCACCCATCCTTTTGGGTGCTGCCGGGCGGTATGTCGATCAATTTCGGGATGTCGGTCTACTTCAGGATGGCTGGATTATTGGATGACAGGCGGATCTGATGGCTAGGCAAGCGCGCGCGGAGATCACCCGCGACTCCGTCCTTGCTGGCGCTGCCGATGTCTTTCTCCGTTTGGGCTACGCCAACGCGAGCCTCAGCGAAATCATCGCGCAGTCCAATGTGACCAAGGGCGCCTTGTACTTTCACTTCGGCTCCAAGGAGGAGCTGGCACGGGCGGTGGTCGATCAGGGCAACGAACGGCTCATCGGGTCGTGTCAGGGTTTCTTCGATTCCCGGGTGCCCGCGCTCGAGGCGTGCATCGGCATCACCTATGTGGTCGCCGATCTGTCGATGAACGATCCGATGGTCGGTGCGATGCTCAAACTCACCCACCAGATCGGTGACTATCGGGGCGCCCAGGGCGACAACATCGCCAAGACCTGGGGTGAGACCTATCGGGTGCTGTCGGAGCGGGCGATCTCCCAGGGCGACCTGCTCGCCGATCTCGACGCCGAGGTGGTCGGGCTGTTGCTGCAGGAACTCACCGCAGGCGTGCACATCGTCGCGGTGGGCACCGAGTCGATGGATCAGATGGCCACCCGGATGGAACGGGCCTGGTATTTCCTGCTGCCCTCGATCGTTCCGCCCGAGAAGCTGTCGTATTTCCGGGAGTTCGCGGCGCGCCGGTTGCGCCGCTACGTGGTCTAGACGCTGCGGTCGGTGGCGAGCACGGCCCGCACGTCGGCGTCGGGTCCGCTCGCCTCGATCCGCACCTCGTCGCGACCGAAGGCGTGCAGCAGCAGTTCCGACGGCGGGCCGGTGAGCACCACCGCGTCGCCGGTGCCCGCGTGCGCGGTGATCCGCTCGCCGCCCGGCGTGGCCAGTACCAGCGGCACGGGCGACCTGCGGTAGTTCGCCCGGGCGATCGCCCGCAGCGCCCGCCACAGCCGCTGCTCGTCGGTATCGGCCAATTGCCTTGGTTCCCAACCTGGTTCGCCGCGGCGGATGTCTTCGTGGTGGATGAACATCTCGGTCAAGTTCACCATCGCGTCGACCGGGCGCAGCGGTGACCACAGCGGTGGACCGGTGCGGATCTGCTCGGCGAGCTCCGGGAACGGGCGCTGCCGGATCTTGGCCTGTTGTCTGTCGAGGTAGCCCGCCATCGGCTTCAGGAGGATGCCGAGCGCGGCATCGGGCCTGCGTTCGCGCACAACCAGGTGGGCGGCGAGGTCGTAGACGGTCCAGGTGCCGCACAGCGTCGGCGCTTCGGCACCCGCCGCGAGTGCCGACCGAACAAGGGCGTGGCGTTCACGTTGAGCCAGACTCACGCTTGCGACCCTACGCCGCGTGGGCGGAGTCTCGCCCAGCTCGGGGAGATGTCGGACCCGGTGACTAGACTTTGCTACGTCCTCCTCGACCATCCCGTCTGCGCATTCAGGAGCGTTCATGTCCTCCCTTCGTCCCCCGCTCGCCGGTCTGGCCGAGGCGGCTGGGGGTGATGCCGCGCTGCGGACGGTGGCCGATCTGGTCGGCAAGTCCGGGGTGGAACTGGTGGCCCCCTCGGCGGTGCGCGCGTTCGTCGCGAGCACCGTGGCCGCCCAGCGTCCGCTGGTCGTCGTCACGGCGACCGGCCGCGAGGCCGACGACCTGACCGTCGAGCTGGCCGAGATGCTCGGCGACTCGGTGGCGATGTTCCCGTCCTGGGAGACGCTGCCGCACGAACGTCTCTCACCCGGACCCGACACGGTCGGGCGCAGGCTCGAGGTGCTGCGCAGGCTCGCCCACCCCGACGACCCGGTGTACCCGGAACCGCTGCGTGTGGTGGTCACCACGGTGCGGTCGCTGATGCAGCCGATGACGGCGGGCCTCGGCGATATCGAGCCCATCGTGTTGCGCGTCGGCGAGGACCACGACTTCGACGCCCTGCTCGCGCGCCTGGTCGAATTCGCCTACACCCGGGTCGACATGGTCGGCAAGCGTGGCGAGTTCGCGGTGCGCGGCGGCATTCTCGACCTGTTCCCGCCCACCGCCGATCATCCTGTGCGCGTGGAGTTCTGGGGCGACGAGGTGACCGAGCTCCGCCCGTTCGCCGTCGCCGATCAGCGCTCCATCGACGATCTGAGCGTCGAGGTGGTCGTGGCCCAGCCGTGCCGCGAACTGCTGCTCACCGAGCCGGTGCGCGAACGCGCCGCCGCGGTCGCGGTCGACAATGCCGCCGACGCCGCGCTCGTCGAAATGCTCGACAAGATCGCCGAGGGCATCCCGGTCGACGGCATGGAGGCGCTGCTTCCCGTCCTGGCGCCCGGCAAGCTGAGCCTGCTCACCGAGGCTCTGCCCGAGGGCACCCACCTGCTGCTGTGCGACCCGGAGAAGATCCGTACCCGCGCGGCCGATCTGGTGCGCACCGGCGAGGAATTCCTCGAGGCTTCCTGGACGGCGGCTTCCTTCGGCAGCGACGCCCCGCTCGGCGCGCACGGTCTCGACCTGGCCGCCTCCGGTTACCGTTCGCTGCCCGAATTGCACGGCAGCGCAGACGAACTCGGGCTGCCGTGGTGGACGTTGAGCCCGCTCAGTTCCGGCGATCCGGTCGAGGTGAACCTGCCGGTGCTGGCGGGCCCGACCGCGCGTGGGTCGGAGGATCTGGTCGCGACCATCTTCGCCTTGCTGCGCGCGCACGTGGCGACCGGTGGGCGTGCCGTCGTGGTGGTCACCGGGCACGGCACCGCCCAGCGTGTGCTGGAACGGCTCGGTGAGGCCGAGGTGCCCGCCGCACTCCTTCCGGCGGGGGCGGTTCCGGAGCCGGGCGTGGTCGGTGTGCTGTGCGGTTCGCTGCACGACGGGCTGATCTTCGACGACGCGGGCCTGGTCGTGGTCGCCGAATCCGATCTCACCGGCAACCGCGTCACCGCGCCCAGCGAGGGCAAGCGGCTGCCCGCCAAGCGCCGCAACCAGGTCGACCCGCTGGCCCTGTCGGCGGGCGACATGGTGGTCCACGACCAGCACGGCATCGGCCGCTTCGTCGAGATGATCGAACGCACCGTCGGCGGTGCGCGCCGCGAATACCTCGTGATCGAGTACGCGCCGAGCAAGCGCGGCCAGCCCGGCGACCGGTTGTTCGTGCCGATGGAATCCCTCGATCAGCTCTCCCGCTACGTCGGCGGCGAGCTACCCAGCCTGTCCAAGCTGGGCGGTTCGGACTGGGCGAACACCAAACGCAAGGCGCGCAAGGCCGTTCGCGAGATCGCCGGTGAACTGGTGCAGCTCTACGCCGCCCGGCAGGCCGCGCCGGGACACGCCTTCGGTCCGGACACCCCGTGGCAGCAGGAGATGGAAGACGCGTTCGCGTTCACCGAGACCGTCGACCAGATGACCGCCATCACCGATGTGAAGGCCGATATGGAGAAGCCCGTCCCGATGGACCGCGTGGTCTGCGGCGACGTCGGCTACGGCAAGACCGAGATCGCGGTGCGCGCGGCGTTCAAGGCGGTGCAGGACGGCAAGCAGGTGGTGGTGCTCGTCCCCACCACGCTGCTGGCCCAGCAGCACCTGCAGACCTTCACCGAGCGGGTGGCGGGCTTCCCGGTGACAGTGAGGGGCCTCTCGCGCTTCACCGACGCGTCCGACTCCAAGGAGATCCTGGCCGGGATGGCCGACGGATCGGTCGACATCGTGGTCGGCACCCACCGGCTGCTGCAGACCGGGGTTCGCTGGAAGGACCTCGGCCTGGTGATCGTCGACGAGGAGCAGCGCTTCGGTGTGGAACACAAGGAGCACATCAAGGCGCTGCGTACCCACGTCGACGTGCTCACCATGTCGGCCACCCCGATTCCGCGCACCCTGGAGATGAGCCTGGCCGGCATCCGCGAGATGTCGACCATCCTCACCCCGCCCGAGGAACGTCATCCGGTGCTCACCTACGTGGGCGCCTACAACGACAAGCAGGTCACCGCCGCCATCCGCCGCGAGCTGATGCGCGACGGTCAGGTGTTCTACGTGCACAACCGGGTGTCCTCGATCGACAAGGCCGCCAAGAAGATTCGTGATCTGGTGCCCGAGGCGCGGGTGGTCGTGGCGCACGGGCAGATGAACGAGGATCAGCTCGAGCGCACCGTGCAGGGTTTCTGGGAGCGCGAATACGACGTGCTGGTGTGCACGACGATCATCGAGACCGGTCTCGACATCTCCAATGCCAATACCCTGATCGTGGAACGCGCCGACTCCCTCGGCCTTTCGCAGCTGCACCAGTTGCGCGGCCGGGTCGGTCGTTCGCGTGAGCGCGGGTACGCCTACTTCCTTTACCCGCCGGAGAAGCCGCTCACCGAGACCGCCTACGACCGGTTGGCGACCATCGCCCAGAACTCCGATCTCGGCGCCGGTATGGCGGTGGCGATGAAGGACCTCGAGATCCGTGGCGCGGGCAACGTGCTCGGTGCCGAACAGTCCGGTCACGTGGCGGGCGTCGGTTTCGATCTGTACGTGCGGCTGGTCGGTGAGGCGGTGGAGGCCTACCGGGCCGCGGCCGACGGCAAACCGATCGTCACCGAGGAGATCAAGGAGGTGCGGATCGACCTGCCGGTCGACGCGCACATCCCGCCCGACTACATCGCCAGCGACCGGCTGCGGCTCGAGGCATACCGCAAACTCGCCTCCGCGCAGGACGATTCGGCCCTGGCCGCTGTCGTCGAGGAGCTCGTCGACCGGTACGGGCCGGTGCCGGTGGAGGTCGGCAGATTGGTATCGGTGGCGAAGCTGCGGCTGCTGGCACGCGAGTACGAGGTGTCCGAGATCGTGGTCACCGGCTCGACATTGAAGATCGCCCCGCTGAACCTGCCCGACTCGAAACAGATGCGGCTCAAGCGGATCTACCCCAGCGCCACCTACCGGGCGGCCAGCGGAATGGTGCAGTTGCCGCTGCCGCGGGTCACCGACAGTGTCGGCGCCGACCGGGTCCGCGATGTCGCGGTGCTGCAATTCGTCGCCGACCTGCTGCTGGTGCTCGACGGCAAACCACAAGGGATGGTGGATCTTTCGGTGCCCGCCGAGGCGAGCGTATGAGCGAGGCTCAGGAGGCGGCCGATACCGCCGTCGTCGCGGCGGGCCTGGCCGACGCCGTGCGGGTGATGGACCGGCTGTGGCACTTCGGCGGCTGGGAAACCACCCAGACCCACGATTCGCTGCGCCCCTACCTGCTCGAGGAAACCTACGAACTGCTCGACGCCATCGGCTCCGGCGACTACGAGACCATCAAGGAGGAACTCGGCGACCTGCTGCTGCAGGTGCTGTTCCACTCCCGAATCGCCGAAGCCGCAGGCGAATTCACCGTCGACGATGTCGCGGCGGCACTGGTCGGCAAGCTCGTCCACCGCAGTCCGCACCTGATCGAGGCCGACCTGCCGCCCGGCATCTCGGTGGCCGAGAAGATCGCCGCGCAGGAAAAGGCCTGGGAGGAGCGCAAATCCGCCGAGAAGGCCCGCCGCTCCTGCCTCGACGGCATCGCCATGGCCCAGCCCGCGCTCGCGCTCGCCGAAAAGGTTCGGTCCCGCAGCGCCCGCGCCGGCCTGCCCGACGACCTGGTCCCCGCCGCCCTGCGCACGGTGGAGTTGGGTGGCCCGGACTCCGCCGAGGAACGCCTGCGCAAGGCCACTCTCGATTTCGCCTCGGCCATCCGTGCGGCCGAGGACGCGGCGGAATCGGCGCGCGGGGAGCGGTTACCGCTGACGGCCGAGGACTGGCGCGCCCACTGGCCGCGCTGACCACGCGCGACACCGCGAGCTCGGTTCCGGTCGAACCCGAGTGCGGTACGCAGCTACTCGACGGCTAACGATCTTGGTCGGGTGAATGCCCGGCGATCGCTGCCGAGACGTTAGCGGCAAGTGGCACAGCGCTTTAGACTCGGTGGCGAGCTCGCTGTTCGCGGCGGGCTGGGGTGTCCGACGATCGTCGAGGTGAGGTAGATGGCAACAGAAGTCGATCCGGTAGAACACGGCGAGTTGACAGATCATCCCGAACTCGACGTGTTGCCGGTGTGGCCACAGGAAACCATCGCGGTACTGGTCACCACCGATCCCGCCCCGCACGCCATTCCGGTTTCCTGGCCGGTGCGCGCGGGCGACCGGCGCATCCTCATCAGCCTGCGCACCAATCGTGGGTCGCTCGCCCGGTTACGGGAGCGGCCCGAGGTGGCGTTGCTGATCCTGGGTGGCGGCAATGTGGCGTTGTCGGCCCGTGGCCGGGCGACGGTGATCGCCGAGCAGATGCCCGAGGCCGAGGACTACGCCGCCGTACGGATCGACGTCGATGTGATCGACGACCACCGTCAGTCGGCCTTCGCGGTGGACCGGGGTATCCAGCGAACGGTTCTCGACGACACCGAGCTGCGCGCCCTGGAGGGCCGGGTCGAGACCTTGCGCACCTGGGCCGAGCAGCAGCACTGAACACGATCAGGACAGAAGGGTTTTCATGAGCGTCTCACTCGCCAAGGGCGGCAATGTCTCGCTGTCGAAGCAGACCGACAACCTCACCAAGGTCGCGGTCGGTCTCGGCTGGGACGTGCGGACCACCACCGGCGCCGACCACGATCTCGATGCCAGTGCGTTGGCGACCGGGGCCAACCTGAAGGTGCTGTCGGACCAGCATTTCGTGTTCTACAACAACCTGCGTTCGCCCGAGGGGACCATCGAGCACACCGGTGACAACCTGACCGGTGAGGGCGACGGTGACGACGAGGTGATCAATGTCGACCTGGCCGCCACGCCGCCGTCGATCACGAACATCTTCTTTCCCGTGTCGATCCACGACGCCCAGGCGCGGGGGCAGTCCTTCGGACAGATCCGCAATGCCTACATCCGGGTGACCGATGCGAACACCGGTGTCGAGCTGGCTCGCTACGACCTGTCCGAGGACGCGTCGACCGAGACCGCGATGGTTTTCGGTGAGCTGTACCGGCACAACAACGAGTGGAAGTTCCGCGCTATCGGCCAGGGATACGCGTCCGGTCTCGCGGGGATCGCCCGCGATTACGGCGTCAACATCTGACGAACCGCACGACGAGCGGGCGGCGGTCCTGGTGACCGCCGCCCGTCATCCTGCCTGGGTCGCGGGAATGCGCGGGAGCGGAGTCGTACTCGCCTGGTCGAGCAGGCTGAAGTACTTGCGGAGCATGAGCGCTGCCGTCGTGGCCAGGCCTGCCGTGAGGCCCCACCAGACGCCCGCCGCCCCGAGATGTAGCGGGAACGCGAACAGCAGGGCGGCCGGGATGCCGACACCCCAGTAACCGACGAGCGAGAGCCGGAAGCCCGCGGAGGTTTCCTTGAGCCCGCGCAGCAGGCCCGTCCCGATGTTCTGGGCGGCGTCGAAGAACTGCAGAACGATGCCGATGAGCAACAGCGTGTGGGCGATGTCGACGGTCGCGGTGTCGGAGGTGTCGAGGAACGGCGCGAGCACCACGTCGGGCGCAAGGACGTAGACCGCCCCCGTGACGATGGCGAGCACGCCCGCATGGCGCAGGGCGAGCCAGGCCAGCGACTTGGCGTGGCTGTACTCGTCGCGGCCCACGGCATGGCTGACCAGGATCGACGCACCGTGCGACAGGCCGATCGCGACCTGGAAGACGATGTAGATGATCTGGTACACGACATTGTGCGCGGCCAGGGCGGCCGGGCCGAAACTGCCCATCACCAGTGCGAGCACCGAGAACATGCCCGCCTCGGAACCGTAGGTCAGGGCGATGGGTGTGCCGAGGCGAAGTTCCTCGCGCACGGTCGCCCAGCGCACCGGCCACGGGGTCCGCGGCAGGGTGGCGCCGAGCTGTTCGTCGCGGCGCACCATCGCCCAGAACACCCCGAAGGTGATCAGGAAGACCAGCGAGGTGGCGATGCCGACGCCGGTCAGACCGGAGGCGGGGATGCCCGCCCAGCCGTGGATGAAGGCGAGCGCGAGCACCAGGTTCAGCACGACCGAACCGAGCGTCACCATCAGCAAGGCCTGGGGACGCTGCATGCCCACGGTGTACTGGCGCAACACCTGGAACCACAGGCACGGCAGCAGGCCGGGTGCCAGCGCGATCATCATCGGCCGGGCCAGGTCGAGAACGGCGGTGTCCTGCCCGAGCCACGACAGGGCCCAGCCGAGACCGATCAGCACCGCACCACCGAGCAGGCCGGCGATGGTGGCGATGACGAACGCCGCCCGGACCACCGCGCGCACTTCGTCGTCGGCCGACTCGCCGCGTTTGCCCGCCGCGCCGAGAGCACCGGCGATCTGATTTCCGGTGCCGGTGATCAGGCCGACGCACATGGTGCGGATCTGGTTGAACAACACCAGCGCCAGGCCGCCCGCCGCGACCTGCGCGACACCGAGCGTGCCCATCAGCACGAGATTGGTGGTGGACACCGCGATCTGGGCCAGCTGGGTCAACGCGATCGGCGTCGCCAGCTTGGCCAGTGCGCTGGTGTCGGTGTTCTTGCCGGTCACCAGCGCTCCCCGGTCTCCGTTTCGCGCGCGATCGCGCTCACCTGACCTCCATCAGTTCGTCGTGGCGCCGCAGCGGTGAATACCGGCGCAGCAGTGTGGTGACCTCGCATTCGGCGGCCGGGTCGAGCAGCTCGCGCGCGCTCATCCAGTCGTCGTCGAACACGGTGTCCAAGTACTTCTCGCCACCGTCGCACACGATGGTGACCACGGTGGAACCGGCCGGGAATTCCTCGAGCCGGGCCAGAGCATTGTGCACCGAACCGCCCGCGGAACCACCGATCAGCAGACCGTGTGTCCTGGCGACGGCGCGGGCGGTGGCGAACGCGTCGACATCGCTCACCTTCACTCCCTCGTCGAGCAGGCTGTAGTCGACCGCGGTGCCGATGGTCGCGCCCGGCGGGGTGCCGGTGCCCGACTGCCAGTACGGGCCGCCCTCGCCGCCGAAGGCGATGGACCCGACCGGCTCCACCCCGATCACCTTCGGTACGCAGCCGAGTTCACGTAGGCGGGTGGCGGTGCCGAACAGCGACCCGCCGGTACCGACCGCCGACAGCAGGATGTCGACCCGCTCCACCTCGGCCAGCAATTCCTCGGCGACCGCGTAGTAGCCGACGGCGTTGGCGTCGTTGTTGTGCTGTTCGGTGAAGAAGGCGTCGTCGCGGGCAGCGGCCATCGCCTCGGCGAGGTCCTCCCGTGCCGAGGTGGCCAGTTCGTCGTCACCGTCGTCGGCGACGAACACCAGGTCGGTGCCCATGGCCTTCATCGCGCGCAGTTTGTCCTTACAGGCGTGGTTGTCGACCACGGCGGTGAACCGATAGCCACGTTCGGCCGCGACCACCGCCAAGCCGAGCCCGGTATTGCCGGACGTAGATTCGATGATATGCCCGCCATCGCGCAGCAAACCGCGCCGCTCGGCATCGTCGACCATCGAGCGGGCCATGCGGATCTTGGCGGCACCGGTGGGATTGAACTGTTCGAGCTTGAGCAGCAGGCGGGTGCCGCTGTCGGTGACGGCCAGCTCGAACAGGGGAGTGCGGCCGATCAGATCCGTCACGCGCGTGACGAGAGCCATGGGGTTTCCTCCATCGGAAGGGGGTCAGCGGGAAGTGTCGTCGAGGGTCCAGCGCAGCCGGTCGGCGCGCTCACGCAGCACGACCTTGGGTGGCAGGGGGAGTTCGTGGAACGGTGACTCGTTGGAATCCATCTGATACCCGGCGGTGTTCGGGTAGATCAGCAGGTCGCCGACGCGAGCTCGGCGGGGCAGCGGGATGCGCCGCCTGCTGAGCAGATCGGATTCCAGGCAGGTTGTCGCGCCCACGCAGGTGGGGGTCGTGGTACCGGGTCGCTGCGGCCACAGCACCGGGTCGGGCAGGTATTCGCTGGCGAACCACTGTTCGGACAGGCTCAGGCTGGTGCCGTCGACGGTGAGGATGTCGTACGGGTGACCCTGTGTCGTACGGGTTTTCACGCCTTGCACGCGGAAGACCGAACTGCCCGCGCGATCGAGCAGAGCACGTCCCGGCTCGACAGCAACGCGTATGCCGTTGTCACGCAAGCTTTTCGCGAGGCCGTTGTGCGCAAGGACGGCGCCGAGCATGTCTGCACCCGGTGACGGGAAATGATAGGGGTAGTAGTCCTCCGTCGGCGCGCTGCCGTGAAACCAGTTGTCGGTGAGTGTTTCCCGGAAGCGCGACCATGAATCGGCATCGAGGTAGTCCACGCCGAAGCCGCCGCCGATCGAGATGAGGTCGGCGGGATGGCCCTCGGATCGTGCCCTCAGACAGTGGTCGACCAGGGCCGTGGCTTGTTCGGCGCGGGCGGTGGCGTCGTAACCCGACAGATGGAAGCTGAAGCCGGACAAGCTGATCGGCCCGCCCGGGGTAATTGCTCCGATCGTCTGCGTGAGTTCCTGAGGATCCAGACCGAACCGGCTCGTCGATCCCTCCGGCAGCACACGAAGCACGATCCGGGCAGACAGGCCGAGCGCGGCGAGCCGGTCGAGTTCGTCGACGGCATCGATGGCGATGAGCGCGCCATGACGCGCGGCCAGCCACAGCAGATCGTCGGACTTGGCGGGCCCGGTGACCATCAGATCCTCGCCGCGCACGCCCTGCGCCAGTGCCGCCACGAGCTCGCCGGTACTCGCCACATCCACTCCGGCCCCGGATTCCGCGCACGCACGGACCACACAGGCCGCCTTGTTCGCCTTCTTCCCGAAGTAGACGAACCCGTCGACCCCCGCGTCGGTGAACGCCGACTGGAAAGCCTCGACGTTCACCGCGACCCGCTCCGGAAACAGCACGTGGAACGGTCCACCGACCGCTTCGGCGATGTCGCCGATCAGCAGTGGATCATCGAGCAGACGTTGCTCCACCGCATCGATGTAGGCGGGCATCGGCGGTGCGCAATGGGGCAGGCCATCGACTGTGCCCGAACGGAATTCGTCGGCTACCTGGGCCGAGTCGACGCCGGCTAGTCCCACAGCGGCACCTCCGTACCCCGCCCCTCGGCGATCGCGCGCGCCGCCAGCGCATGGGCGACCGCGATATCGGTGAGCACCAGCCCGCTGTTGTAGACGAAGATCTTCTCGTCGTCGGAGCGACGGGCCGTGGCCGCGCGGGTGAGGATCTGGGGGAGTTCGGCGTCGACCGAGCGCAGCGTGCCGTCGGGGCCTGCCATGTCGGTGCCGGTCAGCGCCATCTGTGCGGCACTGGTCGCCACCACCCGGTCTGCGTCGACCAGCGTCGACGGTGCCAGCCCGTATCCCACGAGCACCGCGACGGAACCCGGTGCCAGATGGGAGGATTCGAGCGCGACCTCCGTGCCGGGACCGGCCGTCGCCAGCACCACGTCGGCGGTGGGTGCCGCTGCGTACGGATCGTCCACCTGTTCCAGCACCGCGTGCGGCACCTCGGCGGCCAGCTGCGCGTGCACCGCCGCCAAGCCCTCGGCGTGCGTGCCGTACACCATCAGCTTGCGTAGCTGCGGATTCGCCGCGAGCAGGTGTGGCAGCGCGTTGCGCCCCTGCGTTCCGGTACCGATGAGCAACGCGCTCTCGGCACCACGGCGGACCGTCTCGCGCACCAGCAGTGCCGACACCGCCGGAGTGCGCAACGCGCCCACCCGGGCACAGTCCATCATTGCGATGGGGGCGCCGGTGGTGTCGTCGTAGAGGGTGATGGTGGTGTAGTACCGCTTGGTGCTGCGGTCGTGACCCGGGTCGAACTTGTAGGAGGTCTTCATCGCCACCACGCGGCGGCGACCGTCGCGGCCGAGCATCGCGTACGACACCGACGAGCCACCCGGATCGGCGACGCTCAACTTGCGCGGGTTGTCGGATTCGCCCGCGGCGAAGGCGAGATAGGCCTCCTCGACGGCCCGTACCACCTCGGCGGGCGTGATCGGCACATCGGCCAGATCGCTGCGCGAGAGCACTCGGAGCCCGACGCTGCGGTCACGGTTGTTCAACGGATCCTCGTTCATCTGCACTGTCCTGCCCTGCCGTCCGATCGGTGCGCGCCCGATACGGCGCGATCACCTCTTGCCCGTACCCATTCTCGGACGCTTCCTCGCTCCGCCGACGACGTTCCGGCAGGCGGATATTGACGCGCTTGAGCCACCGATCGGTGCCGTCGTAGCGGGCGCGGAACGGCACCCGGCCGTGCACGGCCACATCGTTGTCGACGAGCAGGAGCTCGCCGGGAGCCAGCGCCGGAGCGTGACAGACACGCGTGAGTTCGGCGGTGAGCCGGGCGTAGGCGGCGCGGAACGCCGGGTCGGCGTCGTCGAGCGGGGTATAGGCGGGGTCGTATCTGATGGTGTCGCAACCGTTTTCGTCCACCCAGACGGTAGGCAGCGGTGGCGCGAACGATCCGAAGTCGGTGCCGTAGGAGACATCGGGCAGGATCGGCACCGTCGGGGTGGCCAGGATGCGGCGGTCCTCGTCGCTGAGTTCCACCTCGCGGATCGAGGACACGGTGGTAGCCACCCGATCCGGATTGCGCACGCACGCCAGCATCAGCAGATTGGCGCGTTCGGCATGGAAGGCGTCCTCGGAGTGCGGGCTCAGCAGCGTCGCGCTGCTCGCGCCGGACTGTTCGTGCTCGTGTCCGACGGCGGGCACGATGTTGTTGACCAGCCGCCCGTTCTGCTGACCGAGCCAGCCGAACAGGTCGCCCGCGCACCGGGCGAGCAGCAGCAGGATGATGTCGAGTTCGAGCGAGCCGTGATGGGTCGGGTCGCCCGCCGACACGGCCGCGCTCTGCCAATCCGCAGGCGTCGGGCCGAATTCGGCGTCGCTCACCGGCAGGCCGCGCACCACGGTCGCACCCGCCGCGGTGGCGGGTGGGCGAACGGCGTGTCGCACGGATGCCGGGAGTTCGCCGGCGCGGCGATCTATCTCGGCCAGCAGGGCGGCGTCGTGCAGGGTCTCTGTGTGCGGTGGGTCACTCAGTTGATGTCGGATGTCGGCGGCGAGGCGGCGAACGGCCTTGGCGGCGTCCGGCTCGAACTCGCGGTACTCGATGTCGTGCAGGTGAATCGTTTTACGTTCGGAGAGAACGCTTTTCACCGGCCTTCCCTTCTTCGCATCGGTCGAACGCGGGTGGTGGAGACTCGATGAGCGAAGGTAGTGCCTGGCAATGGATTAGGCAAGACTTACCTAACATGCTCTCATGGCAAATAGCTTATGGGTATGAGCCTGATTTCTACCCGAAGTCGCTGGCAGTCGCCGAATCGGGGGCCGTGGGCGGCGTGGCGGAACGGACTCGGTCGAAAGGAAGACCACCACCGGGCTACTGTTTTAGGCTAGCCTCGCCTAGTTTGCGGCGCCCGGTGAAGGGGTCCGGCGCCCGCCGCTCGAGGAGGAACACCATGGGTTTCACACGCAGGCAGTTGCTGCAATCCGGCATCGGTCTCACCGCAGTGCTGCTGGCCGCGGCGTGCACCAGCGGTGAGGAGTCGAACGGAACCGTCAAGCCGGGCGGCACGCTGCGCGTCGGCGCGCTCGGTACCGCCGCGCGCAGTGAACGCGATCCGCACGCCAATCTCAGCAACGAGAGCGACTTCCTGATCGCCTCCCTCGTCTACGACGCGCTGACCGTCCCCGGCGACAACCCGAATGTCGTGCCGCGCCTGGCCGCACGCTGGGAGGCCGACGCCGAGAACCGCCGCTGGACCTTCACCATCGCCGAGGGCGCCAAGTTCCACAACGGCGCGCCGGTCACCGCCGATGACGTGGTGTGGTCGATGCGGCGGCTGCGGTCGGTGGGCGGGGCGTCGAAGATGCCGGTCGCCGAGAACGACATCGTCGCCGACGGACCGAACCGCGTGGTGTTCACCGTGCCCGCACCCAATACCCAACTGCCGCTGCTGCTTCGGCTGATGACCTTCACCGTCCCGCAGGGCACCACCGACTTCGCCGCCGGCGTCGGCTCCGGTCCGTTCCGGCTCGAGTCCTACCAGAACGGCAACGCCCGCCTGGTGCGCAACGAGAACTGGCACGGCACCCCGCCGTCGCTGGACGCCATCGAGGTGACCATGTTCGACAGCGTCACCGCGCTCGGCAACGCGGTGCTCGGTGGGCAGATCGACCTGGCCTCCAATGTCGGTGCCATCGCGGGCCGCACCGCCGCGGGTCGTGGTGATCTGCAGGTGATCCGTCGCCCGGACGACACCATGCTCGGTGTCGCGATGCGCGCCGCCGACGGGCCGTTCGCCGACGCGCGGGTGCGCACCGCGTTGCGGCTGGGCGTGGACCGGGAGGCGCTGGTCAACCAGGTGCACTCCGGGTTCGGCACGGTCGCCGCCGATGTGCTCGGCACCGCCGACCCGCTCTACGACACCTCGCTGCGCCGCAGCCGCGATATCGAGCGCGCGAAAACCCTGCTGCGCGAAGCGAATTTCGACACCGGGCGCAGCTACCCGTTCGTCACCAAGGCCGAGGTGCCCGGTGAGGTCGAGTCGGCGAAGGTGATCGCCACCCAGCTCGCCGAGATCGGTGTCCGCCTCGACGTGCAGGTGGCCGAGTCGGGCGCGTTCTACGACCAGACCTGGTTGAACGCCCCGCTCTACACCGTGTCCTGGGGTACCAACGATTCGGTGCTGTTCCTGGCCGACAAGCTGATGACCTCGGGCTCGAACCGCAACGAAACCGCCTTCCGCGACCCCGAATTCGATGCGGCCAACGCCAAGGCGCTCGCCACGACGGGCGACGAATACGGCCGTGCCGTGCGTGAGTTGCAGCGCATCGAGTTCGAGCGCGGCGGCTACCTGGTGTGGGGCATGGCCGACGGTGTCGACATCGCCGCCGCGTCCGTGCGCGGGCTGCCGACCCTCGGCGGTTTCGCCCGCGTCCAGCTGGAACGTGCCTGGTTGGCGTGAGTGCCGTGAAAGCGTTCGCCCTGCCCGCGCTGCGCCGGGTCGTGCTGCTGGTGACGCTGCTGGCCATCGTGTTCGTCGCGGTGGACCTGCTGCCGGGCAGCGCGGCCCGCTCGGTGCTGGGCAGGGAGGCCGGTGCGGCCGAGCTCGCGGCCAAGGAACACGAGCTCGGTCTGGACCGCGCACTGCCGGTGCAGTTCTGGCACTGGATCACCGGTGTGCTGACCGGTGACTTCGGCCGGACCGCACGCGGTAACTCGATCGGGGACATGCTCGCCGACAAGTTCCCGCAGACGCTGCTGCTCGGCGGGATCGCCCTGCTGCTCACGGTGGTGTGCTCGCTGGCTCTCGGCTGCTGGTGGGCGATGCGGCCGAAGGCCTTCGGTTCGCGAATCCTGCAGCCGACCACGACCATTGCCGTCGCCGTTCCCGAATTCGTCTGCGGCACCGTGCTGATCCTGGTGTTCTCCCTGGCCACCGGCTGGCTGCCCGCCGTGACGATCACCGATCGCTCCGGATTCCCGGCGGGACCCGAGATGCTGGTGCTTCCGGTGCTGGCGCTGGCGATTCCCCAGATCGGCTGGAACACGCGGGTGGTGCGGTCTGCGCTCCTCGATGTCGCCGCCGCTCCGCATGTGGAAAGTGCTGTGCTGGACGGTCTTCCGCGCCGCGTCATCCTGCTCCGGCATATGCTGCCCTTCGCCGCTCCCACGATCGTCGCCGGGTATGCGACCTCCGTCGGCATGCTCTTCGGTGGCGCCTTGGTCGTCGAAACCCTCTTCAACTATCCCGGTGTCGGCGCCGTCCTCGCGGGCTCGGTGGCCGACCGCGACACCGCGACCGTCGCCGCCGTGGTCGCCCTCACCGCCATCGTCATCATGCTGCTGCTCGCCACCGCCGACCTCGTCCGAACCTGGTCCACCCGGGGGGCCCGATGATCGGCACTCGAGATCACTACGCGCCGGCGGCTTCTCGGTCGTCGCTCACACCCGAGCGTGGTGAACGTGCGTCCATGTCCTGCGGGGTAGGTCGGGAGAGCGTGCGGTGCACGAGCCGGAGTTTCGGGAAGTCCGCGGAGGTGGCGTGATGGGTGCGGAAAGGTGGGGGCGCGACCGGAGTGCGTCGCGCACGGTGGGGGGCCTGGGGAGAACTGTTCGTTCGTGGCGGTGGGGTACCGGCCTCGGGGTCGGGCTGGTGGTGTTGTGTGCGCTGGCCGGGCCGTTGTTCGCGCCGCACGGGGCGGAAGAGGCGGTGGGGATTCCGTTCGCGGGGCCGGGTGGGGACGCGGTGCTCGGCACCGATCGGCTCGGGCGCGATGTGTTCAGTCACCTGCTGACCGGGGGGACGCAGCTGCTCGTGGTCTCGGCGGTGATCGCGGTGGCGGTGACCGTGTTGTCGGCGGTGCTCGGGGCGGTCGCCGCGGTGCGGCCGCGGGCGGGTTCGGTGATCGAACTCGCGGGTGACCTCGTCATTCTCCTGCCTGCCGTGCTCGGCATCCTGCTCGTGCTCACCGCCTGGCCGGAGGGTGGGGTAGCGGCGTTGATCGTGGTGTCGCTGGTGTTCGGTGTGCCCTACTGTGCACGGATCTTCGCCGCCTCGGCCGCGAGCATCGCCGCCACCGGCTATGTCGAAGCAGCCGTCGCCAGCGGAGAATCACTGCCCTACTTGGTGTTCCGGGAGATCCTGCCCAACCTCCGCTCGGTCTTCACCACCCAGCTCGGCCTGCGTTTCGTCGTGGCGATCTACCTGGTGAGTACCGTCTCCTTCCTCGGTGTGCCCGCGGTCGGGGCCGACAACTGGGCGATCATGGTCCGCGACAACGCCTCCGGCATCCTCCTCAACCCCTGGGCGGTGCTGGCCCCCAGCGCCGCCATCGCGATCGTCGCCGTGGGGGTGAACCTGGTGGTCACCGCCGGGTCCGCGCGTGATGGTGCCCGACGCCGACGGGCTGGAGCCACTGACTACGTCCCCGATCGAGGTGCGATGGTCGGCGCGGGTAGCCGCGGTGACGTGCAGCTTTCCGGTTTCGGCGGGCAGCGCGATCAAGCGGGCAACCCCGCTGGGATGCCAGATGAGACAGCATCGCCCACTGACGTAGAGCAGGCGGTGATGGACGGACTCGTGTCCAGCGGGCGGCGGAATGGACACCCCGCGGCGGTCGACGCCGGGGATGCGGCGGTGGTGGATGGGCTGACGGTGGTGAGCGCTGCGGGGGCGGTGTTGTTGGCGCCGTTGTCCTTCCGGCTGAAGGCGGGATCCGTGACGGCGCTGACCGGGGCGTCCGGGGCGGGCAAGTCGACGGCGATGCGGGCGCTGCTGGGGCACGTGCCCGCCGGGATGCGGTGTGCGGGCACGGTTCTGGTGGCCGGACACGACGTCTTCGGGCTCGATCCCCGTGCGCTGCGGACTTTCCGGCGCGAGCGGATCGCCTACGTCGGCCAGGATCCCGGGTCCGAGCTGAACCCTCTCCTGCGCGTTAGTGCGCTCCTCGCCGAAGCCGCACCCACCAGTTCCGAGGCCGAGCGACAAGCGATGCTCGATCGCGTCGGGCTGGACGAGACGTTCCTGCGGCGCCGCGTCGGTCGCCTGTCCGGTGGCCAGCAACGCCGGGTGGCCCTGGCCCGCGCACTCCTCCGCCGTCCGATCGTCCTCGTCCTCGACGAACCCCTCGCCGGTCTGCACGGCGCCTTGCGCACCGAAATAGCGCGGCTCATAGCCGATCTCGCCGTCACCGACGCCACCGCCGTCCTGCTATCCGGCCACGACACCACCACCGTCCATGCCATCGCCGACACGGTGATCGAAGTCCATCCACCCAGCGCCGTACCGCGATCCCGCCGGGTGGGCTCGGCGCCGATCGGGCACGATGAGAAGGCAACGCCGTACAGCCGCCCACGAGGTGACACGTCGACGGGTGACGGCGCCACGGTTGCAGCTGTTCAGCGCACAGCCGGTCGCCGCACCGCTGAGCCCGAGGACGACCGGGCCGCTGGGTCAGCTGACCAGGCGCCGCGCGGCGAGATCCCGGTTGCCGAGGGTTTCGCCGGACCTGCGAGTCCCGCGACCGACGGGCGGGAATCGCCGGGAATCGCGCTGTCCGCCAAGGGAATCACCGCCGCCGCCGACAACCACCGGATTCTCGGTGAGATCGATCTGGAAGTGCGCGAGGGGGCGGCATTGGCGGTGGTCGGACCTTCGGGGGCAGGCAAGACCACGTTGGCGCGGGTGATCGCCGGCTTGCAGATCGGGGTCGCGGGCGTTGTCGAAGCAGGCGCGGTGCGGGCGCCGGTCGGGAAACGGCGACGGATCAAGCCGAGGGCCAAGGGTATTCAGTTGGTCACGCAGAACCCGTTGGCAGCGTTGAATCCTCGCCGAACCGTCGAACAGACCCTGGCCCGGCCACTGCGGCGGATCGCCCGCGTGCCGAAACCGGATGTGCGCAAGCGGGTCGACGCCCTGCTCGCCGATGTGGATCTGCCTGACGACCTCGCGAGCAGGCGACCACACGAACTGTCGGGCGGACAACGTCAGCGCGTCGCCCTGGCGCGAGCTCTCGCCGCCGATCCGGCCGTCCTGATCTGCGACGAGATCACCACTGCCCTCGACCAGCACACGGCCGCGGGCGTCATGACCCTGCTCGACCGCCTGCGCGCCGAGCACGGCACCGCCGTCCTGTTGATCAGCCACGACATGGCACTGGTCGCCAGGCACTGCACCGACCTGCTGGTCCTCGACCACGGCGAGGTCGTCGAAAGAGGCGATCCCGCAATCGTTCTCGCGGCGCCGGTGCATCGGGCCACCGCGGAGCTGCTGGTGTAACGGCGCAGCGATACGAGCCGATCTCATCGGGTTGTCCCCCAAGCGTTTTCAAGGAGACGAACCCCGATGATCCACCCCGCCCCTCCGCATGAGGGCGCTGTGCCGCCGAGCCTGCCACCGTCGACCGACATTCCGGTGGTGCGGCCGTGGACGGAATCGTCTCCGTATCCGGCGCCGGAACCGAGCCGACCGCGTCGCAAACCCCCGGCGATGTTCGCGATCGTCGCCATCGTCGTCTTACTCACTGCCGCCGGAGCAGTCACGGGCTACTTCCTCACCCGGCCCGAGGAACCACGCATGGCCGTCGGAGATTGCCTGAGCCGGGACGAACTGCCCGTCGAATACGCCTGCGCCGACGACCTCGCCGTATACCGGGTGCTCGCCAGGGAACCGATGCAGCACCCGTTCGCCATGGCTTGCATGAAATTCGAGCAGGCGACCCGCGCGGTAGCCGACCCGAGCCCCACCGACGGCGAAACCGTGCTGTGCCTCGAACCGACCGAGAAGAACATGACCGACGCGGGCGGCCTTCGCCCCGGCGACTGCATCGATGTACGCAAGTCCGGCGGCGAAATCGAACGCAGCACATGCGGATTCACCGGCGGGCCCCATGTTGTGATCGCCACCGAACTGCACGTCAAGGTCCCGGTCACCGATCGGGCCTGCGAATCCCACCCGGAAACCCGCGAAGCCTATGCCCAGTCGTCCCTGGGTGGCCGTGCCGTGGTGATCTGCACGAAACCCGCCGAGGACTCCGACTCGATGGCGGGAGCCTTTGTGGGCGAATGCGCTTCGAACGTGTCGATGAAGACGATCGCGTGCGCGCACCGGTCCGCCACGCACCGGGTGCTCTCGGTGCGGACCCAGTACACCGAACCGGCCGACCCGAAATGTGAGGAGATCACCAACGCCAATGCGGCATCGGTCTCGCTCAACGACAACACCGACCTGCGCGTCGTCGTCTGCCTGGGGCCGATCGATCAGAACCACCTCGGGTACGCCCGGCCCGGCGACTGCGTGACCGGTTACGCGGGCACCGCAGGCCTACCGAGACTCGTGAGCTGTGACGACAGCAGTGCCGACGGCCGCGTCACGTCCGTGTACGACGAAGCGAACATCGGTTGTTCGGCCGGCGAGGCGCGAATGTCACGCGAGGCGGGCGTATCCCACGGCTCGACCATCTGCCTCGTCGCGACCTGAGAACTCTGAGAAGTCACTGTGAGATGTGCATGGCGGCGCGCTGATCTGGATGATTGATTGAGTGTCTGTGCAGAAAGCCGGCGTCATCGTCGCCGTGGCGGTGGCCGCGTTGCTCACGGGGTGCAGTTCGCTCGCGTCGATTCCCGGTGACATGCCGCCGGGCCCCGGGGTGGCCTTACCCGTCATCGATATCGATGCGCCGGGTCGCGCCGCCACGCAGTTACGCGGCTGGGCCGACGAGCAGTCCGACGCGCTCGGCATCGCACCGGTGGCCCTCGAGGCCTACGGCTACGCCGCCGCCGTGCTCGCCAGGTCGGCGCCCGAGTGCGGCATCGCCTGGACGACCATCGCGGGCATCGCCAGCGTGGAGAGTGGGCACGGCACCCACCGGGGCGCCGACGTGGACGCCGACGGAACCGTTCGCCCGCCGATCATCGGTGTCGCCCTCGACGGAACCAAGGGCAATGCCGTCATCCGTGACACCGACGGCGGCCGCCTCGACGGCGACACCACCTACGACCGGGCGGTCGGCCCGCTGCAGTTCATCCCCGAGACATGGCAGCGCTGGGCCGTCGACGCCAACGGTGACGGCGTGCTCGACCCGCAGAACATCGACGACGCCGCCCTCACCGCCGCCCGCTACCTCTGCACCCGCGGCGGCAACCTGACCTCGGCCGACGGCTGGCAGCGTGCCTTGTTCGCCTACAACCAGTCGAACAAGTACATGCTGGTCGTGCGGGATCGGGCCGCCGCCTACAGCATCGGGCGCCGCGCCTAGTGGCCACCTGCCCGGAGTGCCGGTTACTGCCTGCCACCGCGAGACGATAGGCTCGGCTGCGCACGGACCATCCCGTGAGACCTACCGTGCCTTTCCGTCGTAAGGAGTCGTTTTCGTGGCCATCATCGAACAGGTCGGAGCTCGCGAGATTCTGGATTCGCGCGGCAATCCCACTGTCGAGGTCGAGATCGCCCTCGACGACGGCACCCTGACCAGGGCAGACGTGCCGTCCGGCGCGTCCACCGGTGAGCACGAGGCCGTTGAGCTGCGCGACGGTGGCGACCGCTACAACGGCAAGGGCGTCACCAAGGCCGTCGAGGGTGTCCTCGACGAGATCGCGCCCGCCATCATCGGCCTCGACGCCGTCGAGCAGCGCACCGTCGACCAGGTCCTGCTGGATCTGGACGGCACTCCCGACAAGTCCCGCCTCGGCGCGAACGCCCTGCTCGGTGTGTCGCTGGCCGTGGCCCGCGGTGCTGCCGAGTCCTCGGGCCTCGAGCTGTTCCGCTACCTGGGCGGTCCGAACGCCCACGTGCTGCCCGTGCCGATGATGAACATCCTCAACGGTGGCGCGCACGCCGACACCGGTGTGGACGTGCAGGAATTCATGGTCGCCCCGATCGGCGCGCCCACCTTCCGCGAGGCGCTGCGCTGGGGCACCGAGGTGTACCACTCGCTCAAGGCCGTGCTCAAGGAGAAGGGCCTGTCCACCGGCCTGGGTGACGAGGGTGGCTTCGCCCCCGACGTCGCGGGCACCAAGGAAGCGCTCGACCTGATCAGCCTGGCCATTCAGAAGGCGGGCTACAAGCTCGGCACCGATGTCGCGCTCGCGCTCGACGTGGCCGCCACCGAGTTCTACACCCCCGGTGAGGGTTACAAGTTCGAGGGCAAGGTCCGCTCGGCCGAGGAGATGGGTCAGTTCTACGAGGAGCTGCTCACCCAGTACCCGCTGGTCTCCATCGAGGACCCGCTGTCGGAGGACGACTGGGACGGCTGGGTCGCGCTCACCGACGCCATCGGCGACAAGGTGCAGCTCGTCGGTGACGACCTGTTCGTCACCAACCCGGAGCGCCTGGAAGAGGGCATCGCCAAGGGCGCGGCCAACGCGCTGCTGGTGAAGGTCAACCAGATCGGCACCCTCACCGAGACCCTCGACGCGGTCGACCTGGCCCACCGCAACGGCTACAAGACCATGATGTCGCACCGTTCGGGCGAGACCGAGGACACCACCATCGCCGACCTCGCGGTCGCCGTCGGCTCCGGCCAGATCAAGACCGGCGCCCCCGCGCGTTCGGAGCGGGTCGCCAAGTACAACCAGCTGCTGCGCATCGAGGACGCCCTCGGTGATTCGGCACGCTACGCCGGCGACGTGGCCTTCCCGCGTTTCACCGGCGAGTTCTGAACAAGAAGTACCGCGGGACCTGGAGATGATGGGGTAGAGCGCCAATGACCGAGCGACGTGCGCGGGGGACCAGTCCGGGTGGACGAGGCGACCGGCGCACGTCGCGGGCCGCGCGCTCACGCCCCAGTCCGCTCGACACACCCGGCCGTCCGACCGCCGCCAAACGCACCACCCGGCGGCGGCCGGAAACGGCCACCCGCAAGCCGAGCGGCAAGCTGGAACGCACCGAGCACACGATCCTCGGGCTCTCCACCGGCAAGGCGGTGATCCTGGCCGCCGTGCTGTGCGGGCTGGCGCTCACCCTGGCCGTGCCGACGCGCACGTACTTCAGTCAGCGTGCCGAGGCGGCCGCGCTTGCCGAGGAACGCGCCGAACTCGACGCCGACCTGGCCGCCCTGCGCGATCGTCGTGCGCAGCAACAGGATCCGGCCTACATCCGCACCGAGGCCCGCGAACGGCTGCGGCTGGTGATGCCGGGCGAAACCCCCTACATCGTGCAGGTGCCCGGTATCGAGGCGCCCGCACCGCCGCCGATGAGTACCCGAACAGCGGAGCCCGACCCCTGGTACACCGACCTGTGGCGCAGCATCTCCGAACCAGCACCGGAAGGACCGTAGGTGACCGCACCGAACGAGCGCGACCTCGAAATCATCGCTCGGCAACTGGGCCGCGAGCCGCGCGGAGTCCTCGCGATCGCCTACCGCACCCCGGACGGTCTGCCCGCCGTGGTGAAGACCGCGCCGCGCCTGCCCGACGGCACCCCGTTCCCCACGCTGTACTACCTCACCGACCCCCGCTTGACCGCTGAGGCGAGCAGGCAGGAATCGGCCGGGGTGATGCGCGAGATGACCGAACGTCTCGCCCACGATCCCGAACTGGCCGCGGCCTACCGGGCCGCGCACGAGAGCTACCTGGCCGAGCGCAACGAGATCGAGTCGCTCGGAACGGATTTCACCGGCGGCGGCATGCCCGACCGGGTCAAGTGCCTGCACGTGCTGATCGCGCATTCCCTGGCCAAGGGGCCGGGCGTGAACCCGCTCGGTGACGAGTCCGTGGCCCTGGCCGCCGACGCCGGGCTGCGCGGGACCGCCGTTCCCGCCGACTGGCCCGCTGCCCGCAAGTCCGAAGAACAGGCATAATCGCGGGACAGCAGCTGGTCGAGACCTGGAGGAACACTCATGAGTGAGCGCATCGCCGCAGTGGATTGCGGAACCAACTCGATCCGTCTGCTGATCTCCGAAGTCGGCGCCGACAATGTGCTCACCGATGTGCACCGCGAGATGCGCATCGTGCGACTCGGCCAGGGTGTCGACGCCACCGGGCGGCTCGCCCCCGAGGCGATCGAACGGACCCGCGCCGCGCTGGCCGATTACGTCGATGTGATGCTGGCGCAAGGTGTTTCGCGCGTGCGGATGGTGGCCACCTCGGCCACCCGCGACGCCGCCAACCGGGACGACTTCTTCTCCATGACCCGCACCGAGCTGGGCCGTGTGGTCGAGGGTGCTGTTGCCGAAGTCATCACCGGTGACGAAGAAGCCCGCCTGTCCTTCGCCGGTGCGGTCGGTGAATTGTCGGCCGATGCCGGACCTTTCGTCGTGGTCGACCTCGGTGGTGGCTCCACCGAACTCGTCGTCGGCGACGAAAAGGGTGTGCAGGCCGCCTATTCCGCCGATATCGGCTGTGTGCGCATCACCGAACGCTGCCTGCCCGGCAACCCACCTACAGCCGAACAGGTTGCGGCGGCAAAGGAATTCGCGCAGGAGAAGCTCGACGAGGCGTTCGCGAAGGTCCCGGTCGACAAGGTGCACACCTGGGTCGGTGTCGCGGGCACCATGACCACCATCACCGCCGTCGCCCTCGACCTTCCCGAATACGACTCGGAGCGTGTGCATCTGACCCGCCTGAGCCTCGACGAGGTGCACCAGGTGTGTGACCGCCTGGTCGCCATGGACCACGACGAGCGCGCCGCCCTCGGGCCCATGCACCCCGGCCGCGTCGACGTCATCGGCGGCGGCGCGGTGATCACCGAGGTGCTGGCCGACGAGCTCGCCGCGCGAGCGGGCGTCACCGAACTCGTCGTCAGCGAACACGACATCCTCGACGGCATCGCCATGTCGATCCTGCGCTAGGCGCGAGCCGGCTCAGCGGATGGTGACCACCCGGCTGTGGTGTCCGGTGGCACCGTCCGGGAAGGGCGGGACCCGCTCGTCGGTCTGGACCGAGCCGGTGGCGTCGGTGGCCCGTACCCGCAGGGAGTGGGTGCCGGGTGAGGCGTCCCAGCGCCAGGTCCACTGCCGCCAGGTGTCGATCGAGTAGGCCTCGGCCAGGGTGGCCTGCTGCCAGGCGCCGTCGTCGACCTGCACTTCGACCGCGCGGATACCGCGGCCCTGCGCCCAGGCCACGCCCGCGACGACGACCAGGCCCGCGGGCAGGGTCGCGAACGCCGCGGGGACGTCGATCCGGGAGGCGGTCTTGATCGGCGCCGTCGGCGCCCATCCGCGACGGGTCCAGTAGGCCTCGGCGCGATCGAAGCGGGTCACCTCGAGGTCGACGACCCACTTGGTCGCCGAGACGTAGCCGTAGAGGCCGGGCACGATCATGCGGGCCGGATAACCGTGCGCCACCGGGAGGGCCTCACCGTTCATGGCCACCGCGAGCAGGGCATCCTGGTTGCCGGTGAGGGCGGCCAGCGGGGTGCTCGCGGTGAAACCGTCGATACTGCGCGACAGCACCATATCGGCGTCGCGGGAAGGACCGGCCTCGGCCAGCAGGTCGGCCAGCCGGTACCCGGTCCAGCGGGCCGTGCCGAGCAGGTCACCACCGACCTCGTTGGAGACGCAGGTGAGCGTGATGACAGATTCGACGGCGTCGCGGGCCAGCAGTTCGTCGTAGTCCAGGCGGATCTCGCGCTCGACCATGCCGTGGATGCGCAGGCGCCACTCGTCGCGGGTCAGCGAGGGCAGTTGCAGGGCGGTGTCGACGCGGTAGAACTCGTCGGCGTCGGTGACGAACGGGGTGATCCCCTGAACGGGCAGATCCATTTCCGCCGATACCGGTGGTGCCGGTTTCGCGACGCGGGGCAGCAGGAATGCGGCGCGGTCGGCGGCGATATCGCGCAATCGGGTGGCGAGGTAGCGTCCGGCCACGCCTGCCGCGGCGACGCCCGCGGTGACTCCGGCCAGAGCCAGCATGAAACCACGCCGGCTCGGTCCGACGGTGGGTTCCGGCTCCGGCTCGGAGAAGCTCACGAACAACACGGTCAGCGCGGCCACACCGGCCAGGGTTCCGGCGAGCGCGGGCATCACGAACAAGAAGGTGGCATTCGGGCGCCGCAGCGCCAGGACGGCGACGATCAGGCCGAGCACGGTGAGCGCGCCCGCCGCGAGGGCGAAGCGGCGCCGGGCGAGCTCACCGAGCAGACTCGCGGTCACCACCATCACCGCAGCCATCGAGATCGCCAGCGCCAGTTTGTCGTTGGCACCGAACCAGCGGATCGCGCTGTCCTTCAACCACTTCGGCGTGTTGTCGACGACCGTGGCGCCGAGCACGAAGAACGGCGAAGCGGCGGGAGCGACGAGCACCGCGACGAGATGACCGACCGCCAAGACGGTGGCCGCGGCCGCCGTCGCGGCTGCGGCGGCCGCGAGATGCCCCAGCCTGCGGGGTGCGCGGTGAATCATGCTGACCTCCTGAACATGTGGCTGCCCGATCAGCCGACTTTCACCCCGGCGAGGACCGGTGGTGTGGGTGTCGGCGATCCGCCGGCCGGTTCGATCGTCACGGCCAGGGTGTCCGCCGCCTGGACCGAGGTCACGATCATGGGTTGTCCGGCCAGCACCGCCACCGATTCCGGTTGCCCGGCGGGCGGTACCCGCCACAGCTGATAGGCCCGATCCGCGGGCAGGACGGGCAGATCGTGGAAGGCCACCGCCGCCGCACCGAGCTCCTTCGACAGGTGCACTGTCATCTCGCCGCCACCGGAGACCGGGGCCGAACTTTCCCGGCTGTCGGGCTGGTCGAGTACCTGTTGTGCGGTGACCGTGCCGGGTGTGTTGTTCGTTCGGTCGACCACGACCGTGATTCCCACCGCCGCACCGGCGACCACCACGGCTGCCGCCGCGGCCGCGAGCCACCGGAGAGGTCGCCGCGAAACCGACTGTGGCCGAACGAAATCACGCCGATCCAGCGCTTCCATCAAGGCCGTCTCGAGCCGGGCGGGCGGTGCGACCACGTCCATGCCGGTCAACGCCGCGAGGGTCTCCTGGATGCGCCGGACATTCGCGTGGAACTCGGCCGTCATCGCCGGGCCCGCCGCCTGTAGCCGCTCATCGATATCGGCGCGTTCCCGATCGTCGAGTGCGTCCAACGCGTAGGGATAGGCCTCGTCGAACCATGACCAGGGTGTCCGCCGATCTGTCTCGTTCATCGGGAAGTCCCTCCGGTCAAACAATTCTCGAGCCTTTTCAAACCGTCCCGGATCCGGCTCTTCACCGTCGGCAACGGCACCGCCAGGGTCTCGGAGACCTCGACATAGGTGCGGCCGCTGTAATAGGCGAGCGCGACCGCTTCGCGCTGCAGTGCGGTCATCGTTTCCAGGCAATCCAGCACCGACTGCTCGTCGAGCCGCTGGGCGACCTCCTCGGACACGACGTCGTGATCGCGGCCGAGATGGCAGTGACCGAATACGATGTCGCGGCTGGTGGCCGACTGCTCGGCGCGCACCCGGTCGACCGCGCGCCGATGGGTGAGCATCATCAACCAGCCGATCGGGCTCGCCCTGTCCGGGTCGTAGTCCGCGGCCAACGACCAGACCTGGAGGAACACTTCCTGCGCGATCTCCTCCGCGAGGGCATGACTGCGCACCACCCGCAGCGCGAGCCCGAAGACCCGCGGGCTGGTTGTCCGATAGAACTCGGTGAACGCGGGTCTGCTACCTGCGGCGACGTCGACCAGCAGGGTCACCAGCCGGGCCTGCACCGCCCGGTCCGCCCCACGATCCGGGGGACAGGTGGGCGGGTCGGTCGGCACCGATCGCAGGCGGATCGGCGAGGATCCCGGGCCATTCGTCATCGTCGGGCCCCTGTTTCCATGCGCATGGGAGGGATTTCGGCTCACCCGGGCCGCCGGATGGGTGTCGTACCGAAATTCTTCTCCCGAGCGTACGGTCCGCGCCAGTGCCCGGGCGTTCACGACGGCGGCATGAGGACGGTGTCGATCATGTAGACGGTGGCGTTGGCGGTCTGCACGCCGCCGCACAGCACCTTCGCGTCGTTGACGGTCAGGTTGTCGCCCGACCCGCTCACCCGCACATCCGCGCCCTGCACGGTCGCGTGCGTACCGGGGATCTGCTGGGGCTCGATCCGGCCGGGGACCACGTGGTAGGTGAGGATGGTTGTCAGGGTGGCCGAGTCGGTCTTCAACGACTCGACGGTGGCGGGATCGATCTTTCCGAACGCCGAGTCGACCGGTGCGAATACGGTGAACTGTCCGCCGTTGAGGGTGTCGACCAGGTTGACATCCGGGTTGAGCTTGCCCGAGACCGCCGACACGAGGGTGGTCAACATCGGATTGTTCGACGCTGCCACGGCCACCGGGTCCTGCGCCATGCCCGCCACCGAGCCGGGGCCGGAGGGCACCTGGGCCGCGTACTCCGCGCATCCGGGTCCGACCGGACCCGAGGCTGCCGGGGTGCCCATCGCCGAGGACGTGGCCGCCGTGGTACTCGCGGCCGTCGCCGTGTCGGCCTCGTCGTCTTGTGAACAAGCCGTCACACCGACTACCGAACCGAGCAGCAGGGCCGCCATCAGGGAATTACGTACAGATCGCATGGTCTTCCATCACTTCCGTCGAGGCGGTCGCCGCCGCACAGCTGTTTGACGGAAGGATTTCGGCCAGCCACCCGGCCCGGATGGGCGCTACTTGCCGGTGCGCTCCCGATGCTGACATCCGGGCCAGCAGCACGGCCGCCGCTGCCCCTCTTCGAGTTCCTCCTGGGTCCGCCGGATCCGCCGCTCCCGCGTCGCGGCCTGCTTGGCGTCTTCGACCCAGCAGATGAATTCGTTGCGAGCCAGTGGCGTGATGTCCTGCCACGCCGCCAGCGCGGTGGGATTGCTCGCCAGCGCCGTCCGCAGATCAGCGGGCAGCTCGTGCACGACCCCACCCGGCACCGATGGACTGCTCATGTTTCCACGGTAGCGCTCAATGGTCGGGGAGCTGCTGTGAACATGTAGTCGGACAGGTCGAAATGGCCGCTGCGCCAGGCTGCCTCCAGGGTGGAGGACGGGCGCAGGGGCACATCACCGTGCTTGTCGAAGTAGTAGCTGTTCGCATCGGCGCAGCTGTCCTGCCAGAACACCTGGCCGCCGCGGCGGGCCAGCACCTCGCGGAAGAAGCGGTCGTTGGCCTCGCGGCGGACCTCCACGCGGGTGGCTCCGGTGCTGCGGGCGCGGCGCAGGCAGCGCAGGATGTGGCGGGTCTGGTTCTCGATGAGCGTGAAATACGAGGCGCCGTTGTAGCCGTAGGGGCCCATGATGGAGAAATAGTTGGGAAATCCCGGCACGCTCACGCCCTCGTAGGCCTGCAGCCGGTTCTCGTCCCACCATTTCTCCAGGTCGAGGCCGTCGACGCCGTGCAGGTCGTAGGTCGGCATATTGCCCGATTCCATCACCTTGAAGCCGGTCGCGAGAATCAGCACGTCGGCCGGGTGTTCTGTGTCCTCGGTGCGCACGCCGGTGGCGGTGATCTCGGTGATGGGCGCGGTTTCCAGCGTGACGTTCGTGCGGTTGTAGGTGGCCAGGTAGTCGTTGGAGAAGCTCGGCCGTTTGCAGCCGAGGGCATAGTTCGGGGTCAGCTTCGCGCGCACGGCCGGGTCCTTCACCTGGCGGCGCAGATGGGCCAGCCCGGCGCGCTCGCCGATCGCGGCGGTGGGCAGCGAGCGGTGGTAGTGAGCGGCCAGCGGGAAGGTGACCTCGACGTAGGTCTGGCTGATGAGCCGCGTGAGGGTGCGGCCGCCGGGCAGGCGTAGCGCCGAGCGCGCGGGTGGCGGCATGGGCAGATCGGGACGGGGCAGGCACCAGATCGGAGTGCGCTGGAAGACCGTGAGGTGCTCGACCAGCGGCGCGATCTCCGGGATCACCTGGACCGCCGACGCACCGGTGCCGATGATCGCGACCCGCTTGCCGCGCAGGTCGAGTCCGTGATCCCAGCGCGCGGTGTGCACGGTGGTCCCGGCGAAGGTCTCGATACCGGGGATGTCGGGCAGTTTCGGGCGGGTGAGCACACCGGTCGCGCTCAGCACGAACCGGGCGCTCAGCTCGGCGCCGTCGGCGGTGCGCAACACCCAGCGGTCGGCGTCGGCGTCGAAATCGGCGGCGACCACGGTGGTGCCGAACCGGATGCGCGGGCGTAGACCGTACTTGTCCACACAGGATTCGGCATAGGCCTTGAGTTCGCGACCCGGCGCGTACACCCGCGACCACTCGGTCCGCTGATCGAAGGAGAACTGATAGCTGAACGACGGAATATCCACGGCCACACCGGGATAGGTGTTCCAATGCCAGGTGCCACCGACCCCGTCGGCATCGTCGACCATCAGGAAGTCCTCGAAACCCGCCTCGCGCAGCGCGATCGCGGCGCCGATACCGGAGAAGCCGGCACCGACGATGATGATCTCGTGATCGATGGTGCTCATGCCGCTGCCTCGCCGAGTGTCGGCCGCACTGTTCGCACGGTGCGCGGATAGCTGATTCGCTCGCTCACGCTGATTCCTTTCTGTCGGCGGCGCCGACCCTGGCGGCTGTCGCGGGCAGCTGGCCACCGCGGCCGATGGTGCGCACGACGTGGTGGGAGTCGTCGGCGAAGACGATGGTGTCGACCCGGTGCTCGATCCCGTCGACCGTGCGTACGCCCAGCGGGGCGAGCCGTGCGATCGGCCAGGTGACCAGGCGGCAGTGCGGTTGTCGCAGCGTGCGGTAGTAGCTGTCGTGCACCGCGACGCCCGCGTCGTCGTCGGGCGTGAGCCGATACCGCAGCCACGAATCACGCACTTGCCAACGGAGATTGGTGCGCGCGACGAGCCGCACCAGACGATCCGGCGCGTGCCGCAGGGCGCCGGACGGCAGGGGTGCGCGCGGCACGATCCAGACGGCCTCGGTCTGGAACACCGTCACCCGCGCCGCCTCGGCCGCGATGCCGGGCAGCAGCCGCGCCACCGCGGCGCCGGAGCCGATGATCGCCACCCGCTCACCGGTGAACTCCCGGCGCGGGTGGAAGTCGAGGTGGTGCACGATCCGGCCGTCGAATGTGCCGGGAAGCCCGGTCATTTCGCGACCGGATGGTAGGTGAGCTCGCGTACCCACGACGGACGGTGGCCGAGCACGCGGACCGGGAAGCTGTCGATACAGGCACTGGACACATCGGCGAGCAACTGGAAAGGCTGACGGTGGTTGATCGTCGCCTTCGCGTGCAAGCGCACCACGTGGTAGAGCGGCAGCCGCCGGATCTGCGGGCTGCGCTCGCCGACCGTCTCGTAGCGCCGCACCGCGTTCCACAACTTTTCCTCGTCCAGACCGAGCGCCACGATATTGGCTGCCATCCGCGACAACAGCGGCGCGTAGAGCAGCGCGCCGAGCACGAACGACGGACGCGCCGCGAAACCCGCTGTCTCGATGGCGATCTTGCGCAGCGGTCCCGCGCCGAGCTGCTCGAGCACCTGGAAACCGACGGCCAGGTGCCGGGATTCGTCGCTGTTGATGTGCCGGAACACCTCGTGGCACACCGGATCATCGACCTCGTCGAGCAGGAACTTCACCAGCGCGCCGTCCAGCGCCGTCTCCAAGGACGGGATGACGGTGCCGAGGACGGGCAGGGTCATGTGCTCGGCGTAGCGGTCGAGCCAGCTGATCACGAGGCGAATGTTCTTGTTGGGCACCGGCATCGCGTCGTCGTCGAGCATGCCCCAGCGGCGCATCAGCGCCAGCTCGGCATTGGCGTGCTTCTGTTCCTCGGCGTGGAAGTGCCGGTAGATCTCGCGCAGCGCACCGGGCGGTGCCTGCTGGACCAGCGCGGCGAAACCGCGGGCACCGACGTGCTCGATCCACACCAGATCGGACATGAACGCGGCCAGGCGTGGCCGCTGCTCGTCGGTGACCAGCTCGGCACCCGGTGCGTCCCAGTCGATATCGGCCAGGGCCCATTGCTTGGCTCGCACGGTGGCAAGCATGTCGGGATAGGAGAACATCAGCGCACGACCCGCTCCAGCAGGCCCGCCGAACGGGTGTAGGCGGCGGGCATCAAACGTTTGGCCTGCCACAGCACTTTGGCCTCCAATTGCGGCACCACGTAGAGATCGCCACGGTCGACGGCGTCGAGGGTGGTCTTCGCGATACTCGCGGGCGGGCGGCCCGTCCACCGCAGGAGCGATCCGCCGAGGCGTTCGGCGGTGCCGTCCAGTGGCGAATCCGACCGCAGGATCCCGGTTTTCACGGCCGTGGGACACAGCACCGTCACGCCGACGCCGGTCCCGGCCAGCTCGGCCGCCATGGTCTCCGACAGCGCGAGCACTCCCGCCTTGCTCACGTTGTAGGCGGCCATCCGTGGTGCCGCGCCGAAGGCGGCGGCGGAGGCGACATTGACCACCGTTCCCCGCCCCGCCGCGCGCAGGATCGGTGTGAAGACGTGACAGCCGTTGATGACTCCCCACAGATTCACCGCGAGGGTGCGTTCCCAGTCCTCGAGGGTGAACTCGCCGACCGGCGGCCCGCCCGCGCCGATCCCGGCATTGTTGACGACCAGACTCGGCGCGCCACCGAACCAGTCCTGCGCCAGGGCGGCCAGCGCGGTGACCTCGTCGATCGTGGTGACATCGCAACGGGCGCCGACGGCTTTGCCCCCCGCATTCTCCACCAGCACGGCGGTGTCGGCGGCCCGGTCGGCGTCGATATCGGAGCACACCACCCGCCCGCCGCGCCTGCCGAGTTCGACGGCGAACGCGCGGCCGATGCCGCTGCCCGCGCCGGTGACCACCGCATCGGCGTGTTCGGTTCGACGACGACGAAACAGGCGCATGGCGACTCCCTGGTTCAACCGGTCCGGTCCGAACTGGTGTCGTCTGCCACCATTGGCCGCACCTGACACCAATTAGGCGCGTGACGGAGTACTTTGTCAACCATGGATGTGCGCGCACCGGCCCGGACCTGGGGCGGCCGCACCGCCGAAGAGCGCAGGGCGCAGCGCCGCGCCGACCTGATCGCGGCCGCGCTCGAGATCTGGCTCGACAGCGGATGGGCCGCGGTGACGATGCGTGGCGTCTGCCAGCGGGCCGCGCTCAACGACCGGTACTTCTACGAGAACTTCACCGACCGCGACGACCTGCTCGCCGTGGTGTGGGACGAGGTGTGCGCGGAGGTCTTCGCCGACCTGGCGACCATCCTGGCCGACAACGCCGACCGCGCCCCCCTGGAAATCCTGCGCGCCGCCATCGCCCGCGCCGTCGAACTGCAGACCGACCTGCGTGGCCGGGCCCGCATCCTGCTCGCCGACCACGCGGGCAGCGCCGTCCTCGAGCAGCGCCGCAAAGCCATGCTCACCGACGCCACCGACCTCCTGCTCGCCGCCGCCTGGCCCCACCTGCGCCCCGACGCCGACGAGACAGCCGTGCGCATGAGCACCCTGGCAGGCATCGGCGGCTTCATCGAACTCCTCACCGCCTGGCGCACCGGCGCCATCGACGTCGACGCCGCCCGCCTCGTCGAACACACCTACGCCATCGCCACCCAACTCGGCGCCATGTTCCTGCCCGCGGACATCATCGGCGGTTGAAAATCCGTTGGCGAACGATGGCGCCCACTGCTACCTTTCACGAATTCCGTGACAGTGGACGAGGAGGTGGTACCCGTGAACGCAGTATCGACATGGGTGCTCTCCACTGGAGTCACGGTCGGGCGATAGGTCGTCCGGGAGCGCCGATCACCAGCACTCCCGAAAGGCACGACCGTGCGATTCATTACCGAACAACGCCTCGACGACGACATCCTCGAACGCGAATTCCTCCTCGGCGACATCCCCGGAATCCTGTGGACGCCGGCGTCTGTCTCCACGCCGATGCCCCTGATCCTGGTAGGCCCTCCTCCTATCGGCCTGCGCAATGCGTACCCGCGCCTGCTCGCCCGGGTCCGGCCCACCGTGGCGGCGGGCTACGCCGCGGCCACCATCGAACTCCCCGGGAGCGGTGACCGGCCCCGTTCGGCCGCCGCCGATCAGGCCCTCGCCGACCTGCGCCAGGCGCTGGCGGCCGGCGGACCCGTCGACGACGAGATCGTCGACCGGCTCATCCTCCCGCTGGTAGACGAGGCTGTCCCGGAGTGGCAGGCCGCCCTGGACGCCCTCCTCGCGCTGCCCGAAATCGGTGGCCCGGTCGGCTACTCGGGCGGAGTCATCTCCATCGGCACCCGACTGGCAGTCGTCGAACCACGCATCGCCGCCGCCGTCCTGTTCGCCGGCAGCTTCGTGCCACGCGCCATCCTCGAGGAAGCCCGCAACGTCAGAATTCCGCTGCACGTCCTGCTGCAATGGGACGACGAGGGAAACGACCGCCAACGGTCCCTCGACCTGTTCGACGCCTTCGGTTCCGAGGAGAAGGCCCTGAACGCCAATATGGGCGGGCACATCGGCGTTCCGCCGTACGCCGGGGCGGAGGCAGGCCGATTCTTCACCCGGCACCTGACGTGATGTCGGCTGTCAACGGCATGCGCGGCGTAAGGGTGCTCGAGTAACCCGTCGTGTGACACGAGCGCGGGCTCGGTGCAATCCGGCGTGCCACAGTGGTTGTAACCAAGATCGTCAGGAGTGCCCGTGCCGCTGATATCGGCCGCTGTCTGCCCGCACCCGCCCGCGCTCATCCCCGCAGTGGGAGGCGCTGCGGCCGCTGAACTGGATGGGTTACGTGCGGCGTGTATCGAGTCGGTCCGGCGGCTCAGGGTGCCCAAATTCGGCAACAAGACCGACGGTTGGGCTGTAGGTCGGTCCGAGGAGTTTCTTTCCGATCCAACTCTGCCCGGCCTCTTGGTGATTGTCGGGTGCGACGACACGACAACCGCATCCGATCCGGCCAACGCATTCGGCAGCCTTCGGCATCACGGCATCGCTTGGGACTGGGATATCGCTTGGTGCCGGGACGACTTGTCTTCGCGGCCCCTTCCGCTGTCCTTGTCGGTCGGGGTATGGCTCGCCACGGCGCACGCCCCGCCCGGGTCTTCATCAAAAGAATTGCGTATCAATCGATTTCGTCTGACGCCTCACCGGGCGAGTGTGCGGCACTCGGAAAGGAACTGGCCGCACAGGAGGCCAATGTGACAATGCTCGTCGTCGGGGAGGCCGCGCCACGCGAACAGCCGACGACTCACACGGCAATCCGAGCAGCCGACTACAACGACGCCCTCACAAGGGCCTTCGCCCAGGTGGATACCACCGCCCTCAGCCAACTGGATCCCGTGGAATCGCAGACGCTGAAGGCAACAGGGCGAGCAGCGTGGCAGGTTCTGGCCGGCGCCGCCGAAGGCCGAGAACTCGCAGGCCACGTACTATCCGATTCCGCTTCCCACGACCGAGGATTAGTCGTAGCCAGCTGGACAAGGGCGGCCGGAACTTAGAGAAAGTACTGCGATCACGGAGTGTGGGGACGCTCCGGCATCGCGCATGCCAGGCCGTCTGCCATCCCGGTCGGCTGCACTCCGAGCCCTTGATTGAGGCGGGCCCGCTGGTTCTCCCACGCGATGGTCGCGGCGAGTTCGGTGAGCTGCGCTTTCGTCAGATGGGTGAGCAGGCCTGCCCGTAATTCGTCGATGTCCACCGCGGGCGTCACCGTCATCGCCTCCGCGAACGCGATCACCAACTTCTCCAACTCGCTGTAGGCATCACTCGTGCGATAGCGAGGCAGATCGGTGATCTGCCGCTCGCGCAACCCGCTCGTATGCGCCAGCGCCGACCCGATATCGAGACAGAACTGACAGGCCACCAGCCCCGCTGTCTTCAGCTCGGCGAGTTCTTTGAGCCGAGGATCGAGCTTGTTGCTGAACAACAACGCCGTCTCGTACCCCGCGGTCGCCACCCCGATCTGCGGTCGCCGCCCCAGCCATCCCACCAGATCCCCCCGATGCCGGCGAGCCCGCCGAACCACCGTGGCATACCCCCGAATCCGCCCGATCACCCGCATCGTCAACACCCCTTCGTGCCCGCGATTCGCCTACGCACGAAGCTACGCCGCGGACCCACCGAAACCCAGCGTGATCCCCAACACCCACCGGCGGGAACTTCCATCCCCCTCGATCAGCTCTTCAACCCTCAAATGCTGTCCGTACCGTTGCCGTCGTTGGACGAGCAGCGGCGAATCGGAGCCGAGGTGGCGGATGGTAAGCGCTCCGAGAACACATCGGCACAGTATTCGACACGTGTCAGCAGTACCGCGCGACTTATCGAGCCTGACTCGGGCTAGTCGTCGGCGGGCGCGAGGGATTCGGCTTCGGATCGCAGGTCGGTGGCCTCGTCTGTGCGGCCCAATTCGGTGAGAGCGGCTGCTTGGGCTGTCAACGCGGAAGCGAGGTCGGTCTTCAGGCCCTTGCCGTAGGTCTGTAAGTCGACCACCAACTGTTTGGTCTTCGTCGTCGCGTGTGGCTTCGCGGCTTTCGCGACCAATACCGGATAGCGCTTGTCGAAACGGGCGAGCAGGCGCCGTCGTTCCGCGATCTCCTCGGCCCGCACCTCGACAGTTTCGGCTGAACGCCCGAGTTCACTGAGGTAGAAGGCTTGCTCGTACAGCGATTGGGCAAAGTTCTGCGACTTCGTCCGGCCCAGCGGCATGGCGACCATATGACGGCGCACGGCCGATGCCTCCGCCGCGTGTTCCAGCGCCGTGTCGGTGTTGCCGCTGATCCAGTGCCGCCGAGCCATCACGGCGTGATACTGCCCAAGCCGGTCGGCCAGCTCGAAACCGCCGATCGCGAACGGCGGCGGGCGAAGTCCGGCCGCGGGACCGGCGCTGTAGAGCGAGGACCACACGGGCGACAACCCCTCGTCCGGACGTTGTTTCGCCCGCGCGATCTCGTGATCGACCCGCACCAGCTCAGCGCCGTTCGTGAGCTGCCACCCGCCGAGCACCTCCGAGGCCACCGCCAGATACATCAATACGCCGAGCACCAGAGCGGAAACCACCGCCACCGGCCAGGTCCACACCGAAGGTGCCAGCTTCCACACCGCCATCGCCACCGCGTCGACTATCGCCAAGAGTACGAAAAACCAACCGGCAACCAGGATTACGCCGCGCGGCAGCACCGACAGCACCATCCAGACGACCCCGCGACCAGCACTGCTGAACCCGATACCCGGCAGCAATAGGAACAGCAGCCACAGCGATTGACCCGTCCACAACCAGATCGGCACACCGATCGTCGCGCCGACGACGGCCCAGATGAAAGCTGCGCCCCACCCGCCGAATTCCTCCCCGTTTCCCATACTCCGATGTTCCCAGGATCTACCGACAGATAACCGCCCAACCAACAGGATTCGGTCGAGCGTTCTCCGAGAACACCACAAGGTCGCGTCGGCGGCGGACTACCGCACCGCCGAGCAACTACGCCCCCGTCCGCTCGCGGTGCTTGCATCCCGGCCAGCAACACGGCCTCCGCTGGCCCTCGGCGAGCTCCTCCTGAGTTCGCCGTATCCGCCGCTCCCGAGTAGCGGCCTGCTTGGCATCCTCCACCCAGCAGATGAACTCGTTGCGCGCCAACGGCGTGATGTCCCGCCAAGCCGTCACCGCCACCGCGTTCCCGGCCAACGCCTCACGCAGGTCGGCTGGCAACTCGTGCACCACTCCACCCGGCACCGGTTGTTCGCTCATATGTCCACGGTGATTGCCCATCGCCCCGGCAGACGGCAGCGCGTCGAGCGGCTCAGGATCACGCACACCGGTCACCGTCATGGAACATCCGCCTCATGCCGAGTTCACGGTGCACCGATGAATTCCTGGCGGGTCCGCCGTCGATACCTCTGGATACACCCACGGCGGTGGGTCGGAAGAGCAGCGACCGGACAGTGATTCGGCGGGTAGGTCGGAGGCGCAGTGAGCGGTATCAGGGTGTTGGTGGCGGGGGCGAGCATTGCGGGGCCCGCGTTGGCGCACTGGTTGCACCGGTGGGGAGCCGTGGTGACCGTGGTGGAGCGGGCCGCCGAACTGCGCCCCGGTGGCCAGGCCGTGGACGCGCGTGGAGTGACCAAGGAAGTGATCCGGCGGATGGGGCTCGACCCGGCGGTCCGCGCGGCCTGCACTCAGACCATCGGCGCGCACACCGTGGACGCGGACGGGCACGTGCTGGAGACCTTCCGGGTGGACGACGACGGCGGCGACGGATTCATCGCGGAGATCGAGATCCTGCGTGGTGACTTGTCGCAGGTGCTCTACGAGGACACCCGAGGCGATGTCGAATACATCTTCGGCGACCGGATCGCCGAGCTCTCCCAGGACGCGGACGGGGTCGAGGTGGTCTTCGACAGCGGTAACCGGCGGCGTTTCGAGCTGGTGATCGGAGCCGACGGGCTGCATTCGGCGCTGCGCACCATGGTTTTCGGGCCGCACGAGCAGTTCGTCCGCCACCTCGGGCACGTACTGGCCTTCTTCAGCGTGCCTAACGAGTTCGGGCTCGACACATGGCTGATCGAGTACCAGGAGGCCGGGCGCTCGGCCGGGCTTCGGCCGATCCGGGATGCCACCCGGGCGATGGCCATGTTCTCCTTCCCTGCGGCTGACGTCGATGTCGACTATCGCGATATCGAGGCCCAGAAGCGGCTGCTGCGTGAGCGGATGGACGGCCACGGCTGGTTGACCCCGCGCATCCTCGCGCACCTGGACGACACCCCGGACTTCTATCTCGACCAGGTCGCCCAGGTGGTGATGGAGCACTGGTCGCGTGGGCGGGTGGGGCTGCTCGGCGACGCGGCGTTCAGCTCCTCCCCGATGTCGGGCCAGGGCACTGGGCTGGCACTGGTCGGCGCCTACGTGCTGGCAGGCGAACTCGCTGCCGCCGAATGGAATCCAGAGCTCGGTTTCGCCCGCTACGAGACGCGGATGCGCTCGTTCGTCGAGGCCAATCAGGAGATCGCCCGATTGAACGCCCGCAGCCGCGACCTCCCCGGGCCCGACGTCGAGCCTGCTCCCGATTTCACCGGAGAGTGGTTCGCCGAGCTGGTCGAGCGCGCGATCAACGGGGTCGAACTGCCCGACTACGCGGGGCTGCCGGACTCCGAAGTCCCGGCCGGACCGCCGACCGCCGCGTCGACCGAACCGTAGGAACGGCGAAACATCGACACCGAAGTGCCCCCACTGGGACTCGAACCCAGACTCGACGGATTTTAAGTCCGCTGCCTCTGCCAATTGGGCTATAGGGGCGTCCGCCGACAGCCTAGCGACTCGTACGGGTGTACCGGAATTTTGGCGGTAGACCCGGTCGGATCGGCGTGTCGCGGGGGAGCGCGCCGATCCGGGCCGGGGAGCTATCGTCGCTGGTCAGTCTTTGGCCAACGCCTCCTTCTTGCCGAGCAGGGAGTGGTGACGGCTGTAGGCGAAGTAGATCACGAAGCCGAGCAGCATCCAGACCAGGAAGCGCAGCCAGGTTTCCACCGACAGGTTCACCATCAGCCACAGGCAGGCCGCGACGGCCAGGATGGGGATGAGGGGGACGAGGGGGACGCGGAAGCCGCGGGGCAGGTCGGGGCGGGTGCGGCGCAGGATGAGGACGCCGACCGACACCAGCACGAAGGCGAACAGGGTGCCGATGTTGACCATTTCCTCGAGGGTGCCGAATTCGACGAAACCGGCGAGCACGCAGCAGACGATGCCGACGATGACGGTCAGGCGCACGGGGGTGCCGCGCTTGCCGGTGTGGGCCAGCCAGCGGGGCAGCAGGCCGTCGCGGGCCATGGCGAACAGCACGCGGGTCTGGCCGAGGAACAGCACCATCACCACGGTGGTGAGGCCGGCCAGGGCGCCGATGGAGATGACGGTCTTGGCCCAGTCGACGCCGTGGATGGCGAATGCCGTTGCCAGCGTGGCGTTCTCACCCGCGAGCTCGGTGTAGGGCACCATGCCGGTGAGCACGAGGGTGACGGCCACGTAGAGCACGGTGACGATGAGCAGCGAACCGAGGATGCCGCGCGGCACCGCCTTCTGCGGGTTCTTGGTCTCCTCGGCGGCGGTGGCGACGACGTCGAAACCGATGAACGCGAAGAACACCAGGCTGGCCGCGGCGAGCAGGCCGTACCAGCCGAAGCTGCTGTCACCGGCGCCGGTGACGAACGAGAACAGCGACTGGTGCAGGCCGCTCGCGCCGTCGTCGGCGGGCTGTGACGGCGGGATGTAGGGGCTCAGGTTCGAGGCCTTGAAGTAGGTGATCCCGAGGACGAGAACCAGGGCGATCACACCGAGCTTGATGGCCACCGCGATCGCCGACACCCGCGAGGACACCTTGGTGCCCACCGCGAGCAGCACACCGAGCACCACCAGCAGCGTCACCGCGCCCCAGTCGAAGGTGATCGACCCCAATTTCACTGTGGCCGACTCGAATCCGAAGACGGTGCCGAGGTATTGCGACCAACCCTTGGCCACCACCGACGCGGCGAGCGCGAATTCCAGGATCAGGTCCCAGCCGATGATCCAGGCGACCAGCTCACCGAAGGTGGCATAGGAGTAGGTGTAGGCGCTGCCCGCCACCGGAACGGTCGAGGCGAACTCGGCGTAGCAGACCGCGGTGAGACCGCAGGCGATGGCGGCGAAGACGAACGCCAGCGACACCGACGGCCCGGCGACATTGCCCGCGGTGCGCGCGGTGAGGGTGAAGATGCCCGCGCCGACGACGACGGCGACACCGAAGATCGTGAGATCCCAGGCCGTCAGGTCTTTGCGGAGTTTTGAGTCGGGTTCATCGGTGTCGAGGATCGACTGCTCGACCGATTTGGTGCGGAACATGCCGCCCCATCGGCTCGGTGTTTCTGCCGGTGTCGGCACGTTGTTCTCCTTCTGCATGCGAACGTTGTGAGAAGAGTTACCCCGGCGGGTCAGTGCACACCCTGCATGTGCCGTTTGATCCACGGCGCGCAGGCCGCGACGACGAGTCCGGCCGCGATGGCGGCCGCACCGCTGACGCCGAAGTACACGCCTTCGCTGTCGGGGCTGTAATAGCGGGCCAGCGTGCCCGCCATCGACGTGCCGATGCCGACCGAGAAGAAGTACAGCGCCATCATCTGGGAGCGGAACGCGGCGGGCGCGAGGTGTGTGGTCACCGCGAGGCCGATCGGGGACAGCAGCAGTTCCGAGACCGCGAAACCGCCGAGGATGGCGAACACGGCGAGCACGGGAACGGTTCTGCCCTCGAAGCCCGACAGCAGCGCGAACAACCAGAACGCGATACCCATGCCGATGACGCCGAGCGCGAACTTGATCGGTGTGCTCGGCGCCCGGTTGCCGAGTTTGGTCCACAGCAGCGCGAACAGCGGCGAGAGCGCGATGATCCACACCGGTTCCACCGAGCCGATCCAGCTGGCCGGTGCCTCCCAGCCGAAGATGCGCCAGTCGATGCGCTCGTCGGAGTACACCGCGAGCATGGTGAACATCTGCTGGAACAGCGACCAGAACACCGCATTCGCCAGGAACAGCGGGATGAACGCCACCACCCGGGTGCGTTCGACCGGCTCCACCTTCGCGCTCGTGAGCATCACCGTGAAATAGGCGATGGACGCGATGACGATGATGCCGGTGGTGACATCGGAGAGATTGTCGAGGGTGATCCAGCCCGCCCAGATCGCCAGGCCCGCCACCACGGCGGCCACGGCGACCCCGGTCAGCACCGGCCGCAGTTCGGCGCGCGTCACCGGGTTGGGCACTTCACGCCCGTGCGTGCCGAGGTTGCGCCGGAAGATCACGTACTGGGTCAGGCCGAGCGCCATGCCGACCGCCGCCGCGCCGAAGCCGACGTGGAATCCCCATTCGCGCTGCAGCAGACCCGTGAGCAGCGGACCGGTGAAGGCACCGATGTTGATGCCGAGATAGAAGAGGGTGAAGCCGCCGTCCACGCGCGCGTCCGAGGGCGCGTAGAGGGTGCCGAGCAGCGAGGAGGCGTTGGCCTTCAACGCGCCGCTGCCGAGTGCCACGAGCACCAAACCCACACCGACACCGGCCAATCCGGGCAACACGGCCAGCGCGAGATGGCCCGCCATCACCACGACACCGCCGTAGAACACGGTGCGTTCCATGCCCAGCACCCGGTCGGCAATCCACCCGCCGAGGACCGTGGAGAGGTATACCAGTCCGCCGTAGGCGCCGACGATGCCGAGCGCCGTGCTCTGCGCGATCCCGAGTCCGCCGTCCGCGGCGGTGTAGTACAGGTAGTAGCCGAGGATCGTCAGCATGCCGTAGAAGGAGAAACGCTCCCACAGCTCGACGCCGAAGAGATTCGTCAGCCCGATCGGATGCCCGAACAGGGTACGTTCGGGCGCCGGATCGGCGGGCCCGGGCTGGTCGCCGAGCCGGGTGTGTTGCGTGGACATAGAGGAACGATCCCACGTCGAAACGATGTACAGCAATTTTCCCGCATCTGTCATCCTTCGGCGTGCCGCAGGCCGGGGCCCGCGTCGCCGCGCCGACCGGGCGGGCGGGAATTACGCTGGTCTGGTGCTGACTGCCCAGGTGACCGTGCCGGTGGCGTGCGAGGTCGCGTTCGCGACGCTGTCCGACGGCTGGCTGTACGCCAGCTGGGTGGTCGGTGCCTCGCACATCCGCGAAGTGGACCCCGAGTGGCCCGCCGTCGGCAGCCGTATCCACTACCGCTTCGGGCTGTGGCCGGTGCTCATCGGTGACACCACCGAGGTGCGCACGGTCGAACCGCCGCACCGGCTGGAATTGGAGGCGCGGCTGTGGTCTATCGGGTCGGCCTGGATCCGGATCACCCTCGCCGAGGCCGAGCCGGGGCGCACGACGATCCGGATGACCGAACGCGCCGCGCGCGGCCCGGCCAGCCTGATCCCGGGACTGGCCCAGGACGTGGCCTTCGCCGCGCGTAATCAGGAATCTCTGGAACGGTTGGCAGCCCTGATCCGCGCGCGAGCACGGTAGCTCGCGCGCGGATTCCGGCTAGCTGGGTTGCGGGAGTTCGCAGTCGTCGACCTTCGGGTTGACGCCCATGTAGTTGAGCGGGCCCGCGATCATGGTGATCGCGATGGTGCCCAACGAAGCGCAGTTCTGGTCGCGCTCGGTGTAGTAGCCGCGTTGACCTGCGGCAAGGACACCGATCAGTAACCAGACCAGCACAACGATCGAAGCGATGCGCGGTGTATTCGTCATGACGTGTCCTTTCCGATGGCAGGCCCAGCTCAGTAGTAGTGCCTGCGACCGGCGACCGGACGCCCGATGCTGCCCGCGATGAGTAGCGCGAGGCCGATGACGAGCACGATCACACCAACGGTGTTGAGAATCGGGATGCCGAAGACGAGGCCGGCGATGAGAAGAATTGCACCGAGAAGAATCATGTGAAGCTCACCTGTTCGGGTAACGATCGGACGCACCGGGTGGCGCGTCTCGTGGGGCGTATGCCCGGTTCGGTGAAGAGGAAACAGCTTCGGTTGCCCCGGAACGGATTCGCAGCGCGATCGGTGCCGTTCCGAGTGCGGCGCGTCACCTCTCCGAGATGACGCGCCGCGTGAATCAGCCTGCGGAGCCCGGCATTACGGCCGAACCCGAGGGCGGGGGCGGAGTGGGCGCGCTCGAGCCGAAGTCGGCGTCGACCGAACCGGTCGGCAGACCGATGTCGACCGAGCCCGCGCTGCCGGTGGGCGGGCCGATCACCACCGAGCCGGACGGGAGCAGATCCCAATCGGCGCTGCCGACGGCGTTGGCGGTGCCGCCCGCGGTGAGCAAGGCGGTGGCGGCCAGCGCGGTCAGCACGCCCGCGCGGGTGAGGGTGGGGGACAGGGACACGGTGATACCTCCGAGCACTTCACTGTGATAGCGCCCATACGGTATCTGAAATACGAGTGTTTCAGGAGCTTCTTCCGACTTCCATCTGCACCCGGTACCGATCGGAGCGATACCAGCTGTGGGTGTGCTCGATCGGCACGTCGGCGCTGAACGACACCCGGTCGAAATGCAGAACGGGTGCGCCCTTGCGGACGCCGAGCAGCGCGGCGATCCCCGTGTCGGCGGCTTGCGCGTCGACCGTCTGCTCGGCGCGTTCGATCGGCCTGTTGTAGCGGTCGGCGGCCAGGCGATACAGCGAGCCGGTGAGATCGTGAGCGATGAGATCGGGCACGAGCTCCGGGTTGAACCACGCGTCGTCGACGCTCACCGCGTCGTCGTCGGCCAGGCGCAACCGGCGCACGTGGTAGGCGCGCGCGCCCTGTGGCAGCCGTAGCGCACGGGCTGTCGGCTCGGGCGCGGTGGCCTCCTCGGCGACCAGCACCAGGGTGCTCGGCTGATGGCCGAGGGCGCGCATCTCCTCGGTGAAAGAGGCCAGATGCAACCGCGACTGCACCGGCCGGTGGGCGACGAAGGTGCCCTTGCCGCGGACCCGGACCAGATAGCCTTCGTTCACCAGCTGACCGACCGCCTCGCGCACGGTGATCCGGCTGACGCCGTAGTCCTGCATCAGGTTTCGCTCGCTGGTGAGCAGATCGCCGGGCTGGAGTTCGCGCGTGCATTTCTGCAGCAGGATCGCGCGCAACTGTTCATGCTTGGGCACTGCGCTGTCTCGCAGCGGTGCTGGCATGGGGCTGGCTCCTCTCGACGAACCGGTCCCTACTGGTCCTGTCCGGTCGTTGTCGAGGATACGCCAGCCGTCAGCGGATGCCGGGAGTGCGCGGGTCGGGGCCGACGCAGCCGAGCACCACGCACCCCGGCGGGGTGTCGGCGAACGGGGCTTTCGGTGTCTCGCCGAGACATTCGACGAAACCGCAGCCCGGATAGGCGTAGGGGCCGAGGCCGAAGGTGCCGAACACCGGATCGGGCCGAGCGATCATCGGATCGGTGACACTCACGTCCGGCTTCTCCCGATACGGTCCCGGATCCGGCACCGCGACATCGCGGAACGACGAGACCAGCCTGCGCATCACGTCATGGGTGTAGGTCGTCGAGATGCCGGGGGTGGCGACGCCGGTCCAGTTCAGCACCAGCCCGAGGCTCGGCACGATGTAACTGTCGTTGCGCAGCATTCCCGACATCTTCACGGCATCGTCGGGCAGGCCGGGAAATTCGAGGCGGCAGGGCGCGCCGTTGACGACGAAGAGGAAGCCGTAACAGGGCATGGCCCGCGACGGCGACAACGCCTCGCGCAGGTAGGCGTCCGAGATCACCTGCTGCTCGTTCCATCGGCCCCGGTTGCCCACGAGCAGACCGAGTTTCGCGAAGTCGTCCGGCGGGAGCAGCAGATGCGCGTGACCGTAGGTGTTTCCGGCGCGATCGCGGGCCCAGTAGTAGTCGGTGCGTTCGATGCCCAACGGGTCGAACAGCTTTCGCTGGGCGAAGTCCTGGAAGTCCTCGCCGACGGCCTGCGCGATGACGTAGACGAGCAGGTCGACAGCGCGCTGGCTGTAGCGGAACTGGGTGCCCTGTGGGCGTTCGATCGGCATCGCGAGCGCCTGGGCGACGACGTTCGGGTCCAGCTGGGCCAGCCCGGTCGCGCCCTCGGCGGCGATCGCCACCTCCATCCCGGAGGATTCGGTGAGCAGATTGCGCACGGTGATCGCCCGGTGCCCCTCGTCGCCGAGTTCCTCGGGCAGGTAGCGGCCGATGGGCGCGTCGACGTCGAGCCTGCCCTCGTCGACCGCCGCGCCCGCGATCAGCGCGACGACGCTCTTGGTCCCGCTCCACAGATTCCACGGCACCCCACCGGATTCGGCGTTGCGTGGGCCTGCGGCCACCAGGCAGTTGTTGCGGTAGAGCTGGATGTTGAAGCGGGTGGGGTCGACGGCCAGGCGCATGGCCTCGGCGACCCGATCGGGGTCGAGGGCGACCTCGGCGGGAGAGGCCGCCTGCGGTGTGCGTCCGGTGCTGACCTCGCAGTGCCGCGCGGCCGGTGGGTCGGCCGCCGCGACGGGCAGCAGTGCCGCCGAGGTCAGCGACAATGCGGTAACCGCAATCGACGCACCGTATTTCAGGAACCCACGCACGCAATCCTCCGATGGCTGGTCTCGGAGTGGCAATCGCGAACGGTGATGTTCCTGTTACGTGCCTAGCGACCGTAGGGCTTGCAGACCTCGATCGCCGCATCCTTGGACGCGTTGAACTGATCGATCACACCGTTGAGTTCGTCGGTGGGCGCCCGGCGCTCGAGGGTGTCGGCGAGCAGGTTGGTCTTGTCGCGGTAGGTGCGCAGCGGGTCGGCCAGCTCGGCGATGACATCCGTTGTGACCTTGCGATCGACGTCCTTGGCATTGTTGCGCAGCACCGGAACCGCCTCGTTGGCCTTGGTGTCGGTGTCGGGGGCCCGGTTGTTGCTCGCCTCGATATAGGCATTGAACGAGGCGACCGAGCTCTTGTTGGCCGCGCGCAGTCCGTCGCAGGCCGAGTCGTTGGCCGCCTTCACCTTCGCGGTGGAGGAGGCCGCGACTTCGGAGGTGTAGGAGGCGAGATCGGTGAGGTTGGCCTCGGCGGTACCGGGTACCTGATTGGTGCAGGCGGCCAGCGTGAGCGCGCCCGCTACGACAACCAGCGCGGTGCCGAGCCCCATTCGTTCCCGTACCAGCACCTGTCTCTCCTCCCTCGCCGGAGCGTCGGTCACCGTCGCGGTGGCCGAACACATCGACCGTACTGGCTTCGGGACGATCAGGTGGCGCCACGCCGGTCCGGCGCGGCGCCACCTCGGGTCAGCCCTGTCCGAGCATGCCGCGCATGGTCGCGATCTCACCCTCCTGATCGGCGACGATCTTGGTGGCGAGCTGCTTTGCCTCCGGGTTGGTTCCCTCTGCCAGCTCGGTCTGGGCCATGGCGACCGCGCCCTGGTGGTGCTCGATCATCATCTGCAGCCACTGCCGGTCGAACTCGGCGCCGTTCGCCGCTTCCAGCGCGCTCATCTGTTCCTCGGTCATCATGCCCGGCATGCCGTGGCCGCCGTGGCCCTCGGCGCTCGGTGCGGGCTTGCCGAAGCTGGTCAGCAGGTCGGTGATCTGGCGCATCTCCGGTGCCTGCGCCTGCTCGATCTGGGCGGCCAGCGCGATGAGCTGCTGGTTCTGGGTCCGGCTCGGCACCATCTTCGACATCTCGACCGCCTGCGCGTGATGCGGGTACATCATCTGCAGGAACGTCACATCGGCGTCGTCGAAGTCGGTGCGGGCCGTGGCGCTCGTCGTGCTCGCCGTCGTCGTCGAGGAGTGCTCGGTGGTGTGCGTGGTCGAGTCGTCGCCGCACCCGGCGGCGACCACCGCGACAGCGGCGAGGGCGAGAACGGTACGGGTGATGGACATGGGTGATCCTCCTGGGATTCGGGTGTGGGGTGTCGGACAGGGGCCGCGTGGGCGGACCTGTCAGATCCGCAGAATCGCCAGTTGGGATAGGGAGAGGACGGTCCAGGGAGGTGGCCGTTCGCGTCTGCCGCGCCAAGTTCTGCGGGCCCGGCGAATGGCGTCGGCGTCCTCGGTGAGCCTGGTCAGCAGCATCCAGCCGAGCACGATGGCCAAGGCGACGAGGATGAACACGCAACCGTGGACGGCCGCGTGTTCGGTGCATCCGCCGCTGCCGCAGCCGTGGTCCTTCGTCGAGTCGCTCTGCGCCGGTACCGCTTCGACAGCCGGACCGACGGCTGTGTGGGCGGCGTTTCCGTGCGCGTGAGCGGAGGTGTCGTGTGCGGAGGTGACGAATACCGCCGAGTGCATGGCGACGATTCCGGCCAGCAGCAGCACGACGGCGAAGGCCCTCGCGAGGCGCGCGTACGACAGCTGGACGGTCACGGCGACGAGTCTAACCAGTGCTCAGGGGCTCCACGCAATACCCGCACGCGGTAGGGGTAGAACTAGTCGTTCGCGACGTCGACGACGAGGCGCGGTGGATCGGAGAGGGTGCTTACGGTGAAACCGGGACGGTCGGCGTCGAGCCCGATGAACGACTGGGTGACGCCTTCATAGACCACCGACTTGTAGACGCCGGTGATGCGCGGCGTACTTGGATCGGTGACCGGGTCGGGCCCGGCGAACGGGGGAACGGGGGAGTCGAACGGGTAGGCCGAACCGAGGATGCGCACTTCCAGGATCGAGCTGCCCGCCACGTTCACGGCCTTGCCGCTGGCATCCTGCACGGCGTTGTCGGTGTAGGCCACCTGCCAGCCGGGGGTACCGGTGCCGCCGAGGGTGTAGACGACGCGGTCGTAGCCGGGGTGGTGGCCGAGGCGCACGTCGGTGACGGTGAGTGCGGCGCCGTCGCTCGCCTCGCCCGACTTCGCGTCGTTGTCGCGCGGACCGGTGGCGTCGGCGAATGTGCTCGCGGTGCTCGTTGTCGTCGTCGGGGGCGTCGCGGCGGGCGCGTCGTCGGAACCGCAGCTCGGCAGGACCAGAGCCGCGGCGGCGATCAGCACGAACACGGGGGCGTTGCGCATGTGACCGATGGTACTCAGGTGAACTCGAGGGGTGCGGGAATCACCCGGGCGCGTGTCCAGGCTGTGAGTTTGCTGGGCGCGTGCACCGCGGGATCAGCGCGGTCGGCCCGCATCGCTGTAACCCGTTCGCCGTCAGTCTTTTCCATGCTCGGTACGCATATGTGGGCGTCGGTTCCGATGTGCGGCAGGGGCGGATGTGACGATGGGGCAACGATCTAGCACACTTGTCGCGTGGACAGTGTCGAGGACGTATTCACCCGGCTGCGCCGGTATCCGGACGTGGAGGCGCCGAACCTCTATGCCGTCGACGCCGCGGATCGGTTGATTCTCGATACCGCCGCCGACGCGCTCGCGGCTGCGGGCAGCGGCGAGGTGGCGGTGATCGGCGACGCCTACGGCGCGCTGACCCTCGGGGCCGCGGTAAGGCACGGACACACCGGCATCCGGGTGCACCAGGACCTGCTCACCGGCGAACTCGCGCTGGCAGGCAACGCCAAGAACCTCGGCCTCGCCGACCGTTTCACCGTGCACGGCCTCGACGCGGACCTGCTCACCGGTGCCCGCGTGGTCGTGATGCGGTTGCCGAAAATGCTCGCCGGGCTCGCCGAGATCGCCGAGGCCATCGCCCGCTACGCCGCCGACGACGTCGTCGTCTACGCCGGTGGCCGCGACAAATACCTCACCCCGACCATGAACGAGGTGTTCGCCGAAACGTTCCGTCAGGTGCGGGCGGGCCGGGGCAGGCAGAAGTCGCGGGTGCTCGTCGTCAGCGAACCGCTACCCGTCGGCGAACCACGATTCCCGGTGCGCGAGAACATCATCGAGATCGACGGTGACGTGGTCGCCTACGGTGCCGCGTTCTCCGGCCCACGCCTCGACATCGGTACCCGGTTCCTGCTCGAACACCTGGACCGGATGAAGCCCGACGCCCGCGAGGCCATCGACCTCGGTTGCGGCACCGGCATTCTCGCGGTGGCCCTGGCCAAGTCGCGCCCACGTATCCGGGTGGTCGGCACCGATCAGTCCTGTGCCGCCGTCGCCTCGGCCCGGGCGACCGCCGCCGCCAACGGGGTCGACGACCGCGTCACGGTGGTGCGCGACGACGCCATGTCCTCGGCCGCCGACAACAGTGCCGATCTGGTGCTGTGCAATCCGCCGTTCCATGTGGGCGCGGCCGTGCACACCGGTTCGGCCATCAAGATGTTCGCCGAGACCGGCCGGGTGCTCCGCCCGGGGGGCGAGCTGTGGACCGTGTACAACTCGCACCTGAACTATCGGGGTGTGGTGGAACGGATGGTCGGGCGGACCGACGTGATCGACCGGAACCAGAAATTCACGGTGACGCGGTCTGTCCGTGGCCTGCGCGACGTACAACGATAGGGGCGCTCCGACGGGGTAGAGTCCGATTTGTCCGAACGGACGGTGGTGCGATCAGTGCTTGCGCCGCCGGGAACTTTGTCCGTTCGCGACACGTTGAACAGGGCAGTTGGAGCTGTACGACGTTTCATCACTCCAGGAAAGGCGCACGGTGCGTACCTCATCGAATCCGGTGTTCAAGAACTTACCTCGCCAAGAGGGAGTCGGCGGTTACGCGAACTTCGGTTCGGGCGTGACCGGCGCAGGCCAGCTGGGCAACCAGTACGGCGAATACGGTCAGCAGTACGGGCAGCAGTACCAGCAGGCGCCCGCCACCCGTGCCATGACCATCGACGACGTGGTCACCAAGACCGGTATCACCCTCGCGGTGCTCACCGTCTCGGCGATCATCTCCTTCGCGCTGTCGTCGGCGAACCCGTCGCTGGCGCCGCTGTTCGTCATCGGCGGCGGCCTGATCGGCTTCGTGCTGGTCATGATCGCCAGCTTTGGCAACAAGATGGACAACCCGGCGCTCGTACTGTCGTACGCGGCGTTCGAGGGTCTGTTCCTCGGCGCGCTGTCGCTGATGTTCACCGATGTCACCTTCGGCGGTGTGGGCGGTAGCGCCCTGATCGGTCAGGCGGTGCTCGGCACGTTCGGCGTGTTCTTCGGCATGCTCGTGGTCTACAAGACCGGCGCGATCCGGGTCACCCCGCGATTCACCCGCATGCTGCTCGGCGCCATGGTCGGTGTGCTGGTCCTGATGCTCGGCAACCTGATCGCCAGCTTCTTCACCGACGGCGGCTTCGGCCTGCGCGACGGCGGCCCGCTGGCCATCGTCTTCAGCCTGGTCTGCATCGCCATCGCCGCGTTCAGCTTCCTGCTGGACTTCGACTCCGCCGACCAGCTGATCCGCGCCCAGGCCCCCGAGAAGGCCGCCTGGGGCGTCGCCCTCGGCCTGACCGTCACCCTGGTCTGGCTCTACGTCGAGATCCTCCGCCTGCTGAGCTACTTCCAGCGGGACTGAGACAAGCGATAGACCCAAAAGCGGCTCCCCACCGATCCGGTGGGGAGCCGCTTTGTCGTGGGGGACCGCTCAGATTGCGTGCACGACAACTCGTGGGTCGACCAACCGCTCGAGATCGTCGACATCGGAGGTGTACACGGTGACCTCTCCCGCCTGAGCGTTGGCCACGACCGCGAGTACCGCGTCGATCGCGTATTTGTGCCCATGCAAACCGGTCGCCGCCAGCAATGTGCGGGCGGCACGCGCCTGGTCTTTGCCGAGCTCGGGGACCGTCATCCGGGACAGCACCCAGTCCCATCGGGAGTCCGAAGTCCGGCCGTCGTGCGCCTCGACCAGTGTCATCGGTGACGTCACAACCGCTGAGGCGAGCTCGGCGGCCACGACTATGCGAGCGATCATCTCTCGGTCACCGCGCACCGCTCTCGACAAGGCCTCCGAGTCGAACGCCTGAACCCGCAGGCGCGTGGCCGGTATTCGCTTCTTGCTCATGCCGAACGACGTTGCGAAGCGCGACGCCGGGTGTGCTCGGCGTCCACTTCCGCTACCTCGGCCATCGCCGCCGCGCGTTCCGCCTCCGTCAGCGGTCCGTGCTCGTCCTGCAGCCACTGCGCCAGCTCGACCAAACGATCCCGCTCGCGTTGGGCACGCAACGCGTCGGCGATATAGGCGGACAGGCTTCGATCGGGCACCTCGGCCCGAATCTCGTCCAGGAGATCTTCGGGAACCGTGACAGTGATCTTCCTGGTGGCCATATAACGAACCATACTCGCAATACTTTCGACACGCCAAGGATGGTGCACCGTGGCCGGCCATGGAACGGCGACGGCCCCGAGCCGAAGCTCGAGGCCGTCGCGCGATGTCAACGGATCAGCTGAGGCGTTCGATGACCATGGCCATGCCCTGGCCACCGCCGACGCACATGGTTTCCACGCCGAACTGCTTGTCGTAGGTCTGCAGGTTGTTCAGCAGGGTGGCGGTGATGCGAGCGCCGGTCATGCCGAACGGGTGGCCGAGGGCGATGGCGCCGCCGGAGACGTTGAGCTTGTCCTCGTCGATCTTCAGCTCACGCGCCGAGCCGAGCACCTGCACGGCGAAGGCCTCGTTGATCTCGAACAGGTCGATGTCGGCGACCGACTTGCCCGCCAAGGCCAGGGCCTTCTTGACGGCCTCGATCGGGCCGAGGCCCATGATCTCCGGGGACAGGCCCGAGACACCGGTGGACACGATGCGCGCCAGCGGGGTGAGACCGAGCTCCTTGGCCTTGGTGTCGCTCATGATGACCAGCGCGGCGGCGCCGTCGTTGAGCGGACAACAGTTGCCCGCGGTGACGGTGCCGTCGGGGCGGAACACCGGCTTGAGCTGGCTGACGGCCTCGTAGGTGACGCCGGCGCGCGGGCCGTCGTCCTTGCTGACGACGGTGCCGTCGGGCAGGGTCACCGGGGTGATCTCACGCTCGAAGAAGCCGTTCTTGATGGCTTCCTCGGCGCGGTTCTGCGAGCGCACGCCCCAGTGGTCCTGGTCCTCGCGGCTGATGCCGGTGAGGGAGGCGACGTTCTCGGCGGTCTGACCCATCGCGATGTAGGCGTCGGGCAGCAGGCCGTCCTCGCGCGGGTCGTGCCACGCGCCCGCGCCGCCCTCGGCGGTCTTGGCGGTGCGGGCCTCGGCCTCGGCGAACTCGGGGTTCTTGGTGTCGGGCGAGCTGTCGGCCGAACCCTTGGCGTAGCGGGAAACGGTCTCCACACCGGCGGAGATGAACACGTCACCCTCGCCTGCCTTGATCGCGTGGAAGGCCATCCGGGTGGTCTGCAGCGACGAGGCGCAGTAGCGGTGCACGGTGGTGCCGGGGACCACGTCGAGGCCGAGCTTCACCGCGACGATGCGCCCCTGGTTGAAGCCACCCTCACCGGCGGGGGAGCCGGTGCCGAGGATGATGTCGTCGACCTGGGTGGGGTCGAGGGCGGGGACCTTGGCCAGCGCGGCCTGGACCATCTGCGCGGTCAGGTCGTCCGGGCGCATCCCGGCCAGGGACCCCTTGACGGCACGGCCGATCGGGGAGCGGGCGATGGAAACGATGACGGCCTCGGGCATGAGGACTCCTTTTCGGAAGGCTGGCGCGAACGGCTGTTGTACATACCGCTCATTCGTGAATGTACGTCTCGCTCTGCGCGACAGGAAGACCAGGGCGGCCACGCACCGCGGAGACGAGCACCGGCAACAACTGGGCGGCCGCGAGTTCGTAACCGGCTGCCGAAGGATGGAAGCCGTCGGTCGCGAAGAGGATCTCGGGAGCCGCCCGGAACTCCGAGGCCACCAGCGGCGAGCCCATCGGCACCGCGATTCCCCCGGCCAGCGTGGTCGCCACCGTCTGCGCCTTGCCGAGCCGCACACTCCAGTTCGCCACCACCGTGCGCAACGGCTGCGGGATGGCGGTGACGGTGCCGAGGTTGGGACACGTGCCGACGACGACCAGCGCGTCGGCCTCGCGCAACCGCGATACCGCCTGCGCGAGCCTGCGAGCCGAGGCACGGATCGAATGCTTCTTGGTGATGTCGTTGGCGCCGACCAGAATCACCGCCGCGTCCGGCGGCGGGCCCGCGACGAACATCGCGTCGACCTGTCCGGCCAGGCCCTTGGAGGTGGCGCCGGAGATCGCCTTGGTGCTCAACCGGATCCGCATGCCGGTGGCCTCGGCCAGCCCGCGGGCCAGACGCACACCCGGCACATCGGCAGCGCCGAGGCAGCCGAGACCGGCGGCGGTGGAGTCGCCGAAGATCATCAGGTGCAGGTCGAACGGCACGTTCTTGCGCCACGGCTCGGGCCGGTTCGCACCGGGGGCGTACACCCCGTCGGCCTCTGGCGGCTTGGAGGTGTCGCGACCGATCACCGCGCGTGCGGCGCCCGCCTGGGTCATCAGCAACCGGTAGGTCGCCCAGGAGACGGTGCCCGCGCCCGACCCGGCGAGGACGGTCGTGGCGCCGGTGACCGCGGCCGTGCGCCAGCTGATTCGAGGTGCGCTCACATCCGAAAATTCTACGGCGGACTATGGTGCGGGAGTGGGGAAGGCGCCCGAGCTGTTGCGACTCGGCCAACCGGCCGGGCGGCGGCTGCTCGCCGCCACCGTGCTCGGCTCGGGGATGGGGTTTCTCGACGGCACCATCGTCAACGTCGCGCTCCCCCGGATCGGCTCCGAACTGCACGCCGATCTGGCCGCGCTGCAATGGGTGATCAACGGCTACACCCTCGCACTCGCCTCGCTGATCCTCGTCGGTGGCGCGTTCGGCGACCGGTTCGGCCGCAAACGGATGTTCGCCTGGGGTGTGGCCGCGTTCGCGGTCACCTCCGCGCTGTGCGCGCTGGCGCCGACGATCGAGACCTTGATCGCGGCGCGACTGCTGCAGGGTGTCGCCGCCGCGCTGCTGACCCCGGGCAGCTTGGCGCTGGTCGAGTCGTCGTTCGTTCGTGACGACCGGATGCGGGCCATCGGCGCCTGGACCGGCATGCTCGGCGTCGCCACGGCGGGCGGTCCGGTGCTCGGTGGCTGGCTGGTCGGGCTGTCGTGGCGGTGGGCGTTCGCGATCAATCTTCCGTTGGCCGTACTCACCCTGCTGCTGTTGCGCGGCGCGCCCGAATCCCGCGACGAGCGCGCCGACGGCAAGCACTTCGACCTCCCCGGTATCGCGCTCGCGCCGGTGGCGCTGGCCGGGGTCACCTGGGCGCTGACCAAGTGGCCCGATACCGGCGCCACCCCCGCGACGGTCGGCGCCGCGGTGACGGGTGTGGTCGCCGCGGCGGCCTTCGTCGTCGTCGAACGGCGGGCGCGGTACCCGATGGTGCCGCCCGAGATGTTCGCCGACCGGGTCTTCACCCTCATCAATGTGGTGACGCTGCTCGTCTACGCCGCCCTGTCCGGGTCGATGGTGTTCATCGCCCTGTTCCTCCAGATCGGCGCCGGCTGGTCGCCGTTGGCGGCCGGGGCGGCGAGCGTGCCGATCAGTGTGCTGATGTTCCTGCTCTCGGCGCGATTCGGTGCCGTCGCCACCCGGTTCGGGCCACGCAGGCCGATGGTGATCGGCGCATTGATCCTGGCCGGTGGGCTGGCGCTGCTGGCGGGTGCGCCGCGCGACCCCGGCTTCGTGACCGACATCCTGCCCGGGATGCTTGCCATGGGCCTCGGTCTCTCGATGCTCGTCGCCCCGCTGACCGGCACCGTCCTCGCCGCCGCACCGGCTGGTCGGGCGGGGGTCGCCAGCGGCATCAACAACGCGGTCTCGCGCACGGCCGGGTTGCTCGCGGTCGCCGCGTTGCCGCTGCTGGTCGGGCTTTCCGGGCACGCCTACGCCGACGCCGACGCCGTCACCGCGGCCTATCGCGGCGCCCTGTGGTGGTGCGTGGGGTTGGTGCTCGCCGGGGCAGCCGTCACCGCTGTCGGCCTGTCGGGGCGCCGCGCGGCCGGGTGATGGACCGGTGTGCTGGCACACACTGTCGGACCAGGTCGCGACCTGCGCGCGAGGTTCTGCAACTATGGAGCTCATGCGCATCGCGGATCATGTCGTCGACCTCATCGGCAACACCCCACTGGTTCGGCTGAACTCGGTGGTCGGCTCGAACGCGGGCCTGGTCGCCGCCAAGATCGAATACCTCAACCCGGGCGGCAGCTCCAAGGACCGCATCGCGGTCAAGATGATCGATGCCGCCGAGGAAGAGGGCCTGCTGAAGCCGGGCGGCACGATCGTCGAGCCCACCTCGGGCAACACCGGTGTCGGCCTGGCCCTGGTCGCCCAGCAGCGCGGCTACAAGTGCGTGTTCGTCTGCCCCGACAAGGTGAGCGAGGACAAGCGCAACGTGCTGCGTGCCTACGGCGCCGAGGTCGTGGTCTGCCCGACCGCCGTGCCGCCGGAGCACCCCGACAGCTACTACAACGTCTCCGATCGCCTGGTCCGCGAGATCGACGGCGCCTGGAAGCCCAACCAGTACTCCAACCCGGGCGGCCCGGAAAGCCACTACGAGACCACCGGCCCCGAGATCTGGGCCGACACCGAAGGCAAGGTCACCCACTTCGTCGCGGGCGTGGGCACCGGCGGCACCATCACCGGCACCGGCCGCTACCTCAAGGAGGTCTCGGGCGGGAAGGTGAAGATCATCGGCGCCGACCCCGAGGGCTCGGTGTACTCCGGTGGCACCGGCCGCCCCTACCTCGTCGAGGGTGTCGGTGAGGACTTCTGGCCCACCGCCTACGACCCGGCCGTGCCCGACGAGATCATCGCCGTCTCCGACGCCGACTCCTTCGAGATGACCCGTCGCCTGGCCCGCGAAGAGGGCCTGCTCGTCGGCGGCTCGTGCGGCATGGCCGTGGTCGCCGCGATCGAGGTCGCCCGGCGCGACCCCGACGCCGTCGTCGTGGTGCTGCTGCCCGACGGTGGCCGCGGCTACCTGTCGAAGATCTTCAACGACAAGTGGATGAGCTCCTACGGCTTCCTCACCACCCCGCTCGAGTCGGGCCCGGAACCGCTGGTCGGTGACGTGCTGCGCGGCAAGTCGGGCGAGCTGCCCGACCTGGTGCACACCCACCCGTCGGAGACCCTGCGCGACGCCATCGAGATCCTGCGCGAATACGGTGTCTCGCAGATGCCGGTCGTCGGCGCGGAACCGCCGGTGATGGCGGGCGAGGTGGCAGGCAGCGTCACCGAACGCGACCTGCTCTCGGCCGTCTTCGAGGGCCGCGCCCAGCTCACCGACTCGGTGGCCCAGCACATGAGCCCGTCCTTCCCCCTGATCGGCTCGGGCGAACCTCTCTCGACCGCCACCAAGGCCCTGTCCGACACCGACGCCCTGATGGTCGTCGAAGACGGCAAGCCCGTCGGCGTAATCACCCGCCACGATCTGCTCGGCTTCCTCAGCACCGGCTCGATCTGAGGTCAGACCGCATGTGAGGCCGTGCGCAGACTTCGGCCAGCTGGAGTGCGTGTCGCCAGCTGGCGGCCCGCTGTCCCGATTCGCTCGACGTCAATCATCCATGCCTACGCCTGCCGCGTAGGTAGCGAGCGCGTTCATGTCCTTGTCGGCCTCTGCCCGCAAGCCTGCCAGGATTTCGGCATCGCGTTCGGCTGCCCGCCGCAGTCGATCCCGTTCCAGGGCCTGCTCGATGACAGCAGCGCGGCTGGGCGCCAGCCCGGCGGAAACCGTGCGGTCGAGGTAACTCACTGTGGCGTCGTCGAGGCGAACCCTGATTTGCCTGCGCATCCCACGGGCGCCGGTTATGTGTACCGACCGTCGCGGAAACGCTGCGTATCAAGGCCTTCCTGATCGTGCGACGGAACCAAACCCGTGACTATCTCGATGTTGCCGCACTGACCGAAGCGATGGGGACCGCCGAGGCGGTCGAGGTGCTTGCGCATATCGATGAGTACTACGCCGACCAGCGGATCGACGGCGTGCCCGTGTCCTCTCAGGTGGTGCGTCAGCTTGCTGATCCACGACCCGCTGATTCGTCGGTCACTCAGCAGCTGACCGCGTACCGCAACCTCGAGCACAAGTGGCACGATTGGAATCGGGTACGGGATCGGTGCAGGGAAGTGGCGATAGCGCTCGCGGAAGGTGGGGATGATGGTCCAGTTTCGTAACCTGAATATCTCGCCGGACGCGCCGGTTTCGGAATGGCCGACCGAGGCGGTGCAGACCGCGTTGGAGCGTGGCGACCTTCGTGATTGGCGGCGGATCGGTGCGGAGTTGCGTCGCGATCCGTGGGGGCGGATCGCGCGTCGGTTGGAAGAGGTCCTTTCGCACAGTCGTCCCTACGGGGTCGCCGAGTTGATGGAGGGCCTACTCGAGCGGGCACGCGAGCGCGCCGAGGCCGACGAGCGAAGAGAAGTTGCCGACGAAGTGCGTCGGGCGGTCGCCGATTCTGGGTTGACCAGCGCCGAATTCGCCGCCAGCGTGGGAACTTCCGGCTCACGACTGTCCACCTACATGAGCGGCAAGGTTGTCCCCTCCTCGACGATGATGGTGCGAATTCGTCGCGTGGCGGACCGCCACCGATCGGTCGCGTGACCCGCTCGGGACGCGGATGGTCGGTTGATGTGGGCGCAACGGGATCGGTTGATCGAGGCGGGGCGTGTGGCGACGATGGCTGAGCCGACGGGAGTGGACGCCGAGCATGCCCGGCGTCGTGCTGCGCAACATCGTCTGGGGTGCGCAGGAAGCGAAACGGCGGCGCGATCAGAGTGACGATGAAGTCCCGCAGGGCGGTCGCTGTGGACAGTCCTGCGGGATGCCGGTCAAGCCAACGCGGAGTGTAGTTCCACCCACTGCTCCGGGTGGACATAGGCGACCACCGTGTCGTGGGCGATGCCTGCGCTGTGCAGGGCCGTGTCCACTCCCTGGTAGCGGGTGTGCAGTGCGGTGCGGACCGAGCCGCCGATTCCGGAGTATGCGGTGCGGACCAGTTCGATGTAGGAGTCGTGGTGGGGGACAAGGGGTGTCGGGCGGCGGTCCAGTCGCAGGATGGCGGCGTCGACCGCCGGGATCGGGCGGAAACTGGTGCGGGGGATGTGGCCGCGTAGTTGCCAGTCGAACCAGGGCCAGGTCAGGGCGGTTGTCAGGCTCCATCTTCCGTAGTCGCCGGTGTGTTTGCGGGCGTATTCGCGTTGGGTGAGCAGGGTCGCCGAGGTGAGGGCCGGTGCGCTCAGGCACCAGTCCACGATCCGTGCGGTGGCCGAGAACGGGATGTTGCCGACCACCGCGAACTCGGTGCGTGGTGCCTTGGCATTGGTGAAATCGCCTCGGATCACCCGGATTCCGTGTTCGCCTCTGGTCTGGGCCGAGAGTTTGGCCGCCAGCAGCGGATCGATCTCGTAGGCGGTGACCTCGGCCCCGCGCCGGGCAAGTGCTCGGGTGAGGACGCCTTCGCCGGCACCGGGTTCGAGCACGGTACCGGCTGGATCGGCGACGGTCATCAGCAGTTCGACCGCGTGTGGATCCACCAGGAAGTTCTGTGACAGCGTCCTTCTGTTCGAGTCACGCGACGTACGGTGGCCCCCACGCGCGGCGATCTTGCGCTGGGTGTGTGAATAGTTCTTGTGTGAATGGTCCTGCGCCACGGCAGTTGCCCCTTCGGGTCATCGAGTCGGAAGAGTCTCGATGGGCCCTGGGCGCGCCGGTGGACGCGAAGAGGAGATCCGCGTCCGCTAGCGGGCCAGAGCCCGGGCGTGGCGGATGCGGATGAATACGGTGCACGACATGCGGATCACGCTAGAAGCCGGTCTGTTCGGTTCGCAACCGAATTTCGGCGGTCACGCCCCGCTGACCGTTCGGGTGCGCAGGGCAGCGACCGCCGACTCGGCGGCGATCAGCGCACTGTTGATGGAGATCTCCCCGCGCATGCCGGGTGCGGCGACCATGTCACCGGCCAGATACACCCCGTTGCCCCGGTCGACGGCCGGACGGTCGCGCCATGTGGTGCCCGGGAGGTCGAGGGCCCCGGTGCGGTTCTTCGCGGTGGCCTTGCGGTGAAAGGTCTTGCGGGAGCGCCAGTCCGGGATGCTGGCATCGGCCAAGGCTTCGAGGCGGTGGTGAGCGGCGTCGCGGGATTCGCCCGGGCGGATGGGCATCTGGAGTTGGTAGAGGGATTCGCCAGCGGGAGCGATGGAGTCGTCCTGCATCGTGTAGGACTCGTGGAAGCCGCCTTCGTCCAGGTCGAAGACGATGCTGCGGTCGCGCCGGTCCCGCGTGACGGCGATGTCGAGCAGGGCTGCGAAACCACCGGTGGCATGAAGGGTTTCGTCGCCGAGCAGCCGTCGAGCCGCTTCGAGTTCGGTGGCGACGATGACGGGGCCGTCGGTGGGCAATGTGTCCACGCGCGTACCGGTTTCGACGGCCACACCGAGTTCGCCCGCGCGCACGACCATCCGGTCGACCGTGCGCTGCCAGCCGCCACGCACCCACCGCACCGCCGGAACCTTGGGTCCGAGGGCGCGCTGGAAGAGATCCCAGACGAAGGCCGCGGAGAGGCGGCCGGTGTCGGCGTCGTAGGTGAGCACGCTGATCGCGTTGGCCAGCTGGGTGGCGGTGTGCTCGCCCCAGCGCTGCGCGGCCCAGGTGTGGAAGTCGACGTCGACCGGTGCCTTCAGCCATTTGCGTGACTGCGCCCGCAGCATCCCTGTCGGTGGCACCCGGCGCAGCTTGCCGTCCGCACGGAAGCCGAGCTTCGCGGCGCTGATCGGCGACGGCCGACCGAGCCCGGTGACGAAGCCGCGCTTCTTCAGCCAGGCGTAATGCGGTCCGTCGGCATAGAAGACGTGTGCCCCGTCGTGCGCGACGTACGGTCCGGCGATGGCGCGGGCGCGGCCGCCGAGCGTGGCATGTGCCTCGTAGAGGCGAACGGTCGCTCCTGCTTCGGCGGCGGAGATCGCCGCGGTGAGTCCGGCGAGTCCGCCGCCGATGACTGTGATGGGTGTGTTCATCCTCGGTCCTGTTCCTCGTGGTCCGCGCGGTCGAGCCGGGCGGCGATCATCTCTGCGGTTGCTCGCAGATAGCGTTCGGGGTCGACATCGGCGGGGTGGGCGCCGTCGAAGATGTCGCGAATGAGCCAGTAGTGGGCGATTGCCCCGGCGACCACGGCGGCCGTGGCCTCCCAATCCTGTTCGCGCCGTGTGGAACCGGCCGCTTCGGTGAGTACGCCGGTGATCACCCGCATCACCGTCGCGTACTCCTGCTGCCGGAACACTTCGAGCAAACCTTCGGGAATCGAGTTGTCCCGCATCAGGATCCGGCTCACGTCGCGGTCGTGGTCCATACGCGCCAAGCCGATCCGGCACAGCGCTGTCAGCTTGTCGACGGTGCTGCCCGACGGCGCGAGGGCCGCCGCGATCGAGGCATTCGGCGCGAGCAGCGGTTCCCACGCTCCACGCTCGGACAGCCGCGCCGACACCGCCTCGACCAGCAGTTCGTCCTTGGACCGGAAGTGCCGGTACAGCCCACCGGCCCCGCTGGACAACCCCGCGGCCTGCTCGATCTGAGCCACCGAGGTCTTGGCGAACCCCTGCTCACCGAACAGCCGCAGCGCCTCGGTCATGATCCGCTCGCGCGTCGACGGCGTCACCGGCACCTCCTGCTGTAAGTAACCACTTACTTACAGACTGGGCCGCGACGGCTCCGAGCGCAAGAGCCGGATCGTGTGGCTCATCCCACGTGCGAGAAAGTAGGCAACTTTCTCGCAACCGACTGGTTCGGACCGATTCAGGGGGGTAAGCCTCCGATGACACTCTCGGCAAATCGGGCGGGAAGAGCGAAAGGAAGTGCTGTGGACAACTCCGTCGTCGCGATCGACTTCCAGCAAGGCTTCAATGACGCTTGGAGTTCGGTAGCGCAATTCGTGCCGAAATTGGTTGCCTTCATCGCCATCCTGCTGATCGGCTGGATCATCGCGAAAGTAGTGGCGAAGGTGGTGAACGCGGTGCTCGAGCGGGTCGGTTTCGACCGGCTGGTCGAGCGCGGCCAGATCAAGAAGATGATGGCCAAGAGCAAGTACGACGCCTCTGATCTGCTGGCCAAGCTGGCCTACTACGCGATCCTGCTGATCGCGCTGCAGATCGGTTTCGGTGTGTTCGGCCCCAACCCGGTCAGTGACCTGCTCACCGGCATCGTGGCCTGGCTGCCCAAGGCGGCGGTGGCGATCGTGATCGTCGTGATCGCGGGTGCGGTCGCGCACGCGGTCGGCGAACTGGTCACCAACGCGCTCGGCGGGCTGTCCTACGGTTCGCTGCTCGGCAAGATCGCCTCGGTCTTCATCTGGGCGATCGGCATCATCGCTGCCCTGAACCAGATCGGTGTCGCCACCACGGTGACCACCCCGATCCTGATCGCCGTGCTCGCCACGATCGGCGGCATCCTCGTCGTCGGCGTGGGCGGTGGCCTGGTTCGTCCCATGGAGCAGCGCTGGAGCAGCTGGCTCGGCAACATCGAATCGGAGATGCCCGCACTCAAGGGTGAGGCGCAGGCCTACCAGCGCGGTCGTGAGGACGTGACGCGTGAGGGTCAGCGGGTGCCGGGTTCGCACACCCAGCAGACCCAGCAGGAATGGGCGACTCCCGGTGCGGGCGGCAGCCCGCAGGCCGGTGGCTACCCGCAGACGGGCCAGCAGCCCGGCTGGGGCGGGGAAACCGCGAGGTAGGAACCAACCGGCGCCGGCGTTCCGTCACCGCATCGGTGGCGGGGCGCCGATTCCGGTTTCAGGCGGCGGCGTGCCGGCAGACGGCGGCCAGCCGGTACTGCAACCAATCGGCGTCGTGCCAGGTCTGCGGTGCCACTCCGGCGAACACCCCGGCCCGCTCGGCGACGACCTGATCGAGCAGCCCGCGCACGTAGCCGGCCAGCAGGATGGCGAGCGGAAGCCGCGCCGCCTCCTCGACCCCGTACTCGAGAATGTCGCGGACGGCGGCGGCGTGCTGGTCCAGCTGCGCCAGCACCCCGGGGTGCTGCGCCGCGGCGGCGGCCGCAGGGACGCCGTATTCGATGTTCAACTGTCGCAGATGTCGCCGTGCCGAAATTTCGAGCAGTGCGGGGCCGAGCGAAAACACCACCAGATGGTAGCGAATCCGGCATAGAGCGGCGAACGCGGCGCAACTTTACGATCCTGTGCACAGACTTGCGTGAAGCGCCGCCCCGATGGATTCTGGGCGGGTATAACCGATTCGGGAGAACTTTCGGCAAACCAGCTCGGCGAGCGAAAGGATCTACGGTGCACGTCACCGATTCGGCGGTTCAGCTGCTGTGGGCGAATCCTGTCGTCGCCGCGGGCGCCGGTTACACGGCTCGCTCCGGTGTTACGGGGTTGCTGCGCCACCGGCCTTATGCGCGGGTGCTCGGCCGATTCGTCGCGGCTTTCATCTGGGGTAGCGGCGGAGTCGCCGCGCTCACGGCCCTCGGGGTTCCGCTGAGCGCCACCCTCCCGCTCGCACTCACGGTGTTCACCGTGGTCGCTCTCACGCTCACCCTCGTCTTCGCCGGCGGAATGATCCGCCCCGCGACCGCTGACTCGACGGACTGATCCGCCCGTCGAGTCCGGCAGATCCGCTACCGGAAAGCGTTCGCGTCGGTGAGCGCCTTGCCCAGCACCAGCTGATGCACCTCGGCCGTGCCCTCGTAGGTCAGCACCGACTCCAGGTTGTTCGCGTGCCGCAGCACCGGGTAGTCGAGGGTGATCCCGTTGGCACCGAGAATCGTGCGGCATTCGCGGGCGATGCGGATCGCCTCACGCGTGCTGTTGAGCTTGCCCGCGCTGATCTGCTCGCTCGTGATCTCGTTCCGGTCCTTCAACCGGCCGAGGTGCAGGGCCAACAGCTGTCCCTTGCCGAGCTCGAGCGCCATATCGGCCAGCTTGGCCTGGGTGAGCTGGTAGCCGGCCAGCGGCTTGTCGAACACCTCGCGGGTGCGGGCGTAGTCGACGGCGGCGGCGAGGCAGTCGCGGGCGGCGCCGAGCGCACCGAAGACGATGCCGAAGCGCGCCTCGCTCAAGCACGCCAGCGGCGAACTCAACCCGCGTGATTCGGGAAGCGCCGCGTCGGCGGGCAGGCGCACGTCATCGAAATCCAGTGCGGCGGTGAGCGATGCGCGCAGCGACAATTTCCGGTGGATCTCCCGGGCGGTGAATCCAGGGGTGCCCGCCGCTACGAGGAACCCACGCACCCGAGGTTTGTCGTCGCCGGGCTCCTCGGCATAGGCCCACACCACGGCGATATCGGCGACCGAGCCGTTGGTGATCCACATCTTCGACCCGTTGAGCACCCAGTCGTCACCGTCGCGCCGCGCGCGGGTGCGCATGCCGCCGGGGTTGGAGCCGTAATCGGGTTCGGTGAGCCCGAAGCAGCCGATCAGCTCACCGGCGGCCATGGCGGGCAGGTACTGCTGCTTCTGCTCCTCGGACCCGAAGAAGTGGATGGCTGTCATGGCGAGTGAGCCCTGCACCGACACCATGCTGCGCACACCGGAGTCCACAGCCTCGAGTTCCTGGCAGGCCAGGCCGTAGGCGGTGGCCGACGCGCCGGCGCAGCCGTACCCCTCGAGGTGCATGCCGAGCAGCCCGAGCTTGCCGAGTTCGGGTGCGATCTCGCGGGCGGGGAAGGTGCCCGCCTCGAACCACTCCGCGATGTGCGGGCGAAGGCGTTTCTCGCCGAATCGGGCGACGGTATCCCGGATCTCGCGCTCCTCCGGGGACAGCAACGCATCGATCGCGAACAACTCTTCCACGGTCACCATGGCGTCAGCTTAACCGCGGCACCGTCACCGAATCGGGCACTTCGTGCAGGCGTGATACCCGTGCGCGAACGGCCGGATCCGGGCATCTAGTCTGAGTCCATGAGTGAGCTGGGATTCTCGACCAGGGCCGTGCACGCCGGATATGAACCCGATCCTCAGACCGGTGCGGTGAACGTCCCCATCTACGCGAGCTCCACCTTTGCCCAGGACGGCGTCGGCGGCATGCGTGGAGGCTACGAGTACGCGCGCACCGGCAACCCGACCCGCACGGCACTGGAAGCCAACCTCGCCGCCCTCGAATCGGGCAGCTACGGTCGCGCCTTCGCCTCGGGCATGGCCGCGACCGACTGTGCGCTGCGCGCGGTGCTCCGTCCCGGCGACCACATCGTCATCCCCGACGACGCCTACGGCGGCACCTTCCGGCTCATCGACAAGGTGTTCAGCCAGTGGGGCATCGAGCACTCGCCCGCCCACATCGCGAACCTCGACGAGGTCCGCGCGGCGATCCGCCCCAACACCAAACTGGTGTGGGTCGAGACGCCGACCAACCCGCTGCTGAGCATCGGTGACATCCCCGCGCTGGCCGACATCGCGCACGCGGCGGGCGCCAAGCTCGTCGTCGACAACACTTTCGCCACCCCGTACCTGCAGCAGCCGCTGCTGCTCGGCGCCGACATCGTCGTGCACTCGACCACCAAGTACCTCGGCGGTCACTCCGATGTCGTCGGCGGTGCGCTCATCACCAACGACCAGGAACTCGACAAGGCCTTCGCGTTCCTGCAGAACGGCGCGGGCGCGGTGCCCGGCCCGTTCGACGCCTTCCTCACCCTGCGCGGCATCAAGACCCTCGCCGTGCGGATGGAGAAGCACTGCGACAACGCCGAGGTGATCGCGGAGTTCCTGTCGAACCACCCGGCCATCTCGAAGGTGATCTACCCGGGCATGCCGACGCATCCCGGCTACGAGGTCGCCCAGAAGCAGATGCGCCGCAGCGGCGGCATGATCTCGGTTCGCCTCGCCGGCGGCCGGGAGGCGGCGCTGAAGTTCTGCTCGCGCACCACGATCTTCACCCTCGCCGAATCGCTGGGCGGCATCGAGTCGCTCATCGAGCACCCGGGCGCCATGACTCACGCCAGCACCGAGGGCTCGGCTCTGGAGGTGCCCGCGGATCTGGTGCGGCTCTCGGTGGGTATCGAGGACATCAGCGACCTGCTCGCCGACATCGAACAAGCGTTGAGCTGAGCGGGGAACAGGAAATGACGAAGCGGCCGCATCCGGTATCCGGGTGCGGCCGCTTGCGTTCGGGTTCTATTTCACGGGGCTCGAGGCGGCCGTGTTCAGCCGTGGTAGGGCTCCGCGCTGACCAGGGTCACCTTCATGGTGTTGCCGTTGGGCAGCGTGTATTCGCGGGTCTCGCCCACCTTGGCGTCGATCAGCGCGCCGCCGAGCGGGGAGTTCGGCGAGTAGGTCTCGAGATCGGTGGCGCCGAGGCCCTCTTCGCGGGTGGCGATCAGGAAGGTCTCGGTATCGCTCTCGTCGCCGTCGTAGTAGACGGTGACAACCGAACCGGGCAGTGCCACACCGGACTTGGTGGGTGCCACGCCGACCTTGGCGTTGTTGAGCAGTTCCTGCAGCTGGCGGATACGCGCCTCCTGCTGGCCCTGCTCCTCACGCGCGGCGTGGTAGCCACCGTTCTCCTTGAGGTCGCCTTCTTCGCGACGCTCGTTGATCTCGGCGGCAATGACCGGACGATTGGCAATGAGCGAGTCCAACTCACTCTTGAGCCTGTCGTGCGACTCCTGGGTAAGCCAGGTCACATTCTCGGTCATCTCGATCACTCCCTAGTAGTTGTTCCCGGCGCACCGGGATTCCCTGAAACCGGTGCCACGCCCCCGGTAGGAGGGCATGCACCAGCCCGACGGCTGGAGCGATCCTGGGGGTGAACCCGTAACCCGGAAACAGCATCGCTGGCCGCCAATGCAGCAAACACGGCTCCGAGCCCCGGAACCGTGTATCAAGCTATTTTAGCATGTCTCACAAAGATGCAGGTCAGGGCCGATCGTGGGGCGTCAGCGCAGCCGCAGGTAGCTGGGCACGTCCTCGGTGCAGCCGTAGATGTCGCCCGCCGAGGGGCGGCTGGATGCCTTGACCGTGGTGCTCACCTGCACGCTGGTCGCCTCCGAGCCGGGCACGAGAATCTCGCGCCTGCCCACTTCGGCGCCGTCACGGTCCATCGCCCGCACGAAGCACACCACGGCGTTGCGCGGCTCGTCGCGGGTCACCTTCACCCGCATCTCCAGCGTCGAGTCGTCGACGACCACGTAACCGAGCTGCTCGGTCTCGATCGCCTTCGGGCCGTATTTCTGGAAACCGAGATAGGCGACGACGAACCCGGCGAGCACCACGCCGACACCGAGCAAAGCGAGCACCCAGGGGCGACGCACCGGCGGTTTTGTGCCATACCGTTCGGCGTGTCGCGCTGCTGAGTCGGCCGGGCTCGCGGCGGAGTGCGGTGCGGGCTCGGTCATCGGTTCTCGCTCCCGGGGGTGGTCGGAACAAAAGCGGGGTCGGATGGAACTATAGGGACTGTAGTTCTGACACCCGCGAGCGAGAGCGATGGTGAACGAGACGTGAGTGGCCTTCGCCTCATGGCGGTGCACGCCCACCCCGACGACGAATCGAGCAAGGGCGCCGCGACCACGGCCAGGTACGCGGCCGAGGGCGTCGACGTCCTGGTCGTCACCCTGACCGGTGGCGAACGCGGCAGCATCCTCAACCCGGCCATGGACACCCCGGGTGTCCTCGACCGGATCGAGGAGGTCCGGCGCGAGGAGATGGCCGCGGCCGCCCATGCGCTCGGCGTGCGCCAGCAGTGGCTCGGTTTCGTCGACTCCGGTCTGCCCGAGGGCGACCCGCTGCCGCCGCTGCCCGAGGGTTGCTTCGCGCTGGTCCCGCTCGAGGAGGCCACCGAGGCGCTGGTCAAGGTGGTGCGCGAGTTCAAACCGCACGTGATCACCACCTACGACGAGACCGGCGGCTACCCGCACCCCGACCACATCCGCTGCCACGAGGTCTCGGTCGCCGCGTTCGACGCGGCGGGCGACCCGGAGGCGTTCCCCGATGCGGGCGAGCCGTGGACCCCGCTGAAGCTGTACTACGACCACGGCTTCAGCCAGAAGCGGCTCGAGACCTTCGCCGCCGAGTTCGAGCGTGAGGGCAAGCCGTTCCCGCTGCAGGAGTGGCTGGACCGGATGCGTCAGTACGCGGCGGCGCGCGGCGACATCATGGCCCGGGTCACCACGCAGATCGAGTGCTCGAAATACTTCCCCCAGCGTGACGACGCCCTGCGCGCGCACGCGACCCAGATCGATCCCAACGGCGCGTTCTTCGCGATCCCGTTGGAGATGCAGCAGCGGCTGTGGCCGACCGAGGAGTTCGAATTGGCCAAGACCAGAGTATCCACCGCCATCCCGGAGACCGACCTGTTCGCCGGTATCGAGGACGCCGACCGGTGATTCTGGCTCTCCTCGCACAAGACCCCGGCACCCCGACCGGCCCGGAGTTCGGCAAGGCCTCCCCGCTCGGCCTGCTGATCGTGTTGATCCTGCTGGCCGGCACCGTCCTGCTGGTTCGTTCGATGAACAAGCACCTCAAGGGCCTGCCGGAGACGTTCGAACCCGAACACCCCGAACCGGATCAGAAGGCCGACGACGGCACCGACCCGGGCGCGATTCCGGACACCGGCGACGGCACCGAACCACCGAAACCGGCGGCGACCTAACGGGCCAGATCGGCCACCAGTTCACCGATCAGATCGCGAGCGGCCTCGGCGTGTTCGGCGACCTGCCGTGGCGCGCCCCTGGCACTGAGTTCGATGGTCTTGTTGATCAAGCCGAACGCGATGATCAGCTGCCGCAGAGCAGCCCGGCGCTCGGACGGTGTCATGTCGGAAGCCGTCGGCTGGGTCATCGTCACAGCTAAGGGATCGCCGCAGGTGGTGGGTTCGTTTCGCCTGAGACGCAATCGTTGCCGCCGCGATCACCAGTCGATGAGGTCGAGTTCGTGCAGGCGGCGGAACACCATCATCGAACCGGGCGCCACCTGGGTCATGCCCGCGTATTCACTGACCGTGAAGTACCGGAATTCGGCGATTTCCCCGGTGGCCTGCGGTTCGCCGGTGAGGTCGGCGAGGAAACACGTCATGTGCAGCGGGGTGTTGCGGCCGTGACCGAACGCCTCGGCCTCGAAGATCCCCAGCTCGGACACACCGTCCAGACCAACGCCGAGCTCCTCCTCGATCTCGCGATGCAGAGCTTGTAAAGGGGTCTCGCCGGGATCGATCTTGCCGCCCGCCATGTAGAAGACATCCTTGCCTTCCGGGCGCGTCTGAATCAGCCTGCGGTCGCGAACATGGGCGAGGGCGGCGGTGCGGATCATGGGTTCACTCTATTGAGCGAACGGCTTCGAATCATGTCGAACGGTCAGGTGTCTGGGTCAGCGACCGTGAGACTGGTCTCGCCGGATCCGATGAGGGCACGTGAGGTGTCCTTGAGGTCGACTCCGGAGCGGCCGAGTGCGCGGGCGCCCGCGACGAGCCCGGCCACCACCCGTGCCGCGTCGGTATAGGCCAGACCGTCCGGCGGGTGGATATTGGACACACAGTTGCGTTCGGCGTCGGCACGGCCGGGGCGCGGCGCGTGGGTGAGATAGATGCCGAGACTGTCGGCCACGGACAGACCGGGCCGTTCCCCGATCACGACGAGCAGGGTTCGCACGCCCATGGCCTCGGCGATGTGGTCGCCCAGCGCCACCCGCGCCTGGGTGGCGATCACAGGTGGGGCGATGGTGTAGCCGCCGAGTTCGCCTGCCAGCGCGGACAGCAGGCCCGCGCCGTGGTCGGTGAGTGCGCGGGGAGACAGGCCGTCAGCGAGGACGATGCCGATATCGAAGTCGCCGTGGGTGATCGGCGACAGGTCGGCGGGGAGCCTGCCGAGATCGGGTCGGCGCAGGTACTCCGAGCGGGAGGCGGCCTTACTCGTCACCGTCACCGGCTTGCCGAGCCCGACTTCCGCTATGCGGTTGACGAATTCGTCGACAGCCAGCGGTTCGTGCACGGCGTCCCGGGCGGCGGCGTGGGCGGCGCGCAGGGCGAGAACCTCGCTGGTCGGCAGGGCGTTGCCGGTGCGGCCGAGTCCGATCCTGGACTGGGTGGTGCTGCGCAACTGAGCCCAGAAGTCTTGGGAAACATCAGTTTCCGAACCATTACTTGTCTCCGGTGCGGCCACCGTATCGCGCACGATCTCGGCTTCGCGTGGCGAGTTCGAGCCGCTCATCGAGTGCCCGCCAGTGCGCGCAGGGGAGAGGACAGCGGTTCCACTTGTCGCAGTCTGCCTTTCGCGTCGAGCATGCCGAGTCCTGACAACCACGCCTCGAATTCCGGTGCGGGGCGCAGGTCCAGGACCTTGCGGGCATAGAGGGCGTCGTGGAAGCTCAGACTCTGGTAGCCGAGCATCACGTCGTCGGCACCGGGCACCGCGATGACGAACGCGCAGCCCGCCGCGCCGAGCAGGGTGAGCAGGGTGTCCATGTCGTCCGCGTCGGCCTCGGCGTGGTTGGTGTAGCAGACATCGACGCCCATCGGCAGGCCGAGCAGCTTCCCGCAGAAGTGGTCCTCGAGCCCGGCGCGGATGATCTGCTTGCCGTCGTAGAGGTACTCGGGCCCGATGAAGCCGACCACCGTGTTGACCAGCAGCGGCTCGAGGTCGCGGGCCACGGCGTAGGCGCGGGCTTCCAGCGTCTGCTGGTCGACCGGTCGATTCCCCACGCCCAGATGGGCATTCGCGCTCAGCGCCGAACCCTGCCCGGTCTCCAGGTACATCACGTTGTCGCCGACCGTGCCGCGCCGCAGCGATCGACCCGCCTCGTTCCCCTCGCGCAACAGCGAGATGTTCACGCCGAAACCGGAATTGGCGCCCTCGGTGCCCGCGATGGACTGGAAGACCAGGTCCACCGGCGCACCCGCCTCGATCAGGCCGATGGTGGTGGTGACGTGGGACAGCACACACGACTGGGTAGGGATGTCGAATCGCAGGCGCACCTCGTCGAGCAGGTGCAGCAGGTCGGCGGTGGCCTGCGGTGAATCGGTGGCCGGGTTGATGCCGATCACCGCGTCACCGCAGCCGAGCAGCAGGCCGTCGAGGGTAGCGGCGGCGATCCCGCGCGGGTCGTCGGTGGGGTGGTTGGGTTGCAGGCGGGTGCTCAACCGGCCGGGTAGGCCGATGGTCGTGCGGAACGCCGATGTCACCGTGGCGGCCCTGGCCACCGCGATCAGGTCCTGGTTGCGCATGATCTTGCTGACCGCGGCGACCATCTCGGGGGTGAGCCCGGGCGAGACGGCGGTCAGGGTCGCGGCCGCGTCGTCGGTCGCGGCGACCGCGAGCAGCCAGTCGCGCAGGCCGCCGACGGTGAGGTGCGCGATCGGCGCGAAGGCCGCGCGATCGTGGCTGTCGATGATCAGCCGGGTGACCTCGTCGGACTCGTAGGGCACGACCACCTCGGTGAGGAAGGTCCGCAGCGGCACCTCCGCCAGCGCCCACTGCGCGGCCGCGCGCTCGGCGTCCGTGTCGGCCGCACAGCCGGCGAGCTGGTCACCGCTGCGCAGCGGGGTGGCCTTGGCCAGCAGGTCGACCAGCCCGTCGAAGGTGTAGGTGGTGACGTCGATGGTGCTGCGGTACTTCGTCATCCGAAGTGCGGCGCCGGTCGGCGCCGTCCTCCTCTCGCGAGTGCGTGGTTGACGCTCGGCAGACACGGCCGAGCGAGGGACAACGGTCAGCGGATCACTCGAGTTCCTCTTCGGCTTTGGCCAGCGCGGCGAATTCCTCGTCGGGCGACTTGGCGACCAAGTGGTGGCGACTGTAGAGGCCGAAGTACGCCATGAAGGCGCAGAACACGCCGAGGGTGAACAGCGCCGCCTTCGGGTCGACCAGGAAGGTCGCCGCCACCGAGGCGGCCGCGATCACCAGCGCGAACGACGTGGTGGCGATGCCGCCGGGGGTCCGGTAAGGGCGGGGCATGTTCGGCTCACGAACGCGAAGCACGATGTGGCTCACCATCATCAGCACGTAGCTCACGGCCGCGCCGAACACGGCCATGTTGAGCAGCATCGCTCCCTCACCGGTGAGCGAGAGGGCGAAGCCGATGATGCCGGGCACGACCAGCGCGAGCACCGGCGCCTTACGGGAGTTGGTCACCGACAGGCTGGTCGGCAGGTACCCGGCGCGGGAGAGCGCGAAGGTCTGGCGCGAGTACGCGTAGACGATGGAGAAGAAGCTGGCAACGAGTCCGGCCAGGCCGATGTAGTTGACGACCTTGGCCGCCGGGCTGTCGCCGAGCGCCTCGACCAGCGGGTTGCCCGAGGCGGAGGCGTCCTGGGCGCCGAGCGCACCGGTCACCAGGAACAACACCACCGCGCCGGTGACCATCAGCATCAGCATCGCCACGATGATGCCCTTCGGCACGTTCTTCTCCGGTTCACGCGCCTCCTCGGCGGCCAGCGGCACGCCTTCGACGGCGAGGAAGAACCAGATGGCGAACGGGATCGCCGCCCAGATGCCCAGGTAGCCGAACGGGAGGAACGCCGAGGAGCCGGTGGCCGCCGCATCTGGCGCGATGTTCGTCAGGTTCGCGGCATCGAACCGGCCGACCGCCGCGATCGCGAACACGACCAGGCCGACCAGCGCGATCGCGGTGATCACGAACATCGCCTTGAGCGCCTCACCCGCGCCACCGAGATGGATGCCGATGAACAACGCGTACACCGCCAGATACACCCACCAGCCGTCGGTGATCCCGAACAGGTTGAGCGATTCCACATAAGCGCCGATGAAGGTGGCGATGGCGGCGGGCGCGATCGCGTACTCGATGAGAACCGCTGTGCCCGTGGCAAATCCGCCCCAGGGCCCGAGAGCGCGCCGGGCGAAGGTGTAGCCACCGCCCGCGGCAGGCAGCGCCGAGGACAGTTCGGCCATGCCGAGGACCATGGCCAGATACATGCCGGCGATGATCACCGAGGCGATCAACAGGCCACCGAATCCGCCTTCGGCCAGGCCGAAATTCCAGCCGGAATAGTCGCCGGAGATCACGTAACTCACGCCGAGACCGGCCAGCAGCACCCAGCCGGCGGTGCCGGAGCGCAGGGTGCGTTTGGCGAGATAGTCGTCGGCGGGTGGTTGGGCGGTGCGTTTGGCGAGGTAACCGTCGGCGGGTGGGTCGGCGGTGGGCGCGGGAACGGCGTCGGTACTCACAGGTAAAGCTCCTCATCAACAAGCAAGCGCGTAGCGACGGCAACGGTGATCGTCGAGGGTTGAAGAATGGTTGACGACTGTTACGGCCGTGGATCCCACAGGTCAGCGGCGCGTATCGCGCGCCGCCGACCTGCGGAAACAGTGTGATAGTTGGTGTTTCACATCACGGTGAAACGGTGTCACCGGTGGGTGGCGGCGGCTGGGAATCCAGCTCGGCCACCTCCTCGTCGGTGAGCAGGCGTGAACGGATCAGGAACCGCACGCCCTCGGGGGCTTCCAGCGAGAAACCACTGCCCCGGCCCGGCACCACGTCGACGGTGAGATGGGTGTGCTTCCAGTATTCGAACTGGTCCGCACTCATCCAGAACGGGATGTCGCCGGGCAGATATCCCAGCAGCACGTCCGAGCGACCCACGCGGAATTCACCGCGTGGATAGCACATGGGGGAGCTGCCGTCGCAGCAGCCGCCGGACTGGTGGAACATGACCGGGCCGTGCAGCCCGGTCAGGTCCCGGAGCAGCGTCGCCGCCTTGTCGGTGAGGTCTACTCGTCGGACCATCAGCGGCGCACCATCAGAAGAAGCCGAGCTTCTGCGGCGAGTAGCTGACCAGCAGGTTCTTGGTCTGCTGGTAGTGCTCGAGCATCATCTTGTGGTTCTCGCGGCCGATGCCGGACTTCTTGTAGCCGCCGAACGCCGCGTGCGCCGGGTAGGCGTGGTAGCAGTTCGTCCACACCCGGCCCGCCTTGATGCCGCGGCCGAGGCGGTAGGCGGTGTTCATGTCCCGCGTCCACACGCCCGCGCCGAGACCGTAGAGGGTGTCGTTGGCGATCTTCAGTGCCTCGTCGGTGGAGTCGAAGGTGGTCACCGCGACGACCGGGCCGAAGATCTCCTCCTGGAACACGCGCATGTCGTTGCTGCCCTTGAAGATCGTCGGCTCGATGTAGAAGCCGCCGTCCAGGCCGTCGACAGCGCGGACCGCGCCGCCCGTGAGTACCTCGGCGCCTTCCTTCTTGCCGATGTCGATGTAGGACAGGATCTTCTCGAACTGGTCGTTGCTGGCCTGTGCGCCGATCATGGTCGCCTCGTCGAGCGGGTTGCCGCTGACGATCGCCTTGGTGCGCTGCACGCAGCGGTCCATGAACTCGTCGTAGATCGACGACGCGATCAGCGCCCGCGACGGACAGGTGCACACCTCGCCCTGGTTCAGCGCGAACATCACGAAACCCTCGACGGCCTTGTCGAGGTAGTCGTCGTCGGCGGCCATCACATCGGGCAGGAAGATGTTGGGGCTCTTGCCGCCCAGCTCCAGGGTGACCGGGATGATGTTCTCGCTGGCGTACTGCATGATGAGCCGGCCGGTGGTGGTCTCACCGGTGAAGGCGACCTTGGCCACGCGCGGGCTGGACGCGAGCGGCTTGCCCGCCTCCACCCCGAACCCGTTGACCACGTTGAGAACTCCCGGCGGGAGCAGATCCGCGATCAGCTCCACGACCTTCATGATCGAGGCCGGTGTCTGCTCGGCGGGCTTCAGCACCACCGCGTTACCGGCGGCCAGCGCTGGCGCCAGCTTCCAGGTGGCCATCAGGATCGGGAAGTTCCACGGAATGATCTGGGCGACAACGCCGAGCGGCTCGTGGAAGTGGTAGGCGATGGTGTCGCCGTCGACCTCGCTGATCCCGCCCTCCTGCGCGCGCAGCGCACCGGCGAAGTAGCGGAAGTGGTCCACCGCCAAGGGCAGGTCGGCGGCGAGGGTTTCGCGAACCGGCTTGCCGTTGTCCCAGGTCTCGGCGACAGCGAGGGCCTCGAGATTCGACTCGATACGGTCGGCGATCTTGTTGAGGATATTGGCGCGCTCGGCGGCGGAGGCGGCGCCCCAGGCGTCGGCGGCGCGGTGCGCGGCATCGAGAGCCAACTCGATGTCGGCTGCGGTGGAACGGGCGATCTCGCAGAACGGCTGACCGTCCACCGGCGAGGTGTTCTCGAAGTACCGGCCTTCGACCGGCGGAACCCACTTGCCGTCGATGAAGTTGTCATACCTGGGGGCGTAGCTGACGATGCTGCCCTCGGCGCCCGGCTTGGCGTAGATCATGTGCGGAAACTCCTCGCTGGTTCCGGTGATGCGTGACGCCCATCACTATCCACCCCGAGGGTTGATGAAACGTTGAGAGCGGATCTCGTGGCGCCCGATATCGGTGATCACGGCCCGGGAAACGGCTCTTGCGCTGCGGCGGCGCCTATGCCCTCTGCGCGCTGTGCAGGCGGGCGGTGGCTACGGCTCGGCGGGGGTCGCGGGCGGGGAGCAGCATGAGGGCGTGTTCGTGGACGGCGATGTCGTCGGGGGTGGCTTCGCCGTAGGTGAGGGCGTGGTGGGGATCGGGGCTGGCCAGGACCGCGTTGCGCATGGCGACGGCGAGATAGTCGCGCCATTCGGTGAGGCCGGGAGTCTCCGAATCCGGAAGCAGGGGACCGTGATACAGCCGGACGGCGGTGTCGAGGTCGCCGGATTCCAGGGCGCGCAGTACGTCGAGCGCGTCACAGGACAGGGGAGTGGTGAAGCGGTAGACGCGGTTGGTGATGTCGCCGCCGGTGGCGCGGCGCAGGTACGACATCTCCGATTTCAGGGTGCTCGCGCCGACCGCGCGGTCACCGTATACGGCGTAGTGCAGGCGTTCGTGGCTGTAGCCGTCGTCGCTGAGGGCGAGCAGGGTGAGGATCTCGAGCTGACGTGGGCGCAACCGGATCGGGGTGCCGTCGCGCATCAACCGGCCGGTGCCGAGGCAGGTCAGTCGCATGCCCGCCGGTGCGGGTGTCGACGTGTGCAGTTTGGCTTCGATGGCACTGGTCATGGTGCGCACCGTGGCCATGGCCAGCGGGTGCGAACGCTTCCAGGTGGTCGACAGGTCGAGCACACCGAGCAGGGTGCCGTCGGCCGCGCGGATCGGCGCGCAATAGCAGACCCAGCCGTGCAGGGCGGCGACGAGATGTTCGGCCGAGAACACGGTGTGTGGTCGATCGGTGCGCAACGCCAGCGACAGCGCGTTCGTCCCCATGTGCGCCTCGTCCCACCGCCCACCCGGCGCGAAGTTCACCTGCTCGGCCCGCCGCCGCATGACCGGCCCGCCGTAGGTCCACAGAATCGTCCCCGAAGCATCGGTCACCGCCGCCACGTACCCCGCGTCGTCGGCCACACTGTGCAACTGGTCCTTCAACTCGCTCACCGGCCCACGCAGCGGCGACTCGGCCCACTTCGGCCCGATATCGGTCTCGCTCTCGGGCGCGCAATCCCGCCCCGGATCAACCGTCCGCAACGACCGCAACCACGACTGCGCCACCTCGGCCCGCACCCCGGAACTCCGCCCGAGCGCCGATTCCCCCGCAGGCACCCACTGCGCCCACTCCCGCTCCAGCGCAGCCCGCTGCGCCGAGAGCGTCAGCTGCGATGCCATGGGGGTTCCTGTCCGGTCGCTATCAGGGACTTCGCCCCCAATGATGCCCCACCTATGCCCCGCCCAACAGCCGTTTCGGTGGTGGGTCCAGGGATCGGCGCAACCGCTGTCCGTCGGTCGCGCCGAGCTTCGGCGGCAGCCGAGTAGGCCGCGCGGCAGCCGAGCGGCAGAATGATCGCGTCAGAATCATCGACCTGCCGGGGGGCATTCACAATGGAACGGACATTCCAGGTAGATCTGCGTGGCATCGTCGATCTGCTCAGCCATCACCTTTATTCGAGTCCTCAGGTGTTCCTACGGGAGGTGCTGCAGAACGGTGTCGATGCGATCGCGGCTCGGCAGGGGCTCCACCCGCAGTGGTCGGGCGGGATCGATATCGAGACGATCGAGCACACCGGCGACGGCACCTTGCGGATCCACGACAACGGCATCGGCCTGACCGAAGACGAGGTGCACACCTTCCTCGCCACCATCGGCAACAGCTCCAAGCGCGACGAGCTCGGGTTCACTCGTCAGGAGTTCCTCGGCCAGTTCGGTATCGGACTGCTGTCGTGCTTCCTGGTCTCCGATCACGTGCGGGTGCTGACCAGGTCGGCACGCGGTGGACCGACGCTCGAATGGCTCGGCCGGTCCTCGGGCCAGTACTCAGTCACCCGCGCGGCGGTCGAACGCCCGGAACCCGGTACCACCGTGGTGCTTTCACCGCGGCCCGACCACAGCCGGTGGTTCGAGTACGCGACGGTGCTGGAGCTCGCGCGGAAATTCGGTGGGCTGCTGCCTGTTCCGGTGTCGGTCGCCGATACGCCGGTGACGGTGGGGACGCTCCCGTGGCAGGTGCCGTACCGGACGGCCGCTGAGCGAACGGCGGCGCTGTACGCCTACGCCGAACAGACCTTCGGCTTCCGGCCGCTGGACTGCCTCGACCTCTCGGTGGCCGAGGCCGGGCTGACCGGCGTCGCGTTCATCCTGCCGGTGCCCGCCAACCCCGCTGTGCGCGGCGGACATCGGGTATACCTGCGCCGGATGCTGCTGGGCGACGAGGTGACCGACCTGCTGCCGGAGTGGGCCTTCTTCGCACGCTGCGTGGTCGACACCACCGAACTCCGCCCGACCGCGAGCCGTGAATCCCTGTACTCCGACGATCTGCTCGTCGCCACCCGCCGCGCGCTCGGCAGCCGTATCCGCGATTGGCTCGTCACGATGTCGGTGACCGATCCGTCGACGCTGCACGCGTTCCTCGCTGTCCACCATCTCGGTGTGAAAGCGCTTGCCCTCCATGATGACGCGATGCTGCGGCTGGTCTTCGACTGGTGGCCGATGGAAACCGGCTGGGGGCCGATGACACTCGCGGAGTTCTGTCGCCGCAGCCCCATCGTCCGCTACACCACCACCGCCGACGAGTTCCGCGAGTTGGCCGCTGTCGCCGCCGCCCAGGGCATCGGCCTGATCAACGGCGGCTACACCTACGACGTGGCGATCATGAACCGCCTGACCACCCTCGACCCCGCCCTCGTCGTCCGCGGACTCGATCCCACCGAACTCGCCACCCGATTCGACGCGGCACCCGAGGACGATCCGCGCGTGGCGTACATCCTCGGCCACGCGCGGCAAACCCTGGCATCGCTGGACTGCGTTCCGGTCGCCAAATCCTTCGATCCGGCGCAGCTACCCGCGCTGTTCCTCGCCGACCGGGATGTCTACCGGTCGCGAGAGCGCAGCGAGACCAAGGCGCGCACCGATGGCCTGTGGGCCGACGTGCTGGCGGCCGTCGAACCGGCCGACCAGCCCGAGGGCACACACCAACTGGTTCTGAACCTGCGCAATCCGATCGTGGTCACCATGCTCGACCTGACGGACCCGCACCTGATCGGCCTGGCGATCGAGTCGTTGTTCGCACAGGCCTTGCTGCAGGGTAGACATCCGCTCGGTGCCACCGAGAGCGCGCTGATGAACCGCTCGTTCAGCGGCCTGCTGCAGTGGGCGATGCGCGGTCAGGACGCGATCCGATGAGCTACAGCGAAGCCGAGCTCCAAACCCGCTATCGCACACTGGATTCCGGTTGGCACGAAGCAGCCTTGGATGAATTGGCGGAGATCATCGCGCACGCCGAAGCGGGTGGTTACCACCGGCTGGCCTTCCGCGCACGACGTGATCTGGCGGATCGGCACTGCGTCTCGGGCCAGTGGGAGAAGGGCTTTCCGCTGTTCGCGCGGTGTCTGGCCGAGTTCGACAGCCGCCCGGAGGATTTCGGTCCGCACGAGGAGTACTCACTGCGCTCGTGGTATGTGCGCACGGTGACGACCATGGCGGAGTATCCCGAGATCAGCGTCGAACAGATCACCGGCCTGCACGCCGATATTCGCCGCCGGTTCGCCGCGCACCGGCACAGCCTCGCCGGATTGCACACGGCCGAGCGCTGGTTGGCGTATGTGCGCGGCGATTGGGCTGCGGAGGAGGTCGCCTATCGGCAATGGCACCTGGCCGGTGGGCCGCGACCGAACTATATGTGGGACTTCGAGAACGAGATCGAGCGCCTGGTTCATCGCGGGGATCGTGCCTCCGTCGATCGCGCCCTCGCACTCGCCGAGCCGGTGCTCGACGGCCGGTTGACCTTCGCCGAGTCGACCGCGCCGATCGAAGCACACATGCTGCCGTTCTGGGCGACCAGACTTCCCCCGGAGCGGGTGGCAGAGGTATTCCAGCGGATGGATCGCGGGTTCGACGACGGTGGCCCGTGGCGTTACGAGTATCCGAGCAAGGTCATCGAATTCCTGGCGCTGACGGGGAACGAAGCCGAAGCATTCGAGCGATACCGGCGACGCATGTGCCACTTCACGACGTTGAGCCGCCCGTACGGCCGCATGGAATTCGCTACGAGCTGCGCTGTCGCCCTCGGACGTCTGGTCCGGCTCGGCCGCGGTCCCGAGGCGGTGCCGTGCCGTGGTTGCTCGGGCAAGCATCCGACGAAGACGCTGTCCGAACGGCACAACGAGTTGCGGGCAGAGGCCCTGGCGCTGGCCGCGACGTTCGACGCGCGCAACGGCACGACCTGGCAGACCGAGCAGGTCACACGCAGATTGTCCGCCGATCCGTTGCTCGAGTTCCTGCCGTTGCGGCCCGGCGCACGACCGGTCCTGCACCGTGTCTCACCGATCGGGTGCACACCCGACGTCGCGGTACACGCCGCGCGCTGGCTGCTCGACCGAGGACTCGGCATCGCGGCGGGTCAGTATCTCGGATTGGTCGGGGAGCCGACAGACCCGGCTGTTGCCGCGGGAGTACTCGAACTGAAGGCTCGCCGCGCCGATGATGACACCACGCTCCCCCGGCTGCGCGAAGCAGCAGCGGCTTTCGCGGCAGCGGGCGAACCCGTGCGCGGGGACCTGTGCCTGGTTGCGGCGGCGGGTTGGTTGCGGTTCGAGAAGCGTTGGGCCGAGGCATTGGAGGAGCTGTCGGCACCGTTGGAAAGGCTTCGCGCCGAAGCGGACCCGGAATCGGTCGGCCACGCGGAGGTGACGTTGGCCGCTCTCCAGTATGCCCTCGAGCGCGATGGCAACGGTTATCCGCTGATCGAGGAAGTCGTTCGCCGCGCGGAGATGATCGGCGACCCACGACTGCTCGGGGAGGCTCGCTATCAATACGGGTGGATGCGGCAAGGGCGCGGTGATGACGTGAAGCTGATCGCCGTCGACTACACCGCCGCGGTCTGCGCGCTGGCCGCAGGCGGTGCTGATTTCCGGGCCAGGCAGGTGCTGAATCAGCTGGGCACACTCTTCGGGAAAACCAAGGACTGGCCCGCCTTGCTCGACAGTCTCGACCGATGCCAGAGCGCGTTGCCGCCGCACACGGGACGCCTGGTGATCGCGGCATTGCGGTGGCTGCGCGGTGAGACGTTGCATAGTGCTGGGCGCAACGAGGAGGCCCTCGTCGAATTGTCCTTTGCCGCACACGAATATGACGCGATCGATATTCTCAACACCTCGAAACGGGCCCACTGGGTGAAGCTTGCCGAAGTGTGCGCCGCGCTGAGCGACTGGGAACAAGCCCTTCGGCACAGCGAATACGCCTGTGCGTGGGCGGATCGTGCCCGCCGAAACGGTGCGCTAGGTGATGCCGTCACGATGGTCACCGGCCGTAGCGTCCTGGCTGATTCGTTGCGCGAACTCGGCCGCCTCGATCGCGCCGTCAGCGAATATCACACCCTCGTCGACGAGGCGCTGGCTGCCGATCGACACCACACCGCCCTGTACGCGCACAGCCAGGCGGGCGACCTCCTCCTGCGGCTCAACCGTCCGGCCGCGGCGGCCACCGACTTCCATGTGGCGGCTGACCTGAGTGCGCAGGCGCCCCAGACACCGCGCGTGCTGCGAACCCTTCGGATGAAGGAGGTGATAGCCCACGTGCGCGCTGGTGCGGTGGACGCGGCGGAGACGGCGCTGGAGCAGGCGCGGGCGATCGAGGCGACCGCCTCCGACCATGCCGCACGTCTGGATCTCGCTATCGCGCACGTGTTGTTCGCGCGTGGGAAAACCGCTGCGGCGCTGGAACATACGGTGCGTGCGCAGGACACGCTGCAGGCCACCGGCTACTACTCCACAGCGGGTATGGCGGCCCTGTTCCTGGCTCAGCAACATCTGGCTGCCGCACGACCGGATCTCGCGGTGACGGTGTTGCGGTCGTCGATCCCCCGTTATCCGAAGGATGAGCCCGTCGTCGACGAGTTGTCCGCATTGCTCGGCAGCCTCGAAGCTCAGCACCACCCGCTACCGAGCCGGCGGTGACCGCCACTACGCCGTAACCGGTGTAGCACGGAGGGCTACGCTTGACGTAGGGGCTGGAGAGCATGCTCGAGGTTGTCCCGCTCTGAGGTGCTGAGCCGCAGTAGGAACTTGTCAATACCGCTGCGGTACAACAACTGAATCGGACTGCGGAGTGATGTGTCGCCGGGTGGGGACCGTCAAGGTGGTCACGTGCGTATCGCCGACATCTCCCCGAGTCCCGCCGATGTGGAGCGAACGGCGGGTGGGGTGAAAATTTGGGGTGCGATCGGTGCCTATGTTGTGACAACCCTTGCCGCTTCGGTGTTTTTCCTTGCGGTGCAGCCTTTTTCGGGGATAGATCCGGCCGTGCTGTCACTGGTTCAATTCGCCCCGGCGGTCGGTGCCCTCACCACATGGCTGGTGTTCCGCAAGACCGTCGCCGCGGTGCTCCCCGCTGCGGTTTCCGGTCGGCGGGCGGCCAGGAATGTCGCGGCAATCGTCGCGGTGTGTGTCGGGTACTGGTTGCTGCTCATGGGGGTGGCGGTTGCGTCGGGGACGGCCACCGTGGGGCCTGCCGCGATCGGGAGTGTGCCCTTCGTCGTGTTTCTCGTGGTGCAACTGGTCGGGGCCGGTGGGGAGGAGATCGGGTGGCGGGGGTTGATGCAGCCGATGCTCGAAGCGCGGATGGCCAGGTTCGGGGCCGTGGCGGTGACCGGGGCGGTGTGGGCGCTGTGGCATGTCCAGGCCTTCACGGCCGGGCCGGTGGTCGCGATGTGCTTCTTCGTGGCGACGACGGCGTTCGCGATGGTGCTCGGCTATCTGGGCACGGGGAGTTTCGGTCAGCGTGTGATCGTCGCCTCGATCGGGCACTGGTTGATCAATATCGCGGGATATCTGCTGGCCGGAGACGCCACGACGGACCGGCCGCAGATCGTTTTCGTCGCGGTGGCCGCCGTGCTGGTCGCCGTGGCCACGATGACGGTTCGCGCGGTGGGAACCCGCCGCTGATGGTTGTCGGCACTGTCTCGGCACGTGTGGCACGCTGGCAGCGTGAACCGGTTGGGTAGCGCGACTTCGCCGTATCTGCGTCAGCACGCCGACAACCCGGTGCATTGGCGGGAGTGGGATGCCGATGCACTGGCCGAGGCGGCCGAGCGGGATGTGCCGATCCTGCTCTCGGTCGGGTACGCGTCGTGTCACTGGTGCCATGTGATGGCGCACGAGTCGTTCGAGGACGTAGCGACGGCCGAGCAGATGAACGCCGACTTCGTGTGCGTGAAGGTCGACCGGGAGGAACGCCCCGACCTGGACGCGGTGTACATGACCGCGACCGTCGCCATGACCGGACAGGGCGGGTGGCCGATGACCTGCTTCCTCACCCCCGACGGTGCGCCGTTCTACTGCGGCACCTACTACCCCAAGCAACCGCGCGGCGGGATGCCCTCGTTCACCCAGCTGCTCACGGCCATCACCGAGACGTGGCGCAACCGCCGCGACGAGGTGGACAAGGCCGCCGACCAGGTCACCGAGGCCCTGCGCGCGCAGGCGACCGGCCTGCCCGACGGTGAGATCGCCCTCACCGCAGAACTTCTCGACAAAGCGGTCCTCGCCGTCGCCGCCGACGAGGACCGGGTACACGGCGGATTCGGTGGGGCACCGAAGTTTCCGCCGTCGGCGATGCTCGAGGGCCTGCTGCGGCATTGGGAACGCACCGGCGACCAGGCCGTGTTCGACCTGGTAGAGCGCGCGGCCGAGGCGATGGCGCGCGGCGGCATCTACGACCAGTTGCGTGGCGGGTTCGCCAGATACGCGGTCGACGCGAATTGGCTTGTGCCGCACTTCGAGAAGATGCTCTACGACAACGCCCTGTTGTTGCGCGCCTACGCTCATCTGGCCAGACGAGCACCGGCGACCCCATTGGAATCGTTGCCGCACAGGGTTTCCCGCGAGACGGTCGAATTCCTGCTCGCGGATCTCGGTACCGCCGAAGGCGGTTTCGCCTCCGCCCTCGACGCCGACACCCACCTCGAGCCGGGCGGTCCGGGTGTGGAGGGCGCCACCTATGTGTGGACGCCCGCCGAGCTGGTCGGCGAACTCGGCCCGCTCGACGGCATGTGGGCCGCCGACGCATTCGGTGTCACCACGGCGGGCAACTTCGAACAGGGCACCTCCGTGCTCACCCGCCACAGCGACCCGGTCGACGCCGAACAGTCGGCCCGGTTCGATCGGTTGCGCGCCGAGCTGTTCCGGATTCGCACCGAGCGCCCGCAACCGGCGCGCGACGACAAAGTGGTCACCGCCTGGAACGGGATGGCCATCACCGCGCTCGCGGAAGCCGGTGCGGCGCTGGAGGAACCGTCCTGGGTGGCTGCTGCCGTGCGGTGCGCGCGTTTCCTGCTCGACGTGCACCTCGTCGACGGACGCCTGCGCCGCGCCTCCCTCGACGGTGTCGCGGGCGCCCCACCCGCCGTGCTCGAGGACTACGCCTGGCTCACCACCGGCCTGCTCGCCCTGTACCAGGCCACCGGCGAACCCGATTGGCTCGCCGCCGCCCAGGTGATCCTCGACGCGGCGATCGAGCATTTCGCCGACCCCGACCGTCCCGGCAGCTGGTTCGACACCGCCGACGACGCCGAAACCCTGGTGACCCGCCCCCGAGACCCCATCGACGGCGCCACCCCCTCGGGCACCTCCGCCCTCGCCGAGGCCCTGCTCACCGCCTCGGCCGTCGCCGACCCCGACCGCGCCGTCCGCTACCGCGAGCTGGCCGATCACACCCTCGCCCGCGGCGCACTCCTGCTCGACCGCGCACCGCGCACCGCGGGCCATTGGCTCGCCGTCGCCGAAGCCGCCGTCCGCGGCCCGTTCCAGGTGGCCATCGCCGCAACCGAAAAGACCTCGGCCACCATGGAACTCCTCGCAGCCGCCCGCACGGCCGCACCGGGCGGCTCGATCGTGCTCGCCGCGCCCCCGGACGCCGCCCCACTGCTCACCGACCGCCCCCTCGTCGACGGCCACCCCGCCGCCTACGTCTGCCGAGGTTCGATCTGCGACCTCCCCGTCACCGACCCCGCGGACCTGACTCTGGCTCTGCGCACCTGACAGAGGGTCTCGGTCGGGGCGGCCTGGTCTTGTCGGCAATTAGGCGCAACCTACGCCCTTGTGGGGCAAGCGGATTCGATTCGGCCGCTCGGCAGGTGCCGCCGATCAGCGGTTCGGTGGGATATCGGTCCAGGTCCGGGTGCGCCCGGGGATGCCGCGCAGGCGAATGTCCTTGTGCCGCTTCCATTTAGCGCGTTCAGCGGGTGCGGACGCCTGCACGACGTCATCGCTGACCAGCACCCGCCGCGTCACTTCTTTGGCGACGGTGGTGAGCCGAGCCGCTTCGTTGACGGCGTCGCCGATGACGGTGAACTCGAGGCGGGTATCGGAGCCGACGTCGCCCGCGAACACCTTGCCCCTTGCCACGCCGATACCGATGTCGAGTTCCCCGGTGGCCACCACTTCGTCGCGGATGCGGCGTGCGGCGCGCAGAGCCGGGGTGGCGTTGTCGCGCAGTGCCGAGGGCGCACCGAAGATGCACAGGGCGGCGTCGCCCTGGAATTTGTTGACCAGCCCGCCGTTGTCCTCGGTGGCCGCGACGACGGTGGCCAGCAGCCGATTGAGCTTGTGTACGAATTCCACCGGCTCCATCTCGGCCGACAGCCGCACCGAACCGGTGACGTCGATGAACAGTGCCGACACCGTGCGCACGTCACCGGTGAGGTCGGCGCTGCCTGCCAGCGCGCGCTCGGCGACCGTCGAGCCGACGTGTTTGCCGAACATGTCCTCCATGTGCGCCTGTTCGCGCAGGGTGGTAGCCAGTTCGTTGACGGAGTGTTCGAGCCGCCCGATCTCACTCGCGCTGCCGACGGGCACCCGCACGTCGAGTTCCCCGCGGGTGATCCGGTCCAGCGCCCGGTACATGGCCCGCATCGGGGTCGCGACCGAGCGCGCGAGCAGCGCGGTGGCCAGCATCCCGACGCCGAGGGCGACGATCGAGAACATCCAGGCCGCGCGCACCCGGTCGCTCGCGGGCGTGGTGCGGTCGCTGAGCACCACGATGACGATGAGCCCCGGGAGCGCACCCGACACCGCCCAGGTGACGAGCACGCGCACCAGCACCGTGGCACTCGGATGCACGGTCGGCCCGAGGACGGCGGCGACGATGGGTACGGTCGGGCGGATCAGCCGGTCCAGGATCAGATAGATCACACCGGCCGATTCGAGGGCGCCGAGAATGAACCCCGCCCCGATCACGATGGTGTTGTGGTAGTCGGTGAACCGGTCGACCAGCCACACGGTGAGGATGATGCCGGGCAGCCAGATCAGCACGGCGCGCACGGTGATCGCGGCGGGCAGCTGGATCAGCTGGCGAGCTTCGTCCGGTGTCGGTTTGCGTCCCTCGTCCAGCCAGCGCAGGTGTTTTCGGCGGTCGTAGATCGCGAGGCCGATGCCGAGGGCGAATCCGAAGGCCGGGTAGATGGCGATGAGCCAGGCCGCGTCGTGCCAGTCGTCGCCCACCCGGCTGAACACGCCACCGGCCCAGGAGATGAGGAAGATGGCGCCGACGCCGACGAAGTTCGCGGTGATGACCACGAGGGCGAGCCCCCAGTGCGACCGCAGTAGCCAGCGGACCAGCCGGTTCACCGCGCACACCCGTCTACCGCACCCCGTGACGGGGCCGGGGCGGGGCGAGCCGCGCGAATGATCGACACAACTGTCCAGCATAGAAGGCGCGGCCGAGGACGCCGCGCACGCACGCCGCTCAGCCGAGCACGACGAGCCAGATCGCGATGTAGTGGCACAGCGCCGCGACGACGGTCGCGGCGTGGAAGAACTCGTGGTGCCCGAAGTCCGGCCACGGGTTGGGCCACTTCGTCGCGTACAGCACGGCCCCCACGCTGTAGATCACCCCGCCGATGGCGAGCAGCACCAGCGGCAGCACCCCCACGTTGTGCAGGAGGGTCGGTGCGACCGGGACCACGGCCCATCCGAGCAGCAGATACAACGGCACGCCGACCCACCTGGGCGCGGTAGGCCACAGCACCTTGAGGGCGACTCCCGCGAGTGCCCCGACCCAGACCACGATCAGCAAGGTGCGCCCGGTGCTGTCGGGAAGGCCGAGCACCGCGAACGGGGTGTAACTGCCCGCGATGAACACGAAGATCATCGAGTGGTCCAGCCGCTTCATCCGCACCCGGGTCCGCACGCTCGCCCAGGTCACCCGGTGGTACACCGCGCTCACGCCGAACAGCCCGCACACCGCGACCCCGTAGACCACGGTCGCCCACCCGGCCGTGGCCGAGCGCGCGAACCCGGCCACCGCGAGCGCCGCCACCGCGACCACGGCCACACCGAACGCCCACGTATGAATCCACCCGCGAAACCGCGGCTTCACCAGCGCGACAGGCACACCCGAATCGCTACCGATCGCCTCCACGACCACCTCCAGTCAAACCTACGGAACCGTAAGTTACGCCCCCAACGGTACGTGAGACCCCCGCCGACTACCGTCGAAGGTGCCGACAACCACACAAACGGAATCCACCCACGGCCCCGCCGGAGAGGCTGTCGGCCTGCAGTCCTCGAAGGGGTGCGGTCAGGCGAAGTGGACCTCGGGAATGGTGGCCATCAGTGCGGCCCACTCCGGGTACATGGCGGCCTTGCGCTCGTGCATGGCCATGATCTCGGCGCCGAGTTCGGGGTTCATGTCGTCGGACAGGTCGGGGCCGATGACGAGTTCGGCGAAGTGTGGCGCGATGAGCGGATCGCCGGCCAGGTGGATCGGATCGTGCATGTAGCGCTCCAAGGCGTCGAGGTCCTCGATGCCGACGCAATAGCCATGGGTGAGGCCTTCGGCGGGATTGCCGAGGTTCTGGCCGACGGTCGCGAAGCTCACCGAATCGATGGCAGCGGTGCGGCGCATGGTGGCGAGCACTTCGGCGCGTTGCTCCTCGGTGGTCTCGTCGCGGAACCGGAATCTGAGCACGTGGACAAGCATGAAATCTCCTCGAATTGAACTGGCGAGTTCAATTTAGAGTACTAACTGGTAAGGCCGCAAGACTGAACCGCCGAGCCAACCAGTGGCGGTAGGCTTGCCGAGTGGCAGCACCGGCGCGGGGTCGTATCGACAAGCGACAGCAGATTCTGGCGGCCGCGTTCGCGGTCTTCGCGCGGCGCGGATACGCGCAGACCTGCGTACAGGAGATCGCCGACGAGGCCGGTGTCGCGAAACCGACCGTGTACAACCACCTCACCGACAAGGGCACCCTGTTCCGGGAAGCCTTGTTGACGGCGGCCGAGGTGGTGAGCGCGGAAACCCTTGCGGCCGTGGACACCCTGCGCGACGTCGGTGACGATCCGCGGCCAGCGTTCCTCGACTCGGCGTACCGGTTGCTGCAGGTGTGCGCCGGTGAGCGCGGCCGATCCCTGCACCGACTGGCCTACGCCCAAGCCGAGGACTTCGCCGACCTGGCCCTGCAGGTGCAGCAGCGCACCTCGGTCCGGCTGCGCGAAGCACTGGCCGACCGACTGGCCCGGCTGGCGCTGGCAGGTCGATTGCGTGCCTGCGACCCGGACACAGCCGCCGAGCAGTACCTGGCCCTGCTCACCGGCCCCCTCGAGGCACGCTCACACCTGGGCGCCCGCAAGATCCCGGCCACCGAACTACGCGCCGTAGCCGAAGCCGCGACCGACACCTTCCTCCGCGCCTACCTCACCCCCGGCTCCGAGAAAGCCACCCCCTGATCTCGCAAGAACATGGGTAACTCCCCAGCCATCCCAAAACCCGAGCACCTCCACAACCGCCGGCCCGGCACGCCCCTCACCCCGTACCCACGACCGGCAAAAGTCACGGGGAGGCGGCCCAGGCGTAGGGTGCGGGCGTGGAGTTTTTCGGTCGGGTGCGAGGGTTGCCGTACCGCGTCTATGAAGCCAGGCTGTCCAAGCAGCTGGCCGACAAGCAGCACCCCCGCCACGTGGCGGTGATGTGCGACGGGAATCGACGCTGGGCGCGTGAGAACGGGTTCACCGATGTCAGCCACGGTCATCGGGTCGGTGCGCTGAAGATCGCCGAGCTGGTCGGCTGGTGTGCCGCCGAGGGCATCGAGATGGTGACCGTCTACCTGCTGTCGACGGAGAACCTGCGCCGCGATCCCGAGGAGCTCGAGACGCTGTTCGAGGTGATCACCGATGTGGTCGAGGAGTTGTCGGCGCCGGAGCAGAACTGGAGTGTGCGGATCGTCGGTTCGCTCGCCGGTTTCCCCGAGTTGATCGCCAAGCGGCTGCGGGTGGCGGCCGAGCGCACGAGCGGGCGCGACGGTGTGCACGTGAATGTGGCTGTGGGGTACGGGGGTCGGCAGGAGATCACCGACGCGGTGCGCTCGCTGGTGCGTCAGGAGATCGCGGCGGGGGAGTCGGGTGAGGATCTGGTGCAGTCGATCACGGTCGACGCGATCGGCCAGCATCTGTACACCTCGGGCCAGCCGGATCCGGATCTGGTGATCAGAACCTCTGGGGAGCAGCGGCTTTCGGGTTTCCTGTTGTGGCAGAGCGCGTATTCGGAGATCTGGTTCACCGAGGCGTACTGGCCGGAGTTCCGGCGGGTCGATTTTCTTCGCGCGCTGCGGGATTACGCGGCGCGGCACCGTCGCTTCGGGGTGTGATGTCGTAGTCCTCGCGTACTGTCGCGTTCGTGGAACCTGATGAGGCGTCTTACATCAGCTATGAGGAGTTCGGCAGGCGTTTTCTCGAGTACGCCGTGTCCGAGCAGCGCATCGCGGACGCGTTCGGTGAGCTCACCGGTGCCGCTTTCGATTTCGGCCCGATCGGGGTGGGGCCGGGCCGGTTGGCGAAGGTCACCGCGCAGGTCGAGCTCGGACAGCCGCGCATTCTGCGTTTCGTCGACGCCTTCATCTCCTTCGAACTGACGATCCCGTTGCATGTGGATCTGGTGGTCGATCTCGCGGTCGACAGGTCGCGGTTCCGGGTGGACGGCACCGTGCACCTGCATCTGACGGCACGCACGGCCGACCCGCTGCGGGTGGTCATCGACGTCGCCGAGCCACGTCCGGGTGATGTGCGGGTGAACGTGGCCAGTTCCACCAAGCGCGGGCAACTGCTGCGGGTGCTCGCCAGTGTCGATCACGAGATCCGCCGGTTCGTGGCCCGGTACATGTCCGAGGAGATCCGCAAGCCCGAGATCGCCGCGGTGCGCAACATCGATGTGGCGACCAGGTTGGACGCGGCCTGGAAGTTGTGACGAGTCGCCCCGGTTCCGGTGGTGCGCGGGCTAGGCTGCTGCCCGGAACGGACCCGTCGACACAGGTAGGGGACAGCGGTGGGAGTTGCGCGTGCTGCAGGTGCGTGGATCGCGGCGCTCGGTGCGGTCGGTCTGGTAGCCGGGTGCGGGGTCGAGGGCACGCCCGCACCGGTCATCACCCCGAACCAGCAGCCGGATCGTTCCGGGGTGTTCGCGTATCGAACCGAAGGTGAGCTGGTTGTCGTTCGCGGCGCCGAAACACTGCGTGCGTCGGGCAATTTCGGCTATTCGGCGGCGCCGGTGAATTTCACCCGCGACGGTGCGTTCGCGTTCGCGGTGGAGACGGCGTCCAAGACGCTCGTCGCGCTGAGCGTGGACAACGGTTCCGTGACGCGCACCGAATGCGACTGCACCGACGCGGTCGCCCTGCGTGACGCGGTGGTCGGCTGGTGGCGTGAGCCCGGCCAGATCATGAGTCAGGACCTGGCGGGCACCACCCCCGCCGAGCCCGAACGCGACATCGTGCTCCCGGATTCGCCGAGTCCGCTCTCGGGTGGCAACTGGGACGGCGCCCGCCTGGTGGCGGCCACCGACGAGTACGTGCTGCTGGCACGGTCGGAGTCGCGCGGGCTGTGGTGGGAGAAGAACCACCTCTACGCGATCGGTTCGGATGCCATCCTGCCGCTGGGCCGGGTGCCCGGCATCGACTCCGAGCTCTCGGCCGCCGCCGGGCCCGACGGGCACACGTTCGTGCTCGCGGGCGCCACCGCGCGCAGTTCCTCCTGCGGCATCGGTTTCGTCGCGACCATCGACGTGCGAAGCAACGCCGTCTCGGACCTGCCCTCGGTCCCCGGCGAGTGCTCGACGGTCTACAACCCGCGCTGGGGCGGCGACAACGTCATCAGCGTCGCGGTGCGCAAGTGGGCCGATGTGGCCGGGGCGACCAGCACGGTCGACCGATTGCGTTCGGCCGCCCAGGGCTGGGCGCCGGTCGCCGAGCAACCGGTGATCGACATGCTCGCCCGCTCCGAGCAGACCGTCATCCAGGTGGTCGGCGGTGAGCCGCTCGCGGCGCGGGACACCCCGCACGGCGTGCTCGTCGTCGAAAAGGGCGGTGCGCGTTCGGAACTGGCGACCGAAGTGGTGTCGCTGGGGTCGCCGATCTAGAGCTTGCGCAGGCGCAGCCGGTTGATGGTGTGGTCGGAGTCCTTGCGCAGCACCAGGGTCGCGCGCGGGCGGGTCGGCAGGATGTTGTCGACGAGGTTGGGCCGGTTGGTGGAGTTCCAGATGTCGCGCGCGGCCGCGGTGGCCTGCTCGTCGCCCAAGCCCGCGTAGTGGTGGAAGTGGGCGTTGGGGTCGGCGAAGCCGGTCTTGCGCAGAGCGAGAAAGCGCTGCACGTACCAGTTCTCGATGTCCTCGATGCGCGCGTCGACGTAGATGGAGAAGTCGAACAGGTCCGACACCATCAGGCGCGGACCTGTCTGCAGCACGTTGAGGCCCTCGACGATGAGGATGTCGGGCTGGCGCACACAGTGCTTCTCGTCGGGCACGATGTCGTAGGAGATGTGCGAATACACCGGCGCGCACACCTCTTCGGCGCCCGATTTCACCTCGGTGACGAAGCGCAGCAGTTTGCGCCGGTCGTAGCTCTCCGGGAAACCCTTGCGGTGCATGATGCCGCGGCGAGTGAGTTCGGCTGTGGGATAGAGGAATCCGTCGGTGGTCACCAGGTCGACGCGCGGGTGGTGATCCCAGCGCGACAGCAGTGCCTGCAGCACGCGCGCGGTGGTCGACTTACCGACCGCCACGCTGCCGGCGACCCCGATCACGAACGGCACCTGCTTGTCGGGGTGCTTCTCGCCGAGGAATGTCGCGGTGGCGGCGAACAGCCGCTGACGTGCGGCGACCTGCAAATGGATCAGGCGGGCGAGCGGCAGGTACACCTCGGCGACTTCCTCGAGGTCGATCTGCTCGCCGAGGCCGCGTAGTCCGGTCAATTCCTCCTCGGTCAAGACCAGGGGAGTCGACTTGCGCAGGGTGCGCCACTGCTTCCGGTCGAACTCCACGTACGGGCTCGGCTCGCTCATCCGTGCCACTTACCCGACGCTCCGTTCGGGCAAACACGCACAGCTGGGCTGCCCGTTCGGTGAGATCCGGGATAACTCTGACCGCATGCGGCGATTGTGCTCCGTGTCGGTCGTCCGTGCGCAACGGGGGGTTTGGCTACCCGTCGGTAACTAGTAACAACCACGAGGTAGGGCCCGCTTTTCGAATTCACCACGTAAGGTCGGGCGCATGGGGTCTCATCCGTTCGTCACCGAATACCTGCGGCTCGGACTGGCTTTCGATCGGCTCGAATCCGGCTTCGTCGACGCCTACACCGGCGATCCGGCGCTGCGCCGTGAGATCGACAACGCCGCCGCGCCCGCACCCGCCGACCTGGTCCGGCGCGCGATCGACCTGCGCGCCGCCCTGCCCGATGCCGGGCTCTCGCCCCAGCGCACCGAGTTCCTCGACGCCCACCTGGTGGCGATGGAATGTTCGGCGCGCAAGTTCGCGGGCGAGGAGATCGGTTTCGTCGACGAGGTCCGCGCGTACTTCGACGTCGACATCACCCCTGGCGACCCCGACGACTACCGCGAGGCGCACCGGCTGATGGACGAGGTGCTCGGCGGCGACGGACCGCTGGCCGAACGGGTCGCCTCCCACCGGCGCGGCGACGAGATCCCGCCCGAACGGCTGCCCGAATGCGTGGAAGCGTTCTCCAGCGCCCTGCGCGAACGGGTCCGCGCGCGGTACCCGCTGCCCGACCACGAACACGTCACCTACGAGGTGGTCGGCGACAAACCGTGGTCCGGTTTCAACTACTACCTCGGCAACTACCGCTCGACGGTGGCCATCAACTCCGACCTCAAACAGCACATGGCGCACCTGCCCGCCCTCATCGCCCACGAGTCCTACCCCGGGCATCACACCGAGCACTGCCGCAAGGAGGCCGGGCTGGTCGCGGCGGGCGAGGACGAGCAGACGCTGTTCCTGGTCAACACACCGCAGTGCCTGATGGCCGAGGGCTTGGCCGACCTCGCCCTGCAGTCGATCGTCGGGCCCGGCTGGGGTGTGTGGGCGCAGGAGATCTACGCCGACCTGGGGCTGCGTTTCGACGGCGAACGCGCCGAACGGTTCTCGGCCGCGTCGGCGAAACTGCTCAGCGTGCGCCAGGACGCGGCGCTGCTGCTGCACGACAAGCACCGCAGTCACGACGAGGTGGCGCAGTTCCTGCAGCGCTGGAGTCTTGCGACGCCGGAGCGGGCCCGTCAATCGCTGCGGTTCCTGTCCTCGCCGCTGTGGCGTGCCTACATCAGCACCTATGTGGAGGGCTACCGCCTGCTGGGCGGCTGGCTCGACGGCGCGGCCGACGCCCAGGACCGCGTCGAACGGTTCGGGCGCTTGCTGGACGAACCACTCACACCGGGGGCGATCCGGCGCCTACTGGATGACGGCGCAACCGCCGGGATTCATCAGTGAGCAGATGAGGTAGCCCAGGTGCACCAGGAGGGCCTCGGCCGGGTTCGACGGCGCGACGGCCGGGGTGACGGGCAGAGTGTTCATGGCTGGCCTCTCTAGGTGTAGATCACGCAGTTCGTGCCGCCGGTCAGGGTGCAGACCAGCTGGTGGACCGCGAGCAGCAGTGCCTCGATCGGGCCTACAGGTGCGAAGTTCATACCTGTGTCATCGGTCACCCGAACCGCGTGCGTTACGGGCGAAAAGCCTGTTCGACGGCTATCGAACCTGGTCAGGACGGTGTGAGCCGCGTCTCCCGGGTGGCGGGCGCGGCGCCGTTGCGCTATCCCCGTGCCGGGACGTCCATACCCGGCCCATAGACTGAGGGTCGTGACGCAGACGACCGCTTCGGTGAATACCCAGTCTCTCGGTGAGCTCGATCCCGAGTTGGCCGCCGCGATGGCGGGCGAGCTCGCCCGCGAACGCGACACCCTCGAGATGATCGCCTCGGAGAACTTCGTGCCGCGCGCGGTCCTGCAGGCGCAGGGTTCCGTGCTCACCAACAAGTACGCCGAGGGCTACCCGGGCCGCCGCTACTACGGTGGCTGCGAGGCCGTCGACGTGGTGGAGACCCTGGCCCGCGACCGTGCCAAGGAACTGTTCGGCGCCGAGTTCGCCAATGTGCAGCCGCATTCCGGCGCGCAGGCCAACGCCGCGGTGCTGATGGCGCTGATGAACCCGGGCGAGACCCTGCTCGGCCTGGACCTCGCGCACGGCGGTCACCTCACCCACGGCATGCGCCTGAACTTCTCGGGCAAGCTCTACGACGTCCACTCCTACGGTGTGTCGAAGGAAGACCACCGCATCGACATGGACGAGGTCCGCGACATCGCCAAGGCCGCCAAGCCGAAGGTGATCGTCGCCGGCTGGTCGGCCTACCCGCGTCACCAGGACTTCGCGAAGTTCCGCGAGATCGCCGACGAGGTCGGCGCCTACCTGTGGGTCGACATGGCGCACTTCGCCGGTCTGGTCGCCGCCGGTCTGCACCCCTCGCCGGTGCCGTACGCCGACGTGGTGTCCTCCACCGTGCACAAGACCCTGGGCGGCCCCCGCTCCGGTCTGATCCTGGCCAAGCAGGAATTCGCCAAGAAGCTGAACTCGGCGGTGTTCCCCGGTCAGCAGGGCGGCCCGCTCATGCACGTGATCGCCGCCAAGGCCGCCGCGTTCAAGATCGCCGCCACCGAGGAGTTCAAGGACCGCCAGGTGCGCACCCTGTCGGGTTCGCGCATCCTGGCCGAGCGTCTGACCGGCGCCGATGTCAAGGACAAGGGCATCTCGGTCCTCACCGGCGGCACCGACGTGCACCTGGTCCTGGTCGACCTGCGCAACTCCGAACTCGACGGCCAGCAGGCCGAGGACCTCCTGCACGAGGTCGGCATCACCGTCAACCGCAACGCGGTCCCCTTCGACCCGCGCCCCCCGATGGTCACCTCCGGCCTGCGCATCGGCACCGCCGCCCTGGCCACCCGCGGCTTCGGCGACACCGAGTTCACCGAGGTAGCCGACATCATCGCGGCCGCCCTCGCCGGCACCTCCGACACCGAGACCCTGCGTGGTCGCGTCTCGAAGCTCGCCCAGAGCGTCCCGCTCTACCAGGGCCTGGAAGACTGGCGCCTCCTCGGCTGATCCTCCGACCAGCCGAAACGCCCTCGCAGACCCCCGGTCTGCGAGGGCGTTCGTCTTTCACGACGAAACGATATGGCTGGCATGGAACCGATGCGACCGGGTGTGCGTCCAATCTGAGTGAGAGGCAACTGGAGACGCCATTGGCAGCGGAGTTTCGAAGGCGTGGAATGCGATCTTCTAACTATCGTAAAGAACCGGATCCATGGGTTTTGTCGGCTGCGCAAGCTCGTCGATCGATCGTGTCGATCATGGGGATGGTCGTTCTCGTGGTGGGTCCCGCAGTGCTCGGTGTGGTGATGTGGCGTAGCGGTGATCCGACAGCGGTGTCCGTGGCGAAATATGTGGTGATTTTCGCCGCTGCCATGTTCTGTCTGCTGATTATGGCATCAGCTCCTTACCTGTCCATTGTGTTCCGGAACAAGCCACAACTGCGGCAGAGTGGTGGCGTGGTGGTAACTGTGCTGCCCGGGTCGAAAATATACTTCTGGGCGTTCCAGGCGACTTGGCTGTGCTTTGCGCTGCTCTTCCTTCCTGCTGCTTATCAGGTGGCGGATGCCGGATTCGGGCAATACTGGCATCTGGTCGTAATTTTCGGCGGAATCGGCGCGTTTGCCACGATCCCTGTCGTGTTGTCCCTCATCGGGGCGATGCGACCTGATGATGTATTGCTGACCCCCGAGGTGATTATTCACGAGGGTTGGAATTCCCGGACACAGTTGCTTTGGGACGACGTCAACAGAGTTCGTACATCTTTTGAGCGGTTGCCTATCATAGATATCGCCGGGATGGTCGGCGCGCGATGGCTGCACAGGTACAGAATTCCCTATTCGACCATTATGGGGCGGTCGAATCCGGCTTGGAACCTGGATCGACCTCCGCACACAGGTTGGATTGTTCTCGAGTGTCCCCGGTTTGCGTTGGAGAAGTCCTCGCTCTATAGATACTTGCAGTTCTATGCCGAGAACCCGGAGTCACGAACCGAGCTCGGTACACCCACCTCGCTGGCTCGTTGGGCGACGCTTGCGGACGACGTATCTGCCTGACTGTCGTCATCACCGCGACCGTGACCAGCGACCGGCCGTGGATCTCAACGGCTGCCAGACGGGCAAGGTCTTGATCATGGCCTAGCGCCGGGCTACCTGCCGGGTGCGCTGATCGGACAACCGGTCGTCGGTTCTGTTGTCACCACTCACAGAAAAAGTTCCGAACGGTACACATTGGGGTGGGGATGGGGCATCGTCGAGTCGTATGGACTGTCGAGCTGAGTTGGCGCGCGAGGTAGGTGGGGTGGTGCCTGCCTTCGAGTTGCTCACGGAGGCCGAGGCCAGGGAGTTGTTGCGGCTGTTTCGGGGGGCTCGGGAGAACGAGCATCGGGCGTTGCATCGGGCTATCGATGCCGCGTTGTCGGCGATGCCCGCGCCGTTGCGTGGGGCTTCGCGGCGGATCATTTTCGGTGAGCGATGATCGAGACCGAGCTCGAAGCGCAGACCCAGTTGGTGGTGCTGGCACGCACTTTGGGGGTATCGCCGCAGCATCTGGCGCCGTTGACGCGGCTCGGTGCGGCGCACCTGTCGGCGATCCAGCAGCAGATGCTGTACGCGTTGCACGCCGAGCACGCGGACACCTTCCGCCGGGTCACCCCGGTGGTGCCGATTTTCCCGGTCGGTCTCGGGGTGGCGCTGTTCGAGCGGGTGGTGCCGCCGGTGCTCGCGGCCAGGTTTCTCGGTGCGGTCGGCATCCACTATCCGGAGAAATGCGCGCAGGCACTGTGCATGGTCGACGCCGTCTACGCGGCCGACGGTGCGCCGTATCTGGATCCGAACGTCTTCGAGCAGTTGATGCGGTACGGCAGGCCGGAGCCGATCACCCTGATCATCAACGAATTGCTGCGCCGCCGTGACTATGTGACCGCCGCCCGGTTCCTGTCCGTGGTGAACGAACCGTTGATCGCGGCGCTGGAGGAGACCGTCCTCGACGACGCGGGCCTGGTCTACACCGCCGCCTACGCCTATCCCGCGCACACGCTCAGCCGGATCGTGCGGCAACTGCTCGCCGGGCCACGCGGCCGGGTGCCCGGCATGCTCCAGACGGTGCTGGCCGGCCCACCCCCGCTGCACCATGCGATGCTCGCGCTGTTCTGCAAGGTCGAGCCCGAGGTCGCGGCGAAGTTGGGTGACATCTTCTTCGGGCGCGGCGCGGCGCACGAGATCGGCCGATTCCTGCTGACCGCGGTCGACCGCAGCGCCTCGATCGCGTTGCTCACCCTGATCGGCCGCCTCAATCCCGTTGCGCTGTGGGCATTGTCGACCAACCCGCAACTGGCCGACCCCGGCGTGCTGACCCGCTTGGTGCGCGCACTCGACGGCCGCACCGAAGCCGACCCGTGGCGCGGGCTGTTCGCGCTGTCGGCCCGGCTCAGCGAACCGGCCCGCCGCCGGATCGCCGCCACGCTGGCCGAACTCAGCCCCGCCTCCATCGCGGCGCTGCCCGCCCACGCCACCGACGCCACCTACTGGCCCGCCCTGCTGCAACTGCTCGCCGAGTCCGAGCCCGCGGCTCAGGCGCGGGTGGCCGGTATCTGGTCTCGCCTGCCACCGGAATGGCAGGCGGGCATCGACCGTCACATCCGCACCAACCGCTACGACACCCGCCTCGGCACCATCACGAACGCCTTGACCGAGTCGAGCGCCGAAGAGGTCTTCTTCCGTCGTCGTCAGCAGATCCGGCAGCGCGGCGAAGGCGAGTTCGCCGCCTGGTGACGGCTCACTTCACCAGCGGAAGCAGGGCGCGACCGACTGCCTCGACCATGCCGGGCTCATGGCCGTTGGCGACCATGTTCACGATGACTCCGTCGATGCCCTGATCGAGCACCCGGTCCTTGATCTGCTCGGCGACATCGTCCGGTGTGCCGACGAACTGGCGGTCGACGACGCCCTCGCGGCGCTCCGCCTCGCTCATCGAGGCGACGTCGATCCCGACGCGCGACATCATGTCGGCCTGGATCTTGCGGGCCCGGTCGCCGTCCTCGTCGGCGATGACGAACGCGAGGAAACTGGTGTCGAGAGTGGCGGGGTCGCGATCGACCTCCGCGCATCGCTGTCGCAACGCGGCCACCTTGCGCGGCAGCTCCGAGGCGTTGCAGATGATGTTGAGGTGGTCGCCGAAGCGCGCGGCCATGCCGAAGGTCTTCTTCTCACCGCCGCCGCCGAGCAGGATCGGCAGGTCGTCGCGCAGGCGTGGCTCGTTGATCGCGTTCTCGGTGCGGTACCACTTGCCGTCGAAGGTGGGTCGCTGCCCGCGCAGCATCGGCGTGATGATCTGCAACGCCTCCTCGAGGCGTTCGAAACGTTCGGTGAACGTGCCGAATTCGAAGCCGTACTGCTGGTGTTCGAGCTCGAACCAGCCCGCCCCGATGCCGAGCACCGCGCGGCCACCGCTGACCACGTCGAGGGTGGTCACCGTCTTGGCGAGCAACGCCGGGTTGCGGTAGGTGTTGCCGGTTACCAAGGCGGACAATTGGATTCGGTCGGTCGCCGTGGCCAGCGCCGAGAGCGCGGAATACGCCTCGAGCATCGGCGCGTCGGGCGGGCCGATCAACGGCAGCTGATAGAAGTGGTCCATCACGAAGGCGGCGTCGAAGCCGGCCGCTTCCGCTTCCCTCGCCTGCGCGACGACCGTCGGGAACAACTCGCGGATCGAGGCGGTGTTGCTGAAATTGGGCATCTGGTAACCGAGACGAATGCTCATGCGCCCGACCCTATGGCTTGGAGTGCACTCCAGGTCAAGCCCTGTTCCGGGCCGCTTGGGGGTAGTCGACGAGGTCGACGTCGTTGGCCGCCTTGTCACCGTATTTCAGCATCAGGCCGAACAAGCGGGAGCCGAGAAACCAGTTGCGGGCCTTGATGCCGACAGCGGTTTTCGGCGCGAGGAACGGGCCGGTGTTGGAATTCCCCGCGATTTTGGCGTACCGCTTCATGATCCGGTTGTAGGCGCGATAGGCAGCGTCGTAATCGCCTGTGCTGGAAGCCAACTCGCCCGCGAGTACGTAGGCGCCGACGAGCGCGAGGCCGGTGCCGAAGCCGGCCAGGGTGTTGCCGTAGGCGGCATCGCCGAGCAGGGCGACGCGGCCACGGGTGTAGGTGCCGTTCATCCGAACCTGGCTGATCGAGTCGAGGTAGACCTCGTCCAGGTCGTCGAGTTCGGTGAGCATGCGTGGGACGTGCCAGCCCACCTCGGCGAAAGCCGACCGGACGATACGACGTTGGGCCGACGTGTCGGTGCGCGAGTAGTCGAGTTCGGGGGAGGCGAACATGTACATCTGCTGCGCTTTGGCACCACCGTCGACGGCCAGCTTCCCGGGCACGTTGTGGGCGTACCCCGTGGCGCGCTCGCGCGGCACCGACTGGTCGGCCCAGCGGCTCGCCCCTGCCACGCAGTAGTAGTAACCGAGGTGGGTGACGAAGTCGGATTCCGGGCCGAACGCCAAACGCCGTACCCGCGAATGGATTCCGTCCGCGCCAACGACGAGATCGAACGTGCGGGCCGCGGCGTTCTCGAACTCGACGTGCACGCCGGACCCGGTGTCGCGCAGCGCGGTGACGGTATCGCCGAAAACGTATTCCACGGTGTCCCTGGTCTGTTCGTGCAGGACAGCGGCCAGGTCGCCGCGCAGGATCTCCACGGCGCCGCCGGTGAAATCGCCTGACATCACGGCCAATTCACGATCGTTCGCGTCGACGAAGACCATGTCGGTGGTGCCGGTGCGGCGCGCACGCACCGCGTCGAGGATGCCCATCCGCTTCAGCACCTCGAGGTGGACACCGTCCTTGAAGTCGACGGCCTGCCCGCCGGGTCGCAACGCGGCGGCGCGCTCCACGACGGTGACATCGAAGCCGTACCGCCGCAGCCAGTAGGCGAGGGCGGGCCCGGCGATGCTCGCCCCGGAGATGAGGACGGTCTGGTTCGGCATGGAAGCTCCTCGGAATCAGTGTCCGCCGTAATCTGTTTCTGGTGGACACGGAATAGAGTACGGCGGACACTGTTTCTGCGTCAAGATCTGTTTCCGGCGGACGCAAATGGCCGGTATCCTGAGCGCGAAAGGAGGGCCGATGCCGTCACCGACCACCGTCGAGCTGCTGTGGGGCACCGCTCAGCGCCCGACCCGGGGGCCTAAACCCGCACTCACCCTCGACCGGATCGTCGGCGAAGCGATCGCGCTGGCCGACGCCGAAGGGCTCGCCGCGCTATCGATGCAGCGCCTGGCCGAACGTCTCGGCTTCACCAAGATGTCGCTCTACCGGTACGTCCCCGGCAAGGAGCAACTGACAGCGCTCATGCTCGATGTGGCCATCGGCGAACCCCCGGATAACCCAGCTGCGCAGCAGGATTGGCGAGCCGCCCTGACGAACTGGACCAAGGCCATCCATGACAGCTACCGCGCCCACCCCTGGACCATCGACCTCGCCCGTGGCATTCGCCCCTTCGGCCCGAACGAAATGGCCTGGACCGAATCGGCGCTGACCGCACTGGCGCACACCGGGCTCAGCGGCCCGGAGCAGCTCGACACCATCGTCCTGCTCAACAGCCACGCTCGCGGCCTTGCCCAGCAGGTCCCGGCAGGCGAGCAGGCGGATCACTTCACCGACCAGTTCACCCAGATGATGACCGCTGCCGCCGAGCGCTACCCGCGGGTTCGCGCCGCCTTCGCCGAGGAAGCGGCCGCCGACGGCCGCGACAACGCCCTCGATTTCGGCATCGATCGCGTCCTCGACGGCATCGCCGCCCTGATCGATCGTCGCGCCGCTCTGGTCCACGAGCCGCCGAAGTCCTAGGCTCACACCATGACCGAGGAACTCCCCGAACCCGCCGTCACCGTGGTGCGCGAATTCTTCGCCGCGCTCGAGATCGATGCGGTCGACGAGGCGCTGGAACTCCTCGATCCGGAGATCGTCTGGAAGAACACCTCGCTGCCGACGATCCGGGGCAAGGACCGGGTCGCCATGGTGTTGCGCGGACTGGACCGTCCGGCGCTCGGCTTCTGGGCCGAGATGCACCACATCGCCGCCGACGGCGACATCGTGCTCACCGACCGCACCGACTATCTGCGGTTCGGGCCGGTGCGCATCGGGTTCTGGGTCACCGGCACCTTCGAGATCCGCGCGGGCCGGATCGTGTTGTGGGACGACCACTTCAGCAAGGGCAATGTGCTGCGCGGCACGATCGTCGGGGTGGCCAAGGCGCTCACCCGCCGCTGACCTACTGGTGTTTGCGTAGATAGTTCAGGTAGGTGGGGCGCAGGACTTCGGCGATCTTGCCGTCGCCCGCGTGGATGTAGTCGTCGAGCATCGGCAGTACGTACTTGATGTCGGCCTCGCTCTCGCCCAGATCGCCCGCCTCGGCCTGGGCCGCGGGAATCGCCTTGAGCAGGTCCCACAGGAACTTCACATCGCCGCGCCGCACGGCCGTTTTCACCGCGCGATCGTGTAGTTCCTTCGACGACAGCTTCTCCAGATCCTGGTCATCGGCCATGCAACGACTGTAGCGCTCGACGCGCCGAACGGCGGCGACCATGCTGGTTAACCTCGAATTCACGGACACGTGGGCCGGACCGGCAGCGCCGTAGCGGGTTCGGCGGTAGCGTCGAAGATGCGGATCGCGTCGGTGTGATTCGTACGGGAGGTCCTGACCGTGACTGAGCTACTCAGTACGAGGGGGCCGGCACCCGGCCCTCGTGGTGGTTGACAAATCACCTACAAGGACGGACCGGTCCAGCGAGATCGTTCGCGCGGGTGCCGTGCGAACACATAAGGAGCCCACCGTGACTGCTGCACGCTCCGTTTCCGCTCACGCGATGCACACGGCCTCGGCCTCGAAGAAAGGGGCTCGCCCCGCGCGTTCCGGTCTGAAGACTTTCGTCGTAGACACCTCTGTCCTGCTGTCCGACCCCTGGGCTGTGACCCGCTTCGGGGAACATCGGGTGGTCCTGCCGCTGGTCGTGATCAGCGAGCTGGAGGCCAAACGGCACCACCACGAGCTCGGCTGGTTCGCCAGGGAAGCGCTGCGCATGCTCGACGACCTGCGCATGCAGCACGGCAGGCTCGATCAGCCGCTGCCCATCGGCACCGACGGCGGCACCTTGCAGGTGGAGCTCAATCACACCGATGCCTCGGTACTGCCCGCCGGATTCCGCTCCGAGACCAACGATTCCCGCATCCTGGCCTGCGCGCTGAACTTCTCCGCCGAGGGCGAGGACGTGGTGCTGGTCTCCAAGGACATCCCGCTACGGGTGAAGGCCAGCGCGGTCGGATTGGCGGCCGACGAATACCACGCCCAGGACGTGGTCACCTCCGGCTGGAGCGGCATGGTGGAACTCGATGTCGCGGGCTCCCAGATCGACCAGCTCTACAGCGAGTCGGTGATCGACCTCGACGAGGCGCGGGAACTGCCCTGCCACACCGGAATCCGGTTGCTCGGCAGCAGCTCCAGCGCGCTCGGACGGGTCACTGCCGACAAGCGGGTGCAGCTGGTGCGCGAACGCGAGGCCTTCGGGTTGCACGGTCGCTCGGCCGAACAGCGCATCGCACTGGACCTGTTGCTCGACGAGAGCATCGGCATCGTGTCGATGGGTGGCCGTGCGGGCACGGGTAAGTCGGCGCTCGCGCTGACCGCCGGGCTCGAGGCGGTGCTCGAGCGGCGCACCCAGCGCAAGGTGGTGGTGTTCCGTCCGCTGTACGCGGTGGGTGGGCAGGAACTCGGCTACCTGCCCGGTTCGGAGAGCGAGAAGATGGGCCCCTGGGCCCAGGCGGTTTTCGACACGCTCGACGGGCTGGCCAGCCGCGAGGTGATGGACGAGGTGCTCAGCCGCGACATGCTCGAGGTGCTGCCGCTGACCCACATCCGTGGCCGGTCGCTGCACGATTCGTTCGTGATCGTCGACGAGGCGCAGTCGCTGGAACGCAATGTGCTGCTCACCGTGTTGAGCCGGCTCGGGACCGGATCGCGGGTGGTGCTCACCCACGATGTGGCCCAGCGTGACAATCTGCGCGTCGGCAGGCACGACGGTGTGGCCGCGGTGATCGAAAAGCTCAAGGGACACCCGCTTTTCGCGCACATCACCCTGACCCGCAGTGAGCGGTCGCCGATCGCGGCGCTCGTCACCGAAATGCTCGAGGAGTACGGTCCCAACGCGTAATCGGGCAATCGGGCCGCGTCACCGGCCCGAATCCGTTTGATATCGGCGAACTGTGGGTATTATCCGCGGCGACACCTTTCCAGCAACGGCTCGGCGAACATTGTTCTGCCGGGCCGTTGCGGATGTCGGCCAGGCTCCATGTCCGGGGCGGTGCCCCCGGGGGGCCACTCGCGAGAGGATGGATATGAACCACTTCGCTCGACGTACCGCCGCCGGAGGCGCCGCCTTGGTCGCCGCGACCGGACTGCTGCTCGCCGCGGGTTGCGGCGACGACGACAAGGACAAGGTCGATTCGGCCGTCTCCAGCGTGATCACCACCCTGCCCGGCGGGGCGGGTTCGGAGACGACCACCGACCACGCCGATCACACCGACGGCTCGGCGACGGCCACCACCGAAGCCGGGGAGGGCACCGGAAGCGCCACCTCCACCGCGACCGCCGCGGGTGAGTCGACCACCATCTCCGGCCCCAACGGCGACATCACCGTCTCCGGTGAGGTCTACAAGAAGTACGTCGCGGCGGGCGCCGCCGCCAGCCCGCTCGGCGCACCGGAAGAAGCGCAGGAATCGGGCCCCAACGGCGGCCAGTACCAGGACTTCGAGGGCGGAACCGTCTACTGGAGCCCCGAGACCGGCGCCCACATCGTGTGGGGCGAGATCCGTGAGGCCTGGGAGGAGAACGGCGGCGCCAACGGCACCCTCGGCTACCCGACCAGCGACGAGAAGGACATCCCCGGCGGCAAGCAGAGCGACTTCACCGGCGGAACCATCACCTGGGTCGGCGGCCAGACCACCGTCACCCCGAAGTAATCGCGCCGCGGCGCGGGGACCGGGTTCACCCCTTGGGTCCCCGCGCCCGACGGTGAAGTACTAGGTTGGCTGCGTGCAGAAAACTTTGACCGACCGCGAACTGCTGGACGCGCTCGCCGATGTGGTGGAAACGAACCTGAACCGGCACATCGACGCGGCCGAGGGTTGGCAACCGCACGACCTCGTGCCGTGGTCGGACGGGCGCAATTTCGCCTTCCTCGGCGGCACCGATTGGGCGCCGGACCAGTCCGATCTCAGTGAGACCGCCAAACTGGCGCTCACGGTGAGCGTGCTCGTCGCCGACAACCTGCCCTCCTACCACCGGGAGCTGGGTAAGTACCTGCGCACCGGGCCGTGGTGGCGCTGGGTCGGCCGCTGGACGGCGGAGGAGAACCGCCACGAGATCATGCTCCGCAACTACCTGATGCTCACCCGCGCGGTCGACCCCGTCGCGCTGGAGCGGGCGCGGATGGCGCACATGACCGCCGGCTTCAACCGGCCGCCGCTGCACCTCATCGACGTGCTCGCCACCTGCGCCTTCGAAGAGGCCGCGGCCGCGATCCGGCACCGCAACACCGCCGCCCTCGGCGAGAACCCGATCGTCACCGCGATGGCCGAGAAGCTGGCCGTCGACGACGAGCTGCAGGCCGAGTTCTTCGCCGAGCTCGTCTCCGCCGCGCTGGACCTGGTCCCCGATCAGGGTGTGCGCGCGATCGCCGACCAGGTGGCGGCCTTCCGGGTGCCGCAGGTCGACCTGCCCGGCGGTGGTTCCAGTGACGAGGCGCTGGCCGAAGCGGGCATCTACGACCCCGCCAAGGAAGGTGAGCTGGTGTTCAAGCCGCTGCTGCAGCGCTGGAACATCTTCACCCGCACCGACCTCGGCGAAGAAGGCGAAAAGGCCCGCGCGGAACTCGCGCACCTGGCCTGATCTGTCATACGACGGCCGCCACCTGCCCAGGTGGCGGCCGTCGTGCTGTCTCAGGACTTCCGGTCGACGTTGGTCATGGCCAGCACGTCGAGCTTCTGGTCGAGTTCCTCGACGCTGAGCTTGTCCGGGGTGAGACCCCGATCGATGACGGTCTGGCGGATCGTCTTCTTCTCCCGCAGCGCCTGTTTGGCGACCGCGGCCGCTTCCTCGTAGCCGATGGCCGAGTTCAGCGGCGTGACGATCGACGGCGACGATTCGGCGAGCGTGCGCAGATGCTCCTCGTTGGCGACCAGCCCGGCCACACACTTGTCGGCGAACAGGCGGGAAACGTTGGCCAGCAAGCGAATCGACTCGAGCAGGTTGCGCGCCATCACCGGTATGTAGACATTGAGCTCGAACGCGCCGCTCGCACCACCGAAGGCGATCGCCGCGTCGTTGCCGACCACCTGCACCGCCACCTGCGTAACCGCTTCGGGCAGCACAGGATTCACCTTGCCCGGCATGATCGAACTGCCCGGCTGCAGGTCGGGGAGCTGGAGTTCGCCGAGGCCGGTGAGCGGCCCCGAACCCATCCAGCGGATGTCGTTGGCGATCTTGGTGAGACTCACCGCGATGGTGCGCAAAGCGCCCGACGCCTCGACGAGTCCGTCGCGGGCGGCCTGGGCCTCGAAGTGATCGCGCGCCTCGCGCAGAGCGTCGATCTCGGTGGCGCGCACCAGTTCCGCGACAACCTTCGCCCCGAATCCGGCGGGCGCGTTGAGGCCGGTGCCGACCGCGGTGCCACCGATGGGCAGCTCACCCAGGCGCGGAAGCGTGGCCATGATGCGCTCGATGCCCGCCTGGATCTGACGGGTGTACCCACCGAACTCCTGGCCGAGCGTCACCGGCACCGCGTCCATCAGGTGGGTGCGGCCCGACTTCACCACCGTGTGCCACTGCTGCGACTTGTCCAGCAGCGCCAGGCGCAGATGTTCCAGTGCGGGAACGAGTTCCGCGATCACGGCCTCGGTGGCGGCCAGATGAGTGGCGGTGGGGAAGGTGTCGTTGGACGACTGCGACATGTTCACGTCGTCGTTGGGGTGCACGGTGACGCCGTTACGCGCCGCGATCGACGCGATCACCTCGTTGGCGTTCATGTTCGAACTGGTGCCCGAACCGGTCTGGAACACATCGATCGGGAACTGGTCGTCGTGGCGGCCGTCGGCGATCTCGTTCGCCGCCGCGATGATCGCCTCGGCCTTCACCGGATCGAGCAGCCCGAGATCCTTGTTCACCTGAGCGCAGGCGGCTTTCAGCAGCCCGAGCGCCCGAATCTGTGCCCGCTCGAGCCCACGCCCACTGATCGGGAAGTTCTCCACCGCCCGCTGCGTCTGCGCCCGCCACAGGGCGTCGACGGGGACGCGAACCTCCCCCATGGTGTCGTGCTCGATGCGGTACTGCGCGTCGTCGTCAGCCATACCTCGACACTAGGACGAGAACCCCGGGAATGGGGCTCCCACACCCGCGCAAAATCCCACACCCGTCGGCAGGAATAGAAAGAGCCCCGGGGATTCCGGGGCTCTCGTCTACGTCACGGCAGTGGGGGGTTGGCGCTGTCGTCGCCGTCGAAGTCGACCGAGGAGTATTCGCGCAGCTTGGTGAGGCGGTGGTAGGCGTCGATCATGCGGACGGTGCCCGACTTCGAGCGCATCACGATCGACTGGGTCGACGCGCCGCCGCCGAAGTAGCGGACACCGCGCAGCAGGTCGCCGTCGGTGACGCCGGTGGCGCAGAAGAAGACGTTCTCGCCGGAGACCAAGTCGGTGGTCGAGAGCACGCGGTCCAGGTCGTGGCCCGCGTCGATCGCCTTCTGGCGTTCCTCGTCGTCCTTGGGGGCGAGCATGCCCTGCAGCTCGCCGCCGAGACAGCGCAGCGCGGCGGCGGCGATGATGCCCTCGGGGGTGCCGCCGATGCCGACCAGGATGTCGACGCCGGACTCGGGACGCGCGGCGGCGATGGCGCCTGCGACGTCACCGTCGGAGATCAGGCGGATACGCGCGCCCGCCGCGCGGGTCTGCTCGATGATCTCGGCGTGCCGGGGGCGGTCCAGGATGCAGACGGTGAGGTCGGAGACCGAGGACTGCTTGGCCTTGGCGACGCGGCGGATGTTCTCGCCGATCGGGGCGGTGATGTCGATCGAACCGGCGGCGTCGGGGCCGACGGCGATCTTGTGCATGTAGAACACGGCCGACGGGTCGAACATGGCGCCGCGCTCGGCGACCGCGAGCACCGAGATGGCGCCGGGCGAGCCCTTCGACATCAGGGTGGTTCCGTCGATCGGGTCGACCGCGAAGTCCACCTCGGGGCCGGTGCCGTCACCGACCGCTTCGCCGTTGTACAGCATCGGCGCTTCGTCCTTCTCGCCCTCGCCGATCACGACGATGCCCTTCATGGACACCGAGCTGACCAGCTGACGCATGGCGTCGACGGCCGCACCGTCGCCGCCTTCCTTGTCTCCGCGGCCGACCCAGCGGCCCGCGGCCATCGCTCCTGCCTCGGTGACACGTACCAGCTCGAGGGCGAGGTTCCGGTCGGGTGCCTCGCGGCGGCTGGGGGCGGGCGAAGATGCCGTCATTGCGGAGTGCCTCCTTGGCGTTGGTGATACGGGGGCAATTGTCGCATTACGAACCTGCACGGTCGTGCACGACCTCCCGGCGCGACCCCTGAGCGGCCAGGTCAGGGGCCGAGTGGATACTGGTAGCCGTGGCCCAGACCAAGCACCGCATCTTCAACGACTACCGCGATCTGTTCTGGTCGCTGATTCCGTTGGTGCTGATCGCGGTCGTGCTGGCGGGTGCGGCCAGCCAGTGCACGGTGGCGACCAACGGCCCGACCCAGGGGCAGATCCCGTTCTTCGACGCGGGCGCCGCGCTGCGCTCGGACGCGAAATCGATGCCGTTCCCGATCCGTCAACCGGCCTTGCCGGAGGGCTGGGTGTCGAACTCCGGCAGCCGGGAGAACATCAGCATCGCCGGTGGCGGGCCGGTGAGCACGGTCGGCTACATCACCCCGCAGGGCACCTACATGCGGTATTCGCAGAGCAACGCCACCGAGGAAGCGCTGTCGCGGCACGTGCTCGGCTCGCGCTATCCCACCGGAACCCAGGACATCGCCGGGCAGAAGTGGGTCGTCTACACCGAGCCCACCGAGGAGTCGGCCTGGATCGCCGACCTCGGCGCGGTACGCATCCTGATCACCGGCGCGGGCAACGAGGCCGCGTTCACCACCCTGGCGCAGGCGGTCACCGCAGCCCAGCCGCTCGCGAAGTAGGCGGTGGGATCAGCCGTCGGTGTCGAGGTCGGCGCGCGACAGGGCGTCCTCCACGCGCTTGCGGGCGCCTGCCAGGTGCTGTTCGCAGCGGTTGGCCAAGGCTTCTCCACGCTCCCACAGGGCCAGCGAGTCGTCTAGGTCGAGGCCGCCCTGTTCGAGCATCTTCACCACGTTGACGAGTTCGTCGCGGGCGCGTTCGTAGCCGAAGGTCGCGATCTCGGCCAGGGTGTCGGTGTTGTCGGAACCGGCGTCGGCCACGGTCACTTCCTCTTCTCGTCGGTGGATTGCGGGGTCAGGCGCGTGGTGCCGAGGGCGGCGGCGGTGATCGCGCCGTCGCCGACGCGGATTCGCAGCTGACTGCCCGCGGGTGCGTCGTCGATCTCCCGGACGACGTGGCGTTCGGGCCCGGCGACACGCTGCACGACAGCGTAGCCACGGGCCAGGGTGGCGGCCGGGCCGACCGCGGTGAGTTTCTCGCGCAGATGCGTGGTCCTGGTCGCCTCGGTGCGCAGCGCGTGGTCGATGCAGCGGCGCGCGGCGGTGCGTAATCGTTCGACCTCGTCGTGGCGGTGACCGAGCTCGCGCAGCGGGTCGGCCAGCACCGGACGCGAGCGCAATTGCTGCAGGGCATGGGCCTCGCGTTGCACCCACCCACGCAGCGCCGCCGCTGAGCGGGCCCGCATCTCGCGCACCCCCGCCAGTTCGGCGGCGGCATCGGGCACGATGCGTTTGGCGGCGTCGGTCGGGGTGGCCGCGCGCAAATCGGCGACCAGATCGAGCAGCGGGTTGTCGGGTTCGTGACCGATCGCGCTCACCACCGGGGTGCGCGCCGCCGCGACGGCCCGGCACAGGGCTTCGTCGGAGAAGGGCAGCAGGTCTTCGGTGCTGCCGCCGCCGCGCGCGATCACGATGACGTCCACTTCGCCGTCGAGCTCGCGCAACGCCTCGAGCATCTGCGGCACCGCGCTCGGGCCCTGCACCGCGGTATTGCGGATGACGAAACGTACTGCGGGCCAACGATTCTGAGCAACACTGAGCACATCGCGCTCGGCCGCGCTCGCCCGCCCGGTGATGAGGCCGACCGAGGCGGGCAGGAACGGCAGCGGCCGCTTGAGCCGCGGATCGAACAGGCCCTCCGCGGTGAGCAGCGCCTTCAGCCGTTCGATCCTGGCCAGCAGTTCACCGATGCCGACCGCACGGATCTCGGTGACCCGCAACGAGATCGTGCCGCGCCCGGTGAAGAACTGCAGCTTGCCGTAGACCACCACCCGGCTGCCCTCGGTGAGCGGAACGGGCAGGCGGCGCAACAGATCCGGGTCGCAGGTGATCGACAGCGACATGTCCACCGAGGTGTCACGCAGGACGAGGAACGCGGTGCGCGTACCGGGGCGCAGATTGATCTGGGTGACCTGACCCTCCACCCAGATGCTGCCGAGACGCTCGATCCACTGGGCGACCTTGATCGCCACCGAACGCACGGGATACGGCTGCTCCGCCGAATTCGCCGGTGCGGCCGCGGTGCCGGTGCCGTCCTGAGTCATATGTCAGTTCTACGGGAGGGCACCGACAAACGAAAAGGCGGCCGCGTCCCGTGGGATCGCGGCCGCCTCGACAGCGGAGTGTCGCTACTTGGCCTGCACGGTGGCGATGCGGTTGGTGAGCATGGTGACGAAGGGCGCGCGGGCGCGGGTCTGCTGCTCGAAGGCCAGCAGCTGGCCGAGCTCCTCGACGCTGAGCATGCGCAGGCGGGCGCGCAGCTGGGCCAGCGTCATCGACGGGTAGTCGTAGCGGATGGCGACCTCGGGTGCCTCGACCTCCTCGGGCGCTTCCTCGGCGGGCTCGACCGTCTCGTTCTCGGTCTCGAGCACCAGCAGCGACGCGGGCACGGCCCGACCATTGGTCTGGGACTCGGAGGCGTCCTCGGCGAACAGATCGAACCGGCTGGCGTGACCGTTGGTCGTGGCGGCGGGCGCGAGATCCTCGTCGAAGGTCGCCCACTCCGGCTGCTCCTGCGCGGGCGAGCCGAGCCGCTCGAACACGGCGTCGCCCTTGAGCGCGAGGCTGGTGACGAACTGCTGCACATGCATGGTCGTCTGCAACACGCGACTGATGGCGGTGATCGGGAATTGGACCGCGGCGACGGGAAGCCGCCGGGTCTCTTCTAAGGCGTATACGGCGGCGCCGGCGGCGACCCGGGCCAGAAAGGGAGGTCGAAACATGGTCCCAGCCTGCCCCAAAGCGGCTGTGATGCAAAGATCCCGACCACCCTGATGTGATCTATGCCCCTTCGGCGGCCCTTGGCCACGCACGTAAGCTGTGCGTTATGACCTCGGCAATCCCCTTGAACGTCGGTATCACGCGCTCGGCGAGCGCGGCGGATGCCGGTGCCAAGCGCGTGCTGCTGGCCGAGCCGCGCGGGTACTGCGCAGGCGTCGATCGTGCTGTCGAGACGGTCGAGAAGGCTCTGGAACAGCACGGCGCGCCGATCTATGTGCGCAAGGAGATCGTGCACAACCGGCACGTGGTCGAGACCTTACGTGAGCGCGGGGTGATCTTCGTCGACGAGACCGACGAGGTGCCCGAGGGTGCGCTCGTGGTGTTCTCCGCGCACGGTGTCGCGCCGACCGTGCACGAGACCGCCGCCGAACGCAACCTGCGCACCATCGACGCCACCTGCCCGCTGGTCACCAAGGTGCACCAGGAGGCCAAGCGCTTCGCCCGCGACGACTACGACATCCTGCTGATCGGGCACGAGGGGCACGAGGAGGTCGAGGGCACCGCCGGTGAGGCACCGCAGCATGTGCAGCTCGTCGACGGACCCGACTCGGTCGACCGGGTGACGGTGCGCGATCCGGCGAAGGTGATCTGGCTGTCGCAGACCACGTTGTCGGTCGACGAGACGATGGAGACCGTCGAGCGGCTGCGTCAGCGGTTCCCGACCCTGCAGGATCCGCCGAGCGACGACATCTGCTACGCCACCTCCAACCGCCAGACCGCGGTGAAGGCGATGGCACCCGAATGCGATCTGGTGATCGTCGTCGGGTCGCGCAACTCCTCGAACTCGGTGCGGTTGGTCGAGGTGGCGCTCGGGGCGGGTGCGCGGGCCGCGTATCTGGTCGACTACGCCCGCGAGATCGGCCCGGCCTGGCTCGACGGGGTGCGGACCGTCGGCGTCACCTCGGGCGCGTCGGTACCGGAGATCCTCGTGACCGGTGTGCTCGACCTGCTCGCCGAGCACGGCTTCGGTGAGGTGCAGCCGGTGACCACGGCCAACGAGACGCTGGTGTTCGCCCTGCCGCGCGAGCTGCGTCCCGCGCGTCGCTGATAAACGAGAAATCCCCGCCGCTTCCGGATCGCGGCGGGGATTTTCTGTGTTCAGAGGCTGTCGGGGCGGCGCCGTTCGGTGCGAGCGGAGTCGGCGCGGTCGCGGTAGCGCACGTTCGGCTGCGGGTGCGGTGGTGCGTCGCCGCGCCTGCGACTCGTGCGGGCCGGTTCGGGTTCGCGGGGGGTCGCTGCCGCGCGGGGCGTACGCGGCTCGCGGGCGCGGCCCGCGGTGGGGGCGCGTTTGGGTTCGGCGCCGCGCGCCGGACGACGTGCCGGGCTCGACAGATCGACCTCGGTATCCGGGTCGTCGAGGACGCCGGTCCGGCGCGGCCGCTTGCGCGCGGCCTCGGCGAGGTTCCGGGCCGCCGGTTCGGGGCGACGGCTCGTGGTCTTGCGGGCGCTTCGACGTTCCGTCGCCGGTCGCGCCGTGGCGGGCGCTCGCTTGGCCATGGCGATGCGGGCGCCACCGATCACGGCGACGAGCAGGGTGGCCAGTGCCATCGTCGGGAAGCGTTCGACCAGCGGGATGACCAGGTTCATCAGCACGTCCTTGATGGACGTGGTGCTACGGCCGCCGAGCAGCTGACAGGCCACCGGAACAGCGACGAACAGCAGCAGCGGCGGCATCACCATGGTGGCGAACAGGCCACGAGCCCGCACCGCGCAGACCGCGAGCACACACCCGAGCACATAGAACACCGAGAACGTGGTGGTCGGGAAGTCTTCGTCGCCCAGAGCGTCGATCAGGAAGCCGAGCGTCGTCGCGCCGACGGCGAGCGCGATCGCTGCCCACGCGGCGATGCCGGGTACCGAGGGCATGATCGAACGTTGCGGCGCGGGCACCCGGGGTCGCGCACGTTGGGAAGCAGCCACCCTATGACACTAACTGCATGACGACCGTGTTGCGGTCGCGGCACGGAGAACTCAGCGGTGATCCTCGGCGTCGGCGAAGGCCACCACCCGGGGCCGGGTCTCGGCGAGCCGGATTGCCGGGAGCTCCTGATCGGCGATGCCGAGATCGTGCATCCGGCGTGCGGTGACCAGCACCCGCGACTCCACCGAGCCGACGGCGGCGTTGAAAGCCGCTACGGCCTTACCGAGATTCACGCCGAGCGAGTCGAGGTGTTCGGCGACCTTGCCGATACGGGTGTAGAGCTCCTTACCCAATTGCTGCACCGTTGCCATATCGCGCGAGAGAGCTTCCTGACGCCAACTGAACGCGACCGTGCGCAGCAGGGCGATGAGCGTGGTCGGCGTCGCGAGGATCACGTTCCGGCCGAACGCGTACTCGAGCAGCTCGGCATCGGTCGTCAGGGCGGCGTCGAGGAACGGGTCGCCGGGAACGAACAGCACGACGAACTCCGGCGCCGGGTCGAAGGCCGCCCAGTACGCCTTGTCGGCCAGCTGGTCGACGTGGGCGCGCAGCTGCTTGGCGTGCCTGGTCAGTAATCGGGTGCGCTCGCTCGGGTCCTCGCTGGTCGCCGCGTCCAGGTAGGCGGTGAAGGGGACTTTCGCGTCGACGACGATGTGCCTGCCGCCCGCCAGTCGCACGACCAGGTCGGGTCGCACCGCGCCGCGGTCGTCGCCGCCCGCCCGGGTGACCTGGGTGTCGAAGTCGCAGTGCCTTGTCATGCCCGCCAGTTCCACGACCCGTTCGAGCTGGATCTCTCCCCAGCGTCCACGTACCTGTGGTGCGCGCAGCGCGGCGACGAGTTGCCCGGTCTGGTCGGAGAGCCGATGCGAGGTGCGCTGCATCCCCGCGACCTGTTCGCGCAGGCCCGAATAGGCGTCGATGCGATGGTGCTCCACCTGCCGGATCTGCCGTTCGAGCGCGCCGACCGCGTCGCGCAGCGGGTCGACCAGCGCGCCGACGGCGGCCGAATGCCTGCGTGCGGCATCCTCGTTCGCCGCACGCAGCGACTGTTGGAGCAACCGCTGGTTGTCCTCGGCGGCGGCGAGCCGGGCTTCGGCGACCGCGGCGCGCTGCCCGCCGCGGGCCGCATGGCCCAACCAGCCGAGACCGAGGCCTGCGGCGAAAACAAGGACGAGCGCGACGAGCATCGAAGCGGTCATGGCGGCGATACTGCCCGAGGGCACCGACAAGTTCGCAATCACCGGGCAACCGTGTCGGCGAAATGACACGGTTGTAGTGCGTCGATTGAATTCTGTCGGTGCACTGGCCTACGGTTCGCGGCATGCGGATCCTGCACACCTCCGATTGGCACATCGGGCGCACCTTCCACGGTGTCGACCTGCTGTCGGATCAGGCGCGCGCACTCACGGCCGTCGCCGACCTGGTCGCCGCCGAATCCGTCGACGTGGTGGTGATTCCCGGCGACATCTACGACCGCTCCATTCCCGGCGCCGACGCCATCGCGGTGTGCAATCGCGGCTTCGAGGCGATTCGCGCCGCGGGCGCGACCATCATCGCGACCTCCGGCAACCACGATTCGCCTGCCCGGCTCGGTGCGGGCGCGAGCTTCGCGGCCGCTGGTGGGCTGCATCTGTGCACGCGGGTGGCCGATGTCGACAAGCCCGTCCGTCTGGCCGACAGCCACGGTGAGGTGGTGTTCTACGGGATTCCGTACCTCGAGCCGGAGATCACCCGCGCCGAACTCGGTGTGCCGCAGGCGCGCTCGCACGAGGAGATCCTGCAGGCGGCGATGGCGCGGATCAATGCCGATCTGAGGGCGCGGCCGGGGGCTCGATCGGTGGTGCTCGCGCATGCGTTCGTCGTCGGCGGGGCGGCCACCGGGTCGGAGCGGTCGATCTCGGTCGGTGGGGTGGAGACGGTGTCGATGGAGGCCTTCGACGGCATCGATTACGTGGCGCTCGGGCATCTGCATTCGCCGCAGACGCTGTCGGAGTCGGTGCGCTACAGCGGTTCTCCGCTGCCGTATTCGTTCGGTGAGAGCTCGCATCGCAAGGCGGTGTGGATCGTCGACTTGAACCAGAACGGGCCGGCCGAGGTCCGCCGTCACGATCTGCCGCTGGTGCGGGGGCTGAGTAGGCTCACCGGGACACTCGAGCAACTGCTCACCGCCGACGAGCATCTCGGTGCGGTGGAGCATTACGTGTCGGCCACGCTCACCGACACCGCGCGCCCGGTCGACCCCATGCGCAAGCTGCGGGAGCGGTTTCCGCATGCCGTGCACGTGGAATGGGTTCGGCCGGAGGGTAATCCGGAGTTGCGGTATCGCGAGCGAGTGCACGGCCGCCGCGACACCGAGGTGGCCGCGAGCTTTCTGTCCGATGTGCGTGGGGAACCGACCGAGGGGGAATTGGCATGGGTGGAACGAGCTCTGGCCGCTGCGGTGAGCGAGCCCGATCCGCCGAGCCAGGAACCACTGGCGGCGGAGCTCACGGCGTGACCGGGGACGCCGCGTGAGACTGCACCGGCTGGAGATGACCGCGTTCGGCCCCTTCGCCGACACCACGGTCGTCGACTTCGACGAGCTCGGCGCCGACGGGCTGTTCCTGCTGCACGGGCACACCGGCGCGGGCAAGACCACGGTTCTCGACGCCATCGCCTTCGCGCTCTACGGCAAGGTGCCCGGTGCGCGCGGTGAGAGCAAACGCCTGCACTCCGACCACGCCGACCGGCTCACCCCACCACAGGTGAGCCTCGAGGCGACCCTCGGCGGTCGCAAGCTGCGACTGACGCGCGTGCCCGAGTTCGAACGACCCAAGCGCGACGGTTCCGGCACCCGGGTCTCCCAGCCCAAGGCCACACTCACCTGGCTCGACGGCAGCGGCGAAAACCTCTCGCGCATCACCGATATCGGTGAGGAGGTGCTGCGGCTGCTCGGCATGAGCGCCGACCAGTTCTTCCAGGTGGTGCTGCTCCCGCAGGGCGATTTCGCCCGGTTTCTGCGGGCGGAGAACGAGGATCGCGAGAAGCTGCTCGAAAAGCTCTTCGACACACAGCGTTTCGGCACGGCCGAGCGCTGGCTGGCCGACCGCAGACGCACCGCCGAAGCCGAACTCGGTGTGCTGCGGCAGGGCATCGACCGGCTCATCACGAAGGTAGGGATGGCGGCCGGGTACGGCGGCGCGGAATCGGTCGGGCTGCCCGACGCGGTGAGCTGGTCGCAGGATCTGCTCTCCACGGCCCGTCGCGAGCTGGCCGAGGCCATCGCGAATACCGAACTGCGCCAGAAGGAGTCCGACGCCGCCCGCGCCGAAGCCGACGAACAGCGCCGCGTCACCGAACTCCATGCCCGGATGCGGGCGGCCAGGTCCGAACTCGAGGCCTACACCGCTGCGGCCCCTCACCGCGCAACCTTGGAACGCGAACTCGAAAAGGCTCGTCGCGCCGAACCGGTCGTCCAGGCCATCGACGAGGCCCGGACAATCGTCCGCGACCTGCGCCGAGCCGAAACCGCCACGCACGCCGCCGCGACCGAACTGGCTACCCAGCTCCGCGCCGAAGCCGCCGCCGACCTACCCGGTATCGACCTGCTGACCGTGGTCACCGACGAGCTCGATGAGGCCCAACGGAACCCGCGGTCGGACGGGGGAGGGCATGCGGGTACGGCTTCCGATCGTCGTCCGCGCTCTGCGGATGCGCGCCCGACGGTCGACGGGTCAGGGCAAGCTGATGGTGTCGCCGGCGCCGCGGCTGGTCCGGTGCGGGATGTCGCGGGAGATCTCGACGGGGCTGTAAGTCGGTGGAACGCGCTGATCGGCGTTCTCGGGGAGGTGCGGGCCGAGGCGGTGACCGCAAGGCAGCTGGCGGGGGACCTCACGGCGCACGAGGCGGAGGCCGAACGGTTGACGCGGCGGGCCGGGGAACTGGCGCGCCGGCGCGAGGAACTGCCCGCGATGATCGCCTCGGCGCAGGAGCAGTTGCGCGAGGCGACGGATGCGGCCGCCGCGTTGCCGGGGTTGCGCAACGAGCTGTCGAAATGGCAGGACTCGGCGGCCGCCGCGGTCGAATTGACCACCAAGCGACCGGCTTTGGACCGCGCGCAAGCCGAGCTCGACGAGGCGCGACGAGCACATCTCGATGCCCGGGAGCGGGTGTTGGATCTTCGCTCCCGGCGCCTGGCCGGGATGGCCGCCGAACTCGCGGGCGCCCTGGTCGATGGTGCGCCGTGTGCGGTGTGTGGTTCTGCCGAGCACCCCGAACCGGCCGAGCCGACCGACGATGCCGTGTCCAAGGACGCCGAGGACACCGCAGTGGCCGCCGAGCAGACCGCCGAGGCCGCACGCGACCGAGTCGCCCAGCGCATCGCCACCCTGGAACGCGAGATCGAAGCGCTCACCGCACGCGGTGGCGCCGCCGACCCCGTCACCCTCGCCGACGCCGTCCGCACCGCCACCCACCGTTTCGAAGACGCCACCGACACCGCGAACCAGGCGACCGCCCTCACCACGCGCCTCGAAACCCTGCGCAGCGAAGAGTCGGCACTGCACGAGCAGTCCCGCGACCTCGACGTCCGCCTCGGCACCGTCACCGCCAATATCACCACCACCCGCACCCGTCTCGACGAACTCACCGCCCGCCTGCGCACCGCAGCGGGCGCCGACACCTCCGTCGACGCCCGCGCGGCCCGCCTCGAATCCCTCATCACCGCCGCCACCACCCTGCGCGAAGCCCGAACCACGGAATCCGCCGCCCGCACAGCTGTCACCCGCATCGCCACTCGGGTCGAAAACCTCGCGGCAGCAGCGGGATTCCTCGCACACGAGGTGCCGCTGTCGCCTGACGAACCTGCTGCACACTCGACCGACAACCCGGAGACACCGGATCGCACGCCACGCAACGCCACGATGCGCTCCCCGTCGGGTGCGCCAAAGCCCAAGGCCGACAATGGGTCCACCGACGAAGGCGCACTCGGTCGCGCTCTCTCCGGTGACGCGGAAGTGTCCGCCGCCGAGGAGCGGAGCGCACGCCGCGCGGGTGTCGGTCACGAGGGGGCACAGGATGGCGATTCTGACCGAGCTGGTCGCGCGTCAGCGAAGCAGACGCAGCGCGTAGATGTCGAGATGCCAACGCTGTTCGATCTTTTCGACACGGAGGCCGACGACGAGGAGCCGGCAGACGAGCCGGTCGCTGCGCGTGACGATATCGCCGTGCTCACGGCCTGCGCACAGGTCGTCGGCGCGGCCGCTCGCACGGCCCGGCAGCAGGCGGAGATCGAGGCCGAACTCACCGCCGCCGATCGGGCGCGGGCGCACGCCGAGGCGGTGTTGGCCGAGCCGGGGATTCAGGCCGTGGCCGAGCGGGTACCTGGTGATCCGGCCGAATGGGAGCAGCGGTTCGCGCTGGCCCAGAATGCCCTGACCTCGGCGGTCGCCGCGCAGTCGGCGGCGACCGAGCGTGTTGCTCAGCTCGAACAGCTGAGTACCCAGCTCTGGGGTGAGGTGGAGCGGATCGCGCCCAAGCAGCGAGAATTCGACGAATTGGCAGGGTTGGCCGAGGTGGTAGCCGGCCGCGGCGAGAACAATCGACGAATGTCGTTGCGGTCCTACGTGCTTGCCGCGCGGCTCGAGGAAGTGGCGGTGGCGGGGTCGGTGCGGTTACGCCGGATGTCGGGTGGCCGGTACGAATTCGTCCACTCGGACAAGGCCGGTCCGCGCGGCAGGCGCGGCGGCCTCGGCCTCGACGTGCGCGACGACTACACCGGCTCCATCCGTTCGGCGAAAACCCTCTCCGGCGGCGAAACCTTCATGGCCTCACTGGCTTTGGCACTCGGCCTGGCCGATGTGGTCGCCGCCGAAGCGGGCGGCGTCACCCTGGACACCCTCTTCATCGACGAGGGCTTCGGCAGCCTCGACGCCGACACCCTCGACGCCGTCATGGGCGTCCTCGACGAACTCCGCGCCGGCGGCCGCGTAGTCGGCGTGGTGAGCCACGTCGACGAAATGCGCCAACGCATCCCCACCCGCCTCCACGTCCTACGCGGCCGCAACGGCTCCCACCTGAAAACCACCGTCGCCTGACCTACCCGACCGCAGCCACCTCCTTCGCGGGCGTCGGTTCGAATCCGGGCAGACGACCGTCGAGGTAAGGGATCATCAGCTGGATCAGTGGTCCGATGCCGAAGGCGTACACGACGGTGCCGATCCCCACGCTGCCACCGAGCAGCCAACCGGTGACGAGCACCGATGTTTCGATGCCGGTGCGGATCGTCCACACCGACCAGCCGGTCCGGGCGACCAGGCCAGTCATCAGTCCATCGCGCGGTCCTGGACCCATTCCGGCGCCGATGTAGAGAACCGTCGCGGCGGCATTCACCACCACCGCGACAACCATGGCGAGCACACGCAGCCACAGCTGTTCCACCGCCGGGATGAGCCACAGGCCGACATCCACCGCCACCCCGATCACCACCACATTGCTGATGGTGCCGAGCCCCGGCCGCTGCCGCAGCGGGATCCAAGCGAGGAGGACAACCACGCCGGTCAGCGCGGTCACCATCCCGAAACTCAACGGTACGTGCCCGGCGACGCCCTGATGGAAGACGTCCCACGGATCGAGCCCGAGCCCGGCGCGGATCATCACCGCCATGGACGTCCCGTACAACCACAGACCCACATACAGGGCGACCAGACGGCGAGTAAGCATGCGCACCATCGTGCGCCCTACTGGACCCTCACGGAAGTGCCAATTGTCGAAAACTGGACTGGTGACATGCGGCGCAGGGTCCGTAGCGCCGTCACGCTTCGTGGGTGAGCAACCACCGCTTGGCCTCGAGCCCCCACCGGAACCCACCGAGCGCCCCGCCGATCCGCAGCACCCGATGACACGGCACGAACAGCGCGGCCGCATTGCGCGCACAGGCATTCGCCGCCGCCCGGGTAGCCGCGGGCCGACCGGCCAGGCCCGCGAACTCGGTGTAGGTGACCGGCTCACCCGCGGGCACCTTGCGCAGGATTTCCCATGCGTGCGATAGGAATTCACCCGACTGCTGACGCACCGGCACCGCGTCGATCACGGTGAGATCGCCCGCGTGATAGTCCAGGACCGCGCGGGTGACCTCGCCCAGCGAATCCCGTTGCCTGAGTTCGGCCGGTCGCAGACTCGCGTGCACGAGGCCGGCCAACCCGGTCGCGTCGGCGGTCCAGCCCGAGGCCAGGACCGCGCCGTCGGCGTCGACGAGGGTGGTGAACGGTCCGATCGGGGTGCCGACCGTGGCGTAGTCGGCGTGCGTGATGGTCATGATGTCTCTTTCCGTCAGGAGTACGTGGGCAGTGGGACGGCGCCGCGCTGCACGAGCGCCGTCTTCCACAGGTGCATGGACAGGTAGGAGCGCCAGGGCGCCCAGCGTTCGGTGTCGGCGAGGTCGATGTCCGCGAGGGCGGCGCCCTGGCGGACGACCAGGTCGGTGTCGAGCAGGATGTCGGGGTCGGCGAGCGAGCGCATGGTCACGTAGTCGGCGGTCCAGGGGCCGACGCCGTCGAGGGCGAGCAGGTCGCAGCGCAGGTCGTCGGCGGTGCGGCCCGAATGCAGCACCAGTTCGCCGTCGGCGATCGCCCGCGCGGCCGACACGATGGCGGCGATCCGGCGGGCGGGCCCGGTCAGCACCTCGGCACCGTGTTCGGCGATGGCCGCGGGCGTGGGGAACAGCAGCGGTACCGGCCCCTCGATCCGTTCACCGAGCGCCTCGACCAGGCGCGCGGTGTGGGTCGCCGCCGCCCGCACCGAGATCTGCTGCCCGATCATGGTGCGCAACAACAGTTCCGGACCGTCGAGACACCCCGGCACGCGGATGCCCGCTGTGAACGGACTGGCGTCGCCGACGTTCGACGTGATCCCCAAGGCCTCGTCGATCCCCAGCGGATCGGCATCGAGATCGAGCAGATGCCGCAACCGGGCGACGGTCGGCGCCAGATCACGCATATCCCGCAGGGCGAGCTCGGCCCGCACATGCCCCGGCCGGAACGACAACCCGATGGTCGCGTGCCCGTGCGGCGTGCGCAGGCTGCGCGTGTACACCCCGTTCTCCCACAGCTCCATCCCCGGCACCGTGTGCGCGGACAGGAACCAGGCCAGCCACCCGGTATCGAGCGGTTCGCGATACGGCAGCCGCAAAGTCAGCAGGCCGGGTGTGGCGGGCGCCTCCACATCGTTGCGTGGCGAGCGGCGCGATTCGGTGCGCATCGTGGTCGGGCTCACCGCGAACACCTCGCGCACGGTGTCGTTGAACTGGCGGATGCTGGCGAAGCCGGCCGCGAACGCGATATCCGACATGGGCATGTCGGTGGTCTGGATCAGCAGCCGCGCGGTGTGTGCGCGGTGTGCCCTGGCCAGCGCGAGCGGTCCAGCGCCGAGCTCGGTGGTCAGCACCCGGGTCAGTTGCCGTTGTGAATAACCAAGTGTCGCAGCCAGTTCGGGAACTCCACCCCGCTCGATCACGCCGTCGCCGATGAGCCGCATGGCGCGGGCGGCCAGGTCGGCGCGCACGTTCCACAGCGGTGAACCGGGGGCGGCATCGGGCAGACAGCGCCTGCACGCCCGGTACCCCGCCTGCTGGGCTGCGGCGGCGGTGGGCAGGAACGACACATTGGTGCGCTTGGGCGTGATCGCCGGGCACGAGGGACGGCAGTAGATGCCGGTGGTGCGGACCGCGGTGAAGAACTGCCCGTCGAAACGGGAGTCGCGGGTCGACACCGCGCGGTAGCAGCGCTCGAAGTCCAAAGCCGTGATGGTCACGTTGTCCACAATGACAGCGCGCCCGGCCCGGTGCTAGCGGAAATCGGCCACCTATTCAGCAGCAGCGGTTGGTGGGGTTCCGCTCGGCTTCGGCATAGCGTTCCCGCCAGTAGTCGCGCTCGGACGGCACCGGACGGTCCGGGTGGTTGCGGCGCAGATGGGCGACATACCGCTGGTAGTCCTGGCCGCCGTTGATCGCGCTGTACCACCGGACCACCGAGCGCGCACCTGTCCAGACATGGTGCGCGAGGGCGCGGGCGGCCGATCCGAAGGACCGCCCGCCCGCATCCCCGGCCGAATTCACGACACGTGCACCGATCCGGGCGCGGTCACCTTGCCCTCGGCGATGAGCACCTCCCACTCCTTCTGCACGTCCTTCTCCGCCTTGGTCGACACGAAACCGCTGGGGGAGAAGATCTTCGACGGCTGCTCCTCGGACTCCGAACTGGTCACCTCACCGGTGCGGATCGCCCGCAGGCACACCAGCGCACCGACGACGGTCACGATGAGCACGAGCACCGCGAACACGATCGACAACGTGCCCTGGATGAAGGTGTTGCGGATCGCGATCTCCACCTGCTCCGGCGTCTTTGCCGTCAGGCAGCCCTTGCCCGCGTCCTTGGCGGCCTGGCACAGGCTGTGCTGCTTCCAGTAACCGAGTTTGGGATCGGCGGAGAAGATCTTCTGCCAGGAGGCGGTCATGGTGACGATGAGGTCCCAGACCAGCGGAATACCGGGGATCCACGCCCACTTCCACTGCCCGCGTTTGACGAGGATGGTGAGCACCACCGTCAGCGCGATCGCGGCCAGCAGCTGGTTGGCGATACCGAACAGCGGGTAGAGCGCGTTGATGCCGCCGAACGGATCGTTGACACCCATCAGCAGCACGCCACCCCAGCCCGCGACCACGAGCAGCGAACACACCCACGCACCGACCCGCCACGACGGATCACGGAACTTCTTGAAGCCGCCGCCGAAGTTGCCCAGCGCGTCCGACACCAGGAACCGCGCGACGCGAGTGCCCGCATCGATGGTGGTGAGGATGAACAGCGCCTCGAACATGATCGCGAAGTGGTACCAGAACGCCTTCATCGATTCGCCGCCGAGGAACTTGTGGAAGACCTCGGAGATGCCGACCGCCAGCGTCGGCGCGCCACCGGTACGCGAGATGATCGTCTGCTCACCGACATCCGAGGCCGCGTCGGCGAACAGTGCGGGCGTCGCTGCCGGGCCGTCGAGACCGAGCTTGTTGGTGTAGGCGGCGGCCGTCTCCGGCGTGCCACCGGTGAGCGAGCCGGGCGCGTTCATGCCGAAGTACAGGTGCTGGTCGATGATCGAGGCCGTGATGATGGCCATCACCGCGACGAACGACTCCATCAGCATGCCGCCGTACCCGATCATGCGGGCATTGGATTCCTTGGCCAGCAACTTCGGCGTGGTCCCCGAGGACACCAGCGCGTGGAAACCCGACAGCGCGCCACAGGCGATGGTGATGAACAGGAACGGGAACAGGCTGCCCGCGAACGCCGGACCAGTGCCGCTGGAAGCGAATTCCGACACCGCGGGCGCCTTCAGCACCGGCATGGTGATGAGAATGCCCGCCGCGAGCAGCACGATCGTGCCGACCTTCATGAACGTCGACAGGTAGTCGCGCGGCGCGAGCAGCAACCACACCGGCAGCACCGAGGCGAAGAAGCCGTAGGCGATCAGGCACCAGGCGATGGTGGTGCGCGACAGGGTGAACCAGTCCGCGCCCCATTCGGTTTCCGACACCCAGCCACCGCCGACGATGGCGGCCAGCAGCAGCACGATGCCGATCGCCGACACCTCGCCGACCTGACCCGGGCGCAGATAACGCAGGTACACGCCCATGAACAGCGCGATCGGGATGGTCATCGCGATCGAGAACACGCCCCACGGGCTCTCGCCGAGAGCGTTCACCACGACCAGCGCCAGCACGGCCAGCAGGATCGTCATGATGGCCAGGATCGCGACGATCGCCGCGACACCACCCACGGCACCGAGCTCGTCGCGCGCCATCTGCCCGAGGCTGCGACCGCGCCTGCGCGTGGAGGCCCACAGCACCAGGTAGTCCTGCACCGCACCGGCGAAAACCACGCCGACAACGATCCAGATGGTGCCCGGCAGATAGCCCATCTGAGCTGCGAGAACCGGACCGACGAGGGGGCCGGCACCGGCGATGGCGGCGAAGTGGTGACCGTAGAGCACCCGCCGGTCCATCGGCATGAAGTCTTTGCCGTTGTCGTAGATCTCGGCCGGGGTGGCCACGTCGTCGCGCGGCTTGGTCACCTTCCATTCGATGAACCGGGCGTAGAACCGGTACGCGATGATGTAGGTACACACCGCCGCGATCACGATCCACACCGCGTTCACGGATTCTCCGCGCGCTATCGCCAGATAGGTCCACGCGCCGGCGCCGAGCACGCCGATCCCCGCGAACACAGCCTTCTTGGCGGGCGTGATCGGCGTGCGATCGACGACACCGACCGGAGGCAAGTCCGGGTCGGTCCGCAGATATTCGATGGTCGTCGCCATTGACTCAACTCCTGTACAACGCGCAGAGCCTCGGGTGAAGCATCGACAACGTAGCCGATGCGCTCTGCGCGCCGGACAGGATCACACACGGTCGCGCCCAAGATGAAATTTTGTTCAGGCAGTCATTCACCTGCGTAGGTGCCGAAGCTCCAGAGGTTGCCCTCGGGGTCTTGGGCACTGAAGCCGCGGGAGCCGTAGTCCTCGTCGCGCAGTTCGCGGATGATGGTGGCGCCCGCTGCGGTGGCGCGGGTGTGGAGGGCGTCGGGGTTGTCGGTGACGAGGTAGATGTTGGCGATGCCGGGTGGTCGGGTGCAGAAGGGGGAGTCGTCGTCGCGGCCGGTGGAGCCGAACATGATGCCGCCGCCTTCGGGCCAGCGCAGTTCGCCGTGTTCGACGATCGATGGGTCGTCGTCGCGGGCGTAGACGGCCCTGGCCTCGAAACCGAAGGCGGTGGTGAGGAATTCGATCATGGCGCGGGCGTCGGTGAAGGCCAGGCACGGCCAGACCGCGCCGCGGGTGTCGGTGGAAGTAGTCATGTCCTCAGCCTCGCGCTTCGGCCGCCCCCGGGTCTTGGACGGATGGAATCTCCTCGGCCAGCCATGCTGTCGGCGCCACGCCTGCCAGTTCGGCGAAGTCGCGATTCAGGTGCGCCTGGTCGTAGTAGCCGCAGGTGGCCGCGATCTGGGCGATCGAGACATACGACGGCGTGTTGGCGAGCATGCGGCGGGCGCGTTCGAATCGGATGATCCGCGCGGCCAGTTTCGGGCTCGCGCCGAATTCGGCGGTGAACTTGCGGGTGAGGTGTTGTCTGCTCCAGCCGATGCGTTCGGCCAAAGGGTTCATCGGACAGGTGCCGCCCGTACCGACGAGAGTGCGCCAGGCCCAGGACAATTCGGGGCCGGGGACCGATTCGGTGCGGGCCGCCGCGGTGAGCGCCCGGTCGCAGGCGGCGAATCTGCTCGGCCAATCATCGTGCGCGTGTACGGCGTCGGCGAGTTGATCGCCCAAAGACCTTCGCGCTTGCGAGCATTCGATCGTCACATCCCACATCTCGCTCGCGGGCATCCCGAACAGCACACGACTGCCGAGCGGGGTGAGCTCGATGGCGACACCCTCCTGGAAACCGGTGTGCGCGATCATCGCCGGGGCGGCTTGTAGTCCGCTCAGGACACAGCGGTAGCTGCCCGGTGATTGACGGCGATCGGTCTGCTCCACGACGTCGATCGGCGGGCCGGCGGCCACGATGAACGTCATGTGCCGCGAAGGCAGACCACGGTGCAACCCCGGTTCGTAACCCGTCATGCGATAGCCCACGTACCGGTCGATGAACGCGGCCAGAACCGGCGCGGGGGCTGCGGTCACCACCTCCGTGGTCGCCTCCATACCCGTCACGCTACGCCGGGGCTGTGGTGGCGGCCAGACCGATCGATGTCGGGATCACACCGGTGGCGCCTGCGCTTCGCCTCGCGGAGTGTGTTGTTGAGCACGCGTCTGAGTGCTCTGCGTGGGGTAACCGAATCGAGAAGGTGCTCTCCGTATCTCGGCGTGTGCGGTGAGATATCGCACTCGGTGATTCCGGGCGTGTGGAAACACGAGGTCAGCCGGTTAATCTTGCGCCTTCGTCCAATTCTGTAGGAGGTGTCATGCGGCGGGTTCAGTACGAGCGCAGCAGTGGTCCGGAGGTGCTCGAGGTCGTCGCGGCCGAGGTGCCGGTGCCCGGTGCCGGTGAGCTGCTGGTCCGGGTGGAGGCGATCGGGGTCACCCTGTCGGCGATCCGGCGGATCAGTGTGGCGCAGCCGTTGCGGGCCGAAGTGGCCGGTGAGGTCGTCGCCGTCGGTGACGGGGTCGACGGGTACAGCGACGGCTACCGCGTGGTCGGCGTCTGTGATGCCGATGCCTACGCCGAATACGTGCTGCTCTCGGTCGACCAGGCCTCCGCGATCCCCGACGGTGCCTCCGCCGTCGACGCCGTCGCCCTGATGCGCAGCGGGCTCGTCGCCCTCGGCGCGCTCGACACCGTCGCCCCGCGTGAAGGTGAGACCGCGCTGGTCACCGCCGCCGCGGGCGGTGTCGGCCACCTCGCGGTGCAGTTGGCCCGTGTGCGCGGCGCGAGCTGGGTGGTCGCCGCGGTTTCCGACGAGAGCAAAGCCGGCTTCGTCCGCGAACTCGGCGCCGACGAGGTGTACACCTACGACCAGCTGCACTGCGGCAAGCAGGCCGACTACGCCCTCGACGGTGTCGGCGGCAACGATCTCGGCAACACCCTCACCGGCCTCGCCGAGGGCGGCCGCGCCGTCACCTATGGCAGCAGCGGTGCGATCGACACCGAGGACCTGCTCGCGGGCGGCAAGACTCTCACCGGTTTCCGCATCGGCCGCCTCGCCCAGCGCGACCCCGCCCGCTACGAGGACCTGCGCCAGGAGGTGTGGCAGCACTACGCGTCCGGTCTGCTGCACCCTGTCGTGCACGCCGAGTTCGCCCTCGACGACGCGGCCGCCGCCCACGCCGTCATCGAGCAGCGCATCAACCTGGGCAAGGTCGTCCTCGTCCCCTGAACTGGTCACCCGATCACCACGCGCCGGCGGCGGCAAAGCCCGGGAGGCTGCCGCCACCACAGCGTGGTGATCGGATGTCCAGCATTCGGCTCGGTCTGCCGAGTGCGCCGGACGCCCGCCTGCTGCCGGGGCGGGGGCCGGTCGTCGTCGCGGACCCGTAGACTCTGATCCTTGTGAGCCTCACCCTCGGAATCGTCGGCCTGCCCAATGTCGGAAAGTCGACCCTGTTCAACGCGCTGACCAAGAACGACGTGCTGGCCGCGAACTACCCGTTCGCGACCATCGAACCCAACGTCGGCGTGGTCCCGTTGCCGGACAAGCGGCTCGACAAGCTCGCCGAGATCTTCGGCTCCGAGCGGATCGTGCCCGCCGTCGTGTCGTTCGTCGACATCGCGGGCATCGTGAAGGGCGCCTCCGAAGGCGCGGGCCTCGGCAACAAGTTCCTCGCCAACATCCGTGAGGCCGACGCCATCTGCCAGGTGGTCCGTGTGTTCGCCGACGACGACGTGATCCACGTCGACGGCCGGGTCGACGCCGCCGCCGACATCGAGGTCATCGAGACCGAGCTCATCCTCGCCGACCTGCAGACCCTCGAGAAGGCCATCCCGCGCCTCGAGAAGGAAGCCCGCGTCAAGAAGGACCGCAAGCCCCTGCTCGACGCCGCCAAGGTGGCCGAGGGTTTCCTCAACGAGGGCACCACGCTGTTCGCGGCGGGCAAGAAGATCGACGCCGAGCTGCTGCGTGAGCTGTCGCTGCTCACCATCAAGCCGTTCCTCTATGTCTTCAACGCCGACGAATCCGTCCTCACCGACGACGCCAAGGTCGCCGAGCTGAAGGCCGCCGTCGCCCCCGCCGACGCCGTCTTCCTCGACGCCAAGGTCGAAGCCGAACTCCTCGAACTCGACGACGAATCCGCCATGGAACTCCTCGAGTCCATCGGCCAAACCGAACCCGGCCTGCACGGCCTGGCCCGCGCCGGCTTCCACACCCTCGGCCTCCAGACCTACCTCACCGCAGGCCCCAAGGAAGCCCGAGCCTGGACCATCCACCAGGGCGACACGGCCCCCAAGGCCGCAGGCGTCATCCACACCGACTTCGAACGCGGCTTCATCAAAGCCGAAATCGTCGCCTTCGACGACCTGGTCGAAGCAGGCTCCATGGCCGCCGCCAAAGCCGCAGGCAAGGTCCGCATGGAAGGCAAGGACTACATCATGGCCGACGGCGACGTCGTGGAATTCCGCTTTAATGTGTAGTCCGTTGCGCCTGGGCTGACTGAAAGAGCCCGGAGCAAGGAGGCCGGCATCGGTCGGCGATGCCGGCCTCGGATAGATGCGCTGAATCAGCGTGCGTTTGCGCGCGTCTTCTCGCTCGGGTTCGCCTGATGCCGACGCTGCGCCACCAGGACCACGGCCACCGCTGCGCTCGTGAAGATCGCGCTGCACAGCCATGCCGTCGTGGGACGGGTGGTGCGGTCGACGACGAGGCCGGCGGTGATCGGGCCGAGGACCGCGCCGACATTGAATGCGGTGGTCGCCAGGGCGCCTGCGATGCGCGGCGCGGTGGGGGCGGCGGTTCGCACGATCGTGGCGATCAGCGTCGATCCCACGCCGAACGCGACCGCGCCGGTCACCACTGCCATGATCATCACGCCGATCAGCAGGTGCGCGGTGAGGGCGGCCAGTAGCCAGACCGCGAGGAGCGCAACGGTTCCGGTGGAGATGATCCGTCGGCGATGGGTGTCGCTGTAGCGGCCAGTGAGTGTGACGCCGGCGAACGAACCGAGGCCGAACAAGGCGAGCGCGAAGGGAACCCACCGGCCGTCCGCGGCGGCGTCGTTCGTGATGGTGCCGAGGTAGGTGAACCCGGCGAAAGTCGCGGCGTTGACAAGGATTCCGGCGACGACAGCCACCCGCACCGCAGGCAGCCGCACGACCGACCATTCATGACGCAACGACAGCGCCTGCGGGTCCTGCCGGTCGTCGCGACCGAGCATGAACCACACCGGAACCAGCGTGGCCGCACTGATCACGGCAACAGCCCAGAACGTCGATCGCCAGCCCCACGCCTGCCCCAGCAGGGTGCCCGCGGGTACACCGGCGATGCAGGCGACCGTCACTCCTGAGATCACCACGGATGTCGCTCGGCCGACCGACGCCGGGCCGACCAAGCGCGGCAACGCGGCCAGGGTGACCGCGAGGAACCCGGCGTTGGCGACGGCGGCGACCACCCGCGTCACCAACAGTACCCCGAACCCGGTCGCGACGGCCCCCACCACGTGGGCGGCACAAAACAGCGCCAGGAACGCGGTGACCGAATACCTGACCGGCAACCGGCCCGCCGCCGTCGCCATCACTGGTGCGCCCAGCACCATGCCTGCCGCGAACAGCGATGTCAGCAGACCCGCGGCGCCGAGGGAGATTCCCACGTCACCCGCTATCTGCTCGAGCAATCCCGACACCATGAATTCGGATGTGCCCTGCGCGAACACCGCGACAGCCAGCACGAAAACCACAACGGGCATAAGAGAAGACTCCCCGGAAACATGGGCGCCACCATCACCACGACGGCACCCGGGATGAGTGCGGAAGCGGGTGATCGGTCACCCGTCCGCAAGAAGCGACATCATCCGGCGTCGCGAGATGGGCGAATACCGCCGGGCGCACAGCGACCAGCGGGGACCGACCTCACAGCGCCGCCCGGCACAGGCCGAGCGGCTACCGTCTTGACGCCTCCGGGGAATTCACGCCGCCACCTTAGCAATCGGCGAGCCGGCCTGCCGAAGACGACGTCGAGGAATTCCGTTTCGACGGCCGGCGTTGACAGGCGCTGTGGAATCCGAACGCTTGCCTCGTTACCGCCTGCTGACCGGCCCCGACGACTCGAGTTTCTGTCGGCGGGTCAGCGAGGCGCTGGATATGGGCTACGAGTTGCACGGTGGGCCGGCCGCGACTCATGACGGGGAGCGCGTCGTCGTGGCTCAGGCTGTCATCTGGACGCGGGACGAGCCGACGCCGGCACTGCGGTCGTAGCGCCGGCTGGCGGGTCGCGATGGCGTGCCGGATCAGCCGACTGCGCCGCCGGGCGGGATCGCCGGGACGATCGTCTTCACCGGGAGTTTGACCCGGGTGGAGCCCTGCCAGTATCCGACGGTCGCATGGCCGGTGGTCGGGTCGAGGAAGGTGCAGTTGACGTTGCCGTAGGCGGTGCTGCCCGCGGGGGCTGAGGTCTGGAAGGAACTGCTGACCCAGCGGCCCTGGTGATTGGCGGAGCCGCCGATGGCGGTGTAGTCGAACTCGCGGTAGGTGCCGGTGGTATTCGCGCTGTTCTCGACGGACATGTCGCAGGCGGCGGTTCTGCCGGAGGGGATGTAGACCTGCCAACTGAGAGTGACGGTGCCCGGGGCGGGGCTGGTGATACCTCCGTCGACGCCGTTGGTGGCGTGCGCGGTGGGGGCGAGGGCGGTGAGGGCGGCCAAGCCGGTGATGAGCAGGGTTGTCGTCGCGAGCTTCTTGATCGGCATCCGGGGGCTCCTACGGGTGGGATCGGGGCGTAGGTCAATCCAACGACGTGGGAGCGATCGGAGATACGGACCCGAGGGTGGTGCGCGCTGTACTCGGGGGTTCGCGTTCACCACCTAGGTGTGACAGCCAAAGCTCCATACGGCCGAGACGCGTCGAAAGCAGGTGGGGTGAGGCGATCGAGTTCGGTGAAGCCCGCGGAGGTGAGTGCTTCGGCGAAGCGGTCGACGGGCCAGCGGTACGCGGTCGTCACCTTGTGCGGAAACGGTTCGACAGCACTTTCGCCGGTGAAGAAGCCGACGACGAGCCGACCGCCGGGGCGGAGAACACGGCGGAATTCGGTGAGGACGGCCGGGATCTCGTGCGGCGGCAGATGAATGAGGGAGAACCAGGAGAGCAGGCCCGCGACGGATTCGTCCGGCGCGTCCACCGCGCGGATCGAACCGACCTCGAACGGAATCCCGGGGTAGGTCGCGCGGGCATGCTCGATGAATTCGGGGACCATGTCGAGGCCCTCGGCCGCGACACCCGCCTCGGTGAGGATGTGCGTGAAATGCCCCGGCCCGCAGCCGAGGTCGAGGACGGGACCCTCGGTGAGGTGACGGAGGACGAAAGCGGAGTCCTCGGGATCGACGGCGGCGGGAAAGCCGCAGACCTCGATGTAGAGCTCGTGCAAGTCGCTGTATGCCGCGCGGACGGTGTCATCAACCACGATGCGACCGTACCAACGCGAAACAGGGCGGTCGGTCTGTTGTTCGTTTGTGCGGGGAGGGACAGGGTAAGGCGGGAAGCGAGGAACCGACAAGCCAGACGAAGGGACCCGACCATGCCGATCAGGCCTGTCCGCCGCATTGCCCGCACACTGCTGGGGACGACGTTCATCGCCACCGGAGTGAACGGTTTGATGAATCCGAAGCCGCGTGCCGAGGCGGCCGCCGCCCTTGCCGACAAGGGGCGCGACAGCCTGCCCGACGCGCTGGCAGCCAAGGTCCCCGACGACCCCGGCAAGATGGTGCAGATCAACGCGATGGTGCAGGTGGCCGGTGGTCTGCTGCTGGCGAGCGGTCGCGCGCCCCGCCCCGCCGCCTTCCTGCTCGCCGCGACCGTCGTCCCGGGCACCGTCACCGAACAGGACTTCTGGTCCGAATCCGACCCCGATCGCAAGGCGGTGAAGCGAGCGGGGTTCCTCAAGGATCTCGGCCTGCTCGGCGGCCTGATGATCGCGGCGGCCGACACCGAGGGCAAACCGTCGCTGGGCTGGCGTGGCCGCCGCGCCGCCCACAAGCTGATGGATCGCAGCCCGAGCCTGGCCGAGCAGGTGCGCGACGAAGGAGTTGTGGTCCTCGACGCCGCCAAGACGCGCGGGTCGCAACTGGCCGAGGTAGCCAAGGAACGTGGCCCCCAGCTCGCGGAACTCGCCCGCGCCCGCAGCGAGCAACTGGCCGAACTGGCCAGGGAACGCGGCCCGCAGATCGCCGAAGCCGCCCGCGAACGCGGCGCGCACATCGCCGAGGTGGCGCGCGACCGTGGGCCGGAGGTTGCCGACGAGGCGCGCGGTCGCAGCTCGCACCTGGTCGAGGTGGCCAAGGAGCGCGGGGCGCAGCTGGCGGAGATCGCCAGGGAGCGTGGTTCGCAGGCGGCCGAGGTTGCGCGGGAACGCGGTTCGGAGGCGGCCGAGGTCGCACGGGAACGTGGCGCGGAGGCGGCCGAAGTTGCGCGGAAACGCGGCGCGCGGGCGGCTGAGGTCGCGCGCGAACGCGGCGAAGAGGCCAAGGTCCGCGGCAAGTACGCTGCCGAGCTCGCTCGCGAACGTGGTGAGGAAGCAAAGATTCGGGGCAAGTACGCCGCCGAGCTGGCCCGCGAGCGCGGTTCGGAACTGACCAACGGCAAGCACCGCCGCCTCCCCGCCGCAGCGGCCGATCTCGCCGACCTCGTCGAAAAGACCACGTCCACAACGGCATCCGCCGTCCGTCAGCGTTCGGCCCGCCGGTAGCCGATAGATCGACGCGCCCGAAAGGCCGACTGCCGGACCACGAATAGCCTCAAACCGCCGCACCGCCACAGCCGGTGCGGCGGTTTGCCGTGTCGGGCTGCTGCCCTTGGGGCTCCCCACAAGGATCTGCCCCGATATCCGTGGTCTGTCGGACCCGCCCCGCATGACGGAGCATGGAACTCGCGCGGGAGATCGGGTAATCCCGGCGAATCGGGTTTGATGCCGCGCTCAGGTGTGAATACTGGGCTTTCGCAGTTGTTTTCGGAGAGTGGGATTCATCAGATGTTGTCCGGTCGTGAAACGTCCAAGCCGTATGCCGTTCGAGTCGCGTTGGTCGCGGCGGCGGTGACGATCGGGGTGCTCGCTTCGGCGGGCCAGGCGGCCGCGCTACCCGGCTCGGGTTCGGCGAGTGGGTCGGCGGATCTGGCGACCGGGTCGGCCACCGGTTCGGCGCAGCTGGCGACGGGTTCGGCGGCGGGCTCCTCGGATACCGGTGCCGCGGGCGGTTACTTCGCCTGGCAGTCGTCGCAGTTCCTGAACAACACCCTGCGGTTCCTGCTGTCGCTGCCGCAGGGAAACCTGCGGTAGGACACCTACTTCCAGGCCTTTTCCCAGCGCTCGGCGGCCCAGTCGCGCACATCGGGACTCACCAGGATCGCGGGTAGCAGCAGCGCGAAACCGATCGCGAGCACCGCGAGCCGCACCCACACGCTGAGTTCGGCGAGCGCGCGCAACAAGGCGGGCAGCACGCACAGGGCCGCGAGGACGACCAGGATGATCGCGGCGAGGTTGCGGCCGGGCCCGGCGATCAGCGCCGCGCACGTACCGAAGCACAGTCCGAGTACGAGCCCGACGACGCCGACGAAGTAGTTGTCCCAGGCCAACCAGCCGGGGCGCGCTGTCCGTTGCGTGGCCACGGCCGCAGCTTAACTCGAGCAGCTACTGGTTTGCGGCGTCTCGGCTGGAGCCGTCGAGAAGCGGGCAGAAGGTGACGAGCGACCATTCCCGCCGGGGCACGATCGAGTCGTGCACCTGCATGGTCATCGCTACGGCGGCGCCGGTCTCCGGGTGCCGGATACGCTGCACGGGCCGGTCGAGGTGGGAGGGCACGTCGGGCTCGGTGGTCCAGAACCGTTCCCATTCCTCGGCGACCGCGCATGCCGCGAAGAGCCGGTCGATCCGCTCCTTGGGCACGACGCCGGGGCTCATCACCCGGAATCCGTAGACGCACAGGTGAACCTGCTTGTCCCAGTCGAGCATCACCTCGCGTGACCGCGGGTCGAGCAGCATCCATTCCAGCAGCGTGGTGCTGGTGTCGAGGCCGGGAAAGTACCGTGTCCAGGCCGAATTCGTGGCGACCACATCGTAGGTCGTGTACATCTGCAGGCTGGCGGGATACGAGATCGAGTTGAGCAGCACGAGATCGGCGGTGGGGATGTCGCTCGGGATGTCGGCCGCCGGGCTGCCGTAGCGGTCGGCCAGCGACAGCGACACCAGGTGATCACGGAAAAGTGCCGGCACGTCGAGTGCGTCGAACAGTGCGGTGAGCGCCTCCAGAGTCGGTGTGCGCGAACCCTGCTCGATCTTCTGGATCAGGGCGGGGGAGATGCCCGCCTGCGCGCTGAGTGCGACGCGGGTGAGGCCTGCCGCCTCGCGACGTTCGCGCAGGTACCTGGCGATCGGTAGGTGCGGGTCTTCCACGTCGCGGTCCTCTTTCGTGCGGTGGGACAAACTGGGACAGTCGTCTAGCTTGACCGACCGTACGGGTGTTCGCGAAAATTCTCGCAGCCGGGCGGGGCAGCGCCGGGCCGACTATCAGTAGTTCCGGAGCGGAACGGTCGCCGGAGGGGACGGCACGCGTGGTTGTCGCGCGCGCCGAGAGCGCCGTCGCCTGTCGAGGCGTCGATACCCGGGTGGCGCAGGGGTCCACCCGGTGATCACGATCCGCGTCCGCTCCGGGACCACGCTGCGAGATTCTTCCGTATCCAGGGAACCGCCGGCCCTCGCGATTCGTCTAATGAAGCAGAGACCGATGAAAGCGGGGGGCGATGACGCAGCTGCAGAGCAAGGGGACCGGGCGCGGTTCCAGATGGATCCTCGGTATTTCCGGCGTGCTCGCGGCCACGGCGGTGCTGGTCGCCGGGCTGGTGTGGTGGCAGCACGACTGGGGTGAGCCGTTCCCGGCCCTCGACAGCGAACACCTCGACGAACAGCAGATCGCGCTGGTCGACGTGTTGCGCCGCGAATACGAGAAGCCCGGTGACGGACCGAAGTACGCCGAGGGCGTGAAGGAGGCGTGGTGCGCCGACTTCGTCAGCTGGACCATGCGCGAGGCGGGCAGGCCCCTGAGCAACCCGAACTCCGGTTCCTGGCGCATCCCCGGGGTGTACACGCTGCAGGAGTACTACGAGACCGTCGGCCGGTTCACCCGTCCCGACGTGGGTTACCGGCCGCGCACCGGCGACGTGGTGCTCTACGGTCCCGACAGCCCGCTCGGTCAGCACACCAACATCGTGTTGAAGGCCGAGGGCGACACGATCACCACCATCGGCGGCAACGAGATGGGCACCATCCGGATCCGCACCATCGAGGTGAGCGAAACGCCCGACCTCGTGGGGTACGGGCGATTCTGAAAGTTACTGTCGCGCAAGGTAACCGACCCCACCGACGCGGCACGACCGGGCCGGTGCACGTACGATGGACCACGCGGCGCCCGGCAGCGCCGCAGCCGACCCCTCCGTCCTGCTTCCCCCTCATCGGCAGGACGGGGGAGTTGCGCCGACACCGGGCCGCGCACTCCGATCACGTACCGTGTTCGATGTGCGTGTGAAGGTGACCGGAGAAGCACCTCGTGACCCGAAGCGGATCGAGTACGCCGATTTCGGCGAGCGATTCGTCAGGTACGCGGTGACCGAGGACCGGATCGCCGCGGCCGTCGCGGGCATGACCGGGCGTGGTGTGCAGATCGGCCCCTTCTCCCTCGGCCCGGCGGGACTGGCCGGCTTCGCCGCCGAAGGCACCCTCGGCACCCCGGTGGTCACCCGCAATCCCGGCGACGCGCTCACCTTCGGCGTGAAGGTCCCCCTCAAACTCGCGGTGAACCTGATTCTCGGCGGCCGCAAACTCGGTGTGGCCGCCGTCGTCGAGATCGCCCTCACCCTGCACGCCCGCACTGCCGCACCGCTGCTCCTCGTCATGGACGTCGGCACAGTGACGGCCAAGGACGTGAGTTTCACGCTGCGTGCCGAGGCCATCGACACCGCCTGGGAAATGCTGCTCGACCCCATCGCGGGCCTCGTTCAGCGCGAGGTCGCGGGCCGGGTCAACGCCATCATCAGCGATCCCAAGGCGCGAGCCGAGCGCGTGTTCGACATCGAGGCGATCCTCGACGGTTATCGCTCCCCGCACCGCAACGACACCGTGTTCGACTGGATCGACCACCGCGAATTCGGTCTGCGCTTCTTCACCCAGATCGTCACCCGCGACCGCGTGCACAGCGTGGTCGCCCAGATGGCGGGCGGTGAGATCGCGATCGGACCACTGTCGGAGGGCCCGCGCGGCGCGGCGACGGTGACCGTACGCGGCGCGATCGAGCAGCCGCGAGTGGTCGAGCGCGGCGCGGCCGTACCCGGCGAGCTGCGGGTGTTCGACATGACCCTGCCGGTCGGCCTCGACATCACCGTCGACGTGCTCAAAGCCAACCACTACCGCGCCGACCTCGAGATCCCCCTCGTCCTCACGGCGCGCGCCGCCGAACCCTTGCAGATCGTGATCGAGGTGCCGCCGCCCGCCATCGAGGACATTTCGATGGAGTTCACCGCCAAGGGTTTGCGCGCGGCGACGCTCGCCCGCCTGGCAGGCATCAAAAAACAGGTGATGGCCCAGGTCGTCGCCGTGGTGAGTACCGAGCTCGCCGATCCGACGGGCCGGACCATCGACGTCGGCGCCGCCATCGACGGCGCCACCTGACCTGTGACCGATGGTGCTGCTGTGATTACTGGGTCTAGCGGTGCCGGTGTGAGCTGTGGTGAAATGAGTCGCACGTTCTAGGCTCCCGGCGCGTACGGGGTTGACGCGCCGGGCTCGCTTGCCGGTTGTGGTCGGGTTGCGCGAAGGAGTCCTGTGATGCGTTCTGGTTCGGTCACCCGGCGTGAGTTCTTCGGATTCGCCGCCGCCGCGACAACTCTCGGCCTCGGACTGGCTGCCACGCCTGCCGCGGCACAGTCCTACGGCACCCTGGTCGACTACGCGGCCGGTGTCCCCTCGGCCGAGGCGATCAAGGCCGCGGGCCACATCGGCGTGATCCGCTACGTCTCCGACCGCAGGCCGGGCGCCGAGTGGATGGAGGGCAAACCGCTGCTGCCCGGCGAAGTGGAAGACCTATGGGCGCACGGGTTGTCGATCGTGTCGAACTACCAGTTCGGCAAGGGCCCGACCGCCGACTGGCGTGGTGGCCTCGAAGCCGGCAAGCAGCACGCCGAACGCGGCTGGGAACTGCACACCGCCGCAGGCGGACCCGACACCGCCCCGATCTACGCCTCCATCGACGACAACCCCTCCGAGCAGGAGTTCGACGAGATGATCGCGCCCTATATCGAGGGCTGGCAGTCGGTGCTCGGCCCCGACCTCGTCGGCATCTACGCCAACACACCGACGATCGACCGCGCCCTCGCCGCGGGCCTCGGTTCCTGGTTCTGGCAGCACAATTGGGGCACCCCGAGAGGTTTCGTGCACGACAACGCCCACCTGCACCAGTTCGAGATCGACAAGCGCGCCATCGACGGCGTCGGCGTCGACGTGAACACCGTGCTGGCCTCGGACTACGGCCAGTGGTGACCCCCTGAAACAACTCGAGCCCGGCACCGTTCGTGAGAACGGGACCGGGCTCGAGTTCTGCCTACCTACACGGTGAAGAATCCGAGGGTCGGCATGAAGTTGCAGGTGCGCGGGGCGGCGCCCTCGGCGGCGGTGGTCAGCGAGCCGGAGATCACCGCGACCACCCGGCCGTGACCGGTGTTGGCGATGGTCGACAGCGTGGCGGGCCCACCGGGGTTGATCTTCGCCTCGTCGGTGAGCGTCTGCACGCCCGACTGACGGGTGTCGAGGTTGAGCCACTGCACCGTCATCGGCGGGTTCTGTTCGGCGGTCGGCGCCTTGGTGCCGAGCGCGGTGAACACGAAACCGGCCTGTCCGGCGGCGGGGCCGGGCGGGGGCAGCTGGGCCGGGCCGGGGACCGCGAGCGCGGTGCCGACCGAGTCGGCGCCGTCACCGATGCACGCCTTGCCGATGGTCGGGTACAGGAACTGCGCGATGACCGGGCCGTTCTCGGGGATGTCGGGGCCACCACCGCCGCTGCCGTCGAGGAAGGTGATGATCCGCTCCAGCGTCGCCTTGATGGCGGGCGGCAGATTCATGGTCGCCAGCAGGACCCGCGCCTGATCGAGCAGGGCGGTCTGCGGGCTCGCGACATCGGCGGGACCGGCGATCAGTCCGGTCACAGCGGGCGCGAAAGCGGCGAGCGCGTCGACCGGGACGCCCTCGGGCACCATCGGCACGCTGACCGGGGCCGCCTGTGCGGCGGGCGCGGCCGTTGTCGACGCGGGCACGGCGAGCATGGCGCCTGCCGCGAGGGCGAGAGCGGTCGTTGCGATCCGCGATGCTCGGCTACGAAGCACTTGTCCAGCCGTCCTTACCTCGGTGTTGCGATGGGCGAGGGTTGTCGGTCCCCATGACGGGGTCACTCTAAGGACAACGCTGCCGTGTTGTACAGCCGCCGGGCCCGTGAAGGCATCCCGGCCGAAAATACTCTGCATCGAAGCTAGCCCTGCAAGGTGTTACCCGTGGGGACGTTGATGCAACTGTGACCAGCAGTGTCGCGCAGCGAAAACTGGATCCTTGGTTTTCGGCCCGCCTCGATTCCGGAGCGACGGAGCGAAGGAGCGAGGCGACTGAGCGGAGGAGTGAAGAATCGAGGCCCGCCAGGGCCGAAAACCCGCGGCGCCAGCCGCCAAACTATTGTGATCTGGCACCGCGTACGCGCCATTTCATACGACCGAAAGCACGGCCTTGAACCGACACCTCCGATGGGCTCTCGCGCTGCTCGGATTGTCCGTGCTCGCCCGGCTGGCCTGGATGCTGTTCGCGCCCAACGGGCTCAACGTCGTCGACCTGCATGTGTACGTCGATGGTTCGGCCTCGCTGCTCACCGATCGTCTCTACGACTTCACCTACGCGGAGAAGACGCCCGACTTCCCGCTGCCGTTCACGTATCCGCCGTTCGCCGCGCTGGTCTTCTTCCCTCTGCACTACCTGCCGTTTTCGGTGGTCGCGGTGGGCTGGATGCTGGCGACCGTCGCCGCGCTCTACGGCGTGATCGCGATCAGTTTCGAACTGTTGCTCGGTAAGAAGACCGCGCGGGAAACGACGTGGGTCACCGCCGCGGTCGGCTGGACCGCGCTGGGTGTGTGGCTCGAGCCGGTGCGCACGACCATCGACTATGGCCAGGTGAATGTGTTCCTGGTGTTCGGGGCGATGCTCGCGGTGCGCAGTTCCCGGTGGTGGGTCTCCGGTGGGCTCGTCGGTGTGATCGCGGGGATCAAATTGACGCCTGCGATCACCGGCCTCTATTTCGTCGCTCGCCGCCGGTGGGCGACCGTGGTGTGGTCGGCGGCGGCGTTCGGGCTGACGGTTGCTGTGAGTTTTCTCATCAATGCCCATGAAGCCGAGCGCTATTTCGGCACGCTGCTCGGTGACGCCGACCGGATCGGCCCGGTGGGTTCGGTCTGGAATCAGTCGTTGCGCGGCGCGCTGAGCCGCATCCTCGGCTACGACGTCGGTTCGGGCCCGTGGTGGATCGCCGGTGTGCTGCTCACCGCCGTGCTGGCGTTCCTGGCCTGGCGCACCCTCGGCCCCGACGACCGGCTCGGCACCCTGGTGCTGGTGCAACTGTTCGGCCTGATGATCTCGCCGATCTCCTGGTCGCACCACTGGGTGTGGCTGATCCCCACTGTGTTGTGGCTGCTCTACGGCCCGCTGAAGGCCGAGCGCATGGCGCGCGTGCTGGCCGCGTTCTGGGTGCTGACGATGCTGGTCGGCGTGCCGTGGGTGCTGTCGTTCGCGCAGCCGACGATCTGGGAGATCCCGCGTCCGTGGGTGCTGGCCTGGCTCGGCGCGGTGGATGTGATCGGGGTGTTCGTGCTGCTCGGCTGGCTGGTGTGGCACGGGCGCGACACGCTCGCCGCGCAGGTGCGTGGCCGTCGCGCGGTGGAGGTTCCGGCGGGCTGACTCAGCCCCCGACCAGGTCGTCGATGACGTGCGCCATCGCCGTGTCCTGCCCGGTGAGCCCGCCCGCGGAATGCGTGCTGAGCGTGAAACGGATTGTGCGCCAACGGATATCGATGTCGGGATGATGATCGGCCTGCTCGGCCGCGGTGGCGACCCTGCGGACCAGTTCGATTCCGTCGAGGAAGCTCGGGGCTTTCACCGTCCGGGTGATGGCGTCGCCGTCGCGCGACCAGTCCGGCAGTGTGGCCAGGGCGATGGTGATCTCGGGGTCGGAGAGCAGCGGAGTACCCATAAGTGCAGTTCTACGCCTCATCGGGGCGCGGCGCATCGCCCGTCGTCGGATGCTCAGGCGGCGCGCGCCTGTTTCAGGGCCTTTTTGAGATCTTTACCGCACACACCGGCGGCTTCGGCCTTCTTCATACGCATGATGACGACGGGGCATTTGAAGCAGCGCGTCTTCTTTCTGCAGCACTTTTTCTTCGGCTTGAGGCTGGAAACCTTCTTCGCCTTTACCTTGCCCACGCGGGTTAGCTTACCCTAAGTACAAAGGCTGACACGTGCCTGCCACTTCGGTACCGGTAGTCTGGAACAGGCCGCGAGCAAGATTCATGCGTGCCAAATACATCAACAGCAGGAGGATCCAGGCGTGTCGTCTACACGCGATTTCCGCAACGTCGCCATCGTGGCCCACGTCGACCACGGCAAGACGACCCTGGTCGACGCCATGCTTCGTCAGTCGGGCGCGTTCGCTGAGCGGGCCGAACTGGTCGACCGAGTCATGGACTCCGGTGACCTCGAGCGCGAGAAGGGCATCACCATTCTCGCGAAGAACACCGCCGTCCACCGGCACCACCCCGACGGTTCCGTCACCGTCATCAATGTCATCGATACCCCGGGCCACGCCGACTTCGGTGGTGAGGTCGAACGTGGCCTTTCCATGGTCGACGGTGTCGTCCTGCTCGTCGACGCGTCCGAGGGCCCGCTCCCGCAGACCCGGTTCGTGCTGCGCAAGGCGCTCGCGGCCAAGCTGCCGGTGATCCTGGTCGTCAACAAGACCGACCGGCCCGACGCCCGTATCGCCGAGGTCGTCGAGGAGTCGCACGATCTGCTGCTCGACCTGGCTTCCGACCTCGACGACGAGGCCGCCGAAGCCGCCGAGCTGGCGCTGGACCTGCCGGTCCTGTACGCCTCGGGCCGTGAGGGCAAGGCGTCCAAGGAGCAGCCGGAGAACGGTTCCGCTCCCGCCGCCGAGAACCTCGACGCCCTGTTCGACGTGCTGCTGGAATACATCCCGGCGCCCAAGAGCAACAAGGACGCGCCGCTGCAGGCGCACGTCACCAACCTCGACGCGTCGGCCTTCCTCGGCCGTCTCGCGCTGGTCCGCATCTACAGCGGTGAGCTGCGTAAGGGCCAGAACGTGGCCTGGATCAACGCCGACGGCGTCAAGACCGTCAAGATCACCGAGCTGCTGCAGACCGTCGGTGTCGAGCGTCAGCCGGGCGAGGTCGCCGAGGCCGGTGACATCGTCGCCATCGCAGGCATCCCCGACATCATGATCGGCGACACCCTCGCCGACGTGGAGAACCCGGTCGCGCTGCCGCGCATCTCGGTCGACGAGCCGGCCATCTCGGTGGTCATCGGCACCAACACCTCGCCGCTGGTCGGCCGGGTGCAGGGCCACAAGCTCACCGCCCGCATGGTGAAGGCGCGCCTGGATCAGGAACTGATCGGCAACGTGTCGCTGCGCGTGCTCGACATCGGCCGTCCCGACGCCTGGGAGGTGCAGGGCCGTGGTGAGCTGGCGCTGGCCATCCTGGTCGAGCAGATGCGCCGCGAGGGCTTCGAGCTCACCGTCGGCAAGCCGCAGGTGGTCACCAAGCAGGTGGACGGCAAGACCCACGAGCCGTTCGAAGAGCTGACCATCGACTGCCCCGACGAGTACCTGGGCGCCATCACCCAGCTGCTGGCCGCCCGCAAGGGCAAGATGGTGCAGATGAGCAACCATGCCGCCGGTTGGGTGCGCATGGAGTTCATCGTCCCCTCGCGTGGCCTGATCGGCTTCCGCACGGTGTTCCTCACCGAGACCCGCGGCACCGGCATCGCCAACGCCGTGTCCCACGGGTACGCCCCGTGGGCCGGTGAGATCCGCGCTCGCCACACCGGTTCGCTGGTGTCGGACCGCGCGGGCACCGTCACCCCGTTCGCGATGATCCAGCTGGCCGATCGTGGTCAGTTCTTCGTCGAGCCGGGTGCGGACACCTATGAGGGCATGGTCGTCGGTATCAACCCGCGTGCCGAGGATCTCGATATCAACGTGACCCGCGAGAAGAAGCTGACCAACATGCGCAGCGCGACCGCGGACACCTTCGAGACCATGGCCAAGCCCCTGCAACTCGACCTCGAGCTGGCGATGGAGTTCTGTGCCGGCGACGAGTGCGTGGAGGTCACCCCCGAGGTTGTCCGCGTGCGCAAGGTCGTGCTCGGCGCCAACGAGCGGGCGCGTGACCTGTCGCGCCGCAAAGCCCGCGACAAGGCCGCCGCAGGATCATAAGCGGCTGGCGCCGCGGGGTTCGGGCCTGAACCCTCACCTCTTCCCTCCCTCCGGGCACTCCTTCGTCGCACCCTCCGGTCAGTCCAGAGGCGAGGGACGGCCCGAACCCAAGGCGGTTGGATGGTACTCAGTACCGTCCAACCGCCTTTTTCGTGCTCGAATCCGGCGGCGCCGACCGAAGCGCAATCCCGTAGAGTGCGGGGCGTGGTGAGTCCGGGGTGGTGCGCAAAGTGGCGCGTGTCGGTGCTGGCGATGATCGCCTCGACGGTGGTCGTGGCCGGGTGCACCGCGAATCCACCGCCACCGATCGAGAGCACCGACTCACCCAAGACCACCCAGGCCAAGCCGGGCAAGAACACCGTTGTCGTCGCGATCGACGACATCGGGATCGGATTCAACCCGCATCTGCGTTCGGACCAGTCGCCCGCGACCAACGCGGTGAGCTCGATGGTGTTGCCGAGCCCGTTCCGGCCGGTGCCCAATCCCGCGCACCCCGGCGTGGTGGATTTCGTGCCCGACTCGGCGCTGATCGTGTCGGCCGATGTGACCTCGCAAGAACCGTTCACCATCACCTATACCCTGCGTAATCAGGCGAATTGGTCCGACGGCGCGCCGATCGCCGCCGAGGACTTCCGGTTCCTGTGGCAGCAGATGATCTCTCAGCCCGGTGTGGTCGATCCGGCGGGGTACCGGCTGATCTCCGACGTGGCGTCCTCCGGTGGGGGCAAAACGGTCACGGTGACGCTGACCCAGCCGTACCCGGCATGGCGTGAGCTGTTCGCGAACCTGCTGCCCTCGCATCTGGTGAAGGACTCCCCGGGCGGATTCACCAGCGGACTCGTCGACCGGATCCCGGTGTCGGGCGGCAACTTCACGATCAAGTCCGTGGATCGCGGGCGCGACGAGATCCTGCTCGAACGCAACGACCGGTTCTGGGGTACTCCGGCCGCACCGGACCAGATCCTGTTGCGCCGCGGCGGATCTCCCTCCCAGCTCGCCGAATCCCTGCGCACCGGTGACGCGCAGATGGCGCTGGTGCACGGCGGTGTCGCCACCCAGGCGCAGCTCGCGGCCATCCCGTCGGTGCGCACGACGATCATGCCGCAGGCGCGGGAACTGCAGCTCACTCTCAACGGCCGCTCCGGCGACCTGGTCGACGTGCGCGTGCGCAAAGCGCTGCTCGCCCTGCTCGATCCTGCCCTGCTCGCCACCGTCGGGGCGCAGAGCGGTGGCTGGGTGGAACCCGCTCGCGCCCAAGTACTTCCACCGTCGAGCCCCGGTTATCTGCCGACCGCCCCGCCCCGGCTCAGCGCCGACGAGGCGTTCGCCCTGTTGGCCGAGGCCGGTTTCGGGCGGGCCCCGGAGACACCGCAGACGAGTTCGCCCACTTCGCCCGCACCGCAACCACGTTCGGTGGCGCGCAACGGCAAGGGTTTGTCGGTGCGCATCGGCGCGGTCGCCGAGGACGAGGCTGCGCTGGCTGTCGCCAATACCGCCGCCGACCAATTGCGCAGTGCCGGAATCGATGCCACCGTGCGCGGGGTCGCCGCCGACGAACTCTACGGTCGAGAACTCACCGAGTCGTCGGTCGACGCGATCGTCGGGTGGGAGCTCGCGGGCGGTGATCCGGCGACCGTGCTCGCCTCCCGGTACGGATGTCCGCCGGTGGAGCCGCCGGGCGCCGACGGCCCGGTGCTCGCGGCGGCCGAGGCCTACCGGCAGGCGCCGAGCAATGTCGGTGGAGTGTGCGATCCGGGCCTGCAGCCGTCGATCGACGAGGCGCTGCGCGGGATCGAGGTGGGTCGGATCGTGGCCGAGGCCGAGCCCAAGCTGTGGGAACTGTCGACGGTGCTGCCGATCGTGCAGGACAACGTCGTCGCGGCGGCGGGCCCGCGCGTGGACGGTGCGTCGCTGTCGGGCGCCATCCAGGTCGGCATCTTCGGTGACACGGCACAGTGGCGGAGGATCCCATGACGCGCGAGACCGGTGGCCTGCTCCTGGTGCACGCCCACCCCGACGACGAAACCCTCACCACCGGTGGCACTATCGCGCACTACCGCCGTCGTGGTGTGCCGGTGACCGTGGTGACCTGCACGCTCGGTGAGGAAGGCGAGGTCATCGGCGAGCGCTGGGCGCGCCTGGTCGCCGACGAGGCCGACCAGCTCGGCGGCTACCGCATCAGCGAACTCACCGCCGCCCTCGCCGCGCTCGACGCGGGTGAACCGCTCTTCCTCGGCGGGCCGGGTCGCTGGCGTGATTCCGGGATGGCGGGCACGCCGTCGGCCGAGCATCCGCGCGCGTTCGTGAACTCCGGTGACGCGGCGGTCGACGAACTCGTGGCGGTGTTGCTGGAACTGCGCCCGCGCGTGGTCGTCACCTACGACCCGCGCGGCGGCTACGGCCATCCCGACCACATCCGGGCACACCACGTCACCACCGCCGCCGTGGCCGCGGCCGCGGAACAGGGCTACGACGTGCCCAAGTTCTACTGGACAGTCACCGACGCCGACCTGCTGCGCCAGCACACCGCCGCTCTCGCCCGCCGCACCGTCGACGGGCTGCCCGGCGCCCTGCCCGAGGGATGGCGGCTGCCCGTGGAGGCGGAGCTGGCGGCGATGTCGACCACCGCCGGGGTGAGCACCGTGGTCGAGGTGTCGGACGTGCTCGCCGCCAAGCGTGCGGCCATGCGCGCGCACGCCACCCAGGTGACCCTCGCGCCGAGCGGCCGGGAGTTCGCGCTGTCGAACAACATCGCCCTGCCGGTGCTGCCGGAGGAACATTTCACCCTGGTGCGTGGTACCCGTGGGCCGGTCGGCGACGACGGGTTCGAGCACGACCTGTTCGCCGGCCTCGAATGAGCCGACCGGCCGAATAGACTCGCCCGCATGGTGACCTCCGACCAGTCCACCGCGCGCCGTGGCGTGCGTCTGCCCGCACCGCCCGATCCCCTCGTCGCCGGGCTCATCGTCGTGTTGCTCATGGTCGACGCGCTCATCACTCTCGCGCTCGAGGTGCTGTTCCTGCCGCTGTACATCGGGTCGGTGCCCTTGCCGATCGCGGCGCTGGTGGCCGGGGTGGTGAATGTCGGTCTGGTGTACGGGATGGCGAGCGTCACCGATCGGCTCGGTTTCATCTTCGCGCCGATCGTGTTGTGGCTCTTCGGTTTCCTGCTGTGCGCCTCGCGCGGTCCGGGCGGTGACGTGATGCTCGGCAACGACGGTCGCACCCTGCTGCTGCTCGCCTGCGGGGTGCTCGCGCCCATGGGTTACCTGTATTTCCGGGCGAATTCGCCCCGCGCCCGCCCAGCGGGCTGATCACCCTCGACGGGTCTCGATCCCGTCGAGGATGAGGTCCAGTTCGCGGGTGAACTTGTCGAAGACGGCCGGGTCGGGCTTGTCCCGCAACCGCGCGAGCTGGTCGGTGTAGCGCTGGTGCAGGCGGGGGAAGGGACGGGCGGCGGCCTCGCTGGCGGCGAGCACCTGGGTGGCCCACTGTTCGCTGGACAGGCCGCTCTGCGCGATCGTCATCAGCATGGCGGCCTCGCCGCCGCAGGAGCCGACGACGAACTGGAAGACGGCGTTGCCTGCGATGTCGACCACGTCGTCGGGCAGGCCCGCGGCATCGAGGATCGCGATCATCGAGTCGGTGAGCCGCATCATGTTGGGGCCGAGGTACATCAGCGCGGCGGTGCTGAGCACCACGGTGATCCACGGGTGCGCGAGCAGGGTCTTGCGCACTCCGGCGGCTTGTTCGTGCATCACCTCGCGCCAGCGGTCGCCGTCGGGGGCGGGGACGGGAACCTCGCCGATCACCTGGTCGACGACCAGTTCCAGTAGCTCGTCCTTGTTGGCGACGTGGGTGTAGAGCGAGGTGGCACCCGCACCGAGCCGGGCGCCGAGTTTGCGCATGCTCAGAGCGTCGAAACCCTCCTCGTCGAGCAGGCGGATCGCCTCCGCCACGATCTGGTCGCGGCTCAGCGCGGGTTGGTCGCGGCGTTCGCGGGGCGGCCTGGTCCACACCGACGGGATCCCGGTCGGGCTCGCTGCCATCGCTGCCTCCTCTGCTGTGTCGGGTCTCGTCCAGCATAGCCGGTTCATGAACAGTGTTCGGTGGCCGTACAACGTTCCCCTTGCGCACGCCGTTCTCTTGACCGTACAGTGTTCGCCATGACCGCACAGTGTGCGGATAGCTTCGGAAAGGGGAGCAAAGATGTCAACGCTCACGAAGGTGCGTGATCCGCGCCGGTGGCTGATCCTGATCGTGCTGTGCCTGAGCAGCCTGGTTCTGGTCGTGGACAACATGGTGCTCACGGTCGCGATCCCACAGATCGCCACCGACCTCGGCGCGAGCGCCCAGCAGATCCAATGGATCATCGACGCCTACCTGCTGGTCTTCGCGGGCCTGCTGCTCACCTCCGGCAGCCTCTCCGACCGGTTCGGCCGCAAGCTGGTGATGATCATCGGGCTGGTGATCTTCGGCGCGGCCTCGCTGTTCGCGGCCTACGCGGCCAGTCCGGAACTGCTGATCGCCGGGCGCGCGCTGATGGGCATCGGCGGGGTGCTCATCATGCCGAGCACGCTGTCGATCCTGATCACCGTCTTCGACGACGACGAACGACCCAAGGCGATCGGCGCCTGGAGTGCCGTGGCGACCCTGGGCCTGGTCGGCGGCCCCGTGGTGGGTGGTGTGCTGCTCGAACACTTCTGGTGGGGTTCGGTTTTCGTCATGAACGCGCCGATCGTGGTGGTCGCTCTCGTCGCCGCGCTCGTGCTCATGCCCGAATCGAAGGGTCCGTGGCGCACGCCCGACTTCCCCGGCATGCTCACCTCCATCGTCGGCATGACCGCGCTGGTCTGGACGATCATCTCGGTGCCGCACGCGGGGTGGACCGATTCCGGGGTGCTCGCCGGCTTCGCCGTGACGGTCGTTGCCCTCGCCGCATTCGTCGTCCGTGAGATGCGCGCCGAGTCCCCGATGGTTCCGCTGCACTTGTTCCGCGACCGCACCTTCACCGGGTCGAGCTTCTCGCTGGTGCTGGTGACCTTCGCCAACGGCGGACTGGTGCTCGTGCTCACCCAGTACCTGCAGTTCGTGCTCGGCTACACCCCGATGCGCACCGCGCTCGCCTTCACGCCGATGGCGGTGACGCTGCTGCTCGCCAACGGGATCGGTGCGGTGCTGGTCGGCAAGCTGGGTGCGCGGATCGTCACCATCGCCGGGCTCGTGGTGGTCGCCGCCGGTTTCGCTGTCCTCGCCACCCTCGACGCGGGCGCGAGCTTCACCCTGCCCGCCGTGGCGATGGCGCTGCTCGGCGCCGGTGGTGGTCTGGCCATGCCCGCCGCGATCGGCGCGCTGATGAGTGCGGTTCCCGAGGACCACGCCGGAGTTGGTTCAGCGCTCAACGACACCATCCAGCAGGCGGGCGCCGCGCTCGGCGTCGCGGTGCTCGGCGCCGTCCTGGCGGGCACCTTCGCGGGTGCCATGCCGGACTCCGCGCCGGACGCGGCGAGGGAGTCCATCGCGGGTGCGCTCGGCACCGGTGACGCCGGGCTGATCGGCCTGGCTCGCGACGCCTTCTGCACCGCCATGCAGGTCACGTTCGGTGTGGGTGCGCTCGCCTCGGTCGCTGCCGCGGTACTCGCGGTGGTGCTGATGCGGGACATGAAAAAGCCTGAGGCCGAGACAGATTCGGCACCGGAGGCGGTGGGCGTCTGACGCCACGGCGCGGCGCGCCGCGAGGATACCGCCGACGTGGCGAGCCCTGATGAGCCAAGGATCCGGCGGCCGGAAGTCCTCCGACTTCCGGCCGCTGCCGGTGTTTCGAGTGTTCAGTGGTGCGTTTGCAGCGAAGCGCTCAGGTTCTCGGCCGCTGCGGTGTCACTGGATTCGGCGGTGCCCTTGCAGACCGGGGGTGACTGCGTCGATCAGGGCGACCGCGTCGGCGTAGGGGATGTCGACCACCGAATACGCCTTCTTGCCCGCGGCCGTCGCGGCGACCACCGTGGCCAGGCCGGCGCGGCGCTGCCAGAAGGTCTGGCGAATGGTCCAGCCGATGATGCCGGGGGCTTCGAGGCAGTCGCGATTGCGGTCGAGGCTGCCGCGGCGGGTAATGAGCCAGGTGGGGCCGGTGTCGGCGGGCAAGACGCGGTGGCCGAGGCTGCGGTATCTGTCCTCGGCGAGCGCCGCCATCAGCGCGGCGAACACCCCGGGAACAGTCCAGACCCACACGGGCAGTGGGTCTTTGGCGACTGCGAGCACGATCATGGCGAGCAGCAAGATGCCGACCGGCCAGGCCGCCCGCACATACCGACGCCGATGCGCCGCGCGACCGTGCGAGATCAAGTCGACAGTTCCCAGCATGGTGCCGGAAATGCCTTGCGACACAGCAAGGTCGGGCTTGGTGAGCTGTGGTCGTCGATGAGTGCGCAGGAGTTCGTCGAGGGTGCGTTCGACGGCCGCGCGCGGCGCCTGGGGGAGCACCTTCTGACGCGGATTCTCCCCGGTCATGATCATTTCCAGCTGGGCGGCTCGGGCCACACGCAGCAGGAGCGGATCGTTGAGCGTGGCGCCACGGAAGCGGGCCAGGTCGAGGGTGATCTGGCGGGTGGTGAACAACCCGTGTCGCAGGTGCAGCGTCGAACCGTTGTCGAGCACACGCAGTCCGTACCACGTGGCCAGGTACTGCCCGCAGGCGGCGAGGCTCACCAGCAGCAGCGTGAGCACGACCATCGCGGCGATCACGAGGGCGACCACGGCGACGCTGTCGCGCCCGATCTCCTGTGCCGGAGCGGATTTCACGATCCACTCGAGCACCCCGTACTGCGCCGCCAACCCGGCGATCGGCGCGACGATGGCCAGCCCCGTCAGCGACAACGGCGCGTACCGAACCCACCCGGGTCGCCAATGCCCGATCTCGACACCGGATTCGTGGACGGGTGCGGCGTCGTCGGCCGGCCGTTCTTCGGATCGACCGGTGTGGGAGAGCAATTCGGTACGCAAGGTGGGAATCCGGCTCGTGTCGAGCGCGTCGAGCTTGAATTCCTCGTCCTTGGCGGTATCGGTCCCGGTGCCGATGGTCAGCACCGCCAGACCCAGAACCCGGTGCAGCAGATCGGCTTCCACGTCCACCGAGCGGATCCGTGGCCGCGGCACCGACAGCGTCCGGCGGCCGACGACACCGGTACGCAACTGCACGTGATCGGCGTCGATGCGGTAGGTCGTGGTGAACCACCGCAGCACACCGAACGCGGCGACGAGCAGCACCGGGATCAGGCTCCACAGCGGATTGCCGCTGGTGGTACCGACGATCACCGAACCGAGCAGGACCGGAATGTATTTCACGATCTCGGTGACCGGATACACCAGCAGCATGCGTGGATCGAGTCGCTGCCATGGTGTCTCGCTCATGTGGCGTCTCCGCGATGCTGGGCGGCGATAGCGGTCAACCGAAGCACCGTCTGCTCGGCGACGGGCAGGTCGAGCGCGCTGATCTTCACCGCCCCGGCCGACGACGCCGTGGTGACCGTGACCGTGGCCAGCCCGAGTATCCGCTCGAGCGGGCCGCGCTCGGTGTCCACCGTCTGCACGCGCGAGATCGGCGCCACCCGGGACTCCTGATCCAGCCACCCCACCCGCGTGTACACGGCCTCGTCGGTGACCTCCCACCGGTGCACCGCGAACCGCCACAGCGGAACCACGACGACCCCGAGCACCGCGAGCGCGACCAGCGCCAGCCCGGCGACCAGCTGCCAGCCGCGCCGGTCGTCGACGAACATCCACACCGCGAGTGCCACCGCGAGCACGACGATGCCGACGGCGTTCTCCAGCGCCCACAGCAGTTTCGCCTTGGAGCTGGGCCGCCAGGCCGGGTCGGCGAGGATGGTTGAACGCGGCAACGACATGCTGACATCGTGGCACGAGGGTGCGACGCGTTCGCCCGGCTCGGGAATATGTGCCCACGCGGCCGAGGTTGTGGCCGAGGAAGACGACCCTCGCGCGCCCGCAACGGGCGGCGTGACCAGCCCACCACACGTTCGGGAGAGAAGTAGCGCATGATCGACGGGGTGAGCGACCTTCCACTGCCGAGCGTTCCGCCGAACCCGCCGAGTGCCTCGGCCATGCGCCGGGCGTTGCGACGGGCCCGCGACGGCGTCACGTTGAACGTCGACGAGGCCACCGTCCTGCTACACGCCACCGGCGACGACCTGGCCGACCTGTGTGCCAGCGCCGCCCGGGTCCGCGACGCCGGGCTCGAGTCCGCGGGCAGACCACGCACCATCACCTACTCGCGCAATGTGTTCATCCCGCTCACCCGCCTGTGTCGCGACAAGTGTCACTACTGCACCTTCGTGACTGTGCCGGGCAAGTTGCGGGCCGAGGGCGAGGGGATGTTCCTCGAACCCGACGAGGTGCTCGAGATCGCCAGGCAAGGTGCGGCGCTTGGCTGCAAGGAAGCCCTGTTCACCCTGGGCGACCGCCCGGAGGACCGCTGGCCCGAGGCCGCGCAGTGGCTCGACGAACGCGGCTACGACTCCACCCTCGACTACCTGCGCGCGGTGTCGATCCTCGTGCTAGAGGAGACCGGGCTGCTGCCGCACCTGAACCCCGGCGTGATGAGCTGGAACGAGATCGCGCGGCTCAAGCCGGTCGCCCAGTCGATGGGCATGATGCTCGAGACCACCGCCACCCGGCTGTTCACCGAGAAGGGCGCCTGCCATTTCGGCAGCCCCGACAAGGACCCGGCGGTGCGGCTGCGCGCCATCACCGACGCGGGCAGGCTCTCGGTGCCCTACACCACCGGCATCCTGGTCGGCATCGGTGAGACGCTCGCCGAACGCGCCGACTCGATCATGGCGATCCGTAAGCTGCACCGCGAGTTCGGGCACATCCAGGAAGTGATCGTGCAGAACTTCCGGGCCAAGTCCGACACCGCCATGCGCGACGCGCCCGATGCCGATGTGGCCGAGTTCCTCGCCACGGTCGCGGTGACCAGGCTGCTGCTCGGCCCGGATGTCCCGGTGCAGGCGCCGCCGAACCTGGTGTCGCACAGCGACTGCCGCGCACTGATCGACGCGGGTATCGACGACTGGGGCGGCGTGTCTCCGTTGACGGTCGACCACGTGAACCCCGAACGTCCGTGGCCCAATCTCGACACGCTGCGCGAGATCACCGAGGCGGCCGGCTTCACCCTCGCCGAACGCACCTCTGCGCATCCGAAGTATGTGCGCGCGGGCCACCCGTGGATCGATCCGCGCATCGGCGCGCACGTCGCGGCGCTCACCGATCCGGCCACCGGGCTGGCCAGGTCCGAGGCGATGCCCGTCGGGCTCGCCTGGCAGGAACCCGACGAGTCGTGGGACTCGGCGGGTCGGGTGGACCTCAACACCGCCATCGACTCCGAGGGACGCATCACCGACAGCCGCAGCGACTCCGGCCTCGGCCAGGAGATGGTCGGTGCGTTCGGCGACTGGGAGACCATTCGCGAACACGCCCGCGACCTGGCCGTCACCGCACCCGAACGGCTCGATTCCGAGGTACTCGACGCACTGCGCGCCGCCGAGAACGACCCGGCGGGCCTGACCGACGACCAGTACCTCGCACTCGCCACCGCCGACGGCGTGGCACTGGATGCCGTTGCGGCCCTTGCCGATCAGTTGCGGCGCGCGGTGTCCGGTGACGAGGTCACCTACGTGGTGAACCGCAATATCAACTTCACCAATATCTGCTATACCGGCTGCCGGTTCTGCGCGTTCGCCCAGCGCAAGGGCGACGCCGACGCCTTCACCCTGAGCACCGACGAGGTGGCCGACCGGGCCTGGGAAGCCCACGTCGACGGCGCCACCGAGATCTGTATGCAGGGCGGCATCGACCCCGAACTGCCCGTCACCGGGTACGCCGACCTGGTGCGCGCCATTAGGGCCCGCGTCCCGTCGATGCACGTGCACGCCTTCAGCCCGATGGAGATCGTCAACGGCGCCTCCCGTGGTGGGCAGAGCATCCGCGACTGGCTCGCGGCGCTGAAAGAGGCCGGTCTCGGCTCGATTCCCGGCACCGCCGCCGAGATCCTCGACGACGAGGTGCGCTGGGTGCTCACCAAGGGCAAACTGCCCACCTCCGCCTGGATCGAGGTGATCACCACCGCCCACGAACTGGGCATCCCGTCGAGTTCGACCATGATGTACGGGCACGTCGACAACCCGAAGCACTGGGTCGGTCACCTGCGGGTGCTGCGCGAAATCCAGGACCGCACCGGCGGTTTCACCGAGTTCGTGCCGCTGCCGTTCGTCCACCAGAGCGCCCCGCTGTACCTGGCGGGCGCCGCGCGTCCCGGCCCGACCAACCGCGACAACCGCGCCGTCCACGCCCTCGCGCGCATCATGCTGCACGGCCGCATCCACAACATCCAGACCAGCTGGGTGAAGCTGGGCACGGTCGGCACCCAGATGATGCTCACCGGCGGCGCCAACGACCTCGGCGGAACGCTGATGGAGGAAACCATCTCCCGCATGGCGGGCTCCCAGCACGGCTCGGCCAAGACCGTCGCCGAACTCACCGAGATCGCCGCGGGCATCGACCGCCCGGTCCGCGAACGAACCACCACCTACGGAGCCGTCGAGCGCACACCTCGCGCCCTACCGCTGACAGTGAGCTGACCCTGGTCAAGGGAGCGCGGCAGGAGTAAGGTCGGCGCTGATGACGACATTGGCGCCAATGACTGCATCCAGGGAGGGTGGCGATGGCGAGACTGACGGTTCGCGATCTGCCGGATGACGTCCGGGAGGCCTTACGGGTCCGTGCGGCGCAGCACGGACGCAGTACCGAGGCCGAAGTGCGGCAGATTCTCATCGACGTGGTATTCCCCGGCACAGCGGTACAGATCGGCTCGCTGCTCGCCGACATCGGCCGCGAAGCGACGTTGACCGACGACGAGGTCGACCAACTCGCCGCGCGTGACCGGACTCCCGCCACCCCGCTGGAACTCGGATGATCATCCTCGACACGAACGTGGTGTCCGAGCCGCTGCGCGCCGCGCCCGATCCGCGGGTCGTCAAATGGCTCGATATCCAGCAGCTGCACACCCTCTATCTCTCGGCGGTAACCGTCGCCGAACTGCGCTTCGGCATCGCGGCCATGCCTGCGGGCCGCCGTCGCGAATTGCTGGCGGAACGGGTGGAGTCGAAGGTGTTGCCGCTGTTCACCGGTCGTGTGCTGCCCTTCGACCTGGCCGCATCGGCGGCGTACGCCGAGCTCATGGCGGCGGCTCGCACACGCGGATGCGCGATCGCGGCGGCCGACGGCTATGTCGCGGCAATCGCCGCCTCGGCGGGAATGTCTGTCGCCACCCGGGACGGCTCTCCGTTCGTCGCGGCCGGAGTGCCGGTGGTGGACCCATGGGCCTGAGCGGGTTCGATGAACTAGTTAGGGCAGGCTGACCTGGGGGTAGCGTGTAGTTCGGGATAGGGTTTGGGGGGCGGAGTTGGCCCCCGCAGCTGTGGACAGACTAGGAGAACGGCAGTGCCGTACATCATCGCTGAACCGTGCGTTGACGTGAAGGACAAGGCGTGCATCGAGGAATGCCCCGTGGACTGCATCTACGAGGGTGGCCGCATGCTCTACATCCAACCCGACGAGTGCGTTGACTGTGGTGCGTGTGAGCCGGTCTGCCCCGTGGAGGCGATCTTCTACGAGGACGACACCCCGGACCAGTGGAGCGGCTACATCAACGCCAATGTCGACTTCTTCGACGAACTCGGGTCGCCCGGCGGCGCGACCAAGGTGGGCAAGGTCGACTACGACCCGGCCTTCATCAAGGCGCTGCCTCCCATGGCTGAAGAATGAGCACAGGGGTGCCGACCCGTGGCCGGGTGAGCAGCCTGCTGCCCGACTTCCCATGGGACACCATTGCCGCGGTCAAACAGAAAGCCGCCGCGCATCCCGGCGGGCTGGTCGACCTGTCCGTGGGCACACCGGTCGACCCGGTGGACCCGCTCATCCAGGCCGCACTCGGCTCCGTCGCGGCCGTCCCCGGGTACCCGACCACGCACGGCACCCCTGAACTGCGCGCCGCGGCCGTCGCCGCGCTGGCGCGCCGGTTCGGGATCACCGGTGTCGACCCGGCGGCCGTGTTGCCGGTGATCGGCACCAAAGAGCTCATCGCCGGACTACCGCGCCTGCTCGGCATCGGCGCCGACGACCTCGTCGTCATCCCCGAGATCGCCTACCCGACTTACGAAGTGGGTGCCCTGCTGGCCGGTGCGAAGCCGTGGCGCGCCGACGGCCTCACCCAGATCGGCCCGCAGAACCCGGCGCTGATCTTCGTGAACTCCCCGTCCAACCCCACCGGCAAGGTGCTGCCCGTCGAGCACCTGCGCAAGGTGGTGGCCTTCGCCCGCGAACGCGGCGCGGTCGTCGCCTCTGACGAGTGCTACCTGGGCCTGGTCTGGGAGGGCGAGGCGGTCTCCATCCTCGACCCGCGGGTCTGCGACGGCGACCACACCGGCCTGCTGGCCATCCATTCCCTGTCGAAGACCTCGAACCTGGCCGGCTACCGCGCTGGTTTCGTCGCGGGCGACCCCGAACTGGTCGCCGAACTGCTCGAGGTGCGCAAACACTCCGGCATGATGCTGCCCTTCCCCATCCAGGCCGCCATGACCGCAGCCCTCGCCGACGACGCCCACGAGGCGACGCAGCGCGAGCGGTACCGCGCCCGCCGCGACACCCTGCGAAAAGCCTTGGAGCAGGCTGGTTTCCGCATCGACTTCTCCGAGGCGGGCCTCTACCTGTGGGCCACCCGTGGCGAAGCGTGCCGGGTCACCCTCGACTGGCTCGCCGACCGCGGCATCCTCGCCGCCCCCGGCGACTTCTACGGGCCCCGCTCCCCGGAGCACGTCCGAATCGCCCTCACCGCCACCGACGAACGCATCGCCGAAGCGGCCGCCCGGCTCTCCTGAGACGGCCGGGTCCGGTTGCCCCGCATCCTGTCTCGCGCGGAATCGGTTAGTGTCCGCACAGTCGACATCGGCGCGAACAGGATCGAAAGGCTCGCAACACATGCACGGGGTGGATTTGGTCGCGGGCACGGTGTTCGCCGGATATCGGATCGAGCGGGTACTCGGACGCGGTGGAATGGGCACCGTATACCTGGCCGCACACCCACGCCTGCCGCGGCGGGTCGCGCTGAAACTGCTGAATCGCGACCTGTATTCGGACCAGGAGGTGCGGGCCCGGTTCGAGCGCGAAGCCGACGTGTCGGCCCGCCTCGACCATCCCGGCATCGTGTCGGTGCTCGATCGCGGTGTCGAAGACGGGCAGATGTGGATTTCCATGCAGTACGTGGACGGCACCGATGCCTCGGTGTTCCGTGGTCGCCCGCTGGACCCCGCCCGCGCGGTCGACATCATCGCCCAGACCGCCGAGGCCCTCGACTACGCCCACGAGCGCGGTGTGCTGCACCGAGACGTGAAACCCGCCAATATCCTGCTCTCCGCGGGCCGAGGCCGGGATCGCGTGCTGCTCACCGATTTCGGGATCGCCCGCCTGCGCGGTGACGCCCGCCAGCTCACCCGCACCGGTGACTTCCTCGCCACCCTCGCCTACGCCTCACCCGAACAATTGTCCGGTGCGACTGTGGATCACCGATCCGACCAATACTCGCTCGGTTGTTCCCTGTACACCTTGCTCACCGGCGAAAGCCCTTTCCCCGCAGACAATCCCGGTGCAGTCGTCGCCGCGCATCTCACCAAGCCGGTGCCGCGCGCTTCGGACCGAGTAGCCGGTCTGGCGCCGGGACTCGACGCGGTGATCGGCCGCGCCATGGCGAAGGACGCGGCTGAGAGGTTCGGTAGCTGCGCCGAATTCGGTCAGGCTGCGGTCGCGGCATCGGCCGGTGTGGCTGCCACCCCGGCACTGACCGGCGCCCCGCAGCGCACCGGACCGGCGCTGTCGCCCGCGGAAACGCGACGCTACCCGGCCATGAGCGCTTCCTCGCCGTCGAGTGCTCCCACCGGAACTTCTACTACTCCAGAGGACCTACGAACGGCTGCCGCGCCCCATCCGGGTGCTCGCGCGGCGGGTCCGCGCGAGACCGAGGTGCCGCGCAAAGCTGTCTCGTCTCGATGGCGGGCGCTCGCGGTGGGTCTGCTCGTACTCGCGATGATCGCCGGTGTCGGCGTTGTCGGTGCGGGCGCGGTCTACTGGAAATTCATTCGGCCGCAGCGTGTTCCGCCTCCGCCGACCTGGGGCGAACACTCTTCGATCGCCGCGGCGTTCCCGAGCTTGATCGCGTCGAATCCGGCCGGTCGTGGCTGGCGCGATGCCGCCTGTTCGCCGACGTCCACGTTCGTGGTCGCTCCCGGCGACCCGGCGCCCGTTCGCCAGATCTCGTGCACCGACGCCGACGGCGTCATCACCTGGTTCACCGCCTACCCGTCCGCCGCCGACGTCGAGAACTATTTCTCCCGGCACACCGTCGTCCACGACGTCCGAACCCACCCAGCGCGAAATTCGGCCGTCGCCGTCGCCCGCCCGAGCGACCCGGGCGCCCCCTTCACCCTCGCGGTGCGGGAACGCGATCACAGCGCCACGGCCGACATTCTCGTCGAGGTCTCCTGGCCCGGCCACACCTTCGACGAGACCTACGCATCCTGGTTCGAACAAGCGCCGCTCTGACTCGGACGTGCGGTCGTACTGGTTGCGTGAGCGCACCGATCAGCCGGTCGGGTACTTCATGGGCGGCTCGTACAACAAGGACATCGACAGGTGCACCGGCGTTCTCGACTCCGAGGACTTCGGCGCGCGCGAATACCGCGCTCGGCGTGAACCACATCGACAAGACGTTGTTCGGTTCGAATCGGCGGAGTGCTATCAATTCGCGCGTACTGAACGAGGGCACCGACAATTACGGCCGCCTGCACGGGTACCGGGCCTCTACGTCATCGACGGTGTCCTGGTCCCCGGCAATACCAGCGTGAATCCGTTCGTCACCATCACCGCGCTCGCCGAACGCAATATCGAACGGATCATCGCCGACGACCTCTGACCGCGAGCTGCCCGGCACCGGGCAGCTCGCGACGCGCTCAGATCAGCGGCTTACCCCGGCGCCGCCTGCGCCGCATGTCGGCGAGGGTGGCGTTGAAGGGGAAGCTGCGGATGGGGCGCGGCATGCGGCCCCAGACCGCGCCGGTGGTGCGCAGCAGGCGGGCGAGGCGGCGTTCGTCGCGTTCTGTCCAGGTGAGTCCGAGTTCGTTGCGCAGGTGCTCGGGGAGCAGGCCGGTGGTGAACCAGCGATGGAAACGGGCGAAGACCACGCGCAGGGGTGGGTAGAGCATCCGCAGGTCGAGCAGGCCGTCGAAATAGGCCTTGATGGTGTCGTCGACGCTGGTCTCGGCCAGGTTCTCGGTCCAGTACGCCTCGAAGGCCGCGCGATCGGCGGGCCACATCTCGCGCGGCACCTGCAGGGTGGTGCCGAAACGGTGGGCGTACTCGTAGAACGAGTCGGCGGTGTCGTCGTCGATGGGGCCGTGCAGGCGCTCCATCAGGTCGACCGAGCCCCAGTACAGGCAGGCGGCGACCCACATCTGCAGGTTCTTGTCGAAGGCGTTGTACTTCACCGGGCTCTCGGGCGTGGAGTGCACGTGCCGGTGCGCGCCGTTGATCGCGGTGCGGTAGGCGGCGCGGTCCTCGTCGGTGCCCATCATCGCCACCGACAGATAGGTGATGGTGGTCCTGGTGCGCTTGAAGGGGTGCAGCATGATGCTTCCGCTGTGCACGCGCGATTCCGCGACGCCGTAGCCGACCGGGGCCAGGCTGAGCTGCATGATCACGTTCGCCGTTGCGCCGAAGAAGACGGCGGCGCCGTCGACGTGATCCCGGATGTCGAAGTCCGCGGGTCCGGTGTGGCTGGACCGCGAATGCGCGAGGCTGGTCATCGTTGACCCCAATTCGTCGGTGAGAGAGTTGTAGCTTGAATGTCTCATTCTGTCGTCGGGGTGTCAACGGGCGGTGGCGCGTGCCGCCGGAACGCGCCGGGCTAGCGTGGACGGATGTCCTACGGTCCGCCGCTGCTGCTCGCCTCGTTGAATCCGCTCGCCGTCGCCGCCGGGGACGACATTCCCGATGCCGTCACCATCGATGATGCCACCGTCTCGCGCGGTGATCTGCTGGGTGCGGCCACCTCGGTCGCGGAACGGATCGGACGCGCCGAACGGGTGGCGGTGCTGGCCGAGCCGACCCTGCGGACCGTGCTCGCCGTGGTCGGTTGCCTGATCGCCGGGGTGACGGTCGTCCCCGTCCCGCCCGACGCGGGAACCGCTGAGCGCGAACACATCCTGCGCGATTCCGGGGCCCAGGCCTGGCTCGGGGCAGCGCCGGCGGGCACCGATCTGCCGGTGGTTCCGGTGCGGTTGCACGCCCGGTCCTGGCACACCTACCCCGAGCCCGACCCGTCGGCCATCGCCTTCATCCTCTACACCTCGGGCACCACCGGCGCCCCCAAGGGTGTGATGCTCAGCCGGGGCGCCATCGCCGCCGGGCTCGACGCGCTCGCCGACGCCTGGAACTGGACGCGCAGAGACACACTCGTGCACGGACTTCCGCTGTTCCACGTGCACGGCCTGATCCTCGGCCTACTCGGACCCCTGCGCATCGGCAGCCGTTTGATCCACACCGGCAAGCCGACCCCGGAGGCCTATGCCGCCGCCGAGGGAACGCTGTACTTCGGGGTGCCGACGGTATGGTCGCGCATCGCCGAAAAGCCGGAAGCGGCCAAGGAATTGAGCCGGGCCCGGCTGCTGGTCTCGGGCAGCGCGCCGCTGCCGGTTCCGGTATTCGAGAAGCTCGCCGAACTCACCGGGCACGCGCCGGTGGAGCGGTACGGCATGAGCGAAACCATGATCACCCTGTCGACCAGGGCCGACGGTGAACGCAGGCCGGGCTGGGTCGGTACACCGGTGCGCGGCGTCGAGACCCGGCTGCGCGACGAAGCGGGCAATCCCGTCCCGCACGACGGCGTGAGCATCGGTGGCCTGCAGGTTCGCGGCCCGATGCTGTTCGACGGCTATCTCGGCCGTCCCGACGCCACGGCCCTCGACTGGACCGAGGACGGCTGGTTCCGCACCGGCGACGTCGCCGTCATCGACGCCGACGGCTTCCACCGCATCGTCGGCCGCGAGTCCATCGACCTGATCAAGTCCGGTGGGTACCGGATCGGCGCGGGGGAGATCGAAACCGCCTTGCTCGGGCATCCGGCGGTCGCCGAGGTCGCGGTGGTCGGGCTGCCCGACGACGATCTCGGACAGCGGATCGTCGCTTTCGTCGTCGCCCGCGACACCGGCTCCGGCGACCTCGCGACCGAACTGATCGCCCATGTGGGCGACCAGCTTTCGGCTCACAAGCGGCCGCGCGAGATCCGCTTCGTGGACGCGCTGCCGCGCAATGCGATGGGCAAGGTGCAGAAGAAGTCGCTGACCTAGCGGTTCGTGCTGCCGCGCGCGCTCAGCCGGCGAATCGGCCCGATCAGGGCGTGATACACCGGACGAACCACGCGTCCGGGCAGGTACCGGTGCCGTTCCTCGGCCCACACCCGTGCCCTGGCGTGTGAGGCCAGCGGCGACCACCTGTCCGGGTCCGGCGGGGCAGCGGTGTGAACTTCGATGCGGCACAGATGTTTTGTGTTGACGAAGCCGTACTGCTTCGGGCTCACCAGCCGGATGGGGGCGCCGTGGTCGCTGTCGAGGGGTTTGCCGTCGAGGCGGTCGGCGAGGAAGACGTCGTCGGCGAGGGCGTCTTCCAGCAGCACGACCGAGCGGAACTTGTCCAGACCCTCGAAGCTGAGGTGAGTGACCGTGACACCCGGGGTAAGCGCGGGCTCGATCACCAGCCGGTAGAAGTCGCGAAACGGCGTGCCCTCCCAGCGCAGGTCGGTCGCCGACCAGCCTGCGACGCAATGGAAGTCGGCCTTCTGCTCGCGTCGCGGCAGCTGTGCCAGTTCGGTGAGCGCGATGCTGACGGGCTCGATCACGGCCCCGCAGATCTCTATCGCGGGATGCTCGGGAACCGGCGGCGGCGGGTGATGCAGATGCGTGCCGAAGCGGGGGAATCCGTCGACGGCGCGTTGGCCCGGGGGAAGAAGTGCCATGCCGATCCTCCTGTTATACGACTCCGTATAACAGAAACTACTCCGTGCCGGTGGCCGCGTCGAGTATCGGCTTCGTCACCCCGGCAACGAAAAAGCCCCGCACTCGGGCGAGTGCGGGGCCTTTCGTTCAGCGGATCAGGGCTGGCCGGTCGCGAACGCGATCACCGCGTCCAGGAATTCCTGACCACCCATCACGTAACCACCGATCAGCATCCCGGCGGGGATGGTGAACAGCCACAGGAACGGGAAGAACGCGCCGATGATGCCACCGATCGCGATGCCCGGCAGGTTCTTGTTGACCTGGGCCATCAGGCGGTCGTAGGAGCTGATGTCCTTCAGTTCGGCCACGTTGCCCAGCTTGGCGGTGTCCTCCGGGGTCATCGAGGCGGCCAGCTTCACGCTACGGCCGTCCTCGGCGATCTGCGGGGTCACCGAGATCGGCAGGCCCGCGACCTCCGAGCGCAGCGCCGTCTGGTCGACGGTGACGCCCTCGGCATTGCGCAGCAGCACGGCCGAACCGTCGGCGGCCAGCTCGAAGCGGCCGTTGTCGACCGCCCAGGTGATGGTCTTGTCGGTGGGCGACACCGCGGTGGTGTAGTCGATCCCGTTGCTCACACCCGAAGTCACGCCCCCCGCAGCCACCACCGCGGGCTGTTCGGTCGCCACGGCGGGCTGACCGTTGGCGGTGGCCGCGGTAATCCCCACCGCGACAACCGACATCACAACAGCAGTAGTGAACTTTCCGAACTTCATTCTTGAATCCCTCCACATTCGAAAGCCCCCCGACCGGGTGGGCGAATTCAAGCTAGCCGACCCGAAAAGCCTTGCCGCAACGGGATACCCGTCGTCAACAAACCGCAATAAATGCGATATTGCCGAATGCGGGATTCAGTCGTTGGCGTGCAGCACCGCATTGAGCTCGATACCGGTGCCCTTGCGCGGCACCACTTCCACCGCACCGGTGGTCGAATTGCGGCGGAACAGCAGATTGTTCTGCCCGGCCAGGGTGGCGGCCTTGACGACAGTGCCGTCGGGCGCGGTGACCTTGGTTCCGGCGGTCAGGTACAGGCCCGCCTCGAGCACGCAGTCGTTGCCGAGCGGAATGCCGAGACCCGCGTTGGCGCCGAGCAGGCTGCGCTCACCGACCGAGATGACGGTGGTTCCGCCGCCCGACAGCGTGCCCATCGTCGACGCGCCACCACCGATATCGGAGCCGTCGCCCACCACGACACCGGCCGAGATACGGCCCTCGACCATCGAGTTGCCGAGGGTGCCCGCGTTGAAGTTCACGAAGCCCTCGTGCATGACGGTGGTGCCCGAGGCCAGGTGGGCGCCGAGGCGGACGCGGTCGGCGTCGCCGATCCGCACACCCGAGGGCACCACGTAGTCGACCATGCGGGGGAACTTGTCGATGCTGTACACGGTCACCGGGCCACGGGCGCGCAGCTTGATGCGGGTCTGCTCGAAACCCTCCACCGCGCACGGGCCGTGGTTGGTCCACACCACATTGCTGAGCAGGCCGAACTGGCCGTCCAGGCTCAGGCCGTGCGGCTGGACCAGGCGGTGCGAGAGCAGGTGCAGGCGCAGGTACACGTCGTGGGCGTCGGTGGGAGCCGCCGACAGGTCGGCGATGGTGGTCCGTACCGCGACCACCTCCACGCCGCGCGCCTTGTCGGGGCCGAGCAGGTCGGCGAACTCCGGTGCGTCGGCCGCGTCGAGGCGCTGGGAGCCGGTCTCGGTGAATTCGCCCAGCTCCGGGCTCGGGTACCAGGTGTCGAGGACGGTGCCGTCCGAGGTGATGGTGGCGATACCGACTGCGCTTGCTCCTTGAGTGCTCACGGGCCACATTTTGCCGCGTCGATCGATGTCGAGGTGGCGCGGGGGCTGTGCGTTGGACCACCCGGTTCGATTCCCGCACCCGGACACGGCGTCGTACCCGCGTACTACTGTCGAGATGTGACTCTCGATTTGCGCGCCGACCCCGTCCAGTTGACCGCCGCTCTGGTCGATGTGCCGAGCGTTTCCCGCGACGAGGCCGCCATCGCGGACCTGGTCGAGCAGGCGCTGCGCGATCAGACCACCGGTTTCGAGATCAAGCGCCACGGCAATGTGGTGCTGGCGCGCACGAACCTCGGCCTGCCGACCCGGGTGATCCTGGCCGGGCACCTGGACACGGTGCCCATCGCCGACAACGTGCCGAGCAGGCCCGCCGAGGTGAACGGGGAGCCGGTGCTGTTCGGCTGCGGCACCGTCGACATGAAGTCCGGTGACGCGGTATTCCTGCACCTGGCCGCCACCATCACCGACCCGGCCCACGACCTCACGCTCATCTTCTACGACGGCGAGGAGATCGCCGCCGAGTTCAACGGCCTCAACCACATCGAACGGGATATGCCCGAGTGGCTCCACGGCGACCTCGCCGTGCTCGGCGAACCCTCCGGTGGCTGGATCGAGGCGGGCTGCCAGGGCACGCTGCGGGTGCGGTTGAGCACCTCGGGTGTGCGTGCGCATTCGGCGCGGGCCTGGTTGGGGGAGAACGCGATTCACGCGCTGGCGCCGGTGCTGGAACGGCTCGCCGCCTACGAGGCGCGTCAGGTGGACATCGACGGCTGCGTGTACCGCGAAGGGCTCTCGGCGGTGCGCGTCTCCGGTGGCGTCGCGGGCAATGTGGTGCCCGACGTGGCCGAGGTGGACGTGAACTTCCGCTACGCCCCCGACCGCACGGTCGAGCAGGCCGTCGCCCACGTGCGCGAGGTCTTCGACGGGCTCGACGTGAGTTTCCGGGTCACCGATTCCTCGCCCGGCGCCCTGCCCGGTCTCACCGCACCGGCCGCGCGCAGCCTCATCGACTCGGTCAACGCCCACGGCGGCGGCGGAGTGCGCGCCAAGTACGGCTGGACCGACGTCTCCCGCTTCGCCGCCCGTGGCATCCCCGCCGTGAACTTCGGCCCCGGCGACCCCAACCTCGCCCACAAGCGCGACGAACACGTCCCGCTCAGCCAGATCACCGCCGTCACCGCCATGCTGCGCACCTACCTCACCGCGGGTGCCCAGTAGCGTGGAGGACATGTCGAGCGAATCCGTGGATGAACAGGTGGGGAAGGCCAAACCGAAGTTCCGGGGGCCGGTGATGTTCCGTCGCGAACGCAAGCCGGGAGCGCGGACCGCGGACCGCAATCTTCTCGACACCCGTCAGGACAGCGAGTGGGTGCACACGGATCCGTGGCGGGTGCTGCGGATCCAGGCCGAGTTCGTCGAGGGCTTCGGCGCGCTGGCCGAGGTGCCGCCCGCCGTCACGGTGTTCGGCTCGGCGCGCACGCCGGTCGACCACCCCGAGTACGCGGCGGCACGGGCGATCGGGTCGGCGCTCACCGACGCCGGTTTCGCGATCATCACCGGCGGCGGTCCCGGGGCGATGGAGGCGGCCAACCGTGGGTCCTCGGAGGCGGGCGGGTACTCGATCGGCCTCGGCATCGAGTTGCCGTTCGAACAGGGCCTCAACGACTGGGTGGACCTGGGGATCAACTTCCGCTACTTCTTCGTCCGCAAGACGATGTTCGTGAAGTACTCGCAGGCCTTCGTCTGCCTGCCCGGCGGTTTCGGCACCCTCGACGAACTGTTCGAGGCGCTCACCCTGGTGCAGACCCGCAAGATCACCCGCTTCCCGATCATCCTGTTCGGCACCGCCTACTGGTCCGGGCTGGTGGAGTGGATGCGCAATTCGCTGGCCGGGTCGGGCAAGATCTCGCCGGAGGATCTGGACCTCATCCAGGTCACCGACAGCGTCGAAGACGTGGTGCGCATCGTCAAGGAGGCGACCGGCGGCGGCAACAGCGACATCGAACGGCTCGGCACAGAGGACCAGTGGTGAGCTACTCGATCTGCGTCTACTGCTCGGCGAGTACAACCGAACCGGAACTGATCGACCTGGCGTCTCAAGTGGGCACCGAAATCGCCCGTCGCGGTTGGCAACTGGTGTCCGGCGGCGGCCGGGTGTCGATGATGGGCGCGGTCGCGGCGGCCGCGCGGGCGGGCGGCGCGCACACCGTCGGGGTGATCCCCAAGCATCTGGTGCACCGCGAGGTCGCCGATACCGCCGCCGACGAACTGCTCGTCACCGACACCATGCGCCAGCGCAAACAGCTGATGGAGGAACGCGCCGACGCCTTCCTCACCCTGCCCGGTGGTGTCGGGACGCTCGAGGAATTCTTCGAAACCTGGACCGGCGGCTACCTGGGCGAACACACCAAACCCGTGGTCGTCCTCGACGCCGACGGCTTCTACCGCGGGCTGTTCGGCTGGTTGGACGAACTGTTCGAGCGCAAGATTGTCACACAGCAGGCGCGCGACCGCATCGTCGTGGCCGCCGACCTGCCAGCCGCGTTCGCCGCGTTGACACCGGCCGCGGCCCGAGGGTAGGAGATCGACGTGAGCAACGATGCCCGCGACACCGTCAGTGTGTTCGACCTGGCCAAGAAGCTGCCTGGCATGGCCATGGACGCACCGCGCATGCTGCGCAACGCACCGGGAATGCTGGTGGGGCCCAAGGACAAAGCCTCCATCGGCAAGTACTTCCAGCGGCTCGCCCACCGGCGGCCCGACCGGGTGTTCCTGCGCTTCGAAGGCCGTTCCTACACCTACCGCGCCGCCAACAGCGAGGTGAACCGGTACGCCGCAGTGCTTTCCGCGCGCGGAGTCGATCGCGGCGACGTGGTCGGCGTGCTGATGACCAACCGTCCCGAGACGCTGTTCACCGTCCTCGCGGTGCTCAAGCTCGGCGCCACCGTCGGGTTGCTCAACTACAACCAGCGCGATCAGGTGCTGGCCCACAGCATCGGTCTGCTCGACAGCGCGCTGGTCGTGGTCGGCGAGGAATGCGTCGAAGCGCTCGAGTCGCTGCCCGAGGCACCGGCGACCGTGCTCATGTCCGAGGAGCTCGCCGAATCCGCGCGTGGCGCAACAGCTTCCGATCCGGTGGTCTGTGAGCAGGTGACGGCGGGCGAACGCGCGTTCCTGATCTTCACCTCCGGTACCACCGGCATGCCCAAGGCCAGCGTGATGACCCACCTGCGCTGGACCAAGAGCATGGCCGGGCTCGGCGGTCTCGGCGTGCGGTTGCGCGGCGACGACGCGCTGTACTGCTGCCTGCCGCTGTACCACAACAACGCGCTCACAGTAGCGCTGTCGGCGGTGCTGGCCGGTGAGTCGACCTATGTGCTCGCGCGCAAGTTCTCCGCCTCCAACTTCTGGGCCGAGATCGCCCGCGAAGGGGCGACGGCGTTCATCTACATCGGTGAGCTGTGCCGCTACCTGCTCAACCAGCCCGTACGGCCCGACGAGGACAACAACCGGGTGCGGCTCGTCGTCGGCAACGGGCTGCGGCCGGAACTGTGGGACGAGTTCCGCCGCCGCTTCGGCATCGACCGCGTGGTGGAGTTCTACGGGTCGAGCGAGGCGCCGCTGGCCTTCGTCAACGCCTTCGGTGTCGACCGCACGGCCGGGCTGTGCCCGCTGCCGTACGCGGTGGTCGAATACGACGACGAGACCGGTAAGCCGCGCCGCGGACGGGACGGGAAGCTGCGCAAGGTGCGCTCCGGTGGTGTCGGACTGCTGCTGGCGAAGGTGAACAACCGTCAGCCCTTCGACGGTTACACCGATGCGAAGGCCTCCGAATCCAAGCTGGTCCGCGACGGTTTCAAGAAGGGCGACTGCTGGTTCGACACCGGCGACCTGGTGCGCGACCAGCACTTCTGGCACATCGCGTTCGTCGACCGGCTCGGTGACACCTTCCGCTGGAAGGGCGAGAACGTCGCCACCACCGAGGTGGAGGGTGCGCTCGACCAGCACCCGAGCGTCGAGCAGGCGGTGGTGTTCGGTGTGGACATCCCCGGCACCGACGGCAAGGCGGGCATGGCCGCGATCACCCTGCACCCCGACGCCGAATTCGACGGCAAGGGGCTGGCCGCCACTGTGTACGAGCGGCTGCCGCTCTACGCGGTCCCGCTGTTCGTCCGGGTGGTCGCCGAACTCGAGCAGACCTCCACCTTCAAGAGCCGCAAGGTGGAACTGCGCAAGCAGGGCTACGCCGCCGATGCCGAGGGGCAGCTGTACGTGCTCAGCGGACCCACCGAGGGCTACGTTCCGGCCTACGACGGCTACGCCGACGACGTCGCCGCGGGTAGAGCTCCGCGATAGCGATGCCTGAACCCACCTTCTGTGGTCGGCCCGTGCCGACCGATCGCGCCCTGGTGATGGCGATCGTGAACCGCACCCCCGACTCGTTCTACGACCGGGGTGCCACCTTCACCGACCGGGCCGCGATGGACCGGGTGACGCGGGCCGTCGACGAAGGCGCCGATCTGGTCGACATCGGCGGGGTGAAGGCCGGGCCGGGCGACACGGTCGACGCGGCCGAGGAAACGCGACGGGTGGTTCCGTTCGTCGCGGCGATCCGGGAGAAATACCCGGAGCTGTTGATCAGTGTGGACACCTGGCGCGGCAAGGTCGCCAGGGACGCCGTGGCGGCCGGTGCCGACCTCGTCAACGACACCTGGGCCGGGGCCGACCCCGAGCTGGTGCACGTGGCCGCCGACCTGGGTGCCGGGATCGTCTGCAGCCACACCGGCGGCGCCGCGCCGCGCACCCGTCCGCACCGGGTCCGCTACGCCGATGTGGTCGCCGAAGTGACCGCCACCGTGGCCGCCGCGGCCGAACGCGCGGCCGCCGCCGGGGTGCGTCGCGACGGAATCGTGATCGATCCCACTCACGATTTCGGAAAAAACACCTATCACGGGCTCGAGTTGTTGCGTGGAATCGACAGTCTCGTAAAAACCGGGTGGCCAGTGCTGATGGCCCTGAGTAACAAGGACTTTATCGGGGAGACTCTAGGTGTCGGTCTGACCGAGAGGGTCGAGGGCACACTGGCGGCAACCGCGTGGTCGGCCGCCGCGGGCGCTCGGGTCTTCCGGGTTCACGAAGTCGCCGAAACCCGGCGGGTCGTGGACATGATCGCCGCGATCCAGGGCATCCGGCCCCCCGCACGAACTTTGCGAGGTCTGGCATGAAAATCCAACACCGCGAGCCCGCCTGGGCCACTACCCACACCTGGGACACCCCTGACTGGACGGTCGGCGACCTGGTCGCCGCCAAAGCGGGCCGCACCGTTTCGGTGGTGCTGCCCGCCCTCAACGAACAGGACACCGTCGCCGACGTGGTGGCCAGTATCCGGCCGCTGCTCGGCACCCTCGTCGACGAACTGATCGTGCTCGACTCCGGATCCACCGATGCCACCGCCGCCCGGGCGCGGCGCGCGGGCGCCGAGGTGGTGACCCGCGAGGAGGCCGTGCCCGAGCTCGAACCGGTCGCGGGCAAGGGTGAGGCGCTGTGGCGGTCGCTGGCCTGCACCTCCGGTGACCTCATCGCCTTCGTCGACTCCGATCTCATCGATCCCGATCCGGCGTTCGTGCCCAAGCTGCTCGGCCCGCTGCTGACCATGCCCGGCACCCACCTGTCCAAGGCCTACTACCGGCGCCCGCTGCGCCAAGGCGAGTCCGTCGACGCCAACGGCGGTGGCCGGGTCACCGAACTGGTCGCCCGCCCCCTGCTGGCGGCGCTGCGCCCCGAACTGGTCCAGGTGCTGCAACCGCTCGGCGGTGAATACGCGGGCACCCGCGAACTGCTCACCGCCGTCCCCTTCGCCCCCGGCTACGGCGTGGAGATCGGCCTGCTGCTCGACACCTACGACCGCCTGGGCCTGGACGCCATCACCCAGGTGAACCTCGGCGTCCGCACCCACCGCAACCGCCCCCTCTCCGACCTCGGCGTGATGAGCCGCCAGATCCTAGGCACCGCCCTGCGCCGCAGCGGCGTCCCCGACTCCGGCGCCCCCCTCACCCAATTCCCCCTCATCGCAGGCGAATTCATCCCCCACACCACCGAGGTCTCCCTCGAAGACCGCCCCCCGATGAAAACCCTCCGCCCCGAACAGGTCGCCGCCTGACACCTGCCCCGACCGCCTCGTCCCGACGAGGCGGTCGTCGGCGTGTGTGCCCTTGCCGCGTGGCTCGACTGTGCGGGGCTGCCCGCCCACTCCGAGCGGCAGTTCGTTGTGTGTATCGATCCACGTAAGCGAGTGGGCGCGGTCGACATTTCCGCGCGACCGACGCCGAACTCGACGACCTGCGTGCACGATTGGCCGCGGCGCGGTTATCGGAAGCGGAGACGGTCTGCGCGGGGATCGGTGGTGGTCGAAGGGCTCAGGGTGTTCGGGGGTGGATCGGGCCGGTCAGAGTGGTGAGGGGGCGGGCCGAGGTGTTGGTTCGGGTGGCGAGGATCTGGGCGAGGATGGAGACGGCGGTTTCCTCGGGGGTGTGGGCGCCGAGGTCGAGGCCGAGGGGGCTGTGGATGCGGGCGATGGTGGTGGGGGAGAGGCCGTGGTCGTGGAGGCGGGTGGTGCGGTCGCGGTGGGCTCGGCGGGAACCGAGGGCGCCGATGAATGCGACTGCCGGCAGGGCGAGGGCGGTGGCCAGCATGGGGACGTCGAATTTGGGGTCGTGGGTGAGGACGCAGACGACCGTGCGGTCGTCGATGCGGTCGGCGGCGGCTTCGGCGGCCAGGTAGCGGTGGGGCCAGTCGACGACCACTTCGTCGGCGGTGGGGAAAAGTGCCGGGGTGGTGAAGGTTTCGCGGGCGTCGACGACGGTGACGCGGTAGCCGAGCTGGGTGGCGGCGGTGGTGAGGGCACGGGTGTAGTCGTTGGCGCCTGCCAGGATCATGCGGGCGGGGGAGCGGAACACCTGGACGAAAGTGCGGGGACGGGTCGCGGCGGCAGGCGTGCAGTCCTGGGCGCCGACCATGCCGTTGTGGCCCGCGGTGAGCAGCGCGGCCGCGTCCTGGTCGAGACCGCGCCACGGCGAGACCCGCCCGGGCCGCAGCAGCCGGCGATCCGGGGTGGATTCGAGAGTCGTGGCGTAGGCGATGGGCTGGTGCGCGGTGAGCGCGGCACGCAGCTCGCGAAGCAGTGGCAGATCGGCGTGGTCGAGCCGTTCGACGAAGACCTCGATCTCCCCGCCACACGGCAGTCCGACGGTGAGCTCGTCGGCTGCCGTGAACCGCTCCACACAGGCCGAGCCGTCGGCGAGCACCTGTTGGGCCGTCACCAGCAGCGCCGCCTCGACGCATCCACCCGAGAGCGAGCCGACGACCCGACCATCCGGGGAGACCACCATGGCGGCCCCGGTATCGCGCGGCCCCGCCCCGATCCGGTCGACGATCCGGGCCAGCGCCACGGGCCCGTCGGCGAGCAGATCGAGTACCTGCCCGAGCAGATCGCGCATCGCCCACCGGCCTCTCCACCGACTGTGACCTTTCAGTCCAGCCTAGCTAACCGCGAGCATCCCGGCGCGGCGAAAGCTCAGTCGAGGATCTCGCGGTGCTGCAGCCCGGCGGGCACGACGCCCTGGTGGAAGAACTCGTGGAAGATCTGCGCCGCGTACTCGGCGGTGAAGACCTCCTCCGGGTAGACGTAGGTGTCGTCGTCGCCGTGTGGCACGTAGACCGTGGGCAGCCCGAGGCGGCTGCCGGGGAACCCGAGGGTGTACCGGCGCGGCAGATGATCGACCGTCGTGCGCAGCTGCAGCGTCATCGCGTCGGCCGAGCCGGTGCAGCGCAGCGCCAGATCGCCGCGGGCCGCGCTCACCGAGGCCGTCACCTCAGTGGCGGGCATGGGTTCGGGCAGCACGGTCAGATCGAGCGCGAAGCGCTGATGACCGTCCATCCGGCGCAGCGGGCGCAGGAAGCTGTCCACGTCCTCGTGCGGGCCGATGAAGACCTTCAAACGGTCGCTGTAGGTCACGCGGTGGGTCGTCACGACCACCTCACCGCCGACGGATTCGGTATCGGACGGGGAAACAGGCCGGGGGCCCGCGACGCCGACCGCGCGCACGGGCAGGACCCGGCAGGCATTGGCCTCGGGAGACGAGAACATGTGAAGCTCACCTACTCACACTCGGTTACTCGCTAGCAATCTAACCATCGGGCTCGGGTTGTGATCTATAACATTACCGTGATGCAGATCACAAAGTGCCCGTTGTTTAGATGCAGTTATGGGCGAGTCCGGTTCGCAGCGGACTTTTGGTCGGTTTCGTGCCGATAAACCGGGGTGAGTAGATCCGCATCGACCGGTTCGCCGGTCGTGCGGTCGTACCGCACGGCGATGAGGACCGAGAACAGATGCGTGCTCGCCCGCTCGTGCAGCGTCGCCAGCCGGGTGGCCAGCAACCGGATCGCACCCAGCGAACCCGGCGGGTGCAGCCCGTCGATGAGCATCACGGTGCCGCGCCGGTCGGGGCGGGGCAGCCGGGCCAGATAGGCGATGTCGTGTGGTTCGGTGCCGCCGGGCCGGTAGACGCGGCGCGCGGCCCGGTCCTCGATGCCGCGCCGGGTGTCGCCCGCGCGGGTGACGGTGCGCCGCAGTCGTGGATCGGCCGCCACCAGCTGACGCAGGCTCGGCGACAGCTCGGGGCCGCCGAGGACCACCAGGCCGTCGCGATTGAGATCGATGGGTCTGCCCGGCAGGAACGTCTCGACCGTCGCCACGAAACCGAGCTGGCGCAGCAGTTCGGCCAGCCGTTGCGCGGCCGCCGGATCGGGTGCGCCGAGCAGCCTGCCCGTGCGTACCTCCGGGGCCAGCACGGTGAGCGTGCCGTGCCCGAAGAACAGTCCTTCGGGTACCGGACCCTGGGTGCTCACCTGGTGGATGCGCGCCCGCGACAAGCCCGCTGCGGCGCCGATGCGGGCGAACGTCCAGCCCTCGGCGTGGAGTTCGCGGATCACGGCGCGGCGGATCCTGGTGAGTTCGTTGATGGTCTGCTGGGCAGCCGCCACCCCGTCGGTGGCTGCTTTGAGTCTCTCGACCTTGTCTTCGATCGCGAAGACTCGTGCCACGTCATCGGCCGACATGTGCGAAGTCTAGACAGCTGGACGGCGATTCGTGTCTATAACGATTGACATCGAATGTCTTGGCGCACAACGCCGATCGAGGTATGCCTGTCGGCAACCACAAAGACGGCGAGGTCGGCGCGGACATCGGCGCTACGCGCGATCGAGTGGCAAATGACGACCGTGTGGTCTGTTCGCCGGTGTCAGGTGGCGTCGGAGTCGATCGGCGGCCGCTCGTTGTGCTCCAACGGCTTCGGCGCCTTCGACAACGAGGGCCCGCTGCCGGGCATTCCGCTGCTCGTGCCGAACAGCTCCTTGCGGTCCGGCACGGCCTTCTCGAGATCGCGCAGCACCGAGTCGTCGCCGCCCAGCAGGTGCTTGGTGACCGCGGCCCGCGGTGTCATCCCGCGCAGCTCGTTGAGTTCGGCGAGCGGTTTGCGCAGCTCGTCGAACTCCGGGCCGAGTTCCTGCTTGAGCGTGGAGGTGGCCCCGCTGGCGTAGTCGCGCACCTGACGCAGCGACGACGTGGTCCAGCGGATCGCCCCGGGCAGGCGCTCCGGGCCGAGGATCACGAGGGCGGCGACGAGCAGGATCATCATCTCGCTCCACCCGATGTTGCTGAACACGATCCCAGGTTACCCGGCGCGCGTCGTCGCAGCTCAGTCGGATTCGAGGGTGACGGGCACGTCCACCTGCCTGCCATCGCGGATCAACTGCACGTTCACCCGCTCGCCGATCTTGTGCGACTGCACCGCGACGACCAGTTCGTCGGGACCCTCGACGACACGGTCGCCGACCTTGACGATCACGTCGCCCTCGACGATGCCCGCCTTGGCCGCAGGTCCGCCCGCCACCACGTCGGCCACGGCGGCGCCGCTGCGCAATTCGTTGGCGACGGCCTTGGTGCGCGCGCTGAGCCCGAGCTGCGGATGGTTGACCTTGCCGTCGCGGATCAGGGTCTGCGCGATGGAGGTGACCACGTCGATCGGGATGGCGAATCCGAGACCGACCGAGTTACCGGTGTTGCTCTTGATAGCGGTATTGACGCCGATCAGCCTGCCGTCCATGTCGACGAGGGCGCCGCCGGAGTTACCGGGGTTGATCGAGGCGTCGGTCTGCACCGCGTCGATCACGGCATTGGTGTCGGTGCCCTCGCCGCCGAGGCTCACCGGGCGGTGCAGCGCGCTGACGATGCCGGAGGTGACAGTCTTCTCCAAGCCGAGCGGCGAACCGATGGCGAGCACGTCGTCGCCCACCTGCACGTCGTCGGAGCGGCCGAGGTTCGCCTCGGTGAGGTTGTCGGCGTCGACCTTGAGCACCGCGAGGTCGGTCTTGGGATCGCGCCCGACGATCTGGGCAGGCACCCGGGTGTTGTCGGAGAATTCGATCTGGATCTTGGCGTTGCCGGACTTGTCGGTGGCCGCCGCCGAGATCACGTGGTTGTTGGTGACGATGTAGCCCTGCTCGGCGTCGAGGACGACCCCCGAGCCGGACGGTCCGCCGTCACCGATGATGACCTGGATCGACACCACCGACGGCAGCACCGCGTCGGCGACAGCCGCGATCTTGCCGTGCGGGGAATCGGAGCTCTCGCTCTGCTGGAGGGTGACCTTGCGCGAGGTGAGGGTGGACGCGGTCTCGGCGGTGATCCGCCCGACCAGGCCGCCGACTACGGCGATACCGAGCGCGATCACGGCGAGCAGAGCCAGCGCTTTCGGCGCGACCCGGGAGCCGAACAGCACCTCGCGGGCCGACAATTTGGGTGCGACAGGCAGCGGGGCGGGTTCGGGTGTCTCGATCGCCGGGGCGCCGAGGCGCGCGCCCGCGGCCGGGTCACGCCAGGGGTCGACCGGACCCGCGACGACGATCTTGCATTCGCCGGAATCGGGTTCGCGCTGCAACAGTTCGTCGGAGCCGTCGGGGCGGGCGAACGCCTCGGCGAGCACACCGTCCGGCGGCCGCCGATCGACCAATTCGCCGTCGTCGGAACGCTTGCCGCCGCGCATCGGGTCGTGCGGGGCGAACGAACCCGTCTGGCCGTTCGGGCGGCGGAACGCGTGCGCGGTATGGCTGTCGATGTGCGGCCGGTACACCGGACGCGGGCCGAGGGTCGGCGCGTCGGAGGGCCGCAGATTCCCCCGTGACGCCGCCGAATCCGAGTTGTCGGTCGATCCGGGATTCGTCGATTCGCCTGTCACGCCCGTGACTCTACTTGCGCCGCCACGTAGTCCACCGGGCTGCGGGGAACGAATCGGTCAGGAATCCGAGAAATGCCTCGTTACGGCGGGGAGGTTCGGGTGCGGCGGCGGGCAGTTCGGCCAGCGGGATGCGGCTGAGGCTGTCGTGCAGGCTGCGTGGAACGGCGATTTCGCCCGCCCGGCGCAGCGCGATCCGCGCCTGCTGCTGGGCCTCGACCTCGGCGGCGCATTCGGGGCACACCGAGAGATGCTGGGCGGCACGCAGATAGGCGTTCATGCGCAGTTCGCCGTCGACGTAGGCCGCGATCGCCTCGCTGGCCAGATGCTCGGTGGGCTGAAAGCGCGGTGTGCGACCTGAGGATGCTGGATCCACGCTCATGCGGAGTTCTTCCTTCCGACCGACATCAACCCGACCAGGCCGGGTGTGGCCGCTCGCGGCGGTCACCCTGCGTAGGCGTCAGCGGAGTATCGCTGCTCAGTTCCATTATGCGCAAGGTAGTCGCGCAGTGCCTGGCGCCCGCGGTGGATGCGGCTGCGCACAGTGCCGAGCTTGACGCCGAGGGTGGCGCCGATCTCCTCGTAGGACAGGCCCTCGATGTCACACAGCACCACGGCCGCGCGGAACTCAGGAGCGAGGGCGTCGAGCGCCTTCTGCAGGTCCGGGTCGAGGCGGGAGTCGTGGTAGGCGTCCTCGGGCGTCGGTCCCTCGGCGGGTACCCGGTCGTAGTCCTCGGGTAAGGCCTCCATGCGGATGCGATTGCGTCTGCGGACCATGTCGAGGAACAGGTTCGTGGTGATGCGGTGCAACCAGCCTTCGAACGTGCCCGGCTGGTAGCTCTGCAGGGAACGGAACACCCGGATGAAGGTTTCCTGGGTGAGGTCTTCGGCGTCCTGGGCGTCGCCGGACAGTCGGTAGGCGAGGCGGTAGACCCGGTCGGCGTGCTCGCGGACCAGTTCGTCCCACGACGGCATCACCGTGCGGTCACCAGTGGCGTCGAAAGCCGCGGTGCCGGTGAGCTCGGCATCGAGATCGTCCTCGACGGACGGCGGAAAGTCGGTGGGAAGGGTCTGGGCGGGCAGTGTGGCGTCGGAACGCGCCGTGTCTACCATCGGGATGGGACACCTCCTACTCGGGACCGCCGGCACGAAACCGAACCGGTCCGGGTCAGCGGACCTTGTCTTGTCAGAAACAACCGCCGGATGTCTGCGGTTGTTCCCGCGTCTCGTACCCGCCGCGATCGGCTGGTGTGGCAACTATTTCCTGTCGCGATATGGGGCACGTATGGAGACCCTGAGTGGCGCCTGAGAATCCTGGCGCACCCCGACACTCACCCCGCGTGGGCGCCTTCGCTGAATACACATACCCGGTCGGTGACATAGCCTCATAGCTGTGGCATCGAACGTGGAGCGGAACCTGGCCTATGTGGAGGAGTCCGTCGTCGAGGACGAAGTCCTCCTCGACGCGCGCGAGCGGGCCACCGAATTGGGCGCCGCGCCCGTGCCCGCCTCGGTCGGCGCGCTGCTGAGCATGTACGCGCAGATGCTCGGCGCCCGCTCGGTCGTCGAGGTGGGCACCGGCGCGGGTGTGAGCGGATTGTGGCTGCTCGACGGCATGCGTGAGGACGGAACCCTCACCACCATCGACTCCGAACCCGAGCATCAGCGGGCCGCCAAGGAGGCCTTCCGCACCGCCGAGATCGCGCCCGCGCGCACCCGGCTCATCAACGGCCGCGCCCTCGATGTGCTGCCGCGGCTGGCCGACGGCGCCTACGACCTGGTGTTCGTCGACGCCTCGCCCATGGAACACCCGCTCTACGTGGAGCAGGGTGTGCGATTACTGCGCGAGGGCGGTGCGTTCATCCTGAACAACGCGCTGCTCGGCGGGCGCGTCCCCGATCAGTCCCAGCGCGACCCGGCCACCCAGGCGGTGCGTGCCGCGACCAGGGCGATCGCGGAGAATCCCGAGCTCACCAGCGTGCTCATCCCCATCGGCGACGGGTTGCTCTGCGCATCGCGTGGGTAGTCACCCCACCCAGATGCCCTTGCCGACGGTGACGACCCCACCGTTGCTCACGGCGAATCGTTCCCGGTCGCGGTCCAGATCCACGCCGATGATCTCACCCTCGCCGACCACCACGTTCTTGTCGAGGATGGCGTGGCGGACCACCGCGCCACGCCCGATGCGCACGCCGGGCATCAGCACGCTGCCCTCCACCGTCGCGCCGTCGTCGATCATCACGTTGGAACTCAGAACCGAATTGCGCACGGTGGCCGCCGACAGGATCGAGCCCGCGCCGACGATCGACTCCTGAGCGAGCCCACCACGCGCGAACTTGGCGGGCGGCAGGTTCTCGGCGGCGCCGCGGATGGGCCAGTGCTTGTTGTAGAGGTTGAACACCGGGTGCACCGAGACCAGGTCCATGTGCGCCTCGTAGAAGGCGTCGATGGTGCCGACATCGCGCCAGTAGCCCCGGTCGCGAGCGGTGGCGCCCGGTACGTCGTTGTCGGCGAAGTCGTAGACGGCGGCCTGCCCCGCCGCGACCAGCGACGGGATGATGTCGCCGCCCATGTCGTGATCGGAATCGGAGTTCTCCGCGTCGGCGCGGATCGCGTCGACGAGCACGCGGGTGGTGAACACGTAGTTGCCCATCGACGCGAAAGTCATGTTCGGGTCGTCCGGTGTGCCGGGCGGATGGGCCGGTTTCTCCAGGAACTGGGTGATGCGGCCGGACTCGTCGGAATCGATGCACCCGAACGCGCTCGCCTCGCTGCGCGGCACCCGGATCCCCGCGACGGTGACGCCCGCGCCCGAGGCGATATGGCTGGCCACCATCTGTTCCGGGTCCATCCGGTACACGTGATCGGCGCCGAAGACCACGATGTAGTCGGGGTCCTCGTCGTAGATCAGGTTGAGCGACTGCATGATCGCGTCGGCGCTGCCGGTGTACCAGCGCGGTCCGAGCCGCTGCTGCGCGGGCACCGGGGTGATGTACTCACCGGTGAAACCCGACAGCCGCCAGGTCTGGGAAATGTGGCGGTCCAGCGAATGCGACTTGTACTGGGTGAGGACGCACAGGCGCAGATATCCCGCGTTGACCAGGTTGCTGAGCACGAAATCGATCAGCCGGTAGGCCCCACCGAACGGAACCGCGGGCTTGGCGCGGTCGGCCGTGAGCGGAAACAGTCGTTTGCCCTCGCCACCGGCGAGCACGATCCCGAGTACGTGCGGCTGGCTCCTCACCCTGTCAAAGTACAGGCCCCGGGCCCACCCGGTGGCCCATGTCGACCCGAGCGTCTAACTTTGGACCCGTGAGTGATGGCACCGACGGGGAATCAGCGATCGCGGATCCGTTGCGGGTGGCCATGCTGACCCGGGAGTATCCGCCCGAGGTGTACGGCGGTGCGGGCGTGCACGTCACCGAGCTCACCGCGCGGCTGCGCGCGCTGTGCGAGGTCACCGTGCACTGCATGGGCGCGCCGCGCACGGGGGCGGTGGTGCACCGGCCCGATCCGGAGCTGTACGCCGCCAACGCCGCCTTGCAGATGATGTCGGCGCAGCTGCGGATGGCCGACGCCGTCGGCGCGGTGGACGTGGTGCATTCGCACACCTGGTACGCGGGCCTGGCCGGCCATCTCGCCGGTGCGCTGTACGGCATTCCGCACGTGCTCACCGCGCATTCGCTCGAACCGCGCAGGCCGTGGAAGGCCGAACAGCTCGGCGGCGGGTACCGCTTGTCGTCGTGGTCGGAACGCAACGCCATGGAACAGGCCGACGCCGTGATCGCGGTGAGCGAGGGCATGGCCCACGACGTCCTCGACGCCTATCCCGCCATCGACCCCGGCCGGGTCCACGTGGTGCACAACGGCATCGACGCGGGCGTGTGGCATCCGGGTGCCCCCACCGGCTCCGAGCAACCGGTGCTCGACCGCCTCGGAGTGCGTGCTGATCTGCCGATCGTCTCGTTCGTCGGCCGTATCACCCGACAAAAGGGTGTCGGCCACCTGCTGGCCGCCGCGGCCGATTTCGACCCCGACATTCAGCTGGTGCTGTGCGCCGGTGCGGCGGACACGGTGGAACTCGAGCAGGAAGTGGCCGCCGCTGTCGACGAGCTGCAAAACCAGCGCGGCAATGTGTTCTGGGTGAAGGAGATGCTCCCCACCGAACAGGTGCGTCAAATCCTCACGGCCTCGACAGTTTTCGTCTGCCCGTCGGTATACGAACCCCTCGGCATCGTGAACCTGGAAGCGATGGCCTGCGCCACCGCCGTCGTCGCCTCGGACGTAGGCGGGATCCCGGAAGTGGTCGCCGACGGTGTCACAGGGCGATTGGTGCACTACGACCCGGTCGCCTCGGATGACTACGAACACGCACTCGCCGACGCGGTGAACGCGGTGGCAGGCGACGCCGAACTGGCGACGCGCTACGGGCAGGCAGGCCGCGCGCGAGCCATCGCGGAGTTCGATTGGGCGAGGATCGCAGAGCAGACTGTGAATGTCTATCGCGAAGTCATCCGCTGAGAGCATCCGCGCCGCATACGCCTCGCCGCATCCCAGCCCACGTGGCCCCACTCGAGTCCGCCACTTACCGCCTCCAGCCCACGCGGCCCCACTCGAGTCCGCCACCTACCGCCTCCAGCCCACGCGGCCCCACTCGAGTCCGTCACCTACCGCCTCCAGCCCACACAGCACTCGGGTCCGCCGCCTACCGCATTGCCAGCCGCACGGCACTACTCGAGTCCGCCACCTACCGGGCTCCCAGCCACACGGCACCACTTAAGTCCGCCATGACCGCATTCCCAGCCCCGCACGACCCGACCTCGAGGAGGGTCCGCCGCGAAGCGGCGCAGCGGCCCGGCCGCGCGAACAGCGCTCGAAGCGCATGCGCGAAGCGCGAGTCTCGAGCGCTGTTCGCGTGGCCCCTCAGGGGCCGCGCTCGAGCGCGCCAGCGCTCCAAAAACACAGCCCAATACCTTTGTGGTGCACAAAACACCGATGTGTTGTCCGCGCTCAGCCGACAGGTGCGTACCGCGCAACGGTGACCGAAGCGGTGACCTCGGTGATGTCGGCGAGGCCGGCGATGCGCGGGTCGTCGGCAGCGGTGGTGTGGAAGGCGGACGGTCCCATGGCGACCACATTGGTGACGTCGCCACGCGACAGCTTCATAGGAAATTCGACCACAGCGTGATCGATGCGAGTGAAGGTGCCCGACAGCGCGTCGTCGAGCCGACGCTCCTTATCGGGGTCGACGCGAACCATCCCCAGCGGCTCGATCAACTCGCCCAGATGCCGCGGGGTAGGCGTGACGACGACGAACCGCCCCCCGGGCGCGAGCACACGCGCGACCTCGCCGGGGTTTCGTGGCGCGAAGACGGATAAAACCCCGGCGAGAGCGTCATCGCGGATCGGCAGACCACGCCAGGCGTCGGCAAGGACCGACGCGAGCCGAGGATGCGCACGAGCCGCGCGACGAGCAGCAGGCTTCGCGACATCAAGCGCGATGCCGTTGAGACCCGGGTGCGCCTCGAGGACCTCGGCCAGGTAGTACCCGGTACCGGCCCCGATCTCCAGCACCGCACCCCCCAGCGGCCCGGTGTCGGCCGACGATGCGGGCCGGTCCGGTGATACGGAGCTGCCGGGCGATGCGGTGCTGCCGGGCGATGCGGTGCTGCCGGGCGATGCGGTGCTGCCGGGCGATGCGGTGCTGCCGGGCGATGCGGAGCTGCCGGGCGATGCGGTGCCGTTCGGCAACGTGGGCGTGCCTTGCGGCCGCGCATTGCCCTGCGTGTCGAACTGACGAGCCGCGGACGGCGTGTATCCGGCCGGGTGCGCGGAGCGGAAAGCTTGGGCAACGGCATCCGCGATCGGCGCGAAGTGTCCCGCACCCTGGAAATCCGCGCGGGCATCGAGCATCGCGGCGGTGTCGCCGGTCATTTTCGTCGAGGCGCCGGTGAGCAGGCCGACGTAACCCTGGCGGGCGATGTCGAAGCTGTGCCGGTTGCCGCACCGCAGTGCGCCTGCGCCGGGCTGCAGGGTGTCGCCGCACTCCGGGCAGGCCAGGAGTGCGGCGACCTCGGTCAGGGCTGTCAGCTGGTGACGCTCTTCAGTTCGTCACCGAGGGCAGCTGCCTCGTCCGGTGTGAGTTCGACGACCAAACGCCCGCCACCCTCGAGTGGAACCCGCATGACGATTCCACGACCTTCCTTGGTTGCCTCGAGGGGACCGTCCCCGGTACGGGGCTTCATGGCCGCCATCCTCTGCTCCCTCCAGATCTGCGCGGTGGAGTGCGCACTACTGTTCTCTGGTCCGCCGGGTGTTCGGCGGGCCACACCGGTCCTATTCTTCCCTATTGCCGACTCGGGCGGACACCTGAGTAGCAAATCTGACTCCGGAGTCGGTTCCTTTCGGTACGGCTTGCACCCAGCAAACGGCCAGGTGATCGTCCACCATGCCGGTCGCCTGCATCAGTGCGTAGGCCGTGGTCGGGCCCACGAAAGCGAAGCCGCGGCGCTTCAATTCCTTTGCCAGAGCAATGGATTCGGGTGTGGTGGCGGGCACATCCGCGATGGTCGCGGGCCTCGGGCGCGGCTCGGGTGCGAACGACCACACCAGCTCGTCGAGGCCTGTCGGCAGGTCGCGAGCAACCCGGGCGTTGGTGATGGCCGCGTCGATTTTCGCGCGGTTGCGGACGATCCCGGCGTCGGCGAGCAGCCGGGCCCGGTCGGTGTCGTCGAATTCGGCGACCTTGGCGATCTCGAAGTCGGCGAAGGCGGCGCGGAAGGCCGGGCGCTTGCGGAGGATGGTGATCCAGGACAGGCCCGATTGGAACGCCTCGAGGCACAGCCGCTCGAACATGGCGTCGTCGCCGTGGAGGGTCTTGCCCCATTCGTGGTCGTGGTAATCGCGGTAGAGCTGGGAGCCGGTCGCCCAGTCGCAGCGGACCAGCCCGTCGTCGACGAACTCGCTCACCGTTGCTCCTGGCCCGCTGCCACCTGCGCCTGCCACTGCCGCATCTGCGCTAATTCGAACTCGAGTTCGTCGATGCGCTCGGCCAACCGCCCCAGCGCCCAGTCGACCTCACCGGCCTTGTAGCCGCGCACCACCTGCTGGAACCGCAACGCCCGCACATCCGCCCCCGTGACGCCCTCGGCGGGCAGCACGGTCGCGGTGGTGCCCTGCGGCAACGGCCCGAGCTCCTCCGACCGGCCGAACACCGCACTGGCGACGAGAAACAACATCGCCGCGACCAACCCGACGATGAGCACATACAGAAGCAGCGTCAGCATGCTCCCAGACTAGGCAAACCCACCGACAAGTCCCGCATCAGCGGGAGCGGTCAGAGGTGGCGGGTGGTGTCGATGCCGAGCGACATCCCCGCCAGGCCGCGCTTGCGGATCGCGAGCTTGTCGGCGACGCCGCGCAGGGCGACGGCAGCCGGATTCTCCGGATCGGAGAGCACGATCGGCGTACCCGCGTCGCCACCTTCGCGCAGGGCCTGCTCGATGGGGATCTGGCCGAGCAGCGGGACGGTCGAGCCGACGGCGCGGGTGAGGCGGTCGGCGACCACCTGGCCGCCACCGGAACCGTAGAGCTCCATGCGTGAACCGTCGGGCAGGTCGAGCCAGGACATGTTCTCGACGACGCCCGCGATCCGCTGACGGGTCTGCAGGGCGATGGCACCCGCGCGTTCGGCCACCTCGGCGGCGGCGATCTGCGGGGTGGTGACGACGAGGATCTCGGCGCTCGGGATCAGCTGGGCGATGGAGATCGCCACGTCGCCGGTGCCGGGCGGCAAGTCGAGCAGCAGCACGTCCAGGTCGCCCCAGAACACGTCGGCGAGGAACTGCTGCAGCGCGCGGTGCAGCATCGGACCGCGCCACACCACGGGCGTGTTGCCCTGGGTGAACTGGGCGATCGAGATCATCTTCACGTCATGGGCGACGGGCGGCATGATCATCCGCTCCACCTGGGTGGGCCGGGCGTCGGTGCCGAGCATGCGCGGGATGGAGTGACCGTAGATGTCGGCGTCGAGCACACCGACCGACAGGCCGCGTTCCGCGAGCGCGACGGCCAGGTTGGCGGTGACGCTGGACTTGCCGACGCCGCCCTTGCCGGAGGCCACCGCGTACACGCGGGTGAGCGAGCCGGGCTGGGCGAAGGGGATCACCGGTTCGGCGGAGTCACCGCGCAGCGACTTGCGCAGTTCGGTGCGCTGTTCGTCGTTCATCACGTCGAGGTCGACGGTCACCGCGCCGGCACCCGGCACGTCGGCGACGGCCTTGGTGACGCGCTGGATGATCTCGGTGCGCAGCGGGCAGCCCGAGGTGGTGAGGTACACCTCGACATGTACGTCACCGCTGTCGGCGATGGCGATGCTCTTGACCATGCCGAGCTCGGTGATCGGCTTGCGGATCTCCGGATCGTCGACCTTCGCGAGCGCCGCCCGCACATCCGCTTCCGTAATCACTGCCATATGTCCGATATTAGGCTGCACCGGTTTCCCGGCCGGGTGTGGGGCGCGTGCTCAGTGGATGCGCGGGAGGTCTTGGGGCTTGGGGGCGAGGCCGCTGGAGTAGGAGCCCGACCATGCCATCACATTGGCGACGTAGGCCATGGAGTTGTTGTAGCGCAGGATCGCCTTGGACTGCTGGGACAGGTCGCGCATGTTCAGGCCGCCGTCGCAGAGGTACTTGCCCGCGGTGAGGGCGGCGTCGTAGAGGTTCTGCGGGTCGGCGATGCCGTCGGCATTGCCGTCGGCGGCGTAGCGCTCCCAGGTTTCGGGGAGGAACTGCATGGGGCCTATGGCGCGGTCGTAGCCGCCGATGCCGTCGAGGGTGCCGCCGTCGCTGTCGTGGATGACGTTGTTGCCCGACAGGCTGCCGTCGAGAACGGGACCGTAGACGGCCTTGATCGGGTTGCCGTCGGCGTCGGCTTTGCCGAAGGCGTGGGTGGATTCGACGCGGCCGATGCCCGCCAGCAGGGACCACGACATGCCGCAGTGCGGATTCTCCACGGCCAGTTGCTGTTCGGCGTTCTGGTAGGCGGCCACCGCGATGCCGGGGATACCGAGCGGCCCGGCGGGCAGATCGGAGGCGGCCCGATCACCGGGCAGCGCAACGGTTTTCACCTCGGGGGTGGCCGACCGCGACTGCTTGGCCTCGGCGTGGACGACCTCGGCGACCTCGGCCTGCGGTGCGGCGGCGAACTCGGGGCCGGTCTCGGTGTCGATCTCGGGCAGATCGTGCTCCACGGCCGCCATTTCGGCGGTGGTCGTGTCGGTGGCGGCGGCGGTGACGGCCACGAGTCCGGCCGGAACCAAGCCGGTGAGCGCGATGATCGAACTACGTCGAACCGTCGTTGCAGGCTGTTTACGATGACGACCCATGAGCCGAGATTACCGCACCCGAGACCTTTTTGTTACCCCTCCGTGATCTGAATTTCGGTTTGATTTCTAGGGGGCCGGCGGAGCGGGCGGCAGCGGGATAACGATGTTGAACGGCAACGTGATTCCGGGCTGCGGCGCCGGTGCCGGAGCGGCGGGCGGCGCGGGCTCCTCGGTGGGGGCGATACCCGGCTCCGGAGTCTTCTCCAGAGTAGGTGCAGGTGCAGGTGCCGGTGTCTCGGCGGGCGCGGGCTGTTCCGCGGGTGTGCACGCCGCCTGGTCGGTGCGCTCACCGGGCTGCGGGGGAGCGGCGGCCGGATCCTGCGGTGCCGGATTCTGTTGCACCTCAGCACCGAACGTCTGCGGTGCGGGCGCGATGGGGTCGGGCATCTGCGCGGGCAGCGGCTCGTTCACACACACCTCGGGCGCGGGTGCGACCGGCGCTGGGCAGAAGATGCCGCAGGGAATCGGTGGCAAGCCGGGCAGCGTGATCATCACCTGGGTCGGCGTGGTGACCTTCGGTGTGTTGGGCGGCAATTGGTTCGTCGTCGACGGTGGCGCCGCCGTGACGGGTGTGTCGGCCGCGAGCACGTTCGGCGCGACGGTCGGCGCGCTGCCCGGCGGCACGATGTCGGGCGAGATCGACACCTGGCTCGGCGCACCGCCGGTGCGGTAGGCCGCCGACCAGCTGAGCACATTGGCCGCGTACGACATCGAGTTGTTGTAGCGCAGGACGGCACGCAGTTCCTGGGCCGCGTCGCGCAGGTTCAGCCCGCCGGAACACAGGTACTTGGCCGCGCCGAGGGCGGCGTCGAAGACATTGTGCGGGTCGGCCGCGCCGTCGCCGTTGCCGTCGGCCGAGTAGTGCGCCCAGGTGCTCGGCAGGAACTGCATGGGTCCGACGGCGCGGACGAAGCCGCCGTCGGCCTCCTTGATGATCTCGTTACCCGGCAGGGTGCCGTCGAGCGCGGGTCCGAAGATGGGGGTGGTCGTGGTGCCCGCGGCGTCGGTGCGACCGCTGCTGGCGTGCCCGGATTCGATGCGCCCGATGCCGGCGAGCAGGTTCCAGGTGAGTCCGCAGCCGGGCTGCGCGGTCTGCATGGCCAGTTCGGCATTGCGGTAGGCGGCGAGCACGATCTCGGGAATGCCGAGCGTGCCGCTGCCGGGTGGTAGTGAAATCGATTGCAGTGGCACGGTTCCGGCGAAGGGGGCGAGGCTGTTGGCCGAGGGGCTCAGGGCGCGGAGTTTGCGTGGCGCCTCCTGGGTCACCGGTAGCAGGCCGACGATTTCGGACGGATCGCTCTCGGGTTTGTGGTCGGTGGTGCTCTTGTTCGCGGCGAGCAGGGCCTCCGGCGCGCTCGGCGCGGTGCTCGGGTTCGACGAGTGCGCGGCCGACCCCGACGCGACGAGTCCCGCGACGACAAGGGCCGACATAGTTATCGGAGCAGAGATTCGCATTGCGGCCACACCAACCCTTTACGTCGAAGCAGCGGCGCCGCAGAGTCCCCCCTCCGGCCCGCCCGGAACAACGTGATCCAGGTTACCCATCGGTCAGGTACTTACAGAGCATTTCCGGTTACTCATCTGGAGCACCAGGCGAAACCGGGGGCGAAGACGGCGTTTGACCGGAGGTTTTCTTGCGGGCGCCTTTTCGCTTCGCCTCCGTCTTCGGCGCGCCGTCGAGCATTTCCTTGATCTCTTCCAATTCGCGCCGGAGGTAGTCGCGGGTGGCGACATCGCCGACGGCCAGGCGAAGCGCCGCCAGCTCACGGGCGAGGAACTCGGTGTCGGCCTTGGTCTGCGCGGCCCGGGTGCGGTCCTCCTCGAGCGAGACCTTGTCGCGATTGTCCTGCCGGTTCTGGGCGAGCAGGATCAGCGGCGCCGCGTAGGCCGCCTGGGTGGAGAAGGCCAGGTTGAGCAGGATGAACGGGTACGGGTCCCAGCGCAGCGCCACCACGAAGACATTGAGCAGGATCCAGACGATGACGATGATGGTCTGGATCGCCAGATAACGCCCGGTGCCGAGGAACCGGGCAACCCGCTCGCTGCTGCGCGCGAACGCCTCGGAGTCCCAGTCGAAACGCAGCCGGGTACCGCCCGGTGTCTCCAGCCGCTGCCGGGCCAGGTTCTTCTCGCTCACGCGTGTCCTTTCGGCTGCTCCGCTGATGCCTCGAGGCGCTGACCTCTCATGCCGGTTTCCCGTCGGTGTCGATCGGTGTCGGCTCGGTCTGTTCGAGCGGTGGAGTCTCCTCTTCGCGCCAGTCCTCGGGCAGCAGATGGTCGAGCACGTCGTCGACGGTGACCGCGCCGAGCAGGTGGTTCTCGTCGTCGATCACCGGCCCGCAGACCAGGTTGTAGGTGGCGAAGTAGCGGGTGACGGCCGAGAGCGGCAGTTCGGGGGTCAGAGCGGCCAGGTCGGTGTCGACCATGCCGCCCACCAGGTGCGCGGGCGGCTCGCGCAACAGGTGCTGGATGTGCACGCAGCCCAGGTAGTTACCGGTCGGGGTGGCCGTGGGCGGCCGGACGACGAAGACCATCGAGGCCAGGGCGGGGGTGAGGTCGGGATCGCGGACGCGGGCCAGCGCCTCGGCGACCGTGGTCGACGGACTGAGGACGACCGGTTTGGTGGTCATCAGGCCACCCGCGGTGTCGGGGGAGTGGGCGAGCAATCTGCGCACCGGTTCGGACTCCTCCGGGTCCATCAGGGCGAGCAGCGATTCGGCTTCGCTCTCGGGCAGTTCGCCGAGCAGGTCGGCCGCGTCGTCGGGGTCCATGGCCTCGAGCACATCGGCGGCCCGCCGGACCTCGAGGTGGCCGAGCAGGTCGACCTGGTCGTCGTCGGGCAGTTCCTGCACCACATCGGCGAGGCGTTCGTCGTCGAGGGCGATCGCCACTTCCACGCGGCGCTTCTCGGGCAGCTCGCGCAACCGGTTGGCCACGTCGGCGGCGCGCAGTCCTTCGAATTGGGCGAGCAGCGCGGTGACATCCTGGCCCGGCCTGCCGACGGCGGCCGGTGTCAGGCCGCTCACCGACGACCAGTCGACCACATGCACCGTCCGCCTGCGCCCGATCCGCCGGTGCCCGCGCACCGCGATCCGGCCGACCACCCAGTCCCGGGTGCGGGTCTGCTCGATGCCCAGATCGGCGACGAACACGTCCACGTCCTCGAGATCGGGTAGGTCCGGGTCGTGCACGTGCACCCGGGTGTCGACGATCTGGGCCAGCGCGAGCAATTCGCCCGCACGCTGGGCGAACCGGCGCAGGCTCACGGTTCCGGTATTGAGCGTCACCACGCCCGGCTCGATCGCGGTGACCCGCAGCATCGGCACGAAAATCCTTCGGCGCGTGGGCAACTCGACGACCAGGCCGTGCACGCGCGGCGGTTGCCGCCCGAACCGGACGGCGACGACCGCGTCCCGGACCCGGCCGATAGACTCCCCGTCCGGACCCAGCACTGTCAGGCCGGCGAGCCGGGCGACGTACACCCTGGTGGTTGCCATGACCTCAGGCTAGTAGTAAGGAGCGTGCTCCCATGAAGCCCCGCCGTTCGGTGCTCGCCGTGCCAGGCAGTAGCCAGAAGATGATCCACAAGGCGATGGGACTGCCGGTCGACGAGGTCTTCCTCGATCTGGAGGACGCGGTGGCGCCCGAGGCGAAGGTGTCGGCGCGCGCCAATATCGTGGCCGCCCTGCACGAACCGGGCTGGGGCGAGCAGCTGCGGGTGGTCCGGGTCAACGACTGGACGACCGAATGGACCTACGCCGACGTCATCACGGTGGTGGAGGGCGCGGGCCGTGAGCTCGACGCGATCCTGCTGCCCAAGGTCACCGACGCGGGCCAGGTGCGGGCGCTGGATCTGCTGCTGACCCAGCTGGAGAAGGTGTGCGGGCTCGAGGTCGGGCGCATCGGCATCGAACCGCAGCTCGAAAACGCCATGGGGTTGCGCAATATCGACGAGATCGCCACCGCCAGCCCCCGTGTGCAGGCCCTGGTCTTCGGTCCCGCCGATTTCATGGCGAGCCTGAATATGCGCACCCTCGTCGTCGGCGAACAGCCGCCCGGCTACGACACCGGCGATGCCTACCACCACGTCCTGATGACCATCCTGCTCACCGCCCGCGCCCACGGCCTGCAGGCCATCGACGGCCCCTACCTGCAGGTTCGCGATGTGGACGGCTTCCGCCGGGCCGCCGCGCGCACCGCCGCGCTCGGCTTCGACGGCAAATGGGTGCTGCACCCGGACCAGATCGACGCCGCCAACGAGATCTTCAGCCCGCGCCAGGAGGACTACGACCGCGCCGAATTGATCCTCGAGGCCTACGCCTTCCACACCTCGACCGCCGGCGGTGCTCGTGGCGCGGTGATGCTCGGCAATGAGATGATCGACGAGGCCTCCGCCAAGATGGCACAGGTCATAGCCGAGAAGGGCCGCGCCGCCGGAATGAGCAGGACCACCCGTTTCACTCCGCCACAACCCGGCCAGGAATAGCAGAATGGGACTATGACGAATCCCTTGGGCAACTCGAACCGCGGGCGGCAGGCGTTGCCGACGCCGCCGTCGGGCTGGCCGGTCGGGTCGTATCCGACCTACGCCGAGGCGCAGCGCGCGGTCGATTACCTGGCCGACAACCAGTTCCCGGTGCAGGACGTGACCATCGTCGGCGTCGACCTGATGCAGGTGGAGCGGGTGCTGTACCGGCTCACCTGGGGCAAGGTCATCGGCGGTGGGGTGGTGTCGGGCGCCTGGCTCGGCCTGTTCCTCGGCCTGCTGCTGAGCCTGTTCACCACCACCGGTGGGGCGCTCGGTCCGTTGGTCGTCGGTCTGCTCGGCGGCATCGTGTTCGGTGTCATCACCACGTCCATTCCCTACGCGGCGACCAAGGGTCAGCGCGATTTCGCGTCGACCATGCAGCTGGTCGCCGGTCGCTACGACGTGCTGTGCGACCCGAAGACCGCCGAACGCGCCCGCGACATGCTGGCCCGATTGGCGCTGTGACGCAATGGATGTGGTGAATTCGGTCCGCACCGCGGTGCTGGACCACTACGAGGTCGAGCGTGCCGGTGTGGACTCCGCGTCGGTGACGTTCCTCGGGCTGGAACCGATCGAGATCCTGCGCATCCCCGGTGACGGTGTGGTGCACTACGCGACGCTCGGCGGCTCGCGTCATCCGATGGGCGACCCGGCCGACCTGCTCGCCGATCCGGTCCGTGGCCCCCGCGCCGAACTCGTGCTCACCCTGCTGGCCGCCGCCGGGCCGCAGGCGGGCCTGGTTCGTTCACTCGGCGTGCTCGTGGCCACGCCGTCGGTGGAAGGCGTTGTGCTGCAAGCCGACGCGCTGCTCGATCTCGGTGAACCGTTGTGGCACAACGGGCCTTTCACCGCGGTGCTGCTCGGCGAGAGCGAGGTGCCCGAGATCGTGCTGCCCGAACCGGCCGAACCGGTGCGCTACCTCAGCGTCACCCCGGTGACCGCCACTGAGGCCGCCTGGGTGCGGGTGCGCGGCGCGCAGGCATTGCGGGACGCGTGGGCCGAGGCGGGTATCGACGTACGCGATCCCGGTCGCGGTGCGGTGAATCTCTAGAGCCACTTGTTGCGGCGGAAACTGCGGAACAGCAACGCGCACAACACGGCCATCAGCGCGACCACCGCCGGATAAGCCCACCGCTGGTGCAGTTCCCACATGTAGTCGAAGTTCATGCCGTACACGCCGGCGATCATGGTCGGCACCGCCGCCATGGCCGCATACGCCGAGATCTTGCGCATATCGGTGTTCTGCTGAACGCTGATCTTGGCCAGCGCCGCGTTCACCAGGCTGCTCAGCGCCTCGTCGAAGTAGGCGATCTGTTCGTTGACGCTGACATGGTGGTCGGCCACGTCGCGCATGTAGCGCCGGAATTCGGTCGGTACCGGCAGGTCCTGGTTGTTCACCAACCGCTCGAGCGGAACGCCCAGCGGTGACACCGCCCGACGCAGCTCGACGACCTCGCGTTTGAGCTGGTAGATCGATTCGATGCCCACCTTGGAGTTCGGCGTGAACACCGCCTCCTCCATCTCGTTGACGTCCTCCTCGATGGATTCGGTTGTCTCCACGTAGGAATCGACCACGTGATCGGCCACGGCGTGCAGCACCGAGGGCGGACCCATCCGCAGCTGATCGGGATGACCCTCGAGTGCCCTTCGCACGCCCGACAGGCCGGTGTGTTCGCCGTGGCGAACGGTGATCGCGAAATGCGGGCCGGTGAAGACCATGATGTCGCCGGTCTCCACGATCTCGCTGATGGCGTGCATATCGTGTTCCACGTAGCTGACCGTGCGCATCACCAGGAACAGCGTGTCGTCGTAGCGTTCCAGCTTGGGGCGCTGACGGCCGACCACGGCGTCCTCGACGGCCAGCGGATGCAGCCCGAAGATCTCGGCGATGTCGTTCATCTGCGTCTCGTCGGGATCGTGCAGGCCGACCCAGACGAAGCCCGAGTCGGTGCCGCGCGCCTCCGCCAGCGCCTGCTGCGGGGTGAAGCGGCCGGGTAACCGCTTGCCGTCGACGTACACACCGCAGTCGACGATGGCACGCGCGGTCGGCACCGGTACCCGTGGCCGCGCGGTCGTCGCGGCACGACCCGTCTTGTGAAAGTTCGGCAGTGACGGGAAGGAAGGCACATCCGGATGTTACGGGCAGGTCGACGACCGCACACCGGCCGACACCGCACTGTAAGACTGAGTGTGTGCGCATCGACCTGCATACCCATTCCACCGCCTCCGACGGCACCGACACACCGGCCGAACTGGTTCGCCACGCCGCCGCGGCCGGGCTCGACGTCGTCGCGATCACCGACCACGACACCACCGGCGGGTGGGCCGAGGCAGAAGCGGCGCGTCCGCCGGGACTCACACTGGTACGCGGGATGGAGATGTCGTGTACGGGCATGGGGGAGGACGGTTTTCCCGTTCCGGTGCACCTGCTGGCCTACCTGTTCGACCCGGCCGACCGCGGCTTCGCCGAGGAACGTGAACGATTGAGGGCCGAGCGCATCGCACGGGTGCGTGCCATGGCGGAGTTGATGGTGGCCGACGGGCTGCCGATCGACCCCGAGGCCGTGCTGGCCGGTGCCGGACCGGCCGCGGGGCGTCCGCATCTGGCGCGGGCACTGGTCGCGGCGGGTGTGGTGGCCAGTGTCGACGCCGCGTTCGTCGACCTGCTCGCCCCGCACGGGCCGTACTACGCGGAGAAGGTGGATACGCCGTTGCCGCGCGCGGTGCAGCTCATCGCCGATGCGGGCGGGGTGAGCGTGCTCGCCCACGTGCGGGCCCGCAAACGGGGCAGGCTGCTCGCGCTCGACGAGATCAGGAACCTGGCCGGGCTCGGTCTCACCGGCCTCGAGATCGACCATCCCGATCACAGCGACGCCGATCGCGCGGTACTCACCGAGCTGTCCGGCGAGCTCGGCCTGGTGCGCACCGGGTCGTCGGACTACCACGGCAGCAACAAGACCATCGAGATCGGCGCCTGCCGCACCGATCCGGAACAGTTCGAGGTATTGATCGGCAAGGCGAGCGGGGTTCCGGTGGTCTCCTCGTGACGGCGGTCCGGGCGCTGAGCGGGGTGGTCGCGGGCGGTGTCGTCGCGCTGCTGTGTGTGGTCGTCGGTGCCGCGCTGATCGGTGCGCGCCGCGACTTTCCCGGGCCGGGCGGCGAATCCCTGACCTGGCATGTGCTGGTTACGGTGGTCGTCGTCGGGGCGCAGATCATCGCGGATCGGCGGCGCGGGGCGGCGGCTCTGGCCGGGTCGGCCGTCGTGTTCGTGACGACCGGCGCCCTGCTGTGGACACAGTGGTGGGGATGACAGTCCGCTAATGGTTGCGGAAGGGTGAACTGTGCCCGAATATCTCTCAGTATGGGCAACCTGGAGACGGATGTTCTGATTCTCGGCGGCGGACCCGCCGGGCTCTGGGCCGCCGTCTCCGCGGCCGCGCACGGGGCGCGGGTGGTGCTGGTCGACAAGAGCCGGAGCGGTTCGAGCGGCCCGGGTGTCTACGGTGCGACCACGGTGTGGGACATACCGCCTGGTCAGGCACGGGCCGAAGCCGTGGAGCGCGCGCTGGTGCGCGGCGGTGGCCTCGGTGATCCGGCCTGGCTGCACCGCGTGATCGACGAGGCGCACGAGCGGTTGCGGAACTGGTCGGGCAGGCAGGTCGCCGACCCGCGACGGATCCGGTTCGACGGTGCGAGTTACCTGCGCCGACTGCGTCGCGGCGCCCTCGAAGCCGGCGTGCGCATCCTCGATCACCACCCCGCACTGCACCTGCTCGTCGATCGCTCGGGCCGGGTGGTCGGTGCATCAGGGGTGCAGCGGCACAACAACTTTCAGCGCTGGACGATTCGTGCCGGTGCGGTGGTCGTCGCCACCGGCGGCTGTGCGTTCGGGTCCGGCGGCGCGGGCACCGAGGTGAACACCGGAGACGGCCTGCTGATGGCGGCGGAGGCCGGTGCCGAGCTGTCGGGCATGGAATTCTCCAGCGCCTACGTCCTGGCCCCGGTGCTCGCCCGAGTGCACCCGCATCGCACGATCGCCAGTGGGCTCGCGGTACGTTTCACCACCTTCTACGACGAATCCGGGTCCGAGCTTCCCGGCCGCACGTCCGCGGCGCTGGCCGCCATCGCCGACGGCAGCCGAGTCTTCGCCGCGCTCGACGACGTGCCCGAGGTGGTCGGGCACTGGCTGCGCAGGCAAGGCGCGGTCGACACGGCGGGCCGGGTGCCGGTGCGCGCGGTGCTCGACGGCACCGTACGCGGCTCCGGCGGGCTGGCACTCACCGGCGCCGACTGCGCGAGCACCGTGCCCGGGCTCTTCGCCGCGGGCGGCGTCGCCGGTCGTGAGGTCGTCGCCGGGGCTGCCGGGTGCTCGGGCGGGTTGCGTGGCGCCTGGGCGCTCGCCTCGGGTAGCTGGGCAGGGGAGGGCGCCGCCCGCGCGGCCACCGCCTTCCGTGACGATGTCGCCCTGCCGCCTGCGCCCGGAGCCGGACTCGGTCCACACGCTCACATCGACCCGCGCTCGGTGATCGGACTCGTCCAGGAACACACCTTGCCGCTACGCCGCAGCTTCCGGCGCAGCGCCGACAGCCTCACCGACAGCATCGCCGAACTCGACGCCATGTGGCCCGGCGCCCGGTTCGAGCTCGGCGGAACCGGTGCCGAGCGATTGCGCGCCCGCGAGGCCGCCGCTCTGCTCGCCGTCGCCCGGTGGGCCGGATACAGCGCCCTCACCCGCACCGAGAGCCGTGGCATCCACCGGCGCATCGACCATCCCGATGTGCTGGCCGAGTGGCGGCTCAGGTTGCGCTGTGGTGGCCTCGACGAGGTCTGGGTGCGCCCGGAGCAGCGGCCCGACCCGCGCGGCGGCGAGCTCACCGCGAACACCACCGTCACGGTGTGACTGTTCACCGGTGACCGCACCGGTGCTGCGAGTTTTCGCTAACTCCACGGCAATTCGACACGGCTACGCTCGACGGATGACGCCCAGCTCGTTGACACGCCGCACCGGTTTGGCAACCGGTCGGCCGAGCTGGCAGAATGGTGCGAATTCCCTTCCCTTGCCACCGCCGGGTTCGGGGATGTTGGAGACCGTCCGCGTCGCGACGCACCGTCGTGGCCGAAGGTCGACCCGTTTGCTCGCCCGGACCACCCGTCCGGCTCCGCTCCGCGGTTCAGTGTCGCGCCCCGCATCCGGTTCCGTCCGGAAACGCGGGCGGCCGCGCACCCGATGAGCGTCATGTATCCCGTATTCCAGATAAACGCGGCTTTCAGAAAAACCCGGCGGTAACCGTCCCCCGGTTGAGCCCGACTCGAGCAGGAGTGAAATCGTGTCACCTGTGACTGACGCACCGAATGCCACCGCGGCGCCCCAGGCCGATGACGCAGCCAGCCTCGCTGCTATCACCAACGAGGAGATCTTCGCCGGTCACCTCGGCGGCAAGCTGTCGGTCGAGCTCAGCGCGCCGCTGGAGACCCAGCGCGACCTGTCGATCGCCTACACCCCCGGCGTCGCCCAGGTGAGCCGCGCGATCGCCGAGGACCCCGCCCTCACCAAGACCTACACCTGGACCGATCGCCTCGTCGTTGTCGTCAGCGACGGCACCGCCGTGCTCGGCCTCGGCGACATCGGCCCGCGCGCCTCGCTGCCCGTGATGGAGGGCAAGGCCGCGCTGTTCAAGAAGTTCGCGGGCCTCAACTCGATCCCGCTGGTGCTCGACACCACCGATCCCGACGAGATCGTCGAGACCCTGATCCGCCTGCGCCCCAGCTTCGGTGCGGTGAACCTGGAAGACATCTCGGCGCCGCGCTGCTTCGAGATCGAGCGCCGCGTCATCGAGGCGCTGGACTGCCCGGTCATGCACGACGACCAGCACGGCACCGCCATCGTGGTGCTCGCCGCGCTCAAGGGTGCCGCCGCGCAGCAGGGCCGCGACATGTCGGCGCTCAAGGTCGTCGTCTCCGGTGCCGGTGCCGCGGGTGTGGCGTGCGCCAACATCCTGCTGGCCGCGGGCGTTCCCGATGTGGTCGTGCTCGACTCCAAGGGCATCGTGAGCATCGGTCGTGACGGCCTCAACGGCGTGAAGGCCGACCTGGCCGCCCGCAGCAATCCGCGTGGCCTGACCGGTGGTCCCGCCGACGCCCTGGCCGGCGCCGATGTCTTCCTCGGCCTGTCCGCGGGCACCATCCCCGAGGAGCTCATCGCCTCGATGGCTCCCGAGTCGATCGTGTTCGCCATGTCGAACCCCGACCCGGAGATCCACCCCGAGGTGGCCGCCAAGTACGCCGCCATCGTGGCCACCGGCCGCAGCGACTTCCCGAACCAGATCAACAACGTCCTCGCCTTCCCCGGCGTCTTCAAGGGCGCACTGGACGCGGGCGCTCGCCGCATCACCGAGGGCATGAAGGTCGCCGCCGCCGACGCCATCTTCAACGTCGTCGCCGACGAACTGGCCGTCGACCGCATCATCCCGAGCCCGCTCGACCCGCGCGTGGCTCCCGCCGTCGCCGAGGCCGTGGCCGAGGCCGCGCGCCGCGAGGGCGTCGCCTGATCGGCAACGCACGACTGACAGCGGCCCCGCTCCCCTAGGAGCGGGGCCGCCGTCGTCCACCTGTGCGCGGTGGGATCATGAGGTGATGAAGACGATCACCGTGCAGCTTCCCGATGAGGTCGAAGCCCAGCTGGCAGGCGCGGCGGAGGCCGACGGTATCTCGGTGAACGTGGCCGTCGTGCAGGCGGTGCAGGACTGGATTCACGCCCAGGCCCAGCGGACTCGTGAACGCGCGAGGATGCGGGATGTGCTCGCCGACGATCCGCATCTGCGTGCGCTGCTCGGCGACGACTGAATCGCCTAGGCGATCGGGGTGTCGAGGCCGCGGGCGGTGAGCCAGGCGAGGGCGGCGGCCTTGGGTTCGATCTTGGCGGCGCCGGAGACGGCGGTGTTGAGGGAAATCAGTTCCGCGGTGGTGAGTTCGGCCGACACCGCGTCGAGGACGGCGACGGCTTTGTCGGTCTTCTTGGCGGCGTGGAAGAGGGGGACCACATTCTGGGCGGCGAAATTGTTCTTGGGGTCGGTGAGGACGACGAGGTCGTTCTGGATGATCGCCGGTGAGGTCGTGTAGATATCGGCGGCGGTGACCCGGCCGTCGATCAGGGCACGGACGGTCTCCGGTTCGTCGGCGATGGCGACGAAATTCTGGGCGTTGATATCGAGGCCGTAGTTCTTGCGTAAACCGGGTAGGCCGCCGGGGCGATCGGCGAATTCGGGTTTGGCGGCAAAGGTCGTCTCGGCCGAATGCGGTGCGAGGTCTGCGATGGTGGTGAGGTTCCAGCGCTGCGCGGTCGCCCGGGTGACGACGACCGCGTCGGAATTCTGACCGGGGGCGGGGGTGGCGATGGCGAGGTCCTCACCGAGCGCGCTGGTCAGCGCGGTGTCCACCTCGGCCGGGGAGGTCGCGGTCGCGTCTTTGTTCAAGTACCGCAGCAGGTTTCCGGTGTATTCGGGGACCAGTGAGACGACGCATCGGCGGACGGCGGGTAGATAGGCCTCGCGATTTCCGAAATCGAATTTCGTCGCCACCTTGAAACCGTTGATCCGCAGCACCTCGGAGTAGATGGTGGCCACGGTCTCGGACTCGGCGAAATCGGCCGAGCCGATGATCAATTCGTCACTGGCGCAATCGCCGCGCGCCAGCTGCTGATCGGAGTCGGCACACGACGCCACCACCATCGCGGCGGCCAGTGCCACCGCGGCGGCCAGAATCCGGCCCATCCGCACCACCATGCGGTGTGCCGGTCGACATTGTCGGTGTGCAGAGGTTCTCACTGGAGTCCTTCCGGCAAAGGCGGGCAGTGCGCTGTGCGTGCGACGCGGACGCCGCAGGTACATTCTGGGTGTTCATATTGCCCCGCGTCGCGGCGAATTGCGGGGGTTGACGGCAAAGACAGGAAGTTGGTGTCGGCGGATGATCTCGGGCGCCCTGCGGCGGAGCGCGGCCGTGTTGGTAGCCGCCACCTGCGTTTTCGCCCTCGCGTCCTGTGCCGGTGACGAACCGGGCCCGGTCGTGACGGTCGGCGCCGACGGTTCGGCGGAAGCGATGGTGCTCGCCGAGATCTACGCCCAGGCACTGGCTCGCACGGGCATGGAAACGTCCGTCGTGAGCGAGTCCGCCGCGCCCGTGGCTGATCTGGATGCCGGGCGGATCGCCGTCCTGCCCGCGCGCAACGGCGCCCTGCTCGATCGATGGAATCCGTCGTCCTCGGCGCGCAAGCCCGAAGACGTCGGCGCGGCCGTGAACGCGGCACTGCCGCAGGGACTGTCGCTGTCGGACGCCGCCGACGGCACCGACCTGCGGGCGCGACTGCTGGTCACTCAGGAGGCCGCCGCCCGCGACAACGTGCGCACTGTCGACGCGTTGACCTGCGAAAACGCCACGGCCGGCTTCGTCGAGGTGCCGGGGCTCGCGCGCACCGAACCCCCAAGCGTCGAGGGTTGCTCCTTCGCCGCGACGGTGCGTTATCCGTCCTCGGCGCAACTCTTCGAAGCCTTGCGCCACGGGGACGTTCAGGTCGCCGTCCTGTCGGGTCCGGTCGCGGCGATCGAGGATTTCGTGGTCCTCGACGACAAGAATTACGACCTGCGCACGCAGAACGTCCTCGCGCTGTTCCGCTCGGGCATCTTCGACCGTGCGCGGCTGAAGAAACTCAATTACGTCGCGGGCGAGCTGACCACCGAGGGGCTGGTCGAGTTGCTCGGGCAGGTCGAGGGCGGGACAGCGCCCGCCGACGCCGCGCGCGGCTGGTTGAACGCGCACGGTCTCTGAGCCGGATCAACTATTGGCACTGAGCCAAAAACGCTAGTGTCGTCACCGACGCGGCAACGAGCGATGCCGTCGTGGGTGAAAGGTGTGCCGTGGCAGATCCCGAGGTGGACCCGCTGATCGAACGGGTACGCGAGGCCTATGCCGCGGTCACCGACGAGGCGCGCGCCGACAAGGTCGCCAAACAGCACGCCCGCGGCAAGCTGACCGCGCGCGAACGGGTCGCGCTGCTCGCCAACGGCGGCTTCTACGAATTCGGCGCGCTCGCCGGACCCGGACCCGCCCAGGCCGGTGCCGCGCCGTTGGTCGCGCCCGGTGACGGTGTGGTCACCGGCATCGCCTACGTCGACGGACGCCCGCTCGCCCTGGCCGCGTTCGACTTCACCGTGCTCGGTGGCAGCAACGGCGCCACCGGCATGGCCAAGCTCGACCGCTGCGTGGAACGCGCACTCCTGGACAAGATTCCGCTCGTCATGCTGATGGACGGCGGTGGGCACCGCATGCAGGAGGCGCTCGATTCGCGACTGGCCGCGCCGGGTTCGCGGCTGCTGATGCGGCTGGCCGATCTGTCGGGGTACGTCCCGATCGTTGCGGCCATGATGGGTCCCGGTTTCGGCGCCCCCGCCAATCTCGCCGCCTGCTGCGACTTCGTCACCATCGTGCGGGGGATCGGCACCATCGGGATGTCGTCTGCGCCGCTCGTGCAGGCCGCGACGGGGGAGACCCTGAGCAACGACGAGATCGGCGGCGCCGACATCCAGGCCGAACGCGGTGTCGTGGACGTGGTCACCGACGACGAGCACGAGGCCATCGACGCCATCCGGCTCTACCTGTCCTACCTTCCGCCGTCGGCCGACGGCGCTCCCGTGCTCGGCACGGCTCCCTTCGAACCCGGCGACCGAGCAGGCGAGATCGACGCACTCGTGCCCGCCTCGTTGCGTGCGGGCTACGACGTGCGCGAGGTGATCGAGGCCCTGGCCGACCGCGACACGCTCTTCGAACTCAAACGCACCAACGCGCCGAATGTGGTGACCGCGTTCGTGCGCCTCGGCGGCCGCCCGGTCGGTGTGGTGGCCAACCAGCCGTTGCACCTGGCGGGTGCGCTCGACAGCGCGGCGTGTGAGAAGGCCGCCCATTTCGTGGCCGTCTGCGACGCGTTCGGCCTGCCGCTGCTGATCCTCATCGACCTGCCCGGTTTCCTGGTGGGTACCGCCGCCGAGGAAACCGGCCTGGTCCGGCGCAGTGCGCGCCTGGGTTACGAACTCGCCAACGCGACGGTGCCGCGCTTCGTCATCGTCACCCGCAAGGCCTACGGCGCCGCCTACATCGTGATGGGCGGTGGGCGAAGCGTCGACGCGGATCTGTCGCTGGCCTGGCCGACCGCCGAGATCTGCGCCATCCCGATCGATAGCGCCGTCGACGTGGCCTTCCGCGCCGACTACGAATCCGCCCCCGACCCCGCCGAGCGCCGCACCCAGCTCATCAAGCTCTTCCAGGCCAATATCGATCCGCTGCTGGCTGCCGACGGGTTCGGCATCGACGACGTGGTCCTGCCGTCGCGTACGCGCGAGCTGCTGCTCGAGGCGCTGGGCCGGGTTCAGCCCCGCCGCCCCGACCGGGTGCCGGGCAAGCGCCGGACGATCTCGCCGATCTAGATCACAGCGGGCCGAGTCCACGCGGCGCGTAACACGATTCGGCCCGCCTCGGACGCCATACTCGAGAGATGCCGATCAGAGCCGCCGCATCGACCTCGACCCCCTCCCGGCGGGACCGGCGACTATGACCGACTCGCCGGCCCGCTCCCTGACCGCCCCGCTGACCCGCGTCCAGAACTGGGTGGAGTCGACACTGGCCCCCGTGGCGACCGACGACGACGATCCCGCCGACGTCTCGCACGGCTGGTGGGAGCGGATCCCCGCCGACCTCGCCGTCCTGTTCAACCACGTCGACCACTTCCCACCCCGCCTCCTCCCCGACCACGACCTGCTCACCCTGTCCGGCGCCCACCGCGTCTGGACGATGTGGCTGGGGATCATCGACGACCAGCGAAACCGGATCCCCGAGTACGCCGCCGCTTACGACCCGGCAACCCTCAGCGCCGAACCCGCGGGTTCACCCAGCGAACTCTTCCTCCCAGAATTCATCCCGTTCGCCGACCTCGACGGCTCCACCCTGTTCCTCGACACCCGCCCCGGCGCCCGCTCCGGCTGCATCGCCGAATACAGCGCCACCGGCGCCTCGGAGGGCGAGTTGTGGCCGTCCCTCACCGACTTGTTCACCACCCTCGCCAACAGCCTGGAATCCGGCACACCATTCGCCGGCCACCATCCCACTGTCACTGCGGCAACCCTGCGCTGGCACAGATGACGCATTCTGGCACTGGGGGAGATATCTCTTTCGTGCGGACGGCTGTGACGGTGTCGATGATGATCATGCCGAGCGAGGGGACTGATCGAACGAAATGAATTGTTGCGTCAGGCGGAAGCGGCGATGCCCGCGTGGCATTATCAACCGGGCTTTAGTCGAAAAGCGTGACACCCATCAGCTCTGCACCGACCTCCGTCAAGAGCCTTTTCATGACTTACGGAAGGCGCCTGGAGTAGGCCGGCGGTGATACAGTCTTGCTCGAGCTCGCTCAGGATCTCGTCGCGCTCCTGGGCTCTTATCCGTGTGAAAAAGTCCTGATGAGCGGGTCACCGGTCCGAACAGATACCACACTGCATCGCAGACCCTGAGACTTTCGAGATCCTGCACTGTATGAGCATGCTCAGACGTGGTGCTTTCTAAAGGTGTTTGTCGTTGGATACGGGCTCGGGATCCCATTCCGCAAGACCGCCGCCAGGCAGGCATACGACACGGAATCCATCGATTCCGACTATCCACCACGATTCATAATCTGGGTCCGGGAGGAAAGTTACATCGACATCGTTGGCTAAGCGCATCGACAGTGAGCCGTCTTGGCCGATGTGGGCACTCGTGATCAAACGATTATCAATAGCCGCTACTAATGCATCTTCAATCTCTGCCGGTTCCTCGCCGGACGCGCTGATAGTAGTGCTGCGCACCGCTACGCCTGATTCTGCCATCAGTTGATATTTTCCAGCGCCCAGATCGACAGACAGCATCGGCTCGACAGTTTTGATTTTGCAGAGCAAACCGATAATGGGGAGACTATTCATGGTTACCAACCTTTTGGAAGGGTGAATGTGCCGTCGGCATTGAGATCAAAGTGTGTTTCCGCTTTTGATCCAGGTTTTCCGTCGAGTTTCAGTGGCTGCCCGTGTGAATTTGTGAATTTGACGTATCCATTTGGATATCTATCAGTGGGCGCCATAACTCTGATTGTATCAGCATCGCCCACGGAACCCGGCTTCTGCCAGATTACACCATCCCCCCTGGCCTGCTTCGAAACCCAGCCTTCAGGAACATTATCGGGCCGTTTGTGCAGTGCATTCCACGGCTTATTCCAGAGTTCATCGAGGCGTTTGGCAAGTAGGTCGGCGATGCGTTGAATTTCTGACTTCTTGGCTTGAGCGTCTTCGGTTACCTTGTCGAGGATTTTTGTGAATTTGGCTAGGCGTTTGGCTTCGAGAACACGGTCGACGTACTTCTTGAGTTTGACGGCGAGTTTGCCGGCTTTGGCTGCAGCGATCGCCGCTGCTCCGAACCCTGCGGTAAGGGCACCGCCGATCACGCTGAGAATAACCGTTTCCGCGATCTCTTCAGCCAGATCGTGGGCAAGGTCAGTGAGGAGTTGGCCCAGATAGGTGCGGAAGTCCAGGATCGCGGTGCGATGTTGGTTACACGCGTTGCCTAGTTCAGTGTAGAGGCCGATGATTCTTTCGGCTGAATCCTTCATATGGCGGATGTCATCGTCCACCGTGGACAATTCGGGTGCGGTTTCACTGTCGAACGACCGCGCAAGATTCTCCAGCAAGGTTGGTAGATTGCCAACGCCGGACGTTCCAGCGAATTTCAACCACACATTCGCGGCGGTCTCCAACTTATGTGGCTCGCCGTCGGGAATGGTACAGCCGAATTGTTCTAATGCGCCAACTGCGAAACCGACATCGTCGAATAGGCCACTATTGGGGCCGCCGGCCGATGGTGGCGGTACTACGCAAGAAAGCCATGTAGGCGCGAAAGGAGTCGGGGTAATCGGTTCGGGTCGACCGGAGCCTTCTTCATAGTCGGCGTACGCGTAGCTGTAACCGAGTTCTTGCAAGATGCTTGCATAGTTTCCCATGGCGGTGATCAACAGCTCGGTCATGTTCATTGCGGTGGAGACATTTGTATCGTAGGATTTCGACCAGTCCAGCGATTCTCCAACGTTGCCGCCCATACCGCCCGTGTCAGACAATGCGGTCATTTGCGCTGAATAGAACTTCTGATATTCTGTCGCCCACGAATATAGCGATGATCCGGCCAGTGAATACACCATGGGGTCAACGACAAGAGTGGTCACCGTGAATACCTCAATATTTATCTCAGTGCGGTCGCGGATTCAATAGATTTCGCGAGCTTCTGATGGTACGAGCCGATTCGACGGAGTCTGCTGCGGCGTGGCCGCCTTCAACCCCCGCGATCGACGACTCGCTAACCGACATGGGCCCGCTGCCAAGGTTTCCTGGTGGGTCTCCTAGCCCTCATCGCAACTGCCGCCGTTGACCAGGGCTCGGACGGGTTTGGTTCTGTTCGGCGACAACTTGCAGACGCCAGTCGGGCCCGAGCAGCGAGATCTGCCCATACATAGGTCAGGCCGTCGGGATGGCGAGGTGTACTGCTCATCAGCGGCCGAGCATTTGTCGGTTGGCCTCGATGGCAGCGGTGTAGCGGGTGTGTGCGGCCCGTACCGCAGCGCGCATCGCGTCGATGCCTTCGACAACTTCGGTGGCACCGAGATGCCACTCACGGAAGGCCGCATCCTGAGCGTCTGCGGCTTGACCATGCCACGTCTGCTGTACAGCGGCAATTCGCTGTTTGAGCCCATCGAGGCTCTCGTTGAGGAAACCGGTGAAGCCGGATACGCGAGTGACGAGTTGGTCAAGCTCGTCCAGATCGACCCGGAATGGCCGGGAATTCTCTACCAATTCAACGTCGGAAGGTCAAGCGAGCTGAGGTTGCTAGCGCCCGAGTTGTCCTCATGGGCGATGGTCTTGCTGGTTACTCCCAACAGCTCGGCGATCACGGCCAACGCGTCAAGTACGTCAGCGCCGCCCTCCTTGGTTTCGGCCCAGCCAGCGGTGAACGCGTCGGCTGATGTCCCACGCCAGTTGCTGAGCACGCCGGCGATCTCGGAATCCAGCGAGCTCAAGCCGTTGATCAGGGACTCGGCGACTTGCTGGACGTACTGCCCAGCGTCCGTGACTTCCTGCGGCACGATCGCGAACGTGGCCCCGCCTGGGCTATCAGTCATGCGATCCTCCTCTTTGATGGCGTTTCGTGTGAGCAACGAGAAATTGCGCTGCTTCACCGATTTGGACGCGACGCACCAGTCCATGGTTCCTTTTGCGCGAGCAATGTGACGCACGTCCTAATTTAGAGGCGTGACGGAGATCAGTGGGATTGGGTGCGGGTGATTTTCAGGACGGTGGTGGACAGGAGGATTCCTGCGGCGATGAAGAGGAGGGTGGCGACCGTGCGTAGGAGGCTGAAGGTGAACAGGGAGTCGACCTCGGCGTCGCGCAGGGTTTGGATGGTGTCGTGGTCCTCGGAGATGCCGGCGGCTGTCAGGACGGAGCCGGTCCAGAAGGTGAGCCAGGCGGTGAGCCAGGCGATCCACCAGAGGGGCACTAGGGGCGTGCCGCGTTGCTGGGGGTTCGATGCTCTCGTGATGTCGTGCAGGAACAGGGGTGGGAACCACAGTGAGACGACGGGGACCACCCAGCCCCAGAACGCCCATGGCGCGGAGAGGTGATGCTGAGCGGGGGAGACCAGTTGGGCGTTGTTTCGGGACCGCAGCATCCACACCACCAGGATGATCCAGGTGACGAACATCAACAGCACCGACAGCAGCCACATGCCGACCTCGAGCGGCATCATGATGTCGCGGGCCGCGTTGTACTCGGCGCTGCTCACGGTGCCCTCGTAGCGTCCGGAGACCGAGCGATAGCCGAGCCAGCGCACCACGACCCCGGCTGTTTCGAGCACAAGTATCACGGCGATCAGCGCCACCACCGCGGTCCCGAGTCCGCGCACGGCACGAAAAGCTATGGGATGACTCATTTTCCACTCCCCCTGTCGAGATTTCCCCACGGTACCGCAGCCTTGACCAGCCAGAAGGGCTTATCCAGGCGCAGCAGATGCTCGCCGGGCTTCGTGTCGGTGCCCGGGCCTAGGCTCGGCAGTGCGACGATCATGAACGGCCGGATCGTCACCCGATCAATCCCTCGATAGGACGTATCGATGACCACCGAACGCAATCCATGGCTGGCGCTGTTCGCGCTGGTGGTCGGGTTCTTCATGATCCTGCTGGACATGACGATCGTCGCCGTCGCCAATCCGGCGATCATGGGCGCGTTCCACACCGACATCACCGATGTCATCTGGGTGACCAGCGCCTATCTGCTCACCTATGCGGTGCCGCTGCTGGTCACTGGGCGATTAGGGGACAGATTCGGGCCGAAGAACATCTACCTGATCGGGTTGGCGGTGTTCACCGGTGCGTCGCTGTGGTGCGGGTTGTCGGGCAGCATCGGGATGCTGATCGCGGCGCGCGCCGCCCAGGGGATCGGTGCCGCGCTGATGACACCGCAGACGATGGCGGTGATCACCAGGACCTTCCCGCCGGACCGGCGCGGTGCGGCGATGGGTCTGTGGGGTGCGGTGGCCGGTCTGGCGACGCTGATCGGCCCGATTCTCGGCGGTGTCCTGGTCGACGGGCTCGGCTGGGAATGGATCTTCTTCGTGAACCTGCCGGTGGGTGTCATCGCGTTCGGTCTGGCGATGTGGCTGGTGCCCGCCCTGCCGACCAGCGACCACAAGTTCGACTTCGTCGGTGTGCTGCTCAGTGGAATCGGCATGCTCGCCCTGGTGTTCGGAATACAGGAGGGCAATGCGCAGGATTGGGCGCCGTGGATCTGGGCGTTGATCGCGTTCGGTGTGGTGATGCTGGTGTTGTTCGTCGTCAATCAGGCGCGAAATACCGGCGAACCGCTTGTGCCGTTGAGTTTGTTCGCCGACCGCAATTTTGCCCTGTCGAATCTGGCGATCGCCGCGATGGGCGCCGCCGTCACATCCATGATGGTGCCCGCCTATTTCTATCTGCAGGGCGTGCGGGAGATGTCACCGACCACATCGGCACTGATGTTCGCGCCGATGGCGATCGTCACCGGTATCGCGGCGCCGTTCATCGGTAAATTCGCCGACCGATTACCGCCTCGCCTGATCCCCACCGCGGGCTTCTCACTGTTCGCCGCCTCCATCGTCGGTTTCGCCGTGCTGATGAAGCCGGATTCCTCGATCGTGGCGTTCATGATCGTGGGCGGTCTCGCCGGTCTGGCCAACGCCTGTATCTGGGCTCCGCTCGCCTCGACCGCCACCCACAACCTGCCGGTCACCCAGGCCGGTGCGGGCGCCGGTGTCTACAACACCACCCGCCAGGTCGGTTCGGTCCTGGGCAGTGCCGCCATCGGCGCCCTCATCGCCGCCCGGCTCAGCGCCAACGGCCTCAGCGGCGATGCCCCGATCGGTGAGGGCGCGAGCACCGGCCCCCTACCACCCCACGTCATCGACGAATTCAGTACGTCGCTGGCCCAGTCCATGCTGCTGCCCGCCGCCATCCTGCTCGTGGGCGTGCTCGCCTCGGCCCTGTTCGTCGGCCACGCGAAGTCGGCGGCGGCGAAACCGGAAGTCGCAACACAGAGCTCCTGATCAAGAAGCCTTTCGGTGGCGGTATTCCTCGGCCGCTGCCAAGAGCACTGAGATCGGGACCGATTCCTCGTCTTCGCGGTTCCGCGAAATCATGGCTTCGATCGCTTCTCGCAGCCACGCACCGGTCGTGATTCCGCGACCTTTCGCGATCTTGCGGGCTTCCTCCAGCACGGCGGCGGGCATGCGCACGCTGTATGACGCCATTGCGCTACCGGGCTCGTTACCCGCGTGTGCTGTCAGGTTCGCCTTTTCGATCTCGTCCGCGATATCGACGTTGTCGTAGTAATCGCGGGCCTTGTCCACATCACCCATTTTTCATCTCGCTTTCCGGGCCGTGGTACGTGCGGCCGAGGAGCAGAGTGGTGCTCTCGCGGCCTGGCATCGTGTGGAACGGGCGCTCGGTAGCCTCCCTGACCCGTGCGGCTCGACTTGGTGTCGGGCGATGTGCGCTTCCGACTCGGGTGTCCACAGGATGGCATCGAACACGACTCAGCGTATCACGATCGTAATGCGACACATTCGGTCGGCGAGTCGGTGTGGAAAGGGGCTGGTCAACGCCGCCGGTAGGTAGTCTGCGCGGCATGACAGCACGTTCTCTTCGTCGATTCGTGTCTGCAGTGTTCCTGGCAGCCGCGATTCCAGTGGTATCGCCCATCCAGTCCGCTTACGCGGCGCCGTGTTCCGATGTGGAGGTGGTGTTCGCGCGGGGAACCGCGGAGCCGGGTGGGGTGGTCGGGGTGACCGGGATGTCCTTTGTCGAGGCGCTACGGGCGAATGCCGGTGGGCGGTCGGTGGGGGTTTATGGGGTCGACTATCCAGCCAGTAGTGATTTCGCGGATCGGCTGGGGTTCGCGCAGTCGGTGGTGCGCGGGATCGACGATGCGCAGCGGCGAGTGGAGTTCGTCGCGGCGAATTGTCCCGGCACGCGGATCGTGCTCGGCGGGTATTCGCAGGGTGCGGCGCTGGCCGGGTTCGCGACGGGTGCCGGTGTGCCCGAGGGGGTTCCGCCGGAATACGAGCGGTACCTGCCCGAACCGATGCGGGGCGAGGTGGTCGAGCACGTCGCCGCCGTCGTGCTGTTCGGCAAGCCCTCCGAGCGGTTCCTGCGTGACGCGGCGGCCCCGGCGCTGTCGATCGGCGCGTCCTACCGGAACAAGACCATCGACCTGTGCATCGACGGCGACAACATCTGCGACGGTTCGCCGCTGGCCTACCCCAATGCCCTGCACACCCTCTACAGCGTCAACGGAATGACCGTCACCGCAGCCCAATTCGCGGCCCAGCGCTTCTGAAACGTACCGAGAACAACGAAAAGGCCGGTTGCACAAAGCAACCGGCCTTTTCTGATCAGCTACGTCAGCTGTAGATCTTGTCGACCTCACCGGCGTACTGCTTCATGACGACGGCGCGCTTGAGCGACATCTTCGGGGTGAGCTCGCCCGTCTCCTGGGTCCAGTCGACCGGGAGGATACGGATCTTCTTGATGGCCTCGGCCTTGGAGACCTTCTTGTTGGTCTCGTCGACGGCGGCCTGGATCTCGGCGACCAGCGCCTCGTTCTCGATCAGCTTCTCGATCGCGGTGTCGGCGGCGACACCGTTGCGGTCCTTCCAGCCCGGCAGGGCCTCGGGATCGAGGGTGATCAGGGCGCCGATGAACGGCTGACCGTCACCGACGACCATCACCTGGCTGATCAGCGGGTGCGCGCGCAGGGAGTCCTCGAGCACGGCGGGGGAGACGTTCTTGCCGCCCGCGGTGACCAGGATTTCCTTCTTGCGGCCCGTGATGGTGATGAAGCCGTCGGCGTCGATGGCACCCAGGTCGCCGGTCTTGAACCAGCCGTCCTCGAACGCTTCGGCGGTGGCTTCGTCGTTCTTCCAGTAGCCGCCGAACACGACCGAACCCTTGAGCAGCAGCTCGCCGTCCTCGGCGATCTTGGCGGCGTGGCCCTGGATCGGGCGACCCACCGAACCGACCCGGATGTGGGTCGGGGTGTTCACGCTGAACGCGGCGGTGGTCTCGGTCAGGCCGTAGCCCTCGTAGATGGTGACGCCGACGCCACGGAAGAAGTGGCCGAGGCGCGCGCCCAGAGGGCCACCACCGGACACGGCCGCCAGGCACTGACCACCGAGAGCGGCACGCAGCTTGCTGTAGACCAGCTTGTCGAAGACGAAGTGCTTGAGCTTGAGCAGCAGGTCGGGGCTGCCCTTCTCGAGCGCCTCGCTGTAGGCGATGGCCGTCTCGGCGGCGGCGTCGAAGATCTTGCCCTTGCCGCCGTCGTGCGCCTTCTGCTTGGCCGAGTTGTAGACCTTCTCGAACACGCGCGGCACCGAGAGGATGAAGTCCGGCTTGAACTCACCGAACTGTTCGACCAGCGTGGTCCAGTCCGAGGAGTGGCGGATGGTCACCTTGGAATCGAAGGCGATCAGCGCCACCGCGCGGGCGAACACGTGCGCCAGCGGCAGGAACAGCAGGGTCTTCTGGCCCTCGGCGACGAACGCGCTGAGCTCGATGCCACCCGAGCGCGACTCGGCCCACAGGTTGGCGTGGGTGAGCTGCACGCCCTTGGGCTTGCCGGTGGTGCCCGAGGTGTAGATCAGGGTGGCGGGCGAGGCCGCGCCGACCTGCTTGCGGCGCTCGTGCACCACGGCATCGTCGAGGTCGGCACCACGCTCGGTCAGGGTGTCGACGGCGCCCTTGTCGATCTGCAGGGTCTCGTCGAGCGCGGGCAGCGACGCGGCGTCGATCTCGTCGATGGTCGCCTTGTGCTTGTCGTTCTCGACGACCAGCAGCTTGGTCTCGGAATCCTGCAGGATCCACTTGGCCTGCTCGGCGGCCGAGCTGTCGTAGATCGCGACGGTCACGCCACCGGCGGCCCAGATCGCGAAGTCGAGCAGCGTCCACTCGTATCGCGTGGCCGCCATGATCGCGACCCGGTCGCCCAGTTCGACGCCGGAGGCGATCAGGCCCTTGGCGACGCCGGTGACGGCTTTCGCGAATTGTGCCGCCGTGACGTCATTCCAGCCGCCGCTGCCGTTCGGAACGTTGAACAACACCGCGTTCGGCGTCTCCTCGCCGAAGCGGAAGACGTTGTCGGAATTGTTCGCATCGTCCGGGATGGTGTAGGAAGCCGGAACTTCGAACTCTCGCATCAGTGCCCTTCCAGTGGGTTCTACTCGCCAGTAATCTACGACACGTTCGGCCCGCTTGCGATATCGCCGCCCGAAATGCCCGTCACCTGGCTTTATCGTAAGTCGTCTATCGATACGGGCTGGATTGCTTCCCGCAGGAAGTCCGCGAGTTCGCGCAGCGCGAGCGCGGCCTCGGCGACCAGCGCGGCCTGCAGTTGCGCGACGTGCCAAAGGCCGCGGGTTTCGGTGAAACGGACGTGCACGCCCGCTCCACGCAGGGCCGAGACGAGCGTGCGGCACTGGTCGTGCAGAAGTTCGCTCACATCGACCTGCACATAGGTGGGTGGCAGGCCGATCAGGTTGCCCGACAGCGGGGCGTAACCCGCTGTGGTGGCGTCGCCGTCGCCGAGGTAGTGGGCGGCGCACAGTCGCGACCACGCCCGGTTGATCACCAGGTCACGGTCGCGGCTCGGCGGGTCGGTGGGGTCGACCCACGGTGCGATGAGCCCGAGCGCGGCCGGGGTCATCTTGTGGCGTTCGATCAGCCGCTGGGCCAGCGCGAGCGCGAGTCCACCGCCCGCCGAATCGCCGGCCAGACAGATCTGATCCGGCTGGTAGCCGACGTTGTTCACCAGATCGAGGAACGCGGCCTCGGCGTCGTCGAGGCCGGCCGGGAAGGGGTGCTCGGGCGCCAGCCGGTAGTCCAGCGAGTACACCGCACAGCAACTCTCCAGCGCCAGCCTGGCGACCAGGGAGCGGTGGGTGGCCAGCGAACCGACCACGTAACCGCCGCCGTGCAGGTACAGGATCGCGCCCGCCGCGCGCTCCGGCGGGACGGCCCGGGTACGCGAACCCGGGATCGCGATCTCGGCGATCACCCGCTCGGCGGGGCGCCCACCCAGCTGCAACTGCTGCACGACGGCGCCGTCGGGCATGAACTGCAGCCGGGAGGACACGTCGAGCAGGGTGCGCTGCACGGCGACGGGCAGTCGCGCGTGCAGCGTCACCCGGAACACCGGATCGAGCAGCGCGCGAACCACCGGCAGCGGAATCTTGAACTCGCGCATGGCGTTTTCCTGGATCTCGAGAGGGTCAGTGCGGCATGAAGCGGCCGTTGACAGCGGCCGAGATCCGGTTGTAGCCCGAAGCCAGGAAGCGCACGCTCACGTCGAGCACCTTGGCCTCCCAGCCGATCAGCACGCGCGCGTGACCCTTGCGCACACCCTCGGTGATGGTCTGCGCGGCCATCTCCGGGCTGTGGATCGCCAGGTACTTGTCGAACAGCGACGCGGTGTTGGCCTTGTCGATGCCCTCGGCGTAGGTGGCGTTGCGGGCGACGGCGGTCTTGATGCCGCCGGGATGCACGCAGGTGACCTGCACGGGCGTCTTCGAGACCTTCATCTCCTGGTACAGCGCCTCGGTGAAGCCGCGCACCGCGAACTTGGCCGAGTTGTAGGCCGCCTGGCCCGGCACGGTGACCAGACCGAACAGGCTCGACACGTTGACCACGTGGCCGTCACCGGACTCGATCAGCATCGGCAGGAACGCCTTGGTGCCGTTGACGACACCCCAGAAGTCCACGTCCATGATGCGTTCGATGTCTTTGAACTCGGTCTTCACCACGTCGCCGTGGTAGGCGATGCCCGCGTTGTTGTACACCTGGTGCACCACGCCGAAGTGCTGCTTCACCGAGTCGGCGTAGACCAGGAAAGCCTCGCGCTCGGCCACGTTGAGCCGGTCGGACTTCACCTGCGCGCCCAGTGCCTCGCACAGCCGGACGGTCTCGGCCAGGCCTTCGGTGTCGATATCGCTCAGTGCCAGCTTGGCGCCGCGCTTGGCCAGGTTCTCGGCCAGCGCGCGCCCGATGCCGGAGCCGGCACCGGTGATCACACATACCTTGTTCGTGAAGTAAGCATCTTTGCTCACTGTGCTGCCACCACTTTCAGATCGGCGCCGGGGGCGTCTGCGGTTGTCGTATTGTAGGCGGAAACGTCGAAATGCTTTGTGATCCTGCGGAATTCGAACGTGAAGTCCGGCCACAGGGTGGTGTTGTTGCCGTGCTTGTCGAGGTACCAGCTGGCGCAGCCGCCGGTATTCCAGACCGACTTGGCGAGCTTGTTCTGCAAGCCGGTGTTGTACTCGCGCAGAATGTCTTCGCGTACCTCGACAGTTTTCAGGCCGAGTTTGTCGATGGTAGCCAGGGCATCGCTGACGTAATTGATCTGCGATTCGATCATGTACACCATCGAGGTGTGCCCCAGGCCCACATTCGGGCCGACCAGGAAGAACATATTCGGGAAGTTCGCGATCGCCGAACCCTTGTAGGCCTGCTGGCCGATCTCGTCGAACACCTCCGACAGGGTGCGCCCGTCGCGGCCGACGATGTTGTTGTAGGTCGGCGAATCGGTGACGTGGAAGCCGGTGGCCACGATCAGGGCGTCGATCTCGCGCTCGGTGCCGTCCTCGGTGACGATCGAGCCCGGCTTCACCTCGGCGATGCCGTCGGTGATCACGTCGACATTGTCGCGATCGAGCGCCGGGTAGTACTCGTTGGAGATCAGCATGCGCTTGCAGCCGATCCGGTAGTTCGGGGTGACCTTCTTGCGCAGTTCGGGGTCGCGGATCTCGAGCTGCAGCTTGGCGCGCGAGAGGGCTTCGAAGCCCTTCATCAGCACCGGGAACTTGGCCAGGCCGACGACCTGGGTCTCGCGCGCGGCGTAGATGGCGGCGCGGCTGAGGCGCTGCACGCCCGGAATGTGCTTGAACGCCAGGCGTTCCGGCAGCAGGTAGGGGCGGTCCATCCGCGGCAGCAGCCAGGGGGCGGTGCGCTGGTAGACGTCGAGGGTGGCGACCTTGTCCGCGATGGCGGGCACGATCTGGATCGCCGAGGCGCCGGTGCCGATCACGGCGACGCGCTTGCCGGTGAGGTCGGCGTCGTGGTTCCACTGCGCGGAGTGGAAGATCTCGCCCTCGAACTCGTTGATGCCCTTGATGTCGGGCAGCGCGGGCTCGCAGAGGGCGCCGACCGCGCTGACGACGGTGTCGGCGGTGAATTCGCCCTGCGTGGAGCTGATCTCCCAGCGGCTGGTCTCGTTGTTCCAGTGCACGCGGCGCACGTCGCAGTCGAAGACGTGCCGGTCGAGCACGTCGTAGCGCTCCGCGACGCTCTTGATGTAGGCCTGGATCTCGCCCTGGCGCGAGAACGAGCGGGTCCAGTCCGGGTTCAGCGCGAAGGAGTACGAGTACAGGTGCGAAGGCACGTCGCAGGCGGCGCCCGGATAGGTGTTGTCACGCCAGGTGCCGCCGACCTCGCTGCCCCGCTCGAGCACGAGGAAGTCCTCGCGACCCTGCTGGGACAGGCGGATGGCCAGGCCGAGACCGGCGAAACCGCTGCCGATGATGATCGTCTTCACGTGGCGGGCGCGGTTGTCGACGGTTCGGGGTTCGACAACGTTGTCTGTAACCTTGCGACTCATGTAATGCAGACTACGTCGCTATTGAGCCGGAGTCAACAGCTATTGAGCATAGTTCAGTAGTGGCTAGGATGGTCGATGTGAGTAGCAGAAGTTCGGGAGCGACCAAGCGTGTCCGGCTCGGCCCGGAGGAGCGGCGACTGCAGCTGATCCACCTCGGCGCCGAGATGCTGGCCGATCGACCGCTCGAGGACATCTCGGTCGACGACATCGCCAAGCAGGCGGGCATCTCACGGGGTCTGCTGTTCCACTACTTCGCCTCCAAGCAGGAGTTCCACGAGGCGATCGCGCGGCACGTGAGCACCGAGTTCTACACCGCCGTGATGCCCGACCGCGAGTTGTCGCTGTTCGACATGCTGCGCGATTCGATCGAACGGTTCGTCGACTACGCCATCGGCCATTCCGCGGCCTACCACTCGGTGTTGCGCGGACCCGCCAGCCGCACCCCCGACATGACCGACTACGTCAACGAGACCCGCGGCGCCATCGCCGATCTCATCGTCAGCGAACTGCCGCTGCCGCCCGACGACCCCGACCTGGCGCGACTCACCCTCGCGATCCGCGGCTGGATCGCGTTCGTGGAGGAGACGATTCTGACCTGGATGGTCGAAAAGCCCATCAGCCGTGAACACTTGGTGGACTTGCTGGTGGAATCCCTCCCGGCGCTGGCCTTGAGTCCCGCGTTGATCACCGCGCTGCGAGGCTGAGTTCTACTGCCCTCGGAACTCGAGGTGGACTATCCGGAGTTCGGCGGTTCGCTCGTCCACTATCACATCGCGGATCATGGAATCGCCCTCCTTCGAGACGAAAAGATCCTGCGCTTTCACCACGTTCGGTGAGGTCTCCAACGATGGTCCCGCGATCACCGCATCGAGATCAGGGTCGATCGAATACCTCTTCTCGAATGGTGCGCTGTACTTCGACTGCTCCAGCATCCAAGCCAAGCCGGTCGGTGAGGTCTCGACAACGAGATTGTATGTGGGGTCGTCGAGGGCTTGTTTCCGTACGAGTAACACCTCGCCCTCCGGGGGCAACGACCAGTCCCCGAATTCCGTGGCTTCTGCTACGAGTTCGGGGCTGGCCGACGAGATGGGAGGCTCCTGTTCCCGAACGACGACCGGTCCGGTGCATCCGGCTACCGACAGTCCGATAATGACAGTCGCGAACATCCGGTTCGAGAGCTTCGCCACGCGGGGCATTACCGCGCTCACCGGCTTGGGTCCGATCGCGTGCCGCCGCGCCCCCCGGCTGGCCCCGGCAGGTCGAGTGTTCCCGTAACGGGCAGCTCGCCCTCGAACTGCTGGGCGGTCGACGTGCCGTACTGATCGAATTCCTTGGCCAGACCCGCCGTGTGCAACGCGCCCATCCGAGCGTCGGTGATTTCGATTCCCAAGATTTCGACGGCCTTTCCGCCATCCCAGTTGTACCGATCAAACAGGTGTACCTGATAACTCATCGAAATGCGAGGTCGGCCGCCGGATTCCGCCGGTGTCGTTGTTACGACGCCGGTTGCGGAGACCTCGACCCCGGCCATCGCGAGGAACCAGTCCTGACTCGCCTCCTGGCTGATGTAGTAGTCCAGCCACTCGGAGGTGAACGCGACGGTCTGGTTATGGTTGGCCGGGTTGTTGGCGACCTGGCTGACCGCGTGTGTGACGACCTTGTCTGCCCAATCCTTCAGTCCGGGTAGATCGTTCATGGCTTCATCCGGGCTGATCGTGAAATCGTCGCCGGAATTGGCGAGGTAGTGGCGCATGCCTGCCGCCGCGTGAGTGAGGCCGGCGGCGTCGGCCGCCAGCTGTGCGCGCAAGGCGACGTTGAAGAAGATGAGATCGTCTGCGCGGCTGTAGATTGGCTGCGAACCGTGGCCGCCCGCCCCGGAGTCGGGCTTCGGCGGGGTCGGCATAGGCGGGATCTGTGGTGACATCGGAGTCCTTCATGCTGCGAGTTCTGGTGGGTCGATGGGCTGATGTCACACGCGGTCGTCGCCGCTCTCCTCCCACCACATCGTGTTCCCGATGCCGTAACGACGCGAACCGGGATCGGCGACCACCTTGTCCGGCAGCTCGAAATCGCCCGGGTTGTAGACCGGCGCTGTTCGCCCTGACGAGTAGTCCAGTGCGGTCGAGAGCTTGTCGAGAATGGTAATAATCGCGTTCTTGCGCGCATCCGCTGCGGTTTTCAATTCGTCTGTGCCCGTGGTGATCTGCGACTTCAGGCCTGTCGGCAGCGGATCGTTCACCTGCGCGGCCCATGCGCCGAGTGGGAAGGAGGCGTCCTGGTAGGCGATGGTCTGCAGGATTCGGCTGGTGAGATCCGTCGTCTGGTTGTAGACGAGACGTTCCAGGCACAGACCGCCGTTCTCGACGATCTTCGAGGTACTTTCCAAGTCGGTGCTGCGCACGCCCATCGTCTGCCCGAGAGTGCTCGAGGTGGCGGTGAACGACTGAGCGGCTACTCCGGTCCAGTCCGACGTCAGCCAGTTCGACCCATTGATGACGTTCTGCGCGGCGACGTAGTCGTTGGTGCCCAGCATGGCGATCCGTCTGCCGATCGTCTCGATCGACTCCCAGTCCGCGAGCAGCGGCGTGAGGTATTCCTCGGTCGGCTTGATGCCCAGCGCGACGCTCAGCGGCTCGTCATAGGGTGACAGTTGCAAGATCGTCGATGTCACCAATTGTTTCAGGGTGAACTGGTCGTCGGTGACCTCAGGGAGGTTGGGCAGTTGGATGCCGCCGAATCGGGTGGTGCCGGTGGTGTCGGGAGCCCCGGCGGCGAAATCGCCGGTAGCCGCGAGCGCTGCTGCGGATCCCTCGTCGGTGGACTGGTACGACGTCGCCGACGTCGACAGATTCGTGCCGAGCGTGTCCATCGTGGTCGTATCGGCTTGCAGCGCGGCGGAATGCGCGCTGCTGAACTTCTCCAGCGGCCCCGTCAGGTTCGCGAGAAGTCCCGACACACCAGTCGGAAGGACGATCGCGGACGTGAAGCGGGCGGCGTTAGACGATGCGTTCGCGCCGATGTCCTGGAGGTCGAGCTGGAATCCCCTGAGTCGGGATGTGTCGACCGTTACGTTGTTCACAGTGCCTCCGAAGCTGGACGGAGACAGGTCTGAACAATGTTGCATCGCAAGGACACTGGGCCCACCCCCCTATAGATCTCGCAGCGATACTAAGCCATGATCGCTCCGTCAGTCGGAGCTCTTGTGGCGGGCGCGGAAGTGGGCGCGTTCGCCCTGTTTGCCGAACAGGCTGAGGAACTCGACGGGCTGGTTGTCGGCCGCGCCGAACCAGTGCGGGACGTGGGTGTCGAATTCGGCTGCCTCGCCGGGGGTGAGGACGATATCGTGGTCGCCGAGGATCAGGCGTAGACGGCCGTTGAGAACGTAGAGCCATTCGTAGCCCTCATGTGTTTGGGGTGTGTCGGGCCGGTCGCGTGCGCCCGGGGGGATGACGATCTTGTAGGCCTGGATACCGCCCGCGCGTTTGGTGAGCGGGAGCATCGTCATGCCGTGCCTGGTCACCGGGCGTAGGTGGATGCGTGGGTCGCCGGTGGGTGGGGCGTCGACTAGTTCGTCGAGGGTCACGCCGTGGGCCTTGGCCAGGGGGAGCAGCAGTTCCAGGGTGGGTTTGCGGTCGCCCGATTCCAGGCGCGACAGGGTGCTCACCGAGATCCCGGTCTCGGTGGACAGGTCGGCGAGGGTGGTCTGGCGCTGTTTGCGCAGGGCGCGCAGACGGGGGCCGACCGAGTCGAGGGTCTGTTCGAGGTCGTCCATGCCAACCAGTTTGCCATAGCGGCAAACATGCTTGCCAGTTTTTCGTCCGTTGGTGCACTGTGAATTCCCGAAGGAGGTCGACATGACAGAGCTGAACGAGTCCTACGACGTGGTGGTGATCGGCGGGGGTGCCGCCGGGCTGAACGGTGCGTTGATGCTTGCGCGGCAGCGGCGATCGGTGCTGGTGATCGATGCCGGTGCGCCGCGCAATGCGCCCGCCGACGGGGTGCACGGGCTGCTGGGGCGGGAGGGGATGCCGCCGCTGGAGCTGGTTGCGCTCGGACGCGAGGAGGTGCGTGGGTACGGGGGCCAAGTGGTGACCGGCGAGGTGGTCGCTGTCGACCGTGTCGGCGACTCCGCCTCCACCGATCCGTCCGGAAACGACGACGCCTCCCACGAATTCCGGGTGGAGTTGGCGGACGGCCGGTCCGTCTTCGCACGGCGGATCCTCGTCACCACCGGGCTCGCCGACGAGTTGCCGCCGATCGCCGGGCTCCGCGAACGCTGGGGGCACGACGTGCTGCACTGCCCGTACTGCCACGGCTGGGAGGTGCGCGATCAGCGGATCGCGGTCCTGGCGACCGGCCCGATGGCTGTCCATCAGGCGCTGCTGTTCACCCAGTTGACCGACGACATCGTGTTCCTGTCGCACACGGCTCCGGCGACTGACGAAGACGCGGAAAAGCTTGCCGCACGGGGTGTTCGCGTGGTCGACGGCGAGGTGGTCGAGGTGCTCGCCGACGGCGGAAAGCTGAGTGGCGTCCGGCTTGCCGACGGCAGCGTGATCGACCGGGACGCCCTGGTCGTCGGCCCCCGCTTCAGCACCCGCGCCACCTTCCTCACCGACTTCGGCCTCACCCCCGAACCCCATCCGAGCGGGGTCGGCGACCACATCCCGGCCGACCCCATGGGCCGCACCTCGGTCCCCGGCGTGTGGATCGCAGGCAACGCCACCGACCCGATGGCTCAGGTCGGCGCCGCCGCGGCGGCTGGTGCGATGGCGGGTGCGCAGATCAACGCGGAGCTGGTGATGGTTGACACCGCCGAGGCTGTCGCGCGGCTCCGGGCTTCGGAAGGCGCCGCTGTCACTGGATGAGTTCCGGCCCCGGCGCATCGAACGGTGCGCCGGGACTGCTGGTCATCGGCCATTGCCGAACGTGCAGCGGGAGCGGGCTCGTCGCCTCTGCTCATCGCCCACGCGAGCGTCGTGCGAGAGCTTCGTCGATGGCGCTGGTCATCAGTGCGCGTGCGTCGTCGGCGGAGATCTGGCCGACGGTGACGTGTAGGGCCAGGCCGTCGAGGAGAGCCAGCAAAGCGCTGGCTGCCTTCGTCGGCTCGGGGTGGTAGGGGAGCAGTGTCGCGATGTGGTCGCGGAAGCCTCGGCCGTTGGTTGCCAGGGTTTCGGCGATGTGGGGGCGGACCGAGGCGAAGGCCAGGTAGCCGATCAGGGTGCGGGTGTCGGCGGTGGATTCGGCGTCGGTGGGGAGGAGGGCGGTGAGGATCTGGTGCAGGCCGGGGTCGGGGCCCGCGGCGGTGATGCGCTCGCCGATTCTGCCCGCGATGCCATCTCGGCCATCCTTTGGGCGTTCGTCGTGGTCAGTGCGGTGGAGATTCCCGCTGTGCACCTGATCATTCCGTGGGCGCCGGTCCGCCTGGCCGCACTGGCACTCGGCATCTGGGGACTGCTGTGGATGCTCGGCCTGCTCGCCGCTCATCACGTGTACCCGCACGTCCTCACCCCCGCCCACCTACGCGTTCGCTACCTGCGCCGCACAGAACTCGCGATCCCCCTCTCCGCCCTGCGCGCTGTGCGCCCCGACATGCGCGGCTACGACGAATCGAAGTCGTTGCACCGCACAGCAAATGGAACCATCGCCCTCCCGGTCGGCAGTTCCACCAACATCCGCCTGGAACTGGCCGCGCCCCACACCTTCTCCACACCGCAGGGCGACCTGACCTCGTCGACCATCGCCTTCTGGGCCGACGACCCACAAACCGCCATCGGCGCCATCAAGGCCGCGATCCCGAAGCAGCACTCCGAACCCTGATCACCCCGGTATCGGCGCATCCTCGGGAAATCGCCGCACCACCTCGATCGCCCCGACGATATTGCGGTTGAACTCGGTGAGATCCTTTGCCGGGATCCAGTATTCGAGGATCTCTCGTCCACCGGCCTGCTGAACCTGGTAGTTGTCGAGGAAGTCCGTGCGGACCTCGAATCGCGTCACGTACCCCGCGCCGGAGGCCGGAACATTCCAGTCCCGCGCGATGAGTACCGCGTACGCCTCGTTGAGCACCGGATAGAAGATCGGCTGATCCGGCAGCCTGGGAGGCCAGCTCCGCCAACCGGATTCGGCGACCAGCGTCAACTCCGCAGGCCCTGTCGGTCGCCACAGCGTCGTTGTCCTCGGCGTGCTCATCGTTGCTCCCTCGTCGGAGCGCGCACCAGCACGCACCCTATCCCGGGTCTCGTCGCCGGAGCACCTCATATTCGGCTCGGTAGATCCCGTTCCTGTCGAATCGACTGCGGCGCAACGACTTTCGCCTATCTCGGGCCGAAGGTTTCGAGGCCGGTCACGCGGAGGAGGTCGAGGGCTGTGGCGGTGGGGGTGTTGGGCGGTGCGGAGTAGATGACGATGGTTTGGTCGGTGTGGGGCACGTGCATGGCGTCGCAGTCGAGGGTGAGGGTGCCCAGGTCGGGGTGGGCGATGGTTTTGGTGAGGCTGTGCATGGTGCTGGAACGACCTGCTTGCCAGTGGGACTCGAATTCCTCGCTGCGCGTGCGTAGTTCGGTGAGCAGGCGGGTGAGGTCGGGGTCGTCGGGGTAGGTGGCCTTGACGGCACGCAGGCAGCCGACGCAGGCGGCGGCGTTGCTGTCGGCCTCCTCCGGTGTCATGACGACGCGGCTCATACCGGTGCCGAGGAAGCGCTGCCACATGATGTTCCGCTGCTCGGGCGGGATGGCGGAGAAGTCGCCCAGCAGCGCGGCCGACAGTGAATTCCAGGCGAGGATGTCGGATTTCGCGGACAGGACGAGCACCGGAAGGTCGGTGAGCCGATCCAGCAGCCGCTGGACGCTCGGCCGGATGACCATCGGAATCCGCCCCGCCTGCGGTGGTTCGGAGCCGGCGAGCCGGTAGACCAGATCCCGGTCGACATCGGTGAGCCGCAGCGCCCTGGTGAGTGCTCCGAGTACCTGATCGGACGGCTTGGGTCCACGCCCTTGTTCGAGGCGAACGATGTAATCGACACTCACGCCGGCCAGGCTCGCCACCTCCTCGCGCCGCAGCCCGCGCACCTGTCGGCAGGCTCCGGCGGGCAGGCCGACATCGACGGGCGAGAGCCGGGAGCGCGCACCGCGCAGTACCGTCGCCAATTCCGCTCTGTCCACGTTTTCCATGGTGCCGCAGGCCGGTGGTGGCGGGGTGGTACCGCGAATCCCACCCGAATTCCTCGCGTGGGCGGTGCTCGGCTGGGGACCTCGAAGCCCGGCGTGTGTGGTGTGCGCCGTCGTCGTGGAGCCGACGCCCGCTCCGGTGGTGGTGATCGCGGCGATCCTGCTGCTGCGCGGCATCCGCGTCGCCGGTGCGCGGGTCGCTTCGCCAGTTCTCGCTCGTTAGGGCGTGGTACCGCGCGTCCTATGCCTCTCCGGCACTGGAGCGTGGCTCGCCGTGGCGTGAATCTGGATGCATGACACAGACAATCGCCCTGGTGACCGGGGCAAACAAGGGACTCGGTCGCGAAACGGTTCGCCGGCTGGCGGGCTCGGGTCGGCAGGTGTTCCTCGCCGCCCGCGACACCGGGCGCGGTACGGCGGCCGCCGCCGAACTCGCCGCGACCGGTGTCGACGTCAGGTTCGTCGCGCTGGACGTGACCTCCGACGACTCCGTCATGGCCGCGGTGGACGCCGTGAAATCCGAAGCGGGCCGCCTCGATGTGCTGATCAACAACGCGGCCATCGGGGGCCCACGCACCGCACCGAGCGAGACCAGGCCCGACGACCTGCGCGAGGTGTTCGAGACCAATGTCTTCGGCCCCATTCGGGTGACCAACGCGTTCCTGCCGCTGCTGCGCCTGTCCGGGCATCCACGCATCGTGATGGTTTCCAGCGGCATCGGCTCGATCGCCACCATCACCGACCCGAAGTGGGCAGGCCTGCTGCCACCGGCCCTCGGCTACCCGAGCACCAAGGCCGCGCTGAACATGCTCACCGTCATGTACGCGAGCGAACTCGACACGATGAAGGTCAACGCCGTAGATCCCGGCTATACGGCGACCGACCTCAACGGGCACAGTGGTTTCCAGACTGTCACCGAGGGCACCGATGCGATCGTGGCCATGGCGACGATCGGCCCCGACGGACCCACCGGCGCATTCGTGGACCGCACCGGCACCGCACCGTGGTGAAGTTCGGCGCCGTGCTCGCTGCGGCGGTGCTGGTAGTAGCCGCCTATCTGATGACAACGGAGGACGCAGTGGCCGACCAGAAATCCGACACCGTGCTCTCGATCGGCCTGCACCCCAGCGCCGTCGACTACAGCCGGTACCCGCAGCTCGACGAAGCGACCCTCACCGCCCGTATCGCGGCAGGCGAGAACGCCTTGCGCGAAGCGGGTTTCGACATCGTCACCTGCCAGGTCCCGGCAGACCCCGACGCCGCCGAGGCGACGCTGCGGGACTGCGCGACGGGCAGGCCGTTCGGGGTCGCGATGATCGGCGCCGGGGTGCGGATGGCACCCGAGCACACCGTGCTGTTCGAACGCCTGATCAATGTGGCGACCGAGATCGCGCCGGGAATTCGGTTCTGCTTCAACACTTCTCCGGAGACCACCATCGACGCGCTGCGCCGCGGATTGCAAGCCCGCTGACCATCGGCAGTCGAGGCGCGCTTGCCGGGAATCGGACCTGCGGACCTCCGGCCTGGGGAAAGCGGTCCTACTTGTGGCCGCCGCCGTGGTCGTGGCCGCCGCAGGTGTCGGTGCGTCGACCGTCCGTGGCCGCCTGCCCGGCGCCGTGACCTTCCAGCGCCGCGAACGGGCCGCATTCGTGCGGGGCGATCCATACGTGCACCATCGGGTTGCCCGCGCCGGGGTTGATCGAGTTCGGCGGGCAGTTGCCCTGCTCGTCGGTCACGCCGGCGACCTGGGGGCCGTTGTCGCCTGCCTTCCAGCACAGGTTGTCGTGCACGTGCCACTGCATCAGCGGGCCCGCGTAATCGGTGAGGGCAGGGTCGTCGATCTTCTTGCCCTTGGCCATGTACATGGCCGACACCAGGGTGCGGTTCTGGCCGTCGACCCGGTAGACCAGCGATTCCGGTCGCGTCGGGTCGAGGAAGCTGTCGTCGCGGATGTAGCCGGTGTTGATCCAGTGCTCGTAGCCGGTGGCGGCATCGCCGATCGAGCGGAAGCCGAGTGCGCCGATGGTGGTGACGTCGGCGAAGGCGGGCAGTTTCGCGAGGGTGTTCTGGATCAGGGCCGTCGCGCGCTGCTCCTGTTCGGCGGTGACGCCCGGGACGCCGGAGATATCGATCGGCTTGCCCGGATCGAACGCCCGAGGCCAGGAGTCACCGTGGTCCTCGCCCGCCGCGTGCGCGTGATCGTCGCTGTCGCCGTGGCTGTGCACATGCCCGACACCGTTGAGCATGGCCGCCAGCGCCAGCACACCGACGGCCGCGGCCGCGAACCCGGACCGCATGGGCGGCAGGGTCGCGCCGGGCCGCACCAGTGCGACGGCCGCACCGAGGACAGCGAGCGCACCCAGCGCCGCGCACACGGTATCGGCGACGGCCGGTGCCTCCGCTGTCAGCCCGGTGACCCACGGGATATCGGCGAAACGGGTGAACGCCCACACCGCAACCGCGAACGCGTTCACGGCGGCCAGCGCGGACACGACGATCTTGCGATCACTCAGCAGCACCGTCAGTCCGACGGCGCATTGCGTCGCGGCGAGCACGACCATCAGCCGCGCCAGTGTGGCGTGTTCGGTGTGCATTCCGGCGGCCAGGAAGTGCACCGCCCCCGCCCCGACCGACGAGATCCCGCCGAGCAGCAGAAATCCGTTGCGTCCGCTCACCTGTTGTCTCCAATCCGGTAGTTCGCTGCGGACACTACTGCGCAACAGTGAGTGCGCAGTGCCGCATGCCTGAGAGAACTCTGTGACCCAGGTCTCCGGCGCTGTTGTCACATCGAGACCATTACGGTGGTTAACGATCTCCGCGCGAGTCGCGAATTTCGGAGCATGAGTCTGAAAAGCAAGCAAGGTCAACGGGTTTCGGTTCAGGTCGGGGTGGCCGCCGCAGCGGCCGTTACCGCGCTCGTCGGGTTCAGTGGTCCGGCGGCGGCATTGCCGTCGGATCAGGTCGTCCGATTCGTACCGACACTCGTCCGGGTGCCGGGAGGATGCTCGGCCATCGTCAACGCGGAAACCGTGCCCCAGCCACAGGCCGGGCACCTCGGTGTTCGCGTGAAAATCATTCAGGACGGACAGCACTGCCAGCCGTACCGGATCTCGGTGCGGTGGAAGAACCTCGACACCGGTCGTGAGAACAGTCAGTCCCACCGGGTCGACGCCAACGGCGTCATCGAACAGGCGCCCGACGGGGTGATCACCGGTTTCGGCATGGGCCCCGGCCCCGGCCGGGTCGAGGCGAAGATCGTCGCCACCTCCGACACCTACCCACAGCACTATGACCTGGAACAGCTTTCGGGCCGGGCCTGGATCACCCTCAACGGATAGAACGGACAGCAGCAGGGGCGGAGCCGACCGGATCCGCCCCTGCTGGGGCGTGTTCCGCCGCAGTGAGACGGTTGCCCGACCGCCCGACTGCCCTTAGATTCATCCGTGATCGGGTGGGCCCTCAGTTCCGCTCAGGGTGCGGCGGGTGAAGCGGAGGTGGGGTCGGGGTGGCGGTGGAGCCCGGGACGGTGTTCGCCGGATATGTGATCGAACGACTGCTCGGCGCGGGTGGCATGGGGTCGGTGTACCTCGCGGAGCACCCTCGCCTGCGGCGGCGGGTCGCACTGAAGGTGCTCGGTGACGGGATATCCACCGACGCCAAGGCGCGCAACGCCTTCGAACGAGAGGCGACGCTGGCCGCTCGACTCGAACACCCCAATATCGTGCCGGTATACGACCGCAGCGGTCCCACGGATCCGGTGTTGTGGCTGTCGATGAAATACGTCGACGGTGGTGACGCGATCGGATTGCTCCAGACCGATCCCGCCGGGATCGCCCCGGACCGTGCTCTGCGGCTGATCCATGGTGCCGCCGCCGGACTGGATTTCGCGCACGCGCACGGGGTGCTGCACCGCGACGTGAAACCGGCCAACCTACTGATCGAACGCGACCACGCAGGACAGGAAACCGCGCTGCTCACCGACTTCGGGATCGCCCGCAGTCTCGATGACACCGTCACGCTGTCGGCGATGGCCGCCACCTTCGCCTACGCGGCACCCGAACGGTTCGCCGGCCACACGGTGGACCATCGCGCCGACATCTACTCCCTCGGCTGCACGCTGTTCCAGTTGCTCACCGGTCGGACGCCGTTTCCGCGTGGCGATCAGGCGGCGGTGATCGCCGCGCATCTGGGCGCGGCACCGCCCCGGCCCACCGAGTTACGACCCGAGCTGCCGCGTGCGATCGACGCGGTCATCGCGACGGCGATGGCGAAACGGCCGGAGGACCGATTCGCCCGCTGCGCCGACCTCGCCGCGGCGGCGATCAGAGCGTTCGACAGCGGTCCGCGGGCCCGCGCGCCGTTCCCGGGCCGGTTGCCGACCGATCCGGTCGCTGCCGGTGCTCCTGGCGCCTCGCCAGGTCGACGGCGGACCCGGATCGCGCGAACGCTCCTGCCCTCGGCGCTCACCGCCGTGCTGACGACCGCCACGGTCGCGTTGCTCGTCGTGATGACGACTACCGACCTGATCCGTGGCGAGCCGACCCGGGTCTACACCACACAGAGTGTCGCGAACGCCTGTGGCCTGCTCGATCTGTCCGCGCTCGAACAGCTCGGTGGGGCGCCGCCCGATTCGCCCATCCATTCCGAATCCGTTGACTCCGAGCCATATTCGTCCCACCACTGCTCGGTCTCCTACCGGGGTTTGGCAGCCACTGTGCTTGCCAAGGTCGTGAACGATGGACACGGCGCCGAGGCCTTCTTCCGCCACGACTCGGAGTTGGTTCGTCTGGGCGGGGCCAGCACGATCCGGGTGGACCACCGGCTCGAGCTCGCTGACGACTCCTACCTCTACGTGCGCCGACTGCCGTACATGTACGGCCCGACCTGCGAGCTCGGCCTCTTCGACGACAACGTGGTCGTCGCCGTGACGTTGAGCACGCCCGCGGAGTCGAAGGTGGACGATTCGGAGATGGTGACGGCCTGTGAGCATCAGGGCCGAATACTCTGGGAGCGCCTCGGATGACACCACGACGGTTCTCGCTGTCATGGACGGCTGCGGCAGTGTCGGCCTGCTCGCTCGTGGTGGTCACCGTGATCGCCGCCGCGATGTGGCTGGGGCGCGAGGACGAAGCGGCGGCGAACGCGCGGTGGACGCCGGGCACACCGATCGACACCCCGACCTCGCGCAAGTACCGCGAGCTCGAGCAAGGCAATCACTGCGAGCTGATGGATCTGGCCGAACTCACGCGTCGCGGCAGCGCCGGGTGGCAGCAGGAAGATCACGAGCCCCTCGGGTCGACCGGCTACTGCTCCGGCACTTTCGGTGACCTCACTGTGTCGCTGGGCTTCTATGTCGCGCGGGCGGGAGGCGACCGGCGAGGAGAGCACGACAGGTTCAAACATCTTGTCGGCGGGCGTGTCTCGGATCCGAATACGAGCTTCGAATACCTGGCCGGGCTCGGCGAGGACGCCTTCGTCCGGGAGAGTGCCCACGAGAACGGGCGCGCGGTGACAGAAGTGCGGATCGGCGTACTCGACGAGAACCTGCGCGTGGACACCACACTGACGATCAACGGCGATCGAATCAGCCGCGCCGAACTGCGACGGTTGGCCGAACACCACGTCCGTGTGGTGATGCGGAACCTGCAGGCCTGACAACGGCGAACGCCGGGCGGATCGTGATGATCCACCCGGCGTTTGCCGTTGTGCGAGAAGGACTTACGCGGTCGGCTCGAAGGCCTCGGCGATGATCTCGGCCTGCTCCACGGCGTGGACCTTGGAGGAACCCGAGGACGGGGCCGACATGGCGCGCCGCGAGATGCGGCGCAGTTTGCCCAGGCGGTCGGGGAGGACCTCGGGGAGGTTGAGGCCGAAGAAGGGCCAGGCGCCCTGGTTGGCCGGTTCCTCCTGGACCCAGGCGATGTCGGTCGCGTTGGGGTACTTGGCCAGGGCCTCGTTGAGGCGGTACGTCGGGATCGGGTAGAGCTGCTCGATCCGGACGATGGCCACGTCTTCGCGCTTGTGCTTGGCCTTCTCCGCGGCGAGCTCGTAGTAGAGCTTGCCCGAGGTCAGCAGGATGCGCTTGACCTTGCCGGTGTCGCCGACGCCCGATTCGTAGGTTGGCTCGTCGAACACCGAACGGAACTTCGACTCGGTGAAGTCCTTGATGTCGGACACCACGGCCTTGTTGCGCAGCATCGACTTCGGGGTGAAGACGATCAGCGGACGGCGGATGCCGTCGAGGGCGTGGCGGCGCAGCAGGTGGAAGTAGTTCGCCGGGGTGGACGGCACCGCGACGGTCATCGAACCCTCGGCGCACAGCTGCAGGAACCGCTCGATACGGCCCGAGGTGTGGTCGGGACCCTGACCCTCGTGGCCGTGCGGCAGCAGCAGCACCACATCGGAGAGCTGACCCCACTTGGCCTCACCGGAGGAGATGAACTCGTCGATGATCGACTGCGCGCCGTTGACGAAGTCACCGAACTGCGCCTCCCACAACACCAGTGCGTTGGGGTTGCCCAGCGAGTAGCCGTATTCGAAACCGACAGCGGCGAATTCGCTCAGCGCCGAGTCGTGCACCGCGAACCAGCCCGGGTTCTCCGAACCGATGTTGTGCAGCGGGGTGTACTCCTGCGCGTTGATCCGGTCGATGATGACCGAGTGGCGCTGGGTGAACGTGCCACGACGCGAGTCCTGACCGGTCAGGCGCACATCGTGACCCTGGTCGATCAGCGAACCGAACGCGAGCAACTCGGCGAAGGCCCAGTCGACCTTGCCCTCGTAGGCCATCTCACGCCGCTTCTCCAGCACCGGCTTCACGCGCGGATGCACGTTGAAACCGTCGGGAGTGTTGAGGAACGCGTCGCCGATGCGCTGCAGCACCGACTTGTCGACCGCGGTCTGCACGGTCGCGGGCACCTTCTGGTCGTCCTCGACGGACTCCGACGGCTCCGGAACGTATTTCTCCAGCTCGCGGACCTCGTTGAACACGCGCTCGAGCTGACCCTGGTAGTCGCGCAGCGCGTCCTCGGCCTCCTTCATGGAGATGTCGCCACGGCCGATCAGCGATTCGGTGTAGGCCTTGCGGACCGAACGCTTGGTGTCGATGACGTCGTACATCTCCGGCTGGGTCATCGAGGGGTCGTCGCCCTCGTTGTGCCCGCGGCGGCGGTAGCAGACGAGGTCGATGACGACGTCCTTGCGGAACTTCTGCCGGAAATCGACCGCCAGGCGCGCGACCCAGTCGCAGGCCTCGGGGTCGTCACCGTTGACGTGGAAGATCGGCGCGCCGATGAACTTCGCGATGTCGGTGGAGTATTCGGTGGAGCGGCTGTTCTCCGGCGCGGTGGTGAAGCCGATCTGGTTGTTCACCACGATGTGGATGGTGCCGCCCACGCGGTAACCGCGCAGACCCGACAGGTTCAGCGTCTCGGCGACCACGCCCTGACCGGCGAACGCGGCGTCACCGTGCAGCATCAGCGGCATCACCGAGAAGCCTTCGGGGCCGTCGCCCTTGTTCAGCAGGTCCTGCTTGGCGCGCACGAGGCCCTCGAGCACGGGGTCGACCGCCTCCAGGTGCGAGGGGTTCGCGGTGAGCGACACCTCGATCTCGTTCTCGCCGAACATCTGCAGGTACTGGCCGTGCGCACCGAGGTGGTACTTCACGTCGCCCGAGCCGTGGGTGGCGGCCGGGTTCATGTTGCCCTCGAACTCGGTGAAGATCTTCGAGTACGGCTTGCCGACGATGTTGGCCAGCACGTTGAGGCGACCGCGGTGCGGCATACCGATGACGACCTCGTCGAGCCCGTGCTCGGCGCACTGGTCGATGGTGGCGTCCATCATCGGGATCACGGCTTCGGCGCCCTCGAGCGAGAACCGCTTCTGACCGACGTACTTGGTCTGCAGGAAGGTCTCGAACGCCTCGGCGGCGTTGAGCCGGTTCAGGATGTACTTCTGCTGGGCGACCGTCGGCTTGACGTGCTTCTGCTCGACCCGGTCCTGGATCCACTTGAGCTGGTCGGTCTCGAGGATGTGGGTGTACTCCACACCGACGTGGCGGCAGTACGCGTCGCGCAGGATCGACAGCACGTCGCGCAGCTTCATCCGCTCCTGGCCGTGGAAACCGCCCACGTCGAAGGTGCGGTCCAGGTCCCACAGGGTGAGGCCGTGCGAGGTGACGTCGAGGTCGGGGTGGCTGCGGAACTTGTCCTTGACCAGGCGCAGCGGGTCGGTGTCGGCCATCAGGTGACCGCGGTTGCGGTAGGCCGCGATCAGCTCGAGTACGCGAGCGCTCTTGTCGACGCCGCGCTCGCTGATGTCCTTGCGCCACCGGATCGGCTCGTACGGCACGCCGAGGCCGTGGAAGATCTCGTCGTAGAACTCGTCGGAGATCAGCAGGTTGTGGATGGTGCGCAGGAAGTCGCCGGACTCGGCGCCCTGGATGATGCGGTGATCGTAGGTGGAGGTCAGCGTCATCAGCTTGCCGACGCCGATCTCGGCCAGGCGCTCGTCGCTCATGCCCTGGAACTCGGCGGGGTACTCCATGGCGCCGGCACCGATGATCGCGCCCTGGCCCGGCATGAGGCGCGGTACCGAGTGGACGGTGCCGATGGTGCCGGGGTTGGTCAGCGAGATGGTGACACCGGAGAAGTCCTCGGCGCCGAGCTTCCCTTCACGGGCGCGGCGGACGATGTCCTCGTAGGCGGCGTGGAACTGGCCGAAGCTCATCTCCTCGGTGCCCTTGATGGCGGCGACGACCAGCGTGCGGTTGCCGTCCTTGCCCACGAGGTCGATGGCCAGGCCGAGGTTGGTGTGGGCGGGGGTGACCGCGTTCGGCTTGCCGTCGATCTCGGCGAAGTGCCGGTTCAGGTTCGGGAACGACTTCACGGCCTGCACGATCGCGTAACCGAGCAGGTGGGTGAAGGAGATCTTGCCGCCGCGGGTGCGCGCCAGGTGGTTGTTGATCACGAGGCGGTTGTCGATCATCAGCTTGGCCGGGATCGCGCGCACCGACGTGGCGGTGGGGATGGTCAGCGAGGCCGACATGTTCTTGGCGATGGCCGCGGCGGGACCGCGCAGCACCTTGGACTCGTCGGTGCCCGTGCTCGTCTTGGCGGGCGCGGTGGCCGGGGCGTTCGACACCGGGGCAGGCGTGGTCTGCGGTGCGCGCACGTCCTCCCGCTTCGGAGCCGGGGCGGGTGCCGGAGCCGGCGCGGGTGCCGGCTTGGGCGCCGTCGCGACGGCGGTCTTGGGGTCCTGCGGTGCGGCCTTCGGAGCCTGCTGCGGCGCCGCTTGCGCGGTGGCGGCGGGAGCCTGCTCGTTAGCGGAGTCGGTGGCCTCGGGGGTGTAGTCGGCGAGGAACTCGTGCCAACTCGCGTCGACCGAGGACGGGTCCTGTTTGAACTTCTGATACATCTCGTCGACTAGCCACTGGTTCTGTCCGAACTGGGAAGTTGAGCTGCTCACAGCTGGTGTTCGCCTCATTTCGTTCTTCGCGCTGCGACGTTTGTGACGTGCCCGGCAGGGGTATCAGCGGATGGCTGCCGATGCGCCCTCACCGAGCATATGCCCCGTGGCATGTCGGCGTAGCTAGTGGCCCGAGACTATTCGCTCCGCGTGCAGTCCCGCCGACCAGAGTCGCGCGTAACTCCCGCCTCGGGCGAGCAGTTCCCGGTGGCTACCGAATTCGACGATACGTCCTTGCTCGACCACGCCGACGAGGTCGGCGCGGGCCGCGGTGGCCAGCCGGTGGGCGACCACGACGGTCGTGCGGCCCCGGGCCAGCGAACGGCTCGCTACCAGCACCGATGCCTCGGTCTCCGGGTCGAGGGTCGAGGTCGCCTCGTCGAGAAGCAGCAGGTCGGGGTCGACGAGGTCGGCGCGGGCGAGGGCGACGAGCTGACGTTGTCCGGCGGATAACCCACGCCCTCTTTCACCGACCGGTTGGTTCATTTTTCGGGGTAATCCGGCGATCATTTCGGCCGCACCGACGTTGCTCGCCGCCTGTGCGATGTCCACCGATGTGGCGAAAGGTTGTCCGAATGCAATGTTGCTGGCGACATCACCGCTGAACAAGTGAGATTCCTGGGGCACAATTCCCAGCCGCGAGCGGTACTCGGTGAGCACAAATTTACGTAAATCGACGCCGTCGACCCGAATCTCGCCTGCCGACGGCTCGCCGGGCAGATCGTAGAGCCGGGCGAGCAGTTTCACGATCGTCGATTTGCCCGCGCCGGTCGGGCCGACGAGCGCAAGGGTGCGCCCGGCCGGGAGGGTGAAGGACACGCCGTCCAGCGCCGGGAAGTTCGCTCCCGGATAGCGGAAGTGGACATCGTCGAAGACGACCTCACCGCGCAACCGCTCGATGTGCACCGCATCGGGTGGGTCGGCCGCGATCGATGACTGGGTGCGCAACAGATCACCGATGCGGCGCAGCCCGACCCGGGCCTGCTGGTAGCCGTCGAACACCTGCGACAGTTCCTGGATCGGGCTGAACAGCAGGCCGAGGTAGAGGACGAAGGCGACGAGCGTGCCGGTGGTCGTGCGTCCGTCGGCCACCGCGTTGGCGCCGAGATAGACGACGACGGCCAGGGCGAGGTCGGCCCAGGCCAGGCCGAAGGAGAAGTAGCAGGCGATCGCGCGCTGGGCGCGGATGCGTGCCTCGCGGTAGCGATGGGAGTACTCGGCGAAGCGGCGCGCGGCCACCGGTTCGTTGCGGGCGGCCTGCACGGCGCGCAGGCCCGCGATGTTCTCCTGGAAGTCGGCGTTCACGGCGGAGACCCGCTCGCGCGAGACGGTGTAGGCCGCGGTCGAGACGCGCCGGAACAGCAGGGTCGCGATGAGCATCGGCGGCACGGTGGCGAGCACGACCAGAGCAAGCCCCGCATCGATGACGACCAGGCCGACAGCCACGCCGACCAGGGTGATGACCGCGACCAGGCCGGTGGCTACACCGGTCTGCAGGAAGGTCGACAGGGCGTCGACATCGGTGGTCATCCGCGTCATGATCCGGCCGGACAGTTCGCGCTCGTAGAAGTCGAGGCCGAGCCGCTGTAACTGGGCGTAGCTGCGCACCCGCAGGCCGAACAGCACCCGTTCGCCGGTGCGTGCCGTGAGCACCGTGACGGCAGCGCCGACGATCAGGCTCGCCAGCACCAGCCCGATCCCGATCACCGCCGACAGCGCGAGCGCCGAGTTCTGCCCGCCGGTGACGCCGGTGTCGATGGCGTAGCGGACCAGCGGCGGGAAGGCGATGCCGATCATGGCGTCGGCGATCAGCAGCAGTACGACCAGCCCGACCAGCTTGCGGACCGGTCGAAGCAGGACGCGCAGACCGAAGTCGGGTTGGGGGGCGCGCAGGTCGCCGGGCAGGTCGGGTTGTTCGATGGCCGGTGGTAGCGCGTCGACGGCCGCGCGCAGTTCCGGGGTTTCGCTGAGGTCGGCGGCCGCCATCGAACGCGGCCGATCACCGACGACGGGCCGCTTGTCGACGCGCACGGTCGGCACGACCGAGCCGGTGGGTGCGGGCAGCCGGATGACCCGATCGGCCTGGGCCAGGGTCGACTCGCGGTGGGCCAGGATCAGCGTGGTGCGCCCGCCCGGGTCGGGCAGCCGCCGGAAGATCTCCGCCTCGGTCACGGCATCGACGGCGGAGGTGGCGTCGTCGAGGACGAGTACGCGCGGCCGGGTGAGCAGTGCGCGGGCCAGCGCGATCCGTTGCCGTTGCCCGCCCGAGAGGGTGAGCCCGCGTTCGCCGATGACGGTGTCGTACCCGTCGGGCAAATCGGCGATGAACTCGTCGGCGACGGCCGCGGTGGCCGCCGCCCGGATCTCGGCGTCGGTGGCCTCCGGGCGGCCGAGGGCGATATTGGCCGCGATGGTGTCGGAGAACAGGAACGGGTCGTCGAACACCACGCCGAGCGCGCCGCGCAGATCCTCGGCGCGTAGGTCGGCCAGGTTCACCCGGGTGCCGTCGGTGCCGACGAGGCTGATGGTGCCCGCGTCGGGCGCGTAGAAGCGAGGCAGCAGCAGCGACAGCGTCGACTTGCCCGACCCGGCCGGGCCGATGATCGCGACCGTTTCACCGGGCCGGATGGTGAGGTCGAGTTCCGAGAGCACCGGCTCGTCCGGGGTGAAACCGAAACCGACACCCTCGAATTCGATGCCGAGCGGGCCGGCGGGCAGGTCGGCGGGCTTGTCGGGGTCGACGAGCACCGGCGCCGCGTCGATCACCTGGAACACCCGGTCGGCGGCGGACTTGGTGAGCTGGCTCATGATGACCACCGAGGTGATCGTGCGCGCCGAGGATGTCATCGTGGCCAGGTAGGCGGTGAAGGCGAGGAAGGTGCCGATGCCGATCGCGCCGCGCGAGGCGAGCAACCCGCCGACGATGATGACGGCGACCAGCCCGGCCTGTGGCAGCGCCGACACGACCGGTGCGAAGCGGGCGTTGATCCGCGCGGCGCGCAGGCGTTCGGCGTAGAGGGCGCGGCCGTGGTCCTCGAGCTGGTCGACCATCCTGGCCTCCTGCCCGAAGCCCTTCACCACGCGCACGCCGGTGACCGTCTGCTCGACGTGTTCGGCCAGCTCGGCGGCCCGCTGCTGCGCCGACCAGGTAGCCGCGTAGAGCCGGGGCCGCATCCGCAGCACCACCACCGCCATCACCGGCGCGACGAGCAGCGCGGCGAGCGCCAGCGGCGGGCTCAGCCACACCATCACCACCGCCGAGGCGACGAACTGCAGTACCGCGAGGCCCGACCACGGCACCATCGCCAGCAAGCCCTGCACCAGTTGCAGGTCGGTGATGGAACGCGACACCACCTGGCCGGTGCGGAGGGCATCTTGTCCCGCGCCGTCGAGGCGCTGCAACGCCGCGAGCAACGAAACCCGCAGGCTGTGTTGCACTTCCAGCGACAGTTGACCAGCCCACAGCCGGCGGGCGAAGGTCACCGCGAACCGGCAGACCGCGAGTACCGCGAGCAGGGCGGCGGCACTGCCGATGACCGAGGTGTCGCCCGCTTCGGCGGCGTCCACGGCCCGCTTGGTGGCCAGCGGCGCCGCGATCGAGACGGCCGCGCCCGCCAGCACCGCCGCCGCGATGACGGCGAGCAGGCGCGGATGCCGCAGGCACAGCCGCCACAGCCTGCGGATCCAGCCGGGCCGGTCAGCGCGCCGCGTCATCACAGCGGGCCGTGTCATCGCAGCGGGCTCGGACACTACAGGTCGCGGTTGCGCAGGTCCCACCACCCGGCGGCGCCCACGGCGATGGTCCACAGGAGCAGGACGACGAGCGCGGCCGGGGTCGGCGCGAACACCTCGGCCTCGTCGAAGGAACCGGCGCTCACCCCGGCCACGGTCGAGGACACCGGCAGCACGGCGGTGAGACCACCGGCGCCGAAACCCTTGGCCACCAACCAGATCAGCGGCTCGAGCACGAATGCCCAGCCGAGCACCAGCCACACCGCCGCACCGGTGGTGCGCAGCAACAGCCCGATGCCCGCGCCGAGCACCGCCCAGCACATCGCGACGAGCAATCCGGCGCCGAGCACTTCCAGTAACGGCCAGCCGAACTCGAACTTGCCACGGCCCGCGGCGGCGAGCACGAGCATCGCGACCACCTCGGCGAAGACGGCGACCACCAGCGCGATACCGGCCACCGCGGCGTATTTCGCGATAACCAGCCGGTCGCGATCCGGGGCGAACAGGGCGGTGAGGGCCATGGTCTTGCGCTTGTATTCGCCACCGGTCACACCGATGCCGAGCAGTGCCGCGGCCACGAACACCGCGACGAGCGCCAGGTACAGGCCGATGGTCGCCGCCCCCGTCACCGGTTGCCCGGTCGGGTCGTAGCGGCCCGACATCAGCGCGGTGATCAGCGTCGCGACCAGTGCCACCGCGATCGGGCCCGCGAGCAGCAATCGGGTGGGCCGCAGCGTGAACACCTTGCGCGTTTCGGCGTCGAGACCGGGGAGCAGATCCTCGGGCAGCACAGTGGTCATCGGGTGATCCCCTCCGAAGTCATGGCCGAAATGGATTCGCGCGCCCGCCCCGGTCGGAGTCCGGAGGCCCGGACATTCCCGCGCAGGCCGGAGCCGCAGGCGGCAGGCCGAGCCGGCGACAACGGGCGACGGCTTCGGCCCGCGGGGCGAACCGGTCGACCTGCGGCCGACGGCGTCATCGGGACACCCCGAACGACGGCGGCGCCGGCGCGAAGGTGGTGTTCGACGGCGTGGGCAGGCGGTGCTGATGCCTGCGGGGTTTGGTCAGGGAGGCCAGGACCCGGTCGGGGTGGATGGGGTCGGCGACGATGCTGCCGATCCGCACCGAGGCCGCCTCGGCGATCGAACGGATTGTCGCCTCGTCGGCCTCGGCGACGGCCAGGCGCCCGTCCGGGCGCATCACCGCATCGGTGAAGCCGCGGGTCGCCAGGGCTGTGGCCAGGGCGATCGACGGGGAGGAGGCGACGACGAGCCGGTCGGGATGGCCGCGCCGCAGCTTGGCGGGAGTGCCCTGCCAGACGACGGCGCCCTCGCTCAGCACCACCAGGTGGTCGGCCGCCGACACCACGTCGGCCAGGCTACCGGCGCTCACCAGCACCGTGCCGCCCCGCCCGACATGACCGCGCAGCACCTCCTGCAACCAGCCGCGTTCCATGCCGTCGGCGTCGGTGAACGGGTCGTCCAGGACGAGCAGCGGGGGATCGGCGAGCAGGGCCGTGGCCAACGCGAGGCGGGTCTGCTGACCCGGATTCAGCTGGGCTACAACGGTATCGGCGAGAGCGCCGAGACCCGTCGTCTCGAGCACCGCCTCGACCCGCCGCCCACCGACGCCCGCGACCGGGGCGTAGCACGACAGCTGATCGCGCACCGTGCGCGCCGGATGCAGACCGCGCGGATGCAGCACCGCGCCGACCGCGGCCGGCCCGTGCCCCACCGTCACCTCCACCCGGCCGGTGCTCGGCCGCTGCAGCCCGAGCACCATCCGCAGCAGGGTGGTCTTGCCCGCCCCGGTGGGCCCGACCAGCGCGGTGACCGCACCGGACGGCACTGCGAAGTCGATGCCGTCGACGGCGCTGACCTGGTCGAAGACTTTTCCGACGCCGCGCACCAGCACGGCGTCGCCCCCGGCTTTCCTCACTGCTTACGGGCCGGGTCGGTACCGATCGCGGGCAGCGGATCGGCGTCGATCACGTTGTGCAGCGGCGTCGGCCACAGTGCGGGCGCGGGCCCGAAGGCCTTGTGCGCGTTCTCGATCGTGGCCTTGCCGAGCGCCCGGTTACCCGCGCCACCGATGGCGGCACCGATACCCGCGGGCAGCACCTTGCCCGCCATCAGCGCGGCCCGCTTGGTGATGAAGCGCTTGACGAACTGTTGCAGCAGTTTGCTGTTGATCGCGCCCATGCCGGTCGCCTTGCCCGCCAGCGTGTTCGCCCAATTCTTCGACTGGGTGCGCAGCCCCTTCTGCACGATGGCGATGCCCGCGTCACCGAGGACGACCGCGAGCACCAGCGCGCGCCGTGCCTCCTGATCATGCGGCTCGATGCCCTGGACGGCGGCCCGGGCCAGCGTGAACAGCGCCGAGGCCTCCATGAAGAACGCCGTCTCCGCGCCGACCGCGCCGAGGGCGGCCACCGTGCCGATGCCGGGCACGGCCGCGGTCGCGCCGACAGCGGCACCGCTGCCGGTCACCGCGAGCAGGTACTGCTTCTCCAGCCGTTCGGCGATCTGGGCCGGGCTCTCGCCGGGATGACGTTCCCGCAGGTACTGGACATAGCGCCGCACGGCAGGGGCCTGCAGCTTGGAACCGGTGTCGAGAACATCGACTACGGCCTTCTCGATCGCACTCTTGAACACGGCGTCGTCCTCCTCTTCGACCGACGAGTCGAACTGTAGGGCACCTGAGGTCCCGACAGCCCATCATGCCAACGACTACCGACACCCCTGTGGTTCCGCGATGTGGGCACGCTCTCCACTCCCACGACCGGTGCCCGGGTTCTACGCTGACCGGATGAGTGAAACGAACCCGACCCGACTGACGCGCGAGTTCACCGAAGCCGGTGCCGAGATCGCCACGATCACCATCGATCATCCGCCGCTCAACCTCTTCGACCGGCCACTGATCGACGCCCTGATCGCCGATCTCGCCGCGCTCACCGCGCAGCCGCCGCGCGCCGTGCTCATCCGCGCCGAGGGCAAGGTGGTCTCCGGCGGTGTCGACGTGCACGTCTTCGAGGGGCGAAGCGCCGAGCAGGGGGCGCAACTGTGGCGCGAGCTGTTCGACCGGATCATCCATCCGCTCGAGGCCCTGCCGTGCCCGGTGGTGTTCGCCGCGCACGGGCTCACCCTCACCGCCGCCTTCGAGATGTCGCTGGCCTGCGACATCATCCTCGCCGCGCCGAAGGCGAAGTTCGGGCTGGTGGAAACGGTGGTCGGGCTGACGCCGTCGATGGGTGGCCCGCAGCGGCTGGCCGAGCGGGCCGGGTCGGGCCGGGCCCGTGAGTTCGTGATGACCGGCGACCTCTACGACGCCGCGACCATGGCCGACTGGGGCGTGGTCAACGCCGTCCACGACGACGTCGACACCGCCGCCCGCGCGCTGGTCACCCGCCTCGCCGACGGACCGACCCGCGCGCACGCCGCGACCAAGCAGATCATCGAGGCGTGGCGTTCCGGCGGTGTGGCACACGCGGATTCGGTGACGCCGGAGGTGTCGGGCGCCCTGTTCGACACCGCCGACCTGCGCGGCGCCGTCCGCAGTTTCCTCGATGTCGGCCCAGGTAAGGCGACCTACAAGGGCGAGTGAACGCCGAGCGGCTGACAGAAATGTGATCCACGTCATATAGTCGAGGCGCAAGCCGGGCGAGTACGTGGAGGTCTTGATGGGTCAGCCGGAACCGGACACGACCGCACGCTCTGAGGGTGGCGCGCCGGAGCGAGGGCCCGGCCCCGAGACTCGGGTGCCGATCACCAGTGGACCCGAGTTCCGGGCGTTCCGGTCGTCCCCGGTCGGCTCCGGTGTGCTGGGCTGCGGACAGCTGCGGCGCGGCCCCGACGGTGTGCTCCGCTACGGCGACCTGCACCCCGCGCTCACCGAACTGCTCGACCTGCGCGTGCACTCCTTCACGAATCGGGAGGCCGTGGTCGAGGTCGGCGGCCCACGCCTGACCTACCGCGAGTTGTGGCACAGCGCTTCCCGCATCGCGGGCGGACTGCAGCGTCACGGCATCGGCTACGGCGACCGGGTCGCGGTGCACATGCCGACGAGCGCGCGCTGGGTACAGGCGTTCCTCGGCGCGCTGCTGTCCGGTGCCGTTCCGGTCCTGATCCCCGACGGGCTCGGCGCCGACCTGACGGCCCGCGTGATCGCCGACAGCCGAGCCGACTTCGTGCTCGGCCCCGACGGGCCACTGCCCGACAGCACGGCCTACATCGATGACGGTGCGGCACTGGGAGATCCGGCCCTGCTCTGCTATACCGGTGCCGCCGCGCGCGGTCCGGTGCCCGCCGGGGTCGAGCTCACCAACGAGAACCTCTTGTCGGCGGTGTCGTCGATGGTCGGCGCGCTCGGCCTGCCCGGCGACGGGGTACGCAATCTGGTGCTGCTGCCGCTGGCCCACGCCAGCGGGTGCGTCGACCAGTTGCTGCCGACCTTCGCCGTCGGCGGGACCGTCGTCCTCGCGCCGGGCGCACGCAGCCTGGCCGACGTGCTGGTCAACGAGCGGATCGACACGGTCTCGGCCACCCCGCGTATCTTCGCCGACCTGCTGCCCGCCTTCGCCGAGCGACGCTCGGGCGCGGGTGTGCGGCGCGTGAGCAAGGCCTGTCACCGCTCCGAACGCGCCGCCGCCCCTGCCTCGGCCCCGCTCACCGCCGCCCTGCGCGCACTGTTCCCCGACGCGCGGCAGTGGTCGGTGTGGGGCGCGACCGAGACCAGCGGCATCGGCCTGCTCGTCGACGACACCGACCGCACCGAGGCGGCGCTCGGGTTCGCCTTCGGTGGAACGGAATTGGCGCTGTCGGGCCCGCAGGCTCGCCAGGGTCGCGGCGAACTGCTGTGTCGCGGACCGAACGTCAGCCGCCGCTACTGGAACAACCCCGACGCGACCGTCGCCCGGTTCAGCGGAACCTGGTTCCACACGGGCGATTTCGTCCGCATCGACACCGACGGCCTGGTCTACGCCGAGCCGACCGGCTGACTCACGCCAGCTTGGCGCGCAACGCCGCGCGCAGGTCGCCCGTGAGGCCGATCTCGGTCAGGTAGCCCTCGGTGTCGCCGTAGCGTTCGCGCACGGTGGCGTCGGCGGTGCGCAGGTACTCCTCGCGCACGCCGAGGATGTCGACCGACAGTGCCTCGCCGCCGCCGATCTTCGGTTCCAGCAGCACGCGCAGGGGTTCCACCGCCGCATTGCTGGCCAGGAAGTCGGTGTAGATGTCGTCCTCGTGCACGCCGACCGCGCGCAGCACGGTCGCCACCGCCCAGCCGGTGCGGTCCTTGCCCGCCGCGCAGTGCACGAGCACGGCGCCCTCGCCGTCGACGATCGAGGCGGCCAGCCGGGTGATGGCCGCGCCCGCCTCGGGCAGCAGCGGGAACTGCCGGTACACCTCGACCATGTGCGCGAACGCGCTGACGGTCGCCGCCTCGTGCGGCGGCGCCTCTTCCATCCGCGAGTCGAACGGGGTGATGTGCAGGCGCACGTCCTCGGGCAGGGTGTCGTGGCCGATGTGATCGATCTCGACCGGGCCGCGCAGATCGTGCACATCGGTGACCCGCAGCTCGCCGAGTGTGGCGAGACCCTGATCGTCGAGGCCGCTGAGCTGTGCCGAGCGCAGGAGCACGCCGGGGCGGACGGTGCCGCCGTCGACGGTGCGCAGCCCGCCCACATCGCGGAAATTGAAGGTGCCGCTGAGGGCGAACTGGTCGGCGCGAGGCGAGAGAGTCACCCGTCCAGGTTATCGGCGGTTCGACCGGGTGTGGACGGAGTCGGCCGATCGGTCACGAAGTGTGTGACGTGCGTTTCCCCGCGCGACACGTGTGTGCTCACCCACAGGAACGTGAGTGCGGCTACCACGACTTGTACCATCGACCAGTAAGCGATTACAGCGGGGGCGTCTATTCGAGCGCGAAAACAAAATCCAGCCGTATGGTCGGTTTTTATCAAGGTCGCATTCGGGTAACAAAACAATCTTTCAGTCTGAAAAGGATGGCTGAACCAGTTCGTGAATCCAGAAAACCTTCTAAGATCGTGCTTGCGGGATGTGGTTAACCTCGATGAGGACCCTTCCCGACCAGCTCGCATCGCCGCGGGCAGCGAAATTTGTTGCCGAGGAGTTGTCGTTGAGCGCCAGTCGTGAACTAACCGAAACATCCTTGCGACCCGTCGTTCGCCGGGCCGTGGAAGCAGCCGCCGCGAGTTCGGATACCGCCGGGCTGCGAGCACTGCGAATCTGCCTCCATGCGGGGCTCAGTGCGTATTGGCCGGTGGTGAAGGCCGCGCCGGCGAAAAGCATCAGGTCCTACGAGACCGCGCTGCGGACCCTGCGGGAGCGGTGGATCGAGCCCGGTGACAACGTGGGCGATCCGTCCGCGATCGTGATGTTCCGTGAGATGGATGCCGAGGCGACCGAGTTCCTCGAGCTGTGTGCCGAGCTCTCGGGTACGCAGTGGCTCGAGCCGGTCGACTCCATCGCCAGCTACCTCGTCTCCGTCTTCCATGGCGCGGTGCTGCGCTGGCTGGCGGACGGCAACGACGAGACCATCCTCGTCGTCACCGACGATCTCGTCGGCTGTCTCACCCTCAAGGCCGTCGAAGCCTGAGATTTACTGGACGAGTGACCAGATAGGTGGTTCAGTAGACGGGTGACCGAGACAACAGCGCTGCACCACCTGCACGACGCCACCGCTGACCTCGACCCGCCGCTGGCGGCACTCGACCTGTCCCGGCTCGACGCCAACGCCGCCGACCTGCGCCGCCGCGCGAACGGCGTCGCCATCCGAGTGGCGAGCAAATCGGTGCGCTGCCGGGCCGTGCTCGAGCGGGTCCTCGGCACCGACCTCACCGCGGCCGACGGCTTCGCGGGCATCATGGCCTACTCCCTGCGCGAAGCGATCTGGCTGGCCCGCCTGGGCGCCCGCGACATCCTGCTCGGCTATCCGACCCTCGACCGTGCCGCGCTGGCCGAACTCGCGGGCGCGCCGACACTGCTGCGCTCGATCACCCTGATGATCGACGACGTAGCCCAGCTCGAGCTGGCCCGCGCCGCCCTCGGCACCGACACCGTCCACCCACGCGTCTGCCTCGACGTCGACGCCTCACTGCGCATCGGCCCGCTGCACCTCGGCGTTCGCCGTTCCCCGATCCGCACCCCCGGCGAGGCCGCCGTACTGGCGACACAGGCACGCACCCGCGGCTTCGAGGTGGTCGGCGTGATGACCTACGAGGCGCAGATCGCTGGCCTGCCCGACAACAATCCGGCCGTGCGCGTGGTCAAGCGTCTCTCGGCCGCCGAGATCGCCCGGCGCCGCACCCAGGTGCTCGACGCGGTGCGCATGGTGACCGGGCCGCTCGAGATCGTCAACAGCGGCGGCACCGGCTCGATCGAGGTCTCGATCAGCGATCCCGATGTCACCGAGGTGACCGCCGGTTCGGGCCTCTACGTACCGACCCTCTTCGACCACTACCGGTCCTTCACCCCGCGTCCGGCCCTGTTCTTCGCCACGCCGGTGCTGCGCAAACCCACCCCGAGCATCGCCACGGTCTTCGCGGGCGGCTACATCGCCTCCGGACCGACCGGTCCCAGCCGGGTGCCGCTGCCGGTCTGGCCCGCGGGCCTGAAGCTGCTCGGCGCCGAGGGCGCGGGCGAGGTGCAGACCCCCCTCGCCGGTGGGTCCGAGCTCGAGATCGGCGACCGCGTCTGGTTCCGGCACGCCAAGGCGGGCGAGCTGTGCGAACGCTTCGCCGAGATCCACCTCGTCGACGATTCGGGAACCCGCACAACAGTTCCCACCTATCGCGGCGAAGGGCAGTGCTTCGGCTGATCAGCGCAGCAGCTCGGTGACCTCGTCGTCGGTGAGCTGGTGGAAGTCGTGGTAGGCGCCGCCGACGCCGCCCAGGTCGTCGGGAGTCCAGAGGCAGACCAGCTCGTCGCACTCCGGGCGGACCCGGCGGGCCGCTTCGGGGGCTGAGACCGGCATCGCCACGATCAAGCGGGCGGGCTGCTGTGCGCGGGCGACGCGGCAGGCGGCGGCCACGGTGGCGCCGGTAGCCATTCCGTCGTCGACGATCACCACCGTCCGGTCGGTCATGGCGACCGGGTCGCCGTCGCGGAGCAGGGTTCGCCTGCGGGCCAGTTCGGCGCGTTCGGCGCGCTCGACCCGCGCGAACGCCGCCTCGCTCACCCGGCCGCGTGCCACCACGTCCTCGTTGAGTACCAGCACGTCGTTCTCGCCGAGCGCACCCATCGCCAGTTCCGGATGCTGCGGTAGCCCGAGTTTGCGCACCAGCAGCACGTCGAGTTCCCCGTCGATCGCGTCGGCCACGGCGGCCGCCACCGGCACGCCGCCGCGCGGCAACCCGAGCACCAGCGGGTACGTGCCCCGCAGATGTTCGAGGGCCGTGCCGAGAGCGCGGCCCGCCGCAGCGCGATCCGGGTACACCATCGCTTCGAACGCTACTCCGCGGCGGCGTCGGCCGACACTGTGAAGCGGCGCAGCGACAGGCTCGGGTTGGCGGTGCGCGCCCTGGCCAGGTGGGCCGGGTCGATCGACGCGGTGAGCACACCCGGCTCGTCGCCGAGTTCGGCGAGCACGGTGCCCGCCGGGTCGACGATCATCGACGCGCCCGCCCCGAGCGGCGCGCACTGGTCGGCCGCCGCCACGTACACGGTGTTCTCGATGGCCCGCGCACGCAGCAGCGTGGTCCACTGATCGACCTTCGCCGGGCCGGGAATCCACTGCGCGGGCAGCAGCAATACGTGCGCTCCCGCCGCCGCGACACGCCGACATCCCTCCGGAAAACGCAGATCGAAGCAGGTCTGCATGCCGAACATCACACCGTCGACGGTGAATGTGGCGGGCGCCACCAGCGGACCGGCCGCGACGACATCGGATTCCAGATGCCCGAAAGCGTCGTAGAGATGCACTTTGCGGTAGAGCGCGAGCCGGGATCCGTCGGGTCCGTGTGCCACGAGCGTATTGCTGATCCGGTCCGCGTCCGGTGTCGGCAATTCGACGACACCGGCCACCAGATGCACCCCGAATTCGACGGCGAGCGCGGCGAGTCCGGTGGTGAACGGCCCGTCGAGCGGCTCGGCGGCGGCCACCACCCGCTCGTCGAGACGGGTCACCGCAAACATCGAGTATTCGGGTGCGACCACGACGCGCGCACCGGATTCGGCAGCGGTTCGCACGTGTTCACGCAAGGCGGCCAGGTTGGCCGACGTGTCGGTCTGCGGGGCGAATTGGACGACCGCGATCGGCACCGTCGTCGCGGCGTGTTCCTGATGCGATGACCCGTTGTGCAGCTGCATAGGTCACACCGTATTCACCCGGTGGCCCGATCAGCTACCGCCAGGCAGTAAACTCGTGGTCAATGAACACAAATGAGGTCGACAGCGTTCCTGCCGACGACGACAGGCACGACAACGGCCCGACTTTCGCCGATCTCGGGATCGATGACCGCGTCCTGGCGGCCATCGCCGACGTGGGCTACGAGTCGCCGTCGCCGATTCAGGCGGCCACGATTCCCCCACTGCTCTCCGGGTCCGACGTCGTCGGCCTGGCCCAGACCGGCACCGGCAAAACCGCGGCATTCGCGATCCCGATCCTGATGAATCTGGACACCGCGCAGAAGAAGCCGAGCGCGCTGGTGCTCGCGCCGACCCGCGAACTCGCGATCCAGGTCGCCGAGGCATTCGGCAAGTACTCCTCGCACATCCCCGGTCTCCACGTGCTGCCGATCTACGGCGGCCAGAGCTACGGCGTGCAGCTGTCGGGTCTGCGCCGCGGCGCGCATGTGGTCGTCGGTACGCCCGGCCGCGTCATCGACCACCTGGAGAAGGGCACGCTCGACCTGACGGAGCTGCGCTACCTGGTGCTCGACGAGGCCGACGAGATGCTCAAGATGGGCTTCCAGGAGGACGTCGAGCGCATCCTGCGCGACACTCCGCGGGACAAGCAGGTCGCCCTGTTCTCGGCCACCATGCCGGGCGCGATCCGCAAGATCTCCAAGCAGTACCTCAACGACCCGGTCGAGATCACGGTCAAGTCCAAGACCACGACCAACACCAACATCACCCAGCGCTATGTGCAGGTGTCGCACCAGCGCAAGCTCGACGCGCTCACCCGTGTCCTCGAGGTCGAGGACTTCGAGGCGATGATCATCTTCGTGCGCACCAAGCAGGCCACCGAGGAGCTGGCCGAGAAGCTGCGCTCGCGCGGTTTCTCCGCCGCCGCGATCAATGGTGACATCGCGCAGAACCAGCGTGAACGCACCATCGGTCAGCTGAAGTCGGGTGCGCTCGACATCCTCGTCGCCACCGATGTGGCCGCGCGTGGTCTCGACGTGGACCGCATTTCGCATGTCGTGAACTACGACATCCCGCACGACACCGAGTCGTATGTGCACCGCATCGGCCGCACCGGTCGCGCGGGCCGCTCGGGTCAGGCGCTGCTGTTCGTCGCGCCGCGTGAACGTCATCTGCTCAAGGCGATCGAGCGGGCCACTCGGCATCCGCTCACCGAGATGCAGTTGCCGAGCGTCGACGACGTGAACGCGACCCGCGCCGCGAAGTTCGGTGACTCCATCACCGAGAACCTGGCCTCGGACAAGATCGAGCTGTTCCGCAAGCTGATCGAGGACTACGAGGCCGAGCACAACACCCCGCTGGTCGATATCGCCGCCGCGCTGGCGGTCGGTGGATACGACGGGGACAACTTCTTCATGTCGCCCGAGCCGGAGCCCGCGCCGCGTCGCGAACGCGACCGGGACCGTGATCGCGAGCGTGCCCCGCGCCAGTTCGACGACGAGGACCGTGGACCGCGTCCGCCGTCGTTCTCCCGCGAGAGCGGTGCGGAGCTGGCCACCTACCGGATCAGCGTCGGCAAGCGGCATCGCGTGGTGCCCGGTGCGATCGTCGGCGCCATCGCCAACGAGGGTGGATTGCGGCGCAGCGACTTCGGGCACATCAGCATCCGGCCCGACTACAGCCTGGTCGAGCTGCCCGCGAACCTGCCGAACGAAACGCTGGAAGCGTTGCGGCGCACCAGGATCAGTGGGGTGCTCATCCAGCTGCAGCCGGATCAGGGCCCGCCGTCGCAGCGGCTCAATTCCCGTGGTCCCCGGCGTGACCGTGAGGCCCGTCCGCGTACCGAACGGCGTAAGCCGCGCACGTAGCGCACCACCGCACGTAGACAAGTCCATGGGTCGCTCCATGGGCTGTCTCGGCGCTGGCTAAGGTGTTGCCGTCGGGTGTGCGTGAACACAGGAGGGCCGCGTTTGTTCGTCTCCGGTGATCGGGTGATCGGTGCTGTCGGCGATCTCGTGCGCGCGGCGGACTGCGAGTTCGCGCTGCTGCGCGCGGTCGACGCCGCCCTCGGCAACCTCCCCGGCACCCGCGACGCCGCCGCGAACCTCGTGCGCGCCGTCGACGTTTCCCCGGAGTTGCTGCGGCACTTCGGTGACCGGCTGATCCACCTCCCCACCCCCGATCCCGTCGACGCCACCACCCTCACCGAAGCCGCCGCACGCACCACCGACGCCTTGCGGACCGGTGCCGAGGCGATCGCCGGTGCGGTCTTCTTCGATGGTCGATTCGTCTGCCAGGCAGACCTTCTCGTGCGCGACGGTGCGCGGTACGTAGTGCACAGTGCCGTCGCACCTGCGCGAGTGGGGGTCCTGGGCGATGGGCCTCGGCATGACGACGGGCCTTCGGGTATCGGCTTGCCCAGGCGTTCACGTGGAAATGACGACGCGCAGGACCGCGACGTGGATGGCGAGTCGCGCGGGGACCGGGGCGCCGAGGCCGACCGTGACGCGGACAGTGGCGTGTCGCCCGTGCTCGCTGAGTCCCGTTCTGGTGCCGCGGGGTTCGTTGATGCCGACGACCACAGGGTGTTGCGGCGTGAACTCGCGGCGGGGCGGACGCCGTTCGAGCGGGTTTCGGCGTCGGTGCGGTCGGTGGGAGTCGATCCGGTTCGGCTGGAGCTGTGTGCTCGGGTCGAAGTGGCTGCGTGCGTCGAGGCATTGGCGGCGGCCGGGGTGGATGTCGACCCGGTGGCGCGAATTTCGACGCCGACCGGTGAACATGGCGTGGTCGCAGCGGAACTCGAGCCGATCTACCGGGCGCGACGGGCGCGGGTGGAACACGTCGTCGAGGAGAAGCTCACCGAATTGCTGCCCGTGCAGTGGGGTGACCCACGCTATCTGGCGTGTGGACAGTGCCCGACGTGCCGTGCGGCGGCCGCGACCGCACGGGACTTGCTGCTGGTAGCGGGGATTCGGCCCACCCAGCGCGCCCGGCTGCGCGAAGCCGGTGTACTCACCATCGACCGCCTCGCCGCCACCACCGTTCCCGTCCCCGGCCTCGCCCCGCGCACGGTCACCGAACTGCGCCGCCAAGCCGACATCCAACTCACCCGCGAACGCACCGCAACGCCCACCTTCGCTCTGCGCGACGCCACCGCCCTCGGCGCCCTCCCCACCCCGCGCCCCGGCGACCTGGCACTACTCATCGACCTGGACCGCCGCGGAACCATCACCTCGGTAGAAATCGCCGACGCGACAACCACTGTCTTCCGCCCGGAACCCTCGCCTATCGCGTCGACCGATCCGCGCTACGCGCAGGCGAGCGACTACGGATCATTCGCCAGGAACGGCGGGCTCGGGTCCGACGAGCGGAACGGTGGCGCTCTCGGAGCTTTCGCGAGGGGCGCCGGAGGGCTCGGAACTTCAGCGACAGGCGGGGGCGAGCTCGGGCCGTCGACACAGGACGGGTACGGCCCGGACGTGCTCGAGGAACTGCTCGACATCATCGGTGAGTATCGGGCCCTGGATCCGGATGTGCGGGTCTATCACTACGGGTCGGCGGTCCGGACGGCGCTGCTCGGCTGGTCGGGACGCTTCGGTGTCGGAGCCGATCAGCTCGACGAACTGCTCGCCGACGGGGCACTGGTCGACCTGGCACCCGTAGTGCGGACCGCATTGCTGATCGGTGAGCAGTCCTACGACGTCGCCGGATTGGCCGCCCTGCTCCCGGGCGCGCACGGCCGCGCGGCCACCGTGCTGGGCATCAGGGACTGGTTGCTGGCGCGGGCGGCCGAGGCGGGGATCGAGGTGCCCGGCCCAAGGTTCGCGGTGGCCGAGACCGACATTCCACCGTCGTTGCGCACGGGTTCGCTGGAGGCCGCGCTGGCCGAATTCGCCGCCGACGCATACGGTGACGCGGCCCGGGCGGCCGCGCTCACGGCCGCGGTGCTCGGGTATCACCGGCGTGAACGGCAGCCCAGGTGGTGGGCGCACATCGACCGGCTCGGGCACCCGGTGGGGGAGTGGGCCGACGCGCCGGGCGTGCTGGTCGCCGAGTGGGGCACCGTCGACACCAAATGGCATCGCACGCCCCAGCTTCCGACGATGCGCCGCTACCTCACCCTCACCGGTCGCCTCGGCACCGGTGCCACGCTGACCCCCGGCACCCAGATGATCACCATCTATGACGGTGCGGCGGCAGCGGGCATGACCCAGACGCTCGGCAGACGCGCCACCGCCACGGCCACCGTCCTCGGCTGTGCGGTGGACGCCGATTTCGACGACACCGTGCGCCTGGAGGAACTGCTCCCGGCGGGCTGCCCGCCCTACGACGACCTACCCGCCGCCATCGCCCCCGGCCCACCCGACGGCGAGGCCGACCTCGAGGCGGCCCTGGAAACCACCGCCCAGGACCTGCTGGTGACGTTGCCGTCCGTGCCCGCGAACGCGGTCTACGACCTGCTGCTGCGGCGCCCGCCCCGCCTGCACGAGGGCGCACCGTTACCGCAGGTCGACGGCGATATCGCACACGCCATCGCCCAGGCGACGGCCGCACTCGACGCCTCCTACCTGGCTGTGCACGGACCGCCCGGCACCGGCAAGACCGGGACGACGGCCCGCGCCATCGAGCGCCTCGTCACCCGCAAGCGGTGGCGGATCGGGGTGGTCGCGCGTTCACACGAGGTGATCGAGCGGATCTTCGACGCGGTCGTGGAGGCCGGGTTGCTGCCCGAACTCGTCGCGAAGAAGGACGTGGCGTCGGTGGGCCGCGAATGGTCGGCGATCGAGGGCAGCCGGTACCCACGATTCCTCGACAACGCGGTGAACGGGTGCGTGATCGGCGGCACCACAGCCGATTTCGTCGACGAAACCCTCATCGCCCCCGGCTCGCTCGATCTGCTGGTGATCGCCGACGCGGGCGAATGCTCGCTCGCCGACACCGTCGCCGTCGCGGTGAGCGCGCGCAACCTGCTGCTCGTGGGTGATCCCGAGCCCGCGCTCGCCCAGGCCGAACACCCTGAGCCGATTCATGTTTCGGCCCTGGAGTGGCTGTGCGACGGCGCGGCCACCTTGCCGCCGGAGTACGGCTACTTCCTCGACCGCACCTGGCGGATGCACCCGGCGGTGTGTGCGCCGGTGTCGGTGAGCTGCTACGACGGCAAGCTCACGGCGGTCGAGGCCGTCACCCGCGCCCGCGATCTCGCCGGGATCGCGCCCGGGGTGAGCACGGTGTTCGTCGAACATCGTGGCAGCGCGACCGAATCCGATGCCGAGGCCCGTGAGGTGGTGCGCCGCGTGCGCGCCCTGCTCGGCGAAACCTGGACCTCCGGTGCGCGCACCCGCAAACTGCACCCGCACGACGTCTTCGTCGTGGCCCCTTACGCAGCGCAGGTGGCGCGCATCCGAACCCTGCTGGCGCGCGCGAAGATCGAGGACGTCCTCGTCGGCACCCCCGACCGTTTCCGGGGCCGGGAAGCCGCCGTCGTCGTCCTGTCGATGACCACCTCCACCCCCGACGACGCCCCCTTCGGTATGCGAGCCCTCCTCTCGCGCACCGTCATCCACGCCACCCTGTGCCGCGCCATGTGGAAAGCGATCATCATCCGCTCGCCGCTGCTCACCGAGTACCTCCCGGACACTCCGGAAGAACTCGCCGCCCTGCGCGGCTTCCTCCAGCTCGGTTGAACACTCGGCGGCACATCAACCGTCGCACGGCGCAGGCGCACGCACTCGATCGGCAATTCGCCCCGCGAGCTGTGACGGTGGGCGCGGTCTACGCCTAGACCCGATACCGCCCACCAACTCCGACCGATTCAACCGACTGCCCCTACGTCGAACCCGGCCGCCGCATGGAGCGCACCGGCGACCTCGTCGTTACCTGTGGCTGCGAGGGCCGCCCGAACCGATCGCCGCGGGTCAAGCGGCGCGCAACAGCCGCCGCAGCCAGTCGGCGGCGGTGTCCGGTGTCGCCGGGGCGACGGACACCTGGTGGCCGGAGTGGACCAGGTAGCGGCCGTCGCCGGTGACGTCGATCCAGGACAGGACGCCCGTGGCCGGTTCGTCGGCACCCGGGGCGACGAGGATCTGGCCGATGCCGGTGCGCGGGCGTTGGAGGAGTTTGCGGATGCGGGCGGCGTCGGAGGGGCCTGCGACGGGGACGGTGACCAGGTCGCGGCTGTCCTCGCGCACGCGCGCCGCCGGTGCGGCGATGCGCGGACCGGTGCCCACGGGTTGGCGCGGCATCCGGGAAAAGACCTGGGGCGCGAAGCGTTTCGTCGCACCGACTTGAACGTGCAGGTCGCCACCTCGGTCGGCCGCGATGCCGGGCGACTGCACGGCGAGCACCGCCACGTCCCCCGCGACGGCACCGAGCATGCGCACCGGCGCGGGCGCGTGTCCGCACACCTCCACCCGGATCTCCGGTTTGGCCAGCACGCGCAGCGCCGCCGAGAGGTCGGGGTCGAGGGTGCGGGCGCACCAGGCGTCGAGTGCCGGTCGGGCGGCCGCCCGCTCGGCGGTGTCGCGGGCGGACGCGCGAACGGCGAGCGGATACGGGATCCGGTCGCCGTCGGTACGCGCCCAGGCCAGCGCGAACTGGTCGGGCGTGAGGTGCCAGTTCACTCCTGCTCGGTCCACTCTCCGAGCACGGCGGGACTGGTCGGTTCCAGCTTCCCGATCAGTGGGTTCACCTCGTCGGCGGGTTCGAGGAAGGTGGGTTCTTCCTCGAGGAAGCGCAGGAATTCGTCGTCTTCGTCCTCGATCTCGGTCTGGGCGGGTGGGCGCGGACCGCCGGGTGCGCGGGTGTGGTCCGCCGCGACCATCGCGCCACCCATGAGTCCACCGATCGCGCCCGCACTCATTCCGGCAGCCGCTTCACCACCGGCCACGGTGGGGTCTTGGCGGACGTCCTCGGACGACGCCGATCGCGTGGCTGGAGAACCGGATTCGCCGAGCGAAGCCGCCTGTGTCGCCGGTGAACCGGATTCCTTCCGCGAGGCGTTCGCGCGTTTCCCGGCCCGCCCGAGCGCGCCGGCGGGAACAGGGCCCACGATGGGCACCCCACTCGCGGCGCCGGACCCCACTGGGGCACCGGACACGGCACTCGGCGTGCCGGCTCCGGCCGCGGCCGCTGCCGGGGCGACCGCGGCGGAACCGCCTGCGAACAGGGAAGTGCTCGCCGTCGAGCTACTCACACTCGCCGGTGAAACCGCAGCACCGGAGCCGTCTGCCGTCGACCCTCCCACCGCATCGGAAACGGCGTTCCCTGCTGCCGCACCGGTAACCGCGACATCGGACCCCTCGCCGGTAACCGCCGTGACCACCGACGAAGGCACCGCACCGAGCGCACCGCCGACCGCTACATCTGTTGTGCCCGAAGCGATCTCGCCGAAGGCTGGTACCCCCGACCCGGTGGGCACGAAAGCCCCCGCGTAGATCGTCTCCATCGCCTGCACCGCATCCAGCCGGGCGTTCTCGGCTTCCCGCGAAATCGTGGCATTGTCCGTGGCCTGCTGCGGATCGAGCAGCGCGCCGTCCGGATCAGGCTGCGCCGCAGCGGGTTCGGCGACAGCGGCGCGAATCGACTCCGCCGCGTCACCCGCCTGGCACAGCCGGACACCGACCGCCGTCAGCACATCCGCGATCTGCCGACCCACCTGCTCGAACGTGCGAAGGGCATCGACGGCGGACTGCGCCGCCGACCCGCGCCACCCGTCGGCGATCGCGGCCCGGATCTCGGCATGCGCGTTGTCGACCTCGTCACCGACTGCGGTGGCCGCGGTGAGATACAACTGCCCGCCACTGCTCAAGGCGGCCGGGTCGAGTTGCTGTACCGCCGTGTGGATTTCGGAATGCGACAGGCTGTCGAACACCTCGACGACGGCCACGTAGTCCGGGTCGGTCCCCGGCGCACCGGAAATGCTACGCATGTCCATCACCCGTCTCGATCGCCCGGACCGCGCTCGCCATCGCCTGATCGCTCTCCTGGTAGGCGGCCCCGGCGGCCCGCAGCACGGCGGCCAGCTGACGAGCCGTCGCGGCGTAGGCACGCAACTGGTCGAGGGCATTGCCGGTCTTGGTCTCGAAGCCGGTGCGCAGCGCGGCACCCGAGGGCAGCCCACCGAAGCCGGGCAGCGTCGCGGCCTGGGTCAAGGCCTGTACCTGCGCGTCGACGGCAGCGGCGAGACGTTCGTAGCGCAGCGCGCACCGTTCGGTCGCGCCGTCGGCGACGAGCACCCCGTCGACCCACAGTCCGCCCTCCTCGACGGCCTGACCGAGCGCCGCCGTATTCGGCAGCCCCGTGCGATTCGATTGCACCGCTTCCCCCTTCGTCGTTCAGTCCGCCGTGGCGAGTACCCACCGCGCGATATCGTCGGCCACGCGGTCCCGCACCGGCTCGTGCAACAGGTCGTGACCGGCGTCGGCGTACTCGCGCAAATCTACCGATCCATACCGCTGTGTCCATAGCCGCATCGCATCGATCGGTGCCCGGCGGTCATCGATTCCGTGCACCGCGAGCGTCGGCAGGCGGGGGTCGGGCGCGGTGTCGGTGGCCCGGCGCGGTGTGCCGCACAGGACGAGTCCGCGCAGGTCGGCGGACTGATCGACGGCGACGGCGAGCGCGGTGACGGCGCCGAGAGAGTGGCCCATGAGCACCGGCGCGGAGGTGGTTTCGGCCCGCACCAACTCGAGCAGGCCCCTGGCATCGGCGACCAGTTCGCCGAGGGTGCCCGGCGCGTGCGGATCGCCCTCGCTCAGGCCCTGTCCCGAGGTGTCGAGGGTCCACAACTCGATGCCGGTGGCGGCCAGCGCGGCACCGAATCGGTGATAGTGCCCGCTGTGCTGACCGGTGCCGGGCAGCAACACGACGGTCGCGGCGACCAGGCCGGTTGACCTGCGCCGGTAGTGCAGACGGCCACGCGCGCTGTCGAAGTAGGGCACCGGCCGATTATCCGCACCTGCCAAAGCATCGCGCCAGCCGTTACACTTCGCCAGTCCACCCGGTTCAGAGTCGAGGTCGTCCATGTTGTCGTTGCGTCGTTGTGTGGCAAGCATTGTCGTCGGTGCGGCAGGCGTGAGCACCGCGGTCACCGGCGTCGCCGGTGCCGACCCGGTCGCCGCCTGTGGGCGGGCCGGTCAGGAGATCGCGATCGACTCGACGGTCCCACTACTGGACTGGTCGGAGAACTTCGGCATCGACGAGCGCGGTGACGTGTGGGTGTCGCGCGTGCTGCGCGGTGAAGTGCAGCGCTACGACGGCGCCGGAAAGCTCACCGCCACGGTGGATATCGCGGCGCCCGGCGCCGTCCGACTCGGTCCCGACGGCCTGCTCTACGTGGTCACCGGCAATTCGCCGCTGTCGGATTCCGGCGGTGTCGTCCGATTCGACCCGACCGCCGCCGACCCGGTGCCCGAACCCTTCGCCACCGGTTTCATCCACCCCAACGGCGCCGCCTTCGACGCCCAGGGCAACCTGTACGTCACCGCCCGCGACGGCGTGCACCGCATCTTCCCCGACGGCACCGAGGACATGACCTGGTGGTCGAACGCCACCGTCGAGGGGCCCAATGGTGTTGTGGTCTCCGGTGATTCGGTATACGTCACGGCGAACTACGTCGACAGCGCGGCCGGTCCGGTCGGCCGGGTGCTGCGCTTGTCGCGCACGAACCCGGCGGTGAGCACAACCATCGCCGACCTGACCTCGTTCGGTTCGCTGCCCGATTTCGTCGACGACCTGGTCCTGCGCGACGGCGCACTGTACGTGACGACCTTGACCGGACAGCTGGTGCGCGTCGACCTGGCCACGGGCGGTGCCTGCACGATCGCCGCCACCCAGCCGCTCACCGCCGTCGTCGCCGACCCGGCCGACTCGTCGGCGCTGCTCGCGGGCACCGAAGAGGGAACCGTCCTGCGCATCCGCCCGCGCGGCTGACCCGAAGCTTTTGCACGAAGTACGGCCGCCGACATCAGTCGACGGCCGTTTTTCGATCCTGGTGCCCGGCGGCCGATCAGCCGCCCACGCTCAGCGCTGACGGCGGAGCCGGGGGAGCGGGCGCGGGAGCCGGCTGCGGTGCCTCCGCGGGGGCGGGGGCCGGAGCGGGCGTTTCGGGGGCGGGTGCCTGCGACTGTGCCGCACCGGCGCCGGGCGCACCCGAACCGGGGGCGGGCGCCTGCGGTTCCGGCGCGGGCGGGGCGGCCGGTGTTTCGGGAGCCGCCACCGGCAGATCCGGAACGACGAACGTGCCGACGGTCGGTGTCATCACGCAGCGTGCACCGGGGTAGTCGATGGTGCCCCACATGGAGGCGACCACGGTGCCCGCGCCGCTGGTGATCGTCTTCGACAGCGACGGCAGCTGGTATTCGGTGAGGTCGTCGAGGGCGGCGATACCGCTCTGCCCGTTGTTCACATTCACCCAGGCCACGCTCAGACCGGAAGCCAGCGGCACACCGGTGTGGGCCGGACTGGCGCTGAACCGGACATCGCCCGGGGTCAGGCTGGTCCCGGTGCGCGGGCCGGGGCCCTCGACGGTCGCGGCGGCGATGATGGTGGTGATGGGTCCGTTGCTGCCGCAGCCGAAGGTGGGGGCGGCGTAGCCCAACGGGATGAACTGGGCCGAGATGTCACGCAGGCGGTCGGCGCCGACCATGCCGGTGAAGTTGGCGATCGCGTCGACACCGGCCTTGGTGCTCACGTCCTCGCCCGCGAGATCGTGCAGGTGGGTGATGGCGTCGTCGAGAGGCGACGCACTCGCGGTCGCCGCGAGCACGACCACAGCCCCGATGCTCGCCGCGGTCACCGCCGCCGCCCTACCTGCGATGGATCTGCCGTTCACCCGTAACTCCCTGCTGCTCGCCCACCGGTTCCCCGGTCCGTGTGGCAACGTACCAGTTCGACGTGCCGGTGGCAGCGTGGCGGTGTCGTGGCGTCGCCGTGCGGGGTAGGTTTCTGAAGACGGCTACTAGAGACGCTGGGAGACCCGTATGAAGCTAGCCCTGTCCCCGGAAGAGGTCGCCTTCCGCGACGAGCTCCGGCACTTCTATCACACCGAGATCCCCGTCGAGATCCGTGACCGTGTGAAATACGGACACGAGCTTTCCCGCGAAGACATCGTCACCGCCAACAAGATCCTCAACGATCACGGGCTCGCCGTGCCGAACTGGCCGGTCGAGTGGGGCGGCAAGGACTGGACGCCGATGCAGCGTCACCTCTGGCTCGACGAGATGCAGCTGGCCTCGGTGCCCGAGCCGCTCACCTTCAACGCCTCCATGGTCGGGCCGGTGATCGCCCAGTTCGGTTCCCAGGAGCTGAAGCAGCGTTTCCTCCCGCCCACCGCCGCCCTCGACATCTGGTGGTGCCAGGGCTTCTCCGAGCCCGACGCCGGTTCCGACCTGGCCTCGCTGCGCACCACCGCCGTCCGCGACGGTGACTCCTACATCGTCAACGGACAGAAGATCTGGACCACACTCGGCCAGTACGCCGACTGGATCTTCTGCCTCGTGCGCACCGACCCGTCGGCACCCAAGAAGCAGGCGGGCATCTCCTTCCTGCTCTTCGACGTGAAATCGCCCGGTGTCACCATGCGCCCGATCAAACTGATCGACGGCAGCTACGAGGTGAACGAGGTGTTCTTCGAAGACGTCCGGGTGCCCGCCGACCAACTGGTCGGCGAGGAGAACCAGGGCTGGACCTACGCCAAGTTCCTGCTCGGCAACGAACGCACCTCCATCACCGGCGTCGGCAAGACCAAGGTCAAGATCGGGCTGGCCAAGGACCACGCGCGCTCGATCCGCACTGGCCACGGCACCCTGCTCGAGGACCCGGTCTTCGCCGCGCGCATCGCCGAACTCGAGAACGAACTGCTCGCCCTGGAACTCACCCAGCTGCGGGTGGTGTCCAATTCGGCCGACGGCAAACCCAACCCGGCCTCCTCGGTGCTGAAACTGCGTGGCACCGAACTGCAGCAGGCGGCCACCGAACTGCTGCTCGACATCGCGGGCGCCGACGCCCTTCCCGTCGACGCCGACGACATCGCCTCACCCGCCTGGGCCCAGCACACCGGCCCCGGCTATCTGAACTACCGCAAGGTGACCATCTACGGAGGTTCGAGCGAGGTCCAGCGCTCGATCATTTCCTCCACGATCCTCGGATTGTGAGGCGCTGACATGGATCTGGCACTGACCGAAGAACAGACGATGCTCCGTGACACCGTGCGCGAACTGCTGCACCGGTTCTACGACAGCGAGGCCCTCACCAAGGCGGGTGACACCGATCCCGGCTGGAGCCGCACGGTCTGGAAGCAACTCGCCGACCTCGGCGTCCTCGGCCTGACCATCCCCGAGGAAGACGGCGGCGTCGGCGCGGGCCCCGTCGAGGCGATGCTCGTGCAGGAGGAACTCGGCCGTGCGCTGGCCCCCGAACCGGTGCTCGACGCCGTGGTCGTTCCGGCCGAGCTGATCCGGCTCACCGGCAGCGCCGACCAACGCCACCGGCTGCTGCCCGCGCTCGCCGAGGGCACCACCCTGCTCGCCTTCGCCCATGCCGAACCGGGACAGCGCTGGCCGTCCACCGAGGTCACCACAACCGCCGACCAGCAGGGTGATTCGTACACCCTGTCCGGTGTGAAGAACCCGGTCCCCCGCGGCGATTGTGCCGATCAGCTGATCGTCAGCGCGGTACTGCCCGGCGGCGGTGTCGGCCTGTTCCTCGTCGACCCCACCGGCCCCGGTGTGCAGCGCCGCACCTACCGCACCTTCGACGGCCGCCGCGGCGCCCAATTCGATTTCGCCTCGGCACCGGGCGAATTGCTCGGCGACACCGTCGACGCGGCCGAACAGATCGCACTCGCCCAGGGCTACGCCCAGGCAGCGCTGTGCGCGGAATCGGTGGGCGCCATGCAGGTAGCACTCACCTCGACCACCGACTACCTGAAGTCGCGCAAACAGTTCGGCGTAACCCTGTCGAAGTTCCAGACCCTCACCCAGCGCGCCGCCGACTGCTACGTCTCCCTCGAACTGGCCCGCAGCATGAACCTCTACATCACCGCCGCCCTCGCCGACGGCGCCAACGACCCGATCGTCGCCTCACGCGCCCGCCTCCAGATCGGCAAATCCGCCGCCCACATCGGCCGCGAGGCCATCCAGATGCACGGCGGAATCGGCGTCACCGCCGAATACCCGGTGAGCCACTACGTCGCCCGCCTCACCGCAATCGGCCAGACCCTCGGCGGAGAACTGGAACACCGGCGCGTGCTCGCCGATCGCGTCGGCAGTTACGACTTGCCGGAGTTGTAGACAGCCCGGGAATGGTGCGTACTCGGTATGGGTGCGCACCATTGCCGAAAATCGTTGGCGGCGCGGCCGAGTCGCAGGCACGATGATCGGAATGAGCGTACCCACTCGTCAGGTTCGTGCACGCTTCGATGCATCGACCGTCACGGTGTACCAGGCGTATCGAGCCGATATCGCTGTACCAGCCGCCGCGACAGGGAGGTTCCCCGACGCCTTCAAGCGGGAGCGGATGACGTGGATCAAACCATCCTTTCTCTGGATGATGTACCGCTCTGGATGGGCATCCAAGCTGGGCCAGGAGTATGTGCTGGCGGTAACCATCACCCGTGAGGGTTTCGAGTGGGCGTTGCGGCACTCCGCGCTCGCCCGCTTCGACCGCACCGCACACACCGATCGCGTCCAGTGGCGAGGCAGCCTCACCGCCCCTGTTCGCATCCAGTGGGATCCCGAGCGCGACATCAGATTGTCGCCTCTCCCATACCGTTCATTGCAGGTCGGTCTCTCCGGGGAGGCCGTTCGCCGCTACTGCGACGAATGGATCGTCGGCATCGAAGATGTCACTGAACTTGCGCATGAAACGCGTAGTCGCATCACCGCTGAAGATGAAAGCGGTGCGCGCGAGATGATTCCTTCCGAGCGGTCATATCCGATACCGGACGATATTTCGCGGACTCTGGGAATGGCGCAATTGCCTCGCGCTGAATCAATCTGACCCGAGAATTCGCGCACGCCCGCTCGAGTCCAGCAGCTCTGCGGGCGCCCGTTTCCGGTCAGCCGTCGGCCTGGGTGGTTGTCGGTGGGGCCGTGGTGGGGGAGGGGGTGCGGGTGGTGTTGTCGTGGGCGTTGGTGGTGGGGAGGTCGGAGTCTTCGAACTCGCCCTCGTAGGTGGGGCGGGTGCGTGGGGGGTTCACCGTGCGGGTGGGGAGTGTGGTGCGGGGTGGGCGGGTGGTGGTGGGGGTGGAGTCCTCGGTGGTGGTCTCGGGGGACTCGGTGGTCGGTTCCGGCGGGCGGGATTCGGTGGTCGCCTCGGTCGGGTGGGGGGCGCTGGACGGATCGTCCGGTGCGGGGGTCTCCGAGGGGGAGGTCTCGGTGGAGCTGAGGCTGAAGGGCTTGCGCGGCGACATGTACGGGGCGATGCGCCAAGTCGGCGACGGTGGGATCGAGACGCGGACCGTGGTGGAGGTCGGGTGGTCGTCGGCGACCTGGCTCGGTGCCGCGGCCAGTCCGGCCTGCAGCGGTGGCGGCGTCACGTAGACGTCCTGCTGTCCGACGCCGCACGCACCGATCACGATCAGTCCGAGCGACACCGCGCCAACAGCGATTGCCGGACCTACGAGCTTGGCCCTGCTGTCTTCCATCGCCTTGTACTCCTCGTCGGCTTCGGGTCGCCTCACAGTAGTGCAGCCCGGGAAAATCGGCTCATTGTAAACATGAATGATTCAGATATCGGATTGGTCTCGTAAGCGTGTCGTGGTGACGTGTCGCGGGCTTTCGTAGCGAGAGGGTCGTAGCGTGTGTGAGCAAAGTTACGCATGAGACGCCCGGACCGAAACCCCTGACGCGCGAGGTTTGCGCGACGCAAGAATCAGATCGGCGTCATCGAGGAGAGTCTGATGGGAGCTTATTCGACACCCCGGCTGGAAACGGCCGAGGCGAACCCCGATCCGGCCACCGAGGCCCCCGAGACACCCGACACCGCAACCCCGCCGGGCAACGGCGCGTTCGCTGTCGTGGCCCGGGTACTCGGCTGGTTGTTCTTCGTCGGCGGACTCGTCGGCGCAGGCCTCGGCATCGCCGGGCTGCACGTGGAGATCACGGTGGCGGGCCTGATCCTGGCCTGCACCGCGGGCCTGATCCTGCTCAAGCTGCGCGCCGATCAGGAGCCGCGCGAAACCGCCTGAGCCACTACGAAATCCGATTCCACCACCGACGGCTGAGCGCTACCGTCGATGTGGTGCGAATCGATATCACCGGTGACGCCGCCCGGTTCCTGCCCGAGGCCGAAACCTTCCTGCGCCGTGATGCCTTGCGCAACACGGTGATCGCGAGCAGCGTCGTCAATCAGATCAACGGCAACTTCTCGGGCACCCGCTTCCTGGCGGTGCGCGACGAGGACGTCGTCGGGCTCGCCCAGTGCACCGACGACGGCCGCGCCTACCTGGGCGACCTGCCCGCCGCGAGCATCCCGTCCGTGGTCGACACCCTCGTCGAGCACATCGAGAACCTGCGCAGCGTCGAGGGTTCCAGCGCTGAAATCGACGCATTCCTCGCCCATTGGTCGGCGGCACACCGCGGCACGCACCGCCTGGACTACACCGCGCGGCTCTACCGGCTCGAAACCCTGCACGCGCCCGAGGTTCCCGGCCGCGCCCGCCAGGCCACCGCGAGCGACGTGGAGCTGTGCCTGGAATGGTTCGCCGACTTCGACCGCGAGATCGGTGCCGTGCGTGCGCTCGACGAAGAACGGGCGCTGCGGCTGATCGGGCGCGGGTGGTGGTGGTTGTGGGAGGTCGACGGCGCACCGCGCAGCTTCGTCGCCCGCCAGACCGGGGTGTTCGGCTGGGCGCGGATCGGGCCGGTCTACACCCCGGTCCCGTTGCGCGGCAACGGGTACGCCAGCGCGCTCACCGCGGCGGTATCGGCGGCGATCCGGGCCGAAGGCGCGGGCGTGTGCCTGTTCACCGACCTGGACAACCCCACCTCGAACAAGATCTACGAGGCAATCGGATTCCGGCCCGTGCGCGACTTCCTGAACTACGAACTCAGCCGCCGAGGGCGGTGAAGATCACCCAGCCGACGGCGACGAGGAGGGCGATCAGCGACAGCCAGCCCATGACCGAGCCCTGCCAGCGCGAGGTCCGCTTCGGACCGAGATAGGCCTCCGCGACGGACTTCTCCGGCTTCTTCCTCGGCGCCTGCCGAGCCGGGGCTTGCCACTGCTGTGGTGGGGGATAGCTGGGCCGATACGCGGCCGGCGGGGGCGCCTGGTGCACCGGAAAACGCGGTGCGGCAACGGGAGCGGTGGTCACTCGGCCGGCGGCAACGGGTGCGGTGAGCGCTTGGGCGGCGGCAGCGGCGAACTCCGCGCAGCTGGCGTACCGGTGTTCGCGGCGCTTGGCCATCGCGCGCGCCAGCACCGCGTCCATCGCCGGTGGCAGATCCGGGCGCAAGGCGCTCGCTCGTGGCGGCGGCTGCTGCAGATGCCCCTGGATCACCGACACCGGATTCGGCGCGTCGAACGGGGTGGCTCCGGTGAGCAGCCGGAACAGGGTGCAGGCCAGCGAATACTGGTCGGCGCGACCGTCGAGCGCGACACCGGTGAGCTGCTCGGGGGAGGCGAAAGCCAGGGTGGCGGTGAAGCTTCCGGTCTGGGTGAGCTTCGCGGCGTTGTCGTCGTGCAGGCGGGCGATGCCGAAATCGGTGAGATACACCCGCTCGGCGCCGTGCACCGATTCGATCAGGATGTTGGCCGGTTTCACATCGCGGTGCAGCACGCCACGGCTGTGCGCGAAGTCCAGCGCCGCAGCGGTTTCGGTGACGATGTGCACCGCCCGCGCCGGGTCGACCGGATCGGGCAGCGACGCGGCGTCGGCGCCGTCGATGTAGCGCATCGAGATCCACAGCTGGTCGTCCTCGACACCCCGGTCGTACACGGTGACGATATTCGGGTGCTCGAGCTGGGCGACCAGGTCGGCCTCCCGTTCGAACCTGGCCCGGATCTCGTTGTCGAAGAACAGCTCCCGGTTCAGCAACTTCATCGCGGTGCGCCGGGGCAGGCGCGGGTGCCTGGCCAGATACACCGAACCCATGCCACCACGGCCGAGCAGCCGTTCGATGGTGTACCCGGCGAAGACGCCCGTCGTCTCCTGCATCAGTTCAGCGGGGCCGAACGCCACCAGCGCAGCACGTCCTCGGGCTCGCCGTAACTGTCGGTGTACATCAGGAACTGGGCGCGGTCCGGGTCGCCGGTGAACACGGTGATGATCTTGTTTCCGTTGTCGGAGTACTTGTAGTTGGTGTACTGCTTACCGCCGTTGGTGTCGGTCGACTTGGTGTTGGCGGGCAGGCCGTCGATCACCGCCTGCACGTCGGCGGCCGAGTTGTACACGTAGAAGCGGTAGAACGGGTCGTTGTCCTGCTCGTCACCGCCGCCGTAGCAGCGCCACTGCCACGCCCACGAACCGAACTGGGGATCGCCGTCGTTGTCCGTCGGGGTGTAGCTGGGATCGGTCTCCCAGCAGGTGGCGCCGTTGTAGCCGGTCTCGCTGTCGGCATCGGGCGGAACCATCCGGCTGAACTCGGCGCTGATCGCGGCGGCGTCGGGGGTGACGTGCTTGGCCGCGGCGGTCGTGGTCGTCGACGTGGTCGCCGTGGTGCTCGAATCGCCGCCGCTCGCCGCGACACCGATGCCGATGAGCAGCGCGAGCACCAGCACGACGGCGATCACGATGCCGACGATCAGCCCGGTGTTGGACTTCGACGGCGGCCGCTGCGGGTACTGGGTGTAGTTGCCGCCCGTGGGCTGACGCGGCGCCGCGAACTGCGGGTGCGACTGCTGGCTGTAGGCGCCGCCGGTATATGGTGCGGGTGTCTGGTTGCGCATCGGCGGGGCTGTCATCGGGCCCTGGGTGTGTGCGGTACCCATCGGACCGGCCGTTATCGCGTTGCCCGTCATCCCGGCGCCCGTCATCGGGCCCTGTGCCGCAAGGGGATACGGCGAACCGGTCTGCGGGATCGCGCCGCCCGTGGTGGGTCGGGGGCCGCCGGTGATCGGCATCCCCGGGCCCGTGCTCGGCCGGGCGAGCGGCAGCGCGGGTGAGCTCGGATTGTTCAGCGCGGCGATCGCGGCGGCGGCGAAATCCGAACAGGAGGCGAACCGGTCGTCGGGACGCTTGGACATCGCCTTGGCAAGTACACCGTCGAGCGCGGGCGGCAGACCCGGACGCACACTGCTCAGCGGCGGCGGGGGTTGCTGCAGATGACCCTGGATCACCGCGGCCGGGTTGGTCGCCGCGAAGGGGCCCGAACCGGTGAACAACCAGAACAGCGTGCAGGCCAGCGAGTACTGGTCGGAGCGGTGATCGAGGGAGGCGCCGGTGAGCTGCTCGGGGGAGGCGTAGGCGAGGGTGGCGGTGAAGGTGCCGGTCTGGGTGAGATGACCGGTGTCGTCACGCAATCGGGCGATACCGAAGTCGGTGAGATACACGCGTTCGCCGCGGCCCGCGCCCGAGCGGGCGAGCAGGATGTTGGCGGGTTTCACGTCGCGGTGCAGCACGCCCATGCCGTGCGCGTAGTCCAGCGCGTCGGCGGTCTCCTTCACGATCTGCAGTGCGCGCGCCGGAGGCAGGGACTGCGGTTCCACCGAGGCGGCATCGATACCGTCGATGTACTGCATGGAGATCCAGAGCTGCTCGTCGTCGAGGCCGCGGTCGTACACGGTGACGATGTTCGGGTGATCCAGGCGCGCGACCAGGTCGGCTTCGCGTTCGAAACGCGCACGCACTTCCTGGTCGAAGAACATCTCGCGGTTGAGCAGTTTCAGCGCGGTGAGCCTCGGTAGGCGCGGGTGCTTGGCGAGATAGACCGAACCCATGCCACCGCGGCCGAGCTGCCGTTCGATGACATAACCGGCGAAGACATCTCCGTTGGCCAGCATGTCTGCTCCACTTCCCGCCGTGCGCCGGGACCCACCAGCGCACGCGCGTACCGAAAATCATCGAAACCATAGCAGTCGGTGACCACACCGACGGGTGCCCGCGAACAGCGGGCACACGATCACGGTGGGCGCCGGTGCTGCGGCGGCACGATGTAGCCGGGATGGTTACGGCCACCGGGGAAGTCGATGGTTCCCGGCCGGGTGGCCGGGCGCCGCGGCGGGACCGGATTCCCACCCGTCGACGGGCGTTGGGTATGCGGCTGCGCGACGTGCGGAAACGGCTGCGCGGGCGTCGACGGTCGTGGCACCGGATAGGGCCGCGGGGTTTCCCTGGCGCGCAGCACCACACCGCTCGAGGCGTACTGCGGCTGGTGATGCCACGGTCCCGGCACGGCGAACAACGCCGCCTTGGCCGCGTCGGCGAACTCGGTGCAACTGGCGTACCTGGCCGCCGGGTGCTTGGCGGTCGCCCTGGCCAGCACGGCGTCCAGCGTCGACGGCAGGTCGGGGCGCAGGCTGCGCAGCGGCGGGACCGGGGTGCTCATGTGCGCCTGGATCACCGCCGCCGGGCTCGGGCCGGGGAACGGCACCGAGCCGGTGAGCATCCAGAACAGGGTGCAGGCCAGCGAGTACTGGTCGGCGCGATGATCCATCGGGCCACCGGCCAGATGTTCGGGCGCGGCGTAGGCGAGGGTGGCGGTGATGGAGCCCGCCGAGGACAGGGTGGTCTCGCTGTCGCGCACGGCCGCGATGCCGAAGTCGGTGAGAACTACCCGCTCCGGGCGGCCGATGGGCGGTTTGGCGAGCAGGATGTTCGCCGGCTTCACGTCGCGGTGCAGGACACCGCTCGCGTGCGCGAAGTCGAGCGCGGTGGCGGTCTCGGCGGCGATCTGCACGGCGCGGCCGGGGGTCAGCACGTTCACATCGGCGGTCGCCACATCGGTACCCGCGACGAACTGCATGGAGATCCACAGCTGGTCGTCGTCGGTGCCGCGGTCGTAGACATTGACGATATTGGGGTGCTCGAGCTGGGCGACCAGGTCGGCCTCGCGTTCGAACCGGCGGCGGATCTCCTCGTCGGACGACAGATCCCGACTGAGCAGCTTCAACGCGGTGAGGCGAGGCAAACGCGGATGCCGGGCCAGATACACCACGCCCATGCCACCGTGGCCGAGCACACGCCGGATCGTGTAGCCGGCGAACACGTCGCCTTTGACCAACACGCGAAGTCACCCCCTCCAGGGCAGAGCACCCGTCGAAATTCTACCGATGTATCTCCTGCCGGCTCCCACACGCAACATCTTCCGACCTTGTCGGTGCCGCGGATTAGGGTGTCAGCTATGCGCATTGGAGCACACGTTCGCGACGAGGGCGATCCGATCGGATTCGGCGAGAAGCTCGGCGCCGAGGTCATCCAGATGTTCGTAGTCGATCCGCAGAGCTGGGACAAACCGCAGCCGCATCCGAAGGCGGCCGAGATCCTGGCCAGCCCGATCGACGTCGTCGTGCACTCGTCCTACCAGATCAATGTGGCCAGCCTGAACAACCGGCTGCGGATGCCCTCGCGCAACGCGGTCGCCCAGCAGGCGAAGGCGGCGGCCGAACTCGGCGCGTTCGGCCTGGTCGTGCACGGCGGGCACGTGCGCTCCGACGCCGAGATCGACACCGGAATCGACAACTGGCGCAAGCTGTTCGAACGCCAACAGGACAAGGGCGGCTTCGCCGTGCCGATCCTGATCGAGAACACCGCGGGCGGCAACCACGCGATGGCACGGCACTTCGACTCGATCGCCCGGCTGTGGGACGCCGTCGGCGACTACGGTGCCGGGTTCTGTCTCGACACCTGTCACGCCTGGGCCGGTGGCGAGGAACTCGTCGGCGTGGTCGAGCGGATCAAGGCCATCACCGGCCGGATCGACCTGGTGCACCTGAACTCCTCGCGCGACGAGTTCGACTCCGGTGCCGACCGGCACGCCAACTTCGCCGACGGCACCATCGACCCGCAGCTGCTCGCCGAGGTCTGCCGCACCGCGGGCGCCCCGGTCATCCTCGAAACCCCCGTCGACGGTGTCGCCGACGACCTGGCCTACCTGCGGGAAACCCTGGGCTGAGGACGTTTCGGATCAGCCGGAGAGAAAACCTGTCTGTCCGGGTGGATTCGCGGTGTGCTTGACGCCTACCCCGAATCCCCACAGACAGAGGTGATCACCCATGACGGTCGACCAGGCCACCCTGACCGTGACCAAGCTCGGCGCCCACATCGGCGCCCAGGTCGACGGTGTCCGCCTCGGCGGTGCGCTGGACGCGGCGACCGTCGACACGATCCGGCGCGCACTCAACGAGCACAAGGTGATCTTCTTCCGTGGCCAGGACCACCTCACCGAAGACGGTCAGCACGAGTTCGCACAACTGCTCGGCAGCCCGACCACCCCGCATCCCACAGTGAAGTCGCAGGGTGTGAAGAGCCTGGCCATCGACTCCGAGAACGGGCGCGCCAATTCGTGGCATACCGACGTGACGTTCGTCGACCGGATCCCGAAGGCGTCGATCCTGCGGGCGGAGTATCTGCCCACCTACGGCGGTTCGACGACCTGGGCGTCGACGGTGGCCGCCTACAACTCGCTGCCCGAGCCGCTGAAGCTGCTCGCCGACAGCCTGCGCGCGGTGCACACCAATGTCTACGACTACGCGGCGAAGAATGTGGAGCCGCTCCGGCCGAAGTCCGAGCAGTACCGGGCCGAGTTCCAGTCGACGTACTTCGAGACCGAGCATCCGGTGGTGCGGGTGCACCCGGAGACCGGGGAGCGTGCCCTGCTGCTGGGGCATTTCGTGAAGAACTTCGTCGGTCTGTCGACCAGTGAGTCCCAGGCACTGTTCCGCTTGTTCCAGGATCGAGTGACCCGGCTCGAGAACACCACCCGCTGGAACTGGGCCGACGGCGATGTCGCCATCTGGGACAACCGCGCCACCCAGCACTACGCGATCGACGACTACGACGACCAGCCGCGCCGCCTCACCCGGATCACCCTGGCCGGCGACATTCCGGTCGGCGTCGACGGCCAGACCAGCAAGCCGCTGCAGGGCAACGCCGAGCACTACTCGATCATCGACACCCCCAACGACCTGACCTACCTGAGCGAAAGTCTCGCCTGATCACGCAAGCACATGGGTAACTCACCGGGCACGGGCCGACTCACCACACGCCCCGAAGCTTGCCGCGTTCCCAGCCTCCCCGCACCTGAGTCTGGCCAGAGTCGCGGGGAGGCGGATGGGCTAGAGTCGCGGGGTGGCGGATAAAGGTATTCGGCCGTTGGACGGTGTTCGTGTCCTGGAACTCGGCAACTACGTGGCCGCTCCCACCGCCGGTCGTATTCTCGGTGATTTCGGTGCCGAGGTCATCAAGGTCGAACGGCCCGGAACCGGCGACGAGCTACGGAATTGGCGGCTCTACGGCGGCGACACCTCGATGCTGTATCGCACGGTGAACCGCAACAAGAAGTCGATCGTTCTCGACCTGCGTACCCAAGCGGGTCGCGACATCGTGCTCGACCTGCTCGCGCACTGTGATGTGCTGCTCGAGAACTTCCGGCCGGGAATGCTGGAGAAATGGGGACTCGGGCCCGATGTGCTCGAGCAGGTCAACCCGAACCTGGTCATCACCCGGATCTCGGCCTACGGGCAGACCGGTCCGATGGCGTCGCGGCCGGGCTTCGCCGCCGTGGCCGAGGCCGTGGGAGGGTTGCGCGAACTCGTCGGCGATCCCGATCGGCCGCCGGTGCGCGTCGGGGTGTCCATCGGTGACTCCATCGCGGGCATCTACGCCGCGTTCGGCACCGTCATGGCCCTGTTCCAGCGCGAACGCATCGGCCGGGTGCCGCAAGCCGAACGCATCATCGACGTGGCGCTCAACGAGTCGATCCTGTCGGTGATGGAGTCGCTGGTGCCCGACCATCTGGCCTACGGCATCAACCGGGAACGGGTCGGCGGCCGCATGGAAGGCATCGCCCCCAGCAACGCCTACCCGACCAGCGACGGATTCAGCATCATCATCGGTGGCAACGGCGATGCGATCTTCCAGCGATACATGCAGGTCATCGACCGTCCCGACCTGGCTGTCGACCCGGAACTGGCCGACAACGCAGGCCGCTGGCGCAATCGTGAGCGCCTCGACGCGGCCATCGCCGAATGGACGGTGCGCCACACCCGTGACGAGGCGCTGAAATTGCTCGACGCCGCGGCCATACCGTGCGGTCCCATCTACACCGCGGCCGATATCGTGGCGGATGAGCAGTATCGAGCAAGAAACATGATCCAGTCGTTCCCGGTCGAGGTGGGCGAGCCCGAACCCAAACAGGTGGGTTTCACCGGCATCGTCCCCGTGATCGGGGGTGAGTCGCTGCCGATCCGCAATGTCGGCCCCGACCTCGGCGAGCACACCAGGGAGGTGCTCGGTGGGCTGCTGGGGATGACCGACGATCAGATCGACGCGCTGGAGGCATCGTGACCAGACGAGTACACGGTCGGCGCCGCCCGCCGGTGCGCAGCAAGTGGGAACCGCGCGGCCCGGGCCATGTGCGTCCGACGGTGCACCCGACCCCGGCCAGTGTCGGTGACAAACCGTGCGGCGGGGTGATGTGCGTGCCCACGCAGGAACCGGAGCACCGGCGATGACGGCGCTGCTGCGCGATGTCACCCTGCGTGACGGGTTGCAGCTCACCGGCAAGGTGCTACCGGTGGAGTACAAGATCGACGTGGTGCGCCGGTTGCAGGCCGCCGGCGTGCCCGCGCTCGAGATCGGTTCGATGGCCCGCCCCGATCTGGTCGCTCCGATGGCCAATTCGCTCGAGCTGATAGCCGCCCTCACCCCGGACGAGCTGGCGAAATGCTGGGTATGGGTGGCCACACCACGGCATGTGGAGAAGGCCGCCGAGGCGGGGGCGCGCAACTTCCAGTACTGCTTCTCGGTGTCGGACGCCCACAACAAGGCCAATATCGGGCGCGACACCGAGACCTCGGTGGCCGCCATGCCCGACGCGATCCGGCTGGCGCAGGAGGCGAACGGCTCGATCCAGCTGTGCCTGGCCACCAGCTTCACCTGCCCGTTCGACGGACCCGTCGATCCCGAACGGGTGCTGGCCATCGCCCGCGACCCACGCACCGAAGGCGCCACCGACATCGTCCTCGCCGACACCCTCGGCCAGGCCGCACCTGGCGAAGTGAGCGCACTGGTCGCAGCCGTCCGCGACACCACTCCGCCGCGCCGCATCGTCTTCCACGGGCACGACACCTGGGGCATGGGCGTGGCCAACACCCTCGCCGCGATCGAGGCGGGCGCGGGGATGGTCGACGGCGCCCTCGGCGGTCTCGGCGGGTGCCCGTTCGCACCGGGGGCCAGTGGCAACACCGCGACCGAGGACATCCTGTTCGCCACCCGCCCGTCCTGGTTCGATCCCGAGAAGCTGGCGCGGTTGGTCGGGCTGACCGAGGAATTGCTCGGCGAACTGGGCGAACCCAACCGCTCGCGCACCGCCGAGGGAGCACGATCGAAGGCCGACGCCTTCGAGTGGGTCATCCGGTAGGTATCGGGGGGATCCCGGATGGCGCCGGTGACGGCGGGCCGCCAGACTGGACACCATGACTTCACACCCCATGGGGACCGAGGCCGTCGAGCCGGCGGCCGCTACCGAGATCGCTGCCGCAGCACAGGACCTGGTGAAGCTGTACGGCTCGGGAGATACCCAGGTCAAGGCCCTCGACGGGGTGTCGGCCGACTTCGCGCGCGGCGAGTTCACGGCCATCATGGGACCCTCCGGTTCGGGCAAATCGACGCTGATGCACTGCCTGGCCGGGCTCGACAGCGCCAGCGGCGGTGAGGTCCGCATCGGTGACACCGCGCTCACCGGTCTGTCCGACAAGCAGATGACCGCGCTGCGCCGCGACCGCATCGGATTCGTCTTCCAGGCGTTCAACCTGGTGCCCACGCTCACCGCGCTGGAGAACATCACCCTCCCGCTCGACATCGCGGGCCGCAAGGCCGACCAGGACTGGCTCGACACCGTGGTGAAGCGGCTGGGCCTGGCCGACCGGCTCACCCATCGGCCGAGCGAACTGTCCGGCGGTCAGCAGCAGCGCGTGGCGTGTGCCCGCGCCCTGGTCGGCAAACCGGAGATCATCTTCGGTGACGAACCGACCGGCAACCTCGACTCGCACTCCTCCGGCGAGGTGCTCTCGATCCTGCGCGCCTCGGTCGACGAGTTCGGCCAGACCGTCGTGATCGTCACCCACGACCCGCGCGCGGCCGCCTATGCCGACCGGGTGGTGTTCCTTGCCGACGGCCGCATCGTCGACGAGCTGCGCGATCCGACGCAGGCCTCGATCCTCGACCGGATGAAGGCGCTGGAGACCAAATGAGCAACCCGATGCGCAGGGTCGCCTTGCGTAATCTCGCCGCGCACAAGGTGCGCTTGGCCTTGACGGTGCTGTCGGTGGTGCTCGGCACCGCGTTCATCTCCGGGTCGTTCGTGTTCACCGACACCCTGCAGCGCACCTTCGACGGGATCTTCGCAGGCCAGGCCCAAGGCGTCGACGTGCGCGTCGGCCCGAAGGACCAGCAGTCGCTCGGCGTGCCGAACAATATCGTCGCCGCGCTGGCCAAGGCCGACGGTGTCGACCGCGTCGCTCCGGCGGTGAACGGCCCGGTCGTGCTGCTGCAACCCGACGGCAAGAAGGCCGTCCAGACCGGTGGCGCACCGAGTTTCGGCCTGTCGTACCTGCCGCCGGACAAGGCCGTCGAGGAACCGGAGAAGTTCGTCGCCGGTGCGCCGCCGGCGCAGACCGGCGAGATCGCGCTCAACACCGGCGGTGCCGAGAAGGCCGGGCTGAAGGTCGGTGACAAGACCAAGGTGCTCGTCCCGTCCAAGGGCGACCCCTTCGAGGTGACGCTCACCGGCATCTACGAGATGCCGGGCGCCGAGGGCGGCGGGGTGGTCGCGGTGATGTTCACCGAACCGCAGGGCCGCAAGCTGTTCACCGACGGCAACTACGTGGCCTACGCCGATATCCGTGCCGCACCGGGTGTTTCGGCCGACGACCTGCGCGATCGGCTCGCCGTCGGCCTGCCGAACCTGAAGGTGCAGAACTCCGACGAGGTCCGCGAGGACATGAAGAAGGAGATCTCCGAGGCGCTCACCTTCATCAACTACTTCCTGCTCGCGTTCGGTGCGATCGCGCTGATCGTCGGCACGTTCATCATCTACAACACCTTCTCGATGATCGTCGCGCAGCGGTTGCGTGAACTCGCATTGCTGCGCGCGATCGGGGCGAGCCGTCAGCAGGTGGGCCGGTCCGTGGTCGCCGAGGCCGTGGTGATCGGGCTGATCGGCAGTGCGATCGGCTTGGCGGCGGGTATCGCGCTGGCGTTCGGGTTGTCGGCGTTGCTCAATGCCTTCGATCTCGGTTTGCCGACCGGTTCGCTGACGGTGTTGCCGCGCACCGCGATCGTCGCGCTGCTCGTCGGGTTGCTGGTTACGGTGGCCAGTGCCTATGCGCCCGCTCGCCGCGCCGCGAAGGTACCGCCGGTGGAGGCGATGCGGTCCGAATTCGCCAGCGCTGGTGAGTCGTTGCGGGTGCGGACCGTCGTCGGTGCGGTGCTCGCCGTGGCAGGCGGTGTACTGGTGTATCTCGGCGCGCAGGGCACAGGCAAGAGCGCGGCGATCACCGTCGGAGTGGGTGCGCTCGGCCTGATCCTGGCCGTCCTGCTCGCCGCGCCCGCGCTGTCGCGGCCCGTGGTGGTGGTGCTCGGTGTGCTCACCCGGCCGTTCGGGCCGATGGGCCGGATGGCGCGCAACAACGCGGTGCGCAATCCGCGCCGCACCGCCGCCACCGCCTTCGCGCTGACGCTGGGTCTGATGCTGGTCTCGGCCATCGGCATCCTCGGTGCGTCGGCGAAAACCAGTGTGGACGTGCTCATCGACAAGGGCGTGAAGGCCGAATACGTGCTGGCGGGTCCGCCGATGATCGGTGCGGCGATCGGCGCGGTCGACGCGGTGCGCCAACAGGTTCCGCAGGTCAGTGATGTCACCGGCATCCGCGCGGTCGGGTTCCGGCTCGGCGACGAACGGGTCGGGGCGACCACGCTCGACGGGCCGATCGACCCGGTGATGGACATCGAGATGCGCGAAGGCTCGAGCACCATCGCCGAGAAGGGCCTGCTGGTCGGCGAAACCGAAGCGGCCGACCGTGGTTGGGAGCTCGGTGAGAAGGTGACCATCACCAGCCTCGACAATGCCCAGCTCGAGTTGACCGTCGGCGGCATCTACGTCGACTCGCCACTGCTCGGTTCGATGGTCGTCGACCCGCGCCTCTACGAGCAGCTGATGCCGCAGAAGTTGCGCACCAACGTGATCGTGCTGGTGAAGGCGGTGCCGGGCGCCGACCTCACCGCCATGCGGGCCAACCTCGAGAAGGCCACCGAGCCGTTCGCCGTGGTGCAGGTGCAGGACCACGAACAGTTCAAGGGCGCACAGGGGCAGCAGATCAATACGCTGCTCGCCATCCTCTACGGACTACTCGCCTTGGCGGTGGTGATCGCCGTGCTCGGCATCATCAACACCCTCGCGCTGTCGGTGGTGGAACGTCGCCGGGAGATCGGCATGCTCCGCGCCGTCGGCACCCAGCGTTCGCAGATACGCCGCACGATCTACCTGGAATCCATGTTGATCGCGATCTTCGGCGCCATCGTCGGACTGCTTCTCGGTGTTGCCCTCGGCGTCGGATTCCTGCGCACCTTGCGCGATATGGGCATCGATCAGATCGATATTCCGTGGTCGCAGCTGGTGGCGATGCTGATCGCCTCGGGTGTGGTCGGTGTGCTTGCGGCGGTGTGGCCGGGTGTGCGGGCCGCGCGGACGCCACCGTTGGCGGCAATCGCGGATCTGTAGGAGCAGCAAGCATTTTCGGGCCTTCGGAGACACTTTCCGGAGGCCCGAATGCTGTGGCTGTGCGCGCTCGGCTGCGGGGCACCGGCTCAGTGGCAGGCAGGTCGGCGACGCATGCTGGCCTGCACTCCGAGCGGCTGCTGGGGCCCGACCACCGCGTCCAGGCCGAGCCGACGCCGGTGCCGTGTCGTCCGCGATCGCTGGCGGTCAGGCCGGGTAGGTGGTGGACCAGTCGCGGGTGGGCTGGCCGTGCTCGTCTCGTGGTGGGGTGAGGCCGAATTCGGTGCAGTAGTCGGTGGCCAGGCGTTCGAGGACCGGGCGGGCGTCTACGGTGCGGGACCAGCGGTGCGGGAGGGCGCCTCGGCCGTAGCGGGCGCCGAGCAGGCTGCCCGCGATCGAGCCGGTGGCGTCGCTGTCGCCGGAGTGGTTCACCGACAGCAGCAGCCCGGTGCGGACGATCACGTGGCCGGGTCCGCCGACCGTCTCCGCCGCCAGCATCGCGTACACAGCGATCGCGAGAGCCTCGGGGCCGATCCAGCCCTCGCCCAGGGTCTCGAGGTCTTCGGGGCGTGGCACGCGCGCGGGCCGTGCGGTGCGGGCGGCCAGGGTGATCGCCGCTTCGAGGGCAGCCGTGGTCTCCTCGTGGTGCGGGTAAGTCGCGAGTTCGGCCAGTGCCCGCTCGAGCGCGGTCTTGGTGCCGATTCCCCGGCTCAACTGGTAGACCAGCGCGGCCAGCACGCCCGCGGGCAGCCAGCCACTGGGGTGTCCGTGGGTGAGGGCGGCTGTGTCGCAGCCCAATTCGAAGATGGCGGTGAGTGCGGCACCGGAACGGTCGGCGGCGTAACCGAATCCGCACGGAGCCGACCGCATCAGCGCGCCGCTGCCCTTGGAATTGTTGATCGGCCGGTCGCGGGTGCCCAGCGGGTTCGTCGGCTCCCGTCGCTCGGCCGCCGCGCGCAGCGAGGTGTACACCGAGTTCGCGACGCCGCGCTGTTCGACCAGCTCGCGATGACCGGCCAGGGAGCTGTGCAGGGCGGTCGGTTGCTCGGGCAACTCACCCACCTGCCCGCGCAACCACACGAGCATCCCCTGCTGCAGCAGACCGAGCGTCGCACCCCCGATGCCCTTGGCCCGCGCCCGCACCGAACCCCGGATGAGGGCCTCCACGGTGAACGCGGTCAGCTGCGTCTCCTCGGAGATCCGGAGCTGGTCGGCTTCGTCGGTCACCCCGAGATACCCGTACTCGTCGCGAATCCTGCGCAGGGACATGGTTTCGACCGGTGCGCCGAGCGCGTCACCGACCGCACCGCCGATCAGGCAACCGTGGACGGCGTTCAGCCATTCCGCCGGGCCCTGCGCCTGAGCTGTACCGGTGCGCTTCGCGTTGCCGCTGTCCGAGTGCGGTTTTTGCTGGGCAGGGGACGCGTGCGGTCGCGATGGCGAACCATCGGCGGAGCCGGTGTGGATCACCGGGATACCTGCCGACGCGGTCGGGTTTGCGGTGGGTGCGGCCGTTCCGGTGGCGAGGTGAGCGGCGGTGCTGTGGTGAACGGGCCGGCTGACGGCGGTGGGGTCGCTGCGGCGATGTGTCTGCGGGTGGTCGCCGGTGTGTGGCCGCACTGCCGGTTGCTGACCGGTGTGCGGTGGCCGGCGGAGCGCCTCGGTGAGCGCGGTCGCGAAGGCGGTGCAGGTGGGGAAGCGGTGAGCCGGGTTCTTCGCGAGGGCTTTGGCCAGGACCGCGTCGACGGCGGCGGGGAGGCTGGTACGCCGCGAACTCGCCGACGGTGGTGGGGCGTTGAGGTGGCCGAGCATGACGGTGGCGGGGTTGGGCGCGTCGTAGGGACCGGCGCCGGTGAGCAGCCGGAAAACGGTGCAGGCCAAGGAGTATTGGTCGCCGCGTCCGTCGAGTGGCTCGCTGCTGAGCTGCTCCGGGGAGGCGTAGGCGATGGTGGCGGTGAACTGGCCGGTGCGGGTCAGGCCGCCGGTGTCGTCGAGGAGCTTGGCGATGCCGAAATCGGTGAGCACCACCCGTTCGTCGAAACCCGCGCCGACGCCCGCCGTGCGGGAGAGCAGGATATTGGCCGGCTTCACATCCCGGTGCAGCACACCCCGGCGGTGCGCGTAGTCCAGCGCGCCCGCCGTCTGGGTGACGATCTGGGCGATGCGGTCGGCCCCGAACTCCGCCGCCGGAACCGCCGCCGCGTCCGTTCCGTCGACGAACTGCATGGCGATCCAGCACCGTTCGTCCTCGACGCCACGGTCGTAGACGGTGATGATGTTCGGGTGATCGAGCTGGGCGATCACATCGGCTTCACGCTCGAACCTGGCCCGGATCTCGGTGTCGGCGAACAACTCCCGGTGCATGAGCTTGAGCGCGGTGAGGCGTGGCAACCTGCGGTCCTTCGCCGCGTACACCGCGCCCATCCCGCCGCGCCCCAGCTCTCGTTCGATGACGAAACCGGCGAAAACCGCCCCGCGCCGCACCATCGCTCACCCCGTTCACCGAATCCGATCGTTGGCAGCCTAATCGGTCGCGTGCTTTCGCCGAGTCGTTGTCACACCGCCGGTGCGTGGGTGTGCGCCCACCGGGTGATGTCGCCGCGGTCGAGCGCGGTGGCGAGCAGGTCGGGGAATTTGTCCGGGGTACAGGCGAAAGCCGGGATGCCGAGCGCCGCCAACGCCGCCGCGTTGTCGTGATCGTAGGCCGGTGCGCCTTCGTCGGAGAGCGCGAGCAGCACCACCACCTGCACGCCCGATTCCTTCATCGCATTGCACCGGCGCAACATCTCCTCGCGCACCCCGCCCTCGTAGAGGTCGGAGATGAGCACGAAGAGGCTGTCGGTGGGCCGGGTGATGAGCGACTGGGAGTAGGCGATGGCGCGATTGATGTCGGTGCCACCGCCGAGCTGGGTGCCGAACAGCACGTCGACCGGGTCGCTGAGCTGTTCGGTGAGATCCACGACCTCGGTGTCGAACACCACCAGTGAGGTCTTCAGCGACCGCATCGAGGCCAGCACCGCACCGAACACCGAGGCGTAGACCACGCTGGCCGCCATCGACCCCGATTGGTCGATCGCGAGCACCACGTCGCGCTGGATCGCCTGCGACTTGCGGCCGTACCCGACGAGTCGCTCGGGCACGATGGTGCGGTGTTCTGGCAGGTAGTTGGCCAGGTTCTTGCGGATGGTCCGGTCGAAGTCGATATCGCGCAGTTTCGGGCGGTGGGTGCGCGCGGCCCGGTTGACCGCGCCCGACACGGCGGCCACCGTCTTGGCCGCGATGCGCCGCTCGATCTCGCGCACGACCTTCTCCACCACCATGCGGGCGGTTGCCTTGGTGGTCTCGGGCATCACCCGGTTGAGACCGAGCAACGTACCGACCAGGTGCACGTCGGGTTCCACCGATTCCAGCAGTTCCGGTTCCAGCAGCAGCTGGGTGAGGTTGAGCCGCTGCACCGCGTCACGTTGCATCACCTCGACCACGGTGGCGGGAAAGTAGGTGCGGATGTCACCGAGCCAGCGCGCCACCCGGGGAGCCGAACCACCCAGTCCGCCGGACCTTTTCGCCGACGTGCCGGCCTCCCCGGTGTTGTACAGGGCGCTCAGTGCCTGATCCATGGCCTGATCCGCCCCCGACCCCAGTCCGCCGAGTTGTTCCTCGGCGGCCGCGCCGAGTACGAGACGCCAACGGCGCGCATGAGTTTCGTCGTTACCGGTCATGGTTGACGCTCCTGATGATCGAGCCGGGTTCGCCGGGCGGGGTGAGGACTCGCGCCCCGAGACGCGATGTCCGCAGATCGTGAAGTGGTGGCCGAGCCGACGTGCGTACCCCGTTCGTCGTACGGGCGGCTGTTGCCGGGAAGGCGAAGACTGCGCTCATCCCGCGGCGCCCAGAATGGTCGCGGCGGCGCGGAGGGCCAGCTGTCCGCGTGCTGGGTCGACAGCCGTGGCGTTCGCGGCGGTGGCCGGTGCGGGGCCGGTGTCGCGCAGAGCTTGGCCGATGGCGCGGCGTTCGCCCGATTCGAAGGAACCGAAAGTGCGGCGCAGCAGAGGCAGAGTGGCGACGAACTGGTCTTCGGGGAGTTCGCGCAGCCAGTCGTCGATGCGGCGCAACAGATCTCGGTCGTGGACGAGTAGGAGACCTCGGCCGCCGAGGAACCCGTCGATCCAAGCGGCCTTGGCCGCGGGTGTGTTGCCCACCGACAACGCCGCCGAGAGCCGGCGCGCCGAATCGGCGTCGTCGATGCGTTCGGCGTCGCACAGCAGTCGTACGGCGCGTCCGCCGATGGCGCCGTGCACGTCGTCGCGGTCGGCGATGCGGTGCAGGGTGGCCAGCCACCCGGTGGTCGAGCGGGTGTCGTCGCGGGTGCTGACGGCGTTGTGGGCGGCGTCGATCTGGCGGCGCAGCGCCTCGGCGGCGTCGGTGTCCAAGCCGGTCACCGCACCGGGGAGACCGGCGCAGATGCGGACGAGCAGGCCGTCGGCCACGTGCTCGAGCGCCTTGGTGTCGGTGCCGCGCACGTCGCCGTAGCGCAGGGTGCGGGTCAGGCCGGGCAGGGCGCCGAGCAGGTGGGTGACGTCGTGGTCGAGGGCGGCAGCCGCCTCCAGGCGGGCGATCAGACCGTCGGTGGCGCCGCCGAGGTCGGCGAGCAACGCCGTCTCGAGCGCGTCGGCGAGTTCGGTGACCGACACACCGTCGCGGCTCGCGGTGTCGAGGATCTTGGCTTCCGCTGCCGTGCGCAGGGTGGTGCCCCACACGGCGGCTTCCACGATGCGCACCTCGAACTCCGGTTCCCAACGCAGCGACCAGGTTTCGCGGAAAGTGCCGGTGCTGCGCACCTCACCGACGGTCGGGGTGCCCCACTCGACGCCGAGCAGTCGCAGCCGGTGCAGCAGGTGCGAGCGTTCGACGTCGCGTTCCTTACGCAGATCGAGGTCGACCGTGCGGATGAGGGCTTCCTGCTTGAGCCGAAGGGTTTTGATGCGCGCCCGCAGATCGGCGGCCAGCGGGACGGTCGGCGTGTTCTCCGGTACCGCACCGAGCGTTTCGCCGACGACGAGTTCGTCGACGACCAGCCGCAGCATGGTCTCGTCCCCGCCGCACATCACCGACCGCACGGCCTCGGTGACCTCCGACAACCCCGCCAGCGGCCTGCCGCGCAGCGCGGCGAGCGTGTCGGCCAGGCGAACCGACTCGATGATGTGCGCGCTCGACACCGGCAGATCGTGTGCGCGCAGCACCCCGGCGACCTTCGTCAACCATCGCGCCACCGGCCGCTGGGTCTCGGTGAACAAGTGGTGATACCAGCCGGGTGAAGTGACTCCCGCGCCGTATCCCGATCCCGACGCCAGCCTGGAATGTGTCCACGGCACCCAGGTCAACGCCGCTTTCGTCTTCGGAAGTCCCTTCAGCAGCCGCATATCCGGCGCGGCCGGACCCAGCGGCCCCACCAGCGCAGGCGCATGCCAGGCCCCGCACACCACGGCCACCCGCCGAGCCCCACCCTTGAGCACCTGCCGCATCGTCTGGCGCATGTACGCCTCGCGCCGCAAGGTGTGCTCGTCGACCACCAGCGGCCCGACCCCCGCCGCTTCGGGCAGCAGATGCTCGAGCCCAGCATCCTCCACCGATTCCCGGTCGGACGAGGTCAGCGGATCGGTCGATGTCACCGGGTCGCCCGCTTCGGTGCGGGTCGCGGGCTCGTCCGAACTGTTCGGAAGTGTGGGTTCGGCTGTGCCTGTCGGCGCATGCGGGTCTGCCGAGCGGGCCGGTGCCGTGGGTGTGGCCGAGTTCGTGCTGGTCGGGGCGTCTTCGCGCAGGGCCGCCATGGCTTCGGTGATGGCGTCGAAAGCAGCGGTGTCGGGGACGGATTCGACGACGGCATCCCACCAGCGTTCGGCGTCGTCGAAGCCCGCGGCCGAGGCCAGGGCGGCCAAAGGGTCGGTGCGGTCGACGCGGGTGTCGTCTTCGATGGCGAGGACATTGGTGGCGGGCAGGTCGCAGAAGCGGACCGGGACACCGTTGTCGACGCCGTAGCGCATGGCCTGCCACTCCGGGGAGAACACCGCGAAGGGCCAGAAGGCGGCGCGGGCCGGGGAATCCGGGACATAGGCCAGCAGGGCGACCGGCGGGCTCATCGTGTCGGCGGCGACGAAACCGACGAGCGGATCGGCATCGGCAGGCCCCTCGATGAGGATCGTGTCCGGCCGGAACTCCTCGAGCGCCTGCGCCAACGACCGTGCCGACCCCGGCCCGTGATGACGGATACCGAACACCCGCGTCACGGGTTCACCGGCCGCCGGCTCGTCCCGCGCCTGATCCAGCCGGGTACCGCCTGTTTGTTCGCTCATCGAAAACCCCATGTGTGCTGTGTGATCCGTCCTCCCCGTCGCGCGGGTCTCAGCCGGCGATGTCGCGGCATGCGCGGTAGAAATCGGCCCAGTCGGGGCGTTCACGGACGACGGCCTCGAGGTATTCGGTCCAGATCACCGCATCGGCGACCGGGTCCTTGATGACCGAACCGAGTACGGCGCCCGCGATGTCGGAGGCGCGAAGCACACCGTCACCGAAGTGGGCCGAGAGGGCGAGACCGTTGGTGATCACCGAGATCGCCTCGGCGGTGGACAGCGTGCCCGACGGCGACTTCAGCTTGGTTCGCCCGTCGGCGGTGATGCCCGATCGCAGCTCACGGAACACCCGGACCACGCGCCGCACCTCCTCGGCGGCGGCCGGGACCGTCGGCAACTCCAATGCGGCACCGAGCTGTTCGACCCGGCGGCTGACGATCGCCACCTCGGAATCCTCGTCGGCGGGCAGCGGAAGCACGACGGTGTTGAAGCGGCGGCGCAGCGCCGAGGACAGATCGTTGACACCGCGGTCGCGGTCGTTGGCGGTGGCGATCACATTGAAACCCTTGGCCGCCTGCACTTCCGCACCGAGCTCGGGGACGGGAAGCGTCTTCTCGGACAGGATGGTGATGAGCGCGTCCTGCACATCCGAGGGGATGCGGGTGAGTTCCTCGATCCGGGCGATCGCACCGGTGCGCATGGCCGTCATCACCGGCGACGCCACCAGCGCCGCATCGCTCGGGCCCTCGGCGAGCAGCCGTGCGTAGTTCCAGCCGTACCGGATGGCTTCCTCCGCCGTCCCCGAGGTGCCCTGCACCAACAGGGTCGACTCACCACTGATGGCCGCCGAAAGATGCTCCGACACCCAGGTTTTCGCGGTGCCGGGCACGCCGAGCAACAGCAGCGCGCGATCGGTGGCCAGCGTCGCCACGGCCACCTCCATCAGCCGGCGGGGGCCGACGTACTTGGGTGTGATGACCGTGCCGTCGGCCAGCGTGCCGCCGAGCACATAGGTGACCACCGCCCACGGCGACAACTTCCACGACGGCGGACGCGGCCGGTCGTCGACGCGCGCCAGCGCGGTGAGCTCGTCGGCGAAGGCCTGCTCGGCGTGCGGGCGCAGCAGGGTGGTTGCGGATTCGGTCGTCGTCATGACAGCTCCTCGAGCATGGTGGCGCGTTCGGTGAGATCGGTGGCGAGGGTGCGGAAGGCCTGATGCCAGGCGGGGTCGTCGGTCGCCTCGGCCAGCGCGGTGACGCGGGCGGCGAGGCCGACGGGTAGGTGGACGCCTGCCGCGGTGAGCAGGGCGCGATCGGTGTAGACACCCGCACCGGAATGTGGGTGACGTGCCGTGGTGCGGGCGCGTTCGCCGAGCAGTCGCAGTACGTGGGTGGCGACCCGGTCCGGCCAGGGGTGGTCGAGTCCGGGCAGGATCGCGTGCAGTTCGGTGAGCTGATGCGCGTCCAGGTCGAGCACGTGCTCGACACGGTCGGCGGGATCGAGCAGCGTGAACAGTTCGCGGCGGCGCAGCACCGCCTGTTCGGTCGGGGTCGCCCGGGCGAAGAGCTCACGTGCCCAGGTGGTGTCGCGGGCGGCGAGGGTGGCGTCGACCCAACCGTCGACGATCGCCTTGGCATAGCGCACAGGCAGTGCGAGTGCGAGTGCGGCCGCGGCAGTGTTCTCGGGGGTGGTGCCCAGAATTCGCGTCCACGCCGAGAGCGGTGCCGCGGCGATCACCTGGTGCAGGGTCTGCACCGATGCGTCGGAGGTCTCCCAGCGCAGCTTCGGCTGTTCGGTGCCGTCGGTGATGCCGTCGCGGCGGGCTTGCGCGCCCGCGTCGGCGGGGACCTCCACCTCGAGCCCGCCGTCGGAGCCGACCCGGACCCACGCCGTGAGCAGGGCGGTCATCCTGGCGCCGTACGCGGAATCGGGGAGCCGGGCGAGCAGACCGGCGGCCGTGCGCCGTACGTCGCCGCGCCGGTCGTCGAGCGCTCGTTCCAGGAGTGCTTCGTCGGCGGCGTTCGCACCGATGCCGAGCAGGCCGAGGAGTTCGGCTTTGATCGACCCCGATTCCTTGGGCCACGCGCTGGTCAGCACCTCGAGGCCGCGCGCCGGGTCGGTCCGGCGCAGGTCGGCGAACCAGTCCTTGCGTTCACCCGGAGTGCCGAACAGCCACACATCGTGCGTGGCATCGACCTCGACGGATTCGCCGTCGACCACCGGCGAATCCGCAGCGGTTGGATCATCGGTCCCGGCCGACGATTCGTGGCGGGACGCAGTGCTCTCCCCGGTTGCGGCCCGGTCGACGGGAAACTCGTCGACCAACTTCGACCAGGCCGGATTACGTGCCGCCAGCCACCGTCCGCGCCGCCCGGCCAACCGCAGCAGCGGGCCACGCAGCGCGGGATCCGAGGCCGCCGACAAGGCCTGCACACACAGCACATCGGGCAAACGGAAGTCGAAGGGTTCGGCGGCAGCGAACCATTCGGGAAGAAACGCCGACTTCTCCCGGAGCAGACGGCCGAGCCGATCGGCCGACCGGCGCGGCAGCAACGGACGTGGATCATCCAGTGCGGGTTCCGGTTTCGGCGCCGTGCCGGGTACACGCCCGCCTCGCAGGTACAGATCCTGCAACGCGGCGGTCTCGAGGAGCTTGGTCGCGGTGTCCCCACCGCGCTGCGGCACCGCGCCCGCGACCGCCGGATCGAGGTGCACACCGTCGAGCCCACGGCGCGCGGTACCGAGCAGGGCGATCGAAACAAGTTCGGCCAGTCCGGGACTCGCGGCCGAACCGGTGGGAAATTCGGTTTCGAGGTCGTGCACCTCACCCGCGCTGAACACCGACACCGGGTCGAAACCCTCGGCCGACCACTGGCCGGCCACCGTCACCGGATGACCACCCGACACCGCGACCAACCGCCACGGCCGGACCCCGGTGGGCAGGGGCAGCGCGGTGCCCTCGGCATCGACCAGATGCCAGCCGTGCTCGTCGATCGCGGGGACCACATCGGTGAGCAGTGCGGGAACGGAACGCACCAGCGGGTCCTCGCTCAGCGCGGTGGCGTAGGCATCGAGCGCATCGCCGATCGTGGTACCGGCGGCCGGGACGGTGGTGAACGGTTCGGGTGCGCTGTGGCGTGCACCCCAGTGCACTCGCAGCGGGACAGGGCCGGGGTAGTAGTGCACTTCCGCGTCGACCTCGTTGCCCGGTGCGGGCACCTCACCGGTGAAATTCGGTATGCCGAAGGAGTGTTCGACCAAAAGCGCCCACCGGCCGCTGCCACGGCCACGCAACCAGGTGCGTCGCGCGTAGAGCCGTTCCTCCTCGCTCACCCGCATGCAGAGCACCTGCCACCGATCGCGCACCGCCGGTTCGGCGAGCACGGTCTCGGCCTGCACCGGGTAGCCGATGTGGGAGCGGATGCCTGCCTGCAACGGTTCCGGCAACGCGTCGAGGGTGCGGTGGGCGAGGACTAGCAGATGCAGCCGGGCGTATTCGCGCAGCAGCAGCTCGGGCCAGTGTTCGGTGGTGGCCACCGCCGTGGGCAGCCTGCGCAGTGCCTCCGCGATCCGGGGTGCCTGGGCATCGACCATGCGCGCCGCCACGGCCTCGTAGGCGGCATAGGAGCGGTCGGTCTGGGCGAGGCCGGTGCGAACCTGGTCGGTGAGCCACACCTGCAGCTCCGCCAGCCCCGCCGACACCCGGCCGCGCCGCTGCTCGACCGCCGCGGCCGACGGCGCCGACTTGGCCTTCGGCGCGGCGGTGGCCTTGGCGGCCCGGCCCGCGAGCCACTCGGCCGCGAAATCGGCGGGAGCGTCCCGCGTCGGCACCGCGCCGCTCGACCATGCCAGCAGCAACGACAGGGCGTGCTTGCAGGGAAACTTCCGGCTCGGGCACGAACACTTGTACGCGGGCCCGGAGAGATCGACGATCGTCTGGTAGGGCTTGGCCCCGCTGCCCTGGCACAGCCCCCACACCGCGTTCCCGTCGGCTCCGGTGTCGCGCCAGCGACTCGCCAGCTTGCGCGCGGCAGCCACCGAGCTCGCGTCGGGTGCGAGCGCACGGACCTGGTCCTCGGTCCACAGCACGGATGTGTCGGTCATCGGTTCCCCCGTTCTCTGTCGCCGAAATATCTACCCGAGCCCACCGACAACTTCGCCCGTTCACGGTGAAGGACCTGGAAAACCCTGGTGCCGTGGAAAATTCGCGCCTCAACTCTTGCTGTGTGGGGCGAACTCTGGCATTCTGACCTGTTCGGCTCGACCGGACCGCCCGGGCCGCTCAACGCAGCGTAGCGCGGGTGAGAGCACCTCATCGAGCTGCCCGCCGGGGTGGGCGAGGGGTGGACATCGAGGGCCGGTCGCGGCGCCACGATGGCCATTCCACTCCCGCGGGCAGATTCGCTGGGGCGCAGCGCATCCCCTGGGCGAACGCCCGGCGATCGGGTAGCGTTTCGGGCACAGTTGCGCTCGGGGCGTGAAGGGGGGTGTCGCCAGTGTGCTCGGACCGCATCACCGAGGTGGTCGCGCGCGAGCTCGCCGCCGACCCGGCTGTGGAGGACCGGGTCGCCGATTGCGTGCTCGCGGCGCTCACCGAGGTCGACGATGCCGCCGACACCGCCGATGCGGGTGACACGGGCGTCTTCCTTCGCGCCGTCACCGTGCACGGCTTCCGCGGGATCGGCCCCACCGTCACCCTCCGGCTGAATCCCGGGCCCGGTCTCACCCTGGTGGTCGGCCGCAACGGCAGCGGGAAATCCAGCTTCGCCGAGGCCGCCGAATTCGCGCTGACCGGCGGCAATCGCCGCTGGGACGGCCGCACCAGCGCCTGGCGCGAAGGTTGGCGCAACCTGCACGAACCCGATCTCGCCCGGATCGAGGTCGAGCTGCTCACCGGTGGCGGTGCGGTCACCGTCGCGACGCACTGGGCGCCCGGCGCCGAGCTACCCGAGGCGCAGTGGACCGAACGGCGCGGTGATTCGCCGCCCGCCCTCGTCGACCCGGCGAGCAGGCGCCAACGCCTCGACCTGTATCGCCCGTTCCTGTCCTACAGCGAGCTCGGCGCCCTCGTCGACGGCAAACCGAGCGACCTGTTCGACGCGCTGCACCGCCTCCTCGGCCTCGACCAGCTCGCCGCGGCGGCCGAGAGCATCCGGCTACGCAAGCTGGAACTCGAACGCGCCGTGAAGAATTCGCGGCAGGCCCGCGCCGACCTGCTCGACGAACTCGCCCAGGTCGCCGACGATCGCGCCGATCGCGTCGCCGACCTGCTCCGCGACCCGGACCCCGACCTCGACGCCATCGCGGCCGAGGTGGCGGGCTCGGTGCGCGGCGCCGAAGGACCCGAGGGCCTGCGCGCCATTCTGCGCCTGTCCCTGCCCGATCCGGTGGAGGTGGCCGCCGTCGCCGACCGGCTCACCCGTGCCGCCGCCGACCTGTCCGACCACGCGACGATCGACGCCGAATCCGACCTCCGCGTCCTCGAACTGCTCACCCGCGCACGCGAACACGCCGTCACCGCAGGCGCCTGCCCGTGCCCGGTCTGCGGCCGCGGCGACCTGGACGACGACTGGCTGTTCGCCGCCGACGCCGAGATAGCCAGGCGTAGCGCCGATCTCGACGCCCTGCGGTCCGCGCGAACGGAATTCGAGTCGGCGCTCGCGGCAGCTCGTGCCCTCCCGACGCCGGTGCCCGAGGAATTCGCTCCGGCGATCCAGCTCACGGACCGGGCCGTGAAACCCGGCACGCCGCTGCCCGAAGCGCCGATCCGATCGGAAGTACTCGGCAAGCGCCGCGACGCGGTCCGGCGATGCTGGGACGAGTGGGCCGCACTCGCGACCGCCGACTACGACGAGCAGTCGGCCGACCGCCTCCGCACGACCTACCAGGACCTCGCCGCCGAACTCGCTGCCCTGCAACGCGATGCCCGCATCGAACTCGAACGTCTGGATGCCGTGTGGTCGCCGCTGGTCCCGCGCATCCTGGCCTGGCTCGAACCGGCCAGGGCCGTCGCGGCCGACGCGGGCGAGTTGCGGATCGTGCGCAAAGCAGCGGACTGGCTCAAGTCGGCGACGACGACCATCCGTGGCGAACGGATGCGGCCGTTGGAGGCGACGGCGCGGTGGGTGTGGAGCACGCTGCGCCAGCAGAGCAATGTGGAGCTCGGGGCGATCCGGTTGCAGGGCAGCGCGGGTACGGCGCGCCGGGTGCTGCTCGATGTCACCGTCGACGAGGTGGACGGCGCCGCGCTCGGCGTGATGAGCCAGGGTGAGCTGCACGCGCTGGGGCTGTCGCTTTTCCTGCCGCGAGCAACGGTGGCGCACAGCCCTTTTCGATTCGTGATGATCGACGACCCGGTGCAGGCGATGGACCCGGCCAAGGTCGACGGACTGGCCCGGGTACTCGCCGAGGTGGCCCTCACCAGACAGGTCGTCGTGTTCACCCACGACGAACGCCTCGCCGAAGCCGTGCGCCGCATGCAGCTCGACGCCACCGTGCTCGAAGTACAGCGCCGCGAACGCTCCGTCGTCGAGGTCCGGGTGACCGGCGACCCGGTGCGCCGCTACCTCGACGACGCCCGATCCCTGCTGCGCACACCGCAACTACCGCCCGCGATCGCCGACGAACTCGTCGCCACCTGCTGCCGCTCGGCCATCGAGGCCGCCGGGCTGGCGAAAGCGCGCCACGAGCTGCTCGCCGCCGGGCTCGCGCACGGCGAAGTCGAACGCCGGGTTCGCAACGCGCACACCACGCGCGCCATGATCACCCTGGCCATCATGGGTCCCCGTGCCCGCGTGGACGACCTGAACAAGCACCTCAGCGCCGTCGGTGGCCGCTGGCTCGTCGGCGTGCTGCGCGACGCCACTGCGGGCGCCCACGTGCCGATCGACCGGCCGATGCGCGAATTGATCAGCGACACCGAACGGTTCATCGCCTGGCTGCGCGCCCACGAACCGGCGATGGTGCGGTCGTGAACGGGCATCCGGCTCGGCCTGGTCACGCATTCGACCACCTCGTCGGTGTAGCGGTGCACCGAAATCGTGCGCGCCGCCGGGCAAGGCCTCGACTCGGGCGCGGCGTCGCCTGTTGGCACCGGGCGGGCCAGGTGGCCGGGAGTCGTTGTGCGGCAAGGCTGGCGGGTCCGTGGTGAACCGTCGTGGCAGGCCGCCGCGGGCGAAGTTCACTCCGCGTCCTTCCGTAGCCGAACGGTTGGAGGCCGCCGACGACCTGCTGAACGGGTCGGTCTCGGATGCCGGGGGAGTGTGGTCGCGGGCCGTCGCCTGGATCCTGCGGTTGGCCTTGGAGCAAGCCGTGGACGAACTGTGGGCCCAGCTCGCGCCGGAACTCATGCGCTGCCCGATGCGCGCCCAGCTACTCGCCCTTCGCGTCTATGCCGGTCCCGAAACCGCAGGTCAGGTGGGCGCACTCTGGGCGGCGCTCTCGCGCGCGGCCCACCACCTCGACTACGAGATGGCGCCAAGCGTCACCGACCTGCGCCGCTGGCGCGACCAGACGACCGAACTGTGGCGGGCCCTGGAACTGGTCCCGTTGACGCACCAGACCTTCGGCTGAGCACGGTCGGCGATCGGCCGCCCGCACGCACCCGGCAGGATGACCCCATGGGTGAAGCGAAACCATGTCCGTGCCGGCGCGGCGAACCGTTCGATGCCTGCTGCGGTCCGATCCTGGCCGGTGCGCGCGCGGCGGCGACCGCCGAAACCCTCATGCGCTCGCGCTACACCGCCTACGTCGTCGGCGACACCGACTACCTGCTGCGTTCCTGGCACCCGAGCACTCGCCCGAAGGACCTCGAGCTCGATCCCGACCAGCGCTGGTTGTTCCTCGAGATCGTGCGTACCGAACGCGGCGGACCGTTCGACGACAACGGCACCGTCGAGTTCATCGCCCACTACCGGCTCGACGGCACGCGCGACAGCATGCACGAGGTGAGCACCTTCGTCCGCGTCGACGGCGCCTGGGTGTACCTCGACGGTGTGTTCGCGGCCTGAACCGGGGATACTGCACCGGTGGCCCGCATCGCGATCGAATACTGCACCCAATGCCGCTGGCTGCTGCGCGCGAGCTGGATGGCACAGGAACTGCTGAGCACCTTCGGTACCGACCTCACCGAGGTGGCGCTCGTGCCGGGGGAGGGCGGCGTCTTCCGGATCACCCTCGACAGCGATCAGCTGTGGGAACGCAAGGCCGACGGCGGCTTTCCCGAGATCGCGGTGCTCAAGCAGCGGGTTCGCGACCGGATCGCGCCCGAGCGCGACCTCGGGCACGTCGACCGGCGCGACTGATCAGCAGCAACCGCCCCCACCACAGCAGCCGCCACCCGCGGGCTGCGTCGCGGGCGTCGGCGCGGCGCCGCGGCCAACGGTGGCGAAGGTGGTCAGCAGTTTGACGGTGTCGTCGTGGCCCGACGGGCAGGACGCCGGATCCGAGGACTGCGCCATCGGCCGGTTCACCTCGAACGTGTCGCCGCAGGAGCGACACCGGAAGCTGTAGTTCGGCATGCGGCAAGTGTAAGTCGCCACGGCCGCACCGACACCTGGCCGACCAGCACACTCGCAGCTATCGGATTCAGGGTGGTGCCGTCAGCCGCGCAGCGCGCTGACGTCGATCGGAAACCCGCCGCCGGAACGCGGCCCCGGCAGCCCGGATGGCCCGGTGGCGGCGTTGCAAGGAGGCCGCAGCCGTACCGCCGAGTAACCGTTACCTGCGGAAATGGTGCGTTGGCGGCGTGCCAGTGGTCTGCCGACGTACTCTCATAAGGAGTCACCAGGTGCTGCGGCCCACGGGAGCAAATGCACAGGCACTCGTGGATCGCGCCGGCTAGGAGGTGTGCGATGAGCATTCAGCCCGATCTCGACCAAGGCACGTGGACCCACGAAGCCGAACCATTGGCGCACACCGAGTACGGCACGGTCAGCGGAATCTGGGAGGGGCCGGTCGCCGTGTGGCGCAGCGTGCCCTACGCGAAGGCACCCGCGGGCCCGGCTCGATTCCGCCTCCCCGAGCCGCCGAAGCCCTGGGAGGGCGTGCGCGACTGCGCGGTCTTCGGTGAGATCGCACCGCAGGCGATGGGCGCGATGGTGCCCGTCGACTCGGATCTGCGGATGGGCGAGGACTGTCTGTGGGTGAACGTGTGGTCGCCCCGGCCTCAGCCCAGCGACGATGAACCGCGCCCCGTGATGGTGTGGCTGCACGGCGGCGCCTACTGCCTCGGCACCGCGGCGCAGACCATCTACAACGGGCGCAAACTCGCCGAAGCGGGCGACGTAGTGGTCGTGACGGTGAACTACCGGCTCGGAGTTCTCGGATTTCTCGACCTGTCGTCCTTCGGCGACCAGTTCACCCCGAACCTCGGCCTGCACGATCAGCTGGCCGCCCTCGCCTGGGTCCGCGACAATATCGCCGCGTTCGGTGGCGACCCCGACAATGTGACGGTCTTCGGCGAATCCTCCGGCGCGGGCTGCGTCACCGCGCTGCTCACCGCACCGGCCGCCGACGGGCTGTTCCACAAGGCCATCGCGCAGAGTCCGCCCGCCACTACGGTTTTCGGGCAGGAACGCGCTGCCGTCGTCGCCCAGCGGTACCTGGAGCTGCTGGAACTCGGTGCGGGCGAAACGGATCGGCTGCTCGAGCTACCGGTCGAGCAGCTCGTAGAGGTGGGTGCGGTACTGCTCGACGAGGTGCCGACCAAGGAGCCGGGCAGGCTGGCTGCGGCGCCCGTTGTGGACGGGAACTTGTTGCCCGCGTACCCGATCGACCGTTTCCAGCAAGGACTTTCCCATCGGGTGCCGTTGCTGATCGGTAGCAACAAGGACGAGGCCTCCCTGTTCCGGGTACTCAAATCCCCGATCATGCCGGTGACGCCCGACGCCGTGAACGCCATGCTGCAGGACGTCGCTGCCTCGCACCCGGAGATGTCGCCGGAACGGATCGCCGAGATCACCTCCGCCTACCCGGATCTCACCAAGATCCGTGGCGCGCTCGCCATGTCGACCGACGCCGCGTTCCGTATGCCTGCCGCGTGGGTCGCCGAAGGGCACGCCCAGCATTCACCGACCTGGAAGTACCGGTTCGACTACGCGACACCGATGTTGAAGGCGGCCCGGGTCGGTGCCGGCCACGCCACCGAATTGCCTTATGTGTTCGGCAATTTCGGCACGCTCAACCACGATCCCACCTTCTGGCTCGGCGGTCGCAAGGTCTCGCTCGCGGTGTCGGGCCGGATGCAGCGCCGCTGGCTGGCGTTCGCCGAACACGGCGTGCCGGCGGCACTGGACGGTTCCAAGCACTGGCCGCGCTATCTGCCCGCCGACCGGACCACTTTGCTCATCGACACCATCGACCGGGTCGTCGACAATCCCGACGCCGAACTGCACACCGCCTGGGGCGACCACGCCGTCGGCTTCAGCTGAGCAGTCCTGTCACACGTCGGTGGAGAAGCGAATGCCGCCGTCGGGGATTTCCACGCCCGGCCACACCCTCGCCCCGCGCAGCAGTTCGCAGCGGGCACCGACCTGGGCGCCGTCACCGATCACACCGTCACGCACCAACGCGCGCGGACCGATCCGGGCGCCGAAGCCGACGATCGACCGTTCCACGGTCGCGCCCGCCTCGACGACCGCGCCGTCGAAGATCACCGCACCGTCGAGTCGCGCACCCGCGCCGATCTCGGCGCCACGCCCGACCACGGTGCCGCCGATGAGCAGCGCGCCCGGCGCCACCCCGGCGCTCGGGTGCACCAGCGACTCACCGCGCTGACCCGGCAGCGCCGGGGAGGGGGCGATGCCGCGGACCAGGTCGGCCGAACCGCGAACGAAGTCCTCCGGGGTGCCCATATCGCGCCAGTAGGAGGCATCGACGTGACCCTGCACGCGGGCACCCTCGGCCAGCAGCGCGGGGAACACCTCGCGCTCCACCGACACCGGGCGACCGGTCGGGATCTTCTCGATGTACTCGCGGCGGAACACGTAGCAACCGGCGTTGATCTGGTCGGTCGGCGGATCCTGGGTCTTCTCGAGGAACGCTGTGACCCGGCCTTCCTCGTCGGTCGGCACACAGCCGAACGCGCGTGGATCGCTCACCCGGACCAGGTGCAGGGTCACATCGGCGTTGGTCGACTCGTGGGTGTCGAGGATCGCGCCGAGGTCGGTGCCGCCGAGCACGTCACCGTTGAAGACCATCACATTGTCGGCGCGCAGCTTGGGCAGCACGTTGCGGATGCCGCCGCCGGTGCCGAGCGGTTCGGTCTCGGTGACGTACTCCAGCTCGAGTCCCAGCTCCGAACCGTCACCGAAGTGCTCCTCGAACACCTCCGCCTTGAAAGAGGTGCCGAGCACGACGTGGGTGATCCCGGCCTCGGCGATGCGGGCCAGCAGGTGGGTCAGGAACGGCAGCCCGGCCGTCGGCAGCATCGGCTTGGGCGCCGAGAGGGTGAGCGGACGCAGCCGCGTGCCCTGTCCGCCGACGAGGATGACCGCGTCGGTGCCTGCATTGCCTGCCATCGAGTTTCCCCTGTTCACAGTGGACCGGCCCCTACTCAGGCGCCGGTTCGCGCTTTCTCACGCAGCGCCGATCGAACCGCAATCCGGGAGCGAACCGCAAGTCCGGCCCGCAACGCGAGCCGCAGCGGCGCCTGCCACCAGTGCGGATGCCGGTCGGCCTGGAAGCGGTAGGCGCTGGCGTGGTGGGCGGGCAGCATCAGTTCCGGGTGCTTGCCCGCGGCGTGGCCCTTGGCGTGGGTCACCTCGGCGTCCGGGACGAACACATTGTGCCAGCCCGCCTTGCCCATGCGGTCGCCGAAGTCCACGTCCTCCATGTACATGAAGTAGCGCGAGTCGAAGCCGTCGATGGTGTCGAACGCGGCGCGACGCACCAGCAGGCACGAGCCCGACAGCCAGCCGACCACCCGCTCCGACAGCTCTTCGTTCTCCTGCCGGTACCGCACCGACCAGGGGTTCTTCGGCCAGATCGCGCCGAGGATCGCGTGCCCCGCACCGTCGGCCAGGCCCGGCACCCGCCGTGCCGAGGGGTAGACGCTGCCGTCGGGTTCGCGGACCATCGGCCCGAAGGCGCCCGCGCGCGGCCAGCGCTGCGCGGCCTCGAGCAGCTTGTCGATGGAGTCGACACCCCAGCGGATGTCCGGGTTGGCCAGGATCACGAATTCGATCGACGGATCGATCTCGGCGACGGCCCGGTTGATGGCGCCGCCGTAGCCGATATTGCCGCCGGTACGCAGCAGCCGCACGTGCGCGTTGGCCTCGGCCACCAGCTCGGGCACGCCGTCGGTCGACCCGTTGTCGGCCAGGATCACCTGCGGCTTCTCGCTGGTCGCGTCGGCGAGGGTGGTGATGAAGTGCTCGAGGTGCTCGCCCGGTGAATAGGTCACCGTGACGACGGCCAGACCGGCGGGGGCGGAGGATTCGGCTGCGTTCACGAGTGCGCAGCCTAGTCGGACAACCGGCGAAGTGTGTCGGTGAGTGCGGAACGCCAGGGCCGCAACGGGGTCAGGCCCGCGTCGTTCCAAACGCGGGGCGAGAGCACCGAATAGGGCGGGCGCGGTGCGGGTCTGGGGAAGGCGCTCGAATCGCACGGCAGCACCCGGGCCGGGTCGGCGCCGAGCTCGGTGAAAACGGCGACGGCCAGGTCGAACCAGGTGGCGGTGCCGGAGTTGGTCGCGTGCAGCACCCGGGGTGCGTCGGGGTGGTCGGCGAGCTCGAGCAGTGCGGCGGCCAGATCGATCGCACTGGTCGGCGAACCGAGCTGGTCGTTCACCACGGTGACGGTGTCGCGTTCGCGCTCGAGCCTGCGCATGGTCGCGACGAAATCCCCCTCGACACCGGCGTACACCCAGGCAGTGCGCACGACCTGCGCGTCGGGGCAGCCGTCGAGCACGGCCCGCTCACCCGCCAGTTTCGACTGCCCGTAGACCGTCGCCGGTCCGGTGGGGTCGTCCGGTTCGTACGGTGTGCTCGCGGTGCCGGGGAACACATAGTCGGTCGACACGTGGACGAGCCGCGCGCCGGTGGCGGTACAGGCGGCGGCGAGCACGGCCGGACCGGTGGCATTGGCGGCGAACGCGGCGTCGCGGTCGGTTTCGGCGGCGTCGACGGCGGTGTAGGCCGCGCAGTTGAGCACCACCGCGCCGGGTGTGAGCATCGCCTCCACCGCCGCACGGTCGGTGATGTCGAGCTGTGCGCGTCCGAGGCCGCGCGCATGCGGGGCCAGCCGCAGGATTTCCCGCCCCAGCAGCCCGCCGGCGCCGGTTACGATCAGGGGAGCTCGAGTGGGGAAATCGGCATTCACGCGGCCAGTCTGGCACGCCGCAACACCTGCGGGTCGGCCCGACTGTGGTAACTGTTGGTTAGCCTGTGTTCACGACAGTGGGGTTTGCGGGGAGGCGTGCATGGCGGGGCGCCGCGAGGTCGAGAGGAAGCACGAGTGCGAGAGTCGACAGGATCACCGTCGGCCACCACGCCTGCGGGACCGGCGAAGGTGATGGTGGCGATCGCGGCGGTCCTGGTGCTCGCGGTCACCGGTTTCGCCTGGCGCAGCGTCGACAACCTGATCGCCAATATCGAACGCATCGGTGGGCTCGGGCTCGGCGGCGGCCGTGACGGCGCCGTCGACATCCTGCTAGTCGGTGTCGACAGCCGCACCGACGCCCACGGCAACCCGCTCACCAGCGCCGAACGCGCCATGCTGCACGCCGGCGACGAAGTGGGCACCAACACCGACACCATCGTCCTGGTCCGCGTCCCCAACGACGGCCGCTCCGCCACCGCCATCTCCATCCCCCGCGACTCCTACGTCGACATTCCCGGTCAGGGCAAGGCCAAGATCAACTCCGCCTACGGCGCGACGAAAGAGACCGAACGCGCCAAGATGCTCGCCGACGGCGACTCCGAGGCCGACGCCGAACGTGACTCGACCAAGGCGGGCAGGCAGGCGCTGATCAAGTCGGTGGCCAATCTCACCGGCGTCACCGTCGACCACTACGCCGAGGTGAGCCTGCTCGGGTTCGTGCTGCTCACCGATGCCGTCGGCGGGGTCGAGGTGTGCCTGAACAATGCTGTCGACGAATACATGTCCGGTGCGCAGTTCCCGGCGGGCAATCAGCGTCTCGACGGTGCGCAGGCGTTGAGTTTCGTGCGGCAGCGCCACGATCTGCCGCGCGGTGACATCGACCGGATCGTGCGCCAGCAGGTATTCATGGCCCAGCTGGTTGGTCAGCTGCTCAATGCCAGGACGCTGGCCGATCCCGGCAAGCTCAGCGAGATCAGCGAAGCCGTCGGGCGCACGGTCGTCCTCGACGACGACTGGGATGTGCTTGCCTTCCTGCAGCAGCTCAAGGACCTCTCCGGTGGCCAGGTCGAGTTCGACACCATTCCCGTCGCCGACCTCAACAGCATGACGGCCGAGGGCGAATCGGTGGTGCGGGTGGAACCGAAGGCCGTGCAGGACTATGTGGGCGCGCTGGTCGGCGAGGAGAAACCGGCCGAGGAGAAGCAGAAGGTCGACCCGTCCACGGTGACGGTGAGCGTGTTCAACGCCGGTGGCGCGACGGGTCTCGCGGCCGAGGTCGCCGCCGCATTGACGAGTAAGGGTTTCCGCGAGGGTCTGGTCGGGAACTATTCCGGGGGGAGTGTGAGCTCGAGCCGGGTGCTCGCCGCCGACAGCGCCGATCCCAAGGCCGTCGCGGTGGCCGAGGAACTCGGCGGCCTGACCGTGGTCGCGGATCCGTCGCTGTCGGCGGATTCGGTGAGCGTGGTGCTGGCGAGCGACTACTCTGGTCCCGGCTCGGCCGCGGCAGGCATGTTCGATTTCGACGGAACATCCTCGGCGACCGCCACGCCAGTACCGCCCGCCCCGCCGATCGACGCAGGCCAGAACGGACCGAAATGCGTGAATTGACCAATGCGTGAGCCCAATTCGACACTGACCGACGCCCTCCTCGACCCGATCCTCGAACGCGATCCCGCCGGACCGCGCGTCACCTGGTACGACGACGCCACCGGCGCCCGCATCGAGCTGTCCGGGCTGACGCTGGCCAACTGGGCGGCCAAGACCGCCAACCTGATCCGCGACGAGTTCGCGCTCACCCCCGGCGCGCGGGTCGCGGTGCTGCTGCCCGCGCACTGGCAGACGGCCGCGGTGCTGCTCGGCTGCTGGTGGGCCGGAACCGAGGTGGTGCTCAGCCCCGATCCGGACGCCGACCTCGCCCTGGTGACGCCCGACCGGCTCGACGACGCCGACGGCGTCGACGAGGTCGCGGTGCTGTCGCTGGACGCCATGGGCACGCCCGTGCGCGACCTGCCGGTCGGTGTCACCGATTTCGCCACCGCGGTGCGCGTGCACGGCGACCAGTTCCTGCCCGGTGGTTTCCGGGCAGCCCTCGACGGTATGTCGGTGGGCGAGGTGCTCGACGCGGCGAAGAAATCGGCGGCGCTGCAGGGCATTTCCGCCGGTGACCGGGTGCTGTCGAGCGCGCCGTGGGATACCGCGGCCGAGCTGATCGACGGGTATCTCGCCGTCCTCGGCGCCGGTGCGTCGCTGGTGCAGGTGGTCAATCCCGACGCGACCGCCACCGAGCACCGCGCCGAGACCGAACGGGTGACCGTGCGGCGCTGAGCCGCTCGTCTCCTACCTGGGTATAGGTCCGCCTCCGCCCGAGGAACGTGGTTTCTGTCACACCCCGTCCGTACTGTGGAAGACATCTTCGGCAGTACGGCGCAAAGGGGTGGCTATGAACGTCGGGTACTGGATCCGCTGGTCGGCACAGCACGGTATTCCCCGTGCCTTCCTGCGCTGGCGTGCGCGACGCGGCGACACCTTCGCCACCCTGCTCGCCGGGGAGCGGGGGCTGCACGATCCCTACCCGCTCATCGAGGAACTGCGCGGCCCCGGTCTGCGACGCACACCGTTGGCGTACGTGTCCTTCGAACACGCGCAGGTGCGAAGCATCCTGCGCGACAACCGCTTCGGTGTGTTCCCCGCGCTGGGCCCCGAGGTGCCGCCGCCGTTGCGCAAGCTGGCCGAACGGGTGGTCCCGCCGCCGAGCCCGGTCGAGCCGCCCTCGATGCTGGTGCTCAATCCGCCCGAACACACCAGGATGCGCAAACCCGTCGCGTCGGCCTTCACCCCGCGCGCCATCGGCAGGCTGCGCGACCGGGTCGAAACCGTCACCACCGAGCTGCTCGACGCGATGCCCGCGCACGGCTCGATCGATCTCGTCACCGATTTCGCGGCCCAGGTGCCGATCGCGATCATCGCCGAGATGCTCGGGTTCCCCGCCGCCGACCGCGAGCTGTTCCTGCGCTGGGGCGACCGCGTCACCCCGCTGCTCGACATCGGTACCTCGTGGCGCTCCTACCGGGAGGCGATGGCCGCCACCGACACCCTGGCCGACTATCTGGCCGAGCACATCGAGAAGCTGCGCGACAACCCCGGCGACGACATCCTGTCCAGTCTGGTCACCTCGGGCGACCTCACGATGCGCGAACTGCAGGCGGGCGCGGGACTGCTGATGGGCGCGGGCTTCGAAACCACGGTCAACCTCATCGGGAACGCGGTGGCCGCACTGTCGGCCAACCCCGACCAGCTCGCCATCGCCCAGAACGACCCTGATCGCTGGCCCGACGTGGTGGAGGAGACGCTGCGGTTCGACCCACCGGTGCAGACCACCGCCCGGGTGGCGCTCGAGGACGTCGAGGTCGACGGGATGACGGTGAAGGCGGGCGCCACCCTCATCCTGTCGCTGGCCGGTGCCAACCGCGACCCCTCGGTCTTCGCCGATCCGGACCGCTTCGACGTCGACCGCCCGAATGCCAAGGAGCACGTGGCCTTCAGCAGCGGCATCCACGCCTGCCTCGGCGCGAGCCTGGCCAGGATGGAAGCGGTGCACGCTCTGCGCGCGCTCTACGCCCGCTACCCGGATCTGCGCTTACGCGGAAAACCGGTGCGCCGCAATCTGTTCACCCTGCACGGGTTCGAGCACATGCCGGTCGACCTCGGTCCGGTGGCGCGCACCGGGGCGCCCGACAATCTGGCGGGCGCCGCCACCCAGGGGTGAGCTAGGTCGAAACCCGCCAGCGGTAGCGGGTTTTCGGGCGCCCGGCCCTGCCGTAGTCGGCCCGGCGTTCCGCGAGGCCGTCGTCGGCGAGCTTCTCGAGATACCGCCACGCGGTGATCCGAGAAACGCCGACGGCCGCGGCGGCATCGGTGGCGGTGATGCCCGCCTCGGCCGCGCGCACCGCCCGTGACACCTCCTCGAGGGTGTGCTGCACAACGCCCTTCGGGGCGCCCGCGCGCTGGTCGGCGGTGCGCAGCGCCCCGAGGGCGCGGTCGATGTCGTACTGCGACAGCGCCGCTTCGCCCGCGGGCAGGGCGGTGTCGAAATCCCGGTAGCGTTCCAGCTTTTCGCGAAAGGCGGCGAAGGTGAACGGCTTGAGCAGATACAGCACCACCCCGTGGGCGACGGCGCTGCGCACCATGGTCAGCTCGCGCGCCGAGGTGATCGCGATGACATCGGGACGCGGGGAGAGTCCGTTGAGCGCGGCGGCCACCTCCAGGCCGTTGATGTCGGGCAGCCCGATATCCATCAGCACCAGGTGGAACGGATTGCCGTCGGCGATCGCCGACGCGGCGAGATTGAGCGCGTCATGACCGGTATGGGCGACGCCGCCGGTGACGAACCCGTCGAGCCGTTCGAGATAGGCCCGGTGTGCCTGGGCGATCAACGGTTCGTCCTCGACGATCAGGACGCGGATCATGGGTTCTCCCTCAACGGAATTCGGACGGTGACCGCGCTGTGTGGTGCGGCCGTTGTGGTGATGGCACCGCCGTGTCGATCGACGAGACGGTGCACGAGTGCCAGACCGAGGCCGGCATGATCGGATTTGGTCGTATAGCCGCGTTCGGCGGCGCGCTCGAACATCTGCGCCGACATGCCGGGGCCGCTGTCGGAGACTCGCACACACAGGTGCCCGTCGCGGTGACTCACCGACACCTCGACCCGCTTGTCGATGGTGCTCGCGGCCGCGTCGATGGCGTTGTCGACCAGGTTGCCGACCAGCGTCACGGTTTCCTGCGCCGAGAGCGGGTCGGTGGAATCGAGCGCGGTGTCCTCGCTGATGGCCAGGCTCACCCCGCGCTCGGCGGCCTGGTCGACCTTGCCGAGCAGCAGCGCCGCCAGGGCTGCGTCACCGACGGCCGCCAGCAACCGGTCGATCAGCACCTGCGACAGCGCCAGTTCGTCGGTCGCGAAGGCCACCGCCTCTTCGGGCCTGCCGAGCTCGACCATGGTGACCACGGTGTGCAGTTTGTTGGCCGCCTCGTGCGCCTGGGCACGCAGCGACTCGGCGAAATTGCGCACCGTGTCGAGCTCGCCGAGCACCGCGCGCAGTTCGGTCTGATCGCGGATGGTGAGCACAGTGCCGATCTGCTCGCCCTCCCAGGTCACCACGTCCTGGTTCACCAGCAGCACGCGGTCGGTGGTCACATGCGTTTCGTCGCGCACCACGCCCGGGCGCTCCTGGCGCAACGAGACGGGCAGGTCGTCGCGATACACCGGGCCCTGCGGCAGGTCGAGCAGCGTGCGCGCCTGATCGTTCACCACCTCCGCGGGCCCCTGGCCGGTGCCGAACACCACAAGACCCTCGTGGACCGAATGCAGCACCGCGTCGTGGTGCTCGTAGAGCGCGCGCAGTTCGTCGGGCGCCAGGCCGTGGGTCTGCCTGCGCAACCGCCTGCTGAGCAGGAACGAGGAGAACGCGGCCAGCGCGAGCCCCGCCGCGCTCACCCCGAGGATCAGCGGCAGCTGCGAGGCCACCTGGGTGCCGATCCTGGCCCTGGTGACACCCGCCGACACCAGCGCGACCACCCGGCCGCGGTCGTAGACCGGCGTCACCGCCCGGATCGACGGGCCGAGCGTGCCGGTGAACGTCTCGGTGAACGTCTGCCCGGCCAGCGCCCGGTCGATACTGCCGGAGAACGGCTTGCCGATCATCTCCGGATTCGTGTGGGTGTAGCGGGTGCGGTCCGGCGCCATCACCACGATGAAGTCCATCCCGGTATCGGCCCTGATCCGCTCGGTGGTCGGCTGCAGCAGCCCGCTCGGATACGGCGAACTCACCGCCGCCAGCGTCGACGGCGCCCTGGCCACCGAGACGGCGACATCCCTGACCTGAAGTTCGGTGGCCACATCGTGGTCGCGTCTGGCGTCGAGCACGGCGAGCACCGTACCCGTGCCGATCATCAGCGCCAGCACCACCAGCTGCCACACGAAGGCCTGTCCGGCAAGCGACAGTCGTCCTCGTCGCATCCTGCCCTCCGACCTCGAACTGAACGTTATGTACCTAAAGCACGTTATGTACCAAACGTGACGGCGATCACACCAGCGGTGCATGCTCGCTGCCATGAGCACAACCAGCGCGCGAAAACGAGACCATACCCACTGGCTGTACATCGCGGTGATTATCGCGGTGCTCGCGGGCATTCTCGTCGGCAGGCTGGCACCGGAGTTCGGTCAGTCGCTGGCGCCGCTGGGCACCCTGTTCGTGAATCTGATCAAGATGATGATCGCGCCGGTCATCTTCTGCACCATCGTGCTCGGCATCGGTTCGGTGCGGGCGGCGGCCACCGTCGGCAAGGTCGGTGGCCTGGCCATCGTCTACTTCCTCGCCATGTCGACGGCCGCGCTCGGTATCGGGCTGGTGGTCGGCAACCTGATCGAACCCGGCTCCGGACTCGGCGAGGCCAAGCCCGGTGCGGGCGCCAAGTACGCCGAGCAGGCCCACGGTGCGGGTGGTACCTGGGACTTCATCCAGAACATCGTGCCGACCACGCTGGTGTCCTCGCTGACGGCGGGCAGCGTGCTGCAGGCGCTGTTCGTCGCACTGCTCGTCGGATTCGCGGTGCAGGCGATGGGAGCGGCGGGCGAGCCGATCCTGCGGGCGGTGTCGCTCGGGCAGCAGCTCGTGTTCCGGATCCTGTCGATGATTCTGTGGCTGGCGCCGATCGGTGCCTTCGGTGCGATCGCCAATGTCGTCGGGCGCACGGGCTGGTCGGCGGTCGTGGAGCTGGCGACGTTGATGATCGCGTTCTACCTGACCTGCCTGGTGTTCGTCTTCGGTGTGCTCGGCGCGGTTCTGCGGATCGTCTCGGGTGTATCGATCCTGAAGCTGTGCCGGTACCTGGCCAGGGAGTACCTGCTGATCGTGGCGACCTCGTCGTCGGAGTCGGCCTTGCCACGGCTGATCGCGAAAATGGAGCACGCCGGTGTGGAGAAGACAACGGTCGGTGTCGTCGTGCCGACCGGATACTCGTTCAACCTCGACGGCACGGCCATCTACCTGACGATGGCCTCGATCTTCATCGCCGACGCCCTCGGTCAGCCGCTGAGTCTCGGCGAGCAGATCGGCCTGCTGCTGTTCATGATCATCGCGTCCAAGGGCGCGGCGGGCGTCACCGGTGCGGGCCTGGCAACACTCGCGGGCGGTCTGCAGAGCCACCGCCCCGAACTCCTCGACGGTGTGGGCCTGATCGTCGGCATCGACCGGTTCATGTCCGAAGCCCGTGCGCTGACCAACTTCTCAGGCAACGCGGTCGCCACCCTCCTCATCGGCACCTGGACCAAAACTGTCGACGCCGACCGCACCCGCCGCGTCCTCGACCGCGAACTCCCCTTCGACGAGGAGACCATGGTCGACGACGATCACGGCGCCCCCGAACCCAAGCTCGAGACCGAGCCCAAGCCCGTGACCGAGCCTGCCACTATCGCTGTGCAGTAGAACAGTGGACCGGCCCCACCTCGCGCGGGGCCGGTCCGTCGTCTCGATGTTCAGGCGCGGGCCCACTTCCCCGGGTTGAGGTGGAACTGCACCAGCGCGGTCGCGTGCCCGTGCCCGAGGCCGTGCTCGGATTTCAGCCAGTCCACCAGCACGCTGTGGGAGCCGTCGGTAGCGGCGAGCATCGTCAGCCATTCGTCCACGGGCCGACCGTATTTGGTCTCGATGGTGGGGAAGTAGGACGCGGGGCCGTGCGGTGCGTTTGCCATGAATCTCTCCTCGTGCTCGTTACCGGTGAAGACGGCGCGCACCTTTCGAATTCATCGCCGTGTGCGCGGCGTCACGTCCGAGGACCGGACACACCGGCGGGCCCCGGGCCGGCCACGGGACGTGACGCGGCACTCGCCCGCCGGCGCGGATTCGCCGCGTAGGTTGGAGAGAAAGTCGGTCGGCGAAGGGACGGCGATGGCCGAAGTCGTAGTGGTCGGGTCGGGGCCGAACGGGCTCGCCGCGGCGGTGATCGCCGCGCGCGCCGGGCTGTCGGTGCGGGTGCTCGAGGCACAGGATCAGCCGGGTGGTGGTTCACGCACCGCCGAGCTGACTCTGCCGGGCTTCCATCACGATGTGTGCGCGGGCGCGCACCCCATGGCCTTGGCGTCACCGTTCTTCCGTGCGTTCGACCTCGCCGCGCACGGTGTGGAACTGCTCGCCCCCACCGTCTCCTACGCGCACCCGCTCGACGGCGGTGTCGCCGGGCTGGCCTGGCGCAATCTCGAATCCACGGTCGCCGATCTCGGACGTGACGGTCCGGCCTGGCGTTCGCTGTTCGCCCCGCTGGTCGAACACTGGCCCGCGGTGGTCGAGCTGGCGATGTCGGACCTGCGGCACCCGCCGCTGAACGTCCCGACGGGTGTGCGATTCGGGCTGCGGGTGCTCGAACAGGCATCACCGCTGTGGAACAACCGTTTTCACGAGGACGCGGCCCCCGCCATGCTCACCGGGGTGGCCACCCACGCCATCACCCAGCCGCGCGCCATTCCCGCCGTCGGCGCCGGTCTGCTGCTCGGCACCCTCGCCCACGCGGGCGGCTGGGTGATCCCGCGCGGCGGCAGCCAGGCCATCCCCGATGCGCTGATCGCCGAACTGGAACGCCTTGGCGGCGAGGTGATCACCGGTCATCGCGTCGACGATTTCGCCGAACTCGCCACCGCCCGCGCCGTCCTGTTCGACACCTCACCCGCCGAACTGCTGCGCATCGCCGGCGACCGCCTGCCCGAGCGCTACCGCAACAGCCTCGGCCGTTTCCGCTACGGCGGGGCGGCGTGCAAGGTCGACTTCGCCCTGTCGGGCCCGGTGCCGTGGACCGCGCCCGGCGCCGACCTGGCAGGCACCCTGCACCTGATCGGTACCCGTGCCGAGGCGATGCATGCCGAAAAGCAGATCGCCGCAGGGCAATTCGCCGACCGCCCGTATGTGCTCGCCATTCAGCCCGGCGTCGTCGACAGCACCCGCGCCCCCGAGGGCAAACACACCTTCTACACCTATGCCCACGTCCCCAACGGATCCGATCGCGATATCAGCGAGGACGTGATCGCCCAGGTGGAACGCTTCGCTCCCGGCTTCCGCGATCTCATCCTCGCCAAGCACGTGCGCCCCGCCGCGTTCATGCCCGCCCACAATGCCAACTACATCGGCGGCGATATCTCCGCGGGCGCGATGACCCTGCGCCAGACCGTGTTCCGGCCCCTGGCCCGCTGGAACCCGTACGCCACCCCGATTCCCGGCACCTACCTGTGTTCGTCGTCGACGTCCCCCGGCCCCGGCGTGCACGGCATGTCCGGACTACACGCGACACACCACATGTTGCGCACCCGGTTCGGCATCGTCACCGATCCACTCGACCTGTTGCGCGGCGAGGAACCTGCCTATCGGTGACTGCCGGTGGCGCCGGCCTTATCGGGCCGGAACACGTCGGGCTCGAGATAGACGGTGCGCACGCTCGGTGCCGCGTCGCGAATGCGGGCGTCGGCGGCGTCGATCGCGGCACCCACCCGGCTGATGTCGAGTTCGGGCTCCATGGCGATCTTGGCGTTCACCAGCAGGTCCTCCGGGCCGAGGTACTGCGTCTGCAGGCGAAGCACCCGCACGATGCGCGGATCCGCGAGCAGCGCGTCGCGGATGGCCCGGTCCTCGGCGGCGGTGGCACCTTCACCGATGATCAGGCTCTTGGTCTCCACGATCAGCACGATGGCGTTGAAGCCGAGCAGCAGGCCGATGAGCAGCGTGCCGATGCCGTCCCACACCCCGTTGCCGGTGAGCACCGTCAGGCCGACACCGGCCAGCGCGAACATCAACCCGACCAGCGCGCCCAAGTCTTCGAGCAGCACCACCGGCAGCTCGGGATTGCGGCTGTTGCGGATGAAATGCCACCAGGAGTGCTTGCCCTTCAACGGCTCCGATTCCCGGCGCGCGGTACGGAAACTGAAGCCCTCGAGCAGCATCGACACCAGCAGAATCCCGATCGCGACCCCGGGCGACTCGAGTTCGTGCGGGAACCGGATCTTGTGCACCGCCTCGTTCAGCGCGAACAGGCAGCCCATCGTGAACAGCACGAGCGCCACGACGAACGAATAGAAGTACCGGTTACGCGTGTAACCGAAGGGGTGCAGCACGTCGGGCGCCTGCTCGGCTCGATTGCGGCCGACGAGCAGCAGCGCTTCGTTGCCGGTGTCGGCGACCGAGTGCACGGCTTCGGCCAGCATGGACGACGAGCCCGTGATGAACGCACCGATGAACTTCGCGACCATGATCCCGGCGTTCGCGCCGAGCGCGGCCAGGATCGCGATCTTGCTGTCTCCACCTTCAGCAGCCATACCGGGGCACGCTACCGTCCTTGCCGACGCATGCACCCCGACCCGGGGGCCGTGTCTACTTCGCCTGTCGGTACAGGTCGGGCTCGAGGTAGATCAGGCGGGCGAACGGGACCGCGGTGCGCACGCGCGTCTCGGCGGCATCGATGGCGTCGGCGACATCGGAGATCCCGAGGCCGGGCGCGATGGCCACCTTCGCGGCGACGAGCATTTCCTCCGGACCGATGTACTCGGACTTGAGGTGGATGACGGAGGTGATCTTCTCGCCGTCGATCAGGTTGTCGCGAATGGCGCGATCCTGTTCGGGGGTGGCGCCCTCGCCGATGAGCAGGCTCTTCATCTCGATGATGAGCACCACCGCGATGATGCCGAGCAGCACGCCGATGCACAGGGTGCCGATGCCGTCGTAGACGGGATCGTCGGTGATCATGGTGAGTCCGACCGCGCCGAAGGCCAGGATCAGGCCGATCAGGGCGCCGGTGTCCTCAAGCAGCACCACGGGCAGCTCCGGGCTGCGGGAGGTGCGGATGAACCGCCACCAGCTGGCGTCACCCTTGAGCGGGCGCGACTCGCGCACCGCGGTGATGAAACTGAACGTCTCGAGGCCGATCGCGATACCGAGGATGACGATCGCGACGATCGGCTGACTCAATTCCTCTGGGTGCTGGATCTTGTGGATGCCCTCGTAGATCGCGTACACCGAGCCGAGGGTGAACAGCACCAGCGCCACGACGAACGAATAGAAGTACCGGTTGCGCCCGTAGCCGAACTGGTGCAGTTCGTCGGCGTCCTTGGCCGCGGCACGCTGACCGAACAGCAGCAGACCCTGATTGGAGGTGTCGGCCACCGAGTGCACCGCCTCGGCCAGCATCGACGCCGATCCGGTGATCGCCGCGCCGATGAACTTGGCCACCGCGATCCCCGCATTGGCCGTCAATGCGGCGATGATCGCCTTCTTGCCGCCACCAGCCGACATCTTGTCCCCGTCCTCCCGCTTCGCCCAACACGCTTTGCTCGCAACAGCCTAAGGGGAGTGGCGCGAAAAGTTCGCCCCGACGCTAGTTCCCGTCGCCCACGCAGGCGCTGAACAGCTGCGCGGCACCGCCGAGCGCACGCGCGCGGATATCGGTGTCGGCCGCCGAGATCCAGGCGGCGCTGCCCGGCGCCAAGGTGAGTTCGCGCCCGTCGTGGCGCAATTCGATCGTTCCGTGAGTGCACAGCACGATGCCGGGTCCGGCGTCGGCGAGGGCGACGGGCTCGGCGTCGGGCGCCAGATCGAACCGGCACAGCGCGAATTCGGGAGCCGGGGTCTGGTAGCGGACGCTGCCGTCGGGACCGGGTTCGGGTTCGATCACCGGCAGGTCGATCGGTTCGAAGTCGAGCACGCGCAGCAACTCCGGCACGTCGACATGCTTGGGGGTGAGCCCGCCGCGCAGCACATTGTCGGAGTTGGCCATGATCTCCACGCCGACGCCGCGCAGGTAGGCGTGCAGATTTCCAGCCGCGAGGAACAGGCCCTGGCCCGGTTCGAGGGTGAGCCGGTTGAGCAGCAGCGCGGCGAGCACCCCCGCGTCACCGGGGTACACCTCGGCCAGTTCCAGCGCGGTGCGAACCTCGGCGGTGAACTCGCGCGGTCCGGCGCCCGACAGGTACCGCACGCAGCCCTCGAGCACCGTGGGCAGCAGGGTGGCAAGGGCGGCGGGCGGCAGGGTGATCCAGGTGGTGAACAGCGTGCGCAGGCCGGCCGAATCGGGTTGGGCGGCAAGCAGTTCGGCGTACACACTGAGGCCGGGCACGTTCAGGGCGCGCAGCAGGTCGACCGTGCGCTGTGGGTTGCGGAAACCGGCCAGCGCCTCGAAACGCTCCAGCGCGACGACCAGTTCGGGTTTGTGGCTGTCGTCGCGGTAGTTGCGCAGCGGCGAGTCGAGCGGCACACCCACCCGGTTCTCCCGCTGGAAACCGGCAAGCGCCTGCGCCGAACTCGGATGCGCCTGCAGCGACAGCGGTTCCTCCGCCGCGAGGATCTTCAACAGGAACGGCAGCCGAGGACCGAAACCCTCGGCCACCGGGCCCAATTCGCGCACCGGATCGGCGGCCAGTACGTCGAGCAGCGAGCGCGAGCTGCCGTTGGACTTCACGTGCGCGGGGTCGGCGGGGTGCGCGCCGAACCACAGTTCGGCCTCCGGATGCGCCGAGGGCACCGGCCTGCCACACAACCGAGCGAGCGCGGTGCGCGATCCCCATGCGTAAGAACGCAGCGCACCAACGAGTTCCTGCACTAGTAGCGTCCCCCGTCGTGATATCGGTCCTGGTCGCTCGCGGCCGCACCGTGCGAGCCGAGGCGAAGGTAGGCCGCGGCCATGTCGAGCCGCAGTGCGAGCACCGCCAGTTGCACGAGCTCACTGCCGTGCCCACCCCCTGCGGCGGACGTGGCGGTCGCACTCTCGGCCGAAGGCTCCGACCCGGGTTCGGCGAGCTGGGACTGGAGTACGTCGACATCGGCGTGCACGAGATCGGCGTCGACGAGCCCACCTCCCGCGCCCTCGAACACGGCAAGCTTGCGGCGCGCGGCCGCCTGATCGGGGTGCACGCTGAGGGCGAGCACACGCACCCGGTCGACCGGTGCCGGACCGTCGAGTTCCTCGTCGTGGAACAGCGGATCGAAACCGGGCGCGGCGCCACCGGCCGCCTGGGCGAGCCTGCCCACGGCGGCGACGGTGTCGGCCAGATCCGCGGCCGAGGCCAGCTTGCCCGCCGACTGCAGTAGCACCTCGGTGCCGTGCCCGGCCAGTTCGACCGCGGCGGGGGAGTCGCCTGCCAGGACGACGCCGACGCCGTGCATGCGGGTCGCGAGGGTTTTGGCCGGGTTGTGGAACACCTCGTTGTGCGGTCCGTCGCGCAGGGCCTCGGCGTCGAGCACGTCGGCGAGCGCGGTCAGCTCGGGGGTGGCGGGGACACTGCGCTGGGCGTCGACACCGCGCAGCACCGCGATACCGACGGCGAGGAAACGCAGCAACCGGTTGTGGTCGAGCACGGGCACGCGGGGTTCGAGGACGATCGCGCGACCGGCGGCGACCGCCCGCAGCGGGCCCTCGTTGGGGGCGGCGATCACGACTTCGGCGCTGCGCCGCACGGCCCGGTCGACGGCGTCGATCAGGCGTGGGTCGCCGGCGTCGTCACCGGCGACGAGCACCACGTCCAGCGGCCCGACCCACGGCGGCAGCGCGGTGACGGGCACGATCGGCAGTCCGGCACGGTCACCGAGGGTGGCGACCAGCAGTCCGGCTGCCCGGGCGGCGCGCCCCGATCCGGTGACGAGCACCAGGCTGCGCGGCCGCAATTGCGACAGACGTTCGATCAGTGAGGTCTCGGCGACCGCGGCGGCGGTGGCCCGCACCTGGGCACCGCCCGAGGCCGCCGATCGTAAGAAGCCGCCCGTGTCGGCCGCCTCGAGCGACGCGGCATCATCGAGGTCGAAAACCGGTGTTCCAGCGATCATCGCCGAGTCCACCTCCCCTCATCGCGCTGTGTGCTCCACGGCCGTCTGGTTTCCATGTTCCCGGTCAGGCGCGGACGATGCTCAGGATCTCGGTATCGAACAGAGCCGTTGTACTCGTTCGGCCGGTCCCCGATCATGTGGTTCCGCATCCTGGTTTCCATGTTCCCAGTCAGGCGCGGACGATGCTCAGGATCTCGGTATCGAACAGAGCCGTTGTACTCGTTCGGCCGGTCCCCGATCATGTGGTTCCGCATCCTGGTTTCCATGTTCCCAGTCAGGCGCGGACGATGCTCAGGATCTCGGTCACGAGTGCGTTTACTTCGGTCTGCGATCCGGCCTCGACGTTGAGTCGGAGCAGGGGTTCGGTGTTGGAGGCGCGCAGGTTGAACCAGGCGTGGTCGCCCAGGTCGACGGTGACGCCGTCGAGGCGGTCCACCGACACGGTGCGGTCGGCGAAGGCCGCGAGCACGGCGGCGGTGCGATCGGCGGCGTCGGCGACGGTCGAGTTGATCTCGCCCGAGGCCGCGTACACGTCGTAGGCGGCCATCAGTTCCGACACCGGCCGGTCGCCCTCACCGAGTGCGGCGAGTACGTGCAGCGCGGCGAGCATGCCCGAGTCGGCACCCCAGAAATCGCGGAAGTAGTAGTGCGCGGAGTGCTCGCCACCGAACACCGCGCCGGTGGCGGCCATCTCCTGCTTGATAAAGGAATGGCCGACCCGGGTGCGCACCGGCTTGCCGCCGAGTTCCTCGACCAGCTCGGGCACCGCACGGGAGGTGATGAGGTTGTGGATGACGGTCGACCCCGGCTCCTTGGCCAGCTCCCGCTGCGCGACCAAAGCCGTGATCGCCGACGGCGACACCGGCTCGCCCCGTTCGTCGACGACGAAGCACCGGTCGGCGTCACCGTCGAAGGCCAGACCGATGTCGGCACCGCTCGAGCGCACCAGCGCCTGCAGGTCGACGAGGTTCTTCGGATCGAGCGGGTTGGCCTCGTGGTTGGGGAAGGAGCCGTCGAGCTCGAAGTACAGCGGCACGATGGTGACGGGCCCGAGCGTTCCGAGCACAGCGGGGACGGTGTGCCCGCCCATGCCGTTGCCCGCGTCGACCGCGATGGTGAGCGGACGGACCTCGTCGAGATCCACGAGCTCGCGCAGGAAGCTCGCGTAGTCGGCGAGCAGATCGACGGTCGAGGCGGAACCGGGCGCACCGTCGTAGGCGGGCACACCCGACACGACTTCGGCCGCGATGGTGGCGAGACCGCTGTCCTGACCGACCGGCAGCGCGTTGGCCCGGCACAGCTTGATGCCGTTGTATTTGGCCGGGTTGTGGCTGGCGGTGAACATGGCGCCCGGACAACCGAGCCTGCCGGAAGCGAAGTACAGCTGATCGGTGGAGGCGAGCCCGATGTGCACCACATCCAGGCCCTGACCCTGCACGCCCTGGGCGAACGCCTCGGCCAGCTCGGGGGAAGACTCACGCATGTCGTGGCCGATGACCACGCGCTCGGCGCCTTCGGCACGCATCAACCGGGCGAACGAGGCACCCACATCGCGCACGAACCCGGCGTCGATCTGCTCGCCCACCACCCCGCGGACGTCATAAGCCTTGATCACGGCGTTCACGAGTTCGCCAGAGCGCGCGAGGGTCGTCATGCCGCAAAGCCTAGCCGATCCGCCTCCCCGGGACTTTTGGCCAGACTCAGGCGCGGGGGAGGTGTCGTTGGCGGCCAGACTTGGGTGGGGTGTCGGGTTTGCCCGTGCCCGGTGAGTTACCCATGTGCTCACCTGCTGCCCGCGGAACTTTTGGTCGGACTCAGGTGTGGGGGAAGGAGGCGTGGGCGGCAAACCGAGCGGCACGTGGCCCGGAGCCGCAACGCCGGATCGCGCAAGCACATGGGTAACTCCCCGGGTACGGGCTCCGGTGACCCGGCACGGGAGTCTGGCCGCCAACGCAGGTCTCTCCGCGCACGAGTCTGGCCAAAAGACCCGGGGAGGCGGGACAGCTATGGGTCGGGGAGGACTCGTAGGTGGCCGCGGCGGCCGGTGCGGGTTTGGCGGGGAGCCGGGGTGGAGGTGTCGCGGTAGCCGGGCTGGTCGGGTTCGGCGGGGCGGCGGCGTAGGCCTGCTTCGCGAACGGCTTCGGCCAGGGCGGTGAGATCGTCGTCGTCGGGGGTGCTGGAGGAGAAGCCGCCTTCGTGGCGCACCAGTTCCCAGCCCTTGGGGGCGGTGATGCGGCAGGCGTGGGTTTCGCACAGATCCCAGGAATGCGGTTCGGCGACGGTGGCCAGGGGTCCGACGACGGCGGTCGAGTCGGAGTACACATACGTCAGCGTCGCTACAGCCGGGTTCTTGCAGCCGGGTCGGCAGCAACGACGCATAGGGATCACGACGTCGAGATTAACCCTCCCGCCCACAAAAGTGGATACGGACACGCGGTGACAAGGGCGTCGTTCTCGCGCGCCGCTACTCCGGTTCGGGGTCGATCAGGTCGGGATCGACACCCAAGTAGGTCGCGATCTGTTGCACGAGAACCTCGCGCAACAGCTCGACGAGATCGTCGGGATCGGCGGCGCGCAGCTCGAGCGGCTTACGGAAGAGCACCACGCGCGCGCGGGTGGCGGCACCGTGACGGTCGACCCCCGCGGGGATGAGCCGCGACAGCGGGACCGGGCCGTCGGCGACGACCTCGTCCGGCCAGGTGACCGAATCAGGATGCAGTGGACGGATTTTCGGCACATCGTCGACGGCGATGTCGAGTTTGGTCAGCCGGTCGTGCCAGCGGGTGTCCAGCGGTGCGAAGGCCTCGAGCACCAGCCGGTCGAATTTCTGGCCGCGCGTGCGCCAGGCGGGCACCGTCGGCGGGAGCATGGGGCCACGGACACCGCGACCGCGGCGGGTCACCGAACGAGCGGTCGGCGCCGGAAGATGTCGCCGGGAACGTGCCATGGGTACTTCGCCTCTCTCGCCTGACCGGTAAACGGGCGTTCGCCCGGAGACACCGACGTACTGCGCCTGCGTGGCTCCGGGCCAGGCCTGGAGAGTCTACTTTCGAACAGTCACTTATCCGATTCCGCGCTTCAGCCTGCGACGCTCTCGTTCCGAGAGACCGCCCCAGATGCCGAAACGTTCGTCATGCGCCAGCGCGTATTCCAGGCACTGGTCACGCACTTCACAGCCCAAGCAGATGCGCTTGGCCTCACGGGTCGAGCCGCCCTTCTCGGGGAAGAACGCCTCGGGGTCGGTCTGAGCGCAGAGGGCACGTTCCTGCCACTGCTCTTCGATCGACTCGAACATTTCGTCGAAGCCCGTGACGACCAGACTCAGCCGGGGGGCCGCGACTTCGCTTGCCGCGTCCGGTTCCGGCCAGCTCGTTTCAGCGCAGACAGCGTTAGCTGCGCCTGCTGTGGAATCGGTCGGCGAGACCAGGTTTTCGGTCATCGTTCCGCCTCCTCACTATGTGTTAGCGCAGAATGATTTCCGTCGGACCAACTAGAACCCCGACGGCCCAACACCGCGACGTAGTCTCGCGGGCTTCCCCGAGCCTGCCTTCCGGCGCGCCGGCACCCTCTCGCAAACGCCCCCGCGCTATGTCTTCTCGCGGTGACCGGAATGACATGTCTGTGATTAGACACGCCGCACTTGCCGGTGGTCAACCCGCCGTCACCCTTCCGTTACACTCCGGACCCGCCTTTCGTGTTGATCTTGTTATGTGCCGTGGCAAATGACCAGCAACTTTGTTCTTCAGCACGGGGAAACAACCCGGCAACCGGCACCACTTAGGCTGTGTCCCTGTGACTGCACAACACGCGGTGCGCGAGCCCAAGATCGCCGTTCTCGTCGGTGGTGTCGGGGGTGCACGGTTCCTCCTTGGTGTCAGGCAACTGCTGCCCGACGCTGATATCTCGGCCATCGTCAACGTCGGTGACGACGTCTGGATGCACGGCCTCCGCATCTGTCCCGACCTCGACACCTGCATGTACACCCTCGGTGGTGGCATCGATCCCGAACGTGGCTGGGGCCACGCGAACGAGACCTGGCACGCCAAGGAGGAACTGGCGAAATACAACGCCAAACCCGATTGGTTCGGGCTCGGCGATCGCGATATCGCCACTCACCTCATTCGCACCGAGATGTTGCGCGCCGGATTTCCGCTGTCCGCGGTCACCGAAGCGCTGTGTAATCGGTGGCAGCCGGGCGTGAAACTCATTCCGGCAACCGACGACCGCTGCGAAACCCACGTGGTGGTCAGCGATCCCGACAATGCTGGCGAACGTCGCGCGATCCACTTCCAGGAATGGTGGGTGCGGTACCGCGCGGCGCTTCCGACACACGGATTTGCCTCCATCGGCGCCGAACAAGCCTCTCCCGCACCAAATGTGACCGATATCATAGCCTCGGCTGACGCCGTGTTGCTCGCCCCCTCGAACCCCGTCGTGAGCATCGGATCGATCCTCGCCGTGCCCGGTATCCGCGGCGCGTTGCGCACCACCGAAGCCAAGGTCGTCGGCCTGTCTCCGGTGATCGACGGAAAGCCGTTGCGCGGCATGGCCGATGAGTGCCTGAAGGTGATCGGGGTGGATTCGACGGCCGAAGGAGTCGGCAGGCATTACGGCGCCCGCTCGGCCACCGGCATCCTCGACGGTTGGCTCGTCCACTCCACCGACACCGCCGAGGTGCCCGGTGTGGAGGTGCGCAGCGTGCCGCTGCTCATGTCCGATCCCGAGGCGACGGCCGAGATGGCCCGCGCCGCACTGGAACTGGCGGGGGTGAAGGCGTGAACTCGCCGACCGACCACGCGGCGGGGGAACTGCGGATCCTGCCGGTCACCGGGCTGCCGGAGTTCCGGCCCGGCGACGACATCGCCGAACACCTTGTGGCACAGGCGCCCTGGCTCGCCGACGGCGACATCCTCGTGGTGACGAGCAAGATCGTGTCCAAGGCCGAGGGCCGCATCGTCGCCGCCCCGACCGACCCCGAGGAACGCGACACCGCCCGCCGCGAGCTGGTCGACGCCGAGGCGGTGCGGGTGCTCGCGCGCAAGGGCCGCACCCTCATCACCGAGAACCGGCTCGGCATCGTGCAGGCCGCCTCCGGTGTCGACGGCTCCAATGTCGCCGAGGGCGAATTGGTGCTGCTCCCGGTGGATCCCGACGCCAGCGCCAAAGCGCTGCGCACGGCCGTCGCCCAGCGGCTCGGCGTCGACGTGGCCGTGGTCGTCACCGACACGATGGGCCGCGCCTGGCGCAACGGCCAGATCGACGCGGCCATCGGCTCGGCCGGCCTGCGCGTGCTGCACGACTACGCGGGTGCGGTCGACGGGCAGGGCAACGAACTGCAGGTCACCCAGGTGGCCGTCGCCGACGAACTGGCCGCCGCCGCCGACCTGGTGAAGGGCAAGCTCGGCGCGGTGCCGATCGCGGTGGTGCGCGGCCTGCCGACCGTCGACGACGGTTCCACCGCGGCGGCGCTGCTGCGTGGCGGGGTGGACGACCTGTTCTGGCTCGGCACCGCCGAGGCGATCGAACTCGGCCGCAAACAGGCTGTGCCGCTTCGTCGTTCGGTGCGCGCGTTCAGCGACGAGCCGGTCGACCCGGAACGGCTCAGGGCCGCGGTCGCCGCCGGTCTCACCGCCCCGGCTCCGCACCACACCCGGCCGGTGCGCTTCGTCTGGTTGCGTGATCGCGAAGTGCGTGCCCGGCTGCTTTCCGCCATGGCCGACAAGTGGCGTGCCGATCTCGCGGCCGACGGGCTCGACCCGGAGCGGATCGAACGTCGCGTCGCGCGCGGGCAGATCCTGGCCGACGCGCCGGAGGTCGTGATCCCGTTCTGCGTGCCCGACGGTGCGCACGACTACCCGGACGCGCGTCGCCAGGCGGCCGAGCAGACGATGTTCACCGTTGCCGTCGGCGCTGCCGTGCAGGGTCTGCTCGTGGCGCTGGCCGCCGACGGTCTCGGCAGCTGCTGGATCGGCTCGACGATCTTCGCACCGGAGGTGACCCGCGAGGTCCTCGGACTCCCCGGAGACTGGAACCCGTTGGGCGCCATTGCGGTCGGCCATCCGCAGGAGACACCCGAGCCCCGGACGGTCGGCGACCCCGGCCCCGGTCTGGTCGAACTGTGAACCGCACAGCGACCGCGTGCGGACACGGTCGGCGACGCCGTCCCGTGTCGGGTCGAACTGTGAGCCGTGTGGGGGCGGCGCGCCGCTCGGTGCATTCAGATGCCGCCGGCTCGATGTGGCGCCGGGCCGGTGCGGAGACGCCGTCATGAGCGCCGAATCCCTGCACGCCTCCGCGACCGACCTCCTCACCTCCTGGAAACCACCGACCGACGCGGATTCCTCACTGCGCGAAGCGATGCTGGCATTTCTCGGGTCCGCGCCGCGCGGCTGTCTGCGTGAACACGCGCCCGGCCACATCACCGCCTCGGCGATCGTGTTGTCGCACGACCGCCGCGAAGTGCTGCTCACCCTGCACCCGCGCGTGGGTCGCTGGATCCAGCTCGGCGGCCACTGCGAGCCCGGTGACGACACCGTCGCCGACGCCGCGCTGCGCGAGGCGGTCGAGGAATCCGGCATCCCCGACCTGTCGCTGATGCCCGGTCTGTACGGCGCGCAGGCGCATCCGATCACCTGTTCGCTCGGTGTGCCGACGCGTCATCTCGACCTGTTGTTCGAGGTCGTCGCCCCGCCCGGGGCGGTACCGGTGCGCAGCTCCGAATCCACCGATCTGCGGTGGTGGCCGGTCGACGGGCTACCACCTGGCGCCGACGTGGCGCTGAAAGGCTGACCCCTCGCTGACCGGCGATCGTGGCGGGGGCCCCCCCGGAGGGGGGGCGGCCGCCATTTCCGTTATCTCCCCGTTATCTGCTTTACAAATTCGCAAATTTGTCTAGACATCGACCGGAGGTGAGGCCTATCGTCTGTGACAGAGAGTTACGCACATCACATGTGTGAGATGTGCCTCAGGATGGAGACAACGATGTCCACCGACGCCAACCCGTCCGAACGGACGGCAGCGCCGCCGCAATGGCGCGATTCCAAGCGATACCTGTGGCTGTGGGGCCTGTTCGCTCCCACCGGACTGTTCACGATCGCGATCCCCATGATCTGGGGCCTCAACCAGCTCGGCTGGCACCGCCTGGCCGAAGTGCCGTTCTGGCTCGGCCCGGTGCTGGTCTACATCGTGATCCCGCTGGCCGACCTGTTCTTCGGCCCGGACGGCGACAACCCGCCCGACGAGGTCATGGAACAGCTGGAGAACGACAAGTACTACCGCTACCTGACCTACCTCTACCTGCCGTTCCAGTACGCCTCGCTGATCTTCGCCTGCTACATCATCACCGCCGACAACCTGCACTGGCTCGGCTTCCCCGGCGGTGCCAATGTGGTCGACAAGATCGGCATCGCGATCAGCGTCGGCATGATCGGCGGCATCGGGATCAACACCGCGCACGAATTGGGCCACAAGAAGGTCGAATTGGAGCGCTGGCTCTCGCGTATCGCGCTGGCCCAATCGTTCTACGGGCACTTCTACATCGAGCACAACCGTGGTCACCACGTGCGGGTCGCCACCCCGGAGGACCCCGCCAGTTCACGTCTCGGCGAGTCCTTCTGGGCTTTCTGGCCGCGCACCGTCTGGGGCAGCCTGCGCTCGGCTTGGCACCTCGAGAAGGAACGGCTCGCCCGCCTGGACAAGGGCCCCTGGACGCTGCGCAACGACGTGCTCAACGCCTGGGCCATGTCGGTGGTGCTGTGGCTCGGGCTGATCCTGGCCTTCGGAATCGAGGTGCTGCCGTACCTGATCCTGCAGGCGGTGATCGGCTTCAGCCTGCTCGAGTCGGTGAACTACCTCGAGCACTACGGCCTGGTCCGGCAGAAGACACCGAGCGGGCGCTACGAGCGGCCCGCTCCCGAGCACAGCTGGAACAGCGACCACCTGGTCACCAACATCTTCCTCTACCACCTGCAGCGCCACAGCGACCATCACGCCTACCCGACCCGTCGCTACCAGACGCTGCGCAGCTGGGACGGCGCACCGAACCTGCCGAGCGGTTACGCCAGCATGATCCTGCTGAGTTACTTCCCGCCGATCTGGCGCAAGGTGATGGACAAGCGACTGCTCGCGCACTACGGCGGCGATGTCACCTTGGCCAATATCGAACCCAAGCGCCGCGAGCAGGTGCTGGCGAAGTACGGAACGGAGGCGCCATGAGTGCGTACAAATGCCCCGTCTGTGATTATGTCTACGACGAAGCCGAAGGCGCTCCCCGCGAGGGTTTTCCGGCAGGCACCTCATGGTCGGCGGTGCCCGACGACTGGTGCTGTCCCGACTGCGGAGTGCGGGAGAAGATCGATTTCGAGGCGGTAGGAGTAGCGCGATGACCGAATACAAGCTCTTCCAGTGCGCCCAGTGCGGATTCGAATACGACGAAGCGCAGGGCTGGCCCGACGACGGCATCGCCCCCGGCACCCGGTGGGACGACATCCCCGACGACTGGACCTGCCCGGACTGCGGCGCCCGCAAATCCGATTTCTTCATGGTCGAGATCGAACGTTCGTGAGCGCGGCGCGCCAGGGTGCGCGCCCGCCGTACCAGGAGGCCGCGCGCGAACTGCTGCGTACCTCGGTCCTGGACTCCATGCGCGAGCTGCTCACCGAACGGGACTGGTCCAAGATCACCCTCGGTGACGTCGCCGCCAGGGCCGGGGTGAGCAGGCAGACGCTCTACAACGAGTTCGGGTCGCGCGCGGGCCTTTCCCAGTCCTACGCGCTGCGCCTGGCCGACTCCCTCGTCGACCAGGTGCGTGACGCGATCCACCGGCACGTCGGCGATGCGCACGAGGCCATCCGCGACGGCATGACCGGCTTCTTCTTCGCCGCTGCGGCCGACCCGCTGGTCCGCTCGCTGCTCGCCGGGGAGATGAAGCCTGATCTGCTGCGGCTCATCACCCTCGACGCGGGCCCCCTGCTCGAACACGCCACGGCACGCCTGGCCGACGTCTTCCAGCACAGCTGGGTGAACGCCACCGAGACCGAGGCCGATATCCTCGCGCACGCGCTGGTGCGCATCGCGCTGAGTTACATCCCCAATCCGCCGGTCCCCGAACGCGACGCACCCGCCGAGATGGCCGCGTTGCTGAGTCCCTATGTGGAGGCGATTGTTCAGGCACGCGGTATCCGCCCCTAGACAGAGTGGGACGGATCACTATAAGGGGTGATCTGCTCTTATTCGCGGTGATGTAACCATCACCACGTTTGAGGAGCGGCCGCTGTGTAACGTGCCCCTGGTCTGTCAGTATTCACATCCGTCGGCAGTTGGTCTTTTTGTAGCGGAGCGGGTGTGCAAACGGTTGGCAAACCGGGGGGTTTTCGTGATCCCAAACGGTATCTCTGGGCTCTCGGGCTGATCGCGCCGGCGTGCGCGCTGCTGCCCTCCCAGCTCGTATACCGCACCGGCGCCGAAGCGTTCTGGTGGATCGGCCCCGTGATCGTGCTGATCGCGATTCCCGTCCTGGACTGGATCGTCGGCGAGGACGGCAACAACCCGCGCGACGAGGATTACGAAGCGCTCTCGCGGGACCGCTACTACCGCTGGTGCACCTATCTGTTCCTGCCCATCCAGCTCATCGGCCTGCTGCTGGCCTGCGCGATGTGGGCGGGCAGCGACCTCGATGTCGTCGACAAGCTCGGTCTGGCCGCCACGGTCGGCTTCGTCAGCGGCATCGGCATCAACGCCGCCCACGAGTTGGGCCACCGGGTGGAGCGTGCTGAAAGATTGCTGTCGAAGATCGCGCTCGCCCAGTCGGGGTACGGCCACTTCTTCGTCGAACACAACCGCGGCCATCACGCGCGGGTCGCGACACCCGAGGATCCGGCGAGTGCCCGCATGGGTGAGTCATTGTGGGATTTCTTGCCGCGCAGCGTGATCGGTGGCTTCCGCTCGGCCGTGCAGCTGGAGCGCGCACGCCTGGCCAGGAAGGGTCTGCGCTGGTGGAACCCCGGCAATCAGATCCTGCAGGCGTGGTCGATGTCGGTGCTGCTGTTCGGTTCGCTGGTGCTGGTCTTCGGGCTCGCGATCGTGCCCTGGCTGGCGCTGCAGGCGGTGATCGGAGTGATGCTGCTCGAGACCGTCAACTACGTCGAGCACTACGGACTGCTGCGCGCGCGCAAGCCCAACGGGCGCTACGAACGCTGCTCCCCGCGCGACAGCTGGAACTCCGATCGCCTGGTCACCAACATCTTCCTGTTCCATCTGCAGCGTCACAGCGACCACCACGCCAACCCCGGCCGCCGCTACCAGACCCTGCGCAGCACCAGTGAGTCACCGCAGCTGCCGGCCGGATACGCGACCATGATCCTGCTGGCGGCCGTCCCACCCCTGTGGCGTGCGGTGATGGACCCGCGGGTGGCCGCCCATTACGGCGGCGATCTCAGCCTGGCGAACGTGGCGCCGGTCAAACAGCGACGGTTGCTGGCCAGATACCGCGCGGCCGCCTGACTCCGACCTGGGCGGAGGCGGGAACAGGGGCGGCCGCAGACGGTAGCCTTGCCTGCGTGACGACCTCAGAACTCTCCCCGCGCACCGAGCTCACCGCTGACGTCCGCAACGGCATCGATTACAAGGTGGCAGATCTGTCGCAGGCCGAATTCGGCCGCAAAGAGATCCGCCTGGCCGAGCACGAGATGCCGGGCCTGATGGCGCTGCGCCGTGAATACCACGACGTGCAGCCGCTGAAGGGCGCCCGTATCTCCGGTTCCCTGCACATGACGGTGCAGACCGCTGTCCTGATCGAAACGCTTGTCGACCTCGGCGCGCAGGTTCGCTGGGCGTCGTGCAACATCTTCTCCACCCAGGACCACGCCGCCGCGGCGGTCGTCGTCGGGCCGCACGGCACCGTCGAGGAGCCCAAGGGCGTGCCGGTCTTCGCGTGGAAGGGCGAGACCCTCGAGGAGTACTGGTGGGCCGCCGAGCAGATGCTCACCTGGCCGGGCGAGCCCGCCAACATGATCCTCGACGACGGTGGTGACGCCACCATGCTCGTGCTGCGCGGCGCGCAGTTCGAGAAGGCCGGGGTCGTCCCGCCCGCCGACGAGGAGCACTCCGCCGAGTACACGGTGTTCCTGAACCTGCTGCGCGAGAGCCTCGAGCGCGACAAGACCAAGTGGAGCGTCATCGCCGACTCGGTCAAGGGCGTCACCGAGGAGACCACCACCGGCGTGCTGCGCCTGTACCAGTTCGCCGCCGCCGGCGAGCTGGTGTTCCCGGCGATCAACGTCAACGACTCGGTCACCAAGTCCAAGTTCGACAACAAGTACGGCACCCGCCACTCGCTCATCGACGGCATCAACCGTGGCACCGATGTGCTCATCGGTGGCAAGAAGGTGCTGATCTGCGGTTACGGCGACGTCGGCAAGGGCTGTGCGGAGTCCCTCGCCGGCCAGGGCGCACGCGTGCAGGTCACCGAGATCGACCCGATCAACGCCCTGCAGGCGCTGATGGACGGCTACGACGTGGTCACCGTGGAGCAGGCGATCGGCGACGCCGACATCGTCATCACCTCCACCGGCAACAAGGACATCATCACCCTCGACCATATGAAGGCGATGAAGGATCACTCGATCCTCGGCAACATCGGCCACTTCGACAACGAGATCGATATGGCCGCGCTGGAGCGTTCGGGCGCCACCCGGATCAACATCAAGCCGCAGGTCGACGAGTGGACCTTCGAGTCGGGCAAGTCGATCATCGTGCTGTCGGAGGGCCGCCTGCTCAACCTGGGCAACGCCACCGGGCACCCGTCGTTCGTGATGAGCAACAGCTTCTCCAACCAGGTCATCGCCCAGATCGAGCTGTGGACCAAGCCGGAGGAATACGACAACGAGGTCTACCGCCTGCCCAAACACCTCGACGAGAAGGTCGCCAAGATCCACGTCGAGGCCCTCGGCGGCACCCTGACCAAGCTCACCAAGGACCAGGCCGAGTACATCGGCGTGGACGTGGAAGGCCCGTACAAGCCCGACCACTACCGCTACTGAGTCGACACCCGGTGGCCCGTCGACCGTTCCGGTCGGCGGGCCACCGTCGGCCCGCGTGAGTTACGGACCGCACCAGAACGGTCAGCTCAGCAGCAAGCAGAGGGGGAGGGGTACGACGACTTCCAGCAGGAGGCAGCCTGCCAGTTCGGCCGAGCCGCGGGCGGCCGAACCCGCGGCGGCGGAGCCCGCGGATGCGGAGCCGGAGAGCAGGCCGGGGTGGTTGTGGTGACCGTGGCGAATCGGGTCGGCGGGGGCGGCCGACGCGGTACCCGCGCCGGCGAGGGCTAGCCCGAGGGCGGTGGCGGCGACAGCGGTGTGCAGGGCGATGCGTGAGCGCATGGTGACTCCTGGGTAGAACAGACTCTGAAATGAAAACACCTCACAATCTCGGAACGGGCCGGAATCGCCGGAGCGGCTCGTGTCGAAGGGCGTGGCGCGCGGCGCGGTAATCTCACGGCATGGGTGTGTTGATCGCGGTGGAAGGGCTCGACGGGGCGGGTAAACGCACGCTCATCGACGGACTCGTCGACGAACTGTCCGCGAAAGGACTTCGCGCGGGCAGACTCGCCTTTCCGCAATACGGCCGATCGATACACGCCGACCTCGCGGCCGAGGCATTGCGCGGGGCGCACGGCGACCTCGCCGGCTCGATCAACGCGATGGCGATCATGTTCGCCCTGGACCGCGCCGAGGCGAGCGCGGAGCTGTCGAACCTGTTGGACGCCAACGACATCGTGATCCTGGATCGCTGGGTCGCCTCCAACGCCGCCTATTCCGCGGCCCGCGCCGTGCAGGACGCCGACGGCGAAATCGTCGCCTGGGTGGGCGATCTGGAGTACGGCAGGCTGGGGCTCCCGGTGCCCGACCTCACCGTCCTCATCGACGTCGGCACCGAGGTGGCCGCCGAACGTGCCCGTCGCCGTGGCGAACTCGACACCGCACGCGCCCTCGACGCCTACGAGAAGGACAGCGGTCTACAGCAGCGCACCGGCGAGGTCTATCGTGAACTGGCCGACCGCGATTGGTTCGGCCGGTGGTGGACATACCGATCCGAACACGACCGGCCTGCCCTCCTCACTGTGTGCACGGAAATTCTTGCCGGATAAGGTTGGATAAGCGACGGGTTCACACCATTAATGGCGTGGCGGCCCGATCCTGGCCTGGAAGATGACAACATAGGATTATGAAGCCCAAGATTCTGGTCGTCGACGACGATATGGCACTCGCTGAGATGCTGACCATCGTCTTGCGCGGGGAAGGGTTCGACCCGCACGTGGTCGGCGACGGCACGCAGGCCCTGTCGGCGGTGCGGGAGATCCGCCCCGACCTGGTTTTGCTGGACCTGATGCTGCCCGGCATGAACGGCATCGACGTATGCCGCGTGCTGCGGGCCGATTCCGGCGTTCCGATCGTGATGCTCACCGCCAAGACCGACACCGTCGATGTGGTCCTCGGCCTCGAGTCCGGTGCCGACGATTACATCGTCAAGCCGTTCAAGCCCAAGGAACTCGTCGCCCGCGTGCGTGCGCGCCTGCGCCGCACCGAGGACGAACCGGCCGAGCTGCTCTCGATCGCCGACATCGTCATCGACGTGCCCGCGCACAAGGTGACCCGCGGTGGCACGCAGATCTCGCTCACCCCACTGGAGTTCGACCTGCTGGTGGCGCTCGCGCGCAAACCGCGTCAGGTGTTCACCCGTGAGGTGCTGCTCGAACAGGTGTGGGGTTACCGGCACGCCGCCGACACCCGCCTGGTGAACGTGCACGTGCAGCGGCTGCGCGCCAAGGTCGAGAAGGATCCGGAGAACCCGGAGATCGTGCTCACCGTGCGTGGCGTCGGATACAAGGCCGGACCGCCGTGATCGGTCGCTGTGAGGCGCCGCGGTGACCGACGGGCTCATCGCGCGGCTGCGGCGGTGGGCGACCCCGGTGCTCGACTGGTTCCAGACCATCGGCACCGCGCTGGGTCACCTGTGGCGTCGCTCGCTGCAATTGCGGGTCATCGTTTCCACGCTGACTCTCTCCCTCATCGTGATCACGATCCTCGGGGTCGTGCTGACCGGTCAGATCACCGACCGGCTCCTCGAAGCCAAGATCAACGCGGCGGTCGAGGAGATGGATCGTGCCCGCAGCACGATCGAGAACGAGCTGAACGGTGTCGAGGGCGCCAACAGCCGCCAGCAGCAACTGGCCGACGCCCGCAGTGCGCTGTCCAGCCGGGGCGGCACGGGACAATCCACGGGCGCTGCCGGTAGTTTCTACTCCGCGCTGGCCATGGTCGGTGGTACCCCGCCGCAGGAGATCACCACCGATCTCATCTCCGAGGTGCCACAGGAACTGCGCCGGTTCGTACAGCGCAGCCAGGTGTCCTACCAGTTCACCACCGTCGCCGACCCGGACGGCTACCGTGGCCGCGCGCTGATCATCGGCAGCCCGAGCGCCGAGATCGCGACTCTCGAGATCTATCTGATCTTCCCGCTGGCCAGCGAGGAGTCGAGCCTGTCGCTCATGCGCGGCACGATGCTCATCGGTGGCGTGGTGCTGCTCGTGTTGCTCGCCGCGATCACCGCGCTGGTCACCCGGCAGGTGGTGCTGCCGATCCGTTCGGCCGCGCGCATCGCCGGTCGCTTCGCCGACGGCAGGCTGAAGGAACGCATGCTGGTGCGCGGCGAGGACGACATGGCGCGGCTGGCGCAGGCGTTCAACGAGATGGCCGAGAGCCTGTCGAACCAGATCACCCAGCTCGAGGAATTCGGCAATCTGCAGCGCCGGTTCACCTCCGATGTCAGCCACGAGTTGCGCACCCCGCTCACCACGGTTCGCATGGCCGCCGACCTCATCCACGGTTCCAGCGACGACCTGGATCCGGCGCTCGCGCGCAGCTCGGAACTGCTCGTCAACGAACTCGACCGGTTCGAAGGCCTGCTCAACGACCTGCTGGAGATCTCGCGGCACGACGCCGGTGTGGCCGAACTGCAGGTGGAGTCCCTCGACGTGCGGATGTGCGCGCGGGCCGCGATCACCACCGTGCGGCACCTGGCCAAGGACGCCGGGGTCGAGCTGGTCGTCGACCTGCCGGAGGAGCCGGTGGTCGCCGAGGTCGATCCGCGCCGCGTGGAGCGGGTGCTGCGCAATCTGCTCGCCAACGCGATCGACCACTCCGAGGGCAAACCGGTTCTGATCCGGATGCGCGGCGACGCCGACTCGAATGCCGTGGCGACGGTCGTGCGCGATCAGGGTGTCGGTCTGCGACCGGGCGAGGAGAAGCTGGTGTTCAATCGGTTCTGGCGCTCGGACCCCTCGCGGGTGCGCCGCTCCGGCGGCACCGGTCTCGGCCTGTCGATCAGTGTCGAGGACGCCAACCTGCACGAGGGCCGACTGGAAGCCTGGGGCGATCCGGGCGTCGGCGCCAGCTTCCGGTTGCTGCTGCCGATGGTGCGCGGCCGCAAACTCGGCCCGAGCCCGCTGGCGCTGGAACCGATGCTGCGCAAGGTGCCCGCGTTACCCGAGGCCGATCCGGAACCCGAGGTACTCGACACCCGCCGCGACGACGCCGCCGACGACAACGAGGAAGCCGCAGCGACCGAGACCGGAGACCGAGAGTCATGAGCAACGCGGGTGGTGTTCGCAAGGGTGTGGGGCTGCTCGCCCTCGTCTGCCTGCTGGTCCTCACCGGGTGCGCGAGCCTGCCCGAATCGTCGGCGCCGCAGGCCCTCGGCACCATCGAGCGCGAGCCCACGTCGGCGGGTCCGCCGCCGCCGGAGCCCGGCCGCGATCCCGACCTGCTCGTCGGCGATTTCCTCGGTGCCAGCGCCGACCCGACCAACCGGCATGCCGCCGCCCGCCAGTACATGCGCGACGACACGGCGGGGGAGTGGAACGACGAGGCGAGCATCACCATCGTCGATCGGCCCGACACGCTGCGTGAATCCCGCACCGGCGACCGGGCGACGTACGTGGTGCGCGCGCGCAAGGTCGGCGAGCTGGGCCGCGACGGCGCCTACCGCGCCACCGACGGCATGCTCGAGAACAAGATCGAGCTGAGCAGGATCGACGGCGAGTGGCGCATCACCGACCTGCCCGACGGGGTCGTGATGGATTCCGCGTCGTTCGCGAGCACCTACCAGCGTTACGTCCTGTACTACTTCGACAGCTCCGCCCAGCTGCTCGTGCCCGACCCGCGCTGGATCTCGGTGCCGCGCGGTCAGCTCACCGAGCGGCTCGTCGGCCTGCTCAGCGGGGGCCCACAGCCCGCCATCGCCGGGGTGGTCCGCAACCTGCTCGCCCCGCCGACCGCGGTGCGCAGCCCGATCATCAAGGCGGAGAACGACCCCGGTGAGGTGGGTGTCGGGATCGGTGGGGTGCGTATCGATTTCGGCGGGATCGGGACGCTCGACCAGCGTGGTCGCGAACTGCTGGCCGCCCAGGTGGTGACGACGCTGTCGCGCGCCGACATCCTCGGCCCGTATGTGTTGCTCGCCGACGGCAAACCGCTCGACGAACGCTTCGCGAGCGGGTGGTCGGTCGCCGATGTCGACCAGTTCAGCGCGGCGGCGCCCGGCGGGAACAAGATCGGGCTGCACGCGCTGCGCAACGGCACCCTCGTCCAGGTGACACCGGACGGGATCGTCGCGCCCAGTGGGGCATTCGGGGAGGCGACGAACCTGCAGTCGGTCGGCATCTCGTCGGACGGCCAGTTCGTCGCCGCCGTGGCCGACACCGGAAGGCCCGCACCGGAACCCGGCCGCACCCTGCTGATCGGCAATTACGGCGCGGGCGCGTTCGGTGTGGTCGAGGCGGCGAGTATCGCCCGGCCGTCCTGGACCATGGACGGTGGCGCCGCGTGGACCGTCCTGGACGAGCAGCGCGTGGTGCGCGCGGTCACCGATCGCGCCACCGGCAATGTGTCGCTGCAGGACGTGGACACTTCCGCGCTGTTCGAGGGCACGGGTGCGCCGCGACTGCCGATCACCGAGGTGGTCGTCTCGCGGACCGGCGTGCGGGCCGCGCTGATCGCCGACGGCAAGGTGTATGTGGCGGTGATCGAACGCAGGCCGGACGGCAAGTACGCGCTCACCTCCCCGCTGCCGGTGGCGATCGGGTTGAGCACGCCCGCGGTGTCGCTGAGCTGGGTCACCGGCGACACCCTCATGGTCGCCCGGGAAGGCAATGTCGACCCGGTGTTCACCGTGTCCATCGACGGTTCCCAGTTCTCGCCGGTGACCTCGCAGAACCTGACTCCGCCGGTCCGGGTGGTCACGGCGACGCAGTCGACCCAGTACGTCGCCGATTCCCGCGCGGTGCTGCAACTGCAGACCGCCGACCCCACCCGAACCGACCGCTTCTGGCGCGAGGTACCCGGGCTCACCGGCGAAGGCGTGGTCCCGGTCCTGCCGACCTGAATCTGTCGGTACCCGCTGTCATGCTCACCGGCTATGAAGGCTCTGCTCGATCTCGTGCTGCCGGTCCGCTGCGGTGGGTGTGCGCTGGCAGGCACGCCCTGGTGTGGTGCGTGCGCGGCCGAGTTGGCGACGGGTCCGGTGCGGGTACGCCCACGAACCGACCCCGGCGTTCCGTGCTGGGCGCTTCGCCCCTATCGCGGTCCGGCCAAGCGCGCCGTGCTGGCGGCCAAGGAGCACGGCCGACGCGACCTGGCCGACCCGCTCGGCGCCGCACTCGCCGCGGCATTGGCACGGTTACGGTCCGCTGATCGCCCGCTGGTGCTGATTCCGGCGCCCACCCGGACGTCGGCAGCCCGCAGCCGCGGCGGCGATCCCGTAGCCCGTTCTGCGGCCTGCGCTGCCGGTTGGCTGATCGATTGCCGGACGGTCGGTCTGCTTCGTCTGCGGCCCGGTGTCCGCGACTCCGTCGGGCTCGGCTCGCGCGAGCGTGCGCACAATCTCGCGCACAAGATCATCGCCGTGACCCCGGCCACCGCGCGGGCGCGAATTCCGGCGAATGCCGAGGTAGTACTGGTCGACGACGTGTTGACCACCGGTACCACCGCCACCGAATCGATACGTGTTCTTAGCCGGATCGGCATACATCCGTGCGCTGTTTTGGTGACCTGTTCGGCTTGACTCAGCGAAATTTGCGTGAACAGTGGCGGACTCGTCCGTGGCGGACTAGCGTCGCGAACACACACCGAACCACAGCTTCTGGGAGGTGGCGCCGCGAACTCTGGTGTCGAGCGATTCCCGATCGGCACAGCTCAATCCCGCCGCACTCGCTCTGGTGTGCGGCCATATCCGGGAGGTACTCGCGTGACGACTTCTGCACGGGCATCAGTGCACGATGCTGACCCTTCGGCACTGGAGGACAGTGCCACCGACTCGACTCGGACGCCCCACTCGGAAGTGGTGGTCTCCGGTCGCAATGTCGAAGTACCCGACCACTATCGAATCTATGTCTCGGAGAAGCTCTCTCGGCTGGAGCGCTTCGATCCGTCGATCTTCCTCTTCGATGTGGAACTGTTCCACGAGCGCAACCGTCGTCAACGCAAGGCCTGCCAGCGCGTCGAGATCACCGCACGCGGGCGTGGCCCGATCGTGCGTGCCGAGGCGTGCGCCGACAGCTTCTACGCCGCGTTCGAGTCGGCTTCACAGAAGATCGAGAGCAGGCTGCGCAGGTCGAAGGACAAGCGCCGCGTGGTCCACTACGGAGACAAGACGCCCGTCTCGGTAGCCCAGGCCACCGCGTCCCTGGTCGACGACTCGCTGTTCGCCCAGGCCAACGGGCACGTAGCGCACGAGCACGACGAGGAGACCCAGGACGAGGGTCCCGGCCACATCGTGCGCACGAAGGACCATCCGGCTACGCCGATGACGGTCGACGACGCCCTGTACCAGATGGAACTGGTCGGGCACGACTTCTTCCTCTTCCACGACAAGGAAACCGACCGGCCGTCGGTGGTCTATCGCAGACACGCCTTCGACTACGGTCTCATCCGGCTGGTCTGACCCTTCCGGAACACCGGGCACCCGCAGGCGCGGGTGCCCGGATCGCGTTCAGCCGCCGAACTTTTCGTAATGCACGGCGTCGGTGAGCGCCCGCCGGGCCCGCCAGCCGAAGCGTTCGAGATCCGGCACTTCCTGGAACTCGTGTACCGGTCCGACGCACAGCCAGGCGATGGGCGTGATGCCCTCGGGCAGGCCGACCAGATCGCGCAGGAACCCGGGTTCGTAGAACGACACCCAGCCCACACCGACCTGTTCGGCGGTCGCCGCCAGCCACAGGTTCTGGATGGCGAGCACGGTCGAATACACACCGGTCTCCGGGACGCTGGCCCGGCCGAGTACCTGAGGTCCGCCGCGCCGGTCGTCGTGGGTGACCACGATCCCGGTGCCGCTCTCGACGATTCCCTCGATCTTGATCGGGTCGAAGGTCGCGGCCCGGTCGGCGGGCAGCGCGTCACGGAACTCGACGCGTTTGTCCGCCACGTGCTCGGCGAAGCGGCGCAAGGTCGCCGCTTCGCGGACCACGACGAAGTCCCAGGGCTGGGAATTGCCGACGCTCGGCGCCCGGTGGGCGGCGGACAGAATCCGCCACAACGTGTCGTCGTCGACGAGTTCGCCGGTGAATTCGGCGCGCACATCGCGACGCAGACGGATCGCGTCGTAGACGCTCAGTTGCTCAGCACACACCGGTGCAGTGTGGCATTGCGAGGTCAGGAAGACCTACGCGCCATCCTTCGTCCGGCGGCCAGCGCGGTGCGCAACCCGCGCCTGCGACCGGTCACCGGGTCGATCGTCGGCACGGCCTTGCCCTCGAACAGGCGCTCGGACTTGGTTTCCGGAGCGTCGTCGGCGGTGTGGCGCAGGTACTTGTTGGGCAGCGAAAGCTTGAGGATCGTGCGCCACGACTTGAAGTACTGCACCGGCAGGGACCCGGTGGTGTAGGGCAGGTCGTACTTGTCGGCCAGCTCGCGCACCCGCACCGCGATGGTGGCGTAGCGGTTGCTCGGCAGGTCGGGGAACAGGTGGTGTTCGATCTGGTGGCTGAGGTTGCCGGTCATGAAGTGCATGACCGGGCCGCCGCTGATGTTGGCGCTGCCGAGCATCTGGCGCAGGTACCACTCGCCCTTGGTCTCGTTCTCGATGTCGGCCTTGGTGAACTTCTCGGCGCCGTCGGGGAAGTGCCCGCAGAAGATCACCGCGTTGGTCCACACATTGCGCACCACATTGGCGGCGAAGTTGGCGGTGAGGGTGGAGAAGAACGACGGCCCGGTGAGCAGCGGGAAGATCACGTAGTCCTTGGCGGCCTGCTTACCGATCTTCTTGAGCACCAGCTTGCGGTCGGCGTCGAACTGCTTCCACTCCGGGGAATCCTTGTCCCACTTCTTCTTCGCCACCTTGCCCAGCTCGAGGTGCTGGATCGCGACGCCGTACTCGAACAGCGCCTGCAGCAGGAAGTTGTAGATCGGGTTACCCAGGTAGAACGGCATCCAGCGCTGGTCGCGGGTGACGCGCAGCAGGCCGTAGCCGATGTCGTCGTCCATGCCGAGGACGTTGGTGTACTTGTGGTGCAGGAAGTTGTGGGTGATCTTCCAGTGCGCCGACGGGCCCGCGTTGTCCCACTCCCAGGACGTGGAGTGGATCTCCGGATCGTTCATCCAGTCCCACTGCCCGTGCATGACGTTGTGCCCGATCTCCATGTTCTCGATGATCTTGGCAGTGCCGAGCAGGGCGACGCCGGCCAGCCAGGCCGGGGGCAGGAAGCTGGCGAACAGGACAGTGCGGCCGCTGATCTCCAGGGCTCGCTGTAACCGGATGACGTTGCGGATATACCGGGCGTCGGCTTCGCCTCGCGAAGATTCGATTTCGCGGCGGATCGCGTCGAACTCCGCACCGAGAGCTTCGACATCCGCGGCGGTGAGGTGCGCGTATTCCTTGACATCCGAGATCGCCATGGCGGTTACAGTACCGTAGGTTACGAGAGCGTAGGTTGGTGATTTCCGCGATGGATTGTGGGATGTGTCCTATTGCGCGATCGAGACACAGATGTTATCTGAGACCGCGCGCCCTCTTCCGGAGGGCAGCCTCTTCCTGCCGCGCCCGCTTCTTCAGCGCCACCTTGGCCTCGCGCAGTACTTCCTTCTCGTGCCGCGCCTTCGCTTCGAGGCTCACCTTCGCGTCGTGCAGCGCCGAACGCAGGCCGAGGCGCTTGCCGGTCTCCGGGTCCACGCGCAGCGCCTCCGGCAACGAGATGCCGTGGAACTTGCGCTCCGAGGACGTCTCGGGCGCGTCGTCGGCGGTGCGCTTGAGGAACCGGTCGGGCAGCGCGAGCTTGTGGATGGTGCGGAAGGCCAGCAGGTACTGCTTGCCGAGCGAACCGGTGGTGTAGGGGAGGTCGTACTTGTCGCAGAGCTGACGCACCTGCGCGGCGACCTCCGGGTACCGGTTGCTCGGCAGGTCGGGGAACAGGTGATGCTCGATCTGGTAGCAGAGGTTGCCGCTCATGAACGCCATGACCGGGCCCGCCTTGAAGTTGGCGCTACCGAGCATCTGACGCAGGTACCACTCGCCCTGGGTTTCCCCGTCGAGCTGTTCGATGGTGAATTTCTCGGCGCCGTCGGGGAAGTGCCCGCAGAAGATCACGGCGTAGGCCCACAGATTGCGCACCAGGTTGGCGGTGGCGTTGGCCTTGAGCGTCGACTTCCAGGCCGGACCGGTGAGCGCCGGGAACAGCACGAAGTCCTTCACCACCTGGCGGCCCGCCTTGCGGGCGAAGTCCTTGTTCGGCTCCGACATCAGCTGCTTGGTCGGTACGCCCGCGAGTTCCTTCTCGATCCCCAGGTCGTGCAGCGCGATGCCCCACTCGAAGGTGGCGGCCAGCAGCAGGTTCGCGGCGGGCTGCACGAGGTGCTTGGGTTCCCACGCCTCGTCACGGGTCATCCGCAGGATGCCGAAACCGAGGTCCTCGTCCTTGCCGAGCACGTTGGTGTAGGTGTGATGGGAGTAGTTGTGCGCGCGCCGCCACTGCGCCGACGGACCCGTCTGGTCCCACTCCCAGGAGGTGGAGTGGATTTCGGGATCGTTCATCCAATCCCACTGCCCGTGGCTGACGTTGTGCCCGAGCTCCATGTTCTCGATGATCTTGGCGACCGAAAGCAACGCGGTGCCACCGAGCCATGCCCAGCGGTTGCGGCTGCCGAACAGCACCGCGCGGCCCGCGACTTCGAGGGCGCGCTGGGCGGCGATGGTGCGGCGGATGTATTTGGCGTCGCGCTCACCGCGCGAGGTCTCGACAGATCGTCGGATCGAGTCGAGTTCTTTGCCCAGGGTCTCGATGTCGGCCGCCGTCAGATGGGCGAAGGCCTGGATATCGGTGATGGCCACCGGGGTCCTCTCTTGTTCGGTTGACGGCCTGCACGCTCGGTCCACACACGAGGGGCCCGGCGGTGACGCTACGGCGTCACTGCCGAGACCAGCCGCTGCCGATCAGTCATATGACCGGCGCATGATTCGAGGATACCCGTAACCGAAGCGTGACGGTGGGATCAGATGTCGAGTGTGCAGTCACCCGCCGCGGCGGAGATACAGGTCTGAACCTTGTCGCCCGGCTGGCGTTCGTCACCGTTGCGCAGATCGCGGGCGTGTCCGGCCGACAGCGTGACCACGCAGGTCTGGCAGATTCCCATCCGGCAGCCGAACGGCAGCTGCACGCCAACCGACTCGCCGGCCTCGAGCAGACTCGTCGCGCCGTCGACGGTCAGGGTGCGTCCGGTGGTGCCGAAGGTCACCGTGCCGCCCTCACCGACCGCGGACCGTTCCACCTCGAAACGCTCGACGTGCAGCTTCTCGGGGATGCCCGCCGCTTTCCAGTGCGCTTCGATGGCGTCGAGCATGGGCGCCGGCCCGCACGCCCACGTCTCGCGCTCGCGCCAGTCGGGGTAGAGCTCGTCGAGGCTCGACAGCGCGAACAGGCCCTGTTCGTCGGTGAGTTGCAGGTGCGAGACGAAGCTCGGGTGCTTGTCGTGCAGGGCGCGCAGTTCGGCGCCGAACATCACGTCGGCGTCGGTCGGCGCCGAGTGCACATGCACCACGTCGTGCACACCGTCGCGACGGTCCATGGTGCGCAGCATCGACATCACCGGGGTGATGCCACTACCCGCGGTGAGGAACAGCACCTTGTCGGGTACCGGCTGGGGCAGCACGAACCCGCCCTGCGGTGCGGCGAGCCGGACGATGGTGCCCGCGGCGACCCCGTTGACGAGGTGGCTGGACAGTTTGCCCTCGGGCATGGCCTTCACGGCGATGGAGATGAGCCGCTTGCCGCCCTCGCCGGTCCAGTCCGGCGGGCAGGTCAGCGAGTAGGAACGCCAGTTCCAGCGGCCGTCGATGAGGATGCCGATGCCGATGTACTGACCCGGCTGATACTTGAAGTCGAAACCCCAGCCCGGCTTGATGACCAGCGTCGCCGAGTCGGCGGTCTCCTTGCGCACGTCGACGATGCGCCCACGCAGTTCCCGCGCCGACCACAGCGGATTGGCCAGGTGCAAGTAGTCGTCGGGCAGCAGGGGTGTGGTCACCCGGGCGACCGCGCCGCGTAGCACGTTCAGCTTGCCGCCGCGATCGGCGACCTGCGCCGCCGGTGCCTCGAGCCATTCCCGGAACTTGTTCAGGACCATTGCTTCGCCGTTACTCCCTGTCGTGCATCCGAGCCACCCGCGGTGGCTCACTCGCAGCAAGGTTACGGCATCGTAGGTTTGGCGCCAGCCGAAGGACTGGGTGTTCTCGGCGCGCCTCCGTCGCTGGACTGACCGGAGGGTGCGACGAAGGAGTGCCCGGAGGGAGGGAAGCGACGGAGTTAAGCGCCGAGAACCGCGGCGCCAGCCGCCGATGTCACAGCAGGTCGAGGAGGAAGGGCAGTTCCTGGGTGGCGTACCAGGCCAGCTGGTGGTCTTCGGCGTCGCCGAGGACGAACTCGGCATCGGGGTCGCCCATGTCGGCGACGTCGATCACGTCGACGGCCTTGGCCACCTGGGGTTCGGCTTCGGCCAGGTCGACATGCACCGAGGCCACCTGGTCGTAGGTGATCGGCCCGGCCAGTTTCACCACCGCGTCGTCGAGGTCGGGGCGCAGTTTCGCCCCGGTGACGTCGGCGGCGATCACGCAGCGCCGGTAGGTCGGGCTGCCCGGGTTGGCGGCCTCGTCCGGCGCGGTGGTGTCGTCTTCGGCGTCGTCGAGTCCCTCGCGTTCGGCGGCGATCAGCCGCAGCGAGGCGCGCGCGGCCTCCGACATCGCCACCTCGGCGAGTTCGTCGTCGTCGCCCGCGGCGTAGGCCTCGCGCAGCGCGGGGGTCACCGCGAACGCGGTCGCGCCGAGCGGGAACAGTTCGCGCTCGTCGACCAGCTGCCGCAGCATCGGGATCGTCGCCGGGATGTAGACGCGCATCTTGGCGTTCTCAGAGACAGGCACCGAGCAACTCCTCCATCGATTCGTGCACCGACGCCGCGAGGACGTCGAGATCGGCCATGGCGTCGCGGTCGGCGTTGAGTCCGTAGAAGACCTGACCGTCGTACGAGGTGAGCCCGAAGCTCAGGGTCTGATTGCGCAGCAGCGGCGACACCGGATACATCTCCAGCATGCGCGCACCGCCGATGTACATCGCGTTCTGGGGCCCCGGCGCGTTGGTGATCACCAGGTTGAAGGTGTTGTCGGCGAAAGTACTGGCCGCGCGCACACTCATCGCGTGCAGGCTGGCCGGTGCGAAACCTGCCAGGTGCACGAGGGTGCGCGCCCGCACCCCTCGGCGCTGCCTGCCTGCGGCCTCGGTGGCGTGCGAGATGTGCGAGAGCCGCATCGTCGGATTGGGTTCGCCCACCGGCAGATCGATGAGGAACGAGGACACCTCGCTGGCCGGTGTCAGCTGGTTGTCGCCGTCGACGTACACCGACATCGGCACCACCGCACGCAGATTCGTCGATTCGACGAGTGCCTCGTTGCGTGAGAGCAGCCAATTGCGCAGGGCGCCGGTGACGACCGCGAGCACGGTGTCGTTGATCGAGCAGTCGAAATGCCTGCGGATCTTGCGGTAGTCCTCGAGGTCTGTGCGCACCACATCGAAGCGGCGGCTGCGCGAGGTGCGGGCGTTGAGCGGGCTGTCGGGTGCGCCCGAGGTCGCCGCGCGGACGGCATTGGCCGCGGCGTGCACCGCCATCCGGGCGCCGCGTACGACGCCGAACGCGTTCGAGCCCGCGTCGCGCACCGCCGAGTAGGCCTCGCGTGGTTGCGCGGCCAGTTGCGACAGCGCGCCGGCGAGCAGTTCCACATCGGTCGGTTCGCGTGGTGCGCGCCAGGCGTCGTCGGCCAGTTCGCGTGGCAGCGGGTTGTTGTCGAGGATCACGTGCCCGATCTCGAGGGCGGTGTCGCCGTCGACGAGCGCCGAATGCGATTTGGTGAACACCGCGCTTCGCCCGTCGGACAGCCCTTCGATCAGGTACATCTCCCACAGCGGTCTGCCCTGGTCCAGCGGCCGGGAGGCGAGCCGGGCGACCAGGTCGTAGAGCTGTTCGTCGGTGCCGGGGGCGGGCAGCGCGGAGCGGCGGATGTGATAGCTGATGTCGAAGCGGCTGTCCTCCACCCACACCGGACGCCCGAGCGCGAGCGGGATCTCGCGGACTTTGCGGCGGTAGCGGGGAACCAGCGGCAGCCGGGATTCGACCAGCTCGATTAGCTGTTCGTAGTCGAGGACCTGGCCGGAGCCGTCGCCGGAGGAGTTCTGGAGGATCGCGAGAGAGCCGATATGAATCGGATTACTGCTCGACTCGAGCCGGTAGAACGCCGCGTCCTGCGGCGTCAATCTCGTGATCACGCGCTCCGATGCTCCTTCCGTTGCACGCTTCGCGCGCCTTCGGAGGCGCAGATCGGGCACCGGCTACATCCTACGGCACAGTAGGTGAATCGTGATGCCGGGCAAGGCGCCTCACCGAATGCCGTGACCTGGGCGGATGTGAGCACCCGGTACACCGGGCACCGGTACGTGCGGCCGGGTACGGTGGTCTGCGGACTACCATTGCCCACAACACTGTGGCTCACTAGCCCGAACCCGACTCCGACCAGAGGACTGACGAGACCCGTGCCTGCGCTGACACTGACGAGGTTGCTACGGATTGGTGAAGGCCGCATGGTCAAGCGGCTGTCGAACCTCGCCGATGAGGTCATCGCGTACGGCGACGAGATCGAGGCGCTGACCGACGAGGAACTGCGCGCCAAGACCGACGAGTTCCGTGAGCGCTACGCCGCGGGCGAAACCCTCGACGACCTGCTGCTCGAAGCGTTCGCGGTGGCCCGCGAGGCCTCGTGGCGCGTGCTGAACCAGAAGCACTACAAGGTGCAGATCATGGGTGGCGCGTCGCTGCACCTGGGCAATATCTCGGAGATGAAGACCGGTGAGGGCAAGACCCTGACCTGTGTGCTGCCCGCCTACCTGAACGCCATCTCCGGCGACGGCGTGCACGTGGTCACGGTCAACGACTACCTCGCCAAGCGCGACGCCGAGTGGATGGGTCGTGTGCACCGCTTCCTCGGCTTCGAGGTCGGCGTGATCCTCGGCGGCATGACCCCGGCCGAGCGTCGCGTGGCCTACGCCGCCGACATCACCTACGGCACGAACAACGAGTTCGGCTTCGACTACCTGCGCGACAACATGACCCACTCGCTGGACGACCTGGTCCAGCGCGGGCACAACTTCGCCGTGGTCGACGAGGTCGACTCCATCCTCATCGATGAGGCCCGTACCCCGCTCATCATCTCGGGCCCGGCCGACGCCTCCTCCAAGTGGTACGCCGAGTTCGCGCGCATCGCGCCGCTGCTGAAGAAGGACGTCCACTACGAGGTGGACATCAAGAAGCGCACCATCGGCGTGCACGAGGCGGGCGTGGAGTTCGTCGAGGACCAGCTCGGTATCGACAACCTCTACGAGGCCGCGAACTCGCCGCTGGTGAGCTACCTGAACAACGCCATCAAGGCCAAGGAGCTCTACCAGCGCGACAAGGACTACATCGTGCGCGACGGTGAGGTCATCATCGTCGACGAGTTCACCGGCCGCATCCTGGTCGGGCGCCGCTACAACGAGGGCATGCACCAGGCGATCGAGGCCAAGGAGAAGGTCGAGATTCAGCCGGAGAACCAGACCCTGGCCACGATCACCCTCCAGAACTACTTCCGCCTCTACAACAAGCTGTCCGGTATGACCGGTACCGCCGAGACCGAGGCCGCCGAGTTGCACTCGATCTACGGCCTCGGTGTGGTGCCCATCCCGACGAACAAGCCGATGGTCCGCAAGGACCAGGCCGACCTGATCTACAAGTCGGAAGAGGCCAAGTTCAACGCCGTCGTCGACGACGTGGTGGAGCGGCACGAGAAGGGCCAGCCGGTCCTGATCGGCACCACCAGCGTGGAGCGCTCGGAGTACCTGTCCAAGCAGTTCACCAAACGCGGTGTGGCACACAGCGTTCTGAACGCGAAGTTCCACGAGCAGGAAGCCCAGATCATCGCCGAGGCCGGTCGACCCGGCGCGGTCACCGTGGCGACCAACATGGCCGGTCGTGGTACCGACATCGTGCTCGGCGGCAACGCCGACATCATCGCCGACATCCTGCTGCGCAAGCAGGGCCTCGACCCGGTCACCACCCCCGAGGAGTACGAGGCCGCCTGGCATTCGGCGCTCGAGCAGGTGAAGAAGCAGACCGAGGAAGACGCCGAGACGGTGCGCGAGGCCGGTGGCCTGTACGTGCTCGGCACCGAGCGGCACGAGTCGCGTCGTATCGACAACCAGTTGCGTGGTCGGTCCGGTCGTCAGGGCGACCCGGGCGAGTCGCGGTTCTACCTGTCGCTGGGTGACGAGCTGATGCGCCGCTTCAACGGCGCCGCGCTCGAGGCGATCATGAACCGCCTGAACCTGCCCGACGACGTGCCGATCGAGGCGAAGATGGTCTCTAAGGCCATCAAGAGCGCCCAGACCCAGGTCGAGCAGCAGAACTTCGAGATCCGCAAGAACGTTCTGAAGTACGACGAGGTGATGAACCAGCAGCGCACCGTCATCTACGGCGAGCGCAACCGGATCCTGCGTGGCGAGGACATGGAGGGTCAGGTCCAGAACATGATCACCGACGTGATCACCGCCTACGTCGACGGCGCGACCGCCGAGGGTTACGTCGAGGACTGGGATCTGGAGAAGCTGTGGACCGCGTTGAAGACGCTGTACCCGGTGAGCCTGGATTACAAGGAGCTGGCGGGCGAGACCGCCGCGGGCGAGGCGGGCGAACTCACCCGCGACGAACTGCGTGAGGCTCTGCTCGAAGACGCGCACAACGCCTACGAGAAGCGCGAACAGGAAATCGACGGCCTCGCGGGCGAGGGCGCCATGCGCAACCTGGAACGCCAGGTCCTGCTCTCGGTCCTGGACCGCAAGTGGCGTGAGCACCTCTACGAGATGGACTACCTCAAGGAGGGCATCGGCCTGCGCGCGATGGCCCAGCGCGACCCGCTGGTCGAGTACCAGCGCGAAGGCTTCGACATGTTCGCGGCCATGCTGGAAGGCTTGAAGGAGGAGTCGGTCGGCTTCCTGTTCAACCTGCAGGTCGAGGTCCAGCAGCCCCAGCCCGAAGGCGTCTCCATCGACAAGGGCCTGCGTTCCCCGGTCGGCGCCCCCCGCCCCCAGGACGCCGCTCCGCAGACCCAGGCCCCGCCTGCCCTGCGCGCCAAGGGAATCGACGAGTCCACCCCGCGCGGCCTGAACTACTCGGGTCCCGCCGAGGACGGCCGCGCCGAATCCCACTCCGACGCCCAGGAATACGGCGGCCGCCCCACCACCGGCACCCGCCGCGAACGCCGCGAGGCCGCCCGCACCGAAACCAAGGGCAAGCGTCGCCGCTGATCGGTTCTCTTGATCAACGAAGGCTCCCACGATCATTCGTGGGAGCCTTCGTTGTATGTGCTCGAACGCATCGGCCCCGAAACCGTTGTTCTCGCTGCGAGGTGAGAAAGGCAGTGCACTCTGTCAGGAGGGTGGGGCGGCGGTTGTCACCGTCGACGTCGTGGTGGTCGGCTTGCGCGTCGTGCTCGTCGGGACCGGTGCGGTTGTCGTGGTGGTCGTCTTCGAGGTGGTGGTCGGCACCGGTCCCACCGTCAGCGACCGGGCGCGGCCCTGCCATTCCTCGGGCAGATTCCCCTTGGTCGACACGGCGATGGTGTAGCTGTCGCCCTCGTGGCCTGCGGTGTCGAACAGGGTGACCGTCTTGCCGGTCCGATTGAACACCGAGACGGCGGCGGCATCGATGTGCTGGCCGCTCAGGTCGGGTGAGCCGATCTTGAACAGCGACATCTTGCCCGCGCCTTCGTGTCCGGTGAACACGCACACATACGAGGTGGGGCAGCGCTCGAAGCCGGTGCAGCCGCCGGTCTTGTTGCACCAGTCCTCGGTGACGCTGGTGAATGTCTTCGCAGTGACTGTCGTTGTCTCGCTGCCGTTTCCGCTTTCGAGCTCAACGGTGTGTTCTTCGTCGGGCGCCGCGCCGAGCCGGTCGATCACATACTCACAGGCCGCGCTCAGCGCGATCCCGGTGGCCGCCGTGACCAGTGCCGCCGTCACCGTCACCCCCGCGCGCAGTTTCAGCGCGATGACCTCGACGACCGGCACCACCATCTCGCACACGACATCCTGTGTCGTCTCGGTCGCCTTCTCGTGGTCACATGCCACCGCACCGAACCCGACAAGCACTGCGAGTATCACCGTGAACACTGTCCGCACGGCGTCAGAATGCAACTGGAAGCTGCTCTCCCGCAGCCGGTTCCGTCCGCAACGAATCCCGCGCTCGGGCGTGGTTTCGATTGCTCAGCACAACGAACTTCTCGGCTATGACGGCGGCGGGCGATGAACGCTCCGAGCGGGACTCGGCGTTGGACGGTCGAGGTTCTGTCCGCCATCGGCCGTTTCGTTCGCGCGGGCACCATCACCCCTGAGCAAGCCGCTCGAGGCCGGCGAACGCGCCGGGCATCATCTACGCGGTGCGTGTGCTGACGGCCGCGAATACTGCGCCGATCTAGTCGGGCGCTCAGCTGGCGCGGTGGATGGGGTGGACTCGGGAGAGGGCGCGTTTGGCTTCGGCCAGGGAGATCATGTGGTCTTCGTCGTCGATTTCGGCGACGGCGGCCTCGGCCCATTCGCGCAGTAGCGTCGATACTCCGACGCGCCGTTCGTCGGCCAGATCCTTGAGCCGGGAATGCAGGCCGAGTGGTAACCGAATCGAGGTGGTCACCATGATGTCCTCGTTGGCCGGCAGTCGGGGCGGCGCGTCGGCAGGCTCGTCGGAGAAACTCAGCCGGTCCATGAAATCGGCGAGTTCCTCTCGGCTGGACGGAAAGTCCTGATCGCTCATGATGGATTCCCACTTTCCCACTGCTCGAATTGCGCCAGCTCCTCGGCACGCATCGTCCGTGCGCCGATGATCACCCACGTCCAGTCGTCGCGCTGACGTGTCACCACGATCAACGGACGCCCGGCCGTGGTGCGCCCCCACACCGTCAAGACGGTCACCTGGCCGTCGAAGGCCGGGCGCGGCCACCGTCGTGACGCTGCGAGGACCTGCCGAACCTCGCTGGGTTCGATGCCGATCAGGTGAGCGATCGCCCAATCAGGCCACTCGAAACCCATAAGTCCATAATACGCACGTAGTAACGGACTGTGAAAGAGCTGTGTATCGAACCGGCCGCGGTTCGCTAGGCTCGCCGTGACCCGATTTCCGACGAAGAGGGAGGCTGCGACGGTGCGCAGGCAAGCGGTGGAGCGACCCTTGTCGGCGTCGGAGCGGTGGTTCTGGCTGGTGGATCAGTTGTCGCCCGCGAATTGTGTGGTGCGGATTCGGGTGCGGGGGCCGATCGGGGCGTATCGGCTGGAATTCGCGGCCGAAGCGCTGGTCGCAGAGTTTCCGTTGTTGCGGTCGGTGGTGGGGGAGGGGCCGTGTTTTGTCGCGTCGGCGGACCCACATCTGCCGGTGTTGCATCGCATCGTCGCCGGTCTCGATGACTGGCGTACCGTGTTCGACACTCAGCTGGCTACGCCGGTCGACTCGGCGACCGCGCCGGGTCGGATCGTCGATCTGGCCTTCCGGCCGGGGACCGACGACGAGCATCACGACCTGATCGTGGTGTTCTCGCATGTCTATCTCGACGGGCGTTCGATGGTCGCGCTCGTCTGGCGACTGCTCGCCTATGCCTTCGGAGCCGAACCCGTGGTCACCGCCCGCCCGGTGATTCCGGCGCCGGATGATCTCATCCCTCCCGCGCAGACCCGAATGTCGCGCTGCCTGTGGACGAATGTGTCCGCCCAGCTCACTGCCTTCGCCCGGCGCGCGGTAAGCCTGCCCGGCTGTCCGCCGCCGCTGCCGATACGCCGCACCCGCACGGTCGTGCGCACGCTCGCAGGGGCGAAGCTCACTGCTCTGCGAGCCCGCTGCCAACGCGAAAGTGTCACTGTCAACGCGCTGTTGGCAGCAGCGTTGGCCGAGGCGATCGGCGGCTATGCCCCGAAAGAAACCGGCACAGTGGGCATCGGCATCCCCGTCGACATCCGCACCCGCCTGAACCCAACTCCCGCCGAAGACGAACCAGGCATGTTCACCGCCGTAGTCCCCACCTTCGTCCCCTTCGGTGCCGATCTGCCCGACGCCGCGCGATCGGCAAAAGCGCAGCTGGACAGGGGAATCGCCCGCCACACCGATCTCCGCTCATTGGCGGCCATCCGCTACGGCTGCCCCCGCACCCTCGAATCCGGCAGGCGCACCATCGAACTCATCGACCGACGCGCCCCCTGGAACGTCACCCTCAGCAACCTCGGCCTGGTAACCGCACCGAAAACCCCTGAGCCCCTGCACATCACCGACGTCACGGTGGCGGGAACCAACTCCTGCGCCAGCGCCCTCACCGTAGGCGTCGCCACCTTCGACAACACCATGTCGATCACCTTCTGCTACGTCGACACCATGCTTCCCCAAACAACCATCGAAACCCTGGCCGACACCATGATCGCCATAGCCGGTTGCTCAGACCGGAATAACGTTGAGCAGAGGACCTAGGCCCTTGAAATCGTCCGGGTTCCGTGTGTATAGCGGCAGTGCATGTTGGACAGCGGTCGCGGCGATCTGCAGGTCTGCGACGCGACTGCGGGGTTTGCGGCCGAGCTGTTCGACCAGTACAGCCAATGATCCGTAAACATGCGCTGTCTCGGCGTCGAATACCAAGGGATCGAATGTTCGTACTACCCAGTGGAACTGGAGTTGTCGCTGTGCTCGATGCACCGGGTCCTTCGCCGCGTGGACTCCGGCCGCGAGTTCGGCGAGACTGACTGCGCTGATCGCGGCTTCGGCCTGACTGGGAAGCTCGGTGTGGATCTCGGCGTAATCGATGAGGACCGAAGTGTCCAGCAGGATATTGAGAGGTTCGGCAGCCTCACTCACGGCCGGGGACTTCCGGATCGATCATCGCATCGAGGTCGGCACGCCACTGTTCGTATCCGACAGCAGGCAAGGTCGCGCTGGTGCGCGCGAGTTCGGACACCGGCACGAATGTCCGGCGAACCAATGGCTCGAGTTTGGCCACCGGATTGCCGTTCCGCGTGATGATGAAGCTTTCTCCGGCTTCGACGGCGGCTAGAACTTTCCCGCTGTCGTTGCGTAGGTCGCGTTGCTGGATCTGCCTCATAAAGCCGAGTGTACTCTGCTGCTACGGCGTGTACAGAATGCTACGGATGCGGTTATGGCAGGAGAGCCCGCACCATTTCGCGCAGCGCGGTCCGATCGGGCTTGCTTGTCCGGCCTGTGACAGGGATGCGGTCGACGACCACGATGTCGTCCGGGAGGGCGGAAGTGTCGATGAGCTGCGGTAGCGCCGTGCGGAGACGGTCGACCACATCGCCCGCGCCGGGCTCGGTGACGATCGCGAGGACGATGCGTTCGTCGCCGATCTCGTCGGGTAGCCCGACCAGCACGGCCTCGCGCACCCCGTCGACGCCGGCGATCGCCGGTTCGTAGAGTCCGGGATAGATGTTGGTCTTGCCCCGGATCATCATGTCCTTCTTGCGTCCGGTGAGGACCAGCCGGGTGCCGTCGAAGCGGGCGAGGTCGCCGGTCGCGATCTCGGTCAGCGGTGGGGAACCGAGGTAGCCGCGGCACAGGTTGGGGCCGCTCAAGACGAGTTCGCCGTCGTCGGCGATGCGTGCCTGGACGCCCCGAACAGGCGTGCCGAGCAGGTCGCCGTCGTGGGCGAGCTTGTCCGCGCCGGTGGCGACAGCCACGGGCAGGATTTCGGTCATGCCGTAGACGGCGAGGAATTCGGTGTCCGGCAGCGACTTCTGTGCGCGCCGCAGCAGGGCCGCCGTCACCGGCGCACCGCCGAGCGCGACCTGACGCAGGTACTGCGGCACGGCGATCCGGCCCGCCTCCAGCGCGTCGAGGGCGACGGCGAGGTCGGCGGGTGTGTAGAAGGCGTGGGTGGCGCTGCGCAGGTTGCGGGTGAACCGCACCGGATCGATGTGGGTGCCGAAGCGGGGATACTTCGGCATGGCCCAGCGCGCACCCGACATCAGCGCGGGCAGGCCCATCATGAGCTGTTCGGTGTGCAGGAACGCACCGGGCGCGAGGCTGGTCTGCCCACCCATCGCTGCCAGCCCTGCGCTGAGCGAAGCACGCGTATGCACAACGGCTTTCGGCTCGTCGGTGGTGCCCGAGGTGAACACGATCAGTGCGTCCGATTCCGGATCACCCTGGGGCAGCGACGAATCCGGCGCATCACCGAAAACGCGGCGCAGCGGAAGAGATCGCATGGGCGTGCCGGGCAACCACACCCCGCTGTGCAGGTGCCGAACCTCGAGCTCGCTGAACCGGGGCAACGTCAGCCCCCGCTTGCGCCCGAATCCGGCCAGCGGCCCACTCACCGCATAGAGCAGCGATTCTGTTGCCGCCCAGCGTGGTTCGACGAGAGCGATGCGCTTGGCGAACAACTCCGGCCCCACGCCGGGATCCACGAACACGATGGTCCCGCCCGCGGCGATGGTGCCGAAGATCAAGCCGACCGAATTCACCGATGGCCGGATCGAGAACAGCATCCGATCACCCGGCCGTAACCCCGCGATCCGCAGATTGTGTGCCACCCGGCCGATCGTGTCGACCAGTTCTCGATAGGTGAGCGCCCGCTTCCCGACGGTTCCGAGCGCGGAGGCGTCCGGAATGCGGGTGGCGTGGGTGGCGAGACGGTCGAGGAAATCGGGAAACAACGAGCTCACCGGATGTCGACCACCTCGGGCCGGTACCGGTGATCGGCGTACCAGGCCAGCGTCTTGCGAATTCCCCACGCGCGCACCCGCCGGTTAGACCCGTATACCCGCACGTCACGGCGCAGCCCGTAATCGGTGGTGATGGTGCGCACCGCGTTCACGAGGGCACGGTCCTCATGCAGGTCCTCGATGGCGGTACGCGGGAATCCGCCTGCGGCCGAATAGAGTTCGGCGGTGATGGCCATATTGCACCCCGGTGTCATCACATACGGCCCGAGATATCTCGGGTCACGATTGCCCGAACGCACCTTTCCGAACAGCGACGCCACCTCGAGCGCGACCCGGATGATCGTGCGGTCCCGCCACGACACCCCCTCGTCGGTCCGGGGTATCAGCTGCCCGCTCACCAGGCGCAGACCGGAGTCGAACCCGGCGCGGATCCGCTGCGTCCAGTCCGGTGCGGGCAGGCAGTCGGCGTCGGTGCGGGCCAGCAGTTCCGCGCCCTGTGCGATGGCGTACCGCATACCGGTGTCGGCCGCCGCGCCGGTGCCCTTCTGCGCCTCGTCGATCACCTCGATCACCGGAACGGGGTTCGCCGCGGCGTATTTACGCACCACCTCGACGGTGCGATCGGTGGAATTGTTGTCGACGACGACCACCGTGAAATCGGTATCGCGTTGGGCGGCAAGAGCTTCCAGCGTCGCCTCGATCCCGCGTTCCTCGTCGAACGCGGGGATCACCACCCACAGCGGCTTTTTCACGGGCGCCGGTTGGTCATGGCTCGCCCAGGGTTTTCCACCAGGTGGCGCCGAGCAGCATCGTCATCAGAGCGGCGCGGCCGGCCGGGATACCGCGTTCGGCGGCCACCCGCCGCGCGGCCGGGATCTGCGCTGCATGCACGCCGACACTGAGCACCACATCGATCCAGAACGCCACCCGCAGCAGCTTGGCGCGGAACGGGCGGACCACACCGAGAATCAGGAACAACCACCCGAAAACCGGGATCGCCCGCAGTGCGAGCACCGCCTCGCGGCTCGGGGCACGCGGGGGTTCGGCCCGGTGACGGCCTGGTTGGGGCACACTCACCTGCCAGAAATCACCCTCCGTAGAGACCGCATGCAACGGACGACTGCTCACCGCACTCCCTGTCCTCGGTAGGTCACCGCCGCCGCCGTCGGCCCGCCGTCGGCGGCGACGAACAGCAGCGCACGATTGTCGTGTCCCGCCGCTCGCGCGGCGACGTAGGCACCGGTGAGGGCGGAGGTATGGGCATCACCGGCGAAGTCGTCGGTCACCACCGCCGCGACGCCCAGTTCGCGCGCCAGTTCGGAGGCGAATTCCGGCGTCGGCTTGCCGCACACCAGTACTGTATCGGCCGCGTCGAGACCGTCGGTGGTCAGTGCGTCGCGTGCGGCGATGACCGCGTGCTCGACGAGTTCGGCTGTGCCGGTGGCGAGTTCGACGGTCAGCGCGGAGCGTCCCTCGGCGCCCATCTCGGCGAGCGCGACATATCCCTGTGCGTCGGGCAGGGTGTCACCGGCGCTCACGTGGACGTCACCGAAACCGGCCACGTCGGCCCGGTTCTCGAGGACGAACGCCGCACCGACGGGCTGGAACGGGAAGTGCGCGTCCGCGCTCATCGACGGATGCGCGTCACCGGAGACGATCACCACGTGCCCGTTGGGCAGGTCGGCCAGCAGCGAGGCGGCCACGCCGATGGCGTTCACCGGCCCGCAGGCGCCGTTCATCAGGTCGAACGACAGGCACGGCACATCGCCGGGCCGGTACTCGAGGCCCACACCGGCGGCCTGCTGGATGAGCGCCGCAACCGCCGGTTCCACCAGGTTGGCGTCGCGGTACACCCCGACATTGATGAGCGCGTCGACCTGCTCGTGCGGACAGCCTGCCGCGTCGAGCGCGGCGCGGGCGGCCTCGGCCGCCTGACCCACCGAGCTGACGCCGCCGGTGCGTGTGATTGCCGCCGAAATGATAATTCCCATACTGTCCTATACCCGAAGATCGCCCAGTGTCACCGACAAAAATCCCGCGACCACCCCGGAGGCGGCGGGCACGAGCAATACTTTCGACCCCGGCGCGATCCGGCCGTCCCGCAGCGCGTCGTGCAGAACGACGAAATGCGAAGTCGAAGCGGTGTTTCCATACTTGTCGAGCACGGCGAGCTTGGGTGGCATCACCGAGTCGAACTCGCGCTCGGCGATCTTGTCGATCAATTCCACTGCCGGGCCGCTGAATTGGTGGTGGATCAGGTAGTCGTAGCCCTCGGCGGCGAAACTCGAGTCGCGCTCGGTGAGGAACCGCTGCTGACGCGAGGTCCACAGCAGGTACCGCGATTCGTTGTGCATCGCCCGGTTGTCGGTGTAGAGCGCAACGCCCGCGCTCCGGTCGCTCGGCATACCGAGACACAACTTGGCGTAGGCCGCGCTGGTATTGAGTTCCACATAGTCCAGGCCGGGCCCGTCGGTGGCCTCGAGCAGCACGGCCGCGCCCGCGTCGCCGACGGTGAGCGAAGCGAACTGCGGGTCGTACTTCTCGGAGATCTCACGGACGGCGGTGTCGGAAATCGGGGTGATGCACTCACCGGAGACCACCAGGCCGCGTTTCACCGCGCCGGAACGAATCATCCGGTCCAGCACCAGAACTCCGGTCAGCATGCCCGCGCAGGCATTGGAGACGTCGAAATGTATCGCGCGGGTGGCGCCGAGGGCGTTGCGCAGCATCAGCGCGAAAGACGGTTCGAGACAGAAGTCGGTGCCACGGGTGCGGGTGATCGAACACGAGATCACCACATCGAGGTCGGCGGCCTCGTAGCGTGAGTTGTCCAGTGCGGTGCGGGCCGCGGCCAGGGCGATGGTGAACGAGTCCTCGTCCTCACCGCGCACCCGGCGGGCCCTGACCCCGCTGACCTTCTCCAGATCCAGCGGCGCCTCGACGGCCAGTCCGCTCATCAGCTCCGTCGTGGTCAGCTCGCGGGACGGCAGGTACGCGCCGATCGCTTCGATTGTCGATCTCACCATGTGTGTCACTTCCAGCTATCGCGCGAAGGCCGGCTCCGCCATCGCGCGTCCCGCCGATCCTAGTCACAGACCTTCACTAATCGGGCCTGGTCAGCTAGATTCTGCCGGGGTGTGGAGTACTGCTCGTCGCCGTGAACTCACCCTACTAGCCGCAGGTCAGCCCTGGTTACCGGGCTTATTGCTGCTGGGACGGGTCGCGCGGCCGGTGCGCAAAGTGCCCGCACTCGGTTGGTTCGTCGCCGATCCCGTGATCGCCCGGCAGATCTACAACGACAGCACGCACTTCAGCATCGTCTCCGAGGGCGCGGCCGGGCACTGGTGGTCGCAGGTGATCGGTGACTGGGTGCAGGACCTGTTCGAAGGCCCTGGGCACACCGAATTGCGTACCAAGGTGCGTGACCTGTTCACCCTCACCCACACCGATGCCCTGGTCCGGCGGGTCATCGGTCCCGATCTGCGCGATCTGCGGGAGCGGCTGGCGGCGGGCGAGACCGTCGACATTGCGGCCCGCGCGCAGATCCTCGTCGGCCGCAGCGTCTCCGATCTGGTCGGCATGCGACCCGAGGACATCGCCGCCGCCATCGGTGGCGATCCCGACGCCGACCAGGACGCGCTGTTCCTTCGCCTGTTCCATCATGTGGAGGAGCTGGTCAACCTGGGTTTCGGCACCATGACCTCCACCACCCTCGACCCGGTCGCGGTGGCGCGGGCCAGGGAACTGGCCACCCGGCTCGCCGTGAATGTTCCCGCCGCCTACGAGCGCGCCGACCCCGACACCACCCTCGGCCGCTGCCGCGAACTCGGTCTCGCCGTCGAACACGCGGCCGGGCTGGCGATCCTCATGGCGGTCGCGGGCACCGACACCCTGGCCAGCGCCATGACCAGAATGGTCGCCATCATGCACGACAGCGACCAGCACCGCGCCCTGCTCGCCGCCCCCCACCGCCTCCCCGACGCGGTCCGCGAAACCCTGCGCGTCACGAGCCCCGCCTACCTCGTCGGCCGCTCCGTCACCGCCGACGTCCGCGTCGCCGATCGCGATCTGAAAGCCGGCGACCACGTCAAGATCCTCACCTGGACCATCAACAACGCCGCGGGCGATTTCGACATCCACCGCGACTACAACCCCGAAACCCGCCAGCTCTGGTTCGGCGGCGGCCGCCACCTCTGCCTCGGCGCCCAGCTGGTCCACTCCGAACTGACCGCCCTCCTCGAATCCCTCACCGCCGCAGGCCGTCCGTGGGAGATCGTGCACCGTCGCTACCGCCGGAAAGTCTTCATCCCCACTTACGAATCCTTGCAGATCCGGCTCACCTGATCTCCGCCGAGAGGAGTGAGTGACTTCACACGGGATGTGTGCGAAAATCGCACCATGCCCGACGAGAGCGTCTGGATCGAAATCGGCGATCGCGTGCGCGAGAGCCGACTTTCGGCCGGCTTGTCCCAAGAGCAGTTGGCGCGCCGAATCTCGTCCGAACGCAGCAAGATCGCGAAGATCGAGTCCGGAACACGGCAGATCAACGCCGTGGAGCTCACCCGGTTGGCCGCCGCGTTGGGAATGCCGATCGGACATTTCTTGTACGCGCGTCCCGAGGTGATCTCACGCAGGACACCGCTGGACGAAGACACCACTTCACCGGCGGCTCGGCAGTCGTACCGAATAGAGGCGGCCCTCACGGCCTGGTTACGCGATGTCCGGGATGTTCGCGAATTGGGGTGCCTGCGATCGCCTGAACCGCTGCGATACCCGAAGAAGGTGAGCGATGCGGCCGATGCGCGGGCCGCTGCGCGCTGGGTGCGTGAGCGACTGAGTCTGGGTACGGAACCGATTTCGACGATGATGTCGGCATGTGAGAAGGCTGGCCAGCTCATCTTGGTGACCGATCTGCCAGGTGACGGCGCGTCGGTCGTCGACGACGAGCTCGCCGTTGCCGTGGTCAGCCGGACGGGGGATCCGGGCAGGCGGCGTGCGACCGCCGCCCACGAACTTGGTCACCTGGTGCTCGGTGACGAATATTCGAGCGACCTCGGGGGAGGCGTCGCAGCCGCGAGGGGGGAACGGGAAGCTGTTGTCGACGCCTTCGCAGCGGAGTTTCTCCTGCCGATCCAGGCTCTGCGCGCGACGGCGCGCTGTGAAGACCTGCGCACCGCGCTCATCGTTAGTGCGGCCGAATATCGGACTTCGTGGACTCTGGCCGTCTGCCAAGCGGGCGTGGCAGGGCTGATAGAGCCAACCGGCCTCAAACGATGGCGCGCCGCACCGAAACCGACACGCGCGGAAATGATGCAGGCCGTTGGTTGGGCACCTCAACCGGACTTCGAAAGGGTTTGTGTTCCACCGAGTTACGCCGACGCGGTCCTGTCCGCATGGCGTGCTCGTCGGCTCACTGCCCGACGTGCGGTGGAACTGATGCACGGCCAGCTCTCGATCGAAGACCTCGGTCCGGTCGACGAGGACGTCACCGAACCATGACATCCGAACTGCGGCTGGTCTTCGACGCGACGTGTCTGAACCATTTCGCGAGGATCGACAGAATAGATGTACTCGGCCATCTTCTCGTCGGTTGTGTCTGCACAACGACGGAATTCGTCCGAGAAGAGCTTCGCAACGGTGTTAACCAGCATGCGTCGATTGCGTCCGCGCTCGAAGCCGACTGGTTGGGAATTGATCAGTTAGATGCCTTCGAAGCGTTGCTGGCCTTCGAACGGTGGACGCGCCGCATCGGCTCCGGAAGTCGCGATGTGGGTGAGGCGAGTGTATTCGCGGTCGCTGAACTGAACGGTGCTATCGCGATCTGTGACGACGCCGCGGCGACAAAGGTGGCCAGGCGATACGACCTCGAGACTCATGGCACCTTGTGGTTGCTCGCATGGTCCTGTCGGTTGGGAAAGTTGGGGATCGGTGAGGGGGCAGCGCTGATCGAGATGCTGGTGGACTCCGGCATGCGATTGCCGTGCAGCGGGTCCGGATTCGCACAGTGGGCGGGGCAACACGGCCTGCTGTGACACCGTCGGCAGTTCGGCATCTCAACCACTACGTCCCACCTCAGGGAGTTGTGGAGAAAGTGTGCCCTTGTGCAGGGTGTGGACGCGGGTGCATGCCACGGCGAGGAGGGCGGGGTCGTGGCTGATGAGGAGGACGCCGAGGGTGGTGGCGTGCTGGATGACCAGGCGGATGACGGCGGCGGTTGTCGCCGCGTCGAGCATGGCGGTCGGTTCGTCGAGGAGTAGGTAGCGCGGGTTCTGGGCGAGGGCGCGGGCCAGGCAGGCGCGTTGGAGCTGGCCTTCGCTGAGGGTGTGTGGGCGGCGGTCGAGGAGGTCGGGGGTGAGGCCGACCGCGGTCGCCAGGGCGGGAATATCGATCGGGCGGTGATGGATTCGGGCGGGCTCGGCGATGATCTGTGCGACGGTGAAGTGGGGGTTGGTCGCGGCGCGGGGGGATTGGAAGACCATGGCTGTGGTGCCGCGTGCGCGTCGGGGTGGTACGCCGTCGACCGTGACCTGCCCCGCGTCGGGCGTGCGAAGTCCCGCCAAGGTGGCGGCGAGAGTTGTTTTGCCCGAACCGGATTCGCCGCCGAGTCCGACGATCTCACCGGGTGAGATCGTCAGCGTCACGTCCTCGAGTACGGGGCTGTCGTAGCCGACAGTGATCGAATCAGCGATGAGCACCGTCGATACCTTTCCGAATCATGCGTTGCCGCAGCGGAACCAGCGCAGTAGGTCCACCCGCGTAGGGACAGATGCCGGACAGATTCGTCAGCTCCCGTGGCGGATGGGGGAGTGGGTGCAGACCATTCTCCGGTAGCGCGGCGAGCAGATCGCGCGTGTAGTCGTGCCACGGATCCGCGAACACCTCGGCCGCGGCCCCCACCTCCATCAGCCGCGAGGCGTACATGATCGCCACCGTGTCGGCGATTCCCGCCCGCAGCAGGTGGCTCAGATCGTGGGTGATGAGCAGGACGGCCGCACCCGCGTCGGCGCACTCACGCAGCAGGGCGCCGATCCGATCGGTGTGGTCGCGGTCCAATCCGGCTGTCGGTTCGTCGGCGACGATCACCGCCGGATCACCGGCCAGCGCCGCCGCGACCGCCGCCCGCTGGGCCATTCCGCCGGACAGCTGGTGTGGATAGAGGTCCAGCGCTGCAGGCTCGAGCCCGGCTCGGCGTAGCAGGTCCGCCGGTATGTGCGAGGTTCCCAGCGTCGCAACAGTTTCCGCGAGTTGGGAGCCGATCGTGCGAACCGGCGTGAAATGTGTACTCGCGGACTGAGGTACCAGCGCGATATGACGACCACGGTACGGTTCGACGTGGCGACGATGACGCACCGACCATCGGGATGCGCTGACCCTGTGTTTATCTGTGTCCGCGATCCCCGGTATCGGTTGCGGGTTGGTGAATTGCGAAGGGCTGGAATCAGTTCCAGCGCTCACCGGCGAGCTCGAGCCGACGCGGTCACCGAGAATATGCACGCTCCGGTCACTCAGATCGAGATGAACAGCCCCACTCACCACCGCCGCCTGCGGCAAGACCCCCATCACCGCACTCGCGACAATCGACTTGCCACAACCGGATTCACCGACCAGCGCCGTGACCGTGCCTGCCGCGACCTCGAGCGACACCTCACTCACCGCATGCACGACGGCGCCACGTCGCACAGGAATCCGCACCGTCAGGCCATCGATCCGCAGCCCCTTCCGAAGGTCCGCCCAGGGACTTGTGGCCGCCCCGTTCATCGCGGAATCCGAGAAGGTTTGGGCGGCATCAGAAGCCCCCGCAGTGACGACCCGGCCACAGCGACCGCAATGGTCGTCACCACCAGGAATCCCGCCGGGAACACCAACGTCCACCACCCGCCGAGCAACAGCGAACTCCGCGCCTCCTCCAATAGTGTGCCGAGACTCGGTTCGTGCGGCGGCAACCCGAACCCGAGGAACGACAGCGTCGATTCATGCCAGATCGCATGCGGCAGAAGCAGAACCACCGCGATCAACGCTTGCGGTGCCACGGCTGGCAACAGGTGCCGGGTGAACAGATGGGTGCGTCCGGCCCCGGCAAGCACTGCGGCCGCCACATAGTCGCGTTCACGCAGGCTCAGACTCTCCGCCCGCACGATCCGCGCCACTTGAACCCAATGCGTGAGCCCGATGGACAACACCACGGCCACGGTATTGCCCCGGAACAGTGCGACGATCACGATGCCGAGCAGCAGATGCGGCAGGGCATTGGCGGTGTCGGCGAACCGCATCATCACCCGGTCGACCCACCCGCCTGCCAGCGCCGATACCGCACCGACCAGCACACCGAGCACCGTAGACACCGCCGCCGCGCACACCGCGACCACCAGCGAGGTGCGCAACGCCGCCGCGATCCGTACGAACAGCGACCGTCCCGCAGCATCGGTACCGAACCACCACTGCGCCGACGGCGCCCGCCGCGCCTCGGCGAAATCGGTGAGCCGGTCGTCGACGCCGCCGAGCCACGGCACGACCAGCGCGTAGATCAGCACGGCGACCAGCACCGCGAACGCGACGACGAGCCGCCGCCGAGCACGCTCACCCATCGGCTCGCACCCGTGGATCGAGCAGGACCACCGCGATGTCGGCGAGCAGCGAGCCGAGCAATACCGCACCCGTCGTGACGACCGTCAGCGTTGCCAGCAACGCCATATCCAGGTCTTTCGCCGATTGCACGAAGGCGCCGGCCACCCCCGGCCAGGAGAAGATCTCCTCCACCAGCACCGCACCGACCACCACTTCGGGTAGCCGCGCACCGAGGATCGTGACGAACGGGGCCAGCGAGGAAGGCAGGATGTGGCGGCGGGTGATGGTCGCGGTGTCGATGCCACGCGTCACCGCGCCCACCACGAAATCCTCCCCGCGATTGGTAGCCACCGTTTCCCGCACGGCGAGCAACAACCATGGCAGCTGTGAGACCGCCAGGGCGGTGGCGGGCAACACCAGGTGCCGCGCCACCTGTCCCGCATCGACCTCGGCGCCCGCATCGGTGAGCCCCGCAGGCGGCAACCAGCCGAGCCCCACCGCGAACACCGCGATCGCGGCCAGCGACACCACGAACGGCGGCAGGCCCTGCAAGGCGACGCAGACGGCACTCACCACCCGGTCGAGCAGGCCCCCGCGCCGCATCCCCGCGACCACCCCGACGGTGAGCGCTACCGCGACTGCCACCGTCATGGCGACGGCCACCAGCAGCATCGTCCACGGAAGGCGTTGGGTGAGAAGATCACCCACCGGCTGGGCGAAGCTGCGCGATACCCCGAGGTCGCCGGTGCACAGGTCGGCGGCCCACTGCGCGTAGAGCCGGTACCAGGGCACGTCGAGCCCCAATTGCCCGGCGAGCACCGCGCGATCGGCGGCGCCGGTGGTTTCGTAGCGGTCGCCGAGGTACCCGACGAGCGGGTCGAACGGTGACACCGCCGCCGCGGCGAACAGCGCCGCCGACACCGCGACCAGCACCGGAATCATCGTCAGCACCCGCCGCCGCGTCATCCGCGCGATGCCACGCCCCCTCACGAGCCGTGCGTCCAGGTCTGCAGCGACCACCACGGCCCCCACGTCACGCCGTGCGCGTGTGGTTCGAGGACCGGTCCCGACATCGTCCAACCCGAATCCTTCACCACATAGGTGTGGTCCAGGTGGACGAGGAAGACGTGGCTCGGGTCCTCGGCGTAGCGGGTCTGCACCGCACGGTAGGCGGCCGCCCGGTCAGCCGGATCGAGGGTGCGCCTGGCCTTTTCGAGCAGGGCATCGATCGCGGGATCGGAGTGGCGGCTCGCATTGTCGTACGGGCTGCCCGCGCCCGGATCGACGGTGTGCAGGGTGTTGTAGGCCTGCGTATCGGGATCGAAGGGCTCGCTGCCACCGCCGAGCAGAATGCCCGCCCGTTCGATCCGGGGTTCGATCCGATCCCACGACAACGCTTCGAGATCCACCTCCACACCGACCCGGCGAGCATCGGAGGCGAAAGCCATGGCGAGGTCACGGCGCAAGGTGTCGGTGGAGTTGTACATCACCGTGAACCGGGCTCGCACACCCTGTTTCGCGCGCACGCCGTCCGCACCGCGCGACCAGCCCGCCGCGTCGAGAATCTGCTCGGCCCGTGCCCGGTCGAACGCGAAAAATGCAGCGGGATTGTGTGATTCGCCGTATACCTCCGGAATCGGGGTGTAAGCGGGGCGGCCGTATCCGCCGAGAATGTTGTCGATCATGGCCTGCCGATCGACGGCGAAATTCAGTGCGAGCCGAACAGCGGGATCGCCGGCCACCGGATCACCGGCAGGCAGGGAGACACCGCGCCAATCGGCAGAGGCGTTGGCGTGCACCGACATCGGCGCGCGATCGGCGAAGGTGGCGGCCAGCAGCGGCGGCAGCGAGGTTCCGTCCAGCTCGCCGCTCGCCATCCGCTGCGCGCGGGTGTTGTCGTCGGGGACGTGGAGCACCGTGAGCCGCTTCACGGCAGGCGCACCGCCCCAATAGTTCTCGTTCGCCGTGAAGACGGCCCGGTTCGGTTCGAGGGTCGTCAGCCGGTAGGGCCCCGTGCCGACCGGCTTCGTATTGAGCGCCGACTCGGTGGCGGCTCCTGGTTCGGCCACCGCCTCCGACGGCACGATCCCGATGAGCAGTTTGGTGGGGAACGCGGCATACGGGTGCCGCAGCGTGAATCGCACGGTGGCGGGATCGACGGCCTCGACCCGCTCGATCATCGAGAACGACGAACGGACCTCCGAAGCCGAGGCCGGGTCGAGGATCGCGCGATAGGTGGCCACCACATCGGCCGCGTCGAACGTGGTTCCGTCGCTGAACCGCACGCCCGTGCGCAGCGGCACCGTCCAGGCGGCAGCGCCAGGTTCGGCGGTCGGCAACTCGGTGGCCAGTGCGGGTGCGAAACCGGGCATCCCGGAACCACCGGTGAGCCGAAGCAGACCGTCGTAGATCTTCGCCTCGCCTGCCGCGCCGTAACCGGCGATCGGGTTGTATCCGCCCAGTTCGGCGGCATCCGCGAGGACCAGCGAATCGGTGGTCGTGGCGGTCGGCGCACCGCAGGCGGTGAGTACCAGCGCGAACGCGGCCCCCGCGACGGTCCGAATTCGCATCATGATGTTCCTAGCTGTTTATCTGAACAGATGGACAGATGATAGTCCGGTGCCGAACACGGCGACTAAGCTGAGGGCGTTATGGGAGAGCCACGCACACTGGACGGGTCGCCGGTCGAGCTCGGCAGGCGCGCGATCGGTGATGTCGAGATCCGCGCCTGGGCGCAGCGATTCGACCTGCTCTCGGACCCCAACCGGCTGGAGATCCTGCTCTGCCTGCACCGCACCCCCGGCATCAGCGTGGGCGAGCTCGCCGCCGCGATCGGGCGCACCGAGAACGCGATCTCCCAGGCGCTACGCGTGTTGCGGCACGAGGGGTGCGTCGTATCGAGCCGGGAGGGCCGGACGGTCACCAACCGGCTCGCCGACCCGATCATCCACGAGATTCTGCACACCATCGGCGCCAAACACACCTGACGTCGATCGGCCCTGTTCGGGAGGCGATGATGGCGAAGATCCTGTTCGTGATGACCGGTGCCGACCGCTGGAGTCTCACCACCGGCGCCAAGCACTACACCGGCTACTGGGCCGCCGAATTCACCATCGCCTACCTGGCCTTCCGCGAGGCGGGACACGAGGTGCTGGTGGCGACGCCCGGCGGGGCGGTGCCACCCGTCGACCTGGGCAGCCTCGCGCCGAATGCCAACGGCGGCAACGACAAAGCGCAGGAAGTAGCCGAAACGATCAAGGGCGCGACGGTTCTCGAAAAGCCCGTCGCACTCGGCGAGATCTCCGCCGCCGACATCGACGCCCTCTACTACCCCGGCGGTTACGGGCCGATGGAAGACCTCGCAGGCAACGCCGATTCCGCCGCGCTGCTCGGCGACGCCCTCCGCGCGGACAAGCCGACGGCGCTGATCAGTCACGGCCCCGCAGCCCTGCTCGCCACCGGCGACGACTTCGCGGGCTACCGCGTGACCGCATTCAGCAATGCCGAGGAAGACCTCAACGGGCTGGCCGATCGGGCGCGTTGGCTCGTGCAGGACCGGCTCACCGAACTCGGTGTCGACTATCGCTGCGCCGAACCCTTCGCGCCACACGTGGAATCGGATCGCTGCCTGCACACCGGCCAGAACCCCGCCTCGACCCCCGACCTCGTCGCCGTCTTCCTCGACGCGCTCAGCCGCCCGGGCGCACGATCATGAGCACGACGACGGCCGTCCACAGCAGGTTGTAGATCCCCGCGAGCATCGACAGCATCCGCAGGCGTTTGCCGTCGTCGGGCTCGTCGAGTGCCTCGCGCTGCATCGGGTGGATCTGCACGGCGAGCAGGCCGCCCGCGATGGCCGTGGTGATCATGGCCGAGGTGATCCAGATTTCGTTCATCCGGCCCTGGATGGTGGCCAGGATGATCCCCACCACCGGCACGATGATCGCCAGTTTCGCGTAGTTGCCGGTGATGCGGTGCATCGCGACAGCCACCGACCGGCTGCGCACCGAATCGGGCTCGGGGGCGGCGATCGGCGCGTAGCGGGGGAAAAGACTGGTGGCGACCGCCGAGCCACCGACGAAAACGATGCCCGCGAGTACATGCACCGACAGCAAGAAATGTTCCACTACCGACCTCCAGCCTTCAACATGCCTGAAGCGTAGCGCAACCTTCATGGTTGTTGAAAGTACTAGGGCGCGGCGCCCGAGAATGCCTCGAGAATCGCCGCGCCCACCTGTCGCTGGATCGGATCCGCCTCGGGACCGAAGAGCTGAATATCGACCTGCGACACCACTTCTCGTGCCGCCGCCAGCAAGCGGACCCCCTCTTCGGTGAGTTCGATCGTGGACGCCGACCCTGCCCGTGCGGTCCGGTCTCGCACCAATCCCGCCGCGACCAGCGCCTTCACCGAGGTGTGCACGCTCTGCACGCTCGTCCCCGACATCCGCGCCAGCTCGCTGAACGAGGCCCCCGGCACGCCGTTGATGTGCCCGAGCAGCCCCAACCGCGCCACCGTCAGATCCAACGGCGCCAACCCCGCTCCCAACGCCGCCTCCACTCGCCGGCACAGCGTGATCACCAGGATGCTCGGGCTCATGGTCGGCGGTCCCGGTCGCCCGTCGTCAGTGGTCATATCCCGCATTTTCCCGTACGCACACGGCTCGGCGCCCGGCGGATACGGCCGGGCGCCGAGTCTCGTGGTCGCTTACTTCAGCGCTACCCGCGCACCGTTGGAAAAGGCCGAGTCGTGGAATTCGACCGCTGCCGGGGCGGTGCCGGTCGGCACGTCGAACACCAGGACCCTCGAGATCTTGTTGCCCGGATTGATCTCGGCGACGAGTTCGTCGTTGACATTGATCTCCGCCGAGGTGTCGTTGGCGAACTCGCGACCCTGATCGTCGATCAGTTTCTGGTTCGCTCCGAAGTACTGCTGGGCGACATCGCCGACATTGGTCACCTCGACGTGCACGAGCACGAATGCGCCCTGGGCGGTCTTCTGCAGGTACGGGTTGTCGCCGACTGTGCGGACCGGCGGGTCGACCTGCGTCACCGTGAACGCGAACTTCCCGTCGCGGACCTCGGTTCCCGCGAGTGCGGCGACCGACCGTGCCTGCTCGCTCTTGGCCACCTCGTTGGCTGCCCCGCCGATGAGCGCCGCGCAGCCGCCGAAGAGGGCGAGAACCGCGAGCAGGAAGCCGCCGAGTACCCACGGCCAGACCTTGCGCTTCTTCGGCGGCTGCGGGTAGTAGGGCTGCTGCGCGGCACCGGGATTGGTGTGCTGGGGGTGGGACATGACTGGCTCCTCGTCTGGAAAAGGTCAGGTGTGATCGCGCCGGGACGGATTGTCCGGCGTCGTGGGGATGGGGTTGCCCGGCTGGATGCCGCAGCGTGAATGTGTTGTCGTGCAATGGATTTGCGCGATAGGAGCGGTTTCTGGCCGGTTGCCGCTCCGTTGACAGGGACGCTACACCGAACATGCGTCATTGGCAACAGAAGAACAATGTTTTCAAGCTTTACGAATCTCAACTGTGTACGACAGAACGGAAAAGTAACCAGTCCATGTAAGGTTTGACCTTGACTACCTGGCCGTAGGGCCGGGGGCTGAGAGGAGACCCATGCCGGACTCGACGCCCACCGTGGCCGCCGCCGAGATCTCGCGGTTGGCAGGCGTCACTCGCGCGACCGTCAGCAATTGGCGGCGCCGCCACGCCGACTTCCCCGCGCCCGTGCCGGGCGGCTCGGAGAAACGGCCGCTGTTCGACCTCGCCGAGGTGCAGCAGTGGCTGCGCGGCCATGGCGTCACCGCCGCCGATTCCCCGGTGCAGCGGCTGCGCACCCTCCTGCGCTCGGAGGTCGCCCCCGACGAGGTCGTCGGGCTCATGGCATTCGTCGCCGACAAGCGTGCGAAAGCCGCCGATCCCGTGCGCAAGGCCATCCGCGAGGCGATCGACGAAGTCGGCGTCACCCAGACGCTCGCGGTGCTGTCCGAACGTGGCCTCGACGGGCCGAGTACCGGCGTCTACCCGACCGACCAGCCCGTGGCGGCACTCATGGCCGACCTGCTCACCGCCGCGTCCTCGCCCACTCCGAGCTCGGTGCTCGATCCCTCCTGCGGTGGCGGCACCCTGCTGCTCGAAGCCGCGCGCATCGGTGCGACCCAGCTGAACGGGCAGGACATCCTCCCGGTGCAAGCCGGCCGCACCGCGGCCGCGCTCGGCATCCTCGTCCCGCGGGCGAAGTCCGACATCCGCGCCGGTGACGCCCTGCTCGCCGACGCCTTCCCCGAGACCGAATTCGATGCGGTCATCTCGAATCCACCCTATTCGCAACGTGATTGGGGTGCCGACGAGCTCGCGCTCGATCCACGCTGGGTGTATTCGGTGCCCCCGCGCGGCGAGTCCGAACTCGCCTGGGCGCAGCACGCCCTCGCCCACCTGCGTCCGGGCGCGACCGCGGTAATTCTCCTGCCGCCCGCCGTCGCGGCACGCTCCTCGGGCCGGCGGATCCGCATGGAACTGTTGCGGGCCGGTGCGCTGCGCGCGGTGATCGCGCTGCCGCCGGGCGCGTCGACGCCGCGTCAGGTCGGGCTGCAACTGTGGGTGCTGCGACGGCCCGGTGTCGGTAGTCCCGGTGACACGTTGCTGTTCGCCGACACCACCCGCCTGCCGAATCGCGGGGACCAGCCGGACTGGCAGCACCTGGCGACCACGGTGCTCGAGTCCTGGCGTGCGTTCGACGCCGGTGACGCGCAGGCCGCGACGGTCCCCGATGTCACCGCCGTGGTTCGAGTGATGGATGTCCTCGACGACGATGTGGATCTGACGCCCGCCCGTCAGGTGCGGGCGGCGGTCGACCCGGGCAACGCCTCGGCCGCCGCGCACACCGCGATCGGTGTGCTCGGTGACCACCTCGGCGAGCTGCGGGCGGTGGCCGAGGCTGTGCGCGAATGGAATTCGGCCCCCGGCACGGACTGGCGTTACGTGGCGGTCGGCAACCTGATCGCCGGTAAGGCGGTGCGGATCGTCACCGCGACCACCGACCCGGCCCCCGCCGACGACGCGCGCCCGGTCCTCACGGGCCACGACCTGCTCGGCAGCCGCAACCCGTCGGGCATCACGACGCCCGGGTCGCCGGCGGGGGAGCCGATCGAAGAAGGCGATGTCCTGGTGTCGCGGCTGCGCGACGACCACGGTGCCGCCCAGGGCGCCCGGGTCGCCGAGGGTGCCGATATCGGTGCGGTTCCCGGGCCGGGCGTGCTCGTCTTCCGCACCGATCCCGCCCGCGTGGATCCCTGGTTCTTCGCGGGCTTCATCGGCAGCCCCGACAACGCGGCCGCCATGTTCGGCACCACCACCATCCGCCTCGATCCCGCGCGCCTGCGCATCCCGCTGCTGCCGATCGCCGAACAGCAACGCTACGGCGCGGCATTCCGCCGGCTGCACCAACTCCGGGTGAGCGCCCGCACCACCGCCGACGCCGCCCGCGCCGCCGCCGACCTCATCGCCACGGGCCTCACCGCGGGCGCACTGGAGCCACCGGCGAAGTAGTCGGGGAGCCGCCGACGACATCGCTGCCAACCCCCGACGGCGTAGTCGAGGCGGTGCCGGTCGGTGCCGGGCAGTATCGTGCTGGCGTCCGGTGCCGGTATCGAGAGGGGGGTAGTGGTGGGCGAGATCGTCGACGGGCGGTACGAGATCACCGGAGTGCTCGGTGCCGGTGGGATGGGGGAGGTGCTGGCCGGCTACGACACGGTGCTCGACCGGCCCGTCGCCGTGAAGCGGATCGCCGTGCGCCAGTTCGCGTCCCGTGCCGACCTGGTCGACGAGTTCGTCGCCCGGTTCCGCCGTGAGGCCAGGGTGACCGCCCGGATCAGGCATCACGGCGTGCCCCAGGTGTTCGACGCCGTGCTCGACGCGCGGGCCGACAGCGTGTACCTGGTGATGGAACACATCGACGGCGTGACGCTGCGGGACTATCTGGCCGAGATCGGTGAGCTGCCGGTCGGCTGGGCCGTCGCGGTCGCCGCGCAGATCGCGACGGTGCTGTCGTATGCCCATGTGCTGCCGGTGGTGCACCGGGACCTGAAACCGGCCAATATCGTTGTCGCACACGACGGCACGGTGAAGGTGATCGACTTCGGGATCGCGGCGCTGCTCGACGGGAGCACGGGCCGGATCACCAGGACCGGATCGGTTCTCGGCACCGCCGCCTACATGCCGCCCGAGCTGGTGAACGGGCAGGAGGCGGGACCACGCGCCGACCTGTACGCGCTGGGCTGCGTGATGCACGAGATGTTCAGCGGACGAAGAGTTTTCGAAGCTCGCTCGGAGTTCGACACCCACAACCGGCATCTGTCCGACCCGCCGACACCGCTGCGCACACTGCGCCGGGACGTCCCCGCCCCGATCGAACAGCTCGTCCTCGAGCTGCTGGCCAAGGATCCGGCGCGCCGGCCGTCGAGCGCGCAACTCGTCTACGAGCGGCTGCTGCCGTTCCTGCCCGCGCCGGGCGCGCCGGAGGACCCTGCCTCGCGGACCCACCCCGACCCGACGCGGCTCTTCCGCCGACCCAATCCGCCCGCCGAAATCGTGGTGGAACCGCTGCCGCCCAAGCCTTCCCATGAGCTGCCCGCCGCCGGGCTTTCCGAGGCCGCCGCGCGGTATCGCGAGCTGTTCGCGCTCGGTCGGGCCGCGCAGGCGGTCGACGTGCTGCTCGGTGTCGTCGACCAGGCCGAACAACGCTTCGGGGCCGACAGCCCGCAGCTGGGTGACCTGCACCGCGATATCGCCACCGCGCTCGAGCACTCCGGTGAACAACGCCGGGCGTTGGTGCAGTGGCAGCGGGTCGAAGCGATCGAGGAGCCCACCGGCACCAGGGGCAGGCGGGCGCGGGTAGCAGCGATCGGTTGCCGCGCCGCGCTCGGCGAGCTCACCGCCGCGGCCGCGGTCGACGAGCTGTACCGGATGCTCGGTGAAATACGTTCGGCAGACAACGAATTCGGTGACGACGCGCTGCTGGTCCGGCTCGCGCTCGCCGAGCACCTGCCCGCTGCGGGCGACCACGCGCGGGCCGCGAGGTTCGTCGCCCGGTTACGCGACGACCTCGCGGTGCTGCGGCCACCCGACGACGCGATGCGCCGCAAGATCGAAGCGCTGGCGGCCGAACTCCGCTGCTGAGGTGCGTCCGGGGCCTTCCCGGCGGAGTAAGCTGCTCGCATCGCTGACAGGGGACGGTGTCGGCCGTCGGAAGTGGAGATCGGGCCGTGCAGTGGGTCGGCAGAATCGGGTGGGTCGTCGGGCTGCTGGCCGGGGCATTCGGGGTGCTGCTCGGCAGCGTCGGGTACTTCACCGGAATCGGCAACGGCAGTCCGTTCGAGATCACCCTGGCCGTGGTGTTCTTCGGTTCGGGGTGCGCGCTCGCGGGAGTGTCGATCTGGCAGCTCGTCATCGGCGACCGTCATAAAAGGCGCGGCTACCCTCGGCAAACCTGGCACACCCCGCCCGCGGGCATCCCGCATGTGGGCGGCTCGGGTTCCTCGCAGGTAGGCCCCGGCCACCCGCACGTCGGCCCGGTCGCCTCGGGCCCAGGCTATTTCGGGTCGGCACCGGCAGGCCACGCACCCGACGGACAGCCACCCGTTGGGCCCGAACTTCCGGTCACGCCGCCCAAACCCCTCCCGTACGCGGCCTACACTCCGCCTTCGGCGCCGATCGCGGCGACCGTCGCCCAGACACCCGAGTGGGTGACGAGCACCCGCAGCATCCACCACTGGCTGCCCACCGGAATTCCCTACGCGAGCGCACCGATCAGCGTGCTCGGTTCGCCTGTCGACCTCGACCGCGACAGCGCCGCGACCATCCCGGTCCGGGTGCGTGACGCGGTCCGCGAGCTCATCGCCATCGAGGGCCCGATCGAACGCGGCCGCCTGGTGACACTGGTCGCCCAACGCTTCGGCGTGCCGAAACCCTCTGAGAAACAACAGATCTGCGTGCTCGGCCAGGTCCCCGAGGAACTGGTGCGCGCGACCCCGCTCGGTGTCTTCGTCTGGCCGTCGAACGTGGACCCCGGCACCTGGCGTGGCTTCCGCTTCACCCCACCCGGCACCACCCGCCCCATCGAGACGATCTGCGGCGAGGAGATCGCGAACGCGATAACCCATGTCGCCCAGCACAACCGCCCCACCTTCGACGACCTGGTCTGGTCCACCCTCACCCAGTTCGCCCACGAACGCACCGGCATCGCAGAAGACCGCATCGAAGCCGCCCTCACCCTCGCGACCCGTCGCGGCAGACTCACCACCGACCCCGACGGCCGCTACCGTCCGCTCATCTGACCCTCGAACGCTCCCAGTCCCGCGTGGCGGGCACGTCGATGTGACGATGCCGGACGGCAGCGCCGATGACGGCTCGTCCCCTAGGCGGGTAAGGCGGGGGCGGTGCGGGTGTGGGTCACCTCGGGGGCGACGGTGACGATGTCGCAGGCGGCGAGGAGGGTGTGGGGGAAGTCGTCACCGAGGTGGGCCAGGCTCGGCATGACGACGGCCGCGGCGGAGGTCGCGGCGACCACGTCGAGCAGGCGGCCGAGCGGATCGGTGGTGCGGTCGCTGAAGGCCACCGTTTTGGTGAAGCGGTAGCCGAGGCGTTCGGCTAGGGATCGGATCTGCGTTTCGTCCCAGGACTGGGCGACACCCGAGATGTCGCGGCGCAGGTATCCGATCGCCGGTGGCTTCATGGGCATGACCGTACCGGCGCGGAGTGTCGCAGTCGTGAACGCGAGCGAACGCGAGTCGAATTCGCAATCCGACCGAGACCCATTCGCGCGCTGATCGAGTGCTACCACGCCTCATTGGAGATCAGCGCGGTGAGCAACTGGCGGATCGCGGCGACCCGTCGCTCGACACCGGGCAGCTGATCGAGGGCGCATTCGGGGTCGGCGGGCGGCCCGAGGTGGGTGCAGCCGCGCGGGCAGTCCTCGATGGCATCGGCGAGATCGGTGAACGAGGCGATCACGTCGTCGGGCGTGATGTGGGCCAGACCGAACGAACGCACGCCCGGTGTGTCGATCACCCAGCCCCCACCGGGCAGCGGCAGCGCCACCGACTGGGTGGAGGTGTGCTTGCCCTTGCCCACGCCGGACACCTCGCCGACCGCCCGATAGGCGTCGGGCACAAGGCGATTCACCATCGTCGACTTGCCGACCCCGGAATGCCCGATGAGGGCGGTGAGCCGGTCGCGCAAGATCTCGACCACCGGTTCGATGGGGTCGTCGATCCCCGCGTACAGGATCTTCAGGTCCAAACCCTCGAAGGCCGAAGCGAATTCGGACTCGGCCACCAGGTCACGCTTGGTGAGCACCAGGATCGGTTCCAGCCCACCGGCATACGCGGCGACCATGGTCCGTTCCACGAATCCCGTGCGCGGCGGCGGATCGGCCAGGGCGACGACGATGAACAACTGCTCGGCATTGGCGACGACGATCCGCTCGAACGGATCGGTGTCGTCGGCGGTGCGCCGCAACACCGTTCGCCGATCGGCGACCCGGACGATCCGGGCAAGACTGTCGGGCTTGCCGGTGAGATCACCGACGACGCCCACCCGGTCGCCGACGACGATCGGGGTGCGGCCGAGCTCACGGGCCCGCATGGCGACGATGCGCCGGTCGGGGTCACCGTCGAGGACACACCCCCACCGGCCCCGGTCGACCGCGACGACCATGGCGTCCTCGGCGTCGTTGTGCTGCGGCCGGGTCTTGGTACGCGGGCGGGAGGAGGCCTTGCCGGGACGAATCCGCACATCGGATTCGTCGTAGCTGGCCGCGGTGCGTCCTCGGCGACTCAGCGCGCCACTCCTTCACCCGATAACGCCGGCGCGAGCATCTGCTCCCACAGCGCGACGAAAGTCGGCAGGGTCTTGGCGGTGGTGCCGATGTCCTCGATCTCGATACCGGGCACCCGCAGGCCGAGAATCGCACCGGCGGTGGCCATCCGGTGATCGGCGTAGGAATGCCACTGCCCGCCGTGCAGCGGGGCGGGCACGATCTCCAGCCCGTCGGCGGTCTCGGTGACATTGCCGCCGAGCCGGTTGATCTCGGCGGAAAGCGCTGCCAGACGGTCGGTTTCGTGCCCGCGCAGGTGGGCGATGCCGCGCAGCACCGACGGCGAGTCGGCCAGCGCGGCGAGCGCGGCGACGGTGGGAGTGAGCTCGCCGACGTCGTGCAGGTCGATATCGATGCCGGCCAACCGCTCCGGCCCGCGCACGGTGAGGATCCCGTCGAAGACGCGAGCCTCGGCGCCCATGCGGACCAGGATCTCGCGGATCACGTCACCGGGCTGGGTGGTGCCGCGCGGCCACATCGGCACGCTCACCTCGCCGCCGGTGACCGCGGCCGCCGCGAGGAACGGCGTCGCGTTGGACAGGTCGGGTTCGATCTCCCAGTCGACGGCGCGGATCGGGCCGGGCGCCACCGTCCAGGTCTGCGCGCCGCGCACGTCGCTCGGGGTGGTGACGGCGACATCGGCGCGGCGCAGCATCTCCACCGTCATCTCGATGTGCGGCATCGACGGCAGCACACCACCGCTGTGGTTGACGGTGATGCCCTGCTCGAAACGGGCGGCCGAGAGCAACAGGCCCGACACGAACTGCGAGGACCCGGAGGCGTCGATGGTGACCTCACCGCCGCGCAGCGTCCCGGTGCCGTGCACCACGAACGGCAGCGCGTCACCCTCGATGTCGAGGCCGAGGCTGCGCAGCGCGTCGAGGATGGTCGACAGCGGCCGGTGCCTGGCCTGCTCGTCGCCGAAGAAGGCGACATCGCCGGTGGCCAGGGCGGCGGCGGGCGGCAGGAACCGCATGATGGTTCCCGCGAGGCCGCAGTCCACGGCGGCACTGTGCAGCGGTGCGGGGGTGACCTCGAGGGTTTCGGCGTCGCCGACGATCTCGGTGCCGAGGGCGCGCAGGGCGGCGATCATCAGGTCGGTGTCGCGGCTGCGCAGGGCACCGGTGAGGGTGGACGGCCCATCGGCCAGTGCGGCGAGGATGAGCGCGCGATTGGTGATGGATTTCGAACCGGGCAGGGTCACGGTCGCGTGGACGGGGACCTCGATGTGGGGCGCTGGCCAGAAACTCACCCGCCCATCCTCTCTCATGTGCGGTCCGGACACACGGGTGGCGTAGGAATTCGCGTCGCCGCGTCGGCCGAATTTGTCGGACTCCGGTGCCACCATGGTTCTCATGTGCGGACGATATGCGACTACGACCAACCCCGGTCGCCTGGCGGCCGAGCTCGACGCGGTCGACGAAACCGATCTCGACAACCCCGACGAGACGGTGAGCTACAACGTGGCGCCCACCAGCCAGGTGCTCACCGTGGTCGAACGCCACGAGCACGACCATCCCGACGACGATCCGCGCCTGCGTATCCGCCGGATGCGCTGGGGGCTGATCCCGCACTGGACCAAGGCGGCCGAGCCGGGTGTTCCGGCCAAGGGCAAACCGCTGTTCAACGCCAGGGCCGACAAGATCGTCACGGCACCGTCGTTCCGTGATTCGGCCAAGTCCAAGCGGTGCCTCGTCCCCATGGACGGCTGGTACGAGTGGCTCGTCGAACCCGCTCCGACCGGCAAGGGCAAGGCGGTCAAGAAGCCGTTCTTCATGTCCCGTGCCGACGGTTCGCAGATCTACATGGCCGGACTGTGGTCGGTGTGGCGCGACCGGAGCAAGCCCGACGCGCAACCGCTGATGTCGTGCACCATCCTCACCACCGACGCCGTGGGCGAGCTGGCCCGCATCCACGACCGCATGCCCTTACCGATGCCGCGTGAGCACTGGGACGCCTGGCTGGACCCGGATCATCCGGCACCCGCCGAGTTGCTCGGCGGGCCTGCCGTGGACGAGGTGGCGAATATCGTCGCGCGACCCGTATCCACCCTGGTGAACAACGTGCGCAACAACGGCCCCGAACTGCTGGTTCCCGACGAAGAGGCCGGGCAGACCACACTGCTGTGATCGTGCCCGGCCGCCAGAAAACTCAGAGTGGGCAGGGCACCGAATCGGTGGCGATGTTCAGACCGCACTTGATGGCGCCGGTGACCAGGTCGATGATCTCGGTGGCAAGTCCGCCGCCGAGGTTCTCGGTCTTCTCGGCCTGCTCGTTGTTCTCGGCTCCCGGCGCGTTCTTCGGGCTGGTGCCCTGGCCGTTGAGCGGGTAGTCGCCGGGTTCGGTCGGTGCGGACGGCGCCACCGGTGGGATCGCCGCGGCGGGAACGGCGGCCTCCGCGGCGCCGAAGCCGAGTATCAGGGCGAGGGACAGGGTGGCGATCGTCGAGCGAGTGGACATTTTTCGCATCACATCCTCGGGTCGAATCGGTCGTACCGGGCGCGGAATGCGTCGGTAGTGGATTCGGAACAGGACTGTGATCGGATTGCTACGCGGTGATCGGAGCCGTCACCGCGCCCGCCGCCCGCACCAGATCGGCGGGCGCGAGCTCGATCTCCAGGCCCCGTTTACCCGCGCTGCACAGCACCCGATCCCACTCCAGCGCCGAGGCGTCGACGACGGTTGCCAGCTTTTTGCGCTGCCCGAGCGGGGAGACCCCGCCGAGCACATATCCGGTGGTTCGTTCGGCCTTGGTCTTGTCGGCCATGCCGGCCTTCGGCGCACCGAGCGCGGCCGCGGCGGCCTTGAGCGACAGCTTGGCGGGTACCGGAAGGACCGCGACGGCAAGCGCGCCGGTGGAGAGCTCGATCACCAAGGTCTTGAACACCTGTGCCGCCACCACACCCAGCGCGTCGCCGAGCGCGTCGACAGCTTCCGCGCCGTAGGAGTCCGCACGCGGGTCGTGGGCGTAGGAGTGGACCTCGTGCGCGATTTTCGCAGCGGTAAGAACCTTGATCGCGGGCGTCGACGCGGCAGCCATGAGCACACCCTAAAACCGGCCGATCGGGAACACAGCCGGGGGAGTGCCTGTTGCACAGCAGTGACACCCCCCGAGACAACGTGAGGAGAGATAGTGACACTGCTGCTCGAGGAGCGTCCCCTCGCGTCGGGGGACGTGCGATTGCCCATCGACACCGTGCTGCCGGTAGATTCGGTGGCTACGGCGATCGAAGGGATTGGTGTGACGAGCGACGATGACGTGGTGCCTACCGAGGCGTCCGGCGCGCAAGTCGACGAAGCCGAGCTGGCGGCCCGGTTCGAGCGCGACGCGCTGCCGATGCTCGACCAGCTCTACGGCGCCGCCCTGCGGATGACCAGGAATCCGGCCGACGCCGAAGACCTGGTGCAGGAGACGTACGTCAAGGCGTTCCAGGGATTCAAGTCCTTCAAGGAGGGCACCAATCTGCGTGCCTGGCTGTACCGGATCCTGACGAACACTTACATCAACTCCTACCGCAAGAAGCAGCGCCAGCCCGCGCAGTACCCGACCGACGAGATCACCGACTGGCAGCTGGCCGCCACCGCCGAGCACAGCTCGACCGGTCTGCGTTCGGCCGAGGTCGAGGCCCTCGACGCCCTGCCCGACGACGAGATCAAGGCCGCGCTGCAGGAGTTGCCGGAGGAGTTCCGGATGGCGGTGTACTACGCCGACGTCGAAGGCTTCCCGTACAAGGAAATCGCCGACATCATGGGCACCCCGATCGGTACCGTGATGTCGCGGCTGCACCGCGGCCGCAAGCAACTCAAAGGTCTGCTCGCCGGGGTGGCGCGCGACCGTGGATTCGACCGTGGGGAACGCCAGGAGGTTTCGAAGTGAGCGACCCCGATATGGAGATGGACTGCACCGCCGTACTCGCGGATGTGTGGCTCATGCTCGACGGTGAATGCGACGAGGCCACCCGCGCGCGGTTGCAGGAACACATGGACCACTGCAGCCCCTGCATCGAGGCCTACGGCATCGAGGAGAAGATCAAGGGTCTGCTCAACCGCAAGTGCGGTGGTGAGCACGCACCCGAGGGTCTGCGTGAACGGCTGAAGGTGGAGATCCACCGCTGCATCACCGTCACCAGGGTCGAGTCGACCGAAGGCTGACGGCAGCAAAAAAGGGGCACCCGACGGGTGCCCCTTTTTCGTGTCCCGAGCCTGGCTCAGGCGTTGGGCCGCTTGCCGTGGTTGGCTGCGTTGCCCTTACGGCTGCGCTTCTTACGTCCGCGCTTACCCATAGGTAGCTCCCTTCTCTGGGTCCTCCCCGCCGCAGCGCGGAGCACAATCTGATCGAGAGCCATTGTTTCACGTGTGGTTGGCTGTAGCTTCGGCGGATACGGCCACGGCCGCGAGCGCGGTGGCCGACACGACTACGAACGGGGTGTCATGGTGGAAGAAGTGCGCGCGGAGATGGTCTCCACCGTGCTCGCTGTCGAGGTGGCGGTGGGTGATCACGTGCACGTCGATCAGACCCTTGTGCTGCTCGAGTCCATGAAGATGGAGATCCCGGTGCTCACCGAGGTGGACGGCGAGGTCACCTCGGTCGACGTCACCCCTGGCCAGGTTCTACAGGCGGGCGACCTGATCGCCACCATCGCGTAAGTCACACGAGAAACGAAGCGGTAGATCCAGCGTGGCAACACTGAGCGAGCTCCTGGCCGAACACACCGACCTTCCCGGCACCGCCGTGGACCATCTGCAACGAGTGGTCGGCGATTGGCAGTTGCTCGCCGATCTGTCGTTCTCGGATCTGCTGCTGTGGGTGGGCGCAGGCCCGGTGGCCGACGGCGCCGACGTGGTGTGCGTGGCCCAGATCCGGCCCACCACTGCGCCGACGGTGCACCTCGACGACAAGGTGGGCACCACCGCGTCGCGGACCGACTTCCCGCAGGTGTTCGACGCGCTGCTCGCCGGGGCCGCCGTGCGCACCGACACCGAGGTGCGGGTGAGCGGCGCCGCGGACGCGAGCCCGGTGCACGCGGTGCGCGAGGCCATTCCGGTGCGCTGCGGGGAGGACGTGATCGCCGTGCTGAGCCGCGACGGCGACCTGCAGCGCTCCCGGGTGCGTTCCACCCTGGAGACGGCCTATGTGTCGGCCGCCGACGACCTGTGCCAGATGATCGCCGACGGCAGCTTCCCCACCCCGGAGGACCGGGCGGCCACCCATTCCAGCCCGCGCGCGGGTGACGGCTTCATCCGGCTCGATACCCAGGGGCAGGTGGTCTACGCCAGCCCGAACGCGCTGTCGGCCTACCACCGGATGGGATTGCAGGCCGACCTGGTCGGCCAGGATCTCGCGGTGACGACCCGCTCACTCATCACCGACCCCTTCGACGCGCAAGAGGTGGTGGCCGATATCCAGGCCGCGCTCGCGGGTCGTACGGGTCGCCGGATGGAGGTGGAGGCACGGGGTGCGACGGTGTTGCTGCGCACCCTGGTGATGCGGCCGGGCGGGCAGCTGGCCGGGCCCGCGGTGCTGGTGCGCGACGTCACCGAGGTGAAGCGCCGCGACCGCGCCCTGCTCAGCAAGGACGCGACCATCCGTGAGATCCACCACCGGGTGAAGAACAATCTGCAGACCGTCGCGGCGCTGCTGCGGCTGCAGGCGCGTCGCACCGAGAATCCGGAAGCCCAAGTGGCACTGACGGAATCGGTGCGCCGGGTCACCTCGATCGCGTCGGTGCACGAGATGCTGTCGATGTCGGTGGACGAGGAAGTCGACCTCGACGAGGTCGTCGACCGGCTGCTGCCGATCATGGCCGACGTGGCCACCGTGCACACCGCGCGCATCAAGGTGCGCCGCGCGGGTTCGCTCGGGGTGTTCTCGGCCGAGCGGGCGACCCCGCTGGTGATGGTGCTGACCGAACTGGTGCAGAACGCCATCGAGCACGCCTTCGACGCGGGGCAGAACGGTACCGTGACGATTCGTTCGGAGCGTTCGGCGCGCTGGCTCGACGTGATCATCAGCGACGACGGTCGTGGCCTGCCCACCGGCTTCAGCCTGGAGAGTTCCGACCGCCTCGGTCTGCAGATCGTGCGGACTCTGGTGACCTCGGAACTGGGCGGTTCGATCGGGTTGCACCCCGGTGCCGATGTCGGTACCGACGCGGTGCTTCGGGTTCCGCTCGGTCGCCGTTCCGCACGATAGAGCTTCGAAAACTGTTGCAGGGCAACAATAAACCCGGCACCCATGGGTGCCGGGTTCTCACATGCGTTACCGGACCGGGGCTGCTGGCCCGGTAACGCCCGTCTTGTCTACCTAGACGGAGGTACGCGTACGGGTGCGCGCGTTGCGCCGCTTGAGCGCGCGACGCTCGTCTTCGCTCATTCCGCCCCACACGCCGGCGTCCTGGCCCGACTTCAGGGCCCACGACAGGCAATCGGCGGTGACGGGGCAGCGGGCGCAGACCAGCTTGGCATCGGCAATCTGCGCGAGCGCAGGACCGCTGTTACCCACCGGGAAGAACAGCTCGGGGTCCTCGTCGCGACAGATGGCCTTGTGGCGCCAGTCCATTCCTCTGCTCCTTTGCGCGGGCGCCACAAAGGGCACCTCTGGTTAGTGGATCGTTCACTTGTGCGACTCGAATGTTTCCGCACGGTTGCTTGTGAATGCTTTCACGATCACCGTAGATGTCAATAGGTCTGCGGCGCACCGTGGGGGAGATCACGCTCTAGGCTGCCCACATGGGGCACCTGCCCGGTCCTTTGTACTCGCGTCTCCGGGTTTTCGCAGCGCAACCCGGAGATTTTTTCGAGAGTTCCTTGCTCAGACCGGCTTCGGAGCCACCACATCGAGCACACTCGGCACCGATGTGAAATGCACCATCTTGCGTTTTCCGATGAAGTCGCCATCGATTTGCAGGCCGATCTCACCGGGCGAATCGATGCGAACCGAATCGACATCGTCGATCCGAAACAGTGCGTCCGCCTTAGGGTTTCCATTCTCGCTCAGCAACTGCCGGGCGAGCAACAGGGTGCGCGTCACACTCATCGTCTCCATCGCGAACACCCCGAGTCCCGTTTCGAAGGTCGTACCGGGATTCGTGCGAACCGGACGATCCTCCAGATAGGTCCACGGGCTCGAATTCGTGACGAAGGCGTAATACACCGACTCCACCGGATCGTGTCCCGGAACGGTAACGGTGACGGTCGGTTCATGCCTGCGCGCGCGGAAGAACTGCCGAACCGTCGTCCGCAGATAGCGCGCCGGAGTGGCCTTGCGACCTTTGGCGCGGGCCGCGTCGATCGCCTCGCACACATCCGCGTCGAGGCCCACTCCGGCGCTGAATGTGAACCACCGGTCATCGGCGAGACCGAGCCCGATCCGGCGGTCCGCGTCGCGGCCGAGCAGATCGATGAGCTGGTTGGTAGCTGTCACCGGATCGGGGGAGATGCCGAGGGCGCGGGCGAACACATTGGCCGAGCCGCCGGGGATCACCCCGAGGCGGGGCCGCCACACCTGATCGTCTTCCACCTGAGGCAGGGGCAGGAAGCCGTTGATGGTCTCGTTGACCGTCCCATCGCCACCGTGCACGACGATCAGGTCCATCTCCTGGGTCGATGCCCACTGCGCCAGTTCGGCCGCGTGACCGCGATGCTGGGTGTGCGCAACGGTCAGCTGCGTCCGGCTCTCCAGGGCATGCGCGAGCAGGTCCCTGGTCGCCGGCGTGGTCGAGGTGGCATTCGGATTAACGATGAGCAGCGTCCGCACTGGGTCGAGGGTAATGCGAGTGCCCGGATGCCGGTTCCCGCCCGGCCGACGGCACCCGACGACGCGTCGTCGTAGGCTTGGCGCCGTGACGGAGCACGACATGACCACAGGCGACCAGCACGACGACGGCGCGCAGGCCGAGAGCGGTATCCCGACGACGGTGCGGGTGGCCGGTGCGATCGTCACCCTCGAGGGGCTGGCCGGTGTCGGCACGGCGGTCGTGCTGATCGTGCGGGCGCTGACCGGCCACGATCAGTCGGTGGCCAGCGGTGTCGGCACGGCCATGTGGTTCATCGCGCTGTTCGGCGGCGTGCTCGCGGCCGGGATCGCGCTGCTGCGCGGCAAGCGCTGGGGCCGGGCCATCGCGGTCATCGCGCAGATCCTGTTGCTGCCGGTCGCCTGGTCGTTGCTGACCGACTCGCATCAGCCGCTGTACGGCACCCTGCTCGCCGTCGTCGCCCTCGGCGGCCTGGCCGCCCTGTTCGCACCCGCGTCGAGCCGGTGGATGGCGCAGGACTACGGCGAGCTGCCCGAAGAGCGTTAGCCGGTCTTCGCGCGCAGCGCCTGGCGGCACAGGTGGTCGGCGGCGCGAGTCGTTTCCGGTTGCCGGTAATTCTTCGTGAGCGCGAGCACTTGAGCGCAGGCGGTGTCGAGGTCGACGAGATGACCCACCGAGACGAACAGTGGTTTCACACCGTCCCTGGTACGCAGTGCGCGGCCGACGATCTCGCCGTCGATCGTCACCGCACTGCTGTCACCGCGTCGCGGCCCGGGTTCGCCGTATTCGCCCCACACCGATTTGGCGACACCGATCGTCGGAATTCCCGTCAGCAATCCGACATGACAGGCGAGGCCGAATCGGCGCGGATGTGCCCGGCCCTGCGCATCACACACGATCAGATCCGGTGTGCGCGTGAGTTTTTCGAGTGCGGCGACGGTGGCGGGAAGTTCCCGGAAAGCGAGCAGGCCCGGCACGTAGGGAAATGTCGAAACACCGTATGCCACCGCCGTTTCCACGGTCTCCAGGGTTTGCGCGTCGAGAATTACCGCCGCAGTGGCAACGGTGCCGTCCTCGGCGTAGGCGGAATCGATTCCGGCCACTGTCGAGAATTGCGGTGGCACAGGGTTTTCGGCGCGAACCAGCGGGCGTAGCCGATCTTGCAGTGCGACGGCGTCCTCGGGTGTGGCAGGCCAATCGTGCGGTAGAGCTATGCGCATCCGATATCACCGCACCGACGCGGCGAGCGCGGACAGTTCCTTTCCCGCGAGCCGATACCCGATCCATTCGTCTTGCGCTGTGGCACCGAGGGATCGGTAGAACTCGATCGACGGCGTGTTCCAGGTGAGCACCGACCACGCCACCCGGCTGTAACCGTGCGTGACCGCCTCGGCGGCCAAAGCCGCGACCAGGGCGCGGCCGAGCCCCGTGCCGCGCGCTTCGGGACGCACGTAGAGGTCCTCGAGGTAGATGCCGTGCACGCCGTCCCAGGTGGAGTAGTTCAGGAACCAGATCGCGCACCCGACCACCTCGCCGTCGTGCTCGGCGACGTGGGCGAACACGGCGGGCGACGGCCCGAACAGGGCCGCGCTCAGCTGCGCTTCGGTGAGTGTGCACGCCTGGGGAGCCTTCTCGTACTCGGCGAGATCGTGCACGAGCCCGACCATCGCGGGCACGTCGGTTGCGGTGGCGCGACGCACGCTCAACGGAGGTCTCCTTCGGTGCGGTGAGTCAGGTTGTGGGCCCAGATCGTATGCGCCCCATGGTCGTAACCGAGAACGCTCACCGCGCCGGTAGACATCGCGAACCGTCGCCCCTCGCGCACCGCGAACTCGCCCCAGCGGGCGATCAGCACGCGGGAGAAGTGTCCGTGCCCCACCAGCACCACATCGCGGTCGGCCAGGACCGGCTCGGCGCGGTCGAGGACGTGGTCGGCGCGGGCGCTCACCTGCTCGGCCGTCTCACCGCCGGGCACCGGGTGGGTCCACACGGTCCAGCCGGGGACGGTTTCGCGGATCTCGGCGGTGGTGATGCCCTCGTAGTCGCCGTAATCCCATTCCACCAGTTCGTCGTCGACGTGGATATCGGCGAGCCCGGCGAGTTCGGCGGTCTGGCGCGCACGCCGGCGCGGGCTGGTGAAGACGAGCGGATCACGCAGGTCGAGGGACTTCACGACCAGCCCGGCCGCGCGGGCCTGCGCCTCGCCGAGTTCGGTCAACGGCAGATCGGTGTGGCTGGTGTGCTTCCGTTGCGCGGACCACGTGGTTTCACCGTGGCGGAGCAGGACCAAACGGGCGTCGGATGCGGACATGGCTCCATCATGACAGCCCGGCGGGCTCAGCCGAGTGCGTAGAGCCTGCCACCGCGTCGTTCGAAGACGGTGTCGCCGAGCACCGCCGTGCTGATCGGGTCGCCGCGGTAATCGCTGCGCTGCACCGCGATCCGGGCAACGGTCGTTCCGGTGGCGAAATCCACCGCGAGCATGCCGTCGGTGACGGGGACCAGCAGTCTGCCCGCCATCGACGCCGGGGTACCGAGCGCGTCGCGCACCGTCCAGGTGGGCTGTAATGTGGCGGCACTCAAGGCGATCAAGGTCTTGCCGGTGAACACGTAGATCGCCGAGCCGAGCCGGGTCACGGTGATGCGGTCGGTCCACGGTTCGGCCAGCGCGGCGGAGGACACCTCGTTGCCGGTGCCGTCGTGCACGGCGATGCGGGCCGGTTGCGCGAGACCTGTCGCGGTGGCCGGAGTCGGCGGATAGTAGACGGCGATCTTGGCATCCGACACCGCGATCACCCGCACCTCGGCGGAGTCGGCACCGGGTGCGGTGAGCAGGCGCGAGCCGTGCTCCTCGGGCGCGGTGGCCTCCTTCGGCGACGGGGCGAGCACCGTCAGCCGGGCGCCCGGATCGTCCGGGCACCGTTCGATCACCGCCAGCCGCGACGAACTCGACGCGGCAGACCGGAGCTCACATCCGTTGCGCGGCTGGGTATTCGGGTTCACGGGCGCGTCCACGTAGCCGTACTCGAGCGTGCGGACCAGATCCGAACGCCACATCTCCAGCCGGTCGGTACCGAGGGCGAGCAGATAGGTGCCGTCGCCGGAAATCCGGATCGCGTCGTCCATGTAGCTGCTGCGAGCGATGCTGCGGGCGCCGGTGTCCGCGTCGAGCATGGTGGTCTGGCTGCAACCACGCTGATCGCGGTAGGTCGCGATCACCGACCCCCACTGCGCCTCCACCCCGCACAGCGGCATGTCCCGCCGGTACCACCACCGCTGCTCACCGGTCACCGGATCGCGACCGCTCACCGTGCCTTCGTCGCCGGTGACAACCACATTCCCGGCGACGAGCGCCCGCGAACTCGCCGAGTCCGCCGCGTGCCACCGTTCGCGCAGCGTGCCCGGCAACTGCGTCGCGGCCACCACGGTCGGTGCGGGGGAGTCTGCGGTGACGGAATCGGTGCCGGTGGCGTCGGCACGCGCCCAGACGATGGCCGCCGCGACCAGGCAGACAACGGCGATCGTTACGGCGGCGATGACATCGGCACGGGTACGCCGCTCCGGAACAACCACGCCAGCGACCCTAGCTCATCCGCCTCCCCGGGGATTTGGGCCAGGCTCAGGTGCGGTGAACTTTGCGTCGGCGGCCAGACGAATTCGGTGTGTCGCGGTAGCCCGTACCCGGTGAGTTACCCATGTGCTGGACTGCTGCTCCGGGGATTTCGGCCAGATTCAGGTGCGGTGAGGGTTGCGTCGGCGGCCAGACGGGGTAGCGGGTCACCCTAGCCCGTCCCCGGTGAGTTACCCATGTGCTTGCCTGCTGAAGGTAGTGGGCACTTATGCCGGGTCAGTACGCGAACGGCCCGCCATCTGGTGATGACGGGCCGTTTCGGGTGGTGCTGGGTGCGGTCAGGCGTCGACGGTTACCTGAGTATCGGCGGTGGTGTCCGCGGGCTTGCGACGGCGGCGGCGGCGAGCGGGCTTGGGCTCGGCGTCGGAATCGGTCGCCTCGGCGGGGGTCGAATCGGCCGCAGCCGACTCGGTGGTGGCCGATTCGGTCGGTGTCGACTCGGTGGGCGCCGAATCAGTGGCCGACTCGGTGGTCGCGTCGGTGCCCTCGGCGGGCTTGCGGCGGCGACGGCGGCGGCGGGCGGGCTTGTCGCCTTCGGCGGTGTCGCCGGCCTCCGACGATTCCTCGGTGCTGGTCTCCGAAGCGGTCGTCTCGGCGGACTCGGCCTTGCCGCCACGGGTGCGGCGACGGCTGCGCGTGGTCTTGGGGCGCTCGGTGCGCTCCACGACGACCGCGTCCTCGTCGCGCTCCGGCTTCGGCTTGCGGACCACACCGGTGATGCCCTCGGGGATGCCGAGGTCGGAATACAGGTGCGGCGAGCGCGAGTACGTCTCGGCGGGGTCGGCCATGTTCAGGCCGAGCGCCTTGTTGATCGACTCCCAGCGGTGCAGCTCGTCCCAGTCGATCAGGGTGATCGCCACGCCGGTGCGACCCGCGCGACCGGTGCGCCCGATGCGGTGGACGTAGGTCTTCTCGTCCTCGGGGCACTGGTAGTTGATGACGTGGGTGACGTCGTCGATGTCGATACCGCGCGCGGCGACATCGGTGGCGACCAGCACATCGATGGTGCCGTTGCGGAACTTGTTGAGCGCCTTCTCCCGGGCCACCTGGTTCAGGTCGCCGTGCACGGCGCCGACAGCGAACCCGCGCTCGGCCAGATCGTCGGCCACCTTCTGCGCGGTGCGCTTGGTGCGGGTGAAGATCATCGTCGCGCCACGGGACTCGGCCTGCAGCACGCGGGCGACCAGTTCGGCCTTGTCCATCGCGTGCGCGCGGTAGACGAACTGCTTGGTGCGGTCGTGCACCGCGGAATCGTTGGCCAGTTCGGCGCGGATGTGCGTCGGCTTGGTCAGGAAGGTGCGGGCGAGAGTGATGATCGGCCCGGGCATGGTCGCCGAGAACAGCATCGTCTGACGCTTGTCGGGCACCATCGTGAGGATGCGCTCGATATCGGGCAGGAAGCCCAGGTCGAGCATCTCGTCGGCCTCGTCGAGGACGAGCACGCCGATCTTGCCGAGGATCAGATGGTTCTGGTTCGCCAGGTCCAGTAGTCGACCGGGGGTGCCGACGACCACGTCGACGCCCTTGTTCAGGTCGGCGATCTGGGAGTCGTAGGGGCGGCCACCGTAGATGGCGGCGACCTTAAGCGGGCCCTGGTGGTTGGTCAGGTACTTGCTCGCGTTCTCCAGGTCCTTGGTCACCTGGATGCACAGTTCGCGCGTGGGCACGATGACCAGCGCGCGCGGCGTGCCGTCCAGCGGGGTGGTCCCGGTGTCGGCGGTCGCGATGCGGTGCAGCAACGGCACACCGAAACCGAAGGTTTTACCCATACCGGTGCGGGCCTGGCCGATGAGATCCTCGCCGGCCAGTGCCAGCGGCAGGGTGAGTTCCTGGATCGCGAAGGTGCGTTCGATACCGATCTCGCCGAGTGCGCGCACAATTTCGGAGCGCACCCCCAATTCGGCGAAACTCGGCGGCGTGTGGGTGTCGTCCAGTTCGGCCGTCAGCAGGGTGTCGGCCACACCGGGTTCCTGTTCGACAGTGATCTTGCTCAGGGTTCGTGCCTTCCTCGTCATTGCATCTCGCACGCACGAGGTGGGGCGGGCCGGTCGGCCCGCGACGACCACATATCCGCCTGTGATACTCGCCGGGCCAGCGCCGATCGCGTCTGCGTCATCGGCGCGGCACATCGGTGATACGGATTCGGTGCGCGCACATTTTCCTGGTCAACGCTGCCGGGTGGCGCTGTGCGCCGTGGTGTGACGCGCCCGCGAAGTGTGCCGGGGCTACGAAACTAGCGTTGTCCACAGTGATTGTAGCGTGATATTCTGCGCAATCCGAATTTCACGCCGTTCGGGTGTCGTACGAAAAACGAAATCGCCGCCGGTCACACCCGCATACACGGTGCGTCGCAGTGCAATTCACCGTTTCCGGTTTTCGCGCGTGTCGCGGATGTAATAGAGGTCACTGTAACCGGCGGTACCGGGATGTGAGAGATTTCTTGTCGTGAGCATCACCGACACCGTCACCACCGCCGCGCGTAACGCCTGGGCGCTGAGCTTCGGCGCGGGCATCGAGGCGCCCGACCCCGCGCCCTCGACCGTGCTCTGGGACGAACCGCACCGCTTGCTGCGTCGCTACGGCACCGAAAGCGACTCCGCCACAACCGATTCCGCGGTGCTGCTGATTCCGCCGCTCGCGGCGCCCGCCACCTGTTACGACCTGCGCCCCGACCAGAGCCTGGTTCGCCACCTGGTGTCCACCGGCCGCCCCACCTACCTCATCGATTACGGCGACATCGGCTTCGCCGATCGCCGGATGGGTTTCGAGGACTGGGTCACCGACATCCTGCCCGAGGCGATCCGCCGGGTCAGCGCCGATCGCGGTGGCGCGCCCGTCGACCTCGTCGGCTGGTCGATCGGCGGCATTTTCGCCCTGCTCACCACCGCCGCCAACGCCGATCTGCCGATCCGTTCGGTCACCGGCGTCGGCCCGCCGCTCGATTACGACAAGATGCTCGGCATGCCGCAGGTGCGCGCGGTCGCCCGGATCACCGGCGGCAAGGCGGTCACCAACGTGGTGCGGGCCGTCGGCGGTATCCCCGCGCCGCTGACGAAATTCGCCTACCGGGTGGCGGCGTTCGACCGCGAACTGGCGCGGCCGATGTTCATCGCGGGCAATATCGCGCGCACCGAGACGCTGGCCAGAATGGAATCCATCGATCGGTTCCAGGCCGCCATGCCCGGCTACCCCGGCCGCTTCTACGGGCAGCTGTGGGGCCGGTTCATCCTGGCCAACGACATCGGCAAGGGCCGGGTGCACCTGCGCGACCTCACCATCGACCTCGCCGAGGTGCGGGTGCCGGTACTGCTGTTCGGCGGCACCGCCGACGTCATCACGCCGAAGGCCGCTGTCGAGGCGGGTTTGCGCACGCTCACCGGGTCGCCCTCGGTGACCTACGAGGTCGTTCCGGGCAGCCACCTCGGCATTCTCACCGGACCACAGGCCCGCGACACCACCTGGACGCATCTGGACAAATTCCTGGCCGATCGCGACTGATCCGCGATCGCGACTACGATTGGTGGTCATGGGAGCCCAGACCTCTGCCGCGCCGGAAGTTTTCTCGACCGCACCGCTGTCCGCCGACCACCCGGGGGTGACCGAGCTGTTCGCGGTCCTCGCCTACGGCGAGCTGTCCGCGTTCTATCGGCTCGCCGAGGAAGCCAAGCTCGCGCCGTCGGTGCGCGGGCGGGTGGCGGTGGCCAAGATGGCGGCCGCGGAGCTGGCGCACTTCGAGGCGCTCGAGGCGGCGCTCGGCGCGCGCGGGGTGGACACCGAGCGGGCGATGGACCAGTACCAGGGCGCGCTGGACTCCTACCACGCCTCCACCGACCCGTCGACGTGGCTCGAGTCGATGGTGAAGTTCTACGTAGGTGACGGCCTGGCCGCCGACTTCTACACCGAGATCGCCGGCGCGCTCCCCGCCGAGGTCGCCGATGTGGTGCGCGACGTGCTCGCCGAGACCGGGCACTCGCAGTTCGTGGTCGAGGAGGTCCGCAACGCGGTCACCGCCAGCCGGTCCGAGCGCGATCGACTCACCCTGTGGGGTCGCAGGCTGCTCGGTGAGGCGATCACCCAGGCGCAGTACGTGATGGCTCAGCGCGACGAACTGGCCGAACTGGTGCTGGCCGCCACGGGCGACCTCAACGGCATCGTCTCCCTGTTCGACCGCATGCAGGAGCGCCACGCCGCCCGCATGGCCCAACTAGGGCTCTGACCGCCTCCCCGCGACTTTTGGCCAGACTCAGGTGCGGGGGGAGTTGTGGAGGCGGCAAGCTTTCCGGACGTGGCTGGGTTAGCCCGTACCCGGTGAGTTACCCATGTGCTCACCTGCCTCTCCGCGACCTTGGCCAGACTCGGGCGCGGGGAGACCTGGGGACGCGGCGAGCTTGTGGGAAGTGGCTGGGTTAGCTCGTGCCCCGGTGAGTTACCCATGTTCTTGCCGGATCTGTCAGCCGTTTGCTGCTTGGGGGTGGATCAGGCGTAGTTCCGGTGCGCGGGCGGCGGTTTCGCGGGGGAGCCAGATGACGATCTGCTGATCGTTCTCGGCGGACAGTGTCTGCACGGTGAAGGTGAGGGTGCCTCGGGTGGGGTGTTCGAGGCCGAGCAGGCTCGGTAGGTTCTCGGCGAGGCGGTGTGGTTGCCAGCGGCGGGCGAATTCCGGTTCGGTGGTGAGGAATTCGATGGTGGAGGCGATGCTCTCGTCTTCGGGGCGGCGCAGTCTCGTGCGGGCCAGCTGATCGGCGAGGAGGTCGGCGTATTGCGGCCAGTCGGTGATGGTGGTGCGCGCCAGTGGATGTCGGAACGCCCAGACGGCCAGGTTCACTTGCTCGGGATCGTCGAGCAGGCCGAGCGGGGCGACGAGGTCCTCCCAGGAGTCGTTCCACGCGAGCACATTCGCGCGCGGGCCCAGGGCGAAGGCGGGGGTGGGGGTGAGGGCGTCGAGCACGGCGGTGAGCGCGGGCGGCACCTGATCGAGCTTCGGGTCGAAAGCCGTACTGGGGCAGCGCGCTTCCTTGCTGGTGGTCAGTGCCAGCCAGCCGAAATGGGCGCGTTCGGTGTCGTTGAAGCGCAAGGCGGTGGCCAGGGCGTCGACCACGGCTGGGGAGGGATTGCTGTCGCGGCCCTGTTCGAGCCGGGCCAGGTAGTCCGCGCTCACGCCTGCCAGCACCGCGACCTCCTCGCGGCGCAGTCCCGGTGTGCGCCGACGACCGCCGCCGGGCAGGCCAACGTCTTCGGGGCGCAGTTCCGCGCGCCGGGCGATGAGCAGTTCGGCGAAGGTCGAGCGGGCTCCAAGCTGGTCGGGCATTGCTCCATCCTCCCTGGTCCTGGCTCCGACAGCCTGGCCCTGACAGGTCCAGGATAACGGCGGTCTGGTTAACGGACCACGGTCCGGTCAGGCTGGACGCATGACTTCTTCGACACAGACACAGCAGCTGAAGGCCGGATCCTGGACGCTGGACCGCAGCCATTCCTCGGTTTCGTTCACCGTTCGCCACCTCGGCATCGCCAAGGTGCGCGGCGGCTTCACCCGGTTCGAGACCGAGTTCGTGGTCGACGAATCCGGTGCCGCCACCATCGGCGCGACCATCGACCTCGACTCCTTCGACACCGGCAACGCCGACCGCGACGCCCATGTGCGCAACGCCGACTTCCTCGATGTCGCCAACCGTCCGACCCTGAGCTTCCGCGCCACCGAACCGGTCCGCATCGCCGAGACCTTCACCGTCACCGGCGAGGCCACCCTCGGCACCGTCACCAAGCCGCTCACCCTCGAGGTGGAGTGGGGCGGCGTCGGCGACTTCCCCGACGGCTCGCGCCATGCCGGCTTCTCCGCGACCGGTGCCATCAAGCGCACCGATTTCGGTGTCGGCGGCCCCATGCCGGGCATGCTGTCGGACACCGTCAAGATCGAACTCGAGATCGAGCTCGTCGAACCCTGATCCCCGCTCGTTCGCTCACAGCGCAGGCGGGTGTGTCACCGGGGTCGGGTGGCTGCATTAGCCTGAAGAGGACAACACAGGACTCTTACGTTCGGAGGTTGGCCGTGGAGGTCAAGATCGGTATTTCGGATAGCCCTCGGGAGCTCGTCATCAACAGCTCGCAGAGCCCTGACGAGATCGAGGCGCTGGTGACCGATGCCCTCAGCGGCTCCGGTGGCGTCGTCAAGCTCACCGACGACAAGAACCGCAAGTTCCTGATCCAGGCCGCGAAGGTCGCCTACGTGGAGATCGGTTCCCCGGCCGTCGGCCGCGTCGGCTTCGCCACCGTGTAAGACGCGAAACACGAATGGGCCCGCCTTCACACCGAAGGCGGGCCCATTCTTGTCACGGACGAGACAACTGATTTCGTCAGTACATGGGTAACTCACCGGGTACGGGCTGACCCACCCACTTCCAGAGGGCTTGCCGCCTTCGGAAATGCCCACGAACCCGAGTCTGGCCTCAAGACCCGGAGAGGCGGAACGGCACGTGCTTCAGGCCGCCCCAGGCCAGGGCCACGGTGGTGTCGACGGCCTCGTCCTTGGGGACCGGGCGGTCGGCCTCGAGCCAGTAGCGCGCCGAGAACTGGCTCGCCCCCACCAGGCCGACGGCCAGGATGCGCGCCCGGTACGGGTCGAGACCGGAGTCGTGGGCGACCAGGTCGAACACCGCGTCGACGCAGGCTTCGGTGGCCTGTTCGACCCGGCGCTGCACCTGCGGTTCGCTGGTGAGGTCGGATTCGAAGACGAGGCGGAAACCCTGCATCTCGTTGTCGACGAAGTCGAAGTAGGCGGCGACGGCGGCGCGCACACGCTGCTTGTTGTCGGTGGTGGAGCGCAGCGCCTGACGCACGCTCGACACCAGGATGTCCACATAATTCTGCAGCACCGCCAGATACAGTTCCAGCTTGCTCGCGAAGTGCTGGTAGAGCACCGGCTTGCTGACACCGGCCACCTGCGAGATCTCGTCCATGCCCGCGGCGTGGTAACCACGCTGGACGAATACCTCGCTCGCCGCGAGCAGCAGTTGCTGACGCCGCTCATCACGAGGCAGGCGGGTGCCGCGCTTTGCCGGGACCGTCTCCGGCACCGATCGGCGCGAGGTCATGCGGTCCACGAGGTCAGTCATCTCGGCTCTCTTTGTCGACTACACCAGGCAGGCGAATGTGCGCCCGATGTCCCACGAACGATACTCGCACAGTGTTCCCCCGGAGTATCGCCTACGGAAATGTAGTACCAGGCGGGAACGTTCGCCGGGCCGTAACCGGCGGATCTTCCCCGGCCACCCGCGTCACCGATTTGGCCACTGTGAGAATCTGGTGTGGTGACCGACCGCCCGGAACGACCATCCGGCGGCGGGCGCGATGTCGCTCGCCCCACGCAAACCACCGAGTCCGGTTCAGTGACTTCGGAGTCAGAAGGGCGGGAACTGCAGGTCTACGACCCCCTCGGGCTGTACCAACCGGCCGACCGATCGCGTCAGCCCCTCCGCGCACGCTGGGATCCCGCCGAAGCCGACACCGGCAGGCCGCGCAGCCCACAGCGCGACGCCAAGAAGCAGAGCGCCCTCGGCCGCTTCGTGTCCACCTACGGGTGGCGGGCCTACGCGCTGCCGGTGTTGCTGGCGGTGACGGCGTTCGTGATCTTCGACGCGCTGCGCGTGGCCAAGCAGCCCGCCCCGGTGGACCCGGGGTTCGGGGCATTGAGCCCGAACGTCGCCCAGTCCGGCATCATCGGCGCACCGCCCGGCGACGGAAAGTTCCCCGCCGATCTGCCGCTCGGCGCGCTCCCCGAGGGCGGCGCGTTCGTCGAGCGCGGCGCGGGCACCTGGCATGTGGTGCCGGGTGCGGGCCCACAGGTCGGGGCGGGCACCGAGCGGGTGTTCCGCTACACCGTCGAGGTGGAAGACGGCATCGACACCTCGGCCTACGGTGGTGACGTGGCCGTGGCCAAGATGGTGGAGACCACCCTGGCCAACCCCAAGAGCTGGACCAAGGACCCCAAGTTCGGGTTCCAGCGCATCGACGTCGGCGAACCCGACTTCCGGCTCTCCCTCACCTCCCGCGAAAGCACCCGCGCCGCTTGTGGATTCGAGATCCCCATCGACTCGTCGTGTTACAACGCGAGCATCGACCGGGTGGTGCTGTCGGAGGCCCGCTGGGTGCGCGGCGCGCTCGCCTTCGACGGCGACATCGGTTCCTACCGGCAATACCTCGTCAACCACGAGGTCGGCCACGCCATCGGCTACCACGGCCACCAGCCGTGCGAGACCGAGGGCGGCCTGGCGCCGATCATGATGCAGCAGACCTTCGGCACCAAGAACAACGACATCGCCCTGCTCGACCCGCACGGTGTGGTCCCGCCCGACGGCAAGACCTGCCGCTTCAATCCCTGGCCGTACCCGCGCGGCTGAGAACTCCGCCGGTGCGAGACCATGGGCGGGAAGAACAGTACGGCGGTCAGTGTTGTAGATACACACGGCCATCGGTTTGCGGCCGCCTTGATCTGGACTGACCAGAGGGTGCGACGAAGGAGTGCCCGACGGGAGGGAAGATCAAGGGAACAGGCCGCAAACCCGCGGCGCCAGCCGCCAAAGAAACGGAGTTCCGAAGGTGTCTTTCAACGGGTCCTTGCCGCCGCTCGTCGAGCCTGCGGCGGAACTGACCAAGGACGAGGTCGCGCGGTACAGCCGCCACCTGATCATCCCCGATCTCGGTGTCGACGGTCAGAAACGGTTGAAGAACGCCAAGGTGCTCGTGATCGGCGCGGGCGGTCTCGGTTCGCCCGCCCTGCTGTATCTGGCGGCCGCGGGCGTCGGCACGCTCGGCATCGTCGAGTTCGACGAGGTCGACATGTCGAACCTGCAGCGTCAGGTCATCCACGGTGAGTCCGATATCGGCCGGTCCAAGGCCGACAGCGCCCGCGATTCGATCCTCGAGATCAACTCGGGAATCGACGTGCGGCTGCACAAGATCCGCCTCGAACCCGACAACGCCGTCGAGCTGTTCCGCGAGTACGACCTGATCGTCGACGGCACCGACAACTTCGCCACCCGCTACCTGGTCAACGACGCCGCCGTCCTCGCGGGCAAGCCCTACGTGTGGGGCTCGATCTACCGCTTCGAGGGCCAGGTGTCGGTGTTCTGGGAGGACGCACCCGACGGGCGTGGCATCAACTACCGCGACCTGTACCCGGAGGCCCCGCCGCCGGGCATGGTCCCGTCCTGCGCCGAAGGCGGCGTGCTCGGCGTGCTGTGCGCGTCGATCGGTTCGGTGATGGTGACCGAGGCGATCAAGCTCATCACCGGTATCGGTGAGACGCTGCTGGGCCGTCTGATGGTCTACGACGCACTGGACATGAACTACCGCACCATCAAGCTGCGCCGCGATCCGGAACGTCAGCCGATCACCGAGCTGATCGACTACGAGGCGTTCTGCGGTGTGGTGTCGGAGGAGGGCCAGGCCGCCGCCGCCGGGTCGACCGTCACCGCCGCCGAGCTGAAGGACCTGCTCGACGCCGACAAGGTCGAACTGATCGACGTGCGCGAGCCGGTGGAGTGGGACATCGTGCACATCGACGGTGCGACGTTGATCCCCAAGGACCGCATCCTGTCCGGTGAGGCGCTCTCGGAGCTGCCGCAGAACAAGCCGATCGTGTTGCACTGCAAGACCGGGATCCGCTCGGCCGAGGCGCTGGCCGCGCTCAAGCGGGCCGGTTTCGCCGACGCCACGCACCTGCAGGGCGGCGTGGTCGCGTGGGCCAAGCAGGTCGATCCGTCGCTGCCCGTGTACTGATCCGTACCGATCCGCCGTTGATTGCGGGGAGGTCGCAATGGGGTCGCGTGCCAGCGTGCCTTCGGGCTGTTGACGTGTCCTCAGGGTTACGGTACGGCCGTGACGTCAGTGACTTCAGTCGAACCACCCGAGCATGTGCGGGCCACATTCGGTCTTCGCGAAGTGACGCCGGTCTCCCTCGGTGACTGGGACGGTGGCTGGCGGCTCGGCGATGTGGTGCTGAGCCCGGTGGCCGATCACGCCCGCGCGGCGTGGTCGGCCAAGGTGCGCGAAACCCTCGCCGTCGACGGTGTGCGCGTCGCGCGGCCGGTGCGTGCCACCGACGGCCGCTACGTGGTGTCGGGCTGGCGCGCCGACACCTTCATCGACGGCGCCCCCGAACCCCGCCACGACGAGGTGGTGTCGGTGTCGCTGCGATTACACAAGGCGACAGCACAGCTGGAACGCCCGCGTTTCCTGGTGCAGCCGCCCGTCGCGCCGTGGGTGGATGTGGATGTGTTCGTCGCCGCCGACCGCGCCGCCTGGGAGTCGGTGCCGTTGCGCACCCTGCGCGCCGGCGGCGTGCCACTCACCGCGACCCCCGACGGTCAGCGCAGCCTCGAATTGATCGGCCAGCTGGCCACTTTGCGCAAACCGGTGCGCAGCCCCGACCAGCTCGTGCACGGCGACCTGTTCGGTACGGTCCTGTTCTCCGGCGCGCACGCACCGGGCCTCACCGACATCACCCCCTACTGGCGCCCCGCCGCCTGGGCGGCCGGCGTGGTCGTCGTCGACGCGCTGGCCTGGGGCGGCGGTGACGACGGCCTCCTGGAACGCTGGTCCAGCCTGCCCGAATGGCCACAGATGCTGTTGCGCGCCTTGATCTTCCGCCTCGCCGTGCACGCCCTGCACCCACGCTCCACCCCGGAAGCCTTTCCCGGCCTTGCCCGCACGGCCGATATGGTCCGCCTGGTGCTGTAGGAGAAATGCCGAAAGCCGCGCCCGGTCGGGGATTCCGGGCGCGGCTTTCGTGGTGTCAGACGTTGGCGTAGGCCAGGGACGGGACCTTGTCGGTGGCGAAGGAGGTGCGCAGGTAGCACCACCAGGTGACGCCCGCCATGACGACGAAGGTGACGGCGTAGGCCCAGAAGGCGGGGGCCATGGAACCGAAGTTGATGTTGGACAAGCGAAGTGCCTGCTGCAGGATGAATCCGCCGAAGGCTCCGACCGCTCCGATCACGCCGATCGCGGCGCCGGCCTGACGACGTGCCGATGCCTGTGCCTCGGTGATCTCCATGCCGTGTTCGGCGGCGTACTTCTTGGCGGTGGCGCCGAAGATCGACGGGATCATCCGGTAGGTCGAGCCGTTGCCGACCCCGGTGAGCACGAACAGCAGCAGGAACGCGGCGAGGTAGAGCGGGAAGCTCTTCATCGACAGCGCGGTCATGATCAACGCGACCGCCACGGCCATTCCGGTGAAGACCATGACCGTGATGCGCGCGCCGCCGACCTTGTCGGAAATCCACCCGCCGACCGGGCGGCTGAACGACCCGACGAGGGCGCCGAGGAAGGCGAGGTTACCGACCGTGCTGATCCAGCCGATCTGCGTCAGGTGCGGGAAGTTGGCCTTGATCAGGGTCGGGAAGGCGAATGAGAAGCCGATGAACGAACCGAAGGTGCCGATGTAGAGGAACGACATGATCCAGGTGTGCGGGTTGGTCAACGCCAGCTTGTAGGACTTGCCGTCGGCCTTGGCCGAGGCGATCGAGTCCATGTACCGCAGGGCGCCGAACGCGGCGACCAGGATGAACGGCACCCAGACCAGGATGGCGAGGGTGAGGCCGAACCGGTAGCCCGCCGCGTCCTTGGCCAGCAGGTGCGTGCCGAGGGTGATCAGCAGCGGCGCGGCCAATTGGGTCTGTGCCACACCGAGATTGCCGCCTGCGGCGTTGATGCCCAGCGCGGCGCCCTTCTTGCCTTCGGGGAAGAAGAACGAGATGTTGGCCATCGAGGACGAGAAGTTGCCGCCGCCCACGCCGGCGAGCGCGGCCAGCAGCAGGAACACCCACATCGGGGTGCCCGGCTGGTTGATGAAGTACGCCAGGCCCAGCGTCGGGAACAGCAGCATGGCGGCGCTGAACGTGGTGAAGGCCCGGCCGCCGAACTTGGGGACGGCGAAGGTGTAGGGGATGCGCAGGGTGGCGCCGACCAGGGTGGGCACCGAGGTCAGCAGCAGGGCGTTGGCGACGGCGGTCGGGTTGCCCTTGCCGAGGCCCTCCAGGAACGTGAAGCCCGCGGCGCCCATGGCGGTGACGATGGAACCGAACAGGACCCAGACGCTGAAGCCTAGGTTCTCGGCGAACACCGAGAACCACAGGTTCTTCTTGGCGGTCTTCTCACCGCCCGATTCCCAGAATTTCGGATTGTCGGGCTCCCACTGGGTGAGCCAGCGGCCCTTCTTCTCATACTCGAACGACGCGGTGTCTGTCGTCTGGCCGGTGGCGGCGATTGCGGTCATCGGCTTCCTCTCGATCGGGCGCGTGATGCGGTGTCGAGAGAAACGGTAGAAGCCGGTTGTTGCGTGACAATGGCCTCAGGTGACATTCGAGCCAACTCGGGCTCACCGAGCGATTCGCGTCGAGGTGACAGCTCGGTTACCGGGCGAAACTCAACGATCCGGGTACTCGGCGATGAGCGAGCCGAGGAAGCAGCGCGCGGCCTGCATCGCGCGCTCGGCGTCGCCGTCGATGACGGCCTGCACCAGTTCGATGTGCTCGCTGTCGTAGGCGTCGTCGGATTTGGCGGTGCGCGCGTGGATCACCTGCTCGATCACCGGCAGCAGCGAGTCGTAGAACTCCAGATACACGGCGTTGTGGCTGGCGACGACGATCGCGCGGTGCAATTCCACATCGGCGGCGATGGCCACCGGGTCGGGTTTGGTCCAGTCGCGGTCGTTGCGTTCGGCGAGCAGGCGGCGCAGGTTGGCGATATCGGTGTCGTCGCGGCGACGCGCGGCCAAGCCCGCGGCGGTGGTGTCGAGCGCCTGGCGCAATTCGAGGATGTCGCGTTCCTCGGCGTCGGCGAAGTACTTGCCGAGCGTGCCGCCCACCTCGGAGGTGGCGATCACATAGGTGCCCGAACCCTGGCGGCGCTCGAGCATGCCCGCGTGGACGAGGGCCTGCACGGCTTCACGCACGGTATTGCGGCCGGTGCCGGTGAGTTCGGTGAGCTCGGGTTCGGTGGGGATACGGCCGCCGACCGGCCAACGGCCCGACCGGATTTCGGCGCGCAGTTGTTCGGTCACCTGGGCGATGAGGCTGGAGCGCCGGACGGGTTGCACGTGAGCCAGCGTAAGGCAAAGGGGCAGGCCGGTACTCGAGCCTGACTTGTCGCTCACACTTGCTGGCGTCGATCATCGGGTCATCCTATGATTTCTCCTGTGACTCCTCCGCCCTCCTCCGAAACCTTGACCCGGCTCACCTCTGTCGATGGGCAGGTCGATGGTCGATGGGATGCGGTCGATGGTGGGAGTGCGCTCCCGAATCCGCCCGCCGAGGTCGATCAGGCGGAGTCCGAGCAGCTCACCCGGCGGTCGTTGATCGAGGGACGGCTGCTGGTTCTCGCGGCCATCATCATGTCGGCGCTCACCCTGCGTGCGGCCGTCACCGCGTTCAGCCCGCTGGCCGAGCAGATCGGTGACGACATCGGGTACGGCACCGCCATCGTCGGCGTGTTCGGCATGCTGCCGACCGCGATGTTCGGTGTCGCCGGGCTGGTCACCCCGTTCGCGGTGCGGCGTTTCGGGCTGGAGCGCACGGTTCTGCTGGCGATGCTGCTGGCCGGATTCGGTTCGCTCGCCCGCGTGTTCTCCTCCGGCACCGGCGAGCTGCTCGCCTTGTCCGGGGTGGCGCTGCTCGGCATGGGTATCGGCAATGTGGTGATTCCGCCGCTGGTCAAGCGGTATTTCGCCGATCGGCTGGCGTCGATCTCCTCGCTCTACATCGTGATGGTGCAGCTGAGCACGGTCATTCCCGCGTTCGTCGCGGTGCCGCTGGCCGAGGCGCACGGGTGGCGCATCTCGATGGGCGTGTGGGCGCTCGTCGGTTTCGCCGCGGCGGTGCCGTGGCTGGTCGTCCTGCGCGACCGCCGTGGCCGCGACAAGGCCGACACCACCGCGCTGCCGTCCGAAACACCGACGGCCACAGGCAAAGTGTGGCGTTCCCCGGTGGCCTGGGGCATGGCGGGCATGTTCGGCATGACCTCGCTCACCACCTACGCCATGTTCACCTGGCTGCCGACCATCCTGGCCGACGCGGGCGCCAGCGCGGCCTTCGGCGGCAACATGGTCGCGCTGTTCGCGCTGATCGGCCTGATCCCCGCGCTCGGTGCGCCGACCGTCGTCTCACGCATGCGCAACCCGTTCCCGGTCGTCGTCGCGTGCATGGTGCTGTTCGTCGTCGCGTTCGCGGGCCTGCTGATCGCGCCGATGGGCGCGCCGCTGCTGTGGGTGGTGCTGCTCGGCCTCGGCCCGAGCACCTTCCCGATGGCGCTCACCCTCATCAACCTGCGTACCCGCACACCGCAGGGCTCGGCGGCGCTGTCCGGATTCACCCAGGGCGTCGGTTACGTCGTCGCCTGTGTCGGTCCGCTGCTGTTCGGCATCCTGCACACCGCCACCGGTGGCTGGCTGGCCCCGTTCGGTCTGCTGCTCGTCGCACTCGGCGTGCTGCTCACCGGCGCCTGGCAGGCCTGCAAACCGCGCATGCTCGAAGACACCTGGAATTGAGCGGAAGAAAACTCACCGTTCGAGTTGCGTAATGGTGCGTTCGGGTCGATGCTACCTAGATCACACCCTCACGGGCGTTTCGAATGATTTCCGGCCGCCTTCTTACGTGCGGAAATCGTTGTGTCACATGCCCGAAACAAAAGGGCTGATCTCACCCCTGTGACCGGGGCGGCGTGAGAAACCGTTGATTCAAGCGCAATTTCCCGCAGCATTTCGGCAATACCCATTTCCTACCGTTGGGCCATCGCACTTTTGGGAGGCCCAACTTGAGCACGCTGAAGCGTAACCACGACATCGAGCACTGGGATGCCGAAGATGTCGCGGCCTGGGAGGCCGGCGGCAAGGACGTTGCCAAGCGCAACCTGATCTGGTCGGTGATCGCCGAGCACATCGGTTTCTCGGTGTGGTCCATCTGGTCGGTGATGGTGCTGTTCATGCCGACCGACAAGTTCGGCATCGATCCGGCGGGCAAGTTCTTCCTCGTCGCCATGCCAACGCTCGTCGGCGCGTTCCTGCGCATTCCCTACACCGTGGCAACGGCCCGCTTCGGTGGTCGCAACTGGACCATCTTCAGCGCGTTCCTGCTGCTCGTCCCGCTGCTGCTGACGCTGTATTTCGTCAACCAGCCGGGCACGTCCTACACCACCTTCCTGATCGTCGCCGCGTTCGCCGGCTTCGGTGGCGGCAACTTCGCCTCCTCGATGACCAACATCAACGCCTTCTACCCGCAGCGGCTCAAGGGCTGGGCGCTCGGCATGAACGCCGGCGGCGGCAATATCGGCGTGCCGGTGATCCAGCTGCTCGGCCTGCTCGTGCTGGTCACCCTCGGTGGCGACTACGCCTACGTGATCTGCGCGGTCTACCTGGTCCTGGTAGGTGTCACCGCGGTCGGTGCCGCGCTGTACATGGACAACCTGACCAACCAGAAGGCCGACATGTCCTACATGCTCAAGGCCCTGCGCGTGCCGCAGTCCTGGGCTATCGCCTTCCTCTACATCGGCACCTTCGGTTCGTTCATCGGCTACAGCTTCGCCTTCGGCCAGATCCTGCAGATCAGTTTCAAGGCCGGTGGTGACACCGCGACCCAGGCCGCCATCCACGCCGCCTCGATCGCGTTCATCGGTCCGCTGCTCGGTTCGCTCGCCCGCCCCTACGGCGGCAAGATGGCCGACCGCATCGGTGGCAGCAAGGTCACCATCGCCACCTTCGGCGCCATGATGGCCGCCGCGCTGGTCGTGATCTTCGCCTCGACGCTGGCCGACCGCAACAACGGCATCGCCACCGGATCGACCATGACGATCCTGGTCGCCGGCTTCATCGCCCTGTTCATCCTGTCGGGTTTCGGCAACGGCGCCGTCACCAAGATCATCCCGTCGGTGTTCGAGGCCAAGTCCAAGAGCCTGCCGCTGCCGCGCGCCGAACAGGCCGCGTGGTCGCAGAACACCTCCGGCGCCCTGATCGGTTTCGTCGGCGCCATCGGTGCCCTCGGCGGCGTCGGCATCAACATGGTGCTGCGCTCCTCCTACGCCAGCACCGCCTCGGCGACCACCGCGTTCTGGGTGTTCCTCGCCTTCTACGTGGTCTGCGCCGCGGTCACCTGGACGGTGTTCCTGCGCCGCCCCCGCGCCGCCGTCGACTCCGATGTCGTGGCCGAGGCCGAATCCCTGGTCCTCGAGGCCGAATCCAGCACTTCGTCGGCTCGCTGACAACCGACCACAATCCAGGAGGTCACTCTCATGAACAGCACTCGCAAGACAGTGGTCGTGGTCGGCCACGGCATGGTCGGACACCGCTTCGTCGAGGCCCTTCGCTCGCGCGACGACGCCGGACAGTGGCGCGTGGTCGTGCTCTCCGAGGAGAAGCTGCCCGCCTACGACCGCGTCGGCCTGTCCTACTACGTCGGCAACTGGAACCCCGACGACCTGGCGCTGCCGGGCAACATGTACTCCGGCGACGAGCTGGTGGAGCTGCGGCTCGGCCAGCGCGGCGAGTCCATCGACCGCGCGGCCAAGACCGTCACCACCTCCACCGGTGAGGTCATCGCCTACGACGCGCTGGTGATGGCCACCGGTTCCTACGCCTTCGTGCCGCCGGTGCCCGGCCACGACCTGCCCGAGTGCTTCGTCTACCGCACCATCGAGGACCTGGACGGCATCCGCTCCGCGGCTGAGAAGGCCGGTCCCGGCGCGCACGGTGTGGTGATCGGCGGTGGTCTGCTCGGCCTGGAGGCGGCCAACGCGCTGCGCCTGATGGGCATGACCCCGCACGTCATCGAGTACAACGACCGCCTGATGCCCGCCCAGGTCGACGCCGGTGGTGGCGCGATCCTGGAGAAGCTGGTCTCCGACATCGGCCTGAACGTGCACACGGGCGTCGGCACCGCCAAGATCGAGTCGATCGAGGAGGAGACCGGCGGGGTCAAGCTGCACCTGTCCGACGAGTCGGAGATCCACGCCTCGCTCGTGGTGTTCTCCGCCGGTATCCGCCCGCACGACTCCGTCGCCAAGGCGGCCGGGCTCGAAATCGGCCCGCGCGGAGGCATTCTCACCGATCTCGGCCTTCGGTCCTCGGACCCCGACATCTACGCCATCGGTGAATGCGCCGCCGTCGAAGGTGTCTGCTACGGCCTGGTCGCCCCCGGTTACACCACCGCCGAGATCGTCGCCGACCGCCTGCTCGGCGGTGCGGGCGAGTTCCCCGGTGCCGACATGTCGACCAAGCTGAAGCTGATGGGCGTCGACGTGGCCTCCTTCGGTGACGCGCACGCCACCACCGAGGGCGCGCTGTCGGTGGTGCTGCACGACGCCGCCAAGGGCACCTACGCCAAGCTCGTCGTCTCCGACAACGCCGAGATCCTGCTCGGCGGCATCCTCGTCGGCGACGCCTCGGCCTACGCCGCGCTTCGCCCGCTGGTCGGGCGTCCGCTGCCCGCCGACCCGGCCTCGCTGATCTCCCCGGCCGGCGCCGAACTGGGCGCCGACGCGCTGCCCGACGACGCGCAGATCTGCTCCTGCAACAACGTGAGCAAGGGCGCCATCTGCGGCGCCATCGCCGAGGGCGCCTGCGATATCCCGGCCGTGAAGGGCTGCACCAACGCGGGTACCTCCTGCGGTGGCTGTGTGCCGATGATCAAGAAGCTGCTGGAGCAGTCCGGTGTCGCGCTGTCGAAGGCGCTGTGCGAGCACTTCGAGCAGTCGCGTGCCGAACTGTTCGACATCGTGAACGTCACCGGTATCCGTACCTTCTCGGAGCTGATCGCCAAGCACGGCAAGGGTTCGGGCTGCGATATCTGCAAGCCGACCGTCGCCTCGATCCTCGCCTCCACCTCGAGCGACCACATCCTCGAGGGCGAGCAGGCCGCGCTGCAGGACACCAACGACCATTTCCTGGCCAACCTGCAGAAGAACGGCACCTACTCGGTGGTGCCGCGTATGCCCGGTGGTGAGGTGACCGCCGAGCAGCTGATCGTGATCGGCGAGGTCGCCAAGGAATTCGACCTGTACGTGAAGGTCACCGGTGGTCAGCGCATCGACCTGTTCGGCGCGCGCGTCGAACAGCTGCCGCTGATCTGGAAGCGCCTGGTCGACGCGGGTATGGAATCCGGGCACGCCTACGGCAAGTCGCTGCGCACCGTGAAGAGCTGCGTCGGTTCCACCTGGTGCCGCTACGGCCAGCAGGACTCGGTCGGCATGGCCGTGCTGCTCGAGAAGCGGTACCGCGGCCTGCGTTCGCCGCACAAGCTGAAGCTGGCCGTGTCGGGCTGCGCGCGTGAATGCGCCGAAGCCCGTGGCAAGGACGTCGGCGTGATCGCCACCGAGAACGGCTGGAACCTCTACGTCGGCGGCAACGGTGGTCTCACCCCCAAGCACGCCGTGCTGCTCGCCGGCGACCTCGACGACGAGACGCTGATCCGCTACATCGACCGCTACCTGATGTTCTACATCCGCACCGCCGACCGCCTGCAGCGCACCGCGCCCTGGCAGGAGGCCCTCGAAGGTGGCATGGACTACCTGAAGGCCGTCGTGTGCGACGACAGCCTCGGCATCGCCGCCGACCTCGAGGCCGCCATGGCCAAGCACGTCGACGGATACAAGGACGAGTGGGCCGCAGTGCTCGAGGACGAGAACAAGCTGTCGCGCTTCGTCTCCTTCGTCAATGCCCCTGACGAAGCCGATCCCACGATCGCCTTCGACGAGAGTGGCGAACGCAAGGTGCCAGTGCTTCTCGGTCTGCCCGGCATGCCTGCCGGTGTTGGCTCCGACACAGCAGCAGCCGGGAAATAAGCGCTTAACCCTGTGGAAACAGGGCGCCTGTACCAATAGGTAAGGCGTTCGGAGGAGGAACCGATGACCGTTATCGACACACCCACCATCACCACCGAGACCACGACCTGGACCCAGGCGTGCCGACTCGATTTCCTTATTCCGGGACGCGGCGTTGCGGTCCTGCTCGACGGCGGCAAGCAGGCCGCCCTGTTCCTGCTACCCGACGGCACGCTGGCCGCCGTGGGCAATGTCGATCCGTTCGGCCGGGCCGCGGTCATGTCGCGCGGCATCGTCGGCGACCGGGGCGGGGTACCCGTGGTCGCCTCGCCCCTGCTCAAGCAGGCCTTCTCGCTGATCGACGGCCGCTGCCTCGACGACGAGACCCAGTCGCTGCCGGTATATGCCGTGCGGCTCGACGCCGGCATCGTCTCGGTGTCGAACGAACCGGTGACTTCATGAACTCTGTGCCCGAAGCGGGACCCTGTCTCGCCGGTTTCACCATCGGTATCACCGCTGCTCGTCGCGCCGAGGAATTCGGCACCCTGCTCACCCGCCGTGGCGCCACCGTGGTGAGCGCGCCCGCCATCCGCATCATCCCGCTCGCCGACGACACCGAACTCGAGCGGGTCACCGAACAGCTCATCGCCGACCCGCCCGCCATCACCGTGGCCACCACCGGCATCGGTTTCCGTGGCTGGATGGAGGCCGCCGAGGGCTGGGGGTTGGCCGAGACGCTGCGTGACACCCTCGCCGCCACCCGCATGCTCGCCCGTGGGCCCAAGGCCAAGGGCGCCATCCGGGCCGCGGAACTGCGCGAGGAGTGGTCGCCCGCGTCCGAGTCGTCGGCCGAGGTGCTCGACCACCTGCTCGCCGAGGGCGTGGAGGGCGTGCGAATCGCCGTGCAGTTGCACGGCGCGACCACCGAGTGGGAACCGGTACCCGACTTCTGCGAGGTGCTGCGCTGCGCGGGCGCCGATGTGGTCCCGGTGCCGGTGTACCGGTGGGAACCGCCCGCCGATCGCGGGCCGATGGATTCGATGATCGACTCGATCATCTCCGGCAGCCTCGACTGTGTCACCTTCACCAGCGCCCCCGCCGTGGCCTCACTTCTCATGCGCGCCAAGGAAACCGGACTGCTCGAGTCGGTGCTGCACGCCCTGCGCGGGCGCGTGCTCGCCGCCTGTGTCGGCCCGATCACCGCCGCACCGCTGGAAGAACTCGGCGTGCCGACGACCATGCCCGGCCGGGCACGGCTCGGTGCGCTCGCCCGCCACGTGGCCGAGGAACTGCCGCGCCGGGCCAGCCGGATCTACGCGGCCGGGCACCTGATCAGCGTGCGCGGTGGCTGCGTTGTCGTCGACGGTGAGGTGCGTCAGCTCGCGCCCGCGCCGATGGCGTTGATGCGGTCGCTGGCGCGTCAGCCCGGGCGGGTGGTCTCGCGCGAGGATCTGCTGTCGGCGCTGCCCGGCGGTGGCGACGACACCCATGCGGTGGAAACCGCGATCGCCCGCCTGCGCGCGGGACTCGGCACACCGAAAGCCATTCAGACCGTGGTGAAGCGCGGTTATCGACTCGCTCTCGACGCGGCCGACTGCTCCGACGCGCCGTCGCGTCCGCCGGTGCAGTCGCCGCACGCCGCGGGCATCGGCACGCCCGCACGGTCGGCGCGGACCCAGACGATCGGGGTGTGGTGAGCGCGGCGCGGCCGGGTGAGCCGGCCCTCGTGCTCGTCGCGCACGGCACGCGCAGTGCGCGCGGGGTGGAGATGATCGCGGCCCTCGCCGACGCGGTCGGCACCGAACTCGGCTGCGGCATGGACACCACCGGCCCGAACCCGTTGCTGCGCACCGCTTTCGTCGATGTGCTCGGCCCGTCGCCGTCGGAGGTGCTGCGTGATCTCGACGGCCCGGCCGTGGTGGTCCCGGCGTTCCTGGCCTCGGGATACCACGTGTACCAAGACGTTCCGCGTGAGGTCGCCGAGAGCGGCCATACCGCCGTGGCGGTGACTCCGGCCATGGGTCCTGATCCCGCACTGACCAGGATCATGGCGATGCGCCTGCGCGCGGCTGGTTGGCAGCCCGGTGACGCGGTGGTCTTCGCAGCCGCCGGTTCGTCGGATTCCCGTGCGCGCCAGGATGTTCGGCGCGCGGCCGGGATGCTCGCCGAGCAGCTCGCCGCACCGGTTCGGATCGCCTATGTGGCCACCGGCGCCCCGCGCGTCCCGGAAGTTGTTGCTGCCCTGCGCGAATCGGGCTCGCAGCGAGTGTTCATCGCGTCGTACCTGCTGGCCCACGGTCTATTCCATCAGCGCCTGCACGACGCTGGCGCCGATGGCGTCGCCGAACCGATCGGCGTCCACCCTGCGGTAGTCCGTCTCATCGCCGACCGCTACCGCACCGCCGCTCACGAACTCGCCCGCGCGAACGTCCACTAGGAGTTGTGCTTTCGGGCACGCCGCGAAAACACGCGCGATCGTCCGTTACTGTGCTGTGCCCGCCATCGTCCGCCTGCGGTTCCGCACCTGCAGTTGTCCGCTAGGCGTTCCGTACCTGCGGTCGTCCGCTAGGCGTTCCGCACCGGCGGTCGTCCGCTAGGCGTTCCGTACCCGCGGTCGTCCGTTACCGTGCCGCTGTCTGGACCGCAGCTGGTGGCATGGTGCGAACCTCGGCTGCGGCCCGGGCCAGTGCGGCGATGGCCGGTGAGCGGTCGTCGGCAGGCCAGGCGAGCACGGTGGTGATCTCCGGGGCGTCGACGACGGGCACCGCGACATGGTCGGGCCACTGCCAGGCGCGGCTCGAGGCCGGGATGACGAGCAGCGTCTTGCCGAGCGCCACGAGCTGCGCGAGTTGTGATTGGGTGCGCACTTCGGGCCCGGGACCGTCGGGGTAGGAGCCGTCGAGCCGGGGCCATCGCGCGATGGGGAGACCGGGCACGTCGACCACGTCCGCGAGGGTGAGCTGTGGACGCGCGGCGAGCGGATGTCCCGCCGGGAGGAGGGCGACCTGGCCCTCGGTGCAGATGTCTTCGGTGTCGAACCCGGCGAGGTCATCGACCGGTCGGTGCATCAAAGCCACGTCCGCGCGCCCGTTGCGCAGGAATCGTGCCTGCTCACCGACCTCGCACAGGAGAACTTCTACCGGTGCCGTATCGGTGCGGGCCGCCGCCGCGGCGAGAAGCCGTTGCAGCAGCTCGTGCGACGCACCGGCTTTCGTCACCAGCACCAGGGGTCGCTGCCGATCCGCCGCCCGCCGGGTCCGTCGGGCAGCAGCCGCGACGGCGTCCAGGGCCAGGCGGGCTTCGTGCAGCAGCACATCGCCCGCGCCGGTCAGCGCCACGCCCCGCCGGTCCCGGTCGAGAAGCTGGACGCCGAGCCGACGTTCCAGCTGCCGGATCGCCCGCGAGAGCGGCGGCTGCGCGATCCCGAGCCGCTGGGCAGCACGCCCGAAGTGCAACTCCTCGGCCACCGCCACGAAGTACCGCAGCTCACGGGTCTCCAGGTCGTCCACGCGCCCACTGTATCCACCCGGTGATACCCGCCGGGTATCTCGAGGTACCCGATCAATATTGGACGCAACGGATATCGCGCGCCGAGCATGGAGTGCGTGAACAACACCAGGACAGCGCTGGTCACCGGCGCGAACAAGGGCATCGGCTTCGCCATCGCCGAAGGTCTCGGGTCTCTCGGCTTCGCGGTCGCGGTGGGAGCGCGCGACGAGACCCGACGTGGGGAGGCCGTGGCGCGGTTGCGTGCCGAGGGCATAGACGCGTTCGGCGTCGCCCTCGATGTCACCTCCGACGAGAGTGTCACCGCCGCGGCCGCGAGCATCGAGGAACGAGCCGGGCGACTCGACGTGCTCGTCAACAACGCCGGGATCGCGGGCCGGTTCGAGGACGGCGCACAGGACCCCACAACCCTCGACCTGGGTGTCCTGCGCACGGTCCTGGAAACGAACGTGTTCGGGGTGATTCGGGTGACCAACGCGATGCTCCCGCTGCTCAGTCGTGCCGCCGCGCCCCGGATCGTCAACATGTCGAGCAATATGGGCTCGCTGACCCTGCGGACCGGGCCGGTGATGGCCGCCTACGCACCGTCCAAGTCGATGCTCAACAGCGTCACGGCCCAGTACGCTCGCCGGTTCGCCGACACGAACATCATCGTGAACCTGGCCTGCCCCGGCTACGTCGCCACCGACTTCACCGGATTCGCCGGGGAACGCACGCCCGAGCAGGGCGCCGCGATCGCCCTGCGCCTCGCCACCCTCCCCGACGACGGCCCCCGAGGCGGCTTCTTCGACGACCAGGGAACCGTCGCCTGGTAGCTGTGCGCAGGTGCGACGGGGCACCGCTTCGGAGGCGGCAGTGGGGTGCCGGTCGCGATAGGGTGGTGTGGTTTCCATCGAAGGGGGTACCCGGTCATGTCCGGTTCGGACGACAAGCAGTACGCGCAGGAGCCGAACGAACTGACGTCGTACCCCGCCGACGAAGTAGCCGTCCCGCAGCCGCCTGCCCCAGCAACCGCGGCGTTCGCGCCGGGTCAGCACCCGTATGCGCCGGGTCAGCCGCAGACACCTACGCCCTCTTCAGCTCAGCCTGTGCCCGGGCAGCCGATCGGCGGGCAATTCGCGCCTGGCGCTGCTCCGGGGCAGTCCTATGTTCCCGGCCGGCAGCCGGGCGGCCAGACCTATCCGCCCGGGCAGGCGATCGGCGCGCAGTTCCCGCCCGGCGCCGCTACGGGGCAGCCCTATGTGGCTGGGCAGCAGCCGGTCGGGCCGGGGTATTCGCCTGCGCCGTATCCCGCGTATGTGCCCGAACCGGCGGAGACCGAGCCGCGGGTGGTTCCGGAGAACATCCGGATGGCGTTCATCGTGATGCTGGTCGGGGCGGCGGTGTCGTTTCTCGGTGGGGCGTATTCGCTCACCGATATCGACACCGTTCGCACGACCCTTCTCGACTCCTCCGATGGCATGTTCCGCGGCTCGAGTCTCGATGTCCTCGTGTACGCGACGGTCGGTGCGACGGTGGTCGGGGCGCTGATCACCGTGGGGCTGTGGATCTGGATGGCGTTCGCGTGCCGGGCCGGGAAGAACTGGGCGCGGATCACCTCGACGGTGTTCTTCGGGTTGAACGTGCTCTCGACGCTCTACGCGGTACTCGGGGTGGTGGCGGACCTGGGGGTCACCGCGGGTGCGCTGGCATTCAATCTCGCGGGTTTCGCCGTCGGGCTCGGAGCCGTTGTGCTGCTCTGGAACCCGAAGTCGGCGCCCTTCTTCGCACCTGCCCGCCCGGCCTACCCGCAGTACCCGCTCGCGGGACCCCGCTGACCAGCGGCGCTGTTAGGCTCGAACAGTGGCGCGCACCAAGGAATTCGACCCCGATGTGGTACTGGGCCGCGCACTCGATCTGTTCTGGGAGCGCGGGTACGAGTCGACCTCGATGGCCGATCTCACCGAGCATCTCGGCATAGCAAGGGGTTCCATCTACGCCACCTTCGGCAACAAACACGACCTGTTCATGCGGGCACTGCAGCGGCACCTGGAGGTCGTCGACGAACGGGTCACCGCGCAGCTGTCCGTGCCCGGCCCGGCGCTGCCCGCCGTGCGGGCGCTGATCGACGAGTTCGTGCGCGAGTCGTGCGCCGAGGACCGTTTCCTCGGCTGCCTGGTCACCACATCGGCGGTGGAGTTGGCCGCCCGTGATCAGGAGGTCGCCAGGGCGGTCGAATCCAGTTGGGCGCGTACCGAAACCGCGCTGACCGGCGCCCTCACCCGCGCCCGCGCCCAGGCCGAACTCGCTCCCGACAGCGACCCCCGCGCCCTCGCCCGGTTCTTGCTCGTCTTCCTCCAGGGTGTCTGGGTGCTCGAACGCACCCCGAACGCCGCCGCCCGCCTGCGCGACGCCAACCGCATCGTCACCACGCTCCTCAGCTGACGCCGCCTGCGTTCGTGCGACACGGAAGTAGGTTCGTCGACGATTCACCGAACCGTGGCGAAGTTGGCGCGATAGACACTCGGCGGCACACCGAGCTGACGGATCATGTGCTGGCGCAACGACTCCGCCGTCCCCATCCCGCTGTGCCGGGCGACCAGTTCGATCGGCAAAGTCGTGGATTCGAGCAGTTCGCGCGCGCGATGAATGCGCTGATGCAGCAACCACTTCTGTGGACTGAGCCCGGTTTCCTCGTGGAACCGCCGGGTCAGCGTGCGCACACTGGTCCGGGCATGCGCGGCGAGATCGCGCAGCGACAGGGGAGTGTCGAGGCGCTGCATGGCCCAGGCGCGGGTGGCCGAGAGCGAGAGATCCTCGTCGGGCGGTAGTGCGGTGTCGACGAACTGGGCCTGCCCACCCGGCCGCACCGGCGTCACCACGGCGGCCCGGGCGGCCGCGTTGGCGACGGTGGCGCCGTAGTCGGTGCGGATCAGGTGCAGGCACAGGTCGATCCCGGCCGCGGCCCCCGCCGCCGTGGTGACCGGCCCGTCCTCGATGAACAGCGCATCGGCCCGCACCGAGACCAGCGGATATGCCGTGGCCAGTTCCTCGGCCAGCCCCCAATGCGTTGTGGCGGTGCGCCCGTCGAGCAACCCCGCCTGCGCGAGAACGAAGGCGCCGCTGCAGATCGAGGTGACGTGCACGCCACGTGCGACGGCGGCTCGCAGCGCGGCGAGGGTGACCGGGTCGGCGCCGGTGCGACTGCCGGTGCTCGGCACGATCACGGTGTCGGCCTCGTCGAGCACCGCCAGCCCGTGCCGGACGACCACGTCGAATCCGCCTGGCGTGGAGGGCAATACACCTGGTTCCGCCGTACACACCACCACCCGATACCCGGGTTCGCCGTCGACGAGCACCGAACCCATCAGGGTCTCGGGCATGGACAGGTCGAACGCCTTCACCGGCGCGACGGCGACCACCGCGATCGTCTTCATGGCCTGATCCTTGGGATAGCTGGCATTCCGGCCACTAGTGTAGCCCGGCCCAGCCCGGCATCGTTGGACGAAACATCCTGCTGGGAAAGGAAATACCGTGTCCTTGAATGTGATCGTCGGTCGTGGCGGCGTCGCGACAGCCACCGCACTGCTGCTCGCCGAAGCGGGGGAGCGGGTGCGCATGGTGAGCCGAGGCGGGCTCGGCCCCACCCACCCGAACGTGGAGCTGATCGCGCTCGACGCCACCGACACCGCCGCCCTGACCGACCTCGCCCGTGGTGCCCGCACCGTCTTCAACTGCGCCATGCCCGCCTATCACACCTGGCCGGAAACCCTTCCGCCCCTGTTCGATTCGATCAGGGCGGCGACCGAAGCGGCCGGCGCCGACCTGGTGCTGCTCGGCAACCACTACGCCTACGGACCCGTGGAGGGCGTGGTGGACGAAACCGCCCCGCTCGCGGCCACCGGTGCCAAGGGTCGTGTTCGCGCCCAGGTGTGGACCCACGCGCTCGACGCTCATCGGGCGGGCCGGGCCCGCGTCACCGAGGTGCGCGCGGGTCAGTTCGTCGGTGTCGGCGCCGTCTCCCTGTTCTCCCTGCTCGTGCAGCCCGCGGTCCTGGCGGGCGAACCCGCGAGCGTGCCGCAGGGCCTCGATCTCGCACACGCGTTCACCGTCATCGACGACGCCGCACGGGCACTGGTCACCGTGGCCGGTGACGATCGTGCGTGGGGTCGCGCCTGGCACGCCCCGGTCGTCACGACGACCATCCGTACCCTCGCGACCCGTCTCGCGGAGCTCGCGGACGCACCGGCCCCCGTGCTCACCGAGATGACCGACGACGAGATCCTCGAACTCGGCCGCGACGACCCGTTCTGGCCCGAACTGCTGGAGACCGCGCACATGTTGCGCCGCGACTTCCTGGTCGACGACACAGCTGTGCGCACCACCTTCGGCCTCACCGCCACCGGCATCGACGACGTCCTCGCCGGCATCGTCCGCGCCGCCCGGGTACCGGCCGAAACGCCGTAGCCCACCCATATCGGACGACACGGACACAATCGCGGTCAATGCAGGGTATCTATGGATCGATGCGGCACACTCGTGCGCATGCGTCGGCTGTTGTGCTGTCTGCTCGTCTTGCTCGGCTGCGGTGTGGCCTACTCACCTGCGGCATCGGCGAATTCATCGATCCTCGAGGTCCGGCCGCTCGGCGGCAGGCAATTCGAGGTCGTCGTCCATTCGGCGGCGATGAACCGGCCGATCACCCTGTGGATGTCGCATCCCGGTCCGGGCGCGCCCGCGCTGTATCTGCTCAATGCCGTCGACGGCGGGGAGAGCGGCGGGCCGTGGATGCGGCGCACCGATGTGGTCGACTTCTTCGCCGACAAGCCGGTGAATGTGATCGTCCCGATCGGCGGCCGGGCCAGCATGTACACCGACTGGCAACGTGACGACCCGGTTCTCGGCCGCAACAAGTGGACCACCTTCCTCACCAGCGAGCTGCCCCCGCTGCTCGACGACCGCTTCGGCATGACCGGCGCCAACGGTGTCGCGGGACTGTCGATGTCGGCCACGTCGGCGCTGAACCTGGCCATCGCCGCGCCGGGCCGCTACCGCGCAGTCGGCGCCTTCAGCGGGTGCACGCAGACCGCGAATCCGCTGGCCCAGACCCTCGTCCGCTCCCAGCTCGCCACCTTCGGCGCCAATGCCGACAACATGTGGGGCGGACCGGGTGACCCGGCGTGGGTGGCCAACGATCCGGTGCTGCACGCGGATCGGTTGCGTGGCACCTCGGTGTACCTGTCCTCGGGCAACGGTGCCCCCGGCCCGCACGAGGCGCTCAACGATCCGAGCATCGCGGGCAATGTCGGTGTGCTGCTCGACCGGGTCCTGGTCGGCGGCACCATGGAAGCCGTCGTCGGCAGCTGCTCGGGACCGCTGGTCGGTCGCCTCGGTCAGCTCGGTATCCCCGCCGATGTCCGGTTCCGGGCCGCGGGCACGCACGCCTGGCCGTACTGGCAGGACGACGTGCACGACTCCTGGCCGATGTTCGCCGCCGCCCTCGGCATCTGAACCACACGACGACGGCCGCCACGCAGCACGTGGCGGCCGTCGTCGTGTCCGCGGCTAGCTCGCCGAACCGGTGAGCAGTCCGCCCAGGTCGGCGGAGCCGGTGCCGCCACCGTCGGGCGGGGTGGTCGGCTTCTCGGAGACCTGCACGGTGACGGTCTTGGAGCTGATGAGTTCCTGCACCGCCTTGATCTCGTGGGCGCCGGGCGTGGACGGTGTCCAGCTGATGGTCGCCTTGCCGTCCCTGACCGCAACCGGCTCGCCGATCTGCGTGCCGTTGTCGGTGAAGGTCACCTTGAACAGGAACGAGGTGGCGGTGACGTCGGCCGTCACGGTGTAGGGAGTGCCCACGTAGTGGGTGGTGCCGCTCACCGCGATGCTCTGGACGAGCGCCGAGGCCTGCGGTGCCGTCAGCACGGCGGCCGCCGCGATCGCGGTGAAAGCCGTGAGGCCGAAGCCGGTGCGCCGTGCCTGGTAGGTCTGCATGGTGTTCTCCTGTGTCGAGCTGTGGTGAGCGCGAGATTAGCCAGTCGGTTCGGCCGCGGTCCGCAAAACAGAAAAAGAGGTGTTTAAAATTTGGGGAGCCGGGAAAGCCGGGCGCAATCTGTCGGTGTCCCGGCGCATACTCGGCCCATGGCATACGACGAGGAACTCGCCGAGCGGATCCGGGAGATCGTCTACCCTCGGGCCGATCTCGCCGAGAAGAAGATGTTCGGTGGGCTCGCGTTCCTGATCGGCGGCAACATGGCCGTCGCCGCCAGCGGACAGGGCGGGTTGCTGGTGCGTGTGGACCCGGCCGAAGGCGACGCGCTGCTCGACGGATCCGCGGTGTCGCCGATGGTGATGGGTGGCCGCGAGCTCAGCGGCTGGTTACGCGTCAGCGCCGAGGCGGTCGATGACGATGCGTCGCTGCGGGACTGGGTGACCCGCGGCGTCGCCTTCGCCGAAGCGCTGCCCAGCAAATAGTCGGCCACCGCCGATTTCACCCGCCTCGGGTGAGGTGCGAACCGGGCACGAACTGCCAGACTGACACCATGTCCGGGCCGCTGCGCTATCAATTCGTCCTCGAGGGCGAACTGTCCGATCGTGTGCTGGCGGCGTTTCCCGAGCTCATTCCCAGCGATCATGCGGCGGCCGGGACAACGACGCTGTTCGGCACGCTCGCCGACAGCACCGCTGTGCGGGGGATTCTCGCGCGCATCGACACCCTCGGTCTCACGCTGCTCGAGATGTCTCGCCTGCCCGACTGAGGTGGCGGGGCGGGCCACGCAAAGAGCCTGCGTCGATCTGGTAACGAGCACGTCGAGATGTCGTCACCAGCAAACTCGTGGCGCCCGAGTGGCCTACCGTCGAACTCGCACACGATGTCGGGGGCAGGTGAGAACTCGAGTTCAGGAGGCTCGTGATGGCACGCTCCGCGATAGCTGTGGCCGGCCGTGGGACCGAGGACCGAGTTCCCGAACTGTCTTTCGCTCCCGTCCGCTGTGACGCGGCGACCGCGGCCTTCGACTGCGCCCGCACCGCGCCGGGGCACGTCGTACTGGTGTGCGGACCGGCAGGCAGCGGCAAGACCGTGGCCATGGTCGACTGGGTGAACACCGCTCGGCCCGCGCCGCGGCTGGCCTGGTTGACGGTGAGCACCAGCCCCGGCGCCGACCTGCTCGCCGCCGTTGCCCGGGCGCTCGACCCGACGGCCGCGACCGTTCCCGACGGTGTCCTTCGCACGCCTGCCGACCGCGCCGCCGACCTCGTCGCCGCACTCGCCGACACCGAGGAGACGGTCCTCGTCATCGACGATGTCCACCTGCTCACCGACCCGCTGCAACTCGCGGGTCTGGAGTACCTGCTCACCCGGTTGCCGCCGAAGATCACCGCGCTGCTCGGTGGCCGTTTCGAACCGCCGCTGCGCTGGCACGTGCTCGACCTGGCGGGCAGGCTCACCCGCCTCGGCGCGACCGAGCTGGCCATGCCGCCGGATCGCGTCGCCCAGCTGCTGGCCCAGCACGACTGCCACCTCGACGACACCGAACTCGCCGCCCTGCACGAGCTCACCCGCGGCTGGGCCGCACTGGTCCGGATCGCCGCCATCTCGCTGGGCACCGACGACCGGAGCACCGCCCTCACCGCGCTTGCCGCACCGACCCACGCGGTCGCCGACTTCCTCTTCGCCGAACTCATCGAGACGCTGCCCCCACGCACCGTCGAATTCCTGCTCACCACAGCCGTTCCCACCCGGTTCTGTCTGCCGATGGCCGAGGAACTGCTCGGCCTGGACGCGTCGCGCATCCTCGACGAACTACTGCGTGCCAGTTTCCCGTTGCACACGGTCGCCACCGACGGACAGCTCTGGTACACCTATCACCCGCTGCTGCGCGCCTACCTGCTGGCCGAGGCCGCGCACACCAGGGCCGAACGCCTGCCGGGGTTGCACCGTCACCTCGCCGAGTGGTTCACCGGCGCCGCCCTGCCCGGGTGCGCACTGGACCATGTGCTTGCCGAACCGGGTGCGCCGGGGCTGGCGTCGTTCCTGTGGGAGTGGGGCGTACGGATGGTGCTCGACGGCAGGGGGCATCTGCTGTTGCACGCTCTGGATCAGGTACCCGGTCTGTCGGACGACACGTTCGTCGGGTTGTTGCGCGCCGCCGTCGCGGTGGAAGACGGTGAGATCGCCGCGGCGGAAGTGTATTTGGAGGCGGCCCATGTGGGTTCGTGGCCGGGGTCGGCACTGGTTCCGGCCGAGTGGATCGCCGCCCTCGATCATGCGGTGAGCGCGGGTGTGGCTGTGCTGGCGGGTGATTCGGCGTCCATGCGGTGGCCGTTGCCGCCGGTCACCGGGCAAACCGATCTCGACTGCTATGTGGCGCTGCACTGCGGTGCGGCCGAAGTGTTCGGCGGCCGGATCGTCAGCGGCACAGCGGCTTTGCGGCATGCGGTCGTGTACGCCGAGGAGGCAGGACTCGGACGCGTCGCGGTGCGGGCACGCACCGCGGTCGCGGCGGCATCGGGGATCACGGGCCGGGTCGGCGAGCTGCGGGTGCTGGCCGCACAGGCCCTCGAATGCGCTGATCGCTACGGGCTCACCGGGTCGTCGGAGGCCGCGATGGCCCGGGTGACCGCCGCCTACGGCGCGCACCGGCAGGGTTGCGCTTACGGCAAGCCGCTGCCCGACCTGTCGGCCGACGACCTGACCACGCCGGCCCTGCTGCGACAGGCCCGCATCGTCATCGGCGTCCTCACCTTCGACGACACCGTCGACCGTGCCGCCGCGGCCACGATGCTGAGCAGACGCCTGCACCACCTGCTCGACGATGCCCCGGCGCTGCTCGGCGCCGGAAACCTCGTCACCGAGGTGCTGTGGCTGCTGCTGCGGGTGCATGCCAAGGTCGAGGCACGCGCCCTCGTCGACCACGCGACCCGGGTGCTCGGCAAGACCGTGGACACCCAGTTGGCCGAAGCCGCCCTCGCCCTGCACACCCAGCGCCCGGCCGCCGTCCTGCCGCTGCTGACGCCGCTGGTGGGCGAGGTCACCGACGGTCAGGCCGTGGCCGCATGGCTGCTCATCGCGGTCGCCGCCGATCATCTCGATCGCCCGCGCAAGGTCGAGGACGCCTTCGAGCAGGCCCTGGCCCACGCGAGTGGGGAACACCTGATCCGCCCGTTCCTCGACGTGCCCGGTGCCGCCGAACTGCTCGACCGGCTGGGTTCGCACTTCGGTCGCTACGACGCCTTCGTCGACCACGTGCGCGCCCACCGGGGCGCCATGGCCGACGCACCACGGCTCACCGACACCGAACTCGTTGTGCTGCGCCGTCTTCCGTCGGGGCTGACCGCCACCAGCATCGCCGCCGACCTCGGCGTCTCGGTGAACACGGTGAAGACGCACCTGCGCGGCATCTACCAGAAGCTCGGTGTGAACGCGCGCGGTGCGGCCATCGCGCAGGCGCGGTGCGTCGGCCTGCTCTGAGTTTCACGGGGCGCGCAGCGCCGGGAACCAGACGTCGGTGAGGACTTCGGCGGCCTGTTCGGCGGTCACGTCGATGGTGCCCTGCATGGCCCAGCGGGTGAAGAACCGCTCGAGCTGGGCGACGAGCAGTTCGATCCGTAACCGGGCTTCGTCGCGCCGGTCCTCGGGCCAGCGGGCCAGGTAGTCCGGCATGCTGTCGGCCAGCGTCATGATGCCCTCGCGGGCCAGCCTGCGGAATTCCGGTTCCACCGCGGTGGCCTCGTCCCAGGCCGGCAGCATGTCCTTGTTCACGAAGAACCAGTCGATGGCGCGCGCCATCCAGTCCGCGAACGCCGCGCGCGATCCGGTGGTGAGCACGCGGTCGAGGTCGGCGTAGACCATCCGGACGCTGGTGAGCGTGCCCTGGTTGGCGATGGCGCGCAGCACCTCGGGTTTACCGGCGAAATGCAGGTAGAAGGTGGCCCGGCTGCAGCCCGCGGCGGCGGCGATGTCGTCGACCCGGACCGAGGAATAGCCGCGGGTCTCGAACAGTGTGCGCGCGGTGTCGACGATGCGTGCCGTGGTCAGGCGCTTGTGTTCCTCACGCAGCGAGCCCCGCTGGGCGGTGGGTTCCGGCGACATGAGGCCCATCGTAGACGGCATGCTCATTCGCTGGACGCTGTGTCCAGCGAACCGCTATCGTGTGGTGCGGGTCACGTCGGCGAGCGTGAGTCGATGAGGAGTCGTGCATGAATACATCGGAGCTGCCGAGGGTTTGCGTCATCGGGGCGGGCCCGTCGGGTATCACGGCGGCCAAACGCCTTGCCGAGTACGGCATTCCGTTCGTCTGTTACGAGGCGTCCGACGAGGTGGGTGGCAATTGGTACTACCGCAATCCCAACGGCATGTCGGCCTGCTATCAGAGCCTGCACATCGATACGTCCAAGTACCGCTTGCAGTTCGAGGACTTCCCCGCGCCCGCGGACTGGCCGGACTTTCCGCACCATTCGCAACTGCACCAGTACTTCAAGGACTACGTCGACCATTTCGGCCTGCGCGAGCGGATCAGGTTCAACGCGCTGGTCACCGCCGCCGAGCGGGCCGACGACGGCCGCTGGCTGGTGACGGCGGCCGGTGACACCGAGGTCTTCGACGCCCTGATCGTCTGCAACGGCCACCACTGGGACCCCCGGATGCCGGAATATCCCGGTGATTTCGACGGTGTGCTCATGCACAGCCACGCCTACAACGACCCGTTCGATCCCATCGACATGCGTGGCAAGCGCATCGTGGTGGTCGGCATGGGCAATTCCGGGCTCGATATCGCCTCGGAACTGTCCCAGCGTTTCCTGGCCGAACGGCTGTTCGTGTCGGCTCGGCGCGGGGTATGGGTGCTGCCGAAATACGTGCGCGGTCAGGTGGGTGACCGGCGGTCGATGCCCAAGTGGATGCCGCCGAAGGTCGCGCTGAAACTCAAGCAGCGCTTCGTGCGCAAGAATCGCGGTCTGATGCAGAACTACGGTCTGCCCGCACCGGATCACGAACCGTTCGAGGCGCACCCGTCGGCGAGTGAGGAATTCCTGCACCGCGCCGGCTGTGGTGATGTGGAATGCAAACCCGCCATCACCCGGCTCGACGGTGACACCGTCCATTTCGCCGACGGCTCGAGCGAACAGGTCGACGTGGTGCTGTGCGCCACCGGCTATCACATCAGCTTCCCGTTCTTCACCGATCCGTCGCTGGTGCCGGACAGCGACAACCGGTTCCCGCTGTTCCAGATGATGATGCGGCCCGCGGTGGACAATCTGTTCTATCTCGGTCTGGCACAACCGACTCCGACACTGGTCAACTTCGCCGAACAGCAGACCAAGCTGGTCGCCGCCTACCTCACCGGCCGCTATCACCTGCCCTCGCGGGCCGAGATGGACGCCGAGGTCGACGAGCGGCTCGATGCCCGCGCCGGCCGGTACTACGATTCGCCGCGCCACACCATCCAGGTCGAATTCGAGCCGTACGTCCGCGGGCTGACCAAGGAGCTCGAGCGCGGGGCCAAACGTGCCGCGGCCGCGGGCAATACGTTGCCGGTACCCGCCCGCGCCCAGGCCGAGGCCAGCCGATGACGCGCGCAGCGGGCTTCTGCCGGGACGACTTCGCGCAGGTGCGAGCGGTATTCGACGAGCAGCTCGCCGCGGGCGCCGAGCTCGGTGCGTCGCTGTGCGTGACGGTCGACGGCGATCCGGTCCTCGACCTGTGGGGTGGTCACGCCGACCCCGACCGCACCGTGGCATGGCGGGCCGACACCCTGGTGAACGTCTTCTCGGTGACCAAGACGATGACCGCCCTGTGCGCCCTGCTGCTCGTGGATCGCGGCGACCTCGACCTGGACGCACCCGTGGCCAGGTACTGGCCCGAGTTCGCCGCCGAGGGCAAGGACCGTGTCGAGGTGCGCCACGTGCTGTCGCACACCTCGGGAGTCTCCGGCTGGGAACGGCCCATCGCGCTCGCCGACATCTACGACACCGAAGCCGCCGCCGCCCGGCTCGCCGTTCAGCCACCGTGGTGGGAGCCCGGCACGGCCTCGGGCTATCACGCCCTCAACTACGGGCATCTGGTCGGGGAATTGGTGCGGCGCATCACTGGTCGCACGCTCGGTGAGTTCTTCGCCGCCGAGCTGGCCGGGCCGCTCGGTGCGGATTTCTACATCGGCACCGGACCCGAGCACGCCGACCGGATCGCGACACTCGTCGCGCCGCCGCAACGCGAATTCGACATGTCCGCCCTCGACCCCGACAGCATTCTCGTCAAAACGCTGACGAGCCCGCTGCTCGATATCGCCGAGACAGCGACTCCCGCTTGGCGTTCCGCCGAGCTCGGGGCGGTCAACGGGCACGGCAACGCGCGTTCGGTCGCCCGCGTGCAGTCCCTGGTTTCGTGCGGTGGTGAGCTCGCCGGCAGGCGGTTCCTCTCGCCCGCCACGATCGAGTCGATCTTCCGCGAGCAGGCCGACGGCCTCGACCTGGCGCTGCTCGCCCCGCTGCGGTTCGGCATCGGCTACGGGCTGCCGCGTCCCCAGACCTACCCGCACATTCCCGACGGCCGGGTCTGCTGGTGGGCGGGCTACGGCGGCGCCATGGTGGTCAACGACCTGGATCGCCGAATCACCTTCGCCTACACCATGAATCGGATGGCGCCCGGCGTGATCGGATCGGACCGCTGCGACAACTATCTGAAGGCGGTCTTCGACGCGGTCGCCGGAACCGACCGTTCTCGAGGGAGGACCTCATGACCGAAGCCGTTGACCCCCAGGTGTTCGTCGCGCAGGTAGCGGCCGGGCTCACCGCGCCCGGTGCGCCCTTCGAGATGACGGTCGAGGAGGTGCTCGGTGCGCCGATGCCGGTGTTCGCGCGTCGGCGGCGCAGCCTGCGTGAGCTGCTCGAGCACTCCCTGACCTGGGGTGATCGCGACTATCTCGTCACCGAGGACCGCCGGGTCAGCTTCACCGAGCATGCGGCGGCGGTGGGCGCGCTGGCGACCGCACTGGCCGAACGCCACGGCGTGGGCAAGGGTGACCGGGTCGCGATCCTGGCCGCCAACGGTCCCGACTGGGTGGTCACCTTCTGGGCGGCGCAGTGTCTCGGCGCCGTCCCGGTGGGCTACAACGCCTGGTGGGCGCCGCCGGAAATCGCCTACGCACTCGGCCACACCACCCCGAAGGTGGTGGTCGCCGATGCGAAAAGGACTGCGCGGCTTGCCGAGACCGGCAGCGAGGTGCCGGTATCGACCTTCGAGGAGGACCTGCCCGCCCTCATCGCGGAGTACCGGGGTGCCGCGATGCCGGAAACCGAGGTGGCAGAGGACGACCCGGCCGTCATCCTGTACACCAGCGGGACGAGCGGGCGCGCCAAAGGCGTTGTGCATACCCAGCGAAACCTGTTGGCGATCACCGAATACCACCGTTTCACCGATGCGATGCAGGCCGCGTTCACCGGTCAGCCGGTCGGTGACGGCCCGAGCGAGCGCCGCTATCTGGTCACCGCCCCGCTGTTCCACATCGCCAGCCTGCACAATCTGGTGATCCCGCGCCTGGCCACCGGTGCGGCGGCGGTGTTCCCACACGGCGCCTTCGACGTGGACCGGGTGCTGGCCCTGGTCCAGCGTGAACGGGTCACCAACTGGGCGGCGGTGCCGACCATGGCCACCCGCCTGCTCGACCACGACGTGTCGGGGTACGACCTGTCGACGCTCGCGGCACTGTCACTGAACTCCGCGCCCTCGGCGCCCGCCCTGCTCGAGCGGTTGCGCGAACACCTCGCCGGAGTTCCGCTGTCGCTGACCACCAGTTACGGGCTCACCGAGAGCGGCACCGCCGCCACCGTGGCGACACCGCTGGATCTGCTGGCCGACCCGGGGTCGGTCGGCAGGCCGATCATCGGGGTGTCGGTGGAGATCCGTGACCCCGACGGCGCGGTGCTGCCCGACGGTGCCGAAGGCGAGATCTTCATTCGCAGTCAGTACGTGATGCTCGGCTACTGGAACAACGAATCCGCGACAGCGGAGGTCCTCGACCACGGAAGGTGGTTGCGCTCAGGTGATTTCGGGACGATGACCGACGGCAGGCTCACCGTGTCGGGCCGACGGACCGACCTGATCCTGCGCGGTGGGGAGAACGTGTACCCCACCGAGATCGAGAACGTCCTCGTCGAACACCCCTCGGTCACCGACTGCGCGGTCTTCGGCGTGCCGCACCCCGACCTGGGCCAAGAAGTGGCGGCCGTGGTCGTCGCCGAACCGGGCGCGGTCGAGCAGGACGAACTGCGCGAGTACCTCACCGCCCGGCTCGCCTACTTCAAAGTGCCCGCACGCTGGCGGATCACCTCCGACGCGTTGCCGCGCAATGCGACCGGCAAGGTCACCCGGCGCGACCTCGCGGTGTAGGGGTGCGGTGACGGCTGTGTTCGTGTCCGTGGCGGCCCGGCGCGCGATGGCTCGGCGTCGATCTGCGACGCTGAGCTGACAACGGGCGGTCGCTCCGACCTGCCCCGCGCACAGCAGCGAGAGGACCGACATGTCTGACGCGAAACGGATCAGCTGGGGAAAACCGCGCAAGCCGACCGACGCCGACCGCGACGCCCTGCGCGAGGACCTGCTCACCCGCGCCCGCGCGGTCCGCGCCGACGGCTGGGACACCCACCGCCCCGAGTGGACGGCAGGCCAGGTCGCGGCCGTCGCCTACCTCCTCGGCGACCTCGACGTCCTCACCGAACTCGAGGAGTCGGAAGGGACGGTCCTCAGCCGCTACGCCGCCGAACTCTTCGGCTTCCACGGCGGCCGCAAAGACATCGAAGCGGGCCTGGCCGGCACCCAGGCCTGGTTCGACACCGTTCGCAAAGCTCTCGGCGCCGGAGCCTGACATCCTGCCCGACACTGCGGGGACGAAAGCGCGGTGTCGGGGAAAGGCCGATCGCCTCGGCCGGGACCTGCGTCGATTCAGTTCTCGTTGCCGGTGATGCGGTCGCGCAGCGTGGGGAGGCCGGGGCCGGTGAGGTCGTCGCAGTAGACGATTCGGCTCGCCATCGCCATGGTCAGCGCGATCGTCGTTCCGCGGATCAGCGGCCCGGTGCCGTGAGTGAAGGGACCATCGGTCGCCTCGAGGCGGAGGCCTTCGATGAGGGTGCGACTGGGGACGGTGAAGTCGCGCCCGGCGAAGAATTCGGCGACGGCGGTGGTCGCCTCGATCGACGGGGTGGTGGTGAGCCCGAGTGGTCGGCGGATGTCCTGGGCATGGACCACGATTTCACCGAGCCAGGCGGCGGTATCGCCAGAAGGTGCGGTGGTGCTGTCGACGATCGCCCGGAACCGTTCGAGGGTTTCGGCCGGTGTCGTCCCGAGGTGTTCGGCCTTGCGCCGCTCGTTGTGCTTGTCGAAGTCGAAGCGCGCCGCGAGAACGCTCACCAGCCAGCGCATCCGGCCGGTACTCGCACCGGCCGTGAGGTGGGCGACCACGACTTCGACAGTCCACGCACCGCACAGCGACGGCGAACTCCACTGGTCGTCGTCGAGGCGGGCGAGGTCGTCCGCGAGAGCGGCGCGTTCGGCGTGCGTCAGCGCCCACAGCGCGGCACGGGAATCGGGCACGTGAAACCTCCGTGGCACCCTCGATCACCGGGCGCCGTGGTGCCGAGCCGACGTCCCATGATGCAGACGACGTGAACGCCGCGAATTGATCGGTCAGGAGGTTCGCAACACGCAGCGGGTCTTCGAGTAGATGGTCGGCACGCACTCGTTGCAATGCGTGCACAGCGACGGTGTCGCCCGGTCGGACTGCCAGCGGCGGACGAGATCGGGTTCGCGGAGCAGGGCCCGGCCCATCGCGACGAAATCGAAGCCCTCGGTGCGGGCCTGTTCGGCGCCCGCCAGATCGGTGATGCCACCGAGCAGGATCAGCGGCATCGTCAGCTCCGCGCGGAAGCGACGCGCCTTGTCGAGCAGATAGGCAGGGCGATAAGGGTATTCGCGCAGGAATTTGCCGCCGACGAGCTGGAAACCCCAGCGCACGGGAATCGGCAAGGCGCGGGCGAAGTTCCGGCGCGGTGCGTCGCCACGGAAGATGGCCATCGGGTTGAGCAGGGAGCTACCCGCGGTGAGTTCGATGGCGTCGACGGCGCCGTCGTCCTGCAACCAGCGAGCCACCCGCAGCGACTCCTCGATCGAGAATCCGCCGCGCACACCGTCTTCCATGGTGAGTTTGGCGGTGACGGCCATGTCGTCGCCCGCCGCGTCGCGTACGGCGCGCACCAGTTCCCGCGCCACCCGTGCCCGGTTCACCAGTGCACCGCCGTAGTCGTCGCGGCGCCGGTTCAGGAGCGGACTCAGGAAGGCGCTGGCCAGGTAGTTGTGGCCCAGGTGTACCTCGACGGCGTCGAAGCCGGACTCCCGTGCCAAGCGGGCCGCCCGCGCGTGCGCTTCGACCACTTCCGCGATGGCGAGCGCGTCGGGCACCTTGGTGAACCGCATCCCCAACGGATTGAACATCCGGCTCGGCGCCAGCGCGGGCGCCCGGTTCGACCGCGCGTTCGCCACCGGCCCCGCGTGCCCCAGCTGCGCGCTCACCGCCGCGCCCTCGGCATGCACGGCGTCGGTGAGCCGTCGCAGCCCGGGGACCGCCTCCGGACGCATCCAGATCTGTTGCGCATCGGTGCGCCCACCCGGCGCGACCGCGCAATAGGCGACCGTCGTCATGGCCACCCCACCGGCGGCGACCTCGCGATGGAACTCCACCAACTCGTCGGTGACCAGCGCGTCGGGGGTGCGCCCTTCGAAGGTGGCCGCCTTGAGCACGCGGTTGCGCAGGGTGAGGGGACCGAGGCGGGCCGGCGCGAGGACATCGCTCATCCCCGAAGTGAAACACGTTTCAATTACGGGCCGCAACGGTATCGCCCGCTCACCGGGCGAAAGGTGACCTACCAGCGATCGGGAGTCACCGGGGCGTCCCAGGCCTTGGCGAAACGGGTCTTGTCCTTGGTGTCCACTTCCTTGCGCCGGTACACGATGTACGGGCGGGTGAGGTACCCGATGGGCGCGCTGAACATGTGCACCAGCCGGGTGTACGGCCAGGCCGCGACCAGGGCGAGCACCACCAGTCCGTGCAGCTGGAAGGTCCACGGCACACCGACCATCAGCCCCGGCTCCGGGTTGATGGTGAACAGGCTGCGGAACCACGGCGACACGGTGTCGCGGTAGTTGTAGGTGCCCCACAGCAGGTTCGAGCCCCAGGTGTTGAGCAGCCCGGTGACCAGCGCCAACGTGAGCAGCGTGTACATCATGATGTCGTTGCGGCTGGTCGCCTTGCGCACGGCGGGCACGACGATGCGGCGGTAACACAGGATGGCGACTCCGGCCACCACCATCAGGCCCGCGACAGAACCCGCGCCGACCGCGACCAGGTGATAGGTGTGCTCGGAGATCCCGAGCGCCGCCGTCCACGACTGCGGAATCAGCAGGCCCATCACATGCCCGCCGAACACCCCGAGCATGCCGAAGTGGAACAGCGGACTGCCCAGCTGCAGCAGCTTGGACTCGTAGATCTGCGAGGACCTCGTGGTCCACCCGAACTGGTCGAACCGGTAGCGCCAGACATGGCCGAGCACAAAGGAAGTCGCGGCGATGTAGGGCAGGATCAGCCACAGGCCTTCGGGGAGCGGAATGGTGGCGTTCATCGGCGTCCTTCTGTGGCGTCGAAGAGGGCGGGGTCCATGGCGAAGGGTTCCAGGCCGACCTCTTCCTCAGGCGGGCCCTGGGCGGCGAGTTCGGCGATGCGGCGGCGGTCGGCGGTGGTCACTGGTGGCAGGGTCGCCAGGACGGCTGCGAGGACACCCGAGTACGGGGAGTTGTTGTCTCCCAGTGACAACCGGAGCAGCTCCAGTACGGGCACGTGTTCGCCGAGCAGGCGTTCACCGCCGATCGGGTCGACGGTGGCGGCGAACTCGAGCAGCACCGGCAGGTGGTCGGGCAGTTCCTCGTCACCGAGTTCGGCACCGGCCTGGCGGTAGGCGTGCTTGAAACGCAGCAGTGCCATGCCGCGTTTGCGGGTGTCGCCGTAGGCGTAGAACGTCAGGTGCAGGCTGGCGCGGCGACGCATGTCGAAGGTCTCGACATAGCTCTGGGCGACCTCGATGTCCGGGGTGTCGCGCAGGTAGGCGAGTACCGGCTCGAAATGCGCGCGTACTTCGTCGGGCAATTGTGCTGCGGCAGAGCCGAGCTGGTCGAGCAGGGCCAGGGTCTGTTCGCCGGGATAGTCCAGCAGCAGCGCGGCCAGGCGCCAGACCATGCGCCGCTCGTGCTCGGCCAGTGCGAGGACGGGCTCGGGTCGCCGCCGGATCGAGAGCAGACTCATTGCGGCACCCCGCTGACGGCCGGGTCGGTGGTGGCGGCGCCGTTGCCGCCACCACCGGATCCGGCGCCGTTGCCGGTGTGGCCGTTGCCGTTGCCGTTGTCGCTGCCGGGCAGCAGGCCCGCGGTGGAGCGACCGTCCCAGTTGAGCAGGTTGATCCGCCCCGACTTCTCCTCCGGTGCGGCCTGATTCGTGTCGGCGAGGGAGAACTTCTCCACCACCTGGTCGAACGCGGTCATGCCCGGCCCGCCGTCGGTGTCGAGACTGCACCCGGTGGCCAGCGAATCCAGCTCGTGCGCACGGGAAGTCGCGCCGGAGGGGATCACATAGCGGTGCTCGTACTTGGCGATGGCGAGCAGCCGGTACATCGCCTCGATCTCCTCGGGCTCGAGCCCGATCGAGGGCGCGATACCCGTATCGGGTTCCTCACCGAGGTTCACCGACCGCATGAAAGCCCGCATCCCGGCGAGCCTTTGCAGCGAGGCGCGTACCGGGCCGATCTCACCGGCGGTGAACAGTTCCGCCAGGTAGCCGATCGGAATGCGCAGGGCATCGATGGCGCCGAACAGGTTGCGCGCGTCCTCGCCGTCGTGACCGGTCTCGGTGAGCACATCCACCACGGGCGAGAGCGGCGGCACGTACCAGACCATCGGCATGGTGCGGTATTCCGGGTGCAGCGGCAGCGCGAGCTGGTAGTCGACGATCAGCTTGTAGACCGGCGAATCCTGCGCGGCGGCAATCCATTCCGGTGAGATTCCGGCCTTCTCCGCTTCGGCGATCACACGCGGGTCGTGCGGGTTGAGGAAGACTCCGAGCTGGGAGGTGTACAGATCCTGCGGGTCGGTGACCTGCGCCGCCTCGAGCACCGCGTCGGCGTCGTAGAGCATCACGCCGATGTAGCGCAGCCGGCCCACACAGGTTTCCGAGCACACGGTCGGGATGCCGACCTCCACACGCGGGTAGCAGAAGGTGCACTTCTCCGCCTTGCCCGTCTTGTGGTTGAAGTAGATCTTCTTGTACGGGCAGCCGGTGATGCACTGCCGCCAGCCACGGCATTTGTCCTGGTCGACGAGCACGATGCCGTCTTCCTCGCGCTTGTAGATCGCGCCCGACGGGCACGACGCGGCGCACGAGGGATTGAGGCAGTGCTCGCAGATGCGCGGCAGGTAGAACATGAAGGTCTCTTCGAACTCCAGTTTCACCTTGTCCTCGAGCTTGCCGAGCAAGGGGTCCTTGCCGACCTGCTCGGGGCCCGAACCCAGGTCGTCGTCCCAGTTCGCACCCCAGGTGACCTTGGTGTCCTCACCGGTGATCAGCGATTTCGGCCGGGCGACCGGGGTGGTATCGGTGGGCGGCGAGGACAGCAGGTTGTCGTAGTCGTAGCTCCACGGTTCGTAGTAGTCGTCGACCGTCGGCAGATCGGGGTTGGCGAAGATGTTCATCAACCGCTTGAACCGCGACCCCGACTTCAGGGTGAGCTTGCCGCGCTTGTTGAGCGTCCAGCCACCCTTCCACTTCTCCTGGTCCTCGTACTGGCGCGGATAGCCCTGTCCCGGACGGGTTTCCACATTGTTGAACCAGACGTACTCGGTGCCACCGCGATTGGTCCACGCCTGCTTGCAGGTGACCGAGCAGGTGTGGCAGCCGATGCACTTGTCCAGGTTCATGACCATCGCAAGTTGAGCCATTACGCGCATGGTTAGTACTCCACGTTCTGGTTGCGGCGGCGAATGGTGGTGACCTCGTCGCGCTGGTTTCCGGTGGGGCCGTGGTAGTTCAGCGCGAACGACTGCTGGGCGTAGCCGCCGATCAGGTGCGAGGGTTTGATGAGCACCCGGGTGAGTGCGTTGTGGATACCGCCACGCTTGCCCTTGGCTTCTTTGGTGGTGTCCTCGGCGCCTTCGATGCGCGGCACGTCGACCGCGCGGTCCTGGGCGTGGTACATGAACACCGTGCCCTCGGGCATGCGGTGCGAGACGATCGCGCGGGCCACGACGACACCGTTGCGGTTGATCGCCTCGATCCAATCGTTGTCGGCCACGCCGATCTTCTTGGCGTCCACGTCGGACATCCAGATCGTCTGACCACCCCGCGAGAGCGTGAGCATGTGCAGGTTGTCCTGGTAGGCCGAGTGGATCGACCACTTCGAGTGCGGGGTCAGGTAACGCACGGTGAGCCCGTTGCCGCTCACATTGCCGATGCTCGGCTCCGCGAACAGCGCCGACATGTCCAGCGGTGGCCGGAAGATCGGCAGTTGCTCACCGAGTTCGATCATCCAGTCGTGGTCGAGGTAGAAGTGCTGACGCCCGGTCAGGGTGTGCCACGGCTTGAGCCGCTCCACATTGATGGTGAACGGTGAGTACCGGCGCCCACCGCTCTCGCTGCCCGACCACTCCGGTGAGGTGATGACCGGAACGGGTCGCGCCTGGGTGTCGGCGAAGGTGATCTGCTTGCCCTCGGCCTCGGCGGCGAGGTCGGCCAGTTTCGTGCCGGTACGGCGTTCGAGCTGGTGGAAACCCTCGACGGCGAGACGGCCGTTGGTGGTGCCCGACAGTGCGAGAATGGTCTCGGCGGCGAAGGTGTCCTTGGCCAGCGACGGCCGCCCGGCCGCGATCCCCGACACCACGGTGCCGTTCTTGCCCGCGAGGTACTCCACCTCTTTGTCCGGGTAGGTCGTGATGCCCTTGGTGGTCACCCCGAGCGTGTCGACCAGCGGACCGAGCGCGGCGAGCTTCTCGGCGATCTTGGTGTAGTCGCGTTCGATCTCGACGATCTTGGGCATGGTCTTGCCCGGAATCGGTTCGCACTCACCGGCTTTCCAGTCCAGCACCTTGCCACCCGCCTGCGCCAGCGCATCCGGCGAGTCGTGCTGCAACGGCACCGCGACGATGTCTTTCCTTGTGCCCAGGTGCTTTTCGGCCAGCCAGGAGAATCCGCGCGCGATGCGGTGGAACGCCTCGAAGTCGGTCTTGGCCTCCCACGGCGGGGAGATGGCGGGGGAGAAGGCGTGCACGAAGGGGTGCATGTCGGTGGAGGACAGGTCGTGCTTCTCGTACCAGGTGGCGGCGGGCAGCACGATGTCGGCGAACAGGGTGGTGCTGGTCATGCGGAAGTCGAGGGCCAGCAGCAGGTCCAGCTTGCCCTCGGCGCCTTCCTCGCGCCATTCCAGTTCCTGTGGGCGCACGCCGGTGGCGTCGGTGGTCTGCAGGTTGGAGCCGCAGCCGAGCAGGTGCTTCTGGAAGTACTCGTTGCCCTTGCCCGAGGAGCCGAGCAGGTTCGCCCGCCACACGGTGAGTACGCGCGGGAAGTTCTCGGAGGCGTCGGGGTCTTCGCAGGCGAAGCGCAGGTCGCCGGACTTGAGGCCGTCGACCACGTGCTCACCGGGGGTTTTGCCCGCAGCAGCCGCTTCGTCGGCCATGTCCAGCGGGTTGCGGTTGAACGTCGGGTAGCTCGGCATCCAGCCGAGACGACTCGCCAGTGCGATGTTGTCGGCGGCGGTGCGACCGGCGAACTTGCCCTTGCCCAGCGGGGACGCGAACGAGTCCGAGGTGAACGGGTCGTAGCGCCACTGGTCGTTGGTCAGGTACCAGAAGACGGTGCCCTGCATCTGACGGGGCGGGCGCTGCCAGTCGCTGGCCGAAGCCAAGGTGGCCCAACCGGTTACGGGCCGACACTTCTCCTGGCCGACGTAATGGGCCCAGCCGCCACCGTTCTTGCCCTGGCAGCCGGTGAGCAGCGTGAGCGTGAAGAACGCGCGGTAGATCTGATCGGAGTGGAACCAGTGGTTGGTGCCCGCGCCCATCAGGATCATCGAACGGCCGCCGGAACGTTCGGCGTTGTCGGCGAATTCGCGGCCGATGCGCGCGGCCTGCACGGCGGGCACGCCGGTGATGGTTTCCTGCCAGGCCGGGGTGTAGGGCGACTCGGCGTCGTCGTAGCCCTTGGCCCACTCGCCGGGCAGGCCGTCACGACCGAGGCCGTACTGCGCGAGCAGCAGATCGAAGACCGTGGTGACCCGTTTGCCTGCAACGGTTTTCGTCGGCACGCCACGGATGATGGGTGCGGCGGTGTCGGTGTCGAAGCGGGGCAGCGCGATGGTGGTCGGTGCCTCGCCGGAATGGCCGAGCAGGGTGAGCAGCGGGTCGACCCCTTCGAGGTCGAGATTCCACTTGCCCGCGTCCGCCTCGTTGAAGCGGTGGCCAAGAGAACCGTTGGGCACCACCGGGTTTCCGGCCTGATCGAGCAGCACCGGCTTGTGTGCCGCGTTCTCGTCGGTGTGGCCGAGATCGGCCGCCGTCAAGAACTTGCCCGGAAGAGCGCCGCCCTGATCCGCCGCCTCGTCGAGACAGATCAGGTACGGCAAATCGGTGTAGGACTTGATGTAGTCCAGGAACATCGGAGTCTGCTTCTCGAGGAAAAACTCCTTGAGCACCACGTGCCCCATCGCCATCGCCAGCGCCGCGTCGGTACCGGGGCGCGCGGCCACCCACTCGTCGGCGAACTTGGTGTTGTCGGCGTAGTCGGGGGAGACCACCACGACCTTCTGGCCGCGATACCGCGCCTCGGTCATGTAGTGCGCGTCGGGGGTTCGGGTCACCGGGACGTTGGAACCCCACATGATGAGGTAGCCCGCGTCGAACCAGTCGGCCGACTCCGGCACGTCGGTCTGGTCGCCGAACACCTGCGGTGAGGCCACCGGCAGGTCGGCGTACCAGTCGTAGAACGAGAGCATGTAGCCGCCGAGCAGCGACACGAAACGCGCGCCCGTGGCGTGGCTGACCATCGACATCGCCGGAATCGGCGAGAACCCGGCCACACGGTCGGGACCGTACTGCTTGATCGTGTAAACGTGTGCGGCGGCGGCGATTTCGGCCGCCTCCCACCACTCGGCGCGCACGAACCCGCCCTTGCCTCGGGCGTTCTTGTACGCCTTGGCCTTGACCGGATCCTCGACGATCGACTCCCAGGCCAGCACCGGGTCCTTCAGTTCGGCCTTGGCCTTGCGGTACAGGTCGAGCAGGGTGCCGCGCACATACGGGTACCGCACGCGGGCGGGGGAGTAGGTGTACCAGGAGAACGAGGCGCCACGGGGGCAGCCGCGCGGTTCGTACTCGGGCTTGTCCGAGCCCACCGAGGGGTAGTCGGTCTGCTGGGACTCCCAGGTGATCACGCCGTCCTTGACGTAGATCTTCCACGAGCACGAACCGGTGCAGTTCACGCCGTGGGTGGAGCGCACCACCTTGTCGTGCGACCACCGGTCCCGGTAGAACGCATCGGCATCGCGCCCACCGACCTTGAACACCGACCGCTGATCCGCGGAAACCTCACCGCGCTGAAAGTATTTTCCGAGCGTCAGCAGACTGTCACCGAAATCGGTGGGCGACGGACCATGAGTGCGCGAATTAACCACGACGCCCCCTTCGAGCTTGTGAAATCGGGCTGTTGAGGCCAACTGTAAGGAGACGATCCGGCCGGGCAAAACGAACTTCTCACACCCCGGATCGGGCCTTTGTGCGTTGTGAGGTGGGCGAAATGTGCTGGTCACCCCCGTAACCCGCCGCTCACCCGTCGCACCCGCCACGACCAGGGGAAACCCGCACCTGACCGGCCTTTTCCGACGCTCGCGAGGCGCTTCGGCGCCGAGGCGGTGATGCTTCGGAAACGACGGGTTCTCGGACGGTTTACATTTGTTTACACACCCGAAGTGACCTGCGTCGCTCCGATCCGGGCCCGGCGACTGTGCGGGCGCGTGAACAGTATGTACTCAGCTAACGGTCCGTTACTGGACGTGCGATCATGTCTGCCGACCATCGACAGCGATCAGGGAGTACGAACAAGTGGCTGAGTTTCTGACCACGATCAACGGCTATATCTGGAGCGACTCGTTGATCTATCTGTGCTTGGCCGCGGGGGTGTATTTCTCCGTCCGTTCCCGGTTCGTCCAGGTCCGTCAGATCCCCGAGATGGTGCGCCTGCTGCTGAACGGCGAGAAGTCCGCCTCCGGTGTGTCCTCGTTCCAGGCGCTGGCGATGTCGCTGTCGGGGCGAATCGGCACCGGCAATATCGCGGGCGTCGCCACCGCCATCGCTTTCGGCGGACCGGGTGCGCTGTTCTGGATGTGGGCGGTGGCCTTCCTCGGCGCTTCCACCTCCTTCGTCGAGTGCACCCTCGGCCAGATCTACAAGACCCGCGACCCGCTCACCGGTGAGTACCGTGGCGGACCCGCCTACTACTTCCACCGGGCGATGTCGCACACCAAGGCCGCCCCGCTGTTCAAGGTCTACGCGGTGATCTTCGCCGCCGTCACCGTGCTGGCCTGCGGTCTGCTGATGCCGAGCGTGCAGTCCAACTCCATGGCCGCCGCGATGAACCAGGCCTGGGGTGTGTCGGAATGGGTGGTCGCGCTCGGCACGGTGATCGTGCTGGCGTTCGTCATCATCGGCGGTGTGAAGCGGATCGCCGCCTTCGCCGCCGTGGTCGTGCCGTTCATGGCGGTGGGCTACATCCTGATCTCCATGGTCATCGTGTTCGCCAACGCGGGCCAGATCCCCGAGATCCTGTCCCTGGTGGTGCGCAGCGCCCTCGGCGCCGACGCGGCGTTCGGCGCGATCATCGGCTCGGCCGTGATGTGGGGCGTCAAGCGCGGTGTGTACTCCAACGAGGCAGGTCAGGGCACCGGCCCGCACTCGGCGGCCGCCGCCGAGGTGTCCCACCCCGCCAAGCAGGGTCTGGTGCAGGCGTTCGCCGTGTACATCGACACCCTGTTCGTCTGTACCGCCACCGGCCTGCTGATTCTGTCGACCGGCGCCTACCGGGTCTTCGAGGGTGAGTCCGCCGACGGCAAGGTCCTGGCCGACGGCGGAGTGCTGCCGTCGGACGCCGCGGTCGGCCCCGCCTACGCCCAGCACGCGGTCGACACCCTGTGGGGCGGTTTCGGCTCGACCTTCGTCGCGATCTCGCTGGCCTTCTTCTGCCTGACCACGATCATCGCCTACTACTACATGGCCGACACCAACTTGCGCTTCCTGCTCGGTAAGCGCGCCGCCACACCCGTCCCCGTCATCCGGGGCACCCTGGGCAGCAACACCACCCTGATCCTGCAGGCCCTCATCCTGGTCTCGGTCGGCGCGGGCGCACTGTCCACCGCCACCGACGCCTGGACCCTCGGCGACATCGGCGTCGGCCTGATGGCCTGGCTCAACATCATCGGCATCATCATTCTCCAGCAGCCCGCCTACAAGGCGCTGCGTGATTTCGAGAAGCAGCAGAAGGCAGGCAAGGACCCGGTCTTCGACCCGAAGGCACTAGGTATCCGCAACGCCACCTTCTGGGAGACCTACGAACCGGAAAGCGAACGCGAAAAGGTCACTGTCACCAAGTGATTCGGCGCGCCGAGGTCCACACCAGGACCTCGGCGCGTCTTTTCTTGTGCTCGCCGCGGCCTACTGTTCGGTCGGCGCGGCAGGGTCGATCTCCGCGAACGATCCGACCCACTTGTGCGGTGGGCGTGGGGGATTCGGCTCGCCTGGGCGGTGGATGCCGACGACGTGCCAACCGGCGGTGACGGCCGCATCGAGTTCGTCCGGGTGATCGGACAGGAACAGGGTTTCGCGCGGCGCGACCGCGATGCGAGCGGTGATGGTTTCGTAGGAGGTGGGTTCGCGTTTGGGGCCGGCGTTCACCAGGTCGAAATGGTCGGTGACCAGGGATGACAGGTCGCCCTGTTCGGCGTAGGTGAACCAGTCTCGTTGGTTGCGTTCCGAACCCGAGGAGTAGATGTAGAGGGTGTGCCCCGCTGCGTGCCAGGCGCGCAGGGCGGGGACGACGTCGTCGAAGAAGCGGCCGTGCAGATCGCCCGCGCGGAAACCCTCGGCGCAGATGGCGCCCTGGGCGGCTTTCAGCGGCTCGGCCTTCACATCGGAATGCAGCCAGCCGGTGAGGATTTCGGCGATCCGTGCGGTATCGGCGGTCGGCTCGCCGGACAGTTCGCGGGTCGCGGCGATCACGGATCCGGCTGCGCCGGTGGCGTTCTCGGCCAGCCAGGTGGGCAGATGCTGCTCGGTGTAGCCGTACAGGTCGGTGCGCACCGAATCGGTAGGGCTGGTGGTGCCCTCGATATCGAGGACGATCGCGCGGATCACGCGAGCAGCTCGTCCAGGGTGGGGAAGCCGGCGCTGATCTTGTCGCCGGTGAAATCGCCGACCCAGCCGTCGGCCTCCTCGAAGAAGCGGATGGCGACGAAATCGGGGCGGGGGCCCATATCGAACCAGTGCAGGGTGCCCGCGGGCACCGACAGCAGATCGCCCGCCTCGCACACCGTTGCCAGCACCGCGTCGTCGATGTGCAGGTAGAAGCAGCCGCGACCGGCGACGAAGAAACGCACCTCGTCCTCGGCGTGCCGGTGCTCGTCGAGGAACTTGGTGCGCGCACCGGCCGCCGTGGCGGGCCAGTCGGGGTTGTCGTCGTCGGGGTGGATGCGGGCGATATCGATGTGCTCGTAGCGACCCGAGGCGTTCAGTTCGGCGATCCGCGGCGCGTAATGGGCGAGCAGTGTGTCGGAGTCGGTGGTCGCGGCGTCGGGGAACACCTCCCAGCGGGAGAAGGCGATGCCGTGCTTCGACAGCTCGGCACCGATCTCGGCGGTGTCGGTGGTACGCACCCGGACATCGGCGGCATTGTCGGCCGCCATCACTTGTAGCAGGGTCATCTCGGTCCGATCTCGAAAGGAGTGGCGTCGGTACGTCCGGTGCGGGCGATCAACTCGCACAGTGCTTCCAGACATTCGGCGCGATCACGCGCCTGGGCAAGAGTGTCACCCCAGGCGGTGATGCCGTGCCCGGTGATGAACAGAATCGGTGCGGCACCGGGATTTTCGCGCAGGTAGTACTCGATGTCGGCGCCGATGCGCGCGACCTCGGGCCAGTTCGCGAACACCGGAACGTCCACGGTCGACGGATCGTCGAGCCCGAAACCCTTGATGAGTTCGTAGCCGCTGACCCGCACGGTGTCACCCGGCTGGGCGGTGGTCGCCAGTGCCGTGGCGAACGGTGAGTGCACGTGCACGACGGCACCGGCATCGCGCGTGCGGTAGACGGCGGTGTGAATGCTGGTCTCGGCGGAGGGTTTTCGGTCCTGACCCGGGTACGCGGTGGTGTCGGCGACGCGCACGCGCACCGCATCGTGCTCGGTCAGCTCGCCCTTCGACAAACCGCTGGCGGTGATCAGCGCATCGTCGCTCCCGGATCGCACCGAGATGTTGCCTGCCGTACCGGGCATCCAGCCGCGCTCGTAGAGCTGACGAGCGACGGCGGCGAGCGCGCGGCCTTCCACACCTGCATCGACCGCGGGCACAGAAGGGGCCCGACCGGCTACGTCGATCGCGGCGGCCGCGGGAATCGCCGGACTGCCCGCATGCGGCATCGCGACGGGCGTGCGAATTGCCGGACCGCCTGCCTGCGGTGTCGCGGCGGCCGTCGAGCTCGCGACGCGGCCGTTCGCGTCGAAGGTGTCCGCGTTGCGATAGATCGCCCCGTTCTCGGTGACCACCGCGGTGACCAGGTCGGCCGGTGTCACATCGAATGCCGGGTTGAAGACGGCGGTGCCGACCGGTGCGGCATCGACCCCACCGAACCCGGTGACCTCCGCGGCTGCCCGCTGTTCGACGACGATCTGCGCCCCGGTCGCCATCGTGGTGTCGCGGGTGGATTCCGGGGCCACGACGATGAACGGAATGCCGTGGTGTCGCGCGGCCAGCGCCAGGCCGAAGGTGCCGATCTTGTTCGCGACATCGCCGTTGGCCGTGATCCGGTCGGCGCCAACGAGCACGGCGTCCACCTGCCCCGTCGCCATCGCCCACGCGGCGGCGGAATCGATGGTGAGCCGGTGCGGAATGCCCGCCTCGGCCAGTTCCCACGCGGTGAGCCGCGCACCCTGCAGCAGCGGCCGGGTCTCGTCCACGATCACATCGGTGACCACACCCCGTTCGTGCAGCACCCTCAGCGCGCCGATGGCCGTACCGACGGCGCTGGTGGCCAGGCGGCCGGTGTTGCAGTGCGTGAGCAAGCGCAGCGGCCGGTCACCACAGAGCTGTTGCACCAGGTCGGCGGCGTGGGTGGCGGCGGCCAGGTTGACCCGGCCGTCCTCGGCGAGCATGTCGAGGGTTTCGGCCAGCACGGCGTCGGCACCCTCGGCGATCCGCGCCCGCACCCGCTCGACCGCCCACGCCAGGTTGACGGCGGTAGGCCGAGCCGCCGCGATCCGATCCGCCTCGGCTTCCACCGCCGCCACGTCGACCGCTCCGCCGCCCGAAAGGCCGGCCCGCACCGCTTCGCGCGAGACGGCCGCGCTGCGCTTTCCCACCTGCTCAGCGGCGCCGCAGCCATGTTCGTCGTCCGCCCGTATCGCGACGTCGGAAGGCTCATCTGCCAGCGTGCCTGCTGCGGAATGCACAGCGTCCGTCCGCGTCGCGGTTTCGGAATGTTCGGCGACGGCCTGGGTGGCGGCGTCGACGACCTTCGTGTGAGCGCGGGTTGCGATGACCACCCCGAACGCCCCCGCGATCCCGATAGCGGGCGCACCACGGATGGCGAGTGTAGTGATGGCGTCGATCACCTGATCGACGGTCGTCAACCGCAGCTCACGCACCTCGTGCGGCAGCCCGCGCTGGTCGATGGTGACGAGCGCACCGTCGTCCCAGGTCAGGGAACTGTCGTCCATCGGGGTGTCCTCACTGCGAGACTGTCTTTCCGCCGGTAGACGATATCCGACCAGGCCGACCCGCCGGGACCCGATCCCGACCTGGACAGACGCGTGACCAGCTCGGCGGAGCGCATGCCCGGGGCGCTACTCGGCAACGAACTCGGCCTCGCGTTCGACCGCATCGATGGTGGCCTGCGGAACCTGGATCGGGCCGGGTGTGTAGGTGATCGCGCGGAGGGGGCCGGTGTAGCGGAAGGGGCCGCGGCGTTCGCGTAGGTCCCAGGACACCGGGCCGCGGGCGTCGATGCCGACGGAGATGCCGGTCCACGGTGCCATGCCGACGAGCTGGACCTGGTCGGTGAGTTCGGCGAGTGGGGTGCCGTCGGCTTCGACGACGAAGTCCCAGCGCAGGTGGGGACGCACGGCGGCGCGGACGGTGACAGTGCGGGTGCCGACGGGCAGTGGTGTGCCCACCGACGCGTAGCGGCCGTAACTGTTCACGCCGAGCACCACCTCGCCGTGCTCGATGTAGAGCAGGTAGCCGCCGAGCGGGTCACCGTGGGCGACGAGTACGCCTTCGTCGCCGCCCCGGTAACCGGTGGGCACGGATCGGTCACCGGTTCGCGAGGGGGAGGTGGCTGCGCCCAGTTCGGCGGTGATGGTGAAGTCGCGGTAGGCGATCAGCCGTTGTGACCGGTAGCGCTCGAGGGTCGGGGTGCCGGGGAGCAGGCGTACCGGGTCGGCCAGGCGGGCCTCCTCCGGGCGCCTGCGGAACAGGTCGGCGCGGGTGAGGAGCGGGAAAACCGTATTGGCCCAAGCTGATTCGTCCCAGGCGGCGGCGAGTTCGGCGGCCTTGTCCGGATACTGTGCGGAAAGGTCGTGCAGCTCGGTGGGGTCGGCGCGCACATCGAAGAGCTGCCAGTCGGGTGCGTCGAGGTCGGCGCCCGCTTCGTGGAGCGAGAGCAGTTTCCATCCGTCACGATAGAAGCCGCGATGACCGGTCATCTCCGAATACTGCTCGGTGTGCAGGGTCGGTGCGGAGGCGTCACGGAGCAGGGCGGCGGCGGATACGCCGTCGAAGTCCTTGGCCGGTAGGCCGTGACGGACCGACGGCCGGTCCAGCCCGGCGAATTCCAGCAGGGTCGGCGCCAGGTCGGTGACATAGGCGTACTCGTGCCGGATACCGGTGTCGTTGTCCTTGCGCGGCAAGCCTTTCGGCCACGACACGATCAGCGGCACCCGGACCCCGCCGGCGAAGGTCTGCCCCTTGTAGAAGCGGAACGGCGTGTTCGACGCCTGCCCCCAGCCACGCGGGTAGTGCACCCCGAGCTTGGCGGTACCGATCAGTTCCTCGTCGTGGGGCACGTCGCCCACCCAGTCGGGGTCGTCGATGTGGGCGAACTCGGCGAAATAGGAGCGGGTGCCCTCCGGCCCGCCCTCGGCGGTGCCGCCGTTGTCGGAGGTGAACACGATGACCGTGTTGTCGAGCTCGCCCAGTTCCTCGAGCAGGTCGACGATGCGGCCCAGACTCTGGTCGATGCTGTCGACCATGCCCGCGTACACCTCCATGTACCGGGCGTACCGCCGCTGCTCGGCAGCCGTCAGCGAATCCCATTCCGCTGCTTCGTATCCCGGCTCGGTATTGCGTGGCTTCTGCTGGGTGCCCGGCGGGAAGAGGCCCTGTGCCAGCTGCTCGGCGAAGCGTTTCCGGCGCAATTCGTCCCAGCCCTCGTCGTACCGTCCGCGGTACTTGGCCTGGTCCTGCGCCTTCGCCTGCAACGGTCCGTGCATGGCGACGTGCGCGAAATACAGGAAGAACGGTTTCGTCGCGTCGTGCGCGCGCAGGTCCTTGATGTAGGACAGTGCCTTGTCGGTGAGGTCGTCGGTGAGGTAGTAGCCGGGCGGATACTCCTCGACGTCGACGACGGAACTGTCGGAAACCAGTTGGTTCGGGTAGTAGAAGGAATTGAGGCCTTCCAGCGATCCGTAGTACCGGTCGAATCCGCGCTGCGTCGGCCATGAATTCCGGTGCGCCGCCGGATTCATCGTGGCATCACGCACCAGATGCCATTTGCCCACCGCGTAGGTGGCATAACCGTTGTCCCGCAATATCTCTGGCAGGGTGAGCACGTCGTCGGCCAGTTCCAGGCGCAGCCCGGGATACCCGGGATCGGCGTTGGCGACGAATCCGAAGCCCGCGCGGTGTGGATTGATACCGGTGAGCAACGCCGCGCGCGACGGGGAGCACAGCGGGGTGGTGTGGTAATTCGACAGTCGCACACCCGTCGCGGCGAGCCGATCCAGTGTGGGCGTGGCGATCTCGGAACCGTACGGACCGATATCGCTGTAACCCATATCGTCCACGAGGACGACGACGATATTCGGCGCACCGGCGGGCGCCGTGGCAGGCGAGGTCCAATCCGGCGTGGAATCGGCGGAGGTACGTCCGATCGAGCCTGCGAAAGATTCGTAACCGCGTGCGTGGGGTGGAACTGGCATTCCCGCAGTGAACTGGACGAAATGGCTGGTCACCAGGGTTAGATGCAGCCTGCGCGGAATCGGTGACCGGTGTCGCGCACATTGTTAGCGTCGCTGTCGTGTCAACGAACAATGCATCGCGTGGCGGTATCCATCGCCGAAATTTCCTGCGCACCAGCGGTATCGCTGCCGCGGCCATCTTCGGTGGGGCGGCCCTCGCGGCGTGCACCTCCGCGGTCTCGGAGCAGAAGGCAGGCGGCGACGACGCGACGCCGGTGCGCGGTGGCACCTTGAAGGTCGGCATCCGTGAGGACCTGGTGCCCGCCAACCTGCTCACCAATACCGCCGCCACCCCGGTGCTCGTCGGCCTGGTCTACGAATCGCTGATCCGCTACCCGAACGATTCACTCGAACCACAGCCGCTGCTGGCCAAGGCCTGGCAGCTCGCCGCCGACGGCCGATCGGTGAGTCTGGATCTGCGCGACGACGTGAAATTCCACAGCGGGCGCGTATTCACCCCCAAGGATGTGGAGTTCTCGATCCGCACCTACGCCGACCCGAAATGGTCGGCGCAGTTGCGGTCCACCGCCGCCGCGGTGACCGAATTCGATATCGTCTCGCCCACCCGGATCGTCCTGCGTTTCGCCCATCCGGTGAGCAATATCTTCGATCTGCTCGATACGGTGCCCATTCTCGACAGCGAAACCGCCGACAAACTCGGCACCGGTGAAACCTATATCGGCACCGGGCCGTTCACCTTCGTGCAGCGAATTCCGAATTCGCAGCTGATCTTCGCGAAGAACACCGGGTACTGGCTCCCGGATCGTCCCTACCTCGACCGGGTGGAGGTCTCGATCGTCCCCGATCCGCAGGCTCTGCTGAACGCACTCAAGACCGGTCAGGTCGCCGCCGCGCGCGAACTCAGCTTCCGCGACGCCGAAAACCTTTCCAACAGTGGCGGTTTCACCGTGCACAATCTCGAGGGCGCCGAACTGCAGACCTATGTGGGGGTCAATGTCTCCGAGCCCGCGCTGGCGGATGTGCGGGTGCGGCAAGCCATCGCGTACGCGCTGGACCGCGAACGGATCGTCGACGAGGTCTTTCGCGGCGCGGGCTATCCACTGAATGTGCCGTGGCCGAAGAATTCTCCTGCGTTCGACGAGTCGCTCAACACCAGGTACGGCAGAGATGTCGGCAAGGCCAAGGCGCTGCTGGCCCAGGTGACCAAGCCACCGCGCCTGCCGTTGACTTTCGCGCCCGGGTTCGAGGCGACCGCCCAGATCGTGCAGGCCAACCTGGCCGAGGTGGGCATCGAGGTGGATCTCGACCCGATAGACAACGCAGCTTTCGTGAAACAACTGACCGGCCAGCAATTCCGCGGGCTGTGGGTGACCGACCACTCGTGGGCACAGTTCGTGCCGTCGACCCTCACCGTGAGTGCGTACCCGTTCAACGCCCGCCGCAACGCCTCTCGCTACGAGTCGCCCGCCTACACCGCGGCCGCCGATGCCGCATGGCAACTGCCGCAGGGCACAGGGCCCGACGCGGTGCGCGCCTACCGCGCCGTGACGGATCAGCTGCTCGAAGGGCTGTTCCTGATCGAAATCGGTGTGCGTTTCCAGCAGTACTCCACCAGCAACACGGTGCACGGATTCGCCTGGACCAAGCGCCGCGAACCCGTACTCACCGACACGTTCCTGTCATGACGCGCTACCTGCTGCACCGCCTACCCTCGGCGCTGCTCGTCCTGTTCGGCGCGTCGGTGCTGATCTTCCTGCTGCTGCGCCTGGTGCCGGGCGATCCGGCCACCATCCTGGCGGGCAACGACGCGACACCCGAATCCGTCGCGGCCATCCGGCACCAGCTCGGCCTCGACCAGTCGATTCCCGTGCAATACCTGAGCTGGCTTGGTGACCTGGTCACCCTCGACCTCGGCCGGTCCTACCTCATCGGTGGGCAGATCAGCGATCTGGTCGGTCGTGGGCTCACCAACACCCTCGTGCTCACGGTGACCGCGCTGGTGCTCGCCGTGGTGGTGAGCGTGGCGGTATCGCTGGCCTCGGTGCTGTGGCCGAGTCGCTGGCTGAATACCGTGGTCGCGGCGGCGAATACGATCGCCGTCGCGCTGCCGACGTTCGTGGTCGGGCCGCTGCTCGTGCTGCTGTTCGCCGTCGCGATCCCGATCCTGCCCTCGGGTGGGGTGCCGCCGGACGGGTTCATCGCCCGGCCGGATATCGCGGTGCAGTATCTGCTGCTGCCCGCGATCTGCCTCGCACTGCCGGTGGCGGCCGCGCTGACCAGGTTCCTCACCGAGTCCCTGCGGACCGAACTCACCAAACCCTATGTGCTCACGGCACATTCGCTCGGTGTCGACCACCGCGAGATCGTCACGCGCGGAGCGCTGCGCAACGCACTGCCGACCTTGCTCACCGTGCTCGGCCTGCAGACAGGTCAGCTGCTCGGCGGCGCCGTACTGGTGGAGGCGGCGTTCGTGTGGCCGGGGATCGGTCAGCTCATCGAGCAGGGCATCAGCCGCCGCGACTACCCGGTGGTGCAGGTGCTGTTGCTGCTCGCCGTCGCGGTGTTCGTGGTGATTCAGTTGCTCACCGATCTCGCCCATGCGTGGCTGGACCCCCGAGTCCGGATCGGGGGACGATCATGACCGTCGCAACCGCTGAAACCCGCGTCACCACCCGGCGAGCGGCCGCGTTGCGCAGTGGTCAGGGGCTGGCCGGTGTTCTCCTGATCACCGTGATCGCGCTCGCCGGTGTGTTCGCCGGGGTACTGAACCCCTTCGACCCGCTCACGCAGATACCGTCCGCCAACTTGCTCGGTCCGAGCGCGCAGCACTGGCTCGGCACCGACCACCTCAACCGGGACGTGGCCGCGCGCGTGCTGGCCGGAATCCGCATCGACCTGCTCATCGTGGCTCTCGCGGTGCCGCTCGCCGCGGTGATCGGTTCGCTGATCGGGCTCGCCGCCACCGTGCACCCCTTCGCCGATGTCACCGTGCAGCGCCTGTTCGACCTGGTGCTCGCCTTCCCGTCGCTGATCTTCGCGATCGCCCTCGCCGCGATCACCGGGCCGGGCTGGCACGCGGTGGTGATCGTCATCGTGGCCGCCGAGATCCCGATCTTCGGCAGGCAGATCCGCACCGCCGTGCTCGCGGTGCGCGAACAACCCTTCGTCGAGGCCTCCGAGGTGATCGGCGCGGACACCTGGTGGACGCTACGCAAACACGTGCTGCCCAACGCGATCGAACCGCTTGTCGTGCAGTTCGCGCTGTCGCTGTCGGTCGCGGTGTTCCTCGAGGGCGCGATGAGCTTCATCGGGATCGGGGTCCAGCCCCCGAATCCCTCGCTCGGCTCGCTGATCGGCGAATCCATCGGCAACCTCGACGCCAATCCGTGGATGGCGGTCGGGCCGCTGGTCGTCGTCGCCGGGCTGACGCTCGGGTTTCTGTTGATCGCCCAATCACTGGGCAACGCGAGGAGATCGGGATGAGTGCCGAGACGGCCACGCGCGCCGACGGGTCCGGCGGTGTCGTGCTCGACATCACCGATCTGATCGTCGCCTTCGGGGACAAGACCGTGGTGCACGGGGTGAGCTTCCAGGTGCGGCGCGGGGAGGTCGTCGCACTGGTCGGCGAATCCGGGTCGGGGAAGTCGCTCACCGCGCGGGCGGCGCTCGGACTGCTGCCGGTGACCGCGCGGGCGCGAGGGTCGGTCACCCTCGCCTCGACCGAGATCGTCGGAGCCGACGAGGCGACGCTGCGTGGATTACGCGGCACCCGTGCCGCCATGGTGTTCCAGGAGCCCCAGACCGCGCTCAACCCGGTGCAGAAGATCGGCACCCAGCTCGTGCGGGCCCTGCGCGCGCACGGCGTCACCGACAAGGACGCGGCCCGTGCCCGCGCGATCGAACTGCTCACCGCCGTCGACATCCCCGAACCCGCCGAACGCCTCGACTGGTACCCGCATCAGCTCTCCGGCGGGCAGAAGCAGCGGGTGGTGATCGCGCTCGCGCTGTCGGGCGAACCCGACCTGCTCATCGCCGACGAACCGACGACCGCGCTCGACGTCACCGTACAGGCCGAAATCCTCGACCTGCTGCACACGCTGCGCCGCGATCGTGGCACCTCGGTGCTGTTCATCACCCACAACCTCGGCGTGGTCGCCGAGATCGCCGATCGGGTGGTGGTGCTGCGGGCCGGACAGGTGGTCGAACAGCAGCCGGTCTTCGACCTGTTCGCCGCACCGCAGGCCGAGTACACCCGCACGCTGCTCACGTCGGTCCCGCGCTTGCCGGCACGTTCGGCGCGCGGTCGGGCAGCGGTGGCGCCCGAGGTCGGCGACCCCGACGGCGTGCCCGAGGTCCAGCCAGTCGAGACGGTGATCCCGACTCGCGGTGCGAACGAGGCCGACGTCGTCCCGAACGCTTCGAGCACCGAAAGGCCCGACCCGGTGCGGTTCGATGCAGGTGCAGAGGCGGCCGACCTGGTGGGCACTGAGGACGGTACCGCTCCAGCCCATCCTGCGGAGTCCGATGGTGTGGCCAGGGAAGCCGGCCTCGATTCCGATGGTGCGGCGGGTCGCGCGACTCGGGGTCTCGAGCGGGCGCTGCGGAGGGTGGTGGCACGGAAACCGGCGGTCGTCGCCGAGAAGGGCGGGGGCGTACCGGGACCGGAGTACCGCGAGGTGGTGCGGATCGACGAGTTGTCCGTGGTCTATCCCGGTCGGCACGGTGGTGCCGCATTCCCCGCGCTGCACGACATCTCGTTGACGCTGAGTCCGCGCGAGGTACTCGGCATCGTCGGGGAGTCCGGTTCGGGCAAGAGCACGCTGGGCCGGACCGCGCTCGGCCTGGTGCCCGCGACCTCGGGAACGGTGCAGTTGCAGGGTGTCTCCCTAGCCGGGTTGCCGCGTCGGGAACTGCGCGGGTTGCGCCGCCATGTGGCGCTGGTGCATCAGGATGTGAGCGCCTCGCTCGACCCGCGACGCAGCATCGCCGACGCGATCGGTGAACCGCTCCAGGTGCATCGAGTCGCCTCGGGGGCGCTGCTGTACTCGAAAGTGGGCGATCTGCTCGAGTCGGTCCGGTTGCCGAGGGACTACGCCCAGCGCAGGCCCGCGGAGTTGTCCGGTGGGCAGCGTCAGCGCGTGGCATTGGCGCGGGCACTGGCACTGGCGCCTCGGCTGCTGGTGGCCGACGAACCGACCAGTGCGCTCGACGTCTCGGTGCAGGCGCAGGTGCTCGACCTGTTCGCCGATCTGCGCGCCGAATACGGATTCGCGAGCCTGTTCATCAGTCACGACCTGGCCGTGGTGCATCAGGTCGCCGACCGCGTCCTGGTGCTGCGACAGGGCCGGATCGTGGAAACCGGTGCGGCACGCGCGGTGTTCGCGGCACCAGCGCAGGAATACACCCGCCGCCTGCTCGACGCGGTCCCCGCTCCCGATCCGTCGACGGCTCGCAGGGGACGTGACGCGGCCCTGCCGATCGGGGCCTGAACGCGGACGAGCCGCCGGTACCGGTACCGGCGGCTCGTCGACACGCGTGGATCAGTTGCCGGGGCGGCGCGGCTCGCGCCGATCATCCTGGCCTGCTCGCGTCATCCGCTGCGAGTCCTGCTCCTGCCGCTGCTCCTGCTGCTGGCGGGGCATCTGCTTGGGCATCTTTTTCGGCGTTTTCTTCGACTTCTCAGCCATCTCCACACGGTCCTTTCCGAGGGATGAATACTTCGCCTAATTCGGATGTCCGGCGTAATTCCGCCTTTTTCGAGGCGGGGTACGCCTGACTTGCTCAACGATAGGCATCGAGTGGTCGCGGCGGTAGAGTTGAACGATAAATAGCATTCCTACCAGCGGATATTCGGCGTGTCCCGGTATTTTCGGCAGTCACCGACGGTAATTCGGGCGACATTGTTTCAACTCGGGAGCGGGAGGAATTCCACGAGGTCGCCGTCTTCGGCGGATGGTCCCACGATGACCAGTCCGTCGCGGTCGACGAGTCCGCCCAGGTGGGCGGTGCGGATGTTCGGGTCACCGATCCAGCCGCCTTCGGGGGCGTAGCGCGCGGGCGTGATGCGGGTGACGGGGGCGGCGATTTCGGCGGCATTGTGCAGCGGGCCGAGAACGGTGCGTGGCGGCGCCGCCGCGGTGCGGGCCGCGACGATCGCCGGGGTGAGGGCGAGTAGTACGGCGATGGCGGCGAAGGGGTTACCGGGCAGGCCGAGAACCGTTGGGCCGTCGGACAATTCGGCTACGACGGTCGAACCACCGGGGCGCAGTGCGAGTCTCGGGACGACGATGCGGGCACCGGTGCGCGCCAGCGCGGTACGCAACTGGTCGGCGGCGCCGCCACCGGTGGCGCCGACCACGACCAGCAGATCGAGACCGGTTGTGGCGGTGAGCATGTCGTCGAAACTGTGCGCGGTGTCGCGCAGGTGCACCCGGTCGACCACGCGTACACCGCAGCCGGTGAGCAGGTCCGGCAGGACGGGGCCGATCGAGTCGCGGGTCTGCCCGGCCTGCAGCGGGCCGGTGCTGCGGATCTCGTCCCCTGTCATGACTATTCGAGCTCGGACGGGCCCACGGACCGAACCCGTTGTCACCTCCACCGAGGCGGCGGCCGAGCGCAGCGCCGCGGTCACCCGGGTGCCCGCCGGGGCGACCCGATCACCGACCCGCAGGTCCTCGCCGCTGCGCCGCACATCGCCCCGGATCGGTGTGTCGGGCCGCCGTGCCAGATCGTCGCCGGTGACCACGGCGAACTCGTCACGCAGCACGGAGGTGGTTCCGTCGGGCACGTGCGCACCGGTCGCGATCCGCACCGCCTCGCCGGGCAACAGCCCGAGTGGCCTTGCGCCACCGGCGAATCCGATATCGCGGCGCAGCCGCCACGGGCCGTCACCGCATACGGCGTAGCCGTCCATGGCCGAGACGTCGAAGCGCGGCAGCGCGCCCGCCGCGAGCACCGGTTCGGCCAGGGCGGCGCCGGGTACGTCGGCGAAAGCGGCGTCGTAGGCGATCAACGGGGTGAGTGTGCCGGCGATCCGATTCCTGGCTTCGGTGAGGTCGAGGCGGGCGTCGTTGTCGACGGACTCGCGGGCCCGGCGCACCTCCTCCTCGGTGTCGCAGTCGGTGGTGCCCGGCAGTTCGACCAGTGCGGTCTCGGTGGGGATGATCGCCTTCATCGGCTGGTTCACCAGGGCGTCCAGACCTGCCAGCGCCGCCGTGAGCGCGGTGCGCCGCCACACGCCGACCAGGTACTGCGGGCGGCCCGACGCATCGATGGCGAACACCGCTTCGGCGGTGGACTCGGCTGCGCGAAGCAATAATCCACGCACGGTGTCGTGCGTCAGGAACGGCATGTCGGCGGCGAGCACAACGATCCACGGCGCCGACTCCGGCCCCAGCGCGGCCAGCCCGGTGCCGATGGCGGCCACCGGCCCCGACCCCGGCGGGACCTCACGCACCTGCTTGATCCGCGCGTCGAGCTCGGGTCGCGGCGGACCCACCACAACTACCTCACCGCAATCGCGCACCGCCCCGAGCGCTGCCTCGAGCATCGACCGCCCACCGATCACGATCCCGGGCTTGTCGACCCCACCCATCCGGCTGGCCCGCCCGCCCGCCAGCACGATCGCATCGGCATCGGTCATGAGACCAGCGAAGTAGTCGACATGTCGGCCATGCTAATCGCGCCGCCCCGCCGGTTCCGACCCGATCGTCAGAGGCGGGCGGTGCGCAGGTCGATGCGGCCGTCGGTGATGGGGACTCCTTCCTCGGCGAGGAGGCTGAGCTGGCGGGTGGCGAGGTGGGGGGAGGGGCGGCCGGAGGCGGGGACGACGCGGTGCCAGGGGAGATCGGAGGAGTCGGTGCGCATGATCCAGCCGACCGTGCGCGGCGAGGACAGGCCTACGGCGGCGGCGAGGTCACCGTAGGTGGCGACGCGGCCGGGTGGGATGGCGGCGACGAGGGCGCGCACCCGTTCCACCTGGTCGTCGGTCGTCGCGGGCACGGTCTACAGCACCGATGCGATGAGCGCGGCCGTCTCGGCGGGACGGGCCTGCGGGACCATGTGGTCGCAGTCCCAGTCGTGAGCGGTGAAATCGGTGAGCTCGGCGGCCAGCGCACCGCGGAATTCGGGCGTGACATACGGCGGCTGCACCTTCGCGGCCTGGACCAGCACCGTCGGCACGTCGGCGGGCGGCAGCACGAACGGGCGGGCCAGCTGTCCCCAGTACGAGGTGATCGCCGGCTGGAAGGTGCGCCACCGCACCCGGCCGCCCTCGGCGGGCACCAGGTGCTCGGCGAGCTCGCGCTCGAGTTCGGCCGGGTCGACCTCGTCGGGGCCCCACGCGCTCACCTGTTTGTCCGAGCGGGCCTCGTCGACATCGGTGTAATCGGGTGAGGCCAGGTCGGCGGCGGCCACCTGTTCCATCAGCTTCGGGTCGATCCCGATGGCCGGATCCAGCAGCACCAGCGAGCGCACGAGCTCGCGATGGGCGCGCGCCAGATAGATGCCGACCGCGCCACCGAACGAATGCCCGACCACGACGACCGGGCCGTCGGTCTCCGCCCGCACGAGTGCGGCCACATCGGCGGCGAGAGTATCGATATCCCACGGCGGCAGCGAGGTGGAACGACCGTGTCCGCGCAGGTCGGGCGCGATCACCCGGGCCTGCGGCAGATGCCGGGTGGCGAGGGTTTCCCATCGGTTGCCATGGCCGGTGAGGCCGTGCAGGGCGAGGACGACGGGACCGTCGGCAGGGCCGAAACGTTGCACATGAAGCGACGACACGACAGTCATTGTGGCCGGTCGCGCGCTGTCGCGCAGCGTGTCCCCCGATGGGGGTGGGCGGGCGTGTCGGTGGGGTCTGTTGCAATAGCCGATGTGGTGCGATCGGATAGCTCGGTGCGACTCGTGCGCCGGACGACGCGAGCGCCCCGGCCGCGAGCCTGGGGCGCGCCTGTTCGCGCGCTGTTCGCCGAACAAGCCCAACCCGCCCCGCCGCGCCCCGGTTGGCTGCCCTGGCAGGTGCTCGGCGGCCCCGGCACGGGCAAGACCTCGCTGCTGGTCGACCTGGTCGCGGCCCGCATCACCGACGGTGCCGACCCGTCTTCGGTCCTTGTCCTCACCCACACCAAACACGCCGCCGCGGCCCTGCGCGACGCCATCACCCACCGGCTCGGCCCGCACACCGGCATCCCCGGTGCCAGCCGCGAACCCATGGTGCGCACGCTGCACTCCTACGCCTTCTCGGTGCTGCGCCGCCACGCCGAACGGCACGGCAACCCGCCGCCACGTCTGCTCACCGGTGCCGAACAAGACGCGGTCCTGCGCGAGATGCTGCGCGGCGACCTCGAGGACATCGAGCAGGGCGCGCGCGGACTGTGGCCACCGCGCCTACAACCCGCGCTCGCCCTCGGCGGGTTCGCCGAACAACTGCGTGACCTGATGTTGCGCGCCACCGAACGCGGGATCGGCCCCGAGGACCTGATGAAGCTCGGCCGCGAACACGACAACGACGCGTGGGTGGCGGCAGGCCGGTTCCTGCAACGCTACGAAGAGGCGTCGATGCTGCGCTGGTCGGTCGGTGTGGCCGCGCCGGAAGCCACCGCGCCCGCCCTCGACGCCGCCGAACTCGTCGGTGCCGCCCTCGACGCGCTCGCGGGCGACCGCAATCTCCTTGCGGCCGAACGTGATCGGATCCGGTACCTGCTCGTCGACGACGCCCAGCACCTGGATCCGCAAGCCGCGACCCTGGTGCGCGCGATCGGCAGCGGCAGCGCGAGCACTGTTGTCACCGGCGACCCCGACCAGGCCGTGTTCACCTTCCGTGGCGCCGACTCGCGGTTCCTCGTCGACCTCGACACGGTCCCCCAACGCCGAATCATCCTGCGCCACAACCATCGCAGCGGTGCGCCGATCCGCCTGGCCACCGCGCGCATCGCCGCCCGGCTGCCGGGCAGTGCGCGTCATCGGGTGCTGCCGGGGCAGGAGTCGCGCGCTGACCTGAACGAGCCAGAGGCCGAGGTGGAATCGCTCGGCGGGGAGCCGGCAGACGGACCGCCGCCGGACGACGAGACCAGCGTGCGGGTTCGGGTGTTGTCGACGCCCGCCAAGGAAGCCGCGCTGATCGCGGACCATTTGCGACGCGCGCATCTCACCGATGGTGTGCCGTGGTCGGACATGGCCGTGATCGTGCGATCGGTGCCGTTGTCGCTGGCGCCGTTGCGGCGGGCGCTGCTCGCCGCCGGAGTGCCGGTGCGCAGGCCCGCCGTGGCCGAACCGCTGGCGCGCAGGCGTGGCGCGGCGTGGATGGTGCTGGCGCTGCGGGTGCTGCTGGCCGGTGACCGGTCGCGGCCGGGGTCGCGACGGGCCATCGACTCGGTGTTCTCGCCCGAAGACGCCATGGATCTGCTGTCGGGGCCGCTCGGTGGGGCCGATCAGATCGCCCTGCGCAGGTTGCGCCGTGGCATCCGCCGCAGCGTGCTCGACCTCGAACGCACCGGCGCCCTGGCGGGTACACCGCCCGAGGCGGCGGATCAGTTCCTGCTGTGGGACGAACCGCCGCCACCACCGGAACTGCCCGAGCCCGAACCGGATCCGATCGACGACGAGTGGCTGCCCCCGCCGCCGGACCCCGACGACCCGCTGCGCCCGGAGCCCGAACCGGATTGGGATGTCGCCGAACGACTTCCCGACGACATCGACGTCCTCGACGCCGAAACCATGCCACCCGCGCTGGATGTCGTCGCCGCGCCGCCGCGCCCGGAACCGGCCGAGGTGCCGCTGATCGATCAGTCCTCGGCCGAGGTGCTGCGTGACCTCATCGTCGGTATCGGCGAGCCCCGTCTGCTCGACGGTCTCACCGAGGTGGAGGCGGCCCCGCTGCACCGGGTGCTGCGCGCCGTCGACAAGGCCAGGCAGGCCCAAGTACGTGACAAGGGCCTCGAGGACGTGCTCTGGACCCTGTGGACCAGTTCACGACTGGAGCGCCGCTGGTTCCGGCAGTCCCGTCGCGGCGGCGCGGCCGGTATGCAAGCCGACCGCGACCTCGACGCCGCCGTCGAATTGTTCGACGCCGCAGCGGCCTACGTGGACCGGCTGCCCAAGGCGGGCATCGAGGGTTTCGTGGAATATCTGCTGCACCAGCAGATTCCGCAGCAGGGCAGGCCGATGACCGCCGAAACAGAGGCCGTCACGCTGCTCAGCGCACACGCGGCAGCGGGCCGGGAATGGGACGTGGTCGCGGTCGCCGCCGTGCAGGAAGGCATCTGGCCCAACCCGCGTGCGCGCGGCACGTTGCTGCACACCGAGGACCTGGTCGACCTGGTGGCCGGTGTCGACCCGGCGGCGAAGACGAACCGGGCGGCCCCGATTCTCGCCGAAGAACGCAGACTGCTGCTCGTCGCGTGCAGCCGGGCTCGGCGCTCGCTGCTGGTGACAGCTGTCGAATCCGTTGCGGGAGAACAGGATCTGGTGCCGTCTCGGTTCCTCACCGAGCTGCTCGGCGACGACGACACCGGCGAACCGGGCGCCCTGCCCGTCGCCGATCCCGGCCGCGCGCTGGTGATGCACGCGCTGGTCGCCGAATTGCGCGGTGTGGTCTGCGATCCCGGCGCCGACCCGCAGCGCCGCGACCGCGCGGCCCGGCAGCTGGCACGCCTGGCCGATGCCGGTGTGCCGGGTACCGACCCCGACGACTGGTACGGCACCGCGGCGCTGAGCAGCGAACGCGAACTGTGGGACGACGACGATTCACCCATCGGCCTGTCCCCGTCGACCGTCGAACTGCTGCGCACCTGTCCGCTGCGCTGGGCGCTGGAACGTCACGGCGGCACCGACGGCGACAACCCGCACGCCGTGAAGGGCAACCTCGTGCACACCCTGGTGCAGGCACTGGCGGGCAACGTGCCCGAACACCAGGTGCGCGCCGCCCTCGACCAGGCGTGGAAGGCGATCGACCCCGCCACCGGCTGGCACTCCCGCCAGGAACTGCGCCGCACCGAGGCCATGCTCGAGACCTTCCTCGCCTGGGTGCGCACCACCCGTGGCGAACTCACCCAGGCCGGGGTCGAGGTGCCGGTGGACTGCGTGTTGCCGCCGCGCGCCGAAGGCGAACGGCCCGTGCGTATCCGGGGCCGGGTCGACCGGCTCGAACGCGACGCGCAGGGCCGCTTCGTGATCGTCGACGTGAAGACGGGCAAGACCCCGATCAGCGCGAAGACCGTCGCCGACCACGCCCAGCTGGCCACCTACCAGGTCGCCGCCGCCCACGGCGCGCTCGACGAGGAGGACACCGAACCTGGTGAGCCGGGCGGTGCGCGCCTGGTCTACGTCGCCAAACCCCACAACAAGACCGGGGCGACCGAACGCGCCCAGGACCCCCTCGACGCCGAGGGACTCGAGCAGTGGCGAACCACCATTCACGACGCCGCCGCGGCCACCCGCGGCCCCGGCTACCTCGCGGTGCGCAACGACGGGTGCAGGCACTGCCCGGTCGGCGGCAGTTGTCCCGTGCGTGACACCGGACGGCAGGTGACCGACGAGTGAGCGGCGTGCGCGTCACCCCGCAGCGGCTGGCCGACGCGCTCGGCCTGCCGCCACCGACCGACGAACAGGCGGCTGTCATCGCGGCCCCGCCCGGTCCGACGCTGGTGGTCGCGGGCGCGGGTGCGGGTAAGACCGAGACGATGGCCGCGCGTGTGGTGTGGATGGTCGCCAATCAGCTCGTCGCCCCCGACGAGGTGCTCGGTCTCACCTTCACCCGAAAAGCCGCACAGCAGTTGACCTCTCGCATCCGTACCCGGCTCGCCCGCTTGGCTGGCGCACCGCTGGTGCGCGAGATCGATCCCAGCGGTGCGCTGCGCACTGTCATCGCGGGCGCCGAACCGGAGATCAGCACCTACCACTCGTACGCGGGCAGGCTGCTCACCGCGCACGGTCTGCTGCTGCCGGTGGAACCCTCGGCCGCGCTGCTCACCCAGACGCAGCTGTGGCAGCTCGCCCACGAGGTGGTCCGCTCCTGGGACGGCGACCTCGATACCGACCGCACCCCCGTCTCGGTCACCGAGGCGGTGCTCGCGCTGTCCGGGCAGCTCGCCGAGCACCTGGTGGAGCCGGAGGAACTCGCCGAAGCCCACGCCGAGCTGGAAAAACTCGTCTACACCCTGCCCGCCGGACCGCGTCAGCGCGGTGGCCCGAGCCAGAAGCTCCAGGATGTGGTCAACGCCCAGCGCGAGCGTGTCGCGTTGCTTCCGCTGGTCCGTCAGCTCGCCGAGGCACTCGAGCGCCGAGGCGCTCTCGACTTCGGCTCGCAGATGTCCCTGGCTGCCCGCCTGGCCGTCGACCACCCGGAGGTAGCCGCCGCCGAGCGTGCCCGCTTCAAACTGGTCCTGCTCGACGAATACCAGGACACCGGCCACGCCCAACGCGTCCTCCTGTCGGCCCTGTTCGGCAATGCGAAAGCGGTAGAACACAATCGGCGCACCGAGCCGGTACGTGTGCGGGCATCGGCCACGCCCGACCATGCGACGCTGTGGTCGGACGACCCAGCCCACGGTGAAATCGGCCCCGACGGGCGCCGGGCAGCTGGCTCCAGTCGCCACGGTGATGGGGGTGGTGAGCGCCGCGATGGCGTCGCAGGCGAAGGTCGCCCTGGAGAGTCGGATGGTGAGGGTCGCCGTGGTGAGGCGGATGGTGAGGGTTACCGCGGTCAGGCCGATGGTGAGGGTCGCCATGGGGACGGGGGCGGTGGGCGGCGCGGTGGTGCCGGCGGTGGTGAGCGCTACGTTCGTGCAGATGGCGGCGGCGCCGATTCCTCGGACTCCGGCCTGCTGGGTGAAGACGGTACTGGCGGGTCGGGGTGCGGAAGTAGGGGTGGGGAAACAGGTTCCGGCGGGCTTGCGGTGACGGCGGTCGGTGATCCGATGCAATCGATCTACGGGTGGCGTGGTGCCTCGGCGGCGAACCTACCTCGTTTCGCGACGGATTTCCCTGTGCGCGAGGGTGTTCCGGCGCCGATCCTGCCGTTGCTCACCAGTTGGCGGAATCCGCCGGAAGCGCTGGCGCTGGCGAATCTCGTGGCCGACCCGTTGCGGTTGCGGGCGCGCGCGGCCGGGGGTGCGACTGTGGATGCTCTGCGTGCCAAGCCGGATGCGCATGCGGGCACCGTCGAACTGGCGCTCACGGAAACGGTTGCGCAGGAACGTGACTGGATCGCCGAGCGGATCGCCCGCGAGTGGATCCAGGCGCGGGAAGAGGGAGAACCTCCGCCCACATCGGCGGTACTGATCCGGCGCAACGCCGATGCCGCACCGCTGGCCGAAGCCTTGCGCGAACAGGGTCTTCCGGTCGAAATCGTCGGGCTCGGTGGTCTTTTGGCGACCCCCGAGGTGGCCGACATCGTCGCTACCCTGCGGCTGATCGCCGAACCGGGCACCGGAAGCGCGGCGGTGCGCATCCTCACCGGCGCGCGCTGGCGCATCGGTGTCGCCGACCTCGCTGCCCTGGCCAAGCGGGCGCGCATGCTGTCGATCGGCAGCCTGTCCGGCGATGCCTCCACCGCGATCACCGACGCGAGCGGGCTGGCATCGGCCCTGCGCGAGGTCGCCCCCGAACCGACCGAGCGGGCGGGACTTGCCGACGCCATCGCCGACCCCGGTCCGGCGGAGAACTATTCGGAGGCGGGTTACGCGCGCATCATCGCACTCGGCGAGGAATTGGCCGCCCTGCGCGAACGCAGTGGGCAACCACTGGTCGAACTCGTCGCCGATGTCGAGCGGACGATCGGTGTCGGCGTGGAAACCCAGACCCGCCGCGCCATCGCGGGCGGTGGCGCGGGCCGCGAGCACCTGGATGCTTTCGCCGAGGTCGTCGCGGGCTACGCCGCCGATTCGCGTGCCTCGCTCAGCGGCCTGCTCGCCTTCTTCACCGCCGCCGAATCCGTCGAAAACGGTTTGGAGCCGGGCGAAGTGGAGGTCGCCCGCGACCGCGTGCAGGTGCTCACGGTGCACGCGGCCAAGGGCCTCGAATGGGAGGTGGTCGCGGTGCCGCACGTGAGCGCCTCGGTGTTCCCCTCGACCACCGCACTGAGCACCTGGCTCGGCGCCCTCACCGAACTCCCCACCACCCTGCGCGGCGACCGCGCCCAGCCCGACGCCGCCGAAGGCGTCCCGGTCCTCGACCTGAGTGGCGTCGGTGACCGCGCCGAACTCGAACAGGCCATCGCCGAACACCGCGACGCCCTCAAGAGCCGCCGCCTGGACGAAGAGCGCCGCCTGTTCTACGTCGCCCTCACCAGAACCGAACGGGTACTGCTGGTTTCGGCCTACTACTGGCCCGAAACCGGCACTTCGCAGAAGGGGCCGTCGGAGTTCCTGCTCGAACTCAAAGAGGCCAACGACGACCCCGACAACCCCGCCCACGGTGTCGCGACCGTCGCCCGCTGGGACGACAAACCACCGGCCGACGCCGCCAACCCCTTCGCCGACAACCCGCCGACCGCCCAGTGGCCCCGCGACCCCCTCGGCGACCGCCGCGACCCCATCGAACAGGGTGCCACCCTCGTCCGCGAAGCCCTCGACCAGTTACGCAGCACGCCGACCGAATCCGCGCCCGAGGACGACGATCCCGAAGGCTGGGCCAACGACGTCGACGCCCTGCTCGCCGAGTTCACCGCCGCCGAACTCGCCGAACAGCAGGTGGAACTGCCCGGTCAGCTCCCCGCCACCGCACTGGTCGAACTGCGCGCCGACCCCACCCGCCTGGCCGCCCGCCTGCGCCGCCCCCTGCCTTACCCGCCGAATCCGATGGCCCGGCGCGGCACCGCTTTTCACGCCTGGGTGCAGTCCTGGTACAGCACCGACCAGTTGCTCGGCCTCGACGAACTGCCCGGCGCCGCCGACACGGCAGGCCGCGCCGATCAGGAACTCGCCACCATGCAGGCCGCCTTCCGTCGCTCACCCTGGGCGCACCGCAACCCCATCGACGTGGAGGTGCCGTTCGAAACCAGCATCGCGGGCACAGTTATCCGCGGCCGGATGGACGCCGTCTTCGCCGAACCCGGCGGCCGCTGGATCGTCGTCGACTGGAAGACCGGCGCCGAACCCGGCCCCGCCGACGAACCCGCCGTCGCCATGCAGCTCGCCGTGTACCGCCTGGCCTGGGCCCGCCTGATGGCCGCCCGCACCGGCGAATCCGAGGACGCGATCCTCCAACGAGTCGGCGCCGCTTTCCATTACGTGCGCTCCGGCCGCACCATCGCCCCCACCGACCTGGCAGGCCCGGACGAACTGGCCCGCCTCATCCACGACGCCGCCCCGGAAAACAAGGACACCGAACAGCAAGCCCCCCACTGAGCCGATACTCTTCCCGCGAAGCGGAAAACCACGACCGGTGGAGGCGGTGTTCAGCGCCGAACCCGCGGCGCCAGCTAGTCTTCCTCGCGAAGCGAATACGACGGCCGGTGTCGGCGCGTCGCCGCCTCTGGACTGACCGAAGGGTGCGACGAAGGAGTGCCCGTAGGGAGGGAAGAGGCGGCGCTTAGCGCCGACACCCGCGGCGCCAGCCGCCAAAATTACAGGAGCGACGATGTTCGACAAGCGCCGCCCGCTCGGGCTGAGTAGCAGTCCCGACTACGCGCTGGTCGGTTTGTTGCGCATCCCGGTCGAGCAGATCAGTCCCTGGACCTCGCTCACCCGCCGCGTCCTTTTCGCGATCCTGCTGCTGTTCACCGCCGCGGGCGTGGTGTATCTGGGCCGCCACGGCTACCGCGACAACTCCGGTGACGAGTTGTCGTTCCTCGATGCGATGTACTACGCCACGGTGTCGCTGTCGACCACCGGGTACGGCGATATCGCCCCGATCACCCCGTCCGCGCGGCTGGTGAACATCATCGTCATCACACCCCTGCGTGTCCTGTTCCTGATCGTGCTGGTCGGCACCACTCTCAGCGTGCTCACCGAGCGGTCCCGGCAGGCGTTCAAGATTCAGCGATGGAGGCACACCGTGCGCAATCACACCGTTGTCGTCGGTTACGGCACCAAGGGACGCACCGCGATCGATGCCATGCTCGGCGACGGTGTGCAGGCTTCCGACATCGTCGTCGTCGATACCGATCCCATCGCGCTGGAGGCGGCGGCCGGTGCGGGTCTTGTCACCGTGCACGGTTCGGCGACCAAGTCCGATGTGCTGCGCCTGACCGGCGTGCAGCGGGCGTCGTCGGTGATCGTGGCGACCAACCGCGACGACACCGCGGTGCTGGTCACCCTCACCGCCCGCGAACTGAACAAGACCGCAAAGATCTGTGTCGCCATCCGTGAGGCCGAGAACACCCACCTCGTGCGCCAGTCCGGCGCCGACTCGGTGGTGGTGTCGTCGGAGACGGCGGGCCGGTTGCTGGGGATCGCCACGACCACCCCGACGGTCGTGGAGATGATGGAGGATCTGCTCACCCCCGAAGAGGGTTTCGCCGTGGCCGAGCGTGAGGTGGAGCCGAGCGAGGTCGGCGGGTCGCCGCGTCACCTGTCCGACATCGTGCTGGGCGTGGTGCGTGACGGTCAGCTGATCCGCGTCGGTGAGCCCGAGGTCGACGCGCTCGACGCGGGCGACAAGCTGCTCTACATCCGCAACGGCGGCAAATAGCGGCACCGGCTAGGCTCGGCGATGTGTCCTTCCGGCTGAAAGACGTTCCGCTGCTGTCGCGTTCCACCATCGATCGGGCCGAGCACGTGCGGGTCGATCCCGCCGCGCTGCGCGAGGGGTGGGGTAAGGCCCGGGTGCTGCGGGTGGATCCGCGCGGGCGGGTGCGGGTGGACGGCGGCACCGTCGTCCTCGACGCGGCCACCGCGTTCGGTGATTTTCCCGAGGACCGGGCGGTGTTCCTCGGAGTCGCCGAGGGCGCGCACCTGTGGGCGGTGCGGGAGCCGGAACTCGAGGGCACGCTGAAGGATCTGCGCACGCTCGGCGCGGTCGACGACTTCACCGCCGAACTGCTCTCCACGGCCTACGCCCTGCTGAACTGGCACGACCACGCCGGTTTCCACGGCGGTGACGGGACCTCGACCACCCTCGCGCGCGGCGGCTGGTCGCGGTTGACCGGCACCGGCGTCGAGGAGTTCCCTCGCATCGACCCCGCCGTGATCGTCCTGGTCCACGACGGCGCCGACCGTGTACTGCTCGCCCGCCAGCACAGCTGGCCGCCCGCGATGTTCTCGCTGCTCGCCGGCTTCGTCGAAGCGGGTGAGTCGCTGGAACGGTGCGTGGAACGCGAGGTCCGCGAGGAAGTCGGTGTCGATTTGCGCGAGATCCACTACCTGGGCAGCCAGCCATGGCCGTTCCCGCGTTCGCTGATGGTCGGGTTCGCCGCCGTCGGCGATCCCGCGCAGGAACTCGCCTTTTCCGACGGTGAGATCGAAGAAGCGCACTGGTTCACCCGCGACGAGGTCCGTGCCGCCTTGAACCTCGGCGACTGGTCCACCCGCGACACCAACGCGCGCCTCCTCGTCCCCGGTTCCATCTCGATCGCCCGAACGATCATCGAATCCTGGGCGGAGGTCTGAGTTCGAATTGACAGGTCGGGTGCGGTTTTCGACGTGCCCGGCCCTTTTGTCTTGCGCACAGGTAGGTACTGGCTGTGTTTTTGGAGCGCTGGCGCGCTCGAGCGCGGGCCCTGGGGGGGGGGGGGGGGGGGGGGGGGGGGGGGGGGGGGGGGGGGGGGGGGGGGGGGGGGGGGGGGGGGGGGGGGGGGGGGGGGGGGGGGGGGGGGGGGGG
>NZ_JAIWNA010000001.1:1085407-1496510 GCF_020216065.1 Nocardia rosealba
CTGGTAGGTCCTGGCTGTTTTTTGGGCGCGCTGGCGCGCTCGAGCGCGGCCCCTGGGGGGCCGCGAGTTAGCCGCCGTTGCTCGCGCTTCGCGCATGCGCAACGGCGGCTAACTCGCGGCCGGGCCGCTACGCCGCTTCGCGGCGGTCCTTCCTCGAGGTCGGGACGTACGGGGCCGGGAGTGCGGTTATGACGGACTGAAAGTAGTGCCGGGTAGCTGGGAGTGCGGTGGCCACTGCACTCCAATGTGATCAGCTCTGAGCCGCCAAAGCCTGCTTGACCTGCGCCAACGTCGGATTCGTCGCAGTCGATCCATCCCGATACTTCACCGTCGGCACGACGTGGTTGCCGTTGTTGACGCTTCCCACGAAGTCGGCCGAGGCGGGGTCCTCTTCGATGTCGATCACCGTGTAGGTGATGCCCGCCTCGTCGAGCTGGGTCTTGAGGCGGCGGCAGTAGCCGCACCAGGTGGTGGAGTACATCGTCAGGTCAGGGGTTGTTTCGCTCACGCGATGTGCAACGTCTCGACCGGCCCTGGTGTTCCGGCCGGGTTCTTGTCGGCGGGCGCTGTCATGATGGTGGCCGTGTCAGCACTCGATCTCGCCGCCCTCGACCCGGAACAGGCCGCCGCGGTGCGGGCACCGAGGGGACCGGTGTGTGTGCTCGCGGGCGCGGGTACCGGCAAGACCAGGACCATCACCCACCGCATCGCACACCTGATCGCGGGCGGTCACGTGAAAGCCGACCAGGTCCTGGCGGTGACGTTCACCGCGCGCGCCGCGGGGGAGATGCGCGGCAGGCTGCGGGCGATGGGCCTCGGCGGTGACGCCGGGCAGGTGCAGGCACGCACCTTCCACGCGGCGGCGCTGCGGCAGCTGCGGTACTTCTGGCCGCAGGTCGTCGGCGATGTGCCGTGGCGGTTGCTCGACAGCAAGTTCCCCGTGGTCGCACAGGCCGCCAACCGGGCGGGACTGGGCAGCTCGACCGAACTGATCCGCGACCTGCTCAGCGAGATCGAGTGGGCCAAGGCCTCGCTGATCGCCCCGGAGGACTACCCGGCGGCCGCCGCGAAATACCACCGTGACGCCCCGGTCGAGGTCACCCGGGTGGCCCAGGTCTACGCCGGGTACGAGTCGGCGAAAACCTCCGCCGACGGCCTGCTGCTCGACTTCGACGACCTGCTGCTGCACACCGCCGCCGCGCTCGAGGACTACCCGGCTGTCGCCGACGAATTTCGTGGCCGATACCGCAGTTTCGTCGTCGACGAGTACCAGGACGTCACGCCGCTGCAGCAGCGGGTGCTCGACGCCTGGCTCGGCGAGCGCGACGACCTCACCGTTGTCGGCGACGCCAACCAGACCATCTACTCCTTCACCGGCGCCACCCCCAACTACCTGCTCGACTTCTCCCGCCGCTTCCCCGACGCCACCGTCATCCGGCTCGAACGTGACTATCGCTCCACCCCGCAGGTGGTGTCGCTGGCCAACCGCGTGATCGGGGCCGCGCGCGGCCGCATCGCGGGGACCCGGCTCGCGCTCGTCGGCCAGCGCCCCGACGGCCCGGAACCCGAGTTCGCCGAGTACCCCGACGTGCCCGCCGAGGCCGCGGCCGTCGCGGGCAAGATCAAGAAGCTGATCGCCGCGGGCACACCGGCGGCCGAGATCGCGGTGCTCTACCGGATCAACGCCCAGTCCGAACCGTTCGAACAGGCGCTCAACGAGCGCGGTATCCCGTTCCAGGTGCGCGGCGGCGAAGGGTTCTTCCAGCGCCAAGAGGTGCGCCAGGCCGTACAGAAGCTGCGCCAGGCCGATACCCGCGACGACCTGCCCGACGAGGCGCGCAGCGGGGGTGGACTCATCACGCTGGTCCGCGCCGAGCTGGCCTCGGTCGGGCTCACCGCCGAGGAACCCGCCGGCGCCCAGGCCAAGGAACGCTGGTCCGCGCTGCTCGCACTGGTGCAGCTCACCGAGGAACTCGTCGGCCACGACCCGGAGATCGACCTCACCGGGCTGCTTCGCGAGCTCGCTACCCGCGCCGAGGCCAAACACCCGCCGACCGTCGAAGGCGTCACACTGGCGTCGCTGCATGCCGCCAAGGGCCTGGAATGGGACGCGGTGTTCCTCGTCGGCGTCAGCGACGGCACGCTCCCGATCCAGCACGTGCTCGGCGACGACGGCAGCCCGTCCGACCAGGCGGGTCTGGAAGAGGAACGCCGGCTGCTCTACGTGGGCGTCACCCGCGCGCGTGAACACCTCGCGGTCTCGTGGTCGCTGGCCCGCGCCGAGGGCGGCCGACGGGTGCGCAGGCGTTCCCGGTTCCTCAACGGCCTCGTCCCCGACGACTCGCCCGCCTCGCGCATCGCCGCAACGGCCACGGGCCCCAAGGACGCCGACGGCAAACGCCCACTGTGCCGGGTCTGCGCGAAACCGCTGATCGGCACCTACGCCTCCATGCTCGGCCGCTGCCGGCGCTGCCCGGCCGAACTCGACGCCGAATTGCTCGCGGCCCTGCAGGAGTGGCGCACGGAGAAGGCCGAGGTGCTGCGCGTGCGCGACTTCGTGGTGTTCACCGACACCACCCTGACCGCCATCGCCGAACAGCTCCCCGCCGACGACAAGGGGCTGGCGGCGATCGCGGGCATCGGCCCGAAGAAGATCGAGCAGTACGGCGCCGATGTGCTCGCGATCGTCGCGTCGCGGATGCGGGCGAAGACACAAAACCCCAGGTAGAAAATAGGTTGTCCGGTTATCGATCTTTGCCTATGGTGGACAGCACGCACCGAGAGTGATCTCGGCGCGCGGAAACTATCAGCACACGAGTTCAGGAGGGAGGCAGTCAGATGAACAGCAACACCGCATTCGTCGCGATGGGCAATCGCGACCTGGTGAACGAATTCATGGTGTCCGCCTCCCGGGGGGTCCTCGCTCTGCAGGGGACCGGTCTGTCCGGCGTCGATACCAAAGCTGTCCCGATGACTGTCATGCATCAGCACAGCCCTATTCGTCTCCAGGACAAGCCCATTGTGGGTTGGCAGCCGACCGCCGTTCCGGCATCGGCAGACACTGTCGCCGATGAGGCCGGATATGCACCGGCAGTCTTCGGCGGCGCAACCCGCCTCCGCGTCCACCCAGCGACCGTGCTCAGGTCTCGACACAGATGTCGAACTAGGTAGGAATTCCTCCCTAGACCTCCTGGCCACGGATCGCGAGAAGCGAAATCCGTGGCCATTGTTTTCGGCTCCTCAGCCGCAGGCTCCGGGTTCGCACACCGAACACCACGACTGCAACGAGCTGAAGGAGAACGACGTGTTCACCGCCCAGGACTGGCCGACGGCCACTACTGACGTGACATGCCGAACCGTGGCGCAGACCCCTCGCGTCCGTGAGGTCACCACCAAGACCCTGCCCTGCCGGGCCGGAAACCCCGATCTGTGGTTCGCCGAGAGCCCCACCGATCTCGAGCAGGCCAAGCAGCTGTGCGCCTCCTGCCCGATCCGTAAGGGCTGCCTGACGGCGGCCATCGACCGCGGCGAGCCGTGGGGTGTCTGGGGCGGTGAGATCTTCGACCAGGGTGTCGTGATCGCCCGCAAGCGCCCGCGTGGTCGCCCGCGCAAGGTCGCGATCCCGGCATGAGTGGTCAGCGGCTGGAGGCGGCAGCGGAGTGTAACCACGCAGGCCGCCCGAGCATGCCGCATGAACACAGCATGAACCCCGGAAAAGGGTTGTACCGCAAGCGAACCGCTCACCGTGCGTCGGTGGGCGGTTCGTTTGTTCTGTGCGGCTAGGAGGCTTGCTCGGCCGGGAAGCCGGGCACCCAGGTGCGGACAAGCCTCATGAAACCCAGTTCCGCGTCGAGCTGGGCGAGGATGCCGACGGAGCCGCCGAGCACGCGGAAGATCATCACGTACTCCGCCGGGAGTTGCAGCGCCCGAGCGGTTTTCATCTCCGGACTGGAGAATTCCGATGCCTTGCCCGCGACCCGCTGCATCCAGGCCCTGGTGAAATGGAAGGTGTCGGTGCGGATCGGGTCGCTGAACGGGCGCAGGTAGGCCTCGATCTCCTCGTGTGTCACCTTGCGACCCGGAATCACCCACCCGTGCTCGTAGAGCAGCCGGGTGAGGGCCTCGTGGTCTTCGGCGACCGCCAGCGCCAGCATCTCGCCGAGGATGCGGGGGAAACCGCCGGGCATCGGCGCGCAGGCACCGAAGTCGAGGACGGCCAGCTTGCCGTCGGGCCGCACGAGGAAGTTACCCGGATGCGGGTCGCCGTGCAGGAGGCCGACCAGCTCGGGGGAGGAGAAGTGGAAGGTGCCCATCAGCTCGGCGATCCGATTGCGTTGCGCGCGCGTACCCTCCGGGTCGTCGGCGCCCGCCTTGATGAGCGCCGAGACCGGCGTGCCGTCCAGCCATTCGGTGACGATCACCTTCGGCGCACCCGCCACGACCTTGGGGACCACGATGTGCGGGTGCCCGTCGAAGGCTGCGGCGAAGCGGCGCTGGTTGGCCGCCTCGATGCGATAGTCGAGTTCTTCCTCGGTGCGCTCGGTGATCTCGGCGAGCAGCGGCTTCACGTCCGCGCCGGGTATCACCGACGCCAGCAGACCCGACATCCGCGACAGAGTCTTGAGGTCGGCGCGCAGCGCCTCGTCGGCGCCTGGGTACTGCACTTTCACCGCCACCGCGCGCCCGTCCGACCACACCGCCCGGTGCACCTGACCGATGCTCGCCGACGCGGCGGGGGTGTCGTCGAAGGACTGGAAACGATCACGCCACTTGGTGCCGAGCTGCTGGTCCAGGACCCGGTGCACCGTTTCGATCGGCATCGGCGGTGCGGCGGCCTGCAACTTGGTGAGGGCTTCGCGATAGTGCTCGCCGAATTCCTCGGGCACGGCGGCTTCCATCACGCTCAGCGCCTGGCCGAACTTCATCGCGCCGCCCTTGAGTTCACCGAGCACGGCGAACAACTGCTCGGCGGCCTTCTGGTTCAATCCGGCGTTGATCTGCTGCTTGTCACCCCCGACGAGCTTCTTGCCGAACCCGACGGCGGCTCGCCCCGCGATGCCGAGCGGAATTTTGGCCAACTTGGCATTGCGGCTTGAGCTGCGGCGCACGATCTCGGACACGCTACCCATCATGGCCGAACCTGCGGCCGCTGTGCCATGGGAATGCTCACACCGGCGATCATCGGGTCATCTCCGCGCGATGACCGGCCAGTGTCCGGCAGCCGCATTCCGGGTGCGGTGGCCACGGCCTGCGGTGCAGTTCGTGCGAATCGAGGTCGAGTTCCATGGTGGCGTCCAGGGTCGCGGGTCGTCGTCGCGGTGAGCATTCGACGATGGCTTCCAGCTCGCCGAGCGCCAGTGCGGTGGTCGCCGCCACACCGGCGGGGGAGGCGTGGCCGGTGCGGCCGAGCAGTTGCGCCGCCAGGTGCGGCCAGTCGTGGTCGAGGCCCGCACGGGTGAGATCAGCGCACCGCAGGCAGCTGGTCTGACCGGGCAGGACGAGGGGACCGACGACGCCGATACCGTCACGTACGCGCACCTGCAGGTGCGGCACCCTCCGCAACACCAGGTCGACCGACAGGCGCGGGTCGATCATCAGCGCGTCGGTGAGTACCACCAGATCGCAGCCGGGGGCACCGACCACCACCTCGGGGCGGAACGTGCGCGATCGTGATGGCCGGAAACCCATGCGGCGCAACCCGATCGTCACCGCGTCGGACAACGGGCCGAGCCCGTGCACGGTGATCGACCGGATCTTGGCCTGTTTGCGCTCGGGTTGCAGCAGCAGCCCCGCCCGGTCGATCGCGGTGAGCAACGCGACGGTGCGATCGGGGGAGATACCGAATTCTCCGGCGCGCCAGATGATCTGCGGCCGCGACTGCAGACCGTCGAGCAGCCGGAGGAAGGCGAGCACCGTGCCGGTGTCGAGCTCGGTGGTCTCGAGGACGAGCGCGCGTTCGGGGTCCCAGCCCAGTTGCACCGTGCCCGAGGGCCGGACCAGGGTGGTCACCCTCGGGTGCAGCATCGGGCCGCGCAGTGGTGTTGTGGTCGTCATGCCAGAAGTATCGGCATCGCCTCGCCTGCGACCAGGACCCGAAAGCCCAGTTATCCACAGGTTTTGGGCGTGTCGCTTCGACGATCTCGCCTTGTGAACAGACGATGTTCCGCCCGTCGTTACGGCGATTCGAGACGGCGCCACGCCGAAAAGCCGTGTCGCGCAACCACCGGCGGAAAGTTCTTCACCGCCGGTGGTCGCGCACCCTCACGAGTGGTCGGACTCCGGGTCGTCGCCGGTGTCGTCGGACTTCTTCTCGTCCTGCTGCGCCTGGTCGCGCTCGCGGGCCTCGGTCTCGGCGAGCTGGGCCAGCGGATCGTCGAAAGCGCCTGTGCCGCCGCCGATCACGGAGTCGATGAACCCGGCGGGGGAGTCGAGGTCGGTGGAATCGGGCAGCAGGTCGGGGTGTGCCCACACCCCGTCGCGACGCTCCATGCCCGCGTCGTCGGTGAGCCTGCGCCACAGCGCCGAGGCCTCACGCACCTTGCGCGGGCGCAGCTCGAGACCGACCAGCGTCGCGAAGGTCTGCTCGGCGGGCCCACCGGTCGCACGGCGGCGACGCAGCGTCTCCGACAGCGCCGTCGCACCGGGCAACCGCTCGCCGACCGCGTCGGAGACCACCACGTCGACCCAGCCCTCGATCAGCGCCAGCAGCGTCTCCAGACGCTCCAGTGCGGCCTTTTGCTCGGGCGTGGTCTGCGGTTCGAAAGTGCCCTGCGAGAGCAGTTCCTCCAGCTTGGACGGATCGCTGAGCATCATCGGATCGATGTTCTGGGCGGCGTCCTCCAGCGCGGAGAAGTCCATCTTGATGCCGCGCGCGTACGCCTCGACCGCCCCGAGCACCTGCTGACGCAGCCACGGCACATGCGCGAACAGCCGCTGGTGCGCGGCCTCACGAGCGGCGAGGAACACCATGATCTCGCTCTCGGGCTGCTCGAGTCCCTCGCTGAACGAGGCGATCGCGCTCGGCAGCAGCGCGGCGGTTCCGGCCGGTCCGAGGGGCAGACCGATATCGGTGGAAGTGAGCACCTCCTTGGCCAGCTGACCGAGCGCCTGACCCAGCTGCGAACCGAACGCGAGCCCGCCCATCTGGCCGAGCATGCCGACCATCGGACCGGCGAACTGCTTGGCCTCCTCGGGCAACTGCGCGGTCCACATGCCGGAGATCTGCTCGGCCACCGGGTCGCACAGGCGCTTCCAGGTGGGCAGCGTCTCCTCGATCCAGTCGTTGGCCGTCCATGCCACGGTCTTGTTCGCACCCGCCGGAAGGACGGTCGAACCGTCGAGCCACAGCTCGGCCAAGTGCGCCGCGTCGGCGACGGCGGAGGAGGTCTTCGCGGCGATCGGTGCGACGGTGGCACCGAGCTGCTGACGCGCCAGCCGCTTGGCCACGTCGTAGTTGACCGGGCCGGACTGGGCGCCGCCCGGGCTGCCACCCTGGCTCATGCCGCTGATCATCTGGCCGAGCTGGGTCAGCATCTGACCCAGCTGCGACGGGTCGAAACCGCCCGTGCCGCCCGCCCCGAAACCGAACGGATCCGATCCGCCGGGTCCGTTCGCCTCGTCGCGACGCTTACCGGACTCGTCGTCGTCGCGGTTCGAGAAGCCGAAGGGGTGATCGCTCATGCCTCTTACGTTACGCGGGACCTGCCGGTCCACGGTGTTCGCGCATCGCGAAATCGTCGGCGGGGCCGACGGCGCAAAAGCGTGCCACTACCGTCGCCCGGCGAAGGTGATCACTACTGTGGTCGGAGTGAATCGTCGGATCCTCACCCTGATCGTGGCCCTGGTACCCGTCCTCGTGCTCGGCGTGGTCGGCAGTGTGGTCACCGTCCCGTTCGTCGCACTCGGCCCCGGCCCGACCTTCGACACCCTCGGCCAGGTCGACGGTAAGCAGGTGGTCGACGTCACGGGCGCACCCCTCGATCCGACCACCGGTCAGCTCAATATGACGACCGTTTCGGTCCGCGACGAGCTGAACCTGTTCGAAGCGTTCGGGTTCTGGGTGAGCGGTGAGCACGGCCTCGTCCCGCGCGCCGAGGTGTACCCGCCCGGCGTGTCGCGCGAAGAGGTCGACAAGTCCAACCAGCAGGACTTCAAGGATTCCGAGAGCAACGCCGAGGTCGCCGCGCTGCACCACCTGAAGCTGCCGACGGTGGTCCTGGTGCGCGGTGTCGTCGAGGACGGCCCGGCCAAGGACATCCTCGCCGCCGACGACCAGATCATCAGCATCGACGGCAAGCCGATCACCGCGCCCCAGGAAGTGATCGACCTGGTCGGCACCAAGGGACCCGGCGACGTCATCACCGTCGTCTACCGGCGCGGCGACGTCGAGCAGACCACCCCGATCACCCTCGCCGCGCGCCCCGACGACAGCAACAAGGGCTACCTGGGCATCGGCCTCGGTGAGGGTGGGCGCCCGCCGCTGAAGGTGGAGTTCAACCTCGCCGATATCGGCGGTCCCTCGGCCGGGCTCATGTTCAGCCTGGCCCTGATCGACAAGCTCTCACCCGGCGAACTCAACGGCGGCAAGTTCGTCGCGGGCACCGGAACCATCGACCAGGACGGCAAGGTCGGCCCGATCGGCGGCATCCAGTACAAGATGATCGCCGCGCGTGAGGCGGGCGCCGAAACCTTCCTCGTGCCCGCCGCCAACTGCAACGAGGCGGCTCAGCGCATCCCGGAAGGGCTGCGACTGGTGAAGGTCGACACCCTCGACACCGCGATCACCGCCCTGTCCGACATCGAAGCGGGCCGCGAACCCATCAGCTGTGCATGATGGCGGCTGGCGCCGCGGTTCTCGACGCTGAACCCCCGCCTCTTCCCTCCCTCCGGGCACTCCTTCGTCGCACCCTCCGGTCAGTCCAGAGGCGGGGGACGCGCCGAGAACACGGCAGTTGATCACTCGAGAGTGTGGTGCAGGGCCTCGACGAGGCCCGGGGCCAGGTTCGGGTAGGTGCGCAGGTCGAGGTCGCCGAAGCCGTCGTCGTCCTCGGGGCGGATCTGCAGCAGGCACAGCGACGCGCCCTGGCGCAACACGCCCGCGATGAGGCGGGCGTCGCGGCGGCCCGGGTGGGCGTGGGCGGCGGCGCGCCCGGCCGCGTCGGCGGCTTCGTCGTCGGCGAGCAGCGGAACGAGCGCCTCGTCCAGATCGCTCTCCGCGTCCGGCGGCAGCACCACGATCTCCTGGACGAGCACGCAACCCTCGACCGCGGGCGGCCAGGTGGTGGTGGCCAGGAATTCGTCGAGCGCCATCGAACCGCCGGTGATGTCGTCGGGGAAGGCTTCCTGGGCCACGGGTGTCAGTTCGCTGCCGTCGTCGAGCTGATCCTGCAGGTCCGGTTCGGCCGCGGCCAGGTCGGCGGTCGGCACCAACGCGAACATCTGCGGCGGATTGCCCCAGCCCTCGGCGTCGGCGAACTCGACGACCTCGCGCACACAGCGGGCGAGGAGAACTTCGGCGTGCTCGTCATCGGTCACCCGACCATCCAATCATTTTCGGCCCTGCCGCTTGCATGGTGTCCGATTTCCGTAGAGTGGGCGCCAACGATCCCGAACAGGATCACCCGCAACATCGGACTGCGGTGTCCGCGCCCGGAATCGGTCGCGGAACCGCCGGAGCATGGAGAGTGGCACCGTGGGCATGCGGCCCCCCACCGGCTTACCTTCGTTGTCCCGACGCAGCCGTGTGCTGCTGGTGACGGCTGTCGTCCTCGCGGCGCTGCTGCTGCTCGGGCCCCGCCTCACCGACGCCTATACGAACTGGTTGTGGTTCGGCGAGGTCGGTTATCGCAGTGTGTATCTGGGCGTGTTGCGCACCAGGTTCATTTTGTTCGTCGTGATCGGCCTGTTCGTCGGGCTCGTGGTGTGGGCGGCGCTGCTGCTCGCCTACCGTTCGCGTCCGGTGTTCGTGCCGGTCGCCGGGCCCAACGATCCGATCGCGCGCTACCGCACCACCGTGATGGCGCGGCTGCGCTGGTTCGGCATCGGCATCCCGGTGCTGCTCGGCCTGCTGTCGGGCCTGGTGGCGCAGTCGAATTGGGCAACGGTGCAGCTGTTCCTGCACGGCGGCGACTTCGGTCAGCAGGACCCGCAGTTCCATCTCGACATCGGGTTCTACACCTTCGACCTGCCGTTCTACCGGATGGTGCTGAACTGGTTGTTCGTCGCCGTGGTCATCGCGTTCTTCGCGAACCTGGTGACCCACTACGTGTTCGGCGGCCTGCGCCTGGCCGGACGCGAGGGCGCGCTCACCCGTGCCGCACGGGTGCAGCTGGCCGTGATCGCCGGCATCTTCGTGCTGCTCAAGGCCGTGGCGTACTGGTTCGACCGGTACGACCTGCTGTCGAGCACGCGCAAGGAACCCACCTTCAGCGGTCCGTCGTTCACCGACATCAACGCGGTACTGCCCGCCAAACTGATCCTGCTGTCGATCGCGGTGATCTGCGCGATCGCGTTCTTCGCCGGCATCGTGCTGCGCGATCTGCGGGTGCCCGCGATGGCGGCGGCGCTGCTTGTGCTCTCCTCGATCCTGGTCGGCGCGGTGTGGCCGATGGTCGTTGAGCAGTTCTCGGTGCGACCCAATGCCGCCGAGAAGGAAAGCCAGTACATCGAGCGCAATATCCAGGCCACGCGCGAGGCGTACGGCATCACCGACGACAAGGTCGAGTATCGCGACTACCAGGGTGTGAGCACCAAGAGCCCGCTCGAGGTGCCCGCCGACGCGGCGACCATCGGCAACGCCCGGCTGCTCGACCCGAACATCCTCTCGCCCACGTTCACCCAGCTGCAGCAGCGCAAGAACTTCTACGGCTTCCCGGAGTCGCTCGACATCGACCGCTACAACGTCAACGGCGAGCTCCAGGACTACATCGTCGCCGCGCGCGAGCTGCATCCGGCGGCACTGTCGGGTAACCAGAAGGACTGGATCAACCAGCACACCGTCTACACCCACGGCAACGGCTTCGTCGCCGCGCCCGCCAACCGGGTGAACAAGCCGCAGTCCGACGCGCAGAGCGCATCGGGTGGCAGTGATTCGGGCTATCCGCTGTTCACGGTGAGCGACCTGTTCACCGAGAAGGACAAGCAGCAGATCAAGGTCGACCAGCCGCGTATCTACTTCGGCGAGCTGATCTCCCAGACCGACCCCGACTACGCCATCGTCGGTACCGCCGAGGGTGAGGCGCCGCGCGAATACGACTCCGACACGGCGCAATTCACCTACGACGGCAGTGGCGGCGTGCCAGTGGGCAACTGGTTCAACCGGTTGGCCTTCGCCGCCAAGTACGCCGAGCGCAACATCCTGTTCTCCTCGGCGATCAGCGAGGACTCCAAGATCCTGTTCAACCGGTCGCCGCGCGACCGGGTGCAGAAGGTGGCGCCGTGGCTGACCACCGACGGCAACGCCTACCCGGCGGTCGTCGGTGAGCGCATCGTGTGGATCGTCGATGCCTACACCACCCTCGACAAGTACCCCTACGCGCAGTCGACCTCGCTCGACGGCGCCGTCGAGGACAGCATCGACAAGAAGACCGGCCGGGCCATCCCGCGCAAGGAGGTCAGCTACATCCGCAACTCGGTGAAGGCCACCGTCGACGCCTACGACGGCACCGTCACCCTGTACGAGACCGACACCAACGACCCGGTGCTCAACGCCTGGCAGGGTGTCTTCCCCGACGCTGTGAAGCCGGAGAGCGAGATCTCGGCGGAACTGCGCGCCCACTTCCGCTACCCGGAAGACCTGTTCAAGGTGCAGCGCGAGATGCTCACCAAGTACCACGTGGACAACCCGCGCGAGTTCTTCACCAACAACGCCTTCTGGTCGGTGCCCAGCGATCCGACGATCGAGGGCGGCACCTTCAACCAGCCGCCGTACTACGTGTTGCTCGGTGATCCGAAGACCAACAAGCCGGTGTTCAACCTGACCTCCTCGATGGTCGGCTACAACCGCGAGTATTTGTCGGCTTACATCTCGGTGCGGTCGGATCCGGAGGGCTACGGCAAGTTCACAGTGCTGCAGCTGCCCGGCGAGACGCAGACGCAGGGTCCGCAGCAGACGCAGAACTCGATGACCACCGCCGACGCGGTGTCACGAGAGAAGACGCTGCTGTCGAACTCGAACAAGATCCGCTACGGCAATCTGCTCACCCTGCCGGTGGCCGACGGCGGCATCCTGTACGTGGAGCCGTTCTACAACGAACGCAACACCGGTTCGTCGACGTTCCCGCAGCTGCTGCGCGTGCTGGTGAGCTACCGCGACTCCGGTGGCGGTGTGAAGGTGGGTTACGCGGCCACCCTGGCCGACGCGCTCAATCAGGTGATCCCGGGCGCCGGTTCGCTGGCGACCCCGTTCGGCGGCGACCCGTCGGTGAAGCCGAAACCGGGGGCGACCCCGCCGGTCGACCAGGGCTCGACTCCGCCCGCCGGTGGTGTCGTTCCGCCGCCGCCCGCGACGGGCACCCCGTCGACGCCGACTCAGGAAGCCGCCGCGGCCGAGCTGAGCCGCAAGATCGAGGCGGTGCGCACCGCGATGCGCACGGGCAACTTCGCCGATTTCGGTAAGGCGCTCGAGGAACTGGACAAGGCCGTGCAGGCCTACCAGGACGCCGGCGGCCGGTAACGGTTCGCGACACAAGAAGGCCCCGCCGGAATCGGCGGGGCCTTCTTGCTGCAGGGGGAAAAGTGGATCAGCCGGCGATCTGCGCGATCAGCGGGGCGTTGGCGTTGAGCAGGTCCTGGTACTGACCTGCGACACCGTACTGCTCGGCCAGGGCACGGCCTGCGGCGGTGGCCTGGTCGACGGCGGCGCGCACCTCGCTGGGGGCCTCGGCGGGCAGCTCGACCGGGAGCTCGACGGCAGGCTCCTCGACGGGGGCCGGGATGGGCTCGGGCTCGGCGGCCTGCAGGTACCGGCCGCAGTGCGGCCACGCGCCGACACCCTGGGTGGCGAGCACGTTCTCCGCGACGCGGATCTGCTCTTCCTTGCTCGCGGTGTGGGCCGAGCCCTGTCCGCCGTTGGCAGCCCAGGTGCTCTGCGAGAACTGCAGGCCACCGTAGTAACCGTTGCCGGTGTTGATGCCCCAGTTGCCACCGCTCTCGCACTGGGCGACGCCGTCCCAGTTGTGGGCGGCGGCGGAGGCGGTGCCGGTGGCGAGGCTGAACGGAACGGCAACCAGGGCGCCGGTGACGGCGGCGACGCCGAGGGCACGGGTGCGGAATTTCCGGGTTTCAGTCATGGGGGAGACGCTAACCAAGAATTGCGCGCCGATCACATCTTGATAACGGACTCATTGTGTGATTGGAACAGTCGTCTTTTCGAGGTTTATGCGGTGTATCCGGCGGGAATACATAAGCGCCGAGCGGTTTGTGATTGCACCGTTATGTGCCCGAGATCACGGCGAAATAGTGACCCCAGTCACTGGTTCAGGTGTGCGATCCCGGTTTGGCCAGAACCAGGTGATGGTCATCACAATCGAACGCTTCGTCGGCGTCCCCATGTTCGTGAAGATCGCTCCGCAACCGCGAAAAACCCGGCCTGACCTGACGATTTGGCATCTACGCTAACCCGTGTGTAATGTTGTATTCACCGACGCGGGGTGGAGCAGCTCGGTAGCTCGCTGGGCTCATAACCCAGAGGTCGCAGGTTCAAATCCTGTCCCCGCTACAAACGAAGACGGTCCTGACCACAAGGTCAGGACCGTCTTCTTTTATGTCCAGGCGCCGTGCGGCTGAGTCTCCCGACCCTGTTGACCGTCACCGTTTCCGCTGTTCACCGTCGGTGACATGTACAAGGACGTAGCCGACACCGTGTTCCCCAGGGATTCCCCGGCATAGGTTCGAGACGGCCTCGATGGCCGCGTGAGGTCGACCGCCCCACGCTCCGGCTGATGCTCCTGGGGAGGGACCACATGTCGCGGCCCGGTAGTTTGCGAACCTGCGCGATCGCCGCGCTCGCCGTCGCGGCGGCGATCACCCCAGCCCCGGCCTGGGCAGGCCCGTCGCTGGTCGACGACGTCCTGCCCGCCCCCTCGCTGCCCGCGGCGTCCACACAACTGGTCAAGGACCTGCCCGCCGACGTCGCCGCCCTGTGGCAAGCCACCCGCGCCACCCCCACCGGCGACCCCCTGTTCGACGCCTGGCCCGCCGACCTCGCGGACCGGCGCCCGGGGGAGATCATCGAACAGCGCGATGTGACAGCCACGGCGGCGCCGTTCGCGGTCGTGCCGATCCAGCAGGCCTTGCTGCTGAAATTCCGCACAACCGACTCGCGGGGCGCGCCGTCCTTCGCGACCGCGACGCTTCTCGTTCCCGCTGCCGCGCCCCCGTCCGGAACGACCAGGCAGGTGGTGGTCAACGCCCTGCCGATCAACTCCCTCGGCGCGACCTGCACGCCGGGATACGGGCTCGCGCACGGTGCCCACCCGAAATTCAACATGGGCGACCTCTTCCCACCGACGATGGCCTGGGCGCTGAACCGCGGCCATGCGGTGCTCGTACCCGATCACGAGGGACCGTTGATGGCGTACGCGGAGCCGACGGTCGCCGGGCACGCGGTGCTCGACGCGATCCGCGCGGTGCGTGCGGTGCGCCCCGAGGTATTCGGCGACAGCCGATTCGCCGTCGGCGGGTACTCCGGCGGCGCGATCGCCGCCTACGGCGCCGCCGTGCTGCAACCCGAATACGCACCCGAACTCGGCGACGCGCTCGCCGGCGTCGCCATGGGCGGGCTGATCAGCGACTATCCCGCCATCGCCGCCCGCTTCAACGGCAGCTTCGCCTCCGGAATCCTGATGGCCGCGGGCTTCGCCGTCGCCCGCGAGCACCCCACCCTGCTCGCTCAGCTGAACCATCTCGGTCAGTGGGTGGCGACCTCGCCGATCCGCGACCTCTGCGGTGACAGCAACGGCCCGCTCGGTCTGCTCGGCCTGCCGGTGGACGTCGGGATGTCACCACCGAACCCGCTCGCCTCCGACGCGATCCGGGAGATCTTCACGCGCACCGACCTGAGCGGCCGCACCGCCGACGCGCCGCTGTACATCTATCACGGGCAATTCGATTTCGGCGTACCACCGGAGCAGGGCCTCGCCGTCGCCAGGCGGCACTGCGCAGGCGATACGCAAGTGGTCTTCCGGTCGTTGCCCACCGAACACAGTCTCGGGATGATGGCCGGTTGGTCCGGTGCGATGGAGTGGATGGACGCCCGGCTGGCCGGGACACCAGCGCCGCGGGAGTGCCCCTGACCGTGGCCGCGAGAAAAGCCGACGGCGCCGCCCCTGGTGGGAGTCGGCGCCGTCGGCGGTAGAGCGTGTGGTCAGGCGTCGAGGTCGCTGGCCACCAGCTCCGCGATCTTGTCGAGGGTCGGCTGATCGTCGGAGCTGATGACGACCTCCGCGCCCTGACCCGCGCCGAGGGTCATGATCATCAGCGCCGACCCGGCATCGACCGGATCGCCGCCCGTGAGCGCGATGGTGACGGGCACGCCCGCCGCACCGACCGCCTCCGCGATCAGGGCGGCGGGGCGCGCGTGCAGGCCGACCGAGGAGCCGACGGTGACGGTGGTGCTTGGCATGGGTTTCTCCTTGTTGTGCGAGGTGACGTTCTTACGCGGTGGTGAGAGCAGGGGACTTCTTGCCGGTGAGCTCCTTGGCGAGGGTGACGCAGGCGGCGCCGACGACCGTGCCCGCCAGCACCGACACGATGAACCACAGCACGTGGCCGATGGCGAAGAACACGAAGATCCCGCCGTGCGGTGCGCTCAAGGTGACCTCGGTGGCCATGACCATGCCGCCGGTCACCGCGCCGCCGACCATCATCGACGGCAGCACCCGCAGCGGGTCGGCCGCGGCGAACGGGATGGCGCCCTCGGAGATGAACGAGGCGCCGAGCAGCCAGGCCGCCTTGCCGTTCTCCCGCTCGGCCTCGGTGTAGAGGCGGGGCCGTAGCGTTGTCGACAGCGCCATCGCGAGCGGCGGAACCATGCCCGCCGCCATCACCGCGGCCATGATCCGCAAGGTGGTGTTGTCGGTGACCGACAGGCCCGCGGCGGCGAACGAGTAGGCCGCCTTGTTCACCGGCCCGCCGAGATCGAAGCACATCATCACGCCGAGGATCACCCCGAGCGCGATCGCCGAACTACCCGAAAGACCGCCGAGCCAGTCGGTGAGCGCGTCGGTGACCGCCGCCAGCGGCTTGCCGAGCAACACGAACATCAGCACACCGACGATCAGTGACGCCAGCAACGGAATCACCACCACGGGCATCAATCCACGCGCCCACGTCGGAACGGGCAGCTTGCTCACCCACAGCGCCGCGAAACCACCGATCAGACCGCCGACGAGGCCGCCGAGGAAGCCCGCGCCGACGACGAGGGCGATCGCGCCCGCCGTGAAACCCGGTGCCAGACCCGGCCGGTCGGCGATGGCGAAGGCGATGTACCCGGCCAGCGCCGGAACGAGGAAGCCGAACGCGAGTACACCGATCTGGTTGAGCACGGCGGCGAAATAGGTGGCCAGACCGCCGTCGGGCAGGTCGGTGAGCGAGTTGTTCAGCACGATGTCTTTGGCGCTGTCGGAGATCTCGTAACCGCCGAGCAGGAAACTCAACGCGATCAGCAGACCGCCCGCCGCGACGAACGGGATCATGTAGCTCACGCCGGTCAGCAGGATCTGCCGCAGCCGCGTACCCCAACCGATGCCCTTGGCCGCCGGCTCACCCGTTGTGGGTGCTGCTGCCCCGCCGACCGTGGCGGCGCCGGGGGTCCGTGCGGCCGCGACCGCCTCGGCGATCATGGTGTCCGGTTCGTTGATGGCGCGCTTCACGCCGGATTCGATGACCGGTTTCCCCGCGAACCGGCTCCGATCCTTCACTCCCACATCGGTAGCGAAGATGACCGCGTCGGCGCCGGTGATGGTTCCCGGATCGAGCTCGGCCCCACCGCTGGATCCCTGCGTCTCCACCGCGAGGTCGACACCTGCCCGCTCGGCGGCGGCGGCGAGGGAATCGGCGGCCATATAGGTGTGGGCGATGCCGGTCGGGCACGCCGTGACCGCCACGATCTTCGTCGGTGTCGCCGACTTGTTCAGGTCGGTCGCGTCAGCAGGGGTACCCGCGTCACCGCTCGATTCCGCATGACCGGCGGCATCGGATGAGTCAGCAGCATCTTCACCGGATGCGGAAGTCCCTCCCGTATCGGTGGCGCCTGCACCGACAGCATCGGTCGTGTCGGCTGCCGTTGATGCCGCACCAGTGGCACTGGTCGCGCCCGCTGCCGAAACGTCCGCACCCGTGGCCGTGGGAGCGCTGGACGCGGGCGGGGGATTGATGACCCCGTCGACCAGCGCGACAACCTCGGCGGGCGTGGCGGCCGAGCGAAGGTCGTTGACGAAGGCAGGGCGGACCAGCGCCCGGGCCAGGGACGACAGCAGCTTCATGTGGTCCGCACCCGCTCCTTCGGGGGCGGCGATGAGGAACACCAGGTCGGCCGGTCCGTCGGGTGCACCGAAGTCGACGCCGGGGGCGAGGCGGGCGAAGGCGAGCGAGGGGGCGGTGACGGCAGCGGCCCGACAGTGCGGGATGGCGATGCCGCCGGGTAACCCGGTCGCCGATTGGGCCTCCCGGTTCAGCGCGGCCTCGCTCACGGCGGCCGCGTCGGTGGCCCGGCCCTGCTCGGCCAGCTTGCCTGCCAGTGCGGTGATGACCGATTGCTTGTCGGCGCCGAAGTCGGCGCCGAGGGTGACCAGGTCTTGGGTGATGATCGAATCGGCCATCGTCGTGTCTTTCCGGTGTCGGGTGGAGCGGGATCGAACGGGAGGTCAGCTGGTCGCGGTGTCGCCCAGTGCCTTCGGCAGCACGTCCGGGAGCGGGTGGGCCATGACGGCTTCGAGCAGGATGTCGGCTGGCCCCGGCAGTTCCGTACCGGGCAGCGCGGTGGCGGCGCTGCCGTAGGCGACGGCGGCGCGCAGCCGATCGGCCGGGTCGAGGCCCGCCAGGTCGGCGAGCAGGTACCCGGCCAGTGCGGAATCGCCCGCACCGACCGTGCTGCGCGCGACGATCGGCGGCGCACCGGCGAACCAGGCGCCCTCGGCGGTGACCAGCACCGCTCCCGCCGCGCCGAGGGTGGCGAGCACGGCACCGACGCCGTGCTCGATCAGTGACGTGGCGGCCTGCGCCGCTGCCGTGGGATTCTCGAGGTCGACGGCGTCGAGCCCCGTGAGCTGGGCCAGCTCCTCGCTGTTCGGTTTGATGAGATCCGGTACGGCAGAGCCCGGTTCGTCGAACAGGGCGAGCAAGGGTGCCTCGGAGGTGTCGACCGCGATCCTGGCCGATCCGGTGGCCGACAGCTCGCCCACGAGCCGCGCGTACCAATCCACGGGCACACCGGGCGGCAACGAGCCGGACAGCACAACCCACGAAGCGGCTGCGGCTGCTTCTGCCAGCGCGCCGGCGAGTGCGTCGAGTTCCGGTGCTCGCAGCGGATGCCCGGGTTCGTTGATTTTCGTTGTGGTGCCGTCGATTTCGGCGATCGTGAGATTGGTCCGTGGGGCGCCACCGGTCGGCACGGCACGGAACGCGATGCCCGCGCCGCGCAATCCGCTCACCACCGGGTCGTCCTCGGTGCCCGGCAGTACGGCCAGCGCGGACACCCCGCCCGAGGTGAGCACGCGTGCCACGTTGACGCCCTTGCCGCCGGGCTGGGAGATGACGTTCGCCGCGCGGTGCACCTGCCCTCGGCGCAGCGGTTCGGTGAGTGTCACCGTCCGGTCGACACTCGGGTTCGCGGTCAGTGTGACGATCATGCGAGCACCACTTCGATTCCCTCGGCGATCAGTTTGTCGTGTGCGGCGGACGGAATGTCGGTGTCGGTGACCAGCACGTCGATATCAGCGGTGCTACCGAAGCTCACGAAGTCCTCCCGCCCGATCTTGGAGGCGTCGGCGACGACGACCACGCGGTCGGCGGCCGCGATCATGGCCCGCTTCACGGCGGCCTCCTCCGGGTCGGGGGTGGACAGCCCGTGCCGAACGGTGAGCGCGTTGGTGCCGAGAAACGCGACGTCGACGCGCAATTCGCCGAGTACGCGCAGGGTTTCGGCCCCGACGGCGGCCTGGGTGACGCCGCGCACGCGCCCACCGAGCAGATGCGTCCGCACCCCGGCGTAGCCGGTGAGGCGCGTGGCGACGGGCAGCGAGTTGGTGACGGCGACCAGATCCAGATCGACCGGCAGGGCGGCCGCGACCCGCGAGGTCGTCGTGCCCGCGTCGAACAGCACGCTGCCACCGGACGCGGGCAGGTAGCGCTGGGCGAGTTCGGCGATGCGGTCCTTCTCGGCGGCGCGGGTGCTGTCGCGTTCGACGGTGCCCAGCTCGATGGTGGTGAGCGCGCCCGCTCCGACGGCTCCGCCGTGTACTCGCCGGATCAGGCCGAGCCGGTCGAGTACGGCCAGGTCGCGGCGGACGGTTTCGGTGGTCACCCCGTATTTGTCGGCGAGTTCGGCGACGGAGACGCGACCGTGCTGCCCGATGAGGGTCGCGATGGCCTGCTGCCGTTCCTCGGCGTACATGGTTCCTCCGGTTCATGAATGTGTACTCATGTTGTTTTATGCCCAGTTGTGTGGCTTTGTCAACGACTTTTGGTGAGCCGAGTCACAATCGTTGCCGACGGGCATGACGATGCCGCCGCAGCCGGGGCGAGAGATGCATCCGCATAACGCGGGCAGAACAGGAGGCGGCCGCACAGTCGGGGCCGGGATGGGGCCGCGCGATGGGGCCTGCGCACGGCTGCGCGCTCTAGCGGCGCGTGAGCCGGAAGGGCCGAGTGTCGAATGCTCGGATCTAGAGGGGAGGGTCAGTCGAAGCCGAGGTCGCTGGTGAGCGGATCGCGTAACGCGCCTTCGGCGGCGCGTAGTCGATCGGTGACAGAGGTGAGCAGATCCATCGAATCCTGCGACAGGCCGAGGGCGAGCCGGGTCAGGTGGCGCACGCGGTCGCAGTTGATGCGCTTGGCCAGTGCTGCATCCGGATCGGCGGGAGCGGCCGAGTGTTCGACGACGGTCACGACAGGGGCACTCACAATCTCGGAACGCGCTGCTGGGGGTAGGTGCTGCCTACGTTGGAGTATGACGCACCTTACATGGCCCCGGCGGCGCGCGAGGGCGGGTCGCGTGCGAAAGTTCAGCGATGAGTCAGTTCGCCGACTATCAGAACGAGATCTATCTCACCGCGCTCGGGGGCGTTCTGCCCGAATTCCCCATGGACTACGCCACTCTCGAGCGTAAGGCCACCGCCGCCCTGCCCGATACGCTGCTGCATTACATCGCCGGGGGCGCCGGTGACGAGCTCACCCAGCGCCGCAATGCCGAAGCCTTCGCCGACTGGGGGCTGCTGCCACGCATGCTGGTCGGCGCGACCGAACGCGACCTCACCGTCAGCGCGTTCGGCCACACCTTCGCCAGCCCGTTGTTCCTGGCGCCGGTCGGTGTGATCGGCCTGGTCGGCGAGCAGGGGCACGGTGACATCGCGGTCGCCCAGGCATCGGCGAAAACCGGTGTGCCCGCGATGTATTCGACGCTGATGGAAGATCCCCTGGAAGAGGTTCGTCCGCACGCGGGCGACACCCCCTCGTTCTTCCAGCTCTACACCCCCAAGAACCGCGAACTCGCGGAAAGCCTCGTACACCGCGCCGAAGCCGCGGGTTACGCGGGCATCACCGTCACCCTCGACACCTGGGTGCCCGGCTGGCGCCCCCGCGACCTGTCCAGCGGCAACTTCCCGCAGCTGCGGGGGCATGTGCTGAAGAACTACACCAGCGACCCGGTATTCCAGGCGATGGTCGGTTCCGACGACCCGAAGATGATTGTGCTGCACTGGGTTTCGACCTTCGGCCACTCGCTGACCTGGGACGACCTGACCTGGCTGCGCTCGCTCACCGACCTGCCGCTGATCCTCAAGGGCATCTCGCATCCCGACGACGCGCGCCGCGCCATCGACCTCGGCGCCGACGGTATCTACTGCTCCAATCACGGTGGGCGCCAGGCCAACGGCGGGCTGAGCGCGCTGGAAACCCTGCCCGAGGTCGCCGCCGCGTGTGACGGCCGGGTGCCGGTGCTGTTCGACTCCGGTGTCCGCTCGGGCGCCGACGTGGTGAAGGCGCTCGGACTCGGTGCGACGATGGTCGGTATCGGCAGGCCCTACGTCTACGCGCTGGCTCTCGGCGGGGTGCGTGGTCTGGTGCATCTGCTGCGGTCCTACGCCGCCGAAGCCGACCTGCTGCTGGCCGTCAACGGCTACCCGGATGTGGCCGCCGTGCGCGCCAACATCCGCCGGAGCATCCACGGTAACGTCACCCGCAGCTGAGTCCTGGGCCGCAAAACCCGCTCCGGGGGCGGGTTTTGGGGCCCCGTCTACGGCCTCGGCCGGAACTTGTCGGTGGGGTGCGGCATCATCAGGGGCACACGACGCTCTAGCACGCACCAACCTCCCGGAGTCCACGATGTCCTCGCCGAGCACCAAGTCCGCATCCCGTCGATCAGCTCCCCCGGTCCTGTCCGAGGCCGAGCTCGCGCGCATCGCAGGCGAGCTGGCCGAGGGCAAACCGCCGATGGTGTGGTTCACCTCGGCGGCCGTCGGCATCGAGGAGGGCAAGTCCGGCAAGGTCGTCGCGCTCGGTGACCCGGCCGACGGCGACTTCCTGCAGGTGCGCCCGACCGGTTCCAAAGATGTGCTCTCGTTCGGCCCGAGCGAGGTGACGCTGACCAAGCCGGCCCGCGGGACTACCGTTGCGCCCGGCGGTGCCAAGCCCGCCACGCATCACGTTCCCGAGCCGAGCAACCGAAAGGACACCCCCGTGACCCAGCCCTCGTCTCCGCCGAGTGCCGCGCCGAAGCCCGCCGCGCCGCGTTCGCTCGCGCCCGTGCCCGACGAGGCCACCGCCGCACCGAAACCGGCGGCGCCGCGTCCGGCCAAGGCCACGGCGGCCCGCAAGCCCAAAGCGCCGGAGGTCACCGTCACGCTCACCGGCACCGCCGACGGTGAATGGACTGTCGATGTCGTGAACGGCAAGAAGCGCAGCGTCAAGGGGCTCGCGGTGAACAGCGGCGCGGTCGCCCAGGCCGCCAAGATCCTGCACCCGGAGGTCGAGGAAGTGGTCGCGGGGATCCTGGAAGCCGCGCGGGAGGTGCAGCAGGCCAAGGTGGCTCAGCTGCAGGCCGAACTGGAGGCGGCCAAAAGGCTGCTCGCCGAACTAGGGGACTGACACCTCACACCGCCGTGCTCGTCGGGTCGGCGGCGCGGCGCAGCGCCCGGCGGAAACCCGGCCGGTGCATGTCGTCGTGAAAGGTGAGGCCGAGGCGGTGTTCCTTGGCGTGGTACATGGCCGCGTCGGCTTCTCGGATCAGGTCGTAGACGGTGGTGTCGCTGGGTCGGGTGCGTACGCACGCCACCCCGATGCTGGCGGTGATGGGGATTTCCCCGCAGCTCAGCTCGAAGGGGCGCACGAACGCGCCGAGTAGATGTTCGGCGAGGACCGCGGCCTCGGCGCGGGTGCGCGGGGAGAGGACGACGAATTCGTCGCCGCCGTAGCGGGCGGTCACGTCGGTGCGCCGCGCCGTGCGACGGATGCGGGACGCGGCCCGCGCGATCAGCTCGTCGCCGATCGCGTGGCCGTAACTGTCGTTGACCATCTTGAAGCCGTCGAGGTCGATGAACAACAGGCACAACGGTTTTCCCGCCCACTGCGTGCGCAGCCGCTGCGGTGCGCGCAGCAGTGCGGCCCGGTTGAGCAGTCCGGTGAGCACGTCGTGGTCGGCCCGGTACTGGGCGCGGCGTTCGCTGAACTGGCTGCGGGCGATGGCGCGTTCGCTGCGTACGAGCACCCCGACCAGCAGCGAGGTGAGCAGCAGGCAGATCACCATCCGGTCGCCCGTGCCGAGGTCGGTGCCGACCACGCTCATCAGCGAGGCGCCGACCAGGGCCACCGCGATCACGCCCGCCCGCCTGCGGGAGCGGTGCGGATGGGCTTCGGCGCCGTCGCGGCTCACGTCCATCGTCGGGTGCAGCGCGGCCAGTCCCGCCAGCAGATAGGCCAGCTGGTGCGGCACCAGGCCGAATGCGCTCTGAGGCGCGAGAAAGCCTGCGGCCGAGAGGCTTTCGACCACACCCGAGACCAGCACCGCGAGCAGTGCCGCGTGCAACAGCCGCAAGGCGATGTCCGACCGGGCGACGGTCACGAGCGAGTGCGCCAGTGCTGTGAGCAGCAGTGCGTCGATCACCGGGTAGCTGGTGGCGATCACCGCGTCGACACCGCTGTTGTGGCGCAGAATCGGCGAGATCAGGAATGTCCACGAGGTCAGCAGTGCGCTGATCCCGATGAGGGTCGAGTCGAGCCAGGAGTCGCATGCGCCGGAGAGCCTGCGCGGCTGCAACCAGCCGACGGCGGCCAGTGCGAGGCACACGTAGGCGGCCAGGGTGCTCAGATCGTCGGCCGGATGCCAGGTGGCGTGCGTTTCCAGTTCGCGGATCGTGGTTCCTGCGGCGAAAAGGGGGATGGACGTGGCGAGCAGACACCACGGCAGCCGGTTGGCGGGCCGGAACCGGCGCAGACCGATGCCGATCATCGTCAGACTGCCCGCGGCCACGATCAGGAGCAGCAGGAACGACAGGGGTCGCCCACCGAGCAGCGGCGCGATCGCGATGACACCCACCGCGCCGAGCGAGGGCGTCCACCAGCGCGTACCACCCCGATGTGCTGTGCCGACCTTCATCAGATCCCCCTCGATCCGCCGCGACGCGCCGAGAAAACGTGGAGCCGGGGAATTCGGTTCGGGGTGTCGGCCGAGGAGCACCGAGTGTCGTTGTCCGAGTGGAATTCCCGGCCGGCGGGCGCGCCGACGCTGAAAAACCTTTACAACTGAGTCGATCATGACACGTCCCGCGCCGTCGCGATGGGGATTCGGCTGCCGCGCGGGTAGACGGTGTTTGATGGTCCGCAGGGGTGGTGAGCGGGGGCGGTGAGAAGGGAGTGTGGGTGGACAGGTGGATCGCGCCGGGCCGGGTCAACATCATCGGCGAGCACACCGACTACAACGACGGGTTCGTGCTGCCGATCGCGTTGTCGCTCGGGGTGGTGTGTGCGGCCGGGGCGCGTACGGACGGCCGGGTGCGGGTCGGGTCGGCACAGCGGCCGGGTGAGGCCGTCGAACTGGCCCTGGATGATCTTGCCGGGCAACGCGATCAGCTGCCCGGCTGGGCGCGCTACCCGCTCGGTGTGGTGTGCGAGTTCGTCGCGGGTGGACGCCCGATCCCCGGGGTCGATCTCGAAATCGACGGCGCGGTGCCGATCGGTGCGGGTCTGTCGAGTTCGGCGGCGTTGTGTTGCGCGGTGACCGTCGCCCTGCGCGACCTGTTCGCGCCCGGCCTCGACGACCGGGCGATGGTACGGATCGCGCGTGCGGCCGAGAACGGTTTCGCCGGTGTGCCGACCGGCATCCTCGACCAGTCCGCCGCCATCCTGTGCACCGAGGGCCACGCCCTGTTCCTCGATGTGCGTGCCTACCTGAACGGCGAAGCCGGTGCGGTGGAACAGATCCCGTTCGACCTGCGGGCCGCGGGGTTGGCGCTGATCGTCGCCGACACCGGTCACCCACACGATCTGGCCGACGGCGGCTACGCCGAGCGCCGAAACGAATGCGCGGCGGCCGCTGCCGTCCTCGGCGTGCACGCCCTGCGTGACGCCACCGAGCTGAACATGGCTCGCCTGCACGATCCGGTGCTGCGCCGCAGGGCGACCCACGTCGTCACCGAGAACGATCGCGTCCTCGACGTGGTCACCCGGTTGCGTTCCGGCGCCGACCCGCGCGCCATCGGTCCCTTGCTCACCGCCTCCCACCGGTCACTGCGCGACGATTTCGAAGTCTCGACACCGGCGCTCGACCTCGCCGTCGACGCGGCACTCGACGCGGGCGCCTACGGTGCGCGGATGGTCGGCGGCGGTTTCGGCGGCAGCGTGCTCGCCCTGGTCGAACGCACCGACGCCGACCGGATCGGCGCCGCGATCGGGCGGCGCTTCACGGCGGCGGACCTGGCCGCGCCCCGGGTGATCACGGCCGAACCAGGGGCGGGCGCCCGCAAACTGGATTGAACGGTTGCCCAATTGTTCACCCCGTTTCGGGTGTGACGCGGGGCACGATCACGCACAGTGGTACCAACCGAAAACAGTTCGGCGGGCGTCGCAGCCCGCGCCGTGTGAACGACGCTCTACGCCGCCCGGTTCCCAGTTCAGGAGGGATCCACTGTGCCGCTTGCTAATTCGCTTCGACTGGACGCGGCTCCGGTCGATTACGCGCTGGTCGCCCTGTATTTCGTCTTCGTCCTCGGCATCGGCCTGATCGCGCGCAGTCGGGTGTCCTCCAGCGTCGACTTCTTCCTGTCCGGCCGGTCGCTGCCCGCCTGGGTGACGGGTCTCGCCTTCATCTCCGCCAACCTGGGCGCGGTGGAGATCATGGGCATGTCGGCCAACGGCGCTCAGTACGGCTTCCCCACGTTCAACTACTTCTGGATCGGCGCCGTGCCCGCCATGCTGTTCCTGGGCGTGGTGATGATGCCGTTCTACTACGGCTCCAAGGTGCGTTCGGTGCCGGAGTTCATGCGCCGGCGCTTCGGCACCGGCGCGCATCTGGTGAACGCGCTGAGTTTCGCCGTGGCGCAGGTGCTGATCGCCGGGGTGAACCTCTACCTGCTCGGCACCATCCTGAATGTGCTGCTCGGCTGGCCGCTGTGGATCTCGGTGGCGGTCGCCGCGGCGATCGTGCTGTCGTACGTCACTCTCGGTGGGCTCTCGGCCGCGATCTACAACGAGGTACTGCAGTTCTTCGTCATCGTCGCCGCGCTGCTGCCGCTCACCCTCGTCGGGCTGCATCGGGTCGGCGGTTGGGATGGGTTGCAGGACAAGGTGAGTGCTTCACCGGGCGGCGCCGACCAGTTGGAGACCTGGCCGGGCAACGCGATGAGCGGGTTCACCGACAACTTCGCCTCGATCATGGGCATCGTGTTCGGCCTCGGCTTCGTGCTGTCGTTCGGTTACTGGACGACCAATTTCGTGGAGGTGCAGCGAGCCCTCGCCACACATTCGATCGCGGCCGCGCAGCGCACGCCGATCATCGGCGCCTACCCGAAGATGTTCATCCCGCTGATCGTGGTGATCCCCGGCATGATAAGCGCGGTCCTCGTCCCGCAGATGATCGAGTACAAGCAGCAGGTCGCCGCGAACCCGGACTTCGAGGGCGATGTCACCTACAACCAGGCGCTGCTGTTCCTGATGAAAGAGGTGCTGCCCAACGGGTTGCTCGGGGTGGGGCTGGCCGGTCTGCTCGCGGCGTTCATGGCGGGCATGGCGGCCAATATCTCCGCGTTCAACACCGTGTTCAGCTTCGACCTGTGGCAGCAGTACGTGCGCAAGGACCGGTCCGACGGCTACTACCTGCGGGTCGGCAGGCTGGCCACGGTCGGTGCGACGGTGGCGGCGATCTTCACCGCGTTCATCGCGGGCGGGTTCAGCAACATGATGGACTACCTGCAGACGCTGTTCAGCTTCTTCAACGCGCCGCTGTTCGCCACCTTCATCCTCGGCATGCTGTGGAAGCGGATGACCGCGGCCGCGGGCTGGATCGGCCTGGTCAGCGGCACGCTGGCCGCCATCGTGGTTTTCGTGCTCAACGAGACGGGGGTGACCTCGCTGTCGGGGCAGGGTGCCAGTTTCGTCGCCGCGGGTGTGGCCTTCGTCGTCGATATCGTCGTCAGCGTGGCGGTGACGATGGTGACCCGGCCGAAGCCGGCCGCCGAACTGGTCGGCCTGGTGTATTCGGAGACCCCCAAGGCGCTGCGCACCGACGCCGACGCCGACTCGCTGCCCTGGTATCAGCGGCCGGTTCTGCTCGCCGGGATCGCGCTCGTGCTGGTGGTCGCGCTCAATATCGTCATCGGATAAGGAGTCGTCGCAATGCTTTTCGATATCCGCACCATCATCGGTGCCCTGCTCGGCCTCTACGGTGTCGTGCTCGTGGTCACCTCACTGCTGCAGGACTCCGCCGCCCAGGAGGTGAAAACCGGTGGGGTCGACGTGAATCTGTGGGCCGGGCTCGGAATGGCCGGGGTGGCAGTGATATTCGTCGGCTGGGCGCTGCTGCGTCCCGTGCAGGTGCCCGAGGTGCCCGAGCAGACGCTGGAGGACTTCACCCACTAGGCCTCGATCGTGCCGGGAATGCCGTCCTGCACGACGAAACTGGCGCGGGTGCTGATGGGCGCGCCCGGCGAACGCACGTACGGCACGACCCGGAAGTCGTTGCGCCACAGCTGATGGTCCAGCTCCACCCGCACATAGCCGCGTTGCTTGTTGTAGAACCGCATGTGCGGGTTGGCGGCCAGCAGGGCACGGCCGGTGTCGGGGAAGTCCTCGCCGTCGCCGCCCGTACTGATCGAGGTGCCCGTGAATTCGGTGGCCACCACCGGTGATTCGGGATCGGTGTAGTCGCGGTGTAGGTCGGCGACGTAGTTCTCGTGCCGGTCACCGGTGATCACCACCAGGTTGGCCACGTCGTGGTCGACGGCGGCGCCGAGCACCGCATTGCGGTCGGCGATGTAGCCGTCCCAGGCGTCGGTGCCGAGCAGCAGATCCGGGCCGGGATCGTAGTCGGATTCGGCCATGGCGACCTGGTTGCCGAGGATCTGCCAGCGTGCGGTGGACGCGGCGAAACCGTCGACGAGCCAGTCACGCTGGGCCGCACCGAGAATCGAGCGCCCGGTGGAGTACCGGTCGGCGCAGTCGAGCACCGCTTTGCCGTCGCCGCAGGCTTGCTCGTCGCGGTACTGCCTGGTGTCGATCATGGTGAATTCGGCCAGGTCACCGAAGCGGTAGCGGCGATGCAGACGGATCGACGAACCCGACGGGAGCTGGGCCAGACGCATCGGCTGATGCTCGTACATCGCCTGGAACGCGGCGGCTTTGCGGCGCCGGAACAGGAACGGCAGGCGGTGCACGTCGTTGCCGAGGCCGGGATGCTCACCGGCCCAGTTGTTGTCGAGTTCGTGGTCGTCGAAGGTGACCAGCCAGGGGAACGCGGCGTGGGCGGCTTGCAGGGGCGCTTCGGCCTTGGCCTGGGCGTAGCGCAGCCGGTATCCGGCGAGGTCGACCGCTTCGCCCTCGAGCTGCGGCGGCAGCTTCACACCGCGCCGGGCGACCACCCACGAGGACTCGTAGATGTAGTCGCCCAGGTGGACGACGAGATCGAGGTCCTCGGCGGCCATGTGTTCATAGGCGGTGTAGTAACCCGAGCTCCACGACTGGCACGAGGCGAACGCGAATCGCATCCGCTGCGTCGACCGGTCCGGCGGCGGCGCGGTGCGGGTGCGTCCGACCGGTGAGATGGCCGAGCCCGCGCGGAAGCGGTAGTAGTACCAGCGATCCGGCGTCAGACCGGTCACCTCGGGATGCACGCTGTGCCCGAGCGCACGGGTGGCCACCGCCGAACCCCGGACGACGACCTTGCTGAATCGTTCGTCCTCGGCGACCTCGTAGTCGACCGTCACCGGGTCGACCGGCATGCCGCCGTACCCGTCGGGGGCCAGCGGGTCGGGGGCGAGCCGGGTCCACAGCACCACGCCGTCGGGTGTCGGTTCGCCGGATGCCACGCCGAGGGAGAACGGTTCGCCCAGGAAACGTGGCGCGGGAAACGGTGCGCTGCTCGCCGCCGACACCCCGACCGCCGCCACGATCGACCCGGCCGCGCCGTATCGGAGGAATTGCCGCCGGTCGATCGCCATGCCCCGATCCTAAGCATCCCGCGCCGGGCAGACCGTGCACGCGGGGAAAGAGCTGGTCGGCGGGCTGAAAGCGGCTGTCGGCGAGGCGGTTTCACCTCGCCGACAGCGCACTCAGCTGTTCGGGTAGGCGCGGGCGGCCAGGCCGAGCGCCACGTCGATCAGGAAGAACCCCAGCAGGCTCAACCCGAGCAGGGGCACGAACCACCCGATCACCAAGGCCGCCGCGACGAGCGGAACCGTGATCCACAGCGACGTCTTGCGCAGCACTCCGCGCCGCGGGGGCATCGGCAACGAGCCCGCGCGGGTGGGCCGCCGCTGCCACCACATCCGGTAGCCGAGGACGATCATGACCACGAGACCGAGCATGATCGCCAGCAGCAACAGCTGGTTGACCACGCCGAACAGCAGCCCCATGTGGAAGGCGATACCCCAGTTGGTGAGCTTGGCCATCAACGGCCAGTCGGCGTAGGCGAGCCGATCGGTGACCGTGCCGTCGCCGTCGACCGCGACGGAGTCGATCGTGTAGATACCCGGCCGGCGCAACTCCTTGACTCCGAAAGCGGCGTCCGATTCCGCCGGAACAGTGATCTCGGCGGCCTGGGTGATGCCGTTGGCACGCGCGGCCTCGTAAACCCGATCGAGTTGGACGATGCGGGCGCTCTGGTCGGCTGGGGTCGGTGTGGTGGTGCCGCCGCTGTGGTGGTCGCCGCCGGCGGTGGCCGGTGCCTCCGCGCCCGGGAGCGCGACGCTGACAGCCGGGGTGGTCCAGCTCATTTCCTCGCGCAGCTTCGTCACGTTCTCACCGGCATAGACCGACCAGGTCAGACCCGTTGCCGAGAGCAACAGGACCACCGGGAGCGTCCACACACCGATCGCGCCGTGCCAGTTCATCTTCCGGCGTCTCGGCTGCGAGAGATCCGGCGCCACCAGCCACCGGGCACCGTTGCGCGCGCGACGCTTGCGCACCCGGTTCACCCACAGCACCAGCCCGAACAGGGCGATCACCCACAGCCAGGAGGCCGCGAGTTCGCCGTAGAGCCGACCGGGTTCACCCAGGTGCAGGCTCCGGTGGAACTCGCTGAGCCAGGCACGCAACGGCAGCGCGCCACCACTGCCGTAGACGACGGCCTCGCCCACCGGCTGGGCGGTGTGCGGGTCGACGAACACCGAGAGACGTTCGGAATCACCCAGCGAAGGATCGTTGAACAACACCCGCGTGGTTTCACCGTCGGTCGCGGCCGGGGCGACAGCCACCAACGCCAGGTCGGGCTTGCCGGCGACCGCCGCGCCCACCTGCGCCGACAATGCCTGATCCGGCCCGGAGGTCTGCACCTGAAGCAGATCCCGCGACACGAACCCTTCGATCGTCGGCGCGATCGCATACAGCGCGCCGGTGAGCGCCGCGATCAGGATGAACGGGGCCACGAAGAACCCCGCGTAGAAATGCAGCCGTATGGCCAGGGGAGCGAGCCGCATCCCGCGCCGTGCGCGAGGTGCCCGCTCACCGTCCGCGACCGAACTCTCGGCCGGACGAATATCGGTAATACTCATCATCATTCGTTTCTGAAGTAGTGAAGCCCGGTGTTCACCATCGCGAGCAGCAGCCACCGCATGTTCGAGCGCTCTCGCCGAGGTAGGCCTCGGCAGCTCGCGCAGAATCGACATCCGCGCTGGAAGACACGAGCCACCGCGGCTTTCGCCGGCCCGGGCGCTCCGCCGACACGAAGTCGGAGTTGTCCGGCACGAGCCCACCGAACGACTTCGCGCGGCATGCCTCGGCCGCCGCTGTGCGAGCCACAGTGGCCGACGCCGTGAGGGGAGCTTCCAGCTGCCGACCACGATGAGCCGCCAGAGCGGAGCTGTGCGAGCGCACCGACCTCCGCGATCAAGATGAGCGGGCGCGCACGAAGCCAGTCGGCCGGCGAGACCCACAGCCGCCGAGCACGGGGGCATGCATTGGTGACCAGTGCACGAGAATGCGCGCACCGGGAAAGGTCAGAAGGCGAAGGCGAGAGGCGGGGCTCGGGTGCGCAGCGATCGCGCTGTGAGGACGCGCAGAATGACGCGGTCGCGGTGGGTCAGGCGCAGAGGTGCGCGACCGGGAATGCGCGGGGTGCGGTAGCGCTGGGGGAGGGCGCGGGCCAGCAGGGCGCCCACGGCGCGGTAAGCGGCTTCGGCGCCGATGACGACCACCGCGGCGAGCACCGCCGCGACAGTGTGCGCCGTGAGCATGCCGAGGCCGAGCGAATCCTCCACGTGGTGTCCGTGACCGGACCAGCTCATCGTGGTGTGACCCACGAGTTGACCGCCCAGCAGCACCACCGCGAGCCCGAGCGCACCGTGACGCACCGGCCCGGCCACCAGCGCACCGACCACGGCCGACACCGCCGCCAGCAGCACGACCGTGGTGCTGCCCGGCATGGCGCTCCCGGCGGCCAGCCCGTGGGCGGCCAGCGACAACGCACCCGACATCGAGCCCGCACAGGCACCGCGCACGCGCGCGCCGAGGGCACGCGACGGCGCGGACGCCTGCCGGAACTCGATGATCACCGGCCGATGATAAAGCACCGCCGAGACGGGTCCCGACGGTGCGACGGGATCACTGCCCGTCGATGTCCATCTCGATCAGCGGCTTACGCAGCAGCTTGCCGGTCGCGTTGCGGGGGAGTTCGTCGAGGAAGATCACTTCGCGCGGCACCTTGTAGCGGGCCAGGTTCTGGCGCACGAAGTCCTTGATCTCGTCGGCATCCCGGGCGGAGTCGGGCCCGGGCACGACGAAGGCGCGCAGACGCTTCCCGTAGTCGCGGTCGTCGACACCGACCACGGCCGCTTCGAACACGTCGTGGCGGCCCGCGATGAGGTTCTCCACCTCGAGCGGGAAGACGTTCTCACCGCCGGACACGATCATGTCGTCGTCGCGACCGTCGATGTAGAGCAGACCGTCGGCGTCGAAATGGCCGACGTCGCCGCTGGACATCATGCCGTCGACCATCTCCTTGGTCCGGCCGTCGGTGTAACCGGTGAAGGCGAAACCGTTGTCCACGAAGATCGTGCCGGTGACGTTCGGCTCGGTGATGGGCTTGCGGTTCTCGTCGAGCAGCACGATGCGGATACCGACCGGCGGCTTGCCCGCGGTGGTCGGCGACTTGCGCAGATCCTCCGGGGTCGCCACGGTCATCACCGCGCATTCGGTGGAACCGTAGAGGTTGTAGAGGCTGTCGCCGAAGTAGTCCAGGCAGCGGGTCACCACATCGGGCGCGATGGCCGAGCCCGCCGCGAAGATCACCTTGATCGTGGACGGGTCGTACTTCGCCAGGATCTTCTCGTCCAGGTCGAGGATGCGCTGCAGCATCGTCGGGACCACGACCAGCGAATCCGCCTGGTACTTCACGATATTGGCCAGGGTCTGTTCGGGGTCGAACTTGCGCTGCTGGAAGATCACCCGGTTGCCCAGCGCCAGACCGAGGGTGAACTGCGACAGACCGGTGCCGTGGAAGATCGGCGCCGCCATGATCATCGTGCCGTTGTAGGGCAGCGGCACGCGGTCGACGAACTGGGCCGACGCGAACGGGCTCACCTTGTCGCGCGGGGCACCCTTGGGGGTACCGGTGGTGCCGCTGGTCAGGATGACCATGCCGCCCGGCTTGCTCGGCGGGGTCAGCGGTTCCACCGAGCGCCCCGAGATCAGCGACTCGACCGTCGGGATCGACGGGTCGACACCGTGCGCCTCGTCGACCCAGGTCAGGATGCGCGGGATCTCGGCGGGAATGGCGCTCATGAGATCCATGAATTCGCTGTCGTGCAGCACCGCCTTGACCTTTTCGCGGGTGGCCACGTCGGCGAACTGCGGTTTGGCGAAGCCGGTGTTCATCAGGACCGCGCGCACGCCGAGCTTGCCCGCCGCGAGCAGGCTCAGCACCATGCCACGGTGGTCACGCGCCAGCACGGCGATCACATCGCCCTCGCTGATGCCACTGGCGCGCAGCCCACGAGCCAGGGCGCTCGACTGCTCGTCGAGCAGCCCGAAGGTGAGCTCACCGCGTTCGTCGACGATCGCGCCCGCACCGGGTCGCGTCTGGGCGGCGTGCATGACCACACCGGCGAACGGGCCGAATTTCGACACATTGCGGAACGAGCGCGCGGCATGGTCGAGACGCAGCGGGTTGAACAGCTTGCGGTCGACCATGACCTTGACACCGAGGGCGAAATCGCCCGCGCGTCGAGCCGTGCCGCCTAGCGCGGGCAGAGACAGAGACATCGAACAGCCTTTCGGCAGACCGAGCCCGCGTCACCGCGGGGCCGGACCGCGTCTTCGAGATCCAGTGCTGGTGCTAACAATAGCAAGCACGACGCTCTTACTGTGTCGCCCGTCTCAGCGCTGAGCCATCACTGTGACACGTCATAGTCGATGAGCACCCGGCGCAGGATCTTGCCGGTGGCATTACGGGGCAGTTCCTCGACGAACACCACCTCGCGCGGCACCTTGAAGCGGGCCAGGTTCTCCTTCACGTGGGCCTGCAGCGCGGCGGCGTCGGGCGTGTGGCCGGACTCGGGAACGACGAAGGCGCGCAGTCGTTTTCCGAACTCGGGGTCGTCGACGCCGACCACCGCCACATCGAACACCTGCGGGTGCTCGATCAGCAGGTTCTCCACCTCCTGCGGGTAGACGTTCTCGCCGCCGGAGACGATCATGTCGTCGTCGCGGCCGTCGACCATGAGCAGGCCGGACTCGGTGAAATGGCCCATGTCGCCGCTGGACATGAAACCGTCGATGATCTGCTTGTGCCTGCCGTCGGTGTAGCCCTCGAACGGGGCACCACTGCGCACGAAGATCCGGCCCTTGGCGCCGGGTTCGCGGACCGGCTGGTCGTGCTCGTCGTAGAGGCGGACCTCGCAGGTGATGGGGGAGCGGCCGACCGTGCCCGGCGCCTCCGCCAGTTCGGCGGGGTTGGCGATGGACGCGATGGCCACCTCGGTGGAGCCGTAGAGGTTGTAGAGCACCGGCCCGAACACCTCGGTGGCCCGGATGCACAGCTCCGGGGTGAGCGCCGACCCGGCGAACAGGATGACCTTCAGCGACGACAGGTCGTATTTCGCGCGGACCTCGGCGGGCAGCTCGGTCATCCGGTGCAGCATCGTCGGCACGCAGACCAGCATCTCCACCTTGTGCTCGGCGATCGAGGCCAGCGTGGCCTCGGCGTCGAAGCGGCGCCGCATCACGATCTTGTTCGACAGGATGGTGCCGACCAGCCAGGTACCCAGACCCGTGCTGTGGAAGATCGGCGAGACGATCATCATCACGCCGCGCTTGGGGAAGGGCACCCGGTCGACGAACTGCGCGGTGGCCATCGGCGTCACCTTGGTGCGCGGCGCGCCCTTGGGCAGGCCGGTGGTGCCGCTGGTGAGGATGATGAAACCGCCCGGCTTGCTCGGCGCGGGCAGCGGCTCGGCGGAGTTGGCGGCGATCAGGTCGTCGAAAGTGGTTGCGCCCGCCGGGATCTCGGCGCCCTCGTCGACCCAGGTGAGGTAGCGCGGCAGGTCCGCGGGTAGTGCGTCGAGCAGGCCGAGGAACTCGCTGTCGTGCAGGACCGCGCGCACCTTCTCGCGCTCGCACACCTCGGCGAACTGCGGTTTGGCGAACCCGGTGTTCATCAGCGCGATGCGCGCCCCGAGCTTGCCCGCGGCGATCATCGACATGATCAGACCGCGATGGTCGCGCGCCAGGACCGCGATCACCATGCCCTCGCTGATCCCGGCCGCCTGTAGACCACGGGCCACCGCCGTGGACTGGTCGTCGAGTTCGCGGTAGGTGAGTTCGCCGCGTTCGTCGGCCAGGGCGACCTGCTCGGGTGCGACGCGGGCGGAGTGCCGGACCAGGGTGGCCTGCGGGCCGTAGATCTTGGACTCTTTCATCGTCCGCAGGGTCTCGAGCGGCTTGGTGGGATCGGAGACGCCACGCGAACGCAGAACACCGAGGGCTTTCACCGTTTCGAGAAGATGGGCCACGTTCACTCGACTACCTCCACACATCGTTTGTCTCGATGCTCACGGTAGCAGTGTGGTGGCCTGCGTCACAGTGGCAAATCAGGGCAATTGGGACAATTCCCAATCATCGCTGCGCGCTGGCCAGCGCGGCGAGCAGCGGAACCAGCCTGCCCTCGGGCACCTCGAAGCGGCCGAGACCCGCGGTCTGCAACCAGCCGACCGCCGCCAGCTGACGCAGATGCTGATAGATCTCGGCCGAGGTGCCCAGTTCGGCGATGGCCGCCAGGTCCGCGGCGGTGCGGCGACCGTACACGATCTCGCGGAGCAGTCGCAGGCGTACGGGATCGGCAAGGGCGGCAAGGCAATTGGCCGCTTCGATGGTCCAGATGTCGCCGACGATGGCGTCGGTGGCGTACTGCGCCTGCCAGTCCACCCGCTCACCCGTCGGCAGCTTCAGCGCGCCTGCAAGCAGGACGCCGCCGTTGCGGTCGCCCGCATCGTCGAATTCCGCGCGCAATCGCGCCACCGCCCAGGGCAGCCGCTCGTCGGTGTGCGCGGTGCCTTCGAGGGCGGCGACCCGCCGCTCCAATGCCTCGAGTCGCTCGTCCAGATCCACGCGGTCAACCTACGCCACCGCCGGGCCCGCCGTTGCCCCGACGCGAACACCCCGGGACCATGTGGGCCCGGGGTGTCGTGGTCGGTGCGAATCAGCGCGTGACGGCGCCGAACGACGGCTGCTGGATGTGGCCCAGCCGGTAGGCGTAACCGTCCGGCTGGCCGGCGTCGGGCCAGCGGTGCCACAGGCTGCCGTACACCGCCGCGACGATCAGGCCGCCGCCGGTGTTCAGCGGTGCGGTGCGGATGGTGGTGTCGACGGGGACGTCCATGTGCTCGGTGAGCACAGCGGTACCGCTCTGCCCGTTCGACAGGTTCAGCCACATCACCTCGAGCTTGGCGCCGTTCTGATTCGGCGAGATGGTGCCCGGCCCGCCGAAGAAGCCGAAGCGGAAACCGTCGACATCGAGCGCGATACCCGAGCCGTACACGCCGGGTCCGCCACCGTTCTGGCCGATATCGGAGGTGGCGGGGATCTGGAACGGCTGCGCGGGCAGGGCGACATCGACCGTGCCGTCGGCGACGAGCTGGTCGAGGGCGGCGAGCGCGCCGGGGTTGTCCGCGACGGAGGTGCGCAGCTGGGACACGGCGGCAGCCACGTCGACGGTCTGGGTCTCGGTGGGTTCGGCGACGGCGGGGCCGGCGAAAACAATGGCGGCGGCGACCGAGGTCGCGGCTACCGCGGTGGTGAAACGACGCATGAAACTCTGCATAACCAGCTCTCCTAGAGTGTTCCTGGTACAGCTTTTCCTGTCGCTGGCACCGTAACGGAGACCTGGATCACGTTTATCGCCCGCCCCCGCGAAAATACAGTTCAGGGCATGGGGGCTACGTGCACCTTGTATCCGCGATACAACTCGGGTTTCGCGGTGAGCACCGGCATGTCGAGATTCTGCGCGGTGAAGACAACCGGTGCGATGAGCGGCCAATCGGTGTGATTGTCGGCGATGGGAACGGTGGTTCCCGTGCGAATGGCGCCCGCCGCGTCGAGATCGGCCCAGCGCACCGCGACCCGGTTGTCGAGCAGGCGGCCGAGTTCGTCGACATTGTCGACCGCGCGCATGGCGGCCATCAGGCTCACCGTCGGCACCACCATGATGCGGCGCTGCTGGGTGAACTGGCGCATGATGACCTGCCCGAACAGCGGGGACAGGGCGAGCGAGGTGAGGGCGGTGTGGTCGGCGACGCTCACCGGCGGCTCGCGCTCGTGCCGTCGAGCGCGCCCATCACCTTGCTCAGTTTCGCCTCCGCCTCGGCGATGTCCTCGGCGGAATGCTGTTTGATCCGGTCGTCGAGTCTGCCGAGGATCTGTTCGCGCAGGTCGTCGTTGAAATAGGCGGGCGGCAATGCCGCGTGCCGCAAGATTTCCGCCGGTACCACTGCGACCAATTCTTTCCCCTCCCTGGTGACGATCACCGGTCGTCCGCTCGCGGACACCCCGTCGAAAACACTACCGAGCTGACCCCGCAATTCGGTCAGCGGAACACTGTCGTAATCGGCCATATCCCACTGTACATCGCTGTGTACAGTGGGGTACGGCGAATTTCGGCTCAGGCGGCCTTGCGGGCCGGTTCGCTGCGGTACCGGGTGACGGGTCCGTCGATGCCGAGCAGCCGCCACGCCAGGCGCGAAACCGGGTTCATCAGGCCGCTGTTGGTGGCCAGCGCGCGCACATCGCCGAAGATGTTGCGCATCATGGTCTGCGATTCCGGGTTCGACCAGTAGGCCTCGCGCATCACCTCGGCGGGGATGTCGAACTTCTCGACGAACTCCTTGGGCGGGGTCATGATCATGTCGAGCATGATCCGCATCGCGACCGGGAACAGCACCGACAGCAGGGATTTGGTGACCACGTTCATGCCCGGCACATTGCGGCGCAGGTACTCGTGGGCGAAGGAGATGTGGCGGGCCTCCTCGGCCACGTGGATCTGCATCACCCGGTGCACCATCGGATGCAGGTCCACACCGCCGCGCAGCAGCGACTTCTGCAGGTGATCGATCGGTTCCTCGCCGCCGAGGATCATCGTGAAGAACAGCTCGGGGAAGTACTTGACCGCGGGCCAGATGATCATCGTGAGCTTGCGGTCGATCGTGCCCATGCCGATCACATCGCGGTAGCCGATGCGGTTGATCATCTCCTGGAACATCATCGTGTGGTTGCACTCTTCGGCAGCCTCGTGCGTGACGTACCGGAATTCCGGATCACCGTTGGGTACCGAGATCAGGTACTGCATCAGCCCGCGGATGAGCAGCTGCTCGAAATCCAGGCCGACCTTGGCGATACCGGCCTGGCGCCACATCCCGATGGCGATCTGCTTCTCGATCGGTTGCGCCTTGTACCAGGGGTGACGGCCGAGCGGGTCCTCGTCGGGCATGATCCAGCGCGGGTCGTCGCTGTGCACGGCGAACTCGGGCGAATCCCAATCGATGTCGACATAGGGATCGAAGTGCCGGTTCACCGAGCCTTCGGACAGGTTGCGCAGGATCTCGTGGTACTCGGGATCGGTCGCGGTGTTCTTGGCTGTCGACAGCATCAGCGGTGTCTCCTTTGTGTGGCGCAGCTCGCACGTTATATGAGACCCGGGGTCTCAGACAAGTGTCGACTCGCCGTAGGATGAGGCTGCTCCAGGAATCCGATCGCCCCGCCGCGCACCGAAGGAGTGAGAACCCTATGCCTCGACTGACACCGGAGAAGGCCCGTTGGCCTGCCCTGAAGGTCGACACCTGGGCCGATACCCGCGACACCCTGCACATGTGGTCGCAGATCGTTGGCAAGCTGAAGATGGCTGGCACGCCGCTGATCAACCACTGGTGGAACGTCACGTTCACGGTGAGCGCGCGGGGGCTGGCCACCGGCGCCATCCCGGTCGACGGCCGCATTCTCGACATCGAATTCGATTTCGCCGCACACGAACTCGTGCTGCGCACCAGCGACGGACGCCGGGCCACGCTCGCGCTGCGACCACGCACCGTCGCCGATTTCTACGCCGAGCTCGTCGCGGTGCTCGGACGCTTGGACATCACGGTCGATATCGAGGCCTCACCGAACGAGGTCGACCCCGCGATCCCGTTCGCCGAGGACACCGTTCATCAGTCCTACGACGCCGATGCGGTCGGCATCTACTGGCAACAACTCGTGCAGGCGAACCGGGTGTTCCAGCTGTGGCGAGCCGGCTTCGCCGGAAAGTCCAGCCCGGTGCATCTGTTCTGGGGTTCGCTCGACCTGGCCTGCACCCGCTTCTCCGGGCGTAGCGCGCCCACGCATCCCGGCGGGGCACCCAACTGCGCGAACTGGGTGATGGAGGAGGCGTATTCGCGTGAATGCGCCAGCGCGGGTTTCTGGCCCGGCGGAACCGAAGGCATGTTCTACGCCTACAGCTATCCGGCCCCCGACGGGTACTCGTCGCGGCCCGTGGGACCCGACGGCGCGCACTGGGACGCGGCACTCGGCGAGTTCGTCCTGCCGTACGAGGTGGTTCGTGAGTCGGACGACCCCGACGCCACCCTCCTGCACTTCCTCGATACGACCTACGCCGCCGCTGCCGACCTTGCCGACTGGGATCGGGCGCTGCTCGACGTGAACCCGCACCGCCTGGACCGCCGCCTCCACGCCGACGACACGACAACCATCTGAGATCACTCCCGTTCGGCGGTCTTCTCCGCTGCTTCCCGGCGCTGCCGGTAGAGCAGGATTCCCGCCGCGACCAGCCAGATCACCGCGTAGACGAGCGCCCGCATCGCACTCCAGTTCGCGGCGAGCAAACCGATCGCCACGCCACCGGCCACGCCCAGGATCATCACGGCATTCGGCTTCGAGTTCTTCCCCACGGTGCGAATCATCGCACGTCGATGAGTTTCGGGCGGCCGCGTCGTCGGTACCGGTAGCGAGCGACGAATGGGAGACGTGGTCATGGACGACGCGCAGGTGCAGAACTGGGTGCGAGCCGAACGGCTCGCCCTCGCCGACTTTCTCGAAGACCTCACCCCCGGCGAATGGGCAACGCCGTCGCTGTGCCCCGGCTGGACGATCCACGACGTCCTCGCCCACGTCAGCACCACCGATACGCTGCGCGAGACCCTCGTGGCCGTCCTGCGCGCCAAGGGCAACTGGAACCGGATGAACGCCGACATGGCCACCACCCGCGCCGCCCGCCACACCCCGGCCGAACTGCTCATCGAACTCCGCGCCTTCGCCGACTCGACCCGCCGCGCACCCGGCGCCGGCGTCCTCGACCCCCTGGTCGACATCATCGTCCACGGCCAAGACATCGCCCGCCCCCTCGCCCGCCCCTACGAAACCCCCGTCGACCGCGTCGTCCCCGCCCTCGACTACACCATCGCCAGCCGCTTCTACGGCGCCAAGAAACGTTTCCGCGCAACCCGATTGACCGCCACCGACACCGACTGGACCTACGGCGAAGGCCCCGAAGACATCAAAGCCCCCGCCATCGACCTGCTTCTTCTCGCCACCGGTCGCACTGCCTGACACAACGAGAAATCGGTGCGAATCAGCTGACTCGCACCGATTTTCGCGCTATCCGATCACTTCAGTTCGGCGCTGGTCTTGCCGAGGATGCGCCGGGCGACGATGAGCTGCTGGATCTGCTGGGTGCCTTCGAAGATGTCGAGAATCTTCGAGTCGCGGCCCCACTTCTCCAGGAGCAGTCGCTGCGAATAGCCGACGGCGCCTGCGAGTTCCACGGCCTTGAGGGTGACGTCGGTGCCGGTGCGACCCGCCTTGGCCTTCGACATGGAGGCCTCGAGCGAGTTCGGCTTCTTGTTGTCGGCCATCCACGCCGCGCGCAGGGCGAGCAGGTAGGCCGCCTCGTAATCGGCTTCCATCCGCAGGAATTCGGCCGCCGCGGCGTGCTGGTTCATCGCGGGGGTGTCGTAGGAGATGTCGACGCCTGCCTCGGTGAGGATGGTGCGCAGCTCCTCGAGCGCGGCGCGGGCGACACCGATGGCCATGGCGGCCACCAGCGGGCGGGTGTTGTCGAAGGTCTGCATGACCCCGGCAAAACCCTTCTCCACGTTGACTTCCGGCGAACCAAGGATGTTGTCCTTCGGAATGCGGCAGTCCTGCAGCAGCAGTACCGCGGTGTCGGAGGCCTTGATGCCGAGCTTGTGCTCGAGCCGTGCCACCGAAAGACCCGGAGCGTCACGCGGGACGACGAACGACTTGATCGCCGCCCGGCCGAGGCTCTTGTCCACCGTCGCCCACACCACGATGTGGGTGGACCGCTCACCGGCGGTGACGAAGATCTTCTCACCGTTGAGCACCCACTCGTCACCGTCGAGGACGGCGGTGGTCGATACGGCGGCCGAGTCGGAACCGAACGCCGGCTCGGTGATGGCCATCGAGGCCCATACCTTGCCGAAGCGTTCCAGCTGCTCATCGGTGGCCACGGCCGCGATCGCCGCGTTGCCAAGGCCCTGGTAGGGGATGGTCAGCAGCAGGCCGACATCGCCCCACGCGGTTTCGAGGGTGTTCATCAGCGACGACATGTTGCCGCCGTTGGCGTTGGCCGTCAGCAGGTCGGTCGCGGTGTCGCCACGACCGCCGGAGGCGCCGCCGATCTGCTGGGTGCCCGAGTCGGCGAGGCCTTCGACCATGGCCGACATGGTGTCGAGTTCGACCGGGTACGCATGCTCGGCGAGGTCGTACTTGCGTGAGATCGGACGGAAGATCTGGGCGGCGACCTGGTGGGCCTGGTTGGCGCTCGCCTTCAGCTTCTTGGGGAGTTCGAGATTGATCATGGGAAGTCTCCTGGAAGGTAAGAAAAGCGGCCGCTACACCAGCACGATGCCCTCGGCGACGCCGATGGCACGAAGATCGCGATACCAGCGCTCGACCGGGTGCTCCTTGGTGAAGCCGTGGCCGCCGAGCAGCTGCACACCGTCGAGGCCGATCTGCATGCCCTTGTCGGTGGCGAGCTTGCGCGCCAGCGCCGCCTCACGGGCGAACGACAGGCCCTGCTCCGCGCGCGAGGCACCGCGCAGGGTGACCAGGCGCAGACCGTCGAGCTCGATCGCGATATTGGCGACCATGAACGCCACCGCCTGGCGGTGCGAGATCGGCTCGCCGAACGCCTCACGCTCGTTGACGTAGGGGATCACGTAGTCGAGCACGGCCTGACCGGTGCCGACCGCGAGCGAGGCCCAGCCGAGGCGGGCCAGCTGCACGGCGTCGGCGTACTCGGCGGCCCGGGCGGCGGCGTCACCGTCGCCGAGGATCGCGTCGGTACCGACCGCGACGTTGTCCAGGATCAGCCGACCCAGACCGGCGGCGCGCAGACCCATGCTCGGGTCGGCCTCCACCACCAGGCCCGCCGCGTCGGACTCGACGATGAACAGCGCCGGGCGTCCGTCGAGCTCGGCCGCCACCAGGAACAATTCGGCGTCGGCGGCCGCCGGGACCAGGCTCTTCACGCCGTTGAGGCGGTAGCCGCTGGGGGAGCGGGTGGCCTTGGTCTGCAGGGCGAACGGGTCGAACAGGGCGCGCGGCTCGCTGATGACCACCGAGGCCTGCGGCACGTTCTCGCCGGTGAAGGCGGGCAGGTAGGTGCGCTGCTGGGCGTCGGTGCCCCACTGCGACAGCGCGACCGCCACACCGCTCGGCGCGAGAATCGGCAGCGCGAGCCCCATGTCGCCGTAGGCGAGGGCCTCGGCCACCAGCGAATTGGTGACCGCGCCGCGCTCGGCGGCCGCACCCTCGAGCTCCTCGGGCACATTGATCAGGGTGATGCCGAGTTCGGCGGCGCGATCGAGCAGATCGCGCGGCGCCTTGGCGGCCGCGTCAGCTTCGTAGGCGGCCGGGCGCAGGATCTCACCGGCGAAATCCTTCACCGTCTCGACGATCATCTTCTGGTCGTCGGTGGGGGTGAGGTCGAAGTAGTCCTTGGTCTTGGCCTCGTTGTCGGGTAGCCGCTTGGGTTCGCCGCCGCCGGTGACCTTGCCGAAGGTGCGGGTCGCCGCGCCAAGGGTCCGGAACCCGGTCTTGGTGCCCTCGTAGGTGATGCGTTCGATGGGCTTGCGCAGCTTGTACTTGCCGGCGAACTCCGACCCGGTCACCGTCGTCAACGCGCGCATCGCAGCGCCCATCCAGTCCCGTTTGGGCTGGTTGAGGCCGACCGCGGACGTGTCGTTCGGACGTCGCTTCGTCGCGCTGTCTCGAGTGCTCATCATCACCTGATTTCCTCGGCTGTCGGGACGCTCCGTGGCCCCACTATCTTACTCTCCGGTAAGACTATCTTACTCCGGAGTAAGAAGCGCAAGGAAGAACCGGGAAATCGCCGGATTCTGTCACGCTGCACAGGTGCGCGTCCTCGTATCGGTGTTCGCGCTCGTCCTGCTGGTGACCTCGGGCCGCTACGGCTATCACCGCGACGAGCTGTACTTCCTCGCGGCGGGTAGGCGGCTGGCGTGGGGTTATCCGGATCAACCGCCGCTCGTGCCGCTGCTCGCGCGGGTGATGTCGGCGGTCGACCCCGACGCGCTGTGGGTGTTGCGGCTGCCGTCGGTCGTCGCCGCGGCGGTGGTGGTCGTGTGTGCCGGTGCGATGGCGGGCGCGCTCGGCGGTGGGCGTGGTGCGCGGGTGCTCGCCGGTGGGGCGGTGGCGAGCGCGGCGCTGGTGCAGGGCGTCGGGCACTTGCTCACCACGACCGTGTTCGACCTCGCTGTGTGGTCGCTGGTGTGCCTGCTCGTGCTGAAACTGCTGCGGGCACCGGAGGGCGCGTCGCCGATGGTGGTGGTGTCGAGCGCACCGGTCGACCGCGAGACGACGTGGACTGGCGATCCGCGCTGGTGGTTGCTGATCGGCGTGCTCGTCGGCGTCGGATTGTTGAACAAGGTGCTGTTGATCGCACCGGTGGCGGTGCTGGTGGTGGCGTTGCTGCTGACTGGGCAGCGAAAGGTGTTCACCACGAAGTACTTTCCGTGCGCCGTCGGCATCGCGGTGGTGACGGCGCTGCCCTATCTGTGGTGGCAGGCGCGCAACGGATGGCCGCAATGGGAGCTGAGCCGGGCCATCGCGGGCGGTTCGTCGGGGACCTCGGATTCGCCGATCATGTTCGTGCTCTTGCAGTTCGGGTTGTTCGGTCCGCTGCTGGTTCCGCTGTGGGTCTACGGGTTGTGGCGGTTGTGGCATTCGCGCTACCGCGCGTTTCCGCTGACCTACGCGGTGTTGTTCGTGCTCTTCCTCGTGACCGGTGGCAAGGCGTACTACCTCGGTGGGATGTATCCGGTGTTGCTCGCGGCCGGATCGGTCGGCCTTGCCGGGTGGCTCGGGCGGGCCGGGAAGCGCTGGCTCGCAGCAGCTTCCGTGATCGCGCTCAACGCTGTCATGTCCGCGTCGCTGTTCCTACCGGTGCTGCCGATCGAGGCGATCCCGTCGTCACCTGTTCTCGCCGTCAACTACGACGCGGGCGAAACCATCGGCTGGTCTCGATACGTCGAACAGATCGCCGCCACCCGTCCGCCGGGTGCTTCGATCCTCACCGCCAACTACGGCGAAGCAGGCGCTATCGAGCACTTCGGTCACGAATATGGCCTGCCCACACCGTATTCCGGTCACAACGCCTACTGGTGGTGGGGACCGCCACCCGATTCGATCACGGTGGTCCTCACCGTGGGTATCGACCGCGAGCGGCTCACCGGGCTCTGCGCGAGCATCGAACCCCGAGGCGCCCTCGACAACGGCCTCGGAATCGACAACGACGAACAGGGTGAACCATTGTTCCTCTGCCGCAACCCGATTCGACCCTGGTCGCAGGTCTGGCCGGAGTTGCGGACTCTCGGCTGACCCGATCTCGCTGTCGCGGGCAGGCGTCGGCGCCCACGTCATCTGGCGGTCGTGCCGACTCCGCTGCCGCAGGGACCTTCAGAGCCCGTGCCGGTCGAGGAAGTCGGTCAGCACCTTCTGCCACTCCTCGGGTCGCTCGACCATCACCACATGCCCGGCCGCGATCTCCGCGTACTCGGCGCCGGGGATCGCGGCGGCAAGGGCTCGTGAGTCGGCCGGATCGACGAGCAGGTCGGCGGTGGTCGCGACGACGAGGGTCGGCACTGCGATGGCGGCGAGATCTGCTGTCGTATCGACGGTTTCGACGAGGGCGGCCTGTGCGCGGGTCCCGCCGGGGATCGCGGCGGCGGTCTGGCGGACGACATCGTCGACCGTGCCGGTCGGTAGACCGTTCACGAAATCGGTGGAAAACCCGGTGAGCAGGACCAAGCGTGCGAAGGCCTCGCGAGCGTCCCGGTCGAGCAGATCCTGCCAGGCCTGCACGGCCAGACGGGCGCGGTGGTCGGGTGTGGCCAACCCCGCGGTGAGCAGCAGCCCGGTGACCCGCTCGGGATGGCGGGCGGCGGCACGCACGGCCACCGCGGTGCCGAGGGAGAACCCGACGATGGTGAACGTCTCGACCCCCGCGTCTACGGCGGCCGCGACGAGCGCGTCGGCGAGGGCGTCGAGGGTCAACGGGGTGTCGTCGCCCGGATAGTCCGAGGCGACCACGGTGTGACCGGCGGCGAGCGCGGGGATCACGGGGCCGAAGTTGCTCTCGATGCCGCCGCCCGCGCCGTGGGCGAGCACGATGCCGGGGCCGGAGCCGTGAACGGTGGTGTGCAGCGGAATTGTCGTCATGACGGCGACGTTAGGGATTGACATGGGTGTGAAGGTCAAGCCGAACGTGCCGGTGATCACATGCTGATCGGCGAACTCGCGCAGCGCACCGGGGTCGCCACCCGGCTGCTGCGCTACTACGAGGAACAAGGTCTGCTGCATCCGCGCCGCGACAGCAACGGCTATCGCAGCTATCCCGAGGCAGCGGTCGCCAGGGTCGCCCGTATCCGGGATCTGCTGGCGGCGGGCCTGAATACCGACGAGATCGCCGACCTGCTCCCGTGCGCCGAGCACGACGGGCCGGTCCAGGCCTGCGAGAAGTCGGTGCGCATCATGGCCGATCGGACGGCCGAGCTGGACCGCCGCATCGCCGACCTCGACCGTCAGCGTGCACACCTCGCCGCCCAGCTCGACGCGAGTCTCGCCGGCAGCGGCGCACCGATCCCCGGTGTGAGCCGGTAGATGCCGCCGCCGTCACCACCGGGAGCGGTCACTGCGTCGAGCTGGCCGGCGTCACCGACCAGAGCGGGCCGAACTCATTCGCGCACGTAGAACCGCAGCGTGAGATAGGCGGTTACGGCGGCGAAGACGATGCCGACGGGCGCGATGGTCAGGGCGACCACCGCGATGTCGTCACCGGTGATGCGCGGGAACACATTGCTGTCGAACAGCGGGCCCAGCGCCCGGTCGATCACCAGCGGACGCGCGATCACCAGGCCGAGGACCGCCAGCACCGAACCCACGAAGGCGGCCGCCACCGCCTCGAGCAGGAACGGTAGCTGCGTATACCAGCGCGTCGCGCCGACCAGGCGCATGATGCCGACTTCTGTGCGCCGGGTGAACGCCGCGATCTGCACCATGTTGAGCACCAGCAGCATCGCGGCCAACGCCATCACGAGCGCCAGCCCGAACGCGGCATTGCGCAAGCCGTCGAACAGGCTCACCAGCCGGTCGACGAACTCCTTGTCGTTGGCGACGATCCGCACGCCCTCCCGCGTCGCGAACGCGTCGTAGATGTGCTGGTACTGGTCGGCGTCGGTCATCTTCACCCGCAGCGAGGCGGGCAGGGGAGAGTCGGCGATGTACTGCACCATCTCCGGCTGGTCCTCGAACAGCTTCTTGGCCTCCTCGAGTGCGTCGGCGCGGTTGAGGAACTGCACACTCTCCACCCCGGAGGTCTGCTTCATGTCGGCCAGCAGGGACTTGCACGGCTCGGCGGCGCAGTCGGGATCGGTCTCCGACACCGAGTCGTCGAGATAGAAGCGCACCTCGAGGCGGCCGATGAAGAAGTTCTCGGTCTTGTCGGCCATCCGCACCGACAGCATGCCGCCGCCGAGCATCATCAGCGACACCGCGGTGGTCAGGATCATCGCGACGGTCATCGTCAGGTTGCGGCGCAGACCGTCGGCGACCTCGGTGAACAGGAAACTCAGTCGCATTATCGCCCCACCCCGTAGACACCGGTCGCCTCGTCGCGCACGAGTCTGCCGTGGTCGAGTTCCACCACCCGCCTGCGCATCGCGTCGACGATGTGATTGTCGTGGGTAGCCATCAGCACCGTGGTGCCCACCCGGTTGATCCGCTCCAGCAACGCCATGATGTCGGCGCTGGTCTCGGGGTCGAGGTTGCCGGTCGGCTCGTCGGCGAGCAGCACCAGCGGCCGGTTGACGAACGCGCGCGCGATCGCCACACGCTGCTGCTCACCACCGGACAGCTCCGAGGGCAACCGATTGCCCTTGCCGCCGAGCCCGACCATGTCGAGCACCTCCGGCACGGTGCGCTCGATGAACTGACGGCGCTTGCCGATCACCTCCAGCGCGAACGCCACGTTCTGCTCCACCGTCTTCTGCTGCAACAGCCGGAAATCCTGGAACACGCACCCGATGCGCTGGCGCAACTTCGGCACCTTGCGGCCGGGTAACCGGTCGACCCGGAAATCGGCCACCCGGATCTCCCCGGAGGTCGGCGCCTCCTCCTTGAGCAGCAGCCGCATGAACGTCGACTTGCCGGAACCGGACGGGCCGATGATGAAAACGAACTCGCCCTTGTCCACCTCGACGGAGACGTTGTCCAGCGCCGGCCGCGTCGACGTTTTGTACGACTTGGAAACGTTGCGCATGGTGATCACGAGGAGCCAGTGTAGCCAGCGGGCTGCTCGTGACGGGTGCCCCGACGACGTCGGCGGGGCGCTACTGGGTGGGATTCACCCAGGACGGGACGGAATTGATCAGGGTCACCGGCTCGGTGGTCGTGCCGTCGGCCGGCTTCACGAACAGGTAGACGACGAAGGTCGATACCCAGGTGGCGATCAAGATCGCCGTGGACTTACGCGGTTTCACTGATTCCTTCCTTACGCAGGGCGGCGGCCACACGCACGCGCAGCTCACGCCCCACCTCGAATTGTTTGCCTGGCAATGTGCGGGCAACCATCCGAATGTTCATCTCGTCGAGCGACAGATCCTCCACGCCCATCACCGAAGGCTCGTCGAGCAACAGCGGTTTCAGGCGGGCGTCCTGATAGGCCTTGGTGCACACCTCGTGCAGCACCTCGTTGATCTTGTTGATGTCGGCTTGGGCCGACACCGGCACATCGATCGCGGCGCGCGCCCAGTCCTTGGACAGGTTGGTCACCTTCACGATCTGGCCGTTGGGAATGGTGATCACCTCGCCGTCGGCATTGCGCAGCGTGGTGATGCGCAGGGTCACGTCCTCGACGGTGCCCTCGGCGGGGTCGGCCGAGCCGGTGACCGCGATCTGCACCACGTCACCGAAGCCGTATTGGCGTTCGGTGATGAGGAAGAACCCGGCGAGGATGTCCTGCACGATGCGCTGGGCGCCGAAACCGAGCGCCGCGCCGAGCACCGCCGCGGGCGCGACGAGCCCGGTCACCGAAAAGCCCAGCCGCCGAAGCACTTCCATGCCGACCAGCACATACACGATGGTCAGCACCACCCAGGTGATGACCTGGGCGAGCGCGTGCCGGTGCTTGGCCGCCTCGGTGCGGACAAGGGCGTCGCTCGAGTGGAACGAGGCATCGATCTTGGTGGTCACCCGGTCGCGCACGAACGCCGCGAACCGACCGAACAGCATCGCGCCGACGACTAGTAGGACGATCTCCAGGCCGCTGGAACGCAGCCAGGCGGTGATCTCCGTACCGCCGTTCATCGCGAGCACAGCGTTCATCGCGTCGCCCCGTGGGGCGCGCGCAGGCACAGTTCCGGTCCGTTCGAACACACACCAGAAAGGTTACAGGCCGGTCACGGCGCGTCGTCAAACGTGAACAACGACACCATCGGCGAGCGAACCGCTGGCTATGCGTCGGCCTGTTCGCGCATGCGCCAACGGATTCCGGATTCGATGAAGCCGTCGATGTCACCGTCGAGCACCGCCGAGGGGTTGTTGACCTCGTAGTTGGTGCGCAGATCCTTGACCATCTGGTACGGATGCAGCACGTAGGAGCGCATCTGGTTGCCCCACGAGGCGCCCTCGTTGGTCTTGAGCGCGTCCATCTGGGCCCGCTCCTCCTGGCGCTTGCGCTCGAGCAGCTTGGCCTGCAGCACGCGCATGGCCGAGATCTTGTTCTGCAGCTGCGACTTCTCGTTCTGGCAGGTCACCACGATGCCGGTGGGGATGTGGGTCAGGCGAACCGCCGAGTCGGTGGTGTTGACGCTCTGTCCACCGGGACCCGAGGAGCGGTACACGTCCACCCGGATGTCGCCGTCCGGGATCTCGATGTGGTCGGTGGTCTCCACCACGGGCAGCACCTCGACCTCGGCGAAGGAGGTCTGGCGGCGGCCCTGGTTGTCGAACGGGCTGATCCGCACCAGGCGGTGGGTGCCCATCTCGACCGACAGCGTGCCGTAGGCGTACGGCGACTTCACCGCGAAGGTGGCGCTCTTGATGCCGGCTTCCTCGGCGTAGGAGGTGTCGTAGACCTCCACGCTGTACTTGTGCCGCTCCGCCCAGCGGATGTACATCCGCATCAGCATCATCGCCCAGTCGGCGGCGTCCACACCGCCCGCACCGGAACGGATGTTGACCAGTGCGTCGCGCTTGTCGTACTCGCCCGAGAGCAGGGTGCGCACTTCCATCGCCTCGATGTCCTCGCGCAGCGACGCCCGTTCGGCGTCGGCGTCGGCGAGGGCCTCGGTGGCGGCGGCGCCCTCTTCGGCCTCGGCGAGTTCGTAGAGCACCGGCATGTCCTCGAGCCGCTGGCGCAGGTCTTCCACCCGGCGCAGTTCGCTCTGGGCATGCGACAGCTCGCTGGTCACCTGCTGGGCGTGCTCCTGGTTGTTCCACAGTTCGGGATCGGCGGCCTGGTGCTCGAGTTCATCGATGCGGCGGCGCAGCTCCTCGACATCGAGGACCGACTCGACCGTCTTGAGCGTGGTGTCGAGTTCGGCGAGGTCGGCGATAACGTCAGGATGCACGATGTCCAAGGTTACCGGTCGGCACCGACACGGCGAAACACGCGTACCACCACGTCAGCCCGCGACGGCGCGCAGACCACCCGGGCGGCGGCCGACGAGGTCGTCCAGGGCGGCGGCGCTCGCCGCGTCGGCGGGCAGCAGAACGTAGAGCTGCTGATCGTCGTCGATGGACAGATCGAGCGATTCGTACGCCAGCCGCAGCTCACCGGTCTCGGGATGGCTGATCCGGTTGATCCCGCCCGAGGGCGGCAGGCCGGGCAGGCGCGCGAGCCGGTCGGTGAAGGCGGAGCCCGCGGTGACGGTGAGTTCGTCGACCAGTGCGGCGACCATGGGATCGGCGCGGAACGGGCCCTGTTTCAGCGACGCCACCAGCTTGTCGGCCGCCTGGTCCCAATCCGGGTAGAGGTCGCGCGCACCCGGATGGGTGAAGACGAATCGCGCGATATTGGCTGGTTCGCCCTGGTCGAACAGGCCGCTCGGACCCATCAGCCTGCGGTAGCCCTCGGTGCAGGCGAGGACCTCGGTGAAGCGGTTGGTGATCGCGGCGGGTGCGGGTTCGAGCTGGTCGAGGATCGCGCGGACAGTGGGGCGCACCGTGCGGTTGGGTCCGTTCTCGGTCGCTCCGCAACTGAAACCGGACATGCCCTTGGTGAGCTGATGCAGATGCACCCGTTCGCGCGGGGTCAACCGCAGCGTCTCGGCCAGCGCCGACAGCACCGGCGGCGAGGGGTGCCGGTCGCGTCCCTGCTCGAGCCGGATCAGGTACTCCACGCTCACACCCGACAGCATCGCCACCTCGGCGCGGCGCAGGCCGGGTGTCCGCCTGCGCGTACCCGTCGGCAGGCCGACCTCCGCGGGGGAGACCGACTCACGCTTGGTGCGCAGGAACAGACCGAGTTCGTTGTCGCTCACCGGACCGACGGTACCGAGCCTCGCGCCGGTGAGAGTGGCCGTGCCACTACCACTCTCAGCGTGGTCTCCCTGACAGGCCGACGAGCGACGACATTGGGTTGCACCGGCCGATCGGGCCGGCACCGACGAATTCGAGGAGCACACCGTGTCCGCATTGAAACTCGCGATCATCATCGGCAGCGTCCGCGACGGGCGGTTCGGGCCTGTGGTTGCCGAGTGGTTCGCCGCGCAGGTCGATGATCGGTTCGATGTCGATGTGATCGATCTGGCCGAATTCGATCTTCCGGCTGAACTGCCTGCGGTTCCGCCTGCGATGGATCCTGATCCCGAGCGGCCGTCGGGGATGGTGGCGTTGTCCGATCGGCTTGCTGCTGCCGACGCTTATGTTGTTCTGACGCCCGAGTACAACCGGAGTTATCCGTCGGCGCTGAAGACTGCTATCGACTGGCACTTCACTCAGTGGGATCGCAAGACGATCGGGTTCGTCGGGTACAGCGGGGGGACCGGTGGTGTGCTCGCCATCGAACATCTGCGTCAGGTTTTCAACGAACTCAACGCACATACTGTTCGGGATTATGTGTCGTTCCCTCGGTATTACCTGCTGTTCGACGAGGATGGTCGGCTGCGTGAGCCCGAGGGGTTCGAGGCTGCGGCGAAAGCGATGCTCGATCAACTGTTTTGGTGGGCGACGGCATTGGCGGGTGCGCGATCCGTGGCGGTTTCTGCTTGATCTGTGGGGGAGCGTGGTCTGACGGGTGCTCAGCTGCATGGCGCTGCTCGAGTTTGCTACCTGCCGTACTCCCCGCCGTGCGGAACTACTGCGGTGTTTTGTGCACCACGGGAGTATTGGGCTGTGTTTTTGGAGCGCTGGCGCGCCCGAGCGCGGCCCCTGAGGGGCCGCGCGAACAGCGCTCGAGACTCGCGCCTGCGGCGCATGCGCTTCGAGCGCTGTTCGCGCGGCCGGGCCGCTACGCCGCTTCGCGGCGGACCCTCCTCGAGGTCGGGTCGTGGGGGCTGGGAGTGCGGTCATGGCGGACTCGAGTAGTGCCACTTTGGCTGGGAGTGCGGTAGGTGGCGGACTCGGGCGGTGCCACGTGGGTTGGGAGCGCGGTAGGTGGCCGACTCGAGTGGTGCCACGTGGGCTGGGGAGTGCGGTAGGTGGCGGACTTGGGCGGTGCCACGTGGGTTGGGAGTGCGGTAGGTGGTCGACTCGAGTGGTGCCACGTGGGTTGGGGAGTGCGGTAGGTGGCGGACTCGGGCGGTGCAGTTTGGGCTGGCGGTGCGGTAGGCGATGGACTGGAGTAGTGCCACGCGGGCCGGGTGTGCGGTAGGTGCGGACTCGAGTGGTGCCGTGGGCTGGGTGTGCGGTAGGCGGTGGACTCGAGTAGTGGCGCGGGCTGGGCGTGCGGTAGGCGGTGGACTCGAGTAGTGGCGCGGGCTGGGCGTGCGGTAGGCGGTGGACTCGGGTGGTGCCGTGTGGGCGGGAGTGTGGTTGGTGGTGGACTCGGGGAATCCCATTCGAGTTGGGGTTGGGGCTCGCCATAAACTCCCCTCGTGGCTGCCTACTCCGCTGACCTGGACCTTGCTCTTCGATTGGCCGACGAGGCCGACGCCATCTCCAAGGAGCGCTTCGGCGCCGTGGACCTGAAGGTCGACTCGAAACCGGATCTCACCCCTGTCTCGGATGCCGACCTCGCGGTGGAGCAGGTGATCCGCCGGGTGCTGAGTACCGAACGCCCGGACGATGCCGTGCTCGGCGAGGAGTTCGGCGGCGATGCCGAGTTCACCGGGAGGCAGTGGGTGGTCGACCCGATCGACGGGACCAAGAACTTCGTTCGTGGCGTTCCCGTGTGGGCCAGCCTGATCGCCCTGCTCGAGGACGGTGTCCCGGTGGTCGGTGTGGTCAGCGCACCCGCACTCGGTCGCCGCTGGTGGGCGGCGGCGGGCTCGGGCGCGTGGGCTCAGGTTCATCCTGGTGCTCCGAAACCCATCACGGTGTCGGCGGTGGGCGAGCTGGACTCGGCGAGTTTGGCGTTCTCCTCGCTGTCGGGCTGGCATGAACGCGGGCTGCGGGAGAAGTTCATCGACCTCACCGACGAGGTGTGGCGGGTGCGGGGGTACGGCGACTTCTTCAACTATTGCCTGGTGGCGGAGGGGGCGGTGGATATCGCCGCCGAACCGGAGGTCTCGCTGTGGGACCTGGCGGCCCTCGACATCCTGGTCCGCGAGGCGGGCGGCACGTTCACCTCCCTGGACGGGCGCCCCGGTCCGCACGGCGGCGACGCGGTGGCGACCAATGGCTCCCTGCACTCCGAGGTCCTTGCCCGTTTGCGGGCGTGAGAAGCGAGTTATCCACATGTGAGCAGATCCCGGTCGTGGCCATGATCGGGGTCGGTGGAGGGGCTGCGGTCCCGGCGCTCGATCGTAGGATGGCCCGGTGAGCAATTCCGGCGCCACAGCCCCCGATGCCGACGACTTCCCTCCGGAAGACTTCCCGCCCGACGATCCCTACTCGTCGGGCGGCGGTTACGTCTCCGAACACGATTTCGACGACACCGGCGGCTTCCACTTCGACGACCTCGCCCCCGCCATCCCGGGCCGGGCGGCGGCTCCCGCACGCGGTGAGACGGCCGACGAGGTCTTACGCCGGGTCTTCGGCTACGACAGCTTCCGTGGTGACCAGGCCGCCATCGTCGAGCAGGTCATCGGCGGCGGTGATGCGCTCGTCCTGATGCCTACCGGCGGCGGCAAATCACTGTGTTACCAGGTGCCCTCGCTGGTCCGCCCCGGTGTCGGTGTCGTCGTCTCACCGCTGATCGCGCTGATGCAGGACCAGGTCGACGCGCTGAGTGCCCTCGGGGTGCGGGCCGGGTTCCTCAACTCCACCCAGTCGCCCGATCAGCGCCGCATGGTGGAGGCGCAGTTCGTGACGGGCGAACTGGACCTGCTGTATCTGGCGCCGGAACGCCTGCGCCTGGAATCAACGCTGCGGCTGCTCGATCGCGGCACGGTCGCCCTGTTCGCCATCGACGAGGCGCACTGTGTGTCGCAGTGGGGCCACGATTTCCGGCCGGACTATCTCGCGCTGTCGCTGCTGCACGAGCGCTGGCCCGATGTGCCGCGCATCGCGCTCACCGCCACCGCCACCGCGAAAACCGCCGCCGAGATCGTCGAACGACTCGATCTGGGTGAGGCGAAGCAGTTCGTCGCGAGCTTCGACCGGCCCAACATCCAGTACCGGATCGAGGGTAAGAACCGGCCCGACCGGCAGCTGCTCGAGTTCATCCGCACCGAGCATCCCGGCGACGCGGGCATCGTCTACTGCCTCTCGCGCAACTCGGTGGAGAAGACCGCCGCCATGCTCAACGAGAACGGTGTGCGGGCGGTGCCGTACCACGCGGGTCTGGACAACCGTGTGCGCGCGGAGAACCAGGCTCGGTTCCTGCGTGAGGACGGGCTGGTCGTGGTGGCGACCATCGCCTTCGGCATGGGTATCGACAAACCCGACGTGCGGTTCGTCGCCCACCTCGACCTGCCGAAATCGGTGGAGGGCTACTACCAGGAGACGGGCCGCGCGGGCCGCGACGGTCTGCCGTCGACGGCGTGGATGGTCTACGGGCTGGCCGATGTGGTGCAGCAGCGCAAGATGATCGACTCGAGCGAAGGCGACGCCGCCCACCGCAGGCAACTGCAACTACACCTGGACGCGATGCTCGCCCTGTGCGAGACGGTCAATTGCCGACGCGCGCAACTGCTGAACTATTTCGGTCAGCAGCCGACCGGACAGGGCTGCGGCAACTGCGATGTGTGCCTGAACCCACCCGAAACCTGGGACGGCACCGTCCCCGCGCAGAAACTGCTCTCCACGGTGCTGCGGCTCAAACGTGAACGCGGACAAGCCTTCGGCGCCGGTCACCTCGTCGACATCCTGCTCGGCAAGACCAACCCGAAGATCACCCAGCACCGCCACCACGAACTCACCGTCTTCGGTATCGGCACCGACCTGCGCGACACCGAGTGGCGCGGGGTGGTCCGTCAGCTGCTGGCCGGCGGTTTCCTTGCGGTACAGGGGGAATACGGCGTCCTCGCCCTCACCGACGTGGGCAACGAAGTGCTCTTCGAGGGCCGCAAGGTGGCGTTGCGTCGCGAGCCCGAACGTCCCACCCGGCCCGCGCGCGCTCCGAAGGCGGCGAAGGCCGCGGCCGACCTGCCCGCCGCCGATGTGCCACTGTTCGAACGTCTTCGGGCCTGGCGCGCGGCCACCGCCAAGGAACAGGGTGTGCCCGCCTACGTGGTGTTCCACGACGCGACCCTGCGCGAGATCGCGGCCCGCAAACCCGGCGACCTCGCCGCTCTCGGCACCGTCGCCGGGGTCGGTGAGAACAAGCTGGCCCGGTACGGGGAGGGGGTGCTGGCCACGCTGGCGGGCGACTAGCGGAAAGGGAACTCGCGACGGATCAGGGGGTGCCGCGTTAGTGTCGATTCATGGCCAATGGTGAAGGCTCCGAGTCGGAGACGTCGGGTGGGTCGAGCTCGGGTGGCGCGGATGCCCTCGCGCCGATGCCGCATCGGCATATCGACCCGGCGGTCGCACCGTCCTTGCTCGGTGGCCACCGCCCGGTGCACCGGGGCAGGCCGCGCTGGTCGACGGTGGCACTCGTCCTCGTCTTCGCCTCCGCGCTCGCCCTCTATCTGCTGCTGCGTCCGGGCGGCTGACCCGGCGGAGACCGTAATGTTTGTGATGGCGCGGACCAGCACCGCCCACCACACCCTTGTGAATTCCGGTAGCCGCACGTCATAGCACTTCCTGCGCCGCCTTCCACGGCGCACCGTTGGCCTCCTCGACCGATCGAACGGTGATCGGTCCGCGCAAGGAGGCGACGGCCATGGTCTGGACCAAGTGGGCGATCCAAGGGGTGTGCACGGCTCTCACCGCGACCGGATTCGTCTGTGCCGCAGCACAAACGGTGTCGGCGGAACCGTCGGTGGTCACTGTGATCCAGGATCTGCGCCGGATCGTCGCGCCCACCGTGCCCGGTACCTACGGCGGCGACACAGCGGTGGTCATCCTCGGCTACGGACTCACCCCGGAGGGCACCATGCGCGAAGAACTGCTTCGCCGGTTGCGGACCGGCTATGTGCAGGCGGTGTTCGCGCCGTGGTCGCCGATCATCGTCACCGGCGGCAACCCACAGGCGGGTCGCAGCGAGGCCGACGCCATGGCGGGCTGGCTCGAGGACGCGGGTATCGACCCCGCCCGCATCCTGCGTGAGCCCCACGCCGACTCCACCATCGGCAACGCCGACCACACCGCCGCCCTGATGACCGAACACAACCTGACCTCGGCCGTCCTCGTCACCTCCGCCGACCACGTCACCCGGGCGCGCGCCGCCTTCGACGCGGCCGGGGTCACCGTGGTCGGCGAACTGACGCCCGACACCGCCCCCTGGCCCCACCTACCGCTGAGCATCGATCAGTTCGGCCCCATGCTGCCCGCGGACTAGCCGACGGTGCGGGCGACTGTGATCGCACACAGTATTCCGCGACTGTGCCGACGCCCGTCACGACCTGGGCCGATCGTAGGGGCACGGACTCCGAGTCCTCTCCCGGCAACTTCGAGGTGACACCAGATGCAGCTCCACCTGTCCGACCGCGACATCCTCGCCGAGCTCGAATCGACGGCCGAGGACAACCTCAACGACCACCTGGCCAAGGCCAAGGACTGGAACCCGCACGACTACGTGCCGTGGGACGAGGGTCGCAACTTCGCCGCCATGGGTGGAATCGATTGGGAACCGGGGCAGTCCAGGCTCAGCGAAGTGGCGCGGGCGGCCATGATCACCAACCTGCTCACCGAGGACAACCTGCCCTCCTACCACCGTGAACTGGCCGACACCTTCGGCCTCGACAATGCCTGGGGCACCTGGGTCGGGCGCTGGACGGCCGAGGAGAACCGGCACGGCATCGTCATGCGCGACTACCTCGTGGTGACCCGCGCGGTCGACCCGGTCGCCCTGGAACAGGCGCGGATGGCGCATATGACCGCCGGTATCGCCAAGCCGGAGAAGGGGTCCCAGTTCCTGCGCGGCGTCGCTTATGTCACCTTCCAGGAACTGGCCACCCGCATCAGCCACCGCAATACCGGCACCCTGTGCGGCGATCCGATCGCCGACCGGATGCTCGCGCGCATCGCCGCCGACGAGAACCTGCACATGATCTTCTACCGCAAACTGTGCGGCGCCGCCCTCGAGCTCACCCCCGACGCGGCCATGGCCGCGATCACCGATGTGATCCTGCGTTTCCAGATGCCCGGCCTCAACCAGCCCAACTTCCGCCGCAACGCGGTCCTGCTCGCCAAGCACGGCGTCTACGACCTGCGCCAGCACCTCGACACCGTGCTGAAGCCGGTCCTGCGCACCTGGCGGATCTTCGAACGCTCCGATTTCGGCCCCGAGGGCGAACGCGCCCGCGACGAACTGCACGCCTATCTCACCGATCTCGAGGTCAAGGCCGCCCGCTTCGAGGAACAACGCGACCGCGCGCTGGCCCGGGCCGCCGCCCGCGCCTGATCCGGCCATGGAATAAACCGCTGGCGCCGTCACTTACAGTTGACCGTTATGAAGGAGAAAGGCCGGAAGGTCATCGCGACCAACCGCAAGGCCCGGCACAACTACACGATCCTCGACACCTACGAGGCGGGGATCGCGCTGGTCGGCACCGAGGTGAAGAGCCTGCGTGAGGGCAAGGCCTCGCTCGTCGACGCCTTCGCGACGGTCGACCACGGCGAGGTGTGGCTGCGTGGCCTGCACATCCCCGAGTTCAGCCACGGCACCTGGACCAACCACGCGCCCCGGCGCAACCGCAAGCTGTTGCTGCACAAGCGTGAGATCGAGCACCTGGTCGGGAAGTCCCGCGAGGGCAACCAGACGCTGGTGCCGCTGTCGATGTACTTCTCCGACGGCAAGGTGAAGGTGGAGTTGGCCCTGGCCAAGGGTAAGCAGGACTACGACAAGCGCCAGGATCTGGCTCGCCGCCAGGCCGAGCGTGAGGTCACCCGCGAGATCGGTCGGCGGGTCAAAGGCATGCGTTGATCTCCGTCGTCCTCGCCCTCATCGCGGCGGCGGGTTACGGAGTCAGCGACTTCTTCGGCGGCATCGCGGCCCGCAGAGTCACCGCTCTGCGGGTCGTCGTCGTCTCGTATCCATGGTCGGTGCTGCTGGTCCTGCTGATCGCACCGCTGGTCGGCGGGCATCCCGACACCGCGTCGATGCTGTGGGGCCTGGCCGCCGGGGTGGCGAGCGGGCTCGCGGTGTGGTGGTTCTACGCCGCGCTCGCCGACGGGCCGATGGCGGTGGTTTCCCCGGTCACGGCGGTACTGGTGGCCGGTATTCCGGTGATCGCGGGATTCTTCCTCGGTGAGCGTCCGGGCCCGGCCGCGATCGCCGGTATCGCGCTCGCGCTCGTCGCGGTGGTGCTGGTGAGTCGCGAGGCACCGGACGAGACCACCGAGGAGATCATCGGCGGACGGCAACTGCGCTTCTCCCGTCGCGTCGCCCTGCTGACCGTCGGGTCCGGCGCCGCGTTCGGTTTCGCCTTCTTCTTCCTGCACGAAACCGACCCGGCCGCCGGGCTGTGGCCGCTGCTCGGCCAGCGCGGCGCGGCGACAGCGGTGGTATGGATCTGCGCTCTGGCCGCCGGTCAGTTCGCCGGCCTGCACGGTGAACCGCTGCGGTTGGCGTTGTGGATCGGCGTGCTCGACGTCATCGCCAACGCCGCCCTGCTCTACGCCTTCCACGGGGCGATGCTGTCGGTGGTGAGCGTGATCGGTTCGCTGTACCCGGCCGCCACCGTGCTGCTGGCGATGGTGCTGCTGGGCGAACGAATCAGCCGCACCCAGAAATTCGGGCTGGTACTCGCGCTCGCGGCGGTCGCGATGATCGCCGCGGGCTGAGATCTACAACCGGGTGCAGGGTTCGTGCAGCCCGAGCCTGGCCAGCGTCGAACCCTGGTAGCCGACCGCGACCGCCCGCGCACCCATCGGCGCGCTGTCGTCGGGCTGGAACACCACGGTCCACTCCTTGCTCAGGTCGGGCGCGTCCGCACCGACCGGATGGATGGCGACGATGCCTTCCCCGTCGGGTTCGAGCCCCTCGGCGGCCCGCCGCAACCCCTCCCGGGTGAGCTCGCCCCGCTCCGCCGCCTCGGTGAGCAATGCCCTGAGCGGGTAGGAGATGGCCCAACCCAGCGAATAACCGAAGTTGGACGGTTCGTGATCGGTCGCCTCACGTGCCTTCTGCGCGCCGACACTGTCGCCGGCCCAGCTGTCGACGGGAGTCATGTAGTTGTAGCGGGCGGCGAGCGCCGGCGCGGCAGCGGTCTGGTGCAGTGCGGCGTTCCAGGTGGGCAGCGAACCGAGGAACCGGCCGGTGAACCCGGCGCGCACCAGCTTGCCGACGATTTCGGCCGTTTCGGCGGGGCCGGTGGCCAGCATCACCAGATCCGGGCTGGCGGCGAGCACCTCCTGCACCGGCCCGTCCTGATTGCCCACCTCGCCGTTGGGACCGGTGTCGATGCGGTCGGCGATGGTCGCGCCGTTCGCGAGCGCCCACTTCAGCGCGCCGCTGGCGTAGTCGCCGCCGTAGTTGCCCCGGTAGGACACCACCGCGATATTCGTCGGCGCATAGTGGTTCTCGGCGAACCAGTCCAGGCCCATCACCGCTTCGGTGCAGTAGGAATAGCCCGCGCTGAGCACCAGGTTGCGGTCGGCGCTGCGGTAGTTCCAGCCCGACCACTGGGTGGCGGCGGTGCTCACCATGTTGTCGGCGTCCATCTGGTTGAGCATCGCGATGGTCTGCGAAGTGCCGAAACTCATCGCGAGGGCGAGCACATTCGGTTCGATCTCGGCGTAGCCGGCACGATGCCTGCCCGGGTCGAGGGACGTATTGCGGCTGTGGGTGGTGATGTCGATGTCGTAGCCACCGATCCCACCCGACTCGTTGACCTGGTTCCAGAACGCCAGCTGCCCCTCGTTCATCGACGAACCGAGCGCCGAGAACGGGCCGTCGGCCAGGTCCGAGAGCACTCCCAGGTACAGGCAGCCGCGATCGGGGTGCGTGGACCCGGGGCAGGGTTGACTGCTCACGCCGGGAGCTTGCTCGGACTCACCTGCCGAACACGCCGCGGCGAGCACCAGCCCGGCAACAGCCGGAATCACCGCGACCCGGCGCAGCCCACGCCGACGGGGGAATGCCATCAATCAACTCCTTGGTCCAGCCGCCCAGGCGATCTCGCTTCTCCCGGTTCGACCGATCGAGAACGATACTCGCCCCCACCGACTGTGCCGGACCAATCGGCCGGTTCCCTACCCGGTCACCACGACGCCTCCCCGCGCTGGCAGAAATAAGGGGAAGAAACCGGCAAGCACGGGTGTTAATATGACTAGCCCGCAAGGTGCGGGCACGTACGGGGCTGAACGGTTTCGACTGCGTACGTTGATTCAGGGGAAGCGTGTCGGTGCAGGCAAGAGACCACCGTAAGCGTCGTTGCAACCAATTAAGCGCCGATTCCAATCAGCGCGACTACGCTCTCGCTGCCTAAGTAGCGAAGCGTGTCTGTCAGTCCGGGTTCGTCCCTCGACCCGGGTACTGGCATCAGCTAGAGGGAATCACCGTCCAGGTCGGTCGCGGATCTGGGCGGGACATCGAACAGCGACTGGGATCGTCATCCGAGCTTGTTCGCGAGACCCGGAGATCCGAGTAGAGACATAGCGAACTGCACACGGAGAAGCCCTGAAGACGCGGCGGAGGACCCGGGTTCGATTCCCGGCAGCTCCACTCAAAGCCCCTCACCTGACACACAGGTGAGGGGCTTTTCCGTGGGATCAGCCGCCCGCGCGACGGCGGAACGTGCGCTTTCCACCCGCGGCCGCGGACGTGCCGCGGAGCTTGGCTTCGTTCTGGGCGGCGCCGGCCACGGAGGCGTTGCCGTTTTTGCGTTCCAGGGCTTCGCGGAACTTGCGTTTGGTCGCCTCGGTGGGTGACTCGGTCGGGTTTTCTTCTTCGGACATGGGGGTAAGCCTGCCATCTGTGTGAGGGCGCCGTTACCAGCTCGGTACGATCCAGCCAGGCGGGGGCCGGGCAGGAGGGACGCGGGCGTGATCGAGGTATGGGGTGCGCGGGTCGCGGTGCGGTACGCGGACGGGCGCTTGGTGACGACGCCGCTGCGGGCCGACAACGAGATCGCCCTCGACGTCGGTGTGGCCGAACTCGCGCGGATCGCCCTGGCGACCACCGAGGACGGGCAGATGGCGCTGCTGCTGTTCTTCCGGTCGGCGGAGTTCGTGGTCGGTGGTGAAGCGACGCAACGGCATCCGGTGCCGGTGTTCCTGGAGACGGGATTGCGTGAGCAGGCTCAGGTGCTGGTTCGTGCGGTCGAACGCGATCTCGTCGGCCTGCGCCGGGTGTTCCCGCCACGTCCGAGTCTTGTTCCGCCACGTCCGCTTCTCGGCCCGAACGGCCCGCGACGACCCGATGTCGGGGCGGCGGCGGCCCGCATGCGGCACGCGGGCAACTGCGCCCGCGAGATCGATACCCTGCACGCCGCCGCCCGCCCGGACGAGTACGTCCTCGAGCTGGCGCAGGCCGGGCACGAGGGCGCGCCGGGCCTGCTCGTGATCACCACCCTGCGGTTGCTGTTCGTTTCCGCGTGGGCGATGTACGAGTTCCCGGTGTCCGTACTCACCGGCGCCTCGGTGCGGTCGGGCGCGGAAAACATGGTGACGCTGCGGATTTCGGGTGCGGGCACCGATCTGGACTTCCACGACTGGACCGCCACCGACTTCGAGCGGATGGCCGAGGCGATCCGCCTGGCCTGCGAGATCGAGCACGTCGACGGATCGATCGCGCCGTCGCTGCCGTCTTCGGCCGACCTGTTCGGCGAGTGGCAACTGCTGGTAGAGCGGCGCAAACTCGGGATGGTCGCCGACGAACCGTTTCGCCGTCAGGCCGTCGGCATCATGCTGACCATGCCGGGCTGAACACCGGCGCCCCCGCGTGCAACGCCACCCGCCGCCAGGGACTCGACGGCCGGAGGTGCAGCCCCGCGATCATCCGGCGACGTTCCGCCACTTGACTTTTCGCGGCCGACAGATCCTGGGTGGCGGCCCAGAAGATGGCCCCGGTGAGGAATCCGTCGCCGAACTGGCGCCAGTTGCGATAGTGCTGACGTGCCCGGTCGAGCCCGGTGAGCATGTGGTCGAAGGCCTCGTCCTCGGTGAGGTAACCGGCGGTGCAGGAGGCGCGTGCGATGAACACCAGCCGCGCCAGATCCCAGGCGGTGGCGTCGTTCTGCAGCGGCGCGGGCAAGTTGTCGGTGATGCCGAGTTTGATGGCCTGCAGCCAGGCGTCGTAGTCCCGGTCGATACCGGCCGGACCCCGGTAGCCCCGGAAGCCCGACAGCGTGTGCAGGAATTCACGGTGCTCGTCGGCCAGCCCCGACCGGTCGACCCGCCCGGTGTCGGTGGCCGCGGCGACGGCGAGCGGGTGGACGAGCTCGAACAGCGGCGCGTGCATGCCCGCCAGTAGCCGTCGGATGGTGTCGCGCGCGTCCTCGGCGTGGTCGACGCCCCACGATTCGTGCAGGCCCTCGATCGCGGTCTCGCGGCGCGTGGCGGAACTGCCGGGCTCCTCCGGCAGGAAGGCGACACTGTCGCAGTAGGCGCCCCAGCTGCGCCCGTAGTAGGCGCCGACGGCCAGCGCCCTGATCCGGTCGTCGTCGAGCGCCGCGCCCGACCACACATCGGGTTCGGGGTCGATATCCGCGCCGGGAAACCCCGCCACGCGCGGTCGCCCGTGCACTGAGCCTGCCGATTGCATCCAGCCACCCCTCCGCCGAGCCGAACGTTGTGCTGCCAGATCTTACGGACGGGCGGCCTTCGGCGGAACCGAGTGTGTCGGTGGGCGGTACTACCGTCGGGGTATGGGCTACCGGGAACGTCGGTCACGGGTCGATCGCGCGGTGGTCTGGCAACGCACCGGCGGCGGCGCGGGCCAGGTCAGCGTGTTTCCCGACGGCTGCATGGACTTGATCTGGACCGAGGGCACCTTGATGGTTGCGGGCCCGGACAGCCGTGCCGCACGGGTGCGTGCCGGTGTCGCCGATTTCGTCGGTATCCGGTTCGCCCCGGGTGCCGCGCCGGCTGTGCTCGGCGTGCCCGCCGTGGAGCTGCTCGACCAGCGCGTCGAACTGGACAGGATCGTGCCCGCCGCCACGGCCCGCGCACTGCTCGATCGGGTCGACAACTCGCCCGACCGCGTTGTGGCTCTCGAATCCGTCGCCGTCGAACTCGCGGCCGCCGCGCTGTCACCGGACCCGATCCTCACCGGCATCGTCGACGCCCTGGCCGCGGGCGAATCGGTCGCCCACACCGCTGCCCGCGCGGGACTGTCGGCACGCATGCTGCACCGCCGCTCACTCGCGGCATTCGGTTACGGGCCCAAGATGTTGGCGCGAATTCTCCGATTTCAACGCACACTGGAAACCATCCGCGCGGGCACTCCGGCCGCCGAGGCAGCGGCCATGCACGGCTACGCCGACCAGGCACATCTGTCCCGCGACGTCCGTGACCTGGGCGGATGCACGGTGCGCAGCCTGCAACCCGGGTGAGGGTGCCCGGAAAGTCTCATTCGGCTCAGCTGCGATACGAAGTTATGCTCACTGTGCACGCCCCGTCGCATGTGCCAGGCCCAGTCCGAACCACGACGAGAGGATGTGACCCGATGATCGACGAATCCGTGTTCACCACGCTGCGTATCGAGGCCGAACGAGACGAAGTACGCCGACTTGTCGTCGGCGCCGTCGTCGTGCGCCACGACCGGGTCCTCATCCTGCGCCGCCGACGATCAGACTTCCTCAGCGGACGGTGGGAGTTGCCCAGCGGTGTCGTCGAGCACGGAGAGTCGCTCGACGACGCCCTGGCCCGTGAGGTAGCCGAGGAGACGGGCCTCGAGGTCACCGGGATCACCGACTACCTGGGCGACTTCGACTATCTGTCCGGCAACGGCGCGCGCACCAGGCAGTTCACCTTCGTCGTCGACGTCGCCACCACCGGACCCGTGCAACTCACCGAGCACGACGCTCACCTGTGGACCAAGCTGGACGGCGAACCGCCGGTCAGCGACGAGGTCCGCGAGGTGCTCGGCCGGTACCGGCGGCGTCTGCGCGACCCGCACGGCTGGTCGACCTATCCGCTGGGCAACGGCGCGTAGAGGTCGACACCGTGCCCGTCGGGGTCGGCGAGCGTCGCGTAGCGCTGGCCCCAGAAGGCGTCCCACGGCGCGAGTTCACCGTGGTAACCGGCGCCGACCAGGTCTTTGTACACCGAGTCGACCTCGGCCGGATCGGCGCAGCGGAACGCGAGGCTGCTCCGGCCGGGGCCGCTGGGCGGTTGCCAACCGGGGGAGAACGAGGCGACCGTCGCCTCGGTGTCCAGCAGCAGCCGCATCCCACCGGACAGGGGAGCCTCGGCGTGCCCCTCGGTCTCACATCCCTCGGGGAAGTCCAGGCCGAGCGCACGATAGAAGGCCACCGAGGCGGCCATGTCGGACACGATGATCGAGATGGCGTCGAGCTGAGGAGTCATGTCCGGCAGCGTATTCGGCGCGAAGGCCGGTCGTCTTGAACGGATCGGACATCAACGCGCGGGCACGGGCACCAATTCGGCGATGAGGTTGCCGATCAGGATCTGCAGGTGATCGCGGATCCCGCGCACGACCTCGATCGGTTGCCCGGCCGGGTCGGACAGCACCCAGTCGCGATAGCTGATGCCCGGGAAATACGGGCACACCTCGCCACAACCCATGGTCACCACCACGTCGGACAGCCCGACGACATCGTCGGTGAGCGGCTTGGGCCGTTCACCGGAGATGTCGATACCGATCTCGGCCATCGCCGCCACCGCGACGGGATTCAGTTCGTCGGCGGGCTCGCTGCCCGCGGTGCGGACCTCGATGCGATCGCCGGCCATGGCGCGCAGGAAGCCCGCCGCCATCTGTGATCGGCCCGCATTGTGGACGCAGACGAACAACACGCAGGGTGTGTGGGCCATGGTCGCCCTTTCGGTGCAGGGGCGAAGTGCTTGTGGCGCTTCGGATATCACCGCCATCATCGCATCAACCCGCGCGTGTGTGGGCGCGGCTACGGTGTTGTCCTGCGGTGTCCGCCTCAGTCGAGCGAACCGAGAACCCGGTTCACGTAGTCGTTGGCAAACACCCCGGCGGGGTCGAGGCGCTTGCGCACGGCCGCGAACCGATCCCAGTCGGGATAGCGTCCGCGCAGTGTCTCGGCGGTCTGGAAATGATGTTTGCCCCAGTGCGGACGACCGTCGAACCGGTCGAAGACGGCTTCGCAGGCGCGCAGGTACGGTTCCCATTCCATGCCCTGGTACTGGTGCACCGCGATGTAGCAGGTGTCGCGGCCGCTCGCGGGGGAGAGGAAGGCGTCGTCGGGTGCGACCCAGCGCACCTCGATCGGCATGGGCGTACCGAATTTCTTTGCGAGCGTGATCATCTCGCGAACCGCCTCGGCCGCGTGCGCGCGCGGGACCGCGTATTCCATCTCGTTGAAACGCACCAGGCGCGGGGTGGCGAACACGCGGTAGGAGCGGTCGCGCTGACGGTTGTTGCTGCCCGCGACGGTGGCCACGCGATGGATCAGCGGAACGGTCGCGGGAACACGGCGACCCACCCGGCACAAGCCGTCGTAGAGATGGTTGGACAGCAGGATGTCGTTGACCCACTCGCTGATCGCGCCGCGTGGCTGTTCCGGCTCGGCGGTGCGATTGAGTGCCTTGGTCATCACGACGGAGCTGTGCGCGAAGGCGAAGAACTCGAAATGGTCGTTCCCGTCGACGAATTCGTCCAGATCGGCGAGGACGTCGGCCAGCGGCACCGGCCGTTCCACGCCTTCGAGCACGAACGACGGCTCGAGCTGCAGGGTTGCCTCGGTGACGATGCCGAGCGCGCCGATGCTCACCCGTGCCGCGCGCCAGCCCTCGGGATCGGTCTCCTCGTTCAGCTCCACTACGTTGCCGTCGGCGCACAGCACCTGCACCGAGTGCAGCGCCGCCGAGATGTTGCGCAGCCGCGCGCCGGTGCCGTGGGTGGCGGTGGCGGTGGCGCCCGCGACGGTCTGGGTATCGATGTCGCCCAGGTTGGGGAAGGCCAGCCCGTGCTCGTGCAAAAGGGGGCTCGCCGCGTTCAGCGTCAGCCCCGCCTGCACGCGCGCGCGGCCGGTCGAGGTGTCGACGTCGAGCACCTTGTTCATGGCGCCGAGGTCGACGAGGGTGCCGTCGGTGAGCACGGCGTCGGTGAACGAGTGGCCCGAACCGGCGACGCGCACCGTCCGGCCCCGCGCCGCGGATTCGGTGACGATCCCGGCGAGCTCATCGACGTCACGCGGCGTCGCGACGACGGCGGGTGCGCAGCGCTGCTCGCCAGCCCAGTTCACCCAGGTGTTCTTGGTCATGTGTCCAACTGTAGAGGACCAAGTGTGACCCGCGCTACTGAGCGAACGAAAATCAGCGGCGACGACCCAGGCAGGCGGCCGATTTGGCCTGCTCCACCTCGGCGTCGGTGAGCGGCGGGACCAACAGCGGCCTGCGCGGCACGGCGTCGGTGCGCACGCCGTTCAGCGCCACGGCCATGTACCGCTGCCACACGTCGGGATTGACCGGTGCGGCGAACTCCATGAACGAGTTGACCATGTGGATCAGCGCGAAGAAGTCGGTGGTGGTGATGTCGGAATGCACCGCGCCCGCGTCGCGCGCCCGGTCGACGATGGCCGCCACCGACGGCCGGATCCGCTCACGCATCTCGGCGAACCGGGTCGGGTCCTCTTCGAGTTCGAGCACCACCTCGCCGAAGCCGCGGTTGGTCGCCAGGTGATTGCAGGCGTGTTCGAAGAACTCGACAAGTGCCAGCCATGGGTCCGGATTGCGGTTCGCGGCGTCGGCCGCGTCGGCGAAGTCGACCATGTTCTGCTCGAACACCTCGACGATGAGGGCCCGCTTGTTGGCGAAGCGCCGGTAGACCGTGCCGACGCCGACACCCGCGCGCTCGGCCACGTCGTCGAGGGTGATTTCCAGGCCGTGTTCGGCGAAGAGTTCCCTGGCTGCGACCACGATGCGTTGCTGATTGCGGGCGGCATCGGCGCGCAGCCTGCGGGGCGCTGCGGCAGTCGTCGTGGCGTGATTCACAGGTGCATCCTACTCATTGCCGGATTAAGTGGAGGTGGTTTCTCCGTTACTCTGGTAGCTTCGATTGAAGCGGAGGCTATATCTCCGATTATGCCACCGAAATCACCGACCTAGACCTGCAAGGGGAGTCATGACCACCACACTCGACAAGGGGACGAGTCCCGCGTCCGGTGCGGACACCGGGAACCGGCGAGGCTCACACGCGTTGCGCTGGTGGGTGCTCGCCGTCCTCGGTATCGCGCAGCTGATGGTCGTGCTCGATGCGACGATCGTGAACATCGCGCTGCCGGCCGCCCAGGCCGACCTCGGCTTCGGTGACGCCGACCGCCAATGGGTCATCACCGGCTACGCGCTCGCCTTCGGCAGCCTGCTACTGCTCGGCGGCCGCCTCAGCGACCTGTTCGGGCGCCGCAACACCTTCATCGTCGGCCTGGTCGGCTTCGCGGTCGCCTCCGCCATCGGCGGCGCGGCCAACAGCTTCGAGATGCTGGTCGCCGCCCGCGTCGGCCAGGGCGTGTTCGGCGCGCTGCTCGCGCCCGCCGCCCTCTCGCTGCTGACCGTCACCTTCACCGAACCCGGTGAACGCGCGAAGGCCTTCGGCATCTTCGGTGCCGTCGCCGGTGCCGGTGGCGCCATCGGCCTGCTGCTCGGCGGCGCGCTCACCGAGTGGGCGTCGTGGCGCTGGGCGATGTATGTGAACCTGATCTTCGCCGCCGTCGCGCTGGTGGGTGCGGTGCTGTTGCTGGCCAAGCACGTCAACGCCAGCTCGCGGCCCAAGCTCGACTGGCCCGGCACCATCACCGTCACCGCGGCGCTGTTCGGCATCGTCTACGGCTTCTCCCACGCCGAATCCCACGGCTGGAGCGACCCGACCACGCTGGCGTTCCTGATCGGCGGCGCCGTGCTGCTCGCGGTGTTCGTCTGGATCGAGACCCGCGTCGCGCACCCGCTGCTGCCGTTGCGCATCGTCACCGACCGCACCCGTGCCGGTTCCTACCTGACCGTGTTCATCATGGGCATCGGCATGTTCGCGATCTTCCTGTTCCTGACGTTCTACATGCAGCTGTCGCTGCAGTACTCGCCGATCATGACCGGTGTGGCGTTCATGCCGATGGTGTTCGGCATGGTTGCCTCGTCCACCACCGCGCCCTCGTTGCTGCTGCCCAAGGTCGGGCCGAAGGTCGTCATCAGCGGCGGCTTCCTGGTCGCCGCGGCGGGCATGGTGTGGCTCACCTTCATCGGTCTGGACAGCAGCTATGTCACCCACATCCTGCCCGCGCTCGTCCTGCTCGGCCTGGGCCTCGGTGGCGCCATGTCGGTGGCGTTCCAGGGCTCGACCGCAGGCGTGCAGCACGACGACGCCGGTGTCGCCTCGGCGATGGTGAACACCAGCCAGCAGGTCGGTGGTTCCATCGGCACCGCGCTGCTCAGCACGATCGCGGCCTCGGCGATGACCGATTACGTGTCCGCGCACGAGCCGGGTCCGCTGACCATGGCCCAGGGCGCGATCGAGAGCTACACCACCAGCTTCTGGTGGGCGGCGGCCACTTTCGTGCTCGGTGCGATCGTGATCGGTGTGCTCATGCCGAACAAGGTGCCCGCCCCCGCCGAGGGCGAGATGGTGCTCGCGCACTGATCGACCTGTCGTAAACCGATGGCCCGGACCGAGACTCGGTCCGGGCCATCGGCGTTCGCGCGGGGTGGCTGCTGGGGGTTTGCCGGACGCGCACCGCGCGCTAGTTTGTCGGGGGTACTCGATACCATGAGCAACGACCACCGTCGGACTAGCAGGGGAGGGCAGTGCATGGCATCGCGGGCCCCGGCGCTCGACCCGGCCGTCCTCGCGGCGATCTCGGTGGGCGGTGGTCTCGGGGCCACGGCCAGATACGGTGTGGGCCAGTGGTGGCCGGTGCGTCCTGGGCAATTTCCGTGGTCGACGCTGACTGTCAATGTGGTCGGCTGCTTCGCCCTCGGGGTGCTGATGGTCGTGGTCACGGAGTTCTGGTCGGCGCCGATGCTGGTTCGCCCGTTCCTCGGGATCGGGGTGCTCGGCGGGTTCACTACTTTCTCCACCTTCGGCCTCGAGCTTCGTACACTGATCGACACCGGTTCGCCGGGCACGGCCGTGGCCTATCTCGCTCTCTCGGTCCTCGCGGGCCTCGGCGCGATGGCGCTCGCCATGATCGGGACCCGCTGGGCGGCAGGCAGCGTGGGGCAGAGCACGTGAATCCGACGACGGAAGGGGGCCATCCGATGGTCGCGATGTGGGCTCCCACGGCGGGAGGCCGGCGATGACCGCGGCACTCGTGTTCGCGGGCGGAATGCTCGGCGCCCCCGCGCGTTACCTCGTCGATCGGGCGGTCTCGGCGCGGTTCCCGGCCGGGCTGCCGTGGGGGACGTTGACGGTTAACATTGTCGGTTCGGCGTTGCTCGGGGGCCTGATCGGCGCGAGCGTGGGCAGTACTCTGCTGGCGTTCGCGGGAATCGGTTTCTGTGGTGCGCTGACCACGTTCAGCACATTCGGTTACGAGACCATACGTCTGGTGACCGAGGGCGCCTACGTGTATGCCCTGGGCAATGTCGCGATCAGTGTCGCGGCGAGCCTGGCCTCGGTGTACGCCGCCGCGTCCCTGACCAACTGGTTGTGCGCATGATCCTCATGACCAGCCGCGCCCAGCCGACACGGAAGGGAACACCCACCATGGCCCACGATCGCGCCGGACGGCCCGCCCGCCCGACCGACCTGGTGGATATCGCTCACCTGGTCACCGCGTACTACAGCCGCGTGCCCGATCCGGCCGAACCGAGCCAGCAGGTGGTCTTCGGCACCTCGGGTCATCGCGGGTCCAGCGAGGACAGCGCGTTCAACGAGGCGCACATCATGGCCATCACCCAGGCGATCGTCGAATACCGCGCCACCCGCGACATCACCGGCCCGGTGTACCTGGCGCGCGACACCCATGCCCTGTCCGAACCCGCCTGGACCACCGCGCTCGAGGTCCTCGCGGGCAACGATGTCACCGCCGTGATCGACGCCCGCGGCCGCTACACCCCCACGCCCGCGCTGAGTCATGCTGTGCTGCGCCACAATCAGGGCGGAACCAAGCACCAGGCCGACGGCATCGTGGTGACCCCCTCGCACAATCCGCCGCGCGACGGCGGCTTCAAATACAACCCGCCGCACGGCGGTCCAGCCGATACCAAGGCCACCGACGCCATCGCCGCGCGCGCCAACGAACTGCTGCGCGGCGGCCTGGCCGAGGTGAAGCGGGTGTCGCTGGAACAGGCGATGAAGACCCATGTGCAGCGCTACGACTACCTCGACCACTACGTCGCCGACCTGCCGAACGCACTGAACCTGGACGCCATTCGCGGCGCGGGCATCCGCATGGGCGCCGACCCGATGGGCGGGGCCAGCGTGGACTACTGGGAGGAGATCGGGCAGCGCTTCGATCTCGAACTCGAGGTGGTCAACCCGTTCGTCGACCCCACCTGGCGTTTCATGACCCTCGACAGCGACGGCAAGATCAGGATGGATCCGTCCTCGCGCCACGCCATGGCCGGACTGGTCGGCATCAAGGACGACTACGACATCTCCACCGGCAACGACGCCGACGCCGACCGCCACGGCATCGTCACCCCCGACGGCGGCCTGATGAACCCCAACCACTTCCTCGCGGTCGCGATCGAATACCTCATCGCCAACCGGATGTGGTGGGACGCGCTCACCAAGGTCGGCAAGACGGTTGTCACGTCCTCGATGGTGGACCGGGTGGTCGGTGTGCTCGGCCGCGATGTGTACGAGGTGCCGGTCGGGTTCAAGTGGTTCGTGCCCGGATTGTTCAGTGGCAGTTTGGCTTTCGGTGGTGAGGAGAGCGCGGGCGCGTCGTTCCTGCGGATGGACGGCACCGTGTGGACCACCGACAAGGACGGCATTCTGCTGGCGCTGCTGGCCGCCGAAATCGCGGCCGTCACCGGTCAGACCCCCTCGGCTCGCTACGGCGAGCTCGAACGTCAGCACGGTAGCCCCGCTTACGCACGCATCGACGCCGTCGCCACCAGCGAGCAGAAGGCCAAGCTCGCGCGGCTCAGCGCCGACGCCATCACCGGTACCGAGATCGCCGGCGAGGAGATCACCGGCATCCTCACCACCGCACGCGGCAACGGAGCCCCCCTCGGCGGGCTGAAGGTGACCACCGAGAACGCCTGGTTCGCCGCCCGCCCGTCGGGCACCGAGGACAAGTACAAGATCTACGCCGAATCCTTCCTCGGTTCCGAGCATCTGACCCAGGTGCAGGCCGCCGCCGAGGAGATGGTGAATCAGGCGCTGATCGAGTGAGTACCGCGACAAAGGTTCGGCTACCCGCCGAGATCTGGGTACTGATCGCGGCGGCGTTCGTGATCGCGCTCGGCTTCGGGCTGGTGGCACCGGTGCTGCCGCAGTACGCCCGCGAATTCGGGGTCGGTATCGCGGCCGCGTCGGCGATCGTGAGCGCCTTCGCGTTGATGCGCTTGCTGTTCGCCCCCGCCAGCGGGCGGTTGGTGCAGAAGCTCGGCGAGCGGCGGGTGTATCTGGCGGGCATCCTCATCGTCGCGGTGTCGACCGGTGCGTGCGCGCTGGCGCAGACGTATTGGCAACTGCTGGTGTTGCGGTCGCTCGGCGGGATCGGGTCGACGATGTTCACGGTGTCGTCGATGGCGTTGATCATCCGGGTGTCGCCGCCTGCGGCGCGCGGCCGGGTCTCCGGTGTGTATTCGACCAGCTTCCTGATCGGTTCGCTGGTCGGTCCGCTGGTCGGTGGTGCGCTGGCCGGGCTCGGTTTGCGCGCCCCGTTCGTCATCTACGCGCTCGCCCTGCTCGTCGTGTGCGTGATCGTGTTCGCCGGTTTGCGCGAATCACCGGTCCTGAAGGACGACAGTGCGACGACCACACCGGAACTGACCTTCCGGCAGGGCTGGTCGGAGCCCGCGTATCGCGCGGTGCTGCTGTCGAGTTTCGCCGGCGGTGTCGCGGTGTTCGGTGTGCGGATGGCGTTCGTCCCGTTGCTGGTGGTGGAGACCCTGCGGCAGGAACCCGGCATGGCCGGTGTCGCGCTCACCGTGTTCGCGGCGGGCAACGGTGCGGTGCTGTTCGCCTCGGGTCGATTATCCGACCGGCTCGGTCGCAAACCGTTCCTGATCCTCGGCTCGGTGATCTGCGCGGTCGGCACCGGCGCGCTCGGTTTCGCGCCGTCGCTGCCGTGGTTCCTGCTCGCCTCGTTCGTGGCGGGCATCGGTTCCGGCATGTTCAGCCCGGTGCAGCAGGCGGCGCTCGCCGATGTGCTCGGCAGCCGGGCACGCGGCGGGCCGGTCCTCGCGGCGTTCCAGATGGCGGCCGACCTGGGCGCGGTCCTCGGCCCGATCGTCATCGGTGAGGTCGCCGACCGCACGTCGTTCGGGGTCGGTATGGCGGTGACCGGGGCGGTGCTCGTGGTGTCGGCGACGGTGTGGGTGTTCACTCCTGAGCCGTCGCGGATCGTGCACCCCGAGGACCCACAGCACCCCGACCATGCGGGCGACGGCCTCGACCCGCAATGTACCTGCGACGGTCCCGACGGGTCACCCGTCGTGCGTGACGGCATGGTTCCCGCAGCCCGTCGCCCGGTCGACATGGAGAAATAGCTGGTAGAGCTGATATCGGCGTGCCCGGGCGGCGTGCCGATATCGGCTCGAGGCAGAGTGGACGGGTGAGCACAGCCGGTTCTTCGCACAATCCACGTCCCGTGTCGAGCAACACCACCTACGCGCTGGGCGCGGTGGCTCTCGTCGTGATCGGGCTGATCGTGTTCGCCGTCTACAAGTGGAGCGCCGAACCACCAGCCGTCCGCAACGACGGCTACGGCGCTGTACGCGAGGCGGCGGTGCAGGTCAGTACCACGCCGGAAGGGGTGATCCGGCTCGGCCGCCCCGATGCCCCGAAAACCATCGACATCTTCGAAGACCCGCTGTGCCCCGCGTGCGGGGTGATGGAGACCAGCTACGGCCAGGAACTCGCCCAGAAGATCGACGAGGGCAAGCTCGCCGTGAACTACCACCTCGTCGCGTTCCTCGACGACCAGTCCAAGAGCAAGGACTACTCCACCCGCGCCATCGCGGCCAATCTCTGTGTCGCCCAAACAGGTTCGGGCCCCACCTACGGCAAGTTCCACAAGGCCCTGTTCGTCGACCGCCAGCCCGACGAAGGCGCCGAGGACCTGAGCAACCCCGCCCTGGCCACCCTCGCCACCGAATCCGGTGCCCCCGAATCCGTCGCCGCCTGCATCACCCACGCCACCCAGCGCGACGCCGCCGCGACCGCCGCGAAATCGGCCCTCGCCGACCTCGACGCCCGCACGGGCAACAAATCCGCCACCCCCACCATCTACGACGGCACAACCACCGTCGACTGGCGCGACGAAAACTGGGTCACCACCCTCGCCCCCTGACCCACGTGAGGTTGCGCACATCCTAGACCCCCTCCGCGCCGCCCGCTCATGATCCCAACCCCCGAGCCCTCTCCTGAATCGCCCCGTTTTCGCCATCTACCAGCCGATTTGTTCTCCCGGAGAACCATGGTGTAACTTCATTCAGGCAGCAGCGAGAGCAGCTGAAACAACAGAACACGGGGCTATGGCGCAGCTGGTAGCGCACCACACTGGCAGTGTGGGGGTCAGGGGTTCGAGTCCCCTTAGCTCCACCCGAAACAAAAGGTCCGGCTTTTCAGCCGGGCCTTTTGTCATTCCGCGCGAGTGGGTAGGTGCGGCTGTGGCAACGATCGACTGCCGAGATTGTGGCCCACCGCTAGGCTCCTCGATGTGTACGACATCGCGAAGAATGCGGGATTTGCTGGGGCACACGCAGTGTGGAGTGTGAGCGACTCGGATTTACTGATTCCGCTGATCGGATACGTCGATGCCGACGGGTCGCAGGGGTTGGAGCGGTTTCTTGTAGACGATGTCGCGGACGGGGCGCGGCTGGGGGCCGAACGACTGCGGACGGGGCGGCCGGGCTGGGTACATGCCGCGCTCGTCGTCGACGCTTTCTTGCGCTTGCCGGCCGGGCGGCAGGATGCACTCGTCATCGAGGCGACCGACTACGCCCCGCAGCGGCGGTCGATAAAGATGGCCATTCCTTATCGCCCGCACACGACTGCCGAAGGTTTCGCCGTGTACCGCGCGAAATTCCTCGGCACCAGTGGTTTCGACGATCCCGACTACGACGCGATCGCGGAGGCTTTCTTCTCCGGCGTCGACTCCCATGAGCAGGCCGCGGCCGTGTGGAACGCCCACCTTCTCGACGAGTCCGTTTGATCCGAGCCCGTCGACGGCGCGTCATACGTTCTTGTCACAGTTTCCCCGGGCGCACTGTCCTTGTTGTCGACACCACAGGAACACCTGTCGAGACGAGGTTCGGTCATGGACATCAGCACGGGGCACGCCATCGAGACAATGGACGATCTGCGTCGCCATCTGCAGTGGGCGATCGAGCTCGAGCACGCGACCATCCCGCCGTACATGTGCGCGTTGTATTCGCTGGAGCCGGGCGCCAATGCCGAAGCGGCACAGGTCATCAGCAGCGTCTTCGTCGAGGAGATGCTGCACCTGGCGCTGGCGGCGAATCTGCTCAATGCGGTGGGCGGTGAGCCCAAGCTCGACGCGCCCGAATTGCTGCCCGCGTACCCGCATCCGCTGCCGCACGGCGATCGATCCGTACAGATACAGCTCGCGCCGTTCGGCTCCGAAGCCCTCGAATTGTTCTTGAACATCGAACGGCCCGCCTCGGCGGACGCGCTACCCGAATCCGACGGTTATCACACGATCGGGCAGTTCTACGCGGCCGTCGAACTCGGTCTCGTCACGCTGGTCGACACCCTCGGCGAGGAGGTCGTGTTCTGCGGCGACCCCGGTCGCCAGCTCCACGAGATGCACTTCAACAGCGGTGGCGGACAGGTCGTTCCGGTGCACGACCTGAAGTCGGCGCTGACGGCGCTGGCCGAGATCGTCGAGCAGGGCGAAGGCGCGGCGCGGACCGAGGTGTGGGACGGCGAGAAGGACGTTTTCCATCCCGATCGAGATGAGGTCGCCCACTTCTATCGCTTCCTGGAATTGAAGGAAGGTAGGCGATTCCAACTCGGTGACACCCCGCAGTCCGGGCCCACCGGTGAGCCGATCGTGTTCGACCCCGACAAAGTGCTGCCGATGCGCCCCAACCCCCGCACCGCCGACTATCCGGAGGGCAGCGCGGTCCGCCTCGCGCAGGAGGAGTTCAACAACACCTACTGCCTGCTGCTGTATCTGCTCGAGGACACCTTCAACGGCAGCCCGTCGCAGATGCGGGACGCGGTGGGGACGATGTACGCGTTGAAGTCCCAGGCCCAAGCTCTCATGAAGATGCCGAGCGGCGACGGCCGCACCACCGCGGGACCGACCTTCGAATACGTCGCGCCGCAGGACCGAGCGTAGTCACAGGGCCTCGGCACGCGCGCCGTCACAAAATCACCGCCTGCCCGGTCCTTGATGTAGCGGAGTCTCGCCGGCCCCGCGGCAATGTCCGAACGAAAGGAATGAGCATGAAGATCGTCGTCATCGGCGGTACCGGCCTGATCGGCTCCAAGCTCGTCGCACGACTCGGTGAGCACGGCCACCAGGCGGTTCCGGCCGCACCCAACACCGGTGTGAACTCGCTCACCGGTGAGGGCGTCAAAGAAGTACTGCAGGACGCGAACGTGGTGATCGATGTTTCCAATTCGCCGTCGTTCGCCGACGACGACGTGCTGGAGTTCTTCCGGACCTCCACGACGAACCTGCTCGAGGCCGCCGCAGCGGCCGGTGTCGGGCATTACGTGGCACTGTCGGTGGTGGGTTCGGAACGGCTGCCGGATTCCGGGTACCTGCGGGCGAAGGTGGCGCAGGAGGAGCTGATCGAGGGATCGGGCCTGCCGTATTCCATCGTGCGCGCCACGCAGTTCTTCGAATTCGCCGGTGGGATAGCGGATTCCGCGACCAGCGACGGTCAGGTGCGGCTGCCGGCTTCCAGTATGCAGCCGATGGCCGCGGACGATGTGGCTGCGGCTGTCGGTCGTACCGCGGCGGGCGAGCCGAAGAACGGCACCATCGAGGTCGGGGGCCCGGAGGTCATCGCCCTCGACGAATGGATCCGCACCGTGCTGAGCGCGCGCTCGGATGCGCGCACGGTGGTCACCGATCCCGAGGCCCGGTATTTCGGGGCGGTGCCGCAGCGCGAGCTGCTGCCCGGCAGCGACGCGCAACTGGCGCAGACGCGGCTGTCGGAGTGGCTCACCAGCAACTGACCTGTTCGCGCGGGCGGGATCGCCCCGCCCGCGCGAACTGTCCCCTTCGGAAGGGAACGAAGCGAATGCTCACACCCGAGGAACGTCAGATCGCGACGTCGGTGCTCGTCGTCGGTACCGGCGGATCCGGCCTGCGTGCGGCGATCGAACTGGCCGAGCGCGGCATCGACGTCCTGGTGGTGGGAAAGCGGCCGAAGGCGGACGCGCACACCAGCCTCGCCGCGGGCGGTATCAACGCCGCGCTGTCGACTATGGACGTCGAAGACAGCTGGCAGCAGCACGCGGCCGACACGATCACCGAAAGCTACCTGCTGGCGCGGCCTGATACCGCTCGGATCGTGGCCGAGAACGCCGCGCGCGGAATCGAGGATCTCGAGCGCTGGGGCATGCCCTTCGCTCGCGAATCCGACGGACGGATCTCGCTGCGATTCTTCGGCGCGCACACCTACCGACGCACCGCGTTCGCCGGTGACTACACCGGCCTCGAGATCCAGCGAACCCTGGTAAACCGGGCCGCGCAGCTCGGCATCCGGATCATCGATACCTGCTATGTGACCCGAATCCTGGTGCGTGACAACGTGGTTTTCGGCGCCTACGGTTTCGATCTCGACAGCGGCGAGCGCTATGTGTTCCGAGCCGACGCGGTGATCCTCGCCGCCGGTGGGCACACCCGCATCTGGCGTCGCACCTCTTCGCGACGTGACGAGAACACCGGTGATTCCTTCCGGCTCGCCGTCCTCGCGGGCGGCCGGATTCGTGACCCCGAGCTCGTGCAGTTTCACCCGTCCGGGCTCATCGAACCCGAGAACGCGGCAGGCACACTGGTATCGGAGGCCGCACGGGGAGAAGGTGGCATCCTGCGCAACGCCGCTGGAGAACGCTTCATGCGGCGCTACGACGCGGAACGCATGGAGCTCTCGACCCGCGATCGAGTCGCACTGGCCGCCTACACCGAGATCAAAGAGGGTCGAGGGACACCGAACGGTGCTGTCTGGCTGGATGTTTCGCACCTGCCTCGCGAAACGATCATGCGGCGCCTACCGCGCGTCTACCAGACGATGCTGGAGCTGCAAATGCTCGACATCACGCGCGATCCGATCGAAATCGCGCCCACGGCACACTATTCCATGGGCGGAGTGTGGGTTCGCTCCGAAGATCACGGCACCGGCGTCGACGGCCTCTACGCGATCGGCGAGGCGTCGAGCGGTCTGCACGGTGCCAACCGGCTCGGCGGCAACTCACTGATCGAACTGCTCGTCTACGGCCGGATCGTCGGCGAGGCGGCAGCGCGGTACTCGGCCGAGCAAGAAGCGCAGCGTCGCTCCCGGGGCGCGCTCGTCGAGGCCCGCGCCGAGATCGATGAGCTGCTGGCGGTCGACGGGCAGGAGAACGTGCGGGCCCTGCAACGCGCCGTGCGCGACACCATGACCGAGCACGCCGGCGTGGTGCGCGACGAGCCCGGAATCCGGACGGGCCTGGCCGAGCTCGACGAAGTCGAGGAGCGGATGACGAATATCGGAGTGCACCCCGACGCCGCCGGGTTCCAGGACCTGGCGCACGCCTTCGATCTGAAGTCCTCGGTGCTCGCGGCGCGCGCCACCCTGGAAGCCGCGTTGGAGCGCCGCGAAACCCGTGGCTGCCACAACCGGTCCGATTACCCCGACCTGGATCCGGCGCTGCGGGTGAACCTGGTGTGGTCGGGTCCCGGCAAGCTCGAACGCGAGGAGATCCCCGCCGTCCCCGACGATATCGCCCGGCTCATGCGAGATGTATCGACGGAAGGCAAATTGGTCGAATGACGGCGTCGTGTGGGCGCACTCGCCGGGGCTGCTCGCGTACGGCCGGCGCGAGTAAGGTCGTGGGAGTCGGTGGCCGAATCGAGGCGGGGGATATGAATCACGCGATTGCCGGTGGCGCCGGAACGACTGCGCGATGAGCGGACCTGCGGGCACCGACCTGGGCAAAGCCGTCGAGGACTTCTCCGCGCACAGGGGACGGCTGTTCGGCATCGCCTACCGAATGCTCGGCACTGTCGCCGACGCCGAGGACATCGTCCAGGACGTCTGGGTGAAGTGGCAGTCCTACGCCGACCGCGATTCCGTGCGTGATGTGGAGGCCTTCCTCGTCACCGTGACCACCCGGCAGGCGATCAACGCCACGCAGACGGCGCGGGTCCGCCGGGAAACCTATATCGGCCCGTGGCTGCCCGAGCCCGTGGACACCAGTGCTGATCCCTCGCTCGGTGCGGAGCGCGCCGAGGTATTGGAGACCGCGGTCCTGGTGGTCCTGGAGAAGATGACGCCGACCGAGCGGGCGGCGTTCGTCCTGCGGGAAGCTTTCGACTACCCCTACGGCCGGATCGCCGAAGTCCTCGAAATCAAGGAACCGGCTGCCCGGAAGCTAGTGAGCCGGGCACGCCAGGCCATCGAGTCCGACCGGCAGGTATCCGTCGACACCGTGCATCAGCGACGTCTGCTCGCTGCTTTCCTGAATGCCGCGCGCGCCGGTGAATTCGATGAGCTCGAGGCGCTTTTCGCCACCGATGTCGCCAGCTACTCCGACGGCGGCGGCGCGGTGCGCAATGCTTCGCGCATTCCGGTATTCGGACGCACGCGCGTGGCGAAGTACGTGGCCGCGTTCGCCTCACACTTCTGGACGGGGGTCGACATCGACTGGGTCGACGCCAACGGTCGCGCGTCGGTGGTGATCAGCCGCGACGGAGTCGTCATCGCCTGGCTCGCGGTCGGTGCGGCCGACGACGAGACGATCGACCGGCTCTACTGGGTGTTCAACCCCGCAAAGCTCGGTCATATCGCCCATGTCGTCGCTGTCCCGGGGGACTCCGCCGCGCCGTGAAACACCATCGGCCCCGGGCTCAGCGCCGGTGTCAACCACGAATGGCGATCGTCGAGAAAACCGCGGTCTGCCTTTCACGTTCGCTGTGTTGCCCCTTGTATTGGCCGCGACGGCCGTCGCCGACTGCACTTGCATCGGATTTTATTGGGGCACAAAATGTTCGGTCGTATCCGACACAACGCCGTGCTGTGCGTTGTAGTCCGACCCAGCACCCGACCGCCGAACTGAGCAATGATGCAATCTGGCCGCCCGGACCACGTCTGCGGCGTCGAAACCGAGTCCGCGGACGCCTGTAGTCGCGGTGGCGCCCGAAGATCTCGTCTGCTGCCGTGCAGTGCGAACCCGCACGCACAGTCCTCAACCGTAGGTAAACCCCCCAGGTCTCCGGACCTGGGGGTTTGCTGTTGCTACTGAAGACCCAGTCTGGATGGGCGTTGAGCAGGGGAGTTCTTGGTACCGAACGGTGAGGCGGGGATGTTCCGCCCAGTCCTAGACGATTTCCGAGGTTCCCGAGCAGGTGACCACCTGGGGGACGAAGCCGCTGTTGTGCACGGTGAAGTCGGTGCGGACGATGCCCGTGCCGGTGGGGGGACGGAAGTAGAGGGTGCTGCCGTTGCCGATGATGAATCCCACGTTGCCGCTCTGGGTTTCCGAACCGGAAGCACCGGTGGTGAGGTTCGTCCAGTTCAGGGTGACCGTCGTTGTGTAGCCACCCCACACGCTGCCGCCCGCGTGGATGGTGAAGTACGGAACGCCCGGGGCGCCGTACGGCTGCGCCCCGATGACCTGACCGCTGTAGGGCTGGTCGACGATATTCGGGCTGACCCCGCGACAGATCGTCACCTCCCAGCTACTGGGGGCCGCAGTCGCTGCCCCCGCTCCGGACATCACCATCGCCCCCGTGACTAATCCTGCGGCGGCAGTCTTCCAGCCAATTTTCTTCTGCATCAAGATTTCTCATCCTTCTTCAGGTTTGATCATCGACACTCGGAACCTACCGGAGCCACGTCTGGCGGTCATGGGTAGCGGGGAGGAGATCTTATTGGTTGTGGTCTGGCGATAGTCGGCCGTCGTGCGGCGTTGTCTGCGGTGCCGTTCGCGCCTGGGCGCGCGCCAGTGTGATGTCACGGTCGGGGCGTACCGTTGTGACTCTGCGTTGTTGGTTCCGCTGATCGGTTACGGCCCGCGGCGGCGCTCGATCAAGATGGCCGTCCCGTATCGACCGCACACCTCCGAGCAGGGTTTCGCCGTGTACCGCCCGAAGTTCATCGAAACCAGCGGAATCGACGCACCCGACTACGACGCCATCGCCGAAGCCTTCTTCACCGGTGTCGACTCCCACGAGCAGGCCGCGGCCGTGTGGAACGCCCACCTCGTCGACGAGTCCGTCTGACGCAACAGCACGCGCGGAGGAATTCGGTCGCCATCGATCTGCAACCCGTTCACCCGGCCGTGGCCTCCATACGCCATGCTTGTGCGGTGGTTATAGCGTCTGATGTCGTCCCCGTGCGTGGCAGTGAGTTCTCGGTCCTGTTGCGTCGTGTCCGGGAGGCGAACCTCTTGGACCGGCGGTTGCGGTATTACGGGTGGAAGAGTGCGCTCACCGCGGCGGCTTTCGTCGCTGGTTGGGTGGCGTTTTTCGTCATCGGGGACTCGTGGTGGACGCTGCTCGTCGCGGCGTTCCTAGCGATGGTGTTCTCGCAGATCGCCTTCCTCGGCCACGACGCCGGGCACAAGCAGATCTTCGCGGGCCGGAAGGCCAACTACCTGTACGGCTTGATCGCGGGCAATCTCGCGATCGGGTTGAGCATCGGCTGGTGGACCAGTAACCACGCCCGCCATCACGCCCACCCCAATACCGAGGGCATGGACCCGGACGCGATGGGCGTGCTGGCGTTCTCCGGCGAGCGGGCGCGGACCGGCAAGGGTTGGCGCCGTTTCATCTTCCGATTCCAGGGGTGGTTGTTCTTCCCGCTGCTGCTGCTCGAAGGCGGCAGCCTGCACTGGAAGAGCATCGTGGCGGTTTTCCGCTGGCCGATCGCGAACCGCGTCTGGGAGGGTGCGCTGCTCGCCGCCCACTTCGTCGGGCTGCTTTCGGCGGCGTTCCTGGTGCTGTCGCCGGGCAAAGCGCTGGTGTTCATCGCCGTACAGCAGGGCCTGTTCGGGCTGTACATGGGTTCGACGTTCGCGCCCAACCACAAGGGCATGGAAGTCCTGCCCGAGGGCGACAACACCGACTTCCTGCGTCGCCAGGTCCTCACCTCACGCAATGTGCGCGGCAGCTTCCTCGTCGACCTGGCGATGGGCGGCTTGAACTACCAGATCGAACATCACCTGTTCCCGTCGATGCCGCGCGCCAACCTGCGCCACGCACAGCCGATCGTCGCGGGCTTCTGCGACGAGATCGGCGTGCCGTACTGCGAGACAGGTCTTTTCGAGTCCTACCGGCAAGCGCTGACCCACCTGGACGAGGTCGGCCGCCACGCGAAGTAGGTCAGTGCTCGCAGAGGTAGAACTCCCGCTCGAAGTATTCCTCGTTGTGTTCGTCGACGAAGAACTTGCGTTCGTGCATCAGTTGTTCGCGGAATTCCTCGGCCTGAGCCCTGGTCATGGTCGAGGTGGGTGACCACGGCTGCTGCGGTGGGACGTCGGCGGTCGAGGTGATGGTGACCGACGGGTCCACCAGGAAGAAGGCCACGATCTTTCGGTGACCGTTTCGGGTCGGGTCGTCGAGCCGGAACGGGGCGACACGGTGCTGGTAGATGTTCGGAAACGCCACGCAGCGGCCGGTTTCGGTGCGGACCGAGCCCAGTTCCTGGTTGAGCGCGTCCTCGTCGTCGAGACCGTAGACCTCGCGGACCCCGGTGCGGTCGTTCTGCTCGTAGTACGGCTCGTCGATGGCGGTGCGGAAGCCGAGCAGGCTGTCGGTGATGTTGTCGCTGTCCCAGTAGTAGATGGCGGTGGCGACGATGCGTTCGTTCAGCATGGCCTCGACATGCCATGAACCGCCGGGATATTCGGGCTTGTCCGGGGTGAGGTGGATGTTGGCGAGTTTGACGATCACCTGCAGGCGGCGGCCGCTGAGCGTGACGGTGTGGGTGTCGTCCCGCTCGGGCGGCTGGAATTCGGGCGCGTCGGGGATGGCGGGGCGTCGTTCCTCCCACCACTTCTCCATGGCTTCCTCGTAGGCTTCCTCAGCCGCCTCGTCGTCGTCTTCCGGTGGTTGTGGTTCGGTGTCCTCGTACCAGCCGAACGGGTCGGCGACGATGCGCACTCGTTTCGGGGCCCGCAGATCGGTGAGCACGTTCTCCAGCAGGGGCAGCGTCCGGCCGAAGAGCTCGGGCAGGACGGCGGCGAGCTCCCGATGGCGGTCCGGGTCGACATTGTTCACAGAGGAAAGGAATGCCACGGAACCGTCTTCGCCGACCTCGACATCGGTGGGCAACCACTGGAACTTCTTCGAATGCGAGGCCGACTCGGCGTTCTTCTCCGGAGTGGGCCACGGTGCGTCCTCGGGCAGGCTCACGCCGCGCACCAGGCAGTACATCGAGGGATGCACCAGATCGAGCACCTGCCCGTCGGATCCCGGATGCCAATCCAGCTCCGCCGCAGGCACTTCCTCCAGCACCCGCACCGCCTCGGCCAACCGTTTGCGCAGATCCTCGTCGATCACCGAGTCCGACTGCCACACCCCGTCGACAGCCGACACCTCGATCCCGCGCTCCGCATCACGAAGCTCGGCGTAATACCCCAATTCATCGAGCACATAACGAATCTGCGCCGATGTCATCCCTTGCTCGGCCGCCTCCCGCGACCATCGCTCGACGATCTCGGCATCCTCGCGCTTGCGATACCACTCCGCCTTATCCCGGATACTCGCACTCAACCGCATCATCTCGAGCTCCCGCACCGTCCGAACAGGCGCGACACACGCCACATGAGCGGCACGAAAGGGCAATGGGAACAGATCCAACTCAGTCAATTCTCTGATCTCTCAACAGTTCTGCCGCACCCACGGCGGTTCCGCAGATGCTCCTGCGACCCTGCCACAGAACTGCCTCCCGACCCATCCCGGACTTCGGATGGGACGCCGACCGCGCCGGGCATGCGCGGGCGGCGGGCCTACAGACGTGGGTCGGTGGGGGTCGATTCCATGGCGAGGACCGCGAAAACCAACTCGTGGACACGCCACAACGGTTCGCCGGAGGCGAGGGCGTTGAGGGCGGTCAGGTCGAGGGTGTGTTCGCGGAGGGCCAGGCCGCGTTTGCGGTTGAGGTTGCGGTCTCGTAGGCGGGAGAGGTGTTCGGGGGCTGTGTAGTCCGGGCCGTAGATGATGCGGAGGTATTCGCGGCCTCGGCATTTGATGCCGGGCTGGACGAGTTTGCCCTTGGTGCGGGTGGACAGGCCCGCGTAGGGCTTGATGACCATTCCTTCGCCACCCGCGCCCGTGAGGTCGAGCCACCAGGTGGTGGCCTCGGCTTCGGCGGACGGGTCCGACAGGTCGACCACGCGGCGATCGGTGGATCGGAACGTGGTGGGGTCGGCGGCGACCAGGCGGTCGCAGATGTCGAGGTGCCAGCCGTGATCGCGGTCGGCGAAGGTGGTGCCTTCGGCGGCGAGCAGGGCGAACGGTGCGAGCGCCACGCCGTCGAGATCGTCGGTGGGCCAGCAGTAGCGACGGTAGGCGGTGGTGAAGTCGTCGGCGTTCGCGGCGCGGGCGGCCGTGCGATCACGCAGGGCGGTGAGGTCGAGACCGCGGTCGACGCCCGCTTCCAATGCGGCCAGCGCCGAGGGGAGGGCGGAGCGTGCGGCCGCACCGGCCGCGGCGTACTGGGTGCGGATCAAGCCGCCCGCCTTGGCCGACCACGGCAGCAGTTCGCAGTCGAGCAGTAGCCAGTCGGTGCCGAGTTCGTCGAACAGCGTCCCGGCGGCGGCCCGTACCCGGGCGAGCAGTGTTTCGGTGAGGGCGGCGTCGCTGAAGAAGGACCGGCCCGTGCGGGTGTAGACCGCGCCGGAGCTGCCGTCGGAGACGCCGAAACGTGTTGTGGCAGAGTCCTGGTCGCGGCAGACGAGCACGACGGCACGCGAACCCATGTGCTTCTCCTCGCACACCACCGTGTCCACGCCCGCCGCCCGGTAGTCGGCGAACGCCTCGGTCGGGTATTCGAGATACCCGTCCACCGACGACGTGGACGGCGGCGACATGGTCGGCGGCAACCACAGCAGCAGGCGCGGATCGATGGCGAACCGGCTCATCACCTCGAGCGCGGCCGCCGAACTCTCTGCGTCGACGATGACGGTGCCGTCGTCGGTACGCACGTGCCTGCGCCCGGTGACATCAGCGAGATTCAGCGTCTCGTTGTCACGAACCGGTTCGGCCACAAGCGGTTTCACAGGTTCGTAGTACATCCGTTCGGCGGGCACTGCGACGAACGTCTTCTCCGGGTAGCGCAGCGCGGTCAGCTCACCGCCGAAGACGGCACCGGTGTCGAGGCACACGGTGTTGTTGACCCACTCCACCTTCGGTGTCGGCACGTGCCCGTACACCACCATCGCCGAGCCGCGATAGTCGCGCGCCCACGGGTAACGCACCGGAAGACCGTATTCGTCTGTCTCGCCGGTGGATTCGCCGTAGAGGCAGAAGTCGCGTACCCGGCCGGAGGCGCGTCCGTGGTATTCCTCCTTGAGTCCGGCGTGGGCGACGACGAGCCGCCCACCGTCGAGCCGCAGGTGGCTGACCAGCTTGTCGACCCACCGCGCCGCATCGTCGACGAACTCCGGTGTCTCCGACTCCAACTGCTCGAGCGTCTCGGCCAGCCCGTGCGACACCGTCACCTGCTTGCCGCGCAACTTGCGCAGCAGCTTCTGCTCGTGATTACCCGGCACGCACAGTGCGTGACCGTTGTCGGTCATGCCCATCACCAGCCGCAGCACCCCCGGCGAATCCGGTCCACGGTCCACGAGATCGCCGACGAAGACGGCCTGGCGCCCGTCCGGGTGCGTGGCATCGACCGGGCGCCCGGCCTCGTCGCGCACCAGCACCCAGCCGAGTTCGGTGAGCAGGGACTCCAATTCGGCACGGCATCCGTGCACGTCGCCGATGATGTCGAATGGTCCGGTGAGTTCGCGCCGGTCGTTCCAGGCTCGTTCGTAGGAGATCGTGACGTCGGCGGGGTCGCTCACCACATAAACCTTGCGGAACCCCTCGCGCCCGAGCTGCCGCAGCGACCGCCGCAGCTCCTGGCTCTGCCGCCGCAGGACATGCCGCTCGAAGGTGCGATCCGTGCGGGTTCGAGTCCGTTCCCACGCAACCGCTTCGGGTGTGTCGAGCACGATCGCGACCGGAAGCACATCGAAAGAGCGTGCCAGTGTGACCAATTCGGCGCGGGCGTGCTTCTGCACGTTGGTGGCGTCGACGACCACCCGTCGACCGGCGCGCAAGCGGATCCCCGCGACGTGCCCCAGCGCGTCGAAGGCGTCTTTCGTCGCACTCTGGTCGTTTTCGTCGTCGGCCACCAGGCCGCGGAAGAAGTCCGAGGACAGCACCTCGGTCGGCTTGAAGTGCGCGCGGGCGAAGGTGGACTTGCCGGAGCCGGAGATGCCGACGAGGGCGACGAGCGACAGCTCGGGAAGGTCGATGTTCATCAGGCGGCCTTACGGAAGAGAGCGAGCTGGGTGGGGGAGCCGGTGCGCGGGTCGTGCTCGCCGACGGGACGGATGTCGACGGTGTAGCCGAAGGTATCGGTCACGCGCGCGGCCCAGTCGGCGAACTGCGCACGGGTCCATTCGAATCGGTGATCGTCGTGACGGTGCCCGTCGAGAGTCTCGTAGTGCACGTTGTATTCGACGTTCGGCGTGGTCACGATGACCGCACCGGGCGCGGCGTGCCCGAAGACGGCGCGTTCGAGCGCGGGCAACCGGCTCTCGTCGACGTGTTCGATCACCTCCATCAGCACGGCCGCGTCGAAGCCGCGCAGCCGGTCGTCGTGGTAGGTCAGCGCCGACTGGACGAGGGTGATCCTGGCCCGCTGCCGGTCGGGCATGCGGTGGAACTTCAAGCGCCGCTCCGCGATGGCGAGCGCACCGCTGGACACGTCGGCGCCGACGATCTCGGTGAATCGCTGGTCGGCGTGCAGTGCGAGCAGGAGAGTGCCCGGCCCGCAACCGAGGTCGAGGACGCGGGTGGCACCGGTTTCGGCGAGTGCGGCGAGCACCGCGTCGCGTCGCAGCTTCACCAGCGGTGTCCTGCGCTCGGTGGCCTCCACGAGTTCGACCGGGTCCTCGGCGGTTTCGGGCTCGAGCTGGTCGTCGGCGGCGCGCAGTCGTTCGAGCGCGGACTGGGTGAGCGAGTGCCGACCGGCCAGGTAGCGCCGGGCGATGAGTTCGCGGTCGGGGTGGGCGCCGAGCCATCCGGAACCGGCGCGCAGCAGCTTGTCGACCTCGTCGGCGTCGACCCAGTAGTGCTTGGCGTCGTCGAGCACCGGCAGCAGCACATAGAGGTGGTTCAGCGCCTCGGCCAGGCGCACGGTCCCGGTGAGCCGCAGCCGGGTGTAGGGCGAGTCACCCCACTCCGGGAACTGCGGGTCGAGCGGTTCGGTGGTGGTCGATACCTGCCAGCCCAGCGGCGCGAACAGCCGCTCGACGATCTCGCTCCCACCCCGGCACGGCACGGCGGGTACCTCGATCTCCAGCGGGATCGCCGTGCCCGCCAGCTCGGCCCGGTCCCGGCTGGTGCCGTTGAGCGCCGACCGGAACACCTTCCCCAGCGCCACCGACAGCAGGCTCGACGCCACATACGGCCGGTCGTTGACGTAGCGTCCCAGCGCCGAGCTGTGCTGACCCTTCGCGGGCCTTGCCAATTCCACGGGGTCGATCTCGAGCAGCAGCGCCACCGTGCACCGTTCGGCGTCGGCGCGGGGGTAGAACACATGCGCCGTGCCGCCGGTCGTCGCGAACGACTGCACCCGGTCGGGGTGTTTGACCAGCAGGTACCCGAGATCGGTCGCCGGGGAGTGGGTCGTGGAGATCGTCAACAGCACAGACCGATCCTGTCACGGTCGGTCCAGCTATTTTCTTGCGAAAACCTTCAGGCGAAGGCGAACAGCGGCCCGATCACGACCACGACCGCCGCGGCCCAGGCGCCGTAGACCGGGAGGTAGCGAGTCTGCCAGTGTTCCAGTGCGGTGAAAGGGATTCGGCCGCGCAGGAATCGCAGACTCAGGTTGGCCGACCAGGCCAGGTTCACCAGCAGCACCACATTCATGCCGAGTGCCACGATCTTGTTGGGGCTGGAACCGAATTCGGCGATCCGGGTGGCCATCACCGCCAGCATCATCACATCGACGATCAGGGCGCTCAGCACCAGCACCAGTTGCACACGGTCGAAGAAGGCCGGTGGTGCCAGCGGGTCGCGGGCCGAGATCGTGTAGAGCAGCAGACCGAGTACGAGGACCAGGATGAGGTCCATCTGGATCAGTAGGTCCCGATCGATGCCGGTGAAGCTGCGGGTGGTGGCGAAGGCACCGAGCAGGGCGAGCAGCATCAGGATGGTGAGCGGTGTGAACACCCTGGTGAGCACGGGGGCGATGTTCTCGATCACGTTCTGTTTGGCCTCGACCAGCCACGCCGCGACGATCACCGCACCGGCCGCGCCGAACGGCATGATCCAGCGGGTGATGACCGGTTCGATATCGAAATCGAGGGTTCCGAACGCGGCGGCGGTGAGGGCCATCAGCACGCCACCACCGAGGGCGAGCAGCGTGAGGTAGACGAACCATTCGCCGGTGAACCGGATGAAATCCATGCGCGGGCGGTCCGAGCGCCAGTCACCGCCTGCGTACGCGAGTCCGACCACCAGCCACAGCGCGATCGGGGCGTGGATGCCCGCCAGCACCACGGTCGACCCGCCGTCCTCGAACGGGTACAGATTCAGGACGAGCGCGACCAGCACGAACGGCAAGATCAAGGCGAGGGCGACGGGCGCGCTCACCTGCCGCTTCCAGGCGAAATAGCCGGTGAGGAAAGGCAGGACGAGAAGGCTCACGTTGAGGGCGAGTGTCTCCTCGTGCAGGAACGTGATCCCGGTCTTCACCGCCAGGCCCGCGGCGAGCGCGATGGCGATCACCATCAGCAGTTCCCGATTGCTCTGGCGCCCACCGTCTTCGGGCATCAGGACCAGCTGTTTCCACAACCGGTCGGAATGCTCACGGGCGAACTCGCGCGAGATCGAGTCCACATTGCCCATCCGCTTGACCGCGACGAGAAACGCCTCCCCGCTGCTGAGACCGGCGTCCTGCAGTGTCGAGACCTGTTCGCGCAGATGGTCTTCCATCTCGTCCACATCGGCCACCGAGATCACCCGGTGCCGTTGGACATAACCGCGCCACAGGTCGACGGCGGCGTCGAGTTCGGCATCCATCACGCCCACCCCTGCGTTGCGGCCGGCGGCTGATTGATGCTGCGCCAGACCTGGTCGAGGGCTTCGGCCACGACGGTCCACTGCGCCTGGCGTTCGGCGAGGGCGGCGCGGCCCGCGTCGGTGATGAGGTAGTGCTTGCGGCGGCGACCGCTGTCGGACACGCGCCAGGCCGAGGACACGTAGCCGAGCCGTTCCAATCGGTGCAGTAGGGGATAGAGCATGCCGTCGGTCCACTGCATGCGGCCGTTGGACAGCGTGTTCACCTGCTCGAGGATGGCGTAGCCGTAGGACTCGCCGTCGGCGAGTATCCCGAGCACGAGCGGCGTCGCCGAAGCCGCTACCAGGTCTTTGTCGATGCGCACAGCACTCCCATACCTAGAACCGTTAGGTATGACCCTAGCAGATCTAGGTATGGGAGACGGGGGACCTCAGCTCAGGTGCACCGGCAGTGTCGCGTGGCCGTTGGAGATGAAACTGGCCACCGAACCGAATTCCTCCGTGGCACCGGCCAATCGGATTCCGGGAAAGCGCGCGAACAGAGCGGGCAGGGCGATCTCGGCCTCGAGCCGGGCCAGCGGCGCGCCGAGGCAGCGGTGCACGCCGTAGCCGAAGGCCAGGTGTTCCTTGTTCACCCGGGTGACGTCGAAGTCGTCGGCGGTGTCGCCGTGCAGGTTCGGGTCACGGCTCGCCCCCGCGTAGGAGGCCAGGATCGGGTCGCCCGCCGCGATGGTCACCCCGTCGAGCTGGATCTCCTCGACGGCGAAACGCAGCGGCAGATGCGCGACCGGCGCCTCGAAGCGCAGCGATTCCTCGACCACATCGGCCCAGGTGGCGTTGCCCTCGCCGACCGCCGCCAGCTGCTCGGGATGGGTGAGCAGGGCGTGCACCGCCTGATCGAGCAGGTTGACGGTGGTTTCGTGGCCCGCGCTGATCACCAGCAGCAAGGTGTCGACGAGTTCCTGCTCGGTGAGCTGGGTGCCGTCGTCCTCGTCGCGGTGGGTGATGAGCAGGCTGGTCATGTCGTCGCCGGGGTTGGTGCGGCGGTAGGCGACCAACTCGCCGAGGATGCCGTACATGTTCATGTAGTTGGCCTGCGACTCCTCCGGGCTCAGGGAGGTGTCGAAGATGCCGTCGACGCACTTGCGCAGGCCCGCGTGCAGCGAATCCGGCACACCCATCAGCTCGGAGATCACCTGGATGGGCAGCGGGTAGGCGAAGCGTTCGCGCAGGTCGATCACCTCGCCTGCCGGGACGGCGGCGAGTTCGTCGAGCAGGCCCGCGGTGATCTTCTCGATCATCGGGCGCATCGCCACCGTGCGCCGGTGGGTGAACGCGGGTGCGACCAGCTTGCGCAGGCGTGTGTGGTCGGCGCCGTAGGCGGTGAACATGTTGTTCACGGCCACCCAGAGGAACAGCGGCCAGTCCGGCGGCACCTCACCCGCGGCGAAGGCGGGCCAGTGCTTGGTGGCGGACTTGGACACCCGTGGGTCTGCCAGCAGCTTCTTCAGGGTGGCGGCGTCGGTGACCGACCACGCCCGCACCGCGCCCGGCAGCTCGACGAGCGTCACCGGCCCCCGTGCCCGAATCCGCGCGGATTCTCCCTGGATATCCGCGCCTGCGGGGTCAAGTACCAGTGCCACGTCGTCCATTCAGGTCTCCTCATCGCTCGCACATCACACTGCTTGCGGGGCAACCCTTTTCGGTACGAATGCCCCCGTTTCACGGTAACAGTGCCATCGATCGCGCGCCGATGCTTTCATTCGGTACCACTCGCCGGGAGCTGCACGGCGCGGATGTCGAACAGGCACGTCACAGCCGGTGGGACGGAGGGTGTGGATTTCGCACCCTAGGGCTGGGATTCGTGTTTTTCGCCTAACGGGCCCGGTGAGTGTCTCGATGGAGTCGTTGTCCGCGCCGACAGCGTGCGGGGGACTCGGAATCGAGGAAATCATGAAGAACACAGTTCGGATGAGTGCGCTGATCGCGGTGGCGGCGGGGATGGTCGCGGGCTGCACCGGGGACGACGGGGGCACTGCCCGCCCGACGACCTCGGTGACCGCCGCGTCTTCGATTCCGGTGGAACCTCCTGTGGAGCAGACTATTTCACCGTCGCCGGGCACGCCGTCGCCGGGGAGACCGTCGGTTGAGGTGCCGCCGGTGATCGACTCACCGGTGCCGTCGGATCCGGAGCCGCCGGTGGTCACGCCGCCCGCCGACGACATCAGCGGGCCGGATCGGTGCGTCGACCCGGGTTCCAGCGGTGTGCGCAAAGCGCTCGCCGGGCTCGGTGACGGCTGGGCCGCCTCGCAGGCCTCGGAGGACCGGCCGGGCGCCTGTGGTCAGCTGTTGTGGGTGCGCGCCGTCGGTGGGAATTCGGCGGGCGCACCGATTCACATCATGTTCTTCCACGACGGAAAGTACCTGGGCACAGCGACTTCCGAGGCGTACGCCTTCACCTATGTCGCCGGGTCGAGTGGCAACTCGGTGACCGTGAATTACAAGTGGCTGGTCGGTGACGAACCGTTCGCGGCGCCGCAGGGTGGCCCGGCGGCGATCACCTACAGCTGGACCGGGTCCGGTGTGGCCATGAGCGGTCCGCTGCCGAGCGAGGTCACCCAGCCGCACCGCTGACAGCTCAGGCGGGCTCCGGGTGGAGCACCAGAACGGTGATCTCGCTGGGTGCGAACACCCGCAGCGGCGGGCCCCAGAACCCGGTGCCACGGCTGGTGTAGAGCTGGGTGTTGTTCGCGTGCCTGCTCAGCCCGGCCACGACCGGCTGATCCAGTCGGACCAGATAGTGGAACGGCCAGATCTGACCGCCGTGGGTGTGGCCGGAGATCTGCAGCGCCACCCCGGCCGCGACGGCGTCGGCGATCTGCTTGGGCTGGTGGGCCAGCAGCACCACCGGCAGGTCGGGGTCGGCACCGGTCAGGGCGGCGGGCAGATCGGGGCCGTGACCGGGGAGTCCGCGTCCGGTCGGGTCGTCGATTCCGGCGATGACCAGGCGGTCGCCGTCGCGGGTGAGAGTGCGGTGTTCGTTGTGCAGTGGCTGCCAGCCCAGGGCGGCCATGTAGTCGATCCAGCCCTGCGCGTCGCCGAAGTACTCGTGATTGCCGGTGATGTAGAAGCGGCCGAGCGGCGCGACCACCTTGCCGAGCGGGTCGACCTGGGTCTGGCGTTTCGCGACCGAGCCGTCGGCGAGATCACCGGCGTGGCAGGCGATGTCGGGCTCGAGGCCGTTCACCACGTCGACCACCTTCTCCGACCAGCGCACGCGGTTCAACGCGGCGTAGTGGGTGTCGGTGACGACAACCATCCGCAGACCGTCGAGGCCGGGGGCCAGGCCGCGGATGGCCACGTCGACCGTGCGCACACGCGGCACCCGGCGTGCCTCGTACACACCCCAGCCGGTGAGGGCGAGCGCGGTGATCGCCACCCCGGCCGCGACCGGGCGGGCGGGGTCGTCGACACCGATCACCGTCAGCGCGCCGCGGGCGAACACGCCGATGACCGACCAGGCGAAGAACACCCAGGACACCCCGAGCAGGGCGTCGCCGACGATCACCGCCGGGTCGGATTGGGCCGGGCCGTGCCCGAGGAACATCGCCACCGGCAGGCAGGCGAGCAGGGCCGCGGCGACGGCGGTCCCGAGCCAGAACAGCGTTCCGGTGCCGCCGGTGGGTGCCCAGACCAGGGTCCACCAGGGCAGGGCCAGCAGCAAGGCTGGGATCAGCACGAACATCAGGCGTACAGCGAGCTTCACGGGGTCCCGTTCTGCAGGGGCCGCCGGGGTCGCGGCACGAATTTCCCCACCAGCGTAGCGCCCGGATCGCCGCCGGTGCCGTGCCGAAAGCCCAGGCCGGTGAAGGTGGCTGCGTCGCACCGTAATTCGGTATGTGCCGGTGGCAGCCGGGCGCGCTATGCTGCGCGACAGGACATCGCCGTGGGGGCGGGTCGTGTGGGGAGCGGCGTGGCCGCGTCAGCGAAAGGTCGATCATGCGTGGCGTAAACGGGGGAGGGGCGCCTGCGCGCCGATCCGGGCGGGTCCGGCGGACCCTGATCGGGGTTACAGCGGCGGTGTTGCTGCCGTTCGGGACGGCGGTTCCGGCGGGTGCCGACGCCGATCCGAACGCGATCGACTTCGCGGTCGAATCGTCGATGGGCACCGTCAACACGCGCATCGTGCGCGCGGCCGACGGCAACACCGACCGGGTGGTGTACCTGCTCGACGGTGAACGCGCCGAAAACGACCTCAACGGTTGGGAGAAGCACACCTCCATCCCGGCGCAGATGGCGAAGTTCAACATCAATGTGGTGATGCCGGTCGGCGGGCAGTCCAGCTTCTACGCCGACTGGGAGCAGCCGAGCAGCTTCAACGGGGTGAACCCCGACGGGTCGATGCTGCCGAGTGCCGACTCCGGTTCGGCCATCGGTGGCTGGGAGGACACCCAGGGCAAGACCACTGCCTACCAGTGGGAAACCTTCATCACCGAGACGCTGCCCGAGGCTTTGAAGACGCGGTTGGGGTTCAGTGCCACGCGCAACGGTGTAGTCGGGCTGTCCAGCGGTGGCAGCGCGGCGCTGCTGATGGCGGCGTATCACCCCGAGCAGTTCAGCTACGCGGGATCGCTGTCGGGATACCTGCACATGTCGATGCCCGGCATGCGGGAGGCGCTCGGTGCGGCCATGATCGCCAGCGGCGGATACAACATCGAAGCGATGGCGCCCGCGGGCAGCGAGAAGTGGCGGCGGATGGACCCCTACGGCTTCGCCGAGAAGCTGATCGCGAACAACACCCGCCTCTACATCTCGGCCGGTAGCGCCAAGCCCGCCGATCAGGATCTGTCGTCCATCGACGCGATCACCCAGGGCATGCCGCTGGAAGCGATCGCCCTCGCCAACACCCGTTCCTTCGAAAAGCGCCTCACCGCACTGGGTTACACCAACGTGAGCTACGACTTCCCCGACATCGGCATCCACAATTGGGGCACCTGGGAACAGGTGGCGATCCGCTTGATGCCGGACATGGCACCCCACATCGGCAAGCCCCTGCCCGCAGGCGCCAAGCCACCCGCCGCTGCCGCGCCTCCGGGTGCTCCCGGTGCGGAGCCGCCGGCCGGTGGTGCACCGCCGAAGTAGGTCGTCCCGCAAACCAACCGCCGCTGCCCCACGTGGGCAGCGGCGGTTCGTGTTTCGGCTAGGTTCGTACCCTCCGAGCCGGCCTTGCTTTCGGGCCACTGGATGGTGATGGTCGATCGGTTTCGGTTGGAGGCGTGACTCTTTCGTTCAGGTGGTCAGCTGGTTCTGATCGGTGCGGCGGTCGACCAGCCCCAGGTGGGTTCGGTGTTGATGGTGATCTCGGCGGGGGGTGCGGTGATCAGGCGGGTGAGGCGTTGGAGTTCGCCCCAGTCTCGGGTCCAGTCGTCGGCCAGGTAGGACGGGATGGATTGCGATCGCATGAGCATGCCGGTCCAGCCGAGGGGGCCGCCGCCGGTGTCGCCCTGCCAGGTTTCGGAGACCTGGGCGTTGAGTTTGTCGGGGAGGATGCGCCAGATCGGCATCTCCGCCACACCGGCGCGATGATCGAAGGGGCGCTGGCAGGGGAAAGCCAGTCCCACATGCCAATCCGCGAGTACCGGGTTCTCTTCGCCGACCATCGTGTTCAGCGTTGTCAGTTTCGGGAGGCGTGGCGGGGTGAGTGCCACCCACTGCATAGGATCGGGTTCGCCCTCGGTGACGAGGCGAACAGCATCGGTGCCCAGCGGGATCCGGTCCAGTGCGATCGGAAGATTCCGCCACCCGGGTGCGCCGCCCACACTCGGCGGGGTCGCCTCGCCCAACAGCGAGAACGTTCCCCCGGCCTCCCGCCCGAACTCCACGCGGAGCCGCTGTCCCGGCATCGGCGCCCCATCAGGCCCCACTCCTTCGATGCGTCCGGCAACCGTGAGGATCAACACCCGGTAAGCCGGATCACGCTGTACCGCTGCCAGGTCCATCCGGAACCACTGGGTGACCAACTTGCTGGCCCGAGGCTCTCCCACGGCGTAACTACCGAGCACCGGCGTCCGCTCCGGAGCGAGCCCGAACGGAAGGGCCACGGTACTCCCATTGACACCGGCAATCCCTGCCCCGCCTGGTCCTGCGGCTCCGGTCGGCGCGCCGTTGCCGGGTCCTGGGACTCCGGTTGGTGCGCCCCGGCCAGGTCCGGCGGCTGGCGTGCCGTCGCTCGGCCCGGCAGGAGCGCCCGCCGCGCCGCCGTTCGCCCCGCGTGGTACTTCGTTGCCACTCGGCGGCCCGCCGGGGACGGCGCCATTCGGCTGGCCGGGTGTGCCGCCGTTCGAGCCAGGGTTGCTGGGCCCTGCGCCGCCACCGGGTGCTGGAACACCTGGCGCTGGACCGGCGGTCGCACCATTCGGACCGCTGGGGGCGGCACCAGTCGGACCGTCGGGCGCGGTGCCACTCTGGCCGTCACCGAGCGCCCCTGCGCTGCCGCTGGGGGCTGGGCCGCTGGGTGCGCCAGGCCCTCCTGCGCTAGGACCACCTTGTGGGGGACCGGCCACCCCACCATTCGGGCCGGGGCCGCTACCTGGCGCACCGCCGCCGGGGCCGGAGCCGGATGGTGGTGCGGACGACTGGCCGGGGCCGGGGTCCGGGGCGAGGCTGCCGACGCCGTTCGGGGTGAAGCCGGTGTTCGCGGCGGCGAGGCTGTCGGCGATGGTGCCGGTGTACGGGGTGAGGAGGGAGTCGGCGGTGTTGGTTTCGACCAGGACGTCGTCGGCCATGGCGCAGGGGTTGCCGGTGAGGGCGCGCAGGTTGGACAGGCCGACCGAGTAGGCGGGGTACTGCGAGATCGCCGCCGAGGCAAGCGAACCCACCTCGAAGAGCACCAGCGCTGCCGCTACGAGGGTCAGCGGAGCAATCGGCGCAAGTTTGAAACGGCCGGTTGCAGGACGCTTTCCAGCAGACGGCACCCTCCCGTCGGCCTCCGACGCTCGGGGCTCACCGTCGCTGTCGATGTCGATGTCGGGAAATGGTGCGCCGTGCTTGTCGGCGACTGGGTTGCCGCGCTCGGATGTGCGTGGGTTGTCTGCCGCCGGCTGGTCGTGATGCTCGAGTGTCGGTGAATGGTCGCCGCGCTGGGAATCGGCAGGCGCACTGTCGTGCTCGGCGGAGTCTCGCCGGGCCTCGCACTCCGAGGTGCGCGATTGACTGTTGTGGTCGCCGGTGGGTGTCTGGGTGCCGCGTTCGTCTGGGCGGGGTTCGCGGTAGTACTGGTAGAGCGCGAAGAGGAGTGTTGCTGCGGTGGCGGTGAGGGCGAGGGTGGACAGGCTTATGTTGTCGAGGGTGGGGGCGCGGTCGGGCCAGGGGACGCCGTAGCCAGAGACGTACCACCAGCCGTTGGAGCCGGTGAGGCTCACCGCGAGGAGGAAAAGGACCGCTGCGGTGAAGAGGGTGCGGACGTAGGCGGTGTGAATGATCTTGCGGCTCAGAGCGATTGCGGTGACAGCGGCGAGGGCTGCGGCTAGGCCCGCGTACACGCCGAAGTGATGGGTCCACTTGGTGGGTGTGAACATCATCAGCAGCAGAGCCATGAAAACCACTGCGAGCAGGCGGGTGACCGGTCCGCGGGCGGTGCGGGGTACGCGCCCGTGACGCAGGGTGGTGAGGACGCCGATGATCAGGCACAGCAGCATGGCGAGGATGCCGAAGCGGCGGGCGAGGGAACCGTCGGGGTTCACCGACAGCAGGGTGTCCCAGCGGGTGCGTTCCTCGAACCAGGACATGTCGGGGCCGACGAGCTGGCGGACGCGGGTGGCTTCGAGAACGGTCGCCAGGGTCTGGTCGGCGAAGACCACAACCAGAACGAGCGTCCCTGCGGCGGCGATCGGTGCGAGCAGGGTCGCGTATCCGCTCGGTGTGGAGCCGGAGCGGGCGACGATGGTGCGTAGAACCGGGCGCGATGCGGCGAGAAGCGCTGCCGTGCAGATCAAGCCGGTGGGCCCGGCGGCCAGTGCGAATGCCGCGACGAGCACGGCGATGGCGGCCGGTAGCAGACGCCGGGTCGCCACCGCGCGCTCCATCGAGCACCAGGTGACCAGCACCCCGACGGCGACCAAGGGTTCCGGGCGCAGACCGTTGTTGTACGGCAGCCAGATCGAGAGGAACACCAGGGCGCCGGTCCACACCGCCCAGCGGTTCACGGCAACACCCAAGCGGGGCAGTACTTCCCGGCTGAGCACCAACCAGCACACGAGCCCGGCGAGCAACGCGGGCAACCGCATCCACACGCCCGCCTCGCTGACCCTGCTCATCCAGGCGAGCACCTCGTACGGCCAGCCGAACGGCGCCTCCGCCACCTGGAACCACCGGTAGTAGTTGGCCGTGTACCCGGCCTCGCGCGCGGACCGGGCCATCGTGAGGATGTACCCGTCGTCGGAACTGTTCGCCCCGATCACATGCCACACGACCAGCACGCCCGCCACGGCTGCGTCGACCGCGCGGAACCGCCACCAGCGCATCGGAAGTAGCCGGCGGGTGCGCCTGCCGTCCCGAAGGTCGCTGCGGTGCAGGCAGATCAGCGCCACCAGGGTGCACAGCACCGCACCGATGATCGCCGCCAGCTTCCACCCACTCGGACTCGACGAGAATCGCGCATCGATCTCGGCATGCAACCGCGCGTCACCGAGCCGCCCCCGATCGAGTTCGGTGAACACACCGACAATCTGCGGTCGCACATCCCCCTGCACAGCCGTCCGCGTCACCGCGCCGTCGCGCGCCGCCACTCCGACGATCTCAGCAGTAGTACTCCCCGCATCGGAGAAAACGACCAGGGCACAACCATTACCCGGCGCCACCTCACTCTGCGGCACTGCCGATGGTGCGCTGCTCGAAGGCGCTCCCGAAGGCGCTCCCGAAGGCGCTCCCGATGGTGGCCCCGAAGGTGGGGCTGATGGTGCTCCCGATGGTGGCCCCGACGGCGCTCCCGAAGGTGCCTCTGATGGCGGTCCCGAAGGTGGGCCTGACGGTGCTGCCGATGGTGGCCCCGATGGCGCTCCCGATGGCGCTCCCGAAGGCGCACCGGGCGCCGAGGACATGGGTGCGCCACCTACTCCAGGTGCTGCGGAATCGCTCGGGAGACTGGTGAGTGGGACGGTCAGCAATAGGCGGTCGCGCAACACCATTGACAGGGTGCGGCCCTGGTCGGGGCGGTCCTCGATGCGAGCGACCAGGCCCTTGGAGCCTGCTCGGGGAGCTTGGGGCGGGACGGTAGACAGGACGGTCCCGCCGGTGAAACCTTGCAGTGCGGTGCAGGGGATGCGTAGATCGAGGCTCAGCGGCACGTAGTCCACGAGCGGTGCGCTGACCTGCAACGACTTGTCCTGCGGCCAATCCAGACTCGCCCGCTGTTGCTGCACGGGAAGCAGCGGCACGAGAACCGCCAGCAACAAACCGAGCGCCCCCGCCACGATCCCACCAATTTTCGCTCGGCCGAAGCCGGAATCTCCACCCACGAAAGACGATGCTAGGCCGTCGAACCGGCTCACACCCAGTCACTTCAAGATCACTACGCTCTGATGGCGGCATCGCCTGAGAACCGAACTCCATCAGAGCGTGGTGATCGTTCGCCCAGGAAGGGCTCAAGGGGCGGGGCGGCGTAGCTCGGTGACCGCGATGCGGGCGGCCTCGCCGATGGCGGCGTCGACGACGGGGAGGGCGGGGTCGGCGCGGGCCGCACGGGTGAAGACCGCGACGGCGACCGGGATTTCGCCGGGGAATTCGACGACAGCGACCTCGTTGCGGATGATGCCGACGGTGCCGGTCTTGCCCGCCACCACGACACCGCGATGTGGGAAGCCGGCAGCGACTCGGTGCGGCCAGATCTGGTTGCGCATGATCGCGCGCACGAATTCGCCGCTCTCCGTGGACAACAGGCGGCCTGACCAGAGCTGCCACAACAGGCGTGTCATCTCCTCCGGAGTGGTCGCGCTGGCGTAGGCCGGGTCGTAAGCCGACACTGTCCACGCCTCGTCGTTGTCGGCCAGCGCCGCGAACGCCTCGGCGGTGCTGTGGGTGTCGGTGTCGCGCACCAGACTTCGGTGCTGATCGGCCGTGCCGCCGACGACCCGGGTTTCGGTGAGGCCGAGTTCGGCGGCCAAGTCGGTGACGGCAGCCAGCCCGAGTTCACCGAGGAGAACGTCGGCGGCCGCGTTGTCGGACACCGTCATCATCGAGGTCACCAGGTCGCGACGGCTCAGCGTGATCGGATCGTGCAGTGCGGCAATGCCGGTCGGGCCCGGGGTGCAGTCGGCGGGATCGATGGTGAGCCTGCCCGCCGGATCGATGCGCCGGCGGTCCACCTCGCGATAGAACGCCACGCACAACAGCAACTTGTACACCGACGCCATCACCACCCGATCCCGCCCACCGACCGAGATCTCCGCCGCCGAACCGTCACACCGCCGCGCGTGCAGCCACCCACTGCACCCGGCATCCGCGAACACCGCCCGAATCCTGTCCGCGGCTGTCGGGACAGCCCGATCGGCAGCCGCGAACCCCGACTCCGCACGCAGCATGTCGAACGACCGGCTCACCGCGCGCTCCGAACAGTCACGCGACGCACCCTGTGCAGCCGTCTTCCGCCGCGAGAATCGTCCGCGCTTCGGTGGCCTCGCCCGGCCATGGCCGTCGCGGCGCCGTGCTCCGCACGCACCCCTCGCAACCGAGGCGACGGGGACTCGATCTGCGCGTTCCGCCTCTCGACCGGCGTGCACGCGGCCTGTGCGCCGGTCGTGCCAAATCGATCAGCACACACAGCACTTGCTCGCCTACACCTCATCGCGCACAGACGGGTGATTCGCACCGTCACCGCAACCGCTCCCGGTACAGCACGCGATCGAGCACGTCCGCCTGCCCACGCGTATCGGTACGCCGAATCACCCTGACCCGCAACGCGACCGACTGCGGCGCCAAGGTCAACCACGCGACGCCCGGCGTGGGAGTGGGTGGGGTGGTGGTGAGTCCGAAGCTGGTTCCGGCGGCTACCGCTGCCAGCACAGCGCGGTCGTCGGGCGCGGGGAGGGGTGCAGCGTCGAGGCCGCGTTCACGCAGGAGATCGAGGAGCGCGTCGTGGGCAGGCGGGTTGGCTGGGCGCGGTGCATGGGCGAAGTGCAGGCCGGTGAGCATGGGGAAGGTGGGGCGTTCGGTGGTGGTGGTGCGGTGACCGGCGGGAACGACCAGCCAGCGGGGGAGTTTCACGACGGGGCCCGCTTCGACGCCGTCGACCAGCGCGGGATGTTCGATCACCGCGACATCGCAGATGCCCGACCGCACGTCGGCGACGAGATCCACGGTGGTGCCGATCGTGGTCGACACCGTCCCGCCGGCGGGCCGCAGCGCGGTGACACACGCGGTGACCACGCGGTCGGGCAGGGCGGTGGTCGCGGCGAAGCGGACGGTGCCGCTGAGCTGGGCGATGCGCCGCGATTCGGCGAGCAGGCGATCGGCGTCGTCGACGAGCAGCCGGGCGCGCGGCAGCAACTGCCTGCCCGCCGGGGTGAGCACGGCACCCTGGGTGGTCCGGTGCACGAGCTCGATGTCGAGGTGCTGTTCCAGGCGCCGCAAACCCTGGGACAGCGGTGGTTGGGTCATGTCGAGTGCCGCCGCCGCCCGCCCGAAATGGCCCTCGTCCGCGACGGCGACGAAGAACCGGAGGTGGCGCAGCAGGTCCATGGGGCCATTGAACCAGCGGCCACGCAACGACTCGCCCGAACCGGACGAAGTGCCCGGCGAATCGCCTCGGATACCCCATCTCAACTGCGGCGATATCGATCACGACTCGCCGCGGACGGCATCCGATATTGGCCACGCCCCGCCCGCGATGGTGTGGTGCACCGGTGACTTCCTCCGCTACCGAGCACCCGATCCGCAGACGCCTCGCGGCCGCCGCACTCGCGCTCGCCACACTGACCTTCACCGCGTGTTCCTCCCAACCCGCAGCCTCGAGCGAAACCTCGGTCGCGCCGGACACCTCGTCCGCCGACACCACCCAGTTCGCCGGCCTGGAATCGAAATACGGTGCGCGACTCGGTCTCTCGGTCACGGATACCGGAACCGGCGCCACCGTCGCCTACCGGGCCGACGAACGTTTCCCCATCGCCTCCACCTTCAAGGGCCTGGCCTGCGGTGCCCTCCTGCAGGCGCACCCACTCTCCACCGGCTACTTCGACCAGGTCATCCACTACACCGCCGCAGACCTGGTGGAGTTCTCACCCGAGACCGAGAAGCACGTCGACACCGGCATGACCGTTGCGGCCCTCTGCCATGCCACCATCACGCTCTCCGACAACACCGCGGGTAACCTGGTGCTCCGATTGCTCGGTGGCCCAGCGGGTTTCACCGCATTCCTGCGCACTCTCGGTGACAACGTGACGCGCCTGGACCGCTGGGAAACCGAACTCAACACCGCCATCCCTGGCGACGAACGCGACACAACCACCCCGGCCGCCCTGGCCGCCGACTACCGCGCCCTCGTCCTCGGCGATGCCCTCGCCGCACCCGAACGCACCCAGCTCGCCGACTGGCTGAAGGCCAACACCACCGGCGGCAAACGTATCAAGGCCGGTCTACCCGCAGACTGGACTGTCGGCGACAAGACCGGCACCCCCGCCTACGGTTCAGCCCTCGACGTGGCTATCGCCTGGCCGCCGAACCGCCCGCCCCTGGTGCTCGCGGTCCTGTCGACGAAGTCCGAGCAGGACGCCGAACCGTCCAACGAACTCCTCGCCGAGGCGACGAAAGTAGCGGTGGCCCAACTCAATTGACCCGCCACCCCGCTCGCACGGAAGAGGCGCACAGCTGCGGGTCGTCCCCTGCTCCGACGAACAACGCGGTGAGCATCGGGACGCCGTGATCGAGTGCCTCGGCGGGCAACGGTCCGGTCGCCACCAGTGCGGCCAGCCCGTGCCCGATCACCCAGCTCTGCGTCGCCAGTTCGAGGGGGTCGACCTCGGCCCGGAAGCGGTTGAGGTCGCGGGCACGCGCCACGGCGGCCACCAGCCGCTCCAAGGTCGCATCGGCGGCCGGCGCGTCCTCGAGTTCGAAACCGGCGTCGAACATCACCCGGTACAGATCGGGTTCGGCCAGCGCGTTGGCGAGGTAGGCGCTGCCGAGGGCGGCCAGGTCGCGCACGGGATCGCCGGTGTCGGGCACATGGGCGAGGCGCGCGGCCAATCGGGTGAACCCCTCCTGCCGCACCGCCCGCCACAACCCGTCGATGCCGTCGAAATAGGTGTACACGGCCATCGTCGACACCTCTGTCCCGGCGACGAGCCCGCGCAGCGTCACCGGTTCACGCGCCGCGACCATCTGCGCCGCCCGCTCGATCAACATCGACCGCACCGCCGGATTCCGCGTTCTACCCATGGCGCCACATTACATAACAGCGTTATGGTTATGGCACCGACGATGGGAGCGAGCATGACCGTGGAACTGATCAATCCGGACGGGCTACCCAAGCCCGAGGTGTACCGACAGCTGTCGATCGCGACCGGCTCACGCCTGGTCTTCCTGGCCGGGCAAGTGGCGCGCGACGCCGACGGAAACCCGGTCGGTGCAGGCGATTTCGCGGCCCAGGTGGAACAGGCCTACCTGAATGTCGGCACCGCGATGACCGCGATCGGCGGATCCTTCGACGACGTCGCGAAGCTGACGATCTACGTGGTCGACTGGAACGCCGACAAATATCCGCTGCTGGGCGAAGGAGTGAGTCGCGCGGCCGCGAAAATGGGTGTCGACCCGGTCAAACCGATCACCTTGATCGGCGTGGCGGCCCTGGGCGAACCCGACCTGCTCGTCGAGGTCGAGGCGACCGCGGTGCTCGACTGATCACCCTGCGCGGTACCGGCCGGGGGCCACACCGTATTCACGTTTGAAGGCTTTGCCGAAGGCGTATTCGGAGCTGTAACCGGTGCGCCCGGCGATGGTGGCCAGCGGGTGGTCGGTCTCGCGCAGGAGCCGGGCGGCGGTGAGCATCCGCCAGCGGGTGAGATAGGCCAGGGGCGGTTCGCCGAGCAGGGTGGTGAAGCGCTTGGCGAACGCGGCTCGGCTCAAACCCGCACGGGCGCCCAGTGATTCGACGGTCCAGTTGTGGCCCGGGTCGTCGTGCACGGCCCGCAGCGCGCGCGACAGTTCGGGATCGGTGAACGCCACCGACCACCGTGTGGTGTCATGGGTGGCGCTCTCGGCGAGCCAGGCGCGCAACAGATAGAGCAGGAGCAGGTCGAGTAGCGGTGGGACGGCCGCGTCGGCGCCGGGGCGGGCGCCGCTGAGTTCGGCGGCGAGCAGGTCGACGGCGGCGCGCAACGACGCGTGCGTGCCGAGTCGGGCCGGAATGTGTACCACCTCGGGCAATTCCGCGAGCAATGGATGGGTGCGGTCGGCGGCGAGGTGATACGACCCGCACAGGAGGGTGGCGGGGGCGCCGGGGCCGTCGACCACTCGGACGTCGTCGGGTCCCGCGGTCTCGGTGAACGTGCTGGTGAGTTGATCGACCAGACCATGGGCGACCCCGCGCGGCATCAGCACCGCGTCGCCCGTACCGAGCGCGATGGGTTCGGCCCCCGGCCTGGTGAGCCAGCACGAACCTTGCAGGACGACATGGAAACCGGCACCTTCCATCAGCGGATACCTGCGGCCCCACGGCGCGTGCCGCACGAACATCCCTGACGCCGGGTCGCCGGTTCGCGCGGTGGCCAACACATCACTGAGCAGATCCATAACCGATGACGATACCTCCGAAGACGCCTGGATATCTTGTGTGGATCCTGGATGATTTCGCGTCCTGACATCTGCTCATACGCTGAGTTCATCAACCGAATGAGCAAGGAGCAGGACATGAAGATCGCCGTGTACGGGGCCAGTGGACACGTCGGCCGTTTCGTGGTGGCGGAACTGGCTCGCCGGGGAATCGACACCATCGTCGTGGGACGTAACGCCCAGCGGCTGACGGACTTCGGCGTACCTGCCCGGGTCGCCGCAGCCGACGATCACTCCGCGCTGGTCGCCGCCTTCACCGGAGTCGACGTGGTTATCAGCACCCTGCCCGACTACACCGGCACCGGCGAGGGCGTGCTGGGCGCCGCCGTCACCGCGGGCGCGAGCTATGTGGACGTCGCGGGCGAACAACTGTTCGCCCGCAAGGTGTTCGACGAATACGGGCCGCTCGCCGAGGCCGCGGGCGTCACTCTGGTCACGGCCGTCACGGAGGCGGGCGTGTTCGGTGACCTGCTCGCCCACCTCGGTGCGCGGCGGCTCGGCGGTGCCGACGAGATCGTGCTCAGCCATGTCGTCGCACCCGGTGGTGAGGGTTCACGTGGCAGTATGCGCACGGTGCTGCGCAATCTGGACGTCTTCACCAGTGGTGGTCTTTCCTGGTCCGACGGCGAATTCCGCACCGGTCCCCAGCCGCGCCGGGACACCCTGCTCCTGCCCGGCGCCACCGACCCTGTCGCGGTGCTGAAGTTCCCACAGCCGGCCGTGGTGACGATCCCGCGCCATACCGCGGCCACATCGGTGGAAGGTGTGCTGGCCGAGGAGATCTTCGCGATGGTCGGCACCGTCACCGAGGCCGACCTGGAACGCGCGCCCGAAACACCCTCCGCCCCGGCGCCGTACTCGATGGTGGTCGACATCCACCGTGACGGAAAAACACTGCGCGGCACCGGAAGCGGGCCCGACACGTACCGCAACAGTGCCCAGCTCGCGGTGACGGTAGCGACCCGCATCGGCGCGGGCGCGAAACCGGGCGCGCAGTCACCGGCCGAACTGTTCGACCCGGTCGAATTCCTCGACGCACTGGGCGAATTCGGCATGACCTGGTCGCTCGGATGAACAAACCCGCACGCCGGGCGGTCGCCTTCCTCGCGACGGTGACCGCCCTGGTGCTGGTCGCCTGCGGCACGCGTGAGCCGGCACCCGAGTGGTCGAGCGTGTGGGCGGCGGCCGCCCAGCATCCAGCGACCCAGAACTGGTCGGCCGACGGCTTTGCCGACGAGACCGTCCGCCAGGTCGTCCGTCTGACGGACGGCGGCCCGCAGGTCCGGGTCCGGCTGTCGAATCGCTACGGCACCGAACCGCTGGCCGTCGCGAGCGCCACGGTGGCTCGTAGTGCGGGCGGCGCCGCGGTGGCACCCGAGTCGATGCACCCGTTGACAGTGGCCGGCTCGACCACCTTCGATCTCGCCCCCGGCGCCGACGCGGCGAGCGACCCGATTCCCCTCCCGGTCGCCGCCGGGGAGGCGGTCACCGTCACGCTCTACTTCGCCCGCGCGACCGGCCCGGCGACCCAGCACGCGCAAGCTGCCACGACCAGCTTCCGTGCCGCAGGCGACCACGCGGCCGAACCGACCGCGACGCCCTTCACCGAGACCTCCCGCTCCTGGTACTACCTGACGGGCATCGACGCGATCGGCGCGGAACGGGAGGTCACCGTCGTCTTCGGCGATTCCATCACCGATGGCTACCGCTCGACTGTCGACACCGACCAGCGCTACCCGGACCAGCTCGCCCGCCACCCGGGCACCGGACCGCACGCGGTCGTCAACGCGGGTATCAGCGGCAACCGGCTGCTCACCGACTCGACCGTGCTCGGGGACAGTGCCCGCCTCCGCTTCCGTCGCGACGTCCTCGAACAACCCGGCGTCGACACGGTGATCGTGCTCGTCGGCATCAACGACATCGGCCTGGCCGGGACCACCGGCCCCGATGGCGTCTTGTCCCCGAATGTTTCGGCCGGCCAGCTCATCGCGGGTTATCGCGAGCTGATCGGCGAAGCCCGCGCGGCCGGTGTTCGCGTGATCGGTGCGACCCTGCTGCCGTTCGGCGGTTCGGTGTACTACTCACCCGGCAAGGACGACCTGCGAGCCCAGGTGAATTCCTGGATCCGCACCGGCAACGCCTTCGACGCGGTGGTGGATCTGGACCGTGCCCTGGCCGCACCGGACGACCGGAGCAGACTGGCACAACAGTTCGACAGCGGAGATCACCTGCACCCCAACGACCTCGGCTACGGTGCTATGGCGACGGCCATAGCCGACGCGGGTGTGCTGTGATGCTCGACAGCGGCGAGGCTGTCACCAGCGCCGGAAGAGACCACCGGGTCAACAACCGGTGAACCCTGACTGCTCGAGTGGCAGTCGGGGCGAGGGCTCGATATGCTCGCCCCGTTATCGAAACGGGCTGCCTTGCTGCATGTTTGGCTCGAGGATTGGTGGTTGGGGGCCTGTGGTTACTGCGGAAGTCGGGCCGGTGACGCACGCGACCGGGGACCGCACGACAGCGGGACCGGCGGGGTACGTGGTGCTGAGCGCCGCAGTGGTCATCGTGGTGATCGCCGCGCTCACCGTGGTTTTCGCGCCCCCTCTCATCGGCGTTCCCGTGCTGGTCGGGGCGTTGGTCACGGCGCTGATCGCCTGTCCGGCGGTATTCGTCGCGCTGCGCCAAACCGCGAAAGCCGATCTCTCCGCCGCCGCCGCGCAGCGCGCCGAACAGCAGCTGGCGGCCACCGTCGCCGAGGCGACGCAGCGCATCGCGAAGGCCGAGGAAAACAGCTCCGCCTACGCCTGGGAGGCGCAGGAGAATTCGCGTCGCGGTGCCGCCGCGCTCGCGGCCTTCGCCGGTGCCGCCAGCCGTATCCAGGCCATGACCACCAGCATGCTCGCCGAACTGCGCGAGATGGAACACCGTCACGCCGACCCCCGCGTACTCACCGACCTGCTCCACATCGACCACCGCACCGCCCAGACCGGCCGCCTCGCCGACAGCATCGCGGTCCTGAGCGGCGCCCGCACCGGTCGCCGCTGGGCCAAACCGATCGCGATGGAGTCGATTCTGCGTGGTGCGATGGGCCGCGTGGCCGGGTATCAGCGCGTGCGCTTGCGCGCGGTGGCCGAGGTCGGTATCGCCGGGCACGCCGCCGAAGGCGTGATGCACGCACTGGCCGAACTGCTCGACAACGCCTGCAACTTCTCCCCGCCCACCACCGAGGTGCATGTCTACGCGGCGGAAGTGCCTGCGGGCGTTGTCATCACGATCGAGGACAGCGGTCTGGTGATGAGCGAATCTGCCCTGCGCCGCGCCGAGGCCGCTGTGAGCGGACGCGACCACAAGGGCAAGGGCGCCGACCTGGCCTCCCTCTCGGGCACCCGGCTCGGGCTGGCCGTGGTCGGAAACCTCGCGCGCAAACACGATCTCACCGTGTCGTACCGGCCCTCGGCCATCGGTGGCACGGCGGTGGTCGTCGTCGTCCCGCGCGAACTCACCGCCCGCGCCGAACGCCGGGGCCGCGACACGGGCCGCCACGCCGCGCCCGCCACCCAGCGTGCCGACACCGGCGGCATCCAGCTCACCAACCTCGGCCAGTTCGACGCACCGACCCCGCGGCCGACACCGCACACCGAGAACGGCGACCTCGGCTGGGCCGACGCCATCGCCCGCCAGGTGTCACCACCCGCCGGTGAGGCCGCCCACTTGCCTACGGCGACCACCCCGGCGCTGCCCAAGCGCCGTCGCGGCAGCACTCTCGCGCAGGTCCATCCCGAAGGTCTCACCCCGCCCGCGCCCACCCAGGCGACGCCGGCGAAACCCTCGGCACTCGGCGCCTTCCAACGTTCTGCCCGCACCGAGCCGCGCACAGGCAGCGCCGCCTCTGCCCCAGACCCTCAGGAGGACCGATGACCACCACCGCCGCGACCAATCTCGGCTGGTTGCTCGAGAAACTGCTCGCCCGCACCCCACGCACCCGCCACGCCCTGCTGCTCTCGGGTGACGGCCTCAAGATCTGCCACACCCCGGAACTCGACACCGACCGCGCCGACCAACTCGCCGCGATCGCCGCCGGTTTCCAGAGCCTCGCGCACGGGGCCTCCGTCGAATTCGGTGACGGGCGAGGCGGAGTCCGCCAGTCGATGACCGAGTTCTACGGCGGCATCCTGTTCGTGGTCGAGGCCGGACTCGGCGCGCACTTAGCGGTGATCGCCGCCGAGGACGCCGACGCGGGCCTGGTCGGGCACACCATGCACGAACTGGTCGAGCAGCTCGGCGAACACCTCGCCGCCCAGCCGCGCCGAGGAACTCCGTAATGCTCGGCCGCGACGACGATCCCGACCGGTTCTACACCCTCACCGGCGGCCGGATGCCCGCCGACGACGACTTCGACCTGGTCACCCTCGTGGTCAGCGAGTCGGCGCCGAACGCGGGCATGACCTCCGAACAGGTCGCGATCCTCGAGCTGTGCGTGGCGCCGACCGCCGTGGTGGAGATCGCGGCCGAACTGCGGCTGCCGGTGGGCGTGGCGACGGTTGTGCTGTCGGATCTGCTCGCCGCGGGCAAGATCACCATCAGGCCACCGCTGTCGGCGGCGATGAATCTGGATCTTTCCACCCTCGAGAAGGTGCTCGTTGGACTTCGCAGGCTCTGAAGACGTACCCGAGCGGTCACGAGCGCCGCTGCACAGCACGGCGCGGCACGGGTTGAAAATCGTCATCATCGGCGGATTCGGTGTCGGCAAAACGACATTGGTCCGGTCGGTGAGCGAGATCCGCCCCCTCGACACCGAGGCGACGATGACCGACGTGGGTGTCGGCGTCGACGACGCGAGCGGCGTACCGGGCAAGTCGACCACCACCGTCGCCTTCGACTTCGGCCGCATCAGTATCGACGACGAGCACGTCCTGTATCTCTTCGGCGCCCCTGGGCAGCAACGGTTCTGGTTCCTCTGGGACCGGTTGTTCGCCGGTGCGCTCGGTGCGATCGTGCTCGTCGATCAGCGGCGCATCGCCGATTCCTGGTATGCCATCGACCGCCTCGAACACCAGGGCACGCCATTCGTGGTCGCCTGCAACGACTTCGGAGAATCACATGCCCCCGAGGCGGTGCGCGACGCGCTGGACCTGGACCCGGCGGTCCCGCTGCTGATGTGTGACGCCCGCTCGCGTGAATCGAGCAAACAGGTACTCATCGCCCTGATCGAGCACCTGTATTCTGTTGTTCCACAGGGGGAGAGCGTCTCATGAGCACACCGACAGGCGCCTGCCCGGTCACCGGCGCCGTCCCGCTGAGCGGCCCCGAGTTCCATATCGAACCGCACGAGGTGTACCGGCGGATGCGCCGCGAACACGGCCCGGTCGTCGCCGTCGAACTGCCCGGCGGCTTTCCCGCCTGGCTGGTGATCGGATACCGCGAACTGCACCAGGTGACCAGCGATCCGGTGCTGTTCCCGCGCGATGTGTCGCTGTGGAACCAGTGGGGTCGCGTGCCCGAGGACTGGCCGCTGCTGCCGATGGTCGGGCGGCCGATGCCCTCGATCTATTTCACCGCCGGTGCCGAACACCGCCGCCACCTGGCCATGGTCGAACCCGCGCTCGACGCGGTCGACCACTTCGAATTGCGCCGTGCCTGTGAGGAACTCGCCGATCAGCTGGTCGACCGGTTCTGTGGGCGCGGCACCGCCGACCTGGTCGCCGAATTCGCCGAACCGCTACCGGTGCTCGCGCTCGGACGCATCCTCGGCCTGCCCGACGCCGATGCCGCCGACCTGGCGCTGACCATGAAGACCCTCGCCGACGGCGGCGCCGACGCCCAGGCCGGGCACCTGCGTTTCGCCGAGCACATGGCCCGCCTCGTCGCCGCCAAGAAGGCCCGCCCCGGCGGTGATCTCACCTCGTTGATGCTGGCCGACCCCGAGCCGTTCACCGACGAGGAATACATGAACGACCTGATGGCGATCGCCGCCGCGGGTCACCTCACCACCGCCGACTGGCTCGGCAGCTCGATGCGGCTGATGCTCACCGACGAACGCTTCGCCGCCGCACTCGGTGGCGGCAGGCGCAGCGTCGGCCAGGCCATGAACGAGGTGCTCTGGGAAGAGGGGCCGACCTCCATCCTGGCCGGTCGCTGGGCCGCCCGCGACACGCGCCTGGGCGACCGCACCATCCGCGCCGGGGACATGCTGCTGCTCGGCCTGGCCGCTGCGAATCTCGATCCGCATGTGCGCCAGTCGTTTTCCGACGGCGACACCGTACCCACCGGCAACAACGCGCACTTCGCGTTCAGCTACGGCGAATACCGCTGCCCGTACCCGGCGCAGCAGATCGCCGAGATCATCGCTCGAACCGGGATCGAGGTGCTGCTCGACCGGCTCCCCGATGTCGACCTGGCGGTTCCGGCCGACCAGCTCACCCGGCGACCTTCGGCTTTCCTTCGGGGCATGCAAGCACTGCCCGTTCGTTTCACCCCTGTTCGACCCGTCGGAGGTTTCTCGTGAGTTCGCAATGCCCTATCGCCATCGACCCCATGGTCGGTGATCTCGCGGGGGAGACCGCCCGACTTCGTGACGCGGGGCCGATCACCCGGATCGACCTGATGGGTGTGACGGTGTGGACCGTCACCGACCACGCCCTGGCCCGCCAGTTGACCACCGACACCCGTCTGGTGAAGGACATCAACGCCTGGAAACTGTTCGCCGACGGCGTCGTCGGCAACCAATGGCCGCTGATCGGGATGGTCGACGTCGACCGCTCGATGTTCAGTGTCGACGGCGCCGAACACCGCAGGCTGCGGCTCAAGACCGCCCAGGCGCTGGCCCCGCGCCGGCTCGAGGAACTGCGCCCGCGGATCGAAGCACTCACCGCCGAACTCCTCGACGACCTCGCCGCGGCCGGTGCCGACGGCACGCCGGTGGACCTCAAGCAGGTGTTCGCCTACCCGCTGCCCATGCGCGTGGTCGGCGACCTGATGGGTGTCGCGCGCGAAGACCACGCCCAGCTGCTCGACTGGTACAAGAAGTTCTTCTCCGTGATGACCCCGCAGGACGAGCGCCTGCGCGTGATCGGCGAACTGGACGTGTACTTCACCGACCAGGTGCGCAAGAAGATCGCCGACCCGGGCGACGATCTCACCTCGGCGTTCGTCGTCGCCGACGAGGGCGGCGAGGCGCTCACCGAGGAGGAGGCGATCGGCAATATCAAGGCCCTCGTCGCCGCCGGGCACGAGACCACCGTGAGCCTCATCGTCAACACCGTGCGCGCGCTGCTCAACGAACCCGAGCAGTTGGCGAAAGTCCTTGCAGGCGAAGTGGACTGGAAGCAGGTCATCGAGGAGTCGCTGCGCTGGGACGGACCCGTCTCGCACCTGCTGATGCGCTTCGCCACCGAGGACATCACCGTGGGCGACACCGTGATCGAGAAGGGCGAGGGTGTGGTGATGTCCTACCGCGCCGTCGGCCGCGACTTCGCCGTGCACGGTGAGACCGCCGACGAATTCGACGTGACCCGCTCGACCGCCAACCGCCACCTGGCCTTCGGCTACGGCCCGCACATCTGCCCCGGTGCGGCACTGTCGCGGCTCGAGGCCGCGATCGCGCTGCCCGCGCTGTTCGCCCGCTTCCCGAACCTGCGCCTGGCCGTGCCCGACAGCGAACTCGGCAACCTGCCGGTGCTGACCCAGAACGATCTGGCCGCGCTGCCGATCACCCTGAACTGACCGGCGTCGGGGGGGGGGGCGGGGGGGGGCGGGGGGGGGGGGGGCCCCCCGCGAACCAACACCCCAAGCCCCCCCCGTCCCCCCGCGGGCGCCGGCCCGCGCGGGGGTCACTGTCCCCCCGGCCCCGACGCTCTACTTCACAGACCCAGATCGCGGCCGATCAGTTCCTTCATGATCTCGTTCGAACCCGCCCAGATCTTGGTGACCCTGGCGTCCATCCAGGCCCGCGCCACCCGGTATTCACGCATGTAGCCGTAGCCGCCGTGCAGCTGCACACAGGCATCGAGCACATCGTTCTGCACCTGCGCCGACCACCATTTGGCCTTGGCGGCGTCGACGGCCGACAGCTCACCGGCGGTGTGCGCGGCGAGGCACTGATCGATGAACGCCTGCGTGACCTCCACCTTGGTGACCAGCTCGGCGAACAGGAATTTGTTGTACTGGAAGCTGCCGATCTGCTGCCCGAAAGCCTTGCGCTCCTTGGCATATGCCAGCGTCTCGTCCAGGATCGCCGCTGCGTGGGCGATGTTGGAGGCGGCGGCGCCGATGCGTTCCTGGGGCAGCATCTGCATCATGGTGATGAAGCCGCGGTCGAGCTCGCCCAGGCGATTGGCGTCCGGGACGCGCACATTGTCGAAGAACAGCTCGGCCGTGTCGGATTCGGGCTGGCCGACCTTGTCGAGTTTGCGGCCGCGGGTGAAGCCGTCCATGCCGTTCTCCACGACGAACAGGGTGATGCCCTTGGCCTTCTTCTCCGGGCTGGTCCGGGCGGCCACGATCACCAGGTCGGCGTTGAACCCGTTGGTGATGAAGGTCTTGGAGCCGTTGATGATCCAGTCGTCGCCGTCGCGCACGGCGGTGGTCTTCAGCGCGGCCAGGTCGGAACCACCCGACGGTTCGGTCATGCCGATGGCCGTGATCAGCTCGCCGGTGCAGAACTTCGGCAGCCAACGCCGCTTCTGCTCGTCGGTGGTCAGCTCGACCAGGTAGGGGGCGCACACGTCGAAGTGGATGCCGAACGACGACGAGATCGCCGCACCGGCCTTGGCCAGTTCCTCGCCGAGTACCGCGTTGAACCGGTAGTCACCGGCATCGCTCCCGCCGAATTCCTCCGGAACCCCGAGCCCGAGATAGCCCAGTTCGCCTGCGGCCAACCAGGTTTCGCGATCGATCGCGCGCTGTTCGATGAACTTCTCGGCCTTCGGTTCGATCGAACGCTTGACGAATTCGGCTACCGAGGCACGGAAGGCCTCATGGTCCTCGGTGTAGAGGGTGCGCTTCATTCCTACAGTGTACGAATGGCGCCTGGGCCGATGTCAACGCGAACGGAAAGCCTTGTCTCCGGACACGAAAAAGCTCCCCGGTCGGTGGACCGGGGAGCTCATCTGTAGCCCCGACGGGATTCGAACCCGCGCTACCGCCTTGAGAGGGCGGCGTCCTAGGCCGCTAGACGACGGGGCCAGAACAGCAATTCACCAGCGTGAACCGCGCGGAACATACCTTAGCCGACGACCGGGCGATCGACCAAAACGGGCGGCAGAAGGCCCGCTCATCGCCGTGGGGCCTCTTATTGCGTCCACGGTCAGTCCGGGAACTCGAGCTCGGCTTCCTGGTCGGCCTCGAGCAGGAAATAGCCGAGGAATGTGACGCCGTCGTGGCGGGCGTCGAAGCGGGCGATGCGAACATGCGCGGGTTCGTAGAACACGTCGCCGGGGCGCAGGATCGTGGGTTCTTTTCCTTCGACTTGGTATACGGCGGAGCCGGATTCGATGCTGCCGAAGACCGGTCCGTTGTGGACGTGGAGGCCACCGGAGAAGTCAGGGGCGAGCGTGATGCGCCTGATCTCGACGCGGTGCAGGGCTTGCGGTGATGGCAGCACCTGGTCGAGAAGAGTCGTGCGGACCACCGACGCTGGGCCGGCTTCGGGGCTTGGGTCAGGCATGGCGAGGTCGTTCCGTTCCGATCGAGCTGTGCGTGCCCCTTATTCATAAAGCACAGGGACTCGAAATCGAAGCACTGACGGCTCTGTCAGTAGTTGTGGTGCCAGCCGAGGTCATGGAGGCGGTGGAGGGCGGCATCGAGCATGGCGCGGCCGGGGGAACCGTCTCGCCACCAGACTGACCAGTGGACGTCGATCGACAGCATCAGGAGGGTGTGGCGCCCGTCGGCGTCGGAGATGCCGGAGACGTGGGCCTCCCGCAATACGGTGACCGAGATCGGGGTCCAGAATCCGAGGTCGTACCTGCCGACCCACACTCCGTCGGATCGTCGTCGCACAGGGATTCGGAGGTCGCGAACCCTGTTGTCGAGATCGTCGAGGATGAATTCGTCACCGGTCGGCACCAGGGCGGTGGGCAGCGCGGCTAGTGTGTCGTCGACGCGGATCTGGCTCCATCCGCGCCATCGCAGCTCGGACGCTTCACCGGGCGTCGTCAGCAGTTCGTCGAGCATTGTCGTCATGGCATGTCCATCGACGCCGACCGGAGCGGACGATGTGGGCATCAGGACGCTGCCTGCGGCGTTCACGCGCACGTGGTCGTCGGGTTCCGACCGGTCGGCGACCATCCACACGCCGTCGACATCGCTCGTCACACATCGGGATGCCTCGAACCGCAGCGGAATGAACAAACCGCGGGACAGCTCGATGATGGCCGCCACCGCATGGTGGGCTGCCATCCGCTCTCGGTCGACCGGCGACACCGCGGGGTCCAGCGGCCAATCGAGATCGAGAAAGGCTCGCGGTGGGCCGAGGCCTGATGCGTAGATGTCGTATCCGGAATTCTCGGCGCGCACAGGAGTGAGCGTGCCGGTGCCGATACGTCGGCGGCAACGTCTTTTTCGATGAGCGCGGTGGTTGACCTGGTCAGTGGTGGGGTGGAGGGTGGAGCGATGGCCGGTAAAGAGGTGTGGGGCGGGGTCGAGATGTCGAATCTCGATCAGCCGCTGTTCGACGGTGCCGAGGCGACCAAGCGGGACCTGGTGGGGTACTTCGAGGCGGTGGGGGAGCGGCTGGTGAAGGTGCTGCGGGGACGTCCCCTGTCGGTGGTGCGGGTGCGGCCGGGGCAGGAGCCGTTCATGCAGAAGAATTTGCCCAAGTACACGCCGGAGTGGGTGGGGCGCACGACCGTGTGGGCGGAGAGTTCGCGGCGGGAGATCACCTACGCGCTGTGTGACGACCTGCGGACTCTGCTGTGGTTCGGGAATCAGCGGGCAGTCGAGTACCACGCGACATTGTTCCTGGCCGAATCAGCACCCGCGCCAACGCATCTGGTGCTCGATCTCGATCCATCACCGGGGCAGAAGTTCGCCGACGCGGTGGCAGGCGCCCGGCTGATCCGGGAGGCGCTGGCGGCCGACGGGCTGGCGGGGGCGGTGAAGACGAGCGGGTCCAAGGGGCTGCATGTCTTCGTACCGGTGGTCGACGGCATCGACGTGGAGGACGCGGCCGCGGCGACGCGGGCGGTGGCCGCGCGGGCCGAGCGCATCGATCCTGCCGTCGGGACAACGGCTTTCATCCGTGAGGACCGCCACGGGAAAGTGTTCCTCGACGCCACGCGTGCGGGCGGCGCCACCGTCGCGGCGGCCTACAGCCCGCGCATCCGTCCGGGCGTCACCGTGTCGTTCCCGCTGACCTGGTCGGACCTCGACGACGTGACGCCCGCGGATTTCACGCTGCGCACCGTGCCGGACCTGCTCGCCGACGCCGACCCGTGGCTGACGGAAATGCCGGAACCACAACAACTCCCGGACGACTTGATCGCCGAGGGCCACACCATCCCGGTCGCCCGGGTGCAGGCCATGCACGAGGGCAAACGACGCGCCCGCGCCCGTCGCGCGGAATGAGAATCAGACCGGAGTGAGCGTCGCCGCACCGAAGGACACGTGGAACCGCTCGCACCAGATGCTGACCGACCGCACCGAGGACAGATCGGTCCCGGCGGGCACCTCGTAGTTCTGGTTGCCCTCGTTGCCCTTCAACGCGCCGAGATCGATGTGGGCGCCGTCGTCGAAATTGTGCCAATCGTCAGGGACCACCGGTTGGTCTGTGAGCCAGACCCGCAGGGCGGGACCGTCGGATGTGCGCAGGTCGGCGATTCGCACCACCAGCGTGCCGTCGGCGGCTCGTTGCAACGCGACGGTGCCCGAGGTGTCGTGTTCGTGGGAGAGGAACGTGCCCTGAGCGAGCAGTGGCGGCGGAGCGCCGTCGGCGGCGACCACCGGCGCCTCGTCGACGGTGACCGTGGTAAACAACCGCCACGGCTGGAACAGATACAGCCCGACCGCCACAACTGTGACCAGGCCGATGGTGAGGACACTGAACAGAACCCGGCGTGCGGACATGATGCCTCCTTCGAGGTCCATCATTCTCCGTCCGCCCGCCGGGCGCAGCCTTCGATCAGTTACCGAGCGCGGCCACGCCGGCCTGCGCGAACTTCTCGTCGAGATCACCGCTCGGTGCGCCCGCCACGCCGATGCCCGCGATGGGCGCGCCCTTCGACTTCACCGGGGCACCGCCACCGAGGAACAGGGTGCCGTCGATGTCGGCGAGGTGGGGTGCGGACTCGAGTCGCTTGGTGAGCTCGCTGGTCGGTGCGTTCCACGACACGGAGGTGAACGCCTTCTGCTGGGCGGCGTCGTAGGACTGCGGGCCCGCGCCGTCACCACGCAGGGTGACGATCACATTGCCGTTGCGGTCGACCACGGCCACGCTCACCCGCTGGTTCTCCTTGGCGGCCGCGTCGAGCGCGGTCTGGGCGGCCTTGGTCGCGGCGGCGACCGACAGATGCGTGCTGGTGGCCAGATTGTTGTCGGCCGTCTCGACGACGACGGGGGTGCGGGTGGCAGGGTCGGGATCGGCGGCCTGCACGGTGACCACACCGACGACGCCCGCGCCGACGACGGCGGCGGTGGCACCGGCGACGATGAGACGGTTACGGGTGCTGAACTTGCTGGTCATTGCTGCTCCTGAGCATTTCTCGGCCGTCGGATCTGCGGCGCGGCCTGGTGATATCCATCCTGTTCGCCCGGCGGCTCCGGCGAATCGACGGTGTGGCTGGAGTACGCGGCCGGATCGGACGACACCCGGGTCAACCGATCGGATGACCCGCCGGGCCCCGGCGCCGGGGGAGAATGCCGAGGAGAGGGAGGAGGCCGCATGGACCTCGGTGACCAGCGCGAGGACACCCGTCTGCTCGCGATCATCGTGCACAGCGCGTTCTATGTGCTGCTCGCCGCGTCGCTGCTGCGCTGGCTGATCCGGCACAGCGAGACCCGGTCGACGCCGCTCATCGTCGTCCTCGCGGTGGCGCTCGCGGTGCTCTACGGGCTCAGCGAGTTGCGGGCGTCGCACCGGTTCGTGTGGTTCGCGGGGTTGGTGCTCACCTGGTCGGTGCTGGTGGTGCTCGCGCCGAGTTTCGCCTGGTGCGCGGTGCCGTTGGTGTACACGGGCCTGCGGATCCTGTCCGAACGCACCGCGGTGACGCTGGTGGTGGTGTTGACCGCGCTGGTGGTGGCCAGTCAGGTGCGCATCGCGGGCTGGCTCGATCCGAACCTGGTGCTCGCGCCGCCCGCGGTGGCCGCCGTGACCACCGCGTTGTTCGTCGGTATGCGCAGGCAGGCGACCCGGCAGGCGGCACTCATCGACGACCTCGTGCGAACCCGCCAGGAACTGGCCGACACCGAACGACGCGAAGGCACCCTCGCCGAACGTGAACGGCTCGCCATGGAGATCCACGACACCCTCGCCCAGGGTCTGTCCAGCCAGCGCATGCTATTGCAGGCCGCCGACCTGGTCTGGGATACCGACCGGGGGCTGGCCCGCACGCATCTGCGCTCGGCCGCCGAGATCGCCGAACGCGACCTCACCGAAGCGCGCCGCTTCGTCCACGATCTCGCCCCTGCCGATCTCGCCGCGGGCGGGTCACTGGCCGCCGCCCTGACCGCGCTCGCCGACCGCGAATCCACCGACACCCTCACTGTGCGATGCCATATCGAAGGTGCGCCGGTGCCACTGCCACAGCGCGCGGAGGCCACGCTGCTACGCATCGCCCAGGGCGCGCTGGCCAATGTGCGCGAACACGCGCGAGCGAGCACGGCGACACTCACGCTGACCAGCCTCGACGACCAGATCGTCCTCGATGTGGCAGACAACGGATGCGGTTTCGATCCCGGCGACGTCGGTGACCCGGCCGAGCATCGGGGTCACGGTCTGCCTGCGATCCGGGCGCGCGTGCGTCAGCTGGGTGGTACCTGCGCGATCGAATCGGCGCCGGGGGAGGGGACGGTGCTGTCGGTGTCGATCCCCTTGGCCCAGGTCGCACCGGGCGATGCCCGCTAGCATCGGCCGTTATGACCACCACCGTGCGCCTGCTGATCTGTGACGATCACGCGGTGGTGCGCGCAGGCCTGCACGCCCTGCTGTCGAGCGCACCCGGGATCGAGGTGATCGGGGAGGCCGCCGACGGTCCGGCGGCGGTGGCGCTGGCCGGGCGCCTGCACCCCGACGTGGTGCTGATGGATCTGCAGCTCGGCGGCGAGATGGACGGGGTGGCCGCGACCAGGCTCATCACCGCCCAACCGGCGCCGACACCGCACGTCCTCGTGCTGACCACCTACGACACCGATGCCGACATCACCCGCGCGATCGAGGCGGGCGCCACCGGATACCTGCTCAAGGCCGAACGCCCCGAGGAACTGTTCGCCGCCATCCGGGCGGCCGCGAGCGGGCAGACCGCGTTGTCGGCGCCGGTCGCGGCCAAGGTCATGGCCAAGATGCGCAACCCTGGGCCCACACTCACCGTTCGCGAGCGCGGCATCCTCGGCAAGCTGGCCGAAGGCCTCGGAAACCGGGAGATCGCCCGCGCGCTGCACATCAGCGAGGCGACGGTGAAAACGCATCTCGGGCGCATCTACGACAAGCTCGGCGTGGATACCCGGGCCGCCGCGGTGGCCGTGGCATCGGAGAAGCGGCTCCTCGCCTGAGGACCTTGCGGCCACTACTCATACAAAGGGTTGCCCGAATTGCCTGTAAGAAACGTGATCGGGCCCACTAAATACCTGTGAGGCCGGTCACAAATAGCCGCCTGGAGCACAGTTCTGTGATTACGGATTTATCACGAACGACCAGCGGTGAACAGCGTACGTTTGGACAAACTTTGCTACATAAGCGTCCGTGATCGGTGCGTGATCTTCTGTTGCGAAACAGCTACATTCGATCACGGCTTGAACAACAACCCGAGCCGAATCGAATCGCAGAACGCCGCAAAGCCTGCCCCGCGATTCGAGGATCCCCGACATACCTGTGGGGCAGGGACGCGGTAGTTCGAATACCGAGTCGGTGGGCGCAGGCAGGAAATGCTTATGTCTTTCAATCGCAAGTTCACCACCCGTGCCCTCGGTTTCGCCGCTGTTGCCGGTGCCATGATCGCCGTTCCGGCCGGTCTGACCACTGCCACCGCTTCGGCGAACAACTGGGACGCCGTGGCGCAGTGCGAGAGCAGCGGTAACTGGGGTATCAACACCGGTAACGGCTACTACGGCGGTCTGCAGTTCTCGCAGAGCACCTGGGAGGCCTACGGCGGCACCGGCACGGCCGACAACGCCAGCCGTGAGGAGCAGATCCGCGTCGCCGAGAACGTGCTCGCGGCCCAGGGCCCCGGCGCCTGGCCGACCTGCAGCGCCTACCTGTAAGGTACGCCGCGCAATAAAGACTTTCCTTGTCGGGAAACGGAATACCCGCTATTCGAAGCACACGTCGAATAGCGGGTTTTTTCGTTTATGCCGAATCCAGCCGATATACCGTGAGCGCGGCCGCCAGCATTCGTGAATCCTTCGGATCGGCCGGGTCGAGGCCGGTCAGATCGGCAATGCGGCGCAACCGGTAGGTGAAGGTATTGGGGTGGACATGAATCCGTCGCGAGGCGGTCTTCCGGTCGGCACCGTACTGCAGATGCGCTTCGAGTGCCTCGACGAGATGCGGGCTCGACAACAGTGGAATCACGCGCTGCGCCAACCGCTCTCGCGCCGGGCCCGGCCGGGTGAGCTGATACTCGAGCAGCAGATCGTCGAGGCGGTAACACCCGCCGGGTTTACCCCGGAGCCGAGCCAGCTCGGTCAGTTCGCTCGCGTCGTTGGCGGCGGTGGGAATGTCGTCGCGGGCCACCTCCGAGAACTCCGCGAGAAACACCGGAACCCCGAATTGTTCGGCCAACCGCGTGGCGAGCTGGTCGAAACGCGCGGCGTCGAGGACATCGGCCTCGGAGCGGCTCAGCAGGGCGATGCCGCTGGTGCCGTCGAAGGTGGCGGGGGTGGTCGTTCCGGTCAGCGCGTCGAGGTCGCGTTGCAACACCCGGATGCGGCGGCGCGTCAGCAGGTTGGCCGCGCTGCCGGTGCGCGGCTGCTCGTCGAGGTGGATCGCGAGGACCGTGTACTGCTCGGCCAGCGTCGTGTCGGCCCGCGCCGCGAGTTCCTCGGCCGGTAGCCCGCGCACCAGCGCCGAGCACAACTCGCGCCGTGCCTCGCGTTCGGCGTGGTAGATCGACTGCTCCACCTCGGTGTAGGTCTCGACCACGGTCATGTTGATGTGGCGGAGCAGGTCGAGCAGCCGGCTGAACACGTGGATGAACTCGAACATCTCGCTGGGCTCGGCCTCCGCCGAGGCCGCCGCGAGCAACGACTGCGCCGATGCGTGAATGGCGTCGATTAGCAGCGGCAACGGCAACCGGTCCTCGGCATGCCGCTCGGCGACCGGGGCGACGAACATGGCCACTTCCGACTTGGTGAACTCCCGATTCGAGGCGATCGCGTCGAGCACCGCCCGTCCGCAGGCATAGATTGTCGGCAGCACCTCGGCGGTGAAGTGGCCCGCGGGCAGTTCGGCGGGGGCTTTGGCGGCGAGTCCATCGGCGAGCATGCGCTCGGCGATCTGGGGCCAGCGACTCAACAGACGAGTCGTCAGATCGGGTGCGGCGGACGTGGCTTGTTCGGCGAGCATGCCTGGAATTGTGTCCCAAGACAGGGCGAAAGTGGGCGCTCCAGTCGGCTACGACGAGAACTTGGTTCACGAGACAAGAGCGGTGGCGTTTTCTGGGCGCACGGTGCAGTGACACCCTGTGGCGCCGGTCATAGATTCGCAGAACGCGCATCGGGCCGCCTGCCCGACGACGCTGTTCTACGGAAGTGAAACCTTGATTGCAACGACGCATCCTCTTCGCCGAACCCTATCCGCGTTCGGCATCGCCGCCGCGCTCCTCGCGCTCGGCACCCACTCGGCCGCCGCGACTCCCACACTCGAACCGACCGTCGCCTCGCTGGCCGAATATCTGAACGCCACCGCGCCGACCACCCCCGAGGGCCGCCCCACCGCCATCGCCGATACCGGCAGCGCCTCGGGCAGCGGTTCGGGCTCGTCGAGCCGTGCCTCCGACACCGTCGGTGAGGGCCCCTCGATGTCGGCCTATCTGCCCGCCTTCGCCTACGGCCTGCTGCACCCGGACGCCGCGCCGCCCAAGGCCAACCGCTGGGACTGCAAACCCACCGCGGCCCATCCCCGGCCGGTGGTCCTGCTGCACGGCACCTGGCTCAACGCCTACGACACCTTCTCCTATCTGTCACCGCGGCTGGCCGATGCCGGGCACTGCGTGTTCACCCTGAACTTCGGCAAGTCGACCCTGCTGGAGGCCGGTGGGCTCGGCGCGATCCTGCCCGGCCGCAACGGGGTGGGCCCGATGGTCGAATCCTCGGGCCAGGTGGCCGCGTTCATCGAGCGGGTGCTGGCCGCGACCGGCGCCGAACAGGTCGATATCGTCGGCCACTCCCAGGGCGCGACCATCGCCAACCACTACCTCAAGTTCGATGGGGGACAGGGCAAGGTCGCCACCCTCGTGAGCTTCGGCGGCACCCACCACGGCACCTCGCTGCTCGGTATCGCCTCGCTCGGTCGCATGATCAACAACGCGGGCATCGACATCCTCGGCTTCTACCGGCCGATCATCGGCGCCGCCAATGTGGAACAGGCCATCGGTTCGCCGTTCTACACCACCCTCAACGCCGGCGGCGACACCGTGCCCGGCGTGCGCTACACCGTGGTCGGCTCCCGCTACGACGAAGTGATGAACCCCCTCGACCTGGGCTTCCTGGTCGCCGGACCGGACGCGACCGTCGACAACATCACCCTGCAGGCCGGCTGCGAACAGGACGTCTCCGACCACCTGACGATGATGTACTCCCCCCGAGCCGCCTCCATCGCGCTGCGTGCTCTCGATCCGGCACGTGCACCCGAGCTGGCCTGCACGTTCAACCCGTGGTTCTTCGGCGGCGGCGGCAGCCTATGACCAGTTTGCTCGATCGGGCGGCCACCCTGCGCGGAGCACCGCCGCTGCCGCCCGACGATCCCTTCTACAGCGTCCCACCCGATCTCGAGACGCTCGCCCCCGGCGCGGTGGTGCGGTCGCGCTCGGTGGAGCTGGCACTGTTCGGCCTGGTGCCGCAGCGTATCGCCGCGTGGCAATTGCTCTATCGCACCTGCGATCTCGACGGCAATGCCGAGGTGACGGTGACGACGGTGCTCTTGCCCTGGGGCGCCGACCCGCGCGAGTCCCGTCCGCTCGTCTCGTTCCAGTGCGCGATCGATGCCGTTGCCCCGCAGTGCTTTCCGTCCTACGCCTTGCGCCGGGGCGCGCAGACCATCGGTTCGATCGCCCCGCTGGAACTGCCGATCATCGCGATGGCGCTGCGGCAGGGGTGGGCGGTCTCGGTCCCCGACCACGAGGGGACCGACGGGCGGTTCGGCGCCGCGAGGGAACCCGGTTACCGGGCGCTCGACGGCATTCGTGCGGCGCTGAGTTTCGGTGCGCTCGGGTTGTCGCCGTCGAATCAGGTTGCGCTGTGGGGTTATTCGGGCGGCGGGCTGGCCACGGCCTGGGCGGCCGAGCTGGCCGCCGAGTACGCCCCCGAGCTGGATATCGTCGGCGCCGCCGCCGGGTCGCCCGTGGGTGACCCGGCGGCGGCGTTCCTCCGGCTCAACGGTGGCTGGTTCGCCGGGTTCCCCGCCGTCTTCGTCGCCGGTCTGCGCCGCGCCTACCCGGAGCTGGTCCCCGTGCTGGAGGACCACTTCGACACACGGTTCCGCGCCCTGCTCGGCGAGGCCGAACAACGCAGTACCTTCGCGCTGTTGCTGCGGTTCGCCCGCCGCGATGTCGCCCGCCACCTGCGCGGCGGCATCGCCGAACTGCTCGCCGAACCGGTGCTGCGCCGCGTTCTCACCGACGTCGAGCCCGGCGGCAAGGCCCCGGCCGCCCCGCTGCTGGTGGTGCAAGGCGTGCGCGACGAGGTGATCGCGGTCGCCGACATCGACGCGCATGTCCGGCGCTACGAGCGGGCCGGTGCGGCCGTGCGGTACCTGCGCATCCGCAACGGTTCCCATCTGCCGCTGGAGTTCCTCGTCGTCCCGGTCGTCCTCGACTGGCTCGCCGACCGTTTCGCGGGCAGGCAGGCCGAGACCGGGACGGAGACGGTGACCTCGGTGGCCCGTTCCGTGCGGGCGATGCGCAAGCACCTGGAGTTCCTGCAGGTCGTGCTGACCATGGTCGCCGGCCGGTCGATCGGTGTGGCCGAGGCTCCGTCGACGTCGGCTGCGCAGTCCTCGCCGCTGGTACCGCAAGAAAGGGAAATATTACGCATCAGCTAATTCTCCGCACATTTCCCAAGGTCGTCGGGGCCCAAACATAAAAGGCTGATAAATAACTCTCAGAAACTTCTCATACAATTTTAAGTAACACGCTGTCGCACTTATAACCGCAGGTGGTGATAGGTGAAACTGGGTTACTGTAACGGCTGTCACTAATCCGTAATTTGCGTAACTCGCGGCGTTCGGGGGTCGATATGCCATTCGTAAGCCAGCCTCGGCTGGAGCATGAGAAACAGAGGAGTATTTATGATCCCCGTTATCATCGACACCGGTAGCGCCGCCCTGAACGGTCTTTTCGACACCCTGGGTGCTGCTCTGCACGGTCTGGTCGACACCCTGTGGACCGGCTCCTTCGGCGGCTGATTCGTCAGCGCTTTCGGCCGGTGACGGCCGGGTCGACGGGAACGTCGGCCCACGAGAATGCCCCGCACCTTCCGGTGTGGGGCATTCTCGCGTTCGGGGTCAGTGCGTGTGCGGCGCTTCGGCCGTGTGGGTGTCGCCGCAGGCGCTGCTCTGCCGGTTGCCGATCGCGAGCACCTCCGGGGTGGCGTGGTCGACCTGCAGGGTGACGTGGCTGATGTGATGGTCGTGGTCGAGCATGTGCGCCACGTCTTCGCGCACCGCGTGGCAATCGCGGCCCGGCTGCACCAGGATGTGCGCCGACAGGGCGGGGGAGCCGGAGGTGATCTCCCAGATGTGCAGATCGTGCACGCCGACCACGCCGTCGCGGGCGCGGATATCGGCGTCGATCTGCGCGGGGTCGAGGTAGTCGGGGGCGGCCTCGAGGAAGATGCGGCTCGACGCGCGGATCAGCCCGACACCCGCCTTGATCATCAACGCAACCACGATCAGGGTGGCGACGATGTCGGCGCGTGCCCAGCCCGTCAGGATGATGACCACACCCGCGACGGCGGTGGCGATGAACGCGAACAGGTCGTTGAGGATGTGCTGGTAGGCGCCCTCGATATTGAGGCTCGTCCGATCGGCGCGACTGATCATCCAGGTGGCGAGCACATTCACGGCCACACCGACCAGCGCGGTGACGAGCACGAGGACGCCGTGCACTTCCGGCGGCGCGAACAGTCTGCGGATCGCCTCGTAACCGAGCCACAGTGCGAGCAGGAGCAGGGTGAGCCCGTTGGCCTGGGCGGACAGGATCTCCACCCGCTTCCAGCCGAAGGTCATCCGTCCTTTCGGCGGGCGCGCGGCCAACCGGATCGCCCACAGCGCCAGCGCGATGGACGCGGCGTCGGTGGTCATATGCGCGGCGTCGGACAGCAGTGCCAGCGAATCGGCGACGATACCGACGATGACCTCGCCGATCAGGAACGTGACGATCAGGGCCAGCGCGCCTGCCAGCCAGCGTTTGTCACTGTCGGCCGACACCCCGTGGTCGTGCCCGTGTCCTGCGCCCATGCGATTTTCCCCTCTCCTGTGAACCGAACGGCGCAATCATATGCACGAATCGCTATGTATGCAATTCCTTCGTGACCCGGGAACGGAGCGAGCCCGGCAGCCCTGCTCCCCCCTCCTGGAGCAGGCCCGGCCGGGCTCGCAGGAACTACTTTCCAGCACGGCACCAGCAGGATCCTGAAGAGTCGCTTAAGGCGTTGTCATCGGGCGGTCCGGCCGCGATAACCCGGTATGGCGGACAACTTCTGTAACGCGCACTGCGCGCGACTGTGTACCAGGGACGGGCTGGCCGACGTGCTGGCCGCCGATCGCGGCCTGCTGCACTGGCGGGCCATGCGCAGCCTCGGTGATCGCGGGCTGGCCGAGCATGCCGTCCAGGAGACCTTGTTGCGCGCGTGGCGCGCGTGCGCCGACTTCGACGCGCGCAAGGGCAGCGTGCGCACGTGGCTGCTGGCGATCGAACGCAATGTGGTCGTCGACATCGTGCGGGCTCGGGCCGTGCGCCCGATCGATGTGGGTTTCGACGACCTCGCCGAGCTGGTGCCCTGCGGCAGGCCGGATTTCGCCGACGGGCTCGTCGACGGCTTGCTCGTCGACGAGCTGCTCGCCCGGTTGCCCGAACCTCAGCGTGCGGCCGTGGTCGAAGTGATTCTGCGTGATCGCGGATATCGGGAAGTGGCCGAGGATTTCGGGGTTCCCGTCGGCACGGTGAAGACCCGCGTGCACTACGCGCTCCGCTCGTTGCGGCAGTTGCCGGAGGTTGCCTGACGCACTTGAAAAATCGCCCATCTGGGCACCTGACCAGCGATTATCGGCCTATTGCAGTTCGGTAACGGCGCTTGCCCTGTCGTTGTACACGTGGCAAGAGTTAACTACTGGGTTTGGTGTTACCAATGGGAAGGGAGGGGTGCTCCGTTCCGGAGCGCCGACCGAACATGAAACCAGACATCATCAAGGCCGGTCTCTGCTCCACAGTCTCCGCCGCGGTCGTGGTGTCGCTGTCCGGGCTGCTGCCCGTGACCGCCCACGCCGACCCTGAACCAGCGCAGGGCGATCAGCTCGCCGGGAAGACGATCTTCCTCGACCCGGGTCATCAGGGTCCGGCCCATGCGGAAGATCTCGCCCGTCAGGTCGACAACGGCCGAGGCGGAACCAAGGACTGCCAGACCACCGGCATGACATCACTGGGCGGCGTCCCCGAACACACCATCAACTGGGAAGTGGCCCAGCTGGTGAAGACCTCGCTGCAGGCGCTCGGCGCCGAGGTGGTGCTCAGCCGCGCCGACGACGCCGGGTGGGGCGGCTGCGTGGACGAACGCGCCCGCGCCGCGAACGAATCCGGCGCCGAGGTGGCGGTGAGCATCCACGCCGACAGCGCACCCGCCGACCAGCGCGGCTTCCACCTCATCCTGCCGCAGCTCCCCGTGCCCGATCCGGCCGTCGAGCAGGCCCAATCACGAGCCGGGCTCGCCGCGTCGAGCGCGGTGCGCGACGCCTATGTCGCAGCCGGGATCCCGCCCGCGACCTATGGCGGTGCGAACAACGGGCTGCAGACCCGCGCCGACGTGGCCGGGCCCGCCTTGACCCGGGTACCGCTCGTTTTCGTGGAAATGGGCAACGGCGCCAATGCCGAGGACGCGGCGCTGCTCGAATCGCGCGAGGGACGGCTGCAGCACGCGGTGGCCATCACGACCGGATTGGTCGGCTATCTGCTGAACAAGCCGATCGGGCCCGCGCCTGCCCTGGCGTTGGCACCCAAGCCGATTCCGGGTCGGGCGCCGGTGGCGACCCCGGTTCCCACGCCCGGGCAGGAGCCCGAACCGGGTGCGGCGACGGACTCGACGAGCGAGAAGCCGGGTCAGTCCGATACGACCTCACCGCGTCGTGGTGCGCCGTCTACCAGCAAGTCCGCGCCCGGTGCCACAGGGGAGTCGGGTCAGGGATCGGTGCCGGAGTCCGACGGGACCGGGCAAGGGTCGGCGCCCGAGTCCGGTGGAGTCGGCCAGGGGTCAGCGCCCGAATCCGGTGGAACCAGTGAAGGGTCCGCGCCCGGCGCGGCGTCGGAACCCGAGTCCGGTGGAGTTGGTGAGGGGTCCGCACCCGGTGCGGCGTCGGGGCCCGAGTCCGGAGGTGTCGGCGAGGGGTCGGCACCTGAATCGGACGCGACCGGAAACGGTGCCGGCCCGGAATCCGGGGCCGGCGAGCAGGGATCCGCGCCCGAATCGGGCCCGGCAGGCGCACCCGCGCAGGGGTCGCCGGAGAACGGTGCGGCCGGTGACGAATCCGGCCAGGATCCGGCGCCCGTCGAGGAACCGTCCAGCGATTCCACCACCCCGGCAGCGCCCGCCCCGGCGCGCGCACCGGCCCGGGCCCCGATCGCCGACCCGGCGCCGCTGCCGTACGCCCCGGCCCGCACCGCACCCGGTGCCAACGCCCGCCCGCCCGCCGCGCCGGCCCCCACGCCGAGGGAACGCGGCGGTGCCGCCCCGAAGGCACAGCCGTACCAGGAGGAATCGGTTCCCGACATCACGTCGCTGAGCAGTTCCCTCGGCGGCCCGGTCCTCACGGTGATGAACATGCTGATGCCCATGGCCCAGTCCCTCGGCATGGACAACAGCGTCATCACCAATCAGCTCATCAACCTGGCCTACACCCTCGCCGGCGTCGTCTTCGGCCCGACGAAGTAGTCCACCGAACCCTTCGTTTCAAGATCACCACGCTCTGATGGCGGTCGATGCCGCCACCGGGGCGTGGTGATCGCGCGTCCAGGACCAGGGCGGGGTTCGGCGAAGGTGGAGGGGCGGTGGGAGTGGACGGCAGCGGTGGGATGGCACCATGGGAGCCGTGATTCCTGTGGTGATCGTTGCTGGGTTTCTGGGGTCGGGGAAGACGACTCTGCTGAACTATCTGTTGCGCAACAACCGGGGGACCCGGATCGGGGTGGTGGTCAACGACTTCGGGGCGGTGAACATCGACGCGATGCTGGTCGCGGGGCAGGTCGATGCCATGGTGTCGCTGGGCAACGGGTGTGTGTGCTGCGCGGTGGACGTGTCCGAGCTCGACGATCTGTTCGCGCAGCTGGCGCAGCCGCGCAGCGCGGTGGACGTGATCGTGGTCGAGGCCAGCGGGCTGGCCGAACCGCGCAATCTGATCCGGATGGTCGTGGCGAATCCGAATCCGCGCATCGGATACGGCGGACTGGTCGAGGTGGTCGATGCCGAACAATTCGGTGCAACGAGCACCCGTCACCCGGAGTTGATCTCGCACCTGAAACTGGCCGACCTGGTGCTGGTGAACAAGGCCGACCGCGTCACGCCCGACGCTCTCACCGCCCTGCGGGAACAAATCACCGAGTGGGTCGGCCAGGTCCCCGTCTACGCGACCACGCACGGGCGGGTCGACCCGGGTCTGCTGTTCGACGAGCGCACCCGCGAAGAGCCGAAAGTGGCGCAGCAGTTGAGTTTCGGCGCCCTGCTCGACGACCACGACCACGACGATCCCGACCACCGCCACTTCCACGACGACTATGTGTCGGTGTCGTTCACCAGCGAGCGACCGCTGAATCCTCGTGCCCTGGTGGACTTCCTGGAAAACCCGCCGCGAGGGCTGTTCCGCGCCAAAGGGTGTGTGGCCTTCGCGGTCGAGGGGGAGCGGCGCAAGTTCGAGATGCATCTGGTCGGCCGCCACGTGACGTTCACCCCCGGCACCTGGGCACGCGGCGAACAGCGGGTGTCGAGCCTGGTCCTCATCGGCGCCGGCCTCGACGCGGACGCGGCCCTGGAACGCTTGCGCGCCACCGTCTTCGACGGCGACTCACCCCTGGACGACCAGGCGATGCTCGGCATCTGGCGCTACACCCCGAGCATGGTCTAACCGCAGGCGTTGACCCATTCCGAGAGCCCGTCGGCGAACAGCTGCCGCTTCCAGATGGGCACTTCGTGCTTGATCCGGTCGACGAGCTCATGGCAGACGGTGAACGCCTCGGCCCGATGCGGTGCGGCGACGGCGACCACGATCGCCAGGCCACCGATGTCGAGCGCACCGACTCGATGGGCGGCGGCGACGGGAAGTCCACTGGCCGTTGCGACTTCGGCGCACACCGCGTGGAGGAATCGCTCGGCCTGCGGGTGCGCGGAGTACTCGAGCGACGAAACCGACTGGCCACCATCGTGATTGCGGACCTTGCCGGTGAACACCACCACGGCGCCGAATTCCGGTCCGTCCACGGCCTTTTCGACGGCGGCGGGATCGAGATCGCGGTCACTGATCGCGGCCAGCGCGACCGTGCCCTTGTCATTCATGATTGCCGCCTCCGGCTACTTGCGCGAGCAGATGATCCAGCAGCGGCTCCAGCACGGCGATGCCGTCCTTCACCCCGCCGGGCGAACCGGGCAGGTTCACCACAACGGTGCTCCCGACCAGGCCCGCGACCCCGCGGCTCAGCGCCGCGAGCGGGAATTTCGCCGTCCCACGCTGCCGGATGGCGTCGGCCACCCCGGGCAGCTCCCGATCGAGCACGGCCCGTGTCGCTTCGGGGGTGGCGTCGGTCGGCGAGGCGCCGGTGCCGCCGGTCGTGATGACCAGCGACGGCGCCCCGGTCAGTGCGTCGGCCAAGCCTGCCGCGATGTCGGCGTCCGCGTAAACGAGCGGACCACGCACGGAAAACCCTTGTGCGGCAAGCCATTCGGTGAGCACCGGACCGGTGGTGTCGACGCGTGTCCCAGCCGCCGCGCCGGTGGACGCGACCACGACAGCGGCACTACGAGACCCGGCTGGGGCGCTGTTCATGGCGTGCCGAGAATCAGCGACGGCCGAACGTGATTCGGCAGCATGCGGCGATTCCGAGACGCCGACCGCAGCATCAGCGGCAGGGGCGACGGAGCCAGCTGCCTGCGAGATGCCCACAGTGCCGCCCGATCCGGCGACGGCCGGAGCCTCCGCGGCCTCGGTCGACGCCGGCCGCGCCTCCGGTCGCACCCAATGTCCGTGCTTGCCGCCCTCTTTGGTGACCAGCCGCACCCCGTTCAGCACCGCCGCCGGATCGACCGCCTTCACCATGTCGTGCAAGGTGAGCCCCGCCACGGCGACGGCGGTGAGCGCCTCCATCTCGACCCCGGTCGGCCCGGTGGTCTTGGCGCTCGCCTCGATGGTGATGGTCGTCTCGGTGAACCCGAACTCCACCTTCACCGACGACAGCGCCAGCTGATGACACAGCGGGATCAGCTCGGAAGTCTTTTTGGCACCGGCGATTCCGGCGAGCCGCGCGGTAGACAGCACGTCGGCCTTGGGCATGCCGTCGGCACGGACCAGGCGCACGACTTCGGCCGTGGTCTGCAATTCGCCCGCGGCGACGGCGATCCGGGTGGTGTCGGGCTTGGCACTCACATCGACCATGCGGGCGCGACCTTCACGGTCGACGTGCGACAACTCGCTCATAGCATCAAGATTCGCACAGTGGCACCGGCGGCGAGCGTGGTGACCTCGGCGGGAATGTCGACCAGCGCATCGGCCCAGGCCATACCCGCGATGAGATGCGAGCCGGGTCCGGACACGACCTCCACGCCGTCGTCGCTGGTCAGGCCGCGCAGGAACTGGCGCTTGCCCGCGGGGGAGCGGACCGGGGTGAGCAGGGGGAGCTGCCGGCTCGCGGGCGCGGGCAGCCCGGCGAGCGCCCGGATCACCGGCCGCGCGAAGACCGTGTAGGAAACCATCGTGCTCACCGGATTGCCCGGGAAGCTCAGCACGGGCACACCGTCGACCACCGTGTACCCCTGCGGCCCACCCGGCTGCACCGCGACGGAACCGAACGTCCCGCCCAGCGGTGCCAGCACCTCTTTGACCACCTCGAAGTCGCCCTTGGAGACCCCACCGGAGGTGAACACCACGTCTGCCTTCGCGACCGCCGACCGCAGCACCTGGGCGAAGACGGTCGCGTCGTCGGTGCTGTGGGCGATCTCGAGCACGTCGACGCCGTCGGCGCGCAGGGCGGCGGCCAGTCCGATCCCGTTCGAGTTGTAGATCTGGCCGGGGGCCAGCACCGAACCGGCCGGGCGCAGCTCGTCACCGGTGGTCAGGCACACCGCACGCAATCGCGACAGCACCGGCACACTCGGCAGCCCGACGGCGGCCAGCGCGGCGATATGACGCGGCGCGAGCACCGTGCCCGCCCGGGTGACCAGCTCACCCACTCGCACATCGGTGCCGGCTTCGCGCACGAATTCCCCATGCGCCCGGCCACGTTCGACAACGATGCGGTCGGCGCCCGCCTGCACGTCTTCCACCGGGACGACGCAGTCCGCGCCCGGCGGCAGCGGCGCGCCCGTCATCACCTTCATCGCCGCGCCCTCGGGCAGCGCCTCGGTGCCGGGCCTACCGGCGGCCACCACACCCGCGACCGGCAGCGTCACCGGCGTGACGGCGACATCGGCGGCCCGCACCGCGTACCCGTCCATCGCGGAATTGCGGAAGACCGGCAGATCGATCGGGGAGTGCACATCGGCGGCGAGCACGCGCCCGAGCGCGTCGGGGACCGGCACCTGTTCGGGGGTGCGGTCGGCGAGGTGGGCCAGCAGCGCGGCAACGGTGTCGCGGTACTCGTCCACGCTGCGCGCCGACGCGGTGGCGGGCCGGTGAGTCATGTGCCCAGCCTAATCGTCGTCGCGGTACCCGGTTCGATCGTGTTGCTCACTCTTTCCCCGCGCCCGCGGTGAGCAACGAATCGCCGCACCGGACCCGATGTGACGGCCCCGACGGGTCATACTGGAGGAATGACGCTGGTCGAGATGGGGATCCCCGCTGTGCGCTCGGAGCGGCCGTCTCTCGACGGCAGGCCCGAGACGCCGCTGCTGGTCGACCGATTCGGCCGCGTCGCCCGTGACCTGCGTGTTTCCATCACCGAGAAGTGTTCGCTGCGGTGCACTTACTGCATGCCCGAGGAAGGTCTGCCGCCGATCCCGCGCGAGGAACTACTCACCGCCGACGAGATCGTCCGGCTTGTTTCTCTCGCTGTGAAGGAACTCGGGGTGCGCGAGGTGCGCTTCACGGGCGGCGAACCGCTGATGCGTCGTGAACTCGAGCAGATCATCGCGGGCTGCCACGCCGCCGTTCCCGACACTCCGCTGGCGATGACCACCAACGGTGTCGGCCTCGAACATCGGGTGCGTGCCCTCGCCGAGGCCGGCCTGACCAGGGTGAACGTCTCCCTCGACACCGTCGACCGGCTCGACTTCGCCCGCCTGACCCGCCGCGACCGCCTCGAATCGGTCCTCAACGGCATCCGGGCCGCCCGCGACGCCGGCCTGGCACCGGTGAAGGTGAACGCCGTGCTCATGCGCGACAACCTCGCCGGTGCCGCCGACCTGCTCGCCTGGTGCCTCGCCGAGGAATGTGAACTGCGCTTCATCGAGGAAATGCCGCTCGACGCCGACCACGAGTGGGCGCGCGAACAGATGGTGACCGCCGCCGACCTGCTCGACGTGCTCGGCACCCGCTTCACCCTCACGCCCGCCGGCCGCGCCGACCCCTCGGCGCCCGCGGAGAAATGGTTGGTCGACGGCGGGCCCGCGACCGTCGGCATCATCGCGACGGTGACCCGCAAGTTCTGCGACGCCTGCGACCGCACCCGGCTCACCGCCGACGGCATGCTGCGCTCGTGCCTGTTCAGCGACCAGGAGTTCGACGTGCGCACCGCCCTGCGGGCCGGCGCCGACGACGCCGAGGTCGCCGAGCTGTGGCGCGGCGCGATGTGGCAGAAGTGGGCAGGTCACGGCATCGACGCCGCAGGTTTCGTCCCCCCGGAACGCACGATGGGAGCCATCGGTGGTTGAGGTCCGCTATTTCGCCGCCATCGCCGACGCGGTCGGCAAGAACACCGAAACACTCGACCTCCCCGACGGCGCCACCGTCGCCGACCTACGCACCACCCTCGCCACCACCTACGGTGCCGAGGTGGACACCCTGGTCCGGGTCTGCGCCTTCCTGATCGGCGACGAACTCACCCGCGACCCCGCGGCCATGCTCCGCGACCGGGTAGACGTTCTCCCACCTTTCGCCGGCGGCTGAACCCGGTCCAGCGCAGTAGCACCGACCGTCTGCAAGGTCGCGGCGACGCACGACCGGTCTCAGCGATCGGTCCGGCCGGTGTCCCGGACTCGCTCGGCGAAATCCGCGATGCGTGGGGCGATTTCCGGCAGGTGGGTCTCCAGGGCGAAATGGCCGGTGTCGAACAGGTGCAGTTCGGCCTGCGGCACGTCTGCGAGGTAGGCGTGGGCGCCGGGCTCGGGGAAGAACGGGTCGTGCCGGCCCCAGAGGATCAGGGTGGGTGGTGTGTGCGTCCGCAGCCAGAGCTGCCAGGCGGCGTAGCGTTCGAGATTGCTGTGGTAGTCGAAGGCCAGCGTCAGTTGCGCCTGCTTCCGTCCGGGCGCGTCGAGGAAGTGCTGGTCCAGGGTCCATGCGTCGGGGTCGAGCACATGCTGGTCGGAGACACCGGTTTCGTACTGACCGCGGGTGCCGTCCAAGGTCAGCAGGTCGCCGATCACGTCGCGTGATCCGGGGGTTTCCGGGGTCAGCGCGATGAAATCGCGGGCGCCGTCGGACAGGCCCTCGGTGTAGGCGTTGGCGTTCTGCACGATCAGTCCGGCGATCCAGTCCGGATGACGCTCGGCGATCCGGAAACCCACCGGTCCGCCGAAATCGAAGACGTACATGATGAATCGGTGCAGGCCGAGAGCTTCGAGGAAGCCTTCGGTGATGTCCGCCAGGCGGTCGAACGAATAGGCGAAATCCTCTGGAGCCGAGGTGTGCCCGAAGCCGGGGTAGTCCGGGGCGATGAGGTGGTACCGCCCGCCGAGGGCATCCATCAACCGGCGGAACTGGTGCGAGGCAGAGGGGAAACCGTGCAGCAGTACCAGTGTCGGCGCGTCGCGCGGACCGGTCTCACGGTAGAAGACGCGCACGCCGTCGACCTCGACGAATCGATGTGCGATCACAGGAATCTCGATCACGGAAAACCCTTTCACGGGAAAAGACTCATACGCCTGCAGCGACAGCCGGCTTTCTAACCGTCAATCAGTAGTTGAAAGGTTAGGAGATTCGAGTTGATTCCCGATTCGCGAAAGTTTCTCCGGAAGTCGTGGGCTGCCGCCGCTCACCTCGATGAGTTCGCCGACCCGCCCACGGACCCGATACGCCATGATCCGGGCCGAACGCGACAGCCGCGCGTCTCGAGCCCGCGCGCGGGTCAGCTCGCGACGAGCCCGTCGCGAACCGCCAAGGGGGACAGCCCCTGCCGGCGCCGAACGCGCCCGTCGCAGTGCGCCCTCGTCGCCAGTCGATCGGCCGCCGTCTCCAACGAGACGGCGTTCTGGTCGAAGACGATCTCGATATCGGCCTAGCGCCACCAGGTGTCGAGGGGAGTCACCGGCACGGTGCGCTTGTGGCGGGTGGCGGTGAACAGCGATTCGACCCGCTCGGCGACCTGCTCGCTCACCTCCTTGCCCTCGAGGTAGTCGTCGATCTCGCTGTAGCGCACACCGAGCGCGTCCTCGTCGGGCAAGGCGGGGCGGTCGTCCTCGAGGTCGGCGGTCGGCACCTTCGACCAGGTACTCGGCGGCGCCCCGAGTTCCTGCAGCAGCGCGGCACCCTGACGCTTGGTGAGGCCGGTGAGGGGGGTCAGGTCGACACCGCCGTCGCCGTACTTGGTGAAGAAACCGGTGACCGCCTCGGCGGCGTGGTCGGTGCCGACCACCAGCAGGTTCTCCTGCCCGGCCAGCGCGTACTGGGCGACCATCCGCTCGCGTGCCTTGATATTGCCGCGCACGAAGTCGCGTAGCCGCTCGTGGTCGATGGACCCGGCCACCTCGGCCGACACCGCGTCGACACCGGGGCGCACGTTCACGACGACGCAGCGGTCGGGGTCGATGAAGTTCAGGGCGACCTGCGCGTCGTGCTCGTCGGCCTGCACGCCGTAGGGCAGCCGCACCGCGAGGAAGGTGGCGTCCTTGTCCTCGGCACGCAGTTCCTCCGCGGCCAGCTGGCACAGCCGACCGGCGAGGGTGCTGTCCTGCCCGCCGCTGATACCCAGCACGAAACCCTTGGCGGGAGTGGTGCTCAGGTACTCCTTGAGGAAGTCGACGCGCCTGCGGACCTCCTGCTTCGGTTCGATCTCGGGTTGTACACCCAATTCGGCAATGATCTGTTCACGCAGTGTCCCCATGCCGTCTCACTCTACTTGGGCGACAGGCGAAACAACCCGGCGAACGAGCCATTCCCAGTTGTCGCCGATCTGTGCGCGGGTGTAGCCGAGCACCTCCATCTGATGCAGGACCAGCGCCGCCGAGAGCGTGGCGAGCAGGCCGTCGGCGATCAGAGCGAGCTCGCCACGCACCCCGGCCGCGCGCAGTAGCAGCACGATGTGGGCGCGGTGCAGCGCGTAGGGGCCGTCGCCGAAGCGGCCCTTCTCCTCGGCGGCGCGGTGCAGGTCGCCCTCGAGTTCGATATCGAGCAGCCGGGTTCGGCCGAAGGCGATCAACCGGTCGATCGGCTCGGCCTCGGGCCCGAGCGGGCCCGGTCCGAACATGAACGCCGTCTGGAACTTCTGCTCGGAGTGGTCGAGCAGGGCCAGCATCAGCCCGGAACGATTGCCGAAGCGGCGGAACACCGTGCCCTTGCCCACGCCCGCGCGCTTGGCGAGCGCGTCCATGGTGAGTCCCGCGACGCCGTGCTCGCGCACCAGCTGCTGGGCCGCGTCGAGCAGCAGGGCTCGGTTACGGGCCGCGTCGGCGCGCTCGGCCGGTTCGGCATTGAGGGACGACGGTTGCCCGATCCGCAGCACATCGGGCTCGTCCGACCTCGGTGTGCTGTAGCTCACGCTGCTCACACGCCCCTCCGGGGAAGTATTCGGACCGTGGTCCGGTTATTGTCGGATGAAACTTGGATCTTTCCACTGAGTACACCAGGAGTCGTCATGAGCGAGACCCGCATCCTTACTCTGGTCGGCAGCCTGCGCGCCGGGTCGATCAACCGCCGCCTCGCCGAGGCCGCCGCGCAGACCGCGCCCGAGGGCGTCGGCATCGCCATCTACGAGGGTCTCGCCGAGATCCCGTTCTACAACGAGGACCTCGACGTCCCCGGTTCCGTGCCCGCCGCCGCGCAGGCGCTGCGCGACGCCGTAGCCGCCGCCGACGCCGTCCTGCTGGTGACGCCCGAGTACAACGGCACCCTGCCTGCCGTGCTGAAGAACGCCATCGACTGGGCCTCGCGTCCCTATGGTGCCGGTTCGATCAAGGGCAAGCCGGTCGCCGTGGTGAGTGCCTCGATCAGCGCGCGCGCCGCCGAGTGGGCGCACGGCGACGCGGTGAAGTCCGTCGGCGTCGCAGGCGGTGTGGTCGTGGAGTCGGCCACCGTGCGGTTCGGGACCATCGGTGAGCGGTTCGCGCAGGTACACCCGAGCGAGGACGCCGAGGCGCTGACCCAGCTCGGCGCGGCCGTGCACGAACTGGTCGCCGCCGCGAACGGCACGCTCGTGAACGCGTAAGCTGACAACGCTCCCGACGGGCGCCGCATCGACACGGTCGATGCGGCGCTCTTTCGTTGTCGAGCCGGTTTGCTGAAGACTCGCCGGTAGGCGAAATCGTGATCTGAGCCACTGTTTCGGCTGCTCGCCGCCGGTGCGTCCTGGGACTTACCCGGTGGAAATTACATCTGTGCGACTCGCAACCCCTTGTGTTGTTCCCATCTGTCGGCCACTAGGTGTAGTGTCTTCGGTACTGGAACACGGTGTGAAGCCACTACTGATCGGGCCCAAGGGAAGGGGTTACGAGCAGGGCTTTCTTCGCCAGATCCAGGAGTTTGCGCAGCATCACCGTTCGTGCACTGCATACGGATCACAGGCTGTGGATCAGGCATAGGAGAGAGGGACTCTAATGACCGTCACCGTGTACACCAAGCCCGCTTGCGTTCAGTGCAATGCCACCTACAAGGCGCTCGACAAGGTCGGGGTGGAGTACGACGTCATCGACATCTCGGAGAACGCCGAGGCGCGCGACTACGTCATGGCGCTCGGTTACCTGCAGGCGCCCGTCGTCGTCGCGGGTGAGGATCACTGGTCGGGCTTCCGTCCCGACCGCATCAAGTCGCTCGCCGTCGCGGCCGCCTAGGACTTCGCTCGGAAGGAGCCGCGATGCCCGAACGGACGACTCCGGGCGGGCTGGTCTACTTCTCCAGCGCTTCGGAGAACACCCACCGTTTCGTCGAGAAGCTGGGTCTCCCGGCCACTCGGCTACCACTGCACACCGCTGAATCGCTGCGCGTCGACGAACCCTACGTGCTGATCACCCCCACCTACGGTGGTGGTCGGCACGTCATGGGTGAGCAACGGTCCGACAAGGACCTCGTACCGCGGCAGGTCGCCAAGTTCCTCAACGACCCGCACAACCGTGCCCTGCTGCGCGGTGTGATCGCGGCCGGTAACACGAACTTCGGCGAAACCTACTGTGCTGCAGGCGATGTCATCTCGCGCAAATGCGGGGTGCCGTACCTGTATCGCTTCGAACTTATGGGAACCGCTGAGGACGTCGCGCGCGTCCGAGAGGGATTGGGATTGTTTTGGCAACAGCAACCACAGCACCGGCAGGCAAGTCAGCCCGTCTAGAGCGGTCGGCGGTGCGACCCGACGCCGCGGGCGAGGTGATGGACTACCACGCCCTCAACGCCATGCTGAACCTGTACGGCCCCGACGGCGAGATCCAGTTCGACAAGGACCGCGAGGCCGCGCACCAGTACTTCTTGCAGCACGTCAACCAGAACACCGTCTTCTTCCACAACCTGGACGAGAAGCTGGACTATCTGGTCAAGGAGAACTACTACGAGCCCGAGGTGCTCGACCAGTACAGCCGCGGGTTCGTCAAGCAGCTGTTCCAGCAGGCCTACGCCAAGAAGTTCCGGTTCCCCACCTTCCTCGGCGCGTTCAAGTACTACACCTCCTACACCCTCAAGACCTTCGACGGTAAGCGCTACCTCGAGCGGTTCGAGGACCGTGTCTGCATGGTCGCGCTGACCCTGGCCGCCGGTGACGAGACGCTGGCGAGCAAGCTGGTCGACGAGATCATCGACGGCCGTTTCCAGCCGGCCACCCCCACCTTCCTCAACTCCGGCAAGAAGCAGCGCGGCGAGCCCGTGTCCTGCTTCCTGCTGCGCATCGAGGACAACATGGAGTCCATCGGGCGCTCCATCAACTCCGCGCTGCAGCTGTCCAAGCGCGGTGGCGGTGTCGCCTTGCTGCTGAGCAACATTCGTGAGCACGGCGCGCCGATCAAGAAGATCGAGAACCAGAGCTCGGGTGTCATCCCGATCATGAAGCTGCTCGAGGACTCGTTCTCCTACGCCAACCAGCTGGGCGCGCGACAGGGTGCGGGCGCGGTGTACCTGCACGCGCACCACCCCGACATCTACCGCTTCCTCGACACCAAGCGCGAGAACGCCGACGAGAAGATCCGCATCAAGACCCTCTCGCTCGGCGTGGTGATCCCCGACATCACCTTCGAGCTGGCGAAGAAGAACGAGGACATGTACCTGTTCTCGCCGTACGACGTCGAGCGCATCTACGGCAAGCCGTTCGCCGATATCGACGTCACCGAGAAGTACTACGAGATGGTCGACGACAAGCGCATCCGCAAGTCGAAGATCAAGGCGCGCGAGTTCTTCCAGACCATCGCCGAGCTGCAGTTCGAGTCGGGCTACCCGTACATCATGTTCGAGGACACGGTGAACCGGGCCAACCCGATCAAGGGCAAGATCACCCACTCGAACCTGTGCTCGGAGATCTTGCAGGTCTCCACCCCCTCGGAGTTCAACGACGACCTCTCGTACTCCAAGGTCGGCAAGGACATCTCCTGCAACCTCGGTTCGCTCAACATCGCCAAGGCGATGGACTCACCCGATTTCGGGCAGACCATCGAGACCTCGATCCGTGCGCTCACCGCGGTGTCGGATCAGACCCACATCTACTCGGTGCCCTCGATCGAGCAGGGCAACAACGAGTCGCACGCCATCGGCCTGGGCCAGATGAACCTGCACGGGTACCTGGCGCGCGAGCGGGTGCACTACGGGTCCGAAGAGGGCATCGACTTCACCAACATGTACTTCTACACCGTGGTCTACCACGCGATCCGGGCCTCGAACCTGATCGCCAAGGAGCGCGGTACCGCGTTCGGTGGCTTCGCCGAGTCGAAGTACGCCAGCGGTGAATACTTCGACAAGTACACCGACCAGGTGTGGGAGCCCAAGACCGACAAGGTCGCACAGCTGTTCGCCGACGCGGGCGTGCGCATCCCCACCCAGGACGACTGGCGTGAGCTGAAGGCCTCGGTGCAGGAATTCGGCATCTACAACCAGAACCTGCAGGCGGTGCCGCCGACCGGCTCGATCTCCTACATCAACCACTCCACCAGCTCGATCCACCCGGTGGCGTCGAAGATCGAGATCCGCAAGGAAGGCAAGATCGGCCGCGTCTACTACCCGGCCCCGTATCTCACCAACGACAACCTGGAGTACTACCAGGACGCGTACGAGATCGGCTACGAGAAGATCATCGACACCTACGCCGCGGCCACCCAGCACGTGGACCAGGGCCTGTCGCTGACGCTGTTCTTCAAGGACACCGCAACCACCCGCGACCTGAACAAGGCCCAGATCTACGCCTGGCGCAAGGGAATCAAGACCCTCTACTACATCCGCCTGCGGCAGATGGCCCTCGAGGGGACCGAAGTGGAGAACTGCGTCAGCTGCATGTTGTGAGCTTGCCGAACGACCTCGGTGCGGGTGATCCGCGCCGAGGTCGTTCGTCGTGATCCGGCACTCAGTCGAAGAAGTCGAAGCAGGCCCAGCCGCCACGGACCCACTGGGTGATCAGCTGCCCGAGTGAGGGGCGGGTGCCGTCGGCGTGGCGCAGGCTGAGGCCGAACGAGCATTTGCCGATGGTGGTGCCTGCCAGGTGCTGGACGATCGTGCGGTGCGTGAACGAGGCTCCGAGCCAGGCGAGCAGGCCGTACAGGACGGCGGTCGGGCCTTGGGCGACGTGCCAGGTGGTGAGGCCGATCGCGGCGTGCAGGGCCATGTCGATGAGGAACGCGGGGATCACGCCGGTCTCGGAACCGGTGGATGTGCGTCCGGTGAGCGGGAATTCGTTCTGCGCGGTCGTCGTCTCCGGGACGTAGGTCGATTGTCCGTCGCGCTCGTAGCTGCCGTTCCTCGTCGCGTGCCGGGGCGGTGCTGCGTTGGTCATGCGCCACAGATTGCTCGACTCCGCTTAACGACAACCGTGTGACGACCTTGGCGATGATCCCTTGTGCCGCACCCTCGATCAGGTTATTGTCGTGATGACTAATACTGATGCGGGGGATGACCGTGTTCGATCTGATAGCTGCCTTGCAGGAACCGCTGTTCACGCTGCTCGGCACGCCGGTGAGCTGGACCGAGGTGCTCGGATTCGGTAGCGGTGCGCTGTGTGTCTGGCTGGTGGCTCGCCAGCACATCGCGAACTGGCCGATCGGCATCGCCAACAATGTGTTCTTCATCCTGCTGTTCACGCAGGCCGGGTTGTTCGCCGATGCCGGGTTGCAGGTGGTGTTCATCGCGCTGGCCGTCTACGGGTGGTGGACCTGGGCCACCGGGGCGCCTCGGAGTGAGCGGCTGCCCGTTCGCCGGACCACCCGCACCGAATGGCTCGTGCTCGGGGCGTGCGGTGTGCTCGGAACCGCGGCGATCACCGTATTGCTCGATACCGCAACCGAATCGACGGTGCCGTTCTGGGACGCGCTCACCACCGCGCTGTCGCTGATGGCCACTTACGGGCAGTGCCGTAAACGCCTCGAGTCGTGGTGGTTGTGGATCGCGGCCGATGTCGTCTACATCCCCCTCTATGTCTACAAGGACCTCTATCTCACCGCGATCCTGTACTGCGGGTTCCTTGCGCTGTGTGTGCGCGGGCTGATTGCCTGGCGGCGGGATGTGCGGGCGGAACCGGCGGTTGTCGCGGTATGAGCACCATGAATGCCGCCGTCGGCCAACAAGAATCCGCGCGCAGGTTCACGCACGGTCTGGTGTTGGGCAAGTTCTATCCGCCGCATGCGGGCCACCATCATCTGGTGCGCACCGCCGCCGCGCGCTGTGACCGGCTGACGGTGCTGGTCTGTGCCGCCTCGGTGGAGTCGGTCCCGCTCGCCGACCGAGTGGCATGGATGCGTGAAATACACTCGCAGCCTGGCATTTCCGTGGTGGGTGCCGTCGACGACATACCCATGGACCTCACCGATCCGCAGGTTTGGGATGCGCACATGGCGGTGTTCCGTGCCGCCGTCCCCGAACCGGTCGACGCGGTGTTCACTTCGGAGACCTACGGCGACGAGCTGGCCCGCCGCTTCGCTGCCCAGCCGATCAGTGTCGACCCGCAGCGCCGCCGTTACCCGATCTCGGCGACAGCGATCCGGCGGGATCCGATGGCGCACTGGGAGTTTCTCGCACCACCGGTGCGCGCCGCGCTCACCAGACGCGTGGTCGTCCTCGGCGCCGAGTCCACAGGCACGACAACCATGGCCAAGGCCCTCGCCGAACATTACGGCGCCCCTTGGGTTCCCGAATACGGCCGCGAATACAGCGAGCGGAAACTCGCCACCCTCGGCCCCTCCGCCCACTGGTCCCAGGTGGAATTCACCTCCGACGAGTTCCCCCTGATCGCCGCCCGCCAGCAGGAACGCGAAGACCTCGCCGCCCGCGAGTCAGGCCCCGTACTCATCTGCGACACCGACGCTTTCGCCACCGAAATCTGGCACGAGCGCTACCTCGGCTACACCCACCCCACCCCTGCACGCACCCCCACACCAGCACCTCTGGCTGCTCACCGACCACACCGACGTCCCCTTCGAAGACGACGGCCTCCGCGACGGCGAGCACCTACGCCCTTGGATGACCGAACGATTCCACACCGAACTCACCCGAACCGCCCGACGATTCACCATCCTGACGGGCTCCCATCGTCAACGCCTCACCACCGCCGTAGCCGCCGTCGACCAACTCCTCGCCGAGGGCTGGTCTTTCACCGACCCCCTCCCGGAGAAGCGATAAACGGTGCGCACCTAGAGAGGCTGAGGGTCAGTGCATTCGAAGCTTTCGTCAGTGACAGCCGATGCGGCGTAGACGGTTTCACCCTCCATGGTTGCGGTGATTGCTCTGGGCTCGAGCGAGCGCATGATGCCCAGACAGAACATAACGGTTTCCGGATGGTCGGGCATCGGTGCGATGTCGCCGGGTTCGACGGGGAAGGGGTGGCGGGTACGAAGCGGCATAGCGACGGTGAATGTTTCGGCGAAGGTGCTCTCGGGGCCGAGCGGGAGGAACAGGGGCGAGGGCGGAGCTTGGTAGAGCAGCATGGGGCAATCATCGAAGCCGATAGAGCGTTTGCTGATCTCGACGGTGCCGTCGCTGCGCGGGATCGTGTTATAACTCGCGCGAGTCGGATTGCCCTTGACGTCGGGCATGAACACCGGCAGATACACCGGGAACGTGCTGTGGTTGGTGACTCGGTATTCGACGGTAATTCGTTGCGTGGTCGAGGTGAGCGCCGCGCTGAACTCGATACCTGGGTCGTCGATTGTGCTCGGTGCCGCTTCGCAAGGCAGCGGGTTCGGTGTGGGTGATGCTGTCGGGGTCGGCGGTGGTGTTCGGCATCCGGCCGTGAGGAGGGTGAATGCCAGGGCGGTCGCGGTTGTTTGCCGGGCGCTAGCCGAGTAAGGCGAGCATCTCGAGTGCGGCGCCGAGGCCACGGAACCACTCCTTGATCAGTCGTCCGAGGGTGGGGTAGGTGCCGTCGGTGTAGCGCATGCGGAGGCCGAAGACGGCCTTGCCGAGCGTCGCTCGGGTGAGGCGTTGGATGACGGTGCGGTGCAGGAACGATGCGGTGAGCCAGGCGAGTACGCCGTAGAGCAGCGATATCGAGCCGGGGACGGCGAACCATGTGGCGGCGCCGATCGCGAGGTGCAGCGACATGTCCAAGGGGAACGCGAACCACATTCGGGTGGTGCTGTTGGTCGAATCCTTCGCCAGCAGCGGCCATTCCGCGTCGCGGTCCGGTTTGGCGGGCACTGCCGGGACGAATACCAGCCGACCGTCGCTGTCCCGCTCGTATCTGGCGCTGAGAAGCTTGGTCTCTTTCCGCATCTCCACCGAGTCGCTCATATCGGCAACGTAGGTGGGGGCGCTTAACGGGAACCGTTGATCATGCCAATACCGCCGCCGGACCAGGTCGAGCCCCTTAGTCCACCTGGACTTCGGCGTTCGGCAGCGAATCACTCTCGTGCGCAGGGGGTTTGCTCTCAGCCATCCGCCAAATCTCGCGCCCGGTGAGCTCCGGGAACGCGGTGCTGAGCAGCACGGCGGTGGCGAAGCGGTCGCGGGCGCGGGTGTCGAGGATGGAGCCCGCGTGACGGAGTGCTTCGGCGCGGGCGGCGGTGGTGGCGATGCGCTCGGCGAACTTGTCGGCGCGGGTGCTCGCTCCGCGGGACTGCCAGAACAGCAGGGCGCTGGCCGCACCGGGCAGCAGGCCCGCGGCCACGGTGGCGAGCCCCTGGGGGTCGCCCGGGTCGTCGCCGATCAGGCCGTACATCACCACGCCGATCGCGATCACGCCGCACACCAGCGAGGCGATGGTCGCCAGACGCTGCTGCTGGAGCGCGCTGTGATGATGCTCGATGTCGAGGGCCGAGCGCTCGCGGGCGGCGGCCTCGAGCCAGTCGGCCTTCGGTTCCGCGCCGGCGTCCTCGGTGATCGTCTTACTGAGCTGCTGGACGCGAACGCGTGAGCGTCGCGCGTCGAGGAGTTGGAGCGCGGCCGCGTAGGCGGCGCCCAATGTAGTCGAGCTCGCCGCCAGTAGTTCGACGGGCACAGTGGCACTCATCGTCGGATTCCCCTTCCCGACCTGCCGAGGGGCAGGCCCGGCAGCGATCCTACGTCGCCACCCAGCGGATGTTCGGAGTCGGAAAGCCCGCCGCGGAAGGAAGATTCAGCAGAAGCCGCGCGGTGCCGAGAGGATCCGAACGACGGTGGACCGTACGGGTCTGCCACAACCCGGACGGTCGGCAGTGGTGACCGCGACAGTATCGGGCGACGCGGGGTCGGATCAGGACAATTGCTTGGTAGCTTGGGCGCGTTTTGTCGGGCAGTGGAAGGGACCTGGGATGCGCCGGTTGTCGACGATTGGCCTGGGGATCGTGGTGGCGGGCACGGTCGCCGGATGTTCCGGGGACGACCCGGCGGCGAAGGCGCTGTTCGAGCCGTGCGCGGGGGTGGGGGAGCAGGCGCTGACCCAGGCGGGGGTCGACCCGGCGTCGCGAGTCCCCGCCGGGTCGGCGGAGGTGGGGTGGCAGACGTGCGCGTGGGACGGTGCGACCGCTTCGTTGCGGGTGTACTCGGCGGAGCGTTCGCTCGAGGAGTTCGAGGCCGAGGCCGGTCCGGGCAACTTCTACGACATCACGGTCGCCGGACGTGCGGGACGCAAACTGGTCGACTCGGCCTCGCTGACCACGGTGTGCGATGTCGTCTTCGGCGCCGAACAGGGGGTGGTTCGCATGATCGTGGTGACCAACCCGGGCCAGCCCGCGCCGGATGCCTGCGCGACACTGACCCGGATGGGCGAGGCGATCGTCCCCGCCCTACCCGCCTAGCGCGGGAATCACCTCGCGCTCGAACAGTTCGATACCGGAGGTGTCGTAGGCGGCCTCGGGGAAGTTGAGGATGGCGTAGCCGAGGCCGAGATCCTTGACCGCGCCCAGCCGTTCGGCGATCTGCTCGGGCGTGCCGGTGGCGGCGCTGCTCGCGAAGTTGTCGGTGACGTAGGTCTTGGCCGCGTCGGCGCCGAGGAAGGGTGTGTAGCGGTCGATGATGAGCGAGAGCCGTTCCTGCACTTCGGTTTCCGTGGTTCCCACCACGGCGTTGAAGTTGGAGCTGCGGGTGATGGCGGCGAAGTCGGTGCCCACCTCGGCGCAGTGTTCGCGCAGGATTTCGGACTTGCGGATGAACTCGTCGGGGACGGCGCTGAAGTTGGTGTAGTTCGCGTATTTCGCGGCGATGCGCAGCGTCTTCTTCTCCCCACCACCGGCGACCCAGATGGGAATCCCGTTCTCCTGCAACGGGCGTGGGTGCACGATGGCGCCGTCGACCTGGTAGTACCTGCCGTCGAGGGTGGCGCGCCCGGTCCGCCATGCCTGACGGAAGATCTGCACGCCCTCGTCGAGCCTGCCCAGGCGTTCACCGGCGGGCGGGAAGCCGTAACCGTAAGCGCGCCATTCGTGTTCGTACCAGCCGGCGCCGATACCCATCTCCACCCGGCCACCCGAGATCAGATCGACCGTGGCCGCGACCTTGGCCAGATAGGCGGGGTTGCGGTAGCTCATGGCCGTACACATCTGCCCCAGCCGCACCCGGCTGGTCGAGGCGGCGAAGGCCGACATCAGCGACCACGCCTCGTGGGTCGCCTCGTCGGTGGGCACCGGGGTGGTGTGGAAGTGGTCGTACACCCAGATCGACTCCCACACGCCGCCGCTGTCGAACCGCTCGGCCAGTTCGCGCATCACCGTCCACTGGTCGGCCGGTTCGATGTCGACCAGGTCGAGCCGCCAGCCCTGGGGGACGAAGATGCCGAAGCGCACAGGTTTCTCCTCAGTGTGTTGACAACCGATGTCGCCGCGCCACGCACCGCGGCTTTCGGTCTCCACTGTTCCCATTGCCGCCCACTCCGGCAACTATTGTGCGCGCGCCGCGCCGAATCCCCGACCGGCGGTTTTCGCCTGCGATCAGCCCTCTCAGGCGTTCGGGTCGCCGTAGGACGCGGCGATGTCCTTGGAGCTGGGCCAGCGGCTGTAGGTGGGTGACTGCGGCCAGCCTTCGGGGCTGTCCTGCCACTCCTCCTGGCGCCCGTAGGGGAGGGCGTCGATCAGACCGAAGGTGTAGGCGAGCTGTTCGGTGCCGCGACCGTCGGTGTGCCAGCTGCGGTAGACGGTGTCGCCGTCGCGCAGGAAGGTGTTCACCGCGAAGCCCGCCCCCGGGGCCGCGCCCATATCGGCGCCGAAGGGGCTGTCGGCGGTGGAGTACCAGGTCATGGTGTTGCCGACGCGGCGCTTGTAGGCGAGTACCTCGTCGATCGGGCCTTGGGTCACGATGACGAACCGCGCGTCGTAGGCGTCGAGGAAATCGAGCCGCGCGTACTGGGAGGTGAGCCCGGTACAGCCGGGGCACTGCCAGGTGTTTCCCGGCGTCCACATGTGGTGGTAGGTGATGAGCTGGGTGCGCCCGTCGAACACCTCGGCGAGCGAAACATCGCTGCCGTCTTCGGACTTCAGTGTGTAGTCGGGCAGGCGGACGGCGGGCAGCCTGCGCCGCTGGGCGGCGATGGCGTCGAGTTCGCGGGTGGCGGCCTTCTCGCGGACGCGAAGGGCGTCGAGCTCGGCTTGCCAGGTGTCGTGGTCGACGACGTTCGGGAGTGCGGTCATGGGTTCGGCCTCCGATGTGTACGGCGTGCACATTTGATATGTTCACACCATATACTTCGCGGAAAGGGTGTACAAGGGTTGGCGTATCACCACGGCGATCTCGCGGCCGCGCTGCTCGCGGCCGGCTTGGAACTCACCAGGTCCGGCGGGCCCGAGGCCTTGACCATCCGGGAAGTCACCCGTCGCGTCGGGGTCACGCCCAACGCCGCCTACCGGCACTTTCCCGACCGCAAGGCGCTGCTCGACGCGGTGTCGTCGGCTATCCAGGCCGACATGGCGGCGCGCATGGCGACCGACCGCGTACCCGCCGGGCCACGGGAAAGCCTGCGCGCCGTCGGGCTCGGCTACATCGCGTTCGCGCTCGCCGAGCCGGGCTGGTTCGCCGTCGCGTTCTTCGGCGCGGGAGACACCTCGCCCGCCGTGATCGCCGACTCGCCCGCCTATCTGGCCCTCGCCGAGGCACTCGACATGATGGTCCACATCGGCGACCTCGCCCCGTCGGCCCGCGAGGCCGCCACGTGGAGCTGCTGGTCGACGGTGCACGGCTTCGCTGAACTGGCCCTGCGTGGACCGCTGCGCCACGTCGATGGCGCGAAGGTCTGGCAGTTCGCCGAACAGGCGGTCGACACCGTCATCGCGGGATTGCCTGCCCGTGGTGTGACAGAGGCCACTGTGACCAGTGGTACGACAGCGTAAAGATGAAACGACCAGTCCTCGCATGTATCCTTCGGGGAGAAGTGTGGGCACAGGGCCCGCGGTGACGACGAGGAGGTGGTGTTGCAATGCGCAGCGAACCCCCTAGTCGAAGGCCGCGCGGCGTCGCCCCTTCGCTCTCGCACTGAAACCGGCCGGCTCTCTCGGCGGTGGTGCGTGATGGTCGTGGTGGCGGACGCCCGCGGTAATCCTCGCCGTCTCCCGAAACCATCTCGGCGCATGTACCTACCTCTGTCGTAGGCATGCGCGTTGTCGCGCCAGAGGACTGTCCCATGTCGCAGATCGATCTCGTCGAAGCACGTCACGTACCTGTCGAAGCCGTCGCGCACGAACCGAATCCTGTTGTGGCCGAGGACTATTCGGTGACCGAGGCCTTGGCGATCCTGTCCGAGTCGGTGCGTGACATCGTCGAGACCCACCGCGTGAACAGCGCGATGGACTGGCTCGACAACCGTCCGCCGCACGTGATCGCCGACGCGCTGGCCCGCATGGACGCCGTGCAGGCCGGGGTGGTGTTCCGGCTGCTCGACAAGGACCGCGCCATCACCGTTTTCGAGGAACTCGAGCCGGTCGACCAGCAGCAGATCCTGCAGGGACTGCGCGAGAAGAGCTTTCGCGATCTGGTCGAGGCGATGGACCCCGACGACCGCGCCCGCATGCTGCACGAGGCGCCCGCCAAGGTCGCCAAGAAGGTGCTCGAAGGGCTGAGCCCGCGCGAGCGCCGGATGACCGCCGCCCTGCTCGGCTACCCGGAGGGGTCGGTCGGGCACTACATGACGCCGGAAGTCGTTGCGCTCCCGGGCAATCTGACCGTCGCCCAGGCGCTGGCGTGGGTGCGTGCCAAGGGTGCCAACGCCGAAACCGTGTACACCCTGCCCGTGGTCGACCGGGGGCGCAGGCTCACCGGCATCGTCGAACTGCGCGAGCTGGTGCTGCACGCCCCGGAGGCGATGGTGTCGGAACTGGTGGTCACCGAGCCACCGTTCGTGCGGGCCACCGATTCCGCCGAGAAGGCGGCGCGGTTGATGAGCTCGACCAACGACATCAACCTGGTCGTCGTCGACAGCGAGGACCGGGTGGTCGGGCTGCTCACCATCGACGACGCGATGGAGGTGCTCGAGGCCGCCGACAGCGAGGACGTGGCCAAGCAGGCCGGTTCGGCGCCGTGGGAGGGCCACTACATGGCCGCCAAGGTGTTCCAGCTGGCGCGCTACCGGGCACTGTGGCTGATGCTGCTGCTGTTCGCGGCCACGCTCACGGTGAGCGTCACCGATATCTTCGCCACCACCCTCGAGCAGGCGGCCAGCCTGGCGCTGTTCATTCCGCTGCTCATCGGGGCGGGCGGCAACGCAGGCGCGCAGGCGGCCACGGCGTGTGTGCGTGCCCTGGCCGTCGGCGAGGTGCGGGTGTCGGATCTGTTCAAGGTGATCTGGCGCGAATGCCGGGTCGGCCTGGTCCTCGGAAGCATGCTGGCCGCGGCGGGCCTGCTGATCGGCACCGTGTTCGTCGGTCCCAAGATCGCCATCGTCGTGGCCGTCACGCTGGTACTCATCTGCGGCTGGGCCGCGACCATCGGCGGCACGATGCCGTTGCTGGCCAAGAAGTTCCGCATCGACCCGGCCGTCGTGTCGGCGCCGATGGTGACCACACTCGTCGACGCCACCGGGCTGATCATCTACTTCACCACCGCGAAACTCGTTCTCGGCATCTGAGTTTCAGTGCGGAGGGAAGAGGGCAAGGATGTGACCCATCACGTCGCGGGCCACGTCGTCGGAGGCGGCCGTGACCTCGACGACCGGCAGTCGCGTGCCGAAAGCCGTGCTCTCGGAAGGTAATTCGGGTCCCACGGCGGCGGTGTACATGGGAATGCTGCTGTCGTAGACCGATACGGATCGGTGCACGGTCCGGTCGCCGATCTTCTCCTCGGTGCTGCGTGCGGCGAGATAGGCGGGAACCCGGTATTCGTAACTGACGGTGATGTTTTCGTCGCGATAGCGGAACTGGCACTGGGTGAGCCGCTGCTGACCGATCTCGACCGTTCCGGCCAGCCGGGCGCGCACCGCGCAGGGGTCGGCGCCGAGCAGCACGGTCGACACGGTGTCGGGCGAGGTGCCCTGCGGTGGTGCCTCGCGCCAGCGCCGCACCATATCCGGCAGCAAACCGTCGGCGACGGCGCACGGATCCTGTCCCGGCGGGGTGGTGAGGCCGAGATAGAAGGCGGCGCCGGCCGGGAAGCGGGCGGTTGCCCCGCACGAACGCGGCATGGCGTTATCGCGGTCGGGGACCAGGCGCACCGCCACATCGCCGAGCTGTTTGCTCACGCCTCGTCCCGGTGTGAGCGGCGGCAGCAGCGTCGCATGCCAGGTCAGCGTGGTGCCTTCGCCCGGAGTGTCGGTGCCGAGGATCGCCCGGCACGAGTCGAGGCCGACGGTCACGCTCTGTACCTGCGCCAACGCGGCGAGGGTGTCGCGGGGGAGCAGGGCGCACACGTCGATCTGCCTGGTCGCCTGTGCGACGGTGGCGCGCTGGGCCTCGGTGTCGGCGGGTGCCGACCAGAACTCCGGTGGCGGTGCCGGGATGGCGGGCGGCGGTGGCGGGGTGTCGGCGCGGTCCGGTGCGTCGTCGCCGCAACTCGTGAGGACCAACAGCGCGAGCGCGGCGAGTGTGAAGCTGCGCAACATCGTCACCCCTGTTCTCGAACGCGAGCCGAAACCGGTGCCTGGTCATCGAGTCTGCCCGTGGTGGCAATCGTGGGGCAAACGTTGCCGTGAGTCGTACCCAGAACGTTGTCAGGTGGTCGCTGCGCGCAAGGCGGTAGCCGCGTGTTCCCGGAGCCAGGCGTGGGCGGGATCGTTGTCGTAGCGGCGATGCCAGGACAGATACAGGGGGATCTCGGGCATGGCGACCGGTAGCGGCCGGGTGCGCAGGCCCAGGTCGCGCAGCAGTGGCCGGCTGGTGAGTTCGGGCACAGCGACCACGTAGTCGTAGCCGGACACGAATCGCAGCGCGGTCGCGACGGTGGGGGTTGCCGCGACGACCCGGCGGGTGAGCCCGTCGGTTTCCAGGGCGTCGTCGATGGGGTCGCGCAGCCGTCCCCGGCGCGACACCGTGAGATGCTCGGCCGCCGCGTAATCCGCCACGGTGAACGGGCCGTCGGCGAGCGGGTGGTCGGGCCGCACCGCGAGCACGAGCCGGTCGTGGCCGACGATCCGGTGCCGGAACTCCGGCGACGACGGCGCGCCCGCCCCGGCCTCGAGGTCGATGTCACCTCGGCGTGGATCGCGCGCATCGGTCGCGGCTTCGGCGAGGAAACGCAGGCGGACACCGGGTGCCTCGGCGCGCAGAGCCCCCAGGAGTGGCGGTCCGGCGACGGCGGCGAGGGCATCGTGCCATTTCAGGATGAACGTGCGTGCCAAGCCGGCCAAGTCCACTCCGGTGTCGGGAGTGAGCAGTTCGGCGGCTTGGTGGACCAATTCGTGCACCCGTGCGCGCAGGGCGAGTGCTCGGGGTGTGGGAGTCATGGTGCGGCCGGTGCGTACGAGGATCTGGTCGCCGGTGGCCCGGCGGATGCGGCCGAGGGTGCGACTCATCGCCGGTGCGGACACATGCAGGCGGGCGGCGGCCGCTGTCACGCTGCCTTCCTCGAGCAGGGCGTCGAGAGCGATCAGCAGGTTCAGGTCCAATTGCATGTGGGTTAATCCAGACGTAAGTAGCTTGCACTTGTCGTCAATGATGCGCCGGATTAGCGTAAAAGCCGAGCCGCCGTATCGCGGGTCTCGAATTCTCTTCTCCCCATTACCTTTTCAGGAGTTGTCATGAATGCTGTCGTCACCACGACGGAACTCGAAGCCGTTCTCGGCGCTGTTGTCGGCGCCGTCACGATCGCGGGCGATGCCTTGCGTGAACGCTTCGACCCGGCCGCCCGCCCGGCCGATCTCGACACCCTGGTGCGCGCCATCTACGCCAACGACGAGGCGATTCTGCCGATCCTCCGGGAACATCTGCTCGCGGCGCGCCCAGGATCCCGGCTGGCCGAGGACGAGTTGGCGGGCGGTTCTCTTCCGCCCGGCGAATGGTGGGTGGTCGATGCCGCCGAGGGCAATGTCAACCACATTCACGGTATGAGCGAATGGGCCGTGACAGCCGCGCTCGTCAGCGACAACGAGCCGGTCCTGACCGTGGTCTACGTGCCGCTGAGCGGTGATGTCTACACAGCTGTGCGCGGTGGCGGCGCCCGGCTCAACGGCGAGCCGATCCGGGTGTCGGCCAAAACCGAGCTCACGGCCGCGCTGGTCGGCACCGGTCAAGCCAAGCCAAGGGAGGCGCCCGAAGCGCTGCGCCGGTTGGGTGCGTCGGTGACGACCATGCTCACCAGCGCGCTGGTCGTGCGGGTTTCGGTGCCCGCGACCATGCAGCTCGTCCACGTGGCGGCCGGTCGGATGGACGCGTTCTGGCAGTTCTCCGATGTGCGTTCGGGTCTGCTGCCGGGGGCGCTGCTGGTCGCCGAGGCGGGTGGTGCGGTCACCGACACTGCCGGTCGGCCGTGGAGTCCGGCCTCCGCCGACTTCCTTGCTTCGGCTCCCGGTCTGCACGCGCAGGTCGTCGACGTCCTCAACTGAGCTGCGAAGCGGAGAACACATCATGAAGATCGCAGTACTCGGCGCCACCGGACAGACCGGTCGGTTGCTCGTCACGTGCGCACTGGAGCGCGGTCACGAGGTCGTCGCCCTTGCGCGCAGGCCCGACCAGATCGAAGCCCGCCCCGGATTGCGGGTGGTGCGGGCCGATGTCGCCGAACCGGGGAGTGTCCCCGCCGCGGTGCGGGGTGCCGACGCCATCCTCAGCGGACTCGGCGTCACCAAAAAGCAGGATCCGGCGATCCTGATCGACGGCGCATTGCAGATCGCCGCGGCCGCGCCACGGGTCGTCTGGCTCACCTCGCTCGGCATGGGTGCTACCGAAGGGGCGCTCGGCACCGTCAGCGGTGCGTTGCTGAAGCGGTTGCTCCGCCATGAATGGGAAGCCAAAAACATTGCGGGTCAAGCTATTCGGAATGCAGGCGGAACCACCGTCCACGCCGGGCCGCTCACCGGCAAACCCTACGACGGCAGCGGGCGGCTCATCCGGGCCGACGAGTACCGCCCGCGTATGCTGCCGCCGACCGCGCCCCGTGCGGGTGTCGCGGCGCTCATGGTCGCCGAAGCGGAAGCGCCGCGGTTCGCCGATACCGACACCGTGGCGCTGTTCGGCGGTCGCTGATCCGTGCGCGTCACGGCAGCAGCGGCAGCGCCTCGCGCATCACCTTCTCGGCGACCGACGAGTCGGCGGTGACCGACACCTTCGGCACACGCGGTCCGAGCAGCGCGTCGGTCGGGCCCGGAGTCAGCGCCGGGCCGACGACGGTGGAAAGGGAGGTGATGGACGAGGACGCGGTTTCCGGTTCGAACCGGAACACCTGACGGTTCCCGACCGTGAAGACAGGGGTGTCGTCGGTGACGGACCGTTCGGAACCGTAGTCGTAGGTCACGATCGCCTCATGGCCGTCGACGGTGAGTTTGCAGGTGGTGAGCCGCTGGTCGGCGACCGGAACGAGATACCCGAGCAAAGGCGCGACCGCGCACGGGTCGGCTCCGGTCACCACCGTGCGGTCCGAATCGGGTGAGGTGCCGTGCGGCGGTTCCTTGCGGAACTCGACCAGCGCGATCCGCAACAGGTCCGCCGCGGTTGCGCAGGCATCGCCTGGCGCGCGGACGCTCAGCGACAGATCGGCGCCCGACACGAACAGCGCCCACGCCTGACACGCCGCCCGCGACTGCGGATCCGACGACGTGGCGGGCTCGTCGTCGAACAACACGCGCACATCGCCCATCGACTCCTCGCGCACCGGGCCGTCCATCGCGGGCTCGCCGGAGAACATCACCCCCGTACTCCAGGTCGCGTCGATGCCGGTCAGATGACCGTCGACGGCGATGGCGGCGCGGCACTGATCAGGGCGCACGTCCTCGACCGTGCTCACCGTTCCGAACGGCTCGAGCCAGGCGCGCGGCAGCAGGGCGCACACGTCGATCGCGCGCACCTTGCGCAGGACGGTCACCTTCTCCTCATCGGAAACCGCTGCCCTGGACCAGAATCCGTCGCTGGGCATCGCATCCGGTGCGGGGCCGGGACCGCACGCGACCGAGGTCATCGCGGCGAGGGTCAACAGAAACATCCGTCGCACAGTCGATGTCCCTTCGGATCGGTTCACTCTCTCCCGACGATCTTCCCGCACGGTGATCGTGGGTCGACGGGGCGGTTCCGGATCGGGCGGCGGGTGGTCGTGCTCACCGACGGGGCGGGGTGGTCGGCGCGTGTGAGGAAAACGCTGGCGATGCGATGGTGGTCCGCGCGGGTGCGTGACGCACAATGGGGGCCGCGTGTGTGGTGCGGATGGTCGGCTGGTGAGGTCGGATCGCCCGCATCGCAACACAAGCTGTTGTGCTCCGCGAGGTTGTCACCCACTACGAGTAGTGTTCGTGGGGAACGGCCTCGCACACGGCGGCGGGTGCGGGTCACAGGTCTGGCGGAAAGGTGTGGAGGCGGAATGAAGCTCATCGATCGGGTGTCGGCCATCAACTGGAATCGGGTACCCGATGAGAAGGATGCCGAGGTCTGGGACCGGCTCACCGGCAACTTCTGGCTGCCGGAGAAGGTGCCGGTGTCCAACGACATCCCTTCCTGGAACACGCTGACCACCGAGGAGAAGCAGCTCACCATGCGGGTCTTCACCGGCCTGACGCTGCTCGACACCATCCAGGGCACCGTCGGCGCGGTCTCGCTGATCCCTGACGCGCTCACCCCGCACGAGGAAGCGGTGTACACCAACATCGCGTTCATGGAGTCGGTGCACGCCAAGAGCTACAGCTCCATCTTCTCCACCCTGTGCTCCACCAAGGAGATCGACGAGGCGTTCCGCTGGTCGGAGGAGAACCGCAACCTGCAGCGCAAGGCCGAGATCGTCCTGTCGTACTACAACGGTGACGACCCGCTCAAGCGCAAGGTCGCCTCCACCCTGCTGGAGAGCTTCCTGTTCTACTCCGGCTTCTACCTGCCGATGCACTGGTCCTCGCGGGCCAAGCTCACCAACACCGCCGACATGATCCGCCTGATCATCCGCGACGAGGCGGTGCACGGGTACTACATCGGCTACAAGTACCAGAAGGGCCTCGAGCTGGTCTCGCAGGCCGAGCGCGACGAGCTCAAGAACTACACCTTCGAGCTGCTCTTCGAGCTCTACGACAACGAGGTCGATTACACCCAGGACCTCTACGACGAGGTCGGCCTCACCGAGGACGTCAAGAAGTTCCTGCGCTACAACGCCAACAAAGCGCTGATGAACCTCGGCTACGAGGGCCTGTTCCCCAAGGACGAGTGCGAGGTGAACCCGGCTATCCTGTCGGCGCTGTCGCCCAACGCCGACGAGAACCACGACTTCTTCTCCGGTTCGGGTTCCAGCTACGTGATCGGCAAGGCCGTCAACACCGAAGACGAGGACTGGGAGTTCTAGTTTACCGATCCCACGGTGCCCGCAGTTCCGGATCGTCGAAGGCGTCGGCCGCGTCCCGGTAGAGCTCGCTGATGCGCTGCTTCACCTTGTCGCGGTCGGCGCCGGAGATATCGGCCTGATCCAGCCGCGCCGCCGCATTCGCCACCGCCCGGAACACCCTGGTCGGCTTGCCGTCGATGATGTCGGCAACCGGAAACTTGTAATCCTTCTCGAGCGCCGGATCCCCCGCCGGATCGCGATACAGATAGATACTGGCGAGCTTCTTCGGATCACCCTTCGCCCACTCCAGGGCATCATGCTCGGCCCGATGCCCGGTCCACTCATGATCCCGCGGCGCCCACGGCATATCGACATCGGCGGCATTGTCGGATTCGGGCGGAACCTCACGCTTCGACATAGATCTCTCCTTGACACTCACGGGTCATGGATCAACGCGTGCCATGGTAGCAATGGCCCCGCTACCAGCGGTTTTCCCAGGGCAGGCCGGATTGCGCTATCGGTAGGAAGCCTGTTCGGAGCGGCGGATCTGGTCTACGAACGTTGTGATGGCGGTGGATACGGGGTGGGGGTGGGTCCACCAGACTGCGTGGCCTGCGGTGGGGCCGGCTATGACGGTGGAGAGGCCGTGGGTGCCGGGGAGGGTGGTGGTGAGGGTCGAGGCGTCGTCGGCGGTGCCGCCTGCTTGGTCGGCGTGGCCGCGGAGGACCAGGGCGGGGCAGGGGATTTCGGGGAGGCGGGGGGTGATTTCGTCGCGGGTGGCGAGGTTTGTCCAGGCCGCTGTGGTGCGGGGGCGGTCGGGGTCGGTGAGCCAGCGGCGGATCCAGTGTTCCTGGTCGGCGTCGGTGCCGCCGATGAGCAGGGGTGCGAGGGCGCGGGCCTGGGGTTCGAGGGGGACGCCGGGGTCGGTCCAGGGGGTGGCCATGGCGCGGTACTGGGCGGATTCCTCGACTGTGTTGGCGCGGGCTGTGGTCGAGGCGAGGACCAGGGCCCTGGTGCGGTCGGGGTAGCGCAGGGCGAAACGCAGGGCCGTGTAGCCGCCCTGGCTCATGCCGCCGAGGATGACGGGGTCCGTGATGCCCAGATGGTCGAGTACCGAGGCGATGTCGTCGGCCAGGTCCCAGTAGGTGAACGGTTCGTCGGGGTCGCTGACGGTCTCGCCGAAACCGCGCGCGTCGACGGCGATCACCCGCAGTCCCGCGGCGGTGAGTCGCGCGGTGGTGCGGTCGAACATCGTTGCGTCCATGAGGAATCCGTGCGACAGCACGATCGGCTCGCCGCTGCCGGTGTCGGTGAAATGGATGACGGAACTGTCGCGCTGCACGGGCATGAGCACGAGGGTAACCGTGGGGGCGCGCGGCCGGATCCGTCGGCGAATTGTTGCGCGTTCTGTGCACAGCGGCGACCCGACTCGGGCAAACTTTCGGCAGACGTTTGGTGAGAGGACCCCGATGAACCGTGTTCCCCGCTCAGTTCGCTGGCTCCTCGGTGTCCTCGGAGTCGTGGTCCTGGTGGTCGCGGCGGGGATGGATGCCAACCGGTCAGGGCACGGTGCCGATGCGCGGGCCAAGCTGACGGTCATCGCGCCCGCCGCCGCGGGCGGTGGCTGGGACCTGGTGGCCCGCGAAGCGCAGCAGGCGCTGCGCGGCGACGGGATCGTCAACAACGTGCAGGTGGTGAACGTGCCAGGCGCGGGCGGCACGATCGGGCTCGGTCAGTTGTCCACGCAGACCGGGGTGGCGACGACGATCATGGTCACGGGCACCGTGATGATGGGTGGCATCGCACGCAACGGCTCGCCCGTGGAACTCGCCGATATGACGCCGATCGCCCGGCTCGCCGAGGACTTCGAAGTGATCGTCGTCCCCGCCGACTCGCCCTATCGCACCCTCGACGACCTGATCCGCGACTGGCGAGCCAACCCCGCCACCACACCGGTCGGCGGCGGATCGGCCGGCGGGATCGACCACATGCTCGCCGCCCAGCTGGCCGAGGCCGCGGGCATCCCCGCCGCTCAGGTGCGTTACGCCGCGTACGCCGGCGGCGGCGAGCTGACGATCAATCTGCTCTCGACCGCCCCGGGCACCCCTGGCATCGGGATCAGCGGTTTCAACGACTTCCGCGACCTGATCGAGGACGGCAGGTTGCGACCGCTGGCCGTGGTCGCGCCCGGCCGGCTGCCCGGACTCGAGGCGACCCCGACCATGGCCGAGGCCGGATACCCGCAGGTGGATCTCGTGAACTGGCGCGGGTTCGTGGCCCCACCGGGGTTGAGCGAGCAGGAGCAGAAGGAGCTGATCGACATCGTCACCGAGATGACCCGCACCGAGAGCTGGCGCGACGCCGTCGCCCGCAACCGGTGGCAGGAGACGTTCCTGGCAGGCGAACCGTTCCGCCAGTTCCTCGCCGAGGAACAGACGCGGATCACCGAGATCGTCGAAGACCTGGGGCTGTCGTGAGTACCACCGAACCCGAACCGGCGTCGGTGTCACGCTCGTGGTGGCGGCCCGGCTGGAGCGCGCTCATCATGCCGCTGCTGCTCGTCGCGCTGGCGGCGTTCCTGTTCGCCGGCATCGCCGACATGGAGGTGGCGGACGAGAGCGAACTGTTCGGCCCGAAAACGGTGCCGCTGCTTGCCGCGGTGCTGTGCCTGGTCTTCGCGGTGCTGTTGGCGGTGAGCGTGATCCGCAGGCCGGAGGTCCCGCTCGACGAGAACGGCCGCCCGATCATCGGCCTGTCCAGCAATTGGCGTGGCACCGGGATCACCTTCGCATCACTGGTCATGTTCGCAGTGCTGCTCCTCCCGGCCGGGTGGATCATCGCGGGCGCGGTGACGTTCTGGGGTGTCACCATCGGCCTCGGTAGCAGGCGGTACGGGCTCAATATCCTTGTCGGCCTTGCCCTGTCCTCGACCATCCAGTTGGTTTTCGGCGGTCTGCTCGGTATCAGCTTGCCGCCCGGCGTGATGGGACTGTTCTAGATGAACGAGATCGCGAACCTGTTGGAGGGTTTCGGCAGCGTCCTGACCCCGGTGAACCTGCTCTACGTGGTGCTCGGCTGCGTGATCGGCACCGCTGTCGGCGTGCTGCCCGGGCTCGGTTCGGCGATGGCGGTGGCGCTGTTGCTGCCGGTGACGTTCACGCTCGACCCGCTGGCCGCGCTGGTGATGATGGCCGCCATCTACTTCGGTGGTCTGTTCGGTGATTCGATCTCCGGCATCCTGATGAACACACCCGGCAACTCCACCGCGATAGCGACGTCCATCGAGGGCCACCGGATGGCGCTCAACGGCCGCGCCCCACAGGCCTTGGCGGCCGCGGCGGTCGGAGCGTTCTTCGGCGGGCTGATCGCGACCGTGCTCGTGGTGTTCTTCGCACCGCACCTGGCGGATCTGGCGACCAGGTTCGGTCCGGGAGAGTATTTCGCGCTGGCGGTCTTCGCGTTCGTCGCGATCTCGGTTGTGGTGTCGGATTCGGTGCTCAAAGGCATTGCCGCACTGCTCATCGGCTTGGCGCTGTCTGTGATCGGCACCGATCAGGTGAGCGGTGCGCAGCGGTTCACCTTCGGCAGTGTGGAACTGTTCGACGGGGTGAGCGTCGTGGTGATCACGGTGTCCATGCTCGCCATCGGCGAAGTCCTGTACGTCGCGTCCCGGATCGGGCGACCCGACGACCGCACGCTCATCGCCCCGCAGGGACGGCCCTACCTGACGCGCTCGGAGTTCCGGGAAATGGTGCCCGCCATGGCCCGTGGCACGGCCTTCGGTGTGCCGTTCGGTGTGATTCCCGCAGGCGGCGCGGAGGTGCCGACCTTCCTCGCCTACGGTGCCGAGCAACGATTGGATCGCCGCAGCCGCAAGCCGAAGTTCGGCACGGGCGCGATCCGCGGTGTGGCCGCACCGGAAGCGGCGGGCAACGCCACCGCGGGCACCGCGATGGGCGCGCTGCTCGCGCTCGGCCTGCCGACCTCGGCGACGGCGGCGATGCTGCTCGCCGCGTTCCAGCAGTACGGAATGCAGCCGGGCCCACTGCTTTTCAGCCGCAACGGCGACCTGGTGTGGGCGCTGATGGCGAGCCTGTTCATCGGCATGATCGTGCTGCTGATCCTGAACATGCCCTTCGCCCGGCTCTGGGCGAATCTGCTGAAGATCCCGCGCGAATACCTGTACGCGGGGATCGCCGTGTTCGCGTGTTTCGGTGTGTACGCCGCGGCGGCATCGATCGTCGACGTGGTGTTCATGCTGGTGCTCGGCGCGATCGGTTTCGCTATGCGCCGCTACGACGTGCCGATCGCCCCGGTGCTCATCGCGGTGATCCTTGGTCCGCTGGCTGAGACCTCGTTGCGGGCCGCGATGAACAACTCGGGCAACGACCCCCTGACGCTGGTGAGCACCCCGATCACGATCACGCTGTACGTGCTGCTGGCAGGCGTCGTCGCCATCGGTGTGTTCAACAAACTGAAGCTGCGCCGCGGCGTGCGCGCCGACGCGCCGGAATGACCTCCGGCGAGGCGGACGACCACCACCCTGGAAACTCGGTGGACGTTTGCTGTGCGCCGATCAGTCGGTGACGTAGCCGTTGAGGCTGTTGCGCAGATCTGTGAGCACGGCGCGCGCGGCGGTGAGGCCGGTGGTGTGCCAGATCTTGTCGTCCACAGCGAAGACCCGGCGATCCGTCGCGGCGCCCAGATTCTCGAATTCCTTCGAGCGCAGCACCTTCTTGCCGTGCTCCTCGCCGTCGGGGCCGTCGAACATCACGTAGATGATGTCGCCCTCGGCCTTGGTCGAGAAGTCGTCGGGGGTGATGTCGAACGAGGTGCCGCGCTGCGCCTGCGGACGCTGTACACCGGCATCCGAAAGGACCTGGGCGGCAAAGGTTTCCGATCCCTGCACCTGGATCGTGTCGGCGGTGAAACGCAGCACCGAGGCCTGGGACTGGTTCGCGTGCAGCGCGGTGCCGACGTCCTCGGCCTCGGTGAGATAGGACTGCAGGGCACTGTCGGCGGCGGCGGTGCGGCCCATACCGGCGGCATAGGCGACGAAATCGGACTGCCAGCTGCCGCCGCTGCCGACCAGCACGGTCGGGGCGATCGCTCGCAGCGCCTCGTAACCGCCTGCGGCAGGGGGGACATCGCCGAGGATGAGGTCGGGCTTCAGCTCCGCGATGCGCGCCGGGTCGGGCGCGCCGATCGGGCCGACACTCGGCACCTTCAGCACGCCGTACCCGAGGTACATCGGTTGCGGACGTTCACCGTCGAGCGTCACCGCGCCCGCGACCCGCTCCCACAGACCGAGCGCACACGCCGCGTCGAGAGCGGAACTGGTGAGCACGACGATGCGCTGCGGGTCGGCAGGCACCTCCGTGACCCCGGCCGAATGCGTGACCGAGCGGGTACCCGACCCCACGTCGGGTGCGCTCGGCGTCGGGCATGCGGTCGCCGTATCGCGGTCGGCGCCGACCACACCGGCACCGGCGATATTGGTCGTGGTGCGGATGATCGTGCTCGCGTCGTCGTGCTTGTCCGCGCAACCCGCGCTCACCACGGCGACGCACAGCAACGCGGCGACGACGAGCGCGCCCCGCGAGCGGTCACGACGACCCTGCGTGGCGGTGCGACGGAATCGGGTGCGTTCTCGGGCGCTCACCGGCATGCGCACGAGGGTACTGGGTTGGGTCGGCGGGCCTGCCGGGGGCCGAGGGTCGTTGCGGAACTGATCGTCCGCAGACGTGCGACCACCTATCGCACCTGCTGATGGACCGGTCGAATGCCGCGCGGCTCGGTGGCAGTTCGCGATCAGCCGAAGCCGATGACCTCGGAGTCGTTACTCTGGCGGTCGGTCGAGATCACCAGCAAGGATCCTGAGGTGGTGGCGACCCACGGGTCCGCGTATGGACCGGCGGCCACGAGTACGGCTCGGCTCTCGCGGCCGGTCGACCGGTCCCAGGTCCGCAGCTTGTATCCGTCGTCCCAGTTCAGCATGACGATCTGGTCGGTGAGCAGCGCCGAGCGCTTGTCGTGAAGCACCCGCCGGTCCTGGGGCGTGGACATCTCGAGTTCGGTCGACATGGCGGCGTCGGCTGTCGACTGCACTGCCCAGAGCTCGCGCTGTCCTTGCCGGTCCGGGTTGTAGCTGACCAGGGCTGCGGTGCTGTCCGCTACGTCCACGTCGCTGTCATCGCGCGTCGACACGACGACGCTCGAAGTCAGCGGCTGGTCCGGTCGCACGAAGATTTCGGTGTCCGCCCCCTCCCGCCAGCGCTTCACCCAGACGACGCCGCTGTCGAAAACGCGGACGTCGATATCGGAATCTTGCTTTGCCCCTGGAGTGGGGAAGCTGCGCTTGTCGCGAACCTCTCCGGACATCGGATCGAACGCGGTGACGACCACCGTCGCATCCCCTCCTGCGTCACACATCACCACACGGTAGATCGCTGTCGTAGTGGTGGCGACATGCGGCGGCCTGGCGGTGCAGGCGTCCGATTCGCCTGCGATGCGCCACATTTCACGCCCGGTCCTGGCGTCGTAGCGGGTCACCCGCCCGAGCGAGTCGGAGGCTGTGGCCAGCAAGTGTCCCTCGGCCACGGAACGAGAATCGCGAGCGAAATCCCCTCCGGTCCAGAGCAGTTCGCCGGTGGCGGCGTCGAATGCCAGCCAGCCGATGTTCGCCCAGTTGGTCAGCACGACGTCCTCGGCGCGCAGGTAGATCGTCTGGTCGTACGCGTGCCACACGCTGTCGGTGCTGATATCGCTGCGCCGGTAGTGCCACCGTTCGGTTCCCGTCGCACCGTCGTACTGCGTGAGGCCCGCAGGCGTCGCGACGACGAAACCACTTCGCGTGACGAGGATTCGGTGACCCAGATCGGGATCGGCCGGGATCTGGAGCCGGAACTTCTCGGACCCGAGCACCGCGGGCGCGGCAGCCTCCGGTGCCGCTGCGGCGGTGACGTGATCGCCGGCGACGCTGTCGTCCCCGAAGCGGACCGCGCCGCCCGCGGCGCCGAGCACCGGGATCACGCCGACGACGAGCGCCGCCACCAGCGCCCACCAACGCGGCACCGGGCCGGTCGGCTTCACCACGAACACGAAGATCAGCAATGCGCCCGAGATGGCGAGGGCGAGCGATGCGATCGCTGACGATGCCCGGGGTGTCACGACGAAGTCCGAGGTCAACCGCTGATAGGTCGACGGGATGTCCGCCGCCACCGCGAACCACAGGCCCCCACCGAGGATGAAGAGTATCGCCAGTACCCCGCCCGCACCGACACTCGCGGCACGCTCGTCACCGCGACGCCCGAGAGCGAACACCACCGCACCGGTCAGCGCCGCGGCGCCCGCGACGACGAGGGTTCCCCGGATCAGACGGAACGGGAAATCGGCGGTCTCGCTGAAGTCGCCGTTGAACGGCACCGGAATCGGCGCCGCGACGAACTGGCTGTAGAGCGCCAGCACCACACCTCCGGCGAGGAGTACGGCACCGATCAGACCGGCGAGTATCGGTATCGACCGCAGTGCCCGTGCGCGTTCGGTCGGCTGATCCTCGGACATCTTCCCCCACACAAGAACTCGTTCGCTATCGCCCGCTCGGGCGTGGCGTCGAGACTAGCGCCGGGGGTGGCGACGCGGAAACGTCACCGCCTCGGTCAGCGGGCGGTGCTGCCGATGCTGAAGTGGGCGCCGGTGGGATCGGTGAGACCGACGGTCCTGCCGTAGGGCGTGGTCATCGGCTCGAAGACCAGCTTCGCGCCGAGGGACACGGCGAGCTCGGCCGTCTTGTCGGTGTCGTCGCTGCCGAAATACACCGCCCACGCGCCGGGTACTCCTTCGGGCAGATGGCCTTGCCCGTCCATCACCCCGCCCAGCATGGGGGAGGTGGCGTGCAGGGTGGTGTAGCGGAATTCGTCGGTGTCGGCGACGGTGAAGGTGTCGTGCCAGCCGAACACCTCGCGGTAGAAGTCGAGCGACTGGGGGTAGGAGCGTGTCATGAGTTCGAACCAGGACGGCAGGCCTGCCGCGTCCTGCCAGACTCCGTCGGCGACCCGGCCGATCTCGCCGAAACCGGGGAACGGTCCCGGCTGCCACACGCCGACACCCACGCCGCCCACATCGGCCAGCACGGCCATCGTGCCGATACCGGGGATCTCCATCGCCTTCACGAATACGTTGCCACCCGCTTCGGCGGCCTTCTGTTCGGTGGCGGCCGCGTCGTCGGAGTGCAGGTAGACGGTCCAGCGGTCGGGGTACGGATCGCCCTCGTCCTCGATCCGGCTCATGGCGCCGGCGACGGCGACGCCGTTCTTGCTGAACGTGGTGTACCCGCCGAACTCCGGCCCGCCGCGTTCGGCGGTCCAGCCGAACAGTTCGCCGTAGAAGGCGATGGCGCGGTCGAGATCGGAGGTGTAGAGGTCGATCCAGGTGGGATCGCCGGGTTGCGGGGTGAACTGCATGCTGACTCCTCGGCTGAAGGGACCTTCGCAGACGGTCGCAGGCGAGCACACCGTCTGCAATGAAGACGCGCCGGAGCGTGAAAAGTCATCGCCATCGACCGGCCCGTCATGCGGAGGAGCGTCCGGGTACCTCAGCGGCGGCTGGCCCGTCTGAAGCCGATGGCGGCGGGGACGGCGAACAGCAGGATCGCACCGGCCGACCAGACGAGGGTGAGCAGTAGTGGGCGGGCGACGGGCCCGTGGTCGGCGAGGCCGCGCATTGCATCGACGGCGACCGACATCGGCTGATTGCGGACGAGCGGCTGGATCCAGGTGGGGAAAGCGACGAGCGGCACGAATCCGGTGCTGAAGAACATCATCAGCGAGGTGAGGATGGTGATCCCCTCCACCAGCGAAGACTTCGCCGTGTAGACGGCCACGGCGGTGACGATGGTGGCGAAGGCCAGCCCGAAAACCACCGGGACCAGCAGGAAGACGAGCGCCGCCAGCGGTCCCTGCTGGAATCGGAAGCCGAGCAGCACCCCGACGATCACGACGGTGACGGTACCGAGCAGGATGCGGCATCCCTCGGCGAGGATGCGGGAGGCCAGGCCGGAGGCCCGGTGCACGGGCAGCACCCAGAAGCGGGCGAGCAGTCCGGCGTCGCGTTCGCGGCCGAGCAGTACTCCGCTCGCCACGGCACCGGAAAGGGCGCCGACGATCGCGACCATCGGGACCGAGCTGGACAGCGCGTTCTCCCCGGTGAACCGCTCGATCTGGCCGCCGACCACGATGTCGAGCATCACGAGCAGCAGACACGGGATGAACAACGCCTCGAGCACGGTGATCGGATTGCGGGCCCAGCGCAGTAGCAGGCGCTGGGTCTGGATCGTCGTCTGCCGGACCAGTGCCACCGGTGAGGTTTCCGACTGCGTTGTCATCACGCCCTCCTCGAACTCAGCCGGATCGCCGCCGGGGTGCAGATCAGCAGGATCGCGGCCAGCCACAGCAGCGACGGGCCCATCAGCGACCAGCTCACCGCACCGGTGTCGGCCTTGGTGTCACCGGCGAGCGCGCGTAATCCGGTCGCGAACTGCGAGACGGGCTGGTTGCGCACGAACCACTGGACCCAGGTGGGGAACTGGTCCGCCGGTGCCAGGCCCGTCGAGAGCATGCCGAAGATCAACGGCGGCAGCATCAGCGCCTGCGAGGTGGTCTCCGGGCTTTTGGACAGCGTGCCGATCACGTCGGCACCCAGGGTGAACGCGATGCCGATGAGCAGGGAGAGCGCCAGGAACCCGAGGGTGTGCGCGGCATCGAGCCGGAACCGGAACCCGATCACGTAACCGGACGCGATCGCCGCCGCCAGCGCCAGCAGCAGCCGGAACAGGTTGCCCGACATCCGTGCCGCCACCGGAACCAGCGGCCGCAGTGGCATCGAGGCGAACCGCCGGTCGATCCCGGCGACGGAATCGGTGGCCGATCGGAACGCGGCCGAGATGGCCGTGAACGCCGCCGCCTGCAAGATGACCAGCGGCATCATGTACTGGGCGTAACTACTGAAACCGTTGCCGGAGAACGACATCACCGTCTTCAACGGAATGTAGAAGCTGGCGGTGAAGGCCGCCGGTGCCAGCAGCGAGGCCAGCACCTCACCGGATTTGACCGACGGCACGATCAGCCGGGTGGTCAGTACCCACCACTGCTGCAGCGTGTTCGGGGCGGCGCGCCAGTGCGTCTGCCAGGTGGCGGCGGTCATGAGATGGCCTGCGGTGCGGATTCGGTCGAGGCGAGGTGACCGGTGAGCTGGAGGAACACGTCGTCGAGCGAGGGCCGTCGCAGGGCGATGTCGACGAGTTCGAGCCCGGCGTTGTCGAGCCGCCGCAGGGCTTCGGCGAGCGTTTTCGCACCGTCGGGGGCGGGGATGGTGATGCGGTCCGATTCCGGGGTGAGGGCCGCCAGGTGCTCGGCGGGCAGCAATGTGCCGAGCGCTGCCACGATCGCGGGCAGCTCCTGCAGATCCAGCGGCACGATCTCGCAGTAGCTGCCGCCGGTGCGGTGCTTGAGCTCGTCGGCGGTGCCCGAGGCGATCACCACACCGTGGTCGATCACGATGATCCGGTCGCTGAGGGCGTCGGCCTCCTCCAGGTACTGGGTGGTGAGCAGGGTGGTGATGCCCGCGCTCTTGAAGCTGCGCACCAGATCCCAGACGCCCTGCCTGCTGCGCGGGTCGAGACCGGTGGTCGGCTCGTCGAGGAACGCCACGTCGGGCCGAACCACCAGGCCGCAGGCGATATCGATGCGGCGCCGCATACCGCCGGAGTAGGTGCCGACGCGTCGATCGGCGGCCTGGTCGAGGTCGAATTCGGCGATGAGCTCACTGGCCCGGGCGCGGGCGTCCGTTTTGCGCAGACCCATCAGCCTGCCGAACATCACCAGGTTCTCGTAGCCGCTGAGCATGTCGTCGAGCGCGGCGTACTGACCGGTGAGCATGATCCGTTTGCGCACCGCGGCCGGGTCGGCGACGACATCGTGGCCGGCGACCGTCGCCCGGCCACGGTCGGGCATGACGAGGGTGGACAGGACGTTCACCATGGTCGTCTTGCCCGCGCCGTTGGGGCCGAGGATGCCGAGCACCTCGCCGGGCGCGGCCTCGAAGTCGATGCCGCGCAGGGCGCGCACCTCCCCGAAGGATTTCTCGATCCCCTCGACGACGACGCCACCGGTGGCGGTGCGCGCAGGGCTGTGTACGACAGTGTGTTCGACACTCATATCCGGTCTCCTGCTTCCATGTGGTCGTCGAGCACCGGCGAGATCACCGACAGTGCGTAGGGGTTGGTCAGATCGTCGTGGGACACGTCGACGTCGTGATTGACGATGTCGCCGAGCACGTAGGGCCGCCAGCCGTCGGGTCCCATCCATTCGGCGGGGTCGACGGTGGCGCTGAAGTACAGGACATCGCCCTGGTAGACGGGGCGCCGGTAGCCGGTCCTGGTCCCCGCGGAGGCGTTGTAGGAGCCCGCCATCCGCTCGATGGTCGCGGCATCGATGAGTTCGACGCCGCCGAGCCGGGCGGTGATGAGGTCCGCCGCCTCCTCGGCCGTCGAGGTGGCGGGGACGTCGTCGATGCCGAAGATCGCCCCGAAGGTGTTGACGAACGCACCGGGCGAGAGGCGTTCGATGGTGTCACCGTCGATGTCGGCGGTGTCGGTGTCCAGGAGCGCGACCACCCCGACTCGCTCACCCGCCGCTGCCAATTCGACCGCCATGGCGTGGGCGATCAGGCCGCCGAAGGACCAGCCGAGCAGGTGATACGGGCCGGTCGGATGGACGGCGCGGATCTCGCGCACGTAGCGGTGGGCGAATTCCTCGATGGACCGAGCCGACGGTTCCCGGCCGCTGAGATCGGGCGCTTGAAGGCCGTAGATCGGTCGTCCCGGGCGTAGCTGCTCGGCCAATCCCAGGTAGCTCCAGGACATTCCGGAGGAGGAGTGGACGCAGAACAGGGCGGGGCGGTCGCCGCCAGGCCGGATCGGCAGCAGGACGTCGAGACCGAGGCCCGCCGGTCCTGCCTTGACCGGGGCGGTGCGGGCTGTCATCGCGGCGGCTTCGTCGGCCGAAGCGGTTCGGGCGGCCGGTGTTTCGGCGAAGCGGGCTGCCGCGCGCATCGCGTCAGCCCACAGGGCGGCGAGCTCGGTGACGTCTTCCTCGGCCAGTAGCTCTGCGGCGTAGCCGAATTCGGCGTGCAGACGTTCGCCCGTGACCATCGCGTTGATGTCGACGGCCGACATGATCGGCACATCCTGGTGCTCGGGTGCGGCCAGGTCGCCGAGCGCGTCGGTGGGCAGCCAGCCGAGCCCTTCGAGCCCGACGGGGGTCTCCACGGAGGTGTGCCTGCCGAGGTAGTTCAGGCAGATCTGGCCGGGTAGCCGAGCCGGAAGCTGTTGTGCGGTCGTGGGATTCAGGTAGCGCAACATCCCGAAGCCGATGCCCTTGTCCGGCACCGACAGCAGGTCGTGCTTCACCGCCCGGATGGCCGCACCCATCGCGGTCCCGCCCGTGAACGCCTCGTCGACATCGACGCCGTCGAGATCGAGCCGGACCGGGTACAGGGTGGTGAACCAGCCGATGGTTCGTGACAGGTCGGCGCCCGGCACGATCTCCTCCTGCCTGCCGTGGCCTTCCAGCCGCAGCAGCGCCGAACGCTCGCTGACGCCGCGGCGCAGCCGCCATCGGACCAGGGCCAGGGCGAGGGTGGCCAGCAGCGCGTCGGTGACCGTCCCCAGGAACAGCCGGGGCAGGGTGGTGAGCAGCGCCGCAGTGGTGTCCTCGTCGACCTCGATGCCGAAACGGCGCACCGTGTGTGCCTGATCGATCGCCGGATCGAGGTGCCGCGTGCCGAGCAGCGGGTCGGGACCGTTCACCACCTGCTGCCAGTAGCCGAGCTCGGATTCGCGCCGTTCGGAGTTCGCCTGCTCGGTGAGGGCGTGCGACCAGCGCCGCATCGAGGTGCCGATCTCGGGGAGCACCGGTGTGGTGCCCGCGGCGACCTGAGCCCAGGCGGCGATCAAGTCCTGCACCAGGATTCGCCATGACACGCTGTCGATCGCGAGATGGTGGGCCACCACGATCAGCCGACCGGGCCGGGTGTGCGAACCGGCGTCACCGACGGGATCGAGCCACACGAATTGCAGCACGACACCATCGGCCGGTCGCAGCCGGTTCATCGCGGTGTCGAGTTCGGTCTGCGCGAATTCCCGCAGGTCGACCGGGTCGGCAGCGGAGTCGAACGCGGTGCGATGCACCAGGGCGTCGACGTTCACCGACCCCGGCTCGGCGACCCGCAGCCGCCAGCCGTCCGCGCTCGCCCACAGCCGCGATCGGAGCATGTCGTGCCGGTCGATCACGGCCGTGAGCGTGGCGACGAGCGCGGCCCGGTCGATGCCCACGGGCAGTTCGAGGACTGCCGTCTGGGCGAAGCGATCGAAGTTCCCGCCGCGTTCGACCATGTACCGCACGATCGGGGTCAGCGGAAGGTCTCCGGTGCCACCGCCGGGCAGTTCGGCGAGCGCTTCGACGGTGTCGGCGGCGTCGATCGCGGCGCCGAGGGCGGCCACGGTGCGATGTTCGAACACCTGCAGGGGCGTGCAGTGCACACCGCGCAGCTTGGCCTGGGTCACCAGCTGGATGGCGAGGATGCTGTCGCCGCCGAGCGCGAAGAAGGAATCATCGATGCCCACCTGATCGCGGCCGAGCAGCTCGGCGTACACCTCGGCCAGCACCTTCTCGGTCGGTGTCTCCGGTGCTCGATAGGGCGCCTCGTCGGTGACGAAAACCGGTGCGGGCAGCGCCTTTCGATCCAGTTTGCCGACCGCGTTCACCGGGATCTCATCCAGGACGACGAAGGCTGCGGGCACCATGTACGCGGGCAGGGTGTCGGCCGCCAAGGCGCGGACGCGGTCGATGTCCAGTTCGGCCCCGGGCACGCGCACCAGGTAGGCGGCGAGCGCGGTGGCTCCGGTCGGCCCGGGAACACCAAGTGTCACAGCCACTTCCACTCCATCGATGCCGCTGAGGACCGCGTCGATCTCGCCGAGCTCGATGCGCTGACCACGCACCTTCACCTGGAAATCGGTGCGGCCCAGATATTCCAGGGCGAACCCGGACGCACCACGGGACCAGCGCACCAGATCGCCGGTGCGATAGAGCAGGTCACCGGGGGCGCCGAACGGGTCGGCCACGAACCTGGCCGCCGTGAGCCCCGGCCGGGCGTGGTAACCACGCGCCAAGGCGGTGCCCGCGAGGTAGAGCTCACCCGCGACGCCGACCGGTACCGGGCTCAGCCGGTCGTCGAGCACGAGTGCTGCCGCACCACGCACCGGAGTGCCGATCGTGACCGGCTCCGTCGCCGACAGCGGCCCGGAACCTGTTGCCCAGATGGTGTATTCGGTGGGGCCGTACAGGTTGACCATCGTCCGCCCGTCGGTGCCACCGCACCACCGCGCGACCAGGTCGGGACCGACCGCTTCGCCTGCCACCGCGAGAACCCGCACACTCGACACCTCGGCGGGATCGATGGTCGACAGTGCCGAGGGGGTGATCACCATGTGGGTCACCCCCTCGGCCGCGATGAGTTCGGCCAGGGGTGCCCCACCGAACACGTCCGGCGGAGCGATGACGGCGGCGGCGCCACAGCCGAAGGCCATCAGGGCCTCGAAGATCGAGGCGTCGAAACTCGGTGAGGCGACCTGTAAGACGCGGGCGTGCACGTCCGAACGCAGATCGGCGCGCTGGGCGGCGACAAGATCGGCCAGGCCACGGTGGGTGACGGTGACGCCCTTCGGGATACCGGTCGACCCGGAGGTGTAGATCATCCAGGCCGGGTTCTCGACCCTGATCAGTGCCGGGAGGTCTTCGAGCGCGCTGTCGTCGGCGGCGTCCAGGCGCGCGGCGAAGTCCGGGTCGTCGAGGATCAGCCAGCGGGTGGCGTCCGACAGCGCGGGTCGGTATTCGGCGAGGGTGATCCCGACGCGCGCATCGGAATCGGTGAGCATGTGCTCGATGCGGTCGGCTGGATGCTTCGGATCGACCGGCAGGAACGCCGCGCCTGCCTTCGCTGCGGCCCAGATGCCGAGGTGCAGCTCGGGGCAACGAGGAAGGCCCAGGGCGACAACGGTTTCCGTGCGCGCGCCCGCCGCGATGAGCAGCCGGGCCAGCTGGTTCGAGCGGGCATCGAGGGCGCGGTAGGTCGTCGTGCCGGCGGTGCCGGCGACCAAGGCGGGACGGTCGGGGTAGGTGGTCGCTGTGGTGGTGAGCAACTGGGCAAGGGTGGTTGTTCCGGCGGTGGCGGGCCCGCGCACCGGAACCAGTTCGGCGCGTTCGGCTTCCGCGAGGATGTCGATGTCGGACAGCCGGGTGTCGGGGGCGGTGAGGACGGTGGTGAGTACCTGCTTCCAGCGGTCGGCGAACGAGACGACGGTGGCCGGGTCGAACAGGTCCGTCGCGTAGGTGAGGACGCCGTCGATACCTGCCGCACCGGAATCGGTGAAGCGTTCGCGCAGGTCGAGGGTGAGGTCGAAGGCCGAGGAGCGCCGGTCGAAATCCTCGACCTCGAAACGCAGCCCGGCTAGCTCGAGGACCGGTTCGACGAAGTTCTGCAGCGACAACGACACCTGGAACAGCGGGTGATGCGCGGTGGAACGGGTGGGGTCGAGGGCTTGGACGAGTTGTTCGAACGGCACGTCGGCATGGGCGAACGCGTCGAGGTCGGTGGCGCGGACGGCGGCGAGCAGCTGCCGGACATCGGTGCCGGGGTCGACCGCGGTGCGCAGGGCGAGGGTGTTCACGAACATCCCGACCAGGTCGTCGAGGGCCGCATCGCCCCGGCCGGCGATCGGGGTGCCGATGACGACGTCGTCGGTGCCGCCGAGCCGGGCCAGCAGGACCGCCAGCGCCGCGTGCACCACCATGAAGACGCTCACCTGATTGGCGGCGGCGAAGTCGATCAGTGCCCGGTGCGTTTGCTCGTCGATGCCGAAGTCCACGTCGTCGCTGCGCATCGTCTGCACGGCGGGTCGTGGCCGGTCCGAGGGAAGTTCCAGTGCGTCCGGCGCGCCGGCGAGCGTTTCACGCCAGTATTGAACCTGCTGGGCGGCAAGAGATTCCGGCTCCGAGGGGGTGCCGAGCAGTTCGCGATGCCACAGCGCGAAGTCCGCGTACTGCGCTGCGAGCGGCGGCCGCGACGGTGCCTCGCCCGCGACCCGCGCCGAATACGCGGCGACCAGATCGGCGGCCAAGGGCGCCATCGACGCACCGTCGGCGCTGATGTGGTGCACCACGAGAACCAGGACGTGCTCGGTCACACCATCAGCGGATTCGCTACCCGAGGGCCGGGCAGATGCAGGCGGACGGTCGGCTCCAGCGCGCTGCGTGTGCGCAGAAGGGCGCTGTGGCATGGCCGGAGACGAGCCCGACAGCGCGCTGTCGACTGGTTCGGTGTCCCGATCTCGGCTCACGGCGGCGGGACGAACCGCGAACAGTCCGATGCGCAGGGGTGCCTCGCGGGTGAGGTCGAACCCGGTGCCCGCCAGCTCGTTGATCCGAGCACGCAGTGCGGCACCGTCTTCGGTTTCGATCAGCGGCATCACCGGCGTGGCGGTGTCGATACCGACGACGACCTGACGTGGGCCCTCGGCGTCGGCGGGATAGCGGGTGCGCAGGCTTTCCTGCCGGTCGATCACGTCGATCAGCGCCCCGCGCATGGCCTCGACATCCAGGGTTCCGGTGAGGCGCAGCGCGATCGCGATGTTGTAGGCCGAGGAGGCGGGATCCAGCTGGTTGAGCACCCACATGCGCTGCTGCGCGGGGGACAGCGGGATACGATCCGGGCGCACCCGGGGCGCGAGGGCGGGCCGTCCGGGAGTGCCCTCCGCGGCGGGTATCACCCTGGCCGACAGTTGCGCCACCGTCGGCGCGTCGAACAGGTCGCGCAGGGCGATGGTCGAGCCGAGCGCCGCATTGACCCGCGCCACCACTTTGGTCGCGCTCAGCGAATTGCCGCCCAGTTCGAAGAACGACTGGTCGACGCTCACCCGCTCGCTGCCGAGCACCTCGCCGAAGACCTCGGCAACGGATTGTTCGACGGGCGTGCGCGGTGCCAGATACGCCTGCCGGGCCGCCGAGAAGTCCGGTACCGGAAGGGCTTTGCGGTCCAGCTTGCCCACCGGTGTGAGCGGGATGTCGTCGAGCACGACGACATACGCGGGAACCATGTAACCGGGCAGTTCGGCCGCGACCCGCGCCCGCAACCGCTCGGTGTCGAGTTCGACATGGGGGACCGGCAGCACATAGGACACGAGCACGGTCGCGCCCGCCGGTCCTTCGCGCCCGATGGTGACCGCGTAGTCGATCTCCTCGTCGCGCGAGAGCACCGCATCGATCTCACCGAGCTCGATGCGCAGACCGCGGATCTTCACCTGGAAGTCGCTGCGGCCCAGGTACTCCAAGCTGAGCTGGGCGTCCGCGTCGGTCACCCAGCGCACCATGTCGCCGGTCCGGTACATGCGCTCGCCGGGCGCGCCGAACGGATCGGCGACGAAGCGACCGGCGGTCATCTCGAAGCGGTTGAAGTAACCGCGGGCCAGCGCGGGACCCGACAGGTACAGCTCACCGGCGATACCGACCGGGACCGGTCGCAACCAGCTGTCGAGCACCACCACCGCCGCACCGCGAATCGGCCCACCGATGGTGACCGGCGCACCGGCCACGAGTTCGGCGGGACCGGTCGCCCAGATACTGAACTCGGTCGGCCCGTACAGGTTCACCATGCGCCTGCCCGCGGCCCACTTCTCGATGAGCTCGGGGGTGGCCGCCTCGCCCGCCACCGCGAGTACCCGCAGGTCGGTGAGGTCGGTGGGTTCCATCGTGGCCAGAGCCGACGGCGTGATGACCGCGTGGGTGACGCGTTCGGTGCGCAGCAACGTCTCCAGCTCGCTGCCGCCGTACACCTCCGGTGGGGACACCACGAGCCGTCCACCCGCCGCATGTGCGGTGAGCATTTCGAAGACCGACGCGTCGAAGCTGGGGGAGGCCACCTGCAACGCACTCGCCGACGGATCGAGAGCGAGCGTTTCGCGCTGGGCAGCAACGAGATTGGCGAGGCCGCGATGGCTGAGCAGGACCGCTTTCGGTTTGCCGGTCGATCCGGAGGTGTAGATCAGGTAGGCGGTGTGGTCGATGTCGAGGGGTCCGCCGCGTTCGGCATCGGTGATCGGCGCGTCCGACACCAGCATGACCCGGCGCAGAGTGTTCAGGTCGTCCAGCAGCAGCCAGTCGATGGATCCGGGCAGGGTCTCGCCGGTCTCGGTGACGGTGACACCGATCGGCGCCTTGGAATCGGCGAGCATGTGTTCGATCCGCTCCACCGGGTAGCTGGGGTCCAGCGGCACGAACGCCGCGCCCGTCTTGGCCAGCGCCCACACCGCCACCACCGACTCCAGGGATCGGGTCAGGGCGAGCACGACGAACACCTCGGGCCCGATGCCCCGGCCCAGCAGGACCCGCGCGAACCGGTTCGACCAGGCGTCGAGTTCGCCGTAGGTCATGCGCAGGTCGCCCGAACTGACCGCGATCGCGGTGGGGTCGATGCGGGCGCCCGCCGTCAGCACGTCGGGCAGGGTGCGCATCGGCAGCGCAGGGGCACCGTATACCGGTGCCAGCGAGGCCCTTTCGTCGTCGTCGCAATGTTGCAGACGGGCCACCGGAATGTCCGGATTCTCGGCGAGCTCACCGAGGAGCCGGACGAACCGGTCCAGAAGGGACTGTGCCGCAGTGTGTTCGAGCTGATCGGCCATGAATTTGACGGTGATGCGCAAGGTGTCGCCCGCGTCGTCCTCGCCGCGCAGCGGAATCACCATGAGGTTCAGTGGATAGGGCGTGGCGTCGGTGCCCTCCACGTCCAGTACGCGCATCCCGGCGATGTCGAGGGCCTGTGACAGCGCCGCCCGGTCGATCGGATAGGACTCGAAAACGGTGAGTGTGTCGAACAATTCGGCCAGCCCGACAGCGTGATGGATCGCCGCAAGCCCTACATGCTGGTGGTCCATCAGCCGCGCCTGCTCGGCCTGGACCCGGGCCAGCAGGTCGGTGACCCGCTCGCCGGGGTCGAGCGTCACCCGCACGGGCAGCGTGTTGATGAACAGCCCGACCATCTCCTCGACGCCGGGCAGCTCCGGCGGCCGACCCGACACGGTGCTGCCGAACACCACATCGGTGCGGCCGGTGAGCATGGTGAGTACCAGCGCCCAACCCGCCTGCACGAGGGTGTTCACCGTGGCACCGGCGGCGCGGGCGGCGGATTCGAGAGTGGCGACGGTGGTGCGTGGCAGGTCGCGCGAGATCATCGCGGTCTCGGTCGACTCGATCCCGGCCAGGGTGGGGACCGCACGGGTCGGGGTGTCGATCCCGGCCAGCGACCGCGTCCACGCGTCCAGCGATTCCTGGGCGTCCTGCTCCGCGAGCCAGGACAGGAATTCGCGGTAGGACCGAGGCGGCGGCAGCGGTGCGGTGTCGCCCGCGGTGACGTAGAGGGCGAGCAGTTCACGGACCAGCAGGGGCGTCGACCAGCCGTCGAGTACCAGGTGGTGATTGGTCATCACGAGGCGGTACGTGTCGGGCGCCGTCGTGATCAGGGTGAACCGCAGCAGCGGGGGACGGGTGAGGTCGAAGCGGGTGAGCGCGTCCAGTTCGACAACGCGGTCGAGCTCGCGCTCCCGCTGTTTCTCGGCGATATCGGTGAGATCGATCTCGTTCCACTGGATCTCGGCATCGGCGAGGACGAGTTGGCGTGGTCCGTCGGCGGTTTCGACGAACGCCGCCCGCAGGTTCTCGTGCCGGTCGACCACGGCCTGGGCCGCGCGGCGCAGGCGGGCGCTGTCGACGGTGCCCGCCAGGGTGAGCAGGGACTGGACGGTGTAGCCGTCGGCGGTGTCGGAGTCGTAGAGCGCGTGGAACAGCAACCCGTACTGCAGCGGCGAGAGCGGCCACACATCGGCGAGATTCGGATAGGTCGACTCCCAGTTGTCGATCTGGGACTGATCGACCGTGACGAGAGCGAAGTCCGAGGGTGTGCGCCCACCTGCCCTGTCGGTGCGCGCATGGTCGGCCAGTGCGTCGAGTGCCTGTGACCACAGCTCGCTCAGCTCTCGCACGTCGGCTTCGCCGAGCAGCCTGCCCGCGTACGCCCAGGTGACCTCCAGCCCCGCCTCGGTGAGCACGGCGTTGACGTCGACAACGGCGGCCAGGGGCGCGCGGTCGTCGTTGGTCGCGGCGAAGCGGCGCGGCAGCCAGGGGTCCTCGCCGGTGACCGCCCGGCCCAGATAGTTGAAGCTGAGCTGGGGCATCGGCGCGTCCGCCAGGGCCGGTGCCGTCTCGCTGTTCAGGTACCGCAACAGTCCGTAGCTGACGCCCCGATCGGGGACGGCGCGCAACTGCTCCTTGGTCGCCTTGACGACCGAGCCCGCCGAGTCGCCGCCTGCGAACGCGTCGTCCAAGTCGATGCCCGCCAGGTCGATCGCGACGGGGTAGACGGTGGTGAACCAGCCGACGGTGCGGCCGATATCGGCACCGGGCAGCAGGGATTCGCTGCGGCCGTGACCTTCCAGGGTCAGCAGGGTGCCCGTGCGCGCGCGCCAGCGGCACACCGCCATGGTGAGCGCGGCGAGCAGTACATCGTCCGCGCCGCAATGGAATCGCTCGGGAACGGCGGTGAGCACCGCATGCGCGACCGCGGTGGGGACGGTCGATCGCAGCTGCGCCATGGTGGCGACCACATCGCGGGTCGGATCGAAGGTGTCGCGGCCGAACGCCGGGTCGGGGGTGGCCGCGATCCGCTGCCAGACGGGCAGCTCGCCGGCACGCAGCGCCGCCTGTTCCGCCTGACCGTGCGCCCACCGCCGGAACGAAGTCTCGACCGGAGCGGGCGTGCCACCGAAGGCGGCGATCGCCAAGTCGGGCAGCAGGATCCGCCAGGACACACCGTCGGTGACGAGGTGGTGCAGCACGAGCCAGCACAGCGGAGCGGCATCCGTGCGTTCGATCAGCACGCAGCGCACCACGACGCCTGCGGTGGGATCGAGCAGGTCGGCCGCGTCCTGCAACGCGCGGTCGACATCGTCGTCGGAATCCGACCGCATCGCCTCGACGAGACTGTCGGCGTCGATCGAACCGGGCTCGGCGACAACCCATTCCCCGGTGTCGCGCAGCGAGCTGCGCAGCAGATCGTGATGATCGAGCAGCACTCCGAGCGCCGCGGCGAGGGTCTCGCGGCGGGTGCCGTCGGGCAGCCCGATCAGGACGGCCTGACCGTAGCGACCCCACGGCTCACCGTGCTCGATCATGGCGTGCACGATGGGCGTGAGTTCCACCGCGCCGACACCGCCGCCGGGCAACTCGTGCACCACGGTGGCCTCGGCGTCGCCCGCGATCGCGGCCAGCGCGGCCACGGTCTTGCGTTCGAACACGTCGCGCGCGCTGAACGCGATCCCCGCCGTCTTCGCCCGCGAGACCAGCTGAATGGACACGATGCTGTCACCGCCGAGGGCGAAGAAGCTGTCGTCCACCCCCACTGTGTCCACCCCGAGCACCTCGGCGAACAGGGCGGCGAGGGCTTCCTCGCGCGGGTTGGACGGCGCCCTGCTCGCCACGGTTCGGGCACCGAAATCCGGTGCGGGCAGGGCCTTGCGGTCCACCTTGCCGAGCGGAGTGAGTGGAACCCGGTCGAGCACGATCACCGAGGCGGGCACCATGTACGCGGGAAGAGTCTCGCCCACAGCGGCTTTCACCGCCTCGGGATGGATATCGGCAGCCGGCTCGACGGTGATGTAGGAGGCGAGAGCGGTCGCGCCGGACGGTGTCTCGACACCGAGAGTGATGGCGAAGTCGACGGCGGGCAGCCGTTGCAGCGCGGCATCGATCTCGCCGAGTTCGATCCGGTACCCGCGCACCTTCACCTGGAAGTCGCTGCGGCCCTGGTATTCCAGCGTGAACCGGCCGTCGTCGGCGGTCCAGCGCACCAGGTCGCCCGTGCGGTACATGCGCGCTCCCGGCGCGTACGGGTCGGCGACGAAGCGGCTCGCGGTCAGACCGCCGCGCCGGTGGTAACCACGCGCCACCCCGGGGCCCGACAGGTACAGCTCACCCACCGTGCCCGGTGCGACCGGCCGCAACCACGGATCGAGCACCAGCCCGCTCACCCCACGGGCGAGACCACCGATGGTGACCGGGCCGCCCGGAGTCAGCGGTTCGCTCAGCGTTGCGGTGACCGTGGTCTCGGTGGGGCCGTAGCCGTTGAGCAGCCTGCGCCCGGCCCACTTCGACACGAGCTCGGGCGGACAGGCGTCGCCACCGACCACGATGGTGGACAGGTCGGGCAGGGTCGCCGGATCGAGGGAGCCGACGACCGTCGGGGTCACGTTCAGATGGGTCACGCGGTGCGCGCGCAAGACCTGCGCCATGTCCTCGCCCGCGTAGGCCGACGGCGGCACGACAGCGAGGGTGGCCCCGGCCGCAAGCGTCACCAGGATCTCCTCCACGGAGATATCGAAGCTCGGGGAAACGGCGTGCGCCACAACAGAACCCGGCTCGACACCGAAACCCGCACCCGAACCGGCGGCGAGATTCGCCAGTCCGCGATGCGACACGAGCACGCCCTTGGGCAATCCGGTCGAGCCGGAGGTGTAGATGACGTAGGCGATCTGATCGGGGTGGATCGAGGCGGTCCGGTCGGCGTCGGTGATCGGCGTGGCCCGCTGCGCGGCGACGCGGCCGACGGTGGCTTCGTCGTCGAGGCAGAGCCAGTCGACTTTGTCGGACAACGATTTCCGTGCCTGGGTCACCGTCAGGCCGGTGACCACCGCGCTGTCGTCGATCATGTGCTCGATCCGGTCGTCCGGATAGGTCGGATCGATCGGGACGAAGGGCGCACTCGACTTGGCGACCGCGATCGTGGCGAGCACCGATTCGGCCGAGCGCGGAATCGACAGCGCCACAGCGTGTTCCGGGGCCGCACCGGCCGCGATGAGCACGCGAGCCAGCCGATTCGTGTATTCGTCGACCTCACGGTAGGTCATCGTGTCGTCCACGCCCCAGCGCAGGGCCACCGCGTCGGGATCGATCGCGGCGCCCGCGGCGAGGATCTCGGGCAGGGTGCGCTGCGCGACCCCGGCCGCGCCACGCGCGGGCACCGAGACGGCCTGCTCGGCATCGGCGAGCACGTGGACCGACGACAGCGGTGCCTCGGGGCCCGCGGCGAGGAAACGATGCAGGAACCGCAGGAAACGGTCGTGATGCGCGGCCAGCTCCGCCGGACTGTAGAGGTTGCCGTTGCCCTGGAGATCGATATGGGTGCTCTCGCCACCCATCCCCGGATACAGGTTGACGAACAGATCGTCGATCAGGCCGGAGGTGAGCACATGCAGGCGGCCGACGACCGGGCCGAGCGCGATCTTGGTGTCCACCATCATCAGGTTCACCGCCGGCCCGAACGACACCGCCTCGTCCATCGACCAGCCCAGATCGCGGATGATGTCCTCCTGGCGGTACCGCTGCCGTCGCAGCGCCCCCGTGAGCTCGCTCTGCACGGCGAGGATCGCCGCACCCACCGTGGTGGTCGGTTCGAGACGGACCCGCAGCGGGACGACATTGGCCAGCATGCCGCCCGAGCGGCGCAGCGTCGCGGAGGTCCGCGCGGACACCGGCAGGCTCAGCACGACTTCGGGCGCACCGGTCATCGCGGCGAGATAGGCGCCGAAGGCGGCCACCACGGTCGGTGCGACCCCCGAATTGATCTCGGCGGCAACCGAATCCAGCAGTGCGCTCGTCTCGGCGGGCAGCGCGCCTGCTACCCGGGTGGGATGACTGTCGACCTCGGCGGCACGACCGGCGAGGGTGACCGGGTCGGGCAGGTCGGCCAGATGGGTGCGCCAGTACTCACGGTCGGCCGCGAAACGGTCCGAGCTGCGGTAGGCCAGGTCGGCCTCGACGATGCGCTGCAACGGCTCGGCCTTGGCCGGTGGGGGCTCGCGGCCCTCGAAGGCGGCGTTGTACAGCTCGCCGGTGCGCTGGACCAGCGCCAGCGCGCCCATCCCGTCGAGCACGATGTGATGCATCCGCGAGTACCAGAACCAGCGATCCTCGGCGATCCGCAGCATCGCCAGGCGGACCAGACGGTCACGTGTCATGTCCAGTGGTGCGGAGTACTCGGCGCGCATCCAGGCGTGCGCGGTCGCTTCCGGATCGGGTTCGCCGCGCAGATCCAGCTCGGCGATGTCGGCGTCCAGGGTCGGGTCGACGAGTTGATGGGGTTGCCCGTCGATATCGACCAGGCGCACGAATCCGGTGCCGAACTCGCGACCGGTGCGCCGCACGGCCGCGGTCAGCAGTGCGTGGTCGATCGCGCCGCTGAGTTCGACGTACTGGGCGATGGACAGGGGAGTATCGCCCGCGATGTGCTGGGCGAACCAGATGCCCCGCTGGGCGGCGGACAGGGGGAAAGGATCTTCGGGCGCGGTGTCGGACGCTCGCGAAGAAGGCTGGATCATGAGCTGACCTGCGTTTTCATTTCTGGAGCCCGGTGTCCCCGACCGCTTGGTACTGCGCTCAGGCTCCATTCTGGACCTGTGGGGAGCAGACCGGAATGGGTTCAGGAGACCGCGCGCAGATCGATGCCGGACAGCGGGGCGTCCGAGCTCACCAGATAGCGCCGCAGGGTCGACCGATCGTCGAGGACCAGCCAGTCGACGGTGTCGGAGAGTTCGCCGCGCCGAGACCTCGTGGTGATCCCGAAACGGGTGCCGGACTGCTCCTCGGCACTCACCGGGACGGCGCCGATCTTGCGCACCGCGGCCTCGGCGACGACGGCCTCCACCCGGGGATCGATCGCGAGGGCGATCCGGTCGCCCGCGCCCGCGCCACGGCCGAGCAGCAGCCGGGCCAGGCGATTCGCCCAGCGGTCCAGGTCGGCGTCGGCGAGCCGGCCGTCGGCGATCGGTGCGCCCGAGCGGCGCGGCAGCTGGATGACGTTGTCGGCGGGTGCGGTGACCAGGGTGCTCATCGTGTTCCCCTCGAGGGCTTGTCAGCGGTGTTTTCGGTACACCTCTAATCTCGTCGCCCAGGGGCCTCGCCGACAGCGACCCCAGCGGTGGGGCACGCACTCCGAGGGGGACCGAATACCACCCCAAGGTGGGTGAACCGGATCGACCGCGGAGCAGACGCGCCGGAACCCGAAAGGTTGTCCCCGCCAACCGTTGCACCCGCGCGACCTGCGGAGGACGATGGCGATCGGCGTCTACGGCGCGCCGAATACGACACAGAGTAGGACCCGCGCGGAATGCTGCGGCCGCACGGTTTACGATTCACTTCAACGCATGTCTGCTGCCCTTGTACGAGGCGCGGTCGGCTCTGCGAGTGACGTACAGGCATCTTCAGGAGGATCAGTGACTGCGGTAGAGCCCAGGCCAGTCCCTCAGTTGGAAGCGACTCGACCGTATCCGGCTCGGACCGGGCCGAAGGGCTCGTTCCTCTACAAGGCGGTCACCACCACCGACCCCAAGGTGCTCGGCACCATGTACCTGGTGACGGCGATCAGCTTCTTCATGATCGGCGGCCTCATGGCGCTGCTCATGCGTGGCGAGCTCGCCCGTCCGGGTCTGCAGTTCCTGTCGCCGGAGCAGTTCAACCAGCTGTTCACCATGCACGGCACGATCATGCTGCTGTTCTACGCGACCGCGATCGTGTTCGGCTTCGCCAACATCATCCTGCCGCTGCAGATCGGCGCCCCCGACGTCGCCTTCCCGCGTCTGAACGCGTTCAGCTACTGGCTGTACCTGTTCGGCGCCTCGATGGCGACCGCGGGCTTCGTGACCCCCGGTGGCGCCGCGGACTTCGGCTGGACGGCGTACGTGCCGCTCACCGACATCCTGCACTCGCCCGGTGTCGGCACCGACCTGTGGATCCTTGGTCTTGCCGTGTCCGGTCTGGGCACCATCCTCGGTGGCGTCAACATGCTCACCACCGTGGTCTGCCTGCGCGCACCCGGTATGACCATGTTCCGCATGCCGATCTTCACCTGGAACATCGCGGTCACCTCGGTCCTCGTGCTGCTCGCGTTCCCGCTGCTCACCGCGGCCCTGTTCGGCCTGGCCTACGACCGCCACCTGGGCGGCCACATCTACGACCCGGCCACCGGCGGCATCCTGCTCTACCAGCACCTGTTCTGGTTCTTCGGCCACCCCGAGGTGTACATCATCGCGCTGCCGTTCTTCGGCATCGTCTCCGAGATCTTCCCGGTGTTCAGCCGTAAGCCGATCTTCGGTTACACCACGCTGGTCTACGCGACCCTCGGTATCGCCGCGCTGTCCATCGCCGTGTGGGCGCACCACATGTACGCCACCGGCGCCGTGCTGCTGCCGTACTTCTCGTTCATGACCTTCCTCATCGCGGTCCCGACCGGTGTGAAGTTCTTCAACTGGATCGGCACGATGTGGCGCGGTCAGTTGACGTTCGAATCACCGATGCTGTGGTCGATCGGCTTCCTGGTGACCTTCCTCTTCGGTGGTCTGTCGGGTGTCATCCTCGCCTCGCCGCCGCTGGACTTCCACGTCACCGACTCGTACTTCGTCGTCGCGCACTTCCACTACGTGCTCTTCGGCACCATCGTGTTCGCCACCTTCGCCGGTATCTACTTCTGGTTCCCGAAGATGACCGGCCGCATGATGGACGAGCGTCTGGCCAAGTGGCACTTCTGGGCCACCTTCATCGGCTTCCACACCACCTTCCTGGTGCAGCACTGGCTGGGCGCCGAGGGTATGCCGCGTCGCTACGCCGACTACCTGCCCAGCGACGGCTTCACCACGCTGAACACCATCTCCACCATCGGCGCGTTCATCCTCGGCGCCTCGATGCTGCCGTTCGTGTGGAACACCTTCAAGAGCTACCGCTACGGTGAGGTCGTCACCGTGGACGACCCGTGGGGTTACGGCAACTCGCTCGAGTGGGCCACCACCTGCCCGCCGCCGCGCCACAACTTCTACGAGCTGCCGCGCATCCGCTCGGAGCGTCCGGCGTTCGAGCTGCACTACCCGCACATGATCGAGCGCATGAAGCGCGAGGCGCACGTGGGTTGGGGCTCGGGCAAGCACAACGCCCACGCCGACGAACCCGTGCTGACGAAGTAACAAGGAACCACCGAACGACCAGGGTGTGCACCTGCTGGGTGACCAGCGGGTGCACACTCTTTTTGTGGGTAAACGAACGGAGCAGATCGACTTGGCCGACACCACAGTTCTCGTGACCGTCACCGGCCCCGACCGACCCGGCGTCACCTCGGTGCTGCTGGCGGCGTTGTCGCGGCATCAGGTGAGCCTGCTGGACGTGGAGCAGGTGGTCATCCGGGGCAGGCTCACCCTCGGTGTGCTGGTCTCGTGCCCGAACGACCCCGAGGCGCTGCAGGACGAGCTCGAAGAGGCGATGAACACCGTCGGCATGCAGGTCGACGTGTCGGTCGACGCGCAGATCGGCAAGCCGCCGATGTCGACCCACGCCGTGGTCGTGCTCGGCTCGCCGGTCACCGCCCATGCCTTCAGTGCGATCTCGCGGCTGCTCGCCGGGCTCGGCGCCAATATCGACACCATTCGTGGCATCGCCGACTACCCGGTGACCGGCATGGAGCTCATGGTGTCGGCGGCCGACTCCGGTGCCGACACCGACGCCCGACTGCGCACGGCGCTGGCCGATGTCGCCGTCGCCGAACAGGTCGACATCGCTGTGGAACGCGCCGGCCTGGCGCGGCGTGCCAAGCGGCTCATCGTGTTCGATGTGGACTCCACCCTCATCCAGGGTGAGGTCATCGAGATGCTCGCCGCGCACGCGGGCGTCGAGGAGCAGGTCCGCGAGGTCACCGAGGCCGCGATGCGCGGTGAACTCGACTTCGCCGAGTCGCTGCGCCAGCGCGTGGCCACGCTCGAGGGGCTCGACGAATCGGTGATCGAGGAGGTCGCCGACCGCATCGAACTCACCCCGGGCGCGCGCACCACGATCCGCACGCTGCGCAGGCTCGGGTTCCGCTGTGGCGTGGTCTCCGGCGGGTTCCGGCAAGTCATCGAGCCGCTCGCGCACGAGCTGGAACTCGACTTCGTGCAGGCCAACACCCTCGAGATCATCGACGGCAAACTCACCGGACGGGTCACCGGCGAGATCGTCGACCGCGCGTTCAAGGCGACCGCGCTGCGCAAGTTCGCCGCCGACGCGGGCGTGCCGATGGAGCAGACCGTTGCCGTGGGCGACGGCGCCAACGACATCGACATGCTCAACGCGGCCGGGCTCGGTGTGGCGTTCAACGCCAAGCCCGCGCTGCGTGAGGTGGCCGATACGGCGCTGTCGCACCCCTACCTGGACGCGGTGCTGTTCATCCTCGGTGTGACGCGTGACGAGGTGGAGGCGGCCGACGCCCGCGACGGCGGGGTCCGTCGAGTTCCGCTGCTCGGCCGTTAGTTCCGGGCACGGCGGGTAATCCCAGCGCAGAAAGACCTTCGGCGTTGGGAGAGTCCGTGCGCAAATTCCTGCTCGTTCCGCTCGTCGTGGCCGGTCTGCTCGCGGGCTGCGGTGACGACGAACCGATCCCCGACAGCATCGGATCGACGACGCTCACCCTGCCGAGCACCGCTCCGGCGGTCGCGAAACCTGCGGTCACCGTCGACCAGTCGGCCGCCGGTCGCACGGTCACCCTCGACGTGGGTCAGGAACTGCGGGTGCGGCTGCCTCAGTCGGCCGACTCGGACCAGGAATGGGAGCCGGTGAATATCGACGAGGGCATCCTGGTCGCGGAGGAACCCGTGGCCGAGGGCCAGACGACGGTGTGGCCGTTGCGGGCGGTCGCCAAGGGGACGACGACAGTCGAGTTCACCCACGGGCAGCTCGAGGAACCGCCGGTCCGGCCCGAGGGCACCTTCCTGGTGACGGTCGAGGTCTCCTAGCGCGCACGGCTCGCTACGCTGGTTCGCACGTGTGGTGTCGATCGAATCGGGTGTGGTGTGGGTAGCGCGGAACTGAGCGGTGGGGAAACCGAGGTGGAGGTCCGCGACGAAGCGGCCGAATTCGCTGTGCGGCACGCCGAATTGGCGCACGGCTACGGCGGCAACGGCGATCCCGACGACCCGGCCATGGTGCAGGCGATGCAGATGGTGCTGCACATCCCGAAGGCCGAACCACCCGCGCGCAGTGCGCTACTGGCCGCTGCGGCCGCCGCCGCGGTCGCGGTGTGCCTCGACCCGCGTTCCGGGCCCGGCGGCGAATGGGAAGCGCGGTATCTGGCGTGGAAGCGCTCACGGATCAGGAAGGTGGCCCGCCGGGCGCGCGGTGCGCAGTGGGTGGCGGCCAACGACGTCGAGGGGGTGACCGTCGACATCGACGGTGCGCAGGCGCGGGCCTTCGTCCCCGGCCCGGTCGGCGGAATCGACCCGCGCATCCGCAAACTCCAGATCGGCGGAACCGACCTCGAACACGACGAACCGGGCCCGCCCGACCCCGACCTACCGGTGCTGTGGGTGAACAGCGGACTGGAGATGTCGGTGGGCAAGGCGGCCGCGCAGGTGGGGCACGCGAGCATGCTGCTGGCCGGCGCCATGCCGGTCGAAGCGGCCGCCGCCTGGGCCGAACGCGAATTCCGTTGCGCGGTGCGCGATGCCGACGCGCGACAGTGGTCCGAACTCGTCGCGCAGGTATCGGCGGGACGTGCTGTCGCCGTGCGGGACGCAGGCTTCACCGAGGTGGCCCCGGGCTCGATGACGGTGATCGCCGTGCCGTGAGACGGCCGACACGCGCGAGCGAATCGGTCGGCTGTCGTTGCGGTTCCCGCGCGTCGTCGCGATGTCCGGGTGTACCGGCGGCATCGTGTGGGTAAGACCTATCGGATACCCGTCCGCAGCGAGAGACACACGGAGGTTCCGCCATGATGACGACAATCGCCGTGATCCTGATCGTATGGGTCGCACTCGCGGTGCCGGTGTCGTTCCTCGCCGCCCGGATGCTGCGCAGCGACCTCGGCGCGTCGCGCGAAGCGGTGCGGCACCGAACCGACGAATCCCACCCGGGCCGGTCGTTCCGCTGAGGGCTCCCGTGGGCCAAGATGGAGCGCGTGTCGCAACCCGATCCAGATCTGCTCATCGACTTCTCCGACGTCACCATCCGCCGCTCGGGCCGAACGCTCGTCGGCCCGGTCACCTGGCAGGTCGAACTCGACGAACGCTGGGTGGTCCTCGGCCCCAACGGTGCCGGTAAGACCTCACTGCTGAGAATGGCTGCCGCCGAGGTCCATCCGACCTCCGGGACAGCGAACCTGTTGGGCGAGACCCTCGGTCGCGTCGACGTCACCGAATTACGCCCACGCATCGGCCTGTCCTCGGCGGCGGTGGCCAGCCGCATCCCCGTCGACGAGAAGGTCAGCGACCTGGTGGTGTCGGCCGGGTACGCGGTGCTCGGCCGCTGGCGCGAACGCTACGACGACATCGACACCGAACGCGCCGTCGACATGCTGGAAACCCTTGGCGCCGAACACCTTTCCGACCGTACCTACGGCACCCTCTCCGAAGGCGAACGCAAGCGGGTGCTCATCGCGCGTGCCCTGATGACCGACCCGGAACTGCTCCTGCTCGACGAACCGGCCGCGGGTCTGGACCTCGGCGGACGCGAGGAACTCGTCGAACGCCTCGGCGATTTGGCTGCGGATCCCGACGCGCCGGCCATGGTTCTGGTGACCCATCACGTGGAGGAGATCCCGCCGGGGTTCACTCATGCGCTGCTGCTCAAGGAGGGTGAGGTGGTCGGGCAGGGGCTGCTCGAGGATGTGCTCACGGCCGACAATCTGAGCAAGGCGTTCAGCCAGGCCATCGCGCTCGACCGGGTTGACGGGCGGTGGTTCGCTCGGCGGGCGCGTCGGTCGGGTGGGCATCGGCGCCGGAACTGACCGGCTGTCGCGCCAGGATCTTTTGGTATTGCGCCCATAGAGGTACTGGCTGTGTTTGTTGGAGCGCTGGCGCGCTCGAGCGCGGCCCCTGAGGGGTCGCGCGAACAGCGCTCGAGACTCGCGCCTGCGGCGCATGCGCTTCGAGCGCTGTTCGCGCGGCCGGGCCGCTGCGCCGCTTCGCGGCGGACCCTCCTCGAGGTCGGGTCGTGCGGGGTTGGGAATGCAGTCATGGCGGACTTGAGTGGTGCCGTGTGGCTGGGTGTGCGGTAGGTGGCGGACTCGGGTGGTGCCACGTGGTCGGGAGCCCGGTAGGTGGCGGACTTGGGTGGTGCCACGTGGGCCGGGTGTGCGGTAGGTGCGGACTCGGGTCGTGCCGTGTGGTCGGGAGCCCGGTAGGTGGCGGACTTGGGTGGTGCCACGTGGGCCGGGTGTGCGGTAGGTGCGGACTCGAGTGGTGCCGCTTTGGCTGGGAGTGCGGCAGGTGGCGGACTCGGGTGGTGTCTTGTGGGCTGGGAGACCGGTGGGTGGCGGACTCGGGTGGTGCCTTGTGGGCTGGGAAACCGGTGGGTGGCGGACTCGATCGAGTGGTGCCGGGGGCTGCTGAGGAGCCTGGTAGGTGGCGCACCGGGGGGTTTGGGCTGTTGTTGGGGGCGGACCCGGTGGTGAGGGTGGCTTCGTGTCGGTTGCTCGGGGTTGGACCGGTGGGTGGACCGGTCGGTCGCATCACGGACCAAGCAACGGTTAGGGTGCGTAAGGATCGGGGACCGGCCGTGCGGTGTGGTCGGGGTCTGTCGCGTATCGATCGGCAATGGTGCTGGTCGTAGAGAGGAACGGCTATGAGCGAGTCCGTGGTGCGGGCGCGGGATGCGTCGACGGTGATGCTGGTGCGCGACGGCGCGAGCGGCATCGAGGTTTTCCTGCAGCAGCGGGTGACTGGGATGGCGTTCGCCGCGGGGGTCACCGTGTTCCCCGGCGGTGGAGTCGACCCGGCCGACGGGACCGCCGACATCGCCTGGACCGGACCCGAACCCGCCTGGTGGGCGCAGCGTTTCGGCACCGACGAGCAGTCCGCGCAGGCGCTGGTCGCCGCGGCGGTGCGCGAGACGTTCGAGGAGTGCGGTGTGCTGCTCGCCGGCCCGACCGCCGACACCGTGGTGTGCGATTCGACGGTCTACCGGGAGGCGCGCGGCAGGCTGGAGCGGCGCGAGATCTCCCTCGCGGGCTTCCTGGCCGCCGAGGGCCTGGTGCTGCGTGCCGACCTGCTGCGGCCGTGGTCGAACTGGATCACGCCCGAGGCCGAACCGCGCCGCTACGACACCCGGTTCTTCGTCGCGGTGCTGCCGGTGGGGCAGATCGCCGACGGTGCGACCTCCGAGGCTGCGCACGTGCGCTGGCAGACACCGCGTGACGCGCTCGAGAGCTGGCGTGCGGGCGAACACGTGCTGATGCCGCCCACCTGGTCGCAGCTCGACGCCCTGTGCGAATTCGCCGACACCACCGCCGTGCTGGCGGCCGACCGGGCTATCACCCCGATCATGCCCAGGTACGCCCCGGGCGCCGACGGTCGCCCGCTGTCGGACTTCCCCGACAACGAACGGTATTTCGACCAGCTCCCGGACGTGGACGCCCTGCGCGGCCGGTAGGTTTGGCGCCATGGCCGAATTCGTCACCCTCGAGCTGCCCGCCGAGCCCTCCGCTCGCGGCGTCGCGCTGCTGCGCATCGATCGTCCGCCGCTGAACCTCGTCGACGCCCAGCTGGCCCGCGAGGTCGCGGCGGCCGCGCGGACGGTCGCCGACCATCCGGGGGTGGCCGCCCTGATCGTCTACGGCGACGAGCGGGTGTTCAGCGCGGGCGACGAGATGCGTGAGCTCGCCGAGCTCGACTCCGGCCAGGCCGCCGCCATGGCCGCCGACCTGCAGGCCGCCCTCGGCTGCCTCACCCGCGTGCCACAGCCGACCGTGGCCGCCATCGCCGGATACTGCCTCGGTGCGGGACTCGAGCTGGCGCTCGGCGCCGACCACCGCATCGTCGGCGACAACGTGAAGCTGGGTTTCCCTCAGATCAAGGCGGGCCTGATCCCGCTGTCCGGCATCCGCAGGCTCTCGCTGCTGATCGGCCAGAGCCGCGCCAAGGACCTCGTCTACACCGGCCGTTTCGTCGACGCCGAGGAAGCCGCGACTCTGGGCCTGGTCGACGAAGTGGTCCCCCCGGACGACGTCCTCACCGCCGCCCGCCGCTGGGCCGACCAGTTCGTCACCGCCGCCCCCCGCGCCCTCGCCGCCGCCAAAGCCGTCTTCGAAGCGGGCCCGCACGCCCACTCCACGGCCGTCACCGAGTGGTCCGCCCTCTTCGATACCGACGACACCCGAACCGGCACCCGATCCTTCGCCGCCGACGGCCCGAACAGCGCCGTTTTCACCGGACGCTGACTTCAGACCGGTCAGTCGACCAGCAGGAATGGCGCGAAACAAGACCGGCGATTGCGTGCTGAGGGTCTCCTATTACTCTTGCGTGTTATGACGGTTCACCCCGATGATCCGGCGCCGAACCCGCACGCCACCGAGGCCGAGGTCGAAGCAGCGCTGAAGGACACCAAGCTCGCCCAGGTTCTGTACCACGACTGGGAAGCCGAGACCTACGACGACAAGTGGTCGATCTCCTACGACGAGCGCTGTATCGACTATGCCCGCGGCCGGTTCGACCTGGCGGTCGGCCCCGCCCCGCTGCCGTACGAGCGGGCGCTCGAACTCGGCTGTGGCACGGGGTTCTTCCTGCTCAACCTGATGCAGGGTGGGGTGGCCAAGACCGGTTCGGTCACCGACCTCTCGCCGGGCATGGTGAAGGTGGCGCTGCGCAACGCCGAGCACCTCGGCCTCGACGTGGACGGCCGCGTCGCCGACGCCGAGACCATCCCCTACGAGGACGACACCTTCGACCTGGTGTGCGGGCACGCAGTGCTGCACCACATCCCGGATGTGGAGCTGGCGCTGAAGGAATGCCTGCGCGTGCTCAAGCCGGGCGGGCGTTTCGTGTTCGCCGGTGAACCGACCACCGTCGGCAACTTCTACGCCCGCAAGCTCGGCCAGGTGACCTGGAAGGTGACCACCGAGATCACCAAGCTGCCGTTCCTGTCCGGGTGGCGTCGCCCGCAGACCGAGCTGGACGAGTCGTCGCGCGCCGCCGCGCTCGAGGCCGTCGTCGACCTGCACACCTTCGACCCCAGCGACCTGGAGAAGATGGCGAAGTCGGCCGGTGCCGTCGACGTGAAGGCCACCACCGAGGAATTCGCCGCCGCCCTCTGGGGCTGGCCCGTGCGTACCTTCGAGGCGGCCGTCCCCGACGAGAAGCTGACCGTCGGGTACCGCATGGCCCAGTACCGTGCCTGGCTCGGCCTGAGCTGGCTCGACGAGAACGTGCTGCGCAAGGTGGTTCCGCGCGAGTTCTTCTACAACGCGATGATCACCGGCGTGAAGCCGGGCGCGGCGCAGAAGTAGGTGGGATACCGCTTCGGCCGCGACGATGTCGCCTTCCTCGGCAGCGCGGCGGGACGTGCCGCGCTCGCCGAGGTCGACCGGCTGGAGCTGACGGCGGCGACGCACCTGCGCGATATCGAGCAGGTGCGTCGCTCGTTTCCCGAGCACGGTGCGGCCTTGATCGAGACCGTGCGGTTGCGGCGCAAGGCTCTGGCGAAGCTGCCCGCGGCGGGGGAGTGGCTGTTCACCGACGACGCGCTGCAACAAGCCACCCCCGCACTCGTCGCCCGGCATCGGGCCGCGCGGTTGGCCGGTCGTGCCGTGCACGACGTGACGTGCTCGATCGGTGCCGAGCTGGCCGAACTCGCGGCGGTGTGCCCGGCGGTTGTCGGGAGCGATCTCGATGACGTGCGACTGGCGATGGCCGCCCACAATCTCGGTGTCGCGCCGCTGTCGGCCGGGTTCTCCGGCGCGATCACGCCGTCGTGTTCGGGAGCTGCGGCCGGAACGGGTTCCGGTGTGGGAGACGGGCGACAGGCTGTCGGCGGCACTGCGGTGGCCTCTGCGACCCGAAACATCTTGCTGGCCAAGGCCGATGCGCTGACCCCCACCACCCGCGACTCCGTGATCATCGCCGACCCGGCCCGCCGCGCCGACGGCCGCCGAACCTACGACCCCGCCAAACTCCAACCCCCGCTGCCCGACCTGCTCGCCGCCTACGCGGGCCGCGACATCGCCGTGAAGTCGGCGCCCGGTCTGGACTTCGACCGGCTCGGCTGGGACGGCGAGGTCGAGATCGTGTCCCTCGACGGTGCCGTCCGTGAAGCCTGCCTCTGGTCACCCGGCCTCACCGCCCCCGGCATCACCCGCCGCGCCACTGTCCTCGATTCTCGTGGTGGCGCAACAACTCTCACCGACACCGACCCCGACGAAATCCCCGAACGCGCACCCGGCGAGTGGATCATCGACCCCGACGGCGCCGTCGTCCGCGCGGGCCTCGTCCGCCACTACGCCGCGAAACACGGTCTCTGGCAACTGGATCCGCAGATCGCCTACCTGACCGGTGACACGGTACCCACCGGAATGCGCGGCTTCCGCATCGAAGACCGCTTCGACCTACGCGAGAAGACGCTCCGTCAGGAACTGGCCCGCCGCGACTGCGGTGCCCTCGAGATCCTGGTCCGAGGCGTCGACGTCGATCCGGATGCCTTGCGCAAGAAGCTCAAACTGCGCGGCAACCGGCCCTTCACCTTGGTCGTCACCCGAATAGGCCGCAACGCCACAGTTTTCCTCTGCACCGCACAGGCCGCCCAACTTTCCTGACACACCGCACCGCTACGGGGCCACGACTCGGTGCGGTTCGCCCGAATCAGGCTTCCATTTTCTTCACCACGCGCTGCACGGTGAGCCAGGTGCGGGTGGTGATGTCCTTGCCGTAGGTCTTCTCCAGCCGGGCCATGAAATCTGGTGTCTTGCCGGTGCTGTTGTCGATCACGGTGAGGAACGCGCGTGCGGCGGGGTCGTAACCGATGACGCGGGTGAGCGGGTCGTCGGCGAAGGCTGACGTATCGGCTTCGCGCATGGTGTGTTTGAAGAAGGTGACGGTGAGATAGGAACCGCGTTCGTGGGTGAGGCCCTCGAACGGGTCGCGATCGAGCAGCGCACGCAGTTCGGGGTGGCTGCGCACGATGGTGCCGCCGGGGATACCGAGCTCGGTCGCGAGCGCCTGCTGGATGCGGTTCTCGAGATCGTCGCGGGCGTCGTCGGTGCGGAACACCACGTTGCCGCTGCTCAGCACGGTCGCGACGTCCTCGAAACCGAGCCCTTCGAACACCCCGCGCAACTTGTCGTTACGCATGTTCGGGTTGGTCGGCATGATCCCGCGCAGCAGCGCCGCATAACTGTCCACGTCGCGACGGTACCGACCGCCACCGACAGGAACGGGCCTGTCGGCGGAGTGCCGTTCAGGCTTGTGCGCCCGCGTTCTTCTTCCGTTCGATATCGGCCAGCGCGGCCAGGTAGGCCTCTCGTTCGGCGGCGCCGGCGTCCCAGGCGACCTTGCGGTTCTTCACGACCTTGGCGGGCGCCCCGACGGCGATGCTGTAGTCGGGAACGTCGCCGCGCACCACCGCGTGCGCGCCGAGCACACAGCCGCGGCCCACCCGGGTGTCGCGCAGGACGGTCACCTTCGCGGCGATCCAGGTGTCGGGGCCGATCCGCACGGGGCTCTTCACGATGCCCTGGTCCTTGATGGGCAGGGTGATGTCGTCCATCTTGTGGTCGAAGTCGCAGATGTAGCACCAGTCGGCGACCAGCGTCGACTCACCGATCTCGATGTCGAGGTAGGTGTTGACCACGTTGTCCTTGCCGAACACGACCTTGTCGCCGATCCGCAGCGAACCCTCGTGGCAGCGGATGGCGTTGCCGTCGCCGATATGCACCCAGCGCCCGATTTCCATGCGCGCCAATTCAGGGGTGGCGTGGATTTCCACATTCCGCCCGAGAAATACCATTCCGCGCAACACGATGTGCGGATTGGTGAGCCGGAATTTGAGCAGGCGGTAATAACGCACCAGGTACCAGGGGGTGTAGGCGCGATTGGCGAGCACCCAGCGCAACGAATCCCTGGTCAGAAAACGCGCCTGCTGCGGATCGCGGCGGCGTGATCCACGCCAGCGCGCGCTCAGCGGTGCGCCCCACATGCTCGTCACGAACTACTCTCCCTCTTCCGACCTCGACGGCGTCCACCGGGTGAGCCCCGGGGATTCGGTCATCGGGTACACAGAGTACTTTCGCAGGGCACACTTACCGTGCCATACCCCGATCCTCGGCCCGATTACCCAGGAGATCAGCAGGTGCGAACTCGGACTCGCGTCGCCGCCTCGCTCGCTGCCGCCGGTGTGGTGGCGCTGGCCGGTTGCGGCACCGATGTGGACGACATCACCGTCGGCTCCGGAAAGGGTTGGCCCGCAGCCCATCACGACGGCCGCAACAGCGCCGCGAGCCCGGTGAGCGGTGCGTCGGCGATGACCTTGAGCTGGTCGCGGCCGGTGGGTGGGCCGATCGCCCAGCCCGTGACGATCGGCGGCGAGGGTCAGTTGTTCGTCACCACCAACACCGGCAACTGCGCGGTGTTCTCCTATCAGATGCAGACAGGGCGCAAACGCTTCTGCAACCCACTCGGCCCGTCGACGATCGAGGCGCCCACCGTGGTCGACGGCATCAACAACGTCTACGTCGGCGACGACGGCGCGGTGAATTCGTTCAACTACCTCGGTCAGCCGCGCTGGCGCACCCCCGTGGCCGGGGTGCCGGTGGCGATCCAGTTCACCGGTGACGGCCGCGTGCTCACGGTGACCCAGTCCGGCCAGGTCGACGTGCTCAGCCGCCAGACCGGCGAACGCGAGGTGCCCACCCTGCAGCTGCTCGGCGAACCCGACTTCCTGAAGTACCCCGGCCTGACCCGCCCAGCCTCCGGCGACGGCCTCGACGACTGCCAGATCGGCGGCCCGCGCTGCGCGGTCGCCAACACCACCGCCGTCGACCCCGAGACCGGCCGTTTCTTCGTCACCGTCTGGGAACCGGGCAAGCCGATGGCCTCGCTGCGGGCGATGTCCTACGCCGACGGCACCGTGACGCAGCTCTGGAGCGCCGACATGCTCACCGAGGGCAGCGCGACCAGCCCGGCCCTGTCGGCCGACGGCGCCACCGTGTACGTCGGCGACAACAGCGGCCGCCTGATCGCGGTGAACACCGAGGACGGCAGCACCCGCTGGACCCACGCGCTCGGCTGGACCCCGCGCGGCCGCATCGCCCTGGTCGACGACCTGATCCTCCCGTCCGGCGACGACGGCTACCTGGCCGCCATCCGCGATCACGGCGACCGCGCCGACCGCGCCTGGGAACGCAAGGACCTGGCCCAGCGCGGCACCCCGGCCCTGACCTCGGGCGAGATCGGCTACACGGTCGCCGCCATCGGCGCGGGCCTGAACCTCATCACCTTCGACACCGCCACCGGCACCACGATCGACTCCGATCCGCTGCCGAACGCCACCGGGACCACCACCGGCACGTCGATCGGGCCCGAGGGTCAGGTCGTCGTCGCCACCCGTCTCGGCGAGATCTTCACCTTCACCCCGGACGCGTAGCTCAGTACGGGTTCGCCTGCGCGGTGAAGCGGGGGTTCAGCTCGCCCGCGACAGCGCGGGGAAAGGAGACGCGCGTGGGGTCGCCGTCGGCGGTGTAGCGCTGGTCGGGGTGGGCCGCGAGGTGATCGAGCCAATAGGCCGAATCGAAGGGCACCGCACCGCGGCCGGACCGGATGCGTGGCACACCGGCCGGATCGAGCCCGGCGTAGGGCGCCGGGGCCGGATTCGAGCCGACGAGCATCACGGCGTCGAAGGTGTAGGTGGTGCCGTCCCAGCTGCCCGCTGTGGTCAGGGATCGGTTGTCGGGGTGGATGCCGAGAGGTAGCGCCATCGTCCGCACGGTGGTGCCTGGCGCGGCGGCCGTCACCGCGCGCACGTTCTCGGCGAACTCGCGTTGCACGCTGTTGTCGTCCAGCGTCGACAGATTGGGGTGCGTGGCCGTGTGGGCGCCGATCTCGTGGCCGTTGGCCGCCAGCCAGGGCAGGGCGCGCGGATCGCCCTGGAACGGTTCGTTGTTCACGTAGAAGGTGGCGACCGGCCGGAAATCCGGGTAGCGGGCGCCGAATTCGGCGAGGATGCCCGCCGCGCTGTCGGGAGCCACGGCGCCGGAGTCGGTGAAGGCGAGCTGACTGGTGGTCGAGTCGTCGAAGGTGAGGACCACCGGGTGGGTGCCCGCGGGGAGGTCGAGGCGGCCGGACACGTAGTCGGCGGCGGTCACCGGGCGGTAGCCCTCGCGGTAGAGGCGCTCGAGTTCGTCGCGGAATTCGGCTGGGGTCTGGTCGTATTCGCCCGCCGGGTTCGCCGAAATCTGGTGATACATCAACACCGGCACGAGACCGAGCTCGTTGGCGCCGACTTCGGCCGGGTCAGGCGGTGCCGCCGTGGTGCTGTGGGCGGCGGGTGGATCGACCGAGGCCGCCTCGGTGCTCGTGTCCGTACACGCCGCGAGTGCGGTGGTCAGCGCGAGGATCGGCAGAAGTCGCGAAAGAGCAGGAGAACCACCTGTCATCAATGCGATATTACGCGGCGGCCTCGGTTTACAGTTGATCTACCGATACCCGCCACATCCGTGTCGGAACCGCGAAATAGTTGGCGTGTCAACAGTATTGGAAGGCGGTGTTGGCGTTGGGGTTCTCATTCCGTTCGGCCGTCCGGTGGCGGTGGACGAGCACCGTCGCCGGAGTCGGTCTCGCGATTGTCGTCGTCGCTCTCGTGGCCGGATTCGCCTTGAGCAGATCGGCCGTGGTGCCGCTCGCCGACACCACACCACCGACCCTGACCGTGAACCCCGCCGAACCGGTGAAGTCCTACCGGTCGCCGGTGGTGGTGCGAGGCACCGCCGTCGACGCCGTGCGGGTATCCATCGGCGCGGAATCGGTGACACCCGCCGAAGACGGTTCGTTCGAGTTCGCGGTGCCGTGGGCGCCCGCCTTCGAAGTGGTCGCGGCCGACGACGAGGGCAACGCGGCCAGCAGCACCGTCGTCACCGCGCGGACCCTGCCGAGGATGCGGGCGGTGCACGTCACCGCGCACGCCTGGTCGCACGACGGGCTGCGCGAATCGGTTCTCGACCTGGCACGCCAGGGACGCATCGATACCGTGCAGCTCGACATCAAGGACGAGGACGGAGTCGTGGGCTACGACTCGCAGGTGCCGCTCGCCCGTGAGTCCGGTGCCGCCACGACGATCTACGATGCGCCCGCCGCGCTTCGGCAGCTGCACGACATGGGTGTGCAGGTGGTCGGGCGCATCGTCGCCTTCCGTGATCCGACTCTCGCGTCGTGGGCGTGGCACAGCGGACGCCACGACTGGGTGGTCCAGAACCCCTCCGGCCAGCCGTATTCCAGCCATTACGGGCCGATCGCCTTCACCAATTTCGCCCATCCCGAGGTGCGCCGCTACAACATCGACCTGGCCGTGGAAGGCGCGCGGCTCGGGTTCGACGGCATCATGTACGACTACGTCCGCCGCCCCGACGGCAGCCTCACGAGCATGACTTTCACCGGTCTCACCGACACGCCGTCGGTGGCGATCGCGGCCTTCCTCGCCGAGAGCAGGCACCCGGTGAACAGCGCGGGTGCCCACCAGAGCGCCGCCGTCTACGGCATCGCCTCCACCCGCCCGGACCAGATCGCCCAGGACATCCCCCTCATCGCCCGCCACGTCGACTTCGTCGCCCCCATGATCTACCCCTCCCACTGGAACCCCGGCGAATACGGCGTCGCCAACCCCAACGCCCAGCCCTACGACATCGTCTACCGCTCCCTCCAGGACTTCATCACCCAGACCAAGGGCACCAACGCAGGCGTGATCCCGTGGCTCCAGGACTTCTCCCTCGGCGTCACCTACAACGACGCCGAGGTCCAGGCCCAAATCGATGCCACCCGAGCCGCAGGCATAGACGGCTTCTTCCTCTGGAACGCCGCGACCCGCTACCACGGGGGTGGAATACACCCGGCGTGACAGCGGGTTCGACGACGTCGGGTCAAGCCTCGGACTGGCCGATATCGGCTTGCCGTGGCGCGGCGGGAACCCATTCGCGCAGCGGCTGAACCACCGTGCCGTAGAAGGTGTCCGTCGCGGAGGTGACGCTGGAGATGAAGCTCGCCGCGGTTCCGGCGCGTCGGTTGCCCATCGGGAAGCTCTGTTCGAGTGTGAACGACACGATCGAGCCGGTTCGTCCCTCGGTGAGCGACTTCGGGTTCGCCCGCACGACGTCGAGCAGTTCGCAGCTCTCGGTGCCGCGTTCGGAGAACACGGCCTCCACCTGCACCCGGCCCGGTGCCTCGGCGAGCTGCTTGATCAACCAGGACACCCGGCGCGCCGAGGTGCCTTCGTCGGGGGCGGCCATCGCGATGCGGCAGCGCACCTTGTTGGTGCGCACGTCGGCAACCACCGTGAGATCGCCGACGGTGTCGGGGATGCGCAGCACCGCCTCGAAACAGCCGTCGGCGGCCAACCGTTCGGCGACGGCCGCGGCCCGAGCGACCGGATCGGTATGGAACTTGCGCGGCAGAATGTGTTTGACCTCGACCCCGAGTTCGGCGGTGAGCCGCAGCGCGAGATGCCTGCACAGCGAGACCCAGGTATCGGCGACGGTCAGCGCCTTCTGATCGCCCGCGCGCAACGTGCCCGCCATGACCGCGTCCCGCACGACGACCCAGTGCCTGCCCATGTCGACGAATTCCGCCGCACCGGAACGGGGATGGTCGAGGTAACGCAGGAACTCGCCGAGGATCCAGGTCTGCAGCGGGTCGTCGATACTGCCGTGCGAGAGCAACATGCGTGCCTCGTGCGCCACCTCCGCCCACGACAGGTGCCGCAGGGCCACCTTCGTCAGTTTGCGGCGGTCGACTTGGACCGGCAGTTCGCCCGGACCGGCGGGGATGTCGTTGGACAGGCTGACCACGACGTCGTACTTGCGGCGTCGTGCGACATCGAGATAGCTCTCGAGCTGCTCTTTCCTGAGCTTGCCGTTCCCGGTCTTCACCTCGAGCAACCCGGTCCACTGCTTGCTGCCCCGGCTCACCCGCAGCACGGCATCAGGCACCACCGTCGAATCGCCTGCCTCGTACTGCACCTCGATATAGCCCTCGAAGGCACCGACCGGCGCTCCCATCCTCGCGCAGACTGCCCGGGCGAAGGGTCGCACGGCCTGCATCGTCGCGACCAGCGCCGAGGTGGTGCGTCGTTCCTGTTCCTCACCTGCGCCGATACCGAAGACGGAGAACAGCCGGGCGGATTGCCAGGCGTCGGATTCGGCCTGGCGGAACTCGATGGGCTTCGACTTGCGCACCGGTCGCTTGGCAGTGCGGACACCGCGTGCGGGCGCGGCGGTGGGCGCGGGCTCGGTGACAGTGGTCGCGGGCGCGTCGTGAACAGGTTCTGCCGCTGGTTCGCCGTCGTCGATCGACACCCCGAAATCCGTTGCCAGACCGGCAAGTCCGGATTCCCAGCCCTGCCCGACCGCGCGCACCTTCCAGGCGCCTTCCCGGCGGTAGATCTCGCCGAAGACGAAGGCCGACTCGGTGTCGGCATCAGCGGTCACGTATTCGGCGAGGGAGCGGCCCGCCGCGTCGATCACATGCATGGCGAGTTTGCCGAGTGCTCCGAAGGTGCCGGTGCCGACGCTGCCCGCCAGCGCGACGGTGTGGATGCCTGCGGGAAGTGCGGAGAGGTCGATCGAAATCCTGGCCTGCCGACCTTCGTCCGTCACGCTCGTTCCGAGGAATCCGACCGAGCCGTCGGGCGATTCGGGCTGGTTGTAGAAGACGAAATCGGCGTCGGAGGCGACGCGGCGGTCGGCGCCGAGTAAGAGCGCCGAGGCATCGAGCTCGACAGTCGGCTCAGGCCAGCCGATGACGATGTCGACGCGTTCGACATCCGTCGGCAATGCGATGTTCTGGCCCTTGGACAACAGCGGAGACGACACAGCAGCTCACCCTTCGAGGCTCGGCACGACGATCACCGCAAGGCGAATACGGCCGACCGGCCGCCGACCCCCTTGCCGCACACCGCGATTCAGCGGTGGCCGAAGGGTGTCGGCCGCGAACCCCGAACTGTTACACAGCTCACGTTTAGAACATCAACGCATTGAAAACCTGTCGGTGCCACCTGCGTGCCGAAGCGAGGTGTTACTTCGGATCCCGTTCCGGGAGAGGACGTTCGGGAATGGTGGGCCGGCCGAGAGGTGTGCGGACCCGGCGCTTGGCCGTGGTGTAGACCTGGGTGGTTTCGGCGGCAACCACGTCCCAGGCGAAGTCGGCGGTGAGGCGTTCGCGGGCGGTGTAGGCGCGGTCCTGGGCGGTGAGCGGGTCGTCGAGGACGGCGCGGGTGGCGTCGACCAGGCCGTCGATGTCGGCGGGGGCGAAGGAGGCGCCGGTGACGCCGTCGATCACCGCTTCGCCGAGTCCGCCTGCGGTGGAGGCGATCAGGGGCACGCCCGCGGCGGCCGCTTCCAGGGCGACGATGCCGAACGGTTCGTAGCGGCTGGGCAGGACGATCGCGTCGGCGCCGTGCAACCAGCCGAGCAGCTCGGTGTGGCCGAGATTGCCGACGAAGTTCACCGCGCGTGCCACCCGGTGCACCCTCGCACGTTCCCGCAGCCAGTCGAACTGGGTGCCGACACCGGCGACGGTGAGCGTGGTGCCCGGGTGCGCGCGGCGGATGCGCGGCAGCGCGGCGATCGCGTCCTGCACACCCTTCTCGTACTCGAGCCTGCCCACATACAGCAGCCGGGGCGGTCCGGAGCGGGGTGCGCGCGGCCGGAACGTCCACGACGTGACGTCGATTCCGTTGCGGATCACCGTGATCGGGGGAAGTTCGGGTCCGTAGAGCCGCTCCACTTCGTCCTGCATGGATGTCGAACAGGTGATGAGCTGATCGGATTCGTTGGCGAGCCACCACTCCACGGAGTGCACCTGCCGGTTCACCCGCCCCGACACCCAGCCGCTGTGGCGCCCGGCCTCGGTGGCGTGAATGGTCGACACCAGCGGCACGTCGTAGAACTCGGCCAGCGCGATCGCCGGGTGGGCGACGAGCCAGTCGTGGGCGTGCACCACATCGGGTGTCCAGCCGTCACCGACGCCGGGTTTGCCGAGGGCGACGCCGGCGCGCACCATCGCGTGCCCCATGGCCAGCGTCCAGGCGAGCATGTCCTCGCCGAAGTCGAAGCACGGCGGGTCCTCGGCGACCGCGACGACGAGCACACCGTCGGCGATATAGGAGTGGGTCGGATGGGTGAGCGAATCGGTGCCGGTCGGCCTGCGCGCGAGCACGACCACTTCGTGCCCGGCCGCGGCCAGTTCGACGGCAAGGTGATGCACATGCCGACCGAGCCCACCGACCACGACCGGCGGGTACTCCCACGACACCATCAAAATCTTCATGACGATCCTTCGGCGACCGACGGGACGGCGGTCGGCAACCGCCGTGCGTCCAGACCTGGGAAGAGTCCGTCGGCCGCGCTCCATCCTGCCGCGAGACGGGTCGCTTTGGCGAACTGACCGGCACCGATCGCCTCGGCCAGTTCCCGCACTGCGTGTGCGTGTTCGTGGGCGCGGTCGCGCGCGTAGCCCGCGGCGGAGTCCTTGCTGACCATGAACGCCCAGTCGCTGGACACCGTGAGGATGGCTTCGCGCAGCAATTGATCGGCCACCGGATCGCGCAGCGCACCGTCGCGGCGCACCTTGTCGAGGGTGTCCAGGGCCAGCCGAACCACGTCGGCATTGAGCTCTACGAGGTCGGCCACCTGATCGCCCGCCCACACCCGCCAGTCCTTGCCGGAACCCCACGACGAGTCGTTGAGCTGCACGGGTTCACCGACGAACCCGTTCGCCCGGGCATCGGCGAGCGTGCCGACGGTGACCCCGGCTTCGGGCAGCGCGCGCAGCACCTGCTCTAGCCACTGCGGTCCCTCGTGCCACCAGTGGCCGAACAGTTCGGTGTCGAAAGCGGCGACCACGAGCGCGGGCCTGCCGATCCGATCGGACTCCTCGATCAGCCGCGCGCGCACGGTCTCGACGAAGTCGGCGACATCGCGGGTGACGGCTTCGGCGGCGAGTTCGGGATCGTAAGGGGCCTTGTCAGGACCGGCCACCGTTTTGCCGGTGACCCGCGACGGCTTGAGTCCCGTCGCGTGGTCGTAGTGGTGGAAATCGCGATACGCGCTCTGCCCCGGATAACCCTGTTTGGGCGACCACACGCGGTAACTCACCTGCAGATCACGACCGAAGGCGACCACGTCGGCGTCGCGCACCGGCCTGCCGAGGCTGGTGTCGCCGCGCAGCGACGGGCCGTCGACCATGAAATGCGTCACGCCGGCGGCGTCGTAACCGAGTTCCATGCCCGGCGTGTAACCGCACTCCGGCGCCCAGATCCCGGTGGGGGTGGTGCCCCAGCGCAACCGCGCGTCGGCCAGTCCCTCGGTGAGCTGGTACTGACGCAGGCGCGGGTCGAGCAGCGGCTGGAAGGGGTGCGCGAGCGGACCGCCGAGCAGTTCGATGGCGTCGGCGTCGATCAGCGAACGCCAGACCGGCGCGCTGCCGTGGCGCCAGTCCTGCTCGAAGTCGGCGAGAGCGGTTGCGGCGAGCCGATGTTCGTGCCTACCGAGCGCCACATTGCCCGCCATGGATGCTTCGTCGGCACGCAACTGCCAGTTGCCGAGCCAGTGATGCATGCCCGCCAGGCAGTGCGGGTCGTCGAGCTGGGCGGCGAGCACCGGGGTGATCCCCAGGCTCAGCAGGTGTGAACGTCCTTCGGCGGCAAGGTTCTTCAGCACCCGGACCAGGGGAAGGTAGGACGCGGCCCAGGACTGGTACAGCCATTCCTCACCCACCGGCCAGCGCCCGTGATGGGCCAGCCAGGGTAGGTGTGAGTGCAGGACGAGCGTGAACTGGCCCGGCACGGAGCGAGAGTCGGTCAACGCCTTGCCTTCTCGGCGATCGCGACCAGGTCGAGGCTGGCATCGATATCGCCTTCACGCAGGTCGAAATCGTCGATGGTGACGGCCGCGACGTCGGCGGTGAGGTCGGCGGGCCACGGCTCACCGGCGAGGGCACGCTCGATCTGGGCGTCGATGAACGACCCACCGTGCTTGGCGTCCAACGCCTTCAGGGCGTCGCCGTGGTGCACGCCGAGCATCGCCGACACCGTGAAACCGGCCTCGACCAGCAGTTCGGTGAGCTCGGCCGCATTGAGTTCGCGCGTGTGGAACGGGTTGAGCGGGGTGTCGCGACCGGGGGAGAAGGTGATGCGGTTCGGGGTGCTGATCAGCAGCCGACCGCCCGGACGCAGCACGCGCAGGCATTCGCGCAGGAACTGCGCCTGGTCCCACAGATGCTCGATGACCTGGAAGTTCACCACCACATCGACCGATTCGTCGTCGAGCGGGAGGTCGGCGAGATTGCCCTGGATCATCTCCACGCGCGGGTAGCGCGCGCGTACGTGCGCGACGGCGCCCTCGTCGTAGTCCACGCCGATCACCCGCTGGGCGACCCCGGCGATCATGTCCGCGCCGTAGCCCTCGCCCGAGCCCGCCTCGAGCACGGTTTTGCCGGTGCAGTGCGCCAGCAGCCGGGCGTAGGCGATCTCGTGCCGACGGAACCAGTAGTTCTCCTCGGCGATGCCCGGCACCGTCCGCTCACCGGTCAGCGGCAGTGGTTCATGTGTTGCGTCCACCGGTGCGGCAGGGATCACAGCCTCGCTCATGGCCTCGACGTTACTGGTACCGATGGTCCGCTCCGGAGCCAGGGACCTGTTGCGCAAGTAGGTTACCCACCGGTAACTTAGCGTAGGGTACTGTTCCCCTCTGAGCACCCACACGGACGTACGGCCCAGCTCGTGCGGCCCACCACTCACGTGTAACCCAGAAGGAGGTCGACGAAGACCGATGCCGAACATCGTCGTACTCATCAAGCAGGTCCCCGACACCTGGTCCGAGCGCAAGCTGACCGATGGTGACTACACCCTCGACCGTGAGGCCGCCGACGCCGTCCTCGACGAGATCAACGAGCGCGCCGTCGAGGAAGCGCTGCTGATCAAGGAGGCCCAGGGCGGCGAGGTCACCGTGCTGGCCGCCGGTCCGGATCGCGCCACCGAGGCCATCCGCAAGGCGCTGTCCATGGGTGCCGACAAGGCCATCCACATCAACGACCCGGCCATCCACGGCTCCGACGCGGTGCAGACCGCCTGGGTGCTCGCCGGTGCGCTCGGCCAGGTCGAGGGCGTCGAGCTGGTCATCGCGGGCAACGAGTCCACCGACGGCCGCGCGGGTGCGGTCCCGGCGATCATCGCCGAGTACCTCGGCATCCCGCAGCTCACCCACCTGCGCAAGCTCACCGTCGACGGCGACAAGATCACCGGCGAGCGCGAGACCGACGAGGGTGTGTTCAAGCTCGAGGCCACCCTGCCCGCGATCGTCTCGGTGAACGAGAAGATCAACGAGCCGCGCTTCCCGTCCTTCAAGGGCATCATGGCCGCGAAGAAGAAGGAAGTTCAGGTCTTCACCCTCGCCGACCTGGGCATCGACCCGTCGACCGTCGGTGTTGCCAACGCGGGCACCGCGGTCACCGCCGCCACCCCGAAGCCCGCTCGCACCGCGGGCGAGAAGATCGCGGACGAGGGCGAGGGCGGCAAGCAGATCGCCACCTACCTCATCGGCCAGAAGATCATCTGATCCGGACCGTCCGAGAACTTCCCTAGGAGAAAGAACAATGGCTGAAGTACTTGTGCTCGTCGAGCACGCCGACGGTGCCGTCAAGAAGGTCAGCACCGAACTGCTCACCGCCGCACGCGCCCTGGGCACCCCGGCCGCCGTCGTGACCGGTGCCCCCGGCACCGCCGACAAGCTGGCCGCCGCCCTGGCCGCCGCGGGCGCCGAGAAGATCTACGTCGCCGAGTCCGACGAGATCGAGAGCTTCCTGGTCACCCCGAAGGTCGACGTGCTCGCCTCGCTGGTCGAGTCCGCCGCCCCCGCCGCCGTGATCGTCGCCGCCACCGCCGAGGGCAAGGAGGTGTCGGGCCGCCTCGCCGCGCGCATCGGCTCCGGTCTGCTCGTCGACGTCATCGGCGTCAACGATGACGGTTCGGCCGTGCACTCCATCTTCGGTGGCGCGTTCACCGTCGACGCCAAGGCCACCGGCGACGTGCCGGTGATCTCGGTGCGCCCCGGCTCCATCGAGGCCGCCCCGCAGGCCGGCGCCGGTGAGCAGGTCGCCGTGGCCGTGCCCGCCCAGGAAGAGGGTGTCGTCAAGGTCGTCTCCCGTGAGCCGGTCGTCGCCGGTGACCGTCCGGAGCTCACCGAGGCGAGCATCGTCGTCTCCGGTGGTCGCGGTGTCGGTTCCGCCGACAACTTCTCGGTCGTCGAGGCGCTGGCCGACTCGCTCGGTGCCGCCGTCGGTGCCTCGCGTGCCGCCGTCGACTCGGGCTACTACCCGGGCCAGTTCCAGGTGGGTCAGACCGGTAAGACGGTCTCCCCGCAGCTCTACATCGCCCTCGGCATCTCCGGTGCCATCCAGCACCGCGCGGGCATGCAGACCTCGAAGACCATCGTCGCGGTCAACAAGGACGAAGAGGCTCCCATCTTCGAGATCGCCGACTACGGCATCGTGGGCGACCTGTTCAACGTCGCCCCGCAGCTGACCGACGCCGTCAAGTCCCACAAGGGCTGATGCGCTTCGCGTCGTAACCGAACGGCCCGGCTTCTTCTCGAGGAGAAGCCGGGCCGTTCGGCGTTCAGCGCTACTATTTCGACATGTCCTTTGCCGAACGCAGCGCCCCGACCTGCCTGAACGCATGACATGGGAGGAGCTGGCCGAGCTACCCGATGAGGTTGCCGGTGAGATCGAGCTGTGGGAAGGGCGTGTGGTGTGGGTGCGCCGCGGGCCGGGCGAGCATCAAGTCTCATGCGGCGCTTGGCCAATGAGCTCGAGCGGTGTGCGCGCACCGACATGGCCGCCGACACAGAGCGCTGCTGGGTCGTCGACATCGAGACGAATGTCTTTCTCGGTGAGTCCGGGAAGTCCGACTATGTGACGCCCGATTTCTGGGTGCACCGCTGTCTCGGTGGTGCATATCGTGATGTGCGAGCGTCTGACACCGCCCTGGTCGGAGAAGTGCTGTCTCCCTCGAATACGCCCGCCCTACAACGGGCGAAGCGGGCGAAGTATGCGAAGGCTGGTATCCCCTGGTATTGGGAAGTCACCTTGGAGCCGGAGGTGGGTGAGATCGCGGTCGTCGCTGCGTATGGGCTCGATACCGGACATTCTCATCTGCCGGACGGGGTGCGCCCGTTGTGTCCGGTCGACTACCGGCTGGTCGGGCAGTGGGTGAACGGTGGCACCGAACCGATCTCGATGTCGTATCCCTTTCCGATCGAGATCCCTTGGTCCGCGCTGCAATTCTGACCTCACTGGGCGCCGAGGGCCATCCAGTGCTCCGGGTTGCTCAATGGCTCGAAGCCGAGTTTCTCGTACACGCCGTGGGCGTCGTGGGTGGCGAGCATGATGCGGCGCAGGCCGTAGGGGGCGAGGTGGTCGCGGACGGCGGTCGCCAGGGCGGTGCCGAGGCCCTTGCCCCGCACCGAGCGGTCGACGTACACGTCGCAGAGCCAGGCGAAGGTGGCGCGGTCGGTGACGACTCGGGCGTAGGCCACCTGCTCGCCCGAAACGTTGTCGTAGACACCGAAATTGAGAGAACCGGCCATCGCGCTGTCCTGCTTCTCCCGCGTTCTGCCTTTCGCCCAGTACGAGTCGGTGGACAGCCAGGCGTGGACGCGTGCTGCGTCGATGCGGGCGGAGTCGGTGGAGACTTCGTAGCCGGATGGGAAGTCGGGCGTGAGCGGATCCGTCATATTCGGAAGGCTGTCAGGTTCGGCGGTGGTCTGTCGAGGGTGGATGAATTCGATTGACGGCCGGAGTGCGCGTCGGCAGGGTGGGCTGATGGTGCCGGGTGGATTGTCTGTGGAGTTGCCGTCGGCGGTCGAGGAGACGGTCCGTGCGGTGTTCGGTGCGGCGGGTGCGCGGTGGATCGACGAGTTGCCGGATGTCGTGGCCGGGTTGGCCGCGAGGTGGGGGCTCAGTGAGTTCACCGCACCGTTCGGCGGCGGAACGCACGCCTACGTGGCCGGAGTCCGACGTGAGGACGGACGGCGGGCCGTACTGAAGGTGCCGATGGTCGACGAGGAGAACGTCGCCGAAGCGACCGCTTTGTACGCCTACGACGGTGACGGTGCGGTCCGGCTGCTCGAATTCGACCCCGGCAGCGGTGCGATGTTACTCGAATGGGCCTTCCCTGGAACAGAATTGCTCACCCAACCCGGCTTCCCGAGCCTCGAAGGACGACCGGAGAACGCGCCGAAGGTGAAGACCGCATGCGAGCTGTATCGCAGGCTGCGACGACCAGCGCCCGCCGTCCCCGATGGCTTTCCGGTCTTCCCCGCCGCGACCGACCTCATAGACGGCCTCCGCACCCGGCTCACCGACCCGGCTGTGGCGCAACACATCTCACCGTCTCTACGGACGCTGGCGGCGCGCTGGTGCGACACACTGAGCGAGCCGGACGGTCCACTGTTGATCGTCAACCGCGACACCCACCTCGGCAATATCGTTGCCGCCGAACGTGAACCGTGGCTCCTGATCGACCCGAAACCGTGCGTGGGCGAAGCGTCCTTCGACGCGGGCTTCCTGCTGATGATCCAGGTCCAGTCCAACCCGACCTCCGAGCATGCCGACACGGTAATAGCGGCCACAGCAGCGGCACTGGACGTGGACCCCGAACGCGCCCGCGGGTGGGCCCTGGTCCGCACCGTGGAGGAACTCACCTGGGCTGTCGAGGACGACGACCCGGAAATGCGCGATCTACACACCTCGGTCGCCCACGCCTTGGCGGAACTCACGCCCAGACGAACACCCGGTCGCGGGACAGTCTGCTGACCTCTCGGCCACTGGATCCGCTACCGCAAGGAGCCGCTGGATCCCCTAGCGCAAGGATGCTTACCAATCAGTGGTAATTGCGGCCCAACACGTGCTGCGCGGACGTCGGCTCCCCGATGGCAACGGAGGCGCGACGCCGCCGCGACAAGACCGACCGCCCAGGCGTATCCGGCGAGACTGATCGACTACCCGGTACGTCACCTACCCCCTCAGTGGTGCAACGCATCCAGCAGCGTCTTGACGATCGGATTCTCGCGGGCATCCTCCCGCAGCACAGCCGACACCGGAATGCGCAGCCGATGGTCGGTGAGGTCGAGGGTGAGCAGGCCCTTGGTGGGTCCTTCGTAGAGGATCGTCCAGGACTCGGGCCGGTTGAGTAGCTCCATGGTCGCTGTGTGGTCGGGAGGGATCGGAGGGCCGAAGGTGGGCCCGGTGGGGAGGTCGGCGAAGGCCGAGCGGATGAGTGTGTGCAACAACACCTGCTCCTGTTCCGGGGGGAGCAGCAGGGGGTAGGGGCTGAGTTCGGCGAGGGTGACGGCACCGCGCTCGGCGAGCGGGTGACTGCTCGAGATGGCGATCACGAGGTCCTCCACCCACAGCTGTTCCACGGCCAGACCGGGCTGCTCCACGCTCCCGCGGATCAACGCCAGATCACAGTCACCGTCGGCGACGGCGGTGATCCGCTGACGGAACGGTTTGATGACGTATTCGATCTCGGCGTCGGGGTGCGCGGCCCGCGCGGTGGCGATCGCGGACAGCGACGGCGCCGCGAAAGACATGTTGGCGGCCAACCGAATTCGCGGCCCGGTGGTGCGCACGGCCGCCCGGATCGCCGACTCGAGACTCAGCATCTGCTTGGCCAGCGGGAGCAGCCGCAGCGTCGCTTCCGTGGGCACCACGGCCCGGGTCGTCCGTTCGAAAAGCTGGGCGCCGAGGTCGCGTTCCAGGCGCGCGATCTGGTGGCTGATGGCCGACTGGGAGATGAAGCAGCGGCTGGCCGCGCGGCTGAAACTGAGCTCCTCGCACACCGCCACGAAGTACGAAAGTTGACGTAGTTCCACCTGCTGACCTCCCATATATTAGTTATGCAGATAAGAGTCATCTTCATTATGCGCCCACGCGGGGGAAACGTTTGCGTTCCGCATCGCGTTTACTCATAGGAAAGGATTCATTACCGATCTTGGAGAGCGCGCGATCATGGAACACACCGATGTCGTCATCGTCGGCTCGGGCTTCGGCGGACTTGCCGCAGCCAAGCAGCTGGCCAAGTCGCGAATCAACTTCGTGTTGATCTCGAGCACCCCGGAGCACCTGTTCCAGCCGCTGCTGTACCAGGTGGCGACCGGCGTACTCGACTCCGACGAGATCGCCCCGCCGATCAAGAACGTACTGCGCCGCCACCCCGAGGCCGACGTCCGCCTGGGCAAGGTCACCGGCATCGACGCCGACGCCGCCGTGCTCACCTACGAGACCGCTGAGGGCACCCGCCAGATCCGCTACGGCTCCCTGATCGCGGCCACCGGCGCCAGCCAGAGCTACTTCGGCCGCGACGACTTCGCCGACAAGACCTTCTCGCTCAAGACCATCGACGACGCCGAACGGCTGCGCGACCAGATCGCCACCGTCTTCGCCAAGGCCGAGCACGCCGACGAGGCGACCAAGCGCAAGCTGCTCAGCTTCGTGGTGGTCGGTGCGGGCGCGACCGGCGTCGAGGTGGCGGGCCAGATCAAGGAACTCGCGAAAAGGCACTTCCACCAGAAGGTTTCGGTCACCCTGGTGGAGGGCGCCGACGCGGTGCTCCCGCCGTTCGGCGGCGGCCTCTCGGAGTACGCCAAGCGTTCGCTCGAGGATAGCGGCGTGCAGGTGCTGCTCGGCACCTTCGTCACCGACATCGCCGAGGGCAAGGTGACCGTCCGTGACAAGGAGGGCATCGAGCGCGGTATCGCCGCCGAGACCGTCGTGTGGTCGGCGGGTGTGCAGGCCGGCGGCTTCGCGACGCTGCTGGCCGAGGCCACCGGCGCCGAGACCGACCGTGCGGGCCGCATCCTGATCAACCCCGACCTGACCGTCGGTGGGCACGCCGACATCTACGCCATCGGCGACATGACCTCGCTCAACGGCTACCCCGGCCAGTCGCCGGTGGCCATGCAGGAGGGTCGTCACGCCGCCGACATCATTCGGGGCAAGAAGGACGCGGGCACCCCCTTCGTCTACTGGGACAAGGGCAGCATGGCGGTGATCAGCCGGTTCAGCGCCGTGGTGAAGCTCAACGAGCGCATCACCTTCCGCGGCACCATCGCCTGGGCGATGTGGCTGGCCGTGCACCTGATGTATCTGGTCGGCTTCCGCAACCGCTTCGCCGCGGTGGCGTCCTGGCTGGTCGCCTTCGCCGGTACGGCCCGCCCCGGTTTCGCCGAGGCCGAGGTGCGTGAGCTCCCCGCGCCCGCCTCCGGTGAGGACAAGAAGGATCGCGTCGCGGCCTGATCCGACCGCCGAACGGCCCGCCGGGAAACCGGCGGGCCGTTCGCGTTCCGCAAGCCACGTACTGCGTGCCCGCATTCCGGATCTCACGCGAAATCCACCGTGTTCGGCCAGAAACCCGCAGGTGGGCGAACGATGGGCAGCGGGTCGGTGAACGCCCGGTGTGACGGGTGTCTCGTTCACCGAACGGGCATCGACACGACACTGACGCGTCGCCCCGATGCCAAGTCGGGCTGGCTTCATCAAGTGCATGACAATTTCGTCCGTGTTGACCGCGCCGGCGCCGGACTCCGGGGTGGGGAAGTCTCGCTACTCGCTCGTCGTCGCCTCCGACGCCGAGCATCGGGAAGCCGCGCAGCGCCTGCGCTTCCAGGTCTTCGCCGCCGAACCCGGTTTCCAGATGCCCGACAACGGTACAGGTCTGGACGCCGACCGGTTCGACGAGCACTGCGACCACCTGCTCGTGCGTGACGAGTTCACCGAACAGTTCGTCGGCTGCTACCGGATGTTGCCGCCGGACAAGGTGATCGCGGCGGGCGGGTACTACACCGCCACCGAATTCGATCTCACCCGCCTCGATCCCGAGGGCCACCGCATCGTGGAGATGGGCCGGGCGTGCGTGGTGCCCGACCACCGCAACGGCTCGGTGCTCACCCTCATGTGGGCGGGCATCCTGCACTACATCCAGCTCACCGGTTACGACTGGGTGATGGGCTGTGTGTCGGTGCCGATGCAGGACAGCCCACAGGACCCCGCCGGGGTGAACGTGCGCGGCGTGCGCGACATGCTGCTGGGCCGCCACTCCTGCGACCCGGAACGCTATGTGGAGCCCTACAACCCGGTCGTCGTCGACGGATTGTCCCTCGACCAGCTGACCCCGCCGAGCCGCCCGAAGCTACCGCCGCTGTTACGCGGCTACCTGCGCCTGGGTGCCGAGATCTGCGGCGAACCGGCGCACGACCCCGATTTCGCGGTCGCCGACTTCGTCGCGCTGCTCGGTATGGAAACCATCAACACCCGGTACCTGGAGCGGCTGCAGAGCGCGGCCGCCAATTTCGACGGGAAGTAACCGCCATGGTGTTCGACGCGCCGCCTGCCCCCCACTCGCACTCGTGGATGCCGTCGAGCCCCTGTGGTTCCGGCTGTATCGAACCGATCGACGAGGTCGGTACCGCCAGAATGCTGACCAGATTGGCCGGGGTGGCCGGGCTGGTGCTCGGTTTCCCGGTCCTCACGATCGCCACCCCGAAGGCGCGCCGCGAGGACATGCAACGCCGGTACGCCCGAGCGGCGTTGCGTTGCTTGGGGATGCGGCTGCGCGTCATCGACAACCGCGGAGCCGACGCCTCGGCGGCCGGGTTCGCCGATCCGGGCACGCCGATGATGGTGGTGGCCGGGCACATCGGCTGGGCCGACGTGGTCGCGCTGGCCGCTGTCCAGCCGGTGAGTTTCGTGGCACGTGCCGACATGGTCGAGTGGCCGCTGCTCGGCAAGCTGGCCCAGCTCACCCGCGTGATCCCGATCGAGCGCGCCCGGTTGCGCGAATTGCCGGGTGTGGTCGGGCAAGTCGCGCAACGGCTGAGTGCGGGCAACCGGATCGTGGTGTTCCCCGAGGGCACCACGTGGTGCGGCCGGGCCTACGGTTCGCTGCGCCCGGCCATGTTCCAGGCCGCCGTCGACACCGCCACCCCCGTGCAGCCGGTGCGGTTGCGCTACCTCGACCGCGACGGAATGCCGTGCACTGTCCCGGGTTTCGTCGGTGACGACACCTTCGCCGACTCGGCGAAGCGGGTGCTGCGCAGTAAAGGCATGACCGTCGAGATCGTGCTGGAACCGCGTGAGCACGCCGGTACCGACCGGCGTGATCTGGCGCGCCGGTGTGAGCGCGCCATTCGCGGCGCCGACCGCTCGCGCCACGGTGTGCTCGACACGGAATGGATCGAATCGGGCAATACGCGCGTGCAGGATCCCTCGGTGACACAGCAGGAGCCGGTGTCCACCGGAGCTACTGCCTGGTAACCCTCCCGGTCTTGTTCCGGTAGCGGAGGTCGCGATCGCGGCCTCCGCTACCGGTATTCGTCCTGCCGCCGAGTAGGTGCTGCCCGCAAATGTGAAAAGGGCGCTACCGCAGCGTGCGCGTGCCATGCTGCCCTGACCGCCGCGTGACCTGCGCAGCTGACCGAAGAGTCCCCTTTACCCACTTCGCCGTGAAGTGAAACCTGTGAATTGGCTATGCCATGAACTAAATGAGATATTTGCGGTACCGTCACGCAGGATTTTCCCGATACGCCGGGTGTAGACGTCGCCCGGCGGCGTGCGAGCAGTGCGAACGCATGGGTTGATCCATGGTGAAGGGAAGCGTTTCCGGTGACCGAGCAAGTTTCTGGCGTTCGTCGACCCCGCCCCGTTCGACGTGGACGAGTATCGACGTCCACCACCCTGCCCCGGCTGCTCATGGCAGCTGTCGAGCGTGCCCCCGAGGCCACCGCGCTGCGGTTCGCCGGGCGCTCGCTCACCTACACCGAGCTGGACCAGTGGTCCTCCCGGCTGGCCCGTCTACTCATCGCCCGTGGGCTCGGCCCCGGCGACCGCATCGTCCTCGCGCTGACCCGCTCGATCGAATCGGTGGTCGCGGTGTGGGCGGCGGCCAAGTGTGGCGTCACCTTCGTGCCGGTCGACCCGCGCTACCCGGCCGAACGCGTCGCCCACATGCTCGGCGACTCCGGCGCAGGCTTCGGCCTTGCCATGGCCGCCGATGCCGCCCGGCTCGACACCGGAATCCGCTGGCTCACCATCGACTCCACGGCCTACCAGGCCGAACTCGCCGCCGCGTCGGACGAACCCGTGTGCGCGGGGGAGCGCACCGCCAAGCTGCGTCCCGACGAGCTGGCCTACATCATCTACACCTCCGGTTCCACCGGCGTGCCCAAGGGTGTCTCGGTCACCCACACCGGTCTCGCCGGTCTGTGCGCCGAGCAGATTCGTCGTTTCGGCATCGATACCGATTCGCGCACAGTGCATTTCGCCTCGCCCAGCTTCGATGCGAGCATGCTCGAGCTGCTGCTCGCGGTGGGTGCGAGCGCCACGATGGTCATCGCGCCGCCGGATGTGTACGGCGGCGACGAACTCACCGAACTGCTACGTACCGAACGGGTGACCCACGCCTTCATCACGCCCGCCGCGCTGGCGGGCCTCGATGCGACCGTGCTGCCCGAGCTGCGTGCGCTCGCCGTCGGCGGTGAGGCGTACCCGCCGGAGCTGATCGCGCAGTGGGCGCCGGGTCGCTCCTTCTTCAACGTCTACGGCCCGACCGAAACCACCATCGTGTGCGCCATGAGCGACCGGCTCGACCCGGGCGATGTGGTGACGATCGGCGACACCATCCCCGGCATGAAAGCGGTGGTCCTCGACGCCCGGCTGCACCCCGTGCCCGATCGCGTCCCCGGCGAGCTGTACCTGGCGGGTGCCGGGCTGGCCCGCTGCTACCACGACCGCGCCGGGCTCACCGCGAGCCGCTTCGTCGCCGACCCGGTGACCGGCGACAGGCTGTACCGCACCGGTGACCTGGTGCAATGGGTGCCGGTGCCCGGGGGGATGGGCCTGAAGTTCCTCGGCCGCACCGACGCGCAGGTGAAGCTGCGGGGTTTCCGCATCGAACTGGGTGAGATCGACGCCGTGCTCTCGGCCGACGACTCGGTGCACTTCGCCGCCACGCTGATCAGGACGCTGCCCAGCGGGGTCGACGCCCTCGTCGCCTATGTGGTGCCCGCGCCCGGCGCGACCGTCGATCCGGCGGCACTGACCAGGCTCGCCGAGCAGCGGTTGCCGCAGCACGCGGTGCCGTCGGCCGTCGTGGTGCTCGACGAACTGCCACTGACTCCGGTCGGCAAACTCGACCACCGCGCCCTGCCCGACCCCGAACTGACCACACGCGAATTCGCCGAGCCGCGAACCGACGCCGAACGCACCGTCGCCGAGGTCTTCGCCGAGCTGCTCGGTGTCGACCGGGTCGGCCGCGACGACGACTTCTTCGCCCTCGGCGGCAACTCCCTGCTCGCCACCCGCCTGGCCGGGCGCCTGGGCGCGCTCACCGGCGTCAGGGTGCCCGCGCGCACCGTGTTCGAGCACGCGAGCGTCGCCGCGTTGGCGACCGCGCTGGCCGGTCTGGTTGCCGAGACCCGCGTGCCGTTGACCCGCCGCGAACGCGGTGCGCGGATTCCGCTGTCGCTGGCCCAGCAGCGCATGTGGTTCATGGCCCGCCTCGACGCCGACGCGAGCACCTACAACATTCCGGTCGCGCTTCGCCTGTCCGGTCCGCTCGACACCGCCGCCCTCACCGCCGCCCTCGACGATGTGCTCGAACGGCACGAGGTGCTGCGCACCGTGTACCCCGAACACGACGGCCAGGGCTACCAGCAGGTCCTCCCGGTGGCTGCGGCCGGTCTCGAGGTGGCGGTGACTGCGATCGAGGAGCCCGACCTGCGCGGCGAGCTCGCCAGGCTCACCTTTGGCGGGTTCGACGTGTGCGCGCGGGTTCCCGTGCGCGCCACTGTCTTCCAGCTCTCGGCGACCGAGCATGTCCTCGCCGTGGTGGTACACCACATCGCCACGGACGGTTTCTCCCTCGGCCCGCTCACCCGCGACCTGATGGCGGCCTATATCGCCCGCACCGAGGGGCACGCCCCCGCCTGGTCGCCGCTGCCGGTGCAGTACGCCGACTACACCCTGTGGCAGCACGAACTGCTCGGCGCCGCAGACGATCCCGCCTCGTTGCTGGCCCGCCAGCTCGACTTCTGGCGCACCGCGCTGGCGGGCGCGCCCGCCCTGCTCGAGCTGCCGACCGACCGTCCGCGCCCACCGGTCGCGAGCACCAGGGGAGCCGCGCACCACTTCGCCCTCGACGCGGGCCTGCATCGGGCGCTGGAAGCCCTTGCCCGCGAACACAATGCCTCGCTGTTCATGGTGGTGCGCACGGCGCTGGCGGTACTGCTGGCCCGAATGGCGGGCACCGACGACGTCACCCTCGGCGCCCCGGTCGCCGGTCGTGGTGAGCCCGAACTCGACGATCTTGTCGGCATGTTCGTCAACACCGTCGTGCTGCGCACCCGGATCGCGGCGGGGGAACCCTTCGCCGCCCTGCTCGACCGGGTCCGGGAGAGCGACCTCGCGGCCTTCGGGCACGCCGACGTGCCGTTCGAACGTCTTGTCGCCGAACTGGATCCGCCGCGCACCCAGGCGCATCATCCGCTGTACCAGGTGGCGTTGTCGTTCCAGAACTTCGGCGCCGCGCGCCTGGAACTGCCCGAGTTGAGTGTGGCGGCAGTCGATCTGGGCGACGAGGTGGCCCCGGTCGACCTTCAGCTGACGGTGGTTCCCCAGGAGGACGTGGACGGCCCCGCCGGGTTGCGGTGTTCCTGGCGTTACGCCACCGCGCTGTTCGACGAGTCGACCATGGCAGCACTCGGCGCCCGCCTCGGCACGCTGCTCGCGGCAGCTGTCGCACACCCGGACCGCGCCGTGGGTGATCTGCCCTTGCTCACCGAGTTCGAGCGGACCGAACCGGCCGGTGAGCTGCGGCTGGTTCCCGACACGACGCTGCTGGACGAGTTCCGCACGCAGGCGTCGCGCAGGCCGGAGGCGCCCGCGGTGACCTTCGCCGACCGCACCTTGACCTACCGGGAGCTCGCGAGCCGGGTCAACCGGCTGGCCCGGTTGCTCGTGGCCACCGGCGTCGGGCCGGGCAGCACCGTCGGGGTGGCGATCCGGCCGTCGCTCGATCTGGTGGTGGCCATGTACGCGGTCTTCGCGGCGGGCGGGGCGTATGTGCCGATCGACCCGGAGTCGCCCGCTGAACGCCGCGCCGACATCCTGGCCGCCGCGCACCCGGTCTGCGTGCTCACTACGGTCGCCGACACCGTCGAGGTCGATGCCCTGCCCGTGATCTCGCTCGATCTGGTCGCGAATTCCGGCGCGCTGAACGCCTTCTCGGACGGCTGGCTCACCGACGCCGACCGGCTGCGTCCGCTGCGGACCCTCGACCTGGCCTACGTGATCTTCACCTCGGGCTCCACCGGCAAACCCAAGGGTGTCGGGGTACCGCATTCGGCGATCATGAACCAGGCCGCGTTCATGGTCGGTGAGTACGCGGTCGGCGCCGACGATGTTGTGCTGCAGTCGATTCCGTTCACCTTCGACGCTTCGATGATCGGTTTCGCGACCCCGCTGCGCGCCGGGGCGCACCTGGTCGTCGCCGCCGCGCACGGACTCACCGACCCCGCCTACCTGGCGGATATCATCGCGCGCCACGGTGTCACCGGCACGACCATCGTGCCGTCGGTGCTGCAGATGCTCCTCGATGCCGCGCCCGCGGGCGCACTGCGGTCGCTGCGTGCGGTCTGGGTGGGCGGTGAGGCGCTGCCGAACGCGACCATCGCCCGTTTCGCGGCCCTCACCTCCGGCCGGTTGCACAACCTGTACGGGCCGACCGAGGCGACCGTGTCGATCACCGCCGCCGACGTCACCGAGGTGGGTGACGGCATCGTCCCGATCGGGTTGCCGCACTGGAATTCTCGCGCCTATGTGCTCGACGCCCGGCTGCGGCCGGTGCCCCTCGGCACGCCCGGAGAGCTGTACCTGGCCGGTGCGCAGCTGGCACGCGGATACCTGGGGAGCCCCGGTCGCACGATGGAGCGGTTCGTCGCCGACCCCTACGGTCCCGTCGGCGAACGCATGTACCGCACCGGTGACCTGGTGCGACGCCTGCCCACCGGCGAACTGACCTACCTCGGCCGCACCGACGTACAGCTCAAACTGCACGGCCTGCGCATCGAACCCGGCGAGATCGAGGCGGCACTGCGCGCGCATCCGTCGGTGGCCGGTGCGGCGGTGACGGTGCACCACGAACAGCTCGTCGGTTACGTCACGCCGTCCGGTGTCGATGTCGCCGAGGTGCTGGCCACCGCGCGAACCCTGTTGCCGCCGTACATGATCCCGCACCGGGTGCTCGCGCTCGACGAGTTCCCGCTCGGCGCGACCGGCAAGCTCGATCGCAAGGCGCTGCCCGCCCCCGCCCGCGAGATCCGCGAATACCAGGCGCCGGTCACCGACGACGAACGAGTCGTCGCCGAGGTGTTCGCGAGCGTGCTCGAGCTGGAGCGGGTGGGCCGCGACGACGACTTCTTCGTCCTCGGCGGCACCTCGCTGTCGGCGATCCGGGTGCGCGCGAGCTTGGCCGAACGGCTCGGCATCGAGGTCGCGTTGCGACTGCTGTTCAGCTATCCGCTGGTCAGCGACCTGGCGCTGGCCCTGCGCGACGAGAAGGCGGCCTCCTCTACCGGCCCCGACCCGGCGCTCGACCGGGTGCTCGATCCGTCGATCACGCTCGACGGGTGCGCCCCACCGCGCTCGGGCGAACCGGCGAACATCCTGCTCACCGGTGCCACCGGGTTCCTCGGCAGCTTCCTGCTGCGCGAACTGCTCGAGCACACCACCGCGACCGTTCACTGCCTGGTGCGCGCCGCCGACGCCGACACAGCACTCGACCGGGTGGTCGCCACGGCGGCCGGTTACGGCATCGAGGTGGACCGGTCCCGATTGGCCGGTGTCCCAGGCGATCTCGCCCGGCCGCAGCTCGGCATCGACCCACGCCGCTTCGCCGAACTGGCCGACCGAATCGACGTGATCTACCACAACGGCGCCCTGGTGAATCATCTCGAGCCGTACGGGCGGATGCGCGAGGCCAATGTCGGTGGCACCACCGAGGTACTGCGCCTGGCCACCACCACCCGCCTCAAAGCGGTGCACTACGTGTCGACGACGTCGGTGCTCGCGGGCATTCCGCAGGCCGACGGCGTGCCCGCCGGACTTCCGGGATACGCGCTCACCAAGTGGGTCGCCGAACAGCTGATGCACACGGCGGCCGAGCGCGGTGTGCCGATCGCGGTCTACCGGCCCGGCCTCATCACCGGTGATTCCCGCACCGGCGTCGCACCGGCCGAGGACGCCTGGTGGACGATGCTTCGCTCGATGCTCGTGCTCGGCACGGCCGTCGACGTGCGCTCGGTCGCGATCGGGATGGCACCGGTCGACTACGTCGCGGCGGGCATCGTGCGGCGGTCACGTGACGATTCGGCGCTGGGCCGGGTATTCCGGGCGGCGGGTCCGGAGGTGCCGCTCGGCATCGTCTACGACGAGATCGTGCGTCGCGGTTACCGTTTCGACTTCATCGATCCGATGGAGTTCGGGCAGATCCTCACCACGGCCGCCGAACAGCCGGGGGTCGACCCGATCCTGGCGCGCGCGTCGGCGCTGAGCGGCAACTATGTGGCGGCGGTCGCGGCGGCGGGGGCGAGTTCGGTGCTCGGGGCGGTCGAGTCGAGCAGCGTCGAGTCGGCCGAAACTCTGCCCATCGATATTCCGGCGGTCGACGCGGCCGTCATCGCCCGCTATTTCGACCACTACATCGAGACCGGGTTCTTCCCGGCCCCGGCGGGCGTCGCCTGAGACGGTCCCGCGCCCGGGCGGGCGCGGGACCGGGTTCTCACTTGGCGTAGTCGTAGAAACCGCGACCGGTCTTGCGGCCGAGGCGGCCTGCGTCGACCATGCGGCGCAGCAGGGCAGGCGGGGCGTAGTGCGGCTCGGCGAACTCGGCGTACAGCGACTGGGCTGCGGCGAGTGCGATGTCGAGGCCGACGGTGTCGAGCAGCGTCAGCGGGCCCATCGGGTAACCGCAGCCGCCCTTCATCGCGGTGTCGATGTCCTCGGCGGTGGCGTAACCCGACTCGAGCATCCGGATCGCGGAGCACAGGTACGGGATGAGCAGCGCGTTGACGATGAATCCGGAACGGTCACCGGCCTGCACGGTGAGCTTGCCGAGGGTGTTCTTGGCGTAATCGGTGACGGCCTCGGCTGCTTCCGGTGCTGTGACCAGGGTGGAGATGATCTCGACCAGCGGCATCACCGGCACCGGGTTGAAGAAGTGCACGCCGACCACACGCTCGGGGCGCTCGGTGGCACCGGCCACCTTGATCACCGGGATCGAGGAGGTGTTGGTGGCCAGGATGCCCTCGGGCTTGACGATCTTGTCCAGCTTGCCGAAGATTTCGTACTTCAGCGACTCGATCTCGGGGGCGGCCTCGATCACCAGGTCGCGATCGGCGAACTCGTCCATGTCCAGCGTAACCCGCACGCGGGCGATGGCCGCGTCGGCGTCTTCCTGGGAGATCTTGCCGCGCGCCACACCCTTGCCGATGGAAGTGGCGATGCGCTGCTGCGCGGCATCGGCGAACTCCTGCTTGGTCTCGAGCACGAGCACCGAGCTGCCCGCCTTGGCACACACCTCGGCGATACCCGCACCCATCGTGCCGCCACCGATTACACCGATCAACTCCACTGCAGAACTCCCAACGTCGCGTTTCCCTGGCTGTCGCGTCGATTATTTCATCCGTACTGGCACTCAGTGCCACAGGCGTCGGAACGTGGCCTATCCCACTGGCGTCAGTTCCGGCGTGTCCGGATCCGGCCGTCGGCGACCGAGCACGGAATGTCTGCGGCCGTAGGCGAAATAGACGACGACACCGAGTGCCATCCAGATGACGAACCGCAGCCAGGTCTCGATGGACAGGTTGACCATCAGCCACAGGCAGGCCAGCGCGCCGAGAACGGGAACGACCGGGACGAACGGCACGCGGAACCCGCGCGGCAGGTCGGGGCGGGTGCGGCGCAGCACCAGCACACCCACCGCCACCAGCACGAAGGCGACCAGCGTGCCGATATTGACCATTTCCTCGAGTGTGCCGAAGTCGACGAAACCTGCCAGCAGGGCGCAGACCACGCCGACGATGACGGTCAACCGGACGGGTGTTCCCTTCTTGCCGGTCTGTGCGAGGCTGCGGGGGAGCAGTCCGTCGCGAGCCATGGCGAACAGCACGCGGGTCTGCCCGAGGAACATCACCATGACCACCGTCGACAACCCGGCCAGGGCGCCGATGGCGATGATGTTCTTCACCCAGGTGGCGCCGTGGATGGCGAAAGCTGTTGCGAGGGTCGCATTCCCGTCGGCGAGTTGGGTGTAGGAGACCATGCCGGTGAGGATCAGCGACACCGCGATGTAGAGCACGGTCACGATGGCCAGCGAACCCAGGATGCCGCGCGGGATGTCGCGCTGCGGGTTGCGGGTCTCCTCGGCGGTGGTGGCGACGACATCGAAGCCGATGAAGGCGAAGAACACCAGGCTGGCGGCGGCGAGCAGGCCGTACCAGCCGTAGCTGGTGCCGCCGGACCCGGTGACGAAGGCGAACAGCGACTGCCGCAGCCCCTCGGCCTTCTCCGACGGCTCGGCCGGCGGAATGTAGGGCGACAGGTTCGACGGCTTGAAGTAGGTCGCGCCGACCACCAGCACCAGCGCGATCACGCCGAGCTTGATGGCGACGGCGATGGCCGAGACCCGCGACGACAGCTTCGTCCCGGTCGCCAGCAGCACGCCGACCACCGCGATGATCACCACCGCACCCCAGTCGAAACTCACCGACCCGATGTGCACCACCGGCGCCGACGACCCGAGCACCTCACCGAGATATTGCGACCAGCCCTTGGCGACCACGGAGACCGCGAGCGCGAATTCCAGGATCAGATCCCAGCCGATGATCCAGGCGATCACCTCACCGAAGGTCGCGTAGGCGAAGGTGTACGCGCTGCCCGCCACCGGAACGGTCGAGGCGAACTCGGCGTAGCAGAGGGCGGTGAGCCCGCACGCGATCGCCGCGAAGACGAACGCGAGCGAGACCGCGGGCCCGGCCACCGTGCCCGCGGTGCGTGCGGTGAGGGTGAAGATGCCCGCACCGATCACCACCGCGACACCGAAGATCGTGAGGTCCTTCGCCGTCAGATCTTTGCGCAGCTTGGCATCGGGATCGTCGGTGTCCCGGATCGATTGCTCGACAGATTTCGTGCGGAACAACCCGCTCGTGATCGCCACTGTGTCTCCTCCTCGAAACTCGGGCGCGCTCAGAGCGAGCGGGGGATGGCGTCGAGACGGCGTTCGGCGAACCGATTGGCAGCGGCACCGGTGGCGATACCGTCGGCTTTCGCCGCGGCGATGATCTCGCGGCAGCGCGGGAAGATGTCGGTGACCTCGGCTTCCACCTCGGCGGGTGGGGCGGCGCGCAATTCGCCTGCCACCTGGATGAGTCCGCCGCTGTTGGCGACGAAGTCGGGGACCCAGGTGATACCGCGTTCGGTGAGTGTCTGCTCCACATCGGGGGTGGCGAGCTGGTTGTTGGCCGCGCCGCAGACGAGTTTGGCCTCGATCGTCGCGGCGGTCGACGCGGTGAGGGTGGCGCCGAGCGCGCAGGGGGCGTATACGTCGACCGGTGCGGTCGAGACCGTGGACAGCAGCCGGACCTCGGGGTGCTCAGAGGCGATGCGGCGCAGCGCCGCTTCGTTCACATCCGTCACGCACACCTCGGCGCCGTCGGCGAGCAGCAAGGCGGTGAGCTCGCGGCCGACCTTGCCGACGCCTTCCACGCCGACGGTGCGTCCAGCCAGTGTCGGTGCGCCCCACACGGATTCGGCGCCCGCGCGCATGGCCTGGAACACGCCGAGCGCGGTGAGCCGGGCGCTGTCACCGCTGCCACCGGCGGCGACGCTGCGGCCGGTGACGTAGCGGGTGTGCCTGCCGATGATGTCCAGGTCGTCGGTGGTGGTGCCCACGTCGCCCGCGGTGATGTAGCGGCCGCCGAGGGTGTCGACGAAGCGCGCGTAGGCGGCGAGCAGTTCCTCGCTCTTCATCGTCGCCGGGTCACCGATGATGACGGCCTTGCCGCCGCCGAGGTCGACACCAGCGGCGGCGGCCTTGTAGGTCATGCCCCAGGACAGTCGCAGCACGTCCTGCAACGCCGCGGATTCGTCGGCGTAGGGGTAGAAGCGGGTGCCGCCGAGGGCGGGGCCGAGCGCTGTCGAGTGGATGGCGATGATCGCCTTCAGCCCGGACCTGTCGTCCTCGCAGAACACCACCTGTTCGTGGGCGCGGGCACTCAACTCGTGCGATCGTCCGAAAACTCCTGCTTCGGGGTGTGCGACGGTCACTGTCGATCCTTTCCGGTTGCGTCCACCACGGGTCGTGTCCGGGTGGTTCGTTCGTGCCGCGGGTCTGCGGCCTGATGTTGTGCTGTTGGGCGCCGATGGATTCGGCGCCGTGATCACTCAGAAGTCGATGCCGAGATCGCGCAGCCCGGCGCGGTACAGCTCGACATTGGCGAGTTTGATGTCCTCGTAGCCGCGCACGACGTCGGCGAGAGCAGCTGCCGCGGTGGCTGTCTCGTAGTTCTCCTCGGTCAGTTCGGCGGCGAGCCGCGTCACCATGGCGGTGTAGTGGGCCAGCAGTTCGCGTTCGACCTTGCGCACGTGGGCGTAACCGAAGGGGTCGAGCTTCGTGCCGCGCAGGAACTTGCCCATGGCGAGGGCCTTCAGCGCCACATGGGATTTCGGTGCGAGACCGATCTTCTTCTTCCGGCCCATGGCGCGCAGGACGGGCGGGTGCAGCTTGTAGGTGAGTTTCTCGCCACCCGGCACCTGGGCCTGTACCTCGGCGAGGAACGCCGGGTCGACCAGCAGCCGCGCTACTTCGTACTCGTCCTTGTAGGCGGTGAACTTGTACAGCCCACGTGCCACCGCCTCGCTGAACTCGGTGCGCTCGGTAACGGAACGTTCTGCCGCCCAGACGCTTTCGACCGTGTCGATGTAGCGTCGTGCCACCGTCGTGTTCTGGTAGCCGATCAGCTCACCGGCACGCCGTTCCACGATCCGCCGCACCTCACCCTCGAAGCCGGTGTGCGCCAGCAGTTCCGCCGGTACGGTCGGCGGCACCCGCCGCGGCTGCCCCTCGTCGACAGCCGCAGCGAAGGCCGCCGGATCCGCGACGGCGACACGGCCCCAGCGGAATGCGGCCAGGGTGGCCGACACGGCGACCCCGTTGATCCCGATCGCTTCCTCGATCGCCGCCACCGGCAACCGCAACCCGCCCGCCTGCACCGCAGCGCCGACGATGAGGAAATTGGCGGCCGCGGTATTGCCGAACAGGGTTTCCGCGGCCGCGAGTGCGTCGAAGTGGTCGATCGAATGCGTCACCGCCGCAAGGCGATCCAGCAGTGCGCCGGTCTCGGGGTAGGACGTCGACTTGTCGTACACCATGTCGCCGGTCGGTGTCTTACTCGTCGACGCCACGGCCACCGTGCTCGCCGCATTGCCGTAGCGCAGGTATCGGGGATCGGTGGCGGTCAGCAGGTCGACGGCGAGCAGGCAGTCCGCGCTACCCGGGGTGAGCCGGTTCGCCGGTTCCAGCTCCGAACCCGAGAACCGCAGGTGCGACACGACGGGCCCGGCCTTCTGGCTCAGTCCGATCTGATCGAGCGTCTCCACCTCGTACCCGGCGCGCAGGGCGGCGGTGGCCAGCACCTGGTTCACCGTGACGATGCCGGTGCCGCCGATGCCGGCGATCAGCACGTTCTGGGTGCGTTGCGGCACGCCAGGCGCCGGATCCGGAACGGCGGGCGGCTCCAGGGTTTCGCGGCCGGCACGCTTGTCCGGTGACACCTCGACCGTCACGAACGACGGGCAGTCGCCGTCCAGGCAGCTGTAGTCGGTATTGCAGGAGGTCTGATCGATGCGGGTCTTGCGCCCGAACTCGGTGTCGACGGGCTGCACGGACAGGCAGTTCGACTTGGTGCCGCAATCACCGCAGCCCTCGCAGACGGCCTCGTTGATCACCACGCGGGTGTTGCGCACCGGCAGTGTGCCGCGTTTGCGCTGCCTGCGGGCGTCCGCGGCGCAGTGCTGGTCGTAGATCAGCACGGTGACGCCCTCGATCTCGCGCAGCATCCGCTGGGCTTCGTCGAGCCGGTCGCGATGCCACAGCAGCGTCCCCTCGGCCAGCGCCCGCTTGCTGTGCCGCTTCGGCTCGTCGGCACAGACGATGATCTGCTTCACGCCCTCCACGGTGAGTTTGTGGGTGAGCTGCGCGACGGTGAGCATGCCGCCCACCTCCTGCGCTCCGGTCATCGCGACGACCTCGTTGTAGAGCAGCTTGTAGGTGATGTTCACGCCCGCCGCCACGCACGCCTGCACGGCCAGCTGCCCGGAGTGGAAGAACGTTCCGTCGCCGATGTTCTGGAACAGATGCGGCACATCGGTGAACGGCGCCTGCCCGATCCACTGACTGCCCTCGCCACCCATCTGCGTCAGTCCGGTGACGGCGCTGTCGGCGCGGCCCGACATGGTGACCAGCGTGTGACAGCCGATGCCGCCGCCGCCGATCGAGCCCTCCGGCAGGGCGGTTGACCGGTTGTGCGGGCAGCCGCTGCAGAAGTACGGCGTGCGCTTGGTGCTGAGCACCTCCAGCGGAAGCGCGGGCGGCGCAGCCCTTTTCAGCTCGACGCGCTCGCGCAGCACCCGGCGCAGCGGGGCGAGCAGCCGTCCGGCGTCGAGTTCACCGTCGACCGGCATCAGCCGGGCACCGCGCTGGTCGTGCTTGCCGAGGATGCGTGGCGTGTGCTCGGTGCCGTAGAGGATCTCGCGGATCTGGGTCTCGACGAAGGCGGTCTTGTCCTCGACCACGATCAGTTCCTCGAGCCCGCGGGCGAACTCGGCGACCTTCGCCGGGCCGATCGGATAGGGCATCCCGATGCGCAGCAACCGGATTCCGGCCCGGTGCATCGCGGCCTCGTCGACGCCGAGCTCGAGCAGTGCTTGGCGCACGGCGTCGAATGTTGTTCCGGTGGCGGCGATGCCGACCTTCGCCTCCGGCGGGTCGACCTCGATGCTGTCGATGGCATTGGCCGCGCCGTAGGCGTGCACCATCGCCCAGCGCGGGCCGTACAGGTCCGCCTCGGCGAGCAGACTGTCGGTCGGGGCGGCCATCGGACGCTGCCGATACGTGAAAGGCCTTCCCTCCCACTGCACCTCGGGCACCGTCACGGCGAGGTCGGCCACGTCGGCGTCGACCGTCCACGCGCCGTCGGCGACATCGGCGACGATCTTCAACGCCACCACACACCCCGAGGCCCGCGACAGCGCGATGCCCTGCATGCCGAGGGTGATGATCTCCTCGGCATTGCGCGGGAACAACACCGGCACACCCATCGCGGCCAGCGAACGTTCGCTCACGGCGGGCACGGTCGACGACTTCGACGACGGATCGTCACCCACCAGCAGCAACACCCCGCCGCGCGGATTCACCCCGTACATGTTGGCGTGGCGGATGGCGTCGGTCGCCCGGTCCACACCGGGACCCTTGCCGTACCAGACCCCCACCACGCCGTCGTGGGTCGGGCGTCCGGCGGGCAGGTCGGCCTGGCTGCCCCACACCGAGGTGGCGGCAAGTTCCTCGTTGAGCCCCGGGACGAAGGTGATGTCGTGTTCGGTGAGCACCTCCGGCATGCCCAGCAGCATCTTGTCGACGCCACCCAGCGGGCTGCCCTGGTACCCCGAGACGAAGGTCGCGACCCGGCGCCCGGCGCGGATGTCACGCACATGCTGTTCCACCAGCAGCCGGGCGATGGCCTGGACGCCGGTGAGCAGGACCGGGCCCGCGCCGGACCGATACCGGTCGGCCAGATCGTAGGACCCGGCCGGTTCGGCCAGCGGTCGGGCGTTGGAACAGACGACGCTGGTCATGAACACCTCACTGCACGAAGGAAAACTGCTACCCGTGCTGCGAAATGTGCCGTGAAGGGGTGAACTGTGTCAACAGTCACACAAAAAGTTGATCAGACTGCTCAAAAGTGATCTAGGACACTGATGCGGATGAGTCAATCTGCTCGAGCCGAGAGACCTAGCTCACATCGTCGTCGGATCGACGTGCGGTCAGATCCTCGACCAGCGGCAGGCTCCGATACCCGATCGGTGTAGCCAGCGCGAGCATCGTCTCGGTATGGTTGACCCCATCGATGGCGTGCACCCGCTGAATGATCTCCAGCAGATCCTGCTGTGAGCGCGCGGCCACCCGGACCAGCAGATCGGCGCGACCGGTCGTCGCGTGCACCTCGAGCACATGCGGGAAGTCGCGCAACCGCTCGATGATCGGGTCCATCTTGTTCTGATCGAGCTCGATTCCGAGAAACGCGTGCACCGCGAACCCGATCGCCGCCACATCGATATCCGGCGGATACCCCCGCACCGCCCCCGAGGACTCGAGCCGCTTCATCCGCGCCTGCACCGTGTTCCGCGCGATCCCGAGCCGCTGCGCCAGCTCGAGAATCGGCGCCCGGGGATCCCGCGCCAGCTCGGCGAGCAACGCGGCGTCGACAGCATCGAACTTGATGGCCATCCGCGCATTCTGGCACAACGGAAATGGAGTGAAAGAGATGAAGACCGAACGAATTACCAGTGGTGGGGAGCGGATGCTTCTCGAGAATATGCTCGACCGCAACCGCGAAGTGCTCATCGATACCGCGCGCGGGTTGTCGGAAACCGACGCGCGCAGACGTCTCGTCCCATCGCTCACCACACCGATCTCGCTCCTCAAACACGCCGCGGGTGCGGAACGGATTTGGTTTCAGCGGTTCTGGGCCGGGCTCGCGGAATCGGAATGCGACGGATACTCGCGCCGCGACGAAGGTACGTTCGCCGTGTCCGATGACGAATCGCTGGCCGATGTCATCGCCGAGTTCGAACGCGCGAGTCGCCGCTCCCGCGAAATCGCCGCCCGCTTCGACCTCGACGACACCCTCGACATCCCCGGCGAGGGGAAGGTCAGCATGCGCTGGACACTGCTCGCCATGATCGAGGAGTTCGCCAGACACGCAGGTCACGGCGATATTCTGCGCGAGCAGATCCAGCGGAACTCAGCGCACGCCTACCCCAATTCTTCGGCCAGCCCGATCAGCAACCCCTCGGGGCCGCGCACGTAGCAGAGCCGATAGACATCTTCGTACCGCACCACCTCGTCGACCACCCGCGCGTCGTGCTTGCGCAAGCGTTCGAGTGTGTCGTCGAGGTCGTCCACCTGGAACATGACCCGCAGATACCCCAGCGCGTTCACCGGAGCCGTGCGGTGATCGGCGACCACCTCGGGCTCGAGAAACCGCGAGAGTTCGAGCCGACTGTGCCCATCCGGCGTGCGCATCATGGCGATCTCGACCCGCTGGTCCCCGAGCCCGGTCACCCGCCCGGCCCACTCGCCCGCCACCACGGCCCGCCCCTCGAGCTCCAAACCGAGCTCCTGGAAGAAGTCGATCGCCACCCCGAGATCCTCGACGACGATCCCGACATTGCTCATGGTGACTGTCATGCGGTTCATCGTAGGGGGCATCGCCGCACCGAATCCGCGATCGCGCGGTGCATTCCATCGTCACCATGAGTTAAGCCACGCTGTCCACCGAAGCACGGGTCAGACGGAGCGCCGAGATGAAGGAATTCTTGTGGTCTCGGCGTGCCAGGGAGACCCTTGAGGATACCGGTTTGGCCGTGGGCGACACTCGGATCCGACGCACTCCTGGCTTGCGTCGCGAAAAGGTCGCGGTGCTCGCCGGGGTGAGATATTGCGATGTCACCTCTCCCTACAGCAGCCCCATGATTCGGCGCGGCACGAGCGCGGATCGTGGTTGATCGGTTAGGCGGTGGTGGAACCGCCACCACCGGTCCGCGGACCCGGGACACGGGGTTCGGCGCGGACGGGCTTCCCCAGATCGCTCTTGGACCACATTGCTACAACCAGACCGGTAGAAGCATCCTGAAATGCCGATTACATCGCGTCGTGTTTGACCTCCACGCAGTGCAAGTGGTCGATGAACGCCCAGTACGTCCGCAGGGCGATCTACCCGCCGACCCACGAATGTGGTCGACAGCGCGCGGGGTGATCAGTTGAATCGGGGGCATGATGCGTGTTCGGTTCGAGCTGGCGCCCCTCGAGAAGGTTGTTCCGTGGGGGGAGCATCGCCGTCTGCATTGGTTCGGGCTCACCCAGGGGTGGTACTGCCTGGAGGTTGGTGGTGTCGAGCTGCTGAGATATGCCGAGCGGACCACGAACATGATCGGCGATGGCGGCGCTGCCGTAACGTCGTGGGTGGACTATTACGTGGTGCGGCTGTGGGAGGACCTGCTCGCCGTTCTGCCCTCGGCCCTCGAGCCGGTGCCGGATGATTTGGCGAAGTTCTTCGCCGCTGGCGCCGAGGAGTGGGTCGACGCCGGCGATCCGGATCTCCTCGACAATCCAGCGGTCGAGGCCGCCTCCGAGGCGTACAGCCTGCGATGGACTGACACCTCGTATCTGCGATTCGGGCCCGCGTTTCGGTGGTGGCGCACCCTCGGCCCCGAGGACACGGTCACTGTGGCGTGGCAGTTCACACCCGATCCCGATGGTGAGATCACGTTCTCCGCGCCGCTGTCGGGCCTGAGGACGGTCAGCACGGAGGAATTCGTGTCTGCTGTAATCGATTTCGACCACCGATTACTGCAAGCCATGCAGGAGCGTGTGGACCACCTGGCTGTGGCCGGTGTCGTCCCGGGGATCGAGCTCGATATCCCTGCGCTGATTCGGGAACAGGTGCAGCGCCGGACGTGGTTGCCGCAGGCGCTGGTCCGGCAGGACGAAACCGACTGGGCCGCCGTACGTGCAGGCGCGGCGATCCTGGCTCCGCATCTGGCGTGAACGCACGGAAATGCCGCTGATCGCGCAGGCTGCTCCGGGCCTTGGGAGCGCAGAGTCGGCCCAACTCACCGGGGTGAGATGTCGGTTACCCACTCCTGCCTTGAGGGAATCGAGGCATCTAGGACGTGGCGTTCGACGCCGACACGTCAGCGTTCGAACAACTCGTTGAGTTGCATGATCGCGGTGAACCGGTCCTGTCAGAGGCAGCCTCGCGAGGGACTTGGTGTAGGTAGCCGCCCTCCCGGGCGGTTTTGTGCTCTTTCCACGCGGCGGCACGGATTTTCGCGAAGTCCCCGTAGAGATTCCCCACCGATGGTGCGGTGCCGCAGCCGAACTCGATGCGGGCCAACGGGTGCTGACCGTTCGCGCCGACGTGGCGAACCCGACGACCTCGATGCCCTGATGCACTCCACCCAGCGCTGGCGTGGCCACCTCGACGCCGTCCGGGATATTCAAACCCGCCTCGGAACTCACCGAGGCCGACGTCGACCAGTCTGTCGACATCAACTTCAAAGGCGTGTTCTTCACGGTTCCGCGGTCGTCCTCAACGCCTCGTGGACGCTGTACCGCGGCCTACCGGCGACGCCACCACCGACCCCGAGGCCGACGCACGCAACGCCGCACAGGTACCGCTGGGCGCCGTCGGTCACGGCGCGGAAGTCGCTGCGGCGGTGGCTTTTCTGGCTTCCGACGACGCCTCCTACATCACCGGGCAGGACCTCGTCATCGACGGCGGACTCGTCGGTTCGTTCCCCAACCGGTGACCATCACCGGAAGGAGTCGATGTTCTCCTCGGCCCACTGCTCGAAGGTCCTGGCCGTCGACCCCGTCACCCGCGTGACGGTGTCACGCACCCGCAGCAGCGCGTCGTTGACATCGCCACCCGTTACATCCAGGACGGCATCGGCGGCGTCCTCCCCGAAGACCGCGACCATCCTTGCCCGGGCTTGCTCGCGGGTGATCTCGGTGACCTCGACGTCGCGGTGCAGCAGCCCGGCGATGGTCGTCACCTGCTGACGCGCGCTCACCGGTGCGGGGCCGGTGAGCGCATACCGTTGCCCTCGGTGCCCGGGTTCGGTCAGCGCGATCCGGACCACCGAGGCGATATCGGCGGGATGAATCGTGGGGAGCCCGACGTCGGCGTAGGGCAGCTGGACGGGCTGCCCCGCCTGGATGGTCGGCGCCCACATGAGCGCATTGGACGCGAACTGCGTCGGCCGCAGAATCGTCCAATCCATTCCACTGGCCTCGAGAATCTTCTCCACCGACGCCTTGTCGACTGCGGGACCGAGGTGAGGGTGGGTCTCCACGGTGATCGACGACACCAGAACCACATGCTCGACACCGGCTCGACGGGCGCGATCGATGATCTCGGCGTCCGGCCCGATCCCCGGCACGAGGAACATCGATCGCACCCCCTCCAGCGCCGTCGCCACCGAGGAGGGGTCGGCCAGGTCGCCCTCGACCGCCTCGATCCCCGCCGGGAAGGCAGCGCCGGCGAGATCACGGGTGAGTGCCCTGATCGGCTCGGAGCTGAACGCCCGCAACTCTTTCAGCAACGGGCCGCCGATATTTCCGGTGGCCCCGGTAACCAGAATCATGAGCATGTCCTCTCGCGTGGTGATCGACGAACGCCACGCTAAGACCTCAACTCGACTTGGGGTCAAGGGTTCGGAGTCGGTGCCGACGGCGCACCGGCCGGACACGGTCGCGTCCCGTTCTGACAGCATGGCGAGGTGATGAAGGCCCTGCGCTCGGCGCGAGACAAAGCACGGCGGTTGCCGGGCGCTGTCTGGTACCTGGCGGTCGGTGGCGTCACCGCTCTGCTCGCGCTGTTCGCGGTGGTCGGCCTGCTGATCGTCGGCGCTTTCTGTCTGATCGGGGTCGGCATACCGGCACTGCCCGAGGCTGTTCGGCTGGTCCGGCCGTTGGTGTCGTTCGATCGCCGCCGGGCGGCACGGTACCTCGGTGAGCCTGCGGTGCAGGCCTATCAGCCGTTCACCGGTGGACTGCGGCAGCGGGTCGCGACGGTGTTCACCGATCCGGCGAACCGCCGAGACTTCGGCTGGTTGGCAGCCCACGCGCTGACCGGCCTCTACCTCGCGGTATTCGCTCTCGCGCTCCCGCTCAGCACCCTCATTCAGTTGACGATCCCCGCATTCTGGCAGCTGATGCCGCCGGGGGAGGAGTTCGCCAGTTTCGGCTTCACGGTCGACTCCTGGCCGAGGGCGATTCTGAGCTTCGTTCTCGCAGTACCGGTGGCCCTGGTGACCCTGCAACTTCCGGTCGCCGCGCGCTGGCAGGCGATGGCCACCCGTGCCCTGCTGAAACCACCGGAGGGCGCCCTGCTGGCCGACCGGGTCGCGGCCCTCACCGCCACCCGGGCGGCCGCGCTCGACGCGCACGGCGCCGAGCTGCGCCGCATCGAGCGCGACCTGCACGACGGGGCGCAGGCCCGGCTCGCGGCGGTGATCATGCAGCTCGGGCTGGCCGACCAGCTGCGCGACCAGGACCCGGAAACCGCCCGCGAGCTCGTGCGCAAGGCGCAGGACACCGCGACGGCCGCGCTGGCCGAGCTGCGCGATGTGGTGCGCAACGTATACCCGCCGGTGCTCACCGATCGTGGCCTGGCCAGTGCGGTCGCAGCCGTGGCCGCCCGCAACCCGATCCCCTGTGCGCTCGAGCTCCACGAGGTGGGCAGGCGACCCGCCGCGGTGGAGGCGGCGGCGTACTTCGTCATCACCGAGGCACTCACCAACGCCACCAAGCATTCCGGCGCCTCGGGCATCTCGCTGGTGCTGGGCGGTGCTCCCGAGCTGTTGACGATCGAGATCCGCGACGACGGCGTGGGCGGCGCCGTAGAGACCTACGACGGCGGGCTGGCCGGAATCCGGCGCAGGGCCGAGGCACTCGACGGCCGGATGGCGCTGACCAGTCCACCAGGTGGCCCTACTGTAGTGCGGGTGGAGTTGCCGTGCGGGTCATGATCGCCGAGGACAATGCCCTGCTGCGCGAGGGCTTGGTGCTGCTGCTGAGCACGGCGGGTATCGAGGTGATCGCCGCCGTGGACAACGCCGACGACTTCCTCACGGCGGTGGCCGCAGATCGCCCGGACGCGGTCGTCGTCGATGTGCGCCTGCCGCCCACATTCACCGACGACGGCTTACGCGCGGCCGTCAGCGCACGCAAACTGCACCCCGGACTGCCCGTGCTGGTGCTGTCGTCCTGGGTGGAGGACAGCTACGCCGCGGAACTGCTCGGCGACGGGATGGGTGGTGTCGGCTATCTGCTCAAGGAGCGCGTCGGCAAGGTCGATCGCTTCCTCGATTCGCTGCGCCGGGTCGCGGCGGGTGGCACCGCGATGGACCCCGAGGTGATCTCGCAGCTGCTGGTGCGGCGCAAAGCCGACGACCCGATGGCCACACTGACCGCCCGCGAGCGCGAGGTGCTCGCGCTGATGGCGGAGGGCCACAACAACGCGACCATCGCCGAGCGGTTGGTGGTCAGCGAAGGCGCTGTGCATAAACACATTCGGAGCATTTTCGCGAAGCTCGGGCTGTCTGCCGAAGACGTCGGCCATCGTCGGGTACTCGCCGTGCTCGCCTACTTGAACGCGTGAAGCCCTGAACCCGTGCAGGGTTCAGGGCTTCGCCCGATTCCGGTCAGTCGGCTCGACAGGTCATGTCGTCGGCGGGCAGTGTGCCGTCGCGGAAGTAGGTGTTCACGGCCGAGTACACGCAGGAGTTCTGGTAGCGCCCGAAGATCCAGTGGATCGGCACGTCCTGGAGGGTGACCATGCGCGAAGCGCTCAGATCTTCGTGCAGGGCGACCGCTCCGTCGTAGGTGGTCCGGGTGTCACCGGTGGATTGCACGATCAGGGCAGGCACCGAGTTGCGCACCACCGTCGTCGGTTCGACCGGCGGTGCCCAGAACGCGCACGGGGTGATGTTGTTGGTGAACCCGGCGAAGAGCGGCTGGGCGGCGCGGGCGGCCTCGATATTGCGCCGGTAGAACTCGGGATCGCGCGGCGTGGCCACGTCACCGCACATGATCGCCATCTGCGACGAATTGTCTTTCGGCCGTGCCTTCAAGGCGAATCCGAGGGTGGAATCCAACGTCTCGTCGGGCTGGGCCGGTTTGCCCGCGGCGGCATCGGCGATGGTCCGGATCTGTCGGGCCACCATCTCGTACTGGTCGGGGCTGTCCAGTCCGACGAACAACACCACCGGCAGCCAGTGTTCGTCGATCTCGTACTCACCCAACCGGATCGGCGTGACGGCGGCCCGTCCGATCAACTCTTGAACGGCCTCGCGAACCTGGGCGCGGCTGGTACCGAAGTGGTATTCCGCGTCGCGTGCCGCGACCCACTCCGCCCACAGGTCGAACGCAGCCTCGTTGAGCGGACCCATGGCCTGCATCATGCCGACCGGCCCGTACTCGTCCGGGTCGGCCGCGCTGTCGAGCACCATCCGGTCGCTGCGGTCGGGGTACATCTGCATGTACACCGCACCGAGGTAGGTGCCGTACGAGGTGCCGAAGTAGCTGATCTTCTCCGCGCCGAGAAGGCCGCGGATGACGTCCATGTCCCGTGCGGTGTTGCGGGTGGTGATGTGGGGCAGCCGCGCCCCTTCGGTGGCGGCACAGCGGGCGGCCAAATCACTCTGCGTCGCAACTGATTCCGCGAAGCCGGCCGCGTCGAGGCCCGCCGAATGCAACCCGAAGCCGACCGGCCACTTGCAGTCGACGGCCGACGAGCGACCGACACCACGAGGGTCCATCCCGATGAGGTCATAGCGAGCCCGCACCTCGGGCGTCATCGCCTTGCCGACATCGACCATGAAGTCCAGACCTTCACCACCGGGACCGCCCGAATTCGACAGCATGACGCCGCGCTGCGGGTCGGTACCGGCGATCCGGGAGATCGCCACCGTCAGAGTCGGCCCCTGCGGGTCGGCGTAATCCACCGGCACGGTGACGTCGGCGCACTGTGCCCCCGCCTCGTCCAGTTTCGGAACCCCGCAGTCTTTCCACTCCAGATGCTGACCGGTGAACCGGGCAGGCACCGCGGTGTGGGACTCCGCCTCGGCATCGGGACCGGCACATCCGATCAGGGCGGCACAGGCCATCAGGCCGGTCAGGGCGAGAGGCAGCCCTTTGGCGCGTTTCACTGTTTCTCCTCGAAAGTTGTTCGGCCGCATAGGGGAGCGGTGGGGCAGGCGATCACGACGCGCACAGTGCGGCGTCCAACACGCCGTTGACCGCATCCGCCTCTTCCTCGGTAGTCGGCAACTGGTTGACCGTGACGGTCACCGCAGTGCCATCGGACGTGACGCCGTTGCGCGTCTCGAAGCCAGGAATGCTGCCGCCGTGCCCCCACACCTGCGCACCGCACGACGCAGTCCGATGGATCAGAGCGAGCCCGTAGTCCGCGCCCGGCATCCGGTCGAACGGCACGGTGCGCTGCATCTCGGCCAATTGCGCAGGCGGCAAAAGCTTTCCGGACAGCAACGCGATGAAGAAGCGGTTCAGGTCGGTCGCGGTGGCGACCATGTCACCGGCGGTGGCGGCCCAGGACGGGTCGAAGTCGGTGAAATCGACCGGCTCACCATCGACCCGGTGGTAGCCACGGGCATGCGGACCACGGATGCCGGTTTCGCGGGAAGCGGGCACATAGGTGTCGCGCAGACCGAGCGGCTCGAGGATCCGGCGCCCGATCTCGTCGGCGGCCGGATTGCCCGTCACCCGCTCGATCAGCAGACCGGCCAGCAGGTAGTTGGTGTTCGTGTACACCGATTTCGCGCCCGGTTCGAACTGTGGCGGCGTCGTCATCGCCCGCCGGACCAACTCGGTCATTTCGAAGTGCTGCCACCGCAGCGCCTCCTCGTCCGGGTCGAGCTGTTCGGAGTTCTGGGCTGTGATGCCGTCGCCGGAGCCACGACCGAGGTAGTCGGGCACCCCACTGGTGTGCTGCAACACCTGCCGCACGGTGATCCGGTTGCCGTCGTTGCCGCTGCCGCGCACCACCCCGGGCAGGTAGCGCTCGATCGACGCGTCCAGGTCGACCTTGCCCTCGGCGACCAGCTGCATGATCACCGTGGTCACGTAGGTCTTGGTGTTGCTCCCGATCCGGACACGCGCGTCCGCCGGGAACGGTGCGCCGGTACCCAGGTCACCGACGCCCGCACTGAACGACCGATGTCCGCCGGGCCCGTCGACCACCACCTGCACACCCGGGAACCCCTGGCGAACCACCGCGTCCATCGCGGCAGCCACCGCAGGTGGCGGCATCGTCACCACCTCGTCCGATGCCCCCACCGACGCCCCACCCCCGCACGCGGCCACCGCGAGCACCGCACCCACCACAACAACTGAAAGGCCCGCTTTACCGGAGTTCCGCCGAAATCGGTTCATGAGCAGTGTCTTTTCTCCTGTTCGAGCCGGAAATCATCGGTGCGTTCCCGACGATTTCGAGCCTAGGAATCGACAACCCGCGTGCCCATGCCACGCGCACCCGAATACCGGGTCCCGCCTACTGCCCCGGGGTGGTAGTGCCAGCACCACCACACCCGCTTACCGGCCGTCCATTTCCCACCTCGGGCGCGTGCGCGACGCTAGATGTTCGAGGGGATGCGTCGATCGATCGCCGCCAAGGCGAACTCCGCCCAGCGAATGTTCTCCTGTTCGAAGGAGATTCCGCGCAGCAGGGTGAGATAGGGTCCGATGCGCTCGGCCTCGGCGAGGTAGGCCTGTTCGCTGCGACCGTCGAGCAGTCTGTTCCGAAGGCGTTCGTAGCGAGCCAGTTTCGCTCTCGCCCATTCCATCCGCTCGGCGACCGCCGCCCGCGCCGACGCGGTGTCCTCGACGTCCATGCCCTGGACCTTGACCATCATCTCGTCGCGGATCGCGGTCGGCTTGGCCGCCGAGGCGATGAATTCGTGCAGTGCGGCACGCCCGGCCGGGGTGATGGAGAGTTGCAGCAAGGGTTCTTTGCTGAGCATTCGACCTCCCCTGGCGGAATCTATTGCCCGAGTGGGCGATTGGCGGTCGGGATGATCTCCTGGCGTCCTGTTTGGTTGATCGGCAGGATGGTCAACATGCCTGCCATTTCCGAGAGTTCCGCCGGGGCAGCCGATGTGGCTGTGGAAAACGACTACGACAGCTTCGCTGAGGGGTATGCGGCCGAAACCGAAACCAACCTCATCAACGGCTATTACGCGCGGCCCGCGATCGTGGACCTTGCCGGAGACGTGACCGGCAGGAAGATACTCGACGCCGGCTGCGGCTCCGGCCCCATCTTCGCGGCGCTGCGTGACCGCGGTGCCATTGTGACCGGGTTCGACGCCAGCGCCAAGATGGTGGAGCTGGCTCGTCAGCGACTCGGCGTCGAAGCGGCCCTGCAGGTCGCCGATATCGGCAGCCCATTGCCGTTTCCCGACGGTGCGTTCGACGATGTCATCGCGTCCCTGGTGCTGCACTACCTGGAGGACTGGACTGCGCCGCTGGCCGAGTTGCGGCGCGTTCTGAAGCCCGGCGGCCGGCTGATCATGTCCGTCAATCACCCACTCGTCTTCAAATTGCTCTATCGCGACGCCGACTACTTTGCGACCGTCAAGCACTCCGACGAATACACTTTCAACGGTCAGAAGGCCGTGCTCACCTACTGGCATCGGCCGCTGCATGCGATGACCGACGCTTTCGCCATGGCGGGCTTCCGCACCACTGTCATCAGCGAACCGCCTCCGGCGCCAGGTGCCCGCGAACTCTTTCCAGACGCGCTGGCGAAGTCCACCTCTGGGGCGTTCCTGAGCTTCCTGTTCTTCGTTCTGGAGGCCGTTCAGCGCTGAGACCCTGCTGCTTCCCCGAAGGTATTGCGTCCCCGGGTCATCGAATCCGAGGATGCCGAATTCGGTCGCTGCTTGGTTCGCTGGAGCGGGGCGTCGACCTGGGCGAGCTTGTCGCCGCCGCCGTTGTAGCTGACCTAGGCCCTCGACTTCGTCTAGCCAGCCTTCGCGTTTTGCCTCGATGATGCGGGCTTCGAGGTTTGTCGCGGTCTCTTCGAGCCTGGCTCGTCGGGGCGGTCCGGTCTACTCGGTCCAGGTCACGGCACTGGTGTTCACTGGCCGCGTCGACTCCGACGCTGCCGCGCTGATCGGGACCGCCGTCGCCTGCTCCGCCTCGGTCTGGCGCGTCATGCTGCCGATGCGAGTGTTCTACGCCTACAACGACACCCGCACCCCCGCCCTGCTCAACCTGATCATGGTCACCACCAAGGTCAGTATGCTCGTCGCGGTCGCCACCCTGCTGGCCGACCGCACCGTGATCGTCATGCTCAGCGTCGCGAGCTCGTTGGCCTACGTCGCCGGCGCGATCGCCGGTCACATCCTGCTACGTCGCCGCCACGGCCTGCTCGGCTTCTCCACCGCCGCCACCACGGTCACCCGCGTCGTCGGGGCCACCGCAGCGATACTCGCCTTCGCCATCGCCGCCTACGTCATCGGGATCCCTGAGCTGCGCGCAATACAGACGCTGTTGCCCCGCCGATAACAGAGGCGACTCACGAAGATCGACTGGACCATTCGAAAAGAATTCTTTCTAGAACACGGCGATCACGTCGATCTACGGGTAAGGCATGACTTCCGGCTGCGCCAGGCCGGTGACCGTTGCGGTGAGGTCGGCGCGGCCGAAGACGCTGTCGAACCAGGTGCGCAGGTAGGTGCGTTGCAGGTCGATCGAGCGGGCCGGGTCGATGACACCGACCGCCTTCTGTCGCACCTCACCGGGAAGGAGCCCGGTGTCGGCGAGACGGGCAAGGATCAGTTGCTGGTCGCAGAACGACATGTGCTGAGTTCCCCGTACCCGCAGCGGGACCTTCAGTCCGGTGTTGTTCTGCCAATACGGCTCCCAGCCCGGCTCACCGAACCACGGCGAGAACTCACCGGCCAACATCAGCAGCGGTTGGTCGAGACCGCTCTCGGCGACGGATCCGAGCACCGGACCGTCCAAGTTCACCCCCGCCCGGATCCGGGAGTCCTCGTGTAGGGCTTGCATAGTGGTCGACCCCCCGAGCGAGTGCCCGAACATCGCCACCCGGCTCGAGTCCAGGTTCTCGATGAGTCCGACCGGTAGCGCCTTCGCGCTCCGATCGTCGGTGTGGGCGGCGGTCAGTTCGTCGAGGACGAAACGGGTGTCGGCCACCCGGGTGGGCAGCAACAGGTCACGCAGAACTTCCTGAGGGGAATCCAGCGGTACCTGTGTCAGAGCGGTGCGACCGTCGGGGAACTCGACGGCGAACGATTCGTGGGTGTGATTGAGGGCGACGACCACGTAACCGTGGCTGGCGAGATCCTCGGCTTGGGCGGTGCTCCAGCCGGTGGCGTCGCCCATTCCGGGAGAGTTCAACAGGACCGGGAACCCACCATCGCGCTTGCGGACCGGTGCGTCGCGGCGGCTGTGGCTCGAGGCGAGGGTCCAGGTGCCGGCGGGAACGTCGAGCTCGCTGAGGAATTCCTCCTGCGCGGTCGAAGCACCCGGCGGCATCCACGGTGCGGCCTGGGCCGCGGTGTGCTCGGCGGGGTACCAGATCTGGGCCAGCACTTCTCGTGGCCCGCCGGTCCACGGATCGGTGCGGTTCCTGTCGATCAGATGCCATTCGGTGACCCCGACCGAGGACAGGCCGGTCGGGGCGGGCAGCTCCACGCTCACCACGGTCGGCGCCTGCGGGGCCGCAGCGCCCAGTCCCGCGCCGCTACCCGTTGCAACCAGTGCCATCGCCAGGGCTGCTGCGACGCGGCGTAATCCGTTGCCTGCCAATGTCTACCCCCCACATCGAATCGGTGATGCGTGGAGCCTACAAGCGCGGACGCCGGGCAGCTTCGTCCAACGGCCGCTTGTAACGAGTTGTCCGGTAAGCGTCTCGTTTCCGAACACCTGCATTGCCACCTCCGGCGAGACCTCGCCCATCCCATGTACCAGGTGTCAGGGTCGTGGTTGCGAGGAGATGGAAGGTGTCGTGGGGGAGTTCTCGTCGGCGTGTACTTACGCGATGTAGTCAGCGCGGATGAAGGCTGCCCCTTCGGTAGTGGCGGCCTGAGCGATGCTGGAAGCGAACTCGCTCAGGTAGCACTTGATCGCTGCCTTCCCGCGGCGGATCATCCCGGGGCCGGGTTCTTCACGAACGAGCTCGGTCATCACCGAGTCGATGGTGTCGCGGACGTCGCTCTCCTGCTCGTCGGGCAAGCTGATCGCGGAGAGGTTCGCGAGCAGATCGGAGAGGACTGTGGCTCGTAGCCCGGGGCGATCTGGCGAGTGCTGGACTGCCCCTGGTTCACGGTGCCGCTGTTGTCACAGGCCAGCTGGACCGTGTTGCCGATGCACAGGGGTCACCTGCGCGGCCGGTCTGCTCGCGTGAAGTACCTTCGGCGAGAACATGATCGATACATCGAAGCCGCTGCGCGGCGGCAGGAGTTACGGGATGGCAGCCTACGTTGTAGTCGAGGCCGAGGTTCACGACGAGCAGGTTGGTTTGGCGTACTGGAAGCTGGCTGAGCCCTCGATTCGCCAGTACGGCGGCCGATATCTCGTCGCCGCCAAGCCCGAGGTTCTGGAGGGCGACTGGCCGGGGCGTGTGGTTGTGCTCGAGTTTCCCGATCTCGATCAGGTCAGGGCCTGGTACGACTCACCGGAATACCGCGCCGCTCGTGAAATCCGGAAGTCCGGCGTCACTGTGCGGCTGGTCTTCGCCGAAGGGATGTGAGCGGCTCGGACGCGCTGCGGCAGACAACGTCCGCTTCTGCCGCTGAGCACTCGGTGGGCCGCTGAGATCCGATGCGGCTCGAGACATCCGCACATGCCGATGTCCGGCCGAACTACGGCTTGAGCCTCGCAAATTCGACATGTAGTGACACGTCGGCTTACCAGCAAACTGTGACGAGCCGTGCGAGCTGTCGGCGAGTTGCGTTGGTGCCCTGTACGTCCCGATCCTCGATCCCGACTGGGGTCTGGAGCGGATGCTGGTAGCGATGTCAGGTAGCTACGCGCTGGACGTGGGTCGGTGCTAGACGCTGTGCCCTGCGGCTTCCTGGTGTGCCCCCAACCGTTTGCAGGAGGGCGCAAACCGCTTGTGCCGCAGCTGGTCGGCCCGGTTTACGACTCACAGCCGGAATTGTTGCGCAGCACGCAGAACTCGTTGCCTTCGGGATCAGCGAGGATCACCCAGCCCGAGCCATCGGGGTTCCGGTGATCGGCGACAAAAGTGGCACCGATGCCGCGCAGCCGGTCCACCTCCTCATCGCGTGAGCTCTCGGGGCGTAGACACAGGTGGATCCGGTTCTTGATCGTCTTGGACTCGGGTACCTGGTTGAAATGGAGTACCGGGCCCTCGGCGAGCAACACTTGAGTCTCCTCGGCACCCGGTCCGTCCTCCGGATGCGTCGGGCTCCCGGTGGCAGCGCTCCAGAACAGAGACAGCGCATAGGCATCCGCACAATCGATCGCCACGTGCTGCACTCGAGAGACCATGCCGCGATCATTCCCGAACGCCATGCCGGCAACCACCGAATTGCGGCATCTGGTCGGCCGGAATCGTGCTGTGATCACCGACGTGAAGAGTTCGCGCCACGCGAATTCGATTTCCACGTCGCCCGGGTCCCCTCTGGGATGTGCCCGGGAACGCACGAACCTGTGACAACTACCCGCAAGCAGGTCAGCAGGATTTCTGGTCAGCATTCTCGCGTGCGAGGCCGCTGCCGGACGAAAGCCCCAGGTGAGGTGTCGCAGGTTCGATTCCAGCGATCAAGAACCTGCGACGTGCGCTTCGCTCAGTCGACCGAGTGATCAACAGCCCGTCTGGATGCGAGCAGCGATCTCGCCAGTTCACAGTGGCCCGCTGGAAGGTCGCAGGTTCGATTCCTCCGCAGGACACACAAAAATGGGCAACCGCCTGGTCATCGCGGATTCCTACACGATCTAGCGATCCCGATTCGCCGGTTCCGAACCTATCGCGTTGCCGTCTCCGTTGGGCCCACGGCAAGGCACGTCGACGATGGGAACGCAGGCGAGCCTGGGGTCTGCTCTTATGAACTGGTGATTGAAGCCGTTTTGCTCTGGTGATTGGAGTCGGCTCGGGTCGTGCGGCTTCGAGCGGTTAGGAATGGCTGGGCGGCGGCGCGTCGCTGTTCGGGTGGAAGCAGCGCACGCCGTCGCGTGCCGGGATGTCACCGCCGGTCGGATCACCACACGAGAGTGGGACTCTTGTAGACCTCGACTCTGCCGTCGCTCCATTCCACCGCCAGCTCGGAGTGGTACCTGCGGCCCGTGGTCGGGTCGCCCAGGTCCGGTGGGCGATACGACTGGGCCCGCTCACACGGTTCCTTAGTCGGCTCGAAGACCGGCCCGAGGTAGTCGCTGTCGTCGTCGTACAGACCAATCGTGATGGTGCAGTCCTCCGAGACGTTCGTGGTGGCCCAATAGCTGAGACTGCCGGAGTGGTCCTTCATCACGCAGATCCGCAGATTATTCGGACCGTCACACAGCTCCTGTCCAGGGGGCGTGGTCGACGAGACCGGGGGTGCGGGGTGTGAATTGGTGACCGGTGTCCCACCACTGCTGGTATCAGCAGTGGTGGGAGTCGAGTTGGTGGCGCACTGCACGACGATCGCGAGGATCGCGATCGGGATTGCGACGACCGCGGCTATCCCGCTGATCTTCGGCCAGTCGGGGCCGGTAGGCCCGCCGCCACTGCCGCTTCCGAAAGGTGTCGGGTCAGCCGTCATTGTTCTGTTCTCCCCCTGGGTATTCCGTGAAGTCGGCTCGGTGTCGGAGCCGGACTGTCACCGGTGCTCTCTGTCGATCTGGTCAAGTACCTCGCGAACCGAGGGCAGCAGGTTCACACGGATAAAGTACCGCTCGATGGTGGCCTCTTGGCGGTTGTCGAGGTGCTTCTTCTCGATCAGACATTCAGGCTGCCGCAGCCGCAGCGGCATCGACCGGAACGCATGCCGCTGTGCCGATTTCGCGCCCGAAAGGCTCTTCGCGCCGGTGAGTTCCTCGATGTGCGCGGATGTAGCGCTGCCTCCCTCAGCGACCAGGAGCCGCAGCGTCTGCATGCCAATCCCAGGTAGCGCCGCGAGGAATCTCTTGATTGTGGAACGGTTCCCGCGGCCGGATGGCGACGAACACGGACGACAGTTGCGTCAAGCGATATCGAACCCGCCCGGTGCACGCACCAGTGGCGGCCCCGGGCATGTCCTGCGGAATATGGGGGGTTGTCACGGTGGTGACGCCGCTAGCGGTCTGTCGAGTCGCCGGACCGCTGGTGTTTGCTGCGTTGTGTAACTGCCCGACCTGCCCGGCCACCGCCTAATAGTGCACAGCCCGGCCGCGGGAACAGAACAGTCCTCATCACCGGCGGCACCTCGGGCATGGGTCTGGCCACGGCCCGGCGCCTGCTCGACGAGGGCGCCTACGTTGTCATCACCGGCCGCGATGAAGACCGATTGCACTGCGCCGCAACCGAACTCGATGCCGGACCACGTGTCCTCGCCGTCCGGGCCGACGCCGCGAACCTCGACGACCTGGACGCCCTGATGCGTTCGATCAGCACCTGGCGCGGCCACCTCGACGCGATCTTCACCAACGCGGGCACCGCCATCTTCACCACGATCACCGAATTGACCGAAGCCGATGTGGACCGATCCTTCGACGTGAACTTCAAGGGCGTGTTCTTCACAGTGCAGAAGGCCCTGCCGCTATTGAAGGAGCGGCGGCCTCGTCGGTTCCTTCCCCAACCGATAGTGGCCGCATCGTCCGCCCGAGCGGGCCGCCATCTGATACAACAGGATGGCGAAGGCATTGTGCGGGAACAGGTTCGCGCGGATGGGTGGACGATGACCGGCGAACAGCGCGGTGCGCACAACGGCTTGGCGAAGCTGGTCGCGTTCATCGCGATACCGATCGGGTTGGTTCTTCTCGGCGTCGGAATCTTCGGCTACGTCAATGATCCCGACGCCGCACCGATCTGTGACGGGAAGGCCATGACGCCCGGTACGGAGTGCTGGACGTACGGGGACTCGCACGGGGTGACCAGCTACGAGGAGCTGGCCGAGAGACAACGCCAGAATCTCGAATCGGCGCGGGACATGGTGCCGATCGGGGTGGTGATCTTGTTGATCGGTATCGCCGCTTTCGCAGTGTCGCGGCAGGGCACGTCGAGCGGCGGTGCCGTGCCGCGCGCGGTGCCGGTCCCGCAGACCCCGAGCAAGCCCGCCGACGAGATGAACACCCTGCTCGGCATGGTCCTCGGCAATACGGCGGCCGCCAACCGGCTCATCGGCTTCGAACTGCGGGCGGATCCGTCGGCCGATCGTGCGACGGCGATCGATCGGGCCATCGAGCGGCTTCGGGCGGACCGAGGTCGGCACGGCTGACCCGCTTGCACGTCAAAGGGCCCCTGACCTAGTGGTCAGGGGCCCTTTGATCGCTCTTGGTCAGCGCGGCGACGCGGCCTCGTCGGCATGCTCGGCGGCGTACTTCTTGGCCGCCGGGTAGTTGGCCTTGCCACTGGGCTGACGCATCATCTCGTCGACGGTCCAGTACGAACGGGGCGCCTTGTAACCGGCGATCTTGGTGCGGGCGTGGGCATCCAGCTCGGTCAGGTCGATGGTGGCGCCGGAGCGGGGCTGGATGATCGCGGCGACGGTCTGGCCGTACCGGTCGTCCTTCAGTCCGATGACCAGCGCGTCGAAAACGTCCGGGTGCGACTTGAGTGCGCCCTCGACCTCCTCGGGGAACACCTTCTCGCCGCCGGTGTTGATGCATTCCGAACCGCGACCGAGCAGGGTGACGGTGCCGTCTTCCTCGTAGCGGGCGTAGTCGCCCGGCACGACGTAGCGCTTGCCGCCGGTCTCGACGAAGATCGTCTTGGTCTTCTCCGGGTCCTTGTAGTAGCCGATCGGCACGTGACCGGTGCGCGCCATCCGGCCGGTCGCACCGGGTTTCGGCTCGACCAGGTTGCCGTCGTCATCGATCAGCGCGGCCTGCGCACTGAACTTCACCCGGGGACCCTGCGAATGGTCGGAATCCTTGCTCACCACACCGAGGCCCGTTCCGCCGCTCTCGGACGAACCGATGACATCGGTGATGAACACATTCGGGAACAGTTCGAGGTATTCCTGTTTCAGTGACTGCGAGAACAGCGCGGCATGGCTCGTGAACGCCCACAGCGACGACGAATCGTAACTACCGGCCTTGTAGGCGTCGAGCAGCGGCTTGGCCATGGCGTCGCCGACAACGGTGAGCACATTGACGCGATGCTTTTCCACCGTCTGCCACACCACATCGGCATCGAACTGCGGAATGAAAACGACGGTGCCACCGGAGTTCAGGGCGATGAACGCCGCCCACTGCGCCGCACCGTGAATCAGCGGCGACAGCGGCGCCATCACGATACCGACCGGGGACTGCTTGGCGTTGTTCGCCAGTTCCCATTCGTCCTTCACGTATTCACCGGTGACATGGTTGATACCGCCACCGAGCGCACGCCACACATCTTCGTGCCGCCACATCACGCCCTTGGGGAAACCCGTTGTGCCACCGGTGTACAGGATGTAGGTGTCGTCGGAACTGCGCTCGTCGAAATCCCGTTCGGGCGATTGCGCGGCGATGGCTTCGTTGTATTCGACACCGTTGTAGCGACTGAAATCTGCGTCCGAGGCGTCGTCTACCACCACCACGTCGGTGAGCTTCGGCGTTTGCGGCAGCACCTCGGCGACGATGTCGGCGTAGCGACGTTCGTGCACCAGCGCCACCAGGTCCGCGTTGTCGACGATGTAGCGGACCTCCTCGGCGGTGTAGCGGTAGTTGATGCTGACCGAGATCGCGCGCAGCTTGTACGTCGCGATCATCGTCTCGAGCGCCTCGATCGAGTTGCGCGAGTACACGCCGACATGGTCACCCTTGCCGACGCCGCGCGAGGCGAGATGGTGCGCCAACCGGTTGGCGCGCTCGTCGAGCTCACGGTAGGTGACCTGCCGGTCTCCACAAATGATTGCGGTGCGATCGGGCACCGCGTCCACAGCATGTTCGAGCAGATCAGCGACGTTCAAAGCCATATCAGCAAGATAGAACGTGTTTCAGTTTTAGGCAATAGAACGGGTCGGATCCGGGTTGGTGTAGAGCAGTCCGTCGGACCACACGTACCGTGTGCCACCCCACCGAAGGGCCGACGCGACATCCGGGAAGAAGCCACTGCCGTTGAGGTTCGCGCTGGTGTTGCAGAGCACGGGGACGCCTGTGAGTGCCTCGTAGGCGGTCAGGATCCGGGCCGCGGCGATATCGTCGGTTCGTTGGACGGTCTGCAGCCGTGCGGTGCCGTCGAGATGGATGACCGCCGGGATGCGATCGACCCAATCGGGGCGAATTTCGTGCTCGAACAGCATGTAGGGATCGCTACCCCCCGGCGTGAAGATTTCGGTGGCCCGGTCGGCGAGGCATATGGGCGCAACCGGTCGATAGTCGGCTCGGTCCTTGATCAGGTTGAGTCGCTGCTTCATTGCTGTGTCCCGAGCGGGTGCCAGAATGCTGCGATTACCCAGTGCCCGTGGACCGAGTTCGGCGCGGCCGGAAAGGACGACGACCGGCTCGTCGTATTCGTGCAGAATTCTGGCTACCCCGGCTTCATCGCAGGGCGTGACCGTCCATGATTCCGGAACCGTTCCGGTGCGAATGGGCGGACCGCTGAAGACGGACCAGTCGAGCGCTGTCAGCCCGGTGCCCCACATCTCGCAACACGCTGTGCCGATGGCGGCCCCGGCATCATTCGGAAATGGTGGTACCCACACGTCGGTGAACAGTCCCGACGCTCGTATCCGGCTGTTCCATTTGATATTGAGTGCGCATCCGCCACCGAGACACAGGTTTCGGGGAGCGCCGGGAAAGTGTTCGGCTACGACGCGAGCCAGCGCCGCGAGTAATCGTTGTCCCAGGTATTCCTGGAAAGTGGCGATGATGTCCGCATCGGACAGGCCGGGTAGGTAGGCATCTCGTTTCGCCAGTATGGCTTGGGCCATCGCTGCGGCGTTCTGTGGAACGACGCTCGGGAACCTACCGAGCAGATCGTCGAATACCGGGAACGCCGCTTCCGATGGGGTGCCGAGGGCGGCGTAGGCCATGGCTTTGCCGGCCACGGAAAGGTGGTGGCGGATCAGGGCGTTCATGTCGAGGCCGCGCCCGTCGAGACGGAAGGGGCCGAAATGCGCGTTGAAGTCGGAGAAGAAGTTGCCGGGTACCCGCAGCAGCGAGGAGACGGCGCGGACCGACCGATCCGCGGGCCGGACGTCGTAGAGGCGCGGGGTCGTTCCGCCGTCCCACACGAGCACCAGCGAGTCTTCGTTCCGCTGCGCGAACGGGCTCGAACAGTACGACCCGAGTAGGTGGTTGGCGTTGTGGAAGTAGCTCGTATAACCCTTGCCCGAGCCGAAATCGTGTGCATCGAAGTGGTAGCGCTGCATCGGCTCGGACCGGCCCGGGGAGTCGGCGTACGCGGCGACCGGCAGGTGAACGGTCATATCGTCGCGTCGAAGTGGTACGGCCGGTTCGAACGGATCCTGGCCGGGCTGTGCCCACCACCCGTCGACGACGTAGGCGTCCACATCGCGATGGTCGATGCCCGCTGTGCGTAGGAGCTCCGGGACGCGCGCGGCGTCGCCCAGTGGGGTATAGCGATCGAGGTTGTCGATCTTCTCCATTTCGATGCTGGTGACCAACCGGCCGTTGTCGATAAGTGCGATGCCCCCGTCATGGGTTGCTTTGATCCCGCAGATCAGCATCGGATCCTCCTTCGTGTCGTGGCTGCCCGAGAACCGAGCGTGACTTCTCGAACGGCGTCGTCAGCGCTCGGACTCGCGACTCAGCACGAACATGCGCAGCTCTCGTTGGGATCGGGCGGCGTAGTCGGTGTAGTCCGGCCAATGCTCGATCACGTGGGCCCACAGTTCGGCGCGCTGCTCCGCGCGCACCGGATGTGCGATCACGGAGAACGTTTCACCCTCGACGCGGACTACCGCCCGCCCTGCGGCGGTCAGGTTGGCGGTCCATGCGGGGTGGGTGGCCTGGCCGAAATTGGAGCCGACCACGATCATGTCGTCGCCGTGTGGCACGTAGAGCAGCGAGACGGTCCGCTCGGCTCCCGTCTTGCGCCCCTTGGTGGTCAGCAGCAGGTTGGGAAAACCGCCGAGTGTCAGCAGCCCCACGCGTCCTCGGGTGAGGCGCTGGGCTGCGAGGTCGACCTTGGCCGCGAATTTGACGAGGGTCAGGTAGTAGGGACTGTCTCCGAACGCCCGGACGAACCTCGACTGCGACTCCATAACACAATTCCCCTCACTTCAACTTGCAAGAACTGCAACAGGTTCCATTCATTAGAATGTAACGTGTTCTACCGCAGTATGTCTGGCATTGTCCAGGCTACGTACAGTCGATGTAGCGCATATGGGGAGCATCTGGATGAAGGACGAGCGACCAGTTGTCGTGGTGACGGGAGCATCGTCGGGGATCGGTGCCGCCGTGGCGCTCCGCCTCGGTGTGGCAGGTTGCCGAGTAGTCGCCACCGGGCGCGACGCCGCGCGGCTCGACGGTACTGTCGCCGCGATCCGGGCCGAGGGCGGAGCGGCGACAGCTGTCTGTCTGGATCTCACGGCCGCCGCTGAGATCGAGGCGTTCGCTGCGGGTTTCGGTGAGTCCCACGGTGCGGTCGGCGCGCTGGTTCTGTGCGCCGGTGACGCCGACATAGCCACGGTCGAGGAGCTTTCTCCCGCTGGTCTTGCGGCCATGGTCGACGTGAATCTGCTTGGTGCACACCGGCTTATCCATACTCTACTGCCGGCGATGATCGAACGCCGTCGCGGTGACATCGTGGTCGTCAGCAGTGAGAACGTGACCCGGTTCAAGCCGATGATGGCTGCCTACACCGCCTCGAAGTGCGCCTTGGAAGCGCTGGCGGTGACCATGCAGAAGGAGTTGGAGGGGACCGGAGTTCGGACGTCGATCGTGCGGCCGGGATCGACGCGCACCGCCATGGGGAGCACCTGGGCGCCCGCCGAGCTCGGTGCGCTGTTCGGGTTGTGGGGGCGGTGGGGTCTGGCTCGTCATTCGGGACGGATGGATCCCGACCATGTCGCGCAGGTGGTCGAATTCGTCCTCGGCGCGCCGAGGGAAATGAATGTGGCCTGTGTGGAGGTGCAGCCTGAAGCGCCGGTGGCTTCGGTCGAAGAGGCGAAAACTGTTGCGGCAAAATAGAACCTGTTCTACTGTCCATATTGGTACTGGTTCTTAGCAAGCTGAACGGGTCGACGGGGAATCTCGGCCCGGCGCTGGGTAGTAGAACCGCCCAGAGTGATTTGCAGACTGAACAGTCTGCGGAGGGGACATTGTGGCTCTTTTCGTGCGCACGGCGGGGACCAGCCGTCCGAGTGGCTACGCCCGCAGCCAATGGGATCCCGAGGCGGTGAACGGCACGGCTGTCGCAGCCCTGGCCGGGCAGGAGCTCGGCGACCATGCCTCCGGCACCGGTCTCGTCCCGGCCCGCTTCTCCTTGGAACTCCTGCGTCCGGTTCGCTTCGCGGGGCTGGAAACCGCAGTGGTGACCACCCGCAAAGGAGCGAATATCGAAGTCCTGGACTGGACTTCGCACCAGGAAGGGCAGCTCGTGGCGCGGGCGACCCTCACACTGCTACGCGAGTCGCGACAGCCACCCGGCGAGTTCTGGACAACCGAGCACGGAGCGCGACCACCGTGCCCGCCCGGCCCGCCGACCAGGCCCGGCCTGTGGTGGAACCACGACGGTGCCGGACCGGACCTGTGGACCGAGCAGCCACGCGATGTGCAGAACGCGCAGCGCAAACGCATCTGGATCAACCATGTCGAGGCAATCGAGGGCGTGCCGATGTCCTCGGTCGCCCGATTGGCCGCGACCGCCGAGCTCACGAACACGATCACCGCCTTGGGATCGACGGGCATCGGCTACATCAACCACGACACGACAGCGGCTTTCACGCGCGCACCGGCCGAAGGCGGCCTCGGGCTCGAAGCGCACCAGCACCTGGCCGCGGCCGGGTTGGCTGTCAATGTCGCTCAGCTCTATGACGCCGAAGGCGTACTCGGAGTCGCCGTCGTGAGCTCGCTGTCGGTGGCCGAGCGCCGATTGGACCTCTCCGAAACGGAACCCGAATGGGCCGACTCAGGCAACCTGTCGCGGGCGCATCGCGCCAGTTAGGACTCGACATGACCCTTGTTCACTGGGACAAGTCTCGCATCATCGATGAAACATGCCGCGAATACAGCGAACTCGGCGATCGATTCGCCGATATCAGTGTGCGCGAACTCGACAACCCCACCCGCTGTTCGGGCTGGACCGTCCGCGGCGTGCTCGCCCATCTACTCGCGACCGGCGAAGACGTCATCGACGGAACGATCGGTACCCGGCCGCCGGACGTGCAGGCCCTCGCCTACCCACAGGCCACACCGCAGTTCTTCGCATCGGGATTCCGCTCGGTCGCGCAGCGTCTGCGACCACACCTGGAATCGCTGGACGACGCGATCTGGGCAGCGGACACCTACGGTGTCGCCGGGCAGCCCTTCGGAGTCGGAGTGCTCACGCTCGTGCACGAGATCGCCGTGCACGCCGATGATGTGGACGACGCGCTCGGCAGGCGAGTTCTGTTGTCCGACAGCGCGGTCACGATCTCGACCGAGTGGTTGTCGACCGAATTCGATCGCCTCGACTATCCGAGAACCAGGGTCGTCCTGTCCACCGGCCAGGAACTGACGGCCGGCAGCGGCGGCAAGGAGATGGTGCTCACCGGTACGCCACTGGATTTCGTGCGCGCCGCCACGGGACGCATCGACGCCGAGGTGATCGGCGGACCGGCCGATCTGAACATCTACGGCCGGGACCGCAGACATGAAGGGGTCTAGGGAAGGGAGTGGCAGCTGATGAGTCCTAGTGTCGTAGAGCTCGGTACATCACCGGCGGGAGATCCCAGCTGGGTGGTGAAGGACTATCAGACGATCCGTCGTCTGCTGTCCGACGGCCGACTCAACAGGTTCCCGCCGGTGGATGTCGAATGTCCGGCCCGGTTCACCCACGCCGAGATCATCCGGTTCAAGCACCTCGATCCGAACGCTCCGCCGCCGCCGGACGACCTTATCCGGCGTACCGTCGCGCATGCGTTCTCCAAGCGCCGCATGCACGCGATCGAAGCCAAGGTCGAGGCGATCACGACGTCGTTGATCGACGCGATGATCGCCGCCGGACCGCCCGCCGAACTACGACGGGACTTCGCTGGACCGCTCTCCTCGCAGGTGATCTCCAGCCTGATCGGCGTCCCGGACGAAGACCACCAGCTGATTCAGGAGTTGTCCCAATCGGCGGCCAATCTCGCCGAACCCGAGATCTCCGCTCCGGCCGACCAGCAGCTCAAGGATTACATGCGTCAGCTGGTCGCGAAGAAGGAAGCCGATCTCGGCGACGATGTCATCAGCGACATCATTCGTCTGCGGGTCGACCACCCTGCCCTGGAAAATGTCGACCTCGTCATCGGATTGGCGACCGGCTTGCGCTTCGCCGGACAGATCAACACAGTGACACTGATCGACCGTGGCATCGTCCATCTGCTTCGCCACCCGGAATTCCAGGCCGAGATAGTCGTCGGCGACCGTGCCGCGCGGGCACGGGTGGTCGAAGAGATCCTGCGGTTGCCGCATCCGGTGCAGGGTCGCGTCGCAGGTGTACCGCGCTATGCGACAGCCGATTTCGAGCTGGGCGGGTGCACGATCCGGCGCGGCGACCTGGTGGTCATGGACATCGAGGCGGGAAACCTCGATCCCTCGGTCTTCGCTGATCCGGGTGACTTCTGCCCCGCCCGCCCCGCCACGTCGCATCTGTCGTTCGGAGCGGGAACGCACTACTGCGTCGGTGCCGCGCTGGCCCGCTGCGAAATGGAGACGGCGTTCGCGATGCTGCTCGGGCGCTTACCGGAACTGCGGTTCGCTGTGCCGTTCGAAGAGCTCGAACCGCTGAGCCACGAGCTGTCCGGCGGAGCGACCCGCATCCCGATCACCTGGAAGGTGTCCCAGTCGTGCTGAAAGACGAAGAGATCACCCAATTCCCGTCTGCGGCATGCCGATCGCTCGGCTTGGATCCAGTGCTGCGGGAGATGCTGGCACAGGGGGAGCGTGCACGGAAGGTCCAGCTTCCCCACGGCCCGGAATCCTGGATCATCACCGGCTACGACGACAACCGGGCGATCTACAGCCGCCCCGAGTTCACCCGCCAGGGTATCGATACCGAGGAAGCGCCCCGCCTGACCGCCGGATTGATGCTCGCGGGCGCCATCGGGTGCCAGAAGGACAAAACACACGCCGCGCTGCGGCAGGCCGCCACCAGGGTCCTCGATCGCACGATGATCTCTCAGGTCGAGGACATCGCCCTGCGAACCGCGAACGAACTCGTCGACTCCATGCGTGAGCGTGGCGACGGGTGCGATTTCGTCCGGGATTTCGCCAGGCCGTACTCCATCCGTGTGCTGTGCCAAATCCTCGGGATACCAGGCACCGACGAGGAATTCGTCATCGAGATGGTCGGCGCGATCCTCGCTGGTGGGCACAGCGGAGACGCCGGGACCGCGACCGAGGCGAGCACCCGGTTGGGTGTCTACATCATCGAGCTCGTCAACGAACGCCAGCGGAATACCGGCTCGGACTTCATCTCCCGGGTCGTCTCGCACACTGCCCTTTCCACCTACGAAGTGGTGGTTCTGACCTACGCGATGGTCATGGGTGGGTTCGAGACGACAGCCAACATGCTGGCCAAGTCGCTGGCCAGACTGCTTGTCGAAGAAGAACTCGTCGAGCGGGTGCGTCACGAACCGGCGCGGATCCCCGACATCATCGATGAGCTCTTGCGGCTCACCTCGGTGGCAGGCGGCGAAGGAATTCCGTGGCTCGTGCGCGAGCCTGTCGAGATCGCCGGAAGGCACCTGCAACCGGGTGATTACGTCGTTCCGGCGCCCGGTGCCGCGAATCGGGACCCGGCTGTCTTCGACAATCCGGAGGAACTGCGGCTCGGCCGCGACGAGCGCCAACATCAAACACTCGGCTACGCGGCGCATTACTGCCTGGGGAACAAAGTCGCCAGGGTCGAGCTCGACACGGCGTTCCGTGTTCTGCTCGAGCGATTCAGCGGCCTGCGCCTCGCGGTCGATATCGACGACCTGGACTGGGACGAGGAATCAGCCATCTGGCATCTCCGTGCGCTCCCGATCTCCTGGCGCGGGTGACGGTGACATGACACCAGAAGTGGGCGCGGCGGCGTCGTACCCCGCGGCGTCTCCGATTCCGACCGAGCGGACCTGTCCATTCGATCCACCCGACGGCTTGCGTGGACTGCCTGCGGTGAGCCCGCTCAGATTCGCCAGCGGTGCCGAAGGCTGGTTGGTCACCGACTACCGGATCGCGCGCAGCGTCCTCAGAGACTCCCGATTCAGCACCGACCGGAAGTTGACCGAAGCGCCGATTCGGGAACTTCCGCCGATCCTGCGCGAATACGGCACACCCCCGGGCATGTTCAACTGTCTTGACGGCGATTCCCATGCGCGGTACCGACGGCTCCTCGCGGGGTACTTCTCGGCGGGGCGGATCGCGGAGTTCGCGCCGCGGGCCGTCGACATCGTCGACGAACAGATCACGACAATGGCCGAGGTGCTCGATTCCGCCGGTGAAGCCGATCTGCTTGCCGTGTTCGCGATGCCGGTTTCGTTGCGCCTGATCTGCGAACTGCTCGGGGTTCCCGATCGACTCAGCGGGGATATCGCACGGCTGGCCTCCGTATTGTTCGATCTGTCGGCGTCGGGCGACTCGATGATCGCGACCATTCTCGAGCTGCGCGAGATTCTGCTCGACGCCATCAGGCATACCCGCACCTCGCCGTCGAGTGGGCTGATCGCCGACCTTGCTCGTGATCCCGAGATCGACGACGAAGAACTGTTCCAGATCAGTCAGGTTCTCCTGCTCGCCGGATTCGAAACCACCGCGAACATGCTGGCACTCAGCACGTTCGCGTTGTTGTCGGCTCCGGATCAGCTGCGACGATTCCGTGCCGGGGAGGTGTCCGCCGCAGCGGCTGTGGACGAACTCCTGCGCTATCTGTCGGTGGCCCATATGGGCCCGGTCCGCGCGGCAAGTGAATCTGTTCGCCTGGGGGAGGTGACCGTTGCGGCGGGCCAATCGGTGATGATTTCGGTCCCGGTGGTGAACCGCGACCCCGCATTGCTCGACGACGCCGACAGATTGCTCCTCGATCGTCCACCGGTGAACCACATTTCCTTCGGGGTCGGCGCACATAAATGCATCGGCCAATACTTGGCGAGAACCGAACTCGAGATCGGGCTGACGCGACTGTTCGCGCGGTTCCCGACCCTGACGCTCGCGGTCCCACCCGAGCAGGTACCGCTGCGGACTGACATGTTGGTTTACGGCGTGCACGAGCTGCTGGTCTGCGTCGAAGGCTGAGACAACCGCATCGGATGAGGAGAGAACCGTGGCACTGAACATCGCAGATCTGTTCGAGCACGCAGTGGATGCGGTGCCCGATCTTCCGGCGGTGAAGGTGGGGGAGCGAGCGCTCACGTTCCGCGAGCTCGACGTCGCCGCGAATCGGCTCGCGCATTTTCTCGCCGGGCGGGGGATCGGGCCCGGGGATCATGTGGCGCTGTATGCGAAGAACAGCATCGAGCATGTGGTCGCCTTGCTGGCGACATTGAAGGTGCGCGCTGTTTCGATCAATGTGAATTATCGCTACGTCGAGGGGGAACTCGATTACCTGTTCGAGAATTCCGACGCGGTCGCGGTGCTGCACGACCGCACCTACGCATCGGTGCTCGCGCGCTGTGTACCCCGGCATCCGAGGATTCATACGTGTGTGGCGCTGGTCGATCCCATGGCTCCCGACGACGAATCGGACCTGTCGGGTTTCGGCGGCCTCACCTATGCGGAGGGGATCGAGGGACAGCCGGGGACGCGTGACTTCGGGCCACGTAGCGGCGACGACATCCATATCATCTACACGGGCGGAACAACCGGGTTCCCGAAAGGCGTGATGTGGCGCCACGAGGACTATTGGCGGGTTTTCGGCGGTGGGACCGATTTCGAAACCGGTACGCTCCTGGGCGAATTCGACCAGTCCGAGGCGGCCGCGAAAGCTCGCCGAATGGTGAAATTCCCGCTGAGCCCCCTCATGCACGGCGGCGCCCAGACCGGGCTTCTCCGGCACCTGTTCGTCGGCGATCTGACAATTCTCGAACCCAAATTCGACCCCGCGACCACCTGGGACGTCATCGATCGTGAGCGCGTCCAATTCCTGTTCCTCACCGGCGACGCCATGGCCCGACCGCTGATCGAGGAATATCAGCGACGCACGGCGAACGGTCTCGGCAGTGGTTCCAGCCTCGTCGTGGTGGCGAGCAGCGCCGCGGTATTCAGCCCCGAGGTCAAGAACAGGTGGCTCGAGAATTTCCCGAACACCGTATTCACCGACTCGATCGGGGCGACCGAAACCGGATTCCAGGGCACAGCGGCGCAGTCCCGCGAGAATGTTCGACAGGACGGCCCCCGCGTCGCCCTCGGCCCGGATTCCGTCGTCCTCGACGACAACGGCCATCTCCTCGATCTCACCGCCGACGTCGGCGCCATCGGCCAACTGGCCCGCGCCGGCCGCATCCCCCTCGGCTACTACAACGACCCCGTCAAGACGGCCGAAACCTTCAAGACCGTCAACGGCATCCGCTACGTCGTCCCCGGCGATCGCGTCCGCATCGAGCCCGGTGCCCGCGTCACCCTCCTCGGCCGCGGCTCGAACTGCGTCAACACCGGCGGCGAAAAGGTCTACGTCGAGGAAGTCGAGGCGGCGATCAAAGCCGTTGCGGCGGTGTACGACTGCATCGTCGTCGGCGTGCCGGACGAACGCTTCGGCAACGCTGTCGCCGCGGTCGTCGAATTGCGACCGGGACACCAGTTGACTCTCGACGAACTCCGTGCCTCCCTACGCACCTCGCTGGCCGGGTACAAGCTCCCGCGCGTGATGACGACGGTGCCGAAGGTCCCACGCAACGACGCCGGAAAGGCGCAGTACCCGCGAGCGCGGGAGCTGGCATCGTCAGCCGATGCGCGATGGCTGTGAATCTCCCACGATTGTGCGCCCCAACGCGGTGAGCCGGGCTACCGCAACTCCGGGTGGACCTTCCAAAACATCGACTTCGTCCGGAGGCCTTCGAGATCAAAGGCCGTGAACAGCAGGAGGCCAGCGCGATCCTGACGGGTCGGGTCAGCTACGAGGCATTCAGCCCGGTGTGGCCCGACATGGCGGACTTCGCGGAATACAAGGAGATGCCCGAGTACGTCGTGTCGACCACACTCACCGACGACGATCTGGTTACCAACCGGGGTGAAACCACGATCCTGCGGTAGGACGCCACGAAACTGCGTCTCGTCGAGTCGCAGGCCTTCTCGAACTGCCTGCAGCTCAACATCTTCGACGTCATCGGCTGATCGTCGCCGTCCTCACGCGGCCGCCGGCGCACCACCAGCGGGCACGGCGGTGGCTTCGCCGGTCTCGCGCAGGGTCGATGCACCGGTGACGCGTCGAACGTCGGCCACGTGAGCGGAACCCTTGCCGGGCGGGCATAGGCTCTGATCTTGTGGGGTTCACGGTCCCAGCGCCCCGGCCGGGATCAGCTTGTGGAGCCGCAACTTACGTGACCTCACCGGCTCCTACCCTGAGATCGTCACTGCCCTGGCCGAGATCACCGAGGTCGCACCATCCTGCTCGACGGCGAACTCGTCGCCCTCGACGACCGCGGTGCCCCGTCGTTCTCCCGGCTGCAGCAGCGTATGCACGTCCGGCGCCCCGCCCCGGCGTTGATCGAGCAGATCCGCGTCGACTACATCGTGTTCGACCTGCTCGGCATCGACGGACGCCTACGTTGCATCGGCGGAGTCGGCACCGGATTCACCGCGGCCACCCGCCGCAGCATGCGCGCGAGGCTCGACGAGATCCGCCGCGACACCAGCCCACTCGACGACCCACCACCGGCACTGGTCGCGCGTATTGCGTGGTGGGTTCAATTCGTTTCCCCACAACACTCAGTACGAGGCCTGTTGTGGCGAGCTCGGCGCACCCGTAGGTGGTCGTTATCGTCTCTAGACGGCCATCAGGTCTCTACTCGGCCGGATGACAGCGAACACAACGACAAGGGGCCAGCGTTCTCGCACCGCCCCGGGTACGGGCAACGGCGCCCCCCGGCACCCGGGCTGCGGAATATGGGGTTTGTCCGGTAGCGGCGCAGCTAGCGGACGTTGTCGGCCGCCGCGCGGTGACGGCCCTGCGGGCGGATGTACGCAGGCGGCCGTCTGCGGTCCAACCGCATCTGCACGCGTGCGCGGACCTCTGCGGTCGCCAGCTCGGCGCCTTCGCTCTAGCTTTCTCGACCGTCTCACCGGCCCACTCTTCGCCGATTCGGGAATGAAAGTAGGTGATACACGTGTTGGAAATCCTGGGTAAATCGTAGAAAAATCGTAGAAAGCAGGGGTGGACCCCGAAGATGACCAGGTCAGCGGTGGTATAGGCTTTGTCGGTCATGAAGTCGGCTTATTCGGGTGCGCCCAAGACGGTCTACCTCGATCATGCGGCGACCACTCCGATGTTGCCTGCCGCTGTCGAGGCGATGACTGCTGCCCTGGGGGCGGTGGGGAACGCCTCGTCGCTGCACGGGTCGGGGCGGGCGGCGCGGCGGACGCTCGAAGAGGCGCGGGAGGCGATCGCGGCGGAGCTGGGGGCGCGGCCGTCGGAGGTGATCTTCACCTCCGGGGGGACCGAGAGCGACAATCTCGCGATCAAGGGGATTTTCTGGGGGCGGCGAGCGGTCGATCCGCGCCGGACCCGGCTGGTGGTGAGCTCCGTCGAGCATCACGCGGTGCTCGATGCGGTGGAGTGGCTCGAGCAGCACGAGGCCGCGCAGGTGAGCTGGTTGCCTGTCGACGGCGAGGGTGTGGTGTCGCCGCACGCGCTGCGCGAAGTGCTCGAGGCGCACGGTGACGAAGTGGCGCTGGTAAGTGTGATGTGGGCCAACAACGAGGTCGGCACCGTCCAGCCGATCACCGAATTGGCCTCCGTCGCACAGGAATTCGACATTCCGATGCACAGCGACGCGATCCAGGCGGTGACCCAGGTTCCGGTCGATTTCGGGGCGAGCGGGCTGGCCGCGTTGAGCGTCGCGGGGCACAAGGTCGGCGGTCCGCACGGTATCGGCGTGTTGCTGCTCGGTCGGCAGGTGCCCTGTGTGCCGCTGATCCACGGTGGCGGGCACGAACGCGACCTGCGTTCGGGAACCTCCGATGTGGCGGCCGCGGTCGGCTTCGCCGCCGCCCTGCGCGCCGCCTCCATCGAGGCGGCACACAGCCTGAAAGCGTTGCGCGACAAGCTGATCGCGGGTGTGCTCGCGCTGGAACCCGACGCTGTGCTCAACGGTCCGGCCGATGAACGCAGGCTCCCCGGCAACGCCCACTTCACCTTCCCCGGTTGCGAGGGCGACTCCCTGCTGATGCTGCTCGACGCCGCCGGTATCGAATGCTCGACCGGCTCGGCGTGCAACGCGGGAGTGGCCTCGCCGAGTCACGTCCTGATCGCCATGGGCGTCGAGCCGTGGCAGGCGCGCAGTTCGCTGCGGTTCTCGCTGGGCCACACCTCGACCGAATCCGATATCGACACATTGCTGACCGTGCTGCCGCAGGTCATCGAAAGGGCCAGGGCCGCAGGTCTGGCCGGCGCTAGAGGAGGTGCCTGATGCGAGTACTTGCCGCCATGAGTGGTGGAGTCGATTCGGCGGTGGCCGCGGCGCGGGCCGTGGACGCCGGTCACGAGGTGGTCGGGGTGCACCTGGCGCTGTCGGCATCGCCGGGCACCTTACGCACCGGTTCGCGTGGCTGCTGCTCCAAGGAAGACGCCGGTGACGCCCGCCGCGCCGCCGATGTGCTCGGCATTCCGTTCTACGTATGGGATTTCGCCGACCGCTTCAAAGAAGACGTGATCGACGACTTCGTCGCCGCCTACGCCGCGGGCGAGACCCCGAACCCGTGCCTGCGCTGCAACGAGAAGATCAAGTTCTCCGCGCTGGCCGACCGCGCGCAGGCCCTCGGCTTCGACGCCGTGGTCACCGGGCACTACGCCCGCCTCGAAGACGGTGTGCTGCGCCGCGCGGTCGACGCCGACAAGGACCAGTCCTATGTGCTCGCGGTGCTCACCGCCGAGCAGCTCTCGCGCGCCATGTTCCCGGTCGGCGACACCCCCAAGCCACGCATCCGCGAGGAAGCGGCCGAGCGGGGTCTCGCGGTGGCGAACAAGCCCGACAGCCACGACATCTGCTTCATCCCCTCCGGCGACACGCGGGCGTTCCTCGGCGCCAAGATCGGCATCCGCCCCGGTGCGCTCGTCGATTCCGACGGCACCGTGCTCGGCACCCACGAGGGTGTGCACGGGTTCACCGTCGGTCAGCGCAAGGGCCTCGGCCTGAGCCACACCGCCGCCGATGGCAAGCCTCGCTATGTCACCGGGATCGACCCCGATTCCGGCACGGTGAAGGTCGGTTCGGTGGAAGACCTGCAGGTCGACGTCATCACCGCCGACCGCGCCATCTGGACCTCCGGCGTGCGCCCGACCGAACCGGTCGAGTGTGTGGTGCAGGTGCGCGCCCACGGCGGCACCGCGCCCGCCGTGGTCGAACCGGTGGGTGACGGGCTGGTCGCGCGGCTGCGTGAACCGCTCAGCGGCGTCGCGAAGGGTCAGGCCATCGTGCTCTACCTGCCCGATGCCGACGGTGGCGACACCGTGGTCGGCAGCGGCACCATCAACGGCACCGATCGCGCCGGGGTCGAGGCGGGGATCACCGACGCTTCCGCCTGAGGAGCGCGCCGTTCGACGACACGAAAGGTGTTGTGCACGTGACATTGTCGCGAAGCAAGGACTCCGAGGAGAGTGCGCCCGCGGACCTGCTCGTCGGCGGCATCGCCACGGGTATCGGATCGTGGCCGGGCACCGACCCGAGGGAAGCTGCCGCGACGATCATCGGTGAACTGTCCGACCTCGCGCACCTGGTCGAACTGCCGCAGCGCGGAATCGGCGCCGACATGATCGGCCGGGTGTCGGCGCTGCTGGTGGATCTGCGCTTCGACTCCACCACGCGCGGTTACCGGCTGGCCGCCCGCCCGGGCTCGGTGTCCCGCCGGGCACGTGACCTGCTCCGGTTCGATCTCGATGCGATCGAAGAAGCCTGGGAGACAGCAGGTTTGGTCGGAGCCGGCCGTGTGGTGAAGCTGCAGTCGGCGGGACCGCTCACCCTGGCCGCCGAAGTGGAACTGCCCGGCGGGCATCGGATTCTCACCGATCCCGGTGCGGTGCGCGATCTTTCGGAATCCCTCGCCGAAGGTTTGGCGCGGCACGCGGACGAGCTGCGCAAAAGGCTGGGGGCCCAGGTCGTCATCCAGCTCGACGAACCGCAGCTCACCACGGTGCTCGAAGGTTCGTTGCAGGGGCCGAGCATCCTCAACACCATTTGCGCGCTTCCCGAACCCGACGCCGTGCGCATTCTCGACACCGTGATCGAGGCCCAGAACGCGCCGGTCCTGTTGCACACCTGCGCATCTCGTCCCGCCCTGGCCACTATCGGCCGCACCGCCGCCGCCGGCATCTCCTTCGACGCCGCGACCATCACCACCCCCGACCTCGACCCCCTCGGCGACATCGTCGACCGGGGCAAGAAGATCGCCCTCGGCCTCACCCCGGCCGAGCCGCCGGCGGCGCCGATCACCTGGCGCGAGATCGCCGAACCCGCCGTCCGCCTGGTCGACCGGCTCGGCTTCCCTCGCACGACCCTGGCCACCCAGATCCTGGTGACCCCCGCCTGCGGGCTGGCCGGCGCCTCCCTCGAATGGTCCCGCCGCGCACTCGCGCTCAGCACCGAGGTGGCGCGTGCCTTCGCCGAGGAACCGGAGTCGTTGAACGTCGAGTAGCGGCCGCCTGTCCGGTGCCGTAACCAGGCAGGCGCTTCGGTGTCCCGGGGTTCGAACGTCCTTAGAAGCCGGGTCGGCGACGGGCCCGGACGGTCGCCGAAAGTGTCGGTGGCCTCCACTAATGTGCTGGGTGTGAGTGAGAGCGACAGCGCGGTTTCCGTGAGTGCCGAAGGTGCCACCCCCGAGCAGCGGGTGCGGTGGCAGCAGTTGGCCGACGAGGTGCGTGAGCACCAGTTCCGCTACTACGTGCGGGACTCGCCGATCATCACCGACGGCGAGTTCGACGCGCTCCTGCGTGAACTGCAGGCGATGGAAGAGGCGCATCCCGATCTGCGCACACCCGATTCGCCGACCCAGCTGGTCGGCGGCGGGTTCGCCACCGAGTTCACCGCGGTCGACCACCTCGAGCGCATGTTGTCGCTGGACAATGTGTTCGACTTCGACGAGCTGCGCGCCTGGGCCGCCCGTGTGGAAGCCGAAACCGGTCCCGACCTGCACTTCCTGTGCGAGGTGAAGATCGACGGTGTGGCCCTGAACCTGGTGTACGAGAACGGGAAACTGGTGCGCGCCGCCACCCGTGGCGACGGGCGAACCGGTGAGGACGTCACCCTCAACGCCCGCACCATCGACGACATCCCCACCGAACTCACCGCCACCGAGCAGTTCCCGATCCCGGAACTGCTCGAGGTGCGCGGCGAGGTGTACTTCCGGCTGGAGGACTTCCAGACGCTCAACGCCCAGATCGTGGCCGAAGGCAAACCGCCCTACGCCAACCCGCGCAATACCGCCGCCGGCTCGCTGCGCCAGAAGAACCCCGCGATCACCGCCCAGCGCAGGCTGCGGATGATCTGCCACGGCTTCGGTCGTATCGAGGGCTATCGCCCCACCTCCATGCACGAGGCCTATCAGGCGCTCGCCGCGTGGGGACTGCCGGTGTCGGAGCACACCCGGCTGGTGCAGGGCGTGGACGCGGTGATCGAACGGGTCGCCTACTGGGGTGAGCACCGCCACGACATCGAGCACGAGCTCGACGGACAGGTCATCAAGGTCGACGAGATGGCGTTGCAGCGGCGGCTCGGCTCCACCTCCCGCGCACCGCGCTGGGCCATCGCCTACAAGTATCCGCCGGAAGAGGCGACCACCACGCTGCTGAACATCGAGGTGAACGTCGGCCGCACCGGGCGCGTCACCCCGTTCGCCGTGATGGAACCCGTCACCATCGCGGGATCGACCGTCGCGATGGCCACCCTGCACAACGCCTCGGAGGTGAAACGCAAGGGTGTGCTGATCGGTGACACCGTCACCATCCGCAAGGCCGGTGACGTGATCCCCGAGGTGCTCGGTCCGGTGGTCGACGCCCGCACCGGCGACGAACGCGAGTTCGTGATGCCGACGCACTGTCCCAATTGCGGCACCGAACTGGCGCCCGCCAAAGAGGGCGACGCCGACATCCGCTGTCCCAATCAGCAGTTCTGCCCCGCCCAGCTGCGCGAGCGGGTGTTCCATCTCGCCGGGCGCGGCGCCTTCGACATCGAGGCGCTGGGCGACAAGGCGGCCGACGCGTTGCTGCGCTCCGGCGCCATCACCGACGAAGGTGACCTGTTCGATCTCGACGAGCAGAAACTGCTGTCGGTTCCGCTGTTCACCAACAAGGAAGGCGGCTTGTCCGCCAACGGCAGGCGGCTGCTGGAGAATCTGCAGGCGGTGAAGGACCGGCCGCTGTGGCGGGTGCTTGTCGCGTTGTCCATCCGGCACGTCGGCCCGACCGCCGCCCGCGCGCTGGCCGCCGAGTTCGGCAGCCTCGAACGCATCGAATCCGCGACGGTGGAAGAACTTTCGTCGACCGACGGTGTGGGCCCGACGATCGCCGCGGCCGTGGGGGAGTGGTTCACGGTCGACTGGCATCGCGCCATCGTCGACAAGTGGCGGGCCGCCGGTGTGCGCATGGAGGACGAGCGCGACGCTTCGATCGAACGCACCCTCGAGGGCTTGTCGATCGTGGTCACCGGCTCGCTGCAGACCTTCACCCGCGACGGTGCCAAGGAGGCGATCCTGGTCCGCGGCGGCAAGGCGGCGAGCTCGGTGTCGAAGAAGACCGCGTTCGTGGTGATCGGCGATTCCCCTGGTTCCAAGGCAGCCAAGGCCGAAGAACTCGGTGTCACGATTCTCGACGAGGACGGTTTCCGGTTGCTGCTAGAGCAAGGTCCGGAAGCCGTCACGCCGCCGGTCGAGGAGGACGCCGAGTAGCGGGCGGTCGCTCCGCTCAGCTCGGGGTGACGGTGACCGTGTTCGCCATCTGGGTGTGGATGTCGAACTGGGCGCACTGGCCGTTGGTGAGTTCCACGTGCCGGTGCGTCTTCTTCGAGTTGCCCTCGATGTCGACGACGACGTCGCTACCGGTCATCGAGCACACCTTCGACACCGGCGCCTCGGTGTAGCTGACGGTCCCGGCCCCCTGGCAACTGTTCGTCGAGTTCCCCAGGAACACCCGTGCGGTTCCGTCCGGACAGGGATCGGCCGCCGCGGTCGGCGCACCGACCATCAGCACCGGAACCACGGCCCCGGCTCCCAACGCCGCAACAACCAGCCCACGAATCATCACTGCAGCTCCGCCTCTCACCGATTTTCGGCCAGACTACGCAAGACCCGCACCCCCGCGCGCGACATGCACACGATCGCAAACCTGGACACTTGGTCACCACGGGGAACTCCCATCCAGCCCCACGTGGTGGTCGAGACACAGCGATGGCGAGCTGACGAAGGGTGCCGATGGCGACTGTTACCGTCGGTGCACGCAGGTCCTCTGATGTCTGATGGAGGCCTGCCTGCCCCGGCTGCAGCATGGCTGGTCGAACGCAACGAAACACGGAAGCCGCCTGCAGGATCCGGGCATCGACTGTCGCGTCGAAGGGACGAAGCAGTGGGCAAGCAAGCGAGCGGGACCACAGGCTCCACCCCGGCACCCGATGCGATCGAGGTGCGCGGCGCCCACGTGCACAACTTGAAGAACATCGATGTATCGGTGCCGCTGGGCAAGCTGGTGGCGGTGGCCGGGGTCTCGGGGTCGGGCAAGTCCTCGCTCGCACTCGGGGTGCTGTACGCCGAGGGTTCCCGGCGGTACCTGGAGGCCCTGTCGACCTACACCCGGCGCCGTCTCACCCAGGCGGCGCACGCGGCCGTGGACAGTGTCGAGCACGTACCCGCCGCGCTCGCGTTGCGTCAGCGACCCGGAATACCCGGTGTACGAAGCACTTTCGGAACGTCGACCGAATTGCTCAACAGTCTTCGCCTGATCTTCTCCCGGCTCGGCCACCACCGCTGCCCGAACGGGCACCGCCTCGAGCCGACGATGGATGTGGCGCTCGACCGGCCGTTGACCTGCCCCGTCTGCGGTGCGGTGTTCGGGCCGCCGAGCGCAGAGTCCTTCGCGTTCAACAGCGAAGGCGCGTGCCCGCGGTGTGCGGGCACCGGCACCGTGCGGGAGGTCGACGACGACGCCCTCGTCCCCGACTCGTCCCGCAGCATCGATGAGGGCGCGGTGCTGCCGTGGTCGATGTTCGGGCTGGCGGCCGTGCCGAAAGTCGCCGCCGAACTCGGCGTGCGCACCGACGTGCCCTTCTCGGCACTGACGAAGAAGGAACGCCGCATCGTCTTCGAGGGTCCGCCGGTGAAACGACGCATCCTGTATCCGGCCAAGAACGGCAAGTTGTTCGATCTCGACGCCTCCTATCGCAATGCCCGCCAGGCCGTCGAGGAGGCGTTGAAGAAGGCAACCACCAAGAAGGGACTCGACCGTGTCGACAGGTTCCTGACCGTGCAGACCTGCCCGGACTGCGCGGGCACCCGGCTGAATCCGCAGGCCCGCTCCACCCTGGTCGAGGGCATCGACATCGCCGAGGCCACCGGCAAGACCCTCGACGACATCACCGCTTGGGTGCGCACGATTCCGGCGAACGTGCCGAAGCCGATGGCACCGATGGCCGAGGACATCGTCGCCCAGATGGTCGCGACGGCTTCGCGGCTCGGCGACCTCGGGTTGGGCTATCTCTCCCTCGACCGCGCCTCGTCCACGTTGTCCACCGGGGAGCGCCAGCGTGTGGCGCTCTCGCGGGCGGTACGCAACCGCACCACCGGCGTGCTGTACGTCCTCGACGAACCCTCGATCGGACTGCACCCAGCCAACGTCGACGGCCTGCTCGCGGTTGTACGCAGCCTGCTGGCCGATGGCAACTCGGTGATTGTGGTCGACCACGATGTGCAAATCCTGCGGGCCGCCGACTGGCTCATCGAGATCGGACCCGGCTCGGGACGTGACGGCGGCACGGTCATCGCCGAAGGTCCCCTCGAAAGTATCGTCGACAACAAGGCATCCCTCATCGCCGGTTTCATCGATGGCCGCGAGGACATTCGCGTCCGCCCCCGAACCGACACGGCCGACTTGTTCGAGGCAGGCCGCATGCATCTGCGCACCGCGCCACTGCACACCGTCCACGCCCTCGACCTGGACATCCCACGCGGAAGGCTCACCGCTGTCACGGGTGCCTCCGGCTCCGGCAAGACCACCCTCGTGCTGGAAAGCCTCGTCCCGGCACTGCGCGCGAATGCTGCGAATACGCCGCTCCCGCAGCATATTCAGGAGATCACCGCAGACGACATCACTCGCGTCGACGTTGTAGACGCCGCACCCATCGGCATCAATATCCGCTCCACGGTCGCCACCTACAGCGGCGTCCTCGACGACCTGCGCCGCGCCTATGCGGCCACGGCCGACGCGAAGGAGCGCGGTCTGCGCGCGGGCGACTTCTCCTACAACACCGGCAGCCTGCGCTGCCCGACCTGTGAAGGCACCGGCCAAATCGAACTCGACGTCCAGTTCCTTCCCGACGTCGACATCATCTGCCCCGATTGCGACGGCTCCCGCTACGCCCCGGCAGCCGACACCATCCGGCGGCGGCCGCGTGATGACGACACCCACGAAGGCCTGAGCCTGCCGCAGCTGCTGTCCTGCACCGTCACCGAGGCCATCGAACACACCGGTGACCTGAAGAAGGTGAGCTCCCGTCTGCAGACCCTGCTCGACCTCGGCCTGGGCTATCTCACCCTCGGCGAGGCCACACCGTCCCTGTCCGGCGGCGAGGCGCAGCGGCTCAAACTCGCCACCGAACTCGGCCGCGACCAGCACGACACCGTCTTCGTCCTGGACGAACCGAGTATCGGGCTGCACCCCCTCGACGTCCGCGTGCTGCTCGCCGTGCTGCAACGCCTGATCGACAACGGCGCCACCGTCCTGTTCATCGAGCACGACCTAGACATGATCGCCAACGCCGACTACGTGCTCGACCTCGGCCCCGGCGGCGGCGTCCACGGCGGCCGCATCACCGCCACCGGCACCCCCGCCCAAATCGCCAATAACCCCGACAGCCTCACCGGCCACTACCTGCGCACGGTCATACCCAACCATTTCCGGCCCGAATCGAGCACAACAGGTGAGCCCGACCCACCTTCGCCGAGACGCAGGCCGGAACATGGCTAACTCACCGGGAACGGGCGACGTCGACCTGCTACACCGTCTGGCCGCCAACACAATTCCCATCGCACCTGAGCCCGGCCTCAGTCCCCCGAGAAGCAGGTGAGCACATGGGTAACTCCCCGGGGACGGGCTAACTCGCCCACCGACTCCCCGCCTGCCGCGTCCCCAACGACCCCCGCCCCTTAGTCTGGCCAAAAGACACGGAGAGGCGGAAGAGCACTTGTTGCGGAGTTTTCAGGTGGCCAATCATGGGTCTTTGGCCGAGGCGCAGCAATTGCGGCTGACCAAGGGGGCCGGTGGACCGCTCGCGGTGCCGGTGACGGCGGTGTACGGCGTCGCGGCGTCGGGCAAGACCAGTGTGGTCGATGCGCTCGCGCAGATGCGTGATGCCGTGTTGAATTCGGTGAACGGCTGGGATCCGTACGCGGGTCCGGTACGCCGACCGCATCTCGGATTCGCCGACCGGCCGACCGAATTCGTGACCGGTTTCGTGGCGGAGGGTGTGCCGTATACCTACGGCTTCCGCCTCGACAGCGCCGATGTGATCGCCGAGTGGCTCTACACCCATCCTCGTTCGCGGAAGCGAATCGTGTTCGAGCGCAATGGGGACCAGGTCAAGATCGGCCCGATGTTCGAGGCGGCCCGGTACGGGGTGACGGCACTGGTGCCGTTGCTGCGGCCGAACGCGTTGCTGCTGAGCCTGGCCGGTCAGCTGTACGCGGAGGCCCTTGTACCCGCCTACCGTTGGTTCGCGGCGAATCTGCAAGTGCAACAGGGCGATATCGGTGTGGAGGCGCTGGCGTACGACCTCGGCAGCCACATCTCCCGTTCGCCCGACAACGCCGCGCGCCTGCTGATGCTGTTGCGCACAGCCGATCTGGGCATCGAGGATCTGCTGATCGCCGAGCACGACCCGATGTACGCCGACTACCTGCGCGACATGGACGCCGGAATCGCCTCGCTCACAGTGCAACTGGACCAGGGCGGCGCCGATGCGGTGCTGGTGGAACGGGAGCTGAGCACGCTGCGTGCCGCCCGCGACACCCTGTACCGCCGCATGGTCGACCGGCGCGGCCCCGGCCTGAGCCTGGTGCACGAAGGCATCGACATCGCGTTCGACCTGGCCGACGAATCGACCGCGACCCGCGCGCTGCTGCGGGTGCTGCCCGCCATGCTCGAGGCACTCGACACCGGCGGTGTCCTCGCCGTCGACGATCTCGGTGCGGGCCTGCCGGTGGAGGAGACCGACCGCCTGGTGCAGCTGTTCCAGAACCCGGAGACCAACGCGCGCGGCGCCCAGCTGATCTACACCACCGCGAATCGCGCGCTCATCGACCGCAACAACGGCCGATCCCAGCGCACCAGGACGGCGGTGTGGCAGGTGCGGCGGACGCAGGGCGTCAGCGAACTCGTCGGTCTGTAGTCGGCCTACCATGGGGTCATGCTCGAAGTGGTGATGGCGGCGGCCATGGTGACGATGCTCGTGGTCATGATCGGCGCCCTTCTGAGCAGGCGTGGCGGCGGTGGGGGAGTTCAGCTCGAGCACGGGTCGCTGTCGGTGACCGGGGTGAGCCCGTTGCCCGCCATGACCGGCGAGCACTATGTGACCATCACCGGAACCATCACGGGCCCGTCGGTGCCCGCGAAGGTCGTGTACGGGCGGTTCGCGTGGGACGCGGCGCAGTGGCCGTCGATCGGCGACCAGCTCGACGTGGTCTACTCACCGCGCAACCCCGACCGCTGGTCCGCGCAGCATCCGGGACTGCGCCCGTATCTCGGTAGCTGAGACGGTCCCGGTAGCCGGGACGGGTGCGTCGAAGCTCACAGCCGCCCGGGTGCGATCATGCGGGAATGCACGGCAACAACCACGCAACAGTGAGCGGTCCGCAGATCCGGACCGCGCAGCCCGACGAATACGACGCCATCTCCGCCCTGACCGTCGACGTGTACGTCGGCGACGGGTATGTGCCCGCCGACAACGACTACACGCGGGAACTGGGTGACGCGGCGCACCGGGCCGCGCACGCACAGGTGCTCGTAGCCCTGCACGAAGGGCAGGTCGTCGGTTCGCTCACCATCGCCGAACCCGGCAGTCCCTACGCCGAGATCGCCCGACCCGGCGAACTCGAGTTCCGGATGCTTGCGGTGTCGAAGCGGGCACGTGGCCTCGGGGTGGGAACGGCGTTGGTGCGCACCGTGATCGAGGAGGCGAAGGCGGGCGGCTACGAGGCGGTGGCGCTGACGACCATGTCCACCATGGTCGACGCGCATCGCATCTACGAGCGTCTTGGCTTCGTCGCTGTGCCCGAACGTAATTGGAGCACCGACGACGGGCTGCCCCTGTTCGTGATGCGGTTGGCGCTCAGTTGAGCACGGTCGCCACGATGCCCGCGAGGTAGCCGAGCCGCGCGACCTCGGACGGGCGGAAATCGGGGCCGCCCGGGCGGCCGAGCAGCAGTGCCTTACCGGACCCGCCGAGCGGTGCGGCCGCGAGCTTGGTGTCCATGTCGCGCCAGATCTGTGGCACCCATTCGGCTTCGCCGTCGAGCCCCATCGGCTTCTCGATGGGCATCCACGGAGCCGAACCCGCTTGTGTCTCAGGGGCGCTCGGGCTGCCGACCACCCGGTAGGCGCCCGAGGGGCCGAGCGCGATGATGGTCGACCAGCCCGCACGTAATACCCGTGGCACCCCGTCGACGAGGACCTGCATGCGGTCGTCGCGCGCGCCGGCGACCTGATCGATCAGCTCGAGTTCGCGGTGGGTGTCGAGGACCCCGGAGTACGGGCGGATGGAGTCGACACTCACATCGCGCACGGATTCCGCGGCGGTGATGAGGGTGTCGGGCAGTGCGCCGGTGGGCACTTCGACGACCAGATCGTCGATGGCGAATCCCGCGCCGCGCTCGACGACGTCGAGCGAGAGGATGTCCGCGCCCACTCCGCCGAGTGCCAATGCGAGGGAACCGAGGCTTCCCGGTCGATCCGGAAGTTGCACGCGGAGCAGGTATGACACGTGCGTTCCTTTCCTTGACGGCCGAGGCTGTTCGAGACGAATACCCGGTGAAGCAATACTTACACCCCCAACCGGGGGATCTCGACTCGAGTATGACCCCATCGCGGCGAGGAGGGCGAACTTTCGTGCGAGGCGGGTGCGTCCGGGGCTGTTCGCCCACCTCGTTAGGCTGTACCGGAAGTTCTTCCCACCCGAAGCCGAAAGGGGTCCCGCGGTGCCCGCAATCTCCCGCGACGAGGTCGCTCACCTCGCCCGGCTGTCCCGGCTGGCGTTGACCGACGCCGAACTCGACCAGTTCGCCGGTCAGCTGGATTCGATCCTCAGCCATGTCAGGACCATCTCCGAGGTCGCCGCCGACGTCCCCGCCACCGCATCGCCGAACCCGACGACCAATGTGACCAGGCCCGATGTGGTCGTGCCCGGTCTCACCCCCGAGCAGGCGCTGGACCAGGCGCCCGCCGTGGAAGAACAGCGTTTCCTGGTCCCGCAGATTCTGGGAGAGGGCGAATGAGCGAGCTGACCACGCTGTCGGCGGCCGAGCTGGCGAGCAAGATCCACGGCGGCGAGGTGTCCTCCACCGAGGTCACCCAGGCGCACCTGGACCGCATCGGCAAGGTCGACGGTGAGCTCAACGCCTTCCTGCACGTCGCGAGCGAGCAGGCGCTGGCCGCGGCCGCCGTGGTCGACGCCGCGATCGCGGCGGGGGAGCAGCCCGCCTCGCCGCTGGCGGGAGTTCCGTTGGCGCTCAAGGACGTTTTCACCACCACCGACATGCCGACCACGTGCGCGTCGAAGGTGCTCGAGGGGTGGATGTCGCCCTATGACGCCACCGTCACCACCCGGTTGCGCGCCGCAGGCATCCCGATTCTCGGCAAGACAAACATGGACGAGTTCGCCATGGGCTCGTCCACCGAGAACTCCGCGTACGGCCCCACCCGCAACCCGTGGGACACCACCCGCATCCCGGGCGGTTCCGGCGGTGGTTCGGCGGCCGCGCTGGCCTCGTTCCAGGCGCCGTTGGCCATCGGCACCGATACCGGTGGGTCGATCCGTCAGCCCGCCGCGGTCACCGCGACCGTCGGCGTCAAGCCCACGTACGGCACCGTGTCGCGGTACGGCCTCGTCGCGTGCGCGTCGTCGCTCGACCAGGGTGGCCCGTGCGGTCGCACCGTGCTCGACACCGCGCTGCTGCACGAGGTGATCGCCGGGCACGACCCGCGCGACTCCACCTCGCGCAAGGTCCCGGTCGCCCCGGTGGTCGAGGCCGCACGCCAGGGCGCCAACGGTGACCTGACCGGTGTACGTGTCGGTGTGGTGCGCGAATTGCACTCCGACAGTTACCAACCCGGCGTGATCGCCTCCTTCGACGCCGCCGTCGCGGTGCTGAAGGAACTCGGCGCCGAGGTGATCGAGGTGTCGTGCCCGAGCTTCGAGTACGCGCTGTCCTCGTACTACCTGGTGATGCCGTCGGAGGTGTCGTCGAACCTGGCGCGCTTCGATGCCATGCGTTACGGCCTGCGCGTCGGTGACGACGGCAGCCACAGCGCCGACCAGGTGATGTCGCTGACCCGTGAGGCCGGTTTCGGCCCGGAGGTCAAGCGCCGCATCATCATCGGCACCTACGCGCTGTCGGCCGGCTACTACGACGCCTACTACGGCCAGGCTCTGAAGGTGCGCACCATGATCGCGCGCGACTTCGACGCCGCCTACGAGCAGGTCGACGTGCTCGTCTCGCCGACGAGCCCGTTCACCCCGTGGAAGCTGGGCGAGAAGGTCGGCGATCCGCTCGCCATGTACCTCTCGGACCTGTGCACCCTGCCGACCAACCTCGCCGGGCACCCCGGTATGTCGGTGCCGTCGGGGCTCTCGGCCGACGACAACCTGCCGGTGGGTCTGCAGATCATGGCGCCCGCCCTGGCCGACGACCGGCTGTACCGGGTGGGTGCGGCCTACGAGGCGGCCCGTGGCCCGCTGCCCACCCCGGGCGCGGTCTGAGAGTTCGTACCGAGCGGGGCTCGTCGAGGATGAGAATCCTTGACGGGCCCCGCTTTTCGTAGGCGAGGGCAGCGAGGTCGGTTCGCGGCCGGGCGGTCATCGCGCCGATTCCAGCGCGCGGGCGACGTTACGAGCCGGCGCGAGCGGCGACCCCGGCCGTCATGGCGTTGAACCCGGCGCTCAGGTGCTTGCCGAGCGCCAGGGTGACCACGGGGCTGAGCCAGCCGGCAAGCGTGAAGCGCGATTCGTAGCGGCAGCGGTCCTCGCCGAGCGGGACCACGGTGTGCGAGCGCAGGCTGTGCAGCGCGCCCAGCGGCACCGGCTTCATCGTGTAGCTGAACTCGACGCCCGGCGTGTGGGTGCGGATCCACTCGCGCTGGGCGCGCTTGTTGCCGCCGAGATTCACCATCATGTCGATCGGCTCGCCGGGCACCAGGGTGCTCGCGGCCTCGTAGCAGAAGGTATTCCACTCGCCGTAGTGTGCGAAATCGGTGAGCACCTGCCAGACTTTCGCGGCGGGGGCATCGATCTCGACCGTCTCGTCGATCACCAGAGTCATGCGTGAAAGCTAGAACAAGTTCTAGAAATCGGCAATGCACTCAGATCGCGCGGCGACGTTTGCGCAGCGCGTCGATGATCACCGCGCAGGCCGCTGTCACCGCGAACAAGCCGAGCACCGTGCGCGCCAGCGGCCACAGGTTGGGCCGGTCGGCGGGGTCGGTCTCGGCGAAGACGTTCTCCACCACCGGTGCGGCGTAGTCCTGCCTGCGCGAGTTCACGTCGACGGCGGTGAAGGCGATATCGGCCATCACACCGCAGCGCGCGCGGGAGAACTCGTCGTCGCGCAGCTCACAGGCGGCGTGGATGCGCCGGTTCAGCGCCGCGTCCACCGAGCGCCGTGCCCACGGGCCGAGCGGCTCGTCGACCCGTTCGGCGTAGCGCAGCATGTCGTAGCCCAGGTCGTGGGCCTTGCAGGCGGCCTCGAACTCGCCCGGCAACGTCACCGGAGAGGAGCAGCCGCCGTTCGGGTTCACCAGCATGCCGTCCTGCTCGGCGGGGTCGTACCCGAACTTGAACCCGAAATCGCGGGGGATCAGCGCGGGCGCGTCCGGGGCGTCGTCGGTGAGGGAGCGCACCACCGCGGTTGCGGCCGCGTTCTCGACCCCGCTGCCAGGGGTGGTGCCCATCGCACCCGGCGCCGACATGACGACCGCGGAGGCCATCGCGAGCCCGGCGGTGCACAGCGCGATGCCGCTGCGGCGGCGATGGGGAGTGGTGGTGTCGGCGGGCGACGCGGAACCTGTGGCACGGGCACGGCGAGCGGCGGGTGCCGGGCGAAGCGGGGTTTTCATGGCCTCCGACAGTAAGGAGCGGGTCGTACGGCGGGCATCCCGCTGTGGACCGGTTTCACGAGGCGCGCGGGTGGTGTCCCGGCGCCGGGGTCACACCAGGGTAGGGGGTCGCAGTTGGTTCGTGGGTATGAGGTGGGTCGATGGCCTGTTTCCTAGGCTCAGGACCATGACCGGACAACTGCGTACCACCGTGCGCCGGATCGACGCGACCACCTGGTTCGACCTGGCAACCGTGCTGGTAGCGCTCATTCTGTACAGCATCGCGTGGCCGACGCTGTTCGTCACCCACCAGGTGCCCGCCGCTGTCGCACCGCTGATCTCGGGGCTCGCGGTGTTCCCGATTCTGCTGGTCCGGCTCAATCCCGCCCTGGGCTGGGCCGTCTCCGCAGGGTCGGCGCTGCTCATCTCGCTGGTGATCTCGCCGACCGCCGACAGCGACCTGCCGTTCCAAGTGGTGCATGTCATCGTGCTGTTCGTCCTGCTGTTCGCGGTGGCGTTGCGCGCGCCGCTGCCCGTGGTCGTCGTCGCGTGGGCCGGGCAATCGATGCTGTTCGCCACGACCATGCCCGGGTCGGCCGACGGTCCGCTGTGGGGGTGGCCGGTCGGGTTCGGTGCGCTCGCGCTGCTCGGCTACCTGCTGCAGACCCTCGGCGCCTCGCGGGCCAAACTCGAGGAACAGGCCGAGGTGACCGAGATGGAACGCGCGCGCCGGGCCATCCTCGAGGAGAAGGCGCGCATCGCCCGCGACCTGCACGATGTGGTGGCCCACCACATGTCGATGGTGGTGGTGCAGGCCCAGACCGCGCCCTACCGGATCACCGATCTGCACCCGGCCGCCGCGGCGGAATTCGAATCCATCGGCGCCACCGCGCGCACCGCGCTCAACGAGATCCGCGGCATGCTCGGCGTGCTGCGCAGCGACGGGCAGCTGCCCGAACACGCACCGCAACCGCGCGCCGCCGATGTGCCCGCGCTGTGCGAGTCGGCCGCGCGTGCCGGTCTGCCCGTCGAGTGGACCGTCGACGGTGACCTGTCGGCGGTGCCCGAGACCACCGGGCTGGTCGTGTACCGCGTCGTCCAGGAGTCGATGGCCAACTGCGCGCGGCACGCACCCGGTGCGCCCGTGCGCGTCGCGATCGGCGTGCGGCCCGGGCTGGTGACGGTGACCGTCCACAACGACCCCGCCACCGGTGTGGCGAGCAAGAGCACCGGCGGTGGGCACGGCATCGACGGCATGCGTACCCGGGTGGCGGCGGTCGGCGGGCAGCTGCTCGCCGGACCCACGGCGACCGGCGGATTCGAGGTCTCGGTGACACTGCCGACCCCGTAAGGTGGTCGCGTGGCTATTACCGTCTTGATCGCCGACGACCAGGCGATGGTCCGGCAGGGCTTCGGCGCCCTGCTCGGTGCCCAACCCGACATCAGCGTCGTCGGTGACGCACCCGACGGCAAAGTGGCGGTCGCCGAAGCCAAACGACTTCGCCCCGACGTGGTGCTGATGGACGTGCGCATGCCCGAGATGAACGGGCTCGACGCCGCCCGCGCCATCCTCGCGGCCGGTTTCGACCCGCCCGTGCGGGTCCTCATGCTCACGACCTTCGACATCGACGACTACGTGTACGAGGCACTGAGCCTGGGCGCCAGCGGCTTTCTGCTCAAGGACGCGCCCGCCGAGGAACTGGTGCGCGCGGTGCGGGTGGTCGCCGACGGACAAGCCCTGCTCGCACCGACGATCACCCGCCGCTTGATCGCGGACGTGACCCGGCGGCGCAACACCGTGCGCACCGCACCCTCGCCCGCCCTGTCGACGCTGACGCCGCGCGAACGCGAAGTGCTCGAACTGGTGGCCAAGGGCCTGTCCAACACCGAGATCGCGAGCGAACTGTTCGTGGCCGAGCAGACCGTGAAAACGCATGTGTCCAAAGTCTTTTCCAAGCTCGGCCTGCGCGACCGGGCTCAAGCGGTCGTCCTCGCCTATGAATCCGGTCTGGTCGTTCCCGGCTGAGCGGGCCCGCTCAGCGCGGGCACACTCCGCCCCGCAAGTCGGGCAGATGACGTGCCAGCAGCAGCGCCATCCGGTCGAGCAGGGCGGTGGTGTCCTCGAAGGTACCCGAATCCGCCTGTGCGGCAAGGGCGATCGCCAGCTGGCCGCTGCCGACGGGGATCAGCCCGAACTGGCGGACCGTGTACATGCCGGTGTCGTCGTCGGGGCCCCAGCCGCCCTTGAACTCCGCGTGGTCGAGCAGGCCGAGACCCCAGCCCTGCTCGGGGGTGATCTCGCCCATCAACCGCATCACGACCTCGGTGTCGGGCAGGCACGGCAGCTTGGAGGCGAATCGCACCTGGTTGGCCAGCGACCACTCGGTGACACCGAAGGCCGTGTAGTCGAGTTCGGTGCGCATCTCCGGCTTGTCGGCGTTCACCTCACCGGCCTCGTCGAGCACCTGCTGCACCGCCTCGGCGGCCGCCGTGCCGTCGCCGAGGGACTGCCACAGGCCGTAGGCGGCGTCGTTGTCCGACACCGTGATCGCGGCCTGCACCATCTCGAAGATGGACTGGTCGTGGTCGTGGCGCAGGGCGGCGACGGCGAGCGGGACCTTGATGGTGGACCAGGCGATGCCGGTGGTCCAGTCGCCGTAGATCGTCATCCGTCCGCCGCCGACCGGCATCAACGCCATTCCCACCTGGCCGGGCAGGGTCGCCTGCAGCTGGGTGAATTCGGCGGCGAGCGAGTCGGGCAGGATCACCGACTGGCCGGGACGCCAGGCTTCGCCCTCGTCGCGCTGGACCGTCGGTGCCGTTGCGGCGGTCGGGGTGCCGGGCACCGCGCACGAGGCGGACAGCGCCGCCGACACCAACAGCACACCGGACACGAGACCGCGACAGGCAGCCTTCACAGTAGAGCTAGCCACCTGAAAACCCTCCCCACCACCGGTTGCGCGGGGCGCTGTGCTCCGGCGGTGCAAACTACTCGTCTAGCGCGCCCGGACGATCTCGGGCGTATGCCAGTAAGTTTCGCATATGCCGGAGCGGTCGCGCTGTCCGGCGACGGGCGCTGAAAGGGGGTCGTGGTGCACGAGATCGGTGATGTGTTCGCCGGGTTCACCATCGAACGGATGCTCGGCCAGGGCGGTATGGGGACGGTGTATCTGGCGCGGCACCCGCGCCTGGACCGGTTGACCGCGTTGAAGCTGCTCAACCGGGATCTGTTCGCGGACGAACGGATTCGGGCCAGGTTCGAGCGGGAAGCGGATCTGGCCGCGGCGCTGGATCATCCCGGCATCGTCACCGTGTTCGATCGGGGCGCCGAGGACGAACAGCTGTGGATCAGCATGCAGTACGTCGACGGGATCGACGCCGCCACCGTCGATCCACGCACCCTGCCACCGCAGCGCGCGGTACAGATCATCGAAGGTGTCGCCGACGCACTGGATTACGCGCACGGGCACGGTGTGCTGCACCGGGACGTGAAACCGGCCAACATCCTGCTTGCACGATCCGGCGGTGGGCAGGGGGAGCGGGTGTTCCTCACCGACTTCGGCATCGCCCGCCTGCGCGCCGACTCCACCCACCTCACCCAGCAGGGCATGTTCACCGCCACCCTGGCCTACGCCTCGCCCGAACAGATGACCGGCGCCGAACTCGACCACCGCTCCGACCAGTACTCCCTGGCATGCACCCTGTACTGGCTGTTCACCGGCCTGGCGCCCTTCGACTCCCCCGACCCCAACGAGATCATCCGGGGCACTCTCTACGCACCCCCACCCCCGCTCGCCCTGCGCCGAACGGGCCTACCTCCCGCCATGGACGCGGTTCTCGCCGCCGCCATGGCCAAACATCCTGCGGCCCGGTATGAGTCGTGTACCGCGTTCGCCAAGGCGGCTCGCCGGGCGCTCACGTCGACCAAGCCGCCTGTTCTTCCCGCGTCGTACTCGCCGCAACCTGTCCCGGGACAGCCGTCATCCATGCCGGCCCCTGGCTATGCGCCACCATTACCCGTTGCTCCCCAACCGAATTGGCACCCGGCATCACCTCCAGCGGCTTCGGCCGGCCCGCCCGTCGGGCAGCCCTACGTCGGCCAACCGCCGGTGCAGCCGCCGCCGGTGCAGCCGCCTGTAGCTCCACCTCCGGTGCAGCAGGGTCCGGCCCCGCAGCCGTCGGCTCAGCCGCTCCCGCAGCAGCCTGGGGTGCAACAGCCGGTGCAGCAGCTCGTGCCCCAGGTACCGCCAGCGCAACCGCTCCCGCAGCCTCCGGTTCAGCAACCGGCCGCGCAGCAGCCTCCGGTTCAGCAACCTGTGGCTCAACCGCCGGCGCAGCAGGGTCCGGTCGCACAGCCTCTCTCGCACCAGCCTGTGGCTCAACCGCCTGTGCAGCACCCTTCGTCCCAGCAGCGCTCCGCGCAACAGCCGGGGGGTCAGCAGCCTTCGGCCCAACAACCACCGGCTCAATCGGACGGGCAGCAATCTCAGGTCGAGCAGTCACCGGCTCGACCGACGCGACAGCAGGCGGCGACGCCACCACAGGATCAGGTTGGAGACGCTGCAGCAGAAGGTTTCCCACCGGGCGGTGGAGTAGTCGCACCTGGCGCGCCCGCCGTAGAAGAGGTGTCGAGCACCGCCGCTACCGATGTGCTCGGAATGCCGAACCGCGATCTCTTGGACATCGAAAATGCTTCGGCGCGAACGACAGTCACTGCGATGCCTGGTGCGTCGGTGAACGGTCGGGACAGCGCAGAGGGAGGTACCGGTGGTGCCGTGAATGCGACTACCAGCGGTGCGGGACCGGGCTCGCCGACAACCGATTCTGTCCGCAAAAGTACCGCCAGTTCGGCTGTGGAAGCTGCCGAGCCGGCGGCCCCGCGCGCAGAGACTGCCTGGGGAGATGGATCGGCGGCGAGCGCGCGGCCGACGTCGACCGGAAGTGGAACCCCAGCGGTCGGCAGCGCGGAAGTCGGGAACGCACGCACGCACGTCGATATGCCTGACGGTTCAGCGGTTTCGGGTGCGGGGGAACACAACGCCGATGCCGAGTCGGACACCGATGGCGGCGCTGAACAACTGCCCGATCGGGGCGATTCCGTTGCGCCGGATCTGAAAGATGAGTCGGATCATGGTGCTTCCCCTGCCGACGACCCCGTAGCAGGTGCCGCGGCGGTGGACCGGCCGTTTGCGCTTGGCGGCGTGCCGGGGTCGGACGGTGGTGAGAACGTGGCGTCGCCCCTGGCTGCTGGGGAGGCGGCGCAGGGCGCAGAAGGCTCCGACGTCCCGGATTTCGGTGCGCACCGGGGTGGTTCGGGTGGCGGTGAGCGCGGGCACGATGTCGGGGCGGTGCCTTCGCAGGCCGCGGCCACACCGGTCGCGTCTGCAGGGACGCCGACGCAACCGCCAGGGGGAGGGCCGGGAATGGGTGGTCCTGGGCGGCCTCCGCAAGGGCGGCATCCTTGGCCGGTTCCCTATCGTCGGCAGTCGGCGGTGTCGCGGCCGGTGTCGGGGTTGCAGCGGCTCGGGTGGGTGGTGCTCGCGGCGCTGGTTGTCGTGTTGGTGACGGTGGTTCTGGCGCTGGTCGTGGTGGTTCTGCCGGATGGGGATGAGGACGAGGGGGCCATCGGCGCGGTGGTGACGGGGCCGTCGAGTGCCGTGGCGGAGGCGACCGATTCGTTCCTGGCGAGCAGGCGGGTGTTTCCGACGCTGGTTCCGCAGGGCGCGGGGATCGAGGGGCAGGGGTATCGCGGGGCGAATTGTGTCGGGGTTCGGCAGGTGAGTGAATTGGAGTGGAAAGAGCCTGCGCTGCAGTGGAACCCGATCAGCGCGGGGTGGCAGTGCGAGCGGGTGGACAACGGGCTCGGCGCGGTGAGCTATCTCGTCCTCGAATACGCGAACTCCGCGCAGGCCCGCTCCGCCATGGACGCATTCCCCGCTGCCGTCCGCTTCGGGGCGGAGAAGGACGGTGTGCCGGTGACGGTGCGGCGCTGGGTGGTTCCCGATCCGGCAACCAGCCGCGTCCAGACCGCGCACCAGGTGATCGGCTTCCCCGGCGACCCGGACCGCGACAACTATCTCGTCGTGGTGAGCCGCCGGGGCAGCAGCGGAACCGGCGGCGCACCGCGGCCCTCCGCCCAGGACGAGGTGATCGCCTGGTGGGCGGAGGTGCCGCTGTGACCTCAGTCGACGGCCAGCGCCGCGACGATCGGCATGCGCGACGCGCGCACCGCGGGCGGGATGGAGCCGAGTAGCGCCAACGCCAGCGCGACGATGCCGTAGACGACGAGCAGCGGGCTCGGCGCGTAGGTGATGTCGATGGTCATGGCGTGCCCGATCGCCACGGTGCCCAGGTACTGGACCGCCGCACCGGTGACCATGCCGATTGCCGCACCGACGATCCCGATCCCCGCCGCCTCGGCGAGGACCGAGCGCAACAGGAACTTGCGATTGGTGCCCATGGCGCGCAGCACACCCAGCTCACGGCGCCGTTCGAGCACCGAAAGCATCAGCGTGTTCAGCAAGGCCACGGTGGCCACCAGCACCACGATCCACAGGATCATGGTGCTCATCGCCGCACCCTGCTCCACGCTCGAGGAGATGGCCGCGACCATCGCGGCACCGGTGTCGACGTGGATCGGCTCGGGCACCACGGCCCGCACCGCCGCCTGCACCGCCGCCGGATCGGCACCCGGTTCGAAGCGCACCGCGAGCACCGTCTCGCCGGGCCGCTGATACCACTCCCGCATCTGGTCCAGGCTCATCATCACCACCCCGGAGATGGCCGTGAAGTACGGAATCACCTGCAGCACAGTGGATGTGCGCTGACCCGATGGCGTGGGCATGGTGATCTGGTCGCCGACCTCGAGGTCGAGCGACCGGGCCACGTCGCGGGTGACGACCACGCCTTCGCCGCGCGCCATCCGGTCGATGACGGCCGGGTCGACGGCGCCGAGCCTGCTGTCCTCGACCCGCGGCGGGTAACCCTGCAGCATCACCCGCCCGCTGCCGATGGTCGCGAACGCCATCTGCCCCGGGCTCACGTACTCGACTCCCGGCACGGCCGCGACCTTGTCCGACACGTCGCTGGGGAGCACGGGCCCCGTGGGGAACTGTTCGACCGGACTCGGACTCACGTACAGATCTGCTTCACCGAGACTCTGGAACGAGTCGGTCGCCGAATCGACCATGTTCTGCGACGCGCCACCGAGCGCGACGACCGCCGCCACTCCGATCGTCACCGTCATCGCCGTGGCCCACACGCGGCGCGGCGCACGTTCCAGCGTGGTCGCACCGAGCGCCCCGGGCGCACCGAACCAGCGGGCGATCGACCCGGCCGCCCGCACGATCGGCCCGGTCGCGGCGAAGCACAACACCACCGTCGCGGTGAACGACACGGTGATCGCCGCCAACGAGAGCCGGCCGAGGTCGATGTAGGCCAGCGCGACCGCCGCACCGATGAGACCGATACCGCCGACCAGCGCGGCCCACCGCAGCCCGCGCCCCGCGGCGGCGACATCGCCCGCCTCGACAGGGGCGAGCGCCTCGACCGGCGCGACCTGGTACACCTGCCTGGCCGCGATCGCCGCGGCCAGCACGGTCGCGACCACACACGCGGCGATCGCGACGGGCACCGCGTAGTTCGGGACGAGGAACTCGGTGCGCGCCTCCACCGACTGCACCATCGCGGCAGGCAACCGATCGATGGAGAACCGGCCCATCACGGCACCGATCGCCGAACCGATCGCACCACCGACGAGCCCGAGCACGGCCGCCTCCACGAGCAGATCACGCACCATCGGCCCACGTTGGCCACCGATCGCACGCAGCAACGACAGCATCGGCCTGCGTTGTGCCACAGCCATACTCATCGCGTTGTAGATCAGGAACGCCGCGACGATCAGCGCCGCCGCCGAGGACATCAGCGTCGAGTACCGCATGATCTGGATGGCGCCACCCGCCTGCGCCGTCCGCAGACTGGGTTCGGCGACCACGGCCCGCCCGTCGACCGCCGCGGTGAGCGCCGCGCGCAGCTCGGCGATATCGGTGCCGGGCTTCGCCATGATCTGCACCGAATCGAGCCTGCCGACCCGGTCGGTGAGGAACTGGGCCAGCGGCAGCGGCGCGGCGACGACGTGACCACCGTTGAGACGATCGGTGGCAGCCTCGTCGAGCACGGCGGCGACCGTGGCGGTGCCGCCGCCGATCGGAATCGAGTCGCCCTCACGGTAACCCGTCGCGGCACCGACCAATACGCCGCGCGGCGTGCTGACCAGCTTGGCGGTGTATTGCGACATGGGCCCGGTCAGATCGCTGCCGAGCGCGCTGATGTTCTGGTCGGCACCGATCAGCAGGGCCCGATCGGGACCCGCGCCGAGCGTGCTGCGCAGCATAGGAGCCGCCGTCGCCACGCCGGGTGTGGCCGAAATAGCAGGCAGCAGGGACTGTTCGAAGCCCGCGTCGGTGATCCCGGTGATCTCGAGGACCGCGTTGCCCGCCAGCCCCTTGGTGAGCCGGTCGACCGACCCGGTCACCGATCCGGAGATGCTCAGCACCGCGACGAGCAGTGCCGCCGACACCGCCATCACCGCGGTCGACATGACGGTGCGCCCAGGGTGCCGGATGAGGTCACCGATATTGAACAGCCGCAACCGATCCAGCGCCGCGATCATGCGCGCACCCGCGCCGGCACCTGGTCGTCGGCGCCGATCTGGCCGTCGCGCAAGGTGATCACGCGATCGCAGTAGGCCACCGCACCCATGTCGTGGGTGACCATCACCACCGAATTGCCCTGCGCGGTGATGTCACCGAGCAGGCCGAGGATCGACTCACCGGTCTTGGAGTCCAGGTTGCCCGTCGGTTCGTCGGCCAGGATCAGCGGCGGGTCCATGATGAGTGCGCGCGCCACCGCCACCCGCTGCATCTGCCCGCCCGAGAGCTCGGCGGGCCGGTGCTGCGCGCGATCACCGAGCCCGACGAGGTCGAGCAGTTCCAGCGCGCGCGGCTTGGCCTTGCGTAATCCGGTGCCGTCCAGCAGTTTCGGCACGGCCACGTTCTCCCAGGCGGACAGCGTGGGCAGCAGGTTGAAGAACTGGAAGACGAAGCCGACCTGCTCGAGCCGGAAGGCAGCCTGCCGGTCTTCGTCGAGATCGCCGATCTCGGTGCCGCGGAAGCGAATCGAACCCTCGTCGGGCCGGTCGAGTGCGCCGAGCAGATGCAGGAGGGTGGACTTGCCCGAACCGGACGGACCGATGATCGAGGTGAACTGTCCGGTCTCGATGCGCAAGCTCACGTCGTCGAGCGCGCGGACCTGCTGGTCACCTACGCGATACCGCTTGACGACGCCGGTCAATTCCAGCATCGGAGGTTGCGGTGTGCCGTTATCGGTCATGTGTTGTCCCCCAAGGGTATTCGGGTGGCGGTCTCAGCGCGCCAGGGCGCGGTCGCGGGTAGTCTGCCCGATCGCGGTGTGCGCGTCGAGAAGAGCACGCAGCGCCGGCTGTTCGGCCGCGAGCTCGAGATAGGCCTCGACCAGGGTTTTGCCGTCGAACTCGGCCTGCTCGACTTTGACGCGCAGGTGGTTGTCCCAGCGGTTCGCCAGCGCCCGGAGCAGGCCGTCGACGCCGCCGAAGAGGTGGTCCAGGTCCGGCAGACCGGCGAACATGTGTGGATCGTTCGGGTCGGTCTGCGCCCTGGCGAGGACGGTGTGCACGATGTCGGTGCGTTGATGCAGCTCGGTCCAGGTCATGAACTTCACCTTCCGTGAGCGGGTGCGGCCAACGCTACGGAGCGCGACGCGGCGATTCGTCGTGCCGGAGACGCGACTTCTTCTCCTACCCAGGTAGGAGACGCGGACCGTTCCCGGGACGATGTCGCGGCCTGCCCAGGCGGCTAGCCTGACAGGATGGAGGTGATCGACACCGTCGCGGCACGGCGGCCGAGGCCGACGGCCCGGCTGCGCGCGGTGGCGCACCGGTTCACCGAGTCCGTGCGGACGCGGCTCGCCTCGCTGCCCTACGACTATCCGCCCGCCCTGATCGTGTCGGCCGACGTGGCATTGCTCGCGGTCACCGGCGCCGCGATCATCCAGCGCCACGAGTACTTCCCGACCGTGCTGCCGCTGCTCGCCATGTTCGCGGCATTCCTGCCGGTCCCGCTGTACGCACTGTTCGATATCAAGCCCTATCCGGTCCTGCTCAAGTCCAGTGGACTGCTGGCCTGTGCGCTGTTCCTGCTGCAACCCGTCCCCGCCGACTTCGCCCCCTTCGTCCTCGTCGTCGTCGCGGGCGAGGTGGCCGCGGTGACGACCCGGGGCATGACGCTCGGATTCACCCTGCTCGCGATCGCCGAACTGATCGCCTTCGACCTGGCCGGACACCTGGAGTGGGGTGGCGAACGGCTGGAAGGCCTGCCGATGTACGTGCTCGGCATCGTGCTCGGCACCTTCGTCGGGATGATGCTGCAGTACCAGCGCCGGTTCCTGTACCAGGAACGCGAGAACCAGGCCATCCGCGCCGGTCAGGCCGCCGACGAGGAACGACGCAGAATCGCGCGCGAAGTCCACGATGTGATCGCGCATTCGCTCTCGATCACCCTGCTGCACCTCACCGCCGCCCGCCGCGCACTGCAAACCGACGAGGACGTCACCGAGGCGGTGGAGGCGCTCGTCGACGCGGAACGTCTCGGCCGCCAGGCCATGGCCGATATCCGTCGCACCGTCGGCATGCTCGACACCAGCCCCGCCCAGCCGAAGCCGGAACCCGGCGCCGCCGATATCGACGAACTGGTAGGCGACTTCCGGCGCGCGGGCCTCACCGTCGACTACCAGCGCACGGGCGACCTGGCGGTGGTCACCGGCGCGGTCGGCCACGCGCTGTACCGCATCGGACAGGAATCGCTGGCCAATGTCGCCAAACACGCACCGGGTGCCGCGGCGACGGTGCGGCTCGACGTGACACCGGAACTCGCCGCCCTCGAAGTGCGCAACGCCCTGCCTCTCGGCCCGCCACCACGCCTCGGCACCGGAATGGGCTTGCGCGGCATGTGCAAACGCACCGAACTGCTCGGCGGAACAATCAGGGCCGGAATCGACGACGACGGCTGGACCGTGCACGCCCAGTTTCCGCTGAAATCGGGCTCCTGCGGAACGCTGTCCACCATGCTGCCCGGCTTGCTCCGGCCGAAAACCCAGGAGGACCAGTGACGGCCGCCGCACCGATCGACAACCCCGTCTCCGTGCTCGTCGTCGACGACCAGGAACTGGTGCGCGGCGGACTGCGCCGCATCCTGCGCCGTCGCGACGGGTTCGTGGTCAGCGAATGCGCCGACGGTGACGAGGTGGCGGCCGCCGTCGCCGCCGAACGGCCCGACGTGGTGCTGATGGACCTGCGCATGAAACGGGTCGGCGGCATCGATGCGACTCGTTTGCTGCGCGCGCGATCCGACGCGCCACCGGTCCTCGTCCTCACCACCTTCGACGACGACCAACTGCTGTCGGGCGCCCTGCGCGCGGGCGCGGCGGGATTCCTGCTCAAGGACTCACCCGCCGAAGACCTCATCCGCGCCGTCCGTACCGTCGCGGCGGGCGGCGCCTGGCTCGATCCGTCGGTAACCGGTCGGGTGCTCACCGCCTACCGAACCGTGAAACACACCGGTACCCGCACCGACCGCCGCCTCGGCGACCTCACCGCCCGCGAGTACGAGGTGCTCGAACTGATCGGACGCGGCCGGGTCAACGGCGAGATCGCCACCGAACTCGGCATCTCGGAAGTAACTGTGAAAAGCCATGTCGGACACATATTCGGCAAGCTCGACCTGCGCGATCGCGCCGCCGCCATCGTGTTCGCGTTTGACCACGGCATAGTGACACCGGGAGAATCGTCGTTCTGAGACGCGGGTCCCACGGCCCGCAAGACGTGGGAGGCGGACGCCGGTGCAGGCACCTGGGTCACGAACGGGGAGCAGATTCGGCCCGTACGAGTTGCGGTCGATGCTGGGCAAAGGCGGCATGGGGGAGGTCTACGAGGCCTACGACACCGGCAAGGACCGAGTAGTCGCCCTGAAGTTGCTGGCCGCCGAACTCGCCCAGGACCCCGCCTACCAGGTCCGGTTCCGGCGCGAATCCCAGGCCGCGGCGAAACTGGCCGAACCGCACGTCATCCCGATCCACGACTGGGGCGTCATCGACGGGGTGCTGTTCATCGACATGCGGCTGGTGCCCGGCACCGACCTGCGGAGCGTGCTGCGCGCCGGGGGGCCGCTGCACCCGGAACGCGCGGTCGCCGTCGTCGAGCAGATCGCCGCCGCCCTCGACGCCGCGCACGCGGGCGGGCTCGTGCACCGTGACGTGAAACCGGCCAACATCCTCGTCACCCCCGCCGACTTCGCCTACCTCGCCGACTTCGGCATCGCCCACACCGAGGGCGACAGCGCGCTCACCCAGGCCGGGATGGCCATGGGCTCCTACATCTACATGGCGCCCGAACGGTTCGACGCCGCCCCCATCTCGCACCGCGCCGACATCTACTCGCTGGCCTGCGTGCTGCACGAATGCCTCACCGGCGCATCCCCTTTCCCGAGCGCGAGCATGAGCGTGCTCATCCGCTCCCACCTGACCGAGGAACCGCCGCGGCCGAGCACCGTGATCGCCGGATTGCCTGTGGCACTCGACGACGTCATCGCCGTCGGCATGGCGAAGGATCCCGCCGAGCGGTACCCGAGCGCCGGTGCGCTGGCACTGGCCGCCAGGCAGGCCTTGGCCAGCGCACCCGGATCAGCGCCGATCGTCGGCCGTGGGCCGGTCAATGCGCCCGGTCACGGCGTGCCCGCGGCGGCCGGATTCGGTAATGCCGCAGGCGGAATCATCGGTGGCGCCGCTGCGGCCGGGCACGGTGCCGGGTCGCGGGGCACCGATGCCGCCGCACGATCAGGCGCGGGCCGTGGCTCGAATGCGCCGCGCGAGCGGGACGACGAGGCGCAGGAGCAGCCCAAGCCGACGCCGACGGGGGAGTTCCGGGTGGTCGGCGCGGTGACCGCGACCGGCGGCATCGAGACCTCCCGCAGCCAGACCTCCGCGACCGGGGCCCAGCCGACGCTCATCATCCGCCCGCCCGAGGCACGCGCCGAAACCGCGGGCTTCCACCGGGTGCCCGTCGAAGGCAGCGGCGAGGTGTCCATTCCCGCCGTCATCCAGCCCACCGGCCCCACCGAAATCCATCCCGCCGACACCTATTTCGCGCCGCTCCCGGCCGACGACGCCACCCCCGAACCCGTCGTCCCCACACCGCCCCCGGCCTACACCCCCGACCAGGGCCTCCCACGGATGCGCCCGTTCCCCGACGCCCACCTCTACGGCGACAACCAAGCAGGCGAAACCTCCTCGCCCGTCCCGCAGGCCGCGAGGGGCTCGCACCCCGGCGGTCCCGCGTACGGCGGTCAACCGGGCGAAACCTCCTCGCCTGTCCCGCTCCCCGGCGCCGCGAGGGGCTCCCATCCCGGCGGTCCCGCGTACGGTGGCGGTCGGCCGGGCGAGACTTCGTCGCCGGTCCCGCAACCCGGCGCTTCTCATTCCGGTCCTGCTTACGGCGGCGGTCGTCCTGGTGAAACCTCTTCGCCTGTCCCGCAATTCGGTGGTCCCGGCGACGCCCAGCGCGGCCCGCTGGTGCCGCCGCGCAGTGCACCGACCCAGCGCTACTCCGGGGAGTACCCGGTGCCGGGTGGGCAGCCGCCCGCTGCTTTCGGTTCCCACCAGAGCCCGGGTGACCGTCCGGCTCCACCTGCCCGGCTGGTCTCCCCGCCGGTCCCGGGTGGCACCGGGCCGAGCCCGCTCCCCGGCACCGAACTCCCCGATCGCAACCCCGGCTTCGGCTCTCCCGCAGCCCCTTTCGGTGCCGAGAACGGCCCGGAACCACGTCCGGGTCAGCCGTACGGGCCGCGACCGGGCGACAGTTCGAACGCGCCCGCGACCCAGAAGTTCGACGCGGATCGATTCGGCCCTGCCGCCGGGCAATTCGACGACGAGCGATTCCCGGGGTCCGATCACGCACCGGATTCCCGGTCCGGTGGCGCGGCCAATCCGTTCGGTCCGTATGCGGCGGAGGCGAGTTCGGCGCACGGTGGTGATCGGTTCGGTCCGGACAGTGGTGACCGGTTCTCGCCCGACGACGACCCGGCTTCGGGAGTGCCGCGGCGTCCGGACGCCTTCGGTCCGCCGACCGAGCAGTACGACCCACGGTCCGCCGACGACCAGCGAAAAGACCGGCCCGGGGACCGTCGGGACCCGGCCCAGCCGGGCAGCGGCAACCACTTCGCCCCGCCCACCGAAGTATTCGGTCCGGAGCATCGGCGGTCGGCGCCCACTGAGCACTACGGCCAGAACGATCAATTCAGCCCGCCCACCGAACAATTCGACCCGGCGGACATCGGTGACCAGCGGTCCGCGCAGACCCGGCACTACCCGGACGCCCAACGCTCCGCGCCCACCGAGCACTACCCCGGTGGCCCGGAGGCGCGCCGCTCTGCTCCGACCGAGCACTACGGATTCGACGGGCCTGACTCACAGCGCTCTCAGCCGACCGAGCATTACGGCTTCGACGACCCGGATCCCCAGCGTTCCCAGCCCACCCACCAATACCGTGGTGGCGCGGCGCCCTTCGGTGCGCACAATGCCGTCGACCCGGCGAATCCGTACAACGAGCAGGCCGCCTACTCCCAGTACGACGACCAGCAGGCCTACGGCGACCACGCCTACCGCGACAACGACGGCCCCTACGGCCCCGAACCGGCTTATGTCCCGGAACCCACCTGGTCCCAACAGGACTCGAACCGTCGATCCATGCTGCTGCCGGTCCTCGTCGGCGTGCTCGCCGTCATCGTCGTCGCCATCGGCGGGGCGATCGGCTGGCGGCTGATGTCGGCCACCGACTCCAGTGACACCGCGGGCGCGCCGTCCACAGCGTTGGTACCCGCCGGACCCACCGGCACCACCGCGCCACGGGCGACCACCGCCGCACCGACCACCTCGGCCGGCCCGGTCACCCTGCCCGCGGGTGCGCAACCGTGCGAATCCGGCTCAGCCAGTGGCAGTTTCAGCAAGGCCGCAGTCGGCAACACCGTCACCAGCTGCCCGTTCGCACAGGCTGTCCGCGAGGCGTACGCGGGCGGTGGCAGCGCGAGCGGCGCCCGCGAGGTGGTGGCGACCAGCCCGGTGACCGGACGCACCTACACGATGACGTGCACGCCCGCGGGCAAGCTCGTCACCTGCACCGGTGGCGAGAACGCGGTCGTCTACGTGTACTGACGACCGGCTTCGCACCACGCCGCGCCGACCTGCGGACGCAGATATGCGAATCGTTGCATACTGTCGGTATGGCTGATGACGACCAGTGGTACTACTGCCTCAAGCATCACAAGGCCGAGCAGGGCAAGTCCTGCTGGTACGGCGATCGGATGGGGCCGTACCCGGACCAGGCGACGGCCGAGCGGGCGCTCGAGATCGCGCGGGCACGCAACAAGGCCGCCGACGACGAAGACGACTAGACCCGGCCGGTTCGCCTACCGTCGTTCCGGCGACGACGAGCACCACTCGTCACCGACTGATCGGCACACCTGATGAGCAGAGTCACCGCACGACGCAAGACCGTCCGGCTGTCACCGGCCGGGCGGGTCGAGCGCCCCGACACCCTCGCGGTCGAGGAGCCCCTCGAGATCAGGGTCGACGGGCAGTCGCTCTCGGTGACCATGCGGACACCGGGCAACGACATCGACCTGGTGCACGGGTTCCTGCTCGGTGAGAACATCATCGGCGCCGCCGACGACATCGTCACCGCCCGCTACTGCGCGGGCACCGACAGCGAGGGCCGCAACACCTACAACGTGCTCGACGTGCGACTGCGCGATCCCGTGCCGCTGCACCCGCGCAACCTCGTCACCACCGGCGGCTGCGGCCTGTGCGGCAAGAGCGCCCTCGACGAGGTGCGCACCCACACCCGCTTCCCGCTGCCGCCCGCGGTTCCGGCCATCGGCACCGAGGTGCTGACGCGGCTGCCCGGCCTGCTGCGCGAAGGTCAGAAACTCTTCGACGCCACCGGCGGCCTGCACGCGGCGGGCCTGTTCACCACCGACGGCACGCTGCTCGCCCTGCGCGAGGACATCGGCAGGCACAACGCCGTCGACAAGGTGATCGGCTGGGCGGTGCGGGAGAACCGGATCCCCGCGCACGACCTGGTGCTCGTGGTGAGCAGCCGGGCCTCGTTCGAACTGGTCCAGAAGGCCGTGATGGCGGGCATCCCGATTCTGGCCGCGGTATCGGCGCCGAGTGCCCTCGCCGTCGACCTCGCCGTGGAGTCCGGATCGACGTTGCTCGGATTCGTACGTGGCGAATCGATGAACATCTACTCGGGTGAAAACCGTGTGACCTGACGGTTTACGGACGAAGTGGGCGTTGGGCCATACAGCCCAGTACGGTGTCGGACACGGCTACCCAGCACCGAAAGCCCGGGGGAGTTCACAAACGAAAATGCTTCACATCATGACGAACAACCGACGCCACCCGATACGGGTGGCGCTGTCAGCACTGCTGGGCGTTGCCGTATTGGTCACCGCGGGCTGTGGTTCCGACAGCAGCCCCGCCGCACCGCAGGTCACCACGAAGAGCCCGGCCACCTTGCCGGGCGGTCCGGTGACAGCCGAGGTCTCCGTCGCGGTGCCAGGCAGCCTGGCCGCCGACTTCGCCGATCTGCAACGCGGGCTCCGCGGCAGCGTGGGAATGGCGATCATGCCGGTCGCCGGGACCAAGATGGTCACCTTCGGCGACTGGACGACCGGCCCCGCCTGGTCGACGATCAAGGTGCCGCTCGCCATCGCGGTCTCGCGTCGCAGCAGCGCCTACAACTCGTCGGTGAATGCCGCCATCACCGCCTCCGACAACGCCGCCGCCGATGCTCTGTGGTCGACCTTCGGCGACAACGCCGACGCGGCCGCCGCGGTGGAAGGGGTCCTGCGCGAGGGCGGCGACGCCACGACGACTGTGCCGACCGTGCGCACCCGCTCGGACGCCTCCATCTACGGCCAGGCCGAGTGGGCGCTGGCCGATCAGGTCCGGTTCGCCGCCCAGCTGCCCTGCCTGCCGCAGAGCGAGCGGGTGGTGGGTTTGATGCAGCAGATCGTGGTCAGCCACCGCTGGGGCCTCGGGGCATTCACCAGCGCCGAGTTCAAAGGCGGGTGGGGACCGGATACGTCCGGAAAATACCTGGTCCGCCAGTTCGGGCTGATCGATTCGCCCTCGGGCCGCATCGCGGTTGCCTTTGCCGCCAAACCCGATTCGGGCGCTTTCGCCGACGGTATGACCATGCTCGACAAGCTGGCGACCCTGCTCTCGGGTCACCTCGACGAGCTCGCCGGAGGCCACTGCCCCTGATCCGTCCCGGTGCGGCAAGATGAACGCCATGCGCATCGGAGTCTTGACCGGAGGCGGAGACTGTCCAGGGCTGAACGCGGTGATCCGGGCGGTGGTCCGAACCGCGAACGGCCGCTACGGCGACGCGATCGTCGGGTTCCAGGACGGTTGGCGAGGCCTACTCGAGGACCGCAAGATCCGCATCCACAACGACGACCGCACCGACCGGCTGCTCACCAAGGGCGGCACCATGCTCGGTACCGCCCGCACCAACCCCGACGTCCTGCGCGCCGGGTTGCCACGCATCCAGCAGACCCTCGACGACAACGGCATCGAGGCCCTGATCCCGATCGGTGGCGAAGGCACCCTCACCGCGGCCAGCTGGTTGGCCGAGGAGGGCGTGCCGGTGGTCGGCGTGCCCAAGACCATCGACAACGACATCGACTGCACCGATGTCACCTTCGGCCACGACACGGCGCTGTCGATCGCCACCGAGGCCATCGACCGCCTGCACACCACCGCCGAATCGCATCAGCGGGTGATGCTTGTCGAGGTGATGGGACGGCACGCGGGCTGGATCGCCCTGAACTCCGGCATCGCCGCGGGTGCGCACCTGACGCTGGTACCCGAGGAGCCCTTCGATGTCGCGCAGGTGTGCGCGATGATCAAGTCCCGCTTCCAGCGCGGCGAGAAGAGCTTCATCTGTGTCGTCGCCGAAGGCGCCCACCCCGCACCGGATTCCGGGTTCACGCTGCGGGAAGGCGGGATCGACGAATTCGGGCACGAACGGTTCACCGGTGTCGCCCAGCAGTTGGGGTCCGAGATCGAGCGCCGGATCGGCAAAGAAGTCCGCACCACCGTGCTCGGCCACGTCCAGCGCGGCGGCAGCCCCACACCCTACGACCGGATCCTGGCCACCCGCTTCGGCGTGCACGCGGCAGAGGCCGTGCATGCCGGACATTTCGGGATGATGGTCGCGCTGCACGGTACGACCATCGGTCTGGTCCCGCTGTCGGAGGCGACCAAGCAGCTCAAACGGGTTCCGGCCGAACGGCTCAGCGAAGCGCAGGCCTTTTTCGGCTGAGGCTGCCTGGCGAGGCGTTGCGTGGAGTTGTCGGTGGGCGTCGGTACCGTGGTTTCATGCGCACCGGTCGAGTGTTCGTTTCGGTTCTTGCAGTCCTCACCGCCCTCGTCGGCGGATGCTCCGGGTCCACATCGGATTCCGGGGAAACCACCGTGCACGGCAACTGGAACGGCGGGATCGAGGTGCCGGGGCAGACGATCCCGATCGGGGTGAGTTTCGCCGAAGACGGTTCGGCCACCCTCGACATCCCCATCCAGGGTCTGCGTGACGCGCCGCTGAAAGATGTTGTCGCCGAGCCGGATCGAGTCGAGTTCGCCCTCCCCGACGCGCCGGGCGACCCTCGGTTCCGCGGCAAGCTCGAGGGGGAGCAGATCACCGGTGACTGGTCGCAATCGGGCCAGTCGGCGCCACTCACGCTGCGGCGCGGCAAGATCGAGAACGTCGCCCGTCCGCAGGACCCGAAGCCACCGTTTCCCTACCGCAGCGAGGACGTCACCTATCGCAGCGGCGACATCACCATCGCGGGCACGCTGACCGAACCCGAAGGGCCAGGCCCGTTCCCGGCAGTGCTGATGATCACCGGCAGCGGCCCGCAGGACCGCAACGAGGAACTGCTCGGGCACCGCCCGTTCCTGGTGCTCGCCGACACCCTCACCCGCGCGGGCTACGCCGTGCTGCGCACCGACGACCGCGGCGTCGGCGGTACCGGCGGCAAACTCGACGACGCCACCTACGACACCCTCGCCGGTGATGCCGCGGCCGGTGCGGCGTTCCTGCGCGAGCGGCCCGAGATCGACGACGCGAAGGTCGGCCTGTTCGGCCACAGCGAGGGCGGTTACCTCGCACCGCTGGTCGCGGCTCGGCCCGGCAGCGATATCGCGTTCGCGATCCTGATGGCAGGTCCGTCGGTGCCCGGCGCCGACGTGCTGATCGAACAGAACAAGGTCATCATGGCCGCCTCGGGCGCGCCCCAGGACAAGATCGATCAGCAGGTCGACTACCTCACGAAGTGGACCGCGATGCTGCGCGCCGGTGACCTCGAGGGCGCCCAGGTGTACTCCCAGCAGCACAACGAGTCCTTACCCGAGAACGAGCGCGCACCGAAGGAAGCCGTCGACTCGTTCAACACCCCCTACATGACCTCGTTCATGACCTTCGACCCGCAGCCGTCACTGCGTGCGTTGCGCGTGCCGGTGCTCGCCTTCTTCGGCGGCAAGGACCTGCAGGTTCCCGCCGCCCAGAGCGAGGGGCCCATGCGCGAGGCGCTGGCGGGCGCGCCCGACCCGACGGTGCACACCTTCCCCGGCCTCAACCACCTGATGCAGCCCACCGAGACCGGCAACCCCAGCGAATACTCGAGCATCGAAACCACCGTCGATCCGGCCGTTCTCACCTACGTCACCGATTGGCTCACCCGCCGTGTCCCGCCGCGCTAGGACCACCGGCCGCCGCCGTGAGCGGCTTACATAGACTGCTAGGCATGAGCGCACCCACGGTCGAGTTGATGGATTACGCCGATGTCATCTCCCGGTACGAGCCGGTGCTCGGCATGGAGGTCCACGTCGAGTTGTCCACGGCGACCAAGATGTTCTGCGGTTGCCCCACCGAGTTCGGCGCCGAACCCAATACCCAGGTGTGCCCGGTGTGCCTCGGGCTCCCCGGCTCGCTGCCGGTCGTGAACGAGAAGGCCGTCGAGTCGGCCATCCGCATCGGCCTGGCGCTGAACTGTTCGATCACCCCGTGGGGCCGGTTCGCGCGCAAGAACTACTTCTACCCGGATCAGCCGAAGAACTACCAGATCAGCCAGTACGACGAGCCCATCGCCACCGAAGGTTTCCTCGACGTGGTGCTCGACGACGGCAGCACCTTCCGCGTCGACATCGAGCGCGCGCACATGGAGGAGGACACCGGCAAGTCGCTGCACGTGGGCGGTGCCACCGGCCGCATCCACGGCGCGAGCCACTCGCTGCTCGACTTCAACCGGGCGGGTGTGCCGCTGATCGAGATCGTCACCAAGCCGATCACCGGTGCGGGCGAACGCGCCCCCGAGGTGGCTCGCGCCTACGTCACCGCGCTGCGCGAGGTGCTGCGTTCGCTCAACGTGTCCGACGTGAAGATGGAGCAGGGCTCGCTGCGCTGCGACGCCAACGTGTCGCTGATGGCGATCGGTGCCAAGGAATTCGGCACCCGCACCGAGACCAAGAACGTGAACTCGCTCAAGAGCGTCGAGGTCGCGGTGCGCTACGAGATGCGCCGTCAGGCCGCCGTGCTCACCGCGGGCGGGGAGATCGTGCAGGAGACCCGCCACTTCAACGAGGCCGACGGGTCAACGTCGGCGGGTCGCCGCAAGGAAACCGCCGAGGACTACCGCTACTTCCCCGAACCCGACCTCGAGCCCGTCGCCCCGGCCGCCGAGTGGATCGAGGAACTGCGCGCCACCATCCCCGAGTACCCGTGGCTGGTCCGCGCGCGCATCCAGGCCGATTGGGGCCTGTCCGACGAGGTGATGCGCGACCTGGTGAATGCCGGTGCGCTCGACCTGATCATCGCCACCGTCGAGGCTGGTGCCCCGGCCAACGAGGCGCGCTCGTGGTGGGTCGCCTACCTCACCGAGAAGGCGAAGGAACGCGAGGTCGCCCTCGCCGATCTGCCGATCACCCCGGCCCAGGTGGCCGCTGTGATCGCCCTGGTCGAGGCCAAGACGGTGAACAACAAGGTCGCCAAGCAGGTCGTCGACTTCGTGCTGGCCGGCGAGGGCGAACCGGCCCAGATCGTCGAGGCCAAGGGCCTCGGCATGGTCAGCGACGACACCGCCCTGCAGGCCGAGGTCGAAAAGGCCCTCGCCGCCAACCCCGATATCGCCGACAAGATCCGCTCGGGCAAGGTCCAGGCGGCGGGCAAGATCGTCGGCGACGTCATGAAGGCCACCCGTGGCCAGGCCGACGCCGCCAAGGTCCGCGAACTGGTCCTCGCCGCCTGCAGCTGAAAACCGCGGTAGCCCAACTACTCTCACCGTCCAGGTGAGAGGGTTGGGCGCCCTGCCGTCGACCGGGCGCGTGTGTCGCCAGGGCGTGCGGCGTTCGGCGGCACGCCCCGTCGGCTGCGGAACGCTTTAGTCCGGGCCGCCCGCACCGCCCTGCGGCGGTGGGATGCGTACCACGCGATCATCGAATTCGCCCGGGGTGCCGTCGGTTTTGTTGACCGTGCTCACCCACACGCTGCCGTCGGCACCGGCGGTGGCGCCGAGTAGCTTGCCGTACTTGTCCTGGGCGATCAGGGTGGGTGCGGTGGTGACCGCGAAGGTGCTCGGATCGGCGGTGACGGCGGCGAGTGCTTTGCCCTCGGTGAGGGCGACGGCCACGCCGTCGGTGGTCGCCGCGCACCCGCCGACGCCGGGCCGGTCGGGCCAGGTCCACGACACGGTGACGGTGCCGTCGGTGCCGAGATGCTGCAGGCGGTCCTCGGCGGCGGTGCGGTCGGTGACCCACATGCCGTCCTTGCCGTCACGACACAGGTCACCGGCGCTGCCGATGCCCGAGGCGACCACTTGCGGAGTGTTCGCGCCCGAGGACGGTGAGTCCAACCGCAACAGTTTCCCCCCGAGCGAGCCGGGGTCGGCCGCGGCGCCGGGGTTGCCCGCGTCACCGGTGAGGACCAGCAGCTGGTTCGGTGTCGCCCATTCCAGCGCGCCGCGATTACCGGTGGCGCCCTTGGGGATTCCGGTGAGAATCTCCTTCGGCGCGCCGTCGCGGGACAGGCGGACCACCCGGTTGTCGCTGCCGGTGGTGATGTAGGCGTACATCAGCCCGTCCTCGGAGAAGGTGGGCGACAAGGTGATATCGGAGATGCCACCGTCGCCCGACCCGTCGACGGGCAGCACCGCGACCTCCTCCGGCGGCGGCTGCGGAGTGCTCGCGTCGACCGGCGTCACCGACAGGATGCGACCGGTGCGGCGCTCGGCGACCAGCGCGCTGTCACCCACCGCGATCAGCCCGGCGGCCGAATCGAGGCAGGTGCCGATGACATTGGGATCGGGGTCGATACACGGTCCGGTCGGGCGCGGCGCCTGCGAGGGCGAGTCCTGTGGCGGCTTCGGTTCCGCGTTGGCACCGCCGATCGACGGCTCGGTGGTGAACGGGCTCGACGCCGACTCGTCGAAACGGGCACACCCGGCGACCAGAATCGTGCCGAGCGCCAACCCGACTGCCACGCGGCCCGCGAATACCGAACTCATGGTGCAGACGTTACCGGCAGTCGAGCGGGGCTGACACGCCTGATGCGGCGAAGGGCGGCGCACCGCGAGCCCACGTCCTAAGGTGAGACCGTGACCGACAAGTCGAACGACACTTCCCCCGACGACGCGACGGCGCGGGCCGGAGAGGCCGTATCCGCGGCGGGTCGGCCGGTGACCAGCCCCTACGATTCGCCGACCACGCAGATGCGCAAGCCCGACCCCAAGGACGTGCCGCGCACCGACGAGGACCTCGGCCTGGATCCCGGCGACGAGGTCCCCACCGCGAGCAGCGCCAAGACCGGCGCCGACCGCGACGACGACTACGGCTACGCGACGATCCCACCTGCGACGGCCGCATCGGCGGAATCGGTTCGCCTGCAGCGCCGTAACCGCGAGGCCCGGCGCGGCACCCTCGACTTCGGCTTGTTCGTGCTGCGCCTGGTGGTCGGCGGCACCTTCATCTACCACGGTCTGCAGAAGCTGACCGGCTGGTTCCACGGTCCCGGCATCGACGGAACCAAGGACATGATGGCCGGTGGCGGCTGGGACCACCCGTCGCTGGCCACCGCCCTGGTGATCGCCGGTGAACTCGGCGGCGGTGTGCTGCTTGTCCTCGGCCTGGCCACCCCGCTCGCCGCGGGCGCCGTCCTCGCGACCATCTCGAACGCCTGGATGTCGAAGCAGGGCATGATCCCTGGTTTCCAGTACAACGCGGCGACCAAGTCCGGCGTCGAGATAGACACCATCCTCGCGGGCGCCGCTCTCGCGATCATCCTCACCGGCCCGGGGCGCTGGTCTCTCGACCGCACCCGGGGTTGGGCCACCCGCCCGGCCTACGGTTCGTTCGTGGTGGTCCTACTGGCCATCGCCGCCGCCATCGGCACCTACTGGTTCCTCCACGGCGGCAACCCCTTGAAGGGCATCGGCCCCTTCTGAGCTGATACCCCTCGCTGGTCCGCCTCTCCGGCGAATTCGATCCGGACTCAGGTCTGATTCGGTACGCGGTCGGCGGGAGATGCGTGGGAGTCAGCCGGTACCCGGTGAGTTACCCATGTCCTTTCCTGGAGGCGGCGGAGCGGGTTCGGACAGGTGGGCGGTCATGGTGGCGTGGATGTCGGCCAGGAAAGCCTCGAATCGGCGCAGGTCTTCGGGGGAGTACTTTCCCATGACCGATTCTTCGACCTTCGTTCCCAGCGGGCCGAAGAAGTCGTTGGCGAGGGCGTGGATGCGTGGGGTGCTGCGCAGCGTGATGACGCGGCGGTCGTCGTGTTCGCGGCTGCGGACGATGTGACCGGCTTGTTCGAGCCGGTTCAGCAGCGCGGTGGTCGCGCTGTTGGACAACGAGATCCGCTCACTGAGGCGCGCCGGTGACAACGTGCTGCCACGTTCCTCGGCGCTGAGGATTTCGATCAAGGCCTCGGCGTCGGTGGAGTGCAACCCGAGCCAGCCGGCGAAGCGGCGGGTGAACTCGCGATAGTTCGCACCGTACGCTCGCATGCCCTCGTGGATCCGTTCGTACCGGCCGTACGCCTCCGACTGGCTCATGGGTTCCTTTCGCATCGTTTGACATCCTATTGCCCAGAATCTACTTTGATGATGGAAATATTCCATCATGGAAATAGGAGTGACGATGAGTCAGGATTCGTCCGTTCGCCGATGGCTCGGCTTGATCGCCATCGCCCTCGGCGTGGCGTTGATCGTGGTCGACACCACGATCGTGAACGTGATCATCCCGTCGATCATCGAAGACCTGCGGACGGGTTCTGCCGAGGCGCAATGGATTCAGGAGTCCTACGCGATCGTCTTCGCGGCGCTGTTGCTGGTGGTGGGCCGGGTCGCCGACATCGTCGGTGCGCGCAGGATGTTCGTCACCGGTGTGGTGGTGTTCGGTGCGACGAGCATCCTGGCCGGGCTCGCACCGGACGGCGGCCTGCTTGTCGTCGCCCGGTTCCTGCAGGGTGCGGGCGCGGCGATGATCCTGCCCACCTCGCTGGCCCTGCTCAACGCCACCTTCACCGGTAAAGCACGTGGTCAGGCGTTCGCCGTCTGGGGTTCCACGATCGGTGCGGCGGCGGCACTCGGCCCGCTGCTCGGCGGGTGGCTGGCCGAACACGCCTCGTGGCGTTGGGCATTCGGCATCAACGTGCCGCTGGCCGTGCTGATCGTGGTCGGTGTGCTGACGTGTATCGCGCCGTCGCCGAAGGTGGCGGGCCGCCTCGATGTGTTCGGCTCCCTGCTGTCGGTGCTCGGGCTCGGGTTGCTCGCCTTCGGTCTCGTCGAAGGCCGCACCTACGGGTGGATCAGCACCGTGCAGCAGATGGAGATCGGCGGATTCAGCTGGGGCAGCGGTCCTTCGCCCGTTCTGGTCGCACTTGTGCTCAGTGCGCTCGCGCTGGGTGGGTTCGTGGTGCGACAGGTGCTGCTGCGTCGCACCGGCAATGCCGACAAGGCCTTGATGGACCTGAGCCTGTTCTCGCTCGCCTCGTTCCGCAACGGCAATATCGCCACCCTGATCATCGGTCTCGGCGAGTTCGGCATCGTCGCCGTGCTGCCGCTGTGGATGCAATTCACCCTCGGCTACAGCGCGCTGCAAGCCGGACTCGCCCTGGTGCCGATCGCCATCGGCAGCTTCGTCGCCAGCGGCGTGAGCTTCGGCATGGCCGGGTCGGCGTCACCGCTGAACCTGGTCCGGCTCGGCCTCGGACTCGAGGTGGTCGGGCTGGCCGCGCTCGGTTTCTTCGCCGCTACCGACAGTTCGTGGTGGTCGGTCGCGCTGGTGCTGTTCCTGTACGGCATCGGCGTCGGTTTCGCGACGGCCCAGGTGACCAATGTGGTCCTGGCCGACATTCCCGAAGCCGACAATGGTCAGGCCTCCGGCATCCAGAGCGCCTTCCGTCAACTCGGCTCCGCCCTCGGCATCGCCCTGCTGACCACGGTCTTCTTCACCACCCTGAGCGCGCGGGTCGACGACGACCTCACCGCAACCGGCGTGCCCGCGACCGAAGCTCAGCAGTACGCCCACGCCGTCACCGGCAGCGCGGGCGCGGCCATCGAAGGCTTCGCCGCCCAACCGGATACACAGCAGGTGGCCGAAGTCGGTCGCACCGCGATGACCTCGGGCGTGCACACCGGCGCCTACCTCGCGGCGGGCTTCATCCTGCTCGGCCTGGTTGCCACCGCCCTGATCCCCGCCCGAACCGGCCGCGACGACGAGTCACCGACGCAACCGAAACAACCCGCCCTCGCCTAGGATGGGAACGAGTCAGGCCCCTCACGGACTCCGTGAGGGGCCTGACTGGTTTCGGCTACGGCAGCTGGCGGACTGCGCCCTTGTCGGCCGAGGTGGCCAACGCGGCGTATGCGCGCAGAGCGGTGGTGACCGGGCGGTCACGGTTCACCGGCTGCCACGGCCGCTCGGAGGCCTCCATCTTCGCGCGACGTTCGGCGAGCACCTCGTCGGACACCAGCACCTCCAGGGCGCGGGTGTGGACGTCGATGCGGATGCGGTCGCCGTTCTCGATCAGGCCGATGACACCACCGGAGGCGGCCTCGGGGGAGACGTGACCGATCGACAGACCCGAGGTGCCGCCGGAGAAGCGGCCGTCGGTGATCAGCGCGCACACCTTGCCCAGGCCGAGGCCCTTGAGGAACGAGGTGGGGTGCAGCATCTCCTGCATGCCGGGACCACCGGCGGGGCCTTCGTAGCGCACGACGACCACATCGCCGGGCTGGATCTTCTTGCCGAGGATCATCGACACCGCTTCCTCCTGCGACTCGACCACCACGGCCGGTCCCTCGAAGGTGAACAGTTCCTCGTCGATGCCCGCGGTCTTGAGGATCGCGCCGTCGGGGGCGATGTTGCCACGCAGCACACACAGCCCGCCTTCGACGGTGTACGCGTGCTCGATGTCGCGGATGCAGCCACCGGCGGCATCGGTGTCGAGCGAGGACCAGCGGTTGCTGGTGGAGAACGGTTCGACCGTGCGCACCCCGCCGGGGGCGGCGTGGAACAGTTCCAGGGCCTCCTCGGATGCCTTGCCCGAGCGGATGTCCCAGGTGTCGAGGAATTCCTCGTAGCTCGCGGTGTGCACGGTGGTCACGTCCAGCTCGAGCAACCCGCCGCGGCGCAGCTCACCGAGGATGGCGGGGATGCCGCCGGCGCGGTGCACGTCTTCCATGTGGTAGTCGGAGTTGGGCGACACCTTCGACAGGCACGGCACCCGGCGGCTGATCTCGTCGATGGTCTGCAGATCGAAGTCGATCTCGCCTTCCTGAGCGGCAGCGAGGGTGTGCAGCACCGTGTTGGTGGAACCGCCCATCGCCACGTCCAGGGCCATCGCGTTGCGGAAGGCCTTGGCGTTGGCGACGTTTCGGGGCAGCACGGAGGCGTCGTCGTCCTGGTACCAGCGCTTGGCGATATCGACGATCACGGTGCCCGCCCGCTCGAACAGCGCCCGGCGCGCCGCGTGCGTCGCGAGAGTGGAACCGTTGCCGGGCAGTGCGAGGCCGAGCGCCTCGGTGAGGCAGTTCATCGAGTTCGCGGTGAACATGCCCGAACACGAACCACAGGTGGGGCAAGCGGACCGCTCGACCTCGTCGAGGCCTTCGTCGGACACCGCCTGGCTCGCGCTCGCCGAGATCGCGCTCACCAGGTCGAGCGGCGCGTGCGCCACACCGTCGACGACCACGGCCTTACCGGCCTCCATCGGTCCACCGGAGACGAACACGGCGGGGATGTTGAGGCGCATCGCGGCATTGAGCATGCCGGGAGTGATCTTGTCGCAGTTGGAGATACACACCAGCGCGTCGGCGGTGTGCGCGTTGGCCATGTACTCGACCGAGTCGGCGATGATCTCGCGCGACGGCAGCGAGTAGAGCATGCCGCCGTGGCCCATGGCGATGCCGTCGTCGACGGCGATGGTGTGGAATTCACGCGGCACACCACCGGCGGCGCGCACGGCCTCGGCGACGATGTCGCCCATGTTCTTCAGGTGCACGTGGCCGGGCACGAACTGGGTGTAGGAGTTCGCGATCGCGATGATCGGCTTGCCGAAATCGGAGTCGGTCATGCCGGTCGCGCGCCAGAGCGAACGAGCGCCCGCGGCATTGCGGCCGATGGTGGTGGTGCGTGAGCGAAGCGGTGGCATGGGAGTCCTCGTCAAATGTCGCTGGGTGCGCTCGCGGCGAACGCGCAGGGGGCTGACCTGCGCGGCACAGAGCGCGGGCGCGGTGCGTCCGGCAACCCTGCACGTTACTCCGGCGGGCGGTGGTCGCGTCGCGCCGGTCGTCGGTGCTGGGGTGGGGAACCGGGCTCGAGGCGGGAGTGTCGCTCCGGAGGGTGTCGCCGCGGTGGTGCCGTCGGCGCGAGGGTGCCCGGTGCCGTCAGCTTACCGGTGCAACTCTGTGCGGCATCGTGTGGATTCCCACAGTGCTCGCGGTCATACCGCCGACGTCACCGTGGCGCGTCCGGCTCCTCGGGTTCGGCACCGGCCTTCTTCTCGGGCGCGGGGTCGGTGTGGGGCGAAGCCGCCGACTCTGTCGCGGGGGCGACATCCGTCGACGCATCCGCCTCGGCCTGTGCCCGCTCGGCCGCGATCCGCTCGGCCTCGGCCTCCTCGGCCGCCGCGAAGACATCGGGCAGCCGGCCCTCGGATGCCTCGATCAGCTCACGCAACCGGTCGTAACCCACGGCGGGCAGCTTCACCTCGGAGTCGTCGGCGAGCCGGGCCCGGATGTAACCGCGCTTGGGGATGCTGATGCCCTTGACCTGTGCCCAGTCGAGGTGCTTCGAGGAGACCATCGTGGAGAGGTCGAGCCCCGCATCGGAAACCGTTGTGTGCGTGCGCATCACCCACCACACCGCGATCACCGGCGCCAGCAGCAGCCACCACAGGGCGATCGGCCAGCCGACGAACGCGAAGAACACGCAGAACGCCAGCACGAGCACGCCGATGTAGGCGAGCCTCGGCACGCCGATCACGTGCACGCCCGGCATCGGCCCGCTCTCTCTGCGTGGAATCAGCAACCACACGACGACCGCGGTGGGCACGATCAGCCCGATCCGCAGCCCGAGCGACCAGTCCTGGACGGTGCCGACGACAACGAAGATCAGGTACGCCAGTACCACCGCGGCGATGGCCGCGAGCCTGCCGGGACCGGCGGCGCGCAGGCCACCGGGTCGCGCGGGCCGACCCGTCGCGGTCGTCTCGTCGGCGGTGTGGGACGATTTAGCCGGTGGCACGGACTGATGCGGTGATGACACCCCACCATCCTCGCATCTCGGTATACGGACCCACGCAACCACTCGTGTCCCACATAATGGGACACGAAAGGTAGCCTGTTTGACTCATCGGTTCACACACGAATAACGTCGTAGCCGTGAATCGAAGCGAGCTCGTACTCGGCCGGCGCGTCCAGCGTTGAGCCTGACTGCCTGAGTCGAATACGTCAGCTCGCGTTGCGACGCGCCACCCTCGAACAGCCATGCGCTGATCGGGGGCTTTTTTGTGTTCCGGCGAATTCCGCGCCAGTCCGGAGTCAGAACAACACAGTTAGGAACGAAGACGGTGAGTGCACCTACCGCACGACCCGGGCCATCGGCCCGCAGGTCAGCGCCTTCAACGGGAGCCGCTAACCCGGCGACCACCCCCGCCCGTCGCCAGGTCGCGCCCGAGCGCGTCACCGGCGCGCAGTCGGTGGTCCGGTCCCTCGAAGAGCTCGACGTCGACACCGTATTCGGTATTCCGGGCGGTGCGGTCCTTCCCGTCTACGACCCCCTCTTCGACTCGAAGAAGGTCCGCCACGTGCTGGTGCGCCACGAGCAGGGCGCCGGTCACGCGGCGACCGGCTACGCGCAGGCCTCCGGCAAGGTCGGTGTGTGTATGGCCACATCTGGTCCCGGCGCGACCAACCTGGTGACCCCGCTGGCCGACGCCCAGATGGATTCGGTCCCGATCGTGGCGATCACCGGCCAGGTGCCGTCGAGCCTGGTCGGCACCGACGCCTTCCAGGAAGCCGACATCTCCGGCATCACCATGCCGATCACCAAGCACAACTTCCTGGTGAAGGATCCCGCCGACATCCCGCGCATCCTGGCCGAGGCGTTCTATCTGGCCGCCTCCGGTCGTCCGGGCGCGGTGCTTGTCGACATCACCAAGGACGCGCTACAGGCCCAGACCACGTTCTCGTGGCCGCCGGAGATGCGTCTGCCCGGCTACCGTCCGGTCACCAAGCCGCACGGCAAGCAGGTGCGCGAGGCGGCCCGGATGATCCTCGAGTCCAAGCAGCCCGTGCTCTACGTGGGCGGCGGTGTCATCAAGTCCGACGCCTCGGCCGAACTGCTCGAGCTCGCCGAACTGACCGGCATCCCGGTGGTCACCACCCTGATGGCGCGTGGCGCGTTCCCTGACAGCCACACGCTGAACATGGGCATGCCCGGCATGCACGGCACCGTCGGTGCTGTTGCCGCCCTGCAGAAGTCGGACCTGCTGATCACCCTCGGCGCCCGCTTCGACGACCGCGTCACCGGTCAGCTGGACTCCTTCGCGCCCGACGCGAAGGTCATCCACGCCGACATCGACCCGGCCGAGATCGGCAAGAACCGCCACGCCGACGTCCCGATCGTCGGTGACGCGCGCGAGGTCATCATCGAGCTCATCGAGACCCTCAAGGCCGACCCGCAGTCCGGTGCGGCGCCGCTGCTGAACCTCACCGAGTGGTGGGCCTACCTCAGCGACATCCGCGACAACTACCCGCTGGGCTGGAAGACCCCGAGCGACGGTTCGCTGTCGCCGGAATACGTCATCGAGACCCTCGGCCGCCTGGCCGGGCCCGACGCGGTGTACTGCGCCGGCGTCGGTCAGCACCAGATGTGGGCCGCGCAGTTCGTCAAGTACGAGAAGCCGCGCACCTGGCTCAACTCCGGTGGCCTCGGCACCATGGGTTACGCGGTGCCCGCGGCCATGGGCGCCAAGATGGGTGCTCCGGAGAAGGAGGTCTGGGCGGTCGACGGCGACGGCTGCTTCCAGATGACCAACCAGGAGCTGGCCACCTGCGCGGTGGAGGGTGTGCCGATCAAGGTCGCGCTCATCAACAACGGCAACCTCGGCATGGTCCGCCAGTGGCAGACCCTGTTCTACGAACAGCGCTACTCCAACACCGATCTGGGCACGCACACCCTGCGCATCCCCGACTTCGTGAAGCTGGCCGAGGCGCTGGGTTGCGTCGGCATCCGCGTGGAGAAGGAAGACGAGGTCGAGGACGCCATCCGCCAGGCCCAGGCCATCACCGACCGCCCGGTGGTGATCGACTTCATCGTCGGCAAGGACGCCCAGGTGTGGCCGATGGTCGCCGCGGGCACCAGCAACGACGAGATCATGTTCGCCCGCGGTATCCGCCCGCTGTTCGACGACGACGAGCAGGTCTCCGAACCCGCCGTCATCCACGAGGCGATGGAACGTGAGCAGGCGGCATTCGAGAAGGGCACCGAAGCATGAGCGAGCGCAGCGAGCGCCGAATGGGCACAGCCACGATGGTGATCGTGCCGACGCCGAGCGACAGCGAGGTGGCGGCATGAGCACCACCCACACGCTGAGCGTTCTCGTCGAGGACAAGCCGGGCGTGCTGGCGCGTGTCGCGAGCCTGTTCTCGCGCCGCGGCTTCAACATCGAGTCTCTTGCCGTCGGCGGCACCGAGATTCCCGAGATCTCGCGCATGACGATCGTCGTCACCGTCGACGATCTGCCGCTCGAGCAGGTCACCAAGCAGCTCAACAAGCTGATCAACGTCATCAAGATCGTGGAGCAGGACGCCGACGCGTCGGTGGCCCGCGAGCTGATCCTGGTGAAGGTGCGGGCCGACGCCTCGGTGCGCACGCAGGTGATCGAGGCCGTGCAGTTGTTCCGCGCCAAGGTGATCGACGTGTCGCCCGACGCGCTCACCATCGAGGCGACCGGCACTCGTTCCAAGCTCGACGCGCTGCTGCGCATGGTCGAGCCGTACGGGATCCGCGAGATCGTGCAGTCCGGTGTCGTGGCCGTCGGCCGCGGTCCCAAGTCCATCACCGCCACCCGCTGAGCCGACCTCAGCGACCTCCGCGATAACTTTTCTTAACCATCATCAGAAGGGACCAATCAAGTGGCAGTCGAGATGTTCTACGACGACGACGCTGACCTGTCGATCATCCAGGGCCGCAAGGTCGCCGTGATCGGCTACGGCAGCCAGGGTCACGCGCACTCGCTGAGCCTGCGCGACTCGGGTGTCGACGTGCGCGTCGGCCTGGCCGAGGGTTCGAAGTCGCGCCCGAAGGCCGAAGAGGCCGGGCTCACCGTCGGCACCCCCGCCGAGGTTTCCGCGTGGGCCGACGTGATCATGGTCCTGGCGCCCGACACCGCCCAGGCGTCGATCTTCACCAACGACATCGAGCCCAACCTGAAGGACGGCGACGCGCTGTTCTTCGGCCACGGCCTCAACATCCACTTCGGTCTGATCAAGCCCCCGGCCGACGTCACCGTCGCCATGGTCGCCCCGAAGGGCCCCGGCCACCTGGTGCGTCGTCAGTTCGCCGACGGCAAGGGCGTTCCGGCCCTGATCGCCGTCGACCAGGACCCGAAGGGCGAGGGCCAGGCCCTGGCGCTGTCCTACGCCAAGGGCATCGGCGGCACCCGCGCCGGCGTCATCAAGACCACCTTCAAGGAAGAGACCGAGACCGACCTGTTCGGTGAGCAGGCCGTGCTCTGCGGTGGCACCGAGGAACTGGTCAAGACCGGTTTCGAGGTCATGGTCGAGGCGGGCTACGCCCCTGAGATGGCCTACTTCGAGGTGCTGCACGAGCTGAAGCTGATCGTCGACCTCATGTACGAGGGCGGCATCGCCCGCATGAACTACTCGGTCTCCGACACCGCCGAGTTCGGTGGCTACCTGTCGGGCCCGCGTGTCATCGACGCCGGCACCAAGGAGCGCATGAAGGCGATCCTGTCCGATATCCAGGACGGCACCTTCGTCAAGCGCCTGGTCGCCAACGTCGAGAACGGCAACACCGAGCTCGAGGGCCTGCGCAAGGCCAACGCCGAGCACCCCATCGAGGTCACCGGCGCCAAGCTGCGCGGCCTGATGAGCTGGGTCGACCGCCCCATCACCGAAACCGCGTAAGTCGTTTCGTGAAGGGCCCGTCCGCCGAAATGCGGACGGGCCCTTTCGGTTTGCATGAGGTTTGCGGGGTCGAGGATCGAGGTATCGGAGCGCTGGTCCTTGCCGTCGCGGGCAGGTAGCGGCAGACTTGCCCGATGACAACCGTCGAGGAATTCGATCGTGATGCGGTGGAGTTGGGGCGTGCGGCGCGAAAGATGGTTTCGCGGTCGGGGTTGGGGGAGTGGGGTGCGGGGCCGGGGCGGGAGGATCCGGTGACGATTCTGGAGCGGCAGGGGGAGTCGCGGGTGGCGGAGTTGCTGCCGATCCGGTATGCGCGAATGGCCATCTCGCAGTTCACTTTTCTGCGTGGGGCGCCCGCGATCATGGCCGCCGACCTGGCGAGCGGTCCGGATACCGGGCTGACCGTGCAGCTCTGTGGTGACGCGCACCTGTCCAATTTCGGGTTGTACGCCTCGCCGGAACGCAATCTCGTCTTCGACGTGAACGACTTCGACGAAACCCTGCCCGGTCCGTTCGAATGGGATGTCAAACGCTTGGCTGCCAGCGTCGCCGTCGCCGCCCGCGACAACGAGTGCCCGGATCATCAGGCCGGGCGGGCCGCAGAGGCCGCCGCGCGCGGGTACCGGGAGGCGATCGCCGCGATGGCCGAGCTCGATTCGCTGTCCATCTGGTACGAACGCGTCGACGCGGACGAGGTCACCGCGACGATCCCGAAGGAGAAGCGCCGCAAGATCGCGGAGAAGACGATCAAGTCGGCCCGCACCCGCACCAGCCTCGACGCGCTGGAGAAGCTCACCGAACCCGATTCCGACGGCCGCCCTCGGATCAAGAATCAGCCGCCGCTGCTCGTCCCCATCGAGACGCTCACCGAGAAGGACGTCAAGGAGGTCCTCAACGACTACCGCCGCAGCCTGCCCGACGAACGCCGCATCCTGCTCGATCGCCACACGGTGGTCGACATGGCGATGAAGGTGGTCGGCGTCGGCAGCGTCGGTACCCGGTGTTTCATCGTGCTCTTCATGGACAAGGAATCGGGCGCCCCGCTGTTTCTGCAGGTCAAGCAGGCCGAGAAGTCGGTGCTCGCCGCGCATACGAAGCCGAGCAAGTATCAGCACCAGGGCCATCGGGTGGTGGTGGGGCAGCGGCTGATGCAGGCCGCCAGCGACATCTTCCTCGGTTGGGCGACCGGTCCGGCGGGCAACTACTTCTACTGGCGTCAGCTCAAGGACATGAAGGGCTCGGTCGACATCGGCGCCCTCACCCACCACGAGCTCGCCGGGTACGCCGCCCTGTGCGGTGGCGTGCTCGCCCGCGCTCACGCCCGCTCCGGTGACCCCCTCGCCATCAACGCCTATCTCGGCGACAGCGACAAGTTCGACAAGGCGATGAGCGAATTCGCCCTCGCCTACGCCGACCAGACCGCCGCCGACCGCGATTCCCTACTCGCCGCGATCGATTCCGGCCGGGTACCGGCCGCCGCCGACCCGTACTGACTGTCCAGGTCGATCGGCGTCCGTCGACCGCAGCAGTGCGATGCCGATCGCGAGGAACCACAGCGTGATGAGACCACCGACGGTCGCGGTGGTGCCCCACCCGTTGGCTGCGTAGAACTCGGCCGGTGTGTTCCCGAAGTATAACGACGGAACGAAGGCGAAATTCACCGCCGCGAGCGCCCCGCTGACGACGCGACACCAGCGGGGGAGCAACCGCGCGGCCGCGATCGCGAACGCCACCAGGAACAACCCCTCGAGTAGTCGCGAGATGGACCCGTAGAGCACGTAGGTTCCACTGACGGTGATCGTGGGGTCGATCGGGTCGGGAGCCGCGATGACCGCACCTATCTCGAGTCCGGTAGAGACGAGAGCGATTACGAGCCATGCTGTTCCGGCCGCGGCGGCCAGTGATCCGAACCATTCCCGTTCCGGATCGCGCTGCTTGACCAGGTACGCGAATCCGCTCATGAACACCAGGAACAGGGTCGCGCCGATCAGGCCGAGCAGGCACCTGGTGAGCACATTGGCGTCCGGGGGCGCCCCTGAGTAGACGAAATACAGCGGAAGCACGCCCACGGTACATCCCGCGCCGGCGACTGCGGCGGCGCCGGTGATGCGCTGAATTGTCCTGATACCCATAGCTATCCGACCTCACTGCCAGGTCGTATGCCCCGGCCACCACGTTAGTATAAGCCTTAAACTATAAGGCCTATGTTAAATTGGCGGTTGCCCAGATGAATGAGGAGACGGTGACCGGCAAGCCACGACCACGCGTCGGCCGTCCAGCCGAATTGGACGCACCGCGCATCGTCGCGACCGCCATCGCCCTCGCCGACGAGGCGGGTTTGGGTGCTGCGTCGCTGACGAAAGTCGCTGCCGCGCTGGACGTCACCCCGATGTCGCTCTACCGCCACATCGGTTCCAAAGGCGGCCTCACCGACCTGATGGTCGATACCGCGTTCGGCCCGCCGCCGACTATTGCCGGTGACTGGCGTCCGGCCCTGCGAGAGTGGGCGAACGGCCAGCGCACCGTCTTCGCCCGCCACCCCTGGATCACTCGGATCCCCGTTACCGGACCGCCGCGCGGGAGCAACGCGTTGGCCTGGATGAACGCCGGGCTCGCCGCGCTGCGCGACACCGGCCTGGACTGGCGCGCGAAGATCGGGGCGATCACCGTCGTCGGTGGATATGTGCGCCAGGCGTTCGTCACCGACCGGAGCATCGCCGAACGGCGTGGCGCCGACCAGCGCAGCGAGGCACAGGACCTCGACGCCTATCAGCGCGATGTGTCGGCCGTCGACCTGTCCGGTCTGCCCGAGATTGCGGCTCTCTTCACCGCCCAGGCCTTCGCCGATATCCCGCCGGACGACGAATCGGCGGACGACGATTTCACCTTCGGTCTGGAGCTGATCCTCGACGGGATCGCCGCCGCCATCGCCAGGTCGTCGTGACTCCGGGCCGCTGCCGCAGCCGTTGGAAACCCCTCGATATACTCATTACTGATGAGTAACTTCTTTCCCTCGGTGGACCAGGTGACCGACCGGCTGGCAGCGGCCGGCTATCTGCCGTCCCTCGACATCGCGACGGCGGTCTTCCTCGCCGATCATCTCGGCAAGCCCCTGCTGATCGAGGGCCCCGCCGGTGTCGGCAAGACCGAGCTGGCCAAGGCCGTCGCCGCCGCGGCGGGCGCGGATCTGCTGCGGCTGCAGTGCTACGAGGGCATCGATGAGGCACGCGCGCTGTACGAGTGGAATCACGCCAAGCAGCTGTTGCGCATCACCGCCACCTCGGGTGAGGGGTGGGACAGTACGCGCGATCATGTGTTCTCCGAGGAGTTCCTGCTGGCCCGGCCGCTCCTGGCGGCCATCCGCAATCCGGACCCCACCGTCCTGCTCATCGACGAACTCGACAAGGCCGATGTGGAGCTGGAGGGTCTGCTGCTCGAGGTGCTCGGTGATTTCCAGATCTCGATCCCCGAACTGGGCACGGTCAAGGCCGTGCGCCGCCCGTTCGTCGTGCTGACGTCGAACGCCAACCGCGACCTGTCCGAGGCCCTGAAACGGCGCTGCCTGTACCTGCACATCGATTACCCGACCCCGGAGCTGGAGCGTTCGATCGTCCGCTTGAAGGTGCCGGAACTGGACGAGACGTTGGCCGAGCCCGTGGTTCGTACAGTCGCCGCGCTGCGTCAGCTGCCGTTGCGCAAAGCGCCGTCGATCGCCGAAACAGTGGACTGGGCAAAGACATTGGTGGTGTTGCGCACCCGGGAGATCACCTCGTCGGTGGTGCGCTCGACGCTCGGTGTGCTGCTTAAATATCAGTCCGACCATCGCCTCGCCGTCGACCGTCTGGCTCTGGACGGGGAGAGTCCGCGCCCATGACCGCGCCCACCGATCGCCTGGTGGATTTCGTCGGTCTGCTGCGTGAGCACGGCATCTTCGCCGGTCCCAGCGAGACTGTCGACGCCGCCTCGGCGATCGTCGCACTCGGCATGGATGACACCGCGCGCCTGCGGTCGGGCCTCGCTGCCTGCCTGCTGCGCCGCAACGGTCAGCGTTCGGTCTTCGACCAGCTCTTCGACCTGTATTTCCTCGGTACCGACCTCCCCGCGCCGCGTTCGAGCGACGACCAGGAGTCCTTGCGCGACCGCCTGATCGCCACCCTCGTCCAGGGCGCCGATACGGCGGAACTGGCCAGGGAAGCGCTCGACACCTTCGGCGCCTACGGCGGGGCGGGGGAGAGCGCGGGCCGGGTGACGCAGGCGTCGGGTGCGGGTTGGTCGTCGTATCTGACGATGAAATCTCTACGCCCCGACGAGATTTCCGAACAAGTAGCTCAGACAATGGGCGGCACAGGGCAATTCGATGCGGCCGTGCACACCATCGAAGCGCGACGCCGCGTCGACCAGTTCCGGACGGCGGTGCAGAATGAGGCCCGCCTGCGCTCGGCTGAACTGCGCGGCACCGACTACATCGCCCGCCGTGGTGTCGAGAACTCCGCGGACCGAACGGATTTCCTCGGTGCCCGCGAACAGGACCTCGCCGAGATGCGCAGGCTCGTGCACCCGCTGGCCCGCAAACTCGCCACCCGGTTGGCGGTGCGCCGTAAGAAGGCGGTGCGTGGTCAGATCGATCTGCGCCGCACCCTGCGCCGTTCGATGGCGACCGGTGGCGTGCCCGTCGACCCGGTGCTGCGCGCCCGCCGCCACGGTCGTCCCGATCTCGTTGTGCTGGCGGATGTTTCGGGCTCGGTTACCGGGTTCTCAGAGTTCACTCTGCAATTGGTGCAGGCGTTGCAGGACCAGTTCAGCAAGGTCCGCAGTTTCGGTTTCGTCGACACCTGTGCCGAGATCACCCATTTCTTCACCCCCGGCGAGCCCCCGCCGTCCGGTTTCGCGCAGAACATCGTGCGCGAGGGTGGGGTGGCGCGGTTCGGGTCGAGCAACTACGGCGAGGCCTTCCAGGGTTTCGTCGACAGCTATCTCGACGCCCTCGGCCCGCGGACATGCGTCTTGATCCTCGGTGATGCTCGCACCAACCGCACCGACCCGAATCTGGCTGCGCTGGAAGCGATGTCGGAGCGCGCCAAGGCCGTGTACTGGCTGAATCCGGAGCCGTCGAGTTCGTGGTCGACGGGCGATTCGGCCGCCGACACCTACACCGACATCGTCACCATGCACGAGTGCCGCAATGTCCGCCAGCTCACCGAGGTGATCTCCCGATTGCTGCCCGCCTGATCAGCGGTACTTCGTGGTGCCCGCCGGGCCGCGGGAATTGCTGACGAGCTTGGCGAAACATTCGTCGGCCGAGATGGCCATCGCATCGCACCAGGCGTTGGCCGAGTCGGGTTCGGCGAAGGTGGCACCGGCCAGGGTGACCCACCAACCCCGCAGATCGAAGGTGTTCCACTCGTCGCTCCAGATCAGGCGAGTCCCGGGATACTGCTGACGCAGCCGCTGATGCTGGGCGAGGATTTCGGTGTTCGTCCAGGTGACAACCCGTCCGTCGACATCGGGCGCGACAAGTCCGGTGCGTTTGGCCGAGATCTGTGGCACCCATCGTTCGCTCAGATTCGCGCTCACGAACGGCCGGTCGCTGTCGGCGCGGGCGCGCAAGGTGGCGAACGCCGCGGCTTGCGGGTCGACGGCGGCTTCCGGGGGTGCGTTGGTCGCGGCGATCGTCTGCGCGCTCGGGGGTGGGACGGTTGCTGCCTCGGTGTTCTTGTCGCGTTGCGTGACGACGAAGATGCCCGCCGCGATCACGCCGACCGCCAGCGCGGCCACGACCACGAGCGTGCCGAGGATCCACGGCCACGGCGACGGGCGGGGCGGATACGGTCCGCCCGGTGGATATCCTGGATAGCCCACGATCGCCTCCGGCCTCGTGTCACCGGTGCGTCCGTCTCGGGCGCCCGGCCCCGGCCCCTCGATCAGTCTAGAACCGGTCGAAGGGCCGTCGGGGTTTCGTTGCGCAACCGCATCCTCACGCGGTGAGCCGGACGACCGCGTACTCCCGGCCCGCCTTGTCCTGGTATTTGCCGTAGCGCGGCGCAGCGGTGGTGATCGCCGCCCAGGCGCTCGTCCGCTCGGCACCGGTGAGCACGTGCGGTGTGACCGGAATCGGCTGGTCACCGGGCAGTTCGATGGTCGCGTGCTCGGGGTGGGCCATCAGGTTGCGGAACCAGTCGGGGTCGCCGTTCTTGCCGCCGGAGGCCACGAGCAGCCACCCGCCCTCGCCGTCGGCGAACCAGGAGATCGGGGTCTGGCGCGGCTCGCCGCTGCGGCGGCCGACGGTGTGCAGGATGAGCACGTCCATGCCCATGAAGGTGCCGTTGCCGCCACGGATCTTGCGGTTCATACGGGCGTTCATCTTGTGCTGCATCCAACGGGAGAATCCGCTGTGGGTCTGCTGCTTGGTGCTCATGGCAGTGGTCCTTTCGGGTGGTGTGAGGGGGCTCAGCCCCAGGCTCCGGCGATCTGGCGGGTGGTGGCGTTGAGCCGGTTGAACATGTTGGTGATGCCGATCATCAGCACGATGGCGGCGAGCTGGCGCTCGTCGAAGTAGCTGGCGGCGTGGTCCCAGACCTCGTCGGTGACGGCGTCGGGGCGGTCGGCCATCCGGGTGGCGGCCTCGGCCAGTTCCAGTGCGGCGCGTTCCTCGTCGCTGAAGTAGGGCGTTTCCCGCCAGGCGACGACGGTGGCGAGGCGCTCCTCGCTGACACCGGCTTTGCGTGCGGTCTTGGTGCCCGCGTCGACGCAGGAGCTGCAGCCGTTGATCTGGCTGACCCGCAGGTGCACCAGCTCCAGGATCTCGCCCTCCACGCCACCGCTGTTGATCGCGCCGAAGATCTCCTGGATCGGGCCCATCGCGCCGGTCAGGATCATCGCGGGGTTCTGCATACGGGACTGCATGATGTTCTCCTCGGTTTCGCTGCTTTCCGCTGTTCGCGGTGTGTCTCCATAACAGCCCGCCGCGTGCTTCGAAACGAGGTCTGTGGGACACTCTGGGACAGTGGAAAACGGCTCTGACCTTCGGATTTCCGGCGGGAAAATTGTCGTTTCATACCGGGACACGGAGTGCGGAACAGTGGTGGTGCAACAGCGGGCATACCCGCAGGACGAGCTGGCCGCGCGGCTGCGCATGCTCCAGGAGCTTTCCGGGCGCGGGGTGCGGGCGCTGGCGCGCGACACGGGACTGAGTTCGTCGTCGCTGTCGCGCTATCTCAATGGGCAGACCGTGCCGCCGTGGCCTGCCGTGCTGGAACTGTGCCGCTTGGTGAAGCGCGACCCGCGCCCGCTGCGCCCGCTGTGGGAGCGCGCCAACAACCCGCTGCCCGCCCCACCCAAGACGAGCCGCCAGGTGGCCCCGCCCAACCTGCCCGCCGAAGCCGTCCCCCCACGCAACGACCTGCCCCGCGACGTCCCCGACTTCACCGGTCGCGAAGAAGCCCTGGCCGAGGTGCTCGCCGCCGTCCGAACGAACCGGGTGGTGGCCATCGACGGCATGGCCGGTGTCGGCAAATCGTCGCTGGCCGTACACGCCGCACACCAGCTGACCGCCGAATACCCCGATGCCCAGCTGTATCTCGACCTGCACGGCTTCACCGACGGCCGTCAGCCCCTCGATCCCGACGCCGCCGTGCGCGCGCTGCTCTCGGCGCTGCGCGTCCCGTCGGAAAAGGTGCCGCAGGACGGCGGAGTCGAACTGCGCGCGGCGTGCTGGCGTTCGGAACTGGCCGGATTGCGGGCGGTGATCGTGCTCGACAACGCCGCCGACGCCGCCCAGGTGAGCCAATTGCTGCCCGGCGCAGGCGAATCGGTCGCCATCATCACCAGCCGCAACCGCCTGCTCGAACTCGACGAGGTGCCGCCGGTGACCCTCGACGTGCTCACCCCCGAGGAGAGCGCCGAGCTGCTCGCCCGCGCCAGCGGCGATTCGCGGGGCCCCGACGGCAGGCTGGCCAGGGAACCCGAGCAGGCGGCGGAAGTGTTGCGGCTGTGCGGCAATCTGCCCCTGGCCCTGCGGCTCGCGGCAGCCAGATTGCGGCATCGGCCCGGCTGGTCGGTGGGTATCCTGGTCGAGCGAATGGCCGAAGGCGCAACGGAATTCGACACCGCGTTCGGCATGTCGGTGCGTCAGCTCAATCGCGACCAGCGTCGCCTGTTCCGGTTGCTCGGCCTGGTGCCCGGCTCCACCTTCACCGACTACGTCGCCGCGGCGGTGACCGATGTGCCGTTGCGCGCCGCGCGCGACATGCTCGAGGACCTGCTCGACGCCCACCTCGTGGAGCAACCCGCCGAGGGTCGCTACCGGCTGCACGACCTGGTGCGCAGGCACGCCCGCCAGGCAAGCACCGAACACGACACCGACGCCGACCGCGAACGGGCAGTGCGCCGCATCCTCGACTACTACGTGCACACCGCGGCCGCCGCCGACGCCGCCATGCCGTTCCTGTCACCGACCCGTCCCGTGTCGGCCGGTCCCGCCCCGAAAGCGTTGCCGCACTTCCCGAATCGTGACGTCGCCTTCTTCTGGTTCGTCAGCGAGTACACCAATCTGATGGCGGTGTTCTACGCCGCCGTGGAGATCGGCGCCAACGAGCACGTCTGCGAACTGCCACGCTTCCTGCGTACCTTCTTCGCGCGGCGCTGCGGCACCACCCACCTCAATGCCCTGTTCGAGCAATCCCTCAGCGCCGCACAGCAACTCGGTGATCCGCGCCAGCTGGCCGAAGCCCACAGCGATCTGGGATTCGCCCGCTACAACGCCGGCCGCATGGCCGAGGCGGCCGCCGCCTATGCCGCCGCCGCCCCACTGGTCGCCGAGGCGGGCGACCTGCTGCCCCGCGCCGAACTAACCATGCGCTGCGCCCAATTGCGCTGGGACGAAGGCGATGTCACCGAACCGCTCGAACTGTTCCGCCAGGCCTACGACCTGTACACGCGCAGCGGCTGTCCGATGAGCGCCGCCGACGCGCTCGCGGGCGAGGCCTGGGCGATGCTGCAGCTCGGCAAACGCGACGAGGCGGCCGACCTGGCCAGACGCGCGCTCGACATCTCCGCCGACGGCCCGGACCAGCCGCCGTCGCTGCAGGCCCGGATCGCCCTCGGCGTCTCGATCGCCCCCGACGAACCCGACGCGGCCCTGCGGCATCTGGACAGCGCGCTGACCGCCGCCCGCGCCGACGGTCACAAACACAACGAGGCGTGGTGCCTGAACTGTCGCGGTGTCGCCCTGCGGGAAATGGGCCGCTACGACGAGGCCCTCGACAGCCACCGCGAGGCCTTCGCCCTGCTCGACGACCTGTTCGAACCGCACTGGAAGATCCACTTCCTCAACGGTTACGCCGAAACATGCCGACTGGCAGGGCTTTCCGACGAGGCACTACGCCTGTACAACGAAACCCTCGAACTCGCACCACGACTCGGGTACCGGTTCGAGCAGGCCCGAGCGAACCAGGGCATCGCCGAAGTCCTCGACCACACCGATCCGGCTGCCGCGCAAGAGCATCGCGCGGCAGCCGAGGAGTTGCTGAGCGAACTCAGCCCATCGACTTAGCCCCGTCGAGGGCCTCCCGGATGATGTCGGCGTGGCCGGAGTGCTGCGCGGTCTCGGTCATGATGTGCATGAACGTGCGTCGCGCGCTCCACCGCCCGCCGGGTTCGAACCAGGGCGCCTCGGGCAGCGGCTGGGTCGCGTTCAGGTCGGGCAGCGTGCGCACCAGTTCATCGGTGCGGGCCGCGACCTGGTCGTATTCGGCGAGCAGTCCCGCGAGCGTCTCGCCCGGCAGCATGCGGAAGGCATTGCTCCATTCCGCGAGCTGCTCCTCGGTCATCGAGTCGAAACTCGGGCCCGCCGCGGGGCCATCGACGATGAACTTCGCCCAGTTCGCTTCCACCGCGGCCACGTGTTTGATGAGCCCACCCAGGCACAGTTCGCTCACGGTGGTACGCAGCGCGGCCTGTTCGTCGTTGAGGTCGCGCGTGGTGTTGCGCAGGAAGTAGCGGTGCTTGGCCAGCATCTCGAGGAGGTCGGCGCGTTCGGTGTCGAGCACTGTTTCGGTCATGAATCCCAAGGTAGAAGGTATTGCGGTCAGTTTCTGTCCGCAATGGACGGATACTGGAAATATGGCTGATACCAGTGCACGCACCCTGCGGTTGCTGTCGTTGCTGCAGACCCACCGCTACTGGCCGGGCACCGAACTCGCGGCGCGGCTGAAGGTGTCACCGCGCACCCTGCGCCGCGATATCGACCGCCTGCGCGACCTGGGCTACCCCGTGGACGCTCGCCCCGGCATCGAGGGCGGTTACCAGCTCGCCGCGGGCGCGGCCATGCCCCCGCTGGTGCTCGACGACGACGAGGCCGTCGCGATCACCGTCTGTCTACAGGCCGGTTCCGAAGGCGCGGGTGACGGCCTTGCCGAACCGTCCGTGCGTGCTCTCGGAAAACTCGGCACCGTCCTGCCCGCCCGGCTGCGCCGCCGCGTCGATGCCCTGCGCGCCATGACCGTTTCCGCCGGCTGGCACGCCGTCCCGCTCTCCGACGTCGACCCCTCGGTCCTCACCGACCTGGCCCTCACCTGCCGTCGGGAGGAGCGCCTCACCTTCACCTACACCGCCGCCGACGGTCGGACGAGCACCCGCGAAGTGGAACCCCACCGCCTGGTCTCCCTCGGCCGCCGCTGGTATCTCGTCGCCTACGACCTCACCCGCCACGATTGGCGATCCTTCCGCGTGGACCGCCTCACCGACTCCCACGCCACCGGCATCCACTTCCGCTCTCGCGAGCTGCCCGCTCCCGATGCGGCTACTTTCGTTCGCAACGGAATAGGCGGTGCGCGAACGGGTTACACGGTGGTCGCCGAGATAGAAGCGCCCCCCGAGCACGTCCGCTCACGGGTGGGCCGCTGGTGCACCATCACACCTCTGCCGGGCAACCGCACCCGCGTCGAGCAGACCGTCGACTCTCTCGACTGGCCCACCTACCTCCTCGGCCGGGTGGAAGCCGAGTTCACCGTCATCGGACCGCCGGAACTCATTGCCGTCGTGAGCGATTGGGGATCCCGGTTCGTCCGCGCGACAGATCCGGACCGGGCCGGGACGGGATGAGGATCGCGGGTCTTGTCCCACGGATCCCGGTGGGTCAGTCCACGCTGCCGAAGGCACCGTGCGGCAGCAGGTGGTGCAGCAGCTTTCGCAGCGGGTGGTGGCCGAGGTGCAGGCCGTTGTCGTGATGACCGTTCCGATCGACGAATTCGATGGACTGCGAGGGTGTCTCGGGCGCAGCCGAAGCCTGTGCGGTCACGCCGGCCAGGGGAGCGGCGACGAGGGCACCGATCACGGCGACCCGGATCGCGGTGCGGTGCGGAGAACGGGCGAACATGGGCAGATCCTCTCGGGTGAAAGCCTTCGGACCCACTCTCGCCTAGTTCGTCGCCGTTGTCGCGCGATGTTCAGTAGGGTGGACCCGGAATGCGCTCCTTATCGGTATCCGTCCTGCGGCCGCGGCACCTGCGGGTGTCCCTGTGGAGCCCACTGTGCCTGTGGTGGCGCGTATCCGGGCGCATGCGGCATGCCGGGGTGCTGATACGGCATCCGGGGCGCGGCTGGTGCCCAAGTCGGCCGCTGATTTCCTCGTCCGCACCACTTTCGTGTCGACGGCAGGAGAGCGAGCAGGAACGTCACCGCGGGGAACACGAGCAGCAGGATCGGCAGGAACCACGGCAGATCGACGTGCGGTCCGAGCAGCGAGTTCATGGCCGACTGCCCGAACACCACCTCACGGAAGATACGGCTGCCCATATCGAAGTGCCCGAACTGCGCGACGGAGGTGATCACCCCGGCCATGTAGGCGCCGATGACCCCCGCGCAGCCCAACGCCACCATCGTCGGCCCGGACTTCCCGCGCCGGAACAGCATGATCGCACCGATCAACAGCAGCACCGCCGCGACGACGTCGACCACCAACAGCACTGCCGAGACGATGGAAACCCACGCGGGCGCGTACCCCCACGCGAACAGCGGGTAGTCCGACGTCACCATCCGCACCATCGCGGCGATCATCCCGACGACTCCGAGGAGCCCGCCGACCAGCGCCGATATCCCGGCGACGATCGCCGTCCCGCCGCTGGGCGGTCGTTGGACTGGCGCGGGATACATCAGGGTCCTCCTCGAGTCGGCTGCCACCACTCTGACTCATACCCGTCGCGCTGTCGCGCCAGGCATCGCGCTCACCCCCGATGCCGTTGCGTTCGCCGCCGTTCGAAGAACAACTGATCCACCTCAACCGGTTCCACCATCGCCGTGATCTCCGCGAGCCTGCTGTCGTACCGATGCTCGGTGATGCACCGGTGCAGCCGGGCGCGCCGCTCCGGTCCCAGCCCGCCCCACACCTTCCCGAAACGATTCTGCGCCTCGGGCCCCGACGCGGCGACGAGATCGAGTAGCGCGGGCCAGCACCCGGTTTCGGTCGCCCGGGCGGGCAGCTCCGCGACCGCTGTATCCGACAGTGCCGCCAGCGTATTGCCGACCTCGTTCCTGGCCCGCTCGTCCATGCGCGAGGCCAAGGTGAACAGCCCACGCCAACTCTCGACATCGTCGCGGTGTTCCAACATCGACACCACTCGCGCGCCGACGCCCGGCTCGTCGAACACCCGGTTGCCGACCAGCGACCACAACCCGAGCGGTGTCAGATGTCCTACCAGCGTGAGGAATTCGGGGACGGCTCCGACCGTCAGCGCGTTCCGTACCAGCTTGGTGACGTCGGCAGGCTGAGCATTACCGAACAGCACGTCGCCCACTCGGCGCACCACGTCGTCCTCGCAACGCGAAAACACCGACAGCGCGGCATGTTGCAACCCCGGCGGCCCGTTGAGCACCGTCTGCAGCATGCGCGGGATCCGGTGATGCGGCCCGTCGAGTAGCTGGCGCACAACAGCACTCAACACTTCGGCATCGAACGAATACGCCGCCGAGTAGATCAGCCCCGCATCGTCACCCACCCCGGCCTCGACCGCCGCGATCAATTCGGTTGTCGCACAGGACAGGAACGGCCCTGCCGTCACATAGTCACGCCGCCGCAACAACTCGTTGACGATCCGCACCACCGGCCGCGCGGGCGCCTGATCGGCCAGCTGCGCGATGGCGCGAGGATCCAGATACGGGGCACAATCCGCCGCGTAGCTCGTGTCCAGCATCGCCAACGTCTCCACAGCCTTCTGCGGATGCTCGACCCCCACAGCCCCCGCCGCCCGCCCGGTCATCATCGGCGGAACGAGCTTCTGCACCAACGGAATCGAAATCGTCAGCGGAATATACGGCACCAGCGCACTGATCCGCCGAAACGTCGTCGCGTGCTGATCGAACAACACCGCCGACACCTGCGCCTGCAACTCGTGCAACCGCGCCGCCCCCAGATACCGCAGATGATGCACCCGCTGCGGATGCACATGCAACGTCCGCGCCAGCAGAATCAACTGCGCCCGCGTAGTCAGATCCGTCATCGCCCACCGAACATGATCTTCTTGGCCACCCGCCGCAATGGCCGAGGCAACGCCCCCACCAACGAGTCGATCGACCTGTCCATAGTCGCCGCCTCGAACGCCCCCGCCGCCCTGACCAGCTCGAATAAATCCCTGGCCTCGCGCACTGGCAACCGCTGCAGCGCAGGCAACCCAGCCGACCCACCCTCATCATCCCCACGACGGATGGTCATACGAGCTCCCCAATACACAGTCCTAGCAGTTCGAGGATGCGCCTTACCCTGCACGTTGGACAGCATTTCCGTGAATTGCTGTGTGGGGCAATGAAAAGGGTTGTCCAAATACATGTAACCCACGCTCACGAAGAACTCGCTGGGAATGGGTGAAGGGGGTGAAGGTCGGCGATAACGTGCAGGCGTTGTAGGTCGTCGGCCGCTATTCTTGGTCGAGTTGTGGTCACTGTGGCAGCGAGGGGGCATACATGCGGGCTGAACCGGATCGCGATGTGCGCGACCTGCGCCGAAGCGATCGCCTTACCTCGATCGAGTTGTGTGCCGGTGCAGGGGGACTAGCGCTCGGACTGGAGCAAGCCGGGTTCGATCCGATACTTCTACTCGACAACCGTGACGTAGCCTGCGAAACCTTACGGGCGAACCGTCCCACCTGGAATGTGCTGCAAAAGGACCTGCTCCGGTTCGAACCCAGACACGACCTTCCGGCACACCGTGACATCGACGTACTGGCCGCAGGATTGCCGCGGGTGAAGTCGGCAGCGACCGCCTCACGTCCCCGGGGTAGTAGCTGGGAACTGGAACTGTTCGAGACGACCGCGCGGTTGACCGTGGAATTGCGTCCGCGTGCGTTGCTGATCGAAAACGTTCCTGACTTGCTGAAACGGGACGAATATGCGTCGAGTCGCACCCGCGTGGCCAAGCATCTCGAGGATGCCGGGTACGAGTACTGCTGGCTGCTCGTCGACGCGTGCGACTTCGGGGTGCCGCAGCACCGTGAGTACGCGGTCATGGTCGCGCTCCGCGACGGCGCAACCGATACCTTCACCGCGAATCTGTGTCCAATCCCGCCCGCCCCAGGTCTGACAGTCGGATCGGTCCTGCGGGGATCGATGGGCGCACGCGGATGGCCGCAGGCTGCGGATTGGGCAACCATGGCCCATGGGATTTCGCCGACGATCGTAGGAGGGTCGTGGGAACGAGGTGGCGGGGATCTGGGTCCGCAAGGTTCGGTTCGCGCGTGGGCGAAGTTCGGGGTCAATGGGCGTGCACTCGCCGACGATGTCCCCTCGGCCGACTTCGTCTGGGATCCGTCGCTCGGCGTTGACCACATGCTGAAACTCACCGTCGACCAGGTCGCCGCGCTGCAGGGTTTTCCGCCGTACTGGACATTCGAGGGTCGAAAGACGGCCAGGTATCGGCAGGTGGGCAATGCCACGCCGCCGCCGTTCGCGCACGCGCTGGGAGTCGCATTGAGAACAGCCCTCTCAGCCCTTTAACGGTCGGTAGTCTGCCGAACCCCGCGCCGGCTAAGATCTCGTGTCATGCCCACCGACCACGAGCCGCCGCTGCCACGCCGAGCGGACATGGTCGACCTTTTCGCCGGGCCGGGGGGCCTCGATGTCGCCGCCCGATGGTTGGGATTGGACGTGTACGGCTTCGAGTGGGACCGCAACGCGTGCGCGACCAGGGCGGCTGCCGGCCTGAATGAGCGGCCTCACGATGTCCGTGATTTCGGCCCAGCGGACGTGCCGGGTGCGTGGATTCTCACAGGCGGACCACCATGCCAGACCTTCACCGTCGCGGGTTCCGGGGCAGGCCGGAAGGCATTGGACGAAGTGCTGGGATATGTCGACCGGATGGGTGCGGGCGATGATGTATCCGGCGATCTTGCGTGCCTCGAGGACGAGCGGACGGGCCTTGTTCTAGAGCCCTTGCGATGGGCGCTCGAAGCGGACGAACGTGGAAGCCCCTATAAAGTCATTGTGCTCGAACAGGTTCCGGCTGTTCTGCCGATCTGGAAGCGGATGGGCGATGTCCTCGAAGGAATCGGCTACCACGTTGTCGCCGATGTGCTTCGCACCGAACAGTTCGGCGTCCCACAGACGCGTAGGCGCGCCATCCTTATCGCCCGGCTCCGAGGTGAACCCGAACTGCCGACCGCGACACATCGTCCCTACCGCAAAGGCATCGACCGCACGCTGGGCGCAGCGGATCTGCTGCCCTGGGAAACCATGGGCGACGCACTGAATCGCGGCTACGACTTTCAGGTCATCTCCAACTACGGGACCGGAGGCGACCCGAAGTTGCGGGGACGCCGCAGTTCTCGGGAACCTGCGGCGACTGTCACGGGGAAGATCTCGCGAAACCAGATCATCGACAGCACCGGATTCCCCTGCCCACGATTCAGCCCTGGTGAGGCCGGACGCCTCCAGACCTTCCCGCTCGACTACCCCTGGTCGGGCGGCGATATCGCACAGCAGATCGGCAACGCAATCCCGCCGGTGTTGGCATTGCACGTGCTCTCGGCTGCGATGGGCAGTCAGGTGAGCCACGAGGACGCCATGAAGGTCGTCGATCGACCCTGGCTCGACACCTGCGACTCGGCCCCGCTCGACTACTTGCAGCGGGTGGGTTTGCTTTTCAGCTGAGGCTGTAGCGAACCGCAGTTGCCGTCCGATAGCCCTCATCGACCGGGTAACAACTCGCGTACTCACTTCCAACTGGTCGTACCGAGCCGATACTGTTACCCACAACGTGGGGGGCTCAAACCTCCTATCGTCGACCGAAGTGGTTCGTGCGCAGGTGGGAGTTCGGTGACTGATCTGATTGATGGGCAGTACGCGGTGGCAGAGTTGCCCGACGCCTGGAGGGCCCGATGAACACCGCGCCGTGGGCACGCCAGGACCCGACCCTGATCAACCTGGTCAGCAAGTACCACACCACTTGCCTCGAGGTGTATCGAAAAGACCCGGACCGGATCGCCGAGGACGCCGGTAAGGAACGTGGTATCGCAGAAGGTGGCTACGGCCGCAAACAGATCCAGGAGTTGGTTCAGAACGCAGCCGACGCGCTCCCCGAGGCGGGAGGGCGGATCGAGGTTGTCCTCACTCGCGATACGTTGTACGTAGCCAACGAAGGGCACCCGTTCGTCGGCACAGGTGTGCGCGCGCTCCTATACACTCATCTCTCGAACAAGACGGGCGGGGAGATCGGCCGTTTCGGGCTCGGCTTCAAGTCGATCAGTGGGATCTCCGACGGACCCCAGATATTCAGCCAGTCAATCTCCTTCGAGTTCAGCCGGACCGAGTCGGCGAAGCAGCTGGCGGTCGAGACCGGTCGACACTTCGAACCCGCAGATGTTCCATCGCTCCGCCTCGCCCGGGTGCTCGAACCCACAATCGAATTCGCGAGTGACTCGATTCTGAAAGAGCTTTCGCTCTGGGCAGCCACCATCGTGAAGGTTCCACTCAAGGATGGTGCAGCCCCCCAGCTCTCCGAAGAGATTTCGGAGTTCGACCCTTCCTTCAACCTTTTCGCACCTCGCGTCAAACAACTCCGCCTCCGCGATGAACTCGGCAACGCTGATCGGACGATCTCAACAAGACGAACTGGCAAGCGGGTAGTGCTGGCTACAGAAGAAGGTGAGCAGACTTGGCTGGTCGTGTCGAAGCTCCACCATCCATCGCCAGAGGCCCTCGACTCTGCCGGCTACGCTGCACGTCGCGAGGCTGTACCAGTTTCTTGGGCGGTGCCCGCTACCGGCGCGACCGGTGTGGGTCGCCTGTTCGCGTACTTTCCGGTCGATTCAGAAGTTACGCTGAGTGGGCGGCTCAACGCTCCGTGGAAGCTCTCCGATGACCGCATCAACGTCATCGAATGCCCGTTCAACTACGAGATCTTGACCGAGGTCGTGCCTGAACTCGTCGACGCTGCACGCCTAGAACTTGTGCAGGACGGCGCTTACGGCCGCTACATCGACGTCCTTCCCGCCCGCGGCAAGGAGAGTAGGAGTTGGGCGGACACTGTCCTGAATGAGCCTGTGATGCAACGCCTTAGGGAAAGACGGTCGATTCCCACGCTCGACGGCGAGCTGCGATCTCCCTCATCGGTCCAAATGATTCCCGAACCTGCCATGGATTGGGCCAGATCTTGGATGACCGTGACCACTCAACGCGACGCCTGGGTCCACCCCGACTGCCTTACCCGCGAGCGCCGCGCAAAGGTTAGGCGCTTGATGGAGGAGAACCCGCGCGCCGAAGGAAGAGTCCTGGACTGGCTCCATGCAGCGGTTGCCGACAAGACCTCGAAAAGCTCTTCTGTCGCAATCGAGATCGCTGCTCAGATGCCCACGGGAGTGGACGCGAAGTTTCGGGAGAACGTCGCTAGTGACGTGCGTGACTCGCGGATTGTTCTCCTTGAGAACGGCGAGCTCCAGCAGCCACTGCCTGGGCGTTGCTTCATCCGGTCCGATGCAGCCCAAAAAGGCACTGCCTTTATCGACAACGAGGTGACGGCACGCCCGTCGACCGCCTCCGCGTTGCAAGCTTTGGGGATCACTACCTTCGATGACGGTGGCGAGATGCTCCAGCTTCTCACAGACCTGAGAACCAAGGCCAAGGTCGATTTCGATTCTCTATGGATCGCGATGCGCGGTTCTGGCGTCGATGCAGTCGCCGAGGGCTTCGAGCGGATCCTTGAGGGACAGGCACACCGATTGGTCAAGGTGCGCAATGGCAAGGGTGCCTGGGTCTACCCCGAGAATTTGTACATCGCCGCCGGTATCCTCGACGACCGCAAGAGCGACGCCCAATTTCTAGTCGACCGTTCGTACCACGCATCTGATGCTGAAATTCTAGGCTTACTAGGCGTTTACAGTGCTCCGAAACAAAGGACCTTGGAAAATGGCGCACGGAGCGAGGAGTGGTTCGTAAAGTATTGGAAGGTTGCGACCGACGTAATCGGGGATGCGATGGGCCTCGGTCCCCGCCAGCGCGAAGACCTTCAGATTGCCTCGCGCAGTTCTGTTCTGGGGCCTCTCCAGTGTCTTCCAGCGCTCTCGGAAACCAACCGGACCGCGCTCACATATGAGGTTCTGCGAATCGTCGAGGCACCGCTGATCCGTGTGAGCCATCCCTCTGTGGGCAAGCCGGGTCGCTTCATCGCGCCGGAGCTCTGGTGGGTGCGTGAGCACGGGCTTCTCCCTACTGCTCTTGGAGCGGTTCCTGTCAAGCAGGCGTTCGCGCCAGCGGTTGAGGAGCTACACCCAGAGATCAAGGGCCTCCTTCCCGTCTTTTCGGGCGTCGAGGTCGGAGACGACATCATCGAACGTCTTCAACTGTCCGTCGACCTTGAGACCCTTACGAACGATCGCTTCGAGTGGATCGTCAGCAAGCACGTCGAGCGAAAAGACCAATTGATGGTCGGCCGGGCGTATGCATGGTGGGCATACCTGAAACCCGATGATGCCCCTGAGTTACTGTGGTGCCGCCGCGCACAGGGATGGGTGCAGCTACCTGTCGGCGAAATTGCCGTGGCAACTACGTCCGAGAAGCTCCGTGAGTTCTTGACCTTCGGAATCCCGTGCCTTCAGGTAGACACTGCTGAAGATGCGATGATTCTTCGGTCGAACTGGGGCTGCTTGGACCACGACCTACCCGTTACGTATTCTTATGAATCGAGTGCTGAGCCGTCCGGTCTCACTGAACTCTTCGACGTCTTTCGGGAGGACGACCTCGATACCGATCCTGACGACCTCGTCATACAGAAGTGTCTTTCTTTGAACAAGGTTGCAGCGATCGCGGGTCGTCCCGAGGTGCGTATCGCCGTCGAATACGGGCGAGATGGCGATGTGCTGCTCGTCACTGGTTCGAATGACCGCGAGGTTCTGAAACAGTCCCTCGCCAGTCTTGAGCTCGATGATTCCGACGAGGCGGTCGACGCTCGGCTTATGAAACTCGCGGAACGCAAAAACAACAAGAAACTTCTAAAAGTTCGCAGTGCACCGAACGATGCAGCGCGCCTCTTGGAGTTCGCAGGCGAAGAAAGACTTCGAGCTCTGATCCCTGTGGACGCGCTCAATTACCTCGAGCGGAACGGCGAGGTATCACCCCAAGGTGTCGAACTAGCTCAGTTGTGTATCGACATGCTTGGGACAAAAGCACTTGAGCGCGCATGCCGGGTCGACCCGTCGGGACTTCCCATCAGCCCTCCGTCCAGGTGGTCCGGCTCGCACACCACCCGAAATTGGGTGCGGGAACGTGGCTTCAGCGAGGAATGGGCGGGTCAGAAGGCTCCGCTGCGTAACAAGCCGACCGAGTACATCGACGGGCCAGCCGTCCTGTCTGAGCTTCACGACTACCAGGAGACGGTGTCCAAGCGACTCCGCGGATTGATTCGTGGGCTGGATGGTAGCCCGCGCCGCGGAATCATCTCGCTACCCACTGGTGCTGGAAAAACACGCGTGGCCGTTCAGACTGTGATCGAGGCGATCGCCGCGACCAAATTCGGACCCGATGTCGCGGTGCGAGGACCAATCCTGTGGATAGCCGACGGGGAAGAACTCTGCGAGCAGGCCATCGATACGTGGTCGTTCCTCTGGCGGGCGAAGGGACTCCACGACACCCAACTCATCCTCAGTCGATTCTGGGCCAATTACTCCGTGGAGGAGGAACTCGGTGGTATACAGGTCGTCGTCGCATCATGGCAGAAGTTGTTGTTAAATGCACTGGACAATAGTGAATTCGATTGGCTTGCTGACAGTACTCTCGTCATCGTCGACGAGGCACATGGAGCTACAACACGGTCTTACACAAGCATTCTCAACTGGGCAGGTCGAGGAGTTTACGAACGTACGCGGCCGCTCATCGGGCTGACCGCTACGCCATTTCGCGGGCGAGACGACAGCGCTGAAACGCAGCGACTGCTCAACCGATTCGACAACAATCTCCTTGATGAGGGGGTCTTCGGTGACGAAGTACCGCAGCGCCGACTTCAGCGAGACCGTGTCCTCGCGCGCGCACAGCTAGAAATTCTGCATGGTGTCAACATCGATCTGAGCACCTCAGAGCTCGAACAGTTCAGGGATAGGTACTGGCTGCCCATGGATGCGGCACGTAGACTCGGACAGGATGAGGAGCGCACACGGAAGATCGTGGGATCTATCATCGGCAAGCCAAAGGACTGGCCCATTGTCGTCTTCGCTGCATCTGTAGAAAACGCTCAGACCCTGGCAACTCTGCTGACGTTGCAGGGCCGACCGGCGGCATCGATCGATCAGGATACCAGCGCGGACGATCGGCGGATCACGATCGAGCGGTTCAAGAATGGTGATCTCAAGGTCTTGACGAATTACAACGTCCTGTCGCAGGGCTTCGACGCTCCCAAGACACGTGCTGTTTACATAACTCGCCCTACCTCGAGTAAGGCGCGGTACCTCCAGATGGTCGGCCGCGGAATGCGCGGCCCGAAGAATGGAGGCAGCGAGGAGGTCCTCGTCGTAAACGTCCTCGACAACATCGTCGAGTTCGGCGACAGTATCGCCTACGAGTCGTTCGAACGCGACGTGATCAATTCCGAAGAGGACTGATACAGGGTGGAATTCGATGAGTTTCAGCAACGAGTGCTCTCCGGCGACATTGGTGCCCGCCGTATTGTGGTTGCTGGACCCGGTGCAGGAAAGACCGCGACCAGTGTTGGACTGATACAGAAGCTCGACTCCGAGATCGATCCGGACTCGGGTGACCAGATAGTCTTCGTTTCGTTCTCCCGAGCGGCCGTTCGGGCCGCCTTCGATGCGTTTGCGACCGGAGATAACGACTACCGGAGCGAAGTCGCGGCTATGACTCTGGACTCGCTTGCCTGGCAGATTGCAGACGATCCATCTGGCGACTCCGGCTCGGTGCCACCGGATTTCGATGGAAGAATCAGGGCAGCAACTCGGCAATTACGGGATCGCTACGACGGCGAACTCGATCATGTTGTACACCTTATTGTCGACGAAGCACAGGATCTCTCCGCCGTCCGACGCGAACTGTTGTTGACAATCATCGATGCCCTTCCGGCCACCTCGGGCGTAACGATCTTCGGCGACCCTCTCCAATCGATCTATGACTTCCTCGATGAGGAAACAATCGGTGACGAAGTGTCGGCGTGGGATGCGCTCGTCGAGGCGCTTGCGCAGCGGTCGATCGGCGAGACCTTCTTCCTCGAGAACAACTATCGAGCGCAACGGCAGTCTGCACGCGACGTCGTGCGCGCCGAGCGTCTCCTTCGCGGAGCGGACTCGGCGACGAGAACCGTGCTCCTCGATGAACTGGTTTCCGATCTCACCCACGTGGACCTGGACGAGCTGACCCAAAGATTGAGCACGTGGAAGGGGTCGACCGCTGTTCTTGCTCGGACCAACGCCGACGTCGTCTGGCTCTTCGACGTGCTCGGGCGCACCGGACTGCCTTGTACCTGGCTGAGTCCCGGACGAAAACGTAGCGTCGCCCCCTGGGTGGCTGAACTGTGGCAGTTTACATCAGGCAAGCCTTTCACCCGAGACATCTTCAATGAGTTTGTCTCACAGCGTGACTCGCTGGTGGACGGTGTCTTCCGCAGCATCGTGCACGCAACCGACGCTGGTTCGTTCGTCGACTGGCGGTCGCTTGCCCGCGTGCTTTCCCGTGGAATAGACCCGATCGAGCCCTGGTTCAACGCCGAGGACGCGGACTCAGTGGCGGTGTCCACGGTTCACCAATCGAAAGGCCTTGAATTCGACAACGTTGTAGTCGACGGTTCATCGGCCATGCTCAGGCCTGCGAAAGGCACACCGGAGAACGAGTTATTGCTCGTGGCGCTGTCCCGGGGACGACAGAAGGTGGTCGTTCTCAACCAGCAAACCCCTTTCATCCGTAAATTGCCGGGCGCCGGATTGTATTACCGGCCGCACCCCCGGACGCAGAAGGCCATGGCCGTTGCTATCGAACCCCACCATCTGCAGTCGGAGCGACCGGTCGGCGGTGAAGGAGGCCAGAAAGCTCTGCGCATCAGGCGAAGATCCCATCCCGTTACTTTCGAACGGCTGTCGACCGGCGGTGCAGAATGGCCCGCGTACCGCTGCCTCATCGACGGCCATGCCGTTGGCTCGACGACTGAGGAATTCGGACGCAATTTCGCTCGCGTGATTGGAAGGTCAGGCCAAACGAATGGCTGGCCCGACCTCGGCTCGGTACTCCTCGAGGGCACCGAAACCTGTTGGACCACGACCCAGGACACATCGTTCTGGATCAAGCCACGGCCGTTGGGGTTCGCTGCGGTCGAGTGGAAGAAGGAAGACTGATGGACGAGGATCTTTCTCCCTGGTATGAGGCACGCGACAGCCTTGTCGACTCGCTCGAAGAGGAGTTGATGGGCCCGCGAAAACTGGAGCCCTTACTCGAGCCGCCACTCAATCGCATCATTGTCGGCGTGCTGTATCCCCGGGTCGAGAGCCAGGCGGACGATTACAAAGCCGGTCTGGCGGAGGACGCCGCCGGGGAAGCGGGAAGCACCGCAGACGACGCTGCGACCGAAGTCGCTGTTTCGCTCTCTCACGCACACAAACCTTCGTCGGTCGGATTGACATTCACAGTCGATCCTGCGATTACACCTCGGATCGCAATCCACGCTTCCGCGCGGAAATACGCTGAATCCGGACAAGTTTGGACTCCACATGAGGTGGCGACGGGTGAGGATGTCTTGATCGATTGCACCGCTGTGGGGCCGATCGATCGGCCAGTCGCCGAAGGCGAGTTGCTGCGGATCGTCGGTGTGGTTCGCGCCCCTACGGCCGCCGGACACGTGCGAATCTCGGTCTCCCTCGTCAACAGTCACAGCCGCACCGACGCGTCAGGGTCGAGTGACGGATCGTCGTGGTTTCGACCATCGATCATCGTTTCCACTCCAGAAGGAGGGTTTGTTGACCGCAGCATCGACCCCACTCAGTTGAGCGCCGACCCCGATGAGCGCTCCGCACGATTTCTGTATCGCAATGAGCCGATCTTGGCCATTGGGCATGGCTGTGCGGTGGATTGGGACGAGCATTCAACCAGCCCGGGCACGATCTGGACGACGTTTATTCCCAGTCAGCAAGTCCATCTCGCGCGCCCGGCGGGCGGCGACGACCATGATGACTTCGGTCGTTACGACCTGCGAATGGATCAGCTCGCTGAGACCTCGGACCGTGCGCAGCTTCACGCGATGGTGGACGCCTATGAGCGATGGATATCCACGCGTGGCGTCGAGGCCGAAACGATCGATTCGCCCGCACATAGATCTGTGGCGCTCGAACATATGAAAAGAGCGGCGGAGTGTGCCCGGCGAATCCGGGCCGGCATAAGTGCCCTCGACCATCCCCAGGTCGACCGGGCGTTTCGCCTGATGAACCGAGCAATGGTGCACCAGCGCCGTGCTCAGGATCGCTCACGAGGTGAGGTACCCAAGCCTCAACGGTGGCGCCCATTCCAGATGGCGTACATCCTGATGAACCTCCCCGCGCTCGCGGATCCGCGCCACCCCGACCGCGCCGTCGCCGACCTTCTCTGGTTTCCCACCGGTGGTGGCAAAACCGAGGCATACCTGGGCTGCATCGGTTTCACCATCCTCCTTCGGCGTCTCCGAAGGGAAGACAACGGCGGTGTATCTGCGATTATGCGGTACACGCTTCGACTCCTCACCCGGCAACAGTTCGAACGCGCTGGGGGCCTTATCTGCGCTCTGGAGCTCGTGCGCCGCACGGAAATTCCCGAAGCGGCGCCGATCTCGCTTGGTCTGTGGGTGGGCAATGCGGCGACTCCATCCGACACAAAAGAAGCGCAAAGGATTCTTCGGCAGATCGCCGAAGGCGAGCACGTTCAGGGCAGCACCCCCATGCAACTCGTGCGCTGCCCCTGGTGCGGGGTGCAGCTTACTCACAAGCATTACGACGCGTCTGGCGAGTCGATGACCATCGCGTGTGGCGAATCCGGCTGCGACTTCCGAGATGGGCTTCCGTTGTACGTTCTCGATTCCGACATCTACGCGAATCGTCCGTCACTGATCATCAGCACCGTCGACAAGTTCGCTCTGATGACGTGGAAACACGAGGTAGGCCTGCTCCTCAGCGCCGATGGTCCGACGGACTCCCGTCCGGACCTCATCGTTCAGGACGAACTGCACCTGATCTCCGGACCACTCGGCACGATTGTCGGTCTCAACGAAGCAGCGATCGACATGGTATGCACGGGAGAAGGTCGTCCCAAAATCCTTGCATCCACCGCGACTGTCCGCCGTGCCGCAAAGCAGGTTCGTGCTGTATTCGACCGGGGTACAGCGCAATTCCCGCCCCCGGGACTCACACCGTCGGACAACTACTTTGCTGTTGACGCACCTGCGCAGGAGAAAGGTACGCGGCGCTACGTGGGAGTGATGGCGCCCGGCACAAGCCAGTCCACACTGCTTGTCCGCATCTACTCGGTTCTGCTCCAAGCGGTCGGTGATCTGGACGCACCCGATGAGGTACGTGACACCTACTGGACTCTGCTCGGCTACTTCAATGCCCTACGTGTCCTTGGATCTGCATACCTTCAGGTCCTCGACGACGTCCCCGACCGCATGGACGTCGTCGCGGCTCGACGACAACGACCGGTCCGGGAGATCTCTCAGGAACCCGTGGAACTCACATCGCGCGTCGACCAGATGGAGATCCCCAATTCGATGGCTCGGCTCGAAACGAGCTATCCGAACCCCCAGAGCCCTGACGTGGCCCTTGCCACCAACATGATCTCGGTCGGTCTCGATATCGATCGACTCGGTCTCATGGTTGTCGCCGGGCAGCCCCAAAGCACTTCCGAGTACATCCAGTCCACCAGCCGCGTGGGCCGTCGCAACCCCGGGCTTGTGATCGTGGCATTGAACAGCCAGAGATCGCGGGACAGCTCGCATTACGCGTCCTTCATCCCGTTCCATCGTTCGCTGTACCGCGAGGTCGAGTCGACGACGGCGACGCCGTTTGCCCCTCGCGCTCGCGACCGCGCCGGGCATGGTGTGCTCGTGGCCTCTACCCGCCTCATGATTCCACAGCTGAGCACCGACGAATCTGCACAGAATGTCGTCGACTTCTCAAGCGAAATCGACGGTCTGATCGAACGCCTAGTTGCTCGGGCAAAAAGGATAAGCCCAGCGGAAGCAGGACCATTCGCCGAGCAACTGCGTGAACTGCTCGCACGGTGGAAAAACGAAGTCGGTATCGGCGCCGTCCAACGGTACGGGTCGATGCGGCCACCTAACGCGAAGTCGAGAGCGGGCGACAAACCGCTGATCGACCCGGCCGAGGATGTGAACGCCGGGAGCTTTCCAGTCCGTGGCGCTCCATGGCCCACCATGACGAGCATGCGCGATGTCGACGCGGAGACCTCCCTCTACGTCAAATACCTGAAGCGGAAGGACTGACCGGTGCCGCCAGTAACCAATAAACTCAAGGGTGGCAACCCTCCACCGGCCAAAACGACTGTCCGGAGGTCGCAGCTGATCACCACTTTCGGAGTTGGTTCCGTTCTTCCGGTGGAGTCCGAGAGCTTCATGATCGCGGGACTCGATCTGTGGAGTCCCAAGGAGTCCGATCGAATTCACGAGCCACGGCTTAGCCGCTCATTGGGCGCCACCAGCCTCTTTGCGCCGCCCGGGGGTATGGGTATGGTGCCGATGGTCCGATTTCCCGAATGGGTGCACTGCCCGAAATGCTCCCGCCTGGACCGCTTCTGGCGTATCGCCGACAAGGATGGCAAGGGCGACTACCTGAACAAGTGTCGTCACTGCATCACACCGCGGCTTGTCCCGTCCCGATTTGTGGCGTGCTGTATCAACGGCCACATCGAGGACTTCCCCTACGATTCCTGGGCCCATCGCGGAGCATTGCGAGCATCCACCGAGAACCATTCGCTCTCGCTGCGAACGGACTCCCGGAACTCGACCCTCGCCGGCATGACAGTGACGTGTACGTGTGGGGCGTCGCGGACTCTCGAAGGAGCGCTAGGTCGTGGATCGCTCACCAAGCACTGCAGCGGATCGTCCCCCTGGCTGGGGCGCGACGATGATGCATGCTCGGAATCGCTCGTCGGTCTCCAACGCGGCGCGTCCAATGTGTGGTTCGCCGACGTCCGATCTGCGCTCACTCTTGATCACGATGTCAGCCCAGCCGAGGAATTGCTCGAACGGAGCCGCTCTGCCCTCGAGAAGTTGACCGGTGCCGACCTCGAAGCGGTGCTGGAGATACTCGCTCGAACAAACGGCATCGACCTCGACGAATTGAAAGAGGCCGTTCGTCGACAGTCAGAGGACGAACCCAACGGCCGCGAAGCATTTCTACAGCTTCGGCGCGACGAGTACCGGGCACTGGGACGCGAGCACCCAGAGGAAGACGGTTTCGAGACCTTCGTATGTGAGCCTCACGCCGTTGAATCCGACACCGCCGCAGGAAAGATAGTCGGCATCGTCTCGAAGGTGTCGAAGTTGCGCGAGGTCCGAGCACTTCAAGGCTTCTCCAGAGTCAGCGTGTCGACCAGAGAATCGAAGTCGCCACGCGCGAAGCTCTCAACCGAACGGGTCGGATGGCTACCCGCCATCGAAGTGCTCGGGGAAGGGATCTTCCTCCGCCTCGATGAGAGGGCCGTCGTGGAATGGGAGCAGTCGCGATTTGCCGACCGCCGAGCGGCGCTGTTGAACCAGTCGCTTCAAGCCGCTGCTCCCGAGTGGGCGGGCGCTGTCCAACCGGTGTCGTCTCGCGAGCTGCTGATCCATTCGCTCTCGCACGCGGTACTCAATGAGCTCGCGATCGACACCGGCTACCCTGCGTCGTCAATTCGTGAGCGCCTGTACACCGAGCCAGGCCAAGCGGGAATCTTGCTCTACACGGCGACGGCCGACTCAGCCGGCAGTCTAGGTGGCCTGTGTGCGCGGGGGACGGTCGATAACATGCTGGCTGTCATTGAAGCCGCGACCGAACGTTGCCAATGGTGCGCAGCAGACCCTGTCTGTCTGGAATCGCTAGCTACCGGCGCCGGAGCGAGAAACCTTGCGGCATGCCATTCGTGCCTCCTGGTTCCCGAGGTCTCATGCGAACTCATGAACGGCTACCTCGACAGGGCGACGCTCGTAGGCACAGCCACAGATCCAAACCGCGGATTCCTGACCAACCGGTTAGCGTGAGCCCACTGCGCGCAAAGCCTTCGAATAGCGCACACCCTCGATCTGGGGAGTAAGGCAGGGTCGCGCCGGGCGAATGAGGCCATTGGACTCCTGCGGACCGAGAAGCGGGGCTGTTCCTCTGCGAAGGCGCGCCGATGCCGAACAGTCCAGCCATGCCTCCATGATAGCGAATTCGCTATCATGGAGGCATGGCAGCAGCGGAGAGCGTGCATTCGACGGCGGGGAGTCTGGTTCGAGAGGCTCGACGTCGTAGGCGGCTATCTCAGCGCGAGTTGGCTACGCGGGCGGGGGTTGCCCAGTCGACGGTGGCCACGGTGGAGGCGGGGCGGCGGCAGCCTTCATTTGCGATGGTTGAGCAGTTGTTGGGGGCGGCCGGGTTCAGGTTGGGGACTGCGTTGGTGAACGTTGTACGCCCTAGCGTGCTCCTCGACGAGAGTCGGCTCGAGTTCGAAGCTGTCCTGGCGCGCTATCCGGTGACCAACGTGTGGCTGTTCGGTTCGGTTGCCCGAGGTGAAGACCGGCCGGACTCGGACCTGGATCTGCTGGTGGAATTGGCGCCAGGTGCATCGGTGCTCGACATCCTCGACCTGGATTCCGAACTCGCGGAACTCCTCGGTTGTCCGGTCGACGTCGTGACGACGGCCGATCTCGAATCGAACGAGCTGCTTCGTCGGGGCGTCGATCGGAGTCCGAAGCGGCTCGCCTTCGCAGCATGAGCGACGATCGGATCGACGAGCGACTGCTGTATGTCGAAGCCACACTGAACGAGACCGCCGAGCTTGCGGCACGAGGACGCGCCGCATTCGACGCGGATATCGCGGTGGTTCGTGCCTGCCAATACAGCGTTATTCGGCTTGCGGCGGACCTCGAGCGGCTGGGCGAGGAGTGGCTTGCAGATCATCCGAATGTTCCATGGCGCCTCATAAAGGGCATGCGCAATAGGATCGCGCACAGCTATTGGCTAGTTGATGACGACATTGTTTGGGTTGTTGTCGACGTGCACGCAGCGGAGCTGCACAACTCCTTGAGGACGGAGTTCGAAGCAGCCCGAGCGCGGTTAGCGGAGTAGATCTACGGCCGCTTGACCCTCTCGGAGCACCGCGACCACGGCTCTGCGACGTTGCGGTGACGATCTTCCGCAGACGTATCTCCAGTTGAACGAGTATGTGTGCCAACGCTTTCGGGCGCAGTCGAACCACCGCGGCGCTGACTATGCGCACCGACGGTGATCGGTGGTCGAGGGATTTCGTCGACGGTGATCAGGTGGATGTCATCGAGCGGACCATGGTGAGCTGTCGGACTCGTGATCCCTGGTAGCGCAGGCCGGGAACCGCTGCTGGGTCTCCGTGGGCAGTGAAACCCTGACGCTCGAAAAAGCGGACGGCGCGGGGGTTTTCGACGAGGGTTTGTAAGTAGCAGCCGGGGGAGTTGCTCGCGGTCAGATGGTCTAAGAATTGGTGCATCAGTGCGTCGGCGGCGCCTGTTCCGCGGGCGGCTGGGCTGACGTTGATGTGGAGGTGAGAGGGCCAGCGGGGGTCGGTGAGTTCGGTGGCGAGGGGTTGGTGGCGGAGTTTGGCGATGGCGGTGTCGGTGAGGGCGCGGGCGAAGAAGGTGGCGGGCTTGCGGCGGAAGATCAAGCGGTGGTCTCGGATTGCGGATTCGAGGCGGGCTTCTTCGGTCGGAAAGGTGGTGCTGTCGACGCAGCCGGTGAGGTAGCCGACCAGGCGGCCGTCGTCCACTGCGAGGAAGAGGGAGTCGGGGGTGAGGTCCATGTAGGGGGTCAGGTACACGGCTTTCTCGGATTCGGGGTGGCCCCAGAGGCTGGCCGTGGGGGAGCCCTCGCCGACGTGAGAGGCCAGGGCCGTCAGTTCGGGACGGTCGGCCTCGGTGTATCTGCGGATCTCCACTGATCCAATGTACGCACGAAAGACCCTGCGGACTCGGAGGTTTCAGCGAGGTGGGCAGATCTTGATGGCGTCTCGGGAGATGCAGACGTCGTATTCACCGGGGGAGGCGATGACGGCATTTCCGTAGGCGGAGCGGATGAAGGGGGAGGTGTACCAGCGGTTTTCGCGCATGTCTTCGAAGAAGTCGCGGTCGGAGCCGTTGAGGAAGATGTGGGATTGGGTGGTGGGTCGGCCGTCGAGGCGCTGGCCGTAGAGGCGGGTGAGGGTGTAGCCGGAGTGGAAGCCGAGGGCGTTGACCCAGGGTTCCAGTTCCACGATGGCCGCTTGCATCACCCACAGGTCGCCTTCGATGCGGTGGGTGGTGCGGTCGGTGACGGTGCCGTCGGTGTCGAAGGTGGTGACGTCGAGTTCCAGCGATTGGTCTCCGACGGTTTTCGCGATCACGTGGGCGGCTTTGATCTCGCCGGTGAGGCCCAGGTAGGTCTGGAGGAGGGTGGCGATCCAGAGGAGCAGGGTGGCGGCGAGGAGGAGGGCGGTTCCGGGGATCGCGCGGCCCAGAACGGATTTGAGGCCGCGGCGGCGGGTGGTTGGCAGAGCTGCCGCGACGAGCAGGACGAGGCCTACCGCGAGCAGGACGAGCAGGCCGATCTGGGGGAGCCCGAAGGACACCGGGAAACTCATGAACTGGGTATACCCCGAAAGCTGTTGCGGCAGGCCCTGACTAGAGGGACTGGGGGCCCGAATCCGGCAAGGAGGGCTGACGCCGGCGCAGGATCAGGGCGACGATGGCCGTGCACACGAGCGCGATGATCACCGCGACGGTGCCGGGCACGGGTCCACGGTCCACCTCGGCGGTGCGGTACCAGGCCGAGGAGTAGGCGAGGTGGCCGAATTCGGTGTCGCTCAGTGCGACTCCGAGGGATGGGACGAACAGTACGCAGAAGCCGACGACCGCCGACGAGGAGTTGACCGGAACCGCGCTGCCCACGCCGTAACCGCAGATGGCGCCGAGCGCGAGGCAGCCCACGGCGGCGGTGAGGGTCGCCGGGGGTGCGGTTATGTCGGCGGCGAGGGTGAGGCCGGCCAGCGCCACGATCCAGAGGGCGGCGGCGAGGGGGCGTGGGCGGTGCATGCCGAGGCCGAGACCGATGGCGATGGCGACGAGGGTGCCCAGATCCACCCAGCCGTTGCGGGGCAGGGTGATGACCAGGCTGCCCGCCACCGAGAACGACGACATCAACACCGTGAGCACGCCGTCGCGCTCGGGCAGCACGAAAGCGGCGGCCGCGGTGGCGGCGAGCACGATGATCGAGGCGATCACCACGTGCCGCAGGCTGGTCTTGTGGTGCGACACGTTCAGCGAGGTGAAGATGATCGCCGAGTAGACGAAAACGGCGGCGAGCACCGGCGCGAGCGGGATCGCGGAATCGGTGTGTGCCGGGGCGGGCGTGGCGCTGGTGACCGCGAAATACGCGAGCGCGAGCACGCTGCCCCCGATGAACCACAGCGGCAGGGAGCCCGCGAGCGCCCCGTCGAAACCGCCGGTGGTGTCGTCGGTCGGTGTCTGGGTGAGGTCACCGAGGACCGTGGCGCCGATCGCGGCGAACAGGTACGCGATGCGCAGCCTCGGCTCGTTCCACACCGCCACCGCGGTGGCGCCGAGCGCCATCCCGGCCAGCAGCGCATCGACGAAGTTCAGGGTCGCCAGGGACACACCGCTGTCGAGACGGCCGTCGCTGCTGTCGCCCGCGGCGAGTAGGTGGCTCAGCAGAATCCCGGCGAGCGCGAGCAGTGCGGTCCAGCGGGCGGTGCGCACACTGCCCACCGCCACGGTGACCGCAGCGGTGATGACCGCGATGAACGCGCCGCCGGTCATCGCGCGCGGGATGTTGAACACCAGCAGATCGTCGTGGGCGGATTCGCCCAGATCGGCGAAGCTGATCGGCATCATGATCGCGAGCACCGCCACAGAGGTGGCGACGACGACCGTGAGTGCCTCGGCGGCGGGCCTCGCCGCGACGCGGATCATGAGCAGCCGTGTCGGAGTGGGGGTCGCGCAGGATGGTGAGACACCGGATCTCCGTTCTCGCGGACGAGCCTGGCTGGAGTTTATCCAGCTCGGGTGCGTCGACCGGTCCGTGTGCTTTCGTGTCGCGCTCGACGGCATGCGACCATGAACGAATCGGCATGTCAGGCAAATGATTAGGAAGGTCGGTGGATGACCGGCGGCGTGGTGAGCTGGTTCGACGGCGGCAAGGGGTTCGGTTTCATCACCCCGGACGCGGGCGGGCCGGAGGTGTTCGTGGAGTACACCGAACTCGTCGGCGAAGGATTCCGGACACTGCGGGCCGGTCAGCGCGTGGAATTCGCGGTGCACGAGACGCGGCGCGGTCCCGAGGCGCAGCGGGTGCGTGTCGTCGATTAGTTCTGGCCGCTCGGCCAGAAACGGCTGGCGCGTTGCCCGTGGATCGGGCGGGTCAGGTTCGGATCCTCGGCCTCGGTGATGCCGACCTGCATGAGCAGGATCATGGTGACCATGCTGATCGCCACGATCAGCGGTGTGAGCAGCTGTGACGCGGTGGCGCCCGTGGCATGGGCGACGTGCGCGCTGGTGTGGGCGCTCATGGAGAACATGCCGGTGTAGTGCATGCCCGTGACGGCGACGCCCATCAGCAGGGCCGCGCCGATGGTGGCGAGGAAACCGTGGATGTGCAGGGCGAACCAGAGGGCGGCGGTGGCGGCGACCACGGCGATCACCAGTGAGGCGACCACGACGGTCGGCTCGTAGACGATCTCGATGTCGGTTTTCATCGCGTACATCCCGGCGTAGTGCATGGCTGCCACGCCGAGACCGGTGATCGCGCCGCCCACCGGAAGCGCGGCGGTGTCCCAGCTGCGGCGCACGACGATCGACAAGCCGAGCCACACCACGGCCATGGCGACAGCGGCGCTGAACAGCGTGATCGGCACGTTGTAGCGGATGGTCGCGCCCTGCACGGAGAAACCGAGCATGGCGATGAAGTGCATAACCCAGATGCCGGTTCCGCCGAGTGCGATGGCGGCCGCGGTGAGCCATCCGCCGTGGATGCCGGAGGCGCGCGAGCGAACCATGCAACGCAGTGCCAGCATCGAGCCGAGGACCGACATGAGATAGGCGAGCAACGGGGTCAGCCAGCCGTAAGTGAAATGGTTGATGTTCAGCACGCTCAGCTCCTTGCGCGTTTTCTCGTCCGGGATGTGTGCACCCTCACGAAACGGAAAATACGCTGGTAGGGAATTTGCCGTACTGGTTTTATCGAAAATGTATAGGGTCGCTGACGGTGGTCGGTCACCGCGCAATAGGGTTATCGATGGTGATGCGTGCCAGTCGGTTCGGTTCGTGTTCCGGACAATTCACCGCATCCCTGCGGCAACCGCATCGGCATCCACGCAGCATCCACCTCGCCGACTATGTGACAGCACCAACTGGCAGCTACGAGGGTTGGCTTGCTCACAGCGCCCCGGTGGAGGTGTGGAGGAATTTCCGAAACCGTGGCATTGTTGAACAGTGAGACCGGGACCGGACTATTAGGACCTGGCTCGTCTACAGGAAAGTTTTTGAAATGGCTCAGGGCATTGTGAAGTGGTTCAACAGCGAGAAGGGCTTCGGCTTCATCGCGCAAGACGGCGGAGGCCCCGACGTCTTCGTGCATTACTCGGCTGTCAGTGGCTCGGGCTTCCGCTCCCTCGATGAGGGTCAGCGTGTGGAGTTCGAGATCGGCCAGGGTCAGAAGGGCCCCCAGGCTCAGGACGTCCGCGTCCTCTGATTCTGCGCGAACCAGCGTACGAACGTGAAGCTCCGCACCGGATGGTGCGGAGTTTCTGCTATTTCAGGGCCTCCGCGCGGAAGAATTCGTCGGTCACCGCCCGCGCCGTGCTGAGGTCGCGGGGCATGCGTGCGGTGAACTCTGTTGCGGCCCTGGCGAACTCGTCGTCGATGAAGGCCGGGATCAGGGCAGGCGGTGCACCGGCCCCCATCTCGCGGGTGCGCGACTTCAGGTCGGTGAGTTCGGTGATGGCCGCGACCAGATCGGCGGGCAGGTCGCACTGGGCCATCAATGTCGGCAGGTGCATGGGCGCCACCGCCGCGCCGGGATGCTCGCGCAACCAGCGCAGCGCCATCGCCGGGCGCAGCGAGTAGAACACCTTCTTCAGCCCGCCGTTGCGCGCGTAGAGCCCCCACTGGCGGGCACCCAGATGCAGATAGTGACGGGCAATGCGGTCGCGATCGGCCACCTGAACTGCGACTTCACGCAGCCGGGCGCGGAAATCCTCGTCGCCGCGGTACACGATGGGTGACATCAACCACTCCACGAGCACCGCGTTGCCCTGCACCAATAGACGCAGCGCCTTGGCCAGATCCCAGCCGTTCACATCGAGCAGGCCGGCCGGCGGCGTCTCGATCACATCGCGGGTACGCCACGGCGACAGATACGTCTCCAGGCCCGCGACATAGACGAAACGGCAGTCGTAATCGGAATCGGGCGAGGGGAAACCCCAAGCGCGGCTGCCGCTTTCGATGGCCAGGCGGATGCGCACACCGTGCTCGGCAGCGACCCGGTCGAGCTCGGCGTCGACGGCGGCCACCACGGCCGGATCCATCGACTCGGGGACGGTGCGCAGCGACATGCGGTGATGTTAAGGGGCACGGCTCCCAGGGTTCACCCGGTTTTCGGGCAGGGGGGTAAGGGGACCCGAACCCCGGCGACTATTCTGGGCCGCGGTAACTGCCGACCCCTTTCTTCCCCAGGAGTACCCCACAGTGAGCCAAGCAGGCCGTCCTGTAGTTCTGATCGCCGACAAGCTCGCCCAGTCGACCGTCGACGCGCTCGGTGACGGTGTCGAGGTTCGCTGGGTCGACGGCCCCGACCGCCCGGCGCTGCTCGCCGCGGTCCCCGAGGCCGACGCGCTGCTCGTGCGTTCCGCCACCACCGTCGACGCCGAGGTGCTCGACGCGGGCAAGAAGCTCCAGATCGTCGCCCGTGCCGGCGTCGGCCTCGACAACGTCGATGTGCCCGCCGCCACCGAGCGTGGCGTGATGGTCGTGAACGCGCCCACCTCCAACATCCACACCGCCGCCGAGCACGCGGTCACCCTGCTGCTCGCCGCCGCCCGCCAGATCCCGGCGGCGGACGCGACGCTGCGTGAGAAGACCTGGCAGCGCAGCAAGTTCAACGGTGTCGAGATCTTCGGCAAGACCGTCGGCGTGATCGGCCTCGGCCGCATCGGTCAGCTGTTCGCCGCCCGCCTGGCCGCGTTCGAGACCAAGATCGTCGCCTACGACCCCTACGTGTCGCCGGCCAAGGCCGCGCAGCTCGGTATCGAGCTGCTCTCGCTCGACGAGGTGCTCCAGCGCGCCGACTTCATCTCGGTGCACCTGCCCAAGACCCCCGAGACCAAGGGCCTGCTCAACGCCGAGCGTCTCGCGCTGACCAAGCCGGGCGTCGTCATCGTCAACGCCGCGCGCGGTGGGCTGATCGACGAGCAGGCGCTGGCCGACGCCATCACCAAGGGTCACGTGCGTGCCGCGGGCCTCGACGTGTTCGAGACCGAGCCGTGCACCGACTCGCCGCTGTTCGACCTGCCGCAGGTCGTCGTGACCCCGCACCTCGGTGCGTCCACCTCGGAGGCGCAGGACCGCGCGGGCACCGATGTCGCCAAGTCGGTGCTGCTCGCGCTTGCCGGTGAGTTCGTGCCCGGCGCCGTGAACGTCACCGGTGGTGCCGTGAACGACGAGGTCGCCCCCTGGCTCGACGTCGTCCGCAAGCAGGGCGCGCTGCTCGGCGCCATCGCCAGCGAGCTGCCCGTCAGCATCGAGGTGCAGGTGCGCGGCGAGCTGGCCGCCCAGGACGTGGCCGTGCTCGAGCTGTCGGCGCTGCGCGGTGTGTTCTCGGCGCTGGTCGAGGACCAGGTCACCTTCGTCAACGCGCCGTCGCTGGCCAAGGAGCGTGGCATCACCGCCACCGTCACCACCGCCACCGAGAGCCCCAACCACCGCAGCATGGTCGACCTGCGCGCCGTGTTCGGCGACGGCTCCACCCTGAACGTGGCCGGGTCGCTCACCGAGCCCGCCCAGGTGGAGAAGATCGTCAACATCAACGGCCGCAACTACGACATGCGCGCCGAGGGCCTGAACCTGGCCGTGCTGAACTACGGCGACAAGCCGGGCGCGCTCGGCAAGATCGGCACCCTGCTCGGTGAGGCCGAGATCGATATCCTGGCCGCTCAGCTGAGCCAGGACGTGGATGCCGAAGGCGCAACCGTCGTGCTGCGCGTCAACCGCGAGGTGCCCGCCGAGGTGCAGACCGCGATCGGCGAAGCCGTCGGTGCGTCCAAGGTCGTGCTGGTAGACCTGGCCTGAGTTGTGACGTCCCGGCACCGCCGGGACATCGGCAGCTGCGCGCCGTCACCCCACGGTGGCGGCGCGCACTCGTATCCCGGTGGCGAACCGCCCCGGCTTCGAAACGGAGCTTGTTCATGAAACTCGCAGTCATCGCCGGTGACGGCATCGGTCCCGAGGTCATCGCCGAGGCGCTCAAGGTGCTCGACGTGGTGTCGCCCGGTGTCGAGAAGACCGAATACGACCTGGGTGCCGCCCGCTACCACCGCACCGGCGAGATCCTGCCGGAGTCGGTGCTGCCGGAGCTGAAGCAGCACGACGCGATCCTGCTCGGCGCGATCGGTGACCCGTCGGTGCCCAGCGGTGTGCTCGAGCGTGGGCTGCTGCTGAAGACCCGGTTCGCGCTGGACCATCACGTGAATCTGCGTCCCTCGAAGCTGTACCCGGGTGTCACCAGCCCCCTCAGCGGCAACCCGGACATCGACTTCGTTGTCGTGCGTGAGGGCACCGAAGGCCCGTACACCGGTACCGGTGGCGCGATCCGCGTCGGCACCCCGCACGAGGTGGCGACCGAGGTCTCCAACAACACCCGCTTCGGCATCGAGCGCGTGGTGCGCTACGCCTTCGCCGCCGCGCAGGCCCGCCGCAAGCACCTCACCCTGGTGCACAAGAACAACGTGCTCACCTTCGCCGGGTCGCTGTGGCAGCGCACCGTCGACGAGGTCGGCGCCGAATTCCCCGATGTGGCAACGGCTTACCAGCACATCGACGCCGCGACCATCCACATGGTGAACGATCCGGGTCGCTTCGATGTGATCGTCACCGACAACCTGTTCGGCGACATCATCACCGACCTCGCCGCCGCCGTGAGCGGTGGCATCGGTCTGGCCGCCTCGGGCAATATCGACGCCTCGGGTGCGAACCCGTCGATGTTCGAACCGGTCCACGGCAGCGCCCCCGACATCGCGGGCCAGTCCAAGGCCGACCCGACCGCCGCGATCCTCTCGGTGGCCCTGCTGCTCAACCACCTGGGCAACACCGAAGGCGCCGCCCGCATCGAATCCGCCGTCGCCAAGGATCTGGCCGCCCGCACGGGCACCGCCTCCACCGTGGAGATCGGCGACCGCATCGCCGCCACCGTCTGAGGTCACCACCCACGAAAGGCCCGCCCCGGCACTCCTGGGGCGGGCCTTTCTCTGTACTCGTCGCTCGGACGATGGTGCTCTCGACCGCGGGACCTTCCTGGTCGCACCTGCGATCGCGCGGACGGCTACGGCGGCGCGTTGACCATGAGGGCGGTAGGCGGCGGTGGAATCTCGCTGATCGTCGACGCTACGAGCGACCCGACTGGGCGCGGCGCCAGGCTGAGGAGCTCAGGAGGCGGAGGCCGTTGAGGGCGACGATGATTGTCGAGCCTTCGTGGCCTGCCACGCCGAGGGGGAGGGGGAGGTGGCCCAGGAGGTCCCAGGTGACCAGGACCGCGATGAAGGTGGCGGCGATGGTCAGGTTGGCGATCACCAGGCGGCGGGCTCGGCGGGACAGGGCGATGACGGTGGGGATGGTGGTGAGGTCGTCGCGGACCACGACGGCATCGGCTGTTTGCAGGGTGAGGTCGGACGCGGTGCCGCCCATGGCGATTCCGACGTGGGCGGTGGCGAGGGCGGGGGCGTCGTTGATGCCGTCGCCGACCATGGTGATGCGCTCACCCTCGGACTGCAGGGCGCGGATGGCGGTTACCTTGTCCTCGGGGAGGAGATCTGTTCGCAGGTCGGTGATTCCGACGCGGTCGGCCAGGCGGCTCGTGGTGATGTGACTGTCACCGGTGAGCAGAACCGGTGGGGTGCCGGTCATCCGGGTGAGGTCGGCGACAGTGGCGGCCGATTCCTGGCGGTCACGGTCGGTGATGCCGAGCACGGCGACGGGCGCGCCGTCACAGACGACGACCACAGCGGTTCGGCCGCGCGACTGCTGGTCGGCGACCGCGTCACCGAGACGGGCGGACGAATCACGAGCGTGGTCCGAATCGCTCTGAGAAGTTGCCTCCCCCTGCGACGCCTTCGCACCGAGTAGCGCTGTGGGTGAACCGATTCGGACCGCACGCCCCTCGACAGTGGCGAAAACACCACGTCCCGGTTCGGCCGTGAAGTCCTCGGCTTCGGGCAGCGGAAGATCACGCTGACGAGCCGCGCGCACGATGGCCTCGGCCAGTGGATGTTCGCTGCCGTGCTCGGTCGCCGCGGCCAACCGCAGGACCGCATCCTCGGTGAAAGCCGTGCCGGGCAGCACGTGGATCTCGGCCACCTCGGGGGTGCCGCGGGTGAGCGTGCCGGTCTTGTCGAACGCCACCCGGGTGGTGGTCCCGAGCTGTTCCATCACCGCGGCGGACTTCACCAGCACACCGTGGCGACCCGCCGTGGCGATCGCGGCCAACAGCGGCGGCATGGTCGCGAGCACCACGGCGCAGGGGGAGGCGACGATCATGAAAGTCATGGCACGCAAGAGGGATTCGCGAACCGCCTCACCCCACAGCAGTGGCACGACGAACACGGCGATGGTGGCGGCCACCATGCCGATCGAATAGCGCTGCTCGATCTTCTCGATGAACAGCTGGGTGCCCGCCTTGGTGCGCACGGCCTCGTCGACCAGGCCGGCGATCCGCGCGACCACCCAGTCACTCGCCCGCCGGTCCACCCGGATCCGCAGCGTGCCGGTGCCGTTGAGGGTGCCCGCGAAAACCTCGTCACCGACGGTCCGGTCGACGGGCAGCGGTTCGCCCGTGATGGTGGCCTGGTCGACCTCGCTCGCCCCACCGACCACGGTCCCGTCCGCTGCGATGCGGTCGCCCGGGCGGACCAATACCACGTCACCGATGACGAGATCTGTTGCGTCCACCGTCTGTTCGTCGCCGTCGCGCAGGACGACGGCGGCATCGGGGGTGAGGTCGAGCAGTCCGCGCACGGAGTCCTCGGTCCGCGCGGTGGCCAGCGCCTCCATCGCGCCGGAGGTCGCGAAGATGACGATCAGCAGCGCACCGTCGGTCACCTGTCCGATCGACATGGCGCCGATCGCCGCGACAACCATCAGCAGATCGACATCGAGAGTCTTCTCCCACAATGCCTGCAACCCGCCGAGCGCGGGCTCCCAACCGCCCGTGACGGCACACGCCAGATACAGCGCCCACCACGACCACGACGGCGCCCCGGACAGCTGCGCGGCCAGACCGACCAGGAACAGCACGAGAGAGGCGGCCGCCCAGCGGATTTCGGCGATCTCGAACAGCCGGGTCCGTCGCGCACGCGGGGGAGCGGCGGCGCCGGTGCGTGCCGCGACGGCGGTGGGCATGGCCACGGGAAACCTCCGTGAGACGGGAACAGAACAACCCGAGAATAACAGAACATATGAAGAGGTCTTCATTTCAACGGGTCGGTTAGACTCCTGCCATGGGACACGGTGTGGAGGGCCGCGACCGGCCGACCACCCGGCTGGACGCCGATACGGCCGCGCACGTCGCGACCACCCTGCAGGCCCTCGCCACCCCGAGCAGGCTGCTGATCCTGTCCGAACTACGGCAGGGCCCGCGCCCGGTGACCGAACTGGCCGAGGCGGTGGGAATGGAACAGTCGGCCGTCTCCCACCAGTTGCGCCTGCTGCGCAACCTCGGCCTCGTCGTCGGCACCCGCGCGGGCCGCAGCATCGTCTACAGCCTGCACGACAACCACGTCGCCCAACTGCTCGACGAAGCCGTCTACCACAGCGAACACCTGCGCCTCGGCCTGTCCGACCGCTCCGGCACCGCCTGATCCGGAGACCGAGCGCCGAGCCTCCAGTCCGGCGCGGGCCGCGGGTCACAGGCGCCGATCCGCGCCGGAGCTGTTGCGGGTGACTACCTTCCGGTGCCCCTCGGTACCAATGGCACCGCCGCCATCGCCATGACGGCCGCGAACGCGAACGCCGTCGGATACCCGCTCACCGTGATCAGCGCGCCGAATGCCGGTGGGATGGCGGCCAATACGAGGTTCTGGCCTGTGTTCTGAATGCCGAGACCACGTCCGCTCCAGAACGGTCCCGCGATCTCGGCGACCGCGGTGAACGCCAATCCGTTGTCCGACACCGAGATCACCGACGCCGCGACCATCAGTGGCACGGCGATCCACCCCCAGCCCGTCCCCGCGGCGACCGCAAGTGCGACCATCGACAACACCGCGGCGACGGCGACCTGACGCAGCGGCCCGAGCCGGTTGCCGGCCCGATCCGACCACGCGCCCGCGCCGATTCGTCCAGCGGCGCCCAGCAATTGGGTGACCGTCATCAGTACGCCCGCCGCCACCGGCGACCAGCCCAGATCGCGGTGCAACCACATCAGCCCGAACGTCCACAGGGTGGCCTGAGGGAAGACCAGCAGGATGGACACCGCGTGAATGCGCCACAGCGTGGAGTCGCCACGGTAGGGGTTGGTCCGGTCGGCAGCTTTCGTGGGCGGCCGGGGCGGATCGACAATGCCTGCCAGGCAACCGATCGCGCCCGCAGCGGCCAGCAGCGCGGGCACCAGCAGGGCGGCGGCGATGCCGTACCGGTCGGCGACCCACGGGATGGTCAGCGCGCCCACGCCGACACCGAGGGGCTGGGCGGTCTGGCGAATGCCCATGGCCAGCCCGCGCCGGTCCGGCGGGAACCAGCCGACGATCACCCGCCCGCTCGCACCGTTGGAACTGGCCGCGCCGACACCGCCGAGGAACAGCAGCACGCCGAAGGCGATCGGATCCTCGACCAGGGCGGCGCCGACGCCGGCGGCGAACATCAGTGTGGTACCCGCGACCAGCACGATCCGCTCACCGATGCGGTCGACGACATAACCCCACGCGATCAGCGTGCACACCAGGCCGACGGTCGGCAGGGCGACCAGCGCGCCCGCGGCGGCCAGCGAATCACCGCGATCGGTGAGCGCGGGCAACAGGAAGGGGGTGCCGTGCACGAAGGTGGCACTCGACGTCTGCGCGAGCACACCGAGAGCGAGCATCGACCAGCGTCTGCCGTTGCTGATCTGGGATACCCCGGCCGTCGGCCGCGCCTTCGTCACGATACTCGCCTCGCCGAATTGCACGATTGCATCTCATTATTTGAGATCGATGTCTCATCTTGTGAACATCGAAGATCACGCTACACCGGTGACCCCGGGTTCCGGTGCCTGGCGTCGGTGTCTGACGGATCACATCCGGCGGCGACTGTGCGTAATGCGAATCACGAACGCGGGCAGCAGGTTCGAAATCACACGAATGTGACTTCGCTCGCCCTACCGGTTCGGCCGCGCGAGGCGATCACGGGCGCGTTCGGGCAGGTGGGCCCGCCTCGATAGACTCCCGGGCATGCGCTTAGGTCGAGTTGCCAGTCCCGATGGAGTCGCGTTCGTCAGCATCGAAGGCGACGGAAGCGACGCCGTCGCCAAGGAGATCGCCGAACACCCGTTCGGCACGCCGACGTTCACCGGGCGGAGCTGGCCGCTGGCCGACATCCGCCTGCTGGCGCCGATCCTGGCCAGCAAGGTGATCTGCATCGGCAAGAACTACGCCGCCCACGCGGCCGAAATGGGTGGTGAGGCGCCGAAGGATCCGGTGATCTTCATCAAGCCGAACACCTCGATCGTCGGGCCGAACGCCCCGATCATCCTGCCGCCCAGCTCCTCTCAGGTCGACTTCGAGGGCGAGCTGGCCGTGGTGATCGGCCGCCCCTGCAAGGACGTGCCCGCCGCCAAGGCCGCCGATGTGATCCTCGGCTACACCGTGGCCAACGACGTCACCGCGCGCGACCAGCAGCGCCACGACGGGCAGTGGACGAGGGCCAAGGGCTACGACACGTTCTGCCCGCTCGGCCCGTGGATCGAAACCGCCATCGACCCAAGCGATCTGGAGATCACCACCGAGCTGGACGGCGAAGTCCGCCAGCGCAGCCGCACGTCGCTGTTCCTGCACGACATCCCGAAGATCATCGAATGCATCAGCTCGGTGATGACGCTGCTGCCCGGCGACGTGATCCTCACCGGCACACCGGAAGGCGTCGGCCCGCTGGCGGCCGGGCAGAACGTGTCGGTGACCGTCGAGGGCATCGGCACCCTCACCAATCCTGTTGCCACCAAGCGCTGATAGCGGAGAAGAGAGTCATGACACAAGTACGGGTCCGTTTCTGCCCGTCGCCGACCGGCACGCCGCACGTCGGCCTGATCCGCACGGCGCTGTTCAACTGGGCGTTCGCCCGCCATCACGGCGGCAGCTTCGTGTTCCGGATCGAAGACACCGATGCCGCACGCGATTCCGAGGATTCCTACCGCGCGCTGCTCGACGCGCTGCGCTGGCTCGGGCTCACCTGGGACGAGGGTCCGGAGGTCGGCGGCCCGTACGAGCCGTACCGGCAGTCGCTGCGCCGCGACCAGCATCTCGACGTCGTGCGCAAGCTGCTCGAGGCCGGCGAGGCCTATGAGGCCTTCTCCACACCCGAGGAGGTCGAGGCCCGCCATCGCGCCGCCGGGCGTGATCCGAAACTCGGCTACGACAATTTCGATCGCGATCTGACGCCCGAGCAGATCGCCGCCTACAAAGCCGAAGGCAGGCCGGCGGTGGTGCGTTTGCGCATGCCCGACTCCGATCTCGGCTGGAATGATCTTGTTCGTGGCGAAACCACCTTCAAAGCGGGCACTGTTCCCGATTTCGCGCTCACCCGTGGAAATGGTGATCCGCTGTACACACTGGTGAATCCGGTCGACGACGCGCTCATGAAGATCACCCATGTATTGCGCGGTGAAGACCTGCTCTCGTCGACCCCGCGTCAGCTCGCGCTGTATGCCGCGCTGCAGCGTATCGGTGTTGCCGACTTCACGCCGGAGTTCGGTCACCTGCCGTTCGTGATGGGCCAGGGCAACAAGAAGCTGTCCAAGCGCGACCCGGAATCGAATCTGTTCCTGCACCGCGATCGGGGATTCGTTCCCGAGGGTTTGCTGAATTACCTCGCACTGCTCGGCTGGAGTATCGCCGAGGACCGCGACGTGTTCTCCATGCAGGAAATGGTCGCCGCTTTCGACATTTCCACCGTGAATTCGAATCCGGCTCGTTTCGATCAGAAGAAGGCCGACGCGATCAATGCCGAACAGATTCGTCTGCTCGAGCCCGGTGATTTCGGCCACCGTTTGCGTGAGTTCCTGACCGCGCAGGGGCATATCGGTGCCGAAATCGACGAGAAGACGTTCCTGGCCGCCGCCGAACTCGTGCAGACCCGGATCGTCGTGCTCGGCGACGCCTGGGACCTGCTGAAGTTCCTTTTCGTGGCACCGGGGGAGTTCGCGATCGACCAGGCCGCGGGCACGAAGAACCTCGGTGCCGAGGCCGACCAGGTGCTCGACGCCGCCATCGCCGCGGTGGAGCCGCTGGCCGAATGGACCACACCGGCCCTGGAAGAGGCCCTGAAGAAGGCGCTGATCGACGATCTGGGCCTCAAGCCACGCAAGGCCTTCGCGCCCGTGCGGGTCGCGGTGACGGGCTCGCACATCAGCCCACCGCTCTACGAATCGATGGAATTGCTCGGCCGCGAGGTCTCGCTCGACCGCTTGCGTGCCGCACGCGGTTGGCAGCCCACCGCGCAGTAGCCGTACGGCAGGCGGGTGCGGCACGCGCCGCACCCGCCCGGCGGCCGGAAATCGCTCGAAAAGTGGCCGCTGACCAGGCGATTTGTAGTTTACCCCCTGCTGTTTGGTAATCTTCTCATCGCCGCGGAACACGGCCTCGCAACACCGACAACCACTCGGTGAGCGCAGGGCCGAGCGTTTCCATCCTTGGGGTATGGTGTAATTGGCAACACAGCTGATTCTGGTTCAGCCATTCTAGGTTCGAGTCCTGGTACCCCAGCAAGGTTTCACTTCGGTGAAATCGTCCTGGCCCCGTCGTCTAGCGGCCTAGGACGCCGCCCTCTCAAGGCGGTAGCGCGGGTTCGAATCCCGTCGGGGCTACCAAGAAAGGCCCCCGGTCGAATCCGACCGGGGGCCTTCTTCATTTCACAACCGTTTGTGCAGCGCCTCCGCCGCCGCCACCAGATCGGCCGCCCAGCGCGCGCCCGGCCTGCGGCCCATCCGGTCGATCGGGCCCGATACCGACACCGCCGCCACCAGTACGCCCGAGGCGTCACGCACCGGGGCCGAGACGCTCGCCACGCCCTGTGCGCGTTCTGCCGCGCTCTGCGCCCACCCCCGCCTGCGGACCTCGGCCAGCGCCCGCTCGCCGAACACGGCGTCGGCCAGGACGGTGCGCTGTAGCTCCGGGTCGGCCCACGCCAGCAACACCTTCGCCGCCGAGCCCGCGGTGAGCGGTAGCCGCGAGCCGACGGGCACCGTGTCGCGCAGGCCGACGGGCGGCTCGAGCGCGGCCACGCACACGCGCGCATTGCCGTCGCGGCAGTACAGCTGGACGCTCTCACCGGTGATCTCGCGCAGCCGGGGCAGAATGGCTCCCGCCGCCTCGACCAGCGGATCGGCGGCCCCCGCCGACAACTCACTGAGCGCGGGCCCCGGCCGCCACAGGCCGTTGGCGTCGCGTGCCAGCAGCCGATGCGTCTCCAGCCCGACCGCCAGCCGGTGCGCGGTGGCACGTGGCAGGCCGGTTCGGGTGCACAGGTCGTTGAGACCGCATGGCTCGTCGGCGACGGCGTAGAGCACCGCCACGGCTTTGTCGAGAACACCGATACCGCTATGCTGTCTCATAGAACGATACTAACTTCTCATATGTTGAGATACCAAGTATGCCCGTCGAAAGGTGATCAAGCAATGGCCGAGCGCGCCCGCACACTGGCCGAGAAGGTGTGGGAACAGCACGTCGTCGTCCCCGGCAACGGTGACGGCACTTCCCGCGAACCCGACCTGATCTACATCGATCTGCACCTCGTGCACGAGGTGACCAGCCCGCAGGCCTTCGACGGGCTCCGCGCGGCCGGACGGCCGGTCCGCCGGCCCGACCTCACCATCGCCACCGAGGACCACAACGTCCCAACGGCCGACATCGACAAGCCGATCGCCGACCCGATCTCGCGCATCCAGGTGGAGACGCTGCGCCGCAACTGCGCCGAGTTCGGTGTGCGCCTGCACCCCATGGGCGATGCCGAACAGGGCATCGTGCACGTGGTCGGTCCGCAGCTCGGGCTGACCCAGCCGGGGATGACCGTGGTGTGCGGCGACAGCCACACCTCGACCCACGGCGCGTTCGGCGCGCTGGCCATGGGCATCGGCACCAGCGAGGTGGAGCACGTGCTGGCCACCCAGACGCTGTCGCTTCGCCCGTTCAAGACGATGGCCATCACCGTCGACGGCGAATTGGCGCCCGGCGTCACGAGCAAGGACCTGATCCTGGCCGTGATCGCCGAAATCGGCACCGGTGGCGGCCAAGGGTATGTGCTCGAATATCGCGGCGAGGCCATTCGCAAACTGTCGATGGAAGCGCGGATGACGATCTGCAACATGTCGATCGAGGCGGGCGCCCGCGCGGGCATGATCGCCCCCGACGAGGTGACCTACGAATTCCTGAAGGGCCGTCCGCACGCACCGCAGGGCGCCGACTGGGACGCCGCCGTGGCCGCCTGGGAGGCGCTGAAGACCGACGAGGACGCGGTTTTCGATGCCGAGGTGCACATCGACGCCGGCACGCTGACCCCGTTCGTCACCTGGGGCACCAACCCCGGTCAGGGCCTGCCGCTCGGCGCGAACGTGCCCGACCCGGCCCAGATCGCCGACGAGTCCGAGCGCGAGTCCGCCGAGAAGGCCTTGCGCTACATGGACCTGACGCCGGGAATGCCGCTGCGTGAGGTGAGCGTGGATACCGTTTTCGTCGGTTCCTGCACCAATGGCCGCATCGAGGATCTGCGTGCCGTCGCCGATGTTTTGAAGGGCCGCCGTGTGGCCGACGGTGTGCGAATGCTGGTTGTACCCGGCTCGATGCGGGTGCGCGCCCAGGCGGAAAAAGAAGGACTCGGCGAGATTTTCACCGCGGCCGGCGCGGAATGGCGCCAGGCGGGCTGTTCGATGTGCCTCGGGATGAATCCGGATCAGCTGGAACCGGGTCAGCGCTGCGCCTCCACCTCCAACCGCAATTTCGAAGGCCGACAGGGCAAGGGCGGGCGTACCCACCTGGTCTCGCCGCTGGTCGCCGCCGCCACGGCGGTGCGCGGCACCCTGTCGTCGCCCGCCGATCTGGCCTGAGCGGCCCCGAACCACCACGATCGAAGGAGAATCGTTATGGAAGCCTTCACTGTTCACAAAGGCATCGGGGTACCGCTGCGCCGGTCCAATGTCGACACCGATCAGATCATCCCCGCCGTTTACCTGAAGCGCGTGACTCGTACCGGTTTCGAGGACGGTCTGTTCGCCGGTTGGCGTACCGATCCGGACTTCATTCTCAACACCGAGCCGTACCGCAGCGGCAGCGTTCTGGTGGCCGGGCCGGATTTCGGCACCGGTTCCTCGCGTGAGCACGCGGTGTGGGCGCTGTCGGACTACGGCTTTCGAGTGGTGATCTCCTCGCGTTTCGCCGACATCTTCCGTGGGAATGCGGGCAAGGGTGGTCTGCTGGCCGCGCAGATGTCACAGAACGATGTCGAAATGCTCTGGAAGCTCATCGAGGAACAACCCGGCCTCGAATTGGTTGTCGACCTGTCGGCGCGCACCGTCACGGCGGGAACCATCGTGTTGCCGTTCGATATTGACGACTACACCCGCTGGCGTCTGCTGGAGGGTTTGGACGACATCGGCCTCACGCTGCGGCAAGGCGACGCGATCACCGAGTTCGAAAAGGGAAGGCCGTCATGGAAACCCGTGACGCTGCCGGAGCCTATTTCACCGGCGTAATCGGCTGGGGCGCTTAGGGGCGCTTCCCTGGGAGCGGTAGCTGGACGTGTGCTAAACCACATGAATTTTGGCGTGGCACATAGACTCTTGCTCAAACTGGGTTTACCGTGGTACCTAGTCGGTCCGACGACGGGCCATTAGTCTGCGGAGGATTCAATGAACAAGGCGGAACTGATCGACGTTCTGACCGAAAAGTTGGGTACGGACAGGCGCACGGCTACTGCGGCTGTCGAGAACGTGGTCGACACCATCGTCCGTGCCGTGCACAAAGGTCAAAGCGTCACCATCACCGGATTCGGTGTGTTCGAACAGCGCAAGCGTGCTCCCAGGGTTGCCCGTAACCCGCGTACCGGTGAAACCGTGAAGGTGAAGGCGACTTCGGTGCCTGCCTTCCGGCCGGGCGCTCAGTTCAAAGCGGTGATCGCGGGTAAGCAGAAGCTGGCCGCGTCCGGCCCTGCCGTGAAGCGTGGCGTGAATGCGCCCGTGGCGGCGAAGAAGGCGGCAGCCAAGAAGACCGCGGCGAAGAAGACCGCGGCCAAGAAGGCCACGCCGTCGAAGGGTCCGGCCAAGACCACGGCCCGCAAGGCCGCGACCAAGGCTCCCGCCGCCAAGAAGACGACGGCGGCCAAGGCCACCGCCGCCAAGAAGACCACGGCGGCAAAGAAGGCTCCGGCCAAGAAGACTGCCACCAAGGCCACCGCCGCCAAGACCACCGGTACCAAGGCCACGGCGGCCAAGAAGACCACCGCTGCTAAGAAGGCTCCCGCTAAGAAGACTGCTGCGAAGAAGACAGCCACCCGTCGTGCTCGTTGATCCTGCCGCAGCGGGATCAGGTCGGGGAATGTGCACGTAAAGCCGCATCACCCACCACTGGACCGAGAACGGCCCCGGAATTCCGGGGCCGTTTCGGCTGTGCGGGGTAACTTTTGTTCAGCCGGTGACGATTCCCGTAGACAACGCACGATCCATATGGTTCGCCGCGACTAATCGGTCCCCGATGAACGACAAAGCCCAGACGCTGCCCTTGCGATTACGAGCGGGCGGCAGGGTGAGTCCGTCGCGCTGCGCCAGCCACTGTGTCAGATCGGGAATCACGCCGCCCTGACTGCAGACCACCGGTACACCCCGATCTGTTACCAACGACAGAAATCGTTGCCGCGCCGCATCTTTCGCTGAATCGTAACCTTGCTCGGAAAACATTGGCTCGCAATTGATTTCGGCGTTCAGATGCTCCGCCAACGGGGTAACGGTTTGGATACAGCGCAGGGGATCGGCCGAATAGATCCGGGATGCTCCGAACGCCAGCAGATTCGGGACGAGAGCCGCGGCCTGCAGTCGTCCGGCGGCCTCGAGCGGGCGTTGGTCGTCCGGACCGTCGAACTCGGAGCGCTTGCCCGCCTTGGCGTGGCGGACGAGCAGCACGGTGGCCGTTTTCGGTGGGTGACGGGCGAAGACGCGCACGATCTGGCGGTCCATCGGGTACGACAGTTCGTCCATCACGTCGTCGAGCGGAATCCAGCGCAGCTGGTCGACTTCGGAGTTCTCGGTGAACTCGCCCTCGGCCGCCTCGGCGGCCCAGTAGTCCACCCGCTTGAGCTGGCGATGCCCCGGGATCGGGTAGGTGACCCGGCCGAGATAACGCCCGAGCGTGCACGGCAGGCCGGTCTCCTCGCCGACCTCACGCACTGCCGCGACCACCGGTGTCTCGCCGGGATCGAGCTTGCCCTTGGGTAGTGACCAGTCGCCGTACTTGGGCCGGTGGATCACCGCGATCTCCGGTCCGGTGGCGCCCGCACGCCACAGAACCGCCCCTGCGGCATGGATATTGGGCCGGACCCGCGGGTCGCGCATCGGTTCGGGCTTCTCCTGTGCGTGCTTGCTCACGGCTGTTCGGGACGACGCAACCGCATGAGGAATTCCTGGTGGTCGCGCACCTGGTTGGCGTCGGCGTCGGTGGGGCTCGCCTGCCAGGAGCCGTCGGGCAGCAGCACCCAGCAGCGCGTCATGGGGTCGAGCGCGGAATCGAAGACCACACCGAGCTGCTCGGTCAGACGCGGATCCTTCACCTGCACCATCACCTCCACCCGGCGGTCGAGATTGCGGTGCATCATGTCGGCGCTGCCGATCCAGGTCTGTTCCTGGGCCTGGAACTGCAGTACCCGCGAGTGCTCGAGGAAGCGGCCAAGGATCGAGCGCACCTCGATGTTCTCGCTGAGACCCGGCACGCCCGCGCGCAGGCCGCAGATGCCGCGCACCACGATCTGCACCGGCACGCCTGCCTGAGAGGCGCGGTAGAGGGCGTCGATGATCTGCTCGTCGACGATCGCGTTGGCCTTGAGCCGGATACGAGCGTCGAAACCCTCACGTGCCAGCTCGATCTCACGGTCGATCCGTTCGATGATGCCTGCGCGGACACCGAGCGGGGCGACCATCAGGTTGCGGTAGTCCTCCTTGCGGGAGTACCCGGTGAGCGAGTTGAACAGGTCGGTGAGGTCGGCGCCGATCTCCGGTGCCGCGGTGAACAACCCGACGTCCTCGTACAGGCGCGCGGTCTTGGGGTTGTAGTTGCCGGTGCCGATGTGGCAGTAGCGGCGGATGGTCGATCCCTCACGGCGCACCACCAGGCACGTCTTGCAGTGGGTCTTGAGGCCGACGAGGCCGTAGACCACGTGCACGCCCGCCTGTTCCAGCGCCCGCGCCCATTTGATGTTGGCCTGCTCGTCGAAACGTGCCTTGATCTCCACCAGGGCTACCACCTGCTTGCCCGCCTCGGCGGCCTCGATCAGGGCGTTGATGATGGGGGAGTCACCGGAGGTGCGGTACAGGGTCTGCTTGATCGCCAGCACCTGCGGATCGGCGGCGGCCTGTTCGATGAACCGCTGCACGCTGGTGGAGAACGAGTCGTAGGGGTGGTGCACCAGTACGTCGCCCTCGCGCAGCGCGCTGAAGACATTGCGCGGGGTCTCGCGCTCACCGAACGCGGCGGGGGTGGCCGGTACGTAGGGCGCGTCCTTGAGTTCGGGCCGGTCGACGCCGTAGACCTGCCACAGGCACGACAGGTCGAGCAGGCCGGGCACCTGGATCACATCGGCGGGGTCGACCTCTAACTCACGTAGTAGCAACTCCAGCATGTGCTCGGTCATGTCGTCGGAGACCTCGAGCCGCACCGGCTTGCCGAACCGGCGACGCGCCAGTTCGCGTTCCATCGCCTGCAGCAGGTCCTCGTCGCGGTCCTCGTCGACCTCGAAATCGGCGTTGCGGGTGATCCGGAACGAATGGGTCTCCACCACGTTCAGGCCGGGGAACAGCAGATCGAGGTGGGCGGCGATGAGTTCTTCCATCGGCAGGAAGGCCGCGATGGCCGACGGCGCGCCGGTGCGGCGCACGCGGACGAACCGGTCGACATTGTCGGGCACCTTCACGCGGGCGAAGTGCTCGCCGCCGGTGCCCGCGTCCTTCACCGTCACGGCGAGATTGAGGCTCAGGCCGGAGATGTAGGGGAACGGGTGGGCCGGGTCGACGGCCAGCGGTGTGAGGACCGGGAAGACCTGATCGGTGAAATAGTTCGAAAGACGTTGCCGTTCGGCTTCGTCGAGGCCCGACCAGCCGATGATGTCGATGCCCGCGCCTGCCAGCGCCGGGTTCACCGAATCGATGAAGACCTTCGCGTGCCGCTCGGCGAGTTCCTGTGCGCGAGCCGTGATCATCTCGAGCTGTTCGGACGGTGAGCGGCCGTCGGCGGAACGCACCGAGAGCCCGGTCTCGGCGCGGCGTTTGAGCCCGGCGACCCGGACCATGTAGAACTCGTCGAGGTTGGAGGCGAAGATCGCGAGGAACTTCGCGCGCTCCAGCAACGGCAGGGAGGCATCCTCGGCGAGGGCGAGCACGCGGGCATTGAAGTCCAGCCAGCTCAGTTCCCGGTTGAGGTAGCGATCGCGTGGCAATCGCTGCGAACTGCCGTCGGCGCCCGAGGCGATGGCGGCCGCAGGTGGCGGGGAAATCGGGGGCAGGGACTTGATGGTTTCCGTGTCGCTCACGCTGTCAATCATCCCCTACGGACCGCGTGGTCCGCAGCATGACATCGGGTGAACTCCTGGTGCGGCGACCGGCTAGCACACCGTGCGGACGGGATCGCCTCGGTGGGTGGTGATTCCGAACTCCCGCAGCGCGTCGGCGGTGTGGACGCCGACCCCGAGCGCGCGCACGGCGTCCAGATCCTCGGGTGTGTCGACGTCGCAGCGCAGGCCCGGCCAGTGGCCGGGCACGACGACGGCGCCGTATTCGCGGTGGGCGCGGGCCGAATCGGGGCCGAAGCGTGGTGCGAGCGCGTCCGGTGCGGTACCGGCCAGCAATGCCGAAGTGCCGGTCCCCGTGTGATCGATCACCACCGCGCGGGTGGCGGGCGCGACGGCGAGAAAGTCGACGAGTTCGGCGGTGCGCAGGGCAGGCAGGTCGGCCTGCAGGGCGAGCAGGCGGACCGGACCACTGCGGTGGCGTACGTCGTCGGCCGCGGCGGTGAGAGCGGTGTTGAGGGGGTCGTGGTCGGCGGGTGGCTCGGCCAGAACGTGCGCGCCGAGTTCGCGTGCACGGGCGGCGACGACGGGGTCGGGGGTGACGACGGTCAGCGAACCGATCGCGGGCACGGCGGCGGCCGCCTCGACGGTGTCGGCGAACATGGCCAGCACCAGCCGGGCGCGCTGGTCGGCGCTGAGCACGGCCGACAACCGGCTCTTGGCCCGGTCTCGGTGCTTGACCGCCATCACGGCGTGCACGGTGTGCATGGTCTCGATCCTTGCATGGCATATTGGGCTGATGACGAGGGCTGCGGTTATGGGTGCTGGGTCGTGGGGCACGGCATTCGCGAAGGTGTTGGCCGAAGCGGGTACCGAGGTGACGATCTGGGCCAGGCGCGAAGAAGTGGCTCGCGCGCTCGACACCGAGCATCAGAATCCGTTCTACCTGCCGGGCGTGCAGTTGCCGCCCGTCCGGGCCACCCACGATCACCGGATCGCGCTCGACGGCGCGGATCTGGTGGTGCTCGCGGTGCCGTCGCAGTCGCTGCGGGCCAATCTCGGCCACTGGAAGGACGACATCGGCGCCGACGCCACGCTGATGAGCCTGGCCAAGGGCATCGAGACCGGAACGCTGCTGCGGATGAGCCAGGTGATCGCGGAGGTGACCGGCGCCGAACAGGGCCGCATCGCGGTGCTCTCGGGGCCCAATCTCGCCCACGAGATCGTCGAACGTCAGCCCGCGGCCACCGTGATCGCCTGCACCGACACCGAACGCGCACAGCAGGCCCAACATGCCTGTGCCACCGGCTATTTCCGGCCCTACACCAATACCGATGTGGTGGGTTGCGAGATCGGCGGCGCGTGTAAGAACGTCATCGCCCTGGCCTGCGGTATCGCCTCGGGCATGGGCCTCGGTGACAACTCCGTGGCCAGTCTCATCACCCGCGGGCTGGCCGAGGTGATGCGGCTCGGGGTGGCGCTCGGCGCGCAACCGGTGACGCTGGCCGGACTCGCCGGCGTGGGCGACCTCGTCGCCACCTGCACCTCGCCGCTGTCGCGCAACCGGTCCTTCGGGTATGTGCTCGGACAGGGCGGGTCGATGCAGGCCGCGCAGGAGGCGACCAACGGTCAGGTCGCCGAAGGTGTGAAGTCGTGCACATCGGTGCGGGCACTCGCGGCCGAACACCAGGTGGAGATGCCGTTGACCGACGCGGTGCACAAGGTGTGCCACGAGGGGCTTTCGGTGAACGAGGCCGTCGGCAGCCTGCTCGGCAGGCGCATGAAACCCGAATAAGGCCGATGCCGCCGCGGCGGCGCGAACCTACTACGGTGACGTTCATGACGGAACGGATCAGGGTAGCTGTGGTGTTCGGCGGGCGCAGCAGCGAGCACGCCGTCTCGTGTGTGTCGGCGAGCAGCGTCCTGCGCAACCTCGATCCGCGACGCTACGAGGTGGTGCCCATCGGGATCACCACCACCGGCAGCTGGGTGCTTGCCGAGGGGATCGGCGAACTCACGCTCAGCCACGGCGAACTGCCCGCCGTCGATGCCACGGGCACCGCGCTCACCCTGGCCGCCGACCCCGGCCGTTCCGGCGCGCTCGTCGCCCTGGACGATCCGACCGCCACGCTCGGCACCGTCGATGTGGTCTTCCCCATCCTGCACGGCCCGTTCGGCGAGGACGGCACACTGCAGGGCATGCTCGAGCTGGCCGGGGTGCCCTATGTGGGTGCCGGTGTGCTGGCCAGCGCGGCCGGGATGGACAAGGAATTCACCAAGAAACTGCTGGCCGCCGAATCGCTTCCGGTCGGTGTGCAGGTGGTGCTGCGTCCCGGCACCCAGACCCTGACCGCCGAGGAACGCGACCGCATCGGCCTGCCCGCCTTCGTGAAACCCGCGCGCGGCGGTTCGTCCATCGGCATCACCAAGATCACCGACTGGTCGGCCCTCGACGACGCCGTCGCCACCGCCCGCGCCCACGACCCCAAGGTGATCGTCGAGGCGGGCATCGTGGGCCGCGAAGTCGAATGCGGTGTCCTCGAATTCGCCGACGGTGACGTGCGCGGCAGCGTCGTCTCCGAGATCCGCATGCCCGATGCCGACGCCGCAGCCCCCGAGTTCTACGACTTCGCCACCAAATACCTCGACGACGTGTGTGAATTCGACGTACCCGCCAAGCTCGACGACGCCGTCGCCGACGAGATCCGCGCCCTGTCGGTGCGTGCCTTCCGCGCCCTGGACTGCCAGGGCCTGGCCCGAGTCGACTTCTTCCTCACCGCCGACGGCCCGGTCATCAACGAGATCAACACCATGCCCGGCTTCACCCCCATCTCCCAATACCCCCGCATGTGGGAAGCGACCGGCATCGACTACCCGACGTTGGTGTCCACCCTCATCGAAACCGCCGTAGCCCGAGGCACCGGCCTGCGCTGACCCGCGCCACCGACTCCCATCGCGCCGAAAACCAAAACCGGTGGCGGCGCTTAGCGCCGACACCCGCGGCGCCAGCCGCCAAAATTACAGCTCGCCAGGGTTGATCGGTTGGGCGGGGAGGTTCGCGGTGATCGTGTCGGAGACCGTTTGCACAGCGGCGGTGCCCGACCCGTCGGGCACTGTCAGGGCGATGTAGGTTTCGCGATCGACGGCGAACCACGTGCCCGTCTTGGCCGTCTCGTCGCGAACCTGGAACCACTTCACCCCGTTGACCTCTTGCAGCGGTGAGGCACGGTTGAATTCGAGCGGCCGGTCCAGGCCGCAGCGCAGCACGATCGGCTCCCCGCCCTCGGGCAGCTGCCAGGCGCGGGTGGCGGGCGGGGCAGGTTCGGCGAGGGTCGATTTGGTGTAGTCGCCCAGGTCGGCGGGCAGGGCAGGCAGCAGGGCCGCGCAGGCGGGGCCGTCGGCGGCGGGCGCGGGGACCGGTCCCAGCGGGAGCGGTTCGCGTTCGACGGGGGCGCGCAGGATCAGGAAAGCGGCCACGAGGACGCCGACGATCAACACGATGGGCAGCGCCACGGCGGTGGCGATGAGCGCGGGGGAGTACTGGCTGTCGGTGGCCGGTTTGTCGTCGGGGCTCTCGTCGTCGGCCGATTCCGCTCCTGGAGAGTCCTTGCGGAGGGCTGACGGTTCGGCAGTGTCCTCGGGCCCGGTCGCCTCGTCGCGATCGTCCGCTGTCGGGTCCGACGATTCCGCCATAGCCGCGTGGTCCTTTCCTCGTCGCCTGCGCCGCGCACCGTCGGTGGTGCCCGATCGCCTCCGAAAGGGTACCGTCGTGGCGATTTCGTCGGTCGGGAGCACAGCGGGAAGGAGTCGGTCATCAGCGAGGACAGCCGTTCGCAGACGGTGCGTGAGCTGGGTGAATTCGCCTTGATCGACCGGATCAACGCCGGTCGCGAGCAGGCCGCGCACGTGCTGCTCGGTCCGGGCGACGACGCCGCGCTGCTCGCCGCGCCCGACGGCCGGTTCGTGGTGAGCACCGACATGCTCGTGGAGGGCAGGCACTTCCGGCTCGACTGGTCGACGCCGGCCGAGATCGGGCGCAAGGCGATCGCGCAGAACGCCGCCGACGTGGTGGCGATGGGGGCGCGGCCCACCGGCTTCGTCGTCGCGCTCGGATGTCCCGCCGACACTCCGGTACGGGTCGTCGAGGGCATCGCCGACGGCATGTGGGCCGAGGCCGTGCGTGCCGGCGGTTCCATCGCGGGCGGCGACCTGGTGCACAGCGAACAGTTGGTGATCTCGGTGACCGCGTTCGGTGACCTCGGTGGGCAGGGTGCGCTCACCCGTTCCGGTGCGGTCGAGGGCGATATCGTCGCTGTCGCAGGCGAACTCGGCTGGTCGGCCGGAGGGCTGGCCGTATTGTCCAGCGGGGCAGATGTTTCCGATCCTGCCTTCGCGCACGCGCTTACGGCACACCGGGTTCCGCAGCCGCCCTATGCCGAGGTGATCGACGTGTTCGGCGTCCACATCCCCAACGCCCTCACCGATGTCTCCGACGGTCTGCTCGCCGACCTCGGCCACCTCGCCGCCGCCTCCGGCGTCGCGATCGACGTGCACGCCGCCGCCCTCACCGACCCCGAACTCGACGTGGTCGCCGCCCGGCTCGAAGCCGATGCGGGGCAATGGATTCTGGCCGGGGGAGAGGACCACGCCTTCGTCGGCACCTGGTCGCCCGCGACCGCGCTGCCGCCGGGCTGGCGGCCCATCGGGGTCGTTACCGCAGGCAGCGGCGTCACCGTCGACGGTGCGCGGCCCGCCGGTGCCACCGGGTGGGAATCGTTCCGTGGGGCAGGCGCCACGGCCGCGCCCGGCGAACGATAGGTTGTGCGGTCATGGGTGCCAAACCACTGTCGGAGATCATCGACCCGGGCTGGGCCCGGGCCCTGGAACCGGTTGCCGACCGCATCAGCGAGATGGGTGAGTTCCTGCGCGCGGAGAACGCCGCCGGACGCGGATATCTACCCGCCGGGGAGAACGTGCTCCGCGCGTTCCGGCGCCCGTTCGACGCGGTGCGTGTGCTGATCGTCGGCCAGGATCCCTACCCGACTCCCGGCCACGCGATGGGACTGAGTTTCTCTGTCGCGCCGGATGTTTCGCCGATCCCGCGTAGTCTGTCCAACATCTTCGCCGAGTACACCAAGGACCTCGGCTTCGATACGCCCAAGTGCGGCGACCTGAGCCCGTGGTCGGATCAGGGTGTGCTGCTGCTGAACCGGGTGCTCACCGTCACCCCCGGCAGCCCGGCCTCGCATCGCGGCAAGGGCTGGGAAGCGGTGACCGAGCAGGCGATTCGCGCGCTCGTCGACCGCGACGAACCGCTCGTCGCCGTGCTGTGGGGCCGGGACGCGGGCTCGCTGAAGCCGACCCTGGTCGCCGCCGAGATCCCCTACATCGAATCGGCACACCCCTCGCCGCTGTCCGCCTCGCGCGGGTTCTTCGGGTCGCGACCCTTCTCCCGGGTCAACGAACTGCTCGACGAACTCGGCGCCGATCCTGTCGACTGGCGGTTGCCCTGACCCGGGGTGCCGCCCGCACGAGAAGAAAATGATGAAGGAGCACAACCGGATGCACACCACAACCGTTCGCGCCGCATTCGCGACCGCCGCCGTCGCCGCCGCCATCACCGCGGGCGCGGGCTCGGCCTCGGCCGCGGGCCTGCAGCTCGAGCCCTACAACGAGCAGGCGACCCCGGTCGCGACCAGCCCCGTCGGCGAGGAATGGACCTCCACCGGCACCTCGACCATCTCCTCCGGCGTCAACGCCAAGGTCACCTGCATCCTGCAGAACACTTTCAGCGCCCTGGGCGCTGTGTGTTAAAGCGGCTGGCGCCGCGGGATTTTCGGCCCTGAGGGCCTCGAATCCGAGGGGCGATACTTCGGCTTCGCCGTTACGTCTCGCCCCTCGGATCCGAGGCGGCCGAAAATCCGTGGTGGCGGAGTTCCGGCGTGAGCGCCGGTCAGGCGAGGTTCGTGTAGTCGGGCTTGCGCTTGGCGACGAAGGCGTCCACGCCTTCGCGCCCGGTGCTGCTGTTCGCGGCGGCGGCGATGCTGTCGCGTTCCGCGTCGAGCTGCTGGTCCAATGTTGCCGACGGCGACTGGGCCAGCAGCTTTTTCATGGCCGTGTAGGCGGCGCGGGGACCGGTGGTGAAGTCGGTGGCCACGCGCAGGGCCTCGGTGCGGATCTCGTCGTCGGGGACGATCCGGCTGAGCAGCCCGAGTCGTTCGGCCTGTTCGGCGCCGATCACGGCATCGGTCAACAGGATTTCGCGGGCCCGGCTGACGCCGACGATGCGCGGCAGCGACCACGACATCCCGCCGTCGGGGGTGAAGCCGATGCCGGGGTAGGCGGGACGCATCTGGGTCGACGGACCGCCGATGGCGATGTCGGCCGCGCATACCAGGCTCATGCCCGCACCGGCCGCCCAGCCGTGCACCGCCGCGACGACCGGGACGGGGGCGGCGGCCAGGGCGCGCACGAAGTCGTGCAGCTGGGTGGCCAGCTCGTGCAGGAAGGCGCCTCGGTCGTCGGCACCGGCGAAGTGACGGACATTGCCGCCGGCGCAGAAGTTCGCGCCCGCACCGGTGATCAGGATCGCGCCCACGTCGTCGCCGAGCGAACGCAGGGCGGCGGTGCCCGCGTTGATCAGGTCGAAATCGAGCGAGGTGCCCGCGGCCGCGGTCGCGATGGTCAGGTGCAGTACGCCGTCGACGACGACCGGTTCGCTACTCATGCCCGTCACATTAGCTAGGGGCGCGCCGCCAGTGTTGTTCGGGCAGCAGCGTGAACGGGTCGGTGCGGCGCAGACCCGTATCGGCAAAACCGTGCCTGCGGTAGAAGGCGTGCGCGCGCGGATAGTTGCCGAGCACCCACAGACTGCAGGGCGCGTGGGGGGACGGCGGCCGCGAGCAGGTCGTCGGCGACGCCGGTGCCGTGCCAGGCGGCGCGCACATACAGCGCTTCCAGCTCGCTGCCGGTCGGCTGCCGTGACGCGGCGGCGAAGCCGATCAGGTCGTCGCCGTGACAGGCGACGAGCAGCCGATAACGACCGTCGGTGCGGCGGCGTTCCCAGGTGATCGCCGAGCTGTCGAGATCGAACGCGGCGAGCAGGTGGGCGGGGACCAGCGAGTCGTAGGCCTCCCGCCAGCTGGCGATGTGGCAGGCCGCGAGCGCGGTAATGTGCGCGGCGCTCGCCGGGCCGATCCGCCACTCAACCACGAATCACCCGTTCGACGACAAAACCCCGGACAACCCATGAAGGGTGCCGGGGCACTGTCGGCAGAATGTACGGGCCGGAAATCAGCCGCGGACGACCTTGCCCGCCTTGAGGCAGGAGGTGCACACGTTCATCCGGCGGGTGTTGCCAGGGGCAACCTGCGCACGCACGGTCTGGATGTTCGGGTTCCAGCGACGGTTGGTGCGCCGGTGCGAGTGCGAGACCGACTTCCCGAAACCGGGGCCCTTGGCGCAGACGTCGCAAACGGCAGCCATGTCGCGAGCTCCTTCATGTCATAAGCGGTCAGCGCGCACGTGTGCCGCTGAACCGGAAACTGATGTCGTCAAATGCCTTGCCGACTTGCATCGGCCAGCGCAGACCTGTCGAGGCCGCACGAGGCAACCCTGCAAGCGTAGCGGGCCCGGCCGGGAACTTCCAAACCGGGTGTCCTGCTCGACGACGCGGACACGTGGTGCGCCCGTGGTCAGGGTACTGCTGTCGGTCGCTGGCGCTAACCTGGCTGCGATGCTCGGCGGTCGAGCACGGCCGACGGGGAACGAGGTGACGGTGACGCAGGTGCTCGAGGCGCTCGACGGCGCCGCGCTGCTGTCATGGGCCAGGTCCTGCCGCGCGGGCCTCGAGTCCCGCCGATCCGAGATCGACGCCCTCAACGTCTTCCCCATCGCCGATTCCGACACCGGAACCAACCTCCTGGCCACGATGCGGGCCGCCCTCGCTGCCGCCGAGGCCGACGACGGTGCGCAGGAGTGGTCGCGCGTGCAGCCCGAGCTGGGGAAGACGCGTTATGCAAACGACTCGGTAGCCGTCGCGCCACTGGGTGGAGCGGTTTCGGGTGGGGCGGCTGAGGCCATGTCGGCTGGCTCTTCGCCGGGTGTGCAGGCTTCGACCGGCGCGCAGTCGGCGGATGCGGTGCCAGGTGATCGTGGGGTGCAGGCGTCGGTTCCCGGGGAGCGATCGGAGATCGCGGGCGGCGGCGCGCTGGGCGATGGTCGGGCCGGGGAGGTGGCGAAGGCGCTGGCCCGTGGCGCCACGGCCGGGGCGCGGGGCAATTCCGGGATCATTCTTTCGCAGGTATTGCGGGGGATCGCCGAGGCGGTGGTGTCCGGGCCGTTGACCGGGGAGCGGTTGCGGGTGGCGTTGCGGCGGGCGGCGGTGCTGGTGCGGCAGGGGTTGAGTGCGCCGGTGGAGGGGACGATTCTGACGGTGCTCGACCGGGCCGCCGTCGCTGCCGCCGAGTCCGGCGACTCCTCGCTGGAGAGTGTGGCGAAGGCAGCGGCCGATGGTGCCGCACGTGCGCTGAACGAGACGCCCGCCCAACTGGGTGTGCTGCGGGCTGCGGGCGTGGTCGACGCCGGTGCGCGCGGTCTGCTGGTACTGCTTGATTGCCTTGTCGCCGAGGTGTGTGGTGTGGCTCCCGAACGCCACACCTACGCCCGTGAGCGAAGTGGCGGCGCGACACCGGCAACGGGTGCGGAGCGTCGGCACAGGCAGTCGATCAGTAGTTCCGAGCGCGGACGTGGTGAGGGGCAGCTGCCCAGGTCGGTCGGCGCGCATGCGGGTGGGGCCGATGCCCGGTGTGATCGCGGTGCGGCGCTCGGTGGTCGTGGGTTCGGCGAACACGCCGGGACGTGCGGTGACCACGACGAGGCGCCGGGGCGCTGGAATGGCGAGGGGCCGGCACGCTGGAATGGCGAGGGGCCGGGGCGCCGGGATGGCGAAGTGCCGAGACGCCGGGATGGCGAGGCGTGCGGGGTTGAGGGCGGGCCGGGCGGCGACCTGGACGAGTCGTTTTCTGGCCGCGACGGGGTGCGCGGAGAACGCGACGGTCTACGAGGGGACGAGGACCGGGGGCGCGGCGCAGACCCGCATTTCGAGGTCATGTATGTGATCTCCGGCACCGACGACGCCGGCGCGGGGGTGTTGCGGGAGCGGTTGGCGGTGCTCGGCGATTCCGTCGTTGTGGTCGGTGACGGGGATAGCACCTGGTCGGCACATGTGCACTGCCGTGACGCGGGTGCGGCGATCGAAGCCGGGCTTGCGGTCGGGGCGTTGAGTGCCATCCGGGTCGAAAGTTTCGCCGTCACAGCGCACAACGGCGTCGGCGACCATACGGAGTCGGCTCCGGTCGACGCGAGCTCCGTGGGGCGAACCACCCTTTCCACCGATGGGCTCGCTGACCGAGGGGTCGTCGCCGTCGTGGCCGGTGCTGATGCGGCGGAGCTTTTCGAGGACGCGGGTGCGGTGGTGTTGCGGGAGGACGAGGCCTTCGACGCCGACATCCTCCTGCGGACGATCCGGGCGATGCCGCACCGCGAGGTGCTTGTGCTGCCCAACGGTGCGCTGCCCGCGCAGGAACTGGTCGCCGTCGGTGTCGCCGCACGTGACGGTTCGCGCGACGTGCTGTTGTTGCCGAGCGCCTCGATGGTGCAGGGGCTCGCCGCGCTCGCGGTCCACGATCGGGGGCGGATCGCCGTCGACGACGCCTTCGCCATGTCCGAGGCGGCGGCGACCACCCGGTGGGGTGCGCTGCGAGCCGCCCGGGTGCGCGCGCTGACGATGGTCGGGACCTGTTCTCCCGGTGACGGTTTGGGTCTGGTCGGCGATGATGTGGTGGTGATCGACCCGGACGTGGTCGGCGCGGGACGCATCCTGCTCGACCGGATGCTCGGTCTCGGTGGGGAATTGGTGACCTTGCTGATGGGCGCGGGCGCCGGGCACGAACTGGGGCAGATTCTCGCCGATCATGTGCGCGCCGGATTCCCCGGCGTGGATGTGGTGGTGTATTCCGGTGGGCAGCAAGCGGATCTGGTGCAGATTGGGGTCGAGTAGACGATGACGACACTGAGCGACCGGCTCGACCACGTACTCGGCGTGAAGGCCGCCGACCGCCTGGCCGAGGCCTTCGACATGACCACCGTCGAAGACCTGCTGCGCCACTACCCGGCGCGCTACGCCACCCAGGGGCAGCCGCTGACGGAGGAGGAACCGGAAGAGGGCGCCCACATCACCGTCATCGGCCGGATCACCAAAACCGAACTGCGGCCGATGAAGAACCGCCGCGGCTCGCTGCTGAAGGTGCAACTCGACACCGGCGCCGCCCGTCCCATCGAGGCCACCTTCTTCAACGGTGACAAGGTCCGCTACCTGGTGAAAGACGGTGTGCGGGCAATGATGTCGGGCACCGTGCACTGGTGGCGCCCCGACCGCTGGAACCTCTCGCACCCCGACTATCTGATCCTGCCCGACAAAGCCGAGGCGGGCGTGGAGCAGCTCACCTCGGTGCGCGGCAGCGGTGCGTTGCGCGGGCTCGCCCAGAGCGCCAAAGGTGCCGGGGGAGTGGACGCTTCGTTCTTCGAGCGGGAGTTCGTCCCGGTGTATCCGGCGACGGCGAAGGTGCAGAGCTGGGATCTGCTCGCCTGTATCCGCCAGGTCCTCGACCAGCTCGACCCGATCGACGACCCGCTCCCGGTGGACCTGCGCGAGGAACGCAACCTGCTCGAGGTGTCGGACGCGCTTCGCCTGATCCACCTGCCCGAACACAAGCTCGATATCGAGCGGGCAAGGGACCGTTTACGTTTCGACGAGGCCCTCGCCCTGCAACTGGTGCTGGCCGAACGCCGTCACGAGGTGGAGGGCCGCACCGCCCCCGCCTGCCCGCCACGCACCGACGGCATCGCCGCCGACTTCGACCAGCGGCTGCCCTTCGAACTCACCGAAGGGCAGCGGCAGGTGATCGACGAGATCTCCGACGACATGTCGCGCACCCGCCCCATGCACCGCCTGCTGCAGGGCGAGGTGGGTTCGGGTAAGACGATCGTCGCCCTGCACGCCATGCTCCAGGCGGTGGACGCCGGTCGCCAGTGCGCGCTGCTCGCCCCGACGGAAGTGCTTGCCGCACAGCACTACCGGTCGCTGCGCGCGATGCTCGGCGATCTGGGCACCGCGGGCGAACTCGGCGCCGCCGAGAATTCGACCAAGGTGGTGTTGCTCACCGGCTCCATGTCGGCGGCGGCGAAGAAGTCCGCGCTGCTCGACGCGGTGACCGGCGAGGCGGGCCTCGTCATCGGCACCCATGCCCTCATCCAAGACGCGGTCGAGTTCTTCGACCTCGGTCTCGTGGTGGTCGACGAACAGCACCGTTTCGGCGTGGAACAGCGAGATGCGCTGCGCGCCAAAGCGAAAGGCGGCGTGAGTCCGCATCTGCTGGTCATGACCGCCACCCCCATTCCGCGCACGATCGCGATGACGACCCTGGGTGATCTGGAAACCTCCACGCTCACCCAGTTACCCAAGGGGCGTTCGCCGATCACGTCGAAAGTCGTTGCGCGCAAACTGCATCCTGCCTGGGTGGAGCGGGCATGGGAACGGATCGTGGAAGAGGTCGGCCAGGGCAGGCAGGCCTATGTGGTGTGCTCGCGCATCGGCGAGGATCCGGACGCGCCACCGGCCAAGGGCAAGAAGGCCGAGGAGAAGGAAGGCCCCACGACCCAGGCCGCGGTCGACATGTACGAGACGCTGAGTACCGGACCGCTCGCGGGTGTGCGCGTGGGCCTGCTGCACGGGCGGTTGCCGTCCGACGAGAAAGACCACGTGATGCGCCAGTTCAACGACGGCGCGATCGACGTGCTGGTGTGCACCACCGTGGTCGAGGTCGGTGTCGACGTGCCGAACGCCACCGTGATGGTGATCGTCGACGCCGACCGGTTCGGCGTGAGCCAGCTGCACCAGCTACGCGGGCGCATCGGCCGCGGCAAACACCCCGGCCTGTGCCTGCTGGTCACCGATGCCGCACCCGGCGGCACCGCCATGGCCCGGCTGGAAGCTGTTGCCGCCACCACCGACGGCTTCGAACTGTCGGTACTGGACCTGCGTCAGCGCCGCGAGGGCGACGTACTCGGCTCGGCCCAGTCCGGCACCGCGCGCTCGCTGCGCCTGCTCTCCCTGCTCGACGACCTCGAGGTCATCACCGCCGCCCAGGACCTGGCCCGCCGGATCGTCGCCGAAGACCCAGGCCTGGAGAAACACCCCGGCCTGGCGGGCATGATGAACGCCGCTGTCGACGGCGAACGACTCGAGTACCTAGCCAAGTCTTAGGAGTTCCGAGAGGACCACGCGGTTCGCCCGGCGCGCCCGCCCAGGGTTCACCGCGGTAGACGCGGGTACGGCAGGTCGGTCGCCGTGTGCTCGGCGACTGCCAGCGGTCGTCCGATCTGCGGGAATGCCCGCTGTGGGCAGGCGGGTCGTTCGCACACCTTGCACCCGGCCCCGATCGGCACGGCGATATTCGGGTCGTCCACCTGCATCCCCTGCGAGTACACCAGCCGGTCGGCGTACTCGATATCGCACCCGAGCGCGACGACGAAGTTCTTCGCCGCAGTGCCGTATCCCTGTGCCGTGGCGGGTGTGGTGCGCGCGATCCACAGGTAGCGGCGCCCGTCGGGCATCTCCGCGACCTGGGTGAGGATGCGTCCCGGGTGGGCGAAGGCTTCGTGGGTGACCCACAGCGGGCAGTTGCCGCCGACGCGGGAGAAGTGAAAAGCCGTGGCCGACTGACGTTTCGAGATGTTCCCCGCACGGTCGGTGCGTACCAGGAAGAACGGCACCCCACGCTGACCCTGTCGTTGCAGCGTCGCCAGCCGGTGGCAGACCGTTTCGAACCCGACTTCGAACCGCAACCCGAGCAGGTCGACGTCGTAGCGCAGTTCCTCGGCCGACCGCAGGAACCGCCCGTAGGGCAGGATCAGCGCCCCGGCGAAGTAGTTGGCCAGCCCCACCCGCGCCAGCGTGCGCGACTCCCCGACCAGTGCCCGGGATTCGGCGAGCACATTGTCGATCTCGCGGCCGTAGAGCAGCAGGCCGAGAGTGGACGCGATCTGGAACGCGCGCTGCCCGGGCCGCAGCCGCCGGGCCAGGGTGAGCGTGCGGGTGTCCGGGTCGTAGTGGCGTTTGGGGATGGACGGGTCAGCGCCGTCGCCCCGCACGAGCACGGTGACGCCCGCGCGTTCCTCGGCGATCCGCGCCAGCTGCCGGTCCAGCGAACCGATGCTCAGCCCCGATTCCTCGAACAGCTGCTCGGCGGCGTGATCGAGGGTGGCGATGTGATTGCGGTGGTCGTAGAAGAAATCCCGGACGTCCTCGTAGGGCAGCGGTGTGCCCGGTGCGCCGGTCGGGGTGTCGACGCGGGAGGAGAGCAGATCGAGCTGATCGGTGGCCGCACGCAGCCGCCGGTGCATGGCGATGACGATCCGCGCCACCTCCGGCAACCGGGTGGCCAGCTCCTCCACCTCGGTGATCGGTGCGGTGTCGCCACCGCCCGCCGCCTCGACGAGCACCTCGTGCAGGTCCGAGACCAGCCGCGCGTCGGAATCGGCGGCGAAGAACTGCACGTCCAGGTCGAAGGTCGAATTCAATTTCAGCAGAACGGGAATGGTGAGCGGACGCTGATCGCGTTCGAGCTGGTTGAGGTAACTCGGCGAGAGATCGAGCGATTTGGCCAGCGCGGCCTGGGTCATCCGTCGTTCTTCGCGTAGCCGTCGAAGTCTGGCCCCCGCGTACATCTTCCGCACGCCAGGATCCTAGCGCCGCTGGTTCGCAATGTTCGCTGAAAGTGGGGAATGCCCTAGGAGAAGTGCAGTCCCGCAAGGGATTCTGCCGCGGATTACTCGTGCGTAACATGCGAAGCGATCGTGGGCGCCGATCGCACCGGAGGCGGCGCGCGGCGGTGAGATGTGACGGCCGCGTAACCGCCGGTTCGCAGGTGGGCGGGGGCGGCGGTGAAGAATGCTGCGAACCCACCTTGCGTGCCGGACGGGTCGGTGCGGCCGGGTACCGTGGTCCAATGTTCTCGAAAGTCTTGGTCGCCAATCGCGGCGAGATCGCTATCCGTGCCTTCCGCGCGGCCTACGAACTCGGCATCGGAACGGTCGCGGTCTTTCCGCACGAGGACCGCAATTCCGTCCACCGGCTGAAGGCGGCCGAGTCGTATCAGATCGGCGAGGAGGGGCACCCGGTCCGGGCGTACCTCTCGATCGAGGCGATCATCGACGCGGCCAAGAGCGCGGGCGCCGACGCCATCTACCCCGGCTACGGCTTCCTGTCGGAGAACCCCGACCTCGCCGCGGCCTGCGCACGCGAGGGCATCACCTTCATCGGCCCGTCGGCGCAGGTGCTGGAAATGGCGGGCAACAAGGCGACCGCGATCGAGGCCGCGCGGGCCGCCGGTCTGCCGGTGCTGAAGTCGAGCGAACCGAGTGCCGACATCGACGAGCTGCTCGCTGCATCCGAGCAGCTCGAGTACCCGATCTTCGTCAAGGCCGTGGCCGGTGGTGGTGGGCGCGGTATGCGCCGGGTCGCCGCGCCGGAGCAGCTGCGCGAGTCGATCGAGGCCGCCTCACGTGAGGCCGAGTCGGCCTTCGGCGACCCGACGGTGTTCCTCGAGCAGGCGGTGGTGAACCCGCGCCACATCGAGGTGCAGATCCTGGCCGACCAGCACGGCAATGTGATGCACCTGTTCGAGCGCGACTGTTCACTGCAGCGCCGCCACCAGAAGGTCATCGAGCTCGCGCCCGCCCCCAACCTCGACCCGGCGCTGCGCGAGCGGATCTGCGCCGACGCCGTCGCCTTCGCCCGCCAGATCGGGTACAGCAACGCGGGCACGGTCGAGTTCCTGCTCGACGAGCGCGGCAACCACGTGTTCATCGAGATGAACCCGCGTATCCAGGTGGAGCACACGGTGACCGAGGAGATCACCGATGTCGACCTGGTGCAGTCGCAGTTGCGCATCGCCGCCGGGGAAACCCTCGCCGACCTGGGCCTGAGCCAGGACAAGGTAGCGATCCGCGGCGCCGCGCTGCAGTGCCGCATCACCACCGAAGACCCGGCCAACGGTTTCCGTCCCGACACCGGCCGCATCACCGCCTACCGCACGCCCGGCGGCGCGGGCATCCGTCTCGACGGTGGCGCGAACCTGGGCGCGGAGATCGGCGCCTACTTCGACTCCATGCTGGTCAAGCTCACCTGCCGCGGCCGCGACCTGCCCGCCGCCGCCGCGCGTGCCCGCCGCGCGCTGGCCGAGTTCCGCATCCGTGGCGTGACGACCAATATCCCGTTCCTGCTGTCGGTGCTCGACGACCCCGATTTCCAGGCGGGCCGGGTGACCACCTCGTTCATCGACGAGCGACCGGAGCTGCTCACCTCGCGCGGCTCGGCCGACCGTGGCACCAAGATCCTGACCTATCTGGCCGATGTCACCGTCAACAAGCCCAACGGTGACCGCCCGACCACGGTGTACCCGTACGACAAGCTCCCCGCCGTCGACCTGACGGTGCCGCCGCCGGACGGTTCGCGCCAGCGTCTGCTCGCCCTCGGACCGGAAGGTTTCGCGAAGGCTCTGCGCGACCAGAAGGCCGTCGGTGTCACCGACACCACCTTCCGCGACGCACATCAGTCGCTGCTCGCCACCCGGGTGCGCACCAACGGCCTGCTCGGTGTGGCGGGCCACGTCGCCCGGCTCACTCCCGAGCTGCTGTCGATCGAGGCATGGGGCGGCGCGACTTACGATGTGGCGCTTCGCTTCCTGCACGAGGACCCGTGGGAGCGCCTCGCCGCGCTGCGCGAGGCGGTGCCGAACATCTGTCTGCAGATGCTGCTGCGTGGCCGCAACACCGTCGGCTACACGCCGTACCCGGAGCAGGTGACGCGGGCGTTCGTGTCCGAGGCCGCCACCACCGGCATCGACATCTTCCGCATCTTCGACGCGCTCAACAATGTCGACCAGATGCGCCCGGCCATCGACGCGGTCCGCGAGACCGGCACCTCGATCGCCGAGGTCGCCATGTCCTACACCGGCGACCTGCTGAACCCCGATGAGCAGCTCTACACCCTCGACTACTACCTGAAGCTGGCCGAGCAGATCGTCGATGCGGGTGCCCACGTCCTGGCCATCAAGGACATGGCCGGTCTGCTGCGCGCACCGGCGGCCGCGAAGCTGGTCACCGCGCTGCGCAGCAACTTCGACCTGCCGGTGCACGTGCACACCCACGACACTCCCGGCGGTCAGCTCGCCACCTACCTCGCCGCCTGGCAGGCCGGCGCCGACGCCGTCGACGGCGCGAGCGCCGCGATGGCGGGCACCACGTCGCAGCCCGCGCTGTCGGCGATCGTCGCCGCGGCCGCGCACACCGAGCGCGATACCGGCCTGAACCTGCAGAACGTGTGCGATCTCGAGCCGTACTGGGAGGCGCTGCGCAAGGTGTACGCGCCGTTCGAGTCGGGTCTGCCCGCGCCGACCGGGCGCGTGTACACCCACGAGATCCCCGGCGGTCAGCTGTCGAACCTGCGTCAGCAGGCGATCGCGCTCGGCCTCGGTGACCGGTTCGAGGAGGTCGAGGCCAAATACGCGGCGGCCGACCGGCTGCTTGGCCGCCTCATCAAGGTGACGCCGTCGTCGAAGGTGGTCGGCGACCTGGCCCTCGCCCTGGTCGGTTCCGGCGTGGACATCGAGGACTTCGCCGCCGACCCCGGCCGCTACGACATCCCGGACTCGGTGATCGGCTTCCTGCGCGGCGAACTGGGCGAACCGGCCGGAGGCTGGCCCGAACCGTTCCGGAGCAAGGCCCTGGCCGGCCGCAGCGAACCCAAGCCGGAAACCCCGCTCACCACAGCCGATCAGGCCGGGCTCGACGGCACCGCCGAAGAACGGCGCGCCACCCTCAACCGGCTGCTGTTCCCCGGCCCGACCGCCGAGTTCCTGGCCCACCGCGAGAAGTACGGCGACACCACCGGCCTGTCGGAGAACCAGTTCTTCTACGGTCTGCGCCGCGGCGAGGAGCACCGGGTGCAGCTGGAGAAGGGCGTCACCCTGCTCATCGGCCTGGAAGCCATCTCCGAGCCGGACGAGAAGGGCATGCGGACGGTCATGTGCATCATGAACGGGCAGCTGCGCCCGATCGCGGTGCGCGACCGGTCGGTCGCCTCCGAGGTGCCTGCCGCCGAGAAGGCCGACAAGAACAACCCCGGCCACATCGCTGCCCCGTTCGCCGGCGTGGTCACCCTCGCGGTCACCGAGGGCGACACCATCAACGCAGGCGACACCGTCGGCACCATCGAGGCCATGAAGATGGAAGCGGCCATCACCGCGCCGCGCGCCGGTGTGGTCCGCCGCATCGCCACCGCCAAGGTGCAGCAGGTCGAAGGTGGGGATCTGCTGGTGGAACTGGCCGCGCGCGAGTCGGAATGACCCGCATCATCGCCGGTGTGGCCGGCGGGCGGCGCCTCACGGTGCCGCCTGCGGGCACCCGGCCCACCTCCGACCGGGTGCGCGAGGCGCTGTTCAGCGCCATCGACGCCCGGCTCGACCTCGACGGCGCACGGGTACTCGACCTGTACGCCGGATCGGGCGCGCTCGGGCTGGAAGCCCTCTCGCGCGGCGCGTCCCAGGCGTTGTTGATCGAGGCCGATCGCAAAGCGGGTGCGGTGGTGCGCGCCAATATCGCCGAGCTGAACCTGCCCGGCGCCGAACTGCGGCTCGGCAGCGTCTCCTCGGTACTGGCTCGTCCGGCTCCCGTGGCGTACGACGTAGTGTTCTCCGACCCGCCCTACGACGTGAGCACCGACGACGTCACCGCCGACCTGCGTGCCCTCGCCGAACACGGCTGGCTGGCACCCGAGGCGCTGGTCGTGGTGGAACGCTCGATCCGTTCACCCGAAATCACCTGGCCCGCAGGGTATTCGGTGCTGAAGGCGCGAAAATACGGGGAGACCAGGATCGAGCTCGCCGAATACGGTGCTAGCGTCTGAGTCATGGCTGCAGCACTGTGCCCCGGTTCCTTCGATCCGGTCACCAACGGTCACCTCGACGTGTTCGCCCGCGCGGCCGCACAGTTCGACGAGGTGATCGTCACCGTCAACGTGAACCCCAAGAAACAGGGGATGTTCACCGTCGAGGAGCGCATGGAACTGCTGCGCGAATCGGTGTCGCACCTGCCGAACGTGCGCGTCGCCTCCTGGCAGGGCCTCACGGTCGACTTCGCCAAGAAGGAAGGCGTGAGCGCGATCGTGAAGGGTCTGCGCGACGCGGGCGACTTCGGCTACGAACTGCAGATGGCGCAGATGAACCACAAACTGGCCGGTGTCGACACTTTCTTCATCGCCACCAACCCTTCGCTGAGCTTCCTGTCCAGTTCCCTCGTGAAGGAAGTAGCAGCCCTGGGCGGTGACGTGAGCGATATGCTCCCACCCGCGGTCCACAAGCGCCTCCTCGACCGCCTCGCGGAACGCAAGAACTGATCTCGCGAGCACATGGGTATCTCGCCGGGCACCGGCTCCGGCGACCACTCACCTTCGTCTGGCCGCCGACGCAATTCCGCCCGTGCTAAGCCTGGCCTGAATTCGCGGAGAGGCGGAACAAGCCTCTGAGCGCCAGGAAGCGCAGGCCGCCGACGGCGGCGGTGATGGTGAGGACGGCCAGCGCCTGGGCGACATCGCCGAGGCCGGGTGCCCAGACGCCGAGCGCGCCGAGGCTCGCGGTCGTGATGACCAGCCCGAGCAGGGCGAGCCCACCACCTTCCCACTGTGCGGTGAACCAGCCGACGCGATCGGTGGCGTGGAAGGTGAGCTGACGGTGCAGTTCGTTGGCGATCACGGTGCTCACGATCGAGCCGGCCACATTGGCCACCAGCGGGCCGGTGCCGATCATCGTGAAGAACAGCAGCACATAGGCGATATTGCTGGCGCCGCCGACCAGGGCGAACCGGATGAGCTGGGGGAAGGCATGGTCGCCGCGCAGGTACTCGAGGGCACGGTCGAGCCGGGGCCGGGCCGCGGGTGCGGCGGGCATCGTCGTCGGGTACGGGGCGAACCAGGGTGTGAAAACGCTCGTCACCGGATACTTCGGTGTTTCCAGGACGGTCATGATCGCTCCGATCGCGGTACAGGCGTCGACGCCGTTGTCGTGCCCTTCGATCGTAGCGAAGTGGAGGGTTGCACTCCACTTGATATCTGTGCGATCTCGGACACTGTCGCGACACACCGCGCCGACATTCGGCACACCGGCCGATCACGGGCAGACTGGGCACGGCGGTAGCCGTTTTTCGCCGTGAGTCCGCAGGAGGGTAGTGAGCATGTATCGCGTATTCGAAGCACTCGACGAGCTCGTCGCCATCGTCGAGGAGGCGCGCGGCATCCCGCCGACCCGCAGCTGCATCGTGCCCCGAGGTGATGTCCTCGAGCTGCTCGACGACGTCCGGGACGCCCTACCCGGCGAACTCGACGACGCCCAGGACGTACTCGACCACCGCGACAAGATCGTCGGCGACGCTCGCGCGGGCGCCGAGACCACCATCACCTCGGCCAACGAGCGGGCCCGCACCACCGTCGAGGACGCGCGCGCCGAGGCCGACCGGATCCTGGCCGACGCCAAAGCCCACGCCGACCGCATGGTCGCCGAGGCCACCGCGCACGCCGACCGGCTCGTCGCCGCCGCGCAGGCCGAGGCCGACCAGGTGGTCGCCGACGGCAACGCCGAATACGACGAACTCACCGGCCGCGCCCAGATCGACGCCGACCGCGCCATCGAGGCGGGCAAGGCCTCCTACGAGCGCTCGGTCGCCGACGGCGAGGCCGAGCAGGCCCGCCTGGTCTCGCAGACCGAGGTCGTGCGGGCCGCGCACGCCGAGTCCGCGCGCCTGATCGACGAGGCGCAGGCCGAGTCCGACCGGGTCCGCGCCGAATGCGACGAATACGTCGATCAGCGGATGGCCGAATTCGACGGCAAACTCGCCGCACTCGAGGAGACGCTCACCACCACCCGGCGCACGATCACCCGGGGCCGCAGGCACATGCGCGGCGCTCCGGCGCCCGACTATCCCGAATACGCCGCCGAGCACCGTCGGTGACGTTTTGAATTCGGGCGGGGTCCTGCATTACTGTTGAGTGGTTGCCCACGATCCCCTCAGCAGAAGTGAGTTTGTGATGTCCGCCCGTTCCGGTTCGCCTTCGCGTCCGCACAAGACCAGCAACGGTCCTGTGTCCGACGCGGGTTTCGTGCTGGATGTCCGCAATCTCGGCCGTCGGCCGGGAACCATGCGGGAGGTGCGGCGCACCGCCACCGAGCACGAGCGGATGGGTCTCGACCTGATCGCCATCCCGGCCGACGCCGAGGTGGACCTGGACCTGCAGCTGCAGGCGGTCTCGGAGGGTGTGCTGGTCACCGGCACGGTGTCCGGGCCGACGGTCGGGGAGTGCTCGCGCTGCCTCGAGCCGTTCGAAGACCGGGTCGAGGTTCGTCTGACGGAACTGTTCGCGTATCCGGACAGCAAGACCGAGCAGACGACCGAGGACGCCGAGGTCTACCGCATGGAAGACGACCTCATCGACCTCGAGCCGGTGATTCTCGACGCCATCGGGCTGGAGCTTCCGCTGCAGCCGCTGTGCACGCCGGACTGCGCGGGCCTGTGCCCCGAATGCGGTGTGCGGATGGCGATTGCCGGTCCCGATCATGGGCATGAGATACTGGATCCCCGCTGGGCCAAGTTGGCATCGTTCGCCACCGAGGCGCCCGGCACCGGCGATCCCGCCGAGGGTTCCACCCCCCAAGACCGATCCGCTCCCGGGGCAGACGACGCCCGTGTGGTCAGCGAAAACCAAGAGGAGAAGTAGCCGTGGCTGTTCCCAAGCGCCGGATGTCCCGTTCCAACACCCGGTCGCGGCGCAGCCAGTGGAAGGCCGTTGCGCCGACCCTGGTCACCTGCCCGAACCGTGCCTGCGGTGAGAAGACCCTCCCGCACATCGCGTGCCCGTCCTGCGGTACCTACAAGGGCCGCCAGGTCACCGCTGCTGTCTGATCGCCCGATCAAACGTAGCGACGTGACCGATCACGCCAGTCTCCTCGCCGCCCTCGGTGTCGACGTACGACCGGAGCTTCTGCGCCTCGCGCTGACGCACCGGTCGTACGCGTACGAGAACGGTGGCCTGCCGACCAACGAGCGCCTGGAATTCCTCGGCGACTCGGTGCTCGGCCTGAGCATCACCGAACGCCTCTACACCGAGCACCCGGAGAAGTCCGAGGGTGAACTCGCGAAGCTGCGCGCCAGTGTGGTGAACATGCACGCGCTCGCCGAAGTGGCGCGTGGCCTCGGCGACGGCGGACTCGGTCAATACCTGCTGCTCGGCAAGGGCGAAGAGCTCACCGGCGGCCGCGACAAGCCGAGCATCCTCGCCGACGGCATGGAGTCGTTGCTCGGTGCGGTGCACCTCGAGCACGGCATCGAGGTCGCGCGTGGTGTGGTGCTTCGCCTGTTCGCCGATCTCCTCGAGCGCGGTCCACGCATGGGCGCGGGCCTCGACTGGAAGACCAGCTTGCAGGAACTCACCGCCGAACGCGGTCTCGGCGTGCCCGCCTACGAGATCACCTCCACCGGCCCGGATCACAACAAGGAGTTCACCGCCACCACGGTGATCGCCGGGAATCCGTACGGTTCGGGTGTCGGCCGCTCCAAGAAGGAAGCCGAGCAGAAGGCCGCCGGTGCCGCCTACAAGGCGCTCACCGAGAAGACCGCCGCCGCGGACGAAGCCGCCCAAGCCTGACGTGCCGGAACTTCCCGAAGTCGAGGTGGTGCGGCGCGGTCTGGCCGAGCACGCCGTCGGCCGGGTCCTCGAGGACGTGACCGTCACCCATCCGCGTGCTGTGCGCAGGCATGTGGCAGGTCCGGCCGACCTGTCCGCGCAGCTCACCGGGCTGCGAATCGACGCCGCTCACCGGCGCGGCAAGTATCTCTGGCTCACCTTCGACGAGGCCCGGCCGCACCGGACCGACAGCGGCGACCCCGCGTCGGCAGCCGCAATGGATCTGGCCCTGGTCGTGCATCTGGGGATGAGCGGCCAGATGTTGGTGCAACCCGCCGCGGCGCCGGTCGAGAAGCACGCCCATATCCGGGCGATCCTCGACGACGGCGCCGAATTGCGGTTCGTCGACCAGCGCACGTTCGGCGGGTGGTCGCTGGCCGGGCTCGTCGAGGTCGACGGGAGCATCGTCCCCGACACCGTCGCCCACATCGCCCGCGACCCCCTCGATCCGCGTTTCGATCGCGAAGCTGTCGTCGCCGCGATCCGGTCCAAGAACACCGAGATCAAACGGGTGCTGCTCGATCAGACCGTGGTATCGGGCATCGGCAATATCTACGCCGACGAGGCGCTGTGGCGGGCCGGGCTGCACGGCACCCGGATCGCCGCGAGCCTGACCCGTCCCGCGCTGCGCACCCTGCTCGATGCGGTCACTGCCGTGATGACCGAGGCACTGGCCGTCGGCGGCACTTCCTTCGACGCGCTGTATGTGAACGTGAACGGCGAATCCGGGTATTTCTCCCGGTCACTGGCCGCCTACGGCCGCGAGAACGAACCGTGCGATCGCTGCGGTGCCCTGTTGATCCGTGAACAGTTCATGAATCGGTCGTCGTTTTCCTGTCCGACGTGTCAGCGGAAGCCGCGTCGACGCTGATCGCGGCGCGATACCGTTTCCCTGACAGATCTGCCGCAGGTGGGGTCCCAGGAGGACGGGTATGCGCAAGCTGACGTATTTCGTGGCATCGACGATCGACGGTTTCATCGCCGCCGAGGACGGGTCGGTGGACTTCTTCCCGGTGGGCGGTGATCACGTGCCATCGATCATCTCGCAATACCCGGAGACACTGCCGACCAAGGTGCGCGAGGCGCGCGGGGTCGCGGCGGGCAATATCTACTTCGACACCGTCATCATGGGCCGCAAGGCCCACGACTTCGGAGTACGCACCGGCACCGCGAGCCCGTACGAGCATCTGCGCCAGTTCGTCGTGTCGACCACGATGCCCGAGCCGCCCGCGCCCGGCGTCGAGGTGATATCCGGCGATCCGATCGCGGCGGTGCGCGATCTGAAAAAGCAAGCAGGCCTGGGTATCTGGCTCTGCGGTGGCGGTGAACTCGCCCAGACCCTGCTGCCCGAGATCGACCAGGTGTTCCTGAAGCTGTATCCGGTGCTGCTCGGCACCGGCAGGCCGCTGTTCGGTGGTGGCATGAAACTGCCCGAGCCCGAACGCTTCCGGGTGATCACCAGCCGGGTGTACTCCGACGGTGTCGCCTTCCTCAAGTACGGCCGGATCCGGTAGCGATGACGGGCCTCGATCCGGTTGCCGCCCTGCGCGAGATCGCGTTCTGGCTCGAACGATCGCGCGCCCAGACCCATCGCGTGAAGGCCTACCGGCGGGCCGCCGACGTCGTCGAGGGGCTGTCGGAGGACGAAAGATCCTCGCGCGCGGCCGAACACAGCTGGCAGGACCTGCCCGGTATCGGACCCAAGACCGCCACGGTCATCGAACAGGCCTGCGCCGGTGAGATCCCCGCCTACCTGGCCGACCTGCGCGCCGCCGCCGAACCCATCGGCCCCGCGGGCGAGCCCCTACGCACTGTCCTCCGCGGTGACCTGCACACCCACTCCGACTGGTCCGACGGCGGCAGCCCGATCGGCGAGATGATGCGCATGGCCGCCGCACTCGGCCACGAGTACTGCGCGCTCACCGACCACTCCCCGCGCCTGAAAGTCGCCAACGGGCTGTCCGCCGAACGGTTGCTGCGCCAACTCGACGTGATCGCCGAACTCAACGACGAACTCGCCCCCTTCCGCATTCTCACCGGCATCGAGGTCGACATCCTCGACGACGGCGCCCTCGACCAGCGCGCCGATCTGCTCGAACGGCTCGACATCGTGGTCGCCAGCGTGCACTCACACCTGCGCGACGACAGCGCGACCATGACCAAACGCATGGTCTACGCCGTGGCCGACCCGAATGTCGACGTGCTCGGCCACTGCACCGGCCGGCTCGTGGAAGGCGGGCGCGGCACCCGCCCCGAATCCAGCTTCGACGCCGAGCTCGTCTTCGAGGCCTGCCGCAAGTACGGCACAGCCGTGGAGATCAACAGCCGCCCCGAACGCCGCGATCCGCCCGGGCGGCTGATCGACCTCGCCGTCGAAGTCGGCTGTTACTTCAGCATCGACACCGACGCTCATGCACCGGGCCAATTGTCCTGGCAGGGCTACGGATGCGAACGTGCCGTCGCGCACGGGGTGACGGCCGATCGGGTCGTCAACACGTGGCCGCTGGACGACCTGCTCGCCTGGACGGCGGAATCCGGTGGGTGAAAGTTTGCCCAACAGCTGATGTCGGCGGCCGGGCAGCGGGTCCTCCTCTGATACAACTCGATTCGGACGAGTGGTGTGGGGGACTGGTGAACTTTCCGATCGAGATCGTGCTGTCGGTGCTCGGTATCGCCGTCGCCACCGCAACCTTCCTGCTGCAATTCGTACTGGTCGGTCGCAAACGCGTCGGGTACCGGGTACAGATGGACACGCCGGTGACCGGCGAAACCGAATCGGTGCTCGCAGGGGCGCTCCACAACCTCACGACGGGCGCGGGCGGCAACGAGCAGCTGGCGCGGCTGTCGTTGGTTCTGGTGCGGATCGAGAACGCGGGCAGCTTGCGCATCGGTGACGACGACTACGTGACGCGCACCAACAGCGAGGTGGGATTGCATCTGGTCTTCCCCGAACGCAAGGTGATCGGGCTCGCGGTCAACGAACTGTCCAACGGTGTACAGCGTGACAATTTCGACGCCGATTCCGCACTGGCGCAACGTGACGAGGTCGTCCGTGCGCAGCCGCGCGGCATCATCGACCTTCCGAAGGTGCCGCTGGAGCGGGGGCAGCACTACAAGATTCTCGCGGTTCTGCGCCGGGAGACCGGATCCGGTGAACCGGAAGCTCCGTTCGTCGAGGGCAGCATCAAGGGTGGCTCTGTCGCGGTGACAGAGAGCAACTCCGGGCCGAGTAAGAAGATGCTCGCGCTGTGCGGCTTTCTGGTCGCCGTGGTGGTCGTTCAGCTGGTTCTCTCGATCGTGCGGCCGGACCCCAAACCGAGCTACTGTGCCGACGGCAACCTCACCCTCGTGGGCTCCACCGCCATGGAGAAGATGGTTCGCGAGGCCGCGAAGAACTACGAAACCCACTGCTCCGGTGCCGGATTCACGTTCGACTTCGTCGGCACGAGCGACGGTCTGCGCGTGCTGGACAAACCCGAGCCCGCACCCGACACCGTCGCCATCGGCGAGGGCCCCAAGCGCGACACCTTCCCCGACCTCTTCGAGACTCCGTTCGCGGTGGCCCCGTTCGCCGTGGTCACCCACCCCGGCCTGGGCATCGCCGACCTGTCGACCGCGCAGATCCAGCGCCTGTTCCGCGGCGAGATCGACAACTGGCGAATGCTCGGTGGTCCGGATCTGCCCGTGGTCGTGGTGGATCGCCAGCACGGATCCGGGTCGCGGTACGCCCTCGAAGCCCGCCTGCTCGACTGGCAGCGCCCGCTCTACCAGCCCGAATTCTGTGCGGGCAGATCGCGACTTGTGCACTGCGAGGTCGGCTCCACCGGGGAGATGGCCGAGGTCGTCGCCGCGACGCCGGGCGCGGTGGGCTACCTCGAGGCGACGACCGTCGGCGAGGGGCTGCGCGCGGTGACCATCGATGGGCAGCCGGCGACCGAAACCCATGTGGCCGACCGCAGCTACCCGTTCTACTCGGTGGAATTCGCCTTCCACGACTACCCGGGCGGCGACATGCCCGCCGGGTCGCTCGCCGCGAAATTCGTCGACTATCTCGTCTATGGTGACGGGCGGCTCGTCGTCGCCGAATTCGGTGGCATCGCCTGCCTGGAGTTGGCCAGGCGATCAGAATGCGAACCGTAATCGAAGTGTGCTGATCGGTCGCTCAGTGCGCTACGGCCGTCGGTAGTCCGCAGCGCGACTCGGCCGTGACAATTCTCTGTACGGCGTAGACCGGCCGTGACGGCGGAATCTGCTGTCGCGGCAGGGAATCGCGTACAACAAAACCAGCAACATGCTGGTTTACTTTCCGGTAGCGGGGTACGTTCCTTGACGGCCCCTCTGATCAGGCGGGCACCCCAGCGGTGCGCTCCGCGCCTGGCCAGGCCAACCATGCCCCATGGACGGCGGTGAAGCTCTCGGTCTCCACCCCGCCGAGGCGGCCATCTCTTGTTCGCGCAAGTGTTGCGAGGTTGTGTCCCTGGAAGGAAGGTCATGAGTACAGATATGTCGGCAATGTCGCCGACCGGGTTCTCCAGTTCTGATCTCTATTCGATCGAGCACAATGGTGGCCCACTGCGAATTGCGATGGTCGTGCCACCGTATTTCGATGTTCCCCCCAAGGCGTACGGCGGGGTGGAAGCTGTTGTCGCCGAATTGGTCGATTCCCTGTGTGAGCGCGGCCATCACGTCACCCTGTTCGGTGCGGGCGAGGCCGGTACCAAAGCGAATTTCGTCCCGCTGTGGGACCGGATCGTGCCCGAGCGGCTCGGTGACCCGTTCCCGGAGGTGGTCCACGCGCTGCGCGTGCGCCGCGCGATCGAGCGACTGGCCGACACCGAGGGCATCGACCTGGTGCACGACCACACGTTCGCCGGACCGCTCAACGCCCCCGCCTACGCCAATCTCGGCCTGCCGACCGTGGTCACCGTCCACGGCCCCGTCCAGGACGACTGCTACCGCTACTACCGCGAACTCGGTGAGGAGTGCTCGCTGATCGCGATCAGCGATCGGCAGCGCGAGCTGGCGCCGGATCTGGGCTGGGCCGGTCGCGTGCACAACGCGCTTCGCCCGGATCAGTGGCCCTTCCAGCCGGAGAAGGACAACTACGCGCTGTTCCTCGGCCGCTTCTCGATGGACAAGGGACCGCACCTGGCCCTCGACGCCGCCCACGAGGCCGGTATCCCGCTGATCCTGGCGGGCAAGTGCTCCGAACCGCCGGAAAAGGCCTACTTCGAGGAATATGTGCGCCCGCGGCTCACCGCGGACGATCATGTATTCGGCCTCGCCGACGCGACCGCCAAGCGTAAACTGTTGGCCGGAGCTCGGTGTCTGCTGTTCCCCATTCGCTGGGAGGAGCCGTTCGGCATGGTGATGATCGAGGCAATGGTCTGTGGCACACCGGTTGTCGCCCTGCGCGGCGGCGCGGTGAGCGAAGTGCTGGTCGACGGTGTCACCGCGCGCATCTGCGAGGATCCCGCCGAACTGCCCGCCGCGATCCACGAGGTCGCCACCTACGACCCGGCCGCCTGCCGGGCGCACGTGGAGGCGAACTTCGGCGCCGACACCCTGGGTCGTGGCTACGAACAGGTGTACCGGGAAATTCTGGCGCGCACCACGATCGGATACGGCAGCGCCTTCGCGATGCCGTTCGTCGCGGCGACCACCGGGCGCGCATGAGCCACAGCGACGCGCAGCCGAGCCCGACTCCGCTGAACGCGGGTGAACCGGCCGGGCTCGGCGGCCACGGCGGCAATGTGACCCTGGTCGAGGGCGGCACCTTCTGTCTCTCGGACCGGCTCGGCGACGTGGAGCCGGGAAAACCGCAGGGTTTGTTCTTCCGTGACGCGCGGGTCATCTCACGCTGGGAACTGCTGGTCGACGGCAAGAAGCCCGAGCCGCTGTCGGTGCTGAGCCCGGAGGCTTTCGCAGCGCGTTTCGTGCTGCGCAGGCCGCCGCAGGCCGGCATGGCCGACAGCACCCTGCTCGTGGTGCGCGATCGGCTCGTCGCCGAGGGCATGCACGAGGTGATCACCCTCGAGAACATGAGCCGCGAAGCCACCGCGGTCGTGCTCGAGGTGCACGTCGACGCCGACTTCGTCGACCTGTTCTCGGTGAAGGAGGGCCGGGCGGGTGGGCGCCGCGCGGAGATGACCACCGCCGACGGCGAACTGCTGCTGCACGACCGCGCCGACCTGGCGCGCGGGCTCGCCCTCACCTCGACGGTGGAGCCGATGGTGCTGCCCGGCACCATGATCTGGCGCATCGTCGTGCCCGCGGGTGGTCGCTGGCAGACCGAGATCGCGGCCCTGCCCGCAGGCGCGGCCCAGCGCCCGCCGATGCAGGGTTCGGTGGGCGAACGCTATCGGGCGAGCGAACCGGTGAAGAAGATCCAGGCCTGGCGGGCGACGGCCACCGACATCACCAGCGATTCCCTGATGCTCAACCGGATACTGCGGCGCAGCGAAAGCGATCTCGGCGCACTGCAGATCCACAGCGATTCCGGTACCGGCCGGCCGTTCGTCGCGGCGGGCGCGCCCTGGTTCATGACCCTGTTCGGTCGCGACTCGTTGCTCACCGCCTGGATGTCGCTGCCGCTGGAAACCGACCTCGCCCTCGGCACGCTGCAGCAGCTGGCCGAATTGCAGGGCGAGACAGTGGATCCGCTGGTCGAGGAGGAACCGGGCCGCATCATGCACGAGATGCGCCGTGGCCCGGCCGTCGGGCAGGTCCTCGGCGGCCAGATCTACTACGGCACGGTCGACGCCACCCCGCTGTTCGTGATGCTGCTCGCCGAATGTCTGCGCTGGGGGGCCGATCCCGCGTCGATCGCCACCCTGCTGCCCGCCGCCGACGCCGCCATCAGCTGGATCACCGATTTCGGTGACCGCGACGACGACGGTTTCGTCGAATACGTGCGCGCCACCGACCGTGGACTCATCAACCAGGGTTGGAAAGACAGCTTCGACGGCATCAATTTCGCCAGCGGCCAGCTCGCGCAGGCCCCGATCGCGCTGTGCGAGGTGCAGGGGTACGTCTACGCGGCGCTGCTGGCGCGCGCCGAACTCGCCGACGCCTTCGACGACGAACCGCTGGCCCGCAAGATGCGCGAACGCGCCGTCGCCTTGCGCACGAAATTCGCCGAGCAGTTCTGGCTACCCCAGTGTGGTTGGTACGCCGTGGCTCTGGACGGCAACAAGCGCCAAGTCGATGCGCTCACCAGCAACGCGGCGCACTGCCTGTGGTCGGGAATCGCCACCGACGAGCACGCCGAGATCCTGATCCGGCACCTGTCCTCGCCGGAGATGGACTGCGGATTCGGTTTGCGCACACTGGCTTCCAACATGGGTGCCTACAACCCGATGAGCTACCACTGCGGTTCGGTGTGGCCGCACGACACGGCCATCGCGGTGGCCGGGCTCATGCGGTACCAGCACGTGCCGGGCGCGATCGAACTGGCCACCCAGCTCTCGGCCGGGCTGCTCGACGCGGCAGCGGCTTTCGACGGCCGTCTGCCGGAGCTGTTCTGCGGTTTCCCCCGTGGACGCTTCGCCGCACCCGTGCCCTACCCCACCTCCTGCTCCCCGCAGGCCTGGGCCAGCGCCGCGCCGTTGCTGCTCATCCGCTCCTTCGTCGGCATCGACCCGGACGTCCCCGCCAAGACCCTGACGGTTCGTCCGCGCGTGCCCGCCTCGTGGGGCATCGTGCGCCTGGCCGATTTCCGGCTCGGCACCGACACGATCGACATGGAAGTGCGTGGCACCGAGATACTCACCGCGAGCCTGCCCGAGGGTTGGGAACTGGTGATCGAATAGCGCGGCGATGCGCCGGGAACCCCCGCGGTACCCGGCGCATCCGTTCAGCGCGACAGCGGGAACTGCTCGTCCAGTGCGAGATTGAGCTCGAGGACGTGCACGCGCGGTTCACCGAGGAAGCCGAGCGTGCGGCCGTGGGTGTGCTCGGTGAGTACGGTGCGCACCTGCTCGGGGGAGATGCCGCGCGCCCGCGCCACCCGGTCGACCTGGATGGCGGCGTACTCGGGGGAGATGTGCGGGTCGAGGCCGCTGCCGCTGGCCGTCACCGCGTCTGCGGGCACCACCGGGTGGGCCGGTGCGTCGCCGAGGACCGGAACGAGCACGCCCGTCGAGTAGTCCTCGCCGGTTCGCGCGCATTCCACCGCGACACCACGGAAGGTGGCGGTGAAGGGGCGCGTCGGACATGGCTCGTTGACACTGACCACCCGTTCCGGCCGCGACACGTCTCCGTCGGCATCGCGCGGACCCAGCACCGAGATCACCGCGCCCACACCACTTTCCGTGCAGAACTGGCGACGGCCGTCGACCCCCTCACGGACACCGACCTCCGCAGAACGCGCGCAGGCGGCGGTGAGCAGGCTGATCCGGTCCGCCGTGTCGACGATGTCCTCCGGGCCGAGATTGCTCGCGGCGGTGGCGAGCGGGTCGTAGCCCTCACCCGCCGCCGACGGACGGCTCTGGAAGTACTGCCCGAGGGCGGTGCCGTCGGCAGCGGTGAACGACTGCCCGATCAGGCTCGAGCCAACCAGCCTCCCGTCCCGCTCGACGAGCGATCCGGCGGCTCGCTGATCCAGACCGGGCAACTGGGCGATCGTGAAAACCGCCAGCGGGTAGGCGATTCCGGTGACCGCGGTGAGCACCAGCAGTGCACGCAGGGCGGCAAGGTGCTGGCGGAACCAGGTCGAAGTACGCATGTCAGGCCATCCCGGGAAGGAGTCGGACGAACAGATCGATGACTTTGATGCCGAGGAACGGCACGATGATGCCGCCCAGCCCGTAGACGGTCAGGTTGCGGCGCAACAGGACCGACGCGCTGCTCGGCCGGTAGCCGACGCCGCGCAGAGCCAACGGGATGAGCGCGACGATGACGACCGCGTTGAAGATCACCGCCGACAGAATCGCCGACTGCGGGCTGGCCAACCGCATGATGTTCAGCGCGTCCAGGCCGGGGAACAGCGGCACGAACAGGGCCGGGATGATCGCGAAGTACTTGGCGATGTCGTTGGCTATGGAGAACGTGGTGAGCGCCCCACGAGTGATGAGCAGCTGTTTGCCGATCTCCACGATCTCGATCAGCTTGGTCGGATCCGAATCCAGATCGACCATGTTGCCTGCCTCTTTGGCCGCCGAGGTGCCGGTGTTCATGGCCACGCCGACATCGGCCTGGGCCAGTGCGGGGGCATCGTTGGTGCCGTCGCCGGTCATCGCGACGAGGCGGCCCCCGTCCTGTTCCTTCTTGATGAGGGCGAGCTTGTCCTCCGGAGTCGCCTCGGCGAGGAAGTCGTCGACGCCCGCTTCGTCGGCGATCGCCTTGGCGGTCAGCGGGTTGTCGCCGGTGATCATCACCGTGCGGATCCCCATCCGCCGCATTTCGTCGAAGCGTTCCCGCATGCCCTGTTTGACCACGTCTTTGAGATGGACGACGCCGAGCACGCGGGCGGTGCCGCCGTGGACCTCACCGACCATCAGCGGTGTTCCGCCGGACGCGGAAATACCGTCGACGAGGGCGGACGCTTCGGCCGGTACCGAACCGCCCTGCGTGCGAACCCAGTCGGCGACGGCACCGGCAGCGCCCTTGCGCAAGCGGCGCCCGTCGGCCAGGTCGACACCGGACATGCGCGTCTGGGCGGTGAACTCCACCCAGACGGCGCCCGGCAGTTCCCCCGCACCGCGCTCGCGCAGGTTGAACACTTCCTTGGCGAGGACGACGATCGAGCGGCCCTCCGGGGTTTCGTCGGCCAGGCTCGACAATTGCGCCGCATCGGCCAGCTCGTCGTCGAGAATTCCTGGCACGGCGACGAATTCGGCGGCCTGACGGTTGCCGAGCGTGATGGTTCCGGTCTTGTCCAGCAGCAGCGTGTTCACATCGCCCGCCGCCTCCACCGCACGTCCCGACATGGCGAGCACATTGCGCTGCACCAGCCTGTCCATCCCGGCGATGCCGATGGCCGAGAGCAGCGCGCCGATGGTGGTGGGGATCAGGCAGACCAGTAGCGACACCAGCACGATGCCGGTGATGCCGTCACCGTCGAGCGCCAGGGTGTCGGCAACGCCCGGGTTGTTCGACTTCGAGAAGATCGCCAACGGCTGCAAGGTCGCGACCGCGAACACGAAGATGATCGTCAGCGCGGCCAGCAGGATGTTCAGCGCGATCTCGTTGGGCGTCCGCTGCCGGTTCGCGCCTTCCACCAGGGCGATCATCTTGTCGATGAAACTCGCGCCTGGCTCCTGGGTGATGCGGACGACGATGCGGTCCGAAAGCACGGTGGTGCCACCGGTGACCGCCGAACGGTCGCCACCGGATTCGCGGATCACCGGTGCCGATTCACCGGTGATCGCGGATTCGTCCACCGACGCGATGCCCTCGACCACATCGCCGTCGCCGGGGATCACCTGGCCGGCCTCCACCACCACGAAGTCACCGCGACGCAGTTCGGGTGCGGCAACCCGCTGCTCGACGAGCGGGGCGCCCGGCGTCCAGTCGGTGAGCCGGCGGGCGACGGTGTCGGTCTTGGCTTTTCGCAGGCTCTCGGCCTGCGCCTTGCCGCGCCCCTCGGCCACGGCCTCGGCCAGATTCGCGAAGACCACCGTGAGCCACAGCCAGGCGACGACGGCCCAGGCGAAGAACGACGGTTCGGTGATCGCCAGCACGGTCGACCAGGCCGCGCCGATCTCCACGATCAGCATGACCGGGTTCTTCCAGAGGGTGCGCGGGTCGAGTTTGCGGATCGCCTCGGGCAGCGCCGTGCGCAACAGCGTCGGGTCGAGAACGCCGCGGGCGGCCCGCTCGGTGCGCGGTGCGCGCGGGGGAGTGAGGGTGGGGACGGTCATATCAGTGGATTCCTTCGGCGAGCGGCCCCAGCGCGAGGGCGGGCAGGAAGGTGAGCGCGACCAGGATCACCGTCACCCCGACCACCAGGCCGACGAACTGCGGCCGGTGGGTGGGCAGGGTGCCGACCGAGGCGGGCGTGTGGCCCTGCGCGGCCAGCGAACCGGCCAGTGCGAGCACGACGATGATCGGGACGAACCGGCCGAGCAGCATGGCCAGCCCGAGCGCGGTGTTGAACCAGGTGGTGTTGCCGGACAGTCCGGCGAAGGCCGAACCGTTGTTGTTGGCGGCGGAGGTGAAGGCGTACAGCACTTCCGACAAGCCGTGCGGTCCGCTGTTGAGCATGCTGTCGCGCGGCCCGGGCAGGGCCGTCGAGACCGAGGTGCCGACCAGCACGATCAGCGGGCTCACCAGGAAATATGTGGCGGCGAGCTTGATTTCGCGCGGCGTGATCTTCTTGCCGAGGTATTCCGGTGTGCGCCCGACCATCAGGCCCGCGACGAACACCGTGATGACGGCCAGGATCAGCATGCCGTAGAGGCCCGAACCCACCCCGCCGGGCGCGACCTCGCCCAGCTGCATGTTCACCATGGTCACCAGGCCACCGAGGCTGGTGTAGGAGTCGTGGAAGGAATTCACCGCACCGGTCGAGGTGAGGGTCGTCGCCCCGGCGAACACGGCCGAATCGGCCACACCGAAGCGGGTTTCCACCCCTTCCATCGACGCACCGACGGCGGTGGGCACGGTTCCGTGGTGTTGCGACTGGAACACACTGAGCAACGAAACGCTCACCAGAGCAATGGTTCCCATCACGGCGACGATCGCGTAGCCCTGCTTCGTGCTGCCGACCATGCGCCCGAAGGTGCGCGGCAGCGAGAACGCGATCAGCATCAGGGCGAAGATCTCCACGAAGTTCGTCCACGTGGTCGGGTTCTCGAACGGGTGCGCGGCATTGGCGTTGTAGAAACCGCCGCCGTTGGTGCCGAGTTCCTTGATCGCCTCCTGGCTCGCGACGGGGCCGCCGGTGATCGTCTGCGCGGCGCCGCCGAGGGTCTGCGCCACCTGGTCGTGCAGGTGGAAGTTCTGGATCACCCCGCCGGCCACCAGCACGACCGCGACGACGAACGCGAGCGGCAGCAGGATGCGCACGGTGCCGCGCACCAGGTCGACCCAGAAATTGCCGAGCTCACCGGTGCGGTGGCGGGCGAAACCACGGACCAGTGCGACGGCCACCGCCATACCCACTGCCGCCGATACGAAGTTCTGCACGGTCAGCCCGGCCATCTGCACCAGGTGACCCTGGGTCGACTCGCCGGAGTAGTTCTGCCAGTTGGTGTTGGTGACGAAACTGACGGCGGTGTTCCACGCCAGCGCCGGCGTCATCTCGGTGCCCGGATCGTTCAGGTGCAGCGGCAGCGCGCCCTGGACCAGCTGGAAGAAGAACAAGCCGAGCACACCGACGGCCGAGAAGGCCAGCACACTGCGGGCGTACACCGGCCAGGTCTGCTCGACCTCGGGCTGCGCGCCGATCGCACGGTAGATCAACCGCTCGGCACGGGAATGCCGTTCGCCGCTGTACACCCGGTACATGTAGTCACCGAGCGGCACATGTGCCAGTGCCAGCGCGAGTACAAGGGCCGCGAGGAACACGATCCCCGCTGTTGTCGTGGTCACCTAGAACCTCTCGGGAAAGAGCAGGGCCGCCACCATGAACACGGCGACACCGGCGGCGAGCACCAGACCGACCAGATTCGCGATCACAGCTTCTCCATCCCGCGCTGGATCAGGCCCAGCAGCGCGAAGACCGCCACGGTGAGCACCGTGAACACCACCACAGACATGTCCGACCTCCTCGCGCCCCACCGTGGGGCGCCAAGGCGAGTCAAGGCCTTCGGATGGGCGGCACGGGCATTCCTTACGGATCCTTAGCGCACCGAGGCGCCGCCTTTGCGGGTTGTTGACGGTGCACCGGGCGATGATGAACCGGTGAAACGCGGTCGACTACGCATCTACCTGGGTGCCGCACCCGGCGTCGGCAAGACCTACGCCATGCTCGGTGAGGCACACCGGCGACTCGAGCGTGGCCGCGATGTGGTCGCGGGCGTGGTGGAGACCCACGGGCGGGCGAAGACCGCCCAGCTGCTCGACGGGATCGAGCGGATCCCGCCGAAGGCCGTGCCATACCGAGGCACCGAACTGCCCGAGCTCGACGTCGACGCGGTGCTCGCGCGCAAGCCCGCCGTGGTGCTCGTCGACGAACTCGCCCACACCAACGCCCCGGGCAGTGCGCACGAGAAACGCTGGCAGGACGTGGAGGCGATTCTCGATGCGGGGATCGACGTCATCTCCACGGTGAACGTGCAGCACCTCGAGAGCCTCAACGATGTGGTCGCCCAGATCACCGGCATCGAACAGCGCGAGACCGTACCCGACGCGGTGGTACGCGGGGCCGACCAGGTGGAACTCGTCGATCTGACACCGGAAGCGCTGCGGCGCAGGCTTTCCCACGGCAACGTCTACGCCGCGGACAAGGTCGACGCGGCGTTGCGGAACTACTTCCGGCCCGGAAACCTCACGGCCCTGCGCGAACTCGCGCTGCTGTGGTTGGCCGACCAGGTCGACGCGGCACTCGCGAAGTACCGGGCCGACCACGACATCACCGAGCTGTGGGAAGCGCGCGAACGCGTGGTCGTCGCGGTGACCGGTGGTCCCGAATCGGAGACCGTGGTGCGCCGGGCCGGGCGGATCGCCTCGAAATCCAGCGCGGAACTCGTGGTGGTGCACGTGGTCCGGGGCGACGGGCTGGCCGGGGTGTCCACGCAACGCCTGGCGCGGCTGCGTGAACTCGCCGCCGCGCTCGGCGCCTCGCTGCACACCGTCACCGGCGACGACGTGCCGACGGCACTGCTGGAATTCGCGCGCGAGGTCAACGCCACGCAGCTGGTACTCGGCACCTCGCGGCGCTCGCGTTGGGCCCGGATACTGGACGAGGGCATCGGCTCCACCGTGGTGCAACGCTCGGGCAAGATCGACGTGCACATGGTGACCCACGAGGAAGCCAACCGTGGAGTCCGGCGCAATCCGCTGCGAACACGCCAACCCGTGGTCGCCTGGGTTGCTGCCTTGCTCGTGCCCACGCTGGTGAGCGTGCTCTGCTGGGCGGTGCTCGACCGGCATCTGCAACTCGGTGGGCTCAGCGCGATGTTCTTCGTCGGGGTCGTCGCGGTCGCGCTGCTCGGTGGGGTGCTGCCCGCGAGCGCCTCGGCTCTGCTGTCGGGGCTGCTGCTGAACTGGTTCTTCACCACGCCGCGCTACAGCCTCACCATCGCCGAACCGGACAACTTCGTCACCGTGGTCGTGCTGTTGATCGTGGCGGTGGCGGTGGCGGCGCTCGTCGACCTCGCGGCGAAGCGAACCAGGCAGGCGCGCAAGGCATCTCGCCAGGCCGAGCTGCTCACCCTGTTCGCCGGGGCGGTGCTGCACGGCGCCGACCTACCGCGTCTGCTCGAACAGGTCCGCGAGGTCTACGGGCAACGCGCGGTGAGCCTGCGCTGCGGTGACGAAGTGGTCGCCTCGGTCGGAGCCGACCCGCCGCATCGGGTCGCCGACGCGGCGACCGCGATCGAAGCGGGCGACGCGACCGGCGTGCTGCTGCTTGCCGGGCATCCGCTCGATCCGGGGGAGCGGCCCGTGCTCAACGCGGTGGCGAACCAGGCCGTCGGCTTGGTGCGTCAGCAGCGCCTCACCGAAGAGGCCGGGGCGGCGGCCGCACTGCTCGAAGCCGACCGGCTGCGACGCGCGTTGCTGTCGGCGGTGAGCCACGACCTGCGCACCCCGCTGGCCGGGGCCAAGGCGGCGGTGTCGAGTCTGCGCAGCGACGACGTGGAGTTCTCGCCCGAGGACACCGGCGAACTGCTCGAGGCCATCGAGGAATCCGTCGACCAGCTCACCGCGCTGGTCGGCAACCTGCTCGATTCGTCGCGGCTGGCGGTCGGGGTGGTCACGCCGCAGACGCGGCAGGTGTATCTGGACGAGGCGGTGCATCGGGCGCTCGTCAGCGTGGGTATGGGGACGAGGGGGCTGCGGCGTGCGGCGATGGACCGGGTGACGGTGGAGGTCGGTGAGATCTCGGTGTCGGCCGACAGCGGATTGCTCGAACGAGTACTGGCGAATCTGCTGGACAACGCCCTGCGCCACGCCGGACGCGACACGCCCGTGCGCGTGACCGCTGACCGCGTGGGCGACCGGGTCGTCGTCGCGGTGGTCGACACCGGGCCGGGCGTGCCCGCGGGTAGCGAGGAGCACCTGTTCGAACCGTTCCAACGACTCGGGGACCGCGACAACACCACCGGCGTCGGCCTGGGACTGTCGGTGGTCCGCGGTTTCGCCGAGGCCATGGGCGGTACCGTCCACGCCGAACCCACGCCAGGCGGCGGACTGACAGTGCTGCTCGACCTGCCCGCCGGTGCGTCTGCTTCGACCGCCCCCGCCGTGCGACGAGGAAAGTGAGGACATGAGCAACTCATCGGGGACGGACGCGCCGCAGCCCGGCGATTCCCGGTCGGCCGGGCCCACCACCCGCGTGCTCGTCGTCGACGACGAGCCGCAGATCGTGCGCGCGCTGCGGATCAACCTGTCGGTGCGTGGGTACGAGGTGTTCACCGCGGGCAACGGCGCCGCCGCGTTACGCGTGGCCGCGGAGAAGCAGCCGCACGTGGTCATTCTCGACCTGGGCCTGCCCGATCTCGACGGCATCGAGGTGCTCGCCGGGCTGCGCGGGTGGACCTCGGCGCCGGTGATCGTGCTCTCGGCGCGCACCGATTCGGCCGACAAGGTGGAGGCGCTCGACGCGGGCGCCGACGACTACGTCACCAAGCCGTTCGGGATGGACGAACTGCTGGCCCGGCTGCGGGCGGCGGTCCGGCGCGGTGCGGGGGCGGCCGACGAGGCGGAACCGGTGGTTGTCACCGATTCCTTCACCGTCGACCTGGCCACCAAACAGGTCACCAAGAACGGCACGCCCGTCCACCTGACCCCCACCGAATGGGGGATGCTCGAGATGCTGGTCCGCCATCGCGGAAAACTGGTGGGCCGCAAGGAATTACTGCGCGAGGTGTGGGGCCCGGCGTATGCCACCGAAACCCACTATCTGCGGGTCTATCTGGCCCAGCTGCGCCGCAAACTCGAAGACGACCCCGCCCATCCCCGCCACCTGCTCACCGAGCCGGGGATGGGCTACCGCTTCCACCAGTGACACGGTTCGCCCAGGCGCGGCGCAGGAGTCCGGCCTCGAGCCGAGCGCATGGCCGCGGCCGCACCTGTGCCTTTCGAAACCGGACTTGCCTCAGTGGGGTAGTGCGCGGCGTCACTCACCGGAATGACGATCGAGGCGCCGACGTTCCCAGGCGTGAGTTGTTCCCCACGAGGATGGCAGGATCAGGCCCATGTCAGTTGAGCAGAATGCACCCGTGACCACCGCGCCCGTCGAACTATGGGTCGAGCGCACCGGCACGCGGGCCTACACCGGACGTAGCAACCGTGGCGCCGAGGTGCTGATCGCCTCGCAGGGTGTGCCCGGCGCGTTCACCCCCGGTGAGCTGCTGAAGATCGCCCTCGCCGCGTGCACCGGGCTCAGTTCCGACCTGCCGCTCTCGCGTCGCCTCGGCGACGACTTCGACGCGACCATCCGCGTCTCCGGCGACGCCGACCGCGAGAACGAGCTGTACCCGCAGCTCGACGAGGTGTTCGAGCTCGATCTGTCCGAACTCGACGAAGAGGCCCGCGAACGACTGCTGGTCACCGTGCAGCGCGCCGTCGACAAGGTGTGCACCGTCGGTCGCACACTCAAGGCGGGCACCAAGGTGACCTTGAACTTCGACATCGACGCCTGACCCCGAGGAGCCGTTGTGACCGAACCTGTCCGACTGTCCGCGTGGGTCCACGGGTACGTCCAGGGTGTGGGTTTCCGCTGGTGGACACGCTCGCGCGCACTGGAGCTCGGCCTCACCGGGTACGCGCGCAACCACGCCGACGGACGGGTCCACGTGGTGGCCGAGGGACAACGAAGCTCGGGCGAGAAGCTGCTGGAGCTGCTACGGTCCGGCAAGGCGCCTGGGCGGGTCGACCTGGTTGTGGAAAGCTGGGAGCCCGCGCGCGGTGACATGACCGGATTCGAGGAGCGGTAGAAGTGACTTCGGGGGTTAGGCGGCAGTGAGCACACACAACCCTGGTTCGCCCGACCAGCCGGACCAGCCGGGCGGATCCTCGCCCTGGACCCCGCCCGACTCCGGAGCGGGCCCGACCCCGCCGGAACAACCCGCGGGCACGCCGCCCACCTGGCCGCCGCCACCGCAACAACCGCCGCAACCACGTCCCGGCCGAATGGACAGGCAGGAACCGGGCCGCACCCAGCCCCGCCCGCCGACGGTCGCCGAGGCACGCGCGCGCGAGAAGGCACGCAATCAGGCCGAGCAGGCCGAACGCGCCGCCGCCGAAGCCGCGGAAGCCAAGCGCCGCACCAGGAAACGGGTGATGATCGGCGGTGTCGCCGTGGTCGGAGTCGCGGCCCTCGTCGGCGGCGGCTACCTCGCCTACCGGGCGGTCAACGCCCCCGAACAGGTCACCGCCTCCTGCGTGCAGATCGACCAGAACGGCCAGGAGGTCGTCGTCCCGGACGAGCACTGCGGCGACGGCAAGACCAACTTCCGCAGCGACAACTCCGGTGGCATGGGCAGCCTGATCCTGCTCGGGTGGCCGCAGTACCGCTACCACTACGGCGGCAACGCCACCATCGGCCGGCCGCCGAGCGGGGGCACCACGGTGAAACCGCGCAACGCCGAGATCAAGACCAAGTCCGGCACCACCGTTCAGCGCGGCGGCCTGGGCAGCAAGTCCGGCGGGAGTGGTTCCTAGTGCGACGTGTCGCGAGTACGCCACGGCCGGGCTGGCAGCAGATCATCGAAAGCCAGGGGCTCGTCTACGGCGTGCCCGGCCGCGATGCCAGCGGCCAGCCACGGCCCTACTGGGACGAATCGGTGCACTACGAGTTCTCGATGGACGAGATCCTCGCGCTGGAAGCCGATGTGGAACTGCTGCAGTCGATGTGTCTGCACGCGGCCGAACACGTGGTTCTCACCGAGCGGTACGCCGATTTCGGTCTGCCGGAATGGAGTTGGGGCCCGATCGCCGAATCCTGGCGCCGCAGCGACCCTTACGTGTACGGCCGGTTCGACCTGCGCTACGACGCGCGCCGCCCAGCCAAACTGCTCGAGTACAACGCCGACACCCCCACCTCGCTGCTCGAAGCCGCCATCATCCAATGGCACTGGTTGCAGCAGGTGTATCCCGGTGGGGACCAATGGAATTCACTGCACGAGAAGCTGGTGGAGCGCTGGGGCGAGCTGCGTGATGTGCTGCCCGGCACCGAACTGCACTTCACCTGGTCGGGTGCCGACGCCACCGGTGAGGACAACGTCACCACCGCCTACATGCAGGAAACCGCCGCCGAGGCGGGCTTCGACACCGTCGCGCTGCCGATCGAGGAGGTCGGTTTCGACACCGAACTCGGCCGGTTCGTCGACCTCGCCGAGGCGCCCATCGAATCGGTCTTCAAGCTCTACCCCTGGGAATGGATCCTCGACGACGACTTCGGCAAACGCGTCGTCGCGAGCATCCCGCAGACCGCCTGGATCGAACCACTGTGGACCACCCTGCTGAGCAACAAGGCGCTGCTGGCGATCCTGTGGGAGATGTATCCCGGCCACCCGAACCTGTTGCCCGCCTACCTCGACGACCCGCACGAGCTCACCGAATACATCCGCAAACCCAAGCTCGGCCGTGAAGGCGCCAACATGACCATCGTCGGTCCCGGCATGGAGACCGCGACCGGTGGGGTGTACGGCGCCGAGGGCTTCGTCTACCAATTGCTCGACCCGCTCCCGGAATTCGACGGCATGCGTCCCGTGCTCGGGGCGTGGGTCGTCGGTGACAACGCCGCCGGGCTCGGTATCCGCGAGACCGCGGGCCTCATCACCGATGACGGCGCCGCGTTCGTCCCGCACCGCATCGTCGACTGACCACAACACTGTTTCGAAAGGACCACGATGACCGCCCTCGCCCTGGAATCGGGTTATTGGAGTGCGCTCGGTGAAGGCGTCGGCGCCATCATCCTGTACTGCCTGATCGGCCTGATCCTGATGCTGATCGGATTCTTCGCCATCGACCTGACCACTCCCGGCAAGCTGCGCGACCTGGTGATCGCGGGCAAGCCCAACGCGATCATCGTCTCGGCAGCGGGCATGATCAGCATGGCGTTCATCGTCGTGTTCGCGGTGCTGGCCACCGATCCGGGCGCCAAACTGACGCAGGGGCTGATCACGGCGGTCGTGTTCGGTCTGGTCGGCATCGTCGCGCAGGTGATCTCGGTGCGCGTGGTCGAGAAGGTCACCGGCATCGACATCGGCCGCACCCTGCACGCCGACACCTACACCCCCGAGGTCCTCGTCGTGGCCGCCGCCCACTTCGCCCTGGGCTTGGTGGTGGCGTTCGCGATCCTCTGACCCGCCTCCCCGCGAATTCTGGCCAGACTCAGGGGCGGTGAGACTCGGGACGCGGCCGACGGTGTCGCGTTGTGTCGGGTCAGCCCGTCCCCGGTGAGTTACCCATGTCCTTGCGATGGCGGTTGTTGCGTCAGTGGGGATTGATGTGCTTCATCTGCTTTTGCAGTTGGCGCAGGTGGGTGGCGGTGCCGGGCTGGGCCTCCCAGCCGGTGATGACGCGGAACAGCAGGACCGCGCCCCATGGGCCGATCACCCACATCGGCCAGAAGTAGGTGAGTTCGCCTGCGGTCAGCGAGATCAGGCCCCAGATGACCAGCACGATGATGCTCACGCCGAGCCAGCTGCCCGCTTCGATGCGCTGCCACACGGGGATGCGCGGTGCTTGTTTCGGCGGGGTGGTGGGTTGCTTGTCCGGCAGGGCAGGCAGGTCCGAAAGGACGAGGGCGAGGTCGTCGCGGGTGGTGGTCGCGTAGACCTTCGCGACGCGCAGGTCGTACTCGGCCAGATCGAGTCTGCCGTCGGCCAGGTGAGTGCTCAGCTGGGCCACGATCGCATTGCGCTCGGCATCGGACGCGCGCGTGCCGGGGGTGATGTCCATACCGACAACCTCTCGTTCACCAAACACAGTGATCTGCTGGTACCAAGCGTCCACCCTCCACTGTGTAATGTCAACCCTTCGTCCGCCTACCGGCCGGAGGTTCACGGCGCCACGACGGCGATCGGATAGGCTCACGCGAGCACACGGGCGGCAACACAGCCCGGTGCGATGTTCCAACCGCAGGCCGCGTGTCTTGCCCTCTCGCACCTAGGTCTGGCCAGAACTCCCGGAGAGGCGGGTGGCGTTGCATCTGAAGAGCTTGACGCTGAAAGGGTTCAAGTCTTTCGCGTCCGCAACCACGTTGCGCTTCGAACCCGGCATCACCTGTGTCGTCGGGCCCAACGGGTCGGGCAAGTCCAATGTCGTCGACGCGCTCACCTGGGTGATGGGCGAGCAGGGCGCCAAGGCGCTGCGCGGCGGCAAGATGCAGGACGTCATCTTCGCCGGAACCAGCGGACGTGCCGCCCTCGGGCGTGCCGAGGTGACGCTGACGATCGACAACTCCGACGGCGCGCTGCCCATCGACTACGCCGAGGTGTCCATCACCCGCCGCATGTTCCGTGACGGCGCGGGCGAATACGAGATCAACGGCAGCAGTTGCCGCCTGATGGACGTGCAGGAACTGCTGTCGGACTCCGGTATCGGGCGTGAGATGCACGTGATCGTCGGGCAGGGTCAGCTGTCGGCGATTCTCGAGTCGCGGCCAGAGGACCGGCGCGCGTTCGTCGAAGAGGCCGCGGGCGTGCTGAAGCACCGCAGGCGCAAGGAGAAGGCGGTCCGCAAGCTCGATGCGATGCAGGCCAATCTCGCCCGCCTCACCGACCTCACCACCGAACTGCGCCGCCAGCTCAAACCGCTCAGCAGGCAGGCCGAGGTGGCCCGTCGCGCCCAGACCGTGCAGGCAGACCTGCGCGATGCCCGGCTGCGCCTGGCCGCCGACGACCTGGTGACGCGGCGCGGCGAACTCGAGTCGCAGCTGAGCAAAGAGGCCTACGCGCGCGAGCAGCAGATCAATGTGCAGTCCGAACTCGACGCCGCCAATGCCGCGCTCGCGCAGCAGGAGTTCCAGTTGTCGCGGCTGAGCCCGAGCGCCGAGGCGGCCGCGCAGACCTGGTTCCAGCTCTCCGCGCTGGCCGAACGCGTCAACGCGACCATCCGCATCGCCGCCGATCGCGCCCGCAACCTGCACACCGAGGCACCCGTGGGCACCGGCCGCGACCCCGAGCAGCTCGAGGCCGAGGCAGACCGGATCGAGGCCGAGGAAGCCGAACTGCGCTACGCCGTGGAAATGGCCGCCGAAACACTCGAGGCCGCGCGGGAAGCGCTGGCCGATCGCGAACACGCCGCCAAAGCCGCCGAACAGGCGCACCTGGCCGCCGTGCGGGCCATCGCCGACCGCCGCGAAGGGCTGGCCAGGCTGTCGGGTCAGGTGGAGAACCTGCGCACCCGGGCGCAGTCTGTCGACGCCGAGATCGCGCGGCTGTCGGTCGCCATCGCCGACGCGCGGCACCGCGGCGAGGCCGCCCAGGCCGAATACGACACCGTGCAGGACGAACTCGGCGATCTCGACGCGGGGGAGAAGGGGCTCGACGCCCAGCACGAACACGCCGTCGCCGCTTTGGAATTGGCCGACGAGCGGGTGCGTGAACTGCGCGAACAGGACCGCGAGGCGAGCAAGCTCGTCGCCCGGCTCGGGGCGCGCATCGAAGCACTCGAGATGAACCTGGCCCGCAAGGACGGTGCCGCCTGGCTGCTCGAACACGGGGTGAGTGGCGTCGGCGACCGGCTGTCGGGGCTGCTGCGCGTGGAAGCGGGATTCGAAGCCGCCCTCGCCGCCTTGCTCGGCCCGCTGGCCGACGCGATCACCGCCGACACCGCCGCGGCCGCCGATGCGGCTGTGCGCGAGCTGCGAGCGGGTGACGGCGGTCGGGTGGCATTCGTCTTCGCCGCCGCGAGTTCGACCTCGTCCGCTGCTGAGAGCGGCTCGTCGGCGGGCGAGGCTGTGACGCGCGCTCGTGCCGATGCCGGGAGTGGCTTGCCGGGTGCGGACGTTGCGGCGCGCGCCTCTGACGACGCGGGGAGTGGTTCGCCGGGTGCGGACGCTCCGACGGGCGCTCGTGCCGATGCCGGGAGTGGCTTGCCGGGTGCGGACGTTGCGGCGCGCGCCTCTGCCGATGCCGGGAGTGGCTCGCGGGGAACGGATCAGCCTGCGAAGCGCGCTCCCGCCGATGCCGGGAGTAGTTCGGTGGGGTCGGGTCGAGGTCGTGCGCTCTCGGCAGACGCTGAGCGTGCGCCGCTGCCCGGAGGGGCCAGGTGGCTCGCTGATGTCGTCGACGGTGCCGCGCAGGTGCGGTCCGCGTTGGCCGCGCTCACCGCAGGTGTTGTCGTCGTTGACGATCTGGCAGCTGCCACGGCGCTGGCCGCTGAGCGACCGGAACTGCGGGTCGTCACCCGTGACGGTGATCTGGCCGGGTCGGGCTGGATCATCGGTGGTTCCGAGCGGATGCCGAGTCAGCTCGAGATCCAGGCCGACATCGACGCCGCCACCGCCGAATTGGCCGCCGCGCAGCGCCGCGCCGAGGAGCTCGAGGCCGCGCTGGCGGGTGCGCTCGCGGAGCAGACCGACCGGAAAGAGGCCGCCGACCACGCGCTGATGGCGCTGCACGAATCCGATCAGGCGCTGCTGGCCATCTACGACCGGCTCGCCCGGGTGGGCCAGACCGCGCGCGCCGCGCAGACCGAGGGCGAACGGCTCACCGCCCAGCGCGCCGAAGCCGAAGCGACCCGGGAGAAATCCCTCGCCTCCCTCGCCGAGCTCGAGGACCGGCTGCGCCACGCCGAAACCGAACACGACGACAGCGACGACAGCTACGGCACCGCTGGGACCGAGACCGCCGGGCGGGCCCGCGAAGAGGCCGCCGCCGCGCTTGCCGAGGCGCGGACCATGGAGGTCGAGGCAAGGCTGGCGGTGCGCACCGCCGAGGAGCGTGCGGAATCGGTTCGGGGCAAAGCGGATTCGTTGCGTCGCGCCGCACGTGCCGAGCGGGAGGCGCGGGCGCGGGCCGAACGGGCGCAGGCCGCGCGCAGGCAGGCCGCCGCCGTCGCGGCCGCGGTGGCCGAGTCCGGTGCCAAGATCGCGAAGGAACTCGAGCAGGTGGTGGCCTCGGCCGCCGCCCGGCGCGACGAATTGGTCCGGCGCCGTGGGGAAGTCGCGTCGGCCGTGGAACAGGTCAAGGAACGGGCACGCGCCCTCAACACCCAACTGGCCCAGCTCACCGACGCCGTACACCGCGACGAGGTGGCCAAAGCCCAAGCGGCGCTGCGCATCGAACAGCTCGAGACCACCATCTCCGAACAGTTCGGCATCGCGCTGGCCGATCTGGTCGCCGAATACGGTCCCGATGTGCCGCTGCCGCCGTCGGCGCTGGAGATGCAGGAATACGAGGACGCCAAGGAGCGCGGCGAGCAGGTCACCGCGCCGCAGCCGATGCCCTACGACCGCGCCACCCAGGAGCGCCGCGCCAAACGCGCCGAGAAGGACCTCGCCACCCTCGGCAAGGTCAATCCGCTCGCACTGGAGGAATTCGCGGCGCTCGAGGAACGCTACAACTTCCTGGCCACCCAGCTCGAGGACGTCAAGAACGCCCGCAAGGACCTCCTGGATGTGGTCGCCGAGGTCGACGCCCGCATCCTGCAGGTGTTCACCGAGGCCTACGCCGATGTGGAACGCGAGTTCGTCGGGGTGTTCGCCAAACTGTTCCCCGGCGGCGAGGGCCGACTCGTGCTCACCGACCCGTCCGACATGCTCACCACCGGCATCGAGGTCGAGGCCCGGCCGCCGGGCAAGAAGGTCAAGCGGCTGTCGTTGCTCTCCGGTGGCGAGAAGTCGCTGACCGCCGTGGCGCTGCTGGTCGCGATCTTCCGTGCCCGCCCGTCCCCGTTCTATGTGATGGACGAGGTGGAGGCCGCACTGGACGACACCAACCTGCGCCGCCTCATCGGCCTGTTCGAACAGCTGCGGGAGAAAAGCCAGCTGATCGTCATCACCCACCAGAAGCCGACCATGGAGATCGCTGACGCCCTCTACGGCGTGAGTATGCGCGGTGACGGCATCACCCAGGTGATCTCCCAGCGACTCACCCGTTCCGCCGCCCCGGTCGAGGCGTCCGCTCCGGCCTGACGATCACGCCGTCACGTCCATCTGGGCGGCGATGCGGTCGGCGCCGCCGCGGGCCAGCCAGTCCGGCAGGCTCGTCAGGCCCGGGTGGAGGGCGCGCAGGGCAGTCAGATCGGCGTGCCAGCCACCGGTTTCGCGGATGAGCCGCCAGGTGTTGGCGAGCTGGGGTCCGATCGCCGCGGCCTCGGCTTCCGAGACCTCGCGGTAGTGGATCGGACGGCCGGTGGCGGCCGAGATGGCGGCGGCCGCCTCGGTGGGCGTCATCGCCTCACCCGCCAGCTCCAGTGCACGACCGTGCCAACTGTCCGGGTCCGCGAACGCGAGCGCGGCGAAGGCGGCGATGTCGTCGATCGCGATCATCTGCAACGGACGGTCGGCCGGGAACAAGTGGCGGTGCTCCCCACCTGCTCGGATGCCGTCCACCGGTGAGCCGTGCATCAGATAGTTCTCCATGAACCGCACCGGCCGCAACAGGGTGTAGCGCAACCCCGCCGCGCGGATGGCGTCCTCGATCCGGCGCTTGCCCTCCTGCCCCCACGACTCGGCCGGGCCCATGGTGGCGATTCCGGAGAACACGAGCTGGTCGACGTCGGCAGCGCGGGCCGCCTCGATCATGGCGATACCGCGGCGGGCTTCGTCACCCGCGGTCCACCCGCTCGGCCCGTAGTCGGCGGGCGGGATGAGGAATACAGCCCGAGCGCCTTTCGCCGCGACGCGCAGCGAGGCGGGGTCGTCGAAGTCGCCGACGACCAGTTCGGCACCCGCCTCGGCCAGGTCGCGCGCGACGGGGGAGTGCGGGTCACGCACGAGCGCGCGAACCCGGTGGCCGTCGGCGAGCAGCTTGCGGGCGGTGACGCCACCCTGCTTGCCGGTGGCGCCGGTGATCAGGACGGGAAGTGCTGACGTCATGGCGGAGGAGCTCCGTTTCGTAGTCGATCCTGTGTCTACAATCGGGTCGTTCGACCCGTATTGCGGACGGTACGGGTGCGCCGACCGGGTATGCCACGTCCGAAGTGGGGAAGGCGTAACGAAATGACGGTCCGAGATGGCACGGAACCGGCGGTACGGGCCGACGCGCGCCGCAACCGGGCACTGATCCTGGCGGCCGCTCAGCGCGCCTTGGCCGAACGCGGCACCACCGTCTCGCTGATGGAGGTGGCCCGCCGCGCCGGTGTCGGCGCGGGCACTGTCCACCGCCATTTCCCCACGAAGACCGCGCTGCTGGAAGCGGTCATGCAGGAGCGGGTCGACGGGCTGGCGGCGCTGGCCGCCGAACACCTGACCGATCCGGACCCCGGCGCGGCCTTCTTCGCCCTGTGCGCCCATGTGATCGTGACGACGCCGGGCAACAAAGACCTCTGCGACCTGGTGCAATCCGACGACGGCTGGCCTCGTGCGCTGCTGCGTGGCGCGGGCGAGCGTTTCCACCGTGCCCTCGGTGCGCTGCTCGTCGCGGCCCAGCGTCAGGGCGCGGTCCGCGCGGAGGTGACCGTCACCGACGTGCTGGACATCTTCACCGGATGTGTTGCGATCCAACGCCATCGGCAGACCGGCGAGCCCGTCGCACCGGCCGTCGCGCTCATCCTCGACGCGCTACGGACGCCGTCCTCGACCGTAACGGAACTCGCGAAAACCGACCGTGACGAAACGGCGAGAAGTAGCGAAAGCCCGGCGCCGTGCCCCGTCTGCCGGGCACCGGTCCACCGACCGGCGGTCGGCAGACCGGCTCGTTACTGTTCCCCGGCCTGCCGCCAGAAAGCCCACCGGCTCCGCAGCTCGTCGAACTCCCCGCGGCTGCGCCGCGCGTGAGCGTCTACAGCAGGTCGCTGACGTCGTCGGGGACGTCTACGGCGTATTTGCGCAGGATGTCCATCGAGATGACCTCGAGGGCATTCTCGTGGGTCGCGGCCAGGACCACCGGCGCGGCGACACCGTCCTCGTGGGCGTGCAGCCACCGGACCGCGACCACGCACCAGCGGTCGCCCGGCTGCAGGCCGGGAAAGTTGTTCTCCGGGCGCGGGGTGCTGAGGTCGTTGCCGATGGACGCCTGATGTTCCAGGAATTCCGCCGTCACCACGGTGCACACGGTGTGGCTGCCGAGATCCTCCGGACCGGTGCTGCAGCAGCCGTCCCGGTAGAAGCCCGTGAGAGGATCGGTGCCGCACTCTTCCAGCGGCCCCCCAAGCACGTTTCGATCGGTCACTCCGCCGATCCTATGGGTGAAACGCCAGAAGTTCCGCAGGACAACGAATCTGTAGTGTTTCCGCCTATCGGCGAACACCTCCGAAAACCACGCCCGACCCGCCGGGACGACGCCGCCGACGTGCCGCGACGAGGCAGCCGAATAGACTCGGCCGAGTGAGTTCGCAAGCGTGGATCCTGATCGCCGCGATCGCCGCCGTGCTGCTGGTGGCGCTCGTCGCGGGTTTCGTCCTGTACAAGCGCCGCCAGATTTCGCTGGCGCCGCCCGAGCCGGACAAGGAGTTGACGGACCGCTCCGGTGGTTACACGGCGTCCGGCGGATTCAGTTTCACCCAGGGCGGGGCGACGGCTACCGCGCCGCGTCCGGAACCCCTGCCGCGCGTCGAGCGCACCGACACCGAGGGGCAACCGCACGTCGGTGACGACGCCGCCGTCCCCCGCGACGCCCCGCGCCGCAATATCACCGATGTGCCGCTGCCCGAGGGCGACGTGTCGGTCGAGGAGCCGGTGGTCGTCCCGGACGACGCCTCCTCGCTCACGACTCCGGTAGCGCCCACCGAACCCGCGCCGGACACACCCACGACGGCCCCGCCCGCCGAGACCGCGCCTACCGACACCGCACCGACGACCGACGCGCCTACCGAGGTCGCGCCGACCGAGACGCCGAAGACCGCGCCCGCGCCGAAGGCCACTCCGGCGGACACCGCGCCACCTGTCACTCCTGCTCCGGCACCCGAAGCGCCGAGCACCGCCCCCGCCCAGCCCCAGGCGACCACCGAGATCGAGGAGATCGACCCGACCACCGGTCGCCTCGTCCGCCTGCGTGGCCGCCTCGCCCGCTCGCAGAACGCCGTCGGCAAGAGCCTGCTCGGCCTGCTCGGCGGCGGCGACCTCGACGAGGACTCCTGGGAGGAGATCGAGGACACCCTCGTCCTCGCCGACATCGGCACCGCGAGCACCGCCGCCATCGTCACCCGGCTGCGAGAGGAGATGGCCGCGCGCAGCGTGCGCACCCCCGAACAGGCCCGCGCCGCCCTGCGCGACGTGCTCATCGAGGCGCTGCGCCCCGAGCTCGATCGGTCCATCCACGCGCTGCCGCACGGCGACAAACCGGCCATCCTGCTGGTCGTCGGCGTGAACGGCACCGGCAAGACCACCACCACCGGCAAGCTCGCGCGCGTGCTCGTCGCCGACGGCCGCCGGGTCCTGCTCGGCGCCGCCGACACCTTCCGCGCCGCCGCCGCCGACCAGCTGCAGACCTGGGGCGAACGGGTCGGTGCCGAGACCGTGCGCGGCAAGGAAGCCGCCGACCCCGCCGCCGTCGCCTTCGACGCGGTGACCGCGGGCATCGATCGCGGTGTCGACGCGGTGCTCATCGACACCGCGGGTCGCCTGCACACCAAGACCGGCCTGATGGACGAACTGGGCAAGGTCAAGCGCGTGGTGGAGAAGAAGGCCGAGGTCGACGAGGTGCTGCTGGTCCTCGACGCCACCGTCGGCCAGAACGGCCTGATGCAGGCGCGCGTGTTCGCCGACGTCGTCGACATCACCGGTGTGGTGCTCACCAAACTCGACGGCACCGCCAAGGGCGGCATCGTGTTCCAGGTGCAGCACGAACTCGGCGTTCCGGTGAAGCTCGTCGGCCTGGGCGAGGGTGCCGACCATCTGGCTCCGTTCGAACCGAGCGCTTTCGTCGACGCCCTGCTCGGCGGCACTTCCTAGCACTACGACGCTGCCCGCCCGGTCACCGCGAACCGGGCGGGCAGTGCTGTGTGCAGGGCAGGTACACACCGGCGACCCGCCGCGCGAACGGGCGGCAAACCGCACCTGCGTCCCGACCTCACGGTGAGCTGCCAAGCTGTGGCGAAACTCGCGAAACCTGGTGGCAACACAAGTGGCCGATCCGTTCACGCAGGTGAAACACCACAGCTCAACGGATGAAACACCAAGTCGCGACCCTTCTGTACAGGTCCTTTTTGCCGTCATCGGCGAGGCCCGAGATGAGGAGGAAGACAAGGTGGCATTTCCATTGATCGGTACACCGGATACCGGTGATACCGCTTGGATGCTGGCGTCGGCAGCGCTCGTGCTGTTGATGACGCCGGGTTTGGCGTTCTTCTACGGCGGCATGGTCCGTGGCAAGAACGTGCTGAACATGATCATGATGAGCGTCTCGGCCATGGGGCTGGTCACCGTCCTGTGGTGTCTATACGGGTTCTCCATGGCGTTCGGCGAGGACAAGGGCAACCTGGTCGGTGACCCGCTCCAGTACTTCGGTCTGAAGAGCATCTTCGGTGGCACCGCCGCCGATTCCCCGGGCATCCCGCTGTTCACCGCGACCCCGGAGGACCCGACGGCCCCGATCACCTCGGGTATCCCGCTCACGGTCTTCGTGGCCTTCCAGCTCATGTTCGCGATCATCACGGTCGCCCTCATCTCGGGTGCGGTCGCCGACCGCCTGAAGTTCGGTTCGTGGCTCGTCTTTGCCGGAATCTGGGCCACCGTCGTCTACTTCCCCGTCGCGCACTGGGTCTTCGCCTTCGACGGCTACACCGCCGAGGCCGGCGGCTGGATCGCCAACAACCTCAAGGCCATCGACTTCGCCGGTGGTACCGCCGTCCACATCAACGCCGGCGCCGCCGGTCTGGTGCTGTGCCTGATCCTGGGCAAGCGCAAGGGCTGGCCCAAGACCCCGTTCCGTCCGCACAACCTGCCGTTCGTGATGCTCGGCGCCGGTCTGCTGTGGTTCGGCTGGTACGGCTTCAATGCCGGTTCTGCCCTCGGGGCCAACGGCATCGCCGGCGCCACCTTCCTCACCACGACCATCGCCACCGCAGCCGCGATGATGGCCTGGCTGCTCGTGGAGAAGATCCGCGACGGTCACCCCACCTCCCTGGGCGCCGCCTCGGGCATCGTCGCGGGTCTGGTCGCCATCACCCCGGCGTGTTCCTCGGTGAACGTGATCGGCGCCCTGGCCATCGGTGTCGTCTCCGGTGCGCTGTGTGCCCTGGCCGTCGGCCTGAAGTTCCGCTTCGGCTTCGACGACTCGCTCGACGTGGTCGGCGTCCACCTGGTCGGTGGTCTGGTCGGCACCCTGATGGTCGGTCTCGTCGCTACCAGCGAAGCCCCGGCGGGCGTCGCCGGCTTGTTCTACGGTGGTGGGGTCGAGCAGTTGAAGCTGCAGGCTGTCGGTGCCTTCGTGGTTCTGGCCTACTCGCTGGTCGCCACGGCCGTCATCGCGTACGCGATCAAGTTCACGATCGGCCTGCGCGCCAGTGAAGAGTCCGAGGCCGCGGGCCTCGACGAGTCCGAGCACGCGGAAACCGCTTACGATTTCGCTGCTGTGGGTGGCACGGCACGCTCGCTCGTCAAGGAGGCATGACGAACATGAAACTGGTTACGGCAATCGTCAAACCGTTCACGCTCGAAGACGTCAAGACCGGGCTGGAACAGGCAGGCGTGCTCGGCATGACCGTCAGCGAAGTCCAGGGCTACGGCCGCCAGAAGGGGCACACCGAGGTCTACCGAGGTGCGGAGTACTCCGTCGACTTCGTGCCGAAGGTGCGCGTGGAGGTCGTCGTCGACGATGCCTCGGTGGAGAAGGTCGTCGAGGTGATCGTCGAGGCCTCGCGCACCGGCAAGATCGGTGACGGCAAGGTGTGGGTGACCCCGGTGGACACGATCATCCGGGTCCGCACCGGCGAACGCGGTACCGACGCACTGTAATTCGCCGCAGTCGCACGGCGAACGATCGAGCGGCCCCGCTCCTACCGGATTCGGTCGGGGCGGGGCCGCCCGCATGAATGGGTGGTGGGGCAGTGGAACAGCGCAAGGGTGGAACACAGAACAACGCGGCGGCAGACCTGGTGAAGGCCAGAGCGGCGCTGCTCGAAGGCGCGGGCACCCGCAATCCGCGGCTCGACCCACAGGCTCTGCGGGCCGCGCTGGTCGACCTGTTCGACCTGTGGCTCACCAGCAAGGGCAACGAACTCGGCATCACCTCCGACAGCGGGCTGGCTCTGGTGGCCGTCGGTGGGCTCGGCAGGCGCGAGATGCTGCCCTACTCCGATCTCGATCTGGTGCTGTTGCACGACGGGGTCGACCAGTCCGTGGTGGCCGAGGTGGCCGACCAGCTCTGGTATCCCCTGTGGGACGCCCACATCAAACTCGACCACAGCGTGCGCACGGTGCCGCAAGCGCTTCGGGTGGCCGCCGACGACACCATCGCCGCGCTGGGCATGCTCGAGGCCCGCCACATCGTCGGCGACGAGGATCTGAGCAATCTGCTCATCGGTGGGGTGCGCCGGGAATGGCGCACCGGCATCCGTTCCCGCTTCGACGACCTCATCGCCCAGGCGAACACCCGCTGGCAGCGCAGCGGCGAGATCGCCCACCGCGCCGAACCCGATCTGAAGAACGGTCGCGGCGGGCTGCGTGACATCCAGCTGCTCGATGCCCTCGCCATCGCCCAATTGACCGACGCCGTACCGGGTTTGGGCCCCGAGGTGCCCGGCGGCGGCTTGAAACAGGCGCACCGCCGCCTGCTCGACGTGCGCACCGAGCTGCACCGCGTGGCGGGTCGCGCCCGCGACCAGTTACGCGCACAGGACGCCGACGAGATCGGTGCCGCCCTGCGCATCGGCGACCGGTTCGACCTGGCCCGCACGCTCACCGATTCGGCACGCACGGTGAGCTATTCGACCGACGTGGGTCTGCGCACCGCCGCGAACGCGCTGCCACGGCGCGGACTGGCCCGGCTGCGGCGCCTCCCGGTGCGCCGTCCGCTCGACGAGGACGTGGTCGAGCACGCCGGTGAGGTGGTCCTCGCCCGCGATGCCCGCCCGCAACGCGACCCCGGCCTGATCCTGCGCGTCGCCGCCGCCTCGGCCCAGACCGGGCTGCCGATGTCGGCGACCACGCTCAATCGGCTCTCCGAAGACGCTCCCGAACTGCGCGAACCCTGGCCCAAGGACGCACTCGACGACCTGCTCGTGCTGCTCGGCGCGGGGCGCGGTGCGATCGACGCGGTGGAGGCCCTGGACCGAACAGGCTTGTGGGGCAGGCTCTTTCCCGAATGGGGTGCGGTCCGCGACCTGCCCCCGCGCGACGCGCTGCACACCTGGACCGTCGACCGCCACCTCATGGAGACCGTCGCCTACGCCACCGGCCTCAGCACCCGCGTGGCCCGCCCCGATCTGCTGATCCTCGGCGCCCTGCTGCACGACATCGGCAAGGGACGCACCGGCGACCACAGCGTGGTCGGCGCCGAACTGGCCACCCACATCGGGCGCAGGCTCGGCCTGTGGCCCTCGGACGTGCGAACTCTCAGCGCTATCGTGCGCCACCACCTGCTGCTGCCCGACACCGCGACGCGGCGCGACCTCGACGACCCGGCCACCGTCGGCCACGTCGTCGACGCGCTCGGCGGCGACGTGGGTCTGCTCGAACTGCTGCACGCCCTGGCCGAAGCCGACTCGATGGCGACGGGCCCCGGTGTGTGGGGTGATTGGAAGGCCTCGCTGATCGGTGAACTGGTTCGCCGGTGCCGGCTGGTGATGGCGGGAGAGCCGCTGCCGCAACCGGAACCGATCGACCCCGAGCTGGTCGCCAAGGCGGAGGCCGGCGGTGTGCACGTGACGCTGAGCGCGGGGGAAGGCAAACACACCCACGTGGTCACCGTCATCGCGCCCGACGAGCCGGGTCTGCTCGCCGACGCGGCCGGAGTGCTGGCGCTGCATTCACTGCGGGTGCTGTCGGCCTCGCTCGGTGGGGTCGGTGAATCGGCGATCAACACCTTCGTCGTCACCCCGAAGTTCGGCGACCCACCCGACGCGGGTCTGCTCCGCCAGGAACTGATCCGCGCCATCAGCGGTGCGCTGGATCTACAAGCGGCGCTGGTCAAACGCGAGACCGAGACCGTCGGCCGCTACGCGCGCGCTCAGCCGCGCCTGATCTGGCAGTCCGCACCCGCACCGGGACAGGTGATCCTGGAATTGCGCGCCGAGGACCGGGTCGGGCTGCTCAGCAGGCTCGCGGGCGCGTTCGCCGCGGCGGGCGCGAATGTGCGCTGGGCCAAGGTGGTCACGATGGGCACAGCCGTGGTCGACGCGTTCTGCCTCGAACTCGGTGACGCCGACAGCCCTGCCCTGCGCGAACGGATCGAAAAGGCCGTTCTCGACGTGGTTCCCCGCCCGGCACCGCCGCAGCAGCCCGCCGAGATCGGTTCGGACGCCTGAAACGTTAGGACACGGTTTACTCACCGATTGCTATCGGGTTGCTACGTATTGGTTACTCGCTGCCCGATAAGTCGAAACACGACCTATAGCATTCGAAAGGTCCGGCTGTCACTCGTTCGAGGGGAGCTGATCCGTGGCTATCGAAGTCGTCTCCGCATCGATGATGACCAGCGACGCGACCGCGCACATCGCGCGCTGCGTCGGCGGTGACCTGTGGGTGGTTTCGTGGTTGCCGGGCCGCACCCTCACCGGTGCTCAGGCCCTGGCCGCGATGACCATCGCCTCGACCACCGCCCACCACACCGATTCCGCCGAATCCGAGTGGAACCGGATCGAGGCGCTCTCGCGTGAGCTCGGCCTCACCGGGCGCGAGGCGGTGTACCTGGTCAACATCGAGAACCACGAATTGCGCCGCACCGCGCCACCGCACGTGCGCTCCGGGGAATAACACCCATTACCCTGGGAGGGCAATAGAGGTCCCTTTCAGATCAGGAGCGCGATCGGTGTTCGAATCCCTGTCCGACCGGCTTACCGGTGCACTGCAGGATCTGCGCGGTAAGGGGCGGCTGTCACCGGCCGACATCGACGCCACCGCGCGCGAGATCCGCCTCGCCCTCCTCGAAGCCGACGTGGCGCTGCCCGTGGTGCGCGGGTTCATCGCCAATGTGAAGGAACGCGCCAAGGGCGCGGAGGTCTCCGCGGCGCTCAACCCGGCCCAGCAGGTCGTCAAGATCGTCAACGAGGAACTCGTCGCCATCCTCGGTGGTGAGACCCGGCGCCTCAACCTGGCCAAGAACCCGCCGACGGTCATCATGCTGGCCGGTCTGCAGGGCGCGGGTAAGACCACCCTCGCGGGCAAGCTCGCCAAATGGCTCAAGGGGCAGGGTCACCAGCCGCTGCTCGTGGCCTGTGACCTCCAGCGTCCCGGCGCTGTCACCCAGCTGCAGGTCGTCGGTGAGCGTGCGGGCGTGCCCGTGTTCGCCCCGCACGGCGGCACCTCCATCGGCGGTGGCGAGAACCCGCTCGGTATCACCGCCGCCGACCCGGTCGCGGTCGCCGCGGGCGGTATCGAAGAGGCCAAGGCCAAGCAGTACGACGTGGTCATCGTCGACACCGCCGGTCGCCTCGGCATCGACGAAGAACTCATGCGCCAGGCCGCGGGCATCCGCGACGCCGTGAACCCCGACGAGACCCTCTTCGTGCTCGACGCGATGATCGGTCAGGACGCGGTGAGCACCGCCGAGGCCTTCCGCGACGGTGTCGGCTTCACCGGTGTCGTGCTCACCAAGCTCGACGGTGACGCGCGCGGTGGTGCCGCGCTGTCGGTGCGCAATGTCACCGGCGCGCCCATCATGTTCGCCTCCACCGGTGAGAAGCTCGAGGACTTCGACGTCTTCCACCCCGACCGGATGGCCTCGCGCATCCTCGGCATGGGTGACGTGCTCACCCTCATCGAGCAGGCCGAACAGGTCTACGACGCCAAGCAGGCCGAGGAGACCGCCCGCAAGATCGGCAGCGGTGAGCTCACCCTCGAGGACTTCCTCGACCAGATGCTGGCCATCCGCAAGATGGGCCCGATCGGCAACCTGCTCGGCATGCTGCCCGGTGCGGGTCAGATGAAGGACGCGCTCGCGGCCGTCGACGACAAGCAGCTCGACCGCGTGCAGGCCATCATCCGCGGTATGACCCCCGCCGAGCGCGACAACCCGAAGATCATCAACGCTTCCCGCCGGCTGCGCATCGCCAACGGCTCCGGCGTGCAGGTCTCCGAGGTCAACCAGCTCGTCGACCGGTTCTTCGAGGCCAAGAAGATGATGGCCATGATGGGCCGTCAGATGGGTCTGCCCGGCGCGCGCCGCGGCAACAACAAGAAGGGCAAGAAGGGCAAGAAGGGCGGGCGCGGTCCCACGCCGCCGAAGATGCGCGGTGGGTTCCCCGGTATGCCCGCCGGTATGCCGCCGGGGATGGATCTGTCGCAGATGCCGCCCGGTCTCGACCAGCTGCCGCCCGGTCTCGAGGGCATCGATCTCTCGCAGCTGAAGTTCCCGAAGAACTGAGCTGTGTTTTTGGAGCGTTGGCGCGCTCGAGTCGGCGGCCCCTGAGGTCCCGACGATCAGGCACCGTGGCTTGCTCCTTCGTCGCCTACGCCACGGTGCCTGATCGTCGGGACGGCCGCCGACCGCCGCTTCGCGGCGTCCCCTCCTCGGGGTCGGGGAGGGCGGGGGCAGGTTTGGTCAGAGCAGCTTGGGGATCAGGGCTTTTCGGTTCGCTGGGTAGTCGGCGAATTTCTCGCGGTACCAGCGGTGCGTGGCGAAGGCGCGTGGCACCAGGTTGCCCGCGGTGATCAGGAAGATCGCCACGCCCGCCAGTGACCAGGTGAGCAGTGCGAACCCGGCCCACGCGATCAGCTCGCCGAGGTAGGCCGGGCTGCTGACGAAGCGGAAACCGCCGCCGTGCGGGACGCGGTACTCGGCGGCGCCCGGGTCGTTCTTGTCCCGCAGATTCCGCACGATCGACTCCGAGCGCACCAGCAGCGCGAAGCCGCCCAGGTACACGACCAGCCCGATCAGGAAACGCGGGTCGGTGAGCCAGGCGGTGCCGTACTGATTTTTGTAGTCGTTGCTGAAGAACGCGCCGTTGAGATAACCGTGCAGCGCCGTCACGAAAACGCCCGCTCCGACCACCGACACATTGAAGGTGCTCTTCTTGCCCGGCACCTGCCGGATCGACAGCGGGAAGAACCAGCCGCGATTGCCGTAGTGCAGTACCCAGATGGCGGCCAGCACCAGCGGGACGGGCTCGAAGCGGTCGGGTCCGCTCAGATAGAACACCGCGAACACCACGGTCGCGGGCAACTCCATCAGCCACCAGCCCAGCTTCGGGTTCAGGTTGAAGCCCACCGCGTTGGAGGCGAAGCGGCCGTACGGGCTCTGCGCGAACAGCCCGCCGACGATGACGAACGCGGCGAAGCCGAACGCGATGGTCAGCACCGTGTCGTAGGTCGTGTTCCCGGTGTACCAGTCCATCGAGATCCTCTGTCCAGGCGTCCGGCACGATCGCCGACGCAAAACTAGAACACGTTCTATCATGGATCGCGCAGGGGAACGCGACAATGGAGGACGCAGATGCCGCTCGACCGGACCGCTGAAGACCTGCTGGCGGCGGTGCTGGCATCCCCGCGCGCCGTGGCGGCCCACGACAAGACCGCCTGGGTCGGGCTGTTCGCCGAGCAGGCGGCGGTGCACGACCCCTACGGCTCGCGCGCGCACATCGGGCCCGAGGCGATCTCGCGCTTCTACAACGTCTTCATCGCGCCCAACACCATCGCCTTTCGGGTCGAGCGCGACATCGTCGCCGGGCACACGGTGGTGCGCGACCTGCACATCGAGACGACCATGTCGACGGGTGCGACCGTTGTCGTGCCGATGCATCTGCGCTACGACCTTGTCGCGACGGATGGTGGGTGGCGGATCATCCGGCTTGCGGCACACTGGGAGTTGGGGGTGATGGTCGGAAGGTTGTTGCGGACCGGGTCGGCCGGTGTGCTCGCGGGGGCGAAACTCGGGCCGCAGCTGGTCGGGGAGCTTGGTATGGGTGGGGCGATGGGGATGATGCGGGCGTTGCGTGGGGTGGGCGGGCGTGGGAAGCGGATCGTTCGGGGGCTGTTCGTCGCGGCGGCCGGCGGGGACTCGGGGCGGGTTCAGGAGTTGCTCGGGCGGGCGAGTGTGCGGGTGGCGTCGGGGAATACGTTGAGTTCTGCGGAATTCGGTGAGATGGTGCGGTCAATGCGGTGGGGCAAGATGATCGCGGCTGGTCGGACGGTGAGTGTCAGTGTGCGGATGGGGGAGTCGGGTGGGGTGGTGTTCGTGGACTTCGCGTCGGGCTCTTCGCGTATCGAGCGTGTGACGGTCTACCTCGAGGGCTGAGGTATCTGGAGTGCTGGGGATTGTGGGGGCGAAGACCCTCGGGGTTTTGTGCACCACAAAGGTATTGGGCTGTATTTTTGGAGCGCTGGCGCGCTCGAGCGCGGCCCCTGAGGGGCCGCGCGAACAGCGCTCGAGACTCGCGCTTCGCGCATGCGCTTCGAGCGCTGTTCGCGCG
>NZ_JAIWNA010000010.1 GCF_020216065.1 Nocardia rosealba
CCCCCCCCCCCCCCCCCCCCCCCCCCCCCCCCCCCCCCCCCCCCCCCCCCCCCCCCCCCCCCCCCCCCGGCCCCTCAGGGGCCGCGCTCGAGCGCGCCAGCGCTCCAAAAACACAGCCCAATACCCCTGTGGTGCACAAAACACCGAGGTGGTTTCGTACGCCTCTATCAGCCTGTCAGCGCGAACTGTCGAGCTCGAACGTCCGCGTCGCGTCGAGATAGATCCCCCGCTGAGCACCACGATCAGGCGGCGGCAGCTGCGAGACCAACTGCTCCAACGACGTCATAGCCCCCACCACATTCGTCCCCGCGACAATGAAGTCCGCGACCGCCCGCCGGATATGGTTGGGCGAGGTCACCACCACCGCACTGTTCGCGCCGAGATCGCGCAGCAGCTTCGTACTGAACAGTGCGTTCTGCACCGTCGACCCGGCCCGGTCCTCGACATGGATCCGATCGGCGGGCAACCCACGCCCGATCAACCACCGCCGCATCGCCTCGGCCTCGGAGATCCCGTTCTGCGGGTTGCCGCCGGTGACGACGACCGGCGAGAACGGCGCCGCGACGGCCTGCAACCAGGCGGCCGTGAGCCGGTTCTCCAGTTCCGGGCGCAGCGCACCGTCGGGCAGCAGACCGTACCCGAGCACGACGATGCCGGTCTGGGGACCGATGAGGGAGGGGAGCGGATTGGGCAGCGTCGACACCGCGGCGGTCACCGCGTGCAGCACCCGCTGCGTCCCCGCCGCCATCGCGGGATCGAGACTGCCCAACCGCTGCATCGCCTCGTTCACCGCCGCCGCGTCGCCGGCGTGATGCGACCAGATGGCGTGTAGGGCAAGAGCTTCGGCATCACCGGGGTCGGCGCTGATGAGGGCGCGCAGGTCGGCGCGCCCGGCGTCGAGGTCGCCGTCGGTGAAATGCCGCTGAGCCGAGTTGTAGAGGGCTGTCACGTCCGCTTCGGCGGCGGCGGGGCCGACCGTGGCACTCGTGACCGCCGCGACCGCGGCGACCGCTGCGGCGAGCTGTTTCCATTGCCTCGAGATCTTCACGACAGTCGCGACCTTCCGGGTGGCGTACATGCGGGCAGAGCTGATGGCAGAGCTGCCGGACACCCTATGACCCGTGACGGTCCGGTCCGGGTAACCCGCCGTCGGCAGGCGCGTCGCGGCCCGGCGCTTCGGGGTGCACCCGGTGGCCGATAGGCTGACCAACCGTGGATACCGCTTCGCTGACCGGCAAGGAACTCGCCGCCGCCATCAACGCCGACTCGAAACAGCGCGCCGCCGCGCTCACCGACGCGGGCACCGCGCCCACGTTGGCGCTGGTCGTCGCCAACGACGACCCGGCCAGTGCCTGGTACGTGAACTCCCTGCGCAAGGCCGCCGAACGGCTCGGCATCGCCTGCGAGAAGATCGATCTGGGCGCCGACGCGACCGCCGAGCAGATCCGTGCGGAACTCGATGCCCGCAGCGTCGACCCAGCCACCGACGCGATCATGCTGCAGACCCCGCTGCCCGCCGGCGTCGGCCTCGACGACGTGAGCTCCGCTATCGCCGCGAGCAAGGACGTCGACGGTGTGAGCCCGCTGTCACTCGGTCTGCTCGCCTCCGGCCTCGACGGATTCGTCCCCGCCACCTCCGAGGCGGTCGTGGAGCTGCTGAAGCATCACTCGATCGCGTTGCAGGGCAAGCTCGTCACCGTGGTCGGCCGCTCCAATATCGTCGGCAAGCCGCTCGCGCAGCTGCTGCTCGCCGAGAACGCCACCGTCACGGTCGCGCACTCGCGCACCACGGACCTCGCCGCCGTCACCACCGCCGCCGACATCGTGGTCGCGGCCGCGGGCCGGATCGGCCTGGTCACCGGCAAGCACATCCGTGAGGGCGCCGTGGTGATCGACGTGGGCACCAACGAGGCCGCCGACGGTGGCATCGTCGGCGACGTCGACGCCGCCTCGGTCGACGGCAAGGCCGCCGCCCTGAGCCCCGTGCCCGGTGGCGTCGGTCCGGTGACCACCGCGCTGCTCATGCGGCACGTGGTGGTCGCGGCCGAGAAGGCAAGGGCCTGAACACTTTCCGGAGCTAGCGGACCGGCCCGATCGAGGTGATCAGCGTTTTGGCGCCCACCTTGGTCGTGCCGACCAGCTGCGGGTTGTAGACGATCGGTACCTCGTCGGGCCGGTACTCGGTGATCGTCACGAAGTACTGTCCGGCGAACGCGCCCGGCGTGATGTCGAGGCAGTGCGTGGTGCCGACCGGAATGGTGTCGATGCCCGACTGGATCTGCGCGCCCGTGGGCAGTGCGGCGTCACCGGCCACCAGCGTGCGCGCCTGATCGCCGGACCGCGCGACATAGTAGGCGTGCTGGAAGGCCATGATGGCCGATACTCCGCTGTCGGTTCCGCCGGGACCGTTGCCGCGCACGAGGCTGCCGACCTGTTCGGACGGGCAGTGCCCGACGGCGGGTGCGGGCGCGGCGACGGTGGACAGCGTGGTGCTCGCCGACGTGGAAGCCGGTGCTGGACCACCGAATTGGAAGTACCCGACGCCGATGAGAACCGCCCCGGCCACCGAGGCGGCGAGCGGAGCCACCCACCGGGGTGTGCGCCTGCGCTTGGACCGGTCGATCATCCGCGCGAAGACCTCGTCGTCACCGTTGTAGTCCGGTGCCGGACGCGGCTCCCACTCCGCCGTGTACCGATCCGCCCAGCCGTCTCCCGTGCGCGCCGGGGCAGCGGGCGCTTCGGTCGGTGCTGTCGCCGCTTCCTGCCGGACCGGCGTGGGCGCCGCCGGTTCGGTCCAGGCCGATTCCGGCGCGGGCCGAGCCGATCCGGACCATGTCGATTCCTGTGGAGTCGATCCCGGTCGAGCCGATCGATGTCGCCCGGGTTCGAGGGCCGATTCGGGTCGCTCCGATTCCGGCCGGGTTGCTTCCGGCCGAGCGGTTTCCGGTCGAGCCGAGTCGAACCACGACGACGCGGGCCACGTCGATGCCGATCGGGCCGAAGTGGACGACTCCCATTCGCCCTGCGCGTCAGCCGGTTCCGGCGCGGGGGAGCCGGCGCCGACGATGGGCAGCTTGTCGGTATCGGGCCCGTTGTTCGGCAAGATGAACGGCGTATCTACCTGTCCCGCACCGGGATCCATCGGCCCACCCACGATCGGGAGCCTATCGGTGGCAAAGGCGTCGCGCACGGGCACCGGAGCCGACAGCGAGACGACCGGGATACCCGCGGGCGTGGTCGGCCCACCCTCTATCCGGTGCCGGGCACCGGTTCCCGAGGTGCCTGCCTCGCGGCTGCGGCGCCGTGGCAGGGCACCTCGGAGCGGAACACCAGCCGATCCCGGGTCCTGCTGTCGAGCCCCGATCGGTCTGCGCGCTTCCGGTCGATCCATCGCCCCACCTTCATCAGGCATCCGCCGTCAGGGAATGTCCCGCAACGATTTCATTACGGGCACGATACTGCCCTGACGCCGTGTTCGCCGAATGCGCGGGCGACGAGCGCGTCACCAGTGGATATAGACCTGGTCGCCGATGCCGACGTTCTCGTAGTACCAGGCGGCGTTCTCGGGCGAGAGATTGATGCAGCCGTGGCTCACGTTGGCGTTACCCTGCGAGTCCACCGACCACGGTGCCGAGTGCACCATCACGCCACCCCAGGTCAGGCGCACGGCGTACTCACCGTCGATGATGTAGCCCTCCGGGTCGTCGAGCGGGATACCGATGGTGCGCGAATCGAACACCACCGCCCGATCCTTCTCCAGCACACTGAAGGTGCCGGTGGGCGTCTCAAAACCGGGTTTGCCCATGGAGGCGGGCATCACGCGTGTCTCGCCGTTCGCGGTCACCGTGAAGGTGTGGTTGGACAGGTCCGCTTCGGCATAGGTTCCGCCACCGTACTGGGTGCGCTGGTCCCCGATCAGGTCCGCGGACGCGGCTCCCGACCAGGACGCGGCCAGTAGTGCCGCCATGATCGCGACGAACAGAAAACGAAGTGCGTTTCTCATAAACGCCACCCCTTCGGTCACTCGTAGGCGTCTCCCGAGTCTAGGCGTCCATGATCAACTGGACCTCTCGAAGTGGTAACGGCCTACGGGTCGATCGGAGTGTCGGCTTGTGCTCAGCCGCGCACGACGTGCAAGACCTGGGCGTGCAGGGCGTCGGCGCGTGCGGCGATGGTCTCCACCCGCACCAGTGCCGCTGCGAAATCGTCACCCAGCGCGGCGGGCAGCGATGCCACATTGATCTCGATATTGAGCTGCGAACTCTGCGCGGCGGCGCGGGCGGCGTCGGCGGCGGCCCCGATGTCGGTGACCACGTTCGGGTTGCCGATCGGCAGCAGTTCCCCTGCGAGGGAAAGGATCTCGTCGGCCTCGTCGACCACGGCGGCGGGCACCCGGGCGGCCTCGACGAGGGCGGCATTGATCGCGGCGGTGCGCTCGGCGACCTGATCGTCGGTGTCCTTGGGCAGCTTGTAGGCGGCGCCGACGGCGGTGAACGCGGCCGCGTCGGCATCGGCCAGCGCCAGCGAGCGGGCGCGGGCGGCGTCGGCGGCCTCGATGATCCGGTCGATCACCGGCCGGTTCTCGGTGTCCTTGGTCCGGGTGGTGTAGCGAGCGACCATCGCGACCAGTGCCGCGGCCTGGGCGACGTGCAGTGCGGCCACCGCGCCACCGCCGGGAGCGGGCACCTTGGCGGCCAGCTCCGACAGATAGTGCTCCAGGGTCACGTCACCGAAGGAGGGTGCGGTCTGCTGCGGTGACACGGTGGGCTGCGACACGACGTGGTGGCCTTTCGACGGGGAGTGCTTCACTCTCAACGCTACCGCGCACCCTGCCCGACCAGCGAATGTAGGCACGGACCGACCGGTCGGGGTGCCCGGGTGGGCCGGGTCTATGTTGGGTGCATGCGGATCGGATTGAGCATCAACTACTCGGGCGGTTTCAAGGAGGTGGCGGCCGAGGTCGCCGACCTGGAGCGGGCCGGTCTCGACGTCGTCTTCGTGCCGGAGGCGTACTCGTTCGACGCGGTGAGCGCGCTTGGCTTCCTGGCCGCGCGCACCGAGCGGGTGCAGCTGGCCTCGGGCATCCTGCAGCTCTACACCCGGACCCCCAGCCTCACCGCGATGACGGCGGCGGGCCTGGACTTCGTCTCCGACGGCCGGTTCATCCTCGGCATCGGCGCGTCCGGTCCGCAGGTGATCGAGGGCTTCCACGGCGTGCCCTACGACGCCCCGATCGGGCGCACCCGCGAACTGATCGAGATCTGCCGCAAGGTGTGGCGCCGCGAGAAGCTCAACTACCAGGGCAAGTACTACCAGATCCCGCTGCCCGCCGACCGGGGCACCGGCCTGGGCAAAGAGCTCAAGCTCATCAATCATCCGGTGCGCGAGAACATTCCGGTGCTGTTGGCCGCGCTCGGCCCCAAGAACGTTGAGCTGGCCGCCGAACTCGCCGAGGGTTGGCAGCCGATCTTCTTCCTGCCGGAGAAGGCGAACGATGTCTGGGGTGACGCGCTGGCCGCGGGCAAGGCCAAGCGCGATCCGTCGCTGGGCGACCTCGAGGTGTACGCGGGCCCCGCGCTGGCGATCGGCGAGAACGTCACGCCGCTGCTGGAGTTCGTCAAGCCGCACCTGGCGCTCTACATCGGCGGCATGGGCGCCAAGGGCAAGAACTTCTACCACACCCTGGCCACCAAGTACGGCTACGGCGAGGCCGCCGATCGCATCCAGGAGCTGTACCTGGCCGGCGACAAGCAGGCCGCCGCGGCCGCGGTGCCCGACGACCTGGTGCGCGATGTGTCGCTGATCGGGCCAGAGGGCTTCGTCAAGGACCGCATCGCCGCGTTCGCCGAGGCCGGTGTCACCACGCTCAACGTCACCCCGATCGCCGAGAACGCGGCGGGCCGGATCAAGCTGATCGAGCAGCTGCGCGGCCTCTGCTGACCCACCACAACGCGACGCGCCGCAGCACGGACAACTCCGGGATGCGGCGCGTCGGCGTCGGTGGACTACGCGGTCACGACCGCAGCGATGCCAGGGCGTCGGCGAGGGTGGTGTGCATGGCGAACACCTGGTCGAGGCTGGTCATCTTCAGCTGACGGCTGGTAGCCGGCCCGTCGGCGACCACGGCGATGGCGGTGTCCTCGCCCGCGCGTTGATGCGCCGCGACCAGCGTGGCCATGCCCGCCGAGGCGAGGAACCCGACCGCGGTCAGGTCGATCACCAGGGTCGCGGGCTTGTCGGCGAGGATGGCCTCGATGGCGGCGTCGAGGGCGGGCGCGGTCGCCAGGTCGACCTCACCGGTCACCGTCAGGACCGTGACGCCGTCGTGTACCGCCGTCGTGGTGGTCATCGTGTCCGTGAGTGGATAAGCGTCTCCGGGTGTGTTGGTCACCGATCAACAACACACAACTTCGCCCGAATACGCAAGCCGTTGCGCCGATCGCTGTTGCCGCACCGGTGCGCCGCCGGGTGCCCGCGCCCCGGTCGTGACCGCCATCGATCCGGCGGAAACGGCGGCGTGCGGTGCGTCACGATCGACGGCGGACGGACATCGTCGCGGCCGCCACGCGGGGGCGGCCGCACCGACGGGCGCGGTCGTCGTACTGTGTGGGCGTGAACATCGATGTGACGCCGTTACCGGGAATCGGCGTGTGCAAGGACTTTCCGCTGGCGGAGGCCCGCCGCCGGATCGGCGTGATCGAACACCGTGACGGCACTGTCGATCTGGTCGTGTCCCGTGCCGGTGACGCCGAGACCAAGACCTCGATTCCGTTGTCCAGCACCGAGATCAGTGTCCTGGCGGGGTTGCTCGGTGCACCGCAGGTGGTGCAGAAGAAGGCCGACTCCCTCGGTGTCGACGATCTGTCGACCAGGCAGTTCGCCATCGATCGCGGCAGCCCGTTCGACGGGCGTCCACTGCGCGACACCGCCATGCGCACCCGCACCAAGGCCTCGGTGGTCGCGGTGGTCCGCGCGGGGGAGGTGACCCCTTCGCCGGGAACCGATTTCATCTTCGTCGCCGGTGACCTGGTGGTGGTCGTGGGCACCGGCAAGGGCCTCGAGGCTGCCGGAAAATTGCTCGACGCGGGCTGACGGGCCGTGTCGATAGTAAAGAGAAGGTAAGGTATCGCCTAGCTGAGGTTAGGTGATCCCATGAATGTTGAAGTCACATCCCTGCCCGGAATCGGTGTCAGGAAAGAGTTCTCGCTGACCAAGGTGGCTCGGCGCATCGGCGTCGTCGACCACCGCGACGGTGGCACCGATCTGATCTTCACCAAGATCGACGACCCCGACACCACCGTGCAGGTCCCGCTCTCCGACGGCGAAGCGCGCACGCTCGCCAGCCTGCTCGGTGCCCCGCGACTCGTCGCGCAACTGCAGGAGGAACACCGCGATCTCGACGGTGTGAGCACCCGTTCGCTGCCGGTGCTGCCCGATTCGCCCTACGCGGGCCGCCGCCTCGGCGAGACGGAGATGCGGACCCGGACACTGGCCTCCATCGTCGCGGTGCTGCGCGCCGGTCAGGTCCACCCCTCGCCCGGACCGGAGTTCGGTTTCCTCGGGGGCGACATGGTCGTCATCGTCGGTACGACCGCCGGGCTCGACGCTGCCGCTTCGATCCTCTCCGACGGCTGAGCCCGTGCAGATCAGTGGAACAACGCTGGCGCTGATCCAGCTGGGGGCTGTGTTCTTCGGATTGGGTGTGCTCGGGCGCATCGCGGGCCGCATCGGCCTCTCACCCATTCCGCTCTATCTGCTCGGGGGTCTGCTCTTCGGCACCGGTGGGCTGATCGAGCTGCACGAGGTGGAGGAGTTCATCCACATCGCCAGCGAGATCGGTGTGGTGCTGCTGCTGTTGCTGCTCGGCTTGGAGTACACCGCAGGTGAATTGGTCACCGGCATGCGCAAGTCGTGGATCGCCGGTCTGCTCGACCTGGTCCTCAATGCCACGCCGGGCGTGATCGTCGCGCTGTGGCTGGGACTCGGACCGACCGGTGCCATCGCGATGGCGGGCGTCACCTACATCTCCTCCTCGGGGATCGTCGCCAAGGTGCTCAACGACCTGGGCAGGCTCGGTAACCGCGAGACACCGGTGGTGCTGTCGATCCTGGTGTTCGAGGACCTGGCGATGGCGATCTACCTGCCGGTGCTCACCGCCGTGCTGGCGGGTGTCGGCTTCATGGCCGGGCTCACCACCGTCGGTATCGCGCTGGTCGCGGTGACGCTGGTGCTCATCGTCGCGCTGAAGTACGGCCGGTACGTGTCGGCGATCGTGGCCAGCGAGGACCGCGAGATCTTCCTGCTCAAACTGCTCGGTTCGGCGCTGCTGGTGGCCGGTGTCGCCTCGGCGGTGCAGGTGTCGGCGGCGGTCGGCGCGTTCCTGCTCGGCATCGCGATCTCGGGGGCGACCGCGCACGAGGCGACCAAGATTCTCGAACCCCTGCGCGACCTGTTCGCCGCCATGTTCTTCGTGCTGTTCGGCTTGAGCACCGATCCGGCGACCATTCCGCCGGTCCTCGGCTGGGCGGTCCTGCTGGTCGTGGTCACCACGGTGACGAAGCTGTACACCGGCTGGTGGGCGGCCAAGCGGGCCGGCGCCTCCCAGCTGGGCCGGGCTCGCGCGGGTGCTGCCCTGGTCGCGCGCGGCGAGTTCTCGATCGTCATCGCCGGCCTCGCCGTCGCCGCGGGCGCGGTACCCGACAGCTTCGCCGCCCTGGCCACCACATACGTGCTGCTGATGGCCGTGATGGGGCCGATCGCGGCACGCGTGGTCGAACCGGTGGTCCGGGCGACGGTCGGGCGCAAGTCGAAGGTGCGCATCGACCCGAACGCGGAATGATCGGGGCTCACGGCTCGATCAGACCTGAGCGGATCGCGTAGCGGGTCAGGTCGAGCCGGTCACGCAGGCCGAGTTTCTGCAGGATATTGGCGCGGTGGCGGTCGACGGTCTTCACACTGATGACCAGTTCGGCCGCCACCTCCCGCGCCGAATACCCTTCGGCGATCAGCTTGAGCACCTCCTCTTCGCGGGCGGTCAGAATGGTCTCGGGCAGCCGTCCACCCTGGCGGGCCAGGTGCAGATAGTCGCGGACCAGGGCGGTGACCGCGCCCGGGTACAGGAACGACTCGCCACGCATCGTCGCCCGGCAGGCCTCGATCAGGTCGCGGTCGGCGACCGATTTGAGCACGTACCCGGAGGCGCCCGCCTTGAGGGACTCGAAGAAGTACTGCTCGTTGTCGTACATCGACAGCATCAACATGCGGACGCCCGGATGCGCGCGGGTGATCTCGCGCGCCGCCTGGATGCCGGTCATCCTCGGCATCGCGATATCGAGGATCACCAGGTCGACGGTTCCGCCGGACAGGGCGGTCACCGCGTCGTAGCCGTTGGCCGCCTCGGCGACCACGGTGAGGTCGGGTTCGTTGTCGAGGATCAGCCGTAGCCCGCTGCGCACCAAGGCGTGGTCGTCGGCCAGCAGGATCCGGGTGGGGGCGCTCATACCGGTTCTCCGACGTGTGCGGCGCGGTGAACCGGGACAACAAGCTCCACGGTGGTGCCGGTGTCTTCGGATGTGGTGATGGTGAGCGTCGCGTCGACGAGCATGGCGCGTTCGCGCATCCCCCGGATTCCGGCGCCCTCGGTGATCACCCCGCCACACCCGTTGTCGCGCACGCGAAGCACCACGGAGTCGGCGTGGCCGGCCAGCCGCAGACTCACCTGGTCGGCACCCGAGTGGCGCAGTACGTTGGTCAGGCTCTCCTGGGCGATGCGGTAGCAGACGAGTTCGACCGCCGGGTCGAGCCTGCTGATCGCCGGGTCGACCTCGCGGTGCACGGAAATGCCCGCGCTGCGGGTGAATTCGTGGCACAGCGCGGTGACGGCACTGTGCAGCCCGAGGTCGTCGAGCACGTCGGGCCGCAATCGTGACGCGATACCGCGCACCTCGTCGAGACATCCGCGCACCGTTTCCTGCGCATCGGTCACCTCGTGCCGCAATTCCTCCGGCGCGCGGTCCACGACCCGTTTCAGCCGCAACAACGCCACGGTCAGGCTCTGGCCGATCTCGTCGTGCAGTTCGCGGGCGATCCGCTGACGCTCACCTTCCTGTGCCGCGAGCGCCGTGGCTCCGGCCGCCGATCGCTCGGCCTCGAGCCGGTCGAGCATCGCGTTGAAGGTCTCGATCAGCCGGTGGAAGTCCCCACTGGCGCGCCGGTCGAAACGCACCGCGCGTCGTGGCGGGTCGACGCGGCGCATGGCCGTGACCAGTTCGTCGAGGGGCGCCAGGCTGGTACGCAACGCCAGCGCGTTGGCGGTGAGGATCACCGCGAGACCGATCACCAACACCGGCACCTCGGTCAAGCGCAGCCGGGCCGACACGGTGGCGGGAGAGAGCGCGAGGATCAGCGTGCCGAGCGTGAACACCACACCGTTGAGCAGGCAGATCCGCCAGAACAGCGCCGTCACCGGCGTGCGCTGCTCCCGTCCTGCTCGCACCCTCGCGAGACGCTTCATAGCTTCCAGCATGCTGACGCGCCCGGCCGCTGTCCATCGGGTGTGACACCCATCCGCGCGTGCGCACGACCGCCGGACGGGTGCCGGAAATGGGTGCCGGCGCCGATGGTCGCCGCCCCGCGCGCGCACCAGACTCGAATCCGCACGCATTCGACCGTGTCAGGGGAAGGACCGCCCGGATGGATACCGACAGGACGACGATCCCCGGAACCGGGGTGCTGCACCATTTCCGCACCGGTCGCGGCATCGACTTCGCACTGCTCACCGAGTCGGCAGGCGGGCGCAGGCTGCTCGTGTACGCCCCGGGCAGTGACGAGCCGAGCGTCGACCTCGCGCTCGAACCCGAGGAAGCCGACCACGTGGCCGAGCTGATGCACACCAGCCCCCTCGCCGATCGGCTTCGCCGGCTCGAGCAGCGGGTCGAGCGGCTCGCCGGACAGCGGGCCGAGTCGTGAGCACCGTCGAATCACCCCGGAGCCGAGCCATGCGCGCACGCGATATCGCGATGAACCTGCCGACTGTCCGCACCACCGACCCGGTGGCCCGCGCGGTGCGGGTGATGGTCGTCGACCGTTTGCCCGGTCTGGTCGTGGTCGACGCCGAGGACCGGCCGGTGGCCGTATTGCCCGGCACCCAGGTGCTGCGCCTGGCCATCCCGGCGTCGTATCAGGACGACACCACCCTGGTCCGCACCATCGACGAGGTGCACGCCGACCTGTTCTGGCAGGAACCCGGCAGCCTCACCGTCGGCGACTGCCTGGCCGACGGCGCACCGCGACCGGCCACCGTGACCCCCGATGCCACCTTGCTCGAGATCGCGATCCTGATGGCGCGCAAGCACAGTCCGCTCATCGCGGTTGTCGACCGGGCCCGCACCCTGTGCGGGGCGATCACGCTCGAACGGCTGTTGACCAGCCTCGCCCTCGCCGGCCCCGGCGACTGATCGGCGCCGACGATGGCCGCCGTCCTCGCCGTGACCATCTTCGTGGTGGCGTTCTTCTTCATCGCCACGGAGCGTGTCGACAAGGTGAAGACCGTGCTGATCGCCGCCGGCCTGATGGCGGTCCTCGGGCTGATCCCCGGCGAGCAGGTGTTCTTCTCACCGCACGCGGGCATCGACTGGAATGTCATCTTCCTGCTGCTCGGCATGATGATCATCGTCGGCGTCGTCAAGCAGACGGGTCTGTTCGATTACCTGGCGATCTGGTCGGCGAAACGTTCGCGCGGCAACCCTTACCGGCTGATGGTGATGCTCATGCTGATCACCGCCGTGGCCTCACCTTTCCTCGACAATGTCACCATCATCATGCTGATCGCCCCGGTGACGCTGGTGGTGTGCCGCAGGCTCGGCCTCGGCGCGCAGCCCTTCCTGATCGCGGAGGTGCTCGCCGCGAACATCGGTGGCGCGGCGACGCTGATCGGCGACCCACCCAACATCATCATCGCCAGCCGGGCGGGCCTGAGCTTCAACGACTTCCTGGTGCACATGGCCCCGATCGTGGTGCTGGTCTTCGCGCTGTTCGTGCTGTTCACGCGGGTGTTGTTCCGTTCGGCGCTGCGTACCGACCCGGACTCGGTCGAGGCCGTGCTCGCCCTGCGGGAGCGGCGCGCGATCCGCGACCCGAAACTGCTCGTGCGGTCGCTGATCGTGCTGGCCGCGGTGGTGGCCGGGTTCTGCCTGCACAGTGTGGTGCACGTGGCTCCGTCGGTGATCGCACTGGTGGGTGCGGGGGTGATGGTGCTGGTGTCCGGGCTCGACATCGGGGATGCCCTGCACGAAGTGGAATGGCCGACGCTGGTGTTCTTCATGGGCCTGTTCGTGATGGTCGCAGGCCTGGTGCACACCGGGGTGATCGCCGCGGTCGGCGCTGCGGCGAGCACCTGGGTGGGTGACGACTATTTCCTCGCCGCCACCGCACTCGTCTTCGGCTCCGCGCTGCTCGGCGCGTTCGTGGACAACATCCCCTACACGGCGACCATGGCACCGGTCGTGGAGGGCATCGTGGCGGACGCTCCCGACCCCGAGACCGCCCGGTCGCTGTGGTGGGCGTTCGCGCTCGGCGCCGACTTCGGCGGCAACGGCACGGCGGTCGCGGCGAGCGCGAATGTCGTCGCGCTCGGTATCGCCGCCCGGGCAGGCCAGCGAATCAGCTTCTGGCAGTTCACGAAATACGGTCCGGTCGTGACTGTGTTCAGCTGCGTCGTCGCCTGGGTCTACGTCGGTGTGCGCTACTTCTGAGGGACGTGCCGGGTGACGAGGCGGTGCAGGAGTCGGGCGGCGGTGCGGGCGGTGCGGTTGTCGATGTCGAGAGCCGGGTTGAGTTCGGCGACATCGGCGACCACGAGTTTGCCGCTCGCGGCGGCCTGGTCGCAGACGGCCTGCACGATGGGCAGCGCGACACCGAACGCGGCGGGCGCGCTGACACCCGGCGCTACCGCGGCGGGCAGGACGTCGAGGTCGATGGTGAGGTACAGCAGGTCGATGCCGGCGAGGAAGTCCGCGACGAAGGCTCGCGCACGCTCGGCGGTGCAGTCGTCGTCGAGCAGATAACGCACGCCGAACCGTTCGGCCGTGTCGAACAGGATCGTCGTGTTGGCCGGCTGGCTGATCCCGAGCACCGCGTACCGCACGTCGTCGCCGGATTCGAGGATCTGCCGGAACGGGGTTCCCGAGCTCGGTACCGGATCGGGGCGCAGATCGAAATGTGCGTCGAGGTTCAGGATTCCGATGGTGGCGTCCCTGGCGCGCTCGGCGCCTGCGAGGCCGAGGTAGGTGCCGAAGGCGACCTCGTGCCCGCCCCCGAGGACGATCGGGAAGGCACCCGCGTCCAGCAGCGCGGTGACGGTGTCGCCGAGCCGGCGCTGGCCGTCCTCTAGCCGCTGATCGGTGACCGCGATCGTGCCCGCGTCGAACGCGCGCAGTGGGCCGGGCAGTGCCATCGGCGACAGCGCGCGGCGCAGGGCGTCGGGTCCGTCGGCGGCGCCCGGCCGTCCCTTGTTGCGGCGCACGCCTTCGTCGCTGGCGAAGCCGACGAACACGCACGCGCCGGGGTCGGCGCCGGGTTCATAGGGTGCGACGGCCTGATGCCAGCGCAGATGCTCTGGTGACGTGCCGTCGACGCGGCCGGTCCAGGAAGTCATGGGGGACACCTCAGTTCGATGCGAGCACGCCGCCGCGCCACACCTGGCGCACGAGCGGAACGCCGGGACGGTAGGCCAGATGCAGATGTGACGGCGCGTCCAACGCGACGGCGTCGGCCCGCCTGCCAGGGGAGAGGGCGCCGATATCGTCGCGCCGCAACGCTTTCGCCCCACCCGCGGTCGCCGCCCAGACCGCCTCGTCCGGCGTCATGTGCAGCTCACGCACGGCCAAGGCGATACAGAACGGCAGGCTGGTGGTGTAGCTCGTACCCGGGTTGCAGTCGGCGCCGAGGGCCACGGTGACCCCGGCGTCGAGCAGCGCGCGCGCATCGGGATAGCTGTTGCGCGTGCAGAAGTCGGCGCTGGGCAGCAGCGTCGCCACGGTGTCGCTGTTCGCGAGCGCGTCGATATCGGCACCACTGACATGGGCGACGTGATCGACCGACGCGGCCCCGAGTTCGACGGCGAGCTGCACGCCCGGCCCCTGGTGCAGCTGATTGCCGTGCACCCGCGGCACCAACCCGTGCGCGATGCCGGCGCTGAGCACGGCATGCGACTGGTCCCGGTCGAAGGCGCCCTGCTCGCAGAACACATCGATCCACCGGGCCTCGGGCGCGCAGCGCGGGATCATCTCCGCGCACACCATGGCCACGTAATCGTCCGCGCGCCTGGCGTATTCGGGTGGCGGAACATGCGCGGCCAGCAGGGTCACCTCGTCGGTGTGGCGACCCGCGATGCGCACGCTGCGCCATTCGTCGTCCACGGTCTGCCCGTAGCCGCTCTTGATCTCGACCGTCGTGCTGCCCGCCCGCAGCGACTCGGCGAGCAGACGCCGCACAGTCGCATCGAGTTGCTCGTCGGTCGCCGCGCGCGTCGCCGCGATCGTCGTGCGGATGCCGCCCGCGCCGTAGGGGCGGCCGGACATGCGTGCGGCGAACTCCTCGGAGCGGTCACCGGCGAAGACCAGGTGCGAATGCGATTCGACGAAACCGGGCAGCACCGCACGACCGTCGAGGTCGACCGCCTGATCGGCGGCGGGGGCGTCGGCGCTGTCACCCACCCACACCACCTGCGCGTCGTCGAAGACGACGGCCGCGTGGCGGCGCAATCCGAGCGGGCCGTCCCCGAGGGCCGGGTCGTTGGTGACGAGGGTGCCGATATCGCGCAGCACGGTGGTTGGCACGGGTTGTCCTCCTGGTGGCGGGCTGTGCGGTGGATCACGTCTGCTATGTATATGCCTGTATATACAGGGTAGTCAAGCGCTACGGTGCCAGACGATAACTGGCCATTGACATGGCTGTATAGACAGGCATATACATGTAGGGTCGTTGTGACCGGCCCCACAGGCGAAGAGACCGGGCATCACCGGCGACCCTGCGCCCTTTCCGATCCCGGGAGAATGGTTTGAACAAGCCCGCCGCCGCGCTCACCCGCGGCCTCACCGCCCGCCACATCCGTTTCATCGCGCTCGGCTCGGCCATCGGCACCGGCCTGTTCTACGGGTCCGCCGAGGCGATCCACCGGGCCGGTCCCTCGGTGCTGCTGGCGTATCTGATCGGCGGCGCCGCCGTGTTCCTCGTGCTGCGCGCGCTGGGCGAGATGGCGGTGAGCAACCCGGTCGCGGGCTCGTTCGGTGAATACGCCAGCCAGCACCTCGGACCGCTCGCGGGCTTTTTCACCGGCTGGACCTACACCTTCGAAATGCTCATCGTGTGCCTGGCCGACGTCACCGCGTTCGGTGTGTACATGGGGTTCTGGTACCCGGACGTGCCACGCTGGATCTGGGTGCTCTCGGTCATCTTCTTCATCGGCGCGATCAACCTGCTCAGCGTGAAGGTCTTCGGTGAGGTGGAGTTCTGGTTCAGCCTGGTGAAGATCGTTGCCATCGTGGCGATGATCGCCGGCGGTATCGCCGTGCTGATCTTCGGCTTCGGCCTCCACGACACCAGCGCGGGCGTGCAGAACCTGTGGACCGACGGCGGCTTCTTCGCCACCGGAATCGGCGGCTTCATCGCCTGCTTCGCCATCGTGATGTTCGCCTTCGGCGGTACCGAGATCATCGGTATCACCGCGGGCGAGGCCGAGAACCCGCAGCGCACCATCCCGCGCGCGATCAACACCGTGCCCGTGCGCATCATCGTGTTCTACGTGCTCACCCTCGCGGTGATCATGGCGATCGACTCCTGGCGCACCATCGGCGACGAGGGCAGCCCGTTCGTACAGATTTTCCAGAGCCTCGGCCTCGGACCTGCCGCGGCGGTGCTCAACGTCGTGGTCATCACGGCCGCGCTGTCGGCGGTCAACAGCGACATCTTCGGTGCGGGCCGGATGATGTACGGCATGGCCCAGCGCGGCCAGGCGCCCGCGGCGATGAAGCGGGTCTCGCGCAACGGGGTGCCGTGGATGACGGTGGTCATCATGACCGTCACCCTGCTGGTGGGCGTGCTGCTGAACTACCTGATCCCCGACAAGGTGTTCCTGGTGATCGCCTCGATCGCCACCTTCGCCACCATCTTCGTCTGGCTGATGATCCTGCTCGCGCACCTGCGCTCGCGGCGCGGGATGAGCCCCGAACAGGTCGCCGCACTGAAGTTCCCGGTGCCGCTGTGGCCCTACGGCCAGCTGATCACCATCGCGTTCCTGGTGTTCGTGATCGGGGTGATCGCCTTCGACGCCGACAGCCGGGTGGCCCTCGTGGTCGGCGTGGTGTGGCTCGCGCTGCTCGGTATCGCCTACCGCCTGTGGGTGCGGCCGGCGACCGCCGAACCCGAACCGGTGGCCGTACCGGCCGACGTCGCCTGAAGTTGCTTGTCCTGCACGCTTATTCGGAATGGAGAAATATCGTGGGTATCGACTCGAACCGGTCGGTCACGCTGGAACCGGTCGTCGTCGGCACCGGTCCGGTGTCACCCGCCGACGTGGTGCGGGTGGCACGGGAGGGCGCCGCGGTGCGGCTGGCCGAGGAGGCGCTGGCCGCCATGGGCGAAAGCCGGGAACGCATCGAGGCGCTGGCCGCCGACCCGCGACCGGTGTACGGGGTGTCGACCGGGTTCGGCGCGCTCGCCGTGCGACACATCCCGCAGGAGTCACGTAAGCAATTGCAGCGCAGCCTCATCCGGTCGCATGCCGCCGGATCTGGGGCCGAAGTGGAGCGGGAGGTCGTGCGCGCCCTCATGCTGCTCCGTCTCTCGACGCTGGCCACCGGCCGCACCGGGGTGCGCCCGGTGGTCGCCGAGACCTACGCCGCGCTGCTGTCGGCGGGAATCACACCGGTGGTTCACGAATACGGCAGCCTCGGCTGCTCCGGTGATCTCGCACCGCTGGCCCATGTGGCCCTCGCCGTCATCGGGGAGGGCACGGTCCGCGACGCGAGCGGTACTGCGATGCCCGCCGCCCAGGCGCTCGCCGCCGCCGGGATCGCACCGGTGGAGCTGGCGGAGAAGGAGGGGCTCGCCCTCATCAACGGCACCGACGGCATGCTCGGGATGTTGCTGCTCGCCTGTCACGATCTGCGCGCGCTGCTGCGGCTGGCCGATGTCACCGCCGCCATGAGCGTCGAAGGCCTGCTCGGTACCGACAAGGTGTTCGCCGCCGACCTGCAGGCGCTGCGCCCGCAGCCGGGCCAGGCGGTCGCCGCCGCGAACATGACCCGGCTGCTGGCCGATTCGGCGATCGTCGCCAGTCATGCCACCCCCGACTGCACCGTGGTGCAGGACGCCTACTCGCTGCGCTGTGCACCGCAGGTGGCCGGTGGCGCCCGCGACACCCTCTCCCACGCGGAGCGGGTCGCGGGGTACGAACTGGCCAGCGCCGTCGACAATCCGGTGGTCACCCTGGACGGCCGCGTCGAGTCCAACGGCAATTTCCACGGCGCCCCCGTGGCGTACGTGCTCGACTTCCTCGCCATCGTCGTCGCCGACGTGGCCAGTATCAGCGAGCGTCGCACCGACCGTTTCCTCGACAAGGCGCGCAACCACGGGCTGCCGCCGTTCCTCGCCGACGACCCCGGTGTCGACAGCGGCCACATGATCGCCCAGTACACCCAGGCCGCGCTCGTCTCCGAGCTCAAGCGCCTCGCCGCGCCCGCATCGGTCGACTCGATCCCGTCCTCGGCCATGCAGGAGGACCACGTGTCCATGGGCTGGTCGGCCGCCCGCAAACTGCGCCGTGCCATCGACGGCCTCACCCGCGTGCTGGCCATCGAGGCGCTCACCGCGGCCCGCGCCCTCGACCTGCGTGCGCCGCTCACACCGTCGCCCGCCACCGCAGCGGTGCGCGATGCCCTGCGGACCCGCGTCCCCGGTCCCGGCCCCGACCGTCACCTCGCGCCCGAAATCGAGGCGGCGGTGAATCTGGCCGCGTCCGGCGCGCTGCTGGCGGCCGCGGAATCCGTTGTCGGCCTGCTGGATTGACCCGGCTGCACTGACCGCGCCGCTGTAACCGACTCGGCCCCAGGTGGTTCCCGCCACCTGGGGCCGTTTCGTCGTGGCTCCCCTGACTCCGCGTGGTGAAAGCCGCCGACCGGGGCCGTCGCACTTGCGGGAGGTGTAGGGGCCGCGACTCACCCAGGTGATCCCGCGGGCATCCGTCGCGAAAATACCCGGGACACGATTCGGCGCCGGGTGCTTTCACACCCGGCGCCGAAGGAAGCGATATCAGCTCTCCTGCATCGGGATTCGCACACCGCGTTCCCGGGCGACCTCGGCCGCGTGCTCGTAGCCCGCGTCCACGTGACGGATCACGCCCATGCCGGGATCATTGGTGAGTACCCGCTCCAGCTTCTGCGCGGCCAGGGGCGTGCCGTCGGCGATACACACCTGGCCCGCGTGGATGGACCGGCCCATGCCGACACCGCCGCCGTGGTGGATCGACACCCACGAGGCGCCCGATGCCGTATTGAGCAAGGCGTTGAGCAGGGGCCAGTCGGCTACGGCGTCCGAGCCGTCGGCCATGGATTCGGTCTCGCGGTAGGGCGAGGCGACCGACCCGGAATCGAGGTGGTCGCGTCCGATCGCCAGCGGCGCCGACAGCTCGCCCGAGGCCACCATCTCGTTGAAACGCAGTCCGGCGCGGTGCCGTTCGCCGTACCCGAGCCAGCAGATACGGGCGGGCAGGCCCTCGAACTTCACCTTCTCACCCGCCATGGTGATCCAGCGCTTCAGATGCTCGTTCTCGGGGAACAGTTCGAGAATCGCGCGGTCGGTGGCGGCGATATCGGCCGGGTCACCCGAGAGGGCCGCCCAGCGGAACGGGCCGAGGCCCTCCTCGAACAGCGGCCGGATATAGGCGGGTACGAAACCGGGGAACGCGAAGGCCCGGTCGTAGCCGCCCTTGCGGGCCTCGTCACGGATCGAGTTGCCGTAGTCGAACACCTCGGCACCCTTGTCCATGAACCCGACCATGGCCTCGACATGCTTGGCCATCGATGCCTGCGCCTCGGTGGTGAACCACCCGGGATCCTTCTCGGCCATGGTGTGCCAGTCCTCGAGCGCGACCCCGATCGGCAAGTAGGACAGCGGGTCGTGCGCGGAGGTCTGGTCGGTCACCACATCGATCGGCGCGTCCATGGCGAGCAGCGCCGGGAACACCTCGGCGGCATTGCCGACCAGACCGATCGACAGCGGCCTGCGCTCGTCGCGCGCGGCGACGGCCAGATCCAGTGCCTGCTGGAGCGAGTCGGCCTTGGTGTCGAGGTAGCCGTGCGCGATGCGGCGATCGATGCGGGCCGGGTCGACATCGACACACAGGGCCACGCCGGCGTTCATCGTCACCGCGAGTGGCTGGGCCCCGCCCATTCCGCCGACGCCCGCGGTGAGCGTGATCGTGCCGGCCAGCGACCCGCCGAAACGTTTACGCGCCACGGCACCGAAAGTTTCGTACGTGCCCTGCAGAATGCCCTGGCTACCGATATAGATCCACGAACCGGCGGTCATCTGCCCGTACATCATCAGGCCCGCCTGTTCGAGTTCGCGGAACTTCTCCCAGTTGGCCCAGTCGCCGACCAGATTCGAATTCGCCAGCAACACCCGCGGCGACCATTCATTGGTGCGGAATACGCCGACCGGTTTCCCCGATTGCACGAGCAGTGTTTCGTCGGACTCGAGGGTTTCCAGGGACCGCACGATGGCGTCGTAGGCCGCCCAGCTGCGGGCCGCGCGCCCGGTACCGCCGTAGACGACCAGATCGTCGGGGCGTTCGGCGACCTCGGGGTCGAGATTGTTCATCAGCATCCGCAGGGCGCCCTCCTGCTGCCACCCCTTGGTGTGCAGCTGGGGACCGCGCGGGGCACGGACGGGGCGCGGACCTGCGGCGGGCGCGGTGTCGTCGGTCATGTGTTCACTCCTCGAAAGACGGGTGTGTCCGGGGTCACTGACAACCAGATTAGTGGTATAGTCCTGTCTATACAAGTAGCTGTCGGAATCGGCCGCGACGTATTCTCTTGGCCTGACGGAGGGAAATACCGGTGGTGGCGATCGAAGTGGTCGATGCGGAGCTGGCCGCGCTCTACGGCGAGCTCGGTACCGAGTTCGCGGCATACGAGCGGGTCAAGCAGCTCATCATGGCGCAGATCAAGGGCGGCCGATGGAGCCCGGGGGAGCAGATCCCCTCGGAGAACCAGCTGGTCGCCGCGCTCGGGCTGTCGAGGATGACGATCAACCGCGCCCTGCGCGACCTCACCGCCGACGGCGCCCTCACCCGGGTGATGGGCGTCGGCACGTTCGTCGCCGCGGGCAAGGCCACCTCACCGCTGTTCGAGGTCAGGAACATCGCCGACGAGATCGCGCAGCGCGGGCACCGGCATCGCACCGAGGTCGTCTTCGTGCGCGCCGAGCGGATCGACGAGGGTCATCCGATCCTCGGAAACGACCTGAGCGGCACGGTGTTCCACTCGCTGCTGGTGCACCGCGAGGACGAGGTGCCGATCCAGCTCGAGGATCGTTACGTCAATCCGGCCCAGGCGCCCGACTATCTCACCCAGGACTTCACCACCGTCACCCCCAACACCTATCTGAGCGAGGTCGCCCCGCTGCTGCGTGGCGAACACATCGTCGAAGCCGTGCGGGCGAGCAAGGACGAGTGCGCGCTGCTCGGCATCGCCGGTGACGAACCGTGTCTGCTGATCCGGCGGCGCACCTGGTCCTCCGGCGGCTTGGTGAGTGCGGCCCGGCTGATTCATCCCGGGTCACGCAATCGTCTCGAAGGCACTTTCGGTACCGAGCCGGGCTGAGCGCGACTCGCGCGTCTCGGTGACGGCGTTCATCGGCGTCGCTGAATTAACATGACCCATGAGCAAATATTTCGCAAACCGAGTTATCACCATTTCGTGACAATCGGTCGAATGGCGTTCACCGGGCTGTAGCTTTGTTTATGGATCGCTGAGTTCGACGTTCGCTGAGTTCCATCCATGGAGAGGGCGGAAATGGCTACGATCACGCGACGCTCCGGGGCGACGATGGCGCCCTCGACTCTGGTAACTCTCGGTTTGATCCTCTTGATCCCGGTACTGCTCACCGCGGGCCCGATCGCCGCCTCGGCGATGATCGCGCGCCACGCGGGCGTCGGCTGGTCCGGGGGACTCGTCCTTTCGGCGATCGCGGTGGTGGTCGTCGGATCGATCCTCGCCGCCGTGTGGTCGTTCCGGCTGGCTTGGCAGCGCGGTCACCGTCCCTTCGGTTCGCGCCCCCGGTAACCAACCGCCGCGCCGCGCCACGGGGTCCGCGCCTGTGGCGTGTCATCGCAACGGAAGTCCCCTGAACCGGTGTTTCGCTGCCGCACAGCCCATTTCGGGGCTGTGCGGCTGTGGTTTTCGATTCGCGCGACCGCGTCGCCGATTGTAGAGTCGCGACGTAACACTTCTCGGCCGTCGAAGTCGCCGGCCTCCGGACGTCTTCCGCCGACCTCCCAGCGCAGCTGCGCAAGCCCACAGTGTCGTGGCAACCCTTCGTGAAACCCCTACCCGCGATCGTTGGTCGCGCGCTGACCGCTCACTACACGGCAGGTCGCGCCGCCGATAATCGCTTGTGCCACAGCGTGTTTCACGTCACTCCGGTGCTTGCATCCAGACACTCGCCGTAACTCTGCTCGTCGTTACTTCTGCTCAAAAACGTTGTGTGACAACGCTATTCGTGCACGTCAGAGCGAAACCTGCACTAATGCTTGACAATTGGGACAGACGTCTACAAAACTACCCGTCGGTAGCCAGTGATCGGGACAACACGGCCCCGACGCCCGCCGGTGGCGACGCCCCTCCGACTCCTCCGAGGCGATTCCTCGAAAACCCCTGTCCACCAGGCGCAATGAGCCCTGCCGCCATCGTGACCACACCAAAGGAGTTCAGCGCTATGGACAACTCCGCGCTAGCCTCAGCCCATCGCCCCGAGGTTCCCCAGGCGGTGCACGTGGAGCACCCCGGTGACCAGGTGAGGGTCCTGCCGCGACCGGCAGGCCCGGTCGAGCAACTCCCGCTCGTCGCCACGCGCCTGCCCGAAATCCTCCTCACCGGTGAGGATTTCGACGACATCTACCGCCATGTGCTCGCAGCGCCCGGCAAGCGGGTGCGGGCGAGGCTCGTCCTGGCCTGCGCCACTCTGCTCCCGGATGCGCCGGGTGACGCGGTGTCGCCGGCCGACGCGGTCGACCTGGCCTGCGCCATGGAGATGCTGCACGAATCCTCGCTGATCCACGACGACATCTGCGACGGCTCCCTGCTGCGCCGCGACGCGCCGTCGGTCCCCGCCGCCTTCGGTGTCCGCCAAGCCGCCCGCGCCGGTTTCCACATGGCGGGCGCCGCGATGAAGGTCGTGGCCCGTGTGCTCGCCGACAACCCGGCGATGGCCGAGCGCATCACCGACGCCCCCGGCATCACCTTCGCCGACCGGCTCTCGGAGCTGTCGTTCGGCCAGCTCATCGAAACCATGCCACCCGCCATCGACGTGCCCGCGCTGCGCAGGCACTACGAACTGGTCGCCATCGCCAAGACCGGCACCCTGTTCCGGCTGTCGTGCGCCTACGGCGGCACCGCGGGTGGCGTCGACCTGGACCGGCTGCACGCGCTGATGGTGTACGCCGACCAGCTCGCCCTGGCCTTCCAGATCATGGACGACGTCCGCGATATCGAGGGTGGCCCCGGCCTCGGCAAGGACGCCGGCGGTGATCTCGAACGTCGCGTGCCGACCTGGCCGGTCATCGAGTGGCTCGACCTGCGCGAGGGCGCCCGCGACCTGTGGCTCGACCCGGCCACACCGAGCGAGACCCTGCGCACCGACCTGGTCGACAGCGGCGCGACCAAGGCCGCCCGCGTGGTCGCGGTGACCGCCACCGAAACCGCCACCGACGCGCTCGACGTGTTCGGCCCCTCTCCGGCGCGGGACGACCTGCGCGAACTTCTGCGGCAGGTGATCTCCCGATGAACGATGTCCGACTCCTCCAGCTGGTCCGCGGCCTGCGTGTCCTGCGCCGCGCCCCCGACCTGGCCGCCATGCGTGCCGCGCGTACGCCCGAGGAACTGGCCCGCCTGGCCCTCGTTCCGGCCGGGCGCAACCTCGGTATCGCGGTGAGTTTCCTGCCGGCCCACCAGCGTGCCGAAGCCGCCGCGGCCCTGCTCGCGTGTCGGGTGCTCGACGCCTACGAAGACCTCGCCGACCGCGACCACGCGGGTTCGGCCGTGCTGGCCGCGGCCGAATACCTGAACGGCACAAGCGATTCCGCACCGCCCGCGCTGCCGCCGACCACCGGCGTCGTGCGCGACAGCGAGGCGCTGGACCTGTTGCTCGCCGAGCGCATCGGCGACATCCGCGCGCTGGTCGCCGGATTGTCGCCGCAGGCGCGCGAACGGGTGGCCAGCGTGCTCACCGACATGGCCGCGGTGATGGCCCGCAACCTCGACAAGCCGCTGCCGCGCGTCACTTACAGCGAGGGCGTGCTCGGCCGCGTCACCCACTACGCGTGCACCCTGGTCGCCGACGGCGTACTGCTCGAGGACGACCTGCGCGAGCTCACCGGCTGTATCGCGGTGATCGCCCAGTCGGCCAACGACCTGCGCGACGGCGAACTCGAGCTCTACGGCGCCGCCGACCGCGAGGAACTCACCCGCATGGTGATGCTGCGTCAGCTCGCCCCGACCCTCGGCGGCTTCGCGCTGCTAGCCCGGCTCGGCCCCGGCACGCCGGGATTCGGTGCCCGTGCGGCCATGGCCTATATGACCATCACCACTTCGGCGTTCCTGTGCGGGGCGGTCGGCGCGCCCAAGCCGTACCGGCGTCCGCTCTCGGCGTCCGTGCTGGCCGCGGGTTCGTCGAAGTACTGGACCCGGATGCTCGAGCGGGTGCGCGCGGGTGCCGACGGTGCCATCCACACCATGCTCGACGCCGCCCCGGACTTCGCGGCCGAGCGCCACGTCCCCAAGACCGACGTGCTGCGCGCCGGTGGTGAGAACTCGGCCGCGACCTCGCTGGTCCCGCTGATCGTCGACACCACCTTCGCCCTCGTGCGGGCCCTGCCCGAGGAACCGATGACCGGTGAACCGGCCGGCTCGACGGTGCGCACCATGATGATCGCCGACCACCTGGCCTTCGGGGCCATGGAGCGGGTGCCGGGCAACCGGCCCGACGCCCTGCGCGACCTCGCCGAGCGCCTGCAACAGGCAGCGCTCGCCACCGACGCAATTCGTTCATGAGCATCGTCACTACTAGCGAAGGAGCTCGCCCGTGAGCACCCCAACGCCCGTCGCGCCTACCGAGAAACCGCCGTTCAGCCGGCGGGTCCTCAAACTCGAGCACGCCTCCAATGTCGGTCCGCTCGTGCACATCGCACTGTGGATGGGGATGACCGCGGCCGCCCTGTTCGTCCCCGCCGCTGGCAACTGGTACATCGCGATCCCGCTCATCATCGTGCTGTCGCTGCTCAATCTCTCGCTCACCATCGGCGTGATGCACATGCACACCCATCGGCCGCTGTTCGTCTCGAAGCTGCCCAACCGGGTGGTCGACATCCTGTGCTGCCTGCCGGGCAACCTGACCGCCGCCGAGATGCGCGAGGTGCACGTCCTCAACCATCACCGGTTCAACGACGGCCCGGGTGACGTCACCGCAACCACCGGAATGGAAAAGGGTCTCGGCGCCATCTGGTACTGGATCCGCTACGGAACCATCGTCAAGATCCACACCGTGCGCACGGTGTTCGCCGCCAACCCGGCGCCGCGCCGGCGCCGCACCCGCCACCAGTTCATCTTCGATCTGGCGGTGTACTTCCTGGTCATGGGCGCGGTCTGGTACGCGGCGGGCACCGAACGGTTCGTGCTGTTCTACTGGGTGCCGTTCCTCATCACCCAGGTCAACGCCGGCTACTTCGCCTGGCTGAGCCACGCGCCGGCGCGCCAGTTCGAGGACGAACCGAGCACCTCGCTCAACAACGCGGGCAACATCCTCAACTTCCTCATCTTCAACCAGGGCTACCACAGCGTGCACCACCGATACCCCGGTATCCACTGGAGCCAGATCCCCGACAAGCTCGACTACATGCGTGATGTCAACCCCGGTGTCATCGTGCCGTACTGGATGGTCGCGCAGTCGGGCTGGCGCCTTGTCGTGCCCGGTGGCTTCCTCAACGAGCGCTACGGCAACAAGTGGAAGGCGCGTCTCGAGCAGCGCCTGGAATCGGGCACCGTCCGCAACCGCTACCTGCCGTGGTTCGCATGGATCTGATGACACCCCAGCAGGCGCGGGGCGTGCTGAGCACGCCCGGTCGGCTCGTCCCGTTCCTGTTCTCCTTCGCCGTGTACGCCTTCGCGGGCGTCACGGTGCCGCTGATGCTGTTGTTCGCCGGTGGCTGGTTCCTGCCCAAGACCGTCGACAAGGGACCGCACCTGTCCGCGGTGCCCGCCGTCGCGATCGACCTGGTGCTGCTGGCCCTGTTCGCCCTGCAGCACTCGGGCATGGCCCGGCCCGCCTTCAAGGCCTTCATCACCCGCTGGGTGCCCGAAGCGCTCGAGCGGACGGTCTACATCATCGGCGTCTGCCTGGTGATGTGGGTCATCATGCTGGCCTGGCAGCCCATACCACACGTACTCTGGTCTGCTGAAGGTGCGGTGGGTATCGCGCTCGATATCGGGTTCTGGATCGGGTTCGTGCTGGTCTACGCGGCGACTCTGCTGCTGAACCATTTCCATCTGCTCGGTATCAGCCAGGCCTACCGGCAATACGTGATCCAGGTGCCGGATGCCACCGTCGACCGGTTGCAGGTCAACGGTGTGTACCGGCTGGTGCGGCATCCGCTGATGACCGGGCTGCTCGTGTCGTTCTGGTTCGCCAGGGAGTTCACGGTCGGCCACCTGGTGTGGGCGCTGGGTCTGACCGGGTACATCCTGCTCGGTACCTACCTGGAGGAGCGTGACCTGATCGCCCGCTTCGGTGCGTCCTATCGCGCCTATGCCGCACAGGTGCCCGCGTTCTTCCCGTCCGTGCGCAGTATTCTCGGCCGATCGACTCGGTAAGCGCGAGGCCGACCGCCCGGCGTCGTTCCGGTAGGAAGGATGTCGGGCGGTGAACCTGCCCGAGTTGGGAGAGGAATCGATGTGACCACGAAAACGGGCATGGTCGTAGGGATCGGGCGCGCCCACGCCAAAGCGATCCTGCTGGGCGAACACACGGTCGTGCACGGCACGCCCGCGATCGCGTTCCCCCTGCCCGCCCTGCCGGTGCGCGCCCTGGCGCGCCCGGCCGAACCCGGCACCGGGTCGCAGGTTCCGGCCGACGGGCACTTCCGTTTCGTCGTCGGCGGAACCGACACCGCCCTGTCGGGTCCACGGGTCGCGGCCGAGGAAGCGTTGCGGCGGTGGGGAATCACCGATACTACCGTCGAAGTCGTTGTGGAGTGCGGGATTCCGCTGGCTCGTGGGCTCGGTTCCAGCGCCGCGTGCGCGGGTGCCGCGGTGCGCGCGGTCGCGGATCTGCACGGGCTCGTCGTCGAACCCGGCGAACTGTACGACCTCGTGCAATGTGGCGAACAGGTCGCGCACGGGCGGGCCAGTGGCATCGATGCCAGTGCCGTCCTGGCGAACGGTCCGATCCGGTTCCATCAGGGCCGGGCCGAGCCGATGCCGATCGGGCTCGATGCCGCGCTCGTCATCGCCGACACCGGCGTGCCCGGCTCCACCCAGCACGCGGTCACCGGCGTGCGGCGCAGGCTCGCCGAGGATCCGGTGCGGGCCGGGTCGCTGCTCGAGCGCGCCTCGGGTCTGATCGAGGCCGCGGGCGACGAGCTGTCGGCCGGTGCGGCGGAAGCTCTCGGCAAGACCATGCTCGATTTCCAGGAACTGCTCGCCGAGCTGGGCGTGAGCACCCCGCACATCGACACTCTCGTCACCGCCGCGCTCAGTGCGGGTGCCCACGGCGCCAAGCTCACCGGCGCCGGTCTCGGCGGCTGTGTGCTCGCTCTCACCGAGCCCGCCTCGGCGCCCGGGGTGAGTGCCGCGCTGCGCCGCGCGGGTGCCGTGCGAACCTGGACGGTGCCGACTCGCGCCATGCAGGCCGGCGCCACGCCCCTGTCCGCCACGACTTCGGAACCCGGTACCCACCAATGACTTCGACCTCCGCCACCGGCGAGGCCACCGCGCTCGCCTACCCGAACATCGCCCTCGTGAAGTACTGGGGCAAGCGCGACGAAACGATGTTCCTGCCCGTCACGAGCAGCCTGTCGATGACGCTCGACATCTTCGCGACCACCACCACCGTGCGCGTCACCGACGGCCCGGCCGACGAGATCGAGTTCAACGGCACCGCCGCCACCGGGTCCGCGCACACCCGTATCGAACGTTTCCTCGACCTCGTGCGGGCCGAGGCGGGCCGTACCGAGCGCGCCACCGTGGTCACGGTCAACGACGGCCCGACCGGGGCGGGGCTGGCCTCCTCGGCGAGTGGTTTCGCCGCGCTGGCCACGGCCGCGGCCACCGCCTACGGTCTGGACCTGGACGGGCGCGCGCTGTCGCGGCTGGCCCGGCGCGGGTCCGGGTCGGCGTCACGCTCGATCTTCGGCGGTTTCGTGGTGTGGCACGCGGGCGAAGGCGACGGCGAGGCGGGCGATCTGAGTTCCTATGCCGAGCCGATCGGCGGCGACGAACTCGACCCCGCCCTGGTCGTCGCGGTCGTGAACCAGACCGCCAAAACGGTGTCGAGCCGCGACGCCATGCGGGCGACCACCCAGACCTCCCCGTTCTACCGGCCGTGGGCCGAGTCGTCGATGCTCGACTTCGAGCAGATGCGCCGCGCCGTCGCCCGCGGTGACCTCGCCGCCATCGGTGAGATCGCCGAACGCAACGCGCTCGGCATGCACGCCACCATGCTCACGGCCCGCCCCGGCATCCGGTACCTCTCGCCGCACTCGCTCGCGGTGCTCGACGCCGTGCAGGCCCTGCGCGCCGACGGTGTGCTCGCCTACGCGACCATCGACGCGGGCCCCAATGTGAAGGTGCTGTGCACCCGCGCCGACGCCGCCCGGGTGGCCGCGACCGTGGAGAGCCTCGGCGATTTCGTCAGCACCCGCACCGCGCACATCGGTCCCGGCGCCACGCTGCTCCGGGACACCGCGCAGGTCGGGGTCTCATGATCGCCTGTCGCGCCCCGGGCAAACTGTTCGTCGCGGGGGAGTACGCCGTCGTCGAACCGGGTCACCGGGCCGTGCTGGTCGCCGTCGACCGCTACGCCACCGCCACCGTGAGCCCCGCCGACGGCGACACCGTCCTCGGGTCCGACCTCGACGGTGGCACTACGCTCGTCTGCCGCCGGGCAGACGATGCCGCGGTCGTCGACCCGACCGCCGACCCCGGTGCGAGCCTCCCGCCGGACCCGGTCGCCGCGAAGCCCGTTGCCACGGATCTCGCGCTTGCCACCGGGGTGGTGCCTGCAGAGGGCCCGGGTCGGCTGGTCGCCGCGACCGGTTCGGTTCCGGCCACGTTCTCCTACCTTTTCGCCGCGGCATCGGTCGTCGACAGGCTGATCGTCGAACGGGGAATCACCCCGCGCCCTTACCGTTTGGCCGTCACCGCCGATCTGGGCGACGCCGACGGCCGCAAGTTCGGGCTCGGTTCCAGTGCCGCCGTGACCGTCGCGGCGGTGGCCGCGCTCGGGGAGTTCTACGACCTCGGCCTGAGCCTGATGGACCGCTACCGGCTCGCCATGCTCGCCACCGTCGAGGTCAACCCCCGCGCCTCCGGCGGTGACGTCGCCGCGAGCACCTGGGGCGGTTGGATCGCCTACAGCTCACCGGATCGCGCGCGGATCGCCCGGTCCGCCGAGACCGAGGGCGTCGACGCGGCCCTTCGCCTGCCGTGGCCGGGTCTTTCGGTGCGCCCCTTGCCGACTCCGACCACCCTCGACCTGCACGTCGGCTGGACCGGCACCCCCGCCTCCACCCCCGCGCTGGTCGCCGGGCTCGGCGCACCCCTGGACCGCGCCGAGTTCCTGGTACACAGCAATGCCTGCGTCGAACGCCTCGCCGCCGCCGTCGACACCGACGACCCCACCGCCATCCGCACCGAAATCGACTGTGCGCGCGAGCTTCTCCTCGGTCTCGACGCGGCAGAGGGGCTCGGCATCATGACCGAACGCCTGGCCGAACTGTGCCGCGCGGCCGCCGAGTCCGGAGCCGCGGCGAAACCGTCGGGCGCGGGCGGCGGCGACTGCGGCATCGCGCTGCTCGAGACCGGCCGCGCCGCCGAGGCCGCCGCACTGACCGATCGCTGGGAAGCCGCCGGAATCCGCAAGCTGCCCTTGCGGATCCACCCGTCCGAAGGAGTTCGCGCATGATCGCCGACCGCAAGGACGACCACGTTCGCCACGCGGTGAACCATCGCCGCAACCACAGCGGCGGCAACGATTTCGACTCCGTCGCCTTCGTGCACCACGCCCTGGCGGGCATCGACTCGACCGATGTGCGGCTCGGCGTCGATTTCGCCGGAAAGCACTGGAACTCACCGCTGTACGTGAACGCGATGACCGGTGGCAGTACCAACACCGGCGAGATCAACCGGCAGCTGGCGGTCGCGGCCCGCGAGACCGGAGTTCCCATCGCGTCGGGATCGATGAGCGCCTACTTCCGCGACCCCGCCGTCGCCGGCACCTTCCGGGTGCTGCGCGAGGAGAACCCCCACGGATTCGTCCTGGCCAATGTGAACGCCAATGCCACCCTCGACCAGGTGCACAGCGCGATCGACCTGCTCGAGGCCGACGCACTGCAGATCCACGTGAACTCGGTGCAGGAAGTCGTGATGCCCGAAGGCGACCGCGCCTTCGCCGGGTGGCCGCGCCGCATCGAGGAGATCGTCGCGGGCGTGCCGGTGCCGGTGATCGTCAAGGAGGTCGGGTTCGGCCTCAGCAGGCAGACCGTCACCTGGCTGCGCGAGGCCGGGGTGGCCGTGGCCGACGTGGGCGGACGCGGCGGAACCAATTTCGCGCGCATCGAGAACGACCGTCGCGCGGGCGCCGACTTCGCCTTCATCGAACAGTGGGGTCAGTCGACGGCCGCGTGCCTGCTCGACTGCACCGGTATCACCGGCATCGACATCTCCGCCTCCGGCGGCATCCGCTCACCCCTGGACATGGCCCGCGCCCTGGCACTCGGCGCCAAGGCGACCGGCGTGGCGGGAGCGTTTCTGGAAACGCTCGTCGATCACGGCACCGAGGCCCTCGTCGCCAAGATCACCACCTGGCTCGATCAGCTGCGCAACATCATGACCGTCCTCGGCGCGACCACTCCGGCCGAGCTCACCGGTCGCGATGTGCTCGTCACCGGCGACTTGGCCGGCTTCTGCGCGCTGCGCGGCATCGATGTGGCCTGTCTCGCCCACCGGAGTCCCTGGTGGCGCGAATCGAACCTCCGAGAAGGAGTCATCCATGAATGACATGTCGTACGCGGCTGTCCCGATGCAGTGGGTCGGTCCGCTGCGGATCACCGGCAATGTCGTCGACGACTCCGTCGATGTGCCGCTGGCCACCTACGAGACCCCGCTGTGGCCCTCGGTCGGGCGCGGTGCGCGGATCAGCACCCTCACCGAGAAGGGCATCGTCGCCACCCTGATCGACGAGCGGATGACCCGGTCGATCCTGTTGGAAGCCGACGACGCCTACACCGCCTACACCACCGTGCAGCAGCTCGCGGCCCGCATGCCGGAGCTGCAGGAGGTTGTCTCGGGCAGCAGCCGCTTCGCCCGGCTCATCGACCTGAACCATCAGATCGCGGGCAACCTGCTGTTCCTGCGTTTCGAGTTCACCACCGGCGACGCCTCCGGCCACAACATGGCCACGCTGGCCAGCGACCACCTGATGGACCACATCCTGTCGACCATGCCCGGTGTGCGCTACGGCTCCATCTCGGGCAACTACTGCACCGACAAGAAGGCCACCGCCGTCAACGGCATCCTCGGTCGCGGCAAGAACGTCGTCACCGAGCTGCTGATCCCGCGCGAGGTCGTCGAGGCGCGGTTGCACACCACCGCCGCCAAGGTCGTCGAGCTCAATATCCGCAAGAACCTGATCGGCACCCTGCTCGCGGGCGGGATCCGTTCCGCCAACGCGCATTACGCGAACATGCTGCTGGCCTACTACCTGGCCACCGGTCAGGACGCCGCCAATATCGTCGAGGGCTCCCAGGGCGTCACCCACGCCGAGGACCGCGACGGTGATCTGTATTTCTCGTGCACCCTGCCCAACCTGATCGTCGGTACGGTCGGTAACGGCAAGCACGCCAGTTTCGTCGAGGACAACCTGGTGCGCCTCGGCTGCCGGGCCGAACGCGAGCCCGGCGAGAACGCGCGCCGCCTCGCCGTGATCGGTGCGGCCACCGTGCTGTGCGGTGAGCTGTCGCTGATGGCCGCGCAGACCAATCGCGGTGAATTGATGCGTGCCCATACCCAATTCGAGCGGTCAACCACGAGCAACGGGACACAACGATGACCACAACGCCGGTCGGTATCCACGACCTTTCGTTCGCCACCACCCACTACGCCCTCGATCACGCCGTCCTCGCCGAGCGACTCGGGGTGGATCGCGACAAGTTCTACCTCGGCATCGGCCAGGAACGCATGAGCGTGGCCGCCGCCGACGAGGACATCGTCACCATCGCCGCCGCGGCCGCCCAGCCGATCCTGGAACGGCACGGCACCGACAACATCCGCACCGTGCTGCTGGCCACCGAGACCGGTGTCGACCAGTCCAAAGCCGCTGCCCTGTACCTGCATTCGCTGATCGGGCTGCCCAACGCGGCGCGAGTGGTCGAGCTCAAGCAGGCCTGCTACGGCGGCACCGCCGGGCTGGCGTTCGCCGCGGGCCTGATCGCGCGTGACCCGTCGCAGCGGGTGCTGGTGATCGCCGCCGACATCGCCAAGTACGAACTCGACACCCCGGGCGAGCCGACCCAGGGTGCGGCGGCCGTCGCGATGCTGGTCACCGCGAACCCGGCCATCCTCGCGCTCGACCCGATCTCGGGGCTCTACAGCGCCGACATCATGGACTTCTGGCGCCCGAACTACCGTTCCGAGGCCATCGTCGACGGTAAGACCTCGGTGAACGCCTACCAGAAGGCCGCCCAGGAGGCGTGGAGCGACTACCGCCGCCAGGGCGGGCGCGAGCTCGGCGAGTTCGCCGCGTTCTGCTACCACCAGCCCTTCACCAAGATGGCCTACAAGGCGCACCGGCACCTGCTCGAGAGCCAGGGCCAGACCGCCGAGGCCGCCGATCTCGAGGCGGTCATCGGCGCTACCACCACCTACAACCGCACCGTCGGCAACAGCTACACCGCCTCGCTGTACCTCGGCCTGGCCTCGCTGCTCGACCACGCGGACGACCTCACCGGCAAGGCCCTTGCCATGATCAGCTACGGCTCCGGCAGTGTGGCCGAGTTCTTCAGCGGCACAGTGCAACCCGGCTACCGCGCGCACCTGCGCACCGAGGCCAACCAGGCCGCGATCAGTTCGCGCGAGATGCTCGACTACGACCACTACCGTGCCCTGCACGAAGCGGTGCTGCCCACCGACGGCGCCTACCACGCCATGGCCGAGGAAACCCGGCGCCCGTTCCGGCTGGCCGCGATGTCGGGTCACAAACGCATCTACGAAGCTCGGTGACCGTGGCCGATCCGGACATACGGCACGCCAGGATCATCATTGTCGGAAGCGGGCTGTCGGGCGTGGGCGCGGCGGTCCGGTTGAGTCAGCAGGGGCACACCGACTTCCTCGTGCTCGAACGTGGGCCCGATGTCGGCGGCACCTGGCGGGTGAACACCTACCCGGGTGCCGGGTGTGATGTGCCCTCGCAGTTGTATTCGTATTCGTTCGCGCTGAATCCGAATTGGACGAGGTCGTTCTCTCCGCAGGCCGAGATCGAACGCTACATCCGGGACGTGTCGCAGCGTTTCGGGGTGCGGGACAAGCACATCTTCGATTGCGAGATGACGGCGGCGCGCTGGAACGACACCGATGGCCGATGGGAGATCCACACCAGCCGTGGGCAATTCACCGCCGATGTGATCGTGTCGGCGGCCGGTGTGCTCGCGGAGCCGAATCTTCCCGATATCAAGGGGATGTCGAGTTTCGAGGGGGAGATCTTCCATTCGGCGCGGTGGGATCACGAGTCCACCCTCGCGGGCAAGCGGGTGGCGGTGATCGGCACGGGATCGTCTGCGGTGCAGATCATTCCGTCGATCGCCCCGGAGGTGGCGAGCCTGGATGTGTATCAGCGCACGGCCACCTGGGTGATGCCGCATCTGGGTCGTCGCTATACGGCGGTCGAGCGATTCGCGTTCCGGCGGATTCCCGGCTTCCAGCGGCTGGTCCGGGCGATGATCTACCTGCTGCGCGAGATCTTCGTCGTCTTCCAGGCCAAGTATCCGCGTGCGGCGGTGCTGCTGGAGTTGGTCGGCCGGGTCAAGATGTTCCTCGAGATCCGGGATCCGCAGGTGCGCCGAAAGGTGGTGCCAACGCATCGTCTCGGCTGTAAACGGATGTTGGTGTCCAACCGTTTCTATCCGGCGCTCGACCGCGACAATGTGGACCTGGTGACGGATTCGATCGCGGAGGTGCGGGCGAATTCGATCGTCACCGAGGACGGCACCGAACGCGAAGTCGACGCGATTGTGCTGTGCACGGGTTTCCAGGTATCGGATTCCCCGACGTACAACCTGTACGTTGGCCGCGACGGGCGCACCCTGTCGGAAATCGGTGAGGCGGAAGGGTATCGCAACTACAAGGGCACAACGGTCGCGAACTTTCCCAACCTGTTCTTCATGCTCGGTGCCAATTCCGGGCTGAATTACACCTCGCTGATCTACATCATGGAATCCCAGTTCCGGTACCTGATCTCGGCACTGGAAACCATGGAGCAGCGAGGCCTGCGCACCGTCGAAGTGCGGAAGGACGCCGAAGAAGAATACAACCGGGGTATTCAGCGAAAGATGGCGAAAACGGTGTGGGCCACCGGTGGCTGTCGCAGCTGGTTCCTCGACAGCACGGGGAACAACGCGGTGCTGTGGCCGGATTTCAGTTTCCGTTACCGCAGGCAGATGCGCGTTTTCGACCTCGAGGCGTATCAGACGACCACGAACTGAACCCGTCGATTCCGGAGCTGTCGTCGGCTCCGGAATCGACGGTTTACTCACGGATCGTTGTTCAGATGATCGACCCGAGGATCTTCAAAATACTGTCGATCAGATCGCCAACTGCTGCAGACATCAGTTTCTCCTTCGAGATAGGGATCGTCTCGCAAAATTGCACGGCGATGACACCGACAGCGTCGGTGTCATCAGGGTTGTGCAGCTCATCGAATCAGCGAGATGATCGCTGGATATCCGGATGCACACCTGGCTCGGTGTGGGAGTGCGGTATCACCGTAGCAACGGAGTTTGACTCCGACAAGCAACGGGTAGACGTGTCAACACGGATTTTCCTGGCCCCTGCCGCATTTGCTGACAGTTGTCAGGACGAGCTCAGCGACGACATTCCCGGCGGGCGCGTCGAGGCGCGCAGTGGATTCGCGGTCGGGAACGTGATCGACGGCAGCGTCACCCACATACGCACCCGGGTGCCCTTTTCGTCGTGGGTGAATTCGAGGTCCTCGGTGAGCACCCGCATCATCTCCACACCACGGCCTCGATAGCCGGGGTCGGTGGGGGTGGGCACCCAGCGGCCGGTGTCGGTGACCTCGATGACCACCCGGTCGCCCTCGCAGGTGGCAGTGAGGACGACACGGCCGGGGTCGGTGTCGCGGTAGGCGTGTTCGACGCTGTTGCTACACGCCTCGTTGGCGGCGGCGACGAGATCGGCGGCCAGGTCGTGCGGCACGGCGGCGGTGGCGAACCAGCGGTAGAGCGTGCGCCGCAGGCCGGTCAATTCGACTGCGGCGGCGGGAATGTCGACGTGCAGCGGTTCCGGTGGCTGACGGTAGACGACCATCGCCACGTCGTCGTCGTAGCCCGCGGGCGGGCACAGCCGCGACAGCACCGCGTCGGCCACATCGCGGGGGAGCGCGCCGCCGGTTTCGCTGAGGACGTCCGCGATCTTCACGAAGCCCTCCTCGATGTCGTAGCCGCGCTGTTCCACCAGTCCGTCGGTGAACAGCACCAGCGAGGAGCCCGCGGGCAGCGCGGTGGTCGCCTCGGGGCGGCGCGGTGTGTCGAAGGTGGCCAGCGGGACCGCCCGACCGCCCTCGAGGATCCGGCCGGGCCCACCGGGTGCGGCCAGGATCGGCGGCATGTGGCCGGCGTTGGAGTAGCGAACCACGCCGCGCTCGGGGTCGAGCACGGCGGCGCACACCGTGGTGCACATGGCGCCGGGAATCCGTGCGGCGACCGCGTCGAGCTCGGCGAGCAGCTGGGCGGGTCCGGCACCGCGCAGCAGCAGAGCCCGTGCGGCAGTGCGCAATTGGCCCATCACCACCGCCGCGGACAGTCCTCGGCCGACGCAGTCGCCGACGACCACACCGATGGTGCCGTCGCGCAGCGGGACCACGTCGTACCAGTCGCCACCGATTTCGAGCGGCGGCAGGGCGGGTTCGTAGTGCACGGAGAATCGTGGCGGCAGTTCGATCGGGCCGAGCATGGCACGCTGCAGGGTGAGCGAGGTGGCGCGCGCCTGATCGAAGTTGCGGGCACGCTGCAACGCGACACTGAGATGGCCGACCAGCAGCGAATACAGCGCCCAGTCGGCGGCACTCACCGCGCGTGGGGCACCGAAGCGCACCCACAGCGCCGCGTCACCGGTCTCGCCGAGCGGTGCGACGACGGCGTCCACACCACCCTCGTCGCCGGTGATGGCCGACAGGCCGCGCGCGGACTGCCTGCGCGCCCGGTCGAGCAGTTCGTTGGTCTGCTCGTCGAGCACCACCGGAGCCTCACCGCGCGAACTCGGCTGCTGCACCGGCGTGGCGACGAATCTGCTGTTGGCGGAGACGAATTCGGGTTCCGGCGGAGCCTGCTCCGCAGTGGGTGACTCGCCGCAGGAGTAGAGGTCTGGGCGGCCGGTGCGGCTCGGCCATACCGCCACGAGTGCCGTGCGCGCGCCCATGGTCCGCCGCAGTTCGTCGAGCCCGACGGCGAGGACCTCCACCATGCTGGTGGCCGCGCCGACCGCGGTCGCCAGCCGCGAGGCCGCCTGATCGCGGGCCTGCGCGTCGTGCTCGGCGGTGACGTCGCGCACGGTGCCGACGAAGATCCGCTCGTTGTTCTCCTGCTTCACCAGCGAACTCGCGCTCACCGCCAGCCAGCGTTCACGACCGTCGCGGTGACACACCGGCATCACGAAACGTGAAGCCTCCGTACCGATCTGGGGATAGCCCTTGCGATCGGTGAGGGCCCACGGATGCGGCAGCGCGAACGGCACCTCCTCGGGCCCGTACCCGGTGAGCACCCCGAACGCCGAGTTCACCTCGACGATGGTCCCGTGCTCGTCGGCGACGAAGAACCCGTCCTGCAGCGACTCGACCAGCGCGGTGCGGAACGCGTCACGACCCGCCAGATCCTCGGCGCGTGAACGCTGTTGCTCGTAGCGCTTGGTGCCGTCGAGGTAGCCGCGGGTGGCGATGTCGAGCGCGGCCATCGTCTGCAGCAGGAATTCCAGCGCCACCTCCGCCCCGCGCGAATACGCCTCGCTGCCCGCGAGTTCGGCGACGGTGCGGAAGTGGTGCTCGGTGAGATCGAGCAAACTGATGCCCTCGACGAGGGCGCGCCTGCCGAGGTCGTAGCCTTCGCTCAGGCCTGTCTGGCCCGGCGCGGCGACATGGCGGCGCAGGGCAGCCGAATAGTCGTCGAGGAACGCGGCCAGGACAGCACTCATCGGCACCCTCTCATGATCCTGCTCCCCGGAAGCGGGCCGCCAGGACCAGCGCGTCGTCGGTGTCCTTGGCGTCGCGGGCGAGCAGGTCGCCCGCGATGGCGGCCGCGGGCCTGGCCAGATCGATCTTGTCGGCGTCGGCGGTGACGAGACCGTCGGTGGCCATCAACAGCAGGTCACCCTGTTTGATCGGCAGGGTCTGCGGCTGTAGATGCGCGGGCAGCCGGTAGCCGACGATGCCACCGGTGAGCAGCATGGTCGCCCGCAGCTCCGGGCCCGCCGGACCGAGCGTGAGCAGCCGCGACTCCACATTGCCCACGCCGATCCATTGCAGGGTGTCGCCCGGCCCGATAAGAGCCAACGACATTGCGGCGCCGCGGGTTTCGGCCATCGCCCGATGGCACAGCACCATCAGCACATCCAGTGGTTCGCCGCGGTTCTCCGACAGTACGAGGGTGGCGCGGTCGGCCGCGTCCGCGGCCGCGGCGCCGTGGCCGAGACCGTCTAGCACGCCGAAGAGCACGCCGCCGTCGCCGGTGTCGAGGACGACGCCACGGTCACCGGAGACATCCTGGCCGGGTAGTGCCCGGCCGGCCGTCGACCATTCCGTGCGGCCGGTGATCCCGTCTTCATGCACCGTCGGGTACCCACTTCCACATTTCGATCAACGTCCCACGGCCGGGGGCGGAATCGATGGTGATGCCGTCCATCAGCCTGCGTGCGCCCGGCAGGCCCAGACCGAGGCCGCGACCGGTGGAGTATCCGTCCTCGAGCGCGCGCGGGATGTCCCGGATGCCAGGACCTTGGTCCTCGGCTTGGACCACGAGGCTCTGGCGGCCGTCGCGGATGTCGACGAGCAGGCGGATCTCGCCACTGCCCGCGTAACTGGTGATGTTGCGGGCGATCTCGGAGATGGCGGTGGAGATCATGGTGCGGTCGGTGAGGGTGAAGCCGAGGTGAGCCGCCAGCTCGTGCCCGGCCTGGCGTGCGGTCACGATGTCCTCGGACACCTTGACTGCGATCGCGACCTGCTCAGCGGCCACTGTCACGACCATCTCGTCGGCTGCGCGGGTGACGGTTCAGCCAGGCGAGACCTTCTTCGAGGTCGAGGGCCGTCTGCATGTCCTCGAAGGTGAGCCCGAGCTGCACCATCGCGAACGCGACCTCGGGCTGTAGACCGACGATCACCGTTTCCGCGCCGCGCAGCTGGGTCATGTGGGCGATGGTGCGCAGCGAACGGGCGGCGAAGGAGTCCATCACGTCGATGGCCGTGACGTCGACGATGATGCCGGTCGCGCGATAGCGGCTGACCTGCGTCATGAGATCGTCCTGCAGCCGCTCGGTGTCGGCGTCGGTCAGCGCCGACTGGACCGAGGCGATCAGGAATGTGCCCTGTTTCAGGATGGGTACCGGCATGGCGGACTGCTAGCGCCCGTCCCGCTCGCTCAGCCGCTCGGTGACCCGGGTGACCTCGTACCCGAGCAGCCGCTCGGCCTCTTCGATACCACCCTGCAGGTCGCCGACCGCGTTCATCTTGGACAGGTCGAGGCCGATGGTCACCAGGGTGAGCGCGATCTCGGAGGACAGACCGGTGATGATGACGCTGGCACCCATCAGGCCCGAGGCGTCGACGGTCTGCACGAGGTGGTTGGCGACCACCGAGTCGATGGCGGGCACACCGGTGATGTCGATGACGACCACCTTGGCGCGATTGGCCCGGATGGCGCGCAGCAGCTGCTCGGTGAGCTGACGGGCGCGCTGGGAGTCGAGCACACCGATGATGGGCAGGATGAGCAGCTGCTCGCGCACCTGCAGCACCGGGGTGGACAGCTCGCGGATGGCTTCCTGCTGGCGGCTGATGACGCGCTCGCGCTCCTGCACGAACGACACACCGACGGTGTTGGCGATGCGGTTGGCGGCGGGCTCGTAGGCGTCGAGCACCTGGTTGAGCATCTCGAAGTTGGACTGGTACTTCGAGAACAGCGAGCGGGCGAGCACGTCGCGCAGCAGCAGCACGATTCCGAGGACCTCGTCGGTCTCGACGCCTCGGGGAATGATGCGCTCGGACAGGTCGCGGGCGTAGGCCTGCAGGGCCTCGACGCTACCGGTGACCAGCACCTCGACGTAGTTGTCGTACATGGAGGTGGCCTCGGAGAAGATCTCCTCCGGGGTCATCGCGGTGAGCAGTTCGGCCTCGGTGATACGCCGCGCCCATTCCTCACGCAGGCCGGTGCGGTTCTGCCGGAGGTGCTCGACCAACTGGGGGAGCAGGTTGTTGTCCACCGGGCGCGCCGGTGGCGCATCCGCGGAAAGACTCGTTGACACCTCGGACATGGAAGCTCCTGCCCCTTTCGACGTTTTCACCTGGCGCGCACTGCACACGTTGACCGAAGCCTACTCATACCCCATTCACGGTGCTGTCCAAACCTGCCGGTAACCAGCTATTCGGGGGTGAAGCCACGTGACAGCGCCGCCAGGGCCCGATCCAGGTACACGGTGAGATCGGCGTCACCGCGTTCGAGCCAGGCGTCGAAGGCCGCACGGGCGGCGGCCAGGGTGGTACGGCCCACCGCCAGGGGGATCAGGTCGTCGGCGCTGGTGCCGAGCCTGCGCGCGGCGAATTCGCCGACCGCGCGTTCCCAGGCGTCGTAGTGCGCGCCCGCGCCCGCCGACAGGGCGGGGATCCCCGAGATCAGTCGCATCCTGGTGCGCAGTTCGGGGATGTCCTCGGCGCGATACCTGTTGGCCGCCACCACGATGCGCCGCACGGCCGTCATCATCGGCTCGTCGTCGGCGACGGCGGCGAAGGCCGCGCGCAGGTCGGCCACCTCGTCGTCGAACTGGTGCCACAGCACCTCGCCCTTGCTCGGGAAGTAGCGGAAGAAGGTGCGTTCGCTGACGCCCGCCTCGGCCGCGATCTGCCCGACGGTCACCTCCTCGAAGCCGTGCTCGGTGAACAGGCGCATCGCGATGAGTTCCAGGGCGCGGCGCGTGGTGCGCGGTGGGCGGCCGCGCTGGGTCGGGGCTGACATGGATACAGCGTAGGGAGTGGCCCGTCCGGTGGCGCCAGGTCTTGATTATGTCAGTGACTGACGTTAATGTTCGGTCATGTTCGTGGCCCAGCTCACATCGCCGGAGGTCGACGCCTGTCGCGCGTCGATCCTGCTGGTGCCGCTGGGTGCTATCGAGCAGCACGGACCGCACCTGCCGCTGTCGACCGATCTCGACATCGCCTCGGCGCTGTGCGCGCGGGCCGCCGCCGCGCGCGACGACGTGCTCGTCGCACCCGCCGTGCCCTACGGCGCCAGCGGTGAACACGCCGAATTCGCGGGCACGCTGTCGATCGGGCAGGCCGCGCTGGAACTGCTCGTGGTCGAGCTGTGTCGTTCGGCCACCGCGACTTTCGAGCGGATCGCGCTGGTCAACGCCCACGGCGGCAATGTCGAGGCGCTGCGCCGGGCCGTCACCCTGCTGCGCTCGGAATCACGCGATGTGCGCCTGTTCTGCCCGGGCTACGGCGGCGACGCGCACGCGGGCCACACCGAAACCTCCCTCCAGCTCGCCCTCGCGCCCGACCGGGTGCGCACCGAGCTGGCCGAACCGGGGGACACCCGCCCGCTCGCCGAGGTGCTGCCGCTGCTGCGCACGGGCGGGGTGGCCGCGGTGAGCCACAACGGAATTCTCGGCGACCCGACCGGGGCGAATGCCGCCGCGGGCGCCGAACTGCTGAGTGCGGCGACCGCCGCGCTCCTGCACGACCTCGGCCGTTGGTGGCCGGGGGACAACGAGGAAGGACCACGTCGATGAACCCCTGGTTCGAGACCGTCGCCGAGGCGCAGCGTCGCGCCCGTAAGCGACTGCCGAAGTCGGTGTACGGCGCGCTGATCGCCGGTTCCGAACGGGGCCAGACCATCGAGGACAACCAGACCGCGTTCACCGAGCTCGGTTTCGCACCGCACTGCGCGGGCCCCATCGGGGACCGTGACCAATCGACAACTGTGCTGGGGCAACAGGTTTCGATGCCGGTGCTGATCTCGCCGACCGGCGTGCAGGCAGTGCACCCCGACGGTGAGGTCGCCGTGGCACGGGCCGCGGCCGCCCGCGGCATCGCCATGGGCCTGAGCTCCTTCGCGAGCAAGCCGGTCGAAGAGGTGATCGCGGCCAACCCCGCCACCTTCTTCCAGCTGTACTGGTGCGGCAGCAAGGACCAGATCCTGGAACGGATGGAACGGGCGAAGACCGCCGGTGCGGTCGGGCTGATCCTCACCCTCGACTGGTCCTTCTCGCACGGTCGCGACTGGGGCAGCCCGCAGATCCCCGAATCGCTGAACCTGCGCACCATGATGAAATTCGCACCGCAGACCCTCGCCCGCCCGCGCTGGCTGGCCACCTACCTGCGCTCCGGTTCCATCCCCGACCTCACCGCACCCAACATGTCCGTCGGCGGCGGCGCCGCGCCCGGCTTCTTCGGCGCCTACGGCGAGTGGATGCAGACGCCCGCCCCCGACTGGGACGACGTGGCCTGGATCTGCGCCCAGTGGGACGGTCCGGTGTTGCTGAAGGGCGTGATGCGGGTCGACGACGCGCTGCGCGCGGTCGACGCGGGCGTCGCGGGCATCTCGGTGTCGAATCACGGCGGCAACAACCTCGACGGCACCCCCGCCGCCATCCGTGCGCTGCCGGTACTGGCCGACGCCGTGGGCGACCAGATCGAGGTCCTGCTCGACGGCGGTATCCGGCGCGGCAGCGATGTCGTCAAGGCTGTCGCGCTCGGTGCCCGCGCGGTCCTCATCGGCCGCGCCTACCTGTGGGGTCTGGCGGCCAACGGCCAGGCGGGCGTCGAGAATGTCCTCGACATTCTGCGCGGCGGCATCGACTCCGCCCTGCTCGGGCTGCGCAAGACCTCGGTCACCGATCTGACCCGCGACGACATCGTGGTCCCGGAAGGTTTCGAACGCGCCCTCGGCATCCCCGACACCGCCCACATCGCCGAAAAGGTATTGCGGTAAGCGGTATTTCACCTTGGCCGCACGGGTTGTCCGGGCGGGGACCGGTCGCTATGGTCGAGCGTTGACCTGTGGTCGTCGGAGGGGGAAGTCGTGGATGTTCGGGTAATGCGCTCGCGCAGTGTGACTTTCACCCTGCCCGCCCTGGTCGCGGTGGCGCTGGTGTCGGCCGGCTGCAGTGCCCCGAGCACCGCTCAGCGCCCGACGACCACCACCCGCGCGTCGGTGACCACCACCCCGCGCACCACCACCACCAGCACCGCCGCCCGCCCGGCCTCGGTGGGTGTCTGCGTGGAGACGGCGACGAACAAGCGGGTGGCCGACGACCGCTGCGACACGTCCGACGCGAGCTATAAACGGTTCTGGTACAAGCACACCGACACGCTGGTGTACCCGGCGGTCGGTGCCGCGATCGTGCTGGCGGCGGGCAGTTTCCTCCGGCCGAGTACCGGCGACGTCTACGACCGTGGCGCACCGGTCGCGGGCGGAACGGTCCTGCGCGGTGGGCTGGGCCAGCGGCCCGACTCGAGTGGTGGCGGCGGCAGTTCGGGGTCCTGACTCACGCCAGGTCCGCGGCGGGAGTCGGTTCCTTGGTCGGCATGCGAGGGCCGAGTTCCCGTGCCGCACTGCGGTGGTGGTCGATCAGGACGTCGTAGATCTCGGCGAGCGCGGCCAGTTGCGCGCGGTCGAGGACGTCGATCATGTGCCGCCGCACGCTGCGCACGTGGGCCGGGGCCGCCGTGGTGAGCAACTGGCCGCCCGCGCTCGTCAGCCGGGCGACGGTGCGGCGCTGGTCGTGCGGCATGGTTTCGCGCACCACGAGTCCACGCTTCTGCATGCGGGTGATCTGGTGTGAGAGTCGGCTCTGCGACCATTCCAGCGCACCCGCCAGGTCAGCGAAGGTCAAACGCTGGCCCGGTGCGTCGGCTAGGTACACCAGCACGGAATATTCGACATAACTGAGATTCGCCGCCCGGCCGGCGTCACGCCCGATCGCCGCGGCGATCAGGTCGCGGGTACGGACATAGCCCAGCCAGGCGCGCATTTCGACATCATCGAGCCACTGTGGATCGGTCACGATCGAGCTCCAGATTCGCCGGTGCAAGCTTCGGATTGAACGGCGCACGCCCACCACCGCCCGGGAGAATGGGTAGCACCGTTTGTGTTGAACGTGCAACCTCGACATTACTTCATCTTGAGTAAGGATTGCCTAATCTCCAGGTCGGCGCCCGGTGGTGGATAGGCTCTGCGATGCTCTGCCCACCTGCCTGAAGGAGTGCGATCCGTGACCGCGCCGGAGTTCCGCTATTCCGATCTGCTGCCGATCGGCGCGGACGACACGCCGTACCGCCTGCTGACCACCGAGGGGGTCAGCACCTTCGAGCACAACGGCCGCACCTTCCTGCAGGTCGAGCCCGAAGCCCTGCGCCTGCTCACCGAGACGGCGATCCACGACATCAGCCACTACCTGCGCCCGGCCCACCTGCGGCAGCTGCGCAAGATCATCGACGACCCGGAGTCCTCGGGCAACGACCGTTTCGTGGCGCTCGACCTGCTCAAGAACCTCAACATCTCCGCGGGCGGCGTGCTGCCGATGTGCCAGGACACCGGCACCGCGATCGTGATGGGCAAGAAGAGCGAGGGCGTGCTCACCGGCGCCGACGACGCCGAGTGGATCAGCCGCGGCGTGTTCGACGCCTACTCCCGGCTGAACCTGCGCTACTCCCAGCTCGCGCCGATCACCATGTGGGAGGAAAAGAACACCGGTTCCAACCTGCCCGCCCAGATCGAGCTGTACTCCACCGAGGGCGACGCCGACAACCCGGTCTACAAGTTCCTCTTCATGGCCAAGGGCGGCGGTTCGGCCAACAAGTCGTTCCTGTACCAGGAGACCAAGGCCGTCCTGAATCCCGAGCGCATGCTCGAGTTCCTCGACGAGAAGATCCGCTCGCTCGGCACCGCGGCCTGCCCGCCCTACCACCTGGCCGTTGTCATCGGTGGCACCAGCGCCGAATTCGCTTTGAAGACGGCGAAATACGCCTCGGCGCACTACCTGGACAACCTGCCGACCGAGGGCTCCATCACCGGTCACGCCTTCCGCGATCTCGAGCTCGAGGAAGAGGTCTTCCAGCTCACCCGTGAGTTCGGCATCGGCGCCCAGTTCGGTGGCAAGTACTTCTGCCACGACGTGCGCGTGGTGCGCCTGCCCCGCCACGGCGCCTCCTGCCCGGTCGCCATCGCCGTGTCGTGCTCGGCCGACCGCCAGGCCCTTGCCAAGATCACCAAGGACGGCATTTTCCTCGAGCAGCTGGAAACCGAACCGGCGCAGTACCTTCCGGAGCAGACCGAGGACATCCTCGGCGGCGACGTGGTGCAGATCGACCTGAACCGCCCGATGGACGAGATCCGCGCCGAGCTGTCGAAATACCCGGTGAAGACCCGGCTTTCGCTCACCGGCCCGCTGGTCGTGGCCCGCGACATCGCGCACGCCAAGATCAAGGAACGCCTCGACGCGGGCGAGCCGATGCCGCAGTACCTGCGCGACATGGCCGTGTACTACGCGGGCCCGGCCAAGACCCCCGAGGGCTACGCCTCCGGCTCGTTCGGTCCGACCACCGCCGGTCGCATGGACTCCTACGTCGACCAGTTCCAGGCTGCGGGCGGCTCGATGATCATGCTGGCCAAGGGCAACCGCTCCGCTCAGGTCACCAAGGCGTGCAAGGAACACGGCGGTTTCTACCTCGGTTCCATCGGCGGCCCGGCCGCGCGTCTGGCTCTGGACTGCATCAAGAACGTCGAGGTGCTCGAGTACCCCGAGCTGGGCATGGAGGCGGTCTGGAAGATCGATGTCGAGGACTTCCCGGCCTTCATCGTCGTCGACGACAAGGGCAACGACTTCTTCGCCGAGACCTCCAAGCCGATCGCCCTGCGCGTGCGCACCCGCTCCAAGGAACGGGTGTAGAGACCCGCTCCCTGGGTCTTCTGGTCGTGCGTCCAGCCGTCGCGGTGTAACGTGACCGGCGACATACGGTGAACGGGGTGGCTATGCCCGCTGGAATTCCTGGGGGCCGGGTGGCGCGCGGCGCCAAGCTCGGACAGTTCGCCGCGGGCCAAGCGGTGCGCGGGGTCGGCAGACGACTGTCGATGATCGGTCGCACCGAGGAGGCCAGGCAAGTCCTGGCCGAGCGCTCGGCGATGACGACCGCGCAGCAGATCGTCACGGTCCTCGGCAGCATGAAGGGATCGGCGATGAAGCTGGGGCAGATGGCCTCGGTGCTCGACCTCGACTTCGTGCCCGAATCGCATCGCGAGCATTTCCGGGCCCAGTTGGCCGCACTGCAGGACAAGGCGCCCGCGGTCGCGTTCCCGACCATGCGCGCGGTGATCGAGGACGATCTCGGGCCGCTCGGCGGCGTCTTCGCCGACTTCGACGAGACCGCCATCGCGGCCGCGTCGATCGGTCAGGTGCACCGGGCCACCCTGCGCGACGGGCGCGTGGTCGCGGTGAAGGTGAAGTACCCCGGGGTGGAGCGTGCCGTCCACGCCGATATCGGCAATCTCGAATTCCTCAGCAAGATGGGCAGATCCGTGCTGCCGAGCATGGCCGACACCGGCGTGCTCGAGGAGATCGCCGACAACCTGCGCAGCGAACTGGACTACGAACGCGAGGCCCGCACCCAGCATCGGGTGGCGCGGCGGTATCGCGGTCACCCGTTCATCACCGTGCCCGACGCGATCGTCGAACACTGCTCGCACAATGTGCTCGTCACCGAATACGTCGAGTCGCAACCCTTTTCGCACATGCGAACGCTGCCCGACGCCGACCGCGACCACCTGGGCGAACTGATCTACCGGTTCTACATCTCCAGCCTGTTCGTCGACAACGAGTTCTGCGGCGACCCCCATCCGGGCAATATGCTGCTGGCCGCCGACGGGAAACTCGCCTTCGTCGACTTCGGCCTGTACAAGCAGATGGACCCGGCGCATGTCGATTTCGAGCGCGACGTGCTGCGTGCGGCTGCCGAGGGGCGCGGTGAGGACCTGTACGCCGCGTGGGTCGACCGGGGAATCATCGACCCGAGTGCCGGGGTGTCGGTCGAGGAGAGCCTGGCCTACGTGTGGGCCGCCACGGGGTGGCACCTGCTGGACGAGGACGTCACCATCACCCCCGAATTGGCCACCGGCGCACTGCTGCTCGCGGTCGACCCGCGTTCGTCGCAATTCCACGGGATGCACCGGCAGCTGCTGCCGCCGGAGCACGTGTTCTCCCGCCGGGCCGACCTGTTCACCTTCGCCACCCTCGGCCAGTTGCGGGCCACCGCGAACTGGCACCTGCTGGCCCGTGAATGGCTCTACCACGAGCCACCCGTCACCGAGGTCGGCCGCGAGATCGACCGGTGGCGCCGATCCGGGTGAGCCGAACCGCGCCGAGCCGGGGTCGATAGGATTCCGGCATGCACTCTGTTCTCCGCATCCTGGTCGGCGTGAGCGCGGTCGCCGCGATGACGGCTACCGGTACCGCCACGGCCGACCCTGATCAGCGTGAACAGGTCCAGTCCGCCGCGGGCACCGAGGGCCTCGACCCACCGCTCGCGCTGGCCTACACCCTGGCCGAACAGCAGGCCCACGCCGAGGGCGTGCCGCTGTCGGTCACCTCCGGCTACCGCACCCCCGAACAGCAGGAAGCGCTGTGGCAGGACGGCCTGGCCACCCACGGCACCCCGGAGGAGGCCCGCCGCTGGGTCCTCCCGCCCGCCGAATCGACCCACGTATCCGGCCACGCGGTCGACGTCGGCCCGCAGATCGGCGCCCAGTGGCTCGAGGCCAACGGCAACCGCTGGGGGCTGTGCCGGACTTTCGACAACGAATGGTGGCACTTCGAGTTGGTGACGGTGCCGGGGACGCCGTGCCCGCCGACCGTGCCCGACGCGAGCATGCGCTAGGTCGACCGGCGCGGTCTTGTCTCTCAGTGCAGGGCTGCGAAGAACCTCCGGATGTCGGCGACATGTGCCGCCGGTTCCTCCATCGCCACGAAGTGGTTGCCGGGGTTGCCCGACGGCCAGTGGGTGATCTTGTTGTCGCGTTCGGCGAGCTTGCGCATGAGCGGTGAGCCGCCACCGTAGACGCCCGTCGGCACCAGGTTCTGGCCGGTCGGCCAGCCGAAACCGCCGTCGCGCAGCCCGTTGTACATGGGCCATGAGGAGGTGCCGGTGGTCTGGGTGAACCAGTACAGCGACAGCGTGGTGAGCAGGTGGTCGCGGTCGATCACGTCCTCGGCGAGGTCGGCCATCGGCGTGAACTCCTGGAACTTCTGCATCATCCACGCCAGTAGCGCGACCGGTGAATCGTTCCAGCCCAGCGCGAAGGTCTGCGGTGCGGCGCGCAGCAGGGTGTGGTGGTCGACGCCACCGGTCATCCACAGTTGCATCTGGTCCCACTCGGCGCGGTCCTCCTCCGACATCGCGGGCACGTCGGCCTCGGTCGGCATGCCGATACCGCCGTCGAGATGCACCCCGATCACGTGCTCCGGCGCCGCGAGCGCCATTTCCGGTGCGATGTAGGCGCCCAGGTCGCCGCCCTGGGTCCCGTAGCGCTGGTAGCCGAGCCGGTTCATGAGCTCGGTCCACATCCGGGCCACCCGTGCGGTGGTCATTCCGACCTCGCGCGGAGCCTGGGAGAAGGCGAAGCCGGGGACCGACGGGACAACCACGTCGAAGGCGAGGGCGGGATCGAGACCGTGAGCGCGTGGATCGGTCAGCGGACCGATCACACGGGTGAATTCGGCGAAGGTGTTGGGCCACCCGTGCGTGAGCAGCAGGGGCACCGCATCGGGTTCGGGGGAGCGGACGTGGACGAAGTGCACGTCGAGGCCGTCGATGGTCGTCTGGAACTGAGGGAAGGCATTGAGTGCGGTTTCCTGTGCCCGCCAATCGAATTCGTCGGCCCAGTAGGTGGCGAGCTCGCGCAGATACGCGGCAGGCACGCCACGCTCCCAGCCGTCGCCCGGCAGTTCGGGCGTCCATCGGGCTCGGGCCAGCCGGTCGCGCAGGTCGTCGAGATCGGCCTGTGGGATGTCGATGTGGAAGGGGCGGACAGTCATTCGGAACTCCTCGTGATCGGTGTGAACCCGACGCTACGAGGCATTTAGGACAGGATCGGTCCTAGATGTGCGCGAGAATCGAAATCATGACCGACACCGCAGCGCGGCTGCTCCGATTGCTCGCACTGCTGCAGATGCCACGCGAATGGCCGGGTAGCGAACTCGCCGACCGGCTCGGCGTCACCGATCGCACCGTGCGCCGCGATATCGACCGGTTGCGCGAGCTCGGCTACCCGGTGCTCGCCGCGCTGGGTGCGAGCGGCGGCTACCGCCTCACCGCCGGGTCGGCGCTGCCGCCGCTAGTGCTCGACGAGGACGAAGCGGTCGCGGTGGCAGTCGGCCTGCGGGTCGCCACCGGGCAGGCGGTCGGTGGAATCGAGGAGGCGTCGGTGCGGGCGTTGACCAAACTCGAGCAGGTTCTACCCGCGAAGCTCCGGAGGCGCGTGCGGGTGGTGGGTGCGGCGGTCGCGGTCCGGGTGGGTGAGGGGCCCACCGTGGAGCCGGAGGTCCTCACCACCCTCGCCGCGGCCGTCACCAACCGGGAACGACTGCGCTTCCGCTATTTCGACACCGACGGCGCCGAGTCACGTCGCCATGCCGAACCGGTCGGCGTCGTCGCGTCCGGCCGGCGCTGGTACCTCGTCGCCTACGACCTCGACCGAGACGCCTGGCGCACCTACCGCGCCGACCGGATCGCCCACCCGCACCCGACCGGTGCCCGGATCATCGCGCGTGAGCTACCCGCGGCCGACGCCGCCGACTATGTGGCGGGACGTCGAACCGACTGGCCCACCGCCCCGTACCGGGCCGATGTCACCATCGACGCCCCGCTCACCCGGGTCACCGGCCGACTCGGCGAGGACCCCGCCACCCTGCACTCCACCGGTGCCACCACCTGCCGCCTCACCGGTGTCCGGGATGACGACCCCGATTGGCTTGCCCGGCAATTGGTTTCGCTCGGAGTCGCGTTCCGGGTACACGACTCGCCCGAACTGTCCGCGCGACTGCGTGCGATGGCGGAGCGCATCGGGCACGCGGTGGGGTGAGAGGCGCGTCAGGGCCGGGCCGCGACCGCTTCCACCTCGAACAGCACATCGGGGGTGGCCAGCGCCGCGACACCGATGAGCGTCTGGGTGGGCGGGGTGGTGCCCCAGTGCTCGGCCACGGCACCGGCGATCGGGCCGAGTTTCGTGACATCGTGGTTCACCACGTAGGTGCGCAGCGCGACGACGTGGCTGAGATCCAGGTCGTGGGCTGCCAGGGCGGTGGCGATGTTGTCGAATGTCCGCTTCACCTGGTCGGCGAAGTCACCGGAGACGACCGCGCCGTCGGTGTCGGAACCGTACTGGCCGGAGACGAAGACCAGATCGGTGCCCGCCGGGACGGCGGCGGTATGGCTGTAGCCGAACGGAACCGGGTTGTGGAGGCCGTCGGGGTTGACGATGGTGTGCGCCATGTTCGGCACCTTTCCTGTGATGGATTGTCGTGACGCAGATGAGCCTGTCAGCAATACACGACATCCTCTGTCGTGTATTCCGGGTAATCTTTCGCGAGTGCGCGCCGACCGGCTTGTCTCCCTCGTGCTGCTGCTGCGCAGACACGGCCGGCTGACCGCGGACGTGCTGGCCCGCGAGCTGGAGGTCTCCACTCGCACTGTGCTGCGCGATATCGAGGCGCTCTCCGCAGCCGGCGTGCCGGTGTACGCAGAACGCGGCAGGCACGGTGGATTCGCCCTGCTCCCAGGCTTCCAAACCGAACTCACCGGGCTGAACCACGACGAGGCGCTGGCGCTACTGGTCGCCGGATCACGGCGCGGGGCACAAGCTTTCGGCCTCGGCGGCGCCCTGTCCTCGGCCATGCGCAAGGTCGTCGACGCCCTGCCCGAGAGCTATCGCGACACCGCGACCGGCGCCGCCCGTCGACTGCTCGTCGACCCCGAGACCGACCTCCTGTCGCGTCGCGTCGTGCCCGAGGACCTGCCCGACGCCGTAGTGGCCGAGGTCCGCCGCGCGGTGCTGACCGGTCACCGATTACGCATCAACTACGCCGCCGTCGACCAGTCCGCGCAGTGGCGAACCGTGGACCCGATCGGCCTGGTCACCGTCGCCGACCAGAGCTATTTGCTTGCGACCAGATCGGGGGAGGACCGCACATACCGCCTGTCGCGCATCCTCGACGCAGAGGAACTGCCCGAACCCGCGCAGCGACCGGAGCACATCGACCTGAATCAGGCCTGGAAGGAACGCAGCACCCGGTTCCGTGCCGGCAGCGACCAGGTAGCCGTCGAGGTCCGGGTGAACCCCACCCGCCGTGCGGAACTCATCGGCACGGCGGTGACACTCAGCTCCGAAACGGTCGAGGCCGACGGCCGGCTCCGCCTCGAGCTGACCTTCCAAGACCCGCGCCACGCCGAATGGGCACTCTGGCAACTCGGCACCCACGCGGAAATCCTTGCGCCGCAATGGCTGCGCACCACCTTGCGCGACCGCGCGACCACGCTCGCCGCCCACTACCGGTCGTCCTGAGGCGCTCAGACACTCACCGGCAACATGCCCCGGCGGAATCCTCGCGTACTCGCCCGTGCGGTACTGGGCGGCCGACACGGGATCATCAGCCACAGGGCAGGGTCTTCCTGACGAGCACGCCAGGGCAGGTCGGCGGCACAGCGCGCCCACCGTGTCGGCCCCGCGACGGCCGGGGCCGGCTGTTGCGAGCCAACTCCCACCGTAAGCACGGGTGCATCCCATGCCGACGATCACACCGGCTGCCCTACGCTCCCGCGCGACCAGTGGTGCCTCGCGGAGCTCGAGGCCTCAGCCGGTCGGCGCCCCGGCGGTGATCTCAGCCGACCGGTGCTGGTTCCCCTGGCATCCCTTCCAGTGTGAGGCCGCCCTCGATGGTGTTGGGGAGGCGGCGGCGGTTGGGGGAGCCGAGGGCGGTGGTGAGGTCGCCGCCGTCGTGTTCGGCGAGGAGTTCGCCGCTGTCCCACACCAGAAGGGTCGCGCTCACGGTGTTCTCGGCCGTGGAGTGGGCCAGGTCGTAGTGCGCGCAGCCGGGGACGTGCGGGTAGGTGATCCACAGGTCGTAGCCGGTCATGAACAGGTCGAGATCGAATTGCACACTGAGGCCGAGCAATTCGCTGCGGCCGTTGTCGTCGACACCGGCGAACGCCTCGTCCAGCGCCAGCAGGCGCGGTGCCTGCGGGTCGGCGGAATCGAGCATCACGTGGGCGGCGGCGAACAACGGCAGGTGCAGCGACACCGACTGCTCACCACCGGAGAGCGCGCTGTGGCGGGCGACGGTGAGCTTGTCCTCGGACCCGTCCCCGGAGATCAGCGTGAACGAGAACACCCGCCACGACCGATAATCGAGGGTGGCGGCGAGGATCTCGGGATACGAGCGTTCCGGGTGGGCGGCGCGGGCGGCCCGGATCTCGGCCGCGAAATGCGCGCGCACCGCACCCAGATCGTCCGGGCTCAGTGCCGAGGTGTCGCGGTCGAGCAGCTTGCACATGGCGCGCGCCGCCTCCGACAGGCCGTCGGCCAGCACCCAGTGCACACCGATGGTGTTGCCCGACGACATCCGCCGCTGCTTCATCTCCGCGCCCATCCGGGAGATCAGTTCGCGTGCGTCCGTTGTCCGTTCGTGGATCTGCTGGGCCAAGCCGGTGAGTAGCGCGTCCTCGAGGATGCGGCGTTCGGCGTCGGTGAGCAACAGTTCCTGATCGCGGCGCGCGGCATCGATGCGCGCCGCGAAATCGGCGAGTGCGGTCTGACCGTTCTCGTCGTGTACGGCCACCACGGTGAGCCCGTCGGCGGCGTCCCAGTGCAGGCGGTAATCGCGGCCCGATGCGGTGAGCGCGGCGTCGAACTCCTGTAGGGCGCTCGTCACCGCCGACCGGGTGGACTTCCGCCCGGCCTCGGTGGCGCGAACCTGGGCCGTGGCGGCATCCAGGTCGGCGAACAGGGCCGCGACCTCGTCCGGCAAGACCACCGGATCGGCTTCCGGGCCCGCGGCGACGATGCGGTACTGCAGCTGCTCGGGAGTCGACCAGGCGGCCTCGCTGCTCGGCCACCGGTGTTCGACCGAAGCGCCGAGCAGGCTCAGGAGGTCGGGCCGCGCGTACGGAGCCAGCGACCGCACTTCGGCGAGCACCTCGGTGAGCGCCGTGGCGAGTGCCTCGTGTGCCGTGCGATATGCCGCCTCCGCGTCACCCACCGCCTCGATCGCCGCATTGGCCGCCTTGCGCGCGGCCCGCTGCTCGGCTTTGGCGGCTTCGATGGCAGCGCGCGCCGCATCCAGCTCGCGGTCGATGTCGGCAGCACTGGCGCCCAACGCTTCTCGCAGCGTTTCGAGCTTGCGCTGCTGCTCGGTGTATCCGGCGCGGGCCGCCTCGGCCTCCTCGGCGAACGCCTCGGCCAGGGCGCGGGCCTCGTCGTGCCGATCGGCGCCCTCCAGCTCGCGTTCCCGTTCCCGTTCGTGCTCGGCGCGCAACCGCAGCAGTCCGGTGCCGGTGTTCTCGAAATGCCGGATCGCGGCGGCCAGCGCATCGAGTTCACGCGCCTCCCGCGGCGTGCGGTGCGCCTGCGCGGCCGCCCGCACCTTCTTGTCCTGAGCGGCCACCTCGGCCACGGCCTGATCGAGTTCCCGCTCGGCCTGCGCCGCCGCCTCCACCCGCGACCGCATCAGTCCGGCGGTCTCCGCGACCGCCCGAAGTGCGGCGGTCACCGCCGAAGGTCGTGGCAACGACTTCGCCGCAGCGGTGAGCTCAGCCGATTGCGCTGCCGCCGAAGACTCTTCGGCCCGAGCCGCCTCGTATTCCGCGGCGGCCGCCTCGATCGCCGCCTCGATCTCGGCGAGCCGCAACGCTCGCCTGCGCGCTCGCGCGGTCGCACCGATGAACTCGGCCTCGGTCTTGTGATGCCTGCCGACCAGGACACCCAGTCGATAGTGGCCCGCTGTTCCGATCACCACGGGGGCGGCCTCGGCGGTCAGCGCACTCAGAGTGGCGCCCGGCATGGTCCGTCCCATGCCTTCGCCGTCCGCAACACCGGCGCGATCCGCACCCGTCGCCGCGACTGTCGTCGATTTCGCTCCGCCTCCCGCGCCTGGTGCGGAGTCTGCTCGCGCCGGCGTGGTCGGCGTCGGGTGTGTCTCGGCGGCTTCATGCCCTGAGCGGTCGTCGGCTGCCGTAGGGGCGGAGCTGTCCGAGTCAGGGCGGAGTTCGTCGATGGCGATGGAGGCGAGCACGGCAGCGACCGTGTCCCTCGGGACCTCGACCTCCGCCGTATTCTCCTCCACCACAAGAACATCGGCGAGGGTGCGACCGGTCGGGCGCTGGTCGACGGGTAGTGGGAGCAGGAAGTGGTCCGACTGGACCTCGGTGGGCAGGGTCGGCCCGCAGATCCAGCTGTCGAGCAGACCTCCGGCCTGAAGCGCGGCCTCGATCCCCGCCGCCTCCTGCGCGGACACCCCATCCTCGAACCGCACCAGCTTCCACAGCGGAGCGCCCGGAAGTCCCTCACGCATACCGGTTCTGGCCGACGACGACGGAGGGGCGTCATCGTGTTCGGCGGCGATCTGCTTGCGTTCGGCCGTCAGTGCGTCGCGGCGCGCGGCCGCAGCATCAGCCCGCGCCCGCGACTCCTGCCGACGGGTGCGGATCTGCTCGCGTAGCGGCTCGATCCGCTCCGCCAAAACCTCTGCGGCAGAGGGGATGTCCTCCACTCCGGCACCGGCGAAGGCGGTCTCCAGCGCCTCGAACAGTCCGCCGTCATCAGCCCCGGTCCGATCGGCTCGCGCCCCGATGATGCCTTGGGCAGGGTCGCCCCCGTCGATGACTGCTTCGGCGGCTTGGGCGTTCACCGAGGATTCCGCGATGCCCGCAAGGAGGGCTGAGTTGGTCTTCCACCAGGCGCGCAGGTTCGCCGCAGAATCTTTGCGCGCCAACGCGACCGCGGCTTCCGCATGCGCGACTTCGGCGGCTGCCGCGTCGCGCAGTTCTGTCGCGCGTTCGGTGAGGCGTTCGGCGCGGGTTCGGTCGGCGGCGGCAGATTCCCATTTGCTCACCGCCTTGCGGACCGCGCGCACGTCGGCGTCGCGTTCCTCGGCGTGGCCGCGGACGGCTGCGGTGAACTGGTCGCCCCGGCCGTCGGTGCCAGGCGTGGTCCACTCGATGCCCGCTTCCTCGGCAGCCGAGCGGAGGGCTTCTTCGCCGCGCACCAGCGCGGCGGCGGCCGTGCGTACGGCTTCGGCTGCCTTCTCGGCTTCCTCGGCGCGCCGCTGCAAGGTCTGGGCGGCTTCGGCGGCCTTGTCGCGGTGGACGGCGGCGGAGGTTTCGAGCCTGCGGACGGCGTCGGCGAGGTCGTCGAGTTGCTGTTTGCCCTCGTAGGCGCTGGAGCGCTGCAGGTTCTCGCGGTCGGCGATGGCCTGTTCGTAGGCGCGGTCGGCTTCCTCGGCACGGGCCTCGGCGGTGGCGCGGTCGGCGTCGCGCCGGGTGCGCAAGGCGGTCGCGGCGAACAGTGCGGTCGAGGCGTTGGTGACGGCTTCGAGTCGCGTGCGAACCTGATCGACATCCGACTTCGCCTGTACCGCAAGGTATTTGCGGTACACATCGACGAAGCGCCGGGTGGCGGTATCGGCCTGGACCAGTCCGTCGAGGGTGCGGCCGACCTCCTCCATGTCGCTGAACGACCGTGCCGCGTCGAGGATGAGCTGTTCGTCGAGGGGGCGCAGACCGTCGGTGAGGGCCTGCGACAACCCGCGCGGGTCGAGGTTCTTGGCCAGCTGCGGGCGGCGCAGCGTGAGGATCAAGTTGATGAGCTGGTCGTAGCGCTGCATACCGAGCCCGAACATGCGCGCATCGATCGCGGCCCGGTATTCGACCGGGCGGTCGACGATGGCGTCGCTGCCGATCTGCTCGGCGAGCTGTTTGCGGGTGAGCGGGCGGTCGTCGGGACCGATCAGCGAGAAATCGACACCCGCGCGGCCGTCGGCGACGAAATACCAGCGCGTCACCTTGTCGGAAGACCGGGTGGCACGCATCCCGATACCGACCGTGACGACCTCGGGATCCTCCCAGCTGCCGCGCGCGAATTCCATCCACACATACGAGTACGCCGATTCCTGCTTGCGGTAGAGCAGGTTCGACTTCATGGTCCGTTCCTCACCGGCGAACGGGTTGAGCCTGCGCGGCTCGATCCGCCCGTCGAGCACGAACGGGAACAGCACCTCGAGGGCCTTGGTCTTGCCCGAACCGTTGGGTCCGCGCAGCACCAGGCGCCCGTCGGCGAAACAGAACTCCTGGTCGCGGTAGTCCCACAGGTTGACGATGCCCGCGCGGGTCGGCACGAATCGCACTCCGCCGTGAATGAGCGTCATCTGCTCAGCTCCCTCCCACTCCGGTGCCGACATCAGCGGCGGTGACGAACAATTCCTCGGTCTTGCGCACCCGTACCGTGACGACCGCGCCCCGGTATCTGGCCAGCGCGGGCAACACGAGCAGACCGTCTTCGACGGGCCGGATCAGCCGCAACTTGGTCAGCAAGGCCAGCACCTCGGCGGTGAGGCCGCCGATGTCGGCCTGCCATTGCGCGGCGAAGGTGGCACCGTAGCGATCGGTGAGGGCTGTGACGGTCGTCCGCACCCACGCATCGTCGAGGAATGGGTAGGTGTCGGGTTCCTCGGTGACCTCGTCGTCGGAATCCGTTGCCGGGTCGGGTGTTTCGTCGGCCAGCGGGACGAACACCCCGGCCTCGGGGATCGCGGTGTCGAGCTGGTCGAGCAGTTCCTCGGCCGGCTCCAGGTCGGGCAGTGGGCGGTGTGGCAGCGGGTTGTCCAGATCCAGCACCGCATCCGCGATCTCACCGATCAGCAGCAGTCCCACCTGCGCGAGAGTGCCGGTGCCCGGGAACCGCGTGTCCGACAGGCGACCCGACGTGTCGATGAGGGCGACACCCTCGGCCCGCCGTTCGGCCCGCAGCCCGGTGCAGTACTCCACCTCACCGATCAGGCGCTCCTGGCCGAGCAGTGCCCGTTCGGCGGGCGTCAGATCCGCGACGTACACGACCGGCCGTTCTACCAGCGCGCGCCGCACCCGGCGAGCGACGTCGGCCGCCACCTCGGTGTCCTCGGCCAGCAGACCGCGCACGCTGTGCAGGTGCTGCAATGCCCGCGGTGGCCGGAACAGCGCGAAAACCACCGGGCGGTCGATGTCGTAGAGCGCTTCACCCGCGTCGGGGTCGCTGGCCCACCCGCCCGCGTCACCGTCGGCCAGGGTCAACGCGCCGCGCGCGCCGAGCCAGCCGACGGCATCGACGAAGGCGTCACGATCGGCGGCCCGCTCGGTGGACAATTCGAGCCCATCGATGCGGCTCGCGTAATCGGCGACATGCTCCGCCAGTTCCGACAGGGTGATCTGATCCCCGGCCCGCCCCAACGCGGCCAGCGCCAGCGACAGATAGGCGTAGCGCCGCCGATCGAACACCCGATCGTTCACACTGCGCGCGGGCCGGGCATCCTCGAGCCGATCGTGCACCGGATACAGCCGCGCCGTCGTCTCGGTGATCTCCACCCGATACCCGAACAAATCGGCCATGTCCTCGCGCAGTTCGGTCGCCCACCGCCGGATCAGCGGCAACGCAATCCGGTCCGGATAGACCCGCGTGACAAGGTGATTCGCCAGCATCACCCGGACCGCCCGCTGGTAACTGTCGAGCGCGAGCGCATCGATTCGCTGCCGCTTCACGCAGCCACCCCCTGCCGCACCGCACCACAGCAAGAGCCGTCGATCTCCGGATGCGCGATCGAGTATCGGCCGAGGCTCAGCACACCGATGTGCGCCGTCGTCGTGCCGCCGTCGCTCAGCGCGGTGTGCCGCAACACCGGAACAACGCCGCAGCACGGCGCCGGTAGCCGCCGAGGCTTCCAGGGCATCCCGCGGTCCGCCCCACCGTGTGAACCAGGCCGGGCGCCGATGCTCGCGGTCATCGCTTCCCACCCCGCCGTGTCGAACCCCGTACTTCGAGGCGGCGGTTGTTCAAGTGGAGCAATCCCGCCGCCGTGCGGATGACGGTCGATCCGTCGCACGGGCGAACCGTCAGGGTGACGCCGTTGTCGGAACCCGTTGTGCCCTCGACTCGTCCGCTCACCGGCACCCAGGCCGTGGAGGCCGCGTCGAGCAGACGCAACAGCACCTCGGTCTCGCGCTGGTCGAGTACTCGTTCGTGCACGTTGCCGGTGGCCAGCGAGGCGGCCGCTGCCGCGCGTTCGCGCTGGGCGGCCAGTTGCGCTTCGCGCAGGCGGCGCACGCCGGCGTCGTTGCGTGAGATCCGGGCGGGTGCGCCCGCAGCGGGGGCGCGACCGGTCTCGGCGAGTGTGCGCGAGATCTCCAAAGGTGGTGCTTCCCACCAGGACCGGTCGGCGGGGACCAGGTCGGCGTCGGGATGTTCCAGCGACAGGTGCCGTGGTTTGCCGAGGCCGAATACCGCGTCGTACAGGGCGTGCGCACTGCCCGAGGTGGGGGTGGCGACGAACCACGCCGCCAGGTGACGCAACGCCGATTCCCGGCTGATCCCGCCCCGACGGGTCTCGGTCACCCGGCGCAACAGCGACAACACGGCCGCGATGGCACTCATCGTCGCCTCCCGCAGCCGGTCGGCCTCACACGACTCGCCCGGCTCGGTGCCCGCGACGAACCAGGTGCGCAACCCGTCCCAGCGGGCTCGCCAATCCGCCTCCCGCTCGACCGAACTCAGCAGCACCCGCTCGTCGCACCCGGCCGCCCGGCCGATCAGCATGTCGACTCCGGTGTCTTCCACCTCGCCGATCGCGGCGGCCAGACGTGGCGCGAACCGGGCCAGATCCATGCTGAACTCGCGCATGTGCGCGAGCAGCGCGTCCTTGTGCGCGAGAAACGACTCGGGGGTGATCTCGGTGGTCCGCACCAGGTCGCCCAGCGACAGATAGAAGTGCGCGGCGCGGGCCGCCATGTCGGTGAGCGCGGCGTCGAGCCGGCGCAGCGTGGTGTAGACCCGCTCGGCGTCGCCCTCGCGGTTGGCGGTCGCCAGGGTGCGCAGATCCGCGAGGAGTTCGGGGAGCACCAGCCGCGACAGCGACGCGTCCTCCATGCGGGCCGTGAGCACCCCGGCCACTGCCTGATATGCCTGGAAACCGGCCTGCGCGAACTGGTACACGTAGTGCCGGTTGCGGTACTCGGCCAGCGTGGCCGCCCGGGTGCCGTCGTAACTGCGCTCGAGCACACCCCAGCGGTGCAGTTGCTCGAGCAGCGGACCGATCTCGGCCGCCGACAGCGGCACCCCCGCCGGAGCGGGCCCCTGCGTGCCCGCCTCGGCCTTGGCGATCCACTCGGCGACATCATCGGCGTGCAGCAACACCACGTATGCCGCGCGCGCACTGTCGAAGGCACGCAGAACCCGCAGGTAGTCGGCGCGTTTCTCGGCGGTGGCGAACGAGAACAACCGCAGCCGCTCGTCCCACAGGGCAGGGACGGCGCTGGGTAGGCCGTCGGCGCGGTGGTCGGTCACCGTAGACAGATTAGTGGTGACCGACCCCTGCTCCGTCCGACCCGTCCCGGATCGGCGTGGCATCGCCGCCGCGCTCACCCGACGTTGAGCGAGCGCAACTGCTCGAGGAACGACTGGGTGCGCGGGTCACCGGGGAAGCGTTCGATGATCTCGCGCGCCGCCTCGCCCGCGATCCACGCCAGCGACGGCAGCGACTTGCGGCCCGCCGTGAACGCCGCGATCCCTTCCTCCACCGCCCGCTCCAGATCGCGATCACGCACCGCGACCACGGCGAGCGTCAGCCGGGCTTCGGACACGCGCATGGGGTTGCGCACGCTGCCGTCGGGCCGGGTCGAATCCTTGATCACCTGCTGGGCATAGCGTTCGGCAAGCCGGTCCTGCCCGGCCACCCGGCAGCAGTCCATGGCGTAGAAGTCGAATTTCGTTGCGTCGACGACGAAGTGGTTGTCCAGATCGGCCGGATGGCCCATCCGTGCCAGGATCGCCCGGCCCTCGTCGAGCGCGGTCTGTACCGCCCGGCGATCGCCGAGGCGCGCCCAGCCCTTGGCGCGTTGCGCGGCCAGCTGCACCCCGACACCCATCGACGTGGTCCCCGCCATCGCCTTCTCGGAGACGTCGATGGCGCCGCGAAAATTGCCCTGGGTCAACGCGAACCATGCCGACATCTCCGCCGCCCAGCCGACGATCTCGGGGTTGCCCGCCTCGCGGCCGAGCGAATCCGCCGCCCGCCGAGTGGCTTCCGCGCCCGCGCGGTGGCCGAGGTCGTAGTCGACGCAACCCACCAGCAACGCCACCCAGCCGGCCAGTACGAGGATTTCCCGATGCTGGCTCAGGGTGAGTCGGCCGTCGAGCAGCGAGGTGATCCGGCGCAACCACGCGGTTCCCTCGGCGTGCAGCTCGTGCGGGTCGGCATAGGCGTACTCGCAGCACAACCGTTCGGCGGTGATCCGCACCGCGTCGAGGGTGGCGCTGTTGACATCGGACATGCGTAGCCTGCCGATGAATTCGAGTGTGTCCATACCGGTTGCGGATAACAGCTCGTCATCGCGGTTGGGACGGGACTTGGGGAAGAACGCGGCGGGGACGGTGTCGAACGCGGCCGCGATGATCGGCGCGTAGAACTCGTCGGGTCGTGATTCACCGGACTCCCAGCGGCGCCAATTGCGCAGCAGAGTACTGTCCGTCGGCAGGTTGTGTGAGGACTTGGCACGCATCGCGCGGACGGCGTCGGCTTGCGACCATCCCCTCGCGTCACGTTCCGAGCGCATCCGGACAGCCCAGACGGGTCGATCATCAGTTGCGGTCACGGCCGTAGTATTCCACCAGTTAACGTTCGGCGTCCCGGATAGGGCACGTAGATGTCATCGGTTTGACATCTGCTACAACGGAGCACGAATGCGCATGCTGTAAGTAGGTGCTCGGCCGGACCGATCACCCGCCCCGCAGGAGAGCTTGCGAGGCAACGCAGTACCCCCGCGCGGCGGCTGGCGCCGCGCGGGGGGATCCGACAACAGAACAGCGATCCCAATCCAACGGAGGTTCGGGTGGAAGCGTTGATCTATGGATACTTGCGTGACGATCTGGCCGAGGGCCAGGGCGATCAATTGGAGGATGCGCTACGCAGCCTCGCGGCTACGGCGGGGATGTGTTTCGCCGCGACGTTCCATGAATCGACCGCGGGTGACGGTGCGGCCTTCGCCGAGCTCACCCAGGAATTGAAGCGGGCCGACGCGCACCACGTGGTGGTCCCGTCGCTCGATCACCTTGCCGGGCAGACGATTCCGCGCGACATGCTGATCGCCAAGCTGGCGCACGAGGCCGCCGCCCAAGTCCTCACCCTGGAGCGCTGAGATGGCGGCCTCCGATACCGAACCACCATCCTGACGGCAGCGGCCCGAGCGGGCCGGTGCGTCGGGTCTACAGCCCGAAGCTTCCCGGCCCGCGCCTGCGCAGGTACTTCTCGAACTCCGCGGCGATCGCGTCACCGTCGATCTTCGACATCGTCTCGTTGAGATCGAGTGCCGCATCGCCCCGTTCCTCGAGCGAGCGCACGTATTCGCTGATCTCCTCGTCGCCGACGGTCATCTCGTTCACCGCGGCCTCCCACTCCTCGGCTTGAGCCGGCAGCTCGCCGAGCGGCACCTCGATGTCGAGGACTTCCTCCACCCGGTGCAGCAGCGCGATCGTCGCCTTCGGATTCGGCGGTTGCGACACGTAGTGCGGCACCGCGGCCCAGAACGACACGGCGGGCACGCCTGCCTTCACGCACTGGTCCTGCAGGACACCGGTGATGCCGGTCGGACCCTCGTAGCGCGTCTGTTCCAGATTGAATCGCTCGGCGGCCTCCGGGCTGTAGGCCGAACCGGTGACCGGCACCGGCCGGGTATGCGGCGTGTCGGCCAGCAACGCGCCGAGGATCACCACCGTCTCCACGCCCAGCTGTTCGATGAACTCGAGCAGGTCGTTGCAGAAGCTGCGCCAGCGCATATTGGGTTCGATCCCGCGCAGCAGTACCACGTCGCGGTCGCTGCCGGGTGGGGAGCACACCGACAGCATGGTCGAGGGCCACTGGATCTCCCTGGTCACCCCGTCGACCTGACGCACGGTCGGCCGGTTCACCTGGTAGTCGTAATAGTCCTCGGAGTCGAGTTCGGCCAGCGGCTCGGAGTCCCAGAGCAACTCCAGATGTTCGACCGCGCCACTGGCGGCATCTCCGGCGTCGTTCCAGCCCTCGAAGGCCGCGACCAGCACGGGATTGCGCAACGTCGGCAGTTCCGTCTCGGGGGTCTCACTGGCATCCACCAGGTCAGCCTAGTGTCTTGTGCCAATTGTTTTGTGGCGACCGGCAGGGTTGCGTGTTGTGTGGCCCGGGCCACTGGATCACCGACAGTGGTCTCGTGTGTCGGAGGCGCCCACTAGTCTTGAACCATGCCTGCGTCCTTGCCCACCACTTTCGATACCACGCTCCTCGACACGCTGCGACGCCGTGTCGTCATCGGCGACGGTGCGATGGGCACGATGTTGCAGGCCGCGGACCTCACGCTCGACGACTTCCGCGGCCTCGAGGGTTGCAACGAGATCCTCAACGACACCCGCCCCGATGTGCTCGCCGAGATCCACCGCGCGTACTTCGCGGCGGGCGCGGACGCGGTGGAGACCAACACCTTCGGGTGCAACCTGCCCAACCTCGCCGACTACGACATCGCCGACCGGATCCGCGATCTGTCCGAGCGTGGCACCCGCATCGCCCGCGAGGTGGCCGACGAGATGGGCCCCTCGGCCGACGGCACCCCCCGCTACGTCCTCGGATCGATGGGCCCGGGCACCAAGCTGCCGACGCTGGGCCACGCCCCGTTCGCCGCGCTGCGTGACGCCTACACCGAGGCCGCGCTCGGCATGCTCGACGGCGGCGCCGACGCCATCCTCATCGAAACCTGCCAGGACCTGCTGCAGGTCAAGGCCGCGATCACCGGCAGCCGCAGGGCCATGCTCGCCGCCGGTCGCCGGATCCCGATCATCACCCACGTGACGGTGGAAACCACCGGCACCATGCTCGTCGGCAGCGAGATCGGTGCGGCGCTCACCGCGCTGGAACCGCTCGGTATCGACATGATCGGCCTGAACTGCGCCACCGGGCCCGACGAGATGAGCGAGCACCTGCGCCATCTGTCGCGGCACGCCACCATTCCGGTGTCGGTGATGCCGAACGCGGGCCTGCCGGTGCTCGGTGCCAAGGGGGCGGAGTACCCGCTCACCGCCGAGGAGCTGGCCGTCGCGATGAGCGGTTTCGTCTCCGAGTTCGGGCTGTCGATGGTGGGTGGTTGCTGTGGCACCACGCCCGAGCACATCCGTCAGGTCGCCGAGGCGGTGCGCGAGGTCGAGAAGACGCTGCCGCCGATCGACGATCGCCGTCACCCCGAGCACGAGCCCGCGGTATCGAGCATGTACACCGCCGTGCCGTTCGAGCAGGACGCGTCGATCCTGATGATCGGTGAGCGCACGAATGCCAACGGCTCCAAGGCTTTCCGCGACGCGATGCTGGCCGCCGACTGGCAGCGCTGCCTCGAGATCGCCAAGGACCAGACCCGCGACGGCGCCCACATGCTCGACCTGTGCGTCGACTACGTGGGCCGCGACGGCGCCGCCGACATGAACGAGCTGGCCTCGCGCCTGGCCACCTCGTCCACCCTGCCGATCATGCTCGACTCCACCGAGGTCGCGGTCCTGCAGGCCGGGCTCGAGCACCTGGGCGGCCGGTGCGCGGTGAACTCGGTGAACTACGAGGACGGCGCCGGTCCCGAGTCGCGATTCCAGCAGATCATGGCGCTGGTCGCCGAGCACGGTGCCGCCGTGGTCGCGTTGACCATCGACGAGGAGGGCCAGGCCCGCACCGCCGAGCACAAGGTCGCCATCGCGGAGCGGCTGATCGCCGACATCACCGGCAACTGGGGGCTGGCCGAGTCCGACATCATCATCGACACGCTGACCTTCACCCTCGGCACCGGCCAGGAGGAATCGCGCAAGGACGGTCTCGAGACCATCAACGCGATCCGTGAACTCAAGCGCCGCCACCCGCAGGTGCAGACCACCCTCGGTCTGTCCAACATCTCCTTCGGCCTGAATCCGGCCGCCCGGCAGGTGCTGAACTCGGTGTTCATGCACGAGTGCGTGGAGGCCGGTCTCGACTCGGCCATCGTGCACGCCTCCAAGATCCTGCCGATGAGCCGGATTCCCGACGAGCAACGCGAGACCGCCCTCGACCTGATCTACGACCGCCGCGGCGAGGACTACGACCCGCTGCAGACGCTGATGGCGATGTTCGAAGGCGTGTCGACCGCGTCCTCGAAGGCTTCGCGCGCCGAGGAACTGGCCGCGCTGCCGCTGTTCGAACGCCTGGAACGCCGCATCGTCGACGGTGAACGCAACGGACTCGGCGATGATCTGGACGAGGCGATGAAATCGGTGCCGCCGTTGCAGATCATCAACGAGACACTGCTGTCGGGCATGAAGACCGTCGGCGAGCTGTTCGGTTCGGGCCAGATGCAGCTGCCGTTCGTGCTGCAGTCGGCCGAGGTGATGAAAACCGCTGTGGCACACCTGGAACCGCACATGGAGGCCACCGACGACTCCGGCAAGGGCCGCATCGTGCTGGCCACGGTGAAGGGCGATGTGCACGACATCGGCAAGAACCTGGTCGACATCATCCTGTCCAACAACGGCTACGAGGTGGTGAACCTGGGCATCAAGCAGCCCATCGCCACCATCCTCGACGCCGCCCAGGACAAGAAGGCCGACGTGATCGGCATGTCCGGCCTGCTGGTGAAGTCCACCGTGGTGATGAAGGAGAACCTGGCCGAGCTCAATGCCAAGGGCGTGGCCGAGCAGTTCCCGGTGCTCCTCGGTGGTGCCGCGCTCACCCGCTCCTACGTCGAGAACGACCTCACCGAGGTCTACGACGGTGAAGTGCACTACGCGCGTGACGCTTTCGAGGGTCTGCGGTTGATGGACGAGATCATGACCGTCAAGCGCGGCGGTGGCCTCGACCCCGACAGTCCCGAGGCGATCGAGGCGAAGAAGAAAGCCGCCGAGCGCAAGGCTCGCCACGAACGGTCCAAGCGGATCGCCGCCGAGCGCAAGGCCGCCGAGGCGCCCATCGTGGTGCCCGAGCGTTCCGACGTGGCGGCCGATCAGCCGGTGCCGACTCCGCCGTTCTGGGGCACGCGTGTGGTGAAAGGCCTTCCGCTGGCGGAGTATTCGGGTCTGCTCGACGAGCGGGCGCTGTTCCTCGGGCAGTGGGGTCTGCGCGGGCAGCGTGCTGGTGACGGGCCGAGCTACGAGGAACTGGTCGAGACCGAGGGCCGTCCCCGGCTGCGGTACTGGCTCGACCGGCTGGCCACCGAGGGCGTGTTGCAGCACGCCGCCGTGGTGTACGGGTACTTCCCGGCGGTGTCGGATGGCGACGAGGTCATCGTGCTGACCGAGCCGGAACCCGATGCGCCCGAACGGTATCGGTTCACCTTCCCGCGTCAGCAGCGCGACCGGTTCCTGTGCATCGCCGACTTCATCCGCTCGCGGGACAAGGCTCGCGAGACCGGTCAGGTCGACGTGCTGCCCTTCCAGCTGGTCACCATGGGTCAGCCCATCGCCGACTTCGCCAACGCCCTGTTCGCGGGCGACAGCTACCGCGACTACCTCGAGGTGCACGGCATCGGCGTGCAGCTCACCGAGGCGCTGGCCGAGTACTGGCACCGCCGGGTGCGTGAGGAACTGAGCATCAACGGGCAGTCGGTCGCCGACAGCGATCCGGCCGATGTGCAGGACTACTTCAAGCTCGGCTACCGGGGTGCGCGGTATTCCTTCGGCTACGGTGCCTGCCCGGACCTCGAGGACCGGGCGAAACTGGTCGACCTGCTCGACGCGGGCCGGGTCGGGGTGACGCTGTCGGAAGAGCTGCAGCTGCATCCCGAGCAGTCCACCGACGCCTTCGTCCTGCTGCATCCCGAGGCGAAGTACTTCAACGCCTGACTTCGGTGTTCGGTGATCGGGCCGGTCCACCGCGGACCGGCCCGATTCGCCCTGTGCCCGTTGTGAATCTGATCACGAACCCGATGGGTAGACCATGGTGGTCGACGGTTGGCAACGGAATCGCAGCACTGAGGCACGTAGGATTTTCGAAAGTTTCATCCCGCTGTGGCGCGGAGGGCTGGACGACTCGGCGGTAAGCAGGAGGGGCACACGTTATGACATCGGATCGGTTGATCGCGGGACGCTATCGACTCACCGACCCGATCGGCACGGGTGCGATGGGGGTGGTGTGGCGCGCCACCGATGTCCGGTTGCGGCGCACCGTCGCGGTCAAGCAGGTGCTGCTCGCGCCGGGCCTCACCGGAACCCAAGCGCTGGAAGCGAAATTGCGGGCCATGCGCGAGGGTCGTATCGCCGCGCGCCTGCACCACCCCAACGCCATCACCGTCTTCGATGTCGCCGAAGAGGACGGCCAGCCCTGGCTGGTCATGGAATACATGAACGCGCCGAGCCTCGCGGTGAAGATCTCCGGTGGAGCGACGCTGTCACCGATCGAGGTGGCCGGGATCGGTGCGCAGGCGGCGGCGGCGTTGTCCGCCGCGCACGACGCCGGGATCATGCACCGCGATGTGAAACCGGCCAACCTGCTCGTCGGTGACGACGGCACCGTCAAGCTCACCGACTTCGGCATCTCGCACGCCACCGGCGACGTCACCGTCACCGCGACGGGGTTCCTGGCAGGCACGCCCGCCTATCTGGCGCCCGAGATCGCCCGCGGTGACAACCCGAAACCGGCCGCCGACGTGTTCGCCCTCGGCTCCACCCTCTACGCCGCCGTCGAAGGCGCGCCGCCGTTCGGTGAGGGCGACAATCCCCTCGCCGTCCTGCACGCCGTCGCGCGCGGGGTGGTGCCCGAACCGAAGAAGGCGGGCCCGCTCGGACCGGTGCTGATGTGGTTGCTCACCGCCGACGACGCCGAACGCCCGACCATGGCACAGGCCAGGCGCGCACTGGAAGACGTTGCGGCAGGACGTGTTCCAGCCCTGCCAGCCACCGCGACCAAGGTGCTCGCGCTCGGTGCGACGCCCGCCGAATCGCCCGCACCCGAGAGCGGGGGAGTGAAGGCCGCCGGCTTGCTCGGCAGCGGTTTGGCTCTCGCGAAGGCGGCTCGCTCGGCGATCACCGGCGGCTCGTCGGGCCCCACCGGGGGCCTGGTCGGACCACCGCCCCCGGCCGAACCGCGGGTCCAGGACGCCGCGGCCTCGGCGAACGACATCGACTCCGCCGCCGCGACCGAATTCATCGGTGGGGTAGGCGATATCGGCGGGCATTCGTCGGGCAGGCCGCCCGCCTTCCCTGTCGCGCCGCCGCGGACCGACTCGTCGAACAACCGCGCCGTGCTGTTGCTCGCCGCCGCCGTCGCCGCATTCACGGTGATGCTGGTAGTGCTGGTGGTCACCCGCGACCGCGGCGGCGACGCCGGACAGCAGGCGCAGGAGCCGCCCTCGCCCGTCACGGTGACCACCATGGTCGACGGCAAGGTGAGCACCGTCGTGATCGTGCCTGAGCAGGAGACCATCACCGTCTCGGCGCCGCCGCCGTCCGGGGCCACCACCGCACCCCCCTCCACCCCGGCCACGAGCAGCGCGACCTCCACCCCGCGCCCCACCACGACCACCGTCACCACGACACCGGTCGGCCCACCGACGCCCGAACGCATCAACCAGTTCATCGCGAGCTACTACGGGATGCTGCCCGGCAACACCGGCGGCGCCTGGTCGCGCCTGGCCCCCGGCTACCAGGCCCAGACCGGCGGCTTCGGCCAGTACTCGTCGTTCTGGTCGACAGTGCGCTCGGTGACTGTCGGATCGATCACCCCCAGCGGCCCCGACCGCGCCGTCGTCTCGCTCACCTATCACCTCACCAACGGGTCGGTGAGCTCGGAGAACCGATGGATCCAGGTCACCGGCGACGCGGGCAACCTGCAGATCGCAGGGTCGGGCGTATAGGTCGAACCCGTTAGGCTTGACCGGGCTCCGCGAGTGCTGGTGGCCGCGAGACGACGAGAACGAGGCGAGTGAACACGTGAGCGCGCGACCGGCCGCGGTGCTGTGGGACATGGACGGCACGCTGCTCGATTCGGAGAAGTTGTGGGACATCGCGGTGCGCGAGCTGGCCCGCGAACACGGGCATGAGATGAGCGACGAGTTGCGCCACTCCCTCATCGGCGCTTCCGGACCCAATGCCCTGCGCATGCTCTTCGACGGCATCGGCGTCACCGCCACCCCGCAGGTGATCGCGGCGGCGGGGGAGTTCCTCGAACGACGCGTCGGCGAACTGATGCTCGGCCCCATCCCGTGGCGCCCCGGCGCGCTCGACGCGCTGACCATGGTGCGCGCCGCGGGCCTGCGCTGCGCGCTGGTGACCAACACCAAACGCTCGCTCACCGAATACGGTCTCGACACCCTCGGCAGGCACTTCTTCGACCTGTCGGTCTGCGGTGACGAGGTGGCCCACGGCAAGCCGGCACCCGATGTCTACCTGCGGGCCGCCGAGCTGCTCGGTGTCGATCCCGCCGACTGTGTCGCGCTGGAGGACTCGCCGACCGGTGCGCTGGCCGCGCAGGGGGCCGGCTGCGCGGTGATCGTGATTCCCTGCGAAATCGAGGTTCCCGAGGTCGCCGGGCGGGTATTCAGGGAGTCACTGATCGGATTGTCGGTGGCCGACCTGCGTGCCGCCTTCGCCGCACGGGACGAACGAGCCACTGCCACCGCGTGATAGGGCGTAATAGCCTACCGTGATAATTCCGTCATCGGGATGGAATGTGCGAAAACTGTTGTGGCGCAGATGAATTCACCTCCCTGTGATCTGTTCGGGATTGGCCGATTCGACCGAATCCCGGGCGTGTCACGGAATTTTCGCGCAAACTGTTTCCATGACAGGCACGCGGGGGCTTGACGAAATCGTCGACATCGCACGGTATCCACTCACCGATCCAGGTGATCCGGGTAGACAGGCCGCGATCGACGCGGCCCGTGCCGAACTCGCCGAGGACGGCTGTACCGTGCTGCGGGAATTCATCCGCCCGCAGCTGCTCGACACCCTGCGTGCCGAGGGTGAGGCCATCGCCCCGCACGCCCACTACAAGGTGGAGCGGGTCAACGCCTACAACATCCCGCTCGACGCCGACCTGCCCGCCGATCACCCGGCGCGCATCGTGCTCGACCGTGGCAACGCCTTCGTCGCCCGCGACCACATCCCCACCGAGGCGCTGATCCAGCGCCTCTACACCGACCCGGTGTTCCAGCGCTTCGTCGCCGACTGCTTCGAACTCGACGAACTGCACGAATTCGCCGACCCGCTGGCCGGGCTGTGCCTGAACGTGGTCGAGCCGGGCATGTCGCACCCCTGGCATTTCGACACCAACGAATTCACCGTCAGCATGCTCACCCGCCGCCCCGACTCGGGCGGTGTCTTCGAGTACTGCCCGAACATCCGCGATCCGCACGCCGAGAATCTCGACGACGTGCGGGCCGTGCTCACCGGCGAGGGCGGGCGCTTCATCCGGGCGCTCGAGCTGCGCCCCGGCGACCTGCAACTGTTCAAGGGCCGCTTCTCTCTGCACCGCGTCACCGAGGTGACCGGTGCCGGACAACGACATTCGGCGATCTTCGCCTACACGGACCGGCCAGGGGTGATCGGCACTGTCGAACGCACCAGGCAGCTGTTCGGCCGTGTGCTACCCGATCACGTGGCCGCCGCGGCCGCCGCCGTCCGAGGTGACCGACTGCTCGACTGAGAGGAACCCATGTCCGTTCCGTTGCACACCACCGGTAAAGCATCCTTCGACGACATCTACGAGAGTCCGGATCCGCGTGCGTATTTCGCGCGGATGAACGAGCTGGACTACCGGATCCCGGAACTGGCGAAGCCGCATTTCGCCGAGCAGTTGCGCCAGTTGCGCGCCGCGCGCCCGGACCGCATCCCGACGGTGCTCGACCTGGGCTGCTCCTACGGAGTGAACGCGGCGCTGCTGCGGACCGACACCACCGTCGACGAGCTGGCCACGCACTACCGCGACCACGCCGACACCGATCGCGTGGGCCTCCTCGCGGCGGACCGGGAGCGGTTACGCATCGACCTGATGCCCGACGTACGCTTCATCGGGATGGACGCCGCACGCCCGGCGCTGACCTACGCCCACGCCGCCGGACTCCTGCACGACTACGTGCACGCCGACCTCGAGGCCACCGAGCCCACCGAGGCACAGCGACGTGTGCTCGCCTCCGCCGATCTGGTGATCTCCACCGGATGCGTCGGCTACATCACCGAGAAAACCCTGTCCAGGGTCGCGCAAGCCGATCCACACAAGCGACCGTGGATGGCGCACTTCGTGTTGCGGATGTTCGACTTCGATCCCATCGCCGCCGAACTCGCCGCGCTCGGCTATCGCAGTGAGCAGCGGCCCGGTATGTTCCAGCAGCGTCGCTTCGCCTCGGCGCAGGAACGTCAGCAGGTACTCGATGCGTTGGCGGCCAAGGGAATCGACACCACCGATCACGAAGCCGAAGGCTGGCTCTACGCCAACCTGTTCCTGTCCCGCCCGCATCCCATCGAGACCTGAGGATCTGGATTGAACCAACCCACGTTCGCCGCCGAAGACACCCTGCCCCGGGTTCCGCTGCCGACACTGGAAGACAGTTGCGCGCGGTTCCTGCAGTGGTGTGCTCCGCTGCTCGGCGCCGAGGAATACGCCACCACCGAGGGCGCGGTAGCCGAGCTGCTGCGCCCCGGTGGGGCCGGGCGCACCCTGCACGCCGCGCTGGCCGAATACGACGCCACACCCGGTGTCGGCAGCTGGCTCGACGAGTTCTGGCCCTCGCGTTACCTGGGCCGCCGCGACCGGATCGCGCTCAACGCCAACTTCGTGTTCCTGTTCCGCGACGACACGCCGCTGGCGTCGTCGACGGTGGCGGGGCAGGCCGAGCGGGCCGCCGCGCTCATCGGCGCCGCTGTCGACTACAAGCTGGCACTGGACGCGGAGAAGATCCCGCCGGTCACCCAGCGTGGACAGCAGTTGTCGATGTGGCAGAACAAGTACCTGTTCTCCGAGACCCGGATTCCGGGCGAGGTGCAGGACTCCGTTCGCAAGCCCTACAGCGACGAATGGCCCGGGCCCTCGGACGCCCGCCACATCGCGGTCTTCTACCGCGGCAACATCTTCCGGATGGACGTGGTCGGGGCCGACGGCGCGCCGTACGCGTTCTCCGACATCGTCGACGGGCTGCGTGCGGTGATCAAGGCGGGCACCAAGCCCGCCGCCACCGATACCTCGGTCGGCCATCTCACCACCAAGGCACGCGCCGAATGGGCCCGCAGCCGGGCCGCCCTGCGCACCGTGCCCGCCAACGTGGAGGCGTTCGACGCCATCGAGACCGCACTGTTCTCGGTGTGCCTCGAGGACTTCGCGCCCCGCGACGAACTGCACGCCTGCGATCAGCTCCTGCACGGTGACAGCGGCAACCGCTACTTCGACAAGTCGGTGTCGTTCATCGTCTTCGCCGACGGCCAGGCGGGCATCAATATCGAGCACTGCGGGCTCGACGGCACAACCGTGCTGTCGTTCGTCGACGCGCTGCTCGAACGCGGCGCCGACGACCACGCCGCCACCAGCGGCGCCAAGGCCCAGGGACTTCCCGCCGTGGAGCCGGTCGAGTTCGAACTCGACTCGGCGGCGCGGGCCGATATCGCCGCCGCCGGAGCGGATTTCGCGAAGTTCGCCGCCGACACGGCCACCTCGCTGGTGTCGTTCGACGACTTCGGCACCGCCGACGCCAAGAAGCTGGGGATCTCGCCGGACGCGTTCGCGCAGTTGAGCTATCAGCTCGCGCATCGGCGCAGCAAGGGCATCACCGGGGCGACTTACGAGTCCATCGCCACCCGCCAGTTCCGCAACGGCCGCACCGAGGCCATGCGGGTGGTGACGCCGGAGATGGTGGCCTTCGTCAACGCCATGGTCGACCCCGAGGTCGACCAGGAGACGAAGCTCGCCGCGGCGCGGACCGCCGCCGCCGCGCACGTGAACCGCGCCAAGGAATGCCAGGCGGGCCAGGCACCCGAGCAGCACCTGTGGGAGCTCGAGTGGATCCAGCGCCGCCGCGGTGCCGAGCTCGGCGTGGACGGTGAGCGGATCGCGTTGTTCGACAGCCCCGGCTGGACCGTCATGCGTGACGACTACCTGTCGACCAGCTCGGCGCCCTCGCAGTACATCCGCTACTTCGGTTTCGGATCCACCAGTCCGCGCTGTATCGGTATCGCCTACGTGCTGCTGCCGGACCGCTGGAACATCTATCTGGCCACGCCGAAGTCGGTGGCCGACCAGATGTACGCCTTCGCCGACCACCTGCGTACGGCGGTTGGTGAACTGCGCGAGTTGCTCGCGGCATGATCGGTGTCCCGCGCACCCCGGCCCACCCAGGCCGTGGTGCGCGGGAAAACCGCTGTGCACGGTGTGAAACAATCGGTCACCGTGAAGAACTTCGAGTCCCTGTTCGCCGAGCTGACCGAGCGTGCCAAGACCCGTCCCGAGGGGTCGGGCACCGTGGCCGCGCTGGACGCGGGCGTGCATTTCCAGGGGAAGAAGGTGCTCGAGGAGGCCGGTGAGATCTGGCTGGCCGCCGAGCACGAGAGCGACGAGGCCCTCGCCGAGGAGATCTCCCAGTTGCTGTACTGGGTCCAGGTGATGATGGTGGGCCGCGGGCTGACGCTCGAGGACGTGTACCGACATCTGTGACGGCTGATCCGTCCGGTTCGACACTGCTCCCGTCATCCCCGAAAGGACCACCTTCCATGTTGCGCGTCGCAGTTCCCAACAAGGGCTCGCTGTCGGAATCCGCCGTCTCCATCCTCAGCGAGGCCGGCTACCGCAAACGCACCGACTCCCGTGACCTCACCGTCCTCGACCTCGCCAACCAGGTCGAATTCTTCTTCCTCCGGCCCAAGGACATCGCCATCTACGTCGGCTCCGGCGAGCTCGACCTCGGCATCACCGGCCGCGACCTGGCCCTGGACTCCGGTTCCCCCGTCACCGAACGCCTCTCCCTGGGCTTCGGCCGCTCGACCTTCCGCTACGCCGCCCCCGCCGGGGAGGACTGGAAGGTCGAAGACCTCGCGGGCAAGCGCATCGCGACCTCCTACCCGAACCTGGTGCGCGCCGACCTGGCCCGCTTCGGGATCGACGCCGAGGTGATCCGCCTCGACGGCGCGGTCGAGATCTCCATCCAGCTGGGCGTCGCCGACGCCATCGCCGACGTGGTCGGTTCCGGCCGCACCCTGCGCCAGCACAACCTCGTCGCCTTCGGCGAGTCCCTGTGCGACTCGGAGGGCGTGCTCATCGAACGCACGGGCGCCGACCGCGACGACCGCGCCCGCAACCAGCTCATCAACCGCATCCAGGGCGTGGTGTTCGCCCAGCAGTACCTGATGCTCGACTACGACTGCCCCAAGTCGCTGCTCGACCAAGCCGCCGCCATCACCCCCGGCCTGGAATCACCGACGGTCTCGCCCATGCGCGACCCCGACTGGGTCGCCGTCCGCGCGTTGGTCCCCCGTAAGCAGGGCAACGAGCTGATGGACCGTCTCGCCGAATTGGGTGCCAAGGCGATCCTCGCCACCGACATCCGCTCCTGCCGAGCATTCTGAGTCGACCTGGTCCTACAACGCTGGACCCTGCCCTACCGACTCCCGTGCTGGGACCGGTAGGGCAGGGAACGCCTGCGTCGTACCGGGGCCTGATCTATCTACGCTCGGTCAGTTCTCATCAACGTCCCCGTCGGGGAGCCTGCGAAGGCTTCGCGTTTGGTGGCGGGGATCGGCACTTCCCGCAGTTTTCCGTCGAACATCATCCACAGACCGAAACAGTCGTCGTCTTCGTCATGGATAAGGACTTGTACCGAAAACGGGTCAGGCCATTCTATCTCTTCGAGATACGTGAGCAAGCCTGACCAGTTGTGCCGATAGAATTGAATCACCCACATATAGCATTCTTCCGAGCCGGCGCTTTCGCCGGAGAATTTAGTATCATCGATCGGGGTGAAGCATTGGTGCCATTCGCGATTCGGATCTGGCATGGTCAGTGGTTGCATAGCCTCCTCGGCATCGCGTGCGAGCACGATAACCTCCGCGAACCTACTCACCGGTTTCCTCCGTATTATTCAGTGTTGCAAATCCATGCTCCGGTCGGCTCATCATCATCGCCAACTCGGTCGGCTGTCAAATCCCGTGTCGGGGTTGATTACCCGTACTCGCGGTTCGTCAGCGACTGCCTCCGCAACCAAACGCGCTTGATCGTCGTCTCTAGCCACAAATACGGCGAGCTCGGTTTGATGCTTCTTTCCATCAGCAAGTTTGTTCAAAAGCGTTCGCCGAATTTTATCGGCATCCATTCTCGATGACTCGGTGGCATCTATCGAACGGACGTTCGTTATCTGACCATTTCGCCATGTTACCTCTACCATGTCGGCCGTGGTGCCGGTCACTGTATTATTGATGTACCCTTTCTCCATCAGGCGATTGAGGTCGTCTTGGAAGAAGACTTCAGACCCATTTCCGGTGTGCGGGTCGTATGCTCGGCCAGAACGTGCCAGCTCGTCGTTGAAAAAGCTTCTCGCGGCGGCAGATGCTGCGTTATCCGGCGTATCGGACAATACATGTGGGACCCCGTTCTGATCCATAATTGTCCGCCGCCCATCGATGACTTCTTCTTGTAGAGGCTGTCGAAGACCCTCTGGCGACTCGGCAGCAGTTCCCATTCGCCCTGCACCCGGTGCGGAGTTGGGGTCGGGGAGGGCTTCCGGTGTAACGGGGGGTTGACCCGCATCGACGGTCGGGGGGGTTGGGGTGGGGTCAGGGGGAGTGATATTGCTGGGATCGGGGGTGTCGTCGTCGGACGAATCGCTGTCGCACGAGTCCGGGATGAGGCCGAGGGGGTCGCGCCAGGTGAGGGGGTTGTGGGGGTAGGTGTGGGGGTTGGGGGCGGGGGTGAGGCCGAGGGGGTCTCGGGTGAGGTAGCGGGCGGTGTCGGGGTCGTAGACGCGATGGAGGTTGTAGTGGAGGTCGGATTCGGGGTCGTGGAATTGGCCGGGGAAGCGGAGGGGGGTGGTTGAGGTGCCATGCCAGGTTGTTTTGCCCCAGAGGGTGGTTTCGGCGGTGGCGGTGGTTTCGGCGGTGGTGGGGTCGATGAGCTCGGTGGGGGTGCCGGCGAGGTCGGTGATGATCGCACGGAACTCGGAGGTGGCCGGGTCTTCGACGGATTGGGTGAGTGGGGTGTGGGTGCCGGGGTGGTACTCCCAGCGGGTTGCGCTGGTGGCGGTGGTGGCTTCGATCAGGTGGGTGTCGTCCCAGGTGTAGTCGGTGCGGTCGAGGACGGTGCCGTCGGTGGCGAGGTGTTGTTTGGTGGTGCGGCGGCCGAGGGCGTCGTAGGTGTAGCGCCACCACTGCCGGTCCGGGGTGTAGACGTCGGTGAGCTGGTCGAAGCTGTTGTAGCGGTAGTGCCAGGTGCGTGCGCCGGTGGTTTTGCGGATGAGGCGACCGGCGGGGTCGTGGTGGTATTCGGTGTCGCTGTCGCGGACCAGCAGGTTGTCGCGGTATTCGCGGGCGGTGCCGGTGATGTTGCCGAGCGGGTCGTAGCCGTAGCGCTCGGTGAGGTGATCGTTGCGGGCGACGGTGGTGACGCGGCCGCGGACATCGAGGGTGTAGTCGTGATGCGCGACCGGGATGTTCGGGCGGCTGACAGTGTGGGCGGTGAGGTATCCGTCTGCGCGATAAAGGAATTCGTCGCGGCGGAGGTGGCGCGGCGCGGGTCGTGCGGGCCGGTCGAGATCGAGGGACACGAGCCGGGTGGGGAAGCCGATGACCTCCTGGCCGACGAGCTGTCCGCGCGCGCTGACAGCGCGGTCGACCGCGATCTCGCCGGTGCGCCAGCGGGTGAGGTGCCCGGCGAGGTTGTACTCGAAACTCACGTCGTGGTCACCGACGCCGAGCCGGTCGACACGTCCGGTCAGGTCGTGATGCCAGGAGGTTTCGACCCCGGTCGGGCTGGTGCGGGCGATCCGGCGCGCATGCTGGTCGTAGCCGAATCGCATCGGCGACCGGTTGTCGACCTTCTCGGATTCGAGCAAACCCGTTGGACCGTAGGTGTATTCGATGACGTGATGGTGCTTGTCACCGTTGCCGGTGCTCGCGGTGAGCACCCGGCCCACGGGGTCGTGGGTGTAGCGGATCCAGTCGCCGTCGTCGGTGATGATCTCGGTGCACCTGCCGAGAACGTCGTAGCGGTGGTGGCGGCTGATCCCGGTCGCCGGAGTGACGGTGGTGACTCGACCCGCGGAATCCCACGTGTACGTGGTTCGTGTTGCGCTGTAATCGGCTTCGGCGACGAGGCGGCCCGCGTGGTCGTATTCGTAGGTCCAGGTCTGGCCGAGCGGATTGTGCACCGCGGTGAGGCGGCGTTCGGAATCCCACTCGTAGCGGGTGAGCGATCCGTCGGGATCGCGACGTGACCGCAGGAGGTCGAACGCGCCGTAGGAGTAGGTGGTGACGCCCCCGGCGGGATCGGTGTAGGCGACGATATTGCCTTCGCCGTCGTAGGCCCACGACTCGGCCAGGTTGTCGGGATCGGTTCTGCGCAGCAGGTTTCCGGCGGGCGACCACTCGTAGGTGGTCACCGCGCCGGTGGGGTCGACGGTTCGGATCGGGCGTCCTGCGGCGTCACGGTCGATGCGGGTCGTCGCGCCGAGTGGATCGATCAGGACGATCGGCAGACCGGCGGCGTCGGTGTGGATGGTGGTGCGCGCGCCGTCGACCAGCACGCTCGCCAGCGCGCCCGAGGGATGGTAGGTGAACTCGGTGCGGGAACCGGCGGGATCGACAGCGGCGGTCAGATCGCCGTTGTCGGACCATTCCCGACGGTGCACCGAACCGTCGGCGGTGGTGATGGTGCTCGGGCGGTGGCGCCAGACGTAGTCGTACTCGAGCGAAACACCATCCGGGCGAACGATTTCCACCGGGTCACCCGCGCCGTTGTAGCGGTAGGTGGTTGTCGTGGTCGGGTCGGGACCGGTGACGGTCAGTGGTTTGCGTTCGGCGTTGTAGTCGGTGTGGAAATGGGCGCCGTCGGGGGTGACCCGATCGCGCAATTGCAACTCGCGGTCGAACCCGTGGGTGGTGACGGCGCCGAGGGAGTCGGTGACGGCGGTGAGTCTACCCGCACCCCCGGGGAAATCCACATAGGCGAAGTCACAGTTCAGGATGTCCGCGGTGCCGCGCTGATGGACCACACGACCGGCATCGTCGTAGGTGTTGACCATCTGGTTGCCGTTCGAATCGGTCCACGAGGTCATCCGGTGCTCGGCGTCGTAGGTGTACCGGGTCGTCGCCGAGTCGGCATTGGTGACCGAGGTCAACAACCCTGCCGTATAACCGAATTCGCGCACAGGTAGCCCGTGCTCGCCGTCGGTGAGCAACACCAGACCGGTGACACGGCCGCGCGCGGACTCGACGCGTACCCGGTAACCGCCGGAGTGCGACACCTCGACCGGCACCCCGTCGGCGTCGTAATGGAACCGGATGCGGTTGTGGTGACGGTCCGTGATCGCCGAAACCGCGAAGTTGCCGAGCTCGACATCGAGATTGTCGAGGTGGGCTTCCGGGGCGAAATGCCAGATCAGCTCGCGGCGTTGATCCCACACGCGGTAACCGCCCGCGTCGGTGCGGGTCAGCGTCCAGGACTGGCCGTCGGTGAGCGGCCGCACCGGTTCACCCACCTCCGCGTGCGGGTAGGCGAGCATGATGCCCTCGTCGCCGAGGAACGTGACACCGTCCTCCGACACGACGACGCGAGCATCGAGGGTCGACGACCACGACGGCCCGAACCACCGCCCGAAACGGTAGTTCGAATGATGCGAACGGCGCAGCACCAGCGGCAGCACCCCCGGCAACTCCAGATCCGTTTCCGGCAGCAGGAATTCGCCGGTGCTGATATCGACGGGGTCGGTGGAACAGGTCTTCTGATCGGGGGTGCGATCGTGCTCGGCCCCGGACTTACGCGCCTCGTCGTGAGCGTCACTGTCGGCGTCCGCCCGGTCTTTCGCGGTCGGAGTGTCGGCGTCCGGGTCGCGGTCCTTACTGGTCTCCTGGTCGCGATCGGGTGTGCGGTCGTTCGGTGATTCGCGATCGGTGCCGTTGTCGGGATCACGGTCTGGGCTGCGATCGGTAGGTGTGTCGCGATCGGGAGTTCGATCGGTGGTGGTCTCCGGGTCGCGGTCGGGTGATCGGTCGGTGGGGGCGTCGTGGTCCGAACGGCGATCGTCGCGGTCCGGTGTGTGATCCGTGGGCGAGGCGCGGTGTGGGTCGGGAGTGCGATCGGCCGGGGTGTTCGGATCGCGGTCCGAGGCGGGTGGGCGGGTGGGGGCGTCCGAATCGCGGTCTGGCTGTAGGCGGGAGGAGGTGTCGGGAGTGTTTTCGGGCGCGCGGTCCCTCGGTGTTGCGTCGGGATGGTGCGTTGGGTTCGTGCCCTGATCGACGGGACGACTCGGTCCTCGGTCGGGAATGCCGGTGGGAGAGTGCGGGCGAGCCGGCTGGGCGGTGTGAGCGCGCGATGTGTCGGGGCGGCTGGCGGTGACCGGTGAGTTTTCGTTCGGGCGGGCCGACGGGTCGGGGGAGACGCCCGCGCGTGGGGGGTCCAGGGTCGGTCGTGACGGGGTTGGTGAATCAGGTTGTCGGTGTGCGGATGTCGTATCGGGCCGGGTCGGTAACTGTGGGGTGTGGGTTGGGCTCGGCGGGGTGGATTGGGGGCGTGCGGGTGTCGCGTCGGGGGTGCGGGGGCTCGGGCCCGCTTCCGCGTGGGTGGCAGGGCCTGGTTGCCAGAGGGGGGAGGAGGTGGCGGGGTTCGAAGTCTGTGCGGCCGGGGCGGTCGTCGTGTTCGGGTTGGCCGAGGCCGGTGAGGTGTCGGCAGTATGCGGAGGGCGGGCAGCCGCAGTGTCCGGGGAGGAACTGGTACCCGAGGGGTGGTCGGAGTCGTTGCGGTCGATCGATCGGCCGTCTGGTTCCGTACGCGACGTGGTGCCGGAATCCGGGTGTCCGTCGGTTCGCGTGTGGGGGGTGTCGGGAGTAGCGCTGGGCGAACTCGGATTGTGTTGAGTGGATTCAGGTTCCGAGCGTTGTGTCGCCGTGTCTGCGGTGGGATCGGTGCGCCGCGCCGGATCGCCGTCCTGCTGGTCGGAGCGTGAGGTGGGTGTATCCGTCTGCGGGGTAGGTTCTGCGCGCTGGGTCGGCGAGTCGGCGGACGCGGGAACCGTGCGCTGAGCCGAACTGTCGTCCTGCTGGTCGGTACGCGAGGTCGGTGTGTTGTCGGTCTGTTGCGTCGGCGTCGTATCGGCCTGGTGGGTCGAGGCCGGTTCTGTGCGTTGTGTCGGTGACTGATCGGTGTGGGTCGGAGAGGGCTCTGCCCGCTGGGTCGGGGCGGACGTGTCGGGGTTCGTGGTTCCCGCCGCTTCGGGGCGCGGTTCCGTGCGGCTTGTCGGCGGCTCGGGGTCGGGGGTGTGTTCCGGGGTGTGGGTGGGCGCCACTTCGGGGGTGGGCTCGGGATCGCGGGTGGTGCCCGGGTTTTCGGCGGCCGGGGCCGGCTCGTCCTGCTGCGTTCGTGGTGCCGGCTCGGCCTGGCGCGGCTCGGCGTTCTCGGGCGCGCTCGAGTGCCCACCGCCGGTGTCCTCGGTGCGCTGAGTGGGGGCCTCGCGCTGTGGGCCCGCCTCGACGGGCCGCGCCTCAGCGGGTGAGGACCCCCGGTCGTTCTGCGGCAGACCCGCACCTTCAGGCGGCGTGGTCTGCCCTGGCGGGTCGGCGTCTCGGGTCGGGCTCGGGGTTTCCGGGGCCCGAGTCGGAGTGGGGTTCGGGTCGACGCCATTGCCCGACACGCGCCTGCCCGCGTCGGCGCCGCGTTTGAGCGCGGAGATCGCGGTCTTCACACTGCCACCACCACCGGTCGCGGCCGTGAGGATGAGGTCGGGGGCCAGCGACCCGGCGAATTCGAACGGGTTGGCCCTTGCCTCTTTGAGGATGGCGTCGACCGCCGCACCCGGATCGGCTACGGCGACAACGAGTCCGGTCCCCAGATCGGACAGCCCTTTGGCGTAGTCGGCGGGATGGGTGATGTTGTAGATATCGGTCGGATTCACCTGGCGCACCAATTGCACCATTCCGGTGATAGCGGTGAGGAATCCGGCGGTGAAATTCAGGGCAGCGTGGTCGAGCACCCCTTTGAGGTCGGAAATATTCGCGATCCACCGCTCACTGAACGGCGGTTCCTTCGGCGCCCGCTCGGTAGCTGTCTCGATCGCGCCGACCGCGATCGACGCGCCGTTGTCACGCTGCACCCGTGCGCCGCGCAGGATTTCGCGCGCCTCGTTGCGAATGGTCGTCCAGGTATCGATGAGCGGATTCGCCTGTTGCTGCTCGCCGGTCAGACCGTTCCACCAGGTTTTCTGCCGACGTTCTTCGGCGTCGGCCGCTTTCCAGCGGTCGATGGCGGTCTGGGCCTTGTCCTGGGCGGCCTTCACCTCGTTCTGCCAGGCCTTCAGTGCCTCGGCCGCGGCCGCCATCGCGTCGGCGCCGTCGAACCAGAGTTTCGGCTGTTTGTCGTAGACGGCATTGAACGCGTCGGCGCCCTTACCGGTCCATTCGGTGGCATCGATCTTCTGCAGTGCCTGACCGGTCGATTCGATCGCCTCGGCCATCTTCGTCAATGTCTCGGCGGCGGAACCGATTTCGGACGGCTCGCCCAGGATCAGCTCTTTGGGGTCCTCGGTCCGGCCCAGCTCTTCCTCTTCGACATCGCCGCCGGTCGCGGAGGCGATGTTGTCGCCGAGATCGTCGAGCGCATTACCGAATTTCTCCAGCCCGACGTGTTTGGCTGCGTCACCGACCACATCCAGGCCGTCGTCGATGATCTGGCCCGCACCCTCGACGACATTCTCGACACCGTCTTCGATCGCGCTGCCGACTTTGTCGATGAAATCGCCGATCCCCACGGACTACTGGCCCCCCTGCTCCTTCTTCATGATCTCCGCGGCTCGCTCGGCCGCACCGGTATTCCAGCCGGGAGTTTCCCCGGTGAGTAGGCTGCCGGTCACCGGACTGATATTCGCGTACGCCTGCGGTCCGACCGCCTCGATGACCTTCATATTGGTCTGAATGTGCTGGCCGGCGTCCTGAAAGGACTTCACGCTGTAATCGGCGTTGCGAATGTGGTTGAACGAATTGTCGGCGAACGTCTCACCCCAGGAACGCTTGGTGATCTCCTCACCCGACAGATGTGGATTGCCCGCCATATGCGTCCACATCGTCTTCAGCGTGTCCTCGGACTTGGTTTCCATCTCGTCGTAGCGGCCCGCCGCCAATCCCAGTGTGCGGGCGATCGAGTTGCCCGCCTGCACCAATGCGCGCACACCCCACGACCACCGCTCGGTGAATTCCTCGAAGGTCTTCTGTACCGTCTGTTTGCCCGCCTCGAGCGTGGACATCGTGAGCAGCGCGAATCCCCGGCCCATATTGCCGGTCTCGCCGATCCCCATCTCCGACAGCTGACCGATGGTGTCGTCGATGCCCGTCGCGGCCTGTTGCAGCACCGCGGGGTCGACTTTCAATGTGGTCATCGCATGCCCCCGTCTGTCGCGTGTTCGGTGAGATCAGGTGGAAACGCCATCGGCGCGGAACCGACGATGTCGATTGCTATTCCGGCGGGTTCGTCGCGCGTATCCAGGTAGTCGCGCAGGCGCCGCCCGAAAATCCAGTGGTAGCGGTAGTCCTTGTCCTGGTCGGCGGCATTGTCGAGGCGATCGCGCGCGGCGACGAACCGGGCGTATTCCTCGACGCTGGTGAACGCGCACAACCAGTCGACACCACCGAGCGGCAGGAAGAAGACCCGGTTCTCGGCGGTGAGCGGAACCAACAGGGCGGCCTGCCGAAACGCGGCGAGCAACGCATCCGGCTGCCCGAAGCCCGCGTAGAAGGCTGCTATTTCGGCGTGGAGGCGTTCCCTGCCGTCGCCATCGGTCATCCGACGCAACCTCCCCCGCACCCCGTTCTTCACTCTCGAACGGCAGTGTACGCGAATGACGGCCGTCGTAGGGAGTCCCGGAATCCAGGGGGCTGTCGCACAATTCGCGCGCTTCCGTCGGAGACGGGGGTGAATGCCGAGGTCGTGAGCTCGGCGGTCGATCGGTCGAGATCGGTTCAGGGTGAGTGTAATCGGTGTGTGCGAGTGGGTGGCGCGGTTAGTTTGCGGTTCTCGATGAGGAACGCAAGGAGACACAGTGTCGCAAGCAGAGACCGAGCCGCGGCCGGGTAGTGCTTTCAGGTGGAACGAGGATTGGGCGGCGACCGTTGTCGGTCTCCTGCTGATCGGTCTCGTACTGGTGGGGGCGATTCCCGATTGGCTGGTGCCGTGATGGCGGAGGTGAAGACCACGTCCGAAACCGCGGCGGTGCAGGGGAATACGCGCGCAACTTCTACCGATATCGCCGCCGGGGTGCTCCTTGTGCTCGTGCTCGGCGCGCTGACGCGATTCTTCGACACGCAGGTGCCGCAGTGGGCAGCCGACACGCCGTTGAAGCGAGTCGCGAAGACCATCGAGTATCCGGTGTACGCGATCGCGATCGGCCTGATCGGGAACGTGGTGCTCGGCAAACTCGGTCTGCGCGACCGGCTTTCGGCCGGGTTCCGGACGGAGTTCTTCATCAAGACCGGCGTGGTGCTACTCGGTGCGTCCGTCAATCTGAATATTCTGGTGACGGCGGCGGCGCCCGCGATCGTGCAGGCGCTGGCCTTGATCACCATCGTTTTCGGATTCACCTGGTGGTTCGGTGGGGTGCTCGGGCTCGACGACAAACTGCGGGCCCTGTTGTCGTCCGCGGTGTCGATCTGCGGAGTGAGCGCGGCTATCGCGGCGGCCGGGGCGGTGCAGGCGCGGCGTGAACAGATCGCGTACGCGGCCTCGCTGGTGATCATCTTCGCGCTGCCGTCGATCTTCCTGCTGCCCTGGCTCGCTGACCTTCTCGGGCTTTCCGATGCGGTCGCGGGTGCGTGGATCGGCGGCAATATCGACACCACGGCGGCGGTGGCCGCCGCCGGTGCGCTCGCGGGTGAGGAATCGTTGCAGATCGCGACGATCGTCAAGACGACACAGAACGCGCTGATCGGACTCGTCGCGATCGCGCTCACCGCCTGGTTCGCGTTCCGGGTGGACCGCACGCCGGGTGCCGCCCGGCCGAGCCTCGGTGAATTCTGGTCCAGGTTCCCGAAATTCGTGCTCGGGTTCGTCGCCGCGTCGATCATCGGCACCCTGTACCTGCAATCGGTCGACAAGAAGACCGGCGCCGCGCACATCGCGATCGTCAACGACCTGCGGACCTGGTTCCTGATCCTGGCCTTCGTGTCCATCGGCCTGGAATTCTCGCTGCGCGGATTGCGCGAGGCCGGGTGGCGGCCGATCGCCGTCTTCGGTTCGGCGGTGCTGGTGAACCTTGCCGCCGGACTCGGCCTTTCGGTGCTGCTGTTCCGTGACTTCGCGGCCTGACGTGGACGAACTCCTGCTCGCGCGGCGGGCACCGGATGGAGCCGCACCCTCCGGCAGCGCCGAGCCCGTCGGCGGCTGAGTGGGGCGCCAGGGTGCTCTGCGCGGTCAGGTCGCGGCGCCGAGCTTCTGGGCGCAGGCGAGCAGTTCTGTGCGGTACAACTCGCGGTCGCCAGGGGAGACCGCCGGATGCAGGGGCCCGATCTGCAGTTCCCAGCGCGGAACCTCGTCACGATCGAACACCGGTGCCGCGAGGTAGGCGATGGGTAACGGTGCCGCCGCGGCGAGGTCGGCGGCGGTGTGGGGGTAGCCGCTGAGGTCGCCGAGCAGGCCGAGGACGCGACGGCGTAGTGGTCCGGAAGTCGGTGAATGTGCCAGGTGGCCTGCTACTTCGGCGAGGACATCGAGGGTGGCGAGGTCGGCGGGGTCGATGCCCCAGACCGCGAGTCCGGCGGAGCGGATCTCGGCGAGCGCGGTGGTCAGTTCATCGCGTCGGCCGGGGTCGGCGGTGGCCAGCCACGCGCGCTGCCGTTCCGGGGCGCAGAACGCGATGACACTCGCGCCTGCGGGAGCGCGCAGCGGCACGCGGGCGCCGACCTCGATCCCGGCGGGTACCCGGCCGTGATGGGCGGCCAGGCCGACGAAAGTCATCGAGGTCGACGAGACCACCGCCAGCGCGGCGCCACACCCGACCCGGCGGGCCAGCTCGCGCAACGCGGCGTCCGCGCCTGCGGGTGCGGCTGCCCGGTGTGCGGTGGGAAACGCGGGCCCGAGCCGGTAGGTCAGGTCGCGAGAACGCAGCGCCCAGCCACGCGATTCCAATGTGGTGAGGATGGCGGCGACCGTCGACCGGCTCAGTGCGAGCCGGTCGGCGACGCTCGCGGCGGTGAGTGGTGCCTCGGCGGCGAGTAGCTCGACGACGGAGACGACCCGATCGGTCGGTGGTGACGCGGTCACGCATTCCCTCTTGTTCTTCCCGACGCGGTCGTCTACCGTCCGCGTGCCGAAAATCCGATTCGATGACACGAATATTCGTGTCCGGAGGAATGTTATGCCGCACTCGTCGCTCCTGGACTCTCTCGACATCACCGACATCGACTTCGCCTTCCAGGACACGCCCGACCTGCACCGTGTGCTGGCCGACCTGCGGGCCCGCCGGCCGTACGCGATCGTCCCCTTCGCGGGGACGCGTGCGGTGCTGCTGCTCACCCATGACCTGGTGTCGGCGGCCTTCAAGGACGAGGAGACCTTCCCGGCGCAGGCGGTGTACTCGCTCACCACCGAACCGGTGCTCGGCCGCACCTTGCAGTGCATGACCGGCGACGAACACCGGGTGAACCGGGCCATCGTCGCCCCACCGTTCCGGCGCAGCCTGGTGAGCGGCTGGATCGAACCGCTCCTCGCGCCGGTCGCCCACGAGGTGATCGGCCGCTTCGCTCATCTCGGCGCTGCCGACCTGGTGACCGAATTCACCACGCGCTACCCGGTTCTCGTGATCAGCAGATTGCTCGGTCTGCCCGTCGGCGACGAGGCGACGGTGTTGCGCTGGGCGCACGACCTGTTCTATTTCCCATTGGATCCCGCTGCCGCACACCGGGCTTCGCGAGAGTTCGCCGACCATGTGCTGCCGATCATCGCGGCCCGGCGCGAGGAGCCCGGTGCGGACCTGATCTCGAAGCTGGTCACCGAGAGCGTCGAGGGAACCACCCTGTCCGACGATCAGATACTCGCCTTCCTACGGCTGCTGTTCCCGGCGGGCGCCGACACCACCATGTTGGCTCTGGGAAATACGTTGTCCGCCTTGCTGACTCATCCGGACCAGCTCGCCCTGGTCACGGCCGATCCGGCGGACCAGGCAGAGTGGGCGATCTGGGAGGGATTGCGCTGGGAACCACCGGTCGGGCTGCTGCCTCGCGCCTGCCGGAGGGACACCCACTGGCAGGGTCTCGACATTCCCGCCCTCACCCCGATGTTGTTCGCCGTCAACGCCGCTCACCGTGACCCGGCGAAATATCCCGCGCCACACGAGTTCGACATCTCCCGCCGCGCCACCACCATGCTCTCGTTCGGACAGGGCCCACACAGTTGTCTCGGCAGCTGGCTGGCGCTGGCCGAACTCCGCACCGCCCTGATCGCTCTGCTCACCCGCCTGCCCGATCTGCGGCTCGCCGATGCGGCGGCGGCCGAGGACGCCACCGTGACCAGCCAGGTGGGCACCGCGCTCCGCGGCCCCGCCGCGCTGCGCGTCCGCTGGAACCGAGCGGCTTCCTGACCTGCGACATCCTGGCGCGTAGGCTGAACCTTGGTTTTGTCCGGACAACAACGGATCGGGGCGAACACATGTCGAACAAGGACGAACACGAAGAGAAGATCGAAAAGGAACAGGTCGAGCGCGAGGAAGAACGCCGCAGGCTGGAAGAAGAAGAGGAACGCCGCCTGCGTTGAATTCAGCCGAACCGTGACCTGAGCCAACCAACTGTGCCGTCGGGCCTGAGGTGAAAGCGGGCTCGAGGATCTTCGGTGGCGCGATCGTCGAGCGGGATCAGACGTCTTCGGGGGTGCGGACCAAGGGAAGGCCGAGGTCGACGTCGGTGGTGGCGGCGTCTCGGGTCGGCCAGCCGGGGTAGGGGGGTGGGGTGCCGCCGAATTCCGGGCACAGGGCGTGGAAGTCGCAGTAGCGGCACATCGAATTGCGTTGGGGTGGGAAGTCGCCCGTGCGGCCCGCGTCGAGGATGGCTTGCCACAGGGCGGTGAGGATGCGGGCGAAGCGGTCGAGTTCTTCGCGGTCGGGGGTGTAGGTGAGCAGTACCTTGTCGGCGAGGTAGATCAGGCGTAGCTGTGCGGGGAGGATGCCGCGGGTGCGCAGGATGACCAGGGCGTAGAACTTGAGCTGGAACAGGGCGCGGGCCTCGTGCTGGGGGCCGGGCGCGCGGCCGGTCTTGTAGTCGACCACGCGCAGCAGACCGTTGGGCGCCACGTCTATGCGGTCGACGAAGCCGCGCAACGGGATCTCACCGTCGAGGTCGACCTCCACCCGCTCCTCCAGGCCGTCCGGATCGAAACGGGTGGGGTCCTCGAGCTCGTAGTACCCGGCGACCAGGCGGCGCACCTCCTCGAACAGCGCCTCCGGACCGCCCGCCGCCACCAGCTCGTCGAGGCCCTCCCGGCCCGCCCGCACCCGCTCCCACGCGCCGGGAACCAGCTCGGCCGCCCGGTCGGGCCCACGCTCGGCCGCGGGTAACCCGAACAGGTCCTCGAGCACCGCGTGCACCACCGTGCCGCGTACGGCCGCGCGGGTGGGTGGTTCCGGCACCCGATCGATCGCCCGCAACCGGTACTTCAACGGGCACTGCTTGAAATCGGCTGCGCGCGAAGGAGACAACGCCGGACGCGACCGGGTGACCGGTTCGGCGGAGGTCTCGTCGGCGATCGACGCGGACAGGGGCACTGACATGTTCGCCACGGTAACGGCACCTACCGACAGGTTCACGATTCGTCCATCGGGGCGGTGTCTGTCAAGATCGCCGAATGCGAACGATCCGGGTGGGGGCGGCCGTGGCCGCGATGATCATGCTCAGTGCTTGTCAGGAACAACTGCCGCCGGTGGCCACGAGCACATCGGCCGGCGCACCGACGACCACCGCGACCAGCCCCGAGCAGGATTTGCGGACCGGCAAACTCGCCGAAGGCTTCCGGATGGCCGATGCGCTGACCCTCGGCTCCGATATCGACCCGACCTTCGTGCGCCGAGGACCGCTCGGCGTCCTCACCGAGCCGATGCTCACGATCATGGCGGGCCACAACAACGCGGTGAGCGCCGCCGCCGCGGCCGAGGGCCTGATCACCGGCTTCGCCGTCCAGCGCTCCAACGGCGGCGAGACGAGCGCCGATACCCAGTGGCTCACCCACGGCATCCTGCGTTTCCCCGACAACGCGTCCGCGACCAGGGCGGCCGACGCCCTGGCCACCGCCGCGACCACACAGAGCGGTCTGCTCGAATCCGGTGACTGGGTGGTCACCGACCTGCCGGAAGCGCCGGACAGCCGGGTCGTCACCATGACGAACCGCGGCAGGCTGGACGGCATGGCCTTCACCCCGCACCGGGAGTACGTGGTGTTCACCCGGATGAGCAACGGTGCGCTCCCCGAGATCGGGAAGATCGTCCGCGCCGCGCTCGAACGTCAACGCCCCGAACTGGATTCCTTCGCGGCCACCCCGGTCGCCGAGCTGGCGAAAGTCCCCTACGACCCCACCGGGATCCACGCACTCGCCGTCGGCAAGGGCGGTGCGAGCCGGGGAGCCTTCGGCAGGCACGCCGCGGCGCATTACGCCGACGACCAGCATGCGGCCCGCGCGCTGTTCGACAAGGTCGGGGTGAGCGCGTTCGGCGTCGAAGGCAGCATCGTCTACCGCGCCGCCGACGCCGCGGGCGCGGCGGCCTTGCTCGCGTCCGACACCGCCGAGTTCGGTTCCGATCGGGAATGGAAGTCGACGGCGGCCCCGACGGCTGTCCCCGGGTCGGTCTGCTGGGCAGAGACCGACGAGAGCAGCTGGGCATGCCTGGTGTCGGTCGGTCGCTACGTCGCGCAGGTCCCCGCCGACACCGAAGCCGAAGCGCACTCCCTGCTGGCCGAACAGCACCGCGTGCTCACTGCCGCGAAATAGCTGACCCGTCGATCGCGCGCATCGCCCCGCCTGGCAGGCTTGAGACTTCCATTCGAAGAACGGGAGATACATGACGGCCAGACGGACCGGTCCATTCGCGATCGGGGACCGGGTGCAGCTGACCGATGCCAAGGGGCGCCTCTACACGGTGGTGCTCGAGGAGGGCAAGGAGTTCCACACCCACCGCGGCGGCATCAAGCACGACGACCTCATCGGCGCCGACGAGGGCTCTGTGGTGAAGTCGATCAACGGCACCCCCTACCTGGCTCTGCGCCCGCTGCTCACCGACTACGTGCTGTCGATGCCGCGCGGCGCCACCGTCATCTACCCCAAGGACGCCGCCCAGATCGTGCACGAGGGCGACGTGTTCCCCGGTGCGCGGGTGCTCGAGGCAGGCGCCGGTTCCGGTGCGCTGACCTGCTCGCTGCTGCGCGCGGTCGGCTCCGAGGGGCAGGTGATCTCCTATGAGATCCGCGACGACCACGCCGAGCACGCCGTGCGCAATGTGGAGACGTTCTTCGGTGAGCGCCCACCGAACTGGTCGCTGACCGTCGCCGACGTGGCGAACTACGACGGCGAGCAGGTCGACCGGGTGGTGCTCGACATGCTCGCGCCCTGGGACGCGCTGCCCGCGGTGTCGAAGGCGCTGGTGCCCGGTGGCGTGCTCATCGTGTACGTCGCCACGGTCACCCAGCTGTCCAAGGTCGTCGAGGCGATGCGTGAGCAGGAGTGCTGGACCGAGCCACGCTCCTGGGAGTCGATGGTTCGCGGGTGGCATGTGGTGGGGCTCGCGGTGCGTCCCGAACACCGGATGCAGGGGCACACCGCGTTCCTGGTGAGCGCGCGTCGCCTCGCCGAAGGCACGGTGACCCCTAAGCCGCAGCGCCGTCCGTCGAAGGGCTGAGTTCGATCACGGTATCCCCCGCCACGGGTGCTCGGCTGGGCGCTTCGGCGGCCGATGATCAGCTGGCACAAGGTCGACACGGCATGGCGGAGCGGCGCGCCGAGCGAGGACGCACCGCCGTTGGTCTCGACGCGCTCGGCGATCTCGCGCTGTCGTGAGCCAGCTCTCTCACCGCCCCGGAGCCGCGGGCCGTTCATGCTCTGGTTAGCAGCCGTGCGCCGCACAGTGCCGTGGCGGCGACCGCGAACCAGGGCAGCCCTTCCGAGGTGAGGCCGCCTCGAGTGGCCTGCAGAATCGCGAGCCCGGCCGCCGCCACAGCGAACAGCACGGCGGCGGAACGGGCGCCGCGCACCGTCGCGACCGAGCCGTCCCACCAGCGCATCGGCGTGTTCTCCAGCCCGCGCAAGGCGAGGAACGCTAGCGCGGTGAGGACCAGCGTCGCGCCGAGCTGCACGGCGGTGAGCAGCCAGAACCCTTGGTGGGTCGGGCCGACCCGATCGCCACCGGCCAGGTGACTCGCGACGAGCACTGTGAGCAATGCGGGCATGTGCCACAGGTAGAGCGTCATCGCGCCGGTGTTGCCGATGACCGTGAGCCACCACACGCGTGGCCGCGCCGCCAGCCGCCGGATCCACGGGGCCACCGCGACCGCCGCGCAGCACAGCGCTACCGCGTGCCCCGCGAGCAGGAGCGACGGCGGCGCGAGATTGGACAACCGCTGTCCGGGAACGGTCACCATGCTCGTCTCGTACGGTCCGACGAGAACCAGCGCCACATCGATGAGCAGCACTACGAAGGCCAGCGCAGCCGCGGTCCGTCGCGGCAGCAGACCGCGCAGGTAGCCGATCCCGAGCACGGCCGGGATCAACCACACCGCCACATTCAGCATGCCCACCTCGGCCGGACCGCCACCGAGCCGCACCGCGTCGACGGTCCCCGCCGCCACTACGATCACCGCGACAGCCGCGAACATCCGGCCCGTGCTGGTGACCCAGGTGGCCAGCAGCGGCGTACAGGCCAGCACCGCCAGATACATGCCGAGAAACCACAGCAGCTGCACACTGGTGATCGCCAGCGGCCGCTGCCAGCCCGGCGCCAGTACCAGCCCGGCCACGAATACCAGCGCCGCCGAGGCGGCCAGGAAGTAGCCGACCGGCCGGACGAGCCGCTGCGTGCGCCGGAAAAGCCAAGCACCCCAGGATGTTCCGGGGGAAATGCCGCGCGCGCCCGCCGCGACGCCCGCGAAGAAGAACAGTGGGAGCACCTGCAGCAGCCAGGTCAGCGGCTGGAGGGCAGGCAGATCGGCGAGCACATTGCCGAAACGGACGTCGTCGCCCGACACCGACACGGTCAGCATCAGGCAGTGACCGACCACCACGACCACCAGCGACGAGATCCGCAGCAGATCGAGGAACCGATCGCGATCGGCGGGCGTATTCGCCGCCACCACAGCCACACTCGGCACAACACTCATGCCGCAACCATCGCAGAAACCGGGCCGCGACCACAGCGCGGAACTACCCACCCCGTGCGTGGAATTACTCGGATACGATCCGCCGAACCGATTTCCGCGCGCCGGAGGCGGATCGCCGCCCGGCGGCACACGAGGGGGAGAACGTATGACCGATCAGTCCGAAAAGCCGATGCGGGACCCGTCGGCGGGAACCTTGTACCCGGGCACGTCGGCCCGGTTCTACCGCGCCGCGTTCAACGTCTTCCCGCCGTACCTGTTCGGCGGCGTGCGCGTGAAAAGCATTGCCCCCGACTGGACCTCGGTGCACGTCACATACACGGTCCGGTGGTGGAACCGCAACAGTCCCAACCGGGCGGCCTTCGGCGGCACGCTGTACTCGATGACCGACCCGTTCTTCGCGATCCTCGCCTACGGCCAGCTCGGGCGCGGGTACCGCATCTGGAACACCACCGGGTCGATCGAGTTCCTCACACCGGGCCGCGGCGCGGTCGCCACCGACATCACCCTGACGACCGAGGAGGTGGTGGCGATCAGGGAGACCACCGCCGACGGGGCGAAGTCGCTCACCCAGCACACCGCGCAGATCTTCGATCGGGACGGGACACTCGTCGCGCGCGCCGGGCAGACGCTCTACGTGCGCCGCTTACGGGACTGACCGGGCCGCTACGGCGCCGATCGGCCCGGGGTGATACATCGGGGTCCCTGGGCCGGAGCGGGACGTCAGGCGGGCGTGCAGGGCGCTTGCGCGAAGCCGAGGAGCAGGCAGCCGCTGGCGTCGGACAGCTTCCAGGTGCCGTCGACGCGCTCCCAGGTCACCGGGAAGGCGGGCGCGGTGCCGTGCGGCGAGGTGATGGTGACGTCGGCGGTGGCCTTGTCCCCGCTGGTCGCGACGTTGTCGACGGCGAAGGTCAGGGTGTAGCCGGCCAGCATGCCGTTCATCTGGTCGATATTGGCCTTGCGCGCCTCACCGTTGACGATCAGCTTCGCCTTCTCGTCGCTGGACAATCCCGGGTCGGCGAACTGGACGAGAGTGGCCTTCAGGGAATCGGCGGACGGTGCCCCCGCGTTGTCTCCGGTGGGCGCCGGAGTTGCCGAAACGCTGGACGGAGCGGCCGAGATGCTGGTACTGCTGCTGGTGGCGTTCGTCGAGGAATCGTCGGAACCGCAAGCGGTGAGGCCGACGGCGAGGGCCGCGGCGGCGGCAGCGACGGTGACACGGATCGTGCGGGTAGGAAGGAGCATGTTCGGCAACAACCTTTCGGCTCGATGGGCGAGTAGCCCGCCCTGTGCCCCGTACGGGCTTAGGGGAGCCTAACAGGATGGATTCGGTGGTTTGATGTCGTACCGACCGTACAAGATGTGATCACGACGAAACCATGTCGGAAAGCGAGAACGGACCGCGCCCGGTAGCGTTGATAGACCGGGACTGGGAGGAGCAGCATCATGAGCCCCAACGAGAATTCGGATTCGGCGGCCTGGCGAGAGCTCGAGGCGGTACGCGCCGAGGCGGCTGCTCTCCGCAGGCAACTCGCCGACTCGCCGGATCGCGCACGCGAATTGGAAGCACGAATCGATTCGCTGACCATCCGCAACGGCAAACTGATGGACACGCTCAAGGAAGCGCGCCAGCAGTTGATCGCCCTGCGTGAGGAAGTCGACCGCCTGGGCCAGCCGCCCAGCGGATACGGCATCGTCATCCACACCTACGACGATCAGACCGTCGACGTGTTCACCTCGGGTCGCAAGATGCGCCTCACCTGCTCACCCAACATCGACGCCGAGACCCTCGAGTACGGCCAGACGGTGCGCCTGAACGAGGCACTCACCGTCGTCGAGGCGGGCAAGTTCGACGCGATCGGCGAAATCGGCACCCTGCGTGAGATTCTCGACGACGGCCGCCGTGCCCTCGTGGTCGGGCACGCCGATGAGGAGCGCGTGGTCTGGCTGTCGGGCCCGCTGTCCAAGATCGCCGAGTACGACGACATGGACGACCCCGATTCCCCCATTCGCAAACTGCGCCCGGGTGATTCGCTGCTCGTGGACACCAAGGCGGGCTTCGCCTTCGAGCGGGTGCCCAAGGCTGAGGTGGAAGACCTTGTGCTGGAAGAGGTTCCCGATGTCGACTACACCGACATCGGTGGTCTCGGCCGTCAGATCGAGCAGATCCGCGACGCGGTGGAACTGCCGTTCCTGCACAAGGATCTGTTCCGCGAGTACGCGCTGCGCCCGCCCAAGGGCGTGCTGCTCTACGGTCCCCCCGGCTGCGGTAAGACGCTGATCGCCAAGGCCGTCGCCAACTCGCTGGCCAAGAAGATCGCCGAAGCCCGAGGTGAGGACGCCAAGGAGGCCAAGTCCTTCTTCCTCAACATCAAGGGCCCCGAGCTGCTCAACAAGTTCGTCGGCGAGACCGAGCGCCACATCCGCATCATCTTCCAGCGGGCGCGCGAGAAGGCCTCCGAGGGCACCCCGGTGATCGTGTTCTTCGACGAGATGGACTCGATCTTCCGGACCCGTGGTTCGGGTGTTTCCTCCGATGTGGAGACCACCGTTGTGCCGCAGCTGCTTTCGGAGATCGACGGTGTGGAGGGCCTCGAGAACGTCATCGTGATCGGTGCGTCCAACCGCGAGGACATGATCGACCCCGCGATCCTGCGGCCCGGCCGCCTGGACGTGAAGATCAAGATCGAGCGGCCCGACGCGGAATCGGCGCAGGACATCTTCTCCAAGTACCTCACCGAGACGCTGCCGCTGCACGAGGACGATCTGCGCGAGTTCGACGGCGACAAGCAGGCCTGCGTCGAGGCGATGATCGAGAAGGTCGTCGACCGGATGTACGCCGAGAGCGACGACAACCGGTTCCTGGAGGTCACCTACGCCAACGGTGACAAGGAGGTCCTGTACTTCAAGGACTTCAACTCCGGCGCGATGATCCAGAACATCGTCGACCGGGCCAAGAAGTACGCGATCAAGTCGGTGCTCGACACCGGCAACCCCGGTCTGCGTATCCAGCACCTGTTCGACTCGATCGTCGACGAGTTCGCCGAGAACGAGGACCTGCCCAACACCACCAACCCCGACGACTGGGCGCGGATCTCGGGCAAGAAGGGCGAGCGGATCGTCTACATCCGCACGCTCGTCACCGGCAAGAACGCCTCGGCCAGCCGGGCGATCGACACCGAGTCCAACACCGGTCAGTACCTGTAACCCTCGCCGACGGAGGCCGTGTTCCCGCTTCGGGAACGCGGCCTCCTCGGTGTTCTGTTCGGGTTTTTTTCACCGAAACGCTGCGCGCGGATAAGTGAATAAGGCACGCTTCACTTGTCTCTCCCAGTGAGGGAGACCAGTTACGAGGGAGTGTTGCCATGACCGGTTCGGCCGCCGATTTCCTGACCGAAGTGATCCTGCAGACGATCGCCAACCTGTTCAGCTCGATCAGCGCGGGCTGATCCAGCCCGGTTGCGCCGAAGGGCCGCGTCTCCGTTTCCGGAGACGCGGCCCTCGTGCGTTGTGGCTCAGTTCGCGGTGGTGGTCACCTGGTCGAGGACGACCTCGGCAAACGGGGTGCCGTCCGAGCCGCCGCCCGCCACGCCGCCGTTCGCGATCGTGGTCAGCGCGTCCATGCCGGAGACCACCCGTCCGAACGGGGTGTAGTTGGGCGGCAGCGTGCTGTCGCGGTAGACCAGGAAGAACTGGCTGCCGTTGGTGCCCGGTCCCGCGTTGGCCATGGCGACGGTGCCTGCCGGGTACACCGCGCCCGCGAGGTTCTCGTCGCCGAACTTGTAACCGGGCCCGCCGAGGCCGGTGGCCGTCGGATCGCCGCACTGCAGGACGAAGATGCCTTCGGTGGTGAGCCGGTGACACCGGGTGTGGTCGAAGTAGCCCTCGCCGGCGAGGAAGGCGAACGAGTTCACCGTGCGCGGCGCCGCGGCGGCATCGAGTTCCAGTTCGACGGTGCCGCAGGTGGTTTCGAGAGTTGCCGTGTAGGCGGCGGCCGGGTCGATGGTGAGCGCGGGCTCGGCAGGCCACTGCTTGCCGTTGGGTTGGCCCGGTGCGGCCGGGCTGCAACCGGGCAGTACCTGTTGCTGCGGCGCGGTCTGTGCGGCGGGCGCGACCACGACGAGCGCGGCCGCGGCAACGCCGACGCCGAGCATCGCGCGCCGGAGGGTGCCGATGAATCGAACCTGCGAATGACTGCTCACCTGGGCGGTGTCTCCTCGAAATGGGGTGCTGCCGGACGATGTACCGCGCATCCTGCCAGCCGCGCCCGCCGGGGGCCAGGCTTTGGGGCAGGAATCAGTGCGGAGCCAGCTGGACGACCACACCACCCTGCTGCCACGTCTGATAGATGTCGGCTTTGGACGGCTCGCCGTCGGCGGTGTAGCCGATCCCGTTGAACTTGGCGTTCTGCTTGTTGTCCCTGGCGATCACGGTGTACAGGTCGAGCACGGCGGCTTCGTCGGAATGCACGGTGGCGGTGAAGGTCTCGGGTGCCCCGCCGCGGGTGAGCCGCACCTCGGCGCCGCCGCGCAGGTTCTTCACCCAGGGGCGAAGCGCGGTACCGATGAGCAGGGTGCCCTCGTGCACTGTGTAGGCCACGGGAATGTCGTAGACCTTGCCGGACTTGCGCCCGGTGACGTGCAGTGTCGCCAGCCGCTTACCGACGATGCGCGACAGCACCGGCACCTTCAGCAGCCCGCGTACGAAGGTGTTGACCCGGTCCTGATATGGACGCAGTGGCTCGGGACCGGTGGTTGTCGTTGTTCCGTAAGGGTTTTCGGAGGCGCTCATGGCTCCCAGTATCGCGGCATGTGCCGGTCAGCGCGCCCGCAAGCGCCACAGCGTGGTCGTCTCGGCGGTGCGGGCGGCGGCCAGCGGGTCGTCTCGATCGCTCGCACGTGGGTGGCGTGGGCGGGTGGTGAGCTTGCCCATCACGTGCAGGCCCGCGTCGTCGAGCAGGCGGGCGATCTCCTCGGGCGGGCGCAGCCCCAGCAGTTCGGCCAGGTCCGACAGCACCAGCCAGCCCTCGCCGTGCGGGGTGAGGTGGGCGCGCAGTCCGTGCGCGAATTCCCGCAGCATCGACTGATCCTGGTCGTAGACACCACGTTCCAGGTCGGAGGTGGGGTCTCCGGGCAGCCAGGGCGGATTGCATACCACCAGGTCGGCGCGCCCGGGCGGATACAGGGCGGGGCCGGTGACGGCGATCCGATCCGACCAGCCGAGGCGCTTGGCATTGTCGGCCGCGCACCGCAGCGCGCGGGGATTGATGTCGGTGGCGACGATCTCGGAGACACCGCGCTGGGCCAGCAGGACCGCGAGCACGCCGGTGCCGGTGCCGAGATCGAAGGCGGTGCGGACTTCGGGGTCGAGGGGAGCGTCGGCGACCAGGTCGACGTATTCGCTGCGGGTCGGCGCGAAAACCCCGTACCCCGGGTGGATGCGGGCACCTAGTGCGGGCACCTCGATGCCCTGCTCGTGCCAGCGCTGGGCGCCGAGAACGCCGAGCAGTTCGGCGAAGGTGACGACCCGGGCGCCGTCGGCGCGGCCGTAGGCCGCGGTGCACGCGGCCCGAACGTCGGGCGCGCGGCGCAGATCCAGTTCGTTGCCCGCCTCGAGGCAGATCAGCACGTTGCCGAGAATGCTTGCGCGCGTGCGTTTGCGAGCCCGCTCGCGGTGATAGAGGGCACCGAGATCGGTCGGCGCGTGCTTCGCGGGGCGGCGGTCGGCGCGGCGACCGAGCGCCTGCAGCAGCTGGCGTCCGTTGTGGTAGTCGCCGCGCCACAGCAGCGACTCACCCGCGCGGATCCGGCGGAAGGCGTGATCGGCCGAGAGGGTGTCGTCGGCGACGGTGACGGTGTTCGGGGCGGGCGTGCCGTTCTCCGAATGCCAGTCGGCGTGGAATCGGTCGTTGTCTTCGGTCCAGGTGATGGTGGACACGGGGATCTCCCGGTGGTCGATGTGCTGTGAGACGCGACGAGCACTTCGACGGGAGACGACAGGGGACAACCGCGGTCGCTACCGCGTCGAAATGCGCGGGTCGGCGTCGCCGAGGGCCATGCCGAGCGTCACCACTGCTGCCTTTCGAGGGGAGGAACGCTCTATTCTGCCGTACAGGCCGGGCGGGCCGTCCACCGGCCGTGATTAGGCTGCGGTCATGACATCTGGACAGACCGAGATCTGGCACAACCCGCGGTGCACCAAGAGCCGGAACGCCACCGCCCACCTCGACGCGAACGGTGTGGAGTACACCGTGCGGCGCTACCTCGACGACCCGCCGACCGTCGAGGAGCTGCGCGCGGTGCTCGCCCGCCTCGGCAAGGAGCCGTGGGACATCACCCGCACCGGCGAGCAGATCGCCAAGGACCTCGACATGGCGAACTGGGGCCGCACCGCCGACGATCGGGATCGCTGGCTGAGCGCGCTGGCCGAGCACCCGAAGCTCATCCAGCGTCCGATCGTGCTCACCGCCGACGGCGGCGCCGTCGTGGCCCGCGACGAGGAATCCCTGCGCGCGCTCGACTGACCATTCGCGATTGCCCGGCGATAACTATTCGGGCACGGCCGTAACGTGGCGGCCGGATCCGATGATGTAGCTCACATCAGCGCGACACCGTGTCCGCTGCACATCTATTCGGACCGAGCGTGGCCAAGCCTGCGGATCACCGAGCAGCCCGACCACGCGCGTGGAGGTTGACATGAAATCGCTTCGCAAGATCGTTGTCGCGACCACCGCTGCCGGGCTCATCGGTGCGTCGACCATGCTCGCCGCGCCGGCGCAGGCCCAGCCGCCGGGCCACTGTTCGGTGAACCCGATCGCGGGCACCGGCGCCTTCTCCCAGTGCGGTGATCCGGTGTGGCATCAGGTACGCGTCACCTGCTGGGCCTGGTGGAACTGGTTCAGCAGCTACGAGCGTTACGGGCAGCCCGCGTTCGGTGGCTGGCATTCCGAAACCGCCTGTGATCTGCCGTTCAGCATGCAGACCTGGTCGGTGGTCGTCTACTGATACTCAGTCTCGGGGGCCTTCGTCCCCGGTGAGCAGGTCGTCGAGGACGGCTCGCGTATCGGGGACGAAGGGCCACGTCGGGTTGCTCAGCGCGGCCCGCAGTTCGGCCTCGGTCCACCACCAGCCGTCCGCGATCTCGGACGGCTGGTGGTGGACCGGACCGTCGTGGCGGTACTCGAAACCGAACAGATGACAACGCAGGTGCCTGCCCGCCCACACACCGTCCCAGGATGCCGTGGCGCGCAGCGGTAGGCGCGTGCCCGGCGTGACGGTGATGCCGAGTTCCTCGCGCAATTCGCGGACCGCCGTGTCGGCCGGGTCCTCACCCGCGTCGACCACGCCGCCCGCCAGACAGTCGTGCATCCCCGCGAAGACGAGTTTGCTGTCGGTGCGCCGATGCACATAGACGCGCGTCCCGTCCAGGGATCGGACGAGGACGCCCGCACTGGCGTGCCAGAGCCCGTCGCGATAGACGACGCCCCGCTCGGCCGTGCCGGTCACGCGGCCCTCGGCGTCGTACACGGCGAGTAGTTCGGACTCCGGATGCGGCGACACGGCCCGAGACTAACCGGCCGTTCTGCGTCGCGGTGCCGCGACAGGCGCCGCGGCCTCGGGCAGGAAGGCGCGGCGGATGAGATATTGCTGGCCGAGGGTCCACAGCGCGTTCGTCGCGAAGTACACCAGGACCACGATCGGCAGGATCGCCCCGCTTACCAGCGCGCCCGCCGGGAACACCCACAGCGACAACGTCCGCATCACCGCGGCCGTCGGGTTGTCGGCCGCCAGGGGCGTGAGGCGAGCGGTGCAGTGCGTGGCGAGCGCGGCGATCACCACCAGCGCCACCACGAACACAGCCGCCGACGCGCCGGCCCCGAACAGCGTCGCCGACAACGGCGCGCCGAACAGGCGGGCATCGAGAAAGGCCCGGACCTCGTCGGCACCGAAGAAGTAGTTCGCGGTGGCCGCGTTGACCTCCGGAGACAACGGTGTGCTCGTCGCGGTGAACGGGCCGACGGCGAACGCCCCGGTCCGGTCGAACGAGCGCAACACATGGAACAGGCCGAGGAAGACGAAGGCCTGCGCGATCATCGGCCCGAAACCCGCGAACAGGCGCACGCCGTGCTCGCGGTGCAGCCGGCGGATCTCGGTCGTCTGGGCGAGCGGATCGTCCTTGTGGGTGCGGCGGATGCGGTCGATGCGAGGTTGCAGCGTGCGCAGAACCGCTTGTGACCTGGCTTGGCGCAGCGCTGTCCTGACAAGCAGCGCGCGCACGGTGACAACGAGTGCAACGACGGCGATCAGCCAGGTGAAGCCGGTGGCCGGGCCGAAGGCGAGGGCGAGGAGTTGGTGCCAGCACCACAGAAGTGCGGACACGGGGAAGTACACGAAATCGAGCATGGCGGAACGACCTGTCCGAAGGGCGTGCGCGACGGCACGGCAGGGGAGTGGGATCACGGAATCCGACAGGCGCGCGGCCCGTCAGCGGTGATCGATTCCCGGTGCTCGAGGACGTGGGCGGCCTGCGCCGTCCGGATTGCTCTGTGGCAGGAACGCGCCACGCAGCCTGCGCTGCGCCGAACGGGGCGGACCGGCACACGCGACTCGGACGGGCATGTGCCTGCCACTGGTGACGGCGACCAGCGCGCACACCATGGCGGCCGCGACCGCACCGAAGGCGAGCATGCGCGCGGTCTCGCCGCCGGGAGTTGTCATGAGCACGAAGGCGGGCAGCACGCACGCGAGAACCGCGTACGCCAGAATCATCGCCCGTGCCTGCACGCCGCCGAGCATACCGGCGCCCCCGCACCGTGCCGAGGGATCGAGGCCCGTGCTCCGAGCGGCACGGGATCGCGCTACGCTGGCGAGGAACCGGACCGTGGTCACCGGTTGCTGGAACGCGATGTCACGGTCAGTTTTGTGCCGCGTATCGTTGGCACTGTGATCGCATCATCCGCGCAGGCCGAGCAGACCGCAGGCGACGGGCGCGCCACCCGCTGGCAGGGCCACAAGGCCCGGCGCCGCACGGAGATGATCGATGCCGCCATCGAGGTCATCGAGGAACACGGCAACGAGATCTCGGTGCAGCTGATCGCCGAACATCTCGGACTGCCGAGACCGGTGGTCTACCGCCACGTCGGTGGACGCTCCGAACTCGACGCCCTGGCCCGCAGGCGCATCCTCGATCTGCTGCTCGCCGAACTGCTGCCGACCCTGCGTCCCGACGGCACCCTCAAAGAGGTGGTGCGCGCGGTGATCCGCACCTACCTCGGCTGGATAGAACGCCATCCGAACCTGCATCGTTTCCTCAGCGACGCCGCACCGCAGGTGGAGGGTGCTCCCACGCTGTCGCCCGCGGGCCGGGAGATGGGTGGTCAGCTGGCCGACATGTTCTCCGCGACCCTGGCCCGCTTCGGCATCGATCCGGCACGCGCCCGGCCGATGGCGCTGGCCGTGGTCGGTCTGGTCGACGCGGTGATCGCCGGCTGGCGGGCCGAACCGGAACCGGTGCTCGGCGCCGAACAGATCCAGGGCATCCTCACCGAATCGGTGCTGTCGCTGCTGGAGGGAAACGCGCGCAGCCTCGGTGTTCCGCTGCAACGGGATTCGCTCGTCGCCGACCTGCTCGTCGCCCCCGAGGCGGCCCCGCCGCCCGAGGACCGGCTGCGCTGAGCGTCAACCGCGGGCCAGTGCGGTGTAGGTGCGCTGCCACAGCCACTCCACCGGCCCGCGCTCGAACCGCCGCAACCACAGGTGGGCGAAGCAGGCGATGAGTGCGACCACCAGCAGGTAGATCCCGATCGTGAACGGCACACGCGCACCGTCGGACACCCGGGCCGCAAGCCCGAAACCCCATCCGTAACACAGGATTCCGGCGATCAGGTTCTGCAGGATGTAGCAGCTCAGCGCGGTCCGGCCGACTTCGCTCAGGCGTGCCCCGGTGAAACCCACGCGCGGATCGCGCAGGTAGTAGGCGGCGACGGCGGCGAGGATGCCGAGCGCCACGAACGGCGCGGTGCCGTACCGGGTGAACAGGACCAGGTCACCACCGCCGAACACGCCGACCGCGAAGTCCACGGGCGCGGCGACGCCGAAACCGATCACCATGAGCCACCGACGAATTCGCGCACCCTCGGCCCGGAACACGCCCGCCCGGTACAGGTGGGCGCCGAGCAGGAACAGCGCGATCGACATCGGGAAGACGAAGATCGTCTCGATGCGGAACGTGAGAACGTGGTCCAGCCGGAATGCGACCAGCTCCCAGAACGACCCGTCGGCATAGGGATTCGGGTCGAGCCTCGAAGGCGTGGCGCGGGTGTCGTCCGGTTCGAAGGCCAGCGCCGCCGCGAGCAGCGCCAGCATGCTTACGTGCACGGCGCTCGCCACGATCACCCAACGGCGTTGCGCGCGTTCGCTTGTCGCCAGCAGGTAGGCCACGACGAGGCCGGTGACCGCGTACCCCATCAGCACGTCGAACTCCGCGACGAGCAGGAAGTTCAGCAAACCGTCCAGGAACAGCAACGCCGCCCGGATCGGATACTTCCCCGGCCAGCTCCGGCCGGCCCGCCGGGCGGAATCCTGCTGGATCGCCAACCCGATCCCGAACATCACCGTGAGCAGGCCGAGGAATTTGCCCTGCGCGAGCTGCTGCAGCACCCGCTCGGTCCACATCCACCCGCCTTCGGCGGCCGCACCGAGCCCGTCGAGATATCCGACGAGGCCCTCGGGATCGGTGAAGATCCAGACATTGGTGCCGAGCGTGCCGAGAATGGCTATGCCGCGCAAGACGTCCAGCGCGGGCAACCGTCGTGGCCCGGCCGTCGCCACGGTCTCGGTGCCGGTCTGCGTCACGATCTCGCTCATGATCCGAGTATCGCGAGCACCGGTGCCGACCGGATCGCCCACGAGGACCATCGAAGGTCCCCCGTCCGGGGGACCCGGCCCTGATCGGCGTGCCGCGCCGGTACCCGAGGGGACCCCGTGGAGCCGAGATGACGGTGTGGGCGTGGCGCGTCGCCTAGGCTCGTCAGCATGCAGCGCATCATCGGAATCGAGGTCGAGTACGGCATCTCGACCCCCACGGAGCCGACGGCCAACCCGATCCTCACCTCCACCCAGGCCGTTCTCGCCTACGCGGCCGCCGAAGGGGTGCCGCGCGCCAAGCGCACCCGCTGGGACTACGAGGTGGAATCCCCGCTGCGTGACGCACGCGGTTTCGACCTCAGCCGGATGAGCGGGCCCGCCCCGGTCATCGACGCCGACGAGGTCGGCGCGGCCAACATGATCCTCACCAACGGGGCCCGGCTCTACGTCGACCACGCCCATCCGGAGTACTCAGCGCCCGAGGTCGTCGACCCGCTCGACGCCGTCATCTGGGACAAAGCGGGCGAACGGGTGATGGAGGCCGCCGCGCGCCACGCCTCGAGCGTGCCGGGTGCACCGCGCCTGCAGCTGTACAAGAACAACGTCGACGGCAAGGGCGCCTCCTACGGCACCCACGAGAACTACCTGATGAACCGCGATACGCCGTTCAGCCACATCATCGCCGGTCTCACCCCGTTCTTCGTCTCCCGCCAGGTGATCTGCGGGTCCGGCCGGGTCGGCATCGGCCAGTCCGGTGACCACGCGGGCTTCCAGCTGTCCCAGCGCGCCGACTACATCGAGGTCGAGGTCGGTCTCGAGACCACGCTCAAGCGTGGCATCATCAACACCCGCGACGAACCGCACGCCGACGCGGACAAGTACCGGCGCCTGCACGTGATCATCGGTGACGCCAACCTGGCCGAGATGTCGACCTACCTCAAGGTCGGCACCACCGCGCTGGTGCTCGACCTGATCGAGGCGGGCGAGGACCTCTCGGAGTTCCAGCTGGCCCGTCCCGTCACCGCCGTGCACCAGATCAGCCACGATCCCACCCTGCGCGCCACCGTGGCCCTCGCCGACGGCCGCGAACTGACCGGCCTTGCGCTGCAACGTCTCTACCACGAGCGGGTGGCCAAGTTCATCGACCGCGAAGGCAACGACGACCCGCGCGTGCGCGACATCGTCGAGAACTGGGCCATGGTGCTCGATCTGCTCGAGCGCGACCCGATGGAATGCGCCAATCTGCTCGACTGGCCGGCCAAACTGCGTCTGCTCGAAGGCATGCGCAGCCGTGAGGGCCTGGGCTGGGCCGCCCCGAAACTGCACCTGATGGACCTGCAGTACTCCGATGTGCGCCTGGACAAGGGCCTCTACAACCGCCTGGTGGCGCGCGGGTCGATGAAGCGCCTGGTCAACGAGCAGGATGTGCTCGACGCGATGACCAACCCGCCGACCAACACCCGCGCCTACTTCCGCGGCGAGTGCCTGCGCCGGTTCGGTGCCGATATCGCCGCCGCCAGTTGGGATTCGGTGATCTTCGATCTCGGCGGCGATTCGCTGGTCCGCATCCCGACGCTGGAGCCGCGGCGCGGTACGAAAGCCCACGTAGGCAAGCTGCTCGAGGCGGCGGAATCGGCGGCCGATCTCGTCGAACAGCTCACCCACTGAGGCGAACAGCAGCACGACCGGGCGACAATACGATCGCTAATCGACCATGTTGTCGGATCTGCTCGGTAGGGTTGAAGAACGAGCACGATCATTGAGTGGAAGAGGAGGTCGGCTGCCATGGCACAAGAGCAGACCAAGCGCGCCGGGGGTGGCGACGAGGACGAGGGCCCCGAGGGCGACGGTGCGGCAGGACAGGAGCGGCGCGAGAAGCTCGCGGAGGAAACCGACGACCTGCTCGACGAGATCGATGATGTGCTCGAGGAGAACGCCGAGGACTTCGTGCGGGCATATGTGCAGAAGGGCGGCCAGTGACCCAAGGTGACCCGTTGCGTCTGCACGCAGGTCGGACGCTGTCCTCGTTCACCGAACATCTCCGCATGCACGCGCCGGACCTGTTGCCCGCCAACAGGTTCGGCGGCAGCGAGCTCGTCGGCGCGGATTTCGCGCCGCACGGCACGACCATCGTCGCGGTCAGTTACCGCGGCGGTGTGCTGATCGCGGGCGATCGCCGGGCCACCCAGGGCAACCTGGTGGCCTCGCGCGACATGGAGAAGGTGTACATCACCGACACCTTCTCCGCCGCGGGCATCGCGGGCACGGCCGGGTTGGCCGTGGAGATGGTGCGGTTGTTCGCGGTAGAACTCGAGCACTACGAGAAAATCGAAGGGGTCTCGCTCACCTTCGACGGTAAAGCCAACAAGTTGTCGAAGATGGTGCGCGAGAACCTGCCCGCGGCCATGCAGGGCCTGGCGGTGATCCCGCTGCTGGTCGGCTACGACGACCAGGTGACCGACCCCGACAAGGCCGGGCGGATCGTGTCCTACGACGTGGTCGGTTCGCGCAGCGAGGAACGGTTCGGCTACACCGCCGTCGGTTCGGGCTCGAACTTCGCCAAGTCCTCGCTCAAGAAGCTCTACCGGCGCGGACTGGACGCGGACCAGGCATTGCGGATCGCGGTGGAGTCGCTGGTCGATGCCGCCGACGACGACAGTGCCACCGGCGGGCCCGACGCGTTGCGCGGGATCTACCCGACGGTGGTGACCATCGACGCCGAGGGCGCGGCCGATGTCACCGAGGAACGGCTCGGTGAGGTCGCCGCGGCGATCGCCGCCGACCGGGAGGCCGCAGTGAACGGGGGTGCCAGCGCATGACGCTGCCTTACTACGCGTCCGCCGAGCAGATCATGCGGGACAAGACCGAGCTGGCCCGCAAGGGCATCGGTCGTGGTCGCAGCGTGGTCGTGCTGGTGTACGACAAGGGTGTGCTGTTCGTCGCCGAGAACCCCTCGGCGACCCTGCACAAGATCAGCGAGCTCTACGACCGCATCGGTTTCGCCGCGGTCGGCAAGTACAACGAGTTCGAGGCGTTGCGCCGGGGCGGCATTCTGCAGGCCGACCTCAAGGGTTACCAGTACGACCGGCGCGACGTGAGCGGGCGTTCGCTGGCCAACCTGTACGCCCAGAGCCTGGGGTCGATCTTCACCGATCAGCTCAAGCCGTACGAGGTGGAGCTGTGCGTGGCCGAGGTCGGCTACCCGGAGCAGGTGCCGACGTCGGTGCTCTACCGGATCACCTTCGATGGTTCCATCGTCGACGAACGCGAGTTCGTCGTCATGGGTGGCACCACCGAGCCGATCGTGACCGCGCTCAAGGCAGCCTACAAGCCGGGTCTCACCCTCGACGAGGCTCTGAAGGTGGCGATCGGCGCGCTGCAGGCCGGTCAACCCGAGGCCGACAAGGACAAGCGTGTGCTCAGTGTGTCCTCCCTCGAGGTGGCCACGCTCGAGCAGGCACGTCCGCGCCGGGCGTTCCGGCGCCTGCAGGGCGCCCCGCTCGAGCAGGCATTGGCCGGGACGACCGGCAAGAAGGTGACCGAGGCGAAGCTGCCCGAACCCGAGGACGGTTCGGACGGCTGACGCCGACGTGAAGATCGTGATCGGGCCCGTGAACCACCTCGGTTCACGGGCCCGACCTCGTCGTGGGCACACGGTCGTTCACTGTCCGAATCGTTGTGAACACGTATGCGAATGGGATCTCAGAGCGCCGCGCGGGTACTGGTCATGGCTGTAGTGTCGATAGTGTGCAGCGACGAATCATGGGGATCGAGACCGAGTTCGGTGTGACATGCACCTTCCACGGTCACCGTCGGCTGTCCCCCGACGAGGTGGCCCGGTACCTGTTCCGCCGGGTGGTGTCCTGGGGCCGTAGCTCTAATGTCTTCCTTCGCAACGGTGCCAGGTTGTACCTCGACGTCGGATCGCATCCCGAGTACGCCACGGCCGAATGCGACAGCTTGGTGCAGCTGGTCACCCACGACCGGGCCGGTGAGCGGGTGCTCGAAGAGCTGCTCATCGACGCCGAGCAGCGGTTGGCCGAAGAAGGCATCGGCGGCGACATCTACCTGTTCAAGAACAACACCGACTCCGCGGGCAACTCCTACGGCTGCCACGAGAACTTCCTCGTGGTACGTGCCGGCGAGTTCTCCCGGATCTCGGATGTGCTGTTGCCGTTCCTGGTGACGCGTCAGCTCATCTGCGGCGCAGGCAAGGTGCTGCAGACGCCGAAGGCGGCCACCTTCTGCCTGTCGCAGCGCGCCGAGCACATCTGGGAGGGTGTGTCCTCGGCGACCACCCGGTCGCGCCCGATCATCAACACCCGCGACGAACCGCACGCCGACGCCGAGAAGTACCGGCGCCTGCACGTGATCGTCGGCGACTCGAACATGGCCGAACCGACGACGATGCTCAAGGTGGGCACCGCCTCGCTGGTGCTGGAGATGATCGAGGCCGGGGTGTCGTTCCGCGACTTCGCCCTCGACAACCCGATCCGCGCCATCCGCGAGGTGAGCCACGACCTCACCGGTCGTCGGCCGGTCCGGCTGGCCGGTGGACGGCAGGCCAGTGCGCTCGAGATCCAGCGTGAGTACTACGCGCGTGCCGTGGACCACCTGCGCAATCGGGACCGCGATCCGCAGATCGACGCGGTCGTCGACCTGTGGGGCCGCACGCTCGACGCGGTCGAGGCGCAGGACTTCGCCAAGGTCGACACCGAGATCGACTGGGTGATCAAGCGCAAGCTGTTCCAGCGCTACCAGGACCGATACAGCATGGAGCTGTCCGATCCGAAGATCGCCCAGTTGGACCTCGCCTACCACGACATCAAGCGTGGACGTGGGGTGTTCGATCTGCTGCAGCGTAAGGGGCTGGCGAAGCGGATCACGGAGGACGAGGCGGTGGATGCCGCGGTCGAGACGCCACCGCAGACCACCCGGGCCAAGTTGCGGGGTGACTTCATCACCGCGGCTCAGGAGGCCGGCCGTGATTTCACGGTCGACTGGGTGCATCTCAAGCTCAACGATCAGGCGCAGCGGACAGTTTTGTGCAAGGACCCGTTCCGGTCGGTCGACGAGCGAGTCGATCGGCTGATCGCCTCGATGTAGGCGAACCCCCACAGACGGGGGGACCGACAAAACCGGTGGCGCATGGGAGCGAATGCGTAGGCGCCACCGGTTTTGTGCTGTTCGGAGAAGCCGAGGTCGCCTGCGCCGCTCCGCCGCTGTCGGGCAGTGCCGTAGATCAGTCGGCGACAACCGCCGCATAGGTGGTCTGTAGCCCCGCGATGAACGCTGTGAGAGCCAATTCGAAGCTGTCGTCGTCGATTTCGTCGGCGATCGCGCGGAGCAGGTGGGCCTGGTTCAGGTGGGGGTAGCGGTCGCGGTAGACCTGGACGTCGTCGGCGAAACCGCCGGCGAACGAACCGACCGTCGAGCCCATCACCAGGTAGCGGGTGGCGGCACCGATCATGGTGGCGTAGCGGGGCGGCCAGCCTGCCCCGACGAGGCCGCCGTGGACGGCGTCGGCGGCGCGCAGGTTCTCGGTGCGGCGACCGGGGCCCGCGGCGAGGTAGGGCACGAAGTTGGGGTGGGTGGCCAGGGCGGCTCGGTAGCTGCGGGCCCAGGATGCCAGCGCCTCGTCCCAGGTCGCGGTGTCGAAGGCTGAGGTGTCGACCCGGCTCATGACGCGGGCGGCGATGTCGTCGAGTAGCTCGTCCTTGTTGGGGTAGTGGCCGTAGAGCGAGGCGGCCTGCACGCCGAGTTCGGCGGCCAGCTTGCGCATGGAGACCTCGGCCAAGCCGTCGCGGTCGATCAGGGCCAGCGCGGCCTCGCGGATGCGATCGCGGCTCAACAGCGGTACGCGTGGCCTGGCCAATGCGCCTTCCTCTCCTGCGGGAACTCTCGGGACACGAACCGTATCACCGGGGCGGAGAACACCTCTTGATTAACCGAACGCCGTTAGGATACTGTGCCCGAGTAAACCTAACGCTGTTTGGTTCAGGAGTGTCCTGTGGATTTCCAACTCTCGTCGGCGCACAGCGATCTGCGCGATCTCGCCCGTAGCTGGGTGGAGAAGGAGGTCGTACCGCATGCGACGCGGTGGGACCGTGAGGAATCGGTCGACCCGGCGATCGTGGGCAAGCTCGGGGCCATGGGGTTTCTCGGCATCGGGATCGACGAGGAATTCGGTGGTTCCGGCGGCGACATGCTCGCCTACTGCGTGCTGCTCGAGGAACTGGGTCGCGGTGACAGCGCGGTGCGCGGCATCGTGTCGGTCTCACTCGGCCTGGTCGCCAAGTCGATCGCGGCCTACGGCACCGAGGAGCAGAAGCGCCGGTTCCTGCCGTCGCTGTGCGAAGGTGAGCGACTCGGCTGTTTCGCGCTGACCGAGCCGGGCACCGGCTCCGACGCCGCGGGCCTGATCACCCGCGCCACCCGCGAGGGCGACGACTGGCTCCTCTCCGGGACGAAGATCTTCATCACCAACGGCACCTGGGCCGACATCGCCCTGGTGTTCGCCCGCACCGGCGGTCCCGGTCCGAAGGGCATCACCGCGTTCCTCGTGCACACCGACGCACCGGGTTTCGGCCGGACCGAAATCAAGGGCAAACTCGGGCTGCGTGGCCAGGCCACCGCCGAACTCGTGCTCGACGGCGTGCGCGTCTCCGACGCGAATCGGCTGGGCGAGCTCGGCCAGGGTTTCCGTATCGCGATGGGCGCGCTGGACAAGGGCCGCATCGGCGTCGCCGCCGGGTGCGTGGGTGTGGCGCGGGCCTGCCTGGAGGCGTCGGTGCGTTACGCCGGTGAACGCGAGCAGTTCGGCAAACCGATCGCGGGATATCAACTCGTGCAGGAACTGCTGGCCGATATCGCGGTGGAAACCGAAGCCGCGCGGCTGCTCGCCTGGCGCGCGGCCGACCTCGTCGACCGGGGTGAGCCGTTCGGAACCGCCGCGTCGATGGCGAAGCTGTTCGCCTCCGAAACCGCGGTGAAAGCCGCGAACAACGCCATCCAGGTGTTCGGCGGGTACGGCTACATCGACGAATACCCCGTCGCCAAGTATCTGCGCGACGCCCGCGTGCTCACCCTCTACGAGGGCACGACCCAGATCCAGAAACTGCTCATCGGCCGCGCCCTCACCGGCGTGAACGCCATTGTCTGACACAGGAGTACGACTCATGCCCGCCAGAACTGCCTTCGTGACCGGTGCCGCGCGCGGTATCGGCGCGGCGACCGCGGCGCGTCTCGCCGAGGACGGCTGCGCGGTGGCCGTCGTCGACCTCGACCCCGACGCCGCGGTGCTGGCCGCCGGAAAGATCAACGCCGCGGGTGGCACCGCGATCGGCATCGGCTGCGATGTGTCCGACGAAACCCAGGTCGACGACGCGGTGGCCCGCACCGTCGCCGACCTCGGATCCCTCGATGTGCTGGTGAACAACGCGGGAGTGCTGCGCGACAACTTGCTGTTCAAGATGTCGGTCGACGACTGGGACACCGTCCTGGCCGTGCACCTGCGCGGCGCGTTCCTGTGCAGCCGAGCCGCGCAGAAACACATGGTGCACAACAGAAGTGGGGCCATCGTCAACACCTCGAGTGTGTCGGCGCTCGGCAATCGCGGCCAGGCCAACTACGCCGCGGCCAAGGCGGGCATCCAGGGACTCACCCGGACGCTGGCGATGGAACTCGGCCCGTTCGGCATCCGCGTCAACGCGGTGGCGCCGGGCTTCATCGCCACCGAGATGACCGCGGCCACCGCCGAACGGATGGGTCTGAGCGCCGAGGACCTGCAGGCGAAGACCGCCGAAATCACCCCGTTGCGGCGCGTCGGCACCCCCGCCGACATCGCGAACGTGGTCGCGTTCCTTGCCTCCGACGACGCCGGATTCGTCACCGGGCAAACCCTGTACGTCGACGGCGGACGCCGTCTCTGAATCGCGGAGATCATCATGCAGCGAACAGTTTTCACCGACGAGCACGAAGCGTTCCGTAAAACGGTGCGCGCGTTCATCGAGTCGCGGGTCGTGCCCGTGTACGACCAGTGGTACGAGGCGGGCATCGTGCCGCGCGAGTTCTACCGCGAGCTGGCCGAGCTGGGTGTGTTCGGGATCGAAGTGCCCGAAGAATACGGTGGCGCCGGTATCGAATCATTCAAGTTCCAGGCCGTCCTGCTTGAGGAGACAGCCCGGGCGGGTGTGTCCTTCGGCGGGTCCGGTGTGCACGTGGGGCTGTGCCTGCCCTATCTGAAGAACCTCGCCACCGAGGAACAGAAGCAGCGCTGGCTGCCGGGATTCGTGTCGGGCGAGATCATGTTCGCCATCGCCATGACCGAACCGGGCACCGGCTCCGACCTCGCCGGTATGCGCACGACCGCCCAATTGTCCGAGGACGGCACGCATTACGTGCTCAACGGCGCGAAGACGTTCATCACCGGCGGAGTACACGCCGACCGCGTAATCGTCTGCGCGCGTACCGCCCCACCCTCGGACACCGATCGCAGACATGGAATCTCACTGTTCGCGGTCGACACGACCTCGCCGGGATACGCGGTCGGGCGCAAACTGGACAAGCTCGGGCTGAAGGTGTCCGACACGGCGGAACTGTCCTTCACCGATGTGCGGGTGCCGGTGTCGGATCTGCTGGGTGAGCCGCACCAGGGGTTCGGTTATCTGGGGCAGAACCTGCCCCAGGAACGGCTGTCGATCGCCCTCGGTGCCTACGCGCAGGCGAAGGCGGCGATCCGGTTCGCCCTCGAATACACCAGGGACCGCAAGGTTTTCGGTCAGCCGGTGGCGCAGTTCCAGAACACCAAGTTCGAGCTGGCCGCCTGCCAGGCCGAGGTCGACGCGGCCGAAGCGGTGGTCGACCGAGCCCTCGAAGCGCTCGACAGCGGCGAACTCACCCCCGCCGACGCCGCCTCGGCCAAGCTGTTCTGCACCGAGGTGGCCTCGCGAGTGATCGACCGCTGTCTGCAACTGCACGGAGGCTATGGCTACATCACCGAATACCCGGTGGCGCGTTTGTACGCCGACAACCGGGTGAACCGGATCTACGGCGGCACCAGCGAGGTGATGAAGATGATCATCGCCAAGAACATGGGTTTGTGATGGGCACCGCGTACCTGGTCGACGGTGTGCGAACTCCCTTCGGCCGTTACGGTGGCGCACTGGCCGAGGTGCGGCCCGACGACCTTGCCGCCCACGTGATTTCCGCGCTGATGCAACGGTTTCCGGCGGTGGACTGGGCGGCTGTCGACGATGTGGTGTTCGGGTGCGCCAATCAGGCGGGTGAGGACAACCGCAACGTCGCGCGAATGGCGGCGTTGCTGGCCGGTCTGCCGGTCGGCGTGCCGGGCGTCACCGTGAACCGTTTGTGCGCCTCGGGGCTGGACGCGGTGGGGAACGCGGCGCGGGCGATCCGGGCGGGTGATGCCGATCTCGTGATCGCCGGCGGCGTCGAGTCGATGACGCGGGCGCCCTACGTGTTGCCCAAAAGTGCCGCGCCCTGGGATCGTTCGGCCCAGCTGGCCGACACCACCCTCGGCTGGCGACTGGTGAATCCGCGCCTGCACGAGCGATACGGCACCGACACCATGCCCGAGACGGCCCAGCACATCGCCGACGAGCACGGCGTTTCCCGCGCCGACCAGGACGCCTTCGCGCTGCGCTCGCAGCAGCGGGCGGCGGCCGCGATCGCGCGCGGGCGCCTCGCACGCGAGATCACACCGGTTCCGGTCGCGCGGCGGCGTGGCGAACCGGTCGTCGTCGAGCGCGACGAGCATCCGCGCGAGACCAGCGCCGAGAAGCTCGCCGCCCTGCCGCCGGTGGTGGCGGGCGGCTCCATCACCGCGGGCAACTCCTCGGGCATCAACGACGGTGCCGCGGCGGTCCTGCTCGCCTCCGAGACAGCCGTGGATCGCTTCGGCCTCGCCCCGCTGGCCCGGGTCGGCGCGGTGACGGCGGCGGGGGTGCCGCCGCGCACGATGGGCATCGGCCCGGTTCCGGCGGTCGGCAAGCTACTCGCGAGAACGGGTCTCGGCATCGGCGACGTCGACGTGTTCGAGCTCAACGAGGCCTTCGCCGCCCAGGCGCTCGCGGTGACGCGGGCACTCGGTCTGCCCGACGACGCCGAGCACATCAACCCGAACGGCGGCGCCATCGCCCTCGGCCATCCGCTCGGGGCCAGCGGCGCCCGGCTGGCCCTCACCGCGGCGCTCGAACTGGCCGAACGCGACGCGCAGCACGCGATCGCCACCCTGTGCGTCGGCGTGGGCCAAGGTCTGGCCGTCCACCTGCACCGGTGACCGGCCCGCACAACCGCCGATCGTGTCGCCGTCCGAGGGCGCCCGCGACACACCCGCACCCGGACGAAAGGTTCGCATCCCGGCCGCCACGCGCAGCAGCCCGACCCGCGCGGCACCGGCAGCCTGCGCGGCCTCGATATCGGCCACCGTCGTGTCACCCGACGGCACCACCCGTCCCCACCCGCAATCCGTGACGATCCCGACCCGGTCGGAGTCGATCTCGCCCATCACCGCAACGATGTCCGCTCGCACCAGCGGACTCGGACAACACCTCGCCGACGCCGTCGAACCCAGGAGCACCCGTGAACGCCACCCTCTCCCTGGCGAGCATCCTCGCCGAACCCGCCCGCCGCCGCCCCGAGCACCTCGCCCTGATCGAGGGCGAACACCGCATCACGTTCGCCGATCTGTGGCGGCAAGCCCGCGCGCAGGCCGCCGCGCTGATCGCACGCGGCGTGAAACCCGGTGACCGGGTGGCGCTGCTGTGCCCGAACACCGTCGACTTCCCGCGTGCCTACTTCGCTGTGTTGGCCGCAGGAGCGACGGTGGTGCCGGTGCATCTGCTGCTCACCGCGCCGGAGATGGAATACGTCCTGCGCGACAGCGGCGCCCGCCTGCTGATCTGTCACCCGATGGTGGCACAGACCGGTGGCGAGGCCGCCCGAGCCGCCGGAATCGAGATGGTGGCGCCGGAAGACCTTGCCGGCGAGCCGATCCCGACCTTCGTCTCCCGCAGCCCACTCGACACGGCCGTGGTGTTCTACACCAGCGGCACCACCGGCACCCCCAAGGGCGCCGAACTGAGCCATCTCAACATGGTGATGTGCGCGACGGTGAACACCTTCGACGCCAACGAGATCCACCGCGACGACATCGCCCTCGGCGCCTTGCCGCTGTTCCATGTGTTCGGGCAGACCGTGTCGATGAACTCGCACTGGCGCGTCGGCGGCACCCTGGTGCTGATGCCGAGATTCGACGCCGCGCAGGCGATCGCGTTGATGACGGCCGAACGGGTCGACCTCTTCCACGGGGTGCCGACCATGTACCTGTCGCTGATCGAAGCCGCCGCGACCGCGACCGGGCTCCCGGCGCTGAAGCTCTGTGTCAGCGGCGGTGCCGCACTGCCGGTGTCCGTGCTCGAGGAGTTCGAACGGCTCTTCCGGGCACCCGTGCTCGAAGGGTACGGCCTGTCGGAGACCTCGCCCACGGCTGCGGTGAATCAGCCGGTGTACGGAACCGAGGCAGGCACCGTCGGGCACCCGGTATGGGGTGTCGACGTGGAGATCGCCGACCCGGACATCGCCGACCGCATCGAGCTGCTGCCGGTCGGCGAGGTCGGGGAAGTGGTCGTGCGCGGACACAACGTGTTCAGCGGCTACACCGGCAGGCCGGAGGCGACCGCCGCCGCCGTGATCGACGGCTGGTTCCGCACCGGCGACCTCGGCACCCGCGACGAGACCGGCCGGATCCGCATCGTCGACCGGATCAAGGAGATGATCCTGCGTGGTGGCTTCAACGTGTACCCGACAGAGGTCGAGGCGGCGCTGATGCGGCATCCACGCATCGCCCAGGTGGCGGTCATCGGGGTGCCCGACGAGCACTACGGCGAGGAGATCGTCGCCGTGGTCGTGCCCGACGGCGAGGTGAGCGAGCAGGAGGTGATCGAATTCGCCAGATCCCGGGTCGCCAAGTACAAATACCCGCGTCGCGTCGAGTTCGTCACCGAACTCCCGCTCGGGCCCACGCACAAAGTGCTCAAGCGGGAATTGCGACAGCGTTTCGGCTCCGGGGAATGATCGATGTCGTGGCGAGAAGCCGCTCGTCGTGCCACGCTCGGAGGACAGGTACTTCTCGCCATCGATGCAGGAGGTATGGATGAAGCTGGCCGCCGTCACGATCGACTGTCCCGACCCGGATGCGCTCGCCGAGTTCTACGCGCGGGCCACCGGCTTCGAGCGCAGCCCCGACTCCGATCCCCAGTACATCGAGCTGACCGGCCCGAACGGAGTGTCACTCGGCTTCGAGCGCGTCGCCGACTACCGCCCACCACAGTGGCCGGGACAGCAGACACCGCAGCAGTGCCACCTCGATTTCGCGGTCCCGAACCTAGACGAAGGTGAAGCCCGGCTGCTGACGCTCGGCGCCACCAAAGCCGAGGTGCAACCGGAACCAGATCGGTGGCGTGTCCTCATCGATCCGGCGGGGCACCCGTTCTGCTTGGTGATCGACGGCGCCTGAGGCGGGTCGACGGCAATCGTGCGCCGACGCGCGAGCCGACGCCCTCGACCATTACCCTCTATCGAGTGGCGATATCCAAGGTCGAGCGGCTGATGAATCTGGTCATCGCGCTGTTGTCGACCCGGCAGTTCCTGAGCGCGGAACGTATCCGTGACAGCGTGGCAGGTTACGAGGAGTCCGCGACCGACGAGGCGTTCAGCCGGATGTTCGAGCGCGACAAGAACGAACTCCGCGACCTCGGCATCCCGCTGGAAGTAGGTCCGGTCGGTCGCTTCTCGACGCTGGAGGGCTACCGGATCAATCGCGACGCCTACGAACTGCCCGATATCGACCTGTCCAGCGAGGAAGCGGCCGCCGTCGCGGTCGCCGTGCAGATGTGGGCGTCGCCGGAACTGGCCGGTGCCGCCGAAGGCGCTTTGCTTAAGCTGCGGGCGGCCGGCGTCACCGTGGAGACCGACAACGTGGGCGTTTCGGTGCCCGCGGTGCCCGCCCGCACCCGTGGTTCCGAACCGGTGCTGCGCGAACTGCTCGCCGCCATCGACGCGGGGCAGGCGGTGCGGTTCGGGCACCACAGCGCCGTCACCGACCCGTTCGTCACCCGAGATGTCGAACCGTGGGGTGTCGTCACCCGCCACGGTCGCTGGTACCTGGTCGGCCACGACCGGGAGCGCGACGCGGTGCGCACCTTCCGGCTCTCGCGGATCGGGGGCGAGGTGAAGGCGTACGGGCCGGTCAACGCGGTACACAAACCGGCCGACGCCGACCTGCGCGCCATCGTCGACCGGGTCACCGGCGACGCGCCCGTCACCGGGACGGCCACCGTGTGGGTCGCCAAGGGCCGCGGCCGCGAACTGCGCCGCATCGGCACCGAAGTCGACACCCGTGACCTCGGCGGTCGCCCGGGCTCGGTGCTCGAGGTCCCGGTGCGCTCACGCGACTGGGTGGCCCGGCTCATCACCGGCCTCGGCCCCGATGTGCTGGTGCTCGATCCACCGGAATTGCGCGCCGACGTGATGAACCGGCTACGGTCGGTACTGGACCACACGGAGGTGACATCGTGAGTTCGCGCCTGTCCCTACGACTTTCACGCCTGCTGAACATGGTGCCCTACCTGCTCGCGCACCCCGGCATCAGCGCCGCCGAGGCCGCGGCCGAGCTGGGCGTCACCACCAAGCAGCTGATGAGCGACCTCAACCAGCTGTGGATGTGCGGGCTACCGGGCTACGGCCCCGGCGACCTCATCGACCTGTCGTTCTCCGAGGAGAGCATCGAGGTCACCTTCTCGGCCGGCATCGAACGCCCGCTGCGCCTGACCTCCACCGAGGCCACCGCGCTGCTGGTGGCGCTGCGCTCGATCGTCGAGATGCCGGGCATGGTCGACCCGACCGCCGCGCACGCCGCGATCGCCAAGATCGAATCCGCCATCGCGGGCGGCGATGTCAGTCGCCCGCCCGCGCAGGTGCCCGTCGAACGCCCGGTGGTGGCCACCGTGCGCGCCGCCCTCGCCGACGCGCACGCACTGCGCCTGGTCTACTACTCGGCCAGCCGCGACGAGGTCTCCGAACGCGTCGTCGACCCGATCAGGGTGGTGCTGGTCGACAACAACAGCTACCTGCAGGCCTGGTGCCGCCAGGCCGAAGGCGTGCGGCTGTTCCGGTTCGACCGCATCGAGGACGCCACCGAACTCGACGAACCGGCCCGTCCACCGAGTCACGCCGCCGCCGACGCCGCCGCGCTCGACCTTTTCCAGGACGACCCCGACGTTCCGCTGGCCCGCTTACGCATCCGCGCGGACTACGGCTGGGTGCTCGACCAGTACCCGATGCACCGCATCCGGTCGCGCCCCGACGGCAGCATCGAAGCGGGCATGCGCTTCGCCTCGGCCGACTGGATGGCCCGGCTGCTGCTAGGGTTCGGCACCGGCGTGAGTGCGCTCGGGCCGCCCGAACTGGTCTCGGCGGTGCGTGAGCGCGCCGATGCCGCCCTGGCCGCCTACGCGGCGGCCGGACTGCTGGGGGAGACCGAACCCGCGTGAGTCAGCGAGTCCTCGTCCTCGGCGCGGGTAGCGTCGGGGTTTTCGTCGGTGGTCAGCTGGCCGCGGCGGGTATGGAAGTCATCTTCGTCGGACGTCAGCGGGTCCTCGACGACATCGCCGAACACGGTCTGCGCCTGACCGACCTCGACGGCGGTGCCACCGAAGTCGGCCCCGACCGGTTCGGGCTTGCGCTCGCCCCCGACGAACCCGAACGCGCCGACCTCGTCCTGGTCACCGTGAAATCCGCCGACACCGCCACCGCCGCGCGCGCCGTCGCGGGGCGATTACGCCCGGGCACCCCGGTGGTGAGTCTGCAGAACGGCATCGGCAACGACACCGTCATCCGCGAGATCCTGCCGACCAGTGTGGTCCTGGCGGGCATGGTGATGTTCAACGTGGTGCATCGGGGCGAGGGCCGGTTCCACCGGGCCAGCGACGGTGTCCTCGCCATCCAGGACGACCCGGTCGTCGACCGGTTCGCCGACCGTTTCCGCGAGGCGGGCCTGCCGCTGCGCCGCCACCGCGACCTGCGGCCCGTCCAGTGGGCCAAACTCCTGCTCAACCTCAACAACCCGATCAACGCGCTGTCGGGCAGACCGCTGCGCGAGGAACTGGCCGACCGCGACTACCGGCGCTGCCTCGCCCTCACCCAGTCCGAAGCCCTCGCGGTGATGAACACTGCGCGAATTCGGCCCGCTCAGCTCACCCCGGTGCCACCGGAACTGATGGTGCATCTGCTGCGCGTCCCCGACTCGCTGTTCCGGCGCGTGTTCGGCCGGGTCCTCGCCATCGACCCGGTGGCGCGGTCATCGATGGCCGACGACCTGGCCCGTGGCAAACGCACCGAAATCGCTTGGCTGTGTGGGGAAATCGTGCGCCTCGGGGAAATGGTCGGGCGGCCGACACCGGTCAACCGCAGACTCGTCGAACTGATCCGGGCCGCCGAATCCGGCGACGAACGACGCTTCAGCGGCAGCCGACTGTTCGCCGAACTGACCGCCGCCGCACGCGCCGTCGCCCGTTGAACGGGTGGCGAACACCTCCACGGGCGCGGGTCCACGAAACTGCGCGCACAGGTAGCATCGGTAATCACCACAGTCTTTGGAGGTAACTCATCATGGGAACGTTCAGCTGGTCGCACCTGCTGATCATCGCGCTGCTGTTCGTCCTGCTCTTCGGTGCGAAGCGGCTGCCGGACGCGGCGCGCGGTCTCGGCCGGTCGCTGCGGATCTTCAAGAGCGAGGTCGGGCAGATGCAGGCCGAGTCCTCGGCCACCACCACCGCGCCCACCGACGCGGCGCCACAGCAGCAGCTGCCCGCCTCGGCTCCGCAGGTCCAGGCCACCCCGGTCGCGCAGCCGCAGCACAAGACGCTCTGACCCACGCATTCACCCCGGGGCGGTAGCGGCCGCTCCGGGGCGCCGTGCTGTTTGCCGAGCATCCGCCGAACCGAGGGTTAGAGGCCACACCAACCATGCGCATCCCGTTCGATCCACGGCGCAGCAAGCGCAGGACGAATCCCGACGGCACCATGTCGTTGGTCGAGCACCTGCAGGAACTGCGCACCCGGTTGCTGCTCGCCCTCGCCGCCATCGCGGTCACCACCCTGCTCGGCTTCTTCTGGTACGCCACCCCGCTGTTCGGGCTCGACAGCCTCGGCGAGATCCTGCGCGGCCCCTACTGTGAGCTGCCCGCCTCCGCCCGCGCCACCCTGACGCCCGACGGCGCCTGCCGACTGCTCGCGACCGGCCCGTTCGAACAGTTCATGCTCCGCCTGAAGGTCGGTTTCACCGCCGGTGTGGTGCTGGCCGCGCCGTTCTGGCTGTATCAGCTGTGGGCGTTCATCACCCCCGGCCTCTACGCCAAGGAACGCCGGTACGCCTTCGGGTTCGTCGGGGCCGGTTCCGTCCTTTTCGTCACCGGCGCCGTGCTCGCCTACGTCGTCGTGTCGCACGCCCTGTCGTTCCTGCTCACCATCGGTGACAACGTGCAGATCACCGCGCTCAGCGGTACGCAGTACTTCGGGTTCATCATCCAGCTGCTCATCATCTTCGGTGTCAGCTTCGAGACGCCGCTGATCGTCATCGGGCTCAACCTCGTCGGCGTGCTGCCGTACGTGAAGCTCAAGGCGTGGCGCCGCGGCATCGTGTTCGGCCTGTTCGTCTTCGCCGCGATCGTCACCCCGCAGGACCCGTTCTCGATGCTCGCGCTCGCGCTGGCACTGACCGTGCTGTTCGAGCTGGCGGTGCAGTTCGCCCGGTTCAACGACGCGCGCCGGGCCAGGCGTGCGGCCGCGGACGGCCTGGCCGGGCTTTCCGACGACGAGGCCTCGCCGCTGGGCACCCCCGATCCGGTCGCCCCGAGCGGACCCGTCGAGGACGCACGGAAAACAGAGCGACCGGTGTCGGACTACTCCGATACGCTCTGAGATGTGACCGATTCTCCCGCGCGGACCAGCGAGTTGGCGCAGTTCGCCAGCGAAATCTCGTTCGACCTCGACCCTTTCCAGCGCACCGCGTGCGAGGCCTTGGAAGAGGGGCACAGCGTGCTGGTCTGCGCGCCCACCGGTGCGGGTAAGACCATCGTCGGCGAGTTCGCCGTGCATCTGGCGCTCGCCTCGGGCGGCAAGTGCTTCTACACCACGCCGATCAAGGCGCTGTCGAACCAGAAGTTCGCCGACCTCACCGCCCGCTACGGTCGCGACAGCGTCGGCCTGCTCACCGGCGACCAGTCCATCAACCCCGACGCGCCCGTGGTCGTGATGACCACCGAGGTGCTGCGCAACATGCTCTACGCCTCCTCCGACGCGTTGCGCGGGCTGTCGTATGTCGTCATGGACGAGGTGCACTACCTGGCCGACCGATTCCGCGGCGCGGTGTGGGAGGAGGTGATCCTGCATCTGTCGCCGGATGTGCGCCTGGTGAGCCTGTCGGCGACGGTGTCGAACGCCGAGGAGTTCGGCGCGTGGATGGAGACCGTGCGCGGCGACACCGCGGTGGTGGTCGACGAGACGCGGCCGGTGCCGCTGTGGCAGCACGTGATGGTCGGCAAGCGGATGTTCGACCTGTTCGACACGAAATCCAGCGATCAGAAGGTCGTCGTCGACGAAGACCTGGTCCGGTTCATCCGGCAGCGCGAGGCCAGTGACCGCATGCACGGGTACGGCGGTCCGCGCGGCCGCGGCGCCCGGGGCAATTTCCGGCCGTTGCCGCGCCCGGAGGTGCTGGCCCGCCTCGACGAGGAAGGCCTGCTGCCCGCCATCACCTTCATCTTCAGCCGCGCGGGCTGTGACGGCGCGCTGGCCCAGTGTCTGCGTGCGCGTCTGGACCTGAGCAGGCCGGGCGACGCCGAGGTCGTCGACGAGATCATCGAGAAGCACACCGGCGACCTGCCGAAGGCCGATCTGGAGGTGCTCGGATACTGGGAATGGCGCGAGGCGCTGCAGCGCGGGCTCGCCGCCCACCACGCGGGCATGCTGCCCGCCTTCCGGCACACGGTGGAGGAACTGTTCGTCAAGGGCCTCGTGCGGGCCGTGTTCGCCACCGAGACCCTTGCCCTCGGTATCAATATGCCCGCCCGCACGGTGGTGCTCGAGCGCCTGGTGAAGTTCAACGGCGAGACGCACGCCGAACTCACCCCCGGCGAGTACACCCAGCTCACCGGTCGCGCGGGCAGGCGCGGGATCGATGTCGAAGGCCACGCCGTGGTGCTGTGGCAACCCGAGGTCGACACCAGCGCGGTCGCCGGTCTGGCCTCCACCCGCACCTACCCGCTGCGCAGTTCCTTCCGGCCCGGCTACAACATGTCGATCAACCTGATCGACCGGATGGGTGCCCAAGACGCCCGCAACCTGCTGGAACGGTCCTTCGCCCAGTTCCAGGCCGACCGCTCGGTGGTCGGGCTGGTGCGCGGTATCGAGAAGAACCAGGGCGCGTTGCGCAAGCTGGAGAGCCAGCTCGGCGGCGTCGACGGTGACTTCATGGAGTACCTGTCGCTGCGTGACCGGATCAAGCAGCGCGAGCGCGACATCCAGCAGCAGGGCCGGGCCGACCGGCGCGGCGCCGCCGTGCGTGCGCTGATCGAATTGCGGCGCGGCGATGTGGTCGCGATCCCGTCGGGCAAGCGTGCGGGGCTCGCGGTGATCCTGGAACCCGATCAGACCCCCGGCGACCCGCGTCCCCTCGTGTTGACCGAAGACCATTGGGCCGGAAGGATTTCCGCCGCGGACTTCCCCGTCCCCGCCGAGCCCCTCGGACACATGCGGTTGCCGCGCCGGGTAGACCACCGCACCGCCCGCATCCGCCGCGACCTCGCCTCGGCGCTGCGCGGAACCGGCATCTCGGCGCCCGGCCGTGGCAGGCGCAGGCGCAACGACCACACCCGCGCGGGCGAGGACCGTCAGCTGGCCACCCTGCGCCGCAGCCTGCGCGCCCACCCGGCACACAGCAGGCCCGACCGCGAACAGCTCAGCCGCATCGGCGAGCGCTACGCGCGACTGGCCCGCGAGACCGAGTCGATGCGCCAGAAGGTTGCCGCGACGACGAATTCCCTCGCGCGCACCTTCGACCGCATCGTCGGCCTGCTCGAGGAACGCGGTTTCGTCGAGCACGGTGAAGTGACGCCCGACGGCAGGCGGCTGGCCCGTATTTACGCCGAAAGCGACCTGGTCGTCGCGGAATGCCTGCGGCAGGGACTGTGGCGCGGGCTCGGTCCCGCCGAGCTCGCCGGAGTGGTGTCCGCGCTGGTGTACGAATCGCGGCAGGAGTCCGGCTTGCTCACCGCGCACGGCCCGACCGATCCCATCCGGCGCGCGGTCGCCGCGACCATCGAGGTGTGGGGGCAAGTGCGCGCCGACGAGGCGAGGCACAAGCTGCCGCCCACCCGCGAACCCGATCTGGGATTCGTCAACGGGGTGTACAAGTGGGCGCGCGGTGACGCGTTGGCCGAGGCGTTGCTGGCCAGCGGCGATCAGAGCAGCGTGATGTCGGCGGGCGACTTCGTGCGCTGGTGCAGGCAGGTGATCGACCTGCTCGACCAGATCCACAACACCGCGGACGATATCGAGATCGCGAGTACCGCGGCCAAGGCCGTGCGTGCCGTCCGACGGGGTGTCGTCGCGGTGGACGCCGCGTAGATGTTTCGTCTGTGATTTGATTTCCTGGCGTAGCCGGCCTGGCGCGGGGGGCTACCGTGTGTACAACTATGCGAGTGGAGGCGAGTGGATGAGCGGCCCGTACGGACCGAACGGCCCAGGGGAGGGGAGCAACGATCCCACCCAGCACTGGGGGGGTCAGCAGGGGGCCGGTGGCGCCGGTCCTACCCAGCACTGGGGTGGCGCGGCACAGCCGCCGCAGCAGCCGCCCCAGGGCGCCCAGCCGACCCAGCAGTGGGGTGACCCCAACGCCGGACAGCAACCGCAGCAGCCGTGGGGTCAGCCCCAGCAGCCGCAGCAATCTCAGCAGCAGCCCCAGCAGCAGTGGGGCCAGCCGCAGCAGCCCCAGCAGCCGCAGCAGTGGGGCCAGCCGCAGCCGCAGCAGCCGACCGGTCCGCAGCAGCAGTGGGGTCAGACCCAGCCGCCGCCGCAGGACTGGAACGCGCAGCAGCCCGCAGGCGCCCAGCAGTGGGGTCAGCAGCCGCAGCAGCAGTGGGGTCAGCAGCCCCAGCAGTCCCAGCAAGGTCCCGGGGGCAAGGGTAAGAGCAAGGGCCTGATCATCGGCCTCGTCGTGGCCGGCGTGCTGGTGATCGCCGCCGTGATCGGCCTGCTGCTCGTCGTGTTCTCGTCCGACGAGCTCGACCAGTCGGCGGTGCAGGACGGTGTCTCCTCGGTGCTCACCGGCTCCTACGGCATCGCGGACGTCTCCGATGTGTCGTGCCCGTCGGGTCAGAAGGTCGAGGTCGACGCGACCTTCACCTGCGACCTGAAGGTCAGCGGTGAGGACAAGAAGGTCACCGTGAAGATCACGAAGGAAGACGGTACCTACGAGGTCGGCCGCCCCAACTAGGCTGTCGTACTGCGGTTTTCAGCCTACCGCCAGGTGGTTTCCGGGCCGCCCGCTCTGTTTGCGGGCGGCCCGGCGTCGTTCACGCGGTGTGCGCGGCGGCCAGCGCCGTGATCAGCCGGGTGATCGGGCTCTCGGCGTTGTAGGCGGCCGCGAGTTCGCGCAGCCGCTCCGGGTCGGCGGGTGCCGCGGGCAGGGTATCGGGGCCCGACAGTTCCACATCGGCATCGCAGACCACCCGGACCACCGGTGCGGCGGCCTTCAGATAGTCCTGTGCGGCAACGAGTTTGGCCCGCACGCCCTTGGCGAGATCGGATGCGGGATCGTCCACGGCGGCCATCAGGGCGTCGAGGGAGCCGAACCGGGAGATGAGCTGGGCGGCGGATTTGTCGCCGATGCCCGCCACGCCGGGCAACCCGTCGGAGGCGTCGCCACGCAAAGTGGCCATATCGGCGTACGCGGGCCCCGCGTTCACCACGGGCACACCGTATTTCGCGGACACCTCGGCGGGCCCGTACAGCTCGGCCTTGGCCAGGCCACGGCCCGCGTAGAGCACCCGCACCGGCGGTGCCGGGTCGTCGCGGACCAGTTGCAGCAGGTCGCGGTCGCCGCTGACGACGACCACGGAATCGGTGCGCTCGCGATGGGCCAGAGTGCCGAGAACGTCGTCGGCTTCGAGCCCCTCGGCGCCGCCGGTGGCGATCCCGGCCGCGGCGAGCACGTCCAGGATCATCGGCACCTGCGGGGTGAGGGTGTCGGGGACTTCTTCGGCGCCGGGCGCGGCCGTGCTGCTGGTGTCGAGGCGGTGCGCCTTGTACGACGGCACGAGCGCCACCCGGAACGGCGGGCGCCAGTCCAGGTCCAGCCCGACGACGAGCCTGCTCGGCCGGTGTTTGGTGATCAGCGAGGCGACCATGTCGGTGAAGCCGCGCACCGCGTTCACCGAGCGGCCGTCGACGCCGCGCAGTTTGTCGGGGATCGCGTAGTAGGCGCGGAACCACAGGCTGGCGCCGTCCAGGATCAACAGGGGTCCACGGGTGCTCTCGGCAACGGTCACCCGGTGATTGTGCCCTGTGGCTCCGACAGGTGAGCGGGATCGTCGCCGCGTCGTCCGATGACGTCCAGGCCATGGGGGTGCGGCGCTCGCGATCGCACGTCGTGCGGGCGACTCTGCGCGGGTCGCGGCGCGGCGGGTAACGTCGGAAGCTATGAGCGCGCACACGAATGCCAGGTTCGCGGCGGATGTCTACGGTCAGCGGCTCGAGCGGGCGGTGGAGTTGATGCGCGCGGCGCATCTGGACGCCCTGCTCATCACGCCAGGTCCCGACCTGCGGTATCTCATCGGGTCCGATGCCGAATCGTTCGAACGGCTCACCTGTCTGGTGATCACCGCCGACGGCGCGACTCCGTCGGTCGTCGTGCCGAAGCTCGAGCTGGCCGCGCTGGACGGGTCGGCGGCCGGGGAACTGGGTCTGCGGATCCTCGACTGGGTCGACGGCGTCGACCCGTACCAGCTGGTCCGTTCCACCCTGCACGCCGGTTCCCGCATCGCCGTCGCCGACGCCATGCCCGCCCTGCACCTGATTCCGCTGGCCGAGCAGACCACGGGGCTGCCGTCCTCGGCCACTCCCGTGCTGCGCCAGTCGCGGATGATCAAGGACGAGGCCGAGATCGACGCCTTACGCCGTGCGGGCGCCGCGATCGACCGCGTGCACGCCCGGATGGGCGAGTTCCTGCGGGCGGGCCGCACCGAGGCCGAGGTGTATGCCGATATCGAGGCGGCGATTCGCGAGGAGGGGCACACCGAGGCGGAGTTCGTCATCGTGGGCAGCGGCCCGAACGGCGCCATCCCGCACCACCTCTTCTCCGACCGCGTCATCGAACAGGGCGACGTGGTGGTGATCGATATCGGCGGACCGGTGACGCCCGGCTACTACTCCGATTCCACCCGCACCTATGTGCTCGGCGAGCCGAGCAAGCAGGTCGCCGAGCGGATGGCGTTGCTCGAGGCGGCGCAGGCGGCGGCGGTGGCCGCCGTGCGCCCCGGCGTCACCGCCGAATCCGTCGACGCCGCCGCCCGCACCGTGCTGGCCGACGCGGGTCTGGGCGATGCGTTCGTGCACCGCACCGGACACGGCATCGGCCTGTCGGTGCACGAGGAGCCCTACATCGTGGCGGGCAACGATCTGGTGCTCGAGCCGGGCATGGCGTTCAGCATCGAACCCGGCATCTACTTCCCGGGGCAGTGGGGTGCGCGCATCGAGGACATCGTGGTCGTCACCGAGGACGGCGTGGAGTCCATGAACCAGCGCCCGCACGGCCTGACCGTGTTGTAAACGGCCACAAGCTATTTGAGCGTGCTCGACGACAGCACCCGGCGCACCTGGATCGCGACGACCACGCGCGTGGGGTTCTCGCGGGGCACGCGGTAGCGCTCGGTGTAGCGGCGAACGGCCTCGGCGACATCGTCGGCCTCGGTCAGCACGGTCGCGGGCCCCTCGAGGGTGAGCCACCGCGCCCCGTCGACCTGGCTGACGGCCGCGTACCCACCCCGCGCGGCATTACGGGCCTTCACCGACGCGCCATCGGTGATCACCCGCGCGATGCCGCTGTCCGCGTCCCAGGTGAACCCGACGGCGACGACGTGCGGTGTGCCGTTCGCCCGCAGGGTGGTGAGGGTGGCCAGGTGCCGCTCGGCGACGAACGCGAGGGCGGCGGGGGAGAGCTGTGTGGTCGCGGTGGGCATGTGTTCGACGCTAGTCCGTCACCACGCGCGCCCGGTCGGCGGGCGCTACACCCACAGCGGCAGCCGACCGGCCGAGCTCAGGCAGTGCCGAGCGGGTGCAGGGGCGTTCGCGGGCCTGCCGCTCGAGCGGACCGTCGCGCGGGACCCGGCTGTTCGGGTCGGCTGTCGGTGTCGCAGCCGCGTGGCTGTCACGCGGGACCCTGTTGTTCGGTCAGTTGTCGGGTGTCGCGGCCGCGTGGCTGTCGTGCGACACCTGGCTGTTCGGCAACTGTCGGTGTCACACCGCGTGTTCGAACGCCGGGGTCCCGGGGTGGCTTGGCCGCTCGCGCTTCATGATCGCGGGGCGGCCCGGTGGCGGCGGTGATCCGGGATGACAGACTGGGCGTATGGGTAAGCAGCAGGCGAACCAGGGGCCGGTTCTGGTCTTGGGTGGGCGCAGTGAGATCGGGCTGGAAGTGGCGCGCAGGCTGGCGCCGGGTCGGGTGGTGATCCTCGCCGCCCGCCGCTCCGACGCGCTGGCCGCCGAGGTCGAGCAGGTACGCGCGGCCGGGGCGACCGCGGTGCACACGGTCGAATTCGACGCCGACGACACCGCGACGCACGCCACGCTGCTCGAGAAGATCGCCGCCGAACACGGTGGCATCGGCACGGCCGTCCTGGCATTCGGCGTTCTCGGCGACCAAGCCCGCGCCGAACGCGACCCCGACCACGCCGTCGCCGTCGTACACACCGACTACGTCGCCCAGGTAAGCGTTCTCACCACACTCGCGAATCTGATGCGCGCACAGGGCAGTGGCCAGATCGTCGTCTTCAGCTCCATCGCGGGCGTTCGGGTCCGGCGGGCGAACTACGTCTACGGTTCGGCGAAAGCGGGCCTGGACGGGTTCGCCAGCGGCCTCGGTGACGCCCTGCACGGAACTGGTGTCCAGTTGCTGCTGGTCCGATCGGGTTTCGTCATCGGCCGCATGACCGAGGGCATGGACCCCGCGCCCATGTCCAGCACCCCCGATCAGGTCGCCGACGCCGTCGTCCGCGCCTTGAACAAGGGCGCCACCCGAGTCGCCGTCCCCGGGCGCCTAGCGCTGGCCTTCTTCGTCATGCGCCTTCTGCCGCAGTCCATCTGGCGCCGGATGCCACGGTGATTGCCGCCCCGATGGTCCGCTGCGCGCGTGTCGCTTCGGCGCCGGACGCTGCGATGACCTCGGCTTCGATGACGCGGCGTGCGCGCCCCGGTTCGGCGTCGTATGTCGCGGTGGCTGCCGTCCCGACGGCCCGGCGTGAGCGCATCGACACTGCTCTGCGTGCGACAACAACAGTCCGCTCGCAGGCGGGTGGGGTACCCCGATGACTAGTGCGGCGTGGTCGGGTGTCCCGATCCGCGTGGTGGGTATCGGCGCGGACGGGTGGGGTGGCCTGGGGGAGCGGGCCAAAGCGGCAGTCGAGGACAGCGAAGTGGTGTTCGGGTCGCCGCGACAGCTGGCGCTGGTACCGGACGGGAAGTTCGAGCGAATCCCGTGGCCGACACCCCTGCTGCCCGCTCTCCCGGAACTGCTTGCGCACCACAGCGGTCGGCGGCTCACCGTGCTCGCCAGCGGCGATCCCATGTTCTACGGCATCGGTGCCACCCTGGCCCGCATCGTCGGACCCGGCGCGCTCGACGTGTACCCGCAACCGTCGTCGGCGTCGCTGGCGTGCGCCCGGCTCGGCTGGCCGCTGGCCGAGACCCCGGTGGTGAGTGTGGTCGCCCGACCGCTCACCACGGTGCTGCCGGAACTGGCCGACCGCCGTCGAATTCTCGTCCTGAGCGAGAACGAATCGACCCCGGCCGCGCTGGCGAAACTACTGCGCGACAACGGTTTCGGTGCCTCCACGCTCACCGTGCTCGAACAGCTCGGCGGCGAGAACGAATGCCTGCGTACCGGCACGGCCGACGGCTGGCAGCACCCGCCTGGCGACCCGCTCAACCTCTGCGCCGTCGACTGCGTGGCCGACCCCGACCACCCCCGCCGCACGAGAATGCCTGGCCTGCGCGACGATTCGTTCACCGGCGACGGCCAGCTCACCAAAGCCGAGGTCCGCGCACTCACCGTCAGCGCCCTCGCCCCGGCACCCGGCGAACTGCTGTGGGATGTCGGCGGCGGTTCGGGCACCATCGCGATCGAATGGTGCCGTACCCACCCGGCGTGCCGCGCGGTCACCTATGAACGCCTGCCCGCCCGTCGCGATCAGATCGCCACCAACGCGCACGCGCTCGGTGTGCCCGGCATCGCGGTGTGCGGCACGTTCCCCGACACCCGCACCGACTCCCCGGCGCCCGACGCGATCTTCCTGGGCGGCGGACTCACCCAGGACGGCGTTTTCGACGCCTGCTGGCAACGCCTGCGGCCCGGCGGCCGCCTGGTGGCCAATGCGGTGACCGCGGAGTCGGAAACGCTGCTGCTGGCCTGGTGCGCGCGCCACGGTGGCACCCTGCGCAAATTCCAGATCTACCGAGGTGAACCGCTCGGCGGGTTCACGGCGTGGCGGCCGCAGCTTCCCGTCGCGCAGTGGATCGTCGTCAAACCGCGCGCAAATTCCTGACGAGTCACCCGTCGTCTCGCATAACGATGTGCCGGGGTGTGCGCCCCGAATTTGCTCCTTTTCGGGTAGCAGGCCGATGCGACTGTTCAGTCCACACGTGGTCTCGCGCGCCACCGGCCGAACATCGCTCGCACGCGGCGTATGTCTTCGATGGCATCGAGATGCTGGGCAATCGCCCAGTGTGGCTACCGGACTCGAAACCGATGTCGGGCTCGCCGGTGCGCCCGCACCACCGACCCGGGCGTGGGCGGCGAACGTGCTGGTCAACCGTCCATGTCGACACTGTGCCGATCACGGTCAGATCACGGTCAGATCACGGCCGAACGGTGAGTGCATCTGCAAGCTCATCCAGAAAGTTATGCGCCGAAGGTGTAACACTTCCTCAACGGGGGTATGGTCGGGCGCGGCCCGGGCAAAACTCGGAGCCTCGATTTCGATGGACGGAGTTGTATGCGGTGCACCAGGTCGACCACCCCTGACCGGGACGACGTCAGCGGGCAGTCCTGAGAGTTCTGATCCTCGGCGGTACGGGTGAGGCTCGTGAGCTGGCGAACCTGGCGTCCGGTGAGCGTGGAGTCGACATCGTCTCCTCGCTGGCGGGACGTGTCGCCAACCCGCGATTGCCGGTCGGTCCGGTGCGCATCGGCGGATTCGGTGGTGTCGAGGGCCTCCGAACCTGGCTACGCGAGAACCGTATCGATGCCGTCGTGGATGCCACCCACCCCTTCGCGGCCCAGGTCAGTACCCATGCGGCGACCGCGGCCGCCGACCTCGGCTTGCCCGCGCTGCACCTGCGCCGCCCCGAATGGGTGCCGCGCCGGGGCGACTTGTGGACGCGGGTACCCGATCTCGCCGGGGCAGCCTCCGCCCTGGCCGACCGGGGCGAGAATGTGCTGCTCACCATCGGCCGCCAAGGTGTCGGCGCCTTCGAGGGCTGTCGCAGGCAGCGTTTCGTCATCCGATCGATCGACGCGCCGACCGCCCCGCTGCCACCGCGCTACGAATTGCTGCTCGCGCGTGGGCCGTTCACCTTCGACGAGGAACTGGTGCTGATGTCGCGTCATCGCATCGACGTCCTGGTCACCAAGAACAGTGGCGGTGCGCAGACCGAGGCGAAGATCGCCGCGGCGCGCACGGCCGGCGTGCCGGTCGTCATGATCGAACGCCCACCCCTGCCCGCGGGCGCGAACGTCGTCGACGAGGTCGGCGCCGCCCTCGACTGGTTGCGGCTCGCGACCGCGCACAGCGTTTCCTGAGCTCAGCGCGGCGGTTGCCCGGCAAAGACGGCGGGCAGCTGGTCGAACCACTGCAGCACCGCGCGCTCGTAGGCGATCCCGAATTCGAGAGTGGCGCGCTGATGTGGCGCCAGAGCGGTCGCGTCCTCGTCGAGATAGCGGTCGAGCCGGTCCTGGTGGATGTTGCGGTTGGCGGTGATGATCCGGTCGCGGTGCGTGGGATCGAGATGCTCGCCGAACGACAGTGTGAGCAGCAACGGCACCCGGATCGTCTCGGCACCGGGATCGCGGGCGATCCATTCGGCGAACGCCTCCCGCCCGGTGTCGGTGATCCGGTAGGGAATGCGCTCTCGCGCACCTCGTTCACCCTTGGTCACCAGGCCCGCGGTGTCCATCGTGGCGAGTTCGCGGTAGACCTGGCTCTGGGTGATGGTCCAGAAGTCGCCGATGCGTTGCTGGGCGAGAGTCGCCAGGTCCCAGCCCGACATCGGACCCTCGTGCAGGAACCCCAGCAGCGAAGCCGCGGTGGAGTTCAGTGGGCGGCGGCGGGTCGCGGTGTCGGTCAACGGTCAACTCCCTTCGAACTACATTCCTATGTGGAATGTTAGGCCAGTGTGGGGGTCGCGCCAAGGTTGCCCGTGTCGCGGCGTGTCGTGGGTCTAGGCGTTCTCGTAGCGGCGCGCCGTGAAAACGCGGGTCCCCTCGGGCGTGTCGAAGGCCGTCGTGGTGGAGGCGCCGATGATGAGCAGCGTGCGCATGTCGACCTCGTCGGGGTTCAGGTCGGCGAGGGTCACCACCCGCACCGATTCCGTCGGGCCACCGACATCGCGACCGAGCACCACCGGCGTCTCCGGGTCGCGGTGGGTCAGCAGGATCTCGCGCATCGCGCCCACTTGCCAGCGTCTCTGCGAGGAGGCCGGGTTGTAGATCGCGATCGCCATATCCGCCGCCGCGACAGCCGAAAGCCGTTGCGCCACAACCTCCCACGGCTTGAGCCGATCGGAGAGCGAGATCATCGCGTAGTCGTGGCCCAGCGGCGCGCCCACCCGGCTCGCCACCGCGTTGGCCGCCGTCAGCCCCGGCAACACCCGCACCGGCACATCCTTGAACTGCGGTTCGGCCGATACCTCGAGCACCGCCGAGGCCATCGCGAACACCCCCGGATCACCGGAGGACACCACGGCAACCCGCGCACCGCGCTTGGCCAGATCGAGTGCCATCGCGGCGCGCTCCGACTCGACCTTGTTGTCGCTGGCGTGCCTGCGCTGGCCGGCCCGCTCGGGGACACGGTTGATGTAGGTGGTGTAGCCGACGAGATCGGTCGCCTCGTCCAAGGCGGCAGTGACCTCCGGGGTGGTCCAGTCCGCAGCGCCGGGCCCGAGGCCGACGACCACGACTTCGCCTGCGGCACCTGCCGATTCACCGTCCGCAGCATTGCTGGTCGTCGGCTCCGACGTGTTCGTCGGTGCCCCGCGGTGCTGTCCGCCGACGAGGGCCGCGACCCCGGTGGTCGGGGTGGGTCCGGGAACCAGCGTGATCGAGAAGTAGGGCACATCGGCCTCGTCGACATCGGCGGCCGCGAGTACCCGCTGGCGGGTGCTGCTCGCGCGTTCGACGTAGTAGGCGTCGTCGAGGCGACCGGCGTCGGCGAGCGCCCGGCGCACACCGGGGAAGGTGCGGCCCAGCTTCATGATCGCGGCGGCGTCGGTCTCGCGCAGCCGCTCGGTGAGTTCGTCGACGGGCATGGTGCCGGGCAGCACCGTGAGAACCTGCTCGCCTTCCACCAGGGGCGTGCCGAGTGCCGCCGAGGCCGCGCTCACCGAGGTGATGCCGGGGACGATCTCGGCGTTGAACCGGTCGGCCAGGCGGCGGTGCATGTGCATGTACGAGGAGTAGAACAGCGGGTCACCGGCCGCGAGCAGGGCGACATCGCGTCCGGCGGCGAGGTGGGCGGCCAGCCGGGTCGCGGCCTGCTCGTAGAATTCGTCGATCGCGCCCTGGTACCCGCCGGGGTGGTCGGTGGTCTCGGTGGTCACGGGGTAGACGAGGTGCTCTTCGATCTGACCCGGACGCATGTACGGCTCGGCGATGCCCCGGGAGATGCTGCGCCCGTGCCTGGCGCTGTGGAAGGCCACCACGTCGGCGGCGCCGATGAGCCGGGCCGCTTTCACCGTCACCAGTTCGGGATCGCCGGGGCCGAGGCCGATGCCCCAGAGTGTGCCGCTCATTCCTGTTCGCTCGCAATCGCGTTCAGCGCCGACGCGGTGATGGCGCTGCCGCCCCGCCTGCCGCGCACGGTCAGATATTCGACGCCACCGAAGTCGATCAGCGCCTGCTTGGATTCGGCCGCGCCGATGAAACCGACGGGGATGCCGATGATCGCGGCGGGTCGCGGTGCGCCTGCGTCGAGCATGTCGAGCAGGTGGAACAGCGCGGTCGGGGCGTTGCCGATGGCGACCACCGCGCCGTCGAGTTCGGCGCGCAGCAGGTCGAGCGCGGCGACCGAACGGGTGTTGCCCATGCTCGCGGCCAGCTCGGGCACGCGCGGATCGGTGAGGTTGCACAGCACCGGGTTGTCGGCGGGCAGCCGCTTACGGGTGACACCCGAGGCGACCATATTGGCGTCGCAGATGATCGGTTTGCCCGCCCGCAACGCGGCGCGCGCGGCCGCGACCACACCGGGGGTGTAGGCGATGTCGCCCGCCAGGTCGACCTGTCCGCACCCGTGGATCATCCGCACCACCACGCGCTCGACATCGGCGGGAAAACCGGCGAGGTCGGCTTCGGCGCGGATGGTCGCGAACGAGCGCCGATAGATCTCGGCCCCGTCGGTGAGGTAGCTGGTGCGCACGTCGGACATGCGCACAACCCTAGAACCTGGCCGCGACGTGGTGTTCGGCGCGGTCGGCTCAGGTGCGCGGGCGCTCGAGGATGCGCGACATCACCAGCGAACTCCTGGTGCGCCCGACGCGCGCGTTCTCCCTGATCCGCTCCACGGTCACCTCGATCTCGGCCATGTCGGTGGCCATCACGTGCACCAGCGCGTCGGCTTCGCCCGCGATGGTGCACACTCCGACGACCTGCGGGATCGGTTCCAGTGTCCGGCGCAGTTCGGCGGGGGAGATGTTGTCGCGGTAGTACACCTCCACGTACGCCTCGGTGGTCCAGCCGAGGGCGACCGGATTGACCAGGGCGGTGAATCCGGTGATCTGCCCACCCGCCACCATCTTGTCCACCCGCCGCTTCACCGCGGGCGCCGACAATCCGACGATCGAGCCGATCTCGCCGAAGGTGGCACGTGCGTTCTTCAGCAGGGCGGCGAGAATGCGGCGGTCGATGTCGTCCATGGGGATCCTCTCACGCAATGGATCACCATTTTCCCATCGATACGCGCAATGGATCGGTGTTCCCCGCGCAACGTGGCGACATTTACCGTCGAGACGTCGATTCGCGCCGCGCAGCCACCGGGAGTCCTGATGACCGCCGTCCTTCCCCTTCCCTCCTCGACTCCGGCGCGGATGGCCACCCCGCGCCGCTTCGTGATGTGCCGACCCGACCATTTCGAGGTCACCTACGCGATCAATCCGTGGATGGATCCGGCAGCGCCGGTGGACCGCGCGCGGGCGCTGTCGCAGTGGGAGATCCTGCGCGCACTGCTCGAACAGCACGGACATTCGGTGGAGACCGTGCCGGGTGAGCCGGGCCTGCCCGACATGGTGTTCGCCGCCAACAGTGCGATCGTGATCGGCGGGCGTGCGTTGTCGGCCCGCTTCGCCCATCCCGAGCGGCAACCGGAGGGCCCGGCGTTTCACCGCTGGTTCGCGGCGCGGGAGCTACGCGAGCTGGCGGTGGCGGCCGAAACCAACGAGGGGGAGGGCGATTTCGCGTTCGCGGGCGATCGGATCCTGGCCGGCACGGGATTCCGCTGCACGGCGGCCGCCCACGCCGAGGCCGAACGGTTCTTCGGCCTGCCCGTGCTGTCGCTCGAGCTGATCGATCCGCGCTTCTATCACCTCGACACCGCGCTGACGTGCCTCGACGAGACCACCATCGCCTATTACCCAGGGGCCTTCAGTCCGCAGGCCCGCGAGGCCCTGGCCGTCCATTACCCGGATGCGATCCTGGCCACCGAGGCCGATGCCATGTCCTTCGGCCTCAACGGGGTGAGCGACGGCCGCCACGTCTTCCTCGACCCGGGCGCGACCGGGCTGATCGCCGCCCTGCGCGAGCGGGGTTTCGAACCGGTCCCGGTCGACATGTCCGAGCTGCGCAAAGGTGGTGGCGGCGTGAAGTGCTGCGTCCTCGAACTGCACACACCCCGCGAACCCCGACCCTGAGCCGGCCGGGGAGGCTGGGTTCCCGGCCGACCCGGTCATTCGAACTCGGTGCCGCCATCGCGCAGCAGGTACGCGTCGGAGACGATCTTGCCGATGGCACGGCCGCCGAGCACGGGCGAGTACCGCTCGCTCGCGGCACGAACTACCAGCCCCTCGCGGATATTGCCGCCCGTCCCGCTGACGGTCTCGGTGCCCTCGGCCAGCTTCAGCAACAACTCCGCGTCGTAGGGGCCTTCGTACAGGACCGGTACGCGCGGTATCTCGAGGCCGAGTTCGCCGAGCAGCGAGCCGATCTCGTGGTGGTCGAGCCAGCGCACCGGCGCCCCCGCCTGCTCGACCGCGAGGTCGAACAGGGCGAAACCGAGCGTGTCGTCCTGCGCGGCCGACGCACCGTAGTGCAGGTCCTGCACCCCGGCCCCGAACACCTCACCGAAGAGTCCGACCCGGTCGGCGTCGAGGGCATGGGCGAGCTTGCGGGCGGCCTCGTCGAGCCGATGGCTGTGCACCGCCCGCCAGTACAGGTTGCCCTCGGTGCGGATCAGTGCCTGCGACCGGCCACCGATGCCCTTGGACGACACCAGGACCCGATCCTCGGCACGCAGATGGGTGAGCAGAAAAGCGGTGCCGTGGATCTTCTCCGTCGCCACCACCGGCTCGCCCTCGGTGAAGATATCGGGGAACCGCTTGATGTTCTCCACATCGATCCAGCGCAGCAGGTCCGGTGCGGGTTCCACTTGTCCCGACATCGAAACCGGCACCGGCGGCACCCATTTGGTCACGCCGAGCTCGGCGGCGAAGTCGGTGCGCGCCTCGGCCGCCGCCGCGAGATCCGTGCCCGACAGCGCGCGCGGCGTGCAGACGATGCCCTGGGACACCTCACCGCGCAACCGCACCGCCTTCACCCGATTGCGTTGCGCCCCGGCCAATTTGCCGGTGAGACCCAGCTCGACGATCAGCGGGTCCGGAACGACCGCCTGTTCCGGGATGTAGACGGCGTGGTCGCCGGTGACGAACTGTCCCTTGGCAACGACGGCCCGGTACAGCCCGACCTGGGCCAGCTCCAGCCGGTCGGCGTTCGGGTGTGGGACGACGACGAGCCGCTCGGCCGTTACTCGCAGTGTGGACATGGGAACCCCCTCGTTTCGAGGAGGTCAGCGTAGGGCCGTCCCGATCACGGAGTCGAGCGGTTTTCGTGCGGGATGCACCTGCGCGGACCGCGTTCTAAGCTCGCCTGCATGACCGAATCGAACACTCTCGCAGACACTCTGGCGATCACCGAGACGATCACCCGGATGTTCGTGTACTGCGATCAGAAGCGCTGGGACGATCTGGTCACCGAGGTCTTCACCGACGAGGTCGACTTCGACGGTGGCTTCGGCGGCGGTGTCTCGATCCGGCCGGCCAAAGACATCGCCGCCGACTGGAAGGCGGGCCTGGACTCCCTCGACGCCGTCCACCACCAGTCGGGCAACCACCTCATCGACATCCACGGCGACGAGGCCACCGCCCACGCCGACTCCATCGCCGTCCACGTGAACAACTCCGCCGCCAACGGCAAGACCCGCACTTTCATCGGCAGCTACGCCCTGGCCGCCCGCCGCACCGCCGCAGGCTGGCGGATCAGCAAGTTCCACTACCTGCTGAAGGTGATCGAGGGCAACGCCGACCTGACCTAGTCCGGTCTGTTGATCCGGTACCCGCCTTCGGTTGCGACGACATCGGTGACAGGTCCGGTCGGGCGGCCACAGCGGCGTTCGCAGCCGGACCAGTGTTGACGGCCGGTCGCCACCACGTCGGCGGCATCGAGGCCGGACTCGGCACGGTCCGTCGCGTCGGCGGGAAGGGTGCGCTCGGCATCGCGGCCAGGCTCGACTGTCGCGGGAAGCCCCTCGGTCGGGCCGGATGGTTCGTCGCCGAGCACGCGCCCGGTTTCGATGGCTTCGGTGAGGTCGGTGCGGACGTCGGTGTGGGACTTGGCGCAGCCGGGGCGGCCCGCGCAGGCGCTCACCTGCAACCACGGGGAGCCGGCGTCGAAGATCAAGCCCATCGGCGCCAGCACCCGCACCACCGTTTCCGCGGGGCCCTCCTCCAGGTCGGGTAGCACCACACTGCGCCACGGCGTGAGGAACACGGGGCGTTCGACGGCGGCCAGGAATTCGGCGACCCGCGCGGGCAGTGTGCCGAGCGGAACACCCGCGCCGAGGGCGATCAGGCCGTTGTCCTGTTCGAGCCAGCCGATCGGAATGTCATGTGTCGCACCGAGTTCCAGGCGCGTACCGGCGGGGGAGCGGTCCAGGGTCTCGGTGACCTTCTCGACACCGCCGGGGATCTCGTGCAACCGCCACTGCCCGGATTCCGCACGCAGGTCGAGGAATCCGCGGGCGGCGTCGAGCATGACCGTGACGGCCTCGTCGGGAGTGACGCGGATGCCGGTGTCGGTCCCGGCGAGCAGCAACGCGAACTCGTCGCCGACGGCCTGGATCCCGATATCGCCGCGCAGAGTGCTCACGTCACCGCGACCGTTGTCAAGGGTGAACAGAACCCGGCCGGGCAGGTCCGCCAGCGCGGCATCGGCCTGCAAGCCCACATCCAGGTCGGTGGCCAGCCCGTGTACATCGGCAAATCCACCCACCCGCCCGGACAACGGTGAGGCGACGATATTGCGGACTCGCTCGTGCGTGCGGCTCGGCAGCAGGCCCGCTGTGGCCAGCCGGGCGGCCAGTTCGTTCGCGTCCCGTACCCGGCGCAACTGCACATTGCCGCGGGAGGTCAGCTCGAGGCTCCCGTTGCCCAGGTCGCGCGCGGCCTCCGCGAGTACCTGCACCTGCCCGGATTCCAGTCGTCCGCCGGGCACCCGGATCCGCGCCAACGGCCCGTCCGCGGCCTCGTGCAGCCGCAGAACCCCTGGGCAAGAATCGGGAGCGCTCCTGGTCATGATTCCCCAGCCTACGACCACCGCCGGGAGCGATCCGGCGTCAGGGCCGGGTGTAGTGCACCGACACGGCGCCCGAGTCGGGGAGGGTGGTCGCGGCGGCGAGGCGCCAGGTCGACGCGTAGTTGTCGGGGAGCAGGCGCAGGCCGCCGCCGAGGGTGGTGGGGACGATGGTGAGGTAGAGGTCGTCGACCAGGTCGGCGCGCAGTAGACACTGAATGATGCTGGCGCTGTTGGTGATCAGGATGTCGCGTCCGGGGGCCGCTTTGAGCGCGCGCATGTCGGCTTCCGGGTCGCGACCGATTCTTGCGTTGGACCACGCGGCCTTGTCCAGGTCGGACTGGTCGAGGGTGGTGGTGAAGACGACCTTCTCGACCTTCGCGAGCCATTCGCCCAGCTCACGGGTGCGGGCGGAGCTGGCGGGGTCGGCGGTGATGCCCGGCCAGACCGCGGTGAACCCTTCCCAGTTGGTGCGTCCGAGGACGACGGTGTCGGCGCCGCGCCAGATCCCCTCGTAGTAGATCTCGGTCTGCGGGCTGGTGATGTAGTCCATGCACCAGCTCATATCGTCGTCGGGACCGGTGCCGCTGTATCCGTCCAGCTATACGGTGACCTCCGCCACGACTCTGCGGCCGGTGCTCTGCGAGTTGTTCGACATGGGCGACATCCTTCTGCGGTGAGCTGCTGTTTCAGAGGAAGAGACGGGACGTCGCCGCCGAACTCATCGGTGGTCCCTCGCGACGTGCTCGTGTTTGCGCACCGGAAGGAAACGGTATCCGCCTAGTGTGAGTGGCGGATCGCCGCCGGAGCAGTGCCGACAGGAGAGGTCAACCGCATGCTGCGTGAATTCGTGGACAAGCGTGTAGTTCCCGCGCTCGACAAGGTCGCCCATGCGCAAGCACCGGTGGTGCAGCGTTATGTCGACTGGCTGGGGAGCAGGCACCCCGACGATTCACCGGTGGAACTCGTGCAGCGGCTGTCGCGCCAGTACCTCGTTGTCGTCACGGCCAGCGGCGTGACGGTGGGGCTCACCGCCGCCGTACCCGGCATCGGCACCTTGATCGGCCTGGCTGCCACCGGTGTGGACACCGCGGTCTTCGTGGAGGCGTCCTCGGTGTTCTCGGTGGGCGCCGCCGCGGCGTACGGCATCGCGCCCGAGGATCCGCGCCAGCAGCGGCTGGTGTCGAAGGTGGTGCTCGGCGAGTCGGGCACGAAGGTCCTCGAACAGACGGCAGGTCATACGAAGGGGCAGTGGCTCGGTGTCGTCACCGACCACATCCCGGGTCTGTCGAGCATGCCCGACGGGCCTGCCAAACGGTTCATCGTCAACTACCTGGTCAAACGCGGGCTGCTGCTGTTCGGCACCCTCATCCCCGCAGGGATCGGCGCGGTGATCGGCGGCTACGGCAACAACGCCCTCGGCCAGTTGGTCATCGCCAACGTCTACCGCCACCTGGGCACGGGTTCGCCCGAGATGGTCGCCGCGGGCACGCGCAACGGTTCGTCTTGACCTTCGAGTCGCTGCAACCCCGATCATGAGCCGGTGCCTGACACCGAACTGATCACCATCGGAGCGTTCGCCCGCACCTGCGGCCTGAACGCCAGCGCCCTGCGCTTCTACGCCGACGCCGCAGTCCTCGTTCCCGCCCTGGTGGACGAGGACACCGGCTACCGCTACTACACCGCCGACCAGGCCGGCCCCGCCTGCCTGATCCGCCACCTGCGCGCCGTCGACATGCCGTTGCCGACGGTCGCGGCGGTGCTCGCCGAATCCGACGCCGCCAGGGCCGCCGACCTCCTCGACGCGCACCTCGCCGAAATGCACTGCCGCCGCAGGGAGTTCGACGCGGCAGCCGCTGCCGCTTACCGCGCGCTCGGCGTGGACCCCCGATCGTTGCCGGACCGAAGCGGCCACGGTGCGGCGCCCGGGACCGAACCCGATCAGGCCGTGCGCATCGGCGGACCGGCGCTCGCGGCAGCCATCGACCAGGTCTCCACGGCGACCCTCACCGATCCGGCCCTGCCCGTGCTCGACACCATCCTGTTCGAAGCCCGGCCCGACGAACTGATCCTCACCGCCACCGACCGCTACCGGTTGGCCTCGCGAACCCTGCGCCCGATGTCCTCGGTGACGGCGGAGTGGTCCGCGACCATCGATGCCGCCGAACTGCGTGCCACCACCTCCTGGCTGCGCCGTCGACACAGCGTGGTCTTGCGTCCCACGCCCGATTCCATCGAATTCCGCACTGCCACCGAGGATTCAGCGGCGAGCCGGCGCTGCCGCCGCTCGCCCGAGGAATTCCCCGACTACCGCCGCATGCTGGCAGCCCTGCCCTCGACCACGACCAGAGCTGTCCTCGACCGCGCGCACCTCCTGGAAACGCTGGAACGCGCGGACTCTCCGATCGTGACTCTGCGATTCGGTTCCCCGGACACGGTCACGATCTCGGTACCGAGCCGGGACGCGTCGACCCAGCACAGCACGCCGCAGCAGAACCCACATACCGAGCTGCGTGCAACGGTCTCCGGCCCCCCGATGACCATCCACTTCGCCGTGACCACCCTCTACCCGGCGATCGCGGGCGCGATCGGTCCCGACATCATGCTCGACCTGTCGGCTCCCGACCTCCCCGCCCACATCCGCTCCGCCGACGACGGCGACCTCCGCACCCTCGCCATGCCTTGCGAACCGGCCCCTTGATCGCTCGACCTGCCGGGTTGTGGCCCGGCAGGTTCACTGCTAGGTTAAGTGCATGCACAAGCATGGACTTACGGAACAGGGAGCCGACCCGGTCGACGACTGGTTTCGTGCTTCCGCTCTCGTCGCGACCGTCGACTCGGGCCTCGGTAAATGGCTCACGCTGCACCACGGCATCGGGCTCACCGAGTACCACGCGCTCCGGCAGCTCGCCGCCGCACCGGACAAGGAGATCCGGGTCAGCGAGCTGGCCCATCGGATCGGATTGAATCAGAGTTCGGTGACCCGATTGCTGGGGCGGCTCGAGGCAAGAGGGTTCACGCGGCGGGACTTGTGTTCGGAGGACGGACGCGGTGTGTACGCCGTGATCACCGAGGAGGGGGAGGCGCTCGTCAGGGACGCGCGCGAACCCTTCCAACTCCAGCTGGAACGTCTGCTCGACGACGCCGAAGAGCTGTCGCCGATGTTCGGTGCGCTGCTCGCGCGTCGAGCGGGACGCGAACGCTCCTGACCTGACCTGGCATGCCGGGAGGGTCTTCCGCTCGGCATATATATGTATGTACAACCATAGAAGGGCAATATCGTGAACTGGCTCTACCTCGCCATCGCCGTCGTCTTCGAGATCGCCGTCGCCCTGGCGGCCGGAAAAGCGAAGGGTTTCACCGACATTCGATGGACCGTCGCCACGCTGGCCAGCGGCGCAATCGCGACCTACTTCCTGAGCCTGGCGCTGCTCACCTTCGACATCGGCGCCGGATACGCGATCTGGACCTCCCTGGCCGGCGTCGGGATCGTTGTCCTCGGAGCGGTGCTCTTCGGCCAACGAGTCGACTGGCGAAAGGCGATCGGCATCGTGATCGTCATCGGCGGTGTCGTCGGCCTGCAGCTCAGCAGTGGCGCCTGAGCAACCTCGTCCGCATCCATTTCTCACCGAAAGGCCGAACAATGATCAACCGCACTCCCGCCACCGCCTGGCTCGTCCTGCTGCTCGCAGGCGCCTTCGAAGTCGGCTATGCCCTCGCCGTCGGCGGCAGCCACGGTTTCACCGTGCTCACCTGGTCGCTGGTGGCGATCGTCTTCTTCCTCCTCACCCTCTTCGCCCTCAGCGTCGCGCTGAAAACGATCGACGTGGGGATCGGCTACGCCGTCTGGGCGGGTATCGGGGCGGTCGGCGCCGCTCTGCTCGGACCGGTGTTCTTCGAGGAAACGCTCACCCCGCTCAAAGCGTTCTGGCTCGCCGTGGTGATCGCGGGCGTGGTCTGGCTCAAACTCGCGGACCGCGCCGAAGCCGCCTGAGCGACCCCCGGACGCGGGCTGGAAAGTTGCGGGCGCGTCCGGGCCAGTACCATCGACTTGCTCGGCGGGCGTCGAGGAAACCGGTGGAAATCCGGTGCGGTCGCGCCACTGTGAACAGCCAGACCCTCTCCGGCGAGCACCGCAACCCGATGGGCGCGTCAACCCGAGGAAGGTCTCACCCTGTGATCCTGCTGCTGTCCACCTCCGACACCGACCTGCTGAGCGCCCGGGCGAGCGGCGCCGAGTACCGGTGGGGCAACCCGGCCCGGCTGCTGGTCGAGGATCTCGGGCAGCTGCTCGACGGCGTCGACCTGGTGATCGTGCGCATCCTCGGCGGCAAGCGTGCCTGGGAAGAGGGCCTGGACGCGGTGCGGGCCAGCGGTATTCCGATGGTCGCCCTCGGCGGCGAGATCGCACCCGACGCGGAACTGATGGAATGTTCCACCGTACCGGTCGGTGTCGCCGCCGACGCCCACAATTATCTCGCCGCGGGCGGCGCCGACAACCTGCGTCAGCTCTACAATTTCCTGTCCGACACAGTGTTGCTCACCGGTCACGGATTCGAACCGCCGGTCCAGCTGCCCACCTGGGGGGAGCTCGAACGCTCGGCACGCATCCTGGAACCCCACGCCCCCACGGTCGCCGTCGTCTACTACCGCGCCCAGCACCTGGCGGGCAACACCGGCTACGTCGACGCCCTGTGCACCGCCATCGAAGCCAAGGGCGCCCGCGCCCTGCCCGTCTACGCGGCGTCGCTGCGGACCGCCGAACCGGAACTGCTCACCCTCCTCGGCAGGGCCGACGCCCTGGTGGTCACCGTGCTCGCCGCGGGCGGCAGCAAGCCCGCCACCGCGTCGGCCGGTGGTGACGACGAGGCCTGGGACGTGGCCGCGCTGGCCGCCCTCGACGTGCCGATCCTGCAGGGACTGTGCCTGACCAGCCCGCGCGCCCAGTGGGAGGCCAACGACGACGGCCTGTCCCCACTCGATGTCGCCACCCAGGTGGCAGTCCCGGAGTTCGACGGGCGCATCATCACGGTGCCGTTCTCGTTCAAGGAGTTCGACGAGGACGGTCTGTCCACCTACGTCCCCGATCCCGAACGCGCCGCCCGCGTCGCCGGGATCGCGGTGCGTCACGCGCGCCTGCGTCATATTCCCAACGGCGACAAGCGGATCGCGCTCATGCTGTCGGCCTACCCGACCAAGCACGCCCGCATCGGCAACGCCGTCGGCCTCGACACCCCGGCGAGCGCCATCCGCCTGCTCACCGAAATGCGTTCGGCCGGTTACGACCTCGGTGACATCGACGAGATTCCCGGCCTCGCCGAGGGCGACGGTGACGCCCTGATCCACGCCCTGATCGCGGCGGGCGGCCAGGATCCGGACTGGCTCAGCGCCGAACAGCTCGAGGGCAATCCGATCCGCATCGGCGCCACCGTCTACACCCGCTGGTTCGAGTCGCTGCCCGCCGACCTGCGCGAAGCCGTGGTCGAGGCATGGGGCCCGCCGCCCGGCGAACTGTATGTGGACCGGTCGGCCGACCCGAAGGGCGAGATCGTCATCGCCGCACTGCGTTTCGGCAATGTGGTGCTGATGGTCCAGCCGCCTCGTGGCTTCGGCGAGAACCCGGTCGCCATCTACCACGACCCCGATCTGCCCCCGAGCCACCACTACCTGGCGGCCTACCGGTGGCTGTCGTCGGCCGACGGTTTCGGTGCCGACGCGATGGTGCACCTCGGCAAGCACGGCAACCTGGAATGGTTGCCGGGCAAGACCCTCGGCATGTCCGCGTCCTGTGGCACCGACGCAGCCCTGGGTGATCTGCCACTGATCTACCCGTTCCTGGTGAACGACCCCGGTGAGGGCACCCAGGCCAAGCGCCGCGCCCACGCCACCCTCGTCGACCACCTCATCCCGCCCATGGCCCGCGCCGAAACCTACGGCGACATCTCGCGCCTGGAACAACTGCTCGACGAACACGCCAACATCTCCGCCCTCGACCCGGCCAAACTGCCCGCCATCCGCCAGCAGATCTGGACCCTGATGCGCGCGGCCAAGATGGACCACGACCTCGGCCTGGCCGAACGCCCCGACGAGGACGTTTTCGACGACATGCTCCTGCACGTCGACGGCTGGCTCTGCGAGATCAAGGACGTGCAGATTCGCGACGGCCTGCACATCCTCGGCCAGGCCCCCGAGGGCGAGATGGAACTCGACCTGGTGCTGGCCATGCTGCGCGCCCGCCAGCTGTGGGGCGGCGAACAGAACGTGCCCGGCCTGCGAGAAGCGCTGGGGCTCAGCGAAGCCGGTGACGAAGCCCGCACCCGCGTGGATGTAGTGGAAGCCCGCGCCCGTGAGCTGCTCGCAGCCTTGCAAGCGACGGACTGGTCCGTGGATGCCGTGGACGCGCTGGTCGACGACTACGCCACCGCGATTCTCGCTGGGGGAGTGGATGATTCGTCCGCGCCCGAGTCGGCGGGCGGCGTCGCGGTGAGCGGGCGTCTCGCGGCGGTGAAGACCGTGTTGCGGTTCGCCGCGACCGAGGTCGTGCCGCGCCTCCGCGAGACCGGCATCGAGATCGCCCGGGTCCTGCACGCCCTCAACGGTGGTTTCATCCCCGCGGGACCGAGTGGTTCACCCCTGCGCGGTCTCATCAATGTGTTGCCGACCGGCCGCAATTTCTACTCCGTCGATCCGAAGGCCGTCCCGTCGCGACTGGCGTGGGAGACGGGTCAGGCCATGGCCGAGTCCCTGCTCGCCCGCTACCTGGCCGATCACGGCGAGTACCCGAAGTCGGTCGGCCTGTCGGTGTGGGGCACCTCGGCCATGCGCACCTCCGGCGACGACATCGCCGAGGTCTTCGCGCTGCTCGGCGTGCGGCCGGTGTGGGACGAGGCGAGCCGCCGCGTCACCTCCCTCGAGGTGATCTCCCTGGACGAACTCGGCCGCCCGCGCATCGACGTCACGGTGCGCATCTCCGGCTTCTTCCGCGACGCCTTCCCGCACGTGCTCGCCCTGCTCGACGACGCCGTCCGCCTCGTCGCCGCCCTCGACGAACCGGCCGAGGCGAACTACGTTCGCGCCCACGCCGACGCGGACCTGGCCGAGCACGGCGACGCCCGCCGCGCCACCACCCGCATCTTCGGTTCCAAGCCGGGCACCTACGGCGCGGGCCTGCTGCAGCTCATCGATTCCAAGAGCTGGCGCACCGACGACGACCTCGCGCAGGTGTACACCACCTGGGGCGGCTACGCCTACGGCCGCGACCTCGACGGCGCCCCCGCCGCCGACGACATGCGCACCGCTTACAAGCGAATCGCGGTGGCGGCCAAGAACACCGACACCCGCGAGCACGACATCGCCGACTCCGACGACTACTTCCAGTACCACGGCGGCATGGTCGCCACGGTCCGCGCGCTCACGGGAAAGAACCCCGAGGCCTACATCGGCGACTCCACCCGCCCCGACGCGGTGCGTACCCGCACGCTCTCGGAGGAAACTACCCGCGTGTTCCGTGCGCGCGTGGTGAATCCGCGCTGGCTCGAGGCGATGCGCCGCCACGGGTACAAGGGTGCCTTCGAGATGGCCGCGACCGTCGACTACCTGTTCGGCTACGACGCCACAACCAATGTCGTCGCCGACTGGATGTACGAAAAGCTTTCCGAGAGCTACGTTTTCGACGATGTGAACCGCAAGTTCATGGAGCAGTCCAACCCGTGGGCGCTGCACGGCATCGCCGAACGACTACTGGAGGCGGCCGAGCGCAAGCTCTGGGAGCACCCCGAACCGGAAACCCTGGACAAGCTGCGCCAGATCTACCTCGAGACCGAGGGCGAACTGGAGTAGTCCGCCTGCGCGGCCTGCAGCAGAACCCGGTCGCGGTAGATCCGCAGTGCCGCGATGACGGCCAAGACCGCGGTGAGCAGGCCGCAGGCGATGCGCACCGCATGCGCGACCTCGATCTCGGCGACCGTGCGGTGCAATTCGTCGACCGTGTACAGGGCGCGATCCTCGAACAGGATCGGCCAGCGCGGCCACAGGTACAGCATCGACAGCAGGAACATCCCCGAGACGAACGGCACCAGCGACGTGAGCAGCCAGCCGCGGGCGCGCCCCGACCACACACCGGCAGCCACGGCGAGCACAGCGCTCAGGGTCAGGAACATCCCCAGCGGGCGCATCACATCGCCGACCGAGACCACGGCGGTGAATGCCTCGCCCACCTCCAGCGATGCCGGAATGTCGTGGAAGTAGTTCGGGTACAGGAAGATCGTTTCGGCGATCGTGGTGCACACCACCAGGGTCGCCAGCACGGCGTAGACGGTCGCGGCCGTGAGTGCGACAGTGAGTTTTCGCATGGTGTTCTCCTCGTGGGTGTGCTGTCGACGCTAGGCCGACGTCGTATCGGAGACATCCGGTGCCGACCCTGAACTCGGGTCGGGGAACTCACCCAGGTCTCGTGATCGACGGCGAACGCGAGTGGGTTGCCGTAAAACTGCAACGCGTTCTAATCTTGGCGGGTGAGCCCGGGAAACACCCTGGCCGGAAAGGGTCGCCATGACCACCTCACCGGCGTACTTCACCCGCACGGGCGCGGTGTTCGAGCCGACCAGGTTCTCGCTGAGCCTGTGGGGGCCCAAGACGCTGTCGGGGCCGCCGGTGTGCGGGTTGATGGCGCGGGAGGTGGAGGCGCGGTACTGCACCGAGGAGTTCGTGCCCGCCCGGTTCACCGTCGACCTGCACCGCGCGGTGCCCGCGGTGCCCGTGACCGTCGAGAGCGAGCTGGTGCGTGACGGCAAACGCGTGCGCGCGGTCGCCGTCAGCCTGCGCTCGGACGACGCGGTGGTGGCCAGGGGTAGCGCGTTGCTGCTGAAGCGCTCGGCGCAGCCGCCCGGTGCGGTGTGGCGGCCCGACCGGGAGCGGCCGCTGCCGCCGCCGGACGCGCGCGCGGCGATCGAGGAGGGCCTGCACCTGTTCGGTAGCGACGGCCATGCCGACGGCTGGTCGATCCGGATGACCGAGCACCAGAACGACACCCGTAAACGCAAGTGGGTGCGCAACATCCCGGTCGTCGCCGGTGAGGAGTCCTCCCCGTTCTGCTACGCCGCGATGACGGGCGAGCAGACCAGTCTGGTCACCAACTGGGGCACCGACGGCATCGGCTTCATCAATACCGATGTCTCGATCACGTTCTCGCGCATGCCGATCGGCGTCGAGATGGGTATCGAGGCGGAAGGCCACCTCAGCGACGACGGGATCGCGGCGGGCGCGGCCGTGCTCTACGACGCCGAGGGCGCGTTCGGGATGTGCACCACCACGGCGCTGGCCAACGAGAGCCACCAGATCCGCGGTGCCGTCATCGACAAGCTCACCGACAGGGTGATGGCGGAACTGGCGTCGGGGCACTGAGCCCGCCGATCACGGTTCCTGCGAACGCATTTCGAGAGGCAGGTCGCCGGCTTCGATGCCCTGGGCACGCAAGGCGAACGGAACCTGCCGGGTGAAGCGTCGCGGGGGTCGGTAGTGGGTGCTGTGATCCGACACCAGTAACACCCGGCCCTGCCGCGCCACGATCTCCCCGGCGGCGGCCACCGGTTCACCGGCCAGGAAACTCGAATGGTGGAACCGGCCGAGCAGGTGCTGGGGCGAGGAGTACAGCGTGCCCGCGGCGTCCATGACGAAGATCGCCCGGCCGCCCTCCGGTGACCACAGGGTACTGGCCGCCGTGGTGTCGAACAGGGCGCCGTCGGCGGTGTGGAGCAGCCCGTCGCGAGCGTGGAGCCGGAACCGCAGGCGCGCTCGCTCGTCGAGATAGGCGACGTGTGTGCCGTCCCATACCCGGTTCCCCGGCAGGTGCTCGCCGGCGAACTCCGGCCGCAACGGCGTCGTCTCGAACACGGTCGGCGCGGAATCCGTTCCGGTGCCGAACAATCGGCGCATGCGGTGGGCGAAGCCCATCATGCGGGAACCAGGGTGACGATCACCTCGTCGGCCACCGTTTCCGCTTTCACCACGGCCTCACCGAGGTACAGGGTCGCGGCGCGGGGGCGGCCGTCGGGCAGGGGTACGACCGAGACGGCGTCGACGCGGCGGCCGGTGAAGGCGCTGTAAGGTTCCTCGTCGGTGACATCGAATGCGGTGTATTTGCCCGATTCGGCGACGTATTCGATATTGACCGGGTCGACGAGCGGTTCGAACGGGTCACGCCACGGCGCCGACCGGATCCGCAGTTCCGAGCCGTCCACCCCGGAATCGAGCAACAGGGTGGCACCGTTGTGGAAGGTGAACTCGATCGGGCCCTCGGAGCGGTCGACCTCGTCACCGAGGACATAGAACATGCGGCGGACGGCGACAATGGTCCCGTCGACCGCGCCGTTGAGCGCGCTTCGGCCGTGTTCGTCGTTGTCGGACACCAGTTTCCTCTGACATCGCCGGGCAGATGAGTCATCATGTCGCCGCACCCGCTCGCCACGCAACTCCACCGGCGTGCCGCCCCGCGCCCGCGCACTCGTACCATGACTTCATGGGCGAGCCCACCCGGGACCTGGTGGAGCGTGCGGCCGAGCTGCTGGCCGGACGCCGCGTCGTGGTGGTGTCCGGGGCGGGTTTGAGCACCGACAGCGGCATCCCCGACTACCGCGGCCCCGACTCGCCACCCCGCAATCCGATGACCTATCAGCAGTTCGTCGGCGACGCCGCCTTCCGGCAGCGGTACTGGGCCCGCAACCACATCGGCTGGCGGCGGATGGACGCCGCCCGCCCGAATCCGGGCCACCGCGCGCTGGCCCGGCTGGAACACGCGGGCGTGGTGTCGGCTGTGATCACCCAGAACGTCGACCTGCTGCACACGAAAGCAGGCGCTCGCCGGGTCATCGACCTGCACGGCACGTACGCCCGCGTGTGCTGCCTGCGCTGCGCCGCGGTGATCTCCCGCATGACGCTGGCCGAACAATTGGAGGCGGCCAATCCCGGTTTCGCCGACGAGGTTTCGCACGGCGGCGGTATCGAGGTCTCGCCCGACGCGGACGCGGTCGTCACCGACACCGACCGCTTCCTGATGCTCGACTGCGCCCGATGCGGCGGCATGCTCAAGCCCGACATCGTCTACTTCGGCGAAACCGTCCCCGCCGAGCGGGTGGCGGCGGCCTTCGCGCTGGTCGACGACGCCGAGGCGCTGCTGGTGGCAGGATCGTCACTGACCGTGATGTCCGGTCTGCGATTCGTCCGCCGCGCCGCGAAAAACGGTGTGCCGGTGGTGATCGTGAACCGCGGCGCCACCCGCGCCGACGACCTGGCCGCCGTGCGCATTCCGGCGGGCTGTTCGGAGATCCTGTCCACCCTCGCCGACCGGCTCACCACCGCGACCCCGGCCGTACCGCGATGAGCGAATCGGTCGAGGCGTACTTTTCGGGCAAACCGTATTCGCGTGAGATCTTCGCAGTACTGCGCGAATTGATCGCGAGCAATGGTCCGGTCGAGGTGTCGGTGGCCTCGCAGATCGTTTTCGCCGTCGCACGGAAGTTCGCGTGGGTGTGGCTCTACAACGTCACCGGAAAGAATCCCGAAGGCACCGTGCAGATCATGCTCGCGCTCGACCGGGAAATGGCGCACGCACCGGTCTACCGGGTGACACAGGTGGGCCGTGCGCGCTGGAATCACCTGGTAGTGGTGCATTCTCTCGACGAAGCTCACGATCCACGACTGGCGGAGCTGATAGCCGCCGCCTACCGTTTCGGCGCGAAATGAACGGTAACTTGATCCCTCGGTGACGGCCGCGAATCCGACGTGGGTAAGCTCTGGCCACCAGCGCATGAAGAGTTCCACCCGCGGCGCAAAGTTTTCCTCGCAGCGGGGTTGTCGGCCCTTGTGTGGGCCGAATGATCGACACCCACCAGCCAGCCGATCAGAACCAGGGCTTTTCCATGACCGATACCGTCGTCGCCGAACCACGCCTCACGCACCGCCAGACACTCACCATTCTGTCCGGCCTGCTACTCGGGGTGTTCCTGGCCGCACTCGATCAGAACATCGTCAGCGTCGCGATCGTGCGGATCGCGAACAGTCTCGACGGCTTCGACGAACAGGCCTGGGCGACAACGGCATACCTCATCACCGCGACCGTCACCACGCCCCTCTACGGCAAACTCGCCGACATCTACGGTCGTAAACCGTTCTATCTGGTGGCGATCGCGCTGTTCGTCGTCGGTTCGGCGGCCTGCTGCTTCGCCCAGACCATGTACCAACTGGCCGGGTGCCGCGCGTTCCAGGGGCTCGGTGCCGGCGGGCTGATGTCGTTGGCGTTCACCATCGTCGGTGACATCGTGCCCGCCCGCGAACGGGTCCGCTACCAGGGTTATTTCCTCATGGTCTTCGGCATCGCGACGGTGCTCGGCCCGGTGGTCGGCGGGTTCCTGTCCGATTACGAGAGCCTCGGTGGTATCGAGGGCTGGCGCTGGGTTTTCCTGGTGAACGTGCCGGTGGGTCTGCTCGCGTTCCTGGTGGTGTGGCGGGTGCTCAACGTCGGGCATACCAGGCAGCGCAGCCGGATCGACTGGTTCGGCGCGTTGGCGCTCGTCGTCGGGGTGGTGCCGCTGCTGATCGTCGCCGAGCAGGGCAGGCTGTGGGGCTGGACGTCCCCGAAATCGCTGCTCTGCTACGGCATCTGCGCGGGCGGGCTGCTGGTGTTCGTGATCGTCGAGTTCCTGATGAAGGACGCCGCGCTGATTCCGCTGCGGTTGTTCCGCAACTCCACCTTCAGCGTCGCCATTCTCGGCGGATTCCTCATCGGTGTCGCCATGTTCGGGGCCATCACAATGGTTCCGCAATACCTGCAGGTGGTGCGCGGTTTCTCGCCCACCGAGGCGGGGCTGCTGATGCTGCCACTGGTGCTGGGCATCATGGTCGGCGCCCAGCTGTCGGGCCTGATCACCAAGGCCAGCGGACGCTACAAGGTGCTGCCCGTGCTCGGCGCACTGATCCTGGCCATCGGCTGCGGATTGTTCGCCCGCATCACCTACGACGGTCCGCTGTGGCAGCCGCTTGCCTACAGCGCGATCATGGGTTTCGGGCTGGGCGGCTGCATGCAGACACTGGTGATCGCCGCGCAGAACGCGGTCGGGCGCACCGAGATGGGTGTGTCGACGGCGGCGGCCACGTTCTTCCGGCAGCTCGGCGGCACCCTCGGCGTCGCGGTCTTCCTCACCGTGCTGTTCGATCGCCTGCCCGGTTCCATCCTGGGCGCGTTCGGCGGCGCCCTCCCGCCCGGTTTCGACGCCGCCCGGCTCGAGGCTTTGCAGAGCGACACCAGCGGCATCGCCGCCCTGCCCGACCACCTGCGGATCCCGATCCTCGAGGGTTTCACCGACTCGATGCACACCGTGTTCCTGCTGGCCGCCGATCTGGCGATCGTCGCCTGCCTGGTCCTGGTGTTCATGAAAGAGATTCCGCTGCAAGAGGATCCGGTTCCCGACGAGGCCGACGAGGGTGCCCAGCTACGGGACGTGAGCCTCTATGACGCGCACGAGATGGCGGGCAAACTGCGGCCGGGCGCGACGGGCCGGGTGATCGCGGGTCTGCTGCGCCGTGACGATGCCCGCCCGGTTCCCTCGGCGACGCTCACGCTGATCGATCAGCACGGTCACCAGGTGGCGCGCGGCAACGGCGACGCCGACGGCGCCTACATGATCGAGGCACCACGACCGGGCAACTATGTCCTCATCGCGGCCGCCGCTGGGCATCAACCCGAGGCGGTGAGCGTGTCGATCGGGGAGCGGGCCCAGCACGTCGACCTGATGCTCACCGGGGCGGGTGAGCTCACCGGCGTGGTGCGTTCGGCGCGGCGCGGAGAACCACTGTGGGGTGCGACGGTGACCCTGACCGATCCCGAGGGGGAGGTGGTCGGGGCGGCGATCACCGGCGAGGACGGTACCTACGTCTGCCGTGATGTCGTCAGCGGCACCTACACCCTGGTCGCGGTGGCCGACCATATGCGCCCCACGGCCGTCGCCCTGACCGTGCCCGAAACCGGCTCACTGCACCGCGATATCGACTTGGAACCGATGGCGATCCTGACGGGTTCGGCCTGCGTCGACGGCGACCGCCCGGTCGCGGATGTCGAGATCACCGTCCTGGATTCCAGCGGCGACCCGGCTGCCACCACCCGCACCGACGACAAAGGCCGCTACCTCGTGCCCGACCTGCCCGAGGGGGAGTACACGGTCGTCGCGCGCGGGTACCCACCGGTGGCGAGTCAGGTGGCAGTCACCCGCGGCGAGATCACCCACGACGTCACCCTGGGATACGACAACGAAGAATCGATGCATCGCCGGTAGTCGGTATTTCGAGGGTTCCAGCGCCTCGCCATCAGCGAGCGCGAACCGGAACAGCTCAGGCGGATTCGGCGATCTGCTCGGCGCGGTAGACCTCGGCCAGCTCGGCGAGCGGGATCGTGAGTGCTTCGGCGAGGCCGACGATGGTGCCGAATGCGGGGGAGGGCATGCGCCCGGACTCGATCTTGCGCAGGGTTTCGGGAGAGATACCTGCCCGCCCGGCGACCTCGTTGAGTTCCCGATCGCCCCGGGCCGTCCGCAACCGCCGACCCAGCCGACGCCCGGCTTCGACCTGGGCGGGACTGAGCGGAAGACGAACCATGCCCCCGATGGTAAGTGCTCACTCACCGAGCCGCCAAGAAGGTGCCCCTGACGGCGCTGATCCGTCCCAGGTCGTCGCGGCACATCCTGGACGTGCGATCACCACGCTGTGGTGGCGGCCGCCACTCGGGAAACACCCCGCCACCACAGCGTGGTGATCAACTGCCCATGACCTAGCGGGTGGGACGCCAGGGGATTCGGCCGTTACCGTCGCCGGTGGGTGTCCATTGTTCGGCCCAGTCCCAGACATGCTGGAGGGACTCGGCCAGGAGGGCGCCCTCGGTGGTGAGTTCGTAGGCGCCGCGCGGTCCGTTCTTGCGGGTCAGGCCCGCTGACTGCAGTTGCTGGAGGCGGTCGGACAGCATGCTCGACGAGCAATTGCCCATCCGGCGGCGCAGGTCGAGGAAGCCGAGGGGGCCGGGCTCGAGTTCCCAGATCACGCGCAGCATCCACCGCTGTCCGAGCAGGTCGATCGCGGCCACGATCTTCGCGGAGGGTTCTGCGGTCTCGTCACCGCCGGTTGCGCTTCTCATTCAGAAGCACGATAGCTGGTTCTGGATCAGAAGCATTCGGGCGATCGGACGGGGTCCTGAATCCGGAATACCTCGGGGAGTTCCCCGATGTGTGCGGGTGGTCGTGACGCCTAGCGTTGTCGAGGTGAAGGCAATCGTGCAGCGGGTTTACGGGTCGTCGGCGATGTTGGCGGTGGCCGATGTCGGGCGCCCGGAAGCGGGGGCGGGGGAGGTGCTGGTTCGGGTTCGTGCGGCGTCGGTGAATGCGCGCGATTGGCATGTGATGCGGGGGGATCCGAAGATCGCGCGGTGGATGGATCGGTCGGTGTTCCGTCGCAAGGGGCCGGCGAATCCGGTGCAGGGTGGGGATTTCGCGGGGACAGTCGAGGCGGTGGGCGACGGGGTCACCGATGTGGCGGTGGGCGACGAGGTGTTCGGGGAGGCGGTCAGCGGTGCGTTCGCGGAGTACCTCGCGGTGCCGCGCGCTCTCCTCGACCAAAAGCCGAAGAATCTGAGCTTCGAGGAAGCCGCGGCCGTGCCACTGGCCGCCAACACCGCCCTGACCTGCCTGCGTCACGTCGACGCCGGAAACCGGGTGTTGATCATCGGTGCCTCCGGAGGGGTCGGCACCTTCGCGGTCCAGATCGCCCGGGCCAGGGGTGCCGAGGTCACCGGGGTGTGCAGCACCCGCAATGTGGAGGCGGCACGGGCACTCGGCGCCGCACATGTCATCGACTACACCCGCGAGACCGTAACCGGCCGCTACGACACCGTTCTCGACCTGGCGGGCACGCGGGGGCTACGCGAACTCCTTCGCCTGGTCGAACCCACCGGCACCCTCGTCCTGTCCGGCGGCGGAAACTTCGACGGTGGCAGCTTGTTCGGTCCTGTCGGCTTGCTCGCGCTCGGCCAGCTGGCTCGGCCGTTCGTGAAACCGTCGATCCGCGGCCCGCTGGCTCAGCAGAGTCCCGAGTCGCTGACAGAACTCCGCGAACAGATCGAGTCGGGTCAGGTACGCCCGGCCATCGACCGGACCTACCCACTCGCCGAGACGCCCGCAGCCATCAGCTACATGGAGTCCGAACATGCCAGGGCGAAGATCGTGATCACCGTCGCCGCGTAGGTCGAATCACCAGGCGGAGCAGGGTTTTACCGGGCGTCGAGATCGTCCGCCGGTTGCACTTCTGATTCAGAAGCACGATAGTTGCTTCTGAATCAGAAGCATGCGGGCGGAAGGAGCACGATGGTGGAATCGACGGCGCGGCGGGTGGTGCTGGTGACCGGGGCTTCGCGCGGAATCGGTGCGGAGACGGCGAGACAGTTCGGTGCGATCGGTGCGCACGTGCTCGTGAACTTCCGGGAGAAACGCAAGCGGGCCGAGACCGTCGTCGGAGAGATCGTGACGACCGGCGGGAGTGCTTCAGCGATCGGCGCGGATGTGTCGGAGTCCGATGAAGTCGCGGCCATGGCGGCCGAAATCCAGCGCTCTCATGGTCAGCTGGATGTGTTGGTGCTCAATGCTTCCGGCGGTCTCGAGCGTGACGCGGACCCCGGCTACGCGCTGCGCCTCAATCGGGACGCTCAGGTGGATCTCGCGAAGGCGATGCTGCCCTTGATGCCCTCGGGCGGACGCATCGTGTTCGTCACCAGCCATCAGGCGCACTTCATTCACGAGAAGCCCGATGTGCCTGCGGGTTACGCACCGATCGCGCGGAGCAAGCGCGCGGGTGAGGATGCCCTGCGCGCGCTGATGCCCGAATTCCGCTCGCGGGGAGTTGGTTTCACCGTGGTGTCCGGCGACATGATCGACGGCACGATCATCGTCCGGCTGCTGGAACGGCGTGACGCGAGCAGTGTCGCGTCACGCCGTGCGGCGGGCCCGTTGCCGACTGTCGAGGATTTCGCCGCGGCGATCGTGACCGCGGCCGAGTCCGACGACGCCGACGGGCGGACGGTATATGTCGGCGGCGCGGACTATCTCACCTCGAGTGCCGTCGGGTAGTGACCGTGTGCGGCTACACCGTGGCTCGGCGTTGCAGTTCGAGGGCGATGTCGATGAGCTGGTCTTCCTGGCCGCCGACGAGTTTGCGTTCGCCCGCACGGACGAGCATTTCGGCGGCGGAGACGTTGTAGCGTTCGGCTTGGCGTTCTGCGTGTTTGAGGAAGCTGGAGTAGACGCCCGCGTAGCCCATCATGAGGGATTGGCGGTCCAGGAGGCATTCCTGCGGCATGGCCGGACGCACGACATCTTCGGCGGCGTCGGCGATGGCGAAGAAGTCGATGCCGGTTTTGATCCCGAGTTTGTCGCAGACGCCGACGAGGGCTTCGACGGGGGTATTGCCCGCCCCCGCACCGAAGCGGCGTGCGCTGCCGTCGATCTGGGTGGCGCCCGCGCGAATGGCGTAGATGCTGTTGGCGACAGCGAGGTCGAGGTTTTCGTGGCCGTGGAAGCCGACCCGGGCGTCGGTGCCGAGTTCGGCGACCAGGGCGGCCACACGGTCGGAGACCTGCTCGAGGACCAGGGCGCCCGCGGAGTCGACGATGTAGACGCATTCGCAGCCGGCATCGGCCATGATGCGGGCTTGTTTCGCCAGCGCCTCCGGGGGTTGGGTGTGCGACATCATGAGAAATCCGACGGTTTCCAGGCCGAGGTCGCGGGCGTAGCCGAAATGCTGGATCGAGACGTCGGCTTCGGTGCAGTGTGTGGCGATGCGGCAGATGGAGGCACCGTTGTCTTGGGAGATCTTGATGTCTTCCTTGACGCCGACGCCGGGCAGCATGAGGAAGGCGATCTTGGCCTGCTCGGCGGTTTCGGCGGCGGCTTTGATGAGTTCTTGTTCGGGGGTTTTGGAGAATCCGTAGTTGAACGAGGAACCGCCGAGTCCGTCGCCGTGGGTGACTTCGATGACGGGAACACCGGCACCATCGAGGGCGGCGACGATATCGCGGACCTCGGTGGTGGTGAATTGGTGACGTTTGTGGTGTGACCCGTCGCGCAGGCAGGTGTCGGTGATACGGATGTCGAGATCAGCGGAGTACGGCATGGGAATTCCTAACGAGGCCGGGGCGGAGGGATGCGCGCTCACACGCGGGCGGCGAGTACCTGATCGGCCATGACTTCGCCGACCTTGGTGGCGGCGGCGGTCATGATGTCGAGATTGCCGGCGTACGGCGGCAGGAAATCGCCCGCGCCTTCGACTTCCACGAACACCGATACTTTCGCCAGGCCTCCGGAGATCACCGAGGGTTCGTCGAATTGGGGTTCGTTCAGCAGCCGGTAGCCGGGTACGTACTGCTGGATGTCGGCGACCATGCGGTGGATCGAGTCGGTGATCGCGGTGTGGTCGGCGTCGTCGGGGATCGCGCAGAAAATGGTGTCGCGCATGATCATCGGCGGTTCGGCCGGGTTGAGGATGATGATCGCCTTGCCGCGCTGGGCGCCACCGATGGTTTCGACACCACGGCTGGTCGTCTTGGTGAATTCATCGATATTGGCGCGGGTTCCGGGTCCGGCCGACACCGACGACACCGAGGCCACGATTTCGGCATAGGGCACCGGAACGATTCGCGAGACAGCGGCCACGATCGGAATCGTCGCCTGCCCACCACAGGTGATCATATTGACGTTCGGCGCATCGACCAGCGACGCGAGATTGACCGGTGGCACAACGGCCGGCCCGACCGCAGCCGGAGTCAAATCGACTGCCCGAATACCCAATTCGGCATAACGAGGTGCGGCGGCGCGATGTACATATGCCGAGGTGGCCTCGAAAACGAGGTCGGGTTTCTCCGGTTGAGCGAGCAACCAGTCGACACCCTCGGCCGAGGTCTCCAAGCCGAGCCCACGAGCCCGCTTCAACCCTTCACTGGCCGGGTCGATCCCGATCATCCACCGGGGTTCGATGGACTCCGACCTCAACAGTTTGTAGAGCAGATCGGTGCTGATATTGCCGGATCCGACGATCGCGGCTGTGACTTTCCCGTTGGCCACGGTAAGCCTCCTCGAGTTTGGGCCGGCGAACCGGCGAAGTACTGGATTGCCGCGTCGACTCAGCGGCGGAGAGGTAGCGCGGCCTAGGCGAAACGCAAACGGACCGAACCGAGTCCGGTGAATTCGGCGTGGAAGTCGTCGCCGGGGCGGGCGTCGATGGCGCGGGTGCAGGAGCCGGGTAGCACGATGTCACCGGCTTTGAGGCGCACTCCGAAGGTCGCGACCTTGCGTGCCAGCCAGGCGACCGCGATCAGCGGGTCACCGAGGACGGCGTCGCTGCGGCCTTCGGCGACGACCTCACCGTTGCGGGTCAGGACCGCGTCGATGGCGGTGATGTCGATATCGGCCGGGGCGACGCGTTGTTTGCCGAGGACGAATCCGGCCGAGGAGGCGTTGTCGGAGATGGTGTCGGCCAACCCGATCTTCCAGTCGGTGATCCGTGAGTCGATCAACTCGATCGCGGGTGCGTAGGCGACGGTCGCGGCCAGCACGTCGGCTTCGGTGCAGTCCTCGCCGGGCAGGTCCTTGCCCAGGACGAACCCGACCTCAACCTCGACGCGGGGCAGCAGGTACTGGGCGGTGTCGACGGGGACGTCTTCGAAGACTTCCATCTCGGCGAGCAGGTGTCCGTAGTCGGGTTCGTCGACGCCCATCATCTGCTGCATCGCCTTGGACGACAGCCCGACCTTGTGCCCGACGACCTGGGCGCCGTCGCGCAGCCTGCGCTGGATGTTGAGCAATTGGATCTCGTAGGCGTCGACGACGTCGATGCCGGGGTACCGGTCGACCAGCGGCGGCACGGCCACCCGATCCTGTTCAGCGCGGGCCAACTCGTCCGCGACCTCGCTGCGCACGGTGGGGCTCAGCATGCTGCCTCCGTCCTTGTCGTGGTGATCATGCAGCCCATGCTCCTCGGCAGGAGGGCAGCCGAACGGTCCGCTTCCCGCTGGCCGGAAAGAAATTCGGTGGTCTTCCCGGATCCTGGGAAAGCTGTGCTCACAGCTGGGCGGTGTCGGCCCGGCGAGGCATGAATGCGCAGGCAACGACCATGACCACCGTCATCGCGGCGATAGCGACGAACACGAGATGTATTGCCCCGGCGAGCTTTTCCGGAGCCGGGGTCCCCGCGATCCGAGCATTGACGATCGCGCCGAACACGGCGACGCCGACGGCGCTACCGAGCGAGCGGGCGAACAGCGCGGCCGAGGTGACCACACCCCGCTCCGACCAGGCGGCGCCGGTCTGCGCCGCGATGAGCGTGGGCGTGGCGACCAGCCCCATTCCCGCACCGACGACGAAACACGATGCGGCCACCTGCCACAGCGCCGAGTTCTCATCGATGAGCAAGGTCGAGGCGGCCCCGATCGTCGCGACACAAGCGCCCGACACCGCACAGGCCCGGAAACCGAAGCGCAGGTACACCTTTCCCGCCTGCGCGGCCGACAGCGGCCAACCCAGCGTGAGCGCACCGGTGACGAGCCCGGCAACCAGCGCGCCGGTCCCCAGCACCCCCTGGTTGAACATCGGCACATAGGTGGTGAACCCGAACAGCAGCGCACCACCGAGCATCGCTGCCACCGTGCTCGCCAGCACCACCGGCCGGGTGAAGATCCACAGCGGCAGAATCGGCTGTGCGGCACGGGTTTCGACCACGGCGAAGACCGTCAGCAGCAGTGCGGCTCCGGCGAACACGCCGATGCCTGTCGGCGAATCCCACGCCCAGGCGCGACCACCTTCGAGCAGGCCGAGGACCAGCGCACTCGCACCGGCGGTGAGCAGGAACGCCCCGGCATAGTCGATGCGGGACTGCCGCCGAGGCACCGTTTCGTGGAAGCCGCGCACCAGCATCCACCCGGCGAGCACGGCCAGCGGCAGGTTGATCAGGAAGATCCAGCGCCAGCCGAGGTAGTCGGCGAAGATGCCGCCGAGCAGCGGACCGGTCACCGATGCCACCGCCCACACCCCGGCGAGATAACCCTGGATCGTGGCACGTTCGGCCAGGGTGTAGAGATCGCTCGCGATCACCATGGTCGTCGGCTGGATCGCGCCCGCACCTAGCCCTTGCACCGCGCGGAACACGATCAGCGCGAGCATGCTGCTCGCCAGCCCGCACAGCAGCGAGCCGAGCGCGAAGACCGCGATCCCGAACAGCATGACCGGTTTTCGGCCGAACGTGTCGGCCAGCGCGCCGTAGACGGGAACGGTGACGGCTTGGGCGAGCAAGTAGCTGGAGAACAACCAGGGGAACAGCGCGAAGTCGCCGAGACTGTCGGTGATCGCGAGCACCGCGGTGGCCAGGATCGTCGAATCGAGGGCGACGAGCCCGGTCGCGAGCATCAGCGAGACGAGCACCGGCCCACGCTCGGATCCGAACCCGACCGATTCCCGCGCGGTATCAATAGCCACAGCGCACCCTCCGGGATCAGAAGCGGATGCGGACAGTGCCGGTGCGCGGGCGCGCCTGACACGCGAGGATGTAGCCGGCGGCGATGTCGTCGTCGTCCAGCACGCCGGTCCTGCCCATCTCGACCTCGCCGTCGAGCACCGTGCAGGCACACGACCCGCATTCACCTTCCCGGCACGAGTACGGGACATCGAGTCCGCGGGCGAGCATCACGTCGACGAGCGTGCGGTCGCGGGGCCAGCGCAGTGCGTGGACGGTGCCGTCGAGCTCCACGTCCACGTCGGCGGCTGTGTCGTCGGAGGCGACGGGTACCGGCTCGGCAAACGGGTCACCCGACAGGGAGACGAACACCTCGCTGGTCACCCGCTCTCGTGGACGATCGGCCAGCGCCTCGGTCACCGCGGCCATGAACGGGGCGGGACCGCACAGGTACGAGTGGTAGGTGGCATACGGCGCGGCGAAGTCGGCCAGCGAACCGGCATCCGGCAGACCGCGTTCGGACTGCAGCCAATGGGTCACCGTGAGCCGCTCCGGGTATCGCCGCACGAGTTCGGCAAGCGCCCGATCGAAGATCACCGACTCCCGATCACGGTTGGCGTAGAACAACACCACCTTGCCCCGGCCGCCGACCAGCGCCGAGACCAAGATCGACAACACCGGCGTGATCCCGCTGCCCCCGGCCCACAGCAGCAGATCCTCGTCGAGGGACGCCGGCGTGAAGGTGCCGGTCGGCGGCAACACGTCGATGCTGTCGCCCGCGGATACGTTGTCGCACAACCAGTTCGAGCCATACCCACCATCGGTGCGCTTGACCGTCACCTTGAGCGGTTCCCCCGTGAACGGCGAACTCGCCAACGAATAACACCGCGCCACCGGCCGCTCCCCGGGTATCCGCAGCGTGAGGAACTGACCGGGCCGATACCCGAACCGCTCCTTCACATCCTCAGGAACCTCGAACACGAACGAACGCGCCTCAGCAGTCTCCTCGACCACCGCCGCAACCCGCAGCGTCACCACCCGCGCACCAAGCGCCACGCCGACACTCGCCCTCGTCACCGATGACCTCCTACGCTCGCGAACACGTCGCCACGACCGTCCCAGCCCCGCGCCGCCCTGACAGCCCCGGCTCCCGGTGGTCGGGAGATCGCGTCACGGTGCCCGCTCACCGGGAGATCGGGCGTTGGCCGGGAGCCGACCGTGAGGAGATGACGGGCTACTAGGTGGGCCAGCCGGATGGCCACGAATGTGAAAAGCGCGATCGGCGAGATACTCACGCTCGTCGGTAGGACAGTCCGACGGGGACGACCGCATCCACCACATCCGCGGAATGGTTGCGACTGGCCTGCGCAAGCCGAACGTAGTGGGTGACACCGACCCCAGCGAGTCGCACGATCTCCACACTCCATGTGGCAGGAGCTGCGGACAATGCGCTGGCATGACGAGTTCACGGCGAGCGGCGACACGCAAGGGAGGGGTCGAAGATCTGATTGGCGCGCCGCTGCCCACTTGCTTTGTCAGAGGGGGAGGCCGGGTGGGAGTTGCAGGGTCACGGAGGTCAGTCGATGCCAGCGAAGGCGAAAACCCGTCGCAGCCAGGTAGATCCCGCCCATCAACATGGCGAGGCGTCAGTACTTGCGGCTGATCCGAGCTTCGTACTCCGGCCTGATGGACTGCGGTATTGCAGTACTACGGTCGAATGTGTTTGCTGGCCGTGGGTTTCTACCGTCGGATCATGCGAATACGAGCCTTCGCTCTCCCGACCTTCACCGCCGCGGTGCTCCTGTCTGCCTGCATGACCAGCCCGCTACCCGCCGCCGCATCGACCCTCGTCGCCACCGACCACGGACAGCTCCAATGCACGGTCTCAGTCGGTGTCCGCTCTTGGCGCGGTGTCCCCTACGCCACCCCACCAGTAGGTGACTTGCGCTGGGCGGCACCGGAAGATGCCCGGCCGTGGGATGGTGTCAGGGAGGCCGTCGAATTCGGCGCCGCCTGTGCCCAGGGCGAATCCGTGATGGGCATGCCGGGTATCCCCTCCACCAGCGAGGACTGCCTGTACCTCAACGTGTACGTCCCCGACTCGGGTGCCGTGGACCTGCCGGTCATGGTGTGGCTCCACGGCGGCGGCAACACTTATGGCGCCGCCGCGCAGTACGACCCCTCTCGCCTCGTCGCCGGGGGTGAGGTGATGGTCGTGACCGTCGGCTACCGCCAGGGCCTGTTCGGCAGTCTCGCCCACCCCGCCCTCGACGGAGCGGACGGCGAGATCCGTTCGGGGGACTACGGTCTCCAGGACCAGCGGGCCGCCCTGCGGTGGGTCCACTCCAATGCGGCGGCGTTCGGCGGCGACGCAGGCAACGTGACCCTTTTCGGCGAAAGCGGCGGCGGCTACGACTCCTGCGCCCACCTCACCTCCGCCGACTCGGCAGGACTGTTCGACAAGGTCATCATGCAGAGCGCGAACTGCGCCACCGACTGGGCGACGAGCCGCGAAGACGGCCGGACGACCGCGACCGCTGTCGCCGACACCCTGTGCCCTGGTATCTCCGAAACGGACATGGCGGCCTGCCTGCGGAAAGCCGATGTCGCTGACCTGGTTTCCCAGGCCGACCAGCTGATGGAGGTCCAACCCGTTGTCGGCGGCTCCGTCATGCCCGTCCCGACTGGCCAGGCGCTGGCGTCTGGCGATTTCAACCGCGTCCCGATTCTGCACGGCATCAATAGCGACGAGCTCCAACCGTACGCGGCCACCCTGGGTATCGAGACCGAAGCCGACTACTTCGCCGCGCTCGAGGAGAACTTCGGCGACCGGGCTGCTGCGATCGCCGCCGAGTACCCGGCCAGCGAGTTCGAGCTGCCCGTCAAAGCGCTGGGCCGGGTACTGACCGACGCCGAGTGGGCGAGCGGGCTCGTACGGACCCGCACGGCACTGGGCGACCGGGTACCGGCCTTCACCTACGAGCTGTCGGTGACCGACGCCCCGTACTTCACCCACGTCGAACACCCGGGCTTCGGTCTCGACGCCTACCATATGGTCGACTGCGCCTTCCTGTTCGACACCCCGTTCTTCGAATCGGTGCGCGAAGACCATGAACGGCTGGCCGACCTCATGATCGGGAGTTGGTCGACCTTCGCCCGCACCGGCGACCCCGACGCGGACGGCGGATGGGAGCCGTCTAAGGCCGGCACCGAAGTCCGCAGCCTCTCCTCCGAGGGGGCTGAGAACATCGACTTCGACGATGAGCACCGCATCGACTTCTGGGCCTCGCTGCACGCCTGACACGGACGAACCGAATGCTTCATCCTCGGGAGGTCGTGACTGTCGATGTTCGATCAGCTCGGACAGGTTCGATGTAGTCGTCACCTGCTGGGCGACATCTCTCGCGGCAGGGTGGTGAGTTCCCGTTTGTATCCAGGTGTTCGGACTGCTTTTCGGACCCGGTCGAGCGTGCTTTGTTCGCCGATGGCCGGCCACAAGGCGAAAAGCTCGCTGTCACGGCCACGCATAACGGCCTTGTCGGCAGTGGGGTCGATCGCGATGAGGCGGTCCACGACGGTGTCCAGCAGGGGGTGGTTGCGTTCGGGATTGTGCGGAGTGGCTTGACGGATCGTGGCGGCAAGCAGGGCCAACTCGCCGAGCTCTGGCAGGAGGCCTTGGGCAGCACCGGTCAGCACCTCCCATAGTCCGTCGACGTCGGCGGCGTCGACGAATCCGGTAAACGCGTGGCAGACAAAACTAGGTCCGATCCGCTTGTTCGCTGCGACGGTCACCGCCGCGTTCCAGTCCTGGTGTCGAGCGACACCCGCGATCAGATGTTCTTTGAGCAGGGCCATGCCCGCACGGTCCTGCCCGGCCGCGTATCGCTTCCAGTCGGCGAAGAAGCCTTTGACATCGCCTCGGTCGGCAAGAGCGAAGCCGATGTCGCGGTACGCGCGCCAGGCGTATCCGTCGTCTATGCGTGTGGCGAGCGCACGAGCGCCGGCCAGATCGCCGGCGGCGATCCGGTTCAACACCTGCTGCCGACGAAACCCGCATGACTCGGGCAGGAGCGGGGCAATGCTGTCGACCTCGTCCGAGGTCAGTGCGTCGACCGCGATCAATGCGCAAGTCGCGTCTGCGAATTCGAAGAGACGCTGGCTGCAAGCGAGCATCTGTACCTCGAATCGGTAGTCCCGAGGCCGGCTCAGCACGCGAGTCACCGTCGGCGGCTCGTCTCCCGCACTCGGGAGACGGCTGACGAGTTCCTCGAGGACACGGTCGCGGATGGGGACCACGGCAGCCGGTATCGAGTAGGGAGGGGTGCGCGCAGCTTCTCGCTCGACGTCGCTGATCGGGAGCGTGAGACCGGCGACGAGGGTGTCTTTCAGGCTTGGGAGATTTCCTGACATGCCGACATCGTGCCCCGGGGCGCAGACAGGTCACTTCCTCGTGTGTTGATTTTTCGTCGTGACGTGCGGGCCGGGGCTTCTGGAGGCATCCGCTCACGAGTCGAGCGCGGCACACTCATCGCTTGACGGAGTGCTGGTTCAGTCGAGTACTACCAGTACGCATTCGCCCAGGTCGGCAGTAAGTCGATACAACTCGGCATACCGGCCAACTGATCGAGAAGGTAGTCGCGGTCCCACGGTCCCTTATAGACACCGGCTGCTTCCATCGCTTCACCATCGAACAGATGTGCGGTAATCTCCAGGTTGTTCTCCACATAATCAGCTATGGTTCGCGCAGTAGTCGGGCGCACAAACCGAAGCCGATTTCCTTGCCCGGCAGTCGCACCCGAAGCGAGGGACTCCGCCCCGAAAACTGCGATCTCGGCCAACCCGACTGGATTGCGCTCCTCCTGGTTCCGGCGGTTGGGTGAAAGCAACCAGTACGCCGCATCCCACGCTCGCGTGGAGAAAGTCCGGTCGAGAATGTCGGGCCGCTGGCTTACGATCTGACGAGCGATCGGGGCCAGCTCCACCCAGATCGGGTCATTCCAGTACCGCGAATCGGCACCATCGGTGGTAGCCAAGCGGCGGAAAAACTGGATGGCGTTCTCGGCGGCCTCACGATCACGCATCGCGCGTTCAAGCAGTGGTTCGTAGGGAAGCGCCTGGTATCGAGCATCGAGAGCCATTCCTAGACCATAGGACTCAGGTCTAGCAGGCACTATTCGTTATCGCAGCGCGCCACGGAAAAGCCCTGATCAACTCCTTGCCGAATATGAAGTGTCCGGGCCGGCACCGGAGCGGCGATTGACGGTCGTGGGTTCGGCCTAACGCCACAGGGATGGGCAAGTAGGACATCTCGATGCTGAACCGGGATGTGGTGATCGCGTTAGGGTCCGCGCCTCCCCGCACCGAGGCGCCCAGTGCGGGCGCTGATTTCAGCCTCCCGCGCGTGGCGGACTCGACCACGGTGTGAGCGTTCAGGGGTGGGCTGCGGGATCTGCGGTGAAGAGCGTGCGCAGCGTGTCCGCGGTGAATTCGTCCATCGGATAGAACAATTCGATGGCCAATTCCGCGAGCGTGACATCTGAGGGTGCGCCGAAGGTGACCATGGTGCTGAACATGCGTAGCTCGCCCAGCGGGGTGGCGATGCGTAGCGGCACCGCGAACGGGGTGGGCGCACTGGGATCCGGTTCGGTGTGCGACGGGACCGGGTACTGCGAGACCTCGTCGTACAGCGCGCGCAGGATCGGGTCGCCTGTCGCCCGTACCTGGCCGAGCAGTCGTTCGAGCAGGAGTTCCCTGACCTGACCGTGGTTGACCATGTGTGTGGCGGCATCGGGCGGGCCGGGGTGCAGGGCCAGGCGGTAGACGTTGGGTCGCTCCATCAGCTGGTCGTCGACCTCGTTCGAGAAGAGGCCCATCGCGCGGTTGGTGGCAACGACATTCCAGTACCGGTCAACCGCTACCGCCGGATAGGGTTCGTGCGCGGTCAGCATGGTGTCCAGCGCGGCCCGGGCAGCGGCGAGATGGGCGTCGTCCAGGCTGCTCTCTCGATACTCCGGAGCGAATCCGCCCGCGAGTAACACCGTATTGCGTTCGCGTAGCGGAACTTCCAGGACATCACAGAGTTTGAGCACCATGGCACGACTCGGCTTGGCCTTCCCGGTCTCGACGCAGGACAGATGCCGTGCCGAACTGTCGGCGGCCAGCGCGAGCTCCAACTGACTCAGCCGCCGTCGCTGCCGCCAATCCCTCAACAGTGTGCCGACGGGGGATTCCTGCATCGAACGCGTCACTCGGCCACGCTATCGGTCCGGCGCGACCGGGTGCCATGACCTCGGAGGTCATTGAGCCGATGACCGGCCGCTGGCAACGTCGACGCCATGACCACAATGACCACCTTTGAAGCCGGCCCCGGCCTGCGCACCGCCTTGCGGGTAGACGGCTGGAGCACCGGGCTATTCGGCACCTTTCTGCTGGCCACCGCCCCGTTGTTGCGCGAACCGCTAGGCTTGCCGACTTCCTGGTCGGTCCCTTTCGGCGTCGGCATGCTGGGCGGCGCCGCGGCACTGCTGCTCATCGCGCGCCACCCTCGGCTACCGTCTCGCCTGGCTGCCGTCGTTGTCGCGGTCAACGCCCTGTCGGCGGTACTCATGGTCGAGCTCGCTGTGATCGATCTGATTCCGCTGACGAATTGGGGCCGGGTCTTCATGCTCGCGGGCGCAGCATTCGTCGCGAGTTTCGCCGCCCTCGAGTCCGCGGGCCTGCATCGACGGGGACCGGTGACGCCATGACCGACGAAACCGCCGTCCTCGCCCTGCTGCGCGCGCAGATGGACGCCTGGGCCGCAGGTGACGGCGCCGCCTTCGCCGCCACATTCACCCCCGACGCCGATTTCGTCTCGGTAATCGGGGAACGCATCCAGGGCCGAACCGAACTCGCCACCGTCATGCAGGAGGGCTTCGACGGGTTCATGAGAGGCACCCGCATGGCCGAACCCGAAACCACCACGCTGCGCTTCCCTGCACCGAATATCGCGGTGTTGGTCACCGTTGGCGATCGGCCCACGCCGCCGGGCGCGACCGCGCCGCCCGATGCCCGGTCCATCCAGACCCGAGTCGCGGTGCGCCACACTGGAACTTGGCTGTTCACCACCTTCCAGAACACCCGGATCAGCCAGTTCCCACAGTGAGTCGGGAAGATGACAGTGCGTTCGCGTTGTCTTCGTGGCCCGCATGCCCCAGGTCGGTCGACTATGAACGGGCGCGCCCTACTCAGCCGCCGGCGGCTCGTCGAAATCCACGCCGTCAGCACGAAGTGTGTCGGAGCCTGTCCGTAGCGTGCATGGAATGAATTGGAGGCCGTGGCTGGAGCTTTGGAGTGAGGAATGGATTGCAAGTTGCGATCCCGGTGACCTGGATCCCGAGGTGGTGCAGCAGCGCTGGCTCGGCTATCCCGCGGCCACCCAGGCCGACGTCGCAGCCGTCGAGCAGCGTCTCGGCCTGAGGTTGCCACCCTCGTATCGCAGTTTCCTGCTGACCACCGATGGATGGCGCCATGCCGGGGAGTTCGTGTGGAAGATGCGTGACACCACAAACCTGGGGTGGCTGCGTGATCTCGAACCCAACTGGGAGTCCTGGGCCGACCTGATCACCGAAGCCCCAGGTGATGCGCCGGGTAACCCATTCAGTCGCGGGTTGTTGATCTCGTTGCACGCCGACGTCGGGATTCTGTTCCTCGACCCGGCCGACCGCGACGAAGACGGCGAGTGGGCCGCCTATAGCGTCTTTGCCTGGAGTGAATTTCCGCAGCGGTATCCATCGTTCACCGCACTCATGAAATCGCTGTACCAAGGCTTCCATCGACTGCGTCAGCCTGCGGGCAGAACTCGTGACAACTGGGCTTCGGTGGCCGAAGAGGCTCGAGATCAAGCCCTTTCCGGGGACCTCGACAAAGCCATGGTGTCCCTGGAAAAGGCCCAGAATTTCGGCCAGCCGCGCGCCACCGTCCTGAGAACCCAGCTCCAGATGTTCCTCACCACTTCCTCTCCATACGACTACTCCCGGATCCTTTCGCATCTGCTACCTTCGACGCCGGTCCCGGACGGATTCTTCCGCAGTCCGCTGTTCACCGACGAGTTTCTGCCGTGCATGTTCCTCCAGCACGCGCATAAAGAACCCTGGTACGGCTCCGCCCTCGACATTGCCGAATATCTGGCAAAACGCGCACTCACCGGACACCGCCACGCCCTCGAACTCGCCCAGAAACACGCCGCTGACAAGCACTCACCTGTCTCCGCCCTCGATATCGCCCAGCTCCTGGAAAACGCGCAAAACGACCCCGGGCTCGAGATCGGACCTGCTATCGACGAGTACAGGGCACGGGTACAGCAGCCCGGTTACCGGCTTACCTACGGCAATCAAGCCTTCGACGCCGCAGTACGAAAGGCGCTCGCACAACACCACTCCGACCCAGAAGCACTGTGGGATGCGCTCGGGACCGCGATGACGCACTGGCAGCCCCGCACTCCCGATCACATCGCCCCGGTCGCCCTGCTCGCCGACCCTGCGCTGGCGTACAGCCTGACCCCGGAACGCGGTCGTGCGTTGCTGAGTCGTCCGCGTGGTGGCCGCTGAACCACGAGATAGGCGAAATCAGTTCTTTCCGTGGTTGTACCGCCCGGGCGGCAACTCACTGGCTCAATGCTGGATCAGACCGCCGACCGGGGTGGACGTGACGTGGCCGGTCGCCGGGAGGGTTTGTGCCAGAGCCAGGCCGGAGTCGACAAGCGATGATCGGCGGAGGTAGGCGATTTCGGAGATCGGGGTCCAGGTCGGTTCGACAGTGGCCCCGCTCGATTCGGCTCTGAGGCGGCCGCCGGTGACGCGGACGAGATAGAAGATGCCGATGTTCTGGTGCTCTACCCCCGAGTGGGCCTCATGTGCCGGAATCACCCTCGAATCCACTCCGAGTAGTCGTTCGACGACGCCGTCGAGGCCGGTCTCCTCCGCAAGCTCGCGGGTCACGGTATCGAAGGGATCCTCTCCCTGCTCGACCCCACCTCCTGGAAGCGTCCAGGTGGTTTCGCCGCTTTCGGCGACATGGCGAACAAGCAGCACCCGATCATGATCAAGGCAGACGCCGTATGCCGCGATTCTCGAAGTCACCCGCTGAACTCTATCTCCGCGCCCGCGCGGCCTCCTGCCGTGGGATTCGCCGTTCGCAGTGATGGTGGCCGCGATGATCGACTGCCGTACGCATTGCCGTTATGCCCGGTCCGGGACCGGTGTGGAAATGGGGACGCTGCCACCGGTTACCGGCATAGGACCTCAGCCTGCTGAACAGCCGCAGGATCACAGACCTTCGTTCGCCGAGGCTCATGCAACATCTGCGCTCGGCCAGGGAGACGTCGACGGCGCTCGAGCGACCAAGACCGACCAGACTGCCGCGCCGGAAACCAGCCGTCCCGCGAACACCACCTCGGCCGACGACATGAAGGCCCTTCTCGCCATGGTGATGGGCAATCACTCCGCCGCCGGTCGGCTCGTCGACTTCGAACAGCGTAAAGATCCGGCGCTGATCGGGCGGTGTCGATCAGGAGGGCAATCCAGCGTCTTCGCGAGGATCGACAACGGCAAGGCTGAGAGGAGCGAGCCGCACTCGGGCGGAAGTGCGCCCCTCCCAGTCCCGTCGCATCAGGCCGGGAACGGCCGGTCGCGTTGCTATTGCACCGGGGTGTTCTGACCGGTGCGAATGCGCCATTCACTCGCGCGCTGTTCGAGGGTGAAGATGACCACGCCGTGCATCGGGTCCTGCGCCGGATCGGCACTGTCTCGTGTGCGTTGACGCGCAACGACTTGCACGAATGTCGGTGTCAGCTCGATCGTCTTTTCGAGGTGGTACTGCACATTGATGTTGTGGAGTGGACCGCCCACGCCGAACACGAAACGTTGTTTGGTCAGCAGTTCGTCGCGGTCGGCGGCCACGTTGCCGCTGAAGTTCACGAAAGTGCTGTCGTCCCAGAACAATGCGTTCATCCCCTCCGCATCGTTGGAGTTGAACGCTCCCTCGTACCGCTCCAGTACTCGCACTGCCGCATCGATCGTCATCACTTCTCCCAGTCGGTTTTACACGTTGCGCCCAAGCTATTACCTGAACTGCGCTTCAGGTAAAGCTCGGCGAGCCGGCTCACATGGCCGACACCCGCTGGATCGGGGCAGATCGACACGGCCGCTCCCAGTAGGTGGGAAGTCTCGGCGCATCGCCCGCTCACCGGGAGAGCCTGGCGATTCGGGGGTCCGGCGAACCTAGCGTCGGCCGGGTGGACACTCGATCTGGTAGGGGCGCCCGATGAATCGCATGCAGGACAGGGTCGCGCTGGTCACCGGTGCGGCCAGGGGTATGGGTCGTGCGCACTGCGTGCGGCTTGCCGAGGAGGGCGCCGATATCATTGCCCTCGATATAGGTACCGCCGCAACGGAATTGGCGACGACTAAGCTGGCCGTCGAGGCGCTGGGGCGGCGGTGCGTCACCGCTGCTGCCGATGTGCGTGAGGCGGACGTGCTCGATGCGGCCGTTTCCGGTGGGGTGCGTGATCTCGGCAGGCTCGACGTGATCGTGGCCAACGCGGGCATCTACACCGACCTCGCAGCGTCGTGGGAGCTCACCGACCAGGCCTGGCAGCGGACCATCGATATCAATCTGACCGGTGCTTGGCACACGGTGCGTGCCGGTGCGCCTGCGCTGGTCGACGGTGGGTCGATCGTGATCGTCAGCTCCGTCAACGGCATCGTCGGCGGTGCCATGGCGGCGCACTATTCGGCGAGCAAGCACGCCGTGGTCGGGTTGGCGCGCACGCTGGCCAACGAGCTCGGCCCGCGCGGTATCCGGGTGAACACCGTGCACCCGGGATCGGTGGCGACGCCGATGATCCTCAACGACGAGGTCTACGCGAAACTGCGCCCGGACCTGGCGAATCCGACGCGGCAGGACGCGGCCGAGGCACTCGCCCGGCGCACCCTGCTGCCGGTCCCGTGGGTGGAACCGGTCGACGTCAGCAATGCCGTGCTCTTCCTCGCATCCGACGAGTCCCGTTATGTGACGGGAACCCAGCTCGTGGTGGATGCCGGACTGACTCAGAAGGTGTGACATGGGACGGGTTTCGGGCAAAGTAGCGGTGGTGACCGGCGCCGCGCGTGGTATCGGCCGCGCGCAGGCGATCCGGCTGGCCGAGGAGGGCGCCGACATCATCGCGATCGACCTCTGCGGACCGGTCGACACCGTGGTGACGCCACCGGCGAGCCGTGACGATCTCGACGAGACTGTCCGTGCCGTCGAGGCGACGGGTGCGCGGATCGTCGCCACGGTCGTCGACGTGCGCGACGGGTCGGCATTGCGGGCCGCCGTCGACGCCGGGGTCGGTGAGCTGGGCGGGCTCGACATCGTCTGTGCCACAGCCGGAATCAGCTCGAGCGCGTTCGCCCTCGAGCTGACCGAGCAGCAGTGGCAGACCATGATCGACATCAACCTCACCGGTGTGTGGCAGACCTGCAAGGCGGCCACACCTCACCTCATCGCTCGTGACGGGGGAGCGATGATCCTGACCAGCTCTATCGCCGGCTTGCGCGGGCTGGTCGGCGTCGCCCACTACGTCGCGGCCAAACACGGCGTCGTCGGGTTGATGCGTTCGCTGGCGAAGGAACTCGCGCCCCACCATGTCCGCGTGAACACCGTGCACCCGACCAATGTGGACACCCCGATGATCCAGAACGACATGGTGCGCAAGGTCTTCCGTCCCGACCGGGAGAATCCGACCCGCGAGGAATTCGCCGAGGCCGCCACGTCGATGAACATGCTGCCCATCCCGTGGGTCGACCCCGTCGACATCGCCAACGCCACCCTGTTCTTGGCCTCCGACGAAGCGCGCTACATCACCGCCGTCACCCTGCCGGTGGACGCGGGCAGCACCCAACGCTAGGTCGGTGGCCTGCGGAACTCACCGGACCGGGAGGGGTTCCGGCGCCTCGGCGAGGCCGGTGAGTGCGTCCGGGAGGGGGTCGTGGTGGACGACGCCGAGGCGCTGGGTGGCGCGGGTGAGGGCGACATACAGCTCCGCCGCGCCACGCGGTCCCTCCGCGAGAATCCTTCCCGGCTCGACGACGAGCACGGCGTCGAACTCCAGGCCCTTGGTTTCCGACGCGGGCACCGTGCCCGGCATACCGACCGGGCCGATCACCACACTCGTGCCCTCCCGGTCCGCCTCGGTACGCACGAATGCCTCGATGGCCGAAGGAAATTCGGATGCATCGACCTGCTGCGACCACGGCTGCACACCACACGCGCGCACCGAATCCGGTGGCCGAACCTCCGGCGCGAACTCGGCGAGCACGGCGGCGGCGACCGCCATGATCTCGGCGGGCGTGCGGTAGTTCACCGTGAGTGAGCGGTACACCCAGCGGCCCGGAACATACGGGTCGAGCACCGTCGCCCACGCGGTGGCACCTGCCGGTGACCGGCGCTGCGCCAGGTCGCCGACGATGGTGAACGACCGGCTCGGGCAGCGGCGCATCAGCACCCGCCAGTCCATCTCCGAGAGCTCCTGCGCCTCGTCGACGACCACGTGCCCGTAGGTCCAATCACGGTCGGCCGCAGCGCGTTCGGCGAGCTCGCGGGTGTCGCGCTCGAGGAACCGGTCGGCGAGGTCCTCGCCGTAGAGCATGTCCTGGGCGAGCAGGTGGTCCTCGTCGTCCATCAGGTCTTCGCGGCTGACCAGGGTGTCGAGCACGCCCTCGGCATAGGCGGCCTCGGCCTTGCGGGCGCGTTCGGCGCTGTCGTCGGCGGGGGCGCCGCTTCCGAGCAGATCGACCAGTTCGTCGAGCAACGGCACGTCCGACACCGTCCACGCGGCACCGTCGGCCCGCCACAGCGACTCGTCCGCGGACGCGGCGCGAAGACGGTCCGGGGACGAATACAGTTCGGCGAGAAGCCCTTCCGGGGTGAGAACAGGCCAGCATTCGTCGAGCACAGCGACGAAATCGGTGTTCTCGGCGAGTTCGGCGGTCAGGTCCGCGCGCAGCTGCTCCCACGCCTCGCTGTCCTCGCGCGTCAACCAGCCCTTCCCGATGCGGGCGATCGCCCGTTCGGTGAGCACATAGGTGACGATCTCGGCGAACACCGCCCGCGCCTCGTTGTGCGGGCGTCCGCTCGCCCGCGCCTCCTCGCGCGCCCACTCCGCGACGGCCGCGTCGACGCGCACCGTCGTGTCGGCCAGCTCGATGTCCCGCGGCATCGCGGGCAGTCGTTGCCGGTCCGCGATCGCGGCACCGAGCACATCGAGAATGCGCAGCGAGCCTTTGACGCGCGCCGCTTCCGGTGCGTCCTCGGCGGTGGCGTGCAGCCCGGGCATCAGATCGGCGGTGGTGGCGAAGACGACATTCGTCTCACCGAGGGCGGGCAGCACGTGCGCGATGTGGTTCAGGAACGCCGGATTCGGGCCGACCACCAGCACACCTTGGCGTTCCATCCGCTTGCGCTGGGTGTAGAGCAGATAGGCCACCCGGTGCAGCGCCACGACGGTCTTGCCGGTGCCGGGGCCGCCTTCGATCACGGTGACGCCCGGGTGTTCGAGGCGGATGATCTCGTCCTGCTCGGCCTGGATCGTCGCCACGATGTCGCGCATCCCGTCCCCGCGCGGTGCGTTCACCGCCGCCAGCAGCGCCGCGTCGCCGCCTTCGCCCGCGTCGGGCCTGCCGAGGATCTCGTCGGTGAAGTCGAGCACCCGGCGATCACGGGTGTGGAACTGCCGCCGCCTGCGCATGCCCTCCGGGTTGGCGGCGGTGGCCACATAGAACGCGCGGGCGGCGGGCGCGCGCCAGTCGAGCAGCAGTGGTTCGAAGTCGTCGCCGGCATCGAACAGGCCGATGCGACCGATATAGGACGGTTCCCCCGACACCGCATCCAGCCTGCCGAAACACAGACCGTTGTCGGCGACGTTCAGGCGCTGGATCTCCTTCCCGAGCGCGCGCACCTCGTTGTCGCGTTCCATCGGGGAGTTACCGGTGCCGCGCAGCGCGGCGCTGTAGCGGCCCTTCACCTGTGCGCGCTCGGCGTCGAGCCGCGCGTACAGGTGCGCCACGTACTCGCGCTCCGACTGCAATTCCTCGTCGTGACCGTGTTCCGGCACAAGCCCTCACTTTCGGTGTTTCCGCAGGTGAAATGCTGCGGCCGACGATTATGCGCCACAAAGGGGGCCTTGTGGCAAGGCCCCCTTTACGGTATACAGTGAAGGTGGAAAGAGACGCTGTCAGCGCGTGAGGAACGCCAGCACCGTCGATTCGAATTCTTCCTTCCGCTCGATCATCGCCCAGTGCCCGCAGTTCGGGAACACGTGCAGTTCGGCGCGCGGGATCGTGCGCATCGGGATCAGGGCCATGTCGAGCGGGCTCACCCGGTCGTCGCGGCCCCAGGTGACCAGCGTCGGCGCCTGTACCTTGTGCAGCATGGCCCAGGGTGGGGGAGCGTCCGAGGCTTCCATCGCCCGCACCATCGCCGTGAACGCCGCCTTGCTGTACATGCGCCGGGCGCTGTCCAGGGTCGCGGGATCGGTGGCCTGAGTCCAGCGCTCCTCGATGAGTTCCTCGGTCACCATCGCCGGATCGAACACCATCGAATGCAACCACTGCACCAGACGTTCCCGCGTCGGTTCCTCGGTGAACTCCTGCAGCAGCTTGATGCCCTCGCCGGGGCCAGGGCTGAACAGGTTGCGCCCGATCCCGCCGATGGTCACCAGCTTGCCCACCCGATCCGGTCGCGCAATGGCGTAATTCAGTGCCACGCCACCGCCCATCGAGTTGCCGATGATATCGACCCGCTCCAGGCCGAGCCCGTCGACGAAGCGCGCCACCGCGTCCAGGGCGGTCACCATCGGGTGCCCGCCGAAGTCGTCGCTCACCCCGAAACCGGGGAACTCGAGAACCAGGCAGCGGAACCGCTCGGCGAAGGCGGCCAGATTGCCACGGAAGTTGCGCCACCCGGTCACCCCGGGGCCGGAGCCGTGCAGCAACAGCAGGGGCGGGCCGTCACCGGCCTCGTGGTAGCGCAGAATGCCTGCGTCGGTGGGCAATTCGCGCAGCGTGCCGTCATAGGTGATGCTCATCAGGCGTGGGTTCCCCCGTCGATCCGGATCTCGGTGCCGGTGATGAACGCGCCGTCCTCGGACACCAGCATGGCGATCACGCCCGCCACCGCGTCCGGGTCGCCCATACCCGCGCCACCGGACTCCAACTCGGTCGGCAACACGGGGGACAGCTTGGCGAACAGCGACCAGTCGGCATCGGCGGGCACGTAACCACCGGTGGCGTCGGTGATCCCGGACTTGATGCTGCCCGGCGCCACCGACACCGCACGCACACCCTTGCCGCCGTACTCGAGGGCGATGGCGTGGGTGAAGGACTGGATGCCGCCCTTGCTCGCCGCGTACGCCGCCATGTAGGGGTGCGCGAAGGCCGCCGAGGTGGAGCTGAAGTTCACGATGGTCGAGCGCGGATTGGCCAGCAGCGCGGGCAGTGCCTCACGGACCACGAGGAACGTGCCGGTGAGATTCACCCCGATGATCTGGTTCCACAACTCGAGGGAGGTCTGCTCGGTGTGCGAGGCACGCAGGATACCCGCCGCGTTCACCACCGAATCCAGACCGCCCAGGGTGGCGGTGGCCGATCGGACACCCTCGACCACCGATTCCTCGCTGCCGATATCGAGGGTGAGGACGCTGAAACGCTCACCCGTGCCGCGTTCCTTCGCCTGCGTGGCGGTGGCCGCGAGGCCGTCGACCGATACGTCGGCGCCGACCACGGTGGCGCCCTCGTCGAGCAGGCGCAGCGCCGTCGCGCGGCCGATACCGGATCCGGCGCCGGTGACCAGCGTCCGATGACCGTCGAGTCTGTGCATGATGTTCTCCTGGTTGTGTCGCCTCAGCCGAGGCGGCCGGGGACCGGTTCGTTGCGGAGCTGATCGGTCGCCAATTCGCCTGCGGCGACAGCTCGTTCGATGGAATCGCGCAGCGCCGGGCAGGTCGGGATCCAGCTGCTCAGCTCGCCGAGGGCCGCCCGGCGGGCGAACTCCGGGCAGGCGGACTCGGCGTCGTCGAGCCACTGCACGCTGGTGTGACTCGGGCTGAACTTCTCGGCGAGCACCCGGTTTCCGCAGGTGGTGCACTGGATGGGTTGCATGATCAGACCCCGGGTCAGCGCGCGGTCGCGGCGTGGTCGGCGGCGACGTACCCGAACACCATGGCCGGACCGATGGTCGCGCCCGCGCCCGCGTAGTCGTTGCCCATCACCGCGGCCGAGGTGTTGCCCGCCGCGTAGAGCCCGTCGATGATGGAACCGTCGGCGCGCAGCACCTGGGCGTTCTCGTTGTAGACCAGCCCGCCTTTGGTGCCGAGATCACCGATGCGAATCCGCAGCGCGTAGTACGGGCCACGGTCGAGCGGGTCGAGGGTCGGCTGGGGCAGGGTCGGGTCGCCGTAGTAGTTGTCGTACGCGCTGTCACCGCGCCCGAAGTCGTCGTCGTGGCCGTTGCGGGCGAACCCGTTGAACCGCTCGACGGACTCGCGCAAGCCGAGTGCGGGCACACCGATGGCCGCCGCCAGCTCGTCCACCGTCGCGCCGGTGCGGAGAAGACCGCTCTCGAGCCAGGACGCCGGGAACTTCTGGCCCGGCACGACGCCGCCGATCGGGTAGCGGCTCTTGGCTTTCGCATCGAAGATCAGCCAAGCCGGGTCGTGCGATCCGGCCAGCTGGGCATGCACGAAGGTGACATAGGGCGCGGCCTCGTTGGTGAAGCGGGCGCCCGAGCTGTCGACGATGATCGAGCACGGGATCGACCGCTCCGACACCAGCACCTGGTTGACACCCTCCGGGCGCTGGAACGACGGCATCCACCAGGCGTCGTCCATCAGATCCACTGCGGCGCCGACCTTTTCACCGGCCACGATGCCGTCACCGGTATTGTCGGCCGAGGCCGCGCTGAAATTGTCGCGGCCACCGTCGGGCAGGTACTGCTTGCGCATGGCCTGGTTGTGCTCGAACCCGCCGGTGGCCAGCAGGACACCGTCGCGGGCGCGGATGCGGATTTCGCGGCCGTCGCGTTCGGCGAGCACACCGATCACCGCGCCGGTGTCGTCGGTGATCAGCGACCGCAGCGGGGTGTTCAGCCACAGCGGCACCCCCGCGTCGCGCAGGGCGAGGCGCAGCCGGGCGATGAGTGCGCGGCCGAGTGTGTCCATGTGCCTGCGCAACACGATCGCCTTGATCGCGCGCAACCCGGTGAGCAGCGCGGTCCAGCGCGCCTTCCAGGTGCGGGTCACCATATTGAGCTGGACGAAGTCCTTGGAGGTGATGAACAGACCAGGTGGGGTGGCGAGGGCGGCCGGGCGCAGCAGATCCTCGTCGGGGCCGAGCTGTTTGAGATCGACGGGCAGCGGTTCGATCGACCGGCCGGCCGGGCGGCCACCCGGCGCCTCGGGGTGGTAGTCGGAATAGCCTGTGCACCATTGGAATCGCAGGTGCGGGCTGGTCTCGAGGAACTCCAGCATGCGCGGGCCCTCGTCGATGAAACGGTCGAGATTGGCGGTCGGCACCCGGTCGCCGACCACCGCGTCGAGATAGGCGCGCACGTCGGCGCGATCGTCACGCAGACCCTCCCGCAGCAGGGTCGGATTGTTCGGTACCCAGATGCCGCCACCCGAGAGAGCCGTGCTGCCGCCGTAGTGGGCGGCCTTCTCGATGATGAGCGTGTCGAGGCCGCGGTCGGCCGCGGCGAGTGCGCCCGTGAGCCCACCCGCACCGCTGCCGACGACGAGGAAGCCGACCTCGTGGTCCCACTGTTGCTGGTTCGCAGTCATTCTCGGGCTCCTCAGCTCACTACCATGTCGTCCTGCGACCAGAACGCCCGCATGCTGGTGATGCGCCCGTCCTCGTCGAAGGTCATCACATCGATCGGCTCGAGCGTGAACGTCTGCTCGCCGAAGCGGGTGACCACCCGGAAGTTGAACGCGGCGCTGTTGCCCGCGACCCGGATGCTCAGCAGTTCCGTCGACGTGTCAAGGGACTCGATGGCGGCGTAGAACTCGGTGATCGCGGCGTGACCGACTCGCACCTCGCTGCCGACCGGGTCCTCCACGGTGGCGTCCTCGCGGTAGAGCGCGACGACGTCGGCGGCCGTCCCGGTGCCGACGGTCTCCACATACCGCCGCACCGTGTCTCGAATGTGGTCCGCTGATGTCATCGTGTCGCTCCTGGAGATGGGTGATGGAGTGGTCGATGAACGCAATCACGGCCGGTGGGCGGGTGGGCGGCTGCTTCCCAGCCAGCGGGAGATCTAGGTCGCGACGCCCGTCGTGATGCTGCCGATGATCAGATCGGTGAGGGCTCCGATCGCGGCGTCGAGGGAGCAGCGCCGCGCGTTCAGCTCCTCGGCGATCGTTTCGGCCGCACCGAGAATGCCGACGCACCGCAGTCGAAGAGCGTCGGCCGTGAGGTCGCTGTGCGGGATCAATGCGTCTGTCATCAACGTGAGGTAGGCATCGAGCAGGTCCCGCTGGATCGCCTCCATGTCCCGATTCCCTTTGAGCGCGGCGGAGACCGCGCCGAATTCGGGCATATCGGTGGCGCACGTGAAATAAGCGCCGCTCAGCACGCGCGCGATCTCGACCGGGGTGGGGGCGGCGCTTGCCAGTGCCGTGGCGGTCGCGGTCCGATGGCGTTCGTCGAGCCGTCGATACAGCTCGAGCAGCAGTCCGGGACGGGTGCCGAAGTGGTCGTACACGATCGGTCTGCTCACCCCCGCGGCCTCGGCGAGGCTGAGCAGAGTCAGTGCGTCGGCGCCCTCGGCGCGCACGATCGCCAGCGCGGTCTCGATCAACTGTTCGTGCCTTGCGGGTCTGGACAGGCGCGTCGGCGTGGTCGGCAATCTTCCTCCCTTGCGTAGTGGCCCCAGTTTAGCTACAAAGTGTAAGTTACAAAATGTAGCTTTACTGGACGAAGGAGAAGACGTGACGCGACAGGCGACATCGGTACTGATCATGGGCGGCTCGGGGCAGGCGGGCGCGGGGACGGCGGCGCTGCTGCGCCGGTGGTATCCGGAACTCGAGCTCACGATCGCGGGCCGGGACATCGAACGCGCGCGACGAGTCGCCGAGAGCCTCGGTGGCGCGAACGCGGTCACCATCGACATCACTCGCGCCGACCTCGGTCTGCCCGCCGACGCCGCGTATTCCGCGGTGGTGGCGGCACTGTGGGACGCCCATCTGCACGGGCTCGGCTTCGCCGCGCGCCACGGCGTGCCCTATCTGAGCCTGTCCAGCGGTCTGCTCGACATCGCTCCCGAGGTCGTCGCGGGTGGTGGGCGGGCCGCGGCGCCGATCCTGCTGGCCAGTCACTATCTCGGCGGGATCGTCGTGCTCGCCACCCTGGCGGTCGCGGCGGAGTTCGAGCGGGTCGAACGGATCGGAATCGCCGCGGCGCTGGACGATTCCGATACCGGGGGACCGGCGGGCATCGCGGACATGGAGCGCTGGTCGGCAGTCACCACCGCGGGACTGATCCGCCGCGACGGCGTGTTCACCTGGGTGAGCGGCGACGACGCCCGCGCCGACGTACGGGTCGGTGACGGGGTGGTGCTCGCCGGGCAGAGCGTTCCGATCCTGGACGTGCCGAGTCTCGCGCTGGCCACGGGCGCGCCGAACGTCCGGTTCGACCTGGCGGTCGGCGAGTCCGCGGGCAGGCGGCGCGGCGCGGGCGCTTCCCTCGAGGTCGTCGTCGACGTCGAGGGAAGCGACTTCTCGGGCGCGGCTCGGCGAGTGCGTCGCACACTCGTGCATCCGGGCGGACAGCGTCCGCTGACCGCGCTCGGGATCGCGCTCGGGGTCGAACGGTTGCTCGGGCTCCGCGGTGCTGCCGTGCCACCGGGCATCCACATGCCCGAGGCGCTGATCGACCCCGCCTACGCCCTCGAACGGATAGCGCACAGTGGCGCCACCTTCGAGGAGACCGGGGCCTAACTGCCCAGCATGTCCAGGACGGCGAGGTGGCTGAACAGCATCGACGCACCGATCGGGTTGCCGCCGCCGGGGTACACCTCGCCGCTCACCGCGGCCATGGTGTTGCCCGCGGCGTACAGGCCGGGGATCGGTTGCCCGTCGCGGTCGAGGACGCGCGCGGCGCTGTCGGTGCGCAGGCCGCCCTTGGTGCCGAGATCGGAGATGCCGAAGGCGGCCGCGTGGAACGGGCCCTTGTCGATGCGAACCAGCGGTGGTTCGCCGTTGGAGAAGGCGCGGTCGTACGCCTCGTCGCCGCGCCCGAAGTCCGGGTCGACGCCGGTGGCGACCATGCTGTTGAACCGTTCGACGGTGGCCTCGAGCTTGTCGGCAGGCACTCCGATCTTCGCGGCCAGTTCGGCCAGCGTTTCGGCGGTGTGCCACAGGCCGGCGGCGACGTATTTCTCGGTCTCGACCATGGACACATTGGTGGCCTTGATCGGCGGCACCTCGCCTTCGGAGTCGTCGTAGATCATCCAGAACGGCAACGTCATCTCGCCTGCCTCGAGCCGTCGGATCACCTCGCGGCCGAGCCGGTCGTAGGGGGCGGACTCGTTGACGAACCGTTCGCCGTTCCGGTCGACGAAGATGCCGCCGGTGAACCACAGCGCGAACGCTGAACGCCCGTCGGGATGGGTCAGGCCGGGCGACCACCAGGCCTGATCCATCAGGTCGGTGTCGGCGCCTGCGGCGATCCCCGCCTGGTGGGCCAGTCCCTGATTTCCCCAGGGCCCCATGGTGTCCCGGGCCTGGCCGGGCACAGCGTACTGCTCGCGCAACTGCTGGTTCTGTTCGAAACCGCCTGCCGCGAGCACCACGCCCCGGCGAGCGCGGATGGCGTGGCGCTGCCCGTCGCGTTCGACGATCGCACCGGTCACCACCCCGTCCTCGACCACCAGCTCGACCAACGGCGCGGACAGGTGCAACGTGACGTTGGGATAACCCGACAGCGCCCGCAGGAACCGCCCGATCAGCGCCTGCCCGCCGATCAGCAGGTCGGGCAGCGGTGCCCCGAGCCGGTCGGTGTCGAGCGGACCGCGCAGGGATTCCCGCAGATCGCCCAGCTCGGCGGCGGGCAAAGGTGTCGGCATGATGTGGCGCTGACCGTCGAGCCGCGCCTTGGGCGCCTTGCCGAAATAGTCGGGCCAGGGCAGCATCTGGAACGCGAAATGCTCGTCGGATTCCAAGTATTCGATGAGGTCGCGACCGCGCCGCACATAGGTCTGCTGCAGGTCCTCGGGCGTGCGGTCACCGACGACGGCACGGTAGTAGGTGAGCGCGTCGTCGAGGGTGTCGTCGGTGCCCGCCCGCTCGAGGACGGGGTTGCAGGGATACCAGACGCCGCCGCCACCGGAATACGCTGTCGTGCCGCCGAACTTGTCGGTCGCCTCGACCACTGCGACGGTGAGCCCCTCGCGGGCCGCGGTGTACGCACCCGCGAGACCACCGCCGGAGCCCGCGACCAGCACGTCCACCTCGTCGTTCCAGTCCACCACTGTTCCTCCTGATACCGCCTCGACTTGCCCCGACCGTATGCGCGGACCCGCCGGTGTGACGCGGGTCATCCCGATCACCGGGAGGCGACAACGATCCGGCGAACGTGCCGGTCAGCGGGAAGGCCACCTGCTCGGATGCCGATCGGATCCCTAGCGTCGCGGCGGAGAACCGGTCTCCATCGAAAGGCAGGCACAGTGAAGACCCCATCGTCACCAGGGAAGGGTCCGGCCGAGGTCGACGTGGTCGTCGTCGGCGCGGGCATCGCCGGGCTCTACGCCCTGCACAAGTTCCGCGAACAAGGACTCACCGTGCGGGTGTTCGAGGCCGCCGACGGCGTGGGCGGCGTCTGGTATTGGAACCGCTATCCGGGGGCCCGCTGCGATGTCGAGAGCGTGGACTACTCGTACTCCTTCGACGAGGACCTGCAGCAGGAATGGAACTGGAGCGAGAAGTACGCCACCCAGCCCGAGATCCTGGCCTACCTCGAACACGTCGCCGACCGCTTCGACCTGCGCCGCGACATCGAATTCGGCACGCGCGTCACCGATATCGTGCTCGACGAGCCTGCCCTGCGCTGGCAGGTCGGCACCGACACCGGGCGCGCGGTGTCGGCCCGGTTCGTGGTGCTGGCCACCGGCCCGCTGTCGAACGCCAACACCCCGGCCATCCCGGGCCTGGACACCTTCGCGGGTCGGGTACTGCACACCTCGCACTGGCCGCACGACGGTGTCGATCTGGCCGGGCAACGGGTGGGTGTGATCGGCACGGGTTCGTCCGGGATCCAGACGATTCCGTGCCTGGCCGAGGAGGTCGCGCGCCTGCACGTCTTCCAGCGCACGCCCAATTACAGTGTCCCGGCGGGCAATACGCCGATCACCGAGGAACAGCGGCAGGCGCAGAAGGCGAACTACGCCGAGCGCAGGCGGCTGTCGATGGCCAGTGGCGGCGGCTCACCGCACCAGCCGCACCCGAAGCTCGCGGTCGAGGCGACCGACGAGGAACGCCGCGAGGCGTATCAGCGCCGGTGGGAGCTGGGTGGGGTGCTGTTCTCCAAGACCTTCCCCGATCAGCTCCTCACCCGCGAGGCCAACGACACCGCGCGGCTGTTCTGGGAGGAGAAGGTGCGCGCGGTGATCGACGACCCGCGCGTGGCGGACATCCTGATCCCGCGCGATCATCCGATCGGCACCAAGCGGATCTGCACCGACACGAACTACTACCAGACCTTCAACCGCGACAATGTCGACCTCGTCGACCTGCGCGCCACCCCGATCACCGGCATCGATGCCGACGGTGTGCACACGACCGAGACGCACTACCGTCTCGACACCCTCGTACTGGCCACCGGGTTCGACGCGATGACCGGGTCGGTCTCGCGGATGAACATCGTCGGCCGCGGCGGTGTCACCCTCAACGAGACCTGGGCGGAAGGCCCGAAAACCTATCTGGGCCTGGGTATCTCAGGGTTCCCGAATCTGTTCAATCTCACCGGTCCGGGCAGTCCGTCGGTGCTGGCGAACATGGTGCTGCACTCGGAACTGCACGTCGACTGGGTGGCCGAGGCGATCCGGTTCCTCGACGACCAGGGCGCGGTGGCGCTGGAAGCCCGGCCCGACGCGGTCGAGGCGTGGGTGCGGGAATGCGCCGACCGGGCAGCGGGAACGCTGATGCTCGAGGCGAATTCGTGGTACCTGGGCGCCAATATCGAGGGCAAGCCGAGGGTGTTCATGCCGTTCGTCGGTGGGTTCGGCGTCTACGGGCAGATCATCGCCGAGGTGGCGGCCGCGGGCTACAAGGGCTTCGACGTTCTCGAGGCGTGATCCACGGGCAACGGGGTGGTCGTCTTCGGACGACCACCCCGTCGCTGTGTCAGCCGGCGAACCCGCCGAACCCACCCCGGTAGTACAGCAGCGGTCGCGCGCCCTCGGTGGCCCGCAGACCGCTGATCCGGGCCAGCACAACGGTGTGGTCGCCCGCGTCGTGCTCGAGCTCCACCGACGCCTCGATATGGGCGAGCGCCCCGTGCAGGGCGGGCGCGCCGTTGCCCGCCGGACTCCACTCCACACCGGCGAACTTGTCGCCGCCGCTCACCGCGAACCGGCCGCACACCGCGCGCTGATCCTCGGCCAGGATGTTGATGCACAGCGTTCCCGTGCGGCGCAGCAGTGGCCAGCTCGTCGAACTCTTGGCCGGACAGAACGACACATACGGCGGATCCAGCGACACCGACACCACCGACTGGCAGGTGAAACCGATCGGCCGGGTGCCGTCGTGCGCGGCGATCACCGCCACCCCGGTCGCGAAATGCCCGAGCACCGCGCGCAGCTCAGCCGGGCTGGGAACACCTGCGTCGACGACGACATTGTCTGCATTCATACCCCCAGAATCGGTGGCGGGCGGTGCGGCTCTCAAGATGTCCTCCCGGTGAGCGGTTGCCGACACAGCCGAGGTGACCGGGCCGGTTGCTACCATGCACCGGTGCCGAACACCGACCCCGACCCCGGCGTGCCCAACCTGCCGCCGACCAGTTGGGCGGTCCTGGCGATGCTCTCCTTCGAAGAGGAGATCTCCGGCTACGACCTGAAGAAGTGGGCCGACTGGAGCCTGCGCTACTTCTACTGGACCCCGTCCTACAGCCAGATCTACGCGGAACTGAAGAAGCTCGAACAGCACGGTTTCGCCTCCTCCCGGCTCGACAGCGACAACGCCATGCGCGGGCGCAGGCTGTACCAGATCACCGACGCGGGCCGTGCCGCCGTCACCACCTGGTGGAACGAGGCGCCCGTCGATCCCTCGGTCCTCAAACACCATGTGCTGCTGCGCGTGATGTTCGGCCACCTCGGCTCACCCGAGCGGCTCAAGCAGATTCTGCGCGACCACATCGCCGACGTCGTCCAGCTCGAGCAGCGCGCCGCCGTCGACGCCGAAGCCGCCAAATCCGAACCGGGCTGGGCCTATTCGCAGATCGTGCTGCAGTGGGCCCAGCGCCACTACGCCGCCGAACGCGAACTCGCCCAGCAGCTGATCGACGAGATCGATCAGGCCGCGACGATCCTGGCAGGCGCCGAACACGACGACCGCGCCGAGTACCCGCACCCCACGCCCGGACGCTGGCGTGAGATCGAGCAGCGCGTGCAGGCGGCGGGCGGGCACCCGGACGCGCCCGAGTAGGCGTCGCCGAGGAGCCTGGGGTTCAGCCGAGACCGAGGGTTTCGCGGATCATCGCCCAGATCTCGGTGCGCGCCGACTGGGTCGCGGCCAGGGACGGGATGGTCAGGAAGCCGTGGAACAAGCCGTCGTAGCGGCGGTGATGCACCGGCACGCCGTCGGCTTTCAGGCGTGCGGCGTAGGCGTCGCCTGCCGAGCACGGTGGGTCGAGTTCGGCGGTCACCACGACGGCGGGGGCTACGCCCGCGAGGGTTTCGGCGCGGGTGGGGACCAGGCGCACGTCGTCGGTGCCGTGCGGGGCGTACTGCTGCCAGTACCAGCGCATCGCCCGGGTGGTGTTGTAGTGGCCGGTGCCGAAGCGGCGGTAGGACTCGGTGTCGAAGTCGTCGTCGATCACGGGGTAGAGCAGGATCTGCGCGGCCACCGGCGGGCCGTTCCCGTCACGCACCGCGAGCGCGACCGTGGCGGCGAGGTTGCCGCCCGCGCTGTCACCAGCCAGCGCGATGCGGGCGGGGTCGCCGCCGTATGTAGCGATGTGTTCGGCTGCCCACCGGACTGTGGCGAGCATGTCGTCGTGGGCGGCGGGCCCGGGATGTTCCGGGGCGAGGCGGTAGTCGACCGCGACGACCACCGCTCCGACACCCACTGCCATGGAGCGGCAGAACTCGTCGTGACTGTCGAGATCGCAGAAGACGAAACCGCCGCCGTGTGCGAACACGATCACCGGCCGGGGCGGCCCGTCGTCGTGGGGCCGGTACACCCGCACCGTCAACGCACCGCCCGGTCCGTCGACGACCACGTCGCGGACCGAGAGAAGATCGGGAAGCCGCTGTGGCGCACCACGTCTCGCGAGGATCGCGGCCCGCGCGTCGGCGGCCGACATCGCGGCCACATCGGGAAATCCCGCGTCGAGCGCGGTGAGCATCGCCGCCACCTCGGGATCCGGCACGGCACCCGGCCCCGTGGTCGGGTAGTCACGGATTGTCACTGAACCTCCTGTGAATGTGCCGACACGGTCGGTCAGCGCGTCGTGCGCCTCACCGTAGGGCGGGAGCCCGGTGCACCGGACCGGGTTCTCCCGCTGGGCGGAAACAACCCGCCGACCTGCCGCGACGGCTGCCTATCGTCGGCGAATGGACACCACGAACGTCTATGTCATCGACACCGTCGTCACGAGACCCGGCCGGGCGAAGGAGTTCGTCGACACCTATCTGAGCGGGTACGCGCCGGGTGCCCGGGCCCGCGGCATGACACTGGAACGGCTGGTCGTGAGCCCGCCCGTCTGGTTCCCGGACGAGTCCAACACGGTGACCGCCACCTGGGTCCTCGACGGTGCGGCCGGCTGGTGGGCGATGACCTGGCAGGGCCGCCTCGACGAATCCGTGCGGCACTGGTGGGACGACGTCGATCATCTCGTCCTCGAACGCACCAGGACCACCGGCGCCGCACCCGCCGACATCGAGAGGCTCGGCAATGTTTGACGTCATCCGGCTCATTCATCTGGCCCCTACGGCCGACGCCGATCGAGTGCTCGCGGACCTGCAGGCCGGCGCGCTCGCATCACCGGCCCGCCGAGTCCTCGTCCAGCCGACCCTGCACGGTGTGCGCAACGGCGGGGACATCCTGGTGCACCTGCGCTTCGACGACGCCTCGGCATGGGAAACCGTTGCACCACAGTGGGACCCGATGGTAGACGGTGTCGTCCACATGGACGGCGCCGAGTACGTGGCAGGCACCGCCGGCGCCGCCGAACCACCTGCAGGGTCGGTGTATCGCGTTCTCCTGCTTCGTGTCTCGCCGGAAACCCCGCCCGCGACCGTCGACCGGTTCGAAGCCGATCTGCTCGGCATGCCGCACTACATCTCGACCATCCGGTCCTGGCGGCTGAGCCGGACCACGCGCGCGATCGGATCCGCGTCGTGGACTCATGTCTGGGAACAGCAGTTCACCGACCTCGACGGGCTGGACGGCGCGTATCTCATGCACCCCGTCCACTGGGCCCATGTGGACCGCTGGTTCGATCCCGAACATCCGGAAGTCATTGTGCGCGACCGTATCTGCCACAGCTTCTGCGTCAACGAGCCGGTGCGCGGGTAACACACCGTCGACGTCGGCCGGGGCGGGCGCTGATCGCTACCTACCCCAGCCGACGCGACTGCCACCCGCACCGGAAGCGGAGTGACGGCATATGCGCGCTCGCGAACCGGACGCATCGTGGGGGAGCGACGGCCGCAGTACCTCGATCAGGCGTAGTCGCGTGCTCGCTGGCCGGCCGGCGCAAGGGGGCGTGGGCCGATATTCAACGGGCGGGGGTGCTGTTGCAGGGTCGGGCGCACTCGTACCCGACCGTCGTCGACATGGCGCCAGATGTTGAGCGCTGTGGTGCGTACCGGGGCGCTCAGCCGGTGGTCGAACAGCATCCGATCCACGGGGCCGCACACCGAGACCGCCGCCACGGCGGCCTGGCCGAGGTCGCCGATCGGTGCGGCGATACAGCCGAAACCGGGCAGTGATTCCTCGCGTTCCACGGCGACGCCGTGCGCCCGCACTTTAGCCAGTTCCGCGTCGAGTTGGGCCCTGGAGTTGATCGAGTAGCGGGTCCGCGAGCCCTGGGCGGTGAGGATTTCCGCGAGGCGGCGCTCGTCGGCCGAGGCGAGGATCGCCTTGCCGACCGCCGTACAGTGCGCGGGCCGCCGGCCGCCGACGCGGGTGGGCACGGCCGCGGCCAAGTCGCCGCCGATCTTGTCCAGATACACCACGTCGGCGCCGTCGAGGACCGCCAAGTGCACGACGAATCCGGTGGCGCGGTGCAGTTCGTGCAGGAAGGGCATGGCGGCGCGATGCAGCCGATCCTGGTGCACCGCGAGCGAACCCAGCTCCATCAGCCGGATGCCGAGCTCGTAGTCACGGCCTTCGCGGCGTAGCCAACGCAACTGCACCAATCGCTCCAGCATGCGGTGCGCCGAGGACCGGGGTAGACCGGTACGGCGCACGATCTGGGCGAGGGTGAGCCTGCCCGGCCCGTCGAAGGCGTCGAGCAGCAGGGACGCGCGATCGAGAATCGCGCTCGGGGTGGTGGCCTCGGCCTGGATGACCATGAGCTCTCCATTCGGATCAACGAGCTGATGCCTAGCGCATATTTCGATTAGGCATATGCCTATTTATACCACTTCCTGTGGTAGCTGTCACAGGAATACGGGGCGTCGCATAGCGAAAACACGAAAACCCCCGGCCCGAGCGAGGCTCGGACCGGGGGCCGGTCGGTGTGTGCCGGGTTACATCGCCGCGAGCGGCTCGCTGCCGGACCAGTCGTGGCCCCAGTAGCTGTCGGCGGTGATCTCCTCGGCGGTGTAGTACCGCTCGTCCACCCGCATGCCCTCGGTGCCGAACTCGATGTCCCAGCCGCCGGGCGCGCGGACGTAGAACGACACCATCTTGTCGTTGGTGTGCCTGCCGAGCGTCGAGGACACCGAGAAGCCGTCCTTGCTCACCCGGTCCAGGGCCTGGCCGACCGCGTCGAGGCTGTCTACCTCGACCATGATGTGGATCAGGCCCGGCGCCCCGCCGTGCGGCGCGGGGCACAGTGCCAGGCTGTGATGGCGTTCGTTGACGCCGAGGAACCGGATCCGCACCGGCCCGTACTCCGGCGGCGCGGGGATGCGGAAGGCGCCGCGCGGCAGGAAGCCGAGCACCTCGGTGTAGAACTCGAACGCGCCGCCCAGGTCCATCGTCGGCAGCACCACATGGCCCAAACCCTGTGCGCCCGTGACGAATTTCGCGCCGAAGGGCGTGACCACGGGGCTGTGGTCGAGCAGCGCGCCGTGGAACACCTCGAGTGTGGCGCCGGTGGGGTCCTCGAAAGTGATGGCCTCCTCGACCCGCCGGGCGTCGGCCTCCTCGACCGACAGCGGCTTCACCGCGATGCCGGCCGTCGTGACCGCCTCCTGCACCCGGACCAGTGCGGCGTGGTCGCGCACCTCCCAGCCGATGGTCACCACCGCGTCGGACTCACCGGGCACCACCACCATCCGGGCGGCGCGCTCGTCCATCCGCAGATACAGCGCGTCCTCGTCGGGGCCGCTGCCCTGGGCGAAACCGAGGACCTCGAAGGCGAACTTGCGCCAGCGGTCCATGTCGGCGGTCTGGATCTTCGCATAGCCGAGGCTCTTGATGTCTGTCATTGACGTTGTCCTTCTTCGGTATTCGCTCAGATCATCGAGCGCAGGTTCGGGGCGGGATCGATGCCGAGCGAACTCAGCGCCGAGGCGTGGTAGACCGTGCTCGGCACGTGGATGGCGTGGTTGAGGCCGGCGTGCGCGTCGCGCCAGAAGCGCTGCATGGGCTTGTCCATGCGCAGCGCGTTGCCGCCGGATCGGGCGAAGATCTGGTCCACGGCCATCACCGCCCGCCACGCCGCACGCACCTGGGTGCGCCTGCCCGCCGCGCGATCGGCGAAGCCGACCTCCTTCCCGGCGTCGACCAGGTCCCACACGCGATCCACGTTGGCCAGCAGCTCCTGGCGCGCGGCATTGATATCGGCCGCCGCCTCGCCGATCGCGAACAACACATACGGGTCGTCCTTGACGGCGGTGCCCTGGGCGCCGACCCGTTCGCGCTGGTAGTCCAGGTGCGCGGCGAGCGCGCCCTCGGCGATGCCGACCACCGCGGCGCTGATGCCGAGCGGGAACATCGTCGACCACGGCATCTTGTAGAGCGTGTCGGTGACGCCGTACTCGCGCTGCGCGGTCCCGTCGATCACGTGATCGCCGTTCATCACCCGGTAGGACGGCACGAAGGCGTCCTTGACGATGATGTCCTTGGACCCGGTGCCCTTGAGCCCCACCACATTCCAGGAGTCCTCGACGATGGTGTAGTCGGCGCGCGGCAGGATCATGTGCAGCATCGTCGGCGGCATCGCCATCTTGCCCTCGGCGTCACCGAGCATGGCGCCCAGGAAGATCCAGTCGCAGTGATCGGTGCCGGAGCTGAACTGCCAGCGGCCGTTGAAGATGTAGCCGCCCTCCACCGGGCGCGCGATGCCGGTCGGCGCGTACGGCGAGGCCATCCAGGTGTCACTGTCGGAGCCCCACACCTCCTCCTGCACCTTCGGATCGGCGAAGGCCAGCTGCCACGGGTGCACGCCGACGATGCCGCAGATCCAGCCCGTGGCCGGGTCGAGCGAGGCGGCGGCCATCACCGTCTCGGCGAACTCGCGGGGGTGGGCCTCGAACCCGCCGTACTTCTTGGGCTGCAGCAACCGGATCGGGCCGGCCGCCTTCAGCATCTTCGCGGTCGCGTCGGGCAGCTGACCGAGGCGTTCGGCCTCGGGGCTCTGCTCACGCAGGCGGTCGGCGATCGCCATGATGTTGTCGAGCACGTTGGTCATGGGTGGTGCTTTCTCTGAAGGTGGATGCGGATCAGGCGGTGGTGTCGACGACCCGGCCGCGGGCGATGTTGTCGGCCACCTCGGCCTCCCAGCTGGTGACGGCCCGCTCGGTGTCGATCTCGAATTCGAAGCGCTTGGTCATGTCCTCGGTGACCTCGTCGACATCGACGTAGAACTGCTTGTACCAACGGCGCAGCTGGTAGACCGGCCCGTCCTCCTCCGAGAGGAGCGGGTTGTCGATGGGGGCCTTGTTCTTCCAGATCTCGACGTCCTGCTCGAAGCCGACCTCCACACCGCGCGCGAACTGCGCGGCCATCGCCTCGGCGTCGGCATCGGACATGCCCTGCGGCTTCTTCACCATCGCGCCGTACTGCAGCACGAAGGAGTTCTCGCTGACGGGGTAGTGGCAGTTGATGAGGACCGTCTCGATCGTCATGCCGTTGGCCTCGCTCCACAGCCAATCGATCATGTAGGAGGGGCCGAAATACGAAGCGTCCGAACGCAACGTCGAGTTCGGATCGTCGTAGCTGGTGCCGACCTCGATGTCGTGGCGCGGCGTCGAGCGCATGTACTGGGTGGCGACGTGGCCCTCGAAGACGTTCTTGAAATAGCGCGGGAACGCGTAGTGCACGTAGAAGAAGTGCGCCATGTCGACGACGTTGTCGACGATCTCACGACAGTGTGAGCCTTCGATGAGCATCGAGTTCCACGTCCAGTCGGTCCATTCCGGGCTGCCGTAGCCCTCGATCTCGGGAATGGTCACCGCGTCGGTGGGCTTGCTGCCCTGCGGGTCGTGCCAGATGTAGAGCTGGCCGTTGCGTTCCAGCGTCGGCCAGGATCGGGTCTTGGCCAGCGGGGGAACCCGGCGCGCGTACGGGATCGCCGTGCACTTGCCGTTGCCGCCCCAGCGCCAGTCGTGGAACGGGCAGGCGATCGAGTCGCCCTTGATGGTGCCGTGGGCGAGGTTGCCGCCCATGTGCCTGCAGAAACCGTCGAGCACGTGCAGGGCGCCGTCGGTCTCGGACTGGAACACCACCAGGGTGGTGCCGAAGGCCTTGACCTCGTGGGGCACACCGTCGCGGAACGACGAGAGCAGGCCGAGGCAGTGCCAGCCGCGGGCGAAGCGGGTGGGTGCGGCAGCGGCCTCGATCTCCCGGAATTCGGGTGTGGCGGACTGGGTTCGGCCGTTCGGCGGGTTCTCCGGCATCGAAACCTCCATGTTCGGGCGGAGTGGGGATGAGCTGCGCCGATGGTGTGCCCGTCGGGGGTCGGCGGTGATGGGGTCGTCCCGGTCAGTGGACATGTTTTCCCGCCCGCGTCGCGATGTCCCGATCAGCGGGAGAGGAACCGGTCACAACACCGGTGGCCACCTAGCGTGGCGGCCGAGCAGGACGAGAGGAGTGATCGTGAGCGTGCACGCAGGTAGGGCGGTGGCCGTCGATCTGGACACCGAGGACATCCGGTTGTTCGCGGCCCGGGCGCTCTCGCGCGATCCGGCCTACCGGCTCGCCGAACGGCCCGTGGTCCCGCCGACATTCTTGCCCGCGGGTGGGCGCGTCACCGGTGGCCGGACCGAGACCGACCACCGGTTCTTCGGGCCGCCACCGCGCGCCGGTGATCGGCTGACCGCCGTCCGCGCGATCGACCGGCACGATCCGGACGGCTCCGAATCGCTCGTCCAGTACTTCGACCGCACCGGCGGGCTTGTCGCCGAGTCGTGGGCGTCGGTCACCGAATCCGTTGCCGCCGAGGACAACACACCGCACTCGGCCGAACTGCTCGCCACCTACGCCACCGACTGGCTCGGCGCCGAGAACATCCGCCGCTTCCGTACCCGCGTGCTACGCGCCCTGCCGCCCGGCGACACCGTGACCTGCTCGGGTCACATCACCCAGCACTACATCCAGGACGGTGAGCCGCGCGTCGATGTCACCGTCGCCGGTGTCGATGCCGCGGGGGAGATCGTCGTCCGGGCGTGGGCGAGCTTCGCGCACGATCCTGCCGCCGTGTAGGGCCCGACGCCGCCGGAAATCCGGTTTCGTACCGCACGGCCCGTTCCGTGGTGGTGAAGTGTTCATGAAGGACGACGAGGTTCGGAGGTAGGAACGTGGCACGACGGTTCGAGGACAAGGTGGTCTTCGTGACGGGCGCGGCGCGCGGACAGGGCAGGGCCGAGGCGGTGCGCTTCGCCGAGGAAGGCGCCGATGTGATCGCCGTCGACGCCTGCGCGGAATTCGGCAGCACCGGATACGCGGGGGCGACGGAAGACGACCTGGCCGAGACGGTGAAGCTCGTCGAGGCCGCCGGTGGCCGGATCGTCGCGAGCAAGGTCGATGTGCGCGATTTCGACGCGCTCTCGGCCGCGCTTGCCGCGGGTATCGAGCAGCTCGGCAGGCTCGACGTGGTGGTCGCCAACGCGGGCATCTGCTCGGCGGCGCTGTCGTGGGAGATCACGCCCGAACAGTGGCGTGAGACCATCGATGTGAACCTGACCGGTGTGTGGCATACCGCGAAAGCCGCTGTGCCACACCTGATCGCGCAGGGCAGCGGCGGTGCGATGGTGTTCACCAGTTCGGTGGCCGGGCTCAAGGGCATGCCGTTCGTCGGCCACTACGTCGCCAGCAAGCACGCCATCACCGGCCTGGCCAAGACCATGGCCAACGAGCTCGGCGGGTACGGCATCCGGGTGAACACCGTGCACCCGGCGGGGGTGGCGACCGGGATGCAGATGGGCGAGATGGGCCCGCTGCTCGAGGAGCACGCGAGCACCCTCGGGCCCATCTTCATGAACGCGCTGCCGAGCTACATCTGTCAGCCGGAGGAGATCGCGGCGGCGGTGGCGTGGCTGTGTTCGGACGAGGCGGGTCAGGTGACCGGCGCGCAGATCCCGGTCGACATGGGCAACCTCAACCGCTGAGCTTGGTATTTTTATACCGGCACGGCTAGTGTCGGTATAAAAATACCGAGTGGAGGCGTGATGGTGGAGTTGAAGACTCCCGAGGAGATCGAACGAATGCGGGTGACCGGCCGGTTCGTCGCGGACGTACTGGCCGGCGTGCGCGAACGAGCGCTGGTGGGGGTGAACCTGCTCGAGCTGGAAGCCTATGTGCGCGAACGGATTCGTGAGCGCGGCGCGGTGTCGTGCTACTGGGACTACTCGCCCTCGTTCGGGCGTGGACCGTTCCGCAATACCGTGTGTTTGGCTGTCAACGATGCTGTCCTGCACGGGCTTCCGCATGATTACGTGCTGCGCGACGGTGATCTGCTCACCGCCGACCTGGCCGTCACCATCGACGGCTGGAGCGCGGATTCGGCGATCTCGTTCACCGTCGGCACCGGCTCGGCCGACGATCAGCGGCTGGTGCGGGCCACCGAGGAGGCGCTGGCCGCCGGGATCGCGGCCGCGCAACCCGGCAACCGGCTGGGCGATATCTCGGCCGCGATCGCGAATGTCGCACGCGGATACGGGTATCCGATCAATACCGAATACGGCGGGCACGGAATCGGGCGGACCATGCACGAAGACCCGCACGTGGCCAACAACGGGCGGGCTGGGCGCGGTTTCCTGCTGCGGCCGGGGCTCACCATCGCCATCGAACCCTGGTTCGCGGCGAGCACCGACAAGGTCTACACCGACGCCGACGGGTGGACCATCCGCTCGGCCGACGGGTCGCGCTGCGCGCACAGTGAGCACACGATCGCCGTGACCGCCGACGGGCCGAGCGTGCTGACCTCGCGAAACTAATCTCTTCTCGAGCGGTATCACCGCCGCCGCCCACGGCGCTCCCGTGACGGGTCCGTCGCTCTACGGCGCCGTCACCTACACCGCGGCTCTGGCCTCGGCCGGGTCGGAGGCGACGTCAGTGCCATTCCGGGGTTGCTCGTCGTGTGGTGATCGGCTCGAATCACTAGATTCCGGGCGGTGGGTCGGCGGCAGCGATTCATCGCCCACCGGTCGCCGGGGAAGGCGGCTCACGGCTGTGATCGGTGAACGCGCCGTCGGCGAGGACCGGAACGACGGTGTCCGCATTGATCTGCGTCGCGATGTCGACATCGTCTGCGAAGCCGCCCGATCGAAGTTCCCGGCCCGACGCACACTCGTCGAGTTCCGTGCCGATGTTCGTCACCGACAGGAAAGCGTGTGCGGCGGAGCGGGCTTCGGGCGAGGGTCGACCACTGGCTCGGTCGATCAGCGCGGCCACGAGGGCTCCGGCGCCGAGCAGGTCCTCGACAGCGGGCCGAAGTGTCGCGTCGTCCGGCCACCGTTCACCGGCGGGAACGATCGCGATCGGCTGCTGGGCCGTGCCCCACCGCCGCTCGGTGATCCACGTGGCGACCGCATCGGCATTGCGCAGGCAGGCCGCGACGACGGGCGGACCCACCACAGCCGAGGCGATGGTCGAACCGTTGGGGGAGGGCAGGACCAGGCGCTCGGCGAACGGTGCGCGGCGGATCGCCGCCGGAGACAGCGACCACGGATGGGTGGCGTCGACAGCACGTCGTCCGACGGCGAGTTCGGCACCGTGCCGCGCCGCGAACACCTGCGCGGAATCGTCACGCCAGCGATAGGGGTAGACCGCAGTACCCGCCGAGACGGCGACAGACACCGCCGTACTGAAGGACAACACATCGACCACCACCACGCAGGCCGCACCCGCACCGATCACTGCCGCCCCCGTCGGCCCCCAGTCGAGTCGAATCCCGAACTCATCCTGCCGGGCCCACCTCGGGCTCATCGTTCCGCTCCGATCTCCGCATCGAAACGGATAGTTCGGTCAGTCTTTTCGTCTGGTCACTCGGTCATTGAGAGCCAGGCGTTGAGCTGGTCCGGTGCGGCGGCGTCGGTCGCCAGCGAGGCGCGTTCCTCGGAGGTGAGGGTCAGGGTGTTCAGTTCGGATTTCCAGTGGGTGAGGCGGTCGGAATCGCCTGCGGCGACGGCCAGTTCGGCCAGGGCGGCGTAGGCGCGGGCCAGGTCTGTCGCGGAAGCGGTGGCGCCGAAACGGCGTAGACCGGTTTCCAGGGCTCGGGTGGCGGCGCGGTCGTCGTTCTTGAAATCGCGGAAGATGCGGGCATTGTCGAGAACTCTCGGTAGACCCTCGAGTTCGCGGGAACCGCCGTATTCGAGGGACTCCGGTTCGTCGCGCTGGATCACCAGCAGCGTGTTGCCGACCGGATCGACCAGCGTGAATCGCGACTGCCCCGGCCGGAAACGGGTGATCCGCGGGCAACCCTTCACGGGGATCTTGCCGTACGCGGTGCGCAGTGCGGCGGTGAACTTCGCGTGCCGGTCGGCGACGTCGTCGACCAGCAGCAGCGCCGCAACGTGTTCGAGCGGCAGCTCGACCCCGGCGGGAGCCGGCGAGAAATGCAACGCGGCCCCATGACCCTCGACCACCCCGTACGCATACGGCCGGGTCTGCTCATGGGTCACCGTCCACCCCAGCGTTCGATAGAACGCCAACGTGGCCCCGAGATCACCACTCCACAACATCGGCACTGCGGCATCGCTCATGAATCCGAGCCTACGAACCTTTCCGGCGCCCTGCCCGTACCAGTTTTCGCACCGCTAGGCTCAGGGGATGACGAACCGCCTGGGCGAGGCCGCGACCGCGAACTATGTTCTGCTCACTACTTTTCGTAAGGACGGCACACCCGTCGGTACCCCGGTGTGGGCCGTGTCGCGCGAGGACAAGCTGTATGTCTGGACGGTGACCGACAGCTGGAAGGTCAAGCGCATCCGCCGCAATGCCGAGGTGACCGTGCAGCCGTGCGATGCGCGCGGTAAGACGCACGGTGCGGTGGTGTCGGGCACCGCGCGCGTGCTCGACGGCGCCGAGACCGAGCAGGTGCGTTCGCTGCTGCGCCGCAAGTACCGGCTCACCGGCCCGCTGGTGATCTTCTTCAGCAACCTGCGGCGGGGCAAGGACGGCACCATCGGCCTCGAGATCACGCCCGCCTGACCGAAACGGTACCCAGTACCGCTGGTATCGGATACCGTGGGGGTTCAGACGAAAGGACCCCCATGGCCGAGAACCGCCGCCGCGCCGTCGTGATCGCGGGTGCCCGCACCCCGTTCGTCCGTGCGTTCACCGACCTGACCCGGCTCGACAGTATCGCCCTGGCCGGTGCGGCGGTGCGCGGTCTGCTCGCGCGCACCGGCATCGCGCCCGCCGAGATCCAGTCCATCGTGTGGGGCGGGGTGATCCTGCCGAGCCACGCGCCGAATATCGCGCGCGAGGTGGCCCTGGATCTGAACCTGGATTTCGGGTGCGAGGGATACACAGTCACCCGGGCGTGCGCGTCGGGCCTGCAGGCTGTCACCTCGGCGGCCGCGGCGATCGAACGCGGCGAATACGACATCATGATCGCGGGCGGCAGCGACTCGACGAGCAACGCCGAGATCAAGCTGCCGCAGAAGGTGGTGCACGCGGTCGCGCCGGTCGCCCTTGGGAAACCGTCGGCCAAGGACTACCTCGACGTGGTGCGTCAGCTCGCGCCGTTCACCGACATCCTGCCGCGTCAGCCGAAGATCTCCGAGCGGACCACCGGCGAGGTGATGGGCGAGTCCGCCGAGAAGATGGCAAGGATCAACGGCATCTCCCGCGCCGACCAGGACGCTTTCGCCGCCCGCTCCCACCAGCGCGCCGCCGCCGCTATCGCCTCGGGCCGATTCGATGACGAGGTCGTGCCGATCGAGACGCCGTCCGGCAAACGGATCGAGACCGACGGTCTGGTCCGGGCGAATACGAGCGTGGAGAAGCTTGCCGCGCTGAAGCCGGTGTTCGCCGAGAACGGCACCGTCACCGCAGGTAACGCGAGCCCGCTCACCGATGGTGCGTCGGCGGTGTTGTTGATGAGCGAGGAGAAGGCTCGGGCGCTGGGCCTCACGCCACTGGCCGCATTCCGGTCGTGGAGTTATGTGAGCGTCGACCCAGCGGACCAGGTGCTCATCGGGCCGGCGATCTCGATGCCGCGTGCGCTCGACAAGGCGGGTATGTCTCTGGCCGACATCGACCTCGTCGACATCCACGAAGCCTTTGCCGCCCAGACCCTTTCGGTGCTGCGCATGCTGGAGAGCGCGGAATGGGCCAAGACAAGGCTCGACCGGGACGAAGCCGTGGGCTCGGTCGATATCGACTCACTGAACGTGCACGGTGGATCCATCTCGCTCGGGCATCCGTTCGGTGCCACCGGGGCTCGGATGGTGACGACGATGGCGAACGAGCTGGCTCGGACCGGGAAAGAGACTGCGCTGCTGGGGATTTGTGCGGCAGGTGGGATCGGGGCTTCGGCGGTGCTCGAGCGGGTGTGATGCGGGTGGGTCGGTGGGTGGTTGTCTAGGTGTGCCACCTGCCGGATTCCCGGCCGGACGGAACCACTGCGGTGTTTTGTGCACCACGGAGGTATTGGGCTGTATTTTTGGAGCGCTGGCGCGCTCGAGCGCGGCCCCGGGAGGGCCGCGAGTTAGACGCCGTTGCTCGCGCTTCGCGCATGCGCAACGGCGTCTAACTCGCGCCCGGGCCGCTACGCCGCTTCGCGGCGATCCCTCCTCGAGGTCGGGATGTGCGGGGCTGGGGATGCGGTCATGGCGGACTGCTGGGGAACCCATTCGGGGCGTGTATCACTCAGAGCTGTCACCTACCGGACTCCCAACCGACAGCACAGCTTCAGTGCATCAACTGAGTCCCTCATGACCGCCCCCAACCCGCGGTTCGGCGCGCATCACTCGAGTCCGCATTTACCGCACTCCCAGCCTCACGGCACCACTCGAGTCCGCACTTACCGCACTCCCGGCCGCGCAGCACCACTTGCGTCGGCCACCTACCGCCCTCCCGGCGGCACCGCATCACCTAACTCCGCCACCTACCGCACTTCCCAGCCCACGTGGCACACCTGAAGTCCGCCATAACCGCATCCCCAGCCCCGCACGACCCGACCTCGAGGAGGGTCCGCCGCGAAGCGGCGTAGCGGCCCGGCCGCGCGAACAGCGCGCGAAGCGCATGCGCGCAGCGCGAGTCTCGAGCGCTGTTCGCGCGGCCCCTCAGGGGCCGCGCTCGAGCGCGCCC
>NZ_JAIWNA010000011.1:0-122026 GCF_020216065.1 Nocardia rosealba
CGGTAACGTGTGGAGGTGACCGGTACTAATAGGCCGAGGGCTTACTATCGAAGGTGTTACGCGTCCACTGTGCGGTATCTGAAACAACACACAGACACTGCAGCAAACCCATGATCCGAGGGTGATTCCTTGGGTGTTGGGGAGCGCTGTTTGTGGATAGTTTCATAGTGTTACGGCGGTTATAGCGGTGGGGAAACGCCCGGTCCCATTCCGAACCCGGAAGCTAAGGCCACCTGCGCCGATGGTACTGCACTCGACAGGGTGTGGGAGAGTAGGACACCGCCGGACAATCATTCACGAAAGCCCTCTGACTACGGTCAGGGGGCTTTCGTCGTTTCTGGACCAGGAACCACCCTCTGAGCTGGGCGTCTACAGCGCTCGTTGCTTGATTGTTATCGCAGACAACAAATCCTTTGCTCAATCCGCTGTGCAATCGGACGGCCTCGAATAAGTTGTCGAGCACAACATTCGCTCCAGCTCGTCCGCCCAGCGGGCGGTGGTTCCACGAAAGGCCCACCCTCATGCGTCAGGGGATCTTCGGCATCGCGGCCGTCTCGATCGCACTTCTCACCTCGGTCACCGCCTGCGGTGGTGACGACAGCAGCTCCAGCTCCGGCAGCGGCGCCAAGATCGGCGTGATCCTGCCCGACAGCAAGACCTCGGCGCGGTGGGAGACGGCGGATCGCAAGTACCTGCAGCAGGCGTTCGACGAGGCCGGCATCAAGGCCGACATCCAGAACGCGCAGGGCGACAAGAACGCCTTCCAGACCATCGCCGACCAGATGATCACCAACGGCGCCTCGGTCCTGATGATCACCAACCTCGACAGTGGCACCGGCAAGGCCGTGATCCAGAAGGCCAAGGCCCAAGGTGTCACCGTCATCGACTACGACCGGCTCACGCTGGGCGGCGGTGCGCCCTATTACGTCTCGTTCGACAACGTGAAGGTCGGCGAGCTGATGGGCAATGGTCTGGCCAAGTGTCTGACCGACAAGCAGGCTGTGAAGCCGGTCGTCGCGTATCTCAACGGCGGTCCGACCGACAACAACGCCACCTTGTTCAAGAACGGCTACGACGGTGCCCTGGCGCCGAAGTTCGCCGCGGGCGAGCTGGTGAAGGGGCCGGACCAGGCCGTGCCGGAGTGGGACAACACCAAGGCGGGCACCATCTTCGAGCAGATGCTCACCGGCACGCCGAACCTCGGCGGCGTCGTGGCGGCGAACGACGGGCTGGCCAACGCCGCCATCGCGGTGCTGAAGAAGCAGAAGCTGAACGGGCAGGTGCCGGTGACCGGCCAGGACGCGACCGTGCAGGGACTGCAGAACGTGCTCGCCGGCGACCAGTGCATGACCGTCTACAAGGCGATCAAGCTCGAGGCCGCCGCGGGCGCGAAGCTTGCGATCGCGCTGGCCAAGGGGGAGAAGGGTGAGGCGAACAGCACCGTCGATGATCCCGAGTCCAAGACGAAGGTGCCCGCGGTGCTGCTGGAGCCGAAGGCGATCTTCAAGAACAATGTCAATGATGTGGTCGCCGACGGATTCGTCGACAAGACCGAGCTGTGCGCGGGTGAGTTCGCCAAGCTCTGTGCCGACAACGGCGTGCGCTGATGGACACCCCGGTCATCGAATTACGGGGTATCGACAAGAGTTTCGGCCCCGTCCATGTCTTGCACACGGTCGACTTCTCGGTCTACCCAGGCGAAGTGACCGCGCTGGTCGGCGACAACGGCGCCGGCAAATCGACCCTGGTCAAATGCATCGGCGGCACCCATCCGATCGATGCGGGCGAGATCCTGTTCGAGGGCGAACCGGTGCAGATCGGCAACCCGCGCGACGCCGCCGAGCTCGGCATCGAGATCGTGTATCAGGACCTTGCGCTCTGCGACAACCTCGACATCGTGCAGAACATGTTTCTCGGCCGCGAACGCAAGCACGGCATCGTGCTCGACGAATACGGCATGGAGGAACTGGCCGGGCGAACCCTGGCCGGGCTGTCGGTGCGGACCGTCAAGTCGGTGCGGCAGAAGGTGGCGAGCCTGTCGGGTGGTCAGCGTCAGACGGTCGCCATCGCCAAAGCGGTGCTGTGGAACAGCAAGGTGGTGATCCTGGACGAACCGACCGCCGCACTCGGCGTCGCCCAGACCCAGCAGGTGCTGGAATTGGTGCGCCGCCTGGCCGACAAAGGTCTTGCGGTGGTGCTGATCTCGCACAACATGAACGACGTGTTCGCGGTCTCCGACCGGATCGCGGCGTTGTACCTGGGTCGGATGGCCGCGCAGGTCCGGACGACCGATGTCACTCATTCACAGGTGGTCGAGCTGATCACCTCCGGTCGCAGCGGCAGTCTCGGGGTGAAGGCGTGAGCACGACGGTGACGGAGAAGAGTGCGGCCGCGACGGCTCCGGCCAGCGAACTGGTGAGCTCTTACGTCGGGCGGTTGCGCAGTGGGAACATGGGCGCGTTGCCGTCGGTGATCGCGCTCGTGGTGCTGTCGGTGGTTTTCTGGATCGCGCGGCCGGTGTTCATGACGCAGGGCAATATCGCGAATCTGTTCACCCAGGGCGCGGCGATCGCGGTGATCGCCATGGGGTTGATCTTCGTGCTGTTGCTCGGCGAGATCGACCTGTCGGCCGGGTTCACCAGTGGTGTGTGCGCGGCGGTGCTCGCGGTGCTGCTCACCGACAAGGGCTGGCCGTGGTATTCGGCGGTGCTCGTCGCGCTGCTCACCGGTGTGGTGATCGGTTCGGCCATCGGGGCGATCGTGGTGAAGATCGGGGTGCCCTCGTTCGTGGTGACCCTCGCGGCGTTCCTGGCGCTGCAGGGTGTGGCGCTCAAGATCATGGACAACGGACGCAATATCTCCATCCACGACGAGACGATCCTCGCCATCGCGAACAAGAACGTGCCGCCGCTGCTCGGCTGGGCGATGTACGCGGTGCTGCTTGCCGGGTTCGGGTTCGTGCAGTACCGGAAGCTGCGGGCGCGTACTCAGCTCGGGCTCACCGGCGAGAGTGCGGCGGTGGTGACGCTGCGGATCGCGGCGGTGGCGGTGGTCGCCGGTGTCGCAGTGGCGATCCTCAATGACGAACGCAGCCGCAATCCCGAGGTCAACTCGTTGCAGGGCATGCCGATCGTGGTACCGATCATCGTGGCGTTGCTGCTGCTGTGGACCTTCGTGCTCAACCGCACCTCGTTCGGGCGGCACATCTACGCGGTGGGCGGCAACGTGGAAGCGGCTCGGCGCGCGGGCATTCCGGTCGACCGGATCAAGATCAGTGCCTTCGTGCTCTGTTCGACGATGGCCGCGGTCGGCGGCTTGATCGCCGCGTCGCGAGCCAACTCGGTCGATCCCAACACCGGTGGATCCGATGTGCTGCTGACGGCGGTCGGTGCGGCGGTGATCGGTGGCACCAGCCTGTTCGGTGGTCGCGGCCGCATGCTCGACGCGGTGCTCGGTGCCGCGGTGGTGGCGGTCATCAACAACGGGATGGGCCTGATGGGCTACAGCGCGGGCACGAAATTCGTTGTGACAGGATTTGTTCTGCTGCTCGCGGCGGGGGTGGACGCGCTGTCGCGCAAGCGTTCGCTGCCAGGAAGTTGACCGACGACGGGGAAGGGAGGGCCGGATGAAAGCAGCACCCTCCCCGGACGAGATCCGCCGCCGGAATCTCGCGGTGCTGCTGCGCCACGTCCACGTGAGCGGGCCGTTGTCGAGGGCGGAGCTCGCCGAGCGAATGGGCTTGAACCGCAGCACGATCCTCGCCCTGACCACCGACCTCGCCGCCGCGGGGTTGGTGCGGGAGGAATTGCCGGGACAGACAGGGAAAGCGGGGCGCCCGTCGCTGGTGGTACGCCCCGAATCCGACCGGGTCTATGTCCTCGCACTGGACGTTGGCGCCGATCGGCTCGCGGTGGCGCGGGTCGGTTTGGGTGGCGCGATCCTCGATAGGTGCGAAATGCCGCGTCACACAAGCACTTTCGATCCCGATGAGGTGATCGCCGAACTGGCGAGGATGACGGAATCGATGATGGACGCGGCGCATCAGGGTGCGGTGTGCGTCGGTGTGGGGCTCGCGTTCTGCGGGATGGTGCGCGAGCGGGACGGAGTCGTGCGGTACGGGCCGAATATCGGCTGGGTCGATGTGCCGGTCGGGGCGTTGCTGTCCGAAAGGCTCGGTGTGCCTGTGGCAGTGGGCAACAACGCCAACCTCGGCGCGATCGCCGAACGTGAACGCGGTGTGGGGACAGGAGTACGCGACCTGATCTACCTGCACGGTGAGGTCGGGATCGGCGGCGGCGTCATCATGGGTGGAGAACTGCTCGGTGGCGAAGGCGGGTACGGCGGCGAGGTCGGGCACATGATCGTGAATCCCGGCGGCCGGGCTTGCCGATGCGGCTCGCGGGGCTGTCTGGAAGCCGAGGCCGGTGAGCTCGCCCTGATCGCGGCGGCCGGTCGCAGCGACCTGACCGGCCGGGCGGCGGTCGCGGCGATCGTCGACGCGGCGGCGCGCGGTGACGCCGACGCCCGCGACGCACTGCACCAGGTGGGGGACTGGCTCGGGTACGGGGTGGCCAATCTGGTCAACGTGTTCAACCCGACCATGGTGGTGTTCGGTGGGGTCCTGCGCGAGATCTACCTGGCCGCCGCGGCGCAGGTGCGCAGCCGGTTGGCGGTCGACGGGCTGCTCGCGGTCCGCGAGCGGGTCCGGTTGCGTACCTCCGCGCTCGCTGATGACGCCCCGCTCGTCGGCGCCGCCGAACTGGCCTTCGCCGAGCTGCTCACCGATCCGTTGCAGACCCTGGCCCGCGCGCAAACGCCTGACCTGCGTGCGAGCACCGAGTAGATTTGCCGATATGCCAAGTGACCTGCAGCTGAAGATCATGAACGGTGTTCACCGTGCCCTGCTCACCGTCACCGGTGGGCGGATCGGCAAGACCGTGATGGGGATGCCGTCGCTCGAACTCACCACGATCGGACGCAAGTCGGGTCAGCCGCGTTCGGTGATGCTCACGGCTCCGATTCTGGAGGAAGACCGGATCGTCGTCGTCGCCTCGCGCGGCGGCGATCCCACCCATCCCGCCTGGTTCCTCAACCTGCGCGACAACCCCGAGGTCGAGGTGGCCGTGCAGAGCGGTCCGCGCACGCCGATGATCGCCCGCGTGGCGACGGAAGCCGAACGGGCAGACCTGTGGCCGCAGGTCGTCGCGACGTACAAGGGATACGGCGACTACCAGACCAAGACCACCCGCGAGATCCCGCTGGTCCTGCTCACCCCGCGCTGACCGGTCAGCGAACCGCGTCGTCGGCGCGTGGGACCACGGTCGAGGCGGGCACCAGGTTCCAGGCCTCCAATTGCTTGCGGATCTGCTCGGCGGCGTCGATGTTGAGCGGTCCGCTCGTCCACAGGGCGTAGGGCAGGTTGAAGAAGCGACTCTCCCGCACCGCACGCAGGTTGTTGATGCCGGGCTTGCCGCGCAGCAGGTCGACCTTCTGCGCGTAGGTCTGGCCGGGGTAGTCGACGAACATGATGGCGTCGGGGTCGGCGGCGGCCAGGCGCTCCCAGGAGACCTTGGTCCAGGTGTCGGCGACGTCGTCGAGGATGTTGCGGGCGCCCGCCGCCTCCAGGATCGCCTGAGGCGCACCGAATTTCCCGCTCGAGTAGATGGTGTCGGTGCCGCTGTCGAAGAGGAAGACGGTGGGAGCCTTCGCCGGTTTCGGAGCGGCCGCCAGGGCCGCCAGCCTGGTGTCGAGATCGGCGGTGACTTCGCTCGCGCGGGCGGTGCGGCCGGTGATGACACCGAGATCGGTGAGGTCGGTACGCAACGCCGTCCACGGCTCGACGGTGCCGCGTGCGGCGCCCCCGTCGGCCTGGCGACAACTCTCGGTGAGTACGTAGGCGGCTATGCCGTCCTTGCGCAAGGAGGCGGGGGTGAGGTTGCTCGCCTCGTCGTAGCCGTAGCTCCAACCGGCGAGCATCACGTCGGGGCGTTGGGCGAGAACCGTTTCGCGCGAAGGGTATTCGGGGGCGACATCGTTGAGGCCGTCGACGACCTCGGCACCGTAGTGGGTGCGCAGGGTGGCCGCGTCACGTTTGACGCTGGAGACCGCCGCCACCTGATCCTGGGCACCCAGTGCCAACACCATGGAGATGAGATTGCCGTCGTTGACGAATATGCGCTGTGCGGGTGCCGGAAAACGGGTCTCCACACCGCAATTGCGCACCGTCACGGCGGTCGCGGATTCGGCGGACGTTCCGGCGCACGCCGCGAGTACGGCGGCGAGTGCGGTGGCGGCCAGGATCCGGCCGAGGTTCGTGTTCATCGTCGTGCCTCTCGCGGGGTGATCAACAGGTGGTCCTCGCCGGTGACCGGATGCCGGACTCGGTTGGCATCGACACCGAACACCTCGGCGACGACGGCGGGGGAGAGCGCTTCGGCCGGCGGTGCCGGCGGGCGCGCGCATCCCTTGTGCAGCACGATGATCCGATCGCAATAGCGGTCAGCCAGCGACAGGTCGTGCAGAGCGGCCACCACCGTGCGGCGCAGACCGCGGACCAGGGTGAGCAATTCGAGCTGATGGGTGACATCGAGATGGTTGGTCGGCTCGTCGAGCAGCAGGACGGGAGTGTTCTGGACGAGTGCGCGGGCCAGCAGGACCCGTTGACGTTCGCCACCGGAGAGCCGGCGCACCGGTCGCCCGGCGAAGCCGTGCAGGTCGACCGACGCCAAAGCCTGTGTCACACGCTGTTGTTCGCGTGGTGCGTCCAGACCCCACGGCGGCAGGTACGGGGTGAGCCCCAGCGCGACGACCTCACCGACCAGCATATCGTCGGGTGGTATCTCGTCCTGGGCGACCAGCGCGACGGTCGCGGCGCGGCGGCGGGGCCGCAGATCGTGCAGGACCTGGTCGTCGACGAGTACCCGGCCGGAACGGGGCCGGTGCACACCGGACAAGGTGCGCAGCAGCGTGGTTTTGCCGCTGCCGTTGGGGCCGACGATGCCGACGGTCTCACCCGGCTCGATCGTGAAGTCCACCTCCGCGAGAACAGTGCGCCGACCGATGGCGCAGGCGAGCTCGCGCGCATGGAGTCTGCCGTGTTCGAGAGGCGGCGGCTCGGGGTCCGGTTGGTGGGAACTCATGAGGTGCCGAATCGGTAGCGGCGTCTGCCCATCAGCAACAGGAAAGTGGGGGCGCCGATGAGGCCGGTGAGGACACCCACCGGAATCTCGGTGGGGCGCACCAGCACCCGGGTGGCGGCATCGGCGACGACGAGGAACAGCGCCCCGCACAGCGCGCAGGCGGGCAACAGATCGCGATGCCGTGGTCCGACGATCATGCGCGCGGCATGCGGTACGACCAAGCCGACGAATCCGATCCCACCCGACACCGCGACCAGCACACCGACGAGCACGGCGAGCAGCACGAACAACCCGATCCGCAGGCCGGTCACCGGAACCCCGAGCGAGGAGGCGGTGTCGGCGCCGAGGGTGAGGGCGTCGAGCCAGCCCGCGATCGCGACCAGGATCGTGGCACAGAGCGCGACGACGGTCAGTGGGAGGGCCAGGGTCGACCAATCGGCGCCCGCGAGGCTGCCGAGCAACCAGAACAGCACCGATTCCGCGGCGGCGGGATCGGTGCTGCGGAACACCAGGTAGCTGCTGCACGCGGCGAAGGCCGAGCCGAGCACGGTACCGGTGAGCACCAGCCGCAACGGGGTGAGCCCGCCCTGCGCCAGGGCGATGAGGAAGACGAGGGTCGCCGCACCGAAAGCGCCGGCCAGCGCGCCGCCGGACAGCGCCCACATGCCGGCACCCGCGAACAGGCCGGAGGTGATTACGGCCGCCGCGCCGACGGCCGCGCCGGAGGAGACGCCGAGCAGGTAGGGGTCGGCGAGCGGGTTGCGAACCAGGGTCTGCATCGCGGCGCCCGCCACCGCGAGACCGGCACCGACCACGGCGGCGAGGATGGTGCGCGGGACGCGCAGCTGCCAGACGATGGTGTCGATACCGGGGTCGGTGGGGGTGGTTCCGGTGAGCCGGGCGCCGAGGGTGTCGAGCACTGCGCGCACCGGAACGGTCTCGGCGCCGAAGCCGGTGGCGGCGATCATGGCGACCACCAGCAACACCGCGAGCACGGGTAGGGCGAGCGAGATCCGTGCACGGATCATCGCGGAATCTCCAGAGGCAAGGCGCGGCCCTTTCAGAGGGTGCCCGGCGAGGGAGGTCTGACTTTCGCCGTGAGGCGATCACAGTGGCGCGACCGTCCCGGAATTGCACCGGATTCCCGCACCCACCGGGGATGACCCACCGACTGTAGCGCGGCACCGGGTGCCGGCACAGCGCCGGGTTCGGCTCACGGTAAGGCAAAGGGTGTTCGCCGGTTTGTCCGGTTGCTTGAATCCGGGTATGTACCGACCGAACACCTCTGCGCACGGCCTGCGTGGCCGCGTCACCGCCGCGTTCCTCGCGGTGGCCACCGCCGCGACTCTCGGCCTTACCGGATGTGCGGGCGGTGACGACAAGCCGCTCGGCACCCCCGACGCGCCGCTGCCCATCGAGGTTCCGCCGGGCACCACCCTCGTGGTCGCCGACCAGCAGGAGCGGTTGCAGAACGCGCTTCGGCTCTCGGGCGAGCTGGACAAGCTGCCGTTCAAGATCGAGTTCGCGAACTTCGTCGGCGGGCCCGCGATCCTGGAGGCCTTCCGGGCCGGGGCGGCCGATGTGGGCCAGGTCGGTGACGTACCGCCGATCCACGCACTCGCGGCGGGACAGGACGTACCGATCGTCGGCTCCTACCAGACCAACCCGCAGGCGCTGAGACTCGCTGTCGCTCCGGGTTTGTCGATCACGAAGCTCACGGACCTGAAGGGGCGCAAGATCGCCTACGCCGAGGGCACCGCCCAGCAGGCGGCGGTGTTGAAAGCTCTGAGCAAGGCGGGTCTTAAAACCGGTGACGTGCAACTGATCCGGTTGCAGCTCGCGGAGTTCCTCGACGCGGTGCGCACCGGGCAGGTCGATGTGGCGCCGCTGATCGAACCGAATGTGACCAGGTTGCTGCGCACTCCTGGCACGTCGCTGATCCCGGATTCGGAGACGAGCGGCATCTACAGCGGGCTCGCCTATGTGTACGCGCGGCGCGCTGTGGTGCAGGATCCGGCGAAAGCGGCCGCGACCCGGGCCCTGGTCGGCGCGTTCGTGCGGGCCTGGCACTGGACCAACACCCACAGCGCGGAATGGGCCGACGCCTATTACGTGCGCAACCAGAAGGTGAGCCCAGACGACGCGCGGCGGATCGTGGAATCGCTCGGCACCTATACATTCCCGCACCTGGACCAGCAGTTGGTCGCGCGTCAGCAGAGCACGATCGACGCGATCGACGCCGCCGGTGAATTGCCGAAGAAGATCACCGCCGCAGACGGTTTCGACCTGCGGTTCGACGCGGCGGTCACCGAAGCCGTCACCGCCAGCGGCGCAGCCTTCGCCCCGGCGGTGAGCTGATGGCGACCCTCGAAGCCGGTGTGTTGCGGCGCGTGCGGGCACACCGGACCGGCGAACCCGAATTGGCTCCGCGCGGACGCGGGAAGCGAAGGCTCGGCCCCGGCAAGCCCATTCCGTTCGGTTTCGCGCTCGGTCCGGCGCTGCTCGTCGGCGCCTGGGTCGCCGGATCGGCCACTGGTGCACTGGATCCCGAGACCCTGCCCGCGCCGTGGACGGTCGCGCGGACGGCGGGGGAGCTGATCGCGGACGGGCGACTGCAGTCCAATCTGCTCACCTCGCTGCAACGGGCGGCGATCGGGCTGGTGCTCGGTGTGGTGATCGGGGTGGTGCTGGCACTGATCGCCGGGTTGAGCCGGATCGGGGAGGCGCTGGTCGACGGCCCCGTACAGATCAAGCGCGCCATTCCGACGTTGGCGCTGATCCCGCTGTTCATCGTGTGGTTCGGGATCGGCGAGGAGATGAAGCTGATCGTCATCACGACCAGCGTGCTGATCCCGATCTACCTCAATACCCACGCGTACCTGCGCGGTGTGGACGCGCGTTATGTGGAGCTGGCCGAGACGGTCGGGCTGTCGCGGTGGGGATTCCTGCGCCGCGTCGCACTGCCCGGGTCGCTGCCCGGCTTCTTCCTCGGGCTGCGGCTCGCGGTGACGATCTCGTGGCTGGCGCTGGTTGTCGTCGAACAGGTGAACGCGACCAGCGGCATCGGATACCTGATGACCCAGGCGCGCACCTATGGGCAGATCGACGTGATCGTCGTCGGCCTGGTGATCTACGGGCTTCTCGGACTCTTCGGCGACCTCGCCGTGCGGACAACAGAACGGAAGGTGCTGGCATGGCGACAGACGCTGGGCGACTGATCGAGCACGACGACCGCGCGGTGGTACGGACCCGGGGCCTCACTCGCGGCTTCGGGCAGCGCGTCATATTGCGGGGTATAGATATTGCGATCCGTCGCGGAGAATTCGTGGCGTTGCTGGGGCGCAGCGGGTCGGGTAAGAGCACACTGTTGCGTGCCCTGGCCGAACTCGACGGGCAGGTACCGGGCTCCGGAGAGCTCACCGTTCCCGGACGGCGCGCGGTGGTGTTCCAGGATTCGCGGCTGCTGCCCTGGGCACGGGTGCTCGACAACGTGGTGCTCGGACTCACCGGCCGCGACGCCGCCGAGCGCGGGCGGTCCGCGCTGGCCGAGGTGGGCCTCGGTGGGCGCGAGAAAGCTTGGCCCCGTGAGCTTTCCGGCGGTGAACAGCAGCGGGTGGCGCTGGCCCGATCGCTGGTGCGTGAGCCGGAGCTGTTGCTGGCCGACGAACCGTTCGGCGCGCTCGACGCCCTCACCAGGATCCGCATGCACTCGCTGTTGCAGGCGCTGTGCGCACGGCACCAGCCCGCCGTGTTGCTCGTGACCCATGACGTGGACGAAGCACTGCTGCTGGCCGACCGGGTGCTGGTCCTCGACGAGGGCCGCATCGCCATCGATCAGCGCATCGACATCGCCCGACCGCGTAGGCACGCCCACCCCGAATTCATCCGGTTGCGCGAGGTGCTGCTGGCCGGGCTCGGCGTGGACACCACCGACCTCGAGACAGTGAAGCAGGCATCGTGAACGCACCACGGCAATTGAGTCTGAACGCTTTCATCTACCCGTCCGGTCATCACGAGGCCGCGTGGCGGCATCCCGACAGCCGACCGGACCGCATCTACGACGTGACCTACTACCAGGAGATCGGGCGCACGGCGGAGGCGGCGAAGCTGGACGCGGTGTTCTTCGCCGACGGACCCGCCCTGCGCACCGATGTGCGCCACAATGCCGCGCCGGGGCTCGAACCGATCACGCTGCTCACCGCGATCGCATCCGCCACCACGCATCTGGGGCTCATCGCGACGGCGTCGACCACGTACTACGAGCCGTACAACCTCGCGCGATTGTTCTCCTCGCTCGACCACATCTCGGGCGGCCGCGCCGGCTGGAACATCGTCACCACCGGAACCGACGTGGCGGCAGCCAATTTCGGTCTCGACCGGCATCCCGATCATCGTGAGCGGTATGCCAGGGCGCGGGAATTCGTCGACGCGGTGGTCGCGCTGTGGGACAGCTGGGAGGACGACGCGATCGTGCTCGACCGGGCGGCGGGTATCTACGCCGACGCGGACAAGATCCATCCGATCGATTTCGTCGGTGAATACCTGCGTGTGCGTGGACCTTTCAATTCGGCGCGGACACCGCAGGGGCGTCCGGTGCTGGTGCAAGCCGGTGCCTCCAACGAGGGCCGCGCATTCGCGGGCCGGTACGCCGAGGCGATTTTCACAGCACACCAGCGCCTTTCGGATGCGCAGGCCTTCTACGCCGATATCAAGGCCAAGGCTGCCGAGTACGGGCGCGCCGCCGAGGAGGTGCGGATTCTGCCGGGCATCAGCCCGTTCATCGCCGACACCGAGTCCGCCGCGCGCCGTCTGGAGCGTGAGTTCAACGAGCTCACCGTGCCGGAATACGGGTTGAAGCAACTGGAATCGATCACCGGAACGTCGCTGCGCGGGTACGCGCTGGACGAGGTGGTGCCGGTGGAGGTCTTCGCCGGGGCGGGCGATGTCACCGACAACGCCCGCAGCAGGTTGCAGGTGGTGGCCGGAATCGTCGAGCGCGAACGACCGACGCTGCGCGGCCTGCTGCACCGGCTGGCCGGTGCGCGTGGGCACCGGGTGATCGCCGGAACCCCCGAGCAGATCGCCGACACCATCGAGGAATGGTTCACCCACGGCGCGGCCGACGGATTCAATGTGATGCCGCCCTGGTACCCCGGCGGACTCGAGGTGTTCACCTCGACGGTGGTGCCGATCCTGCAGGAGCGCGGCCTGTTCCGCACCGAGTACTCGGGAACGACCTTGCGCGACCACTTCGGTCTCGCCCGGCCCGCGAGCCGATTCGCGCCCGAACCGGTGAGTGTCGGATGAGCGACGAAAGTTGTTGTCCGGCTCGTAGCAGTGGTTCGGTTGCCGGGTGGTGATGCTCGACGATTCTCCCGTTCGGCTGCGCACGCTTGTCTTGCCGGTCTTCGCGCCGATGGTGTTGTACGGAGTCGGGACCGGTGCCGCGGCGCCGATGTACGCGCTGCGGGCGCTCGATCTCGGTGCCTCGGCGGGCGCGGCCGGGTTGATCGTCGCGTTGAGCGGGCTCGGCATGGTTCTCACGGATCTGCCCGCCGGACGGATCGTCGCGCGGATCGGGGAGCGGGCCGCGATCGGTTTCGGCAGCGGGCTCGGTCTGATCGGTGTGCTCGCGGCGATCCTCGCACCGAATCTCGGTGTGCTTGCGGTGGGTCTGCTGCTCATCGGCGCGGCGGGCGCGGTGTGGGGGCTGGCGCGACAGACCTATCTGGTTTCGGTGGTCGCACCGGAACAGCGTGGGCGGGCCATGTCGACGTTGGCCGGTGCGCACCGGTTGGGCTTCTTCTGCGGGCCGTTCCTCGGTGCGGCACTGGTGCACGGGTTCGGGCCGATCGGGGCACTGTGGTTGCAGTTGGTGACCATCGTGGTGGCGGCCGCGGCGATGCTGACGATCGGGTCGGGCGCGCCGGACGAGCCGTCGTTGCGGCCGCTGCACACGGTGGTCTCCGAAAACCGCAGGGCACTCGGCACTCTCGGCCTCGCGGCGGTCGCGGTCGGGGCGGCGCGCGCGTCGCGATCGGCGCTGCTGCCGCTGTGGGCGGTGCACCTCGGTATCGATGCCGCGACGACGAGTCTGCTGTTCGGGCTGGCGGGCGCGATCGACGTACTCATGTCCTACCCGGCCGGGGTGTGGCTGGACCGAGCGGGCAGCCGCGTCACCGGCGTCGCCTGCGGAATCTGCTTCGCCGCCGGTTACGCGGCACTGCCTTTCACCTATTCGGTGCTCACCATGGGTGCGGCCACCATGCTGCTCGGCCTGGCGAACGGACTGAGCAACGGTCTCATCATGACCGTCGGGGCGTTCGCCGCCCCACCGGACCGGCGCGCCGAATTCCTCGGCGCTTGGCGGCTGACACACGACGCCGGGATGTTCGCGGGGCCGGTCGCGGTCGGAGTGGTCGGCGCCTTCGCTGGACTGTCCGCCGCCGGTGGGCTACTCGCGGTCACCCTCGGGCTCGGGTCGGTCGCGATGTACCGGTGGTTTCCCGGGCCGATTTCGCGTACCGGCGGCTGACCGGGAAACCCGGCGGCTCGAGGCTGAGGCTATCGAGCCGGTGGCTGCCACCCGGGGTCGCGACCGGTGACACCGAGGACGCGGTCGATCAGCGGGGCATCGGGGGAGACCGACACTTCGGGCCCGTAGATTCCCATGCCGCGTCCTTGCTCGGCGGTGGCAGCGGTTTCGGCGTAGACGTCCGCGAGGAGATCGTCGTCCCACGACACCGGCGTGCCGAGCGCCCGGGACAGGTCCCAGCCGTGCACGATCAGCTCGCCGACGACCATCCCGCCGATCATCGCGGAGGGCAGTTCCGTCGGGCCACCCATGTGGGTGACGCCCTCCCACGCCACGGGGTCACGCCAGATGGTGGCGAGTTCGTCGAGCTGTGTTTCGAGGGCGGCCGCCCAGTCTCCGGTGACCAGGTCGACGTCGGATTCGGCAGCGGCAGGCGGCGAAACACTTTCCTTACGGCCCGCTCCGATCAGCGACGGCCCCCAGAACAACAGGTGATTGAGCAGAGCACGCACATCGAACTCGGTACACGGTGTCGGCGCGGTCAGCTGATCCGGCGTGACAGTACGGATGATCTTCGACAACGGCACCGCAGCGCGGGCCACACGTTCGTTCTCGGACATACGGCGAGCCAACCACCGGCCGCCCACCCGTGTCTTGAACAAACGCGACATACACTCCCGGCGTGCAACGCGACCCACGGGAACTCGGCGGTGCGTGGCGGACCTCGCAACGCCACATCTTCACCGAGCCGCCGGCCGAACTGGCGGGATACGTGGAACGGTTCTGGGCGGTCGCCTGGAATTACGACCTGCCCTACCGCCAGGTGGTCGTGCCGCTGCCCAATGTCCACCTCACCTGTCGGGACGGACGCGCCGAACTGCACGGCCCGTCGTCCTCCCACGTGTATCGCGAGCTCGCCGGCGTCGGCTGCGTGTTCGGGGTCGCCTTCCGGCCGGGGATGTTCCGGCCGTTCCTCGGCGCATCCGTCGCGTCGTTGCGCGACCGGACGATCGACGCCACAACAGTTTTCGGGCCCAGCGTGACAAGTCTCACGGATCCCGCAGCGGCCTGCCGCTTCCTCGAAGCCCGGCTGCCCGCGCCTGATTCCCGCGCCGAACTCGCGGCACGCGTGGTGGCCGGGATCGCCGCCGACCCCACGGTGACCAGGGTCGACGAGGTGGCGGATCGGTTCGGGACCACGGTGCGCGGGCTGCAGCGGCTGGGAGCCACCGACGGGTTACGCGCAGCGGTACGACGGTTTCGGCGGCTGACGATCGTCGGGCCGGGGCCGCGGCGGGCGCCCCTACAGTGGAGATATGTCGACGTTCGAGCGGCATCCGTCCACCGTCGCGGACTACGACGACGCGCGACGGCGGGCACGGCTGCGTGAAACCCGGACAGGTACCCGGCGCTGGGGGCGCGCCCGGCTGACGGCGATGCGAACGGTCGGGGTGGTCCTCGTCGGGCTCATCGCGTTCGCCCAGTACTGGAAGTACGACGTGATGCCCGAGCGGGCACGGCTCGAACAGACCGCACCCGACCTGCTGCCGGTGTCGTTGCCCGCCGACTCCCGGGATTGGGACACCGCGGTGGTCGATCTGGTCGGTCTCGGTGGAGTGAACGCCGTCCCGACCGCGTCGGCGCTGCCCGTGCTGAACCAGCTCGGTGTGGTGTGGGCGGTGCGGTACGACGACGCCGGTATCGATACCAAGGTCATCGCCGACATGATCGTGCGCGCCGCCCGCTACGGCGCCGTGCGCAATATCGTGCTCGTGGGGCACAGCATGGGCGGGGTGGTCGCGCTCGAGGTGGCCCGCCACATCCACCTGGGCAGTGACCGGCGATTGGTCGGGGTGGTTCTCGACTGCACCCCGATCGACCTCCACGCCGTTCGCCCCGAAAGCCGCAGTCGTGGAGCGGAACTGCTGCGCTGGACCGGCTGGCTGCCGGGTGCGCGGGAGAGCAGGCTGCTGCGCTTCACCGTCGAAACGGCCGCCAGGCGCGAACGTTTCACCGTGCCCGGTGCCCCGCTGCCCGGAATCGACTTCGGTGCACTGCGCGAGGTGGCCGAAGAAGTGTTGCGCGACAAGATCTTCTCCGAGAACGCGGCGAGCAACGGCCTGATCGAATCGCAGTTCCTGGCCATCGTCGCGGGCGGTGGCGCCGCCGATCTGCGGGCGCTGGCTCGCCCCAACCCTGACCGTGAACGTCCGGCCATCGTGTTCATCCGCCCCCGCGACGCCGCTCGCGACGACGTAGTCGACGTCGAGTCCTCGCATCGGGTGCTCACCGAGCACGCGGGCGGGCCCGGCGGCAACTTGCTCGTGGTGCGGGCGAACGGAACCGGTCACGCGAACCCGATCCAGCGTCCGCGCGAATACAACGCCGCGCTCGAGTCGCAGGTGCTGCCGTTCCTGTTCCGCTATCAGCAGGCGGTCCGCGACCGCCGCTGAGGAATCAGCGAACCCGGGAACCGAGGATGGTGCGCACCCCGGCGATGAACAACTGCAGGCCGAAGTCGAATCGTGCGGTGGCGTCCGGTGTCTCGAACAGGGGAGTGTTGTCGGCGGGCAGGGCGCCGACCGAGTCCATCTGCATGCGCGACTGTTCGTCGACGGTCTGGCCGAGTACGTAGTAGAGCAGGGTGTAGGCCGTGAGTTCGGCTTCCTCCCTCGTCATGCCTGCCCGGATCACGATGCCCGCCAGTCGTTCTCGCGCCTTGCTCGTGGTCAACCGCGACGCGTAGGTCGCCGAGACCAGTTCGGCACCGTCACGGTAGGCGAGCAGGCAGTCGCGCAGCCGATGCGCGAGCTCGGTGAGCTGCTCGGGCCACTCGGTGGCGGCGATCGGCTCGTCCATGGGTGCGAGGATCCGGTCGGCCACCGCACCGAGCAGCGACTGCTTGTCCTTGACGTGCCAGTACAGCGCCCCCGGCTGCACCTGCAGCGACCCGGCCAACCTGCGCATCGTCAGATCGGCCAGCCCGTACTGATCCAGAATCGTCACCGCGGCATCGACCACGTCCGTCTTCCGCAGCTGCACAGGTGTCCTTCCGCCGATTCGCGACCCGAGTGTCGTGACTCACTACTTCCCGCTACCCTATCCTGAACACCGTTCAAGTTGCACGGCCACCACCATCACCAGCGGCGCGTGCACGCCCCCGACGAAGGGACATCACGTCGTGACGCAGGCACCCGTCCGTACCGACATTCTCGCCATCGCCCGTGAGCAGGTGCTCGAGCGCGGCGTCGGCCTCACCGAGGAACAGACCGTCGAGGTGCTGCGCCTGGGCGACGACCAGCTCGAAGCGCTGCTCGAGCTGGCCCACGAGGTCCGCATGAAGTGGTGCGGGCCCGAGGTCGAGGTCGAGGGCATCATCAGCCTCAAGACCGGCGGCTGCCCCGAGGACTGCCACTTCTGCTCGCAGTCGGGCCTGTTCCAGTCGCCCGTGCGCGCCGCCTGGCTCGACATCCCCAGCCTCGTCGAGGCCGCCAAGCAGACCGCCAAGACCGGCGCCACCGAGTTCTGCATCGTCGCCGCCGTGCGCGGCCCCGACGAGCGGCTGATGGCACAGGTCGCCGCCGGTGTGGAGGCGATCCGCAACGAGGTCGACATCCAGGTGGCCTGCTCGCTCGGCATGCTCAACCAGGAGCAGGTCGACCAGCTCGCCGCCATGGGCGTGCACCGCTACAACCACAACCTCGAGACCGCCAAGTCGCACTTCCCGAAGGTCGTCACCACCCACACCTACGAGGAGCGCTGGGACACCCTGCGCATGGTGCGCGAAGCAGGCATGGAGGTGTGCTGCGGTGGCATCCTCGGCATGGGCGAGAGCATCGAGCAGCGCGCCGAATTCGCCGCCCAGCTCGCCTCCCTCGAACCCGACGAGGTGCCGCTGAACTTCCTCAACCCCCGCCCCGGCACCCCCTTCGGCGACCTCGAGGTGCTGCCCGCCGCCGACGCGCTGCGCGCCATCGCCGCGTTCCGGCTCGCTCTGCCGCGCACCATCCTGCGGTTCGCGGGCGGTCGCGAGATCACCCTCGGCGACCTCGGCGCCAAGCAGGGCATGCTCGGCGGCATCAACGCGGTGATCGTCGGCAACTACCTGACCACCCTCGGCCGCCCCGCCGAATCCGACCTCGACCTGCTCGGCGAACTGAAGATGCCGATCAAGGCGCTCAACGAAACGCTGTAAATCGCTGTGTACGATCGGGAATCGACCAGGGCCGACACGGCGACCGAGGAGGTGACCGCCATGGACGAACGCTACAACCCGTTCACGGGCAAGCGGATCGTGCCAGGACTCGACGACGCCATGCCCGCGGCCGCCGCGCTCGGGCTGGAACCGCCACGGTTCTGCGAGCAGTGCGGGCGCCGGATGGTCGTGCAGATCAGCCCCGACGGCTGGTGGGCCAAGTGCTCGCGGCACGGCGTCACCGAATCGGCCCAGCTGGAACGCCGGTAGTGGTGGACGCGGTGAGCGAGCCACGGCCGCAGGTGCTGCGCCGCGAGGTGATCGGCGTCGGTGCCGTGATCGTCGCGGTTCTCGCGGTGAGTGCCGCCGCCGGTGTGGTGTGGGGTCTGCTCGCGCCGACCGAACGGTTGCGGGTGACCCAGCCCGGCCGGGCCGCGGTGCTCACCGGGGAGAGCATGCATCTGTTCGACGCCGTCGGCATGTTCCTGTGTATCGGTGCGGCGGTGGCGGTGCTCACCACGATCGCCGCCTGGCGGGTACGGATCGTGCGTGGGCCCGCGCTCGTGCTCGGACTGCTGTTCGCCTCGGCGCTCGGTGCGGCGATCATGATGTGGATGGGGGAATGGGTTGCGGGCCTGCGGTATCCGCGTCCCGATGACCCGCCCGTCGGTCAGATCATCGCCCTGCCCGCCGAAATCGGTACGGACATGGCGCTGCTCGTGCAACCGTTCCTCGCCGCGCTCGTGCTGCTGTTCCTCGCCGCCCTGCATCCCGCCGCCGACCTCGGGTCGGGCGCGGCGGGACTGCTCGGCGATCTGCGACCCGCCGATTTCGACGACGACGAGGACTATCGCCTGCCCTACGGAGCCGAACAGTATCGGCCCAGCGGCGATTTCGACCCGAGTTCGCAACCTCGCGGCTGAGCCTCCCCACCGCGCTACCATCGGCATATCGGCAGGTAGAGAGACTGCGCGCGGCTCGAGAGGAGCAGTCGTGGCATTCATCGGTTCTGGTCCCGTCGTCGAGGGGATCGATGCGAAATTCTGGCGGCTCACCGAGCCGCTCACCTATCGAGGAGCGGTCGAGACCTTCACCGTGCCCGCGGGATTCCGCACCGACTTCGCCTCGGTGCCCCGTGCGCTCGTGTGGCTCATTCCCCGCTACGGCGCCTACACCCGCGCGGCGATCCTGCACGACTATCTGTGCCGCACAGGCGAAGTCGGGCCGGCGGACGCCGACGGGCTGTTCCGGCGCAGCCTCCGGGAAGCCGGTGTTTCGGTTCCGCGACGCTGGATGATGTGGGCCGCAGTGCGATTCGGTTCGCGCCTGCGTGGGGCGACGGCGGGCGATGTTCTCGGCTGGTTCCTGATCGCGGTGCCCTCGGTGCTGTTCCTCGCCGTCCCGGTCGTGGTGGTGACCACCGCACTCGTGGTGTTCTGGTTCGTGGAGCTGCTCTTCTGGGCGGTCGGCCGCGTCGCCACCCGCAGCGAGGTTCCGCCGCCCGCGCCCCAGATGAAAACGGCCTGACCCTCATCCGTGCGGGCCGGAAAATCGGTGGAATCCGTCGGATCCACTGCCTACCCTGGGAACGACGAATTTCGGGGGAGGACCTGGACATGAAGACCGAAGACGAACAGGCGCCCGCCGAGCGGCCCGATCTGGCAGCCTGGCGCAAGCGCCACGCGCTGCGCAGTTCGTCCGCGGCGACCGCGGTGCCGAGTGGCCGCACCTATCGACGCTCCACCAAGCACCGTGATCGGCGCTACGAATCCTGACGGCTACGCGGATTCGCGGGTCAGCACCACCAGCGGCAGTGGCTTGTCCACCTTGGACTGGTAGTCGGCGAGCAGGGGGTTCTCGGTGAGCGCCCAGGCCGCGAACTCGTCGTATCGCTCGCCGGTGAGCACGTCGGCCTTCGCCGGGAACTTCTCCCCGCCGAGCTCGATCGTCACACTCGGGTTCGCCTTGGCGTTGTGGTACCAGGCCGGGTACCGGTCCTCGATGAACGACGACACGTACAGCACATCTCCCCGATACAGCGCGCCGAGCGGAACCACATGGGGCTTACCGCTTTTCGCGCCCGTGGTCGTGAGCAGCAGCAGGGTGGCGCCCGCGTAGTCACCGCCCACCTGGCCACCGTTCTCCCGGAACTCGGTGATGACGCCGTCGTTCCAGCCGGTCATCTCCTCGGCCGAGAACTCCTTGTTCCAAGGGGCATCCGGATCGTCGTAGGAGGTGACTTTTTTCGTATCCGCCGCGTTGTTGTCCATACGAGCAGTGTGACAGCGACCACCGACAAGTTCGGGCCGCCGACGGCGTCCGCCGAGGTCAGGTGGGTGGGCGGAGGGCGGCGAATTCGTCGGTGACGCGTAGGCCCGAGTCGGTGAAGCGGTAGAGGGCGGCCGGGCGGCCACCTGCGCGGCCGGAGGGGGCCGTGGCGCCGGTGGGGGTGATGACCTTGCGGCGGGTGAGGACGCGCTGGAGGTTGGTGGTGTCGACGTCGTATCCGAGTGCGGCGCAGTAGATTTCGCGCAGCGTCGACATGGTGAAGGTGTCGGGAGCCAGGGCGAAGGCGATGTTGGTGTAGGAGAGTTTGGCGGCCAGGCGGGTGCGGGCGTGGTCGACGACGGTGCGGTGGTCGAAGGACATGTCCGGCAGATCCGACACCGGGTGCCAGGTGGTGTCGGCGGGTAGTTCGGGTTCCGTGGTCAACGGGACGAGCCCCAGGTAGGCCGAGGCGATACGGCGTGGGGCGGGCACCCGGTCGGGGGCGCTGAACACCGACAGCTGCTCGAGGTGGGCCAGTTCGCGCACGTCGACCTTCTCGGCGAGCTGGCGCCTGGCCGAGGTGTCGAGATCCTCGTCGTCGCGCAGCCTGCCACCGGGCAGCGACCACGTTCCCTTCTGCGGATCGAGCGCGCGTTCCCACAGCAAGACCGCCAGCTCGGGGTGCTTACCGTTTCTACCTGCGGAAACGTCGGAGCCGAAGCGGCGAACCTGGAACACCGCGGTGAGCGATTCGTGGATGGTGTTACTATGGGGCACGTTTTCGATTCTAAGTCGAAAACCTGGTTTGGTGCGAATCGTGGCGCGGATGCCGCTCGCACGAGGAAGGGAGCCACCATGGCGACGACGACTACGCAGCCGACGCTGATGGGTTCGGTCATCGACGGACCCGGCGGATACGCGGGTGTCGAAGCGACGCCGGAGTGGGCGAAGGAGGTGCGGCGGCTGGCGCGCGAGCGCAACGCCACCATCCTGGCGCACAACTACCAGCTGCCCGAGATCCAGGACGTGGCCGACCACGTCGGCGACTCGCTCGCCCTGTCGCGGATCGCGGCCGAGGCGCCGGAGGACACCATCGTGTTCTGCGGCGTGCACTTCATGGCCGAGACCGCCAAGATTCTCAGCCCGGCCAAGACCGTGCTCATCCCGGATCAGCGGGCGGGCTGCTCGCTGGCCGACTCCATCTCCGCCGAGGAACTGCGCGCCTGGAAGGCCGAGCACCCGGGCGCGATGGTGGTGTCGTACGTGAACACCACGGCCGAGGTGAAGGCGCTCACCGACATCTGCTGCACGTCGTCCAACGCCGTCGACGTGGTCGCCTCGATCGACCCGGACACCGAGGTGCTGTTCCTGCCCGACCAGTTCCTCGGCGCGCACGTCAAGCGGGTGACCGGCCGCGAGAACATGCACATCTGGGCCGGTGAGTGCCACGTGCACGCGGGCATCAACGGTGACGAACTCACCGAGCAGGCCCGCACCCACCCCGACGCCGAACTGTTCGTGCACCCGGAGTGCGGCTGCGCCACCTCGGCGCTCTACCTCGCGGGTGAGGGCGCGTTCCCGGCCGAGCGGGTGCACATCCTCTCGACCGGCGGCATGATCGACGCGGCCAAGGCGTCAACGTCGAACCAGGTGCTGGTGGCGACCGAGGTCGGCATGCTGCACCAGCTGCGCAAGGCCGCGCCGGGCATCGACTTCCAGGCCGTGAACGACCGCGCCTCCTGCAAGTACATGAAGATGATCACCCCCGCCGCGCTGCTGCGCTGCCTGGTGGAGAACGCCGACGAGGTGCACGTCGACCCGGCGATGGCCGAGGCCGGTCGCGCGTCGGTGCAGCGGATGATCGCGATCGGCAACCCCGGCGGTGGGGAGTGATCTCCCCCGCGCGATCGAGCGGATAGACGATCATGAACGTCTCGTGGGAGGCCGAGGCCGACCTGGTGGTGATCGGCGGCGGCGTCGCCGGTCTCACCGCGGCTCGCACCGCCTCGCTGCGCGGGCTGCGGGTGCTCACCCTCAGCAAGGGCGGCCCCACCGACACCTCGACCCAGTACGCGCAGGGCGGCATCGCGGTCGTCGCACCGCGAGGTGATTCGGTCGACTCGCATGTACACGACACGGTCGAGGCCGGTGCCGGGCTGTGCGATATCGACGCGGTGCGCTCGATCGTCGAGGGCGGTCAGGCGGCGATCGCGGCGCTGACCGACCTGGGCGCGGTCTTCGACCTCGGCCGTGACGGGCAGATCTCGCGGACCCGCGAGGGTGGGCACAGCACGCGGCGCATCATTCACGCCGGCGGTGACGCCACCGGCGCGGAGGTGCAGCGGGCCCTCAATGCCGCCGGGCTGCCGGTGCTCTTCGGTGCCGCCGCGCTGCGTGTGGTGACCGGACCGGAGGGCGTGTGCGGTGTTGTCGCCGTGTCGGACAACGGTTTCGGCGTGGTGCACACACCCTCGGTGCTGCTGGCCACCGGCGGGCTCGGGCAGCTCTACGCCGCGAGCACCAATCCGCCCGGAGCCACCGGTGACGGGGTGGCGCTGGCGCTGTGGGCGGGAGCGGCGGTGGCCGACCTCGAATTCGTGCAGTTCCATCCGACGGTGCTCTTCACACCGGGTGGGGTCGGGCGGCGGCCGCTGATCAGTGAGGCCGTGCGCGGCGAGGGCGCGAAACTCGTCGATTCCCAGGGTGATTCGGTGACCGCCGGGGTGCATCCCCGCGGTGACCTCGCACCGCGTGACGTGGTTTCGCGGGCGATCGCGGCACGGATGCGGGCGCTCGGTACCGATCACGTGTTCCTCGACGCGCGTCATCTCCCCGGTTTCGCGCAGCGGTTCCCGACGATCACCGCATCCTGCCTGGCCGCGGGTATCGACCCGGCCCAACAGCTGATTCCGGTCGCGCCTGCCGCGCACTACCAGTGCGGCGGAGTATCGACCGATACGTACGGGCGCACCGGAGTACCCGGGTTGTACGCGGCGGGCGAGGTCGCCAGGACCGGACTGCACGGAGCGAACCGGTTGGCGTCCAACAGTCTGCTCGAAGGGCTCGTCGTCGGTGAACGTGCGGGCGCGGCTGCTGCCGAACGCCTGGGGGTTCGCGCGCGGATCACGGAGATCGGTTCGTGGACAGCTGAATTCGCCGAGCGGGCGGTTGTGCAGCAGGCGATGACCGAACATGCCTCGGTGGTCCGCGACGGGGACGGTCTGGCGCAAGCCCTCGAGCGCATCGAGGCGGCGATCGGGACTGTGACGGTGCCGGATCCCGTTGCCGGTGACGTGCGGCTGCCCGCTTCCGACGTGGTGTCGGTACCCGGTGCAGCCGGGCTGACCGACTCTCGCGGGGTGATGCAGTCCGAGCCCGGTGTGGCTTTCGGGGACGCCGGTCGGTGTGGTCCCGGTCAGCAGGTGGGCGAATCCGCGTCCGTGTGGGCGCGACATCTGCGGTATGTCGAGGACGCGGCGTTGACCGTCACCGCTCGGGCGCTGTTGCGTGCGGCGGCGGCGCGCGCCGAGAGCCGAGGGTGTCACACGCGCTCGGATCACCCGGGTGCGGTCGACGGCCGGCGGCACAGCACGATGGTGCGCCTCGATCCGCGCTGTGGTTTCGATGTGTCGGCTATGCCGGCAGCTACTGCGGTGGTTTGCGCGCGATGAGCGTCGTCGGCAGTTCCGGTGGCAACCGGAGTGCGGGGAGGTCGTCGACGGTCTCGCGCAGGCCGATCCCGTCGATGGCCCCTCGCCGGCGGCCGCTCACATGGGCGGCGCGGCGAAACCTGTAGTACCCGATGAACTGTGGTGAGGCGACGACCTCCCGCTCGACCCGGCGCGAGGTGCGCCCCGAGAACAGGAGTGCAGCGATGACTCTCGATGCCGCGTTGGACCAGGACGAACTGCTGGCCCTGATCCGCACCGCCCTCGACGAGGATCTGCGATACGGACCCGATGTCACCACGATGGCGACCGTGCCTGCCGACGCCGTGAGCAAGGCGTCGGTGGTTTCGCGACAGCACGGCACCGTGGCGGGCATCGATGTCGGTCTGCTCGTGCTCGACGAAGTGCTCGGCGCGGGCAGCTACGAGATCACCGGCCGGGTGGCCGACGGGACCCGGGTGGAACCGGGCACCAGCGTGCTGAGCGTCGTCGCGCCGACGCGCGGTCTGCTCACCGCCGAGCGGACGATGCTCAACCTGGTCTGCCACCTGTCCGGCATCGCCACCGCCACCGCGGCCTGGGTGGACGCGGTGGAAGGCACACGGTGCCAGATCCGCGACAGCCGCAAAACCCTGCCCGGCCTGCGCGCGCTGCAGAAGTACGCCGTGCGCGTGGGTGGGGGAGTCAACCACCGCATGGGACTCGGCGATGCCGCGCTCATCAAGGACAACCATGTCGTGGCGGCGGGTTCGGTCGTCGACGCGCTGCGCGCGGTCCGCGAACTGGCACCCGACATCGCCTGCGAGGTCGAGGTCGACAGTCTCGAACAGCTCGACGCCGTCTTGGCCGAGAACGTGGAGCTCGTCCTGCTCGACAACTTCCCCCTCTGGCAGACCCAGGCCGCCGTCCAGCGCCGCGACGCGACCGCCCCCGACACGAAGCTCGAGTCCTCGGGCGGCCTCTCCCTCGACCAGGCCGCCGACTACGCGAGCACCGGCGTCGACTATCTCGCCATCGGCGCCCTCACCCACTCGGTGCGCGTACTCGACCTCGGCTTGGACATGTGAGCTGTCGGCCGACTACGGCCGCTTCGGTGCGGCTGTGAACCGCGACGATCGCTCACAACTGCGCCCAGGGACTGCGCTCGGCCGCAGCGTGCCACCACGCCGGTGGCGCCGGGGGCACGGGTCGCGACTCGGGCTGGTCGGGATGTAGGCCCAGTGGTCGAAGGACTTCGCTGCGGACGGATACGCAGACCGAACAGCCGAAACGACCGTCGCGGTGTTGGACTCGTGGGAGGTCGACGCGGATCTCGTCGGCGGCGAAGGGCATCCAGTCGATCCCGCGGTCGCGTAGTCAACCGCGCAATGCGCTGATCGGGCGCTGTGAGCCTGTGACGGCGTCGTAACTCAGTAGGGGGATCCACTCGGGTTCGACAGGTGTCATCCGACCATTGTGACCGACGTGCGGAGACCGGTCAGGCCGTGAGTTCGCGTTGGAGTGGGGTGCGGAAGCGGGGGATGGCGCGGGTGGTGCCGAACCAAGTGGTGGTGCGGTCGATTTCGGTGTCGATGAGTTTTCGGGTTTCGGGGGAGACGTCTTCCAGGAGGCGGGTGACTACTTCGCCGTCGGGGCGTTGGGCCCAGCCGCCGACGATGCGGCCGTCGGCCCAGATGGAGGGGCCGATGTTGCCGTTGGTGTCGAAGAGGGCGGGGGCGTGGGGGCCGAGGAACCAGGCGCGGGACTGCCAGCCCATGGGGGTGGGGTCGAGGGCGGGGAGCAGGGCCGCCCAGGGCTCGGGGGTGGGGACAGGGGCGAGGTCGTCGGCCAGGATGATGCCGGGGGTGCCGTCGAGATCCACTTCGGCGATGTCCAAGGGGGCCAGTGCCTTTCGGACGTCACCGAGGGTCCAGCCGGTCCACCACTTCAGGTCGGTGACGGGGGCGGGGCCGAAGGCGTAGAGCCACCGGCGGACGAGTTCGGTGCGGGCTTCGTCGGCGGGCATCGGTGTAAAACCTTGGGGGAGCCAGGTTTCCACCGGTGACCAGGTGTACTGGCTGCTCGCCCAGCCGCCGTTGGGTCGGCCGCGGACGATGCGACCCTCGGCGCCGAGGATGACCAGGACCCAGGTGGTGATGCTCGTGGGCTTGGAATACGACTTGCCGGGCGCGGTATCGATCTTGGTCTGCAACCGGGGGACGTCTTTGCCCAGTTGGGCGCCCGTGGCTGCGCCACGCGCCAGTAGCGCCGCATGTGTTTCGGCCTCCACCTCACGCAACCAGATGTCGACGTCGTCGATCCCGGCCTGCTCGAGATAGCGGCCGTAGGCGCGGCGCTGCTTGTGGGCGAGCGCGTCGCAGGTGGAGGCTTGCAGGACCGGGAGCAGCTCGGTGGGGGCGACGAACATGGTGCGGCGCATGGCGAGCAGGCGCAGCAGGGTGCGGTCGGCGTAGAGCGCCTTCTCCATATCCGCCGGGGTGAGGTCGATACCGCGCGCGCCGACCGAGAGGAACACCGTCGCCGGATCGGTGGCGTGCAGGACGACCATCGACCGGGCGATGTCGACCGGGTCGGTGGACCGGGCGGAGGGTGCGAGGCGATGCCGGATCGCCAGGCGGGCCCGCCGCTGCGCGCTATCGATCGAGATCATGGGCCGCATCCTAAGCGGGGGTACCGACAGAAACGCACGCCCGCTTAGTGTCCATTTTGTACAGAACGCCCGGTCGCCGTTTTCGCTCCGATGCCCGAATCCCGTTGCTATCGTCCGCACATGAGCGTTGCGCCGCCCGTTGTCACCGCGGCTGAGCTGGGTGTGGACGACGAGGAACGGCCCGCACGGACCCTGTCGGGATTCCCGGCCAGGCTGGTCGGGATCGTCGCGCTCGCGGTGGCGCTGCTGTCGATCTGGCAGGTGTTCCGGCCGCTGGCCCAGGGCAGCCAATACTACCTGGTGGTGTTTCTCGGGATCGCCTTGCCGCTGGTGTACCTGAGCTATCGGTCCTGGTGGGGCAGGCTCGACCGGGCCGACGCGCCCTCGGTGCTCGACTGGGTGCTCGCCGCGATCGCCCTGGTGGTGTGCCTGTATCCGATCCTGCCGTTGACCTTCGGTGACGCGGGCGGCGGCTACAACGCCTTCCTCGACCGCCAGGGCATGCTCGCCCCGCTCGATGTGGCGATGGGTGGGTTGCTGCTGGTGCTCGTGCTCGAGGCGTGCAGGCGCACGACCGGGGTCATTCTGCCGATCGTGTGCCTGGTGTTCCTCGCCTACGGCTACTACGGCGGGCTGCTGCCGCAGAACTGGGCCATCGCCCACGCCGGGCTCGACATCGATCAGATCGTCGACGCGCTGTACAACTCGGGCAGCGGGTTCTACGGCACTCCGCTCGACGTGGCGGCCAGCTACATCGTGCTGTTCACCCTGTACGGCGCGGTACTCGAATTCTCCGGTGCCGCTCGGTTCTTCGTCGATCTGTCGGTGTCGCTGTTCCGTCGCTCGCACAGTGCGGCCGGGCGCACGGCGGTGGCGTCGGGATTCCTGCTCGGCACCGTGTCCGGGTCGGGCACGGCGACCGCGGTGAGTACCGGTGCGGTCACCTGGCCGATCCTGAAGCGGGCAGGTTACCGGCCGGAACAGGCGGGCGGCATGCTCGCGGCGGCGGGTGTGGGCGCGATCCTGTCACCGCCGACGCTCGGGGTAGCGGCATTCATCGTCGCCGAGTACCTCGACGTGTCGTATGTGACCGTCCTCGGCTGGGCACTCATCCCGACCCTGCTGTACTACCTCGGCATCCTGCTGTCGGTGGAGATCGACGCCCGTCGCATCCATGCCGAGGGCCGCGCGCCCGCCGACCTCACCGACGCTCCGCTGCCGACACCGTGGTGGAAACTGCTGGGACGCTTCGGATATCACTTCTCGTCGCTGATCGTCATCGTGGTGCTGCTGCTCGCCGGGGTGAGCGCGACCCGTGCCGTCGTCTACGCCACGGCGCTCGCCTTGATCCTGGCTGTGCCGGATCGAATGCTGCGAGCTCGCGACGCGGCCGGAGCCCCATCATCGACTGGCGGATCGTCGACAGTCGGTGCGTCGACGGTCGGCAAGTCGACAGTCGACAAGTCGGTAGGCGACCCGTCGACGGGCGACCCGTCGACGGGCGACCCGTCGACGGGCGACGCATCGTCAGACGTAACGGCGACAAAGCAGTCGACCCCCACCGACCTCTGGACGCGAAAAACACTGCAACGTTTCGTGTTCGAAGCCCTGCGTGCACTCTCGCTGGGGATGCGCTCCGCACTGCCGGTCGTCGCCGTGTGCGCCGCGGCGGGTGTGATCACCGCGATGACCACCAAGACCGGTCTCGGCGCCCAGCTCGCCTCGCTGCTGGTACGGGCAGGCTCGGTGCTCTCCGACGACCCCGCCGTCGTGCTCGCCACCACCGCGCTGCTCGCCGCGATCGCGTTGTCGCTGCTCGGTCTCGCGGTGCCGGTGACGGCGTCGTTCGTGATCGGCTGGGTCATCATCGGTCCGGCCCTGCTCGACCTGCACGTCGCCGCGCCCGCCGCCGCCATGTTCGTCTTCTACTTCTCGGTGCTCTCGGAGGTGACCCCGCCGACCGCGCTCGCCGCCGTCGGCGCCGCCGCCGTCACCGGCGCGAAGGCCATGCCGACCATGTGGTCGGCGCTGCGCTACGCGCTGCCGGCGTTCCTCGTGCCGCTGATGTTCGTGCTCACCGACTCCGGGCAGCACCTGCTCGGCCGTGGCGCGCTGCTCGACGTGCTGTGGGTGACCGCGGCCGCGTGCGTCGGCGTCGCGGCGCTGGCGGCCGCGACCGGCGGCTGGATCCTCGGCATCGGCGCGGTGGGGGCGGTGCCGCGCGTACTCGCGGGCGCCGCCGGTCTCACGCTGCTGTACCCGCACCCGACGGCTACGGCGATCGGGCTCGGTGTGCTCGTAGTCGCCGCAGCGGCCGGAGTCGTCGAACGCGTGCGTCGTCGAAAAGCCACGGGCACACCGTGATCGGTCAGCAGGCGGCGCCGCCGTCGAGGAGAGAGGTCGTCATGATCAGAACACTTGGCATCGTTGTCGCGGCGAGCACCGCCGCCGCCCTGCTCACGGGCTGCGGCGGCCGACAGGACTCGCCGACGGCGGACACCGGTGGCGAGGTGAGCTGTGAAGTGAAGCAGGACACCAGGATCGGCATCGCCACCGGCAATGCGACCGGTGTGTACTTCGCGCTCGGCAACGCCTACGCCGAACAGATCTCGGCCGCCACCGACGGCAAGGTCAAGGCCACCGCCGCCGAGACCGGCGCCTCGGTGCAGAACATCCAGCAGGTGGTCGGCGGTACCTATCAGGTCGGCTTCTCGCTGGCCGACTCCGCCGCCGACGCCGTGCAGGGCAAGGGCAGCTTCACCAGCGTCCAGCCGGTGCGCGCGCTGGCCCGCCTCTACGACAACTACACCCAGGTGATCGTGCGCGCCGACGCGGGCATCAACTCCCTGGCCGACCTGCGCGGCAAACGGGTCTCCACCGGCTCGCCCAAATCGGGCACCGAGGTGATCGCCCAGCGCGTCCTGCAGGCCTCGGGTCTCAACCACGACACCGACATCTCCGCCCAGCGCCTCGACCTCACCAAGACCGTCGACGGCCTCAAGGACGGCTCGATCGACGCCATGTTCTGGTCCGGCGGCCTACCGACGCCCGGCATCACCGACCTGTTCACCACCGCGAAGGACAAGGTCAGGTTCCTCGACATCACGGGGGCGCTGCCGAAGCTGAAGGAGATCAACCCCGTCTACGAGGCGGGCTCGATCCCGGCCGCCACCTACGGCCTGAGCGCCGACGTGCCGACCGTGGTCGTACCCAACCTGCTCGTGGTCCGCGACGACCTCGACGCGAACCTCGCCTGCGTCCTCACCAAGACCCTGCTCGACCGCAAACCCCAACTCGAGCAGGCGAACCCGGCCGCCAAGGGGATCAATGCCGACACCGCGAACAAGACCGCGCCGGTACAGCTGCACCGCGGCTCGGAGGTAGCCCTGCGCTGACCTCGCCCCCGCCACCCGCGCCCGACACGCGGGTGCCACGGTCCCCGCCGCCCTCGATTACCAGGGGTGACGGGGACCGTGTGCTGTGCGGGGAACAACCCGTGGCGAGGCTCGGTTGTGCGAAACAGACGCCGACCGAAACGAGGATGCGATGACCGAGGCCGTGGCACGCGACGAACGCTGGCTGGGCGAGGAGCTCGATCTGGACGCTTATCTGGCCCGGATCGGCTACGACGGACCGCGCACCGCCTCGCTCGACACCCTGCGCGCCCTGACACGCGCCCACACCACCACGATCCCCTTCGAGAACCTCGAGATCATCCTCGGCCGCGGCATTCCGCTCGACCTGAAATCCCTGCAGGACAAACTGGTCCGGCACGCGCGCGGCGGATACTGCTACGAGAACGCCGGTCTCTTCGCCGCCGCACTGGAACGCCTCGGATTCGATGTGCGTGGCCTGAGCGGCCGAGTGACCTTCGGTTCGCTGGCCACGGGGGCGATCCGGCCCGCCACCCACGCCCTGCTCCGCGTCACCACCCCGGACGACGACCGGGTCTGGATCTGCGATGTCGGTTTCGGTGCCGGTCCGCTCGAACCGTACGAATTGGCCGACAGCAGGGGCGAATTCACGTTGGGGGACTGGCGCTTCCGGCTCGAGCACCGCGACGACCTGTGGGTGCTCTACCAGTTCGGCCGTGACGGCTGGATCGATCGCTACACCTTCACCGAGAACCCGCAGTACCGTACCGACTTCGCGGTGGGGAACCACTTCGTGTCGACCTCGCCACACTCACCGTTCACCACCCGGCCGTTCCTGCAGCGCTTCCGGCCCGACGTCCACCACGTGCTCGACGACCTCACCCTGGTGACCGAATACCCCGACGGCACCAGCGAAAGCCGCGAGATCGACGCCACCGACCTGCCGAAAGTGCTGAGCGACGTGTTCGACATCGAACTCGACCCCGCCGACGCGGAGGTGCTCGTCACCACACCCTGGCGCACCGCCTGACCGCATTTCGGTCCCACCGACACGGCTCGGCGGTTTGCTTCCATCGTGTCGCTACGGCAAATTGATGGTTACTTGCCGGGAAACAAACCCCGATCGCTGCGGTGGGGTCCGATTCAGTGGGGTCGTTTGTGCCGAAGGTTCATTTCGCGTTGCCGGGTCAGCCGGAGCAGGGGGTCCGTTCGAGCGGGGCCGCTGCCCGGCCCGGCTGGCGGTCGGACCTGGACGGGCTACGCGGCGTGGCGATCGCGCTGGTCGTGGCGTTCCACGTGTGGGCGGGCCGGGTCTCCGGTGGCGTCGACGTGTTTCTCGTGCTGTCGGGCTTCTTCTTCACCGGCGCGATCGTGCGCGGGGTGGAGCGCAGCGGCCGGGTGGCCGCCACCGAGACCGCGCGCCGGACCTTGCGCAGACTCACCCCCGCACTGGTCGTCGTGCTCGCGGCGGTCGCGGTCGCGACGATCACCCTGCGGCCCTACACCCTGCTCGGCGAAACCGCCGCGCAGACTCTCGCCTCGATGTTCTACGTCCAGAACTGGTATCTGGCCGTCGCCGAACTCGACTACACCGCGCCCGACCCGACCGTGAGCCCACTACAACACCTGTGGTCGATGTCGGTGCAGGGACAGTTCTATCTGGTGATCTTCGCGCTGCTGGCCGGTTGGGCGTGGTTGCGCCGCCGGGGCAGGGCCGACCGGGGGACACTCATCGCGGTGCTGACCGCGATCGGGCTGCTCTCGTTCTGGTACGCCACGACCGGAACCGGACACCACCAGGCCTGGACGTATTACGACAGTCTCGCGCGCGGATGGGAACTGCTGGCCGGCGCGGTGCTCGCCATCGCGGCGCCTTGGCTGCGCCTGCCGACCCGGCTGCGCGGTCTGGCCGCGGGGCTCGGGCTCCTCATGGTCTTCGCGTGCGGTCCGCTCTTCGACGGCGCCACCCAGTTTCCCGGCGTCGCCGCCCTGTGGCCGGTGACCGCCGCCTGCCTGGTGATCGCCGCCGGCTTCGGATCTGGCACGACACCGGGCACCGCGACCCGGCTGCTGTCGGGGCGGGTGTGCACCGAACTGGGCGCGATGGCGTACCCGCTGTACCTGTGGCACTGGCCGATTCTCATCTTCTACCTGGGCGAGACCGGGCGGACCGACGCCGGTGTCGTCGACGGGCTGGTGGTGATCGGTGTCTCGCTGATCCCCGCCTACGCCACCGCGCGCTGGATCGAGGCACCCCTGCGGATGGGGCCGCGCGGTCAGGAGACACCGCCGCACCGGGCCACCGGGACACTCGTCGGCGCGCTCACCGTCGCCGTGCTCGCCTCGGCCCTCGGCTGGCAGCTGGTGCTGCTCGCCAACCCGGCCGTGCCACCGGAAAACCTCGACAGCCTGCGCTACCCGGGAGCAACCGCGCTGCTCTCCGGCGCCGAATTCCCCAAGGCGCCCATGCGGCCCACCGTGTTCGAAGGTCACGTCGACACCCCCTCGCCGACCACCGACGGGTGCATCACACCCAACCGCGAGGTCCGCACCTGCGTCTACGGCGACCCCGACGCCGCCCGCTCGATCGCGCTCGTCGGCGGCTCACATTCCGAACACTGGTTGCCCGCACTCGAAGTGCTCGGCGCCGAACACGGTTTCCGGGTGGTGTCCTACCTCAAGGAAGGGTGCCCGCTGGTGCTGGTCGACGAGCCGTCCTACGCCGAATGGCCCTTCCCCGAATGTCACGAGTGGTCGGTGGAAGTGCTCGACCGGCTGGCCGCAGAACAACCGGACTGGGTGATCACCCTGTCGACCCGCTACCGCCAGGACGCACCGGGCGACGAGGTGCCCGGCGAGTACCTCGAGGTGTGGTCGGCGCTGCAGGAGCGTGGGCTCAATGTGCTCGCCCTGCGCGACACGCCGCGGCTGCGACGCGACGGCGTGTTCTACCGGGCCCCGGACTGTCTGGCCCACCGCGGCGACCCCGACAGTTGCGGGATGGACCGCAGCGAGGCGCTCGACGCGGTCGACCCGGCCGCCGCACCGGCCGCCGGCTACCCGAACATCTACCTGCTCGATCTCTCCGACGCCGTGTGCCGCCCGCAGCGCTGCCGGGTCGTCGAGGGCAATGTGCTGATCTATCGCGACGAACACCACCTCACCGCCAGTTACGCCCGATCACTCGCCCCCGAACTGGGCCGCCAGATCGCCGCCGTCACCGGCTGGTGGTGAGCGCGAGATCACCACGCGCGCCACAGGTCCGGCTACCCTCGGACCGGTGCGCATACCCCGCAAGGCATCGGTCCTGCTCGTCGCGCTCGCTGTCGTGCCCGTCGCGTGCTCGTCCGGACCGGACCAGCCACAGACCGTCGCCGAGGCCTTCGCGAAGGCCCTGAGCAGCGGTGACGCGGCGGCCGCCGCGGCCCTCACCGACGCCCCCGACCAGGCCCGCCAGACCCTCACCACCCTGTTCGAGAACCTGGGCAAGAACGACACCGTGCGAGTGAGCGCCACCGACGAGGCGAGCTTCACCCTCGAATCCACCTGGAAGCTCGGCACGGGCGGTCGGGACGAATGGACCTACACCAGCACCGGAACGGCCGACGAGAACGACTGGACGATCGATTGGAACCCCGCCACGGTGGCGCCCGGCCTCGATCTCGGCCCGCTGAGCTACAGCCCCATACCACCGAAACCCGCACGCGTACTCGACGCGAGCGGTGGTGAGCTGATGACCGAGCAGGTGGTGACCCTGGTGACCGTCGCCCCGGACGCCGACCTGCCCGCCGTGGCCGCCGCGCTCGCGCCGCACGGCGTCACCGAGGCCACCCTGAGCGCGGATCTCGCTGCGGCCCAAGGTAAACCGATCACCGCCGTCGCCCTGCGCGAGGCCGACATCGCCCCGGTTCGTGACACGCTGACCGGGCTGCGCGGTGTGACCCTGGCACCCCAGCCGAGACTGCTGACGGTCGACAAGACCCTCGCGGCACCGACGCTGGCCGGACTGACCGAACTCTGGCAGCACCAGGCCGACGACGCGGCGGGCTGGGCGGTACGCGCCCACACGCCCTCGGGCACCCAGCGCATCGCCGGACCCGACGCCACCGCGACCACCGACATCGCCACCACCCTCGACATCGACCTGCAGAACGCCGCCGAAGGCGCGCTGGCGCCCGTGCCGACGCCCGCAGCCATCGTGGCGCTGCGGCCCTCGACGGGCGAGGTGCTCGCCGTCGCGCAGAACGCACCCGCCGATGCGCAGGGTCCCATCGCGCTCACCGGGCTCTACCCGCCGGGTTCGACATTCAAGACCGTCACCGTGTCGGCCGCGTTGCAGGCGGGCGGTGTCACCGCCGACACCGTGCTGCCGTGCCCCGGCCGCGCCACCATCGAAGGCCGGACCATCCCCAACGACGACGGCTTCGACCTCGGTGACGTGCCGCTGCACACCGCCTTCGCCCGGTCCTGCAATACGACGATGGCGCAGCTCGGTGTGCGCCTGCCCGCCGACGGGCTCACCCAGGCCGCCGCGCAGCTCGGCCTAGGAGTGGACTATGTGACACCCGGCTTGACGACAGTCACCGGGGAAGTTCCCGCCGCGCAGAATCCGGCGCAGCAGGTGGAGGCGAGCATCGGACAGGGCACGGTCACCGCGTCGCCGTTCGGAATGTCGCTCGTCGCCGCCTCGCTCGCCCACGGAACCGCGCCCGCGCCGTCGGTGGTCGTGGGTCGTCCTGGCACCGCCGACCGCCGGACCGAACCGGTGCCCGCCGCGGTGACATCGCAGGTGGAAGCCATGATGGCCGAGACGGTCAGCGCCGGAACCGCTACCTCCCTGCGCGACATCCCCGGCCTGCTCGGCAAGACCGGCACGGCCGAGTACCTCGACGACGAACACGCACACGGATGGTTCGTCGGAATCCGCGGCGACCTCGCCTTCGCGGTCTTCGTCGCCGACGCGGGCAGCTCCGGACCGGCGGTCGAGTCGGCGGGCAGGATGCTTCGTGTGACACGATGAGCCATCTCACTCTCCGCAGGCGTGCAATCCCCCCGCTGCCGCACGCGGTCACCACCAGTCGAGCTACACTCGTCGGCGGGCCATACCCATGGTCAATACGCGGGATGTCACAATTTCGAGAAGGTTCGGAGTAGGCGCCATCGATACCGGTCAGAAGATCGCGGAGCATTACCGCCTGGTCGAGCGTATTGGTAGCGGCGGCACAGGCGTTGTATGGCGCGCTGTCGACGAACGCCTCCAACGCTCGGTTGCGGTGAAGCAGATCCACATCAAGCCGAGCCTGCCCGAGGCCGAGCGAGATGTGCTGCGCCAGCGTGCGATTCGCGAAGCCCGCAATGCGGCACGCTTCCAGCATCCCAATGCCATCGTCGTTTTCGACATCACCGAGCACAACGGTGATCCGTGCCTGGTGATGGAATACCTCAAGTCGGTGAGCCTCGCCGCGGAACTGGGCCAGAAGGGCCCGTTGCCGCTGCTCGAGGTGGCCCGCATCGGTGAGCAGGTGGCGTCCTCGTTGATCGCCGCCCACCAGGCCGGGCTCGTGCACCGCGACGTGAAGCCGGGCAACATCCTGCTCGGCGAGCACGGTGAGGTGAAGATCACCGACTTCGGCATCTCGCGGGCCGCGGGCGATGTGACCCTCACCGAGACCGGCCTCATCTGCGGCACCGCCGCCTACCTCGCGCCCGAGGTGGCGCGTGGCGCCGATCCGACTCCGGCCGCCGACGTGTTCGCCCTCGGCGCCACCCTGTTCCACGCGCTGGAAGGCGAACCGCCCTACGGCGCCAACGCCAACCCGCTCGCCGTGCTCTACGCGGCCGCCAACGGCCAGGTGCGCGAACCACACAACGCCGGTCCGGCCACCGATTTCCTGCTCGACCTGCTCAACCCCGAACCGCTCGATCGTCCGACGATGACCGAGGCCCGCGACGCGCTCGCCGCCTTCGCCGACGACGCCGACGCGGTGCCCGCCGGATTCGTCCCCGCCAGCGAGGCCTACGGCCGCCGCAATTCGGCCGCCACCACGCAGGTGATCCGGCAGTCCGGCGGCAGGCGTGCCTCGCACGCGGGTGCGTCCAACGCGGCGACCCGCCAGATCCGTTCGCAGCCGCGCCCGCAGCCGCGCTACGACACCGCCGCGCATCCGCCCACCCAGGCCCAGCCCGCCCCCGCCCCGCGCAAGCAGCCGGGCAAGGGCCGTGCGGTGCTGATCGGCTCGGGTGTGGGTGCGGTGATCGCCGCGATCGCCGTCGCGATCAGTGCCATGAGTGGGTCGGACTCCGATTCGCCTCAGGTGCAGGCGAATTCGACGACGACGGCCCAGGCCGCTGTCGCACCGACGACGACCTCGGCGATCCCCGCGCTGGGGCAGGCGCCCAATACCGGCACCGTGAACATCGGGTCGGCCGGTCTGCTGGTGGAGAACTTCTTCAGCGATCCTGCCGGGTCGTGGTCGATGCTCACGCCCGCCGCGCAGCAGGTGTACGGCAGCGAGGCCGAGTTCCGGCAGTACTGGAACTCACGCGTCATCACCAGCTTCACCAGCATCACCGCCGTCAGCGGCAACAACGCCGACGGATCGACCGATATGCGCCTGGCCAGCATCACCATCGACGGCCAGACCAAGTCCATGGTCATGCGCGTGGTGAACTACAACGGCAACCTGCGCATCGACGGCGACACCCGCTAGCTCACCCGCCGAAAACCGCTGGTCCGCCCGATACACACGGGCGGATCGGCGCGCGAGGAGGATGTGGCCGAAAACCGGTGGTTGCCGCCCATTAGGCTGGTACCTGACCTGATGCCACGCACAGAACAGGACCGCACTCCGATATGACTCCCCGCATCGAGCTCGCCCGCGTCGATCTGCGCGGTCGTACTCCCTCCGCCGCCGAGCTGCGCACCGCGCTGCCGCGCGGAGGGGTCGACGTCGACTCGGTGCTGCATCATGTGCGGCCGGTCGTCGAAGACATCCGCGACCGGGGCGCCGAAGCCGCGCTGGACTACAGCGAGAAGTTCGACGGTGTCCGCCCGAGCGCGGTCCGGGTGCCGGTCGCCGAGCTGGGCAAGGCCCTCGACGCCCTCGACCCCGCCGTGCGCGCCGCGCTCGAGGTAGCCATCGAGCGGACCAGGAAGGTGCACGCCGATCAGCGCCGCACCGACTCGGTCACCGAGGTGGTGCCCGGCGGCACCGTCACCGAGAAGTGGGTGCCGGTCGAACGGGTCGGCCTGTACGTGCCCGGTGGTAATGCCGTGTACCCGTCGTCGGTCGTGATGAACGTCGTCCCGGCGCAGGCCGCCGGCGTGGAATCGCTGGTGGTGTCCTCGCCGCCGCAGGCGCAGTTCGGTGGCCTGCCGCACCCGACGATCCTGGCGGCCGCCGCGCTGCTCGGTGTCGACGAGGTGTGGGCCGTCGGTGGCGCGCAGGCCGTGGCGCTGCTGTCCTACGGCGGCACCGACACCGACGGTGCGGCGCTGGAACCGGTCGACCTCATCACCGGCCCCGGCAATATCTATGTCACCGCCGCCAAGCGGCTGTGCCGTGGCCTCGTCGGTATCGACGCCGAGGCGGGCCCCACCGAGATCGCCGTGCTGGCCGACGCCACCGCCGACCCGGTGCACGTGGCCGCCGACCTGATCAGCCAGGCCGAGCACGATGTGCTCGCCGCCAGCGTGCTCGTCACCGATTCCGTCGCCCTCGCCGACGCGGTCGATGCCGCCGTCAATGCCCAGCTGGCCGTGGTGAAGCACCACGACCGGGTGCGGGAAGCGTTGCGCGGCAAGCAGTCCGGGATCGTCCTCGTCGACGACATCGCCCAGGGCCTCCGCGTGGTCGACGCCTACGCCGCCGAACACCTCGAAATCCAGACCGCCGACGCGTCGGCCGTCGCGGCGCGGGTGCGTAGCGCGGGCGCGATCTTCGTCGGTCCGTGGGCGCCGGTGAGCCTCGGCGACTACTGCGCCGGGTCCAACCACGTGCTGCCGACTGCGGGCTGCGCGCGGCACTCCTCGGGGTTGAGCGTGCAGACCTTCCTGCGTGGCATCCACATCGTGGAGTACACCGAGGCGGCGTTGAAGGATGTCGCGGGACACGTGGTGGCGCTGGCCAATGCCGAAGACCTGCCCGCGCACGGTCAGGCCGTGCAGGCGCGGTTCGAGGCGTTGTCATGAGCACTCCCACCGTGCCCGGCGCCTCGGCAACCCTCGACCAGCTGCCGCTGCGCGACAACCTGCGTGGCAAATCTCCCTACGGCGCACCGCAATTGACGGTGCCGGTGCAGCTCAACACCAACGAGAACCCGCACCCGCCGAGTCGTGCGCTCGTCGACGATGTCGCCGAGTCGGTGCGGGCCGCCGCCGCCGACCTGCACCGCTACCCGGATCGGGACGCGGTCGCGCTGCGCCACGACCTGGCCGAGTACCTGACCCGCCAGACCGGTGTCGCCGTCGATACCAGCAATGTGTGGGCGGCCAACGGGTCCAACGAGATCCTGCAGCAGCTGTTGCAGGCCTTCGGCGGGCCGGGCCGCAGCGCACTGGGTTTCGTGCCGTCGTACTCGATGCACCCGATCATCTCCGAGGGCATCGACACCGAATGGCTAGAGGCCGCGCGCGGCAGCGACTTCTCCCTCGACATCGACTACGCCGTCGCGCAGATCGCCGAACGCCGTCCCGATGTGGTGTTCGTGACCAGCCCGAACAACCCGACCGGGCACAGCGTCCCCATCGACGACCTCGAGCGTGTGCTCGACGCCGCGCCGGGCATCGTGGTGGTGGACGAGGCATACGGGGAGTTCTCGGCCGCGCCGAGCGCGATCACCCTGATCGACCGGTACCCGACCAAGCTGGTCGTCACCCGCACGATGAGCAAGGCGTTCGCCTTCGCCGGTGGCCGTCTCGGTTACCTGGCGGCCTCGCCCGCGGTGATCGACGCGATCCTGCTCGTCCGGTTGCCGTATCACCTGTCGGTGGTCACCCAGGCCGCCGCCCGCGCCGCCCTGCGCCACGCCGACGAAACCCTCGCCAGTGTGGCCGAATTGGCCTCCCAGCGCGATCGGGTCGCCGCGGCGCTCGCCTCGTTCGGGTTCCAGGTGATCCCGAGCGACGCCAATTTCGTGCTGTTCGGCCGGTTCACCGACGCGGGCCGCGCCTGGCAGCACTACCTCGACGCCGGGGTACTCATCCGCGATGTCGGCATTCCCGGCTACCTGCGCGCCACCATCGGGCTCGCCGCCGAGAACGACGAGTTCCTGCGCGTGAGCCGCGATATCGCCGCCACCGACCTCACTCACTAAAGCGTGGAGAAACAGACCATGAGCAGAACAGCGCGGGTGGAACGGGTCACCAAGGAATCCTCGATCCTGGTGGAGCTGAACCTCGACGGCAGCGGCAAGACCGAGATCTCCACCGGTGTGCCGTTCTACGACCACATGCTCACCGCCCTCGGCGCCCACGCCGGGTTCGACCTGGTGGTGCGTGCCGAAGGTGATATCGAGATCGAGGCACACCACACCGTCGAGGACACCGCCATCGTGTTCGGGCAAGCCCTCGGGCAGGCTCTGGGCGACAAGAAGGGCATCCGCCGGTTCGGCGACGCCTTCATCCCCATGGACGAGACCCTCGCCCACGCCGCCGTCGACGTGTCGGGGCGGCCGTACTGCGTGTTCACCGGCGAGCCGGAACACCTGGTGCACACCATCATTCCGAGCGCGGGCCCCGGTGCGTCGTACTCGACGGTGCTCAACAAGCACGTGTTCGAATCGATCGCGCAGAACGCACGGATCGCCCTGCATGTCCGGGTGCTCTACGGGCGCGACCAGCACCACATCACCGAGGCCGAATTCAAGGCTGTCGCACGGGCTTTGCGCGCGGCCGTCGAGATCGACCCCCGCGTGAGCGGTGTGCCGTCCACGAAAGGTGTGCTGTGAAATCCGTCGTGCTGCTGGACTACGGCTCCGGCAACCTGCACTCCGCCGAACGCGCCCTGGTGCGGGCAGGCGCCCAGGTGGAGGTCACCGCCGACCCGACCGCCGCGTTGGCGGCCGACGGGCTCGTGGTCCCCGGTGTCGGCGCGTTCGCGGCCTGCATGGCCGGGCTGCGCGCGGTGCGTGGTGAGCGCATCATCGGGCAGCGCCTGGCCGGTGGACGCCCGGTGCTCGGCATCTGCGTCGGCATGCAGATCATGTTCGACCGGGGTGTCGAGTTCGGTGTGGAAACCGAGGGCTGTGGTGAATGGCCCGGCACGGTCGCCGGGCTCGAGGCCCCCGTCCTCCCGCACATGGGCTGGAACACGGTGAAAGCACCCGCCGACAGCACCCTGTTCGCGGGCATGGACGCCGACACCCGCTTCTACTTCGTCCACTCCTACGCGGCCCAGCAGTGGGAACTGCCCGAAGCCGACCATATTCCGCCGCCGAAACTCACCTGGGCCGAGCACGGCGTGCCGTTCCTCGCCGCCGTCGAGAACGGCCCGCTCTCGGCCACCCAGTTCCACCCGGAGAAGTCCGGCGACGCGGGTGCTCAGTTGCTGCGCAACTGGATCGGGTCGCTGTAGGTCAGCCGAGTCTCGGGTCGTCGGCGGTGGATTCGATCGTCTCGCCCGGCGTGTAGTACAGCTCCACGACATTGTCGATGTCGAGGTGGCGATGCCAGTGGCCCTTCGGCACGACGACGAATTGCCCTGCGGTGAGCCGGTTTCGATGACTGCTGTCGTCGGTGAGGATTTCCACGGTGACGCTGCCGTGCAGGACCATCAGGAATTCGTCGGTGTCGGGGTGCAGTTCCCAGTCGGAGCCGGGGAGTTCGGCGCCGTGATACATGCAGAACGCTCCGGTGTTGAACGGGGCCAGTTCGCGAAAATCGAACTGGGCGAGGGTTTTCGCGGTGGTGATGGGGTCGTGTTTGCGCATGGTTCGGCTCTTCTCGGTCGGTGATCGTCAGGGGAGTGGATGGGGTGCCGGGTCGGATTCGGCGCGGCACCCGGCGGTGACGAAGGAGCGGATCGGGGTGGCGCAGGCGGCCGGGTCGTCGAACCAGGGATTGTGGCCGCCGGGGACTTCTTCGAGGTGCGCTGAGGGGATGTGTTCGATGCTGGGGAGGGCGTCGGTGGGGGAGAGGATGACGTCGTCGCGGCCCCATACGAAGAGCAATGGGATGTCGAATTGGCTCAATTCTGTTGGGGTGAGGATGTTTTCGGGGCGTGGTGCACGGCCGTCGAGTAATCGCGTCAGCAGAGAGCGATAGGCGGCGGCTTGGCCTGGTCGGCGGAGGGGGAGCCGGTGCAGGTCGACGAGGTCGTCCGACATGGCGGCTACCGCCTGCTCGCCGAGGGCCTCGCTGAGGGCGGCTTCGGCGAGGAACCGCGGTGAGGGCAGTCCCATGAGCGACTGTTCCATCCGGCCACGGAGCGGGGTGGTGAGGGAGACCATCGCGGGAACGGGCCGGGCGCCGGGGAGGGCGGTAGCCGGTGCGCCGAGGAGCACGGCGCGCGAGATTCGGTCGGGCGCGTCCAATGCTGTCCAGAGTGTGCACAGCCCTCCCAGAGAGTTGGCGATGACGGTCGCTTTCGGCAGGCCGAGTGCGTCGAGAGTTCCGGTCAGCGTGGCGACGGCGAATTCGCGCAGTGAAGGGCCGGGCCACTGCGGCGAAGGGGCCAGTCCCTGACCGGGGAATTCCACCAGGATGTGCCGGTAACCGGGGAGTTCGGCCAGCAACGGTGCGAAGCCTAGCGCCGGTGCGGTGATGCCGTTGAGGTAGATCAACGGACTTCCCGCGCCGATGCTGAGCACTCTGACACGCGGATCACGTTGCGGCAGTAAGTGCTCGGTGATGGTCAGACCGTGTGCGCTGGCAACCCGCTGTTCGATCGCGCGAATCCGATTGTCGAGAGAGGGCGTCATGGATCAACTGTCGCGCAGGGAACGCGGGTAGGTCTTGAACGAATGTCCGCTTTCGGTGCGGAGTGCAATGTCGTCCGTGCGTTGGTGCGCGATGGGATGTGGGGTTGGCGGCCGCGGGGATATCGTGCGAGATGACGCCGGGTGGCGGTGTGTCCGCGTTGCGGTGTGTGTGCGTCGGTTGGTCAGTTGGCGAGAGTGCGCGGCGTGGTGCCGGCGAAAGCGACGACCTCGCGATGGAGGTGGGGCTGATCGGCGTAGCCACAGATCGCGGCTACGTCTGCCACGGGCTGCCCGGCGGCGAGGCGATCCAGTGCGCGACGGAACCGCACTATCTTTGTGGCCTGTTTGGGGGTGACACCTACTTGTGCGGTGAATCGGGACCACAGTCGTTGTCGGCTCCACCCGGTCCACTCGGCCAGCTCCTGCACCCGTACTCGGCCACCGGTGGCGACGATGCGGTCCCAGCAAGCCGTTACCTCGGGGTCGGCGGTGCCGACTGGTTCGCGGTGGGCGAGGAATGTCGTCAGGATGGTGAATCGTTCTGCCCACGTGGGCATTTCGGACAGTTGCTCGCGCAGTAGGTTTGCGGCGCGTCCCCACACGGCATCGAGATCGACCATCTCCCCACGCAATTCGGATGGAGCGGCGCCCAGCAGAGTGCGTGTGGACAGGGGCGACAGGCGTAGCTCGAGGCATTCGATGCGGTCGGCCGTCACCTGCTGCGGCATCGGCGCCAATCCGGCGACCACACCGCCGAGCCGCCGCTGTTCACCACCGGCTGTGACCCGCAGCGGAGCATCGCCGAACTGGATCACCACGGTCACCTCGGGTCGCGCGCACACCCGCATCGGCGCGCCTGCCCCGACGCGCTCCAGGAACCCGCCCATCACCGCGCCCGGAACCGGGTTGGCACCGGCAGCAGCAACCTCCCAGCCCCCACCCAGTTCCGCTTCGGACACGATCGGGCGCATCTCACCAGCGTAGGTGGGTGGTGACGTCAGCGTCGTCGATCAGTCGCAGGCGACGGCTCGACAGGCCACATATCGGATCAGGAAGGGGCGACGTGGGCTTCGGCGGCGGCTTCGGTGCCTGCGGCCCAGCCTTCGGCGCTGCGGATGGTGATGCCTTTGGCGCGGGCGGTGGGGAAGTAGGTGTCGAAAGCCTTGTCGATCTGGTGTTGCCGGGCCGCGAGGACGGGGAGGAGGTGGTTCGGAGCGTGGGCGATCGTGGTGTCGGTGGCCTCGGTGAGGCGCTCGCCGATACGGGTCGCGTAGGCGGTGAGGAAGGCTTTGCGGTAGTGGCGGGAACGGGATTCTTCGGTGTCCGCGCTGTCGATCATGGTGCGGGTGGCCTGGACCAGCAGGGAGGTGGACAGGAGTTCGACCAGCTCGAGGTCGGTGTCGTCGCCGACCACGGTGACGAAGCCCCACTCCGCGGCGAAGATGGCGCGGCACCGATTGGCGTGCGCCACCCGGTCGATGAGCAGGGCTTTGGCGTCGGTGTAGGGGGTGTCGAGCCAGATGCGGCGGGTGGCGGGGAGATCGCTCGACGGTTCGAGCAGCAGGTGATCGATGGCGTACTTGGTCATCAGTTCCTGCGCCTTGGCCGAGAGGGTTTCGGCCTCGTCGGGAAACGACGTGGATTCGGCTTTGGCGAGCAGTCCGCGTACCCGGCCGAGCACCTTCTCGTCCACACCGTGCCGGGGTCGAGCCGGGCCGGACGCTTCGAGCTTCGGCAGTCGCAGCAACAGCGCGAGGGCATCGATCACGGTGGTCAGTGCTTCGCCACCGGTGAGCAAGGCGCGATCGGCCCATGCCCGTAGATGGGGAGTCGTCCACCAGACGGCGGCACCGAGGTCGTCGAGCTGCGCTTCCCACCTCGCGTCGGGACGGTTCGCCGCCATCAGATCCAGCAGGTATCCCACGCCGAACTCGTCGAGGCGTCGACGCGCGGCCTGATGGATGTCCCCGGGGAGCCAGCCGAGATCGTAGGCGTGGGTGATGAGCCGCCGACCCGCCAGCTCGACGCCCGCGGCGAGCTCGTCGGTGACGGTCACCGTCCCGATCGACTCGGCCGCACCCTGCGCGGCAGCGGCGACGACCGCCTCGGCGATGGTCGCCGGATCACCCGAGAGCGCGTCGAACGCGGTCGGTGGGGCAGGCTTGCGCCCGGTGCGACGCCGGCGGTTCTGTTTGGCCATGGTCTACCGATCGTCCCTCGCGCGCGGTCCGGTGGACAAATGGGCCGACCTCCCCCGCACGGCAGGCCTCGTATCCGTGCGTCATCACCGGTTCGGGGCGTCTGGCTCATCGGAAGCTGTCACCGCTTCAGCCGAGGCGCGAGCGGTTTCGGTCACCGCGCGAACGAAGGCTATGCCGGCATTCGACAAACCGGAGGTGCGCCAGACCAGGCCGTATTCGATGGGTGGGAGATCGTCGAAGGGGAGGTAGACCAGGCTGGGGCGGGGGTAGAAGTGGCCGGCTTGGGCGGCGGCGAGGGCGATGCCGTTGCCCGCTGCCACTTGGACCATGACTTCCTGCCAGTACGGCATGGTCATCGAACGATGGATCGGGCGGCCCGAGGGGGTGTGGGTGGGGAAGTGGTGGTCGAGGAAGTAGCCCGCCAGTCCCCGGGCGGTGAGCAGGGTTTCGTCGGCCAAGTCCACCACGGCGACCGAGGAGCGGGTGGCCAGGGGATGGGAGGTCGGGACGACGAGGACCTTCGCGTCACGCAACAGCACCGGGCCGCTCACGAGATCCGGCTCGACGGCGGGGTACTCGAGGAAGACCAGGTCGAGTTCGCGGCGCCGCAGCTGACCGAACCGGTCCGACAGCTGGACCTCACGCAGCTCCACCGTGCACGCGGGGCGCTCGGCGCGGAACGCGGTGGCGGCCGCCATCAGCATCTCGCTGCCCAGTGGGTGTGTGAAGCCGACCCGCAACACCTCCGCGGCACCCGCGCTGCCGGCCGCCCTGGCCAGTGCGGCCAGAATGCCGTGATGATGCGGAGCGAGGGCGTCGCGCAGCTGAGTCCCCAAGGGGGTCAACGACACCCGTCGACTCGTCCGCTCGAACAGTGGTGCGCCGATGCGCCGTTCCACGGTGTGGATCATCTGACTCACCCGGGCCCGCGATACCGTGAGCCGCTGCGCCGCACGCCCGAAGTGCAGTTCCTCGGCCAGCACCAGGAAGGTTTCCTGCTCCTGCCAGTTCATCGTGTGCTCCCGGCGCATTTCACGGCGGTACGAACGAAGGCCGCCGCCCGCGCCGACAGACCCGGCGCGCGCCACTGCAGGCCGTATTCGATCGGCGCCTGCTCCTCGAACGGCACGTAGACCAGGTCGGGTCGCGGGTAGTACTCGATGCCCTGGGCGGCCGTCACGGTGACGCCGATATCGGCGGCGACGTGGGCCAGCAACTCCTGCCAGTACCGTGTGGTCGTCGAACGGCGGATCGGCGACCCGGCGGGAGTCACCGGCGGAACCACGTGATCGAGGAAGTAGCCCGGCACCCCGCCGATGAACAGCACGGTTTGTCCGGTCAGATCCTCGACGGTGACCGAGCGTCGCCGCGAGAGCGGATTGCGGGTGGACACCGCCAAAACCCGGGCATCGCGCAGCAGCACCGGACCGCACACCAGGTCGGGTTCGGTGGCGGGGAATTCGATGAGCTGCAGATCCAGCTCGCCCGAGCGCAACGCGCTGTAGCGATCGGAGAGCTGCACCTCGCGGATATCGAGAGTGCAGCCGGGGTGGCGTGCGCGCAGGGCATCGCCCGCCCCGATCAGCAGCTTGCCTGCCAGTGGGCTGGAGAAACCGACTCGCAGCACGCCGTCGATGCCGCGCGCGGTTTCGGTCACCTCCGCTACCGCGTCCAGTACACCGCAATGGTGCGGGAGCAGGTCGTCGCGGAGCTGAATGCCCAAGGGCGTCAGGGAAACCCGACGGCTCGTCCGCTCCAGCAGAGGTGCGCCGACGCGGGCCTCGAGTGTCTGGATCAACTGGCTCACCCGGGCCCGCGACAGCAGCAACCGATCCGCCGCTCGCCCGAAGTGCAGTTCCTCGGCCACCGCGAGGAACGTTTCGATCTCTTGCCAGTTCATCCATCACCTCTCATCGGTAAAGGCTCTTTACCGACCGGTGAGTATTTTGCCTGGTGTTCGCCTGTGTCACGCTCCGACCGCCTCGTCGGCACCCGCCCGACACGCGGAGGCGCTGGGCGACAACGCCTGATCGGGCAGTGCCCGGTGCTGATCGGCTGCCGGCCGGGCACGGACAACGGAATCGGTAATCGTGCCGCAAACATGGTGGCAATTGTTTATGGCGGAAAACTATTCGGAGACAAAAGAATGCGGTGACGTGCGCTCGGCACGTCACCGCATTCGGCACCGACCTGAGGGGAGTGGTCGGCAAGTCCGGCTACGCCGAATTACTCGGCGGGGGTGTTGAGTTCACGCGCGCCGAGCAGGATGTCGACGATGTTGGCGCCACCACTGGTGAGGCTGTCGAATGCCGAGCTGCCGGTCTCGAGCACCTCGAGGCCCGCGAGAGCGGCGGCCGAACCGGTACCGGCGGCACCGAGACCCGCCGAACCGGTGCCAGCGGCACCGAGACCGGCCGAACCGGTGGCCAGAGCGGGCAGGGCGGCGGCGGAACCGGTACCGGCAGCACCGGCACCCGCGGCGCCCGCACCAGCGGAACCGGTCGCGCCGAGGGCGGCCGAGCCGGTGGCGCCTAGGGCGGCGGAACCGGTGGCGGCGGCGGCCGAGCCGGTGAAGGCGTTGGCGGCGGCAGCGGGACCGAGCACGGCGATGGCGAGGGCACCGGCAACAGCGAGGGTCTTGCGAGTCATGAGATTTCCTTTCGGTGCCTGCAATCACAGGCTGGTAACGCAAAGGGGCGGTGCGGCGATGAACTCGGTAGGGGTTGGTGTTCCTGCCGACAAAACGGAAAGTTAATCGATGCGGGAAACGAATTGCTAATTGATTCCACGTGGTGATTGTCACCATTAATACTTGGTAAACGGAATGTTTCCGCAGGTCAATCGGGTCTGTTCGATCGATCACATAACGTTCGGCGCATGGCTGGCTACCGATCTTCAGAAATCGGGCAAACTTATGGCACACCACTCGGTGACGGCTTCGGGTATGCGGCTGGGGTGGGCGGAGTGACGCGGAGCGCACCGGCCAGGACCGTTGCGGGCCCGCCGGGGGGACCTACTAGTCTGATCGGCGTGAGTCTTGTGCTGTTGCCCGCGGTCGATGTCGCCAATGGGGAGGCCGTGCGCCTCGTACAGGGGGAGGCCGGTAGCGAAACCGGATACGGGTCGCCCCGCGACGCCGCCCTCGCGTGGCAGGAGGCCGGTGCCGAATGGGTGCACCTGGTCGACCTCGACGCGGCCTTCGGCAAGGGCAGCAACCGGGAACTGATCGCCCAGGTGATCGGCGAACTCGACGTCAAAGTCGAGCTCTCCGGCGGTATCCGCGACGACGACTCGCTGAAGGCCGCCCTGGCCACCGGCTGCGCGCGTGTGAACATCGGCACCGCGGCGATCGAGAACCCGCAGTGGTGCGCCCGCGTACTCGGGGAGTACGGCGACCGGATCGCGGTCGGGCTCGACGTCAAGCAGATCGACGGCGAATGGCGGCTGCGCGGACGTGGCTGGGTGACCGACGGCGGTGACCTCTGGGAGGTCCTCGAGCGCCTCGAACGTGACGGGTGCGCACGCTATGTGGTCACCGACGTCTCCAAGGACGGCACGCTCACCGGCCCCAATCTCGAACTGCTCGGCCAGGTGGCCAATGCCGCCGAGGCGCCCGTCGTAGCCTCCGGCGGTATCTCGGTGCTCGACGATCTCGTCGCCATCGCCGGCCTCACCGACGAGGGTGTCGAAGGCGCCATCATCGGCAAGGCGCTGTACGCGGGCCGGTTCACCCTGCCCGAGGCCCTGGCCGCGGTGCGCTGACCTCGCCATGACCACTGCGCCGAGCACCGCCGAACTGACCGACCTGCTGGCCGTCGCCACCCAGGTGCTGGACGGGGTGGTGCCGCGCTATCTCGAGGGTGTCGGCGCGCCGAGCGCGGTCGCCAAGGGCCGCAACGACTTCGCCACCGAACTCGACCTCGAACTGGAACGCACCATTTCCGCCGAGTTGCGTCAGCGCACCGGAATCGCGGTGCACGGTGAGGAATTCGGTGGGCCGGAGCTGACGTCGGGCACGGCCTGGGTGCTCGATCCGATCGACGGCACCTTCAATTACTCGGTGGGACATCCCATGTCGGGCATCCTGCTGGCGCTGGTGCACGAGGGCGAACCGGTGATCGGGGCGACCTGGCTGCCCGGGCTGGGCCGGCGGTACGCGGCCGTCAGCGGCGGTCCGGTGTATCTCGACGGGGTGGCCCTGCCGCCGCTGGCGCCCGGCAAACTCGGCGAGGCCATGATCGGGTTCGGTGCGTTCAACCTGGATTCGGCCGGCCGCATCCCTGGCCAGTTCCGGTTCGACCTGCTCGGTGCGCTGAGCCGGTTGTCCTCCCGGGTCCGCATGCACGGCGCCACCGGCATCGATCTGGCGTTCACCGCCTCCGGTGTGCTCGGCGGAGCGGTGGTGTTCGGGCACCATCCGTGGGACAACGCCGCCGGGGTCGCCCTGGTGCGGGCCGCGGGCGGGGTGGTCACCGACCTGGCGGGCGAGCCGTGGACCATCACCTCCGGCTCGGTGCTCGCCGCCGCACCCGGTGTGCACGAAGAACTCCTTGACATGATCTGCGCGGTCAGCGACGAAGAACGAGGTTGAACACGATGGGTACCAGCACACAGCAGAGCACGCTGGCCGTCCGCGTGATCCCCTGTCTCGATGTGGACGCGGGCCGGGTGGTCAAGGGCGTGAACTTCCAGAACCTGCGTGACGCGGGTGATCCGGTGGAACTGGCCGCCACTTACGACGCTCAGGGTGCCGACGAACTCACCTTCCTCGACGTCACCGCCTCCACCGGCGATCGCGCGACCATGCTCGACGTGGTGACCCGCACCGCCGAACAGATCTTCATCCCGCTCACCGTCGGTGGCGGGGTCCGCACGGTCGAGGACGTGGACCGCCTGCTGCGCGCCGGGGCCGACAAGGTCTCGGTGAACACCGCCGCCATCGCCCGCCCCGAGGTGCTCTCGGAGATGTCGCAGCGCTTCGGTTCCCAATGCATCGTGCTCTCGGTCGACGCCCGCACCGTGCCCGACGGCCAGCCCGACACCCCGTCCGGCTGGGAGGTCACCACCCACGGTGGCAAACGCGGTACCGGTATCGACGCCGTCGAATGGGCTGTGCGCGGCGCCGAACTCGGTGTGGGCGAGATCCTGCTCAACTCCATGGACGCCGACGGCACCAAGGCGGGCTTCGACCTCCCGATGATCACCGCCGTCCGCGCCGCCGTGCACGTTCCCGTGATCGCCAGTGGCGGTGCGGGCGCGGTGGAACACTTTCCGCCCGCCGTCCACGCGGGTGCCGACGCGGTGCTCGCCGCCAGCGTCTTCCACTTCGGCGACCTCACCATCGCCCAGGTCAAAGACGCCATGCGCGCAGACGGCATCACCGTCCGCTGATCTCAGTCGTCCGAGACGGCCCGTTGTGGTCGGTCGGTCGTCGGTGCTACAGGCCCATGTCGGTAGCGATGACGGTGCGCAGGGTGTCGGAGCTGTCGCCGCCTTGGATGCGGTCCACGCGGTGGTCGGCGTAGAGGCGGGCGATGGGTGAGTCGGTGAGATAACCTGCGCCGCCGTGTAGTTGGAGGCAGCGGTCGATGACCCGGGTCGCGGTTTCGGTGGCGAAGAGCTCGGCGGAGGCGGCGTGGGCCGGGTCGAGTGCGGCGCTGTCGTGGGCGGCGAGAGCGCGATCGATCACCGCCTCGATGGCATCGACCTCGGCTCGGCAGCCCGCCAGTTCGAACTTGCTGTGCTGGACGGCGGCGACGGGGCGGGCGACCGGAAGCCGGTCGCGGGTGTGGTCGCGGGCGAAGCGGATGGCCGCCTTGGCCCGGGCGTAGGCGCCGAGCGCGATATTCAGTCGCTGCTGTGGCAGCTGGGCGGCCAGGTGCGCGGCGGCCCGGTGCGGGTCGCCGAGCAGGTCGGTGGCGGGGACTCGCACATCGGTGAAGGTGAGTTCGGCGGTGCCACCGACCTTGCGGCCCAACGTGTCCAGGCGCCTGCCCACCAGGAAACCGGGGGCGCTCGTGTCGACGACCAGCAGCGAAAGACCGAAGGACGGGTCGTCGGGCCGCGGCGGTGCGGTGCGGGCGCACACGATGACCCGATCGGCGTGCACCCCACCGATGACATAGGTCTTCGAACCGTTCAGCACGTAGGTGCCCTCAGCGGTCTGTGGCGCGGTGGTGCGCATCCCCTCCGGTTCGGTGCCGGTGCCCGGCTCGGCCACCGCGAGGGCGAACATCGTGTCGCCGGAGATGATCCCCGGCAGCCACCTGGCCTGCTGCGCCGGGGTGGCGAGTGCGGTGATCAACGGCAGGCAGCGGCCCAGGTGCGCGCTCGCCCCGCCGAAGGAGACAGCGGCCCTGGCGATCTCCTCGGCGAGCACGCCACGATAGGCCAGCGAGTCACGCCCGGCACCACCGAACTCCACCGGCACCTCGAGACCGAAAATCCCCAGATCGCCGAGCCGGTAATAGAATTCGCGCGGCACGAGACCGTCCTGGTACCAGCGGCCGAAGCTCGGCACGACTTCGGCTTCGATGAAGGCCCGGATCGTGGTCCGGAAGCCGACGAGTTCGGCGTCGAAAGTTGTTCTGCGCATCAGCGATTCCCCTGTTGTCGGCGCGCCTGTGCGCACGGGCCGGGCCGCGAACACCCCCGTGTTCGCGGCCCGGCATCGGACGAGATCTACTTCGCGGGCGCGGGTACCGCGGGGTCCTTGCAGTAGGCGCCCAGCTCGGCCGGGCACGGCGCGAGGATGGTGGAGAAGTACTGGTAGGCGGCGAACAAGGCCAGCGGACCGCCGACGGTGACCAGTCCGACCATCCCGCCTACCGCGCCGAGCGTGGCCGCGCCGAGCACACATCCCGCCACGGTGGCGCCCACCCACGGTACGAGCAGCACGATCACGGGGCTGGCGATCGTCGCACCGGCCGCGCCGCCGACCAGGCAGCCCACCCCGCCGCCGACCACGGCGCCGATGATGGCGGCCACCGCGCTGCCGATGGTGAGTCGCTGGGCGAGCACGCCGAGCGCGGATTGGTCACGGGGGGTGAAGGATTCGGCGATCTGCTGCACCGCGGCATTCTGGCTGATGACATTCGTGGCCGCCTCGGCCGGTGTGCCGCCGTCACGTGATGGTGTAAGGGTGGCGCGGTCACCGTCGATCGCCGCCGTGATCGGGAAGACCTTGTCGTCCATCCGGTACGACAGCGGCAGCGCCGCGACCGGCACGTCGGCCTCGGTGGTGAGCACGAGCTGACCGTCGACGACCTGTAGTTTGCCGTCGTTCGTCGACAGCACGGCCGCGTCGCCCTGCCTGCTGATCTCGTAGTGGACCTCGGTCTGGGCCGGCTCGGCGTTGGCGTTCGCGCTGCCGACGCACAGGGCAAGTGCCGTCATGGCGGCCGTCGCGAGCGTGGTTGACATCTTCATGGTGATCCTCATCGATCGTGGGGTGAACTTGTGCCTCGCGGCACGGGACTACTTGCCGGAGGTATCGATCAGGCCCTCGGTCAGCGACCAGTGCTCGCCGGCGAAGGTCTGGATGCCGACCGCCTCGAGCGGGAAGCCGTCGCCCGCACCGGTTTTCATGCTGATACCGGGCAGCATCAGGTCGGCGGAGACGTTGTCGAGCGAGCGCATCGCATCGCGCAGGCCCTCCCTGGTCGGGCACTTCGCCGCTTCGAGGGTCTTGTGGAAGCTCTGTGCCATCGCCCAGCCGGCCATGGCGTGCTGGTTCTCGGTGTCGGCGCCGGGTGCGTACTGGGTGAGTTCGGTCTTGAACGTCTGCATGCCTGCGTCGGTGGCCCAGCGCGGGTCGGCGGGGTCCTTGAGGAACGCCGCGCTCACCGTGCCCTGGATGTTCGGCAGGCCGACCGGGCGCAGTGTCGCCATGGTGTTGGATACCTGGGTGAGCACGTGCAGCGGGTTCCAGTCGGTGTTGCGCACGTCGGCGGCCAGGGCCTGGGAGGCGAACTTCGGCGTCGAGAAGTTCAGCATCACATCGGCTTTGGAGTTGGCCAGGTTGCGGACCTGCGCGTCGACGGTGGGGTCGGTCACCTCGAAGCTCTGCTCGGCGACCACCTTCACCCCGCTGCCCTCGGCGCCTTCGCGGAACGCGGCGAGCAGGTCCTTGCCGAAGTCGTCGTTCTGGTACAGCACCGCGACGGTCGCGGTGGGGCGCTGCTTCTTCACGTACTCGGCGTAGGCCAGGCCCTCGGTGCGGTAGCTGGGTTGCCAGCCGATGGTCCACGGGTTGTCCTCGGACCCGAACTTCGTGGCGCCGGTGGCGACGAACACCTGCGGCACCTTGCGCTGGCCGAGGTAGTCGCTCACCGCCGAGGAGGTGGCGGTGCCGAGGGTCTGGAAGACGGCGAACACCTGATCCTGTTCGACGAGGCGACGGGTCTCCTCGACGGTTTTGGGCGGCTGGTAGCCGTCGTCGCGGACGAGGTATTCCACCTGGCGTCCACCGATGCCGCCTTTCTCGGCGTTGACGTAGTCGAAGTAGGCCTTGATGCCCTTGGGCACCTCGCCATAGGCCGAGGCCGGACCGGACAGCGGGTACACGCCGCCGAGCTTGATGGTGCTGTCGGTGATGCCGGTGGTCTGCTGACCTCGGCAATCGCCTTGGCCGACGGTTCCGGTGTCGGCGTTGCGACCACCGCACGCGGTGAGCGTGGCGACCGCGAGGGCCAGTGCGGCGGCCACCCCGAGACACTGGATTGTCCTAGTGCGCATGAGTTCTCCCTTTCCGGACGCGTTGTCCGAGCCAGTGCGCCCATCGGGTGGCCAGACCGGCCAGTCCCTGGGGTGCGAGGTACATGACCGCGATGATCAGCAGTCCGAAGATGACGCCGGGTGCGGCCTGGTTGACGTCTTGCGCCAGGCTCGGCACGAACATCACGAACAGCCCGCCGAGCACCGGCCCCCACGTCGTGCCGAGTCCGCCGACGACGAGCCCGGCCAGCAGGGTGATCGACAGGGTGAGCGCGAACGAGTCGGGGGAGACGAAGGCGATCACCCAGGTGTAGACGCAGCCCGCGACGCCGGCCAGCAGCGCGCTCCAGGCGAAGGCCAGGGTCTTGTAGTGCGCCAGGTTCACCCCGAGCACCTCGGCGGCGGTCTCGTTGTCACGCACCGCGTGCAGGGCGCGACCGACTTTGGAGCGCAGCATCCCGGCGACCAGCACGAAGCTCAGCACGGTGACGGCCAGCGCGAGGAAGTACAGCCACTGGTCCTCGGCGAGCCCGGTCCAGGCAGGCGGCACCGGCTTGTCGACGCCGAGTCCCATCGAGCCGCCGGTGAGTCCGTCGAACCGTTTCAGCAACGGGACCAGGAAGATCGCGATCGACAGGGTGACCAGTGCGAGATACAGCCCGCGCAGGCGCAACGCCGGGATCCCGAGCGCGAACCCGAGCACGAAGGTGATCGCCGCCGCCAGCGGTATGGTCGCGAAATACGCTGTGTCCCAGCGATGCATCGCGATCGCGGCCGTGTAGGCGCCGATCGCGAAGAACGCGCCGTGGCCGAGCGAGATCTGGCCGGTGTGCCCGACGAGCAGGTTGAGCCCGAGCAGGGTGACCGCGTAGATCATGGCCATCGCCAGCTGGAAGGTGTGGAAGGGCACCAGCTGGAACGGTGCGGCACAGGCGAGCAGGAGTACCGCGACCGTGAAGACCAGCGGAAGCCGGGGGACGCGAATTCTCGAACGTTCCGGTTCCGCCTGGAGTGCTGCAGGATTCGCTGCCGAGATTTTCAACTCGCTCATACCCGTTCCACCGCCGCATGTCCGAACAGACCTTGGGGGCGAAGCAACAGCACGCCCAGGATGATCACCAGCGGCACACCGATCTTGAGTTCGGTGCCGATCGCGTCGACGTATGCGCCGGTGAGGGTTTCGGCGACGCCGACGATCAGTCCGCCCGCCACCGCGCCGCCGGGGGAGTCGAACCCGCCGAGCGTCGCCGCCGCGAAGGCGTAGATCAGGACGCCGCTCATCATGTTGGGATCGAGGAACAGCAGCGGCGCCGACAGCACGCCCGACACCGACCCGACCAGCGCGGCCAGGCCCCATCCCAGCGAGAGCACGGTGCCGACCCGGATGCCGACGAGCCTGGCGGACTGCGGATTACACGCCACCGCCCGCATGGCCAACCCGATCGCGGTGTAACGGAACAGCAGATACAGCAGTGCCATCACCAGTCCGACGACGGCGAAGATGCCGAGGCTGCCGTACCCCACACTGACATCGGCGACCCGTAATGCGCCGTCCGGGAAGGGATTCGGGAAGGACTTCACCTGGTAGGACCAGATCCAGCCCGCCGCCGCGTGCACCGTGAAGAACAAACCGACCGTGACGATCACCAGGGTGATCTCCGGTTTGCCTTCGACCGGCCGGATCACCACCCGCTCGATCACCATGCCCGCGAGGAAGGAGATCACCAGCGTGAGGACGAGTGCCGCCCAGAACGGCATCACCTGACTCAGCTGCCAGGCCAGGAAAGCCGAGAACATGGCCAGCTCGCCCTGGGCGAAGTTGGCCACCCCGGTGAACCGGTAGATCAGGACCAGCGCCAGCGCCAGCCCCGCGTAGATCGCGCCCGCCGAGAGCCCCTCGACGAGCTGCTGCGCGAATTCGTTCACGGTCGCACCCGGTATCCGAGGTAGGAGCGGACGACCTGCTCGTCTGCTTTGATCTCGGCGGCGCTGCCGGACAGGACGATGCGGCCCGTCTCGAGCACATGTGCCTGATGGGCGACACCCAGCGCGAGGTGGGCGTTCTGTTCGACGACTATCACGGTGGTGCGTTCCTCTGCGTTGATGGTGTGCACGATCCCGAACAGCTCCTGGGTGACCAGCGGGGAAAGCCCGAGCGAAGGTTCGTCCAGCAGCAGCAGTCGTGGGCGCAGCATCAGCGCCCGGCCGATGGCGAGCATCTGCTGCTGACCGCCGGACAGCCCGCCCGCCGCGTCGCGCTGTTTGTCGCGCAGGATCGGGAAGTAGTCGTAGACGCGGCGCAGGTCGGACTCGACGCCCGCGCGGTCGCGGCGGGAGTAGGCGCCGAGGCGCAGGTTCTCCTCCACCGTGAGCGGGGCGAAGGTGCCGCGGCCCTCGGGCACGTGGGCGACGCCGAGCCGGGCCATCGCCTCGGGTGCCCGTCCGGCGACCTCGTCACCGTTCAAGCGAAGGGTGCCACGCACTTTCACCATGCCGCACAGCGCGCGCAGCAAGGTGGTCTTGCCCGCACCGTTGGGACCGAGGATGGCGCATACTTCGCCCTCGGCGACCGAAAAGCTCACACCGTGCAGCACTTTCGCCGCGCCGTAGCCCGCGTGCAGGTCGGTGACGGCCAGGAATTCGCTCATGAGGCAGCCCCCAGATAGGCGCGGACGACAGCCGGATCGCTCTGCACCGCTTCGGGTTCGCCCTCGGCGATCACCTGTCCGAACTCGAGGCAGACCACCCGGTCGCAGGTGTTCATCACGAATCCCATGTGGTGTTCGACGACGACAACGGTGAGATCGAGCTCGGCCTGCAGGGCACGAAGACGCTCGGCGAACTCGTCGACCTCGCCGTGGCTCAGCCCGTTCACCGGCTCGTCGAGCAGTAGCAGCCGGGGCCGCACCGCCAGGGCGCGCGCCAATTCGATCCGTTTGAGCGTGCCGAACGGCAGCCCGGCGGCGGGATGGTCGGCGACTGCGGTGAGGTCGAGCCGCTCGAGCAGTTCGTCGGCCTCGACGCGCAATCGCCGTTCCTCCCGGCCGACCCACGGCATCCGCAGCCCCGCCGAGACGAAGCCGCCGCGCGTGCGGTGATGGGTGCCGACGAGCACGTTGTCGCGTACCGACATCCGGGTGAACAGGCCGAGGTTCTGGAAGGTGCGGGCGATGCCGAGCCCGGCCAGTGCATCGGGGCGCACCGTGGTCAGGTCGGTGTCGAGGTAGCGCAAGGTGCCGGAGGTGGGACGGTTGCGCCGGGTGAGGCAGTTGAACAGGGTGGTCTTGCCCGCGCCGTTGGGCCCGATCAGACCGACCATCTCGCCCGCGGCGACCGTGAACCCCACATCCTGCAGGGCGGTGATCCCGCCGAAGCGCACCGTCAGGTGGGTTATGTCGAGCATGCGAGGAACACTAAGAGCGCTGGTCAGCACCCACATCGGACGTTGTGGACCAAGTTTTCGGCCGTGCATCGTCCGCTGCGGACAGTGTGATCTGGTTGACACCTCGAACGCGGCGCTGCAAACTCCCCGGACATGTCAGCTGGATCACAACTGCTCGGCTACTCCGATCCGGTACACGCCGAGCGAGCCCGGATCGTCGGGTGCGCCTACGACCACGCCGACGAGATCGCCGACGATGTGATGGCCAAGCTGCGCGTCGAACTGCCCGGCTACGACACCGCCGACCCGGGGTTCCTCGCCGACGTGCACGACCAGCTGGCCCGGCTCAGCCGCACCGGGCTCGGTGCCCTGCTCGAGCACAAGCGAGTCACCCCGGCCGACGTCTCCTACGCCAGGCAGGCCGCCGCCCGCCGCGCCCGCTGCGGGCTGCCGCTGGTCGACTACATCGCCGCGTTCCGGCTGGGTCAGCGCGCGATCTGGAAATCGCTGCTCGCTCACGCGGGCGACACCGAAGCGGGACGTGAGGCGGTGTTGTCGCTGGCCGGACCGCTGGCCCGCTACACCGACCTGATCAGCACCCAGGCCACCGACGCGTACCTGGAGTTCCAGCAGTACGTCACCGCGGAATCGAGCCGCGACGGCCAGGCGCTGATGGACTCCCTGCTCGACGGTGCCCTGCCCGCGAGCGGACCGCACCTGTCCGTGGCCACCGCGCACGGGATCGGCGCCGAACGGACCGCGCCGTTGGTGGTGGTCACCGCGATGGTTCTCGATCCCGCGCCGTCGGCCGACTCCCTGTGCGAGACGAGGCAAGTGGTGTCGGCCGCGCTGGCGCGCACCGGTGTCAACGGGTTGCGCACCCTGTCGGTGGTGCGCGATACCGAGATCGTGGCGATCCCCGCGCTGCGACCCGACGGGTCGGCCGAGCAGCTGTGCGAGCGACTGCGAGCGCTGCGTGCGCAACTCGCCGCCGACGGTGTGGCGCTGGCCGTCGGGGTGAGTACCTCGGTCACCGAGGTCGGCCAGATCCCCCGGGCGCACCGGCAGGCCAGGGCCGCCCTCGCCCTGCTCCCCGAGGACGGTGGCGTGCTCGCGCTGCCGCAGATGACACCGTTCCGGTACCTGCTGCTGCGCGCCGACGACACCACCCGTCAGCTCGTCGATCCTCGTGTGGGCGCCGCCCTCGCCGACGACCGCGCCCGGGGCGGCACCCTCGCCGACACCGTGCGCGCGTTCGCCGCCGCCGACATGAACCTGCGCGAAGCCGCCGACGCCCTGCACATCCACCTCAACACCGCCAAGTACCGGCTGGGCCGCATCCAGGAACTCACCGGACGCAATGTGCGCAGCGTCAACGACCTCGTCGAACTTCTGGTGGCGATCGAGCTGTTATAAACGACGGATGAGTCTGGATCCTGCTATTGCCGCTCGCCTCAAACGCAACGAGGCCGGGCTCGTCGCCGCGATCGCGCAGGAGAAGGCGACCGGAGACGTGCTGATGATGGCCTGGATGGACGACGAGGCCCTGGCCCGCACCCTCGAAACCCGCAAGGGCACCTACTATTCGCGTTCACGGCAGCAGTACTGGGTGAAGGGGGAGACCTCCGGGCACACGCAGTACGTGCACGAGGTGCGGCTCGACTGTGACGGTGACACCGTGCTGCTGATCGTCGATCAGGAAGGTGCGGCCTGTCACACCGGCACCCACACCTGCTTCGACACCGATGTGCTGCTCGCACGCGAGGCCGAGTGAGATGACCGTGCCGGAGGTGCTCGCCGAGCTCGCCGCCCTCGACAATCCGCGTGTTCGCGAGGTCAACGAGAAGCACGGCGACGACCACGGCGTGAACCTCACCGAGCTGCGTGCGGTCGCCAAACGGCTGAAGACCGACCACGACCTCGCCCTCGAGCTGTGGGCCACCGACGACACCGCCGCGAAACTGCTCGCCCTGCTCGTCTGCCGCCCGAAGGCTTTCGACCGGGCCGAGCTCGACGCGATGATCCGCGCCGCCCGCACTCCGAAGGTGCACGACTGGCTCGTGAACTATGTGGTGAAGAAGAACCCGCACGCCGAGGAGCTGCGCGTGGCCTGGCTCGCCCACCCGGATCCGGCGGTCGCCGCCGCTGGTTGGGCGCTCACCGCCGATCGAGTGGTGAAAAAGCCTGCGGGACTGGATCTTCCCGGGCTCCTCGACGACATCGAAGCGCACATGAAAACCGCCCCCGACCGCCTGCAATGGGCGATGAACACCTGCCTGGCCCAGATCGGGATCACGCACCCCGAACACCGGGCTCGTGCCGTCGATATCGGGGAACGGCTGCGGGTCCTCGCCGACTATCCGACCTCGCCCGGCTGCACCTCGCCGTTCGCACCCACCTGGATCGCGGAAATGGTGCGCAGACAGGGCGATTGAGCCTCAGCGGAGCCGTTCGCCGGCGACCTTCGACGACGGCAGGCGCCCGGCTTTGGAGGTTCCCCGCAGGGTGTCACCGTCGACGGTCACGTCGAATGCCAGGTTCAGCCGAAGGGGTTTGGTGACGGCCTGTTTCCAGGTGAGCCGATCGCCGTCGGCGCGGAGCTCGGTGAGTGGCACGTCCTCGCCTGCTCCGCGCGCGACGCCGGTGAGAACCCCGTCCTGCTCACGGATTTCGACCACGGCGTCGATCTTGCCGATCGGGGTGGCGATGGACATGTTCCAGGTGCCCGCGAAAGACATGCTGATGCGTTCCTGACTGTTCGAATGGTGGGGTTCGCTGCTCAGAAGGCGGTCGGTGTCAGGCCGTCGGCGCGCCAGACGGTGCCACGCCGCTCGTGTGCGAAGAGCTCTTCGACGGCGTGCGCGACGCGGGGCCCCAGTTCGCGCTCGAGCAGATACAGGCCGAGATCCAGGCCGGAGGTGACACCCGCGCCGGTGACCAGGTCGCCGTCGTCCACGATCCGGGCCGAGACCGCGTGCGCACCGGTGGCGTCGAGCAGATCCAGGCCGAGATGGTGGGTGGTGGCGTGACGGCCTTCGAGCAGGCCGGCCATGGCCAGGACCAGCGAGCCTCCACAGACGGTGGCGACAGTGACGTCTGGGGCCTTCATGGCTTGCGTGAGGAGGGCGGGCAGCTCGGTGGTCAGCGTGCGACCGAGCAGCACCGGGATGGGCTGGTCCGGTTCCCATTCGCCCGCACCCACCTGTGCTTCCGGCGCCTCGCCGAGGTCGCCCACCCGGCCCGAAGCTCCGGGCACCACAACGATGTCCGCACGTTCCGGGTCGAGGGTGCCGGTGGCGTGCAACGTCAATCCGCCGGTGCCGCTGACCACCTCACGAGGACCCTGTGCGGAGACCAGCTCGACGGTGACCGCACCGTCGGACGCCACGCCGCCCGCGTACAGCACTTCATAGGGAGCGATGGCATCGAGTGGATCGAAGCCGTCGAAAAGGACGATCTGAACATGCATGGATGATTTCCCTCGCGTCGTTCTCCGCTGGACATCCCACAGTCAACCGGTGCTCGCCGCGAGAGCCCAGTGGCACTGGCGACAGGTTTCGACGGAAAAATGCCAACCTCGCTACCCTCGTGCCATGCACACCGTCGCCGTCCTGGCACTGGACAAGGTGATCCCGTTCGACCTGTCCACCCCGATCGAGGTCTTCTCGCGGACCCGGCTGCCCGACGGACGACCCGGCTACCAGGTGCGGGTCTGTGCCGAGCACGCCGAGGTCGACGCGGGCGCCTTCACCCTGCGTGCCCCGTGGGGCCTGGACGGCCTCCGGAACGCGGACACGATCATCGTGCCGGGCATCGCCGATCCGACCGCCCCGCTCTCACCCGCCGTCTTCGAGGCGCTATGCGCGGCCGCCGCCGAGGGCACCCGTATCGCCTCCATCTGCGTCGGCACCTTCCCGTTGGCCGCCACTGGTCTGCTCGCCGGGCTGCGCGCCACGACCCACTGGCATGCGGCCGACGCACTGGCCGCCACCCATCCCGACATCGACGTCGACCCGGACGTCCTCTACGTCGACAACGGGCAGTTCCTCACCTCGGCGGGCGCCGCGGCGGGAATGGACTTGTGCCTGCACATGATTCGCCGTGACTACGGCTCGGCCACGGCCGCGCACGCCGCCCGGCTGTCGGTGATGCCGCTCGAACGCGAAGGCGGACAAGCGCAGTTCATCGTCCACGACCACGTCCCCACACCACAGGGCTCTGAGCTCGAAAAGCTGCTCACCTGGTTACAGCAGAACCTGGCCGAAGACCTCACCCTCGCCGATATCGCCGAGCGGGCCGGAACCAGCACCCGCACGCTCATCCGGCGCTTCCGTGAACACACCGGAACCACCCCACTGCAATGGCTGCATCGCGTCCGCATCCGGCAGGCGCAGCATCTGCTCGAGACCACCCAGCATTCGGTCGAACGGATCAGCGGCCAGGTCGGTTTCGGGTCGGCCACCGCCTTCCGGGAGCGCTTCAAGCGCACCACCGGCGTCAGCCCGCAGAGCTACCGGCGCACGTTCAGCTGAACCGGATTCGAGGCCTAGTCGCACCCCTCGGCGAGGACCTGGTCCAATTGACTGGACAGGCTTTCGCCGAGGGCGGCCAGCTGGGCTGTCTGGGCGCAGTCGAGACCGTCGAGCACCAGCTTGCGGACGGCCTCGAGATATCCGGGCGTGGCCTCGATGACCTTCTCGAAACCGTCGTCGGTGAGCACCGCGTACACCCCGCGTCTGCCCGCCGCCGAATCGCGGCGCGCCCAGCCGAGTCGCTCCAGTTTCGACACCACATGCGACAGTCGCGATAGCGAAGCATTTGCCTTGTGGGCGAGATCACTGAGCTGCATTCGGTGCCCGGCTTCCTCCGACAGCAGGCTCAGCACCCGGAATTCGAAATGGGTGAGCCCGGACTCGCGCTGCAACCGGGTGTCGAGGGCGGCCGGAACCCTTGTCATCAGGGCGACTACCGCCTGCCAGGCGCGCTGTTCTACCGGATCCAGCCATCTGGTCATGGCTGAGGCCGCCTCGCGGTCGGGCGGCACGGATCGAAGGGAGGGACGCGCACCGGACCGAGTTTGCCACGACGTCGCTGTGGCGTCCGCCGGATCGCCCGGGTCGTGAGGTCACTCACAACCCGGGACGCGTCATCGAAGCCTCAGTACTCGCGAGACTCCTGCGGTGGGACCGTCGGTTCGGGGGTGGCCTTGGCGGCCCGGCGACGGTTGATGCCCCGCTTACCCATCAGACCGAGCACGAGGGCGAACACGATCGCGGCCACGATCGCACCGACCAGGCAGGCACCGCGGAACGCGGGCGCGTCGACATCGAGGATGCGTTCACCGGCGTGCGCCGCATTGTTGCCACCCAGCACGATGGTGAGCGTCATCAGGTTCGGAAGGGAGCCGAGCAGCGCGATGACGACTGCCACCCCGGCGATGAACTTGCCGCCCTTGCGCTTCCACATCCGCACCGCGAGCAGCAACAGCAGCAGCGGCACCAGGGTGAACACCAGGCCGTAGACCAGGCCCCACCAGATGCCCTGGGTGAAGCTGCCGTGCACGAGGCTCGCCAGGCGCTGCGCCCACCATCGTGGGATGAACGAGGCCAGGATGAAATAGGCGATCACCAGCACGACCGCTGTCGCCAGGATCATGATCGCCCGGTTGCGCCACACGGTAGCCGTGGACTTCTGACCGCTCGACCGCACTTCGCCGGATGTCATTGCCCCAGCGTAGGCGCGCCGACGGTGCCGGGCGCCGATCCGTGCCCGGCGTTTCGCCAGATCGCTACCCGGCGGATTTCGCCCGTTCGCGCAGGAAGCGCAACGCCTCGTCGGCGTGCACGGCCGCGCGCAGTTCACCGGTGACGACCTTCAGGATCGTGCGATCGGTATCGATGACGAAGGTGTGTCGTTTGACCGGGGCCAGCTTGCCGAGTAGCCCGCGTTTGACACCGAAACCGGCCGCGACCTCGCCGTCGGCGTCGGAGAGGACCGGATAGTCGAGCCGCTGCTTGCCTGCGAAACCGGCCTGCACCTCGACACTGTCGGTGCTGATCCCGGCGCAGGACGCGCCGACGGCGGCGAACTCGGCGCTCAGATCACGGAAATGGCAGGCCTCGGCGGTGCAGACCGGAGTGTTGGCGGCCGGGTAGAAGAACAGCACGAGCGGCCCGCCTGCCAGCAGGGCGTCGAGGGAGCGGAGTTCGCCGGACTGATCGGGAAGTTCGAACTGGGGCGCGGTCTGACCTGGCTGCATGCGCACGACCCTAGCGGCCGGTACCCGAGCGCAAAAGGTCCCCGTTCACGGACGCGAACGGGGACCCGCCTTTCGACCCGCCCTGCGGCTCTAAGGAATCCGCAACAGCGCTTTGATCTCCGGGTTGCGGATCTCCATCACGTCGAGGATGCCGTGCACGCGCAGCATCGGCTCCAGCTTCAGGAGACGATCGCGGTGCGCTTCGTATTCGACCGGGAACGACTTCTCGTCCAGATCCTGCATGGCCTTGGCGTAGGTGACGAACGACGTGAGCGCGCTCGCCGCGGACTGCTGTCCAGGACCGTTGTAGTGCTGCGACACAGGGGCCTGCCTGCCCAGCTGTGCGCCCTGATGCGAGGGATTCAACATGGCTCCTCTCGGAAGAAGGGATACCGCATGCGACATGGAACGCGCGCGAGTGTAGTGATGCCGGTCACGGCCGCATTCGGCGCCCGGTCGTGACGGCCTTCGGCGGGGTGATCGGGGCAGGATGCGGCCACGTCGCGGCGCCTGGGATGATGGCCGAATGCAGGGCGCGCCGACACCGACCACGACCACCCGCGAGCAGTTCCGGTTGCTCGCCGCCGAGCACCGGGTGGTCCCGGTGACCCGAAAGGTGCTGGCCGACTCCGAGACTCCGCTCTCGGCCTACCGCAAACTGGCCGACGACCGGCCGGGCACCTTCCTGTTCGAGTCCGCCGAGAACGGGCGCTCCTGGTCGCGCTGGTCGTTCATCGGCGCGGGCAGTCCGTCGGCACTGACGGTCGTCGACGGTGCGGCCGCCTGGCTCGGCACCGTCCCCGCCGACGCGCCCTCGGGCGGTGACCCGCTGCGTGTGCTGCACGAAACCCTCGAACTGCTGCGCACCGAACGCCTGCCCGGCCTGCCCCCGCTCACCGGTGGCATGGTCGGCTATCTCGGCTACGACGCGGTCCGCCGCATCGAGCGCCTGCCCGAGCTGGCCGAGGACGATCTGCGGCTGCCCGAGCTGGTTCTGATGCTGGCCACCGACCTGGCCGCCTTCGACCACCACGAGGGCGCGATCACGCTGATCGCCAACGCGGTGAACTGGAACGGCACCGACGAACACGTCGACGCCGCCTACGACGACGCCGTGGCCCGGCTCGACCGGATGACCGCCGCGCTGGCCACGCCTGCATCATCGACGGTGTCGGTCTTCGACCAGCCCGAACCCGACTACCTGCGCAGGCGGACCACCGAGGAATTCTGCTCGGGCGTGCGTCGGCTCATCAAGGAGATCGAGGCGGGCGAGGCGTTCCAGGTGGTGCTCTCGCAGCGCTTCGAAATGGATTACACCGGCTCCCCGCTCGCGGTCTACCGGATGCTGCGGGCCTCGAACCCGAGCCCGTACATGTACCTGATGCACATCCCCGACGGCGACGGCGGCACCGCGTTCTCCATCGTCGGCTCGAGCCCGGAATCGCTGGTGACCGTGAAAGACGGTGTCGCCACGACACATCCGATCGCGGGCACCCGCTGGCGCGGAGCGAGCGCCGAGGACGACATCCTGCTCGAGAAGGACCTGCTCGCCGACGACAAGGAGAACGCCGAGCACCTCATGCTCGTCGATCTCGGCCGCAACGATCTGGGCCGGGTGTGCCGTCCCGGCACGGTGCGCGTCACCCAATACCGGCACGTGGAGCGCTACAGCCACGTGATGCACCTGGTGTCGACGGTGTCGGGTCAGCTGGCCGAGGGCAGGATCGCGCTCGACGCCGTGCGCGCGTGTTTCCCGGCGGGCACCCTGTCCGGTGCGCCGAAGGTGCGGGCGATGGAACTGATCGAGGAACTCGAACCGACCAGGCGCGGAATCTACGGCGGCGTGGTCGGCTACCTCGACTTCGCCGGCGACGCCGACACCGCTATCGCCATCCGCACCGCCCTGCTCAAGGACGGCACCGCCTACGTCCAGGCGGGCGCGGGCGTAGTCGCCGACTCCGACCCGGTCGCCGAGGACACCGAGGCGCGCAACAAGGCCATGGCGGTCCTCAAGGCGATCGCGGCCGCCAAGACCCTTCGCACCTACGAGGGCGGCGCCGAGTGAGTGCGCGGGACGCCGACACACCGAACGAGGGCGCTCCGGCGCGTGACAGCGGTCCGGTGGGCGATAGCGGCGCGGCGCGTGACAGCGGCCCGGTGGGCGATAGCGGCCCGGTGGGCGATAGCGGGTCGGTGGGCGACGGCGGGTCGGTGGTCGACGGCGGGTCGGTGGTCGACGGCGGCGCAGCGGGCGACAGCGGCGTGAAGGGTGAAGGCTTGACAGCAGGCGCGCAAGTGGCCGCACCCGCCGCCAAACCGGTACTTCCGGTGATCTTGCTGGCCGTGGCGGCGGCCGGACTGTGGGCGTCCTCGCGGATGACCTGGGTGACGGTGCACTCGGCCGACAACCTCACCGAACCGCGCACCGACAACCTCGACGGCGGCACCTGGTTCGGGGCGCTCACTCCGCTCGCGCTGGTGCTCGTCGCCGCGATCGCCGCCGTGTTCGCGGTGAAGGGTGTGCTGCGGCAGCTGCTCGGCGTGGTGGTCGCGGTGGTCGCCGCGGTGGCGGCCGTTCCCGGCTTCGCCCTGACCATCGGGGCGGGCAAAACCGACGAACGGGCAGGCACGCTCGCCGAACTGCCCGGCCGGGCGACGGTCACCGGCGCCGAGACCCACATCTTCCCGGCCGTGCTCTCGGTCCTGGCGGCGGCGTGCGCCCTGGCCGCGGGTGTGTTGCTGACCCGGCGGGCCGAGACCACCGCCCAGCTGTCCGGCAAGTACGACAACCCCGTCTTCCGCCGGGCCGACGCCAGCGCCCAGGTGAACAACTCCGACGGCGCCGCGCCGCTGTCGGACCGGGTGCTGTGGGATGCCCTCGACGCGGGCACCGATCCCACCGACACCGCCGACACCGCCGACACCCGGGACGACGACGACCGCCCGGGCCGGCGCGACCCGTGACCGGGCACGTGACCCCCGGCACCCCCGCCGCAGTGACACGCGCGGCGGCCATTTATTCTTGTCAGGCATCGGTGAGACAGCGCCCGGGGGGACTCTCGGGTGAGAAGTTCGTCTCCCCAGAAAGGATTCGAGCCAGATGACGGTACTCGACTCGATTCTCGACGGGGTTCGGGCGGATGTTGCCGCTCGCGAAGCCCTCCTCGATTTTCAGGCGATCAAAGCTGCCGCGGCTGCCGCGAAGGCACCGCTGGACGCGCGCGCCGCGCTGCACGAGGACGGGATCGGTGTCATCGCCGAGGTGAAGCGGGCCAGCCCCTCCAAGGGCGCGCTGGCCGACATTCCCGATCCGGCCGTCCTTGCCAAGGCCTACGAAGACGGTGGCGCCCGCATCATCAGCGTGCTCACCGAGCAGCGCCGCTTCGGCGGTTCGCTCGACGATCTCGACGCCGTGCGCGCCGCGGTGAACATCCCGGTGCTGCGCAAGGACTTCGTCGTCGGCCCGTACCAGATCCACGAGGCCCGCGCCCACGGCGCCGACGTGATCCTGCTGATCGTGGCCGCGCTCGAGCAAGACGTGCTGTCCTCACTGATCGACCGCACCGAATCACTCGGTATGACCGCTCTCGTGGAAGTACACACCGAGGAGGAAGCCGATCGTGCCCTGGAAGCGGGCGCCTCGGTGATCGGTGTGAACGCGCGCAACCTCAAGACCCTCGAGGTCGACCGCGACGTGTTCGCCCGGATCGCACCCGGTCTGCCCTCGGAGGTCATTCGGGTGGCCGAGTCCGGTATCCGTGGCACCGCCGACCTGCTGGCCTACGCCGGTGCGGGCGCCGACGCGGTGCTCGTCGGCGAAGGCCTGGTGACCAGCGGAAACCCGCGCGCCGCCGTCTCCGACCTGGTGACCGCGGGCGCCCACCCCTCCTGCCCGAAGCCCGCACGGCGGAGCATCCGATGAGCGCGCTGCCCCAGGCCAGCGCGGGGGTGGCCCAGCACAGCGACTACGAACCCGACGCGGGTGGGCACTTCGGTGTCTACGGCGGACGGCACGTGCCCGAGGCGTTGATGGCCGTGATCGAGGAGGTCACCGCCGAATACGACAAGGTGCGCTCCGACCACACCTTCCTCGACGAACTCGACCGGTTGCAGCGCGACTACACCGGTCGCCCCTCGCCGGTGTTCGAATGCACCCGGCTGGCCGAACATGCCGGTGGCGCAAGGATTTTCCTCAAGCGTGAGGACCTGAACCACACCGGTTCGCACAAGATCAACAATGTGCTCGGTCAGGCCCTGCTCGCCAAGCGGATGGGCAAGACCCGCGTCATCGCCGAGACCGGTGCCGGTCAGCACGGTGTCGCCACCGCCACCGCCTGCGCGCTGCTCGGCCTGGACTGCGTGATCTACATGGGCGCGGTCGACACGGCCCGCCAGGCGCTCAACGTGGCCCGCATGCGCCTGCTCGGCGCCGAGGTGATCTCTGTGACCAGCGGTTCGCAGACCCTCAAGGACGCCATCAACGAGGCGCTGCGCGACTGGGTCACCCACGCCGACGACACCTACTACTGCTTCGGCACCGCCGCGGGTCCGCACCCGTTCCCGCTGATGGTGCGTGATTTCCAGCGTGTGGTCGGCATGGAGGCGCGCGAGCAGATGCTCGACCGCGCCGGTCGCCTGCCCGACGCCGTGGTGGCGTGTGTGGGTGGCGGTTCCAACGCCATCGGCATCTTCCACGCCTTCATCCCCGACGCGGGCGTGCGGCTCGTCGGTTACGAAGCGGCCGGCGACGGCGTCGAAACCGGAAGGCACGCAGCCACTTTCACCGGCGGTACGCCCGGTGCGTTCCAGGGCGCCTACTCGTACCTGCTGCAGGACGAGGACGGCCAGACCATCGAATCGCATTCGATCTCGGCCGGTCTGGACTACCCGGGTGTCGGCCCCGAGCACGCCCACCTCAAGGACATCGGCCGCGCCGAGTACGCGCCGATCACCGATACCGAGGCGATGGACGCGCTGCTGTTGCTCTCGCGTTCGGAGGGGATCATCCCGGCGATCGAGTCCGCCCACGCCGTGGCCGGTGCGCTGAAGCTCGGCAAGGAACTCGGCGAGGGCGCCATCATTCTGGTCAACCTGTCCGGTCGTGGTGACAAGGACATGGACACCGCGGGCCGCTGGTTCGGTCTGTTCGACGACAACGCCGAGGAGAACGCTCAGTGAGTCAGCAGTCGCGCCTGGCCAATACGTTCGCGGCCGCGCGCAGCGAGGGACGGGCGGCGCTCGTCGGCTACCTGCCCGCGGGCTATCCCGACCTGGCCGGTTCCATCGAGGTGTGCCGGACGATGGTCGAATCCGGTTGCGACATCGTGGAAGTCGGCGTCGCCTACTCCGATCCGGTGATGGACGGCCCAGTCATCCAGGCCGCCGCCGAGCAGGCGCTGCGCAGCGGCGTCCGCGTGCGTGACGTGTTCTCCGTCGTCGAGGCGATCACCGACGCCGGTGGTCAGGCCGTGGTGATGAGCTACTGGAACCCCGTCCTCAAGTACGGCGTCGACACCTTCGCCCGCGACCTGGCGGCCGCTGGTGGCGCGGGCATCATCACCCCGAACCTGATCCCCGACGAGGCCGACGACTGGTTCGTCGCGTCGTCGACCCACAATCTGGACCGCATCTTCCTCGTCGCCCCGTCCTCCACGGAGGAACGACTGGTCAAAACCCTGGAAGCCTCCCGCGGATTCATCTACGCCGCCTCCACCATGGGCGTCACCGGCGCCCGCGACGCCGTCTCCTCAGCCGCCCCCGCCCTGTGCTCCCGCATCCGCGCCCACTCCGACATCCCGATCGGCGTCGGCCTCGGCGTCCGCTCAGGCGCCCAGGCCGCCGAAATCGCCGCCTACGCCGACGGCGTCATCGTCGGCTCGGCACTGGTCTCGGCCGCCGCCGAAGGCCTCGACGCGGTGCGCGCACTGACTTCCGAGCTGGCCGAAGGCGTCCGCGCAGCTACCGTTCGCTCGTAGTCGAACCCGATTTCCCCGGGACACGGGTCGCTCGTCAGGGGACGGGCTGACCCGATTCCGGCCTCTCCACTAACGTGGTGGCCGTGAACTCAGTCCTGGCCTATATCCCGAGTCCGCCACAGGGTGTCTGGCAGCTCGGGCCCTTTCCGTTGCGGGCGTACGCGCTGTGCATCATCCTCGGCATCATCGTCGCCATCTGGTGGGGTGAGCGCCGGTGGCAGCAGCGTGGTGGGCAGGCCGGGGCGGTGCTCGACGTGGCCATGTTCGCGGTGCCGTTCGGTCTGGTCGGTGGCCGGATCTATCACGTGGTCACGGACTGGCACAAATACTTCGGGCCGGACAAGAACCCTGTCGAGGCGCTCTACATCTGGCAGGGCGGGCTCGGTATCTGGGGTGCTGTGTTCTTCGGCGGCATCGGGGCCTGGATCGCCTGCCGCATCTACAAGATCCCGCTGCCCGCGCTCGGCGACGCCATCGCCCCCGCGGTGCTGCTCGCCCAGGCCATCGGCCGGCTCGGCAACTACTTCAACCAGGAACTCTACGGCCGCACCACCGAGGTGCCGTGGGGTCTCGAGATCTACGCCCGCTACGACACCGAGACCGGCGCGCGCGACATGATGAACGGGGTCTCCACCGGGCAGGTGCTCGAGGTGGTCCACCCGACGTTCCTCTACGAGATGATCTGGAACGTGCTCGTCGTCGTGCTGCTCGTGCAGATCGACAAGCGGTACCGAATCGGGCACGGCCGCCTGTTCGCGCTCTACGTCGCCGGATACAGCTTCGGCCGGTTCTTCGTCGAGCTGATGCGCAGCGACGAAGCGACACACATCCTCGGCATCCGGATCAACTCGTTCACCTCCGCGCTCGTATTCCTCGGCGCCATGGCCTACTTCGCGCTGGCCACCAAGGGCCGCGAGGACCCGGCCTTGCTGCAGCCGGGAGCGGCGCCGCGTCCGTGGCCGTGGCAGCTGTCGAAACTGCGCGCGCTCGGTGCGGCCGAGAACGCCGACGGCGGACAGGTCGACCTCGCGAAGAAGTCGGAACCCGCAGCGGAACACAATGATTCGGCCGTGACCACCACCGAACCGGCCGAGGACGCGGCTGCTACCGAGGAAGAGTCCGCCACCGAGGCCGACAAGGCAGGCGAGCCGACGAAATCGGACGCGAAGAAGGCCTGATCCCTCGAGAAACCGAACTGATCGACGGGTGTTCGTCAACACGACGAACACCCGTCGCGATATTCCCGTGAGTGCTGCGTGCTCGTGACGACGAGGCACCCGAGAAGACAACGGCCGGTGGTACCGGCCACAATGACCGTGATCGTCGCGGGCGCACCGCCGTTCGGCCGATCACCACATGGCCGGGGGCCACGACGGGTACCCGCACGAATGATGGAGGACATGAGTGACCGACCCCTACAACCCCAATCCGCAATACGGCCCTGATCTGAGCAAGCAGCCCGATTCGGGCGCGCACCAGCAGTACGGTCAGCCGGCCTACGGCCAGCAGCCGTCGGACCCGTACGCCCAGCAGCCCGGTTACGGTCAGCCGCAGTACGGCGCGCCGCAGCCGCAGTACGGTCAGCCCGCCGACCCGTACGCCCAGCCGCAGCCGGGCTACGGTCAGCCGCAGCCGTACGGCATGCCGCAGGGGTACAACCCGGCCGACCCGGAGGCCCCTTACGGCCGGGACATGTACGGGGTTCCGTTCTCGGACAAGCAGAAGCTGATGGCCGGTCTGCTCGAGATCTTCCTCGGCAGCTTCGGTGTCGGCCGCTTCTACCTCGGCTACACCGGTCTCGGCATCGCCCAGATCGCCGTGGTCTGGCTGACCTGCGGTCTCGGCGCCATCTGGCCGCTGATCGACGGCATCATGATGCTCACCGGCAAGGTGCCCGACGCGCAGGGCCGCCCGCTGCGCGACTGAACCGGCACGCGTCGCCGACGGGTGTCCTGCCTCGGCAGGGCACCCGTCGTGTTTCCCCGCCCTCATTCCGATCACGATGAGCGATACTCTGTGTCGGTCGTGCGCGGCGCCGTAGCGTCGCTTGGCCTGCGCGTGCCCTATGCGCGCAGCGGAGAAAGGGATGTCCGTGCGCAAAGTTCTTGCCGCCGTCGTACTCGCCGTCGTCGCGGCGACGGGTCTGTCGGCCTGCTCGTCCGCGTCCGACCCGAATGTGCTGAAGGTGGGCACCGAGGGCACCTACGCGCCGTTCAGCTACCAGGAGAACGGCGAGCTCACCGGATACGACGTCGAGGTCGCCCGCGCGGTCGGCGAGAAGCTCGGCAAGCGGGTCGAATTCGTGCAGACACCGTGGGACTCGATCTTCGCCGGACTGGAATCCAAGCGCTTCGACCTGGTTGCCAACCAGGTGACGATCAACCCCGAGCGCACCGCGAAGTACTCGCTGTCGCAGCCCTACACCACTTCCGAGGGCGTGATCGTCACCCGCGCCGACAACACCGACATCACCGGCCTGGCCTCGCTCGCGGGCAAGACCACCGCGCAGTCGGCCACCAGCAACTGGAGCCAGGTCGCCAAGGACGCGGGTGCGAAGGTCGAGGCGGTCGAGGGCTTCGTGCAGGCGGTGCAGTTGCTGAAGGCGGGTCGCGTCGACGCCACCGTCAACGACACTCTCGCGGTGGGCGAGTACACCAAGAAGACCGCTGACACCGGTATCAAGATCGCCGCCAAGACCGGCGAGGTCAGCAAGCAGGCCTTCGCCGGCCGCAAGGACGACGCCGCGCTGGTCGCCGATGTCGACCGGGCGCTCGCCGAGCTGGCCGCCGACGGCACCCTGGCCCGCCTGTCGGAGAAGTACTTCGGCACCGACGTCAGCAAGTAGCGGATGGATCAGGCGACCTGGGAGCTGATCCGGCGCAACCTGTGGCCGATGCTCGAGGCGACGGTCACGATGACGTTGCCGCTCACCGCGATCAGCTTCGTCATCGGCCTGGCCATCGCGGTGGGCGTCGCGCTGGCCAGGATGTCGGCGCGGCGGGTGCTGTCGTGGCCCGCCCGCTTCTACATCTCGATCATTCGCGGCACCCCGCTGCTGGTTCAGCTGTTCATCGTGTTCTACGCGCTGCCGCAGTTCGGGGTCGTGATCGATCCGTTCCCGGCGGCGGTGATCGCGTTCAGTCTCAATGTGGGCGGTTATGCCGCCGAGGTGGTTCGCTCCTCGATCATGAGCGTGGCCCACGGGCAGTGGGAGGCGTCCGAATCGCTCGGCATGACGTACGTGCAAACCCTGTGGTACGTCGTGTTTCCGCAGGCCGCCCGGATCGCGGTTCCTCCGCTCTCCAACACCCTGATCTCTTTGGTGAAGGACACCTCACTGGCTTCGACCATCCTGGTCACCGAACTGCTGCGCACCGCCCAGCTCGCCGCCGCCCCCACCTTCGACTTCTTCGCTCTCTACGGCGTCGCGGCCCTCTACTACTGGGCCATCTGCCTGGTCCTCGGCTTCGCCCAAACCCGCCTCGAGACCCGGCTCTCGCGCCACGTTGCCGTTCGGTAGCGAGCTCTTTCGGTGAACACGAAGGGAACTCGGGGTGTGACACGGCAGGCGAAAAGACTCGGCGCCCCCCGAGTACTAGGCTGGGCACTGTGATGCGACGGACGAAGATTGTGTGCACCCTAGGACCGGCGACTGCCTCCCAGGACCGAATTCGTGAGCTCGTCGAAAGCGGCATGGATGTAGCCCGGCTGAACTTCAGCCACGGCGAGCACGCCGACCACGCCGACAACTACAAGATGGTCCGCGCGGCCTCCGACGAGACCGGTCGCGCGGTCGGCATCCTCGCCGACCTGCAGGGCCCCAAGATCCGCCTCGGCCGCTTCACCGAGGGCAAGACCCACTGGGCCACCGGTGAGCAGGTGCGGATCACCGTCGACGACGTCGACGGCTCCCACGACCGGGTGTCGACCACTTACAAGGAACTCGCCAAGGACGCCAAGGCCGGTGACCGCCTGCTCGTCGACGACGGCAAGGTCGGGCTCACCGTCGAGGCCGTCGAGGGCAACGACGTGGTGTGCCGGGTCACCGAGGGCGGCCCGGTGAGCAACAACAAGGGCCTGTCGCTGCCCGGCATGAACGTGTCGGTGCCCGCGCTGTCGGGCAAGGACGTGGAGGACCTCGAGTTCGCGCTGAAGCTCGGCGTGGACTTCATCGCCCTGTCGTTCGTGCGCTCGCCGTCCGATATCGAACTCGTGCACGAGATCATGGACCGGGTCGGGCGCCGGGTGCCGGTGATCGCCAAGCTGGAGAAGCCGGAGGCGATCGAGAACCTCGAGGCCATCGTGCTCGCGTTCGACGCGGTGATGGTCGCGCGTGGCGATCTCGGTGTCGAGTTGCCGCTCGAGCAGGTGCCGCTGGTGCAGAAGCGCGCTATCCAGATGGCGCGCGAGAACGCCAAGCCGGTCATCGTCGCCACCCAGATGCTCGAATCGATGATCGAGAACTCCCGCCCCACCCGCGCGGAGGCCTCCGACGTCGCGAACGCGGTGCTCGACGGTGCCGACGCGGTGATGCTGTCGGGGGAGACCTCGGTCGGCGCCTGGCCGATCGACGCGGTGCGCACCATGGCCCGCATCGTCACCGCCGTGGAGTCCGAGACGTCGCGGGTGCCACCGCTGACCCACGTGCCGCGCACCAAGCGCGGCGTGATCTCCTACGCGGCGCGCGACATCGGCGAGCGGCTCAACGCCCGCGCCCTCGTCGCGTTCACCCAGTCCGGTGACACCGTGCGCCGCCTGGCCCGCCTGCACACCCCGCTGCCGCTGCTCGCGTTCACCCCGCTGCCGGAGGTGCGCAGCCAGCTCACGCTCACCTGGGGCACCGAAACTTTCATCGTGCCCATGGTCGACAGCACGGATGCGATGATCCACCAGGTGGATCAGGCGTTGTTGTCGCTGGATCGGTACCGCAAGGGCGACCTGGTCGTCATCGTGGCCGGCTCCCCGCCGGGTACCGTCGGTTCCACCAACCTGATCCACGTGCACCGCATCGGCGAAGAGGACCATTAGCAGTGAGTAGTTCGGTAGACGAGATGATCGACATCGGGCCCGGCGAGCCGACATCCGACCTGCGGGTGCTGCTCGATCTGCTCGACTTGGAGCAGATCAGCGAGGACGTCTACCTGGGCAACCACCCGGAGAAGGTGTGGAGCCGCACCTTCGGTGGTCAGCTCGTCTCCCAGGCGATCGTCGCCGCGGGCCGTACCGCGGGTGATCGCCCGCTGCACGCGATCAACGCGCATTTCGTGCGCGGCGGTGACGTGAAGAAGCCGATCGAGTACCACGTGCAGCGGCATCGCGACGGGCGCGCGCTGGCCAACCGGACGGTGACCGCGAGCCAGGACGGCCAGGAGCTGTTCGTCATGCTCGCCGCGTTCCAGGACTGGGGCAAGGGCCTCGAGCACGCCCACGACGCGCCCGTGGTGCCCGATCCGGAGTCGTTACCCCGGATCGAGGAGCATTTCGCGGGGTTCGAGGACAAGCTCGAGATGTTCATCAACGCCCCGCACCCGATCGATATGCGCTACACCAACGATCCGGCATGGATCCTCAAGGGCACCGGCGCCAAGCTCAACCACAATCGGGTGTGGATGCGCACCGACGGCACGCTGCCCGACGATCCGCTGCTGCATGTGGCGGCACTCGGCTATTCGTCGGACACCACGGTGCTCGATTCGATCATCACCACACACGGTTTGTCGTGGGGGCTGGACCGGATTCTCGCGGCGACGGTGAATCATTCGATCTGGTTCCATCGCCCGTTCCGGTTCGACGACTGGTCGCTGTACGCCACCGAGTCGCCGGTGGCGGCGGGTTCGCGTGGGCTGGCGACGGGCCGGTTCTATTCGCGCAGTGGCGAATTGCTCGCCACCACGGTGCAAGAGGGCGTCATCCGCCACTTCCCGGCGCGCTGAGGCAGTTATTCAGAGGCGCTCGACGTCGGGTTCGAACTCGACGTCGCTGCGCTGATGAGCGCGCAGCGTGAACGGCACCGTCTGATCCGCGCCGTACACGGCGAGCGCCAGCCCGGATTCGAGGTCGGCGATGTCGTCGTCGCTGAGGTCGGTGGGTTCACCGACCAGGCTCAGCGCGATCTCGAAGGTCGCCTCGTTCTCCGGCTGGTGGCCGGGATGGTTTGCGCGCCATTGGTTTTCGAGGTCCTGGTGGACGGTGTCGGTGGCGTCGACCGGGAGGGTGAAGCGCCAGGCGAATACGTCGCGGTCCTGGATGTGGTCGGCGAGGACGCCTCGGATGTCGCCGACGATGCGGTCGAGGACGTCCGGTGTCACGTACACATGGAGAGAAACATCCGAAATGCGTTTCGGCATGTCCGAGTCCTGTCGTGTGTCGAACCAGCATGGGGAACTTCCACGTCCGCGCCGAAGTGTAATCGGTGTCCGCTCTCGCGAACAGACCTTCATCTCCTGCGTTGCGCGGCGAGGAAGGCCGCGAGCGGCCGTGCACCGCCGGGCTCGATCACCAGTCCCGGCCGTTCGTCCTCGCTGAGTTTGGTCTGCTCGTGCGGTGCGAGCGCGCTCAGCAACGGGAAGAGCACCTCGGCGATGCGGTCACCGACCTCGACGAATGCCTCGGCGGACAGTCCGATCGGGTCGGCGATGTTCTCCCGGCCCACATAGGCGAGGTCGTTGCGGGCGCGATGCAGTGCGGCAATGGATTTCGCGCCGGTGACCTTGGCGATGCGGTGCGCCTCGATGAGGGTGAACGTGCGCGGTGCGGCGCCGAAGGCCAGTTCGGCCACCTGGTCGCGTAATGCCTCGGTCATGGTGAGCACCAGATCGGCGCGGTCGACCATTTCGGGCTTGAGTTTGCGGGCCTTGAATCCGGTGGTGTCGCCACCGAGCCCGGCGATCGTCTCCGCCGCGAGCGGTTCGGCCGGAAAACCGACGAGGGCACGGGTTCCCGCGCTTTCGGCGGAGAGGCCTGGCAGTCCGTTGTGCGCCGCGAATGCCCGGGTGAGCCGTTCGGCGATCACCGACCGGCAGACATTGGAGTTGCAGACGAACAGCACGTGCATACCGATACCGTAATCCCGGTCATTGTCGTGCAGTAGGCCAGAATTGTAACCATCACAGGCGTGCTGCTATTTATTCACCTTTCGGTTGAATTCCGTACATTCATCGCGACGCGAAATCCGTTGTGTGTGACCGTGATACCCGTGTGATCGGAGTGGTAAACCTTCGTTCCGGATGTGTCGATCATCACTGGTTCCGGACCGCGATAATTCGGTTCGGAAATAAATTCCGATCGGCCGGTCGATGTCGCCGACCCACTCGGCGGGCCGGGGTCCGACGGCGGGCAAGGCCCGGTTCGCTTCCGGGCGTGCCGGGACGCTATAGTGACCGCGGTGCGCCGGGTTGGCGGAACTGGCAGACGCGACGGTCTCAAAAACCGTTGTCCGAAAGGACGTGTGGGTTCGAGTCCCACACTCGGCACCAACGGCGGTAGCGCGGCATCGGCCGCGCTCCGCGGGGGAGTATCTGTCGCGGGGCACGCGATGACCTCGCACACGTGTCACCCGCGGTTCCGGCAGCTCCACGCATTCGGAAGTGGACGCGATAGGTACTCTCGACATCGGCAGTCGGAATCCAGAGGGGTCGAACCTATGAGCACGAATGCAGCAGGCGCTGGCGCCGCGGGTGACGTGGTGGCCAAGCGCGTTGTCGTGGCCGAGGACGAGGCCCTCATCCGCATGGACCTCGTGGAAATGCTCAAAGAAGAGGGCTACGACGTCGTCGGCGAGGCCGGCGACGGTCAGCAGGCCGTCGAACTGGCCGAGCAGCTGCGCCCCGATCTGGTGATCATGGACGTGAAGATGCCGCGCCGCGACGGCATCGATGCCGCCGCCGAGATCGCGACGAAACGTGTTGCGCCCGTGGTGATCCTGACCGCGTTCAGTCAGCGTGACCTGGTCGAGCGGGCCCGTGACGCCGGCGCGATGGCGTATCTGGTCAAGCCGTTCACCAAGTCGGATCTGGTGCCCGCGATCGAACTCGCGGCGAGCCGCTTTCACGAAATCTCCGCGCTGGAAACAGAAGTCGCGAATCTGTCCGATCGGCTCGAGACCCGCAAACTGGTCGAGCGTGCCAAGGGCGTGCTCATGCAGACCCAGGGTTTGACCGAACCCCAGGCGTTCAAATGGATTCAGCGCACGGCGATGGATCGGCGCACCACCATGAAGGCGGTGGCCGAAGTCGTGCTGGAGAACCTCACCCCGCAGTGACGCCGAACCGTAAAGCTCCGGTGCGCGCCCAGGAAACCGGAAAAACTTTACGTAAGCGAAACAATAACGTGAACTATGACCGCACACGAAGCATCCGACATGATGCGAATGTGATGCGGATCTAACAAAGCGGCGATATGTTCTCACCGGGTCGAACGTGGGTCGGCCCCCTCGGTGACCCCGGGGTGCACAGGACATAGAGGTGAGACGTGCTCAGTTCGACATGGCGCAGTCGTTCGACGCGAGGAGTTCTGGTAATCGGAGCTGCCGCGTCGTTGGTGTTGTCCGGATGTAGTGACAAGTCGTCCGACGGCGGCGGTGGCGGCAACACCGACCTCTCCATCCAGCCCGTCGTGCAGCTCGATACCGAGGGCAAGGCCGTCGCCCAGACCGACGCCGGCGCGGCCGCCGATCCGGCCGGTGACGGCAAGGCCAAGTGCGCGCCGACGAGCATCGCGATGGCCGGACCGCTGACCGGTGGCAACGCCGCGCTCGGCATCAACATCACCATGGGCGTCAAACTCGCCCTGGACAAGCACAACAAGGCGAACCCGGATTGCCAGGTCTCGGTCAAGGAATTCGACACCGAGGGCAAGCCGCAGAACGCCAGCCAGAAGATCCCGACCATCGTCGCCGATCCCAGCATCGTCGGCCTGATCGGCCCGACCTTCTCCGGTGAGACCAAGGCGACCGGCCAGATCCTCAGCGAGGCGGGCATGCCGACGCTGACGGCCTCGGCCACCAACCCGACGCTGACCCAGAACGGCTGGAAGACCTTCTTCCGCGGCCTGGGCAACGACAACTCGCAGGGCCCGGCCGTGGCGAACTACCTCACCAAGGAGAAGGGCTTCAAGAAGATCTGCGTCGTGCAGGACAACACCGACTACGGTGCCGGTCTCGCGCAGGCCTTCCTCACCGCGGCCGGCGGCGCCGCCGATCCCTCCTGCGCGGCCAGCGTCAAGGAAGGCGACAAGGACTTCTCGGCGACGGTCTCCAAGCTGTCGGCGGCCAAGCCCGACGCCATCTTCTACGCCGGGTACTACGCCGAGGCCGCGCCGTTCGTGCAGCAGCTGCGTTCCGGTGGCGTGACCGCGACCTTCGTCTCGGCCGACGGCAGCAACGATCCCGAGTTCGTGCGCCAGGCCGGTTCGTCGTCCAAGGACGCGTTGCTGTCGTGCCCGTGCAGCCCGGCGCCGGAGAAGTTCGCCGCCGAGTACACCGCGTTCAACGGACAGGCCCCCGGCGTCTACTCCGTCGAAGGCTACGACCTGGCCACGATCCTGCTCAAGGGCATCGACTCCGGCAAGGTGACCCGCGCCGACCTGGTCGAGTACGTGCGTACCTACACCGGGACCGGTGTGGCCCGTGAGTACAAGTGGGGCGAGACCGGCGAATTGGCCAACATCCAGATCTGGATGTACGAGGTCAAGTAGTCCCATCTGAGCGTGTTGCGGTGGGGGGGGGCCGGGGTTGGCCCCGCCCCCCCCCCCGGGCCCCGGGGGCACCAAGCACAAAGCCGCATCGCTCGGTGTGACCCTGCTGGCCGAGGGGTCCATCGATTTCAATGTGTCCGGGGTGATCGACCAGTTCTGGAAACTGACGGTCGACGGTCTCACCTACGGCTCGATCTACGCGCTGGTCGCCGTCGGCTATACGCTGGTCTACGGCGTGCTGCGACTGATCAACTTCGCCCACTCCGAGATCTTCATGCTCGGTATGTTCGGTACGTACGTGGGGTTGGAGCTGCTCGGCTTCGCCCCGAGCGGCAATGTGTATTCCCAGGGTGTCGTCCTGACGATCACCTATCTCGGCCTGGCGATGCTGTTCGGCATGCTGGTCTCGGGCATCGCCGCCGTCGGCCTGGAACGCGTCGCCTACCGGCCACTGCGCAGGCGCGGCGCCAAACCGCTCGCCTTCCTCATCACCGCGATCGGTATGTCGTTCGTGATCCAGGAATTCGTGCACTACATCCTGCCCAAGATCAAGCCGGGTCTCGGCGGTTCCAACGCTCAGACCGGCATCCGGCTGGTCGAGCCGAAGGTGCAGTTCACCTTCCTCGGCGCGCAGGTGACCAATGTGGCGCTGGTGATCTTCGCGGCGGCGATCGTGCTCGCGATCATCACCGAGGTCGTCATCAACCGGACCAAGTTCGGCCGCGGCATCCGTGCCGTGGCCCAGGATCCCGACACCGCAACCCTCATGGGCGTCTCGCGGGAACGGGTCATCATGCTGACCTTCCTCATCGGCGGCCTGCTGGCCGGCGCGGCCGCCATGCTGTACACGCTCTACATTCCCACCGGCATCATCTTCTCCGGCGGATTCATTCTCGGTATCAAGGCTTTCAGCGCCGCGGTCCTCGGTGGCATCGGCAACCTGCGCGGCGCACTGCTCGGCGGGTTGATCCTCGGCGTCGCCGAGCAGTACGGGCAGATCCTGTTCGGCACCGAATGGCGTGACGTGGTCGCGTTCGTGCTGCTGGTGACCGTGCTGATGTTCCGGCCCACCGGCATCCTCGGTGAGAGTCTGGGGAGGGCACGCGCATGACCGACACGACGAAAACCGCAGTGGCGCAACAGGACAAGCGTGGCATCGGCGACGCGATCCGCAGCTGGTGGGACGGGCTCTCGCGGCCCGGCCAGTGGGCGGTCGGCATCCCGGTGCTCGCGGTGCTCGCGCTGCTTCCGTTGTTCCCGCCGCCGTTGCTCGACACGCCGGGCGCGAGTTTCGCGGGTGTGATGGCGCAGTTCGCCATGTACGCGCTGATCGCGATCGGCCTGAACGTGGTGGTCGGCCAGGCCGGTCTGCTCGACCTCGGTTACGTCGGTTTCTACGCCGTCGGCGCCTACACCGTCGGCCTGCTGACCAGCCCGAACAGTCCGTGGAACCAGACCGATGGTGGTTGGCTCGAACCCGGCTGGGCCTGGGTGGCGTGCCTGCCGCTCGCGGTGGCGCTCACCGCGGTGGCCGGTCTGATCCTCGGCGCGCCGACCCTCCGGTTGCGCGGTGACTACCTGGCCATCGTGACGCTCGGCTTCGGTGAGATCGTGCGCCTGATGGCCGACAACCTCGGCGATCTCACCAACGGCAGCCTCGGGTTGTCCAAGATCTCCTATCCGGAAGTCGGCGAGTCGGAGACCAAACCGGGCGGATTCTTCTCCCCGGGCAACCTCGGTGACCCCGACAGCTGGAATCCGTTCACCAGGGCGAGCAACGGCGCCTGGTGGTTCTGGCTCGGCCTGGCGCTGGTCGTGGTCGTGCTGCTGGTGATCGGCAACCTCGAGCGCAGCCGGGTCGGTCGCTCCTGGGTCGCGATCCGCGAAGACGAGGACGCCGCCGAGATCATGGGCGTGCCGACGTTCAAGTTCAAGCTGTGGGCGTTCGTGATCGGTGCGTCGGTCGGCGGCCTGTCGGGCGCGATGTACGCCGGTCAGGTCACCTACGTCAACCCCAAGCAGTTCGACATCATCTTGTCGATGCTGTTCCTGTGCGCGGTGGTGCTCGGCGGATCGGGCAACAAGCTCGGTGTGATCGTCGGCGCGTTCCTCATCGCCTACCTGCCGGTTCGGCTGCAATCGGTGCAGTTGGTTTCCAACGAATCGACCGGTTATCTGCTGCTCGCGGTCGATGTCGCGGTCCTGGTCGGGCTGTGGCTGCTGTGGCGGTGGCGGGGCAACACGCTGGGGGTGTGGGCCACGCGCGCGGTGACCACCGTCGCGGTGGTCGCGGTGATCCTCGGGCTGCTGTTGCTCGGCAGTGTGCTGCTGCACCGCCAGGGCGGCGCGCAGTCCCTCGGTGACCTGAAGTACCTCTACTTCGGCATCGCGCTGGTGGTGATGATGATTCTGCGACCGCAGGGCCTGTTCCCGGTGCGGCAGAAACTGCTCACCTACGGCAGACAGGTGTACCAGGCCGTGCGCAAGCCGGCCGAACTGATCGGAGCAAGGCGATGACCGGGCCGGGCGCGGGCGACGCGCTGTACGACAACGAGGACATGGCCGCCGGGTACAAGGCGGCACCGGAGGTCGAGCCCGCGGGCGAGGTCGACGTGACCGCGGTGATGCCGGAACTGGGCGACGCCGAGGCCGTGGCCGACGTGGTCGCACCGCACCGCGCGATCGAGACCGCCGTCGGTGAGCCGCTGTTGCGCACCGACGGGCTGACGGTGAAATTCGGTGGCCTGACGGCTCTGGACGGGGTGAGTTTCGAGATCCGCCGCGGCGAGATCCTCGGGCTCATCGGCCCCAACGGCGCGGGCAAGACCACCTGCTTCAACGCCATCACCGGTGTGTACAAGCCAGCGGCGGGCAGCGTGCACTTCGACGGCAAACCGCTGGCCAAGACCAAGCGCAACGAGATCACCCGGCTCGGGATCGCGCGCACCTTCCAGAACGTGCGGCTGTTCGGGGAGATGACGGCACTCGAGAACGTCGTCGTCGGCACGGACGCGCGCCACACCACCTCGGTGCCCGGCGCGGTGTTCCGCACCGCCAAGCACCGGCGCGAGGAACGCGACGCCATCGAGCGCGGTATGGCCCTGCTCGAATTCGTCGGCATCGCACCGCGCGCGGTGGAGAAGGCGCGCAACCTGTCCTACGGCGACCAGCGCAGGCTCGAGATCGCGCGAGCGCTGGCCACCGAGCCGAAACTGCTGTGCCTGGACGAGCCGGCCGCCGGGTTCAACCCCAGCGAGAAGTCGGCGCTGATGGACCTGATCCGCAAGATCCGCGACGACGGGTACACCGTGCTGCTCATCGAGCACGACATGCGGCTGGTGATGGGCGTGACCGACCGCATCGTGGTGCTCGAGTTCGGCCGCAAGATCGCCGACGGGCTGCCGACCCAGGTGCGCGAGGATCCGGCGGTGATCGCGGCCTACCTCGGTGTGCCCGACGCGGATACGGTGGCCGAGGTGCGGGAGGGAGCCGATGCCGCCGCGGCGGAGGGCGCGACTCCGGCGGCGGGGGCGACCGTGGCGAGTACCACGGTGCTCGAGAAGGACGAACCCGCCGAGCCTGCCGCACAGACACCGCTGCTCGAAGTGCGCGACATGGTGGTGCACTACGGCCGGATCGAAGCGCTGCACGGTATTTCGCTGTCGGTCGCGCCGGGCGAGCTGGTCACATTGCTCGGTGCCAACGGCGCGGGCAAGACCACGACCATGCGGGCGCTGTCGGGTCTGCTGCCGCTCACCTCGGGGCGGATCCTGTTCGAGGGCAAGGACATCACCACGATGAAGGCCCACGACCGGGTGGTCGAGGGTCTCATCCAGGCACCCGAGGGTCGCGGGGTCTTCCCCGGCATGACGGTGCTGGAGAACCTCGATATGGGTTGCTACGGCAGGCCTTTCGACGACAAGGCGGAGTATCAGAAGACGCTCGAGTGGGTGTTCGAGTTGTTCCCACGGCTGGCCGAGCGCCGCAAGCAGGTGGGTGGCACGCTCTCCGGTGGTGAGCAGCAGATGCTGGCCATCGGGCGCGCGCTGATGGCACGGCCCAAGTTGCTACTGCTCGACGAGCCGTCGATGGGTCTGGCGCCGATGGTGATCCAGCAGATCTTCCGGATCATCAGTGAGATCAACCGGCAGGGCACGACCGTGCTGCTGGTCGAGCAGAACGCCCAGCAGGCGCTGACGCGCAGCGACAGGGCCTACATCCTGGAAACCGGTGAGGTGACCAAGACCGGTGCCGGTGCCGATCTGCTGACCGACTCGGCGGTGATGTCCGCGTATTTGGGCGTGGATTGATCGGGTACTGAGGAGGCCGGGCACGCTGCCACAGCGTGCCCGGCCTTTTTTCCGAGCACGCCCGCGCACCAATAGCCGCGGTGTCGGTGGGTGTCCCTACACTCATGCGGGTGAGTTCACCGACGACTGCTCAGGCATCGACTACGACCACTGCCGCGGAGGGCGAGCGGCCGACGCTGCTGCTGCTCGATGGGCATTCCATTGCCTATCGTGCGTTTTTCGCGCTACCGGCGGAGAACTTCAAGACCGTCACGGGGCAGACGACGAACGCGGTGTACGGGTTCACGTCGATGCTCATCAACCTGCTGCGCGACGAACAGCCGACGCATGTGGCGGCGGCCTTCGATGTGTCGCGCAAGACGTTCCGGACCGAGGCCTACCCGGAGTACAAGGCGAATCGCAGCGCTACGCCCGACGAGTTCCGCGGGCAGGTCGAGCTCACCAAAGACGTGCTGGGGGCCATGGGCATCCCGGTGATGGCGATCGACGGGTACGAGGCCGACGATGTGATCGCCACGCTCACCACCCAGGCGCAGGCGCAGGGGTATCGGGTGCTGATCGTCACCGGTGACCGGGACGCGATCCAGCTGGTCAACGACGATGTCACGGTGCTCTACCCGAAGAAGGGCGTCTCGGATCTCACGCGGTTCACCCCGGCCGAGGTGGAGACGAAATACGGACTCACTCCCGCCCAGTACCCGGACTACGCGGCGCTGCGCGGCGACCCGAGCGACAACCTGCCCGGCATTCCGGGGGTGGGGGAGAAGACGGCGGCGAAGTGGATCCGCGAGTACGGCGACCTCGCCACGCTGGTCGAGCGGGTCGACCAGGTGAAGGGCAAGGTAGGCGACGCGCTGCGCGCGAACCTGTCGAGTGTGGTCCTCAACCGCCAGCTCACCGAAATGGTGCGTGAGGTACCGCTGGCCTACACCCCCGACCAGCTCATCAAGGCGCCCTGGGACCGGGAGAAGATCCATCAGCTCTTCGACGACCTGGAATTCCGGGTGCTGCGCGATCGGCTGTTCGACACCCTCGGTTCGCCCGAGCCCGAAGCCGAGTCGGGTTTCGAGATCAGCGGCGGCGCACTCGACCAGGGCGCGGTCGCGGACTGGCTGGCAGAGCACGCGAAAGCAGGTGCGCGCCACGGGCTTTCGATCGTCGGCACGGGTACGCCGGTGCACGGTGAAGCCCGGGCGCTCGCGATCGCCGCGGCCGATGGCGAGGGCGGCTACATCGACCTGACCGTGCTCACGCCCGAGGACGAGACGGCGCTGGCGGCCTGGCTCGCCGACCCGGCGGTCGCCAAGGCGCTGCACGAGGCGAAGTCGGCAGGCCACGCCCTGCGCGGGCGCGGTTTCACCCTGGCCGGGCTCACCACCGATACCGCGCTGGCCGCCTACCTGGTCCGTCCGGGCCAGCGCAGCTTCAACCTCGACGACCTGTCGCTGCGCTATCTCAAGCGCGAACTGCGCGCCGAGACCAGCGAGCAGACCCAGCTGTCGCTGCTCGACGACGAGGACAGCGTCGCGGAGGGCATCGCCCGCGAGGAAATGCTGCGCGCCCGCGCGGTCGCCGACCTGGCCGTCGCCTTGGACGAGGAACTGGCCAAGATCGAATCCACCGCCCTGCTCGAGGAGATGGAGCTGCCGCTGCTCGGCGTGCTCGGCGAGCTGGAGCAGGCGGGTATCGCCGTCGACGTCACCCAGCTCGAGAATCTGCAGCAGCAGTTCGCCGACCGTGTCAGCGAGGCCGCCAACGCCGCCTACGACGTGATCGGCAAGCAGATCAACCTCGGTTCGCCCAAGCAGCTGCAGGTGGTGCTGTTCGACGAACTCGACATGCCGAAGACCAAGCGCACCAAGACCGGTTACACCACCGACGCCGATGCGCTGGAATCGCTGTTCGAGAAGACCGGCCACGCCTTCCTCGAACACCTGCTCGCCCACCGCGACGCGACCCGGCTCAAGGTGACCGTCGACGGCCTGCTCAAGTCGGTCGCCGACGACGGTCGCGTGCACACCACGTTCAACCAGACCATCGCCGCCACCGGTCGCCTGTCCTCGACCGAACCGAACCTGCAGAACATCCCGATCCGCACCGATACCGGCCGCATGATCCGCGACACCTTCGTGGTCGGCCCCGGCTACTCGGAGCTGATGACCGCCGACTACAGCCAGATCGAGATGCGCATCATGGCGCACCTGTCGGGCGACGCGGGCCTGATCGAGGCGTTCAATTCGGGGGAGGACCTGCACACCTTCGTCGCGTCCAAGGCGTTCGACATCCCGCTGTCGGAGGTGACGCCGGAGATGCGCCGCCGCATCAAGGCGATGTCCTACGGCCTTGCCTACGGTCTGAGCTCCTACGGCCTCAGCGCCCAGCTCAAGATCAGCACCGCCGAGGCGAAGGACCAGATGGAGGTCTACTTCGACCGCTTCGGCGGCATCCGCGACTACCTGTCGGAGGTCGTCGAGGCGGCCCGCAAGGTCGGCTACACCCAGACCCTGTTCGGTCGTCGCCGCTACCTGCCCGATCTGGACTCGAGCAACCGCCAGCGCCGCGAGGCCGCCGAGCGGATGGCGCTCAACGCCCCCATCCAGGGCACCGCCGCCGACATCATCAAGGTCGCCATGATCAACGTCCACACCGCGATCCGCGAGGCGGGCCTGCGCTCGCGCATGCTGCTGCAGATCCACGACGAACTCGTCTTCGAGGTGGCCGAGGGTGAGCGCGAAGCGCTGGAAGCCCTCGCGCACGAACAGATGGCGAACGCGATCGAGCTGTCGGTCCCGCTCACCGTCTCGGTAGGCACCGGGCGCAGCTGGGACGCCGCCGCACACTGAGTCCACCGGCCACGACCTGGCGCGTTCGTCCAAGACGGCGCGCCGGTCGCGGTCCTAAGGTGGTGGTGATCGACCGAAGGAGTTGAGCATCATGACCGGATTCGTCGCGACCGTGCGGACCGACGTCGACGCCTCTCCACAGCGGGTGTGGGAGGTGCTGACCGACCCAGCGCAGATCCGCAAGTTCATGTTCGGTGCCGAGGTGCGCACCGATTGGCAGCCGGGTAGTTCGATCACCTGGACGGGGGAGTTTCAGGGCAGGGCATACGAGGACCGCGGTGAGATCCTCGCCGCAGAGCCCGGCCGGTTGCTGCGCATGACGCATTACAGCCCCTTGAGCGGGCAGCCCGACATTCCCGCGAACTACCACACCCTCACCTACGAGCTCACCGGTGACGACACGACGACACACCTGTCGCTGAGTCAGGACAACAACGCCACCGAGGCGGACGCCGAGCACTCCCGGCAGATGTGGACCGCCCACGTCGACGGGATCAAAGCGGCCGCCGAGGAGTGAACGCCCGACGGCAAACTCCCTTGTCGAACCGGATCGCAGCCCGTGGCCCCACGGCTCGGGGCGGTCGTGCCGATGCACCAGCGACGGCCCGCACAGTTGTGAGCACCCGCGACTCGCGAGTCGTCCCCGGCCACCGACCCCGATGTGTGACAGCATCGGCTCATGCCCGTCGACGTCATCCCCACCCCGCTGCCCGACTGCCTCGACATCACGCAGGCCTTCGCGCGCTCGTGGCCGGTCCGCCTGGGCGATACCGACGACCAGGACCGGCTGCGCCTCGACGCGGTCGCCCGGTACCTGCAGGACATCGGGTTCGATCATCTCGACGCGGTCGAAGACGGTGATATCCACCAGGCCTGGATCGTGCGGCGCACCGTTATCGACGTGTACGAGCCGATCGTGTTCGGCGACCGGGTGCAGTTGCGCCGCTGGGCCGACGCCCTGTCGAACCGCTGGTGCGATATGCGGATCCAGCTGAAAGGCGAATGGGGTGGGCACATCGAGGCGGCCGCGTTCCTGATCCATATCGACCCTGTGGCCGGGCGACCCGCCCGCATGACCGACACCTTCATGGCGCCGATGCTGGCCAGTACCACCGAGCACCGGTTGCGCTGGAAAGCCGCCCTCGCCGAACTCGACGACCCCGATGTGGAGACGGTGCCGTTCCCGCTGCGCGTCACCGATGTCGACCGCCTCGGCCACGTCAACAACGCCGTGTACTGGGAAGCTCTCGAGGAGACCCTCGCCGCTCACCCGGACACCCACGAACTGCCCTACCGGGCGGTCATCGAACATGTCGGCCCGGTGATGGCCCGAGACAAGGTCGTCCTGCGTACGAGCGTTCGTCCGAACGGTCTGCGGATGCAGATGGACGTGGACGGCTCGGCTCGCGCGCTGGCGTCGGTGACTGCGCTGTCTGCCCGCGCCGCGACCTGACGGCACCTTATTGCCGCACAGCGGCTTCCGTGCTCAGCGCTCGCGCGCGATCAACCGCGCGGACCTGCGGCCCAGATCTATTTCGTCGCGTGGCGGCGCACCGTCGGACGGGTTCTCCCGGTGCATCAGCGTGGTCTGCCGCTGTTCGAATTCGTGATGCTTGGACCCCTGGAACATGGCGGCCAGATGCTCGAAGCCCGTCGCGGCGACGGCCGGTCCACGGCGCTTGCGGGTCCAGGGCAGCACCCGGCTGCCGGTGAGCCGGTTGACAACCACTTCCAAGAGCGTGAGCAGGATGAGCCCGATCGCCAGCCCGGGGATCGTCATCGCGAAGACCGTACCCATGCGCTCACGGTACCCCGCCTCCGGTGAGTGGTCTCTGAGCTGCAGTGATGGTACTCACGAGTAGACACGTCGAGCGGGAAACAAGGTTGCGATTTCGCGACGACGCCCCTATTGTCGTAGTCGTGCCGAATCCCGCCGACCGCTTCGCCGCGCCGCTTGTCGCTCACCGCGACCGCGCGGTCGCTGCTGCGCAGACCGCGCCGGCAGCCACACGGCAGATTCTTCTCGTAGTAACCCGCCGTAGCGGGGTCTGATTCGGACCGGCCCCCTCGCTGCGGGCTGATTTCTCTTTTGTACTGCTGGTCCCCTCTGCCAACGAAGACATCTTCGGGAAGACCTCACCTGCAATGACACTGCTCACACTGGACCATGCCATGTTCGACGCCGCGCCCAAGGCCCTGCGCGCCGAGCTCCGTGGCCTCGACCCCGCCGACTTCGCCGACCGCTACATCCGGATCACCGGACCGGTCACCCTCGGCGAATTCACTTGTTCCGGAACGGATTTCACCGCCACTCTGGAACTCCGCAACCACCTGCGCACCGTCATCGCCGCCGGTAACCCGGTCGCCGCGATGACCTCGGCGCTCTACGACGAGGGCTACCCCCTCGAGATCCTCCGCTTCCACCAGCGCCGCACCGAGGCCGGTATCGCCACCTTCGTGCAGTGCGAGTTCAACGGCAAGCGTGGATGGGCCGCCGCCATGGGCGCCGGCGGCGCCGAGTCGACCGTGCGCGCCATGATCGCGGGCGTCAACTTGCTCGCCAACTGACAGATCGACGCGCAGGGCCCGTTCACCTCATGAAAGGTGAACGGGCCCTTGACGTTTCAGCGGTCGAGTAGGCGACCTATTCGGCAGGCGAGTTCTGCTGCTCGGCGATCTGCTTGCGCACCTCGTCCATGTCCAAACCCTTGACCTGGGTCACCAGATCCTCGAGCGCGGCGGCGGGCAGCGCCCCGGGCTGGGCGAACACGAGCACGCCCTCGCGGAAGGCCATGATGGTCGGGATCGACCGAATGTTGGCGGCGGCGGCGAGCCCCTGCTCGGCCTCGGTGTCGACCTTGCCGTGGACGACGTCGGTGTGCTTCTCCGACGACGCCTCGAAGGTCGGTGCGAAACTCTTGCAGGGCCCGCACCAGGAAGCCCAGAAATCGACGAGTACCACGTCGTTTCCGGTGACGACTTCGTCGAAGTTCTGCTGGGTCAGCGTCTGGGTGGCCATGACGTCCTCTCCTTGTCGGTGTCCTCGGCTGTAACGCCTCGGCGTCCCTCTATCTTCCACCGACTACCACATGCTCTTGCCGCGCGTCTCCGTCCCAACGGCGAATGCCCACCACAACGGCCGGAAATTCGTGGTCGGTGGCCACCGCGTCCACCGCCGCGCCGAGCTGTTCCGTGGTCACGCGGCGGGCGAGTGTCACGTGTGGTGTCCACGCGCCCGGCCGCGTGTTCGCCGGCATACCGGGGCACGGGCCGACCAGCTCGTCGACCCGGCGGTGCAGGTCGAGCAGTTCCTCGGTGACGATCACCGATCGCACGAGAATCGGCCTGCGTGCCCCGAAGATCAGCAGTCCGCCCAGGCGGACCGGCAACGGTGCGAACTCCAGGCCCGCCAGCGCCCGGTCGATCCTCGGCCAGATCTCGCGGGCCACCGCGACGGTGATGTGTGGTCGATGGGTTTCCCCGCGCGGGGCGGCAAGCCCGAGACGGGCCAGCTCGGCCCACTGCCTGCGGACCTCGGCCTCGCCCGCGTCGTCCAGGAGGAGCTCCACCGACTGCACCATGATCTGCAGAAACTAGTCGCTCCGGTATGTCCGCGTGCCGGTGGCGTGGCGGCAGGGGCGAGGATGGAGCGCGTGAACACGACGAAGGCGAGCGTGCGGCTCGGAGTGATCGACGGTGACGGCATCGGACCCGAGGTGGTGGCCGCCACCCGCGTGGTGGTCGACGAGGCGGTCGGCGCGGCCGGGCTCGACCCGGTGGACTGGGTGCCGCTGCGCATCGGCCACGACGCCATCGCCGAATTCGGTCATCCGCTGCCCGAGCAGACCCTCACGGCACTCGACGAGCTCGACGCCTGGGTCCTCGGCCCGCACGACAACGCCTCCTACCCGGCCGACATGCGGGTGGCGCCCGGCGGTGCCATCCGCAAGCGCCTCGGTCTGTACGCGAATATCCGTCCCGCCGTGGCCTTCCCAGGAGTGCGTGCGACGGCAGCCGATATCGACCTGGTGATCGTGCGGGAGAACAGCGAGGGCTTCTATGCCGATCGCAATATGTTCGCCGGGTCGGGGGAGTTCAAGCCGACCGAGGACGTGGCCATGGCGGTGGCCGTGGTCACCCGGCAGGCGTGCGAACGGATCGCCCATCAGGCGCTGCGGTTGGCGCGGGGACGGCGCAAGCGGGTCACGGTGGTGCACAAGGCGAACGTCCTACCGATGACCACCGGCCTCTTCCGTGACGTGTGCTACGAGATTGCCGAGCAGTATCCGGACGTGCGGGTCGACGACGCGCACGTCGACGCGATGGCCGCGCACCTCGTGCGCGCGCCCGGCGAGTTCGACGTGATCGTCACCGAGAACCTCTTCGGTGACATCCTCTCGGACCTGGCGGGCGAGCTGAGCGGGTCGCTCGGCATGGCGCCCTCGCTCAACTGCTCCGATACCAAGGCGATGGCGCAGGCGGTGCACGGTGCCGCACCCGGTCTGGCCGGGCACAATCGGGCGAATCCGGTGGCCTTGCAACTGTCGGCGGCAATGTTGTTGCGCTGGTTGGGAGTTCGCGACGGAAATCGTGCGCTGAATGCGGCGGCGGACCGGATCTCCGGTGCGGTCGCGGCCACGCTCGCCGCCGGAGTCGCCACCGCGGATCTCGGCGGTCTCGCCTCGACCAGCGAATTCACCGAACAGGTCGCCGCCCGCGTGCACCGGAGGTGAACCCACCCCTTTCACATTCGCTGATTAATCTTCGGTTACTGTCGCACCACGCTGTGTCCGGTTCGCATACATTGCCAAACAGGCGCTGACACGTGGCCGGCGTCGACGTGAAATGTGGAGGCTCCTTTGTCTGTTCGAACTGTGCTCGGCCGCGGTGCCGTGCGGTTGCTCTGTACCGCCGCCGTGGGCGCGATGGTGTTGACCGGCTGCGCGGAAAACACCGAGGGCGATACCACCGAGGTCACCAAGGTCTCGGCCGAGAAGGTCGATGCGATCGCCGCGACGCTGCCCGACAAGGTGAAGCAAGCAGGCAAGATCGTCGTCGGCGTGAACGTGCCGTACCAGCCGAACGAGTACAAGGACGCCAGCGGCAAGATCGTCGGCTTCGACGTGGACCTGCTCGACGCGGTCGCCGCCACCCTCGGGGTGACGGTCGACTATCAGGAGTCCGCCTTCGAGAAGATCATTCCCGCGATCCAGGCAGGCACCTACGACGTGGGTATGTCCTCGATCACCGATTCGCGCGAACGCGAGCAGCAGGTCGATTTCACGACCTACTTCAACGCCGGTATCCAGTGGGCCCAGCAGACCGGCAAGACCATCGACCCGAACAACGCGTGCGGTAAGCGCGTCGCCGTTCAGGCCACCACGGTCGAGCACACCGAAGAGATTCCCGCCAAGAGCGCGAAGTGCGTCGCCGAAGGCAAGCCGCCGATCGATATGAAGCCGTTCGACGAGCAGAGCGCGGCGACCAACGCGCTCGTCCTCGGTCAGGTCGACGCGATGTCGGCCGATTCGCCGGTGACGGCGTACGCGATCAAGCAGAGCGAAGGCAAGATCGAGTCCTCGGGCCCGCTGTTCGACTCGGCGCCCTACGGCTGGGCCGTGCAGAAGGGTTCGCCGCTCGCGGTGTCGCTGCAGAAGGCGCTGCAGCACCTGATCGACAACGGCAAGTACGGCGAGATCACCACGAACTGGGGTGTCGAATCCGGTCAGATCAAGACCTCGGTTATCAACGGCGCAGTGAGCTGACGTGACCGACGAGAAAGACACGGTGGAGGTGCCCGGACCGGGCACCGAACCCGAACCGATCAAAGCGGTCCCGCTGCGCAGGCCGGGCCGCTGGATCGCGGCGGCAATCATCCTGATCCTGGTCGGATTGTTCGTCTACGGCGCTGCCACCAACCCCGCTTACAAGTGGGACACCTACGGCAGGTACCTGTTCGACAGCCGGATCACCCAGGGCGCGATCGTCACCCTGGAACTCACCGTGCTCGCGATGGCGATCGCGGTGGGTCTCGGCACGATCCTCGCGGTGATGCGCCTGTCGCCGAACCCGGTGCTGCGCACCACCGCGTGGGTGTACCTGTGGATCTTCCGCGGCACCCCGGTGTTCGTGCAGTTGGTGTTCTGGGGCTTGGTCCCGTCGCTGTACAAGCAGATCGACCTCGGTGTGCCGTTCGGTCCGCAGTTCTTCCATATCGACGTGCAGAACCTGCAGGCCGCGTTCCTGTTCGCGGTGATCGGTCTCGGCCTCAACGAAGCCGCGTACATGGCCGAGATCGTGCGCGCGGGCATCAACTCCGTCGGCGAGGGTCAGCGGGAGGCGTCCATCGCCCTCGGCATGTCATGGACGCAGACCATGCGCCGCACGGTGCTGCCGCAGGCGATGCGGGTGATCATCCCGCCCACTGGCAACGAGCTGATCGGCATGCTCAAGACCACCTCGCTGGTGACTGCGATCCCCTTGAGTACCGATCTGTTCGGCCGTGCCCGCGACATCTACGGCGTGAACTTCCAGCCGATCCCGCTGCTGCTCGTCTGTGCCACCTGGTACCTGGCGATCACCAGCGTGCTGATGGTCGGGCAGTACTACTTGGAACGGTATTACTCGCGCGGTGCCACCCGGCAGCTGACGGCCAAGCAGCTCGAGGAACTGGCCACGGCGCAGGCGGCGGTGAAGGCGAAATGAGCGAAGCAGTGACCGCACCTCCCATGGTGCTCGCCGATCGGGTGTGCAAGAACTTCGGTGCGCTGCAGGTGCTCAAGGGCATCTCGCTCGAGGTGCACCGGGGCAAGGTGCTCACCCTGGTCGGCCCGTCGGGCTCGGGTAAGTCGACCTTCCTGCGTTGCATCAACCACCTCGAGCAGGTGAACGCCGGCAGGCTCTACGTCGACGGCGAACTCGTGGGCTACCGGGAGAAGAACGGCAAGCTCTACGAGATGCATCCGCGCGATGCCGCGGTCCAGCGCCGCGACATCGGCATGGTGTTCCAGCACTTCAACCTGTTCCCGCATCGCACGGCCCTCGAGAACGTCATCGAGGCGCCCACCCAGGTGCGTGGCATCCGCAAGTCCGAGGCGATCGCCCGGGCCGAGGAACTGCTCGAGCGGGTCGGTCTGTCGGCCAAGCGCAATGCCTACCCCGCGCAGCTCTCGGGCGGTCAGCAGCAGCGGGTGGCGATCGCGCGTGCGCTGGCCATGGATCCCAAACTGATGCTATTCGACGAGCCGACCTCGGCGCTGGACCCCGAACTGGTCGGTGAGGTGCTCACGGTCATGCGTGAGCTGGCCGATTCGGGTATGACGATGCTGGTGGTGACCCACGAGATGGGCTTCGCCCGCGAAGTCGCCGACGAGCTGGTGTTCATGGACGGCGGTGTGGTGGTGGAGTCGGGACCGCCGCGTGAGCTGCTGTCCAACCCTCAGCACGAACGGACGAAGTCCTTCCTCTCACGTCTGCTCTGAGAGATCGACCCGAACGGCCCTGCGGTGATCCGCGGGGCCGTTCGTCGTCAGGACTCCAGTCGTTCGAGGGACACCTGGGCCTGGGCGATGCGGCGGATGGCGGCGAGGGCGGTGTCGCCCAGGACGGTCAGGACGACGACCGCGTCGACGACGGCGTCGCGCTCACCTGCCGAAAGTGCCGTGGCGACATCGGTTTCGGCGACGATGCGCGCGCCGTCGAAGTAGGCGGGCAGCGCGGTCTCGCCCCACTCGGGGTAACCGAGCTGGGCGGCGCGCACGAGGACGGCGCTGAGGGCCTCGATCAGCGGCTGGGCCGGTTTCATCGACCATCCCCGCCGATCCATTTCCCTGCGCACGGTCTCGTAGGCGCGCTCCCACTCGGCGTCGGAGGCGGCGGGGGCGGGGGAGATGAGGCTGCCCTGCACCACGCCCAGCAGGCTGAACATCGGCAGGTCGGGGGTGTCGACGGCCCGCAGTACGTCACCGACCGTGGCCACCGGTAGCCCGCCGACCTCGATCAGCGCGCGCACCAGGCGCAACCTGCGCAGATGCTCGTCTCCGTAACTGGCCTGGTTGGGGCCGGTGCGTTCGCCGGGCGGCAGCAGCCCTTCACGCAGGTAGTACTTGATCGTCGCCACCGCGATGCCGCTGCGTTCGCTCAACTCAGAGATCCGCACCGTCGCCTCCTTCGTTCGCCCCCTCTTGCTTAGCGCCCCATTCGTGGATAGTCTAACTATCCATAACGGATAGTGTAGCTATCTAGAACGTCGGGAGATTCGCATGTCCGTCCCCATCACAGAGTCCTTGCCTCGCCGCCACGCCCCACTGCATCGGCCGCTGCTGTACTTCGCCGCCGTCAACGTGGTCCTGTCGGTGGTGACCGTCGTCGGAATGCTGGTCGACGACCGGGTGATCGCCGGATCGACCGCCTGGTTCAAGCCGTCCAAGTTCGCACTGTCGTTCGTGCTCTACAGCGTGGCGCTGGCCTGGCTGATCTCGTTGCGGCCCAAGCCATCCCGATTCCTGTGGTGGATGGCCACGGTGATCGTGATCGCCGGAACCATCGAGCAGGTGATCATCGTCGGGCAGGTGGTGCGCGGTACCCGCAGTCACTTCAACACGACGACAGTGTTCGACACGGTGCTCTGGGTGACGATGGCCGTCACCATCGTCGTGCTGTTCCTCGCGACGATGGCCGTCGCGGTCGGTCTGTGGCGCGCCCGTATCGGCGATGCCGCCGTCACCTGGTCGATCCGGCTCGGGCTCGCGATCACCCTCGTCGGTCTGGCGCTCGGGCAGCTGATGCCCATGCAGAAAACGGGGGTGGAGGGCATCGCGGGCGCGCACACCGTCGGTGCGCCCGACGGCACACCGGGTATGCCGATCACCGGCTGGAGCACCACCAACGGTGACCTGCGCATTCCGCACTTCGTCGGCATGCACGCGTTGCAGATCCTGCCGCTGCTCGCCGCCGGGCTCGTGGTCCTCGCGCCACGGATTCCGCTGCTGCGGCACGCCCGCGTGCGGCTCGGCCTGATCCTCACCGCCTCGGGTGGTTACGCCGCGGTGCTGGCCCTGGTGACCTGGCAGGCGCTGCGTGGGCAGCCGCTCGTCCACCCGGACCGGACAACCCTTGTCGTCGCCGCGGTGATCGCCGTGGGAGTTGTTGTCGGAGTATTGGTTTCGTTCGCGAGCGCGATCGGGAACCGGAAGGTGGTCACCGCATGAGCACGCTGTTCGACCTGTCGTTCTATGTCACGGTGCCGTTCTGGGCGCTGATGATCTTCGCGCCGACGTGGCGGCGCACCCGCCCGGTCATCGCCTCACCGTGGATCGTCGCGCCGTCCCTGGTGATCTGGGCGATCGTGGCGATCCCGGTCCTGGGGACCCTGTGGTCGCTGGTGACCTCGCCGTCGCTGGCCGCCATTACCGCCGCCGCCGCCGAACCCGCGGTCCTGACCGCGCTGTGGGCCCAGATCCTCGCCTGGGACCTGTTCCTCGGCCGCTGGATCTACCTCGACAGCCGTGACCGCGCCATCCACCCGCTGCTCATGGGACCCCTGCTGGTCGGCACGATCCTGTTGTCGCCCATCGCGTTCCCGATCTATCTCGTGTTGCGGACAGTGGTGAGCCGGGCGCCGAATCCGCCCGCACCGCAGGCGGATCCGGCCATCGTGTGAACGCTGTCGGCGAGGTCAGCTGAGCCTGGTCAGTACGACGCGGTCGGCCAGCCGCTCCGGTTCGCCGGGCGGGGTGAAGTAGAGCTCCATGACCGTCCGATCCGACGACTCCAGCCTGATCACCGTGCGCATCGGGACGGACTTGCCGACATTGGCCGGTCCGGTGATGCCGGGGTCGGTGAACTCCCCGGTCATCGACAGCTCCGGTGCGTTGGCGCTGCCCTTGGCGCCACGGTAGGCCATGGTCAGCGGGGTGACGCTGTCGAAGGTCGACCATTCGTAGCGGTCGTCGACAGGGGAGTAGCCGAGCAGACCGAGCCGGTAGTAGGGGCGGTCGCCGAAGGTCCCGGTGACCTCCTCGCGCAGGAAGTTGCCGCCGGTCTCGGCGACCCAGCTCCACCGTGAGACCGCGTCGCGGGTGACGATCGGGTTCTCCGGCGTGCCGCCCGCGACGAACGTGGACTTCTCGGCCGTCCACTCGCCGACCAGTTGGTTCAGCCGTGCGTGCCCCGCGTCCTGGGGCACCTGCTGGGCGGTCGTCGGCGGTACCGGGGCGGCCGAGGTGTTGTCACCGCAGGCAGCCGATCCGAGCAGCGCGGCGGTGACCAGGACCAGCGGAGCGAGAGTGCGGAACAGTCTGGTGCGCATCGTCTTTCAGTTCTCGTCGAAGGTGGTGTCGCGCGAGACTTTCTCCCAGGTCAGCACGTCGTCACGGACGGCGTCGAGGTGGCCGAGCACCGCGTCGACCGAGTCGGACCCCAACGGCAATCGCAGCGGGGTGTGCTCGGCGGCGAGGGCGGTGCGGATGGCGGCGGCGGCCTTGGCGGGGTCGCCCGGCTGGGTGCCGTCGCCGCCCTCGACCATCCGGCGGGTGGCGCCCGCGGTGTCGGCGTACACCTCGGACTCGGCGCTGAAGGCGGCCGCGCCCGGCCCGAACAGGCCCGTGCGGAAGGCGCCGGGCTCCACGATCAGCACCTTGATCCCGAAAGGCGCCACTTCCTCGGCCAGCGCTTCCGACAGGCCCTCCAGTGCGAATTTCGTCGCGCTGTAGGCGGAGAACCCGGCGAAGGACAGTTGCCCACCGACGCTGCTCATCTGCACGATCGCACCGCTGCGCTGCGCGCGCATGTGCGGCAGGACCGCCCTGGTCAATGCCGCGGGGCCGAACAGATGCAGGTCGAACAGGGCGCGAAGTTCGGCATCGGTGGTCTCTTCCACCGCGCCCACATGGGTGCGGCCCGCATTGTTGACCAGCACATCGATGCGGCCGTGGCGGGCCACGACATCGGCGATCACCGTGTCGATACGGTCGGTGTCGGTGACATCGAGGGCGACGGTCTCGAGCTGATCGGGATGCGCGGCGACCAGATCGTCGAGGGCGGCGGTGCGCCGGGCGACGGCGATGACGATGTCGCCCGCCTCGATCGCCGCCTGCGCGATGGCCCGGCCGAAACCACTGCTCGCCCCGGTGACCAACCAGATCTGCGGAACACTCATCAGAACTCCTCTACCCGTTGATGTTTCGTCCCCGATCCTGCTCGAGTCCGCGGATGCCGTCCAAGACCCGTTGTGATAACCAATGGTTATGGATGTGCACGGGCGCGATCTGCGCTACTTCGTCGCGGTCGCCGAGCAGCTCACCTTCACCGGCGCCGCCGAACGGCTGTATGTGTCCCAGCCCGCGCTGAGCAAACAGATCCGCAAGCTCGAAAAGCAGGCCGGCACCGCATTGTTCGTGCGTGGACCGCGGTCGGTCACCTTGACGGCGGCGGGTGCGGCGCTGCTGCCGCACGCCCGCCAGGTACTCGCGGCGTGGGAGCTCGGCGAAGCCGCGGTCGCGGCCGCCAAGGCCACGCAGGCGGCGGTCCTGACGATCGGGATCAGCACGAGCCCGGGCCGTGGCATCCTGCCCGCCATCCGCTCCCGGTTCGGCACCGCCTTTCCACACGCGAAACCGATACTGCGCCAGTTCAGTTGGGAAGATCCGTCAGCAGGGCTGGCCGATGGATCAAGTGATGTCGCCTTCGTCTGGTTGCCGCTCGACCACGCCCGCTACGACTGGCACGTGGTCGCGACGGAACCGCGGCTGGTCGCCTTGCCGAGCACACACCGGCTCGCCACCCGCGACCAGATCGCCTTCGCGGATCTCCTCGCGGAACCCTTTCTGGCACTCCCGCATTCGGCCGGCATCCTGCGCGACTACTGGCTCGCCCTCGATGCCCGTGACGGGCGTGAACCCGTCATCGGCGCCGAGGTCTCGAGCACCGAGGAAACCTACGAGGCCCTGGTCAACGGCGACGGCGTCGTGTTGCTGGCCACCGGAAACGCACCGATGGTGACCCGCGACGGCGTGGTGTGCCGACCGGTCACCGGGATCAGCCCCTGCGAACTGGCCCTGGCCTGGCGCCGCGACGACACCCGCCCCCTGGTCCGCGGCTATGTGGCGGCATGCGGGCTGGCCCGGCGTGGGCGCCGGGCCGAGCACGGTGTCACAACGGCATGAGCAGGTGTTTGCGTGGCCCTCGGATCTCGCGCTTGTCGGCGAGCAGGCGCAGGGCCTTGCGGATTTCCAAGCGGGTCCGCGACGGTTCGATCACCGCGTCGATGTAGCCGCGTTCGGCGGCGATCCACGGGGTGGCCACGGTGGTGTTGTAGAAGTCGATCATCTGCTGACGCACCTGGCGGCGCTGTTCCTCGGGAACTGCGGCCAGCTGCTTCCGCTGCGTCAACCCGACCGCCGCCTCCGCGCCCATCACCGCGATACGCGCGGTCGGCCACGCCAGGTTCACATCGCCGCCGAGCTGCTTGCAGCCCATCACCGCGTAACCACCGCCGTAGGCCTTGCGCACGACGACGGTGACGATCGGCACGGTCGCCTCGACCACCGCGTAGAAGAACCGCCCGCCGCGCTTGATGACGCCGATCTTCTCTTCCTCGACGCCCGGCAGCACACCAGGCGTGTCGACGACGAACACCAGCGGCAACCCGAACGCGTCGCAGAGGCGGATGAAGTGGGCCGCCTTGTCCGAGCAGCGGGCATCGATCGCGCCGCTGGACACGAGCGGCTGGTTGGCGATCACGCCGACGCTTCGCCCGTCGACGCGCGCGAAACCGGTGATGAGATTGCGGGCGGCATTGCCACCGATCTCGTGGAAATCGCCGTCGTCGAAGATGCGTAACAGCACGTCGTACATGTCGTAACCGGCGCGATCGGAATCCGGAATCAGCGAGTCGAGTTCGTGATCGGACTCGGTGATCCCGGGTTCGAGGCCGGGATTCACCACCGGCGCCTCGTCGAAACAGCTCGACGGCATGTAGCTCAAATACGCTCGCGCCCAGTCGAAGGCGGCCTGCTCGTCGGCGGCGACGTGATGGATGTTGCCGTTCTGCGCCTGGTTGAACGCGCCGCCGAGCTCCTCGAGGGTGACCACCTCGCCGGTGGTCTCCCGAATGATCTCGGGACCGGTGACGAACATGTACGCCGACTCGGTGGCGATCAGCACATCGGTGTTGATCGGCGAATACACCGCTCCCGCAGCACATTTGCCGAGCATGATCGACACCTGCGGCACCAGTCCCGACAGCCGGAGCTGGCGGCGGCTCATGGCCGCGTACCAGGCCAGCGAGGTCACCGCGTCCTGCACACGGGCGCCGCCGGAGTCGTTGATCGCGATGAACGGGCACTGCACGTCGGCCGCGCGGTCCATGGCCATGGCCACCTTGCGGCCGAACATCTCACCGACCGACCCGCCGTACACGGTCTGGTCGTGGGCGATCACCACCACGGGGCGCCCGTCCACGGTTCCGTGCCCGGTGACCACGCCGTCGCTGTAGAGGCCGTCGCCCGGCTGCCGCACGAGGGCGCCGATTTCGACGAAACTGCCCTTGTCCAACAGCATGTCGATCCGTTCACGCGGACTCGGTATCCCCTTGGCCGCCCGCTTGGCGACGCCGGCTTCCCCCGCCGGCTCCTGTGCCGCCACCAGATTCTGCCGCAGCTCCCGCAACTTCCCCGCGGTTGTCGACTGCCCCATGTCGCGCCCTTCCTGTCGTGGTCGAGCTCTCCTTCATCAGTGTGGTGCGAGCCTAACGCCGCCGTGACGACGGCGGCGCGGGCGGCATCAGGTGCCGGTGCGCAGCGCGATCCGCAGCTGACCGAGCAGCACCTTGGCCGCCGGAGTGAGTGGCCGATCGGCTCGCCAGGCCAGCGCCAGCCTGCCACGGATCGCCGGCTCGACGATCGAGAGCACCCGAACCCCGAATCCCGCGGCTTCCTCGGCGCCGAGCGCGGGCACCACCGCCGTGCCGAGGCCGCGTGCGGCGAGCTCGAGCAGCAGCGGGGGAGCGGCCGCCTCGAAGGCGATCTCCGGAACGAAACGCGCGGCAGCACAGGAACGTTCGAAGATTCCGCGCAGGCCGGTGCCGCGGGGCAGACAGATGAGGCGTCGCCCGGTGAGTGCCCGCAGGGTGATGGTGTCGGCGGGTTCGTCGGCCTCGGCGGCGACCGCGGCGACGAGCGGCGTCTCGAGCACCACGTCGGTGGCGATGCCGGGTCCGAGCTCGGCACCGGTGAGGCCGACCAGGGCGAGGTCGAGGTCGTCGCGGTCGAGTGCGGCGAGCATGCGTTCGGACGTGTCCTCGGTCAGGCTGATCGCGACACCGGGGTGATCGTGGTGGAAGCCGGCCAGCACGCCCGCGATGTCGAACTCGTCGGCCGCCGCACCGGAGATGGCACCCAACCGCACCCGGCCGCGCAGCAATCCGCTGAACTCCTGGACGGTCTGGTCGATGCGATCGACGGCGGCCAGGGCGGCGCGGGCATGGTCGAGAACCGCCCGGCCGACCTCGGTCGGGGTGACGGTTCGGGCGCCGCGATCCAGGAGCCGCTGGCCGAGTTCGCGTTCGAGCTGTTTGAGCTGGGCGCTCAGCCCCGGCTGACTCAGGTGCAGGCGCTGGGCCGCTCGCGTGAAGCCGCCCTCGTCGACGACCGTCACGAAGTAGCGCAGCTGCCGCAGTTCCATAACCAGAGATTATAGGAGCCAGAAAAACTATCTGTTGGGCTTATTGCACCGAGGTGAGCACAGTGGAGTCATGACTGAAACCGCCACTTTCACCGGGCCCGTGTTCACCCCGGACGACGCCGGGTACCAGCAGGAAATCGCCGGGTTCCAGACCGCCTACGCTCACCGGCCCGCACTCGTCGCCGGCGCCGTCCACACCGAGGACGTGCGCGCCGCCGTGGAATACGCGGCGCGACACCGTCTTCCCCTCGCGGTGCAGGCCACCGGGCACGGTCTGTCGGTCGCCGTCGACGGCGGTGTGCTCGTCACCACCGGCCGGATGAACGCGATCACCGTCGACCCGGACAAACGAACCGCAAGGGTCGGCGCCGGTGTGCGGGCCGGCGCACTGGTCGAGGCGGCCGCCGCGCACGGGCTGGCCCCGCTGAACGGTTCCTCACCGTCGGTGGGTGTGGTCGGCTACGTGCTCGGCGGCGGCCTCGGCCTGCTCGGCCGCGAATTCGGTTACGCCGCAGATCATGTGCGCTCGATAGAACTCGTCACGGCGGACGGTCGCGTCCGTACCCTCGGCCCCGCCGACGAACTGTTCGCGGCGGTCCTCGGCACCGGCGGCAACTTCGGTGTGGTGACCGCCCTCGAACTCGACCTCGTGCCCGTCACCGAAATCTATGGCGGCCAGCTACTTTTCGACACCCCGCTTGTCGACACGGTGCTCGACACCTGGCGGCAGTGGAGTGCGACCGTGCCCGAGGAAATCACCTCAACCGTCGCCGTGCTGACCTTCCCCGACATTCCGCCGGTCCCGCAGCCGTTGCGCGGCAGGCATGTCGCCTCCATCCGGGTGGCGAGCACGTTGCCCGCCGAGGAGGCCGAGCGCCTGATCGCACCGTTGCGCGCGATCGGTGACCGTCTGCGCGACGACCTGCGCACCATGCCCTACACCGAATCCCACACGGTGCACAGCGATCCCGACTTCCCGCACGCCTACGCCGCGACCAACGCGCTGCTCGCCGACCTCACCCCGGAAGCGGTGGCCGCGCTGCGGGCGCAGACCGCACCCGGCGGACCGGTCGACGCCGTGATCGACATCCGTCATCTGGGTGGGGCGCTGCGCCGGGGGGCCGCGTCGATCGGTCACCGCGACGCCGAGTACATCGTGCGGGTCATCACCGACGCGGGCGCCGGCGACGCCGCTCCCGACGCGCTGGACACGGTGCGAAAAGCGCTGGCGCCGTGGACGATCGGCCACAGCCTCAACTTCCTCTACGGAGCGGGCGCCGCGGCAGGCCCCGAGCAGACCGCGGCGGGCTATCCACCTGCCGATTTCGACCGGCTGCGGGCCTTGAAGACGAAGTACGACCCGTACGGCATGTTCCGCGCCAATCGCACCATCCCCCGCGTGTAACCGGCGTTGTCGCCGCAGTCTGTATCTGCTATTGTAATGATATCACTCAGATATCGGAGGATGTCATGGAACTGCGGCCCGCCTTTCGCTTCAACGGATTTGCCGTCCTACTCGGGTGGTTGGTGTCCACCCTGCTGTTCGGCGCCCTCGCGGTGCTGTCGCTGATCTCGGTGTCCAAGCACGACGGCGGCGCGCTCGCCTGGGCAGGCGCGGTGGTCGGCGTTCTCGGCGTGGTGATCGTCGCGGCGCTGGCCACCGGGCTGATCGTGGTCGACCCCAACGAGGCAAAGGTCGTCACCTTCTTCGGTCGCTACATCGGCTCGGTCAGCGAACCGGGCTTCTTCTCGGTGGTCCCGCTCAGCGACCGCAAGTCCATCTCGCTGCGAGTGCGCAACTTCGAGACCCAGAAACTGAAGGTCAACGACGCCGACGGCAATCCCGTCGAGATCGCGGCCGTGGTGGTCTACAAGGTGGTCGACAGCTTCAAGGCCGCCTTCGCGGTCGACGACTACGAGGAGTACGTCGAGACCCAATCCGAGGCCGCGGTCCGTCACCTGGCGACCACGCACCCCTACGACGCCCACGACGACACCCGCACCAGTCTGCGCGACGGCGCCGAGGTGGCCGAGGAACTCACCGTCGAACTGCGCGAACGCACCCTCACCGCCGGTATCGAGGTGATCGAGGCCCGCATCACCCACCTGGCCTACGCACCCGAGATCGCGCAGGCGATGCTGGTCCGTCAGCAGGCCGCGCAGGTGGTCGCCGCCCGCACCCAGATCGTCGAGGGCGCTGTCGGGATGGTCGCCCTGGCGCTCGACCGCCTCGCCGAGCAGGGCACCGTCGAACTCGACGAGGAACGCAAGGCCAACATGGTCTCCAACCTCCTCGTCGTCCTCTGCGGCGACCGCGCGACGCAACCGGTCGTCAACGCCGGATCCCTCTACTGAGGTCGACTGTGCCCGCGCCGAAGAGAGAACCCAAAAAGGTTCTGCTGCGGCTCGACCCGGCCGTCCACGAGGCCATCGCCAAGTGGGCGGCCGACGACCTGCGCAGCATCAACTCCCAGATCGAATACGCCCTGCGCCTAGCCCTCGAGCAGGTCGGCCGAAAACCCAAGCGCGACTGAGTCGCTCGGATCGAGGCCCTCGGTGGCTCACCGTGGTGATCTGTCACGGCACCCGACCGGCCGACCTGGGTGAACACCGGGTTTCGTCTGGAAGGACGCGCCGAGCCGTGCACGGCGACAACCGAACTCGACCACGCCGGTAAATTGATCCGGTGCCCATCTCGTTCGACATTCCTGGAATGCAACAGTTGGACGACACGACCTGGGGGAATCCGGCCACTCGTGATGTCGTCGCGCTGAACTACGTCAACGGCGCACCCGATCTGCCCGCGCGGCTCGACGACCCGAAGCGGCTGCGCAGGCGGCTGGCCGAACACCACGCGCGCACCGGCTGCCTGATCGAGGCATTCGTGGTGTGGGTCGACCAGTTGCCCGCGTTGCTGCGCGTCGAGAAGACGCGGATGCCGGGTCCACACGGTGAGCTCGTCTTCGCGGCGTCCATCGTGGTGCCCAAGGACCGCTGCTCGGCGGTGTTCCAGATCATCTGCCCGGAGACGGGGCCGCCGGGGGAGCGGGAACGGACGATCGGCCGCCGATTCCGCCGCGACGAGATGTGCCCGCCCCACCCCTACGCACCGGGTCTGCGCGGGAAACTGCCGTACCTGCTGTCCGACGACGTCCGCTTCGACGCCGAATTCCCGCATCACGCGCTCACCAGGGCGCGTCGCTGGGTCGCCGAAACGGTGCCGAACGTCCAGGTCGCCCCGTCGTTCGCGGCTTTGCCCGACTTCTAGGCGCCAGACAGCCCGGTGCCGCCGGGCTTCTCGGTGACGAAGATGGCGGTGCCGGGGAAGATCTCCCCGCGCAACGGCGACCACTGGCCCCATTCGCGGTCGAGCCATTCCGGCCAGTCCGGTTCCACGATGTCGAGCAGGGTCAGCCCCGCGCCGACGATCTCGCGCACCCGGTCACCGATCGTGCGATGGTGCTCGACGTAGGTCGGCACACCGTCAGCGTCGACCTCTACATAGGGCGTGCGGTCGAAATACGGAATACGGGCCACCAGGCCGGCCTCGCCCGGATCGTCGGGAAAGATCCAGCGCATCGGGTGATTCACCGAGAACACCCACCGGCCACCCGGCACGAGCACCCGCGCCACTTCGCGCATCACCCGCGCCGAATCGGCGACGAACGGCACCCCGCCGAACGCCGAACAGGCCAGATCGAAGGTGGCGTCCGCAAACGGAAGCGCCTCCGCGCCCGCCTGGACCAGCGGCACCCGCGGTCCACCCTGCTCCATCGCCGCCACGCCGCGCGCGAGCATCCCCATCGACACATCGAGCCCGACCGGATGCGCGCCCTGCCCCGCCAGCCAGCGCGAACACGGCGCCGAACCGCACCCGATCTCGAGCACCCGCCGGCCCGTCACGTCGCCCAGAAAATGCATGTCGCCCTCGTGCAGCCCCTCCGGGCACCACACGAACTCGCCGCCGGGGGAGTCGACACCGAGAAAATCGGCGTGGGTCTGGTGGTACTGGTCGGCGTCGGCGTCCCACCAGCGCCTGCTGGCGCGTTCGCTGTCGGCCGAGCCGATCCTGGTTCGGGTGGTCGCCGCGGTTCCCAGCAGCGCGTTTGCCTGCGCATGGCGTTCGTCATCGGACACGGCGCCAAGGGTATCGGCGGGAACGGGGGGTGGTTTGCCCGGCTGGAACACCCTCGCGTACGCTGAGGCACGCGAGTGTCTTTCGAGGAACCTCTCACGAGGAACGCTGTGCGCCGGGGTTGATGCGTACAGTATCCGATGACGGAGTCGCCCGTGCTGAGTTTGATCAGCGGCAATGTCGGCGGTCCGTGCGATACTTGTTCGGTCCCTCGTCGCCTCGTCGCGGTGATCTCGCAGCGTACCGAAAGTTCCAATGTCCGCAACCGACCACAATCCGTCCGGAGCAAACCCACATATGCCCACCACCGTCACCTCGCCGCAGGTAGCCGTCAACGACATCGGCTCCGCCGAGGATTTCCTCGCCGCCATCGACGCCACGATCAAGTACTTCAACGATGGCGACATCGTCGAGGGAACCATCGTCAAGGTCGATCGTGACGAGGTCCTGCTCGACATCGGTTACAAGACCGAAGGCGTCATCCCCTCCCGTGAACTCTCCATCAAGCACGATGTCGACCCGAACGAGGTCGTTTCCGTGGGCGATGCGGTCGAGGCCCTGGTTCTCACCAAGGAGGACAAGGAAGGCCGCCTGATCCTGTCGAAGAAGCGGGCTCAGTACGAGCGCGCGTGGGGCACGATCGAGGAGCTCAAGGAGAAGGACGAGGCCGTCAAGGGCACCGTCATCGAGGTCGTCAAGGGCGGCCTGATCCTCGACATCGGTCTCCGTGGCTTCCTGCCCGCCTCGCTCGTCGAGATGCGTCGTGTCCGCGACCTCCAGCCGTACGTCGGCAAGGAGATCGAGGCCAAGATCATCGAGCTCGACAAGAACCGCAACAACGTGGTCCTGTCGCGTCGCGCCTGGCTCGAGCAGACCCAGTCCGAGGTCCGCAGCGAGTTCCTGCACCAGCTGCAGAAGGGCCAGGTCCGCAAGGGTGTGGTCTCCTCGATCGTCAACTTCGGTGCCTTCGTGGACCTGGGCGGCGTCGACGGCCTGGTGCACGTCTCCGAGCTGTCCTGGAAGCACATCGACCACCCGTCCGAGGTCGTCGAGGTCGGCAACGAGGTCACCGTCGAGGTTCTCGACGTCGACCTGGACCGCGAGCGCGTCTCCCTGTCGCTCAAGGCGACCCAGGAAGATCCGTGGCGTCAGTTCGCCCGGACCCACGCGATCGGCCAGATCGTGCCCGGCAAGGTCACCAAGCTGGTTCCCTTCGGTGCCTTCGTGCGCGTCGAAGAGGGCATCGAGGGCCTGGTGCACATCTCCGAGCTGGCCGAGCGCCACGTGGAGGTCCCGGACCAGGTCGTGGCAGTCGGCGACGACGCGATGGTCAAGGTCATCGACATCGACCTGGAGCGTCGTCGGATCTCGCTGTCGCTGAAGCAGGCGAACGAGGACTACCACGCCGAGTTCGACCCGTCGAAGTACGGCATGGCCGACAGCTACGACGAAGCGGGCAACTACATCTTCCCCGAGGGCTTCGATCCCGAGACCAACGAATGGCTCGAGGGCTTCGACAAGCAGCGTGAAGAGTGGGAAGGCCGCTACGCCGAGGCCGAGCGTCGCCACAAGATGCACACCGCTCAGATGGAGAAGATGGCTGCCGACGCGGCTGCCGAAGCCGCCGCTGGCGGTCCGGCCGCGGGCAACTACTCCTCCGAGAGCGGCAACGCCACGCAGGCCACCTCCGGTCCGGCCGAGTCCACCGGCGGTTCGCTCGCCAGTGACGCGCAGCTGGCGGCTCTGCGGGAGAAGCTCAGCGGTAACGCCTGATTCAGGTAGAGCAACACAGTCGAAGGCCCCGGTCCACACGGACCGGGGCCTTCGGCCTGTTTCCGGCCCGGTCATCACACAGGGCTTGCACGACAACGAGCCCACCCGTTCGTAACGGGTGGGCTCGGGTGGTCGGTGCTCAGTTCGCGGCGGCGGCGGGCACCCAGTAGGTGGCGCCCATGCTGGTGCGCTTGCGCATCGCGGCGAAACTGTGTCTGGCGGGCGAGATCAGAGCGGTGAACCAGGACCGGCGATACTCGGCGAGACTCGCTGCCACAGCAGGGAACTCAACGCAGTGCACACCGCCGGGCATGCCGAGGCGGTGGCGAGCCGTCCGGTGTTGTGTGGTGCCCATGATCATCCTTCGCTCGCTGGTGATTGGCCTTCTCGCCTGCGCGAAGGTTAGTCGACGCGACGCGCCCGGCCCCGGATTTGCCGCCGCCGCACATCGGCGTGTCGGGAACACCTGACCTGCTCCGGGCGCGGGGATGCGAGACTTGGCGCATGTTGCGGATCGGCCTCACCGGAGGCATGGGAGCGGGTAAGTCCACAGTGGCGCGGACCATGGTCGAACTGGGGGCGGTGGTGATCGACTCCGATGCCATCGCCCGCGAGGTCGTCGCGCCGGGAACGCCGGGTCTGGCCGCGCTCGTCGCCGAGTTCGGTGACGCGATCCTGGCCGAGGACGGCAGCCTCGACCGGCCCGCGCTGGCAGCGGTGGCCTTCGCCGACGACACCTCACGCGGCAAGCTCAACGCCATCACCCACCCGCTGGTCGGTGCCCGCACGGCCGAACTCATCGGCGCCGCCCCCGCCGACGCCATTGTGGTGCAAGACATTCCGTTGCTGGTGGAGAACGGGCTCGCCCCGCTCATGCAGCTGGTGGTCGTGGTCGGCGCCGATGTCGAGACCCGCCTGCGCCGGCTGGTCGAGCAGCGCGGTGTCGCCGAGGCCGATGCCCTGGCCAGGATCGCCGCCCAGGCCACCGACGAGCAACGCCACGCCGTCGCCGATGTGTGGCTGGACAACAACGGTGCCCCCGGTGTGGTCGAGGAGCAGGTGCGGGCGCTGTGGGAGCGGCGGCTGGTGCCGTTCGAACGCAATCAGCGCGAGGGGGTGCGGGCGCGGGCGGAGTACCGTTTGGTGCCGCACGACCCGGAGTGGGGCGCGCAGGCGCGCCGGATCATCGCGCGGCTGCATCTGGTGTGTGGTGCTGCGGCGGTGCGCATCGACCATGTCGGTTCCACGGCGGTGAGCGGGTTGCCCGCCAAGGACCTCATCGATATCCAGGTGACGGTGGCCGACCTGGAAACCGCTGACGCACTGGCGGATTCGCTGACAGCCGCGGGATTCCCGCGCGCGGTCGGCATCACGCACGACAACCCGAAGCCCACGCCCGAGGATCCGGCGGGCACCGACGTGGACCTGTGGGCAAAACGCTTGCACGGCAACGCGGATCCCGGCCGACCGGCGAATATTCATCTGCGCGTGCAGGATTCGCCAGGCCAGCGGTTCGCGCTCGACTTCCGCGACTGGTTGCGGGCAGAGGAGGACGTGCGGACGGAGTATCTGGAGATCAAGCGGACGGCCGAACGGGCGGCGGCGGGGAAGTCGGGCGAGGCGGCGGGCGAGTCCTATTACGGGGTGAAGGAACCGTGGTTCGATGTGGTCTACCCGAGGGTCGGTGAGTGGGCTCGCGCCCGCGCGTAACCCCGGTCGGCATCTGTTAAACGTCAATGTTTCAAAAACTGTCCGTAGCGGGCGGCGCGCTGGTTACATTGTGGCGAGTCACTACCGGGTGACTCGATTCACAGGGAAGTTGTAGCGCGTATGACAACACATCACCGTCTCGGCCGTGCGGGCTTCGGCATCACCGCGTTCGGCGCTGTCGCCGCCACCATCGTGCTGGCCGCCCCGCAGGCCTCGGCCTGGGTGGGCAACCTCAGCGTCGCGGGCACCGATCACAAGGTCGGGTGCAGCTACAAGCTGACGGCCAGCGTCGAGGTCGACAGGCTGACCTCGGTGAAGTTCACCGACAACGGCCGCGACATCGGCACGGTCTCGCCGTCGCTGCTCTCCGGCACGGTGAGCATGACCTGGAAGCCGACCACGACCGGCCAGCACAAGCTCGAGGCGCGGCAGCTGCTGATCAGCGACTCGATCACCGTCACCGTCGGTGAGGCGGCCGCGACCGGCAGCGCCGGCTGCGGTGGTGGCCTCGGCGACCTGCTCGGCAGCGGTTCGGCAGGCTGATCGATACCGAAACCGCCCGCGACCTGTCCGGTCGCGGGCGGTTTCGTCGTTTCAGCGCCAGGTCAGGGTCATACCGCGGGTGGCGAGCCACGCCTCGAGCGAGTACCCGTGCGCGGCGATCCCGTCGACCGCCGCGACCGCGTGTTCGATCGCCGCCTGGGCCTGTTCGGCATCGAGCAGACCGTCGGTCTGCGCGGCGAGCAGTTCGTCGATGTCGACCAGGCGCACATCGCGGCCCGTGCGGACCAGCAGGTCCAGGTAGTGGTCCAGCGAGCGCCACAGCGTCGGGGAGTCCCTGGTGAAGACGCCGACATCGACGTACACGTCCTGCCACTGCTCGATGCCCGGGTTGTACCAGAGTTTGGACGCGCGCAGCGACAGACTCGGCAGCAGCCACGATTCCAGATAGTGGAAGCTGGCGTGGTCGGAGTGCCGCCCCATGTAGAGGCCCCACGGCTCCTCCCGGTACACCTCGACCGGCCGTACGAAACCCTTCGGATCGGTATTGGTCTTGGCCGCTAGGTCGAACAGCTCGATTTTGGGCGGGTGCACGTGCACGGTCGAGGCCTGGGTCATGTGCGCAGAATCTACCGGCACGCGGGGCCGGGCGCCGAGCGCTTTCCGCCGCCGCGAATCTGTCGGTGGGTACGCCTAACCTGGTGTGCATGGCATTCGCAACCGAGATCCCGGCCGAAGGGTACGAAGAGCGGGGGCACCCGCTCGCGCATTCGGAGCACCGCCCGGTCGGTGAGATCGAGCGCAAGGGTGGCCGCTTCGAGGTGGTCAGCCCGCATCAGCCGGCAGGCGATCAGCCCGCCGCCATCGCCGAGCTCGAGCGCCGCATCAACGCGGGGGAGAAGGACGTGGTGCTGCTCGGTGCCACCGGCACCGGCAAGTCGGCGACCACCGCCTGGCTGATCGAGAAGCTGCAGCGGCCCACCCTGATGCTCGCGCCGAACAAGACCCTCGCGGCCCAGCTGGCCAACGAACTGCGGGAGATGTTGCCGCACAACGCGGTCGAGTACTTCGTCTCCTACTACGACTACTACCAGCCCGAGGCCTACATCGCCCAGACCGATACCTATATCGAGAAGGACAGCTCGATCAACGACGACGTCGAGCGGCTGCGGCACTCGGCCACCTCCAGCCTGCTGTCGCGTCGAGATGTGGTGGTGGTCGCGTCGGTGTCGTGCATCTACGGTCTCGGTACGCCGCAGTCATACCTGGATCGCTCGGTGCAGCTCGAGGTCGGCGGCGAGATCGACCGCGACGCGCTGCTGCGGCTGCTGGTCGATGTGCAGTACACCCGCAACGACATGGCGTTCACGCGCGGGTCGTTCCGGGTGCGTGGCGACACCGTCGAGATCATCCCCTCCTACGAGGAGCTCGCGGTCCGCATCGAGTTCTTCGGCGACGAGATCGAGGCGCTGTACTACCTGCACCCACTCACCGGCGATGTGGTCCGCCAGGTCGACTCGCTGCGCATCTTCCCCGCCACGCATTACGTGGCGGGCCCGGAGCGCATGGAGAAGGCCGTCGCCGCCATCGAGGAGGAGCTGGCCGCCCGCCTGGCCGAGCTCGAGGGCCAGGGCAAACTGCTCGAGGCGCAGCGCCTGCGCATGCGCACCGAATACGACCTGGAGATGATCCGTCAGGTCGGGTTCTGCTCGGGCATCGAGAACTATTCGCGTCACATCGACGGTCGCCCCGCCGGGTCGGCGCCCGCCACCCTGCTCGACTACTTCCCCGACGACTTCCTGCTGGTCATCGACGAATCCCACGTCACCGTCCCGCAGATCGGTGGCATGTACGAGGGCGATATGTCGCGCAAGCGCAACCTCGTCGAATTCGGGTTCCGGCTGCCCTCGGCGGTCGACAACCGGCCGCTCACCTGGGAGGAGTTCGCCGACCGGATCGGGCAGGCGGTGTACCTGTCGGCTACGCCCGGGCCGTATGAGCTCGGCCAGGTGGGCGGTGAGGTCGTCGAACAGGTCATCCGCCCGACCGGTCTCGTCGACCCCCAGGTGGTGGTGAAACCGACCAAGGGCCAGATCGACGACCTGGTACACGAGATCCGGCAGCGCACCGAGCGCGACGAGCGCGTGCTCGTCACCACGCTCACCAAGAAGATGTCCGAGGACCTCACCGACTACCTGCTCGGGCTCGGGGTCCGGGTGCGGTACCTGCATTCGGAGATCGACACCCTGCGCCGCGTGGAACTGCTGCGTCAGCTGCGCCTCGGCGAATACGACGTGCTCGTCGGCATCAACCTGTTGCGCGAGGGCCTCGACCTGCCCGAGGTGTCGCTGGTGGCGATCCTCGACGCCGACAAGGAGGGCTTCCTCCGGTCGAGCACCAGCCTCATCCAGACCATCGGCCGCGCGGCCCGCAACGTGTCGGGTGAAGTGCACATGTACGCCGACAAGATCACCGACTCGATGCGCCACGCCATCGACGAGACCGACCGCCGCCGCGCCAAGCAGATCGCCTACAACGAGGCCAACGGCATCGACCCGCAGCCCCTGCGCAAAAAGATCGCCGACATCCTCGACCAGGTGTACCTGGAGGCGGGCGACGAGGTGGCCGTCGGCGGTTCCGGCCGCAACGTCAGCCGTGGCAGGCGCGCCCAGGGCGAACCGGGTCGCGCGGTGAGCGCGGGCATCTACGCCGAACGCGACGTGAAGTCGATGCCGCGCGCCGAGCTGGCCGACCTCGTCGCCTCGCTCACCGATCAGATGATGAACGCCGCCCGCGAACTGCAGTTCGAGCTCGCAGGCCGCTTACGTGACGAGATCGCCGACCTGAAGAAGGAGCTGCGCGGAATGGACGCCGCGGGGTTGAGCTGAGTATGTCGACCCGGCGACCACCGGATACCCCGCGGCGCCGGCCGCTAATCAGACCCAGCCATCCATTGGGCGATGCGGCGGTCGGCTTCCTCGCGGGAGACGTTCTCGACGCGGGTCATGACCGCCCAGCGGTGGCCGAACGGGTCGATGACGACGCCGTAGCGGTCACCGGTGACGAAGGTCTGGACGTCCTCGGCAACGCGGGCACCGCGGGCGACGGCACGCGCGAAGGCCTCGTCGACATCGGGGCAGTAGTGCACGATCGAGGTGTGCACCCAGCCTTCGGGGGCGCGAACGCTGTTGTCGGCCAGCGGGATTCCGAGCTGCAGAGTGGAGTCGCCGATGAGCAGTTCGGCATGCACGGGTCTGCCTTCGGCATCGTCGGCGCGGCTGAGCACCTTCGCGCCGAAGACCTCGGAGTAGAAGTCGATGGCCGCCTCGCCATCGGCGACGGCCAGGAAACAGGTGATGGAGTGGTAGCCCTCCGGGATGGGCGCAACAGGATTCGTCATGGCTTCGATCCTGCTCACCCGGCGCCCGCCGGTCTTGTAAGAACGCGACACCGGCGATGACGACCGGCGACCTCGACGACGCGAAGGGGATCCTCCTCCCGCGCGAGCAGGCCAGACACCGATCGCTGCGACGGCTCGACGTCGGTCCCGCGCTGGCGGAATTCGCCGACCGGTACTGGGTAGTGCGCTGGGATCTGCGTGGCAGGCCCGCGTTCCGTGCCGAGGTGCTGTCGTTTCCGTGCGTGAACGTCACCTTCGAACGCAGCAGTACCCGTACCGGCGGATTCGTGAACGGCGTGTGCACAACCAAGTACGTGCGCGATCTCGACGGTGAGGGCGAGACATTCGGAATCCGTTTCCGCCCCGGCGGTTTCGGAGCCTTCACCGGGTGTGATGTCGGTGCCCTACGCGACGGTTCGGCGCCGCTCACGGAGATGCTGCCCGAAGCGGCAGGGCTGGCCGAGCGGGTACTGGCCGAACCGTCCGACGAGAACCGGGTCGGGATCGTCGAGGAATTCTTCGGCGGCCGGGGCGGTGCCGACGATTCGCAGTTCGCGCTGGTGTCGCGCATCGTGACGGCGATGGAGCGGGATCCGGAGCTCACACGCGTGGACCAGGTCACCGAACGGTTCGCGGTGCCCATGCGCACCTTGCAGCGGCTGTTCCGCCGCTATGTGGGCGCCGGCCCGAAATGGGTGCTGTGCCGGTTCAGGTTGCAGGACGCCGCCGATCTGCTCGCTCACTCCGACCCGGATCTGGCCGAGTTGGCCACCGATCTGGGCTATTTCGATCAGGCGCATTTCAGCCGGGAATTCACCGCGCAGATCGGGATGCCGCCCCGCGAATACGCGCGCCGCGCCCGCGCGACGGGCGCGGCCGCCGCAACGCTGTGAACGGGCACGGCACCGTCGGTGTTGTGACGAAAATCCCAGGCCCGCAGCGGCGTTGATTGTGTTGTGATTTGCCACAATTTCGTCGGCTCACCGTTCGATCGGCGCAGGTGAATGCCGACGACGGCGCCCATAATCCGGTACTGCCGGACAAAGTGACCCAACACTCCCGGTGTGATCTGTTGCGAATTGTCGATAAATCGGCGCGTTGTGGCGTTATGGTCGACGCAATTGCCGCGCCGATGCTCGATTCCCGGGTCGTTCGGCGCTGCACCGACCAAGTTGGAGGAGAGATGACCGCCTACCGGACCATTGTCGTCGGTACTGATGGCTCGGATTCGTCGTACGTCGCGGTGGAGAAGGCTGCGGCGCTCGCTGCCGACGCGGACGCGACTCTCGTGCTGGCCTGCGCCTACTTCCCGACCGATGATCGCGATGTCGCCGCGGCCGCCGATGTGCTCAAGGACGAGGCCTACCAGGTCCGTGGCTCGGCGCCGACCAACGAGATCCTGCACGTCGCCCGCGAGAAGGCGGTGGCCGCCGGTGCGAAGAACATCGTCGAGCGCGCCATCGTCGGCGAGCCGGTGGATTCCCTGCTCGACCTGATCAAGGAGACCAAGGCCGACCTGCTCGTCGTCGGCAACCGTGGCCTCAACACCCTCACCGGCCGCCTGCTCGGCTCCGTCCCCTCGGACGTAGCCCGCAAGTCGCGCTCGGACGTCCTGATCGTCCACACGGTGCGCTAGTACTGGACCGACGAGAAGTGCCGGTACCCGCTGGGTGCCGGCACTTCGTCGTCTCAGGCCAGTGCCGACAACACCTCGGGCAGATCCTCGGTGTGCACCACCGCGAGCCGCTGGGTGGCGCGGGTGAGTGCGACGTAGAGGTCGTTGAGGCCGCGCGGGGACTCCTTGACGATGGCCTGGGGTTCCACCAGGTACACGCGGTCGAACTCCAGGCCCTTGGCATCGTGCACCGTGAGGACCTGCACCGATTCGCCTGCCAGCGTGGACAGTTCGGGGACGAGAGCGGCGGGGGCGAGGACGGCGGCGGTGCCGGGTGCCTGTTCCGCGGCGATCAGCCGGGCCAGTTCGTCCGGCACTTCCGCAGGCGAAACACGATGTGCGCGAGGGGGGTTGCCGGTTTCGCGGACCGAGCGCGGTGCCTGGGCGGTGGGATCGATGGCGGTGAGGACGTCGGCGGCCACCGCCATGATCTCGGCGGGGGTGCGGTAGTTGACCGTTAGCTCGGTGAGCTTCCAGCGTTGGGCCACATAGGGTTCCAGCACCCGCTGCCACGACGACGCGCCCGCCGGGTCGCCGGTCTGGGCGACGTCGCCGACGACGGTGATCCACCGATTCGGGATGCGGCGCATCACCATTCGCCACGCCATCTCCGACAGTTCCTGCGCCTCGTCGACGATCACGTGCCCGTAGGTCCAGGTGCGGTCGCCCGCGGCGCGTTCGGCCGTGGTCTGCCGGTTGCCGAACTCCTGGCGCTGGGCCAGCTGGGAGGCGTCGATCAGGTCGTAGGCCATGAGGATCTCGGGGTCGAGTTCGTCCTCGATGTCCTGAGGAGCGGAACCGGTGAGGATGTCGAGTGCGTCCTGGGCTTCGGCCAGCTGCGCACGCCACCGGCGGCGGGCCCGTTCCCGCTCCTCGGTGTCGTCCACGCCCAGCAGTTCGGCGAGTTCGTCGAGCAGTGGCGCGTCGGCGGCGGAGAACGTGCCGTCGTCGGGGCGGACGAGTTCGGCGCGGTCCTCGGGGCTCAGCGACTTGGCCGCGCGGTCGAGCCGGGCCGGGTCGGCGAGCAGATCGGCGAGGACCTCCTGCGGGGAGAGCACCGGCCACAGCGCGCTGATCGCGGCCTGTACCTGCGGGTCGGCGCGCATCTCGTCGCCGATCTCGCTGAGATCGGCCGAGCTGAGCAGGCTGGTGCCGCCGGACAGATCGGCGCCCATCGTCGCGGCCAGCTGATCGGTGAGCGCGTCGATCACCGACGAGGCGAAGACCGGCCGTGCGAGATTGTGCGGACGGCGCGAGGAACGCGCCCGGCCACGCGCCCGGGTCGCGATCTTGCGGTCCAGCAGCACCGGGTAGCCGTCGAAGGTGAGCCGCACCGGTTCGGCGGGCACCTCCTGCCGGTCGCGCACCGCCTGCTTGAGCACCTCGAGCATGTCGAGCGAACCCTTGATCTCACCCGCGCGCAGCGAATCCTCGCGGACCGCCTTCACACCCGGATACAGGTCGCCGATGGTGGACAGCAGCACACCGGTCTCACCGAGCGAGGGCAGCACCTGCCCGATGTAGTCGAGGAAGGTGGCGTTCGGGCCGATGATGAGCACACCACTCTTGGCCAGCTGCTGACGGAAGGTGTAGAGCAGGTAGGCGGCCCGGTGCAGCGCCACCGCCGTCTTGCCGGTGCCCGGCCCACCCTGCACCACGAGCACACTCTTGTGCTCGGAGCGGATGATCGCGTCCTGTTCGCTCTGGATCGTCTCGACGATGTCGTTCATGTGCCCGGTGCGGGCCGCGTTCAGCGCGGCGAGCAGGGCGCTCTCGCCGCCCACGCCGTCGTCGGTACCCACCGCGCCGTCGCGTTCGGCGGCGCCCAGGTCGAGGTACTCGTCGTTGATCGCGGTCACCGTGCGGTTGCGCGAGCGGATGTGACGGCGGCGGACCACGTCCTCGGGATTGGCGGTGGTCGCCAGGTAGAACGGGCGCGCCAGGGGAGCGCGCCAGTCCAACAGCAGCGGCTCGTAGTCGTTGTCCTCGTCGAGGATGCCGAGGCGCCCGATGTAGCGGGCGGCGTCCTCGGTGGCGTCCAAGTCGATGCGGCCGAAGCACAGACCGTGCTCGGCGGCGTCGTATTTGGCCAGGTCCTCGCTGTAGAGCGCGGTGAACGACTCGCGTTCGCTGCGCGCCTGCGGGGTGCCGCCCGCTTCCAGCAGCACGGTCTTGAGCCGGTTCTGCGCGTAGTCGCGCATGGCGTCGAGGCGGTCGTAGAGCACCGTGAGGTACTGCTGTTCCTGTTCGATCTCGCGGCCGCGCCCGCCCTGGTCGGTGCTGGCGCGGTCGTCGGCGAGGCGGTCGGGCAAAACAGGACTCCTTTGTCACCGCGTTGAGAACAGAGTTGTCGAGTCTACTTGCCCCCGGACGGCAGCGCGCCCGTCGCGGGGAAGACTTCGTCACCGGTCACCGGCGTGAAGTGCTCGACCACCGGGAAAGGCTCGTAGAAGTGATGCAACAGCGCACGCCAGCGCTGATATTCCGGCGACCCGCGAAACCCCTCGGTGTGATCGCTCAGCCGCTCCCATCGCACCAGCAGCAGATAGGTGTCGGGTCGCTCCACACACCGCGACAACGACAGCCCGCCGAAGCCGGGCATACCGGCGATGATCGGGTAGGCCTGCGCGAAGGCTGCCTCGAAAGCGGCGGCGCAACCGGGCCGGACGGGCAGCAGGGCGTGTTCGACGATCACGCCGACCAGTGTGTCAGGACGCGTGCGTGGTGTGGTTGCGGCGACCGGAGGGCTTGTCGCGGTACATGGCCAGATCGGCGTCGTGCAGCACGGCCTCGGGGGTGCGGCGTTCGTGCGGGCCGAGTTCGGTGACGCCGATCGAGGCGCTGACCTCGAGACGGTGCCCGCTCGCGATGATCGGCTCGGCCATGGTGACGCGCAGCCGTTCGATCAGGCGCGGCAGATCGGTGCGCTGCGGTTGCCCGGCGAGCAGCACGAGGAACTCGTCCCCACCGAGCCTGCCGACCACGTCCTCGGCGCGCAGCGCGCGTTGCAGCCGCTGGGCGACGATCTGCAGGACCGTGTCGCCGATGGCGTGGCCGAGTGTGTCGTTGATCGCCTTGAACCCGTCGAGATCGATGAACAGCACGGTGGTGACCAGGGTGCCGCCCTCGTCGGCCAGTGCCGCCGACAACTGCGACAGGATCAGCGACCGGTTCGCCAGTCCCGTCAGGGCGTCGTGGGTGGCCTGGTACTCGAGCTGCATCTTGCTGGCCCGGTATTCGGTGACATCGGCGAACGACGACACCCCCGCCGAGTCCGGGCTGTCGGGATTGAGCAGCCGACAGTTACACGACAGCCACACCTGCTGACCGTCGGCCCGGCGCACCCCGAACACGAACCGCGTCACCGGTTCGCCGGTCGTCAACGTGTGCGCCATCGGATGCCTGCCCACGGGCAGCGGCTGACCCTCCCAATCGATCATCGTGACGGGCAGCTCGTCGAAGCGCGCACCGAGGACCGGCGCGGAGTCGGCGATGCCGAGGATGCGCCTGCCCGCCGGATTGATCGATTCGAGCCTGCCGCGCCGGTCGACGACAAGCACACCCTCCTCGAGCTGGGAGACCACGGTGGTGAAGTACGCTTCGGCCTGCCGTGCGGAGGCCTCGGCGGCCCGCTGTGCGGTCAGATCGTGCACCACCACCTGATAGGCCAGTTCGCCCTGCCAGGCCGTGAGCACCGACACCGTTTGCACGGGCACCTTCCGCCCGTCGATGCGCAAAAGGTCCATTTCGGTCGGCGGTGACGCCGCGCCCTCGGCGGTGAGCTGGGCGATCCGGTCGAGCATCGGTGGAATGGAGTCGGGGTGCACGAAATGGGTGATCCGCAATCCGAGGAGATCCTCGGCCGTGTGCGCACCGAGCAGGTGCACCATCGCCGGATTCACGTAGACGATGACACCCGCCTCGTGCACGCAGATGGCGTCGGGTGTGTGCTCGACCAGCGAGCGGTACCGCTGCGCGAGCAGCTCGGCGTTCGCCGCGTCGGTGTTGGGTTTTCTCACTGCGATACCCCCGATCTCGGCCTGGTCTTCGGATGACACACCGGACTATCGTGGTGACCCTCGACGAGATCCGCGAGGAGCGACGTGAGACCGGAAGGACGTCCCGGCGGCATGGCCCACCGAGTCGATTCTATGTCGATCGGTGGTATCGGTGTGGTCTCCGGTTACGGCTGGGGCCGTGAACAATTGTTTCAGGGGGTGCTGGGGGGAAAACCGGCCGCCGGTTTGTATCCGGGTTACGGGCCGGGACGTGACGAGCACGCCTGGGTCGGCCGGATTCCCGACGGCGGCGACCCGGCGCACGGTCGCGGATTGTTCGGGCGTGCCGTGGTCGCCTCGGCTGCCGAGGCGGTGGCCGACGCCCGCTCGCGTGGCTGGCGCGACGAGGGCCGAACGGTCGGTCTGGTGCACGCCATCACCCTCGGCGACGTGGCCGACTGGCGCGATTTCTACCTGCGCGACGGCGGACACCGCCGCTCTCGCGACTACCTGCCGATGCTGCCTTCGACGCCCATCTCCGTGGTGATGCAGCGCTACGGCTTCCACGGGCCCGCCATGAACGTGTCGGCGGCTTGCAGCTCGGGCAATGTCGCCGTGCTCACGGCGCGGCAGTGGCGCGACGCGGGCCTGGTGGACGACGTGCTGTGCGTGAGCACCGACCTGTCGGCGACCCCGGAGATGCTCGAGCATTTCGTTGGGATGGGTGCGGCCGTGTCCGATGTGGACCCGTTCACCGCGTGCCGCCCGTTCCAGGAGGGCAGCCTGGGGTTCGTGATGGCGGAAGCGTCGGTGGCGATGCTGCTCACCGACGCGGTGGATCAGCCTTACGCGCGGGTGCTCGGCGGTGCCATGAACAACGACGCCTACCACGTTGTCTCGGTCGAGCCGACGCACGAGCAGTACCTCGAATGCGTCCGGAAAGCATTGCGCGACAGTGGGGTAGCGGCAACGGAGGTGAACTACGTGAACGCGCACGGCACCGGTACCCGCCAATGCGACGCCGCCGAACGCGACGTGCTCACCACCGTTTTCGACGACCAGCCCTCGATCATCTCGGTCAAGCCGCTCACCGGTCACTGCCAGGGCGCCGCGGCGGCCGTCGAACTGGCGTTGATCGCGATGTCCTACGACAGCGGCGTCGTCGCGTCGGCACCGGTCGTCGCGCCTGCGCATCCGCGATTGCTCGACGGGCCGACACCGATGCGCGGAGGCCTCACTGTGAATCTGTCGATGGGGATGGGTGGCAACAACTCCGCCCTCGTCGTCGGTCCGGCCTGAGGTTCAGTCCTCGCCCGCCTCCGGCCCACCCGCCAGGGCGAAACCGCCGGTGTTCGGTTGGTCCTGTGGGAGCGGAACCGCCCAGCGCAGCCGCGTGCCCGGCATCTCCGAATGCTCGCCGTCGGCGTCGGCTCGCATCGCGGGCGCGATCTGGAACCGGCCGCCCGCCTCCACGGCGCGCTGCTCGAGATTGCGCAGTCCGCTGCGGATGACGTGATTGGGGATGCCCCACCCGTTGTCGCTCACGGTGATCGTGAGATCGTCGGCCACCTCGATCACGATGGCAACGGTGTCGGCGCCGGAGTGGCGCACCGCGTTGCTCACCGCCTCGCGCACAACGGCTTCGGCGTGATCGGCCAGTTGCGGGTCGAGCACCGAGAGCGGGCCCGACACCTGGATGGTCGCGCGCATCGCGATGTCGGCGGTCTGGCGCCGGATCGCCAGTTCGAGCCGCTGTTGCAGCCCCTCGCTGTGGCCCGAACCGCTGGCGTGCAGGTCGAAAATGGAGGTGCGGATCTCCTGGACCACTTCCTGCAGATCCATGATGACCGTCGAAAGGCGTTGCCGCACTTCGGGAACGACCGCCTTGGGCATGGTGGCCTGCACGGTGAGGCCGATCGCGAACAGGCGCTGGATCACATGGTCGTGCAGGTCGCGCGCGATACGGTCGCGGTCGGCGACGATATCGAGCTCACGCATCCGCCGTTGCGCGTCGGCCAGGCGCACCGCCAGCGCCGCCTGATCGCAGAACGCGGCGGTGAGCTCGAGCATCTCGTCGGAATAGGGCGCGAAGCCGGGTGGGCGGATGGTCACCAGCACGCCGAGCGTGGCGTCGGGTGTGCACAGCGGAAGGACGAGAGCCGGTCCGGCACCGGGCAATTCGGCGACCGGGAAGTCGACGCCGAGGACGACCTCGGACACGTCGTCGAAGCGCAGCGGTGTGCGCCTGCTGAAAGCGTCGCCGAGTACCGTGCCCGCGATCGGGATCGTCTGCCAGTCCTGGCCGGCATCGGGGCCGGTCCACTGGGTGACGACCAATTCGCTGACCTCGCCGGGGGATTCGTCGGGCACCGGTACCGAGGCCAGAAACGCCTGGTGCGAACCGGTCAGCCCGCGTGCGTGGTCGACCACGTGGGCGAGCACCCGATCCGATTCGGTGCCCGCCAGGAATTCGGTGGCGATATCGCGCGTCGCCTCGATCCAGGCCTGTCTGGTGCGCGCCTGCTCGTAGAGGCGCGCGTTGTCGACCGCGATGCCCGCCGCCGCGGCCAGCGCGAGCACGAGCACCTCGTCCTCCTCGGTGAACGGTTGCCCGTCGGACTTCTCCGTCAGGTACAGGCTGCCGAACACCTCGTCCCGGATGCGAACGGGGACACCGAGAAACGAGTGCATCGGCGGATGGCCGGGCGGGAAACCCACCGAGGACTCGTGCTCGGTGAGATCGTCGAGCCGCAGCGGTGCCTTCTCCGCGAACACGGCGCCGAGCACACCGCGGCCCGCCGGTAATCGCCCGATCCGGTCGCGGATGTGCTCGGGCATGCCCTCATCGATGAACTGCGCGACCTGCTGACCGTGCCCGCGGACCGCGAGCGCGCCGTAACGGGCATCGACCAGGTTCATCGCCGTCCGCACCATGGTGCGCAGGGTTTCGTCGAGATCGAGACCCGCGGTGACCGTGAGCATGGCCTCGACCAGGCCGTCCATCCGGTCGCGCGAGCCGATCATCACCTCGACCCGGTCGGCCACCTCGCCGAGCAGGGCGCGTAGGCGCTGCTGAGACGCGGTGCGGCCCGCCGAATAGCGGCCGCTCCGACCGTCATTCGCCATCGCCGTATCCCGTCGCCGCCCACCTTCGTACCGAGTCAGGAGAAGTCTAGTCCTCGAGGTTGGGGACTTTCGGCCCTTCTACCGCACCGCGCACAGTGGTGGCATAGGGCAGCGGGGGGACGCCGGATCGAGAAGTGGGGCAAGAGATGTATTCGTTGTCGAGCACCCAGCACTGGACCACCGCCGCCGACCCCGAGCTCGCGGTGACCACCCGTGGCGAGGTACCGGCTCAAGACGTCACCCGCGCGGTGCGTGCCATCACCCGCGTGATGCGGCGCCATCATCTCGACAGTCCGGCCCGGGTGCGCGTCACCGCTCCGCGCGGAAACGACGAGCCGACCCTGGTGCAGGCCAACATCCGCACCAACGACACCCTCACCCGTGTGCAGGTCACCGGCCCGGGCGGGTTCGCGGTGACATTCGCCGCCGAACGTCTGGACCGTCAGCTGGCGCGCCGTGCGGGTAAGGAAGCACGTGGCGCCTGGCCCGACCCGGCCCGGCGCCCGCTGGCCCAGGTCACCGAGACCCGCCCGATCATCCGCCGCAAGGACTGCGCACTGATGACCGGTACTCCGCTGGAAGCCAGCACCGTCCTGGACGCGATGGATTACGACGCCTATCTGTTCACCGACGCCGATACCGGCGAGGACGCCATCGTCACCTGGGCCGACCCGCACGGTGTGCGCCTGGCCCGCCAGCACCGCACCGTCGCCGCGGGCGACTCGGCGCACCTGCCGCTCACCGCCAGCGCCATGCCGGTGCGGGTGGTGCAGGACGCGGCCCCGGTCTTCGCCGAGGACGAGGCATCGGACGTGCTGTGCCGTGGCGGCCTGCCGTATCTGTTCTTCACCGACAGTCACAGTGGCCGGGGCAACCTGCTCTACCGCCGCTACGACGGGGACCTGACCATCGTCGTCCCGTCCTGATTCTCTATGGTTCGCGCAGCTTGGTCGCCAGGACCGCGGCCTGGGTGCGGCGTTCGACGCCGAGTTTGGCCAGCAGGCGCGAGACGTAGTTCTTGACCGTCTTCTCGGCCAGGAACATGCGGGCTGCGATCTGCCGGTTGGTGAGGCCCTCGCCGAGGAGTTCGAGCAGGCGGCGTTCCTGGTCGGTCAGACCCGCGAGGGGACCGGTCGGTTCGGTGCTGCGGCGCAGCCGGGCGCGCAGGGCGTCGGCCGCGCGGGTGTCGAGCAGGGAGTGACCGGCGCCGACCTGCTTGATAGCGTCGGCCAGCTTCATCCCGTCGATGTTCTTCACCACATATCCGCTGGCACCGGCCAGAATGGCGTCGAGCATCGCGTGCTCGTCGGAGAACGAGGTGAGGATCAGGCAGCGCAGGTCCTCGAACTCGGCCAGCAGATTGCGGCACAGCTCGATGCCGTTGCCGTCGGGTAATCGGACATCGAGCACCGCCACATCGGGCCGGCTCTCCCTGATCCGCACCATCGCCTCGGCCACGCCACCTGCCTGACCGATCACAGTGAGTTCAGGATCACCCTCGAGCAGGTCGATCAACCCTCGCCGCACGATCTCGTGGTCGTCGACCAGAAACACCTCGAGCACGGCGGCCCCTTCATCACGTAGAACGTCCCCCCTGTGCGGTCCAACATAATCCGCTCACCCACATCCCGTGCAGAGACAGACAATCGCCCACCCAAATCCTGTGCGCAGACAGCAAACTCGCTCACCCAAAGTCCGCCATGACCGCCCACCCAACCCCGCACGACCCGACCTCGAGGAGGGTCCGCCGCGAAGCGGCGCAGCGGCCCGGCCGCGCGAACAGCGCTCGAAGCGCCTGCGCGAAGCGCGAGTCTCGAGCGCGGTTCGCGCGGCCCCGCAGGGGCCGCGCTCGAGCGCGCCCGCGCGCCCAACAACCAGCCCCAAACCGCCCTGGTGCCCC
>NZ_JAIWNA010000011.1:122036-170706 GCF_020216065.1 Nocardia rosealba
CCCCCCCCCCCCGCCCCCCGCGCCCCCCCCCCCCCCCCCCCCCCCCCCCCCCCCCCCCCCCCCCCCCCCCCGCCCCTCAGGGGCCGCGCTCGAGCGCGCCAGCGCTCCAACAAACACAGCTCAGCCGTTCTTGTCGGTGGGTCCACCTAGCATTGATTCCTGGGGGTTCATGTCCGGCGAGCGGATGACGATGGAGAAGGGATTCACCAGGTGGCGGAACGCCTCACTGTGCGCGGAGCTCGGGAACACAACCTGAAAGGTGTGGACCTCGATCTGCCGCGCGACAGCCTGATCGTGTTCACCGGTCTGTCCGGTTCGGGTAAGTCGAGTCTGGCGTTCGACACGATCTTCGCCGAGGGACAGCGACGGTATGTCGAGTCGCTGTCGGCGTACGCGCGTCAGTTCCTCGGGCAGATGGACAAGCCGGACGTGGACTTCATCGAGGGCCTCTCGCCTGCGGTGTCGATCGACCAGAAGTCGACCAACCGCAACCCGCGTTCGACGGTCGGCACGATCACCGAGGTCTACGACTACCTGCGCCTGCTGTATGCCCGCGCGGGCACGCCGCACTGCCCGGTCTGTGGCGAGCTGATCGCCAAGCAGAGCCCGCAGCAGATCGTCGACCAGGTGCTCGCCATGGACGAGGGCCTGAAGTTCCAGGTCCTCGCGCCGGTGGTGCGGACTCGCAAGGGTGAGTTCGTCGACCTGTTCGACCAGCTCAAGACCCAGGGCTACTCGCGTGTGCGGGTGGACGGCGTGGTGTATCCGCTCACCGATCCGCCCAAGCTCAAGAAGCAGGAGAAGCACGACGTCGAGGTGGTCGTCGACCGCCTGTCGGTGAAGGCCGCGTCCAAGCAGCGGCTCACCGACTCGATCGAGACCGCGTTGCGCCTGGCCGACGGCATCGTCGTGCTCGATTTCGTCGACCGCGACGAACACGCGCACGACCGGGAACGCCGTTTCTCCGAGCGCCTGGCCTGCCCGAACGGCCACCCGCTCGATATCGAGGATCTCGAGCCGCGCTCGTTCTCCTTCAACTCGCCCTACGGCGCCTGCCCCGACTGCACCGGTCTCGGCATCCGCAAGGAGGTCGACCCCGAACTGGTCGTCCCCGATCCGGATCTGAGTCTGGCCGAGGGCGCGATCGCGCCGTGGTCGCGTGGTCAGACGGCCGAATACTTCAATCGTCTGTTGTCGGGGCTGGCCGAGGCCATCGGTTTCTCGATGGACACGCCGTGGCGTGAGCTTCCGGCGAAGGCGCGCAAAGCGGTCCTCGAGGGCAGCTCCGATCAGGTGCATGTCTCCTACACCAACCGCTACGGACGCAAACGCTCTTACTACGCCGATTTCGAAGGCGTGATGCCGTTCCTGCAGCGGCGCATGGACAACACCGAGTCCGAGCAGATGAAGGAGCACTACGACGGGTACATGCGCGATGTGCCGTGCCCGGTGTGCAACGGTGCCCGGCTGCGCCCGGAGATCCTGGCCGTCACCCTGGCCGCCGACGGCAAGAACAGGTCGATCGCCGAGGTCAGCGACCTGTCGATCGGGGAGTGCGCGCACTTCCTCAACTCGCTGACGCTGGGGGAGCGCGAGGCCGCGATCGCCGGCCAGGTGCTCAAGGAGATCCAGGCCCGGCTCGGCTTCCTGCTCGACGTGGGCTTGGAGTACCTCACGCTCTCGCGCGCGGCGGCGACGCTGTCGGGCGGTGAGGCCCAGCGCATCCGGCTGGCCACCCAGATCGGTTCCGGCCTGGTCGGCGTGCTCTACGTGCTCGACGAGCCGTCGATCGGTCTGCATCAGCGCGACAACCGCAGGCTCATCGAAACCCTGCTGCGGCTCAAGAAGCTGGGCAACACCCTGATCGTGGTCGAACACGACGAGGACACCATCCGTGCCTCGGACTGGGTGGTCGACATCGGTCCGCTCGCCGGTGAGCACGGCGGTCGCGTGGTGCATTCGGGCCCCTACCAGGAATTGCTCACCGAGCCCGAATCACTTACCGGCGCTTACCTTTCCGGCCGCGAGCAGATCGAGCTGCCGCTGGTGCGCCGCGCGGTGGACAAGAAGCGCAAACTCACCGTCGTCGGTGCCACCGAGCACAATCTGCAGGGCATCGATGTGGCGTTCCCCCTCGGTGTGCTCACCTCGGTCACCGGCGTCTCCGGTTCCGGCAAGTCGACGCTGGTCAACGACATCCTGGCCACCACGCTCGCGAACAAGCTCAACGGCGCCCGGCAGGTGCCCGGCAGGCACACCAGGATCAACGGCGTCGACCAGCTCGACAAGCTGGTGCAGGTCGACCAGTCACCGATCGGGCGCACCCCGCGCTCGAACCCGGCCACCTACACCGGTGTCTTCGACAAGATCCGCACCCTGTTCGCCTCGACCACCGAGGCCAAGGTGCGCGGTTACCAGCCGGGCCGCTTCTCCTTCAATGTCAAGGGCGGCCGGTGCGAGGCGTGCTCGGGTGACGGCACGCTCAAGATCGAGATGAACTTCCTGCCGGACGTGTACGTCCCGTGCGAGGTGTGCCACGGCGCCCGCTACAACCGCGAGACGCTCGAGGTGCACTACAAGGGCAAGACCATCGCCGAGGTCCTCGACATGCCGATCGACGAGGCCGCCGAGTTCTTCGAACCGGTTACTTCGATCCACCGGTACCTCAAAACCCTCGTCGAGGTCGGTCTCGGGTACGTGCGTCTGGGCCAGAGTGCCCCGACCCTGTCCGGCGGTGAGGCGCAGCGCGTGAAGCTGGCCGCCGAGCTGCAGAAACGCTCGACCGGTCGCACGGTGTACATCCTCGACGAGCCGACGACCGGTCTGCACTTCGAGGACATCCGTAAGCTGCTCAAGGTCATCAACGGCCTGGTCGACAAGGGCAACACGGTGATCGTCATCGAGCACAACCTCGATGTCATCAAGACCTCCGACTGGGTCATCGACATGGGCCCCGAAGGCGGTTCCGGCGGCGGCACGGTGGTCGCCACGGGCACTCCCGAGGAAGTGGCCCAGGTCGCCGACAGCTACACCGGTCAGTTCCTGAAGGAAGTCCTCGCGGCACCGGCGCCGAAGAAGCCCGCGGCGAAGAAGAAGGCCGCACCGGCGGCGAAGAAGGCGCCCGCCGAGACGGCGACGGCCAAGCGGCTGGCCAGGAAAGCGGCCGCATTGCGCTGACCGGCAGGTGCGTCGGGGCGGAACGGGTTACCGTTCCGCCCGGGACTTCCCGAAAACCCTACGAAGTGAAACGGCCATAGGTAACATTCGCCTCGCCGTCGCCGGAAGACCGGTCAGTAGCGGTTTGTCGATCGACATCCAGTGGTGTCACGCGCGGCGTGGGCAGCGCGGTCGCGGATGTCGTGCAGTACGAAAGGAACGTCCCAATGGATGAAGCCACGATGGCGCTCATCGGCCAGATTCTGAATTTCCTCAGTGGCGGGTCCTCGCTGGCCTACGAGCCCACGACGCCGACGCCGACTGCCTGACCCGGCAGCCCCGAAAGGACCACCAGCAATGGATACCGGAAGCGCGGCAATCTTCACCGCCCTCGCCAACATGATCTCCTCCGGCTCGGCCGTCTCGGTCACCCCCGGTCAGCCGCCGACTCCGACCCCTACGGTCTGAGCGGCGCTCACGACGTAAAAAGATCCGCCGGCACCCAGGTAGGTGCCGGCGGATCTTCGCGTTCACGGCTCAGTGCACCGGGCCGGTGTACTTCTCACCCGGGCCCGCACCCGGCGCGTCCGGCACCGACGACGCCTCACGGAAGGCGCGCTGCAACGCCTGCAGGCCCTCGCGGATCGGCCCGGCGTGCGGCCCGAGGTACTCCACCGACGAGGTGACCAGGCCGGCCAGCGCGGTGATGACCCGGCGCGCCTCGTCGAGGTCGACATTGGCGCCGGTGTTCGGGTTCTCCTCGGCAAGGCCGAGCTTCTCCGCCGCCGAACTCATCAGCATCACGGCGGCCCGGCTGATCACCTCGACCGCGGGAATGTCGGCCAGGTCGCGCACGGGGGGATCGAGCTCGTCAGTCATGGGCACCAGGCTATCGCCAGTCCCGTGCGGGCCACCGCCGCCGGGCCGATTCGGCGATAGCGGAATGCGATGCTAGACTTTTTGCTGACGACCGCCCCTGGTCGTGTCATGCACGTCCTGGGGCAGATAAGTGGAGCCCGACTCCCACCGTTGCCGACGAGCAATCGTACTGGACAAACGGTCCCGGTCACCCGCTTCTAGTGGCGGGTTCCTCGCGTGTTGTTCGCGCGGGGGTCGACATCGTGCCCTCGGGCGTGATGTCCGATGATCGGTCGACTCGGGCCCCGTCGCGGAGAAATACCGCAACGGGGCTTTCGCGTTGAATCAGGGGTTGCAGTTATTGCGTGCGGTCGTTAAGACGACACCGCTTGACCTAGGAGGCCCCATCAGCACTGAGACCCGCATCAACGATCGCATCCGAGTTCCCGAGGTTCGACTCATCGGACCCGGCGGCGAGCAGGTTGGGATCGTGCGTGTTGAAGATGCACTTCGCGTCGCGCTCGAAGCCGATCTCGACCTGGTCGAGGTGGCACCCGATGCCCGTCCGCCGGTGTGCAAGATCATGGACTACGGCAAGTTCAAGTACGAGACCGCGCAGAAGGCGCGCGAGTCCCGCAAGAACCAGGTCCAGACCGTGATCAAGGAGCAGAAGCTCCGCCCGAAGATCGATGATCACGACTATGCAACCAAGCGGGGCCACGTGATGCGGTTCCTCGAGGCTGGGTCGAAGGTCAAGGTCACCATCATGTTCCGCGGTCGTGAGCAGTCACGTCCCGAACTGGGCTACCGGTTGTTGCAGCGTCTGGCTGCCGATGTCGCCGACCTGGGTTTCGTCGAGACCTCGGCCAAGCAGGACGGTCGCAACATGACCATGGTCCTCGCCCCGCACAAGGGCGCGAAGACGCGGGTGAAGGCACAGCAGGACTCCGCCCCGCGTCCGGCCGAGCCGACCGCACCGGCACCGGCACAGCCGACCGCTCCGGCCGCCGCCGAGCAGGCCGCGCCCGCGGAGCAGGCGCAGGCCGACCCGCAGTAACACCGATTTCACCGACTAGATAGAGGAATCCATGCCGAAGAACAAGACCCACAGCGGCGCCAAGAAGCGATTCAAGGTGACCGGCCGGGGCAAGCTGCTTCGCGAGCAGGCGAACCGTCGCCACCTCCTGGAGCACAAGTCCTCCCGCCGGACTCGTCGTCTGGAAGGCACGGAGTCCGTTGCCGACGTCGACGCCCCCCGCGTGAAGCGGCTGCTCGGTCTCGCCTGATCCAGGCAGACCGTCGCACCCCGACGACTGCGCGGCCGGGATGACCGGACGCCGACAACTACCGAATTCGGGCGCCGCCGCGCCCCCCAGATGATCAAGGACTGAAAAGTGGCACGCGTCAAAAGGGCTGTCAACGCTCAGAAGAAGCGCCGTTCCATCCTCGAGGCCTCCAAGGGCTATCGGGGCCAGCGTTCGCGCCTGTACCGCAAGGCCAAGGAACAGCAGCTCCACTCGCTGACCTACGCCTACCGCGACCGCAAGGCGCGCAAGGGTGACTTCCGCAAGCTGTGGATCGCTCGTATCAACGCCGCCGCGCGTCTGAACGACATCACCTACAACCGCTTCATCCAGGGCCTCAAGGCCGCTGGTGTCGAGGTGGACCGCAAGATCCTCGCCGAGCTCGCCGTCTCCGACGCCGAGGCCTTCGCCGGTCTCGTCGCTGTCGCCAAGGCCGCGCTGCCCGCCGACGTCAACGCCCCGGCCTCGGCTGCCTGAGCTTGACGACGCACAACGATCTGTCGGAACGACCCGTGGACGCGCTCTCCGAGCGCAACCCACGGGTCGTTTCGGCTGTCAAGCTCCAACGCGCCGCGCACCGTCGCAAGACCGGCCTTTTCCTGGCCGAAGGCGCCAATGCCGTCACCGCCGCGCTGGAGACCGGCCGCGTGCGTGAGTTGTTCTACTCGCTCGCCGCGGCCAAGCGCGATGTCGCGCTGATCGCCGGTGCCGACGCCGACGGTGTGCGCACCACGCTGGTGAGCGATCGCGCCGCCGAGCACCTCGGCGAAACCGTCACCGCGCCGGGCCTTGTCGCCGTCTGCGAGCAGCTCGATGTGCCGCTCGGCCAGATCCTCGACGGTGCACCGCGCATGCTCGCGGTGCCCGTGGAGATCGCCGAACCCGGCAACGCGGGCACCCTCATCCGGGTTGCCGACGCCGTCGGTGCCGATGGTGTCGTGCTCGCCGGTGACGCGGTCGACCCGCACAACGGCAAATGCGTCCGTGCCAGCGCGGGCAGCCTGTTCCACGTCCCGATCGCGCGCAGCCGCAGTATCGACGCCACCCTCGACGCGCTGTCCTCGGCCGGAATCACGCTGCTGGCCACCACCGCTCACGGTGAGGTCGACCTCGACGACGCCGACGACATCCTCACCGGGCCGGTCGCCTGGCTCTTCGGCAACGAGGCCCACGGACTCGACCCCGCCGTCGCCGCCCGCGCCGACCATCGCATCCGCATCCCCATCCACGGCCGCGCCGAAAGCCTGAATCTGGCTGCGGCAGCGGCGATCTGCCTCTACGCCAACGCCCGCGTCCAGCACGCGAAGTAAGGCCTCAGAGTTCCACGGCGCATTGCAGTTCGTCGAGGACGGCCCTCGACCAGGGGAGTTCGATGGCGTCGGGGCCTGCCACCTGCATCGCGGTCATGATGGTGAGCAGCATGCCGGTGGCGAGGAAGCGGCGGGCGTGCAGGGTGTCGGCGCCGGTGCGGTCGACGATCAGCTGGTAGATGCGGCCGAAGTGTTCGCGCACGTGATCGCCGATCTCCGGGTCGGCGCTGGCGGCGACGCCGTGCAGCAGCACCAGCGGTAGCTGGCGTTCGGAGAGAAATACGTCGTAGTTCGTGCCGAGGCTGCGCAGCGCCTCGGCGGTGTCGGCGTCGGGCGCGATCTCGGCGCTGCGGAACACGTCCTCGATGCGTGCGCACACGTGCTGAAGTACCGCCACGAACAGGTGCTGTTTGGTGCCGAAGAGCCGGATCACGTACGGCTGGGAGACCCCCGCGCGGCGGGCCACCTCATCGGTTTTCGTTGCGGCGTACCCGGATTCGGCGAAGGCGTCGACGGCGGCGGCGAGGACCTGGGCGCTGCGCTCGGCCGCGGTCATCCGGGTTCTCGTCGTCTCGCTCATGCATTCGCCTCCGGTCGGTACGCGGATTCCTCTTGACATGTTATCAGTCGATGCATAACCATTGGATTCAAGTTATCAGTGGATTACAACAAGGGTGGATCATGACTCAGACACTCGATCCCGGCGATGCCGTCCTCGCCGACGCGCCGTCGCCCGGCGGTACGAAGGCCAAGCCGCTCGGTGCGGTCATCGCCGCCGTCGGCATCCCGATGTTCATGGTCACGTTGGACAACCTCGTGGTGACCAACGCCCTGCCGGTGATCAAAACCGAACTGGGAGCGTCGCTTTCGGACCTGCAATGGTTCGTCAACGCCTACACGCTGTCGTTCGCGGCGCTGCTGCTCACCGCCTCGGCGCTCGGCGACCGCATCGGCCGCCGCCGGGTCTTCCTTGCGGGCATCGCCGTGTTCGTCGTCGCGTCGGCTGCGTGCGCGCTGGCCACCGAGCCGTGGATGCTCATCCTCGCCAGAGCGATCCAGGGTGCCGGGGGTGCGGCCGTGATGCCGTTGTCGCTGACGCTGCTCGTCGCGGCGGTGCCCGAGCGGATGCGCAGCGCCGCGATCGGGATCTGGGGTGGCCTGGCCGGGCTCGGTGTCGCGGTCGGGCCGGTGGTCGGCGGTGCCGTCGTCGAGGGGCTGAACTGGCAGTGGATCTTCTGGCTCAACGTGCCCGTCGGCCTGCTCGCGCTGCCCTTCGCGGCTCGCATGCTGAGCGAATCGCGCGGTGCCGCACGCAAACTCGACCTGCTCGGTCTCGTCCTGTCCGCCGTCGGCGTGCTCGCGCTGGTGTGGGGCGTGATCCACGGCGCCGAGGACGGCTGGACCGCTCCGCAGGTGCTCGCCGCCCTGGTCGGTGGTATCGCGCTGCTGGTCGCGTTCGTCGCCTGGGAGAAGCGCACCGCCGAACCGATGCTGCCGCTGCGCATGTTCGCCAACCGGGGCCTGAGCCTGAGCTACCTCGTGTCGTTCGGATTCTCCGCCGGTGTGTTCGGTGCCATCTTCCTGCTCGCGCAGTTCTTCCAGGTGGTGCAGGGGTATTCGCCGCTGGAATCCGGTATCCGCACGATGCCGTGGACGATGGTTCCGATGGTCGTCGCTCCGCTGGCCGGACTCGTCGTCGACCGGGTCGGCCCGCGCGTCCTCATCGCCACCGGCCAGGTGTGCCTTGCCGTGTCCCTGGCCTGGATGGCGCTGATCACGAGCACGGACGTCCCCTACATCTCCTTCGTCGCACCCTTCGTCCTCGGCGGCATCGGCATGGGCCTCACCTTCGCGCCGTCGTCCACCATCGTCATGGCCAGCGCGTCCCCCGCCGACCAGGGCATGGCCTCAGGCATCAACAGCACCGTCCGCGAGGTCGGCGTCGCCATGGGCATCGCGGTCCTCGCCTCGGTCTTCGCCACCGCAGGCTCCTACACCGACCCCCAGTCCTACGTCGACGGCCTGATCCCCGCAGTCTGGGTAGGCGCCGCCCTGGTCGCCGCCGCCGCGATCATCGCCACCTTCCTGCCCCGGCACACCAGAACTACTGCCTGACCTGGCGCTGGTGGGGGTTATGGTTGAGTCGGCAGTCCGCACGAATGGAGCGACCGCATGACCGTCCCCGCGATGCATCCCCGACCCGGCAACCTGCGCGAAGTCGCCGAGGAGATCGAGCGCGCAACGGGCCTGCAGGTCGAGATTCTGGGAGGGGCGCTCGTGATGTCACCGACCCCGCGTGGAAAGCACGCGGGCACGATCCGTCGACTGCGTCACCAGCTCGAATCGGTCATGCCCGAAGGGCTCGCTGCCTACGAGGTGACATCGATCGCGATGCCCGGCGATACGGACGACTACTGCACACCGGACCTCGTCGTTCTGCCCGATTCCTGGGACACCGATGACGAATGGCTCGCCGATCCCGCCGACGTGGAACTCGCCGTCGAGGTGATCTCGAAGTCGGAGAAAGCGCACCAGATCACCGGCAAGAACGGCTGGTACGGCGCGGCAGGGGTACGCACTCTCCTGGTCGTCGACCCGCGGTTCGGCCGTTGGGCGCTCTACCGCGATCCCGACGCCGGTGTGTACCCCGCTCCGGTCGAGGGGACATTCGGTGACCCCCTCGTCCTCCCCGAGCCGCTGTCGACAGCCGTCGACACCGCCTGCCTGCCGCTCTACGGATAGAGCCCCACGCGTGCACCATCGATCGCAGCAAGGAGCGATGGGCTGTGCCTAATCCTGGTCGGGTGGGGTTTGTGGGTGGACTTCGGGGCACAGTCCGCCCGCACGCGGGAACGGGCGGGGGCGGATGGGGCGGATGCCGAGGCCGCACAGTGCCAGGCCGCTGCCGGGTGCGGTGCGTCGCGTGCGCCGACCCTGGGGTGGGGTGGAATCGCGGGTCTGTTCAGGCATCGGTTCGTCCTGTCTCGCGTCGAACACGGCGGATGTGTTTGAACGGTTGGACGGAACCGGGGACGATTCGGTTCCCTCGGATCGCGGTTCGGTGTCGATCTTGGTGAGAACCCTCCGAAAACCGGTCTGACCTGGACTTGTCGGTCCTGATTGCGACCCCACGCAGGCCCCCGCGGTGCCCCCCGGTAATCCGGATGAACCGAGCGAACCCCATCCCATAGGATTTATGCAGCACCGATACGGGTAGGCAATGACGCACCCGTGAACCGATCCCCAGGGGAGAGTCGAACAATCGTGGCCGACGACAACAGCGGAGTCGAGCAGGGCGAAGGCCCGAAGGGCGCCGAACTGACCGAGGAGGCACTCGCGGCAGCGGCGGCGGAGGCCGAGAAGGCGTTCGCCGCGGCGGCCGATCTGGACGCGCTCGCGGTCGCCAAAACCGACTACATCGGCGGCAAGTCGCCGATCGCGCTGGCGCAGCGTGAGCTGGGTCGTCTGCCCAAGGAAGAGAAGGCCGACGCGGGCAAGCGGGTCAATATCGCGCGCAAGCGGGTCTCCGATGCCTTCGAGGCGCGCCGCGCGGCGCTGCTGGAAGAGCGCGATCAGGCCGTGCTGGTGGCCGAGAAGATCGACGTCACCCTGCCCGCTCGCCGTCGCCCGGCCGGTGCCCGGCATCCCATCACGGTCATCTCCGAGCAGATCGCCGACGTGTTCGTCGGCATGGGCTGGGAGGTCGCCGAGGGGCCCGAGGTCGAGACCGAGCACTTCAACTTCGACGCGCTGAACTTCCTGCCCGACCACCCGGCGCGCACCATGCAGGACACCTTCCACATCGCCCCCGAGGGGTCGCGCCAGGTGCTGCGCACCCACACCTCCCCGGTGCAGGTGCGTTCGATGCTGGAACGTGAGCTGCCGATCTACGTCGTGTGCCCCGGTCGGACCTTCCGTACCGACGAGCTCGACGCCACCCACACCCCGGTGTTCTCCCAGGTGGAGGGTCTGGCCATCGACAAGGGCCTGACCATGGCCCACCTGCGTGGCACCCTCGACGCCTTCGCGCGCGCCCTGTTCGGCCCCGACACCCGAACCCGCATGCGCCCCAACTACTTCCCCTTCACCGAACCCTCGGCCGAGGTCGACGTGTGGTTCCCGGACAAGAAGGGCGGCGCGGGCTGGGTCGAGTGGGGCGGCTGCGGCATGGTCAACCCGAAGGTCCTCATCGCCAGCGGCATCGATCCCGAGGTGTATTCCGGATTCGCGTTCGGCATGGGCATGGAGCGAACCCTGCAGTTCCGCAACGGGATTCCCGACATGCGCGACATCGTCGAGGGTGACGTGCGGTTCACCCTGCCCTTCGGTATCCGGTCGTAGAGAGAGAGCGAAAACGTGCGAGTAGCACAGTCCTGGCTGACCGAGATCCTGCAGCGCACCACCCCCGAGTGGTCGGTGTCGGCCGAGGAACTCGACGCGGGCTTCGTCCGGGTCGGCCTCGAGGTCGAAGAGGTCGACAAGCTCACCCCGATCGGCGGTGACATCGACAAGCCGCTGGTCGTCGGCCGCGTCGCCGAGATCACCGAACTCACCGAGTTCAAGAAGCCGATCCGCTTCTGCAAGGTCGATGTCGGCAACCCGGAGTTGCAGGAAATCGTCTGTGGCGCCCGCAATTTCGCGGTCGGCGACCTGGTTGTCGTCGTGCTGCCGGGTGGTGAGCTGCCCGGCGGTTTCAAGATCTCCTCCCGCAAGACCTACGGCCACACCTCCAACGGCATGATCTGTTCGGTCGCCGAGCTGGGCATCGGCAAGGATCACGACGGCATCCTGGTGCTCGAGCCGGGTTCCGCGCATCCCGGTGACGACGCCAACGTGCTGCTCGGCACCGACGACACGATCATCGAGCTCAACATCACCCCGGACCGGGGCTACTGCTTCTCGGTGCGCGGTCTCGCCCGCGAGCTGGCCTGCGGTTTCGACCTCGAATACGCCGACCCCGCCGTGCGGACGCTGCCCGACGGCGAGTCCGAGGCGTGGCCGGTGCGGCTGGAAGCCGACTCCGAATGCACCCGCTTCGGCGCCCGGCGCGTCACCGGGGTGAACCCGAACGCGGTGAGCCCGCTGTGGTTGCAGCGCAGGCTGATGCTGGCCGGCATGCGCCCGATCTCCCCGGCCGTCGACGTCACCAACTACGTGATGCTCGAACTGGGGCAGCCGCTGCACGCCTTCGACGCCGCGAAACTCAACGGCGGCTTGGTCGTTCGCTCCGCGCACAAGGGCGAGACCCTGCGCACCCTCGACGACACCGAGCGCACCCTCGACGCCGAGGACGTGGTGATCGCCGACGACTCCGGCGTCATCTCGCTCGCCGGTGTGATGGGTGGGGCGAGCACCGAGGTCGGCGCCGACACCACCGACGTGATCCTCGAGGCCGCCACCTGGAACCCGTTGCGCGTCTACCGGACCGCGCGCAGACACAAGCTGTCGTCGGAAGCCGCCAAGCGCTACGAGCGGGTCGTCGATCCCGAGATCAATATCGTCGCCCTCGATCGCGCCGCCACCCTGCTCGCCGAAATCACCGGTGGCACCATCGAATCCACGCTCACCGACATCCGGGTGCCCCTCGACGCGGCGGCGCCGATCGCGATGGACATCGACCTGCCCGACCGTGTCGCGGGCGTCACCTACCCGGCGGGCACCGCCGTGCGCAGGCTGGCCCAGATCGGCGCGCACGTCGATATCGAGGTCAACGACGCGGGCAAGACCCAGCTGCTGGTGACTCCGCCGAGCTGGCGTCCCGATCTGTCCCAGCCCGCCGACCTGGTCGAAGAGGTGCTGCGGCTGGAGGGGCTGGAGCAGATCCCGTCGGTGCTGCCGTCGGCGCCAGCCGGTCGTGGTCTGACCGCGCAGCAGAAGCGTCGTCGCGCGGTGAGCCGGGCGATGGCGTTCGCCGGTGCCGTCGAAGTCCCCGCGCCGGTGTTCCTGCCCGGTGGGGTGTTCGATGTGTGGGGTCTCGATGCTGACGATCCGCGCCGCAACACCACGCGCGTGCTGAACCCCCTGGATGCCGAGCGTCCGGAGCTGGCGACCACGCTGCTGCCCGGTCTGCTGGAAGTGGCCGCCCGCAACATCTCTCGCGGCGCCCGTGACCTCACGATCTACGGCATCGCCCAGGTGGTCCAGCCGGGCGAGCAGACCCGTGCGGTCGAGGCGCTGCCGGTCGATCGTCGGCCCACCGATGAGCAGATCGCCGAGCTGAACGCCTCGCTGCCCGCCCAGCCGGTGCACGTCGCGGCTGTGCTCAGCGGTAAGCGCGATCCGCGCGGACCGTGGGGTCCGGGTCGTCCGGCCGAGGCCGCCGACGCGTTCGCACTGGTCGACGAGGTGGCCGACGCCGCAGGTGTGGTGATCGAGCGCCGCGCCGCGGCCTACCTGCCGTGGCATCCCGGCCGCTGCGCCGAACTGCTGGTGGACGGCGTGGTCGTCGGTCACGCGGGCGAACTGCACCCCGCCGTGCTGGAACGCGCCGGTCTTCCTCCGCGCACCTGCGCGCTGGAACTCGACCTCGACGCGCTCCCGCTGGTCGAATCCCGCCCTGCCCCAACGGTTTCGGCGTTCCCTGCCGTGCTGCAGGACGTGTCGATCAGCGTGGAGAAAGCCGTGCCCGCCGCCCAGGTGGAGACGGCCCTGCGCACCGGCGGTGGTGACCTGCTCGAAGACATCGCCCTGTTCGACGTCTACGAGGGCACCCAGGCGGGAGAGGGTCGCAAGTCCCTCACCTACGCGCTGCGCTTCCGCGCACCCGACCGCACCCTCACCGAGGACGAGGCGAGCGCCGCCCGCGATGCCGCCGTCGCGTCGGCCACCGCCGCGGTCGGCGCCGAACTGCGCGCCTGATTCCCAAGCCGAGACTGAGGCCGCCCGGTTCTCCCGGGCGGCCTCAGCCGTCCGCGGGAAGTAATGGTGGCACCAGCCGGACGCGAGTGGTCCAGGCGCGTTCAGGCCGGTAGGGCCTCGGCTCCCGTAAGCGGTGGGTAGTGTTCGCCGCCCATCTCCTCCGCCGCACCGATATAGGTGGTGAGGGCGTCGCGGGAGCGGGTGAGCGCGGCCATCTGTTCCTCGATGCGTGCGAGTCGTGACCGCATCGCCCCGATCAATTCCGGGCAGCCCGGCAGGTCTGGAACCTCTCCGTGGGCGCACGGCAGGAGGTAGGCGATGTCGGCCGAGGAGAGGCCCGCGGCGAGCAAGTGCCTGATCTGGGTCACCCGTAGCACTGCGCTTTCGTCGTAGTCGCGATAGCTGTTCGAACGGCGGTTCGCCTCCAGCAGCCCCTGGGCTTCGTAGTAGCGCAGTTGGTGGGCGTGCACGCCGGTTCGCCTGCTCAATTCGCCGATTCGCACGACATCCTCACTTGACCTTCACACCGGTATCAACGTTGACGATGGTGCCATGAGCGAAACAACCACTCCCGTCACCGTGCTCGGCCTGGGTCTGATGGGCCGGGCGCTGGCCCGCGCCTTCCTCACCGCCGGGCACCCGACCACCATCTGGAACCGCACGCCCTCCGCCGCCGAAGAGCTGGTCGCAGGCGGCGCCCGTCACGTCGACACCGTCGCCGACGCCGTGCGCGCCGCCCCGGTGATCGTGGTCTGCCTGACCGACTACCAGGCGGTCTACACGGTGCTCGAGCAGGCCGACCTGACCGGAACCCTCGTCGTCAACCTCACCTCCGGCGACTCCGCCCAGGCCAGGGCGGCGGCCCGCTGGACCGAGCAGCGTGGCGGCCGGTATCTCGACGGCGCGATCATGGCCGTTCCGCCGACGATCGGGACCGCCGACGCCGTCCTCCTGCACAGCGGCGCCCAGGCCGACTTCGACACTGCCGCACCGGTACTCGCGGCACTGGGCACCGTCACCTATCTCGGCGCCGATCACAGTCTGGCCGCCCTCTACGACGGCGCCGGACTGGCCATGATGTGGAGCGTGCTCAACGCCTGGTTGCAGGGCACCGCGATGCTGCGGACCGCTGGTGTCGACGCACGCACCTTCGCGCCGTTCGCCGCGCAGATCGCCACCGGGGTGGCCACCTGGCTGCCCGGATACGCCCAACAGATCGACAACGGCGCCTATCCCGCCGAGGTCGCGGCCTTGTCGACCGACGCTGCGTCGATGACACACCTCGTCGAGGAATGCGAAGCGCTGGGGGTGAACGCCGAGCTGCCGAGACTATTGAAGGCGATGGCCGAAAGGGCGATCGCAGCCGGTCACGGCGCCGAGCAGTACCCGGTGCTCATCACCGAGTTCGCCAAGCCGTAACCGGATCGGTGGTGAGCCGGTGGCGGGGCGGGATAGGTTGGCAGCGTGTCGATGATGAAAGGCGCCAATGTCGTGGTGCCTGCCGCCGAGGTCCGGGTCGAAGTGAGTTGGCAGGCGGGGCCGGGGGTGCCCGACGCGGATGCGTCCGCCCTGCTGCTCGCCGGGACGAAGGTGCGCTCCGACGACGACTTCGTGTTCTACAACCAGGCCGTGCACCCCTCCGGGGCGGTGCGTCACGTCGGGAAACGCCAAGGCCCGACGGTTGTCGACACCCTGACGGTGCAGTTGGCGCAGGTGGAACCGCAGATCGAGAAGATCGTGCTGGCCGCCTCCGCCGACGGCGGCACCTTCGGTCGGTTCCGCGAACTCTGCATCCGGGTACTCGACGCGGCGACCGGTGGGGAGGTCGCCCGCTTCGACAGCACCGGCGCCACCACCGAGACCGCGTTCGTCCTCGGCGAGTTGTACCGCCGCCAGGGTGCGTGGAAGTTCCGCGCCGTTGGCCAAGGGTACGACACCGGACTAGCGGGGCTCGCAACGGATTTCGGCATCACAGTCGATGATTCCCCGGTCGACCAGCCCTTCACCCCGCCCCCGAGCCCCGCAGCCCATCCGCAGTCAGCGGTGGTGCCGACCCAGCCACACATTCCCCCACAGAGCCCATCTCGACCTGTCCCGCCGGCGCAGCCCGCTGTTCCGTCGCCGGTTCAACCATTCGCCGCGCCGCCCGGTCAGCAGAATCCGGTTCCGCATGGCCAGCCGTTCGCCGCGCCATCCGGTCAACCGCAGCCGGGCCAGCCGTTCGCCGCACCGCATCCGGGCGCTCAATTCCCGACTCCCGCAACATCATCCGGCCCGCCGGTGAACCTCACGAAAGTCTCCCTCACCAAGGAATCCCCGAGCGTCTCGCTCACCGAGCACGGCGCCACCGGCGGTGTGATGCGGGTGAATCTCAACTGGACCTCCATGGCCGCCACCGGCCGCATCTTCGGCAAACTGCGCGGCAAGAACATCGACCTCGACCTGTGCTGCTTCTTCGAATTGGTCAACGGCGCGATCGGGTCCGTCCGGGCGCTCGATCGGCGCTTCGGCGCGCTCTACGAACCGCCGTTCATCCACCTCGACCAGGACGACCGCACCGGCGCGAGCATCACCGGTGAGAACCTGTCGATCAATCTCGACTACACCCGGTTCTTCCGCCGCATCCTCGTGTTCGCCTCGATCTACGACGGGGCAAGCGATTTCCGCAATGTCCACGCCACCGTCACCCTGCACCCGGTGAATTCGGCGCCGATCGAGATGACGCTCGACGGGTGCACCGACAACTCCCGCGACGCCGTGCTCGCGGTGCTCGAGAACGTGAACGGTGAACTCGTGGTTCGCCGCGAAGGCGTCTTCGTCCGACCACCCGCCGGGCAGCCGGGCGGCGGCGTGATGGAGATCGCGCGACTCTACAACTGGGACTTCGGGTTTCAAGCGGGGCGCGGAAAGTGATGCGGCACCCCGCGACCAGGGTGCTCAACGCACTGGTCTACCACCCCGAGCGGCACCTCGCGCAGACCCCGGCCGCGCTCGGCCTGGACTACCGCGACCTGCACATGCGCACCGCCGACGGCATCGACCTGCACGGCTGGTTCGTACGGGCCGAAGACCCGCGCGCCCACATCCTCTACGCCCACGGCAACGCGGGCACCATCGGTGACCGGGTGTCGATCATCGCGCTGCTGGTCGCCGCCGGTTTCGACGTGCTCGCCTTCGACTACCGCGGTTTCGGGCACAGCACCGGCGCACCCGGCGAGCACGGCACCTACCTGGATGCGCGTGCGGCGCGCACCGCTCTGCTCGAACAGCCGGAGGTGGACCCCGCACGGGTCGTCTACCTGGGCAAATCGCTCGGTGGTGGGGTGCTGCTCGAGCTGGCGGGCGAGTACCCGCCCGCGGGCATAATCCTGATGTCGACCTTCAGCGGTATGCGTGACGCCGCCCGCTCGGTCTATCCGTTCCTGCCCGCACCGCTCGTTCCCGACGCCTACCCGAACCTGCGCCGTATCGCCGCGCTGCGGGCGCCGGTGCTGATGATGCACGGCGAACACGACGAACTGCTGCCACTGCGCCACGCCGAACGCCTGTATGCCGCCGCGAACGAGCCCAAGCAGCTGATCGTGGTTCCCGGGGCGGGGCACAACGATGTCATCGACACGCTCGGACCGCGCTGGCCACAGCTCATCGCGCAGTGGAGCGAGTTCCTCGACAGGTGAGCACGGCTGCGTAGCCTGGCGGTATGAGCGAAACGAGCGAGATCCTCGGCCGGCTGGCCGCGCTGCCCGACGCCGAGCTGGTATCGCTGTTGCGCGCGGCGGTGGCGGGCAGGCCGGGGCTCGGCGCCGTCGCCGCCGCGCTGGCTCAGGTGGAGGGCGGTCATGCCGAGGTCGGTCCGCCTGTGATGCTCGACACCGAGGCTGAGATCGTCGACGCGGAACCTGTCGCATCGGAGCAGGTCGGAGATGTTCATGCGGTACCGCCGGTACCGTTCGGCGGTTCCGGACCCGCCGCGAACGCTGTGACCGGCGGATATTCCACTTCAGGAGTGCCGACATTCGACGCGGTTCGCGATAAGGTCGAGCAGCGTTTCGGCACCGCCAAGGGCATGGGTGAACTCGACCGGCAGACCCCGGCGGGCCGCAGCGCCGACGAACAATGGGAGGCGCGGGGCAAGGCCGCGCGCGAGCGTCTGGATCAGATCCGGAAGGCGATGCGGGACAACGATTCCGGCGCCTAGCCTCGTGCCCTCCCAACCGAGCGACAACCGTGATTGGGTGGACATACATGACGCAGGCGCGCCAGATCGCCGAACGACTGCTCGACGCGCAGGTCGACTACCTGCTCGGCGAGGTGACCGGTGAACGGTTCGCCGAGGTGATCGCCCGCGACGTGGCGGCCGTACTCGCCGTCGGCGACACCATCCGCTTCGGTGATGTGGTCTCCCTGGCCGACGGCGAGGAGACGGTGGCGCGGGTCTTCGACCGCATCGGGGGTTCGCCGATCATCGCCGACACGGTCGGGGTCTTCTCCGACGCCATCTACGACCACATCGCCACCAACACCGACTACACCCTCGGCGATGTCGTCGACCGTGAGCCGGTGGAAGCGCTGCTGGAGAAGATCTTCGGTATGCACCAGGCCCAGGAACGCATCCTGGACCGGCTCACCGAGAGCCCGCTCGTGGCGACCGTCGCGTCGCGGTTCGTCGACAAGCTGATCGGCGATTTCATGCAGGCCAATCGTGAACGCGCCGAGAAGATTCCGGGTGTGTCCTCGCTGATGTCGCTCGGCCAGTCCGCGGCCAACCGCGCCAAGAAGGTCGCCGCCGACAGCACCTTCGTCGGTGACCTCGCGGGCAAGGGTGCGCTGTTCGCGCTCAAGCGCACCAACAACGCCATCCGCGACATGCTGCGCGACGCCCCCGTGCACTCGGCGGCGATGGAATTCTGGGACCTGCACGCCGACGAACCGGTGGCGGGCCTGCGTGAATACCTCACTCAGAAGGACCTCAACGAACTGGTCCAGATCTGCTACGAAATCGCGGTCACCACCAGGGAGAAGGAATACTTCGGCCTGCTGGTCCGCGAATGCGTCGAGGTGTTCTACACCCGCTATGCCGACCACACCTTGTCCGCGATGCTCCCCGAACTCGGCCTCGACGCCGAGGACATCAGCACCGAAATCCTGCGGTACGGGCCTGCGGTCATCGAAGCGGCCAAGCGCAACGGCGTCCTCGCCGAGCTCCTGCGCGAACGCCTCGAACCCTTCTACTTCTCCGACCAGGTCCTCGGCATTCTCGCCGGCGAGTGAGCGTCGATCCGCCGCGCAGCGAGTTCGAGCCGAGGTCGAAGGTGCCGAGAGGCTGTCTGTTCCTGGTGGCGGCGGTCGTCGTGGTCATCGCTTTGTCGGCGGCGCTGCCCGTTGCGCTCGACCGGTGGACCAGGGCGCACCCGTCCGCGCCCGCCCCGGCCGATCTGTGTGCCGCGATCGGTGTCGCCCGATTCGAGCGGTGGGTTCCGGCGGGCGTGCCGGACCCCGGCTCGACGTATTCGTCAGGGTCGGACGCGATGTGCACCTATCGGACACCCAGCGACGAGCCCGGCCACGCGGATGCTTACGGCTATCTGCAGGTCAGGGTGCTCCGTTACGGGGATATCGGCTCGACATCGGGCACGGAACGAGCGGCCGAAGCACTCGAGTTCGGTTGCGGCAACACCGCGATGGCAGGTTCCTTCCGGCCCCATGAGGGTTTCGGTGACGACGCGTGCCTCGCGACGGGTGATTCGGGCGATGACACCGCTGCCGGGTCGATGGTGATCCAACGCGGTGCGGACCTGATCTCGGTAGACCACTATCGGCACCGGGCCACACCACGGTTCGCGCAGATGGCTGTCGAGGATGTGACAGCCGCGGCGTTGGTGGCCGTGCAATAGGCAGTTGGCCGGTTTCGGTGAATTGCCCGAATTCTCGTGCTGGACGGCTATCGTTCGTATCCGGTTCCTCAGCCGTTATTCCCGAGAAACTTATCGCGGAAAATGTGGGCGCCGTCACGTTGGAGGCCGTGCGCGATAATTCGGGCAGCGAACGAATCTGTCACCGAATTACGGTGGGAGCGGTGAGCTTTCCGACACAGAAAGCCCCGTTGGTTTCCGGCATGTTGAGATCAATGCACGAATTCGGTTCTTACGCCGTCCCGGATTGACCGCGTACCCGGGGCAGTGCAAGTTGACACCTGACTTTCGGTGGGCCGCCGCGAAATACCGCGTGTGGTGTTTCAGAGGAGCAGGTGGTGCGTTCACATTCCCGTCGGCAGGCCGCGGGTGGCGGGCTGATCCGGCCGCGCACCATTTCCGGGCAGCTCGCCCGGATTCTCGCGGTGTCGCTGGTGTTGGTGCTCGTGCTGCTCGGGGTGACGATGTCGACCCAGATCACCGCGTTCCGGCGCAGCGGGGAAACGGTGGACGCGGTCGCGGTAGCGCTGGCCGCACAGGATCTGGTGCACCAGGTGCAGCGTGAACGTGGACTGAGCAACGGTCTGCTCGGCGGTGACACGAGGCTGGTGCAGGCGGTCGGGGACCAGCGCCCCGCCACCGACTCGGCGCTGCGCACCCTGAGCGCCGCCCTGACCGCCGACGTGCCCGGCGTGGGTGAGGTGCGCTCGGCGCTCGGTCAGCTCGGCGGGCTGCCCGGCGTCCGGTCGCAGATCGACACCAGAACCGTGTCACGACAGGCCGCTTTCCAGTTCTATTCCGACGGCATCGACGCGCTGAACCGGCTCGCCCTCGGCCTGGATCAGGCTCGCGACCCCGCCGTGCGCCACGGCCTGCAAGCCCTCTACGCCCTGGGTGACGCGAAGGAGTTCACGGCGCGCGAACGTGGCTTCCTCAACGGTGTTTTCGCGGCGGGGGAGTTCGTAGCGGGGGAGTACGTGCAATTCCTCGACATCCGCGCGGCCCGCACCGCCGCGCTCACCCAATTCGACCGCGAGGCGACCCCGACACAGCGCGACCGCCTCGCCGCCGTCATGGGCGGTGAAAGCGCCACGCGGGCAGCGGGATCGGAGAACATCGCCATCGCGTCCACCGCCGGACCGTTGACTACTCCGGTCGACCCGGCGGTGTGGTGGTCGCAGATGACCGAGGTGATCGACGCACAGCGTACTGTGCAGCAGGCCGTCGGCGACGATGTGCGGGCCCGCGCCGCCGACCTGCGCCGCACCGCGGCCGTCGTGCTGGCCGCCTTCGCCCTTGCCGCGCTGCTGGCGATCGCCGCCGAGGTCGCGCTGGTGTTCGCGAGTGTCCGGGCCATCGTGCGACCCCTGGCCGAGCTCGCCGCCGAGGCCGACGACGTGGCTTCCACCCGATTGCCCGAGGTGATCGCCGCATGGCGCGGATCCGCCGACGCCCGCCCCGACCCGCCCGCGCCAGTCCGCACTCCACCGGGTGCGAGTGCCGAGATCGGTTCTGTCGCAGGCGCTTTGGACCGCGTGCAGAGCACCGCCTTCGACCTCGCCTCCGAACAGGCGCTGGTGCGGCGCAACACCACCGAGTCGATGGCGAACCTGGCCCGGCGCAACCAGAATCTCGTGCGCAGGCAACTCGGCCTGATCAGCGAGTTCGAACGCGAGGAACTCGACCCGAAAACGCTGTCCAACCTGTTCGAGCTCGACCACCTCGCCACCCGGATGAGGCGCAATGCCGAAAGCCTGCTCGTGCTTGTCGGTGAGGCGAGCCCGCGCCGCTGGACCGAACCGATCGCGCTCACCGACGTCATCCGCGCCGGGCTCTCGGAGGTCGACGACTACCGGCGGGTGGTGCTGCGCCGCGTCGACGAGGTCGCGATCACCGGCACGGTCGTCAGCGAGCTGGCCCACGTCCTGGCCGAGCTCATCGAGAACGGTCTGGCGTTCTCCCCACCCGACCTCGAGGTGGAGATCTACGGGCGCAAAGTGGCCGGTGGGTACCTGCTCGCGGTCGTCGACCACGGCGTCGGCATGTCCACCGATCAGCTCGCCGAAGCCAATGCCCGCCTACGCGGCGAGCAGGACTTCATCGTGGCCTCCACCCGCTACCTCGGCCACTACGTGGTCGGCCGCCTCGCCGCCCGCCTCGGCATCGACGTGGAACTCAACACCTCACCGGTGAGCGGCATCGTCGCCCGACTCCTCTTGCCGTCGAGCCTGATCGCCGACGAAAGTTCCTCCGGGCGACCGGAATCCGGTGGTGCTCGAGTGAGCCGACCGTCCACGGGGAGCCACGACGTCGACGGCTCGCCCGACGATGCGCGGCACAGCCGGGGAGAGGTGGCGGCGAGCGGAGCCGGCCGCGCACCGAAACCCGCTCGAGGTGGCGCTGGCAATAACGCCTCCAGCTGGCAGAAAGCCGGTCGCCCCGACGACCGGCACTCGGAGCCGGGCCGGAACGGTGCCGGTGTGCCGGATCTCGATGAGCAGGGTGCCCGGCACTCGGACCCGGGCCGGAACGGTGCCCGCGTGCCGGACCCCGACGAGCAGGGTGCCCATATTTCGACGCCGACGCCGACGCCGACGCCGACGCCGACGCGGAACGGCACGTCACTGCCGAACTTCGATCAGCATGATGGCCGACAACTACGAGTCGATCCGCTGAACGGCCACCACCCGGCCCGGCAGCCCGTCGTTCCTCCCGTCGGTCCGCCCGGCGCCGACCAGGGTTCCCCTGCCGCCCCCTCGCCCTACATTCAATTCCTCACCGGCACAGCGTCTTATGTCGATGAAACGACCGGCCCCGACGGCCCGAACAGCGCGACGCCCACTCGTGCCGCTGGTGGCCCGGCTGCTCGGACCGGCAATGTCGGCACCGCGGCGGCATCGGCGGGTCCCTTCGCCCGAGACGCCGGTTTCGCTGTCGAGGGCACACTCGACGCGATTGGTCGAGCGTCGATCGACATCGACCGCACCCGCAACGGCTCGTCCCGTGTCCCGAGCGGACTCGACCTGTCGCCGGAACCGCGCGGCACTCGGGGTGACGGGGTGAGCGGTGACCTCGACGTTCCTGGTCAAGCGCCGGTCGAACGTACCCGCAATGGCCTGGTGAAGCGCGCCAAACGCGCCACACCTCCGGACCGGCCCCGCCGCGAACCTGCGCGTCACGACCGCCCGCCGCTCGCCGAACGTACCCCCGACCAGACCCGCAGCATGCTCGCCGCATTCCGCACCGGCCACGAAAGCGGCAGCGGGACAAGCGAAGCCGACCCCATCCGCTGACCGCAAGGAGCCACGGTGACCACCCATCTCCCGACCGCCGACCCGCACACCTTCAACTGGCTGCTCGGCAATTTCGTGCGCAACACCGACGGGGTGCGCGACACGGTCGCTGTTTCGTCGGACGGCCTGCTCATCGCCATGTCCGAAGGCTTGGACCGCACCGGTGCCGACCGGCTCGCCGCCATGGTGTCGGGATTGTCGAGCCTGGCCCGAAGTGCCTCGCGCAGTTACGAATTCGACGGTCTGAAGTTGATCCTGATCGAGATGAAACGCGGCTTCCTGCTCGTCTCGGCGCTGGGTGACGGGAGCTGCCTCGGCGTGATCGCCGACGGTGGCTGCGATGTGGGCCTGGTCGGCTACGAGATGGCCGTGCTCGCCGAACGCGCGGGCGCGCTGCTCGACCCGATGCTGATCGGTGAGCTGCGAGAGACATTGCGCCGATGAGAGATTCCGACCGCCACCGCCTGCCAGATCCTCGGATGGTCCCGCTGAGTCGGCCGGCGAGCTGGAGCGCCGGGCAACCGGTCGTCCGGCGGGCCGACGAAGCCGACGACGATCGTTTCGTTCGCCCGTTCGTCGTCACCGCGGGCCGCACTGTCCCGGTTCTCGACGGCCTGCGGCTCGAAACCCTGGTTCTCGCCCCACCTTCCGCGCTGTCGGCGCCGTTGCGGTTCGAGGAACACACCGTGGTCCGGTTGTGTCAGCAGCCCCACTCCATCGCCGAAATCGGTGCCGCGCTGCGGGTTCCAGCCGGTATCGCCAAGGTGATCGTCAGCGATCTGGCCGCAGCCGGTCAGGTGACCGTGCGCGACGCGCCCGAGCTGACGACCGCCGCCATCGAAAGGATCACCGACCTTGTCCGCGCACTCTGAAATCCGCGGCGCAGCGTCGCCGCCGTCATCGGTGAAGATCGTGGTCAGCGGCGGTTTCGGCGTCGGCAAGACCACCTTCATCGGCGCCATCTCCGAGATCGAGCCACTGGTCACCGAGGCCGCGATGACCGAGGTATCGATCGGCGTCGACAACCCCGGCCGCCACGCCGAGAAGACCGCGACCACGGTCGCACTGGACTTCGGCCGCATCACCCTCGACCACTCCCTGATCCTGTACCTGTTCGGCACCCCCGGCCAGGACCGCTTCGTCTTCCTGTGGGACGACCTCGTCGACGGCGCCCTCGGTGCCGTGATCGTGGTCGACACCGCCCGCGTCGAAGACTGCTATCCCGTCCTCGACTACTTCGAAGACCACAACACTCCCTTCGTCGTCGTGGTCAACCGCTTCCCGGACACACCCCACTTCGACCTGTCCGAAGTCCGCGAAGCTCTCGGCCTCGACGACTGGATCCCCGTCCTGGACTGCGACGCCCGCGACCGCGACTCCGTGCGTGACATCCTCGTGGCGCTCCTCGAGCAGGTCCTCCTGCACCGCGCCCTGCCTCGCCACCGGGAAGTCAGCTGAGCAGGGCCCGCGAATCGGTGGGCAGGGCGTATCGCTGCGCGGAATAGCACGCGCCGCAACGACACCCGATGCTTCAGCGGCTACCCAGTGGGGCCCCGAAGAAGCTCGCGAACTTGTCGGCCAGTGAGTCACCGAGGAATGCGAGGGCACCCGGCGTGGCGGCCATAGTGCCTGCGTCGGAGGTGGTGCAGCCCTGTGCGGCGGGGATGCCGTCGAGCCGGTCACGCAGCCAGAGCAGGGCGGCGGGGCCGCCGACGACCTCGGCGACGATGTGTTCGCTGGCGTGGTCGCGGGTGTAGGTCAGGGAGGTCTTCGGGTCCCGGCAATAGGTGTCGACCAGGGTGTCGGTCGCGGCGAGGGGGAGGATCTCGTCCCACGCGGAGTGCCACAGGAACAGTGGCATATCGGGGACGGACTTGCCCATGCGTGTGTCGTCCAGCATGGCCGCCACCGGTGGGTCGTCGAGCGGATTGCCGTCGGAACCGATCATGCCGGTGAGGTCGAGGAACGGCAGCAGCGCCGACTGGTACTGCACACACAGCGGCGACTTGACCGCCACCAGCCCCCTGCCGAGCGGGTTCAGGCGCTGATCGAGATAGGTTGCGAATTCAGGGTATTCGCGAGTGAGGCCCAGGACGGCGGCGAAGACCAGACCCGAGGTGAGCTGGTTGTTCGCCATGCTCAGTGCGGCACCGAGATCGGCGCCGACGCCACCCTCGGCAGCGCCGACGATGTTCAGTTCGGGTGCGTAACTCGCGTGCAGCTCGGCGGCGTGCCCGGTCGCGATCGAACCGCCGGAGTACCCGTAGAGGCCCACCGGTGCGTCGGGCCCCACCTCGAGCGGCGCGAAGCCGGTCGCGGCGCGAATGCCGTCGAGGGTGATCCGGCCCGCCAGCGGTCCGGCGGCGTAGGCCGAGTACGGACCCTGATGGTCGGGCACGACGACCGCCCAGCCCTGCGCCAGCGCCGCCTGCGCGAACAGGAATTCGGCGGGCACCACGATCTGTCCGGCAACCGGGGCGACCGAAAGATGTTGCAGCGCATAGGACGGCGCGCAATAGCCGGCGGTCGAGTCCTCGGCCAGCTGGACCGAGAGCAGCTTGCGAGGTGAGATCGCCTGTCCGCGTGGCTTGATCAGCGTAGCCACGGCCGGGATCGCTTCGTCGCGGCTGTTGTTGGAGCGGTAGGACACCTGCCACGCGTCGACGTCGACCGGCAGCACCCCGAAGTCGGCGATGGTGACCTGCCTGACCGCGATGATCTCACCGGGTGCGGTCGCCGCGACCACGTCGCTCGGCGGGAGGTAGAAGCCCGGGTCGAGCTCGGGCGGCAGCGGAATCACCGGGGCGGGCGGGATCGCCGTCGGCTCGGCCGCGACCGGACCGGCCGCCACCACCGTTGCCGCCGCGAGCACGCTGGTGGCCAGGGCGAGCCAGCGCGGAATCAGGGGAGATCTCATCGTGCACAGTCCTCACAGGAATTGAGACGCCTTCGTCTCAATGGCGGCTACTATGGCACGAGTGTGGTGTGGATCGCAATCAGCTGCGGGTTACGCGGGCGAGGTCAGGGCATTGAGCAGGGTGGTGAAGACATCGACCAGATCGTCGACGGGCGGGCGCGGATCGTCGAGACTCCACTGGTGCACGGCGCCGTTGACAGCGCCGATGAAGGCCGCCATCGCCATCCGCCAACCCCCTGGCGGCGTGCGCACACCATCGCGGGCGGCTGCGACGGTGGCGACCACCTCGCCCCACTGATCCCGGACCCGCGCCCGGTGTTCCTCGACCGAGGGGCTGACACCGACGATCTCGACGAACGCCACCTTGGCCGCCCGGATGTCGTCGGTGATGGCGGTCGTGTAGGCCCGCAGCGCGGCCTCGATGAGGGTGCGCAGATCGTCGGTGCCGACCGCCGCGAGCGCTGCGATCACGGCCTCGCGCGCCCGGCCCTGCACCACGTCGTACACCGCGACGAGCAGTTCCTCGCGACCGGCGAACTGCTCGTAGAACTGCCGCCGCGACAGCCCCGCCGCCGCGCACACATCGGTGAGCGAACTGTTGGCGTACGACTTCTCCGCGAAGACGGTCAGCCCGGCCTCGATGAACAGCGCACGGCGCTCGACCTGCCGCTCGGCGACCGAAGTGCCGGTGTAATTGTGCCGAGTGCGCCCAGATGTCACCCCACGACCCTACGAGGTGGGGGCCTCGACGGGTCCGATCGGGACCACCAGCGGGGTGCCGGTGACCGGGTCCTCGATCACCTTGGCGCGTAGCCCGAACACCTGCGCCACCACGTCCTCGGTGAGCACTTCGGCGGGCGTGCCCGCGGCAACCACGCGTCCGGCTCGCATCGCGACCAGCCGATGGGCATAGCGTGCGGCGAGATTGAGATCGTGCAGCACCATCACCACCGTGCGGTTCGCCTCGACGTGCAGCCGCCGGACCAGGTCGAGCACCTCGATCTGGTGGGCGAGGTCGAGGAAGGTGGTCGGTTCGTCGAGCAGCAGCAGGTCGGTGTTCTGGGCCAGCGCCATCGAGATCCAGGCGCGCTGGCGTTGCCCGCCGGACAGTTCGTCGAGCGCGCGGTCGGCGAACTCGACCATGTCGGTCCAGGTCAGCGCCTCGGTGACGGCGGATTCGTCGTCCTGGGACCACTGGCGGTACCACCGCTGGTGCGGGTGCCTGCCCCGCGCGACGAGGTCGGCGACGGTGAGACCGTCCGGGGCCAGCGGTGATTGGGGCAGGATGCCGAGTACGCGTGCCACGTCCCTGGTCGACATCCGGTCGATGCGTTTGCCGTCGAGGTGCACATGACCACCGGTGGGCCGCAGGAGCCGGGCCATCGCGCGCAGGAGCGTGGATTTTCCGCACCCGTTGGGTCCGATCACCGCGGTGATCGTGCCGCCGGTGACCTCGAGATCCAGCCCGTCGACGACGGTGGTCGTCCCGTAGCCGAGGGTCAAGGCGTCGGCCTGGAGCCGAACGGTCATCACACGCCCGCTTTCCCGGCGCGATTGCGCCGCATCAACAGATAGATCAGATAGGGGGCGCCGAGCACGGCGGTGACCACTCCGACGGGCAGCTCACCCGAGGGCAGCAGCGTGCGGGCAACCAGGTCGGCGGCGACGGTGAAGGCCGCGCCGAGTATCGCCGAGGTGAGCAGCGGTGGCTGGGCCGAGCCGGTGAGCCGCAGCGCTACCTGCGGCACCGCGAGGGCGATGAAGATGACGGCCCCCGCCGAGGCGGTCGCGACCCCGGCGAGCAGCACCGCGAGCACCAGCAGGGTCAGGCGGGCGGTATTGAGCCGGATGCCGAGCGAGCGGGCGGTGTCGTCGCCGAAGTGCAGGGCGCCGAGCAGGTGGGTGCCCGCGAGGACCACCGGCACCAGCACTGCCAGGGCGATGGCGACCGGTGTCACCTGGATCCAGCCGCTGCCGTTGAGGCTGCCGGTCAGCCAGGTCACCGCCCGCGTCGCGACATCGACTTCCCCGACACTGAGCAGCCAGAACGTCACACTCGACAGCAGCGAACCGGCGCCGAGGCCGACCAGCACGAGTCGATACCCTTCGATCCCGCCGCGCCAGGCCAGCACGAAAACTCCCAGCGCCGCGAGTAATCCGCCGAGCATGGATGCCACCGGCACCCCGACCGCTGCCACCGCCCCGCTGACCTGCCCCCGGCTGCCCGACAGCGCGATCACCGCGACCGCGGCGACGCTCGCGCCCGCGGTGACACCGAGAATATCGGGACTGGACAACGGATTTCGCGCGATGCCCTGGGTGATCGCACCGGACAACGCGAGCGCCGCGCCGACCAGCGCACCGGTGAGAATCCTCGGCAGCCGCAGATCCCACACCACGTATGCCAGCCCGTCGTCGCCGCCACCGGTGAGCACCGCGAGCACATCCAGCGGCGTGACCGGGCCGCCGTCGGGCATCGTGTAGGTGCCGAGTGCGAGCGCGACACAACTCGTGACACCGAGCATCGCCACGCCGAGCACCAGGACCGCCGTGGTGCGCAACCGCAACTGCCAGGACACCGGCCCCAGCCGGACCGCCCGCACGGTACTCATACGGTCACCAGCTTCCGGCGACGGACCAGCACGATGAAGAACGGCACGCCGACGAAGGCGAGCATGATGCCCGCGGGCAGTTCGCCCTTGTCCAGCACCACTCGTCCCGCGATGTCGGCGACCAGCACCAGGATCACACCGAGCAGCCCGGCGACCGGAACCAGCCAGCGGTAGTCGGGTCCGGTGATGCCGCGCGCGAGGTGCGGAACGACGAGTCCGACGAATCCGAGCGGCCCCGCGATCGCCACCACCGCGCCGGTGAGCAGCACGATCGAGCCGATGCCGACGGTGCGGGCCAGGGTGACGCGATGACCTAGCGCGCGAGCGGTGTCCTCACCCAGACCGAGCGCGTTGAGCGCGGAGGTGTTGGCCAGGGCGAGCACGATCCCGGCTATGACGAAAGGTGTTGCCTTACCGAGCAAGTCGAGACTGGTTCCGGCCAGCGACCCGGCCTTCCAGAAGCGGTAGATGTCGGTGACGTCGGTGTCGAACAGCACCACCGCCGAGATCAGCCCCTGCAGCAGATAGCTGACGGCGGCGCCGGCCAGCGCGAGCGTCACCGGGGTCGGCCCGCCCCGTCCCGTCGTCCCGATGACGAACACCGTGACGGTGGCGATCAAGGCACCCGCGAAACCGAACCACACATAGCCGAACAGGCTCGAGATGCCGCCGACCATCACCGCCGCGACGATGCCGAGCGCCGCACCCTGGGTGATGCCGAGCAGCGCCGGATCCGCGAGCGGGTTCCTGGTGTGGCCCTGGATCACGGCGCCCGCGATGCCGAGCGCGAGCCCGGCCAGGATCCCCAGCAGGGTGCGCGGCAGCCGAAGGCCGTTGACGATGGCACCGGTCTCGGTGTCGGTGGTGCCACCGAGCGCTCGCAGAACCTCGAGGGGAGCGATGAATTTCGAGCCGACGGCCATGCTGAGCAGCACGGCCGCGAGCACCGCGACCAGCAGACCCGCGATGAGTAGCAACCGGCGAGACCGCGTGTCGGCGAACACGGCTCCGGGCGGCGATGCGGTCACTTTTCCTCTTCGTAGTTGGTAATTAGGTAAGGCTTCGCTACGTTAGCAACCCTGAGGACAACCGAACCACCCGGGAGACGTCGATGAATACCCCACTGAGCCGTCGGCTCGCCGCCGCCGCGGCAGTCGCCGCCGCTGTACTGAGTCTTTCCGCGTGCGGCCAGGAACGCGCGAACCCCGGCGCCGCGGGCAGCGACTGCGACACCGCGAGCAATCTCGACGGCGGCGCCTACCCGCGCACCATCGAGAAGGGCGCGGTCAAGGACGCGGCGGGTGCGGATGTCGGCACCGTCGTCGACCCGGCGACCATCGCCACCCGCCCGGTTCGCGTCGCCGCGCTCGATCAGACGTTCGTCGACGCGGCCCTGGTGCTGAACACCGAACTCGTCGCGTACACGACCTACCAGTCGATGGGCGACAAACTGCCCGCGTTCCTCGGTACGTCGGCGCAGACCTGCGGCAGCCGCGCGGTCAACATCGGCAGCGTCCAGACCCCCGACATCGAGAAACTGGCCGGCGCCCGCCCGGACCTGATCGTGTCGGCCAAGGTGCGTCACGAGAAGCAGTACGAGCAGTTCCGTGGCATCAAGCTCGGTTCGGGCACGGTGCCGGTGGTGTTCAGCCAGACCACCGGCGCCACCTGGAAGGAGAACCTGCTGTTGCTCGCGAAGGCGGTCGACAAGGAGAACCTCGCCAAGGCCAAACTCACGGCCTACCAGGACCGGGCGGCCGCGATCGGCGCGGCGATCAAGGCCAAGAACGGGGGGAGCGCGCCCACTGTGTCGCTGCTGCGCTTCATGGGCAAGGAGGACCGGCTCATGCAGCGGGTCAGCTTCATCGGCGACATCTTCGCCGACACCGGCCTGAACCAGCCCGACAAGTCCGCCGATCCGAAGAACGACTTCGCGATCACGCTGAGCCCGGAGCGTCTGCTCGACGCCGACGCCGACTACGTCTTCCTCACCAGCAGCGGCGAGGACGCCGCCACCCAGCGTAAGGCGGCCGCCGAGGCCAACCCGCTGTGGAACCAGCTGCGCGGCAAGATCACCCCGGTCGACGACCTGGTCTGGCTGACATCGGTCGGTCTCACCGGCGCGCACGCGGTACTCGACGACATCGCCGCGACCTTCGGGGTCGACCCGGCGAAGTAGGCGCGGAGCTTCCTGTGCGCCCACCCCTACACTCGGCGGGGTGGGCGAACAGAAGCAGCGCATGCTGGCGGGGGACCTGTACAAGGACAACGATCCGGAACTCGTGGCCGAACGGCAACGGGCGCAACGGTTGTGTGACGAGTTCAATCGCACCGGGCCCGACGAAACCGACCGGCGGACCGAGCTCCTTGGTGATCTCCTCGGAAAACTGGGTGAGGGGTCGTGGATCATGCCGCGATTCCAGTGCGACTACGGCTATCTGATCGAGATCGGCGCCAACAGCTTCCTCAATTACGACGCGATCCTGCTCGATTGCGCGCCGATCATCATCGGGGACGACTGTTCGATCGGGCCCCGCTGTCAGCTGCTCACCGCCCTTCATCCGATGCAGGATCACGAAAAGCGCAGGCAGCGCTGGGAATCGGCGGCGCCCATCCGGATCGGGAACAACGTGTGGTTCGGCGGCGGAGTCATCGTGTGTCCCGGGGTCACCATCGGCGACGACGTGGTCGTCGGTGCGGGCAGCGTGGTCACCCGCGACCTGCCCGACCGCGTGTTCGCGGCGGGCAATCCGGCCAGGGTGATCCGGGCGCTGTAGGTGTGATCCGCGCGTCGCCGGGTCGCGTTCGGTGGGTCGGCGGCAATACTGTCTGTTCATGGGCCAATCGCGAGTCGTGCAGGAGCAGGAAGCCACCCGGCCGTTGCGCGAGGACATCCGGTTCCTCGGCGGCATCCTCGGTGAAACCATCCGTGACCACGAAGGACCCGAGGTGTTCGACCTCATCGAGCGGGTCCGCATCGAGGCGTTCCGGGTGCGTCGCGAGGAAGTGGAGCGCAGTGCCGTCGCCGACATGCTCGACGGCACCCCCACCGAGGTGGCGCTGCCACTGATCCGGGCGTTCAGCTACTTCGTGCTGCTGGCCAACCTGGCCGAGGACATCCAGCGTGACCGCCGCCGCGCCGCGCACGTGGCGGCGGGTGAACCACCGCAGGACTCCTCGCTGGCCGCGACCTACGCCAAGCTCGACGCCGCCGACCTCGACGGCGCGAGCGTGGCCGAACAGCTCACCGACGCCCTGGTGTCCCCGGTGATCACCGCGCACCCCACCGAGACCCGCAGGCGCACGGTCTTCGACGTGCAGGCCAAGATCACCGCCCTGATGCGGTTGCGGCGCAGGTTCGAGCCCGGCGATCCCGGTTTGGACGACACCGAACTTCGTATCCGCCGTGAAGTGCTCACCCTGTGGCGCACCGCGCTGATCCGCTTGGCGCGCTTGCGGATTCAGGACGAGATCTCGGTGGGTCTGCGCTACTACGACCTGACCCTCTACGACGTGATCCCCGCGATCAACGCCGAGGTCCGTGCGGCCCTGCGTTCCCGCTGGCCCGATGTCGACCTGCTCGAGCGACCGATCCTGCGCCCCGGGTCCTGGATCGGTGGTGACCGTGACGGAAACCCCTATGTGACAGCCGAAGTCGTGCACACCGCCGCCGAGCAGGCCGCCGCGTACGCCTTCGGCCGCTATCTGGGCGAGCTGGTGGAACTGGAGAAGTCGCTGTCGCAGTCGGCGCGGCTGGTGCGGGTGAGCCCGGCGGTCACCGCGCTCGCGGAGGCCGGTTACGACGACCCGGCCGTGTTCGCCGACGAGCCGTATCGCCGTGCGCTGCACGCGATCCGGGCACGCCTCAGTGCCACCGCGCGACGCGCGCTCGACCGCCTCCCGGACAACGGTCTCACCATCGACGCCGAGCCGTACCCCACTCCGCAGGCCGTGCTCGACGACCTGGACGCGATCGATGCCTCCCTGCGTGACAGCGGTGACGCCCTGCTCGCCGACGATCGCCTCGCCGCCCTGCGCCACGCCGTGGAGACCTTCGGGTTCCACCTGCAGGGCCTCGACATGCGCCAGAACTCCGAGGTGCACGAACAGGTCGTCGCCGAACTGCTCGCCTGGTCCGGTGTGCACCCGGACTACGCAAGCCTGGGTGAAGCCGAACGGGTAGACCTGCTGGCGTCCGAATTGCTCACGCGCAGGCCACTTCTCGGCCCGAACGCGCGGCTGAGCGAGCTGGCGGCCAAGGAACTCGGTGTGCTGCGCGCGGCCAAGGACGTGATCGACACCTTCGGTGCCGCCGCCGTCCCGAACTACATCATCAGCATGTGCACCTCGGTGAGCGACATGCTCGAGGCCGCCCTGCTACTCAAGGAGGCGGGGATCCTCGACCCCGGCACGCCGGACGGCTCACCGCAGAGCCCGGTCGGGATCGTCCCGCTGTTCGAGACCATCGAGGACCTGGGTGCGGGCGCGGCGACTCTCGCGGCCGCACTGGAGGTTCCGGTGTACCGCGACCTCGTCGCCGCCGCCGGGATGCGACAGGAAGTGATGCTCGGGTACTCCGATTCCAACAAGGACGGCGGGTACCTGGCGGCGAACTGGGCGCTCTACCGCGCCGAACTGGACCTGGTCGAGGTGGCGCGCAAATCGGGAATCCGGTTGCGGCTCTTCCACGGTCGCGGCGGAACCGTCGGACGTGGTGGTGGTCGCAGCTACGACGCGATCCTCGCTCAGCCCGCCGGCGCCGTGCGCGGGTCGTTGCGGCTCACCGAACAGGGCGAGGTGATCGCCGCGAAGTACTCCGAATCCGGTGCGGCACACCGCAATCTGGAATCACTCATCGCGGGCACCCTCGAATCCACCCTGCTCGACGTGGAGGGCCTCGGCGACGACGCCGAACCCGCCTACGAACTGCTCGACGACCTGGCGACCCGGGCCCGCGCCGCCTACGCGCACCTCGTGCACGACACCCCCGGCTTCGTGGAGTACTTCCGGCAGTCCACCCCGGTCGCCGAGGTCGGCGACCTCAATATCGGCAGCCGCCCGGCCTCGCGCAAACCCACCAATTCGGTGTCGGACCTGCGGGCGATCCCGTGGGTGATGGCCTGGAGCCAGGCCCGCGTCATGCTGCCGGGCTGGTACGGCACCGGCACCGCGCTCGAGGACTGGGTGGGTGACGATCCGGCGCGTCTGGCCGGGCTCACCGACCTGTACCAGCGCTGGCCATTCCTGCGCACCGTGCTGTCGAACCTGGCGCAGGTGATGGCCAAGAGCGACCTCGACATCGCCGCCCGCTACGCCGACCTCGTCGACGACGAGCACCTGCGCGACACGATCTTCGGGATGATCCGCGAGGAACACGCGCGAACCATCCGCATGTACAAGGCGGTCACCGGGCACGAGGAACTCCTCAGCGACAACCCGTCTTTGGCGGAGTCGATCCACAATCGTTTCCCCTACCTGGAACCGCTCAATCAGCTCCAGGTCGATCTGCTGCGTCGGCTGCGCGGGGGTGACGATTCCGAACTGGTGAAGCGGGGCATCCTGCTCACCATGAACGGTCTCGCCACCGCCCTGCGCAATTCGGGCTAGGCCCTAGCCCGCGTGACAGGTCGTGTCGTGTTCGGGCATGGTGCCGTCCACCAGGTAGCCGGTGACGACGTCGGTCGCGCAGGGGTTGGCGCCGAGAACGTAGACCCCGTGCCCACTCCCGTCGACGGTGACCAACCGGGACCGCTGACCGAACTTCTCGTCGAGCAGTTCGCCGCCGCGTAGCGGGGTGACCGGGTCGCGCTGGTTCTGCACGATCAACACATCGGCCGGGCCGGTGCTGTCGATCCGCACCGGCGGTTCGGAGGGCCCGAGCTTCCAGTAGGCGCAGGGCATCACGTTCGCGGCGGCCGCGCCGTAGAGCGGGTGCCGTTCCCGGTCCTCGGCGACGGCACGCTGGTAGGCCCCGATGTCCTCGGGCCATTCGACGTCGTTGCACGTCACGGCCAGAAAGACCGACCAGGCGTTGTCGTACGGCGAAGGCGCGCCCGTGCCCGGCGGGCGGCTGCCCGCCGGACCTGGACGTCCGGTTTCGAGCAGCGATTTCCAGCTCTCGGCCGCCGACGCGTACAGCGCCGGGCCATAGAGCGTGAAGAAGGTGCCGAACCGGAAGAGATTGCCGTCCATCCCGTCCACCGGGTTCGCGTCGAGTCGCTCGGCGAGGGTGAAGTACGTGCGCCGCACCTCTTCCGGTGTGCGGCCGAGGCCGTACGTGTCGTGGCGGTCGGCGGCCCATTTCGCGAAGTCGGGAAAGGTCTCTTCCATGCCGCGGCCGTACAGGCGCATCCCGTCGTGGTCGAGATGGGTGTCGCCGATATTGCTGTCGAGCACGATGCGGTCGGCTCGCTGCGGGAACATCGAGGCGTAGGCGGCGCCCAGCGCGGTGCCGTAGGAGTAGCCGAGGAAGCTGGCCTTGTCCTCACCCAGTGCTGCCCGGATCCGGTCCAGGTCACGGGCCATATTCGCCGTCGACAGGTAGCGCAACCGGCCCTCGGTGTCGTTGGCCGCGCACTGCTCGGCGACACCCTGGGCGACTACGGCCCGCTCGGTGACCGCCGCGTCGTTCACCGCATACGGCGGGATATTGCCGAAGTACGTCTGATCATCGGTGAACCCGCAGCTCACCGGTGCCGAATGCCCTACCCCGCGCGTATCCATTCCGATCACGTCATAGCTGTCCAGCACATCGGCCGGCAGTCCATGAGCAGCAAGGAACTTGGGCTGGTCCAAGCCCGCACCACCCGGACCGCCGGGGTTGAGCAACAACACTCCGCGTCGCTTGTCCGGGTTCTTACTCGCCAGCCGCGAGATCGTGATCTCGATGTGCGCGCCCTCGGGCTCGCTGTAGTTCGAGGGCACCGGCACGGTGGCGCACTGCAACTGGGCAGGCCCGGCCGCTGGATCTTCGACCCCCTCCGGGCATGGGCCCCAGCGCACCTGCGCTGAGAGGTCTTCGGTCGGCTGCGCGGCCACGATGGGCGCCCCGACCAGTGCTCCGGTGAGGCCGAGCACGGCAAGCAAGCTCCGGGTCCGGTGTCGATTCATCTGTTGCTACTCCCCGACGAAATGGCGCCTACCACGAGCAGACCGTCAGCGGGGGCTCGTGTCCGGCTGGTACATGACCGAGTCTGTCGAGTCCGCGCCGCAGGCACATCGCCCCGGCGGCGGCGAGCGTGTTCGACGAAAGTCGAGTCGGCTATTCGCCCCGGGTCGAGCACATCTCAGCCGCTGGGTGGGTGCTCCAAGCTGGTCGTCGTCGCGATAATGGCCGGGTGGACACCGACGGCCCGGCACGACTCGGGGTATGGCAGCAGACCTGGCGGCTGACGGCGGCCGCGGCAATCGGCGCCGCCCTCTGGTTCTCCGTCGCCGCCGTACTGCCCGCAGGTTGTACGGCCGACACATGTTCCTGGCTGGTGACCGGTGATCCGCTGATCGCACTCGGCTGCCTGGCGGTGCTGCCGTGGCGGCGCCGGTTCCCGTTCACCGTCGCCCTGGTGGTCGTGATCGCCTCGGCCGCGTCGGCGCTCGCCACCGGTGCCGCGCTGCTTGCACTGTGTTCGCTGTCCACCCGTCGCCGTCCGGTCGAGATCGCTGTGGTCGTTGCGGCGTATGTGACGGCGGCGCAGTTCGCTCAGGGTCTCTACCCGGTCGACACCCCGCCCGCCCCGGTCTGGCTGCAATTCGCACTGACGGTCTCGACCGCGGGGATCGCCGTGGCCACCGGCGTGGCCATCGAGGCCCGCCGCGTCGAAGTGCGATCGCTGCGCGAACGCGCCGACAGCGCCGAACGCGAACAGGGTGCCCGGGCGGCCCAGGCACGGGCCACCGAACGCAACCGGATCGCCCGCGAAATGCACGATGTGCTCGCCCACCGTATCTCGCTGGTCGCCATGCAAGCCGGCGTCCTCGACCACCGTGAAGACCTCTCGGCCGAGGAGAAGCGCATGCTGATCCGAGGTATCGCCGACGGTTCCCGTCAAGCGCTGGAAGAACTTCGGGATGTCCTCGGCGTCCTCCGTGCCGACCCCGACCGCCCCGAACCACCGCAACCCACCTTGGACCGGATCCCGGAACTCGTGGCCGACGCCCGGTCGTCGGGCTTGGACGTGACGCTCGCCAGCACGGTGACCGACACCCCACCCGAGACCGTGGGGCGGACGGGCTACCGGGTGATCCAGGAAGGGCTGACGAATGCGGCCAAGCATGCCCCGGACGCGGAGGTCCGCATCACGGTTGACGGGACACCCGGCGGCGAGCTGCACGTCAGCGTCCGGAATTCGGCGGGTGCCACCGCCGTCGCCCGGCCACCGGCCTCGGGCTTCGGGCTCCTCGGCCTCGCCGAACGCATCACCCTCGCAGGCGGAACACTCGACCACCACCACACCTCCGACAACGGGTACGTTCTCACCGCGCAACTTCCCTGGCCGGAGCACGACCACGAGAAAAGAGCATGAGTGCACAGTGATCAGGAGCCGGTGCGCGTCGTCATCGTCGACGACGACCAGTTGGTGCGGATGGCGCTACGACTCGTCATCGACGGCGAACCGGATCTGACCGTCGTCGCGGAGGCCGCCGACGGTGACACCGCGATCGAGGCGGTGCGAGAACATCGACCCGACGTCGTGCTGATGGATGTGCGGATGCCCGGCCGCGACGGCGTCGACACCACCCGGTCCCTGCGCGCGGAGCCGGCCGCGCCCGCGGTGCTCATGCTGACCACCTTCGACTCCGACGAACTGGTACTCCGTGCACTCCGCGCCGGAGCACTCGGCTTCGTGCTCAAGGACACCCCGCCCGCCCGGATCGCCGACGCGGTGCGCACCGTCGCGGCCGGCAACCCCGTGCTGTCTCCCACGGTCACGGCGCGGGTGATCGCCGCGGCGACCGGGCCTGGTTCCGCCGAGGCCCGCAGCGACTCCCGCGACGCCGCGCGGAAACGGCTGGCCGCCCTGTCGGAACGCGAACTCGACACCGCCCGAGCCATCGCGGACGGGCTCGGCAACCCGGAGATCGCCGCGCGGTTACAGGTCACCGTCGCCACCGTCAAGGCGCACACCAGCAATCTGTTCACCAAACTCGGCCTCGCCAATCGAGTGCAGATCGCACTGTTGGTTCGCGACGCGGAACGATGAGACGGAACGCAAGTGGGGTGGCACCGCTGTGCGGCACCACCCCACCGACTACTTCGACAGGCCTAGGTCACAGGCAGACGCTGACGGTGAGCGGCCCGACCGGGATGCCGGTGCAGATCGACACCGAACCGACGACGGGCGTCGCGGTGGCGGCCGAGGCGGTGCCCGCACCGGTGGCGGTGACGAACAGGGCGAGCGCGGCGACGGCGAGCGGACGGGCGGTCTTGACGAACATAGGCTGATCCTCGGGTAGGACGGGTCGAACAGGCCCCAGGCGGGGCCCGCCCCATCTCAACACGAGCCCCGCTCCGGTGTCCTTCGCATCGCGGGAAACGCAGTCGCTCAATCGGTCACGATCGCCACGGCATCGATCTCCACGAGCATCTCGGCGCGCGGCAAACCGGTGAACACGGTGGTGCGCGAGGGCAGCACTCCGTCGGTGGTGTGCTTGGTGACGAACTCGCCGTACGCCTCGTTCATGATCGCGAAGTCCTCGCGCTTGGTGAGGTACACGCGCAACATCACCACGTCGTCGAAGGTGGCGCCGGACGCGTCGATGATGGCCTTCACGTTCATCAGGGTGCGGGTGGTCTGGGCGGCCACGTCACCCCGGTGCAGGTACTCGTTGGTTTCCGGGTCGACCGGACCCTGCCCGGAGACCTGGACGAACGGTCCCTTGCGCACGCCCTGGGAGAAGGTGTGGGCGGGGGCGGGAGCGTCGGAGGTGCGGACGGCGATCTTGTCGGACATTGGTTCAGCCTTTCCTCGCGGGGACGGCTCGGCGGGGATCCCAGCCGAGTTCGGTGGAGATGGCATCGGCGCACGCACGCACCTGGGGCAGCAGTGCGAGCACCTGGTCGTGATCGAGCAGCACATCGGGCACCGAGACCGACACGGCGGCGACGACATTGCCGATGCCGTCGCGCACAGGAACCCCGATGCAGTTGACGAAACTCTCGTGTTCCTCGTGGTCCTCGGCGAAGCCTTGGGCGGCAACCCTTTCCAGCTCGGCGAGATATCGCTCCGGCGTACGCAGGGTGCGTGGGGTGAACGGGTGGTAGTCCAAACGTGCTGCCACCGTGGCCCATTCGGGTCGAGGCAGCGCGGCGACGAGAACCTTGCCGACGGCCGTGCAATGCAGGGGAGCGGGCCTGCCGATGCGCGAGTACATCCGCACCGACTGTTCGGCATCGACCTTGTCGATGTAGACCGCGTCGCCGGACTCGTAGGCGGCCAGGTGCACCGTCTGGCCGGTGGTCGTGCCGAGGGCGCTCAGATGCGGCCTGGCGACCGTGCGCACATCCCGGTTTTCCAGTGCGTGGCTTGCCAATTCGAACATGCGGCTGCCCAGTGAGTAACGGTGTACTGCGTCGCGGACCACGAATCGTTCGGCCTGCATGGTCTGCAGCAGCCGCAGCACGGTCGACTTGTGCACCCCGAGCCGACCCGCCAGTTCGTCGAGGGACTGGGAGTCCTCGCCGAGCGCGATCAGAATGGACAGGGCTCGCGACACGCTTTGACTCATGGCCCGATCGTCCCATCTGCTCGCGGTGGATAGGTGAGCCCCGTCCAGGCGTCGTCGGGAAGCGCGGCCAGTCGCCGGAGTTCCTGGGACGGTGGAAGTTTCGCCGAATCGCCCGAGGCGGTGAGGGTCGCGGCCGCGCACAGGTGCCCGTAGCGCAGGCGGGTGCGCAGGTCGGCGCCGTGCAACAGCGCCGCGAGGTAGCCGCCGGCGAAAGCGTCACCGGCGCCGATACGTTCGGTGACGGTGAGGTTCAGTGCGCGAACTTCCACCACGTGATCACCGTCGAAACCGATCGCGGTGTGCTTGTCGTTCTTGACGATCAGCTGCCCGGGTTCGGGGAACAGGCCACGCAGGGCCGCCGGATCACCGGTACCGAAGATCTCGGTGGCCTCGTCGGCGCCGAGGAACACGACATCGGCGCCACGCACGTGCGCGGCGAGTTCGTCGGCTGCTTCGCCGATTCGTGAACCCCACACGGCCGGACGGTAATTCAGGTCGAAGCTGACCAGTGAACCGTGTCGTGGGCGGTCGAGCAGGCCACGGGTGAGCGCGCACGCCGACTCGGACAGTGCGGGGGTGATGCCGGTGAAGTGCACGAGGTCGGCTCGTGCCAGTGGCGGTGCGTCGAGGTCGGCGGGCGAGAGCGCGCTGGCGGCCGACCCCGACCGGTAGTAGTGCATACGGCTCTCGCCCCGGGGTAGGTCGTGTGCCGCGTGCGAGCCGCCGCCGCGTTCCTTGATGTAGATGCCGGTCGGCCGCATCGGGTCGACCGCGACCGCTGCCACGTCCACCCCCGCACTGGCCAGCTCGGCCGTCAGGTAGCGCCCGAACCCGTCGTCACCGACCCGCGACAGCCACGCCGCCGATATCCCGAGCTGGGCCAGCACCGAGGCCACGTTCGCCTCGGCGCCACCGGCGCAACGTTCGAACATCCCGGAGCGTTCGAGCGGGCCGGGCTCGGCGACGAGCACCGCCAATCCCTCGCCGACGGTGACCGCCCTGGGCTGTGCCTTTGTTGCGTGGGTCACCTCGTCGGACCTTTCATGGTTGCGGTCACTGCTGTCTGCATGCACAATAACGAGCAGAAACATTCAGTGCAACTTGCGTTGCGCATAGTGCAATAGCTGCCGGGTATGTCCGATCCGGCTGTGTACCCGCCGGGAAAGGGATGCTGTGACCATCGACAACGATGTCGTCGACGCGCTGGCCGCCGAGCTGCTCGGTCCGCACATCAAGAGCGGCCCACCCGCAGCGTGGGGACACACGGTCCGCGAATACCTCACGGGCACACCGCAACTCACGCACTGGCAGACGCCGCTGCTCACCCTCGACCGCGCCGCCCTCGACGCCAACCGGGCGCTGATGGCCGACTGGAGCAGTGCCGGTGGTGTCGCGCTCGCCCCGCACGGCAAGACCACCATGGCGCCGCAGCTGTGGCGCGAACAGCTGCGGGCAGGCGCCTGGGGGATCACCCTGGCCACCGCCTGGCAGGCACAGCTCGCCCGCTCCTTCGGGGTCGGCCGGATCCTGCTCGCCAACGCGCTGGTCGACCCGATCGGGCTGGCCTGGGTGGCCGAGGAGTCGGCGCGCGACGAGAATTTCGAGTTCTACTGCTGGGCCGACAGCGTCGCCACCGTCGAACTGATGGACAAGATCCTGCGCGACACCGCGCCCGGTCCGCCGGTCCGCGTGCTCGTCGAACTGGGTGGCGCGCATGGCCGTACCGGTGCGCGGACCCGTGCCGAGGCGCTCGCGGTCGCGCACGCCCTGGTGGGCAGTGAACGTCTCGTGCTGGCGGGCGTGGGTGGATACGAAGGCGCGCTCGCCCACGATCGCACCCCCGCGGCGCTGACCGCGGTTCGTGGCTATCTGCGCGAACTCGCCTCCCTGCACATCGAACTCGGCGAGCTGTATTCCGGGCCCGCTGTCGTCTCGGCGGGTGGCAGTGCCTATCCCGAACTGGTCGTCGAGGAACTGGCCAGCCTCGGATCGGATCAGCTGCCGACCGCGCCGGGATCAACCACCGTGGTGTTGCGTAGCGGGGCGTACCTCGTCCACGACGACGGCTTCTACGCGGGCATCTCCCCGCTGAGCGCCCCCGCCGCCGACCCCGGCTTGCGTTCGGCGATGCACGGCTGGGCTCGGGTCGTCTCGCGTCCGGAGCCGGAACTCGCCCTGCTCGACGGCGGCAAACGCGATTTCCCCTTCGACGAGGGCCTGCCGACACCGCAACTCGTGGTCGGGGGGTCGGCACTCCCGTCGGGCGCGCATGTGAGCGCGCTCAACGACCAGCACACCTTCCTGCGTCTGCCCGGTGCCACGTTCGCGGATCTTCCCGTGGGAAGTGTTGTTCGGTTGGGTCTTTCGCATCCCTGTACCGCCTTCGACAAATGGCGGCTCATTCCCGTGATCGACACCGCCGAGACGGCGCACCCGCGCGTGGTCGACCTCATCCGCACCTACTTCTGACGGACGACCATGACCTCCTTGCTCTTTCGTGACATCGATATCGTCGACGGCACCGGCGGACCACGTACCCACGGTGACGTCCTCGTCAACGACGGCCGCATCGCCGAGATCGCCGACTCGATCCACACCGACGCCCGCGTGGTCGGTGTGCGGCCGGGCTCGGTCCTCGCGCCGGGCTTCATCGATATGCACGCCCATTCGGATCTGTACCTGCTCACCCACCCCGAGCACATCCCGAAGATCACCCAGGGCGTCACCACCGAGGTGATCGGGCAGGACGGGCTGTCCTACGCGCCGATCGACGACGCCGCACTCGCGCTGGTGCGCAAGCAGATCGCCGGCTGGAACGGCAATCCCGCCGATTTCGACTTCTCCTGGCGCACCGTCGGGCAGTACCTGGACCGGCTCGACCAGGGCATCACGCCCAACGCGGCCTACCTGGTGCCGCAGGGCACGCTGCGCCTGCTCGTCGTGGGCGCCGACCAGCGTGCGGCCACCACCGCCGAAATCGACCGGATGTGCGCACTGCTCGCACAGGGGCTCGACGAGGGCGCGGTCGGCATGTCGAGCGGGCTCACCTATACGCCCGGAATGTATGCCGACACTGGTGAACTCGCCGCCCTGTGTGCCGTCGTCGCCTCCTACGGTGGCTTCTACGCTCCGCACACCCGCTCCTACGGCGCGGGCGCGCTGGAGGCCTACGCCGAGATGATCGGTCTGGCGAAGGCCACCGGCTGCGCCCTGCACCTGACCCACGCCACCATGAACTTCGGCGTGAATCGCGGTCGCGCACCGGAATTGCTCGCCACGATCGCCCAGGCCCGCGCCGACGGCTGCGACATCACCCTCGACACCTATCCGTACCTGCCCGGCTCGACGACGCTGTCGGCATTGCTGCCCAGCTGGGCGATGTCGGGCGGTCCCGACGCCGCGCTGGACCGGCTCGGCGACCCGGCCGCGCGCAGCCGCATCGCCACCGATGTGGACGTGCACGGGTCCGACGGGTGTCACGGTGTCACGGTCGAGTGGGAGACCATCCAGATCAGCGGTGTCGGCAACGACGAACTCGCCGAGCACGTCGGCCGCACCGTCGCCGAGATCGCCGCCGAGCGCGGCACCGCGCCCGTCGAGGTGTTCTTCGAGCTGCTGGTCCGCGACCAGCTGGCCACCACCATCCTGCAGCACGTGGGCCACGAGGAGAACGTGCGCGCGATCATGGTCGACGCCGGGCACATGGGCGGCAGCGACGGTTTGCTCGTCGGCGCCCGCCCGCACCCGCGCGCGTGGGGCACCTTCCCGCGCTACCTGTCGCGCTATGTCCGTGAGCTCGGCGTCCTCGGTCTCGAGGACTGCGTGCATCACCTCACCGGCCGTCCCGCCGCCCGGTTGCGGCTGGCCGAGCGCGGGCTGATCCGGCCCGGTTTCGCCGCCGACCTGGTGGTGTTCGATCCGGCGACGATCCACGACACGGCCACGTTCGAGCAGCCACGTCAGCAGGCGCGTGGTATCCAGCATGTGCTGGTCAACGGCGAATTCGCCGTGGAGAACGGCACCGCGACCGGGGTCCGCGCCGGTCGTGCCCTGCGGATGGACGCCACGCGAGAGGAGACCCGATGAATCCGCTGCTGAGCTCGTCGTCACGGGCGATGGAGGTGATCCGGGCCGACCGGGCGCTCACCGTCGTCCGCGCACCCGCCGTCCCCGATCCCGTCGCACTGGCCGAGGCACTGGCCGGCGCGGGGTTGCGTGCGGTCGAATTCACCTTCACCACCCTCGGTGTGCTCGACGCGATCGCGAAGGCGCGCAGTGCCGCCGACGCGGTGATCGGCGTGGGTACCGTCACCACCCGCGACCAGGCGGCGGCGGCCGTCGACGTCGGCGCACAGTTCCTCGTCACCCCCGCGGTGCGCCCGGAGGTCGCCGAAGTCGCTGTGACGAACCAGATTCCGGTCATCATGGGGGCTTTCACACCCACGGAGGTGCTGGCGGCGGTCGACCTGGGTGCGGCAGCGGTGAAGATCTTCCCCGCCCGCTCGCTCGGCCCCGCCTACCTCAAAGACCTGCTCGGCCCGTTCCCGCACGTGTTCCTGATTCCCTCCGGCGGCGTCAACGCGCACAACGCGCGGGAATACCTGCAGGCGGGCGCCATCGCCGTCACCGCGGGCACCGAGGTGGTCGCGCCCCTGGACGTCGCGAGCTCGCGCTGGTCCGAGATCGGCTCGCGGGCCGCACGTTTCGTTCATTCGCTGGATTGAGAGGTTTGTCCATGGGCGCCACAGTCGACTGGTTGCGCACCACCACCCCCGGGTTGCTGGTGCTGTGCGGTCTCGCGATCGCCGTACTGCTCATCGCCATTATCAAGATCAAACTGGAGCCGTTCGTCGCGCTGCTGCTCACCGGTCTGTTATTGGCGCTGGCCGCCGGGCTACCGGTCTCCGAGATCGTCGGCACCCCGCTCAAGGCGGGTGAGTCGCTGCTCGAGACCGGCTTCGGCAATATTCTCGGACACATCGCGGTGATCATCGGGCTCGGCACCGTGCTCGGTGCGATCCTCGAAAGATCCGGTGGTGCCGATGTTCTCACCGACAAGCTGCTGCGGGTGTTCGGTGAGAAGGGCGCGCCCGTCGCGATGGGCATCCTCGGTCTCATCTTCGGCATCCCGGTGTTCTTCGACATCGGTATCTTCGTCCTGGCACCCCTGATCTACGTCGCGGCCAAGCGCGGTGGGCGATCGCTGGTGCTCTACGCCATGCCCATGCTGGCCGGTCTGTCCATGACGCACGCGTTCCTGCCGCCGCATCCTGGCCCGGTCGCGCTCGGTGGGCTGCTCGGGGTGAGTCTCGGCTGGTTGATCGTGATGGGATTCGTCTGCGGCATACCGGGTTTCATCGCGGCGGGCATCCTGTGGGGCACCTATATCGGCAAGCGCGTCTTCGTACCGGTTCCCGAGGAATTCGTTCCGCTCGAACCCGACACCGACGACGAGGAAGGCGGCATCGTCGCCACCGGCGTGGTCACCAAGGCGCCACCCTCGGTGGCGTTGATCGGCGCCATCATCGCCATCCCGCTGGTACTGATCCTCGGCGCCACCTTCGGATACCAACTGCTGGACAAGGATTCGTCCCTGCTGCAGGTGCTCACCTTCTTCGGCACGCCCGCCGTGGCACTGCTCATCACCGTGCTCGTGGCGTTCTACCTGCTCGGTATCCGGCGTGGCTCCACCGTGCAGGAACTCAGCGTCATCACGGCCGAATCGCTCAAACCGGTCGGCATGGTGCTGCTGGTCGTCGGTGCGGGCGCGTTCTTCGGCAAGGTCATCTCGGCCACCGGTATCGGCACCGCCCTGGCCGACACGATGTCGGCGGCCGGCCTGCCCGTCATCGTGCTCGCCTACCTCATCAGCTGCGGCCTGCGTATCGCCCAGGGTTCGGCCACGGTCGCCATCGTCACCACCGGCGGCATCGTCGCCCCGCTGGTCGCCGAGCAGAACTACTCGCAGATGTCGATCGCCCTGATCGCCATGGCGATCGCCGCGGGCTCGATCATCCTCAGCCACGTGAACGACGGCGGTTTCTGGATCATCGCGAAGTACTTCAACATGACGGTGAAACAGACACTGCAGACGTGGACGGTGCTCGAAACCGTGTTGTCAGTGGTGAGTTTCGCGGTCGCGGCGCTGCTGTTCTCGATCGTGTAGCGGTTCGGCCGAAACCGGGCTGTCCTGCGTGGGCAGCCCGGTCGCGCTGCCTTCGGTCCATGCGCAGGCGGCCCGGTGGTCGTGGCTGGGGACGATGCGGACCGCATCGCGAACAGCGTGCAGGCGATGGATCGTTCGCCAGGCCCCGGTGCGGTCGTCGTCGGCCAGCGCACCGGGGTAGCCCGACTTCTGCCGCAGCTCGGTGGTCTGGAGGTTGTGCCAGACCGCGTCGCCCGCCAGCAGGACGGGTCCGCGTGCGGTGCGGAGCAGAATTCCGATGCTGCCCGGTGTGTGCCCGGCCAGATCGACCAGCACCACCGCGCCGTCGCCGAACAGATCGTGGCTCGCGGCGAAGGTGAGGACGGGCGGGCCGTCGAGTTCGTAGCAATCGAGCGGGCGATCGCGGACGGCTTGCCGCACGCCGCCGACGGGGGCGACCGGGCCGGTCATCGCCCACCGGTGTTCGGGCCGATGTAGCCGCAACGGCAGGTCCGGCAGATCGAGCAGTCCGGCGACATGGTCCCAGTGCAGGTGGGTGGGCAGCGCGAAGTCGATGTCGTAGGCATCGATTCCGTTGCGCTGCAAAGACTCTCGGATGTCGAGCACATCGCTCGGTGGGTTCACCGCGAGCCGCAGCACCCGCGGTAGTTCGGCTATCGCCCGGCGCCGCACGTCGACGCAGATGCCCGGGTCGACGAGGAAGGTCGCCCGGGGGTGCCGCACAACGAAGGCCGTCATCGCGGATTCGATCCGGCGCGGAGTGAACACACCTTCGACGACGGCGGCGGTCGGCACGCTGCGGGCGTTCTGCGCCAAGGCGACCAGTTCGACCGTTGTCGAGCCACGCGGTAATCCGTTGTCGCGCAGTGCGGAAAGGAATCGGCGATCGGGTCGCCGCGGCAGTACAGCCCCGGTGATCGCCGTCGTCGCGGCGCGGCAGCATTGCCACATATCCGGCGTCGCTACTCGCTCGCCCCTGTGTTCGGTTGTCATGGAGCTACGCTAAAACTTCAGGTGGACCTGAAGTAAAGAGGCGAACGTGACCGATACCGCCGGACCGCGCCGAATCGGTGATGTCGCCGTCGAACTGGGTGTCGCCACCCATGTGCTCCGTCATTGGGAGGACGTCGGGGTGCTCGTTCCGCCCCGGGCGCCGGGTGGTCAGCGGGTCTACAGCGATGACCTGGTGGTGCGGGCTCGTCTGGTGCTGCTCTGTCAGCGCGCCGGGCTTTCGCTGGCCGAGATCAAGGACCTGTTCGCGGCTCGGTCGCGTGCGGAGCGGGTCGAACTCTTCGCGGGCAAGCAGGCCGAACTCGGTGCGCGCGTGCGTGATCTCACGCGCACCATCGAATTCCTCGCCCACGTCCTGCGCTGTACACACCCGATCGTCGATGAATGTCCGGAGTGCGTCGGGTTCAGTCGCGAGGATGCGGCGAAACGCATCGGCGCGTTGTTCGGGTAGCCGGGTGCGTCGGCCGCGAGGTGCGTCAGCGCGCCTTTCGGGCAGGCGACGAGAGGGTTCGAGTCAGCCGTTCGAGCGCCTCGCGGGGGTCTTTGCCGTGCTCCGCGCCGGTGAGGCGATGGATGACCGCGCCGTCCATGTAGTCGACGAGGATTCCGGCATCGACCGGGCCGATGCCCGCCTGAGCGGCGAGCTCGACCGCCTGCTCGCGTAGTCGGCCGTGCCCGCGTCGCAGCGATTCGGCAACGGTCGGCATCGCTTGGGATTCGCCGAAGAGGGCGAGGCGGGCCTGGGTGCGGATGCGGTCGGCGGTCGTCGCGTGGGTGATGAACCGGGCCAATGCGTCGACGAGGTGGTCGACGGTGGGCGGCCCGAGAACGCGGTGCAGGGTGCTCCAATCGGCGTGATCGCGCTGCTCGAGACGTTCGGCCACTCCGCACAGCAGCGCTTCCCTGGTGCGGAAGTAGTTCGACGTGGAGCCGGTGGGCAGGTCGGCGGCTTGGTCTACGGCGCGATGGGTAAGGCCACGTGAGCCGCGCGTGCCCAATACCTCGATGGCCGCGTCGAGGATCTGTTCGCGTTTGGTTGCCACACCTCGATACTACGGACGTAGTGATGGACACTACACCCGTAGTGTCAGGCACTACAGCTGTAGTACGGTGGCATCGCACCGGGAAGGGCGTCGTGTGGAAACCCCTCCCGGTCCGCAAGTGGTACCCGGACAGGGATCGTCACTCGATACGAAGGGTTCGGAATGGCTACAGCGATTGTTGTCGGCGGCGGAATCGGGGGGACGGCGGTCGCCCTCGGGTTGATCGAACGTGGCTGGTCGGTGCGGGTGCTCGAACGAGCAACGCGGTACACCGAGGTCGGGGCGGGAATCTCGCTGTGGCCCAATGCTCTGCGGGCGCTGGACGTGCTCGGTGTCGGCGAGGCGGTGCGGGCGCAGGGGTTGGACGATGTGTCGGCGGGGATTCGGGACGAGCGTGGGAGATGGCTGTCGCGGACCGATGTGGCGACTATGCGGCGTCGATTCGGGGCGCCGGTGATGATCCATCGGGCTGCGTTGCTGGATATTCTCCGGGCGGCTCTGCCGGAAGGGGTTGTGGAGACGGGGATTTCGGTGGAGCGGGCCGATCTGGACGGGACGGTCGTGCATTCGGCCGGCTCGGGGCGAGACATGAGCGAGGTCACTGCAGATCTGGTTGTCGGCGCCGACGGTATTCGCAGCGTCGTGCGGCGGGCCGTCTGCGGGGAGGTCGCGCCGCGTTATGCCGGGTATACGGTGTGGCGTGCGGTGGTCGGTATTGCCGAGCCACTGACCGAATTCGGCGAAACGTGGGGGCGGGGTGCGCGTTTCGGCATGGCGCCGTTGCCCGATGGGCGCATCTACTGCTTCGCGGTCTACGACGCGGAGGAAGGTGTCGGCGGCAGTTTCGCTGAGGTACGTGCTCGCTTCGCCGGCTGGCATCATCCCATCCCGGCGTTGCTCGCGGCTGCCGATCCGAGCACGGTGCTGCACAACGATATCTATGAACTGCCTGCGCTGACGACCTTCACCGCAGGTCGTCTCGCGCTGCTCGGCGATGCCGCTCACGCTATGACGCCGAACCTCGGGCAGGGTGGGTGTCAGGCGCTCGAGGATGCGGTTGTTCTTTCGCGGTTGGCCGGTACGACTGATGGGTTGAGTCGCTATGACTTCGAGCGTCGGCCTCGTACGCAGATGATCGCTCGGCGGTCGGGAGCGATCGGGGTTGTCGCTCAATTGTCCGCGCGGCCGTTGGTCGCGGTTCGTGACGCGGCTTTGCGGATGACTCCGGCCAGTGCTCAGTTTCGTTCGCTGGGAAAGGTTTTGGATTGGGTGCCGTGAGGTTGGGTTGGGGGAGTGGTCGTTGTTTCGGGCGGTGTTGGTAGGTGTACCTGCCGCACTCTCGCCCGTGCGGAACCACTGCGGTGTTTTGTGCACTACGGGGGTATTGGGCTGTGTTTTTGGAGCGCTGGCGCGCTCGAGCGCGGCCCCTGAGGGGCCGGGGGGGGGGGGGGGGGGGGGGGGGGGGGGGGGGGGGGGGGGGGGGGGGGGGGGGGGGGGGGGGGGGG
>NZ_JAIWNA010000012.1 GCF_020216065.1 Nocardia rosealba
GCGGCCCCTGCGGGGCCGCGCGAACAGCGCTCGAGACTCGCGCCTGCGGCGCATGCGCTTCGAGCGCTGTTCGCGCGGCCGGGCCGCTGCGCCGCTTCGCGGCGGACCCTCCTCGAGGTCGGGTCGTGGGGGCTGGGAGTGCGGTCATGGCGGATTTAGGTGGTGCGGTAGCGGGCGGCTATGGCCTCGGTGATCGTCCGTAGGTGGGCGCGGAACTCGGGTGGAGCGAGGACTTCGATGTGGTCGGCCAGGGGGAGTAGGGCGTGGGTCAGTACTTCGTAGGATTCGGAGGGGATGGTGATGTCGGCCCAGCCGTCGGGGGCGGTGGGGCCGAGGGAGGCCAGTGCGGCGTGGACGGCTGCTGGGTCGTTCATGAGGTGCAGGAGGCCGAGGTGCTCGGTGGCGATCCGGCATTGTGCGCTGACTTTCAGCATGGACCGCCCGAAGTCGACCGCTGCTGCCTGCCAGTGGGCAGCGAGGTCGAAATCGGCTGGGCGGTCGAATGTTTCGCCGGTGGGGGCGGCCGTGTCAATTCGGCTTGCGCGGTAGGAGCGGATATCGGAGCGGACGCGCGCGACGAGATACCAGGTGCCCGCCTTCATCACCAGGCCCAATGGGTCGACCGTGCGTTCGACGACGTCGTCACCCCGCCGGTAGGTGATCGCGAGGCGGCGGTCGTGCCAGACGGCGTCGGCGATGGTTGCGAGGGTGGGGGTTTCGTCGGGGCGGTGGAACCAGCCGGGCATATCGATGTGGACGCGTTCGGCGATGCGGGTGGCCCGGCCGCGCAGTTCCGGTGGCAGCGCGGCCAGCATTTTCAGCTGTGCGGTGGCGAGGACGGTGCCGAGGCCGAGGTCGGCGGCGGCGCCCGGTAGGCCGGCCAGCAACACGGCGTCGGCCTCGTCGGAGGTGAGGCCGGTGAGCCGGGTTCGGTATCCGTCGACCAGTCGCACCCCACCGCCGCGCCCGGGTTCGCTGTACACCGGCACGCCCGCCGCCGACAGGGCCTCCACATCCCGGTACACCGTGCGCACCGACACCTCCAGCTCCCGCGCGAGCTCCCCGGCCGTTGCCCCGCCGTTGGCTTGCAGCAGGAGCAGTAGCTGTACCAGCCTGCTCGCTCGCATACTCCGAGGCTAGCCGCGAACCTTGACACAGGATGTCAAGGTTGCGTCGTAGCGTGGGCGTATGACCACTTGGAGCCAGTTCACCGAGGAAGCGCCGCGCATCTGCGAGCTGTTCCTGCGCAGACACCGAGCCACCGGCAATCTGTGCATGCTCGGCACCCTCCGCGCCGACGGATGGCCACGGATCAGCCCGATCGAGCCGATGGTCTTCGAGGACATGCTGGTGCTGGCGGGCATGCCGGACACGCGCAAGTTCGACGACCTCGCCCGCGACCCCCGCTTCTGCCTGCACACCGCAACCGTCGACACCAACGTCACCGAGGGCGACGCCAAACTCTTCGGCACCGTCACCGACCTGAAGGACGAATCCGTCCACGCCCGCTTCGCGCAGAAACTCTTCGACGACAGCGGTTTCGACATCCGCGGCCAGAAATTCGACCACTTCTACATCGCCGACCTCACCAGCGCCTCCACGGTCGAAGTCGCCGACGACCAGCTCGCCATCACCATCTGGAAACCCGGCGAGGGCGAACGAGTCGTCACCAAACGCTGAATCTCGCCACCGACCGCCGCTGGTCAGCCGATCACCACGCGCTGGTAGCGGCATTGTCCGAGAGCCGCCACCACGGCGTGGTGATCGCGCGTCCGACCGACTATGGACTATGGCTGACTGGTCAGTCATTATTAGCCCATGCCGAAGCGAGTGGATGTGGATGCGCGGCGGACCGAAATTCTGGAGGCGGCCGTCCGGGTCTTCGCCAGAAAAGGGTTCGCCGCATCGCGGATCGAGGATGTGGCGGCGGAGGCCGGGGTCGCGAAAGGGAGTGTCTACCTCGCGGTCAGCAGCCGGGAGGAGCTGCTCACCGCCGCGTTCGACCAATACCGTGCGCGCGCGGAACAACAACTCGCCGCGCCAGGAACCGGGCCCGCGTTGGATCGGCTGGCTCAGTTGATCCGGTCGACCGTGGCGATGCTGGCGGCCCACCCGGATTACGCGCGCGTGTTGCTGGACGTGTGGTCGGCCAGGACGCCGTTGGACATGGCGGCTGTCTACGAGGGCTACCGGGCGGCCGTCGCGGAATTGCTGCGCGCGGCCGACGCCGAGGGGCAATTGCGGGCGGGCATCGGCGACGCGCATGCGGCGGTGATCGTCGGCGCCATCGAAGGGTGCCTGGTGCAGTGGCTGGCCGACGACCGCATCGCGCTCACCGATTTGACCGAACCCCTCGTGCAAGTGTGCGTGGAAGGTATCCGGCGATGACGATCACCGACCGGCTGATCGCGCCGGGAGCGACGAGAAGCGAAGCAGCCCTGTGCTATTCGTCCGCGGTCTTCGGTGGGGTGACGGCTGCGCTGCTCGCGCGAAACGCAGGCGGCTCCGCGCTGATCGTCGCGGTGGTCGCCCTGATCGGCTTCGACCTCTTCGGCGGCGCCGTGGTCAATGCGACAGCATCGGCCAAAAACTGGTTCCACCGGCCCGGCCGAACCACCCGCCATCACCTCACGTTCGTCGCCGTCCACGGCCAACCGTTCCTGCTGGCGCTGGTGGTCCCGGGTTTCGGTTGGTGGGTCGCGGCGGCCATCTACAGCCTCGTCCTCGCGGCGGCCGTCGTCGTGCTCTCGGTGCCTGATCAGCTGCGCGTGCCGATCGCCTTCGCCGCCACAGTATTCGGCGTCGCGATCACCACGACAATGCTCACAGTGCCCACCTTCCTGCTCTGGTTCGGCCCGGTACTGCTGATCAAACTCCTCCTCGCGCACCTACAACCCGATACCGCCGCGTCGGTCCAGGCTATTTCGTGATCCCCAGCAATGCGGCCGTGAACCCGTAGTCCGGGCCGAGGTCATGCGAGTTCCCGGAACGGCAACCGTCGGAATGCATCTGGACACGCTCACAGAACAGACTGACCATCTCGCCGGAGAGCGTGGTCCCGATCAATGCGTGTGAGCGGAAGATCTTGCGCTCGGGGTCCATCGCGCCGTCGATGTTCTGCATCAGCAGGGGCGCGATATCGACGATCTCGATCATCGCGCCGGAGTTGGCGCGCAGCTGGTTGGTGACGTTCGTGATTCCGGTCAACGATTCCGACAACGTGTCGGCGTGCTCGCCGAAGGTCGTGGAGGTGTTGGCCAGGAACCCGTTGAGCTGGTCGAGGGTGGCCTGCAGGCCCGGAGCCTGTTCGGCGAGCAGCCCCGACATCTGGGTGACCTGGTTGCTGAAGTCGCGCACCGACTGGTCGTTGTCGGCCAGCATCGTGGTGAGCTCGTTGAGCTTGATGATGATGTTGGAGATCGCGTCCTTGTTGTCGATACCGACCTTCAGGGCCGAGGACAGGGCATCGAGGGTTTCGCGGATCTTCTGGCCGTTGCCGTTGAGTACCGGGTACAGCACCCGGCCCGAGAGCGGGCCGAGCCCTTCCTGGCCCTCTTCGGGCTCGAGTGCGGCGGCGAACTGGTCGATGGTCTTGATCATCGTGTCCAGCTCGACCGGTGTCCTGGTGCGCGCCTTGGGCAGGTGATCACCGGACTCGAGTGCCTCCCCACCGGTGTAGGGCGGGGTGATCTCGATGTGGCGGTCGGTGACGATCGAGGGGGAGATGATCGCGGCGATCGCCTCCTTGGGGATCTTCACCCCCGACTCGATGGTCATGTGGACCTCGACGAAGGTGCCCTTGGGCACGATCCTGCCGACCTTACCCACCGCGATACCGAGGACCATCACGTCGTTGCCCTCGAAGATCCCCGCGATGTTCTCGAAATCCGCAGTGATCTGGGTCGAGCCATCGCGTGCCTGCTCGGCGCCATGTAGCGAACAGCTCGCGATCATTGTCACCGCCGCTGCAGTGAGGAGGAGGCGAAACCGTCTGTTGTGCAGCAGCTTCACGATGCGGTCCTGCCTCCGTACGCCCTGGCCATGGCGGCCTCGATCACCCGGCGTGGCAACAACCGCTGAGCCAGGAACACGACAGGCGCATTGGAGCCGACGGCGTAGAGCGGCAAAGTGTGCTCGGCGTCGATAGCTTCGAGCACGGTGCGGGCGACCTCGTCTGCCGAGATCCCCGTGGCCTCCTTGGCATCGAGGGCGGCGATCGCCGCGGTGAACCGCGCACGGTAAGGGGAGTCGTCGCCCAGGTACTTCGTGCGGCGTCCGGACAGTCCGGTCGCGATGGAGCCGGGTTCGACGGTGGTGATGTCGATGCCGTACGGCTTCAACTCGTAGCGCGTGGCGGTCGCGAAACCTTTGAGGGCGGCTTTGGTCGCGACATAGGACGATCGGTAGGCGAGCGGGAAGCTCGCGAGCATGGACCCGATATTGACGATCTTGCCGCGACCGCGTTCCCGCATCCCCGGCAACAGCAGCTGGATCAGTTCGACCGCACCGAAGACGTTGAGCTGGAACAACCTCTGCACGGCGTCCATCGGCAGCTCTTCGAGCGGTCCACATTGACTCTCCCCGGCGTTGTTGACCAGCACGTCGACGGCTGTGCTGTCGAGTGCGTCGACGAAACGGGCGATCGAGCCACGATCGGTGAGATCCAGATCGCGGTAGTCCACCCCAGGCACGGGATCAGCCACGGTGGAACTGTCACGGCTCGTCCCGAGGACGTGGTAGCCGCGCGCGACCAGGGCGGCGGCCACGGCCCGCCCGATTCCGGAGGACGCTCCGGTGACGATCGCTGTCTTCATGCCGACTCCTGTCCGGCCGAACGAGCGCGAGCGGAAGACTCACCGGCCTGCGAATGATGTGGTCTACGAAGCACTTCGGTCTGCGGGCCGGTTCGACCAGGGTCTGCGGGCGCGGTCGACAGGGTGGGGCAACTCGGTACGCGGGTATGGAGGGAAGAGGCCGAGCGAGAAGCCGCCAGTACGGTTTTATCGGGGCGCACGATCGCGGCGCTCGCTCGTCCACGGCGCAGCCATTCGCCGAGCTCCGACGACGCCGATACCACCAATATCGCTGCACCGCGCCGGTCGAGTTCGGTCCGCTGTTCGCGGGAGATCGGGGCGGTCGCGACGAAGAGGAAACGCCCGGCAGCGATGTCGTCGACCCGCCTGCCACCCTCGACCAGGCAGTTCGGGCACAGCGATCCGGCCAGGTCGAGCGGCCGAAACGCGCGTCGCGCCACGAACATCGACCGGGTCAGTCGCGGTGTGGCGCTGTCGGTCAGCTTGGCTTCGAGGCCGGGAACCCGGCCGAGCACGGGCCACACCCACTCGCAGGCCAGGGCGCGGGTCGTCGCGCCGCACGTCATCGCCCATCCGACGGCGACGGCCAGCGCGATCATGGACCTGACGTGCGGTTCACGCTCGGTTCGATAAGAGTCGAGTGCGGCGTCGGGCAGTGCCGAGCCGAGGACGGCGACCAGCTTCCAGATCAGATTCTGGGCGTCGCGCAGACCCGCGCCCATGCCCTGCCCGATGAACGGCGGGGTGAGATGCGCCGCGTCACCGAGCAGGAAGATCCTGCGGTCCCGCCACCGGTCGACCACCTGGGCGCGAAAGGTGTATCCGGCGGACCGGATCAGCGTCAGGTGGGGATCGCTCACCTCGCGTAGCCAGGGGGACAGGAGCGGCTCGATGGCGTCGAGTGTGGCGAACTGGTCCGCGGACTCGTCGTCACGCAGACGGAACTCCCAGCGGTAGCGGGCGGCGCCGATGCGCATGTACGTCGCGGCCCGTTCCCGGTCGCACACCTGGTGCACGCCATCCCACTGCCCGAGGTCGGCGTCGGTGGCGATGTCGACCACCAGCCACCGCTGTTCCAGACCGAGATCGCGCATGCGTGCACCGATCGATGCGCGCACGACACTGTTGGCGCCATCGCAACCGAGCACGAAATCCGCTGTGACAGTGCGTGTTTCATCGGCTTCTGCAGTGAGGTATCGCACACGGGCGTGCTCGGGTGTGTTCGCCACGTCCAGCACCTCACAGCCGCCCCGCATTAGGGCGCCCGCCGTCGATGCCAGCCGCGACCGCAGCAGGACTTCGAGATCCGGCTGGTCGAACATGTTGGCCGGCGGGAATCCGTGTGGCATCCGGGCGGGATCGCGGTCGAACTCGGCGAGCGTGGCGATGGCGGAGTCGACCAGCCGAAGGCCGCGGCCGGGCCGGGAGATCCCCGCGAACGCGTCGCCCAGACCTAGGTCGGCGAGAATGCGGTACACCTCGTCGTCGAGGTGCACCGCCCGCGGCTGCGGATACACCTTCTCCCAGCGATCGAGGATCAGACACTCGATGCCGTACCGCGCCAACAGCAATGCGGCGGTCATGCCGGTCGGACCCGCACCGACGATCACGACCGGGTAGTGCTCGATCCGGCCTTGCTCAGTGCCCATAACGCACCCTGGTGCGCTGAACGCCGAGGTCGAGCGCGCCGTCCGGTGTCGAGACGGTCAGCTCGAGCACATCGCCGTCGTGCAGGTAGTCCGGGTTCGATGCCTGCTTGGCGAAGAAGATCTTCCACTTGAGCGCGGGCGGGATCAGTGACCCGAGAATCTCGAGGGGTTTGGCGGGGGCCTTCAAGGCGGTTCCGCCCGGGGTACCGGTGAGCAACAGGTCGCCCGGATCCATACGCTGGAAACCGGTCAGGGCGCGCAGGGTTTCGAGTGGGCCGTAGATCATGTCGGCCACCGTGCTGTGCTGGCGCACCCGGCCATTGACGCGCAATGTCAGGCACAGCTCGTCGAATCTGTCGAACTCGCCCGCTTCGAGCAGCAGCAACACCGGGCCGACCGGCGTGAAGGTGGGATAGGACTTACCCTCGTAGAACTGGGTTTTGGGCAGTTGGACGTCGCGGGCGGAGACATCGTCGGTGATGACCAAACCGGCGATGAAGCCCCCGATATTCGACGTGTCGAGTGTGGTGCCGACCGGCAGCGGCGCGCCGATGACGAGCCCGATCTCGATCTCGTAGTCCAGCAACCGCACGTGCGGCGGTTTGACGATGTCGTCCTCCGGACCGCTGATGGATCCGGACGATTTGCGGAAAAATGTCAGCGGAACCGTCTGCGGGTTCATCCCCGAATCCCGCACGTGCGACACGTAATTGGTCATCTGCGCGACCACCCGGCACGGCGCGGTCACCGGGGAGACCAACGCCAGGGTCTCCACCGGCGTGGTGTCGGTGCCGCGGCGTGCCGATTCGATCGCGGCGCGGTCGGCCAGCAGTTCGCCCGTGGTCACAGCCTCGGTGTCGATTCGGGCAGCGCCGTCTGGGGTCAGTACCCACCATGCGTCGTTGGTGCGCACCACGGAAATGCTCATGAGCCGGCTACTTTCAGAAGGCCCCGCAAGCGCTGGGCGTCGAATTCGTTGTCTCGGTTGAGCGAAGAGAAGAGGGAACGCAGTTCCCGCAGCGAGTTGCGGCTCGGTGCGATACCGAGGAAGTCCTTGGTCGCCGGTGGGCCCCACTGCGCCAGCCCCGAGGCCGTCATCGGTGCCCAGCCGGGTTCCAGTGAGCTGTCGAACAGGTCGCCGTCGGTGAAGTGCTCGACGAGGAAACCGTCGGGATCGCGCCAGTAGTCGAAGATCTGACTGCCCTGGATATGTCGTCCGATTCCCCAGGACCGCCGATAGCCACGTGCGGTCAGGAACTCGCCACCGGCCGCGAGCGCGTCGAGGTCGCACACCTGATACGCCGAATGCACGTAACGATCCGAGGGGCCGAGCGTCATGGCGAGGGTGTGATGGTCAGTCGGCGTGTTCCCGCGGTCGCAGCGGATGAAGGCCATCACCGGCCCGCGTGCGCGCTGTCCGTCGAAGTACAGAAAATCGCTCACGATCAGGCCGAGATGCTCCAGATACCAGTTCAGGTTCTCGAGGAAGCGGGTGCGCGAGACCACGACATGGCCGAGCCGCTCGACACGGGCAGGCACCCGCGGTGGTCGCTGCGTCGCGTTGATCCGTGGGGTGGATGCACCGACGTTGAGTGGGTGCGCGGTCTGCCCCGGTAGCTTTGGCAACTGATGCGTGCCCGCCACGACCCGGACGGTCCCGCCACCCGGGTCGTGCAAGGTGACGCCCGTTCCGCCGAGGCTCTCGGGTAGCCGTCGCACTTGATGACCTGTCGCCTCGGCGAGCCTGAGCAGGTCGGACTCCTCGGCGGCCTGGAACGCCGCGCCCGTGAAGTGAGAGCGCTCTGCCTTACGGACGATCACGCACGGCGTGCCTGCCTGCGTGCCGCGCAGGTGTATCTCCGCCGAGCTGCGGTAGGCGACCGAGAACCCGAAGGCCAGCGCGAACGCTTCGGCCCTCAGCAGGTCGGGCTTGCCGAACTCGAGCCAGGCGAGGCCGGCGACCTTGACGATCGGGTTTCCGGCGCGGCCGGGGTGCTCGCCCGGCAGCGCGCCCTGATCGACATGCAAGCCGCGATGTGTGTCGCTGTGGCCTACCGACATCTCGCCTCCTCCTCGGCATCCGCTAGTTCTGACGATATCGTCAACTATGACTATTCGTTCAGTCAAGGGTTCTGAGGAATTCGTCAGATTTGATGGTGGATAAGATCGCGGCAGGCCGAACCACTGTCGGAAGGTGACCAACGACGATGCCCACCGCAGCGAACCGGCTCGAACGCCGCAAAGCTCGCACCCGCTCGGCGCTGATCGCGGCCGGGCAACGCTTTATCGCCGAGGGCAGGCTCAACGCGCCCATCCTCGAGATCACGCAGGCCGCGGACGTGGGAATGGGCTCCTTCTACAACCACTTCGCCAGCCGGGAAGAACTCTTCGTCGCGGCGGTCGACAGCGCGTTGGAGTCGCTCGGCGACTACCTCGACGCACTGACGGCCGACCTCGCCGATCCGGCGGAGATATTCGCCAAGTCGTTCCGTATCGTCGGGCGACTGTTTCGGCTGCAGCCCGACCTCAGCCGGATCCTGATCAACTCCGCCGCCTCGCTGATCGAATCCGACCACGGCCTCGCGCCGCGCGCCGAACGAGACATCGCCGCCGCGACACGCGCGGGACGTTTCGTCGTCGAGGACACCGACCTGGCGATGGCACTGGTGACCGGATCGCTACTCGGCCTCGGACGCCTGCTGCTCCGGCAACCCGACCGGGACTGTGCCGTGACCGTAGACGAAATGACCGTCGGAATCCTTGTCGCACTTGGCCTCTCGCGTAACGATGCCGAGGAGTTGTGCAGTACACCGGTGTCGCTGGATGCCGTGCCCGGCACGGACCGTGACGGCTGACCGGGTGGTGCCACCCCCGTGCTGTCTTGCGCGGGACTCGCGTGGTCGCACGGGGACACAGGCGGTGCCGGGGATCGGGTGGTGGGCTGTGCCACGATGACCCGCATGGAGCTGCTCGCTTCCGCCGGTGCCGACGGGCCGACGCCGATCGTGTCGCTGTTCTGGATCGCGCTGGTCGCGGTGATCGCGCCGGTGGTGTCGCGCCTGCTGCGCGGATATCTGCCCGATGTGGTGATCCTGCTGGTCGCGGGTGCGGTGCTCGGCCCGTACGTGCTCGGGTGGGCGGGCACCGGGGGCGGCGTCGACCTCGTCAGCGAGCTCGGGCTCGGGATGTTGTTCCTGCTGGCGGGCTACGAACTCGACCCGGCGCTGCTGCGGGGGAAGTCTGGGCGAACGGCCTGGCTGGTCTGGCTGGTGTGCCTGGTCTTCGCGTTCGGGATCGTCACCCTGGCCACCGACCGGTCGACGGGCACCCGCATCGCCGTGGCCATCGCGCTCACCTCCACCGCGCTCGGCACGCTCCTGCCGATTCTGAAACAAGCCGGAATCGCCGACTCGCCACTCGGTCGCGCGGTGATGACGCACGGCGCGGTGGGTGAACTCGGGCCCATCGTCGCGATGTCGGTGCTGCTGAGCAGCCGCGACTCCATGTCGGCGCTCGTCACCGTGCTGATGTTCGTGGTCGCGGCGATGCTCGTCGGCCTGATCCCGGTGCGCATGCTCGACCGGATGCCCGACCTCGGATCGGCGCTCGGCCGGCTCGACGGCGGCACCTCGCAGCTCCCGGTGCGCGGGGTCGTGCTGCTACTCCTCGTCCTCATGGTGATCGCCGAGGAATTCGACCTCGACGTGGTACTCGGCGCCTTCGCCGCGGGCATGATCCTGCGTAAACTCATCGCCGCGGGCCACCCCGACGTGGACGCCTCGCTCGAGGCCATCGGCTACGGCCTGCTGATCCCCGTCTTCTTCGTGGTCTCCGGAATGGGTATCGACGTGTCCGCCGTTGCGGGTAACCCGGCGCTGTGGGTGTGGTTCGTGGTCACCATCGCGATCGCACGCGGTCTGCCGGTGTGGCTGAGCGAGCGTTTCGTGTCGCACGGGCTGAACCTTCCCACCGGCCGTGAGCGGGTGCAGTTGGCCCTCTACGCGGCAACCGGTCTGCCGATCATCGTCGCGGTGACGCAGGTCGCGACCCGCACCGGCCTGCTGAGTAGCGAGGTAGCCTCGATACTGGTGGCCGCGGGCGCCACGACGGTGCTGGTGTTCCCGCTGGTCGCGCGCCTGATCGGGGCACGCGCCGCCGAATCGGTCACACCCGCGCATGAATGAGCTTGCATACTCGTGCATAATCATCACATGGTGGAAACGTCCGGAGGACCCGTATTGCGGGTGGCGGTTGCCGGTGCCAGTGGGTACGCCGGTGGCGAGGTGTTGCGTCTGCTGCTCGGCCATCCCGAATACCGAGCCGGGCGCCTCGAGATCGGGGCGCTGACCGCCGGATCCAACGCGGGCACCGCCCTCGGCGCGCTGCAGCCGCAGCTGCTGCCGCTGGCCGACCGGATCCTGCAGGAAACCACCCCCGAAACCCTGGCCGGGCACGACATCGTGTTCCTCGGCCTGCCGCACGGCCAGTCCGGTGCGATCGCCCAGGCACTGCCCGAATCGACGGTCGTCATCGACTGCGGTGCCGACTTCCGGCTCACCGACCCCGCCGCCTGGGAGAAGTACTACGGCAGCGCCCACGCGGGCAGCTGGCCCTACGGTCTGCCCGAACTGCCCGGCGCCCGCGCCCGGCTCGCCGGTGCCCGCCGCATCGCGGTGCCCGGCTGCTACCCGACGGTGTCCAGTGTCGCGCTCGCACCGGCTGTCGCGGCGGGCATCATCGAGCCCACCGTGAACGTCGTCGCGGTGAGCGGCGCCTCCGGCGCGGGCCGCAAACTCGACATCGGCCTGCTCGGTTCCGAGGTGATGGGCAGCGTGCGCGCCTACAGCGTGGCGGGTGCGCACCGGCACACCCCCGAGATCGCGCAGAACCTCAAAGCCGCAGGCGGCGTGGATGTCTCGGTGTCCTTCACGCCGGTGCTCGCGCCGATGCCACGCGGCATTCTCGCCACCTGCACCGCGCCGGTGAAGGTGGATGCCGCCGAGGCCCGGGCGGTCTATGAAAAGGCTTACGCCGACGAACCTTTCGTGCACCTGCTGCCCGAAGGCATGCTGCCGCAGACCGGTTCGGTTCTCGGCTCCAACGCCATCACCCTGCAGGTCGCCGTCGACGCCGACGCGGGCCTGCTCGTGGTGATCGGCGCGATCGACAATCTGACCAAGGGCACCGCGGGCGCCGCGGTGCAATCGATGAATCTGGCCGTCGGTTTCGACGAGACCGCAGGACTTTCCACCGTAGGAGTGGCACCGTGACAACCCCTGATCCGCACGCGCCGGACCACGGCAAACTCATCCACACCCAGGGCGTCACGGCCCCGCTCGGCTTCCGCGCGGCGGGCATCGCGGCGGGCATCAAGGCCAGCGGCAAACCCGACCTCGCGCTGGTGCTCAACGAGGGGCCCGAATACGCGGCGGCGGGCGTGTTCACCCGCAACCAGGTGAAGGCCGCCCCGGTGCTGTGGTCGCAGCAGGTGCTGAAGTCCGGTCACGTGCGCGCGGTCATCCTCAATTCCGGTGGCGCCAACGCCTGCACCGGCCACGGTGGTTTCCAGGACACTCACAAGACCGCCGAGGAACTCGCTGCGGCACTGAGCAATTGGGGCACCGAGACCGGCGCCGGTGAGATCGCGGTCTGCTCCACCGGCCTGATCGGTGACCGGCTGCCGATGGACAAACTCGTCCCCGCGATCACCGAGATCGTGCACGAGATGGGCGGTGGTCTCACCGGCGGCTCCGACGCGGCCCACGCCATCATGACCACCGACACGGTTCCCAAGGAATCGGCCTTCCACCACGAGGACAAGTGGAACGTCGGCGGCATGGCCAAGGGCGCGGGCATGCTCGCCCCCTCACTGGCCACCATGCTCGTCGTGCTCACCACCGACGCGGTGGCCACCCCCGAACAGCTCGACGAGGCGCTGCGCAAGGCCACGAAATACACCTTCGACCGGCTCGACGTCGACGGCTCCTGCTCCACCAACGACACTGTGCTGCTGCTGGCCAACGGTGCGAGCGGCGTCGCCCCATCCCAGGACGACCTCGACGCCGCCGTGTTCACCGTGTGCGACGACCTGGCCGCTCAGCTCATGGCCGACGCCGAGGGCGTCACCAAGCGGGTACGAGTCACCGTCACCGGCGCGGCTACCGAGGACGAGGCACTCACCGTCGCCCGTGCCGTCGCCCGCGACAACCTGGTCAAGACCGCGCTGTTCGGCTCCGACCCGAACTGGGGCCGGGTGCTCGCCGCCGTCGGCATCGCCCCGGTGACCCTCGACCCACATCGGATCGCGGTGTCGTTCAACGGGAATCCGGTCTGTGTCGACAGTGTCGGCGCTCCGGGCGCGCGTGAGGTCGACCTGTCCGGTGCCGATATCGACGTGCTGATCGAGCTCAACGTGGGCGAGGGCACCGCCATGGTGCGCACCACCGACCTCTCGCACGGCTACGTCGAAGAGAACTCGGCGTACAGCTCATGAACGCCGGTGTCCTGCACAGCCTTTCGGCTCTCGACAAGGCGCATGTCCTGGCCGACGCGCTGCCGTGGCTGCAGAAGTTCCGCGACAAGATCGTCGTCGTGAAGTACGGCGGCAACGCCATGATCGACGACGACCTCAAGTCCGCCTTCGCCGCCGACATGGCGTTCCTGCGCACCGTCGGCGTGCACCCCGTTGTCGTGCACGGCGGCGGCCCGCAGATCAATGCCATGCTGAAGAAGCTCGGTATGGAAGGCGAATTCCGTGGCGGCTTCCGCGTCACCACCCCCGAAGTGATGGATGTGGTGCGGATGGTGCTGTTCGGTCAGGTCGGGCGCGAGCTGGTCGGGCTGATCAACGCGCACGGGCCGTACGCGGTCGGCATCTCCGGTGAGGACGCGCACCTGTTCACCGCCACCCGGCGCACCGTCGCCGTCGACGGGGTGGCCACCGATATCGGGCTGGTCGGCGATGTCACCGAGGTCAACCCCGGCGCCGTGCTCGACCTGATCGACGCGGGCCGCATCCCGGTGGTCTCCACCATCGCCCCCGACGCCGACGGCGTAGTGCACAACATCAACGCCGACACCGCCGCGGCCGCGCTGGCCGAGGGCATCGGCGCCGAGAAGCTCGTCGTCCTCACCGATGTCGAGGGCCTCTACACCGACTGGCCGGACCGCTCCTCGCTCACCAGCCGGATCGACGTCGATGCCCTCGCCGAGTTGCTGCCGAGCCTGGACGCGGGCATGGTGCCGAAGATGGAGGCCTGCCTGCGCGCGGTGCGCGGCGGTGTGCCGAGTGCCCACGTCATCGACGGGCGCGTCCCGCATTCGGTACTACTTGAACTGTTCACCGGAGAAGGAATCGGAACCATGGTGACCCCGGGGGAGGCCGAAGATGAGTGAAGTGGCGAAACTGCAGCAGCGGTGGTCGGCCGCGATGATGAACAACTACGGCACCCCCAAGGTGGCGCTGGTGCGCGGCGCCGGGGCGGTGCTCTACGACGCCGACGGCAAACGCTACGTCGATTTCCTCGGTGGTATCGCGGTCAACAGCCTCGGCCACGGGCATCCGGCCATCCTCGAGGCGGTCACCCAGCAGCTCGGCACCCTCGGCCACGTGTCGAACCTGTATGTCAGCGAACCGGTGATCGAGCTGGCCGAGAAGCTGCTCGCCCACTTCGGTGACGGCGAGGGCAAGGCGTTCTTCTGCAACTCCGGCACCGAGGCCAACGAGGCCGCGTTCAAGATCGCGCGGCTCACCGGGCGGTCCAAGATCGTCGCCGCCGAGGAGGCGTTCCACGGGCGGACCATGGGCGCGCTCGCGCTCACCGGTCAGCCGTCGAAGCGGGCGCCGTTCGAGCCGATGCCGCCCGGCGTCGTGCACGTGCCCTACGGTGACGCCGCCGCCCTGGAAGCCGTCGTCGACTCCGACACCGCCGCGGTGTTCCTGGAGCCGATGATGGGGGAGAGCGGTGTGGTCGTCCCGCCGTTCGACTACCTCGCCAAGGCCCGCGAAATCACCTCGCGGGCAGGGGCTTTGCTGATCCTGGACGAGGTGCAGACCGGAATCGGCCGCACCGGAACATTTTTCGCACACCAGGCGGCCGGCATCGTGCCCGACGCGATCACCCTCGCCAAGGGGCTGGGTGGTGGCCTCCCGATCGGTGCCGTGCTGGCGCAGGGACGGGCGGCCGAACTGCTCACTCCCGGCCTGCACGGCACCACCTTCGGGGGCAATCCGGTCTGTGCCGCGGCGGCTCTGGCCGTGCTGCGCACCATCGACTCCGAGGACCTGCTGAGCCATGTGGAATGGGTCGGCAAGAAGCTCAGCGACGGCATCGCCCTGCTCGAGCACCCCGAGATCGACCACGTGCGTGGGGCGGGTCTGCTAATCGGCATCGTGCTGCGCAACGACATCTCCGCCCACGTGGACGAACGGGCGCGCGAGGCGGGATACCTGCTGAATCCCGCCAAGCCCAACGTGATCCGGTTGGCACCGCCCCTGGTGCTCACCGAAACCCAGGCCGACAATTTCGTCGCCGACCTGCCCGAGATCCTCGACAAGGCCGCCGCCGATGCCAAGGGAGCGACCAAGTGACCCTGCGCCATTTCCTGCGCGACGACGACGTGAGCCAGGCCGAACAGGCCGAAATCCTCGCTCTCGCCGCCGAACTCAAGAAGAACCCCTTCGCGCACCGCCCGCTGGACGGCCCGCGCGGAGTCGGGGTGATCTTCGAGAAGAACTCCACCCGCACCCGGTTCTCCTTCGAACTCGGCATCGCCCAGCTCGGCGGGCACGCCGTGGTCGTCGACGGTCGCGACACCCAGCTCGGCCGTGAGGAAACCCTCGGCGACACCGGCAGCGTGCTGTCGCGCTATGTCGACGCCATCGTCTGGCGCACCTTCGAGCAGTCACGGCTGGACGAAATGACCGCCACCGCAACGGTTCCCGTGGTGAACGCGCTGTCCAACGAGTTCCACCCGTGTCAGGTCCTCGCCGATCTGCAGACGATCGCCGAGCGCAAGGGTTCGCTGGCCGGGCTCAATCTCACCTTCTTCGGTGACGGCGCCAACAACATGGCGCACTCGCTGCTGCTCGGTGGTGTCACGGCGGGGATGAACGTGACCGTCGCCGCGCCCGCCGGTTTCGAGCCGCTGCCCTGGATCATGGAGGCCGCCGCCAAGCGTGCCGCCGAAACCGGTGCGACAGTGGCGGTTACGGGCGACCCCGTCAGCGGTGCCACCGGCGCCGATGTGCTCGTCACCGACACCTGGACCTCGATGGGTCAGGAGAACGACGGGCTCGATCGCGTCGGCCCGTTCCGCCCGTTCCAGCTCAACACCGAACTGCTGGCCGCCGCAAACCCGGAAGCGATTGTGCTGCACTGCCTTCCGGCGCACCGTGGCGAGGAGATCACCGACGAGGTGCTCGACGGTTCGCACAGCGTGGTGTGGGACGAAGCCGAGAACCGGCTGCACGCCCAGAAGGCGCTGCTGGTGTGGCTGCTCGCGAAAGCCGCCGCGTGAGACCGCGATCCGGGGCCGACGCGGAGGGCAGGCGATGAGCGCACCCGAGAAGGGCACACCCGCCATCGCCCGCACCCGCGCCGGCCGCCAGTCACGCATCGTCGAATTGCTCTCGGCGCATTCGGTGCGCAGCCAGACCGAACTGGCCGCACTACTGGCCGCCGAGGGCATCGAGACCACCCAGGCCACCCTGTCTCGTGACCTGGACGAACTCGGCGCGGTGAAGCTGCGGGCCGCCGACGGCGGCGCCGGGGTCTACATCGTCCCCGAGGACGGCAGTCCCGTCCGCGGCGTCACCGGCGGCACCGGCCGCCTGTCGAAACTGCTGGCCGACCTGCTCGTCTCCACCGATTTCAGCGGCAACCTCGCCGTCCTGCGCACCCCACCCGGCGCCGCCCACTTCCTGGCCAGCGCCCTCGACCGCGCCGCCCTGCCCTACATCGTCGGCACCATCGCAGGCGACGACACCATCGCCGTCATCGCGCGCGAACCCCTGACCGGCGCCGAACTCGCCGCCAAGATCGAAAGCCTGGCCTGAGGATCAGTCTTCCGACACCTGCCGCCAGGTCCAGTCGACTCGCACATCGAGAGGGTTGCTCGGTGTGACCATCCTCGGCTCGGTGTTCAGGCCGTCCGGTGGTCCGGATTGTGCTTCGACCGAGAGGGATTCCTCCGGCAATGTCCACACGACCACGTCGGTGACGGGGCTGCTGATCGTGAACTCGAGGAATCCCGGCCAGGTGAGGCGGGCACGGACGCCGTCGGGCATGGCGAAGCAGTCGTCCCACGGTGGGGGAGTTGGTGGGATGTGGCGGCCGGTCGGGAGGTAGTCGGGGCCGCGTTCGTACTGCCAGGCCGGGTGGAAGTCGAGTTCGAGTGGGCCGGTCGCGGGGGCGACGTCGCGCAGGAACCACGGATGCCAGCCGCCTTGGGCGGGGAACGGGTCGTGGTCGGTGGTGATGCGCATCGCCAGGGTCAGGCCCGACTCGGTGAGGGTGAAGGTCTGGACGACCGTGCCCGCGAACGGCCACGGCGCCGTCAACCGGCAACGAAGTATCGCCTCGTTCGCTGTCCTGGAAACGACTTCCCACGCACGGTCGCGGACGGTGCCGTGAATGCTGTGCGGCGGATTGTCGATCGGCAACTGGTAGGTGCGATCACCCACGGTGAGCTTGCCGTAGCCGAGCCGGCCTGCCCATGGCGCCATCACGAAACACCCGGTCCCGGGGTCCTGGCGCAGCAGTTCCGTGCCCGCCACGGTGAGGCTGTGGATCGCACCCCCGTCGTCGGGGGCGATGGTGACTGTCGCGGTACCGGCGCTGAGCCGCACGTCGTCGCTCATGCCGGGGACACTATCGGCGCGGGCGCGTCATCCGGCGCAGCCCGCGCCGAGCGAACATCAGTTGAACGGGTAGTCCCCGCCGCCCGCACCACCGTTGTGGCCCGGTGTGGCGACATCGATGATGTCCTGCACCAGCTCGACCACGGCGCGGCCGACATCGAGCACACCGTTGCCGAGCGTCGAGAATTCCTGCGCGATGTAATGAAGCATCTTGTTCGTCCTCACTTCTGGCGGGCCGAATAGTGCTGTCCCAGAGTGCCGTACACCGTGTACGGCGCACTACCCTGCGAGGGTGCTTCCCGATCTCGCACCCTTCAAACCGCCCGCCGAGCCGGTACGACCGCGTTCAGGACGCGAGGAAATTCAGGACGGCCAGGATCAGTGGTGAGCTGAGGTCGAACAGTACGCGGCCCACGTGCAGGCCGACCGCCGCGCCGGGCTCGTAGTTCTCCATGAGAAATTGCAGGATGGCGTCTTCCATGGTGGCCTCCGGTGTCGAGGGTCAGGCGAAGAAATCCTGGAGAATGGGGGTGCTCAGGTCGAACAGGGTCTTGCCGACGGTCAGGGCGAAATTCCCGACGCCGATGACGACGAGCCCGATGAGGTCGTAGTTGGCCTGAGCGAAATCACGTAATTGCTGCATGTTTACTCCTCGACCCCGACTGGATGAGTAGCTACTGTGACCAGCGTCTCACAGATGGTGTCGGCCGTCGAGGAGTCGCACCCCGGTGATGAATGAGCTTGCATCATCGTGCATAATCATTTGCAGCAACGGCGCGAGCCGTCCACAGACACCAGTTCAAGGAGCGCAACAAACATGTCCGATCGCGTCGTACTCGCCTACTCCGGTGGGCTTGACACCTCCGTCGCCATCAGCTGGATCGCGAAGGAGACCGGTTCCGAGGTCGTGGCCGTCGCCATCGACCTGGGCCAGGGCGGCGAGGACATGAACGTGGTGCGCCAGCGAGCCCTGGACTGCGGCGCCGTGGAGGCCATCGTGGTCGACGCGCGCGACGAGTTCGCCGACGAATACTGCCTGCCCACCATCCAGGCCAACGCCATGTACATGGGCCAGTACCCGCTGGTCTCGGCCATCAGCCGCCCGCTGATCGTCAAGCACCTCGTCGAGGCCGCCAAGTTCCACAACGCCACCACCGTGTCGCACGGCTGCACCGGCAAGGGCAACGACCAGGTCCGCTTCGAGGTCGGCATCGGCGCGCTCGCGCCCGATCTGGAGGTCATCGCCCCGGTCCGCGACTACGCCTGGACCCGCGAGAAGGCCATCGCCTTCGCCGAGGAGAACAAGCTCCCGATCAACGTCACCAAGAAGTCGCCGTTCTCGATCGACCAGAACGTGTGGGGCCGCGCGGTCGAGACCGGGTTCCTCGAGGACCTGTGGAACGCGCCGACCAAGGACGTCTACGACTACACCGCCGACCCGACGGTGAACTTCGAGGCCCCCGACGAGGTCATCATCACCTTCGACAAGGGTGTGCCGGTCGCGATCGACGGCCGCCAGGTCACCGTGCTGCAGGCCATCGAGGAGATGAACACCCGCGCCGGTCGCCAGGGCGTGGGCCGCCTCGACATGGTCGAGGACCGCCTCGTCGGCATCAAGAGCCGCGAGATCTACGAGGCACCGGGCGCCATCGCGCTGATCACCGCGCACCAGGCGCTGGAGAACGTCACCGTCGAGCGCGAGCTGGGCCGGTACAAGCGTCAGGTCGAGCAGCGCTGGGCCGAGCTGGCCTACGACGGCCTGTGGTACTCCCCGCTCAAGCGTGCACTCGACGCGTTCGTCCAGGACACCCAGCAGAACGTCTCCGGCGACATCCGGATGGTGCTGCACGGCGGTTCCGCCGTGGTCAACGGCCGCCGCTCCGAGCAGTCGCTCTACGACTTCAACCTGGCCACCTACGACGAGGGCGACACCTTCGACCAGTCCCTGGCCAAGGGCTTCGTCCAGATCCACGGCCTGTCCTCCAAGGTCGCGGCACGGCGAGACCTCAACCAGAAGTAGTTCAAGGCTCCGACTGATTTCGCGCGAACATGGGTAACTCACCGGGTACGCCCAGAACCGCTGTGGTCCATGACGTGAGCCCGGTGTAGAACCCAGCGACCTCCCCGCGACCGGCAAAAGTCGCGGGGAGGCGGACAGGAGACGGCAGACGATGACCGACGGCGGCAGCACGAACACCGGGGCGCTCTGGGGTGGGCGCTTCGCGTCCGGGCCCGCCGAGGCGATGGCGGCGCTGAGCAAGTCGACGCACTTCGACTGGGCGCTGGCGCCCTACGACATCCGCGCCTCGCAGGCGCACGCCCGGGTGCTGCACAAGGCGGGGCTGCTGTCCGACGAGGATCTGTCCGGCATGCTGGCCGGGCTGGACGCGCTGGCCGCCGACGTGGCCTCGGGGGCATTCGGGCCCGCCGATTCCGACGAGGACGTGCACGGCGCGCTGGAGCGGGGGCTGATCGAGCGGGTCGGTACCGAGCTCGGTGGCAGGCTGCGGGCGGGCCGGTCGCGAAACGACCAGGTGGCCACCCTGTTCCGCATGTGGCTGCGTGACGGTGTGCGTCGCGTGGCCGCTGGTGTGCTCGACGTGGTCGACGCGCTCGTCGCCCAAGCCGCCGCGCACCCGGACGCGGTGATGCCGGGCAAGACTCACCTGCAGGCCGCCCAGCCCGTACTGCTGGCCCATCACCTGCTCGCCCACGCGCACCCGCTGCTGCGCGACCTGGAACGCCTGCGCGACTTCGACAAGCGTGCCGCGATCTCGCCCTACGGTTCGGGCGCGCTCGCCGGCTCCTCGCTCGGTCTCGATCCCGAGCAGATCGCCGCGGAACTGAATTTCACTGCCTCGGCGGCCAATTCGATCGACGCCACCTCTTCGCGTGACTTCGCCGCGGAGGCTGCGTTCGTCCTCGCCATGATCGGTGTCGACTTGAGCCGCATGGCCGAGGAGATCATCCTCTGGAGCACACCGGAATTCGGCTACGTCACCCTCGCCGACGCCTGGTCCACCGGCTCGTCGATCATGCCGCAGAAGAAGAACCCCGACGTCTCGGAACTCACCCGTGGCAAGGCGGGCCGTTTGATCGGCAACCTGACCGGCCTGCTCGCCACCTTGAAAGCCCAACCGCTGGCGTACAACCGGGACCTGCAGGAGGACAAGGAACCCCTGTTCGACTCGGTCGCTCAGCTCGAACTGCTGCTGCCCGCCATCGCCGGCCTCGTCGGCACCCTCACCTTCCACACCGACCGCATGGCCGAACTCGCCCCCGCCGGTTTCACGCTCGCCACCGACATCGCGGAATGGATGGTGCGCCAAGGTGTTCCGTTCCGTGTGGCCCACGAGGCGGCCGGTGCGTGCGTGCGCGCCGCCGAGGCCCGCGGTGTGGGCCTCGACGAACTCACCGACGAGGAATTCGCCGCGATCGACCCCTCGTTGACCGCCGGTGTGCGCGAAGTACTCACCGTCCCCGGCTCGATCGCCTCCCGCAACGCGCGTGGTGGCACCGCGGGCGTCCGCGTCGCCGAGCAACTCGACGAGGTTCGCGAGAACGCCGACGAAGCCCGCGCCTGGCTGAACTGACCAGCCAGCCGCGCAGACATCCCGAGGGCGGCTCGGATCGGTTGCGCGACTGACAGTTCGCCGCCGACCGCGCACCTTCACGCGGTTCGGATGCGCTGGAGATGTCCCTGACCGGTCGAGCACGGCGCCCGTTAGTCTGCCGCCATGACCCTGCTCTTGCTGGCGCTGGCCATCGCATCCGAGGTGACCGCGACCGTTTCGCTGAAACTGTCGGAAGGATTCACCAAACCGGCGCCGTCGGTGGTGGTCGTGCTCGGATACGGTGCGGCCTTCTACTTCCTGTCCCAGGTGTTGAAGCGGGGGATGGGTATCGGTGTCGCGTACGGGATCTGGTCTGCCGTCGGGGTGGCCGCCATCGCCCTGATCGGTGTGCTGTTCCTGGGTGAGCGGCTGTCACTGGTGCAGGTCGGTGGAATCGGCTTGGTCATTCTCGGCGTGCTGGCACTGGAACTCGGTGGCGCGCATTGACATCGGACGGCGCCGACGCGAATCCCGCTCGGCTCACAACTCGGCGCGGACCCGGAATCCCGCGTCGCGCAGTGCGTCCAGCACGTCGTCGCGGTGCGCGGGTCCCCGCATCTCCACGGTGAGTGACACCTCCACCTCGTCGACCGCGAGCCACGTCCCGGTCCTCGAGTGGACGACGTCGACCACACTCGCCCCGGCCTTGCCGACCACTCCGAGTAGCGCGGACAACGCGCCCGGTCGGTCCGAGATGGTCACGCGCATCGCCAGATAGCGCCCGGCCGCGCTCAGACCGTGATTGATCACCCGGGTGAGCAACAGTGGGTCGATGTTTCCGCCGGACAGGATCACCACGATCGGCCCCGGCAGGTCACGCAATTCGGGGCCGAGTAAGGCGGCGACCCCCGCCGCACCCGCCGGTTCGACAATGAGTTTGGCCCGTTCCAGGCACAGCAGCAAGGCCTTGGACAGCGATTCCTCGTCGACGGTGACGATCCGCGACACCAGTTTCGACACATGACCGAACGGCACCGCGCCCGGCATCCCCACCGCGATCCCGTCCGCCATCGTCGACATCCGCGACGCCCGAATGGGCGTGCCTGCCCGCAGCGAATCCGGCCACGCCGCCGCCTCCGCCGCCTGCACACCGATCACGCCCACCTGCGGCGCGAGCTGATTCATCGCGATGGCCACGCCCGCGAGCAACCCGCCGCCGCCGGTCGGAACCACCACGGTCCGCACGTCCGGCACCTGCTCGAGAATTTCCAGAGCGACACTCGCCTGTCCGGCCACGATGTCGGGATGATCGAACGGATGGATCAGCGTAGCTCCGGTTCGCTCCGCGAATTCCTTTGCCGCCACGAGCGATTCGTCGATCGTCTCGCCGACCTGATGCACTTCCGCCCCGTAGGCCCGGGTGGCGACCAGCTTCGGCAACGACGCCCCGATCGGCATGAACACCGTCGAGGTGATTCCCAGCTCCGCTGCCGACCACGCCACCCCCTGCGCGTGATTGCCCGCGCTCGCCGCCACCACCCCGCGAGCCCGTTCCGCGGGCGACAGATTCGCGATCCGGTTGTACGCGCCCCGCGGCTTGAACGACCCGGTTCGCTGCAAATTCTCACACTTCAACCACACCGGCACCCCGGCCCGTTCCGACAGCACCCGCGACCCGACCACCGGCGTCCGCCGCACCACCGCCCCCACCACCCGCGCCGCGGCCTCCACCTGCCCGAACTCAACGCTCTCCATCGCCCCATCGTGCCAGCCGCCGCCTCCCCACGGACCTGGACGCGCGATCACCACGCTCTGGTGGCGTTTGCCACTCGGGCGATGCCGCCACCGAAGCGTGGTGATCGACTGACCGGGTCAGGCGCGGAGGGCGGCCTTGGCGATGTTGTGGGCGATGGTGCCGAGGCGGGTGAGGCGAGCGTCGCCGAGGGGCGTGAGTTTGCCGCCGAGCCGGTTGGTGACGAAGGCGAGGGACAGACCGGTTTCCGGGTCGGCGAAGGCGCCGGAGCCGCCGAGACCGAAGTGGCCGAAGGCCGAGATCGGCTCGGCCCGTGAGGGTTTCATCGGCACGCCGTGGTAGCCCATCGCCCACGGGATGCGGAAGGCGAGCACATAGTCGGGGGTGAAGACCTGCCGGGTGGCGGCGCGGCGAATCGTGTCGGGGGACAGGATACGGGTGCCGCCGAGTTCGCCGCCGTTGGCCAGGGCGCCGTAGACGCGGGCCAGAGCCCGGGCGGAGAAGACACCGTTGACGCCGGGCATCACCGCGTCGTGCACGCGCGGGTCGACGATGAGGTCGGCGAAACCGCGCGGGGTGGTTTCGGCCGCCGCCGCGAATCGGGTGCGGGTGAGCAGGTCGGAACCGCGCTCCCAATCCATGCCTGCGGCGGTGAGGCGGGGGAAGGTGGTGGCGATGCGATGACGTTCCCCGGCGGGCACGCGGAACCAGAGTTCCTCCGCGTCGAGAGGTTCGGCGAGTTCGGTGCGAACCACGTCGACGAATTCGCGACCAGTGACGCGCTGCACCAGCTCGGCGGCCAGGTGCCCGTAGCTGATTCCGTGGTAACCACTGGTGACGAGATGACGCGGGTCCGGGGTGGCGGCGGCGAGCGCGGCGGTGACCGCCTTGTCGTCGAGGAAGGTGTCGATCGGCCCGGAGATCAGGCCGCGCAATCGGTGCAGCCCGGCTCGGTGGGTGAGCACGTCGCGGACCGTGATGCGGCCCTTGCCCGCCGCCGCGAACTCGGGCCAGTATTCGGCGACCGGGGTGTCGTAGTCGAGCTCGCCACGCTCGGCGAGCTGGTGAATCACCGTGGACGCCACGCCTTTTCCGGTGGAGAAGGCCAGCGCCACCGAGTCCGCCGTCCACGGCACACCCGGGCGCGCGTACCCGGCCCAGACATCGACCACCGGTTCGCCGTGCAGGTACACGCACAGCGCGCCACCCCCGTGCGAAGGCTTACGGAACAATTGATCGAACACGGTGACCAGACGGACGAAACGGCGATCCACCGACTGCGCTGTCGAAACTCCCATCATCCGAGCATGCCAAATCACCCATGGGACCGGTCGGTACGGTGATCTTTTCCTGACCGTCACATCCGGCAGCGTGGGCGCAATACTCGGGTCATAGCGTGCACGCATGTCCTCGAGACGACGATCGGCGCTGCTCGCGAGGCTTGTGGTGGACGAACCCGGTAGGCCACAGGTGATCCTGGGCGAACTGCGCCGCGTGATCCTCGACGGTGCCGTCCCGCCGTGCACCGTGATCCCGCTGCGCGAGGTGGCCGTACTGTTCGGGGTGAGTCACATCCCGGTGCGCGAAGCGCTGAAAACCCTGATCGGGGAGGGGCTGGTCACCCACCGCCCGCAGCGCGGGTACCAGGTCGCGCAGCTGACGGCGCGTGAACTACGGGAGATGTACATCGTGCGCGACACCCTGGAATCGGCCTCGCTCGCCGCGGCCGCGCTGTCGGCGGACGACGCCGAACGCGCCGAACTGCTCGCCGTGAACGACCTGCTCGAGCAGGCGATCCTCGACGACGACCCGGCGGCGTATCAGCGCCAGTCACGCTGTTTTCACGTGGCGCTGACCCGCCCGTCGCGCATGTTCCGCCTGTTGCAGATGCTCGAATCCGCCTGGAATGTCACCGAACCCGTGCAATCGATGGTGCACATCGACCGCGCCGACCGTGAGCTCCTGCACACCGACCACCTCGCGATGCTCGACGCCTTCCTCGCCCGAGATGTGGCCCGTCTGCTCGTCACGGCCGAAGAGCACCATCGACGACTCGAATCGGTGATCGCGACCCTTCCCACCGACACCGGTCTGCTCGCGCCGGAGAATATATCTTCGGCGCAATAGCGGCGAAATTCGCGGGAAACCGCAGGGCAACTGCTCAAACCTACGGTCATCGCAGCAGCTGAACCCTTCGGATGGGAACGACCATGACCGATACCATCACCGTCGCCACCGGTGCGCCCGCCACTGATCCGCCCGCCTACGATCCACGATTGACCAACGAGGATCTCGCACCGCTGCGCAAGCAGACGTGGGGCACCTACAACATCTTCGCGTTCTGGATGTCGGACGTGCACAGCGTCGGCGGATATGTCACCGCGGGAAGCCTTTTCGCACTCGGTCTGGCGAGCTGGCAGGTTCTCGTCGCCCTGCTGATCGGCATCGTCATCGTCTACTTCTTCTGCAATCTGGTCGCCAAACCGAGCCAGGTCACCGGTGTTCCGTATCCGGTGATCTGCCGGAGCGCGTTCGGAGTGCTCGGTGCCAATATCCCGGCGATCATTCGCGGACTGATCGCGGTGGCCTGGTACGGAATTCAGACCTTCCTCGCCTCCGCCGCACTGGATGTGGTTCTGGTGAAACTGTTTCCGGGTCTGGCGCCGTACGCCGTCACCGCCGACTACGGTTTTCTCGGTTTGTCGGCGCTGGGCTGGGGCAGCTATCTGCTGTTGTGGGTGGCGCAGGCGTGCGTGTTCTGGCGTGGCATGGAATCCATCCGCAAGTTCATCGATTTCTGTGGTCCCGCCGTGTATGTCGTGATGTTCGTGCTCTGCGGTTACCTGATCTCGCGCGCCGGCTGGAGTGCCATCGACCTGAACCTGGGGGAGGTGACCCACACCGGCTGGGCGTCGGTGCCGGTGATGCTCGGCGCGATCGCCCTCGTGGTGTCCTACTTCTCGGGTCCGATGCTCAACTTCGGTGACTTCTCCCGCTACGGCAAAAGTTTTGCGGCCGTGAAGACCGGCAACCTACTGGGCCTGCCGGTGAACTTCCTGCTGTTCTCCCTGCTCGTGGTGATCACCGCCTCGCTGACGGTGCCCGTCTACGGCGAGCTCATCACCGATCCGGTCGCCACCGTCGCCCGCATCGATTCCACGTTCGCGATCGTGCTCGGCGCGCTCACCTTCACCATCGCCACCATCGGCATCAATATCGTCGCCAACTTCATCTCGCCCGCGTTCGACTTCTCCAATGTGAGCCCGCAACGAATCAGCTGGCGCGCGGGCGGGATGATCGCCGCGGTCGGTTCGATCCTGATCACGCCCTGGAATCTCTACAACAATCCCGAGGTGATCCACTACACGCTCGAGGTGCTCGGCGCCTTCATCGGACCGCTGTTCGGCGTGCTGATCTGTGACTACTACCTGGTGCGCAAGCAGAAGGTGATCGTCGACGACCTCTTCACCATGTCGGAGCAGGGCAGCTACTACTACCGCAAGGGCTACCACCCCGCCGCGATCGTCGCCACCGCGGTCGGCGCGGGAGTCGCGGTGTTCCCGGTGCTGGCCAATGGTTTGCGCGGCATGCACACCGCGGCTCAGTACAGCTGGTTCATCGGCTGCGGCCTCGGTTTCGCCACTTACTACCTGCTCACCGCCGCCAGGCGCCGGACCCGGCCGGAGGTTCTCGCCTGATGCGTATCCGGGTCGTCAATCCGAATACCACCCGGGCGATGACCGACACGATCGAGCAGTGCGCCCGGGCTGTCGTCGGCGCGGGCACAGTGCTCGACGCGGTCACCTCCGCGACCGGACCGGTCTCGATCGAAAGCCACTACGACGAGGCGATGAGCGTGCCCGGGCTGCTGGCGGCCATTCGGCAAGGTGAGGCCGCCGGGGTCGACGGCTACGTCATCGCCTGTTTCGGTGATCCGGGCCTGGACGCCGCACGCGAACTGGCAACCGGACCGGTGATCGGGATCGCGGAGGCGGCGATGCGAACAGCGAGCCACCTGGGCCGGGGCTTCAGCGTCGTGACCACCCTCCAGCGCACCACAGGCCGCGCGGTGGATCTGGCCGAACACTATGGGCTGCAACGTTTCTGCTACGGAGTGCACGCGTGCGAACTACCCGTGCTCGCGCTGGACACCGACCCGGATGCACGCAAGGTCGTCACCGAAGCGTGCCGGGCGGCGGTGCTGGCCGACGGTTCCGACGCCGTCGTCCTGGGCTGTGCCGGAATGGCGGATCTCTGCGCGCACATCCGTGCGGAGATCGGCGTGCCGGTGATCGACGGTGTCGCGGCGGCCACGTTGACCGTGCAATCGCTGCTCACACTCGGACTGCGCAAGTCGGGCAGCGGCGAGTTCGCGACACCGCCGACGAAGCTCTATACCGGGTTGCTGGAATCGTTCGGGTCGGAATAGGTCAGGCGTCGGCCAGCTCGCCGGTCAGGGCGTCGAGCACCGCGTCGAGATTGTCGACGTCGACGACCAGGCGCGTGAAGTCGGGTCCGTTCAGGTCGATGCGGACCGCGTTCCCACCGAAAGTGGTGTCCCAGAACTCTTTCCGGCCCTTGCCCCGGTAGACGCCCGCGGCGATCACGCCGGGGATGAAGGTGCCTGGCGCGCGGACCCACGGCGGGCGCAGATCCACCTCGGCGGTGGCGATCTCGGTGATGGCGGCACGGTCGATCACGACCTGCTGGCGCAGCGCGAGCAGCCGATGCCCACCGAGTACATGGACCGTCACCGTGTCGTTGTCGACCTCGAGCTCGACCATCACTACCTCACTCACCATCTGCGGAAACGTTCCCTGTCGAGAGTGCTCCCGTGGCCTGGCTTGCGACTGTGGCGAAGCTGTGAGTTAGCCAAGGAAGTTCTTCGCATAGCCAAATGTAGATATACGCATCTATCCGGGTTGCGTTCCGAATGCAGCTCGCCGAGGGATGGTCGAGAAAAATGGCAAGGAGGGGACGGGTGTGCCCGGTGGTCGATGGCGACTACCGGGCACTCCGAGGGCATGTCAGTCAGCGGTCAGCAGGCGACCTTGTCCGCCACGATCAGCAGATACTGGAAGCTCCCCTCCCGGTACGCCGTGAGAAACGGCTGTTCCACCCCGGTCGCGAGTTCCGAATGGGTCCGCAGATCCCAGTACGGAATCGTGTCCGGTGTCAGATCGATGACCGTGGTCGGCACCAGACCGTTCTCCGACAGCGCACGGAAGTACTCGCTGCGCGGATGGATCATGCAGCCGTAGTGGGCGTCGATCCAGCTCACCGATGCGGACCGGCCGCCGATGACATCGTTGGAGCAGCCCGTGATGCACACATAGCGCCCACCCGGTTCCAGCACGCGGGAGAACTCCGCGAAAAGGGGGAACAGATCGACGTACATGGTCGTCTCGTTGGTCCACACGGCCCGTACCGACTCGTCGTCGAAACCGGTGTCGAGCATATTGCGGAAGTGGAAGCGCACCCGATCGGAGACACCGCGTTCGACGGCCTGGTCGTTGGCGAATCCGACCTGATACTCGGAGATGCTCACCCCGTCGACCGAACAGCCGAAGCGCTCGGCGGCCATGAAGCTGGTTCCGCCGCGACCCGAACCGCCGTCGAGGAGGCGGTCGGCGGGGGTGATGGCGCCGAGGTTGTCGAGGAGGAGGTCGGCCTGGGCGGTCTCGAGGCGGTGCAGTTCGCGCACAAGGCGCTCCTGCCGGGTGTCCTCGGGACCTTCGATGACCGACCAGTCGGGTTCACCGATGCCGTAGTGGTGGTGGTAGAGGCCGTCCACCTCGCCGAGCTTCGTGTTGACCCGGTCGTCGTTGGGATTGTTGTTCCAGTAGGCAGCGACCGAACGCTGGTAGGTGGTGCGCAGGACGGTGCTGTCGGTGTGGGCGTTCGCGATGGTCATCGGTCGTCCTCTCGTGATGCGGTGTCGTCGTGGTACCGGCGGCTGTCGGCGTGCCAGGCGCGGTTGCCGCCCATCCAGGCCCACAGGCCCGTCAGGAATCGGCGCAATTGCGGTGAACCCGCGGCGGCCAAGGGTGCGGCCTCGCGTTCGAAGCGGTGCATGAGTTCGTCGTGGATCTCGGCGGTGCGCAGCACGGCATCAGCCCGGCTGCACCCCTCCTCGGCGGCGAGAACGGTCGGCAGGTTGAACTCCCGGCCACCCGAAAGGTCTTCGCGCGCCATCGAATACAGATCGTTGACCATCTGTGCGGCCAGTGCCGCGGTGGTGACGACCCGCCGGACGGCCGGGTCGGTGTACTCGGGTGCGCCGAGTTCGTAGCGGCCGACCGCGTCGATCGGCGCCATACACGGCAGGAAACTGTGCGGTTGCCGGTTGGTCAGGTACTCCCACACCGGCGGCATCCGCCCCGCCGCTCGCCAGCCCGCCTCGGCGCCGAGGGCGATGAACCAGCCCGCGATCTCGGTCCGGAGCCTGGCCAGCTGGGCGTCGCTCGCGTACCCCGCCAGATGCGCGAACGAGGTGCGGAACGCGCGCAGGATCGGGTCGGCCTGCATGGCCTGTTCGAGCCGTGGCGCGTAGCGCATGGGCAGGTGCGCCGGGTCCATGGCGGCGGCGGCGAGTTCGAGCCGTGGCCCGAGTTCGGCGGCGGCGCTGGACGGGGTGCCGTCGGGTGCGGTGTCGCCAGGGGCGTCCTCCTCGCAGTAGTAGTCGTCGACCGACCATTCGGCGACAGCGCAGCGCGCCGCGGCGAGCAGCAGATCGGGGTCGTCGCAGTCGGGGTGGGCCAGCATGATGAGCCTGCCGAAATCGGCTTTGCCGAGTTCGTCGAGACGGCCCTCGTACAGGCCGATCTCGGCGGCCCAGGCGAGCAGGCCGACATTGACGGCTTCGGCCAGGGCGGGGTCGTCGCGTTCCGGCGGCGGGCAGTAGAGCGCCGGGATGTCTCGTCTGCCGCTGCTTTCGGGTTGCTCGGTGGGGCGGTGCGCGAGGAGCGAAACCTGCAGGCCCGACGTGCCGAGCCCGGTCGGACCGCGCAGCCGGTGCGCGGTGGGCGGGTTCACCACATCGGACGTGCCGCTCCGTGCCACCGAGGTGGATGCCGCGAGCCGGGGGATTCGACCGATGAGCTCCGTGCCGTGATTCGAGTGGAGCGCGAAGGGCCGGGCGACCGGTGACGCACCCGCGAACACGTCAGCCGGGGCGGTCGCACCGTTTAACAGGGCGACGACCGTCGCGGCGAGGTCGCCGGCCGCCGGGGGAGCGGCGGCTCTGCTGAGCAGGGACATGGCCCGACCGTTCAGTCGGCCCGGCGCGCGACGAGGACGTCGTCGAGCACACCGAGCGCGTCGGGCACCAGCACAGCCGCCGAGTAGTAGCAGCTCACCAGGTACGACATGATCGACTGATCGTCGATCTGCTTGAACCGCACGTTCAGGCTCGGCTCGTACTCGTCGGGAATCCCGGTCTGGTGCAGGCCGACCACGCCCTGGTCCTTCTCGCCGATACGCATCGCCATGATCGAGGTGGTCTGGGTTTCGCTGATCGGGATCTTGCCGCACGGCAGAATCGGCACACCGCGCCAGCCGGGCACCCGGTGACCCTGGAATTCCACCGGGTCGGGGTACAGGCCACGGCGCGAACATTCCCGACCGAACGCGGCGATCGCCTTCGGGTGGGCGAGGAAGAATTTCGTTCCACGGCGCATGCTGAGCAATTCGTCCATGTCGTCGGGGGACGGTGCGCCGGATTCGGTGGTGATGCGCTGTTTGAGATCACAATTGTGCAGCAGGCCGAAGTCGGGATTGTTCACCAGATCGTGTTCGCGACGCTCGTAGAGCGCCTCGACGGTGAGTCGCAGCTGCTGGTCGACCTGGTTCATCGGGTCGTTGAACAGGTCGGCGACCCTGGTGTGGATCCGCAGCACGCTCTGGGCCAGGCTCAGCTCGTACTCGCGCGGACTGGCGTCATAGTCGACGAAGGTGCCTTCGAGCAACGGCTCCCCGGAATGGCCCGAGGCGATCTCGATATCGGCCTCGCCCTTGGAATTCTGGTTCCGGCTCGACGCGGTCGACGTATCCGCCCGGATCCGGGCCAGGCCGGGGGTCGACTCGAGGAACTGCTCGAATTCCTGCCTCGGCAGGCAGAGGACGGTGGTCTTGGTGACTGTTTTCACGGTGTCCGGCCAGATCGCCGACGGGTCGGTGAGCATCTCCTCGCCGTAATAGTCACCGCCGGACAGCAGGCCGAGTTTGGTGGCCTCCCCGTATTCACCCGAACCGATCCTGGCCAATTTCCCGTGGACGACGAGAATGACCTGATCCATCGGATTCCCGAATTCCGCGAGCACGGTTCCGGGGTCGAGATCGTATTGGACGAAACTGTCCGCGAGGGGACGCAAGAGGTCGTCGTCGTCGATTTCGCGCAGCGGGGGCAGTTCGCGCAATTCCTGCGGGATCACCCTGGCCCGGGCGCCGTCGACGACGAATTCGACCTCCCCGTTGCCGACGGTGTGGGTGAGCCTTCGGTTGACCCGGTAGATACCGCCCGCCACCTGCACCCATGGCAGTGCGCGCGAGAGCCAGCGCGAACTGATGCCCTGCATCTGCGGCTCGGATTTGGTGGTGTGGGTGAGCTTCTGTGCTGCGTTGGTGGACAGGCTCTTGCGCACGGAATTATCTGTGGGCAGCGGCATTTCGATGGTCATAGCATCCTCACCTCGAGTGGATTCGGGTACGGCCGATCGACCTGTCGTCGTGTGACGACAGGTTGGGGCGTTGGTGAAGCGAATGCGAATGGTCCTGCGCGGGTCGACCCCGGCGTGTGAAACGTGTTGCACGAAAAGTGATGTGCGGCAGAGCGTTCCGGACGACAACGATGTTAGGTGCTGGACGGCTTGCTCGCGCACGATCGCGAAAAATCGGGTCCTGACCGGGAGATCCCTTGTGCGATAGGCGATTGCGGACACGGCGGTGTCCGTGAACGGCCGGTCGAACACCTGGACTTCCGGCTCCGCAACACGCTCGTTTCGGACCGCGGCCGCGCCGGTGACGAAGGGGCCACCGACCGGCGTGGTGTGACATGAAACGCCGCAACATGCGGCCTGTCACAGCCGACACATAATGGAGGTCCGGTGTGGTTAGCTCATATGAGCACATCGGGGTGTGTGAGGTGCATCACAGTCGGTAGGGTCAGGTGGGAACGGTGAATATCAGTCCAAAAGGTGTGGTCGGGTCGGTGCAGCGATTGCTGGCTACCGCGCAGAACGGGCTGGAGGTGATCCGCTTCGGCGGACTGGCGCACGACGTCGAGTCCTCGCCCTTCGAGGTCGTCGAACGCAGGCGCATGTACCGCCTGCGGCACTACTTCCCGGATGACACGACGCCGGGCCGTCCGGTGGCGCTGCTGGTTCCGCCGCTCATGGTGAACGCCGACATCTGGGACGTGAACGCGGCGGGTGGTGCCGTCGGGATTCTGAACGCGGGCGGAATCGACTGCTGGGTCATCGATTTCGGTTCCCCCGCCACCGAGGAGGGCGGCTGGGAACGCGACCTGGCCGATCACGTGCTGGCCGTGAACTCCGCCATCGACACCGTGTGCGAGGCCACCGGCGCGCAGGTACACCTCATGGGCTATTCCCAGGGCGGCATGTTCGCCTACCAGACCACCGCCTACCGCTACGGCAAGGGCGTCGCCTCCATCGTCACCTTCGGCAGCCCCGTCGACATCGTGGCGGGCATGCCGTTCGGCCTGCCCTACGGCCTGGTGTCGGAGGTGGCCGACTTCCTGGCCGACCACGTGATGCACCGGCTGCCGATCACCGAATCGATGGTGCGCTTCGGCTTCCAGATGCTCGACCCGGTGAAGACGGCCAAGTCGCGCATCGACTTCCTGCTGCAGCTGCACGACCGGGAGGCGCTGCTGCCCAAGGAACGTCAGCGCCGCTTCCTCAACAGCGACGGCTGGGTCGGATACGCGGGGCCCGCGGTCGCCGACCTGCTCAAGCAGTTCGTCGCGCACAACCGGATGATGCTCGGCGGCTTCGTGATTCGCGATCATCCCGTGTCGCTCGCGGAGCTGAAGTGCCCCATCCTCGCCTTCGTCGGCGAGGTCGACGACATCGGCCAGCCTGCCGCCGTCCGCGGCATCGTGCGCGCGGCGCCGCACGCGGAGGTGTACGAGGCCAGCCTCGTCGCGGGTCATTTCGGCCTGGTCGCCGGTTCGACCGCCACCAACCACACCTGGCCGATGGTGCGCGACTGGATCGCCTGGATGGACGGCCACGGTCCGCTGCCCGAGACCATCGCCCCCATGCAGGAACACGTGCCGGGCAACGCCCCGCGTACGGCGGCCACCCGCATGGTGCACACCGCCGCCAGCCTCGCCGAGGCGGGCGCCGGGGTCGGCAAGGCGCTGGAAGGCGTCGCGGGCAGCACGATCCGCGGCTCCATCGAGATGGCGGGCGAGGCGGCGCGCGCACTGCCGCGCCTGACCCGCCTGGGCATGATCCAGCCGCACACCCGCATCTCCCTCGGCAAACTGCTCAGCGAACACGCCAGGCGTGCGCCCCAGAAGGACCTGGTCCTGTTCGACGACCGCGTGCACACCAATGCCGCCGTCGAGCAGCGGGTCGACAATGTGGTGCGCGGCCTGATCTCGGTCGGTATCCGGCCCGCCATGCGGGTGGGCATCGTGATGGAGACCCGTCCGAGCGCGCTGGCCTCGGTGGCCGCGCTCTCGCGGCTCGGTGCCGTCGCCGTGCTGCTCGCCCCCGGCGCCGAACTCGATCGGGCCATCGAACTCACCGGCGTGAAGACGCTCGTCACCGACCCGGAGAACCTGCGCGCCGCCGCCGGGACGAACGCCCGGGTGCTCGTGCTCGGTGGCGGAGACCAGCGCCGGCTCGCCGTGCCGACGAGCGACCGGGTGATCGACCTCGAACAGATCGACCCCGACACGGTTCGTGTCCCCGCGTGGTACCGGCCCAACCCCGGCCTCGCCCGCGAACTGGCCTTCGTGCTGGTGCTCGGCACCGGCGATCGCCTCGAGGCGAAGTACATCACCAACCACCGCTGGGCCCTGTCCGCCTTCGGCACCGCGAGCGCCGCGGACCTGGACCGTCGCGACACCGTGTACTGCCTTGCACCACTGCATCATTCGTCCGGGCTGCTGGTGAGTCTCGGTGGCGCTATCGCAGGCGGCAGCCGCATCGCGCTGGCCAGGCCGATGGACATGGATCCGGGCCGGTTCGCCGAGGAGGTGCACCGCTACGGCGTCACCGTCGTCACCTACACCTGGACCATGCTGCGCGATCTGCTCGACGCGCAGGTCTTCCCGGCCGGGTACAACCATCCGATCCGGTTGTTCATCGGCTCCGGTATGCCGAAGGGGCTGTGGCGAAGGACCATCGAGCAATTCCCGCCGGCGCGGGTGCTCGAGTTCTACGCCTCCATCGACGGTGACGTGGTGCTCGCCAATGTCACCGGCGCCAAGATCGGCGCCAAGGGCAGGCCGGTTCCCGGCACCGCGACGGTGGAACTGGTGGCCTACGACCCGGTCAGCGAGCAGATCCTCGTCGGCGACGACGGTTTCGCCCGGCGCTGCGCCGACAACGAGCCCGGCCTGCTGCTCGGCAAGGCCGTCGACGGCGGCGACATCTCCGATGGCGGGCTGCGCGGGGTGTTCCGCGCGGGCGATGCCTGGTGGCCGACGGAGAATCTGTTCCGCCGTGACGGCGACGGCGACTACTGGCTCGTCGACCGCCGCGACACGGTGATCCGCACCGCCCGGGGCCCGGTGTTCACCCAGCCGATCGTCGACGTGCTCAACGACATCACCCCGGTCGACCTCGAGGTGGCCTTCGCCCTGCCGACCCCGTCGGGAACTCTGGCCGCGGCCGCGCTGAGCGTGCGCGACGGGTTCCGGATCGAACCGGGCGATGTCACCGAGGCGATGCGCGCGCTCGACCGCAGTCAGCGCCCCGACCTGGTCTATGTGGTCGAGGAGATCCCGCGCAGCACGAGCTTCCGGCCGTCGGCGTCGGCGGTCCAGGCGTTCGGATATCCGAAGGCCGGCCCCGGCACCTGGATCTACAACCGCGAGACCGACACCTACGAGGTGCTCACCGACGCGGCCGCGGCGGAACTGTTCGGCGGCAACTGACACATCGACGACGAAGGCCGCCCGGCTGAACCGGGCGGCCTTCGTCGTCTGCGAAACCTAGACGCGGTACTCGGTGACCGCGTCGACGACGCGACCGAGCTGCGCCTCACTGAGCATCGGCCACAACGGCAACCGCACGATGGTGGCCGAGAACTGCGCCGACCGCGTGCACGGCACCGGAGTGCGCCCGTACTTGAGCCCCGCCGGGCTCGAATCGAGCGGAATGTAGTGGAACGGGGCGACGATGCCGCGCTCGGCGAGGTGCGCGATGATCCCGTCGCGGCTGTCCTCGGTCGGCATCCGCAGGTAGAACAGGTGCGCGGTGTGGCCACGGTCGGTGGGCACCGTCATCGGGCGCACGTCGTTGGCGGCGGCCCAGTCGGGCAGCGCGGCCGCGTAGGTGTCCCACACCCGGTGACGAGCGGCCTGGATGGTGTCGAACTCGGCCAGCTGTGCGTCGAGGACCGCCGCATTGAGTTCGCTGGGCAGGTAGCTGGAACCGATGTCCTGCCAGGAGTACTTGTCGACTTGCCCGCGCAGGAAACGGGCCCGGTCGGTGCCTTTCTCGCGCATGATCTCGGCGCGACCCATCAGGATCTCGTCCGACAGCAGCAGTGCGCCACCCTCACCGCAATGTACGTTCTTGGTGTCGTGGAAACTCTGGGTGCCCACCGTGCCGATGGTGCCGAGTTGCCTGCCGCGCCAGGTGCCGCCGAGGCCGTGCGCGTTGTCCTCGATGATCGCCACACCGTGCTGCGCGGCCAGTGCCAGCAGCGGTTCCATGTCGGCGGCGACACCGCCGTAGTGCATCACCACGATCGCCTTGGTGCGCTCGGTGATCGCCTCGGCTGCCGCGGCGGGGTCGATATTGCCGGTCGCGTCGTCGATATCGACGAACACACAGGTCGACCCGCGCAGCGCCATCGCGGTGGCGGCCGAGGTGAACGCGAAACTCGGCACGATCACTTCGTCGTCGGGGCCGAGTTCGAGCAGCAGCGCGCCGAGCTCGAGCGCGTGCGTGCAGGAGGTGGTGAGCAGCGCGTGCTCGGCGCCGGTGATGGCCTTGATCTTGGCCGTCGCCGACTTGGTGAACTGACCGTCGCCGTGGCTGTGATCGGAATCCAGGACGGCCGACAGGTTGGCGCGCTCGGCGGCGGCACGGAACGGCCTGCTGAAGATGATGCGGTCGTTCACTCGCGGAGGTCCTTGTCCGTCACGGCTGCCGGCACCGCGACGTCGACTCGATGGTTGGAGACCGGCGCGTGCATCGTATCCGGGCGCGGTGTCGGGGTCTGCACGGTCAGGTACAGCGGCTTACCGACCAGGATGTGCAGGGCCACACCGAGATACTCCGCGATCAGGCCGAGCGAGAACAGGGTGGCGCCCGAGCACAGCAGCAGTACGACGATGATCGACGCCCAGCCCTCGGGGTCGTGATTGTCCTGGGTGAGCGCCTGCACCACGATGAACGCGGCCATCGCGACACCGGCGAGCGCCAGGCTCACACCGAGCATGCTCACCAGGCGCAGGCCGCGAGTTCCGCTGCACAGCACCATCTTCCAGAACAGCGAGAACAGGCGACGGTAGTTGTAGCCGGACTCGTCGCGCCCCTCGGCGCGCAACACCACCGGCACCGAGACCGTATTGCCGACAACCCAGGTGAGCGCCACGTCCAGGTAGACGCCGTTGGCGGCGACCTCGGCCAGCTGACGGCCGATATCGCCGCGGATCAGCCGGAAGCTCTCGAACCGGGTGGAATCAGGGAAAGCGAACACGGTGGCCAGCACGATCTTCGCGCCGCGTGAGGTGAGGTTGCGCAGGAAGCCGTGCGGGCGGGTGTTGGACGGCTTGGAGTAGACGAGATCCGCGCGCGAGGCCAGTGCCGCGTCGAGGAAGTCGGCGATGAAGGCCGGGTCGTGCTGGCCGTCCTCGTCCATCGTGACGATCCAGTCGCCGCGCGCTGCCGCCATGCCCGCGATGGTCGCCGCGTCCTGACCGAAGTTGCGGCTCAACCACACCGCGCGCACCTGCGGGTAGGAGCCCTCCATTTCCTGCAGCACCACATCGGAGCGATCCGGCCCGTTGTCGTGGACGAGGATGATCTCTTCCACCGCGAACCGCGCACCCGATGGGGTCGTGCTCGGCCCGGTGAGCCCGTCCAATTCGGCGACCAGCGCGGCGATCGTGTCCTCGCCCCGGTAGACGGGGACGACCACCGACACCGAATGCACCGGATGCGAACCGTTGCGCTCGGCGGCGCCCGCGCGTGGCACAGCGCCGGACCGGGACGAATGTGCGGTGGGAAGCGGCATGGGTCGACTTTCGGTGTCTTGGCAGGCGAGGGGTGTGGGCACTCTAACACCGCACGGTGACGGGTCGGCGGTGCCGGATCGGGCTGTGCGAGGAGCTGTCACGCGGGGATGCCTGTAGGGTCTGGTGCTCGTGGTGGAAAGTAGAAACCCGTCCCGACGTTCGGTCTACATCTGGGGCTTGATCACCGCCCTCGGCGTGATCGCGGGCTATGGCGCGGTGCTACTCGCCAACGTCCGGCACTTCTACACCGACGACACCGAATCGCAGTACGTGCCGCTGTGGGTGATGCTCGGCAACCGGCTGCGCGACGGCGATCTGCCGGTGATGGTCCCCGAGCACTGGATGGCGGGCAACTACGCCATCGAAGAAGCGGGCCTGCTGAATCCGCCGCAGCTGCTGATCGATCTGATCGCGCCCTCGGTGGACAACCTCGTGCTCTACGCGACCGTGGTGAAGCTGATCTTCGCGATCATCCTCGGGCTCGGCGTCTACCGGATCTGCCTGGCCTACGGCTCGCGCGTGCAGTGGGCGGCGCTGGCCGGTGTGTCGATCCCGTTCACGGGCTGGCTGCTGTTCTTCGACGAGGCCAGCTGGATGACGGCGTTCACCGGCACCGCCTGGATGGTGCACGCGTGGGCTTCGGGTGTGCGCTACGCGCGCGGAAACAGCGGCCCGATTCCCGTTTTCGTGTATCTGTACCTGGCGATTTCGGTGCAGTACATCTTCCCGGCGGTCGAGGCCGGGCTGATGATCGGCGCGGTCGCCATCGGCGAACTCGTCTACCAGCGGACCTGGCGGCCGACGCTGCGGCTGCTGTTCGTCTCCGGCCTCGCCGCGCTGGCCGGGCTGGCCACCTACCTGCCGAGCATGCTGTCGGCGAAGGTCACCTGGCGCGGAACCGCCCAGATCAACAACGACCAGTTCCTCACCGTGCCGTGGTCGGAGTCGCTGAACGCGAGCCTGCCCACCACGCTGCCCGCGTTCACCTCCTGGTGGGGCTACGTGCAGCCGATGCCGGTGGTCTACATCGCCTGGTTCCTCGTTCCGGCACTGGCGTTCGTGGACTGGAACCGGGCGCGCGGTGCGTGGCGCGAGCTCACCGGCATCGCCGTGTTCGCGATCGCCGCACTGATGTGGACCGCGGGTCCAGGCACCATCGGCCCGCTGCGCTGGCCGGCCCGGGTGCTGCCGATGGTCGCGCTCGGTCTGTTGCTGCTGGTCTGTGTGCTGCTCGGCCGGTTCGCGACCTTCAAGGACTGGCGGGCGCGAGGCATCGCGGCGGCTGTGCTGATCGGACTGCTGTGGGTGCGGTCGTTCTCGGCCGACCCGCACAACTGGATCGCCCACGTCATCGCCGCGCTCGCGCTCGCGGCGCTCGGTGCGGCCGTGGTGTGGCTGGCGGTGCAGAAGAGCACGACCGCCGCGGTCGCCCTCGCGATCATCGCGGTGTTCCCCATCGCCTACATCCAGGTCGAACGCGCCCAGCCGACACCCATGAGCTGGAACCTGCCGAGCGACCGGGCCGCCGCCCGCGCCGCGTTCCCCGAATTCGCGGGCACCACGCTGCAACTCGGTGACCGTGCCCTGATCCCGCCGGGGGAGCGCTCCCTCGACGGCGCCTACGGTTCGCTGGTGTTCGGCAACTACGCCAAGGACATCGAACGCACCTACGTCAGCGGCTACACCCCGAACGGGCACTATTGGTTCGGCGACATGCTCTGCATGCGCTGGGACACCAGCGTCTGCCCCGACGCCTACCGGCGCGCGTTCGCCGTCGAGCCGTCGACGGGCAAGACCGTGGTCGACCTGATGAACATCGACCGGGTGGTCCTGCACCGCGCCCTCTACCCGGACGCCGCCGCCCAACCGGCCCCGACGGGCTGGAAGTGGGTCGACTACCCCGGCCACGAGAAGTACATCGCGGTGCTCGAACGCGAGGACGGCCTGATCTCCACCCGCAACGGCCGCATCTCGGCCGTCGAGAACGCGACCGCCGTCTCCACCTCCGAGAGCGACACCACCAGCAAGGTGCGGGTGAGCTCGGAAAACGGTGGGCGGGTGGTCTTCGCGCGGCTGGGCTGGCCGGGCTACCGGGTGAGTCTCGACGGCAAGGACATTCCGTTCAAGGTGGTCGCCAAGAGCTTCGTCGCCGTCGACATCCCCGCCGGAACAACCGATGCCGAACTCGAACTGACCTGGCGTCCGCCGGGCTGGAAGATCGGCGGCGCCGCGATCGGCCTCGGCCTGCTCGGGCTCGCGTTCTTCCAGTGGCTGTACGTGCGCGGCCGCAAGCCCGAACAGGAAGCGCCCGCCGCGGAAACCATCCCCGACGGCGACGCCGAACTCGCGGACGCGCTGCGATGACCACCGAGGCGGTCCCCGCCGACGGCGTGCTCGCCACGCCGGGCCCACTGCTGCGGATCGTCAAGCGCCAGGAACTGGCGTTCGCGATCGTCGGCGGGTTCAACACGCTGCTCGGCATGGTGCTCGTCGTGTGCTGGCTGCAGGTACTCGGCGACGACCGCCCCGGCCTGTCCGTCGTCGCGGCGTACGCGGTGAGCACGGTGGTGGCGTTCGTCCTGCATCGGACCCTGGTATTCCGGGTCAGCGGCAGACTCCTGCGTGACTTCGTCGCCTTCTGTGGCGTGAACGCGGGCGGGCTCGTGCTGAACGTGGTGCTCGTGGAACTCGCGGTGAAGGCGTTCGGGTTTCCCGCCGAGCCGGCGTCGGTGGTGGTGATGGGTCTGGTCGCGGTGCTCAGCTTCTTCGGACACCGCTACATCTCGTTCCGGCGAGCGCGGTAGGTTAGGCACATGGCGCACGAATCCACCATCGACGCAACCCTGCTCGGCCTGCTGGCCTGCCCCCAGGACAAGGGCCCGCTGCAGCTGGTGCGCACCGAAGCCGGTGCCAGCGTGCTCTACAACCCCCGCCTGCGCCGCGCCTACCCGATCGACAACGGCATCCCGGTGCTGCTGATCGACGAGGCTCGCGACGTCACCGACGCCGAACACGAATTCTTCCTCGCCGAATCCTGAGCCGGTTCAGTTCGGCCCAGCGGCCTCGATCCGGCCCGTCAGGTACCGCTGCATACTCGGCCCGACCGCCGCGACGACCGCGTCGAGCGGCATCGAGGCGAGCGGCTCCACACAGATCACTTTGCGCGCGACCAGGACGCCCATCATCTGGGCCGCCGCCAGTGACACACGGGCCTGACCGTCGTCGTCCGGTCGCGCGATTCGGACGCGCACCCGTTCCAGCACCACCTTCAGCAGGAATGTACGCGTCATGTCCGCGTCGCCGGTGAGCATGCTGCGCACCATGGCGACGATGCCTGGCCCGGCGGGCGAGTCCCATATCCCCACCACCGCGCGCACGATCGCCGCACCGAGCTCGTCCAGCGGCGCCGAATCCACAATGGTGAGGGTGGCTTCCGGGTCGACCGGGAACTCGACGACGGCCGCGAACAACTGCTGCTTGGTGCCGAAATAGTGGTGCACGAGGGCGGGGTCGACCTGCGCGGCGGCGGCAACCGCGCGGATCGAGGTCTTGTCGAACCCGGCTTCGGCGAAGCGCGCACGGGCGGCGTCCAGGATCGCCGCCCGGGTGTCGACATTGCCCGGCCGTCGCCCCGACCGTGTGCCAGGCGATCTCTTCGCGCTCATTCCAGGACTCCTCCACCGACCGACACGCGGACCCGCTCCGCGCCGTGCTCCGCTACGGCGTGCGTCTGCGCAGTGTCGCAGCGCCAAGACACAGTGCCACAATCGCGAACCCGGCAACGACGGCGATATCGCGCCACATCGTCGCGGTGGGTTCGGCATTGATCGACACCTCTTGGAGCGCGTCGACCGCGTAACTCAACGGCAGGACATCGCTGATCGCCTCCAGCCAGCCGGGCAGCCGATCACGCGGAACGAGCAAGCCGCACAGGAAGATCTGCGGCGCGACGATCACCGGCATGAACTGCACCGCCTGGAATTCGGTGCGCGCGAACGCGCTGGCGAGCAGGCCGAGCGCCACCCCGCACACCGCGTCGACCACGGCGATCAGCATCACCCACCCCGGACTGCCCGCCGCCTCTAGATCGAGCAGCCAGAAGGCCACAACACATGCCACGGCGGCTTGCGCGGCGGCGGCCAGCGAGAACGCGGTGCCGTATCCGGCGAGCAGATCCAGTTTGCGCAGGGGAGTGGTGAGCAGCCGTTCCAGGGTGCCCGAGGTGCGTTCGCGCTGCATGGCGATAGCGGTGATCAGGAACATCACGATGAACGGCAGGATGCCGAGCATGGTGATGCCCACCCGGTCGAACAGGGTCAGCGGTGCGTGTGGCGCCTGTGGTGTGTCCTGATAGATGAAGTACAGCAGCGTCATCAGTAGTGCCGGGACGACGAGAATCATGGCGACGGTGCGGTGATCGTTGCGCAGCTGCCGCAGGATCCGGCCGGTGGTCGCGGTATAGGGAGTGCTCATGCCCGCGTTTCCTTCGTGATGAGGGCGAGGAACGCCGTTTCGAGATTCTGTTCGCCGGTGCGTTCCCGGAGTTCGGCGGGGCTGAGCTGGGCGAGGAGCTCGCCGTCGCGCATCAGCAGCAGCCGGTCACAGTGTTCGGCCTCGTCCATCACATGACTCGAGACGAGCAAGGTCGTTCCCGCCGAGGCCAATTCGCGGAATCGCTGCCACAGTTCCACCCGCAGCACCGGATCGAGGCCGACGGTCGGTTCGTCGAGAACCAGCAGCTCGGGCCTGCCGACCAGCGCGCACGCCAGCGAGGCGCGGGTCTTCTGCCCACCGGAGAGCTGGTCGCCCAGCTGGTCGGCATGATCGGTCAAACCGACTGCGGCGAGGGCGGATTCGGTGTCACTGCGGTCGCGCCCGTAGAGCGCCGCGTAGTAGGCGACATTGTCGCGGACGCTGATATCGGCGTAGATGCTCGGCGCCTGGGTGACGTACCCGACCCGGCGTCGCAACCCGCCGCTACCCGCGGCTTCGCCCAGGACGGTGACCGTGCCCGATTCCACCAGCTGGGTGCCGACGATGCTGCGCATCAGAGTGGTCTTGCCACATCCGGACGGCCCGAGCAGCCCGGTGATGGTTCCCGGCTCGATCCGTAGATCCAGTCCTTGGAGCACAGCGCGTTTCCCTCGGCGGACGGTCAGACCTACCACCTCGACGGCGGGTGATGATGCGGTGCGCGACATGGTCGCCTCAATTCATCAAGCGTTGAATTCACTACCTGATGAATTTAACTCCGTACCGGCAGCGCGGCAAGGGTCAGTGCTCGTGACCCGGGAGTGTCGCGGGAGTCTGACCAGACTCGACGACCACGAACTGGCCCATCATTCCCTGGTCCTCGTGCCACAGCAGGTGGCAGTGGTACATGTACGGCGTGTCCGGATCGGCGGGCCCGTCGAACCGCAGTACCAGCCGCGCCGTCGTGTTCGGCGGCAGGAACACGGTGTCCTTGGCGCCGGCCAGTTCGGGCGGTGGTGGGCCGCCGTTGTACTCGGTGATCCGGAATTGCACGTCGTGAACGTGGAAGTTGTGGGCCTGACCGTCGGCATTGGCCACCACCCACGTCTCGGTGGTGCCCCGGGTGACGACGGTGTCGATCCGGTCCATGGCCATCGCGCTTCCGTTGATCGCCGTACCGGCGAGCTCGAACCGCCGTTCGGTCACCGAGTCCTCAGGGTTCGGAAGAGATTGCGGAGCAAGGTATTCCGGGACGGCCGTCGAGGGCCTCAGGGTCTCGGCCGCACGCAGCTCGAGCACGTCGAAACTGTCGTCACCGCCGGAGAATCGGTTTCCCCAGAAGTCCATGCCCACATCCAGCTGACCACTGCGCAACACCGTGCGCTCACCCGGCCGCATCCGCACCACGATCTCGGCGCGTTCGCCAGGCGACAGCCGCACCCGATCCAGAGTCACGGGTCGCTCGAGCAACCCGCCGTCGGTGCCTACCAGCGCGAACTGCCGGGTGTCGTCGAAGGCGAAGGTGTAGACCCGCGCGGTCGAGGCGTTGAGCAGTCGCAACCGGACGAGTTCGTCGCCCACCTCGCGATACGGGTCGAGGGTGCCGTTGACCATCGTCCGATCGCCGAGGAAGCCGGTATTGCGGAAGATCTTGTGCGCGCCGTCGAGCCGGTCGTCGCGCAGCCGCACGTCCTGCACGATCACCGGCAAGTCGTCGACGCCGTAGGTGCTCGGCAGGGCGGCCGGCGGTCCGTCGTCGACGAGGAACATGCCGGCGAGTCCGCGCCGCACGTGGTCTTCGGTTTCACCGTGCGGGTGTGGGTGGTACCAGAGTGTCGAAGCGGGTTGTGCCACTGTCCATTCCGGCGTCCAGATGCGGCCCGGTTCGACCATCTGATACGGCCCGCCGTCCATCTCGGCGGGCAGGTGCATTCCGTGCCAGTGCACGGTCGAGGCCTCGGGCAACTCGTTGCGCACCCGCACCCGGACCTTCTCGCCCCGGTTCGCACGCAATGTCGGCCCGAGATAGCTGCCGTTGAATCCCCATGTCTCGGTGGCTTCACCGGACTCGAATTCTGTTGTCCCCGTGCGCATATCGAGGGAGAAGACCCTGGTGCCGTCGGCATCGATGCTGCTGTCGGCCAGGGGTGGGATATTCAGCGGTCGGGTGAACTCTGTTGTGCCGACCGTCGATACGTCGGCCGACGACCACGTCCACGTCACCACGCTCGCGATCACTGTGACGAAAGCGATCGCGAGCGCGCAGCTGCCGAGGACGAGCCGACGGAGAGTTCGCATGTCACGACGGTAGGTCTGCCCGACCCACCGTCACATCGGGAGCGTCACCCATTCGGACCCTGACTTTCCGTCGCTGTGATGCGGGTCACTTCGGTGGGTTGTCACGTTCGAGGGTCCTGTCTTGTCCCATGCACGACTTCACCGAAAAAGGAGCAGGACATGACCACAACCACGCACCGCATCGTCGTCCTCGGCGCCGGCTACACCGGCTTGCTCGCGGCCGTCCGCCTGGCCCGCCGCACCAGGAAAACGAACGTGCACATCACCCTGGTCAACCCGTCGGCCCGCTTCACCGAACGCCTCCGGATGCACCAGATCGCGGCCGGTCAGGAGTTGGCGCACCACGACATCCCGACGATCCTCGACGGCACCGGAATCCGGTTCGTCCAGGGGTTCGCCACCGCCATCGATCCGGACGCCCGCCGCGTGTACGTCGACGGGTTCGGTGACATCACCTACGACGAACTGATCTACGCCCTCGGCAGCAGCACCGACACCTCCCTGGTTCCCGGCGTCGCCGACCACGCCTGGACACTGAACGATCCCCGGCGCGCGCACGACTTCGCGCGCCGGGTGGCCGCCTGCCGCACCGTCACCGTGTGCGGCGGTGGTCTCACCGGGATCGAGGCAGCCACCGAGATCGCCGAAAGCCACCCGGACGTGCGCGTCACCCTCGTCAGCTCCGGCGAACTCGGCGCCATGATGGGTACCAAGGCCCGCGCCTATCTGAACACCGTGCTCGACCGGCTCGGCATCGTGCGGGAGATCGGTCAGCGGGTGACCGAGGTGACCGCCGATTCCGTCGTCCTCGCCGACGGCCGACAGATCGACACCGATCTCACCCTGTGGACCAGCGGCGTGCGCGTATCACCCCTGGCCGCCGAGTCCGGGATCGAGACGGACGAACGCGGACTGATCGTCGTCGGGCCCACACTGAAGTCGGTGTCGCACCCCACGATTCGCGCCATCGGCGACGCCGCCGCGATCCGTCAACCGTGGGGGCAGATCCACGGCACCTGCCAGAGCGGCCTGCCCTCGGCCACCTACGCCGCCGATGCGATCGCCGCCGAGATGCGCGGAAAGACCGTGCGTCCCTTCCGCTTCGGCTACTTCCACCAGCCCGTCAGCCTCGGACGCCGCGCCGCCGTCATCCAGTTCACCCGCGCCGACGACACACCGGGCCGGTTCTACCTCACCGGCTGGGCCGCCCGGACCTACAAGGAGATGGTCAGCAGCAGCCCGGTCCCGGCGATCAAGGCGACCAAGCGGGTGCCCGTCGATCTGCAACTGTCCAAGGGCGGCGCGGCGACCCGCGATCTCGTCCGTCATGGTTGAGCACATGCAGGAGCACGACCCGTTCGTCGACCATCGCAGGCTGCTGTTCGCCACCGCCTACCGCATGCTCGGTACCGTCACCGACGCCGAGGACGTCCTGCAGGACGCCTGGCTGAAGTGGCACGAGACCGACCGGTCGGCGGTGGCCAACCCCCGCGCCTACCTGGTCCGCACCGTCACCAATCTCGCGCTGAACCGGCTCACCAGCGCCCGCGCCGTCCGTGAGAAGTACGTCGGTCCGTGGCTGCCCGAGCCGGTGCTCACCACACCCGACATCGCCGAGGACACCGCATTGGCCGACACCGTCTCCACCGCCATGCTCGTCGTACTGGAAACACTGACCCCGGTGGAACGGGCGGTCTTCCTGCTGCGCGAGGTGTTCGGCTACTCCCACGCCGAAATCGCCGAAACACTCGACCGCTCCGAGGCGGGCGTCCGCCAGATCGCGCACCGTGCGAAGAGCCACGTCCAATCACGACGCCCCCGCTTCGACGCCGACAAGGCCGCTCGCGCCCGCGTCACCGAACAGTTCATGGCCGCCTGCTCCGGCGGCGACCTCAACGCCTTGATGAACCTGCTCGCTCCCGACGTGACCTGCTGGTCCGACGGCGGCGGCATCGTCACGGCCGCTCGCCGCCCCCTGCACGGCCCCGATCATGTCGCGCGCTGGATCCTCGGCGTGCTCGCCAAACCGTCCTCGACCGGTGCCGAACTCGCCGCCACCGACATCAACGGTGAACTCGGCGCACTCATCACCTTCGCGGGCACGCCGGGTGCCGCCTTCACCTTCGACCTGGTCGACGGCCGGATCCAGAACCTGCGTTTCCAGGTCAACCCGACCAAACTCGCCGGCCTGAACGAGGGTCGCGACCTGCTCGGCTGACGGGGTGTGGCGCTCGCGCGGATCGTTGCGGGTGAGAATGGGCGTCGTGTCTGCTCAGGAACTCGCTGTCGACCCGGCCGCCGCGGCGTGCCGGATACTCGGATCGGTAATGAGGTCGGGGCCGGTGGCGATACGCATCGTGGAAGTCGAGGCCTACGGGAGCGATGCGACCGGGCCGTGGCCGGATCCGGCGGCGCACTCGTGGCCGGGACCGACCGCGCGCAACGCGGTGATGTTCGGCCCCGCCGGGCGGCTCTACGTGTACCGCTCGTACGGAATTCACCTGTGCGTCAACGTGACCGCAGGCTTCGACGGTGTCGCGTGCGCGGTGCTCGTCCGGGCCGGGGAAGTGGTCGAGGGCGCCGAGATCGCCCGTGAACGCAGGCCCGCCGCACGCACCGACGCCGACCTCGCGCGGGGACCGGGCAATGTGGGCAGTGCGCTGGGAATCAGCCTGTCCGACTACGGAACCGAGCTCTTCGACCCGTTCTCGCAGGTACGGCTCGAACTGAAGCCCCCGGTGCCGCTCGCCGAGATCGCCTCGGGCCCACGCGTGGGCGTGAGCCTGGCCGCCGAGGTGCCTTGGCGGTTCTGGTTGCCCGGCTCGTCGGCCGTCTCGACCTACCGGCGCAGTCCGCGTGCCACCAAACCCGTGAGCTAGCCGAGATTTCGAAATTCTTCGCCGACAGCGATGAGTTCTGCGGCGACGGCCCGTCCTATCAGTTGAACGCGCTACCCACCGAGCGCGACCGACCAGAAGGACGACAAGATGACCACCGCCACGCTTTCCGCGAACTCCACCTCCGCCGCCACCTACCGCCCCGGCAAGATCCGCAACCGCGTCCTGTGGACCCTGCAGATCGTGCTCGGCCTGTTCTTCATCATCGCCTCGGGCGGCCCCAAGCTGGTGATTCCGCACATTCTCATGGAGAACCCGCCGGCGAACATGACGATCCCGCTTGGGCTGCTCATCTTCATCGGCGTCGCGGAGGTCGCGGGCGGAATCGGTCTCATGGTGCCGCGCGTGTCCGCGCTGGCCGCCGCCGGTCTCTCGGTGCTCACCGTGCTCGCCGCCGCCACCCAGGCCTTCATCGCCGACCTGCCCGGAATGGCGATCTTCCCGCTGGTGCTCGCCGCGATCTTCGCCTGGATCGCCTACGAACGCCGCGCCACCATCACCGCGCTGACGCGATGAGCCACAACCCGACACGCTGACGATCACCGGACACCGAGTCCGGTGATCTCGGCGTGTTCGGGGCAGTCCCGCGACCGAATGGTGGGTTCGGTCGCGGGAGACAAAGTGTCGGCGCCGATCTCGTCTGCGAAGCCACTGTGGCGCGCGCCACGTAGGTGCGACGATCAGGGACCGGTTCGAGATCGCATCCCAGGAGCGCCCGTGTTCAGTTTTTCCAGCACCGACGGCACCGAGATCCATGTGCGCAGCTGGCTGCCGTCGGACACCGAACCGCAGGGCATCGTGCAGATCGCCCACGGCATGGGCGAACACTCCGAGCGCTACGGCCATCTCGCCGAGCGGTTGTCCGCTCTCGGCTTCGCCGTCTACGCCGACGATCACCGAGGCCACGGCCTCAGCATGGGCGAGGTACCGGGCGAGCTGGGCCCCGACGGCTGGAACCTGCTCGTCGCCGACCTGGTGGCGCTCACCGAGATCCTGCGCGAACGTCACCCCGGCCTGCCGGTGACGCTCTTCGGCCACAGTCTCGGATCCTTCGCCGTGCAGCAGTACATCCTCGATCACGCCGACCTCGTCGACGAGGTCGTGCTCTGCGGGTCGACCGCCGTCGACGGGCTGTTCGCCGAGATCGCCGCGGCGGGCGGTGACCTGACCGCCTTCTTCAACGCCCGCGTCCAGCCGACCCGCACCGACGCCGACTGGATCAGCCGCGACGAAGCCCAGGTCGACGCCTACATCGCCGACCCCTGGTGTGGCTTCGCCATCGACCCGACAAACCTGGGCGAGCTGGCGGCCGTCGCCACCGAGCGGCTGGCGAAGCCGGTGGTGCGTCCCGATCTGCCCGTCTATGTGATGGTCGGCGACCAGGACCCGCTCAACGCGGGACTGCGATTGAGCGATCTGCTGGTCCAGCGCTACCGCGACGCGGGCCTGACCGACCTCACCTATCGGGTCTACGCCGGTGCCCGGCACGAGGTCCTCAACGAAGTCGACCGCGACGAGGTCGAAGCCGAGTTGGCCGCCTGGATCACCCGCGCCCGGACCTGAGGACATAACCGGGGTGCGCCCGGCCGACGCGATGCGCAAAGATAGATCCTCGTGACCGGCGACATCTTCGACGAACTGACCTGGCGCGGCCTGATCGCGCAGTCCACCGACCTCGACGAGTTGCGCGCAGCCGCGGCCGCGCAGCCGTTGACGCTGTATGCCGGCTTCGACCCCACCGCCGCCAGCCTGCACGCGGGCCACCTCGTCCCGCTGCTCGCACTCAAGCGTTTCCAGCGCGCGGGGCACCGCCCGATCGTGCTCGCCGGCGGCGCGACCGGCCTCATCGGCGACCCTCGCGACGTGGGCGAGCGCACCATGAACTCGACGGACACGGTCGCCGAATGGGCTCAGCGCATTCGCGGCCAGCTCGAGCGGTTCGTCGACCTGGACGATTCGCCGACGGGCGCGGTGATCGTCAACAACATGGACTGGACCGGGCCGCTCACCACCGTCGACTTCCTGCGCGATATCGGTAAGCACTTCTCCGTGAATGTCATGCTCGCCCGCGACACCGTCAAACGACGTCTCGAAGGCGAGGGCATCTCCTACACCGAGTTCAGCTACATGCTGCTGCAAGCCAACGACTACCTGCAGTTGCGCCGTGAACACGGCTGCACACTGCAGGTCGGTGGCTCCGATCAGTGGGGCAACATCATCGCCGGCGTCGAACTCAACCGGCGGGTCGACGGGGCGCACGTGCACGCGCTCACCGTCCCCCTGGTGACCTCGGCCGACGGCAAGAAGTTCGGCAAGTCCACCGGCGGCGGCAGCCTCTGGCTCGACCCGGAACTCACCAGCCCCTACGCCTGGTACCAGTACTTCGTGAACACCGCCGACGCCGATGTGGTCCGGTACCTGCGCTGGTTCACCTTCCTGAGCCACGAAGAACTCGACGAGCTGGAAGAGGCCACCGCCGAACGGCCCTTCGCACGCGAGGCCCAGAAGCGGCTGGCCGCCGAAATGACGACCCTGGTGCACGGCGAAGCCGAGACCCGGGCGGTGGAACTGGCGAGCCAGGCCTTGTTCGGCCGTGGTGATCTGCGCGAACTGCCCGAGTCGACGCTCGGCGCGGCCCTGCGCGAGACCGCGATCGACGGCAAGGTCGCCGAGGTCGCGCCCGGTGAGCCCGACACCATCGTCGATCTGCTCGTGGCCTCGGGACTGTGCGACAGCAGGGGAGCGGCACGGCGCGCGGTAAACGAAGGCGGTGCCTCGGTGAACAACGAGCGCATCAGCGACATCGACTGGACCCCGTCGGACACCGACTACCTGCACGGCCAGTGGCTGGTGCTGCGTCGCGGAAAGAAGAACATGGCGGGCGTGCGTCGGATAGCCTGATCCACGAGCGGAGGCCTGAATCACATTCGTGTGATTCAGGCCGGTTCCGCTGCGTCGGTCGTGGCGCTGACCTGCGGGAATGCGCTGGCATCCAGGCGATTTGACGTTGCGTTATCCGGCGCGTAACTTATTGGAAGTCAGAGCGACACGGACGCAAGAGCCGGAGAGCGCCTGACAGGCCAAGATCAAGTGACCAGGGTAACGATTGACATCGCCTGGAAGCGTGGTTAGGCTGGAACAGTTGCCCAGCGGAAGATCTGAAGAGATTCGGTGATCTGCTTGTGCGTGTGTTCTTTGAGAACTCAATAGTGTGTCGATGAATGTCAGTGCCAATATTTTTATTGGTTCCAGCCTTCGCGTACCCCCCGGTCGTGGGAGGTTGGACATTTTGAACAACAGCGAATCTTAATTTGCTGGTGTTCGCTTTGCTAGATTTTTCGGACTCTAGTTAGATATTTCTGATTCGCCCCTTTTGGGGTGTTTCGAGAGTCTTCAACGGAGAGTTTGATTCTGGCTCAGGACGAACGCTAGCGGCGTGCTTAACACATGCAAGTCGAGCGGTAAGGCCCTTCGGGGTACACGAGCGGCGAACGGGTGAGTA
>NZ_JAIWNA010000013.1 GCF_020216065.1 Nocardia rosealba
AGGGGCCGCGCGAACAGCGCTCGAGACTCGCGCTTCGCGCATGCGCTTCGAGCGCTGTTCGCGCGGCCGGGCCGCTGCGCCGCTTCGCGGCGGACCCTCCTCGAGGTCGGGTCGTGCGGGGTTGGGAATGCGGTCATGGCCGACTCGGGGGCGCGTTGTGGTTGGGCATTGATGGCCGGTTTTCACGTGTTCTGGGCGGTACCCTCGGGAGAGGGCGGTGTCGGCCCGGCCGAGTGGAGGCGATGACAGTGAGCGGTGGGGTTGGGGCCTCGTTCGATCCGGAGCGCGTTCGTGGACTGAGCAGTGGCGGTTCGTCCGGGCGCCGGGGCGGGTCGGTGGTGTCGGCCGCGGTGGGGATCATCGGGTTCGTGGTGGCGCTGTTCCTCATCGAGGGCGTCGACATGGTGCTCTCCTACGATCGCCCGCCCGGGGCGGCGAACGAACTCGACGGCGCGGGGATCGAACCACGCCAGGTGAGCGGCCTCGACGGGATCCTGTGGGCGCCGCTGCTGCACGGCGGGTGGGACCACCTGCTGGCCAACAGCCTGCCGCTGCTCGTGCTCGGGTTCATCGTGCTGCTCTCGGGGATCGGGCGCGGTATCGCCGCTACGGCGATCATCTGGGTGATCGCGGGGGTGGGGACCTGGCTGACGGGGCAGACCGGCAGCGTGCACATCGGCGCGTCCTCGATCGTGTTCGGGTGGCTCACCTATCTGATCTGCCGTGGATGGTTCGCGCGCAATGTCGGGCAGATCGTGGTGGGACTGGTGATCTTCCTGATCTACGGGTCGATGCTGTGGGGTGTGCTGCCCACGGACCCCCGAATTTCTTGGCAGGGGCATCTTTTCGGGGCGGTGGGTGGAGTGCTGGCGGGCTGGGTACTCTCTGGTGATGAACGTCGACGCCGCCGTGAAGCATCGGTCGGCCGCGCACTACCAACGCGGTAACCGGGGATCCGGTCTGGAGAATGGGGGGATCCTGCAGTGAGTACCAGCCCGTCGTGGCAGCATGAGGGCATGCGCCTTACCGTCCTCGGGTGCTCGGGCAGTGTGTCCGGCCCGGACTCCCCAGCGTCGGGGTACCTGTTGACCGGCCCGGATATGCGTCCGACCGTCATCGACTTCGGCCCGGGCGTGTTCGGCGCACTGCAGAAGCACCTGAACCCCGGCGATGTCGACATCTTCCTCACGCATCTGCACGCGGATCATTGCCTCGACCTGCCTGCCCTGCTCGTGTGGCGTCGATACCACCCCAATCCGCCCACCGGCAAGGCCCTGGTCCGAGGCCCGTCCGACGCGGCCTTACGCATCGGCAACGCCTCGGCCGAGATCGGTGGCGAAACCGACGACTGGTCCGACGTGATCGACTCCCAGGCGTGGGCCGAGAACGTCCCCGTGCCGTTCGGTCCGGGGCACACGGTCGAAGCGCGCCGCATGTACCACCCGCCGGAGTCCTACGGTCTGCGCATCACCGCCGCGAGCGGCCGCGTGTTCGTCTACACCGGTGACACCGCCATGTGCGACGCCGTGGTCGAACTCGCCCAGGGTGCCGACGTGCTGATGGCCGAGGCGTCCTGGACCCACGATCCCGCGAATCGTCCTCCGGGCATTCACCTTTCGGGAACCGAGGCGGGCGAGATCGCCACCCGCTCGGGCGCCAAGGAACTGCTGCTCACCCATATCCCGCCGTGGACCTCGCGCGAAGACGTCATCGCCGAGGCCAAAGCGGCATTCGCGGGACCGGTCCACGCGGTCGCACCGGGCGAGACCTTCGACCTGTAGCGCCACGGCCCCGGCACCTCGATGAGGGGCCGCGAACACGGACACACGCCGACGGGCATAATCCCTACCGTGTCGAGACGAGCCGATGGTAGGGCGGATGACGAACTCCGCGAGGTCAAGATCACCCGAGGATTCACCTCGCACCCGGCCGGGTCGGTGCTGGTGGAATTCGGGCAGACCAGGGTGATGTGCACCGCCAGCGTCACCGAGGGGGTGCCGCCGTGGCGGCGCGACTCGGGCCTGGGCTGGCTGACCGCCGAATACGCGATGCTGCCCGCCGCCACCCACACCCGCAGCGGGCGTGAGTCGGTGAAGGGCAAGGTCGGCGGCCGCACCCAGGAGATCAGCAGGCTGATCGGGCGTTCGCTGCGCGCGTGCATCGACCTGGCCGCACTCGGCGAGAACACCATCGCCCTGGACTGCGACGTGCTGCAGGCCGACGGCGGCACCCGAACCGCGGCCATCACCGGCGCCTACGTGGCGCTCAGCGATGCCGTCACCTACCTGGCCGCGGCGGGCAAACTGGCCGACCCGCAACCGATTTCGTGCATGATCGCCGCGGTGAGCGTTGGCGTCGTCGACGGCCGGGTGCGGCTGGACCTGCCCTACGAAGAGGATTCGCGTGCCGAGGTCGACATGAATGTGGTCGCCACCGACACCGGAACCCTCGTCGAGATCCAGGGCACCGGCGAAGGCGCCACCTTCCCCCGTTCCACCCTGGACAAGCTGCTCGATTCGGCGCTGGTCGGTTGCGAGGAGCTGTTCGCGATCCAGAAGGCCGCCCTCGCCCTGCCCTACCCGGGCGAGCTGCCCGAACCGGCGGGGAAGAAGTAGCCGTGGGCACGCGCGTGCTGGTCGCCAGCCGAAATGCCAAGAAGCTGAAGGAATTGCGCCGCATCCTCGACGACGCGGGCGTCGCCGGGATCGAACTGGTGAGCCTCGACGACGTGCCGCCCTACGAGGAGGCCCCCGAAACCGGCGCCACCTTCGAGGAAAACGCGATCGCCAAGGCGCGTGACGGTGCAGTCGCGACCGGAATGCCCTGTGTGGCAGACGATTCCGGTATCGAGGTGGATGCCCTCAACGGGATGCCCGGCGTGCTGTCGGCCCGTTGGTCCGGGCGCCACGGTGACGATGCCGCCAACAATGCCCTGCTGCTCGGTCAGCTCGGCGACGTCCCCGACGAACGGCGCACCGCCCGCTTCGTCTCGACGTGCGCCCTAGTCCTGCCCGACGGCACCACCACGGTGGTCCGCGGCGAATGGCCCGGCACCATCGCCCGCGAACCGCAGGGCGAAGGCGGCTTCGGCTACGACCCGCTCTTCCACCCGGACGGCGGTCCCCGCAGCGCCGCCGAACTCACCCCCGCCGAAAAGGACGCCGCCTCCCACCGCGGCCGTGCCCTCGCACAGCTCCTCCCGGCACTGGCCGACCTGGCCTGATACAAGATCACCACGCTCTGGTGGCGGACGCTACTCGCGAATCGCCGCCACCGGAGCGTGGTGATCGTTTGTCCGGGGTCAGAGGTTGTACTGGGCTTTGACGTCTTTGGCGTTGCGGTGCTCGACGAAGAAGGAGAGCAGGGGGATGGTGCCCGCGATGAGGGTGCCGACGGTGCGGGCGATGGGCCAGCGGACCTTCACCGCGAGGTCGGCGGTGACCAGCAGGTAGGCGAAGTACACCCAGCCGTGCACGAGCGCGATCCAGCGCGGGGTGTCCATGCCGAAGCCGTACTGGGCGATCATCTCGGCGGTGAGCAGCAGCAGCCACAGACCGGTGAACCAGGCGAGGGCGCGGTAGCGCAGCAGGGCCGAGGCGATCTTGGGGTTGTCCGCCGGTGCACCGGAGGCCGGTTTGTCCAGCGACGGTGCGGTGGTGTTGTTGTCGGTCACCCGGCGTTCCTCTCAGGGGCGTGCAGACCGGCGGCCTGCGCATCGATATCGCTGGCGTGCAAACTCGCCAGGTACTGGTTGTAGGCGGCGGTCTCGGGATCGTCCGCGGCGGTGGCCTTGGGCCGTTCGGGCAGGATCCCGGCCGGGATCTCGCGCGGCGCCTCGACCTTGTCCCGGCGCGGCGGGGCGGGCTCACCGGCCTCGCGTTCGAGCCGCACGAATCGGAAGTACGCGAACACCGCGAACACCGCGAACAGCGGCCACTGCAGCGCGTACCCGAGGTTCTGTCCGGTGCCGGTCGCCGAGTCGAACCGTTCCCACTGCCACCAGGCCAGCGCGAGACAGCCCAGCGCCACCACGATGACCAGCGCGATCAGCGCGGGCCGGTTGTACGCCGGGCGGTTCGGTGGAACGGACACGACACCCACGGTACCTGCCTACTACACGGTGCGTAGGAGCAGGTCGCGGCCACAAACCCCGTCGAGGCCGACGTCACAGCTTCGCTGTATTTTTGGAGCGCTGGCGCGCTCGAGTTCGCGGCCCCGCAAGTCCCGACGATCAAGCGCCGTGGCTTGCTCCTTCGTCGCCTACGCCACGGCACCTGATCGTCGGGACGGCCGCGAACCGCCGCTGCGCGGCGGCCCCTCCTCGAGGTCGGGTCGTGTGAGGCCGGATAGCGGTGAACGCGAGTCATTGCAGGGCTGCGGCGCGGAAGGTGTGGCGGTAGGTGGTGGGGGAGACGCCGATGGTGGTGGCGAGATGCTGGCGCAGCGAGGCGGCGGTGCCGAGGCCGGACTCGGCCGCGACGCGGTCGATGGGCAGGTCGGAGGCCTCGAGCAGGTGACGGGCGAGGTCGACGCGCTGGCGGGTGAGCCACTGGCCGGGTGGGAGGCCGGTTTCCTCGCGGAAGCGGCGGCAGAAGGTCCGCACACTCATCCGGGCGTGGGCGGCGAGTTCGGCGAGTGACAGGGGCCGGTCGAGGTGGGTGAGCGCCCAGGCGCGGGTATCGGCGGTGCTCGCGGTCCCCGATTCGGGCATCGGCCGGTCGATGAACTGGGCCTGACCGCCCTCGCGCCACGGTGGCACGATGCACAGCCGCGCCACCCGGTTGGCGACGGCGCTGCCGTGGTCGCTGCGCAGCAGGTGCAGGCACAGGTCGATGCCGGCCGCGCTGCCCGCGGCGGTGAGGATGCGCCCGTCGTCGACGAAGAGCACGTCGGCGTCCATGCGCACCCGGGGGAACTCACGGCGGAACCGTTCGGCCTGGTTCCAGTGGGTGGTCGCGGGGCGTCCGTCGAGCAGTCCGAGGGTGGCCAGCACGAACGCCGACGTGCAGAAGCTGACGACCCGGGTCTGCGGCCGTCGCAACGCGTCGGCCACTTTCGGTGGCAGGCAATAGGTTTCGTGGTCGTCGCATTCGGTGAACGGCGGGATGACGACGATGTCGGCGTCGTCGAGCGCGCTCGCGTCCCAGGGCACCGCGATCGTGTAGTCGGCGTTGGTTCGCACCGGTGCACCGTCGAGGCTGCAGGTGCGGATCTCGTAGAGCGGGCTGCCGTCGTCGGCCACCGCTGTCCCGAAGATGCGGGCCGGGATGCCGAGTTCAAAGGGATACACGCCGTCCAGGGCCAGAACCACCACGCGCTGCATGGCAAGATCCTTGCACATATTGGCTTCCCTGCCACTCGTCGCGGTCCCCGGCGCGCGGCATTGTCTTTCCTGTACGGAAACGGCAACGCGCACAGAAGGAATCGACATGCGGGCAATCGGACAGGACACCTTCGGCGGACCCGAGGTGCTGCGGGTGATCGAGCGCGACCGGCCGGCACCCGGACCGGCGGAAGTGCTGATCAGAGTGCACGCGGCGGGCGTGAACCCCACCGACTCGTGGCATCGCGGCACCGGCGGACTGCACGGCGCTGTCACCCCCCTCGGCTGGGACGTGTCCGGTGTGGTCGAGGCGGTGGGTCTCGGCGTCACGGTATTCGTCCCCGGTGACGAGGTGTTCGGCATGCCACGGCACCCGCATCCGGCCGGAACCTACGCCGAGTACGTCACCGCGCCTGCTCGCCATCTCGCCCACAAGCCCGCGAACCTGAGCCATCTCGAGGCGGGCGGTCTGCCGCTGGTCGCGCTCACCGCGTGGCAGGCGCTGGTCGACACCGCCGACGTACGGCCGGGGCAGCGTGTGCTGGTCCACGCCGCGGCGGGCGGTGTCGGTCAGGCGGCGGTGCAGATCGCCAAAGCGCGTGGTGCCCATGTCGTCGGTACGGCGCGCGCCGACAACCACGAATTCGTCCGCGGCCTGGGCGCCGACGAAGTGATCGACTACACCACAACGGCTTTCGAGGAAGTAGTTCGCGACATCGACGTGGTGGTCGACACCATCGGCGGCGAATACGGCCCGCGCTCCCTGCGCACCCTCCGGCCCGGCGGCATCGTGGTCTCCCTCGCCTCACCCGCCGAGGCGGCGCTCGCCGACATCGCGCGCCCGCTGGGACTGCGGGCCCAGTTCATGATCGTCGAGGCCGACCGCGCTGGCATGCTCGCGATCGCGGATCTGGCGCGCGAGGGCGCCCTGCGTGTGCGCGTGGACACCGTGGTGCCGCTGGAGTCGGCGAGCAAGGCGCACGAGATCGCCGCCACCCAGCGCACGCGCGGCAAGATCGTGCTCGAGGTCGCTCAGAACTTGTAGGCGATGCCGGTCATCCGCTCCGATTCCTCCCACAGGCGCCGCAGCAGTTCGGGATTGCGCGACAGCGCGCTCGACGGGCACGCCTCGACCGGACCCTGCGATTGCATGAGCCGGTTCGGACCCCAGTAGACGGTGGGATCGGCGTCCGGTTCGGTCGCGGCGAACAGGGTGGAGTGGGCGGCCTTGGCGGGCGGGTGGCCGACGAGGCGGATGACCGGCTTGCTCACCCGGTCCAGCAGGGTCTCGGTGCGGGCGAACAGGTCGGTCGCCGAGACGCCGGGGTGTACCGCGTAGGACTTCTGCTTCGCCCCCGCTTCGCCGAGGCGGCGCTGCAATTCGCGGGCGAACATGAGGTTGGCCAGCTTCGCCTGGGCGTAGGCGAGATTGCGCTGGTAGCGACGGTTCTCGTAGTTCAGGTCGTCGATCCAGAGCTTGGGGGTCTGCTTGTGGGCGATGCTGGCCAGGGTCACCACCCGGTCACGGACGCGGTCGAGTAGCAGACCGGTGAGGGCGAAGTGACCCAGATGGTTCACCCCGAACTGGGTCTCGAACCCGTCGGCCGTCCGCGAGAACGGCACGTTCATCAGGCCCGCGTTGTTGACGAGCACATCGAATTCGCCCTGCTGCTCGGCGAATTCGCGCACGGAGGCCAAGTCGGCCAGGTCGAGGGCGGCCACCCGTACGTCGCCGGTAATGGCGGCGGCGATCGGTTCGGCCTTCGCCTTGTTGCGACAGGCCATGATCACGGTGGCGCCCTTGGCGGCCAGCACCTTCGTGGTCTCGGCACCGAGGCCGCCGTTGGCGCCGGTGATCACGAAGGTGCGGCCGGTCTGGTCCGCGATGTCAGCTGGTTTCCATGCCATGCCCCGACCTTACTCTCGAGTAAGATCGATCGGTAGTGGTCAGCCGAGCAACCCGGCCAGCGTACGGGCGCACGCCGGCTTGCGCAGCTTGGTCATGGCCTTCGCCTCGATCTGCCGGGCGCGCTCCCGGGAAACCCCCAGCTGCGAACCCACTTCCTCCAGCGTGCGGGCCTCGCCGCGATCGAGGCCGAAACGCAAACGGATGACATCGGATTCGCGCTCGGTGAGCACGGCCAGCGCCGCCTCCACGTAGCCGCCGAGCATCCGGTCGGCCACCAACTCGGCGGGTGAGGGCGCGGTGTCGGGTAGCACCGAGCCGAGTTCGGTGTCCTCCCCGAGCGGTGTCTGCAGCGACACCGGTTCCGCCTCGTGACGCAGGGCCGCCGTCACCTGGGCGACGGTGAGTTCGGCTCGCTCCGCGATCTCCTCGGCGGTGACCGCCCGACCGAGCTCGTGGGTCAGCACGCGACGCACCCGCACGACTTTGTGCAGTACATCGGCCACATTGGACGGCAGCCGGATGGTCCGCCCCTGGTCGGTGAGCGCGCGACCGATGGACTGGCGGATCCAGTAGGTGGCGTAGGTCGACAACTTGAGCCCGCGCCGGTGGTCGAACTTGTCCACCGCGCGCATCAGCCCGAGTGTGCCCTCCTGGCACAAGTCGAGCAGCGACATCCCGGTGTTGGTCGGGAAGCGACGGGCGATGGACACCACCAGGCGCAGATTCGCCCGAACCATATGGTCTTTCGCGCGCTGACCATCGATCACGCTGCGCTGCAACTCCTTCCGTCGTGACGCGGAGAGCTCGACTCCCGCCGAGGCGTTCTCGTCGAGCTCCGTGCGGGCCTCGACACCCGAGGCGATGCGTGCGGCGAGGGCGTATTCCTGCTCGGCCGTCAACAGGGGCGTGCGGCTGATGGCGGTGAGGTAGTCGCGGATGGGATCGGCGGTGACGGTCAAGGAGTGCTCCCGTTCGGCGAAGGAATGTCGCTCGCGGCGACGAACACAAACTTAGGACCAACCTAAAAATATGTCAAGAACAATTTTGGGACGAGTTCAGTTACGCTGAGAACATGACTACGCAGCAGGGGTTACGGGCCAGGAAGAAGCAGCAGACCAGGGAGCAGATCTCGCACCGGGCCACCGAGTTGTTCCTCGAACGCGGCTTCGACAAGGTGACGATCGCCGAGATCGCCGCGGCCGCCGACGTAGCGAAGATGACCGTCACCAACTACTTCCCGCGCAAGGAAGACCTGGCCCTCGACCTCGGCGCGGCCTACGTAGAACAGCTCGCCGCGATCGTGCGTGAGCGCGCCCCCGGCCAGTCCGCACTGGCCGCCCTGCGCGGCGCCTACCTCGCCGCCGTGGCCGCCCAGGACCCCGTGATCGGCTTCAGCGGCGCGCCGTTCGCGAAGATGATCACCGACAGCCAAGCCCTCACCGCCCGGTTACGGGAGTTCCACGACGAGCGGGAGGCGGCGCTGGCCCGCGCACTCGCCGGGGAGACCGCCGCCGCGCCCGACGACATCACCCCTCGGGTAGCCGCCGCACAACTGGCAGGCGTGCACCGCGTGTTGTTCGAGGAGATCCTGCGTCGCACCCTCGCGGGCGAGTCGGGCGACGAGATCGCCGCTGCCCTCACCGATTACGCCGAGGTCGCCTTCGACGCGCTCGAACCGGGGCTGGCCGGGTACGCCGTGCGCTGAGATATCGGTCCGATTGCTGCCGTGTCACTGGGCTCCCGCCGGGCGCGGCAACGCCCATACTGGGGCCATGCCGGATGGTGTTGCTGTAGACGAGCCCGTCGCGCCGATGAGCAAGACCAAGATCAATCTCGTATTCGCCACGGTGGTGCTCGGCATGCTGATGGCCGCGCTCGACCAGACCATCGTGTCGGCCGCGCTGCCCTCGATCGTCGCCGATCTCGGCAGCGCGGGGCACATGGCCTGGGTGGTCACCTCGTACCTGCTCGCCGAGGCCGTCGCGACCGTGCTCGCGGGCAAACTCGGTGACCTGTTCGGTCGCAAACTGCTGTTCCAGATCAGCGGGATCATCTTCATCGCCGGTTCCGCGCTGGCGGGCATGGCGGGCGGCATGGCGATGCTGATCCTCGCGCGCGGCATCCAGGGTGTCGGTGCGGGCGGGCTGATGGTCACGTCGATGGCCTTGATCGCCGACACCATTCCACTGCGCGAACGCGGCAAATATCAGGGTGCGCTCGGCGCGGTCTTCGGCATCACCACCGTCCTCGGTCCCACCCTCGGCGGGCTGTTCACCGACCACGCGAGCTGGCGGTGGTGCTTCTATGTGAACGTCCCGGTGGTCGTCGTGATGCTGGTGATGGCGGCGCGGACGCTGCCGAAACTCGCCGCCCGCAGCCGGCCGGTGATCGACTACCTCGGCATCGGCCTGGTCGCCGTCGGTGTGTCAGCGCTGATCCTCGGGCTGGAATTCGGTGGCAACGAGTATCCGTGGGGTTCCTGGCAGATCATCGGGCTGTTCGTGCTCGCCGTCGTGCTGCTCGCCGCGTTCGTCCGGGTGGAGAACCGGGCGAAGGAGCCGATGCTGCCGATGCGGTTGTTCCGCAGCCGCGTGTTCACGGTGTCCTCGGTGCTCAGTTTCATCGTCGGTTTCGCCATGCTCGGCTCGATGACCTACCTGCCCGCCTACCTGCAATACGTCGACGGCGTGTCGGCGACGGTGTCGGGTGTGCGCACGTTGCCGCTGGTCGTCGGCCTGTTCATCACCTCGATCTTCTCCGGTCAGGTGGTCGGCAAGACCGGCCGGTACCGGTATTTCCCGATCGTCGGCATGGCCGTGCTCGCCGTCGGCCTCGGTTTGATGTCGACGATGGACCGGCACACCAGCGTGTGGCTGGAATCGCTGTACATGCTGATCCTCGGCGCCGGCCTCGGGCTGGGCATGCAGGTGCTCACCATCGTCGTGCAGAACACCGTGCCCTACGCCGACCTCGGCACCGCGACCTCCGGTGTCACCTTCTTCCGCACCCTCGGCAGCGCGTTCGGCACGGCGGTGTTCGGCACGCTCTACAGCAACGAGAGCAGGACCGCCCTGGCCGAGGCGATGCGGGAGGCACCGAGCGTCCCGCCGGAGGCGGTGGCGAACCCGAAGCTGCTGCGTGAGCTTCCCATCGAGCAGACCGCACCGATCGTCGACGCCTACGCCCGCTCGATCGACCATGTCTTCGCCTGGGTGGTTCCGGTAGCGCTACTCGGTTTCGTCGTCGCCTGGTTCCTGCCGCAGGTGCGGCTGCGCGACAGCGCGCGCCACGGTGCGGGTGATATGGGGGAGGGGTTCTCGGTGCCGGACTCGCACGACCGGGTGGTGCAGCTGGAACGCTCGGTCGCGGCGACCGTGCGCAAGGCGCGGGCGAAGGGCCCGATCATTCCCGAACTCATCGCCGCGTCGGGCAGCAGGTTGAGTCCGGATACCGCGTGGGCGCTGGGGCAGGTGTACCTGTACGGCAAACAGGACATGCCCGCCACTGTGTACGGCATCGCCTACCGGCACCGGCTCCCGGTCGAGGTGCTCGCCCCGGTCTTCCGGCAGGCGGCCGACGAGGGACTGCTGCACACCGAGGCGGGGACGCTCACCCTCACCGACTCGGGCCGCGGCGAGGTCGACACCTTGCGGGCAGGCTGGCGGCGCTGGCTCGGTGACCGCCTCGACGACTGGAACTGCGAGGACCCCACCGATAGGGCCCTGCTCGACGAGGCGCTGTCGAAGATCGCCGCGAAACTCCTCGACGAAGGCGCCGACCACGATCGGGGAGCCAAGGTCTATACCGGTTGACCGCTCCTTGTCACCGATTACTCGTAGACGTATATTCGTAGACGAGTAAGGAGGCGGGCGTGGCGACGAAGCGCAAGGTGAACAATCTGCTGGCCCTGGCCGTGCTGTCGGTCATCGTGCAGCGCCCGATGCACCGCTATGAGATCGCCGCGACCCTGCGCGCGCAGGGCAAAGACCGTGACATGGACATCAAGTGGGGTTCGCTGTACACGGTCGTGCAGAACATGGCCAAGGCCGGTTTCCTCGAGGTCGTCGGCAGCGAGAAGGAGGGTGCGCGGCCCGAGCGGGTGATCTACCGGATCACCGACGCAGGCCGCGCCGAAATGGCCGACTGGACGCGCGAACTCCTCGCCGAACCCGAACCCGAACATCACCGGTTCACCGCCGGTCTGTCGATCCTGGCGATCCTGCCGCCCGACGAGGTGATCGACCTGCTCGGTACCCGCGTCGCCAGGCTCGAGGAAACCATCGCCCGGATCAAGACCGAACTCGGTGCGCTCACCCTGCCACGCCTGTTCCTCGTCGAGACCGAATACGGCCTGGCGATGCTGGAAGCCGAGGCGCGCTGGGCACGCGCGCTGCGCGAGGAACTGGTGGCGGGCTCGTTCGACGCGCTCGACCAATGGCGTCAGTGGCATGCAGACGGCATGCCTGCCGAAAGAACACCCGCGGAGAGGAGCGCGGACTAACCGACCATGCGAAGACCCCGAGCTCGGTGGCGTGCGGCAACACCCCACCGAGCCCGGAGAACCGTCCCGAAACCAGGCGCACCCGGCCTCGAGGCTGGCAACCACAGGATAGCTGGGTGACGTCGGAAATCCCGATCTGGAGATCACCCATGTCCATTCATTCCGCCCTGATCATCGGCGGCGGCATCGCCGGACCCGTCGCCGCGACCGCCCTGCGCACAGCGGGCATCGACGCCCACGTCTACGAGGCCTATTCGGGTCCGTCCGATGGCATCGGTTCCGGGCTGGCGCTGGCACCCAACGGCATCGCCGCGCTCGACATCCTCGGCGCCGGTGACCCGGTGCGCCGGATCGCCTCACCCGTATCCGGGATGCGCCTGCGCGTCGGTGGCCGCATGCACGAGGTCCCCACGCTGTCGGATCAACCACCGCTGCAACTCGTCGACCGCGGCGAGCTGCACCGCGCACTGCACGACCATGCCGTCGCCGCCGGGGTGCCGTTCACCTACGACAAGCGCCTGATCGGTGTCGACGAGCACGGCGACGGCGTCACCGCGCACTTCGCGGACGGGTCGAGTGCCACCGCCGACATCCTCGTCGGCGCCGACGGCATCCGTTCCACCGTCCGGGGTCTGATCGATCCGTCCGCACCCGGTCCCCGCTATACCGGCATGCTCGGGTTCGGGGCGCAGGTCGACTTCGACATCGATGTCCCCGACGACACCATGGTGTTCGCCTTCGGCGCCAAGGCCTACTACCTGTACTGGAAAGGGGCCGACGGTCGGATCGCGTGGGGCGCGAATCTGCCGAGTAAGCAGTACCTTTCGTTCACCGCGGCCAGGGCGAAATCACCCGAGTACTGGCTGCGGATCCTGCGCGACACCTACGCCCCAGACACTCCTGGCGGCGAATTCGCCCGTCGCACAACGGCCGACACCCTCGAGATCACCGGAGCGCTGCACATCATGCCGCCGGTGCCGCGCTGGTATCGCGATCGGCTGGTCCTGGTGGGCGATTCGGTGCACGCTCCGTCGAACAGTTCCGGCCAGGGTGCGTCGCTGGCCATCGAGAGTGCCGTGCAACTGGCCCGCTGTCTCCGCGATATCGATTCGCCCACAGCGGCTTTCGCCGCCTACGAACGGTTGCGGCGGGCGCGGGTGGAAGGCATCACAGCCCGTGCCGCGAAGGTCAATCGCAGCAAGACGCCGGGCCCGATCGCCCGCAAGGTGATGAACGCGGTCATGCCGCTCATGGTGCGAACGGTGATGAATCCGGAGAAGACGATGGGCGCCGAACGTCGCTACCGCATCGATTGGGACGAGCCGGTCCAGCGCGAAATCGCCTCGACAGCAACCTGATCCGTACGCGGCGCTCGGCTTCAGCGCCGCGATGCTCGCAGACGCAGGACGCGGGTGGACTCCTCGTCTGCGGGCAGGAACGCCTCGAGATGGAGCTCGGCGAGGGTGACATCGGTCGCGGTGGCGAACGAGGTGAGAGTGGTGATCAGGCGGAGGTCGCCGTCGTCGGTGCGCAGATGCAGCGGGACGGCGAAGCCGACGTGATCGGGCCCCACAGCGGCGCTCGGCAGATACCCCGACAGTTCCTCGATGAGCGCGTCGACGGCGGGGTCGGGGGTGTGGGCGGCCCGGCTGCGCAGTGAGTCGATGATGTGCCTGCCCCATTCGGGCAGGTTGCGCACCCGTGGCGCCACACCGTCGGGGTGCAGCGCCAGCCGCAGTACGTTCATCGGCGCCCGCAGCAGATGGTCGGCCACGCCCTCGGTGAACAGGTCGAACGCGGCATTGGCCGTGACCAGTTCGCCGCGCGGGCGGGCGACCAGCGCCGGATACGGCAGGTGTCCGTCGAGAACAGCGGTGAGCGCTTCGCGCACCGGCGCCAACTCCGGTGCCGCCAGATCGCTTTCGGGAAATACCGGTGCGAAACCGGCGGCCAGGAGCAGGTTGTTGCGGTCGCGCAGGGTCAGTTCGAGTGATTCGGCCAGCCGCACCACCATCGTGCGACCCGGCTGGGACCTGCCCTGTTCGAGGAAGCTCAGATAGCGCTGACTCGTCTCGGCACGAATCGCCAGGTCGAGCTGGCTGACCCGGCGCAGGGCGCGCCAGTGCCGCAGTTGCGGACCGAAGGCGGTGCTGGTCTGCGCGATCGTCATGGTGCGAGTCAACCGTGCGTGGGTCTCCCGCGCCATTCCCGGGAGGGAATGAACTCCGACCCCCGATGCGCCAGTCGTTCATTCCCCGCAGGGAATCGCGCCGCGCCGCCTGGCTCGACAGAGTTGTCGCCATGAGCAACAACGACATCGCCACCCGCTACGTGGCCCTCTGGAACGAAGCCGATCCCACCACCCGCCGCAAGATGATCGAGGAGCTGTTCGCGGTCGACGGTGCGCAGTACCTGGTCGACCCACCCGCCGAGGCGCGAACGGCCGCAGCCGATCTCGCGATCCCGGCCCCGCCGCTCGCGGTGCACGGCTACGACGCACTCGACCGCCGGGTCAGCCGCGCCTACGAAATGTTCCTGGCCGACGGCGAATCCGTCTTCGCGGCGGCCGGGCCCGCCGTGGAACTGCCCGCGGGCACCGTCGGTGTGGCGTGGACGATGAACCGCCGCGACGACGGCACCGCCCAGGGCGGCGGCTTCGACCTGCTCGCCCTCGACTCCGACGGCCGCATCGTGACCGACCACCAGTTCATCGAGGGATCACGGTAGCTGCCGTATCAGGGGCGCGGGCGCCGGACCAGGGCGCGCGCGACCAATTCGAGCGCCACCGCCACCGCGCACGCCTCCGACAGCATCAACCCGATCAGCACGAGCACCTGCACCGCACCGGCCTGCGCGGCGGACCCGCTGGTGAGCAACACACCGATGAACGCGCCGGGCAGGGTGACCAGCCCGACCGTTCGGGCTTGGTCGACACCGGGGATGAGCGCGTCGGTCGCCGCGCCCGTGAGCACCATCTTGCGGGCCGGACGATCGGTGAATCCCAGACTCAGGGCCGCCTCCACCTCACCCCAGCGCTGGCCGATGGCATCGAGCCCGCGCCGGGCCGCCAGCGAGGTGGAGGTCATGGTTCCGCCCAGCAGGATGCCGCCGATCGACACCAGCGTGACACCGTGGATCGGCACCGCGCCGCTGAGCAGGGTCGCCGGCATCACCGCCGCGATCCCGGTCGCGACGGCGAAGCCGAGCCAGATCCCGGAGCGGCCCGCCTGCGCCCGCCGGACGGCGGTGAACACGGCCGCACCGAACATGACAAGCAGCACGAGCGCGGCCGACCACAGATGCCGAAGCGCGGCCGCGAGAATCAACGCGATCAGACCCAGTTGCAGCACCGCGCGGAACGCGGCCTTCGGCACCACGAACGGCGACCCGATCCCGGTGAACCGGTACACCAGTGCCGCCGCGACCACCATGGCCACGCACAGCACGATCAACGCGACGCTGGGTTCCACCGTCATCAGCGAACTCCTTGCCAGATGTGCGGCACGCGCCGGCTAGGGGCGGGTCGCGCCGCGCGCGTGCAAGCGGGTGAACAGGGTGACGCTCAGCGTCAGCCAGAGCAGACCGACGATCCAGCCCGCAAGCACATCGGTGATCCAGTGCACCCCGAGATACACCCGCGACAGCCCGACCGCGATCGGGAACACCACCGCCACGCCGACGGCGGTGCGGCGCACCCGGACCCGGCGCAGGCGCGGAACGAGCGCGATCGCCACCACCCCGACCACCGCCGCCGACCCGAGCGAATGTCCCGACGGATACGACAGGCTCAGCTCGGTGACCAGCCGTGAGTCCATCGGCGGACGATGCCGGTCGACGATCCGCTTGATGCCCCACACCAGCGCGCCCGCACCGAGCGAGGTGACACCGACCAGCGCGGCCACCGGTAGATCGCGCCGGGCGAGTAACCAGATCACCGTGACGAGCGCCAGAATCGTCATCGCCACGGTGCCGCCGAGGTCGGTGATCACCCGCGCCACCGTGGTCAGCGGTTCGCTGCGATGCGCGATCATCCAGTCGAGCACCCGCACATCCCACGGTGTGCCGTCCATATTGCCGACGACCACCCAGGTGAGCAGTCCGAACAGGGCGAGGGCGGTGGCGATGAGCGCGGCCGCGAGCGGTATCCGGTGGCCGAGCCCGGACCAGGCGACCCGGGGGGAGTGGTAGTCGATGGGCATGACTACCAGATTGCCAGCCGGACGCTCAGGCCTCGAAGACCACCGCGTTCCCGGCCACGTCGCGGGTGCCCGCCACCTTCTTGATCGCTTTCACGAGATCGGTGACGCACTCCCAGGTGCGCGGCGGTTCGGCCTCGATATTGCCGATGGTGTACCAGGTGTCGGTGCCGCGGTAGCGGACCAGGCCTTTACCCGCGTCGTCGAGCATCACGTCGAGCTCGCCCGACACCGTCCCTTCCTCTTCGGTCATGACGGCGCATTCGGCGGTGATCTCGATGGGCTCGCTTATTTGAACTCTCCTCGGCGGAGGCAGTCGTCGACTGCGGTGCGCAACGCGGTGTGCTCGGCGGTATCAACGGTCAGTGCGTACTTTATCTTGACCTTCACGTAGTGCTCGATATAGGCACACCGGAAGTTGCCCGGCGGCAAGTAGTTCGCGGGGTCCTGGTCGCCCTTGGACCGGTTGGCCGACGGGTCGGCGGCGACCAGGTTCATCGCGTCGTTGGCGATGCGGCGGCGGGTGTCCTCGTCGCGGTCGGCGGCACCGGAGCGCCAGGCTTCGGCGAGGGCGACGATGTGTTCGGCGTCGACCTTCGACGGGTCGGTGATGAACTTGTAGGGCCCGAGCTGATCGGTCTTCTTGTCGATGAAGCCGTAGCGGTCCTGCCAGCCGGCACCCGACGGCACCGTCAGTTCACAGGTTTTGGGGTCGAGGGTGACCTTGCCGGTGGCGTCGCGCAGCATCATCACGTCGCGGCTGGTGCACTTGGTGTACTTGGCGAGGTCGCCGGTGAAGCCGTGTTCGGGCTTGTTGGTGTCCCAGTGCGGGAACTTCTCGCGGGTGTAGCCCGTCATCGCGCCTTCCTTGGCGACGACGAGGGTGGCGACCAGATCACCGATCTCCTTGCCCGACACCGTGGCCGCGCCCGCCGAACCGGGGCCGGGCGCGGTCGGATTCACCTTGTCCAGCAGCGAATTCGCGACTGTCACCACCAGCGCGACAACCATCGCGGCGGCCAGTGCGAGCACTGCGCGCCCGACCGGTGAGCCGCTGATCGAGGACCACTTCATGCCCGTACCACCTGTGCCTTCGTCGAACTGCGAACCGGCACAACCTACGGGGCGGATACCGGTCCGTCGGTCATTGTCGCCTATGACATTCGGCACAGGCCAGGGCAAACGGATTGCAGCTCAATAGCGTTCGTCTATCACGTACCCGCTCAGTCGGGTAGCGAACCGGATTCGGTGGGAATTCCGGTGTCCAGGAAGCGGATCAGTCGGGCGATGCGAGCGGCGTGATCCACGCATCGCTGGAACTGGCTGCCGAGCAAGGCCAGATCGATGGCGGCGGCGGTATCGATACCGGCTTCGGCTGCGGTGAGTACGGAGTTCAGCTGTTTGAACAGGTCCTCCATGGCGGCCGCGTCGGAACCGTCGTCCTCGACGAATCGGCCCGTGGCGACCGAATCGCTCACCCGGGCAACACATTCAGCGGCCAGGCCGCCCATCGCCACCAGCGCCTGCATCACCGGCGCCGGTGCGACGGCGTCGGGGTGAGCGCGATACACGTACTGTCCCGCGGCTTCCGTGCGCCGCCCGATGCGCGAGAGTTCACCGGCCACCTGGATGGCTGTGACCACGTGGCGCAGGTCGCGGGCGACCGGCGCCTGCAGGGCGAGTAGTGCCATGGTGCGTGACTCGCAGGCGGCGAACATCTGCTGTAGCCGCTCGTCGAGCGCGAAAACCTCGTAGGTTGCCGCCAAATCGGCGCCCGCCAGCGCCTCGGTGATCCGCTCGGTCGCGTCATGGGCCAGCCGCGACATGTGGGTGAGCTCGTTGGACAGCGCCAAGAGCTCGAGGGTGAACTGGGTCCGCACGCGCTGAATTGTTCCCCATCGCAGCGCGACTGTGAATCCATCGGCGCATGTTCGCGGCCGCGCATCCGGCCGCTGGTGTCACACACCTGGAACGATGGAGATCATGATCGCCGCATTGACGACCAGATGGACCCTCTTCGTACCGATTCTCGCCGCGCTCGTACTCGCCGTCACCTGGGGGCGCGAGATACCGGGCGTGGTGGTGGCAGTGGTCAGTGCCGTGCTGGTCGGGGCGGTGCTCTCGGCGGTTTATCACGCCGAGGTGGTGGCCCATCGGGTCGGCGAACCGTACGGTGCGCTGATCCTGGCGGTGGCGGTCACCGTGATCGAGGTGGCCCTGATCGTCACCATGATGATCTCCGGTGGTGACAAGGCGGCGTCGCTGGCGCGCGACACGGTCTTCGCGGCAGTGATGATCACCTGCAACGGCATCTTCGGTCTCGTGCTGTTGGTCGGTGCGCTGCGGCGCCGGATCGCGGTGTTCAACCCGGAGGGCACGGGCGCGGCCCTGGCGACGGTGGCCACCTTGGCGACGCTGAGCCTGGTGCTGCCGACCTTCACCACGAGCAAGCCCGGCCCGGAGTTCTCACCGGCGCAGCTCGCCTTCGCCGCGGTCGCCTCGCTGGCGCTCTACGGGCTGTTCGTGATGGTGCAGACCGTGCGTCACCCGGACGATTTCCTCCCGGTAGAGGCCAGCGGCGCGATCGATGAGGACGAGGGGATGCACGCGGAGCTGCCGTCGAACCGGATCGCCCTGACCAGCCTCGGCATGCTCGTGCTCGCCCTGGTCTGTGTCGTCGGTCTGGCGAAGGTGGTCTCGCCCGCGCTGGAATCGGGCATCGCCTCGGCGGGGCTGCCGCAGGCCGCGGTCGGTGTGGTGATCGCGATGCTCGTGTTGCTGCCCGAGACGCTGGCCGCGGTCAACTCCGCGCGGCGCAACCAAGTGCAGATCGGCCTGAATCTCGCGCTGGGGTCGGCGATGGCCAGTATCGGGCTCACGATTCCGGTGATCGCGATCGCCACGATCTGGCTCAGCGGACCGCTGGTCCTCGGGCTCGGCGCCACCCAGATGGTGCTGCTCGCGCTGACCTTCGTGGTCGGCACGCTGACCGTTGTGCCAGGTCGGGCCACCTTGCTGCAGGGCGGTGTGCACCTGGCGTTGTTCGCGGCTTTCGTGTTCCTCGCCGCAAGCCCGTAGGTGCGGTGTCGCGGATCACAACCCGCATGATCCTGTCATGGGAACAGCGGAAAAGCGACGAGGGTCACCCACCCGAAATTTTGTTGTGACGCAGAGTACCGGTTAGCTTGCTGGAGTTGGCACCGACGCCGAAGCCAGAGAGTGCGGTATGAATTTCACCCTGCCCCGCGCTTCGCAAGCGGGCCGGAGGCATTTCTGATGTCGACCGATCTGCATTCCGCGAAGACGGATTCCGCTACCCAGATCGTCCGCGAGAACTTCACCGCCACGGTGGTGTCGTCGTTGCGGACCTTCGGGCGTGCGGTCGACCTCGCGCAGGAGTCGGTCACCGGCACCGTCGCCGACGTGGCCCGCCGCCAGTTCCAATGGCGCGAGACCCTCGTGCAGGCCTGGCGCCTCATCACCGTCACCGCCATTCCGGCCGTGCTCATGGCGATCCCGTTCGGCGTGATCGTCTCGGTGCAGGTGGGCAACCTCATCCACAGCCTCGGCGCCGACTCCATGCTCGGCGCCACCGGCGGCCTCGGCGTCATCAAGCAGGGCGCGCCCATCGCGACCGGCTTCCTGCTCGGCGGTGCGGGCGCGGCGGCCATCGCGGCCGACCTGGGCGCCAGGACCATCCGCGAGGAGATCGACGCGCTCAACACCATGGGCATCAGCCCGGTGCACCGGCTGGTGATCCCGCGCATGATGGCGATGCTGATCGTCGCCCCGATGCTCAACGTGCTCATCATCTTCGTCGGCGTGCTCGCCGGGTACGCGGTGGCCGTCGGCGGTCAGGGCGTGACGCCCGGCAGCTATTGGTCCACCTTCGGTTCCTTCGCGACCGCGGGCGATGTGTGGGTGTCGCTGCTCAAGGCCCTGATCTTCGGGTTCCTCGTCGTCGTCATCTCGTGCCAGCGCGGGCTGGAGGCCAAGGGCGGGCCGCGCGGTGTGGCCGACGCGGTGAACGCGGCGGTTGTGCTCTCGGTGGTGTCCATCGCCATCGTGAACCTGCTGGCCACCCAGATCAGCGCCATGTTCCTGCCGACGAAGTTGGCGTGATGGCTGCCTCTTCCTATCTCCCCACCTCGCTGCACTGGTTGCGCACACCCGCGCGCCTGGGCAGACGAGTCGTCGGCGCGGGCGAATCGCTCGGCTTCGTCGCCGTGTTCGTCTGGCAGGTGCTGTCCTCGGTGCCGCTGACGCTGCGCCGCTACCGCGACGAGACGCTGCGCGCGGTCACCGATATGACCTGGGGTCGCGGCTCGATCATCGTCGGCGGCGGCACCGTGCCGATGATGATCGTGCTCGGCCTGGTGATGGGCGCCTCCGTGGGCGTCGAGTCCTTCGCGTCGCTGGACATGCTCGGCATGGGCCCGGTCACCGGCGTCATCTCCGCCTACGCCACCACCCGTGAGCTGGCCCCGATCGCGGCCGCCATCGGCTTCGCCGCCCAGGCGGGCTGCCGGATCACCGCCGAGATCGGCTCGATGCGCATCTCCGAGGAGATCGACGCGATCGAGGCGCTCGGCCTGCGCTCGGTGCCGTTCGTGGTCACCACCCGAGTGATCGCCGGCGCCATCGCGATCGTGCCGACCTTCCTGATCGCGCTGATCCTGTCCTACGGCGCCTGCCGCGGTCTGCTCACCATGGTCTACGGGCAGTCGGCGGGTGTGTACGACCACTACTTCTTCCAGTTCATCTCCGGCTTCGACATGATCGCGGCGGTCATCAAGGTCGCCGTGTTCGGCACGGTCGTGATCCTGGTGCACAGCTACTTCGGGTTCTTCGCCACCGGCGGACCCGAGGGCGTCGGCATCGCCTCGGGTCGCGCGGTGCGGGCCAGTTCGGTGGCCATCGTCGCCATCGACATGGTGCTGTCGATCATGCTGTGGGGCTTCAACTCGGCGATCAGTTTTACGGGGTGAGCTAGTGCCGAATTACGGAATGCCCGGCGTCGCGGCGAATCGGCGCACCTCGCGCCTGACCGGTGTCGTCATCCTCGCGGTGATCGCGGTGGTCGCGCTCGGTTACGTCACGTACTCCAACGTCCGCTCCGAGGAGGGGCTGCGGATCGCGCTGCGCACCGAGCACCTCGGTGACGGCATCGAATCCGGCAGCCAGGTCCGTATCGACGGCGTCACCGTCGGCGAGGTCGCCGAGGTGACCCCCGGCGAGCGCGGCACCCAGCAGATCGCGCTGCTGCTCGACGAGCACCGCCTGCACGGCATCGACGACAGCCTCGCCATCGACTACGCGCCGACCAACCTGTTCGGCATCGCCGAGATCGAACTGAGGCGCGGCCCCGGCGGTGCCCCGCTGCGGGCAGGTTCGGTGCTCGACCTGACCGGCCCGAACAACGCCCGGGTCTACGACGCGACCATGAGCGCGATCCTGCGCAGCCTCTCGCAGGTCGGCATGACCGTGACGAGCCCGCAGATGGCGACGGTGATCTCCCAGCTCGCCGCCGACTTCAAGGCCTTCACCCCGCTGGTCCAGGCGCTCATCACGGTGGCCAAGACCATCGCCGACAACCAGGACGTCGCGCCCTCGGAACTGTTCGGCAGGCTCGGCCCGGCCTTCGACGGCGGCGGCCAGTTCGCCGGGGCGACCATGCAGGTGATCGACCAGCTCAGCGAGATCAAGGTGACCCAGACCGACAAGGACCGCTACGACATCGGCGTCGGCGTGATCGGCGGCAGCCTGCTGCCCGCCCTGACCACCACCTTGAACACCGCGGGCGGCCACCTCGCCGAGTCGACCGACATGCTCGCGCCCATGCTGCTCGCGCTGGCGCAGATGTCGCCGAATTCGCGCCGGACCGGCGCCGAACTCACCGCGCTGCTGCAGAACCTCCACGGCGCCATGCCCGACGGTCCCGACGGGCCCGTGCTCAACCTCGATGTCGAGCTCAGCGGTGTCCCCGCGATCGCGGTCCCGCTGTTCGGAAAGGGCGGTGCGTGATGAAGATTCGCGGTGTCGCACTGCGCCTCGGCGTGTTCACGCTGGTGATGGTCGCCGTGCTCGGTCTGGTGTTCACGCTCATCAAACGTCCCGTCTCCGGTGACACCAATGCGCACGACGTGCTGTTCACCGATGCCAACGGCCTCAAGGTCGGCAACGACGTGCGCATGTTCGGTGTGCAGGTGGGCAAGGTCGAGAAGATCTCGCTCGAGGGCGACAAGGCCAAGGTGCGCCTGACGGTCAAGACCGATACGCCGATCTACGACAACTCCAAGCTGGCCATCCGCTATCAGAACCTCACCGGCCAGCGCTATGTCGACCTGCAGCAGGCGCCCAACCCGGGCACCCGCATCGCCGCGGGCGCTCGCATCGGCGCGCACATGACCGTGCCGTCCTTCGATGTGACCAGCCTGTTCAGCGGTCTGAAGCCGGTGCTGGCGACGCTGTCGCCCGAGGCGATCAACCAGTTCACCGCGAGCATGCTCGCCGTGATCGAGGGCGACGGCAGCGGCCTCGGCCCCGCGCTCACCGCCATCGACGAACTCGCCTCCTACGCCGAGAACCGCCAGCAGGTGGTCAGCACGCTGATCCACAACATGTCCGATCTTGCCGACCGTCACGGCGGCAGGCTGGGTCACCTGGTGCCGCTGCTCGCCCGCCTCACCGACATCTTCGAGGCGATGCAGCGCAATATCGGCGGAGTCGCCGACTTCGCGATGAGCGCGCCCTCGGTGCTCGCCCCGGTCGACCGGCTGCTCGCCTCGCTCGGCCTGGTCGAAGGCGGCGGCGCCGATGTCGACGCGATGATCCGCGCCCTGTTCCCGAATCCGCAGGAGGCCGTGGAGGTTTTCGGCCGCCTGCCCGGTCTGCTGGCCACGGTCGACTCCTCGCTCTCGCGCGGTTTCACCGACTTCACACCGCACTGCAGCAACGGCGCCGCCGAGGTGCCCGCGCCACTGCAGGTGCTGATCGCCGGACAGAAGGTCACCGTATGCAACCGCTGAAATTCTTCTCCGGTGATCGCCCGATCCTCGACGAAGCGGGCAAACGCGCCCGTGAGCTGCGGATGGGCATCATCGGCCTGACCGCCGTGGTGCTGTTCATCATCGCCGCGGGCGTGGTGTACGTGGTGCCGCTGGGCAAACACACCTACACCGCCGAGCTCACCGAAGCCCAGTCGGTGCGCGAGGGTGACGACGTGCGCCTGGCCGGTATCTCGGTCGGCAGCGTCACCTCGCTGGAGCTGAAGCCGGACAAGGTCGTCATGCGGTTCACCGTGAACAACGACGTGTTCGTCGGCGACCAGACCTCCCTCGACGTCCGCATGCTCACCGTCGTCGGCGGCCACTACGTCGCGCTGTACCCCGCCGGTTCGGAGCCGCTGGGCGATGAGGCGATTCCGTCCGACCGAATCCGCTTGCCGTACAGCCTGATCGAAACCTTCCAGGACGCCACGGCACCGCTGGCCGCGGTCGACGGCGCGACAGTGCGCGAGAATCTCGCGGCTGCCAATACCGCGTTGCAGAACTCGCCGGAGGCGCTGCGCACCACCCTGGACACGGTCGGCAAGTACGTCGACATGCTCGACCGCCAGCGTTCGCAGGTGTCGAAGTCCATCGCGATTCTCGACGAGTACATCTCCATGTACGACGGCGCCAAGTCCGATCTCGGCAGGCTGATGAACAACGTCAACCTGCTCGAGGACGTGCTGCTGAGCAAGCAGGCTGAGGCGGCCGAGGCGGTCCGGCTGCTCGTGTCGGTGGTGAACCGTCTCGCCACCCTGGCGCCAGGCTGGGAGTCGACCCTGAAACCGCAGGCACAGGCGCTGGCCGATGCACTACCGCGGCTGCAGGAACTCACCGGCCGGTTCGAGCCGGTGATCGGAACGGTGCACGAATTACAGACCAAGTTGTCGCAGCTGGTGACGCCCGAGGCCGGCGTGGTCGTCGACCAGTCGGACGCACGGGTGTGCGTGCCGCTACCGGGGAAGGCGTGCTGATGCTGAAAAAGCTCCTCGGATCCCAGGCGTTCATGTCGATCGCCGGTGTCGCGGTGCTCGTCGCGCTCGTCACCGGCGGCTACTTCATCGCCTTCGATCCGCTGAAGAAGACCGAATCCTATTGCGCGCTCATGCCCGACGCGGTCGGCCTGTACCCGGGCAACCACATCACCATGCGCGGTATCACCGTCGGCGAGGTGACCTCGGTCCGCAACGAGGGTCCCAAGGTGCGCGTCGATTTCGACGTCGATGCCGAATACCCGGTCTACGCCGACGCTTCGGCGACCACCGTCGCGTATTCCGTTGCCGCCGACCGTAATCTGGCCGTGCTGGCCAGCGGCAAGGACACCCGCAAGTTCGAGGGTGGCTGCATCACCAAAACGCTGACGCCCAAGAGCATCACCGAAACGCTCACCGCCCTGGCGAGCCTGTCCGAGCAGCTCTCGGGCACCACCTCGGGCCAGCCGACCGCCCTGGTGGACGGCCTCGGCGCCCTGGATCGCGCCACGCAGGGCACCGGCCCGACCGTCAACGAGCTCATCACCAAGCTCGGTTCGGCGATGAACAAGCCGGACGCCGACATCGGCCACCTCGCAGGCCTTTTCGACGCCTTCGCGTCGGTGTCCAACCGCGTCGCCGCGAACTGGGGTGACCTGCAGTCCATGCTCACCCGGCTCGCGCCGCTGCTGAACATGGCCTCCGACGACCTGCTCGGCCCGGCCACCTCGCTGTTCGACGGGCTCGGCGAACTGCTGCCGATGCTCAACGACCTCACCACCATCCTCGGCGATCCGCTCATCGGCACCCTCGACGGCGCCGTCCCGCTGGTGAAGATGTTGCGCGCCAACGTCGGATCCCTGCGGGATGTGGTGCTGAAGCTGCCCGCCCTGACATCGGCGTTCCAGTCCGCCGCGGGCGGCACCGCCATCACCTACGCCCCGCCGAAGGTCGCCTTGCCCACGGGCGAGGCCGACCAGGTGTGCGCTGCTCTCAACGCGGTGCTGCCGGGGCAGTGCCCCGACCCCGCACAGGGATTGACCGATGTGAACCTCGTGCAAGTCGTGCTCGGAATGGCAGGTGCCCGATGATCAGGTCACGAAAGAGTATGCGACGCACCATGATCGCGCTGGTCGTAGCCGCGGGACTCGCGGTCGGCGGCTGCGGTTTCGATCCCGCCGACGTGCCGGTCCCCGGTTCGTCGGTCAGCGGTGACACCTACCGCGTGCACATCGAGTTCGCCAGCGCGCTGAATCTGCCGTCGAAGTCGAAGGTGATTTCCAACGGCGCCGAGATCGGCACCGTCACCGACGTCCGGGTGGTCCAGCCCGCCGACGCGCCCGCAGGCCGTGGTGGTTACGTCGTCGTCGAGGCCGACATCCTCGAATCGGTCTCGCTGCCCGCGCAGACCATCGCCGAACTGCGCCAGGACACCATCCTCGGCGATATCCACGTCGCCCTGACCACGCCGAAGGACGGCTTCGGTCAGCTGCTGCGCGACGGCGGAACCATCCCCATCGAACGCACCAAACCCCCTGTACAGCTGGAAGACACGATGGCGACCATGGCGCTGTTCGTGCAGGGCGGCGCGATCGGTCAGCTGCAGGACATGATCGCCCGGGTGAACTCGGTGATGCCGCAGGATCCCCGCGAGACCGCCCGCATCTCGGCGGTGATGGGGGCCGACGCCGCCGATCTGGCTGCCAATCTGGACCAGGTCGACCTGCTGGTCAACGGGCTCGCCGCCAACGCCGAGATCATGCACAACATCGAAGGCGAACTCACCGATATCCTCACCCCCGAGGCGGTGCGCGCGCTGTCGGACAACCAGGACTCCATCGCCAAGACGATGGTCATCTTCAATGCCCTCGGCCCGCTCGCCCACTCCATGGGTTGGCTCGCACCGCTGGCGAATTCGGGTGACGCGGCCGCGACCGCATTCCTGCCGCTGCTGATCGGCGCCTCGCCAGACCTGCGGAACCCGACCAATATGGCCCTGCTCACCGACCTGCTGCGCGACAAGATCATTCCCTTCGCCGAGCGCGGCCCGAAGGTGAACGTCACCGGTGTGCAGGTCTCCGAACAGGAACAGCTGGACCAGATCGTGACCGCCCTGCGGATGATCGGAATGGTGCGATGAAGATCGGAGCACTCGCCTCGCTCAGCGGCATCGCCGCCATCACCGTGCTCGGCGCGACCTACCTGACCTTCGGAGTGGTCCGGGTCGACCCGCTGGCCGACTACACCGAGGCCTCCCTCGAGGTCGCCGACTCGGGTGGCCTCAGCGTCGGATCGCCGATCCTGCTGACCGGCATCGAGATCGGTGAGGTCACCGCCGTCGACACCGACGCACGCGGGGGAGTGCGCGTGGGTTTCCGCGTAGGTGCCGACCACAAGGTGCCGATGAGCAGCATCGTCACCATCGAGCACCTGTCCTCCCTCGGCGAGCCGTACGTGCAGTTCGTGCCGCCGAGCACCGACGGGCCGTACCTGACCGACGGGCAGCGGCTGGCGGGGGAGAACGTGCGAACTCCGATGTCGATTCCCGAGGTGGCGCGCCTGGTCACCAAGACCGTCGAACAGCTCGACCCGGCGGTGGTCGACTCGCTGGTCGGCACGCTCGGCACCGCCATGACCGGCACCGAGAACGTGATCCCCGAACTGGCCCGCGCCGGTGACCTGCTCGCGGCGGCCATCATGAGCCGCGCACCCGCCATCGCCGAACTGCAGAACAACTTCGAATACGTCTCCGGCGACATCGCCTGGGCCGGTCCGGCCACCTCCGCCGCCGCGCCCGCGTTCGTCCGACTGAGCCAGGTGATCGACCAGTTCGTCGAGTCGGTCGGCCGCGCCACCGAGGGCGACCCCGAGATGTACCTGCGCGAGGGTGGGCTCGTCCCGGTGCTCGCGGAACTGGTCGCCAAGCTCGATGAGATCGGTCCCGAGCTGTCGGCCCTGCTGCCCGCGCTGCGCCCGCTCAGCGAGGCGGTCACCGCCACCGGCCCGCAGCTGGATCTGAGTGCGCTCGTCTCCCAGGCGCTGCACAACACCGACGCCGATTCGGTGAAGGTAAGGGTCGCGATCAAGTAAATTTTCGGCAACCGCTGTGTATAGGTATCGTCCCTGCACAGTGACAGTGGCCCAAACTCCGTCGGCCTTCGAGCAACTCTGCGGTAGCCTCCCTGAACGAGGGAGTCCAAGTCCGCGGCGAAGGCGGTGCGATGGCAGGCAGCAGCGAGGGCCCCGACGAGGAGCCCGCCAGCAGTACCCGGACGATCGCGATAGCGGCGGTGCTCGCCGCACTGCTCGCCCTGGTGGTCGCCGTCGGTTTGGTGCTGCGCGCGAATCAGGGCGACGACGACAACTCCGAGGTCGATCCGATGGGGTCGAACGGTCTGTCGGTCGACGGTCAGCAGATCAGCGACACGGACCTGAACCCGCCGTGGCCGGCCAGACGAGTGGGCGGCAATTGCTCGGCGGGCGGCATCGTCGCTCACTGGGAGGTCGACGATGACGGCACCTGGCAGTGCACAGTCGGCGCCCCGGATACGCCCGCGCCACCACCGCCACCACCGCCCCCGCCGAATCCCGAACCGCTCCCGGTGGAACTCCCGCCTCCACCACCGGTCGAGGCCCCGTACGAACCACCACCCCCGGTGGACGCACCGCCGGTCTACGACCCACCCCCGCCTCCCGAACCGGCCCCGGCACCCGAACCCGAGCCCATCCCGGTCCCCGAGCCCGCACCCCCGCCGCCCCCTCCGCCGGCCATCCAGCTCCCCTTCCCCTTGCCCCCGATCCTGCTTCCACCAGCGGCAGCAGGCTGATCGACACACCCGGTCAACCGACCGCATCCGATTTTCGCCATCGCCGACCTGGTGGCCGACAGTAATCAGCCGACGGAGTCGGGCTGACGGTGGTACTCGGTGCGATGGCGGCGGGTCTCACGTGCACCTGCCGGCCTTTCCCCGACACTGGTCAGTTATGGACCAGTTGGTGCTGATTCTGGTGATCCTGCTCGCCGCCGTGCTCGCCGAGGCACTCGGCGATCGCTTCGGACTCGCACCCTCGATCCTGATGACGGTGTTCGGTTGCCTGCTCGCCCTGATCCCCGCGGTGCCGAGCCTGAACATCCCGCCCGACCTCATCCTGCCGCTGGTCCTGCCACCCCTGCTCTATGCCGCCGCCCGGCGCACCTCCTGGCGCCAGTTCGCCGAGCAGTGGCAGGTCATCGCCCTGCGCGCGGTCGGACTCGTCATCGTCACCGCGGTCGCGGTCGCGGTGGTCTTCCACGCCTGGAATCCGGCGGTCGCGGTGGCCGCGGGTGTGGTGCTCGGCGCGCTGGTCGCCCCGCCCGACCCCGTCGCGGCGATGTCGATGGCGGGCCGGCTCGGACTGCCCCGGCGGCTGATCGTCACACTCGGCGGCGAGGGGCTGTTCAATGACGTCACGGCGATCGTCATCTACACCGTCGGTATCCAGGCGGTCGTCACCGGCGTGTTCTCGCCATGGCACGCCCTCGGCGATTTCGCGCTGGCGGCGATCGCCGGCGCGTTGGTCGGTCTGCTGCTCGGCTGGCTCGGGAGCAAGCTCACCCGCTACCTGACCGACGCCACGTCCCAGGTGGCACTGAGTCTGCTGCTGCCGTTCGCCGCGTACGGCATCGCCGAACATTTCGAAGGTTCGGCGGTCCTCGCGGTGCTGGTGTGCGCGCTGTATCTCACCGACGCGGTGACCGAGATCGGTGACCGCGACTACCGGCTGATCGCCGACTCGTGCTGGGACGTCGTCGAAATGCTCATCACCGGTTTCGCGTTCGCGCTGATCGGACTGGAACTGCGGGTGGTCATCGAGACCTCCGGCCACAACTGGCGCACCCTGGCCGGGGTGAGCGTCGCGGTGATCGCCGTGGTCGTGCTGTTGCGGCTGGTCTGGCTGATGGGCATGTGGACGGTGACCCACCGCTGGCGCGATGTGGACGACGCGTTCACCTGGCAGGAGGTGATCGTCACCTGGTGGGCAGGGATGCGCGGAGTCGCGACGGTCGCCCTCGCCCTGGCCGTTCCGTTCACCATCGACTCCGGCGCCGAGTTCCCCGCCCGCTCGGAGATTCTGTTCGTCGCGTTCTCGGTCGTCCTGTTCACCCTGCTCGTGCAGGGCCCGACCCTGCCCCTGGTGGTCCGCCTGACCGGCGTACACGCCGACACCCGCCAGGAACGTGCCCTCGAACGGCAGCTCTGGGAGCGCGTGGTCGGCGCCGAACTCGCCGAGCTGAAGATGATCGCCGCCCGCGACGACCTACCCGACGACGTCTACGAGGACATCAAGGCCAGGCTGCGCCGCCTCTCCGCCAAAGCCGACCCGGAGGCCGCCGACGCCGACGCCAAGGCCGCCATGGACAAGGAACGCAAATCGGTCGCCCAATTCGGTGCGGTCCGCGCCGCCGTGGTCGAGGCGGGCCGACGCGAAGCGCTGGCCGCCCGCCGGGACCCGGGCATGCCCGCCGACGTCGTCGACCGCGTCACCCGGCGCCTCGACCTCGGGCCGACCCGCTGATTCTCAGGCGTCCTGTTCGCAGTGCTGATTCACGAAAGCCCGGACATACCCGGCGGATTGGCGCACATACATCCAGCTCCAGAACCCGAGCCCCGTCTGCGTCGGGCTGGCGACCATGGTGATCTCGCCCTCGAAACACCGGCCGACGATGTAGCGCGCCCGCGACACATGCGGCGTGAACGTGACCACGATGATGTGGCGCCACCCGTAAATCGTTGCACGCCGGACTATTTCGCGTGCCTCGCCGTCGGTGGTCCAGGGGTCGGGCACGAAACACGCCACCCGGAAGGCGAATCGGCCACCGCAGTACTTGTCCATCAGCGGATCGTCGACGCCGGTGGACTGCGAGATCAGCACCTCGGGGGCGTATCCGCGTTCGGCCAGTTCGATGCCCACGTCGAATCGTTCGTAGGGTGTTCCGCCGAGGACGACGATCACGTCGGCCGGTCGCAGCGGATCCACTTGCGGGTACACGAACACCGGTAGCCCGGCGACAGCGGCAGCGAGCACGGTGACGAGTGCGCCGACGAGCAACCATCCCGCACGTCGAAAGATCGACACCGCACCGACGATAGGCGAAATCAGCGTCTTCTCCCACCGCCCGTGAGCAGGCACACTGGTGCCCATGACCGACACCGCCGTAAGCCCCGAACACCTCGACGTCGTCATCGTCGGCGCCGGACTGTCCGGCATCGGGGCCGCCTACCGGCTGCAGACCGAGCATCCGCACCGCAGCTACGCCGTTCTCGAGGCCCGCGCCGATCTCGGTGGCACCTGGGACCTGTTCCGCTACCCCGGAATCCGGTCCGATTCGGACATGTTCACCCTCGGTTACCCGTTCAAGCCGTGGCGGGCCGCACGTTCCATCGCCGACGGTTCCGCCATCCTCGACTACATCCGCGAGACGGCCGTGGAGAACGGCATCGACCGCCACATCCGTTTCGGGTCACGGGTGATCGGTGCCGACTGGTCGTCGGCGCGGGCCCGCTGGCAGCTGACCATCGCGCACGAGGGCCCAGACGGACCCGAGCTCAGCACGCTGACCTGCTCTTTCCTCTACGCCTGCGCCGGTTACTACGACTACCAGCAGCCGCACGATCCGCAGTTCCCCGGCCGTACCGAGTTCGCGGGCACGATCGTGCACCCGCAGTTCTGGCCCGCCGATCTCGACGTGCGCGACAAGCGGGTGGTGGTCATCGGCAGCGGCGCCACCGCCGTCACCCTGGTCCCCAATCTGGCCGCCGAGGCCGCGCACGTCACCATGCTGCAGCGCAGTCCCACCTGGATCAGCCCGGTACCCGGCCGTGACAAACAGGCCGACAAGATCCGCGGCCTGCTGCCCGCCGACCTGGCGCACCGCGTGATCCGCACCAAGAACATCCTGTTCAACATCGGTTTCTATCAGTACTGTCGCCGCCGTCCCGCCGCCGCGCGCAAACTCCTCACCGGCCTGGCCACCCGCATCCTCAAAGACGAGAAGCTCGTCGCCCGGCACTTCACCCCCGACTACGATCCGTGGGACCAGCGCCTGTGCGCGGCCCCCGACGCCGACTTCTTCAAAGCGCTGAAGAAGGGCAAGGCCTCCGTGGTCACCGAACACATCGACAGCTTCGTCCCCGAGGGCATCCGCCTCGCCTCGGGCCAGACACTGCCCGCCGACATCATCGTCACCGCCACCGGCCTGCGGTTGCTCGCCTTCGGCGGGATCGCCCCCTCGGTCGACGGCAAGCAGGTCGACCTGGCGGATCAATTCGTCTGGCAGGGCGCCATGCTCACCGGGCTGCCGAATTTCGCGATCTGCGTCGGCTATACCAATGCCTCCTGGACATTGCGTGCCGACCTCACCTCCCGCCTGGTCTGCAAGGTGCTCACCCATCTCGATCGCACCGGCGCCCCCGCTGTGGTCCCCGAACCGGGCCGCAACCTGAAACAGCACCCCTTGCTCGACCTGAACGCCGGCTACATCCTGCGTTCGATCGCCGCGTTCCCCAGGCAGGGTGACCGTCATCCGTGGCGGGTCAGGCAGAACTATCTGCTCGACGCCTTGCTCACCCTGCGCACCGACCTCGGTAAGACCCTTCGCCCGGTGCACCGGGTCCGCGAATTCACCCACAACGGGTGAGGTGAACCGGGGACCTGGTTCCTACCGTTGGCCTATGCCGAAGTGGCATGTCCGTTGATCGACGGAAAGGCCGAGTGATGACCAACAGGAACCAACACGAAGTCCGCGACGGAATCGCGGCAGGCACCTCCATCGCCGCCGGGATCCTGCTGGCGGTCGTCGGTGTGCTGCAGATCTTCCAGGGAATCTCCGCCGTGGCCAACGACGATCTGATCGTCGTCGGGCCCGAGTACGCCTACCAGTTCGACCTCACCAGCTGGGGTTGGTGGCACATCGTCCTCGGCGCGATCGTGGTGATCGTCGCGATCGGACTGATCGCCGGGCAGACGTGGGGCCGGGTGGCGGCCATGCTGATCGCCGCGCTGTCCATCGTGGCGAACTTCCTGTGGCTGCCGTACTACCCGTGGTGGTCGATCATCATCATCGTGCTGGACGTGGTCGTGATCTGGGCGATCGCGACCTGGCACCCGCGCGCCGTCTGACATCGATACCCGACGCCGCCCGGCTGTTTGCCGGGCGGCGTCGTCGTGTCAGCCGGAGGTCTCACCGACGGGGGAGTCGCCGAGCATGCCGATCAGGTGATGCGACAGCTTCTCGGCGAGCACCGCGAGCTCGGCCTTCTGTGCTTCGTCGAGCCCGTCGAGCACCAGTCTGCGGATCGCCACGAGATAGTCCGGCGTCGCCTCGACGACCTTCGCGAGGCCGTTCGGCGTGAGCACGGCATCGACCCCTCGACCCGTTGTCACGGCCACGCGCCGGACGAACCCCACCCGCTCGAGCTTGGAAACCACGTGGGAGACGCGCGAAATGGAACCGTGCCCGCGCGCGGCGAGCATGCTCAGCCGCATCCGGTGGCTCGGTGAATCCTGGAGCAGAGCCAGCAACCGGTACTCGAAGTGTGTCAACCCGAACTCGCGTTGCAGCCGGGAGTCGAGCACGCTGGGGACCCGCATCGCGAGGGTGACCACAGCGCCCCACGCACGACGTTCGACCGAGTCGAGATCGTCGATCACCACGGCCCCTTTCCCGCACAATATTTGCTCAGCGATTGCTGATTGTCGGAAAACTGTATATCGGACGGTGGTCGGTGTCCACGTGAGGCGTGTATGTCTCCTGGTGAGATGCTTGCATGAGCGCCGCCCCGCCTGCTGGGCTGACAAGTTGCGAGGCGATCGCCCCGCCCACGGCACGCCCGGTCGACCAGGCGATTTGACTTCGTCGTCGGGGCTGCGTAACTTAGTTCGAGTCAGAGCGACACGGACACCGACCCGGCCACGAGATGGCGGGGACACGAGGTAGGACGATGAGCGCCTGACAGCCAAGTGGCCAGAACCCCGGATTTGCTTCGGTTGGTTCTCTGCGCTAGGTTGGAACAGTTGCCTTGCTGAAGCCCCTACGACATGTTGCGGGTGGATGTTTGTGCGTGTGTTCTTTGAGAACTCAATAGTGTGTCGATGAATGTCAGTGCCAATATTTTTATTGGTTCCAGCCTTCGCGTACCCCCCGGTCGTGGGAGGTTGGACATTTTGAACAACAGCGAATCTTAATTTGCTGGTGTTCGCTTTGCTAGATTTTTCGGACTCTAGTTAGATATTTCTGATTCGCCCCTTTTTGGGGGTGTTTCGAGAGTCTTCAACGGAGAGTTTGATTCTGGCTCAGGACGAACGCTAGCGGCGTGCTTAACACATGCAAGTCGAGCGGTAAGGCCCTTCGGGGTACACGAGCGGCGAACGGGTGAGTA
>NZ_JAIWNA010000014.1 GCF_020216065.1 Nocardia rosealba
CCGCGCGAACAGCGCTCGAAGCGCATGCGCGAAGCGCGAGTCTCGAGCGCTGTTCGCGCGGCCCCTCAGGGGCCGCGCTCGAGCGCGCCAGCGCTCCAATAAACACAGCCAGTACTCCCTGGGCGCAATCCAAAAGGGCCGGGCACGCTACCAAGTAGCACGCCCGGCCCCATATGCGCTGTCGAAATCAGGCCCAGAGCTGACCCTCGAGCCGCTCCTCGGCCTCGTCGAGCGTGCCGTCGTAAGCCCCCGTCGACAGGTACTTCCAGCCACCGTCGGCAACAACGAAGGCGATGTCGGCGCGACGGCCCGCCTTCTGCGCCTTCTTCGCGATCCCGAGTGCCGCGTGCAGGATCGCGCCGGTCGAAATGCCCGCGAAGATGCCCTCCTCGCCGACGAGCTCCCTGGTTCGGCGGACCGCGTCGTACGGGCCGACGGAGAAGCGGGTGGTGAGCACCTTCTCGTCGTAGAGCTCGGGAATGAAGCCTTCGTCGATGTTGCGCAGGCCGTAGACCAGTTCGCCGTAGCGCGGCTCGGCCGCGACGATCTCGATGTCCGGCACCTGTTCGCGCAGGTAGCGCCCGGTGCCCATCAGGGTTCCGGTGGTGCCGAGTCCCGCCACGAAATGCGTGATCTCGGGCAGGTCGGCCAGCAGTTCGGGCCCGGTGGTCTCGTAGTGCGCGAGCGCGTTGGCCGGATTGCCGTACTGGTACAGCATCACCCAGTCGGGGTTCTCCTCGGCGATCTGCTTGGCAAGCGCCACAGCCTGATTCGACCCACCGGCGGCCGGCGAATCGATGATCTCGGCACCGAACATGGTGAGCAGCTGACGTCGCTCCACCGAGGTGTTCTCCGGCATCACGCAGACGATCCGGTACCCCTTGAGCTTGGCCGCCATGGCCAGCGAGATCCCGGTGTTGCCACTGGTGGGTTCCAGAATGGTGCAGCCGGGCGTGAGCCGCCCGTCGGCCTCGGCCTGTTCGATCATCCGCAACGCGGGGCGATCCTTGATCGACCCGGTGGGGTTGCGGTCCTCGAGCTTGGCCCACAGCCGGACGTGGTCGTCACCGTCCCACTGTGGTGAGAGGGTGCGAAGTCCGACGAGCGGCGTGTTGCCGAGGGTCGCGATCAGCGATTCGTAGCGGGCCACGAGGTCACGCGCCGCCGGCGACCGCGGGCAGGATGGTCACCGACGCTCCGGCGGGCACTTCCGCGTCGAGCCCGCCGGCGAAGCGCACGTCCTCGTCGTCGACGTAGATGTTGACGTAGCGGTTCAGCTTGCCGTCCTTGAGCAGCCGCTCGGCCAGCCCGGGGTGGTTGGCCTCGAGGTTGTCGATGAGCGCGGACAGGGTGTCGCCTTCGCCCTGGACTCGCTTCTCACCTCCGGTGAGACCACGCATGATGGTCGGGATGGACACGGTTACCGGCATGGGGACTCCTCGGGGTGGTGACTTGTTCTGGGGTTGTCAGGCGTCGTAGGACTCGACGATGCGCACCGGTTCCTCGGTGACCTCGCCGTCGACGATGCGGTAGCTGCGCAGTTCGTGTTCGTGCGGGTCGCGGGTGGAGATCAGCACGTAGTGCGCGTCCGGTTCGCCGGCGTAGGAGATATCGGTGCGGCTCGGGTAGGCCTCGGTGGCGGTGTGCGAGTGGTACACGACGACGGGCACCTCGTCCGCGTCGTCCATTTCCCGCCATACCCGCAGTTGTTCGCCGGAATCGAACCGGTAGAACGTCGGGGAGCGTTCGGCGTTCAGCATCGCGACGAAGCGCTCGGGGCGATCACTGCCCTCGGGGCCCGCGATCACACCGCAGGCCTCGTCGGGATGGTCGGCGCGCGCGTGGGCGACCATCGCGTCAACGAGATCGGCTCTGATCACCAGCACTTGTCGACCCTTTCCACAATCCGGCACAACGCCCACACCCTATTCGGGTATTCCGCCCGACCGAATTCCGGTCCCGCCTGTGCGCCGGGTTCAGCGCGGGAACAAGTCGCGGTAGGCGGGGATGCCCGCGACAGAGGTGGCAGCGAGGACGGCATCGACGACGGCCCGTTCCACGACCACCGCCGCGGCGGTGCACAACTCGTCGAGCAGCAGCAGATCCGGCGGAAAAGCCGCAGGTAGCGGACCCGACGGAACCTGCACGGCTCCGGTCGACACCGCGAACAGCGTGTCACCGTCGAGCGGCGAGTGCACGGGCCGGATGGCGCGGGCCAGGCCGTCGTGAGCGGTGGCCGCCAGCCTGCGGCAACCGACCGGGTCGAGCACCGCGTCGGTGGCGACGACGCCGATCGTGGTGTTGAGCACAGTGCTCTTACCGGGCAGTGCGGCCAGGGCGGCGAGCTCGGCGGGCGTGCCGTGACGCAGGCCGAAGAAGTCGGGGCCGTCGGTGCCCGCGCCCCACGGCAGTCCGGTGCGCGGGTCGACCACCGAACCGACCGGATTGGCCACGACGATCGCGCCGACGGTGACCCCGTTGTCGAGAACCACACTGGCCGAACCGATTCCGCCTTTGAGCGCACCCGCCTGCGCACCCACCCCGGCGCCGACGGTTCCCCGCGCGAAGTCCGTCGAGGCGGCCTCGGCGGCGCGGAAACCGAAGTCCGCGTCGGGACGGATGTCCCACGCCCCGACCGGCAGGTCGAAGATCACCGCGCCCGGCACGATCGGCACCACCAGGCTCGGGTCGGTCGGGCTCATCGGGATGCCCTCGCCGTGTTCCTCGGCCCAGCGCATCACCCCGTCGGCGGCGGCGAGACCGTAGGCGCTGCCACCGGTGAGCAGCACCGCGTTGACGCGGCGCACGGTGTTGGCGGGGTCGAGCAGGTCGGTTTCGCGGGTCCCCGGCCCGCCGCCACGCACATCGACGGAGGCGACCGCCCCGCCGGGCAACCGCACCACCGTGCACCCCGTCGCGGCACCCGACCCGAGGCTCACCTCGTCGTCGAGCACATGATGATGACCGACGAGCACACCGGTGACGTCGGTGATCGCGTTGCGTGGACCGGGAACGCCGCGCATCAGGGCGCCAATGCCTGCAGCAGCGAATCCTGCATCCAGGTCAGCCAGTGGTAGACGTCCAGATGCGGGGCGCGCGGATCATCGGGGTCGAAGTGGTCGGGCGTGTCGTCGTCGATGTCGAGGAGGGTGCCCAGGGCCAGGCGCACGTCGGTGAGCGCGGTGAGCCAGGCGTCGGCCTGCTCGGGGGTGAGCACGATCTTGCCGCCGTCCTCGGGGCAGCTGTCCATCACCACCCGGCCCGCGGCCAGTTTCGCGTCGATGATCTCGGGTTCGTGCAGGCTGCGCAGCGCACTGTTGAGATCCGCGCGTTTGGCGTCGGGCGAACCGGGTTCGGCGCGGTGGAAATCGGGCAGCAGGCGCAGCAGTTGCGGGTCGTCGGGCGGGGTCGTGTTGCCGGTGCGCAGCCCGGTCAGCGCCGCGAGTTCGTCCTCGGGCGACTCGGCGGCGCGGTCGGCGAGCAGGCCGGAGACCGCCGCGACCAGGGAGCGCAACACCGTGGCCTCGTGCTCGTCCATTTCGGATCGAAGCTTGAGACCACCGAGTGAGTTCTTTCTGCTCCACTTGCGCACAGGGCCAGGTTACTCAGGCTCAGTCGTCGCGCTGCATCGTTGCCCACAGGCCCGCCGCGTGCAGGCGGCGTACGTCCTGTTCCATCTTGTCGCGCGAACCCGACGACACCACGGCCTTGCCCTCGTTGTGTACCTGCAGCATCAATTCGGTCGCCTTGGCTTTGCTGTAGCCGAAGAGCTTCTGGAATATGTAGGTGACGTAGTGCATGAGATTCACCGGGTCGTCCCACACCACGGTCACCCACGGCCGGTCCTCGGCCTCCAGGATTTCGGTGTATTCGGTAGCCTCCGGCGTCGCCTGTGGCGCCGACAGTGCGGCGTTCACGGCGTCGGTGACGGCGCCGGCTCGAACGGAATTGCACAGGGCCATAAACCCCAGGGTACGACGAGGCCACCCAGATACAACACCCGCCGTGACTAGAGTTTCGGGTGTGCAGATCCGTGACGGGTCAGCGAGCACCGCGCTGCTGACCGACCAGTACGAACTGACCATGCTCGCCGCCGCGCTCGCCGACGGTTCGGCGCAGCGGCGGTGCACCTTCGAGGTGTTCGCCAGACGCTTGCCGCACGGCCGCCGCTACGGCGTCGTCGCGGGCACCGGGCGGCTGCTCGAGGCCTTAATCCGCTTCCGGTTCGGCGCCGAGGAGCTGGCGATCGCCGAGAAATTCCTGGACCCGGCCACCGTCGACTGGTTACGCGAGTATCGCTTCACCGGCGATATCGACGGCTACGCCGAGGGTGAGCTGTACTTCCCCGGTTCGCCGATCCTCACCGTGGGCGGCAGCTTCGCCGAATGCGTGGTGCTCGAGACGCTTGCCCTGTCGATCTTCAACCACGACAGCGCCATCGCCTCGGCCGCCGCCCGCATGGTGAGCGCCGCCGCCGGGCGCCGGATGATCGAGATGGGTTCGCGACGAACCCACGAACTGGCCGCGCCGTCGAGTTCGCGAGCGGCCTACCTGGCCGGCTTCGACGCGACCTCCAACCTCGAGGCGGTCCGCAGCTTCGGTGTGCCGGGCGCGGGCACCAGCGCGCACGCCTTCACCCTCCTGCACAGCGGCGCCGACGGCGAACACGAGGCAGCCGCCTTCCGCAGTCAGGTCGAGGCGCTCGGCATCGGAACGACACTGCTGGTCGACACCTTCGACATCACCCGTGGTGTCGCCACCGCCATCGAGGTGGCCGGGCCCGAACTGGGTGGTGTGCGGATCGATTCCGGCGAGCTGGGTGTGCTGGCCCGCCAGGTGCGCGATCAGCTCGACGCGCTCGGCGCCACCGGTACCCGCATCGTCGTCTCCGGTGATCTCGACGAGTACGCCATCGCCGCCCTGCGCGCCGAACCGGTCGACGTGTACGGCGTCGGCACCTCCCTGGTCACCGGTTCCGGTGCGCCGACGGCGGGCATGGTGTTCAAGCTCGTGGAGGTCGACGGGATTCCGGTGGCCAAACGCAGCAGCCACAAGGAGTCGCGCGGCGGGGCGAAGAAGGCGGTGCGGCTGGCGCGGGCCACCGGGACCATCGTCGAGGAGATCATCTACCCGGCGGCGGGGGAAGCACCTTCCACCAACGGTTTTCAGGTACGTGAGCTCCAGGTTCCGTTGGTACGCGGTGGTGAAACGGTCGACGGCGTGGCGACGCTCGCGCGCAGCCGGGAACTGGTCGCGCAGGGTCTGGTCAGCCTGCCGTGGGAGGGACTCAAGCTCTCCGACGGCGAGCCCGCCATCCCGACCACTTTCCTCGGCTGACACCTCGGAAACACCAGGGGACAATGGTATGGACGCAATGATCGGGAGGATGGTGTGATGCGCGGTTTGGTCATCGTGGATGTGCAGAACGACTTCTGCGAGGGAGGATCGCTGGCCGTGCGCGGCGGCGCGAGGGTCGCGGCGGCCATCAGCTCCCATGTCGCCGCGAAGAAGTACGACGCGATCGTGGCGACCAGGGACTGGCACGTCGACCCCGGCGCCCACTTCTCCGACAACCCCGACTACGTCGACTCCTGGCCGCCGCACTGCGTTGTCGGTACGCCTGGCGCCGATTTCCATCCCGCTCTCGATACCGGACTGGTCGAAGAGGTGTTCTCGAAAGGCGAATACAGCGCCGCCTATTCGGGTTTCGAGGGCGCGTCGGCCGACGGAACCACCCTCGCCGACTGGTTGCGCGCCCGCGACATCGACCACGTCGACGTGGTCGGCATCGCCACCGACCACTGCGTACGCGCCACCGCCCTCGACGCCCGCACCGCCGGTTTCGACACCACCGTCCTGCTCGACCTCACCGCAGGCGTCGCCCCGGAAACCACCGCCACCGCACTCGCCACCCTGCGCGACGCGGGTGTCGAGCTGAGCGGTGAGGTGCCCGCCTAGTCCGCGACTACCCTGCTCGCATGGATTACCGCTTCCCGGCGCAGGCGCGCGCCAAGCTGACCGAGGCATTGGCCGAGGTCGACAGCATTCACGACGCCGCCGACATCGTCTTCTGGGCCAACCCGGCCACCGACGATCTGCACCGCACCGGAATCGGCGCCTTCGGCGAACTCCCACCCGCCTTCGCCCACCTGCTGGCCCTGTCCAGCCTGCACTCCACCGTCCTGGATTCCGGCTTCAGCACCTACCTGCGCACCCGCCGCACCGAACTCCCCTGGGCAACAAGAGCATTGCGCGCCGCAGGCATGCCACGCCTGGCCGCCGCCGCCATCCTCGCCGCCCGCGACGCCTCCCCCAACTCCCCCGACGACCCCCTCGACCGCTTCTTCGACGACGAACACCGCACCCTCGCCGAACCCGACCAGATCCGCCGCCCCACCGGCGACCGCGCCGACGACCCCGACGAGATCTACGACATCAACGAACCAGAAGACTTCGAACAACGCGTCCTCGACTACATCAGAACCAACCTCAACGACTTCATTCAGGCACCATGACCCGAACAACCACTCGAGTCCCCACCCACCGGACTCCCAGCCACACAGCACCACCTGAGGCCCCCACCTCCCGGGCTCCCAGCCACATGGCACCCATTAAGTCCGCCATGACCGCATTCCCAGCCCCGCACGACCCGACCTCGAGGAGGGTCCGCCGCGAAGCGGCGTAGCGGCCGGGCCGCGAGTTAGCCGCCGTTGCGCATGCGCGCGGCGCGCGCCCCCCTGGCTGACTCGCGGGCCCCCGGGGGGGGGGGGGGGCCGCGGGCGCGCGCCGCGCGCGCCCCCCCCCCCCCCCCCCCCCCCCCCCCCCCCCCCCCCGGCCCCTAGGGGCCGCGCTCGAGCGCGCCAGCGCTCCAATAAACACAGCCCAATACCTCCCGCATCACAAGACCCCGAATCCTCCACCCACGAACCTGTCCGACCCCACGGATAAGCTGGCCCCCGTGCCCGAACTCCCACCCGTCGCCGACCTGCTCGCCACCGCCGTGCATGCCCTCGGCGGCACCGAGCGCACCGGGCAGACCACCATGGCCACCGCCGTCGACCACGCGATCGACACCAAGGAACACCTGGCCGTGCAGGCGGGGACCGGCACCGGTAAGTCGCTGGCCTATCTGGTGCCCAGCCTGCGGCACGCGGTGCGCACCGGGCGAACGGTCGTGGTGTCCACGGCGACGATCGCGCTGCAACGTCAGCTCGTCGACCGCGATCTGCCCCGCTTGGCCGAGGCGCTCACCAAGCCGCTCGGTCGTGTCCCGCAGTTCGCGATTCTCAAGGGCCGCAACAACTATCTGTGCCTGAACAAGATCAACAGCGTGATCCCCGAGGACACCGGCGGCGAGGCGGAGCTGTTCGACGCCTTCGCCATCTCCCGCCTCGGCCGCGAGGTGCAGCGTCTCAACGAGTGGGCCTCCGACACCGAGACCGGCGACCGCGACGAGCTCGCCCCCGGCGTGAGCGATCGGGCCTGGCGGCAGGTGAGCGTGTCCTCGCGCGAGTGCCTCGGCAAGAGCCGCTGCCAGTTCGGTCAGGACTGCTTCGCCGAGAAGGCGCGCGCCGAGTCGGCGCAGGCCGATGTGGTCGTCACCAATCACGCGCTGCTGGCCATCGACGCCATCAGCGGCATCCAGATCCTGCCCGAGCACGATGTGGTCGTCATCGACGAGGCGCACGAACTGGTCGACCGGGTCACCGGCGTCGCCACCGCCGAACTGGGCGCCACCGCCATCAGCGCCGCGGCCCGCCGCTGCACCAAGCTGGTCGACGAGCGTGAGGTCGACCGGCTCGAGGGCGCCGCCGAAGCCTTCCACCAGGCCATCGAGGACCTGCCTGCCGGTCGCTGGGACCAGCTGCCCGACGGCATCGCCCCCGTCCTCGCCCTCGTGCGCGATGCCGCCTGGAACGCGCGCACCGCGCTCGCACCGCAGGGCAGCGTGAAAACCCAGGACGACCCGGACAACGCGGCCGCCAAGACCTTGGCCGTCGCCGCGCTCGACGAGGTGCACGACGCGGCGGTGCGCGCACTCACCGCGTTCGAGGAGTCCGATCCGGCCGCGCGCCACGATGTCATCTGGCTCTCGGCCGACGAAGTGCGCGGGGTCGCCCGGCGCACCCTGCGGATGGCGCCGCTGTCGGTGGGCGGGTTGTTGCGCAGCAGGCTCTTCGGCACCGCGACCGTCATCCTCACCTCGGCGACCCTGCAGATCGGTGGATCGTTCGACGGTCTGGCGATCACCTGGGGCCTGCCCTCGCAGTCGTCCGGCAAGACCGATCCGGCCCTGGCCAACGGCGCGACTCCACCGGCGGACGTGGAGTCGGTGCGCTGGAGCTCCCTCGACGTCGGTTCCCCGTTCGACCACGCCAAGTCGGGCATCCTGTACGTCGCCAAGCATCTGCCCGCACCGGGCCGCGACGGCCTCTCCCCCACCTACCTCGACGAGATCGAGCAGCTCATCACCGCCGCGGGCGGGCGAACGCTCGGCCTGTTCTCCTCGATGCGCGCGGCCAAGGCGGCCACCGAGGCGCTGCGCGAACGCCTCGACACCCCGGTGCTGTGCCAGGGCGACGATTCGATGGGTGCGCTGGTGCGCAAGTTCGCCGACGACCCGGCCACGTCCCTGTTCGGCACCCTGACCCTCTGGCAGGGCGTCGACGTGCCCGGCCCGTCGCTGAGTCTGGTGATCCTGGACCGCATTCCGTTCCCCCGCCCCGACGACCCGCTGCTCACCGCACGTCAGCGCGCGGTCGAGTCGCGTGGTGGCAACGGGTTCATGGCGGTGGCGGCCAACCATGCCGCGCTGCTGCTCGCCCAGGGCACCGGCCGCTTGCTGCGCAGTGTCGACGACCGCGGTGTCGTCGCCATCCTCGATTCGCGCCTGGCGACCGCCCGTTACGGCGGTTATCTGCGGGCCTCACTGCCGCCGTACTGGGAGACCACCGACCCGCAGGTGGTAGCCAAGGCGTTGCGCAGGCTCACCGCATCCGCCTGAGCGGCACAGTTTTTCACCGCGAGTCGTGCAATCCGGGTGACCACACCGGCGAAATCACTACCAGCTGAATGTGACCCGTGAGACGGTTGGGTGATGACGCACCACGCCGATGGCGAGGTACTCGACGAATTTCTGGTCAGCGCAAGATCTTTGGCCGAGTACCGCGCGATGTTCTGCCTGTCCGACGAAGACCTTTCCGGCCGACGCATCCTCGACTGCCCCGGCGGCGCGGCGAGTTTCACCGCCGAGGCCAGTGCCCTCGGCGCCGAGGTCACCGCGATCGACCCCATCTACGCGAGCGAGCCCGGCGAACTGGCCGCCCGCGCCGCCCCTGAAACCGAGCGCGCGGTGGCGTGGGCGCACCGCCACGCGGGCCGCTACCGCTGGGATTGGTACGGCGGCACCGCCGAGCAGGCCGCGATGCGCCGCGCGGCCGCCGCCCGCTTCGCCGTCGACGTGTGCGCGGCACCGCACCGCTACCTCGCCGGGCGCCTGCCCTCGCTGCCGTGTGCCGACGGCTCCTTCGATCTGGCGTTGAGCTCGCACCTGCTGTTCAGCTACGCCGACCGGCTCGACGCCGACTTCCACCTGGCCGCCCTGCTCGAACTCACCCGGGTGGCCACGGTGGAGACCAGGGTGTACCCACTGCTCGACTACACCGGTGCCCCGCTCGACGACCTGATCGCCCACCTGCGAACCGAACTGCACGACAAGGGCATCCGGACCTCGTTACGCAAGACTCGCTACGAGTTCCATCACGGCGCCGACACCATGCTCACCCTGCACGCGTGAACCGCAGGTCAGCGCGGCTCTACAGTGTCCAATTGATAGACGGTGCCTACCGAGGGCGACCCCCGGAGACCGGCGCGGTAGGTTCTTAGTCGTGCATACGACGCGAGCCGGCCGGTAGCACGGCCGTGGCGGAGAGATCTCGACGCGCGGAATTGCCGCGCATCACCCTGACGCTCATCCTGCTACTCGGTACCGCAGCCCTCGGCGTGACGCTGCTGTTCACCACCATGGACCCGTACATGAACAGCGGCGGCATCCTCGCCGGCGGCCTGGACGTGCACATCTACCGCGACGGCGGCTGGCGAGCGCTACACGACAAGGCGCTCTACATCGAGCCCACCCACTACGGCCTGCTCTACACCTACACGCCGTTCTCAGCACTGGTGTTCCTGCCGCTGTTACTGGTGCCGTGGGACCTGGTCACCTCGGTCTGGTTGGTGCTCAACCTGATGGTTCTGGTGGTGTGTGTGCTGCAGAGCTGGCGGATGCTCGGCTACCGGGTGACGCCGCGCCTGGTCGTGCTCAGCATGCTCATCGGCCTGGCCTGCACCTTCATCGAGCCGGTGCGGACCACGCTGTACTACGGGCAGATCAATCTGTGGCTGATGATGCTTGTGCTGTGGGACTTCTCCCGTGGGCCCGACAGCAAGTTGCGTGGCCTGGGCGTCGGTATCGCGGCGGGCATCAAGTTGACCCCGCTGTTCTTCATCGCCCAGTACGCGGCTCAGCGCCGGTGGCGGGCGGCGCTCACCGCCGCACTCACCTTCATGGCGACGATCGGGGTGACCGGCCTGATCCTGCCGCGCGATTCCTACCAGTACTGGACCTCCACGTTCTTCCAGTCGGGCCGGATCGCTCCCGATGTGCATCCGTCGAATCAGTCGCTGCGCGGCGCGATCGCCCATCTGCTGCACGGCCCGGCGCCGGTGTGGTTGTGGTTGCTGATCGCGGTGCCGGTGGCGCTGGTCGCGCTGTGGCTGGCGGCCGTGCTCGTGCGCCGCGACGAACCGCTGCTGTCGGTGACGCTCGGCGGCCTCACCGCCTGCGCGGTATCGCCCTATTCGTGGGGGCACCACTGGGTCTGGTTCGTGCCGCTGCTGGTGTACCTGATCCACCGGGCCCAGACCCGGCTGCCGTGGTTCCTCGCCGCCGCCGGCCTCTACCTGGCCGTCGCCGCCTGGACCTACAACTACACCCCCACCTGGGTCAGTGTCGGCACCTTCCTGCTGCCGCCGTGGTGGCCCTTCCACCAGGTGCTGCTGAACATCTACGTCGTCATCTACCTGATCGTGCTCGCGGGCATCGCCGTCCACGTGTATCGAGGGAGAACGAAACCGGCTGTGGCCGAAGGCATTTCACCTGCGACCACAGCCGTCGAGACCGTGGTGATCCCGGCGGAGCTACCCGCACGCCCAGTCGAAAACGCCTGACTCCAGATCGAGTTGGGCGTTGCCGCCGCCGAAGTTCATGCCCGAGACCTCCTCGATCTCGAGGTAGTAGGGCGTGAGCCCCTCGGGCAGCGCCTGCACAGGGAAGGCGGTGCCGCCGAGATGGGAACGGCCGAACAGCGGTTCGGCCCACGGGGTCCAGCCCGCATCGTCGGTGAGCGGGTCCTGGTAGGTGGTGTCGGGCACGTACTCGACGGGCGGGATGCCGACATTGGGATCGTCGACGCGCTCGGCCAGCCACACACCGACGGTCGGGTGGACGTCGTCCCAGGCATTACAGCCCTCGTCGCTCGCGGCGGGCGAGCCGGGCGGGCGGATATCGGCAGGCGGCGCCACCGGACCGGCCTCGAACTCCTTCTCGGTCAACCAGATCAGCGCGAACACCCCGCCGATCTCGTCGTGCAGCAGATTCAGTTGCGGGTGCAGGCGGGTGGCGACCAGGTCGCGGGCCAGCGGGTCGTCGGAGCCGGCGTCGGCCTCGACCGGAGCGGTCGCGTCGGCGAACTGCCCCTCGCCCTGGAAGAACGCGATCGCCGGGAAGCCGGGTCCGCGCCGCTGGAAGTCGGCGGGCAGTCGCAGGGTGAGCGCGTGCATCATCGGCAGCCCGGTGACCGGTCCGCGCGGCCACGTCGCCGGGTCGATGCCGGGACCTTCGCTACCGATCCACCCGGCGCGCACCGGCGAGACCAGCTCGAGCGGTTCACCACCCGGTGTTTCGGCCAGTTTGTCCGCCGAATCCCCGAACCCCAGGTCATAGGCCTTCATCGCAGCTCTCCTCTTCGACGCGCGGACGATGGTCGACACCGTGCGAGCGGTATCGCCGACGAGACTATCCGCCCCCGCCGACACCCGCGCACACTCCGGGCAACCCACGGCATCGAAAAAGTGACCAGCGCATGACGAAAAAAGCGGCGCGGCAACCGAAGTCACCGCGCCGCCGGAGCAGCTACGTCAGAGCACAGCCTTGAGGATCAGCGTCAGCACGGCCGCCGCGACAGCGATGCCGACGGCCGCCGCACCCCACACCACGCCCTGGCGCTCCCACGGGCGACCGGCGTCCAGCGAGAACCGGCCGGGGCCGGTGAAGGCCAGCGCGCCCGCGACGAGCGCGAACAGCAGCGGGGTGGTGAAGCCCGGCACGGCGGGATCGGTCGGGAAGAGACCACCGGCCCACATCACGTTGATCGCGTTGATCATGGTGCCGAGCACGACGGCGCCGGCCAGCGGGGTGAACAGGCCGAACACCAGCAGCAGGCCACCGACGAGTTCGGTGACACCGGCCAGCGTGCCGAAGAGTTCGCCGGGGTTGTAGCCCATGGCGGTGAAGCTGTCGGCGGTGGTCTGCCACCCCATGCCGTTGAACCAGCCGAAGAGTTTCTGGGTGCCGTAGGCGGCCATCAGGCCACCGAAGCTGATGCGGAGAACCAGCAGGCCGATGCTGGTCGCGGTGGCTTCGTCGGTAGTAGCGGTGGTACTCGGAGCGATGCGCGTGGCGGTGTCGGTCATGGCGTGTCCTCATCTGCGATTCGAAACATCTCGCAACCGGACTGGAGTCCGATTGCCCACTCGGTCACAACCCTGGGCCAGGAACTACTATTTCACGACAGCCATCCCAAGGGCGTGATCCGCGTCACAAAACCACGAAAAGGGCCGCCCCAATCGGGGCAGCCCTTCGCGGAAAGCTCAGTTCACCACGCCATGGTCGCGTAGCTCACCAGCGTGCTCTCGGATTCCTGCGACAGCTTCCAGGTGCCGTCGACGTCCTTCCAGGTCACCGGGATCGGGAAGGTGTAGTCACCGAGGGTGCTGTTCAGCGTGGCCGACAGGGTGTCGCCCGCGACGGTGACCGGACCGGAGACACTCCAGCTGTAGCCGGGGATGCGGTTGACCGTCTGGTTCACGACCGCGAGGCCGCCCGGGTTGCCCGACTCGAGCTCGGCGGCCGAACCGTTCATGGCGGCCTGCAGCTTGCCCTGCAGCTCACCGGCCGACGGGGTCGCCGGGGCGGCGATCGCGGCGGGCGCGGTGGCGACGACGGCAGCGGTGACCGGCGCGAAGAGGGTGGCAACCGCCAGGGACGCGGCAGCGAACGAGCGCTTCATAGGTAGATCTCCTTCAGGTTAGGCAAGCCTAGGCTGAGTATAGACATACCTACGCCCGGATCACCTACTCGACCAGGAAGAAGAAGTAGGCGAGGAACAGCACCATCAGCGCCCACATCGCCGGATGCACTTCCTTCGCTCGGCCCTTGGCCACCATCACGATGGGGTAGAAGATCATGCCCATCGCCAGACCGTTGGCGATCGAATACGTCAGCGGCATCATGATGACGGTGATGAACGCGGGCACCGAGTACTCGAGATGCTGCCAGTCGATATCGCCGAGCGCACGGGCCATCAGCACGCCGACCACGATCAGCGCGGCCGAGGTGACCTCGCCCGAACCCGCGATCACCGAGAAGACCGGATAGCAGAACATCGCGATCAGGAACCAGCCCGCAGTGGTCACCGCGGTGAGCCCGGTACGACCACCCGCCGACACACCGGCCGTCGACTCCACATACGCCGTGGTCGTGGAGGTACCGATGATCGCGCCCGCGGTGGTGCCGACCGAGTCGGCGGCCATCGCACTCGCCGCGCGGGGCAGCGTGCCGTCTTTGTTGAGCAGGCCGGCCTGGTTGGCGACGCCGATCAGTGTGCCGGAGGCGTCGAAGAAGTCGACGAACAGCATGGTGAGTACGACGACGATCATCTGCCCGGTGAATGCGTCGGGCAGATGGATGATGGCCTGTCCGAAGGTCTGGTCCAGCCCCTTGGGCATCTCGGCGATGCCGTCGGGCACCTTCACCAGCCCCGAGACCATGCCGACGATCGTGGTGGCGACGATGCCGTAGAGCACCGCGCCGTGCCAGCCGATCACCAGGAAGATCACGGTCACCACCAGGCCGAACAGCGCGAGCAGCGTGGTGCCCTTGGTGAAGTCGCCGAGCGAGACGAGCGTCGCCTCGTTGTTGACCACGATGCCCGCGTTCTTGAGCCCGAGGAACGCGACGAACAACCCGATGCCCGCGCCGACGGCGAACTTCATCTGCAACGGGATGGCGTTGAGAATCCGTTCGCGGACCTTGGTGATCGCGAGCACGAAGAAGATGACGCCGGACAGGAACGTGCCCGACAGGGCGACCTGCCACGGAATGCCCATGCTCAGCACCACGGTGTAGGCGAAGAAGGCGTTGAGCCCCATGCCCGGCGCCAGCGCGATCGGGTACTTGGCCCACAGCCCCATCACCAGCGTGCCGAACACCGCGGCGACGGCCGTCGCGGTGAACACGGCCTGCATGGGAATGCCCTTGTCGCCCAGCGCACCTTCGTCGCCGAGGATCGACGGGTTCACCGCGAGCACATACGACATCGCCAGGAACGTGACCGTGCCCGCCATCGCCTCGCGTTTGAAGGTTGACCCGGTCGACGTGATACCGAAGTATCCGTCGATGCGCCGCCGGGCGCGGGTTACGACATCGCTGGCCATGACTCTCCAGTCCGCGGGTTCAAAGAAGAAGGATGCCCAGGAACGGTAGCGGAAAGTTCACTGAATCGAAGAACCCGCGATCGCCCCGGGGTGTAGGGTCACGCGCCCGCGACGGCCACCACGCCGAGTTCGGCGTCGGTGGCGAGCAGGGGATTGTGGGGAAGCACACGAACCGTGTACCCGACCGCACCCGAGAGCGGGACCGGCGCGTGCACCTCGTAGAGCTCCGTCGCGCCGTCGCTGCCGGTGTGCCGCATCTCGATGGTCGTGGTGTCGGACAGGTCGTCGTCGGGCGACACCCGCCCGAGTACCGCCTGCACCACCACATCCGAAGGCGCGAGCCCACCGAGTTCCACGCGCGCGTCCAGCGACAGTTCCGCACCGATCACCGGGGTGTCGGGCAGGCCCGCGCTGTCCACCTGGGTGACGCGCACCGAAGGCCACGCGGCCTCCACCCGCCGCCGGTACTCGGCGACCCGCGCCGCGCCCGCGTAGTCGTCGGCCGACGCGGTCGCGAACGCCGCGGCCGCCGGACCGTAGTACTGCTCGGCGTAGTCGCGGACCATGCGTGAGGCGAGCACCTTCGGGCTGGTGGTCTGCAGGGTGTGGCGGACCATCTCGGTCCACCGGACCGGCACCCCGTTCGCGTCCCGGTCGTAGAAGCGGGGTGCGACGGTGCGTTCGACCAGGTCGTAGAGCGCCGCCGCCTCGAGGTCGTCGCGGCGAACTTCGTCGCGCACACCGTCGGCGGTGGGGATCGACCAGCCGTTCTCGCCGTCGTACATCTCGTCCCACCACCCGTCGCGGATCGACAGGTTGAGCCCGCCGTTGAGCGCCGACTTCATGCCCGAGGTGCCGCACGCCTCGAGCGGGCGCAGCGGATTGTTCAGCCACACATCGCAACCCCAGTACAGGTAGCGGGCCATCGACATGTCGTAGTCGGGCAGGAACACGATGCGGTGCCGCACGGCCGGATCGTCGGCGAAGCGGACGACCTGCTGGATGAGCGCCTTGCCGCCGTCGTCGGCAGGATGACTCTTGCCCGCGACCACCAGCTGCACCGGGCGTTCGGGGTCGAGCAGCAGGGCGCGCAGCCGGTCGGGGTCACGCAGCATGAGAGTGAGGCGCTTGTAGGTCGGCACCCGGCGGGCGAAACCGATGGTGAGGACATTCGGGTCGAAAACGTCGTCCACCCAGCCCAATTCGGCCTCGGCGGCGCCGCGCTGATACCAGGACTCGCGCAGCCTGCGGCGGACCTCCTCGATCAGCACCCCGCGCAATGTATTTCGGGTGGTCCACAACTGTTCGAGGTCGACGTCGCTGAGCTTCTCCCAGCCGCGCGCCTCCTCCACCAGTTCGGGGCCTACGAGTTCGCGTGCTTTGTCGATCCATTCGCGCGCGGCCCAGGTGGGCGCGTGCACGCCGTTGGTGACCGAACCGATCGGCACCTCGGCGGCGTCGAATCCCGGCCAGAGCCCGGCGAACATGTCACGGCTCACCTCACCGTGCAACCGCGAGACACCGTTGGCGCGCTGGGCCATCCGCAGACCCATGTGCGCCATATTGAACACCGACGGATCGGCCTCGCGCCCGAAAGCGAGGATCCGGTCGACGGAAAGCCCTGGCAGCAAGGCGGATTCGGTCTCGCCGTGGGCGCCGCCGAAATACCTGCGCACCAACGGCATCGGGAACCGGTCGATACCGGCGGGCACCGGGGTGTGGGTGGTGAACACCGTCCCAGCCCGCACGGTCGCCAGCGCGGTGTCGAAATCCAGTCCGCCCGCGACGAATTCGCGGATCCGTTCCACTCCGAGGAAACCGGCGTGACCCTCGTTCATATGGAACACGTCGGGGTCGGGCAGGCCGTTGGCACGGGTGTAGGCCCGCACCGCACGCACCCCACCGATACCCGCGAGAATCTCCTGTTTGATCCGGTGGTCCTGATCGCCGCCGTAGAGGCGATCGGTGACCGCGCGCAGTTCCGGGTCGTTCTCGGCGATGTCGGAGTCGAGCAGCAACAACGGGATCCGCCCCACCTGGGCGATCCACACCCGCGCCCGCAGCACCCGCCCCTCCGGCATGGCGACGTGGATCAGCACCGGCGAACCGTCACTGGTGAGCAGGCGCAGCGGCAGGCCCTGCGGATCGAGCGCCGGGTAGTGCTCGCGCTGCCAACCATCTGCCGACAGCGACTGCCGGAAATACCCGGACCGGTACAGCAGACCCACACCGATCAGCGGCAGACCCAGATCCGACGCCGCCTTGAGATGGTCACCGGCGAGGATCCCGAGCCCACCCGAATAGTTGGGCAGCACCTCGGTGACACCGAACTCCATCGAGAAGTAAGCGATCCCGGCCACCCGGGTGGTGTGCTGCTCCTGGAACCAGCGCGGCCTGCTCAGATAGCCGCGCAGGCCCTCGGCGGCCGCGTCGACGCGCGCGAGATAGGCGGGGTCGGCGGCGAGCTCGTCGAGCCGCTCGGCGGGCACCTCCCCCAGCATCCGCACCGGGTCCTGGCCGACTGTGCGCCACAGGTCCCGATCCAGGTCGGCGAACAGATCCTGCGTCGGGCCGTGCCACGACCACCGCAGGTTCGTCGACAACTCACCCAGCGCGGCGAGCCGCTGCGGCAGATGGGCACGGACAGTGAACCGACGAAGTGCCTTCACCCGCCAAACACTAGCTGGGCTGTCCGCCTCCCCGCGACTTCAGGCCAGACTCAGGCGCGGGGTGAGTTGGGGACGCGGCAAGCTTTGGGGAGGTGGCTGGGTGAGCCCGTTCCCGGGGAGTTACCCATGTGCTCGCCTGCTGCTCCGGAGACTCGAGCCAGACTCGGGCGTGGGAAGACTTTGTGTCGGCGGCTAGGCGGAGTCGCGGATCAGCGTAGGGCCGTTCTCGGTGAGTTGTCCCTGTGCTCAGTCGGTTGCTTTGGCGCCTGGGGTGAACTGGGTGGCGAACTCGGGGGTGGGCGGGGTTTCGGTGATGACGTCGATTAGTACGCCTGAGGGGTCGGCGAGGATGAAGTGGCGTTGGCCGAAGTCTTCGGTGCGTAGGTCGAGTTCGGTGGGGAGGCCGCCGGTGACGACCATTCGTTGCCATTCGGCGTCTACGTCGTCGACCTCGAAGTTCAGCAGGAGGCCTTGGACAGGCTTGCCGTAACCCGCTGGAACGGTCGGGTGGGTGGGATCCAGCAGGGCCAGTTCGCAGGACGGTTCGCCGTCGCGGGCGGGGCGGCGCAGGCTCACGTACCAGTCGGCTTCGAAGGTGATCTCGAAGCCGAACCAGGTGGTGTAGAAGTCGCGCGATTCCGCGATTCGGGTGGTGGCAAGGACGGGGTAACAGCTGCTGAGCCGCATGGTGTTCACCTTTCACATACCGTTGGTATGTGTCTTAGGCTAGTTCACATACCGGTGGTAGGTCAATGGGAGGACGGCGATGGTTTCGACGGCACGGGCGCAGCAGCGCGAGGAGACCAGGCGCCTGTTGCTGCGGGTGAGCAGAGAGCTGTTCGCCGCGAAAGGGTATGCGGCAGTCGGCCTCTCGGAGATCGTCACCGCAGCCGGTGTCACCAAAGGCGCGCTGTATCACCACTTCGAGAGCAAGGCCGACCTGTTCAAGGCCGTCCTCGCGCAGGTGCAGCAGGAGGTCGGCGAGCAGGTGGCGGCCGCCGCCGACGCCGAGCCCGAGCCCTGGACCCAGCTCACCACCGGCTGCGCGGCGTTCCTGCGTGCCTGCGCCGACCCGCACATCCAGCGCATCATGCTCGTCGACGCCCCTGCCGTACTCGGCTGGCACGAGTGGCGTGCCCTCGACGAGGCCAATTCCGCCCGCCACCTGGGCGAGGCGCTGCAAACCCTCGTCGACGCGGGCACGCTGCCCCCGCAGCCGGTGACCCCACTCACCCATCTGCTCTCCGGCGCCATGAACGAGGCCGCCCTCTGGCTGGCCACCAATCCCGGCTCCCTGCCCGACGCCCTCGCCGCCCTCGACCGTCTCCTGGCCGGTCTGCGCACTCCCCTGCCCTGACCGCGCGCGCTCGTCCCGGCGATCGGGCGCGGTGTGCAGTACCTTGGCATGGGTGAGCGGCCGGATTGCCATCGATGACATTGCCCCGTCCATCGCAGGCGGCCGCCCGGCCAAAGCCGTGGTCGGCGAGGTTTTTCCCGTCCGGGTAGTCGTCTGGCGGGAAGGCCACGACGCGGTTGCCGCGAGCCTGGCCGTGCGCGCGCCCGGATCCTCGCGCGTCACCCGCATCCGGATGACGCCCGACTACGAACCCGACGTGTTCAACGCGGTGTTCACCCCCAACGTGCCCGGCGTGTGGACCTACCGGGTGGAGGGCTGGAGCGATCCCATCGCCACCTGGCGCTCGGCGGTCGAGGCGAAGCTGTCGGTCGGTCAGTCGGCCACCGATCTCGCCAACGATCTCGAGATCGGCGCCCGCCTGTTCGAGCGTGCCGCCCAGGCGGTGCCGAAGCGGCAGTTCGAGCGGCTGCACGCCGTCGCGAACGCCCTGCGCAGCGAGGAACAACTCCCGGCGCGGGTGGCGCCCGCCTTCACCGAGGAGGTCGCCGAGATCCTGCGGGCCGCCCCGTTGCGCGAGATGGTCACGCGCGGTCAGCAGTTCTCGGTACTCGCCGAACGCCGGCGCGCCCTCGTCGGTTCGTGGTACGAGTTCTTTCCCCGCTCGACCGGTGGCCGCGACGCCGAGGGCAAACCCGTGCACGGCACATTCGCCACGGCCGCCCGCGACCTACCCCGCATCGCGGGCATGGGCTTCGACGTGGTCTACCTGCCACCGATCCACCCCATCGGAACGGTGAACCGCAAGGGCCGCAACAACTCACTGACCACCGAGCCCGGCGATGTCGGTTCGCCCTGGGCGATCGGCTCGGCCGACGGCGGCCACGACGCCATCCACCCCGAACTCGGCACCGAGTCCGATTTCACCGAGTTCGTCGCCAAGGCAACCGAACTCGGCCTCGAAGTGGCCCTCGACCTGGCCCTGCAGTGCGCCCCCGACCACCCCTGGGTCGCCGAGCATCCGGAATGGTTCACCACCCTGCCCGACGGCACCATCGCCTTCGCGGAGAACCCGCCCAAGAAGTACCAGGACATCTACCCGGTCAATTTCGACAACGACCCCGACGGCATCTACGCCGAGGTGCTGCGCGTGGTGCGGCACTGGATCGCGTTGGGCGTCACCATCTTCCGCGTCGACAACCCGCACACCAAGCCCGCCGACTTCTGGGAGTGGCTGATCGCGCAGGTGCGCCGCACCGACCCCGACGTGATCTTCCTTTCCGAGGCCTTCACCCGCCCGGCGCGTCTGTACGGCCTGGCCAGGCGCGGATTCACCCAGTCCTACACGTATTTCACCTGGCGCGTGCACAAGTGGGAACTCCAAGAGTTCGGCTACGAGCTGGCCGCCAAGGCCGACGAGGCCCGCCCCAACCTGTTCGTGAACACCCCCGACATCCTGCACGAGAGCCTGCAGCACGGCGGCCCCGGCATGTTCGCGGTGCGCGCCGCCCTCGCCGCCACCCTCAGCCCCACCTGGGGCGTGTATTCGGGCTACGAGTTGTTCGAGCACGAGGCCGTGCGCCCGGGCAGCGAGGAATACCTGAATTCGGAGAAGTACGAACTGCGCCCGCGCGACTTCGCCGCCGCCCTCGATCGCGGTGAGTCGCTGGAACCGTGGCTCACCCGGCTCAACGAGATCCGCCGCAATCACCCTGCGCTGCAACAGTTGCGCTGCATCCACTTCCACCACGTCGACAACGACGCGCTGATCGCCTACTCGAAATTCGATCCGGTCAGCGGCGACGCGGTGCTGGTGATCGTCAACCTCAACCCCTACGCCGCCGAGGACGGTCACGTCAGTCTGGACATGCCGGCGATCGGGCGCGAATGGCACGACCACCCGGTGGTGTTCGACGAGGTGAGCGGCGAGGAATACCACTGGGGCCAGCGCAACTGGGTGCGGCTCGACCCGGCGCGCGCGGTCGCCCACATCATCGCCCTGCCCGCGGTGCCCGCCGAAGCCCGTGCGGCCCTCGCGTTCCGGCGGAGCTTCTAGATGAAGCGCCGCGATCTGATGCTGCTGGCCGCGGGTACCCATCCCGACCCGCACACCGTTCTCGGCTCCCATCCCCACCCCGACGGCACCGCCGTGCGCGTGCTGCGCCCGCACGCCGACACGGTGACCGTCCTCGTCGGCGGCGCCGAACACCGGCTGAAGTCGTTGGGCCACGGCATCTTCGCGGCCGTCCTGCCGTACCCCCGGATCGACGACTACCGGGTGCGCACCGAATACCCCGGCGGCCCGACGGTCGTCACCGCCGACGGCTACCGCTTCCTGCCGACCGTCGGCGAATTCGACCTGCATCTCATCGGCGAGGGCAGGCACACCCGGCTCTGGGAGGTGCTCGGCGCGCATCCCCGCCACTACACCACCCTCGACGGCGATGTCGACGGCACGTCGTTCGCGGTGTGGGCACCCAACGCGCGCGGCGTCACGGTATTCGGCGACTTCGACCACTGGGGTGGGCAATCGGCGCCGATGCGCGCGCTCGGCACGTCTGGGGTGTGGGAGGTCTTCGTTCCCGGCGTCGGTCCGGGCACGCGCTACAAGTACCGGGTACACGGCGCCGACGGCCGCGTGGTCGACCACGCCGACCCGCTGGCCTTCGCCACCGAGGTACCACCCGCCACCGCGTCGGTCGTGGCCCGCGCCGACCACATCTGGGGCGACAGCGCCTGGCTGGACCGGCGCGCGAGCACCGACGCCATCCGCTCCCCGATGAGCGTCTACGAGGTGCACCTCGGCTCCTGGCGCCCCGGCCTGAACTACCGCGAACTCGCCGAGCAACTGGCGGATTACGTCCGGGCAGCGGGTTTCACCCATGTCGAGTTGCTGCCGGTGGCCGAGCACCCCTTCGGTGGTTCCTGGGGCTACCAGGTCACCTCCTACTACGCCCCGACCTCGCGTTTCGGCACCCCCGACGACTTCCGCTACTTCGTCGACCACCTGCACAACGCGGGCATCGGCGTGCTGCTCGACTGGGTGCCCGCCCATTTCCCGCGCGACGAGTGGGCGCTGGCCCGTTTCGACGGCACCCCGCTCTACGAACACCCCGATCCGCGGCGCGGCGAACAACTCGACTGGGGCACTTATGTTTTCGATTTCGGCCGCAACGAGGTGCGCAACTTCCTCGTCGCCAACGCCATCTTCTGGATCGAGGAATTCCACATCGACGGCCTGCGCGTCGACGCCGTCGCCTCGATGCTGTACCTGGACTACTCACGTCCGGCCGGCGGCTGGGAACCGAACATCTACGGTGGTCGCGAGAACCTGGAAGCGGTCGACTTCCTGCAGGAACTCAACGACACCGTGCACAGCGCCCACCCCGGCGTGGTGACCATCGCCGAGGAATCGACCACCTGGCCCGGCGTCACCCGCGGCACCGACGTGGGCGGCCTCGGATTCACCATGAAGTGGAACATGGGCTGGATGCACGACACCCTCGGCTACCTGGGCCGCGACCCCATCCACCGCGCCTGGCACCACAACGAGATGACGTTCTCCCTCGTCTACGCCTGGAGCGAGAACTACCTGCTGCCGATCAGTCACGACGAGGTGGTCCACGGCAAGGGCACGCTGTGGACACGCATGCCCGGCGACGATTTCGCCAAGGCCGGCGGCGTGCGGGCCCTGCTCGCCTACATGTGGTCGCACCCCGGCAAGCAACTGCTGTTCATGGGCCAGGAATTCGGCCAGTTCCGCGAATGGGACAACGATCGCGGCCTCGACTGGTACGAACTGGAAAACCCACTGCACCAGGGTATTTCGACCATGGTCGCCGATCTCAACCGCACCTACGTGGCACATCCGGCACTGTGGTCGCAGGACACCACCCCCGGCGGGCACTCATGGATCGAGGCCGACGACAGCGCCGCCAATGTCTTCGCGTTCCTGCGGTGGGGTAGTGACGGCAGCGCGGTCGCGTGCGTGTTCAACTTCTCCGGTGCCACCCACGAGAACTACCGAATCGGCTTGCCGCACACCGGTTCCTGGTCCGAGATCCTCAACACCGACGCCACCGGATACGGCGGTTCGGGTATCGGCAACCTCGGTGCCGTCACGGCCGAGGACACCCCCTGGCACGGTCATCCCGCCTCGACCACCGTGCGACTCGCCCCGCACAGCGCCCTCTGGTTGAGCGCGCCCGCCTGAGGCCGGATATGCGACGGGCCGCCCAGGCATACTGCCGGGCGGCCCGTGGTCGATGGGTGTCAGTACAGCGCGGCGGCCAGTTTCCGACGCGCGGCGATCACGAAAGGCTCTGCCTGATCGAACAATTCGAAGAGTTCGAGCAGCCGGGTGCGGGCCCGGTCACGGTCGTCGCCCGCGGTGCGCTTGACGACGGCGATGATCCGGTCGAACGCGGCCTCGGGACGCTGCTCGAGCAGTTCCACATCGGCGGCGTCGAGGGCGGCATCCAGATTGCCGGGATCGGCGTCGGCGGTGGCGACCACGCCCGGGTCGATCTGCTGGGCCCTGGTCAGGAACTTCAGCTGCCGCAGCGCCGCCTTGGCCTCGGCGTTGTTCGGTTCCTCCGCGAGGATGGCCTCGTAGGCGGCTTCGGCACCGGCGATGTCACCTTCGGCGAGCGCGGTCTCGGCGGCCACGAAGCGCGGGTCGTCGTTCTCGGGTTCGGCCTGCGCGCCGCTGCCCTCGAGCTTGCCAGCGGTCGCCTCGACGACCGCGTCGAGCCACTGACGCACCTGCGGTTCGGGCTGCGCGCCTTCGAAGTCGGCCAGCGGCTGCCCACCGGCCACCGCGATCACCGTCGGAATGCCCTGCACCCGCAGCGCCTGGACGATGTTCATATTGGCTTCGGCCTCGATCGCGGCCAGATCCCACGCACCGCGGTCGTCGGCATTGAGCCGTTCCAGGGTGCGGACCAGCTCGACGCTGCCCGGGCTGCGCTGCGAGTACAGCGCGACAACCACGGGCACCTGCATCGAGCGTCGGATGACCTTGGTCTCGAAGTCGGCCTCGGTGACCGAATGGTCACCCGGCGCGCCCGCGCCACCCGGAGCGGCGGCAGGCTGCTTGAGACCGGACAGATCCACCGCCCCTGACATGGCAGCGGCGACGGCGGGCGAAGGACGACGGGAAGCGGGTCGAGTCACGGTTTCCAGTTTGTCACGAAGCGCTGGAGGTGGCAGCCGCGGCGCCCTTGCTGTTCGCGCTCAGCTCACCGAGCTTGCCCGTGCGCACGGCCCAGGCCTCGAAGATCACGGTGAACAGCGGCGGAATGCTCGAGGCGAGCGCCAGGACGGTGGTCTTCCAGTTCCAGTTCAGCTCGCGGGCGGTGAGCAACGCGGTCAGCACGAACAGCACGAAGATGCCACCGTGCACCGGACCGAAGATCTTCACACCGATCTCGTTGCCCTCCTCGGGCAGGTACTTGAACGCCATTCCGAGCAACAGACCGACCCAGGAAATGGCCTCGAGCACCGCGAAGAACCGAAACCGACTCGCGACAGACCGCAGATCAAAGAAACCCATGCGCCCATTGTGCCGCATGACCTACGACACCGTGTAGTTGCACCCGTCACAACCGGCCCCGGAACTCACCGGGGCCGGTCGCGTCGAAATATCAGGCAGGCACGCGGATGATCAGGGCGTCGCCCTGACCGCCACCACCGCACAGCGCGGCAGCGCCCACGCCACCACCGCGACGCTTCAGTTCCAGCGCCAGGTGCAGCAGGATCCGGGCGCCCGACATGCCGAGCGGGTGACCGATAGAGATGGCGCCACCGTTGACGTTCACCTTCTCCGGGTCGTAGCCGAGCTTGCGTGTAGAGGACACACCGACGGCCGCGAAGGCCTCGTTGATCTCGATGAGGTCCAGGTCGGCGGGCGTGATGCCCTCCTTGGCGCAGGCGGCCAGGATGGCGTTGGCGGGCTGATCCTGCAGCGTCGAGTCCGGTCCGGCGACCTGGCCCGCGGCACCGATCTCCGCGATCCACTCGAGCCCGAGCTCCTCGGCCTTCGCCTTGCTCATCACGACCACCGCGGCCGCACCGTCGGAGATCTGCGAGGCGGTGCCCGCGGTGACGGTGCCGTCCTTGCGGAAGGCCGGACGCAGCTTGCCGAGCGACTCGACGGTGGTGTCGGCGCGGATGCCCTCGTCCTCGGTGACGTAGACCGGGTCACCCTTGCGCTGCGGCACGGCCACCGGCACGACCTCGCCCTCGAACACACCGTTCTTCCACGCGGCCGCGGCACGCTGGTGCGAGGCGGCGGCGAAGGCGTCCTGCTCCTCGCGGCTCACCTTGTCGAGGTCGTTGCGGTCCTCGGTGAGCAGACCCATCGCCTGATCGGTGATGACGTCGTGCAGGCCGTCGTAGGCCATGTGGTCCACGAGGGTTGTGTTGCCGTACTTGAAGCCCTCGCGGCTCTTGGGCAGCAGGTGCGGGGTCTGGCTCATCGACTCCATGCCGCCCGCCACGATGATCTCGTGCTCGCCTGCGCGAATCAGCTGATCCGCCAAGGCGATCGCGTTGATGCCGGACAGGCAGACCTTGTTGACGAGCACCGACGGCACATCCATCGGGATACCCGCGGCGATGGCGGCCTGGCGCGCGGGCAGCTGCCCCGCACCGGCCTGCAGCACCTGGCCGAGGATCACGTACTGGACCTGCTCGGGCGCGACGCCACCCTTCTCCAGGGCGGCCTTGATGGCCACACCGGCCAGATCCGAGGCCTTGAAGTCCTTCAGACCGCCAAGCAGCCGCCCGACCGGGGTACGCGCACCGGACACGATGACAGAAGTGGTCACGCAAGCCTCGCATTCATAGTTCGAACCTGTACTCAACGGTAACCCCTGCGGACCGGCGCCTGGTACGCAGGTCGCGCTAGCTTCGTGGGGTGACCAATGCGAACTTCATCCCCGCCGACTACGTCATCGCCGTCGACCATGTGGGCATCGCCGTGCCCGACCTCGACACCGCGGTGGCCTGGTACACCGACAACCTCGGCATGGTCGAGACCCACCGCGAGGTGAACGAGGCTCAGGGCGTCGTCGAGGCGATGCTGTCGTGCCCGGCCGCCGCCGACCGCGCGACCGCCCTGCAATTGCTGGCCCCGCTCACGCCCGAGTCGACCATCGCCAAGTTCATCGAACGCAGCGGCCCGGGACTGCAGCAGCTGGCCTACCGGGTCACCGATATCGAGGCCGTTTCGGGCTTCCTACGCGAGCGTGGGCTGCGTTTGCTGTACGAGGCGCCTCGACACGGAACCGCTGATTCTCGCATCAATTTCGTCCATCCGAAGGATGCTGGGGGTGTGCTGATCGAGCTCGTGGAGCCGAACCCGGATGTTACGCACTAGTAGGCCGGTCCGACCGGGAAATCTCGGCGAGATCACATTCCCGGTCGAGTCTCCATCGTGTCGCTCGAGGCTGTATTTTGTGTGCCATGTCGTCACCTGAGTCCGATCGCAATCGCTTCGTTGCACTGCCCTTCACCGTTGTGCGCAAGGGTTATGCGCAAGACGAGGTGCGCAACTACTTCGACCGCTTCGACGCGGAGCTTCGCGTCACCGCCACCGACCGGGATGCTGCCGCCGCGCAGGCCCGCAATCTCGCCGCCCAGCTGGAAGACGCCCGGGACGAGATCGACGAGCTCCGCAAGGAGGTCGACCGGCTCTCCGTGCCGCCGACCACCGCCGAAGGTATGTCCGACCGTATCTCGCGCATGCTGCGCCTGGCCTCGGACGAAGCGTCCGAGGTTCGCGCACTGGCCCAGGCCGAGGCTGCCGAGATGGTGTCGATCGCCGAGCAGCAGGCCACCGAGATGCGTGGCAAGTACGAGTCGCTGCTCGCGGAGACCAAGGAGAAGCGCGAGGCGCTCGAGATCGAGTTCGAGCAGACCCTCGCGAAGGCGCGCACCGAGTCGACCAAGATCATCGAGGCCGCCCAGGCCGAGGCCGAGCGTCTCGCCAAGGAGGCCGAGGCCAAGCGCAAGGCCACCCAGCAGGACTTCGAGGCCACCATGAACGATCGGCGCACCAAGCTGACTCGTGCCATGGAGGAGCTCGAGGCCACCAGTCGCGCCGAGGCCGCCCAGCGGATCAAGGACGCGACCGACGAGGCCAACCGCCTCATCAGCTCCGCCACCCAGACCTCCGAGCGCAAGATCGCGCACGCGAAGGAACTGGCCGAGGAAATGCGCGTGCTGCGCGGCCGGGTCCTGGCCCAGCTGCTCGGTATCCGCGGTCAGCTCGACTCGGTGCCCGCCATGCTCGCGGCGGTCAACCGTGAGAGCGAACTGCTCGACGGCGCCCCCGAGCGTAAGTCGATCAGCAACAACAACAATGGCAACAACAAGTCCGTCTCGGGCTCGCGCCAGAACAAGGCCATCCCGGAGGTCTCCGACGAGGACATCGTCGACGAGGACCGCGAGAGCGCCGACGTCAACTGACCCTGTCGGACTCTGCGACGACACGTCTACACCTGGAAAACCGGAGGCCACCTCGAATCATCGAGGTGGCCTCCGGTTTTCGGCGTCTCGGCTGGACTCAGGACCAGCGGCGCGTGATTCCCCGTGTGCGCCTGCCGTTCCAGCAACCCTGATGCCAGTGCCTACGGTCGTCCTCACCGCCCTCGACGGCCCACGCGACAATATGGGCCACCCCGGGCGCGATCTCGTGGTCACAGCCCGGGCAGCGGTAGGTCTTCACGGCACGCGCACCGGGAACCGTTCGCACGACATAGATCTCGTCGCCGCCCGGCCCCTCCTCGGTGCGCCCGTACACATCACCGAGCGGCGGCGGGCCGCTACGGCGTTCCTGGCGCGGTTTACGACGCGGCATGGCACTGCTTCCTAGAACAACCGGAAAACGTTGCTCTCGGTGCCACGCAGCTCGTCGTAATCGAGCGTGAGGCAACGGATCCCCCGGTCCTCGGCGAGAGTCTTCGCCTGCGGCTTGATCTGCTGGGCCGCGAACACACCGCGCACAGGCGCGAGCAGCGGGTCGCGGTTGAGCAGTTCCAGATAGCGGGTGAGCTGTTCGACGCCGTCGATGTCGCCGCGTCGCTTGATCTCCACCGCGACCGTCGCACCGTCGGCGTCGCGGCACAGCAGATCGACGGGGCCGATCGCGGTCATGTACTCGCGGCGCACCAGGGTGTACCCCTCCCCGAGCTTGGTGACATGCTCGGCGAGCAGCTCCTGCAGGTGCGCCTCCACACCGTCCTTCACGAGGCCGGGATCGATACCGAGCTCGTGCGAGGAATCGTGCTCGATCTCCTCGATCGCGATGCGCAGTTCCTCGCCGGCCTTGTTGGTCACCACCCACAGGGCCTTGAAGTTGTTCTCGGGCGCCTGCATGGGCTCCTCGCGCAGCGGACGCACGCCCTCGGGCAGTTCCGCCGGCGGGTTCAGCGAGGCGACGTCGCGCTCCTGGAGCCAGCACGGCGGGCTCATCCAGTTGAGCGGCTTGTACGAGCCGCCGTCGGAATGCACCAGCACCGAACCGTCGGCCTTGATGAGCAAGAGCCTGCGGGCCATCGGGAGGTGAGCGGTCAGCCGACCGACGTAGTCGACCTGGCAACGAGCAATGACAAGGCGCACCCGGCCACTCTAGGGGACGCTCAGGAGAACGCAAAAAGGCCCTCCAGCATGGCTGGAGGGCCTTTTCGTGAATGATTGTCCGGCGGTGTCCTACTCTCCCACACCCTGTCGAGTGCAGTACCATCGGCGCAGGTGGCCTTAGCTTCCGGGTTCGGAATGGGACCGGGCGTTTCCCCACCGCTATAACCGCCGTAACA
>NZ_JAIWNA010000015.1 GCF_020216065.1 Nocardia rosealba
TGGCGCGCTCGAGCGCGGCCCCTGAGGGGCCGCGCGAACAGCGCTCGAGACTCGCGCTTCGCGCATGCGCTTCGAGCGCTGTTCGCGCGGCCGGGCCGCTGCGCCGCTTCGCGGCGGACCCTCCTCGGGGTCGGGTCGTGCGGGGCTGGGAGTGCGGTCATGGCGGACTGGCTGGGATGCAATTGCGGGCGTGCATCACTCAGGTCTGCCGCCTGCCGCACTCGCGGCCCACGCGGCACGACTCCTAGCTCACGCCTTCACGACGTACGGCGCGACGCTTCCAAACTTCTCGCAGGTTTCCTCGAACTCTCGTTCCGGGCGGGACTGGCCGACGATCCCGGCCCCGGCACGTAACCACGCCCCTTCGCCGGTTTGGTAGATCGCTCGCAGAACCAGTGTCGCCTCGAGTGCGCCGGTTGGCGAAACACACACCACCGCACCGGAATACAGCCCGCGCTCGTCGTGGTCGTTGCGGAAGACGGAGTCGACGCCTGCTTGTTTCGGGATGCCGGAGGCGGTGACGGACGGGAACAGCACTTCCAGCGCGTCCCAGGCGGTGCGTTCGGGAGCGAGTTCGCCGCGGACGGTCGACGCGAGGTGCTGCACGCTGCCGCGTTCGCGCACGGCCATGAAGTCCGAGACCGCCGTGGTACCGGGTACCGCGACCTCAGTGATCTCGGCGAACGACGTCTGAACCGAAATGGCGTGTTCGACAATTTCTTTCGGGTCGGCCAGCAGGTCGACACGGGCCGCGCTGTCCGCTTCGGCGCCGAGCCCGAAGGCTCGGGTACCGGCGAGGGGTTCGGTCGTGACCACCCGGTCGTCGTCGACCGAGGCCACCAGCTCGGGGCTGAATCCGGCCGCTTCGAGACCGCCTAGGCGCAGCAGGAAGGAGCGGGCGGGGGTGTTGTTGGCTCGGCCGAGGCGGTAGGTGGCAGGTACGTCGACAGCGAAGGGCAGTGCGACCTTGCGCGACAGGATGACCTTTTGGTAGCTGCCGGAACGGATTTCCTCGACGGCGGTGGCCACCCGATCCTGGTATCCGGTGATGTCGGGCCGCACGTCGACCGGATGTGCCGAAGGCAGCTCGGCTCCCTGGGAAGCCGCGATCAGGTCGTGGATGTCGCACATTTCGGCGGGGGTGGCGCCGCTGATCCGCACACCGTCGGCGTCGATGCGTACCTCGATGCGGGGGATCATCAGGTTGGCCAGCGAGGTCAGCGGGTTGAGATAGTGGGTGGCGCCGAGCGAATAGGCGCAGAATTCGAAACCGATCCAGCCGTAGGCGTTGCGGCCGTCCAGGGGCAGGCTCGCCAGGGCTGCGTCGACGGCGGCGGCCGGTCGGCCGGTCCACGCGCGGGCGGTGGTCTGCTCACCCCAGGTGGTGCGCAGTTCGTTGGCGTCGAGTTCGACGCTGCCGAGTGGGTCGGCGGCAAACACCCAGACACCGGGCTGTTCGTACATCACGTACTCGCCGAACCGATCGGCCGAGGCCAACCACGACATCGCTGCCGCCGGATCGGTCACATATTCCACCCGTGTGGGCTGTTCCGTCGACGACACCGATCCTCCAAGGTAAAGCTGACCTAATTTAGCGTGGTTAGGTTAGCATTACCTCCAGGTTTTGCTACCCGTGTGCGGGGTAACCTTGCCCACTCCTCGTCACCCGCGAAGGCGCTGTCGGCGAAGTTCGGTGCGCTACGGCGAATCTGCGGCTTCAATGGAGAGATGATCGACAACGATGGGCGGCCCACGCGCACGACTCCGCAGGCGGACTCGGTAGTCGCCCTGGTCGACGCGGCCTCCGGCGTGGAGCGCGAAGTGATCGGCGCCTGGATCGCCGCGGGCGGGCTGGCGGGTGAGATCGACTCCGACGCACCCGTCACGCAGGTGGATCTCGATGCCAAAGCGCTGATCAAACGCCTGGTGAACCGCCGCGACGACCCGCTGGTCGTGCCGGTCCGGGTGCTGTGGCTGCCGCCCGAGCGCGACGGCGTGCGCCGGGTGACCTTCGCCGACCTGGCCATGCTCACCAATCCGCGCAAGCCGAACCGCCTGGTGCAGCGCCGCCTGCTGCGCACCCACCCCGACCGCCACCAGGTGCTGGTAGGCGCGCCGGCGCGGCTGAGCGAGCTGCGCACCAACTATCCGGAGGCCGCCGCGCTGCTGCGGTCGGGCTCGCCCGATGCCTTCGCCCGCTCGGTGCTGCGCGCGGCGGTCGTCGCGCTCGAACGCGCGGAACGCACCGTCATCGGCGACCGCTACAAGGTGCCGCAGCTGGTGGCCGAGGAAATCCTCGACTCACCGGAATTCCAGCGCAAGCTCGACTACATCGCCGACGAGTTCGGCTCCGATCCCGCCCACGTCCACCGCAGCGCGGAGAAGGCGCTGCGCGAGCTGGTCGCCGCGCAGAGCAGGCTGGTGTCGGATCTGTTCACCCAGGCCATGCGCCCGGTGCACGCCTCGACCTGGAAGGTCGACACCGACCTCGGCGGCCTGGACGCCCTGCGCTCGCTCAACCGCAAGTACCCGCTGGTCTTCCTGCCCTCGCACCGCTCGTATGTGGACGCCTTCGTCCTCGGCGACGTGCTGGCCCGCAACGACTTCCCACCCAACCACGTGATCGGCGGGGCGAACCTGAACTTCTGGCCGATGGGCCCGATCGCCCGGCGCACCGGCACCGTGTTCATCCGGCGCAGCTTCGGCGACGACGAGGTGTACAAGGCGGTGGTCGAGGAATACTTCGCCTATCTGCTGTCCAAGCGGTTCAATATGGAGTGGTACTTCGAGGGCGGCCGGACCAGGACCGGCAAACTGCGCCCACCCAGGTACGGCTTGCTGAATTACCTTGCGGCGGCGGTGCGTTCGGGCCGTGTCGAGGACGTGATGCTGGTGCCGGTGTCGATCACCTACGAGCGGCTCAACGAGCTCGGCGCCATCGCCAGCGAGCAGGCAGGCGGCAAGAAGAAGCCGGAGGGAATCGCGTGGCTCGCCAGATATGTTCGTAGTCAGCAGCATTCGGCCGGCCGGGTGTATGTCCGCTTCGGCGAGGCGATTTCGGCGCGCGAACGGCTGGGCACCCATGGCGACCCACTCGGCGAGCGCCCCGAGACCATTCCGCTGCACGACACCGCTACCGGTGCCACCAAGGTGCCCGACGAATCGGCGCTGAGCGAGACCGAACGCAAAGCCGTGCAGCGCTTGGCCTTCGACGTGGCGGTGCGGATCAACACAGTCACCCCGATCACCGTCAACGCCCTGGTCACTTTGGCACTGCTCGGCGTGCACGAACGCGCGCTGACGCTGGGCCAGGTGCGCACCGTGCTCGACCCGGTCCTCGGCTATATCGATCGGCGCGGCCTGCCCGCGGGTGAGTTGTCCAAGCTGCGCGACGAGCAGGGCCTGCAGGTCGTCCTCGAACAGCTCGCGCTGGCCGGGGTGGTCACCGTGTATCGCGGCGGGCTGGAACCGGTGTACTCCATCGAACCCGGTGCCCATCTCGAGGCGGCGTTCTACCGCAACAGCGCGGTGCACTGGTTCGTGAACCGGGCCATTCTCGAGCTGGCCGCGCTCACCGCCGTCGAACAGCCGGGCGACGACCCGCTCCGCGCGGCGTGGCGGGCCGCGTTCGCGCTGCGTGATCTGCTCAAATTCGAATTCTTCTTCCCCGAACGCGAGGAGTTCGCCGACCAGATCATCGAAGAGGTGCGCGTGATCGTCCCCGAGTGGGACGAGAACACCCCCGACGACCGCCTCGATCAGCAGTTCCTCAGCGCGCTCACCGAGTCGGGCTTCGTCATGGCGCACCGCGTGCTTCGCTCGTTCTTCGACGCGCAACTGGTGGTGGCCGAACGGCTCGTCGACCGCCCGGCCGACGCCGTCATCGACCGCAAGGAATTCATCGACGAATGCGTCGCCGTCGGCAAGCAGATGCTGTTGCAGCAGCGGCTGCACAGTCCCGAATCGGTGTCGACGGAGTTGTTCACCAGCGCATGGAAATTGGCGGACAACCACAACCTGATCGCCCCCGCCGAGCCCGGTGGCGAGGACGACCTGATCGCGCGCCGCAACGAATTCGCTCAGCAGTTACGTGATCTCGGCGAGCGGATCGCCCGGGCCGCCTCGCTCGACCCGTCGAATCGGAACTCGCTGTGAGCGGCATCGACGACGCGGTCGCCGCGATTCGAACCGGTCCACAGGGCGAGCGGGTGCTCGCCGTCTTCGACACACGAGCCGTGATCGACGCATTGCCCCGAAAGAGACTGCCGGGCAGAGCTCTCCGGCGTGGTGATGCTCGGCGGAATGCGATGCTGACCGGCTTCCGGCGGGACCATCGGCGATTTCTCCATGAAGCCGAACGTGCGTGGGCCGGTGCGCCGGAAGCGGAACTGGAGAAACTGGGTCGCGGGGTCTTCCGCAAGGAGATGTACGGCCGGATCTTCCCCGAAGCCTGGCAGCTGCTTCGCGAACACCGATCTGCTGGGCACACAGTTGTTTTGGTCAGCGAGCTGCCCGTGTACCAGTTGGGCCCCTTCGCCGAACTGCTCGACATCGACAAAGTGCTGTGTACAAAGTTCGCCACCGACAACGGAATTCTCACCGGTCAGCTCGAAGGACCGCCACTGTGGGGCACCGAGAAAGCCGAAGCGGTAGGCGAATTCGCGGCAGCGCGGAACTGCGAGATCGGCTATGTCTACGCCGATACTCCCGCCCTGCTCGAATCGGCGGGCATCGGGTCGGTCGACCCGAATACCTTCCAGCCGCGCACAGCGCCGAGCCCGATCGACTACGCCCGCACCGTCCTGGCCTTCGTCGCCCTCGTCGCCGGCGCCCTGACCGGCGTGGTCCGCAAGTCCTACACCCGCGACCGCCAGGCCATGGCCGACGCACTCATGCACGACGGGACCACTGCCACCCTGCGCACCCTCGGCGTCGAGCTGCGCGTGGTCGGTGCCGAGAACGCCCGTGCCCCACGGCCCGCCGTGTTCCTGTTCAACCATCAGAGCCAGTTCGACGTCATCATCGTCCCCAAGGTGCTCGACGGTGGAGTCACCGGCATCGGCAAGAAGGAACTGCGGTCACACCCCCTCTTCGGGCCGCTCATGCGGTTCGTCGGGGTCACCTTCATCGACCGTTCCGATACCGAACGCGCGAAAGCGGCGCTGGCACCGGTCGTTTCGACGCTGCGCGAAGGCCTGTCGATCGCCGTCGCCCCGGAAGGCACGCGCTCGTACACCCGCGGGCTCGGCCCGTTCAAGAAGGGCGCCTTCCACATCGCCAAGCAGGCGGGCGTTCCGGTGATCCCGATCGTCATCCGCAACGCGGGCGACATCGCCTGGCGCGACTCACCCATCGCCCGAAGCGGTGTCGTCGACGTGGCGATTCTGCCGCCGATCGATGTGTCGACGTGGAACCCGGCCGCGATGGACGAGGAGATCGAAGAAGTCCGCAGGCTCTACGAGCGCACCCTGCTGAACTGGCCGAGCGCCTGACAGTTCACCCTCTCGGAATGTGACCAGGGTCTCAGGCGGATGGCGCCGCCTGCCCTTGACCTAAACCATTCTTCAGGTTTGAAGATTGTGTCACCACCGAATGAGGGAGAACATCATGACCACCGCAGTCGCCAACGCAACCACCACCCGCACCCTGCCCGCCCTGAACCGCCCCGTCGCCGTGCTGGGCGCCGTGGCCGCCGCCCTGGTGGTGAACCTGATCATCTGGGGAATCGGCGAGGCAGCGGGCGGTTCGTTCACCACGACCACCGACGGCAAGGTCTCCGACGTCGCTCCTGGCGGGGTGATCCTGATGTCGGTGGTTCCGCTGCTGATCGGACTGACCGCCGCGGTGCTGATCTCCTACAAGTGGACCGGGGTGCTGCGAGTCGCCGCCGTCGTCGGCTCGGTGCTGTCGATCGCGACCATCGGCATGACATTGACCGCCGGCTTCGACACCGCCTCCACCATCGCCCTGTCACTGATGCACGTGGTGCTGGTGCCGGTCATGGTGATCGCGCTGGAAGGCGTGCGCCGCCACATCGCCGAGCAGTGACACACAGCGAAAAGGCCCGGCCGGGAACGTTCCCGGCCGGGCCTTTTCGCGTGTGGTCTAGACAGAACGGCCGAACAGGAGCTTCCACGGCATGAGCGCCGATTCCAGCTGCACCTTCAGGCTCATCTTCGACGCGCCGACCGTGCGCTCCTCGAAACGGATCGGCACCTCGGCGATGGTGTAGCCACGCTTGATCGCGCGGTAGTTCATCTCCACCTGGAACGAGTAGCCGTTGCTGCGGATGGAGGCCACGTCGATGGCGCGCAGGGTATCGGCCTTCCACGCCTTGAAACCGGCGGTCGCGTCCTTCACGCCCAGGCGCAGAATCAGGTTCACGTAGAAGTTGGCCCAGGCCGAGAGGGCCTTGCGGTACCACTTCCACTCCTCGGCGGTGGAGCCGCCGGGAACGTAGCGGGAGCCGAGCACCACGCCGACGTCCTCGGAGGTCAGCTTCTCGAGCATGGCCGGGATCACCTCGGCCGGGTGCGAGAGGTCGGCGTCCATCTGGATCACCACGTCGGCGCCGTCCGCCAGGGCCTGGGTGATGCCCGCGATGTAGGCGCGGCCGAGGCCGTCCTTCTCGGTGCGGTGCAGCACGCTCACCACGTTCGGCAGCTCGGCGGCCAGTTTGTCGGCCACCTCGCCCGTGCCGTCGGGTGAGTTGTCGTCCACCACCAGCACATGCAGATCGGGCACCGGCAGCGCCGTCAGCCGCTCCACCGCCACCGGCAGATTTTCCCGCTCGTTGTAGGTCGGCACAACAACGGTAACCCTCAAGGGTCGCCCTCCCTGCTCACCTGGTAACGCCCGGCGGCCCAGGGTGCGGGCGCCGAGGCACGTCATCGATTCGTTATGACCGTACTCGATAGACCTGACGTGTTCCTGAGCGGCCGCCCGGGGCCCTCACCACAGCTGCCCGGCGTGGACCAGCGCGTCGACGACGAGCACGACACCGAACACGACGAAAAGGACACGGACCACCGGCGGTCCGTACCGGGTCACGCCACGCACGAGCATCCGGTACATCCGCCGTGCCCCAGGGGTTCTGCGCAGCGCCAGCGCGAGCACGACCAGCGGCAGCACCAGCGCCACGAGGCAGTAGGCGGCCACCAGCACCGGCCAGCTCGCGGGCAGTGGACGCTGCGCGGAAATCAGGGCGAGCGCCGCCAGATACGGCACCGAAGTCGGCACCTTCGCCAGACCGAGGGTGAAACCGATCACCCCCATCAGCCACGGGTACTTGCGCACCGGCTCGACCCACCGGCCGCCCGGTGCCGCACCCGCGTCGACCGGAATCGCCGCCACCGCGATCAGGACGAGCCCGATCACCAGCTCACCCCAGTAGCGCAGGGTGGGGGTGAGGTCGAAGTCGAGCAGGCGGACGAGGAAGTCGATACCGAGCACCGTCGCGACGCCGAACAGCACCGATACCGCGAAGACACCGCCGAGGAAACTCAGCACACCGACCAGCGGCGAACGCCTGGCCAGCCTGCTGTCGGCGACCACGGCGGTGGTGATCGCCACCAGCAACACGTCGAGCGCGTCCAGCAGGGCGAACCCGAGCAGCGTGAGCAGGAGGACAGCCATCGCGGCCGACCCTACCGGTCGGTCAGCTCGGCGCCGACCAGGGGATTCTCGAGAACCGGGTGGCCAAGAGTTTCGGACGCCCCCACGAACGGCCCCAGGTGGTTACGCTTTTCAGTGCCGGCAGCGCCGGGATCCGCGATCGTGAAGGGGCAGACATCGTGGCAGAAATGTCATTCGACCCGTCAGCGCTCGACGCTTATCAGCGTGCGGCAGCTCGGGTTTCCGAACTACTTGGCACCGCGGCCACCCAGACGACCACCGCGGCGGGCGTCGATCTTTCCGGATTGGGCGTGCTCGGACGCGAATTCGCCGCCGCATGGACCCAGGCGGCGGGCGCGCACGCCTCGACCCTGCGCACGGCCGGGAATCTCGTCACCGCCTACCAGGACATCCTGGCCCGGTTCGGCGACGACGTCACCGGCGTCGACACGGATGTGGCCGCCGGTCTGCGCGCGGTCGAGAACGAGGTGGCCTGATGCGCACGAAATCGCTCGTCACCGAGAACACTCTCAGCACCATCACCCCAGAAGAGGCCGAGGCCAAGATCGAACCGGTGATCGCGCTGCTCGAGGTGCCGCTGCTGGAATTACGGAAGGCGCTGGGCACCAACACCTCCGCCGATCCCGATCCCGCCGTGGTCACCGCGCTGACCTCCGCCTCGGCCGCGACAACGGCCACCGAGGACCCGCACCGGCTCGGCCTCTACGCGCTCGAGTCCACCGACACCGCAGCGCCCGCGACTCCGGCGCTGCGCCGGACCGCCACCGAGGTGTCGGCCGCGGCCGATCGGGGTGAGCGGCTCAGTACCCTGCTCGGCCAGGCGCATACGACGCAGGCGAACGCGGCCGCCAAGGTGGACGCGATCATCGCGGAGTTCCGGCGCAAGGCCAAATCCGCCGCACCCGCCGTGAACAGCAACAATCTCGACGCCATCGTCGAGCTCGCCGAGGAGGCGATTCAGGAGGCCGTGGGCGTGGTCGGTGCGGCCAGCACCGAGATGGACCAGCACACCCGCGACACCCAGGGGCTCACCAGCGATCTCGGCGGGACCAACGGGGTGACGGTGCCGCCAGGGGCGACCGAGGTCGCGCCGGGGGTGTACGTGCTCGGCACCGGCGGCACCGACACCTCCACCTGGAACGACGAGAAGACGACCGACCCGGCGGTCGCGGCGCAGATCGCGTTGCAGGAGGCGCTGATCGACGGCGGTGTGAGCCTCGGTACGGCGGCCATCGATGCCGGTGTCAGTTTCGGCACGCACCTCATCGACAAGATCGCCGAAGTCGCCATGCACGGCATCGACAAGGGCGCAGAGCTGGCGACGACCGGCATCGACACCCTGGCGGCGGGGGTGGACGGTACGGCGGATACACCAGCCAACACCGCACCCGCGACGACCGCGCCCGGCACCAATGGCGCTGGTAACAGCGGCAATTCGAATACATTGTTCGGCGGTCTCGGCGGCAACTCCGGTGGCACGAACCCGGGCGGTTCCGGCGGCGCGAACTCCGGTGGCGCGAACTCCGGTGGCGCGAACTCCGGTGGTGTGGCGCCGAAGCCGGAGGCCCCCGCACCCGCGCCGACCAATCCGACGCCCAAACCCGAAGCACCACAGCAGGCCCCGTTCCAACAGGCACCCGCACAGCCGCCGATGCAGGGCGGGGTGATTCCACCCGCCGCGCGCCCGCAACAGGATCAGGAGAGCGAACGACCGTCGAACGCCCCCAAACACGGGCAACCCGGAGTTGTCCCGGCGAACGCCTAGGCCGCGGGCATGGACAACCCGTTCGGTGCCTACTTCTCGTCGCCGGACGCCACCGGGCGCCGTCGTCCGCAGGGTAAACGACGGCGCAGGCGGCGGCGCGAGGCCGAGCCGCAGACCATCGGGACCAACCCGGAGATGTGGCCGCCGCCGGAACCGGAACCGTTCACCGACGCCCCGGCGCCGCCGCTGCCGCCCGAACCCGTCTACCGCCACCCCGACGAGGACGACGACGGGTTCACCGGCGACTGGAACGACTGGACCGACGCCGACATCCCTGTCGAACCGGTCCGCCACGACGATGTGGATTGGAACGACTGGGCGACGACGACCGCCACCGAGCAGAGCGGTGACCACGTGGAGATGCCGGTGCTGCCCAAGCTCAAGGACTTCGGCGGCGGCGGCACCATCGCGCGCAGGCCACGCAAGAACTACAACGACGAACGCTACGACGACGGCGAGGGCCGCACGAAGGCCGCTGCCGCGATCAAGGGCGTGGTCGGCGCACTGCTGTTCGTCGTGCTGCTCGGCGTGGCCGCCACCATCTTCCTCGGCCCAGGCGACCAATCCGCCTCGGGCACAAAGCAAGCCGGGCTGTCGAACATCACAGCTCCCACCTCGAGCACCACACCACCGTTGCCCGCGCACGCGCTCCCCGGCTGCGAGGAGTTCCGCACCACCTCCATCACGGTGAGCGCCGAACGCGGCGACGCGAGCTCACCGCAGGGCGCCATCCTCGGTTTCGAGTACAGCTATTACGTCGACCGCGACGCCGCCAAGGCCAGGTCCTTCGTCACCGACAACGCCCACGTCGGCGACGAGGCCGCCCTGGCCGCGGGCATCGCCACCCTGCCGCCGGACATCAAGTACTGCACCCACATCACCCGTGGCGATTCCACCGATACATCCATCTGGCACGTCACGATCCATCAGCAGTGGCCCGGCGACACCGCCATCGAGAAGGTGCACCAGACCATCAAGACCACCGAAATCTCGACCGGCCGCTACCGCATCACCAGCATCGATCACCGCCGTTGACGCGAAAATCCCCCGCACCGACCGGTACGGGGGATTTCTCGTGCGACCCTGACGGGACTCGAACCCGCGACCTCCGCCGTGACAGGGCGGCGCGCTAACCAACTGCGCCACAGGGCCTTGCTCTTACAAAAATCCCCTCCACCAGGTGCTGGCGAGGGGATTGTGGTGGCCAGGGCCGGGATCGAACCGGCGACCTTCCGCTTTTCAGGCGGACGCTCGTACCAACTGAGCTACCTGGCCGCAGGCACCCGTACGGAATGCCATACGCGAAGCGCCGGATTGCTCCGGCGCTTACTTGCGACCCTGACGGGACTCGAACCCGCGACCTCCGCCGTGACAGGGCGGCGCGCTAACCAACTGCGCCACAGGGCCTTGCTTTTCCTACTCTACAGTCCGAAGACTGTACCCCCTACGGGATTCGAACCCGCGCTACCGCCTTGAAAGGGCGGCGTCCTAGGCCGCTAGACGAAGGGGGCTCGTTCCGAATCTCTCCGGGGCGGCTTCAACGTTTCCGTTGGGAGCTCGCATAGCTTATGACACCTCGGTGCGCTCTTCCAAATCGCCTGGTCAGGCGCCCAAACCGAGGTCGTCCAGGCGGGCTTGGGCACGCCAGCCGTCGGCGCGGAAGTGCTGTATCCACAGCGGCGTCGCCATGGCCTCGACGATCACCTCGAGCACCTCGGCGAAGCGGGCACGCAGATCGGCGGCCGAACCGGTGCTGATCGGGTCGACGAGATACCGCTGACCCGCGAGCGCCGCGGCGAGGGTTCTGGTGAACCGGTCGGGGTCGGCGTCGGCGCGCAGCTGACCGTCGTCGATGGCGCGCACCGCGAGCACCCGGGTGGCCCGGCCGAGAATGCGGCCACCGCCGTTGCCCGCGTCGCGATGGAAGTCGGGTTCGATCACCAGGCGGTACTCGGCCTGCACGATGGTGTCGTGCTCGAGCCGCAACGCGATCTCGTCGACCATGCCGTGCAGCACGTCGAGCGGGCCGAGGTCGGTGCGGGCCAGCCAGCGCTCCGCGCACAGCCGGTACCGCTCGACCGCGGTGTCGAGCACCGCGCGTGCGAGGTCTTCCTTGGAGTCGAAATGGAAGTACATCGCACCCTTTGTCGCGCGCGAACCTTCCAGAATGCGGTTGAGCGATGCCGCGGCATACCCGCTCTTCCCGAACTCGACGGCCGCGGACTTGATTATCGCGGCGCGTGTGCGGCGCGCCCGCTCTTGCTGCCGTGCCATGCTCGAAACGCCTCCGAACCTTCTCGTCGCCGCCGATCAATGACAGACCTGCGGCGCGAATTGTGGTTATTTTTCATACTTTTGGTATGTAAACTCGCCGAATGCCGGTACCCCTCCGGCTGGTATAGTTCGCCGGCCCGGGTGCGCCACAGGGGGTGCACACTCGGGCTCAATACCTGTGAGAACCGCCTCCTCCTGCGGTAGCGACTGCCCCTTTGCGAGGAGTTCGCGCGCCTTCGCGTTCACCCCGGCACATCGAACTCCCGATGAATTCCGCGACACCGCACCCACCACCGGGCGCCGGAAAGTGCGGCCCCGGTGATTGTTTCGAAATTCACCAGGTAATCACCGTACCCGCATTCCCCGAACGGCAACATACGAATGGGACACCCGGTCCGTTTTTCCGGACAGGCAAACCGGGCGCAACCGTGAGCCGCGGCGCCGAATGCGAAAACCGCACTCGCACAGCATTGTTGGCCTGTCCAGCGCCCCCCTGCGGCGCACTCGCGGACACCGGTATCACCCCACACTCTCCTGCTGCTCGAAACCTGTTGACCCACAACACTATTCGATGACACGTCTCGACGGGAAGTGGGAACGGCGATGCGCACCAGCCCGTCAGCCGGGCATCGTGCCGAGGCGCGCCGCCGTTACCGGTGCCGACCGGTCCCGATGCGCCGGGAACCGGGCTGATCGGGGACACTATTCGGCGTCGCGGCGCGGTGTCGGTTAGACTCCGCTGCGCGCCCCTTTAGCTCAGTTGGTAGAGCTGGTGACTTTTAATCACTAGGTCGTAGGTTCGAGTCCTACAGGGGGCACCATCACTTCACTGTGACCACTGTCACGTGGCACTTGCCGACCGCGCCGGAAGAGCCGGTCGTCATGGCCCCTGAACAGGCGAACGACCTCGCCGACAGCACTTCCCGCCGCCGCGACACCGAGAGTTCACCCGGTAGGCGCTAACGCCGCCGCCACTACAGCGATAGTCCCTACGCTGCGGACCGAAGACCTAGACTCGTCATTACGTCCTACCGGCAGCTGCCGATGTTGTGGCGTTGTTCAACTTCATCGGCTTTACGCTCAGTTGCGTTTCGCATCACACCTACGGTGCCGTAAGGTATGGCCGCATCGCGACGTTCGACCGCAAGCACGACAGCGAAGGGTTTTTACATGGCAAGGGATCTGACTCAACTCGAACTGCTCACGGAGTTGGAGCCGGTTGCCGAGGAAAACGTCAACCGGCACCTGTCGCTGGCCAAGGAATGGCATCCGCACGACTACGTCCCGTGGGACGAGGGCCGCAACTTCGCCGCCATGGGCGGCATCGACTGGGATCCTGAGCAGTCCAAGCTCAGCGAGGTGGCCAAGGCCGCCATGATCACCAACCTGCTCACCGAGGACAACCTGCCGTCCTATCACCGTGAGATCGCCGAGAACTTCTCCCAGGACGGCGCCTGGGGCACCTGGGTCGGTCGCTGGACCGCCGAGGAGAACCGCCACGGCATCGTGATGCGTGACTATCTGGTGGTCACCCGTGGCGTCGATCCGGTGGCCCTCGAGAACGCCCGCATGATCCACATGACCAACGGGTTCGCCTCCCCCACCGAGGTGGACGCCGGCTTCCTGCACTCGGTCGCCTACGTGACCTTCCAGGAACTGGCCACCCGCGTGAGTCACCGCAACACCGGCAAGGTGTGCGACGACCCGATCGCGGACCGCATGCTGCAGCGCGTCGCCGCCGACGAGAACCTGCACATGATCTTCTACCGCAACCTCTGCGGCGCGGCGCTCGACCTGTCGCCCGACCAGGCGATCGAGGCGATCTCGCTGATCGTGGAGAACTTCCAGATGCCCGGCGCCGGGATGCCCAACTTCCGGCGCAACGGCGTGCTGATGGCCAAGCACGGCATCTACGACCTGCGCCAGCACCTCGAAGAGGTCGTGCAGCCGGTGCTCAAGAAGTGGAACATCTTCGAGCGCACCGACTTCACCGCCCGCGGCGAGGCCACCCGTGAGCGCCTGGGCGACTTCCTGGAGAAGCTGAGCCAGGACGTCGTCAAGTTCGAGGAGCAGCGCGACCGCATGCTCGCTCGCGAAGCCAAGAAGCGCGAGATGGCCAGCGTCTAGAGCTCACGAAAAAGCGCCGCCCACCGGGATCCCGGTGGGCGGCGCTTTTTCGTACAGCCGGTTACTTCATCGGCAGGGCACCGTCGGCGCTGCCGACATCGGTGATCTTCCAGTCCTGCCCGGCATCGACGGTGATGTTGTAGGTGACGGTGTTGCGCAGGCCGTCGGGGTTCTGCGCGTTGGTGGTGCTCACGTCGACGAACGCGGCGACCTTGTACACCTGGCCCTCGCGCTCGAGCACCTTCGCGGTGATCGGGGTGGCGGTGGAGGCCCAGCGCAGCGGGACGACGATGTCTTCGAGCTTGTCGCCGGTGACGTCGAACTTGCCCGCGAGCTCGGTGGATGTGCCCGCCTTGAGCTTGGCCACCCAGGCGTCGACGTCCTGGTAGTTCAGCGTCGCCGAGCCGACGGAGTAGTCGAGGGCGATCTGTTCGGCCTTCGCGTCGTCGGCGGCCTCGGCACGCAGGTCCGAGACATCCGAGCGCGCCGAGCCGTACAGCAGGCCGAGCACGACGGCGGCGACGGCGAGCACGGCGATGGCGGCACCGCCGACCAGCGACGAGACACTGATCGCCACGGTCGCCTTACCGGGCGCGGCGGGGGTGGTGGTCGTGGCGTCTTCGGCCATGGGGGTCTTCTCCGATGATGTGGGGACAGCACGCCGCCGGACGCGGCAAAGCACAGGCTACTGAGGCGAGGGACATATCCCGAACGTCGAGTACCACATAAATGCCCTCGGAGCTTTGTGGAGTGGCCCGTGACCCGGCCGAAGACGTCGGTACGCGAGATCGATCACATCGGCGTGGATGCGAGAATGGCAGACGTGACTATCACGATGCCCCAGGCACCGACCACGCTGCGGATCGGGCCATACCCGGTCGATCCGCCCGTCGTGCTCGCACCCATGGCGGGCATCACCAACCTGGCCTTCCGCAAGCTGTGCCGCGAATTCGGCAGCAAGACCGCCATCTACGTCTGCGAGATGATCACCGCCCGCGCGGTGGTCGAACGCAACGAGAAGACGCTGCACATGATGTCGTTCGACGCCGACGAGCATCCGCGCTCGATGCAGCTCTACGGAGTCGACCCGAAGACGCTCGGCGAGGCCGTTCGCATCGTCGTCGGTGAGGGCTGGGCCGACCACATCGACCTGAACCTCGGCTGCCCGGTTCGCAAAGTCACCCGGCTCGGTGGCGGTTCCGCGCTGCCCTACAAGCGCAGGCTGTTCGCCAATATCGTCAAGGAGATGGTGAAGGCCGCCGAACCGGCAGGCGTGCCGGTGACATTCAAATTCCGCATCGGCATCGACGACGAGCACCACACCTACCTCGACACCGGCCGCATCGCCGAGGCCGAGGGTGCCGCCGCCGTCGCCCTGCACGCGCGCACCGCATCGCAGCTGTACTCCGGCACGGCCGACTGGTCGGCCATCGCCCGGCTCAAGGAAGCCGTCACCACCATCCCCGTGCTCGGCAACGGCGACATCTTCACCGCCGACGACGCGTTGCGCATGATGAACGAGACCGGGTGTGACGGTGTGGTCGTCGGGCGTGGTTGCCTCGGCAGGCCGTGGCTGTTCGCCGAGCTCAGTGCCGCGCTGCGCGGCGAACCGATTCCCGAGGGCCCGACCCTCGGCCGCGTCGGCGAGATCCTGATCCGCCACGCCACCCTGCTCGCCGAACACGACGGCGAGGACAAGGCGATGCGCGATATCCGCAAGCACATGGCCTGGTACCTGATGGGCTTCCCGGTCGGCTCGCAGCTGCGCCGCAGCTTCGCCACCGTGTCGGCGCTGAGCCAGATCGAGGACCTCGTCGCACAGCTCGATCCGGATGTGCCCTTCCCCACCGACGCCCTCGGCCCGCGCGGTCGCCAGGGCTCGCCGCAGACCAAGGTCGTGCTGCCCGACGGGTGGCTCGACGACCCCGAGGACGACACCGTGCCCACCGCCGCCGATGTGATGCACAGCGGAGGGTAAAGCTTCGGCGCTGGTCAGCGCGTCGCAACCGGATTCCGTGCGAATCTGTTGTGCACTGGAGTGGCTACTCGTGGCGGAATCGTTATCATTGCGGACATCGTTCGGCTCCGGTTCGACCGAGCAGCCGAACGATGACGCGTATGCGGCAGATAGAGAAGTGAGGTTCGCTGGTGGGTGACGATCGGCGCGGGCGTACGCCCCGGCCCGGAGGTCGCGCCCCGTGGGAGCGCTATCCGGCTGCCGAACCGCCCGCACAGAAGGACACCGGTTCCCGCCGATCCCGGCACGCCGACGCCGATCCCGACGCGGCCCCGCTCACCGTCCAGGACCTCGTCGACCGGGTCGACAGCGAACGAACCAAACGCAGCCGCCGCGCCCCCGCCGATCCATCGGGTACATCCCGCGCGGGCCGCCGCGCCCGCGACCAGGCACCCCGTCCCACCCCCCGCCCCGATATCGCGGCACGCACCGACAGTTCACCCGCCGACGCCCCCGCTGCGCCGCACCGCGTCGACTCCCCCGCCGACCGCACCGCGACGACCGCGATTCCCGCGCAGGGCAAGACTTTTCCCACGCAGCGCAAGACCGTCCCCGCCCAGGGCAAAACCGCCCCCGCGAAGGGTAAGACCGTCCGCACGGCACCGCCCGCTCGTCGCGTCGACGAGCAGGTCACCGATATCCTGCCTGCCGTCACCGAGACCCCGGCGGCCCCGCCGAAGCGCGTCGAGCCCAAGCGGGTCGAAACCAAGACCGCCGCCACCCGGCCACCCGAACGGCGCCGCGCGAAGCAGGCACGCCTCGCGGGACGGGTGGCGGTCACCTTCTTCGCCGTGCTGGCGCTGGTGGTCACCGGTGGTGGCTGGAGTTATCTGCGGGCGACGAACAACGGCTTCACCCAGGTGTCGGCCCTCGACGGCGCCACCGAGGACGTGCTCGACGGCGACATGCAGCTCGGTGACGAGAACTACCTCATCGTCGGCACCGACACCCGCGCAGGCCTGAACGCCGACATGGGCGCGGGCTCCACCGTCGACGCCGAAGGCGCGCGCGCCGACACCGCGATGCTGGTGCACATCCCCAAGGACCGCTCCCGCGTGGTGGTCGTCTCCTTCCCGCGCGACCTCGATGTCACCCGGCCGCAGTGCGCGGGCTGGGACAACGACAAGGGCGCGTACACCGACCAGAAATTTCCCCCGTTCATGGGCGACAAGCTCAACGCCGTCTACGCGCTCGGTGGGCCGCGCTGCCTGACCGACGTGGTGCGCAAGATGTCGGGCCTGAGCATCGGCCACTTCATCGGCATCGACTTCGCCGGGTTCGAGGCGATGGTCGACCAGATCGGTGGCGTGGAGGTGTGCTCGACCAAGCCGATCATCGACGGCGTGCTCGGCACCGTGCTCGAGAGCTCGGGCAAGCAGCGCGTGAACGGCGAGACGGCCCTCAACTATGTGCGGGCCCGGCACGTGGTCGGCGAAGAGCGCAGCGACTACGACCGCATCCACCGGCAGCAGACCTTCCTCGCGGCCCTGCTGCGCGGTGCGCTGTCGGGTCAGGTGCTGCTCGACCCGGCCAAGCTGCAGGGTTTCGTCGAGGCGTTCCGTCAGCACACCTTCGTCGACGGCGTCGAGACCAAGGACCTGATCCTGCTCGGCCGGTCGCTGCAGAAGGTCAACGCGGGCGCGGTCACCTTCATCACCGCCCCGACCGCGGGAACCACGTCCTACGGCAACGAGATTCCGCGCGAAGCCGACATCAAGGCGATCTTCCGCGCGATCATCGACGACCAGCCGCTGCCCGGCGAGCAGACCGCGCCGCCGATCACCAACCCCAGCACACCCGCGGCCCCCACCCAGGCGCCCAAGATGTACGCGGTGAGCCCGGCGTCGGTGTCGCTGCTGGTGACCAACGGCACCCAGACCGCCGGCATGGCCCGGCAAGCGGCCAACAAGCTGTCGAACTTCGGTTTCGGCATCTACAACGTCGCCAATGCCACCGAGTACACCGACACCACCGAGGTGCGCTACGCCGAGGGCAACGAGGCGGCCGCCGCGACCGTGGCCAGTTCCATCCCCGGCGCGGTCCTGCAACGCGACGACGACCTCAGCGGCATCATCGAGGTGGTCGTCGGCTCGGACTACACGGGCCAGGTGCGTACCCCGACGACGGTCGGCGCCGAGCTGCCCGCGGTGTCGCTCGGCGAGCCGGTCTCGGCCGCGCCGGTGCGGCTGCCGTCGGATCTCGAGCACATGAACGCCGCCGACACCAGCTGCGACTGAGCCTGCCCGATTCACGACGCGCGCTGAGCTGGCACGACTGTGCCACACGGCATTCACCCGGTGTTGGGTGACAGGGGTACCGGTACCCACTAGGGTCAGCCATTATGCGTGTCATCTACAACGAGCAAATGGCCGAGCTCGCCAATCTGCTCGGCGAAATGGCCGGTCTAGCCGGCCAGGCCATGGAGCAAGCCACCCAGTCTCTGCTGCAGGCCGACCTCGCGCTCGCCGAGCAGGTCATCGGTGAGCAGGATCGGATCTCGGTGATGATCGCCGAGGCCGAGGAGAAGGCGTTCGCGCTCCTCGCGCTGCAGGCCCCCGTCGCGGGCGACCTGCGTCAGGTGGTCAGTGCCATCCAGATCGTGAACGACGTGAACCGGATGGGCGCCCTGGCCCTGCACGTCGCCAAGGTGACCCGCCGCCGCCACCCCAACCACGCCCTGCCCGAATCGGTGAACGGCTACTTCGCGGAGATGGGCCGCATCGCGGTGAACATGGGCGCCGGTGCCAAGGAGGTGCTCGAGACCCGTGATCCCGAGCGCGCCGCCCAGCTCAACCAGGACGACGAGGCGATGGACGACCTCCACCGCCACCTGTTCACCCTCCTGATGGACCGGGAGTGGAAGTACGGCGTCGCCGCCGCCGTCGACGTCACCCTCCTCGGCCGTTACTACGAGCGCTTCGCCGACCACGCCGTCGAGATCGGCCGCCGCGTGATCTTCCTGGTCACCGGTGTGCTCCCGGACGGCGAAATCGAAAGCTGAAGTAGTACAACGAGAAAGCCCCCGCCCTCCCGAAGGAGTGCGGGGGCTTTCTCGTCGGATCCCTTATCCGAAACGGCCCGAGATGTAGTCCTCGGTGGCGCGCTGGGTGGGGTTGGAGAAGATCTTCTCGGTGTCGTCGATCTCGATCAGGCGTCCGGGCTTGCCCTGTGCCTCGAGGTTGAAGAAACCGGTCTGGTCGCTCACGCGGGCGGCCTGCTGCATGTTGTGCGTGACGATGACGATCGTGAACTCCTTCTTGAGTTCGGTGATCAGGTCCTCGATCGCCAGGGTGGAGATGGGGTCGAGGGCCGAGCAGGGCTCGTCCATCAGCAGCACGTCGGGCGAGACCGCGATCGCGCGGGCGATGCACAGACGCTGCTGCTGACCACCCGAGAGGCCGCCACCGGGCTTGTCGAGACGGTCCTTGACCTCGTTCCACAGGTTCGCACCGCGCAGCGAGCGCTCGGCGACCTCGTCGAGTTCCTTCTTGTTGCGCACACCCTGCAGCTTCAGCCCGGCCACCACGTTGTCGCGAATCGACATGGTGGGGAACGGGTTCGGGCGCTGGAACACCATGCCGATGGTGCGGCGCACACCCACCGGGTCGATCGCCGAGCCGTAGATGTCCTCGCCGTCGAGCAGCACGGCACCTTCGACGCGGGCGTTCGGTGTCACCTCGTGCATGCGGTTGAGCGAGCGCAGCACGGTGGACTTGCCACAACCGGAGGGACCGATGAAGGCGGTGACGCTGCGCGGCAGCACGGTCAGGTCCACGTTCGACACGGCGTGGAAGCTGCCGTAGTAGATGTTGAGATCTTTGACGTCGATCCGCTTGGCCATGGGAGTTTCCGTTCGCTTCTATCGGTTCCGGGTGAGCAGCTTGTTGACCGCGGCGGCAGCCAGGTACAGCAGCGCGATGAGCAGGATCAGCGTGAGCGCCGCACCCCAGACACGCGCGCGACCGGCCGGCTCCGGGTTGGCCAGCTCCTGGTAGATCAGCAGCGGCAGCGAGGCCATGTTGCCGTCGAAGATGTTCTGGTTGATCGACTTCGAGTAACCGACCAGCACCAGCACCGGCGCGGTCTCACCCATCACGCGGGCGAGGGCGAGCAGGATGCCCGAGATCATGCCCGGCGCGGCGGTGGGGATGACGATGCGCAGGATGGTCTTCCACTTGGGCACGCCGAGCGCGTAGGAAGCCTCGCGCAGCTCGTCGGGCACCAGCTTCAGCATCTCCTCGGTGTTGCGCACCACCACCGGAAGCATCAGCAGCACCAGGGCCAGCGACACCGCGAAGGAACTCTGCGGCATACCGAGCGTGGCGATCCACAGCGCGAAGATGAACAGCGCCGCGACGATCGAGGGCACACCGGCGAGGATGTCGACCATGAAGGTGGTGACCTTGGCCAGCTTGCCGCGACCGTATTCCACCAGGTACACAGCGGCCATCACGCCGAGCGGCACCGCGATGACGGTCGCGATCAGCGCCTGCACGATCGTGCCGTAGATCGCGTGGTACACACCGCCGCCGGACTGGTCCGGCAGGATGCCCTTCTGCGAGTTGAACCACCAGTCGGCGGTGACGATCGAGCCGATGCCCTTCACCAGGACCAGGCCGAGCACCCACACCAGCGGGATCAGCGCGATCACGAAGCAGAGGGTGACCAGACCGGTGGCGATGTTGTTCTTGATCCGCCTGCCGTTGCTGACATGGCGGAACGTCGGCGCCTTGACCGGCTTGTCGAGGGTCGATGTGGTGGTCATCAGCCGTTCACCTTTCCACCGGAGGCCAGGCGGGCCAGTGCGTTGACGACGAAGGTCAGCGCGAAGAGGACGAAGCCGGCGGCGATGTAGGCGCCGGTCGGCAGCGGGGAACTGAATTCCGAGGCGGCCGAGGCGATCTTGGAGGCGAAGGTGTAACCACCGTCGAACAGCGACCAGGTGCCCGCGTTGCTCGCGGTGCGGAGCACGACGAGCACGGCGATGGTCTCACCGAGCGCGCGGCCGAGGCCGAGCATGGAACCGGCGATCACACCGCTGCGGCCGTAGGGCAGCACGGTCATCCGCACGACTTCCCACTTCGTGGCGCCCAGCGCCTGGGCGGCCTCGATGTGGGCGCGCGGGGTGAGGGCGAACACCTCGCGGGCCACCGAGGTGATGATCGGCAGGATCATCACGGCGAGCACGACACCGGCGGTGAAGATGGTGCCGCCGCCGGCGATCGAGACGTTGCCGTCGGAGAACAGGAAGAACCAGCCGAGGTTGGAGTTGAGGAACTCCTGCACCGGCGCGATCTGCGGGGCGAGCACGAGGAAGCCCCACAGACCGAACACGATGGACGGCACCGCGGCGAGCAGGTCGATCAGCATGGTGAACGGCTTGCCCAACCGCGACGGCGCGTACTGGGTGAGGAACAGCGCGATGCCGACGCCGATCGGCACCGCGACGATGAGCGCGAACACCGAGCTCAGCACCGTGACCATGAACAGGTCACGGATGCCGAAGCGCAGGTTGTTCGCGTCACCGGTGGAGAATTCCGTGCTGGTGAAGAAGTTGGCGTTGTCGGCCATGAGCGAGGGGACCGCGCGGATCAGCAGGAACAACGCGATCAACGCGATGGCCGCGACAATGGTCGCGCCCGCCGCGGTGGCCAGCCACCGAAAGATCGTCTCGGCGTTCAGGCGCCCGGAACGACCCTTCTCCGGGGCCTTGTCGAATTTCGGTTCGGTCGGCATATGCGAAGTATCTCCGGCCGCCCGCGGGCCCGTCGAATCCGACGAGCCCGGTGCGGTCACCTCAGGGTGCATGGTCATGGCCTAGGTAGCGATCAGGAGATGGCGTTGATCGCGGTGGTCAGCTTGGTCTTGAAGGCGTCCGGCAGCGGCACGTAGCCGGCATCGGACAGACCGTTCTGGCCGTTGGTGACGACCGAGGTCAGGAACGCCTTGACGGCCTTGCTGGTCTCGGCGTCGGCGTACTTCGAGCACACGATCTCGTAGGTGGCCATCATGATCGGGTACGCGCCCGCGGCGGTGGGCTTGTAGAACGAGCTGGTGTCGAGCACCAGGTCGTTGCCCTCGCCCTTGATCTTCACGCCGTCGATGGACTTGCCCGCCGACTCGGCCGACAGGGCCACCGGGTCCTTGCTCGCCGAGGTGATGATCTGGGCGATCGACAGGCTCTGCGCCTTGGCGAAGGACCACTCGTTGTAGGTGATCGAGTTCTTGGTGTTCTTGATGGCGGCCGAGGTGCCCTCGTTGCCCTTGGCACCCTCACCGACACCGCCGTTGAACGACTTGCCGCCGCCCTTGCCCCAGGCACCGTCGGACGCGGCGTCGAGGTAGAGCTGGAAGTTGTCGGTGGTGCCCGACTCGTCGGAGCGGAAGATCACGGCGATCTTCTCCGAGGGCAGCTTGGCGTTCGGGTTGAGCGCCTTGATCTCGGGGGCATCCCAGGTGGCGATGGCGCCGTTGAACACCTTGGCGGCGGTCGGGCCGTCGAGCACGAGGTCGGTGACGCCGTCGACGTTGTAGGTGATGGCGATCGGGCCGAAGACGGTCGGCAGGTTCCACGCCGGGCTGGCGCAGCGTTCCTGGGCCTTGGCCGGCTCGTCCTTCTTGGAGCTCAGCGGGGAGTCGGAGCCACCGAAGTCGGTCTGGCCGCCGATGAACTCGTTGACACCCGCGCCGGAGCCACTGGAGGTGTAGTTCAGGGTGTAGCCGTCGCAGTTGGTCTCGTAGGCGGCGACGAAGCGCTCCATCGCGTTCTTCTGCGAGGAGGCACCGGACGCCTTGAGCGCCTTCTTGCCGCCGCACTCGACACTGGTGTTGGCGTTGTTGCTGGTGTCGCCACCGGTGTTGTCGTCGCTGCCACAGGCGGCCAGAGACATGGCACCCGCGGCGAAGACGCCGACCAGGGCGCTGGTGCGCTTGAAGTTCACTTTTCCTCCGACATTGCTGACGAACTCGCTCGGTCCCTCACCGGCCCGGGCGAGTTGGGTGGTGCGGATCGCGGGTGAACGCGAGCACCAGGCGACGACTGTGCCGCCCAGAAGTAACGTAGGTTCGCCCGGTTGACAGTTGGCCCGAGGTGGGTTAACGGAGAATGAACAGCCCGGCGCGATTAGACCGAGCGTGTGATGTTTGCCCCAGTTTTACTCGTCGGTACCCGGTCATCCTCACAATATTCAGGGTTGCCGAGGAACTGTGAGGTGTCTCGCAGCCGGTCAGCTCAGCGCGTAGGCGACGTCGATATGGGCGGGCGCGAAGCCCAATTTGGTGTAGGTCCGCACGGCGGCGTGGTTGTCGGCCTCGGTGTAGAGCAGCACCTCGGTCAGGCCGGTGTCGCGCAGGTGGCGCAGCCCGGCCAGGGTGAGCAGTCGGCCCAGGCCACGGCCCTGCGCGGCGGGGTCGATGCCGACGACGTAGACCTCGCCCGCGGGGGCGGCGTCGGGGTGCGCCTTGGTCCAGTGGAAGCCGAGCAGACGGTCGGGATCGGCGGCGTCGAACGCCAGGAAGAGCCCGGCCGGATCGAACCAGGATTCCGCGCGGCGGGCGGCGATGTCGCGCTCGGTCCAGCCGCCCTGTTCGGGGTGCCAGGCGAAGGCGGCGTTGTTGACCCGCAACAGTTCGGCATCGTCGGCGGGGCCGGCGTAGGTGCGCAGGACGAGGCCTTCGGGGACCTCGAGTGACGGTAGCTCGGGAGTTGCCAGGCTGCGGCGCATCTGCCACAGTTCGCGTGCTGTCGTCAGTTTCAGGGCTGCGGCGAGGGCCTTGGCGGCGGGCAGGTCGCCGTGCGCCCAGACGCGGGCGCCCTTGCCGCCTTCGGTGAGGGCTGTGCGGACGAGGTCGGTGCCGATGCCGTGTTCGCGAGCTTCGGGGTCGACGGCCACTTCTGCCATTGCGGGGTGATCACCGTGTGCGGCAACGAGATTCGCGTAGCCGACGATCTCGCCGTTGCGTTCGGCGAGCAGATGTCTTGTACCGGGGGCGGTTTCGGCGAGCGAGAGGACCGCCTGCTCGGAGACGGGGGCGACGCCGTCGGCGGACTTCGCGCGGTCGAGCAGGGCGCGGATGTTCTCAGCGGTGGTGGAGTCGACGGTCTCGGTCCACTTCAAGGTTGCCCCCTGTGTTTGAGCGTACGTCGGGTGAGGTGCCCGGCTCTTTGGGTTTTGTGATTGCGGGAGGTACTGGCTGTGTTTTTGGAGCGCTGGCGCGCTCGAGCGCGGCCCCTGGAGGGCCGGGGGGGGGGGGGGGGGGGGGGGGGGGGGGGGGGGGGGGGGGGGGGGGGGGGGGGGGGGGGGGGGGGGGGGGGGGGGGGGGGGGGGGGGGGGGGGGGGGG
>NZ_JAIWNA010000016.1 GCF_020216065.1 Nocardia rosealba
AATGATTGTCCGGCGGTGTCCTACTCTCCCACACCCTGTCGAGTGCAGTACCATCGGCGCAGGTGGCCTTAGCTTCCGGGTTCGGAATGGGACCGGGCGTTTCCCCACCGCTATAACCGCCGTAACACTATGAAACTATCCACACAGAGAGCCACAACCGACAACCCCTAACAGGGTCCTCAATTGTTGTCTCGGTGATCTGTGTGTTGTTTCAGATACCGCACAGTGGACGCGTAACACCTTCGATAGTAAGCCCTCGGCCTATTAGTACCGGTCACCTCCACACGTTACCGTGCTTCCAGTTCCAGCCTATCAACCCCATGGTCTGTAGGGGGCCTTAACCCATCAAGTGGGAGAGAAACCTCATCTTGGAACAGGCTTCCCGCTTAGATGCTTTCAGCGGTTATCCCTTCCGAACGTAGCCAACCAGCCATGCTCCTGGCGGAACAACTGGCACACCAGAGGTTCGTCCGTCCCGGTCCTCTCGTACTAGGGACAGCCTTCCTCAAGTTTCTTACGCGCGCGGCGGATAGAGACCGAACTGTCTCACGACGTTCTAAACCCAGCTCGCGTGCCGCTTTAATGGGCGAACAGCCCAACCCTTGGGACCTACTCCAGCCCCAGGATGCGACGAGCCGACATCGAGGTGCCAAACCATCCCGTCGATATGGACTCTTGGGGAAGATCAGCCTGTTATCCCCGGGGTACCTTTTATCCGTTGAGCGACACCGCTTCCACTTGCCGGTGCCGGATCACTAGTCCCGACTTTCGTCCCTGCTCGACCTGTCAGTCTCACAGTCAAGCTCCCTTGTGCACTTGCACTCGACACCTGATTGCCAACCAGGCTGAGGGAACCTTTGGGCGCCTCCGTTACATTTTAGGAGGCAACCGCCCCAGTTAAACTACCCACCAGGCACTGTCCCTGAACCAGATCATGGTCCGAGGTTAGAAGCCCAATACGATCAGAGTGGTATTTCAACGACGACTCCACGAATACTGGCGTACCCGCTTCACAGTCTCCCACCTATCCTACACAAACCGTACCGAACACCAATACCAAGCTATAGTGAAGGTCCCGGGGTCTTTTCGTCCTGCCGCGCGTAACGAGCATCTTTACTCGTAATGCAATTTCGCCGAGTCTGTGGTTGAGACAGCAGAGAAGTCGTTACGCCATTCGTGCAGGTCGGAACTTACCCGACAAGGAATTTCGCTACCTTAGGATGGTTATAGTTACCACCGCCGTTTACCGGGGCTTAAATTCTCAGCTTCGCGGATAAATCCGCTAACCGGTCCTCTTAACCTTCCGGCACCGGGCAGGCGTCAGTCCGTATACATCGTCTTACGACTTCGCACGGACCTGTGTTTTTAGTAAACAGTCGCTTCTCTCTGGTCTCTGCGACCCCACCCAGCTCCAACCGCAAGGGCTTTCACCGGGCGTGGTCCCCCTTCTCCCGAAGTTACGGGGGCATTTTGCCGAGTTCCTTAACCACAGTTCTCTCGATCGCCTTAGTATTCTCTACCTGACCACCTGTGTCGGTTTGGGGTACGGGCCATGTACCAGCTCGCTAGAGGCTTTTCTCGGCAGCATAGGATCACTGAATTCGTCTCAACGACTACGCATCACCTCTCAGGATATATGTGTGACGGATTTGCCTATCACACTCCCTACAGGCTTACACCAGGTATTCCATCACCTGGCCCAGCTACCTTCCTGCGTCACCCCATCGCTTACCTACTACAGCCAGGGTCGTATGCAGCCGTCATCCCCCTCGCCCGAAGGCAAGGTAAGACAACATTTGGATACTTAGCACAACTGATTCAGCATTGGGCGCGGATACACGGGTACGGGAATATCAACCCGTTGTCCATCGACTACGCCTGTCGGCCTCGCCTTAGGTCCCGACTCACCCTGGGCGGATTAACCTGGCCCAGGAACCCTTGGTCATTCGGCGGACGAGTTTCTCACTCGTCTTTCGCTACTCATGCCTGCATTCTCACTCCCGTGGCCTCCACAGCTAGTTCACACTGCTGCTTCCACGGCCACAGGACGCTCCCCTACCCATCCCAACACCTGGCCCTGCACAAAGTACAGGACGGGTTAATGTTGGAATGCCGCGGCTTCGGCGGTGTACTTGAGCCCCGCTACATTGTCGGCGCAGGATCACTTGACCAGTGAGCTATTACGCACTCTTTCAAGGGTGGCTGCTTCTAAGCCAACCTCCTGGTTGTCTAAGCGACCCCACATCCTTTTCCACTTAGTACACGCTTAGGGGCCTTAGCCGGCGATCTGGGCTGTTTCCCTCTCGACTACGAAGCTTATCCCCCGCAGTCTCACTGCCACGCTCTCACACACCGGCATTCGGAGTTTGGCTGACTTCGGTAAGCTTGTAGGCCCCCTAGGCCATCCAGTAGCTCTACCTCCGGCGTGAAACACGTGACGCTGCACCTAAATGCATTTCGGGGAGAACCAGCTATCACGGAGTTTGATTGGCCTTTCACCCCTACCCACAGCTCATCCCCTCAGTTTTCAACCTAAGTGGGTTCGGGCCTCCACGACGTCTTACCGTCGCTTCACCCTGGCCATGGGTAGATCACTCCGCTTCGGGTCCATAATGTGCGACTAACAGGCGCCCTATTCGGACTCGCTTTCGCTACGGCTACCCCACACGGGTTAACCTCGCCACACACCGATGACTCGCAGGCTCATTCTTCAAAAGGCACGCCATCACCCCACACAACAAGTTGCGAAGGCTTTGACGGATTGTAAGCGCACGGTTTCAGGTACTATTTCACTCCCCTCCCGGGGTACTTTTCACCTTTCCCTCACGGTACTAGTCCGCTATCGGTCACCAGGGAGTATTCAGGCTTACCGGGTGGTCCCGGCAGATTCACAGCAGATTTCACGGGCCCGCTGCTACTCGGGAGACATCCACGAGAGCCTAGGAGTTTTCATTTACCGGACTATCACCGTCTATGGTGGGCCGTTCCAGACCACTTCAACTAACACCTAGGTTTCTGACTCTCGCTCCATTCGGCAGAATGAAGAAGAATGTTCCCACTACCCCAACCAGACAACGACTGCCGTCTATCACATCTGATTGGTTTAGCCTCATCCGCTTTCGCTCGCCACTACTCACGGAATCACTGTTGTTTTCTCTTCCTGTGGGTACTGAGATGTTTCACTTCCCCACGTTCCCTCCACACACCCTATATATTCAGATGCGGGTAACACGACATCACTCGTGCTGGGTTTCCCCATTCGGAAATCCTCGGATCTCAGCTCGGTTGACAGCTCCCCGAGGCTTATCGCAGCCTCCTACGTCCTTCATCGGCTCCTGGTGCCAAGGCATCCACCGTACGCTCTTAAACACTTACTAACAAAGATGCTCGCGTCCACTGTGCAGTTCTCAAACAACACACCC
>NZ_JAIWNA010000002.1:0-1087134 GCF_020216065.1 Nocardia rosealba
TGTTACGGCGGTTATAGCGGTGGGGAAACGCCCGGTCCCATTCCGAACCCGGAAGCTAAGGCCACCTGCGCCGATGGTACTGCACTCGACAGGGTGTGGGAGAGTAGGACACCGCCGGACAATCATTGCGATAGGGGACCCTTATTTGGGTCCCCTATCGGCGTTTGTGGGGCAGAAATGTCCCCGGCACGCCAGGCGGACGATGCCCCGTTGTCCGTCCGTGGTTGAATTCTTTGCAGGCGGGGCCATGACAACACTCCCCGGAGGCCGGGGAACCTAGAAAGGGATCGCCGTGTCGGAACACAACGACGGACGGAAGTCTTTCCGCCGGGACGGAGACGCCCGCGGTTTCGGCCGGCGCGGCGAACCGACCGACCGCCCCCGTGGCGGTCAGGGCGACAATCGTAGCTCGGCAGGCGGCTCCGGCCGCGGCGGCTACAACCGTGACGATCGCGGCGGTTCCGGCGACCGAGGCGGTTTCCGCCGCGACGACAGCGGCGATCGTGGGGGTTCGGACCGCGGTGGCTACCAGCGCCGCGACGACAGCGGTAAGGGCGGGTACCCCCGGCGCGACGACGCCGCACGCGGTGGTTCCGGTGATCGTGGTGGCTTCCGCCGTCGCGACGAATCCGACCGTCCCGCAGGCGGTTTCGACCGCGGTGGTGACCGCGGCGGCTCCCGTCGCAACGATGACGACCGCCCCCGTGGCGGTGGTGGATTCCGTCGCAACGAGGGCGATGACCGTTCGCGCGGTAGTTCGGATCGCGGCGGCGATCGCGGCGGCTTCCGCCGGAACGAAGGCGATGACCGTTCGCGCGGTGGATTCGATCGCGGCGGAGACCGTGGTGGTTTCCGTGGCAGCGACGACCGCCGAAGCGGTAGTTCTGACCGCGGTGGTTTCCGCGGCAATGACGACCGTCGTGGTGGTTCCGATCGTGGCGGTTTCCGGCGCAGCGAGGGCGATGACCGTTCGCGCGGCAGCTCGGATCGCGGTGGCGATCGTGGCGGTTTCCGGCGCAATGAAGGTGATGATCGGTCGCGCGGTAGTTCGGATCGCGGTGGGGATCGCGGCGGCTTCCGCCGGAACGAAGGTGACGATCGTTCGCGTGGTGGATTCGATCGCGGCGGAGACCGTGGTGGTTTCCGTGGCAGCGACGACCGCCGAAGCGGTAGTTCGGACCGGGGTGGCTTCCGACGTAATGAAGGTGACGACCGTTCGCGCGGCAGCTCGGATCGCGGTGGGGATCGCGGTGGCTTCCGACGCAACGAAGGCGACGATCGTTCGCGTGGCTCGTCGGATCGTGGCGGCGATCGCGGCGGCTTCCGCCGTAACGAGGGCGATGATCGGTCGCGCGGTAGTTCGGATCGCGGTGGGGATCGCGGCGGCTTCCGCCGTAATGAAGGTGATGACCGTTCGCGTGGTTCCTCGGATCGTGGTGGCGATCGCGGTGGTTTCCGTCGCAGCGAGGGCGGCGACCGTTCGCGCGGTGGAGTCGATCGCGGTGCGGACCAGGGTGGGTTCCGACGTGGTGAGAGCGATGACCGTTCGCGGGGTGGCAGCTCCGATCGGGGTAGGTACCAGCGACGCGATGACGATCGCGGTGCCCGTCGCGACGACGACCGTGGACGCGGCGGGTTCAAGCGCAATGCCGGGACCGGCGGTCGCGGCAAGTTCGTCGGCGAGGACGGCGCACCCCTGGACGGGACCTACCGTGAAAAGCGGAAGGAACGCGAAGGCGATGTGCTCGGTGTGATCTCGGCGGGCGACGTCGAGGGTGTTCCGGCAGACCGCGTTGCCGAGGACGCGTCCACTGAGCAGGGTAAGTCGTCGACCGAACACGTGGATTCCGGTTCCGGGCGTGAAGAGGCAGGCGGCCCGAGCGAGTCCGAGCACCGGAAGAGCTCGGACCGCGACGACCAGCCTGGTGACTCCGGTGCCACTCGCTCCGAGCTCTCGGACCGCGATGACCATGCAGCTGGCTCGGGCGTCGATGATCGCCGCTCGGCGAGCAACAGCCCGATCGACGACATCGATGGCAACACGAAGTCGCGCGGCTCGGACAACGCTGCGGAATCAGCGGGCGTCGCCGATGTCGACAGCTCGAACGCCGGCGAGAACGAGTCGGATCGCGCGAGCTCCGGATCTGACCGCGGCAACGACGATTCGGCTCGTGACTCCGCTCGCGCATCGCGTGAGAGCGAGGATTCGGCCCGTTCCGACGATCGTTCGAGCCGCGAAGACGTCGGCTCGGACCGCGGTGAAGACGACTCGAACCGTGCGGATGACCGGGCACGCGACGATGATCGCTCCAGTCGTGGGGGCTTCCGCTCGGATCGTGGAAGCGACCGCGCACCGCGTGGCGACGATCGTTCGGACCGCCGCGACGACCGCGGCGGAAGCGGTTACCGTGACTCGGGCGCCAGCCGGTTCGACAACGATGATCGCCGTCGTGGCGGCGAGGGTGCTCGTGCCGCGGGCGGTAGGCCGACCGATCGTCGGGCGGCCCGTCCGGAAGAGCCCGATATCCCCGAGGACGTGCAGGCCTCCGATCTCGATCCGGCTGTGCGCCGCGATCTGCTGAGCCTGGACAAGAGCAATGCCGAGACCGTCGCTCGGCACATGGTCATGGCCGTCGAGCTGCTCGAAGACGATCCTCGGCTGGCGCTGGCCCATGCCAGGGCCGCCAGGCAGCGGGCGGGGCGGATCGCTGTGGTGCGTGAGACGGCCGGTGTGGTGGCCTACCACGCCGAGGAATGGGCCGAGGCGCTGTCGGAGCTGCGGACCGCTCGGCGCATGTCGGGTGGGTCCGGGCTGCTCGCTGTGATGGCCGACTGTGAGCGTGGACTCGGGCGGCCGGAACGGGCCATCGAGTTGGGGCGTAGTGAGGAAGCTCAGGCGCTCACCGGTGACGAGGCGACCGAGTTGCGGATCGTTGTCGCTGGCGCCCGGATGGACCTGGGGCAGTTCGATCAGGCTGTGGTGACGTTGCAGTCCTCGGATCTGGACCCGGCGCGTACGGGGTCGGCTGCTGCGCGGCTGTTCTATGCGTATGCGGATGCTCTCGTGGCTGCTGGGCGTACTGATGAGGGTTTGCAGTGGTTCCTCAATGCTGCGGCTGCCGATGAAGATGGTGAGACTGATGCGGAAGAGCGCGCTACCGAATTGACCGGTGGGGACGCTCAGTAGTTCGTTGAATGCGCAGCCGTCGGCTGGGGTCCGTAAGGGCTTCCGGCCGGCGGCTGTTGCTGTGTGTGGGCTGCGGAAGATGCGAGTCAGGACCGCAGGTTCGGTCCATGTTCGGTGCGTGGCGTCGATATCGCGAGTGCCTGCTCACTAGTTCCGACAACTCTCGGCGCTATTTCAGGCTGCGGTGGTCGGTCTTCCGGCTGCGTTCGAGTGTTGGAGGGGTGATGCCGGAGGGGCTTGTTCGACGGCAGTGGTGGGGCGACGCGCCGGGGGACGGGGTGAACATGGGCACTCTGGGGGGTCGGGGGTGGTGGGGATGCTCGATCATGAAGGTGGCGAGGGCGATTCGGGGTGAGCCGAATTTGTCGGTGGTCTCGCTTAGGGTCGCAGATGTACTCGGCCCGGCACGACGACGGAGTGAGGGTGTGTGAATCGGCTACGGGATCAATATGAGGCCTTGCTGCTCGATCTGGACGGGACGCTGTACCGCGGGCCCGAGGTGATCGATGGCGCACCCGAAGCGCTTGTGCCGCAGGGTGATTCAGCGCAGCGGTTGGTTTATGTGACCAATAATGCGGCGCGTGGGCCCGCGAAGGTGGCGGGGCATCTGGCCGAATTGGGGTATCCGGCGGCTGCCGAGGACGTGGTGACCAGTGCACAGGCGGCTGCGCGCATGCTCGGTCAGCGGCTGTCGGCGGGGGAGGAGGTGCTGGTTGTCGGCACCGATGACCTCGCGGCCGAAGTCGAGGCGGTCGGTCTGAAGCCGGTTCGCCGGTTCGCGGACGTGCCGCCGGCAGCTGTGGTGCAGGGGCATTCGCCGACTACCGCCTGGCCCGACCTTGCCGAGGCTGCCTACGCCCTGCGCGCGGGGGTGCTGTGGGTGGCCGCCAATACCGACCGGACCTTGCCGAACGAACGGGGGCTCGCGCCCGGCAACGGGTCGATGGTCGCCGCGCTGCGCACCGCGTCCGATCGCGAACCGCTGGTGGCCGGCAAGCCCTATGCGCCGCTGATGGAAGACGCCGTCGAGCGGGCGGGGACGCGAAACGCGCTGGTCGTCGGAGACCGGCTCGACACCGATATCGAGGGTGCGAACGGTCTCGGCCTCGATTCGCTGCTCGTGCTGACCGGGGTGAGCACCCTGGACGAGGTGGCCGCCGCGTCTCCCGAGCAGGTGCCTACCTACATCGCGCAGTCCCTCGACGCCCTCAATGCCGAGATCGTGCCGGGAGTGGTCGCACCCGCCGATGTCGCGGATCTGTTGCGGCAGCACCCGGGCAGGGCGGTACGGGTGCGCGCGGCCGATTCGGAAATCCGATAGCGTTGACGTCACGATGAGTACTCCGAGTTCGCCGCCGCCCGGCGCGTCACCGCAACCCCGACCAGGGATCCCGATGCCCGGCAGTCACCTGCCGGGCGCTCAGGCGCATCACGTACCGGCCGACCCGAACCGGATCAGATCCCAGGTCGACGAGTTGCTCGCCGAACTCGGCGAGCGACCCGCAGCGGGACCTGCGGAGAACACCGAGACCGGGGCCGACATCACCCGCCGTGCGCGCATCCTCGAGCAGGCGCACGAGGTGCTGGTGGACGCCCTGGCGACCGTGGACAAGATCTGAGGTGGCCAGACGAGCGCGGGTGGATGCCGAACTGGTTCGCCGCGGATTGGCCCGATCGCGGGAACACGCGGTCGAGCTGATCGGCGCGGGCCGGGTCTTGATCGCCGGGACTGTCGCGGTGAAGCCGGCTACCGCCGTGGAGGCGGGCACGCCGCTGATCGTGCGTGAGGAACCCGACGAGGTGTCGTGGGCGTCGCGTGGCGCCCACAAGCTGCTGGGTGCCCTCGAGGCGTTCGAGCCGCAGGGACTCGAGGTCGCCGGTAAGCGGTGCCTGGACGCGGGCGCCTCGACGGGCGGGTTCACCGACGTGCTGCTGAGCAAGGGTGCGCGGGAGGTCGTCGCGGTCGACGTCGGCTACGGACAGCTGATCTGGCGTCTGCAGAACGACGAACGCGTGCGCGTGCTCGACCGCACCAACGTGCGCGGCATCACCGCCGAAACTATCGGCGGCACAGTCGAATTGGTTGTCGGAGATCTGTCGTTCATCTCGCTGGGGCTGGTACTGCCCGCGTTGGCGGCCTGCGTGAGCGACGGCGCCGATCTGCTGCCGATGGTGAAGCCGCAATTCGAGGTCGGTAAGGAACGGGTCGGTTCCGGTGGTGTGGTGCGTGACCCGGCGCTGCGGACCGAGGTGGTCTGCGAGGTCGCGGCCGCTGCCGGCGCGCTCGGTCTGCGCACCCTCGGTGTCGTCGCCAGCCCACTGCCGGGACCGTCCGGCAATGTCGAATATTTCCTGTGGTTGCGCAAGGTCGGACCGTTCGACTACGACGCGGAACAGGTGGCGGCGCTCGTCGCCCAGGCTGTGGAGGAGGGGCCGCAGTGAGTTCGCGTGAGAGCGGCCGCGAAATTCTGCTCGTCGCCCATCCGGGACGTGCGGAGATCATCGAAACGGCGCACCGGGTGGCGAAGATCTTCGCCGCGGCGGGCATCTGCCTGCGCGTGCTGGCCGACGAGGCCGACAGCACCCGATTCGAGGACGAGCCGGGCGGATACCCGGTCCGCGTCGTCCCGCACAGCCCGTCGGCGGCCAAAGGGTGCGAGATGGTGCTCGCGCTCGGCGGCGACGGAACGTTCTTGCGCGCCGCCGAACTCGGCAGGCCGAGCGGTGCTCCGGTGCTGGGAATCAACCTCGGCCGCATCGGTTTCCTCACCGAGGCCGAGGCCGAACACCTCGACGAAGCACTCGCCCAGGTGGTCGACCGCGACTACCGGGTCGAGGACCGGCTGACCATCGACGTCAGCGTCCGGGTGGACGATGTCGTCACCGAACGCGGCTGGGCCCTGAACGAGGCCAGCATCGAGAACGCGCAGCGCATGGGTGTGCTCGAAGTGGTGCTCGAGGTGGATGGGCGCCCGGTATCGGCCTTCGGCTGCGACGGAATTCTCATCGCCACGCCAACCGGTTCGACCGCGTACGCCTTCTCGGCGGGTGGTCCGGTGGTGTGGCCGGAGCTCGAGGCCATGCTGGTGATTCCCAGCAACGCGCACGCGCTGTTCGCCCGGCCGCTGGTGACGAGCCCGGAATCGTTGATCGCCGTGGAAGCGGTGGCCACCGGGCACGACGCGATCGTCTTTCTCGACGGGCGGCGCACGCTCGCCTTGCCGCGCGGCGGCCGTGCCGAGGTGGTGCGCGGCGAACGACCGGTGCGGTGGGTGCGGCTGGACTCCGCGCCCTTCGCCGACCGGATGGTGCGCAAGTTCCAGCTGCCGGTCACGGGCTGGCGGGGTAGACAGCGAACGGGGAAGGACACCGATGCTGACCGAGATCAGGATTGACGGACTCGGCGTCATCTCGACGGCCACCGCGCAATTCCACGAGGGACTGACCGTGCTCACCGGCGAGACGGGTGCGGGTAAGACGATGGTCGTCACCAGCCTGCACCTGCTCAGCGGCGCCCGCGCGGACGCGGGCCGGGTACGGGTCGGTGCGTCGAAAGCCGTGGTCGAAGGCCGTTTCGTCGTCGACGACGTGAACGACGCCGCCCGCGCCGCGATCGGCGAGGTACTGGAATCGGCCGGTGCCGAGGCCGACGAGGACGGCAGCGTGATCGCCGTGCGCACCGTCAACAGCGACGGGCGTTCGCGAGCCCACCTGGGTGGTCGCGGCGTGCCCGCGGCGGTGCTCGGCGAGTTCACCTCCCGCCTGCTGACCGTGCACGGACAGAACGATCAGCTGCGCCTGCAGCGGCCCGAACAGCAACTCGCCGCACTCGACCAGTTCGCGGGCGACGGTGTGGCGTCGTTGCTGCGCAAGTACCAGGTGCACCGCCGCACCTGGCTCGACGCGCGCACCGAACTCCTCGAACGCACCGCCCGCAGTCGTGAACTCGCTCTGGAAGCCGACCGGCTCAAGCATTCGCTCGCCGAAATCGACGGCATCGCACCCGAACCCGGTGAGGACACCCGGCTGGTCGCCGAGATCCGCAGGCTCAGCGACCTCGACTCGCTGCGTGAGGCCGCTGCCGCAGCCCACGAGGCGCTGTCCGGGCCCGCCGACTCCAGCGCCGACGGCGGCGGGGTGCTCGACCTGCTCGGTGGGGCGCGTGCCCGCCTCGACTCGGCCGACGACCCCGCCCTGACCGCACTCGCCCCGCGCCTCGGTGAGGCGATCGCGGTGGTCGTCGATGTGACGACCGAACTCAGCGGCTACCTGTCGGAACTGCCCTCGGACCCCAGCGCCCTGGACACGATGCTCAACCGCCAGGCCGAACTGAAATCACTCACCCGCAAATACGCACCCGACATCGACGGTGTGATCGCCTGGGCCGACGAATCCCGCGCCCGCCTCGACTCCCTCGACGTGTCCGAGGACGCACTGGCCAAACTGGCCGCCGAGGTCGAGATCGCCGCGGGCAAAGTGCGCGAGGCCGCCCGCAAACTCAGCGCCGCCCGCACCAAGGCCGCGACCAAACTGGCCGCCGCCGTGAGCACCGAACTCGGCGGGCTGGCAATGGGCAAGGCGCGCTTGGAAGTTCAGGTGCGGCCGTTGCGGGCGAGTGCCCAGGACTCCGCGCCGCTCGATGTCGACGGGACCACCCTGCACGCGGGCTCCAACGGCGTCGACGAGGTGGAATTCCGGCTGTCGGCGCACTCGGGCGCGCAATCGCTACCGCTGAGCAAGAGCGCCTCCGGTGGTGAGCTCTCGCGCGTGATGCTCGCGCTGGAAGTAGTGCTCGCCGGCTCGGATCACGGCGCGACCATGGTGTTCGACGAGGTCGACGCGGGCGTCGGCGGTCGGGCCGCGGTGGAGATCGGCAAACGCCTCGCCCGCCTGGCCCGCACCCATCAGGTGATCGTCGTGACCCACCTACCGCAGGTGGCGGCCTTCGCCGACACCCACCTGGTGGTGAACAAGTCCGACGACGGAAAAGGCAAGGTGGACAGCGGAGTTCGCACCCTCACCGACGAGGAACGCGTGGTGGAACTGGCCCGCATGCTGGCCGGCCTCGACGACACCGAGACCGGCCGGGCACACGCGGAAGAACTGCTGGAGACCGCTCGATCAGAGCGAAGCGTCTCGCTCTGATCAGCGCAGCGCCTTGCGGATGCCGCCGATGAGCTGGTTGGTCAGCTGGCGCAGGCCGAACTCCATGGCCTTGGCCGGAACGGGCAGCGACGGCTCGGATTCCATGGTGTAGACCACGCGGGTGCCGCCCTCGGCGGTGTCGGCGAAGGTGATGATGCCGACGTGGCGCTTGACCGGCGCGCCCTTGACGATCTTGTACTCCATGCGCTCGCCGGGGACCAGCGCGGTGATCTCCTCGGTGACGCCGAGCTTGCCGAAGCCGAGCAGGTGCTGGGCGCCGACACCGGTGACGGCGTCGCCCTGCTTCACGAGCTTGACCTGGATGGGCAGGTGGGGGCTCACGCTCTCCCGCTCACTGAAAAGGCGGTAGACGATGTCGCGTGGGGCGTCGAGAACCGTCTCGACAGTGCTGCTCGGCATTGTTTTCTGCTCCTGATCGAAGTATCTGTGACAGGGAGCATACGGGTATCGGGGCGGGCGGTGACTCGGCGCGCCTCCACCAAAGGTTGAGGGTTTGGCTTCATCATCGGGCTCATGAAGATGCCGGCGTTGTTGTCACGGAACACCGAAACGCTGCCCGGTGTCGCCGGGATCGCGCGGGTGGATCGCAATACCCGGCGATTGCTCGGTCGGGTCGGCGCGGGCGATGTCGTGGTCCTGGACGAGACCGATCTGGATCGCCATACCGCCGACCGGCTCGTCGAGGCGGGCGTCGTGGCGGTGATCAACACGTCGCCGTCGATTTCGGGTCGCTATCCCAATCTCGGTCCGGAGGTGCTGGTCGCCAACGGGATCGTGCTCATGGACGCGGTTTCCTCGGACGCGTTCGGCAAGATCAAGGACGGCGCGAAGATCCGCATCGACGCCGGTGTCGCCTATGCCGACAAGCTGACCAAGAAGGAACCCGAGGTCCTGGTCGAGGGCATCGAGTTCGACGAGTCGACGATCGCGGACCGGATGATCGAGGCCCGCAACGGGCTGGCCGATCACCTCGACGCCTTCGCGGGCAACACCACCGAGTTCGTGCGCACCGAGAGCGCGCTGTTGATCGACGGTATCGGTGTGCCCGATATCGAGCTGGATCTGCGCAACCGGCACGTGGTCGTGATCGCCGACGGGCCGGGGCATCTCGAGGAGTTGCAGCGGCTCAAGCCGTTCATCAAGGAGTACGCGCCGATCCTGATCGGGGTGGGCCGCGGTGCGGATACGTTGCGCAAGCTCAAGTACAAGCCGGATCTGATCGTCGGTGATCCGGACGAGATCAGCACGGCCACCCTGCGTTCCGGTGCGGAGATGATCCTGCCCGCCGACACCGACGGCCACGCACGTGGGCTGGAACGCATCCAGGACCTCGGTATCGGCGCGACGACGTTCCCGTCGTCGGGGTCGCCGACCGATCTGGCGTTGATGCTCGCCGATCACCACGGTGCGTCGCTGATCGTGCTGGCCGGTGCGCACGCGTCGCTGGAGGACTTCTTCGACCGTGGCCGCCGTGACAGCAATCCGGCGACGTTCCTGACCCGGCTGAAGGTCGGCGCGAAACTGGTGGATGCGAATGCCGTGTCGACGCTGTACCGGCATCGGTCGACCGGTGCGGCGCTGGCGTTCGTGGTGCTGGCGGCGCTGGTGGCGGTGGTCGTGGTGATTCTGGCCTCGCAGAGCGGGTCCGAGGTGTTCGATGTGGCCGCCGGGTATTGGGACCGGCTCGTCGAGTGGGTGCGGGTCCAGCTGTGATCTCACTGCGGCAGCACGCCATTTCGATCGCGGCGATCTTCCTGGCTCTCGCGATCGGGGTGGTTCTCGGTTCCCAGACGGTGGCCGCCGATCTGCTGTCGGGTCTGCGTTCGGACAAGGATGATCTCAGCGGTCAGGTCGAGGCGTTGAGCGCGGAGAACGACCAGCTCACCAGCCGTCTGGATGCGACGGACGGCTTCATCGCCGGTGCGTCGGGCCGCATTCTGGCAGGCACTTTGGCCGACCGTCGCGTGCTCGTGTTCACCACCCCCGATGCGGATCCCGCCGATGTCGACGGTGTGCGCAAGGCGCTCGAAACGGCGGGCGCCTCGGTGACCGGCCGGATCGCGCTCACCGATGCTTTCGTCGACAGCGGTGAGGGTGATCGCATGCGATCGGCGCTGACCAATGTCGTCCCCGCGGGGGCGCAGCTGCGCACCGGTGCCGTCGACCAGGGCAGCATGGCGGGCGACCTGCTCGGCCTGACGCTGTTCACCGACCCCGCGACGAACAGTCCACGCGCCACCGCCCAGGAACAGGCCCTGCTCCTGGAAACCCTGCGCGGCGGCGGCTTCCTCGCCTACGGCGACACGCCGACCGACCCCGCCCAGATGGCCGTCGTCGTCACCGGCGACGGCATCGCCGACGACGCCGGCCAGGGCGCGACCATCGCCCGCTTCACCGGCGCCGTCCGCGCCCGCACCGCCGCCACGGTCCTGGCGGGCCGCCCCGGCGCCGCCGAAGGCAACGCCCCCATCGCCCACGTCCGCGCCCAGGCCCCCCTCGCCACAACCGTCACCACCGTCGACAACATCGACCGCGAAACAGGCCGCGTAACAACAGCCCTCGCCCTCCCCGAACAACTCAACGGCGTAGCCGGACGTTACGGAACAGGCCCGTCAGCAACCTCCCTGACACTGGTAGCAATGCCCCGCTGATTGAGAACCTCACCACCACAAAGAGGTGACTTTCCGCGCCGGCGATCCCAACAAAACCCCTGATCTGGCAAGCACATGGGTAACTCCCCGGGTACGGGCCAAGTCCTCCCCACCCAACCGTAAGCGGCCGACGCGACAGTTAACCCACCTCGGTTGCGCTTGAAGTTCCGGGGAGGCGGTACTGTGGTGGTCCGTGGGTCATCAACGGAATCAGGCTCGAAATGCCACCAAGCACATCTTCGTGAGCGGTGGCGTCGCCTCCTCTTTGGGTAAGGGTCTCACCGCTTCCAGCCTCGGTCAGTTGCTGACCGCGCGCGGTATGCGGGTGACGATGCAGAAGCTCGACCCGTATCTGAACGTCGATCCGGGCACCATGAACCCGTTCCAGCACGGTGAGGTGTTCGTCACCGAGGACGGCGCCGAGACCGATCTGGATGTCGGTCATTACGAGCGTTTCCTCGATCGCGATCTGTCCGGTGCGGCGAATGTGACGACCGGTCAGATCTATTCGACCGTGATCGCCAAGGAGCGGCGGGGCGAGTATCTGGGTGACACCGTGCAGGTGATCCCGCACATCACCGACGAGATCAAGAACCGCATCATGGCGATGACCGGTCCGGATCTGCAGGGTCATGTGCCGGATGTGGTGATCACCGAGATCGGCGGCACCGTCGGGGACATCGAGTCGCAGCCGTTCCTCGAGGCGGCGCGCCAGATCCGCCACGATGTGGGTCGCGACAATGTGTTCTTCCTGCATGTGTCGCTGGTGCCGTACCTGGCGCCCTCGGGTGAGCTCAAGACCAAGCCGACGCAGCATTCGGTGGCGGCGCTGCGCAATATCGGTATCCAGCCCGACGCGCTGATCCTGCGCTGTGACCGTGAGGTGCCGCAGGGCCTGAAGAACAAGATCGCGCTGATGTGCGACGTGGACGTCGAGGCGTGCATCTCCACGCCGGATGCGCCCTCGATCTACGACATCCCGAAGGTGCTGCACAGCGAGGGCCTGGACGCCTACGTCGTGCGCAAGCTGGGGCTGCCGTTCCGCGATGTCGACTGGACGGTGTGGGGCGACCTGCTCGAGCGGGTGCACTCGCCGCGCGAGACCGTGGAGGTGGCGCTGGTCGGCAAGTACGTCGATCTGCCCGATGCCTACCTGTCGGTGACCGAGGCGCTGCGTGCGGGTGGCTTCGCGCATCGATCGAAGGTGCAGATCCGCTGGGTGCCCTCCGACGAGTGCGAGACCGAGGCGGGCGCGCAGGCCGCGTTGCGTGATGTGGACGCGGTGCTGATCCCCGGCGGTTTCGGTATCCGTGGCATCGAGGGCAAGCTCGGCGCCATCAGTTACGCGCGCAGGCGCGGTATCCCGCTGCTCGGCCTGTGTCTCGGCCTGCAGTGTGTGGTGATCGAGGCGGCCCGTTCGGTCGGCATCGCGGACGCGAATTCCGCCGAGTTCGAGCCGGATACCAAGAACCCGGTCATCTCGACCATGGCCGACCAGGAAGACGTGGTCGCCGGTGAGGCCGATCTGGGCGGCACCATGCGTCTGGGCGCGTACCCGGCCACCCTGCAGAAGGGTTCGGTCGTGGCGCAGGCCTACGGCAGCGAGCACGTGTCCGAGCGGCACCGCCATCGCTTCGAGGTGAACAACGCCTACCGCGACGCGATCGCCAAGAGTGGTCTGGTGTTCTCGGGCACCTCACCAGACGGGCACCTGGTGGAGTTCGTGGAGTACCCGGCATCGGTGCATCCGTTCTTCGTCGCCACCCAGGCGCACCCGGAGCTCAAGAGCCGTCCGACCCGGCCGCATCCGCTGTTCGCCGCGCTGATCCACGCCGCATTGAAATACAAACTGGCCGAACGCCTTCCCGTAGACTTCCCGGAGGAAGAGCTCGCGGAGCAGGCCGCGGAACTCTGAATCGGTGGCAAGGCGGCGATGAGCGAACCCGGTAAGCACGACTTCGAGACGGTATCGAGCCGGGTGCTCTACAGCGGCGCGATCGTGGCATTGCGCCAAGACCAGGTCGCGATGCCCGACGGGCGGGTCGCCGAGCGTGAGGTCATCGAGCATCACGGTGCGGTGGCGGTCCTCGCGCTCGACGATGAGGGACGGGTGGTGCTGATCCGTCAGTACCGCCATCCCATCCGCACCCGGCTGCTCGAACTGCCCGCCGGGCTGCTCGATATCGACGGCGAGGACCCGCTCACCGCGGCCAAGCGCGAGCTAGCCGAGGAGACGGGCCTGGCCGCCGCCGAATGGTCGGTGCTGGTGGACGTGGCGTTGTCGCCGGGTTTCACCGACGAGGCGCTGCGGGTGTTCTTCGCGACCGGGCTCACCGAGACTCATCGCCCGGACCCAGAGCACGAGGAAGCCGACCTGGAATTGGTGCGGATGCCGCTCGACGAGGCAGTGCGTGCGGCGTTGGCGGGCGAGATCGTGAACGCCACTGCCGTGGCGGGCGTGCTCGCGTACGCCTCGGCTCAGGCGAACGGGTTGACCCTGCGTCCGGCCGACGCACCGTGGCCCGGTCAGCCGACGGCGTTCCTGCGACGCAAAGCAGCCGAGGCGCGAACCGACGCCCGGTCGTGACGCGGCTTCCGGAGCACGTACAGGCAGCCGCGTTCCGGTACGGCGGCGGCGGGTAGGCGCGGATGAGCGTGCTGGCGCGGGAGATCGACGCCTACCTCGACCATCTGGCGGTCGAGCGCGGCGCCGCGCGCAACACGCTGGGCGCCTATCGGCGTGACCTGGCCCGCTACCAGGCTTTTCTCACCGCTCGCGGTGTCGGGTCGTTGCGCGACGTATCCCAAGGGGACGTCGCCGAATTCACGATGGCCCTGCGTGCGGGCGGCGAGGATCATCCGCCGTTGGCCGCGGGGTCTGTCGCCAGGGCATTGATCGCGGTGCGCGGGTTGCACCGGTTCGCGGCCGCCGAGGGCATCACCGACACCGATGTGGCGCACGCGGTGAAACCACCCGCGCCGGGTCGGCGGTTGCCGAAAGCCTTGCCGTACGACCAGGTTCTGCGCGTGCTGGAAGCTGCGGGCGGTGAAGGCGGCGCGGACGACGGCGGACCGCGCGGTCTGCGGGACCGGGCGCTGCTGGAATTGCTGTACTCCACGGGCGCCCGCATCTCGGAGATGGTCGGCCTCGACGTCGACGACATCGACACCGAACAGCGGTGCGTCGTGCTGCGCGGCAAAGGTGGCAAACAACGCCTCGTCCCCATCGGCAGGCCCGCGCTCGCCGCCGTCGACGCCTACCTCGTGCGCGGCAGACCCGCACTCGCCGCGAACGGAAAGGGAAGCGGCGGCGCCCTTTTCCTCAACAACCGGGGCGGCAGGCTGTCACGGCAGAGCGCCTGGCAGGTGTTGCAGACCGCGGCCGAACGTGCGGGCATCGGTGCGACGGTGTCGCCGCACACGCTGCGCCACTCCTTCGCCACCCACCTGCTCGACGGTGGCGCCGACGTGCGCGTGGTACAGGAGCTGCTCGGGCACGCCTCGGTGACGACCACCCAGATCTACACCCTCGTCACGGTGAGCACCCTGCGTGAAGTGTGGGCGACGGCCCACCCGCGTGCCCGCTGAGGGTGACCTCCCCACTTCGGGTGAAGCGGGTATCGTGCGAACACGCCCGGCGTTGCCATGCCGTACCCGAGCGGTGCGAGCGGTAGCGTCTACCCGGAGCTGGACCGTACGAAAGTGAGGCGGGTGGCGAACCGGCCTCGCTACCCTCGACAGGGGTTACCGGCAAGGAAACGTATAAGGAGCAGCGGATCGTGACGACAGCGGAAACACCGTGGGACGGTGGGCCGGAACAGGTCACCGAGGCCGTCGAGATCGGCCCGACGGGCCGCCCGCTGCGCCTGGTACCCGAACCACCGCAGGTCAAGCAGCACGGCGACGCGCTCGTCGTGGCCATGTGCAATCAGAAGGGCGGGGTCGGCAAGACCACCTCGACCATCAATCTCGGTGCGGCACTGGCCGAATACGGGCGCCGCGTACTGCTGGTCGACCTCGACCCGCAGGGCGCGCTGTCGGCCGGTCTCGGCGTCGCCCATCACGATCTCGACCTGACCGTGCACAACCTGCTGATCGGCGGCAAAGCCTCGGTCGACGACGTGCTGCAGACCACCAAGGTCGACGGCATGGACCTCCTACCCAGCAACATCGACCTCTCGGCCGCCGAGATCCAGCTGGTGAACGAGGTGGGTCGCGAACAGTCCCTCGGCCGCGCGCTGGCCGGAGTGCGTGATCGCTACGACTACATCCTCATCGACTGTCAGCCCTCGCTCGGGCTGCTCACCGTCAACGCGCTCGCCTGCTCCGACGGGGTCATCATCCCGATGGAATGCGAGTACTTCTCGCTGCGCGGGCTGGCCCTGCTCAATGACACCGTGGAGAAGGTGCGCGACCGCCTCAATCCGCGGCTGAGCCTGTACGGGATCGTGGTCACCATGTTCGATGCCCGGTTGCTGCATTCGCGTCAGGTGATGTCGCGCGTGGTCGAGGTGTTCGGCGACCTCGTCTACGACACCGCCATTTCGCGCACCGTGCGGTTCCCGGACGCCAGCGTCGCCGGTGAGCCGATCACCACGTGGGCGCCGAAATCGGCGGGCGCGGAAGCGTATCGCGCCATGGCACGCGAGGTCATCCACCGGTCGGGCCGGTGATCGAGGCACAACCTGCGGTGCAAGCAGTACCCGAAGAGGCAGTACCGGCGGAAACCAGCGGATTCCATCTGCGGCTCACCAACTTCGAGGGGCCGTTCGATCTGCTGCTGACGCTGATCAGTTCACGCAAACTCGATGTCACCGAGGTGGCGCTGCACAAGGTCACCGACGAATTCATCGCCTACACCAAGGCATTGACGGCCGAGCTGGCCGAGAACACCAAGCTGCGCGCGGACAAGATCCTCGATCAGACCACCGAATTCCTCGTCGTCGCCGCGACTCTGCTCGACCTGAAAGCCGCCCGGTTGTTGCCGTCGGGGGAGATGACCGACGCCGATGACCTCGAACTGCTCGAGGCACGCGACCTGCTGTTCGCCCGGCTGCTGCAGTACCGCGCGTTCAAACAGGTGGCCGAGTTGCTCGCCGAGCTGGAAGCCGCCGCGCTGCGCCGGTATCCGAGGTCGGTGGCGCTGGAAGATCAGTTCGCCGGGCTGCTCCCCGAAGTGACCCTCGGGGTGGATGTCGCCGCGTTCGCCGAGATCGCGGCCGCCGCGTTTCGGCCGCGTCCGATCGCCGAGGTAGGGCTCGGACATCTGCACATGCACACCATCTCGGTGGCCGAACAGGCCGAGCTGGTGCTGGCCCGGCTCAAGGAACGCGGGCCCGGCGGGTGGACGACCTTCGCCGAGCTGGTGTCCGATTGCACGGTTCCGGTGGAAATCGTGGCCCGGTTCCTGGCGTTGCTCGAGTTGTATCGCGGCAAGACGATCGCCTTCGACCAGCCCGACCCCCTCGGCCCACTGGCTGTGAGCTGGCTCGGCGAACTCGACCCCGACGCCGAGGCGGCGGCACTGACCTTCGAGGAGGATTACGGGTGATCGGCGCACCGAAACAGACCCGAGGGCTCCCGAACAGCCAGCAGGAGGCGGCATGAGCGAGACAGTGGCTGAATTCACGTCCGAGCGGCTCGACGACGCGGAACTGCGGTCCGCGCTCGAGGCCATGCTGCTCGTCGTGGACGCTCCCGCGCCGGTAGAACAGCTGGCCGCGGCCCTGGACGACACCAGCGAACGGGTCGAGGAAACCCTGCGCGCGATGTCGGCGGAACTGACCGCGCGCGGCAGCGGCATCGACCTGCGTTTCGTCGGTGACGGTTGGCGCTTCTATACTCGACAGGAGTACGCGCCCTATGTCGAGCGGGTACTGCTCGACGGGGCCCGGACGAAGCTCACCCGGGCCGCCTTGGAAACCTTGGCGGTGGTCGCCTATCGCCAGCCGGTGACCCGCACCCGGGTCAGCGCGGTTCGCGGGGTGAACGTCGACGGAGTGATGCGCACGCTGCTGGCGCGGGGCTTGATCGCGGAAGCGGGTCAGGACCCGGAAACCAACGGCACGCTCTACCGCACCACCGAGTTGTTCCTCGAACGGATCGGGCTCGCCTCACTGGGCGACCTGCCACCGCTGGCGCCGCTGCTTCCCGGCGTCGATCTGATCGACGAGATCAGCGAGAGCCTGGACACCGATCCCCGGTACACCAGGCTGCAAAAACCCGCCGAGTCCGACATGGATCTCGGCACCGACGATTGACAGGACAGATGAATAATTCCGCTCGCCGAGATGGCACACCGGATCGAAGAAAACGTAGCGACCAGCCCCGAAGTGGCGCGAACCGAACCGCGGCTCCCCGCGGCGGCAGTGCGCGCACCGGTCAGGCCGGTACCCGTGGCGAGGCCCCCGGCCGCCGCGGCACCAGCGCGGGTGGCTTCCAGCGCGGCAATCAGACAGCGGCCCGATCGGCCGGCTCCTTCCAGCGTGACGCCGAGTCCGGTGGTCGCCGCGGCGCGACCGGCGGCTACCAGCGCGACGACCGTCGCAGCGCCCCCGGTGGTTACCAGCGTGACGATCGACGCAGCGCCCCGGCCGGTGGCGACCGTCGTGGTCCGTCCGCCGGTGGTTACCAGCGTGACGACCGTCGCGGCGCAGGCGCTGCCAACGGTGGCGGTTACCCGCGTGGTGACGCCGACCGCGGACAGCGTGGCGACACAGCCGCACAGCGCAGCGGCACTTCGGCCGGCACGCAGGCCTTCGCGGCGCGCAACAAGAAGTCCGCGAAACCGCAGCGCAAGGTCGTCGCCCCGACGATCCTGAACAACGCCAAGCCTGCCCGTCATCAGCACGCCGACACCGCCGAGGGCCCCAAGAAGCTCCCGTGGGGTGAAGGCGAACGTCTGCAGAAGGTGCTGGCCAAGGCCGGTGTGGCCTCGCGCCGCGCCGCCGAGGAGATGATCGCCCAGGGCCGCGTCGAGGTCGACGGCAAGATCGTGCGCGAGCAGGGTCTGCGCATCGACGCCGAGAACGCCGTCGTGCGCGTGGACGGCACCCGCGTGGTCGTGCGGGACGAACTCGTGCACCTGGTGCTGAACAAGCCCAAGGGCTGGCAGTCCACCATGTCCGACGACCTGGGCCGCCCCTGTGTCGGTGACATCGTCGCCGAACGCATCGCCGCTGGTCAGCGCCTGTTCCACGTGGGTCGGCTCGACGCCGACACCGAGGGCCTGCTGCTGCTCACCAACGACGGTGAAATGGCGCACCGCCTGATGCACCCGTCGTTCGAGGTGCCCAAGACCTACCTGGCCACCGTGTACGGCGAGGTCAACTACCGGCTCGTCGGCAAGCGGCTGCGCGAAGGCGTCGAGCTCGAGGACGGGCCGGCCAAGGTCGACAAGTTCATGGTGCTCGAGTCCTACGAGGGCCGGTCGCTGGTGAAGCTGGTGCTGCACGAAGGCCGCAAGCACATCGTGCGCCGCCTGCTCGACGAGGTGGGTCACCCGGTGATCCGCCTGGTCCGCACGCACCTCGGTCCGGTGGCCCTCGGTGATCAGCGTCCCGGCACCCTTCGGGTGCTAGGCCGCGACGAAATCGGCAAACTCTACGAGGCGGTGCAGCTGTGAACGGAGTGGATTTCTCGGTGGAACCTGCCCAGGGCAGGCTGGCCGGCGACGGCACGCTCGTCGTCGCCATGGACGGCCCGTCCGGCACCGGCAAGTCCAGTGTGTCGCGCAAGTTGGCCACCCGCCTGAACGCCCGCTACCTCGACACCGGTGCCATGTACCGGGTGGCGACGCTGCGGGTGCTGCGTGCGGGCGTGGATCTCACCGATGCCGAGGCGATCGCCGAAGCCGTTGCGGCGCTGCCTCTTTCGATCGGCACGGACCCGAGTCACGAGGTCGTCGAACTCGACGGTGACGACGTGTCGGCCGAGATCCGCGGTGACGCGGTGACCAAGGCCGTTTCGGCGGTGTCGGCGGTGGCGCAGGTGCGCGACCAGCTCGTCGCCCTGCAGCGTGAGATTGCCGCCGTGGCCGGCCGGATCGTGGTCGAGGGCCGCGATATCGGCACCGTCGTGCTCACCGACGCCGACGCCAAGATCTACCTCACCGCCTCCGCGGAGGCGCGCGCCCAGCGGCGTAATGCCCAGAACATCCGCGAGGGACGCGGCGACGACTACCCGGCCGTGCTGGCCGACGTACAGCGCCGCGACACCCTCGATTCCACCCGCAAGGTCTCGCCGTTGCGCCCCGCCGCCGACGCGGTGCTCGTCGATACCAGCGATCTCACGATGGAACAGACCATCGACGAGCTGTATCGCGTGGTGGCCCAGCAGCTTTCGGCCACGACAGGAGGGTCGCGATGATCGAGGACGTACTCGAGGGCGACGGTATCTGGACCGATGAAACCGACTGGGAGATCACCGATCTCGAAGGTGAGGGCGAGGGTGAGGAACACCTCGCCATGCCGACGGTCGCGGTGGTCGGCCGTCCGAATGTCGGCAAGTCGACCCTGGTGAACCGCATCCTCGGCAGGCGCGAAGCCGTTGTCGAGGACGTTCCCGGTGTTACCCGTGACCGGATCTCGTACGAGGCCAGCTGGGCCGGACGCCGCTTCCTCGTGCAGGACACCGGCGGCTGGGAGCCCGACGCCAAGGGCCTGCAGCAGCATGTGGCCCGTCAGGCCGAGGTCGCGATGGAGACCGCCGACGCGATCCTGCTCGTCGTCGACGCCACCGTCGGCGCGACCGCGACCGACGAGGCTGCGGTGCGCAAGCTGCGCCGCTCCAAGATCCCGGTGATCCTGGTCGCCAACAAGGTCGACGATCAGAAGGTCGAGATCGAGGCCGCGACGCTGTGGTCGCTCGGCCTCGGCGAGCCGCGCATGGTCTCGGCCGCGCACGGTCGCGGTACCGGTGACCTGCTCGACGATGTGCTCGCCGCACTGCCCGAGACCCCGCGCGAAGGCACGGGTGTGGCCGGGCCGCGTCGGGTGGCGCTGGTCGGCAAGCCCAATGTCGGCAAGTCGAGCCTGCTGAACAAGCTGGCCGGCGACGAACGTTCGGTGGTCCACGATGTCGCGGGCACCACCGTCGACCCGGTCGACTCCCTGGTGGAGCTCGGCGGCAAGGTGTGGAAGTTCGTCGACACCGCCGGTCTGCGCCGCAAGGTCTCCAATGCCACCGGCACCGAGTTCTACGCCTCGCTGCGGACCAAGTCGGCGCTCGAGGCGTCGGAGGTGGCGATCATGCTGATCGACGCCTCGGTGCCGATCACCGAACAGGACCTGCGGGTGATCAGCCTGGTCGCCGACTCCGGTCGCGCGCTGGTGCTGGCGTTCAACAAGTGGGACCTGGTCGACGAGGACCGCCGCTACATGCTCGAGCGCGAGATCGATCGCGACCTCGTGCGGGTGCCGTGGGCGCAGCGGGTGAACATCTCCGCGCACACCGGTCGCGCCGTGGCGAAGCTGGTGCCGCAGATGGAGACCGCGCTCGAGTCCTGGGACAAGCGCATCTCCACCGGCCGGTTGAACACCTGGCTCAAGGAAGTCATCGCGGCCACCCCGCCGCCGATGCGCGGCGGCCGACAGCCCCGCGTCATGTTCGCCACCCAGGCCAGCACTCGTCCGCCGACGTTCGTGCTGTTCACCACCGGTTTCCTCGAGGCGGGTTACCGCCGCTTCCTGGAACGGCGCCTGCGCGAGGAGTTCGGTTTCGACGGCTCGCCCGTGCGCATCTCGGTGCGCGTGCGCGAGAAGAAGGAACGCAGAAAGTAGTTCGACCCGACGAGGCCCCGGCGCACACCGCCGGGGCCTCGTTTCGTTATGCGTCGAAGACGCGATCGAGCAGGTGCTCCACCAATTGTGGTGAGCGCGCGGCGTAATCGTTGTCGGTGAGCATGCCCTGGGCGAGTCCGCCGAGCGTGAGCAGGATCAGCTCGGCGTCCGCGACGATCGTCGCGTCGTCGGCCTCGTCGCCGCGCGCACGCCGGAGCTGGTCTGCCACTGCGTTCACGATGTATTTCGGTGCCCCGGTCATATCGGCGGCCGCGACGTCGGAACCGGTGAGGGCGGCCGCGTGGAAGATCCCGAGAATTACCGCGTTCTGCCTACTGGCTTCGTCGAGGGGGAGTAGCGCGAGCAGCATCGCGCGCACCACGTCGCGTGGCCCGGACCCCGGCCCCAACGCCGCGAGTTCCCGCCCGAACCGCTCCCCGGAATCGATCACCACCGCCTGATGCGTGGCGACCAGGAACTCCCGTTTTGTCCCGAAGTAGTACTGCACCGACCGCACCGATACCCCGGCTTCGGCGGCGACTGACTGGAACGTGGCCGCGTCGAGCCCGCCCCGCGCGATCACTCGCCGCGCGGCATCGGTGATGACCCCGCGGCGCTCGTCATGGTCGGCCAAACGCGGCACCCTGCCTCCTTCGTCGCTGTCGGCGAAATCTTTATGGTACGCCCATATCATCTATGTGGTACGGTCATATCATCAACGAGGAACAGGGGTGGTTATGGCCAAGATCGGGCGATTCAAGAACGACGCCGCGCGCGAGGAGTACCTGCGGACCTATCGGGAGCTGGAGAAGCAGTGGCCCGTTCCGTCGGAGATGCTCGATATCCCTACTTCCTTCGGCATGACGAAGGTCCGTAAATCCGGTGCGGGACAAGGCATTCCGTTCGTGCTGATGCACTCTCTCGGCGGTAACAGCCTGATGTGGCGTCACGTGATCGAGGACTTCGCCCGCGATCACGTGGTGTACGCGCCGGAGATGATCGGCGCGCCTGGTCTCAGTGTGCAGACCGCACCGATCGACGAGACGAAGTTCGGCGCCTGGTTGGGGGAGGTCCTCGACGGGCTCGGCGTCGAGCGGGTTCATCTGGTCGGGTATTCACAGGGTGCGTGGCAGGCGATGGCTGTCGCGACCACTCAGCAGGCACGGCTTGCGAGCCTGAGCGTCGTGGAGCCGAGCGGCACCTTGACCAAGATCAAATGGAGCCTGTTGTGGACGATGCTTCGCGTCGGTGCCCGGCCGACGGACAAGAACCTGCGCGCGATGAACGCACGGCTCAATCCGGGCGTCACCCTGACCGACGCCGAATTCGCCGGTGTGAAGGCGGCTCTCGGGTATGCCCCGACGATCGGCTATCCGAAGATGTTCACCGACGAGCGACTCGCGACGATCACGACACCGACCCTGCTGCTGCTCGGGTCGGAGTCGTTGGTGGTCGATCCGCAACTGGCCGAACAACGCGTGCGCGACAACCTGCCCACCTGCGAGGTCGAGATCTTCCCCGGTGTGGGGCACGGTCTCTTCTATCAGATTTCCCGGCAGGTGACCGCGCGCATCCTGGACTTCGCCCGCCGCTACGAACACATCGACGCGCGCCACGCCGAATAGCTGACCTATCCGGACTGATAATCCGCTGAGAACGGTGCATAGTGGACACCTTGGGGGCGGCTGAGGCGTTGTTTCGGTAAGAGGTCGACGGTGGCCTCCGGAAGGAGTGCGTCATGAGTCTCATCGGAACCCTGCTCGGGTGGGTACTGACGGTGTTCTTGGTGCTGTTGATCGCGCGGATGGTGGTCGACTGGCTCGAAACGCTTGGCAATCGGTCGCCGTGGGTGGGGAAGGTCCGGTCGGTGACCCATGCGGCGACAGAACCGGTGATCGCGCCGGTGCGCAAGGTACTCAAGCCGGTCCGGCTGGGCGAGGTCTCCATCGACCTCGCCTTCACGGTCGTGTTCATCGCCGTGCTGATCCTGCGGGCGGTGGCGTTCAGCCTGTGACCGGCGCACCCTCCACCCGCCACCTGGTGAGCACCGCGCTCACACAGGTGGCGTCGGTGAGGGCGTCGACAGTGTCGGCCAGCGCCGATTCGCGGGCGCGGTGGGTGAGGACGATGAGATGTGCGTCGTCGCCGTGGTGTTCCTGACGCACACGTTCGATGCTCACCCCGTGGTCGGCGAAGATCGAGGCCACCTGCGCGAGCGCGCCCGCGTGATCGGTGACCCGCAGGTTCAGGTAGTAGCGGGTGGGAATGTCGCCGAACGGCGCGACCGGTAGCTCGGCGTAGTACGAGGCGCGGGGAGCCCGGCCACCGTTCACGCGGTTGCGCGCCGCGCTCACCAGATCACCGAGCAGTGCCGAGGCGGTGGCCCGCGTCGCGTCGCGACCGGAGAACATCAGTCGCCCCGCGCCCTCGGCGTCCACCGTCACCGCGCTGAACGGCGCCTCCACCTGGGCCAGCGGGTGCGCGGCAGGCAGCAGTGCGGGATGCACCCGTACCGAGATCCATTCCTTGCCACCGTCTTCGGGCTCACTGATGCGGGTGCACACGGTCAGCTGACGCAACCGCAACGACAACGCGTCGGCAGCCGCCAGGTCGTGTGCCGGCGCCACCCCGAACTCCTCGAAATGCACATCGGTGACCTCCACCCGGGTATGAAAGGCCAACGTGGCGAGGATCGCCGCCGCGTGCGCGTCGGCCGCGGCGAAGACGCCGAGCACCTCGCGCACGCGATCGCCCGACAGCGACTGCGTGAGCGGCCGGACCACCGGCACCCCGCCCGCAACGGCGGCCTCGAAACACAGATCCGCCCCGAATTCCTCGGCAGCCGACATCAATTCGGCACCGTGCGAGGCGATGAGCGCGGTATTCGCGGTCACCACCGACCGCCCCGCCCGCAATGCGTCGAGGACGGCGTCCAAGCTCTCGGAGGTCGCGGTGGTGTCGACGACGAGGTCGGCCGCGTCCGTGTCGAGGGTCAATCGCGCCCCGGCTCGTGCGCTCAGTTCGTCGGTGGATTCGGCGATGATCCGCACCACCTCCCCGGCCTGCGCCCCGGTGCCGAGCACCGCGACACGCAACGAACGGGAACGAAAGTGCCGAGTAGCCATACGAATTCGCCTAACGCCGAGAACCGCCGAACATCGGAGCCGGCGCACGCGCGCCACCCCCATGCGGCCAGTATCCCGCCAGAAACGGCACGGCGGCACCACTTTTCGCGTCACAAACCGCCCAGCCACGCCCGGATTGCCGGGATACTCGACGGGAGTTACCCGCGAGTACCTCGCGGGCGAGCAGGGAGAGGACAGCGGGATGGCCCTGGTTGTACAGAAATTCGGTGGCTCGTCGGTCGCGACCGCGGAGCGCATCCGCCGGGTCGCCGAGCGGATCGTGGAGACCAAGAAGCAGGGCAACGACGTGGTTGTCGTGTGCTCGGCGATGGGCGACACCACCGACGAATTGCTGGATCTGGCGGGTCAGGTGGCGCCGGCACCGCCGCCGAGGGAGATGGACATGCTGCTCACCTCGGGCGAGCGGATCTCGAACGCGTTGGTGGCCATGGCCATTCATTCCCTCGGCGCGGAGGCGCGTTCGCTCACCGGTTCACAGGCCGGGGTGATCACCACCGGCGCGCACGGCAACGCCAAGATCATCGAGGTCGACCCCGGCCGGGTACGGCGCGCCCTCGACGACGGCGAGATCGTACTGGTCGCCGGCTTCCAGGGCGTGAGTCAGGACAGCCGTGACGTCACCACGCTCGGTCGAGGCGGCTCCGACACCACCGCCGTCGCCTTGGCGGCCGCGCTACACGCCGACGTGTGCGAGATCTACACCGATGTCGACGGCGTGTTCACCGCCGACCCGCGCATCGTCGGCGATGCCCAGAAACTCGACCAGGTCTCCTACGAGGAGATGCTCGAGATGGCGGCGTGCGGTTCCAAGGTGCTCATGCTGCGCTGCGTCGAGTACGCCCGCCGCTACCAGGTCCCGGTGCATGTTCGCTCGTCCTACACCGACACCGTCGGCACCACCGTGTTCGGCTCGATGGCCGACATCCCCGCCGACCAGGCCGTGCTCACCGGAGTCGCGCACGACCGCAACGAGGCCAAGGTGACCGTGGTCGGCGTGCCCGACGAACCCGGTTACGCCGCGCAGGTTTTCCGTGCCGTGGCCGATGCCGAGGTGGGCATCGACATGGTCGTGCAGAACACCGGAACCGGCCGCACCGACATCACCTTCACGCTGCCCGCCGCCGACGGCGACCGCGCGGTCGCGCTGTTGCGCTCGCGTCGCGCCGAGATCGGCTTCGCCGATGTGCGCTACGACGACCGCGTCGGCAAGGTATCGCTCATCGGTGCGGGCATGCGCAACAATCCCGGCGTCACCGCGACCTTCTGTGAGGCACTGGCGGCAGCGGGCATCAATCTCGACCTCATCGCCACCTCCGAGATCCGCATCTCCGTGCTGGTCCGCGACACCGACCTCGACGAGGCGGTGCGCATCCTGCACCGCGCCTTCGACCTGGGCGGGGCCGAGGTGGCCGTGGTGCACGGCGGAACGGGACGCTGACCTGCTTCAGCCGATCGAGGCGGTGAGGGCGCGCAACGCCTCGGCGGTGGCCGGGATGAGCGGCGCCCGTCGTTGCGCGGCGCGGGCGGCCAGTTGTTCCATGATCCGCTCGCGCACCCCCGGCCATTCATCGCGCAGGATCGAATAGAACGCGGTGTCGCGTACCTCGCCGTCGAGGCCACGGGAATGCGCCCGGCGTACACCGTCGCTGACCGCGCCGAGCCGTTCGATGGCCGCCCGCGAGCGCAGGTTGCGGGCGTCGGCGCGCAGGGTCACCCGGCGCACCCGCCACGTGTCGAAGGCGTGGGTGAGCAACAGCAGCTTGGAGTCGAGATTCACCTGGCCCCCGCGCACGGCGGGGGTGAGCCAGGTGTTGCCGATCTCCACGGCGTCGGGAATCGCGCCGCCGGGGGAGGCGGTGACCGGTTCGGCCGACAGCGGCCAGGTGAGCGGACCCTGCCAGTAGTCGAGGCGGGTGAAGCGGGTGGCGCCGACCACGCATTCGTCACCGATCATGACGATGGCGAAGGCCAGCGCCGAACCCGCCAGTTGGGCGGCCTCGGCCTGGAAGACATACGTGCGCGCTTCCTGTTCGCCGTGCGGGACAACGGTGAACCCCGGTTGGCCGCGCAGCGCCTGTGCGGCCGCTGCCAGACCGGGAACGTGGTGGGGTGCAAGGGGTTCCAGCCGTACGATGCGGCCGTCGAGGATAACGGGTGCGGGCATGGTGACCGGCGTCCTTCGTTTGAGAGGGTCACCGAATCACGAGGCGTGGATCCTCACGCGGCACATGATTCGGCGAAGCGACACGAACGATCCAGCAGCATCGAAAAGAACTGGATGGACGATAGCCGAACGTGCGCCGTTCAAACACTCGAACGCACCCGTATGTCGCGCGCGTGTGCACGACACGAAATGGGCGCCGATTCCGGTGCCGCCGACTCGGTCCGGTCACAAACCGCTCCGATGTCTGTCTCGAGGCCCGTTTACGCACCTCAGAGGCTATAACGGTTCTATAAATCACAGCATTGTCGGCTTGCTGGGCAATTGTCCAGAATTGTCGGACTATTCCAGTTCGAACGCCTATTCCTGGGAAATGTAACAACCGTTATCGCTTCGTGTCGAACACCTATTCGATGTGACCCAGATCACATGGTCTGTTATCCTCCGGTTAGACCTGGCACGCTCGATATTGCTGAACGTTAACCGTTTGTGATCACTGCGCGCGCCACCTGCGTGGTTTGACCTACCGGCTGTGTCGGGACGGCCGTCCGGAAGGGAGCTCGTGACTATGAGCAGCATCTACTTCGAACCGAACAGCAATCTGTCAGTTACCAAGCGTGACCGCCACGTCACCGACGACTCCATCGCCCCCCTGGCGATTCCGAGCCTGGTGCTCGGCATGTTCCTGGTCGGCCTCGGCCTGATCGCGCTCCTGCGCCTCGGCGACTGGTTCGCCAACTATGGGCCCGAACTGGTCATCTCCGCCTATGCCCTCTATATGGCGGCGTCCGGTTGGCTGGTGGTCTGGAGCGCGGCGACCGTCCGGTCGCAGCGCGGTCACGGACCGGCCGGGTCGTCCTGATCGTCTCGGCCCGCCGCCGCGAGTGCCTCCGACAGTTCCCGGCGCAGACGCTGCGCCGTTGCCTCGTCGCCCGCGTCGGCGGCCGTGGTGATGTCCTGGCGTAGCTGGGCGATGGTGTCCTGCGAAACCATGAGAATCCTCCTTCAGATGTATGCCGACGACGTGGCGGGCGCCAGGTCGTAGACGGCGTATTCGGTACCGATCACCGGCTGGGCGACATTGCGCACCCGGATTCCGCCCGGGGTGGTGCCGCGTTCGGTGCCCGCGTGGGCGTGACCGTGGACCGCCAGGTCGGCGCCGCACGCATCGATCGCCTCCCCGAGCAGGTAGGAGCCGAGAAACGGGTAGATCTCCGGCGGCTCGCCGTGCAAGGTGTCCGACACGGGCGAGTAGTGGGTGAGTGCGATGGTCACGTCGGTGTCGAGCCGGCTCAGCGCCGTGTGGAGCTGGTGCGCGAGCTCGACTGTGTGGGTCGCGAACTCGCGCATCTGCGGTTCGCCGAACGCGCTCGCGCACTTGCCGGCGAACCCGCCGCCGAAACCCTTGGTCCCCGCGATGCCGAGCGTGCGTTCACCGATGGTGAGCACCGTCGAGGTGCCCTCGAGCACGGTGATGCCGTGCGCGGACAGCAGCGCGCTCATCTCCTGCTCGCGGTCGCTGTGATAGTCGTGATTGCCGAGCACCGCCACAACCGGGACGTCGAGATCGCCGAACTCGCTCGCCACCACCTCCGCCTCTTCGAGGGTGCCCAGGCGGGTGAGGTCACCGGCGAGCAGCAACACATCCGCGTGCTCTGGCAGCCGTTCGAACACCGGCCTGCACCGACCACGCGAATCCGCGCCGAGGTGCACATCGCCTACCGCCGCTACGCGCATCCCACTCACCTCAGCACTTCCGGTTCGGCCGGTTCGGCGGGTCTGCGTACCCGCACATCGTTGTGGACCCGCAGGTCACCGATCCGCTCGTGCAGCACGGCCTCCAGTGCCCGCCTGCTCTGTTCGTCGGCGACCTCGCCGGTGAGTACGACGACATCGGAGCGCAGCGTCACGTGCACACTCATCGTCGCGGTCCGCGGATCCTCGGCGAAGGCGCGGCGCAGGTTGGCGACCACGTACTGCGGTGGTTCGGCGGCGGGCGCGGGTGGTACGTGGTGGACGCCGAGGTCGTCGAGCAGCCCGAGAAATGCCCGCGCGTAAGGCGATTCGGCCGTGTCGCGGTGCACCTGGGCCCAGTCGATCTGCTCGCGCAGGGCGCGGGCGACCTCGAGCAGGCGGGTGAAATCGAGACGGTGCGCGTCGAGCACCATGAGTTTGTCGACCAGCACGTCGGTGGCGGGGAGCACCGGTGCGGTCGCCGGGCCGACCGGCATCGACTCGGCACGGTCGAGCAGGTCGTCGTCGACGGTGCGATGGTTCGTGCGGAAGATCAGGTCGACGAGGATCTCGCCGTCATAGACCTTGGTCAGCCAGTTCTCCGGTGGATCGACGGGCCGTAAGCCCTTGGCCGCCAACGCGTCCCGCGCGGCATAGGCGTCCTCGGCGCGGAGGAAGATGTCCACGTCGTGATCGCTGGCCGGACCGCCGTGCGCGTACACCGCGCAGCCGCCGGCCACCGCGAAGCGAATGCCGTTGTCGTGCAGGGTGTTGACCACGCGGGTCAGCGTCTGCAGCAGGTCCGAGATCTCGGCGGTCATCAGGCCACCACCTTTCGCCGGGGACACCCCGGGCCCGGCATCGTGCCAGGCCCGGGGTCGGTAGCAGGGAGTCAGCGGCCGCCGTGGCTGTGCTGACCGCCCTCGCGCTTGGCCTCGGTGGGCTGCGCCTGGGCGCCCTTGCGGCCTGCCTCGCGCGGGTCGGCGGAATTGCGATCGCCGAAGCTGCCGCTGCTGGCCTGGCCGCCACGGGCCGCCTGCTCCTGGGTGTCGTTTCGGTTGCCGAACTGTCCAGGGTTGTTCGGATCAGGCATGAATGCCCTCCTCGTGTCGTCTGGTCTTCTGGCATGTGGCCGTTGTTCTCGACCACACCGTCGCACTACCCGGCCGCGCGCCGCTCAATCACGGGTACGCCGGTCGGTGGCGGGATTCGGGCGGTGTGTGCCGGGTATGCGCGCAAAGAGGGCATCGGCCCCGGGCGACGAGGAGCGGTGATGGACGACGATGACGCCGACTGGAATCGACGGGTGCGTGGCGAGAACACCATCCAGCGTCTCGACCGCAACTGGGCCTCCTTGCTGCAAGAACTGCGGGTGCTGCAGACCGGTGTGCAAGTACTCACCGGTATCTTGCTGACCTTGCCGTTCCAGTCCCATTTCGACGCCCTCAGCACGGAATTGCGGGTGGTATACCTCGTCGTCGTCACCGCGTCGATCGCCGCGACCGCCCTGCTGGTCGCCCCGGTGGCAATGCATCGGCTGCTGTTCCGCAGGCACCGGCTCGATGCCCTGGTCACCGGCGCGCACCGGCTCGCGCTGGCCGGTATCGCCCTGCTCGGGGTCGCGCTCACCGGCATCGCCGTGCTGATCTTCGATGTGGTGGCCGGGACCACGGCGGGCATCGTCGCCGGAGTCGTCGCCTCGATCGTGTTCCTCGGTCTGTGGGTGGTCCAGCCGCTGGTCTACCGCAAGGGGCCGGAGACGGACTGAGCTATTCGCTGCTTTCGCGATCTTCCAGGCCAACGGCGTCGGACAGTTCCTGCCGTTCCCTGTCCAGTGCCGGATACTCGTTGCTCAATTCGCCCATCAGCGCCGCGAGACCGGCGGCGAGCGCGTTGAGCTTGTGCTGGGCGGCGTCGTCGTTGCGGGCCTGGGTGTTCTGCACAGCGCCACGAGCAGGAAGGTGACGATCGTGGTCGCCGTGTTGATCACCAGTTGCCAGGTGTCGATGCTCGGGAAAAGGAACACCGAAGGTGCCCAGATCAGGACCAGGGTGAGGCAGGCGGCGAAGAACCATGCCTTGGACGCGAAATTGCTTGCGCCCGTGGCGAAACGGTCGAAAAAGGGTTTGTGATTCGAGATGTCCGACGGCATCGTCGCATCGTTCGACTTGTGTCCGGACATGTCGACCACCCACCTTCACCGGGCCGGGCAAAGAACTCTGTGACAGGCGAATATCCGTTTCTCGGGATTTCAACCAAAAGGTCGGTTCGGTTCGGCCGCACCGGGTAAACGCCCGCTGTCCACCGATCCGAAAGAGGTGAAGCATGGCCGTCTGTGAGACGTGTGGCAACGACTACGCGCGCGCGTTCACCGTGAGCCGCGACGGGCAGAGCTGGACATTCGACAGCATCGAATGCGCCGCATCGAAGCTGGCACCCGACTGCGCGCACTGCGGATGCCGGGTTCTGGGCCACGGGGTCGAGGCCGGACAGACCGTCTTCTGCTGCGCCAACTGTGCCCGCCGCGCCGGGCACGACGCCCTCGTCGACAGCGTGTAGGAGGAGCCGTGCACGAGGACATGATCTGGGTGCAACTCACCGTGCCCGCCGGAGTGGACGACGTCTTCGCGGTGCTCGCGGACGGGTGGTCGTATTCGGGCTGGGTTGTGGGCGCCTCGCACATTCGCCGCGTGGACAAGGGCTGGCCCGCGGTCGGTACCCGCATCCATCACAGCGTGGGGCCGTGGCCCCTCGTCATCGAGGACACCACCGAGGTGCGGGCATCGGACGCACCGCACACGCTGGAACTCGACGCGCGGTTGTGGCCGATGGGCGCGGCTGTCATCCGCTTCGAGCTGCGCGAGGTCGCCCCGGCCACGACCGAGGTGCGGATGGGGGAACTGGCCGTGCGCGGGCCGGGCAAGCTCGTCCCACGCGCCGCGCAGGAGTTGTTGCTGACCCCACGCAACCGCGAAACCCTCGACCGGCTGTCGGACCTGGCTGTCGGCCGCAGCCGCGCCGCGGCCGGAGGCTGACCGTCAGGGCTCCAGGTCGGTGAGCGCCTTGCCGCTCGGGATATCGAGCGGCACCGAGACCTGGTCGTGGGCGATCAACCAGCTGCCACCGACCTTGCGCAGGCACAGCGTCGCGCGCACCCACATGCCGTCGGTGACAGCGCCGTCGCGCAGTGTGCCGCGCAGCCTGCCGAAACCGTGCCCGTATGCCACGTCGGTGCCGGTCGTGAAGGTCAGGTCGTGGAACTCGTAGGTCAGGGTGTCGAACACCTGGAATACCCGTGCCCAGTTCGCCAGCTTCGCCGCCCTCCCGCAGTGTTGCAGGGGTGGCTCGATATCGAACGACACGGCGTCGTCGGTGTAGAGGGCGCCGATGCCGTCGAGGTCCTTGTTCCGCAGGCACTCGACCAGCCGGTCGATCTGCGCGCGGATCTCGGCGGTTTCGTCGGCGGGCCGCCGCAGCGGTGCCAGGGCTGTGGTCCACGCGACGAGCTGGTCCAGCGTCTTGCGCAACGCGAGGTCGTGGTGCTCGCGCGCGACGAAGGTGGTGGCGTTCTCGAAATCGGTGAGCACGCCGATCGATACCGAATGGCCGATGTCGGCCATCCCCAGCGTCCCGCACACGGTGCGCAATTGCACCACGGAGCGGGCGCCGCCGTTGACGCCGTACCCGACGAAGGCGACGGTCTTGTCGGTCCACTCCGCGAACGCGTGGTCGAGGGCGTTCTTCAGGACGCCGGGAACACCGCCGTTGTACTCGGGGGTGACGATCACGAACCCGTCGAACGGAGCGATCCGGGCGGCCCAGGACCGGGTGTGTTCATTCTCCGACGGGCCGAACATCGGCGGCGTTGTCTCGTCGAAGTGCGGGAGCGGGTGGTCGCGCAGGTCGACGAGCTCGAATTCGGCGTCGCCGCGTCGCGACGCCGAATCCAGCACCCATCGGGCGACCTGGGCTCCGTTACGGTTGGATCGGGTGCTGCCGAGAATGATGCCGATTCTGATCATGACCTTCCGACGACGCGGACGCCGGAAATGTCAGGCCCTCACAGATCGGGGCGCTGTTTCGTCGGTCATGGTGAGGGAACCGACCGCGAGGAGCCGATCATGACCGACCCCCACCTGTCCGAGGTGATGAGTGAGCGCCGCCAGTTGCTCAATCTCGCCTACCGGCTGCTCGGATCGCTGGCCGAGGCCGAGGACGTGGTGCAGGAGACCTATGCGCGCTGGTACGCGATGAGCGAACAGCGCCGCGCCGAGGTGACCACGCCCGGTGCCTGGCTGACGACGGTGGCGGGGCGCATCTGTCTCGACCTGCTCGGCTCCGCCCGCGCCCGCCGGGAACGCTATGTGGGCGAATGGATTCCGGAACCGGTCCCCGGCCGTTCCGACTTTTTCGGCGGTACCGCAGCGCCCGACCCCGCCGATCGAGTGACGCTCGACGAGTCGATCAGCATGGCCTTCCTCGTCGTGCTCGACTCCATGACCCCCGCCGAGCGGGTGGCCTTCGTGTTGCACGACGTGTTCCGCTACTCCTTCGCCGAAATAGCCGAGGTGGTGGGGCGCACTCCGGCCGCGTGCCGTCAGCTCGCCTCGAGCGCCCGCCGTCGCATCGATACCTCACCGCGCCCACCCGAAACCGCGCGCGCCGAGGTGGTGCGGAATTTCAAACGGGCCTGGGAGGCGGGCGATATCGAGGGACTCGTCGGGTTGCTCGACCCGACCGCGATCGCGACGGCGGACAGCGGTGGGCTGGTTCCCGCCTTCCGGGAGCCGCTGGTCGGCAGCAGTGAGATCGCGACGGCGTGGATCCACATCGGCACGCGGTTGTCGACAGTGGTGCTGGTGGAACGCATGGTGAACGGGCAGCTCGGTCTGGTCGCCGAGGCCGACGGGAAGGTTATCTCGGTCTACTCCTTCGACATCATCGACGATCGGATCAGCCGGATCTGGGTGATGCGGAATCCGGAGAAACTGCGTGCGTGGACAGGCTAGGGATCGTTGCGGGGAACGCGGCCGTCCACGTCGGTGAATCCGTAATCCTCGGCCAGATCGGCGACCTTCCACGCCTTTCCGGTGCGCGCGAGCCGGTCGGGGTCGGCGGCCAGGGCGACAACGGCCCGGCCGGGAAACCTCGGTGTCTCGGCGGCGTTCAGATCGAAGGTTCCTTCACCGGGCAAGGTCACCAGGCGACGGCCCTGGTCGTCGGCGGGAACCATCTGCAGCAGTTCGGTATTCACGATGCCGGGCCAGAGGGATACCGCGGTGGTCGCGGTGCCGTCGAGATCGTGGGCGAGGTCGGCGGTGAGCCGGTCCAGGGCTGTCTTGGCGACCCCGTACACCGCGTTGTGCAGGTAGCGCTGCGAACCGGGGGAGGAGATATTGACGATCAAACCCTTCGACTCGATCAGCAACGGGGCGGCGAAAACGCTTGCCGCGTAATGCGATCGGACGCCGATGTCGAACGTCTCGTCCCAGGCCGCAGGCGGTACCTCCCAGAATTTGCGGCCGAGCCAGCGGGCGGCGGCGGGGGAGTTGTAGACATTGTTCACCAGCACGTCGAGGCGGCCCTGTTCGGCGCGCACCCGCGTGAACAGTTCCTCGACCGCCCCGTCGTCGCGATGATCGCAGACCACCGCCACGCCGAGCCCGCCGAGGGCGGTCACCTCGGCGGCGGTGTCGTGCACGGTGCCGGGGAGCCTGCCCGCGGTGGTCGTGCGACCGGTGACGTACACCGTCGCGCCCGCCGCGCCGAGTTCCTGGGCAATGCCTTTGCCGATGCCGCGGCTGGCTCCGGTCACTACCGCGACCCGTCCGCCGAGAATCTTGGGTGTTCCGCTCATGGCCTCGGGACACTACCTTGAAATAGGAACACGTTCTAGATTCTTGGAGGCGCTGGTGGAACTTCGGCATCGATTCCTGGACGCCTGCGACGTCCGGTTACATGTGACCGAGCAGGGGCAGGGGTATCCGGTGGTGTTCTGCCACGGCTTCCCCCACACCGGCTACATCTGGCATCGCCAGCTCGCGGCCGTCGCCGAGGCGGGTTTCCACGCGATCGCGCCCGATCTGCGCGGCTACGGACGCACGCAGGCGCCCGCCGATGTCGAGGCGTACACGAATGCGGCCGTGATCGGCGATCTGCTCGCCCTGCTCGACGACATCGGCGCGCGGCAGGCGGTTTTCGTCGGCCTCGACTTCGGCGCCCAGCTGGTGTGGGAGCTGTCGTTGCGTGCGCCCGAGCGAGTGGCCGCCGCGGTGGTACTGAACAATCCCTTCGCACCGCGCCCACCCCGCCCGCCGTCCGATTTCTGGACCAAGGCCGCCCAGCGCCACTTCCTGCACCTGTCCTATTTCCAGGAACCCGGCCGTGCCGACGCCGAACTCGCCGAGCGGCCCCGCGAATTCCTGGCCAGGGTCTACTACTCGCTCTCCGGCGACTACCACTACCTCGACACCTGGAAGAACCCGCCGGGGCTCGGCTATCTCGATGTCCTGCCGAAAGCCCCCGATCTGCCGTGGTCCTGGCTCGGTGAGTCCGAATTCGACACCCTCGCCACCGAATTCGAACGCACCGGGTTCACCGGCGGCCTCAACTGGTATCGCAACCTCGACCGCAACTGGCACCTCACCGAGTCGCTGGCCGATCGCCCCGTGACCGTCCCGACCTATTTCCTCTACGGCGAGAACGACCCCGACATGGAGGGGTTCAGCGGCCGCGACCCGCTGGCCACACTGCGCGCCAATGTGACGGATCTGCGTGCGGTAGTGCAGGTTCCGGGTGCGGGGCATCTGGTCCATCTGGAACGCACGGACCCGGTGAACGAGTTCGTTCTCAACGCGCTCGCTGACCTGGCGCCACGGCCGTAGCGGTCGGGTCGGTTCAGCGTGCGCGGTCGTAGACGAGGGCGAGCTCGCCGGACGCACCGGCGGTGTGGCTGGTCAGTGTCCACCGGGAAGCCGGCAGCCCGTCGGTGAAGAACAGCGCGCCACCCCCGGCGATCTCGGGAACGATCATCAGATGCAGGCGGTCGATCAAATCGGCGGCGAGCAGATCGGCCACGATCGTCGGGCTGGTGTTGACCAGGATGTCGCCGGTACCAGAGCTCTTCAATTCGGTGATCACCTCGGCGGCGGGTGCGTTCACGACGCGCGTTCGCTCCCAGGGTGATCCGGTGAGCGTGCTCGACAGCACCACCTTGTCCACGTCGACGAGCCACTTCGCGTAGGCGCGGTCGCGCGGATCGGCGTTCTCGTCGGCGGCGACGGTCGGCCAGTAGCCGAGGAACCCTTCAGCGTTGCTGCGCCCGAGGACCGCCGTTGTCGCGTCGGCGTGAATTCCGCTGAGGTAGTCGCGGGCGGTTTCGGTGCTCGCGTAGGTGACGATGGCGCCGAGATCGGACGGGCCGGCCGGTCCGTGGTAGCGGCCGTCGAGGGTGAGGCTGATGTTGGTGGTGACGCGGCGAGTGCTCATGATCGGGCTTTCCTGTCGAGGTTGTCGAGGACCTGGGACCAGCCGGTTTCGATACCGGCGATGAAAGAGGCTGCCGCCACCGTGGTTTCGGCGATGACGAGGTCGAGCCGGAATCGGGTCCCGGGCCCGTCGGGCTCGAAGGTGAGGGTGTAGTGGCCGGTGAAGGAGACCTCGCCTGCCGCATCGAGTACCGACAGGTCGAAGGCGAGGCGGTGGTGTTCGTCGGCCTCGATGACCCGTCCGGTCGACCGGTAACGCCCGCCGTCGTCGTCGCGGTAGTCGAGCACCACCCGGCCGCCGGGAAACGGCTCGATCCGGCAGTCGGTGATGGTCATCGACGGCGGCACCCACCAATCCGCGAGCAAATCCGGATCCACCCAGTGCCGCCACAGTGCCTCGGGTGCGACTCCGAACGTCCGCTCGAAAGCGAAGCTGCGCCCGTCGGCCCACCGATCATGCTGCGCGGCAGCGGTTTCGGCTTCGATGGCGGCCAGATAGCGCTCCACCACATCTCGCTCGTCGGCGTGCTCCTCGATGGTCGCGAGCATCGCGCGCAACCGCTTGTCGAGCTCCCGCAACGGTCCGGGTTCCACGGCGTAGACGCGGCGTTGCCCGAGCGGGAACACCGAGACGAGGCCCGCCTTGGCGAGGGTTTGGAGGTGCTTGGTCGTCTGCGGCTGACGCAACCCGGTGTGGGTGGCGAGTTCGCCGACCGACCGAGGCCGCTGCGCGAGGAGTTCGACGATGCGCCATCGTGCGCTGTCGCCGAGTGCGGCTGCGATCTCTTCCATGAGCAGAAGTATTCACTATGAAGAATATTCCTGTCAAGGAATACAACTGTGGCCCCCGGCCTTGTCAGCCGGGGGCCACAATTCGAAAGAGGAGCCGGATCAGTCGCGGAAGGCGTCCTTGACCTTCTCGCCGGCATCCTTCAGGTTGGACTTGGCCTGGTCGCCGCGGCCCTCGTTCTGCAGATCGCGGTCGTCGGTGGCCTTGCCGGTCGCTTCCTTGGCCTTGCCGGCCAGCTCTTCGGCCTTGTTCTTCGCCTTGTCTGCCAAGCTCATGGCATTCCTTCCGGACAGAACGCTCGACCACTGGTGATCGATGGGCCATCCTTGGGACCCACGGGGCGTCTACCCGGGGCCACCGAACACAAACAGGGCCTAGGTGAGAAGGTCGGCCAGATCACCGATCACCACATCGGCGCCCGCGGCGCGCAGGGCGGCCGGGCCCGTGCCGCGATCGACCCCGATCACCCGGAAACCACCCCGACGACCTGCCTCGACGCCCGATACCGCGTCCTCGATGACGATCGTCTCGGCGGGTTCGACACCCAGTGCTCGGGCGGCGGCGAGAAACATCGCCGGATCGGGCTTGCCCGCAAGCCCGTCACGCTCGGCGACGGCGCCGTCGACGATCACCGCGAACCTGCCGAGCAGTCCGGCGGTTTCGAGCACCAGCACCGCGTTGCGCGAACTGGATACCACTCCCATCGGAATCCGGAGCGCCGCAAGAGCATCGACCAGACGCAGCGAGCCGTCGAACACGTCGACCCCGTCGCGGTGCACGATCTCGGTGAATCGCCCGTTCTTCCGGTTGCCGAGGCCGTGCACGGTGGCTGCCTCAGGGTCGTCGTCGACGGTGCCGTCGGGTAGTCGCAGCCCGCGCGAGGACAGCACCGCTCGCACACCGTCGATCCGTGGTTTGCCGTCGACGAGGTCGTAGTAGTCGTCATCGGTGAACGGTGCGACCTGTGGTGGCAGGAACTCGGTGAACAGCGTGGTCCACGCGCGGCGGTGCACGGCAGCGGTATCGGTCAGTACCCCGTCCAGGTCGAACAGCACGGCGGCGGCCTGCTGTACGGCCACCCGCTCGGTCACGAGGCGACGCTTTCGGGCGCGCGTACCTCGACGACCTCGCCCGGCCACACCCGCACGGGGTCGCCCCACACGCTGATGGTTTCGGCGGGGCCGTCGCCGATCAACTCGAACCGGGCGTCGTGGTGGCCGAGGTCGGCGCGCACCACCCGCCCGTGCCAGTGCACCGAGAACCGCAACCGCTGCCACGACGCCGGCAGCGCGGGGGCGAACCGCAATCCCTCGCGGGTGGCCTGGAAACCGCCGAACCCATGCGTGGCGACCTGCCAGGTGCCCGCCGCCGACGCGATGTGCATGCCCTCTTCCGTATTGCCCTGATTGTCGTCGAGATCGACGAATGCCGCACGGCCGAAGTACCTTTCGGCCGTGCCCGCCTCGCCTACCCGCAAGCCCACGATGGCATGGATGGAGGGACTCAGCGACGACTTGTGCAGTGTTCGCGCCTCGTAGAACAAGTAGTTCTGCCTGCGTGTCTCGAGCGAGTACTCCTCGGGCAGCAGGTGCATGAGCATCACCACGTCGGGCTGTTTGAGCAGCGACGTGTCCTCACAGTTGAAGTGGTCGAAACCCGCCGGGTATCGCGGCATGTCGTTGTCGTCCCATTCGGTGATGGGGACGACGGTGCGTTCGAAATAGCCGTCGAACTGCTCGATCACCCCGCAGTCGGGGTCCACCGGCACGCGGATTCGCCGAGCCGCATCGACCCATTGCTCGGCGTCGGCCGCCGACAGCGCCGACGGTTCGGCATGGGCGGCAAGCAGTTCCGGTTGTTCGGCGGCCATCCGCCGATAGACCGCCGAAGCCTGTTCCAGGTGCCAGCGCACCAGCCGGTTGGTGAAGGCGTTGTTGTCGACGTGGGAATGGAATTCGTCCGGCCCCATCACTGTTCGCAGCACCAGCGCATCGCCTTCGGGTTCGCATCGCTGTACCCAGTAGCGGGCGGTCTCGAACAGGATCGGCGCACCCTCGGTGAACAGGTACGTCTCGTCGCCGGTGACCTCGGTGTAGCGCATGATGGCGTACGCGACATCGGCGGTGACGTGCAGTTCCTCCTCCCTGGTGTAGAAGCGGCCCGAGCCGTCGTGGGTGTACTGCGGGCATTCCTCGCGGCCCGTGTCCGCCGATTCCCACGGAAAGCGGGCACCGGTGGCGCCGTTGTCGGCGGCGACCTCGCGGGCACCGGGCAGGGTGTGGTGGCGGTAACCGAGCAGGGCGCGAGCCGCACGCGGCTGGGTGAACAGGTAGAACGGCAGCAGCATGATCTCGGTGTCCCAGAAGACGTGGCCGCGATACCCTTCGCCGGACAGGGATTTGGCGCCGATACTCACCGTCGGGTCGTCCGGGTTGGCGGCGATGAGCAGGTGATAGACGGCGAACCGCAATGCCTGGGTGACGCGGTCGTTGCCGACCACCTCGCAGTCGGATTCGGCCCACAACCGGTCCCACGCAGCCGCGTTCGCCGCGCTCGCCTGGTCGAAATCGGTGACCCTTGTGACGGTCGCTCGCGCCCGATCATCCGGTGCCGCAGCGGCTTCGGGATCACGGCTGGTGGCGATGCCGACGAACTTGTCGACGCCGACCGTCTCGCCCGCCGCGACGGCGAAGTCCACCTCGACCGCGATCGACTCGTGACTGCGCACCTCGACCCGGCGTCGCGGTGACGTCGGCAGGTCGGTGCGCAGGGCGTAGGCCAGATCGACACCGCTGTCGATCGTGCGGCATTCGAGCATTCCCACGTCATCGGTGAATCCGGTTCCGGTGGAACGCAAATGGGTGGACAAAGCCCACTTGTCCCACTTGCGGTCGTACCCGAACTCGGTGTCCTCACGGTAGGTGGGTAGCCGCTCGAGATTGCGCCGGTGCCCGTCGATGCCGGTGCGGATCGTCACCGTTGCCGCGCGATCCAGCGCGGTCACCCGAATCCGCAGGCAGCACAGATCGCGATCGGCCATGCTCGCGAAACGTTCGGTGCGCAGCACGAATCGGGCACCGTCGGGCAGCGCGAATTCGGTCTCGCGGGTGAGGGTCCCGCGGCGCAGGTCGAGCTCGCGGTGATGGCGGAGCACCGCCGCCGATTCGGTGTCGAGCCGGGTTCCGTCGGCGAACACCTCGGTGACCAGCCAGTCCGGCGCGTTCACCAGGTCGACGACCGGCGCGTCGAAGGCGTCGTACACCCCGGCCAGAAAGGTGCCGGGCAGCGAGCCGGTATGCCGCTCCTCGAGCGAGCCCCTGGTACCGAGGCGGCCGTTCCCGACGGTGAAGATGGTCTCGAAATAATTGGCGCGGTGCGGGTCCCATTCGTTCTCGACAACGATCCACGGGTTCATGGCGGCCCTCCGGGAGGTGATCGAAGGTGCGGATCAGGCGGTCGCGGTCGGATGCTGGTAGCCGGTGGCCTCGTCCATGTCCTCGAGCGATTTGCCCTTGGTCTCGGGCACGAACCTGGCGACGAACAGCAGCGACAGCAGCGCGAACACCGCGTACATGCCGTAAGCGAAACCCAGCGAGAACGTCTTCAGGCTAGGGAAGCTCACCGTGATCGCCCAGTTGGCCGCCCACTGACCGGCGGCGGCGAGCGAGAGCGCCGCCCCGCGAATGCGATTGGGGAACATCTCACCCAGCAGCACCCAGACCACCGGCCCCCAGCTCATCCCGAAGAACACCACGAACAGATTGGCCGCGACGAGCGCGAGGACACCGGGCACACCGGTCAGGTGCGGTTCGAGCACCCCCTCGGCATTGGGCACCTGCGGCGCGGTCCCGAAGCACACCGCCATGGTGGCCAGGGTGATGGTCATGCCGATGGAACCGGTGAGCAGCAGCGGTCGGCGCCCGACCTTGTCGACCAGCATGATCGCCACGATGGTGGTGGCGATATTGACCACCGAGGTGAACACACTGATCTGGAACGAGCTGGACTCCTCGAAACCCACTGCTTCCCACAGCACGTTCGAGTAGTAGAAGATCACGTTGATGCCGACCGCCTGCTGGAACACCGAGAGCATCAGGCCGATCCAGACGATCGGGTAGATCTTGCCCGCGGGATTCTTCAGATCGCGCCACGACGGTTTGGTTTCACCCTCGAGGCTGTGCTCGATGCGGCCGATGGTGACCTCGAGGTTGCGCTGGCCGAACAGCGTCGACAGCACACTGCGTGCTTCGGGAATCCGATGGGTCGCCACGAGGAAGCGCGGGGATTCGGGGATCGTCGAGGCGAGCAGGCCGTAGACCACGGCCGGAACCGCCATCGACAGGAACATCCACCGCCAGGCTTCGAGCCCGAACCACAGCTGCTCGCCTGCGCCGCCGGCCAGATGGGCCAGGACGTAGTCGACCAGCAGCGACAAGAAGATGCCGAGGACGATGGCGAGCTGTTGCAGCGACCCGAGCCGGCCGCGGATGTTGGCGGGGGAGGTCTCGGCTATGTAGGCGGGCGCGATCACCGAGGCCACGCCGACACCGAGCCCGCCGATGACGCGGCCGAGCACCAGCACCCACAGGTCGGGGGCGAAGGCCGTGCCGATCGCGCTGATCAGGAACAGCAGGGCGGCGATCTTCATGACCTTGATGCGGCCGATGCGGTCGGCGATGCGCCCCGCTGTCATGGCACCGGCTGCGGCGCCGAGCAGGGCTGAGGCGACGGCGAAGCCGAGCGCGGCGTCGGCGACATCGAATTCGTCCTGAATCGCGGCGACGGCGCCGTTGATCACGGCGCTGTCGTAGCCGAACAGCAAACCGCCGAGCGCCGCTACCGACGCGATGCGGACGACCTGCCCATTACTGGCGGAGTCGCCGTCCGGTAGGTCCGGCCGGTTGGTTGTCGCGCCACCCTCATGCATCGGTCCGATCCTCTCCGCGGCGAGACGTGTGCCTCGCGGGTCAACCGTGAACGCAGGTCACGGCAGGCCATCCGAATGGAACTGTGTACAGGCGGAACTCTCTGCCGATTGTTGCACTCCCGCAGGCGCACCGGCCGTCACGCGCGCCGCGCCCGGGCGAGCCGTCGTCGTATTCGACCGGCCGAATTCGGGTAAAGCGGGCAACGAGGCCCGGATTGCCGGGCCCTTGCGAAGGAAAGGCGAACGATGACGCTACGGAGGAAGGCCTGCGCCACGGCGCTCGCCGTGGCCGCGCTCGGCACGCTCGCGGCAGGATGTGCCGAGGCGGAGAAGGCGGTCAACAAGGGTGGGGACACCCCGTGCAGTGAATTCACCGCGCAGGACACGGACAAGAAGCGCACCACCGTCACCAAGTTCCTCGAGCAGGAACGCGGCGAGGACGCGCAGATCGATCAGAACACCATCGACCTGTCGATCGGCGCGATCGACCTGATGTGCAGTGCCCAGGCCAACCCGGACACGCCCATCAAGGAGGCCGATCTCACGGGTGCGCTGGTCCCGAAGTAGCCGGATGCGGCACAACGCCGGGGCCGCAGTGTGATTCAGGAACGATGGCGCTGCTCGTAGGCGGCCCGGTCGGCATCGGCGCGACGACGTTGCGTGGCGAAGGCGAGTTCGGGATCGAACCCGTGGCTGACCAGCCGGTGCCTGCGATAGACGTACACCAGCGCGACGGTGAAGTAGATCAGCGGCAGATACAGCAGCGCCATCATCGACAACCCGATCCACAGCGGCCCCGGCGTCAACAGGAACAGGCACAGCAGCGGCAGCACCGGAACCAGGATGCGCAGCAGATAGCGCCGCGTCGCGCCGGGGCCGGTGAGGTCGGCCAGCACCCAGTCCGACATCGATGGCGGCAGGGTGGCGCCGCCGATGTAGCGCAGGCGCTGCCAGAGGTTCGGGGTGGTCATCGGTTCTGCCTCGATTCCTCGGCGCGGCGTGCGGCCGTGTTCACCCGGCCGAGCACATCACGCAGTTCTTCCAGTTCGGCCAGGCTCACGCCGAGTCGTTCCACCACCGCGGGCGGGATGCGTTCGGCCTCGCTGCGCAGTGCGCGCCCGGCCGCGGTGAGGTCGATCAGGAGGGTTCGTTCGTTGTTCGGGTCGCGGCGTCGGGTGATGAGCCCGGCGGACTCGAGCCGTTTGAGCAGCGGTGACAGCGTGGCCGAATCGAGCTGGACGGCATCGGCGACGGCTTTGACCGACATCGGCGTCTCGCCCCACAGTGCCAGCATCACCAGGTACTGCGGATGGGTCAGACCCATCGGCTCGAGCAGCGGTCGGTAGACGGCAAGGACCGAGCGGTTGGCCACGGCGAGGGCGAAACACACCTGCCGATCCAGCCGCAGCGGGTCGTCGATCTCGGTCACGCAGCCAGGTTAGCCCATGAACAGTTAGTGCACAAAGTGTCTGTTGTTTGGCTCACTCACCTGCGGGTACCGTCCCAGCACGCTCGTTCACGCCGGTGGAGGAGGATCGCCGTGGGTAGGCCCGCACAGGTACCGACCGTCGGAGTCGAAGAGGAGTTCCTGCTCACCGACCCCGTCAGCGGTGCGCCCGCACCGAAGAACACCGAGGTCGCCGCCACCGCCGAGAAGGCGGGCATCGATCTGCAGCTCGAGCTGACCAGCTGTCAGGTGGAGACCAGCACCGGCGTGCACACCGACATCGGTGAGCTGCTCACCGAACTGCGCACCTCCCGTCGGCGGGTCGCCGAATGCGCCGCACAGCACGACGCCTCCCTGCTCGCCGTCGCCGTGCCGCCGACGGTTCCCGAGGGGTACCCGGTCACCGATACACCGCGCTATCAGCGCATCGCCCGCACCTTCGGCATGATCGCCCAGGAGCAGGGGCTGTGCGGGTGCCATGTGCACGTCGGGGTACCCGACCGGGCGACGGCGGTGCAGGTGAGCAACCATGTGCGTCCGTGGTTGCCGGTGCTGCTCTCGCTCACCGCGAATTCGGCGATCTACCGTGGTCGCGAGACCGGGTACGCGAGCTGGCGCAGCATTCTGTGGCGGCGCTGGCCGAGCGCCGGCCCGCCACCGTATTTCTCCTCGCTGGACGAGTACGAGGCGATCGTGGCCATGATGCTCGCCAGCGGAAGCATCCTCGACAACAAGATGGTGTATTGGGACATCCGCCCCTCGGAATCCTTTCCGACCGTGGAGGTCCGGGTGAGTGACGTGCCCGCCACCGCGGAGGAATCGGCGCTGCTCGCCGCGTTGATCCGGGGGATCGTCAGCACCGGGCTCGATGCGATCGAGCGCGACGATCCCGCCACGGCCGTGCCGAGCGAGGTGCTGCGCGCCGCGTACTGGAACGCCGCGCACTCCGGCTTCTTCGGTGACGGGCTCGACCCGATCGAGGGCCGGGTGCTGCCGCATCGCGAACTGCTCGCCGAACTCATCGATCGCATCGGACCCGCGTTGCGCGAGGCGGGGGACTTCGATTTCGTCACGGGAGCGGTCGCGGCCCTGGTCGAGCGCGGGAACGGCGCTTTTCGTCAGATGCGTGCTCTACGCTCGCGACACGAAATAGCCGATGTGGTCACAGAATCGGCGAAAGCCACTTTGGAAGGATGCCCATGAGCCGCCACGTGCAGATCACCTTCGACGCGCACGACCCACGAGCGCTGTCGACCTTCTGGCGCGAAGTGCTCGGGTATGTGCACCCCGGCCCACCCGGCGTCGAGCTCCCGGCGGGCGCCGACCCGCTCGCCGCGTGGGACGAGTTCCTCACCCGCATCGGAGTGCCTGCCGAGGAACACAATTCGCGCTCGGCGATCGAGGACCCCGACGGGGCAGGCCCGCGCGTGTTCTTCCAGCGGGTACCCGAGGACAAGGTCGCCAAGAACCGCGTCCACCTCGACGTGCGGGCCGCGCCCGGCCTCCAGGGCGAGCAGCGCATGACCGCCCTGGAAGCCGAATGCGAGCGCCTCGTCGCCCTCGGAGCCACCCGCCTGCGGCGTTTCGAGCCGGAACCACCCATGAGCGCCGGGTTCATCGTGCTGGCCGATCCCGAGGGCAACGAGTTCTGCCTGGACTGACCTGCTCAGACCAGATCGCGGGGAATGCGGCGGTGCCAGTTCTGTGAGTACACCCGGTTGCGCAGCGAGCGCGGATCGGCGGGGGAGTCCTCCAGTTCGTAGGCGTCGAGCTGGGCATCGATGACGAATTCGTCGGCGGTGCAGCGCAAGACGGTGTCGGTGACCACCTCGGTTCGCCACTCGTCGCGTTCCAGGCGGCGCACCGTGCGGGTCTGTCCGCGCACGGAGGTGACGTCGTTGTCCTGGAAGCTGAACCATTCCGTGGTCGCGCGGCGCACCGAGGTCCCGATGTCGTCGAGCACGATCGTGCCCTGGTCGTTCTCGATCTCCAGGGTCGACACCCCACTGGCCAGGTCGCGCTCGACCTTCCAATGGTGTTGTCCCGGTTCGACATGCGTCGCGGGCGCGGCCGGCGCGGCCTCCGGTTCCTCGAAGGGGCGAAGGGTCGCGTCCTCGGCGCGCGGCGCGCGTTGCGGCAGGGTCAGTGTGCTCGTTCCGGTATTGATCGTGAGCATCACCGGTTCCGGCGACGGCCAGGCCAGCGGCCAGTACGACGACGACACCGAAAGCCGGATCCGGTGCCCGGGCGGGAAGGAATGCGCGATCCCGTTGAGCGGCAGGTGAACCCGATAGGTGCGCCCCGGTTCGAGCGGACGTGGTTCGGCGCTGCCGTCGCGGTGGGTGAGGTTGAGCAGGCCGTAGGTCACCCGGGTCGCCTCGCCGTTGGGTGCCACGTCCGAAAGCCGGGCGGCCAGCATCGCGTTCGGGCGGTCCGCCGAGACCTCGAGATCCAGGGTCGGCAGACCGAGGATCTCGCACGGCTGGTCGAGGGCTTCGGTCTCGAATACCAGGGAGCCGCCGTCCTCGTCGCGCTGGTCCGACGGCAGGTCCGGAGTCGCGGCGTAGGACGCCCACTTGCCCGCGAACATGCCGACACTCAGCGGCGACTGCAGGCGCAGGTGACGCGTGGGTGCCGGCTCCTCGCCGAGGGCGTAGCGGCCGAGAACGAACCGGCGCGGTTCGATATTCGGTGAGGGCCAGGTCGGCTCGCCCACCCAGCGGCCGGGGCGGTCCGCATAAGACGGGTGCGGGGACACGCTGTCCTGCAACCACACTCGCAGCATCGGTTCGTCCATGATGGCGGTGTCGCGGCCCTTGAGCCAGTGATCCCACCACCGCACCATCTCCTGCAGGAAGCCGATGGCCGGACCGGGTACGCCCAGATGCGGATACTTGTGCCCCCACGGGCCGATCAACCCCAGGCGCGGTACATCGAGGTGCTCGAGCAGGCGGAAGATCGCATTGGTGTACCCGTCGGCCCACCCGCCGACGGCGAGCACCGGGCACTGCACAGCGCTGTAGTCCTCGTTCACCGAGGCGCGCTTCCAATAGTCGTCGCGGCGTTGGTGTTCCAGCCACTGCTCGATCCACAACCCGCTGCCCGAGAGACGTTCGTGCCACATCTCGCGCCACCGGTCACCGACGATCGCCGGGTCCGGCGGGAGGCTGTTGAAAGCGAACATCACCGTCGCCTCGGACAGGTTGTCCGACAGCAGGCACCCGCCCATGTAGTGCATGTTGTCGACGTAGAGATCCTCTGTCGCCGACGCGCTGACGACGGCTTTGAGCGCGGGCGGCCGGTGCGCGGCGACCTGGAGGCTGTTGAAACCGCCCCAGGAGATGCCCATCATGCCGACGTTGCCGTCACACCAGGGCTGTTCGGCCAGCCACGCGATGACGTCGCAGGCGTCGTCGTGCTCGGCGGGCAGGTACTCGTCGTAGAGCACACCGTCGGAGTCGCCGCTGCCGCGCAGATCCACCCGCACCGACACATACCCGTGGCCGGCGAGGTAGGGGTGGTTCAGTGCGTCACGGCCGCGGGTCAGGTCCCGCTTGCGGTAGGGGATGTACTCGAACACCGCGGGCAGCGGTTCCTCGGTGACCGGTCGCCAGATGCGCGCCGCCAGCCGGGCGCCGTCGCGCATCGGGATGAAAACGTTCTCGGTGACCCGTACCTCGTACGGGAACGACTCGACCGTGTGCACTCAATCGACCTCCTCGAATTCGAACGGCAGTGCCTCGAGACAGTCCTGGTAGCGCTGCTCCAACTCGTCGTGGTCGGCGGCGCCGAGATAAAGGGTGGCCAGTTTGTAGCGGTAGGGGTCCTGGTTGGGCAGCTCCGAGAGCCGCTCGCCCGGAGCCACGTCGATGGTCACCACCGTGTCGGGGAACCTGCGGCGCAGGGCCTCGATCTGTGATTCGTCGGGCACGCGGGTGACGACACCGTCCTCGTAGCGCGGCACCATGCACTGTGCGGCGACCGCGAAACGCCCCTTGCGGTGGGGCATTTCGGGGGTGCGCCCGAGCGCGACGTCGATGGCGACGGCGTGGTTGGAGGTGCCGTCGACCTTGACGAACAGGTCGCTGTGCGACTGCGAGATGCGGGTGTTGACCTCGATCAACCACAACTTCCCGGTGTCGGCGTCCCACATGAACTCGGAGTTGAAGCAGCCGTTGTTGTAACCGACGTGGCGCAGATAGCGTTCGGTGACCTCGATCATGGTGTCGCGCACCGACTCCGGCACTGTTCGTGCCGGGTAGTCCAGGTGGGCGAAGCTGTGCCCGGTGGCGTCCTTGCGCATGTCGAACACGCCGTGCACCCGGTACTCACCGCCTGCCATCGACCCCTCGGGCGCTGCCTGGGTGCCGGTGACGATCTGCTCGGCCAGGCAGGTGCGGCCCCCGGCCACGCGCACGTCCTCCGGCACCGTCACCCGGGCGAGGGCCTGGTCGAACGGGTCGGCGATGCGGCCGATCTCGGCGCGGATGGTCTCGGTCGCCGCCGCGAATTCCTCGGGGTCGTGCACCTCGAAACCCAGTTGGGAGGAGTGGGCCTTCACGGGCTTGACCCAGAACGGGAAATCGAGATCGATGCTGTCGAGGGCGTTCGGGTCGAAGGGGTCGAACGCGCAGAAATTCGGCACGCATTCGGGCACGGACTCGCGTTGCAACACCCGGCTCCACAGTTTGTGCTCCGAGCGCAGCACACTCTCGAGGCTGGGCGCGGGCAGGCCACGTTCCGCGGCGAGGATGGGCACGATCACGCTCGTGGGGAAATCCCAGTGGGCGATGATGGCGTCCACCGAGCCGTCGAAGGCATCCAGTTCGGTGCGGGCCCGGTCGAGCAACTCGTCGAAATCGAACTCCTCGGCCTTGACCAGCGAGTCGTAGTCGAGCAGTCCGTGCAGTCGCAGACCGCCGGGAATCTCGACCGTGCTGATGTCGGCTCGCTGCAATTCGGTCAGACCAGGTACGAAAACATTCTTCGTCATTGGTGGCGTCTAACCGGAACGGGCGGTCCGAAACAGGGTGTGACCCGGCGATCACCGGTCGTTTCCCGGCGGCGGTTCAGGGAACGCGCGAGCAGTGAGATGTGCACGGCGAGGACAGGTGGTCGGTGGATGACGGAAGTGACGATCGGTGTACTCGCCGACCCCGACCTGCCCACACGGCTCGCCCGCTCGCTGCGCGACGACCTCCCGGCGGAACTCGCCCGGGTCGTCGGCGAACAGGTCGAGTGGCGGGTGCTCGTCAACGACGATCCGTTCGAGGCGATGTATCCCGACAGCGTCCACCTGATCGACAAGGCCCGCGAATACGTCCGGGAAACCACCTGGGACCTGGCCCTGTGTGTTACCGACCTGCCGCTGCGTGACGGGCGGGCGGTGGTGGTCGCCGATATCGACCCGGCCCATCAGGTCGCCCTCATCTCGCTGCCCGCACTCGGTGGGATGCGGCTGCGGCAGCGGTTGCGTGAGCTCGCGGTGCGGATCGTCGAAGTTCTGCGCTCGCGACGCTCAGGCGCGCTTACCCGACCGAACGCGCGTGGGCTGCGAGTGGTGGAGCGGGGCGGCGAATTGCGGTTGGTGCGGGCCGTGCGGTTCGGCTCGCTGTTCCTGCTGGCGGGGATGGTGCGCGCGAACCGGCCGTGGCAGCTGGTCGTCGGGTTGTCCTCGGCGCTGGCCGGTGCGATGGCCGGAACGGCGTTCGGGGTGCTGTACTCCTCGATCTGGTTGCTGGCAACGGCGATCGGGCCGCTGCGCTTGACGGGAATTACGGTGTCGGCGCTGGTTGCCTTGTCGGCGTGGATCATTGCCGGGCACGGGCTGTGGGAGCGACGGATGCACGGCCGGGACGATCGGTATCTGGCGTTGCGCAACGCGGGAACCGTGAGCACCGTCGCCGTCGGCACGATCGTGTTCTTCCTCGCGCTGTACTCGATCACCCTGGTGGCGGTGGCCGTCGTCATCCCGCCGGACTACCTGACCAGCACTCTCGGCCGTCCGTGTGGCCCCTCCGACTACCTGACGATCGCCCTGATGGCGACGGTGCTCGGCACGGTGGCAGGCGCGGTCGGCTCCGGCCTCGAAGACGATGTGACCGTGCGCAAAGCCACCTATGGCTACCGCGAGCAAGAGCGTCGCCGGGTCGCCGAAGACCAGCGTCGAGCCCAGGAGCCATAGGGACACAGCATGATCGGGGCCGTTTCGGATCACGGGGCGTCCTGGGCGGCTGAGCGGGCTTCATCGGTGGGGGCACCGGATATCCTCGATACCGGTGGTGGTGAAGGGGCGCCCACCGGGACGGAGCGCTGGTCGATGGGCGTCAGGGCAGTGGCACGACGGCTGATCGTTGCCGTTGCGGCGGTGGTCGTCGTCGCGGCGTGTGCGAACGAGCAGGCGAGTGCGCCGACTTCACCGATCGCCTCCTCGAGCGCGCCGAGCCGGTCCGAGGGCGTGCCTGATCTCGGAGTGCCCGAAGTGGTCGCGCAGGGGATCGAGGTGCCGTGGGGACTGGCCTTCCTCTCCGACGGGGCCGCGCTGGTGGCCGAACGGGACTCCGGGCGGATTCTGCGGGTGGTACCGGGTCGCACTCCTGAGCTGTTCTCCGAGGTGCCGGGGGTGGTGGCGCGCGGGGAAGGCGGCCTGCTCGGTCTCGCTGTGCGCGACGACTACGTGTACGCCTACTTCACCGCGGCCGACGACAATCGCATCGTCCGATTCCGGCCGGGTGGGCCGGTGGAGGTGGTGTTCCGCGGAATCGCCAAGGCGGGCAACCACAATGGCGGGCGCATCGCGTTCGGGCCCGACGGAATGCTGTATGTCGGCACCGGAGACGCCGGGCAGTCGTCGCTGTCGCAGGATCCCGGCAGTCCGAACGGCAAGATTCTGCGGCTGACAGCCGAGGGTGCGCCCGCGCCGGGAAACCCGACGCCCGGTTCACCGGTGCTGAGCATGGGTCACCGCAATGTGCAGGGTTTGGCCTGGGACCGCACCGGCACGCTGTACGCGGCGGAGTTCGGGCAGAACCGCCTCGACGAGATCAACCGCATCGAGCCCGGCCGCAATTACGGGTGGCCAGACGTCGAAGGCGGAGGCGGCGCCGACCGGGGCTTCACCGATCCGCTGCTCACCTGGTCGACCGACGAGGCCTCACCGTCGGGCATCGCCATCGCGGGCGACACCCTCTACGTTGCCGCCCTGCGCGGCGAAAGGCTCTGGACGGCAACCCTTTCCGGTGCGGCCCTGACCGCACCCCGGGACTACCTGCGTGACGCCTACGGCCGCCTGCGCACAGTCGCTGTCGCCCCCGACGGCGCCCTTTGGCTCACCACCTCCAACACCGACGGCCGCGGCGACCTCCGTGACGGCGACGATCGGATCCTGCGCTTCCCGGCCCGCTGAGCGACCCATCGATATTTCGATGTCCGATATCGGCAAGCCTATTGGTCAACGGATGCGGCCCGGCCTACCTTCGGGTGGCGGAACCGTTCGACAGGCGGTCTCCCCACCCAGCCCGAAGGAGCTTCGATGGCTAAATTTCTGTTCGTGATGACCGGCGCGGATCACTGGACCCTGGCCGACGGCACCGAGCACCCCACCGGCTACTGGGCCGAGGAATTCGTGGCGCCCTACGAGGCCTTCACGGAGGCCGGCCACCAGATCGTGGTCGCCACCCCGGGTGGTGTCGTGCCGCCCGTCGACACGGGCAGCCTCGAAGCGGAGGTCAACGGCGGCGCCGCCGGTGCGCAACGCGTCCGGGAGGTGATCGAGGGCGCGAAGGAACTGCGCGATCCGGTGCGACTGGAAGATGTCGACCTGGCCGAATTCGATGCCGTCTACTATCCGGGCGGCCACGGGCCGATGGAAGACCTTGCGGTGAACAAGGATTCGGGCGCACTCCTCAACGCCGCCCTTGCCTCGGGCAAGCCGCTGGCGGTCGTCTGCCACGCACCCGCCGCGCTGCTGGCCACCACCGGCGACGCGGGCGTCTCGCCGTTCGCCGGGTACCGCCTCACCGGCTTCAGCAATGCCGAGGAGTCCCAGGCCGGCCTCGCCGACAAGGCGAAATGGTTGCTCGAGGACCGCCTCGTCGCGCTCGGTGCCGACTACACCTCGGGCGAACCGTGGGCGCCGCACGTCGTCACCGATCGCAACCTCTTCACCGGTCAGAACCCCGCCTCCTCGGCCCCGCTGGCCGCCGCGGTCCTCAAAGCTCTCGTCTGAACCCGGTGCGGCCGTGGACGACTCGTCCACGGCCGCGTTTCAGTCCGCGGCGGCGACGGTGACGTCCCAGCGGGCTCGCGACGACATCACCTCGGCGCGGTGCCGCACCGACCATTCGGCGACCACATCGAGGACCGTGAGCAAGCTGCGTCCGACCGGTGTCAGGGTGTACTCCACCTGCACCGGCACCGTCGGATAGATCCGGCGGGCCACCAGGCCGTCGCGTTCGAGACGGCGCAGGGTCACGGTGAGCATGCGCTGGGAGATGCCGGGCACGCTGCGGTGCAGTTGCAGAAAGCGCCGTGCCCCGCCGATCAGCTCGGTGATCACCAGTACCGACCACTTGTCGCCGATCCGGTTCAGCACGTCGCGCACCTCGCATGCCGCGTGGCGCAGATCCGGTGCACACCGGTCGGCGACCAGCATCGTGCCCCCGCCGGTCCGATCGAAATCGTCGTGTCGAAGCATCCAATGTTCCTAACCTCGGGCTGTATCGCACCAGCTTGACGCCGCGAACAGTCCGGAACAACGACGATCTTCTCGCCGCAGCGGTAAGCCGGGCTTACCGATAGGAGGTGGTCTCGGCTGCTGTCGCAGCCTCGAGTACGAGTTCGGTGAACCGGTCCGGATGGATCAGGGGCAGATAGTGTCCGGCACCGGCGACTACTGTCAGGCGGCCGTCGCGGCACTGCCGCAGGAATCGGCGTTCCTGCACGCGGAAGTGATCGTGGCGGCCGTTGACCAGCGATATCGGCCCCGTATAGGAGCCGAGGGCGGCGAGCACGTCGAAGTCGCTGAGTTCGTCGACGACATCGGGGATGGCCTCGGTCGCTATACCCGCGGCTTCGACGGCGCGGGCGACGGCCGGTGGAAGGACGCGGTCGAACACGCGTGAGCTCGCCCGGTGGCCACCGTCGGGCTGCCGCGAAAGCACTCGATGCATCACGGTGAACGGTGTCATCAGAGTTCGCGTGGGCACGCACGTCGAACCCGCGACCACGAGCCCCGCCACCTTCGCCGGAGCCATTTCCGCAGTGGCGATGCCGACGTATCCACCCAGCGAATGTCCGACAACCAGGGCACGTCCGCCGACGGAATCTATTGCCTCGCAGACGGTGTCGGCAGATCCGGCGACGGTGAACCGTTCGCCGCGCCTGTGCCCGTGGCCGGGCAGGTCGACGGTGGTGACAGGTCGCACCCGGCCGACTCGGTCGGCGACCGACGTCCAGGCCGCCCCGCTCATCCGGATTCCATGGACGAAAACCACCGGTAGACGATCCGGCATAGCTATCCCTCCTCCAATATTGCAACGCAACGTTGCGTTGCAAACGTACCTCGACTGTAGGGGCAACGCAACGTTGCGTTGTATTGTTGGGCGGGTGACGACCTCGGGCCCCCGAAAAGCAGAAACCATCTACCACTGTGCTCTGGAGTTGCTGGCCCGAGACGGCTATGACGACCTGACGATGGAGGCGGTCGCCCGGCAGTCCGGCGTCAACAAGACAACGCTCTACCGCTGGTGGCCGTCGAAGGACGCGCTGCTCGCCGCGGCGCTGACTGTGGCCGCGCCCCTGCGCATTTCGATTCCCGACACCGGCAGCTTCGAGGGCGACCTCACCGCGCTCGGGCTCGAGATCGGCCGGCTGCTGACCGCCGAGGACACCTCGCCCATCGTCACAGCGGTCCTGTCCGCATCGGCCTCACGTCCCGAGCTCGCCTCGGTCGGTCATCGCTTCTTCGGTGATCGCCTCGAACGCGAGCAGGTGATCTTCGACCGCGCCGTCGCACGGGGTGAAATCCCGGCCGGACTGGATCCGGCGCTCGTCGTCGACCTGCTCGCGGGTTCGTTGTGGACGCATCTCGTGCTGCGCGGTGAAGGCTTCAGCGAGTCGTATGTGCGCACGGTGGTGGGTGTCATCATGCACGGAACACGCTCGCGTACAGCGTGATTCGCCTGCTTACCGGCCGGTGCGCAGCCGCACGTGTGCTGTATCGCCCTCGGCCAGCTCTTCGGCCCGCAGGACCGGCTTCTTCATGGGCAGGATGTACGTGCCGCGCTTCTTGTCCGGGAACACCGATGTCGACCAGGTGGTCGCGCCGACCGACACCGTGACCGGGACGGCGCCGAAACCGGGTCCGGTGCGGGGATGCCGATCGGCGATATCGTCCGCGACCGGCTCGGGGAGCGCGACGAAATGCCAGGTGGCGCCCGGTGCCTGCCAGACCTCGGCGGAGAATTCGTACTCCCACGGCTGCATGCGCGCAGGATAGCGCCGGGCGCCGACAGGTTCCGGTCGGCAACGGTGTTGTTGCGGGTTCGACTCGGTGTGGACCCCGGGGAGGGTCGTGGTATGGGAGCCGGGCGGCGGCGAAGTACTGTCTCGGGCGTTCATCAGCCCAGCAGGAACGACAGAGGAGACGAATGTTCACCCGATATCGTCTGACCGGAGCCGTTGTTCTCGCCACCGCGTCGATCGGGCTCGTCCCGTTCGCCGCACCGGCCATCGCCGCGCCACCCGGTGCGAACCAGGCGGAGCCGATCATCACCTGCACCCAGAACGGCACCGTCACCTGGGCGGGCGACGGGCTCGGGGAAAAGCCGACCCGCGTCGAATGGTCGGCTACCACCGAGTTCACCGACTGCGCCGGGTCCGCCGTCGACGAGGGTGGGCCGTACCCGGTGAGCATGGAGGAGCAGGGCACCGAGGTGGCCTCCTGCGAGGGGAAGGTGACCGTCCACGAGGGCACGGGCACCATCACCTGGTCCGACGGCAGCACGAGCACCACCAGCAGCAAAGCCGCGGGCAACCAGGCCAAGTCCAAGGGCGGTGGCCCGGCCACCTTCCCGATCACCATCGACTCCGGCACGCTCGCCGGGCACTCCGCGACCGACGACAACACGGTGACCACCGAACAAACCTGTCCTGGGGTCACCGAGGCGGTGCTGACCGGCACGTTCACCGTGAGCTGAGACCGCGAGCGTCGCCGGGAATCCTCCGGCGGCGCTCGTCGGTCAGTGGGGTCCGGCGACGATGTCGGCCCACTCGCTCACCAGGTGCCATGCTGTTGCCACGTGTTCGAGGCGGGTCGCGCAGCCCCCGATCGCCACGCGGAGAGCGAACTGCCCGCGAACCATGGTGTGCGACAACAGGACCTGGCCCGTCGCGTTGACAGCGTCCAGCAGGGCCCGGTTGACGTCGTCGGCGGCGCGCAGGCGGAAACAGATCAGCGACAGCGGATGCGGCGCGAGCACGTCGAACCGGGCGTCGGCCTCGACCCACGCCGCGAACCGCTGCGCCGCGGACACGCTGTAGCGAATGTGCTCGCGCAAACCGGACGCGCCGTACCAGCGGATCACCGCCCACAACTTCAGTGCCCGGAACCGGCGGCCCACCGGCAGTTGCCAATCCCGGTAGTCCACCACCGCGCCGGATTCGGTCGCGCTGTTGCGCAGGTACTCCGGCAGTACCGACAGCACGTCCGTCAGCGCCGAGTGGTCGGCGAGGTAGCAGGCGTCGAATTCCAAGGCGGTGAGCAACCATTTGTGCGGATTGGTCGCGTAGGAATCGGCGAAGTCCGCCACGCCGTCGTTGATCCAGCGCAGCTCCGGGCACATCGCGGCCACGCCCGCGTACGCCGCGTCCACATGCAACCAGGCGCCGAATTCGCGACAGACCGGGCCGATGCGGGGAACCGGGTCGACGGCGCCCGTGGAAGTGGTGCCGACCGTCGCCATCACCAGGACGGGTATCCGGCCGGCCGCGGCGTCGTGTGCCATCGCCGTACGCAGCGCCACCGGGTCCATCGACAGGTCCGCGCGGGTGTCGACGACGCGGATGGCGCTGGAGCCGAGACCCGTTATCCGCGTGGCCTTTTCGAAACCGCAGTTCGCTTCGGTCGAGGTGTAGACGACGTAGCGGCCACGCTCGACACCCGCGTGGGCGACCGCTCCGCGCGACGCCCGCTGCAGGGCGGCCAGCAGGGCGATCAGCATCGCGGTGCTCGCACCGTCCTGCACCACACCGCCACCGCCGCCCGCGAAGGTGAAACGCTCGGGTAGCCCGATCAGGCCGGCCAGCCAGTCGAGAACGAGCTGTTCCAGCTCGGTGCACGCCGGTGCGGTCTGCCAGAGCATGCCTTGCATACCGAGACCGGAGATCAGCAGCTCGGCCAGCGCCGACGGGCCCGACGCGCCGCTCGGGTAGTAGGCGAGGAAGCCGGGATGCTGCCACTGTGTCGAGCCGGGCACGACGATCCGATCCATGTCGGCGAGCAGCGCCTCGAACGGTTCGCCGATCTCGGGCGGCTCGGCAGGCAGTTGCGCGCGGACCTCACCGGGTACGACGTTCGACCGCACCGGCAGCGACTCCACCCGCTCCCAGTAATCGGCCACCCAGTCCACCACGGCCCGGCCGTGGGCCCGGAATTGGGCAGCCGTCATATGCGGGGGAACGGGTGCGAGGACATGCTGGTGTGCTGGAGCAACGCGCGGGGTGGTCGCCACCGATCAGAGGGTAGAGGCCCGCCGCGCCGATCCGCCGCGCGGCGAGGCGTGTCGGCGCAGGTGACGCGGCGCTGAAACGGGTTCTCGTCCGGAAACCCGGGGATCCGGTCTCGTTCAACGGGTGAGTTGAGACACGAAAGTGGTTGTCGGGCAACAGGATTGCTACACTCCTGCCTGGTGGAGCGAGCGGCGGGGACCGCAGACCTCGACGCTCTCTCCACCTCCGATTGTGCTCCCCGGTCAGGGCCCTTCCGTATCGCTCCCGCCCTGTGCGCAGGTCGATGGAATGCCGGTGTTTCGGTGGTTGCCGTCTGGGCAAGCGCACACCATGGCAACTGACGAGCAAAATGGCGCCACCCCGTCACCGGCGAGTGCGGCCGCGGACTTGGTCACCGTCGACATGGTGCGGGATCTGCTCGGCGCCGACGACGCGCAAGCCTGCCTGGTTCTCGAAGGTGGACGGGTGCGGGTCGCCCCGGGATCGGAGGACCAGCAGAGCGGGATGGTCGTCGTCAGCCGGGCGGAGGTTCAGCGGCGGCTCGGCGCGCACCCGGACCCGACCGCACTGACCGAACAGGCCGCCCTGCTGGACAGCGAAGTCCGCCTGCTGGGCGCCTGATCGCTGTCGACGGACGCCGGGGATCTGGTCCTCGCCCGCGCGGCGCCGGTGCCCGGCGGATCGGTTCTCAGGCCCGGTACATGCCGTCGATCTCATCGGCGAATCGCTCGGCGACCACGTGCCGCTTCACCTTGAGCGTGGCGGTGAGTTCGCCCGACTCCTCGGTCAGGTCGCGGTCGAGGACGACGAACTTCTTGATGGATTCGGCGTGGGAGACGGTGCTGTTGGCATCGTCGATCGCCTGCTGCACCTCGGCGAGCAGCGCCGGATCCGTCCGCAGATCGGCGACGGTCGCCTCGGCCGGCCGATCGGCCGCTTGCTTCCATCCGGTGAACGTCTCCGGGTCGATGGTGATGAGCGCGGTGATGAACGAGCGACCGTCGCCGACCACTACGGCCTGCGAGATCAACGCGTGCGAACGGATGCGGTCCTCCATCGGGCCGGGGGAGACGTTCTTGCCGCCCGCCGTGACGAGGAGGTCCTTCTTACGCCCGGTGATCGACAGGAACCCGTCGTCGTCGATGGCGCCGAGGTCGCCGGTGCGCAACCACCCGTCGGGCAGCGCGGCGGCGGTAGCTTCCTCGCCGCGCCAGTACCCGGCGAACACGACGCCACCGGACACCTCGATCTCCCCGTCCTCGGCGATGCGAACGGCGTTGCCGCCCAACGGTTGTCCCACCGTGCCGATCTTCACCGCGCCCGGCACGTTCACACAGTGCGCGGCGGTGGATTCGGTGAGGCCGTAGCCCTCGTAGACCGGGACACCGACGCCCCGGAAGAAATGCCCGAGCCTGGGCGTCAACGCGCCGCCGCCGGAGATGACGAACTCGCAGTCACCACCGAGGGCGGCTCGCAGCGGGGTGTACACCAGCCGGTCGCACAGTGCGTACTCGGCACGCAGCAGCAGCGATGGTCCGCGCGCGAATCCGCCGGTGTGGTCGAGGTTTTCACTCCACCGCACCGCGGTCTGCTCGGCGAACCGGAACACGGCCGCCTTGACCTTGCCGCCGTCGCGGGCCTTCTTCTCCGCGCCGTCGCGCACCTTCTCGAAAACCCGAGGCACGCCGAGGATGGTGTGCGGGCGGAAGCGGGTGAACTGCCCGGTGATGGTCTTGAAGTCCGCCCAGTGCGCCTGGGTCATCCCGCCCTCGAACGCGGCCAGCGACACCGCCCTGGCCAGCACGTGCGCGAGCGGCAGGAAAGTGAGCATCCGCTGCCCCGGGCGGGCCACCTCACCGATACTCGCGGTCAGGATGCCGCGCACCTCCGACAGGAAGTTGCGATGGGTGAGCATGCAACCTTTGGGGCGACCGGTGGTGCCGGATGTGTACACCAGGGAGGCGAGGCCGTCGGCGCGCAGCCCGTCGAGCCGTTCCCGCAGGCAGTCGTCGGAGCGGTCGGAGCCCTCGGCGATCAGCAGGGTTTCGGCGCCGTCGTCGATGACCAGGGACCGGCGCAGCGTTGCCGGTGCGTTCGCGAGCAGATCTTTGTGCCTGCCGGTCTCCACGATGGCGAGCGCCGCACCGGAATCCTCGAGGATCCACCGCACCTGCTCGGCCGAAGACGAGTCGTAGACGGGAACGGTCACCGCACCGGCGGCCCAGATCGCGAAATCGAACAGGGTCCACTCGAAGCGCGTCGCCGACGCGAGGACCACCCGGTCACCGGCCCGAATACCGTTGGCGATCAAGCCTTTCGCGACGGCGGACACCAGCCGCGCGAACTCGTCCGCGGTGACGTCGACCCAGTGATCCCCGACGGGACGGGAGAACAGCACCCGCCGCGGGAACTGGTCGGCCTGGGTGTAGACCGAGCCGACGATGGTCTCGTTCTCGGCGATGGTGAACGTGGCCGGCGTGGTGAACTCACGCATGCTCGCCTCCAAGGGGCTGGTCGGGTCGCTGGAATCGCCGCAAGGCGTGCGCGAAGTCGGTGATGTCGTCGGCAGTCCAGTCGCTCATCCGCTCCTCGAGCAGCATGAGGTCGTGTTCGATCGCGGCTCGATGTGCCCGGCGGCCCGACGCGGTGAGCGTCAGCGGGTAGCCCGCACGGGAATTTCCGTCGCCCGCCGCCACCCAGCCCGCGTCGACGCAGGTCCGCAGCTGTCGTGACACCGTCGAGCGGTGCACGCCGAACGCTTCGGCCAGCTCGGTGGCACGACAGCCCGGATTCCGTTCGATGTAGGACAACGCCGACCGCTGTGCGAACGACGGTATCCCCTCCGACGCGGGCCGCGCCGCGATGGCTTCGCGGACGATCTGCGTGAGCGCGTCGTGCACCGCGACGAGCTCGGGCGACCATCCACCCGACTGGTGTTGCATGGCGCAACTATATCCGCGGCCGGTGGCTGCCTGTTCGCGGCCCCGGTGTGCATTCCCGATCGATCCTGGGAACGCCGGCGTCGGTGGCCGGAGTACCGGATCATGACTCACGGTGGGCGGCGCGCCGGAGTAGCCGGAGTACTGCCCGTTCCACGATTGCTCGGCGCTCGCTGTCGGTGCCCACGCGGGCGGCTCTGTCCAGCGCTCGGGAGATCGTGACTCCGTCGGCATACGATTCACCGACCCTCGGGTCGATATAGGAGGCTCGGGCCACGGCGGGCGTATTGCCCAGCGCCGCAGCGACTTCGGCGATCACGGCGCGTTCGGCCCGCTTGCGCGCACGCTCGGAGGTCGGGGGTTCGGCGTGTGCGAAACCCTCGGCGGCCAGCACGGTGGCCTGCCAGGTCCGTAGGTCCTTGACGGTGCAGTCCGTTTCGGTGAGTGCTTTGAAACGGGCGTTGATGTCGTCGGCATGCAGTTCTCGGTAGCCGTTCTTGTCGCGGTAGACCAGTAGCCGGGGCGAATCCGCGCGACTACGCCGCAGGGAAGCGACCGCGCGGGTCAGATCAGCGTCGTGAATCCGGACGCGACGACGCAAGCCGCCCTTGGCGACATAGTCGAACAGCATCTGCTCGCCCTCGACGCGCACCTGTTCGCGCAGCAGGGTGGCGACGCCACGGGTGCCGTTCTCCTCGGCGTACTCCTCGCCGCCGACCCGGAACACGCCGAGGTCGATCAACCCGATGGCCACGGCCTCCACCCGGTGCCGGTGCAGGCCGGAGCGGCGCACATCGGCGGTCAGCCGGTCGCGCAGCGGAGGCAGACGACCGGCCAGATCGAGGACGCGATCGAACTTCTCCTCGTCGCGCTCCCGACGCCACTGCTCGTGATACAGGTATTGGCGGCGGCCGGCGGCATCGACACCGACCGCCTGGATATGACCGTTGGCATGCGGGCAGATCCACACCTTGCGCCATGCGGGCGGAATCACCAGGCCGTTGATCCGCTCGAGCAGGTCTTCGTCCGAGACTTGTTCACCGTCGGTGGTCAGGTAGGAGAAACCACGACCCCGGGTGACTCGCCGGATCCCGGGGCCGTAGGGAGTGCTTCGCCGTAAGCGCACGAAACCTCCTGTTCGCTGCCACCGGGCGGGTCAGGACATCGACGTGTTAAGGATCGGCGCGTCGGGCCGGGATTCCACGCGGAATTCGAGGCCGAAGTTGTCGAGGGTGAACGGCAAGGGTGTCGACGGATCGAGACGTGGGGTCGAGGTCAGCTCGAACCGCGCCGCGCGCAGCATTTCCCCGAGCAACGTACTGGTGACGAACAGCACCAGGTCCTGCCCGGGGCAGGCGGCGGGTCCGGCGCTGAATGGGACCAACTGCGGGTAGTCCTTCGCACGGCCGTCCAACCAGATGTCGGGAACGAAATCGTCGGCGAACGGAAGCGACCGCTGGTCACGGTGGAACGCGACGGCGGCGATCAGCAGCGCCGCACCGGCCTCGGTGGTGAAACGCTCCTCGCCGTCGTGCCAGACGGTGTCCTCGGTGACGTCGCGCAGGATGAGCGGCGTCGTCGGCCACAGCCGCACCGATTCCAGGACACACGCCCGGAGGTAGGGGAGTGTCGCCGGAGTCGTGGCGTTCTGTGCCTCGGCGACGGCCGCGGCGCGCTGTTCGGGATGGGTGGCCAGCAATGCCACCGCGCGACTCAGTGCCATCCCCGCCGCGTCGAAGGCGAACAGCCAATGCGGTACCTGGCCGACGGGATCCGTTGCACCGGAGGCGGATACATCGGTGAGCGCGCCGAGGAGGCTGTCTTCCTCCGCGGATTCGGCATAGCGGTAGAGGCTCTCGGAAAACTTCTCGCCCGAGCGACGGCGTTGTGGCACGAGAAATGACCAGTTGGCCGCCGAACGCAGCTGCCACAGCCGATCGGTGATTTCGTGGTCCTCGCGCGCAGAGGAGCCGAGGATCAGCCGACGGACCAGCCGCCACCACGCGGTGGTGAACTGTGCGGCGTCCAGCGTGCCGGTCGAGGAGGCCGCCGTCAGCATCCGGGCCGCTTCGTCGGCGACGACCTCGGCAAACGGGGTCGCCAGCCGGTGCAGCGGACGGCCGGTCTCGAGCGCGGCTTCGTTCACCGCCCGGCGCTCCTCGCGGATCGGGCCCTCCGAGATCAGGACACCGTGCGGCTGGAATTGGCGCAATGCGGCGCGCTTCTCCCGATTCGCCGGATCGAACGGTGACGGTGCTTGCGCCAGCACCCTGCCCACATCGGCGGGATCGGTCACCACGACCACCCGTCGACCGGGCAATACCAATTCCACCGGCCCCGAACCGAATTCGTCACGCAGCGAATACATCCGCCGGACGGCACGACTGTCCGCCTGCGTGCGTTCCAGTATCCCCATCATCCGGCGGCGACGGGCGATGACGCCCGCGGCGAATCCGGCGAACCCCAGGTCCGCCAGCGTCGCCGCCGCGCGGACACCTTTCAACCGATGACCCGGCATGTGACCTCCTGAGCAGCGGAATGCCGGCGTCGGTGTGCCGGCACGCGAGCTACTTGCGGTCATTCCACGCGAAGGACCGTCTAAACGACCCGCCCGATTCCGGGTGGAAACCGGGTACTACGCACGTGAGCCGAAGAACTCCGCTCTCGCGGCGTCGACACGTGCCTGTGCCTGGGCGGCGCCCTGGAAACTGACCGCGGCCGAACCGCCGCCTGCTAGCCCGAGGGCCAGCAGACCGCCGATCACCGAGAGAAGGTTCGGGTCGGGGAGGAGACCGGTGTCGCTGGTGGGTGTGACGTCGTGGGCGGGGACCGCCGGACTGCCGCCGGGTGCGGGAGCAGCGGGAGGATCGGCTGCTCCACCGGGGGCGGGTGCGGGGGCCGAGTCACCGCCGGAACCTGATCCGGCAGGTGGTGTGCCACCACCGCCTGGTGCGCCACCACCGGGCCCGCCGGCGCCGGGAGCGCCGCCGGATTCGCCCGCGTTCGGCTCAGGAGCCTCCGGCTGGGCAGGTGCGGGAGCGTCCGGGGCAGGGGCCGCAGGGGCGGATTGCGGGGCAGGGGCTTGTGGTTCAGGCGGATTCTCGGGGTTGTTGCCTTGGTTGCCGCCGCCGTTGCCTTGGTTGCCGTTCCCGTTGCCGGGGTTCGGGTTGCCGTTGTTGCCTTGGTTGCCGCCGCCGTTGCCTTGATTGCCGTTTCCGCTACCGGGGTCCGGGTTGCCGTTGTTGCCTTGGTTCCCGCCCTCGTTGCCTTGATTACCGTTACCAGGGTCGGAGTTGCCCTGGTTGCCGCCGCCGTTGCCCTGGTTACCGTTGCCGCTTCCCGGGTCCGAGTTCCCGTTGCCTCCGCCGTTCCCGTGGTCTCCGGGTTCGGCGACGAACCGGATCGCGGGGCTGTCGGGAAATCGCGAGGTGTCCGTAGGGCCGAGCCCCGCGACGGCGACCTGGCCCCCGGGCGACGGTGTGGGCTGGGCAGCCGCGAGCCCGCAGTAGCCGAGGAGCCCGAGAACACCCGCGGCCCCGGCTGCCACCGCGGTTCGTCTCATCCGACCGGCTGCCACTTGCCCTCCGTCCCGTCGCCCAAAGCCCACCACACACCATTGCGGTCGGATTCAGAGGGCCTGGCGTTACTGCTCCGACCGTCGATCGCTCCCGAGCCGACGATCGTCGACGCCGCCGAACGGGCGTCGGACCATCGGCGCGCTAGTAGGCGAAAGACAGCGGTTCGACAGGTTCGGCGCGGTGTTTGCCGCCACCGCTGCCGTCGTCGGGGCCGGAATCGTCGTGCTGCGACGTGGTCGAATCCGGCGCCGGGCCCGCGACGGTGTACCGATGCATGAGGTAATACCAGACCACCGCGAGCGCACCGTAGAGCGCCGTGAACACGATCAGTGAGAACAGCACGGTGCCCGGTGCGTGGTCCGAGACACCCTGGTCCACGGTCATGCGGATGGTGAGGTCGCCCGCGAGGTCGGGAACGACCACCCAGGGCTGGCGCCCCATCTCGGTGAACACCCAGCCCGCACTGTTGGCCAGGAACGGCGTCGGGATGGCGAGCAGGCTCAGCCAGGCGAACCAGCGCCGGTCGGGGGCGCGACCACCTCGGGTCGCCCAGAAACCGGCGAGCAGCAGCACCATCGGGCCGGCGAGCAGGCCGACCATGGTGCGGAACGACCAGTAGGTGACGAACAGATTCGGCCGGTAAGTGCCCGGCCCGTATTGCTCGACATAGGAACGTTGCAGATCCTCGACGCCCTGCAAGGTCACGCCGGTGAACTGATCCTTGGCAAGGAACGACAGCACATACGGAACCTCGATCAGGTGCTCCACGCTGTCGCAGTTGTTGTGTGTGCCGACGGTGAGCACCGAGAACTTCGGGTCCGTCGCCGTGTGACACAGCGATTCCGCCGAGGCCATCTTCATCGGCTGCTGATCGAACATGATCTTGCCCTGGATATCGCCCGTGAGTGCCACCACCACGATCGACGCCGCCACCACATACAGCGAACCGCGGGCCGCGGGACGCCAGAGCGTGGTGGCTTCGGACTGTTTCACCGCGTCACCGCTGCGCATATTGCGCACCATGAACCAGCCGCAGATACCGGCCACGAACACCGACGCGGTGAGGAACGCACCGGCGACCACATGCGGGAACGCCGCCAGCGTCGTGTTGTTGGTGAGCAACGTCCAGATGCTGTCCAGTTCGGCCCGGCCGGTCTCGGGATTGAATCGCGCACCGACCGGATGCTGCATGAACGAGTTGGCCGCGATGATGAAATAGGCCGACGCGTTCACCCCGATGGCCACCAGCCAGATCGTGGCCAGGTGAACGAGTTTGGGCAGCCGGGACCAGCCGAAGATCCACAGTCCGATGAAGGTCGATTCGAGGAAGAAGGCGACCAATGCTTCCAAAGCCAAAGGGGCGCCGAAGATATCGCCGACGAAACGGGAGTACTCGCTCCAGTTCATCCCGAACTGGAACTCCTGCACGATGCCGGTGGCCACGCCGATCGCGAAATTGATCAGGAACAATCTGCCGAAGAATTTGGTGAGCCGATACCATTTCTCGTCGCCGGTGACGACCCACGCGGTCTGCATTCCCGCGACGATGGGAGCAAGACCGATGGTGAGCGGTACGAAGATGAAGTGATACACCGTGGTGATACCGAATTGCCACCTCGAGATATCGACGGTGCTCATCGCCAGCGTACTCATCGTCGGTCTCCTGCCGTCGTTATGAACTGTCGCCGAAGCAGACGCCTGTGCGCCGTTGTCCAGAGGAGCGTCGAACGTGGTGTTCTCGGCGGGCGGGGTTCAGGACCCGAGCGATACCGCTGCTTCGGAGGTCTCGACCAGGAAGGTGAAGGTCTCCTGGAAGTACAGCCGCACCGTTTCGGCGTCGTGGCTGAGGTAGCCGATGGAGAGGTCTTGGCCGATGGCGAGTTCGAAGTCGCCGCCGCGGGTGGTGAGGGCGAATCCGCCGGTGATGGCCGGTGCCCAGATGATCTCGCCGTCGATGAGGCGTTCGATGTGGGTGCGGATGGGGTGGCCGTGGTCGGAGGTTTCGCTGACCTTGGTGTAGAGGTCGGCGCTGAGCAGTACCGAATACGGTCCCTGGACGCCGGCCAGGCGCAACTCGGTGAGGGCATGGGAAACGGCGTCGGGGATGTCGACGACATTGCCGGGCAGGGCGACGGGGGAGTTGGAGGCGGCGGCGCGGATGCCGGTGATGCCCGCGGCGGCATAGCCTTCGAAGATCGCGCGGTCTTCGGCGAAGGCGATTTTCTGGGCGGCGTCTTTGAGGTTGTCGAGGTCGGCGTCGGGGGCGCCGCGTTCGATGTCGTCGAGTTCGGAGCGTTGCAGGGTGAAGGGCACCCGCAGTTCCACGAGCGGCTGCACCACGCGCTGGTGTGCCTGCACACCGTCGTCGGGGGAGTCGGCCGGGGTGAGCCTGCCCCGGTTGAGCGCCGAATAGGCCACACCTCGGGGGCCGGACACGTCGACGACCCGGCGTCCGGCGATATTGCGCTTGAACGTGCGGGTGGCTTCTTCTTCGATCTGTGTCCAGGCCTCGTCGGTGATCGGCGCGAGTTCGCGATGCAGGTTGTTCATTCAGTTACTCCCTTTCATGGACCCGATGGAGAGCGAACCGTCCGAGACCACCGGGGCCGCCTCGGCGGCAATGACCGGAGCGAACTCGGGAACGTCGATATCGGCGTCTTCGTCGGCGACGGATGCGGGTGCATCAGGCAGATCGCCGAGGAAATCGGCGGACGGAGCGAAGAACAGACTGCCGGTGACAGCGGTCGAGAAGTCGAGAATACGGTCGTAGGGGGCTTCGTCGGTGCCGAGGAACATGCGCTCGAGCATCTTCTCCGGTACGGACGGCGTGGCGCAATAGGCGATGTAATACGTGCCCAGTTGGCCGTCTCCGACGGTGCCGAACGGCATATTCGCGCGCACGATATCGTGCTCAACCCCGTCGGCATCGACGATCGTGTTCATGGTGACATGGGAGCTGGGTGGCTTCACATCGTCGGGCAATTCGTAATCGCTGAGTTTGGTCCGCCCGATGATGAGCTCCTGCTCCTCGATCGTCAGGGCATTCCATTCGTCGAGTGGGTGCAGGTATTTCTGCACGATCACGTAACTGCCACCGGCGAAGGCCGGATCCTCGTCGCCGACGAGAACTGCCGCCTCGGCCGCGCCGCCCTCCGGATTCGCGGTCCCGTCGACGAAGCCGAGCAGGTCGCGCTGTTCGAAGTAGCGGAACCCCGATGTCTCGTCGACAACGGTCGCCGCGTCGCGCAGCCTGGTCGCGATCGCCATCGCCAATTCGTAACAGGTGCCCGTCATCTCGCTCCTGATGTGGAACAGCAGGTCGCCCGGGGTGGCAGGGCAGGAGTGCACCGGTCCGGCATAGCCGGGGAATTCGTGCAGCTCGGCGGGTTCGGGACCGGTGAACAACCGGCCCCAGGCGCGGTGTCCGATACCGATGACACAGCTGAGGTTCTGATCCGGGGTGCGGAAACCGACCGACTTGCGCAGGTCGTCGACCTCGGCCAGGAGCTCGCGGACCGCAGCCTCACCGCCCTCATCGATGGTGGCGACGAGAAAGATCGCTGCCTGTGTGAGTGGAACGAGGACCCGCTGTGGCTCACCCATGGCGGTCAGCCTACGGCCCACCGATGTTCGGGATGTGCTTCATCGGTGCGTGTCAGGCAGTGTGTCCCCTTCGCCGGAATACGGCAATATCTGCCCCATGTTCGCTCGTCATACCAGCCGATCAGTTCTGCTCGTGCTCGGCGCGATCGCTGTGTTGTCCTTGGGCACCGGCACGGCCGGGCCCGGCTGGGGGCCGCTCGCCGGGCCGAATCCGTTTCTCGGACCGACGGGTACGGCGACCATGCACGGCGACGCGGGATCGTCGGACGCGGTGCCGCACGCGGGACCCGGGCCGGGCGCGCGAGGTATCGGCGGGTACCCACTCGGGGCGGCCTGCCCGACCCTGCTGCAGGGCGCCGACGGGCTCGTCGTGGCGCTGTGTACGGCGGTGGCCGATCGTGCGCCGGTAGTGCACTTGATCGACCCGTCCGCCGGGGGAATTCCGGATACCGGGTCGGCGATGTCCGGGTCGCTCGCACAGTTGACTTTGGCCAAAGGTGGACTGCTCGGCGGTGTGTACGCCTATCTCGACCACGCCGACCGGCTGGTCGTGGTCGACGGCAACCGCATGCTCCTGCGGATCGCCCACGAACGCGGCGCCAGGGGATGGGAATTGCGGGTGGTGGAAGCCGTCGACCTGACCACGGCCATTCCGGCGGACGACGGTGTCACCGGCCTGGTGCCCGACTGGTCGGGCACCGTGTGGTTCGCGACGGAGAACGGCATCGTCGGAACAGTCACCGCGGCAGGCGTGATCGCCACGCTGACTCTGCCTACCGAGGAGAAGGTGGCCAACAGCATCTCCTCCGCGCCGAGCGGCCGGGTAGCGGTCGCGACCACGCACGCGCTCTACGAATTCGGCACCGATGCTTCGGACAAGCCGGTGCGGCTGTGGCGCGCGGCCTACGACCGGGGCCCGGCCCGCAAACCGGGGCAGCTGTCGTGGGGCACCGGGTCGACGCCGACATATTTCGGCCCGGATACCGGCGCCGACTATCTCACCATCGTCGACAACGCCGCCGATCAGGTGAAGGTGCTCGTATTCCGTTCCGGCAGTGGCGAACTCGTCTGCACTCGGCCGGTACTCACCGAAGGCGGTGCGGGCAGCGAGAATTCGCCGATCGGCATCGGCGGCTCGGTCTTCGTGGCCTCCACCTACGGTTATCCGTACCCGGCGGTGCCGGAGGGAGCGGGTCCGGCGCAACCTGCAACAGCGCCGTTCACCGGCGGCATGACGCGCGTCGACGTGGACCGCGACGGCTGCCGAACGGTTTGGGAGAACACGGTGCGCAGTGCAGCGGTACCGCACATCTCGACAGCTGACGGACTGATCTACACGGTCACCCGCGACGGAACACCGAACACGACACCCCTCGACGCCTACTCCTTCACCGTCATCGATCCCGAGAACGGCGCAGTGGTGAGCCGAAACGACCTGCCACCCACCATGCTCGCCGACCCGCTGCAAACCTCGCCGTTGATCCTGCGCAACGGCGAGGTACTCCAGGGAGTAACCACCGGCATCGTCCGAATCGGTCGCTGAATTTCGTCGGTGACGGGCTTCAGGCCGAGCGGGTGATGGTGACCTTCACGTTCTTCATGATCGGCTGATCGCTTTGGGTGCTGATGTCGCCGATCGCGCACAACACATTGAGTTCGGGCATGTATCCGGCTGCGCAACCGCGGGGGATGTCGTAGGGGATGACCTTGTAGTTGTGGACCGACCGGGTGCTGCCGTCGCGGGCGATGCTGGTGATATCCACGTCGTCGAATTGCGACAGGCCGCGTTCGCGCATGTCGTCGTCGTTCATGAAAACGAGGGTGCGCAGATTCTTGATGCCGCGGTAGCGGTCGTTGTCGGAATAGATGGTGGTGTTCCACTGGTCGTGTGAACGCAGCGTCGCCAGGCGCAGAATGCCGGGCTCCTGGGTCAGGTCGGGCAGATCGGCGAAGGAGAACTCGGCTTTGCCCGAGGGCGTGAGGAAGATCAGTTCCCGGGCCGGTTGCTTGATGCGAAAGCCGAGCGGCAGACGCACTCGCCGGTTGAAATCCTCGAATCCGTCGAGCACCTGCGACATGGTGTCGCGGATGCGGTCGTAGTCGGCGACATAGTAGTCCCACGGCGTCTTGCTCTGTGGCAGCGCGGCTTTCGCGATTCCGGCGATGATGGCCGGTTCGGACAGCAGATGCCGGGAGGCAGGCTTCTTCATGCCCTTGGACAGGTGGACCATCGCCATCGAGTCCTCGACCGAAGTCCGCTGTTCCCCGCCGCGCTGGATGTCTTTTTCCGTGCGCCCCAGGCACGGCAGGATCAGGGCTTCGGTGCCGTGCACGAGGTGGCTGCGGTTGAGTTTGGTGCTCACCTGGATGGTGAGGTCGCATTTGCGCAGGGCTTCGTAGGTGTAGGCGGTGTCGGGTGCGGCGAGCGCGAAATTGCCGCCCATCGCCATGAACACCTTCAGTTTCCCGGCCTGCATCGCCTCGATGGTGGCGACGACGTCGTAACCGTCGGCGCGCGGTGAGGTGATGCCGCAGGCCGCGTCGAGCCGATCGAGGAACTGTGCCGCCGGCTTGTTGGCGATGCCGCAGGTGCGGTTGCCCTGCACATTGCTGTGCCCGCGCACCGGCGACGGACCGGCACCCTCGCGCCCCAGATTGCCGCGCAACAGCAGCACGTTCACGATCTCGCGAACGGTGTCGACGCCGTGCTCGTGCTGGGTTACCCCGAGGCACCAGCTGATGATGCTTCGATCGGCCTCGCAGTACACGCGCGCGGCCTTACGGACATCGTCCTCGGTGAGCCCGGACTGTTCCTCGATCGTCGACCAGGGCGTGGCCTCGACGACGGCGCGGTATTCCTCGAAGCCGTGGGTGTGGCGCTCGATGAACTGGTGATCGAGCGCCTTGGGATCGGATTCGGATTCCTCGAACACGGCCTTGGCGATGCCACGCATCAGGGCGAAGTCACCGCCGATGCGCGGCTGCAGGTTCAGTGTCGAGGTATCGGTCGTGCGGAACGTCGCCATCCGTAGGATCTCGTGCGGGATGATCGTGCGGGTCGCACCGGCTTCGACGAGTGGGTTGATATGCACGATCTGCGCGCCCCGCCGGTCGGCCTCGGCGAGGGCGGTCAGCATGCGTGGTGCGTTGGAGGCGGCGTTGACGCCGAGGATGAACAGCGCGTCGGTGGTTTCCCAGTCCTCGAGATCGCAGGTGCCCTTACCGGTCCCGAGCGCGGCCTGCAGCGCACGTCCACTCGCCTCGTGACACATGTTCGAGCAGTCGGGCAGATTGTTCGTGCCGAGCTCCCGGGCCATCAGCTGATAGAGGAACGTCGCCTCGTTGCCGAGCCGGCCCGAGGTGTAGTAGGCCGCCAGATTCGGGTCGTCGAGTTCGCGTAAGGCCTTGCCCGCCATCTCGAACGCGTCGTCCCAGCTGATCGGGACGTAATGGTCGGTGACCGGGTCGTAGCGCATCGGCTCGGTGAGCCTGCCCTGATTCTCGAGGTCGTGGTCGCTCCAGGTGGACAGTTCTGCCACCGAATGCTCGGCGAAGAATTCCCGCGTCACCCGTTTGTGCGTCATCTCCCACGTGACATGTTTGATGCCGTTCTCGCAGATGTCGAGATGAATGCCCTTGATCGAATCGGGCCACGCGCATCCCGGGCAGTCGAAACCACCGTTCTCGTGATTCATCTTCATGATGGCGCGGGTGCCGAGCAGCGGCTCTTTCTCCTGGCCGATCATGAATTCGGTGACCGCTTTCGCTGCGCCCCACCCGGCGGCCGGATGATGGTACGGCTTGAATTCCGGGGTCGCCGCGCGGTCGCGAGCACCGCTCGGGCCGTCGTCGGGGTCGAACTCTCCAAACGCATCGGTCATGACAGTCCCTTCGACGATTGCGAAGCCGGTCTTCCCGTCCGCCGGAATTCTCTCCCCGGAGAGCCACGATTCGAGGTAGGCGGGCCGTCACTATCGTCGCCGTTGCGCGCGGCCATGGCCAAGATCGACTTTCGACTGCTCGATAGGTGTGGCTTATCGTCGCCGCGTACGCCGTGAATTCGCCCGATGTGCCCGATTTCGGCCGGTTGACGCCCCCGGAGCGATTCATGCACCGTGGTCCGACGGGCGTGCCCGCGACCGACCCTCGGAGGAATCTTGCGCACCATGCTGAACCAGGCGCGCCCGGTGTTTCGGCGATTCGTCACCGAGATCGATCATCTGCCCGCCGCCCGCGTCTTCGTCGGCTTGGCCATCCCCGGCCTGATGCTCGTCGCCGCCGGACGCACCGACCTGCTCATCTACGCGGTATTCGGTTCCTTCACCGGCATGTACGGGTTCGCCGAAGCGCCGCGGCAACGACTCGCCCACCAGTGCGAGGCCGCCGTGATGCTGGTCGGCGCGGTGGGGGCGGGCATTCTGCTCGGTCGGCTGCACGCTCCGCCCGCGGTGCTGGTCGCGGCCGTCGCCGTGTTCGCCGCGGTGGCTTCGCCGGTCACCGACCGGCTCGGGTTGCGACCGGAGGGCCCGTTCTTCGGGATCTTCGCTTTCGGCGCGATCGCGATGGTGGCCGACACCCAGCGTCATCCGGTCACCGCGCTGCTGGTCTGCGCCGGCACCGCGATCCTGTGCGTCGCCGTCGGATACCTGGAATCCACCCGCAGGGTGCGGCGCGGTACGGCCACCGACGTGCCGACCCGGTGTCCACCCCACCGCCGTGGCATCGACTCGACGACCCAGGCGGGCCGCTACGCACTGGCGATCTCGGTGTCCGGCGGCATCGGTCTGCTGCTCGGTGTCGGGCATGCCAACTGGGCCATGGCCGGTGCGGCCGTGCCGTTGGCGGCGGCGACCTCGCGCGACCGGATGACCCGGGGGATGCACCGGGTGATCGGCACCTTCCTCGGCCTGCTCGTGGCGACACCGCTGCTGATCCCGGGACCGAGCCCGGCGGTGCTCGGGCTCGCGATCATCGCGCTGCTGTATCCGACCGAGCTGTTCATGGCCCGCCACTACGCGCTGGCGCTCGGCTTCTTCACCCCGCTGATCATGGCGATGACCGAGCTCGCCGACCCGACCGATCCGCTCACCATGCTCACCGAGCGCGGTCTCGACACGGTGATCGGCGTGGCCGTGGGATTAGCTGTCGCATTGCTGATCCGGGATCCGGCCCCGCATACTGTCGTCATGGGACCGTACCCGGACAACGCGCTCGAGATCGCCCCGGCGCGTAATGCGGCGGCCGACGCCCGAGACAACTAGGCAGACGTGCTCTTCCGTCAGCTCGAATACTTCGTGGCGCTCGCCAGGGAACGTCACTTCGCCCGTGCGGCCAAGTCCTGCTACGTATCCCAACCCGCGCTGTCCGAAGCGCTGCGCAAACTCGAGCACGAGCTCGGCGTGCCGCTGGTCCGGCGGGGACATACCTTCGAGGGGCTCACCCCGGAAGGGGAGCGGCTGGTCCTGTGGGCCCGGCGGATCCTGGCCGACCGCGACGCGCTCGAACACGAAGTCGCCGCCCTGCAAACCGGTTTGACCGGGGAACTGCGGATCGGCGTGATTCCGGCGGCATCGAGCACCGTCGCCCTGCTCACCGACCCGTTCTGTGTCGAACATCCGCTGGTTCGGGTGCGGCTGGAAACCAAACTGCGCTCACTCGACATCGTCGAGCGCATCCGCCGGTACGAACTCGACGCGGGCATCATCTACGCGCAAGGGATCGAAACCGGCGGGCTCACCCGCACCCCGCTCTACACCGAACGGCACGTGCTGCTCGCAGGCACCGAACTCCTGGCGGGACGCACCGGAACGATCGCCTGGGCCGAGGCGCTGGAAATGCCGATGTGCCTGCTGCACAAGGAAATGCGGGGACGACAGCTCCTCGACGAGGCGCTCGCCGGGCACGGACTGCGCGCTACGCCGCAGGTCGAGACCGATTCCGTGGTCGCGTTGCTCGCGCATGTGAGCACCGGTCGCTGGGCGTGTGTCGTGCCGCAGCCCTGGCTGCGAACCTTGCCCGCGCCCGCCGGAGTTCGGGCACTCGCTCTCGCCGACCCGGTCGTCTCCGCCGAGATCGTGCTGGTCACGGCGGCGGGGGAGCCCGGCTCGGTACTGGCCAGGGCGCTGGTCACGACCGCTGGCGCCGCCGACCTGGACGCTGTGCTCGGCGAGCCCGCACCGGGCTGACCGACGATCACGCGATCGTCGAGGACCGTTGGGTACGCTGCACCGCCATGAGCAGTCCGTTGCTGTTGTCGGCGGTCACCCGCCTGCTCGGTTCTGTCGTGCTCGGTGCCGCGGCGGGAGCGGCCGTCGGTATCGGCAGCGGACCGGCACTCGGTGTGCTGACCGGTATCGCCACTGCCGCGACGATTTTCGTCGTGGCCGGCTGGTTCGTGCTCTGGCCGATGGATGCCGAGCGGACCAGATCCAATGCCCGGCGCGAGGACTTCCAGCCGTTGATCGAGGAGACGTCGGTCGTCGTCGCCGCGCTCAGCGGGCTCGTCGCCATCGTCCTCATCCTCGTGCTCGGCAGATCCGCGCAAGGCCATATCGCGGCCGCGACGGCCCTGGGCGGAGTGTTCGCGGCATGGGCGGCCGTGCACCTGATGTACGTCGCCCGCTATGCATATCTCTACTACGAAACGCCAACGGGCGGAATCGATTTCAATTCCGACGCACCGCCTGCCTACCGGGACTTCTTCTATTTCAGTTACAACCTCGGCATGACCTATCAGGTCTCCGACACCAACGTCACGAAGGCAGGGATCCGCTCCATCGTGCTCCGGCACTGTCTGCTGTCCTACGCCTTCGGCACCGTCATCCTCGCGACGACGATCAACCTGGTCGCGGGCATCGTCAGCGAATGAGCATCCGATGGCGGTGGTCCGTCGCCAATCGCTGCGCACCGGCGTAGACGTTCATCGAATCGCCGCGCAGGAACCCGACCAGGGTCAACCCGTTGTCGGCAGCGAGGTCAACCGCCAGCGACGACGGTGCGGATACCGCCGCCAATACCGGAATGCCCGCCATGAGCGCCTTCTGTACCAGTTCGAAGGATGCCCGTCCGCTCACCATCAGAACGGTTTCGCGCAACGGCAGCAGTGCGGCCCGCACGGCGGCGCCGATCACCTTGTCGACCGCGTTGTGTCTGCCGACGTCCTCACGCAGGTACAGCATCGATCCGTCGGCGGTGAACAGTCCGGCCGCGTGCAATCCGCCGGTGGTGTCGAACACCTTCTGCGCGTCGCGAAGCCGGTCCGGCAGGGTCGCCAGGAGTTCGGGCGGGCAGCGCACGGGATCGTCTGCCACCGACCAGGTCGCAGCGGTGCGCACCGCATCCAGGCTGGCTTTGCCGCACAGTCCGCAGGAGGACGTGGTGTAGAAGTTGCGTTCCAGCGACGGGTCAGGGGCGGCGACACCGGGTGCCAGGACCACGTCGACGATGTTGTAGGTGTTGGTGCCCTCGGCGGTCGCGCCCGCGCAGTAGCGGATTCCGGCGATCTGATCCGGCGATCGAACGACCCCCTCGCTCACCAGAAAGCCTGCCGCGAGGTCGAAATCGTTTCCCGGCGTCCGCATGGTCACGGTCAGCGGGCGGCCGCCCACCCGGATCTCGAGGGGTTCCTCGCTCACCAGGGTGTCGGGACGTTCGCTGTGGACGCCGTCCCTGATGCGCAGCACAGGTCGTCGCACGGTCACTCGTCCCACTGTGTTCTCCGCTTCTCTGGTCGGATCGCAGGCACTGCTCACCGACAGTCAAGGGTGCCGGGCGATCCGCGTCAAAGTCGCCTCTCCGATCGGTCGACAACCGTGACTTATCGTCCCCGGACACCGGTTACGTGGTCTGCTTCCCGTCGAGAATGTCGGCGAGTACCGTCGCCTCGCTCATGTCGACGAGAACGCGTCGACCGTCGGCCGGTTCGGGGTCTTCGTAGATCCTGCGCACGCGAACATTCCGAGGCTTCGTCATGTGCTCTCTTTCGCCGGACGATGTAGGCGGAAGCTGCCGGTCACTGTATAGCGGGGGGTGGCATCCCCAGGACGGGATCGCGGCTGCACCAGATCTGTCGGCGAGTCGGGGCGGAACCGGATCCGGCGCTCTATGCTGCGGATATGGTGCTGCGCCATGGGGTGTACCTGCCGCCGTTCGGTGAGCTCGCCGATCCGCGGGTGCTGGCGGAAATCGCTGCCGAAGCGGAGTCGGCGGGATTCGACGGCGTCTTCGTCTGGGACCACGTGGCGCGGGCCGATGAACCCGACCTCGCCGTGGGCGACTGCTGGATCGGTCTGGCCGCCGTCGCGGCCGCGACGACCAGGGTGGTGTTCGGGCCAAGGGTCACGCCGCTCTCGCGCAGGCGACCCCACGATGTCGCCCGAGAGAGCGTCGCACTCGACTTGCTCAGCGGTGGTCGACTGGTGCTCGGGGTCGGACTCGGCTCCGACGCGACCGGCGAATTCTCCCGTCTCGGTGAGGTCGGTGGCGCACGTGAACGCGCGCGGTTGCTCGACGAATCGCTCGCGGTGATCACCGCGCTGTGGTCCGGGGAGCCCGTGCACCACCACGGACCCGCCTACGAGGTGGACGGCCTGCAGTTCCTGCCGCGACCGGTGCAACAGCCCCGCATACCGATCTGGGTGGCCGCGCAGTCGGTGCGACAAGCGCCCCTGCGTCGCGCCGCGAGATACGACGGTCTGTGCCCGGAGGCGAGCCCGGCGCAACTGGCCGACATGCTGGACATCATCGCCGAACACCGCGGCGACTTGACCGGCTTCGACGTGGCGGTGGCCGCGAACGAGAACCGCGATGCCTACGAACGCGCGGGTGCCACCTGGTGGTTGCGTTCGCTGCCGATGATCGTCTCCCGCGCCGAGGCGCTGTCGGTCGTGCGGCGGGGGCCGTGACGAGAAGGGCGATGAGACAGCAGGGCTCGGCTACCCGCCAACGGCGGGTAGCACCGCATCGCAGGGAGTAGGGTCGATAGCTGTGGATTCGCGTGAGATCGATTCTTCGGTTCGGGTGCGTGGCGCCCGGGTCCACAATCTGCGCGATGTCGATGTCGACCTGCCGCGTAATGCCTTGGTCGCGTTCACCGGTGTGTCGGGCTCGGGGAAGTCCTCGCTGGCCTTCGGGACGCTCTATGCCGAATCGCAGCGCCGGTACCTGGAGTCGGTCGCACCGTATGCCCGTCGGTTGCTGAATCAGGTCGAAGCGCCCGACGTGGACGAGGTTTCGGGGATGCCGCCGACGGTGGCGCTGGCCCAGCGCCGGTCCACGCCGTCGTCCCGGTCCACCGTCGGCACGGTGAGCGCCCTGTCGAACACGCTGCGGCTGTTGATGTCGCGCGAAGGCGACTACCCGGAGGGGCCCGCGCGGACCGGGCCCGGGCACTATCCGGCGGGAACCAATCGACTGTACTCGGATGCCTTCTCGCCCAACACCGTCGAGGGCGCGTGTCCGCGCTGCCACGGGCAGGGCGTGATCCACGAAGCCACCGAGGAATCGATGGTGCCCGACCCGTCGCTGAGCATCAGGGAGGGGGCGATCGCGTCGTGGCCCGGCGCCTGGCAGGGCAAGAATCTGCGCGATGTGGTCGCCGCGCTCGGTTACGACATCGACCGCCCCTGGCGCGAACTCGATGCGGCCGACCGTGAGTGGATCCTGTTCAGCGACGAACAGCCCGTCGTCACCGTGCATCCAGAGCGTGAGGCCCACCGTATCCACCGCCCCTACCAGGGCACCTTCAGCAGCGCCCGTCGGCTGCTGCTCAAAGCGCACGCCGAATCCAAGAGCGACAAGACCCGGGCCAAGGCCGCTGAATTCCTGCACACCACCGTGTGCCCGTTGTGCCACGGACACCGGCTCAAGCCCGAATCGCTTGCGGTGACCTTCGCCGGTTACAACATCGCCGAACTCGGTGAATTGCCGTTGCACGAACTGGCCGAGGTACTCCGGCCCTACACCACCGGCACCGGCGCGGTGGCCGTACTCACCCAGGACCTCACCTCCCGGCTGGACGTGTTGATCGAACTCGGCCTCGGCTACCTCGGCATCGACCGGGAAAGTCCCACCCTCTCGGGTGGCGAACTGCAGCGCCTGCGGTTGGCAGGGCAGTTGCGGTCGGGGCTGTTCGGCGTCGTCTATGTGCTGGACGAACCCTCGGCCGGGTTGCACCCCGCCGACACCGCCGCTCTCACCACGGTCCTGCGCAGACTCGAAAAGTCCGGCAACAGTGTCCTTCTCGTCGAACACGACATGGATGTGGTGCGCCACGCGGACTGGGTGGTGGATGTCGGTCCGGGGGCCGGCGTCAACGGGGGACAGGTGCTCTACAGCGGGGAGGTGGCCGGTCTGCGCGCGGTGCCCGATTCGGTGACCCGGCGCTACCTGTTCGACGAGGTGTCGCGTGAACCGCGGGTGCCGCGCGTGCGCAGTGGCACGCTGGAGTTGCGTGGGATCGAGATCAACAACGTGCGCGGTGTCGATGTCGACCTGCCGCTCGGGGTCTTCACCGCCGTGACGGGGGTGTCGGGTGCGGGCAAAACCAGTCTGCTGCGGGCGATTTCGGCGGGTGCCGAAGCAGACTCGGCCGTCAACCGGATGGTCGAGGTGGATCAGGCGCCGATCGGGCGCACCCCGCGTTCGAACCTGGCCACCTACACCGGTCTGTTCGACACTGTCCGGGCCCTCTTCGCCGATACGCCTGCGGCGCGAGCACGTGGTTACGGCATCGGCCGCTTCTCCTTCAACGTCGCCGAAGGACGCTGCCCCACCTGTCAGGGCGAGGGATACATCACCGTGGAACTGCTCTTCCTGCCCAGCACCTACACCCCGTGCCCGGACTGCCACGGCGCCCGCTACAACCCCGAAACCCTCGAGATCACCTACCGCGACACGACGATCGCCGGAGTGCTCGACATGACCGTCGAGCAGGCCGAGCCGTTCTTCGCCGACGTGCCCGCGGTGCACCGCGCGCTGCACACGCTCCTCGATGTCGGGCTCGGCTACCTGCGGCTCGGCCAGCCCGCCACCGAACTGTCCGGTGGCGAAGCCCAGCGGGTGAAGCTGGCGACCGAGCTGCAACGCACCCGGCGCGCGGGCACGCTGTACCTGCTGGACGAGCCGACCACCGGGCTGCACCCCGCCGACACCGAAGTGCTGCTCGCCCAACTCGATTCGCTCGTCGACTCCGGCGCGACCGTGGTAGTCGCCGAACACGACATGATCGTGGTCGCACAGTCCGATCACGTGATCGACATGGGCCCCGACGGCGGCGCCCGCGGCGGCCGGGTCGTCGCCGAGGGCACCCCGGAGCACGTCGCGGCCGCGCCGGACAGCCGAACCGCCCCCTACCTGGCGCAGGTGCTGTGACCGCTCAGCTGAGGGTCTGCTGGGCGGCGGGGTCGAAGGGCTTCAGCTCGTCGAAGCGTCCGTCGAGGACCTTGCGGGCCCACTCGGGATCCTGGAGCAGCGCACGTCCGACGGCGACCATGTCGACCTCGTCGCGTTCCATTCGTTCGAGCAGATTGTCGAGGCTGCCCAGTTCGGCGCCGTGCCCACGGAAGGCGTTCAGGAAGTCGCCGTCGAGGCCGACCGAGCCGACGGTGATCACCGGCTTGCCGGTGAGCTTCTTGGTCCAACCGGCCAGATTCAGGTCGGAGCCGTCGAATTCGGGGAGCCAGTAGCGGCGGGTCGAGGCGTGGAAGACATCGACGCCTGCCTCGGTGAGCGGGGCGAGGATCGCCTCCAGCTCCTGGGGTGTCTGCGCCAGGCGCCCGTCGTAGGCGTCCTGCTTCCACTGCGAATAGCGCAGGATCACCGGGAAGGTCGGCGAGACGACAGCGCGCACGGCCCGGACGACCTCGGCGACGAACCTGGTCCTGGCCACCGCGTCTCCGCCGTAGGCGTCGGTGCGGCGATTCGTGCGTGACCACAGGAACTGGTCGAGGAGATAGCCGTGGGCGCCGTGGAGTTCCACCCCGTCGAATCCGAGGCGTTCGGCGGCCGCGGCGGCGTCGGCGAACGCGGCGATCACGTTGTCGAGGTCGCGCTGGGTCATGGCGTGGCCCGCGCCCTCGGTGCCGTCGACGCGAATGCCGGAGGGGCCCATGGCCGGGGCGTCGGGGTAGGGCGCTTCACCGTGGTTGCGCACCATGCCGATATGCCACAGCTGCGGGACGATGGTGCCGCCTGCCGCGTGCACGTCGGCGGCGACCTTCGCCCATCCGGCCAGCTGGGCCTCGCCGTGGAAGCGCGGGACGCGATCGCTCTGTCCGGCCGACTCGTGACCGACGTAGGTGCCTTCGGTGACGATCAGGCCGACCCCTGCCGCGGCCCGGCGAGCGTAGTAGGAGGCCACGTCGTCGCCGGGGATGCCGCCGGGGGAGAACATCCGGGTCATCGGGGCCATGGCGATCCGGTTGGGGACGGTCAGGCCGTTCAGGGTGACGGGTCGTGACAGGGCCTGCGTCGCACGGGCGGCGTCGGACGCGGTGACGGTCATGAATGCTCCTGCTTACTTGAGAAGGTCGAAGGTTGAGAACTTCAAGCAATGTCGCCACCGTAGGCGGAGATATTTGAGGTCGTCAAGTTTCTGGCGCTAGGCTCGACTTATGTCAGACGTTTCCCGCGACGACCCCGACCAGCTCATGGAGCTGTTGTCGGTGTCGCTCGGCGCGTATTACGGAGACTTCACCGCAGCCGCGGCCAGCGAGCAGCTCACCGCCATCCAGGCCAAGACCCTCACCGTGCTGCGCCGTGGGCCCATCGCCATGCGAAGGCTGGCCGAGACCATGTACTGCGATGCCTCCAACATCACCGGCATCATCAACCGGCTCGAGAAGCGTGGGCTCGTGCGCCGGGAGACCAACGCCGCCGATCGGCGCGTCACCCACCTCGTCATCACCCCGGAGGGCGAGCAGGTCACCGACGCGATCCGCGCGAAGATGCACCTCACGCGGGCTGGTCTCGAGCGGCTCGACGCGGAACAACGCCGGACGCTGTCTGCCCTGCTGTCAGAGGTCTTCCGGAAGTAGGGGACCTCAGTCGGCGTCGGCGCCGCGGGTGGCGACCCAGGTGGCGATCTGGGCTCGGTTCGACGAGCCGAGCTTGGTGAGAATGTTGCCCACGTGCGTGTCGGCGGTGCGGGGTGCGATGACGAGCCGGGCGGCGATCTCCTTGTTCGTCAGCCCGGCGGCGATCAGGGTCGCCACCTCGTACTCACGCGGGGTCAGCGGCGCGATGTCGACAGGATGCCGAGTCGCGGGTTCACGGTGCGGGGTCAGCGCGAACTCGAAGGCATCGGCGACCGGCATGGCCTGCCCGGCCAGGAACGCGGTTTCGAAACGGTCGTCGCCGAGTGCCCGGATCGACGCGTCGCGAAAGAGGGTGTGCGGGCGCACGAGGATGACGTCGGGGTCGGAACCCAACTGCTCCCACGCGGCCGCGGCGACACCGAACAGGGTGGCGGCGCGCAGATGCTGATTGCGTGCCGAGGCCACCCACGCCAGCGTTTCCACGTGATAGGCGTCGCCGAATCTGCTGCCCCACCGGCGCGAGATCCGCAGGGCGGTGTGGCCGGCTCGCTCGGCCGCGTCGGGATTGCCGAGCATCACCTCGATCAGCGAAATGGCGAACAGGTAGAGCCCGCGATAGTAGTAATCGCCGTGCTCCTCGCAGAGCCGCACTGCCTCGCGTAGCTCCTGGAGGCGACCGGCGGGGTCGGCGGCGGCAGTCGCCAGCGCGTAGATGTTCCACGCCCCCATCGACTCACGCAGGTGTCCGTGGCTGCGCAGGGTGTGAGTGGCCTCCGAGGCGAGGGCGGCCGCCTGCTCGTTGTCCAGGTCGATCTTGGCCGCGGCGGACCGGGCGGCCTTCGCGAGGGCGATCACGACCGGATCGCCGGAGCGCGCCGCCTCCCGATCGGCCTGATCGAGTTCGCGATAGGCGCTGTCGCGGTCGGTCATCCAGATCGAATGCAGGGCGAGCACCGCCCAGCCGCGTCCCGCGTGCGGCGAATGCGGCGCCGCGTGCAACGCACGCTGCAACCAGACCTTCACGAGCTGATCCGAGCCCGCCATCCGCCAGAACTCGTCCAGGCAGGCCGCCATCTCGAGCGCGGTCTCGGCCTCGCCCGGCGTCTCGAGCGACCATTCCAGCGCCAATCGCAGATCGAGTTGGCAGACCTGCAACCGACGCACGTGTTCGTACTGCTTCTTGCTGAAGAATTCCCGGTCGGCCAGCAGGATCACGTCCCGGAACCAGTCCCGGTGCCGACGGGCGACGACCTCGGTCGTACCTTCCTCGGTCAGCTTCTCGGCGCCGAACTCGCGCACCGGCCGCAGCAGACGGTAGTGCGTGATGTCGTCGCCGCGCCGTTCCAGGATCGACTTGTCGACCAGCGAATCGACGACGGAAACCACGGGCGCGGCCGAACGCGTGTCGGCGCAGACGTATTCGGCGGCTTCCAGCTCGAACCAGTCCTGGAAGATCGACAGCCGCGCCCACACCTGCTTCTCGTCGTCGGTGCACAACCGGTAGCTCCAGTCGACCGTGTTGCGCAGCGTCTGGTGCCGGTCGGGCATCCCGTGTGTCCAGGCCGTCGGCAGCGTCAACCCACACGACCAGCGGGCGATGACCTGCGCGGGCGAGAGCGAGCGATGCCGGGCCGCCGCCAGTTCGATGGCCAGGGGGATCCCGTCGAGCAGTCGGCACAGGTGGGCGATGTCGGCGGCGTTCGACTCGGTGATCCGGAAATCGGCGCGCACCGCTCTGGCCCGGTCAACCAGCAGGGCCGCCGCCGGGTACGCGGCGATCCGGGCGGGATCGTCGAGCCCCGGTGGCGGCACGGGCAGCGGCGGCAGCCGGTAGACCTGCTCGCCCGCCACGCTGAGTGTCTGCCTGCTGGTGACGAGCAGGGTCACCCCGGGGCAGGTCGCGAGCACCTGGATGACGAGGTCGGCGCAGCCGTCGAGCAGATGTTCGCAGTTGTCGAGGACCAGCAGCGGTGCCCGGCGAACCAGATGGTCGAGTACCCGTTCGGTCGCCGACTCGCCGGTCTTGATCCGCAACCTGAGTGCGGCCGCCACCGCTGTGCCGACCTCGTCGTCGTGGCGCAGCCCGGACAGTTCCACGAAGTAGACACCGTCGTCGTAATCGGCGGCGAGCTGCCCGGCGACCTTGCGGGCCAGGCGGGTCTTGCCGAGTCCGCCCTGGCCGGTGATGGAGACCAGGCAGCCGTCGTCGAGCAGGGCACGCACCGCGGCTACCTCGGCATCGCGGCCGAGGTAGCTGGTCGCCGCCGGGTCGAGCGTGCTTCGAACCATCTGCCGTTCCGGGTCGTACCGGACGACACGTGCTGTCGATCCGGCTCACGAGTGTGATCGGTTTCGGCGATCGTACTCAGCCGTCGTCCCGGGAGCGGCACGAATTCACCGATGTCCGCACTCAGCTCAGCGCTTGCGCCTTCGCGTTGTGCAGAACCCTCGTCCACGCGGCGTCGGTGCACAGGCCGCAGTCGGCACCGAGGAACCGGGCCTTCGCGGCGGTGTCACCGAGCAGTTGGTACTTCAGCCAGTCGGCCATCACCTCGGCGTATCGTCCCCAGACCAGGTGGCCGGCACCACCGAGTTCGGCGAAGATCGCGGGTACCTGGTCGGCCTTCTCGAACAGGGGCATGACGATGCCGTCGGCGTCGACGATACGGTCGGCCTCTCCGGCCAGGAACAGCGCGGGCCCGACCATCTTCCCCGGAGCCGCCAGCGGGCCGGGTTGCAGGGCGAGCACGGTGCGCACCATCGTGTCGGCGCCCGCGTTGATCGCGCCCGCGCCGCCCTGGGAATGACCCGCGGCCGCCACCTGGTCGGTGGCCACCTTGCCCGTGTACGCGTTGCCCGGTGTGTCGTTGCGCCGCAGCAGTTCCCGTCCGCCGGCCAGCATCTCCGCGCCCGAGTTCGCCATCGTGGTGTTCGCGGCGACGACGATGAAACCCGCTGCGGCCCAGGGTTTCAGCAGCGTGTCGGCGTAGACGCCCGGCCCGGCGCCGGTGCCCCAGAGCACCACCGGATGGCGGGTCGTGCCGAGATCGGCGGGACGGTACACCGTGTGGTCGGCCCACTTGTCGACCGTCACGGCGCCCACCGGGTCGGCCACCTGTGACGAACCGGCCGACCCGGCCGACGGAGGGCTCGCCACAGCGGGCGCGGCCGCCAGCAGGCCGGTCACCGCGACCGCCGCCAGGGTTGTGCATCGGAAAAACATCGTTGTCCTTTCCTACGGTGCCGCGGTACTACGCGGCCGGATCGTGCAACCCCGACACCACGAGCGCGGAGCGCAGGTACCACAGATCGGCGCACCGGGTGGCGTCGTAGCCGGTGAGTTCGGCGATGCGCTTGATGCGGTAGTCGATCGAGTTGGTGTGCAGGTGCAGCATGGTTGCGGTGCGGCGCCGGTTCAGGTTGTTGGCGACGTGGCAGCGCAGCGTTTCGAGGAGTTCGGGGTGTCCGGTCAGCGGCTCGAGCACGGTCGCGAGGTGGTCGCGGGCCGGACCGGGCCGGGTGAGCTGGTATTCGAGCGCGTAGTCGCTGAACCGGTGCACGCCGCCCCTGCGGCCGAGCCGCCGGACGATCTCGAGCAGTTCGTGCGCGCACTCGGTCGCGTCGGCAACCTCGTCGAGGTCGGACAGCACGACCGCCACGGTGACCTGACGACCGGCGGCGCGGGTGAGCGCGGCCGCCACGACGTCGATGTCGGCGTCGATGTGGCCCGGCACCAAGGCGGTGCCCCCACGCGTGGACAGCGCGACCAGGCACTCACCGTCGCATCGGCGGTCGAGTTCGGCGCGCATGCGGGTGATGGCGCGCCGGGCGCGCACCCGCTCGTCGACCCCGTCGGCGGGCCCGTCCGTCGGTTCGCCCGCGATACTCAGCGCCAGCACCCAGTACTCGTCGGCCAGTTCGACGCCGCAGTCGCGGGCCACGGCACGCGAGTGGGTACCCGCGATGACCTGGTTGGCCAGTGCGTCTTTGGCGTGTTCGGAGCGGCCCGCCAGTTCCAGGGTGTACCGCACGTAGGCGCTCGCGACCGTCGTGGCGGTGTGCTCGAGCAGGTCGACCACGTCGACCTGCGCTCCGGTCAGATCGACGGCGATGCGCGCACAGCGGTGCACGGCGTGCAGGATCGCCTCCACCCCGATGCCGTCGCGTGCCCATTCGACGGTGGAGTGTTCGAGGCGAGCGAGTGGGACGGTCGTGGCCGATCCGGAGCTCGTGGCCGCGATCAGATCGAGGCACACCAGCCCGATGTTCCGGATCTGCTGTGGGCGCAACATATTCCGTCCTGTGCGGCCATCGGTGAAGGCCGTCCGTACCAGGCGGTCGATCGTCGATTCCGCCGCGGTGTGCGCCGGTGCCGATCTGCTCAGGACGGCGGTTCCGGAGGGTGTCCGATGTGGCATTCGTCGAGCGTGCCGGGTGGAGCACGCCGGGACATCGGTAGAACTGCGTATCTCTGCGCAACGGGGTGCGTATTCGGCTCCGCCCACGAATCGACGGGGTTCACCGGGAGACCTTCCGTTCGCCGGCGACCGCGGCTTCGGGGCCGTCGATGAGGGTGCCGGGAATGACCACGATGGCGCGCACTCCGCCGTACGGTGACTCGGCCAACCGCACCGACACCGCGTGGGTGCTCGCGAGCTGGGCCACCACGAACAAACCCATGCGCGAATCGTGCGACAGTGCCGCGAACCCGAAATCCGGTGGAGCGGCGAGCAGGGAGTTGTACCGCTCGAATTCGGCTTCGGTGAGGCCGATCCCCTGATCGGCGACCTCGACCGCCAGGCCCTTGCCGACGACACCCGCGCTCACCTCGACCATCGTCGCGGGCGGGGAGAAGGCGGTGGCGTTGTCGACGAATTCGGCGATCAGGTGGATCAGGTCGGCCACCGCCGCTCCGTACAGCCGCGCGTCGGGCACGCCGCCGACCCGCACGCGCACATACTCTTTCGTCTCACCCACCGCGCTGCGCAGCACGTCCACCAGCGGCACCGGTGTGCTCCACCGCCGCCCGGGCCTGCTGCCACCGAGGATCAGCAGATTCTCGGCATTGCGTCGTGCGCGGGTCGCCAGGTGATCGAGCTGAAAGTACACCTCGAGCAGGGCCGGGTCCTGTTGCTTGCTTTCGGCCTCGTCGAGGATCTCGAGCTGGCGGTGTACCACCACCTGACTGCGATGGGCGATATTGACGAATACCGAGCGCACCCCCTCCCTGGTGCGTGCCTCCTCGACCGCCGCCCCGACCGCTACGGTCGCCGCCTGTTCGAAAGCGGTTGCGACTTCACCGATCTCGTCGGTGCCGAAGTCGAGGATCGGGGCGAGTTCGGTGCGCTCTCCGGCTTTCGCCCGCCGGATGGCCTTGGGCAGTTCGGTGTCGGCCACCTCGAGCGTGGCGTCGCGCAGCCGCCGCAATCTGCGGATGATGCGGTCGGCCAGTACCACCGCGATCAGCATGGCGACCACACTGCCCACCAGCACGACGGCCCCCGCCACCCACGCGGACCGTTCGGTGCGTCGGGCGGCCTCGATGGCACTGCCACGGGCGCGGTCGAGATGTTCGGAGTAGGCGGCGAAGAGTTTCGTATTCACCTCGGCGGCGGCATCCTGCCACTGTTGCAGCGAGAGCGGCAGGTCCGGTGTCCGGGTCCGCTCGTGGGACGCGAGCCGTTCGGCGAGCGCCGCCTCCATCGTCGAAATCTGTTGCCACGCCCCGGAAGCCACGATCTCGGCGAGCAGCCGGTTGCGTGGCTCGCCGAATTCGGCGATCAGGTTGGTGATCTCGGCCTTGTAGAAGCCCACCTGGGTGGTGAAGTCCTCGAGCGGGAATGCCCGCCCGTCCGAACCCCAGAGCGCGACTCCGATCGCATTGCCTCGCGACATCGCCTCGGTCGCGGCGAGCAACCGCACGGCCTCGGCGATCCGCGTGGCGAACAGCGGGTCCGGCGCCACCTGCTGTGCGCGCCGGAAACCGGTGTGGAACAACGCGAACGGGCCGTTGAAGTACTGGTACACCTCGACCGGGCTGAGCGCGCGCCCATCGATACCGGCCCGCACCTTCGTGATGGTCTCCTGGAACTTCGCGTGCGCGGCCGGGATGTACGGTGACGGTTCGTGCCTGCGCGCATCCGCGCGCACCAGTGCCTCGAACCCGCGGTCGACCCGCGCCCGCGCCGAGACCAGCTCCGGCACGATCTCGCCGGTGGTGAGCTTGCGCAGCGAGAGCATCCGCTCGACCTGGGCGGCGGCGCCGAGTTCGGATGCGGCGGGCCGGATCTGCTCCAGGTCGTCGATCCACTGCCGGACCTGAGCGCTGTCGCGCACCAGGTCGCCCGCGGTGAACATGCCGAGACCGAGCAGGGTGAGACTGGGAATGAGCGCGATCGCGAGAATTCTGGTGCGAACGCCGAGCCGTGCCGGGAACATCGAGCGAACGTAGGCGCGCGCCCCGCACCCGGTACGGCCTATGTTCCGCTTTTTGTGCCGGAATCCCATCCGCACTGTGGTAGTTCACGAAACACCTCAGGCATTGGTGACCGTGTGCCGCCAGGCCTCGATCTCCCGGCCGATCTCGGTCACCGGCGGTTCGTCGTAGAGCCATTCGCGGGCCAGGTCGTGCCAGTTCCGGGTCGCCTCGAGCTGGCCGAGCGCGGTGAGGGTGAAAAGGTCGGCGCGGCGGGAGAAGACGTGCTCGGGCGGCAGCAGCAGGTGGCGGACCTCGCGCCGCTGCGCCGCACGCGGGTCGGTGGCGAGCACGACCGCGCTGGTGGCGATCTCCGGGGTGAGGGTGATCTCCTCGTCGAGCAGATGCCAGCCCGAGGCGGCCCACACGTATTCGAGCACCGACCGGGGCGTCACCGGTGAGTCGGGGGTGATGATGCCGCGCTCGAACCAGCGGCGGAACACCTCGTCACTGTCGAAGCGGTGGGCCGCGCGGATCACCTGCCGTTCGAAATCCAGGTCGGCGCGCTCGATCGTGTTGTACAGCCCGAAATCGACGAAACCGACCCGGCCGTCGTCGGCGAGCAGCACATTGCCCGGATGCGGGTCGGCGCAGTACTCGCCGTCGCGGAACATGCCGGTGATGTAGAAGCGGTACACCAGCTCACCGATGTGATCGCGGCGCGCGGCGGGCAGGCGGCGGATGTCGTCGAACGAGATGCCTTCGACGAATTCGGTGACCAGTACGTTGTCGGCGCAGAACTCCCCGACGGCATCGGGGACCAGGATGAACGGGTGGCCTCGGTAGCGTGCGGCGACCCGATGCTGGTTGGCCGCTTCGCGCCGGTAGTCCAGTTCGGCGACGATATTGCCGGAGATCTCGGCGAGCACCTCGGTATCGGCCGCCGAGGGCAGAAACGATTTCCACAGGCCACTGAAGAATTCGAGATTGCGCATGTCGGCGTGCACCGCCCGATCCACGCCGGGATACTTCACCTTCACCGCGACCACCCGCCCGTCGCGCAACCGGGCGCGATACACCTGGCCGATCGAGGCCGCCGCCACCGGTTCCGGGTCGAAGTCGCCGAACACCCGGCTCATGCGCCCGAGATCCTGTTCGATCACCGCGCGCATCTGCGCGAACGGCACTTCGGGTGCGCTGTCGCGCAGCTTCGCCAGTTTCGTGCGGAACATCTCGCGGTGCTCCTCCGGGATCATGTCCAGATCCAGCACCGAGGCCATCTGCCCCAATTTCATGGCCGCGCCCTTCATCCCACCGAGCACGGTGACGATCTGCTGTGCGGCTTGCAGTGTCGAGCGTTCGGCGAGTGTGCGGCGCGCCTGTTCGGTTCGCCCGATCATCGCCAGCCTGGTACCGAGTCCGCGGGCCGCCTGTCCCGCGGCCAACCGGCCGAGCCGTGCGCTGCGTGACAGCCGTCCGGTCGGTACCTGCTTGTCTGCCATGGGTGCCTCTTTCCCGCGATGCGCTCATGGGCATTCTCGGCCTGCGTTGCCGTATTCACAGGCCGACCGGCCCGGACTTGTGCGGCATCACCAATGCCGTCGTGGCAGAGCACGAAGACCTCGCCGGTGCGGTCGTTGTCAGTCCTCGGTATCGCGGCTCAGTTCCTGGAACCAGCCGAGATAGGCCGTCGTCGTCTCGCGCAGTGCGTCGATCGCCCAGTCGGCGGGCAGCAGTTCGGTGGGTAGCGCGGGGTCGGTGGTGAGCAGGTCGAGACCCGCGCACACCGCCGTGAACCGGGCAGCGGGGTCGGCGGTTTCGATGGCTTCGAGCAATCCGCGTGCGCGGTGGTCGATTTCGGTGAGCGGCCACAGCCGAGCGCACAGGGCGAGCGGGTCGTCCACGGCACGGGTGCGCAGGGCGATCGTGGTGTCATCGAGGTCGTCGGGCAGATCGCGTGCCAGGTTGGCCGGGCGCATCCACACACCTTCACGGAGTTCGGCCAGGCGCAGCGAGAGCAGTGTTGCGCGCAGGGCCGCGCGGTCGGCGGCGGGTCGTCCCGTCGCGATGATGACGACCTGTTCCCAATCCCCTTGCCAAGGCAGCGTGTGGGGCGCGAGGAGGTCTCGGCGGCGGGCACGCAGGTGTGGGGCGAGGGTGTAGACGCGACGCGCGCGCACGAGCTCACCGGCCGCGACCATCCGCGACACCGCGACGCGCACGGTGGCCTCGGGGTAACCCGCCGCGGTCGTGGCGGCGCAGATCTGCTGTGACGTCATCGTCGGCGAGTCGGCCGCGATGAGGATGCGGATCAGCGCCGACCGCGCCGACACCGGACGCACCATCACGCCGGAACCGGTGACCGTGGACTTCACGGGTCGAGTGTACATATTTCACTATTGCTACGGCTGTTCAATATCTGTAATGTCGCCGGGCATGACGACATCTACCTCACCGCTGGCCGGGCGCACGATGATCATGTCGGGCGGCAGCCGCGGCATCGGGCTGGCCATCGCGCTCGCCGCCGCGCGTCAGGGCGCCAATATCGCGCTGCTGGCCAAGACCGATGTTCCCGACCCACGGCTGCCCGGCACCATCCACACGGCCGCCGCCGAGATCGAGGCCGCGGGTGGTCAGGCGCTGGCGGTGGTCGGCGACGTCCGCGACGAGGCATCGGTCATCGAGGCTGTGCGCCGGACCGTCGAACGGTTCGGTGGCATCGACTACTGCGTCAACAACGCGTCGGCCATCGCGCTCGCCCCGACCGAGGAGCTGCCCGTCAAACGGTTCGATCTCATGCAGCAGATCCAGCTGCGCGGTACCTATCTGCTCACCAGCACCTGCCTGCCGCACCTGCGCCGCAGCGACAACGCCCACATCCTGAGCCTGTCGCCCCCGCTGAACCTCGCGCCCGCGTGGCTGGGGGTCCACCCCGCCTACATGGTGGCGAAGTACGGGATGTCCCTGTTGACGCTCGGCTGGGCCGCCGAGTACGCCGAGCACGGTGTCGCCGCCAACTGCCTGTGGCCCGAGACGCTCATCGCGACCGCCGCGGTGCAGAACCTGCTCGGCGGCGACGAGGCGACCGCGAAGGCCCGCACCCCGCAGATCGTGGCCGACGCCGCGATCGCGATCCTCGAGAAGGACGCCCGGACGGTCACCGGCAACACCTTCCTCGACGTAGAAGTCCTGCGAGCCGAAGGCCGGACCGACTTCTCCGCCTACGGCGGCAGCGACGATCTCGAATACGACATCTTCGTCGACCCGCCCCAGGCCTGAGCTCGCTCGGACCCGGGCCGCACCGACGGATCGCGGGTCAGGGGGTGACGATGGCGAAGTCGGGGTCCGGGGCGTCGAGGTAGCCGACCAATTCGGTCAGCTTGCCCGCGTCGCCTTCGACAGTTACTCGGCCGGCTGCGATCATCGCCGCGAGATCGCCGCCGGCGAGGAGCGCCGAGCGCAGATCGGCGGCACTGAGCGTGAAGGTGGTCGTAGCGGGTGGGAGGTCCCCGTCGACGTCGAAGTGGACCAGCAGGCCGTTGCGTAAATGGGTGCGGTGCACCACGGCGGTGTCGCTGATCCGCCAGTCGATCACGATGTCGGCCGACCAGGCTCGCGGTCCGTCGATCCGCAGTGCGATCGCGTCGAAGACCTGCTCGACCGTCAGCTGACTCATGATGTCCGGTGCCGCCGCCACGGTCGGGGTGCCGATCGTGCCGTTGCGTAATTCGTAGGCGCCCATCAGGAAGAAGTTGCGCCAGGTCCCGTTCTCGCAACCGTAGCCGAGCTGTTCGAGGGTGTCGGCCTGCAGTGCCTTGGCTTCGGCATGGTCCGGGTCGGCGAAGATCACGTAGTTCAAGACCTGCGCGACCCACCGGAAGTCGCCGTCGGCGAAGGACTTTCGTGCCTTGGCGACGACTTCGTCGGCGCCGCCCATGAACTCCACGTGCCGGACGGCGACGTCGGCGGTGCGGTGCTGCCACAGATTCGCCGGGTTGCCGTCGAACCAGCCCATGTAGCGCTGATAGATGGCTTTGACGTTGTGGCTGATCGAACCGTAGTACCCGTGGGCCGACCAGTTGTCCGCCAGCGCGGGCGGTATCGGGAAGTCCTCGGCGATTTCGGTTCCGGTGGCGCCCTTGTTGATCCAGCGCAGTGTCTGGTCGTGCAGGTAGCCGTAGAGGTCGCGCTGGATCGACAGGTACTCGGTGAGCCGCTCGGTGCCCCAGGTGGGCCAGTGGTGCGAGGCGAACACCACGTCGGTTCGCGCGGCGTAGCGGTTGATCGCCTCGGTGAGGTACTTCGACCACACGTGCGGGTCACGCACCAGGGCGCCGCGCAGAGTGAGCAGGTTGTGCAGGGTGTGGGTGGCGTTCTCGGCCATGCACAGCGCGCGCCGGGCGGGGAAGTAGAAGTTCATCTCCGAGGGCGCCTCGGTGCCGGGGGTCATCTGGAACTCGATCGCCACACCGTCGACGGTGACGGCCTGACCGGTGTGGTCGATCGACACGGTGGGAGTGATCAGACTCGGCTGACCGATCGAGGTGGTCGGTCCGAGTCCCGCGCCGACGGCGCCGAGGGGCCCGCGCGGCAGTGCGGCGCCGTACATGTAGGCCGCGCGCCGGGCCATGGCGGTGCCCGCGTAGACGTTCTCCTCGACGGCGTGCTCGGTGAAGCCGGCGGGTGCGATGATCACACAGCGTTGCGCGTCGACGTCTTCCTGGGTCGTCACCCCCTTCACCCCACCGAAGTGGTCGATATGGGAGTGCGAGTAGATGACCGCGACGACCGGACGATCACCACGATGTTCGCGATACAGGGCGAGCCCGGCGGCCGCGGTTTCCACCGAGATCAGGGGGTCGATCACGATCACCCCGGTGTCGCCCTCGATGACCGTCATGTTCGACAGGTCTAGCCCGCGGATCTGGTAGATGCCGTCGGTGACCTCGTACAGCCCTTGCTTCACGGTCAGTTTCGACTGCCGCCACAGGCTCGGGTTCACCGTGGCGGGGCACTCGTCGTCGAGGAAGGAGAACGACCCGCTGTCCCACACCACGTCGCCGTCGGCACTGCGCACCACGGGCGGGGTGAGCGCGGCGATGAACCCGCGGTCGGCGTCCGCGAAATCCTGGTCGTCGCCGAAGGGCATCGTGCGCAGCACCTCGGCATTGCCTGCCTCGATTGTCTCGGAAGCTTCCTGCGGACTGGTCATCGAATCCCTTTCCACTGTGCTCGGTTACCCCGCGGCGACCGTGCCGGACGGCCCGCTCCCGCAGCATCACATCGGACGAGGTGACGGCGCCTCACCCGCTCCGGGTGAAATTCCTGTCGTCACCGGCTCGGCCATTTGCCGCCGATATTGCGCGACGGCGGTTCGTCCGCTTCCGGTTCGATGCCGAGCCGCTCGGCGAACAGCCGACGTTGAACGAGCCACCCACAGACCGACAACCCGACCCAGGCCAGGGTCGCGGAGATCTGCTGCCAACCCGGTTCGGGATCGCGCAGGAACTCGAGGTCACCCATCCGGCCCAGGCCCGACAGGATCATGCTCGCGCCGCCGATCGAAGTCAGCCACAGCAGTGCGCGCGCCCGGAACTTGTCGGCCAGGAAGGCACCGGCCACACAGACCGCGGCGGCGACGATCATGCTCAGTGCCCAGTTCTTGTCGCCCGGTTGCAGCACCGTGGCGAGTTTGGTGCCGATCATCGCGCCGGTGAGGCCGCCGACGAAATAGGCCGCGAAGCGGAAGATCAGCGAGGTCACCACCCAGGCAGATACCGCGCCGATCAGTGCGATCAGCAGCAACCACCAGAAGGAGGCGTTGCACAGGTCGGCGATGAGCCAGCCGAGGCCGAACCCGATGGCGAGGATGCCGAGGTGCACCGAGCGGACTCCATAGAAGCACAGCAGGGCACCGACCAGCGCGACGATGATGCCGTTCATGGGTGTTCCTTTCCGGAATCGGGTAGGTCGGCGGCGGCCGCGGTGACCGTCGGATACACCTGGATGGGGGTCGCGCCCACCACAGCGGAACCCAGTTCGGCCCCGAACTGCGCCACCGAGCGGGCGATGCGGAAGTCGACGTGTTTGCGGGCCAGTTCTTTTCGCAGGTCGAGCAGCATGTCGGCGGCGGTCACGTCCAGCGACGGCGAGGTTTCCGCGTCCAGAACCACCAGCCGGATGTTCTCGGTACACAGGGCTTCGATGCGTTCGCGGACGAAGTCGGCGTTGCCGAAGAACAGCCCGGCTTCGACGCGAACCACCACCAAGTCGGGGCGCGTCGGCACGTCGGGGTGTCGTGCTTTGTCCACCCAGAGCGAACCGTCCTTGCCGAGCTCGGCGACGTGCGGTTGGGAGGTGCGGTAGACCAGCAGCAGCACCGCGGCCCCGATGCCGATGAGCAGTCCGGGCAGCGTGTCGAAGACCAGCACGCCGAGCAGGGCGGCCATCGCACCGACGAAATCGGCCCGGGCAGCGTGCCCGTAGATGCTGCCGAGCAGACTGTTCCACACTCCGTAGAGCCTGCGCAGCGCGGCGAAGTCGACGAGTTCGAGCACCGCGGCGATCACCACAGCCGCGAGGGTGGCCTCGGGCAGCTTTTCGAACAGGCCGGTGAGAAACAGCAGCGTGACGACGGTCAGTGCGGCCACTACCAGGCCGCTGAGCTGCGTTTTCGCTCCAGCGCCGCCGTTGACCGCGGTCTTGGACAGGCTGCCGTTGACCACCATCCCCGCGCTGAGCCCCGACCCGATATCGGCGGCGCCGAGTCCGAGTAGCTCCCGATCGGGATCGACCTTGTACCCGGCTTTGGCGGCATAGGTCTTGGCGGCGCCGAGACCTTCGGCGAAGCCGATCAGTACCACGCCGACCGCGGGACCGAGCAGGTCGAGATAGTCGCCGAAGTCGAGTCCGCCGGGTAGGCCGAGGCGGGGGAGACCCGCGTCGATGTGCCCGACGATCGCGACACCCTTGTCGCCGAGACCGAGAACGTGCACGGCGGCGATGCCGACCACCACAGCCAGCAGGGCACCTGGCACCATCGGCAACCAACGTCGGAACACCAGTACGAGGGCCAAGCTGACCAAACCGACAACCATTGTGCGCCAATCGATCTCACCGAGATCGCGCAGAATGCCCCAGGCCTGTTCGAAGAAGTTGCCCTCGTGCTTGTGCAGCCCGAGCAGCTTGGGCACCTGGCCGATGATGATGACGAGGGCCAACCCGACGATGAACCCCTTCAGAACCGGTTCGGAGATGAAGCTCGCGATGAATCCCAGCCGGATCAACCCGGCCAGCAGGCCGACGACACCGGTGCAGATGGCCAGAGCTGCAGTCAGGGCGAGGTAGCGGCCGCCGTCGGCGCCGGCCAGCGGGGTGACGATCGCCGCCGACAGCGCCGCGGTCGCCGACATCGGACCGACCACCAGGTGCCGGGAACTGCCTGCCAGCGCGTAGAGCACCAGGGCGGGCACGGCCGCGTACAGGCCGACCACCGGCGGCACCCCGGCGATGGAGGCGTAGGCCAGCGCCTCGGGTACCAGCACCGCCCACACCGTGAGCCCGGCGATCACATCGGGACGCACCCAGTCGCCGCGGTAGCCACGCAGGGAGGTGAACACCGGTACCGACATCCGCCTCACCCCAATCCGCCCAGCCCCTTACCGAGGACCACCGCGCCCATGACCAGCAGCACGATGGCCATGACGGCGTGATTGTTGTCCTGCAACCACATCCGGAGCCGGTCGAGTGCCGGGCCGAGCCGTTCGGCCGCCACGAGATAGCCCAGCACTACGGTCAGGACCGTGGCCGACGCGAGCACCGTGAACACCACGATTGCGCCGAGCGTGCCACCGGTGTCGAGGCCTGCCGCCCCGATCGCGACACCCGCCGAGACGCACAGCAGCAGATTCTTCGGGTTGACCCCGGACAGCAGTGCCCCGAGCCCGGTCGCCTTCACCGGGGTGAGGGTGTCGATCGCGCGCATCCAGCCCGGCACCTCGGTCTGCGAGCGCGCCTGCCACTGTTTCACCGCCAATCCCACGAGCAGCACCCCGAGGACGATCTTGATCCACGCCGCCGCGGCACCGGGTTCGCTGTCGTCGGACCCGCCCAGGTTGCCGGCGAACAGCGTCACCACCCCGGTGACCACCAGGATGCCGAGCACCCACCCGGTGGCGAATCCGATCGCCGCGCCCTTTCCACGCGCCGACAGAATCATGAGAATCGTCGCCACGATCGGTATCGGCGACAGCGCGACACCGACGGCGAGCGGAAGCAGATCTCCGATGACCGGACCCATAGCGCGACCGTAGGCGCACAGGTAGGCGCCCCGCCTCACACGTGACGGATGAGATTCGCGCACCGCACGCGCATGGCACGGAAATCAGGCCAGCGCTTTGGCCTTGAGCTGCTGGAATTCGCCCTCGGTAATAGCGCCCGAGTCCAGCAGCTTCTTGGCGTCCGCGATCTCGGCGGCCGAACTGGTACCGGCGGTCTCCCTGATGTATTGGTCGGTCGCCGCTTTGGCCTGCTGTTCGGCTTCGGCGGTGCGTTCGCCCATTCCGTCACCGCGCACGATCAAATACACCAGCCCGGTGATCAACGGGAAGAGGAACAGGCACAGCACCCAGATCGCCTTCACCCAGCCCGAGGTTTTCCGGTCCCGGAAGAGATCGGTCAGGATGACGAAGATCAGCAGCAGATAGGCGATGAACGCGAAACTTACGACAATGGCCCAGATGACATCCCAGAAATCCATTGTTGATCCCTCACTTTCGTGCTGAGCGCCCACCGGGTCGGTGAACACGTCGGGTGTCGCGGCGACGTCGGTGTCACCGTGGTCGCACCCGGCCCCCGACGTTGTGCACGACCACGACGTCGGGGTGCCAGGGCACGAGATCGTCGACCCGGCGCTGCAATTCGGCCAGGTCGGGCAGCTGTTGCGGACCGAGGACGGTGATGGTGGCGGTGTCGCTGTGCAGAGTCACGTCCACCACCTGGGCGCCGGGCTGCTCGCGCAGCCAGTCGCGGGCGACGTCGGAGATCTGCCCGGCCCACAGCGTCGACAGCGAATTGATCACCATCGGCACCGCCACCAGGATCAGCGCCGCGCCGAGCACCACATAGGCGCGACCGCGACCACCGGTCGGCGCCTCGGCGTCGCGCCCGTAACCGGCCAGCAGCAGCACCGTGGTGGTGGTGATGATCATCGCCAGCATGTTGGAGGCGAACAGCACGAACGCACCCAGTGCCAGGGCGGGCGCCTGCGAACCGAGGCACACCCCGACCACGCCCAGCGGCGGCACCAGTGAAATCGCGATGGCGACACCGGGCAGCACGTCACCCACATCACGGCGAGTGATCGCCACCGCCGCGACGAGACCGGTGGCCAGCGCTGCGGTCAGATCCATCAGTTTGGGTGAGGTCCGCCCGACGACCTGCGCGTTCGCCAGCACATTCACCGGATTCGGCAGCAGCTGCGCGAACAGGAAACCGAGCACGACCACCACCGCGATACCGGCGACCACCAGCAGCGCGCTGCGGCCCACCAGCGCCGCGCGCCCGGTCGCCACACCGAGAGCGACCCCGAGGATCGGGATCGACAGCGGGGCGACGATCATCGCGCCGATCACGGTGGCCGTGGAATCACCGATCACACCCGAGATCGCGATGACCGCCGAGAGCACGAGCATGATCCAGAACGCCGAGCGCTTCGCCGCCACCGCGCCCACCGACAGGTCGAGTTTGTCGGTCAGTTCGTCGAGGGTGCGGCGCTGATCGGCGGGGACGAGAAAGCCGAGCATCGCGATCCTTTCGCCATGTCCGGCCAAGCGTAGAAAGTGGCTGCACCCACGAAATCACCCGTAATGGATGAATTCCGCACCGACCGCGCGGCGAATTCACCCCGAACGGGTGATCCGGAGGCAGGGCGCACGGGATTAGCGTCGTCGCATGCACACCACGGACACGGTCCGGCAGTCTCCCGGCGCGGGTGGGTGGTCCATTCCCCGCGGTCTCGTCGTGCTGTTGTCGATAGCCGCGATCATCATCTGCGTCACCGGGTTGAAAGCCTTCGCCGGTGTGGTGGGTCCGACATTTCTGGCCTTGATGCTCACCATCGCCGTGCAACCGATCCAGACCAGGGTGCAGCAGCGTGGTGGTCCGGCCTGGCTCGGCATGCTGCTCGCCTTCGGCGCGGTGTTGCTCATTCTGGTGGGTTTCGGTGGGGCGCTAGCGCTTTCGGCCGCGCAATTGGCTTCGCGGCTACCGCAGTACACCGGCAGTCTCGACAATCTGCTCGACACCGTTCGTGGCTGGCTCGACGCCGCTGGATTGAGTCACGACCAGACCCAGAAGGCCTTGCAGGACATCGACCTCGGCAAACTCGTCGGGTTGCTCGACAACCTGCTCGGCGGTGTCGTCGGGGTGTTCTCGAATCTGTTCTTCGTGGCCGCGCTGTTGCTGTTCATGGCGGTCGACGGGATGAGCATGCGGCCGAGAATGGCCGTGGTCGCCGCCGAACGGCCCGCCATCGCCCAGGCACTCGGCAGTTTCGCGGCGGGCACCCGCAAATATCTGGTCGTTTCGACAGTGTTCGGTGCGATCGTGGCGGTGATCGACGGCGGTGCACTGTGGTTGCTCGGAGTGCCGTTACCGCTGCTGTGGGCGCTGCTGTCGTTCATCACCAACTACATCCCGAACATCGGCTTCATCATCGGCGTGATCCCACCCGCGCTGCTGGCTCTGCTCGACAGCGGACCGGTTCTGATGGTGTGGGTGATCGTGGTCTACAGCGCGATCAATTTCGTGATCCAGTCGATCATCCAACCCAAGTTCGTCGGTGACGCCGTAGGACTCAGTGTCACCATCACGTTCCTTTCCCTGGTGTTCTGGTCCTGGGTACTGGGTGGCCTCGGCGCCATCCTCGCCATCCCTCTCACGCTCCTGGTGAAAGCCCTCCTGCTCGACATCGACCCGTCCACCCGCTGGGCCGACGTCCTCATCGGCGGCCCGCTCCCGGCGAAAAGGAACAGCGCCGCCGACAAATCCACCTGAGGCACTCATCCGCGGCACAGTCGTCCGATCTCCTCGTCCGGATACGGCGTGCGCCGAGTCGTCTGCTGGAACGCGCGCATGAACGCCGACATGGCGGCGGCAACCGGCGCGTGCCGGGTGATGATTGTGGCGGCTCCGTCCGGAATTCCCGTCGCAGGTTCGCCGTCGGCGATGCCGCGCACCATCGCGAGGCGCTTCTCCCGGTCTTCCCGTCGGAGCCCGTACAGCGCGGTGAGCAGCCAGTTCACCAGGTAGGTCGCGGTGAAACCGCGGTCGTAGCTCTGGTTCCGGTCGAAGAACGCGGCTTCCTGCGGCGAGAGGTCGAACCCGGAGGCGAGCGCGAGACCGTAGTCGGCGAAGTAGAGGCGTCGACCGTCGGTCAGGATGTTGTGGAAGTGCGCGTCGAGGTGCAGCAGTCCACGGCTGTTCATGAACGCGGTGCCGGCGGCCAGTTCCCGTTCCACCATGGCACAGGCCCGATCGGTGGCGTCGTCGCCGGCCGCGACCCGGGCGTCGAGCCACTCGTGCAGGGTGTGCGGGATGTACTCCAGGAACAGCGCGATGCTCGCCGAAGAGTCCCGGACAGCCTCGATCCGCCGACGCACCTGCGGCCTGTCATCCCAATAGGCGACGACGCGATCGATGTCGGCGAGCTCGTCCGGCAGTGGGTTGGTGTCGGGCAGTACGCGCCAGTGGTACATCAACGGGAAGCCCTCGTGTTCGGCGGCCAGCACCCAGTTCGTCGTCATGATGTGCACGGCGAGTTCGCGCCAGGCCCCGAACCCCGCCCCACCGATGAGGCCGACGCCGTAGTGGTAGAACTGCGGCAGCTCGAACAGATTCGCCGTGTATCGGACGTGCTCCGGCTGCCGTTCCAGGTCGGTGAGTGGCACTCGCTTCACGAAAACCGGTGTCCCGCAAACCTCGAGCAGCGCTGACTTCCCGCCGATCCCGGTGCCGACCGGCGTGGCCGCGTCGACGAGTTCGCGCAAGGCGTGATCGCTGTGCAGGGCGAGGGCCGTAGCGACAGCGCTGTGAGCGTCGAGACGGGCCGGGCGCGACATGTTCGGGTGCTCGCCCCGCTCACCTGGTTGCCCCGTGCTTCGGCCGGCTCGATCTGACAAGTCCCCACCCATCCCGTGAGCGTACCGATGGCCTTCCGATCAGCGTCGCGGTCCGCCTGTGTGCTGGAACTTCCTGTGCGACAGTGGGGTGTGGGTAGGCGGGTGTCGGGGAATCTTCCGGCGGAGGTGACCAGCTTTGTGGGGCGCGACGATGATGTCGCCGCGGCCAGGAAGCTGCTCGGTGGCACGCGGTTGCTCACGTTGACCGGGGTGGGTGGGGTCGGCAAGACGCGGTTGAGCAGGCGGGTGGGGGAGGTGGCTCGGCGGGCGTTTCCCGACGGCGTGTGGCTGGTGGAGCTGGCTCATCTGAACGATCCGGACCTGGTCGCGTCGACAGTGGCACGCGAACTCGGATTGCGTGACGACATCAGTGCCCCGCTCACCGCCCTCATCGCGCACCTGGCCGACGCCGATCTCCTGCTGATTCTGGACAACTGCGAGCACATGATCGACGCGTGCGCCGCGCTCGCAGACCGGCTGATCCCGGCCACAACCGGCCTGCGGATCCTCGCGACCAGCCGCGAACCGCTCGGCGTCCCCGGCGAGCAGATTCTGCCCGTGGCCCCGCTGCCGGTACCCGGCTCCGATCAGGCCGGCCTCGACAACCCGGCGATCTGCCTGCTGATCGACCGCGCCACCGCCGCGGACCCGAATTTCGCACGACGCGCCGCTGATCCGGCGACACTGATCGCGATCTGCCGCCGCCTCGACGGCATCCCGCTCGCCCTCGAATTGGCGGCGCTGCGGATGCGGATGTTCACCCCCGAGCAGGTCCTGGCCCGACTCGACGACGCGATGGGGCTGCTCACCACCGGCCCGCGCGCCGCACCGGAACGCCAGCAGACGTTGGCGTCGGCGATTCGCTGGAGCTACGACCTGTGTACACCGGACGAGCAAAAGCTGTGGGAACAGCTGTCGGTCTTCGCGGGCGGTGTCGACCTCGCCGCCGCCGAAGCGGCCTGCCACGTCGGCGCACCGCAGACCCTGCTCGACGCGCTCACCGGGCTGGTCGACAAGTCCGTGCTGAGCTACGGCCCGGGCGTCGACGGCGCGGGGCGGTACACGATGCTCGAGCCGCTGCGCCAGTTCGCCGGTGATCGTTTGCGGGCGCGCGGCGCCGAATACGCCGCCCGGATCGCCCATCGCGAGTTCTACTACCGCCTCGCGCGCCGCGGTCGCGACGAGTACTGGAGCTCCGCGGACACCACCTGGTTCGGCGATGTCGCCCGCGAACACGCCAATCTGCGTGCCGCGCTGCAGTTCTGCCTCGACGATCCGGCCGGTGCCCGGCGCGCGCTCGAGATCGCGACCGAGCTGTGGCCGTTCTGGGAGCACTGCCACCTGCTGCTGGAGGGTTACCGCTGGCTGTCGGAGGCGCTGGCGAAGAACACCGAGCGCACTGTCGTCCGGGCCAGGGCGCTGGCTGCTTGCGCGGTGATCGCCGCGATGCGCGGTGAGTCCGAGAAGGCGGCGGAATTCGCCGGCGCCGGTGCCGCGATCGCCGCCGAAACCGGGTCGGCCCAGGTGCGTTCCGAGACCGAAATGGCCAGAGCCGTGCTGGTTTTCGGTGCGGGCGATCCACGAGGCGCACTCGACATCGCCCTGGCGGTATCGGTCTGCGCGCGCGAGTGCACGCACCCACGCGTGGAGATGGAAAGCCTGGCATTCGCCGCTGTCTGCGCGCTGGCCCTCGACGACCCGCACGCCGCCGCCCTCACCGAGCAACTCCTGGCCGTGACCAGCGAACACGGCTCCCACCTGCTCGGCGGACTCGCCCATTGGGCGGTCGGCACCCAGCGACAGCGCGACGGCGATCAGCGCGGCGCGGTCGCCGCCCTGCGCCGATCGATCGAGTTGTTCCGGCTCTTCGACCGGTGCGCCTGGATCGCCACCAGCGTCGACGGCCTGGCCTGGACGGCCGCCGCCGACGGCGACCTCGAGCGCGCGGCACGGCTGATGGGTGCGGCGACGGCCGTCCGCCGGGGCAGTTCGCAACGCCTCGCGCACGCGATGACCCAGCTCATCGGTCGGCGGATCCGCGAACAGGTCGAGCACGCACTCGGTGCCCGGGAGTTCGCCGCCTGCTTCGACGCGGGCGCCGGACTCACCGCCGAGGACGCCGTCGACTACGCGACGGGCAGCGAACCGTCGACGGTCGCCGTCGCCGACACGGGACTGGAGGTGCTGACCCGAAGGGAACGCGACGTGGCGATGTTGATCGCGCGCGGCTACGGCAACCGCCGGATCGCGCAGGAACTGGTGATCTCGGTCCGCACCGCCGAGAGCCATGTCGACCACATCCTCACCAAACTGGGTTTCACCTCCCGCACCCAGATCGCCGCCTGGGTCAGCCGACTCACCGCGTGACGTCGCGAAATCGAGCTCCGGGGAGGCGATCTCCGTAGTCCGCGCGCACGACTTCCGTAGTTTCCGCGATTCCCGCGCGCCGCCGGACCGGCACAGTGATGCCCACAGCCAACAGCAGTGAGGTGAGGCATGACCGTCGACGAACGCGTCGCGCCCCGGACAACGGCGCGCACCGGCCGCGCACCGGTCTCGATGATCGAGCGGATGACCCTGATCCTGGACAGCTTCGACGGACCCGTGCCGATGCGCACCCTGATCGACGTCGCCGAACGCACCGGTCTGCCCCGTTCGAGTGTGCACCGCATCATCGATCAGATGATCCGGCTGCGCTGGCTCGCACACGCACCCGGCGGCTACCGTCTGGGCACCCGGGCACTGGAACTCGGCGGACTCGCCATCGAGCACAACGAGATTCGCGATGCGATGGGGCCGCTGCTGCACGAATTGTGCCGAACCACCGGCATGATCGCGCACCTCGGCGTGCTCGACGGCCCAGAGGTGCTCATCATCGACAAGGTGGTCGGCCGCAGCGGTGCCGATATCCCGACCCGCCTCGGCGGCCGCATCCCCGCGCACTGCACCGCAATCGGGAAGGCGCTGCTGGCCACCCTCCAGCCGAGTGTCATCGAATTGGCCTTCCCGCAGCACCTTTCGCGCCTCACCTCCCGCACCATCGCCCTCCGCAGCGGACTGCACCGCGAACTGGACCGCGTGCGGAATCATCAGGGAGTCGCCCTCGATCGTGAGGAGTCGATAACCGGCATCGTGTGCGTGGGGGTGCCGATCAGGGCCGACGAGGGGATCGCCGCGCTGTCGCTGTCCGGACGGATCGGTGGGCAGCATCCGCCGGGCACGGCCCGGCTCGCCCGGATCCTGGTCGACGTCGCCGCCGAAGCCGCGCGAGCGATCGCCCCCCGGCACGAATAGGTGGTGGGTCACGGCTCGTGCGGCCCTGACCCACCAAGCGGGTACGGTTCGCTATTTCGGTCAGCCGACGAGGTTCTTCCGCAATTTCACCAGCGTCATCCCGTCGATGCCGAGGCCGTCGGTGAGGAATTTGCCGAAGCTGCCGTAATCCTGTTCCAATTTCCGCACCGCGGTGTCGAGATATTCGGTGCGGACTTCCTGCAGCGGGATGAGCAGATCGGGGTTCTGCATATACCCGGCCTGTTTCACCTGCTCCCGCAGTTTCGCGTCGGCGGCGGAACGGAATTCGTTGGAGCGCAGATAATCCTGACGTGCGGTCTGCTCGGGGACGCCGACCGCGCGCAACACCACATAGGTGAGGAATCCGGTTCGGTCCTTCCCGGATGTGCAGTGATAGAGCAGGGCACCATCGGTGGCGGCGAGTTCGCGAACGGTGGCCCCGAACGCGGCACGCGACGCGTCGGTGAGGAAACTGGCGTAGACACCGCTCATGATCCGCTCGGCACCACCGTTACCCAGTACTTCCTGCTGACGCTGTGGATCCTTGGACTGGATGATCTGCATCATCTGGACGAACAATCCGGTGTCGTCGATGGGTCGGGCAACCAGCGGCACCCCGGCGGGCAACCGGTCGGCCCCCATGAATTGCACCTCCCCGGGGGTGCGGAGGTCGACCACGGATTTCAGGTTGCGCCCGGCCAGGGTGGCCACATCACCATCGGTCAGCTTCGGTAAGGCGTCGGCGCGAATCGCCTTGCCGGACTTGACAGTCGCTCCGTCATAGGTGCGGTAACCGCCGATATCGCGAACATTGACCGCCCCCTGCAGGGAGATCTGCCCGCCCGAACTCGGAGCCGCCACAGCGGGTGGCGACGGCAATACGGCCGTGCTCACGAGCGCGAGGGAGGCCATGGCGGTGGTCATCACGGAGACGATGATGCGTTTCGTGCGAATTGCTTTCACATCGAAAACGGTATGTATTTCCCCGCCCCCACCACGCGCCACAATCAATGGCCGGGATTGTGTCTTGACATGCTCGTCCGGGGGCAGGTCCCCACGCAGCCCCTGATTCTTCCGTCTGTCGGGCCGCAGCGCCGAACGGCAGTGTGACGATCGGGTCGGTTCGATCGAAGGAGAACGATGAAATTCGCGATGACGCAGAGCCTGGTGGCCGGTGCCGCCGTTACACTGCTCGGTGCCGGGGTAGCCGTGGCCGCACCGGGGACCGAGCCGGTGCCGGTGCGCCAAGCCGAAGCGATCGTCGACACCGGCAGTGCGAATGTGGTCGGGGACCTGCTGTACACGCTGCTCAGCGTCACGGGATCGGCGGAACTGGGCAGAGCCATCTACGACCCGCGCATCGGCTGCGACATCGTTGCCTGCGAACCGATCTGGTTCGGGTCTGCCCGGTAGGCGACTGACTGTCCTACTTCAACGCACCAGGCGCAGACTGGTGGTGGCGAGGCCGACGCTGAGCCGTTGGCCCCAGCCGAGGCGTAGTGCGTCGTGCTCGATGCCGTCGCCGAAGGCCACCAGTCCGTCGGACTCCACGTCGATGTGCAGGCTTTCGCCGGTGATCTCGCCTTCGGTGTGCACGATCCCGGTGGCCGGTGACGGCCACGCCTCCCGGACGAACCAGACGAGTCTGCGCTCGGTGGGATGGGGCAGGGGGACAGGGCTTTTCCGTTCGCGGTGGGCCGACAGGCACCAGCCTGTCGCACCCGTCCCGCTGCCGACGAGGACGCCCGACGATGCCTGGCGCTCGTCACGGATGCGGTACCGGCTGGTCTGGTGGCTCGGATGGCCGATGTAGATCTCGTTGAGCGCGCGTAGGGTCGCGCCGTCGTCCGTTCTCGCCTCGACCATCGTGCGGTCCTCGGTGTTACCGGTGCTGTGCAGGAGTTCCGTCGCGTCGGCGGGGGAGTGCTCGGCGAGCACGCCCGGTTCCGGGCTGATGCCGATGACGGGCTGGCCGTCGAGGTACTTGGCAACATTGGCGACCAGGCCGTCCTGCCCGACGATCACCACGATGTCCTCGGGGCCGAACAGGAACCGCGACAGGTCTTCCCGCTCGACCGTGCCGCGCCGCCAGTCGAGCGGAATGGCCGCGCTGACCTCGCCGATCGCCGCGCGGGTCCGCCGGTCGCGCTCCACCACCTCGTCGAGTGACCTGCCGCGCGAGTTCAGGAAGAACTCCACCTGCCCGCGCGTGCCGTGCCGCGCCAGCAGCTCCGAGAGCTCGGTTCGCCTGTGCACCAGCACAATTCGTGGGGCCAGGCTCATCGGGTGAACCGTTGCAGGATCGGGGCGATCATGTCCGGGGTCAGGGTGAGGCTGCCGATCTCCGGCAGGTTGCCCGCGAGTTCCTTCGCCGCCAACGCGTACAGCGTTTCCTGGGGGACGTCCCGGTAGGCATCCAGGCGCGCCTTCTCTCCGGCGGCCTCGGCCTCGGCGAGCTTGCGGATCCCGTCGGCCTTGGCGTCGACGGCGATCCGGTCGGCTCTGGCCTGGCCCTCGGCCTTCTCCAATGCGTTCGCGCCGCGCTGGACCACCAGGAGCTCCTCCCGCTTCGCCAGTTCGATCTGGTTCTGCAGTTCGTTCTCGCTGATCGCACGCTCGCGTTCGACGGCGAGCGCGCGTCGCTCGTAGGTCGCCCGGTCCGCTTCCTGCTGGACCTTCTCGCGGACCGTGGTCTGAAGCGCCTTCTCCATCTCCGCGTCGGGGCGGATAGCGACCACGCGGACGTCGATGATCTCCAGCCCGATGTGAGCCGCGGTCAGATTTCCCGTAGCTTCCTTGACCTTTTCGACGCCGGTGCGGATGGCGGTCTCGAGATCGAGCGTGGCCAGGACCTCGAGGGCGTGTTGCTGGGTGTTCTCGGTGAGGGTGTTCGCGATCTGGCTCAGCGGATCCTGGCGCCAGGTGCCCGTATCGGGGTCTATCGAGAAGTCGATCCGGCTCGTCGTCGTCGCGGGATCGGTGCAGCGGTAGGTGACCGTCAGCTGGACCGTGACGTCCTGGTGGTCGTGTGTGCGGGCGTGGAAGAGCATCGGCAGCTCGCGGTCGTCCACCGGAACCTCGCTGAGCACCGCCGTGCTCGGGCGGAACCAGAAGCTCAGCCCCGTGCCGTCGTGCAGGAGTTTGCCCTTGCGGACGTGTCTGACGTGCACTGTCGGGGCGCCCCTGAGGTGCCGCAGTCCGGGGTAGCTGCTGATGTCGGCCATCGCCTTCTCCTTCGTTATGGTCATAGTGACCATAACAGGACTGACGGGCAGCCGTCGAGGGCTGTGCGCAGATCCGGGAATCTGCGCACAGCCCTTTACGGTTTCTGCCGTTGTCAGGCCAGGGCGGCGGTGATCTTGGCAGCCATCGCGGTCACCGCGGGAGAGGGGTCCTTCTTGGTGTGGGTGGCGGCCTGGACGGCGACGAGGACGGTGTCGCGGAAATTCTCGGCCTCGGCGGGGTCGTGGGCGTCGAGCAGTTTCATCGCCCCGGTCAGAGCGGGCAGGACATGATCGGCGAACTCGGCGACAGTCTTACCCGGCAGGTGGATATCGCGCGACTTGGCCGAGAGCACATGCCCGACCAGCCCGGTCGCCGAGGTCAGCGCGGTGGTGCCCTGGGAGACGGACTTGTGCGGCGCGCCCGCAGCGGCGATGAGCGAGACAGCGCCGTACGCGGCGGTGCGCAGGGTGGCCTTGTCCTGGTCGGTCAGAGAAGCGGTGGTGATCATGTCGTGTCCCTCGTTTCGCTTGTGGCCCCGCCCTTTTCGGCGGGCCCGCTTTCTTCGATGAACACACTCTGTCGCCCGCCCCTGACACGAGCCTGACGCCCTCCTGACACCTCCGCTGATACGAGTCGGCCTGTCAACGAGGAGTTGTGGTTGGGGCGTCCGGTGCGGCCGGGCTGTCCGGCGACGGTTCGTTGCCGTAGAAGACCGGCAGCATGGCTTTGGCCAGTACCAGGGCCGAACCCTCGCCCGACGGCACTGTCGCGAGGTTTGTGGCGACGACGATCGTGAGGTCCGAGGCCGGGTCGTGTCCCATGAAGGTCATGTATCCGGGGATCTGACCGTCGTGGCCGAACAGATGCTTGCCGAATCGGACGATGCCGAGTCCGTAGCCGGCGACGTCGGGGGCGGCGGGGTCGATGGGTTGGATGCTGTCCATCCGGATTCGCTGCTGCTGCTCGTCGAGCATGTCGCCCTCGACGAGCGCCCGTACGTACGTCGCCATATCGCCGGCCGTCGCGATCGCGGCACCGGCGGTCCACGTCCACGACGGGCTCGCGTCGGTGGCGTTGCCGGGTTGCAGCGTGCCCGCGAGGGCGGCGGCCTGCTGCTCGGGTGGCAGGGCGAAGGTGTCGATGGTGGAGACATTGGTGCCGAACGCGTACCCCTGCGGGTGCGGGTCGGGGATCGAGGTGTCCGTCGCGGCGGGCATCGAGGTGTGCTTCAGGCCGAGCGGTTCGAAGATCCGCTTCTGGAAATTCTCGGCGGCCGACATCTGCGTGACTTTCTCGATGACGAGGCCGAGCAGGATCGTATTGGTATTGCTGTACTCGAATTTCTCCCCCGGCGCGAAATTCACCGGATGGGAGAAGGCGATCGCGAGCATCTCCTCGGGCGTCCACACCTTGTCCGGGTCGCTGTCGAGTGTGGCATTGAATTCCGGGTCGAAGGTGTAACTGTATAGCCCGCTGCGCATTTCGGAGAGCTGGGCGATGGTGATCTGGTCTCCGTTCGGCACGCCCGGCCGATATTTATCGATCGGGTCCTCGAGCGCGAGCTTTCCCTCCTGCACCAGCTGCAGGATGACCGTCGAGGTCATGGTTTTGGTGTTGCTGCCGATCCGGAAGTAGTCGTCCGCCGACAGGGGATCGTCGGCACCGATGACACGGGTGCCGAACGTCTCGGTCCAGTCGCCTTCCTTCGGCGATCTGACGACAACGACAGCGCCGGGAATGACATTGTCCTTCATGAGCTGGGTGATCATCGGCCGCAGGGTGGCCGCGTAGGCGGGTTCGGCCTGTGCACCGGCCGATGTGCCGGTGGTATCGCCGACGGAATCGGACGACGTTCCACAGGCCGTGGCGATGAACAAACTCACGGTCGCGACAAACACTGCGAAACTCGTCCGGTGACCCATGATTCTCCGATCAGCGTGTGCTCGGGAGGGGTGTTTCGCGCTGTGCAACCCAACTCTGCTCCGTGTGAACCGAGGAAGCAATCAAGACCCGGTAACAGTGGAATGGCGCGTGACCATCGCCGGACCGCGTATTCTCACCGTCGTGCCGACTGGCGGTAGCAAACAGGTTCGCGCGGCGCGTAAGCGCAAGAAACGGATGGGGCTCGTCGCCCACGACCTCACCGACGCGCAGTGGGATGCGCTCAAGGCGTCCTGGGGCGGTTGCGCCTACTGCGGCTCTGCGGTCGCGTCGCCGCAGAAGGACTGTGTGCGGGCGATCTCACGCGGTGGGCGCTACACGCTCGCCAATGTCGTACCCGCGTGTGCGTCGTGCAATGCCAGCAAATGCAATGCCGAGGTGACCGGCTGGCTGCGCCGCAAGAAGCTCGACGAACGGTCGTTCCTGGTACGCCACTACGAGATCTCGACCGGTCTCACCGCCCGGTTCCCCTGAGTCGAACCGCCACGCGCTTATCGAGGGGGCCCCGGGCGGCGAACGCCTCTCGGAAAAAGACTGTCCCACAACCTCGCCGGGGTGCGTTCGGGATCCATCAGTTCGCTTTCGGCCAGCGGGCTGTCCTCGTCGGCGACCGTTTCGGGCTCGAACCGGATCAGGGTCCGGCCTTCGCCGCGCAGCGCTTCGACGGTGCGAACGAGCGAGGACGTTTCGGCGAGGGTGGCGTCGAACTTGGCGGGGTCGGCGTCGAGGTGTTCGCAGAGGAGGCGGCGGCGGATGCCGAGAATGGTTTCGCGCAGAAGCTCACCGTCGGGGGTGGCGGGCGTGACCTCGACGGCGAGGTCGCACTCGGTGTCGAAACCCATCGACCGATTGTTGAGGTTCGACGACCCGACGCGAAGCAGGCGGTCGTCCACCACCAGCACCTTGGCATGGACATAGATGGGCGCACCGTCGGCGGTGACCGGGTAGTACACACCGAGCCGCTGCTCGGTGTCGGCTTTCCACAGCAGATGCAGCAGGCGTCGGCGGGCACCGTCCATGGCCAGTTGCTCGAGCCAGCCGTCGGCATGCCGGGGGAGGACCAACACGATCTCCGGACCGTTCGGTTCACGCAGGCGGGCGGCGATCGCCTCGGCGAGGGTGCGCGAAGCCAGGTACTGGCTCTCGATGTACAGCGAACGGGTCGCGCCCGCGATCGCCGCGAGATACAGCGCCTCGATCTCACGGACCTCGGCGCGGTCGGCGAGCTCGGGAAGGGTCCGGGCGATCCCCACGTCGACGGATCGCATCGTCGGCTCCAGCCCCTCCGGCCACGGGGTGTCCCCGGCGATCTCGTCCACCGGCCCCAGTTCCTGCCCGGTCGCCGCCTTCCACCTGGCTCTGGCCAGTTCGCCGATCGCCTTCGCGGCGGCGCCGTCCACGGCGGTGGTCGCGTCGTGCCACGGGCCGTAGCGGCGGCCGTTCGGCGCGGTTCGGTAGGCGTTGTCGTCGCGGTGGTCGCTGGTGTCCCAGCGGTCGACGGTCATGTCGATGCCGCCGCAGAACGCGAGCTGGTCATCGATCACGATGATCTTCTGATGGTGCGCCGAGCCGATCGGGTGCGCGCCGTCCATTTCGAAGTGCAGCCGCCGGTCGGTCAACCAGTTGGCGACGAAGATCGGTGTCATCCCCCTGCCGATCGCGGCGAACGCACCGACATTCCACTTCAGCAGATAGATGTCGAGGTCCGGCCGTTGTTTCGGCAGCCACGACAGGAATTTGCCCAGCCGGTCCGGCCCGTCAAGGGTCTTCTTCTGCGGTTCGAACTTGATCCGGGTGTCGAAGTCCCAGCCGATCAGCACGATGCGTTTGCGCGCCCGCAGCATCGCGGATTTGGCATAGCGGAAGTAGTCGGCCGCGTCGATGATGCAGGCCAGGCGGTCGGCTCGGGCGATCTGCCAGCAGGTCTCGCCGGGGGTGAGGATGTGCGGCACATCGTTCATCTGTGGTCAGCCCCCTCGTCCAGCACACGTTCGGCGTAAGTGAACGATACTTGCCGGACGACGGGGGCGGATGACGCGTCAGGACCGCCGATCCCCGGCCAGTATTTCGTCGATCTCGTCGAGACGGGTTTGGATGAGGGCCTTCTCTTCCCGCGCCTCGACGTATTCCTCACCGTCAGCGGCACTTCCGACGTGCTGGACGCGTTCGATCGACTCGCTCAACTTCGCTCGTCTGTCGATGAGCTCCGCGCGTTCTTCACGCAGGCGGGTGGAATCGGCGTCGGCCGACGTCATGGCAACCTCCTCAGGAGTTCGGCTTTGTCAGGTGTTCGGCGTTTGCTCGGGTTGGTCGGCCGTGGTCCGCGCCCGCTTGCGGTCCGGGTCGAGCCGGTCCGCGCGCTCCCGTTCCTTGTCCAGCTCGGCTCGTGAATCCGCGGCGTCGCTGTGGTGCACCTGGGCCTGCTGAGCGAGCTGTTCGGCCTGCGCGGCTTTGGCGTCCGCTTCGGCCTGCGCCGCGCGGCTCCTGGCGGCGAGCTCCTCCGCCCGCGCCTCCCGCTGCCCGACCTCGAGTTCCTGCCCCGCCACTCGTTCCCGGATCCCGGCCGCTTCGACCCGGTGGTGTTCACGACGCTTACGTAGGAATGCCGCGACGACGGTGGCCAGCACGGCGACTATCAGAACCGCGACGATGATTGTCACGATCCAACTGGTGGTGCTCATGGGTCTACTCCTCGCATCCCGCCCCTTTTGTCCTTACTGCACGGGACTACCCAGCCTGCGAAAGACAAACGACCGTCGGTGGCCTGGAAGGGGCGGGGCGGGCCGTTACCTCACGAAATCACGTACCCCTTCGTATACCTGCGCCGAGGACAGCAGGGGGAGATGGCCGAGGCAGGCCGTGCGGGTGTTGGTGGCGCCGTTGAGGATTGTGCTCTCATCCGGGTTGATGATCTCGTCGCACGGTGACCACCAGGTCCCGTAGTTCACCCGGCCCGGCGTTTCGTCGCCGCTGTTGAGGTCGGTGAGGAAGGTCGACCCGGCCCGCATCTCCACACAGGAGACGTCGTAACAGCTGTTGCTGGTGTCCGTGCCGTGGTTGGGTCCGCCGAGGGAGACCCAGTCGTCGACGAGGTCGAGGCCGCCCAGATTCCTCAGGTACCAGCGGCTGTTGAGGCCACCCATCGAGTGCGTGACGATGTCGACCTTCGCGGCGCCGGTCCGCGCCCGCAACGCGTCGGCCTGAGCCTTCACCTGCGCCGCGATGTCCTTGTTCGACTGGGTGCTGTCGTAGGTGAACCGTGCCAGCCGATCGGTGGAGTACCCGTCGTTCAGGAACCGTCCCCACATGTAGTCCCAGTTCGCGGCCGAACCCCGCCACCCGTGGACGAAGAGGATCGGATCTCGTGCGGGCGCGGCGGCGGCGGGTGGCGCTACCGCACAGAACGCGGCGGCGGTCGTGACAACAGCGATCGCGGCCACCCGAAGGCGGTGCGACAGGGACAAGGCGAACATCAATCGACTCCGATCTGCTCGTTGAGCGGCGAGCAGACAGAAGGTAGCGCCGCGAGGCATTCACCTCGAGCAGATTCCGAGAATTGGCACCAGCCCCCACAATTGGGGGCGATGCGCAGTTCGCCGGCGAGGCAGCGCTCAGATGACGCCGAGAGCCAGCATCGCGTCGGCGACCTGGATGAACCCACCGATATTGGCGCCTGCCTGATAGTTGCCCGGTACGCCGTATTCGTCGGCGGTGGCCAGGCAGCGATCGTGGATGCCGCGCATGATCTCGGCCAGGCGCTCCTCGGTGTGCTCGAAGCTCCACGAGTCGCGCGAGGCGTTCTGCTGCATCTCGAGCGCGCTGGTCGCGACGCCTCCCGCGTTGGCCGCCTTACCGGGCGCGAAGATCACCCCCGCCTCGTTGAACAACCGCACCGCCTCCGGCCTGCACGGCATATTGGCGCCCTCGGCGACGATCCGGCAGCCGTTCGCGATGAGTTTGCCCGCGGCGGTGCCGTCGAGTTCGTTCTGGGTCGCGCACGGCAGCGCGATATCGCAGGGCACCTCCCACAGCGAACCGCCCGCGACGAATTGCGCGGCACCACCACGTTTCTCGGCATAATCGTCGATCCGGCCGCGCTGGACTTCCTTGATCTCCTTGAGCAGCTCGAGATCGATGCCCTGCTCGTCGACGACGTAACCGCTGGAATCCGAGCAGGCAACCACGGTGCCGCCGAGCTGGTGGACCTTCTCGATCGCGTAGATCGCGACGTTGCCCGAACCCGACACCACGACTTTCTGGCCTTCCATGGATCGGCCTGCGGCGGAAAGGATTTCGTCGACGAAGAAGACCGCTCCGTAGCCGGTGGCTTCCCGGCGCACCTGCGAACCGCCCCAGGTCAGGCCCTTGCCGGTGAGTACCCCGGACTCGTAGCGGTTGGTGATGCGCTTGTACTGGCCGAACAGGTAGCCGATCTCCCGGCCGCCCACCCCGGTGTCGCCTGCCGGTACGTCGGTGTGTTCACCGAGATGCCGGTAGAGCTCGGTCATGAACGCCTGACAGAACCGCATCACCTCACCCTCCGAGCGGCCCTTCGGGTCGAAGTCCGAACCGCCCTTACCGCCACCGATCGGGAGTCCGGTCAGCGAGTTCTTGAAGATCTGCTCGAATCCCAGGAACTTCACGATGCCCAGATAGACCGAGGGATGGAAGCGGAGCCCGCCCTTGTACGGGCCGAGCGCGGAATTGAACTCCACCCGGAAGCCACGATTGATCTGCACGGTGCCGGAATCGTCGACCCACGGCACCCGGAAGATGATCTGCCGTTCGGGCTCGCACAAGCGTCGGATCACCGCGGCGTCCGCGTACTGCGGGTGTTTGGCGACGACGGGGCCGAGACTGTCGAGAACCTCGTGTACCGCCTGGTGGAACTCGGATTCCCCGGGATTGCGGCGCAATACCTCGTCGTAGATGCCGCTCAGCTTCGCGTCCAGGACAGCCACCCGTGGACTCCTTGTCGTCGTCGTTGCCACCATGGCCGGACGACATCCGCGTGCACCCGGCCTTGCTCACAGGCTAGCCGGGCCGGCGGTGAGGTCTGGATCGCGCGTACGCCTCGCGGCCGACGCTGGGTTCAACGGCGTCTGCGCGCACGGCTCCCGAAGAGGTTGCCCAGCGACTTCCGGCCGTCCGTGCGTGAACGCAGGGCGGCATCGGCGAGATCGGCGAGATCGTCGGCGAACGCTCGTGCCTCCGCGGTCACGTCGCGCCGGGCTCCGTCGGCGACGCGGCCGATTCCTCGCCCGCGAACGGTGGCGGCCGCCCGGGCTTCCTGGGCGAACTCGGTGACCGTGCGCAGTTCCTTGCGCACCTGCTCGCGCCACGCACTGACCGAATCTGTGTAACGAGACCCCATGGTCCGCCCTGCCTGTCATATTTTGAGTGAACAGTTGTGCACCGACATGCTCAGGGTATCCGGTAACGCCGGTACCGGCAACCGGTACGCCGGGCCGGCGCGGGAGGGTCTTGGCGGCCTTATGCGCTACGCATCGCGCGGTAGACCGCCGAGCCGACGAAGGCGCCGAGATCATCCGGGTTCCACTCGTCCGGATCGGTGAACAGGGTCCGGACCGCGCTTTCCGCCGCCGAGACCCACAACTCCACGAGCGCGGGGAGTTTGCGCTCGGCGTCATCGATTCCCCAGGCGTGCAAGGTCGGGCGCAGCAGCGCCGTGCAGCGTTCGACGGCCAGCCGCCGGCCGCGCCCGAAGGAACCGGCGACCGCGGGATCGGGATTGCCGTAGATCAGCCGCCAGGCGTCGGGCCGTTCGGATGCCTTGTGCAACAGGGCGCGGAACCCCTCCACGAAGACCGTCTCGTCGGCGTTGGTGGTGCGCGGCGGCAGTAGGTCGAGCACGCCGGAGATCAGGAAGGTCTCTTCGCGCTGGATCAGTGCGTCGATCAGTTCGACCCGATCCGGGAAGCAGGCGTAGACCACCGGGCGGGTCACCTTCATGTAATCGGCGACCGCGCCCATCGTGACCGCCGCGACGCCGTGGTCGGCGGCGATGGCCAGCGCCGCGTCGAGCACCTGGGGTCTGCGCCGCTCGGGGCCGAGATGCGCGGCCCGCCCTCGCCGCTGCACTGCCGTCTCGCTACCCATGCGCACACAATAGCAACCCGTCCACTGTTCCTACATGCCTGTATGAAAATGCTACAGTGCTGAATGAACCGTCCGATCGCGCCGGACGCCCGCAGGAGGAGCCGTGATGCCCCAAGATCTCTTCAACCCGAACACCGCCGACTTCGCGCAGTTCGACCCGGAGACGCGCAGGTTGCTGCGCGCGACGGTCGACTGGTTCGAGTCGCGGGGCAAGACCAGGCTGCTCGACGACGATCGCACTCGTGTCTGGCCGTCGGAGTTCCTCGAGTTCGTGAAGAAGGAGCGCTTGTTCGCGACCTTCCTCACTCCCGCCGCGGAGGCGGGCGGTGACCCGAACAAGCGCTGGGACACCTCGCGCAACGCCATGCTGAGCCAGATCTTCGGCTTCTACGGCATGACCTACTGGTACATCTGGCAGGTCACCATCCTGGGTCTCGGGCCGATCTGGCAGAGCGACAACACCGTGGCCAAACAGAAGGCGGCCGCCCAACTCGAGGCCGGTGAGATCTTCGCTTTCGGCTTGTCGGAGAAGGAACACGGCGCCGACGTGTACTCCACCGACATGATCGTCGACCCCCAGCCCGACGGTGGATACACCGCGACCGGCGGCAAGTACTACATCGGCAACGGCAACCTGGCCTCGATGGTCTCGGTATTCGGGCGTCGCTCGGACAAGCCGATCATCGACAGCGCGGCGGCGATGCGGGGTAAACCGACGCAGGAGGATTACGAGGGGTACCTCTTCTTCGTCGCGGACTCCCAGCACGAGGCATACAAGCTGCGCAAGAACGTCGTCAACAACCAGATCTATGTCGCCGCGTTCGAGCTCGAGAACTATCCCGTCGCCGAGGAGGACATCCTGCACCGCGGCGAGGATGCGTTCCACGCGGCGATGAACACGGTCAATGTCGGCAAGTTCAACCTCGGCTTCGGCGCGATCGGCGCCTGCGAGCACTCCTTCTACGAGGCGATCGACCACGCGGAGAACCGGATTCTGTTCGGGCACCGAGTCACCGAGTTCCCACAGGTCCGAGCCCTGATCACCGATTCCTACGCACGAATCGCCGCGATGAAGCTCTACAGTGCTCGCGCGGTCGACTACATGCGTTCGGCCGCACCGGAGGATCGGCGCTACCTGCTGTTCAACGCCATCGAGAAGATGTCGGTGACCCGCCAGGGGCAGCGCGTGATCGAAGACCTCGCCGATGTGATCGCCGCGCGCGGGTTCGAGAACGACATGTACTTCCCCGTCGCGATGACGGCCATGTTCGGGCTCCCGAGGCTGGAGGGCACCGTCCACGTCAACATGGCACTGTCGCTGAAGTTCATGGCCAACTACATGTTCCACCCGGCCGATGCCGGTCTGGCCGCGCTGCGATCGCTGCCCGGTGTCGCGGTGGCGCCCCAGGCGGCCACCCGCGCCGCGGCCGGTGCGCTGTCCTGGACGAGTCGCAAGCTCGCTCCGCGTCTCGGCTCGATCGTGAAACCGCTCGGCGCCGAATTGGCTTGCGCCGCTTACGAACCGGTACCGACTCGGCACGACACCGCCGACGACGAGTTCCTGTTCCGGCAGGGACCGAGCAGTGGCCTCGGCCGGATTCGCTTCGCCGATTGGCGTCCGGTCTTCGAGAGTTTCCGTGACGTGCCGAATGTCGCGGTGTTCCTCGAGCAGGTGCTCGCGCTGCAAGCACTGCTCGCCGTCGCCGCTCCGACGCCGTCACAGCAGCAGGACGTCGACTTCCTGTTCGCCTTCGGTGAGCTGTTCACCGCTGTGCCCTACGCGCAGTTGGTGCTGGAGCAGGCGGTGATCGAGGGCACCGACCCCGCGGTCATCGACCAGATCTTCGACGGCTTCGTTCGCGGCCTCTCCACGAACGCCCTCGCCTTGCACAACAAGCCGACCGCCACCGCCGTCCAGCAACGCCGGACCCTCGACCTGGTTCGCCGCCCCGCCTTCGACAAGGCTCGCTTCGAGCGTGTGCTCGCCAAGGCGCGCGGGCTGGCCGGAACCTACGAGATGAAGGCCTGACCCGGCGGGTCGGCTCGGCCTCACCGCCGTAGCAGGACCCGGACCTGGTCCCTGATCTGCTGCACGATGTCGCCGGTCGAGGTGGTGATGTTGCCGGTCGCCGCCATGCTGAGAAACATGATCGCGGAGACGATGTGGGCGAGGGCGGCGGCGTCGGTGGGGGTGATGCGCTGTTCACGCTGGAGTACGTCGGCAACCGCTGCTTCGGTCTGCAGTGTCAGTGCGAGCGCGTCGCGATGATGGGGTTCCGCGGAGTCGCCGAAGACCATCTCGCGCAGGTAGGTTCGTCCATTGTCGATTTGTGTACGGTTGCACTCGACGATGCTGTGGATGATCGCCATGATCGCGTCGAGGGTGTCGGGGAGGTTTTCGGCCGCCGCGACGCCGCGTGCGAGAGCCTCGGCGTAGCCGGCGTTCTGCACGAGCAGCAGGAGTTCGCCCTTGTTCTTGACGTAGAGGAACAGGGTGCCCGCGCCGATGTCGGCCTTGTCGGCGATCTCCTGGGTGGTGACCTCGTCGACACCGCGCTCGGCGAACAGCTCACGAGCGGCGGCCGTGATCCGCTCGAGCTTCTGCTGTTTGTTTCGCTCGCGCCTGCCGGCTTGGGGTGACACCTTCGGTCCTTCGTTGCTGGGTGAATCGACTCACGACGAGGCTATCGTGCCCATCCTGCGAGCGGCTCCGGCGCCACTCCATCGGGTGCTGGGGAAACTACCGAGCAAGGAATTCGGCTGCGGCGGTGGCGAACTCGTCGTGGAACTGGAAGATTCCGCCGTGCCCGGAGCCGGGGTAGATGATCAGCTCGCTGTCGGGGATGCGCCGGTGCAGGTCCTCGGACAGGACCGAGGGCACCATCCGGTCGTTGTCGCCGTTGGCGATCAGGGTCGGCTGGGTGATCGTGGCGAGGTTATCGGGGGAGGACAGCCCCCACTTCTTGATCGCCTTCAACTGCGTGCGCAGTGTCGGCACGCTGACGGGTTCATCGCGGTCGGTGGTGCGTTCCGCGAGCCGCTGGATGAACGCACGCCCGGCCGCCTTGCCGTCGGCGTCGCGGTTGAAGAACAGGAACTCTTTGGGATCGGCGCGGGTCGCGGTGGCACGCAGGATGTCGCGGTAGGTGACGCCTACGACCTTGTCGATGCCTTTGCCGCCCTTGGGTCCGGTGCCGGTGAGGACGAGTTTGCGCACCCGCGCGGGGTGTTTCATCACCAGGTCCTGGGCGACGAAACCCCCGAGCGAGAAGGCGAAGACGTCGATCTCGTCGAAGCCGAGCGCGGTGACGAAGGAGTAGGCGTCGTCGGCCATCGCCTCGACGCTGTCGGGCACCCGGCCGGAGGACGCCCCGACACCACGATTGTCGAAGGTGACGACGTGGTGCTGCCGAGCCAGCGGATCGATGATCCTGGGGTCCCAGTTGTCGAGGTTCGCCGCGAGATGGACGAAGAAGACAACGGGCACACCGCCTTTCGGCCCGAGCTCACGGTAGGCGTAGGTCACGCCGCCCGCGGTGACGGTGCGGGTCGGTGCGTCCTTGTAGGAGGTGATGACGTTCCCGTGCGTGCTCATGACGGTGGCCGCTTTCTGTTCGGTGATCCGGGTCAGGGCATGGTGATGACGGACTTGCCGCGAGTGCCCCGGTCTCGCAGGGACCGCAGCGCTTGCTCGGTGCGGTCGAAGTCGAAGACCCTGGTGACGACCGGGCGCAGGACGCCGTCGTCGACAAGGGCGGCGATGTGACGCAGCTGTGCCCCGTCGGCCCGCATGAAGAGGAACTCGTAATTCACGCCGAGCCGCGCGGCCCGGCGGCGGATTCCGCTGCTGAGTGCGGCGACGGCCAGGCGGAGTACGAGGTTCGCGCCCAGCCGGCGGGCGAACGCCGGGTCGGGTGGTCCGGCGATCCCGATCGCCGTGCCGCCGGGGCGCAGCACCCGCAGCGACTTCTCCAAATTCTGGCCGCCGAGGCTGTCGAGAACCAGGTCGTATCCGTTGACTACCTGTTCGAAGTCCTGCTCGCGGTAGTCGATCACCACGTCGGCGCCAAGCTCCCGCGCGAATTCGACATTGCCGGTGCTGACGGTGGTGGCGACCGTGGCGCCGAGGTGCTTGGCGAGCTGGATCGCGATCGACCCGACTCCACCCGCACCGGCATGGATGAGGACCCGTTGCCCCGGACCGAGATCACCGCGTTCCACCAGCGCTTGCCATGCGGTCAAGGCCACCAGCGGCAGCGAGGCGGCTTCCTCGAAGCCGACCGAGGACGGCTTGCGCGCCAGGTCGGTTTCGGCGACCGCGATGCGTTCGGCGAACGTACCGATCCGGTCCTTGTCGGGCCGGGCGAACACCTCGTCACCAGCCTTGAACTCCCGCACTTCGGGTCCGACGCCGATCACCGTTCCGGCGAGATCGTTGCCGAGGACCAGCGGCAGCTTGTACGGAAGGATCCGCTTGAACTCGCCCGCCCGGATCTTCTCGTCGAGGCTGTTGAGCCCGGCGGCGCGGATCTGGACCAGCACAGCGTGGTCGCCCATCACCGGCTCGGCGACGTCCGCCTCCCGCAGGGGCTCCTTGTACCGGTCGATCACGAATGCTCGCATGGTGCCCTTCCCTGCTTCTGAGTCCACTCAATAATGAGCGCACTCAGTAGTGAAGTCAAGGGACGCCGAAGTTACCCGTCCGGACGCGCTGTAATGCCAGTAGTGCCAGCCGACGAGATCCGACGACAATTCCGTCGATCTCCGTTCGCTTCGACTCGCCGTGTCTGCGAGTTCCTCCGTCCGGTTCCGGAATTTTCGGCGGCTTCTCAACGAAACGGCCGGTCGACGATTCTGCCGAGGCGATGGGTCGGGGCTTCGGCTTCGATCTCGGCGACGGTGCGTGGGCGGCGGGGTGTGCGTGCCGGCTTGCTGTCGGGGACCGCGGCCATTCGCATGGTCGGCGGGTCGGTGACGGGTGTCGTCCGCACCAGGTCGACCATCGCGTCCCGGTCGGGTCGGTCGTCGGCGAGGACCGGTTCGGACAGGCCGATCCTCTCCTGAATTCGCTTGGCCCACTTGGGCGCCCACCAGCAGTCGTCGCCGAGGAGCTTCATGATGGCGGGGACGAGCAGCATGCGCAGGATGGTCGCGTCGATGAACAGTGCCGCGATCATGCCGTAGGCGATGTACTGCATCATCACCAGATCGGAGAACGCGAACGCGCCGGTGACGACGAGCAGGATGAGCGCGGCCGCGGTGATGATGCGGCCCGTCTGTGCGGTGCCGGTGCGGATCGCTTCGGTGGTCGACGCGCCATGGGCGCGGGCCTCGACCATGCGCGAGAGCAGGAAGACCTCGTAATCGGTCGACAAGCCGTAGATCACCGCGATGATCAGCATGAGTACCGGTGCGCTGATCGGTTGTGGCGTGAAGTTCAGTACTCCGGCGCCATGACCGTCGATGAAGATCCAGGTCAGGATGCCGAGTGTGGAACCGAGCCCGAGGGCGTTCATCAGCGCCGCCTTGATCGGCAGTACCAGTGAACCGAAGGTTAGGAACATCAGCAGCGTGGTGACGAACAGGACCAGCGCGATCATCAGCGGCATCCGGTCGAGCAGGCTGTCGATGCTGTCGGCCATGATCGCGGGCTGCCCCGCGACATACATGTCCACCCCGTCCGGTACGTCGATGGCGCGCAGGTAGTCGATCGTCGGCTCGGCGTTGCCGGTCGGATCGACCAGGGTGGCCGAGGTGCGATACACCGCCGGATCGTTGGAGCCGGTGTTGCTCGGCACGCCGAACTGGCCGACGAGCCCGGGCGCCTGGATGGCCTGCTTCCAGACCGCGCCGATGGCGGTGGTGTCCTTGCCGACGAACACCAGCTGGATCGGGTCGGTCTTCTTCAGTGGGAACACCTCGTAGAAGTGCTCGAGGGCGAGCCGGGTGCTGTTGTCGGGCGGGAGGTACTTCTCGTTGATGCCGCCGAAGGCCAGGTTCCTGATCGGGATGATCAGCAACAGCAGCCCGACGACGACCGCCACGGCCACCTTCAAGGGGTGTCGCATCACCCAGCGGGGGAGCCTGCCCCAGAAGCCGTTCTCGATCTCCTCGGCGGACTTGGTCTTGCGGAAGCGTTTGATGCCGAGCATGTCCACCCGTGGTCCGAGCACGGCCAGCATCGCGGGCAGGATCGTCACCGCGGTCAGGGCGGCGAGCGACACCGTCGCGATGGTGCCGTAGGCGACCGAGCGGAGAAAGCCCTGGGGGAACAGCAGGATGCCGCCGAGGCTGGCGACGATCATCGTCGCCGAGGAGATGACGGTGCGTCCGGCGGTCATCACCGTGCGCCGGACTGCCGCGCGCGTGTCGTAACCGGCGGCCAGCTCTTCCCGGAACCGGCTGACGATGAACAAGGCGAAGTCGATGGCCAGGCCAAGGCCGATCATCGACACCACGGCGGAGACGAACGAGTTGACGTCGGTGAAGTTCGTGATCGCCATCACGATGCCGTTGGCGCCGAAGATGGTGAGCCCACCGATGATCAGCGGCAGCGCGGCGGCGACGACGCCACCGAAGATGAAGAACAGGAGCACCGCCACAGCGGGAATGGCCAGCAGTTCCATCCGGTGGACGTCGGTGGCGATGGTGTCGTTGAGGGTGCCGCCGATGGCCTGCAGTCCCGAGACCTCCACGTCCACACCGTCGATGTGGAAGGCGTCGCTCACCGCCCGGTAGCTACGCAGCAGGTCGGTGTCGTTGTCGCCGACGAGCGCGACCGAGGCGAACGCGTGCCGCTTGTCGGCCGACCCGAACACCGACGGCACCGCGGCCGCGTCGCCCACCCGCCAATAGGCGCCGTTGATCTTGTCGATCGCGTCGGGGTGCTCGGCCAATACCTTGCTCAGACCTGCGACAACCGTGCCGCTGAACTCCGGATCGTCGATCGTCTTACCGTCGGGAGCGTTGTAGAGCACGATGACGTCGGCGGTGTGGTCGCGGCCGAACGCCTCGTCGGCGATCCGCGAGCCCTGCGAGGATTCGGAGCCGGGGTCGTCCCAGCCGCTCGAGGTGAGGTGATCGGACAATCCGAGCCCGTACCCACCGAGCCCGAGCAGCGCGGCACCGACAACCGCGATGACGGCGAAACGAAATCGATGTACCAGCTCGCCCCAACGGTTGAACACGAACGACTCCTTTGTCTGGGGTGTCACCGACCTTCCCAGGCAAACCTGAGGATCCGCTGACAGCCGTGCGACTACCAGCTCGATGTACTGTCCCTGGCCGACGCGGCCACCTCGGGTGAACGATCGGCGCAGGCGGTACTGGCAAGCCTCGGTCGCTCGCGGTAGCGGAGGAGTTTGCTTATCCTCCATGATCATGACCGGCCGAGCGGATCATGGAGCCGAGCTCTTCCGCAGCGATCCTCGCCCACCGGACTTCATCGAACACCGGCGGTATGCCTCGTACCAGGCGTGGCGACAGCTCGTGATCGGTGGCCACATCGACCACGAGCGGCTGGTGGGTGACCTGCTCGGCATCAGCCGCTATGTCCACTCTCGGTATGCCTACGCATATACGATTCACGAAGTCCTGCCGGAATTTTCGCGAAGTCGGCTCACGGCTGCCCTGGGTGATGTGATTGCCCGTCTCCCGATGGAGTCGGCCGTCCGAATCCCGGTGGACGAAGCTGTTGTCCGGCTCGTGGCGTTCTTCGGGCCGGTGCCGATGGAGTGGCTGTCGGACTCCGTCCTGCGCACCGTGTTCTCCGGTATCCGGCCTCGGGATGTGGACTTCGCCGGGTCCACCGATTCTCTCGTGGCACTGGACAAAATCTCGGTGACGGACACGCGGCGACTGTGCCTCATCCTGCGCGACGTCCCCGATGCGCAATTGCTGTGCACGGCCCGGCTGATGCGACCGGACCTGCTCGAGGCGGTGCATGCGGCATTCGACTCCACCGACGGTGCATGGGCCGTCTTGACCTACCTGGCCCGTGATTTTCCGCCCCCCGTCGATATCCCTACCCCGGACAGCCCACGGATCCTGGCCGGTCTGATCACCCTCGCCGAAGGCAAGCCGGGCGACACCGTCTCGCACGGCCTGTTCCCCAGCACCATCACGAAACTCGCCCGCCTATGCCTGGCGTCGACAGGGCACTACCCTCCCGCCCAGGTCCTCGATGCGGCGCGAAGTGCCTACGACAGGAGGCGTCCCTACTATGCACACGACGCCGTGGCCTGCGCCCTCGCACACCCGGCAATCTCCGCTGCCGAGCGTGCCGACCTCATCCGTCACCTGTCCGGACACGACGGCCACGGGCCAGTAGCCCGTGGCCGGCGGGCTCGAAAGAAGTTCTCGCGCATAATCCGATGGGGCAGCCGTCAACGCTGACAGCACCGCGGCCGGGTGACCTCAGCCGACAAGGGACGGCAGTACCAGCTCCCGATACCGCCGCTTCATCGTCTCGATCACCTCGTGGCCGTCGCTCGACCACACCGTGGCGTTGAAGATCTCGACTTCCACGTCGCCGCGGTACCCGGCGTCGCGGACCCAGCGTCCGATGGTCGCGAAGTCGATGACGCCGTCGCCCATCATGCCCCGGGACAGCAGCGGGTCGGCGGTCATCGGGTTCAGCCAGTCGCACACCTGGTACGAGCTGATCCGCCCGGCCGCACCGGCCTGCGCGATCTGTTCCGCCAGGGTCGGGTCCCACCAGAGATGGAAGGTGTCGACCACGACACCCACCGTCTCGGCCGGATGCGGCGCTGCCATCGAGAGTGCCTGTGCCAGTGTGGAAATCACGGCACGATCGGCACAGAACATGGGGTGCAGCGGTTCCAGCGCCAGGCGTACGCCGCGTTCGGCGGCGTAGGGGACCAGGAGCGCGAGCCGCTCCTCGACCCGTGCTCGGGCGCCCGCGAGATCCCGATCGGGGATCCCGCCCATCACCATCACCAGTTCCCGCGTGCCGAGTGTCGCCGCGTCGTCGATCGCACGGCGGTTGTCGTCGAGCGCGGCCGGTCCGTCTTCCCGCCCGGTCAGGAAGCCGCCGCGGCACAGACTGGAGACGCGCAGACCCGCGTCGGCCACGATCTTCGCCGCGGTGGTGGCCCCGAGCTCGTCGACCCGATCACGCCACAGCCCGATCGCGCCGAGCCCGGCCCTGGCCGCACCGTCCACCGCCTCGGCCAGGGTCCACCGCTTGGTCGTCGCGGTGTTCAGCGACAGCGACCGGTACGGCGCTGCCGAGTCGTACGGGACCTGCTGCGCGACAACCGATGTCATGATCCGAGTCCGTTCAGTTCGAGGTACAGCCGCATACGGTGCGCGGCCAGTTCGGGGTCCGACAGCAGCCCGGCCCGGTCGGCGAGCCGGAAGAGCTCGGCCAGGTGCGGGACGGAACGGCCCGTGGACAACCCGCCGACCATGGAGAAGCCGGGCTGACGACCGTTGAGCCACGACAGGAACGCGATCCCGGTCTTGTAGTAGTAGGTCGGCGCCGCGAAGATATGCCGTCCGAGTTCCTGTGTGCCGGCGAGTATTTCGGATGCGCGTGCGACGTTGCCGTTGTCGAGTTCCTGCAGTGCGGTGGAGGCGGCCGGATAGATCGCCGCGAAGATGCCGAGCAGTGCGTCCGAATGTCCCTGCGTATCACCGACGATGAGCTCGGGGTAGTTGAAATCGTCACCGGTGTAGAGCCGGACCCCCGCGGGCAAGGCGCGCCGCAGCGCGATCTCGTGTCCGGCATCAAGCAGCGAGACCTTGACGCCGTCGATCTTCGACCTGTTGTTCTCGATGAGCGTCCGGAAAGTCTCGGTGGCGGTGGCGATGTCGTCGCTACCCCAATAACCGTGCAGCGCGGGATCGAACATGGTGCCGAGCCAGTGCAGGATCACCGGCCGGTCGACACCCGCCAGCAGTCGCTCGTAGACGTCCACATAGTCGGCCGCCGACTCCGCGACCCGCACGAGAGCCCGCGATGCCATCACGATCACCTGCGCGCCCGCCTCGGTCACCACATCGATCTGCTCACGGTAGGCGTCGACGATCCTGGTGAGCCCGGCCGGTCCGGCGGGCAGGCCGTCGAGGTCGAGCTGATCGGTGCCCGCACCGCATGCGAGCCTGCCACCGGTGGAGGCGGCCTCGCCGCCGGAGCGCCGGATCAATTCGGCGGTGGTCCGCCAGTCGAGGCCCATCCCGCGCTGCGCGGTGTCCATGGCATCGGCGACACCGAGTCCGTAGGACCACAGCTCGTGCCGGTAGGCCAGCGTCGCGTCCCAGTCGATCGTCACGGGCGCGCTCGGCGTGTTGTCGGCCGTGGCGCGCGGAATCACATGCGCGGCTGCGAAAGCCACCCGCGAGGTGATCGGCCGGGTCGGCCGCGTCCACGCACCCGGAGCGCCGAGGACGTACCGTTCGAGCCGGTCACCCGCGGGCAGCAGCACCGACACATCTGTCGAGGCCGCGGTCACAGCGTGACCTCCGGAATCTCGATGCGGCGGCCTTCGGCGGAGCTGCGCAGGCCGAGTTCGGCGAGCTGGACACCGCGGGCGGCGGAGAGCAGCCCGTAGCGGTGCGGCCGCTCGTGCACCACGTCGGCGAGGAACTCCTCCCACTGCAATTTGAAGCCGTTGTCCAGGTCGGCGTTCGCCGGCACCTCGAGCCATTGATCGCGGAACGGTTCGGTGACCGGAAGATCCGGGTTCCACACGGGTTTGGGCGTATGCGAGCGATGCTGTGCGACACATTTGCGCAATCCGGCCACGGCCGAACCATGCGTACCGTCGATCTGGAACTCGACGAGCTCGTCGCGGTACACCCGCACCGCCCACGACGAATTGATCTGCGCGACAACGCCGTTGGCCATCTCGAAGATGCCGTAGGCGGCATCGTCGGCGGTGGCGTCGTACGGCTTGCCCTGCTCGTCCCACCGGGTGGGGATATGGGTCGTCGCCTTCGCGGTGACCGCCTCGACCTTGCCGAGTAGCCCCTCGAGCACGTAGTTCCAATGGCAGAACATGTCGACGACGATGCCGCCGCCGTCCTCGGCGCGGTAGTTCCAGCTGGGCCGCTGGGCGGGTTGGCCGTCACCTTCGAAGACCCAGTAGCCGAATTCGCCACGCAGCGACAGGATCCGCCCGAAGAAGCCCTCGTCGACCAGCCTGCGCAATTTCACCAGGCCGGGCAGATAGAGCTTGTCGTGCACGACACCCGCGGTGACGCCCGCGTTCGCGGCGACCCTGGCGAGTTCTACGGCCTCGGTGAGTGTTTCGGCGGTCGGTTTCTCGGTGAACACGTGCTTGCCCGCCTTCATCGCCGCCGCGAGCGCCTCGGCGCGCCGGGATGTGACCTGTGCGTCGAAATAGATGTCGACGGACGGGTCGGCGATGACGGCGGCGGCATCGGTGCTCCATTCGGCGATACCGTGCTGTGCCGCGAGTTCGGCCAGCTTGGTGGCATTGCGGCCCACGAGGATGGGCTCCACCTGGACGCGGCGGCCGTCCGGGAGCAGGAGGCCGCCTGCGTCGCGGATCGGCAGGATCGAGCGCACGAGGTGCTGGCGGTAACCCATGCGCCCGGTGACGCCGTTCATGGCGATGCGGAGCGTGCGTGGGGGAGTGGAATCGGGCATTGTTCTGTGCCTCTTCTGATTTGCGTGGCTGACGACCCGCAGAATGGGTCGCGGACGGTGCGGAGAAACTCCGCACACGGCGATGGACAAGTCAGCTCGGAATGCGCTTTCCAAGCTATGCTAAGTCACCGAGTCCGGTCAACCCCACCCCGAACCGAGGGAACGAGGCACGAAGTCATGGCGGCTGTGAGATTGCAAGACGTCGCGATCCGGGCGGGCGTCTCCCAGGCGACCGCCTCGCGCGTGCTCAACGGGTCGTCGCGGGTGCCCGGCGAAGGCGTGGCCGACCGGGTCCGTGCCGCCGCCGCGGAGCTCGGCTATGTGCCGAATGCCCAGGCCCAGGCCCTGGCGCGGTCGTCGACCGGGCTGATCGGGCTCGTCGTGCACGACATCGCCGACCCCTACTTCTCCTCGATCGTGCAGGGGGTGCAGACGGCGGCGCGCCGGGCGGGCAAGCTCGTCCTGCTGGCCAGCACACAACGCGATTTCGACATCGAGCGCGAATCGGTGAGCACGTTCATCTCGCACCGCGCCGACGCGATCATCCTCGCGGGATCGCGCCAGAGCGGCGATCTCGACCGCGATCTCGAGCAGGAGTGCGCGCGGTATCTGGACAACAACGGCAAGGTGGTCGTCGTCGGGCAGCCGCTGTCCTTCGGTGCCGCCGTCGAGCCCGAAAACTATGTGGCGTCAGCCGAATTGGCGCACGCACTCCTCGGTCAGGGGCATCGCGACTTCGCGGTGATCGGCGGCCCCGGCCACATCAGGACCGCCGTCGACCGGCGCAACGGCTTCGTCGAGGCGCTCGCGTCACAGGGTGTGACACCGCTGGTCGAGATCGCGGGAGACTTCTCCCGCGACGGTGGTTTCAGCGCGGCGCGTCGCCTCGCCGCGGCCCTGGATCTGCGCCACGGGCAGCCGGTCCCGCCCTGCGTCTTCGCCGTGAGCGACGTGATGGCGATCGGGGCGATCGCGGCCTGGCGCGAGCTCGGCTTGGCGGTACCCGACGATGTCTGCGTAGCCGGGTTCGACGACATTCCCACGCTGCGCGACCACGTACCAGGGCTCTCGACGGTGGCGCTGTCGCTGGTGGACATCGGCGAACGGGCCGTCGCGCTCGCGCTCGACGACACCGCAACGTCCTCGCGTGCACACGAATTCGTGCCCGGCCGGGTGATCCTGCGCGACAGTAGCGTTTTGCACCGCCCCTGACCTGGTCCGATTCGAAACCCTTGACACTGTGGGTCGGGTCACACTAGCCTCGGATCCAGCTTCGGAAAGCGCATTCCCAGCGGGTGCAGTTCGAATCCCGCTCCACTACTAGCTTTAGGACTCCAGATGGCGGTAGTCACGTCCGTCGAGGCCGGTTCCCCCGCACCGAAAGCGGCGCAACCTGTTCGCCCCCGGCGCCGAAAGCTCCCATCCCCGGCCGGTCTCTGGTCGACCGTCTGGCGGCCACTCGCCCTGGTGGCGGTGCTCGTCGTCGCCTGGTGGGCCGTCACGAAATTCGAGCTCGTCGAGCCCTACATCCTGCCGTCGCCCGCCGATACCTGGCGCACCACCGTCGACAACTCGGCGTACCTGCTCGAGAACACCTGGGTCACCACCTACGAAACCGTGGTCGGCTTCATCATCGCCGCACTGATCGGCGAAGCCGTCGCCCTGGTGATGATCTATTCGCGTGGCGTCGAGCGAACGATGTACCCGCTCATCCTTTTCGCGCAGGTCATCCCGAAAATCGCGATCGCCCCGCTGTTCATCGTCTGGCTCGGCTTCGGCACCAGCCCCAAGATTCTCGTCGCCGTGTTGATGGCGTTCTTCCCGATCGTCATCTCCGGTATGGCCGGCCTGCGCTCGGTCGACCCGGAGATCCTCGAACTCACCTCCACCATGGGCGCGAGCAATTGGAAGACATTCGTGAAAGTGCGTTTTCCGGCGTCGCTGCCGCAATTGATGTCCGGACTCAAGATCGCCGCCACCCTCGCCGTCACCGGTGCCGTCGTCGGGGAATTCGTCGGCGCCAACGAAGGTCTGGGCTATGTGATTCTGCAGGCCAACGGAAACATCGACACCGCAATGCTGTTCGCGGCCCTGATCATCATGTCGCTGCTCGGCATCATCCTGTTCGCGATCATCGAGATCGCCGAACAGTTCCTCATTCCCTGGCACGCCTCCCGTCGATCCACGGCCTCGGTCGTCGGGGCGGCTTGAGCATGCCGAACCACCGTATTCGCGCCACAGCTGGAGAACTCGCATGAAATTCCGAACACGCACACTCACGTCCATCGGGGCCGCCGCGGTGGCATCGGTGCTGGTGTTGACCGGCTGCGGCGGCGGCGCCACCGAAGCCAAGGAGCCCGGCACCGACGGCAAGACCACCCCGGTGTCGCTGATGCTCAACTGGTACCCCTACGGCGAGCACGCCCCGTTCTATTACGGAGTGCAGGAAGGTATTTTCGCCAAGCACGGCATCGATCTGAAGATCTCGGCCGGCCAGGGGTCGACGAAGACCACGCAGGCCACCGGTTCCGAGCAGACCGATTTCGGCTGGGCCGATACGCCCGCCGTCCTCAGCAATATCGACAAGGGCGTCAAGGTCAAGAGCGTCGGCGTCTTCCTGCAGACCACGCCGTCGGCGGTGCAGGTGTTCGCCGATTCGAATATCCGGACGCCGGCCGACCTGGTGGGCAAGACCATCGCCGTCTCCGCGGGCGACGCACCGACCACCACCTTCCCGGTCTATCTCGACAAGGCAGGCGTACCCGCCGATCAGGTCACCCAGCAGAGCCTCGACTCCGCGGGCAAGATGTCGGCGATGCTCTCGGGCCGCGTCGACGGGCTGATCGGCTTCGCGCACGACCAAGGTCCCACCATCGCGAACAAGAGCGGCAAAGAGGTGCGCTACCTGCGGTATTCGGAGCAGGGACTCAACTTCTTCAGCAACGGCCTGATCGCGAACCAGGCCACCATCGACTCCTCGCCCAAACTGGTGCAGGCCATGGTCGACGCGACCAGCGAGGCCTTCGCCGCCGCGGCAGCAAAACCCGAGGCCGCGGTCGCCGCGATGGAAGGCAAGGACCCGCAACTGCCGCCGCAGCCGGTGCTGCTGCAGCAGTGGCAGCAGACCATCCCGCTGCTCACCACCCCGGAAACCGTCGGCAAGGCGCCGGGAACCAATGCCGAGGCGAACTGGCGCGCCACCGTCGAGGTGCTCAGCAACGCCGAGCTCCTCGAGCAGGCCGAGGACCCGGCCAAGTACTGGGACTCCAAATTCACCCCGACCAGCCGGCCGTGACGGAACAGGTGACGAAATGAGCACACCCACCGACACCCGCACCGGCACCGCGGTCGCCGTAGACGGGCTGACCGTAAGGTTCTCCTCCACCCGCGGTGAGGTCACCGCCCTGCACAATGTCGACCTCCACGTCCGTCGCGGCGAATTCGTGTCGATCGTCGGCCCGTCCGGTTGCGGCAAATCGACGCTACTGAAAGTCGTCGCGGGCCTCACCGACCCGAGCGGGGGCAGCGTCGAACTCGGCGGAGCCTCCGTGCGGGGGCCGCAGCGCGATATCGGTTACGTATTCCAGCGTGCCGCGCTGCTGGAATGGCGAACCGTACGCAAGAACATCCTGCTGCAGGCAGAGATGCGCGGCATGGACAAGCGGGCAGCGGCCGCCGAATGTGATCGGCTCATCGAGATGACCGGCCTCGGCGGCTTCGAGAACGCCCTGCCGCACGAACTCTCCGGTGGTATGCAGCAACGGGTTTCGCTGTGCCGAGCCCTGCTGCACCGACCGGAAGTGCTGCTGATGGACGAGCCGTTCGGCGCACTCGACGCGCTCACCCGGGAACGGATGAACGTCGAACTGCACCGCATCTGGCGGGAGACGGGTACCACGGTCCTGCTGGTCACGCATTCGGTGGCCGAGGCCGTCTATCTCGCCAATCGGGTGGTCGTGATGAGTCCACGGCCGGGCAAGATCATCGAATTGCTCGATGTCGACCTGCCCGCGCACCGCGACTACGCCACGACGATGGAGACGCCGGAATTCATCACCGTCGCCAACCGGGTCCGGGAACTGCTCGGCGCGGTAGCGCAAGCGGACTGAGATCCGGACCGCAGAGAGGACGTCGACCACGTGAGGGTTCTGGTCGCCCCGGACAAATTCAAAGGCAGCCTCACCGCGGCCGAGGTCGCCGACCGCCTGGCCGACGGCTTGGCGGAGGCGGGGATCGACAGCCTGCGGATGCCGATGGCCGACGGCGGCGACGGAAGCGTCGACGCGGCGGTCGCGGCCGGTTTCACGCCGCATCCGGTGACGGTGGCCGGGGCGTCGGGAACCCCGACGTACGCGCGGATCGCCGTCGGCGACGGCACCGCCGTCGTCGAGGTCGCGAGCACCTGCGGCCTCGCCACCCTGCCGAACGGCCGGAAGCTGCCGCTGGACGCGAGCAGTCTCGGTGTGGGACAAGCGATCTCGCAGGCGCTGCGGCACCGGCCGCAACGCCTGGTCCTCGCACTCGGCGGCAGCGCCTGCACCGACGGTGGGATGGGGATGCTCACCGCGCTCGGCTTCACCTTCGCCGACGCGAGTGGACAGCGATTGCGCGCGTGTGGGCGGAGTCTCGCTCGCGTCCACACGGTCGACTCGTCGCGGGCGGTCCGGTTGAGCGAGGTGGACATCGTGGTCGCGAGCGATGTCACCAACCCATTGCTCGGACCGGACGGTGCGGCCGCCGTGTACGGCCCGCAGAAGGGCGCCACCGAGTCCGACGTCCGGTTTCTCGACGACGGACTGGGCAACCTGGTCCGCGCTTTCGTCCGCAGCGGCTATCCGGACGCGGCGGCTGTCGCGGTCGCGCCTGGTGCGGGCAGCGCGGGCGGGATCGGCTTCGCCGCCCTGCTGCTCGGCGGCACCATGGTCTCCGGTGCCGAGTTCTTTCTCGAACTGCTCGGATTCGACCGCCACCTGCCCGATGTCGACCTGGTGATCACCGGCGAGGGCAGCATCGATGAGCAGACCGCCCACGGAAAACTCCCCGCGGTTCTGGCCGGCCGCGCCTACCCCACCCCCGTCGTCGCGGTCGCCGGCCGCAACAGCCTGCCCCGCGACCATTGGCACCGAGCCGGTTTCACGGCCGTCTACTCTCTCGGCGACTACACCGACTCGAACACCGCCGAAGACCCGGACCTGACCAGCCGACTTCTCACCCGGATCGGCCGCGAGATCGCCTGCATCCCAGCGCTTTCCGGCTGATCGCCGTGGTGCGCACCGCCCTCGGCAGTGCGGAAATTCCCGGTTCATTCCCCGTCCGGGGTGTGGGAGTGCCCGGGCGGCCGGGTGAGGTCGTCGAGCACGACCAGGTTTCCACCGGACTGTTTCGCCTGGTACATCGCCGCGTCGGCGCACTGCAGCAAGCGGTCGGGGGTGGGGCGTGGGCAGTGCGGGCAGGCCGTCGCGTCGAAGACCGCGACGCCGATGCTGGCCGTCACGCCCACCTCGCTACCCGAGGGCGCGGCGACCACCCGGCAGAGGTGTTCGGCGACCTCGCGGGCGTCGGCCGCCGCGATCGGGGCGGCCACGACGAACTCCTCGCCGCCGGTCCGCGCCACCACCGACGAATCCGGGGTGGCTTCGCGCAGACGCCGGGCGGTTCGCATCAGCACGATGTCGCCGATGCGGTGACCCCAGGTGTCGTTGACGCTCTTGAACCGGTCCAGGTCGAAGGAGATGACGCAGACGGCGCGATGGTCCTCGACGAGTCGGGGGAGCCGGTTCTCGAGGCCCCGCCGGTTGAGCAGTTCGGTGAGGGGGTCCGAGAGCGACTCGATGCGCAGCAGCCAGTAGAGCAGCTGGAACGCGGGCACCGCGGTGATCACCGTCGCCAGCAGCAGACCCACCGCGACCGCGAGGGTGACGCCGTCCCCGCCCGTCGCGATCCGCACGGACAGCACCACCACCGACAGCACCGACCAGGCCGAATGCGCGGCCACCGCCCGTGCGCTGTGGAAGAAACTCAGATAACTGCCGGTCGCCAGCAGTAGTACGGCACCCATGGCGCCGAACAGGCGGTTGTGCACCTGGAGGAACTCGATCGTGAACAGCAGATCGGCGCAGGCGATCAGGACCAGCGACTCCGTTCTGCCGGGCCAGGGCAGCAGCCACCAGCGCGCGGCCCACAGCACGCCCGCCAGAACTCCGACAACGGACGCCCCGACGGGCGGCCCCGCGGGCGTGCCCGCGATCACCAGACCCATGACCGCGATCCCCGCACCGGCGGTGCCCATCAGCACCTTCAGCGGCAGCAACGCCGAGCGAGCGGCGAGGGTGCGCACCAGCCAGCGGTAGTCGACCGGGTCCTTCCACCAGGACCGCAGCGTCGTACCGCCACTCATCGACTCACCCTTGGACCCGACGGCATAGCCACCTCGTTCCTGCCGATTCCGGCGATCTCCCTATGTATCGATGCGCACGAGTTGCTTGCCGATATTGGCTCCGCCGAACAGGCCGCGCAGCGCGCTCGGCGCGGATTCGAGACCGTCGACGATGTTCTCGGCGACCACGAGCGCACCGTCGGCATGCCAGGTCGTCAGCCGCTCGAACGCCTCGGGGAAACGCTGGACGTAGTCGAGGAAGATGAAGCCCTCCATGCGCGCGCGACGCATGGCCAGCTCCATGTAGTTGCGGGGCCCGGCCGCCGGAGCGGTCGCGGTATAGCCGGAGGCGATGCCGCCACACAGCACCACCCGCGCATTCCTCGCCAGGTTGGCCAGGCCGGCCTCCAGGATGGTGCCGCCGACACCGTCGAAGAAGACATCGATACCGTCCGGCGCAGCCTCGGCCAGCCGCTCGGCCACGTTGTCGTGCTTGTAGTCGATGGCGACGTCGAGCTTCGCAGTCTCGGTCAGCCAGGCACATTTGGCCGGACCCCCGGCTATCCCGATCACCCGACAACCCAGGGCCTTGGCGATCTGCCCGGCCAGTGACCCGGTGGAACCGGCAGCCGCGGAAACCACGACGGTATCGCCGACTTCGGGTTTGCCGATATCGACCATCCCGAAGTAGGCGGTGAGCCCGTTCACCCCGAACGCACTCAGCATCAGTTTCGGGTCGATACCGTCGGGAACCACGTTCAAGCCGAACAATCCCTGCCCACCGGCGATGACGTGGTCCTGCCACCCGACCATTCCCACCACCCAGGACCCGACGGGATAGTCAGGGTTGTTCGAGGCCACAACCTCACCGGCACCGCTGCCACGCATCACCGTGTCCAGCGGCACCGGCTCGATATACCCGGCTTCCTCGTTGAGCCAACCCCGCTGAGTAGCGTCGATCCCCAGCCACCGCACCCGCACCAGCGCCTCCATGGGACCGGGTTCGGGTACTGGCGCACGCCGCAATTCGAAGTCGTTGTCGCTCAACGTGTTTCCCGGCCTGCGCCGAAGAATCCACTGCCGATTCTCGGTGTCACCCCACTGCTTTGTCACCACCGTTCGAGTCTGCCACCGACATCGGCCACGGCAGGCATGTGGCACGGCGGTGCGCGGATCGAGCCCAACGATGCTGTGGGCGGCGGACGAGCGGTGGAGGCGCGGTCGGCGAGCCGAGACCGACGTCGGCGACGGGCTCAGCGATCGGTCTGCGCCGGTAACTCGCTGTGGAAATCGCGCAGCGCGCCGGTGATCGCGACGAACACTCGGTGGGCCGCCTCGAGATCGGCAGCGGGCAGCTCGGCCATCGCAGCTCGGGTGCGGGTGCTGAGTGGCTCGAAGAATCCGGCCGCCACGGACATGCCGTGGTCGGTGTAGCCGAGGTGCACTCGTCGGCGGTCTGTGGCGTCGGGTACTCGCTCGAGATGGCCGGATTCGATCATCCGCTCGACGAGGTAGGTGACCGCGGGCGCGGAAATACCCATCAGTGTGCTCAGCCGACCCGCGGTCACCGGTGCGCCTTCGGCCTGTGCGGTTGCCACATGCATCAGGGCACGGAAGTCGTTGGGGCGCAGATCGTTCGACCGCGCGAAGACATGACCGATCTGTTCGGAGACCGCGGTCAGCGCGCGCAGATCGCGGGCGATCTCGGTTTCCAGCTCCGACCTGTCGCGAGCCGGATCGGTGTCCTCGGTGGTCTGGTCATCCAACGCATGTCTCCTCTCGATCCGGTTGCGAGCTTAGTCGCTTCCGCGGGCCGACATTGTCAGATAGTTAAGTTTCTGAAATAGTTGTCCGCGTGATGCGACTCAGCGACGGGCAGGGATGGGATCGATTCGCCCGGATGGTGACCGGGCGGCGATCGTGGGCGCTGCTACTCGCGGTGTTCGTGGCCGCGGTGGCTGTTATCGCGTCGGCGGGCAGCAACCAGAGCGCCGGGCAGGCGCCGGTGTCGTTGCCGTCCTCGGCGGAATCCGCTCGGGCCGCCGCTGCCGCCGACGACTTCCCTGGCGCGGACGAAGCCGCCGCGATCTTGGTGGCGACCCGCACCGATGACGGCGTGCTCACCTCGACCGACCTTGCCGCACTCGAGGCCGCGCTCACTCGGGCCGAGGTCTCCGCGTCGGGCGGTCCGCGCGTCGTCCCGGCGCCCGACGGCCGCGCCGCCATCGCTCAGATCCCGGTGCCTGCGGACCTCAACGGGTTCGCGCTGACCGATCGCGTCGACGAGCTGCGCACTACCCTCACCACGGACTTGCCCGAACCGCTGCGCGTGCAAGTGACCGGCGGTCCCGCCTTCGGCGCCGACATCGCCGACTCCTTCTCCGGTGCCAACACCCTGTTGCTGATCGTCACAGCGCTCGTGGTGATGGTGTTGCTGATCCTCACCTACCGCTCACCGGTGCTCTGGCTCGTCCCGTTGACGGTCGTCGGCCTGGCCGACCGCGTCGCCACCAGCGTCGGCACCGCACTGGCCCAGCTCACCGGTCTCACCTTCGACGGCTCGACCTCCGGTATCACCAGCGTGCTGGTCTTCGGCGCAGGCACGAACTACGCACTGTTGCTCGTCTCCCGGTACCGCGACGAACTGCATCGCCACGACGACCATCGCGACGCTCTGCGCGCCGCCGTGCGCCATGCCGCGCCCGCCATCCTGGCCAGCAATGTCACCGTTGTGCTCGCACTGCTGACTCTGCTGCTGGCCGCGCTGCCGAACACGCGCAGCCTCGGTGCGTTCGCGGCGGCCGGACTCTTCGTCGCGTTGATCTTCGTCCTCTTCGCCCTGCCCCCGGCCTTGGCGCTGTGCGGGCGAAAGATCTTCTGGCCGTTCGTGCCGCACGCCGACGGTCGCGACCCGGCCGAGCACGGCATCTGGGCGAACGTCGCCATGCGTGTGGTGCGCCGCCCGGCCCTCGTCGCCGGTGTCGCGTCGGCGGTCCTTGTGGTCTTCGCCGCAGGTCTCGCGACCACCGACATCGGCCTGTCACGCACCGAGCAGTTCCGGGTCGAAGCCGAATCCGTCGATGGACTACAGACCTTGGCCGAACACTTCCCCTCCGGCTCCGCCGACCCCGCCGTCGTGATCGCCCGCACGGCGGCCGCACCGTCGGTGCAGGCCGAGCTCGATACGGTGCCAGGGATTTCACGGGCGACCCGAACCGGAAACTCCGACACCGGTACGACGCGGTGGTCGGTGGTCCTCGATGCGCCGCCCGGCTCGGCCGACGCGTTCACCACCGTCGAGGCGATGCGGTCGGCACTCGGCGCGATCCCCAACGGTGCAGCGCTCGTCGGCGGCTCCGATGCCGAGGCCCTCGATATCCGCGACGCCGCGCGCCGGGACCAGGGACTGGTCATCCCGCTGATCCTGGTCGTCGTTCTGCTGGTGTTGCTGGCCCTTTTGCGCGCGGTTCCGGCGGCGGTGCTGCTCGTCGGCGTCACGGTCCTGAGCGCGCTCGCCGCCCTCGGTGCCGGCAGCTGGATCAGCGGCACCGTGTTCGGCTTCCCGGCTTTGGACACCAACGTGCCACTGTTCGGTTTCTTGTTCCTGGTCGCACTCGGCGTGGACTACACGATCTTCCTGGTGACCAGAGCGCGTGAGGAGGCAGCGGCCCACGGCACCACCCAGGGCATGGTCCGCGCCGTCGCATCCACCGGCGCGGTGATCACCAGCGCGGGCGCGGTTCTGGCCGCGGTGTTCTGCGTCCTGGGCGTACTTCCGTTGATCACCCTCACCCAGCTCGGCATCGTCGTCGGCATCGGCATCCTGCTCGACACTTTCGTGGTCAGAACCCTGGTGGTTCCGGCCCTGTTCGAACTCCTGGGTGACAAGGTCTGGTGGCCCTCGGCCCCCGAGAAGTAGCCGGGAACCAATGCAGGTGCTCGCGGCTTCGAGGCGGTCCCTCCGCGAGGTGTCAGGCGGAGATCAGCAGGGTGATACCCGCCACGACCAGTGCGATCGTCTTCACCACTTCCAGCGCGATATAGCCGTAATGGCCGAGTGAGCGAGGTGCGTCGAGCCCGGCCAGCACCGCGTCGCTGCGACGGCTCAGTCGCGGACGGACGGCGATCATCTGGACGGCGAGGGCGATCACCGCGACAGCGACAGCGCAACCGGCCGCGACGCCGGGAAGGCCGAGCGCCAACGTAACCACAAGAACTGCCGCCCAACAGGTTTCGACGATATTGAGCGCACGGAAAACGATCCTGCCGATACCGAGCCCGATCGCGAGGGTGACGTTCGGTGCGCGAAACTTGAGCGGCGCCTCGAGAAACGAGATGGCCAGCACCATGCCGAGCCAGACGAACACGACGGCGACAGCAACTGCCGATGCGGTACTCATGTCTTCGATTCTGGCGCACCCCCACCGCAGATGGCCGCGTGTCGCCGTTGCACCGTCGCGGGTGGATCGTCACCCAGCGACCACCGGTTGTGTTGTCTACCGGCGCAGAGCCGTTGAAAGGAAGAGGTCATGACGTCGTGGCATGGCGACTTGCCATTCGTCCGCACCACCGCCCCGCCCTACTATGCAGCAATTTTGACCACGGCCCTGTCGACCGATACCGCGGACTTGGCTGGATACGTCGAAGCAGCAGCGGAAATGGCGGACCTCGCAGCACAGGTCGACGGCTACCTGGGCATGGAGTTCGCCCGAGACGCGGGCTGTGGCATCACCGTGTCGTATTGGCGTGACCTGGATGCCCTACGGAGCTGGCGTGAGAACGTCGCACATGTCGCAGTGCAGCGCCAGGGACGCGAGCGGTTCTATCTCGGCTATCGGGCGCGGATATGCCATGTCGAACGCGAGTATGAATGGTCGCGGTCAACGGAACCCGGGTCGCGCTGATCGGCTTCACGCCGTTTCGTGCACCCGGTGACGCGCTGCTCACGACCTCCCGGCGCCGGGTCCATCGGCAACATAGAGTTGTCCCGCGCAAGTTCAAGCAGGAGGCGCTCCGCTGTGGGCGCAGGGTCGGATCGGCATTGCAGGCCGCGTTGCTCGTCGCAATACGCACGACAGGAGCGAAGGACTATGACCTCGGACTCGACAACTGGTGCGAACGGTTCACGTGATCAGACGCTGGTGATTCTCGGTGCGAGCGGCGATCTGACCGCGCGGCTGCTGCTGCCGGGGCTCGGTGCGCTGTTGACCACCGGCAGTGTGGACAAGCTTCAGCTCGTCGGCAGCGCGGTGGAAAGCTGGGACGACGACCGCTGGCGGACGCAGGTCACCGAGTCCTTCGCGACGGTGGACGCGCGTGGGCCGCAGGTGGAAGCCGTCGTCGCGACCACCCGCTATGTCAGGGCCGATGCCACCAACGAGAACGATCTGCGCGCGTTGCTCGACTCGTGCTCGGGTCAGCTGATCATCTATTTCGCGCTGCCGCCCGCCGTCACCGAGAAGGTCTGCCGCGTGCTCACCGGATTGGACCTGCCCGAAGGCACCCGGCTGGCGATCGAGAAGCCGTTCGGCAGTGACGCCGAGAGCGCCGCCGCGCTCAACGAACTGGTGACACAGCTGGTTCCGGAAGACCATGTGCACCGGATCGACCACTTCGTCGCCATGTCGACCGTCCTCAATATCCTGGGCGTGCGGTTCGCCAACCGCATGATCGAACCCCTGCTCAACAACCAGCACGTGCACAGCGTGGACGTGGTCTTCGACGAGAGCCTGACGCTGGAAGGCCGGGCCGCCTTCTACGACGGCACCGGCGCGCTGGCGGACATGATCCAGAGCCACCTGCTCGAGGTGCTGTCGCTGTTCGCGATGGAGCCCGTGCCGTCCCTGCACGGAGACGCCGTACGCGACGGGAAGGCTCAAATCTTGCGGGCCACCCGGGTCTGGGACGACAACCCGATCGAATACAGCCGCCGCGCCCGCTACACCGCGGGTGAGATCGACGGCCGTCAGGTGCCCTCCTTCGTGGACGAGGACGGCATCGACGGTTCCCGCAATACCGAGACCTTCGCCGAACTGGTGCTCGCGGTCGATACCTGGCGCTGGGCGGGGGTGCCGTTCCGGGTGCGCTCGGGCAAAGCGCTCGGCTCACCGCGCACCGAGGTGACGGTCACCTTCAAGCCGCCGCAACAAGTACCGGTCGGCATGACCGGCAGCCCGCAACCCAACCGGCTCCACATCGGAATACCCCTCGGCGCCAACACCTTCGGGCTCGACGTGAACATCAGTGGACCGGGCGACTCGTTCGAGATCGACCCGGTGAGCTTGGCCGGAGAGTTCGGCGCGGGCATGCTGCCGCCCTACGGCCAAGTTCTCCGGGGCGTGATCGAGGGCATCCCACCGCTGTCGGTCCGTGGCGACATGGCCGTCCAGTGCTGGCGCATCATCGAGCCGGTCCGCCAGGCTTGGCGCGAAAACCGGGTGCCGATAGGGGAATACGCGGCGGGCAGCACCGGCCCCGAGGGCTGGGCTCCGACCGGGCTCCCCGGCCAGGGGGAATGAGATGACGAGTTCGGAGAATTCGCAACTCGACGTTCCCAGCGCGGGATTGCGCATGGTCGCTCGGTGGGGACTGTGGATCAACCTCGCCACCTTCATGATCGGCTACGCCACGGGCGTCATTTCCGGTGCGTTGCTCTACATCCGAGGCGACCTCGACCTCCACGACGCCCAACAGGGCCTGGTGACAAGTATTCTGCTGCTCGGCGCGCTGGTCGCGGCCATGTTCACCGGCGGGCTCGCGGATCGATTCGGCCGCAAAATGGTGCTCGGCGGTGCCGGGCTGCTGTTCGCGGTCGGCTTCATCGTGTCGGCGCTGGCGACGGGATTCCCCCTGCTCGTCCTCGGCCGCCTGGTCATGGGCTTCGGCGTCGGCATCGCCTCGGCACTGGTTCCCACCTATCTGGGTGAGATCTCGCCGCCGCAGATCCGCGGTCGAATGCTCACGCTCAATCAGCTGCTGCAGACGGTCGGCATGCTGGTCGCCTACCTCGTGAACCTCGCCTTCAGCGGTAGCGGCGACTGGCGTGCGATGTTCTGGGTCGGCGCGATTCCGGCGGTCTTGCTGGTGCTGATCGTGAAACGGCTGCCGGAAACGCCCACCTGGCTGATCGCGCAGGGGCGTATCGACGAAGCACGAACCACCATCGGCTCGGTCGTCGGTGCGGCGGGCGCCGAGAAGGTGATCGAGCACTACCGCCACCAGGAAGCCGAACGCCAGCGGCTTCGGAAACAGGACAACAGTCCCGAGCAGAAGGGCTGGCGCGTGCTGCTGGCGCCCCGGGTCCGCCCCGCGCTGATCGTCGCGCTCGGACTCGCCGTCCTGCAGCAGTTCGTCGGCATCAACACCGTGCTCTACTACGCGCCGACGATCATGGAGGAGACCGGTCTCAGCGCCTCGAACTCGATCGTGTATTCGGTCATCATCGGCATCGTCAATCTCGCGATGACATTCGTCTCGCTGCGCTTGATCGACCGGCTCGGACGCCGACCGCTGCTACTGATCTCCCTGGTCGGAATGGGAATCTCGGTGGCACTGCTCGGTGTCTCGTTCATCGTCGATCTCGGTTCGGTGATCCTGCTGGTGTGCATGCTGGTGTTCGTGTCGTCCTTCGCCATCGGGATGGGCCCGGTGTTCTGGGTGATCCTCGCGGAGGTCTTCCCACCCGACGTGCAGGCGCAGGGCTCGGGCGCGGGCTCAGCGGTGAGCTGGTTGTCGAACTTCATCATGTCGACGGCCTTCCTGCCCCTCACCGGGGCGATCGGATCAGGACCCGTCTTCCTGATCTTCGCCGTGATCTGCCTGGTGGCCTTGATATTCGTCTACCGCCGGGTCCCCGAGACCAAGGATCGCGACTTCGCGCAGATCGACAAGGACCTGCAGGCCCGCGCCGGCAGGCACACCCCGAACGCTTCAGCGGCCTAATCACCGCAGGACGGGCGTCGCGCGTCGTGCGGTGGGGAGAGGTTCGTGCCGACCGGCGATTCGAATCGCTGGTCAGGCACAGTCGCTTTGCCATTCCGCGATGAACACCGGCGCGGACGTAGGAGCCATTCGTCGAGGGGCGTCCCACGAGGGGCCGCGGATTCGGTGCCGGGCTGGGTGCCGGAGTCGGGATCCATCTCACGACATTGCGGCGCGTCCCCGGAGTTCGCGGTACATACCGAGGATGCCGCGGATGGAGGATGTCACCGGGAGGTGGCCGTCGAGTGGCGTCCAGGCGTACCGCGCATGGGCGGTGAGCTGAATCGGTTCGAACGCCGCGACATCCACGGCGAAATGCAGTCGGCGGACGCGGTGTGCGTCGGGGGACAGGTAGTCGAAATCGCCGACGTGATGGCGGATCCCGGTGACGACAAGCCCTGTTTCCTCGCGCACCCCACGCGTCACCGCCGCGGCGAGGGTTTCGCCCGGCTTCACCGTGGCCCCGGGAAGCTTCAGCGGGACCTTGACCGGACCACTGTCGTGACGCTCCAGGAGTAGGACTGTTCCGTCGCGTTCGATGATCACACCGACTCTAGGAGCGGTGCCGTCGACCTCGACTTGGCGGGCCAGTTCTTCCAACTCCGATGCGGAGACCATGGGGCTTACCGACTTCCGATTCCGGAACCGACTCAGGCGGATCCGACGACTGTATCGATTGAATACGCTACTCCTCGACACCAGGTCGACGCGCTCGAAATGGGGCGGCCGTGGCAGCCGCGTTTCGCGTCGTGGGTCACCATGCTGTCGGCGAGGATCGGGAGGGTCACAGATCGGTGCGGAAAGCGCGCACGATCAGGTTGGCGGCCTCGGTGCAGATGGTGTCGGCCTCGGTGCGGGGGAGCGCGATCGTGCCGTACATCGACGCGTGCAGACCCTGCTGGACGAGAAGCGAGACGAACTGACGGGCCGCGGTCGAGGGATCCTCGACGTCGAGTTCGCTGCGGGAACGCAGCAGGTCGGCGATCTGGGCCACCAGCTGTTTCGGTTCGCCGTCGGCGCAGGCGGGGCGCAGTGACGGGATCCGGGCCACCTCGCTGATGATGAGACGGCGCAGTGCGGACGCCCGCTCGTCGAGCAGCACCCGCAGGACGCGGTGGCCGATCTCGACGAGCGCGGCGGTGACGTCGGTGCGATCCGGCCCGGCGATCGCGGTACCGAAGGTCGCTGCCACCTGGGCGCGCTCGTGCTCGACCGCGGCCAGGAACAGGGTCTGTTTGTCGCCGAAGTGGTTGTAGGCGGTCTGTTTTGCCACGCCGGCCCGTTCGGCGATCACGTCGAGGGTTGCCCGCTCGTAGCCGTCGCGCAGGAATGTGTCGATCGCGGCGTCGAGGATGGCTCGACGCTTACCCGGATCGCCCCCTGGGGGGCGGCCGCCGGGTCCGGTCGATCGCGTTGCCGATGTCGACATGTCCGTCGGCGCCTTTCACGGATGAGTGGCCTGGGTCACCAAGATTACGGGTGGACGAGCCAGTCTATCTACTATTTACTGGACTGGACTGACTAGTCTAAGTAACTCGAGCCGCGGAGGATTCATGACGGCGACATCAACCGATCTACTGGCGCTCGACGCGGCGGCGCAGGACATGTTGTTCCGCACTGCCCGCACCGCCAACACGTTCACCGACGAACCGGTGACCGACGAGCAATTCCGGGCTGTCTACGAACTCGTGAAGTTCGGGCCGACCTCGATGAACCAGCAACCGCTGCGCGGTGTCCTCGTGCGGTCGGACGGAGCCAAGTCGAAGCTGGTCGAGGCGATGACAGACCGCAACAAGGACAAGACCGCGCGGGCGCCGCTGACGGTCGTGGTCGCGGCCGACCTCGACTTCCACGACGAGCTGCCCAAACTGGTTCCGTTCATGGAGAACCCGCAGAACGTCTTCGCCGATCCGGCGGTCCGTGAGCCCTCGGCCACGTTCAACGCCGCGTTGCAGGTGGCCTACCTCATCGTCGGCATTCGCGCGGCGGGTCTGGCCGCGGGCCCGATGGTCGGCTTCGACGGCGACGCCGTGCGACGCGAGTTCTTCCCCGACGGCAGGCATGTCCCGCTGTGCGTCATCAACATCGGCAAGCCGGGCCCGGACGCCTGGATGGGACGGCTGCCACGGCTGGAGTACGACGAGGTCTTCGCCACCGCCTGAATATCGCGCCGCGGCGCAACTCTGATCAGTGGATAGGCACAATGACTGCTACATCGAATATTTCGACCATTCCTGTACCCCACGCGGTCAACGACGCCGGGTCGGTGGCTCAGATTCTCCTGCACGCCGCCCGGCACCATCCCACGAGCGGCACGACCTACCTGCAGCGCACCGGCGACGGACCGACCGTGCGGGTGCACCGTTCATATCCCCAACTGCTCGACGAGGCCTTGTCGCTCACCGGCACGTTGCGCGACCGCGGGTTGCGTCCACAGTCGAAAGTCGCTCTCCTGCTCGATGATCACGAAGACTTCGTCACCGTGCTGTGGGCGTGTTTCCTCGGCGGGTTCGTGCCGTGTCCCATGGTCGCCCAGCCCACCGATCCGACCCGCTGGGCGAGCGCGTTGCGTCATGTCGACGAATTGCTGGAACGCCCACTCGTGGTGACGTCGCAGTCGATCGACGACACCATGCCCGCGGTTCCCGGGTTGGCGACGGTGACGGTGGAATCGTTGCGCACCGGCGAACACGAGCCCACCCCGTACCTCGCCTCCGCCGACGACCTCGCGCTGCTGGTCCTCACTTCCGGATCCACCGGAAACGCCAAAGCGGTGGCACTCACCCACGGCAATCTGCTCAGCTCCATGGCAGCCAAAGCCGCCGTCCAGCAGCTGAATCCCGACGACATCACCTTCAACTGGATCTCTTTCGATCACGTCGCGGCCCTGCTCGAAACGCATCTGCTGCCGCTGTATTGCGGTGCGCGACAGATCCATGCGCCGAGTGAGGTCGTGGCCGACGATCCGATGGAATTCCTGCGGATCGTCTCCCGCCACCGGGTGACCATGACTTTCACACCCAATTTCCTACTCGGACAACTGAATACGTTGTTCGAGCCCGACGTCGACGGCGCCCGTCTCGACCTGAGCTGCTTGCGGCATATCGTGAGCGGCGGCGAAGCCAATGTGGTCGCGACCGGAACACGGTTCCTCGAAACCTTTGCCGCCTATGGTCTACGCGAGACCGCGCTGTGGCCGGCGTTCGGGATGACCGAGACATGTGCGGGAAGTATCTACAATCGCGACTTCCCCGGGGCCGACACCGGGCAGGAGTTCGCCGCCGTCGGACATCCGGTGCCCGGATTACAGTTGCGGGTGGCCGACCAGGACGGGCGACCGCTGCCCGCGGGCGCCGCGGGGGAGGTGCAGCTGCGCGGCCCCATGGTCACCGGCGGCTATTTCAATAACGACGAGGCCACCCGCGCAGCGTTCACCGCCGACGGCTGGTTCCGCACGGGCGACCTCGGGCGGTTGGCCGACGGCCGGCTCACGCTGGTCGGTCGCAGCAAGGACAGCATCATCGTCAACGGCGTGAACTACTTCAGCCACGAGATCGAAACGGCCGTCGAAGAACTCGACGGCATCGCCCGTGGCTATGTGGCCGCGTTCCCGACGCGTCGCCCCGGCAGTGACACCGAACAGCTCGTGATCGCCCTGCACGCCGAGACCGCCGACGAAGCCGACCTGCATCGCCTACTGACGGCCGTCCGTTCCACGGTGGTGTTGCTGTGCGGGTTCCGCCCCGGATTCATTCTGCCCCTGAGCAAAGCGGACTTCCCGAAGACGAGCCTGGGCAAGACCTTGCGGCCGCGCATGCGCCAACAGCTCGAATCAGGCGGCTACGACCGCGTCATCGCCGACACCGCGGCACTCACGACCCGCCAGCTCGGCGGATACTCGGCACCGCAGGGGGGTACCGAGTCGATCCTGACCGCTGTCTACGCGGAGCTCTTCGATGTTCCGGCAACCGAAATCAGCGCCACGGCCAGCTTTTTCGACCTCGGTGGCACCTCGCTGGACATTCTTCGGCTGCAGCAGCAGATCGCCCGCCGCTTCGGCGTATCGGACCTGCCGATCATCGCCATCCTGACCGCACCGTCGGTGCGGGAGCTGGCAGCTGTCGTGGACGAGGGCGGTGGCGGGCCGCGCCGTTACGATCCGATCGTGGGGTTGCAGACCAGTGGTACGAAGACGCCGCTGTTCTGTGTGCACCCCGGTGTCGGTGAGGTGCTGGTGTTCGTCAATCTTGCCAAGTACTTCGTCGGAGACCGTCCGTTCTACGCGCTGCGTGCCCGCGGTTTCAACAAGGGGGAGGAGCCGTTCCACACGTTCGAGGAGATGGTCGACGTCTATACGAGCGCCATTCGACGGCGGCAACCGCACGGTCCGTATGCCCTGGCCGGTTATTCCTTCGGCGCCGCGGTAGCGTTCGAGATCGCCAAGCGGCTCGAAGCCGACGGGGAACGGGTCGATTTCCTCGGCAGCTTCAACCTGCCACCGCACATCAAATACCGCATGGACGAGCTCGATTTCACCGAGACCGCGACGAATCTCGCGATGTTCCTCGACCTGGTCACCAAGCGGCAGGCCGTCGAACTGCCCGCCGAACTGCGAGCGCTGTCCAAGGGGAACCAGCTCGCGCGCCTGATCGAACTCGCCCCGCCCGACCGCGTCGCCGAACTCGACCTGGATCTGACGAAGTTCACGGCGTGGGCCGAACTCGCCGACGGGCTCACCGGCCTCGGCCGCACGTACACGCCGAGCGGCGCCGTTCGCTCGATGAGTGTGTTCTGCGCGGTCCCGTTGCGCGGCACCAAACAGGACTGGATCGACAACGAACTGCGCAGGTGGGACGAATTCACCACCGAGGCGAACCGCTACATCGATGTGCCCGGTGAGCACTACACATTGATGGGACCACGGCACGTCACCGCGTTCCAGTCCATTCTGCGCAAAGAACTCGACCGCGCGCTGGCACAGGCCGACGCCGACCGATAGGGAGAAATACGTTGCAGGGCAAGAAGATTCTGATCACCGGCGGCACGGGGCAGGTCGCCAGACCGGTCGCCGAGGCGCTCGCCGCCCACAACGAGGTCTGGTGCCTCGGCCGCTTCGGAACGCCGGGTGTCGAGGACGAACTGCGCGCCTCCGGCGTGATCACCGAGCACTGGGACATGAACGAGACGACGGCCGCGGGTTACGCGCAGCTGCCGACCGATTTCACCCATGTGCTGCACTCGGCGGTTCACCGTGGTGACGGCACCGATTTCGAAGACGCGCTCACCGTCAACTCCACCGCGTGCGCGCGGCTGATGACCCACTGCCGCACCGCCGAGGCGTTTCTGTTCGTGTCGACCGGCGCGCTGTACAAGCGGCAGACCCTCGACCACGCCTATCGCGAATCCGACCCGATCGACGGTGTCGCCGACTGGCTGCCCACCTATCCGGTCGGCAAGATCGCGGCTGAAGGCACCGTGCGAGCGTTGGCGAACACCCTTGAACTGCCGACCACGATCGCCCGCCTCAATATCGCCTACGGCCCCGGCGGATACGGCGGGGTGCCCATGCTGTACTTCAAGCGGATGCTAGCCGGCGAGCCGATCCCGGTTCCGCTCGAGGGCCAGAATTGGTGTTCGCTGCTCTACACCGACGACCTCGTCGCCCAGGTACCCGCGCTGTGGGACGCGGCGTCGGTACCCGCCCGGGTGGTCAACTGGGGTGGTGACGAGTCGGTCGGGATCACCGATTGCGTCCGTTACCTCGAAGAACTCAGTGGCATCGAGGCGAAACTCGTCCCGTCCGAGATCACCCGCGAGACCTACCAATTCGACCCCGAAACGCGTCGCTCCATCACCGGCCCCTGCACCGTCGACTGGCGCGAGGGAATCCGGCGCACCCTCGCCGCGCACTACCCCGCACACGTCCGTGAGGTGACGCCGCGATGAACCACACTCAGGTGACGACGCCGAACATCGCGGCAATCCGCACCGCGTACGAGGGTTTCGCGACCCGCGATGTCGGCAAGATCCTCGCCGCCATGCACGACGACGTCGAGTGGGTGCACCCCGACGGCATGCACAAATACGGCCTGGGCGGAACCAAGATCGGCCACGAGGGGATCAAGGAGTTCCTCGCTCGCGTCCCGTCGGTGCTCGGCGGCATGGTGCTTCACCCGGTCGAATTCATCGAACAGAACGACCGCGTCATCGTCCTTGGCACCCGCCAGGTCATCGCCCGCAGCGGAACCTCGACCACCTTGCCCTTCCTGCATTCCTGGACCATGCGCGACGGCAAAGCCACCCGAATGGAAGACATCTTCGACACCGTCGCCTTCCACGCCGCCATCGAAAGCTGACACCCGACCACGCCGCGGGCCGACCGCACGGTCGTCGCCCGCGGCAGTTGTGGTGGGGAGGGCAGTCGGTGCGGCGCTTACGAGCTGTCCATCGGCCCGAACGCAATCTGCTGCCGAGCGCACTGGTCGTTATACGGACTACGATTTGCGTTGTCGTCCAAAGTGATCCAGGCGGATCAAGATTTGCGCGGCTTTATGGCGGCATGGCTTGGTAAAAAAGGGGAGTGCGGTGACGTACGCGGACCATCAAAGGAAAAGCCTGCATCCGCAGCCAGCGCAGGGGCCTAGAGGAGACAGTTTCCAGGATCAGAGGGAGCGGTCTCCGAAGCGCACCACCACGACAGCGGCGGCGATCTTCGCGATACTCGATGCGGTGGTTTCGTTCGTTCTGTTGGCCGGCCTCCTGGTCGGACTGTACGAAAGCTCCGTTGTCGTACCGTATTTCCCCGATGGAACCCTCAACCCATGGGTCGAGCCATCGGTTGTTCGTCTCTTGCGGTTCGGCGCTGTCGCCATGGGACTTGTCGGCTTGGGGCTGCTGCTCGGCGTGGTGTTGTTGCTCATGCGACGCCCCCTCGGTCGAGCGATTCTGCTAACGGCCTGTGCTGTGGCCCTGCTCGTCGCGTCGGTGGGCTCCTACATTGTGCTGTCCGCGTTTTGGGATTTCGGCATGACGTATGAGCCGTTGTCGATCGTTCTCCTGGTCGCTTTCGCCATATCAGCACTGATCTCGGCAATCACGCTGATTTCGGCGAGAATGACGTGACGTGCTCGCCGCATCGGTGCACGCACAGGGTTCCCGGCCTGGGGGCCTGAACGGCAGCGTCGGTCAGTGGAGGGTGCGGAGGGTCCGGCGGTCTATCTTGCCGGTGGGCGTGCGGGGGAGGTCGTCGACGAAGGTGACGTCGCGTGGGGCTTTGAAGCGGGCGAGGTGGGTTTTCACGTAGGTGCGGACGGTGTCGGCGTCGAGGTTGCCGGTGGGGACGATGAAGGCGGCGAGGCGTTGGCCGAATTCTTCGTCGGGGACGCCGATGACGGCTGCTTCGGTGATCGCGGGGTGGGTGTAGAGGAGATCTTCGATTTCGCCAGGGAAGACGTTCTCGCCGCCGGAGACGATCATGTCGTCGTCGCGGCCGTCGATGAAAAGCCTTCCGCTGGAATCGAAGTGGCCGAGGTCGCCGGTGCTCATCAGGCCGTCGCGGGTCTGTTTGGAGCCGCCGCCGGAGTATCCGGCGAAGGCGATCGAGTTGCCGACGTAGACGGTCCCGACGACGTCGGGTTCGGTGATGCGGGTGCCGTCGGCGTGGTAGAGCGCGACGGTGATGCCCACCGGGGCCTTGCCGACGGTGCCGGGTGCGGCTGTCCAGTTCTGTGGGGTCGCGATGGTGGCGGTGCCGGTTTCGGTGCAGCCGTAGAAGTTGTAGAGCACGGGTCCGAACGTCTGGATCGCCTTGGTGCCGAGCGCCGAGGGTAGCGCCGCGCCTGCGGTGAACACGATGCGCAGCGAGGTGGTGTCGGTGTGTGCCAACACTTCTGGGCTCAGATCGAGGATGCGCCGCAGCATGGTCGGAACCAGCACGACCATCTCGACACGGTGTTCGGCGATCTGGGCCAGCGCGCGGGCGGCGTCGAATCTTCCGTGCAGCACGATCGTGGAACCGAGATTGAGCGCCAGGATGAACTGTGACAGGGCCGTTCCGTGGAACAACGGTGCGCACAACAGCACGATCTGCTCGCGTCGCAGCGGTACCCGGTCGACGAATTGTGCTGCCGCCAAGGGTGATTCGACCCGGCGTGGCGCACCTTTCGGTGTTCCGGTCGTGCCGCCGGTGAGCAGGACGAAGCCGCCCTGCCGGGCCGGCGTTGGTGGCCGCTGGGAACCGCTGCCATCGAGGGTGAGCGCGGTGATGGTGTCGGGTAGGGGAGTGGCCGCGACGGGCAGGCTCGGGTCGAGGACGAGTGCGTCGACTTGCTCGCGGGCCAGTACATCGGTGAGCTGGGTGGCGCCGAAACCTGTGTTGAGCAGAACCAGCCGCGCGCCGAGTTTGCCTGCGGCGACCATGGTTTCGACCAGTGGTGCGCCGTCCGGGTAGAGGACGCCGATGGTGTGGTCGGTACCGAACCCGTCCCGGTACCAGCGGGCGGCGATGGCGTCGGTGCGTTCGTCGAGTTCGCGGTAGGTGATCCGCCGGTCGCCGTCGATGAGCGCGATCCGGTCCGGCGTCCGTTGTGCGGAGCTGCGTACGCCACCGGCGATCGGGCCGTAGGTGCGCATCGTGCGTGCGGTGCGCGCGACCTGGAGTGGTCGTCGAAGGTCGATGACCCCGGATCGTTGGAGCGCACCGATCTGACGTGCGGTGGTGGCAACGGAATGCATGCGGCACTGCATGGCTGCTCCTTCGGTAGGTGCAGCCGATTACAACATGAGCTCTTGTTTTGAACAAGGGCTCTTGTTTTTAGTTGCTCGGGTCAGGTGTCCGCGCGGCTGCGCTCAGGCCGAGGTGGACGATCTGGGTGAATGCCGTGAGGTCGCGGATGAGGGTGTCGATGTCGCCCGAGGTGCCGCGGGTGGTGTGGTGCAGCCAGTCCGAGACGGTGTCGAACAGCCCGCCGATGGTGGCGACAGCCAGGGCGTGCAGGTCGACGCGCGAACCGGTGGCGGGCACGAATCCGTAATCGCGCCAGAGTGTTTCAAGGAATTCGGCCGCCCATCTCCGGTTGGTGCGGCGCTGCTGTTCGACCGTGGCCGAGATGGCGCTCGCCTCGCCGAAGGTGACGATGGCGACGCGGGGGTCGTCGACCAGGGCGTGTGCGAAGGCGCTGAGGGTCTCGACGACGACGGCATCGCGGTCGCCCTGTGCGCGCGCGAGCGCGGCGGCGACGTCGGCTTGCAATCGCTCGCTGACCTGCTGCAACAGGGCGAGGTAGCAGGCCTCCTTGCTGTCGAACAACTCGTAGAACGCCTTGTTGCCGACCAGTGCGGTCTGGCAGATCTGCTCGATGGAGGTGTTGGGGTATCCGTTGGCGGCGATCAGCTCGAACGCGGCGTGCAGGATCTGCTCGCGCCGACGGGCTCGGCGCTGCTCGGCGTCGAGGCCCTGGATTCGCCGTGGGCGCTTTTCGATCGATGTCACGCAGATCAGCGTAGCTAATACGAAATAGCAACAAGAGCTCTTGTTAACAACAAGGTGGCGTGCTGTAATCGGCGTCACCTACCGAAGTGAGGATTCGATGAAGAACCCGAGAGTTGCGCGGAGATGGGCGCTCGCCCCGCTGGCAGCGATGTGTCTGGCGATATCGGGCACCACGGTCGCCGCGGCAGATCCGTATCCGAGCTTTCCGCCGGATCAGAATCAACTGCCGCAATTGCCCACCGAGCCTCAGCTCTACGATCTGTTGCCGATTCCGGTTCCCGCTGAGGACCCGTGGTACGACGACCCGGCCGACCTGGGTTCCTACGCCCCCGGGCAGATCATCCGTTCCCGCACGGTGCAGACCCGGCTGCTCGGGCTACCCTTCCCTGTTCACACCGAACAGCTGCTGTACCGCAGCAACGATGTGCACGACAATCCGATCGCCACGGCGACCTCGGTGATCATTCCCGGCATCCCCTGGTCGGGCAGCCCGCGGCCGGTGGTGTCGTTCCAGGAGGCGATCGACTCGACCGACTCGTCGTGCAATCCGTCCTACACCCTGCGGACCGGAACGATGAAAGAGGCCGCGCTCGCGGTCTATTGGCTGGCCCAGGGTTTCGCAATCAATGTCGCGGACTTCGACGGCAAGTTCAACACCTTCAACACCTACGACGAAGGCAAGATGGTGCTCGACAGCCTGCGCGCCATGAAGAATTCGGCGCTGGGGCTGGTCGATTCCGGCATCGCACTCTACGGCTATTCCGGCGGCGGCTCGGGGTCGATCCGCGCCGCCGAACTGCGCCAGACCTATGCGCCCGACGTGCGATTGCTCGGCACCGCGGTCGGCGGTTTCCCCGCTGATCTGCAGGCCCAGGCCCGCTTCGCCGTGGCCGCGCAGCCGGGGCTCACCGGAATCAGCAACTTCACCATGTGGCTCGGATTCGCCGCGCTGTCACGCGAATTCCCCGACGAGTTCGACGCCGAGGAACTGCTGACCCCGGAAGGCCAGGCGATTGTCGCGGACATGGGCAAACGCTGTGTCTACACGATCGCGGCGGCCGGCGCGTACCGGCCGATCAGTGCCTACTTCAAGCCGGGCAAATCGCTCGAAACCACCCCCGACGTCATGCGGATTCTCGCGGAACAGAGTCTCGGCCACCACATCCCGGACAGCCCGATCTTCTGGTGGCACGGCATCTGGGACGAACTGATCCCCGCCGACGTCGTTCTACCGACGGTCCAGGACTACTGGAACCGCGGCGCCGACCTGCGGTTCTACACCATGCCCCTCCCCGAACACCTCGTCAACGCCACGGCCGGCTGGCCACCGGCGGTGGCCTGGACCAGCGCCGTACTACGCGGACTGCCACCCGGCGACCGCTTCAAGGCCGACATCCCGCTGCCCAGATGAGAGGCTTGTACGAGCAACTGCTCGATGTGCCGATCACGCCGCGGGACGGACGTCGTGGGCGAAGGTGAGTTCGGCCTGGATGGTTTTGTGCCCGTTGTGCCGGCTACAAGACCAGGTGTTGGCGAGGTTGTCGACCACGAGCAGCCCGAGACCGCCGGTGTGGTCGGGGGCGCGTGGGTGTGGTTCACCGGGGCCGGTGTCGTCTACTTCGATGCGTACCCGGTCGCGGACGTGGTTCAGCGAGATGCGGGCACTTCGTGGTGGGAGCCCGTGGCGGCGGGCGTTGCTCGCGAGCTCGTCGAACACCTGGATCGTGTCCGCGACCGCGGTTTCGGGCAACGGGGCGAGGAAATCACGCACCATGACCCGCGTACTCGCGGGCGTGAGGGAGTCCAAGTCGACCTCCATGCCCTCGTTGTGGACCGTGTTGCGGCTCCGGGCTTCCAGTATCGGTCTCGTCATGACCCTTCCCTCCTGCCTCGTGGCTTGTTACAGCACGGCTACCCGGCTGAGCCGTTGCGAAACGGATGCCGGCCGAAACGAATTCCGCCACAGGGATTTTGAATCGAGATAGATCCGGACGTTCGATGACCAGCGAATGTCGGGGTTCTCACTTCTATGTGCGACCGGTCGAGCCCAACTCCTAGCGTCGAGGGCATGACAGAAAAGACGATTCCCAGATTGATGGCACGGTCGATCGAGTCGGTGGGTGAGTTCTATACCGCAATCGGATTCGAGATCACGTTCGAACAGACGGCGCCCTACCAGTTTCTGAGTGTGAAACGTGGGGGGATCGAGCTGAACTTCTACGGAGACAAGGATTTCGATCCGACTTCCTCGACGCACGGTTGCCTGGTCGACACCGACGACGTCGATTACCTGTACGGGGTTTTCACCGAGGGGCTGCGCGAGGCGTACGGGTCGGTGCCCGTACACGGTGTGCCGCGGGTCGGTGCGTTGACGGACAGGAGCTACGGGGTGCGCGAGTTCCTGGTGACCGATCCGGGTGGGAACACGATCCAGGTCGCGCAGCCGATCAGCCCGGATCAGCGGCACCGGCCGTTGCCGAAGGAGACATTCGATCGGGCTGTCCACATGGGGTCGCTCTTCGCCGATTCCAAGCAGGATCTGGAGCTGGCGGTCAAGGTCCTGGATCGGGCCCTCAGTCGCACCGATGAGGAGCCGACGGCGGTCCAGTTGATCAAGCTGTTGGTGGTTCGGGCGGATGTAGCTGTGCGCCAAGACGATCCGGCTCTGGCGCGGGAACTGCTGGCTCGCGCCAGAGGACTCGGGACCGGTGGGGCGGAGCTCGGTGATGCGCGTCGACGGATCGCGGAGCTCGAAGCCGGACTGTGAGCGGGACTCGGCATTCGCTCTCGACACTCCGGGCTCCGGTGACACCGCCGACACGGCAACGGACACTACTCTTGCTCGCTATGGCGATGACCAGCACGAAGATCGGGGGAGCGGCGGTCGTTGCCCTCCACCCGTCGACCATGGTGGGGTGCACCTATCGCTGCGACGACCGGTATGTCGTGGGGCGAGAGGAGATCCGTCAGTTCGCGCGGGCGGTCCAGGACAGTCATCCGGTGCACCGGTCGGAATCTGCCGGTGTGGAGTTCGGCTACGGAGGGCTGATCGCGCCGCTCACCTTCTTCGCGATCCCCGCGTTTCGGGCGCAAAGAGCTATGTTCGACACCGTGGCCGGTGGATACGATCTGAGTCGGATCATGCAAACCGATCAGGTTGTCAACTACCACAAGCCGATTCGTCCTGGTGACGCACTGACCTGCGATGTCGGCTTCGAGTCGTTTCGCGGTGCTTTCGGGAGCGAACTCTTCGAATTCAAAACAGAGATCACAGACCAGCACGATTGCCCGCTGATCACTTCGCGGACTAGTTTCGTCGGTCGAGCGGAGGGCGGCGCCACCAGGTCTCACTCGGCCGATCACCTTGTGATGCGCGGTTTTCACGACTGGCCGTCGGGTGCTGGACTCCGCCCACGGGCTCGCAATGGATCAGATCCACGTCCGAGATCGGAGCCGGGCGCACACGGTGGCCATACGCGTCGCTTCGAGTCCGTCACGGAGGGCGAGCAACTACCCCGGCGGGTCTTCTCTCTCACCCTGGGGGACCTGGTCAACTATGCCGGTGTGGCCGGTGACCCGAATCCGATCCACTGGCACCCGCAAGCCGCGCAAGCGGTGAACCTGGACGCTCCGGTTGCTCACGGCATGCTGACCGTGGGCCTCGGCGCGGGTTATCTCACCTCGTGGCTGGGCGATCCCGGCGCTGTCCTCGAGTATGCGGTCCGGTTCACCAGCCCGGTCTATGTCACCAGCGCCGGCGCGAGTGTCGAGTTCTCGGGGACCGTGAGGTCGGTCGATCCGCAGCAGCGGACAGCGGTCGTGGCAATCGTCGCCACCTGTCGGGGTCGGAAGATCTTCGGACGAGCAACGGCGAAGGTCCGACTCTCGCCGACCTGACAACCGGATCGACTACCCGGTCTGCTGCGGCGGAGGAGCGAGGTCGCTCGGTGGAGTGGATGGTCGAATTGCCATGCCCGGCCAGGAAATTCCGCGTACCCCACCCGGGCCGCGAGCGACGCGGATGCCTTCGGTGGTGATCCGAGGGCGATAGATGGTTGTCCGGTGACCGAATGCCGGGTCGAGATCGACGGAGTCGAACAGTCCCATCCTCGTCAACCACTGCGACGCACGGACTACTTCGTTCTCGGTGAGGGATTCGCCCGGCCAACCGACCGACGCCCCGACGGCGAAGGCGCCGAGGACTCGGCCGGCGTTGTCGGAAAGTTCTTCGTTGTGCGCCCATTTCAGCACCGCCTCGCGCACCGCCCACTGCCGATCGGAGTAACCGGGCGTCGTCCGCGCAGTACTGTCCATCCGCAGCATCACGGGCTTGTCCATCACGTCACTCCTCAATTTCCCGAACCGAGTGGCCCGTGACCACGACCTCTGCGCGAGTTTCGACTGCCGAGGCCGCGAGCCGTGCCTGCTCGGCATCGGCCGGGCTCGGCGGCCGCCGTTTACAAGATAAACATATGGCCGTTTATCTTGTAAACCTGTGTGTTGACGACCGTGTGACGGGGTATGTTGAGTCCAGCCGGAACATCCCGGTATCCTGGGGTTATGGTGGCGTGCTGGAAGACCAGGGCCCGAGGATTTTGACAGGAGCTCCGCCCTGAGCGAGGACACGATCGACTCGGGCGCCGAGCTGCGCGACAGCAGTCCACGCGACGGAGGCACCCGTCGCGCCCCGCGACTGGATCGGGTGCTGATCCTGGAATCCGCGATCGCACTGATCGACGAGGAAGGCCTGGCCCACCTCACGATGCGCCGCCTCGGTTCATGGCTCGGCGTGGAAGCCATGGCCCTGTACCGATACGTGTCCGGGCGTGACGATCTGCTGGCCGGGGTGGTCGATCACCTCGTCGACCAGCTCTACGAGCAGAACCTGATGGAGCCCGACGGTGCGGGCGGCAGCTGGCAGGGTTATCTGCAGCGCCTCGCGCACGGCGTGCGCCGCGTCGCCATCGAGCACCCCGAGGTGTTCCCGTTGATGGCATCGAGCCCGCCGCAGGCGCCCTGGCTGTGCCCGCCGTTGCGCAGCCTGAACTGGATGGAGTCCTTCCTCGGCACCATGCTCCGCTATGGGTTCGACGACCGTCAGGCGGTTCAGGCCTACCGTTCCTTCGCCACGTTCCTGCTGGGCCACCTCCTGCTCGAGGTGGCGACCAGGGGAGTCGAGCTGAGCCCGGTCACCACCGCCGAGCCCGGGCAGCACGAATCCTCGGATCTGGCCGACTACCCGAACGTGCATCGCCTACAGAGTCACCTGGCGGCCGACCGCGCGGCCGATGAGTTCGAAGAAGCTCTCGAGGCGCTACTCGACCGCCTCGAAGCGATGCGCCGCACTCGACCACGCCCCTGACCGCCGGGCTCGACCCGGCCGGTGGCCACCGCCGACAGCGATCAGAGCAACCCGTCGTGGCTGGGTGGTTGGCCCAATTCGAATTCCTCGGCACCGAGCCGACGGGCCCAGCTGTGTGACCATGCCTTCAGTGGGGCGAGCGCGTAGAGCAGTTCCACGCCGATCGGGGTGAGAGCGTATTTGCCCGCTTCGGTGGTGTACACGACTTCGACGGTGACGAGTTCGCGCAGTCTGGTGCTCAGCACGCTCGAGGAAATGTCGGGCAGCGCGCGGCGGAGGTCGCGAAATCCGAGCGGCTCGGTTCGCAGTTGCCACAGCACCAGGATCGCCCAGCGGCGGCCGAGAAGATCGAACGCGGCCATGAGGGGCTGGCCCGTAGCAGAACCCCGAACCGCGACTCCGGGGCGGGGGACTCTTGCGTCACTCATCCACAAGATCCTAGTGTGGTTTGAAAATCGAACCACCATGCCTTCCCGAACTTTCGTCTGCGGTCCCGGTTCGATGACCTGGCCGTGGATCTGGAGCTGACGGCCACCGGCGAGACGCTCTGGTTCATCGACAATCCGCTCTACCGGCATGTGGCCCTGTTCGCCCACTACGCGGGCACAATCACGCACGCCGGGCAAACCACGCGAGTCTCCGGACTCTGCACCTACGAGTACGCGGTGATCCGCTCACCCCAGATGCTGCGCGCCCAGCCGCTTCCGCCGTCCCGCAAGATTCCCCTCGACTTCTTCACCTACCACATCATTCCTGTAGACGAAGACACTCGGCTGATCCTGGTTGCCACCGGCGTAGCCGGTCGACCGGGTTGGCTGGCCGCCTATTGGCGCAGCGAAGCGGGCGGAGTCTGCGCACTCGGCAATCAAGTGACATTCGAAGTCTTGTCGACACAGCCGGTTCCGCAGGTCGCCAACGCCACCCCGGCCATGACCATGCCCGACACGTTCCGGTGGACCGCCACCGACGGCAAAGGGAACACCGCCGTCGAGATCACCGGCACCGTCGACACCGAATGGCTCTACGCGGGCATGGGCTATATCGGCGGATTCCGCTACCACGGCCACATCGCCGACCACCGCGTGGACGGCCTCGCCTACCTCGAATACTCCGACCGACGCCGCTGACCGAGCCCGCTGATCGACACACGTCCCGCCGCGATGAAGGATCGAACCTGATGAGCCACCCAACCGACCTGTCCACCATGACCGGCCTCGAGGTCGTGCGTGCCTTGGCTGCCGTCACCGACGAACGCCCCTCGATCGCCCGGTTGATGGGCATCACGATCCATACCGTCGACAGCGGCGAAGTCACCGGATCGGTCACTCCCCAACCGGATTTCGCCAACGCCCTCGGAACCGTGCACGGCGGGATCTGCGCGACACTTCTCGACGCTGTCATGGGATGCGCGGTGCACACCATGCTGGCCCCCGGCGTCGGCTACACAACCCTCGAACTCAAGGTCAACTACCTGCGGACCGTGTCCACCGACGCAGGTCCCCTCACTGCCACCGGTTCGGTGATCCACGCCGGACGCACGACCGCCACCGCCGAAGGACGCGTCCACGACGACAAGGGGCATCTGGTCGCGCACGCCACCACGACCTGCCTCATCCTCAGCTGAATCAGCTCGCCGCTCTCCACATTCCGCACCAGCCGGATACGGGCCGACGCTTCCCGAAGGACGATCATGAACGCAAACCGACCACCGCTGGTTTTGCTGCACGGCCTCACGATGTCGGAACGCGCCTGGGCCGACGTTGTTCCGCTGTTGGCGCCGCACCACCACGTCATCGCCCCTACGCTGCTGGGCCATCGCGACGGACCGAAGCCGACACAGCGGCCGACCCGGGTGAGTCATCTGGTGGATGACATCGAAGCGCTGCTGGATACCCTCGGCCTTCACCAGGTGCATCTGGCCGGGAACTCCCTCGGCGGATGGATCGCGATCGAACTGGCACGCCGAGGCCGGGCCCGCAGCGTATGTGCCCTGTCTCCGGCCGGGTTCTGGGAACCGCGCCGCGCCAGTCAAACTCACGGGACCTCGATCATCGCTCGCGAGGCGGCAACCGCTCGTCTCGGCAGGCCCTTGGCGCCGCTCGGCTTGCGATCACCCCTGATCCGGCGGCTCGCACTGCGCAACATCGCGACTCGTGGCGACCGAATCAGCAGTGCGCAAGCTCTCGATATCGTCCATGACCTGACCGAATGCCCGGTCACCACCGACCTGCTCAGCACCGACGAGTACATCGCACCTCTGCCGGATCTCCCGTGCCCCATGACGGTGGCCTGGGCCGAGGACGATCGCCTCCTGCCGCTCGCGGTGAACACCCCCATCGCCCGGCTACGCCTCCCCGAACAAACTCACTTCCGGGTCCTCCGAGGCGTCGGTCACGTCCCGATGATCGACGATCCCGAACTGGTCGCGGGAACCATCCTCGCCACCACGGCCGGCCATCCGCAGCCCGAGGATCCACCCCGCCCTGACTGAGGGTTTCGGCCACTAACTGGGCGCGGATCCTTCGTTCCGGGTGCGTTCTGCGACCAGGTCAGTCTGCTCCTGGTGGACGCGCAGGGCCGTGGCGAGGAAGTCGAGAATCAGCCGCAGTTGGTCGCTGTCGTAGCGTTCGAGCGCGGTCGCTCCGGCCCGACCCACGGGTTCGAAGAGGAGCTCCGCCATACGCCGCGCGTCCGCGGTCGGCTCGATGAGCACGCGCCGCCGATTGTCCGGATCCTGTGCGCGCGAGACGTATCCGGCCCGTTCGAGCCGGTCGATGACCGTGGTGGTGGCGGCCGGGCTGAGCCGCAGCGCGGTACTCAGCTCACCCGCGGGGAGGGGGCCGCGTCCCAACACGATGTCGAGACACCGCATGTCGGTGCGATTGAGCCGCAAGTGCGCGGCGACCGCCTCGTCGAAGGTGTCGAAGCTGCGCTGTAGCAGCCGCAGCTGCTGTCCGATCTCGGCGATGAATTCAGCATCTTTCGACATTCGAAACTTCCTGTTATCGTTTATTTCGACGATCGAAATGATAGCACCGAGAGGCTCGATCCATGAACCAGACCCGGCCCATCACCGACGACATCGCCATCGGGGAGGTGTTCCGGCAACTCCAGCGGACCTGGACCGCCAATGACGCCGAAGCCTTCGGCGCACTCTTCACCGAGGACTCCGATTACGTCTCCTACGACGGCACCCGTGCCATCGGCCGTGAACAGCATCAGCGCAACCACGACCGACTGTTCCGGGGAGTCCTGGCCGGATCAGCCCTGATCGGTGAACTGGAGTCCATCCGCTACATCAGCCCGGATGTGGCGATCGTGTACGGCACCGCCTCGGTATTGATGCCGTGGCGCTCACGCCTGCCGAAGCGGCGGCTCTCGCGGCAGACCATCGTGCTGCTGCGCACCGAAAATGGCTGGAAAATAACAGCAATTCACAATGCCCGGGTCCGCCCGGTCACGGTGCCGGAACCGAATTCGTTCCCGTCCAAGATGTCTCAGCTGATGGCACGGATCGCCCATACACTCGGGCTGGGCGGTCGAACCGCATAGCAGCGTTTCCCGCGAACTCGCTGGCGATGATGATCGGCGCTGACGCCCCGACCCATCCTTCGAAGCTCCCGGCAACCGGGAGGTCACGGCGGGCGGGTGCCGTCGTCGGCGTGGTTGACCAGCCCGGTCTGGTGGGCTATGACGACGAGTTGTGCACGATCGCGAGCGTGCAGTTTGTTCATGGCGCGCTGTACGTGGGCGCGGACGGTGAACGGGCTGACGAACAGTTGTTCGGCGATCTCTTTGTTGGAAAGGCCTTGTGCGACAAGCATCGTCATTTCGCGTTCGCGCGGGGTGAGTACGTCGAGTTTCTCGGAGGCGTGCGTAGCACCGTCGCCGGATGGGGTTGCGAGGAAGCGGGCGATCAAGGCTCGCGTCGCGGCGGGGGAGAGGAGGGTTTCGCCGTCCGCGATGGTGCGCACGGCAGCGAGCAGATCCGCCGCGCCGATGCCCTTTCCGATGAAGCCGCTCGCGCCCGCGCGTAGTGCCTGCGCGACATATTCGTCGGTCTCGTAGGTGGTGAGGACGAGGACTCGGCTGTCGCGCAAGTGCGGGTCCGCGCAGATCTGTGTGGTGGCGGTGATGCCGTCGGTCTCGGGCATCCGGATGTCCATGATGATCACATCGGGGCGCAGTTCACGGGTGAGCCGCACCGCTTGCGCGCCGTCGGCGGCCTCGCCGACCACGCTGATGTCGTCGGCTGTGTCGAGGAGCGTACGGAACGCTTGTCGGAGCAGGGCCTGGTCGTCGGCAAGTAGCACTCGAATTGTCATGGGGGACTACCGTTCTCCGTGTCACCGGTTGGGTTCGCCGATGTGATTGGCAAGTGGGCGGCGACGATTAAGCCACCCGCCGGGCTGTTTTCGGTGGAGAGCTGACCCCCGACCGCCTTGGCGCGTTCTCGCATACCGATGAGCCCGTAGCCCGATGGCCGGTCCGACCTCGTGAAGCTCGGCCTTTTCGCTGCTCGCGAATCGGGTCCGTCGTCGGCGACGGTGATGCCGAGCAGGTCGTGGCTCCAGGACAGGCGGATTCGAGCGTGGCCGGTTCCGGCGTGTTTGCCTACGTTGGTCAGGGCCTCCTGGATGATCCGGAAGGCAGTGAGATCCACGCCTGGCGGTAGCGGTTTGGGCGTGCCGTCGTTGTCCATCGTCACTCGCAGCCCCGCACGGTCGAACGACTCGAGCAGCCGGGGGAGCTGGGCCAGGCCGGGTGACGGTTCGGCGGGAGTGTTCGCGTCCCCGGCCTGGCGCAGCAGTCCGACCGTGGCGCGCAGGTCGTCGAGGGCGTTTCTCGTGGTCTCGATGATGTTGTTCAGGTTGGAGCGGGTCTGTTCCGGCTGGGAGTCGAACACGTGCGCGGCAACAACAGCCTGGGCATTGGCGAGGGTGATCTGGTGTGCGACGACATCGTGGAGTTCGCGGGCGATGCGCACCCGTTCCTCGGCGACGCTGCGCCGCGCTTCGCTCTCCCGGCTCTCCTCGGCACGCAGTGCCCGCTCTTCCATCGCGGCCAGGTAGGCGCGCCTGCTCTGCGTCGCAGTGCCGAGCGCCCCGGCGATCAGCGGGAGCGCCGCCACCGACAGCAGCCTGCCGGCGTCCTGCCAGGACAGCCCGTCGAGAAGCGGGGTAGCCGCGACCAGCAATGCCACGGCGGGAAGCAGGACCGCGATCGTCACCCTCAGCTCGGTGTGCAGCGCCAGCGCGTAGGCGGCGATCGCGACGGGCACCACGATCAGCGGGGTCGACAGCAGGCCCAACGGGGCGACCAGCATCCCGCACGCGGTGGTTACCGCGACCACGGCTACCGGCGCCCGATGCCGCACGACCAGCGCCGCGCACGACACAACCGCGACGACATAGGTGGCGATCGGCGGCCATCCGAAGGTGTTGTCGGGGTGAAAGATCCCGCCGGACAGGCACAGCAGGAACGCCGTCGCGAGGACGAGCGCCTCGCGCCACCACACCGGTCGTCGTGCCACCTGCTGGGTGACCATCACCGGATCGGGGGACGCTGCTGGTTCGGCAACACCTCGCCCAAGATACGCGTGGCGAGCGTCCCGCGACCGCAAGGCGCTCGACCCGGTTCCTACGCACCAGGGAGTGCGCAGTCGGCTGGTGCGACAGCACCAGCGGCAATCGGTGACGAGGGACGATGCCCGCCGACGGCTCCGCTGGAACGGTTGTAACCAGAAGGCCCCTGGCCGGCGCGAATCCCGCCGAGTCGGGGAATCAAAGTCTGGTGAGGAGCCGAAGTCGATGCAGCAGAACACAACCGACGGTGCGAACGTCGGTCTTCACACGAGGTGGAGTCGGCGACTTCTCGGCCTCGTGGCGATCCTGGCCCTGGTGAACTTCGTGGTGGATTCGGCGATCGGCGCACCGCTGATCGTCCTGCCCGAGATGCTCGACCATTTCGGCACCGACCAGGCGGCGTGGCTCAATGCCACCGCGATGCTGGCGGGCGTGATGTGGGCCCCATTGCTCGGTAAGAGCGCGGACATATACGGAAAACGCCGAGTCCTCGTGCTGACTCTGCTCATCAGTTGTGTCGGTGCGCTGATCTGCGCGGTTGCCCCGACGATGTGGATATTCGTGATCGGTCGCATGCTGCAGGGAGCCGCGTTGGCCGCCATGTTCCTTTCGGTCGCGATCGTGCGAACCGTCTGCACGCCACGCCTGGCCATGATCATCGTCGGCATCGTGACCACCGGCACTGCGATCCTCAATGTCGCCTCCCGTTTTCTCGTCGAGAAGCTGGCGACGGAGTTCGGCTTTCAGATTCTGTTTCTCATCTCGGCCGCTGTCGCGGTGGCGATGGCTGTCTGCGTGCGTTTCCTGGTTCCCGAATCGCTCGTGAAGACCCCGGGCCGGCTCGACATCTCGGGTGCGTTGCTGCTCGGCGGCGGTCTGCTCGGAGTGCTCGGTTACATCAGCATGGGTCCCGATCTCGGGTGGTCCGCTGTCGGACCGCTTGCCCTACTCCTCGGCGGGGTCGTGGCGTTGGTCAGATGGTTCACAGTCTCCAGTCGAAAGGCTGATCCGCTGATCGACATCGCAAACCTCGGCAAGCCACTGCTTCTCACACTTCTGGTGGTCTTCCTCGGTGCGGGTTCCTACCAGAGCATGCTTCAACTCATCCCGCTCATCAGTGATATCTCGGCGGACCAGAACTTGGGCTACGGACTCGGTGGACGCGGGTCGGTGGCGTTGCTTCTCGCGGCACCCGCTGTCGGCGTCATGCTCGGCGGGCCGGTGGCCGGCTGGTTGGGTACGCGAATCGGGCCTGCCCGAACTCTGGCCGGGGCGGTCATGCTCGGAACCGTTGCCACCATCGGAATGTTCCTCGGTGCGTCCCAGTTGGTGGCGGCGCTGTGCTTCGCATTCCTGCTCGGGGTCACGGTCGCGGCGTTGGGTGCGTCGGGCTTCAACATGGCGGGCGACTTGGCATCGGCGCAACGGCAGGGCGTCGTGTCCAGCCTGGTCATGGTGATGGTCTCGACCGGGGCCGTGGTGTTCGACTTCGTCGGCGCGGCCGTTCTCGCATCGACCACTGTCGTCGCGGACGGTGAGACGGTGAACTCGGCGACCGGCGTATTCAGCTATATCGCGATTGCCACCGCGGCCTTCGCGATCGCCGCCGTCGTGGTCGTCCTTCTTGTTCGAACCACGCGCCCGCAGCGTCGGATGCCCGCGCCGAAACCCGAGCGCCAGGCTGTCGAAACGCACGCGTGAGCCTTCCATCGGAAACAGAGGAGTCGACATGAAATCCAGAGGAACTGTGCTGATTTCCGGCGCGAGTATCGCGGGTCCCGCGTTGGCGTTCTGGTTGCACAAGTATGGATTCGAGGTGACGGTGGTCGAGAAGTCCGCCGGTGTGCGCGGCGGCGGTTACCCGATCGACCTGCGTGGCACCGCCGTCGAGGTCGCGCACCGGATGGGCATTCTGCCGCAGCTCCAGCGAGCCCATATCGACACACAGCGGGTCACTTTCCTCGAAGCCGACGGCAGTCGGGCCGCTGTCGTTCATCCGCAGGCGGTGGTCGGGGGAGTCGACGGACATGACCTCGAAGTCCCCAGGGAGACGCTGACGAACGTCCTGTACACGGCAGTCCGTGACGACGTGGAGTTCGTCTTCGACGATTCCGTCGACGCGCTCGCCGAACACGAGCACGCTGTGGACGTCACTTTCCACAGCGGCGCCCAACGCGGTTTCGGTCTTGTCGTCGGCGCCGACGGATTGCACTCACGCACCAGGACTCTCGCCTTCGGCCCCGAACAGAACTACCTGCGCTACCTCGGCTACTGCTTCTCGATCTGCACCATGCCCAACACATTCGGGCTCTCACACGAAGCGCTCATCTGGAACACCCCCGGACGAGCCGCCGCTCTCTACGCCGTGGGAAACAGCAACGACGTACACGCCCTCCTGACCTTCGCCCACCCCGAACCATCCCACGAAACCCTCCGCGACAGCGAGACTCGACGTGCACTGATATCCACACTCTTCGGCGACGACGGATGGAAGGTGCCGGAAATCGTCGAGGCCATGTGCGATTCCCCAGATCCCTTCTTCGACACGGTAAGTCAGGTCCACATGCCGCAATGGTCCACCGGGCGCGTGGCACTCGTCGGCGATGCCGCCTACGCACCGTCGTTCCTGACCGGGCAGGGGTCGAGCCTCGCGCTCGTCGGCGCCTACATGCTCGCCGAATCCCTGGCCGCGCACGACGACCACACCACGGCCTTCACCGCCTACGAACGTGCCAGCCGCCCATTCATCGAACTCAACCAATCGCAGATCTCCACCGGCGAAGCGGCACTCTTTCCCACCACGGACGAAGCGCTGCAAGCCCGCAACCATCGACTCCGCGACCTCACCATGACACCCCCGACTACCGGTCGACCGGCCCACACAGCCCTCACACTGCCTGAGCCCGGATGGATTGCCTCGTGATGCCTGCGGCATGCTCGGCACTACGAGTGTGCTCTGAGAACTAATCGGACCGCCCGCTCGTTGGTGAATTCGCTGGTGTGTTCCAGCGGGCCGCGGTGCGGCCGTGGTCAACTGGAGGTCACTGTGCACACAAGGTCGATCGCACCTACGGATCACGAATCCGGGCGAGCGGGCCGCATCTTGCGGTTGCCGATCGTGTGGATGTCGGTCGGGACAGTCGGTGTCGGTGGGGTGTCTGCGCTGTCCTCGGGTGGGTCGCCGGTGCCTGCGGTCGTTGGCGCGGTTGCCGCGGTTGCCGTCTACTGGGCGGTCATGCGCTACGTCGCGCGGCGAAGCACGCCGGAGATAGCGAGGGCACGGGCCGGGATCCGGGTGTTGCTCGGCATCGGGCTCGGCTTCACGTTCATCGCCGTGTCGATGCTCATGGTGATCACCGAGTTCTCGTTCACTCGGGTGTCCGGTAGCGCCGTCGCGACGGTCGTGAGCATCGTTGCCGTGCAACTCGGTGCGGCGGTGACCGAAGAACTACTCTTCCGCGGCTTGTTGTTGCAAGGACTGGAACGGCTGTGTGGCAGTTGGGCGGCGCTGGCGATCACCGCCGCGCTGTTCGGTGCCATCCATATGGCCAACCCCGGCGCCACGCTGTGGACCGGGTTCGCGATCGCCGTCGAGGCCGGCGTGCTGTTGGGCGCCGCTTTCCTGTGGCTGCGCAGTATCTGGGTGGCGGTTGGCCTGCACTTCGCCTGGAACACCACCGTCGGGCTGCTCGGCATCCCGGTATCGGGGCATGCGTCCCCGGGTTTGCTGATTGCCGAACCGACCGGCCCGGAGTTGCTGACCGGCGGCCAGTTCGGCATCGAGGGGTCGATCATTCCCGTCGTCGTGAGCCTGCTACTCGCCGTGCCCATGCTCATCGCTGCTCACAAGCGCGGCAACCTCGTGCGCCTGCAGCGGCGCTGAGCCCGTAACAGCGCCGGCCCACCGACACCCCCGTCCGGCACGAGACACCGTCGTGCGGGCACTGTCCATCGTCATGCTCCAGAGACGTCTGTGATCGGGGCGGGTGCCGGCGACGCGGAGGTGAAGGGGAAGCGCGTGCCGGTGAGGTGTTCGGAGACACGCCAGAGCCGCGCGGCGGAGTCCGGATCCTTGGCCACGGGGGATATTTCGCCCACTGTTGCCGGACCGCGAACACCGCCGAAGCGGCTCGGGCCGACGAAACTGCCGCCTGGGACGTTGCCGACGGCAGCCAGCAGGGTGGGCAGCGCACCGGCATCGGGGCCTTGGGCGAGCAAGGGCGTGAACACTGCAGACAGGGCGTCCAGGAGCTTGCTGCCGCTGGTGATCCGGAAGCCGGTGGAAGCCCAGCCGGGGTGCGCGGTGGTCGCGACGACCGGCGATCCGGCCGCACTCAGGCGGCGTTGTAGTTCGGCGGTGAACAGCAGGACCGACAACTTCGACGCACCGTAGGCGCCGAACGGCTTGTAGGGGCGTTGTGCCCACTGCAAGTCGTCGAAATCGAGCTGTGCGGAGCGGTAGGCGGTCGACGAGGTGGACACGATGCGGTCGGTGATCCGGTCGAGCAACAGGTTCGTCAACGCGAAGGGCGCCAGGTGGTTGACCCCGAACTGGAGTTCGAAACCGTCGGCGGTGTGCTGTAGCGAGGCGGTCATCGTCCCGGCGTTGTTGATGAGCACGTCCACTGTGCTGTCGATGCCGTCCGCGAACTGCCGGACCGATGTCAGCGAGCTGAAGTCGAGCGGACGAACTTCGACCGTGCCACTCATCTCGGCGGCGACGGCACGGCCCTTTTCCTGGTCGCGGACAGCGAGTATGAGCCGTGCGCCCTTGGCGGCCAGGACAGCCGCCGCGGCACGGCCGATCCCGCTGGTGGCGCCGGTGACTACGACAGTGCGGCCGGTCTGATCCGGAATCTGGGAAGGAGAGGAAAGTGTGATCATGAAGCGAATGTATCCACTGGAAACAATCTAGTCAACGGAAACATCCTTGATAGGCTGCCCGAATGACGCCCGACCGCCCCTACCACCACGGCAACCTGCGCCAGGCCGTACTGGAACAAGCCACGCCGGTGGTGCGTGACCGGGGAGCCTCGGAGCTGTCGCTGCGCGAGCTCGCCGCCGCCGTCGGCGTTTCGCACGCCGCTGTGCGCCGGCACTTCCCCGACCGCCGGCAGCTTCACGACGCACTGGCCGTCGAAGGGTTCGCACTGCTCGGCACACGACTGCGGGACGCGGTCGATGCCGCGCCCGACTACCGCGCGCAGATCCACTCGCTCGCCCGGGCCTACCTCGACTTCGTGACGTCCGAGGCGAACCTGGCCGAGCTGATGTTCGCCCACAAACACGGCGAAGGTGGCGAGGCCGTAAGTGCGGCTGCGGAGGCGGCCTTCGCGCCGATGTTGCTGGTTTTCGAACGCGGCCTGGCCGACGAACTGGAGGACACGAGCCCGCAGCGGACCGCACTGATCTTCTTCGCCACCCTGCAAGGGCTGGCAGGGCTGGTCAACTGCGGCATGATCACGGCCGACCAGCTCGGCGGGTTGATCGAAGAGGCTGTCGCACAATTCCCGCAGGGGCGCGTCGGACGATAACGCGCGCAATGCCTTTGCGCCGCCGGAGTCGTCGAAGATTCCGCTCAGCGGTCGGTGGTATTGCCGGGGTCGGGTCGCGCTGGAAACGTCGCGGCGACCGCGATGTCGAACGATGATCTCGCGGCCGAACCGAAGGAGCCGCGGTGACCACGCTGCCACCCGAGAAGGCGAATCCGTCTGCGCCACAGGCGTTCGCCCCGACCGACGCGAGGGCTCGCCGCCGTACGGCGTTGTCGAGCCTGCTCGGTACGACGATCGAGTACTACGACTTCTTGCTGTACGGGACGATGGCTGCGGTGGTGTTCGGGCCGCTGTTCTTTCCTGGCTCGAATCCGGCGTTGAGCACGATCGCCTCGTTCGGCACCCTCGCCGCCGGGTATGTCGCACGTCCGCTCGGTGGCGTGATCTTCGGCCATTTCGGTGACCGTGTGGGCCGCAAGTCGATGTTGCTGATCACCATGCTGATGATGGGTATCGCCAGCGCGGCGATCGGCCTGCTGCCGACCTATCACACCATCGGCGTCGCGGCGCCGATCCTGCTGGTGCTGCTGCGCGTGGTGCAAGGGGTGGCTGTCGGCGGGGAATGGGGTGGCGCCGCGCTGATGGTCGTCGAGCATGCCGACGCGGGCAATCGCGGTCGCTGGACCGGAATCATGCAGCTGGGAACACCTCTCGGTTTCCTCCTGTCCACCGGGGCGGTGGCCGCGGTGACCCAGCTTCCCGAACCACAGTTCTCGACCTGGGGGTGGCGGGTGCCGTTCCTGCTGAGCGCGGCCCTGCTGGTGCTCGGGATGTATGTGCGGCTGCGGGTCGCCGAGAGTCCGGTTTTCGCCGCCGCCGCGCCACTGCGGGACTCGATTCCCGCGGCGCAGGTGCTGCGCCGCCCACGCCTGCTCGTCCCCGCCGTGTTCGCCGGTCTCGCGCCGTTCGCGCTGACCGCCCTGACGAGTTCGCACATCATCGCCTACGCGACCGGCATCGGTTACGCGGTCGGCGAGGTGATGCGATCGCTGCTGCTGGTGGTTGTCGTCTCGATCGTCGCCATTCCCGCGAGTGCGGCCCTGTCGGATCGGTTGGGCAGGCGGCGGACGATGATGACGGGCGCGATCGGCGCCATCATCTACGCCTTCCCCCTGTACAGCCTGATCAACAGTGATTCGTGGTGGATCATGACGGGCGCACTGATGTTCGCGCAGCTGTTGCAGAACCTGATGTACGCGCCGCTGACCCCGATGCTGTCGGAAATGTTCCCCACCGGTGTGCGATACACCGGTGTGTCCATCGCCTATCAGACCGCGGCGCTGGTCGGCGCGGGCTTCACCCCGCTGATCGCGAGCAGCCTGCTGGTCGCCTTCGACGGGTCGAGCGTCGCGCTGAGCGGGATCATCGTGGTCACCGCCGCCCTCAGTCTGGCCGCCCTGGTCGCTACGGTGGAGGTCACGGGCCGGGATCTGCGTGTCGACGCCGATGACCGCCCACAGTCGTAGGCCAGGAGGTCATCGCCATGCGGGGAATCAACCACATCGTCTTGTTCGTCGCGCAGCTGGAACGCAGCATCGCCTTCTACGAAGACGTCCTCGGCTTCGAGCCACTCGCCGAGGGATTTCCGGGCGGCGCCTTCCTGCGTCACCCCGGCTCGGCCAACGATCACGACCTCGGGCTGTTCCAGGCCAGGCGGCCCGCGGCGGGACCGCCGGGATCGGTCGGGCTCTACCACGTCGCCTGGGAGGTCGACACGTTGCGCGAGCTCGCCGATATCCGCGGTCGCCTGCTCGCTGCGGACGCACTGACCGGTGCGAGCGACCACGGGTCGACCAAAGCGCTCTACGCGCGCGACCCCGACGGCATCGAGTTCGAGGTGTGCTGGCTGGTGCCCGACGAACACGTCGAGGACGCTCTCGCCCCCGGAACCTCGCTGACCGCACCCTTGGACCTCGACGCCCAAATCGCGCGGTACAGCGCCGACACACCGGGCGGTCGCCGCACCGACCCGCAGGTATGGGCCCGCATCGCGGCACGGCGATGAATACCTCTGGTGAATGCGCCCCGGCGCTCGGAGCGATCAGGTCGCGGCGGTTCGTCGAATAGCTTGCAGCCGTTGCCTGATCGGCGGATGCGTGTCGAGCCATCGGGCGCGGGCCGCGAGCAGTGCGGAGGTGTGAGCTGTCTCGTGCGGAAGCCACCTGCGTAGCGCGCCGTGGAGATCGCGGCCGTATCCGAGGTGAACAGCCATTCGGTCCGCGGCGAACTCTCCGCGCCGTGCGCGCGCCGCTACGGTCAGGGGTTCCAGGACGAGTAGTGCGATCAAGACCGCGACAGCGGGCTCACCGATTCGTGGTGTCAGGAAGAACGCCACGGCCACCAGGAGTGCCGCCGCGATCGCCGCTCGCGCGAGACATCGGAGAGTGCCGGGACCACGTGCCAGGCGGACCGGGACCTTGCCGATACCCCGGACCATGCGGGCCGGGACCGAGAACCAGGCGTCGAGTAATCGCACACGCGGATCGAGCATGAGGTGGTGGCCGAGTTCGTGGGCGAGCACCGCGGCCAGCTGCCGTGGGCGCAGCGATTCGATCGCCCAGCTCGTCACCGCGACCATACGGGCGGGCGCCGCGAACGCGTTGAGCGCGGCCGACTGCTGCACCCACAGCGAGTAGGGCCAACCATCCACCCCCGCCGTCCGGGTGACGTCGGCCCAGGCGGTCGCGAGCAGATCGGGTTCCGCTCCGACGGGCTTGCGGAATCCGTAGGCCGCCGCCGCTTTGCCCCGATTCGGATGGAACCACAAGGCACTGGCCAGGCCGCACCCGATCCCGGCCCACAACACGAGCACGATGATCGCCGCCCAAAGGTCGAAGCCGACGATCACGACGTAGACCAGGGCAACGTTGAGCCCCACGCTCGGCAGCGTCAGCGCAAGCCCACCGGCCGTTTCCCGAATCCTCCCCACCCGCCGAAGTTTACGGCTACCCACCGACATCATTGCTGGTGAGGCGAACCACCATCGCTTGCCGGCCGATAGCCGGCGTGCCATGGTGGAAGTGAGCCCGGCGATCGGGCTTCCGGACGAGGGGTGCCGTACCCGGAGTGCGACAAGACGGCCCGAGGAGGGCTGCGATGTCGTGGATTCTGCTTGTCGTGTCGGGATTCCTGGAAGCTGTGTGGGCGACCGCACTGGGCAAATCCGAAGGCTTCACCCGGCTCGTGCCGTCGCTACTGTTCTTCACCGCCCTGCTGGCGAGTATGGCCGGATTGGCGATCGCGATGCGCGAACTTCCGGTAGGTACGGCGTACGCGGTCTGGGTAGGTATCGGCGCGGTCCTCACCGTCGCCTTCGCCATGGCCACCGGTGAAGAGCCGGTGACGATATTCAAGCTCGTGTTTCTCACGATGATCGTGACGGGTGTCGTCGGGCTCGAACTCGCCCACTGAATCAGACCGCGTCGTCCGGGGCTTTCGTTCTTTCTTCGGAGGCAGCGCCCGGCTCGGGCTTGACGAAGTTCCTCGCGTCGTCGATCGTGAAAGCTGAAGGCTGTTCGGCCGCAACATGGTTGAGCATTGTCTTCCGAGTTGCCCGGTATCGGGAGGATGCCGGGGCTCGTTCGGGAGAGGGGATCGCCGTGGCTGCGGATCGATCAGGGGCGGCCGACCGGAGTGCTTCGCGGTGAAATGGCCCTGGTCGTCGGGTGACAAGGAGCGCGGCAACGCGGACAAGCACGCGCCGGCCGGCCCCGCACAACCGGCCGGCCCCGCACAACCGCCCGTCGGCGAGCCACTGAGCATCGCCGATCAGGCGCGAGCCCGGCTGACGATGATCGAAACATTCCTCGGTCACCCCGGCACGCCCATCACTCCGGAGCTGCGGCAGCGACTGCATGACGACCTCGTCGAAGCCGCCTCGACCTTGCCCGATGCGACGATCCGCCTGCTGCCTACCGTCGAGAAGCGTTGCGGGCTCACCGACAACACGGTGCAACTGATATTCCGTGCCTGGCTACGTCGACCTGATGCCGATGTCTTCGCCGAAACCTGGTCCGTTGCCGCCGGATTGATGAAGGCAGTCACCGGAGTGTCGCAGCCGTCGTCGCTGTGCGTGTGGTTCGGAAACGCTGTGCGAGCCGAAGATCCCGACGTGTCACCGGAGTTTCGTGCCCTTGCCACCGCGCACCTGACCGAACTGGTCGACGCGCAGTTCGAAAAGTACGCATTCAGCGGTGGTTCCAGCGTGGAGTGGCAGGTGATGTACGCGCTCGGCCCGGGCACGCGCGCGGAGTGGTATCGCCGATTCGGTGATCGCGCCACCGCGCGTGGCGACAAGGCAGGTGCCCGACGACGCTACGCGCTCGCGGAACGGTTCGGTGGCGACAGCGCTGCGCAGCCGTCGCGGTCGCAGACCCGTCCGGGGCACTCGACACCGACCCGGCGGGTGGATCACCAGCCGCCGCAGGCAACACCGGCGCGGCTCGGATTCGAGATGGGTTCCGCTCCGGTGACGGTCTCGCCGCCGCGCAAGGAACCGCCGACTTCCGCGCGACCGCCCGCCCCTGAGCCCGCGGCTTCGCCGACACCCTCGCGCCAGACCCCTGTCGACGTGAGCAGGAAACTCCTGCTGGCGGCGTCGGATGTCATGCACGGCCGTTCGGGCGCACCACGATTGGCTGACAGCCCGCCGCAGTCGGTCGAGCAGCCGCTGCGGATGGCGGTTCGGTTCGTCACCGCGTTGTCCCGGCTGCGCGAGGGCGACCAGGCCGCCGCCGAGGCCGAATTGCGCGAAATCATCCGCGAACCCGCCGAATTACCGACCGACGAGGACATGCACGCGAACGCCCATCTCGTACTCGGGCTCCGCTTGCAGGATTCGCGGCTGTTGGCGGCGGGGGTACGACAGCTTCGCGATCGGCACGGCGACCGATGGGTGAGCGTGTCGATGGTCGATCAGGAGGCGATATCGACCGTGCGCGCCCGAGCCGCCGCGAGGGAGGCCGCGGAGACGATCGCGCCCGAAGCCGCCGACCTCGATCCTGTCCAGCTCCGGCACGCCTGCGTGAATCTCGCCGAAGCCGCACGGGCGGCACTGATTTCGCGAGCGGAGGAAGTAGACGCTTCGCTCGAGCGGGTCCGCCGGGTCATCGGGGTCGCCCGCGGTGGGCAGGCCGCGGAGTTGGCGCGCGTCGCCGACCGGATCGGCGACATCGCGGCAGGCAGCGACCCGTCCGCACCGCCGCCGTCGGTCCGGCTGGCGCTGACCGCCTTACGGGGGGACGGCGGGATCCTGCCGTGGACGCAGCCTGCCATGCGACTGTGGGAGAAATACGATCCCGGCGATCTGGTATCGGTCCATCATCGCGCGATCGCCGAGCACGCCAAGGCCTACTCCCTCGAACTCGAGGGCGATCACACCGCCTTCCTCCATTGGGACGCCGCGCTGCGGCACTGGGCGACGCTGTACGACAGCGCCGAGTTCTGGGAATCGATGCGCCGACATCTCGGCGAGGTGATGTCGGATGTGACACCGCAGGAACTGGAGCGGGCAATCGATCGAGTCCGCGCGGACCTGCCCGAACAGCTGCTCGAACCGCATGCCACGCGGATCCGAACGCTGTGGCAGCGGCAGCCTGCGCGGGCGCGAGCGCATATGCAGACGATCCGCACGGCGCCGTTCCCGGAGACGGTCAAGTCGGCCACGCGATCGAGAGTGGGCTACGAGGCCGAGGTGGCGGTGCGGCGCCTGGCCAAGGCGGGAAGTGAAGGGCAAGCCCTGGATCTGGTCGCCGCGTGGTTGCGCGTCGATCCGGACAGCGTCCAATTGGCCGAAGCCGCCCTCGATATCGGTATCGACCATATTCAAGCCAGACAGAACATGTCGTCGCAGCTGTACCCGGCTCGGTTGTTGCTGGAGCGGATCACGGAGATGACCGCCCCGATCAACGACACGCTCGGACTCACCCGTTCCCGGACCACCCCCACCACCCAGCAGTGGTCGGGGACGGTATCGGCGGCGGACCGCTCGGCCTACGCGGCGAAGCTGGCTCGACACGAATTCTGGTTCGGCACTTGCCTGATGTTCATCGCCTTCGACCAGCGCCACCAGATGTCGGCGCTTCGGCTGTGCGGTGAAGCGGCCGGGCACTTCCGGTGGGCTATCGGCCTCGGGCTGCCCGACCTACCGCCCTACGACTCGGTGCGTGAACTGCTGGCGACCGCGTCGATCGGGGAGCGTTGACGATGGAACTCACCGGAGAGCGACGGCAATGACGAATCCATGGCAATGGACCGGGTCGAACCCCTACTACTCCACGGCTTTTCAGATCCTGGATCTCGACCCCACAGCGGGCCCGTCGGCGGCCCGTGCCCGTATCGCGGCGCGGCGCAAGCGGATCGCCTTCGACGCGGGCAGGTTTCCCCTGTTCGGCACGGTGCTCACCGTGGCGCAGGTCAATGCCGCCGATGAGCAACTGGGGTTGCCGGAAACCCGGCTGGCGGCGGAATTGCTCACCCACCGGCCCGTGCCCGCCGAATCCGAGGTGGCCGAGCTCGCCGAACTACAGCAGCTCGCGGACGAACTGGACGCAGCGGTCGCCCGTGAGGCCGAGGCCGCAGCCGAGGCGGTACCCGGCGCCGTGCCGGGGCTGAACTACCAGGTCCTGCCCAAGCTGCTGCCACCCGCTCTCGGCCCCGAACTGCACGCACTGCGCTGAAACAGGAGAACACCGAATGACGCTGGTCGCCGGAATCGACCTCGGCACGACGAACTGCTGCGTGGCCATTCCGGCCGATGCCGACATCCCGAACAAACAAGCGCTGATCGACCGCCGCCGGTTGCGGCAGTTCGGGTCAGCGCTGATCGTCGCCAATCCCGACCTGTCGCTGACCACACCGTCGGCGATCTGGATCTCACCGGACGGCACCGTGCTGGTCGGTGCGCTCGCGAAACGCAAAGCGCGCCATCCCGGTTCACCGCCCGCGATGTTCTTCAAGCGCAATATGGGCACCGATCAGCCGGTCACCGCGGGGCATGCGACCATCACACCGCTGCAGGCCTCGGTGCACCTGCTGCGTCATCTCAAAACAATGGCGCAGGACGTGCTCGGTGTGCCGATCGACCGTGCCGTGATCACGGTGCCCGCATACTTCGAGACCAGCGCGAAAACACAGACCGGACTGGCGGGTGCCGAGGCCGGGCTGGAGGTGGTCGAGACGCTGATGGAACCGGTCGCGGCAGCGTTGGCGCACATGCACGAGTACCGCATGAAGGACTCCGAGGGACGCCGGTTTCTCATCTACGACCTCGGCGGTGGCACCTTCGACACCTCGGTGGTGAGCTGGGACCCGGACGGCGGATTCAGCAGTCGTTCCTTCGACGGCAACCGTTACCTCGGTGGGTACGATTTCGATCAGGCCATCGTCGACTGGATGATCGCCCAACTGCCCGGCTACGACCTCGGTTTCCGGCCAGACCAACCACGCGACGCCGAATTGCTCGCGCGATTGCTGAGTCTGGCCGAGGCGGCGAAGCACGAACTGAGCCGCGAGACGGAGACCGAAATCATCAGCCAGGACCTGGAAGATCGGTCCGGAAATCCGATGACCATCAACCTGCCCATCAGCAGGCCAGAATTCGATCGGATGATCGAAGATCATCTCCGCGCGACCCTCGACCATTGCGCCGAAGCATTGGCCAAGGCCCGGTTGAGTGACGCCGCGCTCGACGAAATCGTGCTCGTCGGCGGCTCGTCGAGAATCCCGCTGGTCGCGACGTTGCTGGAACAACGCTTCGGTATCCCACCGCGCCTGTTCCATCCGGAACTGGTCGTCGCGGTCGGCGCGGCTCTCAAGGCGGCGAGCCGCGCTACCCGTAGCTCGGTTCTAGAATTGGAACCGCTGGTGCCGCAAGGCGATTCGGTGGATATCGCCGGCCGGGTGCGGTGTCCCGACGAGCTGGGTCAACCGGTGCTCGTGCTGGTGGAGACTGCCGACGGCGCACCGCTCGAACAGCGGGTCAACGGTGACGGTGCTTTCCTGTTCATCGACGTTCCGCTGGTCGCCGAGGGCGAAAGCTCCTTCACCGTGCGAGTGCTTGCCGCCGGGCAACAAGTCGACACTGGACACCTCACCGTGACAGCACACGACGAGACGCCGGCACTCGACCTGGCGGGAGATGTGCTCGCACACGACTTCTCAGTGGAGCTGGTGGACGGTCGGCTGGCGCGAATCGTGAAGGCGGGCACCAAGATCCCACACCGCGTCAGCCAGCATCTGGAGACCGCGCGAGCGGGAACCGCTTTGCGGGTACGGCTCTACGAGGGCCGCATACCGATCGGTTCGGTGCAGATCCACGACCTGCCCGAGGATGTAGCTCCGGGAACCGCTGTCGAACTGTCCCTGGAATTCGCGGTCGGGTGGACCATTCACGCGTCGGTGCGGCTGCCGCAGCTGGACCGGGCGGCCACCGCCGTCATCGACATCCCGGTCCGTCAGGTCGCGTCGTGGACAGAGATCCGGTCGAGGACCGCACGGGCGCACGCCGCGTGGCGCCAGGTGCGTCCCGAGGTGCATCAGGCCGAGTCGGCGAAGGCGGGACCGGATCTCGAACAGCGGTTGGTCGCTGTGGAAGGGCTGATCGTCGGCGCGAAGGACCAGGCGAAAGCGCACCACATGCTGCTCGAAGCCGAGACGATCTTGCAGACCTTGCAGGAGAGCGAGGGCCCCGAGGCGTATCTGGAGCCGCCGCTGGCCGATTTCGAGGACAGAATGGGCACGCTCACCAATCTGGTGGTCTGGCTCGAACGTGACCTTCCCGGCGAGGCGCAGCCGTTCCGGTACCGTCAGGACGGGGTGGCGGCCGAGGCACGGGCCGCCTACGAGGCCGGTGATTTCACCGCGTGGCGCAGGGCGAACGAGAAGCTCGACGATCTGGTCCGCGAGGTCGTGCGGACCCCGCTGATCCGGGAAATTTTGGCCGTCGGTGCGTCGCCGACGGAATACCGCGCCTGGCTGACGGGTGAGATCGAGACAGCCGATCAACTGATCCGCCGCAAGTACGACACCCTGCTGAACGATCCACGTCTGGCGTCGGCGGAGAAGTCGAAGCTGCCCACGGAGCGCGACCTCTTCCTCGGTGAGCTGCAGCTGATCGCCGCGACCGTGCGGGATGTCGACCTGTCCCGCCCCGCCGCCCGCGAGCATCTGCACACCATCTACACCGGCCGCCTGCAGCCGCTGCACGCGCGCGTCGAGCGGTGGGGCCGGGAAACCGGGATTCGCTGGAACCCTGGTGTGGCGTGAGCAGCCCCGTAGTGTTGGTGATCGGGCTCCTCTGCCTGGCGCTGGTGGTGTGGCTGGCCTGGCTGATTGTCCGCAGCAGCCGAGAGCGGCGCCGTCAGCGCGTGGTCGATCAGCTGCTGTCGGTGGCGGCATCGGGGGATACCGCGCGGCTGCGCGAAATAGTCGAAACCGGTGCTTCCATCAATACGGTTGCAGCGCAGGGAAACAGCGCGCGGCATCTGGCGTACTACACCGGCCAGCAGGAAGCGATCGAGAATCTGCGGGCCTACGGCGCCGACGCGAATCTGCGCAATAACGAGGGACTCACTCCTGCCGAGATGAGCTCACTGGCTCAGGTAGAGAACCTGCTGCGCGAAGGCGTCTGGTATCTCAACCGCGACGGCAGCTGGCGCGATAGTGAGCGGGGGTTTCGGGTGTACACCCGGCTCGGCCAGTTTCCGGAACGGATCTACAACCCGGCAGTCGTGCGTCAGGTATTGCGGTGCGAACAGCGCAGGGAACTGCTGATCCTGGCTATCAAGCTCGGCCGGACGGGCTCCGAGGCGAAGCTGGCCCAAGCGCTGCAAGCCTTCGGCGACAAGCACATGGCCGAGGACTATCTCAACTGCGGTTCGCGATTCCTGCACGACGCAGCCGAGCAGTGGGCCAGGGCGAACAACTACCGCATCTTCAGTCGGTCGGGTTGGGCCAACGTCGGCTGGGGCCGGTTTTGAATGGACACGTCAGCTAGCGGAAGTACGGATAGTTCTGCACCCAGTGGAACCCGCGACTGCGCAAGGTGAAGCTGTCGAGGTCCAGGCGTTCCAAGGTGACGACGAGCGGGCGATCGTGCAGTTCCCCGCGCAATATCAGCAGGTCGGGGGTGGGTCTCTGGGTGGACACAGTCGCGAATGGTCCTGTCGGTCGGGCGAGTTCGAGCTGGCCGCCGGGGGAGAGCTCGGCCTCCACCGGAACGAATTCAGCATCCATCCGCTGAATGGTTGCCGACCCGGGACGTTCGAAAATCAGTCGTTGCCAACGGGTTCCGTCGGTGGTGAGCGGCAGCGCGACCTGGCCGTCGACGGTGAATTCCCGCACGTCCCAGATCCCGTACAGCTCGGACTTGGGGCTACCCGCCCCGTGCTGTTCCTGCCACACCACCCACCGGTCGTACCCGCCGGCCAGCGCGACCCAGAGCCCCAGGCCCGCAACCACCCACTTCGCGATGCGGTTCTTCCGTTCTTCGGCGAAGAGCGACGGTAGCGACAGCGGCGCGCAACCACCCTGCATTACGAAGACATCGAACAGCCGCCGCAGATAGGGTGCGAGCAGCACCACGCTGATCAACAGCAAATGCGCGGCGAGCAACTTCTCCGGGATGTCGAACGTCATGTTCAGCAGCAGGATTTGAGCCGTGCTGAGCAAGCACAACAGGGCACCGAGCACCATCGTTCGGGAGAAGAACAGCAGCAGACCCGCCACCACTTCCACAGCACCGAGCGACATCTCGTATGCGGGGGAACTGCCCACCTGCAACCACAGCACCGAGGCCGGACTGAGATCGCCGTACGGCTGCAGCAGCTGCGCCAACGACGGCCCGGGCATCTGGGTCGGGATCAGCTTCGCGAACCCGAACCCCACCATCTGCGCACCGAGGCACAACCTCAGGAACAGGGAAAACCAGGCGGTGAGCCGGGGGTAGGCCATGCGGCGATCGAATGCCGTCCACACTGCGGCGACAACCACCGCGAGGACCAGAAGACACAGCACCAGCACCCACACCGCCGCCTGATCACCGGCACCGGAATCCTTGTGCTGCACTGCATCGACGCCGAAGAACGTCCGGCCCACCCACCCGGTGACGGGGTCGGTCAACGACATATCCCACGGGCTCACATAACGGCGCACCCATCGCCCGAGTAGGCCGAGCAACGCGAACGGGATATAGGTGTTCAGTAAGCAGAACAGAACGAAATAGACCACGCAGAACCGAAACGCCACGAGCGTGGCGGCGCGGGTCACCGCTGCATCCTCGCGTCCTCGGTGGGATCGGCAAACCGTGCCGGGCACCCGTTTTCCGCGGCGTCGAGGCGCAGTTCGTAGTGCCAGGGCTCGTTGTCGTAGATCTGGCACAGCCCATAGGCGGCGCCGTGGGCGGACAACCACGCCGTCGCCGCACTGTGTCCGATGTCGACCGCGTCACCCGACACGTGCGCGGAGGTTTCCGCGGTAGCCACCCATCGGGCGGCCTCGGCCTCGGACCCGTACTTGCCGACCGCCTCGTGCAGCAGCCGCGTCTGGTGTTGCGCGGACCGCCAGCCGCTGGTGACCACGAATTCCACCCCCTCGCTCCCCGCGTCGACGGCGGCGCGACGGAGCGCATCGAGCAATTCGGGGTCGAGATTGGCCACCGAGGGGGACTGGTCGTCGAAGACCCCGGCGCCGGGCGAACCAGGGTCGCCACGTGGAATATCGATCGACAACGCGACGGCGGAGAACCGCTCCGGCGATTGGTGGACAAAGAACGCCACCGCGCCTGCCGCGACAAGAGCGGCGACAGCAGTCGCTAGAATTCCCCGCATATTTCTCTGATTCATGCAGTCAGTCAAGACAATGCGGCGTTGCGCGCACGTATGCGATTTTCGATACGCCGACGATATGTTCCCGCTGGAAGAATCGAGAGCGATGCGTGTACTGATCGTCGAGGACGAACCCTATCTGGCCGAGGCCATCCGCGACGGCCTGCGCCTGGAAGCCATCGCCGCCGACATCGCGGGCGACGGCGACACGGCACTGATGCTGCTCGATCTCAACACCTACGACATCGCCGTCCTCGACCGTGACATCCCCGGCCCGTCCGGCGACGAGGTCGCCGAACACATCGTCGCCGCCGGCAGCGGGCTGCCGATCCTGATGCTCACCGCCGCCGATCGCCTCGACGACAAGGCATCCGGTTTCGAGCTCGGCGCCGACGACTACCTCACCAAACCATTCGATCTGCGCGAACTGATCCTGCGCCTGCGCGCCCTCGACCGCCGGCGCGCCCACAGCCGGCCACCCGTCCGCGAAATCGCCGGTCTGCGTCTCGACCCGTTCCGTCGCGAGGTCTATCGCGACGGCCGCTACGTCGCGCTGACGCGAAAACAGTTCGCGGTGCTCGAGGTGCTCGTCGCGGCCGACGGCGGTGTCGTGAGCGCCGAGGAGCTCCTGGAGCGCGCCTGGGACGAGAACGCGGACCCGTTCACCAATGCCGTCCGCATCACCGTCTCGGCTCTGCGCAAACGTCTCGGCGAACCATGGATCATCGCGACCGTTCCCGGCGTCGGCTACCGCATCAGTACGGGAGGTGACGGTGGATAGGGCACCCGGGCTGAGTGTCCGCCTCAAGCTCACCCTCAGTTACGCGGGTTTCGTCATGCTCGCGGGCACTTTGTTACTCGTCGCCGTCCTGGTCTTCTATCTGTACTACCTGCCTGCCGGATGGATCGACACCTCCGGCAACTTCTGGATCAACCGGGGGCTGCTGCTCCGCTCGTTCGCGCCGTTCATGGCCGCCGTCCTGCTTTTCCTGATGGTCTTCGGCCTCGTCGGCGGCTGGTTCCTGGCCGGACGAATGCTCGCCCCACTCACCCGGATCACCGCCGCTGCCCGCCTGGCCGCCAACGGCTCCCTGTCGCACCGCATCCAGCTCGCCGGCACCGCCGACGAATTCCGTGAACTGGCCGACACTTTCGACGCCATGCTCGCCCGGCTGGAAGCCCACGTCACCGAGAACCAGCGGTTCGCCGCCAACGCATCCCACGAACTACGCACCCCCTTGGCGATCACCCGAACCATGCTCGAGGTGGCTCGTGACGATCCCCCCGACGACCCGGGTGATCTGATCGAACGCCTCCACACCGTCAACAGCCGGGCCATCGATCTCACCGAAGCCCTGCTCGTGCTCAGTCGAGCCGACCAGCGGTCGTTCACACCCGAGCCCGTCGACCTGTCCCTGCTCGCCGAAGAAGCCACCGAGACGCTGATCCCTTTCGCCGAAAAGCACGGCGTCACCCTCGAAACCGCAGGCGAGCCGACCCCCACCGTCGGCTCACACGCCCTGCTCCTGCAGCTGACGACGAACCTCGTTCACAACGCGATAGTCCACAACCTGCCCGGCGGCACCGCGTGGACAACCACTCGGCACCAGCCTGATTCGGTGCTCCTCACCGTCGAGAACACGGGCGAAAACCTCACTCCACGAACGGTTTCCACACTCGTCGAACCGTTCCAGCGTGGGTCCGAACGCATTCGCACCCACGATTCCGGCGTCGGCCTGGGACTGGCCATCGTCGACAGCATCACCCGAGCCCACGCGGGCACTCTCACTCTCACCCCGCGCCCGGGCGGTGGGTTGCGGGTGTCGGTGCAGCTGCCTGCTCGTTAGATCGTCGGGCAGGTGCAGCGGGCGGCGGTCACGCTGCTGGAGCCCGAAATGCGCGCAGCGTGACATCGACAAGGGAATCGGCGTATTCGGCGGTGAGCGGCCCGGACCGGTGGAGCCACCGTTGGAACAACGGGGCGTAGAGCACCTCCAGGACCAGGTCGAGGTCAGCGCCGGGGTCGAGTTGGCCGGCTCGCTGTGCGCTGCGCAAGCGGGCCTTCTTCGCTTCGTCCACCGGACGCGCGAGCTTCTCGCGGAACTGGGCAGCGAGCTCGGGGTCGTTGACGATCTCGACCTCGAGGGCACGAATCGGACGCTCGAAATCCGGGTCTGCGAACTCCGCGGCGGTGGCACGCATGACCAGCTTCAGGTCGGCCTCGATGTCTCCGGTGTCGGGTAGCTCCATCTGTGGCCCGTCCCCTGTTGTGCTCAGAGCCAGGAACGAGTCGAAGATGACAGCTCCCTTGGACGGCCACCACCGGTAGATCGTCTGCTTGCCCACCGCGGCGCGTGCCGCGATCGCTTCGATGGAGACCTTCGTGTAGCCGACCTCGGAGATCAATGCGCGGGTGGCCGCGAGGATGGCTTGGCGCGAACGCTCGCTGCGCCGCGAACTTCTCTGAGCATCGGTCATGGGGGGCAGCTTATCAATCAACCGAGACGAGACGGTTCGGTTGACAAGGAAGGCGACCCGGGTCAAGATAATCGAACCGAGACGGTCCGTCTCATATGAGGAAGGGGTCGACATGACCACCGGCAAAGTTTGGTTCATCACTGGTGCATCCCGGGGTCTGGGCCGCGCATTCGCTGAGGCGGCACTGAGTGCGGGGGATCGTGTGGTTGCCGTCGCCCGCAACATCGACCCCCTCGACGATCTGGCTGCCGGCTATCCGCAAACGCTGGTGCGATTTCCACTCGATGTCGCCGACCGTGCGGCGGTATTCGACGGCGCGCGCCAGGCGTTCGATGCCTTCGGAAGGCTAGACGTGGTGGTCAACAACGCGGGCGGGATGCTTTACGGCATGGTCGAGGAAGCGACAGAGGAGCAGATCAGGGCTCATCTCGACGTGAATTTCTTCGGCGCCGTCTGGGTGTCCCAGGCGTTTGTTCCTTATCTGCGCGCGCAGGGCGGCGGCCGCATCTTGCAGGTCACGTCGATGGGTAGCGCCGGTGGCATGGCAACGGTCGGCTTCTACGGTGCGGGCAAGGTGGCATTGGACTCGCTGAGCGAAGCGCTGGCCATGGAGGTCGACCGGCACGGCATCAAGGTCACCATCGTCGAAATGGGTGGTTACGCAACCGATTTGTTCACCACAGGCATGACTCTGACCGAACCTCTGCCGCACTATGGTGACCTGCGTACCGAACTCGAAGAGATGTGGGGCGAGGAATCAGGTCCGGATCCGAGCACCGCCGCACCGGTGATCCTGGAATTGGCAGCACTGCCGGACCCGCCCCGGCGTCTGATCGTCGGCAGCCGCTCCTTCGACCAGGTCCGAGAACTGGACCGAACCCGGGCCGGTTTGTACCAGGAGTGGGAACATCTGAGCCGAATGGCGCCGGGCTGATCGAGCGCACGACGCCGACCCGAACTATTGCTCGGGTCGGTCGGCGCGTGTCTCAGGCGGGCTTCGTGGGCAAAACGCCCACCGCCGTCCGCCAGATCGCGCACCGCGCCCGCAGACACGTCGATGCCCGCCGCCCCCGAATGACGGTCTCGGCCGCCGAAACCCGGGCCGCACTCGAGTCGTTCCGCCGTGCCCTCAACTCCGGTGACCCGCAAGCCATGCTGGACGTTCTCGCCCCCGAGGTCGTCCTCGTCAGCGACGGCGGTGGGGTCGAGCGCGCGGCATGGCGGCCCGTCGCAGGCGCGGAGAACGTGGTCCGCTACATCCTCGGCGGAATCGGCAGGACCCAGGCCTCGATCGTCATCGATCCCACTCTGCTCAACGGCAGCCCGGCCCTGGTCTTCCGATTGGACGGCGAGATCGATGGAGTCATGGCGTTCCGGGTCGACAAGACCGCATCACCGGCCTCTATTTCGTCCGCAACCCACGCAAACTGACCTGGATCGAATCGGAGACTGCCTTGACCCTGCGCTGACCCAGACCCACGCAGCAGCGCGATTCGCGAGTCATGTGCGCGCGGTAGCTGCCGTCGATACCGGTATTCCTCGACACCGCCCCACGGCAGACGGGATCGTGTCGCGCCCGAACGGAGACCGCAGGCTGCCCTGGCCGGGACAGGAATCAGGTTGTCGGCCAGGCCACTTCGTCGATCGCGAGCCACGGAGCCTTCGCGACGACGGTCGGGGTCATGTCGGTGATCGCCTTGGTGCGACGATGAAAATGCGATTGGTCGACATAGCCTGCCTCGGCGGCGGCGACCGCGGGCGAGCACCCTGCCACCAGGAGATGAGCGGCATGGTCGAAGCGGACCAGGTCGGACGCATGCTTGGGTGAGACCCCGATACAGGTCCGGAAGCGGGACCAGAGTCGCTGGCGGGTCCAGCCGGTCTCCGCGGCAAGGGTCTCGACGCGGATCCGGCCTCGGCTGCGGACGGTCCGGTCCCAGGCATACGTGATCTCGGGTGCTACACCGAATCCGCGACGCACCCGGCTTCGCAGGAATGCGGCCACGATCGCGAACCGCTCGTTCCACGACGGCGTCGCACGGAGCCGCTCGGTCAAAAGGGCAGTTCCGCTGCCCCACAGGTCCGGCAGCGGTGTCACAGTGCCGCCGATGATGCCGGTGTCTTGGAGAATCGCTGCGGCGACGACGGGGGACATGCGGATCTGCAGGACGTCACCGACGCCTGCGCTGGTGATGCGTAGCGGGCCTGCGTGGAGGCCGATGATCACGTTCCCGACGACCCGGCGTCCGAGAACGTCGTACACGACTCCGTGTTCGCTGAGGTCGAGCAGGAGCGTGATCGAGGGATGCGGGATCATGGTGATTTCCACGGCGGCGTCCCCGTGGTACCGGAATCCCGCCATCTGGATTCCCGGCATGGGCACTCGGCCCGGCACAGCGACATCGACCCGATTCCAGTCCCATCGGCTCGCTGCGCTCATGCATCCCAGGCTAACCGGAGTGAAATGCTCTGACATTTGTCCAATACGGCGTGACGGGTCGACGGCAAAGTTGGTGCGATGAGCGAATCGAGTCCCACCAGGCCACGCGAGGACACGACAATCCGCGGGTTGCACGTCGTCGTCGACGGGAGCCCGGCCGCACCGCCCCTGCTGCTCGTTCACGGCTCGGGCGCAACCGGTTCGCTGTGGGCACCGGTGGTGCCGTCGCTCGCCACGAAGTATCGGGTGATCACGATCGACCTGCCGGGATGTGGCCGGTCCGAAGCGGCGTTGACGTACGCCGTTGCGCAACAAGCGGATCGGGTGGCGAAGGTCTTGGACGAGCTCGGCGTCCGAAATCTGAGGGTGGTCGGTCACTCCAGTGGCGGGTATGTCGCGACTGCCCTCGTCGAGAGTCGTCCCGATCTGGTCGGCGAGCTGGTCCTGGTCAGCACGGGGCCGAATCCGGCAGCGCTGCTCCCCGAGCCCGCGATCATCCGGGCACTCACCTCGCCGCCGTTCGGTCCGTTCGTATGGGCGGTGCGCACCGATTCGATGATCCGTCGCGGACTGGAAGCGACTGCGGCGACGACGATCACGGTGCCCGACGGGGCCGTGGCCGACTTGCGCGCGATGTCGTATCGAACCTTCCGTGCGATTCTCTCCGCCAACGTCGACTACCTCGCGGCGCGGCCCGTGCCCCAGCGCCTGATCGACGCCGGAAAGCCCCTCCTCGTGATCTTCGGGGATTCCGATCCTCGCTGGGACCCGGCGTCGGCGCACCACTACGAAGCAGTGCCGGGTGCCGAGCTGAAATACCTTCGCGGAGTCGGGCATCTCGCGATGCTCGAGGCCCCCGACTCCCTCGCCCGCTCGATCCTCGACAGCGCGGTGTCCTAGCAGGTTTCCCAGCGCACCGACGAGATGTTGCTGCCGATGGGGAGCTCGGTCTCCGTGTCGCCGATGAATTGGTGTCCGGCTACGCCTACGGAGTCCCCGGTGAAGTCTGGGTCGGTGTAGAAGCAGACGTTCTCATCGGTGTTGTTGAACAGGCTGTTGACGTTCTGGAAGTACGGCTGCTCCAGCCCGGCGATGTTCTGCCCCGCACCCAGAGTCAGCGCTCGGCCTCCGGCGTCAGGATCGACCCACAGGCAGAGCTTGCCCTCCGGACAAGGTTGAGCGGCGGCCGGTGCCGCGTAAAGAACCGTACCGGTGGTGGCGGCCGCCGCGGCGACTGTGAGGGCGGCGAGGATTCTCCGGACAGACATCATGGGCTGCTCCTGTCGATACGAGGGGTGGTGTAGGTGGGGATCGCACTTCGACGAGAGTTATGCGATCAGTCTATGACCGGCCGCCGGGTCGGTCCTTATGCTCGTTCGGGTCCGCGAGCCGCGAGCCGGGCCACGGGCGTTGATCAGCGCTGCCTGGCAGAAACCCAACGGGCATGGCGGATTCCGGGCCCGGCTCGGCGTCGCGTGTCGTGTTCTGGTTTCACGGTCACTCGGTTAGGTTCGCCCTGCTCGCGTGTCTCGAATGCGCATTGATCCTGTCGGCAGCGGGATGCGATAGCACAGCCACAGGTAGCCGACGACGTCCTGATCGCCTCGAAAAGAACCTGAAGGAGACGACCGTGCGATTCGCCCGTGTTCTCGCTGTGCCCACAGCCGGACTTGTTCTCGGTACCGCCCTCACACTCGTTGCCGCGTCGCCTGCTCTCGCGGAGGACACCGGATTCGAGATCGCCGCCTTCAGCTGCCCCGAACCCGACGGACTCTTCCCTTATCCCGGAGACGTCACGAAGTACGTCGAATGCTCGAACAACGTGCCGACCGTGCAGACCTGTCCGAATGGCCTGAACTGGAATCACAAAGGACAATACTGCGATTGGCCTGCCGATGCCGGCGCGGTATCCGATCACGGAAAGACCGTCATCGGCGCTCAGCGGGCGCGGGCGCTCCAGCGTCCGTCGTAGCGGACTTCGATCGGGTGGGCGAAGGCCGTCGAGACGTGGTCGGTGGTGATGACATCGGTGGCCGGCCCTGCGGCGACGGTGTGGCCGTCGGCGATGAGCAGGGCGTGGGTGGTGGTGCTCGGCAGTTCCTCTAGGTGATGGGTGACCAGGATCGAGGCGACTTCGGGGTGGGTTCGATCGAGGCTGTCCAGGGTGGTGAGCAGTTGTTCACGGGCGGCCAGGTCGAGGCCGGTGGACGGTTCGTCCAGGAGCAGGACCCGGGGGTCGCTGATCAGGGCCCGGGCGATGAGAGTGCGGCCGCGCTCACCCTGGGAAAGGGTGGGCCAGAGGTCGTCGGCCTTGCCGGACAGGCCGAGAGTGTCGATGATCTGCTCAGCTCGGGCCAGGTCGTCGGAACTCGGTGACCAGCGCATCGGTGTGTCGATCGTGCCCGTGATGCCGGTGAGTACAACCTCACGCACCGAGAGGGCGTGCGGCAGCCGATGCCGCGGGTTCACATGCCCGATCGAGCGCCGCAGCCGAGCCAGCTCGACCCGCCCGAACTGCTCCCCGAGCACCCGCACGATCCCCGTCGTCGGAAAGGTGACAGCCCCGCAGAATCCCAGCAGCGTGCTCTTGCCCGCCCCGTTGGGCCCCAGAAGCGCCCAGTGCTGTCCGGCGCGCACCGTCAGCGAGATCCCGTTGATGATCTTCTTGCCGTCCCGGCGGAAGGTCACATCGTCCAGTTCGATCACGGGGCTGGCGGTCATGTGAAGGCCTCCTTCAGGGCGGAAAGGTGCGTGCGGCTGAATTCCGCTGCGGCAGTCGGTGTTCGATCCGCGATCGCCTGCGCGAGTTGCTCGTGTGCGTGCTGGTCGTCCTGCTCGGAGCGGACCGGGCGAAGCTCGAGCATGTCGATCATGGCCAGACGTAGACGCGGAAGAAGGCTGTCGAAAAGCTGTGTGAGGACATCGTTGTGCGCGGCGACGACGACCGCACGGTGGAAGGCCATGTCGGCATCGACGTGATCGGCGACGGGCCGACCTTCGACGCGGCGTTGCGCCAGGGCTCGCCGGATTGCTCGCAGGTCGGCGGGTGTCCGTCGTTGGGCGGCGAGGGCCGCGGCCTCCGCCTCGATGGCGATGCGGGCCTCGATCACCGCGACGATGGTGGCGCTACGCAGCACCACATCCCAGTCCTCGGTGACGTCGAGCGCGGTGACGAACACACCGGCGCCCTGCCTGCTGTCGAGCACCCCTTTGCCCGCGAGTTCCCGGATCGCCTCACGCACGGTCGACCGCCCCACCCCCAATTGCGCGGCGAGCAAGGTCTCGCCCGGTAATCGATGCCCCAAGGGCCACTCGCCCGCCCGGATCCGCGCGAGCAGCAGTTCGGCCGCTTGCGCCGCCAGTGGCTGGCGCCTTACCTGCGGTATCACCCGAGGACCTCTCTACTTGTCTGAGGAGTTGTGGTAGAAGTGTACCCATCATGACCTACACCGCGCTCCTCCTCGGCCGCCACGGCGGGGCCTGACGACCGGCCGCCCCGCCGTGGGGCTCCGTCGTGGCCGGTCTCCGTCGTCTTCGGCCCGTGATGGCCGGGAAGTAGAGCAAGTCATGACCGAATTCCCCACCCTGACAACCCCTTCGGGATCTCTCGCCGATGGTGCGCCCGCCTGGAACCGGCAACGTCACTCGGCGATGCCGTCGTATCGATATCGAGATGTCCACCGTCGCGTGAAGGTGCCTGCCGGACACCGTGACTGGCCGAGCGCACGGATCACCACCGCGCCACTCTGGGTCCCGGTCGACCTGCGCGACGGCAACCAGGCACTGGCCGAACCGATGGATCCGGCGCGCAAACGCCGGTTCTTCGAACTCCTGGTCACCATGGGCTACAAGGAGATCGAGGTCGGCTATCCGTCCGCGTCGCAAACCGACTTCGACTTCGTTCGCCTGCTGGCCGAGTGCCCCATCGCGCCGCTGGATGTGGCCTTGGTCGTGTTCACCCCGGCGCGTCGCGACCTGATCGCACGGACCGTGGAGTCGGTCCGCGGCATCACCAACGACGTGATCATCCACCTGTACACGGCCACGGCGCCGGTCTGGCGCGAGGTGGTTCTCGGCAAGGACAGGAAGCAGCTGCGCGAATTGATCGTCACCGGCGCCCGCGATGTTCTGGAACTGGCCGGCGAGCTGCCGAATGTCCGGTTTCAGTTCTCGCCGGAAGTGTTCAACCTGACCGAACCGGATTTCGCACTCGAGATCTGCGACGCCGTCACCGAGTTGTGGGAGGCGACCCCACAGCGCCCCGTCACGCTGAATCTGCCTGCGACCGTGGAGGTGGCCACGCCGAACGTCTACGCCGACCAGATCGAATACATGCACCGCAATCTCGCCCGGCGGGACGCGGTGATCCTGTCGGTGCACCCGCACAACGATCGGGGGACCGGCGTCGCCTGCGCCGAACTGGCCGTACTGGCCGGTGCCCAACGGGTGGAGGGCTGCGTCTTCGGCAATGGTGAGCGCACCGGGAATGTCGATATCGCCACCCTGGCGCTGAACCTGCACGCCCAAGGGGTCGACCCGATGATCGACTTCTCCGATATCGATGAGATCCGCCGCACCGTCGAGTACTGCACGCGTCTGCCCGTCCACGAACGGCACCCGTACGTGGGCGATCTTGTACACACGGCGTTTTCCGGTACCCATCAGGATGCGATCGGCAAAGGCATGGCCGAGCATCGTGAGCGGGCAGCGTCCCTCGGCGTGCACGAGCGCGAAGCGGAATGGCGGGTGGCGTATCTGCCGATCGACCCCACCGACCTGGGCCGCTCCTACGATGCCGTGATTCGGGTCAACTCACAGTCGGGCAAGGGCGGTATCGCCTACCTGTTGCACACCGAATACGGTCTCGAGCTGCCGCGCCGCCTGCAGATCGACTTCGCGCAGCGGGTGCAGGAATACACCGACGACACCGGCGCGGAGATCAGCGCCGAAGAACTCCGCGCCCTGTTCGAGCAGAGCTACACCGCCGTCGAGCGTCGAATCACGTTGGTACAGTGGGAGTTCGTCGACGGAACCACCGAAATCGTCCTGGGCGCACACGGCACCGAGCACCACTCGACCCACGAGGCGAGCCCGGTCGATGCCCTGGCCACTGCTCTCGGCGAGACCGCCGACTCCATCGAGATCCTCGGCCTCACCCAGCACGCCGCGGCTGACGGCACCGCTGTGAGCTACGTCGAATATCGAGCCGGGGGCAGGACCGGATGGGCATTCGGCCTCGGCGCCTCGCCCGTCGCAGCGTCGCTCGAGGCGGTGATGAACGCCGCGAACGCGGTGCCATAGGAAGAGGCGCGGCCAGGTTCACCGACCGGCAATGCGCGCGGCGACCGCTATTCATCACGGGTTATCCGGCCTCGATAGCGTGGTGGTACTCGGAAGGAGCCGGCGTCATGGAATTCCGACATCTCGTTTCGTTTATCACCATCGCCGAAGAGTTGCATTTCGGTCGCGCAGCGCAGCGCCTCCATCTGACCCAACCAAGTCTCAGTGCCCAGCTGCAGAAGCTGGAGAAATCCCTCGGCGTCCAGCTCGTCGCCCGGAACTCCCACGAGGTCCGGCTGACCCCCGCTGGGCGCGAGTTCGAAAGCCAGGCCCGCCTGATCGTCGCTCAGCTCGACCGCGCCGCCCAGGCGGCCAAGGCCACCGCCGAGGGCAGGGCGGGCAGCCTCAGCATCGGCTACAACCTGCCCGCCAGCAGGCATGTGCTGCCGGAGGCACTCACCAGGATGACCGAACGGCACCCCGACATCGTGGTGTCGCTGTGGGAGAAGCGGACCGGCCCCCAGCTGGCCGCCCTCGCCGACGGTTCGCTCGATGTGGCCCTGGTCTACGGGCATCCCAGTACCGCCGATTTCCGCTATCGTCGTCTGCTGCACCGGGTTCCGCTCGTCGCGGTAGTCGGCCGCCGACATAGGTGGGCCGACCGGCCCGGTGTCCCGTTCGCGGAACTACAGAGTCAGGATTGCGTGCTGTTCGCCCGCGAACAGTGTCCGGCGATGTACGACACCATCCTGCGGTCGGCGGCCGAAACCAGGATCTCGCTCAATGTCACGCATTCGGCCGACGACCCCGGCGCGACGGCGCATATGGTCTCGGTGCGACCACTCGTCGGGTTCGCCTCGCTGCCGCGCGCGATTTCGATGGGAATGGGTGTGCCGGGCAGTAGTTCGGTGGCGGTGAAATTGTTCGATCCGGTACCGACCCTGGATTTGCACGCCGTCTGGCGGGCCGACGAACCGAATCCCGCGGTCGCGTTGTTCCTGGAATGCGTCGAATCGGCACAACTCGATGATGTCCGCGCATTGTCGGCCTGAACCCGTCGATAGGACATGACTTTCGCGCGGTAGGAACAGCGAGTGCGGCAGCGACGGGAATGGTCGGCGCCGTGAAGAATTCGATTCGTGAATACAGTGTCTGCCACCGCGAACGGATTCGTTCCGGCCGATTCGTCCAGTCTGTACGCGATTGTTTCCGACGCGGCACGGCGTGATCCGGCCCGTCTTTCGCTGGGTGCCGCCGACGGCACCCAGCTGACCACCGGCGAACTCGACACCCGGGTCCGCGGGCTCGCCTCGGCCCTGCTCGACCGGGGGGTCGTGGCGGGGGACCGGGTGGCCGTGCTCGGCCGCACGAGCCTGGAATGGGCGCTGCTCGACTGCGCGGCCATGGCTGTCGGCGCGGTGATCGTGCCGGTGTATCCGACCTCTTCGCCGGCGCAGATCGCACACATCCTGAGCGACAGCGGAAGCCGGTTCCACGCGGCCGAGACCGCTGACGACGCAACCCGTCTGACCGACGCCGGCGCGGGCGGCGCGGTGTGGTCGTTCGCCGAGATCGGGTCATGGGCCGAGTCCGCCGAGCACGCCGACCTCGACTCGCGGATCGCCGCGGTGGGCGCCGCCGATCTCGCGATGATCGTTTACACCAGCGGCACTACCGGCCTGGCCAAGGGCTGCATGATCAGCCACCGCAACATGTATGTCACCGCCGCGAACACCGCGCGCCAGACCGAGGGCATCTTCGACGGCACGACGGTGCTCGCGCTGCCGCTCTCCCACGTCTTCGGCCAGACGATCCTGTTCGCCTGCCTGTACGGCGGCAGCCGGACCCATCTGCTGCCCGGCGTGCCCGACCTGGTCCCGGCGCTGGCCACGCTGCGCCCGACCTTCCTCGCACTGATTCCTTACGCGCTGGAGAAGATTCGCAAACACGTCCGCGCGCTGCTCACCGAAGGGCAGGAGGACGCGGCCGTCGAGCGCGGCCTTACGCTGCTGGCCGAGGGCGCCGCACCCGCCGCCACCGACGACGCCGTCGCGACCGCGTTCGGTGGACGCCTTCGCTACGTGATCTCCGGCGGCGCCTCCCTCGACGACACCACCGTCGGCTTCTACGCCGGGTTCGGTGTGGTGATCCTGAACTGCTACGGCCTCACCGAGGCGGCCACCGCGGTCACCGTGAGCGCACCGTCCACCAACCGGCTCGGCACCGTTGGCCGTCCCATCCCGGGCACCGAAGTCGGCATCGGTGCCGACGGCGAAGTCCTCGTCCGCGGCCCGCACGTCTCGCCCGGCTACTGGGGCGCGGCCGCCGACCAGCGGCCCGTCGACGCCGACGGCTGGCTGCACACCGGCGACATCGGCGAACTCGACGACGGGCACCTGCGGATCACCGGGCGCAAGAAGGAGATCCTGGTGACCTCCGGCGGCAAGAACGTGGCGCCGACCCCGCTCGAGGACCGGGTGCGGCTGCACCCGCTGGTGAGCAACTGCATGGTCGTCGGTGACGGGCGCCCGTTCGTGACGGCGCTGATCACCCTCGACGCCGAGCGGTACGCGAAGTGGCGTGCCGAGCATCCCGACGGCGATCCCGCCGAGACGATCCAGGCCGCCGTGGACGAGGCGAATTCCCTGGTGTCGCGGCCGGAATCCATTCGCGCATTCCGCATCGTCGACGGCGATTTCACCGTCGACGCCGGCCTGCTCACCTCGTCGTTGAAATTGCGCCGGGCCGCGATCGCCGAAACCTGTTCCGCCGAAATAGATCAGCTCTACGTGTCACGCGGGTAACGCGACACGAAATTCTCCCACCTGTCCCGCCGACGATAGCCGGGACCGATCGGCCGATGAATTGCGGTGCCCCCAGTGGTTTCCGTATTCCACCGGCGACAGACTCGAAATCGGAATTCGACCACCGAAAGTGATCACATCATGTATGACGTCATCGTCGTCGGAACCCGGGTCGCGGGTTCGCCCCTGGCCATGTTGCTGGCCCGTCAGGGCCACCGCGTGCTCGCCGTGGATCGCGCGAGTTTTCCCAGCGACACCCCGTCCACGCACTACATCCACCAGGCCGGTCTCGGCTTTCTGAAGTCCTGGGGTCTGCTCGACGCCGTGGTGGCCACCGGCTGCCCGCCGATCCGGCACCTGAACTTCACCTACACCGACATCGAGATCCCGGGCATGGCCGATCCGTCGGCCGACGGCATCGACGCCGTGTACTGCCCGCGCCGCACCGTGCTCGACAAGATCCTGGTCGACGCGGCGGGGGAGTCCGGCGCCGAGGTGATCGAGGGCTTCACCGTCACCGGGCTGCTGCGCGACGGTGACCGGGTCGCCGGTATCCGCGGCCGCGTCGGCGAGGGTCCCGAGCAGGAGTTCCGCGCGAAACTGGTCGTCGGCGCGGATGGTTCGAACTCCCTTGTCGCCAAAGAGGTCGGTGCGGCCACCTACGAGGGTTCGCCCGCGGCCTGCTTCGTCTACTACTCGTACTACGAGGGCGTGGACTGGGGCATGCACCATCGCACCGGGTTCGGTGAGCAGCAGTTCGCATCCTGGCCGACCAACGACGGCCTGGCCCTGGTGGCGGTCATGCGTAAGCGCGACCGCTTCCGTGACTTCCGTACCGATCCCGATGCCGGGGTGCAGGAGATCGTCGAGCAGATCGACCCGGAGATCGGCGCGCGGTTGCGCGAGACCGGCAAGCGCGTCGAGCCGTTCCGGCCGATGCTCTACCCCGACAACTATCGTCGCCAGTCGTTCGGTCCCGGCTGGGCGCTGGTCGGCGACGCCGGATACCACAAGGACCCGTTCACCGGCTGGGGCATCACCGACGCCTTCAAGTACGGCCAGCTGCTGGCCGACCTGGTCCACGAAAGCCTCTCGGGCGCACGCTCGTTCGAGGAGACACTGCCGGAGTACCAGCGTGAGCGCGACGCCCAGAGCGCCAGCACCTACGAGCTCACCCAGTCGATCTCCGAGCTCACCCTCACCCCCTACTACGACTCGGTGTTCCGCGCGGCCAGCCGCAGCGAGCACTACTCCAAGAAGTTCTTCGGGCTGATCGCCGGGCTGTACCCGCCGGACAAGTTCTTCGGTGAGGCCGAGCTCACCGCACTCTACGAGGAAGTGGACTTCCCGGTCGCCGACCGGCACGTGGTGAATACCGGGGTGTCGGCGTGATCGCGGCCGGCCTGACGGCGCTCGGAGACAGCTTCGTGGAGGGCCGTGGCGACCCCGCCGCGGCGGGCGGCTACCGCGGCTGGGTCTCGCGCCTCGGCGGTCAGCTCGGATTGCGGCCAACCACGATTCGCAACTTCGGCACGCACGGCGCCACCACCGGCGATGTCGTCGCGAGCCAGCTCGCACCGGCGATCTCGGCGGCGCGGGCCGGCCTCTACGGCGTGGTTGTCGGCGTGAACGACCTGGTCAGCGCATACGACGAGGCTCGTTTCGCCGACAACCTGCACACCATCTTCACCACCTTGCGGGCCGAAGATGCCACCGTGTTCACCGCGAGTTACCCCGACATCCCCGCCCGCCTGCCCGTGCCGGCCGGTTTCCGCGCCCTGCTGCGCGAGCGTTTCACCGCCGCCAACGATGTCCTCGCCCGGGTCACCGACGACACCGGCACCCTGCTTCTCGATATCGCCGCCAGGCCCGAATGGGCCCGGCCCGAGGTGTGGACCGCCGACGGTCTGCACCCGAGTCCGGTGGGCCACCGCCTGTTCGCCGCCGCCGCGGCCGAACTGATCGCCTCGGCCACCGCCACCACCGTCGCCGCCTGAGAGGAACCCTTTCGTGACCGTCGAACGACGCCTGGCACGCGACCCGATCGCCATTGTCGGGATGTCGGGTCTGCTGCCCAAGGCACACACCCACCGCGAGTACTGGCAGAACATCATCGACGGCGTCGACTGCACCTCCGAGGTGCCCGCGTCGCGCTGGAGCTTGGACGACTACTACGACGCCGACCGTTCGGCGCCGGACAAGACCTATTCGCGCCGTGGCGCTTTCCTGCCCGATGTCGCGTTCGATCCGCTCGAGTTCGGGCTGCCGCCGAACCAGCTCGAGGTCACCAGCACCATGCAGACCCTGAGCCTCGGGGTGGCCCGTGACCTGCTGGCCGATGCCGGCGCGACCGGTTCGCAGTGGTACGACCCCGCGCGCACCGGCGTGGTGCTCGGCACCACCGGCCCGGTGCCGCTGATGCACCCGCTCGCCGCGCGCCTGTCGACGCCCGTGCTTGCGGAGGCGGGGCGGTCGATGGGACTGTCCGAGAGCGACGTCGGCGAGATCTCACGCCGGTTCGTCGCCGCGTTCGCGCCCTGGGAGGAGAACTCCTTCCCCGGCCTGCTCGCCAATGTGGTGGCGGGCCGGGTGGCCAACCGGCTCGGGCTCGGTGGCATTAACTGCACCGTCGACGCGGCCTGCGCGGCCTCGCTGGCCGCTATCCGGACCGCGATCGCCGAACTGCAGGACGGTCGTGCCGACATGATGATCACCGGCGGCGTCGACACCGAGAACTCGATCTTCATCTACCTGTGCTTCAGCAAGGTCGGCGCGCTCTCGCCGACCGGCCGGATCAGCCCGTTCTCCGCCGAGGCCGACGGCACCCTGCTCGGCGAGGGCATCACGATGCTCGCCCTGCGCCGCCTCGCCGATGCGCGCCGCGACGGCAACCGGATCTACGCGGTGATCCGCGGCCTCGGCTCCTCCAGCGACGGCCGCTCCAAGAGCATCTACGCGCCGCGTGCGGAGGGGCAGCGGGTCGCGCTGGACCGCGCCTACGCCGACGCGGAATGCTCACCCGCCGATGTCGAGCTGATCGAGGCGCACGCGACCGGCACCGCCGTCGGCGACAAGACCGAGCTGACCGCCTTGAAAGGGCTGCTCGCCGAGGCCAGTTCGGAGACCGGTTTCGCGGCGCTCGGCAGCGTGAAGTCCCAGATCGGGCACACCAAGGGCGCCGCGGGCACGGCCGGGGTGATGAAGCTGGCACTGGCCCTGCACCAGAAGGTGCTGCCCTCGACGATCAATGTCGACGCGCCCAACAGCGAGATCGACGCCGCCCGGACGCCCTTCTACGTCAACACCAGGACCCGCCCCTGGGTGCGCGACCCGCAGCGCCCGGTGCGCCGGGCGGCCGCCTCGGCGATGGGCTTCGGCGGCACCAACTTCCACATCGTCCTCGAGGAAGCCGACCAGACGCGCGGCCAGGTCCTGCACCGGGTGCCGCGCGCGCACCTGTGGCACGCCCCCGATGTCGCCGCGCTGATCGACGTCGTGCGCAGTACCCCCGGCACCGACGGCGGTGACATTCCGGCCGGGCACGCCAGGATCGGCTTCGTCTCGGTCGACGACGACACCGCCGCCGATCTTCGGACGCTGGCGGTCGATGAAATGGTGCGCAATCCCGATGCCGCGCACTGGGACCACCCCGAAGGCGTGTACTTCCGCGCAGCCGCCGTACCGGACCCGAAGGTCGGCGTGCTGTTCGCGGGGCAGGGCAGCCAGTACGTGGACATGGGCCTGGACACCGTGCTGAACAACCCGCCCGTCGGGGCGGCGTTCGACGAGGCCAACGCCGCGTTCGTCGGCGCCGAGCAGCGGCTGGGTGCGGTGGTGTTCCCGCCGCCCGCGTTCACCGAGCAGACCCGGGCCGAGCAGGAATCCGCCCTGCGCCGTACCGAATTCGCGCAGCCCGCCATCGGCGCGCTCGCGGCCGGGCAGTTCCGGGTGCTCACCGAATTCGGGCTCAGGGCTCACGGTTACCTCGGCCACAGCTTCGGTGAGCTGACCGCGCTGTGGGCCTCCGGCGCGCTGAGCACCGAGGACTTCTTCGGTCTGGCCAGGGCGCGTGGCGCGGCGATGACGGTCGCCGACGACGCGGAGGCAGGCACGATGGTGGCCGTCAACGCGGCCCGTGACGAGGTCGCCGAGGTGATCGCCGATCTGGACGACGTGTGGATCTGCAATCACAACGCGCCCGACCAGATCGTGGTCGGTGGTGGACCCGACGGCATCGCCGCCTTCACCGCGCGCAGCACCGAGAAGGGCTGGGCGACCCGGGATCTGCCGGTGGCGGCTGCCTTCCATACCCCGTATGTGGCGCACGCGGTCACCGAATTCGGTGCCGCCGTGGAGGAAGTCGACATCGTCGAGCCCGACGCGCGGGTGTACGCCGACACCGCGGGCGCGTCCTACGGTGCCGATGTCGCCGCCAACCGGGCGACCCTGACCGCGCAGCTGAGCCGGCCGGTCGAGTTCGTCGACGCGCTGCGGGCCATGCACGCCGACGGCTGCACGATCTTCGTCGAGTGCGGTCCGAAACAGGTGCTGACCTCGCTGGTCCGGCGCACCCTCGGCGAGGACGTGATCGCCTTCGCCACCGATTCCGGACCCATCGGCAACGGAGACGTTGCACTCAAGCGGGCGGCCGTCCGCCTGGCCGTCCTCGGTGTCGAGCTGTCGGGCATCAACCGCTACGCCGCCCCCGCCACCGAGCCGACCACCCCGGCGGCCGACCGGATGACGGTGACCCTTTCAGCCCCCGAATACGTTCCGGCCGCCCGCCGCGCCGCCTACGCCGAAGCGTTGTCGGGCGACTACCGCGTCCAGCTCGCGGCCGATACGGCAGCACATTCCCACGCCGACCCTGAACCGGTGTCCGCACTCGTTGATTCACCCACCGTGTCCCCGCGTCGCGGCCCGACCCTGTCCGATCTTCCGGCGACTGTTCCCGCTTCGGTCGTGGCGGATTCGCACGCCGTGGTCGGCGCCCGGACCGGCGCGCCGTCGTACCCGATCTCCGAATCACCTGCCGTATCCGAACTTTCGCGCCGTCCCTCGGTGCCCCCGCTTGTGGAGGAACAGCTCGTGACCATCCCCGTCGACCCGCTCGATACCGCACTCGTCCAGCATCTGGATACGCACCGGCAGTACCTCGACGGCCAGCTCGACCTGGCCCGCGGGCTGGCGGGCGTGCTGAGCGCCGGTGCCATCGACGACCGCCTGCTGCGCGCCATCGAGGCCGTGAAGGATCACGGCGTCGCTATCAGCGAAAGTCACTCGCGGGCAAGCGATGTGCTCGCCCAGCTGGCCGAGATCGAAGGGGGAGCCGCAGGCTCGCACTCGGTGACCAGTTACCGGACCACCCCGCACGCGGTGAACGTCCCCGCGCCTACTCAGGCCTTGACCGCTGCGTCCGCTCAGGCCCCGGCGAACGACCACCTGCCCGAGCCGGCCCTGCTGTCCAGCGGTACCGCCACCACGGATACCGTGCCCGGGTCGGTGACTCCCGCCGAAAGCGGCACCGCCTACCCGACGGGTCCTCGGGCCGGTCAGGGCGTCACCGGTGCGAGCAACACCGCACCGCAGGCAGCCGGAACAGCACCGGTGGCCCCGGAGGAGCACGCGGCGACGCCATCGGTAACCGCGCAGACAGCCGCTCGCACAGCGGGTTCCGACGCTCAGAACTCCGCCGTCGGTCCTGAGCAGGGTGCGGGGGCGGAGGCGCTCGATGGCGAAGCGATCCGCGCGGCACTGCGGGAAGTTGTCGCGGACAAGACCGGCTATCCGGTCGAGATGGTCGATCCGGCAATGGATCTGGAGGCGGATCTCGGTGTCGATTCGATCAAGCGGGTGCAGGTGATCGGCGCGCTCCAGGAGCGGTTCCCGTCGCTGCCGAGCCTCGGCCCCGAGCAGCTCGGTACGTTACGCACCCTCGACCAGATCGCCGATCTGCTCGCCACCGACTCGGCGACCACGGCGACCGACACTTCCGCCGCGACGGGTGACCCGGCCGCGCCGACCGGTGGTTCGGCTGTGGCCACCGACGAGGTCGCCTCGTCCGACGCGGATCCCACGCACTCCGCCGAGACCCTGCGGCAGGCGCTGCGGGAAGTGGTCGCCGACAAAACCGGGTACCCGGTCGAGATGGTCGATCCGGCAATGGATCTGGAGGCGGATCTCGGTGTCGATTCGATCAAGCGGGTGCAGGTGATCGGCGCCCTGCAGGAACGATTCCCGTCGCTGCCGAGCCTGGGCCCCGAGCAGTTGGGCACCTTGCGCACCCTCGACCAGATCGCCGATCTGCTCGCCGACGAAGGCCCGACCGCGGCGGGCGCTGCGAGCGGTTCCGCCGCCCCGGCCGCCGCCTCGGACGCCGACGAGGTCGCCTCGGTGGACGCGGATCTCGCGCCCACAGCCGAGACCCTGCGGCAGGTGCTGCGGGAAGTGGTTGCCGACAAAACCGGGTACCCGGTCGAGATGGTCGATCCGGCAATGGATCTGGAGGCGGATCTCGGTGTCGATTCGATCAAGCGGGTGCAGGTGATCGGCGCATTGCAGGAACGGTTCCCGACCCTGCCCAGTCTCGGGCCCGAACAACTCGGCACGTTGCGCTCGCTGGATCAGATCGTGGCCGAGCTGGCCGGGGGTGATGTCCACCCAAAAGCTGAGGCCGCGGCCGAAACGCCGCGGCATGTCGTCGAACTCGTCGAGCTCGCCCCGGTCGACCTCGCGGTCGAGCCGTATCGGCCCGCGGGCCGGGCGCTGGTGGTGTGCCTGGACGAGTCCGCCGAAACCGACGGGGAGGCGATCGAGGAAGCGCTGCGCGCGCTCAGTTGGACGGTGCGGCGGGTCGAGCCCGGCGCCGACACCGGCGCTGCCGACCTGTGCGTGGTCGTCGCGGGTGTCGCCACGGAGTGGGCGCAGGCGGAGCGGATCCTGACCGACACGATCCTGGTCACCGGCCGCGTGGTGCCCGCCCTGCGCGGCGCGACCGGACGCGCCGGGTTCGTCACGGTCACCCGGCTCGACGGCCATCTAGGCATGCGCGGGGACGCCGACCCGGTCCACGCCCTGCTCGGTGGGCTCGGCGGCGTCGTGAAAACCCTTGCCGCCGAGGAACCCACACTGTTCTGCCGCGCGCTCGACATCGCACCGGCGGCGACTCCGGCGCGGGTGGCGCAGATCGTGCTCGAGGAGCTGTGCGACGCCGCGATCGACACCATCGAGGTCGGGGTCGACGCCTCGGGCCTGCGCCGCACGCCGGTGCCGAGCAGACACAAGCGCGCCGTCGTCATCGAGACCGTCAGCACCGCAACGGGATTCGGGCCGACGCTGCTCACCGAGGACGATCTGCTGCTGGTGACCGGCGGAGCCAGGGGAGTGACGGCCACCTGCGTCCTCGCGCTCGCCCGGCACAGCGCGGCGCGCTTCCTGCTGCTCGGCCGCACCACGCTCGGTGAGGAGCCCGCCTGGGCGGTCGGTGTCCCCGACACCGACCTCAAGCCCGCCGCGGTGCGCGCGCTGGCGGGAACCGGTGTGCGGCCCAAGGGCATCGAGCGGGCGTGCGGCGACCTCCGCGCCGTCCGCGAGATCCGCTCGACCCTGGCGACGCTCGGCGACCGCGCCGACTACCTCGCCGTCGACGCCACCGACGCGACGGCACTCGCCGAGGCCGTCGCGCCGTGGCGTGACCGGATCACCGGTGTCGTCCACGGCGCCGGGATCCTGGCGGATTCGATGATCCCCGACAAGACCGTCGACTCGATCGCTCGCGTGTTGCGTCCGAAGCTCGGTGGTCTGGCCGCCGTTCTCGCCGCAGTGGGAGAGCCGAAGGACCTGGTCCTGTTCACCTCGGTGGCCGGTCTGTTCGGCAATGCGGGCCAAGCGGATTACGCCGCTGCCAACGAGGCACTGTGCCGGTTCGCGGTGAGCTGGCGGCGCAGGCACCCCGGGCACCGCGTCACCGCGATCGACTGGGGCGCCTGGGACGGCGGCATGGTTACCGCCGACCTGCGCGAGCACTTCCGGGCGCGCGGCATCCCGCTGCTGGCCCCGGCCGCGGGTGCGGCCGCCTTCACCACCCAGTTCACCGAGGACCGCCGGCCCGAGCCGATCCTGCTGGTCGGCGCCGCCACCGCCTTGTCGACCGGCGAAAACGTGGCCGCCACGGTGCGGGCCCGTCGCGACATCGCGGGCTTGATCGACGAACCCGTGATCGAGGCACACCGCATCGGTGACCACATCGTGCTGCCCGCCACCTTCGGCCTCGGCGCGATGATCCATCTCGCGGAGCGAACCAGGCCGGGCCGCACCGTGGTCGGCGTCCGTGACTACCAGGTGCTCAAGGGACTCGTCTTCGATCATCCGGTCACGGCGCTGGAGATCGAGCTCGTCCCGATCGACGACCTCGACGGCCGTACGGCGGTGCGCGCCACCGTCTTCGACGGCGAGCTCGCCCACTTCCGGGCGACCCTACTGCTGGCCGCGAACCCGGACGGCGGTGCCAGGCAAACGATTCCCGCCGGACCGGGCATCCCCGCAGACCGGATCTACCGGGACGCCATCCAGTTCCACGGTCCGGCGCTCCAGGGCCTACGCGCGATCCGGGCCGAGAGTGACCGCGCGATCGTCCTGGACTGCCACCTGCCCACCGATCCCGTCGCCGTCGGCGCCTACGCGGGCCACCTGCACGACCCGGTCGCCGCCGACCTGATCCTGCAGGGCCCGCCCGTCCTCGGCCACCGGCTGCTCGGCACGGCCTGCCTGCCCCTGGGCGTCGGCCGCATCGACTACCACCACCCGCTCCCGACCGCCGAACCGTTCGTCCTGGTGGTCGACAACCCACGTGTCGGCAGGCTCGAAGCCCGCATCGACGCCACCGCACTGTCCACCGACGGCACAGTGCTGCAACGCTTCTCGGACGTCACCGTCCTCACGACGCCCGACCTGACGGACAAGTTCCAGACCTCGGTGAGGAAGTGGACCCGATGACAGCCCTCGACTTCGACGGCATCGCCTTCGACCCGATCGGCGCGCCTCCCACGCAGCCCGCCCTGAGCGCGCCGCCGCACACCGTGCCACCCGCCCGACCAGCGCCCTACTCCGCACCCGCCCGGCCGGCGCCCGACTCCGCGAGCCGGACGCCTGACCCCGCCTCGGCAGTGGAGCACGCCGGACACGCGGGGGTACCCGATGGGCGCGCAGTGGAATTCACTCGACAGACGCGAGACGGCGCCCAGTCCGCAGGGGAACGTGCCACACGCGCGGGAGCGCCCGCGATCGCTGAGACGAGTGAGGGGAGCGCCACCGCACCGCGCGACGCCATCGCCGAGCTCCGCACCGGCGTCGTCACCGCCCACCGCGCAGCCCTCGCCGCACAAGTCGCCCTACAGCGTGCGCTGTGGACGCGGGCTGTGGGAACGCCTCTGTCCAGCAATGGCGTTCGAGTCCGCGCGACGGCCGCCATCGCCGTTCGGGGTGGACAGCGTGCGGCGGATTCCGCTGCCGTGACCGGGGAATCGTGTGCGGCGGATTCCGCTGTGGTTTCCGCCGGCGAGGGGGCATCGTTCGCGCTCCACGATGTGCCCGGTGGCGTAGCCGACGACGCAAGAATTGCCACCGCCGTTCTCGGCGGGCATCAGGCTCGGGCATTCGGTGCCGCTGTCGAGCCACCCGCGAACCGCGAGGTATCCGCAGGCGAAACCAGCGCCGAACTACCCGACACCGGGCTCGCGGCCCCGCGCGCGGGCGCACAACGGGCCGTGGCAGGTCCCGGCGCGGCAGTGCCCGGCCACCGTGGCACGGCACCGCTCGGCGTCACAGCACCGGTCGGCGATCGAGCATCCCGTGCGTCCGTCGCCGCCAGGGAGGGCGCGTTCAAGCCACTGGCTCGCACCACGCGCACCGAGTTGGACCGCGCGGCCCTCGAGGCGCTGGCCGCGGGCGCGATCGCGGAGGTGTTCGGGCCGGGCTACCGGCGCGACGGAGTCGAGGTCGCGGCGCGCCTGGCCGCTGGAGAACCGTTGGTACTCGACGCGATCGAAGCGATCGAGCTGTACGGCGGTACCGGTGACGGCCGGGTCGTCGCCCGGTACGACGGCGCGCCCGACGTCGCCGCCCGTCAGGCCGCCGAGGTGTTCGCGCTGTTCACCGGCATGCACCTGTGCCTGTCGGGGAGCACATCGACCACGGCGACCGTGCCACTTCGACCGCCGAGCTTCCCTGCGCCTCCCGTGGGCCAGGGTTATTCGACCGGTTCTGCTGTCGCCGGACGCGTCGCGGCCCACCGCACCTTGGAGCTCGTCGTGAGCGCCTTGGATCTCGTCCCCCGTCCGCACGTCACGGGCACGGCGAGCTTCTCCGCAGGGGAGCCCGATCTGTCCGTCGAGGTCACCGTCACCGAGGCGCCGGGCGCGGGCGTCGGACCCGGCCAGGCCGTACCGAACCTGCTGCTCAACGAATTCCACATGACCCACCTCGCTCGCGGCGACCAGGCGACCGCCATGGGCCCCGAGTTCGCGGAGTACACCGGCGTCCGCGCGACCCGACTGCCCACCGGCGGCCTGCTCCTGGTCGACCGGGTACGCGAATTCGACGGTGCGCGCGGCACTCTCGACCACGCCGCGTACACCACCGAATACGACTCGCCCGCCGACTCCTGGTATTACGCCGACACCGCCAACGAATCCATGCCGCATTTCGTGTACATGGAGACCTCGCTGCAGGCGGCCCTGCTCATGGGCTACTACGCGGGACCTACGCTGACCCAGCCAGGTACAACTCTCAGCCTGCGCAATCTCGGCGGCACGGCGACGGTCCTGCGCCAGGTCGACCTGCGCGACCGCACCATCGAACAGTCCTCGCGGCTGCTGTCGACGACGATCCTGCCCGGCTCCTCCCTGCAGACCTTCGACTACACGCTCAGCGTCGACGGCTTGCCTTTCTACACCGGCGAGACCATGTTCGGCTACTTCAGCGACGAGGCCCTCGCCAACCAGACCGGGCTCGACGCCGGGCGCCCCGCACCGTCCTGGCTGGCCGAGAACCCGACGGCCGAAGTCCGGACGATCGACGTGGCCGCCCGCCGCGCCGACCCGCACGCACCCCTGTGCGCGCGCCGCACACTGGCCCTCATCGACCAGGTCGACGTGGTCGACGGCGGCGGCAAACACGGTGCGGGATACCTGCATTCGCTGCGGCCCATCGACCCCGCCGACTGGTTCTTCGACCGCCACTTCCACCTCGACCCGGTCATACCCGGCTCACTCGGCGTCGAATCGGTGATCCACGCCGTCCAGGAATGGCTGCTGGACGCGGGTCACGCCGCGAGCATGGCCGACCCGGTGTTCCGCATCCCGGCCGACATTCCCTTCAGCTGGCGCTACCGCGGTCAGTTCCTGCCCACCGACGGCACCGTGGAACTCGAAGCCCACGTCAAGGCGCTGCATCGCGGACCACACGGGGTGACAGCGGTGGTGGACGGCTCGCTGTGGAAGCCGGGCCTGCGCATCTACGAAGTGACCGACCTGGCCGTCGAACTCGTCGATCGGAGAGCGTGATGACCACGATGCGCACCGTGGCGGTCGCCACCACCACCGAGGGCATCACGGCCCTGCTGCTCGATCTGGACTCGCCGGTCTGGATCGTCCGCGCCGACGGACAGGTCGGTGCCACCGCGGACCAGACCGTCGCCGCGCGTGCCGAGGTGCTCGCCGCGGTCGGGCCGCTTCCGCCGGAACGGCTCGGCGACAGCGCGTTCCGCACAGCCCACGGTGTCCGCGCGGCCTACGCCGCGGGCGCGATGGCCAACGGCATCGCCTCACCCGCTCTGGTGAAAGCCATGGCGCGGCACGGCTACCTGGCCGCCTACGGCGCCGCGGGCGTCGCGCCGGCCAGGGTCGACGCGGCACTGGGCGAGCTCGCCGCCGACCTGAGCGCAAAGCCGTTCGCCTGCAACCTCATCCACAGTCCGAGCGAACCCGCCTTGGAACGTGCGATCGTCGACTCGTGTCTGCGGCACGGTGTCCGCTGCGTGGAGGCGTCGGCGTTCATGGACCTGACCGCCGAGGTCGTGCGCTATCGAGCCCTCGGCCTCGGCGTCGACCAGCGGGGCGACATCGAGATCGGGCACCGGGTGATCGCCAAGGTCTCGCGGGTCGAAGTCGCCGAACTGTTCCTGCGTCCGGCACCGGCCCGGCTGCTGCGCGAGCTCGTGGCGGCGGGCCGGATCACTGCCGCGCAGGCCCGCCTCGCCGCACAGGTGCCGATGGCCGACGACATCACTGCCGAAGCCGACTCCGGCGGCCACACCGACCGCAGGCCGCTGACGGTGCTGCTGCCGGAACTGGTCGCGGCCCGGGATCGCCTGGCCGCCACGGTGCCCGGCGCCGACCGCGTCCGGATCGGCGCCGCCGGTGGGCTCGGCACACCCGACGCCGTCGCGGCCGCCTTCGGACTCGGCGCGGCCTACGTGGTGACCGGGTCGGTCAACCAGTCGGCCGTCGAGGCGGCGCAGTGCGGTGCCACCAAGACTCTGCTGGCGCGCGCCGAGTTCGCCGACTGTGCCATGTCGCCCTCCTCGGACATGTTCGAACTCGGAGTGCAGGTGCAGGTGCTGCGCCGGGGCACGATGTTCGCGGCCCGCGCGCAGAAGCTCTACGACATCTACCGCGCCTACCCGGGGCTCGACGCGCTGCCGACCGCGCTGCGCGCCGAGCTGGAAGCCACCCTGTTCCGCAGGCCGCTCGACGAGGTGTGGCAGGAGTGCGTCCGGTACTTCACCGAGCGCGACCCGGCCCAACTGACCGGCGCGGAGCGGGACCCGAAAGCCAGGATGGCTTTGGTGTTCCGCTGGTACCTCGGCCTGTCCTCGGGCTGGAGCATCCGCGGCGACGCCGACCGGGTCACCGACTACCAGATCTGGTGCGGCCCCGCGATGGGCGCCTTCAACACCTGGACGGCCGGAACCCATCTCGCCGCCCCGGAGAACCGCGCCGTCGCCGAGATCGCCGACCAGCTCCTGTTCGGCGCCGCCTATCTCACCCGGGTCGCCCAGTTGCGCACCGCGGGTGTGCGGCTGCCCGCCGCCTGCGCTCGTTACGTCCCACGTCCGCTGGAGGACCGATGACCGTCGTCGACACCACCGCGACCACCGGAACGGCCTGGATGCTGTGCCCGGCCTGCGACACGATGATCTACCGCAAACGCTACGAGCGGGCGAGCCGCGTGTGCCCCGAATGCGACGGCCACGGCATGCTCACCGCCGACCAGCGCGTCGACCAGCTTCTCGACGCGGACTCGGCCGAGCCGATCGCCACCGCGGCCACCGTCACCGACCCGCTCGGCTTCACCGACACCCGCGCCTACCCCGAACGGATCAGCCAGGCGCGCGAGAGCACCGAGCTGCCCGACGCGATCCGCTGCGTGCGCGGCACCGTCGACGGCACACCGATCGTGCTGGCGGTCATGGACTTCCGCTTCCTCGGCGGCAGTCTCGGCAGTGCCGTCGGCGAGGCGGTGACCGCGGCGGCGGAAGCGGCGCTGGCCGACCGGGCGCCGCTGGTGCTCGTGACCGCATCCGGTGGGGCGCGGATGCAGGAGGGCATCGTCGCGCTCATGCAGATGGCCAAGACCAGCCGGGCGCTGCGCCGCCTCGACGACGCGGGCGTGCTGACCGTCTCGATCATCACCGACCCCACCTACGGCGGTGTCGCGGCGTCGTTCGCCACCGCCACCGACATCATCGTCGCCGAACCCGGTGCGCGACTGGGCTTCGCGGGCCCGCGGGTGATCCAGCAGACCATCGGCCAGACCCTGCCCGAGGGCTTCCAGACCGCGGAATTCCTGCTCGAGCACGGCATCGTCGACATGATCTGCCATCGCTGGGCGCTGCGCACCCGCCTCGCCCGCCTGGTCGCGATGACCACCCCACCACCGCACCGCACCGAGCCCGGCGAGGCCGACGCCGTGATCACCGACCCCGCCGCCCTCACCGTCGGCGAATCCTGGGATCGCGTGCGCGCGGCCCGCAGGCTCGGCAGGCCCACCACCCTGGACTATCTCGCCGGCGCCTTCGACGACTTCGTCGAACTGCACGGCGACCGCATGTCGGCCGACTGCCCCGCCATGATCGCGGGCCTGGCCCGCCTCGACGGCCTGCCGGTCGTGGTGCTCGGCACCCAGAAGGGCCACACCGGACCCGAACTCACCGAACGCAACTACGGGATGCCCACCCCCGCGGGTTATCGCAAGGCGGTCCGGGTGCTGCGCCTGGCCGCCAAGCTCGGCAGGCCCGTCGTCACGCTGGTGGACACGGCGGGCGCCTATCCCGGCATCGAGGCCGAGGAACAGGGCCAGGCGGTGGCCATCGCCGAATCGCTGAAGCTGCTGGCCGGACTGCCCGTGCCGGTGGTCACCGTGATCACCGGGGAAGGCGGCAGCGGCGGCGCGCTCGCGCTGGCACTGGCCGATCGGGTCCTGGTGTGCGAGAACGCGATCTACTCGGTGATCAGCCCCGAGGGCTGCGCGGCCATCCTGTGGAAGGACCCCGCCGCCGCGCCCCGTGCTGCCGCCGCCCTGCGGGTGGACGCGGCCGCACTGCTCGAGCTCGGCATCGCCGACGCCGTCGTCCCCGAACCGGCCGGTGGCGCCGACCGCGATCCCGTCGGCGCGGCGGCCCTGCTGCGGCGGGCGGTGCGCCGAGCCGTCAATGAGCTGGCGGCGTGCCCGAGTGCCGATTTGATCGCCCAGCGGCACAACCGTTTCCGCGGCTACGGCCTGGCCCGCGACCTCCCGGAGACCTCGTGGTCGGCTTCCTGATCCGCCATCCGTTGACCGCTTTGCGACAGAGCTTGTGTAGTACCGACCAACCCGCACACCAAGATTCAGGAGCAGAACCGATGACCGAGTCCGTGACCAACGACCCTCCCGTGCGGGCCGTGAGCCCGACCGAAGCGGACCACAGCCTCTCGGTGCTCAGCCGCCACGCCATGACGGTGGGCGCCACCGGGTCCGCCCCGACCTCGGTGACGGTCGCCAACGGCCCGGTGTCGCTGCGCATCACCTGGGGCGAGCGCCCCGCGGCGGCCGCCGGCGAGGGTGAGCCGGCGGGACATCTGGTTCTCGTCCCGACCGAACCCACCGACGGGGGCGCAGCCAGGGCGGACAGGCCCGCCGACAACGGCGCCGCATCGACCTTCCCGCTCACCGCCGAGACCGTCGGCGTGTTCTATCGAGCGCCGGAACCCGGTGCCGCACCGTTCGTGGCGGTGGGCGACCCCGTGCGCGCCGGCCAACAGGTGGGCATCATCGAGGCGATGAAGCTGATGATCCCGGTCACCGCGGCGCGAGAGGGCGTGGTGGCGGAGATCCTCGTCGACAACGGTGACGCCGTGGAGCACGGCCAGGCCCTGATCGTGTTCGAGGCGCTGCGATGACGCGCCCCTTCGGCAAGGTCCTGATCGCCAACCGCGGGGAGATCGCGGTACGGGTCATCCGTACGTGCCGCGAACTGGGCATCGCCACCGTGGCGGTGCACTCCGCCGCGGACCGTGACTCCGCGGCGGTGCGCCTGGCCGACGAACACGTCCAGATCGGTCCGGCCCCGGCAAAACGCAGCTACCTGTCGATCCCTGCGATCATCGAGGCGGCCCGCGCCACCGGCGCCGACGCGATCCACCCCGGCTACGGATTCCTTTCGGAAGATCCGGATTTCGCCGAGGTGTGCCAGGCGGAGGGCTTCGTGTTCGTCGGCGCACCGTCGGCGGTCATGGCCCGGCTCGGTGACAAGTCGACCGCCCGTGCGCTGATGGCCGACGCGGGCCTGCCCCTGCTGCCGGGCAGCCGCGACGCCGTCGACGACCCCGACGCGGCACGGGCCCTGGCCGACGAGATCGGCTACCCGGTGATCATCAAAGCCGTCGCCGGCGGTGGTGGCCGAGGGATGCGGGTCGTGCGCGACGGCGACGAGTTCGCCACGGCTTGGCAGCACACCAGGGCCGCGGCCGCCGCCGTTTTCGGTGACGGCAGGCTCTATGTCGAGCGCTACCTGGAATCGGCCAGGCACGTGGAAGTGCAGGTCCTCGCCGACACCCATGGCACCGTCCGGCACCTGGGTCTGCGTGACTGTTCGCTGCAGCGCAGGCATCAGAAGCTGGTCGAGGAATCGCCTGCCCCCGGCCTGGCGCCGGACCTCGCCGACCGCATCGGCGCCGCGGCCGTCCGCGGCTGTGCGGCAGCGGGTTACGTCGGGGCGGGCACCGTGGAGTTCCTGCTGGCCCCGGACGGCCGGTTCTACTTCATGGAGGTCAACTGCCGCCTGCAGGTCGAGCATCCGGTTACCGAGATGGTCACCGGCGTCGACCTGGTCGCCGAACAACTGCGCATCGCCGCGGGCGAACCACTGACCCTCGGCGCCGATCGCAGGCCCGAGGGTGTCGCCATCGAATGCCGCCTCAATGCCGAAGACCCCGAACGCGGGTTCGCCCCCGCCCCGGGCTCCCTCACCCGGTGTGAGCTCCCTGCCGGCCCTTTTCGTTCGTGTGGACACCCATATCGCACCGGGCTATGCGGTTCCGCCACACTACGATTCGCTGCTGGCCAAGGTCATCGTGTGGGGGCCGGACCGGCCGACAGCGATTGCCCGGATGCGTCGCGCCCTCGCCGAAACCACCATCGCCGGACCGGGCGTGGCTACCACCACCGATTTCCTGCACGACATCCTCGATCACCCGCGCTTCCGGGCCGCCACCCATGACACCGCCCTCATCGGCGACCTGAACACCCCGGCCGCAGTGACGTCGTAGACGGCGAGGAACATCCGGGTGCTCACTTGAGACCCGAGCGGACGAAGGCGTTCACGATGTGGCGCTGTAACACCAGGTAGAGCAACAGGACCGGTAGGCAGGCGAGGCTGGCCAGGGCCATCATGGGACCCCACTGGTCGCCTTCGGTGCCCATGAAGCTGCGCAGGCCCAGCTGAAGGACGTCGTTGGACTGGCGCAGCACCACGGCGGGCCAGAAGTATTCGTTCCAGGCGTTGATGAACAGCAGGATGCCGAGGGCGGCCAGCGCGGGGCGCAGGTTGGGGACGACCACGGTCCACAGGATGGCCCAGGAGGAGCGGCCGTCCATTTTCGCGGCCGCGATGAGCTCCTTCGGGAATGCCGACATGTGCTGGCGCAACAGCAGCACGCCCAGCGCCGAGCACAGGGTCGGCAGCACGCAGCCGATGAGCGTGTTGATCAGGCCCAGCTCGTTGAGCAGGATGTAGTTGGGCAGCATGGTCACCTGGAACGGCACCAGCCAGACGCCGACGAACGCGAGGTACATCAGCCGCTGGAGCGGAAAGGTGTACATGGCGAACGCGTACGAGGCGAGCAGCGCGATGAGCAGCTGCCCGGCCGCGGACAGGATCGCCACGAAGAACGTGTTGGCGATCAGGCCCGCGACATCCACCTTCTGCGCCGCGTCGAGGTAGTTGTCGATCGACAGCGGCCACGGCAACGGCGCGAGCGAGGTGACGTCCTCGGGCCGGCGCAGTGCCGTGGCGAACAGCCAGTAGATGGGGAATACACAAAGCAGCGCCGTGCCGGCGAGCAGCAGGTGGCTGCCCGCCGCGCGCAGACGGTCAATCATCATGGACGGCAACCTTTTCCGATATCCAGACCAGCACCGCGGCCAGCGCGCCGAAGCCGACGAACAACAGCACACCCGCCGCGGCGCTGAGCCCGGCGTCGAAGCTGTGGAACGCGTAGTCCCAGAGCAGGTAGTAGATGTTGGTCGTGGCCTGCGACGGACCGCCCTGGGTCATCGAGTCGATCAGCGGGAAGGACAGGGTGGGACTGAGCAGCACGGTGGTGAGCACCAGGAACAACAGGGTGGGGGAGAGCAGGGGCAGCGTGATCCAGCGCCGGATCTGCCCCGGTGTCGCCCCGTCGACCCGCGCGGCTTCGCTGTAGTCGCCGCTGATCCCGGCCAGTCCGGCCCAGACCACCAGCGTCGCGAAACCGAGCAGCTGCCAACCGGTGATCGCGATGATCACCGCCTGCGCGGTCGAGGCGTCGTAGACCCAGTTGTGGCCGGTGCCGAGCAGCTGGTCGACGAATCCGGTGCCAGGATGCAGCAGCCACCGCCACACCGCCGCCGCGGCGACCGGCGCGACGAGGAACGGCGCGAACACCAGCGCCTGATAGACGGTCCTGGCCCGGCCGTGCACGCGCCGGCTCGCCAGGGCGATGAGCACCGGCAACAGCACCGTGAACGGCAGCAACCCGAGGATCAGGGTCGCGGTGCGGCCGAGGGATCCCCAGAATGCCGGAAGGTCCAGCAGCCGTTCGTAATTGGCGGTGCCGACCGGTTTCATCGGGGCCGTAGGCAGCAGGTTCCACGAATACGTGGACAGCTCGACCGCCTGGGCCAGTGGCTGATAGGTCCACACGACCAACAGGACGAGCGCGGGCGCCAGATACAGGTAGGGCGCGACGAGACGGGTCAGCGCGCGGCGGGTGAACCGGCGCGGACCCGCCGCGGCGGTGCTCGGCACCGCCTGCGCCGGGTCCTGCCGATCGTCGATGACGAACATCACCGCGTCCGCGTGGCGATCGCCGCGAGTTGCTCGAGCACCTCGGCCTCGGGACGGTCGTAGACCGAGACCGCCGGAGTCGCCTCGACAGCCGTCGCGAGCATCGTCTCGCCGATGAGATCGATGCGGCTGTAGCCGAATCCGGCCAGCCCACGGTGCCTGCCCACCGGAGCCATCGGATCGATCCGATACGACAGCGCCGGACCGATCCACACCGGGATCCCCGCCACCGCCGCCGCGGCGGTCAGATGATTGTGCCCGCACAGGATCATCCGCACATCGGAGCCCGCGAGCACGTCGGCCAGCCGTTCGGCGTCCTCGAGCTTGAGGAAGTCGGCGGTGGCCACCGGCGAGGGAATCGGCGGATGGTGCAGCACGAGCAGGGTGCCGCGCGGGGCGGGCACGCGCAGCCGCTCGGTCAGCCAGGCCAGCTGCTCGAGTTCGAGCCTGCCCTCGTGCCGCAGTGGTGTCGTGCTGTCGAGCACGATGACTCGCAGGCCCGCGATCTCGACGCACGAATCGTGCGGCAGGGCCGCATCAACCGAACCGGGGGCGCGATCGAGCAGCTCCTCGCCGAAGGCCACCCGCTCGTCGTGATTGCCCATCACGTAGACGATCTCGGCGCCGAGCTCGGCCGCGACCGGCTCCACGGCCGCCCGCAGCCGCCGGTACGCCTCGGGTGACCCGTTGTCGGACAGGTCACCCGAGAGCACCAGGGCATCGACATGCTGCCCGGCCGCGCGCAGCTGGGTGAGCACCCGCGCGAGGTTGGCGTCGGTGTCGACGACACCGTGGACGAGCTCACCGGCCGGACGCAGGTGGGTGTCGGTGAGCTGGACGATGGTCAGATCACTCATCATGCCGCCGGGATGAGCTTGGCGCCCTCGGCCTGCGCCGCGGTCAGGGTCGCTTGCGCATCCTTGCCCTGGAAGACGATCGCCTCGACCGCGTCCATCATGCCGTCACGCATCTGCAGATAGTTGTTGCCTGGCATGGAGACCCACGGCTCCATGGTGGCGAGCTGGGCGACGTTCGGCTTCAGCAGCGGGTTCTTCGCGGCCCAGTCCTGCAGGCCGTCGGGCTGGTCGAGCAGGCCGGTGCGCAGCGGCAGGTAGCCGATGTTCTGCGCGATCTTGATGTAGGACTCCTCGCTGGTGAGGAACTTGATCAGCTCCCACGAGGCCCGCTGCTCGGCCGGATCGTTGGACAGGATGTGCAGGCCCGCACCGGAATTGGTCGGCACGGTCGGCTTGTCACCGAACGCGGGCATCGCCGCCGAACGCAGATCCCACTTGTCCTTGGCACCGGTGACGAAGGTGCCCTGGATCGCGCTGGTCTCGAGGATCATGCCGATCTCGCCGCGCGCGAACGCCTCGTAGCCCTGCTTCTGGTTGAGCTTGGGCATGCTGCCCGAGTTCACCAGGTTCTGCGCCATCTGCGTCACCTCGACGACGGGCGCGTCGGCATAGGTGAGGGTGCGCCGGTCCTCCGAGATGACCCGGCCGCCGTTGGAACGCACCAGCGACTGGAAGCACCAGTCCTTGGCGGTCTTGGTCAGGCAGTCGATGTACACACCGCCCTTGCCGGTGCGGTCGGCGATCTGCCGGGCGGTGGTGGCGACCTCGGCCCAGGTGGCCGGCGGCTCGGCCGGATCGAGCCCGGCCTCGGTGAACAGCGAGGCGTTGAAGTACAGCACCGGGGTGGAGAACACGAACGGCACGCCGTAGGTGTGGCCGTTCCAGTCGTCGAGGACGCGGGCGCGCGGTGCGTAGGCGTGGCGACCGTCGAAATTGCGGGCCACCTCCTGCGTGCCGACGAGCGTGTCGATCGGCTTGGCCTGTAGCTGGTTGATGGTGAAGTCCAGATCGGAGAAACCGAGCTGCGCGACATCGGGCGGGGTGCCCGCGACCATCTGGTTCTGGATGCTGGAGATGGTGTCGGTGGCCGGGTTCGGGCTGTTGCCCTGCGGCTTCTGCGCAGTCACCTTGATATTGGGGTACTTCTTGCCGAAGTCGGCGATCAGCGCGTTGAACGTATCGGTCCAGGCACCGGCGAGACCGTAGTTGTAGGACTCGAAGGTGATCGAGACCTGCTGGTCGGGCTTCAGCTCCGGAATCTGCGCGGTGGAAGTAGTGTCCGAGGACACGGTGCCGCCCAGACCGCAGCCGCTCAGGGCGACGGCGGTGGTGAACACCACGCCCAGGACGGGCAAGGTGCGTTTCATGGTGGTTCTCCTCATCGAGTGGTGCGGGAAATCAGGGGACGGGCACGGCCGCCGCGTCCACGGCCTTCGGCGAATCCGGTTGCGGCGCACGCCAGGCCAGCCGCAAGCCCGTGTCGGGGTCGAACAGGTGGATATCGGCGGGATCCACGCGCAGGGTGATGTTCTCGCCCGCGGCGACCCCGGCCGGTCGCGCGGCACGCACGCACAGGCTGGTCGCGCCCGCGTCGAGATGCACCAGTTCCTCGCTGCCCAGGTTCTCGACCATGCGCACCGTCCCGCGGACGTCGTTGGCCGCGGGATCGATGCGCAGGCGCTCGGGGCGAATGCCCGCGATCACCGGGGTGGCGGCGTCGAGCTCGTCGGTGATGGCGAGGGCGGCGTCGACCCCGTCGGCGGTCACCCGCAGCGTGCACTCGGCCGCGGTGACGACGGCGGGGAACAGATTCATCGGTGGCGCGCCGAGGAATCCGGCGACGAAGGTCGAGCGGGGCTGGTCGTAGAGCTCGGCGGGTGTGCCGCACTGTTCGACCCGGCCCTCGTTGAGCAGCGCGATGCGCGAGGCCATCGTCATCGCTTCGACCTGGTCGTGGGTCACGTAGAGGAACGTCGCCCCCAACCGCTGGTGCAGGGCGATCAGTTCCGCGCGCGTCGCACTGCGCAGTTTGGCGTCGAGGTTGGACAGCGGCTCGTCCATCAGGAACGCGCCGGGATCGCGAACCATGGCCCGCGCCAACGCGACTCGCTGCCGCTGTCCACCCGAGAGCGCCACCGGCCGACGGTCCAGCAGCGCCGACAGCTCCAAGGTGGCCGACACCTCCGCCACCCGCTTGTCGATCTCCGCGCGCGGCCTGCGCCGGGCCCGCAGCGGGAAGCCGATGTTCTTGGCCACAGACAGGTGCGGGTAGAGCGCATAGCTCTGGAACACCATCGCCAGGTCGCGTCGTTGCGGCGCGGCGTCGGTGACGTCGGTGCCGCCCACCAGGATCCGGCCCTCGCTCGGTTCCTCCAGTCCGGCGATCATCCGCAGCAGGGTCGATTTGCCGCAGCCGCTGGGGCCGAGCAATACCATGAATTCGCCGTCGGCGATGTCGAGGCTCACCTCGCGCACCGCGTAGTCGGTGTCGAACTTCTTCGACACCGCCTGGATCTGCAGTCGTGCCACGTCTCTCCTCAGGCCGGCGCGGAGCCGGTGGTGATCCAGCGCGACACCTGGGTCGCGATCGCGGGCGAATCCTTCAACCAGGCGAAGTGATCGCGGTGCTCGACGGCGGAGTCCGCGTCGATGTGCCACTGGGTGACCTGTGCGGCGGGCATGCGCGACACCAGGAAGTCGACATTGGACTTCGGGCCGAGCACGTCATCGGACAGCGAGATCGCGAGCACCGGCAGCGTCATCTCCGCCAGCAGCGAGTTGTAGCGACGGTTGGTACCGCGCGGACGGTAGTAGCTGGTCAGCGAGTGGATCGACCAGTCGACCATCACCCCGCCCGGCATCGGCGCCGGGATCAGCACCCCACCCGGCCAGTGCCCCTTGACGCGGGCGACCAGACCGATCCACTGGATCTGGCTCAGCGCCTCGAACCAGCGGCGCGGACCGAACGCCCACCAGAACACGGTGCCGGTGCCGATCACGGTCACCCCGGCGACCCGCTCGGGTTCGGCGGCAGCGAACAGCAGGGCCAGCTGGCCACCCAGGCTGTGCCCGAACAGGTGCAGCGGTGCCTGCGGGAAGCGCTCCTCGATCGCGGAAACGATGGCGGGCAGGTCGATTTCGAGCATCTCGCGGTACCCGAAGTCGGTGTGCTCGCCCAGCGCGGGCTCCGCCTCGCCGTGCGCGCGCAGATCGACGGTGGCCACCGACAGCCCGGTGGCGTGCAGCGCCTTGGCCAGCGCCTGGTAGTTGCGGGCCTTCATCGCCATCGCGGGCAGGATCAGCACCACGGGGGCAGTGGGGTCGGCGGCGGCCAGCCGGCGCAGGGTGAACCGCACTCCGTCGACGGTCTCGACTGTGCTGGTGTCAGGCGTGGTCGCGGGCCCGTCCGCCACCCGTCCGCCCCCGGTCGCGGAATCGCTGGGCGTTGCGGAATTCATTGGTCGTCCGTTCCGGCGATGCGGACATCGCACACGTAGTCGAAGGTGAATTCGGCGGTGAGCACGTCGTTGTCGTCGAGCAGTTCGGCGCGGCCGGACAGGCCGTAACGGGCGTTCGCGGTGGCGGCCAGGATCATGGCCAGCTCCGCGGCTTCGACGGTGGCGACCGCACGGATGCGGCCACGCGCCGGCTTCCGGTAGGCGGCGGTGCCGCCGCGCAGGATCAGCCGGTCGATGGTGTGCAGGCGGTGCGCGGCCGCGCCGACGAACGCCGCGGCGCCCGCGATGTCGGCGGCGGTGAACAGCGCGCCCGCGTGGACGGTGCCCATGTGGTTGCACATCACCGGTTCGGCGGGGATCTCCACCACCGAACGCGTGGCCGAGATCTCGGTGATCAGAGTGCCGACGTGCGCGCCGAACGGTACAAGCGCCTGCGAGGCGTCGCGCAGATAGCCGAAGTCGACGGCGTCGGGATCGAGGGCGGGGTAAGCGGCGCCGAATCCGGCGATGCTGCGGGTCATCTCGTCGTCCTCTCAGCGCGGCCCGCGCAGGACGCGCCGCGCGATCGACCAGCGCAACACCTCCGACGGACCCTCGTAGATGCGGAAAGCCCTGGCCTCCACCAGGAATCGGGCCACCAGGTAGTCCTCGCAGACGCCGAGCCCGCCGTGCAGTTGCACCGCGCGGTCGAGCACCCGCCACACCGCCTCGGAGACGAAGGTCTTGGTGATCGATGCCTCGTGCCTGGCCTGCCCGGAGGTGGCGCCGTGCTCGTCGATCGTGGCGGCGGTGGCCCGGACCAGGCTGCGCGCGGCGGCGATGTCGATCTCGTTGTCGGCGATCAAGCCCTGTGCCATACCGTGGTCGGCGATCGGGACCCCGAACGACTGCCTGCCGGTGATGTGCTCGGCGGCCAGCTGCTGGGCGCGCACCGCCAGTCCCAGCCAGTTCATGCAGAACACCAGCCGCGACGGTGCCAGCCGCGCCTGCGCCAGGTCGAGGCCGCCGCCGACGGTGCCGAGGATCGCGGACTCGTCGACTTCGCAGTCCACGAACTCGACCTCGCAGTGTCCGCCCGGGGCACTGGTGTGATCCAGCGTCGGCATCCGACGCCCCACCCGCAGACCGGGATTGTCCTGGTCCACCAGGAACATCGTCGGACCGTCCGTGGTCGCGGCGACACAGATGGTGAACGCGGCGCCCTGCGCGCCGGTGGTGAAGTGTTTGCGGCCGTTGATGACCCAGCCGGTGTCGGTCTCCTCGGCCACGGTCGCCAGCATCCGCGGATCCGAGCCCGCACCCGGGGCAGGCTCGGTCATGGCGATGGCCGAGCGCGCCTCGCCGGAGGCCAGCGGGGCCAGATACCGCTGCTGCTGTTCGGGGTTCGCCACCGCGGCCAGCAGGTGGATGTTGCCGTCGTCGGGAGCCCAGGCGTTGACCGCCAGTGGGCCGAGCAGGCTGGCGCCCGCCGCCTCGAGCACCTCGGCCTGCGCCCTGGTGTCGAGACCGAGGCCGCCGTAGGCGGGATCGGACAGGGGGCCGAAGACACCGGCTTCCTTGGCCTTCTTCTGCAAATCGAGGCGTAAGGCGTCGTCGGTGACCCGGCCACCGACCACGACCTCGCGTTCCACCGGAATGACGTGATCTCGAACGAACTGCCTGGTCCTGTCGACCAGTTCCGACACGGGAGTCATGCCGCCAGTTTCGGGCGGCGGGCAGGTCGGCGGCCGGGGCGATAGTGAACGTCGATCGGTCCAATCGTCTCGCCATGCCATGGCGGCGAACCGGGCGCCGCTGCACCACGGTGATCTCGACAACGATTCCGCCGAGGGGATGGGCATGACCGAAGTGAGGGTGCGGGTGATCGACCGCACCGAGGAAGCCGACGCGGTGTTCGCCCTGGTGCTCGCCGCGGTCGACGGCGGGCAACTGCCCGCCTGGACGCCGGGCGCGCACATCGACGTGGCGGTGGGTGCCGCCGGGGTGCGCCAGTACTCGCTGTGCGGTGACCCCGCCGACCGGGACCACTGGCGGATCGCGGTGCTGCACGAACCTCGTGGCCGGGGCGGTTCGGCCGCGCTGTTCCGGACAGCGTTGCCCGGCACCACACTGTCGGTCTCGTTGCCACGCAACAACTTCGAGCTGACTCCTGCCGCGCGATACACCTTCGTGGCAGGTGGGATCGGGATCACCCCGATCCTGCCGATGATCGCCGCCGCCGACCGGGCGGGTGCGGACTGGACGCTGCACTACGGCGCCCGGAGCCGCGCGCACATGGCCTTCGCCGACGTCCTCGCCGCGGACCCCCGGGTGCGCCTGGTGCCGCAGGACGAGGCCGGGCTACTGCCGATCGCGGAGATCCTGGCCGACCGGCCGGGCGCGACCGTGTACTGCTGCGGTCCGGAACCGCTGCTGGCGGCGGTCGAGGCAGCGGGCGCGCTGGGCGGTGTCACCGTGCGCACCGAACGTTTCGTGCCACGGCCGGTCGTGCCCGCGGGGGCCGACACGGCGTTCGAGATCCGCTTGGCGCAGACCGGCCGCACGCTGCGGGTGGCGGCCGACCGGTCCATCGTCGACGTCCTCGAATCGGCGGGCATCGCGGTACTCACCTCGTGTCGCGAAGGCACCTGCGGCAGTTGCGAGACCCCGGTGCTCGACGGCGAGGTGGATCATCGCGACTCCCTGCTCACCCCTGCGGAACGCGCCAGCGGCGCCACGATGATGCTCTGCGTCTCGCGGGCCCGCTCCGGCGTCCTGGTGCTCGACCTGTGAGCGCGCGCGGAATCGATTGTCCCCCAGAACGTGCGCGTAACGGACGCGCCCGATTCCCGTCCGGGAATGTGAGAGGAAGAAATATACGATGAGGAAATCTGCTGCGGCCGCGGCGCTGCTCGCCGCCGCGATCGGCGTCACGGCCGGTATCACCGGCTCGGCGTCGGCCCAGGCCCCCGCCCCGATCGAGTTCACTGCGCAGGAAGTGGCCGGTAAGTCCGTCATCACCACAGGTGCCGGCTCCATGGTCGTCGAGGACGGCGCGTTCAAGGTGAAGGCGCCCGACGGCACCACCGTCGCCGCCACCCCGCTGACCTTCCGGCTGGACGAGTTCGAGTTGCCCATCGTGGCCGAGATCGCGGGCAACACGGCGACCCTGAGCCCGCAGCTGGATGCCTCGCAGGCCGTCTACAAGCCGGTCGCCCTGCCCTTCGAGGACAAGGCACCGTGGAAGAGCGAATACGAGCGTGAGGTTGCGGCCTGGACCAGGCTGACCACGACCATCTCCACCGGCGCCGCCATCGGCACCCTGGTCGGTGGGATCGGCGGCGCCGCGGTGGGTTGCGTGCTCGGCGGCATCGTCGGCGCCACCGTCGCCGCGGCCACCATCGTCGGCCTGTTCGGCCCGTTCCTGCCCGCCGCCGCGGTCGGCTGCATCGGCGGCATCCTCGCCGTCGGCGCGCTCGGCACCCTGGCCGGGCAGATCTTCATCACCGCGCCCGTGGCCATCGGCGCCGCGATCCAGTACTTCACCACCATCAACCAGCCGTTCAACGCACCGGCGAAGTAACGGTGGTCGAAGACCCGGTATAGAGCGACCGGGGGACACCCGACCCCGCCCGATCCTGCGATCGGGCGGGGTCTTTCGCCGTCCGGCTTCGATGCGGTCAGCGTGTCAGCACAGGCAATGCGAGCAGACCGCGGATGAGCGTGCTGGTCTGCCAGCGTGGCGTCAGGGCGGCCGGGGCCAGCCGCAGGTCGGGGTAACGGCGCTGGAGGGCGGTGACGGCGATCGTGGCCTCGAGCCGGGCCAGCGGAGCGCCGACACAGAAATGGATGCCGTGGCCGAACGCCAGGTGCCCGGTGGTATGCCCATCGGTGGCGAGAGTGTCCGGATCGGCGAACCGTGCCGGATCGCGATTGGCGGCTGCCACCGACACGTAGACGAGTTCACCCTGCGGTATCTCGGTGCCGCCGAGGGTGACCGGCTCGGCGGTGTAGCGCACCGTGGCCATGTCGACCGGCCCGTCGAACCGCAGGAACTCCTCGATCGCGCGGGGCACCGCCGCCGGGTCGGCGCACAGCGCCTGCCACTGTGCCCGGTCGCGCAGCAGCGCGTTCATGCCGTTGCCGATCAGATTGACGGTGGTCTCGTGCCCGGCGACCAGCAGCAGGAACGCCATCGACACCAGCTCCTTGTCCGTGAGCCGGTCGCCGTCGTCGTCGGCCAGCACCAGTTCCGAGAGCAGATCGTCGGCCGGATCGGCCTGCTTGGCCCGCACCAGATCGGCCAGATAGCCGACCATGGCGGCGCCTGCGGCCGGGCGCTCTTCGTCCTCGCCCTCGCCGACGACGGTGACCAGTGCGCGGGTCCACGCCTGGAAATCGTCACGGTCGGCGAACGGCACCCCGAGCAGCTCGCAGATCACGGTCACCGGTAGGGGATTGGCGAACTCTTCCATCAGATCGAACTCGTCGCGGTCGGTGGTCGCGTCCAGCAGGTCCTCGGTGATCTCCTCGATACGGGGACGCAGCCCGGCGACCTGCTTGGCGGTGAACGCCTTGTTCACCAGCTTGCGCAGGCGCGTGTGCGCCGGCGGGTCGGTGCCGAGCATGTGGCTCAGCAGCGCGCTCACATTCGGGTCCGACCGCGTAACGCGGCGCTTCTCGTGCAGGATCGCCTCGACCTGTCCGACATCCTTGGCCAGGCGCGGATCGGCCAGTGCCGCACGGGCTTCGGCGTAGCCGATGATCACCCAGCGGACCACGTCGTCGGGAAAGCGGACCCGATGGACCGGGCCCGCGGCGCGCCAGCGCCGGTAGTGGGTGTGCGGATCGTCGAAGAAGTCGGCGCCGATGGACTCGACGCGGGGAGCAGCGGTGGTGTCGGCCATCTGACCGACGGTACCGGCGTCCGGCGAACGATTCGGCGGGTGCGCGCGATCCCGATCAGGCAATCGGAGTTCGGCATGGAATGGGCTGCGGCAAACCGCAATTCACTCGAGGCTGCTCGAATGGGAGGCAAATCGTCCGCAGGGAGGAAAATCATGACAAGTACCGACATGGACGTCGACGTGATCGCGCAGCGGCGGGTCGACGAATTGACCGCGGTATTCGAACGCGGACTGCGAGAAAAACTGGGTGTCGGTGATTCGCTCGGAATTCGCTTGGAAAGCGCGTCGAAAGGGCGCGCACGCTACTTTCTCGACCCGAATCCGGCGACCATCAACGCGATGTTCACGGTGCACGGTGGTGTCCTGGCGACCCTCCTGGACACCGCCATGGGCAGCGCGGTGTTCACCGAGCTCGGCGACGGCATCGCCTACACCACGCTGGAGCTGAAGGTGAACTTCATCCGGGCCGTGACCCTGGACGGCAGCAGGCTCACCTGCGACGCCACCGCCGTGCACGTCGGGCGGCGCACCGCTACCGCGGAGGGGCGCATCACCGATGCGGCGGGCAAGCTCATCGCCCACGGCTCCACGACGATTCTCGTACTGGCACAGGGCAACTGACCGCACGGCACCGGCCCCGCGCCCGAGCCGATCGGGGGCGGGGCCGGTGCCGTCGGCTCAGGCCAGCGAACGGCAGCTCTCGACGAACGCGACGAGCTCGTCGATCGGCTCGGTTCGCGTGTCGACCGCGCGGTCGATCACCTTCACGAGGTGTTCGTAAGCGGCGGTGTGGTCGTAGTCGGCGACCTCGGCGATGCGCAGCGCCCACCGCCAGTAGCCGCGCAGCGTGTCCGACAGCGGCATCCGGAAATGGGCGATCACGTCGCGGATGGGCGCCACCACCGCGTCACCGTCGTGGCGCAGGTACCGGGTCACCACCTCGGCCATGAAGCTGAAATGTCGTGCCTCGTCACGGGACAGCCGGGTGAGGACCGCGGCGAGCACCGGATCGGCGACGACGTCGCGCAGCTGCTGGTAGTACATCTGCGTCGCCTTCTCCTGCACCAGCGCGTAGGCGAAGAACTGCACGGGATGGTTGTAGGGCAGGTCGAACGGTTTGTGCCCTTCGATCGCCAATTCCGTACGCAGCGTCGACCGTTCGGCCATGCCCGCTGCCTCCTGGTAGCGGGCCAGTGCCCTGGCGTGGGTGTCCTCCTCGAGCGCCCACCGCACGGTGAAGTGGTAGAGCTCCCGATTGTGTTCGAAGGTCGGCAGATCCACGCTGTCGTCGACCGGGAAATGCCGGTGGTAGACATCGAAATAGCCGGGCAGGTGGTCTTCGATGAGGGTGACGAACTGGACCGCGGATCGTTGTCCCTCGGTGAGCCTGCCCGCGTCGGCGGCCGTCCAGTCGAAGGCGGTCTCCACGTCCCAGGCGCGGGCCGCGGGGGAGGCGGCGAGGAAGCCGTCGACCGCGGCGGTCAGCTCGGTCACGGGCAGCAGCCCCGGTGTGCTGATCATGTCCTACCTGGCATTCCGGCAGACCAGCGCGTAGTGCTTGGTGGTGTAACCCCAGCCCGCGTTGGCGATCTCGAGATAGTGGCGCAGCTTGGCCGCCAGGCCGGCGCCGTGCGCGTCGATGCGGTCGGCGGCGGCGTCGACATTGGCGATCCAGTCCTCGATCGTGCGCCGGTAGTTCTCGGTGAGGTCGTCCACCGAGATCACCGAGAAGCCCGCGTTCTCGGCGGCCGCGACCAGTTCCGAGAGTGGGCGCAGTTCACCGAAACCGAAGATGTCCTCGCGGACGAACCCGGTGCCGACGCGATCGTCGAACGCGGTACGGGTGGCCGCGTTGCGGAAGCAGCTCTCCGACACGTAGAGGGTGCCGCCGCGGCGCAGCACCGCCTTGGCGCGGCGGAACACCTCGTCGGGCTCGGGCATGTGCACGATCGAGCCGAGCAGGGTGACGGCGTCGAAGCCGCGCGCGGGCAGATCGAGCTGCTCGAAATGCCCGACGCGGGTGCGCACCAGCTCGCTCACCCCACGGGCGGCGGCCTGCGCGGCGATGTAGTCGTGCTGCCGCGGCGCTGGGCTGATTCCCAGTGCGCGGCAACCTAATTCGCTCGCCATGTAGAGGATCAGCGAACCCCAGCCGCAGCCCACGTCGAGCAGCTGTTCCCCGCCGCGCAGCCCGAGCCGCTCGGCGACGAAACGCAGCTTGTTGCGCTGTGCGGTCGCCAGGGTGTCGTCGGCGGATTCATACAGTGCCGCACTGTATTTGCGCAGCGGGTCGAGGAAATCGCCGAAGATGTCAGGATCGAGATCGTAGTGCTGATTGGTATCGGCGACGACCGTCATGCCGACCGCCCCTCGCGGACAGAGCGCTCCACCACGGCGGTGACCTCGGCCAGGGTGGACATGCCGAAGACGTCGGAGTCCTCGAGCTCGATGTCGAAGGTGCGCTCGATGCGGGCGATCATCCGCAGCACCCGCACCGAATCGACACCGGCCATGGCGCGCAGGTCGGCGTCGGGGGTCAGCTCGGCGGCGGGTAGGCCGGTTTCGGAGATCGCGATCTCGGTGACCGTGCGCAGGATGGTGTCGGCGGAAGTGGTTGTCATGGCCGGGCTCCGTTCGGGGAGAAGGTTTTCGCCGTGGACAGGGCGTGGTCGAGCAGGGCGACTTCGTCGTCGTCGAGGGTGAGCTGGTCGCGGACCGCGTGCAGATCGAAGGGCTGATAGGTGGCCGTCGACGACGCGCACACCGCGCCGTCCGCGTCGAGGATCTCCGCGTGCGCGGCGATCGGTCCCGGCCCGCGCTCGGGCGGAAGCATTGCCACGCAGCGGTATTCGCGATCGATCAACAGGGGTGTGAGGAAACGGGTGCGCTGGGAGACGGTGAAGGCGGGTACGTTGCGCGCGAGCACGATGAGGTTGCCCATCACCTCGTCGCACACCACGCCGATCAGACCACCGTGTACGACACCGGGATAGGACTCGAAGGCCCGACCGAGCCGGAACGCGGCCTCCAGCGCGCCGTCGGGGCGCGGGGTGAAACTCAGGCGCAGCCCGGCGGCATTGTGCGGGGAGCAGCCGAAGCAGTGGTAGTCGGGGATCACCGACCACGGCACCACGACGGCGTCGGCGGCGGTCATCAGGCGATGGCGTCGGCCAGCGCGCGACGCACCTTCGCGTTACTGGACAGGTCGAGCCCGGTGATGGAGGCGAAGGTGCGGCGCACCTTGTCGTGCAGCACCTCCAGCTCGCCTTCGGCGGCGACCTGCTCGAGGAACAACTCGAAGCCCGTGTCGATGGTCTCGTGGTCGCCGAGTTCGGCGATGCCTGCCTTGAAGGTGCTCACCGGGTGCTTGATCTTGGCCTCGGAGCTGTAGACGTACAAGGTTTCGAGCACCGAGGGCAGTTCCTCGGGGCGCTTCTTCAATCGCTCGTTGGTGTAGTGGATGAATTCGCGCGCGTGCCCGGCTTCGTCGCGACTGGCGTTGAGCAGCAACTGCTTCAGCACCGGTTCGGCCACCCAGCTCGACACCGCGCGGTACACGTGGTTGACGGTGAGCTCGGAGATGATGTTGGTGGCCAGGGTCGCCGAGGGCGTGCTGCCCGGTGCGTAGGGCTCGCGCATGGCGTCGACGGCACGGTCCTCGACGTCCTCACCGATCGCGCCGAGCCAGGAGCGGAACGCGTAGTGGTGCTGCACTTCCTGATAGCCCCACACCACCGCGAAGGTGGAGAAGTCGTAGTCGTCGACGAATTCGTTGAGGAAGCCGTGTACCGCGGCGATCACATTGGACTCACCCATGGCCGCGCTCTTGGCGAGGGTGATGTATTCGGGGCGGACCAGCGTCGGGTCGACGGCGGGCAGGTCGAGATCGCTCAGTTTCCAGTGCAGGCGTTCGTAATGGCGGAACACGTCAAAGCTGTGCACGAGGCACTCCGTTCGATCGAGGGGGAGCCGGGCGCGGCGTCATCGCCGGCCGATCAGATCGCGGGCGGCGAGGCGTTGGAGCTTGCCGCTGCTGGTGCGGGGGATGCTGCGCGGTGCGACCAGGTGCACCTGGACCGCGCCGAGCCCGAGCTGGGCGGTGACGGCGGCGCGGATGGCGTCGGCGAGCGCGTCGGCCGCGGCGCCGGTGCGTTCGGTTTCGGCGATGAGAGCGATCACGTCGTCACCGGCGGGATCGACGGCGGCGGTGCAGCGGCCCTTGTGGACGCCGTCGAGGTCACGGACGGCGGCCTCGACGTCCTGGGCGTAGTAGTTCACGCCGCGCACGGTGATCATGTCCTTGCAGCGGCCGGTGACGAACAGTTCGCCGCCGCGCCGGTAGCCGAGGTCGCCGGTGCGCAGCCAGCCGTCGACGAACCGGTCGGCCACGGCCTCCGGGTCGGCGGTGAGATACCCGTCGGTGACCGGGGCGCCTTGGATCAGGATCTCGCCGACCCGGCCGTCGGGTAGGTCGGCGCCGGTGTCGGGGTGCACGATCCGCACGGCGATCCCGTCGACGGGCGCGCCGACCGAGGCGACCGCCCGCGCCCCGTCGGCGTCCCGCGCGACCACGTCGGCGACCGCGGCGTCCGCGAGCAGGGCACGGTCGACCCACTCGAACACCGGCTCGCGCAGCAGCGGTGGAAACGCGACGGCGAGGGTGGCCTCGGCCATGCCGTACACGCCGAACATCGTCGACGGCGCGAAACCGGCGGGCGCGAACCGCTCGCGGAACGCGCTGACCACCGATTCGGCGATCGGTTCGGCACCGTTGAACGCGATCCGCCAGTGCCCCAGGTCGTAGTCGGTGACCCGCTCCGGTGGGATCGCCGCCAGCAGCGTCTCGTAGCCGAAGTTCGGCATCGCGGTGATCGTGGTCTCGGTCGCGGCGAACTCGGCGAGCCAGCGCGCCGGATCCTTCACGAACGCGAGCGGCGACCACACGTGCGCCGGGATGCCGCGCAGCACCGCCGACAGGGTGCCGAAGAGGCCCATGTCGTGGAACAGCGGTAACCAGAACCCGCCCTGATCATCGAGCCCGAGATCGATACCGGTGCGGATGGCGGCCAGTCCGCTCACCACATTCGCGTGGGTGAGCCGCACACCCTTGGGCAGCGCGGTGCTGCCGGAGGTGAATTGCACGATGGCCAAATCATCGGGGTCCGGCGTCGGCAGGATGTCTTCGTCGGCGGTGACATCCTCGACGAGCGCGCCGGTGTCGACGAATTCGACGCCGATGTCCCCGATCAGCGGAACCATCGAGGCGAATCGGGGTGAGACCAGAACCGTCCGCATGCCCGCGGCGGCGGTGATCGCCGCCAGCTTCGTCGGGTAGGCGGCCGTCGCCCTCGCGCCCGCGGGCAGCGGCAGGGGAGTGGCGGCAGCGCCCGCCGCGGCGATGCCGAACAGGGAGGTCAGGAATTCCGGCGCGTTGGGGCTGAGCACGCCGACGGGTTCGCCACGGCCGATCCCGCGTCGCACCAAGGCGGTCGCCGTCGTCCGGGCGCGTGCCTGTATCTCGGCGTTGTCCAGCTGCTCCGACACCGACCAGAACGTCGCCGTGACGCGCGGTCGTTCGGCGGCGACCCCGGCCAGCAGGGTGGTGAGCGTGTCGCTCGAACGCGAGGAATTCATGCCGGAAACGACAACAGTGCCATATGACATCGCGTTGAACGAATAACGAAATACGCGCGCCGATAATCACCGTCGATCGTCCAATTGCTCTGCCTGATAAAGATATTCGACTATCGCCCGATCGGAGCAGACAATACTGCACGAATTCACGGCCACCGCGCGGCGACGATGAGCGGCGAAATCCCCGCACCGAAATCGCCTCTAGGAGCTGCCGGTGACTTCCGATCATGTCGCGGTCGAGGACCCGACCCCGGTGCAGATCGCGGTGCTGGAGAGCGTCGCGCCGCACTGCCGCCACGACCCCTATCCCAGCTACGAAACCCTGCGCGCCGCAGGGCCGTTCGTGCCGGGCCCGCGCGAGACCCACCTGGTGCCGCGGCACGCGCAGGCCCAGGCGATCCTGAGCGATCCGCGCTGGAGTCATGCCGAGGAGCCGGACCTGCTGCACGGCGACAGTGACGTGGAGTTGCCCGGCTCCTTCCTGTGGATGGAACCGCCGGACCACACCCGCCTGCGCGGCCTGGTCGGCAAGGCGTTCACCGCCCGAACCGTCGCGGGGCTGCACGAGCGCGCCGACCGGCTCGTCGACGGGCTGCTCACGGCGATGCTGGCCGATGCCGAGACCGATGTGCTCGAGGCGCTGGCCTACCCCGTGCCGCTGACCCTGATCTGCGAACTGCTCGGTGTTCCCGCCGAAGCCCACGCCCACGTGCGGGAGATCTCCGCCCACATCGCTCGTGGCCTCGACCCCGACACCCTGCTGAGCCCCGCCGAGCTGGCCGCGCGCACCGAGGCGGTGCACGCGTTCGACGCGTTCTTCGGCGACCTGATCGCCCAGCGCCGCGCCGACCCGCGCGACGATCTGATCACCGCGCTGGTGCACGCCGAAGAGGCCGGGGTCCGGTTGACCAGGACCGAACTGATCGGCACCCTGCTCATCCTGGTGGTGGCCGGGCACGAGACCACGGTCAACCTCATCGGCAACGGCCTGCTCGCCCTGATCCGCCATCCCGACCAGTTCCAGCGGCTGCGCGAGGACCCCGCGCTGTGCGCGCCCGCCGTCGACGAGGTGCTGCGCTACGACCCACCCGTGCATCTGACCACCCGCACAGCGCGGCACGAGATCGAGCTCGCCGGAAAAACTTTCGTCCCCGGCGACGCGGTGATCGTGCTGATCGGCTCGGCCGCTCGTGATCCGGAGGCCTTCCCCGAGGCCGACCGCTTCGATATCGGCCGCTACCTGCCGGGCAGGCGACCCGAACGGCACCTGTCGTTCGGTCTCGGCCTGCACTACTGCCTGGGCGCACCACTGGCCCGCCTCGAGATGCAGGCCGTGCTGCGCGCCGTCGCCACCCGGGTCGAGCGGATGCATCTGCTCGCCGAACCGCCGTATCGCCCGAATGTGGTCGTGCGCGGCATGTCCGAACTGCGAATCAGCCTGGAGGGCCGATGAGTACCGCTGTCCCCGCCGACCTCACCTTCGATGCCTTCGCCCCCGACCATCGCGCCGACCCGTACCCCGCCTACGCGCGGGTCCGCACCGCCACCCCGCTGTTCCCGTACGAGCTCGGCGAGGTGCCGGTGCGCCTGGTGACCCGCTACGAGGAGTGCGCGGCGGTGCTCACCGGCGCCGACTGGGGTCACGGTTACGCGGCGGGCATCAGTCCCTTCCGCGACACCAGCGCCGCCATCCCCGGCTCGTTCGTCCGCATGGACCCGCCCGAGCACGGCCGCTACCGCAAGCTGGTGGCCAAGGCGTTCACCCCGAAGATGATCGGCGAGATGGTGCCGGTGGCCGGCACGGTGGTCGACGGGTTGGTCGATGCGGCCCTCGAGCGCGGCGAACTCGACGTACTCGAGGATCTGGCGGTTCCGCTGGCCGTCGCCATGGTCGCGGTCCGGCTGCTCGGCGCAGACGTCGCCGACGGCCTCAGCTTCCGCGCCTGGCAGTTGGCCATCGCCCGCGGCAGCGACCCCGACTCGCTGCTCGGTCCCGACGACATCAGCGCCCGCACCGACGCGGCCATCGCCTGCATGGGCCATTTCGCCAGGCTGATCGCCGAGAAGAAGCAGCGGCCGGGCACCGACCTGCTCAGCGAACTGGTAGCGGCCAGCGTGGACGGCGACTTCCTCACCGAGCCCGAGGTGATCGGGATGTCACTGCTGCTGCTCGTGGCGGGCATGGAGACCTCGATCAACCTGATCGGCAACGGGATGCTCGCCCTGCTGCGGCATCCCGATCAGCTCGCGCTGCTGCGCGCGCATCCCGAGCTGATCGGCCCCGCCATCGACGAGATGCTGCGCTACGACGCGCCCACCCAGTTCACGATCCGGGTCGCGCTGGCCGACACCCGGGTCGGCGAGCACAGCTTCCGCCGCGGCGACGGCGTCGTCGTGCTCACCGGCTCGGCCAATCGCGACGAACGGGTCTACCACGACCCCGACACCTTCGACATCACCCGCTTCACCGGAAACCGCCCGCCGCGTAAGCATCTCGGCTTCAGCCTGGGAATCCACTACTGCGTCGGCGCGCCGCTGGCCCGCATCGAAGCAGAGGCCGCGATCCGCACCCTGCTCGACCGGGCGCCCGATCTGGCCCTGGCCGAGCAGTCGATCGAGTACCGGCCCAGCCTGATCCACCGCGGCGTCCGCCACCTCCCGGTGACCCTGTGACCGCGCCGCGGCAGCACGCGCTCGTCATCGGCGCCGGGGTCGCCGGGCTGCTGGCGGCGCGGGTGCTCGCCGAGCGTTTCGACCGGGTCACCGTGGTGGAACGCGACGAGCTGGACGCGAAAGAGACTGTGCGCCGCGGTGTTCCGCAGGCCTGGCATCTGCACGGCCTGCTCGACCGGGGCCGCCGGATCATGGAGGAGCTGTATCCGGGCTTCACCGAGGAGGCCGTCTCCGACGGAGCGACCGTGGCCGAAGTGCTCGTCGGCACCCGCTGGTATGTCGGCGGTTCCCGGCTGGCGGCGGGCGCGACCGGACTCACCTCGCTGATCGCGACCCGGTCGCTGCTCGAAACCGTCCTGCGCAGGCGCACCCTGCGGATGCCGGGTATCGAACTGCTGACCAGGACGACCGTGCAGGGCCTGGTCGGCGACGCCCAGCGAGTGCGCGCCGTCCGGGTGACCGGCCCGGCGGGGGAGCAGACCCTGGCGGCCGATCTGATCGTCGACGCCAGCGGCCGCGGCTCACGAATCACCCTGTGGCTCACCGCGATCGGTGCGAACGTGCCCGACGAGGAACGCCTGGAGGTCGACCTCGGCTACGCGTCGCGGTTCTTCCGGCACCGGCCGGGCCAGCTCGACGGCCAGGCCTCGGTGATCGTGTCGACCGGTGCCGACGGGCGCGGTGGCGGCGCGGTGCGGGTGGAGGGTGACCGCTGGCACGTCACCCTTGCCGGGATGCTCGGCGATCATCCACCGACCGACGACCAGGGGTTCCGCGCGTACGCCGCGTCGCTGTCGGCGCCCGATATCCACACCATCGTGGTCGGCTCCGACGCGCTCGGCGAGCCGGTCCCGTACCGCTTCCGCACCGCCGTGCGCCGACGCTTCGACCGCCAGAGTGCCGCGCCCGCAGGGCTGCTCGTGCTCGGGGACGCCCAGTGCGCGTTCAACCCGCTCTACGCCCAGGGCATGACAGTGGCCGCGCTGCAAGCCGCCGCTCTGCGGGACTGCCTCGACGCCGACGACCTGCCCGCCCGCTTCTACGCGGCCGCCGCCGACGCCGTCGCGGTGGCCTGGCAACTGGCCGCCGGCTCGGATCTGCGCCATCCGGGCGTCGAGGGCAGGCGCACCCTGCGCACCCGCCTCACCGCCGTCTTCGTGACCAGAGTGCAGCGCGTGGCCCACAACGATCCGCGCGTGGCCAGGACCTTCTTGCGAGTCGCCCACCTGGTCGACCCACCCGCCGCGCTCACCGCGCCGGGCATGCTGCGCCGCATCCTCCTGCCCTGACCACCACCCACGAGGAGACCCACCCATGACCTCCACGATCGACACCGACGCCGTCCAGACCGCTCTGATCCAGCTGTTCGGCCCCGACGGCCGCGCCGACCCTTACCGCCCCGCCCGCGTACTGCGCGAAGCGGGCCCGATCCACCAGACTCCACTCGGCCATCACGTGCTCACCCGCTACGAGGACTGCGCGGCGGTGCTGTCGACCACCGCGTGGAGCCACGCCGAGGAGGCGGCGATGATGCACCCGACGGTGTCGCCGGAGAACGCCCCCGAGGAACTGCCCACGTCGTTCCTGTGGATGGAGCCGCCGGACCACACCCGCCTGCGCAACCTCGTGACCAAGGGATTCACCCCGCGCATGGTGACCCGATTGCGGCCCCGGATCGAGCAGTTGTGCGAACAGCTCGTCGACGACGCCGTGGCCGCGGGCGAATTCGACCTCGTCGAACTGATCGCCTACCCGCTGCCGTTGATCATCGCCTGCGAGCTGATCGGTGTGCCGAAGGAGGCCTACGACCAGGTGCACCGCTGGTCGCAGGACCTGGCCCGCGGCTTCGATCACGACTACACGCTGCCCGAGGAATGCCTGCGGGCGCGCAGTGCGGCCTCGCGCGGATTCATGGGCTACTTCCGTGAGCTGCTCAACGAACGCCGCGTCAGCCCACGCGACGATCTGCTCAGCGCGCTGTCCCAGGTCGAGGATCGCGGTGACGTGCTCTCCGAACAGGAACTGCTCGCCACCTGCATCACCACCTTCGTCGCCGGGCACGAGACCACCGCCAATCTCATCGGCACCGGCATGCTGCGCCTGCTGCGCAACCCCGACCAGATCCAGGTGCTGCGTGAACGTCCCGAGATGCTCGCCCACGCACCCGACGAACTGCTGCGCCTCGACCCGTCGGTGCAGATCACCACGCGCGCCGCGACCCGGCCGATCACCGTCGCCGGGCACCGGTTCGAGCAAGGCGAAGGTGTTGTGGTGCTGATCAATTCGAGCAACCACGACCCCGCCGCCTTCCCCGACCCGGAGCGGCTGGACGTGACCCGATACTCCGACCCGAAGAACCCGGCCAAGAAGCACCTGGGCTTCAGCCTCGGCATCCACTACTGCCTCGGCGCCCCGCTGGCACTGCTCGAGATGGAGATCCTGCTCGACGTACTGTTGCGCAAGGTCGGCTCGCTGGAACTGCGCAGCGAGAATCCGCCGTTCAAGCCGAATGTCGTCATCCGCGGCCTGGAATCGCTACCTGTAGCCGTCACCCCGGCCTGAGCGACGAGTTGGTCGGCGGCTACCGGGAGCCGCCACCGTTGCCCAGTGCGCGGCCGAGGAGGGGGAGCAGCCGGTCCCAATGACGTCGCAGCGCGGCGGGATCGAAGTCGTCGGTGTCGGACATGGTGAAGCCGTGCACGGTGCCGGGGTAGATCTCGGAGGTGTATTCGACGCCTGCGGCAGCCAATGCCTGGTCGAGCAGGCGCAGACCCTCGGGCGTCAGATCGGTTTCGGCGTGGCCGAAATGGACTTCGGCGGCGAGTTCGGAGAGATTGTCGAGTCCGTCGGCACCTACCGGGGCGTGGAATGCGGCGAGGGCAGTCACCCGGCCGGGGTCGGTTACAGCGGTGCGCACCGCCAGGAGCCCACCTATGCAATAACCCGTCACTGCAACGGGTCCGGCGCTGACCTCGGGTCGGGTGGTGAGGAACTCGAGGTAGGCGTCGGCGTCGCGGAGGACGAGTTCGGCGGTGTGTGCCTCGATCAAGGGCATCAGCTGGGCGAACAAAGCAGGGCGGGCGTCTGCTCCGATGTGTTCGGGCAGTTCGATCACCGGTGCCGGGCCGTGCCGGTAGAAGACGTTGGGGACGAGCACGTAATACCCGTGCCCGGCCAGTTCCTCGGCCATCTCCCGCAGCACGGGCCGCACACCGAAACCGTCCGGGTACATCAGTACCCCCGGGAATTGCTCGCCGGAGTCGGGGAAGGCGGCGAACGCGTCCGCGTGGCCGTCGAGGGTGGGGATCTGCAGCGACTCGGTATGCATGGATTCTCCTGTCGTGGTTGATGTGTGGAGCTTGTGATCAACACGAAAGGAGGCGGAGCCCGCGCAGCGGCGCTGGATCTTCGATCGGACGTCGGGCCCTCGGCCCGTGCAGTGCTCAGAAGAGCACCGGGTCACCGATCCGTGTGTGGCGCAAGGCCGTCCCGGTAGTCATCGACACCCACCATAGCCCCCACGGGAAACAGTCGCCGCCGCTCACCGACAGGAGCCGCTCGATCAGCGGCGTAGGAGGTCGACGACGCCGGTGGTCGACTCGTTCCCGCCGCCCTCGGCGACCCGACGTTCCATCAGTGTCATGAAGGGCTCGAGAAGTTCCGGGCTGACGCCCTGTTCCCGGGCGGTACGTCGCAGCGTGTCGTTCGTCGTGGCCATCATCGCCAGGTTCGACTCCACGTCCTGCGTGTAGTCCCCGCTCGCCAGCTGCGCGGCGGTGCCGAAGGCGTAGCCGGCCATCGCCTGCTGGTAGGCCACCATGAGCGGCGCGAATTCGACCGGTGAGATGTCCTCGCCACCGATGAGTGCGAACGCGTGTGCGGCGCCCGCGAACATGCCCCACATCGCGCTGAGCAGCGCGATGTCGTACAGCGCTGCGAAACCGGCGTCGGTGCCGACGTAGGTGACACCGGCAGGCACCGCCAAGGCCTCGGCGTGAGTCTCGTGCAGCCGCGCCGAACCGCTGTAGAAGACGTACGCACCCGAGTCGGCTGCGCCGATCATGGAGGGGACGGCCATGATCCCGCCGTCCAGGAAATTCCCGCCGCGCCCGGTGATCCACTCGGCGAGCGCACGGGCCTCGGCGGGTGTGCTCGTGGTCAGGTTGACGATGTCGCGGCCGGTCAGATCGACGCCGTCGAGGGTCGCGCGCACCGACGCGTCGTCGAGGAGACACACCACCACGAGCGTGTTCGCGCTGACGGCTTCGGCAACGGTCGCGGCGACCGCCGCCCCCACCGGCGCCCGCCTGGGACTGCGGTTCCACACGGTGACGGTGTATCCCGCCGCGAGCCACGAACGGGTGAGGGCCGAGCCCATGTCGCCGAGCCCGAGGACGGTGAGCGCTTTATTTTTGTTGTCGGACATGCGGTTTAGTGTTGGCGTGGCATCCGGGCCGAACAAGTACGCACACCGAAGTGGGTGCGCACTTCCGGGATAGCGAACAGGTAGAGGGAAGGAACCATCGTGCCGATCACACGCAGGCCGGGCGCGTACCGATGCGGACTCGACGCCACCATGTCGGTACTCAACGGCAAGTGGAAGATGATGATCCTCTGGCCGCTGAGCGAACGCCCCCACCGCTTCGGTGAGTTGCGCCGTGAGGTGAACGGCGTCACCGAGAAGGTCCTCACCACGCAACTGCGCGAGCTGGAGGCCGACGGGATCGTCCATCGCACGGTGTACAACGAGGTACCACCCCGCGTCGAGTACTCCCTGACCCCACTCGGCGAACTCCTCAACAACGCACTGCTCCCCTTGGAGGCATGGGGGCGCGAACACCTCATGGGTGAAGAGGTCGTCCGGTCGGGTTCCTGAACCGGTTCAGGTGGTCGACGTCGGCCACTTGCGCGGTATTCCCAGAATGGCGCCGACGCTGCGGATCGCCGACATCACCGCCCGAATATCGTCGGGTCCTTGCCCGAAAGCCTCGGTGCGGTCATCGATGCGGAAGGGGCACAGGTAGGTGTGCGGGCGATTCGGATCCCGGCGCGGCCGCGCGATGGTGACGACTACCGGGCCCGAGGGAGTTTGGACTGCGCGGGCTCCCAGCGGCGGACCGAAAGCGCGGGGGTCGGCCGCACCCGCGCCTGAAGCGTTGGGCAGTAGCCGAGGTAGCGCAGGTGTTCTCGGCTGACCGGCCGCTGCTCTGTTGGGCAAGTCGACTCGGGTCGCGGTGTTTTCGACCTCCACAAGTGCGGCGTAGACGGCGGCCAACCTGTTCGGGCCCCGGACCTTGTGTTCACGGCTACCGCCGACCCGATATGTGCACATCCAGTCGTGCGTCGATGCGTCGTGTCGTGGCTCGCCGATCTCTATGCGCACCTCCCGTTCGCCGTCCCTGACGGCAGTCACGACGATCACTTCGCCCCGTTCGTTGTTCACTGATCCTCCTGAATACGGAATGACTCCGCGTGTGGACGGCGATGCCATGGCCGGACCGCTGCCCGGACAGATCCGTATCGGGGCGGAGGTTCAGCGACTGTGCTGCTCCGGATTTCCGCGACACGGTGAAAGCGGCTCAAGGTGTCCGGCTCCCGATCGATTGCGCCAGGAACGGCCAGGAAGTACGCAGATCGTCTTCCCAGTAGCCCCACGAATGCGTACCCACCGGCCGCTCGTCCAGAGTCACCGGGATGTCCAACTCGCGCAATCGATGTGCGAGGTTCATCGTGCAGAAGTGCACTGCGGCCTCGATCGGCCCGCCGAAGGCGATCTGGATCGGCAGCGGAATTCTGCCGTCCCGCACGCGCGGATCGGTCGGCGTGTCGTGGGGTGCGGCGGGGATTCCGCTCCCGGTGCTCAGGTAGATCGCGGTGCCGCGCAGCCCCTCCGCGTTGACCAGCGGATCGTTGGCGCGCCACAACGGCCCGGTACGCGGGCCCCACATGTTCTCGACGCTCTGCGCGCCGCCCCAGTTCTCCACCGTGATCCGCACGAATTCCTGCCCGATGGGGTCCGAGGTCTGCGCGCAGCCGCTGTAGGAGGCCACGCTGCGCCAGAACCCTGGTTTGGCGATCGCCAGATTCAGCACCGAGGTTCCGCTCATCGAAACCCCGACCAGGGTTCGGTTGCCGTCGGCGCGCAGGAAGTCCTCGATCACCGGTGGCAGCTCCTCGTTGAGGAAGGTCTGCCACTTGTTGCGCCCCAGCGCCGCATCGTCGCGCACCCAGTCGGTGTAGTAGGAGCTCGCGCCGTCGACCGGGGTGACGACGTTGACGTCCTTGTCGCGCAGGAAGCTGACGGCATCGGTTTGCGCGTCCCAGCCGCTGCCACCGGGGCCGCCTTGTGAGCCGTTGAGAAGGTACATCGTGGGCCGCGGATTCGAGGTGTCGGCAGCACGGATGACCTGCAGCGGAATCGGCCTGTTCATGGCGGGGGAGTACACCGTCACGTTCAGCTGCCGGTCGTCGACCGCGTCGGCGGACAACACCCTGGCCGGCTCTGGTGCCGCGGTCGCGGAGGTGACCGAGCCGCCGAGTGCGCCGGCGATCAGGAGGCCCACAAGGGTCGATCGCAGGGTTGCTGTGCGGGTGGGACGATGTTGTCGCACTGTCGAGAACCTCTCGTGCCGGTCGCGTCCTCCGGATGAGGACATCACAGGGTGTGCCAGGGACGGATCGGCTACGCGAAACGGCCCTGGCGGAAGTTCGCGCTGCCCCCGTCCGCGGTTTGGTCTTTCGGACAACTGGCGCAAGCACGCCGGGTCATCGCCTCGGTGCCACTGTTCATTGCGTTGATTCCAGGTCGGTGTCCTCAGCTGTAAACCTTTGTGTGCGAACGACTTCGGCGCATCGGTGCGGCGTGCGACACTGGCACGGAGGTAGAGATCGGTGCGCGAGACCGGCCTGACGAACCCGCGAGGCCGGTCGATCGGGGAGGTCGTTGTGCTGCTGTTGGTCGACCCGGATTCGGAGTTGTCGTCCGCCGAGGAGCGTTTCGCCGACTGGGTCGCGTGGAGTCCGGCCCAGGCCGGTGTGGTGTTGCTCGACGTCAACGTTCCGTACCGCGGTCACAGCCGTCGGCTCGACGCGCTGATCTTCACCCGTCAGCGGTGTATCGCGGTCGAGATCAAGGGATTCCGCAGCGTTCAGCACGGGACGTTGATCATTCCGCCGAGCGGGCCGTGGGTGATGGACGACGGTGAGGTCGCCGACATCTACGGCAACGGCTACGACCACGACCCCGTCAGCCAGGTCCGCACGAACTCCTCGGCGGTGAAGAACTGGGCCACCAGCGCGACCCGGCGGCCGTGCTTCGTCTGGGGCCTGGTCGTGGTGATGCTGCTCCCCGGCCAGGATGTTCCGTCGCTGCAGGTCGACGCCCATCCGGAGAAGATCGACATCATCGTCGAAGACTTCGACGTGTTCCGGTATTACCTGCACCGGTTGGACGACCAGAAGGTGCAGTGGGACGCGGACCGGGTCCACACCCTGCTGACGCGCCTCGGTGTCGCGCATCGCTACGGCGGCCGTCGGGAGGCGATCGCTGCCGCGCTCGGCGAACCTGTATACCTCGACGACGGTGTTCCCGGTGCGACTCCACTGCGCCGCTACTGAAACGGCAGACCAAGCCTGCTCTGCTCGCCGCGGTGTCCGACGAAACCTGTGTAATCGTCCTCGGTGAGCATCGGGTGCCGTGAGATCAGCGGAGGCTCGGGAGCTGCCGCCCCCTCACCTCTGCGGATGCAGGACCAGCACGGTGATCTCGCTGGGCGCGAACACTCGCATCGGCGGCCCCCAGTATCCGGTACCGCGGCTGGTGTAGAGCTGGGTGCCGTTCGCGTGGCTGCTCAATCCGGAGACGACCGGCTGGTCGAGTCGGACCAGGTAGTGGAACGGCCAGATCTGACCGCCGTGGGTGTGTCCGGAGATCTGCAGTTCCACTCCCGCCGCCGAACTGTCGGTGACCTGACTGGGCTGATGTGCGAACAGAACCACCGGCAAGCCCGGGTCGGTACCCGCGAGCGCGCCCGCGAGATCAGGGCCGTGGCCCGGCACATCGGCGCCCGTAGGGTCGTCGATCCCGGCAACGGTCAACCTGTCCCCGTCGCGTTCGATGGTCCGGTGCGCGTTGTGCAGCGGCTGCCACCCGATCGAGGTCATGTAGTCCAGCCACGACTGGGCATCGTCGAGGTACTCGTGATTGCCGGTGATGTAGAACCGACCCAGCGGCGCCCGCACCCCGGCGAGCGGAGCAACCTGATCGCGTCTTTCGTCCACCGAGCCGTCGACGAGGTCGCCCGCCAGTCCAACGATGTCGGGTCGCTGCGCGTTGACTTCCTCGACCACCCGTTGCGACCAGTCCTCCCGATCCAGCGCCGCGAAGTGGGTGTCGGTGAGCACCACCACCCGCAATCCGTCGAGGCCCGGCGCCAGCCCCGGTATCGCGACGTCGACGGTGCGCACCTGCGGCACCCGCCGTGCCTCGTAGACGCCGTACCCGGTCAGCGCGACCGACATCACCACCACGGCGAGCGCGACAACTCGACTGGTACGAACTCCCCGTGCGCCGACCATCCGCAGCCCAGCACGGACCACCAGCCCGATCACCGACCAGCTGAACAGCACCCACACCACCCCCAGCAGGACGTCCCCGACGATCGCTGCCGAGTCGATCCGCGGGGGCCCGTGCCCGAGGATCAGCGCGGCCGGCAGGCAGATGTACCCGGCGACGAACGCCGCGGTGCCGACCCGGTAGAGCGGACCACTGCGTTCGGTGGGGGCGGCGATCAGCGCCCACCACGGCACAGCGAGCATTACCGCCGGAATCAACACGATCAGTACCAGTAAGACAGCGGAGCTCACGAAATCCCGTTCTTCACAAGGCGCCCCGGGGGCGGGACGCGGTTTCGTCGTGACGCGGCTATTGTGCGTCAGCGCGAGATGTCGGTGACGACCGGTGGACTTCGGTGGCGTGGCGTTCGTCCATCGCCCTGTAGCCCTCGCAAGTCAGATTGAACCGCACCACCTGGGGTAACCGCGTCGCGGCGACACGAGAGATTCCGAGCGCGACCGACTTGGAGGCACGATCATGTCCCTTCCTGCCCAGCAGCAAACCCCTCCCGGTGTCACCGGCGAGATGAACCCGAAACCCGATCACGGCGAACACTCCTATCGCGGCTCCGGCCGGTTGAACGGAAAGGTCGCGGTCGTCACCGGCGGCGACAGCGGCATCGGGCGGGCGGTGGCCATCGCCTACGCGCGCGAAGGGGCCGACGTTCTGATCGCCTATCTCGACGAACACGAAGACGCGGCCGAGACCGAGCGGTGGGTGGTCGCCGCCCGCCGCAAGTGTGTGCTGGTGTCGGGCGATCTGGCGGATCCGGAGCATTGCCGGGAGGTCGTCGACAAGGCCGTGCGGGAATTCGGCCGGATCGACGTGCTGGTGAGCAATGCCGCCTTCCAGATGACTCGCGATTCGATCACCGACATTCCCGATGCGGAATGGGACCACACCTTGGCGGTGAACCTGAGCGCCTTCTTCCATCTGACGAAGGCGGCGGTGCCGCATATGCGGTCCGGTTCGTCGATCATCGGGTCCTCGTCGGTGAATTCCGATGTGCCACCGCCGACGTTGTTGCCCTACAACGCCACCAAGGCGGGCATCGCCAATATGGTCGCCTCGCTGGCGCAGATGCTCGGCGAAAGAGGCATCCGCGCCAATAGTGTGGCGCCCGGCCCGATCTGGACGCCGCTGATTCCGGCGACGATGCCGACCGAGCAGGTGGAGAGCTTCGGTTCTCAGGTGCCGCTCGGGCGACCGGGGCAGCCCGCCGAACTGGCGCCGGTCTATGTCCTGCTCGCCTCCGATGAGGGCAGCTATATTTCCGGTGCCCGGGTCGCGGTGACCGGCGGCCAGCCGATCCTATGACCGGCGGCGGGCCAGCGCTGTATCCGCTGCGGCTCAGTGTCACCGCCAAACCATTGGTGTTCGGTGGACACGCGATCAGCCATCGCCTCGGCAAAACCGGCATCCCGGACTGGAGCATCGCCGAGACGTGGGAATGCAGCGACGTCGACGGCGAAGGCGCGCAGGTGACCAATGGGCCCTTGGCCGGCCGGTCGCTGCGCCGCTTGGTCAGCGAGTATCCCGAAGAGTTGATGGGTGCCAGTTGGACAGGCGACTACTTTCCGGTGCTGACCAAGTTCATCGATGCGGCAGGCACCCTGCCGGTCCACCTACATGCCGACGACGAGACCGCCCAACGGGTGGAAGGTCAGCGCAATGGCAAAACGGAGGCCTGGCACATTCTGGCCGCCGCCCCGGGTGCCACGGCACTCTGTGGCGTCAAGGACGGCATCAGCCACGAGCAATTGCGCGCCGCCCTGCGCGATCAGGACTTCGACGCGGTCCTGCGGCGGCTACCGGTGATCGCCGGGCAGACGATCTACGTGCCCGGCGGCACCCCGCACAGTTTCGGGCCGGGCACCTTGATCTATGAAATCGAGCAGACCTCCGATATCCAGCAGCACGCCATGCACTGGAACATGGAGGACGGATCACCGGTGAGCGACGAGCAGTTCGACACCAATATCGATCTGCTCATGCAAGAAGTCCGCCTCGATCACCGGCCTGATTTCGAACCCGGCTTGAAGATCGCCGTCGACGACGGGGTCCAGCGGGTATTCCTCTGTGCTGGACCGTATTTCGCGCTCGAACGGTGGCAGGTCGGCACTGTGCGACCGGCGCGGCGCACCTTCGCCACCGCGCAGATCCTGACCAATGTCGGTGCACCGGTGAGGGTGCGCGTCGGAGATTTCGACGAAGAACTCGCGAGTGCGCAATCACTGTTGCTGCCCGCGATATGCGAACAGGTCGAGATCGTCGGGCCCGCCGACGTCCTGTTCGGCTACCTGCCCGATCTCGAACGCGACGTCGACACCCCGTTGCGCCACGCGGGCTATTCGCAGGCCCTCATTACCTCCCTCGGTGCGGGCCGCCCCGAACCCCATGAGTGGAGGCAGGTATGAGTTCGATGCCGTTCGACTATTCGGTGAACCAATTCACCACCACCCCATGGTCTTTCGAACAAGACGTCGCGCACTACACCGAGGCCGGGATCGGGGTGATAGAGATTTGCCAGGACAAATTGGACGCCGACCGTAGCAAGGAACAATTGGCGGCGGCCGTGGCTGCGGGGCTGGCGATCCAGTCGGTGCAGCCCTCGGTGCGCACCATGATTCCCAGTGCGGGACAACCGGAACCGAAACAGCTGCCGCAACGGCTTGCGGCGTTTCGGAGCTGCGTGGAACTGGTGGCTCCCTTCGCCCCGGGCGCGGTGTTCGTCACCAATACCGGGCCCGCGCCGGGCGGTGACATGGTCGAAGCCATTGCCCAGACCGTGTCCGGGCATCGCGAACTGGCTGCCATCGCCGCCGATCACGGGGTGCGGATTGCGCTGGAGCCGCTCAATCCGATCTCGCTGAACCAGGAGAGCGCGATCTGGACACTGCGACAGGGCCTCGACATCGTCGACGAGATCGACCGCGACAACGTCGGAATCTGTTTCGACACCTGGAATCTCTGGCAGGACGGCAACGTACTCGACAGCCTGCGTGCCGCGGGCGACCGGATCTTTTTGTTGCAGGTCAGTGATTGGCGCACGCCCCGCTCGGGCGCCGACCGCCGCAGTGTCGGTACCGGCGCCATCCCGACCGGGCAACTGCTGCACGCGGTCTACGACATCGGCTACCGGGGACCCTGTGTGCTCGAGATCCTGTCCCAGGGTGTGCCCGACTCCGTCTACGACACCGACCTCGACGAACTCCTCCACACCAACCGCGCCGCTCTGGACAAGAGCTGGCAAACGATTGAGAGCCGCGATGGGATACGTGCGAGCCAGTGACGGAACCCGGTTGCACTACGAGGAATCCGGTTCGGGCCCACCGCTGGTCATGATCCACGGGTGGACCTTCAGCGGCCGGTTCTTCGACCGCAACATCCCCACACTGTCCGAACACGCGCGGGTGATCACCCTGGATCTGCGCGGGCATGGCGACTCGGACAAACCCGGACACGGGTACCGCATCGCCCGCCTGGCCAAGGACCTGCACGACCTGCTGACCGCTCTGCAGCTGGAGCGGCCGACGGTGCTCGGCTGGTCGCTGGGCTGCCCGGTGATCTGGAGCTACCTGGAATTGTTCGGTACCGACCGGCTGGCGGGTGCGGTGTTCGTCGAACAGACCCCACGTCAGTACTACGCGGTCGACTGGAAATACGCCCACAACGCTTGCTTCGACGACGCCGCCCTGGCCGCGTTGCAAGCACAGGTCAGCGCCGACCCGGCCGGCCAAGATCGTCAGCAGCTGGCCACCATCATGCTCACCGAACCCACCGCCGAAGAACGCGTGACGTTCCTGGGGGAGATGGCCAAGTGCCCACCACCGGTCCGTAACGCCGTCATGGCCGACCACACCCGCGCCGACTGGCGCGACCTGCTGCCCACCCTCGACCTGCCTACCCTCGTCCTGGTCGCCCGCCAGGACAAGGTGTTCGACTGGCGCGGCCCGGCCTGGGTCGGCGAGCACGTACCCCACGCGCGAACGGTGTTCTTCGACAACAGCAGCCACGCACTCTTCTTGGACGAACCGGAAAGGTTCGACCAGGTCGTCGCCGACTTCGTTGCCCACCCGCGCGGGTAGCCCGGCATCAGGGCGCCCATCGCTCGGCGCAGCCGTTCAGTCTGCAGGGTGGGCGCCGTGGTGGTCGAGTCGGCGTTGGAGGTCGGTGTTGATGCGCTGGGCTTCGGCGAGCTGATCTTCGAGGATCACGATCCGGCACGACGCCTCGAGCGCATTACCCGCGTCGACGAGTTCGCGCACCCGCGCGGCGATGCGCAGCTGGTAGCGCGAGTAGCGGCGGTGTCCGCCCTCGGAGCGTTGCGGGGTGAGCAGCCGGGCCGCGTCGAGGCCGCGCAGGAACGCCGGCGTGACGCCGAGGATCTCCGCGGCGCGGCCCATGCTGTAGGCGGGGTAGGTGTCGTCGTCGAGTTTGTCCGCGGCGCTGGTGTTGTCGGCGGATCGGGTGTTCGGGTGTTGCACGAGGCCTCTCGGTTCAATGCCGGAAGGCCCCGGCGCGCTGGGCGCCGGGGCCTTGATTTTGGACTGAGGGATTGATTTCAACTGCATTCACCGGCCGTGGAGGCCCGGTCTGAGACACCGCATCCGACACTTCCCGGGACGCGGAACTGGTAAGGGACTACTCAGTGGCCACCACCTCCTGGATCGTCGGTTCTTCCTGCGGTACTGCACTTGTCCTGCTCTTCATCGTTCCCTCCGGCGGTCCGGCCGATTGCACCGGATTCTCTTCTCCGCCAGAGGGAACGGTCGAACTTCTTCCGGGCAGTTCACCTGCCCGGCCATCTGATCTCTCAACCGGAACGACAGCGACTGTATACCCCAGCGCAAACAATGTCTACACCCGCCACAGTAGTTATTGTGAATCGGATGGGCGCACATCAGCCGGGGCTCGGTAGAGTTCGGCGTCGGGAGCGGGCAGCGTCCACAGCGGTGCCGCGAACCGGGATCCGACTCGTTCGGCGTGGTCCCGAGCGTGCCCTGTTCAGGCCTACGATCGCGGGTAGTCGAGGTTTCGACACGTCGATGATTGGAAGGACCTATGCCCAGCCACGCAACCCTCTCGGGGGAGCAGCTTCAGCGGGTCGCCCGCGAGACCGCGGCGGCGCTCGCTGACGTTGACCACGGGCGGCCATTCACCCCGCATCTCGGGCCGGGCCGGGGCGTGACGAAACGGCTCGTCGAGGATCTGGTGCACCACTCCTACGACCTGGTCGCCGAGCACGGGAAGAAATCGTGAGCGAAGAGCCGCCGTCGCTGTTCGAGGCCGACGACGCTTCCCGGCCGCTGGCGGACCGGTTGCGGCCCCGGACCCTGACCGATGTCGTCGGTCAGGACCATCTGCTGGCCGAGGACGCCCCGATCGGCCGGATGGTCGCCGCGCACCGGTTGGCGTCGATGATCCTGTGGGGCCCGCCCGGCTGTGGGAAGACCACCATCGCCCGGCTGCTCGCCGAACGGACCGACCTCACCTTCGAACCGTTGTCGGCGACGTTCTCCGGTGTCGCGGACCTGCGGAAGGTGTTCCACGCGGCACAGCGACGCAAAGAGATCGGACAGGGCACGCTGCTGTTCGTCGACGAGATCCACCGCTTCAACCGTGCGCAGCAGGACTCGTTTCTGCCCTATGTCGAAGACGGGACGATTGTCCTCGTCGGCGCGACCACGGAGAACCCCAGCTTCGAACTCAACGGCGCATTGCTGTCGCGCTGTCAGGTGTTCGTCCTGAGACGCCTCGACGCCACCGCCCTGCGCGCGCTCATCGGTCGGGCCGAAACCCTTCTCGGCCCGCTGCCACTCGACGAGGACGCCCGGCAGGCGCTCGTCGCGATGGCAGACGGGGACGGCCGGTACTTGCTGAACATGATCGAGCAGGTGCAGGCGTTGCCCGCACCCGTCGACCCGCTCGCCCTGGCCGCCGCGGTGCAGAAACGGGCACCGCTCTACGACAAGTCGCAGGAAGGCCACTACAACCTCATCTCCGCGCTCCACAAATCGATGCGCGGCTCCGACCCCGATGCGGCTCTGTACTGGTTGGCGCGGATGCTCGACGGTGGCGAGGACCCGTTGTTCATCGCCCGCCGCATCACCCGATTCGCCACCGAAGACATCGGCCTTGCCGATCCCGCCGCGGTGCGGCAGGCCCTCGCCGCATGGGATGTGTACGAACGGCTCGGTTCACCCGAAGGCGAACTCGCGATCGCGCAGGCGGTGCTCTATCTGGCGACGGCGCCGAAGTCGATCGGGGTGTACCGCGGCTTCGGCAAAGCCCGCGCCGCGGCGAAACGCACCGGCTCCCTGATGCCACCGGCGCACATTCTCAACGCCCCGACCCGGCTCATGAAGGAGCTGGGTTACGGGGCGAACTACCAGTACGACCCCGATACCGAGACCGGCTTCTCCGGGGCGAACTACTTCCCCGACGGCATGCCACGGCAGACCTTCTACGAGCCGACCACCGGCGGATACGAGGCCGAGATCACCGAACGACTCCGCCACTGGGCGCGACTCCGCAAGGGCAGCGCCCCCAGCTCCGACACCGACTGATGACGCGAATCGTGGGTTTCAGTGGTGGAGTGGGAAGTTGGCTCGGATGGTGTTGTGGGGATCGCGGGTGGTTTTGATCTGTCGTAGGCGCGCAAGGGTTTCCGGCTCGAAGGCTGCTGAAGCCGTCTCGCCGGGGGCGAGGAAGGTGTAGGGCTTGGAGCCGGTGATGTGGGGGCCGAGGGCGTCGAGGATATCGGTGAACCTGGTCTGGATGTCGTCGAGCAGGTGCGGAAGGCCGAGGCCGAGCAGGTAGAGCGCATACGGCTCGGTGACGGGCCCGCGTGCGCCACCTTCGGGCCGGGTTTCGGCGAGGACACCACCGAGGCCGCGGAGCTGGATGTTGAGCAGCGGCGCGACCGGCGCCTCGATGAGGGTTTTGACGACCGCGTCGTCGAGGTCGGTGAGCAGTTCGCCGCGCGACAGCGAGGGGCTGGGGTCGGTCGGTTCGGCGGTGATCCGGCCGATCTGGGCGGGGGTCAACGCGCCTCGGGTGTCGGTGAGGATTCCTTCGATGCTGTCGAGCCGAGTGGTCAGCGCGCGGCCTTCGTCCGGTTCGCCGAGGTAGGCGAAGTCGATGGCGACGGTCGGTGCGGCGCCGGGGATCTGGTAGCGCTGCAACCAGACCGACAGTTCGGGTGGTGCGTCGGTGGTGAGTTCGGTGAAGAGGTCGAACACCGCGCGGGTGCGGTCGGCGGGCCACATCACGCGGCCGCCGTAGAGGCGCGGCAGCGGGAACAGGTCGAACTCGATCTCGGTGACGATCGCGAAATCGCCACCGCCGCCGCGCAGCGCCCAGAACAGCTGCGGGTCGGAGTCGGCGGTGATCCGAGCGCATCGGCCGTCGGCGTCGACGATCTCGAAGGCGCGCACCGCGTCCGCGGCCCAGCCGTATTTGCGTGCGAACCAGCCGAATCCGCCGCCGAGGGTGTAGCCGGTGACGCCGACGACCGGATTGCTACCGGCTAGCCCGGTCAGCCCGTGCGTAGCCGCGGCGGCTTGGACGGCACCCCATTGCACGCCGGTACCGACCCGGGCCGTGCGGCGCTCGGCGTCGATCTCTAGACGGTCAAGGGCGGCGGTGCGGAGAAGGATCGCGTCCTCGATGCCGCCGGTCGCGCCGTGGCCGGTTGTCTGCGTGACCACTTGCCGGTTCGTGCTGCGCGCGAATTTCACCACGTCGGCGGCGTCCTGGGCGTCGGCGACCGCCACGACGCCCGAAACCGGCTGCGCCACAGCAAGATTCCACGGCTGCACCGCCTGGTCGAATCCCGCGTCACCGGGCAGCAGCACACGTCCACGGACCGCACTACGCAATTCCTCGATACCCATTGCCATGTCCTCGCTCGCTGTTGTTGCTGTGTTTCGGGTTGCTGCCTGGTTGACGATGTAAGGCAGGAAAGTGTGACATGGGGTGGGTGAACCGGACTTTCGTCGTGAACAAGAACGCCGGTCACCGCCTGACGGCCCCGATATCCGGGTGCGCTGTGACCAGCGGCCGCTCGCCACGACCCGGTCGGCGGGCCCAGCAGTTCTTCCATCGCGCTCAGTGCGCAAGCCGTAAGGGGCGCCGAACAGCCACTACCCCGGCTACTTCGACCGATCCCTCAATCCGGCAGGGTCGGATGACCCGATGCCCGACACCGCGAACCCTGTGCCGTTCAGTGGTTGTTCATCGAGCAGGTTGCGGGTGTCCACGATGACGGGGTGTTCGACGGCGCCGGCGATCTTCTTCCAGTCGAGGGTTCGGAACTCGGGCCACTCGGTGAGGATGAGGATCGCGTTGGCGTCCTTCGCGGCGAGGTAGGGGTCGTCGACGACCTGGATTCCATCGGGGCCCGCCGCGAGGTCGTGTGCGCCGGATTGCGGCACGCAGGGATCGTATGCCGTCACGACGGCGTCGTGGTGGGAGAGCTGACGAGCGATGGCGACGGCGGGGGAGTCGCGTAGGTCGCCCGTCCCGGCTTTGAACGCGAGTCCGAATACCCCGATCCGCATACCCGCGAGGGAGCCGTCGACCCTGCCGGTGACCGCGCGACGGACCTTGCGCAAGACCAGCGCGCGCTGGTGATCGTTGGCACGCACAGCGTCGCGGACGATGGCGAAGTCAACACCGGAGGCCTCTGCTACCGACAAGAGGGCGCGGGTGTCCTTGGGCAGGCACGAACCGCCCCAACCGGGCCCCGGTGCAAGGAACGACGGCCCGATACGCGCGTCCTTGCCCATCGCGTCGGTGACCTTCGAAATGTCGGCGTCCACGTGTTCGCACAGTTCGGCCACCGTGTTGACGAAGGAGAGTTTGACCGCGAGAAACGCATTGCTGGCGTACTTGGCGAGTTCGGCGCTTGCCGTGTCGGATCGCAGGACCGGCGCATCCGTTCCCTCGTAGAGGCCTGCGACGTGCTCGGCCGCCTCGTGATCCGGCTCATCCGCACCGACGACCACGCGGTCGGGGTGCAGGAAGTCGTGCACCGCGTAACCCTCGCGCAGGAATTCCGGATTGCTGACGACCGGATGCCGGTGACCGGTCAGCGCGGAGATACGCGTCGCGGTGCCGACGGGCACGGTGGACTTGGTGACGAGCACGCAACCCGGAGACAGGATCGGACCCAGAGTCGCCAGCGCGTCCTCGAGGATGCTGAGATCCGCTGTGCCGTCCGGGCCCATGGGGGTGGGAAGGCACAGCAGTACTACTTCGGACTCGGCCAGCGACTGCGGGTCGGAAGTGAAGGTCAAGCGGTCCTCGGCGAGTCCTTCGCGGACCAGCTCCGGTAGGCCCGGCTCGACTATCGTGACGGTGCCCGCGCGTAGGGCTTCGACCTTGGATTCGTCGTTGTCCAGACAGGTCACGTGATGGCCCAGATGTGCCAGGCACGCGGCACTGGTGAGGCCGACATAGCCCGCACCGACCACACCCACGCGGTTACCCATGGCGCGCCTCCTGTCCGATCAGTGTCGCCGCGGTCGAAAGCACTCGTTGCGGTGTGATGGAGAGCAGTCCGGGATCAGGTCGGTCGGCATGTGGATCGCCGACTACACCAGCCCAGAGCGTGACGTGGCTGCGCGCGTTGGGGGGTGGCCCCCACACACGCGGTGGCGTCGGCCCGAACAGCAGGACCGACGGTGTGCCGAAGGCGGTGGCGAGATGACCGACACCGGTGTCGCCGCAGACCACCAGAGCCGCGTCGGCGACGATCGCGGCGAGTTCGGCCAAGTCGGTACGGCCGGCATACACCGCGGAGGGCGGTAGTCCCGCGTCGCGTGCGACCGCGGTTGCCAACGGAATCTCAGCCGCCGAACCGGTGACCACTACCCGATGACCATCGGCGCTGAGCTCCCGGGCCACCGTCGCGAAATGTTCAGCAGGCCACCGTCGCGCGTTCGACGCCGCGCCGGGATGGATCACGATCACGTTCGACTCCGCGGCGGCGATATCCGGCGTGGGCAGCGCGAGCGCGCGCGGATCGGTGTCGATACGCGCGTACGCCAGCAGCCGGCACCACCGCTGCACCTCGTGCAGTTCCGCAGACCACTGGGGCCCGGGGATCTCGGGAAAATCCGGGTGCCGATGAGTCAGCATCGTGGCGGGGCGCACCGCCGCCAGGTCCCGAATGCTCTGCGGCCCACTGCCGTGCAGGTTCACCGCCATCCTGGGCGATGCGCCGCTCCACCGCAGGGCGCCCAAGCCTGGAGTCGGCAGCAACTCGTCGACCGCGTCGATCAGGTTCACCAAGGGGCGCAGCGGCTCCGGCGCGGCGAGCACCAGGCGATCATCGGGGTACGCGGTCCGCAGCCCCCGCAGGGCGGGCACGATCGTCAGCAGGTCGCCGAGACCGAGCGCGCGGAGCACGAGAATCGTGCTGGTCAAGGCAACGACCTCGCTTCGGTCGTGCGCCGTGGGTGCGACTGCGAGCTCGCGCCGACCACGGTCCTCATGTCGGGATTCCCAGCGCCTCGTCGAGCGACTCGCACAACGCGTGCACCATGACCAGATGAACTTCCTGCACGGTGGCCGTGCTGGGCGCGTCGACCGGCAGCGCGTCATCGCAGAGCGCGGCGAGGGGATTGGTCGCGGGCCCGGTCATCGCCCAGGTGGTGACACCTATCTCCTGCGCGGCCTTGGCCGCCGCGACCACGTTCTGGCTGGTTCCGCTGGTGGACAACAGCACGAGCACGTCTCCGGTCCTGCCGTGTGCCCGGACCTGACGCGCGAACAGTTCGGACTCGCCGTAATCGTTCACGATCGCGGTGCCCGCGGAGGTGTCGGCGTGCAGCGCGATCGCCGAGAGCGGCCGTCGTTCGTTGCGGAAGCGCCCGACCAGTTCCGCGGTCAGATGCTGGGCTTCGGCGGCGCTGCCGCCGTTGCCGCAGGCCAGCAATCTGCCACCGTTGTCGAATACCGTGGCCAGTTCACGGCCCCACCTGCGAAGTCCCGGTGCCAAGGAACGGTTCCGCTCCAGCGCACTGGACAAGACGGCGAAATGATCCTCGTTCAAGACCTACCTCCTGTTCGCGGACTCGCTTCCGGTGGTGAATTCTTCCGCCGCCGAAACCATCGACGGATCGGCGAGGTCGGGAACGTCCCTGATGACGGTGTCGTCCCGGTCGAACAGCAGGGTCGGCGGTGAGCTGGGCGTCGCGTGGCGATGCCGTATCTCGCCGCGGAACCGATACCAGCATGCGGCAGGCGGGATCAGCGCACTGGTCACCACCATTCGCCAGATCTCACCTGCGGTTCGAGGGCCCTGCACGATTCGGCGCGCGGCGAATTCGGTCGTCAGCGCCGCCCATGCCACCGCGAAACCGAGCGCCGAGCGCTGACGACCCGCCACGCCTGAACTCACGGCGGCAGCGCCCAGTGCGGTGGTGAACGCGTGGCGGCCGAGCATGCCGGGTCTTTCGCCGATCCGCTGCCGCCACCGAGGGCCGAACTTTCGCCGCAGCAGCGCGTTGTCGTAGTTGCCCCGTTGGGCTCGAACACTGGCCATCGGCCCCGACCTACGCGTCGGATGGGTGGTGACCCGCTCACCCTCGGCGATCCGGTAGCCGGCCAGGCATACCCGCATCGCCAGATCGGCGTCTTCGCGAAAGGCACGGGGAAAGCGTTCGTCGAAACCGTCAACCGCGAGTAGCGCTGCTCTCCGGTAGGCCATGTCGGCGGTGATCCAGCGCGCGACGGCCAAGCCCGCCGTTCCCCGTTCCTCATCGGTCGGTTTGCGATCGGTCGGCAGCGGCACCTCGATGTGCGCGGTGGAAGCGGCTGTCGTCTCATCGAGACCCGCGAGGTCCTCGGCCAAACGGTGGGGCCAATCCGGCGTGGTGACGACATCGTCGTCGAGGAAGGCCACCCAGGTTCCCGATGCGTGCCGCCAGCCGACATTTCTCGCGGCGGCCGGTCCGCGACCACCGGAGTGCAGCACCCGCACCTGCGGCGAGGTGTCCACCAGCGGAAGTTCGCCGCCGTCGGGACGATCGTCGACGACGATGATCTCCCTGGGCCGCGGGCCGGTGGCGGCAGCGAGCGCGCGCAGCAATACCCGCAGGCTCTCGCGGCCTGTCGTCGGTATGACGATGCTGTAGTCGATGGGCGGATTCATCGGCGCCACACCAGGAACGGGCCCATGGCGAGCAGGTCGATCGGCGCGGAACCGAAGCATTCGAGTGCGTCGCGGGGGGAATCGACCATCGGTCTGCCCGCGGTATTGAGGCTCGTATTGACCACGACGGGCAGACCGGTGCGCCTGTCGAATTCCGAGAGCATCCGGGCCAGCAGCGCATTGTCGGCAGGGTCGACCGTCTGCACCCGCGCGGTGCCGTCGACGTGGGTGACCGCCGGAATCCGGTCGCGCCAGTCGGCGGCGACATCGTGGACGAACAACATGTAGGGACTGGGCAGCGGCCCGCGCGAGAAGACCTCCGGCGCCCGGTCCGCGAGCACCATCGGGGCCACCGGCCGGAACTGCTCGCGGCCCTTCACATCGTTGAGACGCTCGAGGTTCGCTGCCCGACCGGGGTGGGCCAGCAGCGATCGGTGTCCGAGCGCACGCGGGCCGAATTCGGCACGGCCCTGGAACCAGGCGACGATGCCGTCGTCGGCCAGGGCTTGCGCCACATCGGCCGCCACATCGTCCGAGCGAGTGTATCGAACCTTCGCCGCACGGAGAATGGATTCGAGTTCGGAGTCGCTCCATTCACGGCCCAGGTCGGCACCCCGCATCGGGGCGACGGGTTCACCGAACTCCGCGGCCAATTGCAATGCCGCGCCGAGTGCGGTGCCTGCGTCGCCCGCGGCCGGCTGGACCCAGACGTTGTCGAACGGTCCTTCGTCGTGCAGGCGCGTATTGGCCACACAGTTCAAGGCGATACCGCCTGCCAGCGTGAGGTTGCGTTGACCCGTTTGCCGATGCAGCCACGTGATCAGCTCGAGCAGCACGTCCTCCAACCGGCGCTGAACGGTCGCGGTCAGGTCGGCGTGCTCGCTGCCGAATTCACCGCCGTGCCCGGCCGGCGCGAAACTCTCCCACGGCACCGGCTCGGTGCGAAATCCACCGTCGCCGGTGGTGTACAGCAGTTCCCGGAACTGGTCGAGAAATCGCGGCTTGCCATAGGAGGCCAGGGCCATGACCTTGTACTCGTCGCTGGAACGCTCGAATCCGAGGTGCTGGGTGAGATCCTCGTACATCAACCCCAGCGAATGCGGCAGTCGCTGAGACGCCAGTTCCACGAATTTGCCGTCCCGGTATTCCCCGGCCAGATAGGACGTGCTCTCGCCGCGTCCGTCGGCGACCAACACCCCCGAATCACCCAGCGGCGCCGCCAGCGCCGTCGACGCCGCGTGCGCGACGTGATGGCGGACGAAGCGGACGATCGCTGGATCCAGACCGGGCAATGCGGCGCGCAGAAAGGCGGGCGCGCGGCGGGCGTAATCCGTTCGAGTCTGTTCGCTCTGCTGGTCGAGACCGCCGAGCGAATGATCGACCAGGCCCGGATCGTAGGAGTAGCCCACCGCGTCGAGCTGATCGGGGCGTATGCCTGCCTGCGCCAAGCACCACGCGGCCGACTGCTCGGGCAGCTCCCACGCCGAGAACGGCACCGGTCGCTTACCGTGCTTGCGGCGGCTGAATCGTTCCTCTTCCGCCGCCGAGACGATTTCGCCGTCCACGATCAGCGCCGCGGCGGGATCGTGGAACACTGCGTTGATTCCGAGAATGCGCAACGGCTCGCCTTTTCTCATCGAGGCGACGGGAGGTTGCGCCTCCCGCCGCTACCTGCGTACGCGCTACCCGGCTGAGTCGGGGCTAAACCCGTCCGTGCCACGCCGCATCGCTGCCGGGCGAACCACTCGATCGTGCGGCGCAGCCCCTCGGTCCGGGTGATCATCGGCTGCCAGCCCAATTCGCTTTGTGCCAGCGAGATGTCGGGGCAACGCCGCTTCGGATCATCGACCGCCTCCTCGATGTATTCCAACGTCGACGTACTGTCGGTGGCGAGGCGGATCTCTTCGGCGAGCGCCCGCACCGACAACTCGTGCGGATTACCGATGTTGATCGGGCCGGGATGACGTGACCTGGCCAATGCGCGCAATCCGAGCACGGTGTCCTCGACGTAACAGAGCGAACGGGTCTGCTCACCGGTGCCCGCGACGGTCAGCGGTGCGTTCGCCAACGCCCGCGCGATGAACGTCGGCACCACGCGGCCGTCGTCGGCGCGCATGCGTGGCCCGTAGGTGTTGAAGATCCGGGCGATGCCGGTGTCGACTCCGCGTTCGCGTCGGTACGCCATCGTCAACGCTTCGGCGTACCGCTTGGCTTCGTCGTACACGCTGCGCAGCCCGATGGAATTGACGTTGCCCCAATAACTCTCGGGCTGAGGATGCACCGCGGGATCGCCGTAGACCTCGCTCGTGGACGCGAGGACGAAACGCGCGTGATCCCGCTCGGCCAGTTCCAGGGCGTTGGTCGTGCCCAGCGAGCCGGCTCGCAGCGTCTCGATCGGTAGCCGCAGATAGTCCGGCGGCGAGGCGGCCGACGCGAGATGGTAGACGACGTCGAAGGAGCCGATGTCGGGAAACGGCTCGGTGACGTCGTGCTGGAGCAGTTCGAAGCCCGGCCGATTCAGTAGCCCCGCCACATTCTCGGGAGTGGAGGTGGCGAAGTTGTCGACGGCGACGACGTCGGTGCCCGCCGCGAGTAGTTGCTCGCACAGATGGGATCCGACGAAACCACAACCGCCGGTGACCAACGCGCGCTTCACGGCGGTACTCACTGTGCTTGCTTTCGCTCGTCGGCGACGCGTCCGCCGGCGGTCCGGCGATAGGCACGCAGCGTCTCCACCGCGACCCGATCCCACGAATAGCGCGTCTGGACGCGCTCGTGTCCGGCCGCACCGTACCGGCGCCGGAGCACGGGCGCGTCGATCAATTCGCGGATCGCCGCTGCCGATCCGGAGGGATCACGCGGGGGAACCAATGTGCCGGTGCCGCCCTCGACGACAGTGTCGACGAGACCGCCGACCGCGGCGGCCACGACAGGAAGACCGCACGCCATGGCCTCGAGTGGGGTGATGCCGAACGGCTCGTACCACGGTGTGCACACCGCGACGTCGGCTGAACGCCACAGGGGAGCCATCTGTGTTCGGGGCACCTGGCCCAGCATGTGCAGCCGGTCGCCGACGCCGAGGTCGTCGGCCAACCTCAGCAGTCGCTGCGCTTCCGGGTCGTCGGCCAGTCGACCGTCCGGTCCGCCGACCAGTACCAGTTCGGTCTCGGCCAGCTCCGCGAGGGCGGTGACGGCGATGTCGAAACCCTTTCGCGGCACGAGTCTCCCCACACTGATGAGGCGGTGTTCAGCTGTCCTCGCGGCTTTGGGCCCCTCGGGGGAGAACTGGTCGAGGTCGACGCCGCAGGGAACCACCGATGTCCGTTGGCGCGGAACGCCCATTCGCGCGAGTTCGAATACTTCGTCAGTGCAGGTGGCGATGATCCGGTCTGCCTGCTCGGCCACCTGCTGTTCCAGACGCAGCCGCTCGGGCGGGCTGGTGTCGGCGTTGCCCTGATACCGACGTTTCACGACACCCAGTGCGTGAAAAGTCTGTACCACCGGGATATCGGTGTCGCGAACCGCGGCCAGAGCGGCCAGACCCGACATCCAGAAATGGGCGTGCACCACATCGGGACAGTCGTCGCTCCACCGCGCGTGCAGGAAATTTCCGAATTCCGGCATATAGGGCAGAAGTTCGTCCTTCGGCACGGGATGGGCGGGTCCCGCCGGAACGTGCACCACGCGATAGCCCGGTGCGGTGGTGACAGTGTCGGGCACCCGCGCGCTCTCGCGCCGTGTGTACACCGTGACGTCGTGACCCTGCCTGCACAGGGCTGCGGACAACTCCGCGACGTGCACGTTCTGCCCGCCGGCATCGACGCCACCCAAGGTGGCGAGCGGGCGGGCGTGTTCGGACACCATCGCGATCTTCATGTCTCCGCCTTTCCTGACCTGGATGCCGCCTTTATTCGGTGATCTCGGCCAGTAGGCGATCCCAGCGATGCAGGAAGCTCTCGAGGCCGTAGTGCTCCAGCGCGAACTGCCGTCCCGATTTACCCGCGAGCACCGCCAGATCGGGTTCGTGGAGCAATTCGCGAAATCTCGCGGTGAGGGTGCTGACGTCTGTGGAGAGAGCACCTGCCTCGGGCGGTACCGCGCTGACCGCCTCGGTGGTCGCCAGCGCCACCACCGGCATCCCGAGGTGCATGGCTTCCAGCAGCGACAGCCCGAGCGAAGTCCACCGCGCGGTGTGCAGGTACACGCGCCTCTTGGCCATCTCGGGGTGCAATGCCGACTGCCGCAGATCCGCGATCCCGTTGATCGGATGCTTGGTCGGCTCTTGCGGCCGGAAGTCCTGCACGCCGATCCCGTAGAGATCGACCGGACCTTCGCGCGCGAAGCGGGTCAGCAGATCGCTGCCGGTGATCCGCCCGCGCCGCGTCGGCTCGTTGATCAGCGCGACACCGTGGGGCAGTTCGCCGGTGTAGAGCTCGCCGGGATCCACGATGCCGTGGGGGATGACACGGGTGGGCGCGGTGCCGTTGTCCCACATCACCTCGTTGAAATGGGTGACGTGCACGACCGGTATATCGGTTCGATCCGCCACCGGATGCGCGGTGAGCGCCGCGCTGGGACGCGGAGTGTTGTGCTCTACATAGACGGCAGGGATGTCGACGCCGGGTCGGCGCCCGAGCCATCGGTGCGCGAGGTCGATCTCCTCGGGACGCTGCAGCACGATCACATCCACTTCGGTGTCGCGCAATGCGCCGACGGTGACCTCTTCGGCATTCGGCCAATCGCGTCCGCAACGGCCAAGGCCCCAGGGCCCGCGCTCGTCGGTCACCGGTAACAGATAGCGATGCGGCCCTTGGACGAAGGCGGTAGTCCACGAGCCGTGCACATGCCACAGAAGAATTCTGCGCGGGCTGATCATGTCGTGGTTCTTGCCGTTCGCCGCGTGATCAAACCGCACGGTGCCTCGCTGATTGGCGAGGCGGACACCGGGTATGTGTCGAGGCATGTGCGTATTCGTCATCGGATGGGCAAATTTCTGCACGATGGACGCATTGATTTCGGAGTCGCTCGAGGAGCTGCTGCCGGGGCGGACGTCATGAGTACGAGCAAGATCACGGTTGTCATCGCCACCCGAAATCGCGCGACGGAATTAGCGAGAACGCTCACCGAGTTGTGCGCGCTGCGTCCACGCCCGGCGATCGTCGTACTCGACAACGCATCCGACGACAACACCGCCGACACGGCCGAAACATTCCCGGGCGTACACGTTGTCCGGTTGGCCGACAATCGTGGAGCGGCCGCCCGCAATCTCGGCGTGGCGATCGCCCGAACACCGTACGTCGCCTTCAGCGACGACGACTCCTGGTGGGCAAGCGACGCGCTCGCCGAAGCCGAACGGATATTGGACTCCTATCCACAGGTTGGCCTGATCGCCGGCCGCACCCTCGTCGGCTCGGAACATCGAGACGATCCCGTCAACGAACTGATGGCCGACAGCCCGCTCGGACACGATCCGGACCTTCCCGGTCCGTCGGTCCTCGGCTTCCTGGCGTGTGCGGCGATCGTGCGGAAAGAGGCGTATGCGCAGGCCGCCGGATTCAGCCCGCTGCTGCATTTCGGTGCCGAGGAACGATTGCTCTCCCTCGATCTGGCCGCCCGCGGTTGGCATCTGTGTTACGTGCCGAGGGTGCGGGCCCACCATCACCCCTCCACCCACCGACCCCCGCAGGCGTGGCGGCGGCGGGCCGAACAGCGCAACAACGCCTTGATCACCTGGATGCGGCGACCACTACGGCAGTGCGCCGCGGAGTCGCTCGACCTGGTTCGCCGGATCGTGCGCGAGCCGCAGACGCTCTTGACCGTCGCCGAGATCGTCCAACGGCTGCCGAAAGCGTTGGCACAGCGGCATCGTCTGCCCCCGGAGATCGAAACCCGAGCCAGGACACTCGAACTCGCCCACACAAGGAGCTGACCGATGTCGACACACCGGATGACGGTTGTCATCATCACCCGTGACCGGCGTGACCAGCTGCTGCAGACCCTCGCGCATATGACCGCGCTGCCCGACGCGGCCCCGATCATCCTCGTCGACAACGGTTCCGCCGACGGCACGGCCGACGCGGTCGCGGCGAACTACCCGCAGGTGCACTTGATCCGCTCCGTCGAAAACCTGGGCGCTCTCGGTCGAAACCTCGCCGTCGAACGGGTGCGAACGCCCTACGTGGCGTTCTGCGATGACGACACCCGCTGGCAGCCCGGTGCGCTGACTCGCGCGGCGGATCTGCTCGACGAGTATCCCGGCCTGGGATCGGTGACAGGACGCTGTCTCGTAGCACCCGACCTGCGCGAAGACCCGATCACTCCCGAATTCCGCGATTCGCCGATCTCCGGCCCCGACTGGCTGCCCGGGCCCGCGCTCCTGGGAGTGATGGCCGGCCTGTCCGCCTTCCGCGTACGCGCGTTCGAGGAGGTGGGTGGCTTTTCCCGGCGCCTGTGGTTCGCGGGCGAGGAAGAGCTGCTCGCGTTGGATCTCGCGGCACGCGGATGGTGGATGTGCTGGGTGGAAGACATGATCATCCACCACGAGCCCTCCCGCACCCGCGACGCCACCCACCGTCGCGGGCTCGGAATCCGCAACACGCTGTGGACCCTGTGGTTGCGCCGACCGGCCCGCAGCGCGGCCCGCCGTACCGCCGACATCCTCAGATCGGCCCCCGCCGACCGAACGACGGCCGCCGCCGTATTCGCGGCCCTACGCGGGCTGCCATGGGTATTGCGCGAACGACAGGTACTGCCCGCCCATGTCGAGGCGGGCCTCGTCCTGTTGGAAGCCTCCCAACGCAACTCGACCGCCCGCCGCTACGTCGGCTAGTCGATGTGCCTTACGAACCATCGACCTCTTCGCACCTGCTTAGAAACCGAGCGCAGTGGTAAGCCCCCCACGTTGTCCGCTATCCAACCGAAGGGAGCACAGCATGAGCCAGATCAACCCGATCCAGGTCCAGAAGTACCTGTCCGGCATCGACTACCCCTGCGATCGCGACGGCATCGTGAACACCGCCCGCAGCAACGGTGCGGACTCCGACATCCTCGACGCTTTGCAGGACCTGCCCGACCGCACGTTCGACGGGCCCAATGCCGTAAGCCAAGCGATTTCCTGACCACGTGCTCACACCCGCGAACCGGCCGCACCAACCCGGTCGGTTCGCCAACAAACGACAATGGATGCCCTCGGCCGCCTTATCACGGCGATCACGCAGTCACCGAGCGCTACGCCTCGGCGCCGTCTCGCGCCTTCGGCAGGCGACGGAGTTCAAAAACGTGGCATTCTTTGGATTTTGACCGACGTCGAATCTCCTAAAAGCGAAACCTCTCCAACCGAGGTCAGAGGGGTTTATCGCAGTTGGGCTGACAGGAATTTAACCTGCGAACACTTGGCGCCGGTTCACGTAGACTCGAAGCTACCGGAAAGTACCCAAAACTACTGGTAGAATAGAACTTTGGCGCGCCGCATCCTGGTTGCTTCCCGCTGTTTCCAGCTATTTCTGTGCGATTAATGTGTGTTGGGTCGAGTACCGCGGACGCGGCTTGGCTGCGCTTTCGAGAAGTCGTCAACTGCGCCCGTGCTCGGTCGGTGTCGTGACGGTGGACCTGCAGGCCGCTCGATGGACGGCTAGGGTGCTGTGACGCTGCGGTATGACGGTGGCTGCTGAGGGCGCGTGACGAGGTGGTGTGTATGTGGAACCGGATGCTGGTCTGCCGTGTTGGTGATTTCGGCCTCGGAGCGGTCGAAAGTGAATGAAATTTGGCTGGTTGGTCTGCAAACGCGCAGGTCAATTAGTGTGCTCCCCGCGCGAGCGGGGATGAGCCCAGGATCGCCGGTGCGAGCAGGTAGGGGAGCGCGTGCTCCCCGCGCGAGCGGGGATGAGCCTTGAGGGCCTTGTGCGGCCCGTAGTTCTTGACTTGTTCCCCGCGAGCGGACCCTTCGACGCCCGACAAGCCAAGGGCTGGTGGTGCTCCCCGCAGCCCTCGCGACCACCACCGCCGCGACCGGGTTCCCGGCCTTGGAGCCGTGTTCCTCGGCGCTCTGACCACCATCACTACCGCTGTCGACCTTGCGGCGGGGAAATTCGCGTTGATCGGCAGCGGGGCGGGAGCGTTTCGGTCGCCCGACAAGGCAGGCGCGTCGGAAGGGGCCGACTCGCGGTCGGCCCCAGGCAGCGAGACTAGTCGAACGACAGGTAGACCAACTCGAATCCCCGCTGACGAATTCCGGTGATGCCGATGTCGTCGCTGCCGTCGTCGAGTGCAGGATCGTGGAACCGCGGGTGGGACGGAAGCCCGCGTTTGGTGGTGGGAAAGGTCGCGTACCACTGAGGTTCGCCAACGGGCCCGTCCAGGCGAACCCGTCAGCGGGGAACCCGACCCAGGCCATGATCAGTCCGCCGCTGAGGCGTTGGCAGTGCGGGCACGAGCAGGTTTCCCTGTCAAGTTCACCTGTTCAAAGGTCGAACCGGGTACAGGGGTTCCCTGGTGGTAGTACATCCTCCAGCTTGTGTCGGCAAAACCCTTGCGCCACAACGAAGATCGAAGTACTCGCCGCCCATCGTGGTTGGTCTGATAGGTCAGATGTACCAAACCTGGTGCCAGTAGAACACCGCGAACATCGGAGACCTCGATCCGCTGGTCGTCCGCCGAGCCCGACATCGTGGGCAACTCCGCGAGCATTTGGTGCCGATCCCATCGCCGACCAGATGCGCCAACCTCCACGAACTCTGGATGCAGCAACACTTCGGCAAGTTCGCGTGATCGTCGAACGGCCGGGTCGAGTAGCCGCATCTCCGCAGCGACAGCTTCCCGTACTTGTTCGTCGGCATCGCGTGCGGTTGGCGGAATTTGCGGTTCGTTCATCGGCTTCGCCTCTTCAAATGTTCGTCATTTGGTCGGCTATGTGCTTGTGTCCAAGTCGACCGGGGTCGGGGCATCGTGAAGCCTGTTCGTGATGAATCGCGCGATGGCGTCCAGGCCTGGTCGGTATCCGTTGGTGGTGTCGACGGTCATTTCCGCCACGTCCATCTTTACTGGTACGAAGGAGTCGGCAGTGCGGGTTCCGGCGGCGATCTCGGCGATAAGGTCGGCGTCGTTGTGGGCGCGGCGGTGAGGGTCGTACTCGGCGCGGTGGGTGATGCGGTCGTGCAGGACGTGTTGTGGCGCGGTGCAGTGGATGATGCGGATTTCGGCGAACTTGCTCAGCCTGAGCAAGTTCGGGCGCCAGAGTCGGTCCTGGAAGGCCGCTTCGGCGACAACGCTGACCTCGGCGCGGGCGAGCACGGTGAGGGTGTCGAAGAAGGCATGCAGGACCGGGATGTTGAGGTCTTCAAAGTCGGCGTCGCGGGGCCCGGCGGCCAAGACCATGCCCTGCTTGATCTCGTCGCGGATGATCGCCGGGACACCGATCAGATTGGCCAGCGCGTGGGCTAGCGTGGACTTCCCCGCCCCCGACGGTCCCGAAACGATGACGAGCACGGGTGCGGCATGTGGAGGGGCCATGGGGCATTTTCGCATGTCAGGCATCGTCGGCCCCCGTCGGGGCTGACCGCGAGGGCTGCCCAAAACTGCTGGTAGACCAGGACTTTGGCGCGCGCAGCATCTTGGTTGCATCCCATCGTATTTCGCTGCTTCCGGCTGTGTATGTGGAATCGGATGCTGGTCTGCCGTGCGATGCTGCCTGCTACGGTCGAGGCTATGCCTTGTGCTCGGCAGCAATCGCACGGCGAGACCAAGTCTCCCCTTGGCTTAGCTCACCGCGCCTTTTGAGAAGGTTTCCGAGAGAGTGCATGGCTTTGGCATTGCCGACGTCCGCAGCGCTGCGGTACCACGTTTCAGCTTCGTCCCACTCGCCCAGCAATTCAAGCACAACACCGAGGCTGGTCATTGCGCCGATATCCTCTAACGCAGCAGCACGGCGGTACCAGGATTCAGCTTCGCCTATGTCCCCTCGCCTCTCGGGAACGTCGCCAAGATGGCGCATCGCGTTGGCATCGCCGGTATCTGCTGCGCGGCGGTACCAATACTCCGCTTTGCCGAACTCGCCAACATCCTTGAATAGATTGCCGCGCTTGACCATTGTGTAGGCCGTGCCTGATTCAGCGGCTGGGGGTGAGAACTCCTCGGCTGAATTGCGTGGGACGGCTACCCCATGCGCGAAGGTCGTGGCGGTGACGGCGTGGAGCAGGTTTTCGGCCAACTCACCACATGATGAGTAACGCTCTGAGGGGTCTTTGGCTAACGCAGTGCCGATGACCGAATCTATGTAGGGAGGCAGTTCAGGTCGCAGGCTGCCCAAAGTCAGTGAGAATCGCCCGCTCCCCCTCAGGGTAGATCTAGACCCTGCGGCTCGGCATTGATCGACACGTTGAGATCACCGCCGATGACGGGACGCATCGACAACCACAAGTGCTCGTCGTCGGGATCGTTACGGTCATAAACGGAAACGATATTGGGATGATCCAGGCCTGCGACCAGGGTGGCTTCACGGTCGAACGCAATGCGAACCTTCGGATCCGCTGCGTATCCCGGATACAATACCTTTAGCGCGACACTACGTTCCAGGCGTGGATGCTTTGCCAGATATACGGCGCCATAGCCACCGGCGCCGAGCACTCCAGTGAGCCGATACCCACCCACTACCGCGCCCGGTTGCAACCTCATCGTTCCCCCAGCTTGACATGGTCGGCTGTGCCGAACCGATCACGGGTTGCGCTGGTCGGACATCGACTTGAACGCCAAGACACTCACCATCTCGAACAATCGTGTGATGGCCGGGACGGGTGTGGTGGTGGACAACGAGCCGAAGACGCGATCGTCTCGACGCACTCTGCCGTTGACCGATCAGCTGGCTATCGAGTTGAAAGCCGCGAAGGCGCGCACCACCGCCGAACGCTTGGCACTCGGGAAGGTGTGGGAGGGGTCGGACTATGTCGTCGTTGACCAAACTCGGACGTGCTGTGTCCCCGGACAAACTCACTCGCGCTTGGAATCGCGCAGTCACCAAGGCGGGGGTGTCGCGAATCCGACTGCATGACGCTCGTCATACATGCGGAACCCTGATGCACCTCAATCGCGTGCCGTTGGCGGTGATCAGTGCTTGGCTCGGGCATACCGACGCGGCATTCACCCTGAAGACTTACGCACACTCGCAATGCGCGGCGCTGGATGATGCGGCAGCGACCGACGGCGCGCTTGTGACAGATCGTGACAACGAGGCAGGCTGAACAGCAAAAAAGCCAGGCAGGAAACATGCTCCTACCTGGCCTTATGCCTGTCGGGCTGACAGGATTTGAACCTGCGACCACCTGACCCCCAGTCAGGTGCGCTACCAAGCTGCGCCACAGCCCGTTCCTTGCCCCCGTCGCCGGGTGCTCGGAAAGATTACCGCAACAGTCCGTGTGAGTACTAATCGGCTGGTAGATGGCCGTTTCGGGATGCGGTCGAGACTGGTTCGGGAGGTGTGTCGGTGGGGTTGGTGATGAGGGTGGGGATTTTGGGGAGGGCGTGGGGGTGGTGGTCGGAGAGCCAGGTGAGGAGTTCTTCGCGGACGGCGCAGCGCAGGGTCCAGGCGTCGTCGGCGTCGGCGGCGGACATGGCGGCGCGGACGACGATGTTGGTTGGGGTGCTGTCGGTGACGAGCAGGCTCCAGGTGCGGCCGTCCCAGTCGGGGCGTTGGCGCAGGTAGGTGTGTAGGTGTTCGCGGAGGGCGGGGATGGGGGTGGAGTGGTCGAGGTGGAGGGCGACGGTGCCGGTGACTTCGGAGCCGCCGCGTGACCAGTTCTCGTAGGGCTTGCTGTTGAAGTAGGAGACGGGCATGGTCAGGCGGCGGTCGTCCCAGATGCGGACGGTGAGGAAGGCGAGGGTGATGTCCTCGACCACGCCCCATTCGCCTTCGACGACCACCGTGTCGCCGATCTTGACCGAGTCGCCGAAGGCGATCTGCAACCCGGCCATCAGGTTGCTCAGGGTGGATTGGGCGGCCACGCCCGCGATGATGCCGATGACGCCCGCAGAGGCCAGCATCGAGGTGCCGAGGGTGCGCAGGCTGGGGAACAGCAGCAGGATGACGACCGCCGCGGTCGTGACGACAAGAACCGAGGTGATAATGCGGCGCACCAGTCCGAGCTGGGTGCGCAACTGCCGCACCCGCGAAACCTCGGTTGTGCGTTGGGCATAGCGGCGCAGCAGGTTCTCGGCGACGGCGTCGGTGGCGCGAATCACCAACCACGCCGCCGCGATCAGTGCGGCGGTGGCGAGGAAATTCTGGACTACCGTGTCGCGGCGTGGATCCACGTCGGCCAGGGGGTAGAGGGCACGCAAAAGTAGTGTGCCGAGCAGTAATTGGAGGGGCACCCGTACCCGGCGTACCGAATTCAGGTGGACACCGGGACGGCGGCGGGCGCTGTAGCGCAGCAGCCGGTCGATCGCCAGGCCGGCGGCCACGGTGATCGCGATCGTGCCGAACACCACGAGCATCGGCCGCAACAGGTCTTCCACGAGATCGAACTCCTCTCGTTCTCGACTCGCCTCAGCCGGTCGCTTACCCGGGACTCGCGGCCTCAGACATGACGTTCTGATGGCAGCGAATCACCGCCGGGCCAGTTCGCCCAGTAGGGCAATGGTGCGGCGGTGGTCGGGCTGTCCGGTGAGGTCGGTCGCGGTGAGGACGACTTCGGTGGCGCCCGCGTCGAAGTAGCGGCGGATGCCCGCGGCGACGGTTTCCTCATCACCGATCAGTGCGAGATCTGCCGCCCTGGCGACACCTTCTAGGTCGAGGACGCGGCGGTAGGACGGGATCTGCTCGTAGAAGGCCAAGTGCCGCAACGCTTCGGAACGGGCACTCTCGACATCGGCGGTGACGACGGCAGGCACGAAGGCGACGACACGCGGGGGAGTGGTTGCCGCCCTGGTGATTTCGGGAACGATGTGTTCGCTCAGGGTCCTGGGTCCGGCAAGGTAGGGCAGGGTGCCGTCGGCGAGTTCGCCGGTGACTCGCAGCGCCTGCGGGCCCATAGCGGCCACCAGCACCGGAAGCCGCTCGGCGCCGGGAACCGAGGTCGGTAGCGCCGGGGTGGTGGTGAACAGCTCTCCGTGGATGTCGGCGGTGCCGGTGTCGAGAAGCTGCCGCAACGCGGTGAGGAACTCGCGCAACCGGGCGATGGGCCGATCGAACGGCTGACCGAAGGCACTCGCCGACAAGGTGGAACCGACCGCGAGACCGAGATGGTAGCGGCCGTGCGTGGCGGCCTGGGCGGTCTGTGCCTGCGAGGAGATCAGCAGCGGATGCCGCCCCGTCACCGGAATAGCGGACGTACCGACCTGCAATGCGGGTATCTCACGCCCGACGATCGCGGCGAGGGTGGGAGAGTCGTAGTCCATCCGCTGCCCGAACCACACCGCGGGCACACCCTGTTCGGCGACATAGCGTGCCTGCTCGACGATGTCGTCGACGTAATTGGTGGCGTTTTCGACGGCGAGCGCGATTCCGAGAGTCATGCCCGGTCCAACCGGGCCCTCAGGCGGCTTTGTTCCGAAATACCGCTATCCGATCACCATGATCGAAAGGGTCGCCGGACTCAAAAAGCCGCCACCAGGCACACCGCGAGAGTCACACCGAGCACACCCGCGCCCAGCAGGCAGAACAACCATTCCGAACCGCCGCTGTAGCCCTCTATGACCATCTTCGCCGGGCGATCCGGATCGTAATGAACGAGCACCGGGGTACCGGGCCGGAAATTCACAATCCACGACTTACCCATGACGGCGCGTTCCTCCACGGTGCGCCCATCGGCCGTCACCCACCGGACCACCGGGTGATACAGGGTGCCGTTCTGTCCCGAACTCGTCGCCAATCGGACTACTGTGCCAACCGCTTTCGCGCCGGAGCGCTTCAATTTTCGAGTACGGCGAATCAAGACCAGGCCGATGACGAAGAAGACCGACCCCACGCAACCCGGGATCAGCGCGAACAACCATTCCGTCGACACAGGTTTCCCTCCCCACGACATTCATGCGCACGCTCCGTCACCCACAACCGCCCCCGCCACCACCGCAGCCGCCACCACCGCCACCACTGCAGCTCGTTCCGCCCCGCCCGCCGGAACCGCCCGACCCGCCGGTTCCGCCCGATTTTCCCGACACTCGCGCCGCGCGCCAGAGACGCTCGCGCCGGGACAACGAAGGCGAAATCCGACCGATCTCTCGGAGCGTCCACAGGTATTCGCGAAGCTCGTGAATCGCGATCACCGCCGCGAGGGCGAGCAGTGGAACACCCGCCATCGGCGCCGACCCGACCGTGGACGCGCCGATGATCGCCAGCAACAGCGCCGGGACGAAGTGCATGATGTTTCTCCCTCAGCCGCCGGTCCGGCACCGATCAGCCGACGCCCACAGATCGCAACAGATCCGGCAGCGCCCAGGACATCGCCGACGACCAGGCCGGCCAGTCATGTCCGGCCCCTGCGTCATAGCGTTCCCCGACGTCCACGCCGGGCGTGTTCTCCAGTTTGGCGACAAAACGCGAGTTCTGCTCGTAGACAGCGGATTCCACGAGCCCGTTCTTGCCATAGCTGACGAACAGGGGGATACCGGTCAGCTTGCCTGCCTGGGTGTAGGGGTTGTTCTGCTCCCAGATGTGGCGCTGGGCCGTGTAGTCACCCCAGACGCGTTTCCAGTCCGCTGCGCATCCCTGACCCGGCTTGTCCGGTTCGCCAGGAGCGCCCGAGTCGTGCAGCGGGTCGACGTTGCCGCTGAAACTGGCCGCCGAACGGAACCAGCCCTGGTACTCCGCAGCGAATTTCATCGCGCCGAGACCGCCCATCGAGTTGCCCGCGATGGCGCGGGTGGTGTTCGCGCGGTAGGTCGATTCCAGTAGGGTCCGCACGTCGCCCATCAGGTACTTCTCCCAGGCGGGCGCGCCGTAGGAACCGTAGTTCCACCAGTCGGAATACGCACTGCACCAACTGGTTTCGGGGAGCACGTAGATGGCGTCGGTGTTCGCGGTGAGTGCCTCGAGATTGCCCTTGTCGGTCCAGGACTTGTGATCGTCGAACCCACCGTGCAGAACCCAGATCGTGGGCCAGGTGCGGGCGGCGTCCTTCGACCAGCCGGGTGGCAGCAGCAACCGCACCACCTTCACCGCCCAGTCGGGACCCTCGAGGTTCGGCGAGGAGATCCCGATATCGAGGATGCGGTCGCTGACCCGCGCCTCCCACCGCACCGTGGCCGCAGCCTGTGCGGGAGCAGGGATGAACGAGGGTGTCAGGGCGACAAGAACGGTGACAAGGGTCAGGATCACGAGCCGGAGTCTGGACAACGGGGGTTCCTCTCGATCGCCGAACCGGTGATCGAGAGCGATCACGGGTGCTCGGACAGGTGCCCACGCTCGCTGTCCGCCCGGTGAGGCTCCGCGCCGCGACAGTGCACCCTTATCGAAGAACGATCCCGTTCGTAGGAAAGCCCGGCCAGACCCCAGAAATGGGGGCACCCCGCGTTCGCTACGGTCCTCAGCCGGCGCGTGAGCCCCGATCCGGGGAGATATCGCTCGACGCCGTTCCGCGATGCGCGCGGATGAGCAGGGCCGCCCGCAGGTAACACAATCCGGTGACGTCGTTGAGGTCGAATCCGGTCATCTGGCTGATCCGCTTGAGCCGGTAGTCGACCGTATTGGTGTGGATGAACATCTTCCGGGCCGTGCGTGAGCGCTGCATATTGGTGGACATGTAGACCTCGAGGGTCTGCATGAGTTCCGGATGCGCTTCGAGGGAATCGACGACCGAACTCAGGTAGTCGCGGGCGGGCCCCGGTCGGGTGAGCTGGTATTCGAAGGCCAGTTCGTGCGGGCGGTAGACCTTGCTCGGGCCGCCGAGGCGGTGCACGATTTCGACGAGTTCGTGGACTTGTTCCGCGGCGCGCGGGATCTCACTCGGCGCGGCCGACATCACCACGGCGCGCACCGGCACCTGGGCGGCGGTGGACAGGTGCACGATCAGCTCGTCGAGTTCGGGCTCGGTGAACTCGGTGGCGGGCAGCAGCAGGGTGCCGCCGTCGACGCTGAGCAGCGACAGCACCTTGCCGTCGCAGCGGTTGGCGAGTTCGGCCTGCACGCGCCGCAACTTGCGCCGCGCAACGACTTTCGCGTTCAGGCCGGGTTCGGATTCCTCCGGGTGTGGCGGCAGCTCCAGGGCCATCACGTGGTATTCGGCGGCGACCTCGATGCCGCATTCGCGGGCCATCGTCGAGGTGTTCTGGCCGCCGAGCAGCGCGGAGGTGAGGGTGTGTACGGCGGTGTGGTGCTCGCTGACCACGGCGCGAAGCTCGCGCACGTAGGCCGCGGAGACGGCGGAGGTGATCATGTCCTGGGCGTCCATCAGGCGCCGGGCCACGCCGACCACGGTGTCGTAGTCGTGGTTGGTGACATTGGTGATCACCAGGTCGAAGCCGAGTTTGAAGCCTTCGTGGACGGCGTGGTGGATGGTGTCGATCGGGATGCCCTCGCGCGCCCAGTCGGCGGCGGCGGCCTGCACGCGCTCCACCCGGCCGGGGAGGTCGCGACCGTCGAGCATGCTTCGGGTGAGCTCCAGACAGACCCTGGTGACGGTGGTGACGTCGCCGTCGAGCGCTTCGCCCGGCAGCGTCGCGCAGGGGACGACGTTTTCGATGAAATGCACCACCATCTGGCGCGAGATTGTGCGCACGTCTTTCAACGGGGTTGACACCGGGCGGCCCGAAGCGGTCAAGAACGGTTCGATGGAAGTTGTGACAGCCATGATGAATCCTTCCCACCCAGATCGCTGGGCAAGTGACCAAACTACCGCGTAGGCCATTGTCACGTCCGGGCTTCGCTTGTGACAAAGGTCAAGAGAATAGAGGGATGATTAGGGTTACGACGAGTACCGGATACACGCCGGTGTGGGCGGCCCCGACGCCCGCCCACACCAGCTCACCGCACCGATCTAGCCGGTCAGAGGCACAGGCTCAGCTCGAGCGGGCCCAGCGGGAGGGGCGCGCACACCTCGACCGACCCGGCGACGGGTGCGGCCGCGGCCGCGGTGCCGGTGCTGAGCGCGGCAGCCGAGAGGGCAAGGGCGGCAACGGCAATCGGGCGGGCAATTCTGGAGTTCATACGTACTTCCTCGCGTTCGGTGAACATCCCATGCTCGGGACATCTCGATCAGATCACGACGGCAATCCCGAATTCGTGTGCCTGAGGCGGCTTTTGACGTTTCCATTTGGTTCGCCGCGCCATTCTCGGAGAAATCCACAACAATTCGACGCGGTCGTCATATCGCCTTGCGCCGCGCGATCAGGTATGGACCCGGAGGTTCGGCGCGGACCACAACGAGGTTGTCGGAACCACGGGGGATCGCCACCGATCACTGTGACCTGTCCACATACCGCACACAGGCGTCGTGTGCGCGCGCGATTGGGCCTAGGTTCGCCCGGAGTACTACAGGTGGTTGGAAGGTGGCAGCGAGCGTGGCGACTACGCAGGCGAAGCTCGACGAGTTGGTCAAGATCCTGGCGATCGCCGCGGAACCCGCGGGTGCGGCCGGCGTCGCGAAGCGGGCGAAGAAGGGCGTGCCGAGCGTGCGGGAGCGGCTGAACATGCTGCTCGATCCCGGGACGTTCATCGAGGTGGGCGCCTTGGCGCGCCAGCCCGACCAGCCCGACGCGCTCTACGGCGACGGCCTGGTCACCGGGCGGGGCCTGATCGACGGGAGGCCGGTGGTGGTGATCGCGCACGACCAGACGGTGTACGGCGGATCGGTGGGTGTGGTGTCGGCGCGCAAGTTCATGCGGGCGCTGAAGCTGGCGTTCGATTCCGGCTGCCCCGTGGTGACGATCAACGACTCCGGCGGTGCGCGGATTCAGGACGCGGTGGGGTCGATCGCGTCGTTCGGTGACATCTCCCGGGTACTGGAGAAGCTGTCGGGGTATGTGCCGCAGGTGTCGATCATTCTCGGCAAGTGCGCGGCGGGGTCGGTGTACGGGCCGATCAATACCGATGTGCTGATCGGGACCGAGGATTCGTACATGTTCGTCACCGGGCCGGAGGTGATCAAAGCCGTCAACGGTGAGGACATCAGCGCCGAAGACCTCGGTGGGGCCGCGGTGCAGGCCGAGCGTGGCACGCTGCATCACGTGGCGAAGACCGAGGCGGATGCCTACGCCTGGGCGCGGGCCTACCTCAGCTACATGCCGTCGAGTTGTCTCGAGCAGCCACCGATTGTGAATCCCGGTCTGGAGCCGGAGATCACGGGCTCGGACCGCGAGCTCGACACCATCATTCCCGACTCCGATCGCACCGGCTACGACATGCACGAGATCCTGCTGCGGATTTTCGACGACGGCGAATTCCATGAGATCCGTGCGGCTTTCGCCCCCAACCTGATCACCGGCTTCGCGCGGGTGGACGGGTATCCGGTCGGCGTGATCGCCAATCAGCCGCTCGTGCTCGGTGGTTCGATCGACGCGGCGTGCTCGGACAAATCGACCTACTTCATCCGGCTCTGCGACGCGTTCAATATCCCGCTGGTGTTCGTCGTCGACACACCCGGTGTGCTGCCGGGGCTCGATCAGGAAGCGGCGGGCGTGATCATCCGTGGTGGGCGGGTGCCGAGGGCGATCATCGAGGCCACCGTGCCGATCATCAATCTCGTGGTGCGCAAGTCCTACGGCGGTGCCTACGGGATGATGGCGGCGCGTCAGGTGGGCGCCGACGTGAGTTTCGCGTGGCCGACGGCGCGGATCGCGGTGATCGGCGCCGAGAGCGCGGTCGACCTGATCGGTAAGCGGCAGCTGGCGGCGGTCCCCGAGGAACATCGGGCCGCCGCACGGGAATTCATGATCAACCAGTACAACGAGACGGTCGCCACGCCCTGGATCGCGGCCGAACGCGGCTATATCGATGCCGTCATCGAACCGGCGCGTACCCGGCTCGAGATCCGCCACGCACTCCGCCTGTTGCGCGACAAACCGCCGGTGGCACGGGAGTTCAACCCGCGCAAGCACTCGGTGTATCCGATGTGAGTGCCGCGGTGCCCGGATCTCATACGACCGATCCGGGCACCGCTCGGCGTGCGCTTACAGCGCGGAGGGTGCCCCGTCGGTGGCGGCGACGGCCGCTTCGAGGGTGCTGTACACGGCGAGGAGCTTGTCCAGGCCGGTCAGTTCGATGGGGCGGGCGACCTCACGGGACGCGACCACCCGCAGCTGGCCCGGTGCCGCTTTCGACACGACGAGCAGTGCGCTGAGTCCGGCCGACCCGAGGAAACCCACCTGGGTCATGTCGACGACGAGCGTGTTTCCACCCTGCTGTGCCTTTTCCAGCGCGGCCTGCAACTGGGGCGCCGATGCCATGTCGACTTCGCCGCGAACGGTGAGGATTTCGAATCCGTCTTCGGCGCGTACCTGCACATCGAGGTCGGGGATTCCGTTCTGGTCGCGATTCGCCACTTTCCACCTCTTGCCTCGGTGCCGCCGGGTCGGCGAACACATCTTACTCAACTTACCCGATGAAATAGGACCTTACAGAAGAGGTCTCACGTCTCCGCGCTACCCTCGCGGGACGTATGCATCACACTTGCGCCCTGCTTAGCAGTGGATCGGATGGGGTAAATGCCAGAAGCGAGACCGACAGCACACCGCTCGGTGCCGAGGCGCCCGTCTGGTCAGGAGAACACCCTGAAACCTTTCTATCTGGAATTTTCTGCGACGGCTGATCGTTTGGTCGAGGTCCGTCGTGCGCTGCGTACCTGGCTGAGCGACATTCCGGTGCGGCAAACACTGGTCGACGATGTGATCCTGGCCGCGGGTGAGGCGTGTACCAATGCTGTGGAGCACGGTCATCGCGGTGATGGTGGACCGGTCGAAATCGGCGCATCGGTCACCGACGGTCACATTCGCGTGGTCGTCAGCGACCACGGCAGCTGGCAGCCGAGTGCCTCGGTCGCCGACGAATCGCGCGGCCGGGGGCTGACCATCATGCGCGCGGTGAGCAGCGAATTCGACGTCGAGACAACCGAATCCGGCACTATCGTCACCATGCTCATCGCCTGCTCGTGAAGTCCGTCAGCGCACCCTCGGCAGCCGGACGACCTGCACGAAGAATTCGTCGATCTGCCGGATGGCGGCGATGAACTGGTCGAGGTCGACCGGTTTGGTCACATAGGCATTGGCATGCAACTTGTAACTGCGCAGAATGTCCTCCTCGGCGGCGGATGTGGTCAGCACGACCACCGGAATCGGTGACAACTCGGGGTCGGCCTTGATCTTCTCCAATACCTGTCTGCCGTCGTATCTCGGGAGATTCAGATCGAGCAGGATCAGGTCGGGTGTCGGCGCATCGGCATAGTCGCCGTTACGGTAGAGAAAGTCGAGGGCCTCCTCACCGTCTCTTACCACATGCAGGGTATTGCCGATTTTGTTGTCCTCGAACGCCTCTCTCGTCATCAATTCGTCGCCGGGGTCGTCTTCGACGAGCAGAATATCGATGGGCTGGCCGGGATCGGTCACGCGATAGCCTCTTTCCGGGCGTCGGATGCGGTGGTGGATTCGTCGAGAGCGGGCAGGGTGAAACACAGGCGGGTGCCGTCGTGATAGTCGGTGTCGATCCAGATCCGGCCGCCGTGGAATTCCACGATCTTCTTGCACACGGCCAGCCCGATACCGGTTCCGCTGTAGGCGTCGCGGGAGTGCAGGCGCTGGAAGATGACGAACACCTTGTCCGCGAATTCGGCGTCGACGCCGATGCCGTTGTCGGAGACGCTGAACTGCCAACCCGAGCCGGTGTCCTCCGGTGTGCAGGTGATCCGGATCAGCGGCGTGGATCCCGGGGTGCGGAACTTGATCGCGTTGCCGATGATGTTCTGCCACAGCATGACCAGTAGCGTCGGTTCGCCCTCGACTCGTGGCAGTTGCTCCGGTCGCTCGATCACCGCGCCGGTCTCCTCGATGCTCGACGACAGCGCCGTGAGGCCGGCGTCGAGACTGTGGTCGAGCTCGACGGGCTCGGTGCCGTCGGATACGCGCCCGACTCGCGAGAAGGTGAGCAGATCGTTGATGAGCACCTGCATGCGCTTGGCGCCGTCGACGGCGAAGTCGATGTACTGCTTGCCGCGTTCGTCGAGCTGGTCGCCGTAGCGTTTGTCGAGCAGCTGGCAGAACGAGGCGACCTTGCGCAGCGGCTCCTGCAGGTCGTGGGAGGCGACGTAGGCGAACTGCTCGAGTTCGGTATTGGAACGCCGCAGTTCCTCCGCCTGATCGGCGAGTTCCTGTTTCTGCTGGTGCAGCACCGATTCCTGCACCCGCGAGGAGGCGAGCTCGGCGACGATATGGTCGCGCATGTTCTCCACGGCGGCGCAGACGAGCGCGATGTCGGAGGGGCCGACGGGATCGATGCGGGAGTCGAATTCGCCTGCCGCGACGCGCCGGGAGGACTCCGTGAGATAGCCGAGCGGCCGGACGACGAGGCGACGCACCAGGACGGTGAGCGCCGCTCCCGTCACCAGGAAGGCGACCACGATGCCTGACAGCACCAGGTTACGAGTGGTGCGGGCGGAGTCGAGCCTGCTGTTGTCGCGGTCGACGGCGGCGGTGAGATTGTCGTTCTGGGTGGCGAACCGTGATTGCAACTCGCCGAAATAGGTGATGCCCATGTCTGTTCGGTTCGGTGCACCGCCCTGGGCGATCACCGGCTCGGCATACTCGGTGCGCCACAGGTCGGCGGCGGTCAGCAGTGCGGACAGGTCCGCCTGGAGTTCGGGACGGCCCTCGATCAATTGCTCGAGCCGTTCGACGGCTTTCGCCTCGTCCTGTCTGGCGCTGGTGTATTGCGAGACGAACAGGGGATCACGGGTGAGCACGTAACCCCGGATGCCCGCCTCTTCGTTCACCAGCGCCCCCTGCAGTCGCGCGGCCTCGGCGGCGGCCGGAAGCGTTTGGGCCACCAGCCGGTCGGTGACCCGGTTCGTGTGGGCGATGACCTGGGCGCCTGCCACGGCACCGACGATCACGGCGACGATCATCGAGGCGAAGACGAGCTGGAACCAGCCCTGAGCCGTCATCCGGCTGATCAACCGTTTCCGGTCGGGGGCTGTGGTCGTCACTGCGTAAGCCTTTCGTTGTCGCGCCATCGCACATAGAGGATGGCCACGTCGTCGTCCAGGCCGCCCGCTGTGGCGGCCTGGTCTTCTACTCGTTCGATCAGCGCGTCGACGAATTCGTCCGGGTGTGCGGTGGGCAGGGTGTTGGCGAGCGCGAGCAGGCCGTCCTCGCCCAGTCGCCTGCTGCCGTCGCCGACGTGGCCTTCGAACAGTCCGTCGGTGAACAACATCAGCCCGGCGTTCTCGGCAAGACTCAGTTCGTGCACGGGCCACTGCCCGTGGCCGGGGACGAATCCGAGCGCCGGGCCACCGTCGACCTCCAACCAGCTCGAGACGCCGGCCGCGCGCCGCAGCATTCCCGGATGGCCCGCTCGGCGGACCTGAACCAGCCTGGTCACCGGGTCGAGCCGTAACACGGTCGCCGTCGCGAAGGTCTGCTCGTCGCGGCGTTCGGCCACGAGCAGTTCCTCGAGCAAAGAGAGCTGACGGGCGCCGGTGACGCCGCTGAGAACCAGTGTGCGCCAGGCCAGTCGGAGTGCGACACCCGTTGCGGCGGCGTCGGGGCCGTGACCCGCGACATCACCGATCACCACGTGCACCACGCCGTCGGCGTCCTGCACCGCGTCGTAGAAGTCACCGCCGAGCAGGGAGTGGTCGGCGCCGGGTCGGTACCGGGCGAGCACCTCGACGGCGCGGTCGGCACCGAGCAGGGGAGTGGGCAGCAGACCGCGTTCCAGACGAGCGTTCTCCTGCGCCCGCATCTGGCTGGCCCGCAGGGCGGCGGTCGTGCGCTCGGCGTGCTTACGCTGGATGGCGTAACGCACCGCGCGACCGAACAATTCGGGCTCCACCCGGCCCTTCACGAGGTAGTCCTGCGCTCCTGCGGCCAGGGCGTTGAGCCCGGTCTGCTCCTCGTCGAGCCCGGTCATCACCACGACGGCGATCTGGTCGTCGATCTGGTGCAGTCGCGCCAGTGCCTCGAGCCCGTTGGCGTCGGGCAGGTGCAGATCGAGCAGGACGCAATCGGGGGTGTCGGTGCGCAGCCGTTCGCCCGCCTCGGCCAGGGTGCGCACCCACTCCAGGCGCGGTCCGGCGCCGAGATCGGCCACCAGCTCCTCTACCAGCAGCGCGTCACCCGGGTCGTCCTCGACGAGCAGGATGCGGGCTGCCGGGCCCGGCAGGGCTGCGGCCTCGGTGACCAGGAGATCGGCGGCGGTTGTGTCACTGCGCGGCACGACGACCCGTGGGAATGCCGGTCCTGACACTCGCACGGTTTCGGCGAGTGGGTCTTCTCCCGCAGGTGGACAGCCGAAATCCAGCGGTGTGCACGAATGTCTCCGATCCCGAGCGCCCGCAGCGCAAACTGGCTCCTTCAGCCGCTGGCTGGACCGAAAGAGCTCTGCGATCTTATCCGATCACCGGACCGCTCGACGCCCACCTGATTCGGGGTGCCCGGCCGCTCGGTGAATCACCAGGTCGGCGCCGCCTCGCGAAGGCGGGTGCGGACGAGGGAGACGTGGGGGCGTTCGGTGCGGGTGGAACGGCCGACCAGGTAGGCGGTGTTGATCGGCGGGTCTTCCGGATCGAGAAGCGCGACAACGGTTCCAGCGGCCAAGGCGGACGCACACAGATATCGGGGCAACACGCTGACGCCGCCGCCTGCTGTCACCACGGCGAGGACCGCGCGCAGGTCGGGGACGACGACGGCGGGCCGGCGTTCGAGGCGGCGCCCGAAGACGTGGCGCCAATAGCGGCGCAGGATAGGCAGATCGGCGGCATAGCTCACCAGGGGAACATGGGCCAGTGCGGTGGCGTCGCCGCGTTCGAGACGTCCGGTGTCGATACGAGCGGCGGTCGCCGGGTTCGCGACGAGAACGAATTCCTCATCCGCCAGGGGTTCGGCGAGGACGGCCCGGCCGCGCGGACGGATGGCGGAGATGACCAGATCCAGAGCGCCCGTTCGTAATTCGGCGAGCAGGTCGTCGGCCAGGCCGGTGACCACCTGCAATCGCACGCCCTCGGTGACCAGCGGTGCCAGGGCAGGCAAGGCGAGGGTGGCCAGGATCTCGGCGGGCCCGCCGAGCAGCACGGGTGGTTCGGGCAGCGGGTGACCGGTGGTTGCGCCGGTGACCTCGGCGAGGGCATCGAGCGGGTCCGCGATCCGGGCGGCCAGTTCGTGGGCGGCGGCCGTGGGTGAGACGCCACGGGGAAGTCGGTCGAAAAGTGGCCGGCCCACGGCCTTTTCGAGGATTTGCAGCTGGCTGGTGACGGTGGGCTGGGACAGGCCGACCTGGGCGGCGCCCGCGGTGAGCGAGCCGGAACGGTAGACGGCCAGGAAGGTTCGCAACTGAACCAGGTCGAGACTGCCATCACCGTGCCGATGCTTCATTCGTCCAGTGTATTGGTGGGCGAATAGCGCCTGGTCAGGGCGCGGCTGGAAGAAATTCGCGGATGAGCGACACGACCGGATCGGGTGGGAGCAGATCTTCGATGTTGGCGAGGACCGTCTCCGCCGGCAGGGTGCGGTCGGTGTTGTGGGTGGGGTTCTCGATTTCGGCGGTGGCGTCGGCGATGCCCTGGTCGATGGCGGCGGGGAGATCGGTGGCAAGCGTCGCGGTCTTCTGCGGGTTCAGCGGCTGTTCGAACCGCAACGGGGTCGGCGCGGAGTAGTCGGTGCGGTCGTAACCGGTTTCGACGAGTACGCGCAGGACGGGCTCGGCCAGTGCGGCGGCCGGTTCGGCGAGATCGGTGCGGTTCGTGTGCTTGCCGATGGCGCGCAGCGGATACAGCAGCGGCAGTGCGCCCTGAGGGTTCGGAATGGTGACATATGTTGTGTCGCCGTGGTTTTGGCAGTGCTGTGGAAGCTCGTCGCAGTTCTGTTGCGCGATGAACTCGGACCGGTCCGGGTACCCGTAGATCGCGGCGCCCGCCTTCGGCTCACCTCCCGCGCCGTTGCCCTTGGGCTGCAGGTAGGACGGGTGGATGAGCAGTGTGCCGAGCAGCGCGTTGGCGTCGGCGAGCACATTGAGCGGGTAGGCCGGGAAATCGGAGATGCCGTCGTACTGCATGGCGATGTCGGTGGTCGTGATGCCGGTGTCGGTGGGTGTGGGTGGCCCGAAGGTGATGTCGGCGACCGGTATCCCACCGAACAGGACCGGGCGTTCGATGATTCCGCCGTTGGGCCGGTTCGGATTCGCGATCAGCACGAACGACAACCGCGCTTTGTCCTCGGGCGAGAGCCCGGCCAACGCTGCCTTTTCCGCGCCGGCGACCGTGGAACCCTGCGAGTAGCCGAACACGGTCACGGTACCCGGCGCGCCGAGCTGCCGGCGGGTGAGCTGATCGAGCGTGGCGACCCCACCCGCGACCGAGGTGTCCCATTTCGCGGACGACGCCCTCGGCCCCTTGGACGAGATCACCGGCCACAGCGAGGCGTCGTAGGGGACCGGAACGAAATCGACACCCGGGCAGGCGTTGTCGGTGCAGCCCTGCGCCCCGGCGTCGATGAAGTTCTGGTAGGCGTTGCTCTCGAAATCGTGTGCCACAGACGGGTCGCTGGTCCCCGTGCCCGGCACGATCAGCGCCGACGTCGCCGCCAAAGCCACCGCACACAGACTCTGCACCTCGAGCCAGCCGACGCCGAGCGCCGTCACGAATGCCGCGGAAGCACCGACCCGCGCCGCCGAATGCTTCCGATGCCGACCACGCTTCTTCGGCAGATCGGCAAATCTCGCATTCGGCCACATGAACTACCCCTTCGGTATCAGGGAGAAACCTCGGCAACCGCTGAGCAATTGTGGCAGCCGGGGCCACCGGGGTACAAGCATGTGTCCAGATTGTCTGGACTACCGCTGCGGTTCGGGGTGGTCGGTGGGCGTGAGGGTAACCTTTCCGCTGATGGCTCATATCGCGTCGGTCGACGTAGCGTCGAGCGTAGCCATCGTGGGTGGTCAGGGGCGTGAACTCGACCGGCGAGCCTGTCCACCGGGGCCGGAGCAGGTCGGCTCGCCGATGTATCGGATGCTCGGCAAAGGAGGCGCCACGTGATCACCTCGATCCGCATGGCTGTGCTGGCGCTCGCCGGTACGGCGGTGCTGTCCACCGCCGCGTGCTCGACCGACTCGCCCACCGAGTCCGGGGCGCCGTCGACCACACAGACGACCACCACACCGGCTGCTTCGGGCACGCCCGGCGCGCCGACGTCGGCACCGTCGGATCCCGCGCTCGCCGGACCGCTGCACGAGGCCGCGGCCGCCGACGACGGGGTTCGCGTGCGCGAACTGCTCGATCGCGGCGCACCCCTGGAAGCGCGCGACGACCAAGGCCGCACGCCGCTGGTGACGGCCGTGAAGAACCAGGCCACCGCCGCGGCACGAGTCCTGATCGACGCGGGTGCCGACGTCGACGCCAAGGACGACATGCAGGATTCGGCCTACCTGTACGCGGGTGCCGAAGGCTACGACGAGATCCTGACGATGACGCTCGCCCACGGCGCCGACGTGCGCAGCCTGAACCGATACGGCGGCACCGCGCTGATCCCGGCCGCCGAGCACGGATTCGTCTCGACCGTGCGGATCCTGATCGAGGCGGGGGTCGACGTCGACCACGTGAACACGCCCCGCTGGACGGCCCTGCAGGAAGCCGTGATCTACGGCGACGGCTCCCAGAAATACCAGGACACGGTCACCGCTCTCCTCGATGCGGGGGCCGACCCGAACATCCGCGACGCCGAGGGCCGCACGGTGCTCGAGAACGCGGAGCGGCTCGGCCAGACCGCCATCGTCGAGATCCTGCGCAACCATTCCTGACCTGGTGCACCAGGTAGCACTTTCCACCACGAGAAGGGGCTCACGTTGTCGACTCACACTTTCGCCACCGCCGCGGCGGTCGGAGTTCTCACCGTCCTGCTGACAGGCGGTGCGGCCGGCGCCGATCCTGTCCAACCCGTTCAGCCCCCGGTCGTGTCCGCCCAGGGCGAGGGGACCGTCGTCGAGGAGGAGAAGGACACCGGCGGTAAAGGTGAGAGCAAGGGGAAAGGTAAAGGCAAAGGCAAAGGCAAGGGAAAAGGTAAGGGCGGCAAGGGAACCGAGTAACGTCAGGGCGCGTCGAGCACGCTGACCGGAACCCCGTAGGGCAGAAATCGCACGCGACGATGCTCATCGGTGTTGTCGCGATGCGCCCGCAAAGCCTCGAGCTCACTCGGGAACACCTGATCCACCCGTGCCTGCCCGTCCTCGTCGATGGTGTAGATCGCCCACACCCCGCCTCCGGTATCCCCGGTGGTCTCGGGCTCGGATGCCTGCTGGGGCCCGGTGAACTGCCCGAACAGCGAATTCAGCACCGACTGATCCAGAAATCCTCCTGCCTTCCCGATCAATCCGCGGATCTCATCGCTCGCCCCACGCAGCACCCGTTCGAAATCATCGGCATCGAATGGTCTGTCATCCGCCATAACCAGTCCTCCTCGACAGCATCGGCGCGTTTGTCCCAAGTGTCCTCGCCTAACGCGCCACGCGCCATGAACCCCGTCGGCGGCCACTGTCTCGATAGGCTCTGCGCATGCTGACTGCGCTGCTCTACGGGCTGGGGACCGTGGTTCCGCTGATGATCGGGGTGGCGATCGGGGTGCGGTGGACGCTGCCCCGGCCGGTGCTGGCGACCCTGATGGCGTTCGGGGCGGGAACGATGATCGCGGCGGTATCGGAGGAGTTGTTCGCGCCCGCGTTCCGGCGCGACGGGGCGGTGATCGCGGGAATCGCGCTGTTCGCGGGCGCCGGGATGTATGTGGTCGCCGACCATCTGATCGAGAACAAGCTGGGCGGGGCCGCGATCGGGTGGGCGCTGTTGCTCGGCACGGTGCTCGACGGAATTCCCGAGAACATGGCGCTCGGTGTGTCGTTGGTCGGGGGCGGGGGACTGGTGCTGCTGGTCGCCATCGCGGTGGGCAACGTGCCCGAAGCGGTGAGCGCGGTCGCGTTCCTGCGTGACCAGCACGGATTCTCACCGGGCCGCACGTTCGGCCTGTGGGCGGTCACCTCGGCCGTCCTCGTCGGGGTCACCGTGCTCGGCAACGCGCTGGCCGACACCATCTCCGGCACCGCCATCAGCGCGGTGCAGGCGTTCGCGGGCGGTGCGACGATCGCGATGCTCGCCGATTCCCTTGTGCCGGAGGCCTATCGGGAGGGCGGCTGGTGGGTCGGAATGGCGACAGCGGCCGGATTCTTCGTCGCCTTCGCCATCGGATGAGTGCTCACTCCCGCACCACGGTGGCCGGGTCGAGGTCGATGCGCCGCAACAGCTGAGCGTTCAGCGCGACCACGATCGTGGAGGCCGACATGAGCAGCGCCCCGACCTCCATCGGCATGGTGATGCCCCACGGCGCGAGCACACCGGCGGCCAGCGGCACGGCGATGATGTTGTACCCCGCCGCCCACACCAGATTCTGGATCATCTTGCGGTAGGTGGCCTGCGACAGCTCGATCACCGAGACCACCGCGCGCGGGTCGTCGGAGGCCAGGACCACACCCGCGGAGGCGATGGCCACGTCGGTGCCCGCGCCGATCGCGATACCGACATCTGCCTGCGCGAGGGCGGGCGCGTCGTTGACACCGTCACCGACCATGGCCACGGTGTGGCCGGCTTCCTGCAGCGAACGCACTTTGTCGCCCTTGTCCTTCGGCAGGACCCCGGCGAAGACCTGGTCGATATCGAGCTGCTCGGCGACAGCGCGCGCCACCGGTTCGGCATCACCGGTGATCATGGCGACGTGGATGCCCCGGCGATGCAGCGCCTGGATCGCCTGCGCGGATTCGGGGCGCACCTCGTCGGCCAGGGCGAGCGCACCGATCAGCTCGCCGTCGCGCAGTACGTGCAGCACCGTTGACCCCTGCGCGGACCAGCGGGCGGCGGTCTCGGCGGGCTCGAGGTGGTGGCGGTGCAGCAGGGCGGGACCGCCGACCTCGATCGTCGAACCGTCGACCGTCGCACGCACACCCACACCGTTGTGGGCGGTGAACTCCGTAGCGGTTGGCACGTGGATGCCGCGTTCGGTCGCGGTGTCGACGATGGCGCGTCCGAGTGGATGCTCACTCTCGGATTCGGCGGCCGCGGCCAGGGCGAGAACTTCGTCGTCCGCGAGACCCGACCGGGTGGCGGTGGTACCGACGACGGCAGGCGCGCCACGCGTGAGGGTGCCGGTCTTGTCGAACAGGATCGCATCGACGGTGCGCATCGCTTCGAGCGCACGGCGATCGGTGATGAGCACGCCGGCTTTCGCGGCGCGTTCGGTGGCGATCGACACCACGAGCGGAATCGCCAGGCCGAGGGCGTGCGGGCACGCGATGACCAGCACGGTGATGGTCCGGGTGACGGCATCCTCGGGCCGGCCGAGGGCGAGCCAGACGACGGCCGTGATCGCGGCAGACCCGGCGGCGAACCAGAACAGCCAGCCCGCCGCCCGGTCGGCGAGTACCTGGGCGCGTGAGGAGGAATTCTGGGCTTCGGCGACCAGCCGCTGGATGCCGGCGAGGGCGGTATCGGCACCGACGGCGGTGACACGGACCCGCAGTGCCGAATCGGTGGTGACCGTACCCGCGACGACCTTGTCGCCCGGTGCACGGCGCACGGGCCGGGATTCGCCGGTGATCATGGACTCGTCGACATCGGCGCTGCCCGACTCGACGAGCCCGTCGGCGGGCACCCGACTGCCCGGTCGCACGACGACGCGGTCACCGGTGCGCAGTTCATCGACCCGGACGGTGTCGGTCGACCCGTCGTCGGCGACGCGTTCGGCCTCGTCGGGCAGCAGTGCCGCCAGCGATTCCAGCGCGCTCGAGGCCTGACCGAGCGAGCGCATCTCGATCCAGTGACCGAGCAGCATGATCACGATCAGCAGCGCCAGTTCCCACCAGTAGTCGAGCTCGTGGTGCAGCACGCCGAGCGTCGAGCCCCAGGACGCGAGGAAGGCCACGGTGATGGCCAGCGAGATCAGCAGCATCATGGCGGGTTTGCGCGCCCGGATCTCGTCGACGGCGCCGGTGAGGAACGGCCGACCGCCCCAGAAATACATGACGGTGCCGAGCACCGGCGACACCCACCGCAACCCCCTCGGCACGGTGTAACCGACGAGTTCGGCGAACATCATGTCGGCGGCGACCACCGGCACGGCCAAGGCCAGCATCACCCAGAACAACCGCCGGAACATGGCCACGTGGTCGCCGTGATGATGCCCCGAAGACATGTCGTGGTGCTCGTCGTGGATCGTGTCCGAACCGCTGCCCATCTGGTGGTCGTCGGCCATGACGCCGACGCTACCCCCGAGCGTCGCGCGGGCCGCACAGGAAAACGCCCCCGACCTGACCCAGGCCGGAGGCGTCGAGCGCGGCTCGGCTAGTGACCGCGTTGATCGGTGAGATTCAGGCCTTCCTTGGACTTCACGCGTCGGTGTTCCAGCAGCAACCAGGCGACACCGGCGACGGCCAGCGTCGCGGCGGCCACGGCGGCGATGGCACCCCAGCCCGCGAAGCCGTAGCCGGCGGCCGTCAGGCACAGGCCGAGAGCGATAACGGCCATCGCGCACAGGATGATGCCGGGGAAGTTGTACCCGTCCTCCAGGCCTTCACCGGCGTGGCTGCGGGTGGTTCGGGCGTGGTCGGGGAATTCGCGCCCGGTGCGGCGCGACATGGGGGAACGTTGGTGGGCGGGGTACGCCATGGTCGATCCTTCCCTCCGATGGACTGCGTGTGGACGGCAATACCCACTGTGTCGCGGTCCAATCGGGCCGGACGAACCGGCGCCCGCGCCGTAGCATGGGCGACCACTGCCCACACGGGTGCGGCGAAGGGATTGAGCGTGCGCACGATGCTGACCTTGCTGATCGTGGCGGCCATCGCGCTGGTCGTCGGCGACCGGGTCGCGCTCGCGTTGGCACAGAACGCGATCGGACGCCAGATCGCCGCCGAATACCAGCTCACGCGACAGCCCGATGTCGACATCCCCGGTTTCCCGTTCCTCACCCAGGCGCTCGACGGCCGGTACCCGATCATCGACATCGGGGTAGGCGACTGGACGGGCAACGACATCACCGTGCGCGATCTCGATGTCTCCCTGCGCGATGTGTCCGCACCGCTGGGTGATGTGCTCGGCAACCGGACCTCGAACCTGGTGGCGTCCACGGCGACGGCGACGGCTGTCGTTCCCTACGACGTCGTGCGAGGGTTCGCTCCCGACGATGTGGACTCCATCGAATTCGGATCGGACGGTTTGAGCGCGGCGGGCCGGTTCCCGGTGGCCGGGATCATGGTGCCCGCCACGGTCATCGTCACCGTCGCACCGACCACCGACGGCATCGAGGTGACGCCCGTGTCCGTGCGCCACGCGGCAGGGGGTCCGACGATTTCCCTCGGGCTGATCCAGCGGAGCCTGACCTTCGTCGTTCCCTTGCACAGCCTGCCGCTCGGGGCACGCATCACCGCGATCACCCCGGCCGCCGACGGTCTGCACGTCACCGCGGCGGCCGAGAATGTGCGTCTCGCCGACGGCTAGGTCAGGATCTCGACATAGCCGTCGGCGCCGTTCACCCGGATGCGCTGCCCGTCGCGGATCAGGTCGGTCGCGTGTTCCACACCGACGACGGCGGGCAGCCCGTACTCGCGGGCGATGACCGCGCCGTGGGTCATCAGGCCGCCCACTTCGGTGACCAGACCGGCGATGCCGACGAACAGCGGTGTCCAGCTGGGGTCGGTGTAGGCGGTGACGAGAATGTCGCCCGCTTCCAGATCGGCCTGACCGATGTCGAGGACCACCCGGGCCCGACCTTCGATCGTTCCCGCCGAGACCGCCATGCCCGGCAGGGCGCCCTCGGGCAGGTCTTCGCGTCGATAGGCGCCGGTCACCGCCTCACCGTCGGACGTGAGAACCCTTGGCGCACTGAGTGTCCGGAAGGTATCGAACGCGTCTCTGCGCTGGGCGACGAGGTCCTGGTCCGCATGCTGGACGCGCACCACCTCACGCAATTCGTCGAATCGCAGGAAGTAGATGTCGTCGGGTTCCTGGAGTACACCGGCCGCCACGAGTCGCTCGGCCTCACGCAGCAGAGCCTGCTTGTAGACGAAATAGCGGCTGACCATGCCGTACTTCGGGTACTCCCGGTAACCGGCGAAGGTGCGGACCCGGTCGATCATCCGCTCGGTTTCGGCGGCCTTGCTCTCCCCGTCCGGCAGCGCACGCAACTCCCGCAGGATCCGTGCCCGCTGCGCTTCGGCGTCACGCAACCCGTCCTCGAAACGCTCTGTGCCCGCGCCGGTTCCGAAGTTGCGGACATTGCCGAGGATGGTCGGCACGAGAGTGGTCGGGTCCTCGCTCCACCGTGTCCGGGTGATGTCGATTTCGCCGACGCACCGCATGCCGTATCTGTCGAGGAATTCGGTGATCGCGACCCGCGCCGCAGGCCCGCCCGAACGCTGCTCGAGTTCACCGAGGAAATCGTTCGTGCCGTTCTCCTCGACCGCCCGCAGATACTCGATCACCTGCGGATGCGGGCGGATGGCATCGGCGACATCGAGCAACGCCAACCCCATTTCCGAGGTCACATTGCCCGGCACCGACTGGGTGAGCGCATCGGCGGCGTTCTTCTCGCCGAGCCATTCGCCCAGGCGGTCGTTGAGCCATTCGGTCGCCTCCATGGCGGCCGTGATGATCTGCAACCCACGCGGGGAGAACAACACTCGCCGCAATTCCGCGATGTCGGCGTGGATGAAATCGAGCAGGGCCGACCCGGACAGGGGAGCGATCTCGCGTTTCAGCACGGCGAGCGAGGCCTCGCAGTCGGCGACCAGTTCGTCGACCATCGCCGAGTCGGTGTCGATCGGGGCGGGTGCGGGTGGCATCGCCACCGAATCAGTCTGCGGCACAACCGGAACGAAGCCGCGCTCGAGGACAGTGCGCAGTGCGTCGCCCATCAGCGGATCGGACTTCCCGAGCGCCTCGGCCAGCGCGGGACCGCCCGTCGGCGAGGCCAATCGCTCGGTGACATCGACGAACAATCGCCCGCCCGCGTCCCGCATCGCCGCGTGACTGGTGAGCTGCCACAGTGAAATCCCGAGTGGTTTCATGGCGTCGGTCATCATCTGCTGATGACCCACCGACACATACACGCGGTGGGCGTCGTCGGCCGCCTCGGGAATCGGGAACAGGGTGGTGATCGGCCTGCTCTGCACGAGCCGGATCTCGTCGTCGAGACACCACTCGATGTCCTGCGGCGAGCCGAAATGCGCCTCGATGCGCCGACCCAATTCGGCCAGTCGCAGCACCTCGGAATCCGAGAGGACGGGTTCGTTGCGGCGATCCTCGTCGATGTCGCGCACCTCGGTGCCGCCCGAGCCCACCGGTTCGACGGCGATCTTCTTGGTGGCGATGGTCTTGCTGATCTCCCCGTCGCGCACCTTGTACACGTCGGCGTTCACCAGACCGGATACCAGTGCTTCACCGAGACCGAAACCGGCGTCGATGGAGACAACGGTCCGATCCGACGTCACCGGGTCGGCCGTCATCAGAATGCCCGACGCACGCGGAAAGACCATCCGCTGCACCACGACAGCCATCCGGATCATGCTGCTGTCGAACCCGTTTCGCAGGCGGTAGGTCACCGCCCGGTCGGTGAACAGCGACGCCCAGCACCGGCGGACATGATCGAGCACCTCCGCCGCGCCGATCACATTCAGGTATGTGTCCTGCTGGCCGGCGAACGACGCGGTCGGCAGATCCTCGGCCGTGGCGCTGGAACGCACCGCGTACGCGGCGTCGGTGCCGAGCCGGGCATGCGCGGCGACGATCTCGGCCGCCACGTCCTCGGGCACCGGCAATTCCTCGATATCCCCGCGGATCGCCGCACTTGCCGCGGCGATCCCCGCCCGGTCGTCCGGGGAAAGGGCCGCCAGTTCGCCGATCCGTTCCCGGACTGCCGACGCGCCTGCGAGCGCCCGATCGAATGCCTCGGTCGTCACACAGAACCCGTCGGGCACCCGCACCCCCTCGATGCGCGCCAGCTCACCCAGGTTCGCACCCTTGCCCCCGACGATTCCCACCTGTGACCGGTCGATCTGCCCGAACTCGAGAACAACACCCATAAACCCGCTCCTCACCTGCGATTTCAGCAGTACGCGAGCGATTATGGACTACTTTCCGATGTCTCATGAACGGCCGCGATTGTGTATACAGTGAGAAGGGGAAGGGAAACACAGCGAACCGCCGCCGAGCCGGGCTCGACGACGGCGGACGCTGATTCAGGCGGCGACTGCGCGGCGACGAGGTTCGAGCGCGGCCGCGACCAGATAACTGCCACCACCGGCCAGCGCCAGCACCCAGTACGGGCTCGCACCCGTCAGGAACAGCGCCGCCGAGGACGTCAACGCCAGCCACGCACCGAGGGCGTACTGCAGCACGTCACGGTAAGCGGCACCACCGGCGAGGTACAGCAGGCCGACCACCAGACCAGACCCCGTGGGCCACAACAGCATTCGCAAGTTCTCGTCGGCCAGAGCCGAACTCAGTGCCGTGATGACGAAGAACAGTGCTCCGAAACCCACCAGCCACGACGCGGCCAGCAGATTGCCGACCACCGCCTCGGCCCCGGTGGCACCCCGCTTGGCGCGCATCGTGACTACACTGGTCACCACCATCGCGATCAGCAGGCCACCGACCAGCAGTGCGCCCGGCACAACGGCGGGCAGTCGAACAAGCGGCGAATCACCGTGGGACACGGCGTAAGCGCCGTGCCCGAGCAGCCACGCGGCACCGAAACTGAGGTAGGACGGACGGTTGTCGAGCAGAACACGCAGAGCGGACATCGCGATTTCTCCAGGATCAGTTGGGGGATTCAGGACTCGGTGTCGGCGACCAGCACGACTTTGCCGACGACGGTGCGAGATTCGGCGAGCCGCATCGCTCGCCCCGCCTCCGACAGCGGCACGCGCGCACCGACCTGTGCGCGCAGCACACCGCGCGCGGCGAGATCGAAAACGGCCGTCAGATCCTCGGCGATGCGGGCACGGAAACGCGGCAGATCGCGCTTACCCGCCCACAGATTGAAGAAATGCGCATTGCGCTTGTTGGGTAACGCGTTCCACACCAGCAACCGGACCAGCAACCGCAGAACCGGAAGCCGCGAATTGCCCGCGTCGTCCTTGGTCGACGCGGTGCCATAGGACACCAGGGTGCCACCGGGCGCGAGCAGCGCGAACGAATCCGCGATCCCCGGGCCGCCGATGTGGTCGAACACCGCGTCCACGCCGCCGGGTGCCAGCGCCCGGACCTGCTGACCCACATCGCCGCGATAGTCCACCCAGGTGGCGCCGAGCGCACGCAACGCCTCGGCATGACGCGCCGAAGACGTGCCGATGACCTGAATGCCCTCGGCGCGGGCCAGCTGCACCAGCGTCGAGCCGACGCCCCCGTTGGCGCCGTGCACCAGCACAGTCTGTCCGGTGTGCGCTTTCGTGATGCGGAACAACATCTGCCAGGCCGTGATGCCGTTGACGACAAAGGTTTCCGCAGCCTCGGCAGCGAGCCCGTCGGGCACCGCGACGAGATCTGCGGCGTCGAGCAGGGCGTGACTGCTCCACCCGCCGATCTTGGTCAGCGCGGCCACCCGCTTGCCGACCATGTCCGCGTCGACGCCGGCACCGACCGCGAGGACGGTACCGACCAGGTCGTAGCCGGGAACGAAGGGGAAGGACGGCTGGTCGTAGTACTTGCCGCGCCGCATCTGCTGCTCGGCGAACGAGACACCGCTCGCCGCGACGGCGACCACGGCCTGGCCGGGACCGGGGGCGGGCAACGGACGCCGGGTCACGAGCAGTCCTTCGGGCTCCACCCGGTCGGGCAGGACGATTTCGGTGGCGATGACAGACATGATTCTCCTAGTGTGTGACTGGTCAATCACTCGATGGGTCGAAAAAATGCCCCGCAAGGGGGCATCGGTTGGTCAGCCGGCGTCCGGGTGCCGGATGCCCGCGGTGACGATCCTCGCCCACGGGCTGTCGTCGCCGTCGAGGCCGAGAGTGGTGATGAGGTGGCAGAGTTGGCCGAAGGCGATGAATCGCTGGACGTGTTCGTCCGCGGCGCCGGAGCGGTGTTTGGCGAGTTCGGTGATCCGGGCGAGCCCGGCGCGCATCGCCGCGCCGATCTCGGGCACATCGGCCACCGATTGGGCGTGGACCTGCAGCATGAGCAGGCTCCGGTCGCTGATCAGCTGCGCATACGCGCCGCCCATGTCGTAGAGGATCTGCTCGGGGCTGTCGCCGGCGGACTGTGCCGCACCGGTCGACATGGCCGCAGCGATCCGGTCGAAGCATCGCTCGAGCGCGGCGACGAACAGGGCGACCTTGCCGGGGAACAGCTTGAATACGTAGGCCGGTGAGATCTGTGCCGTCGCCGCGACCGTGCTGATCGGGGTGCCGTGGTAGCCGGTGCGGGCGAACTCGACGATCGCGGCATCGACCACGGCATCGCGGCGGATGTCGGATCGGGAGAGTGTTGCTCCGCTCTTGCTCATGTGAGTGACTGTACACTCACTCTTTCGGGAGCGTCAACTCGGAGAAATGTCGAGTTCTGGCCCGGCGCAGCGATTCCCGCGCCGGGCCGACTTGTCAGCTGCAGCAACTCGCGCCCGACGCCACCGCCTTCTGCTTGGCCTCGGTGCCGCAGCAGGCGCCTTCCGTCTCGGCCTCCGCTGCGGTGCCGCAGCATGCGTCGCCCTGCTCCACTTCGACGAGTTGCGGTGCGCTGCCGAAGGTTTCGCTGTCGGCCAGCACGGTGTAGACCTCCCACCGCTCGGCGTCGGGCGCGCTCACCCACACCTTGTCCTGGGTGGCGAAGCAACAGGTCGTCGCGATCTGCTCCTCGGTGAACAACCCCGCCTGCGACAGGCGCGCGATCTCGCCGTGAACCTGCTCGGACGACTCGACCTCCACGCCGAGGTGGTTGAGGCTGCCGCCCTTGCCTGCGTTCTCGATCAGCACCAGCTTGAGCGGCGGGTCGGTGACGGCGAAATTGGCGTAGCCGGGCTTGCGCTTGGCCGGCTCGGTGGCGAACAGGGTCGAGTAGAAACGCACGGCCTGGTCGAGATCGTCGACATTGAGGGCCAGCTGAATTCGGGACATGATCGAACCTCCACTTGTGAGACATATGTCGAAGAACTTGCGAGCTCGAGTGTGCTCACCTTTTCGACATATGTCAATACCGAGCGTAGAGTCGTCGACATGCCCAAGGCGCTACCCGTGATCGATATGTCCGCTCCCGTCTGCTGCGCACCCGTGGCGGCGGCACCGGTCGACGATGCCGCCGCGCTGGAGGTGGCGTTGCGGCTCAAAGCCATCGCCGACCCGGTCCGGGTGAAACTGCTGTCATTGCTGCTCACCACTCCGGCAGGGGAGAGCAATGGTGGTGACCTGGCCGCTGCCGTCGAGCTCAGTGAGTCGACCGTCTCGCATCACCTCGGGCAGTTGCGCAAGGCCGGCCTCGTCGAATCCGAGCGGCGCGGGATGAACACCTTCCATCGGGCGCGCCGCGAGGCGCTGTCGGCGCTGTGCACGGTGCTCGACCCCAACTGCTGCAGCTGAACCGGCGGCCCTGGGAATCGGTGGGCGAACGGCGGCTCTATCGTCGCGTTCGGTGTGAACCGTGCCAAAAGCGCGTGCCGTGCGCCGATCGGCGCCGGTCCGCCCGCATACGCTCTCGGCCATCGACGACCGATGCGAAGGACGAACCGTGATCGAAATCCGCGCCCGCCTGGGCCTGGCACTTTCCGCCGCCGTACTGGCGGGCACCGTCACCGGCGTGGCCGCGCCCGCCGCCGCCCAGGCGGCGGGCTGTGTCGACGTCCACGTCGTCGCAGCCCGCGGAACCAACGAACCCGGTGGGGTGTGGAGCCGGTACAAACTGGGCACCGTGGTCGGCAACCCCGTGTACGCGGCCATCGACGACGCCCTGGCGCGATCGACGAACGCCTATCGGGTGCAGTACCCGGCGAGCCACGAACAGCCCGCGTCCGTGCAGGCGGGCAACCGCGACCTGGTCGATCATGTGGTCGAACGGGCGGCGGCCTGCCCGGATCAGAAGTTCGTGCTCGTCGGCTACTCCCAGGGCGCCAACGTGGTGGACAACTCGATCGGGATCAGCAGCGAGGGCGCCCGGGTCGGCGGGCCGATCGTGGCCACGCTGCCCGCCGAACTGGCGCCGAGGATCGCGGCGATCCTGTTGTTCGGCAACCCTATTCGCGGGGTGGGCCGTGCGGTCACCGGCGTGTACGCCGACCGCACCTACGACGTGTGCAACGACAACGACCCGGTGTGCGACCCACAGGGCACGGACTGGAACGTCCACCTGCAGTACAAGCGGTACGCCGGCGAGGCCGCGGCCTTCGTCGCCGCCCGGGTCTGACCCATCGATCGACGGCAGGCCCGCAGGCCCGCGCCACCCCTGGAGGTCTTGTTCATGTCGTCCCGATTGGGCACGGTCGTGCTCACCACCGCGCTCGCGCTGAGTCCCGCGGTGATCCAGCCACCGGCCGCGCACGCGCAGACCCGGTGCGTCGAGGCCGCGCCCGGTGCCGCACCCGAACGGCGCGCGGCCGCCGAGGTCGGCATGGACGAGGCCGCGCTGGCCGCCGCGATCGATTTCGGCATCGGTGCGAAGGCCCACGCCATCCAGGTCTACCGGCACGGCTGCCTGGTGGCCGACCACGCGCCGACCGGTGACCTGCCGATGCCGCTGTTCAGTGCGAGCAAAGGGGTCACCGCCGTCGCGGTCGGCCGGGCGGTGACCCTCGGTCACTTCGGGCTCGACGACCCCATCGGCAGGTTCTTCCCCATGGCCGACCCCGCGCACGCGCGGATCACGGTGCGCCAGGTCCTCACCCAGACCACCGGCCTGCACTTCTCCTGGCCCGCCGACGTCGCGTCGATCGCCACCAGCACCGTCGACCGAATCCTGGCCGCCCCGATCGACTACGAACCGGGCACCACCTTCCAGTACGCGCAGGCGGTGCTCGGCCTGCTCCCACGCATCATCGAGATCACCACCGGCCTGGACTATCAGGACTTCGTGCAGCGAGAACTGATGGGCCCGTTGAGCATTCCCCGCGATCACTGGGTGTGGCTGCGTGATCGCGACGCCACGACCGCTGTCGCCGGTGGTCTGGCCATGCGCCCCGCCGACCTGGCCCGAATCGCCCGGCTCGTTCTGCAACAGGGTGAATGGGCGGGCAACCGGCTGATCGACGCCGACTACCTGCGCCAGGCCGCCACGCCGACCGAGGCCAACGGCGGGTACGGCTTCCTGCTGTGGCTGAACGCGGGGGAGACCTTCCGCGGGGTGAACGTGCCGGTGCCCGCCCACTACAACCATCGCCTGTTTCCCGGTCTCCCGCACGACGCGATCGCCTTCTCCGGTGCCCTCGGCCAGTTGGCCGTGGTGATTCCCAGTCGTGACCTGGTGATCGTCCGGCTCGGCGTGCCCGCGACCATCGACCCGAACAATCTCACCGGATTCCTCACCGGCACAAGCAATCCCGACAACCGAATGCTGTTCCACCGGATCGTCGCCGCCATCGAGAACCAGCCGGAACCCCTCGACGACCCGAACATCGCGCCCGACCCGATCCATCGGACCGGCGCGACACCGGAGGAACGCGCGCTGCTGCTCGACGCGCAGAACCTGTCGGCGATCCTGCTCGGCACCGGCGCCTACGCCGGCTGCACCATCGCCATGTGTCAGGGCCGCACACTTCCGGCCGATATCTTCGGCCTGGCTTTGGACGTCGGCAACCAGCTCGCGGCCGCGGTACCGGCAGCGCGCTGACGCCACCGCGCGACTGTGCGTGGGGGATGATGGTCTGGTGAGTGCCAGCAGATCCGAGGTTCGTCCGAAGCGCCGCAACGGCCCTCGGCTGCCGCCGGACGAGCGTCGAACGCAGCTGCTCGACGCCGCGCTGCGGGTGGTCGGTAGCGAAGGTATTGCGAATCTGACCATGCAGGCGGTCGCCAAGGAAGCGGGCGTCGCCAAACCGGTGCTGTACGCGATGTTTCCGACGGCGCCGGAGCTGGTCGCCCACCTGCTGCACCGGGAACACTCCCGGGGGATGGCGCAGGTTTTCGCGGCGATGCCGGGTGATCTGCGTGGCTCCGATCCCGACCGCGAGTATGTCGGGGCGGTGATGGCTTTTCTCGAATCGGTGGCCGCGGCGCCGACGCGCTGGCGCCTGATTCTCATGCACAGCGACGGGGCACCGGCCGATTACCGGGAACTGCTCGGTGCCGCCCGCGACAAATTGCTCGACCAGTGCGTAGACCTGCTGAACGCCGGCTTCGCCGTGCGCGGCGGACCTCACGATGCCGATGTGGAACTGATCGCCCACGTCATGCTCGGTTTCACGGAGGTGCTCGGCAGGATGGTGCTGTCCGACCCGCAACGTTTTCCGCCCGAACGGCTGCGCGCCACGGTCCGTTCCATGGTGCGGACATTGCCGCAGGAGCCCGGCGCGGAGTCGCGGTGATGCCGCGGATTTCTACCGCAGGTCGACGTCGGCGACGAGCAGTACCGGCCAGGCGATGACCTGGCCGAGGATCGAGAAGAATCGGTCGAGCCCGGACAGCTCGCCGAGGTGGTCTCGATGCGCGAGCAACCAGACCAGCCCGATCGCAACATAGGGAATGCCACCGGCGAGGGCCAGATACATCATCTGACGGATACTGAGTCGGCGTTCCATGAGTTTCGTGAACACGAGTGATCTCCTTCGTTCAGGCCATGTCGCCGAGGATCGGCTGCGATTCGATGAGCCCTTCCTCCGAGGGCGGTAGCCCCCTGCTCAACACGCGATCGCGTTGCTTCTGGCGCAGTGTGTGGTGGGCTCGGGCGGGGATGTCGTATCCGTACTTGCGCTGGGCTTGCCGTGGTGTGGTCGTCACGGGGTTCTTCGGCGGTATGCCGAGCAGCATCGGCGCGGCCACCGGTACCGTCGTCGGCGAGATGAGTTGCAGCAGAAGCAGTTCGAGCCGGGCGTTGAAACTGACCAGGGTCATCGCCGCGCTCAGCCAGGGCACAACGAGGGCGTCGAGAACCCGCCCGGTCGGCAAGCCCGCCATCTCGCGCATCCAGCGCGGCATCGTCGCCAGCGTGCCGCGTCGCAGGAAGGCCGCCACGACCTTGAACATCGGCCGCAGCAACATCGGCATGGGCGGCAGCATCACCTCGGCGTCGAGCAGATGATTCATCGCTTTCTTCGCGATGTCGGATCCGATCAGCTGAGGGCGCATCCGGTCGAAATACTGGGCCACGCCCTCGCGAGTGCGGGGAATATCGGCCGGGTCGCAGGTCTGCAATTCCGCGGCACGGGCGCACTCGTGCCAATACTGCGATTCATCGGCCGCGCTGAGCCGGCCGGGGCCGAACTTCTCGTAGGCGATCAGGAGCGAATGCCACGCGGTCAGGTGGATCCACAGTTGCGAATCCGGATCGTTGGCGTCGTACTGTCGACCGGTCACCGGATCGATCCCGACGGCCTTGGAATGGATCTTGACCAGGATATCGGCGGCGCTGACCGTCGACCGACTGTCGGCGAACATCACCATGGCGAAATAGCGCAGCGTGCGATCATAACGAGTGCGCGGGCGGGTGTAGATCGCGCTTGTCGCGTCGACGGCCGCGATGAGGCTCGGATCGAGTTCCTCGATGACGACCGCGCGTTGGAAACCGATCGTCAATCCGGTCGGATAACTCCACACCCGCCATGCGACGGAATCGGGTCCGAAAAAGCCGTAATCCTCGGCGGGTTCCACCTTCGGCAGTGAAATCCAGGTTCGTAACGAGGCCATGTGGCCCTCCTTCATCGGGTGAGTATCGGAGTACTGACTTCGCTGACCAACCAGCGGTCGGTGTCCTTGCGTAGCGACATGTTCACCGAGAGCTGGCCGGGAGCGGGTGTGCCTCGGGTGCCGAGGCTGGTGATGGTCTGATTGATGACGGCTACGGCCCGCGCCGTGGTCTCGTCGGCGGATTCGATGGCACAGGTGACGCTGCCGACGGTGGAGACGACCTGACCCTGGACGAGAACCTCACGCAGATCCTTGCTGGTCGCGTCGAATTCGGTGCGCCAGTCGCCGGTGGCGCCCGCCAGCACCGCGGCGAAATAGGTGTCGAGGTCCTTGGCGTCGTAGCGGGCGAGGGTGGGGGCGTAGGCACAGGCGGCCTGCAGCGCGGCGTCCCGGGCCTGCTCGCGGGCGCGGATCCGGTGGTTGTCCACGGCGAGGAACGCCGCGACCGCGACGGCGCTGATCGTGGTGACCGCGGCTGCGGGAACCAGTATGCGGCGCAGGCTGTTTCGTCGGGACTCGGTCACCGGATCGGTGCTCTCCGGACTCGGATCGTCGGCGAGTGGGTTGTCGGGTTCGGTCGTCATGAAAGGTCCTCTGAGTGGGTAGGAGTCAGTTGGCGGGCAACGGGACGGACAACTCGTCGCCGGTGACTCCGGGTGGTGGGCCCGCGCCGTTGTCCGGTCCGGCGGGGCGCGGCGCGTTGGCCGACCCGCGGATCTGCAGCTCGGGGTGGTCGGTGACGCAGTAGTTGTAGAGCCGGCCGCGTCCGTCGGAGATCTCGACGGGGGAGACCGGGATGGTCTCGTACTCACAGGTGGGGCGTGGCCAGATGTCGGCCATGGTGTGAAAGGCGTTGTCGTGGGCGGAGATTCCCAGCGCGATCACCGCGGTGCGCAAAGCGGGGAACAATGCCGTCATGGCGGGTGTGCGCAGGCGGGCCGCGCGGGTGATGGCAACGAAATTGGTGATCAGGCTGGTCAGCGGGTCGCCGGTCTCGGTGAGAACACCGTCGAGGGTGGCGAGCCGACCCGGTCCCTGTTCGAGCAGTTCGCGCACTTCGTGGTCGGCGGCGTTCATCTGGTCGAACAGCGCGCTCGAACCCCGAACCAGGGTGGTGAGGTCGGGCTGGGCATGTGCGGTGGTGTCGGCGATGACGCTCAGGTTGCGGATGAGTTCGGTGGTCTGGGGCAGCAGGCCGGCGAGCCCGGCCGTCGCCTGGCTCAGGCCGCTGATCACCCTGCGCAGGACCTCGGGGCCACCACGCAGCGCGCGGTCGAGTTCGTCGACGATCGCGGTGAGCCGGCCCGGATTCATCCCGGCGACGAGGGCGCCGGTGTTGTCCAGGAACGAGTCGATCGTCACCGGCGTGCTCACCTGGTCGGCGGGCACGGTCGCGCCGTCGGCGAGGTAGGGCGCCTCGCCGGTGGCAGGCCGGAAATCGAGGTACTGTTCGCCCGCGGCCGACAGACGACCCACCGTCACCGGCGTGCCGACGGGAATCCGTGTGGCACTGTCGATGTCGATCTCCGCGAGGATGCCCGACGCGTCGACGCGGATCGCGCGCACCGACCCGACCTCGACCCCGCGCACAGTGACGTTGCTGTGCGGGAGCAGCCCGCCGGAACTGTCGAGCCGGACGTGCACTGTGTAGGTGGTGTGCAACGGTCGCACGCCGACCACGTCGACGGCGATGTAGCTCGAGCCGATCACCAGCATGGCGACCATACCCATCATGGCCCCCGCGGTCTTGTGGCTGTGCGCCCAGCGGGCCGACCGGACGACAACAGCAGCGGCCCACCCGATCATCGGTGACCCCCTTGCAGGCGGCCGAGTACCCGCGCCAGCACCTGGGCGAGGCTGCCGACGAAGGCGGTGACGTCGGTGCCGTCGGGCAACCGGCTGCCCTCGGTGTCGGTGAGGGCGCCGAGGTCGAGATACGAGATACGCGCCGCGACAGCGAGACTCGATCCGCGCATGGATGCCCGCGCCACCGGCGCCACCGCGTTGAGCCGGTCCAATGTGGTGGCCAGGTCGTCTCCCATTCGGGTGAAGCCGGTCATCAATTCCTGCACGCTGTCGAACAAGCTCAGGAACTGCGGGCCGGTGGTTGAGGTGAAGTCGCCGAGCGCGGTGGTCACCGTCGACACCTTTGTGGTGAGATCGGTGATGGCACGGTTGTTCTCGGCGATCACCCCGATCAGATCCGGGAAGGTGTCGGCGGCCTGACCGAGTTCGGCCTTGCGGGTCCGCAGGGTTGTGGTGAGCCCGTCGAGTCCGTGCAGAACCGCATCGATCTGCCCGGTGCGCCGATTCAGCGCGGTGAGCGTGGCGGTGAGTTCGGTGAGCAGATGCGACAGCTGGGGACCACGTCCGCCGACGATGGCATTCAGCTCGGAGGTGATGCGCGCGACCTGATTCATCGCGCCGCCGTCGAGCAGCATCGCCATCGCGCTCATCAGCTCCTCCACCGAGGCACCCGCCGAGGTGTGCTCGCGGTCGATGACGTCACCGTCGGTGAGGAGCGGGGCGTCGGGGCGATGCTGGGGCAACACGATGGCGACGTGGATGTCGCCAAGGGGAGTCGGTTGCCGCAGTTCCGCGCGGGTGCCCTGCGGAAGCGCGATGTCGCGGCGAACTTCGAGTTCGACCTCGGCGAGGAAGTTCGTCGTCGCGATCCGGGTCACCACCCCGATGTCGTTGCCGCTCGACTTGACCCGCGCTCGCTCGGGCAAGTTGAGCGCGTCGTCGAACACCGCGTGCAAGCGGTAGGAAGGTCCGTCGACGCCGGGGCGGGGCAGCGGCACGTTGTCGACGGTGACCGCGCACGAGGAAACGCCGATCGCGGTGAGCGCGGCGACGGTGAGGCGGGCGGTCCGGCTCATCCGGTGAGCCCGAGCAGTGCGGCGGTCAGACCGAAGTCCGGGCCGAAATCCATGAGTTTGCCGGTCCGGCAGCCGTCGGAGCGCAGGGCCAACGGCGCGCACAGCAGCGAGAGAGCTTCGTTGTCGAGCAATGACTTGTCGGTGAGCAGGTGCAGCCGCAGGGCCCGCTGGCCGGGGTCGACCGCGCGGGCGAAATTGTCGGCCATCAGGGGCGTCACGTCGATGATCTCGGTGAGTCCACGGGCGTTCTCCCGCATCTGACCGGTGATGGCGACCAACCGGTTCACCGCGTCGGTGAGTGGGGTGCGGTTGTCGGCCAGGACGGTGGAGGTGTTGGCGATGAAATCGTTCACCTGGGTGAGTACCGCCGCCAAACCTGGAGCCTGTTCGGAGAGCAGGGTGACGAGTTCGGTGAGCCGACCGCTGAAATCGCGCACGGTCTGGTCGTTTCCGGCGATCATCGTGGTGAGGTCGTTGAGTTCGACGATGGTGCGCGAGATCTGGTCGCGGTTGGCCAGCGTCACGTCGAATGTCGTCGCCAGCGCGTCGAGGGTCTCGCGGATTCGATCGCCGTTGCCGTCGAGCATCGGGAACAACACCCGGCTGGCCATCGGGCCGTTCGTGTTGTCGCCCTTCAACGCTTGGCCGAGCTGTTCGAAGTTGCGCAGGATACGGTCGAGTTCGACCGGGGTCCTCGTCCTGGAAAGGGGAATGTGGGCGCCGTCGGCCAGGGTCGGTCCGTCGCCGGTGTGGGCCGGGGTCAACTCGACGTGGCGGTTGGTGATGAGCTGCGGGGAGATCAGCGCCGCCGTGACGTCGGCGGGCAGTTCGGTTCCCGGCTCGATGGTCATCGCGACCTCGACGAACGCGCCTCTGGGTGTGATGGCGTCGACCCGTCCGATCGGGACACCGAGCGCCGCGACGTCGTTGCCGACGAAAAGGCCTGCGGCGCCTTCGAAATCGGCGGTGAGGTGAACGGCACCTGGGCGTAGCGACACCGGAATCGAGGAACAGCCGCCGCCGATCCCGGTGACGATCACCAGCGCGAGGCATCGGAACAGTCTTCGCATCTACTCGCACCCTTCGACGGCGCCGGCCAGGCACAGCCAGTTGTCCGGGAACAGCCACGGCATGTAGATGTCGCCGTAGGGTCCCTGCGCGAACGTGTTGTTGAATTGGCGAACGGCTACCGGCATCACCTGATACAGCGCGGCGAGGTGATCGCGGTTCTTCTCCAAGCCCTGCGACATCGTGTTCAGGCTGTGGACGAGCGGTCCGAGTCGCCCACCGTCCTCGATGCCCATGTCCTGCAGGGTCTTCGAGGTGGCGGCGATATTGTCGAGCAGGTCTTTGATCAGGTCGCGGCGGCGACTGACGGCGGCGCCGATCGCCTCGCCTCTGGTCAACAGCACGAGCACGCTGTTCTGGTTGTCGGCGATCAGGCCCGACACCTGGTCCATGCTGTCGAGCAGTCGGTCCACCTCGTCGCGTCGGGAAGCGATCACCCGGGCCAGCGCGCCGACGCTGTCGAGTGCCTGCGCGGTGAGGTGCGGTGAATCGCCCAGCTGGGTGCTCACCGCGTCCAGACTCGCGCGCAACGCGTTCGGGTCGAGTCGTTCGAGATGCTCGAAGGAATTGCGGTAGGCCGGATCGTTCACGACCTTGGCCAGGTTGTAGGGAACGGCGGTGGCAGACAACGGGATACGGCCATCCGGCAGCTCGCCGTCGGTTCCCGGGTCGAGCTCGACGTGCATCTTGCCGAGAATGGTCGACATCTTGATCGCCGCCTTCGCGTCATGGGCGACGGCGAGGTCGGAGCGCAGGCGCATCGTCACCAGCACCCGGTCGCGTTCCAGTCGCACCGAGCTGACCGTGCCGACTTCGATCCCGGCCACATCGACGCTGTTGCCCACGCGAAGACCGGCCGCCTGGGCGAATTCCGCCCGCAGGGTCGCCTCGCCCAGGTGCGCGCGCGACAGCAGCGCGGACCCGAGGACCACCACGATCACCGTCACCCCGGCCGCGATGCCGAGCGAGAAGTTGCGGTTGCCGAACGCGTCGCCCAAGGTTGTGCGGACGAGCTGGAGCAAGTTTTCGATCATCGGCAGACCTCCGAGTGCGCGTTGCCGCCGACCTGGGAGACCACGCCGCGGGGGAACAGCACGCCCCACAGCGAGACATCCAGGCTGCAGACATAGGTGTTGACGTAGGTGCCGTTGCCGCTGACCCTGGCGAGCCCGGACATGATCAGCGGAAGTTCGACGGCCGCTTGGTCCAAGCGGGCGCCATTGGTGAGCAGCAGCGCCACGCCCTCGCTCGCTTGTCGCTGTGCCTGGGCCATTCCCGGGGCGACGCGAGCGATGAGATCGGTGAGCTTCGTGGTCGATTCGGCGATGTTCGTGACCGCTCCGCTGAGCACCGCGCCCTGGTCGTAGAGCCCGCTGACCAGGGCGCGCGACTGGGTGATCAACGTTTCCAGCTCGCCACTGCGATGGGCCAGACTGGTGATCACATCGTCGAGGTTGCTGATCACCGCACCGAGGATCTCGTCGCGCTCGGCGAAGGTGGTGGCCAGTGCGGCGGCCTGGGTGATCAACGCGGACAACGACACTCCGTCGCCTTGCAGTGCCTGCACGAGGGTTTCCGACAGGGAATTCACATCGTCGGGTTGCAGCAGGCTGAACAACGGCTCGAAGCCCGACAGCATGGTCGAGACGTCGAAGGAGGATTCGGTGCGTTCCAAGGGAATCGCGCCGTCCGCTGGCAACGGTTCGCCCGGTGATTCCCCCATGGCGAGCGCCACATAGCGCTGGCCGATCAGATTCTGATAGCGGATCAGCGCTTTCGTGGTGGTGCTCAGCCGCTGACGCGATTGCACGGACAGAGTCACCCTGGCGTGCCTGCGGTCGACCAGGTCGATCGCGTCCACCCGGCCGACCCGCACCCCGGCGATCCGCACGTCGTCGCCGGTGCGTAGACCCAGGACGTCGGTGAAGGTCGCGCTGTAGCGGTGGGTGTCACCGGGCACCGACCGCTGCAGCGTCGACCAGATCGTGTAAGTAGCGATCACGGACAGTGCGACGAAGAAGCTCAGGCCGAGATAGTAGGTGCGCCCGCGCATTTCAGTGTCCTCCCGAGGGCTTCGGCGCGACTGTGACGGTCGCGCCGGTAAGTGCGGAGCCGAGCAGAAGCAGCTGTGCGGCGTTAGGACGCGCACCGAGGAACCCGGCCACCGCGGCGGGACCGGTCAGGGCGATCGGTCCGGCGGGCGGCGGGGAACTCGCGGGTGCGGTGAGGCCGGGAATTGCCGGACCGGGCAGCGACAGGCCGGGGATGGGCGGCAAGGCCGGGAGGCCGGGCGCCGCCGGTATCGGTGCGGGTCCGGCGGAGGGAAGGTGACCGGGTATCAGTTGCGGTGGGAAAGACTGTGCTGCAGGCGAATCCGGGATCGCTCCGGTGGCGCAGCGCGGACCGGCCTGGTTGCCGTAGCGGGGGCAGTCGGCCGCTGTGTACTGGCGGAACGGGGTGAACGAGACCGTGACGTCCCACTGCATCTGCTTGCTCGGGCCCCAGTGGAATGCGGTGGCGAGCCGGCTGAGCGAATCCCCCAGTGCGGTGACGGTTTCGGTAATAGCCGCCGGATCGTCGGCGAGGGCACCGAAGGTCTCGTCCAGTCCGACCACGAGTTCCTTGCCCGCGTCGGGGTTGCGGACGAAGAGCGCCTGGGTCGCGTCGGTGGCCGCACCCGCCGAGGTCAGCAATTCGATGACCTGATTGCGGCGCGCGGTGATGGTCTGCGCCGTCTGGACCGATTTGCCCAGGGCGTCGGCGAGTTCGGGCGCCGACCGGTTCACCGCGGCGGTGGCCGTACCGAGATCCCCGAGCAGTTCACCGATGCCGGGCAGGGCGCGGACCTCGCTGATCCATTGATCGAGGCGTTCGATCGTGGAACCCGGCAGCCGGACATCACCGTCGAGTGCTTCGGCCAGCGTGGCGAGCACCCGCGCGAGTGTCGCGGGTCGCACGCGGTCGAGCACATCGCGCAGGGTGGTCAGCGTCGTCTGCAGGGCCACCGTGGCCCGGCTGGTGTCGTGCTCGATCACCGCACCGGCACGCAAGGATGTCGCGGCCGGGCCGTTGTCCACGAGCTCGAGCGCCGTGACGCCGAAGATATTGGCGGGCACGACCCGCGCCGTCACCGATGTCGGGATCGCCGCGGCGGCGCCCGGTTCCAGCGCCAGGTCGACGCGTTGACGAAGGCCCTGCTCGGCGATCTCCACCGCCGACACCGAGCCGACCAACAACCCGCGAAAGCGCACATCGGCGCGCGCGGGCAGCCCGTCGCCGGTGCTCGTCATCAGGGCGGTCACCGCGATGGTGTCCTCGAAGTGGCCGGTGTACCGCAGGCCGAGCAACGCGACCACCCCGGACAGGCTCAGCGTCATCGCCACCCCGGCCACACCGAGTCTCCGACGCGACCAGCCGCGCCCACTGGGATCCGGATACATGTCGGTTCTCCCTATCCCGAGATCCGGATGCCGGAGTCGACGCCCCAGATCGCGAGTGTGAGAAGCAGATTCAGGAAGACGACGACGATGATCGTCACCTTGATCGCCCGCCCGGCCGCGACTCCGACGCCTTCCGGCCCGCCGGCGGCGATGTAGCCGAAGTAGCACTGGACGAACGTGGCGACGAGGACGAACGCGACCGCCTTGAGCACGGAGTAGACGAGGTCGCCCGGGTCGAGGAACTGGTGGAAGTAGTGGTCGTAGGTGCCGATGCCGTTGCCGCCGAGGAAGAACGCGGTGATCTTGGCAGTGAGGTAGGCGGTGGCCATGCCGATGGCGTACAGCGGCAGAATCGCGACGGCGGCGGCCAGCATGCGAGTGCTGATCAGGTAGGGGAGGGGGCGGATGGCCATCGACTCGAGGGCGTCGATCTCCTCCGCGATTCGCATCGACCCGATCTGCGCGGTGAACCGGCAACCCGCCTGGGCGGCGAAAACGATGGTCGCCAGGAGTGGGGCCAGCTCCCTGGTGGTGGCGAATCCCGAGATCGCGCCGGTGAGCGGGCTCATCGTCAACAGATCGAGCGCCGTGTGCGATTCCATGCCGACGGTGACGCCGCCGAAACCGCACAGGATCACGATCACCCCGACCGTGCCGCCGCCGACGACCAGCGCGCCGTTGCCCCAGGTGACATCGATGATCAGCCGCGTGACTTCCCTGCGGTAGTGCCGCAGCGCGAACGGAACGGCGAGCAACGCTTGTGCGAAGACGACACCCTGGTGGCCCAGCCGCACGTCCGCCTCGACGACACGCGTTGTCGCCGATCTCGCCGCCTGGAGCGGACGGAGCAGGGGCGGTGTGTAATTCGACATCTCAGAGCACCTCGGACGGCAGCAGCGTGTTGTAGATCTGAGTGAGCGCGATATTGGCCGCGAAGAGCACGATCGCCGAACTGACCACCGCGGAGTTCACCGCGTCGGCGACCCCGCCCGGGCCACCCTTGGTGTTCAGGCCGCAGTCACAGGCGATGATCGCGGTGAGTGCGCCGAACACCGCCGCCTTCACCAGCGCGACCAGCAGGTCGCTCGCGACGGCGAACGAGGCGAACGTGCTGAGGTAGGAGCCGGGCGTGCCGTCCTGGACGAAGATGTTGAACAGGTAGCCGGTGGCGAATCCGATGAACACGACGAACCCGCACAGCAGCATGCTCACCAGCACCGCCGCCAGCAATCGTGGTGCGACGAGCCTGCGCACCGGATCGACACCCATCACCCGCATCGCGTCGATCTCCTCGCGGATCGTGCGGGAGCCGAGATCTGCGCAGATCGAGGAGCCGACCGCGCCCGCGATCATCAGCGAAGTCACCAGTGGTGCGCCCTGCCGGATGATGCCGAGGCCGTTGACGGCTCCGATGAAGGTGGTGGCGCCGACTTGGCTGACCAGGGAACCGATCTGGATCGAGACGATCGCGGCGATGGGGACTGCTACGAGCAGTGTCGGTGTGGCTGAGACAGTTGCCATGAAGGAGCTCTGCCGGAGGAACTCCGCCAGCGGGAAGCGGCGACGGATGAGTGCTCGCACCAGCTCTGTGATGGCTTGCCCTGCCATGGTGACCTGCCGTCCCGCGGTCTCGATCGAGCGTCGCGGATGGTCGCGCCACCAGTCGAGGCAGAAGGTGATGATGAGGTCGAAATCTGTTGTTGCACTGGTGGATAGGGATTTCGAGCCCATCGCGACCGCCTCTTTTGTCACTGCGGTGGTGGACTTGCTCGACCACTACCGGCGAAGTTCCTACATGCGCGTAGTCGTATTTCTACGCGTGCGTAGTTTTGCTGTCTGGGACTGTAGCAAGAGGTCGTCGTGGCTGTCGAGGAATTCGGGTACGCGGCCCTCGTTCGCTCAGGCCGTGGTTGTGGTGTCCCAGGTGGGAGAGGGTGGCGCCCGCGCCGGACTAAGCGGGAACCGATCAGCCGTGCCAGCGGCGGTAGACCTCGGCGGCGCCAGGATGCAGGGGGACGGTGCCGGTGCCGATGAGGAAACGGCCGTCGAGGAATTGGGTGCCCGCGGCCTCGGCGGGGACCAGGGCATCGGCGTGCCAGAGGAGGAGTTCGACGATGGCGGCGGCTGTTTCGTCGGGCAGGGTCGCGGTGGCGAGGAGCAGGTTGGTGACACCGATCGTGTGGACGGCGGGGCTGCCCGGGTAGGCGTCGGCGGGGATGGCGACGTGGTCGTAGACGGGGCCGTACTCCGCGCGCATGGGTGCGACCAGGGCACCGAGGTCGAGCAGTCGCATGGGATCGGGCACGGTGAGGGCGGCGGTCGGTACGCCGCCTGCCCACAGCAAGGCGTCGATGTCACCGTCGGTCAATGCCCGGACGGCCTCACGCAGGGGACGATGTTCAGTCACCACATCGACGGTCGGGTCGAGGCCTGCCGTGGCCAGGAGGCGTGCACCGGTCAGTGCGGCACCCGAACCGGCCGCGCCGAGGTTGACTCGTCGGCCACGCAGGTCGGCCACCTGCTCGATTCCGCTGTCGGCGTGGACCGCCAACTGCAGGTAGTTCTCGTACACGCGGCCCAGTGCCAGTACCCGTCCGGCGAAGTCGCCCACCGAATCCGCCAGCGCCAGTGCGGTTTCGACCTCGCCATCGGCGATCATCCGCAGATTCTGTTGGGAGCCTGCGGTTTCCACCGGCTCGATCCGGACGTGGTCGGTTTCGTTCGCGGCCGCGTCTGCCAGCAGCCGGGCGAAGGCGAAATAGAAGCCGCCGTCCTCGCCGGAGGCCAAGCGCACTGTCGACCGGTCGCCCGTGCCGCAGCCGAAGAGCGCCGCCGAGGCGAGCGCGGTCAGCGCGAGCATCCGACGACGCGTCATCGGTACCGCGCCGCTCATCGGGTCACCGCCCGCATCGGACAGTGCCTGCTCAGCACGGCGCCGCTCATCGAAGCACCGCCGGTAGCCGGATTGCCACGGCGAGTCCGTGCGGCTGTACCGCCTCCACAGCCAGTTCGCCACCGTGGGCTCTGGCCAATGCCTGCGCGATCGAGAGTCCGAGCCCGGTGCCGCCCGGGACAGCTGTGGTGCCGCGGAAGAAGCGGGTGGTGAGTTTGGCGAGTTCCTCCGGTGCGACACCGATCCCGTCGTCGGCGACCCGCACCGTCACCCAGCCCGGCTCGGCCTCGATGGTGACGTGGGTGTGCGCTCCGGCACCCGCGTATCGGCAGGAATTGCTCAGCGCCACATCGAGAATCTGTGCCAGCGCCGCCGAACTGATCGCCGCGGTCACCTCCCCGCCGTCAGGCGCTGAAACCCGAGCCGCGGTCGGGTTCAGCGTGCCGCTGTCGTCAGGCGGTGGAACGTGCGCTGCGGTCGAGTTGATCGCGCCGCTGTCGTCCGGCGGCGGAACGTGCGCCGCGGCCGAGCTGCTCGCGCCACTGCCTTCCGACGACGAAGCGCGAGCAACGGCCACGTTGGTCCCACCGTACGCAGCACTCGAATCCGACGGTTGGACGGCCGACGTCCGCGGGAGGGCCGCCAATTGAATGCCCGCCTCCTGGAACGCCGACACCCAGGCATCGATGCGGTCGGCGACAACCTGTGCCGGATCGCACTGTTCTTCCTCGGACGCCGCGGTCCCGAACGACGCAGGTGTTTCCGCGACGGCAAGCTCGAGCAGGTCGTCCAGCAGCGCGGTCAACCGTTCCACTTCCGCGGTAGCACCACGAAAGGTTGCCGACGCGGTCGCGGGCACGGCGTACTCGAGTGAATCGAGCCGAATCATCAAGGCTGCCAGTGGGTTACGCATGGCATGCGCGGTGTCGGCGACGAGTTGACGTTGTGCGTCGGCGGAGTCACCGACCGCGGTGGCCATGGCGTCGACCGACTCGGCCAGCGCGCGGACCTCGGGCGGACCGCCGTAGTTCCTGGTGATCGGTGCGCGCCCGCGTGGCTTGGGCAGGGTGGCCGTGAGCTCGGCGACGGCGCCCGACATCGCGGCCAAAGGACGCAGCACCCATCGACTCAGGACGAGCGCCAACAGCATGAACCCGATCATCGCGACCAACCCGCCGACCGCGATGACAGCCCAGGTCCTGGCGATCGCGGCACGCGCCGCGGCGGTCGACGCCTCGATCACGACGGCCCCGTTCACCTGGACACCGGTGCCGACGGGACGCGCGACGAGCAAGACGGGCGCGCTCCACGGCGTGAGCCGATCCTGGTGCTGGGGCCGCTGGTTGCGTCGCGCCGCCGCCAGCGCCGCACTGATGCGCGAATCGGTCACCACCACACCGGCATTGACGATCGGCGCGCCCCGCGCGTCGACGACCAGCACGTTCTCGCCGTACAGCTCGTGGTAGCGGTTCACCTCGTCGGCGAGCGCGCGCACCCCGTCGGGAGAACCGGCTCCGTCGGCGAGGGTGGCGAAACGGTCGGCGTCGCCGGAACGGCCGAGCACCAACTGTTGGGTGCGGCTGGTGGCGGCGGTGAGTGACAGCGGCACCGCGAAGGACAGCACCGCCAGCGCGGCGAACACGGTGAGGACGATCAGCAGCCGGCGGCGCACGCGCGTCCTCCGGTGATCACTGCCCCCACCGATACCCGTAGCCGCGAATGGTGGTGATCAGTCCCGGCCGGTTCAGTTTGGCGCGCAACCCGGTCATGTGGACATCGAGGGAGCGGGACACCGCGACGAACGCGTCGCCCCAGATCCGGTCCATCAGCTGCTGCCTGCTCACCGCCGCACCCGGTCGTTCCACGAGTGCCTCGACCAGCTCGAATTCCTTCTGGGTGAGCGAGATCGGCGATCCACCGACCTCGACCGTGCGGGCGCGCAGGTCGACGCGCACATCCCCGGTGACGACCTCGGTTCTGCTCTGGTTGGCGACGGCGGCTGCCCGGCGCAGCACCGTCTCGAGCCGCGCCATCAGCTCCGCGATCCGCGGTGGTTTCACCACATAGTCGTCGGCCCCGCCGCGTAGCCCCCGCACGATGGACCGTTCGTCGCTGCGGGCGGTCAGGATCAGCACCGGCACGGCGCTTACCTCGCGCAGTTGCCGCAGCACCTGCAGTCCGTCCGCGTCCGGCAGGCCGAGGTCGAGGAGTACGGCGTCGTAGTCGCGGTGGGCGATGAGCAGGTCGGCGCCGCGGCGCATGCGCTCGGCGCGGTAGCCGCGTGCGGTGAGCGCCTCCACCAGGGCGTCGCCCACTCCGTCGTCGTCTTCGACCACCGCAAGCCGCACGCGCCGATCCTCCCACAGGGCCTGGATCGGCGCGTGTACCGCACGGTCAGCCACGCACGGCGGCCATCGCCCGTTCCTGCTCCACCGGGTCGGTGTGGACCTCGCGTTCGGCTTCGATGGTCGACTCGGCCGAGGTCTCCCGCATGAAGTAGTACGTGACAAGCGAGATCCCGATACACCCGGCGACGTAGAAGAAGTACAGCGACTCGAGGTCCGCCTTCTTCAGCGCCAACGCGATCATCTCGGCGGTGCCACCGAAGATGGCGACGGTCAGCGCGTACGGCAGGCCGACGCCGAGCGCGCGGATCTTGGTCGGGAACAGTTCGGCCTTCACGATCGAGTTGATCGAGGTGTAGCCGGTGACGATCACCAACGCGAGCATCATCAGGCCGAAGGCGGCCAGCGGGTTGGCGGTGTGGGCGAGGGCGGTCATGATCGGCACTGTCAGCAGGGTGCCCGCGACGCCGAAGAAGATGAGCAGCTTGCGGCGTCCGATGCGGTCGGAAAGTCCGCCCGCGATCGGCTGCAGGACCACGAAGACCAGCAGCGCGATGAAGTTGATCCAGGCGACGGTGTCCTTGGAGATGCCCGAGGTGTTGATCATGAACTTCTGCATGTAGGTCGTGTAGGTGTAGAACGCCACGGTGCCACCCATGGTCAGGCCGACGACCAGCAGGCATTCGCGCGGGTATTGCAGCAGCACCCGCAGCGAACCGCGCGAGCTGCTCGGGGTCGCGGCGGCGGTTTTCGTCGCGGCCTCGAACGACTCCGACTCGTCCATGCCGCGGCGCAACAGCATCACCACGATGGCGCCACCCGCGCCGATCAGGAACGGAATGCGCCAGCCCCAGCTGTACATCTGCTCGGCGGAGAGCACCTGCTGCAGCACGATCTGCACACCGAGGGCGGTGAGCTGGCCCGCGACCAGGGTCACGTACTGGAAGCTGGAGTAGAAACCGCGCCGCCCCGGCGAGGCCACCTCCGACAGATACGTCGCGCTGGTGGCGTATTCGCCGCCGACGGAGAGTCCTTGCAGCAGCCGCGCCAGCAGCAGCAGTACGGGCGCCGCGATGCCGATGGTCGCGAAGCCGGGGGTCACCGCGATCATCAGCGACCCGGCGGCCATCACGGTGACCGACAGGGTCAGCGCGGCGCGTCGACCGAACCGGTCGGCGTAGCGGCCAAGCGCCCACCCGCCGATCGGGCGCATGATGAACCCGACCGCGAAAACCGCCGCCGTCGAGAGCAACTGGGCCGTCGGGTCGCCGTCGGGAAAGAACGCCTTCGCGAAGTACACGCTGAACGCGGCGTAGACGTACCAGTCGTACCACTCGACCAGATTGCCGATCGACCCGCGCAACACATTCGCGACGACCCGCTTCTCACCACCGACCTGTGTCGTTGTCACCTTGGACCTCCTCTTTCGGCGCGGCAGTGCGCCGTCGCAGACCACTGTGTCGGCTGTCACAGCCCCCACGGAAGCCACGACGGAGGTTCCTAACGTTCCCTTAGGACGATGCCCGCCCGGCGCGGGACAGACAGAGCGAAACGCCCCGGACCGAATGGTTCGAGGCGTTTCGCGGGGTGTCAGGTGTCAGTGGCGGAAGGCGTCCTTGACCTTCTCGCCCGCGTCCTTGATGTTGGCCTTGGTCTGATCGGTCTTGCCCTCGTGCTCGAGGTAGCGGTCGTCGGTCGACTTGCCCGCCGCTTCCTTGGCCTTGCCGACGAGCTCTTCGGCCTTGTTCTTCGCCTTGTCCGCGAGACTCACAGTTGTTCCTTCCAGACAGATCGCTCGGTCAGCGTCGGTGACCGTGGGCCGTCCGTTGGACCCGTTGGGCGCATACCCCGGTTTCGGAAAGGCAATCAGGCGCAGCCGTTTTCATTCGTGGGGCTGATCACTCCGTGATCGCGGGCACCTCTTCGCCGGGATGCGGTGGGGGTGGTGGGGTGCCGTCACCGAAGGGGCGGCCGCCGAGTTCCTCGCGATGATGCGCGGTGAGCCAGTTCGACAGGTCGGGGCCCTTCGGGACGACGCCGGTGGGGTTGATGTCGCGGTGCACCACGTAGTAGTGCTCCTTGATCTGGCCGAAGTCGATGGTGTCGCCGAAGCCGGGTGTCTGGAACAGGTCGCGGGCGTAGGCCCACAGCACCGGCATCTCGCTGAGCTTGGTGCGGTTGCACTTGAAGTGCCCGTGATAGACCGGATCGAAGCGGGCCAGGGTGGTGAACAGCCGCACGTCGGCTTCGGTGATGGTGTCGCCGACGAGGTAGCGCTGGGTGCGCAACCGCTCGCTCACCCGGTCGAGCGCGGCGAAGAGCCGGTCGTAGGCCGCGTCGTAGGCGTCCTGTGCGCCGGCGAAACCACAGCGGTAGACGCCGTTGTTGATCTCGGTGAACACTTCCCGGTTGATCGCGTCGATCTCCTCGCGCAGCGATTCGGGATACAACTGCGGCGCGCCCGGCCGGTGATAGGCGCTCCACTCGGTGGAGAAGTCGAGGGTGATCTGGGCGTAGTCGTTGGTGACCACCTGCCCGGTCGCGATCTCGACCATCGCGGGCACGGTGATCCCGCGCGGATAGTCCGGGAACCGGGCCAGGTAGGCGTCACGCAGGCGATGGATACCGAGCACCGGATCGACGCCGCCGGGGTCGAGGTCGAAGGTCCAGCTGAGTTTGTCGTGGGTGGGCCCGCACAGGCCGAGTGACAGCACCGGCTCGAGCCCGAGCAGGCGGCGCACGATCAGGGTGCGGTTGGCCCACGGGCAGGCCCGGGCCGCGACCAAGCGGTAGCGGCCGGGTTCGACGGGGTAGCCGTCGCGGCCGTCGGCGGTGATGCGTGTGGTGATGTAGTTGGTGTCGCGGCGGAACTCGCCCTTCTCGACGTAGCTGCCCGCACCGGCGTCGGCATCGCTCATCGGGTCAGTGTCGCATATCGGACAGGCGAAACCGGTCACCTGCGGGCGGTGGTGGCTACCCTGGAAATCGAACCTGTTGTGGCGCAGTGACGCTCGCCGGCTTGTGTGGGAAAGGGGTCGGGGACATGATGTCCTAGCGAAAATCGTTGTCAACAAACGTGGCTCGGATGGGGGCAGTGTGGAACCGGACCTGGTCTTGACGCCGCGAATCGGTGGGTCGCTTCGCGCGGTGCTCGACACGCCCGGCAAGCTCGCGGAGCTGGTCGCCGCGCTCGGATCGCCACTGAATGTGGTTGTGCCACAACAACTCGAGGAGAACGCGGCGAGCTACCGCGCCGTGTACCGCGCGCACCGGCTGAGTGGAAACATCTACTTCGCGCACAAGGCGAACCGGTCGAGCGCGATCGTGCGGGCGCTGGCGGCGGGGGAGTGCGGAATCGACGTGGCCTCGCTCGGGGAGCTGCGGCACGCGCTCGAGTGCGGATTCACCGGCGACCGCATCATGGCGACCGGCCCCAAGGACCGGGAATTCCTGTGGCTCGCCGCACGGGTCGGTGCGGTCGTCAACGCCGACTCCCGCGAGGAGCTCGCCGAGCTGGCCCGGCTGGTCACCGATTCGGGGTTGCCGCGAACGCGGGTGATGATCCGGCTGTCGACGTTCGACTCGCCCGGGGTGACCATTGCCAGCAGACGCAGCCGTTTCGGCCTGCACATCCGCGAACTGCCCTCGACCCTCGACCTGCTCGACCGGCACCGCGACGCCCTCGACCTGCGTGGGATGGCCTACCACCTCGACACCACAGGCCTCGACGAGAAGGCCCTGGCCCTCGAAGGCTGCCTGCTGGCCATGCGGGAAGCCCAGATCAGGGGATTCACCCCTACCGCGATCGATATCGGCGGCGGTTTCGGCGTGAGCTACCTACGTGACCGTGCCGAATGGCACCGCTACACCACCGAACTCGGCAACGCGGTGCTCGGCACACGCCCACCCATGACCTGGCACAGCCACGGTTACGGCCTGCGCGCACAGGCGGGCACGCTGCGCGGCACCCTCGGCCTCTATCCCGCCCATCGCGAACTCGCCGGTGCGGACTACCTGGACGAACTGCTGAGCCGCGAGTCGCCTTCGCTGGGCCGAACATTGGCCACCCTGCTCCTGGAAAACCTCTACGACCTGCACATCGAACCGGGTCGTTCGCTGACCGACCAATGCGGCCTCACCCTGGCCCTGGTCTCGGAGGTGCGCACCACCGAGGAGGGCGAAATCCTGGTCCGGGTGGCCGCGAATTCCCGTGACATCAGCGCCGAACACCATGCGGTGCTGATGGATCCGGTGTTGTTGCCCGAACGTCCCGGTGACCCGGTGGGGGTGTATCTCACGGGCAATCTCTGTCTCGAAGACGACTTCATCACCCGCCGCAAGGTCACCCTGGCGCGCACTCCGGTGCCGGGGGATCTGCTCGCGTTCGTGAACACGGCGGGCTACTTCATGGATTTCGCGGCCGATTCCGCGCTGATGCAACCGGTCGCCCGCACGATCGCGGTCCGCCCCGGCGCGGGCGGGTGGACGTGGTGCCTGGATGAACAGTATTGGCCCGTGGAAGGGAACCGCGCATGAAGTACGACAGCATTCTCGACGTCATCGGGGACACGCCGCTGGTCCGGATCGATCCGGCCGTGCACGGGCTCACCAATATCGACCTCTACGCGAAGATGGAGATGCTCAATCCGTTCGGTTCGGTGAAGGACCGCCCGGCCTGGAACATGGTGCGCGACGGCCTGTCCCGAGCCGTGGAACAGGGTGACGCCGTGGTCGAGTTGTCCAGCGGCAACACCGCCAAGGCGCTGGCGGTGATCGCGGCGATGCACGGACTGCCGTTCAAGAGCGTCACCAACCGCATGAAGGTGCCCGAGATCAAAGAGCTGCTGCTGTTGCTCGGCGCCCGCATCGAGGAACTGCCCGGCCAGACCGAATGCCTTGACCCGACCGACACCGAAGACCCGCTCAGCCGCATGTACCGGATGCTGTCCGAGGACGGCGGCGGCTACCTACACACCGATCAGTACTTCAACACCCGCAACCTCGACGCGCACCGCACCGGGACCGCGCCGGAGATCATCAAGGACCTCGACGGCGCGGGCCCCGACATCTTCGTCGCCTGTATCGGCACCGCGGGATCCTCGACGGGCGTGGCAGGTGTGCTCCGCGAACACAATCCGGCGGTGTCGGTGATCGGGTTGGTCGCCGACAAGTCCGATTTCATCCCCGGCATCCGCAATATCGACGAGATCAACGAAGTCGGACTGTTCGACCCGGACAACTACGACACCATCGACGCGGTGACCTCCCAGCAGGCGATCGAGGGCATGCTCACCCTCAACCGCCGCTGCGGGATCCTCGGCGGGCCGACGGCGGGCGCCGCCTACTTCGGGGCGCTGCGTCATCTGCGGGCCGTCGACGCGGAGCTCACCGAGCGGCGCACGGCTGTGTTCATCGTGTGCGATCGGGTGGAGAGCTATCTCAGCTATGTGCGCAAGCGCAGGCCCGATCTGCTCGAGCAACCGATGCGCCCGAATTCGGTGAGCACGGTGACCGACGCCGAGATCGCCGCCGTGGCAGCGGTCGACGTGGACCAGGCGCGTGCGTGGATCGCCCGGGACCGGCCGGTGGTCGTCGACCTGCGCGGATCCTTCGCCTACGGCGCCGTCCACATCGAGGGCTCGATCAATATCGTCGACGAGCTGTTCGACGAACTCGTCCACGGTGGGCTGCCCTTCGGTGCGGGCACACCGGTATTGCTCGTGTGCCCGGTCGGTGAGAAGTCCGCGCGCTACGCGGCCCTGCTCACCCGGATGGGGCACCGGGACGCGCGGAGTCTGCGCGGTGGGGTGGTGGCCTGGCGCGACGCGGCCGCACCGTTGGTCAGGGACTGAGCCATGACCGACGACGTTCTCCACCGGTTGGCAGACTGGCAGGCCGGACTACGCGCCCAGTTCCCGATTCTCACGCGCAATCCCGACGTGGCCTATCTCGACAGCGCGGCCACGACACAGAAACCGGCCGCGGTACTCGACGCGGTCACCGATTTCCTCACCACCGGCAATGCCAATGTCGGGCGCGGCTCCTATCCGTGGGCGACCGCGACCACCAGCCGCATCGAGCGTGCCCGCGAGCGGATCCGAATTGCCTTGGGCGACAAGATGACCGGTTCCTCGGTGGAGTTCGTGGGTGGCACGAGTCACGGATTGCGGGCGGTGGCGCAGGATTGGCTGGCCGATCAGCTCCTCGACGGCGACGAGATCATCGTCCCGTTCGGTGACCACGAAGCCAATCTGCGTCCCTGGCTCGATATGCGAGACGATTTGGCGCGCGGCGGTATTCGCGTGCGCATCGTCGCGATGCCGGTCGACCCGGCCTCCGGTGACTACGACCATCGGGCCCTGCCGTCGGTGGTCACCGACCGCACCCGCTTCGTCGCCGTCACCCACGTGCATCACGTCTTCGGTGTCGATATGAACGTGCACCGGGTGCGCCAGGCGGTGGGGCCCGAGGTGCCGATCTGTCTCGACGCCGCGCAGAGCGTGGGGCACCGGCCGGTGTCGGTCGCCGACCTCGATGTGGATTTCGTGGTGTTCTCCGGGCACAAGATGCTGGCACTGCCCGGCATCGGGGCGGTGTGGGCGCGCAATCGGCGTGGCCCGCGCTTCGCGCTACGCGGGTGGGAGGGGACGCCGAATACGGCGGGCATCGTCAGCATGGCCGCCGCCTTCGATTGGCTCGATGCCGCCGGAACGGCCGAGATCGGCGCCTGGACAAGCGCTTTGACCCTACGACTCACCGACGGGTTGGCCCGGCTGCCTGGAGTACAGGTGCTCGGCTGTCAGGACAGTCTCACCGCCGAATCGACCGTGCAGCGGCGCGAGGCACTGGTGACCTTCCGGCATCGCGCGGTGCGCTCCGACGACCTGGGCTTCGTGCTCGCCGACGAGGGAATCATGGTGCGCGCCGACGGGCACTGCCAGGCGGGTCGTGATTCCGATGACCACGCCGTACGGGTGAGCGTGCACGTCTACAACACCCCCGACGAGATCGACCGGGTGCTCGAGGTGGTGCGTCGGTGCGAGGGAATGAGCAGCTGAGCGATCTCAGGTCACGAGTGCGGCCCGGAAGTGGGACGAGGAGTGAGCAGTTTAGCGGGTCGGACGGGGCGCGGCCGCGAAAGCAGTGGGGGAGTGCGTAGTCGAGCGGGTCGTGCGGCATGCGACCCCGAAAGGCGCTGCAGGGTTGACCGGGTCAGGCGGGGGTGCGGCCTCGGAAAGCGGTGCGCGCGCTGAGGAGGGCGAGGTCGTCGCGGGTTCCTAGCCAGTGCTCGTCGTGCGGGTCGAGGAGTCGCTGCCAGACCGCCGTGTCGGCGTCGTCGAGGTACGGTGCCGCCCGGCGCACCCGCGCGGCGAATTCGTCCAGTACGACCCGGCGGACGTCGGTGGGCAGGGGAGCGGGCAGGTCGACCAGTGCCGTCGAGGCGGTGACGTCGAGGAGACCGGCGTCGGCGAGGATCGCCGTCCACGCGCGGCGCGGTCGCACCGCTGCCGGGCGGTCGAAGAACCAGCGCGTGAACTGCTGATCGTGCGCCTCGTCGAGCCGAATCTCCAGGCCGGGCCTGCCGATGCCGATGTCCCACGGCAGGCAGCGGGTGGGCAGACCACCCTCGGCGATGGCGAGGACGCCGCCGGGGCGGAGCAGCCGGGTGAGGGACCGCACGGCCGTGTCCCAGTCGTGCGCGTGGTGCACACACCAGGACGACCAGACCACGTCGGCCGGTTCGGGTAGTGGAGGTGCGCCGTCCTCGAGATCGTGCAGGACCGCGCGGACCCGGTCGCCGACCCCGGCCGCACGCGCGGCCTCGATGGTGAGCTCGAGCATCGCCGGATCGAGGTCTACCGCATATACACGCCCCGCCTCACCGACAGTTCGTGCCAACGCGACGGTCGACGATCCGGCTCCCGGCCCCACATCGACGACAACCTGTCCCGGTGCGACCGCCAAGGGCTCGAGCAACGCCAGCGTCGCGTCGAGGAATACAGCCTCGGCCGCGGCCGGTTCCCCGGTCGAGGTTCCGGTCCCCGCACGCCCCCCGCGGCGCTCATGAATGATCGTCATAACGCACATGCTACTGAACATCATTTTCAATTCGAACTCGGACACGCCGATCCGTAACCGGTGGTGGCAAAGACTCGCGGGTGACGCCGGATCATCAACCCCCGCAACGGCTTACACCGAACAATTGTCGGTACCCCGCCCTACTGTGCTCGGTATGGATCTCCTGCCCGACACCCGCTTGGTCGACCTGCTCGCGCGGCTGCGCGCCGCCGATTTCCGAGACTGCACGCGCACCGACATCGAACGGGCCTGTCGTGCGATGGGCGGCACACTCGCGAGCGACGGCTCGGTCGACGTTCCCGACATGCCCGCAGGCACCCACACCTTCGGCGACGACGATCCCTACGACGAGAGCAAGCCGTGCCGACTGTTCTCGGTTCCCGTAGCGAAGATCGAGCCCGAACAGTTCCGCACCTACCTCGATCGCGCGGTGGCGGCGTGGGGTGAGCCCAGCTGGTACAGCGGCCTCTCGGAGGATCTCGACGTCGGCTGGGTCGACGGGCCGACGCTGTACACCCTCGAACTGGCGGCCGATGGAGACCTCGAGCTGGGTATCCGGTCGGTCGAGGTCGACGGGAACCGGCGATGGCGGAACTGGAAAACGCAATACCACTACCCGGAATTCCTCGACGAGGACGACTGGATTCCCGCCGACGAGCACGACCTGGAGTACACCAGCGCCGATGACTACGAGGTCGACTACACGTGGTCTGCGGGATCGTCCGGTCGCGGGGCCGAAGTGTGGAGTGTGTACACCCTCGCGCACCTGCGTGGCCTGCTCACCGATCTCGTGACCAGCCTCCATCTCGCGATGCGCGCCCTCGGCTCGGGCCCGCAACCCCTGGTGCTCGACTTCTACGACCTCGAGCAGACCCCCGACCGTCAGGTGCGATTCACTGTGTCTCCCAACGAGATCCGCGTGTCCGCTGCGGTCACCGATGCCACGCGCCACCACCTGGCAGCCCTCGGCTTCACCGATCGCCCCGATGGCACCGCGCTGCGCCGCTGGTCCGACGTGTCCACCGATGCCCGCGCCGCCGCGACCGTCACCACGGTCCTGTTGCACCGGCTCGGCCTCGGCGCCGAGTACCTCACCATGCACGAATCGGGCGACCCGCTGCCGATTCCGGGCTTCTCGGTCGATCTGGATGTGGACTTGGCCGACCCCGACGAGGACGAGGACGACGAAGAAGAGGACGACGACTCCTAGGTCACCACGGTTTTGCCTGTGCGGGTCACAGGAGTCGGCGCACTGCCTCCATGACGGCACGGCGGCGGTCGTCGATGGTCTCGGCTTCGGAAGCAGGCACACCGGCGGCATTGCCCGGATTCCAGGCGAGCGCGATGCTCAGGACCAGTGTCAGCAATGTGCCGGGTGAGAAGCCGGAGCCGATGTTGTTCGTCTTCTGCACGGCGGCAAGCGCTTCCAGCTTCACCTCGCGCGCCGGCGTCGCGCCTGCGAGGTTCTGATCGCCGCGCTCGAGGCGGTGCCAGGTGGCGAGCCGGATGACCTCGGGATGGGCTCGGCAGTAGTCGAAGAGCCGCCCGGCGTACTCGGGGAGGTCGTCCGCGGTGAACGGGACCGACTCGAGGCCGTGGGTGACGTGGGCATCGAAGACGGCGTCGAAGAGTTGATCTTTGCTGCAGAAATAGATGTAGATGAGGTTCTTGTTGGCTGCCGCGGCCTTGGCGATCCGGTCCACCCGGGCTCCGGCGATGCCGTATGTCGCGAACTCCTCGGTGGCCGCCTGGAGGATGCGTGCCTTGGTGGCCTCGGCGCGGGACATGGGGTCATCGTAGTTCTGTGGGTTGTCGGCCGTGTCATCCGATTCCGAAGTAGACCAGGACCGCATCCGAGGCGACCAGCAGCACGGTGCACCACACGGTGACTCCGGCCATCAACCAGCAGATGAGCCGCAGGCGAGGTATTCCCAGCGCGGCGCCGAGCAGGGCCGAGCCCCAGGTGCCGAAAAGAGCGGGCCCCAGTATTCCGAAGCCCGGGACGCCGAACCGGGCCAGGACGCGCCGTGCCCGTTGCCCTGCGGCGCCGGACAGTCGGCCCTTCGCCGCGTGATCTCGCACGTCGAGCGCGCCGATCGAAGCTGCTCCGTCGGTGCCCGTTGTCGAATCACCCTGGCGCGCAGCTGATTTCCGGCGGGCACGCCAGGACTGCCAGATCAGCCTGGCACGCTCCACGGCGACGACCGCGAAGACGACACAGCACCCCGCGCCCAGTAGCACCGCGAACAGGGCGATCGGACCGGGCAGGGACAGCGAAAGGCCGACGGGGATCGCGGGGGTGCCCAAGACGAACCCCGCGAGAAAGGCCCAAACGAATCGCATCACGTGGATTCCCTCCCTGTTGCCGATCCTCGAGCGGCTCGACACCACTAAACTAACTAACTGGTTAGTATCATGGCATGGAACACATCGACACGATGCTCGACGACCTGTCGACCGGTAAATATCTGCTGCTCACCACATTTCGCCGGGACGGCAGGCCCGTCCCCACCCCGGTCTTGGTGATGCGCGACGGAGAGACGCTGGCGGTGTGGAGCGCGGCGGACACCGGAAAGGTGAAGCGAATCCGCAACAGCGGTCGGGTGACGGTCTGCTCCTGCGACTGGCGCGGCAAGCCACTCGGCGCCTCGGTGCCCGGCTTCGCCGAGGTGCTGTCTCCCGGCGCGAGTGCGCACTTCACCGGTCTGATGAAGCGCAAGTACGGGCTGGTCGCCCGGATCGGGCTGGCGGGCAGTGCGCTGCGCGGAGGCTCCGAGCGCATGGCGGGCATCCGGATCCGGCTAGCGGGGTGATCGGTGTGGATTCCGCGTGTCGGCGGCCGCGACGAGGAGTTCTAGACTCGTCCCCATGTCAGGCGACACCGACCCCACGGACTCCTTCGACGCGGTGATCTCGGCGGCGGACGCGCCCGTCTGGATCGTCACCACCAGTGCGCACGGCCATCGCGCGGGCTGCCTCGTCGGATTCGCCACGCAGGTGAGTATCGAGCCGCGCCGGTTCCTCGTCGGGTTGTCCAAGAGCAACCACACCTTCGAATCAGCGGCCACGGCAACACATCTCGCCGTACATCTGATCGCGGCGCAGCATTTCGAGGTGGCCAGGCTGTTCGCCACGACGACCGGGGACGACACCGACAAATTCGCCAGATGCGACTGGGATACCGGTCCGCACGAGCTACCGATCCTCACCAGCGCGGCCGGCTGGTTCGCGGGGGAGATCCTCGAACGCATCGACCTCGGCGACCACCTCGGCGTGCTGCTCGCACCCGTCGCGGCCGAAGCGCCGTCCACCGACCACGCGATTCTGCACCTGAGCGCGGTCGCCGACCTGAAGCCGGGCCACCCCGCCTGAACACGGCGACGGCCCGGAACCGTGATGGTTCCGGGCCGTCGACGGGGATCAGCGCAGGTCGAACCGGTCGTTGTCGACCACCTTGACCCAGGCGTCGACGAAGTCCTGCACGAACTTCTCGCCCGCGTCGCTCTGGGCGTACACCTCCGACACCGCGCGCAGCACCGAATGCGAGCCGAACACGAGGTCGTTGGCCGTGGCCGTCCAGCGCTTGGCTCCGGTCTTGCGATCGAAGCCCTCGTAGACGTTCTCGCCCGACTCCGCGGGCTTCCACTCCGTGTTCTGGTCCAGCAGATTCACGAAGAAGTCGGTGGACAGCACGCCCGGGCGATCGGTGAACACACCGTGCGAGCTGCCACCGTGGTTGGCGCCGAGCGCACGCAAGCCGCCGACCAGCACCGTCATCTGCGGTGCGGTCACATCGAGCATGTACGCGCGGTCGAGCAGCAGACGCTCGAGCGGCGCCTTCTCACCCGGACGCACGTAATTGCGGAAACCGTCGGCGCGCGGCTCGAGCACGGCGAACGACTCGACGTCGGTGGACTCCTGGGTGGCGTCGGTGCGTCCCGGGTGGAACGGAACCGTCACCGTGTGACCGGCGTCCTGCGCGGCCTTCTCGACCGCCGCGGATCCCGCGAGGACGATCAGGTCGGCCAGCGAGATCTTCTTGCCACCGGTGGCCGAGGCGTTGAAGTCCTGCTGGATGCGCTCGAGCACCTCGAGCACCTTGGCCAGCTCGGCCGGCTCGTTGATCTCCCAGTCGCGCTGCGGTTCCAGCCGGATGCGGGCACCGTTGGCGCCGCCGCGCTTGTCGGTGCTGCGGAAGCTGGCTGCCGACGCCCACGCCGTCTTGACCAGCTGGGCGACGGTGAGGCCGGAGTCGAGCACGGTGCGCTTGAGCGCCGCGACGTCGTTGTCGTCGACCAGTTCGTGGTCGACGGCCGGGACCGGGTCCTGCCACAGCTGCGGCTCGGCCACCCACGGGCCGAGGTAGCGGCTCAGCGGGCCCATGTCGCGGTGCAGCAGCTTGTACCAGGCCTTGGCGAAGGCCTCGGCCAGCTCCTCGGGATGATCGAGCCAGCGGCGGGTGATCTCACCGTAGATCGGGTCCTCGCGCAGGGCCAGGTCGGTGGTGAGCATGGTCGGCGTGCGGGCCGGACCGCCGAACGGATCGGGGATGAGTCCTTCGCCCGCACCGTCTTTCGGCTTCCACTGCCACGCGCCGGCGGGGCTCTTGGTGAGTTCCCACTCGAAGCCGTACAGGTTCTTCAGGAAGCCGTTGCTCCATTGGGTGGGTGTCGCGGTCCAGACCACCTCGAGCCCACTGGTGATGGCGTCCTTGCCCTTGCCGGTGCCGAAGGAGCTCTTCCAGCCGAGACCCTGCTGCTCGATCGGGGCGGCCTCGGGCTCGGGACCAACCAGGCTCGCGTCACCCGCGCCGTGGGTCTTGCCGAAGCTGTGCCCGCCGACGATCAACGCGGCGGTCTCCTCGTCGTTCATCGCCATCCGACCGAAGGTCTCGCGGATGTCGCGGGCCGCCGCTACCGGGTCGGGCCTGCCGTTGGGGCCTTCCGGATTCACATAGATCAGGCCCATCTGCACCGCACCGAGCGGCCCGGAGAGCTCGCGGTCACCGCTGTAGCGTTCGTCGCCGAGCCAGGTGTCTTCCGGGCCCCAGAACATCTCTTCGGGCTCCCAGATATCGGGGCGGCCGAAGCCGAAGCCGAAGGTCTTGAAGCCCATCGACTCCAGTGCGACATTGCCCGTGAAAACCAGGAGGTCGGCCCAGGAGATCTTGTTGCCGTACTTCTGCTTCACCGGCCACAGCAGCCTGCGCGCCTTGTCGAGATTGGCGTTGTCGGGCCAGCTGTTGAGCGGGGCGAAACGCTGCGCGCCCTGACCGCCGCCACCGCGGCCGTCGGCGATCCGGTAGGTACCGGCCGAATGCCAGCTCATCCGGATGAACAGGCCGCCGTAGTTGCCGTAGTCGGCGGGCCACCAGTCCTGGGAATCGGTGAGGACCGCGGCGATGTCGGCCTTGAGCGCTTCGACGTCGAGCTTGGCGAATTCCTTGGCGTAGTCGAAGTCCTCGCCGAGCGGGTTGGACTTCGACGAGTGCGCGTGCAGGACCGAGACGTCGATCTGCTCGGGCCACCAGTCCTGATTGGTCAGCGGGCGATGCGCCTTGGGCTCGGGCGAGGGGATCGCGGGGTTCTCGCTCTCGCTGGCGCTCGAGGTCTCGGTGTCAGGAGTGGGTGGGCGGCTATCGGAGGTCACGATATTCCTTCCTGGACGGGTGGTGCGGACTACTCGTTAGGGGTGGACGGTGCGTGCGCGCAGTCGGGGCACAGGCCCCAGTAGATGACCTCGGCTTCATCGATGGCGAAGCCGTGGTCGTCGGCCGCGGTGAGACAGGGTGCTTCGCCGACCTGGCAGTCGACGTCGAAGATCGCCCCGCAGTCCCGGCAGATGAGGTGGTGATGGTTGTCGCCGACGCGCGACTCGTATCGGGCGACCAGACCGCGTGGCTGGATGCAGCGCAGCAGTCCGGCGCCGGTCAGGGTGCGCAGCGAGTCGTACACGGCCTGGTGGGAAACACCGGGCAGCCGTGCGCGCACCGCCCGGATCACCGAATCGGTATCGGCATGCGGATGTTCGTGGACGGCGCCGAGCACCGCGACACGCGGAGCCGTGACGCGCAGTGAAACTCCCCGCAGCATCTGCTGGAATTCCTGGTCCGTCGGCACGCCACGAAGTCTTCCCCGTTTTCTTGAATCAGTCAAGTATTAGTTCCGGGTCAGGTTCGTGAGAACACCGCGACGAGGAAGTCGGAGTCGTCGCGGAAGGGACGTAGATCCCAGGTGGAAAGCAGGAGATCGGTTGTGAGACCGGCTTTTTCGGTGTCGTCGAGGAAATCGGCGAACTCGTAACCGCGCTCGGTGCCGAAGCCGGTGATCAGGCGGCCCGCGGGTGCGAGATGGCGGGCGAACCCTTCGAGCACCGCGATCCGGGTGGACGGCGCGAGGAAGGTGAGCACATTGCCCGCGCAGACGATGGCGTCGAAATCGCGGGTGGGCAGATCCAGTTCGGCGAGGTCGCCGACGAGCCAGGTGGGGCCGGGGTGATCGGCGCGCGCGGCGTCGATGAGCACCGGGTCCACATCGACGCCGACCACCGTGTGTCCCGCGTCGTGCAGGTAGCCGCCGATCCGGCCGGGTCCGCAGCCCGCGTCGAGCACGCGCGCGCCACGTCCGAGCATGGCGTCGACCAGCCGCGCCTCACCGACGATGTCGGTGCCCTCGGCCGCGAGGGTGCGGAATCGTTGCACGTACCTAGCCGAATGCGACGGGTCGGCGGCGACGATCTCCTCCCATTGACTGGGCGTGCGGTCCTTCGATGCGCTCATGATCGACTCCTCCTGCGGCCGACCCTAGCGCGATTCACGGGCTAGGCGCGGAGATCTCCGGGAAATGGCCTGCTGGTGAGGCTGTGATAGAGCATGCTGAGGTCGAGGGCGTCACCGGCGGCGGTTTTGGGCTCGGCGGCTCGATCGACCTGGCGGTGCAGCGCTTCCATCTTCTCGTCGAGCTGGTTGGCCGCCTCGGCTGCCTGGGCGAGGTCGCTGCGCAGGTTCGGCGGCACCTCACCCCGGTATTTGTAGTAGATCTTGTGCTCGAGGCTGGCCCAGAAATCCATGGCGATGGTGCGGATCTGGATCTCCACCGGAACCCGCTGGGTGTGCCCGGCGCGAAACACCGGGATCGACACGATCAGGTGCAGGCTCTGGTACCCGTTGGGTTTGCGGTGGGTGATGTAGTCGCGTTCCTCGAGCACGGTGATGTCGGCCTGGCTGACCAGCAGGTCCCGGATGGTGGCGATATCGGAGATGAAGCTGCACACCACCCGCACCCCGGCGATGTCGAGCACATTCTCGCGGATGGCGGCCAGGTTCATCGCGTAGTTCTTGCGCCGCACCTTCTCGAGCACGCTCTCGGGCGACTTCAGCCGCGAGCCGACGTGCTCGATGGGGTTGTAGGCGTGGGTGTTGTTGAAGTCCTCACGCAGGATGTTGATCTTGGTGGTGACCTCGTCGATCGCGAACTTGTACCCGAGCATGAAGTCGACGAACTGGTCACGCAGCGCGCGCACATCGTCGACATCGACCAGTTGCCCGTTGGATGCCGAGCCGGTGCCGGGTTGCCAGGGTTTCACCCCGACCATTGTGCCCGTTACGTCGCCGACGGCGCCGCGGGGGCGTCACAGCCCCGGTTCGTCCTCGTCGAGCCGATGGTGGTTGAGCTGGGCGAATCCCCACGCTGCCAGGGCGGTGAAGCAGGCGATGTAGAGCATGTAGGCGGTGAGCACGAGCACGATGCCGTAGTCGTGCATCCAGTGCCCGAGGGGGAACACCGCGAGTGCGCCGAGAGCGAGCATCACCACCGAGGTGCCGAGTGCGGGCAGTGCGAGAGGGGTGAGATCGGTGCGTTCGGGTTCCGGCGCGGGCGTGGGTTCCGGGGGAGCGATCTCGGGGCAGCGGTCGGGTTGTGCGTCGGTGATCATCGAGAATTCCTCGCGTTCGGGCTCGAAATATCAACGGGGGCAGCGGGAGTGGGGCGAGTCGGCGGCGACGCGCGAAGATCGTCACCCGGCGACGGGCGGTGATCCGTCATGTATTCGGTCCTGCGGACGGATGGGATGGGACCGATCCGCGTGTCGCAATTTTCCAGCTAAATCGTGTCGCCGAGCGTGGAAGCAGTGGTCTCATGGCATGGAGTGCTCGGTAGCGTTCGTGCCCGCGACCGCTCCAGCAATGTTTTGGCACACCGGTACCGTTTGCGGCGCGGTCGGCGGGGTAGGGCCACGGCATGACCGAACCAGACGACACCTACGACCCGCCCCAGGACACCGGCGCGCCCGACTCGGTCGAAACCGATCCGGCCGCGCTCAACAGCAGTGAGGACCTCGACGAGGACCGTCTGCGCGAAGACCCGCTGGAGGCTGGCATGGACCCGCCCGAGCACTGGACCGGCGTCACGAAATACGGCATGACACCGGCCGAAGAGGCCACCCCGCGTGGGCTCGACGAACGCCTGGCCGAGGAGGAACCCGATGTGGTTCCCGGTTCCGCGCCGCAGGCGGCCGGGTCGTCCTCGGTCGAACTCGATCAGGACGGCAACGAGGTCGCTCCGCGGGTCGGCTACGAAGAGGAGCTCGGCATCGCCGCCGACGTGGCCGGTGGTTCCGTGCCCGACGAGATCCGCAGGCCGGAACCGCCGGAGTGATTCGGACCGTTCAGCTGCCCGCGTATTTCGCGGCGTAGAGCGCCTGATCGGCGCGGGTGAGCAGGTGGTCGGGCCCCTGGCCCGCCAGCGTGACGAGGACCGCGCCGATGCTCACCGTCACATCGATGCTCACGGTGTCGACGGTGACCGGGGTGCTGAGCGCCTTGTGCAGCGCGGCGACCAGCCGGTCGAGGAGGTCCTGGTCGGCCGGTGGCTCGGCCAGGACGACGAACTCGTCGCCACCGGTACGCGCCAGTACGCACCCGTGTGCGGCGGCCGCCGACTCCAGCCTGTTCGACACGGCGGCGAGCAATTTGTCGCCGACGATGTGGCCGAACGAGTCGTTGACCTCTTTGAAGTTGTCCAGATCCAGCGCGCACACCCCGGCCCGCGCCTCCGGAGCCGACTCATCGACCACGGTATGCAGCCGGTCGAGCAGGTACCGCCGGTTCGGCAGGGCGGTGAGCGGGTCGTGCATCGCCTGCCACTGCAATTGCTCTGTGGTCGTGCGTCTTTCGGTGATGTCCTCGCCGAAGCCGAGCAGGTACCGGCGTTCGCCGTCGGCCGAGGCGCAACGGGTGACGGTCCAGGAGGTCCACACCATCGACCCGTCCTGGCGGGGGAATCGGCCTTCGATCTGGATGCTGCCGGTCGCCGAGTCGTCGAGGGCGCGCATCACCCGCTCGCGCACCTCGGTCTGCCGGTCGGCCGGGAACATGGTGAAACCGGTCGTGCTGCGCAGCTCGGCCAGATCGCGGCCGATGAGCCGTTCGAAGGCCGGGTTCGCGTCGAGGATCATGCCGTTCTCGTCGCCGATGGAGATGCCGATCGAGGAGTGGCGGAAGGCCATCTCATAGCCCTCGGCATGCGGTGGCCCGGCGCACAGGGCGCGCGCGAAACCGGTGCCGAATCCGCCGAGCAGCGCGTCGCCGAGGGCGAGATCGCGCGGTCTCGCCGATTCGGCGACCGCACGTAGTACCGGAACCGACGCGGCGATGACGGACGGGTCGGTGAGGCCGAGGTCGGCTATCGCTCGCGCGGCTTGTTCGGCCGCTTCGAACGCGGACTCGTGCGGTGCCTCGCGGAGCTCGGCGACTATGCGGCGGACCTGTTCGACGAGCGAATCCCGCGAGACCGGACCGAGCTCGGCCAGGCGCCGAGCCCACTCGTCTGCGTGGTCGTCGAGGTTCATAGCGAAGCCGGTTCCAGGTGTGCGGCGCCATTGCCGCGGCCGATGCGGTCGGTGGTGATCATGCCACGTCGGGCCCGGAAAGCGGCCGCTCGGCCGCACCGATTCGGTGCGGCGGCGGTCAGGTGCGCTCAGCTGTCGAAGTGAACATCCAGCAATCGCTCGCTCGCGCGCAGATGCTCGGCCATGGTGACGAGCAGGTCGATCGAGTCGCGGGACAGACCGATCGTCTGCACGAGGAACAAGCGTGGCCGGTCGAGCTGCAAGCGCGCGAGCAGAGTGCTGTCGTCGACGCTCGACCCGTTCAGGTCGCGGACGAAGAAGTAGTCAGGTTCCACCTGGAAGTAATCGGCCAGTGCGGCAACGGTTCTCCACGAAGGGTTGCTGCGGCCGCCCGACCGTAGCTGCGACAGATACGGTGCCGAAATGCGATGCCCCGCCGCCTGCAACGAGCGTGCGACCTGGCGGTTGGTGCACCGGTCCGCGACCTGCTCGGGTGGATTGCGGAAGAGCTCGTTGAGGCGGGTAGCGAAGTGCGACACGGCGATTCCTCGACATCAGGTTGGTCAGAAGACCATCTTCTGTCGCTCGCTGTGTCGCTGGCAATAGTGCCAGCTAACTTGTGGCTTCCATCACGAAATTCGGCCGGGACGTTTGTTCCACGGCGAAATGCGGTGGCCTGCCTCAGTAGGCGAGGGGTGGGCCGGCTGCCGGACCGGCCCACCCCGAGGTGGAAGAGCGACGTCACATTCGAGGCGTTCTCGCCGTTGCGGCGGGGGTCCGCGCTGTGTCGGCGGGGTCATGACGCGCCTCCTCGCAGAGCAGCGTCCGGACAGGTCAGGCGTTGATGGCCTGGCGCTGGTGTCCGTTGGAGTGTGCGATCTCGATCTTGCGCGGCTTGGCCTTCTCGGCCACCGGGATCGTCAGGCGCAGCACACCGTCGGTGTATTCGGCGCGGACGCTGTCGGTGTCGAGGCCCTCGCCGAGAAACAGCTGGCGGCTGAACACCCCGCGCGGGCGCTCCGCGGCGATCATCTCGCGGCTCGAGTCGAGTTCGGGCCGCGACGCTCGCACGGTGACAACGTTGCGTTCGATATCCAGGTCGAGCGAGCCCGGGTCGATGCCGGGAAGGTCGAATTCGACGACGAACTCGTCGCCCTCACGCCAGGCGTCCATCGGCATCACCGTCGGCCGGGCCGCAGTGCCGAGCACCTGCTGCGTGAAACGGTCCAGATCGCGGAAAGGATCGGTACGCATCAGCATGGTCGCCACCTCCAACTCACTCCATTTCTCTCTCGTAGGTCAGGTAACCTATGCCATGTGGCATAGATTTGTTTTAGCACTCTCGGCATGAGAGTGCAAGGGAGGAGTGAGATGTCGCTGGATCCGCACGCGGGATCCCCGCTACCCGACCCGGCGCAGGCCGTGTTCGGGATCTCGGTGACAGCAGAACTGACAGGGGTCGGTGTGCAGACGCTGAGGCTCTACGAACGACACGGGCTGCTCACCCCGGCGCGTAGCGACGGCGGTACCCGTCGCTACAGCAGCAACGACCTGGCGCGCCTGCAGCGCATCGTCGCGCTCGCCGCCGCGGGGGTGAACATCGCCGGGATCGGTCGCATCCTCGAGCTCGAGGACGCCAACGCCGTCCTTCGTGCTCGTCTGCGCGGCGAGCTACCCCCGGACTAGCGCCTGCCCGACGGTCGATTCCTGTGGGTGAGCATGGGGTCGCGCGGGAAGTGTCGTGAATCTTCCAATGACTTCGGTTAACGGTTTTTCCGGGTGAGGGCGGGTCCTAGGTTTCAGGGCGGCTGTCCGGCCGAATTTCGCCTGCGAAAGACCGAGTGTGCGTGTGACGAGTTGGCTGCCGATCCTGCGATCGGTGCTGGTGATCGCCCTGATGACCGGGGCCGTCATCGCCCTGCGCGGTCGGGTTCCCGGGGTCGTCTCGGTGGCGGGGGAGCGACCCTCCGCGCTGACGGTCGCGGTGATGCCGGTGCTGTTGCTCGTCTCGGTGGTGATTCTGGCGGCCGGGGTCCTGATCAGTCAGCACCGCTTGCCGTTGGCGATGCCGCAGATCGAGACCGGTGGCGGGCTGCCACGGTTGCGGGTCGGACGGCTGTCGGTTCTCCTTCCGGTCGCCGTCGGCGCCTCGGCGCTGGTGTTCGCGGGTGGGATCGTCGCCCTGTTCCTGCTGCCCGGCGCGAAGACCGAGCAGACGCCGCCCGAGGACGCGCCGATACGCGACCGTCCGACCTCGCTCGATGCCACTGCTCCCGAATCGCCTTTCAGCACACCGGATCTGAGTGGTCTCACCCTGGTGGTCGCGACCGCGCTCGCCCTGCTGCTCGTGGCGATCGCGATGGTCGGGTTGGCCGCGGCGTTCGGTTCCGCGCGCCGCGTCCCCGACCACGTCCCCCCGCCCGACACCGAACTGCCCGCGCCCGAAGTGGATTCGCTCACCCGGGCCGCCGAAATGGGTCTGGCCGCCATGATCGCCCCCGGCCAGGACACCCGCGAGGCCATCATCGCCTGCTACGCCGCCATGGAACGCGGCCTGTCCGCCGACCGCGCCGCCGCCCCCCTCATCTCCGACACCCCCAACGAGGTCCTGGCCCGCGCCTTCACCACCGGCGTCCTACAGGACTCCTCCGCCCACGAACTCGTCACCCTCTTCGAAGAAGCCAGATTCAGCCCCCACGACATGCTCGGCTGGCAACGCATCCGCGCCGAACAATCCCTGCGCGCCGTCCTCGCCGACCTCCAACGCCGCACCGCCGAACTCGTCGCCTGACTTCTGCCAGGCGGTAGTTCGACGATGTTCTGCAAGCTGATCGTTCGCTGCCTGGTCGGGGACCGGCGCCCGAAGAGTCTGCGAGGATAGGCGCACACTATCCCCTTCCGAAAGGAACCGAAGGTGAGCTCTGCCGGTTGTGTGCCGCTGCTCGGACGTGTCGCTGCCGCTGTGTCGGAGGCGATCGCCCGAGTCCGCCCGGAGACGGCGGAAGCGGACCCGGTAGTGCGACGATCCGACCGCGCCGATTACCAGTCCAATGCCGCGTTGCCGCTGGCGAAGCGGTTCGGGGTGCCACCGGCTCAGCTCGGTAGCGACATCGCTTCCGGCATCGATCGCACCGACGGTCTGATCGCTGACGTGCAGGTGTCGGGTCCAGGATTTCTGAACATCACCGTGTCCGACGCCGCGGTGTGGGAATCCGTCGTGGCACGACTGGTGGACGAACGGCTCGGCATCCCGGCCACCGAGGACGGTCGCCGAGTGGTGATCGACTACTCGGCACCGAACGTGGCGAAAGAGATGCATGTGGGGCATCTGCGCACCACGATCATCGGGGACAGCCTGGCTCGGGTCTTCGGGTTCCTCGGTGCCGATGTGATCCGGGCCAACCACTTGGGCGACTGGGGCACGCAGTTCGGAATGCTCATCCAATACATCGATGAGCACCCCGAGTCACCGTGGCACACTGAAGAACTCGACGACCGGACGAGTTCGGTATCCGCACTCGACAGTCTGTACAAAGCTGCCCGCGCTCAATTCGACGGTGACCCGGAGTTCGCAGACCGGGCACGCACGCGGGTGGTCGCCCTGCAAGCGGGTGATCCCGGCACCGTCGACCGGTGGCGGGAAATCGTGGCGGAGTCGGAAAAGGCGTTCGGCGCGATCTATGACCGGCTCGGGGTGCTGCTCACACCGGACGACTACGTCGGCGAATCGTTCTACAACGACCAGCTGGCCGACACGGTGACCGAACTGGTCGACAAAGGTGTGGCTGTCGACAGTGAGGGCGCGGTCGTTGTCCTGTCCGAGCAGGTCGACGGGCCCGACGACAAGCCCGCCGTGTTGATGGTCCGCAAGCGTGACGGTGGCTACGGCTACGACAGCACCGATCTGGCCACCATCCGGTACCGCATCGCTGCCCTGCGTGCACACCGATTGCTGTACGTCACCGACTCCCGTCAAGCGCTGCATTTCCAGCTGATTTTCGAAGCGGCACGACGCGTCGGCTGGCTCACCGACACCATCGAGGTCGACCACGTCGCCTACGGAACCATCCTCGGCCCGGACGGTAAGCCGTTCAAAACCCGTGCTGGTGGGACAGTTCGGTTGATGGACCTCCTGGACGAGGCCGTCGCACGTGTGCGGGCCGTCGTCGCGGAGAAGAACCCGGAATTGTCCCCGACCGAGCTCGACACCATCGCCGAGCAGGCCGGTATCGGTGCCGTGAAATACGCCGACCTGTCCACTTCCCGAGTCAAGGACTACTCCTTCGACCCCGTGCGGATGACCTCGCTGAACGGCAATACTGGTGTCTACCTGCAGTATGCCCATGCTCGGATCTGTTCGATCCTGCGCAGGGCGGGCGCGACAGCCCATGCCGCAGTCGATGTCAGCGTGCCCCTGGAGCCGGCAGAGCGGGAACTCGCCTTGGTGCTCGACGGATACGGAACCGTGCTCGACGAGGTCGTCGAGTCGCTGGAACCGCACAGGCTGGCCGGATACCTCTACGGCCTGGCCCGCGCGTACACGGCGTTCTACGACTCCTGTCCCGTCGTCACCGCCGCCGAACCGATCCGAGCCAATCGGATCGCCCTGTGCCGGCTCACCGCTCGCACGCTCGAACTCGGATTGAGTCAATTGGGAATCGCCGCACCACAACGGATGTGAGCGATCGGCCGGATACGCGCCGTTACGGTCTGGTGTCGAGGCGATGGTGACGACGCGCGCTTCACGCGACCTCGACGCCGACGTGCGGCGGTGGGTGTAGCGGGCCGCGGGTGTCTCTTTGCTACGGTGGCGGTGTGTGCTGGAGCACACCTGTTCGGGTAGCAGCTGGTGGCGGGCCCGTTGGGGCGTGCCGCGGTGGTCGGTGGTGAGGTCGGTGTCCCACGACGAGAGGCCGTTCGATGCGTGCGCAGATCAGTTTGACCGTGGACGGGCATACGCGGGAGGTCGGTGTCGATACGCGGGCCACGTTGCTCGACGTCCTGCGTGAACAGCTCGGTGTGACATCTCCGAAGAAGGGGTGCGATCACGGGCAGTGCGGGTCGTGCACGGTGTTGCTCGACGGGCGTCGTGCCACGCTGTGTCTGGCGCTGGCCGTGGCGCACGACGGGGCGACCATCGTGACCGCCGACGGGCTCGCCGACGGCGACGACCTGCATCCGGTGCAGCAGGCTTTTCTCGAGCACGACGGTTTCCAGTGCGGTTACTGCACACCGGGCCAGATCTGCTCGGCTGTCGGCATGCTCGAGGAAGTGAAGGCGGGCGCACCCAGCCATGTCACCGCCGACCTCACCGGTCCGGTCGAGCTCACCGACGACGAGATCCGGGAGCGGATGAGCGGCAACCTGTGCCGGTGCGGTGCGTACCCGCATATCGTCGCCGCGATCACGGAGGCCGCCCGATGAGGGACTTCGGCTACGAACGTGCGATCGGGCCGGAGCAGGCGGTGGCGACGATGCTCGCCGAGCCGGACGCCGTATTCCTCGGCGCCGGAACCAATCTCGTCGATCACCTCAAGCTCGGCATCACCGCGCCCGGCCTGCTCGTCGACGTGAGCAGGCTGCCGTTCGACGACATCACCGAACGCCCGGACGGTGCGGTGCGGGTCGGGGCCACGGTGCGCAATGCCGACCTCGCGGCCCACCCGATCATCCGCGCCCGCTACCCGATGCTCTCGGCCGCGCTGCTCGCAGGCGCGTCACCCCAGCTGCGCAATCTGGCGACCACCGCGGGAAACCTGCTGCAACGCACCCGCTGCCCGTACTTCCAGGACGTGACGACGCCGTGCAACAAACGCACGCCCGGCAGCGGTTGTTCGGCGATCGGCGGATACGACCGCGACCAAGCCGTGCTCGGTGCCTCGGACCAGTGCCTCGCCACCCACCCCTCCGACATGGCAGTGGCCATGACCGCGCTGGACGCGACGGTCCGGGTACTCGGTGCCGACGGTGAACGCGAGATCCCGCTGGTCGACCTGCACCGACTGCCCGGTGCCGAACCCGAACGCGACACCGTGCTCGCCCACGGCGACCTCATCACCGCCGTCGACCTGCCCGCCCTCGACTGGGCCGCCAACTCCACCTACCGCAAGGTGCGCGATCGGGCGTCCTACGCCTTCGCACTGATTTCCGTAGCCGCGGCCGTCTATATCGCCGACGGGCAGGTTCGCGATTGCCGCATCGCTTTCGGCGGTGTCGCGCACAAACCCTGGCGCGCCCACGCCGCCGAAGCCGCGCTGCGCGGTCGCCCCGCCACCGAGACGAGCTTCGCCGAGGCCGCCGACGCCGAACTCGCGGCCGCACGTCCACAACGGCACAACGCCTTCAAGATCCCACTGGCACGCAAAGTCCTCGTCGCGACCTTGCGTGACCTGACCGAGCAGGGGGCGCGATGACATCCGCGATCGGCAGTTCCCCGACCCGTGTCGACGGACCGGCCAAACTGCGCGGCCGGGCGCCGTATGCGATGGAACATCCACTCCGGGATGCCTTGCACGCCTTCCCGATTCAGGCCACCATCGCGCGCGGCCGGATCGGCGCGATCGATACCCGCGAGGCCGAGACGATGGACGGTGTCGTCGCGGTGCTCACCCATCTCAACGCCCCACGGCTGGCCGACGACGACGACAACGAACTGTTCATCCTGCAGAACGACGAGGTCGCCTTCCGTGGTCAGCTGATCGGGGTGGTTGTCGCCACCAGCCCCGAGGTCGCGCGCGAGGCGGCCCCACGGGTGCGGGTCAGCTACGACGAGAGCCCCGCCGACGTGGTCTTCGACGCCGACCGCGACGACCTGTACGCACCCGAGGACGTGAGTGGCGGCTTCGCCACCGACACCACCATCGGCGATGTCGAGCATGCGCTCGAGCTGGCCCCGGTAACAGTCGACCACACCTACACCACCGCGATGGTGCACAACAATCCGATGGAACCGCACGCCACCATCGCGCACTGGACCGAGGACGGGCTGGTCCTCTACGACTCCACCCAAGGCCCGCACGTGGTGCGCTCCACGCTGGCGCCGCTGTTCGGGCTGGAACCCGAACAGGTGCGCGTCATCGCACCGTACGTCGGTGGTGGATTCGGGTCGAAGGGCGAACCGCACGCCAATATCGTGCTCGCGGCCATGGCTGCGCGGTTCACCGGCGGCAAGCCCCTGAAACTGGCACTCACCCGCCAGCAGCTGTTCTCCCTCGCCGGGTACCGCACTCCGAGCGTGCAGCGGATCCGGCTCGGCGCCCATCACGACGGGACCTTGACGGCACTGAGTCACGATGTGGTCCAACAGGTTTCGAAGGTCAAGGAATTCGCCGAACAGACCGCGATCGTGTCGCGGGTGATGTACGCGGCCGGTACCCGTGCAACCACCCACCGGTTCGCGGCGCTGGACGTGCCGGTGTCGTCGTGGATGCGGGCGCCGGGACACTGCCCCGGGATGTACGCGGCCGAAACGGCGATGGACGAGCTGGCCGTCGCGCTCGGTATGGACCCGATCGCGCTGCGGATCCACAACGAACCCGAGGTCGACCCGGAATCGGGGCGTCCGTTCTCCAGTCGTGGGCTGGTCGAATGCCTTCAGACGGGGGCGCGGCGATTCGGGTGGGCCGACCGCGACCCGGCGCCGAGATCGCAGCGGGACGGACGTTGGCTGGTCGGTTCGGGCGTCGCGGCGGCCACCTATCCGGCCGATGTGAATCCGGGCAACAGCGCCCGGGTGCGTTTCACCGGCGGACGCTACGAGGTGGCCATCGACGCCATGGACATCGGCACCGGCACCTGGACGACACTCGGCCAGATCGCCGCCGATGCCCTCGGTGTCACCGGCGACCGCATCGACCTGCGCATCGGCGATTCCCGACTGCCCGTCGGAACCGTCGCGGGTGGTTCGAGCGGCATGGCGTCGTGGGGATCGGCGGTGGTCGCCGCTGCCGAGGACTTCCGCCGCCGCTACGGCGACAACCCGGCCGACGGTGCAGAGACGACGGTGGAAACCTCGAAAGACCCGGCGCGGGAGAACTTTTCGACGCACGCGTTCGGGGCGCATTTCGTCGAGGTGCGGGTCGATACCGACACCGCCGAGATCCGCGTGCCCCGGGTGGTGAGTGTGTTCGGCGCGGGCCGCATCATCAACCCGCGCATGGCCCGCTCGCAGTTCATCGGTGGCATCACCATGGGCATCGGCATGGCCTTGCACGAGGAGAGTGTCTTCGACACCCGTTTCGGCGAGGTCGTCAACCACGACTTGGCCGGCTACCACATTCCGGTCAACGCCGACATCGGCGAGATCGACGTCAGCTGGATCGACGAACACGACCCGCACGTGAATCCCATGGGCAGCAAGGGAATCGGGGAGATCGGCATCGTCGGGTCGGCGGCGGCCGTCGGCAACGCGATCTACCACGCCACCGGAGTGCGCGTCCGCCATGTTCCCATCCATCTCGAGGACCTCCTCGACGCCGTCTGAGCCCATCGCCTAGATTCGCCGGATGACCTCCACCGCCCTGTACTGCGGCACGCGCTGGGACGAGCAGGGGCGATGGTGTTACGAATTGCTGCGCGCGGACGGCACCGTCGACCTGCTGCCCGGTGTCGGCACCCGGCTCGCGTTCCGGGTCACCGAGGGCCGCTACTGCCTCGGCTACCGTGCGTTCGGCGGCGAACCCGGGCGCCGGACCTGCCCGTACGAGGCGCGGATCGACACCGGCCACCAGTGCGAACGGTGCCGGATCCGGGAGGGATGGTCGGTGGTGCACAGTCATCGCGGTCCGCTCGCCACCCTGCCCGAACAGGTGCGCGATTACATGGCCCGCCCGCACCACCTCTACATCGCGTACTTCGGTGACGGGATGGCCAAGGTCGGGACGGCCTCGGCGGTGCGCAGGCACCGTCGCCTGTTCGAACAGGGCGCGCTTGCCGCCCGCTTCATCACCGATTCGCCCGACGGGTTGCATGTGCGCGAACTCGAGCGGGTGGTGACCGAGCGGGCCGGACTCCGGCAGTCGGTGCCGGGCGTGACCAAGACACGGATCCTCGCCCGCCCCCTGCGGCCGTGGGCGGCGGTGGAAGAAGGGGTGGCCGAGGCCGCCGCGCACGCGGCGAGCGCCCTGCCCGACGACATCGTCCGCACCGATATCGCCTGGTCCGGTGGCCGCGACTTCTACGCGACCATCCAGGCCAGCGGCCGGTTCCCCGACCCGATCGAAATCACCACCGCGGCAGGTGAATACGTGTTCGACGCGGTGGCCGCCCACGGCCACACCCTGGCCTGCCGTGATCCGGCGGGAGCCGCTGAACTGGTGTTGGTCAACGACTCCCGCCTCGTCGGGCGCCGGATCGAACTCGATCCGGCGATCAGCGTCACCCCGGAACCGGCGCAGACCAGCCTGTTCTGAGGTGCCGGATCAGGCGGTGACGGGGGTCCACTGCTCGGCCGGCGGCCGGCCGGGCAGCGGCTTGCCGATGAGAGCGAGCGGGACGAAGAAGTTCACCTGCCCGACCGCCATGGCGAGTGTGGCCAGCGCCGTCTCGTCGTAATGCTTCGCGGCGGCGGTGTAGAGCTCGTCGGTGACCCGTTCGCCGTGCGTCCCCGGGATCAGGACGGCCTCGGTGAGCGCGAGTGCGGCCCGTTCGGGTTCGGTGAACGACGGTGCGTCACGCCAGGTGGCAACGGCGGTGATGCGGTCCTCGGATTCCCCTGCGGCGCGCAGGTTTCCGGTGTGCAGGGCCGTCAGATACGTGCTGCCGACGATCTGGCCCGCGCGCAACTGGATCAGGCTGATGGTCGAGCGGGGCACAGCCCCGTTGCCGACGGCTTTGAACAGTGCGGCGCCGACCTCGGCGAGGGCGGGGACGAGCTGCTGGGGGTTGGGCAGGCGGGAACGGTCGGACATGATGGTTTCCTTTCCGGTGGGTGTGATTCTCAGGCGATGCGGGTTCGGGAGCCGGTGAGGGAGCGCAGGGCCGCGGTGGTGGATCCACCGGTGGGCAGCCAGGCGCGGGCGGCGAAGGTGGCGGCGGTGAAGAACAGGGGCATGGCCCATTTGTCGGGTCCGTCGCCGACGGCCAGGTGCGAGGCCGCCGCACCGCCGTAGACGAAGACCAGTCCGGCATAGGCCCATTCCTTCGTGCGCGGGTGGCCGGGCGTGAGGATGGTGGCCAGCGCGGCCGTTTTCGCGACACCGAGGACGGTGGCGAAGTACATCGGGTAGCCGAGATGGTCGAAGGATTCGCGCACGTAGGAGATCCGGGCGAGATCCCAGTACGCGCCGACGGCGGTTTCGGCGAGGACTGCGGCAACGGGCACCCAGCGTGCGAATTTCGCGATGCGGGTCAGGCGAGTGGTCATGAGTGGGTTCTCCTGTGTGGGAAGGTCGATCGGTCAGGCTGCGGCCGCGACGTGGGTCGCGGCCCGGTGGAGGACGGCGGCGAGCCGGGCGTTCTCGGGGGCGTTGAAGGCGAAGGCGGCGCGACGGCGGGTGTAGCCGTAGGTCAAGCCGCTGTGCGGGTCGGCGAACCCGTCCGATCCGGCGGAACCGGTGTGCCCGATGGCGTAGGCGCCGAGGAACGGAGTGAGCAGGCTCTTGGCTTCGAAACCGAGCGCGTACGGTGCGCTGTCACCGCGCACCAGGTCGCGACCGCCGGAGTGGATGGTGGACACCGTCGCGATGGTCTCCAGCGACAGCAGTGGTTCGCGTCCGTCGATCCCGGTGGTGGCCGCCGCGTACATCGCCGCGATACCCGCCGCGCTGCCGACCCCGCCCGCCGAGGCCTGTCCGAGCCTGCGCACGGTGCTGTCGTTGGGCAGCGCCATCACATCGGCGGCGGTGAAGCCGTGGGCATTGAGGTTGTAGGCGATGCCTGCGATGCTTTGCGGCGCAGGCGAATTCGCGGCGAAGGCCGCCTCGGCCTCCGGTGTGGCGCGCCAGGGCAGAATCGGCAGGTAGCGGTGCTCCAGTTCGACGGGCAGACCGAGGTGGATGTCGAGGTCGAAGGATGCGCGGATGCGCTGCTCGAACAGTTCCCGCACCGTGGCGCCGGTGATGGCACGCACCACCTCGCCGACGACGGCGTAGGTGACGAACCCGCCGTACCCGTGCACGGTGCCCGGCTCGAAGTAGGGCCGCTGCCCGACGAGCCGTTCGGCGATCACCCGGTCGTCGGCCAGTTCCGCGACGGTGAATCCACCGTCGACCCCGACCACGCCCGAGCGGTGAACCAGCATGTCGCGCACCGTGATCCGCTCCTTGCCCGACCGGGCGAACCGCGGCCAGTAGTCGGCGACGGGCCGGTCGACATCGAGCACACCGTCCTGGATCAGCAGCGCGATCACCAGGGCGGCGGCGCCCTTGCTGGTGGAATGCAACCCGGTCAGCGATGTACCGGACACCTCGGACCCGGACCAGAGGTCGACCACCCGGCGACCACGCACGAACGCTGCCAACTGTGCGCCCGGGTCACCCTCCTCGGCCACCACGGCGGCGAATTCGGCCCGCACCTGTTCGTATCCTTCGGCGACGAAGCCGTGCACCTCGACCATGATGTTCTCCTTTCGGCCGCAGCTTCCTGCCGCGGCGGATCGTGTTCTGACGCACTGACGTAAGCCACGGGCAGAACGTGACCCGGTCGTAGAAAAACGCTGGTCACGGCACTACGGTCACACTCGGCGTCCCGCTTTCGTCAAAGCGGTGGGACGACATCGAGGAGGACCCGTGCAGAACGCACAGTTGCTGGCCGAACAGTTCGAGGACAACCGCGCCCACCTGCGGGCGGTCGCCTACCGGATGCTCGGCTCGCTCACCGAGGCCGACGACGCGGTGCAGGAGGCCTGGCTGCGCCTGGCCCGCACCGACACCACCGAGGTGGACAACCTCGGTGGCTGGCTCACCACCGTCGTCGGACGGGTCTGCCTCGACATGCTGCGCTCACGGAAGAGTCGCGGCGAAGAACCGCTCGACAACGACCACCTGCCCGATCCGGTGATCACGAGCGAGACCGCCGCCGACCCGGAACAGGAAGTGGTGCTCGCCGACTCGATCGGCATGGCCCTGCTGGTCGTACTCGAATCACTGCGCCCCGCCGAACGGCTCGCCTTCGTACTGCACGACATGTTCGCCATGCCCTACGACCAGATCGCTCCCATCGTCGACCGCACGCCACAGACGGTGAAGAAACTGGCCAGCCAGGCGCGCCGCCGAGTACAGGGCGCAACGCCGGGCCCCGACCCGGATGTCACGCGCAGGCGCCGCGTCGTCGACGCCTTCCTCACCGCCGCGCGTGGTGGCGATTTCGACGAACTGCTCCGCCTGCTCGACCCCGAGGTGGTGTTGCGGGCCGACGCGGGCGAAGCGATGCGGGTGATCCGGGGTGCCGCCGCTGTCGCGGGCCAGGCCGAGACGTTCCGGCGCATGGCCACCCTGTGCACCGTGTACCCGGCGCTGGTCGACGGCCGCTGCGGGCTGGTGAACACCGTGGACGGCGACCCGTTCTCGGTCATCGGCTTCACCGTCGTCGACGACCGGATCACCGCGATCGACATCCTGTCCGACCAGCAGCGGCTGGCCGGTCTCGATCTGTCGCCCGTTCTCGGATAGCTCCGATCAAGCCGTGGCCAGCTGGGCGCGCAGGGTGGCCAACCCCATGCCGCCCAGCTTCAGGGCACGGGTGTGGAAGTGCTTCAGATCGAATTCCGCACCCGCGCGGCGCCGGGCGTCGTCGCGGGCCGCGAGCCAGGCTTGTTCGCCGAGTTTGTAGGCGGCGGCTTGGCCGGGCCAGCCCAGGTAGCGGTCGATCTCGTCACGGGCGGTCGCGGCGTCTTTGAGAGTCCTCGTGAGCAGGAATTCCCGGCCGAGGTCCGGGGTCCAGCATCGGCCGTCGTGGAAACCGGTGCCCGGCGGGATCGGCAGCTCGAGGTGCATGCCGATGTCGAGGACGACCCGAGCCGCGCGGAAGAGCTGTTCGGAGAGCATGCCGAACAAGGCGCCGTCGTCGTCGAGAAAGCCCAATTCCTGCATGAGACGCTCGGCGTAGAGCGCCCATCCTTCGCCGTGCCCGTCCACGAACGACATGAGTCGCTGGAACCTGTTGAGCGACTTCGCCTCCCGCACGGCAGTGGCGACCTGGAGGTGATGACCCGGCGCACCCTCGTGGTAGACGGTGCTGATCTCCCGCCAGGTGCTGAACCGCTCCCGGCCCGCTTCCACCGACCACCACATACGGCCGGGCCTGCCGAAATCCTCGCTCGGGCCGAGGTAGTAGGCACCGACTCCGCCACCCGGCGGCGCGATCCGGCAGTCCAGGGCCATCAGTTCGTCAGGAATCTCGAAGTGTTCGCCGCGCAACGCGTTCAGTGCCCCATCGGATGTTTCCTGCAACCAGCCGGCCAGGGCGGCGTGCCCGTGCAGGTGGTACCGGGGGTCGGCGTCGAGGACCGCGGCAGCTTCGGCGAGGGAGGCGCCCGGTGCGATCCGGTCGGCCACGGTCGCCATCTCGTCATGGATGCGCCCGAATTCCGCCCATCCCCAGGCGTATGCCGCACCCGGGTCGATCTCGGCACCGGTGAAGTGCCGCGACCACAGCCGGTAGGTGTCCGCGCCCACCGCGTCGGCCCGGGGAGCGTGTGGCGCGAGCTCGGTCCGCAGGAACCCGGCGAGCTCACCCGATGCCCGGTCGGCGGCCGCGGCGACACCGGACAGATCCGGGGCGCCCGGCACGTGGGCGGCGGGCGCGGCGAAGGCGGTGAAGAACCCGGCTGCCCACGTCTCGACCTGTCCGGCCGTGCCGAGGACCTGCCGCAGCGCCGCGCCACGACCCTGCTGCTGTGCGGTGAGCAGGGAATCACGCATGCCTGCGACACACTCCGGAACCGCGGCGAGGCGATCACCGATCACGGCCCAGTCCTCGGCGGTGGCGTCGGCCATCACGTCGAACGCCATGCGCAGATCCTGGACCGGCGAGGCGATGACATTCAGGGCGCCGAGCCGCAGACCCGCATCGTGCAGCTCGACCTCGAGGCCGATGCGTTCGGCGAACACCGCCGCCGCCACCCGCTCGTCGTCGGCGGGCGTGGTCGAGGCAATGGCATGTACGGCCCGGCGCGCGAGTTCGGCGCGGGCTTCGTACCCGGCGGGGGAGTAGTCGGTGAGCCGATCGTCGTGGCCGGTGATGCCGAGCAGGGTCGCTGTCACCGGGTCCGCGGCGGCGAAATCGTCCACATACCGGTCGCAGATCGGGTGCACTCGGGAATCGGCGCGCACGCTGTCAGCTGTCGATGGGACGGTTGTCGAGCGCCTCGCGCAGATCGGCGTTGATCCGATGGGCCTCGGCGAGCTGGTCTTCGAGAATCACGATGCGACAGGACGATTCGAGGGTGTTGCCCGCGTCGACGAGTTCGCGTACTCGCGCCGCGATGCGCAGCTGATACCGGGAGTAGCGGCGATGGCCGCCCGCGGAGCGCTGTGGAGTCAGCAGTTCGGCGGCGTCGAGGGCGCGCAGGAACGACTGGGTGACGCCGAGGATTTCGGCAGCTCGACCCATGCTGTAGGCGGGGTAGTCGTCGTCTTCGAGTCGGTCGGCGGCACTGATGCCGTCGTGGGTGTTCACGTGCTGCACTGCGCCTCTCGGTCGATACCGGCAGGCCCGGCGCGTTGGGCGCCGGGCCTGGGATCTACAAACGAGGGATTGACTTCACATTCACTCCGCACCCCGACACTCTCCGGGACGCGGGACTGGTAAGTGACTGCTCAGTGACCACCACCTCCTGTGACTGCCGGTTATGTCGAAGCTCGTGTACATCAGCGACTGTACAACTGCTCCACCAAAATGTCTACAGTCATCACTGCAGATTTCTTCTACCGGCGACCGGTCAGTTCAAGATCGGCATCGGCGCGGTTTCCGGGAATGTGACAGGCAGCGCCGTCAGCGCCCGGTGGAAGGGACCGGGACGCCACGTCAGCTCCGACTCGGGCACCGCGAGTTTCATCTCGGGCAGCGCATCGAGCAGTTGATCGATGGCCTCCTGGACGATCAGATAGGCGGGAGATTTGGCGGGGCAGCCGTGCGGGCCGGTGCTCCAGGCCAGGTGGGCGCGGTTGTCGAGGAACTCGCCCGTGCCGATGGCCGGATCGGTGTTGCAGGCCGCCATGCTGATGAGCACCGGCTGATGCGCGGGCAGCCACACCCCTTCGACCAGAATCGGCTGACGCGGGTAGGTGATGCAGTGGTTCGCCATCGGCGGATCGGTGTAGAGCACCTCGTCGAGCGCGTCGCGCGTCGACAGGCTGCCACCGAGGATGCTGCCGGCGAAGCGCTGATCGGTGAGGATCAGCCGCACCGTGTTGAGGATCAGGTTCAACATCGGCTCGATACCCGCGCCGTACATGGTGAGCAGCTGGTTCATCAGCTCCTCGTCGTTGAGCCGGGCCGGGTGCTGCACCAGGCGGGTGGTGACATCGTCACCGGGGTCGAGCTGTTTGTGCCGGATCTGTTCGTACAGCGCGTCCTCGAGCATCTGACCGCCCTGCGCCGCGCTCGCGCCGCCTTCGAAGATCGCCGCCATACCCGCGGCCGCTCGGGCGCCGATGTCCTCGGGGACACCGAGCATCGAGTTCAGAGCCGCGAAGGCGAGCGGGAAGGCGTACTGACTCAGCAGTTCCGCACTGCCGTCGCCGCAGAACGTGTTGATCAGGGGGATCGCGAACTGCTCGACGGTGCGCTGCAACCGGTACAGGTCGACCCCGGCCAGGCTGGCCACGGTGGCCTGCCGGTAGCGGGCGTGCTCGGCGCCCGCGGTGCGCAGGGCATTGGGGCGGTAGCGCATCATCGGCAGCACCGGGCAGTCTTCGGGCACGGTGCGTTCCCACATGCGGGCGTCGGCGGGGAAGTGGTCGGGATCGTTGAGGATCTGGACGGCGGTGCGATAGCCGATCACCAGGGTCGCGGGCACGCCGGGCACCAGATCGACCGGGACCAGCGAGCCGAAGCGGCGCCGCATGTCGCGGTAGGAGCTCTGCGGGTCGGCCGCGAACTCCTCCGAGTACAACGCCACCCTGGCCTGCCCGCTGTTCGAGTCGGGGGAGATCGGGGTGAGGCCGAAGGAGGTCTCGAGCGTCACAGCGACGTCTCCGATCGACGGAACTCGTCGCGCCGGGGCGCGGCACCCAGCTCGCGCCCGACCCGTTCGGCCAGATCGTTCATCCGGTGCGCGACGAGTCCGAGATCGACATCCGCCGTCGTCGCGACACCGAGCAGGGTGCCTGCCCCGGCAGCGGTGATCAGGATCATCCCCTCGTCGTATTCGGTCATGTTCTGGCGCACCGTATTCGCGAAACCACCGCAGAACTCGCCGAGTGCCTTGCCGAGCGAGCGCAACCCGGAGGCCGCGGCGGCGAACCGTTCGGCCTCGTCCTTGCTGATACCGGGCGAGTGGGCCACCCGTAGACCGTCGTCGGATAACAGGACCGCGAACCGCACGCCGTCGAGCTCCAGATCGTCCAACAGCCAAGCCAGGCGGTTGGTGCTGTCGGTGAGGGAAGTGCTCATCAGCTGTCCTGTCCGTCGATGGAACGTTCGGCCGCGGCGCGACCGTGCCGGGATCCGCTGTGCCAGGCGGTGACCAGTTCCGGCCTGCCGGGCGATTCCGCGCCCGCGGCCCGGCCGGTGGCGGGGGCAACGACTCGTCGCGTGCGTTTGGGTAAACCGCCGGGGGTCGTGTCGGGTGCCGTGTGTTCGGGTGGGGCCGCCACAGCCACCGCCTCGACTTCCCGTGGCTCGGAAACATCCTCTCGCACAACGGGTTCCGGTGCGGCATCGGCCTGCTCGAGTTCGTTCGAGCGGGTTTCGGACTTGTCGACGAGCAGCGCGGAGGGGATGAAGACCATCGCGCGGGTGCCGCCGTAGACGTTGGGACCGTCGACGTAGGCCGCGAAGCCGTAGCGTCGTGCCAGCGCCGCCACACCGGGAAAGCCGATCTTCGGTGATGGTCCGAGTGCGTTGATGTCGATCACGCGCTCGCCCGACAGGATCTGGCGCGCCTCCTCCATCTGTTCCTGGCTCATCCGCACGCCCGCGTCGTCGATGATCAGGGTGACGCCGTGGTGCCCCTGCTGGAAGGCGACATCGACGAACGACGAAGGCGGCGAGTAGCGCAGGGCGTTGTCGAGCAGGGTGGCCACGGTGTGCACCAGTGGCTCGACGGCGCGGCTGATGACCACCCGGTCGCAATGTCCCGCCCGCACCCGCAGGTAGTCGCGGACCCGGCTGGTCGCGCCCGCGACCACATCGTCGACGGTCTGTTGCGGCCAGCGCCTGCCGGGCAGGCCGCCGGAGACGAGCACGTAGGACTGCGCCTGCCGGATCATCTGCTGCACGGTGTGGTCGATGCGGCTCAGGGTGCCGTACACCTCGTCGTTGCGGTTCTCGCGCAGCGCGTTGCTGACCACCTGGCCCACATCGGCACCCAGGCTCACCACGGTGGTGCCGAAGGCGCGCACCGCGTTGCCCGTCGCGGCCCGGGCTTCCGCGGCGACCTGCGCGCGGGTCTCCGCGCGGACGGCCTCCACCCGGTCGTCGGCGCGTTCCTGCGCCTCGTGTTCCACGGTGAGGCGGGTTTCCTCGCGCACCAGGGCGAGATCGTCGGCGTGCTCGGCCGCGATCCGGGCGATCTTGTGCGCGAACGGCGAGTCCCGCAGCTGGGCGGGGACCTCGGCGGTGACGTCGGGTTCGTCGTGGCGGCGGATCGCTTCGGTGATCCTCGGCAGGGTCGCCTCGATCAGGCGTGTCATCGCCTCGTCGTGCGCGTAGAGCTCGCGTTCGGCCGAGGACAGCCGGGCGCGGACGTGACGCTCGTTGCGCAGCGCGACCAGAGCCACCGCGACAGCGCCGAGCAACACCAATGTTGCGATACCGAACAAGAACACCGCGATTGTCGGGGTCATCGGTTCCTTTGTCGTCTCACCGGCCGAAGAGCCTGGTGGCCGGAACCTCGCCGGTCCCTCCGGCGAGACTGTTGCCGGTGGTGCAACCGTGCGAGTGCGGCCTGTCCCCGTCCCGCTGTGCTGCGCTTCCGGCGAATCCGCACACACCTTATCAGTGCGTATTTCGCGGTCGGAAAGTGTTGGTACCGAAAGTGATTCGCCCCTATTCCGCATCCGGTGACGGCGCGCCAAGGTATATGTGACACGAAGTTCCATTTACACTTGAATGGAACCGCCGGTACCACTAAACTGAGCAGTGGAACCACCGCTAGGAGACACCGATGACGTTGTCCACTTACCACGATATTCTGCAGGGCTTGTCCGAGGGATCGGTGAGCAAGCACTTCGATCCCTATGTCGACATCGATTGGGACGCACCGGAAATGGCGGTGCATTCCGACGACCGCCGCTGGATCATGCCCACCGAGGATCCGTTGGGTCGCCACCCCTGGTACCGGGCCCAGCCCGAGGAACTCCAGATCGCCATGGGTATGTGGCGGCAGGCGGGCATCGCCAAGGTCGGTATCGACTTCGAGCAGCTGCTCATCCGTGGCCTCATGCAGTACCTGATCTCGGTACCGAACGGTGATCCGGAATTCCGGTACGTCACGCACGAGGCTGCCGAAGAGTGCAACCACACGATGATGTTCCAGGAGATGATCAACCGCATCGGCTATCGCGATGTGATCGGCATGGGCCCGATCGACCGGAAGCTGACGATGGTCATCTGGCCCGCGGTGAAGTATTTCCCCGAGTTGTTCTTCACCCTGGTGCTCGGCGGTGAGGAGCCGATCGATCACCTGCAGAAGTCGTTGCTGCGCGGGGGTTTCGACCTGCATCCGATGGTGCATCGGGTGATGCAGATCCATGTCGCGGAGGAGGCGCGCCACATCTCCTTCGCGCACGAGTATCTGCGCAAGAACGTGCCCGCGATGCATCCGGCCACCCGGTCGCTGCTCTCGGTGCTGTTCCCCGTCGTGATGCGGGTGATGCTGTCGATGATCGCCACCCCGCCGAAGGAATTCGTGGACAAGTTCCACGTTCCGGGCGAGGTGATGCGCGAGGCGTACTGGGGTAGCACCGAATCCCGGCACACCAAGCGTGACGTGTTCACCGACGTGCGCGCGCTGGCCACCGACATCGGCCTGATGAACCCCGTCGCCAAACTGGTGTGGCGGGCGCTCGGCATCGACGGCCCTGTCTCGCGCTATCGCAGCGAACCGGCCCGCCGGGTCACCGCGTGATCCCGGAGAGCTGGGCTGCCCCCACCGAGGTGCTGCTGCCCGACGCCGATCCGTTCTATGTGCCACGCGACGGATTCGACAGATCGGCGCCGGGCACGCTGTTGCGCTGGCGTCCGGTGGAATTGGCGGCGTTCGGGCTGATTCCGCTGCGGGCGCGGGCCTGGCAGCTGCTGTATCGCAGCAACGATCTCAACGGCGTACCCGAGGCCGCCGTCACCACGGTGATCGCCCCGGCCGACGGTGTCGTCGACGGCGCGCCACTCGTGTCGTTCCAGTGCGCGATCGACGCCATCGCGCCGCGCGCCTTTCCGTCCTACTCGCTGCGTCGTGGCTCGCGGGCGATCGGCACCTGTGCCCACATCGAACTGCTGCTCTTCGCCGACGCGTTGTCCCGGGGCTGGGCGGTGTCGGTGCCCGACCATGAGGGCATGCTCGGCGCGTGGGGTGCGCCACGCGAACCGGGCTACCGCGCCCTCGACGGCATTCGCGCGGCCCTGGCCTTCGAACCGGGCAGCCTCGCGTCCGACGCCCAGGTGGGCTTGTGGGGCTACTCGGGAGGTGGCCTCGCCTCGGCGTGGGCCGCCGAGATGGCGCCCACGTACGCGCCCGAACTCGATATCGCGGGCGCGGTACTCGGCTCACCGGTCGGTGACCTCGTCTCCACCTTCCACCGGCTCAACGGCGGCTTGCACGCTGGCTTGCCGACATTGGTGGTCGCGGCGCTGCGGCGGGTGTATCCGGCGTTCGCCGAACTGGTCGACACCTATTTCTCCGACGAGGGCCGCGCGGTGCTCGACAAGGCGGCGGAGTCGACGACGGTGGGTGCGGTGCTGCGGCTGGCCAGGTACAGCATCGACCGGCACTCCGGTGCGCCCATGACCGAACTGCTCGCCCTCGAGGCGATGCTCGAGATGTTCGCCGACCTCACCCTGGGCGACCGGGCACCCGCGGCGCCGCTGCTGGTGACCCAAGCGGTGCACGACCAGATCATCGCGGTCGACGACATCGACGCGCTCGTGCAGCGCTACCGGGCCAACGGCGCGCACGTGACCTACCTGCGCGACCGGCTCAGCGAGCACCTGAGCCTGCTGGCCGGCTCGGCCCCGCTGAGCCTGAACTGGCTGGCGGACCGCTTCGCCGGTCTGCCGGTGACACCCTCACAGACCAGGACCGTGCTGAGCGTTCTCGGTCTCCCTGCGGGTCGCCACGGCCTCGCCGACCTGGCCAGGGCTGTGGTGCGAGTCCTGTTCGCGCGCCCGATCACCAAGGCGGTGACCGGGCGCGAGCTCGCGAACCCGGCGAAGCGGGACCAGCGCGCCGCCTGACCGAACCCTGAACTTACTCACTGGTAAGATACTGGCCCGTAGGGACTGCCGACGGCAGCCGGTGAGATAAGGGGTTATCGGTGGGGATTGTGACCGATGTACCGCGCGCGGTACGGAATGTGTGGGCCGTCTCGTTCGGCGGTGGGCTCGAATCCGGCGAGCCCACCCCGTCGACGACGGTGTACGAGCGACCGCACCGCCATCTGAAGCGGTACGAGGCCGGCCACGCCGGGGGAAATCCGGTGCTGCTCGTGCCGCCGCTGGCGGTGACCCCGGCGTGCTTCGATCTGCGACCCGGTCAGAGCCTGGTCCGCCACCTGATCGAGCAGGGGCGACAGCCGTACGTGATCGATTACGGCCAATTCGGTTACGCCGACCGGAATCTCGGCCTCGAGGACTGGATCGACGACATCCTGCCCGAGGCCGTCGCACGGGTCGCCGCCGAACACGACCGGCCGGTAGACCTCATCGGCTGGTCGCTGGGCGGGGTCTTCTCGCTGCTCACCGCCGCCGCCAACGCCGACCTGCCGATCGCGTCCATCACCGCGCTCGCGGCCCCCATCGACCAGCGCCGCACCCCGCTGCTGGCGCCGATGCGCCTGGCCGCCAAGGTGACCGGTGGCAAGGAGATGGCCCTGGCCACCCGGATCATGGGTGGTATCCCGCAGGAATTCGTGCGTCTGGGCTTCCGGTTGCAGGCACTGGACCGCGAGATCACCAAGCCCGCCTACCTGATCCGCAACGCGCTCGACACCGAGGCGCTGGCCCGGCTCGAGGCGACCGAGCGGTTCATGTCCTCGATGCCGGGTTATCCGGGGCGTTCCTACTGGCAGATCCACCGCAGCCTGGTGCTGCGCAACGAACTCGCCGAGGGCTACATCCGGCTGCGCTCGGATCTGGTGATCGAACTGGCCAAGGTCACCTGCCCCGTGCTGCTGCTCGGCAGCCGCGGCGACGCGGTGGTGCCGGCGTCGTCGGTGCGGCGCGGCCTGGACGTGCTGCCGAACGCGGAGGTGGAATTCGTCGAGGTACGCGGCGGTCACCTGGGATTGCTCGCCAGTGCGACCGCCGCGCAGATCACCTGGCCGGCGATCGACGAGTTCCTCAGCCGCTGACCGCCTGGGCCGAACCGTGCCGGGCCCGCAGTTCGTGCTTGACGACCTTGCCGCCCGCATTGCGCGGCAGGGCGTCGATCACGACAAGCGCCTTGGGGTGTTTGTAGCGGGCCAGGTGCGCGTCGAGGTGGTCGGCGAGCTCGGCGAGGGTGATGTCGCCGTCGTCCTCGGTGACCACGACGGCGACGGGCACCTCGCCCCACTTGTCGTCGGCCCGGCCGATCACCGCCGCCTCCCGGATGCGGGGATGGGCGAACAGCACGTTCTCCACCTCGGCGCAGTAGATGTTCTCGCCGCCGGAGATGATCATGTCCTTCTTGCGGTCGACGACGTAGACGAAGCCCTCCTCGTCGCGGCGCACCAGATCGCCCGAGTGGAACCAGCCGCCGGCGAACGCGTCGGCGGTCGCCCGCGGGTTGTTCCAGTACTCGCGCATCAAGGTCGGTCCGCGATAGACGATTTCGCCCACCTCGCCGGGGCCGACATCGTTCATCTCGTCGTCGACGATGCGGGTGGCGATGGTCGGGATCGGCTTGCCGACCGAACCGAGTTTGCGGATCGCGTCCTCGCCGTCGAGCACACAGGTGATCGGTGACATCTCCGTCTGTCCGAACACCGCGACGTTCAGTGCATTCGGGAACGTCTCGGCCATCGCGCGCAGCACGGTGTCGGAGGCGGGGGCGGCCCCCCAGCTGATCACGCGCAAACGCAGATCCCGCTGCGCCACGGTGGGATCGGCGCACACGATCTGCCACTGGGCGGGCACGAGGAACACCGAGGTGGCCCGTTCGCGCTCCCAGGCGTCGAGCACCTCGGTGGCGTCGAAGGCCTTGAGCGGGTGGATCACGGTGAGCGCGCCGAGCACGAAACACGCGGCGACACTGCCCAATCCGGCGATGTGGAACAGCGGTGAGGCGCAGAAGGCGATGTCGTCGGCGCGGTACTGCATGGCCCGGATACAGGTGAGGGCCTGGGAGTTCATGTTCAGGTGGGTGAGCACCGCGCCCTTGGGATTACCGGTGGTACCCGAGGTGTACATGATCAGCGCGGCACTGTCTTCGGGGACATCGATCGGCTCGTGCGGGTCGCCCTGTTCGGCCAGCAGGTCGTCGTAGCCGAGGACGCCGTCACCGGTGATGCCGCCGACCACGATGCGGGTGGCCAGCGCGTCGGTCTGCGCGGCGACGGCGCCGACCAGCGGGGCGAGCACCGCATCGGTGATGATCGTGCGCGCACCGCTGTCGGTGACCTGGTAGACGATCTCGGGCGGGGTGAGGCGGAAGTTCACCGGCACCGCGATGGCGCCGAGAGTGTTGATCGCGAACACCGACTCGATGTACTCGGCGTTGTTGAGCATCAGGATCATCACCCGGTCGCCCTGGCCGACACCTCGGCGTGCGAGCGCGTCGGCAAGGCGTTGCACCCGGTCGTGCAGTTCGCCCCAGGTGGTCGTCTTACCGAGGAACCGCAGCGCGGGCGAATCGGGAATCGTGGTGGCGTGGATCGCGATCTGGTTCATCCAGTGATTGCGTCGCGAGCGCATCGGTTCGGTAGCGGTTGACATCTCGTCTCCTGCGGAACGCCGGACTCAGGCCGGATCGGTGATGGGGTGGACGGCGCCGTCGAATCGTGGCGCCCGGCGGGTGAGCATCGCGGTCATTCCCTCGAGGAAATCGGCGGAGGTGAGCAGTTCGGACTGGCCGGTCTTCTCCCTGGACAGGGCGGCATCCAGTCCGGCGAGGGTGGCCGCGTTGAGCGCGGCCTTGGTGAGTTGCAGCGCCCGCCGCGGTCCGGCGGCGAGCTTGGCGGCGACGGTTTCTACGTGTGCGCCGAGCTCTTCTGACGGAATCGCGCGGGTGATGAGGCCCGCGGTGGCGGCCTCGGTAGCGGGCAACCGGGCGCCGAGCAGGGCGAATTCGGCGGCGCGGGCGCGGCCCATGGATGCCGCGACCACGGCCGTCGCGCCACCGTCGGGCATCAGCCCGATGGAGGTGAACGGCAGCAGCAGGTAGGCCTCCTCGGCGGCGTAGATGAGGTCGGCGGCCAAGGCGATGGACGTGCCGACACCGGCGGCGGGACCGTTGACCTGCGCGATCACCGGCAGCGGCGAATCGACGATGGCCCGGATCAAGTCGTTGGCGCGATCCATCACCACCTCCGGGGACGCCTCGTTGCCACCCGCCGCGCTGGCCGCGGCGAGATCCGCACCGGTGCAGAACGCCGCCCCCGCCCCCGTCAGCACGATGACCCGCACCGACGGCGTCGTCGCGGCCGCGGTGACCAGGTCGCACAGCTCGGTCATGGTCGCCAGATCGATGGCGTTCATCCGCGCCTGGCGGTCGATCGTGATCCGCAGGACGCCGTGTTCCTCGGTGCTGAGAACGCTCGCGCTCATCGGGCCACCGCCTCGACGATCGAGCCGGCCAGGCGGTCCGCGATCAGTTGCTCGGCCTCGCGCACCATCCGGTCGATCAGGTCGGCGCAGGTGGGGATGTCGTGGATGAGACCCTGGCATTGTCCGACGCTCCAGATGCCCGCGTCGAGGTCGCCCTCCTCGTAGACCTTGCGCCCGCGCGCACCGGCGACCAGGTCACGCACATCGGCGAAAGTGCCGCCACCACGCTCGATCTCGACCACCTGGCGACTCACGGCGTTGTCGGCCACCCGGGCGGTGTTGTGCATGGTGCGGAAGATCAGCTTCGTGTCGAGCTCGGTGTTGGCCACGATCTTCTCCTTCACGGCGTGCGCGATGGGTGACTCCACGGTGCACAGGAACCTCGTGCCCATGTTCACACCGTCGGCGCCGAGCGCCATGGCCGCGACCAGGCCGCGCGCGTCGGCGATCCCGCCGGAGGCGATCATCGGGATCTCGAGCTCACGAGCCGCGGCCGGGATGAGGACCAGGCCGGGGGTGTCGTTCTCGCCGGGGTGACCGGCGCATTCGAAGCCGTCGATACTCACACCGTCGACACCGACCTGCTGTGCCTTGAGGGCGTGCTTGACGCTGGTGCACTTGTGCAGCACCTTGATGCCCGCGTCTTTGAGGAACGGCAGGTGGGTGGCCGGATTGCCGCCGGCGATCTCGACGATCTTCACCCCGCCGTCGATGATCGCCTGGCGGTACTCCTCGTAGGGCGGCGGAGTGATGGACGGCAGGATCGTCAGGTTCACCCCGAACGGCTTGTCGGTGAGATCCCTGGTGCGGGCGATCTCTTCGCGCAATGCCTGCGGGGTGGGCTGGGTGAGGCCGGTGATGATGCCGAGACCACCCGCTTCGGACACGGCGGCGGCGAGTTCGGCGCGGCCGACCCACATCATCCCGCCCTGCACGATCGGGTGCTCGACACCGAATGCCTCGGTGAATCGGGTGCGCAGCATCGCGCTCTCCCTCCGGATTCAGACGTTCCCGCCGGTCGCGGGCAGAACCAGGACGGCTCTGGGCAACCGGACAGAATCATGATTAACTTAGCGAGAATTGTGATTAACTTAATGGCGGCCGACGCGGCCTGTCAACACCTCGTGCGGCGAGTTGCCCGCCCAGTGGAACCGCGCACCGCCACACCGCGAACGAGTGACCTGAAGGAAGGTCGACAATGACCGAAACCCCCACCGCAACACCGATTTCTGCGACAATGATCGCCACCGCGAACCCGGCCACCGGCGAACCCGTCGGCAGCTGGCCGGTCGACGACGCCGAGCGGGTCGCCGCCGTCGTCGCCCGGGCTCGCGTGGCCGCACAGTCATGGCGCGAACTCGGGTTCACCGAGCGGAAGCGGGCGTTACAACGCTGGGCGTCCCAGCTGGTGCTGCGCGCGGACGAGTTCTGCGCGCTGATCCACGCGGAGAACGGCAAGCCGCTCGACGACGCCTACCTCGAGGTCGTCACCGCGGTCGAACACCTGAACTGGGCCGCCGAGAACGCGCAGCGGGTACTGAAACCCAAGAAGGTCTGGCCGGGGCTGATGATGGCCAACCACGAGGCGGTGATCGAGCAACGCCCACACGGTGTGGTCGGTGTGATCGGCCCCTGGAACTACCCGGTGTACACCCCGAACGGGTCCATCGCCTACGCCCTGGCCGCCGGCAACACCGTTGTGTTCAAGCCGAGCGAGCTCACCGTCGGCATCGGGCACTGGTACGTGAACGCCTTCGCCGAGGCCAATCCCGGCCTGCCCGAGGGAATCCTGAGTGTGCTGACCGGGCCGGGGGAGACCGGCCGTGCGCTGGTGGAATCCGGTGTCGACATGATCGCCTTCACCGGCTCGACCGCCACCGGCAAGCGGATCATGGCAGCCGCGGCCGAGCGACTCACCCCGGTCGTGCTGGAATGCGGTGGCAAGGACGCGGCCATCGTCGCCGAAGACGCCGACGTGGCCGCGGCCGCCGACGCGATCGTGTGGTCGGCCATGGCCAACTCCGGGCAGACCTGTGTGGGCACCGAACGCTGCTACGTGGTCGCCTCGGTGTACGAGGAGTTCCTCGCCGAACTGACCAAGCGGGTGCGCGAGCTCGTACCGGGCTCCGACGGCGACGCCGCCTACGGGCCGATGACGTTGCCGGCCCAGGTCGATGTGGTCGCCGAGCACGTCGACGCCGCCCTCGCCGACGGCGCGACCGCCCTGGTGGGTGGTGCCGATTCGATCGAGGCGCCGTTCGTCCGCCCGATCGTGCTCGTCGACGTCCCGGAGAACTCCCTCGCGGTGCGCGAGGAGACCTTCGGCCCGACCCTGACGGTGCGCAAGGTGGCGGATGTGGCCGAGGCGATCCGCCTGGCCAACGACTCCCGCTACGGACTCGCCTCGTCGGTGTTCTCCCGCAAACGCGGCATGGACATCGCGCGCGAACTGCGGGCGGGCGCCACCTCGGTGAACAGCCCCGCCGCCTACGCCGCCATTCCCGCGCTGCCCTTCGGCGGCGTGGGGGAGTCCGGCGTCGGCCGGATCCACGGTGCGGCCGGGCTGCTCGGCTTCACCCGCCCGCATTCGATCGCGCGGCAGCGCTTCGCGATCCCCGGCATGGCGCTGCAGTCGTTCGCCAGAACCGAATCGACCATCGCGATGGTCAAGAAACTCACCGTGCGCCGCTTCGGCCGCGCCAAGTAGACCCAGCAATCAGGAAGCAGAGGAACAGTATGGGCGTCGAATTCACCTCGGAACAGAAGGATTTCGCCGCGGCGGTCGCCGCGTTCGCCAAGCGTGAGGCGGGCACAAGGGCCCAGCGTGACGAGCTCACCGATCACGACACCGAACAGCACAACCCGGCGGTCTACGCGAAGATGGCCGAGCTCGGCTGGCTGGGGCTGACGGTGCCCGAGGAGTACGGCGGGTCGGCGGCCTCGATGGTCGACATGTGCATCCTGCTCGAGGAGACCCACCGGGGCATGCTGCCGATCGGCGCGATCGGGCCGACCCTCATCACCGGCGGCGCCTACGCCAAGTTCGGCACCGACGCGCAGAAGGAGAACGTGCTGCGCGGCATCGTTCGCGGTGCGTCGCAGTCGATCTCGATGTCGGAACCCGAGGCGGGCTCGGATGTGGGCAACCTGTCGACGAAGGCGGTCAAGACCGCCGACGGCTGGCTGATCAACGGCCAGAAGACCTGGTGTTCCAACGCCCACATCTCCGAGAACATCCTGCTCGTGGCCCGCACCTCCAAAGAGGGCGGAAAACACGAGGGGCTCACCATGTTCCACGTGCCCGCGGACACGCCGGGGCTGCAGATCACCCCGATCGAGCTGATGGGCAACCAGAAGGAAACCAACGACCTGTACTTCACCGACTGCGTGCTCCCCGAGGACGCGGTGGTCGGCGAGGAGGGCAACGGCTGGCGTCAGCTGATGACCGGCCTGAACTTCGAGCGGCTGATCCTGGCCGCGATGAGTCTCGGTGCCGCCGAGCGTGCGTTCGCCGACACCCTGGAGTTCGTCACCCAGCGCAAACAGTTCGGCAGGCCGGTCGGCACCTTCCAGGCGCTGCGGCACCGGCTGGCCGATCTGGCCACCGAGATCGAGTGCACCAAGCTGCTGATCTACAGCGTGGCCCGCGAAGCCGACGCGAATCCGGACAAGATGCTGGCGCGTGAGGCCTCGATGGCCAAGCTCAAGGCCACCGAGACCGCCAAGCGGGTGGCGCTCGAGGGCATGCAGATGATGGGCGGCTACGGGTACGCGCGCGAGTTCGACATGGAAAAGCATGTGCGCGGCGCCCTGGTCTCGACCATCTTCGGCGGCACCAGCGAGATCCAGCGCGACATCATCGGGCGCACGCTGGGCCTGTGAGCTGCCGGGTTCTCGCCGCCGCTGTCGTTGGGGGGTGGCGGCGAGAACCCGCGCGCGCGGCTCTCGTACCGTGGGCGGCATGGCCGAACGCATGGTTGTCATCGGTGCCGACGCGACAGGCATGTCGGCGGCCTCGCAGGCGCGCAGGCTGCGCGGCGCCGACGAACTCGAGATCGTGGTGTTCGAGAAGGGCAGGCACGCCTCGTATTCCGCGTGCGGCATTCCGTACTGGGTCAGCGGTGACGTCGCCGAGGCCGACGACCTGATCGCCCGTTCACCCGAGGAACACCGTGCCCGCGCGATCGATCTGCGCCTGCGCACCGAGGCGATCGAGCTCGATGTCCCTGGGCGGCAGGTGCGCTCGCGTGACCTCGATACCGGCGCCGAGACCTGGACCGGCTACGACAAGCTGGTGCTCGCCACCGGCGCCACCCCGATCCGCCCGCCGCTGCCCGGCATCGACGCCGACGGTGTGTTCGGCGTGCAGACCCTCGACGACGGTGAGGACCTCATCGAGGCGCTGGTTTCGGTGTCGGGACGCGACGCCGTCGTCGTCGGCGCGGGCTATATCGGTGTCGAGATGGCCGAGGCGCTCATCCGGCGCGGGTTCCGGGTCACCATGGTGACGCGGGGTCCGGAGCCCATGTCGACTCTCGATCCCGATATGGGCGCGCTGGTCCGAGAAGCCATGGACGGGATGGGAATCCGGTTGGTCACCGACACCGAGGTGACCGGTATGCGCACCGACGCCGACGGCCACGTGTGCGCGGTGACGACCGCCGACACCGAGTACCCGGCCGACGTGGTCGTCCTCGGCATCGGTGTGCGGCCGGCCACCGATCTCGCCCGGCGCGCGGGACTGCCGCTCGGCGAATCCGGTGGCCTGCTCACCGATCTCGCGCAACGCGTCCGCGGCCACGACAACATCTGGGCGGGCGGCGACTGCGTGGAGGTACTCGACCGGGTCTCGGGCACAATGCGCCACATCGCACTCGGTACCCACGCCAACAAACACGGTCAGGTCATCGGCACCGGTATCGGCGGCGGGTACGCCACTTTCCCCGGCGTCGTCGGCACCGCCGTCAGCAAGGTCTGTGATCTCGAGGTCGCCCGCACCGGGCTGCTCGAGCAGGACGCCGAGCGGGCGGGCCTGCAATTCCACGCCGTCACCATCGAATCCACCGGGCGCGCGGGCTATTTCCCCGGCGCCGAACCGATGACGGTGAAGATGCTCGCCGAACGTCGCTCCGGCAGGCTGCTGGGCGTGCAGATCGTCGGGCGTGAGGGCGCGGCCAAGCGCGTCGACATCGCCGCGGTCGCGCTCACCGCGCGGATGACGGTGGAGCAGATGACGGCCCTCGATCTCGGCTACGCGCCGCCGTTCTCGCCGGTGTGGGATCCGGTGCTCGTCGCCGCCCGCGCGGCCACCCGTGCGGTGGCGCGCGGCGACTGAACGACTCAGCGGGGGAGTGGACGACCGAGGGTGACGGTCTGGAGCAGCCGGACCACAAGATCCTGCGGGCAGATCCCGTCGTCGCCGAAGACCCGTCCGAGGTCGACCACAAGACTGAACGCGGCATGGACCAGGATCCTGGCCTCACCGATCGACAGTTCCGGCCTGGCCTCGGCGACGAGTTTCGCCCACTCGGTGATGATGAGTTGCTGCAGGTGACGCAAGGTCACCTGATCGGCCTGGTCGACATGGGTGAACTCGGCGTAGTAGACGAAGGTCAGCGCCCGTTCGTCGAAAGAGCCGGCGACATAGAGATCGATGAGCGTCCCCAGCGCCTCGGCGGGCATCTCGGCGGTATTGATCGCCGTCGGGATCGCCGCCGACACCCGGTCGGCGGCACGCCGGAACGCCGCCGCGAGCAGGTCGCTCTTGCTGCGGTAGTAGCGGTACACCGCGGAGGCCGCCGACAGATCGGCGGCTACGGCGATGTCTTCCATGCTCACATTGGGATAGCCACGCTCGTGGAACAGCTCGACCGCTTTGCGCAGCAGCAGTTCGTGTTTGAACGGTTGCGGCAGGTCGGGGCCCCGCCGCGCCGACGCCGTGCTCGGCTCGCCGCGCAGATCGGCGTCGACCAGCGCCCAGCAGGTCGACTTCAGCAGCTGGGCAAGGGTTTTCGCCGACAGGCTCGCGTGGTGGTCGCCGATGCTGCTGACCACCGCGAACACCGACACCGCGCGCACGGCACGGTCGTGCCCGTCGAGTTCGGGGCGCACGTCACGGATCAGGCCACGCAGTGCGGCGATCGCGGTGACGAACTGCCCGGTGAAGTCCGTGAAGTCGGCGGGCTCGAGATAACGCCGCTCCCACCGGGCAAGTGCCACGGTCGGCCGGTTGGTGACGGTGGCGGCGATGATCGCGTCGAAGACATGATCCAGTCGTTCTCTCGCTGACCAACCCTCGGCCTCGGGCGGCAATTCGACCGCGGCGAGCGCCAGCCCCGACAGCCGCAGCAGTTCCTCCCGGAACAACGCGTACTTGCTCGGGAAGTGGCGGTAGAGGGCGGCGGAGCTGATGTCGAGCCGACGGGCGATGTCGTCCATGCTCACGCCGTGGTAGCCGTGCGCGCCGAAGGCCGCCGCAGATTCGGCCGCGATCTGGGCACGCCGATTCTTCGGCCTGCGCCGGATCTGCCGCGTCGGGGCGGCGGGTTCGTCGATCTGCTTGCTCGTCATCTCGCCTGTCATGTTATCGCCTGTGTGAACCTGGTCAGCTCAGCTGATCGGGTCACTGGGCCGGCATCGCCGTCAGCGGGGAGTTCACCTTCTCGACCAGCCAGCGGCCACCGTCGTTGTGCAGACTCATCACCATCGACAACTGGCCGGGCTTGGCCTTGTGCTCGGTGCCGAGACTCGAGATGGTCGTGCCGATCACCACGATGGCCTCGGCGGAGTCCTCGTCGCCGGTGCGCAGCGCGCACTGGGTGTCGGTGGCCTTCGAGGTGACCTGGCCCTGGGTGAGGGCATCGCGCAGCTCGGTGCTCGTCGCTTCGAACTGCTTCTTCCAGTCGCCGGTCGCGCCGTCGAGGACGGCCTGGAAATAGCCGTCGAGGCTCTTGCTGTCGTAGTCGGCCAGGACCGGGGCGTAGCGACAGGCGGCTTCGCGGGCGCCCTGCTGGGCGGCGAGCAGGTCCTTGCTCTCCTTGTTCTCGAGGAACAGGATCACCGAACTCGCCACCGAGGCGCCGACGACGAGTGCTGCTGCCGCGCGCAGGACGAGGGACTTGCGCTCGGCGGTCCACCGCGCGGCGCCGGCCGCTTCGGGCTTCGTGGTCTCCACGGCAGGTGCGCCGGCTTCGGTTGTGCCGGTGTCTTTTTCGTCTGTGCTCATGGGGTCATCTCCTCATCGGGGTGCGGGCACCGCGGGCTGGGACAGTTCGTCGCCGGTCACACCGGGCGGCGGGCCCGCGCCGTTGTCGGGGCCCGGGGGTCGTGGCGCGTTGGCCGAGCCGCGCACCTGCAGTGCGGGGTTGTCGGTGACGCAGTAGTTGTAGAGCCGCACCCTGGTGTCGGTGGTCGGCGTGGTCGGCACGATCGGGACCGTGTCGTAGTCGCAGGTCGGGCGCGGCCACGGATCGACGAGGGTGAAGAAGGCGTTGTCGTGGGCCGGGATGCCGACCGCTTCGGCGAAGCGGCTCAGCGTGGGGAAGAGCAGCTCGATGGCGGGCTGGCGGAGTTTGGCCGCCCGGGTGATCGCGACGAAGTTCGTCACCAGGTCGGTGATCGGGTCCTGGGTGCGCGAGACGAACCCGCCGAGCGTGGCCAGCTGGCCCGGTCCCTCTTCGAGCAGGTGCCGTAATTCCGCGTCGGCGGCGGTGAACTGCTGGAACAGCGCGCTGCCCGCGTGGGTGATGGTGCCGAGGTCGGGTTGGGCGTGCGCGGTGGTCGAGGCGATGACCTGGAGATTGCGCAGGAGGTGCTCGGTCTGCGGGAGCAGATCGGTGAGCCCGGCCATCGCACGGCTGAGCCCGGAGATCATGTTGCGCAACCCGTCGGGTCCGCCGGCGAGGGCTTTGTCGAGCTCGTCGACGATTACATTGAGCCGCTCGGGATTCAGCCCGCTCACCAGGCCGGTCATATTGGCCAGCACCGACTGCACCTGCACGGGCACCGCCGTGTCGGCGCGGGCGATCACGGCGCCGTCCTCGAGATAGGGACCGGTCTCGGTTTCCGGGCGGAAATCCAGGTACTGCTCACCGGCTGCCGACAGGCGGGCGACCGCCACCCGGCCACCCTGCGGGATTCGGGTGCCCTCCTCGATCTGTGCCACGGCGGCGATGCCGTCACCGGAGACACGCACGTCCTGGACCCGGCCGACCCGGACCCCACGGAACGTGACATCACTGCCCACCGTGAGCCCGCCCGAGGTGGCCAGCTCGACGGTCACCTCGTAGGGCGAATCGGTCGGGTCGATCCGCAGGACCACCCCGCCCAGGTACAGGGCGCCGAGCACCAGGACGACGACAAGGCCGGCGTTGGCGACGGCGATGCGGCGCCGCACCAGCCACTGCCACAAGGGTGAGTTCATCGCGGACCCTCCTGCGGTGTGCTGTTGAGGCGGCCGGTGACCTTGGCGATCACCTCGGCGAGGCTGCCGATGAAGGCGGGCACATCGGTGCCGTCGGGCCAGCGGCTGCCGGTGGGATCGGTGACCGCGCCGACATCGAGGTAGGACAGGATCGCCCCGACCGAGAGGTTCGGCCCGCGCATGCTGTCCATCACCGAGGGATAGATCTGGTTGAAGCCGTCGAGGGCGCCGGTGAGGTCGTCGCCCATTCCCACGAACCCGTTCATCAGGTTCTGGATGCTCTGGAACAGGCTCACGAACTGCGGCCCGTTGGTGGCGCTGAAGTCACCGAGGGCGTCCATGGTGATCGCGACCCGGTTGATGAGATCGACGATCGCCTGATTGTTCTCGGCGAACAATCCGATCAACTGGGGGAAACTGTCGGCCGCCGCACCCAGTTCGGCTTTGCGCCTGGCCAATTCGCCCGTGAGCACCTGCAACCCGCCGAGGGTGGCGTCGAGATCGCCGGTGCGCTCGTTGAGCGCGGTGATGACCGAGGTCATCTCGCCGATCAGGTGCTGCAGCTGGGGCGCTTTGCCCGCGAAGATCGAGTTCAGTTCTGAGGTGATCTCGGCGGCCTGATTGATGCCGCCACCGTTGATGAGCATCGAGACCGACATCATGAGCTGTTCGACCGAGGCGGCCGAGGCGGTGTGCTCGGTGCCGATGGTCGCGCCCTCGCGCAGCGGCGGACCGGCGTTCGCTTCGCTCGGCAGGGTCATGGCGACGAAGACGTCGCCCAGTGGCGTCGCCTGCCGCAACTCCACGGTGGTGCCCTGCGGCAGCCGGATGTCCTCGCGGATGAGCATCTCCACATCCGCCAGGAACGAGGTGGTCGAAATACCGGTCACCACACCGATATCGGTGCCGCCGATCTTCACATGGGCCCGGTCGGGCAGGTTGAGTGCGTCGCGGAAGGTGGCGTGCACGGTGTACCCGGGACCGCCGATCCCGGGCTCGGGCATCGGCAACTGGGCGACGGTCATCGAGCAGCCGGCGCTCGACGCCGCGACGGCGGCCGCGCACAGGGCGACGGCGACGGTCCTGCGCAGTGTCTTTGCGTGCGTGGTCATTTCGTGAGTCCCAACAGCGCGGCGGTCAAGCCGAAATCCGGGCCCATATCGGAGATCTTGCCGGTGCGGCAGCCGTCCAGACGCATCTGCACGCGCTCACAGAACGTCGCGAGGATCTCGCTGTCGAGCACGATCTTGTCGAGCAGGCCGTGCAGGCGAAGGGCTCGATGTTCCCGGCTGATCGCGTTGTCGAAGTTCTGGAACATCAGCGGGCCCACGTCGATGATCTCGGTGAGATTGCGGGCGTTGGCCCGCATCTGGGCGGCGATGTCGACGAACTTGGTGAGCGCGCCCGCGAGCTGAGTCTCGTTCTGGCCGACCAGCGAGGACGTGTTGGTGATGAAGTCGTCGAGTTGCTTCAGCACCGCCTGCAAGCCGGGAGACTGCTGGGCGAACAGCGCGACCAGCTCGGTGATCCGCCCGCTGAAATCGCGCACGGTCTGGTCGTTGTCGGCGATGATCTGGGTGATCTCGCCGAGCCGGACCACGGCATTGGCGATCTGGTCCTTGTTGGCCAGGGTCACCTCGAAGGCCGCCGACAGTTCGTCGAGCGTGGTACGCAGCCGGTCACCGTTGCCGTCGAGCAGCGGGAACAGCACCCGGCTCGCCATCGGACCGGTCTGGCTGTCGCCCTTCAGCGCCTCACCGAGCTGATCGAAGTTGGCCAGGATGCGGTCCAATTCGACCGGGGTCCTTGTCTTTCCGAGCGGAAGATGGGCGCCGTCGGCGAGCTCGGGACCCGACCCGGTGTAGGCGGGTGCCAGTTCGACGTGCCGGTTGGTGATCAGCTGCGGCGAGATCAGGGCCGCCATGGCGTCGGCGGGAATGCGCACATCGCGATCGACCTTCATCACCACCTCGACATAGCTGCCGCGTGGAGTCACCGAGTCGACGACGCCGACCGGGACCCCGAGCACCGCGACCTCGTTGCCCGGGTACAGCCCGGACACGTTCTCGAAGTCGGCGCTGATGGTCTTCTGCTCACCGAGCGCCCGGTCGGCGAACCCGGACACACTGTCGGGCACCAGAGAACAGCCGGTGCTCACGGCCAGAGCCAGGCACAGCGCGGCCAGTTTGCTCGAACGTGTCGTCCTCATCAGTTGCACCCCTGTACGGCCTGCGCGAAGCACAGCCAGTTGTCCGGGAAGATCCACGGTGCCCAGATCTCGCCGTAGGGGCCGTTGCCGAGCAGATTGTTGAACTGCCGCAACGTCACCGGGGCGATCTCGTAGAGCCGGTCCAGGTTCTCCTTGTTCTTGGTCAGGCCGTCCGCCATGGTGTTGAGATTGGTGATCAGCGGTGCGAGCTCGCCGTTGTTCTCGACGCCCATCTCCTGTAGCAGCCGCGACATCTGCGCGACGTTGTCGAGCAACTGGGTGAGCAGGGTCTGGCGTTTCTGCACGGCAGCGCCGATCGCCTCGCCCCTGGTGATCAGGACGAGCACGCTGTTGCGGTTGTCCGACACCAGTTGCGAGACCTGATCCAGGCTCTTCAGCAGGGTGTCGACCTCGTCGCGCCTGCTGTTGATGACCTGGGCCAGCGCGCCGATGCTGTCGAGGGCCTGCACCGCCATGGCGGGGGAGTCGCCCAGCTGGCTGCTGAACACATCGAGCGCGGTGCGCAGCTTGTTCGGGTCGATGCGTTCGATCCGCTCGAACGACGACGAGTACTTCGGGTCCTGGATCACCTTGCTCAGGTTGTAGGGCACGGTGGTGTTCGCGAGCTCGATCCGGTTGTCCAGCAGCCCTTTTCCGTCGCCGGGGCGCAGGTCGATGTGCAGCCTGCCGAGGATGGTCGACATCTCGATCGCCGCGTGTGCGTCGGCGCCGAGGCGGATGTCACGACGGATGCGCAGCGCCACGTCGACCCGGTCGTTCACCAGTTCCACCGACTGCACCTCGCCGACCTCGATGCCCGAGATGTCGACGGTCGCACCGGGCCGCAACCCGGCGGCTTGGGCGAATTCGACATGAATCGTCTTGTCGCCCAGCTGGATCCGGGCGAGCAGATTCGAACCACCGAGCAGCACGAGCACCGAGGCGGCCGCGATCAGACCGAGGCGCAGATTCCGGTTGTGCCGCAAGAATTCCGGGACGCGGGGCCGGTTCATCGGCACACCCCCGACTGCGCGTTGCCGCCGACCTGCGAGAACAGGCCCTCGGGCAGCAGCACTCCCCACAGCGACACATCGAGGCGGCACAGGTAGGCATTGCCGTAGGTGCCGTACTGGGTGAAGCGGGCCACGCCGTTGAGGAAGTCGGGCAATTGCACCGCGCCGCGATCGAGGGCGGCACCGTTGGCCAGCAGCATCGCCACGCCCGTCGTCGCGTTGCGCTGGGCGTCCGATACACCGGGCTTGACCTGTTCGATGATCGTGACCAGCGAGTTCGTCGCACCGGCCACCCGTTCGACCGAACTCTTCAACGATTCTCCTTCGGTGTAGAGCCCGTCCATCAGGCTGCGGGTCTGGGTGATCAGGGTTTCCAGTTCGCCGCTGCGATTGGCCAGCCCCGCCATCACGGAACTGAGATTGCTCAGCACGTCACCGAGGATCTGATCGCGTTCCCCGAAGGTGGCGGCCAGCTGGGCGGCCTGGGTGATGAGCGCCGACAGCGACACCTCGTTGCCCTGCAGCGCCTGGATGAGTGTTTCCGACAGCGAATTGATCTGGTCGGGCTGTAGCACGCTGAACAGCGGCTCGAAGCCCGACAGCAGTGCGGACACGTCGAACGACGGTTCGGTCCGCTCGAGCGGAATCTCCGATCCCGGTGCGACGACGGTGCCACCGTCGGTGCCCGGTGCCAGCGCGAGATAGCGCTGACCGATGAGATTCTGATACCGCACCAGCGCTTTGGTCGTGTCGGTCAGGCGCTGGCGTTCCTCGATCCGGAAATCGACACGGGCGGTGTAGTTGTCGGCGAAATCGATCTTGTCGATCCGCCCAACGCGCACGCCGGCCATCCGGACGTCGTCGCCCACGCGCAGCCCGAGCACATCGGTGAACACCGCCGAATAGCTGCTGGTGGTGCCGGGCACGCTGCGTTGCAGCGTCGACCAGATCGTGTAGGTGAGCACGGTCGCCAGGACAGCGAAGAGGCTGAACCCGATGAGTGCTTTGGTGGATTTCACTGTCGGACACCGTCTTCTGTGTCGGGGACGAGGGGGGTGTCGCCGAGGATCGAGCTGAGCAACAGCAACTGGCTGAACGTCGGCCTCCCGCCGACCAGCGCCGATATGGCATCGATGCCGGTGAGCCGTTGTGCGGCCGGGGTGGCGGCGGGTGTGGGTTCGACCGCCGCGGCCGGCGCCGTGATCCCCGGGATGGCGGGCAAGCCCGGGATCGGGGGCAGGCCGGGGATCGCCGGAACGGTGATGCTCGGGAGCGCGGGGAGCTGCGGCACCGCGGGCACCACCGGTGCGGGCCCCGCGGCCTCGAGCCGATTCGGCAGCATGCCGGGCGGATACTCCTGCGGTGGTGCGACTTCCGGGACGGTCGGGCCGCCGCAGCGGGGACCGGTCATCTCGCCGTAGCGGGGGCAGTCCGCGGCGGTGTATTGCTGGAAGGGCGTGAACGTCACATCCATTCGCCAGGTCATCTGCCTGCGCGGACCGAAGTTGAAGACCTGCTGCAGATTACGCAGCGACACATTGAGGTTGGCCGCCGTCGTCTGCAGTGCGCCGGGATCGCGGGCGATGCCGCCGAGCAGGTCGTCCAGCCCCGCGACCAGTTCCTTGCCCGCGTTCGGGTTCGCACCGAACAGCACGTTCACCGATTCCACGGCACTGTTGCCCTGCACGAGCAGTTCGATCAGGTCGGTGCGGTGCTCGTTGAGGGTGCGGGCGGAGTTCACCGAATCGGCGAGCACACCGACCAGTTCCGGCGCCGACTGGCTCAGCGCCGTCGACGCGCGGCCGAGATTGCCGAGCAGGTCACCGATCTCGGGAATCTGGTGCACGGTCGTGAGCCACTGATCCAGGCGCTCGATCGTCGAGCCCGGCACGCGACTGGACGGCTCGAGCGCCGCCGACAAGGTGGCGAGCACCCGGCCGAGCTTCTCCGGCTGGATGGTGGTGAGCACGTCGCGCAGGGTGTTGAGCGTGGTCTGCAGCTGGATGGTCGCCTCGCTGGTGTCCTCCGCGATCACCGCACCCGCGCGCAGGCCCGAGGCGGCGGCGCCGTTGTCGACCAGCTGGATGGACGAGACACCGAAGATGTTGTCGGGCACCACACGGGCGGTGACGGTGTCCGGAATCGTCTCGGCCAAGCCGGGTTTCAGCTCGAGAGTGGCTCGCTGGCGTTCGCCTGCCGCGACCATCTCCACCGAGCCGACGACGCCGACGATCATGCCGCGGAACTTCACATCCGCGCGCTGCGGTAAGCCGTCACCGGTGCTGGTGAGGTCGGCGCCGACGGTCACCGTTTCCTCGAACTCGCCGTTGTAGCGCAGGGCGAGCAGATACAGCGCGACCGCGAACGCCGTGATCACCGCCAGGCCCGCGGCGGTGAGCTGCACGGGTTTGGGGCCGCGGCCGCTGAGATCGAGAATCATCCGATCGACCTATCCCGAGATCCGGAACCCGGGGTCGATGCCCCAGATTGCAAGCGTGAGAAAGAGATTCGTGAAGACCATGACGACGATGACCATCTTGATCGCCCGTCCGGCCGCCACTCCGACGCCTTCGGGCCCGCCGGTGGCGACGAAGCCGTAGTAGCACTGGATGAAGGCGGCGATCAGCACGAAGACCACCACTTTGAGCAGTGAGAAGAACACGTCGGGGCCGAGCAGGAATTGGTAGAAGTAGTGGTCGTAGGTGCCCGCGGTCGTGCCACCGAGGAACAACACCGACAGCTTGGTCGCCACATAGGCCACCGCGAGACCGACGGTGTAGAGCGGAATGATGGTGATGGTCGCCGCGAGCATCCGGGTGGTCACCAGGTACGGCAACGGCCGGATGGCGATGGACTCGAGCGCGTCGATCTCCTCGGAGATCCGCATCGAACCGAGCTGGGCGGTGAACCGGCAACCCGACTGGATGGCGAAGGCGAGCGTGCCGAGGATCGGCGCGATCTCCCTGGTTGTCGCGAAGCCGGAGATCGCGCCGGTGAGCGGGCCCATGGTGAGCAGGTTCAGCGCCGAGTAGGACTCCATGCCGACGGTGATGCCGCCGAACGCGCACAGCACGATCACCACGCCGACCGTGCCGCCACCGACGATCAGCGACCCGTTGCCCCAGCCGACATCGGCGACGAGGCGGGCGACTTCCTTGCGGTAGTGGCGCAGCGTGAACGGGATCGCCAGCAGCGCCTGGAAGAACACGATGGCCTGATGACCGAGCCGATGATTGGCCTGGATCGGCACCTTGGCCGTGGCCGCCAGCGCCTGCACCGGCCGCATCGCGGGTGGGATGTATTCGGCGGCCACGTCACACCACCTTCGCCGGGAAGAGGGCGTTGTAGAGCTGGGTGACGATGATGTTGGTGGCGAACAGCATCAGCGCCGAGGTGACCACCGCCGAGTTCACCGAGTTCGCGACCCCGCCGGGGCCGCCCTTGGTGTGCAGGCCGATATCGCAGGCGATGATCGCGGTGAGCGCACCGAAGATCGCCGCCTTGAACAGCGCGACCAGCAGGTCGTTGGCCACCGCGAACGAGGCGAACGAGCTGATGAACGAACCCGGTGTGCCGTGCTGGGCATACACATTGAACAGGTACGCGGTGGCGAAGCCGACGAAAACGATGAACCCGCACAGCAGCATGCTCACCACCACCGCGGCCACCAGGCGGGGTGCCACCAGCCTGCGCACCGGGTCGACACCCATCACCTTCATCGCGTCGATCTCCTCGCGGATCGTGCGCGAGCCGAGGTCGGCGCAGATGGCCGAACCGACCGCGCCCGCGATCATCAGCGAAGTCACCAGCGGTGCGCCCTGACGGATGATGCCGAGGCCGGCGACCGCGCCGATGAAGGTGGTCGCACCGACCTGGTTGACCAGCGCGCCAACCTGGATCGAGACGACCACGGCGACCGGGATGGCGACGAAGACGGTCGGCAGGGCCGAGACATTGGCCATGAAGGCGCACTGTTTCACGAACTCCTGGAACGGAAATCGTCGCCGCACCAGCGAAAGGAACAGTTGCACGATCGCGGACCTGCCGAGCAGGACCTGCCTGCCTAGGGTCTCGACCGATCGCTGGGGATGTCGTCGCCAGAGCCCGGTGGCACTGTCGATGATCCGTTCGACCTCGGACGGTTCGGTGGCCGGTTGTGACGTCATGCGGCACCGATCCTCGTGCTGAGCCAGTGGTCGAGCAGGACGACGAGTCCGGCGAGGGCGGCGAGGCCAAGCCCGAACGCGCACAGAACAGCGATCCACATACCGAATCGGAGCACCGGATTCACCTCGGTGCGTCCGCCGAGGATCTTGACGATGGTCACCACCAGATCGATGACCCAGACCAGCGCCATCATCAGGTCATCGTCACATTCGCGAAGGTGAGCACCGGCCAGCACACGATCGACCCGAGGAACGAGATCACCAGGTCCGCGCCGTGGAGATCGCGCAGGTGGTTCGTGTGGGTGAGGGTCCAGATCACCCCGACGAGACCGTAGGGGATCGCGAGAATGATCAGGGTTCCGAGAAATTCGGACACCTTCATCTCGTAGCTGAGAAATCTGTCCAGCCGTCGCAACATGGCGTGCCGCTGTTCCTTCCTGCAGGACCGTGGATCAGCGGGGGCCGGTGGGCGGCCGACGTCGCTGACGGTCGAGTGATGTTGCTTGGTGTTCGGTGGGGAGAAAGGAATCGGCTATTCGGGATCTTCCCCTGGATCATCGGATAGCGTTGGGATTACGGTGCTCGCCTACGGCTCCTGCACCGATTAAGTTACTACGCATTCATCGCGCTGTGACGAGAATTACGGGTAACATAGCGCAAGAATCGCCGATTGCCTATAGGTAGTCGACCAGGAGCTCATCTGGTTGTCGTCGGCGAGAATGGCTAGTAACTTATCGGTGATGTCGCCGCTGGGGTGGCTGTGCAGGAGGAACGCAATGTCCGCAGTGATCGTCGATGTGGTTCGCACCCCCTCGGGGCGGGGCAAACAAGGCGGTGGGCTCTCGTCGGTGCACCCGGCCACCCTGCTCGCGGGTGTGCTCGCCGAGCTCGTCGCCCGCACCGGCATCGACCCCGCCCTGGTGGACGATGTGATCGGCGGTTGCGTGACGCAGAGCGGTGAGCAGGCCAACAACATCTCCCGCACGGCGGTACTCGCCGCCGGGTTCCCCGAATCCGTGCCGGCCACCACGGTCGACCGGCAGTGTGGATCCAGCCAGCAGGCCGTGCATTTCGCGGCCCAAGGGGTGCTCGCCGGCGCCTACGACGTCGCCATCGCCTGTGGTGTCGAGTCGATGAGCCGGGCACCGATGTTCTCCAACACCCAGGGCAAGGACTCGCTGCGCGGTCCGCTTGCCGCGCGCTACCCCGACGGGCTGATCGGCCAGGGTATCGCGGCCGAAATCCTCGCCGCGCGGTGGAAACTGGACCGGGCGACGCTGGACGAATTCGCCGCTCGTTCGCATCGTCTCGCAGCCGCCACCGCAGCGGCGGGCGGGTTCGATGCCGAACTGGTGTCCGCGGGCGAGCTCACCGCGGATGAGACCATCCGGTCCGGCACCACGGTGGAAGGTCTGGCCGGCCTGCGCCCCGCGTTCACCGATCAGGAGATGGGACAACGGTTTCCGGAGATCGACTGGTCGGTGACAGCGGGCAATTCCTCGCCGCTCACCGACGGTGCCTCGGCCGCGCTCATCATGAGCGAGGCGATGGCGGCGAAGCTCGGCCTGACCCCGCGCGCCCGGTTCCACTCGTTCGCGGTCGTCGGCGACGACCCGACCCTGATGCTCACCGCCGTCGTCCCGGCGACCCGCAAGGCACTCGAGCGTGTGTCGCTGACCGTCGACGACATCGATACCTTCGAAGTGAACGAGGCGTTCGCGCCGGTGCCGCTGGTGTGGCAGCACGAACTCGGCGCCGACCCGGAACGGGTGAACCCGCGCGGTGGCGCCATCGCGCTCGGCCACCCGCTCGGCGCCTCGGGCACGCGCCTGCTCGCCACCATGGTCAACCACCTCGAGCAGACCGGCGGCCGGTACGGGCTGCAGACCATGTGCGAAGCCGGTGGCCTGGCCAACGCCACCATCATCGAACGGCTCTGACGCGCTCGCGCCTCGATTCCGTGATCAACCAGACCCTGGAGTAGTCATGCGTCGTCGGACCGCAGCGGTACCAACATCGGAACCGTCGGGCGACCGGCGGCGTTATATGGCCGGTCCGGCGGCGCTTCTCGGCGGCCCCGCGAATGTGATCATGCAGCTGAGCTGGGCGCCGGTCGGTCGCGGTGTCGTGGAAAGCACCGTGACCAGTGGACGTTTCGATCTGCGTCCACGGAAGCGGGGACGAACCACGTTGACGTACCTGGCGGTCGCGATGCTCGGCACCGAGGAAGATCGGGTCGCCTTCCGTGCGGCCGTGAACACCGCGCACCGGCAGGTGCGATCCCGGCCCGACAGCCCGGTGCGCTACAACGCCTTCGATCCGCGGCTGCAACTGTGGGTGGCGGCCTGCCTCTACCGTGGCACCCTCGATTCGGTGACCTTGCTGTTCGGTGCGCTGGACGAGGAGTCGGCGGACGAGTTGTACTCGGAATCGGCGAGATTCGGGACAACGCTGCAGGTGCCCCAGGAACTCTGGCCCGCGGATCGTTCCGCTTTCACCGACTATTGGGAGTCCATGCTCCCCGGCCTCTCCTTGGACGACGAGGTACGGGAATATCTGGTGAGCCAGGTGGTCGACATGGGCCCCTACCGGCCGTGGGAGCGACTCCTGTTCCGCCGGGTGAACAGGTTTTTCACCACCGGCTTTCTGCCGCAACACTTTCGAGATGAACTCGGGTTGCCGTGGAGTGGTCGCAAGCAGCGCGCGTTCGAGGTCACGATGCGGGCGATCGGCCGCGTGCTGTCGGTGGTCCCCGAGTCCTGGCGGCTGTACCCCTTCGAGACGTATCTACACGACATGCGCCGCCGACAGGCGCACGGTATGCCGTTGGTGTGACGGCCTGCCGCGGATCCGTGGACTGCTATCGAGCGACCGGCAGACAGCGAACCGCAGGAGGCGCCAGATGGCCCGCGCCACGCAGCGTCGTGGCGTAGGCGCGGAGGGCGAGGCGGTCCTTGCGGGTCACCGTGAGACCGAGCAGTCGCGCGGCCTGATCGTGCAGCAGCGCGGGGATCGCGGCGCTCGGCGTGAACCGCGGCAGCCAGGCGTCGGGCCGGAGTGCCTGCGGCGCAAGGGTATCGGTGGCTGCGGTTACCTGCAACATCGTCGAACAAGCCTGATCGAAGTACGTGCGGAAGTCGGCCCAGGTGGTCGGCATGGGGCGGGTCGACAGCTCGTATCGCCGGTACCACTCGCAACATTCGGCGTAGAGCCGTTCGTGCTCGTCGGCCGACATCGGGCGGATGAACGTGTCGACGGCGGTGAACAGAGTCTCCACGTAGGTGGCGTGCTGGAAGTGGAAGACCTCGGGATGCAACGCGTGGTATCGGTGCCCGAGGCTGTCACGACCTTTGACGTGTTCGTGCGCGGCGCGGATCACGAAGCGGGCGTCCGCACCGGTGTAGGCCAGCCGGATCATCTGTGAGACGGAACGTTGCTTGTGCCACCACAGCCGGTAGGACACATGATCGACGAGGCCGGCCGCGATCGCCGGATGCAGAACCTGCAGGGTGACCGCCCGGGGCAGGGCGAGTGCGAAACGCCGATCGCCCAGATAGCGAAGCAACAGCGAATCTGTCGAGGCGAGCTGCCGCGACATCATCGACCACCGTCGGCCGGTAGCTCGGATGTGCTGCGCGGGAGGTCGTGCACCGCGGGCTCGGCCTTCGCGGTGGTGCCGCGCCGGATCCTGCGTATCGCCGTGCGCCACAACAGTAACGGCATCGAGCCGGCGATCTGGGGTGCCATCCCGGAGCTCAGGCCGAGCCGCCATTGATCGCCGAGGGCCGCGCGACGGATCGATGCCGATGTTTCGGTCGGTCGTGGCATGTCGAAGGGCGGTGCGGGGTCGTACTCGATGTCCAGCTGAATGATCCGGGCCCGCTCGGTGCCGCATATTCTGCCGACCAGCCAGAGCGCCAGATCGATCCCCGCGGAAACGCCTGCGGCGGTGGCGATTCGGTCGGTGTGGACGAATCGTTCCCCGGGTTGGGGGTCGGCACCGAGTGTGGCGAGGGCTCGCTGAGCCGCCCAGTGGGTGGTGGCAGGTCGGCCGTCGAGCAGGCCCGCGGCGGCGAGGATCAGCGCGCCGGTGCAGACCGACGTCGTCCAGGTCGATGTCTCGTGGACTCGGCGAAGCCAGGCCAGCACTTGTTGGTCCGTCGCGACCACCGTGGCGGCGGGGCCGCCGGGCACGACGACGATGTCGGGATGCACCGTCTCGTCGAGCGTGTGGGTCGCGCCGAGCAGGAGGCTGCCGCTGTCGGTGACGATCGGACCGACCTCATGCCAGACGAATCGGATGTTCGTCGCCGGCATGAACCGGAGGACCTCGTACGGGCCTATCGCGTCCAGTGCGGTCATGCCCGGGTAGATCAGCACGGCGATTTGCATGTGGTTCACAACCGTTTGTCGGCGTGGAACGCGCGGGCGACCATGGCCGACTTCAGCTGCCAGAGTCCGGTGGCGCCGGTCGCATCGATCCCGGTCAGGGCCGCGATCCGGCCGAGCCGGTAGATGATGGTGTTGGTGTGCACGTGCAGCTGCCGCGCGGTGCGCTGGCGATTCATATTGTTGGCGACGAGCACCCGGACGGTCTTGGACAATGCGGGATGATCGTCGAGCGGTGCGAGCAATTCGCCGAGTTCGGCCAGGCCGGGTCCGGGCCGGGTGAGCTGGTATTCGAGCGCGAGGTCTTCGAATCGGTAGAGCGCAGGTGGATAGCGGAGTCGGCCCGCGATGTCGAGAAGTTCGTGTGCGAGCTGTGCCGCGTCGGGAATGTCGGCGGTCCCGCTGACGACCACGGCCGCGGTGATCTTGGCGCGCGCAGCGGTCGAGAGTGTTTCGACGAGGCTGTCGAATCGGACATCATCGGTGTCGTCACCGGGGATCAGGATGGTGCCGCCGTCGGACGACAGCATCGCGAGAGCGGTGTCGATGTGGCGCTCCAGTGCCTTGTGGACGCGGTGGAGTCGTCGCCGTGCCGTGTCGCCGGTCTGCCACTGCTCCGGGGATCTGCGGGGAATCGACACGGCGAGCACCCGATAACCGTCCGCGATGTGCACGCCCGACTCCCGGGCCATCGTCGTCGTCGCGCGGCCGGCCAGCAGCGCCGAGGTGACGGTGCGCATCGCGGTGTGGTGTTCGCCTGCGACCACGCGGTATTCGCGCAAGTACGCGCTGATCATCGTGGTGGACAGGAGATTCGACAGTCGTACGGATGCTCGCAGCCCCTGGGCGAGCGTGTCGTCGTCATCACCGTTGCGGGGCGAGAACACCGTGTCCACGCTCGCCCACAGCGCCTCGTGGAAGGCACGGAGGATGTCCTCGATCGACAGCCCTTCCCTGGCCCAGACGGCCGCGGCGGTCGTGAGCCAGTCGAGTTCGCCCGCGACATCCTCGTCGTCGACGATGCCCCGGCCGATGCGCGCACACATGCCGGTGGCCGCGGTGATCTCGTCCGAGATCGCATCACCGAGCAGCGCACGGCGCCTGGCGAGGTCGCGGACGAAGTAGCTGACGACCCGTCCGGTCATGACGGCGACATCGGGCTGCGCACACCGCAGTGGTCGGTCGGCCAGGTCGAGCGGCATCGCCGGATCCTCCTCGATGGCGCCACCCGCGGCGCCGTGGGTGCGGCCGAGTGCTGAAGCCGGCCTGAGCGGTGGTGCCGTCTGTGGTTCTCGGATCGTCATGGTGTGTCCACGGCTTCCAGTCGGTGTCGCAGGACTTTGCCGGTGGCATTGCGCGGCAGGGCGTCGACGAACCGCACCTCGCGGGGAACCTTGTGTCGCGCAAGGGTTGTGCGCACGTACTCCTTCACCTCGCGCTCGGTGCACGCGGCGCCCGGGGCACGCACCACATAGGCTCGCAGGCCCTGCCCGAAATCGCGGTCGGCGACGCCGACGACGGCCGCCTCGAGGATGTCGGGCCGGTCGACGAGCAGGTTCTCGACCTCGAGCGGGTAGACGTTCTCCCCGCCGGAGACGATCATGTCGTCGTCACGTCCGTCGATGAACAACCTGCCCTCGGCGTCGACATGGCCGAGATCGCCGCTCGAGCACAGCCCGTCGATCATCTCCTTGCCGGTGCCGTCGGTGTAGCCGCTGAAGCTGAGGCCGCTGGTGACGAACACGGTCCCGACCACGCCCGGCGTGGTGATCCGGCGACGTTGCTCGTCGTAGATCGCGACCCGGCAGCCCACGGGCGGGCGCCCGACCGTGCCCGGCGCCTCGCGCAGATCCTGCGGTGTCGCGACGGCGGCCACGGCGACCTCGGTGGAGGCGTAGAGGTTGTAGAGCACCTCGCCGAAATGCTGTGCGGTGCGCCGGCTCAGGTCCGGTGCCAGTGCCGATCCTGCCGAGAAGATCACCGTCAACGCGGAGGTGTCGTATTCGGCCAGCACCTCTTCGCCCAGATCGACGATGCGCTGCAGCATGGTCGGAACCAGGACGAGCGCGCTCGCGCGGTGGCGGGCGACGGCGGCAAGGGTGTTGCGCGGATCGAACCGGTCCGGCAACAGCACCACCGCGTTGCCGAGCGCCCAGCCCAGGATCAGCTGCGACAGGCCGGTGCCGTGGAACAGGGGTGCGGCGAGCACGATGGTGCTCGCCTTGGGTAGCGGTATGCGATCCAGGAACTGTGCCGACTGCAACGGCGAAACCTTGCCGCGCGGAGCACCTTTCGGTGTTCCGGTGGTGCCACTGGTGAGCACGACGATGCCACCGGTCGAGGCAGGCGCGGGCAGTGGAACGCCGGAGTGCCACGCCGCGACGGCATGGATCGTCGGCCGCCCCGGCCGATTGGTGTCGCCCGCACGCGTGAGGATGATCGGCACCTCGCGCGCGAGATCGTCGAACAGGTCGGCGAACTCGGCGTCGACGAGCAACATCTCGATCCGCTCGCGCTCCACGACCGTGCGCAGTTGCGGGCCTGCCATGCCGGTGTTGAGCAGGACGATGCGTGCGCCGAGCTTGCCCGCTGCCAGCAGCGACAGAATGAAGCCGCGGTGGTCGCGGCACAACGCGCCGACCACTGTCTCGGCCGTGACCCCTTGCGCGGCCAGGCCGTTGGCGAGGCGGTTGGAGGCGTGATCGAGCTGTTCGAAGGTGATCGGTCCGCGGTCGTCGATCAGTGCGGTGGCCGAACTCGCGACGCGGGTGGCGTGCGCCAGCGTGGTCACGGCCGGACCGAGAGCGGCGGCGTCACGGGCCGTCCGTAAGAGCTCGATCGGGTGCCGGAGTTCGATCGCGCCGCGTCGGTGCAGGACAGCGGCGGCGGCCAGGGAGTCGGCAACGGCGCGGACGACCTCGGTCGGTGCGAAGGAGACGGACGGCACGGATACCTCCGAGGGTCGGTCGTCGGCAAGGAGCTGCCGCCGGCTAGGCGGAATGGAGGCCAGCCTAGCAGTCGCGAGAATTGCGGGTAACTTATTCGCGGAAATCGCGAGACTGCCCGACATGGCGCAATGAGAGTCCGGCCGGGTTCGACGCAAACTGGCCCGAAGACGTAAGAATTGTCAGTAACATAAGCTCGACGTCGAGGCGTGCTCGGCGGTGATCCGCGCTCGCGAGATTCCGGGGCGAGACGCCTCTGGGAAAGGATGACGATGACCACGGCAACGAAGCCCGGCGAACCCGACTACTCGGACCCGAACAGCGAGGGATATGTCGACGAGAGTCCGGGCGGGCACTGGCGACCCACCGCCGGACCGGCCACGGGATCGGGACTCGCGCCGGTTCCCCGCGAGCTGACCCTCGACCGGGTACGCATCCACATCCCCGACACCTACCGATCACCGCGCAAGCGGCCCGCCCGGCTGGCCGACGCCCTGGACTTCTGGATGTTCGCCGGTGCGGCCGCGAACGTGGCGATGCAGTTCGCCCATCAGGGTGTGGCCGCAGGTGTCATGGAAAGCCAGGTGGAATCCGGTGCCCTCATGGTGCACCCGTGGAAGCGGCTGCGCACCACCTCCGCCTACCTGGCGGTGGCCATCCTCGGCACCGACGAGGACAAGAAGGCGATGCGCGAGGCGGTGAACGTCGCGCATCGGCAGGTCAGGTCCCGGCCTGAATCCAAGGTGAAGTACAACGCCTTCGACCGCAATCTGCAGCTCTACGTCGCCGCCGCCATCTACATCGGCTTCGAGGACACCCACCAGTTGCTGTGCGGCAAGATGACCGAGGAAGAGCTGGAAGCGTTCTATCAAGGCGCCGACACCTTCGGCACGACCCTGCAGGTCCACCCCGACATGTGGCCCAAGACCCGCGCCGACTTCGACGAGTACTGGCTCGAGGCGTGCGAGCAGGTGGTCTGCGACGACGAATTCCGTGCCTACATCGACGATCTCGTGCACCTGCGGATGATCCACTGGTCGCTGCGGCTGCTGTTCGGCGGCCTCCTGGAGTTTCTGACCTCCGGATTCCTGCCACCGCACTTCCGCGAGCAGATGGGGATCGAATGGAGCGAATCCGACCAGCGCCGGTTCGAGAACCTCTTCCTGTTCGTCGGGTTCGTCAACCGGTTCATCCCGAAATTCATCCGGTTCGCCGGTACCCACTCGATGATGCGTGACGTGCGGCGCCGCATCCGCAAGCAGAAACCGCTCATCTGAGGCGGGCCGCACGTCGTCGCATCGGTCACCTCCGCACCTCCGAGGCCGTCGGAGCTGAGGTGCCGGGGTCGGCCGATCGGCCGGCCGGCAGCGTGTAGGTGGCCGCGATCGACAACACCGCGACGACGAAGCAGGCGGCGGTGTACCAGAGGTTGCCGATGGGGTCGCCGTTGCCGGTCTCGCCGTCGGTCGCCGCGAAGAAGTCGGGCAGGGCGGCGAGCCAGAGACCGGCGAAGACCAACAGGTAGAAGCTCGCGAAACGCTGGACGAAGGGGTCGGTGTAGCCGGGGTCGGGGGTGGTGCCCCGGCGAAGATCCGACCACTGGCGGAACATGACGATCGAGGCGACCACCATCAGCACCGCGAGTTCCAGCGCGTACACCACCCCGCGCACCGTGGTGCTGCTCATGCCGAGCACGGTCGCCGGAAGCGGCAGCAGGAAGGTGCCCACCGAGGCGAGCAGGCCGATGACCACAGTGCGCCAGGTCAATTCGATGCCCGTGAACCGCCGGCCCGCGTCGACATGCCGTCCGACGAAGTACTGCACGCAGAACGCCAGCGACATCGGCCACAGCGCGGCGAACACCACCACGCTGCCCATCGGCACCGAATCGAACATCGGCTGGTTGATCGGATTGTCCACCGACCACTCCCACCAGCGCAGTTGCGGCCCGAGGTGGTCGAAGATCTCGTAGAAGGCGTGGTGCACGAAGCCGACGCAGGTGGCGCCGATCAGCACGCCGAACCGGCGGAAGATACCGAGCATGCGCACCAGGCCGAAGGCCATCGTCGCCATCAGCGGATAGATCGCGATGATGTAGATCGGCAGGCGGCCCCACAGGAAGTCGACGGTGAACACGTTGTGCGCGAACATCGTGTCGACGTGGTCCTCGATGCCGAACGCGGCGGGGAAGTACAGCGGCGGCTCGATGATGAACAGGTACGCGGTCGCGCCGAACCACAGGACGAGGTTGGTCGGGTCGCCGTGGCGGCGCAGGCGGACGATCGCGAACCAGAGCGCCAGCACCGCACCGAGCACGATGGTCAGTTCGAGAACGGGCAGGGTCCAGTTCTCCAGCCCGAACGGGCTGCGGAACTCGACGAGTCCACCGGCCTCCTCGCAGGAGAAGCCGAGTTGGACCGCGAGGTCGGCGAAGGTGGGGGAACAGTGTTCGGCCATGGGTCGGCCCTTCTAGGAGCTCACGGAATCGGCGGTGTACCAGCGGGTGACGTCGTAGCCCTCGTCGTAGCGGCGGAACCACTCACCGGCCAGGTCGGGCAGTTTCTCGTGCGCGGGGTTGTGCCCCGGCGTCTGGCTGCGGATGATCCCGCCAAGGGCGACGAGCTGTTCCTTCAGGCCGAGATCGTCGAAGGCTCGCGGCATCGTGCCGTTGTCGGCCGGGCGCAGGCCGGGCAGCAGGCGGCGCAGGGTCTGCTGATTGCGGTAGCTCGCGAACATCGACAGCGCGTCGACCTGCCGGTCTTCCAGTGGCACATGTTCGTTGAAGCCCGCGCAGGCCACCCGGATCACCCGCAGCACGTGCCGGAACACCGACGGCGCCACCCGCATCCGGTACAGCTCGCTGTTCACGACCGAGTTGAAGATGATCAGTGCCGAACTGCGGTGCTCGACCTCCTCGACGAAATGCCAGATGAACAGCGAGGCCACCCGGTCGTCGCCGGGGGCGAACAACGTGGAGTCGTTGTCGAGCATCAGCTTGAACACCGGGGTGAAGGTGGCCTCGAGGTCGGCGGTGTAGGCCAGGCGGTACTTCACGGGGGTGCTCGCGGTGAGTTCGTCGAACTCGCGGATCACGGCGTCGAGGGTCTGCTGCAGGCCCGGGTAGCGCCGGATCAGACCTTTCACATGCTGGCGGTGCGCGGTGGAATGCTGACCCTCCTGACGCATGAACGCGTCGGCCTCCTCGGCCACCTCGGGGTCGGTGATCTGCGGTTTCGCCTGGTTGATGAGCTGCACGATCATCTTCTCGAAGCCGATCGCCAGGAACGAGACGGCGTTGGCCATCGAGGAGAACGCCGGGTTCTGTGGGTTCCACAGAAACGGCACGTCGTAGTCGGCGAACGCGAAATCCATCTTGCGGACGTGAAGTTCGGTCACGGTGAGTACCTCGTTGTTCGGGCGTGCGCCGGTCCGGCCGCCACTCGGTTGGGTGAGGTAATCATACGACTGTACGTTCGTCTGTATGATTACTTTGGCGGAATCCGCTGTGACCTGCGCTTGTGCTAGCGTCCACCGGGTGGCGCGCAGACGGGGATGGGGCGGTAGTCCGCCGGGGGACGACGCGGAGGCGACGCGCCGGATCGTCGCGGCGGCAGTCGAATTGATCGGGCGCACCGGGGCGGAGATCAGCATCGCCGATGTCGCGGAATCGCTCGGTGTCATCCGGCAGACGGTCTACCGGTACTTCCCGAGCGCCGACGCGCTGATGACGGCCGCCGCGATGGCGTCGGTGGAGGGTTTCCTCGACCGGCTCGCGGCGCAGGTGCGCGGGCTCGGTGATCCGGTGGAGGCGATGGTCGAGGCGGTGGTCTACACGCTGGCCGAGGTGCGCCGCACACCGCACCTGGGCATCCTGCTGTCGAGTTCCTACTCCAACGTCCGCCCGGACAGCCTCACCTCCGAGGAGGCGCAGGCCTTCGGAATGACCATGATCCGGCGGTTCGACGTGGACTGGGCCGCGCACGGCTACGACGAGCAGGCGCTGCGGGAACTGGTCGAATACGTCCTGCGGACCATGCAGTCGTTCTTCTTGTCGCCCGGTGACCCGCCGCGCACCGACGACGAACTACGCCGTTACCTGCGGCGGTGGATGGGCACGGCCATCAGCGCTCAGACCGCGGCCGGACAATTCCTCGAGCGCTGAGGCCGCTGCTGTTTTCTGGCGTGTCCCGCGGGGGCGGCCGACGAGGACTCCGTGCGATGACGTCGTTGGCATCGCGGTGGAGCGTCGGCCCGACCCCGCGGGTGCACCGGTGTCGACACCGTGACCGAAAAACATTGCTCTCCCGGACCGTTCGGCGCCTCGTACAACGGGCCGGTCGAGCACCACATCAGGGTGGTTCCCGCTGGGTGACGGCTCAAACGTGGTTCGCCGTGGCTGGTTGAGGACGGATTCACCGGGTAGGCAGCGGATATGGAGATTCTCGTGATTCTCGCCGTGGTCGTCGTGGTGGCGGCCGTCGTGCTGTGGCGCAAGACGCGCGGCGGACCCAAGCCGCCGGACGAGCCCGAATGGACGGGCAATCCGCCCCGCTGAGCGTTTCCGGCTCAGGGTTTTCTCGCCACGACCAGGACGTTCTTCCCGAACAGCTTGCCGGTCACCGACTGCAGGGCCTTGCTGAGCGGGAAGACGACCCGGTCGTAGAGCTTGAGCGCGCGCACATTGATGCTGCCGTCGTCGTTGCCGAGCAGCTTGTAGGCCATGGTGGCGAAGAACCCGATCGGATCGCAGTAGCGCGAATCCACCACCTCGAGCCCGGCATTGCGCAGAATCCGGTTCAACTGCGTGCGCCGGTAACGGCGGTAGTGCTCGACTTTCACATCCATCGAGGAGAACAGCATCTCGAGCGCGGGCACGTAGATCACCATCGTGCCACCGGGCCGCAGCAGTGACGCCAGGTGTTCGGCGGCTTCCTGGTCGTTCTTGATGTGCTCGAAAACGTTGAAAGAGTAGATGAGTCCGTATTTTTCGGCCTCGGGCGGTTCGGTCTCGCAGTCGACGACTTTGTAGCCCTTCGCCAGCAGCACCTTCTGCAGATCGGGGTCGGGTTCGAGACACTCGGGGAAGATCTCGCGTTCGGCGAGCAGATCGGCGTAGGTGCCCTGCCCCGCGCCGAAATCGAGCACTCGCAGATCCGGTGTGGTGACATGGTTTTCGACGCAGTCGAGGAGAAATTTGTTGTAGTTGATCGCTTCGGCCATCACCTCGAGGTTGTCGCACCCGGTGTAGGCGAAATTGCTGCTGGTCACGCTCGGTCCCCTCAATTCATCGAAATGTGTGAGTCCGTCCGTTCGAGCGGCCATGATGCCACGTCGCGGTCACAATGGTCGTCGAACACCCGTACCGAGCAGGGAGTGACCGTGTCCACCGTCTTCGAAGAATCGGGCGCGGTCGCGGCCCGTCGCCTCGTCGTTGCCCTCGGCGCGGCGATTGTGCTCGCCGTCGCGTTCGTGCTCGCGCCGCCCGTCGTGGCGGGGTGGTTGCCCGGTGCCGATTTCGCCGACGAGCACGCACTGCGCGCGGGTTTCCGGTCCGCGTTCGTCACGTATTGGCAAGCGGGACAGGCGGAATTCACGCCCGAGCTGCAGGCGGCGGTGGACTACTGGTTCTGGTACCACCTCGTGAAGGCGGCGGTGGCGTTCCTGTGGTCGATCGTGCTCGTCGCGCTCGGGGTGATGCTGTGGCGGTCCTCGCTGGGTACCCGGCAGCCGAAGCGAACGATGTTCGCGGTGGCGGGGGTGATCACCACGCTGGTGCTCGCGGTAGCCGGGGTGGCGGTGCTCGCCAATATTCAAGGGGCCGTGACACCGTTCGCGTCCTTGCTGCCGATGGCGGTCGACGGTGCGGCCGACGCGCCGCCGGCCGGGGTACTGACCGAGGTGGGGCAGGGGCTCGAGAGCTACTCCGGTGGTCCGGCGCCGCTGGAGGTGATGGTCGAGGACTTCGCGCGCTTTCACGTCGCGATGGCCGTGCTCGCTGCGGTGGCGTCGGCCGGACTCCTCGGGCTCGGTGTCGTGCTGTGGCGGCGTCGCGCAGGCGCGGCCGGTCGCGTCCTCGGTGCCTATGCCCTGGCAGCGGCGGCCCTCGGCCTGCTGTTCGCGGTGGTCACGGTCGCCAACGTGACCACCGCGCTCGACCCGGCCCCCGGGCTCGCCGCCCTGATGACGGGTGGCTGGTAGTCAGTCAGCGAGCCTGCCAGTTCGGGCTGCGTTTCTCGACGAACGCCATCAGGCCTTCGCGGACGTCCGCCGAGCGGGTGAGTTCGGCGATCTCGCGGTCGGACCGGTCCCAGGCGTCCTCGTCGGGCAGGGCGCCGTCGACGATGCCGAGCGCTACCCGCTTACTCGCCTGCACCGCCAGCGGCGCGTTCGCCGCGATCCGCGTGGCCAGCTCCAGCGCGGTGTCGAGGACCCGGTCGGCGGGAACCACCCGGTTGACCAGACCGAACTCCAACGCGCGTGCGGCGGTGATCGGCTCGCCCGTCAGGATCATCTCCATGGCGACCTTGCGCGGCAGCTGCTCGGGCAGCCGGAACGCGCCACCCGCGGCGGCGAAGAGACCACGTGCCACCTCGGGCAGCCCGAACGTGGCGGTCGACGCGGCGACGGCAAGGTCGCTGGCCAGCACCAGCTCGGTGCCGCCACCGAGCGCGAGCCCGTTCACGGCCGCGATGGTCGGCTTGCTGATGGGATGGCGCATGTAGCCACCGATGCCCCAGTGTTCGTGTCCGGCCGCCAGAATCGACTCACCGCGCCCGAGTGCGCGCAGATCCGCCCCGGCGCAGAAGGCCCGGTCGCCGGCGCCGGTGAGGACGAAGGCCCGCACGGCCCGATCGTTGTCGGCCTGTTCCAGGGCCGCGCCGAGCTGGGCGCTGACCTCCCGTCGATCGCGTTCATGGCCTCGGGCCGGTTGATGACGGCGACGAGCACATGCTCGTGCATCTCGACGAGAACGGCGCTCACGATCGACTCCTGCCTTCGTTGTCCCGCCCGGTCGTGGACGGAACCCGACCGACAAGTACCACGCCGCAAGTAGGCTCCGAAAAAAATTCGCGAAAGAATTTCCGGCGGGTGTCGATTCGCGCGGTGCCCGTTCGACCTACGGATGAACGCAGCGCCCACCAGGGGCACCGACCCGAAGGAGACACACCATGAAGTACATGCTGATCATGCGCGCTACCGACGAGGCCTTCGCCGAGTTCGAGAACGTGAGTTTCGAGGAGATGCTCGACACCATGGGCAAGTTCAACGACGAACTGATCCGCGCGGGCGTGCTCGTCGCCGCCGAAGGGCTCGAGGACGCCGCCGAAGGTGTTGTCGTCGACTACTCGTCCGAACCACCGGTCGTCACCGATGGGCCCTACGGCGAGACCAAGGAACTGTTCGGCGGGTACTACATCCTCAACGTGGCATCGAAGGAGGAGGCCGTCGAGTGGGCCAAGCGGATGCCGATGACCGGTCCCGGCATCAAGACCGAGATCCGGCGGGTGCCCTCCATCGACGAATTCCCCAAGGACAACGTCTGGGTTCAGAAGGAACGGGCCTGGCGCGAGTCCACCGGACAGCTCTGAGGCGATGACGGAGCACACCGGACGTGCGGCGGTCGCCGCCGTGTGGCGGATCGAATCGGCGCGCATCGTCGGCGCGCTGGCCCGCTACACCGGCGACTTCGCGATGGCCGAGGACCTCGCCCAGGAAGCACTGGCCGAAGCCTTGGTGACGTGGCCGCGCGACGGTGTGCCCGCGCATCCGGCCGGGTGGTTGCTCACCACCGGACGACGGCGCGCGATCGACGCGTTCCGTCGTCGTGCCGCCCTGGACGAGCGCTACACCGCCCTCGCCGCCGGACTCGGCGAGGGCGGTGCGTTCGCCGGCGGCGAGTCGGTCCCCGCCGGTGAACCGGTGTGGGATCCCGAGCAGATCGACGACGACGTCCTCGCCCTGATCTTCATCGCCTGCCACCCGGTGCTCTCGCGCGAGGCGCGGCTGGCGCTGACCCTGCGCGTGGTCGGCGGTCTGACCAGCGACGAGATCGCCGCGGCCTGTCTGGTGCCGACCGCGACCGTGCAGGCACGGATCACCCGGGCCAAGAAGACCCTCGCCGCGGCACGGGTGCCGTTCGAGGTGCCACCGCTCGCCGAACGTCGCGAGCGGCTCGGCTCGGTGCTCGGCGTGATCTATCTGATCTTCACCGAGGGATCGACGGCGAGCAGCGGCGGCGACCTGATCCGGTTCGACCTCGCCGGGGAAGCGCAGCGCCTGGCGCGGGTGCTCGCGCGGCTGATGCCCGGCGAACCCGAGGTCTTCGGTCTGCTCGCCCTGCTCGAACTCACCGCCGCCCGGTTCCCTGCCCGCACCGGACCCGACGGCGAACCGGTGCTGCTCGAGCAGCAGGATCGGCATCGCTGGGATCGGACCGCGATCCGGCGCGGCCGGGCCGCCCTGGCCAAGGCCGAACAGGTCGGGCGCGGGCTCGGCGCCTACGGGCTGCAGGCCGCGATCGCCGAGTGCCACGCCGTCGCCCCGTCGGTCGAGCAGACGAACTGGGAGCGCATCGTGCTGCTGTACGAGGCACTCGGCAGGCTCGCGCCCTCACCGGTGGTCGAGCTGAACCGGGCCGTCGCGGTGTCGATGGCCGCCGGAGCCGCCGCGGGGCTCGCCGTCGTCGACGAGCTGGCGGCCGGGGGAGCGTTGTCGTCGTCGCATCTGCTGCCGAGCGTGCGTGGGGAACTGCTGATCCGCCTCGGTCGCGTCGAGGAGGCGCGCGGCGAGCTCACCGAGGCGATCCGACGCTGCCGCAACGACCGCGAGAAGGCCGTGCTCGCGGGCAAACTCCAGGCACTCTGACCACAACGACACACAAGCGTAAAGTTTTGTCCGCGTACCGATCGGGTAGTCCGGAATGGCGACGACGAGAGGTTTGTGGATGTCTCAGGAATCGAAATCGGTGTTGCACCGGGCAATCGGTGCATCGGCGATCGGAAATGCGGTCGAATGGTTCGACTACGGCGTCTACGCCTACCTCGCCACCTATATCGCGGCATCGCTTTTCCCCGGTGACGGTACCGGATCCAGCGTTATCTATACGTTGCTCGGTTTCGCGGTCTCCTTTCTGATCCGCCCGATCGGCGGCATGATCTGGGGCCCGCTCGGCGACCGCATCGGCCGCAAACGCGTGCTCGCGATGACCATCATGCTGATGGCCGGTTCCACCCTCGCCGTCGGTCTGATCCCGAGTTACGAGGTCATCGGCATCGCCGCGCCGATCCTGCTGTACGCGCTGCGCATGGTGCAGGGTCTGTCCGCCGGCGGCGAATACGGTGGCGCCGCAACGTTCATGGCGGAATACGCGCCCGACCGTAAGCGCGGTTTCTACGGCAGTTTCCTCGAAGTCGGCACACTCGCCGGTTTCACGCTCGGCAATCTGACGGCGCTGCTACTGGTGAATGTGCTCGATGGTGCGAGCATGGAATCGTGGGGCTGGCGCATTCCGTTCCTGATCGCCGCACCGCTCGGCCTGATCGGTATGTATCTGCGCAGCCGGGTCGAGGACACCCCGGTATTCCGCGAAATCGAGGCGAAAGACGAGACCGAGGAAACGGTCGGGGTCTATCGCGATCTGCTGACCAAATACCTGCGCCCGGTGCTGACTCTTTTCGGTCTGGTCATCGCCTTGAACGTGGTGAATTACTCGCTGCTGAGCTACACACCGACCTATCTCGGCAACACCATCGGCATGGCGGAATCCGACGCGCTGCTCGTGCCGCTGATCGGCCAGATCGTGATGCTGCTGACCCTGCCGTTCCTCGGTGCGCTGTCGGACCGGATCGGTCGCAGGCCGATGTGGTTGTTCTCCTGCGCGGCGCTGATGATCACGGTGATCCCGGTGTACATCCTGATCGGCACCTCGCTCACCGGCGCCATCGTCGGCTTCGCCATCCTCGGCCTGCTCTACGCGCCGCAGCTGGCCACCATTTCGGCGACCTTCCCGGCCATGTTCCCCACCATCGTGCGGTTCGCGGGTGTGGCGATCGGCTACAACGTGGCCACCTCGATCTTCGGTGGCACCGCGCCGGTGATCAACCAGTCGCTCATCGAGCTGACCGGCGACAACCTGTTCCCGGCCTACTACATGTTCGGCGCGTGTCTGGTGGGCCTGATCGCGGCCTACTTCCTCATCGAGACCAAGGGCATGTCGCTGCGTGGCACCCAGGTGCCCGGTACGCCGGAAGCCCTCGAGGAACAGCGCGAGCTCGGCGAGCCGGTGGAACTCGTCGAGGGGCTGGACCCTGCTGTCCCGGTGAAGTAGGTCCTCAGGACCGGAACACCGCGAGTGCCTCGTCGCCGAGGTGCGGCCCGCTCACCTCGATGGCCACATTCGAACTGGCGATCACGTCGGCGCAGCTCAGGGTGAAGCTGGGTCCCGGCCCGAGGATCGGCCCGAACTCCGAGGCCGCCGCCGCGAACACGATGCGCCCCACCTGGGCCCACACCATCGCGGCGGCGCACATCGGGCACGGCTCACCGCTGGCGTACACCGTGGCGCCACGCAGCGCCTCGGCCTTGCCGGTGGCGGAGGCGACGGTGATCGCGACCAGTTCGGCATGGGTGGTGACATCACCGGTGGTGGCGACGGCGTTCGCGGATTCGGCGAGCACCGTACCGTCGCGGTCGACGGTGACGGCACCGAACGGCCGATCACCGAGCACCGCCGCCTGGGCAGCGAGGTCGATGGCCCGGCGCAGGTAGGCGATATCGGTGTCGGTGAGTGTGGTCATGCGCTGAGCTCCACTTCCGTTCCGCGGCCCTCGGCGCGGGCCTTGTCGATGAGCAGGCGGGCGGTGACGAGATCTTGCAGGCCGATACCGACCGAGTTGAACAGAGTGATGTCGCCTGGGTCGGCCCGGCCGGTCGCCCGGCCGAGAATCACCTGGCCCAGCTCGGTGCCCACCTCGGCTTCGGTGATCGCGCCGTCGGCGATGGCCAGCAGCGTGTCGCCCGACTTGGTGAGCGTTGTCGCGACCGAGTCTACGATCACGCGCGCCCGGCGCATGGCAGCCCCGTCGACCTCGCGGTGATCGGCGCGTGGCGGGGCACCGACCGCGTTCACGTGCAGCCCCTCGCCGAACCAGGCACCGCGCACGATCGGCTCCCGTGCGGGGGTGAGGGTGCACAGCACGTCGGCCGCCCGTGTCACCGACTCCGGTGAGGGCATCGCCCGCACCTCGAGTCCGAGGTCGGCGATCGCACCACGGAACCGCTCGACGGTGGCGGCGGACCGCGACCAGACCAGCACGGCCTCGATGTCGCGTACCCGGGCGACGGCGCGGGTGTGCTCGATCGCCAGCGCGCCGGCCCCGATCAACCCCAGTGTGGAACTCTCCTGCCTGGCAAGGTATTTGGTTGCCACCGCGCTGGCGGCGGCAGTACGCACGGCGGTGACGAGCCGGCCGTCGACGAGCGCCTCGCAGCCGCCGTCGAGTGCGGAGGTCACCACGATCACCGAGCGTTGCACCGGCAGTCCACGTTCCCGGTTGGCGGGGAGGTCGGCGAGCAGTTTCACGGCGGCCGCGCCGGCGGATTCGGCGGTGGCGACCATCGGCACGAAGGCGGTGGCGCCGACACTCACCGCGGGCGGCGCGGGGACCACCGCCGTGCCGAGCGCGAGGTCCGCGTGCGCGCGTTCGACGGCGGCGAGCACCGCCGCGCGATCGATCAGGGCGGCCACATCGGAATGCGACAGGATCAGAGTCATCGATGGCTCCTCGGAAGCGCTGGATCAGGAGGTTCGGGCGAAGGCGACGGTCAGGTCGCGCGGTGAGCGGCTGTTACCGACCAGACCGCTCACGGCGACGATCGCGATCAGATACGGCAGCATCACCAGCAGCGCGAACGGCACGTCGACACCGAGCGCGGGCAACGCGAACTGCAATGCCTGGGCGATGCCGAAGAACACCGATGCCCAGATGACGCCGAGCGCCCGCCATCGGCCCGCGATCACCGCGACCACGGCCAGATACCCGATGCCGCCGGTCATGTTGTCGCTGAACGAGTGCACTTCCGACAGCGCCAGCTGCGCACCGCCGAGGCCCGCGGCGAACGCGGCGAGCAGCACGCAGCCGTAGCGGACGGCGCGCACGGGCAGGCCGGTGCGATCGGCGGCCACGGCGTCCTCGCCGATCGCGTCGACAACCAGGCCGAGTTTGGTGCGGCGGGAGAACACGAACGCCGACCCGGCGACAAGGGCGATACACAGGTAGCCGAGTACGGTCTGCCCGAACAGTGCCGGACCGATGACCGGAACATTGTGCAACACAGGAATTCTCAGTGCCGCGAAGCCAGGAACGCTGTGACCTTTGCCATCGGCGAGCAGCAGGCGGGCGCCGTAGGTGGTCGCGCCGAGGGCGAGTGCGTTGCTCGCGATGCCGACGACGATCTGGTCGGCACGCAGTCCGACACTCCAGACGGCCTGTAGCGCACCGAATATCAATGCGGCCAGCACAGCGGTGGCCGTGCCGAGCACGGGCGACCCGGTGGCCACCGCACCGAGTACGCCCGCGAACGCGCCGGTGAGCATCATCGCCTCGAGACTCAGGTTGAGCACGCCCGCGCGCTCGCTGACCAGCTCACCGCTCGCCGCGATGAGGATGGGCAGCGTGAAGCCGATGCCGCTGGTGGCGATGTCGGTGACCGTGTCGAGGCTCATCGGCTCGCTCCTGCCGGTTCGGGGGTGTTTGTGTGGGGGACTGGTTGTGGAGCGACGGATTTGCGTGTTCGCGATGTCCAGATGGCAGCGCCGGCGATGAAGACGATCATCAGGGACTCCACGATCGCGATGGTCGAGGCGGGCACGTTCGCGGCCAGTTGCAGGTTGATCCCGCCGGAGACGAGGAATCCGAGTAACAGCGACACCGCGACGACGGCACTCAGGGAGCCACGCGCCAGCAGCCCGACGACCAGCCCGGAGAACCCGTATCCGGAGGAGAACCCCTCGGCGAGGACGAACGGCGCCGTCGCCACCAGCAGCCCGCCCGCGACACCCGCGAACGCGCCCGCTGCCGAGAGGCTGAGGAAACGTAGTCGGCCGACCGGCAAACCCAGCCGCGCCGCCGCATCGGGATTGAGCCCGACCGCGCGCAAGCGGGTGCCGAGTGCGGTGTGGCGCACCAGGATCGCGGTGCCGAACGCGGCGACCACGGCGATCCACAGGGCGATGGTCGCGGGTGAGCGTTCGATGCCGAGCAGCGGCAGATGCGCGGCCGCGGTGAGCTGCTCGGATTGCGGCAGGGTCTCCGAGGAGGTCACCGGTTGACGCAGCAGCGCGGGCTCGTGCACGACGAGCAGCACCAGCGCCAGGCCGACGAAGTTGAGCAGCAGCGTGGTGATGATCTCGCTGGTGCCGCGGGCGACCCGCAGATACGCCGCGATCGCGGCCCACAGCCAGCCCGCGGCCGCCGCCCCGAGCAACACCGTTGGCACCGTGATCGCGGCGGGCGTGCCGGTGAGGGTGGTGCCGATCGCGGTGGCGGCGATCCCACCGGCGCAGATCTGGCCCTCACCACCGACATTGACCAGCCCCGCGCGGTGGGCGATGGTGAACCCGACGGCCACCAGCATCAGCGTGGCCGCGACATTGAGCGAGGCGCCGACCGCGTAGTCGCTGCCGAACATGCCCTCCCACAGCGCCGTCATCGTGGCGCCGGGGGCGGCGCCCGCGACGGCGGCCAGGATCAGTCCGATCACTCCGGCGGCCAGCATGGCCGCGACAGCGACGACGAGCGGGTGGTGCGCCCACCGGCTCACTCTAGTCGGCTGCTGCCTCGCGGAGAGCTTGCCGGGGCCGCGCGGAACGCCCCGCGACGCCGGTCGAGATGGGGTCTCGGTCGCTGTGGTCCGACCAGGTGCGCTCATGCCGCGACTCCCATCATCAATTCGCTGATCTGTTGTGCGGCACCGGGATCGGTGGTTTCGACGGGCCCGGCCAGTTCCCCGCGATAGGCGACGAAGATTCGGTCGCACAGGGCGAGCAGTTCGGGTACCTCGCTCGACACCACCAGCACGCCGCAGCCACGCGCGGCCGCGTGCCGCAGCTGCGTCAGCACGAAATCAACTGCGCCGATATCCAATCCGCGTGTCGGCTGGGCAGCGACCAGGCAGCGCAGGTTCGCCGCCGACAGTTCGCGCGCCAGCACGACCTTCTGCTGATTGCCGCCCGACAGCGATCCCATCGGCACCCACGGACCGGCCGCGCGTACATCGAAGCGGTCGAGTTCGGCCTGCGCGGCGCGACCCATGGCCTGTTTGTCGAGGAGGCCGAAGCGGCGGAACCGGCCGAGGCTGCCGAGGAAAAGATTCTCGGCCAGCGTCATGTCGGCGACCATGCCGTCGCGGTGGCGATCTTCGGGGACGACGCCGAGACCGAGCGATGTTCGGGTGGCGGGGTTCGCCGTGGTGATGTCGGCTCCGGCGAGCGCGACAGTGCCCGCCCGCACCGGGGTGCCACCGGCCAGCACCGCGACGAGCTCGCTCTGCCCGTTGCCCTCGACGCCCGCGATCCCGACGATCTCGCCCGGCCGCACGGCCAGGCTCGCTTCGTCGAGCGCGATACTGCCGTCGGCTCGGTGGACGGTCACCCGGTCGACGGTGAGGACCGCTGCGGGTTGGTTCGATTCGTGCGTTGTGACGGTTTCGCCGCGGCGTCGACCGGTGGTCCTGTGCTCGCCCGCAGCCGGGCTCGTGGTGGGGTCGGTGGCGACCGAGGTGGCTGAACCGGGTGCGGTCAGGACCTGGGCCGGCTCGCCCGGATCCAAGCCGATCGTCGCCGCCACGGTCGGGTCGAGATCGGTGGCCTCGCGGCCGACCATCGCGGTGAGTAACTCGGAAATCGTGGTCTCGGGGAGCGGTCCACCACCGGCGACCGTGCCACGGCGCAGCACCGTCGCGGCATCGGCGACCCTGGCGACCTCGCCCAGTTTGTGCGTCACCAGGACCACGGCCTTGCCGTCGGCGGCGATGGCGCGGCAGGTGTCGATCAACGCGTCGATCTCGGCCGGATCGAGCACTCCCGTCGGTTCGTCGAGCAGGATCAGCGCCGGATCGCGCAGCAGGGCCTTGACGATCTCGACCTTCTGCCGGGCGCCCACGGGCATGGTCGCGACCTGTTGGTCGAGATCGACGCGCAGCCGATAGCGGTGGGCGATCTCGTCGAGACGGCTGGTCAGATCTTTACGGCGCAACCGCGACCCGTGCTGGGTGAGCAGCAGATTCTCCGCGACGGTCATGGTGGTCACCAGGCTGAAGTGCTGGTGCACCATGGCGACGCCCGCCCTCATCGCGGCGGCGGGTGAGTCGGGTCGGAAGGCTTTGCCGCCCAGTTCGATTCGTCCGGTATCGGCGGGATAGCCGCCGAACACGAGATTGCACAGCGTCGACTTGCCCGCGCCGTTCTCGCCGAGAACGCAGTGGACTGTGCCGGATTCGACGGTGACGTCCACGTCGTGCAATGCCCGGACCGCGCCGAAGCTCTTTCCGACCCCGTGCAGGGTCAATGCGGGAGTGCTCATCGCCATCAGTACGGCTTCACCGCGCCGGTGGACAGTGCCGTCTTCGCCTTCGCGAGCGCGTCGGCGACCGCGGGCTGCTTGTCGCACAACACGAAGTCGGTGCCGTCGTTGGGCGAGGTGAGCCCGAAGCGCACGTTCTCGGCCTTCCACGTGTTGTCGAGCGCCGCCTTCACCGCGTACTCGACCTCGGCGCCGATATCGGTGTGCACGTAGCCCAGATACACGGGATCGGTGCAGTCACCGGGGATCGGACCGCCGACCAAGGTGGCACCGGCCTGTGCCGCTGCCTGCTCCAGGCCCGCCTTGCCCAGGTTCACGATCTGGCCGAGCGTGCCCGCGCCCGCACCGTAGTCGGCCAGCGCGGCCTGCTTGGCCTTGGCCGGGTCGTTGAAATCGCCGACGTACTGCGGAGTCAGCACCCGGGCGTCCGGCTTCGCGAACCGCGCGCCGTTACCGAAAGCGTTGGCGGCGTTGACGATCGCGGGCAGTTCGACGCCGCCGACGAAGGCCACCGCGCCGGTCTTGGATCCGGCCGCGGCCACCGCGCCACTGAGGAACTCGGCCTCGGCCTGCTGCGGGTCGTAGTAGGCCAGGTTGGCCATCGGCTTCGCGTCGGCGGGCCCACCGATCTCCACGAACTTCACACTCGGAAACTGCGGTGCCACCTTGCGCACATCGGCATCGGTCTGGCCGCCGAGCGCGATGACCAGATCGTTGGTCGAGGCGAAACGGACGAGCGCCTGCTGGTAGTCGGCCGCCGCCACCTGCTCGACCTTGCTCAATTCGACCTTGTCGCCGAGGGCTTCGGCGACGCGCTGGTAGCCGAGATACCCCGACTGCATGAAGCCGGTGTCGGAGAGCGAACCGGGGAAGAACACGCCGACCTTCAGCTTGCCGCCCGCCGCTGCGGTATCGGCGGAGCCGCAGGCCGACAACAGGGCAGCGGCGGCGAAGGCGGCCGAGCCGAAGGCGATCGCGCGCCGGGTGGAGTTGTGCACGAGGTACTCCTTGATCGAACGAACCGCTCACTTAGCGGTATACCGTTAAGTGTCAGCGTGCGGTCCGCGAATGACGGCCGGATTACCGAAAAGTAAGAATCGGTCGCTCGGTGCGCGCGGGGCTACCGTGGAGTCGGATGCGGGGCGGAAGGATGGTGTGGTGGCGGGACCGGTCAAGAAGTCGCTGCGAGATCAGGCGTACGAGGAACTGCGGGATCGGATCATCGATCTGCGGTTGAGTCCGGGGCAGCGGTTGGTGGAACGCGATCTCGCCACCGAGCTCGACATCTCCCGGATTCCGCTGCGCGAAGCGCTGCATCTACTGGAACGTGAAGGTCTGGTGGTGATCGTGCCCCGGCAGGGCGCGATCGTCGCCCCGTTCACGGTCGCCGATGTGCGCGACCTGTTCGACGTGCGCGAGAGCCTCGAGGTTCTGGCCGCTCGGCTGGCCGCCGAACGAGCCGAATCCGCCGACCTCACCGCGCTGCGCGCCCAGCTCACCGCCGCCCGACGGGCCACCGAACGCGGAGAGCAGGCCGCCATCGCGGCCGCCAACGCCGGATTCCACGCGCTCATCGTGGAGATCTCCGGCAACCCGCTGCTGCAATCGCTGTTGCGGCCCTTGGAGTCTCGCGTGCGGTGGCTGTTCCACCTCACCAAGGAACGCGACCCAGGCACCCAATGTGACGAACACGAAGCGCTCTACGCCGCGATCGCGGCGGGCGATCCGCAGGCCGCGGCCGGCATCGCCTATCGCCATGTCGCCTCCGGGCGCGAACCAAGCCTGGCTCTTGCCGAGCAGTGGGCGACGCCCGCCATCGACCCGGTCAGCGCCACCCGCACGCGTCAGCGCACCACGAACCGCGACAAATCGGCGTGATCAGCCGCCGCCCGCCGGTGCTCGGCCGGCGGCAGCCGCACGGTGGAGGGCACTGCGTGCCGCGCGCACGGCCGGATGGTCGCCGGTGCCGTTGCGGTAGGCGAGACGGGTGCGGCGGCGAATCGGCAATGCGGTGAGGGCGAGCCGCTCCGGCGGTGCGTACAGCGCCAGGCCCGGGATGATCGCGGCGCCCGCACCGGCGGCCACCAGGGCGAGCACCGTGTCGAAGTCGTCGGCGTGGTGACGCACGCGCGGTGTGAAACCCGTTGCCTGACAGGCGCGGATCGTCATCGTGTGGCACAGCGTGCCGGGGGTGCCCGCGATCCAGGGTGAGTCGCGGTTGGCGCGCAACGGATCGTCGGCGGGCGCCGGGTCGCGGGTGGCGAGAAAGACCGTTTCGGTGTGCAGTGGTTCGGTGTGCAACGCCCGGTCGGTGTCGGCGGGCACCAGGTCGTAGTCGTGGGTGAGCGCGATGTCGAGGGTGCCTGCCCGCAGGGCGTCGGGTACGTCGGCCGGGTCGATCTCGGTGACGGTCAGTTCCAGGCGGGGGTGTTCGGTGCTGAGGGCGACCAGGGCGGGGGAGAGCAGCGTACGCGCGGCGGTGGGGAACGCGCCGATGCGCAGCGTGCCGACCAATGCGGTCCGCACACCGGCCAATTCGGCGTCCGCGCGTTCGAGGGCGGCGAGCACGGTCTCGGTGTGGCCGACCAGCAGGTGGGCGGCGGGGGTGAGGGTCACCCGGCGGCCCGATCGCTCGAGCAGTGCGACGCCCGCGTCCTTCTCCAGCGCGCTGAGCTGCTGGGACACCGCCGACGGCGTGTAGCTGAGCGCTTCGGCGACCGCCGCGATGGTGCCGCGGTGAGCGAGTTCGCGCAGCAGCCGGAGTTTGCGGACATCGAGCATCAGTTCAGCTTACGTTCTTCGTCACGAACGTGAACTGGACCTTACGGTCGCGGGATTCGACGATGGAGCCATGACATCGCTGCACGGTCTGTTCGTCCCCCTCGTCACACCCTTCACCGCCGACGGGGCCCTGGCTCCCGACGCACTCCGCGCGCACGCGCACACGGTCCTCGACGCGGGCGCCACCGGGCTCGTCGCGCTCGGCACGACCGCCGAACCGTCGGCGTTGACGCCAGCCGAACGCGCCGAGGTACTCGACATCTGCGCCACGGTGTGCGCCGAACGGGACGCGCCGTTGATCGTGTGCGCGGGCGGCAACGCCACCGCTGAGGCCGCCGCCGCGGTGGCTGCCGTGCCGTCGTCCGCGGCCGCGGTGCTGTCGGTGGTGCCCTACTACGTACGACCGAGCGAGGAGGGCGTGATCGCGCACTTCACCGCACTCGCGGCCGCGAGTCCGGCGCCGATCCTCGTCTACGACGTGCCGTACCGGACCGCGCGCCCGCTCGGCGCCGCAACGCTGATCCGGCTCACCACCATCGCGAACATCGCCGGTTTCAAGCACGCGGTCGGTGGCATCACCGATGCCACCGTGGAACTGATGGCGACCGTGGGGGATCGGACCACCGTGCTGGCGGGCGACGACCGTTTCGCCTCGCCGCTGCTGGCGCTCGGTGCCGACGGCGCGATCCTCGCCGCGGCCAATGTCGCGCCCGCCGGGTACGCCGAACTCGTGCGAGCGTGGGGGACCGGCGACCTCGCGCGTGGCCGCGCGGTGGGTAGTCGTCTCGACGCCCTCGGTGCCGCCCTCTTCGCTGAACCGAACCCCACGGTCGTCAAGGGCGTACTCGCCGCGCGGGGCGAAATCCCCAGCGCGGCGGTGCGTCTGCCGTTGCTGCCCGCCTCGACAGAATCGGTCGCGGCGGCGCTGTCGGCGGCCGGGACTCAGCCGTAGAGTTCGACGAACTTCGCCAGCGACCGTTCGAAGTCGCCGCGCAGTGCCTTGGCCACGGTCGAGCCGATCGGGCCGAACAGCGGCGCGCCGCCGAGTTCGACGGTCAGGTCGACCGCCGAACCGTCAGCCTTGGGCTGCACGGCGAGATCGATGCCGAACTTGGTGCCGCCGATGCCCGCGCCGGTCAACTTCAGCTTGTGCGGCGGCTGGGCCGTGCGCACCGTCCAGGTGACCTTGTTGCGGAACCCCTTGACCCGCGCCACGCCCACCAGCACGGTGCCCTCGGTGAGCTCTTCGGGGACGGTGCCGCGCCAGGCCTCGTGGATCGCCAGCCAGTCGCCGAGGTGCTCCAGGTCGGAGGCATGGTCCCACGCCTTGTCCGGGGCGAGGGGGACGTCGATGGTGAGCTTCAATTTGGCCACGGCGGGATAGTATCCGGTACTCCCGGTTCCGCGACCGCCGCATCCGGACCCTCGTGTCTTTCGACAACCCCGCGCCTGCGGAAATTGGGTAATATCAGCGGCAATTCCCGTGCCTGACAGCAGGTTCCATCTCGAATCGGTCACAGTGCTGCTACTGTGTGCGGGTCGCTGGAAGCGGGGACTGTCTATCGGGTATCCGGGATGGTTCCGTCGAGGGCGGCTGCCCGGGTGGAACGACGACGAAAGATCAGATGAACTCCGGAATCGCGGTGCTGTCGCTCATCATCGGAGCCCTGGTGGTCCTCGCGGCCATCGCTGTGGCTGTGCTCGCCATGCACAACGAGCGCAAACAACGCGCACGCGCCGACGCCGCCAAGCGGGAGCGTGAACTGTGTGAGGCGGCGGTACATCACCTCGCCCAGGTCACCCTGCCCGCCATCACCGATGCCGTACGGCGACACGACATTCCGTCGGTCGCGGTGGAGCTGCCCGCCGAACTGCGCGACGCACCCCTCGGCGAGTCGCTGCAGGCGATCGCGACCGGCCACGCCGACGACCTGCGCGTCGTCGCCGAGGAAACACGGGCCATGGTCGAACGCTACGGCGAGCAACGCCGCGTCGCCGAGATCCAGGCCGCCCGCGAGGAGACCCGCACCGAACTGCAGGCGTCGTCCCGCGCGGCGACCAGTGCGGCGGTCCGCTCGTTCGGCACCTCGGTGGTGAGCCTCGGCACCGACCTCGGCCAGGTGGTGAGTACCGCGCTGCGCGAGCACCGCGACGACGCCGTCTACGAGACACTCACCCGCATCGACCACACGGTGCAGCAGATGATCCGGCAGGCGCAGTCCTACGTGATCGTCTCCGGTGGTCTGCCCGGCAGGCGCTGGCCACAGCAGTCGCTCACCGACGTCGCGGGCGGCGCCACCGGGCGCGTGCGTGAGTTCCTCCGGGTCCATTCGGCCCAATCGGAACGCATCGTCATCAGCCGTGCCGTCGAGCCGCTCGTGCACACCCTGGCCACCCTGCTCGACAACGCGCTGCGGTACTCGCCGCCGTCTTCGTTCGTCGAGGTCGGGTTCCAGGAAGGCCATCACGGCGTCACGATCATCGTCGACGACGCGGGCATGCGGATGAGCCCCGAGCAGCTCGAGGACGCGCGTCTGGTGCTCAGCGGTGAACGCTCGGTCGACATCCACGACCTCGGGCCTGCGCCCAAGGTCGGTTTCCCCGGTATCGCCGCACTCGCACGCCGCTACGGCTTCTCCGTGCATGTCGACGGTCCCAATATCTACGGTGGCATGCGCGCGATGGTCTATGTGCCGTCGGCGCTGCTGGTGAGCGGAGAGGCGCCGAGAATCCCCGAACCCGAACTGGCCGCGCCCGCGCACATCCCGGTGCCCGTGCCCGACCCTGTCGAGACCGACGGCCCGCGCGCGGCCGTGCACGAAATCACCAGCGGTGGGCTGCCCAAACGGCGCCGCCGCCCGGTCGCCCCGGATTCGGCGGGGGTGACCACGGAAGTGGGGCAGGCTCGCCCCGACCTCGCCGCTGCCTGGCACAGCGGTTCCCGCAGCGGTCGTGCCGCTGCGGCCGAGCGATCCACGGAAGGAACAGCCGATGAGCACACCGGTAGCCGATAGCACCAACCGTTTGGCATGGCTGCTCGAGGATCTCGAGATCCCCGGCGTCCGCTTCGCCGTGTTGCTATCCGACGACGGCCTTCGTATCGCCCACTCCCGTGGCATCGCCAAGGACGATGCCGAACGGTTCGCGGCGGCCGCTTCCGGTCTACGTTCGCTCGGTAAGGCCCTCGGTGAGTTCTGTGGGTCACCGGCGAACACGGTGCGCCAGAACATGACCGAATACGACGAGGGCATGATCATGATCACCGCCGCCGGTGTCGGCGCGCTGCTCGGTGTCGCGACCACCGCCGATGTCGACGTGGCGCTGGTGGCGCACCGGATGAACGAACTGGCCGCGCGGGTCGGCCACGAGATCGGTGCGGCGCCACGGCACGGTGTCAGGTAATGAGCCGAGGCAGGCGTGACCCCGACCTGGTCAGGTCCTATGTGCGCACCGGCGGCCGGACAAGGGCCGCGCACGAACTCGATCTGGTGACCCTCGTACGCGCCGTCGCCGACCCGCGTGCCGATCACCGTCCCGACGAGCGCCGGGTACTCGCGCTCACCAGCCGCCGTGGCGCGCTGTCGATCGCCGAACTGTCGGCGTATCTCGACCTGCCCGCCTCGGTGGTGAAGATCATCGTGTCCGATCTGCTCGACAGCGGACATCTACACTGCCCCACCCCGGCCGAGGTGAAGCCGGAGCTGGCGTTGATCAAGGAGGTGCTCCATGGTCTCCGTGTCCTCGCAGGCTGAGGTCGACTACGTCGCCGAAACGGTGACCAGGTCGGTGAAGATCCTGGTCGCCGGCAATTTCGGCGTCGGCAAGACGACGTTCGTGTGCGCCGTGTCCGAGATCCGGCCGCTGCGCACCGAGGAGACGATCACCGAGGCGAGCATCGGTATCGACGATCTGGCCGGCCTCGGCAGCAAGGTGCAGACCACCGTCGCCCTCGACTTCGGCAGGCTCACCCTCAATCCGCAACTGGCGCTCTACCTCTTCGGCACGCCGGGTCAGGAGCGGTTCGCGCCGCTGTGGGAGGAGCTGGCGCGCGGTGCGCTCGGCGCCCTCGTCCTGGTCGACACCCGGCGCATCGAGAAGGCCGACGACGTGCTCTCGGCGCTCGAACAACGCGGCGTCCCCTACGCGGTGGCGGTCAACGAGTTCGAGGGTTTCCGCCGCTACCCCCTCGACGAGGTGCGTGAGGCGCTCGACCTCACCCCCGACACCCCGGTGATCGCGGTCGACGCGCGACGCCGCGATCACGGTCTGCGTGCGCTGATCACGCTGGCCGAGTACCTATTTCAGAGGCAGGAAGCGGCAGTTCGGTGACCTTGCAAGACCTCGCGGCCGATGTCCGGGTACCGATGTATTCGCCCGAATTCGCGGCCGACCCGCAAGCTGCCTACCGGCAGATGCGGGAACGGTTCGGATCCCTTGTCCCCGTTGAACTCTCACCGGGAATCCGGGCCACCCTGGTGATCGGTTATCACACCGCGGTACGGATCCTCAACGATCCCGACCACTTCCCGGCCGACCCGCGCATGTGGGAACGCAACATCCCCAAGGACTGCCCGGTGCTGCCGATGCTGCAGTTCCGTCCCGCGGCCCTGCGCACCACCGGTGCCGAGCACGCCCGCTACCGGCAGGCCAATGTGGCAGGTCTGGCCGGGGTCGACCTGTACGCGATGCACAGCACGGTCGAGCAGTTCGCCATCCCGCTCATCAATAGTTTCTGTGCCGCCGGCTCGGCGGACCTGTTGAGCCAGTACGCGTTTCCGCTGGTGTTCCAGGCGCTGAACTCGATGCTCGGCTGCACGCCGGAGATCGGTCAGCAGGTGGCCACCGGGATGTCGCAGATCTTCGAGGGCGGCACCGACGCCGAGGCGGGCAACAATCTGGTGGCCAACGCCCTGGCCGACCTGGTCGGGCTGCGCAAACACGAGCCGGGCGACGATGTGGCGACCCGGCTGCTGCAGCACCCGGCGGCGCTCACCGACGAGGAACTGGTGCACCAGCTGCTGGTGCTCTACGGCGCGGGCATCGAGCCCATGCTCAACCTGGTGGTCAACACGCTGCGCCTGATGCTCACCGACGACCGCTTCGCCGGCGATGTACTCGGCGGCAGTATGTCGACTCGCGACGCCCTCGACGAGGTGTTGTTCACCGACCCGCCGCTGGCCAACTTCTGCATGACCTACCCCAGGCAGCCGACCCTCATCGAGGACACCTGGCTGCCCGCGCACGAACCGGTCGTCATCAGCATGGCGGCCTGCAACAACGATCCGGCCATCGCGGGCTTGGACGTGATCCACAATCGCGCCCACCTGTCGTGGAGCACCGGCCCGCACGGTTGCCCCGCGAAATCGGTCGCGTACCTGATCGTGCAGGACGCCATCGATCAGCTGCTCGACGCCCTGCCGGAGATCCGTCTCGCCGTACCCCCCGAAGAGCTGGTCTGGCGCCCCGGCCCGTTCCATCGGTCTCTGGCCGCGCTGCCGGTCGTCTTCCCGAATACACCGCCCCTGCCGATGCCCTGATCGAGTCGACGCGGAATTCCAGGAGTCGCTCGAGATTCGCTCATACCGCCCACCACCGGAACTGCCGGGTGGTGGGCGGTTGTCGTTTGTCCCCGAGCAAACTGCCGACAACGTCCGGCAAACAGCGCCGATTCTCTCAGCTGCGCGTTTAGCCGAGATATTGCCGGGAGAGCGAACCGGTTGGTTCTCCTGACGGAATTCGCTGGATTCGCAGAATGGTCCTTTGTGTGGAAATACCGGCGGGTAAGCGAATTCTTCGCCGACGCTCCTGTTGACCGCTGATCTTCTTGCGCCTACTGTCCCAGTCAGTTCGAATCGAACTGTTCTTTATCGCCGCTCGAAATGGTCCACGGATGGCACGCCGGCCCCTGCCATCCATTTCCGTGTGTGTTTCAAGGGAGTATTGATAGTGAGAAGTCGAATTGTCGTGGTCGCCGGCGCGCTTGCCTTGGTGCCCGTCGCTACTCTGTTCACCCCGCCCTCGGTCGCGAATGCGCACGGCTGGGTCACCGGCCCGGCCAGCAGGCAGGAACAATGTGCGCGCGGCCTCGTCGCCTGCGGCGCGGTGAAATACGAGCCGCAGAGTGTCGAGGGTCCGAAAGGGCTCACCAATTGCAGCGCGAACAAATATCCGGAACTCGACGACGACAGCCTCGGCTGGATTCCACAGCGGGTTTCCGGCAGTGTCACATTCACCTGGAAGAACACTGCCAATCATCGCACCGCCGACTGGGAGTACTTTATCGGGAATACCCGGGTCGCCGTGATCGACGGGCGAAACGAGCAACCCCCGATGGAGGTCACCCACACCATCGACCTGTCGCAGTACTCCGGTCGGCATAAATTGCGCGCGGTCTGGAACATCGGAGACACCGCAGCGGCCTTCTACAGTTGTGTCGACCTCGAGATAAGTGGCGGCACCCCACCGGCAACGACCACGCAGCCGCCGGCGCCGACCACCACCCCACCCGCGCCGCCGACCACCACGAAACCGCCGGTGACCACCACGAATCCACCGGCCACCAGCACCGCCCCGCCGACGACCTCCCGGCCGGGTGGGGGGCACGACCACCCCACGACGACAGCACCGGCGGCATCGGCGTGGCGTCAGGGCGCCACCTACGCCATCGGCGACAGGGTCACCTACCAGGGCATCAGCTACACCTGCCGCCAAGCCCACACCGTCCACGACCCCAACTGGACCCCGCCGAACACCCCGGCCCTCTGGTCGCGGGGGTAGCTGGGCGAATGCGAGCGATTCGGGTGTTTCTCCCACCATCGGTGTGCGGATGGGGCCAGGATTGGGAAAACCTCGCCGGCCTCGCGTTCGGCCGGCCTCGCAGCACAAGGACGTGAGATATGAGTGACAGGATTTGCGGTGTGGCCGTCGCGGCCGTCGGAACGGTCGTCGCGGCAGTGATGTTCGGTGCGCCGACGGCTTCGGCCGGGGTGTCACAACTGACGGTGAACCCCAGCCTGAGCGTGGGAAGTTCCACGAACTACGGCACCGGGTGCACGCACTACCTCGAGGCTCGGCTCAGTGTCGGCATCGTTCCTGTCGCGTTCTACGACAACGGCACGCTGCTCGCGGTCGTGAACCCCACCGACGGCATCGCCACCATGCCGTGGGTGCCGTCGAGCACCGGAGCGCACACCCTGGCCGCCGTCCAGGACGGCGTCGGTCGCGCCGTCGACGTGAGCGTCGGCCGTGGGTACCGCTTCGGTGAGTCCTGTGTGGTTACCGGCGGCTGACCCGCTGAGCCGACGGTGGCTCGGTCCTTCCGCGGACCGGGCCACCGTCGTTGGACTCACTTCGAGTCGACCAGCTTCTTGTCGGAGCCCTTCTTCTTGGAGCTCTTCTTCGGCGCCTCGCCGTTGCCCGCGGACGGGTTGTCGGGCATGGTCGCGGTGACCACCAGATCGTCGCCCGAGGTGTCGACGTGCACCGTGCCGCCGGACTCGAGCCCACCGTCGAGCAGCAGCCGCGACACCCGGTTGTCGAGTTCGCGCTGCACCGTACGACGCAACGGCCGGGCCCCGAACTCGGGCTGGAAACCCTTCTCGCCCAACCAGTCCACCGCCGACTGGCTGATGTCGAGTTCGACGTCCTGGGCCGCGAGCATGCGCCGTGTGCGGTCGAGGATGAGCCCAACGATCTCCTCGAGCTGCGACTTGTCGAGCCGGTGGAACACGATCTGCTCGTCGATCCGGTTGAGGAACTCCGGCCGGAAGTGCGACCGCAACTTCTCCTCGAGCTGGGGAACGATCGAATCCAGATCGCCGGCGGGCGCGTCGAGGATCAGCTGCGAACCGATGTTGGAAGTCATGATGACGATGGTGTTCTTGAAATCCACCGTGCGGCCCTTGGAATCGGTGACGTGCCCGTCGTCGAGCAACTGCAGCAGCACGTTGAACACATCGGGGTGCGCCTTCTCGACCTCGTCGAACAGGATCACCGAGTACGGCTGACGGCGCACCTTGTCGGTGAGCTGGGCGGCATCGTCGTACCCGACGGGGCGCCGACGAGCCGTGAGACCGTGTGCTTCTCCTGGAACTCGCTCATGTCGAAGCGGATCAGCCGGTCCTCGTCGCCGAACACCGCCTCGGCCAGCGCCTTGGCCAGCTCGGTCTTGCCGACACCGGTCGGGCCGAGGAACAGGAACGACCCGATGGGCCGGTTCGGGTCCTTGAGCCCGGCGCGCGCCCGACGCACCGCCTCGGCGACCGCGACGATCGCCTCGTTCTGCCCGATCACCCGCTTGTGCAGCACGTTCTCCAGCTCGAGCAGGCGCTGCTTCTCCTCGGCGGTCAGATCGGCCACCGGAATACCGGTGCGCCGCGAGATGACCTCGGCGATGTCGACCACCTGCACCTCCGGTTCCGTGGAGGTGGCACCGGATTCCTCCAGCTCCTCCTCGGCGGCGGCGATCTCGGCCTTGAGCGCCTTGGCCTTCTCGTAGTCCTCGTTGTCGACCGCCGCGTCCTTCTCCCGGTACAGCCGCGCGATCTCGTCTTCCTTGGCCTTGACCTCCGGGTCGGCGGTGCCCGACCGCAACCGCACCCGCGCGCCTGCCTGGTCGACCAGGTCGATCGCCTTGTCGGGCATGAACCGGTCGGTGATGTAGCGATCCGACAGTTGCGCCGCCGCGACCAGCGACTCGTCGGAGTAGCGCACCTGATGGTGTTCCTCGTACACGTCGGCGAGCCCGCGCAGGATCTCGATCGTGTCGGCCACTGAGGGTTCGGCGACCATCACCGGCTGGAAGCGGCGCTCGAGCGCGGCGTCCTTCTCGATGTACTTGCGGTATTCGTCGATCGTCGTCGCACCGACGACGTGCAGGTCACCGCGCGCGAGGGCGGGCTTGAGCAGGTTGCCAGCGTCCATCGAGCCCTCGCCGCCACCACCGGCGCCGACGATGGTGTGCAGTTCGTCGATGAACACCACGAGTTCGTCCTTGTGGGCACGGACCTCGTCGAGGATCTTGGTGAGCCGTTCCTCGAACTCACCGCGATACTTGCTGCCCGCCACCAGGGAGCCGACGTCGAGGGCGATCACCCGGCGGTCCGCGAGCGAGGTCGGCACGTCGCCGTTGACGATGCGCTGGGCCAGACCTTCCACGATCGCGGTCTTGCCGACACCGGGATCACCGATCAGCACCGGGTTGTTCTTGCGTCGCCGGGACAGGATCTCGATGGATTCCTCGATCTCCTCCGCCCGCCCGACCACCGGGTCGATCAGGCCCTCGCGGGCCTCGGCGGTGAGGTCGCGACCGTATTCGTCCAGCGTCGGGGTATCGGTCTTGCGCTGCTGGCGTTTGGCCTGCGCGGCTGCCGTGCTCGGCGTCGGGCCGCCACCGCTCTGGCTGGCCGCCAGACCCGCGACCAGTGTCTGGGCCGCGATGCTGTCGGACAGCGAGGCGATCCCGAGCAGGATGTGTTCGGGCCCGATGTAGGTGCTGCCGGACTGCGCGGCCTGGCGCTGGGCGGCGCGCATGGCCAGCTTGGTCGCCGGGCTGAGGGTGATGTCGGCCAGGTCGTACCCGCCGGCCGCACCGGTGTCGAGATAGTCCTGCATCTGCTCGGCGACCTGGTCGGCGTCGAGGCTCAGCTCATCGATCATGTCGCGCGCGGGTTCGGTCTCGGCGGCGGCGTAGAGCAGGTGTTCGGGCGTGATCTCCGGGTTGCCCCATTGCTGGGCCGCCTGCCGCGCCGCACCGACCAGCAACTTCGCGTCGTCGGTCATCAGACGGCTCAGGTCGATGCGTTGCACCGGCGGTTTCGCCGACATCCCGGAACCGAAAAAGCGCTGGAAGATGTCGTCGAAAGGATCGCTCGAACCGGGCCAGCTCGCTGTCATGTCCGCACCTCTTCGTTCGTCGTGCCGCAGCCAGCGGCGACTCCTGTAGATCGGGACCGTGCTTCCAGCAATACTTCGGCATCCTCCGGTGCTGTGCAAGCCATTGGGCAGTTTCACATCCGCGTCGTCGAGTCGATGGCGGACCGACCAAAATCCGGTGGAAACCGTCCGATACCACCGGATTTGTCTGATTCTTGGTGCTGGGACGGCGCTCGACGGTAGCGTGACGACCCGCACGACGGGATCGACCGTCGTGCCCGGTTGTTGGGAAGAGCACGGAGTTTGGTCACCGACGTCATCGATGTCAGCGCGGATTTCACCATCGCCAGGCAAGCCCTCTGGGATGTCCTGCTCGATCCGCAGAGTTATCCACGCATGTTCACCGGAATCGGCGCCTGCGAGCGCATCGATCACCCCGACGGTGCGGTGGTGTGGCAGGTCCGGGTCGGCTCGGTGGACACCGGCATCCACACCCACGAGTTCGTCCTCGGCATCGGCCGCTGGTACGAGAGCTTCGAACTGCGCAGCCCCGCGCTCGGCAGCTTCGCCTCGGTGCGGCTGCGTGGCGACCAGCAGCGCACCCGGCTCGACATCACGCTGTTCGCCGCCGCCCGGGTGCATCCGATGCTCGAGCAGCGCAGCAACTCGGTGGTCACCGACTGGGTGAAGGCGGGTCTGCGCCGCACCGCCGACGTGATCGCGGGGACCAGGTCGTCGGTGGTCGTCAACGCCGAACGCTCGCCGCTGCGCCGCAACGCGGGGGTGGCGCGTTCCATCGCGGCGACCGGTCTGATGCGTCCGGAACCGGTGTCGATCCTCAAACAGCTTCGCTCCCTGTCGAAGTGGGGCTTCAACCTGGCGGGCGGTTACGCCGCAGGGGCCGCGCACTCCCCGGACCGGGTCGCGGTGCTCGATCGGTTCGGCACCCGGACCTACCGCGAGATCGACACGCGATCCGACGCCCTGGCCGGTGCCATGTACGAACTCGGCATGCGCGCCGGTGACGCGATCGGGTTGCTGGCCCGCAATCACGCGGGCATGGTCGAGACCATGGTCGCCGCGGGCAAACTCGGCGTCGACGTCGCGCTGCTCAACGCGGGACTTTCCGGGCGGCGCATCGAGGAGATCGTGCAGCGTCATCGCCTCAGCGCGGTGTTCGTCGACGGGGAACTCGAAACGCTGATCCGCTACCTGCACAGCGAGATACCGCGTTTCACCACCGACGCCGATCCGCCCGATCCGCAACGCGCGACCATCGAGGGCCTGATCGCCGCGGGGGTCGAGGACTTTCCCGTGCCCGCCCATCCCGGCAGGCTGATCGTGCTCACCTCGGGAACCAGCGGCTCACCCAAGGGCGCCCGCCGCCCGCACGCCAAGGGCTTCGGCACCATCGCCGCCCTGCTGTCGCGGATTCCGCTGCGCGTGGAGGAAGTGGTGCTGGTGCCCGCACCGCTGTTCCACACCTGGGGGCTGGCCGGGCTGCAGCTCAGCACCGCACTGCGCGCCACCGTCGTGCTCAGCGACGGCTTCGACGCCGTCGAGTGCCTCCGCTCGATCAGCGAACACCGCATCACCACCCTGATCGTGGTGCCGACCATGGTCGAACGCCTCCTCGACGTCCCCGACGACGTCCGCGCGAGCTTCGACCTGTCGAGTCTGCGGCACGTGGTCAGCTGCGGCGCGCCGCTGGCCGGTGCCACGGTGCTGCGGTTCCTCGACACCTACGGCGACGTGCTCTACAACGTGTACGGCTCCACCGAGGTGTCCTGGGCCAGTGTCGCCACCCCCGCCGACCTGCGGGTCTCGCCGACCACGGCGGGCCGTCCGCCGTTGGGTACCCGGGTGGGGGTGCTCGGTCCCGATCTGCGCCCGGTGCCGGTCGGCACGGTCGGGCACATCTTCGTCGCCAACCACATGCTCTTCGACGGGTACGTCAACGCCGCACCGCCAGAGGAGGCCGACGGCATGCTCGACACCGGCGACCTGGGGTATCTCGACGCCTCGGGCAGGCTGTTCGTGGCGGGCCGCGACGACGAGATGATCATTTCCGGCGGCGAGAACGTCTTCCCACGACCGGTGGAGGAGGCGCTGGCCCACCTGCCGCAGATCACCGAGGTGGCCGTGGTCGGCGTCCCCGATCGCGAGTTCGGGCAGCGCCTGGCCGCGTTCGTGGTGAAACGGGAAGGGGCGGGCCTGGATCCGGACATGATCCGCACCTATATCCGCCACCGCCTGAGCCGGTTCTCGGTGCCGCGCGATGTCACCTTCATCAACGCGCTGCCGCGTGGGGAGACCGGCAAGATCCTCAAGTGGATGCTCGTCCGGCCGGAGCAGGCGCTGAGCGAGTGATCGCGCGGCGCCTGCCCAGGTGGGTCTAGGTGATCTTTTCCGGTGCGGGCCGGTTCAGCAGCGAATGTTTGCGCGAGTAGGCGAAATACACCACGAGCCCGACGAGCAACCAGCCCGCGAAGCGCACCCAGGTCTCCCACGGCAGCGACCAGATCAGGTACGCCGAGAAGCCGATCCCGATCAGCGGGATCACCGGCATCAACGGCAGCCGGAACGAGCGGGGCGCGTCGGGCCTGGTGCGGCGCAACACGATCACGGCCACACACACCACGATGAACGCCATCAGGATGCCGATATTGGTGAGTTCGGCGACGGTGTTGATCGGCAGCACACCGGCCAGGATCGCCGCGCCGATGCCGACGATCCAGGTGACCCGGGTCGGCACCTTGCGGGTGGGATGGGTCTTGGCGAACCAGATGGGCAGCAGCCCGTCGCGGCTCATCGCGAACCACACGCGGGTGACACCGAGCATGAAGGTGAGCACCACGGTGATGATGCCGACGATCGCGCCGACGGCGATGATATTGGCGACCCCCGGCATCCCGACCGATTCGAAGGCGGTGGAGAACCCGCTGGTCGGGCTGATCTCGGTGTATTTCTGCATGCCGGTGAGCACCAGCGTGCACAGCACGTAGAGCACCATCGCGATGGCGAGGGAGTAGATGATCGCCTTGGGCAGGTGCTTGCGTCCGTCGACGGATTCCTCGGCCGCGGTACTCATGGCGTCGTAGCCGAACACGGCGAAGAACACCGTCGCCGCGCCGGTCCACACCGCGCCGGTGCCGTAGGGGAAGTACGGGTCGTAGTTGGCACTGTCGATGTGGAACACACCGAGCGCGACGATGAGCACGACCAAGGCGACCTTGATGCCGACAGCGACGGTTTCGAACCGGCCGACGCTGCCGATACCGCGCGAGAGGATCCACGCCGTCCCCAGGCAGAACAATACCGCGAACAGGTCGACGACCCGGCCGTCACCGGTATCGGGCGCCCCGAGCATCCATTCGGGCAGCGTCAGGCCCACCTGCTCGAGCAGGAACCCGAAGTAGCCCGACACTCCGATCGCCACCACCGCCGCGACCGCGATGTACTCGAGCAGCAGGTCCCAGCCGATGAACCAGCCCGCCAGCTCACCGAGGGAGACATATCCGTAGGTGTAGGCCGAACCGGCTTTGGGCACCATGCCGGCGAATTCGGCGTAGCACAGCGCGGCGGCCGCGCTGGCGACACCGGCGATCAGGAACGAGATCAGTACCGCGGGGCCGGTCACCGAGTGGGCGACCGATCCGGCCAGGGTGAAGATGCCCGCGCCGATGATGCCGCCGACACCGATGGCGGTGAGCTGCCACAGTCCGAGTGATTTGGCGAGGCGTTCGTCGCCGGGGATCTCGTCTTCTACCTCGACGAGTGGTTTACGGCGCAGCATCTGGGCGCGCAACTCTGCGAAAGACATCGCTGTTCCTTCCGTCGGCGGCCTGGCCGCGTGATCAGTACACCGCCGCGTGGCCGTTCCCGACCCCGAGAATGAATATTGTTCAGTGGTAGTGCCCGAATGGAGAGCGGCTCGTTACCCGCGTCCGCCTGCCAGTGCGCGCAGGAAGAAGGCGAGATTGGCGGGTCGTTCGGCCAGCCTGCGCATGAAATAGCCGTACCACTGGTCGCCGTAGGGGATGTATACGCGAACGTGGTTGCCCTCGGCGGTGAGTCGCTGCTGTTCGTCGTCGCGGATGCCGTACAGCATCTGGTACTCGTACTCCTCGCACTTGCGCCGGGCCGCCGCGACGGCCGCTCCGGCGGCGGCGATGATCGTGGGGTCGTGGGAGGCGATCATCGGATAGCCCTGCCCGGCGGCGAGTACGCCGAGGCAACGCAGATAGGAGGCGTCGACCTCGGCGCGGTCGCGGAACGCCACCGATTCCGGTTCGTCGTAGGCGCCCTTGCACAGCCGGATCCGTGACTGCGGGCCCGCCAGAGCGCGGCAGTCCTCCTCGGTGCGGCGCAGGTAGGCCTGCAGAACGGTGCCGAGCCAGGGGAAGTCCGCGCGGAGCTCGGTGACGATCGCGAGAGTCGAATCGGTGGTCGTGTGGTCTTCGGCGTCGACGGTGACCCACAGTCCGGCCGCCTCGGCGGCGGCGCAGATCTGGTGCGCGTGCTCGCGGGCGACGGCGTGGCCGTCGCGGGGCAGGGCCTGGCCGAGCGCCGACAGTTTGACCGAGACCTCCAGTGGCCGAACGGCTCCCGGTGTGGTCTCGGCCTGGGGGAGACGTCCGAGGGCGGCGATGAGGGTGCGGTACTGCTCGACCGTCGCCTCGGCGCGCGCCAGATCGGTGGTGTCCTCACCCAGGTAGTCGATGCTGACGAAACGTCCTGAGCGGAGCAGGGTTTCGGCGGCGGCGACCACCTGTTCGGTCGTGGTTCCCGCCACGAACCGCGACACCACATCACGGCTCACCGGCAACCGGGTGACGGCGCGTTCCAGTCGTGCCGAGCGCGCCGCACCGAGCAGCGCCGAGCGCATCAGTGCCGACATCAGTTCGCCTCCGATTCCTGGTGGGGGTAACCGTGCTCGGTGGGCGGGGTGAAGGTCTCCTTGATCGTGCGCGCGGAGGTCCAGCGCAGCAGGTTCTGGGCCGAGCCCGCCTTGTCGTTGGTGCCCGAGGCCCGTCCGCCGCCGAAGGGCTGCTGGCCGACGACCGCGCCCGAGGGCTTGTCGTTGATGTAGAAGTTGCCCGCCGAGAAGGTGAGCCGCTCGGTGGCGGCGGCGATGGCGGCGCGGTCCTGGGCGATGATCGAGCCGGTGAGACCGTAGGCGCCCGCGTCGACCAGGTTCATGGCGTCCTCGAAACCCGAGGGTGTGGAGTCGTCGTAGACGTGTACGGCGAGAATCGGACCGAAGTACTCGGTGTGGAAGATCTCGTCGCCCGGGTCGTCGCCGACCACCACCGTCGGTTCCACGAACCAGCCGACGCTGTCGTCGCTGTGCCCGCCCGCGACCACGGTGATCCCCTGGGTGGCCTTGGCCCGCTCGAGCGCGGCGGTATTGCGGTCGAAGGCGCGCCGATCGATCAGCGCCCCACCGAAATTCGTGAAGTCGGTGACATCGCCGTAGCGCAGCGACGCCGTCTTCTCGATCAGGTCCTCCGACATCGCCGACCACACCGAACGCGGCACATACGCGCGCGAGGCGGCCGAGCACTTCTGGCCCTGGTAGTCGAACGCGCCACGCAGCAGCGCGGTGGTGAGCACGGCCGGATCCGCCGACGGATGCGCGAGCACGAAATCCTTGCCACCGGTCTCGCCGACCAGCCGGGGATAGGTGCGATAGCGGTCCAGGTTCGTCGCCACTTCCCGCCACAGATGCTGGAAGGTGGCGGTCGACCCCGTGAAGTGCACACCGGCCAGGCGCCGATCGGGCAGCACCACCTCCGAGACCTCGGGCCCGGCACCGTGCACGAGGTTGATGACACCGGGCGGCAGACCTGCCTCCTCGAGCAGGCACATCGTCAGATACGCGGCCACCGCCTGCGAACGCGCGGGCTTCCACACCACCGTGTTGCCCATCAGCGCGGGCGCGGTCGGCAGATTGCCTGCGATGGCGGTGAAGTTGAACGGGGTCACCGCGTAGACGAAGCCCTCCAGCGAGCGGTACTGCATGCGGTTCCACACCCCGCGCGAGGACAGCGGCTGTTCGGCGATGATCTTGCGCGCGAACGACACATTGAACCGCCAGAAGTCGACCAGTTCGCACGGTGCGTCGATCTCGGCCTGATACGGCGACTTGGACTGACCGAGCATCGTTGCCGCACAGATCTTTTCGCGCCACGGACCGGCGAGCAGATCGGCCGCGCGCAGGAACACCGAGGCGCGGTCGTCGAACGACATCGCCCGCCAGGCGGGTGCGGCCTCGGTGGCGGCTTCCACGGCAGCGGCGGCCTCGGCGGCGGTCGCGTCGTGCAGGGTGCCGAGTACGGCGCTGTGGCGGTGTGGTTGGACGACCTCGAACACCGGTCCGTCGCCGCGTAGGTGGCGACCGCCGATCACGTGGCAGATCTCGGTCGGGGTGGCGGCCAGTTCGGTGAGTGCGGTCTGCAGCCGGGTGCGTTCGGGTGTGCCCGGCGCGAAGGTGCCGACAGGCTCGTTCACCGGCGGCGGGGTGGTCGCAATGGCGTCCATGAGTGCCTCTCCTGCGTCGTAAGGCGGTAGCGGGATGTGACGTAGTCAACACCCCTCGGCATCGGTCATAATCGGCTGATCGGACGAAGTTCTGCTCAATGTTTAGTCCGATCGGACAATGGAGCGCGCGTATGGAGACGACACTGGCCGAGCTGCTCGGCGCGCTCGACCACACCGTGGCCACGCTGGTCGACGCACCGGCGGGGGAGCAGGTGGTCGTGCGCACTGTCGCCCTCGCCGAGCCCGCCGACCTGGCCGAACACCTCGAGGCCGACGGTGTGTTGGCGCAGGTGTATCTGCTGGTCGGCGTCGATTCCGAGCAGACCGTACGGTGGCTGCGGGGTGTCGGTGCCCGCCCGCTCGCGCAGCGGCCGCGACTGTTGATGACCAAGCGTGCCGACGACTCACCGGCAGTGCGTGCGGCCGCCCATGCGGCCGGGATCGCGCTGGTGCAGGTGCACCGGCATGCCCGCTGGGACCAGGTGTTCGGCCTCGTCCGCCGCATGCTCACCCGCGCGCCCGGCGGCCGGACCGAGGCCGGTGAACCCGACCTGCTCGCTCCCGACACCGACCTGTTCGGGTTGGCGCAGGTGGTGGCGGCCGAAACAGGCGGCATGGTGAGCATCGAGGACCCGCACTCGCACGTGCTCGCCTATTCGGCCTCCGACGCCGCCGCCGACCAGTTGCGCATCCGCTCGATCCTCGGCCGCGAGGGTCCGGCCGACTACCTGCGGATACTGCGCGAGTGGGGCGTGTTCGACCGGGTGCGCCGCACCGACGAGGTGGTCGACGTCCCCGACCACCCCGAACTCGGGATCCGCCGCAGGCTGGTGGTTGGTATCCGGCGGGCCACCGTCGGCGCCGAGGACCGGATGCTCGGCACGATCTGGTTGCAGCAGGGCGACCGGCCACTGCGCCCGGACGCCGCTCAGGTACTGAGCGGTGCGTCGGCGGTGGCGGCGCGCATCATCGCGCGGGCACTGGACGCACCGTCGACCGAGGCCGTGCTGGTGCGCAGGCTGTTCGGCGCGCACGGCGAAGGAGTCGACGTGCCGTCGGTGGCGGCCGCCCTGCGTCTGCCCGAAGCGGGTCCCGCCGCGGTGATCGGTTTCGCCGCGCTCGGTCCGGCCGCCGAACTCGCCGCGTCCAGCGGCCTGATCCGGTTGCACGCCAGTGCTTTTCGTGGTGATTCGGTCACCGAGGCGATCGGTGAGCGGGTGTATGTGCTGCTGCCCTCCTATCACTCCGAACACGGCGTCGGGTCGTGGGTGCGTGAGCTGGTGGCACAGCTCGAGCAGGCGCGTGGGCTGGTGGTCCGGGCGGCGGTGGCCGCGCCCGTGGCCGGGCTGACGGCCGTCGCCGGAGCCCGCGGTGAGGTCGACCGCGTGCTGGACAGCCCCGCCCCCACCACCGAGGGCAGCCGCGTGACCACCCTGGCCGAGGCGAGAACGGCGGTGCTGCTCACCGAGATCGTCGAGCTGATCCGCGACCACCCCCACCTGCACGACCCGCGACTGGCCGCCCTCGACGCCTACGACCGCGACCACGGCGCCGACCTGCGCGCCTCCACCCGCGCCTACCTGCGCGCCCACGGCGAGGTGAGCACGGCGGCCGCCGCCCTGCGCGTCCACCCCAACACCTTGCGCTACCGCCTGCGCCGCGTGGAATCCATCCTCGGCATCGACCTCGACGACCCCGACGACCGCCTGCTTCTGGAAATCCAGCTCGCCGCCTGCCCACCGCGCGCGTGACGAACCGCCCCCGCGCCACGCCGAACCGCGTCGTCACGCTCCAGTCGGAACCTCCCCGACGGCTTTCGCCGGGTCGATCACACCGAGCACCTCGCCCTGGGGTGCCGCCAGGATTCCCATGCGCCCGAAGGGGCTGTCGTCGGGCCCCATGATCACCTTCGCGCCCAGTTCGGTCGCCTTGTTCAGTGCGCCGTCGGCGTCGTCGACCTGGATCCAGGTGAGCCAGTACGGCGGATTGCCGAACGACGAGGCGTCCATCATCCCACCGACCTCGTGCTTGTCGCCGGGCAGCGAGAAGGTGGAGTACGTGAAGTTCACGCCGTCACCGATCTCGGTGTAGTTCCAGCCGAACACGCTGTTGTAGAACTCGTGTGCCTGGTCGTAGCCGGGGGTGTGCAGCTCGTTCCAGCAGTAGGCGCCGTGCTGGTTGAACACCCCGGCACCGATGTGGCGCTTGGCTTCCCAGACACCGAAGGCGCCGCCGGTCGGGTCGGCGGCGACGAACATCCGGCCCACGTCGAGGACGTCGAACGGCGGCACGAACACCTCGCCGCCGGCCTTCGTGACGCGCTCGGCGATCTCGTCGGCCCGTTCGGCCGCGAAGTAGGTGGTCCATACCGACGGCATCTGCCGCATGGCGTCGGGTTTGGGTCCGATGCCCGCCGCGGGCCTACCGTCGAGCATCGCCATGAGATACCCACCCCCGCCCGCGTCCTGGATGTCCCAACCGAAGAGCGCGCTGTAGAACGTGCGGGCGGCGGCGGGGTCGTCGACCTGACAGTCGACCCAGCACGGCGTGCCCTGGGGCCATGGTTCGTCACGTGTCGGCATTGTCGAACGTCCTCCTCGTCGATGAATGACACCGGCCGGGTCGGTCGGCACGCGCCAAGTCAACCACTGCCCACCGACACGTCCGTCGCGGAGGATAACGCCCTGAACTGGAACGATACGTGTTCACTGCGACCCTCCGAGCGGTCCGGCGCTGCCCGCCGCAAGTCGTTACCACTGTTACAGTTTCGGCGCCGATCTGCGGTGGCTAGGTCAACGATGAACGAACCGGTCGGGAGCGACTCGATGACGTTGAGAGGTTCCGAACGTGGGCTCGTCCGTGTGCTGACGGCGATTCTCGCGATCACAGCGGTGCTCGCCTGCGGTGCGGGCCAGGTGTCGGGCAAGCCGGGCGGCGACGTGCCCGGCGTGCGCTGGACCGCCCAGCACGACGCGCCGGGCACCTATCCGGAAGTGCGCGTGGAGCGCGGCGTGCACATCACCATGAGCGACGGCGTGGTCCTCAAGGCCGACGTGTACCGCCCCGCCGACGCGGCAGGGGTGATCGAGCAGAAGCCGCTGCCGACGATCGTGAGCCTCACGCCCTACTCCAAGCTCATGACCGGCCTGATCGAGGCGGCCGCCGCAACGCCCGGTCTGCAGTCGACCGCCGTCGACATCGTGCGCCGCCTGAACCTGTCGAGCACACCCATCAGCGGTTTCGGCGATCTGATGCAGGCACTGGACGGCGGCATGATCCAGACCATGCTCGGCGTCGACCGCAAACTCATCGGCAGCGGTTACACCGTCGTGGTCGCCGATGTGCGCGGAACCGGTCAGTCGCAGGGCAAGTGGGATACCCTCGGCGCCCGCGAACAGCTCGACACCCGTGAGGTGATCGAGTGGGCGGCCGCCCAGCCGTGGTCCAACGGCCGCATCGGCATGAGCGGCGGCTCGTATTCGGGCATCAACCAGCTGCGGGCGGCCGAAGACGCGCCCGCCGCGCTGCAGGCCATCTTCCCGGTGGAACCCGGCAGCGATCTGATGCGCGACGTCGTCGCGCCCGGCGGCGGCGTCGGCACGACGTTCCTTCCGCTGTGGCTCAATTCGGTCAACCAGCTCAAACTCGTGCCCGATGTGGCGTCGATGATCCAGGGCACCTTCGACTGGACTTGGTTCAACGATCGCATCGCCGACCCGACGACCAATTTCGACCTGCTCGCCCAGGCCCTGCTCACCCCGTCGCTCGAGGACATGCCGCCCGCTCTCGACGGTGCGCTCGACGAGACCTCCGCGTTCCGCGAGGCGATCATGGGTCACCCGGAGAAGGTGAACGTGCCGACGTTCGTCTACGGCGGCTGGCACGACATCTTCGCCAACAGCGCGACCAAACTCTACGAACAGCTCCCGCTGCCACCGGGCCGCAAGCAACTGGTCGTGGGCGACACCTATCACGCCAATCCCGGTGCGGGAACCGGTGTTCCGGGGGCGCCGCCGCGGCTGGACGTGCTGCAGCGCGCCTGGTTCGACAAGTGGCTCAAGGACATCGACAGCGGTGTCGAGGCATTCGGCCCGGTGACGGTGAAACAGCAGGGTGGCGGCTGGGTCACGCTGCGTGAGTGGCCGCAGCCGGGTGTCACGCATCGGCGGGTGTACCTGTCGGCCGATCCGAGCGGGTCAACCGAGGACAGCCTGCACGACGGTTCACTGCGTCCCACGGGCCCCGGCGCGGTCGAAAACCTGACGGTGGCACCGGGTTTGAGTACGGTCTGCTCGCGGGACGCGGCGCAGGGTTCGGCCGGGATGACCGCCGCGCTCGACGCCTGCGCCAAGGACTCGCGCATCGCCGAGCGCAACGCGCTCACCTTCACCAGCGCTCCGGTCGCCGAGGAGACGGTGATCTCGGGTCCGATCAATGTGCGGCTCAACACGGTGCACACCGGCAGCGACGGATTCTGGAACGTCACCGTCAACGATGTCGCTCCCGACGGCACCTCGACCGTGCTGACCACCGGTCAGCTCACCGCCTCCATGCGCGCCATCGACGAACGGCGCAGCGCGCGGTCGGTGAACGGGGATCTCACCGCACCGTTCAACCCGCTCACCCTCGACCGGTTGCTGCCCGTGGTCCCCGGTGCGCCGACCGAGATCGACATCGCCGTCATCCCGACCCAGGCCGTGCTCGCGCCGGGGCACCGCGTGCGGATCGACGTGTACGCGGGTAACGCGCCCAAGGCGCTGCCGTTCCGCCCGATGCTCGACGCCTCCGGGCTGGAACCGCAGCAGGTGCGCCTCGACCCGGCGGCACCGAGCTTCGTCAACCTGCCCACCGACAAGCCGATCCCGTGAGGCGTACTCAGAGCTGCGATTTCACCTCGGCGGCGATGAGTTCGAGGTGGTCGAGATCGGCCAGGTCGAGGATCTGCAGGTAGATCCGGCTCGCATCGATCTCGCGGTAGCGGGCGATCTTGTCCACCACCTCGGCGGGCGAGCCGGCCAGCCCGTTGGTCTTCAGCTCGTCGACCTCACGACCGATCGCCGCGGCCCGGCGCGCCACCTCGGCGTCGGTGCGCCCGACGCAGGCCACGAGCGCGTTGGAGTAGACGATTTCGTCGGTGCGCCCGGCCGCGCGCACGGCGTCGCGGACCCGGTCGAACTGGGCGGCGCTGTCGGCCACCGAGGCGAAGGGCATATTGAATTCGGTGGCGTAACGGGCGGCCAGGCGTGGGGTGCGGACCTTGCCGTTGCCGCCGATCACCACCGGCACGGGATCCTGCACCGGTTTGGGCAGTGCGGGGGAGTCGGTGAGCTGGTAGTGCTCGCCGTCGAAGGAGAAGGTATCGCCGAGCTTGGTCGACCACAGCCCCGTGATGATCGCGAGCTGTTCTTCGAGCAGGCCGAACCTGTTGTCGGGGAAGGGAATTCCGTAGGCGGCGTGTTCGGCGGCGAACCAGCCGCTGCCGAGCCCGAGCTCCACGCGGCCACCCGACATCTGGTCGACCTGGGCTACCTGGATGGCCAGCGGCCCGGGCAGCCGGAACGTCGCGGCGGTGACCAGGGTGCCCAGGCGGATGCGGGAGGTGTCGCGGGCCAGGCCCGCCAGGGTGATCCAGGCGTCGGTGGGGCCGGGCAGGCCGTCGGCATCGCCCATGGCCAGATAGTGGTCGGAGCGGAAGAAGGCGTCGAAGTCGAGATCCTCGGCGGCGCGCGCCACGGCGAGCAGCGTGTCGTAGTCGGCGCCCTGCTGCGGTTCGGTGAAGATGCGGAGGTCCATGATCACCATCGTGCCCGAGACGCGCGTGGGTGTGTGAGGCTGTAGGGGCAACGGCTCGGCGGAGGAGGATGCGGTGGGAGAACCTGTCATTGTCGTCATGGGCGTCTCCGGGTGCGGTAAGACGACAGTCGGGGCCCTGCTCGCCGACCGCCTCGACGTGCCCTACGCCGAGGGCGACGACTTCCACCCGCTGGCCAATATCGAGAAGATGGCGGCCGGGATCCCGCTCACCGACGAGGACCGGTGGCCGTGGCTCGACACGGTCGCCACCTGGCTGCACGAGCACAGCGAGACGGGCGGGGTGGCCAGCTGCTCGGCGCTGCGCCGGGTGTACCGCGACCGGCTCCGGGCCAAAGCGCCCGACACGTACTTCGTGCATCTGGCCGCCACCCGGGTGGAGTTGATGCGCCGGATGACCGGTCGCCTCGGCCATTTCATGCCGACCATCCTGCTCGACTCGCAATTGGCCACGCTCGAACCGCTCGAGCAGGACGAAGCCGGTGTCGCCCTCAACGCGCTACAGCCGCCCGGGGTGCTCGTCACCGAGGCGGTCGAGAAGTGGAGAGCCGATCACCGCTGAAACAGCGGATGCAGTTGCTCGACAGGCGCGAGCATCAACCACCCGCCGATCACGGCCGCCGCCAGGCACACCAGCGCGAAGAACGCGACCCACAGCAGCGCGGGCAGGTGCGTGAGACGGGCCAGCTGATCGGCATCGGAATCGGTGCGCCCGGGTTGTCTGCGCCTGCCGCGCTGCAGCTCGAGCACCGGACGGACGGCGGCGGCCAGCAGGAACCACGCGGCCAGGTACGCGAACCCGGCCTGGAGCAGATCGCTGCCGTACCAAGACACCCCGAACACCAGCGCGCCGAGCACGAGCACGGTCAGCAGACCGTACACATTGCGCACCTTCACCAGCACCGCCACCAGCATCGCGAGGGTGGCCCACAGCATCACCGACACCCGGCCGGAACCCAGCAGCGCCGCGTAGCCCGCGCCGAGCAGCGCGGGCGCCGGATATCCGGCCATCGCGGTGAGGATCATGCCGGGACCGGTGGGTTTGCCACTGGACACCGTGAGACCCGAGGTGTCGGTGTGCAGCGTGATGGCATGCAACCTGCGCCCGGTGAGCAGCGCGAACAGCGCGTGCCCACCCTCGTGCGCCACCGTGACGGCGGCCCGGGTGATCCGCCACAGCGGCCGGTATCCGACCAGGATCAGCGCCAGCGCCGCGGTGACGAGCACCAGCCACCACGGCGGCGCGGGTTGCGGTGCGAGTAAACGTTCGAACGAAGAGCTGACCGATCCGGTGTCCACCGCCGCACTGTAGCCGCGATTCGCCACGCCCACGCCCCGGTCACCACATGATGCGCCGATACCGTGTTCGCGCAATGCTTTCCGGGCAACAACCGCGTCCGCGCGTGGTAGCAAAGGGCATGCAGATGCGACCGCACCGATGGACCCCGCCCCGCGCGACCGCCCGGGCCGCACAGACACAGAGCACCCCCGCGCTGCCTGCGGTTCGGCTGATACCGCTCCCTGGTCAGGGACCGGAAGATGTCGTGCTGACGGCCGACGGACACGTGGTCACCGGCACCGAGGACGGTGCCATCTGGCGCATCGACCCGACGGACGGCACCGTCGAGAAGATCGCGCAAGCGGCGGGCAGGCCGCTGGGAATGCACGCGGACGCCGACGGTTCGCTGCTGATCTGCGTCGCAGGCCATGGCGTACTCCGACTGGCCCGGGCCGGTGCCGAACTCGAACCGGTGATCACCGAAGTGGACGGGGAACGCATCATCTTCCCCAGCAATGTGGTGCGCGACGACGACGGCACCGTCTACTTCTCGATCTCGTCGCGACGCTGGCCGTTCGAGCAGTGGATGGGTGACATCCTCGAGCATTCCGGCAGCGGCAGGCTGGTCCGCCGTGACCCGGCGGGACGGGTGGAGGTGCTGATCGACGGACTGCAGTTCGGCAACGGGGTGGTGCTGGCGCCGGACCGGTCCTGTGTGCTGGTCGCCGAGACCGGCGCCTACCGGATCACCCGGTATTGGCTGTCGGGTCCGCGCGCGGGCACCGTCGATCGTCTCGTCGAGAACCTGCCCGGTTCGCCGGACAACATGCTCCTCGGCAGCGACGGTCTGGTCTGGGTCGGGATGGTGGCACCACGCAACCCGCTGCTGGACCGGATGCTGGCCCTGCCGGGCATCTTCCGGCGCCTGACCTGGGCGCTGCCCGAGTGGCTCCGCCCGGCGCCCGCCCGCTCCGCGTGGGTGATCGCGCTCGACCTGGACGGCACGGTGGTGCACGACCTGCAACGGGCGGGCGACGATTTCGCGATGGTCACCTCGGTGATCGAGCACCAGGGCACCCTGTATCTCGGCAGTCTTTCCGAATCGGCCCTCGGGGTGAGCGCGGTGCCGTGACGTGCGCAGTATCGTCGGTAGCCGACCCGATGAGACTGCGGAGGGATGGCTCGACGATGTCCAAGCCCTGCCTGTTGCTTCAGCTTCGTCCCGAACGTGCCGCGTCCGACGACGAGTACGCCGCGCTGCTACGCGCGGCCGAACTCACCGACGACGAGGTGGTGCGCATAGAGATGGATCGGGGGCTTCCCGAGCTCGACCTGGACGACTTCTGCGCCGTGATCGTCGGCGGCGGGCCGAGCAATGTGAGCGCGCCGGAGCAGGACAAGTACGACTACCAGCGGCGGTTCGAACCGCCGCTGCGCGCGCTGCTCACCGAGATCGTCGACCGGGATTTTCCGTACTTCGGCGCCTGCTACGGCCTGGGCATCCTGGCCGACGTGCTCGGCGGTGAGGTCGGCCCCGACCGCTACGGCGAAGCTGTCGGCGCGAGTACGGTCGTGTTGGTCGACGGCGCCGAGGACCCCTTGCTCACCGGCATCCCGCGTTCGTTCCGCGCCTTCGTCGGTCACAAAGAGGCCTGCCAGGACGTGCCGCCGGGCGCGGTGCTGCTCGCCGGTTCCGAGGGTTGCCCCGTGCAGATGATCCGGGTGGGGCGCAATGTGTACGCCACCCAGTTCCATCCCGAACTCGACGGCACCGGGCTGGCCGTGCGGATCGAGGCCTACCGGCACGCGGGCTATTTCGACCCGAGCGAGGCGGACATGCTGGCCGAACTCGGCCGTCGTGAGTCGGTGCCGGTGCCGCGGGAACTGTTGCGGCGCTTCATCTCGCGCTCTCGCGGGTAGCCCGGACGGTGGACGGCAGCGGGTGGTCGGGTTCCAGCGCGGGCAGACCGTCGATGCTGGCGGAGTTGTCGCCCGCGATGCGCCGCGCGAAGTCCGCGTCGGTGCGGCGGGTGTGGGCCTCGTCGAGAACGGAACGCTCCTCGACCAGGTCCATCCTCGGCACCGACCAGCCGCACGAATCGGCGATGCGGTCGACCGAGACCACGATCACCGCGCGGATACCGGGATGCTCGGTGCCGAATCGCGCACGCAGCGTGTCGAATTCGGGGGAGTCGGGCCGCACGACCCGCCCGGTGCCCAGCAGGCGCAGAATGCGGGCGACGCGGGAGAACGAGCAGAACATCACGGTGATGCGGCCGTTGTCGCGCAGGTGCGCGATCGTCTCCGACCCGCTGCCGAACAGATCGAGGTAGGCGACGGTGTGGTCGTCGAGGACGGCGAAGGTGTCACGGTATCCCTTGGGGGACACATTGATATGACCGCCGGAGGAGGGTGCGGTCCCCACGAAGTACATCGGCTGGTCGGCGATGAATGCCCGTAATTTGTCGTCGATCCGGTCGAACACCTTGGCCATGACGCACTTTCCGGTCCCGCCGGGCGGCGAGCTCCCCGTGGTCGAGTGTATCGACCGCGACGTTGGATTCACGGTGAGAGTTATCGCAGACGGCGCCCATGGTGGTGACCGACGATGGGGCCATGACGCAGACCGCTCCCCACCCTGTCCAGCAGCGCTACGCGGACCCGGCCGCCGTCGTTCCCGCGCAGTGGAACTCTGTGCTGCAGGTGTTGCACGAACACAAATCGGTCCGGCGCTACCTGCCCGATCCGGTCGAACCGGAAACGATCCGGCTCCTGGTTTCGGCGGCCCAGTCGGCCCCGACCTCGTCGAACCTGCAGGCATGGAGCGTGATCGAGGTCCGTGATCCGGCGCGGCGGGCCCGGCTGGCGGCGGTGGCAGGCGGTCAGGCGCACATCGAGCAGGCGCCGGTGCTGTTGGTCTGGACCGTCGACTTTGCGCGATTGCGTCAGCTCGCCGACGATCACCGCGCGCCCCTCGACGGCGCCGACTATCTGGAATCCAGTTACGTCGGCGTGGTCGATGCCGCGCTCGCCGCCCAGAACGCCGTGATCGCCGCCGAATCGCTCGGGCTGGGCACCGTCTACATCGGTGCGTTGCGCAACGACCCCGAGCGGGTCGCAGCGGAACTGAACCTGCCCGCCCACGTGTTCCCCATCTTCGGGCTGGTGGTCGGGCACCCGGATCCGGCGGAGGGCACCCGGGTCAAGCCGCGACTGCCGCAAGCGGCCGTGCTGCACCAGGAGACCTACGACCTGCCGCGTCAGCGCGGACCGGTCGCCGAGTACGAGCAGCGGATCGGCGCGGTCTACGGCGACCAGGGCCTCCCGTTCTCCTGGACCGAGCGGGTACTGGCCCGGCTCGGCTCCGAAGCCTCGCTCAACGGCCGGCACCGGCTCCGGGAGTCCCTGGTGGCCATGGGATTCCGGCTCCGCTGAGGCGGTTCAGCCGTTGATCGCCTCGGCGGTGAGTTCCAGGGAGCGGATGCGGGTGTCGATGTCGTAGACGAGGGTGGTGAGCATCAACTCGTCGGGACGGGTGTCCTCGATGAGCTGGGCTGCCTGGGCGCGCACCGTCTCCGGCGAACCCTGCAGTTGGCCTGCCTTGCGCTGTGCGGCGAAGTGGCGTTCGGCATCGCTGCCGGGGAACCCGTCGGCCTGCTCGGGGGTGGCCAGCGCCTGCGGGCGGCCGGCGCGCAGATTGACGAAGGCCAGGTCACGGGGTGCGGCGAGTCGGTCGGCCTCGGCATCGGTGTCGGCGCAGATCGCCGAGACCGCGACCATGCTGTACGGCTCGGCCAGGATCGCCGACGGCCGGAAGTTGTCCCGGTAGAGCGCGAGCGCGGCAGCGGTGTTCTCGCCGGCGAAGTGGTGCGCGAACGCGAACGGCAACCCCAGCACCGCCGCGACCTGCGCGCTGTACCCGCTCGAGCCGAGCAACCACATCTCGGGCTGTGTACCGCGACCAGGGGTGGCGACGATGCCGTCCGCATCGGTGCCACCGAAATATCCCATCAGGGCGGTCAGCTCACGGGGAAACGATTCGGCGCCGAGACCTTCGGCGTGCCTGCGCAGCGCGCGAGCGGTAGCCGGATCGGTGCCGGGCGCGCGACCGATACCGAGATCGACGCGGCCTGGATGCAGCGCCTCGAGGGTGCCGAACTGTTCGGCGACGACCAGCGGAGCGTGGTTGGGCAGCATCACGCCACCCGAGCCGACCCGGATGCGCGAGGTCGACGCGGCGAGATGCGCCAGTACAACGGCAGGCGCCGAACTGGCGATGCCGGGCATGTTGTGGTGCTCGGCCACCCAGAAACGGCGCATTCCCAGCTCCTCGGCGCGCTGGGCGAAGCGGGTCGTCGCGTGCAGGGCCTCGCCTGCCGTCGCGTCGGCCTGCACCGGTGCCAGATCGAGAACCGACAGCGTGACCGGGCTCATGAGTCTCCTTCGCGTGAAAATCCCCTCAGTAGGCCAACCGGCACGGCGGCTCCGGTATTTCCGCGCGAGCGGTAGGGGTGATCGGCGGCACGGTTGCGGCGCGGTAGCGTGCAGGACTGTTCGACACGAAGGAAGGATCCCGCCATGTCCGCTGACGGTCCCGGCCTACCCACCGCCGCGCCGACCGAAGCCCCCACCGCTCCGTCGGAAGAGGGTTACGCGCGCGGGCTCAATCCGCGCACGATCCAGATGATCGCCATCGGCGGCGCCATCGGCACCGGCCTCTTCTACGGCTCCGGTGCGGCGATCGAGCAGGCGGGCCCCTCGCTGATCCTGGCCTACCTCGCCGCCGGACTGGCGATCTTCGTCATCATGCGCGCGCTCGGTGAGCTGCTCACCTACCGTCCGGTGTCGGGCAGCTTCGCCGAGTACGCGCACGAGTTCCTCGGCCGGTTCGCCGGATTCGCCACGGGGTGGTCCTACTGGGCGGTGTGGGTGTCGACCTGTATGGCCGAGATCACCGTCGCCGGGCACTACGTGCAGTACTGGTTCGACATTCCGCAGTGGGTGACCGCGCTGGTGGTGCTTGCGGTGCTGTTCACCGCCAACCTGATCTCGGTGCGGATCTTCGGTGAGGGCGAGTTCTGGTTCTCGGCGATCAAGGTGACCGCGATCCTGGCGATGATCCTGATCGGCATCGGCGTGCTGGTGTTCGGGTTCGGGCACGCCGCCGATCCGACGGTCACCAACCTGTGGGCCGACGGCGGGGTGTTCCCGCACGGCTTCGGACAGACCCTGCTGGTATTGCAGATCGTCGTCTTCGCTTATGTCGGTGTCGAATTGGTCGGCGTGACGGCGGGGGAGGCCCGTGACCCGAAGACCACCCTGCGCAAGGCGATCAACACCCTGCCCTTCCGCATCGGGCTATTCTATGTGGGCGCGCTCGTGGTCATCATGTCGGTGGCGAGCTGGCGCAGCTTCCATGCCGGGCGCAGCCCGTTCGTCGAGGTGTTCGAGCAGATCGGCATCCCGGCCGCGGCGGGCATCATCAACTTCGTGCTGCTCACCGCCGCGCTGTCGTCGTGCAACTCCGGCATCTACTCGACCGGCCGGATGCTGCGCAGTCTCGCGTTGCGCGACGAGGCGCCCGGCCCGTTCGCGAAGCTGAGCAAGCAGTCGGTGCCGTTCACCGGTATCTGCGCCTCGGCGGCGGCGATGGTGATCGGTGTGGTGGTGAACGTGATCTCGCCGGACAAGGCTTTCGCCTACATCACCTCGGTGAGCACGGTCGGCATCATCGTGGTGTGGAGCGTGATCCTGGTGTGCCACTTGAAGTATCGCGCCAAGGTTCGCGCCGGGGAACTGCCCGCCAGCGACTACCGCCTGCCCGGCGCGCCCGTGACCACCTGGGCGGCTCTCGGTTTCCTCGGCCTGGTCGTGATCCTGCTGCTGTGGACCGACGGTGGGCGCACCGCCCTGGTCGTCGGTGCAGTGTGGGCTGCGCTGGTGTGCGTCGGCTACTACACCTTCGGCCGCAAGGGGGCCGCGCACACCCGCTGAGTCCGTCGGCCCCGTTTGCTGGAAAGCCGCTGGCAGACAAGCGATTTCTGTCATACCCCATCGGTATCGTCGAAGTGTCACACAACTGGCCCGGCGAGTGTTGCCGGGCGGTGCGAGAACGGGGGCACGACATGAGTGACGACTTCCGCGGCGATCTGCGTCCACCACGCAGGCACGGAACCACCTGGCGCGAATCGGAATACCGGATCCTCGCCGACGACCTGCGGGCAGGGGCCGACCTGGCCAACACCGCCCGCACGCTCGGGCGCACGGAATCGGCGATCCGCACCGCGCTGCGCAACTTCGTCCCACCCGAGGAACGGGTCTCCACCGCCGAACGAGAACGGTGGGTACGCACGCGCCTGGTCGCCGAACCCGAATGGGACTGGTGGGCCGTGGTGATCGACCAGCACCGCCGCTCCGGCAGCCGCTTGTGGTTCACCCGCCACGAACACTGTGCCCGGATCGGCTGGCGCCGTAAGACACCCATGCCCGCGCTCGCCCAGGAACTCGACACCTCGGAACTCTCGGCCGCCGAGTTGCTGCGCTCACTCGGCCTCGTAGAGAGCATCGAGGAAGCCGCCGACCGACTCGGCGCCACCCCGGGACACGCGCTGGCCGAACGGGTTTCGGCCCGCCGCGACCGCGCCGTCGGCGCCCGCTGGATTCTGGTGGTCGACGGCGCCGCGGGAACGACCCACCCCCGCAACGCGCCGACCCGCCGCCACATCTCCCTGCACGAGACCCGCGCCGCCGCCGAAGCCGAACGCGACCGCATCCTCGCCTGGCACCAGCGCCTCACCGCCTCGGCTCGGCGTAGCGGGCCGCCAACCGAACAGGACATCGACAGCCCGTACACATACGGCGACACGACAGCCCTGCGTGACCATGGCGCACCCGCACCCGCACCCGCAGCCGCACCCGCACCGGCGGACCGGTCGCATCGGTCGGCGCATTCGGACCAAGGCGCCGCGGCTCTGCCCAGCGTCGGCGACCTCGCCGAGACGGCCCGGCCGCATCGGCAGGCGCGTGCCGATGGCGACGCCGCGGCGTCGTCCGGGCCGGGCGATGCCCGCGAGTCGGTGTGGTGGACCATCGCCGAACGCGGGCTCGGCGCGAGCTCCGGACCGACTCGGTGCGGTGAGTTCGCCGCGGTGGGCGGCGGTGGTGAGGTCGCCGCGGAGGCGCTGGCGGTGGGCGACATCATCAGGGTGCCGGTTCCCGACGGGTTCCTCCAGGACCGCATCATCGCGATCGCTCGCGCGGGCGCGGGCGCTCCGGTCACCGTCGACCTCGCGCCCGTCGCGAACTCGCGGATCCGTCGTGTCGTCGAGTTCGGGCCGCAGGAGCGGGTCGAGGTGGTGCGGCACACCGAGCAACGATCCGCCTGACCGCGACCACGAACCGACGCTCGCGGCGGGCGTCGACCGGACACCCTGGTATCGGCGGTGCCCCACAACCGCCGCGTGCGCGACACCGGTGACGCCTCGGCGCGGGCAGCCGTCGGTCCGCGTGTGACCGGATGTCGGGTGCCGCCGCGGTGGTCCGTCAGTCGGCGGCGGTACGTCCGGGCATGGTGGCGGCCGCCGCGAACATGATCACCGCCATGGTCAGGATGGCGGCGAACACCAGGTGGATGCCGGAGGCCAGTTCGGTGGGAGTCGGGTGGTCGGGGTCGGTGATGCCGGTGTTGACGATGGCGCCGAACACCGCGACTCCGAGGGCGCTGCCGAGGGAGCGGGCGAACATGTTGGCCGAGGTCACCACGCCCCGTTCCTGCCAGGGGGCGCTGTTCTGCGCCGCGATGAGGGTGGGGGAGGCGACCAGGCCCATGCCGCCGCCGATCAGGAAGCACGAACCCGCGATCTGCCACGGGCTGGTCCCGGCATCGATGAACAGTGTTGTCGCGCAACCGATGACGGCGAGTGTGCTGCCGAGCAGACCGGCGATGCGGAATCCCCAGCGCAGGTACAACCGGCCCGACAGTGTCGCCGCCAGCGGCCAGCCGAGGGTGAGTCCGCCGACGGTGAGCCCGGCGACGAGGGCGGTGGTGCCGAGCACTCCCTGGGCGAAAGTCGGGACGTAGGAAGTCAATCCGAGCACCACCGCACCGACGAGCAGCGACACCGTACTGCTGGCGATCACGATCCGCCGCGTGAAAACCCACAGCGGCAGGACCGGATTGGGCACCCGCAGTTCGACGACGGCGAACAGCGCGAGCACCACCGCGCTGCCCGCGAACAGAGCGATCGACACCGGCGAACCCCACGCCCACGCCTGCCCGCCTTCGAGCAGCGCCAGGATCAGCGCCCCCGCGCCGAGCGTGAGCAGCACCGCCCCGAGGTAGTCGATCCGCTGACGGGTCCGCGGCGCCGATTCGGCGAAGTGCCGCACCAACATCCACGCCGCGACCGCGCACAGCGGCAGGTTGATCAGGAAGATCCACCGCCAGTCCGCGTGATCGGAGAGCAGCCCACCCAGCAGCGGACCGAGCACCGCCGACCCGGCCCACACGCCCGCCATGTACCCCTGAACCTTGGCCCGTTCGGTCAGGTTGTAGAGGTCGCTGGCGATGACCATCGTCATCGGCTGGATCGCGCCGGCGCCGATTCCCTGGATGGCACGAAAGACGATGAGCGCCAGCATGCTCGAGGCCAGCCCGCACAGCAGCGAGCCGACCGCGAACACGGCGATCCCGAACAGGATCACCGGCTTACGCCCCACCATGTCGGCGAGCTTGCCGTAGATCGGCACCGTCACCGCCTGTGCCAGCAGGTAGATCGAGAACAACCACGGGAACATCGCGAATCCACCGAGCGAGTCGGTGATGGTGAGCACCGCCGTGGCGATGATGGTGGAGTCGAGCGCGATCAACGAGGTCGAGAGCATGAGCGAGGCGAGTACCGCACCCCGTTCGGATCGCAACCCGACAGCCGTGTCCGCCGTATCGGTCGCCACTGCGGTCCTTTCCTCGACTAACCAATCGGTCCACGGTATCCGGCGCGCCCGCGTTCGCGCGCGGGGATTTCCGTGCCGGACGGGCCGGGTCAGGCCGCCGCGAACTTGGCGGCGATCTCGGCCGCGGTGACCTTGGCCAACTCCACGAAGAACGGCACCCGTTCGTCGATCATCAGCGTGACGGGTCCGCGCAGGCCGAGCGCGAATCGGCAGCGGCCCTCGGGGTCGAGGATCGGTAGGCCGATGGTGCGGAATCCGGGGTCGAGTTCGCGGTCGTTGAACGCGTAGCCGCGTTCGCGGGTGGTGACGAGTTCGGCGCGCAGTTCTTCGGGTCCGGTCACGGACCGTTCGGTGCCTTCTTCGTAGGGCAGCGAACGCAACTCGTCGTCATCGACGTCGGACCAGGCGAGCAGTGCTTTGCCGAGCGCGCTGGCGTGCAGCGGCAGCCGGACACCCTGCAGCTTGTGCCCGTCGCTCTCGCGCCACCGGCTGGTACCGAGCAGGACGGCGTGGATTCCGTGGCGGGTGGCGACCGAGCCGGTCGCCCCGGTGGTGGCGGCGAGCTGTTCGAGGCAGGGCTCGGCGAGGTAGATCTTGTGCTGGCGGTAGGCGATCTGGCCGTACTCGGCCAGTGCCCCGCCCATGCGATACCGGCTGGACTCGGCGTCCTTCTCCAGGAAGCCCGCCTGTACCAGCGCGCCGAGCAACCGGTGCGTGGTGCTGACCGCAAGTCCTTGTGCGCGTGCGACTTCCGAGACACCGCGTTCCTCGCCACCGCGGAAGCAGTCGAGTACAGACAGGGCTCGGGTGACAGTCTGCACGCTGGAGGTCTCCACGAACCGAAGGTAACACAGGCATTGTGCGCAAGCCTGTGGGTGTATTCCGGTATATGGAAAGCATCGCGGCGTGAAGACCGTGCAATTGCCATAAATCTGCGAATGCCTTCGTGTCAAGCTTTCCGATCCACGGAAAGGCATACCTCGTTTCGCACGATGCGCGCTCATACGCTCCGAGGGCATCGACCCCGTCCCGAACAGGAGCCCCGAATGTCCCGCAGGCTGTCGGCCTTCTCGCGGATCGCGCTCGCGATCGCCCCCGTCGTCGCCCTCGTCGCGGCATGTGGCTCCGGCTCGACGCCGGAACAGGGGGCGGGCGCCCCCTACATCCTCAAGGTCACCGACCCGGGCAACAGCGGTCCGCTGGCCGTCGGCAAACGCGACGGCACCTTCGACGCGGCCCTCGCACCGCTGGGCGCCAAGATCCAATGGGTCAGCACCACACCGGGTTTCAGCTCCATGCTGAAGCTGTTCAACACCGGCGAACTCGACGTGTCCGGCGCGGCCTTCAGCCCCGTGGTCGGCGCGCTGTCCAAGGCCGTCGGCGTGAAGATCGTCGCGGTGGCCGATCCGGCGGGCCAGGATCAGAGCGGCATCGTCGTCCGGCCGGAGTCGGGGGTGACCTCGGTGGCCGGCCTGGCGGGCAAGCGGATCGCGGTGAACCCGGCGGGTAAGGGCGAGTACATCACGCTCAAAGCCCTTGCCCAGGCAGGTATTCCGGCCGATCAGGTCACCCGGGTCCCGTTGCAGCAGAAGGATGCCGCCTCGGCGTTCGCGACCGGCAAGGTCGACGCGTGGGCGTCGTTCCTGGTGCCGTACCAGGAGGCCAAGGCCGCGGGCGCGGTGGAGATCGTCACCGAGAAGCAGATCGGCTCCAAGGACAACTCCGTGGTGGTGTTCCGCACCGAGATCCTCGACGAGCGCCCGGACGTGGCCGCGAAGTATCTGGAAGTCCTGCAAGGCCTCACCGCGAAGCAGAAGGCCGCACCGGCCGACTTCGAGAACGTCTTCGACAAGTCCGGTCCACGCGCGCTCACCGGTGAGCGCCTGGCCGACGCCGTCCGGGTGGGCGCGCAGGCCTCCGTGCCCCGGTTGCCCGTCGACTCCGACGCCACCGACCTGGCCGATGTGGTGAACACCTTCGCCGACAACGGTGTCATCGACCGCCGTATCACCGCCGCCGACATCTTCTACGACCTGAAGTCCAAGCTGACCCCCGAACAGCTCGCCGCGCTGAAGGACAAGTGAGGTGAGCACTCTCGTCCTCGCCCCGCCTCGTGTCCGGCGCACCCGGGAGCGGCCACGCTGGTTGTCGCTCGGTCTGCGCGCGCTGCTACCCGTCCTCATCGTGCTCGCCTGGTGGGCGGGTTCGGCAAGCGGTGCGATCTCGCCGCGGGTGATCGCCGGACCCGGTGCCGTCTGGTCGGCACTGGTCGAGCTGGCGGGGAGCGGTCAACTGCTCGACTTCGCACTCGCCTCGTTCGGCCGGGCAGCCGCCGGGGTGGCGATCGGGGTCGGCGTCGGACTGGTGCTCGGGCTGCTGTCGGGGCTGTCCGCGCTCGGCGAGGAACTCGTCGACTCGACCATGCAGATCGTGCGTGCGGTGCCGTTCCTGGCACTGGTTCCGTTGTTCATCGCCTGGTTCGGCATCGACGAGCTCTACAAGGTGCTGCTGATCGCGGTGGCGACCACCGCCCCGATGTACGCCTACACCTACCTGGGCGTGCGCAATGTCGACCGGAAGATGGTCGAGGCGGCGCGCAGCTTCGGGCTCACCGGAACCCGGCTCGTCGTCGAGGTGATCGTGCCCGCCGCGCTGCCCGGCATCCTGATGGCGCTGCGGGTGTGCTTGTCGATCAGCATCACCGCGCTGATCGCCGCCGAACAAGTCGGCACCCAGCAGGGCGTCGGCTACCTGGTGACGCTGGCCCAGGAATACAACCGCACCGACTACATGGTGCTGTGCGTGGTCCTCTACGCGCTGCTCGGTCTGGTGTTCGACGCACTCGTACGGCTCGCGGAACGGTACGCGATGCCCTGGCGCAAGCAGGTGGCGATCCGATGACGACAACAGCAGCCGCCCCGATCGAGGTAGCGGCGAACCCGGTGGCGGTGTCGATCACCGGACTGCACAAGGCCTTCGGGGACAAGACCGTGCTCGACGGCGTCGACCTCACCATCCGCCGCGGCGAATTCGTGGTACTGCTCGGCCCGAGCGGCACCGGCAAGACCACGCTGCTACGCCTGCTCACCGGGCTCGAAACACCGGACGCCGGTGAGGTTCTCGTACCGCCGCGCCGCACGACCGTATATCAGGAACCGCGCCTGATCCCGTCGAAGCGGGTGCTGGCCAACGTGATCGTCGGCCTGCGGCGCGGCAGAGCGCAGCGCGAAGCCGGCCTGCGCGCGTTGACCGAAGTGCACCTAGACGGCAAGGCGGGGCAGTGGCCCGCCACCCTGTCCGGTGGCGAGGCGCAGCGCGCCGCCCTGGCCAGGGCCCTGGTGCGCGAACCGGAACTGCTGCTGCTCGACGAGCCGTTCGCGGCGCTGGACGCGCTGACCCGGCTGCGCATGCAGGACCTGGTCGGCGATCTGGTCGCGCGTCACCGGCCCGCCGTGCTCATGGTCACCCACGATGTCGACGAGGCGATCCGGCTCGCCGACCGGGTGATCATCCTCGACCGCGGCCGTTTCGCCGTCGACGAGACCGTCGACCTACCCCACCCGCGCGATCACGCGGCACCCGAAACCCTCGGCTACCGAACGCGATTCCTCGCCCAACTCGGTGTCGGACCACATGCAAGGAGCCTGTCATGACCGAAACCCTGTGGTACACCCGCTGCCCCGTGCCCACCGCGAGCGGCCTGGCGCACAGCCTCGGCTGGCTCGGTGAGACCGCCGCGAACGCGGGCCTCGAATTCGGCGTGCTGCAGGACGCGGGCCCCGAACTCGCCGGGCACCACTTCCTGCACGACCTGTCCGGCCTGATCCGCGAGGGCGGAAATGTGCCGGCCCTGGCCGCACGCGCACAGGGCTCACCGACCCGCCTGATCGGGCTCACCTGGATCGACGAGTCCCAGGCGATCCTGGTCGGCCCCGATTCGCCGGTCACCGACGCCGCCGGGCTGGCCGGGCTGCGCATCGGCGTCCCCGCCTGGGCGCAGGACCAGGCCCGTAGCTTCCCGCGAGCGATGGCGCTGCACGGCTTCGCCAACGCCCTGCGCCCGGCCGGGCTGACCCTGGCCGATGTGCGCGTCGTCGAGCTGGCGGTCGAGCGGGATCCGCAGGTGCGCACCGAGATCCAGAGCGCTCGTCGCTCGACGACCTGGGGTGTGGACGAACTCCTCGACGGTAGGGTCGACGCGATCTACGTCAAGGGCGCTCGCGCCAAGGAGGTGGCGGCCGAGAACGGTCTGCGCGTGGCGGTCGACCTCGACGCCTCGGCCACCAAGCACCTGCGGGTCAACAACGGCACCCCGCGCCCGATCACGGTCCACGCCGACCTGCTCGAATCCCGGCCCGAGGTCGTCGTCGGCTTCCTCGCGCAGAGCCTGCGCGCGGCCGACTGGGCCGCCGGTGACCTCGACGGTGTCCGCGCTGTGCTCCAGCGCGAAACGCTGTCCGGCCCGGCCGGTGTCGTCGCTGCCTACGGCGCCGAGTTCCACCGCGGCCTGCATCCCTCGCTCACCGACGAACGGATCGAACTGCTCGGTGTGCAGAAGCAGTTCCTCTACACCCACGGCTTCCTGGCCGCCGATTTCGATCTCGAATCCTGGGTCGCCCCTGAGCCGTTGGCCCGTGCGCGTGAGATCGTCGCTGCCGAGCGGGTGCCGGCATGACCGATTTCCTGTGGCGGCTGCCCAGCCGTGGTGACGGACGACGCGCCGATCCGGCGCTGCGTGGCCGCGGCGGGTTCGGACCGCCGAACCCCGTTGTCGAGACCACCGATTTGCGGCCGGGTCGCTTCGGCCCGTTCGACGACCTCGCCCAGATCGTCGACGCCGCCGAACTCACCGGCTTCGACGGCGTGCTCGCACCCTACGACCCGCTCGGCGAGGAATCCTGGATCGTGGCGGCCGCGGCCCTGCGCGCCACCCGCTACACGCGGGTAACGGTCGAATTCCAGCCCGCGTTCGGCACCCCGGTGTACGCGGCCAAGGTGTCGGCGACCCTGCAGCGGCACTCGGCGGGGCGGCTGAACTGGCGGTTGGCCGTCGACACCGATGAAGCCGAGGCGCGCACGCGCGGTGACCGGGTCACCGGTGACGAGCGCTACGACCGTGCCGCGGAATTCCTCACCGTGGCACGCGGGGTCTGGAACGAGAACGAGGTCGATGCAGCGGGATTCGCGGGCACCGGTTTCGATTACGCGGGTCGCTATTACGACGTGGTCGACGGTGGCTTCCGTGGCATCCTGTCCGGCCTGCCGTTCCCGGTGGTGCATCTGAGCGGGACCACACCCGCCGCGCTGGCGCTCTCCGCCGCACACGGTGATGTCCACCTGTTCGCCGAGCAGGAAGACGGAATCACCGGTGCGGTCACCGAATTGGGGGAGCGGGCCGCCGCGTCCGGGCGCCGCGTGCGCGTCGGCCTCGAATTGCCGATCATCGCCAGAGAGACCGAGGCCGAAGCCTGGGCCAGGGTGCATCGGCAGTGGGCCGAACTCGACCGACCCGACAACGTCGCCGACCACACCCTCGGTGAGGGACGCTGGTCCGGGTTCCACGCGTTCGGCTACGACCAGCGCATCGGCCTCGTCGGCAGCTACGAGCAGGTGGCACAACACCTTTCCGATTACGCGGCCGCAGGCGTGCAGACATTCGTGCTGTCGGGCCACCCCGCTGTCGAGGAAATCCATCGCGCGGGCGAGCACCTGCTGTTCCTCGCCGACCCGACGGCCCGCACTCTCGCTCAGGAGGTCACCGCATGACCATCGACGTCTACTGGCGCATCGGCATGGAAGGCGATCACGCCTCGCTGCGGACCCCACGCCGCTACAACCGGGGCAACGCGGGTGGCTACGGCCCGGGCAATATCGCCCCGGCCGTGCGGAACGGCGCGCTCGACGAGTACACCTACCTCGATCACGTCGCCGCGGTCGCCAAGGCCACGGAATCGGCGGGGTTCCTCGGCGGGTTGCTGCCGTCGTTCCCGGTGACCGACGACCCGTGGGCCTTCGCCGCCGCGCTGGCCGCCGAGACCACCACCTACCGCTTCATGGTCGCCTTCCAGCCCGGCTTCCTGCACCCGGTGCAGGCGGCACGCATGTCGGCGAGCCTGCAGCGCGCCACGGGCGGGCGGCTGGTCTACAACATCATCAGCGGAGGTGGCGGTCCGGCCCAATTGTGGTGGGGCGACAAGGTTTCCCACGACGACCGCTACGCGCGCACGAGCGAGTTCCTCGACGTGCTGCGCGGCGTCTGGGATGGTGAGCCCTTCGATCACGACGGCCGCTTCTTCCGCACCGAAGGCGCCGCACTGCCACCGGGCCTGGCCGGGCAACCCTTCCCCGAGGTGTACTTCTCCGGTTCGTCGGGTGCCGCCGTGGCCGCCGCGGGCCGCCACGCCGACTACTACCTGTCCTGGCTCGAGCCCTACGCCGACCTGCGCGCCAAGTTCGACGGTGTCCGCCGCAACGCCGAAACCACCGGGCGCACACCGAAGTTCGCCGTCCGCATCGACATCGTCGCCCGCCACACCGAGGAAGCCGCGTGGGCCGAGATCGAGAAGGGCTGGGCTTTCGTCGACCGCGACGCCGCCAACCGCGCGGCCCAGGGCGACTCGTTCGGCGCTGCCCGGATCAAGGGCTGGGTGCCCGAGAACATCACCGGCTACCGCGATCTGGAAGTACAGCCCAATGTCTGGTGCGGTTTCAGCCTGATCCGGGGCGGCCCGGCGTTCGGCCTGGTCGGTAGCTACGAACAGGTAGCCCAGCGGCTCGACGAATTGATCGACCTCGGCGTCGACGCCTTCATCCTCGCGGGCAACCCGCATCTGGAAGAGGCCTATCGGGTCGGCGAGGAAGTACTGCCGCTGCTCGGCCGCGCCCGGCTCACCGCCCCGCCCACCGACACCGTCCTCGCGACGGCCCGATAACCACAGGAGTCCCTATGACCACCACCGAAACCCTGCTGACGGAGACCGTGACAGCCTTCGTCGCGGCGGCCACCCGCGACGCCGAGACCGCGTTCCGGGTCTTCCGGGAAACCGGAACCGTCACCGGCAACGGCACCGTCAACTTCGTCGAGCGCGTGCCAGGTACCGAGATCGCCGTCGCCCTCAACGAACCCGGCCCCTGGGCCACCGACCGCACGGTCGAGCCCGTCGTGGCGACCTTCGACGGAGAAGTGCTGTCCGGCAAGGGATCCGCCGGGTTCGTCACCGGCTACGCGAAGGTCTTCCGCGCGCACCCGGAGATCACCTCGGTCGTGCACATCCACACGCCGTGGCTGGGTGGCTGGGCCCAGACCCACCGCACCCTGCCCATCCGCTACGCCGCCTCCCAGCGGCTCACCCTGTCGCGCGAGATCCCGCCGCACATCGACCGCACCATCGGGGCGGGCGAGTTCATCCTGAGCAAGCTCGAGACCGACCCGCACCTGGCAGCCATCTTCGAGGCGAACGGCGGGGCCAACGTGATCGGCCGTGCCGGCCTGTTGGAACTGGCGAAATTCGTGGTGCTGCTCGAGGAGGGCGCGCAGTATCAGGCGATCGCCGAAACGCTCGGCGGCTCGGTCGAATTCGATCCGTCCAACCTGGCGGTGCAGTGGCAGCGCAGCGGGCTGGCCGACGAAGCCCGCCGCCTCGGCCTGATCGGAGACGCGCGATGAGCATCCGGGTCGGCTACTTCCCGCACAACAATTCCCTGTTCGTCCTGCGCCACCGTGGCATTCTCGAACGGCTGCTGCCCGAGGTCGAATGGGTCGACCTGCGCGAACTGCCCCGGCCCGCCCGGGTCGACCCGAAAACCGCACTGCCCGGCGAACATTCGGACTGGTTGTTCACCGAGGGCGGCTACGACATCATCGGCACCGGCTTCACCCCACCACTCACGGCGCTGGCCAACCAGCGCGACATCGTCTACCTCGGCATCTCGGGCCCGCGGGTGGAGAACGGCAGGCTGGTCGCGACCGCCGCGAGCGGCATCACCTCCGCCGCCGATCTGCGCGGCAAGCGGGTCGGCATCGCGCACGGCTCCTGGCAGACCACGTTGCTGCTGTTCGCTCTCGACAAGGTCGGCCTGACCTGGGCCGATGTCGAACCGATCGACGTGGACGTGCGCGGCGGCGGCGCGGCACTGCTGGCCGGTGAGCTCGATGCCTGGGTCGGCACCTACCCCGGTCTGCACGAGATCGAGGCTGCCACCGAACTCGTCACACTGGTCGACACCGCCTCGGTCTTCAGCCACCCGTCCCTGTGGTTCACCCGCCGCGACCTGGCCGAAGGCGATCCAGACACCGTGGAGGCGGTGCTGGCGGCGCTGCGCGAATCCGACGCCTGGATCGCCGAGAACCCGCGGGCCGCGGCGCAGTATTTCGTCGACGACGCGCTTCGCCACGGGATCCCCGCCGACCTGGACGCCTGGGAAGCGGCCCTGCGCGGCCGACCGTTCGGCGTACACCCCGTGAGCGAGGACTTCCTCGACGAACAGCAGCGCGCCGCCGACCTGCTCGCCGCGAACGGGCTGCTCCCGCGCGCGATCGAGGTCCGATCGGCGGTGCTCCCGTGGATCGGGGAGCTGATCGACGAACAGGCCACCACCACGGTCTGAGCCCCGGATCAACTCCGCCGCGACCCCGTGACCCACACCGGTCCGGTCAGCAGCCAGATCACCGTGATCACGCCGAGCGAACCGAAGATCCCCATCAGCTGTTCGCGCTGCTCGGCGTCGGCCACGGTGTAGCTCAGCGCCAGGGTGAGCGCGCCCGCGATGGCCGCGGCGCCGAGCCAGCGGGCGAAATCGGCCCACTCCTTGCGGGTGCGTTCGGGCCCGTATTTCGGCACCCGAACCGGTGCGGGGCCGCCGGCGAAGCGGTGGGCGAAGCGCTCGTCCAGCCACCGGATCATGCGCGGTCCGAACATCACCGTGCAGCCGAGGTAGATCCCGGCGATCCGGTGCGCGAACGTCACTTCGCCACCCCGGTGCAGATCGATCGCCACCGCGACCACCAGCACCACGTCCAGCGCCGGGACCAGCGCCAGGGTGACGGTGCTGGCGCGGCGCAACCGCAGCAGGTAGCGCAGAGCCAACCCGCCCACCACCAGCACCCAGAAGCCGATCTCACACCCCGCGATCGTGAGCAGGACCGGATTCGTCAGTTCGTTCATGTACCTCAGGGTGCCGAACCGGGTCCGGGTGACACATCCGGCTTCCGGTCGCGGGCGGGTCCGTCCTTCGGGGGACGTCTACCACCGCCCGATGTGCTGGAATGAGCAGATGCCCACCGTCCGCGCGCCCATGGACCGGCTCGTGGAGGCGTTCGACAGCGCCACCTCCGCGGCCGTCGGGGTCTTCCTCGTCGGGTTGCTGCTGTGGGGAGTCGGTGGCTGGTCCATCGTCGCCGACCGCGATCTCTATCCGCCCGCCGCGAAACTGGCACTGCTGTTCGCCGCCCTCGCCATCCAGCTCACCGCGCAACGCAGGCCCGCCCTCGCATTCGGGCTGATGATCGCGTTGCTGGCAGGCGACTTCGTCTTCGGGCCCTCGTTGCCGCTGTGGATCGCGCTCACCGATGTGATCTTCCTGGCCGTGAGCACCGGGTCGGCCCGTCTGTCGGTGGTGGTCGGCTGGTTCGCGTTCCTGGTGACCGTCGGTGGGGCGCTGCTCGCCCTGGCACTGCTCGGGGTGCGTGCCGGGCTCTACGCCGGTCTGATCGGGGTGGCGCTCACCTGGTCGCCCCTGGGTTACGGCCGGGCCGTGCGAGCCTCCCGGCGGATGGTCGACGCCGAACGCGACGCCGGTCGCGCCGAACTCGCCGCGCGCGACGCCGAACGCTCCGCCGCCATCGGGGAGGAGCGCAGGCGCCTGGCCCGCGATCTGCACGACGCGGTCGCCGGTCACGTCTCGGCCGTCGCCATCCTCGCCGAGGTCGCGCAGCGCGACCCGGGCAATATCGGTGTCCTGCAAACGATCCGGTCGAGCAGCCTGGCCGCCATGGAAGAGATGCGCACCACCATCGAACTGCTCACCGGACCCGATGACAGCGCCGTCACGACCCGGCTGGCCTCGCTGGACGGCCTGATCGAGGCGGCCGAGGCGGCAGGTGGGTCGGTGTCGCTGCGGCGGCCCGACGACCTGTCGATGCCGCTGGCGATCGAGGCCGTGGTCACCCGGATCCTCGGCGAGACCATCACCAACGCGACTAAACACGCACCGGGCGCACCCTTGGACATCGACCTGCGCCGGGAGGGCACGGCATTGGTGGTCGAGGCGAGCAATCCGCTCCGCTCCGAGGCGGCGGCAGGTCACGGAAACGGGTTGCGCAACATGATGTTCCGCGCCGAATCGGTGGACGGCACCGCGACGGCGGGCGCCCGCGACAGCCGGTGGCATGTTCGGGTCCGGATCCCCCTGGAGGCCAGATGACGGTGACCGTGCTGGTGGCCGACGATCACGCCGCGATCCGCGCCGGCCTGAAGATGCTGCTCGAGGCCACCGGCGAGGTGCGGGTGGTCGGTGAAGCGGCCGACGGTGCCGCGGCCGTCCGCCAGGCCAAGGCACTGAGCCCCGACGTCGTCCTGATGGACGTGCGCATGCCCCGCGTCGACGGCCTGGCGGCCACGGCGGCCGTCGTCGCCGAGACCAGCGCCAAAGTCCTGGTCCTCACCACCTTCGCCATCGATGACTACGTGCTCGGCGCGCTGTCGGCAGGCGCCAGCGGGTTCCTGCTGAAATCGGTGGGCGGCGACGACCTGGTCCGCGCCGTCCAAGCGGTGGCCGACGGCGACGCGGTACTCGACCCCAAGGTGACCCGTGCCGTGATCGCCGCCCTCCCACGCACCGAGGAAACCACCCCACCCGACCTCTCGGCCCTCACCGACCGCGAACGGCAGGTGCTGGCCGGTCTCGGCGCCGGCCTGTCCAACATGCAGATCGGCACCCGCCTGCGGATCGGCGAGGCGACGGTGAAAACGCACGTCTCGCGGGTGCTGAGCAAGCTCGGCGTGCAATCACGCGTGCAGGCCGCCGTCATCGCGGCACAGGTCGGTCTCGAATTTCCGTGACGCCATATCGTGCCGTTTGAAACGGGCACGCCGGTTCAATACCCATGTCAGGGCGCCCAGGTGGCCTGCGGAGTGTCGTGCACGCCACCCGACCCGCCTGAGGTTGAATATTCAATAGATCTGGCTCTACCGCGTCACGCGTTCTCGACATCGGCGTCACCACGAACAACCGACGAAGGAGCAACGATCGTGAGCATGATCCTGGCCGCTGTGCACGACACCTATGGCATCGTTCTCGCGCAGGTGGGCAACCCGACGCCGGAGGCGCCGCCCATGGCCGACAAGGTGCTGCAGCTCGGCCGGTACTTCACCTGGATGATCCTGCTGTCCGGCGTCACCGCCATCACCTACGGCGGCGGCCGCTTCGCCTGGGAGAAGTGGAACGGCGGCGGCCTGCAGTCACCCAAGATGATCGCCAGCGCGATGGCGGGCGGCGCGGTCGCCACCAGCGCGGGCACCATCATGAACGCCGTCATCGGAGCCTGACACAACACTGAGGGCCGGAAGCCTCTGTTTCCGGAGAAGAAGCCGACCGTACCGTGGACGGATGGAGTGGTTCCTGATCGGCGTCTGCGTGGTCCTCCTCATCCTGCTCGCCGGCGCCGTTGCCGCGGTGATGATGTGGTTTCGGGCGAAGCGGGAGTGGCGCGCGGAAGCTGTCCGCGCCCGGCGGTATCGACAGACCCGGCCACAGACCGGACACGGCTCCGGGCACGCCGGCTCGTCGAGCGGCCGCAGCTACCCCTCCCCGCCGAGCAGCGGCAGCAGCGGGGGAACCTCCCTGGGCGGCATGATCTGACCTGCTGATTCAGGGCCGGAAGAGTCGCTCGGTCGGAGCGAGCGGGCGCAGGGTTTTCGATACCTGGGCGACCAGTTGCCACGGCCGATCGGTGTCGGTTGAGGCTTTGCCGCTGGTGAGGATCGCGCCGGACAGGCCGCGATCGGGGTCTGCCCACCCGTACTGGGTGGTCAGCCCGCTGCGGCCGAAATGGTGGGTGGTGTCCGGCCCGAATTTGGAACGGCGAGCGCCCAATTCGAAACCAGCCCGGCTGACCCGGCCCGCGAGTCCCGGCATCCGGTCGGCCTGCCCGATCGCGGTGCGTACGGTGTCGGGGTCCATGATCCGCACTCCGTCCAATTCGCCGCCGCGGGCGAGGATCTCGTAGAACCGCGACAGCTCGTACGCGGTGGTCACGAGATTGCCCGAGGGCAGTTCGGCGGTGAGGAAGGCGTCGTTGGTCGCCTTGGAGGCCTTGTCCATCCGCCCGCCGACCGCCTTGTTCGTCAGGAACAGCATCAGCCGGGACGGCGGGGGACCGGTCTTCACGCTCGGCACCACTTTGTCGACATCGGCCGGGTCGACGCCGAAGTTGTTCCACCGGAAACCCAACGGTTCGAGCACCTGCTCGGCGAGATGCTCGCGCATCCTTTTGCCCGTCGCCCGCTGCACGAGCAACCGCTGGACGAGCCCGCTGGTCAGCGCGTGATAGACGCGGAAGCGGCCCGGCGGCCAGCTGGGGACCAGCGCGGTGAGCGCCTCGAGCGCGAGATCCTCGTCGATCACCAGCTCCGCCCCCTGGTACGGCGGGGTGATGAACGGGATGCCCGCCGAATGCGAGAGCACGTCGCCGATGGTGATCACACCCTTGCGGTGCGCCGCGAACTCCGGGATGTAGTCGCACACCGCGTCGTCCGCCGCGAACGCACCCTGCTCGATGAGCATCGACACCACCGTCGCGGCCACGCCCTTGGCGGTCGAGAATCCGCAGAACGGGGTGTCGGGGGTGACGAGGATCTTCTCCGCGTCCGGCTGCTCTCGCGGTGTATTGCCCCAGCCGTGCCCGATGGCTCGATTCAGCACGATCTTGCCGTTGCGGCGCAGACACACCTGGATCGCCGGGGTGGTCCCCATCGAATACCACGCCCGCACCGACGACCACAGTGCCTCGACATCGGCCCGCGATGACCCCGCATCGGCGGGGTCGTCCTCGTGCCCGATCGTCGTCACCGAGTCCAGATCATCGGCAACCTGCACCAATGTGCCAGCGAGTGCGTTCATCGGGCCAGCCTACCGACGCCGGCTACAGTCCCGCCTCCGTCAGCCAGGGCAGCGTGCGCGTCAGAGATCTGCCTGGGCGAAGGGCGCGGTCATCGCCCTGCCTGCTGCCTCGGTGGAGGACATGACCGGTGCGGAGCGAGTACATCTGATCGAGGACGCGAAGGACAAGGAGTGCTGGCGCGGCCTCGACCGACATCGCCGGGTGCGCGGTTTCCTGGCGTTCGTATCGGCCGATACCACCCGCGGTGAGCGAGCAGTCGGCGCGGCGCAGGTCGACGAGTTGGTGGCGACCACCGTCGCCGCCTGCGCCACCGTCGACCAGCCGGGCAACGTCGGCCGACGTGGGGGGTTGTCAGGCGACAGCGTCGGCCGGGAGCGCGTCGGCACCGGGAGTCCGGCCCGCCGCTGTGACCGCCCGACGGGCGTACGCGCGGACGTCGGCGTCGGGGTCTTCTACCGCGGACTCGAGGGCGTCGAGCGCAGTGCCGCTGTCCGGCCAGGTGGACAGTGACAGGACCGCTGCCTTGCGGACATCGAGGTGGCGATCGGACAACGCCGCGCGCAGCGGTTCCACCGCAAGGTCCGGGCTGGCACCCGCTAGGCCCTTGGCGGCGCCGACGCGCACCTGCCAGGCCGAGTGGCCCAGGGCCGCAACCAGTTCGGTGAGGTCGTCGGTGCCGAGGGCGGCATAGGCGGTGAGCGCGGCCGCACGGACCAGGGGGTCCGGGTCGGTGACCAGTGTCCGGATCACTTCGTGTCCACCCGCGCCGATCGAGGCCAGCCCTTGGGCGACCGCGATGCGCACCTCCCGGTTGGCGTCACCGGCGATCGAGGCGACGGCGTCGGCGTCGTCGAGCGAGACAAGCGCCCGCACCGCTTCGATCCGCACCCGGTGATCCGGATCGCGTAGTGCCGCACGGAATGCCGTGGCGGACCCGGCCCGTAGCGCACGCAACAGGTCGACGACCGTGGCGCGCACCAGCGGATCCGGGGAGCTGAGGTATTCCGCCAGCGCACCGGGCCCCGGCAGCACCTCCACCAGTTCCCGCAAGCTCTCGGTGGCGGCCCGGCGCACCGATGCGCCCTCGTCACCGAGGGCGCGCACCAACTCGTCGGCGAAACCGTCGGGGGTGTTCTCGGTGAGCACCGACAGCGCCGCGACACGGACGACCGGATCAGGATCGGTCAGGAAGCTCGAAACATCTTCGAGTACAGGCGAATCCAGCGCCAGCAGGGTGACCAGCCGGGGCGAGGACGGCGACACCGGCGCGGCTACGGTGCGGGCAGGCGCCGCACGCTGAGGTGCCCGGGTGCCGACCAGTTCCGGCTGGGCGATCACCTCGACGATCGGCTCGGCCGACGGCACGTCGTCGAGGCCGGGCACCGGCACCAGATAGGGCGCCACCGACCGTTTGACGAACTCCATCTCCCCGTCGGCGGTCTTGCGCAGATTCAGGTGGAAATTCCACGACTCGTCGTCGCGGTCTGGCAGGTCGGCGCGATCGTGGTAGAGCCCCCACCGCGATTCCGTGCGCGTCAGCGAACTGCGCGAGGCCATCTCGGCGCAGTCGCGGATGAACTGGACCTCCACCGCGCGCATCAGCTCGTGCGGTGTGGTCGCACCGATCCCGTCGACCTCGGCGCGCATCCGCTCGAAGGTCTCCACCGCGATCGACAGTTTCGCCGCCGTCTTCGGTGGCGCCACGTAGTCGTTCACGAACCGGCGCAGCTTGTACTCGACCTGGGTCTGCGGCGGACCCTCGGGCTGCCGCAACGGGCGGTAGACGAGTTCGTGTGCCTCGGCGAGCTGATCGACGGGCAGCGAACTCGGTGCCTCGACCTCGGCCAGCGTGGACGCCGCGTGCGCACCCGCGAGGTCGCCGTAGACGAACGCGCCGATCATGTAGTTGTGCGGCACGCACGCCAGGTCACCGGCCGCATACAACCCGGGCACCGTGGTGCGCGCGTTCTCGTCCACCCACACACCCGACGCCGAATGGCCACTGCACAAACCGATTTCGGAGATGTGCATCTCGATGTCGTGGGTGCGGTAGTCGTGACCGCGGTTGGCGTGGAACGTCCCGCGAGTGGGGCGTTCGGTCGTGTGCAGGATCGATTCGAGGGTGGACAGCGTCTCGTCGGGCAGGTGCGACACCTTGAGATAGATGGGGCCGCGCGCGGATTCGATCTCCTGCTTCACTTCGGCCATCATCTGGCCCGACCAGTAGTCCGAGTCCACGAACCGTTCACCCTCGGCATTGACCTGATAGCCGCCGAACGGGTTGGCCACATACGCGCAGGCCGGGCCGTTGTAATCCTTGATCAGCGGGTTGATCTGAAAGCACTCGATGCCGGAGAGTTCGGCGCCGGCGTGATAGGCCATTGAGTACCCGTCGCCCGCATTGGTCGGGTTCTCGTAGGTGCCGTAGAGGTAACCCGAGGCAGGCAGCCCGAGCCTGCCGCACGGACCCGTCGCCAGGATCACCGCTTTCGCCGCCACCTCGACGAATTCGCCGGTGCGCGTATTCAACGCGGCCGCACCGACCGCGCGGCCCTCGGCGGTCAGCACCCGCACCGGCATGAGCCGGTTCTCGATCCGGATCCGCTCCCGCATTTTGCGCTGACGCAGCACCCGGTACAGCGCCTTCTTCACGTCCTTGCCCTCGGGCATCGGCAACACATACGAGCCCGAGCGGTGCACCCGACGTACCGCGTATTCGCCGTACTCGTCCTTCTCGAACTTCACCCCGTAGCGTTCGAGTCGCTGCACCATGGCGAAACCTCTTGTCGCCGTTTGATACACGGTGCGCTGGTCGACGATGCCGTCGTTGGCGCGGGTGATCTCGGCGACGTAGTCCTCCGGTTCGGCCTTGCCGGGGATGACGGCGTTGTTCACGCCGTCCATTCCCATGGCCAGCGCACCGGAGTGGCGCACATGCGCTTTCTCGAGCAGCAGCACGTTCGCACCGGATTCGGCGGCGGTGAGCGCGGCCATGGTGCCCGCCGTTCCGCCACCGATCACGAGCACATCGCAGTCGAGGCGGACGCGGTCGTCCAGATCGGGAATGTTCACAGCGACTCCAGGATTCGGGACCTCAGCGCGCTCCGGTCGACCGGTTCGCGCGGGTCGGGGACCTCGACGACCGCCCGCAGCGTGCCCGCGCCGAGCACGGCGATCCGGTCGGCGAGGCGCAGCGCTTCGTCGAGGTCGTGGGTGACGAAAACGATCGTGGTGGGATGTGCGCGCCAGGTGTCGACGAGCAGGCGCTGCATCTCGGCGCGGGTCTGGCTGTCGAGCGCGCCGAAGGGCTCGTCCATCAGCACCGCGCGCGGCGAACCGGCCAGGCTGCGGGCGAGTTGCACACGCTGACGCATCCCGCCCGACAGATCGCGAGGCAGGTATTCGGCGTGCCCGGTGAGCCCGACCTCGCCGAGCCAGCGCAACGCCTGTTCCCGGCGCTCCGCTCGCGCGACACCGCGAAGACGCAGCGCCAGTTCGACATTGGCGCGAGCCGTGCGCCACGGCAGCAGCGCGTCGTCCTGGAAGACCAGTGCCCGGTCCGCCGACGGCCGGGTGACGACATCACCGTCGGCCCGGATCGTCCCCCCGCTCGGCTCGCGCAGTCCGGCGATCGCACGCAGCAGGGTGGACTTGCCGCAGCCGGACTTGCCGACCAGGACGAGGATCTCCCCGGCACCGATCGACAGATCCAGTTCGCGGACAACGGTTCTGGTGCCGTAGCCGACGCGCACCGATTCCAGATCGAGGCGCATGCCGGTCGAGACGGCGGTGGCGATGGTCATGAGGCGACCTCTCTCGGCAGCCAGCGGGTGGCCCGCCGGCCGGCCAGTTCGACGATTCCGGAGGTGAGGAAGCCGAGCACGCCGATGGTGATCATGCCGACGAACACGGCCGGGTAGTCCACGATGGTGTAGGACTGCCAGGTGCGGTAGCCGATACCGAGGCGACCGGAGATCATCTCCGCGGAGATCAGGCAGATCCAGGCCACCCCCATACCCACCGACAATCCGCTGAACACGCCGGGCAGGATCCCGGGTACCACCACCCTGGTGAGCACCTCACGCCGCGACGCGCCGAGGGTGCGGACCGCGTCCTCCCAGATGGTCGGCAACGCGCGCGTCGCGTGCCGGGTGCTCACCAGTACCGGGAACAACGAGGCGGTGAAGGTGATGAAGACGATGCCCGACTCGTCGCTGGGAAACAGCAGGATCGCCACCGGGACCAGCGCGATCGCCGGAATCGGCCGCACCAGTTCGGCCAGCGGACCGAACACATCGGCCAGCAACCGCGACCGGCCAAGGCCGATGCCCGCCAGCACCCCGACGACCGCGGCCAGCCCGAACCCGGTGACGATCCGGATCAGCGACTGCGCCACATCCAGGTAGTACTGTCCGCTGCCCAGGTGCTCCCCGAATTCGGCGACGATCTCGGTCACCGTCGGCAGGGTGTCGAACCGCAGTCCGGCCCGCACATCGCCTGCGGTGAGCACCTGCCACAACCCGATCGCCGCCACCACCGACCCGACCCGGATCAACCGCGAAGTCCACCCCGAGGAGTCGGCGGTGGTTACGTCACTTCCAGTGGTTGACAGTGTGCCGACCGGCGTTTCCGGCGATGCGGGAGCCGCCGTGGCCTCGATGGTCGGGGTGGGTGCCGCGGCAGCGCGGGCGGTGGGGGTCATCCGCGGACCTCCGTGACGGCCTGGTCGTAGGTGACAGCGGTGGCCGCCGGGTGGGTACCCCGATACCGGTCGGCTGCGGCCTGGGTGGTGAAGGGCAGGTACCGGGTGCCCTCACGCAACCAGATCGCCTTGTCCGCGAACCAGCGGGTGCCCAGCTCGGCATCGGGAACATACGCCGCGCGAACGGTCTTGCCCTGCGCCTCGGCGGCTTGGACTGCCCGCAGCAGGCAGTCGGGATTCGCGGCGGGCTGCGGTTTGTCGGCGCCCTCGACCCACACCTCGCCGGCCAGGGCCGGATCAGTCACGGGCACAGCGCACACCGGGTCGGTGCCGGTGACCTTGCTGGGGTTGGTCGACTCGGCCAGGGTCGCGTCGTAATCGCGGCCGGTCTCGGCGAATGCCTGCCGCAGCGGCCCGTCCTCGACGAACGCGTCGATGTCGAGGTCGGCGAAGTCACCGATCGACTTCAGATAGTTCACGTCGTCCTTGAACGCCGCGATCAGCTTCGCCTTGAGGGTCGTGTCGAAGCTCGTGCCGCCGGGTCCGTTGTAGAGGTACACGACCTCCTGCGGCAGCCCGGACCCCTTCGCGACGAGATCCGCGGCCTCGAACGGCTTTTCGTTGAGGAAGGCGGTCGCGTCCAGCTGTGCGGCCAGGAACGCCTGCAGCACTTCGGGATGCTCGGCCGCGTACGCCCGCCGGGCGACCACCCCGTGGAAAGTCGGCACATTCAGCTCGGCACCGTCGTAGAGCAGCTTGGCCTTGTTCTGCTGCACCAGCAGACCCGGCCAGGCCACGAACTGCGACAGCGCGCTCACCTGATGCGATTCCAGTGCCGTCGCTCCGACCTGGGGTTGCTGGTTGAGCACCTCCACGCCCTTCGCCGGATCGATTCCCGCCCGGCTCAGCGCCTGCACCAGGGTGCCGTGACCCGCCGAACCCACACTGGCCGAGATCTTCTGCCCGGCCAGGTCGGTCAGCGAGCGCGCAGGCGAATCCTGCGGCACCACAACCATGTTCAGCGCACCCTTGGGGTTGTAGCCGGTGATCGACACCAGCTCGGTGCGGGAACGCTCGGCGGCCTGGGTGCGTGAGCCGTTGATAAGCAACGGGTAGTCACCCATCGACCCGATATCGATCTTCTCCGCCACCATCTGGGCGGTGATCGGCGCACCGGTGTCGTAGTCCTGCCACTCCACCTGATACTTCGCGCCACCCGCGTCGGTGATCTGCTGCAGCCGCCGTTCGAGATAGCCCTGTGCGCGCAGCAGCGTGCCCGCGGTGACGGTGTTGATGGTCTTGGACTGATAGCCGATGACAACCTTGACGGTGCCTGCCGGTGCGGCGGTGGAACTTTCGAGTGAGCACCCGGCCGCGGCGAGGGCGACGGCAAGGGCGACGGGCAGCAAACGAGTGATCTTCATGCGTGGGGTTCCCGGGTTCAGCGGAGCAGGTAGGGCATGTTGACGGTGACGGCGCCGGTGGGGCAGCGTGCGGCGCACGGGCCGCAGTACCAGCACTCGTCGACATGCATGTAGGCCTTGCCCGAATCCTCGTGAATGGCAAGGGAATCGAGTGGGCACATGTCGACGCACAACGTGCAGCCGGTGATGCACAGGGATTCGTCGATCGTCACGGGGACGTCGGCGCGCTGGGGTACGAGGGCCATCTAACGGACCTTCCATTCGGGTGCGCTGCGCACGAGGCTGCCGCGCATGGTGATTCGATCGCCGCGCATGCGGATGTATTCGAGATCGACGGGTCTGCCGTCGTCGAGGCGGGTGAGTCGCTCGAGCATCAGCAGCGGAGCACCGGCCGGGGCGTCGAGGGTGACGGCGGTGTGCGGGTCGGCGGCCACCGCCTCGAGGGCGATCTCGGCGTCACCGAGCGAGCGGCCGGTGATCTGCTCGAGCAGGACGAACACATCGGTGCTCGCGAGATCGTGGGCCAGCACCTCGGCGCCGATGTCCGGGACCAGGTAGGTGAGGTCCAGGCTCAGCGGCAGGTCGGCGAGGAAGCGCAGCCGCTCGATGTAGACCACCTGCTCGCCCGGTGTGAGCCCGAGCTTGCGGGCCACGGCGGGCGGCGCGGTGACGGTGCCCGCCACGCGCACTTCGTTGCGCACCGTGCCGTGCTCGGCGAGGGTTTCCTGCAAACCGAGCAGCACGTCGAGTCCGTGGTCGAACTTGCGGGCCGCCACCCGGGTGCCCACCTTCGGGGCACGGTCGATGAGTCCCTCGTCGCGCAGCAGCGCCAGCGCCGCGCGGACGGTGTTGCGGGAGGCGCCGTGTTCGGCGGCCAACTCCTGCTCGCCGGGCACCGTGCCGTCGAGCACGCCCGACAGGATCTGGTGGCGCACCACGTCGGCGACGCGACGGGCCCGATCGGCGCGCCGGTCGTGCCCCGGCTCTTTGGTGCCTGTTCTCTCGCTGACCTGCATGAACAGCGACGATAGTGGCGATTACGCCGGTGCCCGCGGCGCGCGGATCGGCACGAAATCGTGCCGATGTGTTTGCGCCGGGTGGCTACTCGCGCGACCTGCGCGAACCCGGCCCGCTCCGGGTATTGCGCCACCCGGCGCCACTAGGACGGCCTTGGAATCAGGCCGATCGTAATGTCAGGGCTGGCCCGGCTTGAGCACGATGAACAGGCCGCTGGCCTCGGCGCAGAGGCGGTCACCGTCGTGCATGGTCGCCTTCAGGTACACCTTGCGGCCGTCGCGCCGTTCGGCATGGGCGCGCACGGTGAGTTCGTGCTCGAGCGGGGTGACAGACCGGTAGTCGACGGTGAGCGAGGCCGTGCGGGTCACCGCGCCGGTGGCCAGGGCGGCGGTCATGCCGAGGATGTCGTCGAAGGCGAGCGAGATGTGCCCGCCGTGCGCGGCCTGATTGCCGCCCAGATGGAAGGTACGGAAGGTGACCTTCGCGGTCACCCCGTCGCGGTCACCGCTGACCACCGTGTACGGCGGCAGGGTGATGTTGCCGCGCGCGGGTAGATCGGTGCGCGTCCAGCTCGGCGAGGACCACTCGTCGACCACGGCCTCGTCCAAGCGGGCATTGAGCTGCTCGAGTGCGACGATCGTCTCCTTGGCCAGCTCGTCGGACGGGTTCGCCAGTCGCGCGCGGTCCATCAGCTCGCGCACCTGCTCGATGAACTCGCCGTAGTGCGGTCCGCCGATCAGGGTGTCGCTTTCGCTCGCGCGCGCTTCGATGAGCTCGGCCATCGGCCGGAAGCCGCCCTCGTGATGCGTCTGGTCGGGCCGCGAGTCGCCGACGTTCTTCTCGTCCATATGCAACACGTTATCGTTTCCGAGCTGGGCGTTCGCGCGGGGGACCGCCGCCGGTCGGTTAGGCTCGATGCCGATCATCATCGACGGCGAGAGGCTTGGCATGAGTATCGCGGCGGTTGTGTTCGACATGGACGGTGTGCTGATCGACTCCGAGCCCGTCTGGGAAAAGGTCCGCAAAGATTACGTCACCGTCAATGGTGGTCGCTGGCAACCGGATTCGCAGCAGCGCATGATGGGCATGTCGACCGTGGAGTGGTCGTCGTATCTGGCCGACGACCTCGGTGTCGCTCAACCGGCCGACAAGGTCGCCGCCGACGTCATCGATCTGATGGCCGACGAGTACGCCCAGCACCTGCCGCTGCTGCCCGGCGCTGTCGACGCCGTGCGGCGCTGCGCGGATTCCTGGAAGCTCGGGCTCGCCAGTTCTTCTCCTGCCTCCCTGATCGCGCTCGTCTTGGAGAAGGCGGGGTTGATGCAGAGTTTCGCGGTCGTGCTGTCCACCGAGGAGGTGGGACGCGGCAAGCCCGCGCCCGACGTGTACCTCACCGTCGCACAGCGGTTGGGAGTCGACCCGAACCACTGTACGGCGGTGGAGGATTCGACCAACGGTCTGCGATCCGCGCACGCTGCGGGGATGCGGGTGATCGCGGTGCCGCGCCCCGAATTTCCGGCCTCGGCCGAGGCACTCGCCCAGGCCGAGGTGGTCATCGACGGTCTCGATCAGCTCACCGCCGACGTGATCACCGGTTGATCAGAAACTGCCGGTGACACCGTCGATGCGTTCGCGCAGCAGGTCGGCGTGCCCGTTGTGGCGGGCGTACTCCTCGATCATGTGCAGATACACCCAGCGCAGCGTGTAGCCGTCGGAGCGCCACGGCACCTGGAACACATGGTCGAGGGGGAGGTCGGCGACCGCGGCGTCGCAGGCGGCGACTTCGGCGTGGAACAGGTCGAAGACCTCCGGTGCCGGGCGCGAGTCCAGGTCGTCGAAGTCGGCGTCGGGTTCGAGTTCGGAGGCGTACACCGGGCCGATGTCCTCGCCGGCGGCCGAGACCCGGAACCAGCCGCGTTCGACCTCGGTGAGATGACGAACCAGCCCGAGCAGCGACAGATTCGACGGCGGAACCGAACGTTTCGCCAGCTGCGCCGCATCTAGCCCACCGCATTTGTTGAGCAACGTCTGACGGTGGAAGTCCAACCAGGACTGCAACATCGGGCGTTCGTCGGCGCCGACCAGGGTGCGGGTCGGCACGAGTTCGGGCGCCTGCCAGGTCATGGGTGCGAGGCTAGTCGCCGTCGTCCGATCGCGCAGTCCGATTACCGCGACGATGCCGGTCACGGGTCTCGGCGCGCAGTCCGGCACACTGGCCGGATGGGTGCCGAGCATGTCGACCAGCCCGAGGTCGTGGTCCACGTCGGTGACGGTTCGGGCGCGCCACGCGCCGTCGACCCCGCCCGGCCCGGGGCCGACGCCGTGAACCCGGCCCCCGACCACCCTTTCCTCCTGCTCACCCGGGGACCGGACCACATCCAGGCCCGCTACCTGCCCGACGGCACCTACGAGATCGAACACATCGCGGGCACCGACCACCGTCACCTGTTCACCACCGACGCGGTGCTGGTGCGCGATGTCGTCTGGTCCTGGATCCAGCGCGACACCTGGTGGTCGGACACCGTCGCCTGGACGACCGTCGACCCCGCCCTCGCCGAAATCGACGCCCTCCGCGCCGAACTCACCGACATGCTCGACGGCATGTCGCTGCTCGACAGCGTCGCCGACGACCTCGACGCGGCGCTCGCCCGAGCCGACGAACTACTTACCGCCGAACCGGATTTCGACGACGGGTGACGGCGGAAAGGTCGCCGCGGTGACGAACCCGCGGCGACCCTCCCGTCAGTCCTCGTCGCCCTCGCACCAGTCGTCGAACGCCTCGAACTCGGCCTCGAACTGGGGTGGGACGGAGTCTTCGACCGCGTCCTCGATGGGATCCCACACCCGGTTGCAGTTCTCCGGTGCAGGTGGCCAGGACTCGATGTACTGGACCAGCGGGGTCTTCGGCGCTTCGGGTTCCTCGGCGTTCGCCACTGCGGCCGAGCTCAGCGCGAAGGCACCCGCGACGGCCACGGCGGTGACGACCCGGTAACCAGCTCTCACAACATCCTCCTGTCTTCGACGGCACTCCATGCCGGCTCGATTCTGCCTCCGCCTTACCCACCGACCGCTCGTCCAAGCACGCCGGCGCTGTCGTGTCGCGACATAAGACACGCTTATGTGCTCGTCGTGGATCAGGATCTACCCGGGAATGCGCGGCCCGGCGATGGTGGGAAGGTGAATCGCGTAGGAACTGTCGTGCCGGGCCTGGCCCTGGCACTGCTGCTGGCCGCCGTCGCCACCCCGGTGGGCAAGGCGCTGCCGATGGCCGGAGCGCCGGTGGTGGCCCTGATCGCCGGTGCGGTGACCGGAATGTGGATGCGGCGCCGGGGGAGTGCGAGGTTCGAGCCGGGCCTCGACGTGGCCAGGCAGCGGGTGCTCGGGTGGGCCATCGTGCTGATCGGTCTCGGTCTGCCGATGGGTTCGGTGCTCGGTGTGGGGCGTGAGACCGCTGTCGTACTGGTCGGCACCCTCGTCGCCGGTGCCGTCGCCGCGTTCGTCGTCGGGCGGATGCTCGCCGTGGATCGTGAGTCGGCCACTCTGATCGCCGCCGGGTCGACCATCTGCGGTGCCTCCGCCATCGCGGCCGCGACGGCGGTGCTCCGACCCGATCGGCAACGGGTGGCCTACGCGCTCGGCACCATCTTCGTCTTCAATGTCGTTGCGGTACTCGTCTATCCGCCGCTGGGCCGGGCGATCGGGATGTCGCCGCAGGCGTTCGGCCTCTGGGCGGGCACCGCCATCAACGACACCTCCTCGGTGCTGGCCGCCGGTGTGGTGTTCGGGGCGGGCGCCGCGCAATTCGCCGTCGTGGTGAAGCTGGTCCGCAGTCTGGCGATCGTCCCGCTCTGCCTCGGCCTGCATCTGGGGCGCCGACGGCTGGCCGAGCGAACGGGCACATCGCCCGGCTCCCTGCGCGAGAGCTTCCCGTTGTTCGTCGTGATGTTCGTGGCGGCCTCCATTGTCGCCGCCACCGGGATCCTGCCCTCGGCTCTCACCGAGCCACTCGCCGCGACGAGTGGCTGGTTGATCACCGCCGTCCTGGCCGCCATCGGTACGTCCCTGAGCCTGGACCGCCTGCGGTCCGCGGGTCCACGTCCGCTGCTCCTCGGCGGCGCCATCGGTGTGGTGCTCGGCACCTCGAGCCTGGCGCTGATGGCGCTCACCGGCTGGTGCTGAAACCTGAGGTCAGGTGCGCAATCGCCGCCCGGGCGAGATCATCGTGGTTTGCTGGAGAGGTGCGCACACGAAGCCGGATCGCCGCCGCCGCCCTCGGCGCCATGCTGTGGGGCGAGTGGGTGAACTGGCGTGCGTCCCGAACCGAGACGCGCCCCGACACCGGCGGATCGGAAGCGGTGGTCGTGCTCGGATACCGCAACGCCGGTCGCAGCGCCAACGCCATGAACCGATGGCGAGTGCGCGCGGGTCTGCGTTCCCTCGACCCAGGGGCGAGCGAATCGCGGCTGGTCCTGTGCGGCGGTGCCTGCGCGGGGCCCGACACCGAGGCATCGCTGCTGGCCCGCTACGCACGCGAACGCGGGTACACCGGAGAGCTCGTGCTCGAGGAGAACAGCCGATCCACCTGGGAGAACATCGCCTTCGCCCTCCCGTTCCTGAAGGACGTCGATCGGATCAAGATCGTCTCCCTGCCCACGCACGCCGCCGTCGCACGCCGCTATCTCGCGGAGCAGAGTCCCGAGCTCGCCACCCGTCTGGTGCGCGGACGCGACTACCGATTCGGGGAATGGATGCCGCTCAAACCGGTGATCGCGCTCTACGGGGTCGCGAAGAACCTGCGCCGCACACCGGTGACCGGTGCGTGATGCTGCCACCGGGAACCCCCGACCTCGACGTTCTCGATCTGCTGGTGTCGGTCGCCGAGCTGGGTAGTCTCGGCGCCGCCGCGCGCCGACACGGCATCACCCAGCCCGCCGCGAGCATGCGCATCAGCGCCCTGGAACGACGAATGCGGGTCAAACTGCTCGACCGCGGGCCGACCGGGTCGGAACTCACGGACGCGGGCCGCGCCGTCGTCGAGCACGCGCGCCCGGTGCTCGCGGCCGTGCGCGACCTCGTCGACGACATCGACCGGCTGCGAGCCGCCCAGGCCACGCGCCTGCGGATCGCCGCATCGAAAACCATTGCCGATCATCGCATTCCGCATTGGCTGGCGGCCTTGCGCACCGACCACCCCGAGGTCGTCGTCGCCCTGGACGTCGAGAATTCCACACAGGTCGCCGCCCTGGTCCGCGACGGCGCCGCCGACGTGGGTTTCGTCGAGGGTCCGCACCCGCCCGCCGGGCTGGGCAGCCGGGTGCTCGGCGCCGACGAACTGGTCGTCGTCGTGGCGCGTGATCACCCGTGGGCGCGCCGGAAGTCCCCCGTGACGCTCGCCGAGCTCGCCGGCACCGCCCTGCTCTGGCGTGAACCCGGCTCCGGTACCCGCGACACCGTCTGGGACCTGCTCAGCAGCGAGGGCGCACCGGCGGGCCCGGCCGCCGAACTCGGCTCGGCAGCGGCCATCGTCGCCGCCGCGCGAACCGGGATGGCCCCGGCGGTACTGAGCCGCCTGATCGCCGCACCCGACCTGGCCACCGGTGCCCTGGTCGAGGTCTCCTCGACCGATGCCACTCGCCTCACCCGCAAGTTCCGGGCGATCTGGCGGCGTACCAGCCCACCGACCGGCCCCGCCGAGCTCCTCGTCGAGCGCGCCGCCCGCCTCGAAGCGGCCCGCCGCTAGCGAATTCGGCCGGTGTGTACCGCTCGGTCCAGCGAAATGGTGCGTCGTCGGCGCGGACAGCTCTAGGCTGTATTCGCTACACACTGTGGAGGTTGGATCTATGACGGTCGACATCGTGACCGAACCGGCGACGGAGGAACTGTGGACCGGATCGGCCCGGCCGGCCGGGGCACCGCCCACGTCGATGATCGAGCGGATGACACTCATCCTCGACGCCTTCGACGCGACCACCCCGACCCTCACTCTGCTCGGTCTGGCCGAGCGCACCGGCCTGCCCAGGTCAACGGTGCATCGCATCCTCGATCAGATGATCCGATTGCGTTGGCTCGCACACACTCCCGGCGGTTACCGCCTCGGGCTGCGAGTGCTCGAACTCGGCGGACTCGCCGCCGAGCACAACGAACTGCGTGAAGTGGTCGGCCCGCTGCTCTACGACCTCAGCCAGCGCACCGGCCTGGTCGGGCACCTCGCCGTGCTCGACGGCCGCGAGGTGCTGTTCCTCGACCGCGCGGGCAGGCGCGGGCAGGTGGCGATCCCCACCCGCATCGGCGGCCGGTTGCCTGCGCACTGTACGGCCCTCGGCAAAGCGCTGCTGGCCACGCTCGAACCCGGCATCGCCGAGGCTTCACTGCGCGGCAACACCGTCGCCCGCACGGCCCGCACCATCATCGACCGGGTGGAACTGCACCGAGAACTGGCCCGCATCCGGCACCGTCAGGGCGTTGCCGTCGACACCGAGGAATCACTGCCCGGCGTGGGCTGTGTCGCGGTGCCGATCCGTGGCCGAGGGGTAGCGGTAGCCGCGATTTCGTTGTCGGGCACCGTGAACGGCGACCGCGCCGCCCTCGACACCGCTCGCCTGGCGCGCGCCCTCGCCGAGGTAGCCAACGAGGCATCGCGCGCGCTGACACCCCGGCACGGGCGCGGCTGACTAACTCCGGCGCGCCATCGCCCGGCCCGCGGCGCGGCCGGAGAAGATGCAGCCGCCGAGGAACGTGCCCTCGAGCGCGTTGTACCCGTGCACACCGCCACCGCCGAACCCGGCGACCTCACCAGCGGCGTACAGGCCGTCGAACACCGAACCGTCCGGGCGCAGCACCTGCGAGTCGAGGTCGGTCTGCAAGCCGCCCAACGTCTTGCGGGTCAGCACATTGAGCCGCACCGCGATCAGCGGGCCGTGGGCCGGATCGAGGATGCGATGCGGGGAGACCACCCGCTGCAACTTGTCGCCGATGTACTTGCGGGCGGCGGTGATCGCCGCGATCTGCGCGTCCTTGGTGAAGGGGTTGGTCACCTCGCGATCGCGAGCGACGATCTGCCGTTCCAGTTCGGCGGCATCGAGCTTGGGGCCGCGCGCGATCTCGTTCATGCCGTCCACCAGGGCGGGGAGCGAGTCGGCGACCACGAAGTCCACACCGTGCTGCTTGAACGCCTCGACCGGACCCGGTGCACCCTTGGCCAGGCGGCTGCGCAGCGTGAGCTTCCAGTCCTTGCCGGTGATGTCGGGGTTCTGCTCCGAGCCGGAGAGGGCGAACTCCTTCTCGATGATGGTCTGGTTCAGCACGAACCAGGAGTAGTCGTAGCCGGTCGACAGGATCTGGCGCATCGTGGCATTGGTGTCGAAGCCGGGGAAGCACGGTGCGGGCATGCGTCGGCCGTTCGCGTCGAACCACAGCGGCGAGGGACCGGGCAGGATGCGGATGGCGTGATCGGGCCACACCGGGTCCCAGTTGTTGATGCCCTCGGTGTAGTGCCACATGCGATCACGGTTCACCAGCGCCGCGCCCGCGCTCTCGGAGATGCCGAGCATCCGCCCGTCGACGTAGGCGGGTACGCCCGAGATCATCGTCTCCGGGCACGGGCCGAGGCGCTCGGTCGGCCAGTTGCGTCGGATGATGTCGTGCGCGTGCCCGATGCCGCCTGTGCTCACCAGCACCGCCGGCGCCTGGAAGTCGAAGTCGCCAACCACTTCCCGGTTCGAGGCGACACCACGCTCGGTGTCGCTCGGCGCGAGCACGCTGCCGCGCACACCGGTGACCGCGCCGTCGGTGACCACCAGTTCGTCGACCCGGTGGCGGAACGCGAACCGCACCAGGCCCTTGGCCTCACCGGCCAGCACGGGCTCGAGGAACACCCGCAGGACCTCCGGACCGGTACCCCAGGTGAGGTGGAAACGGGGAACCGAATTGCCGTGGCCGTCGGCGAGGGAACCGCCGCGTTCGGCCCAGCCGACGATCGGTGTGATGCGTAAACCCAAGGCGTGCAGGTAGTCCCGCTTCTCGTCGGTCGCGAAGCGCACGTAGGCGCGTGCCCACTCCACGGCCATGCTGTCCTCGCCGTCGAGGCGATCGAAACCGGCCGACCCCATCCAGTCCTGCAGGGCGAGGTCGTAGGAATCCTTGATGCCGAGGCGGCGCTGCTCGGGGGTGTCGACCAGGAACAGCCCACCCAGCGACCAGAACGCCTGTCCGCCCAGATTGGCGCGGTTCTCCTGATCGACCACGAGCACCTTGCGTCCGGCCAGCACCAGCTCGTGGGTGGCGACCAGGCCCGCGAGCCCGGAGCCGACCACGATCGCGTCGGGGGAGAAATCATCGGTGGGCTGGGGTGCTGCGCTCGACATGTAGGAAAGCTAGCATTGCTGCGACGGTGACCGGGGGGAGTCCTGGAATTCACCTGACCAGCGAAGTTCACCGAAGAAAGGTTCGAGAAACCATGAAGGTCCGGATCCGCGCGGGCGCCGCCGTGCTCGCGCTCGCCGTGCTGGCGTCCCTCGGCGCCACCTCTTGTGGCAAGTCACGCTGGTGCGAACGCGACCTCGGCGATGTGCACGTGGCCGACTCCTACTGCGAGAAGAACACCCCCGGCTACGAGTGGGAACCCGACAACGACAAGCCGAAGTACAAAAAGAAGTCCAAGAAGAAGTAAATTTCCTTGGCGGCCCTGTGCCGCAGGCGATCCGAGACGCAACCGTGGCGCAAGGGATGCGCAACGCATGCCGTGCCGATGCCGTTGACCGGGTATTCCACCTCTGAGCACGCCGAATGCCGTTGAGGCAGACGGTAACTGCTCGGTTCTCTATTCCTCACAACGGCGTGAGCAGGTGGTCCCCATGGCCTATCGGAAGGTAATGCGTATCGGTTGGAAGCGCACAGCGACAATGCTGTCGGTGTTGCTTCTCGCCACGGGAATCGGTTCGGCGATATCGCCCGGACCTACGGCGTGGGCACAGGGTTGTGCCGCGGTGGACGTCGTAATCGCCCGTGGCACAACAGAGCCCGGATATCTAGGGGCCGCCGTCGGGGACCCGCTCTACGCGGTCCTGCGCGAGCACCTGGCAGTGGACTCCAGTGCGCACCGTGTGGAATATCCCGCCGATCTGTTGGTGCCGTCCTCGGTGAGCGACGGAACCCGCGCCATGACCGGGCATCTCGTCGCCCGCTCGGCCGCCTGCCCCGACCAGCGTTTCATTCTGGTCGGCTATTCACAGGGTGCGGTGGTCACCCACGGTGTGCTGGGTTCGCCTGCCGCACTGGTGCTCCCGGGCATGTGGACCCTCCCGCCCGAGCTGTCACACCGTGTCCTCGCGGTGCTGCTGTTCGGCGACCCACTCCGCCTCGTCGGCGGAACGGTCCACCCGTGGTACGCGGATCGCACGCAGAACTATTGCGCCGCAGGTGATCCGGTGTGCGCGGGCGGCATCTTCCCCGCCGCTCACGGCACCTACGAATGGGCCTTCGCCGACGCGGCGGGACAGGTGAACGCCCGGCTGTGAAGTCGACCGCCGGGGTCGGCGACCGGTGGTCCAGAATCGGGAGATGGCGAGCGAGAACATGATGCTGATCCACGATCCCGAGTTGCTGGAGCAGGGGGAGCGGGTGCTGGGCGAGGAGTTCCGGGCGATGCACGAGCGGGTGCTCGCGGTGACCGCGATGACTTCCCGGCTCAACGCGTTGCCCTTCGACGACGAAACGAGAAAGGCGGAACTGCTCGAGCAGATCCTCGGGCGTCCGCTGCCCCCGAAACTCACCATCTACCCGCCCTTCTACACCGACCATGGACTCGGTCTCGACATCGGGGAACGGGTCTTCGTCAACCAGGGATGCACGTTCCTCGACTACGCGGGGATCCGGCTGGGCTCCGGGGTGATGATCGGTCCCAAGGCCACCTTCATCACCATGGGGCACCCGGTCGACCCCGAGGAACGGCGCCGGTTTCTCACCGGCGGGCCGATCGATGTGGCCGAGAATGTCTGGATCGGCGCCGGGGCGACAATTCTGCCCGGCGTCAGTATCGGACGCGACTCGGTGATCGCGGCCGGCGCGGTGGTCGGTGACGACGTGCCGGAGCGGAGCCTGGTGGCCGGTCCCAAGGCGTCGGTCCTACGCACGTGGTGACACCGGCATTCGCGGACGGAAAGTGACCGCGAGGGCTTCTATCGTGCGGTTATGGGAAATCGAACGAAGAGGATCGTGGTCACCACTCCCGCGGGGCATGTGGGGTCGCGGGTGGTGCGGCTGTTGGTGCAGGCGGGAGTTCGGCCGCGGGTGCTGATGCGGCACCCGGGGCGGCTCGACGATGCGGTTCGGGAGCTGGTCGACGTGGTGCAGGTCGACCAGGGGGACGCGGACGCCGTGGTGCGGGCCACCGAGGGGGCCGATCGGTTGTTCTGGGTCGACCCACCTGCGCTGGTGGACGGTGATCCGGTAGCCGGTTACGCGCTGATGGGCGCCTCGGCGGCGCGGGCCGTAGTCGAGAACGGCATCGAGAAGACGGTGTTCCTCAGCAGCGGGGGAGCCGAGAAACGTACCGGCGCAGGAGAGATCGACGGGCTCGCACGCACCGAGGAGCTTCTCGACGCCACCGGTGCGGATGTGCTGCATCTGCGATGCGGGTACTTCTTCACGAACCTGCTGCCCCAACTCGACGAGATCCAAGCGGGCACGCTGTCCACGCCGTGGCAGCTGGACCATGCCATGCCGTGGGTCGATCCGCGCGATATCGGTGAGGTCGCCGCGCTGCGCTTGCTGTCCGACGACTGGTCGGGCCGGGTAGTCCAGGCGGTCCACGGACCCGAGGATCTCACCTTCGCGCGCGTGGCCGAGATCCTCGGCGCACAACTCGGGCGCGACGTCACCCCGATCCACCTCTCCGACCGGGAGTTCCGGAACGCCCTGCGATCAGCGGGGCTCGGTGACGGCCAGATCGACGGAATCGCCGGAATGGCAGCGGGTCTCAGCACGGACTACATCCCGGAGGACCCCCGAACCCTGCTCACCACCACGCCGACGACTTTGGCCGAGTGGGTTTGCCGTCAGCTGCGCTGATCACCCCGGGTTGTCCCGCCCCCACACGACGTGGGCGAGGCTGCGGGATGTGTGGCCGACCCGACCCGACCCGGTCACGACACTCCCCGACAAAAGCGAGTGTCGTGACCGGGACTCAGGTCACCAGTGAACGCCGGGCAGCATCCGGCTCATCCGCGCGGCGGGACTCGGAACGACCATCAGCGGGGCGAGGACCGGTCCGAGGACCGTGAGCGGTCCGCGCGACGGTTCGGTGGTCTCGGCGGGTTCCGCGATGACCGGTTCCTGCTTGCCCTGCGCGGCGGTCGATTCACCGAACAGGCGGTACCCGGTGTGCATGATGGTCCGTTTCAGCGACGGCAGGAACATCTCGACCGCCTGCGAGAACGTGCCGACAGGTGTGTCGATGCGGTCGGGGCGTTCGAGCAGGGCGCGGACCACGATGCCCGCCGCCCGCTCCGGATCCGGCAGCGGCAGCGCGCGGTAGAGCTCGGTCGGCGCGATCATGGGCGTGCGGACCAGCGGCATCCGGATGGAGGTGAAAGTGATTCCCGCGTCACGGTTTTCGACCGCGGCGATGTCACTGAAGTTGTCCAGCGCCGACTTGCTCGCGGCGTACGCGGCGAAGCGCGGCACCTTGGTCTGCACGGCGATCGAGGAGATGTTCACGATGTGGCCGAAGTGGCGTTCCCGCATCGACGGCAGCAGCGCGAGGATGAGCCGCACCGCCCCGAAGTAGTTCACCGCCATGGTCCGCTCGAAATCGTGCATGCGGTCCACCGAATTGGCCACCGAGCGCCGGATCGAACGGCCCGCGTTGTTCACCAGGTAGTCGACGTGGCCGTGCTCGGTGAGCACCGTCTGCACCAGCGCGCCGACGGCCGTGGCATCGGTGATATCGCACGGGTAGGCGAAAGCCGACCCACCGTCGGCACGAATGGATTCCGCTGCGGCAGTGAGGTCTTCGACACCGCGCGCGACCATCAGCACCACCGCGCCACGACGCGCGACAGCATGCGCGGTGGCCAGGCCGATGCCCGACGAGGCGCCGGTGATGAGCACCGTGCGGCCCGAGAGCGGATGCGCCCCGGACTCGACACGGCCACGCTGCGGATCGAGGTTGGCCCGCCAGAATTCCCACAGCCGGGCGGCGTAGGTCTCGAAGGCGGGCACCACGAGCCCGGGCAGCAGCGCCCGCGTGGAGTCCGAAACGAACTCGGCGGTGAAACCGACATGCGGGGCTACCTCGGCGGGGATGCCCGCCTGCTCGAACAGGAAGTCGCGCACCGCGTGTGCGCCGGGCACCTGTCCGAGGCCGCGCAGCGCGAACGCACTGCCCGGCACGGTCCCGATCCCGGTCGGCCCACCCGCCGCGCTAGCCAGCGCACGGTAGATCTCGCCGAACGGCTGCGGCTCCGGGTTGACCAGGTGGAATGTGCGCCCGTCCAGCCCCGGGCGGCGCACCAGGCGAACCATCGCCTCGGCCACGTAGTCGACCGGAACCACATTGGTGGCACCCAGATCGGGCAGCGGCAGCGGCAGTTCGGCGGGCAGGTCCGACAGCGCCGCGATCGCCGGGAAGAAGTAGTACGGGCCGTCGATCTTGTCCATCTCGCCGGTACGCGAATCGCCGACCACGATCGCGGGGCGATACACCCGCCACCGCACATCGCCGGCCTCGCGGACCAGCTTCTCGGCCGCGAACTTGGTGCGGTGGTACGGCGAGGTGAGGTTCTGGCCGAGGTCGAAATCCTCCTCGAAGAACTTGCCGTGATGATCGCCTGCCACCGCCACCGAGGACACGTGGTGCAGGACCGCACCGAGCCTGCGCGCCAGCTCGATCACCGCGCGGGTGCCGTTCACATTGGCCGCGTGGGCGGACTCCTCGTCGGCGGTCATGTCGTAGACCGCGCCGAGGTGCAGCACATGGTCGGCGCGCGGCGGCTCGTCGCCCAAGCCGAGTCCCTCGGCGGTCAGGTCGCCGACCAGCGCGAATACGCGATCGCCGTCGGGGTGCTGCGCATTGAGCGCGGTGAACTTGGCCAGCGACTCGGCGCGCACCAGCACGTGCACGATCGCGGCCGGGTCGGCGGCGAGCAACTCACGTACCACTCGCCGACCGAGAAAACCGGTACCGCCCGTCACGATGTAGGAAACCATCGCCCCTCCTGAAAATGTCTCGAAACACGGTGTGCGCAAAAGTGATCCGGCATGCGGCGGTGGATGTGGGGATCACGGGAACCCGGGAACATCGTCGTCCGGGTGCGGCTAACCGTACTCGTCGGTAACAAAGGGGGCAAGCGGCGGGGTGTCTGTCACCGTGTGGGAATTGTCACCCGTCGTCGCAGGTCAAAGGGTATGTGTGACAGTTGATTTCCGTAACTCCGAGTTTCGGGCAACTTCTCGCTAACGGTGCGCGGCGAGTACTCCGGCGACCGTGTCGGCCATCCTGGCCCGGAATTTGTCGGGAGCGAAGCTGTCGGCGTGCGCGCGGATCTTCGCGGAATCGTAGGTGCCCGAATCGAAGTCGCGCATCCGTTCGGCGAGGGCGGCGACGACCGCGTCGTCGTGGCCGGGTGGTACGTATTCGCCGGTCACGCCGGGTCGCACCGTGTCGAGCGAGCCGCCCGCACCGACCGCGAGCACCGGCGTTCCACAGGCCATGGCCTCCACGGGGACGATGCCGAAGTCCTCGATGCCCGGCATCAGCAGGGCACGGCAGCGCCGGTACATGTCCTGCAGGACGTCGGCGGAGGTGGCTCCGAGGAACGTGGTCTCCGGCCCGGCGAGCTCTTCGAGTTGGTCCCGGAACCGGCCTTCGCCGAGGACGACCAGCCGCACGCCCGCGCGCTGGGCGGCGCGGATCGCCAGATCCGCGCGCTTGTAGGGCACGAGCCTGCCTGCGCACAGGAAGAAGTCCTCCCGCGCGACCCCCGGATCGGGCGTGAAGCGGGCGACCTGCACCGGCGGATTCACGACAGAGGCGGGCAGACCCCACCAGTCCCGTACCCGCTCGGCGACGGCGTGCGAGTTGGCGATCACATGGGTGAGCCGAGGTGCGGCGCGCAATTCGCCACGGCGAGCGAGTGTTCCGAGGGCTCCGAGGGCGAGCTGACCCAACCGGCCGCCCGCCTCCTGGGCGCGGAATTCCCGATCCCACGCCCACCGTGCCGGGCTGTGCACATAGGCGACGACGGGTGCGTCGGTGGCGAGCGCGGCCTGGGTGGCGAAGGCATGGTGGCTCACCACGACCACGTCGAAGTCGCCGAGCGGCATGCGCCGCAACGCCCGCGGCACCAGCGGTAGCAGGGGAGCGTGCCTGCCGCCGGTGACGGTGTGGGCCCGGCTGAGCCAGGTGTCGTGCACCGCGCGCACCGGCTCGCGCAACCCGCCGGGCGCCACGATGGGCGCGAAAACCTCGGCGTCGGGCCAGGTTTCGACGAATTCGCCGACCACGGCCTCCGAGCCGCCGAATTCGGTGAATCGTTCGTGGACGATGGCGACACGGGTCATGGGGAGGTTCTCGTTTCGATCTGGCGGGGTGCGGCGGTGCGGCGCAACGCGGGCGCGACCGGGCGGCCACGCAGCAGCCCGTCGACGGAGCCGCGCTCGATCGCGCGGCGATACACCTCGGCGGCCCTTGCGCACGCGGAGACCGTGTCGTCGACGGCCTCGGCGTCGTGGGCGGCAGAGGTGACGAAGGACTGTCCGAGCACGCCGTGCTCGAGCAGTTCCTGGAGAAACAGGGTCCGAAACGCCTGCGACGGCAGGCCTTCGGCGTCGAGGGTGCGGAAGATCAGGCACGACGGGCGCCCGCGCACCTGGAGATGGTCGGTGATGCCGTGCTCGGCGGCGACGGCGTTCACTCTGTCGGCCAGGGTCCGGCCCGCCTCTTCCATGCGGGCGATCGGGTCCTCGGTGCGGTAGGCGTGCACCACGGCGCGGAACGCGGCGAGTGAGGCGGTTTCGGGGCCGTGGGTGGTGGAGAGCAGGAACACCCGGTCGCGATCGGTGCGCAGGCCGCCGAGTTCCATGTACTCGCGTTTGCCCGCGAGTGCGGACAGCGGGAATCCGTTGCCCATCGCCTTGCCCCAGCACGACAGATCGGGTGTCACCCCGTAGACCGCTTGGGCGCCGCCGGCCGACCACCGGAAGCCGGTGATCATCTCGTCGAACACCAGCAGCGTCCCGTGCCGATCGCACAGTGCGCGAACACCTTCCAGAAATCCGGGTAGCGGCTCGGCCAGCGCGGTCGCCGCCTCGAGGAAGACCGCCGCCACCGTGTCGCCCGCCAGGACCGCCGCGAGGGCGTCGAGATCGTTGTAGGGGAATGTCACGGTGTCGACGGCTGGGATGCCGCCGGACATCTCGGTTGTGCCGATGAACCAGTCGTCGACGGAGAAGAACGGCTGTGCGCAGACCGCGACGGTGGTGCGACCGGTGACCGCACGGGCGAGGCGAACGGCCGCCGTGGTGGCGTCGGAACCGTTCTTGGCGAACTTCACCATGTCGGCGCCCGGCACCAGGTCAAGGAAGTCCTGTGCGGCAAGCAGTTCCAATTCGGTGGGCCGCGAGAAGCTCATGCCGTCGGCGGCGGCCTCGACGGCCGCGCGCAGCACCGGTTCATATCCGTGGCCGAGGGTGACCGACCGCAATCCCATTCCGTATTCCACGAACTCGTTGCCGTCGGCATCCCAGACGCGAGCACCCTTGCCGCGCACCAATACCGGCGCCATCGACTCGGGGTACTGATCGGCGCCACGGGCGTAGGTATGGGCGCCGCCGGGAACGAGGTCGTGCAGACGCGCCTGGATTTCGGTGCTGCGGGTGAAGTCGCGCATCAGGTGAGCCCCCAGAGGTCGTGATCGGCACTCGGACCGCTCGGCCCGCGATGGGCCCTGAGCAGCCCCTCGTTGGCGAAACCGGCGGCGGCGACCACCGCGGCGGTGACGGTGTCGCCGACGGGAATCTCGGCCGCCATCCGCTGCACGCCCAGCTCCGTGAAGGCGTGCTCGATGACCTTACGCAGAGCTGCCGCCCACAGTTCGGGTTCGACCCGGAGTGGATCGACCCAGATGTAGAGCCCGGTGGCCTGGCACGGCAGTGGTGAATCGTAGAGGTGGAATTCGCCTGCGTAGGCACCGTTCACGTCGAGCACGAGGCGCAGTCCGCTCGGTGATCGCAGGCCGAATCGGCTGTGCCACAGTGTGCGATACCACTGGGCGCGGCTCTTCGATCGGTCTTGCCCGGCCGAGGGACCTTCCTCGGTGCCGAGCCGCTCCTGCCTGGACCGGGGGAACGAGCTCGTTGCCGTCACCCTTGTGCGTCCCACCTGAGTCCACTGCCCCCTGTCCATGCGAGTCAGGGTGCGCACCACCGTGTTCGGACGCTCCCGGACGATCAGCGCAACCGGGGCGGCGGGACGGTAGCGCCGCAGCTTCTCCCGTACAGACCACACCGACCATCGCAGGGCGGCCAGCGCGACCACCGTGCGCGGTACGCCGCTATTCGCCGAGCCTGCGCCCGGTGCGGTGCTCGGCGGGTAGGTCGCCCGGGCGGCCGATCTGGAAGTCCTCGGCTCCACGAGGGGAACGTCCGCTGGATCGACCGGAACGAGCGGCGGCAGCTGCGCGGCGGCCAAATCGGCGGGGGTGAGTGCCCACAGCGTGTGGTCCTTGCGCGCACCACCCGCGTCGTAGGCCCGGGCCATCGTCGCCTCGTGCCGGAAGCCCAGTCCCCGTAGGCAGCGCAGCGCTGGGTCGTTGTCGGTGGACACCGGGGCGAGCACCCGCGCCACACCGTGCACGCGGAACATGTAGTCGCACAAAAGCAACAGGGCACAGCCGATCAGCCCGCGACGGGCCGCGCGGGCATCGATCCAGGCACCGGCCTCCGCCGTTGCCGAATCGGCGTCGATGATCGTGTACTCGACCTGCCCGGCGAACCGCCCGTCGACCTCGATCACGCCGACGAACCGGCGACCGGCCCGCATATCGGCCCAGGCCACCAGGCACTCGCGCGCCCAGATCCGTGACGTGTGCCGCTGCTCCCAGCTCAGCGGTGAGGTGCCCCAGTGCGGTTCGATCCAGGCCCGGTCACGCAACCTGATCTCACGCCACCGGCCGAAGTCCGACAGTCGCGGCGGGCGCAGGCGAACGAGGCTGTCGCCGTGGCGAACCGGGCCGAAGGTCAGGCTCGGCATCGCGATCGGCGCCTCGGTGGTCGTGCGCGACACTGCGCCTCAGTTCTCGCGCGGACCGGAGGACTTCGGCACCGGTGCCGCCCGCACCGGCCATTGCCGTGGCAGCACCGTCGTCTCGGGGTCGTAGTGGACACTCGGGCTGCCGGTCACGTGCGGCACAGTCGCGGTGTCGGTGCGCGCCGGTGGCGTCGGCGTGGCGGGCTGTGACTCAACGGGTTCCGGCTTCTTCGGATCCGGTGTCGGCGAGGCCTGCGCCGGATCCGGCTTCGCCCCGCCGCGACGGAGACCACCACGCCGGACGATCGCGCCGCGAGCAAGCACCACCGACTCCGCGACGATGATCAACGTGGCCAGCGCTGCGAACAGGCCCTCCTGCACCGGATGCGGGGCGACGAGTTCCGAGCGGGGGTTCGCCACCACCGTCAGGCGCGGCATACCCAGCACCTGCCGGAATTCCATCTCGCGGGCCACATCCCTGGCATCGAAACTCAGTTCGGGGCGCAGCGGGTCGTCGGAGAGGCGTTTGGTGAAGGTGTCCTCCACCGCGCGCCGATGCGTCTCGAGGTCGGCCGCCGAACGGGCGATGGCCTCGGTACGCATCTGCGAGGCGACACTGTCCAGGGACTGCTGCACCGCGAAGACCAGCTTCTCGGCTTGCTCGGGCGACCCCGCCTGCGCCTTGATGATCAACAGCGAGGGCGCGGGACCGGTCATGGCCGAAACCCGTGGCCGCAGATCCTGTTCCGACGGCGCGAGCCCGTTCTTCACCACATCCGAGAGCACCCGGCTCTCGGTGACGAGCACGATGTAGGGCTGGGTGAGTTCGTTGAAGACCGCGCCGATCGACTGCTGCGAGATCTGCGCGGTCAGGCTGGCCTCATAGGTGCGTGGACTGCCGTCGCGCACCACCCACACCACACCACCGACGATCGCGGCGACGACCAGAGCGATCGGCAGGGCGCGCAGCAGCTTGCGCAGATGGTCGGCGATGTTCACCCCGGACATGGCGGGGGAATCGGCGCCCGTGTCCGCCGGGTCGGTCTCGCTCACGCTGTCCCCACATTTCGCCGATCTTGTGCAGCGATGTTAGCTGGGGTTCCGCTGTCTAGCGAACTCTGAGCACTGTGGCGAGCGTCATGAGTACCCGTACTGGGAATCGTGAAACATTATCGCCCGTCCGCTCGATGTGAATGTCGATTGCTCGGCGGGTACTGTGCACGCAAACGGGCACCCGACGCGCGACGCGGGCCTGCTGAATGCTTGGAGGATGTGCTGTGGTGGGGCTGCCCGTATCGGTCTGTGTCCCGGCATTCAACGCGGCGCGCACCATCACCGAGACCATCGATTCGATCCGTGCCCAGGAGTTCGGGGATTTCGAGATCGTCGTCCTCGACAACGCCAGCACCGACGGCACCGGTGAACTGGTCCGATCCATCGACGACGAACGGATCCGGCTGCACACCAACGACACCGTGCTCCCGATGACCGAGAACTGGAACCGGGTGATGAGCCTCGCCGGTGGCGAGCTGGTGAAACTGGTCTGCGCCGACGACCTCATCACCCCGGATTGCCTGTCGGCACAGGTGGAGACGTTGCGCGACCCACGAATCGCCGTCGCGGGCGCGAAATTCGACATCATCGACGACAACGGCACCGTCCTGGCCAGAGCTCGTGGGCTGACCGGGTTGATCGGGCGCAAGTCCTCGCGAGCGGCGGTACGCACCTTCGTACGCAGGCTGCCCGACGACCTGTGCCCCACCGCCGCGTTCCTGTTCCGGCGCCGCGAGTTCGAGGCGACCGGCGGCTTCCGCACCGATTTCTTCTATGCCATGGACATCGACCTGATCGCCCGGTTGTGCGCGCACGGTGGCTTCTACGGCCACAACCGTCCGCTCGCGGTGAACCGGGCGTCGATCTTCAACCATTCCTCCACTACCTCGACCCTGAGCAAGTTCTCCGACGTGTTGCGGTTCAATCATCACGCGCGCCGCGAATACCGGGATCTGGTGCGCCCGGTCGACGTGCTCGCCGGCGATGCCACCGTGGTCCGGCAGGCGCTGGTCCGCCTCGGCGCGCGGGCCAGGCAGCTGGCCGGGCGGGGCTGAGGCGCGATGAGCTCGCTGCTGTACCTGGCCGCCGTCCCGGTGGGCTGGGTCTTCCTGCGCTGGATTCGTTTCCGGCCGCAGCGCGGGGTGCTGCTGGTGGCCGCGCTCGTCCCGTTCAACGGTCTGCTCGAGATCGCTCCGGGCTGGATGCAGGTGGCGGGGTGGAAAGAGGCGCTGCTGTGTCTGACGCTCGCCGTGGCGCTGTTCGTGCCGCACCGGCTGACCGAGCCGCGTCCGACGCTGCCGTGGGTGCCGTTCGGTGCCGCGCTGTGTGTGTTCGGTGTGGTGTCGGCGTTCGTCACAGCCGGAACGCTCGGGCTGTTCGCCATCAAGATCACGTTCTTCTACTTCGTCGTGATCCCGCTGATCCTCTACCTGCGGCCCTTCACCCCCCGCGACCGCGATCTGCTGGTGACGATCATGATGGTCGAATCGGTGGGTATCGCGTTGTTCGGCCTGGCCCAACAGGTGATCGGCGGTGCCGGGCTGGCGAAGATGGGCTACGAGTACAACGAGACGATCCGCTTCGCCGGTGGTCTGCTCCGCTCCTTCAGCACGTTCAATCAGCCGTTTCCCTATGCCTTCTACCTGGTGACGGTGTTGCTGGTGGGTGGTTCGGTGGCGCTGGCCGATCCTCGGCGCGCCCGCAACCGGGTGTTCCTGATGACCACCCCGATCCTGGTGCTCGGTGCCGCCGCGAGCGTGGTGCGGGCGGCGCTGGCCGGCTTGCTCGTCGGGGCGTTGCTGCTGGCGGTCGTGCGGTATCGCCGTCAGTTGATGCCGGTGATCCTCGGGTCCGTCGCGGTGGTCGTCGTCGGTGGGATCGCGGTGTCGTCGCAGGCCAGTAGTTCGCTGTTCTCCTCGTCGAGCCTGGCCGACCGCAGTACCGGCTGGAACACCGTGATGCGCACGGTCGGCAGCCATCCCTTCGGTGACGGACTCGGTTCCACCGGTGCGGCGGCGGCGCGGCTGCTCGTCGAGGAACTCGGGCCGATGGCGGGGGAGATGCCGTACGCCACCGGCGAGGTCCAGATCTACGGGCGTCCCTATCAACCCGACAACTACTACGTGAAGCTGCTCATCGAGCTCGGCCCGATCGGGGTGTGGCTGTTCTGCGCCATCCTCGTCGTGATCTTCTTGCTCGCGTTTCGTGGTGCCCGTGCGCTGCGCGGCCCGGACTCGGCCCTGGCGCTCGGTGTCGCGGCGTCCGTGCTCGCCAGCGCGGTCGCGGCGGTGGCCTCGAGCTACTTCGAGATCTTCCCGACCGACTTCTATTTCTGGCTGCTCGCCGCGGTCGTCGGGTGTGCCGTCACGCAACGCCGACCCGAGCCGGTGTCCGCCGACCCGAACTCTGTCCCCGAACAGGTGCCGTCATGAATGAATCCTCCAGTAGCGCAGTGTGTTTCGGTGCGCTGGCGTTCCGGCCGAACGGGGCGGGCGTCGCCACCTACCAGCGCGAACTGCTGGCGAGGATGGCCGGGCTGATGCCGGGAACCGCGCTGTCGGCGCTCGTCCAGGCCGATGCCGCGCCCGTGCTGCCCGAGGGCATCGCCCCGGTGACGCGACCGGTGGCGGCGGGGGCGCGCCGGGCCTGGCACGGCATCGCCCCGCAGCGCGGTGCCGACGTGTTCCACGGACTCGATGTCGACATCCCGCTCACCGGCCCGAGGGCCACGGTCAGCACCGTGCACGACCTGTCGGTGTTCGACGTACCGTGGGCGTTCAGCCGCTACCGGGCCCGCGGCGAGCAACTCTTGCTGCGGATGTCGCTGACCCGCGCCGACCTGCTCATCGCCGTCTCCGAATTCACCGCCCAGCGCATCGCGGACCGCTTCGGGCGTGAGGCCGTCGTCGTCCCGCTCGCCCCGGCCGCCTGGGCGACGGTGCCCGACGAGGCCGCCGTGGACCGGGTGCGCGCCCGGTACGCCTTGCCGCCACGCTTCGTGCTGCAGGTCGGCACCGTCGAACCACGCAAGCAGGTCGCGATGCTGGCGCAGGTCGCGGGCGACCTCGACATCCCGCTCGTGCTGGCGGGCGCCGGATCCGACGGCCCGCAGGCACCGGCCTCGGCGATCGGGCTCGGCTACGTGGACCTCGCCGACCTGCCCGCCCTGTACGCGGCCGCGACCGTGGTTGCCTACTGCTCGGAATACGAGGGGTTCGGGCTGCCGCCGGTGGAGGCCATGGCCTGCGGTGGCGCGGTCGTCGCCAGCGCGGTCGGCGCGCTACCGCAGGTCTGCGGTGACGGTGCGGTCCTGGTCGAGGGCACGAACCCCGAGGCGTGGGTCCGGGCGATGCGTCCGCTGCTGCACGACGAGGCCGCCAATCGTGAACTGCGCGACCGTGGCCTGGTCGCGATGACGAAACTGAGCTGGCAGGCCACCGCCGAGGCCACCGTCGCCGCCTATCGCACGGCCGGACTCCTGCCGTGAGCGAGCAGACCGCCGCCCTCGACGAGCAAGCCGAGGGCAGGCGCCGCGCCCAATCGGGTCGCGCCGCGGCCAACAACACCGCCGCCATGCTGGCCGCCCGGATATTCGCCGCCGCGCTAGGCCTGCTCGGCACCACCCTCATCGCGCGGTCGCTGCCGACGGTCGAATGGGGCTATTTCTCCTTCGTTTTCGGGCTGCTCGGCATGCTGGCGATCGTCACCGACCTGGGTGTCGGCCGGGCTGTCATCGGCAAACTCGTGCACGGCGACCCCACCGAGGCCTCCGAGGTGGCCGCCTCGTTCATCGTGCTGCGCACCGTCCTCGGCCTGGTCGGGTACGGGCTCGCCATCGGCTATGTCCTCGTGATGCGGTGCCCCACACCGGTTGTCGCGGCCACGGCGCTCGCCGGGCTGGTGGTGGTGATCGCCACCCCGAGCCACGCGCTGACCATCCTGTTCCAGTCGACGATGCGCCTGACCCTGGTCGCCGCCGCCGAATCCCTCGCGCGCTGCGTCCAATTGGCGCTCACGGTCGCCGCGGTGCTGTGGGCGCCGACGCTGCTGTGGGTCGTGGTGCCTGCCATCGCCTACGAGGCCGTCGCGGTCGCGGTGAAGATCGTCGCGGTGACGCGCGGCCTCGGCGGGTCCGTTCCGGCACGGCGTATCGAGCTGCGCTGGTGGGGGCCGATGTTGCGCGAGGCGTTGCCGTTGAGCATCGGTCTGGCACTGATCATCATGTTGCAGAAGGTCGGGCTGCTGTTGCTCGGGCACGCCGACAGCTTCGAAGCCGTCGGTCTGTTCGCCGTCGGTATGAAATTCGCCGATCTGCTCGACACCGCCGCCGTCTCGGTCGTCGCGCCGCTGACGACCCTGCTGATCGCGCTGTGGCCCGACGACCCGGCCCGCTTCCGGCGCTATTTCCGGCAGGCGAACGTCGCGTTGATCGCCCTCGGTCTGCTCGCGCTCGTGGCGTTCTGGCCGGTCGCAGGCCAGGTGATCGGGTTGCTGTTCGGCGAGAACTTCGTCGAGGCGGCGGACGCGGGCCGCATCCAGGTGGCAGCCGGTCTGCTGGGCGCCGTCGCGAATCTCGGCCTGGTCGCGCTGATGGCGACCGGACGCAACACCCTGATCCCGTGGATCGCCGCCCTGGCGCTCGCGGTGAACCTGGGCGTCGCGTGGCCGTTGATCGACCGGATGTCCTACGAGGGCGCCGCGATCGCCGGACTGATCGCCCAGGTGGTGCTGCTGATCTCGGTGTGGATCGCGGTGCTCGCGACAGTCCGGCTGCGGCGGCTGCTCCCGGTCGCGACGGTGGCCGCACTCACCGGTGTGGCCGGAGCCGTCGTCGTCGCCGCGAGCCTGGCTCAACGGCACTGGGCGCCCCCGTGGATTCTCACCTGCGCTCCGGCCTGCCTGATATACGTTCTCATCGCCGGAAGCATCATGCGAAGGACCGAGGGATTGACCATACGAAGCTTGCGAGGACCGGAAACCGATGACACTGTGGCGAATCGCTCGGGCGGGACTGACCGCCGTGGTCGTCATGGCGACAGTCCTCGGGTGCGCACCGGAGCCGACGGCGAGCACTGAACCGGTGGTGCGCGGCGGTCTGGGTATCTCGGGCGGACACACCTGGCTGCAGCTCGACGCCGCCGAACTGGATCGGCAGATGGGCATCGTGGCGCAGACCGGCGCCACCTGGGTGCGCATCGACATCGACTGGTCGGTGATCGAACCCGTTCGCGGCGAACAGGACTGGTCGGCCACCGATCGCGCGGTGCGGGCCGCGCGCGCCCACAACCTTTCGGTGCTCGCGATCCTCACCTACGCGCCCGCCTGGGCCGGCCCACACGGCGGTGACGGCGGCAGCAAGACCGCACCGCAACCGGTGTTGTTCGGGCGGTTCGTCGGTGACGCGGTGGAGCATTATCGCGACCAGATCTCGCACTGGGAGGTCTGGAACGAACCGAATGTGACCGCGTTCTTCGCGCCGAAGCCCGATGTCGCCACCTACGCGCACCTGCTGCGGCAAGCCGCGCTCGCGGTGCGCGCACGCCAGCCGCACGGGCAGATCATCGTCGGCGGCCTGGCACCTGCCGCCGACGACGGCCGCGACATCGCCCCCGCCACCTTCGTCGAAGCGCTCTACGCCATCGGCGCGGGCGCCGACTTCGACGCCGTCGCCGTGCACCCGTACTCCTATCCCGAACTACCCGAATCGCAGAGCTGGTACAACGCCTTCGGCAACCTCATGCGGATCCGGCGGATCATGGACGCCAACCACGACACCACCATGCAGTTGTGGCCCACCGAGTTCGGTGCGCCGACCGGTGCGGGCGCGCGGGCCGTGAGCGAGGACGTGCAGGCCCAGATCATCGATCAGGGGCTCGGCATGGTCGCCGCCATCCACGATATCGGCCCCGTGTTCGTCTACTCGCTGGTCGACGCGGGCGGCGACCCGCACGACCTCGAGGACAACTTCGGGCTGCTGCGCCGCGACTACTCCGAGAAACCGGCGGTGACCGTGGTGCGCAACCACGCGGAGGTGCTGCGTGCCGGGCGCTGACCGGGACCTGCTGTTCGTCGCCCACAGTGCGCAGGCCTCCGGTGCCGAGAAGGTGATGCTCGATCTGATCGAGGTGGCCGTCGCGCGCGGGTACCGCGTGCGGGTGGCGTGTCCGGTCGGCGCGCTCAGCCTGCGGCTGCCCGGCTCGGTGGGGCATGTGGCGATCCCGGAACTCGGCTTGTCGGGTCAGCAGGGCGGTGCGCGGTTCGCGGCCGCACTGGTGATGCTGTGGCACTGGGTCCTGGCCGCCGCCGCGTTGCGAAAGGCCTCGCGCGGTGGCCGGGCGCGGCTGGTGGTGAACTCGACGATGGCCCTGCCCGCCGTGGCGATGTCGGTGCCCCGGCGCCGTGACACCGTCTGGTTGGTACACGACATCCTTGCCAGCACAAGACAATTCGCGGTGGCGCGGATCGGTCGGCTGGCGCTGGCACGGGCCGTCGCGGTGTCCGAACGGGCGGCGGCCCCGGTGCGTGCGCTCGGGATCGAGACCGAGGTGGCGTGGCTCGGGGTGCCGTGGCCGGTCGAGCCCGCACCCGTAGTGGTTCGCTCGCACCCCGTGGTCGGCATCCTCGGCGTGATCACCGAGTGGAAGGGCCACCACGTGCTGCTGGAAGCCGTCGCGGCCCTGCCCGAAGTGAGCGTCGAGATCGCGGGAAAGGCCCTGCCCGGCGACGAACCGTATCTGGCGCGCCTGCGTGACCGCGCGGCCCAGCCCGACCTCGCCGGCCGTGTGCACTTCCTCGGCCACGTCGACCCACTGCCCACCATCCGAGGCTGGGACGTTCTCGTTTCGGCCAGCGTCCTCCCCGAAGCGGGACCACTGGTGGTGCTCGAGGCGATGAGCGTCGGCGTCCCCGTGGTCGCCACCGACCACGGCGGCAATGTGAGCACCGACGTCGCGGTATGCGTCCGCCCCGACGACCCGCACGCCCTGCGCGAGGCGCTGAGCCGGATCACCGCAGACCACGCCCTGCGCGCTCGGCTCCGCGAAGCGGGACTCGCGAAGATCGCCACCCGCCACAACCGCACCCGGACTCGCCCGCACATGTTCGACAGGGTGGTCGGCGACGGGAACCGAGCGATGTCGACACCGCCCGGGAACTCGACGTCGGCAGCGCCGGGCTCACCGTGAACCCTGCGGTGCGCAGGTCGGACGTCGGGTGGTCCGGGCGTACCGGCCGTCCTTCGATGGGTGGGCCCCATCAGCCGTGCGCTGGCCAGTGGGTTTCCGGCAGGTCGTGCGGATAGGGGACGACGAGTTGCCGAGAATCGGCTACCGGTCGACCTTTCGCGGGCGGAGGGGGTCGTCGACGAACCAGCGGCCGTCGAGTTGCGGTAGGGAAGTTCGGACTTCGCGGAGGAGGTCGGGGAGCGTGAGCAGGACAGCGTCGGGTTCGGCCGCCACCAGGTCGGCGGGGGAGATGATGGGGACGTCGGTTCCTGGCATACGTCGGCCCTGCTTCCCGGGCGAGGCGTCCGCCACCCCGGCGAGGAGTTCCCGGTGCGCGCCCGCCATCGCCAGGAGGGCGACAGCGCGGGAGGCGGCGCCGTAGGCGAAGGTCCGAAGACCCTGGGCGGCACGGTCTTCCAGCCATTCGTGGAGAGCGTCGACGTGGCGATCCACCACCTGCTGCAGTCCGCCGGCCGCCGCTAACACCTCCTCCTCGGCTGCCAGCAACTCCTCGACAGCCCGGTCGGCGGGATGCGAACCGTGACGCGCGGCGACCAGCACCGTGCCGCCGTAGAGGTCGAACTCCCATGCCGTCACGACGCTCATCCCCGCCGCGGCGAGAAGGGTACGCAGGGAGGCGAGGGAGTAGTAGGCGAAGTGGCCGTGCCGCAACGCATTCCACTGCCCCTGCGCCACGATGGCGGCCAGCGAGTGGAATTGCACGAGCAGCACGCCCGCGGGTGCGGTCGCGGCGGCGCGGGCGGCGAAGGCGGCGCGCTGGTCGGGTTCGTGCATGATGCCGAAACAGTCGAGGACCACATCGGCGGGCCCGGTGGCTTCGGTGAAACCGGGCAGCGGCAACCAGGTACCGCCGTGCGGACTGCCGAACTCGGTCACGGTCGCGCCGGCGAGCAGACCGGCCGCCCGCACCCGGTCGATCGCGTCGGCCGCCTGATCGCGCAGCGCCTGCGGTTCGATCCCGCGCGGTTCGGCGGTGACTGTGTCGTCGTCGGCGAGCTGCGCCAGACCGCACGCCGTGCACCGGTCCATCCGCAGCGGATGCCCGGACTCGGCAGGCTGGACCGGGGAATCCCGAGATGGGAAGTGGTCGGCGGCGGGCACCGTGCCCAGGTCGAGCAGGGTGCGCAGCGCGGTGTCACCGCAACCTCGGCAGCGGCGGGTCATGGCAGGATGTCCTCGTGCGTATCGAAGCGACCGAACTGGCCGACGTGGTTGTGCTCGTCCCCGAGCCGTTCCGCGACGACCGCGGCCTGTTCACCCGCACCTTCGACGCCCAAGAATTCGATGCCCATCTCGGAATCGACGGTGCCGCAGCGAGATTCGTACAGGACTCGCAGTCGCGGTCCAAGCGCGGGGTGGTCAGGGGCATGCACGGGCGCGGCGGTCGTGGCGAGGCCAAACTGGTGCGTTGCGCGCACGGCGCGGTGCACGACGTACTCGTCGACATCCGCCCCGGTTCGCCCACTTTCGGTGCGCGGCAAGCCTTCCGCCTCGACGACGAGCTGTTCCACCACCTGTACGTGCCGCCGGGCTTCCTGCACGGCTTCCAGGCGCTCACCGAGGTCGCCGACGTGTGCTACCGCATCGACCGCCCACACGACCCCGCCGAAGACCTCGGGGTCGCCTACGACGACCCCGACCTGGACATCGACTGGCCGCTGCCGGTGACCGTGGTCTCCGAGCGCGACGCGCGCGCGGGCAGCTGGGCGCGGCTGCGCGCTACGCTGACGCCCGCGCACTGATCCGGCGCAACCGCTCGTCGAGCACACCCGCCTCGCACAGCCCACGCAGGTGCGGCAGCCGGGTGAAACGCTGGAAGAACGCCTCGGACGTGAGTCCGCGCGTGGTGTATTCGGTGAACAGCTCCTCGGCACCGGCGGGCACCGTCCACCCAGCCTCGAAGCCGAGAACCTCGCGCGCGGCCGAGAAGTCGACCCGATACGAGCGCGGATCGGCACCGCTCTCACCGGTGATCACCAACCGCGAACCCGGCACCGCGTCCACCACGGCCCCCGCGATCTCGGCGACAGTGAGGTTGTTGACCTCGGTACCGATATTGAACGCGCGGCACGAGACGTCGGCCGCCGGCGCGGTCAGGCACATCGCGAACGCGGTCGCGATATCGGCGGCGTGCACCAGCGGGCGCCACGGCGTGCCGTCGGAGAGCACCTTCACCTCACCGGTGAGCACCGCGTACCCGACCAGGTTGTTGAGCACGATATCGGCACGCAGTCGCGGCGAGAACCCGAAAGCCGTTGCGTTGCGCAGGAATACCGGGACGAAGTCGTCGTCGGCCAGCGCCGCCACATCGTCTTCGACCCGCACCTTGCTCTCGGCGTACGGCGTGATCGGGCGCAGCGGTGCCTGTTCGGTGACCAGCTCCTCGCCCGCCGCGCCGTACACCGAACACGTGGAGGCGTACAGGAACCGGCGCACCCCTGCTTCCTTGGCCAGGCGTGCCAACCGGACCGAGGCGTAATGGTTGATGTCGTAGGTGATCTCGGGCGCCAGCGCGCCGAGCGGATCGTTCGACAGGGCCGCCAGGTGGATCACCGCGTCGAATCCGCGCAACTGCTCGACCGTCACCTCCCGCAGATCCACGGCGAGACCCGCTGGGTCACCGGCGAATTCGCCGAGCACACACTCGGCGAAGTACCCGATGTCCAGACCCGTGACCTCGTGGCCCGCCGCCTGGAGCATCGGGACCATCACTGTGCCGAGGTACCCTTGATGCCCGGTGACAAGTACCCGCATGTTCACGTCTGTTCCCATCTGATGATCGCTTTGTCGAGCACGAACGCCTCGGCATAGGGCGCGTGACACTGCACGCCACGCATCCGGGCCAGCCCGAGGAAGGCCTGTTCGTCGAACCAGTCACGGCCCGTCTGCGACGGATAGTGCTCGTGCAGCAACCGCGACTTGCGGTGCAGCAGTTCGGCATCCATCGGGTGGTACAGCGTGGGCGCCGGAGTGTCGGTCTCCCACTTGAGGATCTCGTAGCCGAGGGTCAGGTGGTCACGGAACTCGGTGGGCACCAGCTCGGCGAGCAACCGGTGATCCTGGTGAGCGTCACCCCGATGCGGCGCGAACACCACCTCCGGTTCACCGCCGCGGCGGAACGCGGCGAGCGCGTCCTTGATCCGGTCCCAGTGCGCGGGCGCGCGCCCGTCCGGCACGTCGAGCACCTCGAGCTCGGGTTTCATCCCGGAGCAGAAGGCGGTGAGCGCCGCGCGTTCCTCGTCCTCGCGCGCGGTGCCCCCGCCGGAGAGCACCAGTGCCCGCACCTCGACCTCGGGGTCGGCGGCAGTGAGCGCGAGCAGGGTGGCACCCATGCCGATGGCGATATCGTCACAGTGCGCGCCGAGCACCGCGATCCGCTTCGGCGGACGGGTGAACAAACCGATCACGCCGACTCCCACACCATCCACGGCCGCGAACCGTTGCGGTAGGCGTCGTCGAGTTCGGCGCGCTCCTTGAACGTGTCGGCGGGCTTCCAGAAACCCAGGTGCCGGTACCCGAACAGGCGGCCCTGCCCGGCCAGCGTGCCGCACGCGTCGGCCACCAGATCGCCCCCGGGCGGCAACAGATCGAAGATCTCCTGGCTGAGCACGAAGAACCCGCCGTTCTCCCACAGCGGCATCCGCGCCACCGGCATGATGTCCTTCACCTCGCCGCTGTCGGTGATGTCCACACAGTGGAACGAGGACTGCGGGGGAACGACCATCATCGACGCCGCCGCCCCCGAGGCGTGAAAACGCTCGATCATGGTGTCGAGCGGTGCGTCGGTGAGCACGTCGGCGTAATTGGCCAGGAAGAACTCGTCACCGTCGAGATGCTCGCGCACCCGGCGCAACCGCTCACCGATCGCCGATTCCACCCCGGTGTCGACGAAGGTGATCGACCAGTCGCTGATATCGGTGCCGAGCAGTTCGACCTTTCCGTCGCGGATGACGAAGTCGTTGGACGCTGTCTCCTGGTAGGTCAGGAAGAAGTTCTTGATGTGTTCGGCGCCGTAGCCGAGGCACAGGATGAACTCCTTGTGCCCGAAGTGCGCGTAGTACCGCATCACGTGCCACAGCAGCGGTCGCGGACCGACCAGCTGCATCGGCTTGGGCACGATGTCGTCGGACCCGCCGCGCATGCGCATGCCGTACCCGCCGCAGAACAACACGACCTTCATCGATTCACTCTCGTTTCCAGCTCGCCGCGGTGCAGCACCGGCAGCGGGTAGACCAGTTCGCCGCCCCATTCGCCCACGTGGCGCAGCTGTGCGCTGATCTCGGTTTCGAGATTCCAGGGCAGCACGAGCACCACGTCGGGCCGGTCCGCGTCGATGCGCTCCGGCGGATGGATCGGGATACGGGTGCCCGGGGTGTAGCGCCCGTGTTTGTAGGGGTTGCGGTCGACGGTGTACTCGAGCAGGTCGGGTCGGATGCCGCAGTAGTTGAGCAGGGTGTTGCCCTTGCCGGGAGCACCGTAGCCGACGACCCGCTTGCCCTGCGCGCGGCAGTCGAGCAGGAAGCGCAGCAGCTCCTGGCGCACCGCCTCCGCGCGCGGCGCCAGGTCCAGATATCCGACGGGGGTGTGCAGCCCGGCTTCGCGTTCGAGGTCGAGCACTTCGGCGACCCGCGGACCGGGTTCGGCGACGGCGTCCGGGCGCGCCCACAGCCGCAGCGAACCGCCGTGGGTGTCGAGCAACTCCACGTCCACGACCGTCAGGCCGCCCACCGCGAGCGCGCGCTGCGCCGAATACACGGTGTAGTACTGGAAGTGCTCGTGATAGATGGTGTCGAACTGGCCGTGGCGCACCAGGTTCAGCGCGTGGTGCACCTCGATGCTGAGCCAGCCGTCGTCACTGAGCAGGGTGCGCAGCGCCCGGGTGAAACCGCGCAGATCGGGGATGTGGGCATAGACGTTGTTGGCGACGACCAGATCGGCCGGTCCGTGCTCGGCTCGCACCCGCGCGGCCGAATCCTCGTGCAGGAACGCGGTTTCCGTCGGCACACCGACCGCGCGGGCGGCGGCACCGACATTGACCGACGGCTCGACGCCGAGACACGGGATACCGCGCGCCACCGCGTGCCGCAGCAGATACCCGTCGTTGCTCGCCACCTCGACGACGAACGATTCGGCCCCGAGTCCCAGACGCCGCACCGCGGTGTCGACGAAGTCCTCGGCATGACGCACCCAGCTGTCGGAGAACGACGAGAAATAGGCGTACTCGGTGAAGGTGTCCTCGGGGGTGATCAGTGCCGGGATCTGCAACAGCAGGCATTGTTCACACAGTCGCAGATGCAGCGGATAGGTCATTTCGGGTGACTCGAGCCGCTCGCTGTCGAGGAAGCTCTCACACGCCGGGGTGGCGCCCAGGTCGAGCACGCTCGTGAGCTGCCCGGAATCACACAGCCGACATTGCAACGGGTCCACCTTCATCAGACGCGAGAATTGTCGCGGCCGATGCCGGACATGCCGGACGTCGGTCCTGCGGGACGAGACGTTACAGCGCGGCCCGGGCCATAGCCGCCGGAAAATGTTGCGACCCGGAAAACACCGCGGTGCCCATATCGGGGATCAGGCCAGGTGAAACCGCGATCGGCTAATTTTCGGCGAAGACGACCATTCCTGCGATGAATGTGATGTCACCCACTCGGGAAATCGGTTTTCCTGCTTTCATGTCGAAATGCCATGGACTTTCCGTGATCTCGTCCACCGCTCGCCACCTTGCTGAGCTAATCTCTGGATCGCGTTGTGGCGCTTGCGCTTCGATGTGGAGGAATTTCGGCGATGTGTAACGATCGTCCCACGGGTTTCGAATCGAGGGGCGTAGCGGCCATCGCATTGGTCGCGTTCTGGTCGCCGGCGATCGGAAGGGTTCGACTCCCGATAGGGGAGGTGTGTCGGTTCATGAGCTACGAGCTCACCAGTAGTGGCGAGATGGATGCCGTCACCGGCGTGCACGCGGTGCGCGACTTGCGACGGGAAAGCTGGCAGACCGCATTCGTGCGGCGCCTGATCGTCACCGATGCCGTCGCTGTCGTGGGTGCCGTCGGTACCGCGCAGGCGCTGCGTTTCGACGGACCCGTCGACTCGACGCTGGCCTGGCCCTTGCCGTACGACATCGGCTACTCCGCGGTGTCGCTCGCCCTCGCGCTCGGCTGGCTCGCGCTACTGCACGGGTACGGCACCCGCGCACCTCAGGTGATCGGCACCGGCAGCGAGGAATTCCGCAGGCTGGTGTCGGCGAGCCTGCGCCTGTTCGGTGTCCTCGCCATCCTCGCGCTGCTGTTCCGCATCGAATTCGCCCGCGGCTACCTGGCCATCGCCCTGCCCGCCGGACTCTTCGGCCTGATCGCCGGGCGACTGGCCTGGCGCAGGCAGTTGCGCAGCCTGCGGGCCGAAGGCCGCTGCCACACCGCGGTGCTCGTCGTCGGCTCGCCCGAAGCCGCCCACGCCATGGCTACAGCATTCACCGACGACCCGGCCTCCGGATACCGGGTGGTCGGGGTGTGCGTGCCTACCGGACCGGGGGAGCGCGTCGAAACTCTCGGTGGCGCATCGGTTCTCGGTGACGACCGCTCCGTACTCGATGCCGTGCGCCGCAGCGGGGCCGGCTCGGTGGCCGTGGCCGCGACCGACCATCTCGGCCCGGCCGAATTGCGGCGCATGGCATGGGAACTCGACCCGCTCGGCGTCGATCTGATCGTGGCACCGGGTGTGGTGGACATCGCCGGTGTGCGCCTCAATCACCGGCTGGTGGCCGGGATGCCGATGCTGCACATCGACCGGCCGCGCTACGGACGGGCCAAGTCCACCCGCAAGGCGCTGTTCGACTTCTGTTTCGCGGCCATGGTGGTGCTGCTCAGCGCACCGGTGCTGCTCGCCATCGCGCTGGCGGTGAAGCTGAGCAGCCCCGGCCCGGTGTTCTACCTGTCGGAGCGGATCGGCCGCGACGGCGTGCCGTTCCGGATGATCAAGTTCCGCAGTATGCGCCCGGATGCCGACACCGCCGTCGACGAACTCATCGCCGAGCACGGCGGAAACCCGGTGTTCTTCAAGGTCAAAGACGATCCACGGGTGACGCCGGTCGGCCGCTTCCTGCGCAAATACAGTCTCGACGAGCTGCCGCAGTTCTTCAATGTGCTGCGCGGTGAGATGAGCGTGGTCGGGCCGAGGCCGCAGGTGCAGCGTGAGGTAGACACCTACGACGGCGAGATGCGCAGGCGGCTGCTGGTGAAGCCGGGGCTCACCGGGCTGTGGCAGGTGAGTGGCCGCTCGGACCTGTCACCGGAGGATTCGGTGCGCCTGGACCTGTCGTACGTGGAGAACTGGTCGATGGTGCTGGATGTCGCCCTCATCGCACGAACCATCGGGGTGGTCACCCGGGGCGAGGGCGCGTACTGAGCCGGTGCGCCGAACACGCACCGGCCCAGCCCGTTTCAGCGCAGATCGCGGCGACGGTAGGCGAACAAGCCCACTGCGATGCCGGTGCCCGCGACCGCGAGCAGCCAGGCGATCGGGGTGGCGGTGAACTCCGCACCCGGCAGCTTCGGTGGATGTACGAACGGCACGAGATCGAGCACCCCCTGCGGGAAGCTGCCCAGTGAGCCGAGCAGGAACCCAACGACCATCGCGCTCAACACACCCCAGCTCAGCGGCGCGAATCGGGGCAGGGCGCCGACGAGCAGCACCGCGACGGCGGTGACCACCCACACGGCGGGCAGTTGCACGGCCGCCGCGGCGAGCGCCTGGCCGATCTTGCTTGCCGGGTCGCCACCGGTCGCGCCCCAGACCACACCGATCGCCAGCCCGGCGGCCAGCAGGCCCACCGCCGGACCGCCGAGGGCGAACAACAGATGGCTGCCCGTGTACCGGATCCGGCCGACAGCGGCCGCCAGCACGCTTTCGGTGCGACCGGTGTTCTCCTCCTCGTGCAGTCGCAGCACCGCCGACACCGAGTAGGCCGACGCGGCTGCCGCGAGCATCGCGATCGCGTAGGCGATGAACGACTTCTCCAGATCGTCCGAACCGCCGAGCGAGGTGATGACATCACGCAGCGATTCGCTGCCGTCGAGCATGTCGCCGATGCCGGTCACCGCGCCACCGATGAGCAGACCGTAGAGGGCGAAACCGGTCGTCCACGCGAGCAGTGACCCGCGTTGTAGCCGCCAGGCCAGTCCGAAGGGCCCCGAAAGTCCGGCGCCCGCGGTAGCCGGTCCCGGTCGGTCGGCCAACAGGCCTGCGCCGAGGTCACGGGTACGCAGCAGCTGGTAGGCGAGCAGCGTCGCACCGGCGCCGAGGGCTAGCAGCGGCACGAGCACCCACCAGCGCTCCTGGGCGAACGGCCGGATCTGCAGGCACCAGCCCACCGGCGAAAACCACGACAGCACACCGTTTCCCGCGTCACCGACGGCACGCACGGCGAACGCCGCACCCAGAGATCCCAGGGCGATGCCACGCGCGATCCTTGCACCCGTGCTCAACTGCGCGGCGACCGCGGCCACCGCGCCCCAGACGACACCGGAGCCGGCCAGTGCCGCACCGAACGCGACCGACCCGGCGAGGGGCAGGTCTGTCGCGAGCAGTGAAGCCGCACAGGCGATACCGGCGATCGCCGACGCGCCGTAGGTGAGCAGGAGCGCGCCGGTGAGGCCGGCGAACCGGCCGATGCTCGTCGCGCCGACCAGTTCCGCGCGCCCGGTCTCCTCCTCGACCCGGGTATGCCGGATCACGGTGAGCACGGCCGCGATCGCGATGAGCGCGTACATGGCCCCGGCCTTCCAGGTGCCGATCGAGCCGAGGGCCGAACTGAACACCGGGCCGTACATGGCGACCAGCGCCGGGCTGGCGGCCGTCGTCGTGGCGAAACTGTCGAGCTGTTCCTGTGTCGTGTAGAGATCCTTGATCGACACCACCTGGATCGCCGGCATCAGCCCGATCAGCAATGCCCACAGTGGGGCGACCACCCGGTCACGGCGCAGCGCGAGCCGCAGCATTTGCCCCGTGCCGGTGAATTCGTCTGCGGCGCGGGATGTTCCGGTGAATCGACCGGTGGCGGCGAGCGTGCTCATGCGCGCACCTTCTCGGGCTGATCGACGTGGTAGTGGCGCAGGAACAGGTCTTCCAGCGTCGGGGGAGTGCTGGTCAGGCTTCGGACGCCGGTGTCGCCGAGTACCCGGATGAGCGCGCCCAGGTTGTCGGCGTCGACCTGGCAGCGCAGGGTCGAACCGTCACGCTCCACGTCCTCGACGCCGGCCAGCGTGCTCAGATCGCCTGGGTCGCCGATCAATTCGGCCGTGATCGCGGTGCGGCTCAGGTGCCGCAGTTCGCTCAGCGAACCGGACTCGACGGTGCGCCCCGCCCGGATGATGGTCACCCGGTCGCACAGGTGCTCCACCTCCGAGAGGATGTGGCTCGACAGCAGTACCGTCGCGCCGCGCGCGGCGGCGTCTCGCACACATTCCTGAAAGACCTGCTCCATCAACGGATCCAGGCCCGAGGTCGGTTCGTCGAGGATGAGCAGGTCGGCCTCGGCGGAGAACGCCGAGACCAGCGCCACCTTCTGCCGGTTGCCCTTGGAGTAGGTGCGTGCCTTCTTGGTCGGGTCGAGTTCGAAGCGCTCGATCAACTCGGCCCGGCGTGCCTGATCGAGCCCACCGCGCATGCGGGCGAGCAGGTCGATGGTCTCCCCGCCCGACAGCGACGGCCACAGCGTGACATCGCCTGGCACATAAGCGATCCGCTCGTGCAGCGACACCGCGTCGGCCCATGGATCGCGGCCGAACAGCAGCGCCGAACCGTCGGTGGCTCGCAGCACGCCGAGCAGAATGCGGATGGTGGTGGACTTGCCCGCACCGTTGGGTCCGAGGAACCCGTGGATCTCACCGGGCCCGACCTGGAGGTCCAGCCCGTCGAGAGCGGTGAAGCGGCCGAAAGTTTTGCGCAGGCCCTGGGTTTCGACGACCTGCTGGGTGGGAGACGACATTGCTACTCCTCGAGGAGAGAGTCGAGCAGAGACGGGTCGGTCAGCATGCCCTGGGTGTAGAGCTCGACGGCCGGGAAGGTGAGTTCGGTGGACAGCTCGCGAATCGCCTTGCGGTAGTCGAGTTTTCCCTCGCGCTGACTACGCATCTGCAGATAGAGGTTCATGGCTCCGACATGGCAGAGCACCAGATAGCGGGCACGGGCCACGGGATCGTGGCTCGGTTTGATGCGGCCTTCGTCGACGGCGGTCTGGGTGTACTGCACGGCGTCGTCGATCATGTGCTCGAGCAGCGACTCGGCAAGCGGTCCGCCGGCCTGGAAGCTGCGGAGCATGTAGGCCACCAAGGGGGCATAGATCTCGATCTCGGCCAACGCGTCGAGCATCCCGGTCGGACCGGTGGCGCGGATGGCCCGCAACTTCTCGTCGCGGATGATCTCGATCACTCGTTCGTCGCACGCCGCGCGCAGGCCGTCCTTGGACCCGAAGTGGTGATTGACCAAGCCCGGTGACACCCCGGCGGCGGTGGCGATGGCACGCACGCCGACACCGAATCCCTGCTCTCCGAACAGGTCGATCGCGGCGTCACGGATGCGCGCGGCGGTGCTCAGGTCGGTGGGGGATCCTTGCGAAACGGGCTGTTGGTTAAACACATGTTCAATATACTAAACGAGTGTTCAATCCGTCCACAAGAGGTAGCCGGAAGGAGTTTCACCGCCGCCGGTACGCCGCCGACCGGGCTATGGTCGAAGGCATGGCTACCGGCACATCGACGACGGCAGAACACCTCCGCGCAGCGCTGGACGGACCGTGGCGCGCGGTCAGGGAACAGGCACGCACCCAGCTCGCCGACGACCGCTTCACCGGCGATCCCGACCTCGATCTGAAGGCCGCCCGCGCACGGGTGCTCGAGCAGATGCGGGTCATCGCGGGAATGGGTTACCCCGAGCGTGGGTTCCGCCCCGAGAACGGGGGCACCGGGGACCCGGGCGGCGCGGTCACCGGTCTCGAGATGCTGGCCTACGCCGACCTCTCGCTGTGGGTGAAATCCGGCGTCCAGTGGGGCCTTTTCGGCGGCGCGGTGGAAAACCTCGGCACCGAGCGCCACCGCGACTACATCAAGCGACTCATCTCCCTCGACCTGCTCGGCTGTTTCGCGATGACCGAGTCCGGGCACGGCAGCGATGTCGCGGTTCTCGAGACCACGGCCACCTATGACCCGGCCACTCAGGAATTCGTGGTCGACACCCCGACGCCGTCGGCGCGCAAGGACTACATCGGTGGCGCCGCCGAGCACGCCCGGATGGCGGCGGTGTTCGCCCAGCTCGTCACCGACGGGAAGAGCCAGGGTGTGCACTGCTTCCTGGTGCCCATCCGTGACGAGAACGGCGCCGACCTGCCCGGCGTCACCACCTCCGACGACGGCCGCAAGGGTGGTCTGCCCGGTGTCGACAACGGGCGCATCGTGTTCGACAACGTGCGCATCCCGCGCGAGAACCTGCTCAACCGCTACGCCGATGTCGCGCCGGACGGCACCTACACCTCCGAGATCGAGAACCCGAGCAGGCGCTTCTTCACGACGCTCGGCACATTGGTGCGCGGACGGGTGAGCGTCGGTGGCGCCGCCGCGGCGGGTGCGCGCGTGGCGCTGAGCATCGCGGTGCGCTACGCCCTTGCCCGGCGTCAGTTCGCCGACCCCGACACCGGTGCGGAAACCCTGCTGCTGGACTACCGCAGCCACCAGCGCAGGCTGCTGCCGCTGGTCGCGAAGTCGTTCGCGCTGGCCTTCGCGCAGAACGACCTGGTGCGCCGGATGGACCTCGTTCAGCGTGGCGCCGAGATCGAGCCCGGCGCGCAGCGTTCGCTGGAGAAGCGCGCCGCGGGTCTGAAGGTCGCCCAGACCCGGCACGCCACCCGCGCCATCCAAGAATGCCGCGAAGCCTGCGGCGGCGCCGGGTATCTCACCGAGAATCGTCTCGTGACGCTCAAGGCCGACACCGACGTGTTCACCACCTTCGAGGGTGACAATGTGGTCCTCACCCAGCTGGTCGCCAAGGAACTGCTCACCGCCTACGCCGACGAGGTCCGCGACCTGGACGCACTCGGCTGGGTGCGCTTCGCCGCGACGATGGCGGGCGACGTGGTCCGCCGCAATACCGGTGTGCGCCAACTCATTCAGACGCTGCGCGACCGAAACGACGAATCGGTCGACGAGGGTGACCTGTCCAAGCGTGATGTGCAGCTGCAGTTGTTCGCCGACCGCGAGGACTACCTGCTGCGCACCGCCGCGCACCGGCTGCGGGCCCGTGCCGAGGACACCGGTCCGTTCGAGGCGTTCAACAACGCCCAGGACCACATTCTCTCTGCCGGCGCCGCCCACATCGACCGGCTGGTGCTGGAGGAATTCGTCGACGGGATCGCCGCCATCGAGGATCCCGATGCCAGGGCGCTGGCCGAAACCGTCTGCGACCTCTACGTGTATTCCTCGCTGGAGGAGAACCTGGCCTGGTACATCATGCACCGGTTCATGTCGGTGGAGCGGGCCAAGGCGGTTCGGCGCGGAGTGAACGAGCTCGTCGACCGGCTGCGTCCCGACGCGCTCACGCTGGTGGAGGCGATGGGGGTGCCGGAGTCGATGCTGCGGGCCGAGATGCTGCACGACGCCAGCGTTTTCGACCGCAGCTGACAGCCCACACCCCCGCGACGGCGAGGGTGACCGCTGCCGCCGCGCCGCCGAGGACATCGGTGGCGTGGTGGTAGCCCCGCTCGATCATCCCCAGGGTGACCGGGACGAGCGCCAGCGCGGTGAGCGCGACGACCACGAGCCGCGCCCGGGCGCTCGTCACCAGACACGCGAATGTCGTTGCGACCGCGACCAAGTGGACGGTGTGGCCGCTCGGGTAGGCCAGATAGTCGTGTAACTGCCTGTCCCACAAAGGCTTCAACAACCACGTATTGATCGTCACCGCGACCTCCGGGACGACGAGCATCGTCGCCGCGCGCCACCACTGGCGCCGCACCAGGAACCAGCAGCAAAACCCCAGCAACCCGATGAGTACGGTCGCGCTGTTGCTCGGCGACACCAGAATCGAGCCCCATTCGGGGGAGACCGAACGCTGCACCGGTTCGGCTATCGCCCGGTCGATATCGGTCGCCCCGTCGTCGGCCGGAAACGTCAGCGGGATCAGGGCGGTGACGCTCGCGCAGGCCGCGAGGACGGTTGTGCGAAGTGCCTGGCCGGGGTGGATCACGGCCCCGACGATAGCGTCCGGTTCAGGCCGGCCCGTAGGTGAGCACGGCGGTGACCACGAACCACAGCACCCACACGATCGCGATGATCATGCCGACGGCGAGGGTGATCCGCAGGAACGCGCGCCCGAAATCGAGATCGCCACCGACCCGGGGGTACAGCTTCCACGGGCTGTACCAGGGTGCGACGAGACCGCGCCGCGACTGCGCCTCCTGCTCGAGCCGTGCCTGCTCCTCCGCGTACGCCTCGGCCTGGGCCTGGGTGGGCCCACCGTGCCACAGCGTCACATCGATCGGCCCTAGGAAGCCCTCGTTGAGCAGGTCCTGCGGGGCGGGTAGGTACGGCAGGATGCCGAGGCCACGGAAAGCGATGGCGATGTCGTTGGCCGTCCACCGGTTGTGTTCCTTTTCGGCGAGCACCTCGAAATACTGCTCGAGCCGGTAGGGGTCGTCGGTGACGACGACGTCGAAACTCGGGTCGTGCCAACCCTGATGGATGTCGATGTCGGCGCCGGGCTGCGGCACGATCAAGCCGAGTCCGTGCACCGCACGCTGCCCGAGCCCACGCGCGGCGAGGTAGTCCTGCAGCGCGAAGGTGTGCTCCCTGGAGCGTTCCAGCGGCGTCGACTTCTCATCACCGGCGAACTGCGCGAGTTCACCGGAGACCATCCACGGGCCGTTGAGTGGGATCTCGAGGACACCGTGCTGGGTGGCGGTGAACGTTTCGGCCTCGATCACCACACAGCTGGTCGGTGTCCACACCACCGCGTCGAACTGGTGCAGCCGATCGTTGTGGAACAGGCTGCAGTTGATGGTGGCGACACCGTGCGGACTCGACGGGTCCTTCCAGGTGCGCAGCCAATTGATCAGTGCCCGCTCGGCATCGGTGCCTGCCGCATTCTGCACGCGCACGAGCATGGAGGTCCGCCCTTCTTGGTCGGTGGCGCCGCAAGCCGAGAACCGTTGGCGTACATCGTAGCTCGCCGACGTGCCGATGCCGGTCAGGATGCGGCCGGTGCCTGGTCGGCGCCGCGCGGCTCAGCTGGGCTCGGCGGCGAGCTCGCCCGCCTCGACGGCGGCGACGAGCTGCGCGTGATCGGCTTCGGTGCGGTCGGCGTAGCGCACCGCGAAGCGTGCCACGGCCTCCTCGAAGCGGTCGTCGTCGGCACCGTCGCCGTCCAGGTATCCGGCCAGCGTGCGCGGGTCGAGCGAGCGCGCGTGCGCCCGTGCCAGCAGGGCACCCGCCAGCCTGCCGTAGTCGTCGAGATCGTCGGCGGACAACGCGGCCGGGTCGATGGCGCCCTTGAAGTTGCGGAACTGACGCACGATGAACGGCAGTGGCGTGTCGAACTCGATGGTCGTCCAGCCGAGCAGGATGTCGGTGTCGGACTGCACGCTGCGCGCCCCGGCGACGATGCGCTCACCCTCGTGCCGGTGGGTGGTCGCGGGAAGGAACGGTGCGAGCGCCGAGGGCTTGGCCTGTTTGGCCTGCAGCACCAGCGACTCGCCGTCGTTGCCGTGCAGCAGCACCACGTAACTGTGCAGCCCCACGCTGCCGGTGCCGACGATCCGGAACGCGACATCGGAGACCGCGAACCGCGACAGCAGCGTGCGCCGCGACTCCCGGATGGTGCCCGCGTAGCGTTCCAGCCCGTCGATCACAGCCTCACGGACCTGCTCGTCGACCGCGGTGAGGACCGGCGGATCACTGATGAAGCAGTGCTTGCGGATGCCGGCCTCGTGATCGTCGATGTGCTCGGTCAGTTTCGCGACCACTTTCGCACTGGTGTTCTTGCGCGCCTTCTTGGCGGCCTTCTTGAAGTCGTCGTGCAGGTCCTGGGCCTTGGCCTTGGTGAGAATCGACTCGTCGTGCAGATCGGTCCAGGACTGCAGGAACGGCAGCTCGGCGAGGCCGGCGACGGTCCGGCGGTAGGAGGCCGCGGCATCGCGGGCCGCGCGCAGGCAGTCGTCGGCGTCGGCACCGCTCTCGCGTCCGGCCAGGACGAGGCTCGCGGCGAGGCGTTCGAGATCCCATTCCCACGGCCCGAGAATCGTCTCGTCGAAATCGTTGATATCCATCACGATCTCGCCCCGCTGGGTGCCGTAGAGGCCGAAGTTGGCGGCGTGCGCGTCGCCACAGATCTGGGCGGGCAGACCACTGTCCGGACCGGCCGCGAGATCGGCGGCCATCAGGCCCGCCGCGCCGCGGAAGAAGCTGAACGGCGAGGCCGCCATCCTGCCGATGCGCAACGGGATCAGGTGTGGCAGCCTGCCCTGGTTGCTGGCCTCGACGAACTCGAGCACCCCCGGTCGGTCGGGGCTCTCGGCCGGGCGATCGCGCTCGGTCACCGGCACCTTCGTGGCGGCGGCACGGCCACGGGCGCGGGCCTGCTCGGGGGAGACGGAGGAGCGCAGATCGATACCACTGTCGGACACGACTGTCGAGGTTAGCGGTTCGGCGGCCCGACAGTGCCACGACCGAATCACCTGCCACGAAATGGGCGCGGGTTTCGGCGTGGCCGGATGGCGCGTCGGGGGGTCGGTGCGGTAAGCAGGGGCGTGGCAACCGAATCGGGAACGCCTGGCACGAGCGACACCGACGGCGGTGGCGTGTTCAGCGACCGCATCCTGACCGTGCCCAACGCCCTGAGCGTGCTCCGCCTCATCGGCATCCCCCTCTTCCTGTGGTTGATGCTGGTCGAACATGCCGACGGCTGGGCCTTCGCCCTGCTGATCGCCAGCGGCTTCACCGATTTCCTGGACGGCAAACTGGCCAGACTGCTCGATCAGTCCTCGCGCCTGGGCGCTCTGCTCGACCCGTTCGTCGACCGCTTGTATCTGCTGACGACACTGGCCGCCTTCGTGCTGCGCGACCTGATTCCGTGGTGGCTGGCAGTGATCTTGATCGCTCGCGACCTTGTTCTCACCGTGACCCTGTCGGTGTACAAACGGCGTGAGCTGCCCGCGCCGGAAGTGATCTACCTGGGCAAAGCGGCGACCTTCGCGCTGATGTCGGGTCTGCCGTGGCTGCTCACCGGGGAAATGGACTGGGTGGGGGCGGGTTTCGGCTGGGCCTTCGGTTGGGCACTGTTGATCTGGGGCACCGCACTGTACGTGTGGACGGGCGTGCTCTACGTGGGGCTGGCGGTCGCGGTCGCACGATCGATACCGCCTGTGCCGCACCGAGGGAGCTAGCCGTTACTGTTGCGTGCAACGTTCACGACGAAAGGACGTCCTGTGACCCGGACCCCTGAGGATCTGCACTACACCGAGGAGCACGAATGGGTGCGGCGGACCAGCCCCACAGCGGTCCGCGTCGGTATCACCGACTACGCCCAGTCACAGCTCGGTGACGTGGTGTTCGTCCAACTGCCCGACGCCGATGCCGACGTCACGGCGGGCGAGAGCATCGCCGAGGTCGAATCGACCAAGAGCGTGTCCGACATCTACGCCCCGCTCAGCGGCAAAGTCGTTGCGGTGAACGAGGATCTGGTCCAGGCCCCGGAGACGCTCAACAGCGACCCCTACGAGGCGGGCTGGTTGTTCGAGCTCGCCTTCGACGACGCGGCGAGCCTGGACGCGGCGCTCGCCGAACTGCTGGATGCGGCGGGTTATCAAGGAGTTATCGGGGGCTGACGCAGCCTTCACAGTTCTCCCTGCACGGGCACGCCCCGGCAGGGTACGGTCAATGCCGAAGACAGCACCTGCTTGCATGGATAATCAGGTTCGAGGAGGAGAGAAACGGTGAGCGAGAACAGGGACCCGGGTTACGGGGAGACCGCGGCCGAGACGACATCGGTCTTCCGCGCGGATTTCCTCAACGAGGTCGATTCGTCGCGCTCCGGAGAGCCGGCCGGCGAACAGCCGGTGCAGGGCGTCGAGGGCCTGCCGGTCGGTGCCGCCCTCCTGGTGGTCAAGCGAGGCCCGAACGCGGGGTCGCGCTTTCTGCTCGACCAGCCGACCACGTCGGCCGGTCGCCACCCCGACAGTGACATCTTTCTCGACGACGTCACCGTCAGCCGTCGGCACGCCGAGTTCCGGCAGGACGACGACTCGTTCCAGGTGGTGGACGTGGGCAGCCTCAACGGCACCTACGTCAACCGGGAGCCGGTGGACTCCTCGGAGCTGCAGAACGGCGACGAAGTCCAGATCGGCAAGTTCCGGCTGGTCTTCCTGACGGGGCCGCGCGCGCAGGCCACCGAGTCGTCGACGGGCGCGGGTTCGCGATGACCCGTCCGGTGCTGGTGCTCGCGAAGGGCGCAGTGCTGTGACCGGGGCGGCGCAGTGGGCGCGCGGAGGGATGTCGATCGGCTCCGTGCTCGACCTGCTGCGACCAGATTTTCCCGACATCACCATCTCCAAGATCAGGTTCCTCGAATCGGAGGGCCTGATCCGGCCGGAACGGACACCGTCGGGATACCGGCGGTTCTCGGTGGCCGACTACGAACGGCTGCGTTTCGTGCTCACCGCACAGCGCGATCAGTACCTGCCGTTGAAGGTGATCAAGGAGCAGTTGGAAGCGATCGACAGCGGTGCTGCGACGTTGGGTGTGCGTGAGGCGCGAGCCCGCGCGCACTCCCTGCGTGGGGTCAAGGAGTACACCGAGGACGACGCGCCCGCCGCGCCGCGCCGCCTCGGTGTCGTTCCGGGGGAGATCACGCCCGAAGAATTACGGTTCGATGTCGCGGTGCGGCTCACCCGCGCCGATCTGCTCGCCAAGGCGGGCATCGAGGAGCGTTTCCTCGACGACCTGCTCCGCGCCGGACTCATCGTCCCTGGCGCGGGTGGGTTCTTCGAAGCCGATGCGGTGACGCTGGCGCGCGCGGCCAAGGCGATGGCCGAATTCGGTTTGGAGGCACGGCATCTGCGCGCGTTCAAGCTGGCCGCCGACCGTGAGGCGGCGCTGGTCGCCCAGATCGCCGCACCGATCGCGAAGAGCCGCGACGCCGACGCGCGGGCCCGCGCCGAGGAAACAGTTCGCGAATTGGCCGCGTTGTCACTGAACCTGCATGCGGCACTGGTGAAAGCCGCAGTGCGCAACGCGTTGGGTAGCTGACGCGCGCGAGCGCCGGGTGGCCGGATTCGCCTAGACTCGTGATACCGGGCGGGGCAGCGGTCGTGCCGTCGGCGGCGAGTATGGGAGGCAGGACTACGCATGAGAGGTCAGCGGCCGGAGGCGGCAGCGGAGCGTAACCACGGAGGCCGCCCGAGCATGCGAGGTGTAACAGCATGAGTGAGATGCGCGTTATCGGCATCCGTGTCGAGCAGCCACAGAACCAGCCCGTGCTGCTGCTGCGGGAGGCGGCGGGCGAGCGGTATCTGCCGATCTGGATCGGGCAGGCCGAGGCCACCGCGATCGTGCTCGAGCAGGAAGGGGTCACCCCGATCCGTCCGCTCACGCACGATCTGATCAAGATTCTCATCACCGAACTCGGACACACCCTCAAGGAAGTGCGGATCGTCGATCTGCAGGAGGGCACCTTCTACGCCGATCTGGTCTTCGACGGCGACCTGCGGGTCTCGGCCAGACCATCGGACTCGGTAGCCATCGCGTTGCGCGTGGGATGCCCGATCTTCGCCGAGGAGCCGGTGCTCGCCGAGGCCGGGCTGGTGATGCCCGACGAGCGCGAGGACGAGGTCGAGAAGTTCAAGGAGTTCCTCGACTCGGTGTCCCCCGACGACTTCAAGGCGACCGACAGCTAGGGCCGGACTTTTTTCTGACCCTGAAGTAGAGGTCGAGGGAATCGCCGCTCACGGTGCTTGGTCCGATGACCGTATGGGTCCGACAATGACAGGAGTAACCTCGAAAGTCGGGCAACATCCGTCGTGACTCCGGTACTCGAGAACGTCGGCAGAGCAAGGAGCGGTCAGTGGAAGAGCAAACGCAGGATGTAGTGCAGCCTGGCTTGTTCCCGGACGACTCGGTTCCGGATGATCTGGTCGGTTACCGGGTGCCGAGCGCGTGTCAGGTCGCGGGAATCACCTACCGTCAGCTCGACTACTGGGCGCGGACCGGGTTGGTCGTCCCGTCGATCCGGGGCGCCGCGGGATCTGGGAGCCAGCGGCTGTACTCGTTCAAGGACATCCTTGTCCTCAAGATCGTGAAGCGCCTGCTGGACGCGGGCATCTCTTTACAGAACATCCGGATCGCCGTCGATCACCTGCGCAGTCGTGGCGTCGGCGATCTGGCCGGGATCACCCTGTTCTCCGACGGCACCTCGGTGTACGAATGCACCTCACCCGAGGAAGTCGTCGATTTACTGCAGGGCGGGCAGGGCGTCTTCGGAATCGCGGTCAGCGGCGCCATGCGGGAACTGACCGGCGCCATCGCCGACTTCCCCGCCGAGCGAGCCACCGCCATCACCGACCGCCCGGAGGACGAGCTGTCCTACCGCCGCAAGGTCAGGGAGAACCGCAAGACCGGTTAGCGGCGCGCGGTGATCTCGCGCGTACACGGAGTCTCCGTGTACGCGCGATTCGCGATCACGTGTGCGGGGTGTCGTTCAGCTGTCGGTCGAGCAGTCAGAAGGTGCCGTGGGCGGGCGGCGGAGTGCCGTGGAGTAGAGCACGGCCGAGGTGATGGTATTTCCAGCGGACCGGGTCGTGCAGTGTGTGCGTCCTCGCGTTGCGCCAGAAGTGGTGCAGGTTGAGATCCGCTGCGGCACTGCGGGTTCCGCTCACCTCGAACAGTGCGGCCGACACGTCGACGGCCGCGCGGTCGGCGACGATCTTGGCCGTCGCGACGGCCAGGGATGCCTGGCCGGCGGCGGTCTGTTCGTCGGTGCCCGGCAGCGTGCCCCGGATCGCCGAATCGACGGCGGTCGCCGCGGCAGTCAGCGTCGCTTCGGCCGTCGCCACCGTCACCACCAACTCGCCGAATCGCTGGATCAGCAGCGGGTCGTCGATGGCGCGGTCGACACCGGCCTCGAACCACGGTCGGGCCTGGCTCCGCGCGAATTCCGTTGCGGCGCTGAGGGCTCCGCGTGCGATGCCCGTGTCTATCGCGGCGTGCAGAAGCTGGGCGTACGCGCCGTAGGCGGTGGGCCCAGCGAGGGCTTTCGCCCGGGGAACGAGTTGCTCGGCGCGCACCCGCACATCGTCCAATTCGACGGTGCCGCTGCCGGTGGTGCGCTGACCGAGGCCGTTCCAGTCGTCCACGATCCGGACGCCCTGCGTTCGGGCCGGTAGGTAGGCGATGTATTCGCCCGCGGGCAGGCCGCTGCGCGCGTCCGGGTCGTGGAGCCGGGTGAGCACGGCCAGCAGGTCCGCGAACAGCGAGCCGGTGCAATAGTATTTCGTGCCGTCGATCCGGAATTCGTCGTCCACCGGACGCAGCGTGGTCGAGATGTCGGTGATGGTCCGGCCACCGCGTTCGGATTGGGCATTGGCGATGCGCGCACCGTCGAGCACCGCTCGAAAGTATTCGCGTCGCTGTCCGTCCGTGCCGGCCAGGCGCAACAAGTTCAGATAGACGAAATGACTGTGCGGAATCTGCGCGATGTTCGGATCGGCCACCGCCAGCAGCCGCACCACTTCCGTGACCACGCTCGGCGCCAGATCGGCCCCACCGAATTCGGCGGGAACCGTGATCGCGAGCAGGCCGGAGGACGCCAGCCGATCCAGCTGCGCGTACGGCAGTTCGCGGTCGCGATCACGGGCGGCGGCGCCGGGCGCGAACTCGCGGGCGAGCTCGGCCGCGACGGACACGGCCTGATCGGCGGAGGTGATGAGCTGGGCGGTGGCCGCGGTCATCAGCCGACCACCGTCGCGGGAACCCGGGCCGCCTCGAGTTCACGGACCAACGGCAGCACCTTGGCCCCGAAATACTCGATGTCCTCCTGGAAATGCAGGAATCCACCGAGAATCAAGTCCACCCCGAGATCGCGATAGGCGACGATCCGCTCGGCCACCTGCTCGGGGGTGCCGATCAGCTGCGTGCGGAATCCGTCGTTGTACTGCACGAGATCTTCGAACGACGAATCCGCCCACATACCCTTGCGGTCGCTGGTGGAGGCACCCGCCTGCTGCACCGCGTCGCGGAAACCCTCGACCGCGGGCTTGTTCGCCTTCTCGATGATCTCGCGCAACGTATCGCGCGCTTCCTTCTCGGTGTCGCGGGCGATGATGAACCCGTTGAGCCCGAACTTCACCTCGCGGTCGTTCTCCCGGGCGACGGCTCGCAGATCGTCGAGCTGTTCGGTGACGCCGTCGAAGTCCTTGCCGTTGGAGAAATACCAGTCGGCGTAGCGGCCGCCGTTGCGCCGGGCAGCCGTCGAGTTACCACCCTGGAACAGTTCGGGATTGGGCCGCTCCGGGGTGTTCAGCGGTTTCGGCTTCAAGGTGAAATCGCGAATGCGGTAGAAATCGCCGCCGTAGTTCACCTCGTCCTCGGTCCAGATCTTGCGGATCACCTCGAGGAATTCGCCGCTGCGCCGATACCGTTCGTCGTGCTCGAGCCAGGGTTCGCCGAGAGCTTGGAATTCACCCGCGAACCAGCCCGACACCACATTGATCGCGAACCGGCCGTTCGAGAGATGATCGGCAGTCGCGCCGAACTTCGCGAGCACTGCCGGATGCCACAGCCCGGGATGAATGGCGGCGATCACCTTCAGCCGTTCGGTGGCCAGCAACAATGCCAGGCTGAAGGACGTGGATTCGTGCTGGAATTCGGCACCGTAGGAGGCGGTGTAGCGCACCTGTGAGAGGGCGTAGTCGAAGCCGTTGCGTTCGGCGGTCTGCGCGAGCTTCTTGTTGTACTCGTAATCCCAGCTGGTGCGCTGTTCGATATCGCTGGTGACGAGGCCACCGCTCACATTCGGCACCCAGTAGGCGAACTGGATCTGATCGGTGATCCGCTCGGTTGTCATAGCTGCTCCAGAGGTTCGTGCGGGAGTGGGTTGGCTGTCGCTATCCGACGGCGACCGGGGCGAAGGTCGAGCGTGCGAAGCGGCCCGCCGGTGCGAACTTCGCCAGCAGTTCGCCCGCGTCCACACCGGTGACCTGGGTGATATAGGCGGCGGCGTCCTCGGGAGTGTCGATGGCGAGGAACGGCTGCGGCCGGTGCAGCAGCGCGACCAGTGCCGAGGCGAAGCGCGGGTCGACGGCGGCGGTGGCGAAGAACTGGCCACCGATGTCGGCGAACTCGGGGTCGCTGAGGAACAGCCGGGTCACCTTGGCGGCGGCATCGCTGCGGGCGGCCAGGAACGCGGCGTACTGCTCGCCGATCCACTGCTCGTCGAAGGGCCCGTCGTGCACGGCGGCGGCCGCGACCAGGCGCTGGGCCTGGATCAACCCGCTCTGGGCGCCCTGCCCGGCGACCGGGTCGTAGGCGACCGCGGTGTCTCCCAGGGCGGCGACCGGGTGGCCACCCTCGGTGCGTCCCACACCCGCCCGCACGACCGGGCGCACCGCGCCTTTGAGCCAGGAGTGCGGGTCTTCGGCGATCACCTGGGTGGCTTGGACCTCCGGCAGGTCCCAGTCGATGTAGTCGCGGTACAGGTCCTTCACGATGCGCAACGCCGACTCGGCGGAATCGGCCGCGGCGAATCGGGTCTCCCAGTCACTACCGGGACGCGCCCAGCCGAGGAACGCCCAGCTCGGGCCCACATCCTTGTGCAGGTACGGGCCCCACCACGCTTCGCCCTGTTCGGCCAGGATGGAGAACAGGCTGTGCGCACCGCCTGCCGGGCTCCGGTGTGCGAACACACCGGAGTCGTAGCCGAGACCGGTCACTGTGACGGTGAGCAGCGAGCGCTGCGGCTTGTCGTAGACGGTGCGGGTGGTATCGATCGGGAAGAGGTCGGACAACCCGCCGCGACCGGTGGCGACCAGGGTGAGGTCGTTGGCGGCGGCGATCGCGTCCAGCGACTGCGGTGTCACGTTGTCGACCACGAACTCGCCGCCGCGCGCACGGAAGGCGGTGAGTCGTTCGTCGGCCTTGAGCCGGGTGTCGACCGCGACCCCGACATACCCGTCGAAGGTGCCGTCGAAGGCGATCAGTTCGGCGTTCTCCGGTCCGGCGATGCGGACACTGAGTCCGGTGTGGCGGGGTGCGCGGCCGGTGTAGCTGTCGAGCCCGAGCGCGGCTTCGGCCTGCTGGGTTTCGCCGAATTCGAGGGCGGTCCCGGTGGCGGGCACCTCGTCGCGCAGTGCGCGTTGATCTCGGTCGCTGTAGAGGGTGACGGTGAAACCGGCGTCGAGTAGTCCTAGCGCCGCAGTGACGCCGGTTTGGCCGGCGCCGATTACCGCGGCCGAACGAGTGGAGCGGGAAGCGGGAGTCTGCGATGTCATACCGGAATACTGCGCTGACCTGCACCCGATGAAGAGTGTTGCGATCAGCGCGAATTCATTCCTACGCGCCCGCCGGTTCGTTCACCGATCCGGGCCGTGACACCGCGTGCGGCAGCACGGTGGAACGCGGACCACCGACGCGATATCCGGCACCACGATGGTGGGCGGGCAGCCGATCACCGGCCCCGAAGAGGGCGTTGCGCAAGGTCCCCGGCTCGTATTCGGTGCGGTACACACCGCGTTCGGTCAACACCGGAACGACATGGTTCACGATGTCCTCGAACGTGCCGGGGGTGATGGCGTAGGCGAGGTTGAATCCGTCGAGATCGGTGTCGGCGACCCACTCCTGCAGCAGGTCGGCGACGGTTTCGCCGGAACCGGTGAACACCGGCCCCATGCCGCCGATGCCCGCCCAGCGCCCGATGTCGCGCACCGTCCATTCGCGGCCGTCGTCGTCGAATTCCTGGAACGCCGCCACCGCGGACTGGATGGCGTTGCTGTGCACCTCACCGATCGGGTCGTCGAGGTCGTAGCGCGACAGGTCGATTCCCATCCAGCCCGACATGAACACCAGCCCGCCCTCGACGCTCGCGTAGGACAGGTATTCCTCGTGTTTGGCCCGTGCCGCCTCGTCCGTCTCGTCGGTGATGATGGTGGCCAGCGCGTAGATTCTGGCCTCGTACCGCCCACGTCCCGCCGCCTCCAAGGCGTCGCGAACTCGCGAAACGGTCTGGGCCAGCACGCGTTTGGAGGGACCTGCGATGAAGATCGCCTCGGCGTTCTCGGCCGCGAACTGTACCCCGCGCGGTGAGGCGCCCGCCTGATAGATCACCGGCGTGCGCTGCGGTGACGGCTCCGACACGTGAATTCCGGGCACGGTGTAGTGCTTGCCGTAATGACCGATGTGGTGCACCTTCGCCGGATCGGTGTAGACGCCGCGGTCGGCATCGCGGATCACCGCGTCGTCCTCCCACGAGCCCTCCCAGAGCTTGTAGAGCACCTCGAGGTACTCGTCGGCCCGGTCGTAGCGTTCGTCGTGATCGAGCTGATCGGCATCACCGAAATTCCTTGCCGCCGAAGGCAGATAACCCGTCACCACATTCCAGCCGAGGCGCCCGCGCGTGAGGTGGTCGAGGGTCGACATACGGCGCGCGAATGGGAACGGATGCTCGAACCCGGTGCCGGTGGTGATGCCGAAGCCCAGATGCTCGGTCACCGCCGCCATCGCCGACACCAGCAGCAGCGGGTCGGCGACGGGTGTCTGCGCCCCCTGGCGCAGCGCGGCGGCGTCGTCGCCGCCGTACACGTCGTAGGTGCCGAGGACATCGGCGATGAAGATGCCGTCGAACCGTCCGCGTTCCAGCAGTTTCGCCAGCTCGGTCCAGTAGCCGATATCGGTGTAGCGGTCGGACTGGTCGAGCGGGTGACGCCACAGTCCCGGTGACTGGTGGGCCACGCAGTTCATGTCGAACGCGTTGAATCGGATCGGCCTGCTCATCGCGCAACCTCCGTGCGGCGCTCGCCCGCGCTCCAACCGAACGGCAACTCGGTGCCGTTGAGCAGGTAGTCACCGACGGCCCGGGCTTTGAAGATCGCCGGGTTGTGCACGGAGACGGTGCGCGCGTTGCGCCAGTGCCGGTCCAGGCGCAGCTGTTCGGACACGATGGACGCCCCACCGAGCTCGAACAGCTGGGTCGTGGCCGCAAGGACGATATCGATCACCGCGAGTTGTGCCTGCGCGGCCGCGAGTTCGGCGGCGGCGAGGTCGCCGTGGTCCTTCGCTCCGGCGTCGAGGACGCGGTCGAGAATGTCCGCGACGGCCAGGACGGTCGCGCGAGCGGTGAACGCCGCCGCCGACAACTTGCCGATCACCTGCTGGACGAGGGGGTCCTCGCGCGGCAGATCGGCCGAGGCGTGCGTGTAGGTGCGGGTGCGCGCGCTCACCCATTCCCTGGCGTCGCGCTCGGCGCGGGCGGCGATCCCGGCGAGCACCGCGAGCTGCACCAACTGCAGGTAGGCGGTGCCGTAGGTGGGGCCCGCGACACCGTAGCCGGGCCCGAGGACGCGATCGGGCGCCACCACGACATCGGTGAACTCGGTGGTACCGCTGGCGGTGAGCCGCTGCCCGAAACCGTCCCAGTCGTCGTGCTGCACCACACCCTCGGCGTTCGCGTCGACCAGCACGCCGAGGCGCTCACCGTCACGATCGGCGGCGACCAGGATGTGATCGGCGAACAGCGAACCGGTGCTGTAGTACTTCACCCCGTTGAGGAGCAGCCGGTCGCCGTCCTCGGTGAGCCGGGTGCGATACCGGTCGACGGCGCCCACCCCGGGTTCGGTGATCGCATTGCCGACCAGGGTGCCCGCGGCCACCGCCCGCAACCACCGCTCCCGCTGCGGGCCCGGCTCGGCCAGCCGCTGATCCTCCACGAACGACCAGTGCACCCGCAGCGCCTGCGGCAGGTTCGACTCGGCGGCCGCCAGGTCGATGAGCAGCCGGAACAGCTGGCGTACGCTCGCACCGTAGCCGCCGAACTCGACCGGTACCCGCAGGGCACCGAACCGGGCCTCCTTCAGCCAGGTGACCTCGTCGAAGGGCAATCTGCGGTCGACCTCTCTCGCCACCGCACCGGCGGCGATCCGGTCGAAGATCGGGGCGAAGACGGCATCGAGCTCGGAATCTGTGATCGCGGACGCGGTGGTGGAAGTCATGCCCCAACGATCGCGCAGCGGGCTGCCGGATTCACCGGTTGCGCGCAGGGGGATCGAAACGTCTCCTCGGCACGGTGGGGGAGTGACGAGCACTACACCCCCGGCGGGCCCTGGTGGCGCGACCGGGGGTTTGCTGCCTCTAGACTCGGGGGTGCGTCGCCGTCGTGCGGGAGAGTCCTGGGATCGCAAGAGTCCGGGCGCCGAAGGAGCAGCACCTCCCCGTCAATCTCTCAGGCAACAGGGACCGCGCGGTGATTCGACGCCTCTGGAAAGCGGTGGCATCCGGCTGCCCGCCCACGGGGAAAGGGGCACGGTCTCGACCGGCTACCGAATCTCTCAGGCGCACAGACAGAGGGGGAGGGCTGGTACCCGTCGGCCACGAGGCCGACCCGCCCGACCTGGAGCTGCCGTGACCCGTTCGTTTGCCGACCGCCACATCGGACCCGATTCCGACGAACTCGCCCGGATCCTCGCGACCATCGGTGTCGAGTCCGTCGACGCGCTCGCGACCACGGCGTTGCCCGCCACCATCCTCGACGAGTCCGGCCTCGCCGCGCTGCCCGCGCCCGCGAGCGAACACGAGGTACTCGCCGAGCTGGCCGGTCTGGCCCAGGCCAACACCGTCGCCACCTCGATGATCGGGCTCGGCTACTACGACACGCTCACCCCGCCCGTGCTGGTGCGCAACCTGCTCGAGAACCCCGCCTGGTACACCGCCTACACCCCGTACCAGCCCGAGATCAGCCAGGGCAGGCTCGAGGCGCTGCTCAACTTCCAGACCATGGTGTCGGACCTGACCGGCATGGACGTGGCCAACGCCTCGATGCTGGACGAGGCGACCGCCGCCGCCGAGGCGATGACGTTGCTGCGCCGCGCGGGCAAGTCCAAGTCGAACCGGCTGCTGCTCGACACCGATCTGTTCCCGCAGACCAAGACCATCATCGGCACCCGCGCCGAGCCGCTCGGCATCGAACTCGTCGAGGCCGACCTGTCCACCGGGGTGCTGCCCGAGGGCGACTTCTTCGGCGTGATCGTGCAGACCCCCGGCGCGTCGGGTCGCATCGTCGACTGGACCGAGGTGTTCACCGCCGCCCACGAGCGCGGCGCGCTGGTCGCCGCCGGTGCCGACCTGCTGGCGATGACCCTGGTGACCCCGCCCGGCGAACAGGGCGCCGACGTGTGCTTCGGGACCACCCAGCGTTTCGGTGTCCCCATGGGCTTCGGTGGCCCGCACGCCGGGTACCTCGCCGTGCGCACCGCGTTCGCCCGTCAGCTGCCGGGCCGCCTGGTCGGTGTGTCGGTCGACGCCGACGGCGCCCCGGCCTACCGCCTGGCGCTGCAGACCCGTGAGCAGCACATCCGCCGCGAGAAGGCCACCTCCAACATCTGTACCGCCCAGGTGCTGCTGGCCATCGTCGCCGCCATGTACGCGAGCTACCACGGTGCCAACGGACTGCGGGCCATCGCGCGCCGGGTGCACGAGCACGCCGCCGCCGTCGCGACCGGTCTCGGCGGTGCGGTGGTGCACGGCGCCTTCTTCGACACGGTGCTCGCGCACGTGCCCGGTGGTGCGGAAGCCGTTGTCGCCAAGGCGAAGTCGAAGGGGATCAACCTGCGACTGGTCGACGCCGACCACGTCTCCATCGCCTGCGACGAGGCGACCACCGAAGCCCATGTCGCCGCCGTCGTCGAATCGTTCGGCACCGCACTGACGCCCGAGTCCGGCGCCGGCGCCGAACCGGTCGGCATCGAGACCCGCACCTCGGAGTACCTGACGCATCCGGCGTTCACCCGCCACCACACCGAGACCGCCATGCTGCGCTACCTGCGTTCGCTCTCGGACAAGGACATCGCCCTGGACCGCAGCATGATCCCGCTCGGTTCCTGCACCATGAAGCTCAACGCGACCGCCGAGATGGAGGCCATCACCTGGCCCGGTTTCGCCCGGCTGCACCCCTTCGCCCCCACCGAGGACTCGCCCGGCATCCGCAAGCTCGTGGCCGACCTCGAGCAGTGGCTGTGCGAGATCACCGGCTACGACGCGGTGAGCCTGCAGCCCAACGCCGGTAGCCAGGGCGAGTACGCGGGACTGCTCGCGATCCGCCGCTACCACCTGGACCGCGGCGACGACCACCGCGACACCTGCCTGATCCCGTCGAGCGCGCACGGCACCAACGCCGCCTCGGCGGCCATGGTCGGCATGCGGGTCGAGGTGGTGAAGTGCCGGGAGAACGGCGACATCGACCTCGACGACCTGCGCGCCAAGATCGCCGACCACGCCGAGCGGCTGGCCTGCATCATGATCACCTACCCGTCCACCCACGGCGTGTACGAGCACGAGGTCGCCGAGCTTTGCGCGCTGGTGCACGACGCGGGCGGTCAGGTGTACGTGGACGGTGCGAACCTGAATGCCCTTGTCGGACTTGCCCGTCCGGGCCGGTTCGGCGGCGACGTGAGCCACCTGAACCTGCACAAGACCTTCTGCATCCCGCACGGTGGTGGCGGTCCGGGCGTGGGCCCCGTGGCGGTGCGCTCACACCTGGCGCAGTACCTGCCGGGTGATCCGCTCGAGAACGGTTCGCACGCGGTGTCGGCCGCCAACTACGGTTCGGCCTCGATCCTGCCGATCACCTGGGCCTACATCCGGATGATGGGCGCCGAGGGGTTGCGCGCGGCCACGCTGACGGCCATCGCGTCGGCCAACTACATCGCCCGCCGCCTCGACGCCTCCTTCCCGGTGCTCTACACCGGCGAGAACGGGATGGTCGCCCACGAGTGCATCCTGGATCTGCGCGAGATCACCAAGCAGACCGGTGTCACCGTCGACGATGTGGCAAAGCGACTGGCGGACTACGGTTTCCACGCGCCGACCATGAGTTTCCCGGTCGCCGGCACGCTGATGGTCGAGCCGACCGAGAGCGAGAATCTCGAGGAACTCGACGCCTTCATCGACGCCATGATCGCCATCCGCGGTGAGATCGACCAGGTCGCCGCCGGTGTCTGGCCCGTCACCGACAACCCACTGCGCGGTGCACCGCACACCGCGGCCTGCCTCGTCGGCGAGTGGAACCACCCCTACAGCCGGGAAACCGCCGTCTACCCGCGCGGCGTGGGACACGCCCGGCCGAAGATCTGGCCTGCCGTGCGGCGCATCGATGGCGCGTTCGGCGACCGCAATCTCGTGTGCTCCTGCCCGCCGCTCGCCGCGTATCAGGACTGATCCCCGCTGATCCGGGCCCCGCCGATGCTGTTCGGCGGGGCCCGGATTCGTTCACGGCCCCGAATTCGGGCACCCGGTGGGCTGCCCGGCGTGGGCGCGGTCGGTACGGTGGCGGATGGGGCGGGATGTTCCCATGACCAGGAGGGGATCGAATCGTTGAGTATCGGCGAGATAGTGCGCGAGATCGAGGTAGCCGGAGCACCGTACGGGGTCACCGTCGGACCGGACGGCGCGTTGTGGTTCACATTGGTGACCCAGGGTGCCATCGGGCGGTATGCCGAGGGACAGGTCGACACCTTTGCCCTCGACCCCGTCGGTGGCCAACCCACGGTGATCGTGGCGGGGAACGATAACGCTTTGTGGTTCACCGAGTTCCACGGTGGCAGGCTGGGCCGGATCACCCTCGACGGCGCGGTGAGCAGTCTGCCGATGGACGGGCCCTACGGTGTGTGCGCTGGGCCCGGCGGCATGTGGTTCACCGAATTGCAGGCCGGTCGGGTCGGCCGGATCGCGGGCGACGGCAAGATCGAGGGGGTCGCGGTCGACGGCATGCCGTCGATGATCACCGCGGGCTCCGACGGTGCGGTGTGGTTCACGGTGAACCAGGGCAACGCGATCGGCCGCATCGACACCGCCCTCACGGTGACCCTGCACCCCCTGCCCACCCAGGAGGCGGCGCCGGTCGGCATCACCTCCGGGCCGGACGGTGCGGTGTGGTTCACCGAGATCGGCGTGGGCGCGATCGGCCGGATCGACAGCGCGGGCACCGTCACCGAATACGCCCTGCCGGACCGTGATTCACGCCCACACGCAATCGTCACGGGCCCCGACGGCGCGCTCTGGTTCACCGAATGGGCCAGCGGGAACCTGGGCCGGATCGACACCGACGGCAAGATCGACCACCTCACCCTCCCCGGCGCCGAGCCCCACGGACTCACGGTGGATTCCACCGGTCACCTCTGGGTGGCCATGGAATCCGGGGCGCTGGTCGAGGTTTCACCAGGCTGACCCCTGGGGCACCTCTGCCACGCCAGGTTGGGTACTGCTGCGGTCATCAACTGGTGGTGACCGCAGCGTCGGTGATCTCCACGAAATCTGCGTAGCGCCCGCCCTTTTCGACGAGTTCGTGGTGGGTGCCCTGCTCCACGACACTTCCCTTGTCCAGGAAGAGGACGCGGTCGGCGGTTCGGACCGTGCGCAGGCGGTGGGCGACGACGATGACGGTTCGCCCGGCCATCAGGCGTTCGATGCCACGGTGGACGGCTGCTTCGTTGGTGGGGTCGAGTGCCGAGGTGACTTCGTCGAGCAGCACGATGGGTGCGTCCTTCAGGAGGGCGCGGGCGATCGAAACACGTTGGCGCTCACCACCGGACAGCAGCGCACCGCCCTCGCCGACGGCGGCCGACCAGCCACCGGGCAGCCGGTCGACCACCTCGTCCAGCCCGGCCGCGGTCGCCGCCGCCCGCACCTCGGTGTCGGTGGCGTCGGGGCGGCCGAGGCGAATGTTGTCCTCGATCGTGCCGTCGAACAGGTACACATCCTGGAAGACGATCGCGAGGGACGACATCAGGGTCGCGGTGTCGATGTCGCGTACATCGACACCGCCGATACGCACCGCGCCCGCGTCGACATCGTGGAACCGGGCGAGCAATTGGAGCACCGTGGATTTCCCGGCGCCGGAGGGGCCGACGATCGCGAACCGCCGACCCTGCGGCACCTGGAATGTCAGCCCGGCCAGCACTGTGCGACCGTCGCGCGCGAAGCCGACGGCGTCGAATTCCAGATCGTGGCGGCTCGGGCGGACCGGATCGCGCGGCTCGGGAAGCGGTTCGGTGCTGAGCAGGTCGTCCAGCCGGGTGAGCTGGGAATGTGCGCTACGCAGCTTGCCACCCAGATCGGCCAGTGACAGCAACGGTTCGGCGCAACGGGCGGCGAGCACCAAGATCGCCAGCAGCTCGGCCGCACCGATCCGTCCGCCGAGCGCGAGGTAGGCGCCGAGCGCTAGCAGCACGGTGAATGCGGTCTGGACGACGAGCGTGAGACCGACCATCCCCGGCAGCGCGGTGCGCACCGACCGATGAGTGGCTCGCTGCAACTCGCGCAGCGCGTCGTCGAGCAGACCGAACCGTTCGGTGCTTCGGCCACCGGCGCGCAACACGGGCTGGGCCCGCAGATATTCGATCACGCGGCCCGCAGCCTCGTGGTCGCGGGCGTGCCGGTCGGCATCGGTGGCCGCCAGTGCACGACTCGCCCGGATCTGCACCACGGCCACCAGGGGGACGGCGACCAGCGCGGCCAGTCCGAGCCGCCAATCGAACACCGCGATCACCACCACGATGGTCGCCGGCGTCAGCGTCGCGGTGATGAACGGGCTGAGCAGATGCGCGATCACGCCCATCGCCTCGAGCACACCCCGGCTGGCCAGCACCGACACCTCACCCACCCGGTCCGGCCCGAACCAGCCGACCGGCAACCGCGCCAGGTGGTCGCCGACGCGGTGGTAGGTCCCGCGCAGCAGTGTGGTGCCCGACCGGAAACCCGACAGATCGCTGACATAACGCAACACGGCGTACCCCGCGACCGCGCAACCGAACCCGATCAGCCACGGCCAGGCCCGCGCGGGTTCGCTGCCGAACAGCTCACGCAACACGGGAACGAGCAGCAGATAGGACAACCCTTCGAGCACGGCGGTGACACTCATCAACACCACGGTCCGGCGAACCGGGCCCGCGTACTGATGACCGAGCACCCGTAACAGTGTGCGGATCATGACAGCTCGCTTCCTTGTTCGGCCCGCCAGAACGCGGCGAACGCGCCGCCCTCGGCCAGCAGTCGGGTGGGTGCGCCGCGCTCGACGATCACGCCGTCCCGCAGCAGGACGACCGTGTCGGCGTCGGCGATGGTTTCGTGTCGATGGGCGATGACGAGCACCGTGCGGTCACCGCGCAGGTTCGCCATGGCCTGGCGTAACGCCCGCTCGGTCTGCGGGTCGGCGAAGGCAGTCGCCTCGTCGAGCACCAGTACAGGGGTGTCGGCCAGCAGGGCGCGGGCGAGCGAAAGTCGTTGTGCCTCACCGCCGGAGAGTCCGGCCTGTTCGCCGAGAACGGTGTCGTACCCGTGCGGCAGGTCGAGGATCCGTTCGTGGATCCCGGCCAGCCGGGCGGCCTCGATCACCCGTTCACGGTCGGCGTGTGGCACGGCGAGCGCGATATTGTCGGCGACCGAGGCGCGCAGCAGTCGCACATCCTGGAAGACGAACGACACCGACCGGTAGAGCCGATCGCTGCCGATGTCACGCAGATCGGCGCCACCGAGGACGACGCTGCCGTGACTCGGGTCGAAGAATCGCAGAAGTAGTTGCGCCAGTGTCGATTTGCCGCTGCCCGACGGTCCGACCAGTGCGGTGACGGTACCCGGCTCGAGGACCAGATCGATCCCGCGCAGCACCTCCCGGTCGTCGTAGCCGAATCGCACGTCTCGCAGCTCGACTCGGTGCCCGCGCGGTGCCACGGGTTGTGCGGGTTCGGGCAGTGGCCGCACGGCGAGTACCTCGTTGATCCGGCCGATCGCGTGACCGGCCGCCTGCAGATCGTCGAAACCGTGTTGCAGCGCCGCGACCGGCGCGGTCAGGCCGAGCCCGAGCAGCAGGAACGGCAGCAGATCGGCGGCGATCAGCTCGCCACGGGTCAGCAGGAAGGTGCCACCGCTCAGAATCACCAGCAGCACGAACGGCGGCGACAACGCCAGCTGCATCCCGGCTGCCACCGGGGCGAGACCGCGGACGAAACGCAGGAATGTATCGGCGAATTCGTCTGCGGCCGTGCGGAATCGCCGATGTGCCCGATCGCCATCGCCGAAGGCCTTGACCACCGCGATGCCCTGCACGAACTCCACCACCGCATCGGCGATGCGACCCATCGCGGCGTCGAACTCCCGCTGTTCGCGTTCCCTCGCCGGCAGCAGGAGCAGCGGCACGTGCAGCAGTGCGAGCAGGACCGGGACGAGTGTGATGAGCGTGAGCTGCCAGTCCACCGTGCACAGATACGCCAGCGAAACCAATGGCACCACGAATGCCGACACCAGCTCACCCGGCGCGTGCGCGAGCACCGGATGCACCGCGCTCACGTCGTCGCCGACCACCTTGGCCAGCTCACCGGTTCGGCGGCCCGAGAACCAGCCGATCGGCACGCGCCCCAGCTGGGCGGCGAGCCGGCGCCGGAACCCCAGCTGTACCCGGCCGTCGAGAACATGGCCGAGCCCGGCCGCCGTACCGGTGAACACCAGCCGCACCAGCAGACCGACCGCCCCGACCAGCACCGCGAGCCACACATGGTCGTGATCCACCGGCCCGGCCGACAAGAGCACCCGGCCCACCTCGACCACCGCGAGCAACGGCGCCAACCCGGCGAGCGAGCCGATGACCTGCGCGATCATCACGGCGGCGAACCCGGGGGCATAGGGGCGGACCGAACTCGCCAGGCTCGGCGGCGGCTCCGCCCCGCCCCGTTCGATTGTCATCGTCATCGCACACTCGATTCAGAAAGTCACTGTCTCTAGACAGCGACTGTACGAGCGTCCTTACAGACAGTCAATGTCTGAATGAAAGTGGCAGTCAGCAGATAGTGACTTCCTGATAACCTGGCCACATGGCTGGACTACGCGAACGCTGGCGGCTCAACGCCATGCACACCGTTCAGGAACGCGCGCTCGACCTGTTCGACGCGAAGGGCTTCGCCGCGGTCACCATCGAGGAGATCGCCGCCGCGGCCGAGGTCTCACCCTCGACGGTCTACCGGCTCTTCGGCACCAAGGAGGGCATCATCGTCGCCGACGAGTTCGACAACCTCAGCGACGAACAGCTCGCGAAGGTGGTCGACCCGCACGATCCGATCGGCAGCCTCATCCGATCCGTGCGCGAGTACGACACGGGCACGAACGAATCTGGCTCCGAACCCGGTCCGTGGCGGCGCAGCCTGCGCTATCACTTCACCGAACCGTCGGTTCGGCGCGCGGCCTACGCCTCGGCCGACCGCACGAGCCAGCGGCTGTCACCGCTGCTCGCCTCGACAGGCCGTTTCTCCGAGGCGCAGGCCAAGGTGGCGACCAACGCGCTCATCTTCGGCTACCTCGCCGCCTTGGAACAGTGGTTCCTCGACGGCGGTGACCGACCCGTCGCCGCCTATGTCGACGAGGCACTCGACCCATTACGGGCCCTCTGGGGCGACTGACTACGGGGTGGTCAACGCCTTGACCACGGCCGTTCCGAAGCCGATATCGTTGCTGGTCGGCATCCGGGTATAGGTGCCGCCCGTCTGCGCGGACAGCTCCTGCAAGGTCTGGGTGCCTTCGCCACCGACCACGATGACGTCCACCCGCACCGGCTTACCCGACTGGTTGGCCGCCGCGATCTGGGCGAGCAGGTCGGCGCCGGTCAGCGAGGAATCGTCGTCCGGTCCGTCGGTGATGAGCAGAATCGAATTGGTGCGGCCGGGGGAGTAGTTCGCTACCGCCGCGCGATAGGCGGCGAGCAGACTCGGATAAGCCTGGTCGGTACTCACCGTGCTCGGCTTCAGTGAGGTCACCGCCGATCCCACGGCATTACGCTGGGTGTCGGTGAGCAGGCCGGTAGCCACATTCACCTGGTACGGATTGGTTCCATCGAGATTCTTGCCGAACGTCCACAGGCCGAGCCCGAAGTCGGGCGGCATCACCTGCAGGGTCGAGGCGAGCGCGGCGCCCGAGGTGGCGAGGCGCGTCATCGAGCCGTCGGTGGTGCCCATCGACGACGAGACATCGAGCAGCACAGTCGCATTCACACCGAGCACCGGGTTGTCGATGGTGGCGCGCACCTTCTCGAGCGCCGCCTTGCCAGGATTGGCGGGCGCGGAACCGATGGCCGGGCCGAAACCGTCGGCGGCGAAAGCGGCCGCCTGCTCGGGAGCCCGCAGGAAGTCGATGAAGCGCGAGGCGATGAGGTTCTGGATCTTGTCGACCCACGGACCCGACAGCACCGCCGCCGGATAGTCCGCCAGCGGAGCGGTGCCCGCCGGACGGAACGCGGTGAGCCCACCGGTCCTCAGTTGCTGAGCGGTAGCGGCCACCGCGTGGATCTCGTTCGCGGCCGGATCCGCGCTGATCGCGGCCATCGCCGTAGTCAGGTCGGCCGGTTTCTCGGCGGCGGCGGCGAGTCCCGAAATGGCGGCGACCACCTGCCCGGACGCGGCGGCCTGCTCGGTGAGCGGGTCGGTGCCCGACACCGCAGACCCGATCGCGGCGGCGGCCGCGGTGGTCGCGTCACCCGGGGGCAGCGCCATCCGCAGCCCACCCCAGCCGGTCAACCCGATCTCGTCGAGCGAACCCTGCTGCAATCGGGGCAGGTCGGCCCAGGTGATCTGGTGCTGTTCGAGTGCCTGCCGCAGCGGATCGGGCACCGCGAGCACGATGGGACTGGTCGCGATGGAGGCCGGGGTGCCCTCGATCAAGCCGGGCACTCGGACCAGCTCGATCGAGCGGCTCGAGTCGGCGATCCACAGCCCGGGCTTCGGGCCGAGACCGGGTTCCCAGGTGCTGGTGTCGGCGAGCGCGCCGCCGAGCGCCGCCGAGGGCCGGGCCGTCACCTCGACGCGCGCGCAGTGGTCACGCACGCGTGGCTTGGTCGCGTTGAACCGTTCCGCGGCCGCACGCACCGGACCGGCCACGGCCGGGTCGACGGTGACATCGAGGGCGGCGGGCCCCTCCACACATTCCGCCGCGGCGGCCACATCGGATTCGGCGGCACGATCGCGCAGCTGGAACCAGGCGAACACGGCCACGAGTACGAGCACGAGCACCGATGCCGCGATAACCGGACCTTTGCTGATACGTCGAGATCTGGTCCCGCTGCGATGTGTACCCACGCGGCAAGTTTAAGGACTCGTTGCCGGGGCGGCGCACCGCGCATCCCCCGGCGCATCGTCGCAGCTCACAGCCGGCGGTCGGGCGTCGTGGTCGACGCCCGGCCCCCGGTCGGTCATTCGCGGATCACGCGGCCGCGGTCGTATTCACGACCACCCCACACCCCGGACTGACCGGTCCGCGCCGCGTACTCGGTGCACCCCGCGAGCAACGGGCAACCGGCGCAGATGCGGCGGGCGTAGTCGAAATCCTGCGACGGGTACGGAAACCACGCCTCGTGGTTGGGGTCGCCCCGGCAGGCGGCACGATGCCACCGCCCGGAATCGGACAGGGTGAGCAGGTCGGTCAATGCGGTGGTCACGGCGCGTACTCCTTCCAGATCCGGCGCTGTGTGCGGGCGAGCGGGTCGGGTGCCTTGGGCTCCCACAGCAACCGCATCCCCGCCTCTTCTGGGGTGCGGTCGGCCTTGGTCGTATTGCAGGGTGCGCAGCAGGCCACGAGGTTGCCCCAGGTGTTGGGGCCGCCTCGGCTGCGCGGGCGAATGTGGTCGACGGTGGCCGCCCAGTTCGCGCAGTAGCCGCAGCGGTGCTTGTCGCGGCGCAGCACACCGGCCAGGGTGGCGCGGCTGTCCTCGCCGACCGGCCGCACATGCGCCAGGTACACGTAGCGCAGCAACCGGATGGTCTCCGGCAACGCCACCTCGAGCCGCTGGGAGCGGATCGGGAAGCGCGGTACCCGGTCGATGACCGATTCGGCGGCGCCGCTGAGCAGCAGTGTCACCGCGCGATCGGCGGTGATCTCGTCGAGCGCCTCGTAGCTGGCGTTGAGCACCAGCACGCGGCTGTGTATCCAGTTGTCGGCGGCGGGAGCCGTCGGGACGACGGCATGACGAATCATCATCGGAATCACCATGTTTCGAAGAAGCGAGCGGAAGGGAGAGGTGGGGTGCGCTCAGTGCGCGATGGGGAGACGACCGGCTTCGCGCATCTCGGCGCCGCGGTGGCCGGTGCTCTGGTATCCGGGCTTCGAATCATGCTGTCGTACAGCTGGTTTCACGGTCGTCTCCTCCTCTCTACGTGCTCTGCCGGTCTCGCCTGACGCGATACACCGTCGTGAGAATCATGGTGACACACCGTGTCCGGAATGTCGGCTCATTTATTTTCGGTGGGCGACAGCGCATCCCACCGGCACCAAGGGTGATTCCGGCGTGGCCGTGACGCCGACGCGTGAGAGCTGGGCCGCCGCCCACACGGCGAACCCGGCCAGGGCGTAGAGCGCGCCGAACAGGCAGGACGCCCACCATCCCCACACGGTGTAAGCCCACGTCGTGGTGACCGCGCCGAGCGCGGAGCCCAGTGAGTAGAAGGCCATGTAGGCACCGATGACGCTGCCCGCGCGGTCGGGATGTGCGGTGGTCAGCACATGCTGACTGCTCACGTGCACAGCCTGGACGGCGAAATCGAGCAGCACGATGCCGACGACGAGCAGTACCGCTGTCCCGGTCCGCGCGATGAACAACCAGGACACGGCGAGCACCAGCAGGGCCGAGCCGGTGACCCGCTGCGCGTGACCGGAATCGGCCCACCGGCCGGCCCGGCCCGCGCCGAGGGCGCCCGCGAGACCGAACAACCCGAACAGCCCGATCTCGGTCGTGCCCAACGACCAGGGGTGCGCGGCGAGGGGGAGCGCGAGGCCGCTCCACAGCGATCCGAAGGACGCGAAGACGAAGAAGGTGATCGATCCCCGGCTCAGAAACAGCCGGTCCGTGGTCACCAGCCGTCCCGTGGACCGCAGCACCTGGGTGTACCGATCGTCGCGGGTTCTGACGTCCGGACTCAAAACCTTCCGGGTGAGGACGGCGAGCGTCGCGCAGAGCACCGCGAGCGCCGCATAGGCCGCCCGCCAGCCGAGCGTGTCACCCAGCAGACCCGCGACGACTCGGACCCCGAGGATGCCGATCACCACACCGGAGGTGACGGCGCCGATATTGCGGCCCCGTTCACGGGGTGCGGAAACGGCGGCGACATATGCCACGGTCACCTGGACGACGACCGCGAACACCCCGGCGACCGCGAGCCCGGCGACCGCGACGACACCGGTGGGCGCGACGGCGGTGATCGCGGCCCCGACCGAGGTGAGCGCGAGCATGCCGCCGATGAGCCGACGGCGGTTCACCAGGTCACCGAGTGGGACCAGCAGAATCAGTCCGGCGAAATACCCGATCTGCCCGGCGGCGATGAGGACGCCGGACGACTGCGGCGACAACCCCAATTCCGCACCCGCCACTGTGAGAACCGGCTGGATCGCGTAGATCGTGGAGACTGCCGCGGCGCACACCACCGCCAGCATCACCCGTTGTGCTCGCGTCAGTCGTGTACCCACCGGACCTCCAAAGAGTAGCAAAATGAAACCAAATCAAAGGTAGGCAATAATGGTTTCGAATTGCAACCTATTAGGAGGTGGCCCATGGCTCCGACGGTCCGTGCCGACCGCGAATGGACCGATGCCACCTGCCCGGTGGCGCGAACTGTCGACCTGGTGGGTGATCGGTGGAGTCTGCTCATCGTGCGGGACGCCATGGACGGACCGGCGTCGTTCACCGAGTTGCGGCAGCGGCTCGGGATCGCGCGCAACATCCTCGCCGACCGCCTCCGCCGACTCGTCGACGAGGGCATCCTCGGCACCAGCGCGACCGCGAGCGGCAAACGGTACGTCTACGAGTTGACGCCGGCGGGGCGGGACCTGTTCACCGTCGTCGTCGCGCTGCGGCAGTGGGGGGAGAGTCATGCCTTCGCCGAGGACGAGCCCCGCTCGACGCTCGTGGACCGTGACGGCCGGCCACTCGCCGAACTACGCCCGCGCAATCGGGCGGGCGCGGTCGTCACCGCCGCAACCACCGAAGTGCGGCGAGTGGACTGCGGGTGAACTACTTTCGGTCGGCGGCCACCAGCTCCGCGCAGCGTTCGCCGACCAGCATGACGGTGATGTTCGGATTCACCGTGGTGTGGGCCGGGAACACCGACGCGTCGGCCACACGCAGTCCCTCGATGCCCTTGACTCGCAGTTCCGGGTCGAGCGGGCTCATCGGATCGTCCGGTGCGCCCATCCGCACGGTGCCGACGGGGTGGTACACGGTGTTGTGGGTGCGGCGGATGTAGTCGGCCAGTTCGGCATCGGTCTCGGCCTGCGGACCCGGATACAGTTCGCGTTCCACCCATTCCGAAAGCGCTGCGGCGGAAGCGATCTCGCGGGCCTTGCGCAGGCCGGCGATCATCACCCGCATGTCGTGGCCCTCGGCGTCGGTGAAGTAGCGCGGGTCCACGCGCGGCTTGTCGCGGAAATCGCGCGAGCGCAACCGCACGGTGCCGCGCGAACGGGCGTGGGTGACATTGGGGGTGAGGCAGAAGGTGTTCTCGGCCGTCGGGTAACCCTGGCGCAGGGTATGCATGTCGAAGGGGACGCTGCCGTAGTGCATCATCAGGTCGGGCCGGTCGAGCCCGTCGACGGTGGTGGTGAAGATGCCCGCCTCCCACCATTGCGTCGAACTGCGCACCATCGGCTGTTTCGTCTCGAACCCGATCACCCCCTCGGGGTGGTCCTGCAGGTGCGCACCGACGCCGGGGGAGTCGACCACGACGTCGATTCCGTTCTCGCGCAGATGATCCGCCGGACCGATACCCGAGAGCATCAGCAGCTTCGGCGAATCGATGGCCCCGGCCGAGACGATCACCTCCCGCTCGGCGGTGACCCGGGTGGCCCGCCCGAAGGCGTTGTCGGTGTACTCCACACCGACCGCGCGCCCGTCCTCGATGAGGATCCGCTTGGCCCACGCACCCGTCCGGATGGTGAGATTCGGCCGGTCCAGGATCGGGTGCAGGTAGCTCACCGACGACGAGGAACGGGTGCCGTCGGTGCGGCTGTTGATCTGGAAGAAGTTGGCGCCGTTGACAACCGTGCGATCAGCATTGAACTCCGCACGCGGAATCCCGACCTCCGCGCAGGCGTCGAGCACCGCCACACCGCAGGGGTCGTTCGGTGGCACCGTCATGATGTTCACCGGGCCGCTGCGCCCGTGGTGCTCGCCGGGAGCATCGTTGGTTTCGATCCGGCTGTAGAGCCGGTACACCGAGTCCGCGCCCCAACCGGTCGCGCCGTGCTCGCGTTCCCAGCTGTCCAGGTCCTCGCGCGGCGCCCAGAACGCGATGCAGCTGTTGTGCGACGAACAGCCACCGAGCACCTTGGCCCTGGCATGGCGCATGAACGAATTGCCGTTCTCCTGCGGCTCGATCGGATAGTCCCAGTCGTAACCCGATTCCAGCAGTTCCATCCAGCGATCCAGGCGAAGGATCGCCGGGTCGTCCACATCGGACGGACCTGCCTCGAGCAGGCACACCGTCACCGACGGGTCCTCCGAGAGGCGAGCGGCCACCGCCGCGCCGGCCGAACCGGCGCCGACGATCACATAGTCGTAGGTATTCACCGCTGGTCCTCCCGCAGCTCGAACCAGCCGGTGACCGCCGGCCGGAGGTTCTCGTACACGTGCTTAGCCTCGCGATACTCGTGCAACCCGGACGGACCGAGTTCACGGCCGACACCTGAGCGGCCGAACCCGCCCCACTCCGCCTGCGGCAGATACGGCCCGAAGTCGTTGACCCACACCGTCCCCGCGCGCACCCGGGCCGCCACTCGCCGCGCCCGCGCGGAATCGCTGGACCACACCGCGCCCGCCAGGCCGTACTCGGTGTCGTTGGCGATGGAGATCGCCTCTTCCTCGGTGGTGAACGTCTCGACCGTGACCGTCGGGCCGAATGCCTCGTCGTGCACGCACGCCATGGTGCGGTTCGCGCGATCGATGACGGTCGGCAGGTAGAACCAGCCGTCGTCGAGATTGCCGGAGCCCTGGTCGCCGACGGCGAAGGTACCGCCGGTGCGGATATCGGCCCCATCCGCGCGGGCCTGTTCCACATAGGCGTGCACCTTGTCGCGGTGCGCCGACGAGATCAGCGGACCGGTCTCGGTGCCGTCGGCGAACGGCAGCCCGAGGCGGATCCGGCGGGCGCGGCGGACCAGCTCGTCGACGAACCGGTCGTGCGCCGACTCCTCGATCACCAGCCGCGCCCCGGCCGAGCACACCTGGCCGGAGTGCAGGAACGCGGCGTTGAGGGCGTTGTCGACGCAGGCACTGAGGCGTTCGTCGGTGTCGCAGGCGTCGGCGAAGATGATGTTCGGGTTCTTGCCGCCCAGCTCGAGGGCCACTTTCTTCACCGTCGCCGCTGCCTCGCGGGCGATGACCCGGCCCGTGGACAGCCCGCCGGTGAAGGAGACGAGGTCCACATCGGGATGGGCCGACAGGGGAGCGCCCGCGGTCGGACCGGCGCCGAGAACGAGATTGGCCACGCCCGGCGGCACCCCGAGGTCGTCGAGGACGGTCATCAGCAGGATCGCGGTGTGCGGGGTGAGTTCGGCGGGCTTGAGCACGAAGGTGTTGCCCGCGGCCAGCGCCGGTGCCACCTTCCACGCGGCCTGCAGCAGCGGATAGTTCCACGGCGTGATGAGCCCGCACACCCCGACCGGTTCGTAGACGATGCGCGAGTCGATATCGGCATTGCCCGCGTCGACCACCCGGCCCGCATCCTCGGCGGCGAGCTTGCCGAAGTACCGGAAGCAGTTCTCGATGTCGGTCATGTCGATCTCGGACTCGTAGGGGCGTTTGCCAGTGTCCAAGGTCTCGGCGCCCACGAACTGCTCGCGTCTGCCCTCGATCGCGTCGGCGATGTCGAGCAGCAGATCGCCGCGTTCACCGGCAGTGGTGCTGCGCCACGGTCCGTCGTCGAAGGCGCGCCGGGCGGCGGCGATGGCGGCCTCGGTGTCCTCCGCGCCCGCCTCGGCGACGGTGCCGACCACGGAATTGTCCGCCGGACAGCGGATCTCGCGGGTCAGCCCGGACGCGGCCGCGCGCCAGGTGCCATCGATGTAGAGGGTCTGGCTCATGGTTGTCCCTTCACGATTCGTCGGTGTCGACGGCTTCGGGTTCGTGGTGATCGGTGGCGGAGCGGCGCAGATAGAGATAACCGAGATGACGTTCGTACTGGTCGAGGATGTCGCCGATCACCTGCTCACGGCTGTATCCGTTGAGGGCGTACCCCTGCGAGCCCTCGGCCAGATACACCTCGCAGCGGAAATAGCGGTCACCGGAGCGCTGGGCCAGGACCGCGTAGGAGGGGGCGGGCGCCGAGACCGGCCACACACCATATTCGAAGCCGGTCTCGGTCCCCTGATCGACGATCAGCCTCGGATACGGCAGCCCCTCGTGGGTGCCCGATTCGTCGACGTGCGCGGTGAGTCCCATCCTGGCCAGCTCCTCGGAAACCTCACGCATGGCCGGAATCACGGTGTTGTTCAAGAACTTCCGGGTCGAGGCCGGGCCGGGGTAGTGGACGGTGGCCAGCAGCCTGCGCCGCCAGCTGCCGTGCTCGCTCGGTCCGCGCCCGGCCGCGATGGCATTGGGCAGCGCCGCCCGGTAGCTGTCGATCTTGAACGACTCGTTGCGCACCGCGCGCAGCATGGCGATCCCGATCAGCGCCAGCACGAACGAGAACGGCAGGCCCATGATGATCGTCGCGTTCTGCAGGGTGATGATCGATCCGCCCGCCCCCGCGAACAGCATCGACAGCGTGAGCAGACCGATCGCGGCCGACCAGAAGATCCGGGTGCCACGCGCGCAATCCGCCATCGGGTCGGGCAGTTTCGAGGTGAAATTGCCCATCACGAGCGAACCGGAATCGGCGCTCGTCACGTAGAACAGCAGCCCGGTGATGGTGGCGATGCCGAGCAGGAAAGTGGCCCCGGGGTACTGCTCGAGTAGCGAGTAGAAACCCAATTCGGCTCGGGCCGCGGTCTGTTCGGCGAACTGCTGGTCGTCGCGCGCCACCTGCAAGGCGCTGTTGCCGAACACCGAGATCCACAGCAGGGTGAAGCTGAACGGCACGACGAGCACACCGAAGATGAACTGGCGCAGGGTGCGTCCGCGCGAAATGCGCGCGAGGAACAGTCCGACGAACGGCGCCCAGGCCACCCACCACGCCCAGAAGAACAGTGTCCAGCTGTCGAGCCACGTCGACGGCTGATTCGCCGTCTCCGGATTGCGTTCCCAGGCAAAGGTGTTCAGCGTGCGGTCCAGAAACGTCGACAGGTAGTCGCCCGCGTTCTGGGTGAGCCCGTTGAGCAGGAACGACGTGCGACCGGCCACCAGGATGTAGATCAGCAGGGCGATGGCCATGATGACATTGAGTTCGGACAAGCGCCGGATGCCCTTGTCGACCCCGGTGGTCGCGGAAATGGTGGTGATGGCCACCGACAACGCGATCAAACCGATCTGGGCCGCCTTGCCCTGCGGGACGCCGAACAGTTCGTGCAGACCGTAGTTGAGCTGGACGATGCCGATGCCGAGCGAGGTGGCGATACCGAAGATGGTGCCGAGCACCGCCGCCACATCGATGGCGTCACCCCAGCGCCCGTGCACCCGCTTGCCGAAGATCGGGTAGAGAGCGGCGCGAATCGTCAGCGGCAGGTTGTGCCGGAACGCGAAATACGCCAGCGCCCCGCCCATCAGCGCGTACATCGCCCACCCGGTGATGCCGTAATGGAAAATCGTCCAGGTCACCGCCTCGCGGGCGGTGTGATCGGTCTGGGCGGGTCCCTCCGGCGGGTGCAGGTAGTTGTAGACCGGTTCGGCGACGGAGAAGAACATCAGGTCGATACCGATGCCCGCGGCGAACAACATCGACGTCCAGGAGAACAGGCTGTATTCCGGGCGCGACTCCTCCGGACCGAGGCGATACCGGCCGTAGCGGCCCGCACCGAGGAACACGACGAGCCCGAGGATCACGGTGGCCAGCACGAAATACCACCAGCCGAACCAGGTGGAGATGAAGGTCTTCACCTCGCCGACGACGCTTTCGGCACTCGCCGGTGAGGCCAGCGCCCAGACCGCGAAGGCCAGCACGAGCCCGGCGGCGGTGAGGAACACGGGCTTGTTCACCGACCGCTTGTCGGCCACCGGGTGCAACGGCACCTGCGTCGCCCCGACAGGTGTGCTGTTGTCGCCGGGATTGCTGGGGGCACCCATGCGACGAAGGCTAGTTCCTCCACCTCGTCCTTTTGTGGACATCCGGTGGTTGCTGCGCCCGTGTTCGAGCCCGTACGACGGCCGTCGACGGGAACCTACAATCGAGAAGTGGTTCGCCACGCCCAGCCGTCGGCACCCGACGATTCGGCGTGGCGGAATGCGTGACGCCCGCCGGGCGTTCCACCCACACGCGATGTCGGCAATACCCACGGGTAACATGACATCGACTTTTTCCAGCCGGTTTTCAACCGAAGTGAGGCAGTAGATGACAGAGCGGATTCAGGTCGGCGGGCTCCAGGTGGCGAGCGTTCTCCACGATTTCATCGAGAACGAGGCGCTTCCCGGTACCGGCGTAGATTCCGCCGCGTTCTGGGCAGGCGCCGAACAGGTCATCAACGACCTCGCGCCGCGCAACCGTGCCCTGCTGGCCGAACGCGACGAGATCCAGGGCAAGCTCGACGCCTGGCACGGCGAGAACCCCGGCGCCGGCTACGACAAGGCCGCCTACAAGAAGTTCCTCGCCGAGATCGGGTACCTGCGCCCCGAGCCCGCGCCGTTCCAGATCGGCACCGGCAACGTCGACGCCGAGATCGCCACCACCGCAGGCCCGCAGCTGGTGGTTCCGGTGATGAACGCGCGTTTCGCGATCAACGCCGCCAACGCGCGCTGGGGTTCGCTCTACGACGCGCTCTACGGCACCGACGCCATCTCCGAGGCCAACGGCGCCGAGAAGGGCACCGGTTACAACCGCGTGCGCGGCGACAAGGTCATCGAGTGGGGCCGTAACTTCCTCGACGACGCCGTCACCCTCATCACCGGTTCGCACATCGGTTCGTCGTACTACAAGATCGTCGACGGTGAGCTCGAGGTCGGCCTGGAAGACGGCACCGACATCGGCCTGGCCGATCCGTCGCAGCTGGTCGGCTACCTCGGTGACCCCGAGGCGCCGACCTCGGTGCTGCTCAAGCACAACGGCCTGCACATCGAGATCCAGATCGATCCGAACTCGCCCATCGGTTCCACCGACTCCGCGGGCGTCAAGGACATCGTGCTCGAGTCCGCGCTCACCACGATCATGGACTTCGAGGACTCGGTCGCCGCGGTCGACGCCGAGGACAAGGTCGTCTGTTACCGCAACTGGCTGGGCCTGATGAAGGGCACCCTCGCCGAAGAGGTCACCAAGAACGGCAAGACCTTCACCCGCACCATGAACCCCGACCGCGTGTTCACCGCGCTCGACGGTTCCGAGCTGGTGCTGCACGGTCGCTCGCTGCTGTTCGTGCGCAACGTCGGCCACCTGATGACCTCCGACGCCATCATCGACGCCGAGGGCAACGAGGTGCCCGAGGGCATCATGGACGGCCTGATCACCTCGCTGATCGCCGTGCACTCGCTCAACGGCACCGCCGAGCTGGCCAACACCCGCACCGGCTCGGTCTACATCGTGAAGCCGAAGATGCACGGCCCCGACGAGGCCGCGTTCACCAACGAGCTGTTCGGCCGGATCGAGGACGTCCTCGGTCTGACCCGCAACACCCTCAAGGTCGGCATCATGGACGAGGAGCGCCGCACCACGGTCAACCTCGCCGCGTCGATCGAGGCCGCCAAGGACCGCGTGGTGTTCATCAACACCGGCTTCCTCGACCGCACCGGCGACGAGATCCACACCTCCATGGAGGCCGGGCCGATGGTCCGCAAGGCCGAGATGAAGACCCAGACCTGGATCACCTCCTACGAGGACTGGAACGTCGACACCGGCCTGGCCAAGGGCCTGCCCGGCAAGGCCCAGATCGGCAAGGGCATGTGGGCCATGCCCGACCTGATGGCAGGCATGCTCGAGCAGAAGATCGGCCACCCCAAGGCCGGCGCCAACACCGCATGGGTGCCCTCGCCGACCGCCGCCACCCTGCACGCCACCCACTACCACCAGGTGGACGTGTTCAAGCGCCAGTCCGAGATCGCCAAGGGCGGCCCCCGCGCCACCGTCGACCAGATCCTCGAGATCCCGCTGGCCCAGTCCACCGACTGGTCCGACGAGGAGAAGCGCCAGGAGCTCGACAACAACTCCCAGGGCATCCTGGGCTACGTCGTGCGCTGGATCGACCACGGCGTCGGCTGCTCCAAGGTGCCCGACATCAACGACATCGGCCTGATGGAAGACCGTGCCACCCTGCGCATCTCGAGCCAGCTGGTCGCCAACTGGCTGCGCCACGGCATCGTCTCCGAGGCCGACGTGATCGCCAGCCTCGAGCGGATGGCCCCCGTGGTCGACCGCCAGAACGCCGGCGACAAGAACTACCGCCCGATGGCACCGAACTTCGACGCCTCGATCGCGTTCCAGGCCGCCAAGGAACTGGTCCTGGAAGGCACCAAGCAGCCCAACGGCTACACCGAGCCGATCCTGCACCGGCGTCGTCGCGAGTTCAAGGCTGCGCACAGCAAGTGATGACGAGTGATTGAAAAGTAGCTCATAGCAGCGCTTTTCACGTGCGGCCCCGTCTCGGAGACCTCCGAGGTGGGGCCGCTGTCGTCACCGGAAATCACCTCGGGATACCGGCGTGTCACGCTCAAAACGGTCACAAAAACGGTCACACAACGAAGGCACTGACAGCGTCCACGCGAGCTGTCCACCAGCGGATTCGCATTGCGTCTTTGGCTCATCTTGCCGTGATCGGGCGTGGTCTTGTGGGTACCGGTTTTCTCCACTGGGCTGCTTCATGGAGTTGTCGATGCTCAGGTGATTACATGTCGACGCTCGCCGTGCCGTCGCTTGGCCGTCGGCGTGTCGGAGTACGACACGCGGGGAAGTTTCAGCGATCAGCAAACGAATAGCTAACCACGCGGGGTAGGCTCGGCGCGGAGGGCGGCCAAGAGTTTGTTCGAACTACGAACCGCACGTAGAACGGGCGTGCGTTGCGTGGCAGTCCGGAGACTTGCTGGCAGTAGGGTCTGTGTTAAAGATCGGTGTCGCGGCCTGTCGTCTGAAATCGAGCGGGAGGCTAGGGGTGCGCCGGTGAGCCCTCGTTGGGGGAAGTAGCCCGCCTAGGCGGTCACGTGATCGCTTTGCGAGCAGGTCGCCTGGAATGTGTGCGGGCACAGGGATCCCGGCACCCGCCCAGCGCACCAGCCCAGCCGACCCCGATCGGGTAACCCTTGTTGTGTTCTTCACCCGCGGATCGTCCAGGGCCCCGGTTCGAGATCTGCAGTAGTGAAGTGCTTTCTCTGCACGTCGATCCAGACCTGCATCTCAGCGGGACATCTTCGCATCGCAGGTCAGTCATCCCGTGATCCTCGTACGGAACGGGACCTCCTGCCGAACGGGCATCGCGACATGGGAATAAACGCCACCTGATGTTGAAACAGGTTGTGCCAGTAGCTGATTCACTCGACATGGCGGCGGCGGGTCACGTGCAGGCGCCATCCGACATGTAGTCGCATTCGGCAGGCACGCTGCTGTTGTCGCGCCGGTGGCCGCGTTGGGCGTCGCGGTCGAAGATGCCCAAGATTTCGCACGGGCCGCCCTCGGCGCCGATGGCGTGCGGGAGCATGGTGGGGAACTCGGCGGCCTGGTTCGTCTCGACGCGGAAGCGTCGGTGGCCCAACATGAGGATCGCGGTACCGGACAGGACGACGAGCCACTCCCGGCCGGGGTGTGCGCGCATGCGTGCGGGGTTGTCCGGTGGCGGTTCGGTCATCCGCTGGCGCACGACGCTCATGCCGGGCTCGCCCTTCATCGGCCAGCGCATCAGCCCGTGCGCCGCGTCGATCATCGGGCTGACGACGACATCGTCGGCGGCGGTCTCCACCAGCTGGTCCAGGGATGTGTCCAGAGCGCGAGCGAGAGTGACCAGCTGATCGAGCGCGAGGCGGCGTTGACCGTTCTCGATACGCGAAAGGGTGGACTGACTGACATGAGCACGGGTTGCCAGCTCCTCCAGGGACCAGCCTTGTGCCACGCGTAGGGCTCGGATGCGTTTGCGTACGAGGCTGTCCAACTCGCCATCTGTTTGCGTCATAGGCAAGATTGTATGCCAGTGATGCAAGACGGGGTTATGGTCGCCGACAGGTGTCCAGAACGGCTGGGCTACTCACGAAGGGCTATGAGGATATGGCTGAGCCGATTCCCGTGTACGCGACCGACACACTGCCCGATGAGACCGTCGACGTCGTGGTGATCGGCGGGGGACCTGCGGGTTTGAACGGTGCGCTGATGCTCGCCCGTTCCCGCCGCTCGGTTGTCGTGATCGACAGCGGCAGTCCCCGCAACGCGCTCGCCGAGGCCGTACGCGGCTTCATCGGGCTGGATGGCATGCCGCCCACCGAACTTCTCGAGCGGGGCCGGGCACAGGTGCGCGACTACGGCGGACGGGTCGTCGTCGGTGCGGTGAGCTCCGCCGAGCCTGCGGACTCATCGGTCGAGGGAGACCTGCGTTTCACCGTCACTCTCGTTGACGGCCGCACCCTGACAGCACGCCGTGTGCTGGTGGCCACCGGTCTGCGCGATGTGTTGCCCGATGTGCCCGGCTTGGCGCGGCATTGGGGGCACGCTGTGGTGCACTGCCCGTATTGCCACGGTTGGGAGGTGCGCGATGAGCCGATCGGTGTCCTCGCCAGCGGCCACAATTCGATCCACCACGCGTTGCTGTTCCGTCAGTTGACCGACGATTTGATCTATTTCGCTAGCGGCACCGAAGTGGATGAGGCCACCCGCGCGCGTTTCGCCGCCCGAGGCATCCGCGTCATCGACACCCAGGTGGACCAGATCGTTGCTGCCGAGGACGGCACGCTCGCGGGTGTGCGTTTGGCCGACGGACAGCTCATCGCTCGCCGTGTCCTCGCGGTCGCCACGTACATGCAGGCTCGTACCGAGGGGCTGGATGGGCTGAGGCTGCCGATGGAAGACCTGCCCGACAACATGGGTCGCCGCTTTGCCTCCGGCATGGCGGGCACCACCGAGGTGCCAGGCGTGTGGGTCGCCGGCAACGCCACGGACCTGAGCGCCCAGGTGGGTGCCTCGGCCGCAGCCGGCGCCCATATCAACGCCCTCTTGGCCGCTGCCGATACCGACGCGGCGCTGGCCGCAGCGCAGGGCGAAAACACCACCCCCTGATGCCCGAACCCGCGCTGGCCCTCTGCCCGCACTGAGCAGCGCGCGTAGTCGCCGGGCCTCCCACCTCCGTTCACTCAACGACCGGCCATGCTCCGGCGCTGATTCTCCATGCCCATTTTCGAGAGGAATCCATGACCAACCAGCTTTCACAGGTGGCGGCCGCCGACGGCGGCGGGGGTGTTCCGGATGCGCGTGAGCTGCGCACGATCCTGATCGCCGTCTCCATCGCACTGATGGCCGTCATCGCTTCGGTTTCCGGTCTGAACGTCGCCCAGACTCATATGGCCGTCGAATTCAGCGCCTCACAGAACGCAGTGCTGTGGATCATCAATATCTACACCCTCGCCCTGGCCGCGCTACTGCTGCCGCTCGGCGCTATCGGTGACCGCCTGGGCCGCAAGCCCATGCTGCTTACCGGGCTGCTCATCTTCGGCACCTCGAATGTCGCGGCGGCGCTGGCCCCGTCGGTTGCGGTAATGCTGTCGGCACGGGTGGCAAGCGGCATCGGCGCGGCGATGATCATGCCCATCACTCTTGCTGTCATCACCTCCACCTTCCCCGAAGAGCAGCGCGGAAAGGCGATCGGTGTGTGGACAGGTGTCGCCGGCGGCGGCGGTATCCTCGGCATGTTCCTCTCCGCCCTCCTCGTCGACGTCGCGGACTGGCGCTGGCTGTTCGCCCTGCCCGTGGTCCTGGTCGTCGTAGCCCTGGCCTTGACGCTGAAGTCGGTTCCCAACTCCCGCGAGCGGGCCGCTCACTCCTTCGACACCGTCGGCGCGTTGGTATCGACCGTCGCGGTGGTCGGGCTCATCTTCGTCCTGCAGGAGGGACCGGAGCGCGGCTGGACCGCGCCCGCGATACTGATCAGTCTTATTGTCGGTTTCCTCGCCACCGTCGGTTTCGTGGGCTGGGAGCTGCACCGCCGGGACGCATCGCTGCTGGACGTGCGACTGTTCCGTGAGCCCGGCTTGGCCGGCGGCTCACTCACGCTGTTGGTGGTCTTCGGTGTGCAGGCGGGTATCGGGGTGGTCCTGTTCCCGTTCTTCCAGGCCGTGCTCGGCTGGTCGGGACTGTTGTCCACGGTGGCGATGATGCCGATGGCCGTGATGATGATGGCGACCTCCGGACTCGCTCCACTGCTGGCTGCACGTATCGGCGCCCGAGCGACTATGGCCACCGGCATTCTGCTGACCGGCGCCGGTCTTGCGCTGCTGGCCGCGATCGTCTCCGTCGACGGTGGCTACCTGTCCGTCCTGCCCGGCATGGTCGCCATGGGCATCGGTATGGGGCTGTCGATGACACCGTCCACCGAAGCGATCACCAGCTCCCTGCCACGCGAGAAGCAGGGCGTCGCTTCCGCACTCAACGATGTCACCCGAGAGTTCGGCACCGCACTCGGTGTCGCCCTGCTCGGCGCGCTCGTCGCGACCGGCTACCGCAACACCATCGACAACAAGCTCGACGGCATCCCGCAAGACACCGCCGACACCGCGCGCGAAGGCATCGCCAACGCCATCGAGACAGCGGACAGCGCAGGCTCGCACGCACAAGACCTGGTCCACGCCGCCCAGCAGTCCTTCGTCGCAGGTTGGCAGCAGGCCATGTGGGCAAGCGTCGCCGTCATGGGCGTTCTGTTCGTCTACGTCGCCCTCCGCGGCCCGAAGAGCCAGGATCCGGCGAGGGAAGACGACGCCGAGATGGTCGAGCCCGTCGTCACCCGATAGCGGCGGTGGGTGCGCGAACGTCGCTGATCAGATCAGGAATCGCGCACCCACAGCGGCTGGGCGATTCCGACGATCAGTGCGCGCGATCCGGCGCGATGTCCGAGCGGGGATGCCAGGTCGGGCGTTGCAGCCGAAGTACGGGAACTGTTGGTGCACAGGGCAAGCCGCGACCAAAACGCCGTCGGCGAGGTGCTCACGGCAGGGCACCCACGTCGTCTTCCTCATGGAAAAGCGGGCCTCCTCCGAGGGTAAGTGCTGGTCAGTGTGGAACCGCCAGCATCGGAGTAGGACCCCCTTTCACGGCGGAGCCACACGGGTAAAGCGCCATCACCGCGTGGCGCTCGTACTCGGTCCTGGTCGATCGGCTTACAGGAGCACGGGAACCCGCGTCTTGCCGTTGAAGATGAACGTCGGGAGCGGTGACATCGCATCGACCGGCTCTGCCAGTTTCAGGTGGGGAAAGTGTTGGAACAGGGCGGCCAGTGCGAGCCTTGCGGTGAGGAGGCCGAGTGGTGCGCCGATGCAGTAGTGCACTCCGTGCCCGAGTGCTACGTGTGCCTTGTTCAGTCGATGCACATCGAAGGTTTCAGCGGTGTCGCCGTGGACTTGCGGGTCCCGACCACCGGCCCCGAAACCCATGATCACCGGGTCTCCTCGGCGGATCACGACACCGTCGCCGAGGTCGATGTCGTGGACGGCATAGCGCAGCGGCATGTGCTGCACCGGGGAATCGAACCGCAACGTCTCCTCGACCGCCTCCGACCATTCCACCGCACCATCCAGTAGCGCGGTGAGTTGCGCGGGATTCGACAGCAAGTTGACGACCGCATTCGTGATGAGGTCGGTTGGTGCCGGAAGACCGCCGGCGATCGTGACGACCAAGGCGAGTACGCGCTCCTCGTCGGTCAGGCTCGGGTCCTGACTCAATATGGTGGCCAGGTCGGAGCCTGGAGCCTGCTGCTTGCTGGAGATCAGGCCGGCCAGCAGATCTGTCGCGTTTTTCAGCTGGACAGCTGCCGTTTCAGGCTCACTGGACGGGTTCAGGAGTTCGAGCATCGCCTGCCTCGCCTCGTGCCACTGTTCCTTGGGTATGCCGAACAGATCGCACAACGTCTCAGCGGCGATCACCTGGGCGAAGTCCTGCCGGATGTCGATGATCCGGCCGGAACCCGGCGCACCGAAGGCCACCAGGAGCGTGGGCAACCTGTCGCCCAAATTGTCGGCCAGCTTCGCCAGGCGATCTGCGGTGAACGCGGTGTCCATGATGCCGCGCAACCGGCGGTGGTCTGCGCCGTACGCGTTGAGTACCGACGGCTGGATCAAGAAGGGGGTCAGTGGCCAGCTTTCCGGTACGTCGGCCAGTCCCGGCCAGTGCTGCTGGGCGTCGCGCGACAGCCGACCATCCTCGGTCAACTCGCGCAGCTTCTCGTAGCGCGTCACCGACCAGGCGATCACTCCGCCCGGCAGCTCGACTCGAACGGCCGGGCCTGCCGCCCGGAGCCGGGCCGTGTCCGAATGGAGGGAGCGAGTCAGGTCGAGCGGGTGGACATCTGTCGTCATCGGAGAATCCGTTCAGTGCGGTCGTGGTGAGCAAGTACACGGGCAGTATATTGCATATTGCATGGCACCGAAACGGTCCATTCCTCATCGGTGGGCGGCGCCGTTCAGTCGACCTTCCGTCGGGCGGTGCCTGCGGTGCTGGACAGATGGCGAGGCGGCGGCATCGGGCGGGCAGGGGTCCAGCAGGCCCAGCCGCTCGGCGACGACGCCGGCCTGGAACCGTGTCTCCACCCCTAGAAGGGCGTACAGGTTCGCTATTCGGCGGGCCAGCGTTCGTTGCCCTAGCGACAGTTGGCGGGCGATTGTCGTATCCGGCACGCCCTGGGCCATCAGGAGAAGCAGTCGGCGCTGCTCTTCCTGCAGCTCGTCGGCGTGAGTGGTCGCCACGGCTCGAGAGTCCTGGTCGCGGACAGGCGGCTTGGGGACGTGGTCGGCCGTTCGGTGCCGACGAGCACGAGGTGAGCCGGTGGGCATGAACGGCCCGTCCTTTCCGGAGATCGACTGCCCTTCCGTGGGCTGCGCACCTGAGCTCGGAGGGGTACGATATGCAATATATCAGTCCTGGAATTCTCGCTGAGGAGTATGGATGGTCGAGGCAGTTCGCCGCAGGAGGGCCGGAGGTGCCCCGCTCGTCGAGGTACGGGTCGACGGTGAGTGGCAGTCATGGTCGGCGTCCGATGGGATGCCGCTGGGTCTACCGGAGGTCCCGGCATGGCGAGATCGGGCCGATGGTGATCTATTGCCTTTCGCACCTGTCTCGTTCCGAGACTTCATGCTCTACGAGCAGCACGTGATCGACGCCTCCCGGGCAATGGCGCGGGCCTACCTGCCGTCCGCTTACCGAGCGGCATCGCTCTTCGAGCGGCTCACCGGTCGTACGTTCCCGCGATTCAAGCCGGCACCGCTGTGGTACGAGCAGCCCATCTATTACATGGGCAACGCGCTGACCTTCGTACCGAGTGGTGTGCCGATAGTCGCTCCGACCTATGCCACTGCCTTGGACTACGAGCTCGAGCTCGGCTTCGTCCTCGGCCGACCGCTCCGCGACGCCACTCCGGAGGAAGCCATGGCAGCGATCGCCGGGTATGTCGTCCTGAACGACGTCTCGGCGCGCAACGTGCAGTTGGCCGAGATGCGCAGTGGTTTCGGTCCGCAGAAAGCCAAGCACTTCATCAGCTCCCTTTCACTCGAACTCGTCTCGGCGAGCATGATCCCGGATCCCGCCGCGCTCACGGCTCGGGTCGAGATCAACGGGCAGGAAATCGTGCGCAGCAGCTCCGCGGGAATGCGACACTCGATTGGAGCGGCGGTCGCGCACGCCTCTCGCGGGGAGCAGTTGTATGCGGGCGAGCTGCTCGCGACGGGAACGCTTCCCGGCTGTTCGGGTCTGGAGAACGGCCGCCTGCTGGTCCCTGGCGACCACCTGAAACTCACCATCGACGGCGTGGGCACCATCGTCCACGACATCGCCGCGGGTTGAAGCGGCCGCCTCAGGCCTCGGAGCGGCGGGCGGTGACGATCACGTACTCGTTGGAGGCCTGGAACGCCGCTGGATCCTCGTTGACTTCCCGTACCGCAGCCAGCAGACGGCGGTCGAGTTCGGCCTGCAGCTCTTCGCTGTCCGACCGTGACGCCAAAGCCTGAGCCCCGCTCACCGCCATCGGGTGCTGCGCGGATTCCTCCAGATACGCCTCGGGCGACGTCGCGCGGAGCTGCATCGAGTGCCGCTCCAACTCGACCGTGAACCCGTGCGCGGCAAAAGCCTGCTGCAGCGCTGCTTCGTCGTGCCAGGCGAACGGGGCGGCCGTACCGGGACCCGAAGACTCGCCGCCGAACATTTCGGCCATGAACTGTCCGGCGGTCCGGTTGATCGCCGTCATCGATCCGCCCGGGATCCACGAGGTCAGCCGGATCAGCCCCTCGGCCGCGGTTGCCCGCATCATCTCCGCGATCGCCGCCTCGGCATCCGGCGCGAAGATCACCGCGAAGACCGAGAGCAACAGATCCGCCGCACCGTCCTCGACCGGGATCGACGCGCTGTCACCGGCGGCGAACTCGACCTGCAGCCCTCGCTCGGCGGCGCGCTTGCGGGCAACCGCGAGCAGTCGCGCGGCCGGATCGACGCCGGTGACAACGGCGCCGCGCTCGGCCGCGAGAAGTGCGGCGTTCCCGGTGCCGCAGCCCAGGTCGACGACGTGTTTACCGGCGAGCGGCTCGGACATCGTCACGACCCGCTCGGAGATGAGCAGCAGTAACTCCGCCGTCGGTTCGTATCGTCCAAGACTCCAGTCGAGCTCCACCAGTCACTCCTCACCCGCGATGATCCGCCGTCTTCCAGCCGAGCCTGCGCATCGGGACGAGTTGTCGACGTCGGCGCGGGCGGCCGCTCGGAGCCTAAGTCGCGCGGCCGTGAGCCGGGAAGCGCCTGGCAAGAACTCGCCTTCTTGTCGTCGACCCCTCGTTCCGAGCTGCGGCAGCGCGCATCATCAGACACCGGCAACAAGAACAGAGGGACCGATGCCTGAGGCATCTGAGGAGATTCGATGAAAGACGATCGGGTGGTAGAGGCGGCCAAGGATGTCTTCTTGGTCCGCGGGTCGGCGGTCAACTGGGTGCTGCTGCGAGAGGGCACCGACCTGACCATGATCGACGGAGGCTACCCGGGCGACCTGGACGACGTGGAAGCGTCGATCCGGGCAATCGGGCGGCGGCCGGAAGATGTGCAGGCCATCTTGATCACCCATGCCCATGTGGACCATCTGGGAGCGGTCAACCCGTTCCACCGCCGCTACGGCACCCCGGTCTATCTCGACGCCGCCGAAGTGAGCCATGCCCGTCGTGACCATCTCGAGCAGTTGACACCGGCGAAGCTGCTGGCCAACCTCTGGCGCCCGGGTGTCCTGCCGTGGGCGATGCGGATCGTGCGCAACGGTGCGACCCATGATGTCGCGACGCCGCACGCGCAACCCTTCCCCTCCCCGGGAGCACTCGACTTGCCCGGCGCACCTCTTCCGGTGCAGACCCATGGGCACACCTCGGGCCACAGTGCCTTCCACATTCCGTCGGTCGGCGCGGTGATCACGGGCGACAGCCTGGTGACAGGTCACCCGACCTCGCGAGTAGCGGGCCCCCAATTGCTGCCCGCGATGTTCCAGCACGCCGGGCGGGAAGAGCTGCTGGCCGCCCTGGGCGAGCTGGAACGTCTCGACGCCGACATCATCCTGCCCGGCCACGGGCCCCTTCACCGCGGACCGATAGCGCAGGCAGTCGCTGTGACCCGATCGAGGTCCGCCAGCGGGTGACTCGTGTCGCCGGAACCGGCCTCACCACCGGCGTATCGCGAATTGTTCCGGGAAGGTCCATTCGAAGCGGACGGCGGTCAGGCGCATGAGGGTGGTCAGCACCACGCAGACCGATCCTGCGATCGGGATGGGTGTGCCGAGCTCGGCGAGGAAGACGAGCGCTCCGACGCCGACGCCGGCCGCGACGGCATACAGGGTGCCGACGTGAAGGAAGGAGAACGGCTGGCCCATGATGACGTCGCGCAGCATCCCGCCGCCGATGGCGCCGATGACACCGACTACCAGCGCGCCGGCAGCACCGACGCCGAGGGACAGCGCCTTCGAGGCCCCGATGGCTCCGAACAAGCCCATCACGACGGCGTCGAGGAGCACGGTGATGAGCCAGTCCGCTCGTGCCAGGACAGGGCGCAACATCATGCCGAGGATCGCGGAGGCACCGGCCACGGTCAGGTACCAGTTGCTCCAGATCACGACGGGGGGTTGGTTGAGCACCACGTCGCGGAGCAGGCTTCCGCCGAGCGAGACGGCGAGTCCGATCACGAGGACGCCGAGTACGTCGATGCGGCGAGACCGGGCGCCTGCGGCGATGAGTGCTCCTTGGAGGCCGCCGAGTCCGGCGGCCAGGAGTTCGATCCAGAGCGTCACCTGGAACGGGGTGATGGTGATGAACATGCCGTCCTCCAGAGAGACAGGGGCCGGCCCACGCGCGGTCTGCGCGGGCCGGCCCCTATGGTCGAGCGGGATCAGTGATTCATGAATCAGCGGTTCACTGGGCGGCGTTCTTCGCTGCGGTATCGATGGTGTCGGCGACGACACCGGCCTGTGTCATGAACAGGGCGTGGCTGGCGGACACGTTGGTGATCTCGGCGCCGCTGCGGGTCGCCATGTGTTGCAGCATTGCCTGGTCGAAGGCCTTGTCTTCCGTGGCGATGACGGCCCAGGTGGGCTTGTCGCGCCAGGCTGCGTTCTTCACCGCCGCACCGAAGGCCGACATGTTGATCGGAACCTGCGAGTCCCGCAGGAAGGCCGCGTCCGCGTCGCTCGCGTCGTGGGCGAAGCCTGCTTTGAACTTGTCGTGGTCGATGAAGCCGTAGCCGTCCTCACCGACATCGATCACGAAGTCCGGCGTCGCCGCGAAGCCCTCGTACTGCTGGGCCGTGGTCTCGCCGGCATCGGGTGCCAGCGCGGAGACGTAGACCAGGCCGGCGACGTTCGGGTGGAGGCCGGCCTCGGTGATCACCGTGCCGCCCCAGGAATGGCCGACGAGAATCGCGGGGCCGTCCTGGCGGTCCAGGACGCGGGTGGTGGCCGCGACGTCGTCCTCGAGCGAGGTGAGTGGGTTCTGCACGACCGTCACCCGATAGCCGCGCGCCGTCAGATTCTCGTACACGCCTCGCCATCCCGAGCCATCGGCGAACGCGCCGTGCACCAGAACGACGTTCCTGATCTGCTGGTCGGTGCTCATGAGCTGGTTCCTCTCTTCCCGCACCGGGAGCCCCCGAGCGGATTCTGTGAGCCCGGCGGCCGCCGTCCCGACATCCAATATATTGCATGCAGAACACTAGGGCAAGATCCTGTAGGAGAAGTCCGACGCCCGAATTTTGATCCTAAGATACTGTCGCTAAGGACAATGTATAGTGTCTGTGTAGACAGTATTTGGTGGTTCGAGTTGGCTGATCGAAGAGGAGTGGCATGAGGACTTGGTTCATCACTGGTGGGACCCCTGGGGGCTTCGGGTTGGTGTTCGCCGACGCTGTGCTTGCACGGGGTGACCGGCTGGCGATCACCTCGAGGCGCCCTGCAGAGCTGGCCGAATGGGCTGCTCCACACGGCGAGAGAGTCCTGGTGCTCGAGCTCGATGTGACCGATGCCGGTCAGGTGCGAGCTGGGGTTGCGGCAGCCGAGAAGCAGTTCGGTGGGATCGATGTGCTCGTGAACAACGCCGGCCGGGGCTGGTATGGGTCGATCGAGGGCATGCCGTCCGAGGCTGTGCGGCGAGTGATGGAGCTGAACTTCTTCGCCGTGCTGGAGGTGACCCGAGCCGTCCTGCCGGGAATGCGGGCCCGGGGCGCCGGCTGGGTCGTGAACATGTCTTCGGTGGCGGGCCTGCGGGGGATCGAGGGCTTCGGCTACTACTCGGCGGCGAAGTTCGCAGTCGAAGCGGTCACCGAGGTGCTGCGTGCGGAGGTTGCCGAGTTCGGCATCAAGGTGCTGGCCGTCGAGCCGGGCGCCTTCCGTACCGGGGCGTACTCGAACTTTGCCGACGAGCCGGTGAGCGAGACCGTGGACGCCTACCTGCCGCAATTGGACGTCATCCGCAAAGCCATGATCGACCAGAACGGTCACCAGCCCGGCGATCCGGAGCGTGGCGTGCAGGCCGTGCTTCAGGCGATGGACCTGGAGTCTCCGCCGCATCGCCTGGTGCTCGGTAGCGGCGGATTCGATGCCGTCGTCGACACCCTGGAGTCGACCCTCGCCGATATCCGCGCCAATGAAGCCCTCTCGCGCGGCGCCGATTTTCCTGGGTGAATCCGGTCAGCGCGGGTGGCTGAGGCCCTCGCGTCGCATGACCTCGGCGGCCGCGATCGCGTCAGCGGTGAAGCGTTTCGTCAGCTCGGTGTACCGGGCGATGTCGCGTGGCGACCAGGTGGCGAGCACCTGGGCGATCATGGCGTCGCCGAGGTCGTAGATGTGCCGCGCGGCCGCCTGCCCCTCGGGCGTCAGCGTGATCAAGGTCGAGCGGGTGTCGTCGGGATCGGGGTCGCGGTCGATAAATCCGGCGGCATCGAGGCGCTTGAGGATCTTGCTGATATTCGAAGGGCCAGTTCCCATGGCTTGGGCGAGATCGCTCGGTCGCATCGGCTGACCGGCTGCCAGATGCCGCAGTGCCGAGTGGGCCGGTTGATCGATCGGCTCACCGCTCGCGGTGAGGATCTCGCTCTGCAGGCCGGGCGACTCCCACAACAGGATCAGCGCGCTCAAGCTCGCAAGCAATTCCGACCGATACGGGAAATCGCCCGCCTCGCGCAGTCTCCGCGACGACGGATCGACAGGTGCAGCCATTTCCGCAGCCTATCGAATGTTTTCGCTCAACGCAGGAATGTGCTGTCCTAAGCGACACGTTATAGTGTCCAGAAGGACATAAAAATCGGAGAAAGTTCCCAAGGAAGGCAACACCATGAATGCAGCTGTCACCCAGTCTCTGATCACTTCGTTCGTCGAGGCGACCAACAATCACGAAGCCGAAGCGCTGGCCGACCTCTTCGGTCCGGAATCGGTAGTGGTCGACGACAACACCGAGTACCGCGGCGCCACGCGGATCGCCCAGTGGATCCAGGACCACCAGATCGCTCCGAAGATCACGCTGACCGTCGTCGACTACGACCCCTCGAGCCAGGCGCTGACCGCCGACGCGAACGGAGACTTCCCCGGGGGCCCATTGCCGTTCGTCTTCCACTTCACCCTCGCCGACGTCATCGAGCGGCTGGAGGTCACCCCCGCCTGACGGAATCCGGCCGGAGTTCCTCGCCGAGGTATCGCAACCGTCTCGATCAAGGAGTGGATTCGGGTGCGGTGGGCAGGGTGCGCCAGGTGGCGAAGGCCAGGCCTGCCGCGGCCTCGACGTCACCGGCCGCGCACAGCCTGATCAGCTCGTCGTGCCGAGTCACCGAATCCCGTCCGCCCAGCGTCGAGAACCGAAGCCGCACGGCCCGGCTCAGGACCGGCGTGAACTGGTCGAGCACCGAGGTCAGTGAGCGGTTGGCCGCGACCCTGACCGGCACGGCATGGAGATCCTCGTCCGCACTGAGTGCCGCCTCGACATCGCCGTTGTCGATCGCCACACGGAAGCGGTCGCCCGCCTCGCGCATCGCGTCGAGATCGGCGTCGGTGAGGCTGTCGACAGCCTCCCGGACGGCGAGCTGGTGCATGGCCGCGACGACATCGCGGGCCTCGCGGACATCGCGCAGGTTCAGTGGAGTCACCACGGTGGAACGGCCCGGTTGTGTCGACACCAATCCTGCCTCGGCGAGTCGCAGCAGCGCCTCGCGGACCGGGGTGCGGCTGACGCCGAGCCAGGTGGCGAGATCGACGTCCCGCAACTGTTCGCCGGGCGCGAGGGTGCCATTGACGATCGCGTCCCGGAGGCGGTGGTACACGTCATCGCGAAGCAGCCGCCGGTCGACCACGCCGGCATCTTGCGGGATAGGCATGAAATATATTGAACATCAGTCTCAGAGGCTTGCAAACCACGCCAAGCCGTGCTGACGCGAGGCGCGTGAATCGCTGAGGCTCCGACTCCGGAAATTCCTCCCGGCGATCAGTCCAGTGGAGCGGTGTAGGGCGAGTACCGGGACACGCGTTAGCGCGTGGATAGACAGCAGGGGAGGGCCGCGGCGACGCTCGGGCTCTGATCGTGGACCATATCTGGTGCCGTCCCCTGCGTGGTTCAGTGTCAGTGGCGGATCTTCGATGTTGGAATGTTGCTGAAGTGAGTCGAACCGGCCGGTCGGTGGCGCGAGCTTGGGCTGCGGGCTTCGATGATGTAGTGCCGAAGTGCGCTGGCGGAACGTCCGCGTGGTGTCGATCGGATAGCTGCTCGCCGACGGTCTGAGTAGTCGAATCTGGCGGCGTTTCGAGACTGGCTTCGACGTGTACGGAGGCACACTGTCGAGTCATCGATTTCACCGTACAGACGACAACAGGTAGATCACGATAAGTCGAGGTCATCGAACCCTGTGTTGGAATGGGCTCAGCCGATCGCTCATGTGAGTAGCTCGGATTCGGGGGAGGGACAACTGGTCTGCAGGTGCCGAGGAATGGAAGTACTCGATGAACACCACTCGCCGAACCCGGCACTGGACGAACACCGCCACACTCGAGCAGCCCGACCCGACTCGACTCCTTCTCGCCGAGTTCGAGCCCTACGGCCGGGCCTCGATCCTGCATGTGCGCGGCATCGTCGACGCTTACACACTCACCCGGTGGCAGTGGGTGCTGGAATCGGCGCTCGGCACGACCGCGATGGATGGCGGTCGGCACCTGATCATCGACCTCACCAAGGTCGATTTCCTGTCCCTTCGCACGATCTTCACGCTGGCAGAACTGGCCCGGCAAGGCTGTCGGCGCGGTGTAGCGATCAGCGTGGTCGAGGCCAGACCGTACGCGGTGACGGGTCGAGTCATGGCGGTCACCGGCTTGGCTGAAATGCTACCGGTGTACCCCGACCTGCTCGGTGCGTTGACTGCGGCTCATTCCGATCTTCTGTTGGCGGGAGCCGAAGCCGTCATCGGCGCCGTGGGCGAGTCCGGTGACGCCTAGGCCGAATATCTATGACGCCGCGTTCGTTCGGCGGACTCGGCCCGCCGCGACGGTGATCGGAAGGCTTCGCGCACAAGTGCCGACTCATCCCATGTGGTGCCGGTAGGTGGAGTAATCGATGTACCCCTTGTCGCCGCCGGTGTAATACGTGGCTTCGTCGGCCTCGTCGATGGGCAGGTCGGCCCGCAGGCGCTCGACCAGGTCAGGGTTGGCCAGGAACGCCCGTCCGAAGCTGATCAAGTCTGCGCCGAGGTCTAGCCAGTGGTCGGCTGCCTTGCGGTCGGTAGGGGTGGCGCCCAATGGGTTCGAGGGGTTGACGATCATGGTGCCGGGCCATTCTCGGCGGAGCCCGACCAGGACCTCCTCGTCGGTAGTTGCCTCCAGGTGCACGTAAGCCAGGTCGTTTCGGGTGAGCTCGGCCAGGAGCGCGCTGTAAAGCTGGGGGACGTCTTCCTCGATCGCGTCCCAGATTCCCGCGCCGGGGCTGAGTCGAATGCCGACCCGGCTGCCGCCGATCGCGGCTACGGCGGCTTCGACCGCCTCGACAGCGAAGCGGATCCGGCCGGTGATCGAGCCGCCGTATCGGTCGGTTCGCTGGTTGGCGTTGCTGGAGAGGAATTGCCCGATCAGGTATCCGTTGGCGCCGTGCAACTCGACGCCGTCGAAACCTGCCTCGATCGCCCTGCTCGCCGCAGTCGCGTACGAGCGGGCCTCGGCAGCGACTTCGGCAGTCTCGAGCGCGCGGGGCACCGGGGCTGGTTGCGGGCCGGTCGGGGTGAAGACCATAGCGTCCCGCGCGGCGACAGCGGAGGGGCCGACCGGCTGGTGGCCGGTAGTGTCCGGGTGGCTGATGCGGCCACCGTGCATGATCTGCGCGTAGATTCGCCCGCCGTTGGCATGGATTGCCGAGGTGACGTGTCGCCAGGACTCGACCTGCTCGTCGGTGTGGAGCCCGGGTGTCGACGGGTTGGACTGGCCGATGAGGCTGGGCTGGATGCCTTCGGAGATGATCAGCCCCGCGCTCGCACGCTGTGCGTAGTACGTGGCCATCGACGCTGTCGCCAAACCGGCGGCGTCGGATCGCACGCGGGACATGGGTGCCATCGCGATCCGGTTCGGAAGACGAAGTCCTGCAAGGTTATAGGGGTCGAACAGTGCTGTCTGGTTTGTCATGCCTCGACGGTAAGACCTACCATTGACGTCAGAGGCAAGGGTTTGCGATGGAGGTCACAGTGCGGATCGGTGAGCTGGCAGAACAAGCAGGTGTGAGTGTCCGCTCGCTGCGCTACTACGAGGAACAGGGACTGCTGGTCAGTTCGCGTAGTCCCAGTGGTCAACGGACCTATCGCGACGGTGCTGTGGAACGGGTCCGTTTGCTGCGGCGCCTGTATGCCGCAGGGCTGTCGAGCCGCACCATCGCCGAGCTGCTCCCGTGTGTGGATTCTCCCAGTGCGGAGCAGTCCGACGAGACCTGGGTGCGCTTGCTGGAGGAACGTGCACGCCTCGACGCACAGATCACGGAATTGCTCCAAGCGCGTGACGCCCTGGACGCGGTCGTCATGACCAACCGCCGCCATCGCGAGACATTGGTCGACTCGGTCGACGTCGGCTGACACGACCTCCGGTGTGCCGACCCTGAACCAGCGGTTCCCGTCGGATGGTTCGGATGCTCGGTGACGAGCAGGCGGTTACGCGGATCGGCGGCGCTCCCGCCGGCTCGGTACTACCGGCTACTGATCGTGTCGTTCAGTTCCCGGAACCGACGATGGCGGTAACTCGGATCTCCACGCGCATGGCGGCCAGGCCGAGCACGGTCACCCCGGTTTCGGTCCAGATCGGTGCGCGACCGCCGAGGCGCTGACGGAACTGCTCGGCCATCACCCTGTTGTGATCGTCGCCGATGGCGTCGTTTCCGGGTTCGACCTTGTGGTAGGAGTTGACGTGGATGACGTCCTTCCAGGTGGCGCCGACCGTGGCGAGCGTGCGTTCCACGTTGTCGAAAGCCTGGATGATCTCGTCTTCCAGTGCGTCGGGGATCACCAGGTCGTCATCCACTCCCGCCTGGCCGGATGTTTCGACCCGGTCGCCGACGCGAACCGCACTGCTGTAGCCGAGTGCGTGGTGCAGCTTCTCGCCGGAGCCCGGAGTGATGCCGAAACTGACAGTGCTCATGATGCTCATTCCTGTGGAGGGAGTTCCCCGATGTATGACTTCACGCATAAACTAACCGCAGGGCGTTAATATTTCAAACTTGAAGTCATTTGGAGATGTGTATGAGCGACGACGAGAACGACGGAGAAGGCCGCTGGCTCGACGAGCAGGAGAAGGCTGCGTGGACCGGATTGATCTCCCTGGTGCTGCTGCTGCCGGGCAAGCTGGAGTCACCGCTGCGGGCGGAGCACGACCTCACACTGTTCGAATACCTCGTGCTCAGTCACCTCTCCGAGGCGCCGGAACGCAAGCTGCGCATGGGGGAACTGGCTGTCCTCGCCAGTGGATCGCTCTCGCGCCTGTCCAACGTCACCAAGCGCTGTGAGCAGCGCGGGTGGATCGTCCGAACGCCCGACCCGACCGACGGCCGCTACACCCTCGCCGAACTCACCGACGTCGGCTTCGACGTCGTGCGTCTGGCAGCACCTACACACCTGCAGTCGGTGCGCCGCATCGTCCTCGACTCGCTCAACACGACGGATCAGAAAGCCCTCGCCCGCATCGCGCACAAGCTGCGCATCGTTCCAGACGGCCTCGGCTGACGGTTGTCCCAGTTGTCGGGACCTCGCAAGGTACGCGCGGCCTGACACCAGAGGAGCGTCTCGACTACGGGGCGCCTTCCCTGTCCATCGCCCCGCGCAACCTCCCGAGCAACCGCTCGAACTCCGCGAGCTGGGCGGGCTCGTACTCGGCCAGGATCGCGTCCTGCTCGGTATTGACCGAGTGGAAGAACTCCTCGGCCAGCCGTCGCGCGTGCTCGCTGCACCGCAGTGTCACGACCCGCCGATCGGTGTGCTCGCGGCTGCGGGTGATGTATCCGGCCTGTTCCAGTCGGTTCAACAGAGTCGTCATCGCGCCCGACGTCAGCGTGACCCGCTTGCTCAACAGTGCGGGCGACAGCGGCTCGGCGGCCTGTTCGGCGGCCGCGATCTCCATCAGCGCGAAGGCGTCGGTGGAGTGCACGCCGAGGGTTTCGGCGAACCGGCGGCCCAGCTCGGTGAAGCTCGCGCCGTAGTCGAGGAGACCCGCGGCGAGCCGCTGCCGTCGCATCGCGACATCGGATGTCTGCTCCACCATCTCGTCCTCTCGTCGACCGCTCGATTGACAACTTACCGCCCAACATTTACCTTCATCGTAAAGTCACTTTATGACGGAGGTATAGTGCGGACAGAAACCGAGACTCCATCACTGCGCTTGTGGTTGGGGTTGATCGCCGTCTCGCTCGGCGTCGCCCTGATCGTGGTCGACCTGACGATCGTGAACGTGATCCTGGCGCCGATCGTCGACGACTTGGGGATCACCTCGATCCAGGCCCAGTGGATCCAGGAGTCCTACGCGATCGTTTTCGCGGCACTGCTTTTGGTCGCCGGTCGACTGAGCGATCTCTACGGCGCGCGCAAGTTGTTCCTGATCGGGTTGGTCGTGTTCGGCGCCACCAGTCTGCTCGCCGCGCTCGCCCCGAACGGCGCCCTGCTGATCGCGGCCCGCTTCCTCCAGGGCGTGGGCGGGGCGATGATCCTGCCGACCTCCCTCGCCCTGGTGAACGCGGCGTTCACCGGCAAGGCTCGCGGGCAGGCCTTCGCGATCTGGGGATCCACGATCGGCGCGGCCGCGGCGGTAGGCCCGTTGCTCGGGGGGTGGCTCGCCGACTTCTCGTGGCGCTGGGCCTTCGGCATCAACATCCCCGCGGTCGCGCTGATCATGGTCGCCGTGCTGGTCTACCTGCCCGCCGCCGCGACCACCACCGGTCGTGTCGATTGGCTCGGGGCCGCCCAGTCCGCACTCGGCCTCGGCCTGCTCTCATTCGCCACGATCGAGGGGCGACACCACGGCTGGCTGATGGTGACCGAACCGATGCAGGTCGGTGAATTCGTTTGGCGCAGTGGGCCTTCGCCGGTTCTCGTTGCGTTCGTCGCCGCCGCACTCGCGCTCGGGTTGTTCTGGCGCAGACAGGCGATGCTCGGCCGCGCCGGTGGCGATCCCCTGGTGGATGTGCGGTTGTTCTCCATCGATTCGTTCCGCAGGGGCAATGTGGTGACGCTGATCGTGGGGCTCGGCGAGTTCGGGATCATCGCGGTGCTGCCCCTGTGGATGCAGTTCGCCCTCGACTACACCGCGTTCCAGGCCGGACTCGCGTTGGTGCCGTTGGCGATCGGCAGTTTCGTCGCCAGTGGTGCGAGTTTCTCACTGACAGCGTCGGTTTCGGCCTTGGGGCAGGTGCGGATCGGCCTGCTCCTCGAAGCGCTCGGCTTGGCGATGCTCGGTGTGTTCGCCGCGGCGGACAGCAGTTGGTGGTCGATCGCGCTCGCCCTGTTCGTCTACGGCGTCGGCGTCGGCTTCGCGACCGCCCAGGTCACCAATGTGGTGCTCGCCGACGTGCCCGGCGAAAGCGTGGGACAGGGCTCGGGAATTCAGAGCGCCGCACGCGAACTCGGATCGGCACTCGGCATCGCCGTCCTCACCACACTGTATTTCAGCACTCTCGGCGCCGACCTGGGCGACCGCCTGACCGACGCGGGGCTGCCCGAACCCGAGGTCGACCAGCTGTCGTCCACCGTCACCGACAGCGCGGGCTCGGTGATTCCAACCCTCGCCGAGAACCCCGAGACGCTCCCCGTCGCGGAAGCAGCTCGTGCGGCCATGGCGGCAGGGATCGAAGTGGCGAGCTACCTGTGCGCCGGGCTTCTCGTTCTCGCCCTGGCGACAACCGCCTTCGTCAAACCCGCGAAACAAGCAGCGACACAATAGTTCCCACACGGCATGGCGGCCACGGGGTCTCCCGTGGCCGCCATGCCGCATCCGTCACCTGTCGACGAGTAGATTCTCGAGCCGGAGGACTTCGTCAGCCCATCGAATGTGGTCATGACTCGAATCCTCATATCCGAGAAGTGGAGTCGACACACTTCGAGGGTGCAAGATCTGCACGGATGTTCGTCGGATGACCGTTCCGGCGACCTTCGGGTCTGTCGGAGATGTTGACCGATCCGGCCATAGTGGATATTTTGTATCCACTATGAGAATGGGCAAAGGAGTCGAGGCGGCCCTTCACTGCTGCTTGGTGCTGCACTGGCTCGACGGCGCGCCCGTGACATCTTCTCGGCTCGCCGAATTCTTCGGTCTGCCACCGGCATACCTGCAGAAGACCCTGCGAAGCCTGGTGTCGGATGGGATCGTCGAGGCGGTTCGTGGTCAGGCCGGCGGATTCACGCTCGCACGGTCCGCCTCGTCGATCACTCTCATGGATGTCGTAGCGGCTGTCGAGGGGCGCGAGCCCGCGTTTCGCTGCGAGGAAATTCGTCTCGACGGCCGGTCCGGCGCAATCGGTCCCCGTTCAGGACAGTGTGCCATCGCGCGCGCCATGTCTCGCGCTGAGCTGTCGTACCGGTCCGCCCTGGCCGAGCAGACCATCGGCGACCTAGCCGAAGAAACTGGGCCGGACGTGCGAGACCGCACCATCGACGCGCTGACCTGAGCTGGTTCTGAAATCCCGAAACGGTTTGAAGCATACGATCATCGAAAGATTGTGGACAATGGATATCGACAATTCGAGGCGATGGTGGCCCCGGCTGTTACCTTTGCTGGCCGCGACGATCGCGGTGGGCACCGACACCTGGGTCGTCGCCGGATTCCTGCCCGCACTGGCCGCCGACATGGGCGTGTCCACCGCTACGGCCGGCCTTTCCGTGACAGTTTTCGCCGCGTCATACGCACTCGGCGCGCCGGTCCTGGCGGCGGTGACGAGTTCGGCCCGGCCGCGTGTGGTGATCGCGGTCGCCTTGCTGATCCTCGCCCTGGCCAATGTCGTCTGTGCCGTGAGTACGGGGTTCGCGCTGTTTCTGGCGGGGCGGATCATCGCCGCTCTTGCGGCCTCGGTCGTCACCCCCGCCGCAGGTGTGCTCGCCACGCGTGTCGCCGATGAACGACACCGTGGACGCGCGCTTGCCCTGGTGATCGCGGGGCTGACCATCGCGACCGCTCTCGGTGTGCCGGTCGGTCATGTGCTGGCGGCCACCACGAGCTGGCGGGGGGCGCTGTTCGCGATCGCGGGACTGGCCCTCGTCGCAGCGATCTTGATTCACACCACGGCGCCGAACCCACCCGCGGGGTCACCTCACCGCATCGCGGACCGACTGGTCCCGCTGACGGAACCGCGCGCCTTGTCCATTCTCGCCTTGACCGTGCTGGGTATGGCCGCTGCGTATGTTCCGTACGCCTACATTGCGAAGCTGTCCCCGGACGGGCACAGCGGATGGTTCGTCGCGATCCTCACCGCTTACGGCATCGGTGCAGTCGTCGGATCGCTGACCAGCGGAAGCCTGACAGACATACTCGGCCCGACCCGCACCCTCGCCATCGCCTACGCACTCATGGCGGCAGCCTTCCTCGCAATGGCTGTCGGTCCACCGGCGATAGTGCTGGTCCTCGCTGCCGCGATCTGGGGTGCCGCCAGTTGGGCGCAGACGCCACCGCAGCAGCACCGCCTGCTCGATGCGATGCCGACAATCGGTTCTGTCGCCATCGGAACGAACGCCTCAGCGCTGTACGTGGGAATCGCCCTGGGCAACAGCCTCGGCGCGCTCCTCTTCGATGCAGGCACCGCAGTCATGTGTCTGGTTGCCGCGGCAGGGGCTCTGGCGGCCCTGTTGTGGAACAGGACGATGTCGCCAACGGCCAGTCACGCGGAGGTTGCCCGATGACAGGACAGAGCTCGGCGGGCCTCCATTCCATCCGCGCGAGAGCAGAACGGCTCGTACGGTCCCTCGAAATCTGTGCGCGCGACGGCCTATAGCTCGACTGGTCGGAGATCCTGGATTCGGCGAGTCCCGAGACGGCGTGGAGTGGAATACCCGCGTGTAGTGATGACTGAACTGTGCCGTCGGCTGACGGCAATTCGCGAAAAGCCCTGGTACTGACAACTATTGGAAGCCAGGTGTTGTTGCCCGACGGTGGTGAATGGTGCGGGAGCGGCGATCGGCAGGCGGTGGCGACCAGATTCCGGGACATCATCACCAATCCCCAGGCGATTGCCGATATCGGCGACGAGTTCGTCCACCGGACCAAGTGGTTCACCAATGGTGAGGTTCTCGCCCAGGCCACCGGCAACAACGGCCGGATGCTCGCCCTGGCGGGCCCACGCAATCCCTATCCCGCGCCGCTCGGCGTCATCAAGGAAGGTGCGTGGGCCGACCTGCTGCTCATCGACGGCGACCCCGTGGCTGATATCAGGGTGCTCACCGATCCAGAGAAGAACCTGGTGATCATCATGAAGGACGGTAAGCTGGTCAAGGACCTGCTCTCAGTGGACTGACGGCACGGCCGTCGCGATATCGGTGACGGTATCGCCGTGGATCACGTGACGTAAGTGCCGATCCGGTGCGGTGAGGACCGCGATGTCGCGCACCGGGTCGGCATCCAACGCGCTGGGGGCGCCCCCTGCCGAAGGCTGGGGGACGTCAGCAACCGACGACAACGCCGCAATTGTGCCTGCCATAACCCGCGACCTGCCGCATGATCCAAACGACGGACTTAGTAGGAGCCGGTCACCGCGGGGTAGTCCGTATATCCCGCGGCGTCACCCGCGAAGTACGTGTCGCGGTTGCCGGCGGCGAGAGGGTGGCCGTGCGTGAATCGATCGACGAGGTCTGGATTGGCGATGAAGGGGGCCCCGAAGGAAACCGCCTCGGCCAGCTGCCGTTCGAGTAGCTCGTTGCCGCTCGCTTGCGTAAAGCCGAGGTTGGCGATGACGGCGCCGCGGTAGTGGGCGCGGTAGCGGGTGAATGCGGTGAGGGTGTCGGTTCCTGTGTCGGGTTCCGGGCCGAGGAGGTGGAGGTAGGCGAGGTTGCTGTCGTCGAGGTGCTCGAGGAGCTGGTCGTACTCGTCCAGCGTCTCGGCGTCCGCTGTAAAGGCGGGCCCGTGATTCCAGTAGGGCGAGAGTTTGATTCCGATGCGGTCGCTGTCCCACACGCTGGTGACGGCGTCGACGATGTCGAGGAGGAACTGGGCTCGCTTCTCGCTGTTGCCGCCGTAGGCGTCGGTGCGCTGGTTGAGCCGTGGGTTGAGGAACTGGGCCACGAGGTGGGACACCTGCGCGTGGATCTCCAGGCCGTCGAATCCGGCGCGCAGGGCGTTGGCGGCTGCCTGCTGGTAGGTGCCGATCGTGGTGGCGATCTCTGCGGCGCTCAGAGCGCGTGGGGTGAGTGAGTCCTTCGGACCGTCGGGGGTGAAGGACATCTCGTGGGGATTGATTGCCGACGGGCCGGCGGGGAGCCTGCCACCGTGGTGATCCGGGTGGGAGGCGGCGCCGGCGTGACCGAGTTGCGAGACGATCCTGCCTCCCGCGGCGTGCACGGCTTCGGTGACCTCGGCCCAGCCGGCGGTCTGGGCGTCGGTGTATATGCCTGGGACGTTGATGAACCCGATCGCGTCCGTGCTGACCCAGGTCCCTTCGCTGATGATCAGGCCGGCGCCGGCGCGCTGCGCGTAGTAGGTGGCGTGCAGGGCGGTAGGGGCCAGTTCTTCGTTGCTGGCCCGAGCGCGTGTCATGGGAGCCATGACGACGCGGTTGGGCAGCTCGAGCGCGCCCAGTTGAACAGGCTGCAGGAGGGGCTGGGTGCCGGGTACTGAGGTCAGGTCGGACATGAGGATCTCTTTCGTGATGGAAGGTGCTCCTCGTGGGCTCGAGGAGCACAAGCGGGTTGGGGGATCAGTCCTGCTGGAGGGCGTGGAGGGCGGACAGGGGGCCGCCGAGCTGGATGAGGCGTCCTCCCTCACGCAGCGTTCCGAGGTCGACGGGGGCGAAGCCGAACTCGGAGGTCAGGTTTCTCACGGTGTTCTTGGCATCGGCGTCGTCGCCGGCGAGGAACAGCACCTGCCGCCCTGCCTCGTGGCGGGGATCGGGTGCGATGAACTGCGCGTAGAGGGCGTTGAACGCCTTGACCACGCGTGCGCCGGGAAGCAGGGAGGCTACGTATTCGCTCCCGGTGAGGTCGCCCAGATCGGCGATCTCCGGGGTCGGGGACAGGGAGGCGAACTGGTTGGTGGTGTCGATGACGACGGTCCTGTCCAGGCGGGGGAGCCCGGCGACGGCGTCAGGGATCTGCGGCCAGGGAACCGCGAGCACGACGAGGTCCGCGACGGCGGCCTCCGCAGGGGTTGCGGCCGTCGCGAGCGCGCCGAGGTCCTTGACCAGCGGGGCCAGGGAGGCAGGCCCTCGGCTGTTGCTGAGCACGACCTCGTGGCCGTGACGGATCGCATGCCGGGCGATGGCCTGTGCGACTTCTCCAGCTCCGAGCATTCCGATCTTCATCGTCCCGCCCCCTGTCCGGAGCCGGCCGCCCGCAGTGTGGTGAGCAGGACGGTCCCGCTCTTGGCGGGGCGACGGGCGTGCTCGACGGCCGCGTTGAAGTCGGCGAGATCGTAGCCGGCGGCGACTTCGAGCAGGTCCGGCCTGCGCTGCGCCAGATCCTGGGCGAAGGCGACATCCTCAGCCCGCTCCCTGGGGGTTCGGCTCATCCAGTGCAGTATCGACACTCCCCGCACCGTCAGCTCCCGCGCGATGAGAGGCAGCGCCTCGAGCGGTGTCGTGCCGGAACTCAGATGTCCGTAGGAGATCAGAGTGCCACCGTCGGCGAGCAGTTCGGCGAGGTGCTGAGTCATGGCACCGCCGACACAGTCGAGGACCACATGGACGCCCCGCTCGCCGGCATGGCGGCGGACTTGTTGCTGCCAGTCGTCATCGCATGTCGCGATCACGGGCTGGGAGGGGTATAAGGTCCCCACCTTCTCGGCACCGGAGGTGCTGCGCACGAGGTTGATCAACCGCAGGTTGTGCCTGGCCGCGGCCGCGCTGACCAACCTGCCGATGGACGAACCGGCGGCGGTCTGAAGGACCGGACCCGTCTGCCCGCGCAGGGCCTTCTCCACCGCGCGGTACAGCATGCGCACCGTCAGCGGGTTGACCAGCATCAGGGCTGCGGTCTCGTCGCTGACTCCGTCCGGCACCGGCACCGCCAGATCGGCTGGGACCACGACGAAGTCGCTCCACGTTCCCGGCGCCGGGAAAACCGCCACCCGCCGCCCCAGGAGCGGTGCACGGACGTTTGCTCCGACGCTCTCGACGACGCCCATCCCCTCCACTCCGGGAGTCCGAGGCCCCCACTGCTGTTCCGGCTGCCCCGGTAGACCCTCCACACCGATCAGGTCCCCTGGATGGATGGGCCGGACCAGCATGCGGACCAGAACCTCTCCGACGCCGGGACTCGGCCGGTGGCGTTCCTCCCTCAGGGTCAGTACCTGTGCGGCGTCCCCTTGCCGCGTGTGCTCCAGGGTGCGCATCGGCGCCTCCACCTCTTCTTTAATGATGGTCATCATTAAAGATAATGATGAGGGGTAACCTTGAAAACGTCAAACACTGCCGACACAGGAGGGCGGCCATGCCGCGGATCACCAGGGAAGACAAGGCCAGGAACCGGCAGAACATCGTCGAGGCGGCCGGGCGCATGTTCCGCTCGCAGGGCATCGATGCCGTAGGGATCGCCGAACTGATGAAGGAAGCGGGCCTGACCCACGGCGGCTTCTACAACCATTTCGCGTCCAAAGGGGACCTGGCCGCCGAGGCATGCAGTGCCTCGTTCCAAGCCTCTCTGTGCTCCCTGGATCACATCCTCGGGGAAGGCGACGATCTCACCGGCCCACCGCTGAAGCGAGTGGTGGACAACTATCTTTCGGCCGCCCACCGCGACGCCCTGGACGGCGGCTGTCCCTCCGCCTCCCTGGTCACCGACGCCGGACGGCACAGCGACACGGTCCAGAGCGCCTACGCAGCCGGCGTGGAGGGGTACCTCACCGGCTTCGCCGAGGAGTTCGCCCGCGAGCACGAAGGGGAGATCACCTCACAGGAGGCGCGGGAGCGCGCGGTGCTGCTGCTCAGCCGACTCGTAGGGGCGATGGCTCTCGCCCGCGCAGTGAGCCACGTCCAGCCCGAACTGTCCGACGAGATTCTGCGGACCTGTCGCGCCCACGCTCTCGACTGACGGCTTCGCGTCGTCCAGCCCTGCGTACGAATTCCAGCTTCGGGTCAGCCTGGTTGATCGGAGGCGTACCGGGCGAGCGCGGTCTCAACCGCCTGCTCGACGGCGTAGCGGATGTCAGAGGCTGAGGGGTCCCAGTCGGTCAGCAGCATGCGGGGCCACAGGACGTAGTTGGCGATCATTCCGAGGAACTGGTTGGCGGCGCTCTCGGCGTCCGGGACGTAGGCGTTACCGGCCTCGTGCTCCGACTCGAGGTAGTGCTGGACCGAGGTGAAGTAGGGCAGCTTGCCGAGCTGGAACTGCATCCGCCCCAGTTCGGGGAAGCGGGGCAGCTCGGCGATGACGATGCGGAACAGGGCTGTCATGCCGGGCCGGCCGATCAGGTCGGCGTAGCGATGGCCGATGGAGGTCAGGCCGGAACGCAGGTCTCCGGCCTGAGGCGGTGCGACGGCGCCTCCGGCGTCGCGCTGCCAGGACTCGGTGACGATGGCCTCGAAAAGGGCTGCCTTGGTGGGGAACTGCTTGAACAGGGTGGACTTCGAGACTGCCGCCCCTTCGGCAATGCGGGCGAGGGAAGTGCCGTCGTAACCGCGGTTGAGGAAAAGGTCCGTGGCTGCGGAGATGATCGCCTCACGCTTTTGCTGGGCGAGGCGGCGGTGATGTGTGGAGAGCTCTGCTGCCATGCGTGCAGTATGCCCCAACTCCGAGGCGAGTCACTTGACTCACCTCCTTTGGTCTGCCTACAGTCGATGAAAGGCGAGTCACTCGACTCGTATCTGATTGCGGCGCCCGCCGTCTCTCGAATGCCGTGCAATGAGGGAGCAACTGATGACAGTCGACAGGATCGCTTTGGTGACCGGTGCGAACCGTGGCCTGGGTCGGAGTACGGCTCTTGCCCTGGCGGCGCGCGGAGTGCGGGTCGTGGTCACCCATCGCGGTGATGCGGCCGGGGCAGAGGAGACGACGCAGCAAGTGCACGCTGCGGGCGGGACTGCCGCTGTCGTGCGTCTCGACATCAGCGACGTCTCCTCTTTCGGAGTCTTCACTTCCGAGTTGAGCGGACTGCTCGAGCGGTGGGGGGTTTCGCGGCTCGATATCGTGGTCAACAACGCGGGGGTGGGTGTCTTCGGCCCGCTGGAAGCGGTCACGGCCGTCGACTTCGACACGGTGTTCGGCACGAACGTGCGTGGCACGTTCTTCCTTATCCAGTCGCTTGTGCCGTTGCTGGCGCAGGGTGCCCGCGTCATCAACGTCTCGTCGTCGTTGACTCGTCACACCAGTCCCGCGACCTCGGTCTACTCCGCCTCGAAGGCCGCCGTCGAGGCCCTGAGCCGCACTCTGGCCGCAGAACTCGGCCCCCGCGGCATCCGAGTCAACTCCATTGCCCCGGGGCCGACCGCCACCGACTTCAACGGCGGTGCCATGCGCGATGACACCCAGATGCGCCAGGGTCTCGCCGGGCAGACCGCCCTCGGCCGCGTCGGCGAACCCGAGGAGATCGGCGACGCCATCGCCACGCTGGCGTCGGAGGGCCTGCGCTGGATGACCGCCCAGCGCATCGAGGTCTCCGGCGGCGCCTTCCTCTGATCGACCGGGCGAGCCTGTCCCGGACCGCGCCGGATTCATTCCGCCCGGTCTCGTCCTCGTCCAGCTCTGGGGCATCCGGGTCGCGCAGTGGGCGCCGGGCGCCGGCTTGTGGCGGGACTCCTCCACGTGAGCTGCCGGTTCATCTGCCGACGGTCCACCGGGTCGACGACTCGCAGCAGGTGCTCGGTCTTCGCGATCCGCCCGTACTCCGCGAACGCCGCCCCGCAGGTCGACGTCGCTGTTGAGGACGCTGCTGATCTGTCGGATCGCGTCGCCCGGGCCGAGGCGCGCCTGTTTCGGGTCGGGGGGTCTATCTCACCGTGCACCCCGTCTCGGAATCCGGGCTGGCCGACGAGGGCGCCGCCGTCCGCGCGCTGGCGGCGAGTCTGCTCGTGGACACGTGCACCCTGTCCTATTGCGCGGCTCAGGCACGGGTGTCTTGCGGCGGATCGGGTCGCAATCGACTTCGCGTTGGAGGCAAAGTGCTACGCGCGTACGAACGATGTCGGTGCGATAGCGGTCAGCCGCCTGATTTCGCGGCTGCGCTACCGCAACTTTGGTGTGCTCGTCACCCGCTCGCACGATTCACGCATACGCCTCGCTAGGCAGGGCCCAGTAGATCCCACCGGTTGCCGGCAATGTCCAAAAAGACCGCGACACAGCCATACGGCTCGGACCGCGGTTGCGTCACGAATTCGACGCCCGCTGCGACCAACCGGGCATATTCTGACTGAAAGTCATCGACCCGCAGGAAGAATCCCACGCGACCGGCAACCTGGCTACCGACTACAGCTGCCTGCCGTTCACCATCCGCCCGCGCCAGCAGAATCCCGGTTTGCGCACCCGGCGGGCGAACCACCACCCACCGCTTGGGTCGGCCGTCGTCGGTCAGCGACGGCACGTCCTCGATCAGTTCGAACCTCAACACCGAGACGAAGAACTCGATGGCCGGGTCATACTCCTCGACCACGATCGCTACCAGCTCCAGATGCATCATCTGAGCATAGGAAGCCCGACCCATCAGCATGCTGATCCAGTGGTGGCGTGGCAATAGCCCACCTTTACGTCAGGCGCCAGGGTCCTTGCTCTGTGGCACTCTGGTGGCGTGGGCGAGCGTGACCAGGTCGGGCATGGTGGGGGAACCGATGCGATCCTCGAGAGGATTGCGGGCAGCACGGTGGATGCCGCCGGAACAGAGGTTCCCCCCGGCCAAGGGAATGGGGTTCGACCAGAAGCGCATCGCAAGTCTCGGCTTGTCCGGGTGCTCGTCTGCTCCTCGGTGTTCATCGCTGCTTTGTTGCTGGTCCTCCTGTGTGTAGGAGTGGCCTGGTTCGGGTTCTTGATTTTTCTCTTTTAGCGGTCTGCGACGCCGTCGAACGTTGGCCCGCCGGAACCGAGGCACCGTCATCGGCCCATCGGAACGATACCGATCGCAGGTCGCCGAGGCAGAGCGTGTGCGAGCAGCCGGGCAGGATTGGCGTGTCGAGAGAGGGAGTCTCGAAACCTCCTGACCAGGCGATGTCACACTTCGGTTGGCTGCTCCGTCGACTCTGTGAACGTCGAAATCGCGATGAAGGAGCGGACCATGGTGGAGCAGAAGAAGATTGCGGTGGCTGGGGCGACCGGTCGGCTGGGGCGGCACGTGGTGGATGTGCTGGTCGAGCGTGGGCATGAGGTTGTCGCGTTCTCCCGGGCCAACGGTGTCGACATCGAGAGCGGAGCCGGCCTCGATGAGGCTTTGTCTGGGGTCGACATCGTTATCGACGCGTCGAGCACCCCATCGGCCGATCAGCAGGTGGCCACGGAGTTCTTCACCGCTTCCGCGCGGAACCTGCACGCGGCGGGAGAGCGTGCCGGGGTCGAGCGGTTGGTCGTGGTGTCCATCATCGGGATCGACGGCTCGCTCGCCGGGTACAACGCCGCCAAGCTCGCGCACGAGCAGGAATTGCTCAAAGGTGCGCTGCCGGTGCAGATTCTGCGTGCGGCGCAGTTCCATGAACTCGTCGAGGTGATGGTCGGGTGGGGCACCCAGGGCGATGTTGCTTACGTCCAGGGCATGCGCACCCAGTTGGTCGCCGCGCGGACCGTCGCCGAAGCGTTGGTCGATCTGGCGATGAGTCCGATTGCCGCCGAGGATATTCCGTTCCCCGAGATCGCGGGTCCGCAGCCGGAAACGATGGCTTCTGCCGCTGCGGCGCTGATAGCTGCTCGTGGCGACGCCCTGCAGATCATCGAGACCTCCGATGATGCCAACCCCGACCGCGAGCAATTCGAAAACGGCACCCTGTTGCCGTCCCCGCACGCCACACTGGCCGGTCCGTCCTTCGCAGAGTGGGTAGCCGCGACGGTAGCCGCCGCTCGCTGACATTGCCCGCCTCATGGCGGCCTTGCCCGTGGACGACCTGCCGTTGATTGAGTACCGAATGCATATTGTATGACTTCCAAAACAGATGATATTGTTCTCGTAACATACGGCACCCGGAAGGGTTGGTGCCGGAACGACACCTCGAGGAAGTCATGCGCATCATCGTTTTCGGGGCCAACGGTCCCACGGGCCGCCTGCTCACAGAGCAAGCTCTCGGCCACGGGCACGACGTCGTCGCCGTCACCCGCAAGCCCTTTGAATTCCCGCTCGCACATGACCGCCTGACGGTCTTCGAAGGGGATGTGTTGCGACCGGACGCGGTCGACTCGGCGATCGCGGGCGCGGATGCTGTGCTGTCCACACTCGGAGTACCTTTCGGCAAGCGCGAGATCACCACGTACTCGGCGGGATCGGCCAACATCTTGGCCGCCATGCACCGGCACGGCGTGCGCCGCCTCGTGGTGGTCTCCTCGAGCGCGGTCGACCCGAAGCCCTATTCCGACGCTGGAATCCTGTTCAACCGGATCCTTCAGCCCTACGTGGCGCGGGTGCTCGGCCGAACCCTGTATGACGACATGCGGCGGATGGAAACCCTGGTCGAGGGCAGCGATCTGGACTGGACCATCGTGCGACCGAGTGGGCTGTACGACTTGCCGACCGTCACCGACTACACGATGGCGGCGGGGCATATAGACCGACGGTTCACAGCTCGTGTCGATCTTGCGGCAAGCCTGTTGCGCTTGGCCGAGGAGGAGCAATTCGTGCGTGAAGTCGTATCGGTCGTCACCGTCACCGACAATCCGAGTATGGCGCAACTGCTGCGACGGGAAGCATTCAACAAATGAGACCATCACCTCCGAGACCGGCCTGTCCGGCCAACGCCAGGTCGAGGATCGCTCGGGCGCCTTCGCCGTAGACGGCATGGGTCCGGGACCGGGCCTCGTGCCAAGGCCATTCCGGTGGTCGAAGGGGTGCGTTCAGGCGGTCGGGCCTGGCGAAGACCGTGATGCCGAGGTCGGCTACATCTTGGTGTAGCGCGCCATGGCGAAACTGTAGAGACCGTAAGCGATGATGCCCGCGCCCGCAGCGATCAACAAGGCGGCTCCGAAGGGCTGTGCCCCAAGGGTTTTGAACGCACCGTCGAGTCCGGTGGCTTCGCCGGGATCGGATCGGCCGACCGCCAGTATGACCAGCAATCCGATTGCCGCGACGGCCAATCCCTTCGCGACGTAACCCACGGTGCCCAACCTGCGAACCAGGGTGCTCGTGTCGCCTTGCAGGTCGGCGAGGAAGCGCTGGGTCGCCCCCTTGTAGATGTGATAGCCGCCGATCGCGATGATGATCAGCCCGGCGATCACGAGAGCAACCGTGCCCACGGTGGATTGCATCATCTCAGCTGTGATCCCGGTGCTCTGTGCGCTACTGGATGTGCCTGCGCCCCGCGCGAATCCGAAGGCGGAGATGGCGAAAGCGAGATAGACCACCGCCAACGAGAACGCCTTCACCCTGTTGACGGCCTCCGACTTCTTGCTCTCGGAGTCAGGTTCGGACGAGCTGCCGAGCGCCGCTTCGGCCAGCCGCCACAACGCCATCAGCGTGAACGCGACGACGCCGGCCCAGAGCGCGAAAACACCGCCCGGCTTGGCAGCCAGTTCGGTCATAGCACCCGATTGATCGGCCGTACCCGCCCCGCCACCGAGGGCGAGCCGGATGGCGATGTAGCCGATGATCAGGTGCACGATGCCGCTCATCACCAACCCCGCGCGGGCGAATCGTTCGAAGATACTGTTCTGGGCCACCCGGGCCACGGCAGTGGACGAATTCTCGTACGACGATGAGTTGGTGTGGTTCGGCATGCTGATCACCCTGCGTGTCGTTGATCCGTCGAGGTCGTTCCGCGACGGTCGGCGCAGGATCTACTGCGAGGTCTCGTTCGGCGCAACTAGTTCTTGAAGGCGTCCCTGATCTTGGCACCGGACTGCTTCAGGTTGCCCTTGACCTGCTCGGCCCGCCCTTGCGCCTCGAGCCGCCGGTTACCCGTAGCCCGCCCGATCACCTTCTTCACCCGCCCCTTGGTGGCCTCGACGGAATTCGCGATCTTCTTACTCGTACTCATGGCATTTTCCTCGCTCTATGGACCAAGTCAACGCCGTAGTCCCGCAGGTGTCAACGATGTTGATCTTCGATATGGAGATCTAGGCGGCCGAGGCGAGACCATGGCAACCACGTAAGTTTCGTGTGTGGGGCGAGTATGGGAGGCCTGGGGGCCGGTGCTGGTGGCATGGGGGATCGGAGTCACAGCGATTCCCCTCATCGTGGCGCTGCTGCTCTGGTGGCGGGCCCGTGCGGGAATCGAACGGCCGATCGCGTTGCTGCGCAGCCTGACCGAAGTGGGGATTGTCGCCGGGACGTTGCCCTGGGTGTGGATGATCCTGACACCGACCGGCGGCACCAGGACGGTCAGCGCGGTTCCGCTGCGCGATCTCGCCGCGACGCTGAGCGAGTTCTCCTTCGAGACCATCGTGCAGATCGGCGCGAACACCGCGATATTCGTCCCATTGGGTTTCCTGCTGCCCTTGCGATTCCCTCGCTTCACCGGCATATGGCGGATGCTCGTACTCGGTGCCGCGCTGTCGGCGACACTCGAACTCGCCCAATATGTCCTGAATATCGGACGGGTGTCATCAGTGGACGATGTGCTGATGAACGCGGTTGGCGCCGGCATCGGTGCGCATCTGCTGACGATGAGCAGACAATCGTGGAGCGTTCGGTTCCTCGTGCCGCCGCCGCACCGACCCGATCCGGCGGACAACCCGCTGACAGAGGCAGGCGTTGTCGCAACGGATCGTGACGTCGCTTCGAGATCCTGGCGAAGGACCCCGTAGCCGCCTATCGCGTGTCAAGTGGTTGGATCTCTGCCAGGACCAGTGTCACGACGCGGTAGGCGAGAACCGCTGGGACGACGATGATCAGCGCGAGGCGCAGCGCCACCACGACAACGGCGAGTGTCACGAAGCCTGCGCCGAGGCCATCGGGTGACCCATACCCGTGCCGAGCCGACGACGCCGCCAGAGCCGCATGCAGAGCGAGGTAGACCACCACCAGGACCAGCGGAATGCGGAACAGGCGCCACACGGTCGACACTGCGTGCGGGACCTTCATCGGGCCAGCTCCGGTCCCGAAGACAGGAACGCGAGCATGAGCGCGTTGCCGATCACGCCGCCGGTCGCGAATCGTGTGCGGGTTCCGCTCTGTAGCGATAGTCCGAAGAGGTCGGCTGTGCGGAACAGGCGGGTGAAGGTTTCGCGGTGGCCGAAGGCGCGGGCGGGAGCGAGTGCGAAACCGGTGGCCGACACCGATATTCCGAGTACCAAGGGGCCACTGTCCATATCGCCGGGGCCGCTGTAGCCATCGCCGTACTCATCGATCGCGCTGAATCCGAGGAGAGTTCTTTCCTGTCCGAACAGCCCTGCTGCCAATTCTTGGGCGAGCGATCGGTCCGCGAAGCCGGCGAAATAGGCCGCCAAACCGGTTCCCGAAGCGCGTGGTACGTCCTGGGCCCGGCCATCGGTGCCCATACGCTGGATCACCAGTCCGGTGTCCCGATCGATCTGAACCGTGCGCACCTGGCGCGCCCAATGCGCGATGACCGCCGTGTGATCGACACCCGTCACCCTGCCGTGCACCGCGATCGCCGCCGCGACCGCCGCGACATCGGTGGGATACGCCCTGCCGGGAAAGGTGTCGAGCAGCCCGGTCGGCGAAGCGAGCAGCCGCCGCTCGAGGGCGGTGATCAGTGCATCGTGCTGAACGGCAAGGTCGGCAGGAAAGGCTGGATCGATCCACCGGGCCATCCCGAGCGCGAGGGCCGGATAGGAGAGATAGGCGTGACCGTCGGCGCTGTCGAGATCGGCGAGTCCGTCGCGGCCCTGCCATGCCGACGTGAACTCCGAACGCATCTGGGGCAAAAGACTTTTGACCGCGGCGCGAGTGATGACCGGGGCATACCGCTCCCGCCATTCGGGATGTTCCAGACACGCTTGCGCCAAACCCTGTGCCGTCATCTGATGGGCGAGCAACCCCCACATGCCTGCGATCCCGTCCCCACCGCCGGAGGCTCGCCGATGATCGTCGGCGGCTTCGAAGGCCACCATCTCCTCGGCGAGTCCGCGCAGCAACGCGGTGTCACCTCGATACCACCCGTCCGCGTCCCGGCCGCACCACCATCCCGGCAGCACACACACGACCGAAATCGCGACCACCGTCGCGATCACCACCGTGAGCGGACCGCGTAACCGGCGCACCGCTCCGGCTCTACTCCCCATGCTCCGAAGGTACATGCGCGGCAAGAACATTCACTTGGAACCGGGTTTCCCTGACTTCTCGGGTCAGCTTGCACGCCATCGGTCGACGGTTCGCCTGACAGCGATAGCGCACCCGCACGCCGGTCCGACGCGAGACCGCCGCGGAATGGTCCGGCTCGAACAGATCATCTACTTGGTCAGCACGGTCGAAAGGCTGCGCGACATCGACACGACGCTGGGCGGCGCAGCCACCGCGCCCACTTCCACTATGGTTTGCCGAATGCGAGCGCGACGTTGTGGCCGCCGAATCCGAATGAGTTGTTGAGTGCGTAGTCGATTCGCTGTGATCGTGGCGCGCCCGCGACGATGTCGAGATCGATCGCCGGGTCGGGATTTTCGAAGTTCAGGGTGGCCGGGACGATTTGCTCACGCAAGGTCAGGATCGTGAGGACCGATTCGACCGCGCCGACCGCGCCGATCGAATGCCCTAGCGCTGATTTCGGTGCATACACCGACGCATCAGGAGTGACGGCGGTGATGGCGGCTGCTTCGGAGGCGTCACCGATCGGTGTCGACGTCGCATGCGCGTTCACGTGGTCGATATCGGAAACACGGAGTCCGGCAGTGTGAATCGCTTTGCGCATCGCCCGTGCGGCTCCGGTCCCGGTGGGGTCGGAGGCGACGATGTGGAAGGCGTCGGAGGTGATGCCAGCACCGAGCACCTTGGCATGGATCTGCGCGCCTCGTGCTTTCGCGTGCCGCTCGGATTCGAGCACGAGCAGCGCGCCCGCTTCCCCGAAGACGAAGCCGTCACGGTCGCGATCGAAGGGCCGGGAGGCGCACTCGGGCTCGTTGTTGCGGGTACTCATCGCCCGCATCATCGCGAAGCCCGCGATGGGGACAGGGTCGATGTGTCCTTCGACGCCACCGGTGACCACCACGTCGGCCTCACCGGTGCGGATCAGCCGCCATGCGTGCGCGATCGCTTCCGATCCCGACGAGCAGGCTGAGACCGGTGCGAAAACACCACCCTGCGCTCCGATTTCGAGCCCGACGGTGGCGGCAGGGCCGTTGGGCATCACCATCGGTACGGCCAGCGGAGAGACCTTGCGGTAGCCGCCAGCCCGCATCGCGTCGACGGCATCGATCAGCGCGTCACCGCCGCCGAGGCCGGTGCCGATGGCGACAGCGAGGCGCTCGCGGTCGACGTCCGGGGCGCCCGCTGCCTGCCAGACCTGCCTTCCTAGGACGAGAGCCATGCGTTCGACGTAGGAATTCCTACGCTGTTCGATTCGCGTCAGCTCGGTATCGGGTGAGGTGACCAGTGGTCCGCCGATCCGCACCGGCAGATCGTGCTCGGCGAGGAACTCCGCAGGCAGTGCACGGATGCCGCTCTCGCCGCGCAGCAGACGTGACCAGGTCTCGTCCATGGTGTCGGCGAGTGCGGTGGTTGCCGCATACGCGGTCACCACCACGCCTTCCGCGGTTTCTGAAGCGATCGGTACATTCATGCCGTCATGAATACCTGTAGCAGTCGGTACAGTCAACCTATGGCCCGTCCCCTCGACCACCGCAAACGCGCTGAGCTGTTGGCCGGCGTCGTCGCGTATATCGCTTCGCACGGTTTGACCGAACTGTCCCTGCGCCCGCTGGCCGCCGCACTCGGGACCAGTTCGCGGATGCTGATCTACTACTTCGACACCAAGGAAGAATTACTGGTCCAGGCTCTGGCCACACAGCGACCAGACCTGGCCGCGGTATTCGCCGACGTGGTCGAACCCGCGCAGCTACGCGATCGGCTCGTCGGCTTCTTCGACCTGAATTCCGACGGCGCGGAGGCGGACAGCGTACGGGTGCTGTTGCAGGTGCTCGGTGCCGCGTGTGCGCCGGAATCGCCGTACCACGACTATGCGAATTCCGCGATCGCGACCTTTGTCGGCGAACTCGCAGCGGCGCTGCGCAGGACCGGATTGGCTCGAGAGCCTGAAGTGGTGGCGACGCTTCTGGTCTCGGGACTGCGGGGCATCATTCAAGACCGTGTGATCACGGGCGACCGGGAACGCACTGGCCACGCAGCCCGCGCCCTGATCAACGCGGTCTTGCCGTCCGACCGATAGGTCGTGGGTTGCGGTGACCACCACATCTGCCACCACGAGCGCCGCCAGAACCGGGTGGTCGGTAATCTGCGACGTCACTGATCGATGAATGCTGACGTCGGAATCTCTGTTGCGGTGAACTGATTCGTGTGCGTGAACCCGGTTCGTGCAGAACGAAATTCAGGTGAACTCTGGATCGGCCAGCAGTACCACGCGATCGGCGGCCGGGTCGAAACCGAGCACCGGAGGTGGGGAGCCGCCCTCTGCGCTCATCAACACCGGTTTGCCCAGTCGCCGGCCGACCGCGCACAGGAAGCCGCACAGGGTGTCCACTCCCGCCTGGCCCTGCAGCTGGCGGAGGTCGACGTCGAAGTCGATCTCCGTCGCAGACCACGGACGAAAGATCACCAGCACATCTGGGGTGGGCCAGACGCGCAGTTGGGCTATCTCCGCATCAGCAGGACGCGACAAGAATTCAGCGCCGGACGGCAACCGCCGCGCAATATCGCCCTCGGAGTACTCCCAGGCCCAGCCCTCCGACCGGACCATGTCGAACACCGCCTGCCAATCCTCGGCCGAGGTGGAAGCGACGGACACGTCCGGAAGTGTCCCCATCAGGTGCGGGTCGAAGAAGTTCTTGACTTCGTCCCACTGCAGATCCGCCATCCTGGCATCCTGTCAGCCGGCTCATCGAAACGCAGCTTGATTTCGTGTCCCACACGGGCCTACGGGGCCGAGACCAGATGCGCTATGACGTCAATTTTTGCCGCTGGTGACGACGACCGACAAAGCCGGTCACCGAACCGAGCCGACAGGTGATTAGGCGTCCTCCGGAATCAGGTAGCGACCGACCGAGGAACTCCATTCCCGGAGGCGCTCAGAACTGTTGGTTGCCGTACGCGTGGAACCAGGCCGTGATCTGATCGTGGTCGGCAGTTCTGGCCAGGATCAGCAGGAGCAGTACGCGCGCCTTCTTGGGGGCGAGGTCGCCACCGCTGACGACGCCGATCTTCGGGTCGACGGTGACCGCGCCGGAGCCGTAGGCGTTGGTGGCGACCAAAGTGACGCCCTCGGTCGCCATCGCAGCGGTCGCCTGGTCGGGTGCGGGCGTGCCCGCGAAGACGATGCCCTTGGCGCCCGCCGCGACGGCCGCGGTGATGGGTGCGGCGGGAGCACCGAGATAGCTGTGGGCGATATCGACACGGGGGAGGGCGTCGCCGTCCATCATGGTCAGGTCGAACGGCGTGGCCCAGTTGGCGGGATCGGCGCAGTGTCGGACGCGGGCCGGGGCGCGTTGCAGGCGGATACCCGCTTGATCGATGGTGCCGAGGTCGCCGTACTCGCGGGTGGTGAAGGTGTTCACCCGCGCCGAATCGGTCTTCGTGGCGTCGCGGGCCGGGAAGATCTGGTCGTTGAGGGTGACGACCGTGCCGAAACAGGTGGTCCGGTTGCTCGCCGCCAGGCGAATCGCGTTGTACAGGTTGGCCGGACCGTCGCTACCGAGCGCGGACCAGGGGCGCATCGCGCCGGTCACCACGACCGGTTTCGTGCTGCGGACGGTCAGGTCGAGGAAGTAGCTCAGTTCCTCCATGGTGGCCGAACCGGTGCTGATGACGGCGGAGTCGTGATCTTCGAGACGGCGTTCGACCAGCCGTGCCAGATCGTAGAGGTCGCCCACGGTGTAGTCGCCGGACCCCTTCTGCCCGAAATCCTCGGTCGACAGCATCGCGAGATCGCCGACCTCGGGACGGAGGGAGTCGACGAGCTCGGCGATCGGGCGGGTGCCTGGCCGATAGGTTTCGAAATCCGTGCGCCGGTCGGAAGTACCGGCGATGGTGCCGCCGAGACCGATCACCGCTACCCGCTGCATTGTCTGCGCGGGCGCGTAACCTGCTGAGCCGAGCACGATTCCGGTGCCGGTGACGGTTCCGACGAGAGCGATCACCGCGGCGATCCTCGAGACTGTGGACATGCGAGTCAGGCTACGAACGCCCCGTCCGCGAGCGCATCATTCCCCGGTGGTACCTCGATCCGATACCGAGGTACGGCCTCGGCAACACAGTCTCTCAAACCGTCTGCAACGCTTGCGGATTCGTCCGTGAAGGACTACTGAACGTTACCACCGCATCGACGGGACCAACCGCCAGCAATCCGGCAGAACACCGACGGCAATAGCTGCCACAAACCTGACGCATCCCAGTTCAACGACCAAGTCACTGCGTCACATCAACTCGCGACGGACAGGAGCCCCTAACGGCGACGCCTCGAGGTATCTGTCAGGGGATTTCGGCGCGAATCGCGGAAGCCATGACCGTCCGGACCGGCACTGGCGGGTCATCGGTGATGCGGGTAATTCCGGCGAGGCCGACACCGAGCATCAACAGGCGAGCGGCAGCCGCTCGCGCCTGGGTCGCATCGGCGACGGCACGGGACATCACGGCGGTGAGGACGTCGGTCAATTGCGTGAGGGTTTCGACATAGCTGCTCGCGACCGGGCCGCGCAGTTGGGCGTGCGCGCCGGCCTCGGCCCAACGAGCCAGTGCGTGCCCCTCGCCGTCGCCGACCAGGTCGGAGAAGAACAGTGCAAGCGCGGCCGCCGGCTCGAGGTCGAGGGCCGCGTGCTGGTAGGTGGCTATCTCGCGGGCCGCGTACTGCCGCCACGCATCCGCGGCGAGTTCATCGGTCGAGGAGAAGTGATGGTGAATCTGTCCTTGTGAGCCGCCGAGCTCGCTCGCGACGGTGCGCGCCGTCACCGCGCTCAGTCCGTCTCGTGCCACCACCGTGGCTGCCGCCTCGACGATCGAATGACGGCGCGCGGCGCGGGCCAGATAAGCCATCGATCTCTCCAACGCACGTTTCGTTCGGCCTCGGACACCGAACGCCAAGGTGCGATCGTACGCGAGCGGGAAATAGACTGGACAGCCAATTTGTACATGGGTACAAATTGACTGTGCCCACTGCAATCCGAACCTTGTCCACCCCAGACCTCGACCGTGCCGCGCAAGTACTCGGCGAGGCCTTCGTCGACTACCCCTGGACGAATTGGTGCGTCGCGAAAGACGCTCACCTACAACGCATCTCATCGCTACAGCGCATCTATCTCGAACACATGGCGCTTCCGTACGGGAGGGCCTACATCGACACCACCGGCCATGGCGTGATCGCTTTCCTACCGCCCGACGCCCCAGCGCCGAGCGCGTCGGTGTCGGCCGAAATCGCGGACCTGCACGGCGACCGACTAGATCACCTGATGGTGGCCGAGGAACGACTGTCGGCGCTGCCGGTGCTCGACGGCGCCTGGCTGCTGGCCACCATCGGTACTACACCACAATCCAGAGGAACCGGCCTCGGCACGGCCCTGATGAAACATGGCCTGACCGAACTCGATCGAGCCGGGCATGCCTGTTGGCTGGATACCTCGACCGAACGAAACCTCCCGCTGTACCAACGGTTCGGGTTCTCGGTGGTCGACCACATCACCCTCGACGGTGGCCTGTCCGTATGGCGAATGCACCGTCGCGCGGCCTAGCCGTGCCAGGCGAGGCCGATGTCGCAATACGGGTCGCAGCGTACCGAGCGGAACCAAGCTCGCCTGGGCCGACGACCCGCCGATAAGGCCACAGATGAATCACTAGAACTCGGAGGCCTTCCTCGGTTACCTCCCCATCCCTGACGGCTGGGACGCCGGCGACACCATCCGCCGAGCCATCGAATCCGCGGCGCACGAGTTCGGGTCGTCCCTGCCCAGGTCGCCCTAGTTCGGCCGACGCGTGTGTGCGGTCCAGTCGCGCCCGTCCCACCAGCGTTCGTCGGCACCGTCCGGGTTGTTGTACCAACCCGGCGGCGGCGCGGACCGGGTGTCCGGTGGCACGGAGGATGTGACGAAAGTGATTGGTGCAGGCCGTGGTTCGCCTACTCGATACAGCGCGCGCACGATCAGCACCACAAGGACGAGTGGGACACCGAGTATGAGCATTGCGGTCAGCGCGCCGCTCGTACTGCTGCCGTCGCGGGTGAGCACGAAGATGGCGAACATACCGATGAGTACGGCCGCCCACCAGGGATTCCGGTTCGGTGCGTTGGGTGGTGCTGACACATATCGCGGGTGCGTGGGCGGCTGTGGTCCTTGCTCGAACATGGTTGGCCCCTTGTATGACCCGGCTTGCGGCAGGCGGCCAGCATACGGATTTCGACTGCACCCGGGAACGAGTTGGCGCAAACCTGCTGAATTCATAACCATGCCCGCGTTTCGTCCTTCGGCGCGACCCGGCGACTGATCGGGCGCGGCGTGACCCGACAGCTGCAACCACCCGCGACCCTGCTCGCTTGGGATCTGTGGTGTCAGGGCAGGGGGCGTAGGCCGATGGCTGTTCGGGCGCTGACGTAGACGAGGCGGTCGTCGGGCTGGGGGAGTGGCGTGCCGTCCGCGGTGAGGGCGTGGGGGTCTGGGTGGACGGCGCGGAAGGGGATGTCCCAGAGTGGTTCGCCGGTGGTGGGGTCGAGGGCGGTGAGGCCGCTGGGGTGGGTGATGACGATCGAGTCGGTGGTGGTGGCGACGGTTTCGATGGGGGTGGAGTGGGGGTGTTGCCAGCGGCGGTGGCCGGTGTGCATGTCGAGGGCTGTCAGCGTTTGGGCTTCCGGGTCGGCCAGGAGGGCAGTGTCATCGACGACGGCCACGAGGGTCGAGGTGGAAGTGGCCTCCAGGTCGGGGGAGGTCCACACGGTGGCGCCCGTGCGGCGGTCGTAGGCGTGGTTGCCGAGGACGACGGGGATCGTGTCGTCGGCGGGGTGATCGAGCAGGGTGCGGCCGGGGGTTTCGGTCGTCGCCAGTGGCTTGCCGGTTTGGTCGAGGATGTCGGTGCCGGTGTCGCAGGAGACGCGCCGCACCAGCGCACCCGTGAGGGCGCTCGACCAGCCGCAGCCGGTGCGGGTGGTGGTCCAGGTGGGCGCACCGGTGTCGAGGTCGAAGCCTGCCAGGTCACTGCTGAGCGTGAGCACGCCCTGGCCGTGCGTGACGTCGATGATGATGTCCATCAGCACGTCCTCCCAGGCGCCGCCCAGCGCGAACTGCGTGGTCCAGAACCGATCCGGGTCCTGCAGCGTGCCCGCTCGCACCCGCACGTCATCGTCTTCGGCGTTGCCCTCCACCAGATACACCCGGTCCTGGGTGGCGGCGATAGCGAAAGGAGACCAGTCGATCGGGGTGCGTGTCGATTGTCCCGTGGACAGGTCGTAGCCGACCACGGCCGTACCGTCGGCGCCGAACCCGGTGAAGCACACCAGGTGCCCGTCGACGGGCACGTCGGCGCAGCCACCGAGATCGGCGGCGGGCGCACGCCAGCGGATGCTCCCGTCGTACGCATCGATGCCGTACAGGGTCGAGGCGTCCCCGGTGCCGACCACGGTCACCAGGATGTCGTCGGTCGAGACGAAACCTGTACTACCCGAATCGAATTCGGTGCCGAACACCGGCGAACGGAAGACCGCATCTGCCGACCCGGACAACTCGGCCGCGCTCACCGACCAGGCCAGACCCGGTGCGGCACTGTTGGTTCCGGTGATCTTGCGAGTGGTATCTGCGGGTTGCGACAACACCACCACCGCCCCGATGCCGGTGGCGAGCGCGGCGACAGTGGCGACGATGAGCCCACGTAGTCCCGGCGTCGTCACGGCGTCACCGAACCCGGTGCGAGAGCGATCTGCTCGAGTTGTTCGAACGACATCGGTGACGACGGCCTTTCTGCGCGACAGGTGACGTCGATGCGGGTGCCGTCCGGTTTGGTGAGAACGACGGTCCGCACGAATTCTTCTGCGGTGCGCCCGGATTGATCGGCGGTGGTGAAGTACTCCTCGCGGGTTTCGATCACGGCGCCGTCGGCGCCGGTCCGTGCGGAACCGCCGTGCTCGGGTTCAGCGTTCGGCATCGGTTGTCCTGCGGCGATCGACACGGTCAGTGTGGCGGGCTGCCCCGGCGTGGTGACCCGAACCGCCTGACACAGCCCGCCCCGACCGAAGTCGTCGGGTCGCACATCGCCGAGCGGGCGGTCCGTGCTGATCCCGTCGAGCGCGCCGGCCAGCGCCGCGTTCACCCGTGCTGCCACTGCTTCGTCCAGTACCGGCGAATTGTCTACTCGCACATGGCAAGGCGGCGGCGGTTCGATCGTGCCCGGCGGAATCGGATCGCCGACACCGAGCCCGTCGGCGAGCACGATCGCGACCAGTTCGTCCTTGGTGAGCGGCACGGTTCCGGTCGGCATCGACCCGGACGGCGCGTCGGTGGAGACGACCATGATCCGGCTGCCGTCGGGACGGTAGGCCCGGGCGCTGCGTGACAATGTCCGGATACCGTCGAGTTCCTCCCAGGTGTCGTGCAGGTCGACGGTCGAACCGTCCGGCATGGTTCGGCGCTCGTCGAGCCAACCCGCCGTGCACGCCGGGACCGGTTCTGCGGACTGCTCGACAGTCACCCACAGCGACCCGGCACCCGCACCGCGCCGTAGGTCCGCTCCCGCATCGGTGAATCCGCCGAACGGGCTGTTGGGGTCCCCGAGGATCGGTTCGAACAGCAGTGATCGGTCGGGTGACCCGAATTCGAGCGTCACGTCGGTCGGGAGCGCGGCACGCAGTGCCGTCGACATCGCGACAGCCTTCCGCCCCGAGAACCACGGATAGGCCGGATTGTCGTATTCGCCGGGGCCGAAGACCGCGCCGTACGTCTCGTCGGACGACGGTGCTTCGACGCTCGAACAGCCGGGAATCTGCGTCGGGAACGTCACGGACGGACGAACCCGGACCGGCGTCGGCGGCTCTGCCTCGGGCGTGACGGAAACGGTGGTGGTGGGCGGTGCGGTGGTGAGCTCGGGTTCCGGCTCGTGCAGAAGCCCTCCGACGATCACCCCACCGGCCACCGCCGTGAAGCTCCACAGTGCGACGGTCCATCCCGTAATCGCGCGCGTTGGCATCTTGTCCGGCATCCGGCCTCCTCTGGAACGGCTCGGACAATACGCGGGCGCTGTCCGGATGGCTCAGAGCGTAGAAGATCTCGGTTCCTCCCGCCCGAGCCCCAGGAGTTCGTACAGGCGCAGGTGATCGAGGTCTGTGGCAACTGCGCATCCGCCTTGTGCAGTGCCGGCTAGGAGTCCGTCGCGGGGATCGGCGATCGGGTGGACCGACCAGATGGTCGTGGACGTCACTAGCCTGGGTTGGGTGGGAGCAATGGAGTTCGGTGGCACCGGATGGGATTTTGCGCGGCCGTCCGAGGGTGGGCGGGTGGGAGCAGCGATCCTCGGCTTCCGTATCGGGCAGGGCCTGGACCTGCGCGTCGCGGCGGCGCCGGCGGTCACCGTGGTGATCAATTTCGGCGATACCGAGCTCGTGGCCGACGATGGCGTCGGGCGGCAGAGGTTGACCGGACTCGTCGCCGGACCCGCGCTCGCGGCGATGCGCGTTCGTTGCGCGCGAGCCGAGTGCATCGAGATCCGCATGTCGCCGGTGCGCGCCTATTCGCTCTTGGGCGTCAGCCCGCGTGATCTGGGTTCAGGCGTGGTCGGAGCAGAGGAATTGTGGGGTGGACCGGCTCGCCGTCTGCGGGCCGCACTGGCCGCTGCCGCGGACTGGGATGAGCGGTTCGCTCTGACGAAATCGTTTCTGACACACAGTGATCTGCGCCGCGTGCCGGATTCGGAGGTGGTCGCCTGTTGGAACGACATACTCGCCGCCCGGGGGCAGGTACGCGTCTCCGACCTCGCCCAGTCGTGCGGGTGGAGCCGCAAACGTCTCTGGTCCAGGTTCGAGTCGCAGATCGGCTTGACCCCCAAACGTGCGGCGATGCTGGTCCGATTCCGTTGTGCGGTAGACGGTTTGCTGGCGGGTCGATCCGCCGCCGAAGTCGCCGCGGACGGCGGCTACGCAGATCAGGCGCATCTGCACCGGGATGTGTCCATCTTCGCGGGCAGCACACCCGGGGTGCTCGCGACGCGCTATCTGCCCGATATCGCGCGCTACCGCCACCGGGCCTGGGGAACATTTTCTCAATACTCGACGGGTCAGCTCGGCCGATAGTGGTGCTCGCCTCAGCCGAGGCGACGACCGCGAGAGGACATCTGCCGTGAGTAATTCCTTTGATCCCGACGAACTACAGGCCGCACTCGAGTCGGTGCATCGCGCCGGAGTGCCGGGAGTGTTCGCCGAAGCGCGAGCCGGTGAGCAGATCTGGCGCGGCGCTGCCGGGGTCGCCGACCTGGCCACCGGCCGTCCGGTCACGGCCGATATGCGACACCGTGTCGGCAGTATCACCAAGACGTTCACCGCCGCGGCCGTGCTGCAGCTGGTCGAAGCCGGCGAGATCGGGCTCGACACACCGATCGGCCACTATCTGCCGCAGCTGGTCCCCGGCGAGCGCGGTGCGGCGATCACGGTCGAGATGCTGATCAACCACACCAGTGGTCTCGCCGAATACCTCCCACACGCCTACCCGTCGCTGGCCGCGTTCCCCGATCTGGCGAGGACGACACCGGAAAGCTTGGACGACAACAGGTTCAGCAAGTTCAACTGGGACGAGCTGATCGAGTTGGGCGTCGCCGCCCCGGCCGTCGGCGTCCCCGGCAAGCCGCCGGGGGTGTACTCGAACACCAATTACCTGCTGCTGTGTCGGCTGATCGAGTCGGTCACGGCGACTTCGGTGGAGAAGGTCATCACCCGAAATGTCATCGAACGTGCCGGTCTGCGCGATACCGAACTGCCCACTGGTCCCGAGATCGATGGACCACATTCCCACCATTACGAATCGTGGTTCGGCATGATCGACCCGCCGCGCGACTACAGCGTTTACGACATGTCGTGGGTAGGCCCGTCGGCTTCCCTGATCTCGACCGTCGCCGACCTCAACCGGTTCTTCGATCTGCTCCTCGCCGGTGAGATCATCAGTCGCGCGATGCTGGAACGGATGCAGCGCACCGTCGCGGTGATCTCCTTCGAAGGCAAGACCGTCGACTACGGGCTCGGCCTGCACCGGATGGAGGTTCCCGGCCGTGGCACCTTCTGGGGTCACGACGGGTCGGTCTGGGGTGGCGGTGCCATCTCCCTGACCAGCGCCGACCGAACCCGCCAAGCCTCCGTCGCGCTGAATCTCCAGCGCTGGAACACCCTGGCGCCGTCGGGCCGACCACAACCTCACGCGATCGATGACGCTTTCGCTGCTCTCCTGCGAACACTGACCGGTGGACGCCCCGGGCCGTCACCGCGCTGACGGAGAGAATCATGGCAGGGGTCACCGCGCCGCCGCACGCCTCGGATTCGGCTGCGCGGTGGCGCGGTGATGCGGTGTTCACGCCCGGATTCATGGCGTTCACCGGCCGGATCGGCGACGCCGACCGACACGCTCATGCCGCGGTTCAGGTGTTGTTCGTCGCCCGTGGTGGCCTCGTTCTCACCGACGCGCAGGGGCAGGCAACGCACGCAACGGCGGCGATCATCCCGCCCGGTGTTGTCCACCAGGTCACCGCGGAACCCGGAACATCCGGGTTCGCGGCCTTCCTCGATCCCGACTCCGCCACCGCGCGCGCCGCGCTGGCCCGCTTGGCCGGCTTGCCCGGTGAAGCCGCCACCAGTTGGGTCACAGCGACATCCCCGCGTTCACCCGAGAGCCCGCTCGATTCGCTCGGCGCTGCACGGCGGCGCTCGCATCCGGCGGTCGCCGACGCGCTGCGCGTCGCGGCCGGTTGGCCAGGGGGACCACCGTCGTTGGTCGAACTCGCTGCCCGGGTGGGGATATCGGCGAGTCGGCTCGCGCATGTGTTCACCGCCGAGGTCGGCTCGGGATATTCGGCGTGGCGGCGCTGGACTCGGCTGCAACGCGGTTTCACGGTTGTGCGCGAGGGCGGTTCGCTGACCGAGGCCGCCCATGCGGCCGGGTTCGCCGACAGCGCACACCTGACCCGTACGTGTCGGGAGTTGATCGGTATCACCCCGACCGAAGCACTCATCGCCACCGGATGGCGTCCGCCACCGGCACAGGTCAGCTGATTTCTTCAAGCCGAGACAGGTACCAGGCCGCGACGCTGAATCCATGTCCGCACTCGTTGCTTCACTCATCCGCTACGGCTACGCCCCGTTGATGCTGATCGGCATCAACGGGGCGGGTATCGCCGTGGCCGCCACCGGCGCCCACAAACTCTGGCTGCTCGCCCTGCTCGGCATCGCTGTCGCTGTGTCGTTCACCGCCGAGGCGGTCCTGCCCTACCGGGCGGATTGGAATACCTCCCACGGTGATTTCGGCCGTGACACCGCGCACGGTGTCGTCAACGAAACCCTGGTCCTGGGCAGCGTCGCCGCTATCCCGGTGCTCGCCGCGCTGATCCCTGGCGACGGGATCTGGCCTGGCAGTTGGCCTTTCGTCGCTCAGGTGCTGATGGCGATCCTAGTCGCCGACTTCGGGATCACTCTGGCGCACTACGCGAGTCACAAGATCGCGATCCTGTGGCGCTTCCACGCGGTACACCACAGTGTGCAACGGTTCTACGGGCTCAACGGCCTCATGAAACACCCGTTGCATCAAACCATCGAGATGACCGCCGGAGTCACCCCGCTGCTGCTGGCAGGGATCCCCGTCCCGGTCGCGGCGGCATTGTCACTGGCGGTGGCGGTGCAACTGCTGCTGCAACACTCCAATGCCGACTATCGCGTCGGCCCCTTGAAATACGTTCTGGCGCTCAACGAAGGCCACCGCTTCCACCACCTCAAATGGGCAGGCATCGGTGACGTCAACTTCGGGCTGTTCACCCTCGTCTGGGATCACCTGCTGCGCACCTACAGCTACGACCCGGGCCGACGATTTTCCAGCGCCGATCTCGGTATGGCGGCCGAACCCGACTACCCCAGCGGCTATCTCGCCCAACTCGCGAAACCGTTCACTCGCTGAGCAGCAGACAGCGTGACCGCGACCCTTGTGCGGCGTCGGACAAACCCGCCCGCAGGATGGAAGGGCGATCCGTGCTGCGGACGAGTCTGTTCGCGGTGTTGGTACCGGCCGCCCGAAGGCTGCGTCTGTGACGATACGAATCGTGCGGGTTGTTGCAGGTGACCTGATCCGTATATTGCGAGAGTTCACATCGGATCAGCCCTTGCTTTGTCTCTGAATCGAATCCGATCGCGAACATGATCCGCGGGGGATGGTGCGGGCGAAAGTGTAATTGCCCGGTAGGCGCTGGGATATTCTCAAGAATTTTTCCTCGAAGCTGTGGAGTTTCCAGACAAAGTTTTCCGAGCGATCGAAGCGGCGTCTACTGGATTGACCCGCCATCTGGAAACTCCGATGTTGCCAGGCCCGTACGGCGGGAACCGCGAGGAGGATCGAATGAACGACAGTGCCGTCTTCGTCGTCGACCGGCTGCAACTCGCCGGCATCCTGAGCGCCGCCCGTGCCAGAGCGCTCGACATCGCCACCGCGCACGGTCTCCGGATCGTGCACACCATCGTCGAACCCGATGTGGACCTCGAGTCGTTGCTCGACTACATCGAGACCCACCAGATCGCCGTGGCCATCACTCCCACGTATCGACATATTCAGAACAACCCGGCATGGGTGCGAACCCGGTGCGATCTGATCACGACGGATCCGCCGTCCTACCAGCGCCGTCAACAACGGCTGGTCGTTTCCTGAACCGCCGACGCGAGCGCGAATCGAGCAAGTGCTCGGCAAAACGCGCCGCGACAGCCTACATACCCGTCGAGGCCGCGCTCGAACCGGTGCATTGTGCTGCGGTACAAGACAGTCTGTGAAGCCACACAAACGGTATACCGGGGCATCGTGAGCCCACCAGAGCATTTGCTGGGTACGGTAACCACAGCTGAGGCGTGGCTATGTTGCGATTCACACAGAACCCGCGATCGTCCATTGCCGACTGTTACAACGGAGTGCTCGATGACCCCTTCAACTATCGATCAGGCCCACAACCCTTTCACTGCAGACGGTCGGCCGGTATCGAGTTTCCTGGGGAGCGCGGACGAGTTGGTGCCGCGGCTGGTCACCTATTTCACCGAGCATTTCATGCCGTGTATGACGCTGCCGAGCGAGGCCATCCGCGGCGACGTCACAGAATTCACCCGGCACTGCCTGGCCCTGGCGATGGAAATGCTGGACAAGCGGGCGTCTCCGTCCGAACAGCAGTTGGCCGCGCTGCGGGCATCCGCAGCGCAGTACGCCCGGGAGGGTGTGCCGGTGGGGACCCTGCTCCGTGCCTATGCCGAGGGCTTCAGGATCGGCTTCGAACTCGTCACCGAGCACGTCACCCCGGCGGACCTGACCGAGCTCGTCGAGGGCACCCGGCTGCTGTTGCGGACACTCGAGATGATCAACGCGACGGTGACCAGTGCCTACCTCGACGAGCAACGTCAGGTCGCCAAGGAGCATCAGACCAGTGCGCAGACGGTGGTCTCGGCATTGCTGAGCGGGCACGGCGTCGGCGCGCTCACCCGGCAGACCGGAATCAGGGTGGCCGGCTCGTATCAGGTTGTCGCACTGATGATTCCCGATCTGGCCGAGGAGTTCGACCCGAACGTCGACGCCCAGGTGGTCGCGCGCCGCAAATTGCGCCGGGTGCAGGCGGCGCTGGCTGATGTGTTCGCCTCGCGGGCGCTGGCGTTGCTGAGTACCAAGGGCGGGACTTTGCTGATCCCGGCCGACGAACCGGACTCGCCGCGGATGACCGCCGCCGTACTGGCCGAGATCGGCGCCCTGGCCGGTATGGAACTCACCGCGACCCTGGTGCATACCACGACCGAGCGGATTCCCACCGCCACCGAGGAAGCGCACGAGCTGCTCGATTTGGTGCGTGGCATCGCCAAACCGGCTGGGCTGTACGAGCTTTCGGATCTGGCGATCGAGTACCAGCTCACCCGGCCCGGACCCGCGCGCAACCATCTCGCCGCTGTGATCGCCCCGCTCACCGACTACCCGGAATTGCTGGAAACGTTGAAGGTCTATATGGCGACGGGCCTCAACCGCAAGGCTGCGGCCCGCCGGATCAATGTGCACCCCAACACCATCGATTACCGGTTGCGGCGGGTGAGCAGCCTGACCGACCTCGATCTGACGACAGCGGAGGGAATTCTGCGGGCCCGCATCGCGCTGCTGGCCGATGATCTCGTGCACACCCGGGGCGCTGCCTGAAGCCCGCCTACCGCGTCGTCAGGGCACGGGCCGCGTCGACCCCGGATCGGTAACAGGCTTCGAGTTGGGCGCCGAGCAGATAGTCACCGGCCAGTTGCAGCCCCGGGACGGCGCGCAGCTGTTCGCGCAGCCCGGCGCGGAATCCGGCGTGGTCGGGTAGGTAAGCGCAGTGGGCTGCTGCCCAGCTGCGGGTTTCGGTGCGTAGTCGCTCGATGGTCGGGCCGCCGAGCAGGCCGCACACCTTGGCCTCGGCGTCGTCGACCCACCGCGCCAGTTGTGCTGGGTCGGGCAGCGGCCGCGCCTCGCGTCCACTGAAGGTGTAGCGGACGATGTCGAGATCGTTGACGCCGTAGACCCCTGCCGCGCTGCAGGGCCCGGAATCGAACGCGATCGATCGCACGGTACTGCTGAACAATGGTCGCGCGTACTGCACCACTGCGACCGTCGACGGATAATAGGTGACCTCGCTCAACATCTTGCCGAGCGCGGGAGCACCTTCGCCCAGCAGCCGTGCGGACGCGTGCGCAGGTGTCGCGAGGACGACACCGTCATAGCTGGAAAACGTGGTCCTACCGTCGTTTTCCATGGTTTCCAGCCCGACCACCCGGCCTTCGCGCAGCGCCACGCGTTCGACTCGCGTGTGGAGGCGAACCGGTACCTGGCCGGCGAACCAGTCCAGTACCGGTTGCATTCCGTCGACGAGTTGGTCGTAGCGATCCTGCACCATGCCCAGGCTCACCCCGAAAGCGCCGAGATACACCTCGTCCGGCTCTGCGGCATTGAGCCGTACGGTCAACGGGCGCAGGACGGTACGGCTGAACTGTTGACCGAATCGAGTGCTGAGGGCGGCGCTGTCTTCGGCAGTGCCCAGGCGACCGAAGTAGTCGGAGTCGAGGTAACGGTTGCGTTCGTCGAATCGTACGCGCGCACCGTAGTAGAGCATGCGGGCCGCGTCGATGGGCGATCCGGTGCGCAGGAGATGGCGGAGGAAGCGGGCGATGCCCGGGTTGTCGAGCGTCACCAGCCGACCGTCGACGACCTGGGAGCTGTTGATCCCGAACGGCTCGTACGCACGTTCGCCGGATGCGGTGATGAACGCGCGCAGCTCGTGGTAGCGACGGCCGATATTTTTGCCGCCCAGCATGATCGGAGTCCCACCGAGCGTGCCGAAACCGCAGCGTCCACCGAGCGTCGAGTCCTGCTCGAGCAGTTCCACGGTGTGACCGGCGCGGTGCAGGGCGAACGCGGCGCCGATGCCGGACAGGCCGCCGCCGACGACCGCGAACTTCTGTGGCGTGCTCATGATCGGTTGTGCTCCTGTTCCGGCGGCACGGGGTAGGGCGCCAGTTCGACGAGCGCGACAGCGATCCGGGCGCCGCGCTGGTGCAGGGTGACCTCGACGCCGATGCCGTCGAGTCCGGTGTCGGCAGTGGTGGTGGTGCAGGTGATGGGCGCGTCCAGTTCGGCGAAATCGGTGAAATGGGCCTCGACGCCGAGCACCGCGGCCGCCGGCGAATCGAGCAGTCCGGCCTCGCTCGCGGCCAGGACGGCCGCCTGCCGGAAGACCTCGAGCAACAGCGGACCCGGGACGTGGTCGTACTGGTGGTCGAAGAAGCTGGGATGACTCCGGTCGACTACGACGACCAGCTCGGGCGTTGGGGTCCGGCCGAGGACGACGTTGCGTGGGTCGCGGCGCCCGACGAGCTCAGGTGGGAGAGGCCGCACCGGATCCGGTGCAGGCTCGGCAGCTTGCGCACGGTTGCGGCGTTGCAGTTCGCGGAACTCGTCGTAGTCCTCACGGGGGAAGGTGATCCCGCTGCCCGACAACGTCATCGCCAGCGCACCGTCGACGGTGAAGATGGCATCGAAGGGCACGTCCTGGTAGTAATCGCGCCCGGTGGCCAGGGCGCCCGGACGTACCCGCACGAGCCCCTCCAACGGGTAGCGTTCGCTGTCGCGGAACGCGCTGAGGTCTTCCACCATGAATGCCATGCGCTGCAAGCTCGCCGGGGCGTCGGCGGGCACACCGAGGTGACGTTGCCCGACGACGAGAAGTGCTTGGCGCACGGCCTCGACGGCGCAGAGAGGGTCGTGGTAGGCGACCAGTCGATCGAACCACAGCGAATGTGCGCGCGGAATCTGTACCGCGGCAAGGAATTCGGAGCCGCCGACAACGGCCGTATCGGCGACATAGACCTCGGCGAGACCTCGTCGATGCGCCAATGCGGCGGGGACGAGTTGTTCGAAGCCGAGCGTGCCGCGCACCGGCCACAGGGGACTTGTCACGCGAGTACCGCCTCGTGAGCAGGGACCGTACTCCAGATGCGTTCGGCGAGCAGCACGCCGAGCATCCTCGGTGTCGGATGGGTGAAGAGATCTTCGAGCGAAAGATGCACTGCGGCGGCGGTGTTGATACGGCTGCGCAACTCCAGGGTCGACAACGACGTCAGCCCGAGCGTGAGTACGGTCGCGTCCAGGTCGAGCTCGTCTTCGGCGCGGTCGACGAGGATTTCGCGGATCTGCTCGACCACCAGGCGCGTCGCGAAGTCGGTGCGCTGATTCTCGGGGACGGTCGGCAAGTCCGGGCGCCCGGGTCCGGGAGTTCTCGTGAGCGCGTCGTGACGGCCGAGGGCGCTTTGTCCCGCGATGTCGGCGCCGGCCGCGCCGATCATGCGTTCGAGCTCGGAGCTGTCGGTGTCGACCCAGTAGCGGCGATGCTGGAACGGGTAGGTCGGCAGGTCGACTGTGGCCGCGTCACCATCCCCGCACAGTGCCTCCCATCCGACCTCGGCGCCGGAAACCCAGGCCGTGCCGAGGGCTTTCACCACCGAGAAAGTTTCACTGGCGCCGGGCCGCAGCAACGGCACGGCGGTGCAGCCGGTGTCTGCGAGCACCTCGTAGACCAGTCCGGCCAGCGTGTCACCGGCGCCGAGTTCGAGATAGGTGACGACACCGGCGTCGTTCAGGTGCAACACACTGTCGTGGAAGCGCACCGGCTCACGGGCCTGACGGACCCAGTGCTCGATCGAAGTGAGCTGCCCCGGTTCGGCCGCGGTCCCTGTCGACGTGGAGATCAACGGGATACGCGGCTCGTGGAGCTGCACCGTCGCGAGGACAGCGCGGAACTCGTCGACGATCGCGGCGACGTGGGGTGAATGGAACCCGCGGTCCACGGCGAGCCGGGTGACGCGACGCCCGCGGGTGCGCCACTGTCGGCCGAGTTCCCCGACCGCGGCGATATCGCCTGCCAGCACAGTGGCGTTGGGTCCGTTGGCCGCCGCGATCGACACTTCGTGCTCCCGTCCGGCGATCGAGGCCAGCACCTCGGCGTAGGACGCTCGCACGGACACCATCGCTCCCGGCGTCATCTGTTGCATCAGCCGGCCGCGTGCCGCGACCACGGTGACCGCGTCCGCCAGTGACAACACCCCGGCTACGTGCGCCGCCGAGAGTTCTCCGATGGAGTGTCCGACGACGTAATCCGGTGTCGTGCCCCAGGATTCGAGCAGGCGGAACAGCGCGACCTGGAGTGCGAACACCGCGGGCTGGGTGTAGTCGGTGCGGGGGAGCAGGTCCTCACCGTCGAACAGCACCGCGCGCAGCGAACGGTCCAGGTGAGTGTCGAAACCGGCGCACACCGTGTCGAACGCCGCCGCGAACACCGGGAAGGTGTCGTAGAGTTCACGGCCACTGCCCGCGAGCTGTCCGCCCTGGCCGGAGAACATCATCGCCAGTTTCCCGCTGGGGGAGCGGCGGGCGATGACCGCCGAACCGCCGGTGCGCTCACCCGCGACCACGGCAAGGCCGTCCAGCAGGCCTTCTCGGCTGTCTGCCACGACGACGGCGCGGTGGTCGAATCTCGCCCGGGTGGTCGCCAGCGAATAAGCGATGTCGGTGATGTCCTGGGCGGAATCGGTCACGGCCGCGCGTAACCGAGCCGCCTGATCCCGCAGAGCACCCGCGGTGCGAGCCGACAGCAGCCACGGCACGACCGCCGGTTCCATCCGTGCCGAAACGGTCTGTACTGCTACGGATTCGGGTGCCTGTTCGACGATCAGATGGACGTTGGTGCCGCTGATGCCGAAGGAGGAGACCCCGGCTCGGCGCGCGTGTCCGGTGCTCGGCCAGGGGTGTGGCCGCAGCGCGAGCCGGATCCGGTCCCCGTTCCAGTCGGCATGTGGGGTCGGTGCGTCGACGTGCAGGGTGGGTGGGACGACGCCGTGCCGGATCGCCTGCACCATCTTGATCAGCCCGGCCACCCCGGCCGCCGACTGGGTGTGTCCCATATTGGATTTCACCGAACCGAGCAGCAGTGGTGGCGCACCGTCACGCGCGCCGTAGGTGGCGAGGAGGGCTTGGGCCTCCACCGGGTCGCCCAATACGGTGCCGGTACCGTGCCCTTCGACCACGTCGACCTCGGCGGCGCCGACCCCGGCGTTCGACAACGCCGCCCGGATCACGCGCTGTTGCGCGGTTCCGCGCGGCGCGGTGAGGCCGTTGGACGCGCCGTCGCTGTTCACCGCGGACCCGCGCAGCACAGCCAGGATCCGGTGGCCCTCCCGCTGGGCGTCCGAAAGGCGTTCCAGCACAACGAAGCCGACACCCTCGCCCCACGCGGTGCCGTCCGCGCCTGCGGCGAAGGATTTGCACCTGCCGTTCGGTGCCAGCGCACGTTGACGCGAGAACAGCGCGAACGGCATCGGTGTCGACATCACCGTGACACCCCCGGCCAGGGCCATCGCGCATTCCCGCAGCCGCAACGACTGCATCGCCTGGTGGATCGCGACCGCCGAGGACGAACAGGCCGTGTCGACGGTCACCGCAGGCCCTTCCAGCCCCAGTAGATAGGCCACCCGGCCCGCCGCCATCGAGGCGTGGTTGCCGGTGAAGTAGTAGGTCTCGGCGCCGTCCCAGGCCTGACTGGCGCCGAACCCGTATCCCTGGTCGCTGAAGCCGGCGAAGACGCCGGTATCGCTGCCGCGCAACGACATCGGGTCCATGCGAGCGTGCTCGACCGATTCCCAGGCCAGCTCGAGCAGCAGGCGTTGCTGCGGGTCCATCGCTTCGGCCTCGCGCGGACTTATCCCGAAAAACCCGGCGTCGAATTCGCCCGCCTCGGTCAGGAAACCACCCTCGCGCACAGAGGATTTGGCGAACTTGTCGGGGTCGGGATCGTAGAACGCGTCGATGTCCCAGCCCCGGTCGGCCGGGAAGTCCGAGATCAGGTCATGCCCGTCGAGCAGTGCATGCCACAGATCGTCCGGTGAGTCGATTCCGCCGGGGAACCGGCACGACATGCCGACGATCGCGATCGGTTCCGTTGTTCGTGCCCGCTCGTCGGCGAGCTCCTGACGAGTCTGCTGCAATTGCCGAGTGGCGCGCTTGAGATACGCGCGCAGTTCCGCTTCGTTGGCCATCGGATCCTCGCTTTCTCCTCGGCTCAGACCGAGCGAACCTGATCGATCAGGTCGAACAGGGCGTCGTCGTCGGCGCCGTCGATGTTGTCGACCACGCTGTGCGCGCCGCCGCGTAGGGTGCGCGCGAGCACCTCGATCCGGTCGAGCAGTTCACCGACCCGGTCCTGCGGCAGGTCCACGCCCGCCCACCCCGCGGCGAGCGCGTCGAGCTGCGCGGCGATCCGTTCGACCGGGTCGTCCAGCGGCGCGATCTCGGTGCGCAGGTACTCGGCCAGTGCCGCGGCATTGGGGTAGTCGAAGACGATGGTCGTGCGCAGCCGCACGCCGGTGGCTGCTTCGAGGCGGTTGCGGAATTCCACCGCGCCCAGCGAGTCGAAACCCAGGTCGGTGAAGGCGGTGTCGGCCGGCACCGCCTCCGCCGAGACGTGCCCGAGCACCGCTGCGGCGTGTGCACGGATCACGCCGAGCACCACTCGCTCCTGTTCGGCGGCGTCCAGACCGGACAGGCTCGTGACCAGGGCCGCCGATTCGTCGGACCCACCGCCGGCCGCGCGGCGCGGACCGCGTGGCAGTGACCGCAGCATCGCGGGCAACTCGTCGTCACCGACCGAGCCGAGCGCGGTGAGGTCGAGCCGCGCGGGCACCGCCAGCGCTCTGCCGGTCGCCACCGCGCTGTCGAACAGCGCCAGCCCGTCGTCGTCGGTGAGCGGCACGAGTCCGTCCCGGCGCATCCGGCGCAGATCCCGTTCGGTGAGGTGGCCGGTGATTCCGGTGCCGCGCTCCCACAACCCCCACGCGAGGGCGGTGGCGGGCAGGCCATGGTGTCTGCGGTGCTGGGCCAGCGCGTCGAGGAAGCCGTTGGCCGCGGCATAGTTCGCTTGACCGGGATTGCCGAGCAGCCCCGCGATCGAGGAGTACATGACGAACATCGACAGAGGTCGGCCCTCGGTCACCTCGTGCAGTAGCCAGGCCGCGTCGGCCTTCGGGCCGAACACCTTCGCGAGGTGCTCGGGGGTCTGAGCGGCGAACAACGCGTCGTCGACGACGCCTGCGGTGTGCACCACCGCGGTCAGCGGATGCGCTGGGGGGATCGCGGCGATCAGGGCGGTGAGCGCGTCGCGGTCGCTCACATCGCACGCGGTGATGTCGACGTGGGCGCCGAGCGCGGACAGTTCGGCGGCGAGTTCGGCGGCGCCGTCGGCGTCGGGGCCACGCCGGCTGGTCAGCAGCAGGCGCCGAGCGCCGTACCCGGACACCAGGTGACGGGCGGCAAGTGCGCCGAGTCCGCCGGTGCCGCCGGTCACCAGGACTGTGCCGTCACGGTCGAGTGGGATGGGCACCGTCAGCACGTACTTACCGATGTGGCGGGCCTGGCTGAGCTGCCGGAATGCTTCGGGCGCTCGCCGCACATCCCAGGAGGTCACCGGAAGCGGCCGCAGGACACCGGATTCGAACAGGGTGTGCAGTTCGGTCAGGATCTCGCGCAGGCGGTCGGGTCCGGCGTCCATCAGCAGGAAGTTGCGGTACCGGACGCCGGGGTGGGTGAGGGCGACCTCGTCGGCGTCCCGCAGGTCGGTCAGGCCCATCTCGATGAACCGGCCACCGCGCGGCAGCAGGTCGAGCGAGGCGTCCACCTTGTCGCCCGCCAGCGAATCGAGGACGACGTCGACGCCGCGCCCGCAGGTCGCTTCGAGGAATTTGTCCTTGAACTCGGTGGTTCGGGTGCTGGCGATACGGTCGTCGGTGAAACCGTTCGCGCGCAACGCATTCCACTTGCCTGGGCTGGCGGTGACATACAGGTCAAGTCCGAGATGCCGGGCGAGCTGCACCGCGGCCATACCGACACCACCGGTGGCGGCGTGGATGAGCAGCGACTCGCCCGCTCGCGCTTCGGCCAGATCGACCAGCGAATAGTACGCGGTGGCGAACACGATGGGCGCGGCCGCCGCCTGCTGGAAGGACCAGCCGGTCGGCATCGGAACCACGGTGCGCCGATCGGCCACCGCCGTCGCGCCGATGCCGGTGAAGATGCCCATCACCGCGTCGCCGACTGCGAAATCGGTGACGCCGGGGCCGATTTCGACAACCACACCCGCCCCCTCGCCACCGATCGCGGTATCGGGGATCGGATACATCCCGAGCACGATCAGCACATCACGGAAGTTGACGCCCGCCGCCCGTACCGCGATCCGCAGCTGGCCGGGCTCGAGCGGCACGCTCTCGGGCTGTGCGGCCAGCACCATGTTGTCGCCGTGCAGCGTGCCGCGCCCACGGTCGACGAGCTGCCATCGACCCTCAAGGAGTGCCTCGGTGGACCCGACCGTGTCCGCCCCGGCGCGAACCAGACGTGGTGCCTGTAGTTCGCCGTGCCGGATGGCCAGCTGCGGCTCGGTAGTCGATCCGGCGGCCAGGCGTGCGGCATCCCGGTAGCCGTCGGGGTCGTCGAGATCCAGCAGCGCGATCCTGCCGGGATGTTCGTTCTGCGCGGTGCGCAGCAGACCCCACACCGCGGCGCCTACCAGGTCGTCGACGTCCTCGGCGCCGTGGACCGCGACCGCGCCGCTGGTGACGAAGACGATCAGTGCCCCGGAGAATTGGTCGTCGAGGAGCAGGGCGCGCACTGCGGTCTGCACATTGCTCACCTGCTCGGCGACCGGCTGGGATCGGTCGGCCGGATCGAGCCGGACGACGACCAGCTCGCTACCCGCACAGTGCTCGGCCACAACACCGCGCGCCGTGTCCACGGGGGCCCAGTTCCCTTGGGCTGCATCGGGTTCGGGTGCGGCAACACCGACCCAGTTCACTTCGTAGAGTCCGCCGTCCGAGGCCGGGCGTCGGCCCAGCGCTGCCGACGGGATCGCGCGCAAGGCCAGCGATTGGGCGGTGGCCACCGGCTTGCCCGCCGTGTCGCTGACCTCGAGACGGATCCGGTCGGTACCGACCGGTGTGAGACGAACACGCAGCGATGAGGCGCCCACCGCGTGCAGTGCGACGCCTTCCCACGCGAACGGCAGCTTCACCGCACCGGACTCGGTGGGCCCGACCGTGCCCGTCGCGATCATCGCGTGCAGTGCGGCATCGAGCAGCGCCGGGTGCAGGCCGAAGTCGGTGGCGTCGGCAGCGGCTGATTCGGGCAGGGCTACTTCGGCGAGCACCTCCTCACCGTGCCGCCAGATCCGGCCGAGACCGCGGAAAGCCGGGCCGTATTCGTAGCCTGCGGTCGCCATCGCGTCGTACGGGTCGTGCGTGGTGACCAGGACCGCGCCGACGGGCGGCCACGGCCCCTTCGTCTCCGAAGCCACGGCTTCCGCCGGTTGCAGCGTGCCCGTGGCGTGCCCGGTCCACGGCAGCTCTTGCGCCGATGTCGTTCGAGGACGAGAGGAAACGGTGAGCGTCCGATGCCCGGACTGCTCCGCCGGTCCGACCTGCACTTGCACGTCCACCGCCCCGGTATCGGGAATCACGAGCGGGGATTCGAGGACGAGTTCACCGACCACCGGGCATTGCACCGATCGGCCCGCGTACCAGGCGAGTTCGATGAACGCGGTACCCGGAAGCAGCACCGATCCGGCGATCCGGTGCCCGGACAACCACGGGTGTGTGCGCACGGACAGCTGCCCGGTGAGCAGCAGCCCGCCGTCGGCGGCGAGACCGACCTGCGCCCCGAGCAGCGGATGCTCGGCGTCGTCGAGCCCGGCGCCGCGGACATTCCCGCGCTCGCCCACCTCGAGCCAGAACCGGTCGCGTTGGAAGGCGTAGGTGGGCAGATCCACCGGGCGGGCGCCTGCGCCGTCGAACAGTGTGGTCAGGTCCAGGGCTGCGCCCTGGCAGTGCAGCGCGGCCAACCCCACCACGAACGCGAGATCACCGGCGATACCCGGGCGCTGCAACGCGGCCGCCGTGAGCGCCGTGTCGTCGTCGGCGATCTCGTGCACCATCGCCGTCAGCGCGGCGCCCGGTCCCATCTCGGCGAAACAACTCACGCCGCCCTGCTCCCGGGCCCACCGCACCGCGTCCAGATATCGGACCGGTTCGCGGAGATGGCTCACCCAGTACTCGGGGGAGCACAACTGTGCCGCCTCGGCGACCTTGCCGGTGAGCGCCGAGATCACCGGGACAGTCGGTGGGTGATAGGTCAACCCTCGGCAGACCGCGGCGAATTCGGGGAGGACGGCATCCATGTGTGGCGAGTGGAACGCGTGGCTCACCCGCAGCCGGGTGGTGCGGATACCGTCGGCGGCCACCTGTTCCGCGAGAGCGGACACCACAGCCTCCGCGCCCGAAACCACTACTGATGCAGGCCCGTTCACCGCCGCAATACCGACATCGTCGTAGCGGCGGACCAGATCGGCGACGGTCTCCGGATCCGCGGCGACCGCCACCATCGCACCGCCCACGGGAGCGGACTGCATGAGCCTGCCCCGCGCGGCCACCAAGGCGCAGGCATCGGCCAGGGACCAGACCCCGGCGACATAGGCCGCAGTGATCTCGCCGATGGAGTGCCCCATGACGAAAGCCGGTCGTAGCCCCCATGATTCGGCCAGCCGGTACATCGCCACCTCGGTGGCGAACAGTGCCATCTGCGCGACCTCGGTGCTGTCGAGCGCCGCACCGGAGCCCTCGGTGAGCACCAGTTCGCGCACCGGAATCGCGCAGTGGTTGCCGAATTCGACGCAAACGGCGTCGAACGCTGCGCGATAGGCCGCATAGCCGTCGTACAGCTCCCGCCCCATCCCCGTCCGCTGGGTGCCCTGCCCAGGGAACATCACCGCAGACACGGCCGCATGGGCACTGCCGCGCACCACATTCCGCGCGTCGCCGCCCCGCGCGACCGCCCGCAGCCCCTCGGTCAATTCCTCGTGGTTCCGCCCGGCGATGACGGCTCGGTGGTCGAACCGAGCGCGCGTATCGAGCAGCGACAACCCGATATCGACGGGCTCGACCGCAGGGTCCGTCGCGAGCTGGTCGAGCAGGGCAGCGGCCTGGGCGGCAACGGCATCCGCGGACCGGGCGGTGACCACCCACGGAATTACCGGTGGCGGGACGACATCCCGTGCCGGCTGGACCGGGTACTCACCCCGTTCGATCACCACATGGGCGTTGGTGCCGCTGATGCCGAACGACGACACCGCGGCGCGCGGCGGACGACCCGTCGCAGGCCACGGCCGGACCTCGGTCACCAACCGGACTGCCCCCGACGACCAGTCCGCGTGTGGGGTCGGTTCGTCGACATTCAACGTCGGCGGCACCGTGCCGTGCCGCATCGCCATCACCATCTTGATCAACCCGCCTACTCCCGCGGCGGCCTGCGTGTGCCCCATATTCGACTTGAGCGACCCCAGCAGCAGCGCCTGCTCGTCGTCGCGTTCCGCCCCGTAGGTCGCGAGCAACGCCTCCGCCTCGATCGGATCACCGAGGCGCGTGCCGGTTCCGTGCGCCTCGACCACATCCACCTCGTCGGTGCGCAGACCCGCGTCCGCCAGCGCCGCGCGGATCACCCGCTGCTGCGATCGTCCGTTCGGTGCGGTGAGACCGTTGGACGCACCGTCGGAGTTCACCGCCGTACCGCGGACCAGCCCCAGGATCCGGTGTCCGTTCCTGCGGGCCTCGGATACCCGCTCGAGCAGCAGCATCCCGACACCCTCGCCCCACGCTGTGCCGTCCGCCCCCGCCGCGAAGGATTTGCATCGACCGTCGGCCGCCAGCGCCCGCTGGGCGGAGAACGCGACGAACGCCGCCGGGGTGGTCATCACGGTGACACCGCCGGCCAGCGCCAGCGTCGTCTCACCGGCGCGCAGCGACCGCACGGCCTGATGGATCGCGACCAGCGACGACGAGCAGGCTGTATCGAACGTGACAGCGGGACCCTCCAAACCGAGGACATAGGCCACCCGCCCCGAGGCGATGCTCGAGGCCTGCCCGGTCATCAGGAAGTTCTCGATGCGCTCGCGCACCCGATCGTCGAGATCGCGCGAAGACGGGCCCTGCACATCCGGCATGAGGCCGACATACACACCGGTGTCGCTTCCGCGCACCGTGGTCGGGTCGATGCCCGCCCGTTCGAAGGTCTCCCACGCGGTCTCGAGTATCAATCGTTGCTGCGGGTCCATCGCCAGTGCTTCGCGCGGGCTGATACCGAAGAAGTTCGCGTCGAACGCGGTGGCGCCCGCGACGAAGCCACCCGTGCGCACATACGATCTGCCCGCGACCCCCGGTTCGGGATCGAACAGCCCTGCCACATCCCAGCCCCGATCGGTCGGCCATTCGGTCACCAGGTCACGCCCATCCAGCACCGCCTGCCACAGCTGCTCGGGCGAACTGATCCCACCCGGATACCGGCACGCCATTCCGACAATGGCAATCGGTTCACACGCCTGCGCTTCGATCTCGTCGAGGCGCGTCCGGGTGGTCTGCAATTCCCGGATCGCCTTCTTCATGTATGTGCGCAGTTCGTCTTCGCGGGCCATTGAGCAGGACTCCTCGGTGGGCGGAATGTGACAGAAACGAGTAGTGCAACGGGATCGGGCATTCTGCCGGCGATCTACTCGGCAACACTCACGGCCTCACGCTACGACAACGCGGCCCGAATCAGCCGCGCCGCGAACGGCTTTGGGAAACGACCAACGGTCCGGCCGTGGGCCCTGACATTTTCCAAACGTATTGCCACGGCTTTGTCGGGATTCGTAAGGTCATGCGCCATGGTCAGAACTCCCGAACCGGTACCGGATCAACACGGCAGGCGATTCGTTGTCACGGGCGCCAACGGTGGCCTCGGTGCGATCGTGACGCGCACCCTCGCCGACCGTGGTGCAACGGTGGTCATGGCGTGTCGCGACCCGGAAAGCGGGCGTGCGGTCGCCGACCGGATAGCGGGCGATGTCACCGTGGCCGCTCTCGACCTGGCCGATCTGGCCGATGTGCGGCGGTTCGCACAGGAATGCGGCGAATTCGACGTCCTCGTCAACAATGCCGGGTTGATGAACGTACCGTTCGCCCGCACCGTCGATGGATTCGAAATGCAGTTCGGAGTCAACCACCTCGGACATTTCGCACTCACCGGCCTTCTGCTGGACAAGGTGCGGGACCGGATCGTGTCCTTGTCGAGTATTTCGCACGGCTGGACGAAATCGCTCCCACTCGACGATCTGCGTTTCGAACGGCGCCGATACCATCGTTCGACTGCCTATGCCGAATCAAAACTGTCGACGCTGATATTCGGCCGTGAATTGCAGCGCAGACTTCGCGAAACCGGGTCGACGCTGCGCTCCTACGCCGTGCACCCCGGCGTGGCCCCGACCGGGCTCGTCGCCAGGACCCAGACTCCGCTCGACTACGTCGCCGAGCCCTTCATCCGGCTGGTCGGCCAATCCCGCACCGCCGCCGCGCAATCCACGCTCTACGCTGCCACCGCACCGGCGGCCGACCCCGACATCTACTGGGGTCCGACCAGGTTGTTCAACACCCGCGGACCGGTCGGTGCGTGCCCGTCGAGCGCGTTGTCGCGAGATCGCACCCTGTGGCAGCAGTTGTGGACGGCGTCCGAACAAGCGACCGGAGTTCGCTACCCCACAGCGGCGGTGACGCATGGGGATTAGCGTTCGCGCCCTTGCCTTTGCGGCGGTGATCGGTGTGTGCGCGGCGTCGGGAACACACTCCGCGGCCGGATCGCCGCCGGTGTTTCCGATCCCGGACCCCGACCCGTTCTACGCCGCACCCGCCGACATCGCCGCCGCCGACCCTGGTGCGGTGCTCGCGGTCCGCGTGCAGGAACCGCTGCCGTATTTCCCCACGGCCACCGTCACATTGGTGAAGTTCCGTTCCGCCGACTCACACGGCCGCCCGATCGCGGCGACCACCACGATCCTCACACCCCGCGACCATCGCCCCGGCGCCCCGCTGCTGTCCTATCAGCACATCATCAACGGCCTCGGCACCCAGTGCGCGGTCTCGCGCGCGCTCTACGCCTACGATCCCAATCTGCTCTATCGTGCTGTGCCGCTGCTGAACACGATGCTGTTGCGTGGCTGGAGCATCGCTCTACCCGATCATCTCGGTCCGAATGCCGCCTACGGTGCGGCCAGGCTCGGCGGACAGCTCACCCTCGACGGCATCCGCGCCGCGACCAGGGTCCCTGAACTCGGACTCGCGGACAGCCCGGCCGCCCTGCTCGGCTACTCCGGCGGTGGGATGGCCACCGGCTGGGCAGCCGCGCTCGCCCCGCGGTACGCACCCGAACTCCGCCTGGTCGGCGCCGCGCAGGGCGGTGTGCCGATGAACATCACCACGATGGCCCGCACGCTCGGCCTCGCACCGCATCCCATGTTCGGACTGGCGATGGCCGCTGCGCTCGGGCTCGAACGCGAATATCCCGACCGCCTCCCGATCAGCGCGCAACTCAACGACACCGGATTGGCTGTCCGCGACGCGATGGCCAACGGCTGCACCGTCGAACTGATCGCCGCCGGTGCCATGCACAGCGCCGCCGACCTCGCGTCCACCGTCTCGCTGATCGACGACCCGCGCGTCTGGGAAGTGAGCGACGCGAACAGCCTCGAATTGTTCGACGGCGTGCCGACCATGCCCGTGTTCGAATGGCACACCCCGATCGATCCGCTGATCCCCGTCGACGCCATCGATCGCACCACCCGGCGCTACTGCGCAGCCGGCACACCGGTGCGATCGGAGCTCTATCCGAGCCCTGACCACCTGGCCACCGCGGTGCTCGGCTTCCCGTCCGCGGTCGACTGGCTCGACGCTCGGTTCCGCGGTGAGCCCGCGCCGAGCAACTGCTGACCCAACTCTCCCAAAGATCGAGGATCGACCATGCGCCGCATCTGGCCGGCCGTACTGGCTGTGCTGTTCTATGCCGTCACCGCGAGTGTCTTCGCCCCGGTAGCGACCTCCGAGCCGCGATATCCCACCCCGGAAGCCGACCCGTTCTTCACAGCACCGCCCGAGATCGGCGATTTCGCTCCCGGTGATGTGGTGCGGCAACGGAAATTCGACCTGGGCCCGTACCAGGGCACCGACATCTGGCACGTCGCCTTCCGCTCGACCAACTCCGCGGGCGACCCGATCATGGGCGTCACCACGGTACTGATCCCGACGGGCGTGCCTAATCCGCCGCTGGTCTCGTATCAGGCGCTGATCAATTCGCTCGGCACCAAGTGCAATCCTTCTCACTCGCTCGTCAACGACGAAACTCCGGACGCGTTCGGCGCGGCGCTGCCGCTGGCACGCGGCTGGGCCGTCGCCCTGCCGGACTACCTCGGCCCGAATGTCGCCTATGGGGCCGCCAAACTCAGCGGCATGGTGACCCTCGACAGCGTGCGCGCACTCCAGCGCGCCCCTGAACTCGGCCTGGGCCAGTCCCCGATCGCCCTGGCCGGCTACTCGGGCGGAGGACTGGCGACGGCTTGGGCCGCCGCCATGCAGCCGACCTACGCACCCGAGCTCACCCTTGCCGGCGTCGCCGCGGGCGGTATTCCCGCCGACCTCGAACAGATGGCCCTCGGCATCGGTTTCGGGAACCATCCCGGCTTCGGCCTCGCCTGGGCAGCGGCGATGGGCTTGGAACGCGAATACCCGCAGCGGCTGCCCATTTCCGACCAGCTCAACGCCGAGGGTCGGTGGTTCCGCGACTTCACCGCCGACGAATGCCGCCGTTTCCTGCTGTTCCACGGCGTGCTCCGCAGCGCCGAACAACTCGCGGCGACGAGGTCCCTGATGGACGATCCCGAAGCGCGCGCGGTGCTGCGGGAGAACAGTTTGCGGCACTATCCGGGCCTGCCCCAGACACCTACGATGCTCTGGCAAGGCGAATTCGACGCACTCACCCCCTTCGATGCCGTCGCCGACGTCGCCGGGCGCTACTGCGCGGCAGGGGTAGCGCTCACGTTCTCCCGGTACCAGATCGCCGAGCACATGACGACCGCGGTGGCCGGTCTGCCCGAAGCCTGGAACTTCATCGAGGCCCGATTCCGCGGCGAACCCGCACCGACCCGCTGTCGATCATGATCGGCTGCAAACAGCAGGCGTCTTAGGGAAGAGCAACACACACGCCTGGTGTCCAACCGTGACGTTCTCCAACCATCGCCGCGTAGACACACCGTGACCGTGCAGGTTTGGCTATACCTACAGATCTGATCTCCACCGCTTGGCCGAACGAATTCGTCGCCGTGCAACCGCAGAGAACCAGCGGGCTCGCTCTGGCTGCAGAGCCGCACAGTGGAGCCGAGCCCGGGCGAAGGGAACAACAGATGTCCGTCGAGAATCTCGCCAGAGAATCGCTGACCATCTCCGGCAAACCGGCATCGTCTCCACTCAAGGATGTCCGCAATCTTTCCCGGCAGATGGTCGGACATTTCGTCGCCAACGTCATCCCGTGCGGCACTCTGCCCGGCGAGGCGATCGCGGGTGATGTCACCACCATCACCCGCATTTGCCTGGAATTCGCCGTCGGAATGCTCGACGGCCGTGATATTCCGGGCCAATTGCAGCGGTTGCAGGACGCGGCGGGTGGCTGGGCCCGCGAAGGAGTCCCGATCGACACGATCCACCACTCGATCGCCGAAGGCTTCAAGATGGGCCTGGATCTGGTGGTGTCGAGCGCATCGGTGAAGGATTACGACAGCCTCATCGACGGGGCGAAAATGGTGGTCGAGATGCTCGACACGATCACCGCCCAGGTGTCCCTCGCCTATGTGCGTGAATTGCGCAGTGTCATCAGCGAACATCACACCGCGGTGCACACACTCACCTCGGCGTTGCTCGGCGGCCACAGCACCTCGACCATGGCCCGGGAATGCGGCATCGCCATCGCCGAGCAATACGCCGTGCTCGCCTTGTCATTCCCGCCGCACGCTCAAGAAAGCATTCCCGCTCTCGACCAGAAGGTCGTGGCCCGGCGCAAATTGCGTCGTGTGCAAGCCGAATTGGCGAAACGCTGTGGCGATTCGGCGCTGTCGCTGCTCAGCGTCGACGGCGGCACCGTGCTCATCCCGGCTGACACCTTCGACCGCGACGGCTGGGCCGCCCTCGTCGCCCAACTCTCCCATGCCGCGCAGGTCGGAATCACCGCCGCCCTCGTCGAAACCAGCACCGTCGGCATCCCCGACGCCGCCGACCAAGCCCACGAACTCCTCGACATGGTCCAACGCCTCGACGTCACCTCCGGGCTCTACCGCTTCGACGAACTCGCCCTCGAATACCAGCTCACCCGCCCCGGCCCCGGCCGCGAATTCCTCGGCTCGTTGCTCGACCCCCTCGACCCGTTCCCCGAACTCCTCGAAACCCTGCAACGCCATATCGCCAACAACCTCAACCGCCAACGCACCGCCCGCCTCCTGCACGTGCACACCAACACCGTCGACTACCGGCTCAAGCGCATCGGCCAACTCACCGGCTTCGACCCCACCCAACCGGTCGGCCTGTGGTACATGCGTTCTGCCCTCGTCGCCCGCAGCTACCGCGCCACGACGTCTGGTCAACTGTGACCGGAAGGTTGGTCCGCCGACCGCGTTCGGGTCCTCATCGGCGTGCGCTTCCTTTGTCGATCCGCGGGTGAGCCCGGCCGCGACGCACTGTCCCCGGGTTCGCTCCAGTCGCTCACGTCTTGTCCTGCCCTCGGCCGGGATGCAAAGGAATACGTCGACAAAATCCCCGTTGCGGGAAGCCGACATCCGCGCCGTCGTAACGGCGACGATGCACCGTCTGCGCGGCGCCTATCCGATCTCCGAACAAGCCGGGTAGCGTGCCGCGCGACGGCGCGGACGAGTCTTCGCTGTCACCCGGAACGGGTGAGCCGGATTCGCCGTCGCTCACCTACGGTTCACTCGTACCGAATTCGACAGCCCAGCCGGCGGGACGAGGAGCGATGGACGACCACGCGGTGCCCACGGCGATTCCCTTGGTGCTGGGTACTGTGCTCATGTACTCCCTGGTGGCAACCCGGCTCGGTCGCGCGAATGTCACCGCGCCGATGGTGTTCGTAGCCGTGGGAGTGCTCGCCGGGGGCACCGGGCTAGGGCTGGCCCACGCCACACCGGATGCGCATTAGTTGCTGAATGTCGCGGAGATCACCTTGGCGTTGTTGCTCTTCTCCGACGCCTCACATCTTCGGCTGCGAGATGTCAGCGGCGATCGCGGACCTGCGTTGCGCCTGTTGCTGATCGGATTGCCGCTGACACTGGTGGCGGGCACCGTGCTCGCCTACGTGGTGTTCCCCGAGGAACTGGGTACGGTCGCACTCGTCGACCAGGTGGTCGACATCGCCGCGGTGACGGTGGTGCTGTCGATCGTGGTCCACGGCCTCAGTGCAGCACCACTGGCCGCCCGTTACGGGCGATGGGCGACCGGCCTTCCCGACGACGCACCTGAGAAGGTGTCGGTGGCGCCACCATCGACACGGCGAATCGCCCTGCATGCCCCCGCGAGCATCATCGACGTTCCCGGCGGCCACGACCCCGGCACGAAGGGCGACGAAAACCCTCCGCCATCCGGCGCGTAAACCCTCGGATCGCAGCCGTGGCACCCTTGCGTGCACGAATCGTTCTGGCAGGCTGGCGTGATGACCGGAGCGATTCTCGCGGTGTCGTCGGCGCTGCTGCTGTGGGCGATGCTGGCCGGTTGGCTCGAACGTCACCGCATTACCGCGCCGATGGTCGTGGTCGCCGCGGGGATCGCCGCCGGTGTGGCGGCCCACGGCCGAGTCGGCGACGTCCTGGACGCGCACGCGGCGCTCGAGGTCGCCGAGATCATCCTCGCGGTGCTGCTCTTCGTCGATTCCTCCGAGGCACGAGGGCGGTTGCTCGGAGGCAGCCCCGGACTCGTCATTCGGATGATGGTCGTCGCGTTGCCGTTGAGCGTTCTCGCGGCCGTGCTTGTCGGCTCCTGGCTGTTTCCCATGGCCGGGTGGGCGCTGCTGCTTGTCATCGCGTGCGTGGTGGTCCCCACCGATTTCTCGCCCGCCTCGACGATCTTGCGTGACGAGCGAGTGCCCCGCCGAGTTCGCGATGTGCTCAATATCGAAGCAGGCTACAAAGACGGAGTCCTGGCACCGGTCTTGTTCTTCGGTATCACTCTCGCCGCGGGTACCGACCGTTCGAGGTCCGTGCTCGGGGCGCTCGCCGACGTGGCATTGGCCGTTGCCCTGGCGATCATGGTCGGGGCGGCGCTCGGGCTGCTTTTCGGAGCGGGGGTCAACGCGGCGGAAGAGCGTGGGTGGATGACCACACAGTCCGAACGCATGGCCGTCGTGGCCGTCCCCCTGTTGGTGTTCGCGGTGGCACACGCCGTGGGCGCCAACGAATTCGTCGCCCCGTTCGTGTGCGGCGTGCTGTTCCATCACCTGCGTCGCCGGTCCGAGCGTTTCGCCGAAGGTCGCCGGCTGATCGACGACGTGGGTTTCCTGCTGACCACCCAGATGTGGTTCGTCTTCGGAGCCGCCGCCGTCCTTGCTCTGGCCGGCGATGTCACCTGGCGATCGGTGGTGTTCTGCGCGGCGGCGCTCACCGTTGTCCGCATGGTCCCCGTCGCTGTTCCCTTCTGGGGACCGATGTTTCGTGGCATGAAACGCTGCTTCTGGGCTGGATGGCGCCGCGTGGTACACCGTCCATCATCTTCGGATTGCTTGCCTTCAACCTGCTGCCCGAGGCGTACGGCGAGCACGTTTTGACGATCATGGTCATGACGGTGCTGGGAAGCATCGTCTTACACGGTGCCGGGTCGACTCTTGCCGCGCACCTGTCGAGTCGACACCAGGAACGAGTGGCTTCGTCTCGGTGATCGAGGATCAGACTCGGTCAGGATTCCAGGTCGAGATCGCCCAGATGATGACGAGGTCGATGCCCACCATGATCATCGACCACCATGGGTAGTACGGCAGGGACAGGAAGTTGGCGATGATCGACAATGCGGCCAAGCAGTAGGCGAAGATTCGGGCCCACGTCGCTGTGACCATCATTCCGATGGCGACCGCTACGAAAAGCAATCCGAGCGCGAGGTGGATCCAGCCCCAGGTGCTGACGTCGAACTGGTAGGTGTATTCGCTCGGGATCAGGAACAGCTCGTCCTTGGTGATACCGGCGATCCCGCGCAATATGCCGAGGGTGCCTGCCACCAGGAGCATGATCGCGGCGAGCATGGTGATACTCGCGGCCAAGCCTTGGCGGACCGGGTGTGAGGTGGTGGTCATGGTTTCGACGCTATGGCCACCGATGGAAACTCGGTTCCCCCGTTTCGGGTGAAGCGGGGGAGGTGCTGGGCACATCGGTGCAGGAAAGCCTGTCGGCCGGTTGACGGTGTGAAGACGACGATCAGGGCCGAATCACGAGGCGGAAACCCAGGTGCGAGGTCGAGGTGTCGATGGTTTGAGCCATCCTGGCCGCGGGGCGGTACCGACGGCAATAGTTCGGTGCGCACAGGTGCGACCCGCCTTTGATGACGCGTCGACCCAGGCGCGATTGTGTCGGGTCGCGACTGTCTTCAACAGCTAGTCTGATTCCCGATGAGACGCGCGACAGCCTTGATCTCGATCGCCGCGGCGACGCTGGCCGCCGCCTGTCGAACGCCCGACGAGACCACCCCAGTCGAGCCACCGCAGACCGTTCTGGCGTGCCAGGGCAAATTCGTGACCGGCCCACAGACGATCGCCGGACTCGACCTGTCGAAGTTCATGCAGCGCACCCGCCTCCCACCGGATGTCCGCATTGCGGCAGGAAGATCGGCGTTGTCGCCCAAGCGACCGGGCTCGGTCGACTTGTACCTCGAGCTCTGTCTGCCCGGCACGGCGACGATGAACGATCTCCTCCCGGTCGCCACCGACCTGGCTCACGACCTCAAAGCCGACGAACTCGGCTCCCGCACAGCCACATTGACCATCACCTGCGTCTGCGCCCACCTCCCGAGACGAACCGAAGTGCGCGACGAGGACTTCCCGGACCATCCATGGAACGGCACCCCGTCCCGCGAGGCCGAGTACCGGACCTGGACCAGGTCCGACAGCTGAACCGCTAGTTGCGGAGCCGGAGTACGTGACCGGCGCATTCTGCGAGCAGGACACCAAGGCGCCTGCGCGTGACTGTCCGCGGGGCATCATCCGATTTCGTTGGTCGACCGCATGAACAGGTCGACTGCAACTTTGTATATTCGGACATCGCTATTCCGTCGTGGTGATTTACCCATGGAGAAACCTACAACGGTTCCGATGAAAGCTTATGGATTCATATCGAAATATTTGAGGACGGCTCGTACCGTGAAAATTCGAGCACACGCCTCCGCGTTCAAGTGAGTTCTGGCTGAGAAATTAGCCTGTGACCGGCTTCTGGTCGAACGAGCTGCATATACCCGGCCCGGCAATGTGAATTATTTCCGTAAGCGTGACATTACTCGCGGGTCGTGATCTGATGTGACCGGTCCCGCTCATGGGACGCATCACAATCGCACTAATGAGGATGGTAGTATGAGTTCCAGAATCTTTCGGCCGCTAGCGGCGGTGGCGATCGCGATGTCGGCGACCGCGCTGGGCGCCGGCGTGGCCGCGGCCGAGGCTCCGACGGTGGCTCCGGTGTCCGGCTCGGTGGAAGTGTGCCTGCCCATTCATTTGGGCCCGCTCGAGGTCAGCTTCTGCCTGTGATTGTTCGCTGAACTCGTGATTCGGTGGCATGGGCGTGGGATCGCGCGGGTCCGGCGCTCCGGCCCTGTCACGAAGCCAGCGTCCAGACGGGTCCGGAGCCGATCGTCGTCTCCGGACCCGTCTTTCCAGTCGAGCTGGAGAAGAACGGCAGTCATCCGGTCGAGGGTAAGCAATGACCGGCAAATGGAGTATGGGCGCAATGATCGAAACAATTGCCGACGCAACCGGATTCAGCCGGGTCGTGCAACGTCGAGCCCCGCTGCTCGCGGTGCTGTTTCACGGCGGTCGAGACCCGAATTCGCACAAGATCAAACCGGTATTCGAACAATTCGCCAGGACCGAGGGGCGGGCGATTTCGTGCGCGACAATGGAGTACGACGACTGGTCGAGGGTTGTCGAGGAGCATCGGATCACCGCGCTACCCACCATTCTGATATTCGTGTACGGCGAGGTGCGTGACCGGATCGTTGGCGCCCGAACTCATCGGGAGCTGGTCGGCGACTTCGCCGAGCACATGTCCCTCCCGTTCAGTTCATCGGTTTCGACCGGATCACGCCCGGATGTTTGAAACTGTTGGTCCGTCCCGCGAATCGAGTGCGCAGGATCATGACGAGAGATTCGAACCGCGACGCGGCGGCGAGACCAGAGCCGAGTGGCGGGCACGTCATGCAGATCATCCCTGGCCTCTCCAGCGGCGACGCCTGGGACTGGCGGGAATTCGCGCGTTGGGCGACCACTGGCGGTGACGCCCGGATGCCGATCCGGGTGGATACCGCACCGGCGGCTCGGCTGTCTACTTGCGAGCCTGCGTTTTACGGGCGGTTTCGCTCGCGTTGGACAGCAGCATCAGCGCGAGAACGGTGCAGGCGACCGCGAGCGGTGGCAGTGCGCCCGAACCCCACCTGGCCAGGGTGAGACCGCCGAGCAGACCGCCGAGGGAGACACCCAGGTACGTGCCGGAGGTGTTGAGCGCCAGCGCCTGTGGGGCGAGGACGCCGGACAGGGCGGCGAGCCGGGCTTGGATCGCGGGTGAGTTCCAGAAGGCGGCCGCACCCCACACGGCGAGCACCGGCAGCACGGCTGTGATCGGGACCGGGCGCATGCCCCACAGCAGCCACAGGCCTGCCATGGACCCGGCGACGGCACCCATACCGATCAGCAGAGCGCGGTCCGGGCCGCACCGGTCGGTCATCGCGCCGCCACCCCACATGCCGAGGGTTCCTGCGATACCGGCCAGCCCGAAGGAGAGGGCACGGGCATCGACGGCCGCCCCGGCGACATCGGTGAGGAACGGCGCGAGGTAGGTGAGCATCATCATCGAGCCGGTCATCAGTGACATGTTGGCCAACAGACCGAAGGTCACCGGCCGCCGCCCCAGGCTGCGTAGCTGGGCCCGCCAGTCGGGTGCGGGATCGCCGAACGTTTTGCGCGGCAACGTGATCAGCAGACCGGCGAGGGCGAGCACGCCGCACACCGCCATGGTGGCGAATACCGCGCGCCAGCCGAATACGCCACCGATCCAGGTGCCGATCGGCACACCGACCGCGATCGACCCGGTGACGCCAAGCGCCACCACCGCGACATAGCGGCCGACCTTCGCGGCGGGGGCCTGCTGGACCGCGGTGGCGAACAGCGCCGGGGTCGCGACCGCAGCGGCTGCCGCCGCAGCGACGCGCAGGATCAACAGGACGGTGAACGACGGCGTACCCGCCGCGGCCGCGTTGGCGGCGACGAACGCGCACAGGCTCGCCACCAGCAGCACGCGTCGAGGGGCGCGGGCCAGGACGACGGCGGCGACTGGCGCCACCAGGGCGACGGTCACGGCGAACACGGTGATGAGCTGACCGGCGGCGGCCTGGCTCACGCCCAGATCGCGGGCGATCTCGGGCAGGACACCGGCGATCACATAGTCGTCGGTATAGAACACGAACGAGGCGGCGAACAGCGCCGCCAACCACTTGGGCATAGGGGTACTCCCACTGAGTGCGAAGCGGACGGCACATCCGAGGAAACGGGACGGCCGCGCGGACGACAGCGGGTCCAGCCGGTGGACTTCAGAGCAGCGCGAGTTTCCGCGCCGTCAGGGCGCGGTGTCGCCGACTCGGGGCAGCCACCGGGGGACCGGTGGCTAGGGTCTGTCCGCCTCTGTCACAGTGGTCACGAATCACACCCTACTGCGAGAACGGATATCAAACCGGGCGGAGGTGGTACCTCGTTGGCCGGCCACAGCTTCGGTAGTACGCCCGGCACTCCATTGGCGCTGTGTGCGGCGGTGCCCGGGTGGTTGCGGTTGCGGTACGTTCCGGCGGAAGTAGTCGAGCCATCGTCTTCGGCTTTCCTACGGCGCAAGATCCAATACTGCTGTCCCGGTACCGAAGTCGGTCGGGACCGAGGTGTGATCGTGCACGATGAGCCACCTGCCGCCGATCTTCTGGAAACAGGCCGTCCAGCGGAACCAGAAGTCGGTCTTCTGCCCGTCTGCCATGGTGCCCATCATCCGGTTCAGGCTCCGGCTGAAGGCCATGTCGTCGCCCACGGTGATCACCAGATCGCGTATCTCGAAATCGATCGGTCCGATGAAACCGTCGAACGTGTCCTCCCATGGCTTTCGAATCGCGAAAGCGCCTTGTCGCCAAAGTGATTCGCAGAGGATGCCTATACTGATCGAGCATCACGCGAGTCCCGAACGATGACTGTCCGACATCGCAGCAACAGGAGGGCCACCGCTTTGACGAACGACGATATCCTCGACCGTAAGTTGACTCGACGTTTCCAGACGTTCGATGTCGACAACAACGGTCGAATCGAACGCCGGGATTTCGAAAACTCGGCCATCCGCCTCGCCGACGAGTTCGGCCGTGCCCCAGGCGCGCCCGCACGTGAGCGACTGCTCGAATTGAGTCTCGGACTGTGGGAGCGGTTGGTGTCGGCCGCCGACGCCGACAGTGACGGAACTATCGACCTCGGCGAGTACAAGCGGGCGTTCACCGCAGGTCTGCTCGTCACCGAGGAGTCCTTCGAAGCGGGGTACCGACCGTTCCTGGAAGCGATCATGGCGGTGGCCGACACCGACGGCGACGGGCAGCTGAATCTCGACGAGTACATTCGCTGGACGGGTGCGTTGATGAACCTGCCCGAATCCGATGCCCGCGCAGTGCATCCGCGTCTGGATACCGACGGCGACGGTCTGGTCGGCACCGACGAGATCCTGCAGGCGATCCGCGGCTACTACTTCGACGAGTCGCTTGACGGCCCCGGCGGTTGGCTGCTCGGTTCGCTGCCGAATTGAACTGATCCGTTCCGGCCATGCCACCAGCCGCTGTTCGGGTGACGGTTCCGAATGTCATATCTATGGTGCAGCAGGCGAGTGGCGGGTGTGATTCTCGCCGGTTGTGCGGGCTTGGATCTCGTTGTCGGCGAATGCCGCTACAAGGCGGGCAGTCGTCGCGATCACCTCGTCGCGTACGTGCCTGTCTTCGAGTACGGCGGCGCGTAGGACTATGCCGAAACACGCACTGATGATGGTGATGGTCAGTACGTCGTATTCGTCGTCGGCGCCGGGTCCGAGGATCTGGATGATCTGCATTTTGACCAGCAGTCGCAGGCGTACTTCGAGCTCGGGCATGCCGCTGCTGTAGAAGTCCAACCCGGCTATCAGTGCGCGTACGAGTGGGACGTCGGTGACCATCTCGTCGACGATGGCTTCCAAGACGCCCGAAACCAGTTGCTGCACGGGAGTGTCCGAGAGGTCGTGGGCACGTTCGGTGAATCGTCGTTCGATGTTGTTCTGGATACGGGTGAGTAGTTCTTCGACGATCGTTGCTCGGTCGGGGAAGTATCGGTAGACGGTTCCGATGCTCACCCCGGCGGCAGCGGCGATGCGGTTGGTGGAGGTATCGGTGATGCCGCGTTCGCCGAACAGTGCCGCGGCGGCATCGAGTATGTCCTCGCGTGTTGCCTTGGCACGGTCCTGAGTGGGGCGCCGTCGGTTGGTCGATTTGGGCGGCACCCACACCCTCCTCGAGTCCAGCCGCGATCTCAGCGTCGGCAAGTCTAGTTACGGCGGCGATTGCCTGAAATGGGGCGAGGACCGAAATCCACGCGGCCGGACGGTGGCCGGTCACGACGCATGAACGGCGTTGTCGGTTCGGGCATTTGGGGCCCATCCGCTGCGGGTGACTGATCGCGCAGCGCCGAGCGCAGCCATTGATGGGCGGGGTCGGCGCGGTGGGAGGGCTGCCACCTGAAGGCTTCCACCAAGAAGATCCCAGGGCACGGCAGGACCCGGATCTGCTTGTATCCACGTCACGCGTCTCGCCGCGCCTGGAACCGGGTAGTCCCGCCCGATACCGTCGACCGGGTTACACGGCGACCCGATCTCGGCCCAACCCCTGACCGCTCATCCGCCGAGGGTGTCGGTGAGCGTGCCGATCGCGTAGGTCACCGCCATGGCAAGCGCACCGCCGACGACGACCCGTAGCACTGCTCTGCCTCGCGCGCTTCCGCCGAGTCGCGCGCTCAGCGACCCGGTGAGCGCGAGCGCTACGAGTACCGCCACGAAGGTCACCGGCACCCGCCACTGTGCCGGCGGCAACACGATCGCCAGCAGCGGGAGCAGCGCTCCGCAGGTGAACGCGATCGCCGAGGAGCCGGCGGCGGCCCATGGATTGGTGAGTTCGTCCGGGTCGAGTTTGAGTTCGGCTTCGGCGTGGGCGGTGAAGGCGTCGTGGGCGGTCAGTTCCTCGGCCACCTGGCGCGCGGTCGCCGGGCTCAGGCCCTTGGCCTGGTAGATCTCGGTGAGCTCGGCCAGTTCGTAGTCGGGGAAGGCGGCCAGTTCCCGTCGTTCCTTGGCCAGCAGCGCTTTCTCGGAATCGCGTTGAGTGCTCACCGATACGTACTCACCGGCCGCCATGGAGATCGCGCCCGCGACGAGCCCGGCCACGCCCGCCGCGAGGATCGTCGTGCTGTCGTTCGTCGTCGCCGCGACACCGACCACCAGACCGGCGGTGGAGACGATGCCGTCGTTGGCGCCGAGTACCCCGGCGCGCAGCCAGTTCAGCCGGGAGGCCAGGCCCTCGGTATGGGGTTCGTGCGGATGGGTGTCGGTCGGCGATTCCTGCACCCGATCAGCCTAAACGAGCTCGTCGCACCGCTGGTTCACGAAGACCTCGACGTAGCCGGCGCATCGGCGTGTCTAGGCTGTCGAGTATGACGAAGTCGGGGGTGTCGTCGGAGGCGGTCGAGATATCGCGAACATGGCAGTACGCCATGCGCGCGACAACTGTGGCGTCGTGCTTCGGGACTGCGGTGTTGCTGTTCGAGGTGGTCACCGACTACACCTTGACGGCTCTGCTGCTGGCAGGTGCCGTTCTGCTCGCAGCCGGGGTGGCGTGGATGGTTCTCGCGCCGATCGGTTGCGCGAAGTATCGCGAGTTCCGGGCAGTCATGATCGCTCCGATCGTGGTGGGAATCGGTGTCGCGCTGGTGTTTTCGGGGGTACCGGACCGGCTCGCCTGGTGGCTGTCCGCAGACTCGTTCACGCGTGCCGCGCAGGTGTGCGCGAAGGGTGATGCGGCCTGGTTCGGTGTGATGCACGTCGACGGCATCTATCCATACGACGGCGGGTGCCTCTTCGCGATCTACCCGACCGACGGCGGCGTCGCCTACTTCGCTCCCGGATCGACACCGCCGAGCGGACCGCCGCGCCCCTACGCACACGTGTACGACCGCTTCGCCCCGAACTGGTACCACTTCAGCACACCGATCGTGCACGACTGACTTCGTCCGCTACCTGTCCATGCGAATTCCGCCGGACCCCCGGCCATCTCGGCCGCGCGGTAAGGCAGGCGCCGACTACGACCTCGAATTGTCGGATGCACCCCCTGATGCCAGGCACACCGCCATCCGGGACGAGGCGAAACCCGTCGAGATCCTCTGGGCCTGGCTCGAAGGTGATCGCGCAGCGGTCGACGCCCTGGACTGGGGTCCGCTCGAACAACCATGACAGGCGGGCCGACGAGCAAGGGGTTCGCGAGATACGTGTGGCGGTCCGGTGGTCTCAGGAGGGGCTTGTCACCGGGTACCGTTGGGCGGTGAATCCAGCCGACGCGCGACTCCTCAAAGACGGTGACCTCGAGACTCGCGAGGAAAACCTGCGGCAGCTGCTGCTGCGAACCGAGGAGGGCGACGCATCGGCGGCGGAAGCTCTGCGTGCGCTCGTGCGGGACTATCCCGACTACCACCGGACGCTGTACAGCCGGGCGCTGAATCGGGCTGGACTCTTCGGCGACGACACGCTGCGCGAGCCGCTGCTCGCCTCGCTTGCCGACACCCGCTACAACTGCCAGGCATGGGCGGCGATGGGCTGTGCCGCCCTCGGCTTCCACGACGCGGTCCCGGGCCTGGTCGCGATGCTCGACCACCCGCAGGACATAGCCCGCGACCAGGCGATCGTCGCGCTGGGTGTGCTCGGCGACGAATCGGTGGTTCCGGCCCTCGTGCCCCTGCTGGGGGACTCGAACAGCGGTATGCGCGAGCGTGCCGCCGAAGCCCTCGGCATGATCGGTGGCGATGCGGCGCTTGCCGCCCTCTGGGACGAGTTCGAGAACCGCCGCTACTACCGCATCGGCTACATCGCCAGCGCACTGTCGGTATTCGCGCCGGACATCATTCCGCGACTGATCGAAGCGGCTTCGAGCGAGGACGCCGACCAGCGCTACTGGGCGGCCGTCGCCCTCGGCTCGACCGGCGACGACAGCGCGGTGCCGGCACTGGAACGGCTGATGGCCACCGACCGCGGCTCGACGGTGTTCGACGGCATGGTGAGTGTCGCCGCGAAGAAGGGGCTGCGCACACTGCGCCGCATCCAGGCCGCGATCGCCGCCCGCGAATCCTGATCGACGGCACGTCGGCACCGGTGGCGCAGGCCCCCGCGCTGTTTTCCTCCTCGCGAGCAGGTCAGTTCGGCGCAGACCGCGGCAGGTGCGGGTCCATCCAGCGCAGCATCCGATCCACCGAATCCGCGCAGTCACCGTGCGCCCCCGACTCGGCCCATCCGATCAGCGCGGCGAAGGTAGCGGACTGGTAGGCGGTCGCCATGGCCCGGCAGATCGCAGCGGGGGAGTTCGGCAGCCGATCGGCGAGGTAGGCCGAGAGCGTATCGATCCACGGTCGATAGATCCGTGGTGCGGTCGCGGCGAGTTCCGGCTCCGACGAGATCAGCCGCAGCCAATCCGGCGCCAGCTCTTGGATCCGCGGATCGCGCGACACCGACTCGACGATCGCGGTCCTGACCACCACCGCGGGCGACTCCTCGGCGGCGGCCCCGGCGAGTGTCGCGCGCAGCCGCTCCGTCGCCGGTGCGACACCGATCCAGGCGATATCGGAGCGGGACGAGAAGTGCCGCAACAGGGTTCGTGTGCTCACGCCCGTGGCCTCGGCGAGCTCGTTCCAGCCGGTGGCGGCGAACCCGCGCTCGGTCCACAACCGCAGCGCACCGGCGGACACGGCCGCGGTGTCCAGCACGGAGGGACGGCCGGGACGGCGGGCAGGCTGGGTCACGGCGAAAGCCAAACAGTTTTGGCGAAGTGTGTCAATATCGGTGGGCCGTCACCGAAACAGGAGAAAAGTATGGATTTCGTCAACTCGTCCGCGATCGTCACGGGCGGCGCGTCGGGCCTCGGCTTGGCGACCGTGCAGGAACTGCACGCCAAGGGCGCCAAGGTCGTCATCGTCGACCTGCCCTCGTCCAACGGCGCGGCCATCGCCAAGGAACTCGGCGATGGCGCGGCTTTCGCGGCCGCGGATGTGACCGATGAATCGGCGGTGGTCGCGGCGCTCGATGTCGCCGAATCGCTGGCCCCGCTGCGGATCGCCGTGAACTGCGCCGGAATCGGCAACGCGATCAAGACGGTCGGCAAGAAGGGCGCCTTCCCGCTCGCCGACTTCACCAAGGTGATCAACGTGAACCTCGTCGGCACCTTCAATGTGATCCGGCTGGCCGCCGAACGCATGTCGGCCACCGAACCTGTCGGTGAGGAGCGCGGCGTCATCATCAACACCGCCTCGGTCGCCGCCTACGACGGCCAGATCGGCCAGGCCGCCTACTCGGCGTCCAAGGGCGGCATCGTCGGCCTGACCCTGCCGGTCGCGCGCGACCTGGCGAGCTTCAAGATCCGCGTCGTCACCATCGCACCCGGCCTGTTCCGCACGCCGCTGTTCGAGACGCTGCCCGAGGAGGCCTTGCAGTCCCTCGGCGCCCAGGTCCCGCACCCCTCCCGCCTCGGTCAGCCGACCGAGTTCGCCGCACTGGCCCGCCACATCGTGGAGAACCCGATGCTCAACGGCGAAACCATCCGCCTCGACGGCGCCATCCGAATGGCCCCGCGCTGAGTCGCACTGTGCCACACGGCATCCGGCCGCGACGTTTGCGTGGCCGGATGCGGTCGTCTTGATGTTGTTCAGCGAAAGTGGGCTGTCATCTGTCCGTTATCACAACGTTGTGCACTCGAAGCCGGTTGCTATGGTGAGGGCGCAAGAGTGTTCGTTCGGATGAAGGAAGACAATGGGAAGCACTGTCCTCGACGTCATCGCTTTGGTGACGAACCGCGCTGCGGAGTTCTGGAACTGGATGGCGACCGGATCGTCGGGGTTCCCGCCGCTGTGATCGGCTGACACCATATTTGTCCGCGAAACCTCCGAACGCCCCTGGGTTTTCGGGGGTTTCGTGGTTTCCGGGGCGGGGCCGGTGCCGGGTTCGTGTCGTACCCCGGCGCTACCGTTGGCGCACAACCCGAGTCGAGGAGGGTGACGATGACCGACAGTATCGAGGGTGCCAGGGAACGGGCGAGGCGCCCGGAGGATCTGAGCAGACTGGTGGTCGAACGGTTGAACGCCGGCGATGTGGACGGCCTGGTCGAGCTCTACGAGAGCGACGCGGTGCTCGCGTTGCCCGACGGTGTGGTCGCCACCGGGGTCGAGGAGATCAGGGCCGCCTACGCCCGGCTCGTCGCCGACCGCCCGGTGTTCCAGCCGGGCCCGCAGGCACCGGCATTACGCGCGGGCGATCTCGCGCTCACGTCCTCCCGCCTGCCCGGCGGTACCGGGGCGACCGTCGAAGTGGCCCGTAGACAGCCCGACGGGACGTGGCGCTGGATCCTCGATCAACCCAACGTACTCGGATGAGCATGGCGCACAACGGTTTCCGATGCGTCAGTTCTGGTTCAGGCCGGTGGAGAGCACGACGACGACCTTCTGGTCGGTGACCTCGCTGACGCGCACGTCCATCCCTTGCGCGGGCTGTGATTCCCCGGCGGGCACGGTCACTTCCTGACCGCCGATGCGCAGGGTGACGATGTTGCCGTTCACGGCGACGAGTTCGGCGTCGATGCCGAGTACCGACGCCTTGGCGTTCACGCCTCGGTCGAAGGTCACGGTGCAACCGCTGACGGTGCATTCGGAGGTGGTTCCTGGCCCGGTGACGGTACAGGCGGTGGCGGAGAGGGGGAGCAGCAGGGCGAACGCGAGGAGCGTGATCCGCCGTCGAACAGACATGCGATGAGTGTAATCGGGATTCGAACCGGCAACGGATCGGTCTCGTCGGGTTGGTCCGTGATCTCGGCGGGGTAGTTCTTGACCGAGAGGTAGCCAGGCATCGCAGGCGGAGGTGCGACACATGGACATGAGCGCGATGACGACGGCGAGTCGCTGGTGGTGGCGGCCGGGGTGGACCCCGGGCCGTTCCTTCTACGACTGGCAGGTGATGCCGACGCAGCCCGTCGCCGACAAGCTCGTGGAGATCTTCGCCCCTACTGTGGCGCGGGTGCCCGGCCTCGAACAAGTCGACGCGCCGCGTCTGCGGGTGGAAGTGCAGGGTGTGGGCTTCGTCGACGGGGTGAAGGGCGTCGATCTGGCCCGTCTGGTCGAGGGTTCGCGCATCCTGCTCGCCGAGCACGCGCCGTTTCCCATCACCTTCGGCCCGCCGGTGGTCGCCGCCGACGGGGTGCGATTACCCATCGCGTTACCCGAGGAGTTGCTGCGCGTCCGTGAGGATCTCACCCGCGCGTTGACCGATGTCTGGATCCGCGAGCGCGTGCCCGAATTCGGTGAGCCGTTGCTCCCGTACCTGGCGCTGGCCTACACGAAGACACCGGTGCCGGTGGGCGAGATCGAGGCCGCGCTCGCCGCCGACGGATTCGCCGACTTCACCCTCGACGACACGGTGTCGTCGCTGTCGCTGGTCGAGTTGGTGTGTGAGAACGGTCGATACGACTGGTCGGAAGTGGTGTCCGCCGAGTTGCTGCGCGACCCGCATCCGCTGCTCGAACGCCTCGGTGCGGGAACCGCGCTGGCCGGTTCGCCCCGCTAGTCCTCGGTCGGCCTGACGTCGGGTGGCGTCAGGCGGACGACACCGGCGTCGAGGTCGAGATCGAGGTGGGGTTCGCGTGCCTGGCCGTCGCTGTCACCGCTGCCTTCGTGCTGCAGCTTCTTGCCAGGAAACATTTCACCCATGATGCCCACGCCCCCACGATAGTCGCGGTAACCACCAGTTCGCCGGTCCCATGAGCTGGACCAGGGCGGGAACCAGCAGCATGCGCACCAGGGTGGCATCGAGGATCAGGGCGATGATCATGCCGATGCCGAGCAGCCGCATGGGCGTGAGGGGTGACAGCGCGAACGCGCCGGTGACCAGAACCAGCAGCACGGCGGCGGCGGTGATGACCCGGGCCGTCCGCACGGTCCCGACGCGCACCGCCGTCGCCGTGTCCGCGCCCGCACGGTGGGCCTCGGCCATTCGCGACAGCAGGAACACCTCGTAATCGGTGGACAACCCGAAAACCACCGCGATGATGAGCACCGTCATGCCTGCCGGGAGCGGTCCGTGGCTGATGCCGAGCAGGCTCGCACCGTGACCGCCGACGAAGATCCAGGTGAGCACCCCGAAGGTGGCGGCCAGGCTGAGAAACGCCATGGCCACGGCTTTGAGCGGCAGGACCACCGAGCGGAACGCCACGGTGAGCAGCACCATCGTGACCAGCACCATCACGGCGATCATCAGCGGCAGCCGGTCCAGCGTCGCGTCCACGCTGTCGAGGGTGGCCGCGGTGTCACCGCCCACCTCGACCGTGGTGGCACCCGGTGCGGGTAGTGCGCGGATGGCGCGGACGGCGGCGGTGGCCTGCTCGCTGCGGTCGGCGTGGGTGAGGAAGACGTGCAGGACGACGAAGTCGTCGTCGCGTCCCACCTGGACGACATCGTCGACACCCGCAACGTCACCGATCGCGTCGAGCACGCCCGACACGGCCGCCGATTGCGGTGGGCCGTCGAGACCGCGCAGCAGCACCGTCGCCCCGCTCGCGGCCGCGGGGAACTGAGCGGTGAGCTCATCGACCGTGTGGCGCATCGGACTGTCGGCGGGCAACGCGCGGTGGTCGATCTCGCCGAGTCGGATACCGGCCAGCGGTGCGGCGAGGACGAGCAGGACCGCGCCGACGGCGATCGTCACCGTTCCCGGCCTGCGCAGCACCGCGTCGACCACCCGGCCCCAGAAGTGTTCGGTGCGTGTGGTCGGTTTCGCGCGTCCGATGCGGGCGCCGAAAAGCACGAGCAATGCCGGCAGCACCGTGAGCGACAGGCCCGCCGCCAACGCGACGGCCGCCACCGCGCCGATACCGAGTGAGCGGAGCACGGCCTGCGGGAAGACGAAGGTGCCCGCGAACGCGCAGATCAGCAGCGCCGCCGACACGGCGACCGTGCGCCCGGCACTGGCCATCGTCCGGTCGACCGCGCCGCCGATATCCCCGCCCGCACCGTATTCCTCCCGGAACCGGTTCACCAGGAACAGCCCGTAGTCGATGGCCATGCCGAGCCCCAGCAGGGACGCGATATTGACCGCGAAGGTGGTGACCTCGGTGACCTCGGTCAGCAACCGGATGGCGCCGAGCGCACCACCGACGGCGAGCATGCCGACCACCACCGGCAACGCGCCCGCCGCGATGCCCCCGAACACCAGGACGAGAACCAGCAGTGTCAACGGCAGCGAAATCGACTCGGCCACAACGAGATCACGCTGGGACCGGTCGATGATCTCGGCATTGAGGGCGCTGTAGCCCGACAGCCGGGTTTCGACACCGGGCACGCGCAGCGCCTCGGCGACGGCGGGATACGCGGCGATGCGGGCGGTGTCGTCACCGGCGGTGTACACCACGGCCACCGCGTGCCTGCGGTCCTCGGACACCAGGAAGTTCTTGCGCGGCACCACCGCCGACCAGTAACTCTCCACGGGCCGGGCGAGCAGCGCCGGGTCGACGCGGTCGAGGGCGGCGCGCACCTGCGGGCCGATCTCGTCGATCGTGCGACCCTCGGGTGCGGTGTAGAGCGCGACCACGTCGGGGCTCTGCGGGCCGAGCTGTTCGGTGACGAAGCGGTCGACCAAGGCGGATTCACTGCCGCCGTCGACGAACCCGCCCGCGCTGAGGCGTTCGGTCACCGTCGCACCGTATGCGGCGCACAACCCGATGAACACCACGACCACGGCGAGGACGGTGCGCGGCCGGGCCGTGACGAACCGGGCGAGTGTGGTCACCGCGCCGAATCCACCACGGGTAGTTCGGCTTCCAACATCGTGACGATCCGGTCGAGCAGGGCTTCGAGCCGTGCTTCGATTCCGGCGCCGTTGCGGGCCGACACGGTGAGCTCGGTGTGGCCGTCGAATTCGGTGAGGCCGAACAGCAACGGCATGGCGACGCTGTGCTGGGGGAGCACGAACAGTCCGGTGGGCCGGAAGCCGGGGACCGCGAGGTCGTCGGAGGTGAATCGGCCCATGTGGGAGACGGTCGCCGAGGCCAGGTTGCGGCCCAGCCGCGCGCCGAGCCAGTTCGTCGTCCGCAGCACACCCCGATTGACCGGGTCAGGGACCAGGGTGATGCGGGTATTGGCCAGCTGATTCAGTTCCCGCCGCTGCGCGAGCCCGGCTTTGATGTCGTCTTTGATCTGCGTCCAGTCCTGGCCCGGTGCGATGTCGAGGAACAGCGGCAGCGCGAGGTTGGCGGTCGAGCGCAGCGCCGGATCGTGACGGCGCAGGTCGACGGGCATCATGATCCGCGAAGTTCCCGGAGTTTCGGCGGCCAGCAGGGCGCAGACGCGTGCCAGCGCACCGGGTCCGGCGGCCTGCACGCGCCGGTGCCGCAACAGATGCCGGGCGGTGCCGCGCCGCTGCCTGCCGCGCCCCACCGCGCTGCGGTAGCGCGGAATCATCGGGGTCGGCTTGCCCGGCGCACCGACCCGATCGACGAGTTGCTGATCGGCCACCGGGGCCGGCTGGGGTACAGGGTCGTCGCCACGCAGCGCGCGCAGCACATTGGTCGCCCACAGCACCATGCCCATACCGTCCATCACGCCGTGGAAGACGCGGAATACCAGGGTCGGTGTATTTGCGGTGAGCAGCAGGACCTCGACGGTGGCATCCGCGGTCGGCCCGATATCGCCGGTGAGGACCGGATCGGATTCCAATGCGGGATAACCGAATTCGTGGCCATCCACCACCCGGACGGCGGGGACGATGCCGCTGTCCACCCAGATGTCGCCCTGCCTGCGCAGCCGCGCGCCCGGTGTGACTTCGGCCGCCGCGGCAACCGCGGTGCGCAACCGCTGCGGGTCGATCGCGCCCACACCCGGCACGACGAGCTGCATGAGGAAGGGCGGGGCGAGGGTGCGCATGGGGAAGTACATGCGTTCGGTGGTCGTCACGGGCCGACGGAAGACGGTGTCGCCGTTCATGATTGCCTCTCGGAGTGTTACCGCAGGTGCCCGGCGAGCGACTCGATGCCGCCCTGGGCCTCGAGCCAGACCAAGAAGGTGGACAGGCCTGTGTCGCGGTCGACGACGGGGTGGTAGCCCAGGTCGGCGCGGGCCGCGCCGGTGTCGTAGGTGGCGGTGCGGGTCATCAGGGCGACGGCGTAGCGCGACAGCGGCGGCGACCAGCGCCGTGCCACGGCCGGAATCCGCCACACCGCCTCGATGGCCGCGACAACGGCGGCGAGGACACGCGGATTCGGCCTGCGCGTCGGCCGCTGGAGGCCGAGCCCCTCGGCGACCTCGCCGAGAAACCCCCACACATCGGTCTTCTCGGCATCGGCGATGAAATACGCCTTGCCACCGATGTTCTGGGCACTCAGCGCGAGCAGGCAGGCGTGGACGATGTTGTCCACGTGGCACAGCGACGCCTCGATTGTCCGGCCGTACGACAGGTCGGGCAGGGCGCCGTCGGCAGTGCGGGCGAGCAACCGCACGATCGGGCCCGACCGGTCACCGGCACCCCAGATCGCGCGCGGACGCAACGCCACGGTGCTGAATTCGGTGGTGTTCGCGGCGAGCACGGCCTGTTCGGCCGTCGCCTTGGTCTCGGAATAGTGATTGAGGTAGCGGCGCGGATAGGGCAGCGATTCGTCGACGTCGATCTGGTCGCCGCCGTCACGGTCCATCAGGGCACTGGGGCTGGAGATGAACACGAATCGGTGTGCACCGCCGCGACGGGCGGCCTCGAGCAGCAGTTCGGTGGCGCGCACGTTCTCCACCCAGAACTGGGCCCGGGTGCCGCGTTCGTCGACGCGGGCCGCGCTGTGGATCACCGCGTCCACCCCGTCGGCGGCGCGGCGCAGCGAGTCGGCGTCGGTCAGGTCGCCTTCGACGATCGTGACGGCCGCGCGTGCGGTGCCGAGGTCGTCGAGCACGCTGGTGCGCCGCACCAGGATCGACACGTCGTGTGTGCCGTCGGCCACCAGGGCGCGCACGATGGCGCCGCCGAGGAATCCGGACGCGCCGGTGACGAGGATCTTCATGAGTTCAGCTTCTTCGTTGCCCAACGGGCGAGTTCTTCGCGGCCGATCTTGGCGTTGTGCCGGATGTCGACCGGGAAACCGGGGTGGATGAGGAAATCGGTGATCGGTACGGCGGTGTCGAACGCGGCGGCACGGTCGCGCAGGCGCAGGTCGACGGCCACCGCATCGGCACCCGGCTCCAGTTCTACACACAGCACCGGCCGGTGCGCACCGGGTTGGCCGACACCGACCAGCGCCGTGCGCGAAACGCCACGTACCGCGTTGAAGACCTGCTCGACCTGCACGGTGAACATCGGTCCCGCGGCGGTGCTCAACCGCTGACTCTTGCGACCGCAGAACCACACGCGGCCCTGCTCGTCGATCCAGCCCAGGTCACCGGTGCGGTGCCAGACGCGGTCACCGTCGTGGATCTTGCCCAGCGCGTTGGCCTCGGCGGGCCAGTAGTAGCGGGTGCTCACATTGGGTCCGGCGACGATGATCTCGCCGATCCGGTCGGTGGGCTCGGCGTCGGCGAGATTCGCGATCGGGGCGTCGGTGACGGCGACGAGCCGCACCTCGACATCGTCGGTGGGACGTCCGATGCAGGTGCCCTCACCGTGTGCCGCCCGTTCGACCAGGCCGTCGAGCAATTCCCGCGATTCGATCGTCGTCATCGGCAGCGCCTCGGTGGAACCGTAGCCCGCGAAGATCTCGACATCGGGACGCAAGACCTCGCGCAGTCCGGCGATGCACCACGCGGGCACCGGCGCACCTCCGGAGAAGATGCTGCCAAGGGTGTCGAGTTCGACCGGGTGCGACCGCAGGTGGGCGAGCAGCGGGATCAGCACAGCCGGGGACGCGAACATCGTGCGCACCCCGAACTTGGTGATCGCGTCGACCACATGCGCCGGATCGGTGGAACCGACCTTGCTGGGAATCAGCGGCGGCAGCACGCACCGGGAGCCGAGCAGCAAGTCGAGCACGCCGACCAGCGGCAGGGTGACCAGCGAGGACTCCGGCGGCGTGTGGCCGCGGGCGGCGTGCACCTGCTCGACCATGGCGGCGAGATTGCCGTGGGTGAGTTCGACCGCCTTGGCCGGGCCCGTGCTTCCGGTGGTGAAACCGATGATGAGCAGGTCGTCCTCGGCGGCGGGCGCACGGTCGGGCAGCAGACCCGCCGGAGTGCGGCCCCACGATTGCAGGGTGGGGCCGCCCCAGAACCAGCGGCGGCCGACCGTCAGGGTGGTGCGCACCCGGCGGAAGCTGCGCGGGAACAGCACTCGCAGCGCGTGTGCCTGCGGGATCCCGATGAACGCCTCGGCCTCGACCGCGCGCAGGCAGTGCACCATGCGGCGCACACCCATGCCCGGGTCGATCACCACCGGCACCGCACCGATCTTCAACAGCGCGAACAGGATCGCGTACAGCTCCGGGCTCGGCAGCACCAGCACGATGGTGCGGGTGCCGCTGCCGACACCGGAACTGGTCAGGTGTTCGGCGATGGCGTCGGACCACCGGTCGAGATCGTGGTAGGTGATCCGCCGATAGTCCGGCATGCCGTCGGCGGTGGTGCCGTCGGGGTAGATCACCGCCGGGCGATCGGGTTCGGTACGGGCGAATTCGCGGAAGCGGTCGATCGTGGCCCAGTAGGTCGCGGTGGTCACGCGAGGTGCTCCTCGGGCAGCCGGTAGAGGGTCGCCGCGGCCGACGGACCGGCGCCGGCACCGACGAACAGGATGTGGGTGAACCCACCGAGCGAGGCATCCTCGGTGGCGCGCGCGTAGGCCAGGGGCAGCGCGGCGGTGTGTGGGTCGCCGTCGGTGAGATCCGGTGTGCGCACGGCATTCTGGTCCAGGCCGAGGGCGTCGGCCAGGCGCTTGGGGAAGTGCGCGCTCGGGGTGGAGGCGATGAGTGCGACGCGAGCGTCCGGCGCCTCGGCCAGCGCCGCGCGACCCGCCTCGGCCGCCACCGCCAGCACCCGGTCCTCGAAATCAGGCTCGCGTTCCACCGTCATGAGGCCGCGGCCGACGGTGCCCATCGTCGCGGTGTCGACGTAGGCCTGTCCGGCCGGTGTGCCGGGTGCGGTGACGGTGTGCACGGGTCCGAAGCCCTCCGCGCCCTCGACGTGCTCGAGCAGCAACGCGGCACCGGCTGTGGCATAGGGGAATTCGGCATCCGCGCGCGAACGGGTGAGCGAGGGATGGGTGTCGCCTGCGACGATCAGCACGTGCTCGGTGCCCGTCGCCAGGTTCGCGCCCGCGACCTGCACCGCGTTGACCACGCCGGTCGCACCGTTCATCAGGTCGAAGGAGAAGGTGCGCGGGTCGTTCTTGCCGTAGTCCAGGCCGATACCCGCGGCCTTCTGGATCATCGCGGCGACGGCGGGTTCCACGGTGTTGGAATCGCGGAAGACGCCGGTGTTGATGAGCACACCGACCTGATCGGGCCGGATTCCGGCCTGCTCCAGGCAGTGACGGGCCGCGCGCCCGCTGTGCTCGACGATGCTGTGGGTGTCGGTCGACCGACTGGTACCGGTGGCTCGGATACGCACGCCCATGACGAACCTCAGACCTTCAGGGAGGAGATGGTGGTGGACAGGAAACCCGCGACAACGCCCGAGGCGGCCGGGACCATGAGAACCTTCGCGCCTGCCTCGATGCCGTCCTGTTCGAGCTGATCGTGCAGCACGATGAAATGCGAAGTAGTCGAAGTGTTTCCGTACTTCTCGATCACATTGAGGTCCGGCGGGATGGGCGCGCCGAACTCGCGGGCGGCCACCGCGTTGATGAAAGGCACGGCCGCGGCGCCGAACTGGTGGTGGATGATGTAGTCGAATTCCTCGTCGGCGAAGGTGCGGCCCTGGGCGGCGAGGAACTCGCCCTGGGCGTCGGGCCACAGCTGGAACCTGGCCTCGTTGTGCATCTTGCGGTTGTCGGTGTAGAGCGCCACACCCGAGGTCTTGTCGCTCGGCATGCCGAGGCACAGGTGGGAATGCTCTGCAGCCGTGAGCAATTCGATGTAATGGATCTTGTCGGCGTCGTCGACGGCCTGGTCGAGCACGACCGCGCATCCGGAGTCGCCCACCGAGAGCGACGCGAACTGCAGGTCGTACTTCTCGGAGATTTCGTTGACCGCGGTCTCGGCGATCGGGGTGATGGACTCCCCGCTGACCACCATTCCGTTGCGCACCACACCCGCCCGGATCATCCGGTCGAGCAGGTAGGTGCCGGTGAGCATGCCGGCGCAGGCATTGGACACGTCGAAAGTGATGGCCCGCTCGGCGCCGAGCTCCTTGGCGATGGTCGAGGCGAAGGAGGGCTCCATGTACATGCGGGTGCCCTCGTTGCTGCGGGTGATCGAGCAGGAGATGATCACCTCGAGCTCGCCCGCCCCGTAGCGTGAGCGCTCGAGACAGTCGCGGGCCGCGTTCACGGCGAGCGTGAAGGAGTCCTCGAGGCTGTCCGGACGGGTGTCGCGGAACCGGCGCTCTTTGATGCCGGTGATCTTTTCGAGGTCGAAAGCGGGCGGCGTGGCGAGCCGGGAAAGTAATTCCTCGGTCGAGACGATATTCGACGGAAGATACGCACCGATGGATTCGAAACGCGAATGCGACACGAAAACTCCTGACAGTCGAAAAGGGTCGCCGGTGACCGTGGTGGGGGCCGATGCGAGCGGACACTACCGGAAAGTAACCGGGTTTCGCGGGGCGGCGTCGGCGGTCGCGGAGGGTTGGCTCGCGGCGCGAGCCGGGCTGGGTCCCATCCAGACATCTGCCGGTGGCAATGGTGAAGTTACACAGCAAATGCGCCGAGTCTGCCGATATTCCTCAATCTTTCGACATCAGCGGCTCGGCGCAGGTGCTTGTCGGCAAGTTGTCAGCTATCGATCGGGCGGTGTGGAAGCCGACGATTCGGGGCACCCGGGCTGTCAGGTGTGGCGTGAGGGACCTCACGTCGGTGCGGGTGACGGAATGGCCGCTGCTGTTTCGGAATTTGTTTCCCGCGCCGAAAACACCGGAGGTGATTTTGGTTTCGCGAACATCGCCCGAATTCCGCTTCGCGGAATGGTCGCGGAAGAATGGCAGTCACTGATGGACTCGGCGGAATCGCGGGTGGGTGGCCGGCGGTGAGGGCACTCGTTCGGCAAGGTTCGGGGCGTACCAACGTTGGACCAACCTTGCGCACCGATAGTGTGCACCGAACACCGTCGAGACATGCAAGGAGCGCACCATGGGTAACCGTGCCGGGTCCGTACACCGCGACCGAGATCTCCACGCCCACTGGGGAAGTCACCGTCATCGCGCGATCGAGGCCACCGGCGAAGCCGGCGATGTGCTCGCGCTGCTCACCGCGATGCACGGCCCCGTGGTGCTCTACCTGGCTCCCGGCACAGACGGCTGCAGCCCGATCTGCTTGCGCCGCACCGAATTCTGCCCCGGCGCCGACGATGTCCTCGCCGGTCGCACCGCCGCGCACACCGAGTTCTGGATGGCGGGCGACTTCTACGCCGGCTTCGAGGACCTCGATGTCGGCATCGAGGTGCGCAGCGCGGTGCGAACCGGACGACAATCCGGCTCACTCGAATCCGACTGCGGTTTCCGCTTCACGCTGCGCATCAGCAAGCCCGAAGCCGCGGAACTGGTCGACGAGGCCTCCTGAACCCTTCCCGCTCACCAGAAGCGGGGTGTCAACGACCAATCGGCGAATTCGGCGGCGAGCAGCTCGCGCAATGCGGCCCGGTTCGGGAAACGGTCCGGGTCGGCGCCGGTGACCACCAGGGTGACGGTGTCGTCGTCGCAGGAGAACGCCAGGTTCACGCCGACCTCGACCTGGCGGAACAACTCCACCGGGCCGGGATTCACCACCGGGCGCATGATCACGTCGCGGGCGCGATGACCGTCGAGCACCGCGATGTTCTGCGCGGTGCGACCCATGTTGGTGCACAGGCATTCCGGTGCCTTGGCGGTGCGGGCGAATTTGTGCAGCACCACCTTCGGCAGCAGCATCTGCACCGGCTGCAGGTGTTGGATCGGCGGAATCGTCGCCGGATCGCGGTAGGCGAGGGCGGCGGCCTTGAGCGACGCACGAACCTCGGGCAGGTCGGTGCGGGCGCCGGCGCGGTAGGCGACGCTGATCGGCAGGCCGGTGGTCGCGTTGGCGCGGGGGTCGTCGGCCTCGCGCATCGAGTGCGGAATGTCCACGCGCACTTGCGCTCCGTCGGCGATGCGGCCGCTGCGACCGAGCAGACCGACGGCGACGCCGATCAGCAGGCCGTTGGTTGTGCCACCGTGCGCCGCGGCGACGGCGTCCCACTCGGCCAGGTCGAGCTGGACGATCGCGTCGGCGGCCTGCCAGGTGTCGGCATGCGGCAGCCGGGGCTGGGCCGGACGCGGATTGCGGGCCGGTTCGCTCACACCACGCGCCCGTCGCGCCGCTCGTACACCTCGTGCCACGGCGCGTAGCTGGGCGCGCGCGTCGGCGAGGTCGGCGGCCAACCGGCCGGGCCCGGCCACCGGCCCGACCAGCCTGCCCGCGCTCGCGTCGCGATCGGGCCGCTCACCGCGTCCGAGGCGGTCGAGCGAGTCGACGATCGCGTGCATCATGCCGCCGCCGTCACAGGCGACATGGGAGGCGACGAGGGTGACCACCGTGCCACCGGATTCGGTCGGGGCACCGGCCAGTTGCCACACCAGCCCCCGAGCCGGGTCGAATTCCACCGCGGCCTGCTCGAGGAACCAGTCGAGCACGGCGTCGTCGGGGATCGGGGTGTCCGACCACCGCAGCGGCAGCGACTCGGTGGCGGGTTCCCAGTGGGCGCGCGCGATCGGGAAACGGGTGGTACGCACGCGGCGGGCGATGAAACCCGTGGCCAGATGAGCGTGCCAGCGCTGCAACGACTCCCGGCCGACGGCGGTGTCGAACCGGTAGGCCAGCTGGTTGACCAGGGCGTTGGGGTAGAGGCTGTGAAGTTTGAAGAACAGGTCGTCGTCGGCGGTGATCCGGTTGAGGCCGGTGGTGGCCACCGGAACGACGGGCGAGGTGACGGTCATCGGGGGAATCTCCTGATCAGCGGGAACGCAGGGTGCGCACGGTGAGCGGCGCGAAAACAGCGACCACGACCACCGAGGCCACCAGTGACCACCAGGCGTCGGCGCCGATCGTGCCCTCGGCGGCCAGTGTCCGCACCGCCGACACCAGGTAGGACACCGGATTCAGATCCGAGACGTGGCGCATCCAGGTGGGCATCGCCTCCTCGGGCACCAGCGCGTTGGACGCGAAACCGAGGAAGGTGAGCACCAGCATGCACATGCCCTGCACCGCGGCCGGGCGGGCGATGGTCGCGCCGATGAAGGCGAACAGCCAGCTGATGGCGGTAGTGGCGAAGACGACGAGCACCGCACCCGCGAGGAAACCGGCCGTGTGCTCGGGCCGGTAGCCCATGGCGAAGCCGACGACCACGACCGTCGTCGCGGCCAGCAGGTAGCGCACCGTGCCCGCCAGCAATGCGCCCGCAACCGGTGCCGAGCGGGCGATCGGCATGGCGACGAACCGGTCGAACACACCCGAATGGATGTCCTCGGACAGCTGCACGCCCGTGGCCACCGAGGAGGTGAGCACGATCTGCACCAGCACACCCGGAATCATGATCGGCAGATACGCCGCCATGCTGCCCGCGATGGCGGTGCCGAAGATGTTGCCGAACAGCACCGGCCCCACGATCGGCAACAGCAGTGCGTCGTAGAGCAATTGCGGGCTGTGCCGGAAGGTGAGCAACCCACGCCAGGCCATCATCAGCGAATGCTGCAGCGCGGCGAACGGGCTCACCCTGGTGACGCGCGGTGCGCGCACGACCTGGGTGGTCGTCTTCTCGGTGGTGAGAGTCATTGCGGTGCTTTCACGAAGGGCGGTCATGCCGCGTCGGGGGTGGTCGCGTGGCCGGTCAACGACAGGAACACCTCGTTGAGGTCGGGCCGGTCGACGGCGAATCCGCGTAGCTCGATGCCCGCGGCGCGGCAGGCGGCGACGATGTCGGCGCCCGTTCCCACCTCCGGCAGGGCGACGGTGAGCGTCCCGGTGGAGGACCCCTCGGGCACCTCACCGGTGAGCTCGCAGATCAGCGCCTCGGCCCGGCGCAGGTCGGCGGTATCGGGGATGTCGAGGCGAAGTACCTGCTCGCCGATGGACGACTTGAGTTCGGCCGCAGTGCCTTCCGCGACGAGGCTGCCGCGATCGATCACCGCGATCCGGTCGGCCAGCGCGTCGGCCTCCTCCAGGTACTGGGTGGTCAGCAGCACCGTCGCGCCGCGCTCGACGAGCCCGCGCACGATGCCCCACATGCGGTCACGGGTGTGTGGGTCCAGGCCGGTGGTCGGTTCGTCGAGGAAGATCAGCGGGGGCACGGTGATGAGCGTGGCCGCCAGATCCAGGCGTCTGCGCATGCCACCGGAGAACGCGCTGACGCTGCGCCGCGCCACCGCCGACAACTCGAACTCCTCGAGCAGTTCGTCGCAGCGAGCGGCGGCGGCCCGCCGCGACAGCCCGAACAGCCGGCCGAACAGGCGCAGATTCTCGGCGGCGGTGAGGGTTTCGTCGACGGAGGCGTACTGGCCGGTGAGCCCGATCATCGACCGGACGGCCGTGGCATCGCGCACCACGTCGTAGCCGAACACTTCGGCGCTGCCGCGATCGGGACGCAGCAGGGTGGCCAGCATGCGCACCGTGGTGGTCTTGCCCGCCCCGTTGGGGCCGAGCATGGCGAACACCGAGCCGGCCGCGATGCTGAGATCGATGGCGCCCACGGCGGTGAAGTCACCGTAGGACTTGCCGAGACCGCTGGTGCGGACGGCGATGTCGGTGCTCACTGCGGCCTCCCGGCGTGGTCGAACTGTGGTGTCGGAACAGTCAGGGGGACAAGGGCTTCCACCTCGTCGACGGCGCGGGCCAGGCCGTCGTCGCGGAAGCCGACGGCGTAGGCGGCGGCCCGGGCCACCACGTGTGGGTCGGCGACTGCGTCGAGCAGCGCGTCGAGTCGATCGGCGTCCAGCGCGGCGGCGCGGGTCGTCGCAGCCAGACCGAGCCGTGACAACGCCGTGCCCCAGTAGGGCTGATCGGCCTGGATCGCGCAGATGACCTGCGGCACACCGGCTCTCAACGCGGCGGCGGTGGTCCCGGCGCCACCGTGGTGCACGGCCGCCAGGCAGCGCGGGAACACCGTCGCGTGGTCGACCTGCTCGACGACGGCCACCTCGGGCGAGAGCTCCGGCTCGATCCCGGCCCAGCCCGCCGCGAGCAGCAGTCGCCGCCCGCGCCGCGCACACACGGTGCGCAGCATCTGGACCAGAGCGACCGGATCATCGACGGTCATCGACCCGAAGCCGACATAGATCGGGGCTGGTCCCGCCACCAGCCAGGCCGCCAGCGCGGGATCGGCCGGGGCGCCGAGGAATCCGTCGCTGTCCACGATGAACCCGGTGACCGGGTGCCGTTCGGGCAGCTCGGCAGCCAGCCCGGGAAACAGGTCGGTGTCGTAGGCCTGGACCGACACCCGATCGGGCAGCGGATGGTCGACGATCCCGGACTCGGACAGCGGCTCGGCCAGGGCGGCGTCACGCGCCCACCGCAGACCCGACCAGATCCGGCGGTTGAGCGCACCGGGCACCCGCCGCCCCCAGCCGGTCGGCACCACCGGTACCGACCGGCTGGGGTGGATCGGGAAGAAATGCACTGCCGCCAACGGCAATCCGACGTGGCGCGCCGCCTTCTCCGCCGCCTCCTCGCCCGCCATGCCGGTGACGAGCACATCGTGTCCCGGGGCGAGCGCGAGCAGGTCACGCACCGCCTCGGCGACACCGCGTCGCTGCAGATCCAGCACCGCGCGCATCCGCTGACGCGGACTCGCGCTACGGAAGCGCCGGTCGGCGTGCTGGGTGCGCAACAGTTCGGCGCTGTCACACCCGAACCCGACCGCGGCGATGCCGTGGCCGGTGGCGAACTCGACGAGATTGGGCGACAGCGCGAGCGTCACCGCGTGCCCGCGAGCGATGAGCTCGCGGGCGAGCAGGATGCCGGGCTGGGCATCGCCCCTGCTTCCGGTGAAGGCCAGCAGCGCACGCATGGTCAGCTCGCGCTCAATGCCGCCGGCACGTCGGCGACCGGGGTGGCCGCGGCAGGCGCGGCGATCGTGGTCACCGCGTACATGGCCCGGGCGAATTCGGTGAGGTAGCGGTCCATCACCTCGGCGGGCAGGCCGGCCGGATACCGGGTGGAGACATAGAGGCCCTCGGGGCCGCGCACCACCCAGAAGTACACCTCCTCGGTCGAGTACGAAACCGCGCGCAGGGTCCGTCCGCGCAGGTCGGCGACGAGTTCGTAGTCGGGCAGCATCCGGATGTCGAGGAACGACGCGCCGAAGGTCGGGCCTTCCATCGCACCGACCATGGCCAGCGAGCGACCCCACGAGGCGTCGTTGCAGATATGGGCGCGTTTGAGCGAGGCACGGGTGGCGGTGAGCGCGGCGGCCATGTCGGCGCCCGAGGGCAGGGTGATGTCGACGGGTACGACATTGACGAACCAGCCCATCGACTCGAGCCAGGTCAGGTCGGGCCGGGTGGCGATCGGCATCACGGTGCGGAACCGGTCCTGGCCGAACACCTCTCGCCAGGCCACGGCGAGCGCGGCGAACACCGTGACCGACAGCCGGTGCTTGAGCTGATCAAGCCGGGCCTCCACCTCCTCGAGTTCGGCGATGGTCAGCAAGGTGCGCGACACGCTCGGCTGGGCGTGCTCACCGTCGAGCTCGGCCACCATGCCCGCGCCGAAACGCGGCATCGGGGAGCCGGGGGCGCCGAGAAAATCCCGCCACACCGCCACGGCGGGGGAGTCGGGGGTGAGTTCCTCGGCGGCGGCGCGCTCGACGGCCGCGAAATCGGCGGGACTGCCGAATGTCGAGGAGTCGCGGATCTCGCCGCCGGTGGTGACGGCGGTGTAGAGGGTGCGTAATTCCAGGATCAGCACGGCCTGGGAGTAGGCGTCGAGTACGGAGTGGTCGGCACCGACCAGCACGGTGAAGTCGTCGGTGTCGTGGGCGACCGTCGCGACCAGCAGGTGCGGCCACACCAGTGCCGAGAGCCGCAATTCCAGGACATCGCAGAGGAATTCGTTGATCTGTTCACCGTCGGTGAGATCGGCGACCGGGGCGGAGGTGACGCGCACGGTACCCGGTTCGGTGGTGATGCGGTGGTAGTCGCCGTCGCTGGTGGGTGCGACGGTGGTGCGGAAACCCTCGTGGCGGTCGTGCCACAGCTCGAGGGTCCGTGCCCAGGCGCGCGCGTCGAGCGGGGCGTCCATCTCGAAGATGGTGCCGATCCAGCGGCCACGGCCGGGCTGCGGGTCGTCGGGATCGAGGAAACCGAGGTACTGGGCGTGGACGCTGGCCAGCGGCCGTTCGTCGTCGTGCCAGGAGTCGGGCGAGATCAGCTCAGGGGTCCAGATCGACAGATCGCCGGATCGGATGCGGAAATCGGAGAGATGGGTGTATTCCATGCCGGGTCACCTCATGGTGGAAGAACGTGCCGAGAACGGCGGTGAATGGAAGCGGTGAAGACGGGACGCGACACCGGGTGTTGCTCTGGATCCCGCACCGGATGTAGCTGGCGAACCCTGGGCTATCCGGAGTCTATAACTCTGTGAGAATTCTGAAAGACGGCTTAGTCACAACTTCCAGATGTGAAGAAGATCACTTTCTCAATTGTGATCGATCACCGGCGCGACACCATGCCCCTGGAGTAGGGGGCATCGGTTTCCGGGGCGACGACCGGCATCCGTGCGTCGACGATCAGGCCGAGCAACCCGAAGGCCAGACACACCAGCGACACCGCGATCGCGGCCGGATGCGTGCCGCCGGTCAGCGCGTCGGCCAGCACGACCGTCGCGATGGTCCCCGGCGCCGAGCCGACCACCGTCGCGAGCAGGTACGGAGCGAATCGCACCGAGGACAACCCGCAGCAGTAGTTCACCACCGAGAACGGCGCGAAAGCGATGAGCCGCAGCGCGGCCACCGCGAGCCACCCGCGCTGCGCCAGCCGCAGGTCGACCGCCCGCACCGCCGGATGGGTGAGGTGCTCGGCGACCCGCGCGCGGCCGATCGCCCGCACCCCGAGCAGAGCGAGACCGGCACTCACGCCCGTGGCCCCGAGCGCGATCACCGACCCGAGCAGCGGACCGAACAGCACCCCACTGGTGACTGTCAGTACGGTGCGCGGCACCGGCGCGACCGCGACGAGGGAATAGAAGAGGAAGAACAGCAGGGGAAGCAGCGGTCCCACGCCGCCTGCCCAGTCCCTGACCTGCTGTGGGCCCGGCAACGGAACCAGCGTCGCCACCACGAACAGGGCCGCCAACCCAGTCAGGGTCAGCAGCAGTCGGGGGGAGCGGATCAGCTGGAGCACCGCGACAGCGTACCGGTCGGTAGGGGATGGCCCCAGTGGGTGGACACGATGTCACAGATAGCATCGGAGGCGAACCGGACACATCCCGGTTCGCCGTGACGGAGGAGAGAACAGCAGCTATGCCGATTGGTTCAGAGGCAGGGGCAGGTCTCGCACCGGATCCGGTGCCCGAGTACGCCGCCTGGCGCAAGGGTGTGGCAGGCGTGCTGGCCAAGGCGCGACGGGTCGATGTCGCCGAGCTGCCCACCGAGCCCGAGCATCTGCTCGACGAGACCACCTATGACGGGCTCACCATCGCCCCGCTCTACACCCGCCGCGACGAGCTGCCCGAGCAGCCGCTGCCCGGCACCTTCCCGTTCGTGCGCGGCGGCGACGCCACTCGCGACCCGCAGCGCGGCTGGTTCGTCGGTGCCTTCGCCGGTTCGGCCGACGCCGCGAGTACCAACCGCGCCATCCTCACCGGGCTCGAGAACGGCGTCAGCGCGGTCTTGCTCGGGGTCGGCGCCCACGGCGTGCCGGTCACCCAGATCGCGACCGCCCTGTCCGGGGTGCTGTTCGAACTCGCCCCGCTGTCGCTGGTCGCGGGTGCCGAGGTGAGCGCGGCCGCCGAGCAGGTGTTCGAGGTGCTCGACGGCTACCAGCTCGAGGACCGCACCCAGATCCGGGTCGGCCTGGGCGCCGCGCCGCTCACCGACGCCTTCGCCGGTCACGCCGACCTCGATGTCGAGCAGGCCGTCGCCTTGGCTCGCCGCGCGATCGCCCGTCCCGAAGCGGTGCGCGCGATCACCGTCGACGGCACCGCCTTCCACAACGCCGGTGCCGCCGACGCACAGGAGCTCGGCGCCTCGATCGCCGCCGGTCTGGCCTACTTGCGCGCACTGACGGGTGCGGGCGTCGACATCGCCGATGCGTTCGGTCAGCTCGAGTTCCGCTACGCGGCCACCGACGACCAGTTCGCCACCATCGTGAAGTTCCGCGCCGCCCGCCGTCTCTGGGCCCGCGTCGCCCAGGTGTGTGGTGCGCCCGCCTTCGGTGCCGCCCCGCAGCACGCGGTCACCTCCTCGGCCATGATGACTCAGCGCGATCCGTGGGTGAACCTGCTCCGCACCACCCTCGCCGCGTTCGGTGCCGGTGTCGGCGGGGCCGATTCGGTCACCGTGCAGCCGTTCGACTCCGCCCTGCCCGCGGGCGAACTCGGTGTGTCACAGTCGTTCTCGGAGCGCATGGCTCGCAATATCCAGCTGCTGCTGCTCGAGGAATCCCACCTGGGGCATGTGCAGGATCCCGGTGCCGGTTCGTGGTACGTCGAGTCGCTCACCGACGAACTCGCTGCCAAGGCCTGGGAATTCATGCAGGAGATCGAGGCCGCAGGTGGTTACCCGGCCGCGCTCGACACCGGCCTGATCGCCGCCCGAGTCGCCGAGACCGCCGCCGCGCGCGCCGCCGACATCGCGCATCGCAAGACCGCCGTCACCGGTGTCAACGAGTTCCCGAACCTCGCCGAGGCGCCGCTGTCGGAGCAGGCGCGCGAACAGGCGTCGCTGGTGCGCTACGGTGCCGCGTTCGAGGCCCTGCGCAACCGCTCGGACGCCTACCTCGCGGTGAACGGTGAGCGGCCCAAGGCGCTGATCGTGGCGCTCGGCCCGGTGGCCGAACACAACGCGCGCACCATCTTCACCGCGAACGTGCTTGCCTCCGGCGGCATCGAGTCGGTGAACCCCGGACCGCTCGCCGTCGAGGGAATCGCCGCTGCCGCAGCCGGTTCCGGTGCGCGCATCGCGGTGCTGTGCGGTGCGGACAAGCGCTACGGCGAGGAAGCGGGCGCGGCGGTCGAGGCGCTGCGCGGCGCCGGGATCGAGACGGTGCTGCTGGCCGGGCCGGAGAAGGCCGTCGAGCAGTACAGCGGAACGCAGCGTCCCGACGGATTCCTGAGTCTGCGCATCGACGCGGTCGCGGTCCTGTCGCAGCTGCTGGAGAAGGTGGGAGCCTGATGACCACATCCGATATCGAGCACCGCATCGGCAGTTTCGCCGAGGTGCCGCTCACCGAGCGGGCGCCCGAGCCCGCCGCCGTGGACGCGGATCAGGTGCGGGAGTTCGTGGCCGAGGCGGCCGCGGCCAACCACACCACCGCCGACCAGCTCACCTGGGCCACCCCGGAGGGCATCGACGTACCGCCGGTGTTCACCAAGGCCGACCGTGACGCCGTTGTCGCACAGGGCTATCCGCTCGACACGGTGCCCGGCGTCGCGCCGTTCCTTCGTGGTCCCTACCCGACCATGTACGTGAACCAGCCGTGGACGATCCGCCAGTACGCGGGCTTCTCCACCGCCGCGGATTCCAACGCCTTCTACCGCCGCAATCTGCAGGCGGGCCAGAAGGGTCTGTCGGTCGCGTTCGACCTCGCCACCCACCGTGGCTACGACTCCGATCACCCGCGCGTACAAGGTGACGTCGGCATGGCCGGTGTGGCGATCGACTCGATCCTGGACATGCGTCAGCTCTTCGACCAGATCCCACTGGATCAGGTGTCGGTGTCGATGACCATGAACGGCGCGGTGCTGCCGATCCTGGCGCTCTACGTCGTCGCCGCCGAGGAACAGGGTGTGACGCCCGAGCAGCTGGCCGGAACCATTCAGAACGACATTCTGAAAGAGTTCATGGTCCGCAACACCTACATCTACCCGCCCAAGCCCTCGATGCGGATCATCTCCGACATCTTCGCCTTCACCAGCGCGAAGATGCCGAAGTTCAACTCGATCTCCATCTCGGGGTACCACATCCAAGAGGCAGGTGCGACCGCCGATCTCGAGCTGGCCTACACCCTGGCCGACGGTGTGGAGTACATCCGGGCGGGCATCGCGGCGGGCATGGACGTCGACAAGTTCGCCCCGCGCCTGTCGTTCTTCTGGGCCATCGGCATGAACTTCTTCATGGAGGTCGCCAAGCTGCGCGCCGGGCGCCTGCTGTGGAGCGAACTGGTGTCGAAGTTCGAGCCCAAGAGCGCGAAATCGCTGTCACTGCGCACTCATTCGCAGACCTCCGGCTGGTCGCTGACCGCGCAGGACGCCTACAACAATGTGGCGCGCACCTGCATCGAGGCGATGGCCGCGACCCAGGGCCACACCCAGTCGTTGCACACCAACGCGCTCGACGAGGCACTGGCGCTGCCGACGGACTTCTCCGCCCGCATCGCCCGCAACACCCAGCTGCTGATCCAGCAGGAGTCCAACACCACCCGCCCGATCGACCCGTGGGGCGGTTCGTACTACGTCGAGTGGCTCACCCACCAGCTCGCCGAGCGGGCGCGCGCCCACATCGCCGAGGTGGAGGCGCACGGCGGTATGGCGCAGGCGATTTCGGAAGGCATTCCGAAGCTGCGCATCGAAGAGGCCGCCGCCCGCACCCAGGCGCGCATCGACACCGGGCAGCAGCCGGTGATCGGCGTCAACAAGTACCAGGTCGAAGAGGACCACGAGGTCGAGGTCCTCAAGGTCGAGAACTCGCGGGTGCGTGCCGAGCAGATCGAGAAGCTGGAACGCCTGCGCGCCGAACGCGATTCGGTGGCGGTCGAACACGCTCTGGCCGAATTGACCCGTGCGGCAGCCTCTTCCGAGGGTGGCATGGAGAACAACCTCCTGGCGCTGGCCATCGACGCGGCCCGCGCCAAGGCCACGGTCGGTGAGATCTCCGACGCGCTGGAGAAGGTGTACGGCCGCCATCAGGCCGAGATCCGTACCCTGTCCGGTGTGTACCGTGACGAAGCAGGCAAGGCATCCAACATCGGTGCCGCCATCGCGCTGGTCGAGGAATTCGCCGAGGCCGAGGGCCGTCGCCCCCGCATCCTGGTCGCCAAGATGGGTCAGGACGGGCACGACCGCGGTCAGAAGGTGATCGCGACCGCGTTCGCCGACCTCGGCATGGACGTCGACGTGGGCCCGCTGTTCCAGACCCCCGAAGAGGTGGCGCGCCAGGCGGCCGACAACGACGTCCACATCGTCGGTGTCTCCTCGCTGGCCGCGGGTCACCTCACGCTGGTGCCCGCCCTGCGGCACGCGCTGGCCTCGGTCGGTCGCCCCGACATCATGGTCATCGTCGGCGGCGTCATCCCGCCCGGTGACTTCGACGAGCTCTACGAAGCGGGCGCGGCGGCGATCTTCCCACCCGGCACCGTGATCGCCGACGCGGCGATCGACCTGCTGCGCAAGCTCGGTGCCTCGCTCGGCCACGAGATCGGTGGCGGCGGCCCGGCATGATGTGGCCGGCCCGCTGCGTCATGGACGAATGTGCCTGCGGCGCAGCGGGTTCGGGCCTGCCCGTGTGGGTGGGTGACGGGCACACGGTGGAGGCACCGGGTCGGCGGCAGCGCGGGCCGGTGCCGGTCGGAGGGACACGGACATGAACGAGGCCGCACAGGGCGGGCATCCACGCCTGGGCACCACGGCGGGTGTCGGGGCACCCCGCAACGGCGAACGAGCCGTGGCGCCGACACCGCGCACCATCGACGTCGATGCGCTCGCCGACGGTATCCGCGCCGGTCAGCGTGCCGCGCTGGCCCGGGCGATCACGCTGGTCGAGTCGACCAGGTCCGATCACCGCGAACTCGCCCAGCAGTTGTTGTTGCGGGTGAGCGGTGAACCCGGTGCGGTGGTCTCGAACCGGGTCGGCATCACTGGTGTGCCCGGGGTCGGCAAGTCGACGTTCATCGACGCGCTCGGCATGTACCTGCTCGGCAAGGGGCATCGGGTCGCGGTGCTGGCCGTCGACCCGTCCTCGACCCGTACCGGTGGGTCGATCCTCGGTGACAAGACCCGGATGGCACGGTTGTCGCTGGAAGCCGACGCGTTCATCCGGCCCTCGCCGACGGCGGGCACGCTCGGCGGCGTCGCCAAGGCCACCCGCGAAACGATCGTGCTGCTCGAAGCGGCCGGCTACGACGTGATCCTGGTGGAGACAGTCGGCGTCGGCCAGTCCGAGGTGACCGTCGCCAACATGGTCGACGTGTTCTGCTTCCTCACCCTGGCCCGCACCGGCGATCAGTTGCAGGGCATCAAGAAGGGTGTGCTCGAGCTGGCCGAGGTGGTCGCGGTCAACAAGGCCGACGGCAAGCACGAGATGGAAGCCAAGAGCGCCGCGCGGGAACTCTCCGGCGCGCTGCGGCTGATCCACCCGCACGACGCCCTGTGGAAACCTCCGGTGCTCACCATGAGCGGGCTGGAAGGTCTTGGCCTGGACAAGTTCTGGGACACCGTGCTCGAACATCGGCGGGTGCTCACCGAGGCGGGGGAGTTCGCCGAGAAGCGGCGCCGTCAGCAGGTCGACTGGACCTGGACCATGGTGCACGACCAGATCCTGCGCCGCCTGACCGACAATCCGCGCGTGAAAGAGGTTCGCGCGCAGGTGGAATCGGCTGTTCGCGCCGGAGAGCTCACCCCTGCTCTCGCCGCCGAGGAAATTCTCACGGCATTCGACCGGAGTTGACGATCGCCCCGCAATAGCTGGCCGTGGTAAGGCTTGCCTATCGCGTCGGCGTCCGCTGGGGTTCATGGTTTTTCACCTCGAAGTTCGCGGATGATATTCCGTTGCCGCTCCATTCGCCAGCTGTTGTCTGCGTCGATTTCCGTGGATGCTGGAAGGTAGACGCCGCAAGCGACTGCCGAGGAGGTAGTGATGGCGATCTACCGCACGAATCGGATCATGGGTAGCGACAAGACCCCCGAGCAGGCGGTTCTCGGGGGAGATGGCCGGTGGCGGCTCACCTGGTTGCCGGAATTCGGCCTCACGACTGATCAGGCGGTATCGGGACTGCGCCTGGATGAGATTCTCAGCGACCCGGATCTGGTCTACGACCGGATGGCGCTGGCCGAGGCCACTACCTGCGCCGATCGCATCGGCATCATCCTCGAGCTCGCGATGGTGCGCTTGTGGAAGCGGCTGAACAGCGCCATCGCACTCTGTGGGCTCTTCATGGCCCGACTCGCCTGACCTGGCTCGACAAGGATCTTTCAAAACCCACAGCGCGGACCGCAGTGGGTTTTTCTTGTCCGGGGGTTGCGCGAGGGGGCGTCTATATGAATACTTAGGTATGTGCCTAAGTATTCGAGCGGTGAAGCGGACGGGAGACTCGACGATGTCTTCCGGGCGCTCATGGATCCGACTCGGCGGGCGATCGTCGAACGGCTGACGCGGGGACCCGCGTCGGTGTCCGAACTCGCGGCGCCTTTCGACGTCGCGATGCCGACGATCGTGCAGCACCTCAAAGCCCTGGAAGCGGGGCGGATCGTCGCCTCGGCCAAGGTCGGGCGCGTGCGCACCTACCAGTTGGTTCCCGGCGCCTTCGGGGCCGCGATCGACTGGCTGGGGCGCCAGCGTCCACCCGCCGAAAGACAGCTCGACAGGCTGACCGCATTGCTCACCGAAACAGCGAAATCCTCAGAAGGAGAACAACAATGAACACCGTGACCCGTTCCGTCAAGCACGCCCAGTTCACCATCGAGCGGGAGGTGCCCGTCGCGCCGTCCGTCGCCTTCGGGGCCTTCGCCGACCCCGCGATCAAGAGTCGCTGGTTCGGTGGCGAGGAAGGCTGGGAGCAGGGTGAGGTCTCCATGGACTTCCGTGTCGGCGGCCAGGAGGTCAACGAGGGCACCTTCGAGGGGAAGATGACCTCCCGCTTCGTCGCCACCTACACCGACATCATCGACGACGAGCGTCTCGTCTACACCTACGACATGTGGATCAACGGCGACCACATCTCCACCTCGGTCGCCACCTGGGAATTCGAACCGACCGCGGCGGGCACCAAGCTCACCCTCGTCGAATTCGGTGCTCACCTGGACGGTTTCGACACCGGCGCACAGCGGGAAGAGGGTACTCGCGAACTGGTCGAGAACCTCGTCCGTTACCTTGCCGCCGCCTAGGTTCAGTGATGGCCCTTCGCGCCCATGTCCATGGCCATCGGCGCGGGCCGCTGTCCCGGGGCGAGGACCAGGAACTGGCCCATCATCCCCTGATCCTCGTGGTGGAGCAGGTGGCAGTGGAACATGTAGGGGTAGGTGGGGTCGGTGTGGTCGGCGAAGCGCATGGCCAGGGTGTAGGTCGAGCCGGAGCTGGTGTAGACGGTGTCTTTCCACCCGGATAGTGCTGGGGGAGGGGTCTTTCCGTCGACGGTGAGGACCTGGAACTGCACATCGTGGACATGGAAGTTGTGCGGCCAGTTGTCCTTGTTGCGCACCGACCACACCTCGGTGGTGTCCACGGGGATGGTCATGTCGATGCGGTTCATGTCCATGCGCTGGTTGTTGATCATGAACCACTGCAGGTCGAAGGACCGTGTCGCCGGGGTCGTCGCGGCGGCGAGCGCGGTCATCGGGATCAAAGACGCGGGTAGGGGTGCGCTGGGGCGGAGGGTTTCGGCGGCCTGGAGGGCAAGGATGTCGAAAGTGTCGTCGAAGCCGAACTCGGCGGCACGGTCGATGCCCGCGCGGTCGGTGATCGGCAGCGACCGCAGCGTGGTGTTCTCGCCGGGACGCAGTGCGATCACGATCTCGGCGCGCTCGCCGGGGCTGAGCTGGAGCTGTTCCAGCGCAACGGGTTTCGGTAGTAGCCCGCCGTCCGTGCCGATCAGGTGGAAAACCCGGCCGTCGGCGAGGGAGAGGTTGTAGAGGCGGCCCGAGGAGCCGTTGAGGACGCGCAAACGCACCCGTTCGGTGGTGACCCGCAGGTGCGCGCCCGCGATGCCGTTGGTGACGATGGTGTCGCCCAGCAGGCCTACATCGGTGGGATCGGACTCGTCCACGGCGCCGTCGGCGGTGAACCGGCGGTCCTGGATCACCAGCGGAATATCGTCCACCCCATACTCTTTGGGCAGGGGCAGCGCATCGGCGGCAACGTCATCGATGAGGAAGAAGCCGGACAGACCCCGGTGCACATGCTTTTCCGTCGCACCGTGCGGATGCGGGTGATACCAGAGGGTCGCGGCCTGCTGCTGCACCGTCCAGTTCGGCGTCCACACCGCGCCCGGCGCGATCATCTGGTGCGGCCCACCGTCGAACTTCGCGGGCAGGTGCATGCCGTGCCAATGCACCGACGTCGCCTCGGACAGGGCATTGCTGATCGCGAACTCGACCCGCTCACCCCGCCGCGCCCGCACCGTCGGGCCGAGCACCGACCCGCTGTAACCCCAGGTAGCGGTCGTGACCCCGCGCAACATCTCGGTCGTGCCCGCCTGGGCTCGCAGGGTGAACCGCCGGACACCGTCAGCACCGACGGTCGACGGCGCGAGCGGCGGGATCGGCAGCGGACGGGTGCCGTTCGCGGCCGAAACGGACGGTTGAACCGAACACCCGGCCGCGTACACCACCGGGGCCAGCGCCAAGCCGGCGAGGAAACCTCGTCGCGAAACCACAGGTAACTCCATCTCTGAGTGGGAACCCCCAGCTTCGCCCGGTTCCTGCGCACCCGGCTCAGCCCACCGGCCCGACCACCGCCCGAAAATTCCGCCCGCCCGACCCTTGCGCACCTTCCTGTGAGCTGCTAGTGGGTATCGCGGAAGATCCTGGCCTCCGTTAGGCGATGCCTCCGGGCGCCCGAGGGGCCGCCGCTCGCAGCCGAACCCCAGCGGCGCGAAGCCGCGGCGGCCAGGAAAGTCGCGAGCCCCGCTGGGCCCGGGATTCGGAAAGGACGAACGAACTTCGCGGCGTCACTCCCGCTGCCCGCAACGACGGTGACGGGGCGCAATCCTGGCGGGGTACGCAAGCGCGGCGCTCGGACCGAGCCGACGTTCCGCGTCGGAGCGGCGCACTCCCCTGATGTACCCGGGTCGGCGCGAGCGGCGTGTAACCCGGCCATGCCCGGCGGCGGCCGTTCCGGGCCGACCATAGCGACACTGGGCGATCGGCCTGCACGCCGCGCTACAGCGTCGCAGGCACGCGGCGGCGGATGGTCCGGTGTGTCGGGGTTGCGGGCGGTCGGGCCTTCCCCGGTCGACGCATACGGTGGGAACGTGATCGATGTGCGCCCTGACCCGCGCCGCCTGCTGCGGTGGCTGCCGCTGGCTGTGGTCCCGGTGCTGCTGGCGGCCAGCACATACCCGGGTCAGTTCCGAGTGCCTGTGCACTATTGGGTGCTCGCGATGAGCGCCGCGGTGGTGTTCGCGGTGGGGCGGCGGTGGCCGTTGGCGGTGTCGCTCATACTGTCGGCTCTGGCGGTTCCCATGTTTCGTACCGAGGCGTGGGGTGTGGCCGGTCTGGTGCCGTACCTCGGGGCCGTGGCGCTGGTCGATGTCGTCGCCCGGACCGACCGGCGCCTGACCGTCGTACTCGCGACCGTCGGGTGGGCGGCAGCGGTTGTCCTCGGGTGGATCGGGCTGCACGACACATCCATCGGTCGCGCTTCCACCCTCGTCGAGGGCGTCGCCTACGTCGGGTTGCCGCTGCTGCTGGGGTTGTACCTGCGCGGGCAACGAGAGCTGGCCGACAATCTGCGCCTGCGCGCCGCCGACGCCGAGGCACGCACCCGCCTCGACGAGCGAGCGGCGATGGCCAGGGAACTGCACGACGTCGTCGCCCATCACATGGCCTCGATCATCCTGCGGATCTCGGTGGCCGGTCACGTTGTCCGGCAAGCGGATCCGCGGATCACGGCGGTCCTCGACGATGTCCGAGCCACAGCGGCCGACGCGCTGGGCGACATCCGGAGACTGCTCGCGGTCCTCCGCGATCCCGCGCTGGGGGAGGTGGCGCTGGTCGAGCCCGACGCCGTCGGTGCGGAGATCGACGACGCCGTCGCACGCGTACGAGCCGCCGGATTCACTGTCGAGTCGACAGTCGGTGACCTGAGTGGGCTCGATGCCATTCGAAGGCTCACCCTGCTCCGGCTGGTGCAGGAATCGCTCACCAATGTGATGAAGCACGCGAATCACGCTGTGCCGGTGCGATTCACGATCGACCGGGACGACAACGGCATCACCCTGACCGTCGTCAGCGGCGCCGACCATGCCGCGACAACGCCCGGCCACGGCATCGTCGGCATGCGTGAGCGCACCGAACTCGCCGGCGGCACACTGACCGCCACCGCCGAGGACCAGCGCTGGGTCGTGCGCGCCCACCTTCCGGACCGGCCCCGAGGAGGACAAGAATGATCCGCGTACTACTCGCCGACGACCAACGCCTGATCCGGGCCGGACTGCGGATGCTCATCGAAGACACCGACGACATCGCCGTCGCCGGAGAGGCCGCCGACGGCGTCGAAGCGGTCCGCCTGTACACCGAACTACGTCCCGACCTGGTGATCATGGACCTGCGCATGCCAGGCCTCGACGGCATAGGCGCCACCCGGCAGATTCTCGCCACCGACCCCCGGTCGAAGGTCCTGGTGCTGACCACCTTCGACGACGACGAACACCTGTTTCCGGCCCTGTCCGCAGGCGCCACAGGCTATTTCGTGAAAGACACCGACCCCACCGTCCTCCTCGACGCCATCCGCCGCACCGTCGAAGGCGACCTCCTCTTCTCACCCACCCTGCTCCGCAGGCTCATCACCCGAGCACTGACAACCCCGCCCGAAACCCCTTCACCCCCACCCGATCTCACCGCCCGCGAACGCGACGTTCTGCACCTGGTAGCCGAAGGCCACGGCAACCAGGAAATCGCCGACCGCCTCCACCTCGGCGTGAGCACCGTCAAAACCCACATCACCAACCTGCTCGACAAAACCGGCACCGACAACCGCGTCCGCCTCGCGGTCTACGCCTCCAAAATGGGCTGACCTGCGCTACCCACAATGCTCAGAACGGAGATCGGGACCTCCAGTATCGGCGGGCGGGCGACAGCAACCTGACCGGTGCGAAAAACTGTGATCGCCCCAACCGCTCGCCGACGAAACCTTCCTGCACCTGTGGTGAGGCGCCGTCAGAGCGGGTAGTCGGCGGTCAACAGGCGGGAGACAATCCTTAAGGCGCGTCGAGGTCGAAGAGGTGGGCGGCGTTGTCGTGGCACACCTTTCGGAGCCAGTCGGGGCCGAGGTCGAGGCGTTCGAGGGCGGCGACTGCCTCGGCGTACGGGTAGGGGATGTTGGGGAAGTCGCTGCCGAAAAGGATGCGGGGGCCGAAGGCGAGGAGACGGTCGCGTTGGTCGGCGGGGAAGGGGGCGCCTGCTTCGCTGAAGTCGGTCCAGACCATGGTGGTGTCGAGGTAGAGCCGGGGGTATTGCTCGGCGAGATCGAGGAACTCGCGGTATTCGGGGGTGCCCATGTGGGCGATGATCAAGCACAGGGCGGGGAAGCGACGCAGGAGTTCGGCGATGGGGGCGGGGCCGGTGAACTCGCCGGGGGCGGGGCCCGAACCACAGTGGATGAGGACAGGGACGCCGCTGTCGGCGAGGATCGACCAGACCGGGTCGAGTAGCGGGTCGAGCGGGGAGAACCCGCCGACCTGGATGTGCACCTTGAAGATTCGCGCACCGCGCTCGATCGCCTCGGCCACATAGCGTGGTGCGTCGGGTTCGGGGTAGAAGGTTGCGGTGTGCAGGCAATCGGGGGTACGGGCGGCGAACTCGGCGGTCCACTCGTTGAGCCACTCACCCATATTCGGTTTGTGCGGGTACACCAAGGAGGTGAACGCACGAACACCGAAGTCGCGCAACGTTTTCAGACGCACCTGTTCGTCGTCGCGATAGGTGATCGGCCAGGGGCGGCCGGTGAGGGGGCCGGCCGTGTCGAAGTAGGCCCACACCTTGCGCATCACCTGATCGGGCATGAAGTGGGTGTGCACGTCGACGATCGCGGGAAGCTCCAGCCTGCGGCGGAAATCGGCGAGATAGGTGACGGTGTCGATGGTCATGAGTGCTCCGGGTACAGGCGTCGCGCGAACGCTCCGACGCGGGTGACGAGACGGTCGAAGAACACGGCAGGGTCGGTGCCGATCACTATGTCGGCGTTGGGTTCCCGGCCCCACATGCCCGCCCAGTCGGCGACGGTCGTGGCCCGGGTGATGGTGCCGGCCAGCTCCACGTCCACGGTCGCGGGCCTGGTGGTCGCCAGGGTGGGGTCGAGCGCGACGGCGGCGGCGAACGGGTCGTGCATGTGCGCGAGGTACCCCAGGTCGTACTGGTGGTGGAAGTCGAAATAGAAACGCACCGCGTCGGTGAGGTACCGCACGATCGGATTGGTTGCGGCCGAACGCCATTCGGCCGGATGACCCGCCGCGACCAGATCCGGCGAGGTACTACCCGCGGCCTCGGCCAGCAGGACGAGATGCTCGGGCCGCATCTCGATTCTCTCGGTGATGTCGAGCGCGCACACCAGCGGGCGACGATCCGGTGGCGCGGCGGAGAAGGCGTCGAACACCTCCTTGGCCGCTTCCGGATCGACGTGGATGTTCCACTCGTTGGTCGGCGTCGTATTGCCGGGGTGATTGAACGCCCCACCCATCACGACCAGCCTGCGCAACAACCGGGGCAGCTCGGGTTCCATCCGCAAGGCCAACGCCAGGTTGGTGAGCGGGCCGGTGCACAACCCGATCGCCGCACCGGGATTCGCGCGCGCCAGCTCCACCCACATCCGCGCCGCCGACCGCTCCGAAACCTCGCGTGGCGACAGCGGCAGGACCGCGTACCCGAGTCCCTGCGGACCGTGCGTGTCCTCGGTGGTGCGCAGCGGTATCGCCAGCGGCTCGGCCGCGCCTAGTGCCACTTCGATTTCGGGTGCCCGGCCGAGATCCAGCACGGCGAGCGTATTGGCCGCCACCTGCGCGGCAGGCACATTGCCCGCCGTGGCCGCGATCCCGAGGATCTCGGCCTCCGGTGAGGCGAGCAGATAGAGCATGGCCAGGGAGTCGTCGATTCCGGTATCGACGTCGAGGATGATCGGCTGCGCCACGTTTCGAGAGTAACCAGGCGCCCGCACTCAGTAGCGCGGCAGGGCGAAGTCCTCGTTGTCGGCGAAGAACAGCTTCGCGGTGATCGGGCGCATCGGCCGCGATGTCAGCAGCCGCACACTGACCCGCATCAGCCGGGTCATCAGGGCACTGCGCGGAACCATCATGTCGATGCCGCCACCAGGAATCTCCTTGGCCTTGGATAGGAATGGGGTGATCGCGTCCTGGTAGCGGCGCAGTGCCGCAGGCAGATCATGCGGAGTGGCGGCGATCTCGGCGGCCAGCACATACCCGCCGACGATCGCCATCGCGGTACCCATGCCCGTCAGCGGAGAACCGCAATACCCGGCGTCGCCGACCAGCGTGACCCGGCCGACGGCCAGTTCGGGCACGTCGACGCGGGCGAGGTCGTCGAAGTAGAAGTCCGGCGTCGTCTCCATCGCGGCCAGGATCTCCGGGGCCCGCCAGCCCGCGTCACGCAGGGCTCCTCGCAGGAGCGCGCGTTGGGCTTCGGGGTCGCGGCGCAGGGCGGGATCGATGTCGGTGCGCACCATGATGATGGCCTTCGCGGTGGCAGGGTCACCGTCGGGCCGGATGCCGAGCATCGCTCCGGGCAGCAGGCGCATGGCGAACCAACCGGGTTCGGCGTCGGCGGGGGTCGGCATCGTGAAGAACGCGCCGTAGGCGCCGAGGTTGGTGACGAACCGGTCTTCCGGGCCGAACACCAGGCGGCGGGTCGCCGAATGCACACCGTCGGCGCCGATCACCAGATCGAAGCGCCCGGTCGCGCCCGAGGCGAAGGTGACCTCGACGCCGGTGTCGTCCTGCTCGACGCGCTCGATCCAGTCACCGTATCGGTAGTCGAGGTGACCGTCGTCGGCTGCGGTCACCGCGTCGAGCAATACCTGATTGAGATCGCCACGGGTGATCTCGATGTCGGCGACGGCGCCCTTGCCGTCGAAGTCCTCCATCGCCATACGGGCATAGACCCGGCCGTCACCGTCGACGTAGGCCATACCGCGTTCGTCGAGCTGGTACTTGCGGATGCCCTCCATCAGCCCCATGCGTTCGACCGCTTCCTTGCTCGGTCCGCGCAGATCCACCGCCTGCCCGCCGGGCCGGGGGACCGCCGCCCGTTCCACGACCGTGGTGCGAATGCCCTTGCGCAGCAACTGGAGTGCGACCGTGTTGCCCGCGATGCCGCCGCCGGCGACCAGAACGTGCAGTGCAGTGGTGGTCATAGTATGTCCGCCTCGAGAAGTTGAACGAATGTCTTAGACCAATGTCTAACAGAGGTTTGCACGGATGTCTAGTACAAATGTCTAAGACGGTCGGGTAGTCTCGCCGTCATGGGCAACCGAGAAGATCTGCTGGCCGGGGCGCGCAAAGTGATCATGGAGCGCGGGGTGGCCAAGGCGACCGCACGCGATATCGCCGCCGCCGCCGGGGTGAGCCTGGCCGCCATCGGCTATCACTTCGGCTCCAAGGATCGTCTGGTCACCGAGGCGCTCAGTGAGGCGCTCGGCGACGCGCTGGGGGAGGGGATGCGCGGACTCATCGAGGAGGGTGCGGGCGGCTCACCGCTGTCCGGTCTCGCCCGCCTGTGGAACGGCATGCCTGCGGTCTTCGCCGACAACCACGAGGCGATGCTGGCCAGTCTCGAGAACATCGTTCGCATCGTGCGCTCCGAGGAAGCGCGCTCCCAGCTCGGCGACCAGCTCGACGAGGCCTACCGTGATCTGGCGGCCGATCTCCGGGCCGCCCATCCCGACCTCGACGAAGCGCAGGCCGAAGCCATCGGCCGCCTGTATTTCGTCCTCGCGCAGGGCCTCGGTGTGCTGTGGCTGTTGAAACCCGGCGAAACTCTTCTCGACGGCGACCAGCTGTCGACCGCCGTGCGTGCCCTCGCAGGCAGCTGACCGGGGAAAGGGAACAGTGCGAGTGAACACTGCTGCAACGCAATGGATTCGGGCTCTACGTCTCGATGCGGCCCGGCGCAGGCAGTTGGTCTGCCTACCGCCCGGTGGTGCGTCCGCCGCGTTCTATCGTGACCTCGCCCGCCACCTCGGTCCCGGCATCGAGGTCCTCGCCGCGCAGTACCCGGGGCGCCAGGACCGCTTCGGCGACCCGCTCATCACCGACCTGCACGAGCTGGCCGATCGCATCGCCGCCGATCTGCTGCGGCAGCCACCCGCTCCGCGTGCCCTGTTCGGTCACAGCATGGGCGCCACCGTCGCCTACGAGGTGGCGCGGCGACTCGCGGCCGGCGGGCAACCGGTGCTGGAACTGATCGTCTCCGGCCGTCCCGCGCCGGATTTCGTCGAGACGGGACTCCTGCACAAGGCCTCCGACGCCGACCTCATCGACAACCTCGAGCGCCTGGCCGCCGATCCGGTGCCGGTGCGGCTGCTGCGCACCGAGCCGAGCCTGGCCGACCTGGTTCTACCCGGTGTCCGGGCCGATTACCAGGCCGTCGAGACCTATCGCCACCGGCCGGGCCCGGTTCTCGATTGCCCGGTGGCCGCCTTCGTCAGCACCGAGGATCCCACCACGAGCCGAGCTCAGGCCGAGCAGTGGCAGACGGTGACCGATGGACCGTTCAGCCTGCACACCTTCCCCGGCGGGCACTTCTACTTCGACGGCGATCCCGGCGCGGTCGCCGAGCAGCTCACGCGGTGTCTGACGTGAACGAGCGGTGGTGCAGACGCAGGTAGCCGAGCCAGGAGACCAGGACGGCGGTCGCGGCCACGGCCCGGACCAGTCCGAGGGCGCTGTCGGGATAGATCACGCCGGTGAGGTAATGGTCGATGAAGCCGGCTTCAGGGAGGCCGGAAACGCCCGCGCGGGCGCGGGCCCAGTTCTCGGCGTAGGTCAGGGGACAGTCGAAACCGATGAGGATGGTGCCGAAACCCCAGGACGCGGCGAGCAGGTGAGCCCCGATGGTGCGCGGCCACCGCCACGCCACGAAACCGCCGGCGACCACGTACGCGATGAACGCGACGTGGGTGACGGCGATCAGATCGGCCAACACCCGGAACGGCACATATCCAGATTAAGCGGCCGCCCGCCGATCGGAATCATGATCAACATTCCGGTTCGGCATCGACCAGGTGATCACCAGGGTGACGGCCGGTAGTCCTTCAGGAAGCATCCGTAGAGGTCGACGCCATTCTCGCCCTGCACGATCGGGTCGTAGACGCGGGCGGCGCCGTCGACCAGATCGAGGGGTGCGTGGAAGCCCTCCTCGGCCAGGCGGACCTTGGTGTAGTGCGGACGTTCGTCGGTGATCCACCCGGTGTCGACCGCGGTCATCAGGATCGAATCGGACTCGAACATCTCGAGCGCGCTGGTGCGGGTGAGCATGTTCAACGCGGCCTTGGCCATGTTCGTGTGCGGGTGACCGGGGCCCTTGTAGCCGCGACTGAACTGGCCTTCCATCGCCGACACGTTCACCACGTACTTGCGCCTGCCCGGCGCCGCCGCCATCGCCGGCCGCAACCGCGACACCAGGATGAACGGTGCCACCGAATTGCACAGTTGCACCTCGAGCAGTTCGGTGGCGTCCACCTCGCCGACGGTCTGCACCCAACTGTTGGTGTGCGCCAGATCGGGCACGAGCCCACCGGCGTCGATGGCCACGCCCGCCGCGATCCGCTCCGGCGTCGCCGAACCCGCGACCAAGGCCAGTTCGGCCACGTCGACGGCCGACAACGACGGTGTGAGCGAGGCGGTGAGCGCCGTCGGATGCGCCTGCATCGTCTTGCCGAAGGTGACCATCTCCGGCAGCATCCCGACGGGCAGCGGCGCGGACTCGGCCTCGACCAGCGCGCTGTAGGCACCGGCCGAACGGCGAACGGTCTGGGCGGCGTTGTTGATCAGGATGTCGAGCGGGCCCTGCGCCGCGACATCGTCGGCGAGGGCGACCACCTGGGCCGGGTCACGCAGGTCGATCCCGACGATGCGCAGCCGGTGCAGCCAGTCGCCGCTGTCCTCCATCGCGGCGAAGCGGCGGATGGCGTCGTTGGGGAACCGGGTGGTGATGGTGGTGTGGGCGCCGTCGCGCAGCAGCCGCAGCGCGATGTACATGCCGATCTTGGCGCGGCCGCCGGTGAGCAGCGCGCGCTTGCCGGACAGGTCGGTGCGGGCATCGCGCTTGGCGTGGCTCGACGCCGCGCACTCGGGGCACAGCTGGTGATAGAAGGCGTCGACCTGGGTGTAGCGCTGCTTACAGATGTAGCAGGGACGTGCCCGCACCAGCGTTCCCGCGGTTTCGCCGTCGGCGGCGGACTTGATCGGGATGCCCGCGGTCTCGTCGTCGATGCGCTGCGGCGAACCGGTCGCGGTCGAGGCGATCACGGCGCGGTCGGCTTCGGCGACCTGCTGCCTGGCCTCGATCCGGCGGCGCTGCTTGAGCTTTTTGAACATGTGGCCAACCGCGCGCTGCACCGCGATCGAATCGGGGTGTTCCTTTTCCAGCTGCCCGGCCTGTTCGAGCACCCGCAGGCAGGTCGCCAACTCGTCCGGATCGATCGTCTTCTCGGTCATCGGGGAGTGCGGCATTCCTTCGTGCGGGAGCGGTGGTCGGAAATATTGTCTCATTAGCCGTGCGACGGACCCGCTGGGTATCGTTGTGCACCGCCTCCGCAACCCTGCGGCGGCCGCAGAACCCGACGGAGCGCCCCGATTTCCCCGTTCGACACCGACACAGCAGACCCGCCGCGCAGGCGCCGGCTCGAACCCGACGAGCGTCGGGCGCAGATTTTGGCATGTGCCATCGAGATGTTCGGTGAACGCCCGTACGCGGCGGTGTCGACCGCGGAACTCGCCCAGCGTGCCGGGGTCGCGCGCGGGCTCATCAACCACTACTTCGGCAACAAGCGTGATCTGTACCTGGCCGTTGTCCGCCGGATGGTCACGCTGCCCCGCCTCGAGAAGGTGTCCATTCCGCAGGGCAGCCCGGTCGAACGCGTCGATGCCATCGTGTCGTGGTTGCTCGACACCATCGCCGAACATGGCAGCACCTGGGTGAAGGTGACCAGCCACGAAGGTGTGGGCGACGACCCCGAGGTGCAGCAGATCCTCGACCAGGCCGACGACGCCGCCGCCGAGCGCATGCTGCTGATGATCGGCCGCTCCGATATGGCAGACGATGCACAATTGCGCGCACTGGTCGTTTCCTACGCGGGCATGGTGAAAGTGGCCGGGCGCGAATGGCTCACCCGTGGCACGCTCACCCGCCCCCAGGTGCACCGGCTGCTCACCGACACCCTGCTCACCCTCATCGATCGCACGATTCCCCATGTGAAGTCGTCCTCAGCCGATTAGGAGTTAGCCCACTCTTTCCCGGTTGCGCTGCCCGGCGGCGCGCGAGTCCCTATCCTCTTCGCGTAACCCCGCGCCGCACGCTGTTTCGTTTCCGCGGCCGGGGAGATCGAGAGGGACCCGGGGTTGATGGCACGATACGAGCAGTGGAACGACGACCCCGATGAGGAGTTCGAGGACCGGCGCTGGAACGGTCAGCGTTGGCCGCACGCCACCGCGGAGGACTCCGCGCGCGACGACCAGCCACGGGTGAATCCGTACGCGATGGTGGCGCTGGCCGCGGCCCTCGTCCTGCTGTTCCCGATCGCGATCGTCTTCGCGCTGCTGTCGTACGGGCATCCGCGTGGGCGGGGGATCGCGATGCTCGCACTGCTGCTCGGTATCGCCGAGGTCGCCGCGGTGGCGGTGGCCGGAATGGTGCTCTTCGGCGGACTGGAACTCGAGATGCCTGCGTTGGCGAGCAAGGCGGCGACCACACCGGTCGCGGTGACCACCACCGAGGCGGTGCCGTCGGTCGGTGCGCCGACATCGGTCGGATCCACCCCGGTCCTGAGCCAGCCCGCCGCGAGTGTGGTGCAAAAAGGCACACCCTGCCAAGCCGAACAGGTCGGCCTGCTCGGCGTCGCCGCCGACGGCGCCACCCTGCTGTGCCTGCGCTCCGACAAGGGCCACACCTGGTCGGGCCCGCACCGCGTAGCAGGCTCCTACTACACCGAGGGGGAGCCCTGCGACCCATCGGTCGACAAAACCGGCCGCACCACCGACAACCACGCCCTGGTCTGCGAAGGCAAAGCGAACACCGGCACCTGGGTCCCCTGGACCGAGTAGGTCGGTTTCGGTCCGTAGCCGCACGACTCCGAGGAAACGAACTGCCATGGCATTACGACATCACAGGTAGCTTCGCCCACACTTCGAAGGCGGCCTCGCGATGATGAAGCGTATTTTTCTCATCTCTGCAGTTTTCGGCTTCGCGTTGCTGCTCTTCGCCTGTCAAAGCGACGATCGGCAAGAGCGTCTGCCCAATTCCACATCGGCGGTTGCCCCGGCTTCCAGTCTCACGCCCACTCCGCAATCACCGCCAGCGCCCCCAGCCGAGGGGCCGGATATTCCGCCGGCAGTCGAACCTGTCGTGCCCCAACCCTCCGTAATCGCGCCCGTGCCTTCTCGATCGGAGCAGCCGCTGGAATATTCGTGCAGCGATGCTGCATGGCGTGAGGCGATGGGCGCCGAAGGCGACGCACTTTGTGGCTCGACCTGGCAGCCCTATCCGCCGCCTACCTCGACGCCTGCGGCTTTCCTCTACTGCGACGGAACTGTAGGAATTTACGACGCAGGCGGCTACCAGTACGGGGATCCGAAGTGTGTGAACGGTTCGAAAGCACCGCAAACTTACACAGACGAGCAAGGCGAATGGATTTACATCTGTACTGGTCCCGATGACCCCAGGCCGGCCGCAGAATGCACCATTCCAGCGAACTGATTCACGTTGTGAAGCTGATCCGCGCCCACCGAATAGGTCAGTCCTTCTTTGCTCGGCTGGGCTGGACGCGGGGTGGTTCGTTGGGCATTTTCGGGTATTGGGGTGGCCAGGGGGCGTCCATCAGGCCTGCGGCCATGTCCTTGTCGGACATGGTGAGGAGTGGTTCGATCGACTGTGGGGTGCGGTCGGCCCAGGGGTCGCCGCGTTCGGCCAGTCGGGTGGGGACGGTGGCGAGGGTGAGTTCGTCGGGGATGATGGTGTCGAGTTCGTCCCAGGCGATGGGGGTCGAGACCTGGCCGCCCACCTTGGGGCGTACGGACCAGGCGCCGAACACGGTTTTGTGGGGTGCGTTCTGGTTGTAGTCGACGAAGACCCGGCTGCCGCGTTCCTCCTTCCACCACTGGGCGGTGATCTCCTCGGGGAAGCGGCGCTCGAGTTCGCGGGCGAGAGCCACGGCCGCGGCCCGCACCTGGTAGCCGTCCCATCGGGGTTCGAGCATCGCGTAGATGTGCAGGCCGCGTGAGCCGGACGTCTTGACCAGGGCATCGATGCCGAGCTCGGCGAGCAGTTCGCGGGTGCGCACGGCGGCGCCGCGCAGATCGTCGAAGGTGATGCCGGGCGAGGGGTCGAGGTCGATGCGTAGTTCGTCGGCGATCCGCAGGTCGGGCACGTGGTTGGGCCACACGTGGAAACCGAGACAGCCCTGGTTCACCGCCCACAGCACGTGTGCCAGATCGTGGGCGACCAGCGCGTCGCTCGTCGTGCCGTTCGGGGTGGTGACCTCGACGGTCTGCAACCAGTCCGGCGCGGTCTTGGGGACGCGCTTCTGGAACCACGATTTGCCGGACGCACCGTCGGGATAGCGTTCGAGCAGCAGCGGCCGGTCACCGATGACGCCGAGCAGGGGTTCGGCCACGGCCTGGTAGTAGCGCACCAGGTCGAGCTTCGTCTCACCGCGTTTGCTGAAGTACACCTTGTCGGGATGACTGATGGTCAGCGTGCGCCCGTCGACCTCGATCTCGACCCCCGCGCTCATGACCGCACCCCGAAGATCGCGTCCAGTTCGGCCGGAGCCACCTCGTCGAGCTGGGCGTATGTGCACGATTCGGGTGTGCGGTCGGGCCGGAACCTCACCAGCCGCCCGCCGTGCCGGAACCGCCCCGACTGCACGTGTTCGTAGCGCACCTCGGCGACCAGTTCGGGCCGCAACGGCTCCCAGGACAGGTCTTTGCCGCCGGTCCACCGGCTCACCCCGCCGGGCATCTTGCCGTCGGCATTGGCCTGGGCCACCGCGTCGGCCCAGTCACGCCACGGATGGTCCACCAGCGCGTTCTCGCGTAACGGTGCCAGCTCACCGAGCAATTCGCGGCGCCGGGCGGCGGTGAAACTCGACGCGACGCCCACGTGGTGGAGGTTGCCCTTGTCGTCGAAGAGGCCGAGCAGCAGCGAGCCGACCCCTTCGCCGTCCTTGTGCATCCGGTAGCCGGCGACCACGCAATCGGCGGTGCGTTCGTGTTTGATCTTGAGCATCACCCGCTTGTCCTGCATGTACGCGAGGTCGTCGGCCTTGGCCATCACTCCGTCGAAACCCGCGCCCTCGAACCGGGTGAACCAGTCCTGAGCCGTGTCCGGGTCCTGGGTGATGGGGGTGAGATGGATGCGGCCGGGTGCGGCTTGCAGCAGCGTTTCCAGTTCCCGGCGCCGTTCGGAGAACGGCTCACCGGTGAGGTCGCGATCGCCGTTGGCGAGCAGGTCGAAGGCGACGAAACTGGCCGGGGTCTCGACGGCGAGCTTGTTCACCCGCGAGGCGGCCGGGTGCAGGCGCTGCTGGAGTGTGTCGAAATCCAAACCGTTCTCGGTGACGACCACGATCTCACCGTCGATCACACACCGTTGCGGCAGTGCCGCTTTGAGCAGGTCGACCAATTCGGGGAAATACCGGGTGAGCGGACGATCATTGCGCGAACCCAGTTCGAGTTCGTCGCCGTCGCGGAAGACGATGCAGCGGAAGCCGTCCCATTTGGGTTCGTAGCTCAGCCCGGGTTCGCGGGGCAGCGACGGTGTGGATTTGGCCAGCATCGGGCGCACTGGCGGCATCACCGGTAGATCCATCCGATCCTCCTCGCGGGTTCCTGTCACCCGTATCGACGTCGCGAGCGCACCCGATTCATCGGTGCCATGCGATCGTAGGCCGGGGGACCGACACACACGCGGATCGTGATCAGCGCGTTCGGATCAGCTGTCGAGCCAGCCGTGTTCGTCGGCGAAGGTGGTGAACCGGTCGCGAATGGTGATGATCTCGGCGGCGGTGAGGGCGGGCGATGCCTCGAGCAGGAGTTCGGTGATCTGCCTGCGCATTTCCTCGGACCCGAGCCGATCGCCTCCGCCCTTGCGACTACGGGCGCTCGGGGCACTGTGCCCGGCGGCGGTCAGGTTGACGGCTTTGGGGCCGCGATCGCCCTCGGTGACCTCGAATTCGAAAAGCCTGCCCTGGCGCAGTTCGTCCTCGTCCAGACCGATGTCGTTGACGTGGACGAACACATCGGGCCCACCGTCTTCGGGGCGGATGAACCCGAAACCCCGCGAACCATCGAAAGACACCAATTTCCCGACAGACACCGACCAGCTCCTCGCTCCGCTTTCCCGTCGCCCACTCTAACGCGGCTTTTGGGTGTTTTCTCCGGAAAGTGGATAGTCGGCGACGGCCCGGTGCGGGGTGGCCCAGGCCTGGTCACGATGCGGTAACTGTTTGTTCACATCGGCTCGTTAGCGTCCCACATCTGTTTCGAGACGGGTGGAGGTTGGCGGTCTGTGGTGGATCCCGGTGTGGGGATCAGGTCGGGGGGCTTCGGTCGTGGTGTCGCGGTGGCGACGACGCGGGCCGAGGCGGTGTGTTTCCCGGCGCCGCCCGTGGTGACGCTCGAGCCACGCCTCCGACCCGCGCACGTGCCGCTGGCGCCCGCGCAGGAGCGCATGTGGCATGCGGCAGGACAGGGACGTTCCGCGGACTGGAATGTGGCCCGCGCCTTGCGCATTCGTGGCGCCGATATCGATGTGGGCGCTCTGCGCGACGCCCTCGCGCTGCTGGTCGCGCGGCACGAACCGTTGCGGACCCGCTACCCGGTGACCGAGCACGGGCCGGCCCAGCAGGTGCTCGACCCGGCCGAGGTCGTGCTCGACATCGCGGTGCGACACGTCGGCGAGGATGCCGTCGGCGCCGAGATCGCCGACCTGGCGGCGCGGCCGTTCGACCTGGCCCGCGATCTGCCTCTCCGGGCCCGGCTGTTCGTCCTCGCTCCCGACGACGTCGTCCTCGCCCTTGTGGTGCACCACATTTCGGTCGACGGACGGTCGATGGCCCCGCTGACCCGCGACCTCGTGACCGCCTACCTGGCCTGCCACACCGGCACGGCCCCGCGCTGGGAGCCGCTGCCGGTCACCTACACCGACTACACGCTGTGGAAACACGCCCAGCTCGGCGAGTTCACCGACGAGTGGAGCCGGGCCACCCACCAATTGCGGTACTGGGCCAACGCTTTGGCAGGCCGACCCGCATCGCTCGAATTCCCGGCGCGGCCACAGCCGGCGCCGCCGGCCGACCCCGCCGTCGGCGCGCTGATTCCCCTCGCCTTCGACGCCACCACCCACGCGGGTCTGCTGCGGCTGGCCCAGGATCGGCGGGCGAGCCTGTTCATGGTGCTGCAGGCGGCGTTCGCGGTGACCGTCGGCGCGTTCGCGCGCTGTGCCGATGTGACTGTCGCGACGGCGGTTTCGGGCCGTGACCACCGACTGCTCGACGACCTCGTCGGCAACTTCTCCGATGATGTGTTGATGCGGGTGCGCCTGGACCGTGCGGCCGACATCGACGAACTCATCGACCAGGTCCGCCGGGTCGCACTGGCCGCCTACGCCCACCCCGACACTCCGAATCCGCGACTGAAGCGGTGCCTGCCGCAGGACGCCGCGCTGCCGCTGTTCCAGGCGACGCTCATCCTGCAGAAGTCGACGCGAACAAAACCATCCGCCGCGCAGGCGTTCTCGATCACGGATGTGCCGACCGGGGTGGTGCGCGCCAAGCACGATCTCGAGTTCGGCCTCACCGCGCACTATGAAACCCACGGCGCTCCGGCCGGGATCGACGGGTCTTTCCTGTATCCCCTCGCTCGCTTCGACCCGGCCGTCGCCGCGCGTTTCGTCGACCGGTTCCGCGCGGTGGTCGCGCTGCTCGCCGACGGCTACCGTGGCCCGTTGCCGCCGCTGCTGGCGACCACCGGCAGGCGGGCACCGTCGCCGCGCCGGGCGATGCGGGCGCTGGTGTGATCAGCCACGTTCGAGCGGCAGTCCCGCGTCGCGCCAGGCGACGATCCCACCTGCCAGGCTGAAGGCCTCGTATCCGGCCTGCCGGGTCAGGGCCGCGAAACGCAGCGACGCCTCACCGACCGGACACACGAACACGATCGGCCGTGAGCGCGGGAACGGCATCCCTTGGCCGAGCATGTCGTCGAGCTGGTCGTCGCGCAGGTTGACGGCGCCCGGTATGTGGCCCACCCGGTACGCCATCGCGCCGCGCGTATCGACGACCATCGGGCGGCCGATGCGGTCGAGTTCGGCCAGCTCCGCAGGCGTCAGCGCCGGTGCGGAGCCGGTGTCCGGTGCTGGTGGGGCCTCGGGCGCACCGAACAGGTCGGGTCGGCGCTTGGCGAAATAGGACAGGTACGGCTCGAGCCGGTCGCAGACGACGAGCACGGCGACCAGCGGGCGGTCCTCGGGGCGTGGAGCGTCGGCGAGCGTACGCAGAGCGGCGGCATAGCCCGCACCGCTGGTCGGACCCGCGAGTACGCCGTATCCGCGCACCAGATCGAGCGTGGCATCGATGGCGGTGGCGGAGTCGACGGTGACGATGTCGTGGTAGAAATCCGGGCGGAACAGGCCCACGTCCCACATCTCGCGTTCGGAGCGGATGCCGGGAATGAAATCGAACCGGTCCGACACCACGCCGATCGTGCGCAGCGCCGGGTGGGCGGCCAGCAGGGCGGTGGCGGTGCCACGGGTGGACCCGGTGGTGCCGAGCCCACCCACGAGGTAGTCGAGGTGTTCGATGCCCGCGGCGGCCAGGTCGGCGGCGATCTCGGCGCCCGTACCGTCGCGGTGCGCCTCGACATTGCGCTCGTTGGTGTACTGGGACGGGTGGTACCAGCGCTCGGGCGCCTGCCCGGTGGTGTGCTCGATGACCGCCGAAACATCATCGGCCGCATGCGGATCCGGGCATTCGGACAGACCGGGTAGCTCCACGATGTCGGTGCCGAGCAACTGCAGCAACTGGCGTACCTCGGTGACCCGGATACGGTTGGTGACCGCACGCAAGGGAACTCCGTGCAGCGCGCCGAGCACCCGCAGCGCCTTGGCGGTATTGCCGCTGGATGCCTCGATGAACGACTGCCCGCCTGCCGCCACCGCCTCGATGTCGTCGCGGATCATGGACCAGGCGATGCGGTCCTTCACCGACCCGAACGGGTTGTGCGACTCCAGCTTCGCATACAGCTCGACCCCAGCGAGCCCGTGCACCCGCGGGTCGAGGCGGAGTAGGGGAGTGTTGCCGATCAGCTCGGTGATGTGGGAGTAGATCATCGCCACACCTCGTCGCCGCACAGCTCGAATCGGCTGTCACGATGCAGCACAGCCACTTTCGGTGGCGTGGGGTGCATGGCGGCGTTGGCTGCCGACAGATCCATGTGGTAGGCGCCGGTATTGGGGAACACCACCGGGTCGCCGGGGACGGGGATCCGCGGCACCCGCACCTGCCGCTGGGTCACCAGGTCACGTTCCAAACACAGATGCCCGGCGAAGAACACTCCGGCGGGCGCGGATTCGCCGGACTCGGACAGCACGAGGGGATCGATGAGCACCTCCTGGTCGGCGGCGGTGACGGTGTCGCGGCTCAGATCCAGGTGTACCAGCGTCGCCCCGGTCCCCGCCCGCTTCACGAATTCGACCCGGGCCACGGTGATCCCCGCGCGATCGGCCAGCGCCTTGCCGGGTTCCAGCCACAGGTCCAGGAGGTTGTCCGCCAGCACCGCGCTCAGCGCCCGGCCGCCGTGCCCCGGCAGGGGTGCGTCGAGGAGTTCGGTCAGGATGTCGGTGGCCGATTCCGTATTGGCGTATTTGTGGAACACCGGTGTGCCGTGTGCGACACCGTCGGCGACGTGATAGCCGAAACTGCCCGTGCCCCAGTGCAGGGCAGGCCCCTGGCCGAGCAGTCCGGCCCGCAGCGCCTGGTCGTAGGCGTCGTAGGCGGCCGGGTCGGCCACGAAGACCTGACGTAACCCGCCGCCGATATCGAGCACCGACGGTGTGAACCCGCGCGCGTAGGCCCGTTCGATCACCGTCAGGCACTCACCGACGGCCCGTACCCGTTCCTGTGTGGACGCGGTATCGAGGTGGAAGGCCACCCCGAGCAGTGCCAGCCGATCGGGGTGCCGGGCGAGCAGATCGAACGCCTCGCCCACTTGGCCGAGATCGATGCCGAACCGGCTCGGCGCACTTCCCGGAAACCCCGAAAGACGCAGCAGCACCGGCACTTGCGTATCCGTGATGTCGGCGATACGTGCCAACTCCCACAGGTTGTCGACATTGAGCGTCACTCCCGCCGCGACGGCCGCCCGCAACAGTGACAACCCTTTGGGCCCGGTGATCTCGATTCGGTCGGGCGCGAAGCCCGCGTCCAGCGCCGACCGCAACTCCGCCCCGGACGCGACGTCGATCCCGATCCCCGTCCGCGCGGCCGAGCGGACGAAGGCCGCGGACCGATTCACCTTGTGCGCGTAGTAGATCCGAGACCTGCACCGTGCCCTGTCCAGCACCCCCGTGAGCGCGGCGAGATTGTCGTCGAACACCTGCGGGAAGACCAGGTGCAGCGGTGAGCCGAACCGCTCCAGCGCCGCGTGCACCGCCGCCCGGTCCTCCAGGAACGCCGCCACGACCGGGTGCAGGGCAGCGGGAACGGCAGGCGGGGTCATTCCACCGGTGTGCCGGGCGAGGGCACCTCGTCGACGGGGTTGTACCCGCCGTCGCGCAACGCCTCGAACACCCGTAACCGATGGCGCGGGCTGCGAATCCGGGCGATCACCCGTTTGGAAGCCAGATCGATGTCGATCACCGCAACGTCCATCGACTCGAGCAGGGCGCCGATGGTCCGCACACAGTGGCGGCAACTCATGTCCGGCACCGCGAACACACTGTCGTCGGCGAGCGGTTCGTTGCCGACCGGTACCTCGGTGACGTCCTCGACGGCCTCCACGAGACTCGTGAGCGCCACGAACGTCTCGACGAACTGATTCGCGACCGCGCCAAGCACCGACGACCCGTCCGCTGCCGGTGGCGCCGCGAGACACGTCGGCCCGGTCCCGGGCGGCAGCAGCGCGTACTGCCGCGAGATCAGATCGAGGTCGTCGTGGTACTTGGCCACCGCCTGCTCGACATCGAGGCCCTCCTCGGTGGTCGCCTTGCGCATCACCGCGTGCGCGTCGGCGATGGTCGCCTCCTTCATCGCCCGCAGTACCGCCACCGACTCGGGTGTGTACCGCACGGTGCCGTCGGGCGAGGTGGTGAAGCGGACCGGGATCATGCCCCGCCGATAGGTCGAGGCCTGCAACTCCCAGAACCACCGGGTCGCCACCGCCGCGAAGATTCCCGAATCGCGCATTCCACACGCGAATTCGGTGATGTCGCGATATGGGGTGTCGGCGGCGAGGAGGCCGTGCTGGACCAGGGCCCGCCCGGCGGCTTCGACGCCGACCCGGAAGATCTCGTGCGGTTCGTGGTCGGTGGTGGTGGCTGCCAGCACCGACCGTTCGTGCTCGCTCAGCTCGGCGGCACGCTCCGGAAGACCCGATCGTGCCAATGAATCCCACAGTGCCAGTACGGTTTCCCTGGCGACCACGGCCAGCTCCGGTCCGGCGCCGTCGCGGCGGTAGTACGCAGTATTGGGAATGCCCGCGCTGTCGGTCCAGGTGATGCGATGCGTCGCGCTGGTCACCTGTTCCGGGCGGCACGGGCGCATGAAGCGCTCGAGATACATCCGCTGCGGCTGGGTGAGCCGCCCGCCCGGCTCGGGCTGTAAAGCCCGCGCGCGGAAGGTGATCCGGACCGGCGCGGTCTCGACGCCGGTGAAGATTCCGGGCGCGGCGAGCCGGGCGAGGACCTGCGAAGCGACACGGCGGTCGTACTGCTGCGCGGGGTGCACCTCGTCAACGATACGCGCGGACAACGGTTTTCGGCCGCGAGCGCGACGATCAGTACCGGCCCTGCAGGTAGTCGACGAGCTGCTCGCGTTCGGTGGCCAGCTCCGTGATCTCGCTCTTGACCACGTCACCGATGCTCACGATGCCGATCAACCGGTCCTCGCTCACCACCGGCATGTGCCGGATGCGGTGCTCGGTCATCACATCACGCAGCGAGGACACGTGGTCGTCGGGCCCGCAGGTGCGTACCCGGGCGGTCATGATCTCGGCGACCGGACGGTCGAGCAGTTCGGCGCCGTGCACCGCGAGGCGGCGAACCACGTCGCGTTCGGACACGATGCCCTCGATCGTCGCGCCGTCGGGGGAGACGACCACGGCACCGATATTGCGGTCGGCCAGCACCGTCAGCAGCGCGCGCACGGTGGTGTCCGGTGGCACCGTCGCTACCGCTGTGCCCTTGCTTCGCAGAATCTCCGCAATCCGCATACGCCGCCACCTGTGCTCGCGCCGACCGTCCGTCTCCAAGCATGCCCCGCTTGTACGGCTGTGACCAGCACGAAGACGTCACGACCGCGCTATTCGTCGTCCAGGCCCGCAGACAGATAGGCCGCCGCGGCCAGCCATTGGCGGCACTGTGGGCCGTGGATGTCGTGTTGACGCAGCATCTCGCGAGCCTGCCGATAGGTGAGCCCGTAGGGCTCGTCGCTACACGCGGAAACCGGCGCTACCTCTGCCGCGAGGCTGCGCGGGAGCTCGAGCCCGGCGGTGCCGGCCGAGACCCGGCGGGGTGGTCGATACGGAATGCTCATCGCAGGCCCCTCGTGTCCGGTGGGCCCGGGCCTGCCCCAGCTCTTGACGAGCGGGCCCCGGGGTTGATCTTGCCCCGAGTCTATGGGCGCGGTGATTGCAGATGCAAGCACATCGGAGATCTCATTCGGGGCGTTGCGGCGGCCGATGGCTCTGTGGCCCTTGCGAATTCAGGGGACTGGACGTCACTTTGCGAACGCCACCCGTCCCCTGAGCGCGAGTAAGTACCGACCGGTGCGCAACCGCAGGCTGCGTGTTAATGTCCGCATCGCGCGAAGCGGATGCAAGAACGTTTGTGCGTGCATCTGCAACTTTCACTCCGATGGACATCACACGAGAACAGGGAGTAATGCATGTCCGCAATGCACCATGATCAGCGCGAACGGCCCGCCGACCACGCCTGGCGCAAGAGCACGTACAGCAACGCCAGCGGCAATTGCGTAGAGGTTGCCGCCGTGTCCGACGGGTCGGTAGCTGTGCGCAACTCGCGCGACCCGCGTGGCGCGGTCATCTACTACACACGCCCGGAGATCGATGCATTCATCCGCGGCGCCAAGGCCGGAGAGTTCGACGACTTGACCTGCTGATCGGTAAGATCGCGAGTCATGACGGCTGAACCCCACGAGATCGGTCGTGTACAACCGATCGTCGACCGTGGTCCCACTGTGCTGCGCATCGCGCTCGGTGGGCAACTGCGTAGGTTGCGGGAGAGTAAGGGCATCACCCGCGAGGCCGCGGGGGAGGCGATCCGCGGCTCCCACGCCAAGATCAGCCGACTCGAGCTGGGCCGCACCGGATTCAAGGAACGCGATATCCGCGATCTGCTCACGCTCTACGGAGTCACCGACCCCGTAGATCGTGAGGCGTTCTTCGATCTGGCCAGGCAGGCCAACGAGCCGGGCTGGTGGCACCGCTACAGCGATCTGCTGCCGTCATGGTTCAGTACCTACCTGGGGCTCGAACAGGCCGCGAGCCAAATCCGCACCTATGAGACCCAATTGGTACCCGGCCTGCTGCAGACCCCGGAGTACACCCGGGCGATCGTCACCGTCGGCCTCGACGATGCCGAGACCGAGCGGCGCGTGCAGGTTCGTCAGCTGCGCCAGGACGTGCTGCGGCGGGTCGACCCGCCGGTGGTGTGGGCGGTGATCGACGAGGCCGTGCTACACCGGCCGGTGGGTGGGCGCGAGGTGCACCGGAATCAGTTGCGTCATCTGATCGAACTGTCTTTGCTGCCGAACGTCACCGTGCAGGTGCTGCCGTACTCGGCGGGCGGGCACGCGGCGGCGGGCAGTTCGTTCAGCATTCTTCGCTTCGCCGAGCCGGAGCTGCCCGACATCGTGTACCTGGAGCAACTCACCAGCGCCCTCTACCTGGAGCGCAGGCAGGATCTCGCGCTGTACCTGTCGGTGATGGACCAGCTCAGCGTGCAGGCCGCGCACCCGGACCGCTCGCGCGAGATCCTGCGGGAGTACGCCGAGCGGGCCTGAGTACGCCAGGCGGGCCGCAGCGCCGCTTCCGTTCGCCGGAAGCGGCGACCGGCCGACTCAGTAGCGGATGCAGCCGGATGCGATACGCCAGAACGTGTCCGGGGTCAGCACCTGCAGGTCCCAGTCGTCGGCCAGTTCGTGGGCCGTGGTGACGATGCGCTCGATGTCGAAATCGTTGCGGGTCGCGGCGCCGGTGGATTCGACGGCGTCGATGACGAAAGCGACCGCGGTTTCCCTCGAGGGGTGGGTGATCGCTGCGCGATCAGCGAGGCCGAAACGGCCGGTGGTGTGGTTCATGTGAACGCCCCTGTGTCTAGGCAGTGGCAAACCCGAGGCAACTATAGCCCCAGGTGTGCCGCTCGCGGCCTCCCCTGACTATCCCCTGAATTGTGTTGCGGCCCTGAGTTTAGGACGGAGACACTTTCAGATGCAAGCACATCTGCACGATCGATTAGGTCTCGATTCGGTGCTCACCCCGGCTTCTGGGCGGCGAATCCAGCTCGGCGCCACCGGATTCGCACACCGTCCGCGCCGAACAGCGGCGTGACCGGCGCTTCGGCGGCGTACCGGTGGGCGGCAGCCGGTGCCCAGCACCCGGCCTGCACGCCCATCGGCCCGAAAAGTCTTGACCTGGTTAATTTTCGGCTAATGAATCGCGGCGACGGCCGCCTCGATCGGATCCTGCCCCGAAACCACCTCGAGGGTGCGCCGAAAAGTGTTGTCGGCGACCAAGATCGACGCGAGCGTCGCGGCCACATCGGCACGCGGCACCTCGGCGCGCCCGACCGGCGGTGGTCCCAGCGTGATCAGACCGTTGCCCTCGGCGTCGGTGAGCATGCCCGGTCGCACGACGGTCCAGTCCAGCGCGCGGGCCCGCAGATCGTCCTCGGCCTTGGTCTTGGCATCGATATAGGCGGCCCACACCTCGTCGGTCCCCGGCGCGGGCGGCTGACCGGCACCCATCGTCGAGATCTGCACGAACCGGCGCACCCCGGCCCGGTCTGCCGCGTCGGCCAGCTGGACCGAGCCGCCCAGGTCGACGGTGTACTTGCGGTCCACGCCGCTGCCCGGCCCCGCGCCCGCGGCGAACACCACCGCATCCGACCCGGCGACGGCGCCGACGAGATCGGCCGGGTCGTCACGTTCCATATCGTGGATCACGGGGACGCCGCCGGTCGCGGTGATGTCGGCGGCCTGGGCGGGATCGCGGATGAGGGCGTGCACCTGATGGCCGTCCCTGGTGAGTAGCCCGGCCAGTAGCAGGGCGATCTTGCCGTGTCCGCCTGCGATGACAACGCGCATAACCTGTGCTCCTTTCGCCGCGCGGCGCGGACCTCAGCGTTCCGGGCCGCCGGGATTGCAGTTCGCCGAGACCGTGGCCGAGTAGCCGACGGCCGGTCGCCACGGTTCGAGGTTCCAGCTCGTCTTGTCCGGCGCAACCATCCTCGCCCACACCCAGTGGCACAGGAACTGGTCACGCATTCCCGGCGAGTCGGCGGAGGAGTCGAGGGCGAGCACTTCCTGCCAGGCCGTCTCGTCGGTGCCGGGTGCGGCGGTCTTGCGACCCGCCACGGTGGGGAACACGAGCAGGCGGGGGCCGTCGACATTGCTCGTCCAGCGGACCTCGTCGATGAGCGGCAGTCCGGCGTACGGGTCGACGGTGGTGGTCGGCGGTGCGAGGGTGACGGCGGTGCGCTGGGCGGTCGTGGTCGGTGCGACGGTGGTCGGCGCGGCCTGCTCGGCTTCCTGCGAACCGCAACCGGCCACGGCCAGTGCCGCGACGGCCACGGCGACCGGGTACCGCCACCGTGTCACGCGCGCCTCCTGTGTCCCTGCGATCGGGACACGACCGCCGCACCAGCCTAGTGCGACGGTCCAGGGTTCAGTGCCACAGCGAACGGCACGGCAGCCGGCGCAGGCCGGGTTCCACTCGTCCGTCGACCGTCACCAGCAGACCCGCGTGCACGGCGGCGGTGGTGAATTCCCAAGCCTCGGACTGGGTTGCGGCGTATTCGAGGACCATCGCGTCCTGCGGAGTCGGCCCGTCGAAGTAGACGGTGATCCGCCGCGTCGGTATGTCGGTGTGGTCGAGGGGGTGACCGGCGGCGGCAATGTTCGCGTCGATGGGAATCATGGCGTGCTCCTTCTGCCCCGGCGCTGGTGGGCGCCTTGCTACTCGACGGTAGGGCGCTCGACCATGAAGGAGAACATGTTCCGGACGCGGCTGGAGAATTCACAAACCGCCTGGTCCGGAGCCGGTACTTTCTCCGAAGTATCGAGTACGCGCGGTTGTTGCGATCCGGACGCGGGGCGTGCACGAGTCGGGAACGACGGCCGTGCGCCGATGCGGTGGGACGTACCGTGAGAACACTGACGACGGCGCGCAGGGGAGGTTTCGCCGCGGCTACGAGTACCGCATCGCCGGGTGTCAGGTCACGAGTCCGATGTGCCACCCGAAGGCGTGTGAGTGCCATGAGATCTGTGCGTGTCCTGCTCTGTTCGCTACTGCTGTTGTGTCCGCTCGCCGGCGGCACCGCAACCGCCGAACCTCTGCCCCCGGCCGCGCCGGGAATCCTGCCCGATCTGCAACGCTGGATCGATCAGGTGCTGCCTTCGCCGATCCCGTCCGGTGCGGACACCGACCCCGACGCCGAGCTCGCCGCCTTGCGGGCGGCCGTAATGCCCTCTCCCGTGGGCGATCCCACCTTCGATTACTGGCCCGACGGCCTGGCCGAGCTGGCGCCGGGTGACCTCGTCGAGGTGCGCGACATCACCGCCGTCGCGGGCCCGCTGACCCTGCTTCCCGTGCGGTCCGCGCATCTGCTCAAGTTCCGCACCTCCGACGCCCACGGTGCCCCGTCGTTCGCGACCGCGACGCTGATCGTGCCCGCCACCGAGTGGACCGGTCCCGGCGACCGCCCGGTGTTGGTGAACAACCTGCCCATCGACGCGCTCGGCCTGTCCTGCACGCCCGGTTACACGTTCACACACGGGCTTTCGCCGAAATCGAGCGCCACCGAGTTCCTGCCACCGACCACCCAGCTGGCGGTGCTCCGCGGATACGCGGTGCTGATCCCCGACCATCAGGGCCCCCGAATGGCTTACGCCGAACCGTATGTCGCCGGACACGCAGTGCTGGACGCGATCCGGGCCACCAGGAATGTCGAGCCGCACACCTACGGTGCCAGCCCGTTCGCGATGACGGGATACTCCGGCGGTGCCATCGCCACGCACGGCGCGGCGAAGCTGATCGGCTCCTACGCACCGGAATTGGCCGAGGTGATCGTCGGTGCCGCCCTCGGCGGCGTGCCCGCCGACTTCGAGATCCTCGCCCGCAGCATGAACGCCAATCTGGCTTCGGGCATCTTCATGGCCGCGACCCTCGCGGTCGGGCGCGAGCGGCCCGAAATCCTGGCCGCCATGAACAATCTCGGCCGCTGGGTGGCGACCTCGGCGATGAAGGACCAGTGCGTGAGCATCTTCGCGCTACCCGGAATCCTGCACCTGCCCATCGATGTCGGCGCCAATATCGCCGACCCACTGCACTCGGACCTGGCCGCCCGGATCTACGAGGTCACCCGGATGGAGGGAATGCGTTCGGCCACACCGCTCTACGTCTACAACGGGGAGCAGGAGTTCTGGATCCCGGCCGAGGGTGCGCGCAATCTCTATCAGGAACAGTGCGAACTGGGCGCCACGGCGGTGTATCGCGGGGTGCTGGGCGAGCACATCGTCGGTGCGGTGACGGGATATCCGGAGGCGATGCTGTGGCTCGACGAGCGGCTACGGGGGATTCCCGCGCACAACGAATGCTGAGGCCCTTTTTCCGGCCGAAATGTCGGTGTTTCAGTGCTCGGTCAGTGTGAACGGCCGAATGTTCTGGGAAGTATCACTATTTCGCCAGTTTGGCGTCCCGACCTGCGGGATCGTCGTGGGGAAAAGTTCCTGTGTGCCGTCATGGGGCCCGTCGTGGACAGGTGGTGAACTACCCAGAACACCACGGAGAAACGAAATGCCGTGAATTCCCGGGCTTATGTTCGGTGCGGTTTCGACAAGCCATTCGTATTCCCGATCGAAAAAGGGGACACGAATTATCGAATCGCACAGGAAGATACGCCAACGATGAAATCTCCCAGTCGCCGACGCACGCTGCAGACAGCGATGCTCACCGGCGTCAGCGCGCTCGCCGTGGCGCTCACCGGCCCAGGGGCAGGCGCGGCCCCCAACGACGCGCCGACCGAACAGGCTCTCGCCGAGATCATCGCCGCGGGCCGCTCGGTGGCCGGCCCCAGCGGCTCGGCCTGCAACTCCGGTAGCGGCACCGGCTCGGGCAACGGCTCCGGCGACTGCTATGGCGGCTCGGGCTCCAGCTCGGGTTCCTCGGGCGGCTACTCCAGCGACACCGTCGGCGTCGGCCCGGCCCAGACCTCGTTCCTCGCGGCCTTCGCCTACGGCCTGGGCAACGGTGACGCGGCGCCTCCCGGCGCCAACGACTGGAACTGCAAGCCCGCCGACGGCGACCGCCCGCTGGTCATGGTGCACGGCACCTGGATGAACGCCTACAACGGTTACGCGTTCATGGGCCCGGAGTTCAAGAACGCCGGGCTGTGCACCTTCACCTTCAACTACGGTCGCTCCAACCTGATCGAAGGTGGCGGTCTCGGTTCGGTGCTGCCCGGCGTGATGGGCACCGGCTACATCCAGGACTCGGCCGATCAGCTGGCCCTGTTCGTCGACCGGGTCCTCGCGGCCACCGGTGCCGACGAAGTCGACATCGTCGCCCACTCGCAGGGTGGTTCGATGTCGAACTGGTACACCAAGTTCGACGGCGGTGCCGACAAGGTGAAGAACCTGATCACCTACGGTGCCACCCACCACGGCACCAGCCTCGACGGCATCGGCGCCCTGGGCCGCATGATCAACAACCTGGGTATCGACATCCTCGGCTTCATCGAGATCTTCGTCGGGCACGCCGGTATCCAGCAGACCATCGGTTCGGACTTCGTCAACCAGCTCAACGCCAACGGCGACACCGTCCCCGGCATCGACTACACCATCGTCGGCACCCGGTACGACGAGGTCACCAACCCCTACGATCTGACCTTCCTGAAGCAGGGCCCGGGCGCCACCGTCCGCAACATCACCCTGCAGGAAGGCTGTGAGCAGGACGTGTCCGACCATCTCACGATGATGTACTCGCCGCGCGCCCTGTCGATCGCGCTCAACGCCATCGATCCCGGTCATCAGATCGTGTGCACCTTCAACCCCTGGCTGGTCGGCGGTGGCGGCAGCCTCTGACCCCTGGTGAAACGGGCGCTGCCCGGGGAATCATCCCCGGGCAGCGCCTTTTTCGTGGATCAGACGGTGGTGCGGTAGCTGCGCGCGACCAGCGCCGAACGCAGGTACCACAGTCCCGACGGCTGGGTGGGGTCGAAACCGGTGAGCTGACCGATGCGCTTGAGCCGGTAGTCGACGGTGTTGGTGTGCACGTGCAACACCCGCGCGGTGCGCTGCCGGTTGAGGTTGTTGGCGATATGGCGCTGCAGGGTTTCCAGCAGTTCGGGGAACTGGTCGAGCGGGTCGAGCAGCGAGCCGAGGAATTCGCGACCCGGCCCCGGCCGGGTGAGCTGGTATTCGAGCGCGAGTTCGTCGAAGCGGTACAGACCCGAGGTGACCTCGAGGCGCTGGACCATGTCGAGCAGTTCGTGGGCCTGATCGGCGGCATCGGGAATGCCGGTGGTGCTCGTCTCGACCAGCGCGGCCGTGATGCCGACTTGTGCGGCCTGAGAGAGCTGGGCGACCAGAGCGGTGAGGCCGTCGCGGTCGAAGGTGTCGGCGGGGATGAGCACGGTGCCGCCGTCGACACTGAGCAACGACAGCGCGGTATCACCGCAGCGCTTGGCCAGTTCGGCCTGCACGCGGCGCAGCTTGCGCCGGGCCACCACCTTCTGATCGAGGGCCGGGTTCGCCTCTTCGCGGTGTGGCGGAATGGACAGCGCGAGCACGGCGTACTGCTCGGCGATGGCGATGCCGCATTCGCGGGCCATGGTGGAGGTGCTGTGCCCGCCGAGCAGCGCGGAGGTGAGGGTGTGCACCGCCGTGTGATGCTCGCTGACCACACCGCGCAATTCGCGCACATAGGCCAGCGAGACCTGGCAGGTGATGGTGTCGAGCATTTCCATCACCATCTTCACGCCGTCGACGAGGTTGTCGTAGTCCTTCACCGACGCGCTCGAGACCACCAGGTCCAGGCCCATCTTGAAGCCCTCGGCGATGGAGTGGTGGATGGTGTCGATCGGCACGCCCTCGCGGGCCCAGCCGCTGGCGGCGTCCTGCAGTCGCTGCAAGGTGCTCGGTATATCGCGGCCGTCGAGCATGCTGACCGCGAATTCCAGGCAGATGCGGGTGATGGTCGTGACGTCGCCGGTGATCGCGTCGCCCGGCAGCGTGCCGCACGGGGCGACGTTTTCGACGAAATGTCCTACCATCTGCCGTGACAACGCCCGGACGTCTTTGAGGGGAGACGACATCGGCCGCCCCGAGATCGTGAGCGATTGTCGTGGTGGATTGTGTACGGACATCTGAAGTTCCCTTCGCCTGATTTCGGCTGTCCCCCCGCTGTCCAGCCTGTTCACCCTAGCCAAGGCAGGCCCGATCCGGAATGAAACGCCGGGTTCTGGGTGACGTTCGCGTGTCCACCACCCGATGTTGGTGGGCCGTCACAAGGGTGGTCCCGGTGGCATCACAGGTTGTAGAGTTCAGCGCGCCGGAACGAACCGATAGGGGCACCACCATGCGACCTGCCGTCCGTTGTCTGGTCTGGGAACTGGACGAAACCCTGTGGGACGGTGTGGTCCACGACGGGACCAGCGCCGCGCCACGCCCACCGGCGTTGCGCACGTTGACGATGCTGAGCGACCGCGGCGTGCTGCATGCCGTCGCGGCCCGCGGCGACCGCGCACGCACCATGCGCACGCTGTATCGGCACGGGCTCCACGACATGTTCTCGGCGGTCGAGATCGGCTGGGGACGCAAATCGGCCGCGATCGTGCGGATCGCGGGCACCCTTGGGCTCGGGCTCGAGGGCATGGCGTTCATCGACGCCGAACCCGTCGAGCGCGCCGAGGTCTCGCGCTCGCTGCCGATGGTGCGCTGCTACGCGGCACGCAATGTCGACATGCTGCCGCTGCTTCCCGACTTCCGGCACGACCTGCGTTCGGGTCCGATGCCGACACCGCCACTGGGGTTCGAGCGGGTTCCGGCCTTCTGACCAGCGGAAATCCGGGACTTCGCACTGACGGCAAGCGTGCATCGACTGCCGAAATCATGAGGCCAGCAGCGACAGCGTGAACCGCTCCGGAGTCGCGGACACGTCGTAGGCCGCGATTCGGCCCTCGCACACCTGGAAGGTCAGCACGAAGACCGGCCTGCCCGCCCGTGCCAGCACCAGGCCGGGCCTGCCGTCGACGAGAACCAGGACCGCCTCGCGCGAGCGTTGCCGCAGCGCGACCGCGCCCTCGGCCACCGCACGGGCGCCGCGGACCACCGCGGCCATCCCCGGTGTGAGCGCCGCCGGATCGGCGGTGCGGACCACATCGGGCGCGAGAATCTCGAGCAGCGCGACGAGGTCACCGCCGCGCGCGGCCCGCAGGAACGCGGCAACGGCCGCGCGCTGCTCGACGAGATCGGCCGTGCTCATCGCGGCCGGTGCGTTGACCCGGTGCCGGGCCCGGCTGGCGAGCTTCTTGGTCGTCGCGGGGGTGCGCCCGAGTATCGGCGCGATCTCGGCGAACGGGACCGCGAACAGGTCGTGCAACACGAACGCCACCCGTTCCTCCGGACCCAGCGCGTCGAGCACAACCAGTACCGCACGCTCCACCGAATCCGTTTGTAGCGCTTCGGCTTCCGGACCGGCATCGGTGGTCGGGAGTTCCACTTCGTCGGCGTGGGTCTCGGGGCGGCGCGCACGGGCCCGCAACAGATCGAGGCACAGCCGGGACACGACGGTGGTGAGCCAGCCGTCCAGGTCGGCGATCACCGCCTCGGTCCTGGCCAGGCGCAACCACGCCTCCTGCACCACGTCCTCGGCCTCGGCGGTGGCACCGAGCATCCGGTGCGCGAGGCGGCGCAGCCGGTCACGGCGCTGCTCGAACATCAGCGCGAGCGAATCCGCGCGCATCGGTCACCTTTCGGGTTCGCCGGTCGTCACCGGGAAAGACGGCACTTCGCCGTCGTCGCCTTGCTGTCTCCACTGTGGCAGAGGCGCTCGTCCGCCGAAAACGGAGGAATCCATGAACACCGCTTACGTCGTCGTCACCGTGCTCGCCGCGCTGGCCGCTCTGCTCGCCTCGGGAATCGACGTGTTCCGCGCCGACTGGGTGCGCGAGAACATGCGCGAGTACGGGCTGCCCACCTGGGCGCTGCCACCGCTGGCCGTCATCAAGGCCGCGGGCGGTATCGGTCTGCTCGCGGGGCTGGCCTATCGGCCACTGGCCGTGGCCGCCGCGGCCGGGCTGGTGCTGTACTTCATCGGCGCCGAGATCACCGTGGTGCTCACCCGCTGCTACTCGCACGTGGCCTACCCGCTGCCGTATCTGCTGCTCGCGGGCGCCTCGCTGACGCTGGCCGTGGCGTGAGACCGGTGGTGGCGTGCCGTGCCGGCGCGCCACCACCGTCGTCTCAGGCGCTCGCCAGGATGAAGTCGGCGGCCTGTTCGCCGATGAAGATCGCCGGCGCGTTGGTGTGCCCACGGATGATCAACGGCATCACCGAGGCGTCGGCCACGCGCAGACCCTCGACTCCGCGCACCTTCAGATCCGGGCCGACGACGCTGGCCGCGTCGGTGCCCATCCGGCAGGTGCCGACCGGGTGGTACAGGGTGTGCGAGAACTTCTCGATGGTCAGCGCGATCGTGGCCTCGAGATCGTCGGGTGCCTGCGGCGGGTAGATCAGCGGCCCGAGCGTGCTCTTGAGCGCCGGCTGGCCCGCGAGCCCGGCGCACACCCGCAGACCGGCGGTCAGCGCGGCCAGGTCGGCGCCGTCGGGGTCGGACAGGTAGCGCGGATCGATCACCGGCTTGGCCGTCGGGTCGGCCGAGGCCAGACCGATCCGGCCACGGCTGCGCGGCCGCAACAGGATGGACCCGAGGACCACACCGTGCTCGGTCGCCTCCACGAGACCCTCGTGGTAGAACGGCGCGGGCGCGTAGATCAGCTCGAGATCGGGGTGCTCGAGCTCGGGTTCGCTGCGCACGAAGCCGTACGCCTCGCCGACATTGGAGGTGAGCATGCCCCGGTGCCGCACCACGTAGTTCAGCAGTTCCAGCGGCTTCTCGGCGGTGTACAGCGAATCGGACTCCACGCTGTAGCCGAGCGCGGCGATCAGGTGGTCCTGCAGATTGGCGCCGACCTCGGGGGAGTGGGCGACCACATCGATGCCGTGCTCGGTGAGCTGTTCACGGTCACCGATGCCCGAAAGCTGCAGCAGCTGTGGGCTGTTCACCGCGCCGCCGCACAGGATGACTTCCTTCGCGGCGGTCACCACATGGGTTTGCCCCTCGTGCAGGAACTCGACCCCGGTGGCCTTGGTGCCCTCGAACAGCACTCGGGTGGCCAGAGCCTCGGCCCGCACGGTGAGGTTGGCGCGCTTCATCGCGGGCCGCAGGTAGGCGTCGGCGGTGCTCCAGCGCCTGCCGTCGCGCTGGGTCACCATCGTCTGGGTGAAACCTTCGGGCGCCGGACGATTCGCGGCCTCGAGTTTGTGCCCCGCCTGCCGGGCCGCCTCGAGGAAGGCGTGGGTGGAGGCACGCGGGCTGCGCTGGCGCTGCACGTGCAGCGGCCCCTTCGCGCCCTCGTCGGGGAACTGCGCGTCCTGCACGTTCTCGATCTTGCGGAACTGTTCGACGGCCGAAGCGAAGTTCCACTTCTCGCCCGCCAGCAGCCCCCATTCCTCGTAGTCGGCGCGGAAACCGCGCACCCACATCATCGCGTTCATCGACGACGAGCCGCCGAAGGTCTTGCCGCGCGGCCAGTAGATCCGGCGGTCACCGAGCGCGGCCTGCGGTTCGGTGGAGTAGTCCCAATCCCGTTCGCTGCGGAACAGTTTCGAGAACGCCGCCGGAATATGGGCGAACTTGTCGTCGTCGGCGGGCCCCGCCTCCAACAGTACGACCGTGGTGCCCGCGTCGGCGCTGAGCCTGTTCGCGAGCACCGCCCCCGCTGACCCGGAGCCGACGATCACGTAATCCGCGGACGTCCCACCTGCTTGCACTGTCCAACTCCGATCCTGCACTGCATCTGTCGTAGCCAACACGGATACACCCGAGGCCCGCGTGAAAACACCGCGAGCACAGCCTGACTCGGCGTCGGGCCGGGTGCTGCAAGCAGCGTACTGACAGTCGGCGTGCGGTGGGACTCAGTAGGTCCCGGCCGCCGCGGCACGACCCGCGCGGCGACCGTAGAAACTGCCGTCACCGAGCGATGCCCCGCTGACATAACCGCCCGCGCACAGCCCTGACGTGCACCTACCGGCGGCGAACAGCCCCGGAATCGGCTCGCCGCTCACGTGCAGCACCCGCGAATCCAGGTCGGTGCGCAGCCCGCCGAGGGTGAATCCGGCGGTGAAACCGCGCAGATCGAACCCGGCCAGCGAGCCCTCGATCGGGCGCACCCACTCGGGCTTCTTGCCGAGCAGGGGATCGCTGCCGTTGGCGGCGTGCCGGTTGTAGGTGGCGATCGTCGTCTGCAGGGCCTGCTCGGGCAGACCCATCTCGGCCTCGAGCTCGGCGACCGTCTCGGCGACCCACTTGGGCGGGAACCGGAAGAACGGGGTCGAACTCTCGGTGGCGAGCGCCTCCTCGAGGGAACGTTCGTCGAGGATCAGGAAGGCCTGGTTCTCCTGCCGCAGCAGGGTGGCTTGTCCGATCCGGCCGGGGTAGGTGTCCTCGGCGATGTAGCGCTGTCCGCGTCCGTTGACGAGGATGCCGCGCGCCATCATCTGCGGGTCACCGAAGATCGCGACCTCGCTGGCGTCCATGTGGGCCAGTTCGGCGCCGAGTGCCTGCGCCAACCGGATGCCGATGCCGTCGTGCTCTTCGATGGCTGCGCCGGGGCGTCCGCTCAGCTGCGGGGTGTAGCGGTCGATCATCTCGGTGTCGTAGGCGAAACTGCCGGTCGCCAGGACCACGCCGCGGGCAGCCCGGACCGTGATCGGCTTGCCGAACCGGGTCGCGACCAGGCCGACCACCCGGTCGTCGGCGTCGACGACCAGCCGCCGGATGCGGGTGTCGTATTCGACGGCGACACCGAGCTCGGCGACGGTGTCGGCCAGTGGCTTCATCAGCATGTAGCCGCCGCTGCGTTCGCCGATCTTCTTGTTCGCCAGCTGCGGAACATGCCCTCGCGGTGCGGGTTTGGCGATGTCGAGGAACGGCGCCGCGTTCTCGCCGCCGGAATACATCAGGCCCTCGTCGTGCGGCGGCTCCCAGCCCGGCTCGCCCCAGAACTCCTCTTTGAACGGCACACCGCAGTCCACGAGCCAGTCGTAGTGTTCGACACTGCCCGCGCAGTAGTCGGCGATCTTGGCCGCATCGACACCGGGGCCGAGCGCGGCCGTCAGGAAGGTGGCCATGTTCTCGGGGGTGTCGTCGAAGCCGAGCGCACGCTGCAGCGCCGTCCCGCCGCCGAGGTAGACGAAGCCGCCCGCGAGTGCGGCGGCCCCACCCCAGCCGCCGGTGCGTTCCAGGATCAGGACCTTCGCGCCCGCGCGCGCGGCTTCGATGGCGGCACACACTCCCGCGATGCCGTAGCCGGCGACGACCACGTCGACCTCGAAATCCCACTGGTCGACGGTGTTCTCGCGCAGCGGCCGGACGGTGTCGGTACGCGGGCTGTTGTCGGTCACGGCTGCCTCCGGTGGTGGGTGTGTACCGAAATGGTGCCGCGTGGAGGCCAACAAAACAAGAACGTGTTACAGAATTCCCGTCCAGCGGGACACGGATTTCGGCCCGCGGCTCCGGTACGGTGGCGATCGAACCCACGTCGAGAAGAATCTGGTGGTGCACACGTGAGCGCGAACATTCGGGACATCGCGGTAGAGACCCTGGCCGGCGAGCCGACCACGCTGGGCGAACTGGCCGGCGACAAGGCCGTGCTGCTGGTGAACGTGGCCTCGAAATGCGGGCTGACCCCGCAGTACAGCGGCCTGGTCGAACTGCAGAAGAGCTACGGCGAGCGCGGTTTCACCGTGATCGGTGTGCCGTGCAACCAGTTCATGGGCCAGGAACCCGGCAGCGCCGAGGAGATCCAGGAATTCTGCTCGGTCACCTACGGTGTCGACTTCCCGCTGCTGGCGAAGACCTCGGTGAACGGCGACGACCGGCACCCGCTGTACCAGGTGCTCACCGAGACCCCCGACGCCGAGGGTACGGCCGGTGACGTGCAGTGGAACTTCGAGAAGTTCCTCATCGCCCGCGACGGCTCGGTGGCCGCGCGGTTCCGTCCGCGCACCACCCCGGACGACCCCGAGGTCGTGCGGTCGGTCGAAGCCCAGCTCTGAGCTACTGCGCGTTGGCGAGCAGCGCGTACTGCGCTGCCGCCTGCTTGCGCACGGTTCCCGCTTCCGGCCCGCTCACGAACCCGCCGTAATTCCGGTAACTCACGTAGCAGCGAGTCACCGCGGGCGCGCTGCCGGACGCCCGGCGCTCGGCGCAATACGCACCGGGCACCGCGTCCGGCCCCGAGATCTCCCGCGCGGCGTCGCTGAGTGTGTCGCGCCAGGTCGTGCCGAAGGCGCCCGCGCCCGCCTGGTCCCGGAAGCGGAACAGGGTGGTGGTGTAGGAGTGGGCGACGCTGTCGACGCCGCTCCGATCCCATGCGGCGGCCAGTTCGGCCGGTTCGCTCGCCCGGTAGTGCCTGCTCGCGCGGCCGGCCCACGCCGCGTATTCGCGTGAGGAGATGGCGATGCGCTGGTTCGGCGGACCGGGAATCAGGGTGCGGCGCAACAGGTCGTCGGGGTCGCGGGGCAGATCGGCGAGCTGTTCGGGCGCGGTCGGGGTGAACTCATCGAGCAGCGGCACCTGCGCGTCGAGGACCTGGGCCACCCGGCGGGCCAGCGCGTCGACATCGGGGGTCGGGTGCTGCAGGAACAGGCTGACCACGATCTCACCGTGCGCGAAGAGCGCGCCGATCGTCTTGATGCCCGGCCGCCAATGTGCGTGTGCGCCGGGGTATCCCGGAATCGGCACCGGCCGGTTGTCCGGGCTCACCGCGAAATCGGTCGCGGCCAGATCGCGTGCGGCATCGGCGGCCGTGCTATTCCCGGGGAACCGCATCAGGACCACCCGGGTCACCTTCGCGTCGGTGTCGATGGCGGGCACGTTCTTGTCGAAAGCCCGGCTGCCCTGGGCGATATCGAACGCGACGATCATCCGATGTCGTTCCAGCGTGGGCAGATTGACGTTCGAGGCGGCCGATGTGTCGACCACGCGGCGCGGGGTGTCGAGCACGTCGGTGCCCCAGTTGTAGGTGAGCGCCGGATCGAGATCCTGGGGAAACACCACCGCGCCGCCCATCCGCAATCCTTCGAGGATCGGGCCGTCCGCCGCAGTGCGACCGATCTCCACATCGGCGGGCGTGGTCGTGTAGCTGCCCACGTCGAGGCCGCGCACGTCGAGTTCGCCGGGAGTCGCGGTGCCGGAGACGGTCGCGCAGCCGGTGAGGAGGGTGGCGAGCGCGCCGAGGGCGACGCGTGTGGTCACAGTGGTGCGGTGGCGAGCCATTGGTCGATCATCTCCTGATGGGTGTGCCCTGGCCAGTACACCTGGAGTAACACGCTCGAATGAGGTGCGGCGTCGAACTGCACCAGCAGCCACGGCCCGTCGGACCCGTTGAACTTCCGCACGGTCACCGGCCTGCCGTACCGCGACCGCACCTGTTCGTTCGCGCCGCTCGGCAGGGAGGCGACATACCGGTCCGCCGTCGCGGCGTCGGGGTAGGCGAGTACCTGCACCTCCAGTTTCTCCCGGTCGGTGCAGTTGAACCCGTTGTCCCACAAGGCATCTGGATTCTTCGTCGCGAAACTGCACCGCAGGTCCCGATACCCGGTGTTGTCCGGACCGGCCGGGAGCAGATCGGGGAACAGGGCGATGATGGGGCGACCTGCCGCCCAGGAGTCCGTCGTGGTTGTCGTCGGCGCGGCGGTGGTGGTGCTGGGCGGTGTGGTGGTGCCGGTGGTGTCGCGGGACGACCAGAGGACTCCGGCGACGACGGCGGCGATCACCGCGAACGCGGCGGCGGACCATCCGACGAGCGCCCGCCTGGATGTGCCGGGAGACGCGCTCGAGCCGGTCGGCAGGGGAGAGTGTTGTGCGCCGACAAACGGGGTGGTGCCGGTATCACGGAAGGGTGTGGGGAGATGCGGTGCGGAGTTTTCGTCGAGTGGTGTACCGCTGAAATAGGGACGCTTTTGTGCACTCGGATCGGTTGACGGGGCGACACCACGACTGAGTGCTGCTTGTGCGGCGTCGACCATCTCGGTACAGGTGGCGAACCGCTGTCCAGGATCCTTCGCCAGCGCCCTGGCGAAGACGGAATCCATCGCAGGCGGCAGGCCCGGCGCCCGTTCGGTAACCCTCGGCACCGGCTGCATCAAGTGTGCGCCGATCAGTGCGCCCGCCGTAGTCGCGGTGTAGGGCGGCTGTCCGGTCAGCAGGTGGAACAGCGTGCAGGCGAGAGAATACTGGTCCGCGCGTGGACCGGCCGCCCGCCCGTCGAGGTGCTCGGGTGCGGCGTAACGCAGGGTCGCCACCACCGCGCCGGTCTGGGTGAGCGCGGTGGCCTCGTCGACCGCCTTGGCGATCCCGAAGTCCGTGAGCAACACCTGCTGCGTTCCCGGAACACCTTCGCGTAGAAGGATATTCGCGGGTTTCACATCGCGGTGCAGCAATCCCGCCGCGTGCGCGTAGTCGAGTGCCGCCGCCGTCGACCGCGCGATGTGCAGCGCGTGCTCCGGCGCCACCGGCCCCGCCCGCAACACGGTTTCCGCGTCGGACCCCGCCACGTACTGCATCGCGATCCACAATCGCCCGCCGTCGCTGCCCTGGTCGTGCACGGCGACGATATTCGGGTGGTCGAGCCGCCCCGCCAGCTCCGCCTCCCTCTCGAACCGCGCGCGGAAAACGGGATCCGCCGCGAACGAGGAATGCAGCAATTTCAGCGCGACCAGGCGCGGCAACCGGGGGTGCCCGGCCGCGTACACACTGCCCATCCCACCCGACCCGAGCACCCGCTCGATCCGATAACCGGCGAAAATGTCCCCGGCCCTGAGCTCGTGCATGCCTGCAAACCTAGCTCAGGGACCGCCACCTCGGAGGCCGACGCCCAGGACCCCGCTACCGCACCGTCGAGATACGTTCCCTACCAAGCGAATAGATCATCTAGGCTGATTTCGGAAAGGCACCCGTCCGAAATCACGGAGGAATCCGATGTCGCACGCTTCTGCCGCATACCCCAGCTCCGTGCCCGTCGGAGTCGATACGACTCGAGCGAGTATCGCTCGCGTGTACGACGCCGCCCTCAACGGCAAGGACAACTACGAGGTCGACCGCGCCGTGCTGGCCCAGGTCCGCACCGTCGCGCCGCAGGTGAACGACCTGGCCTGGGCCAACCGCGATTTCCTCATCCGCGTGTGCCGCTTCCTCGCCAGAATGGGGATCGACCAATACCTCGATCTCGGCTCGGGATTACCCACGGCGGAAAACACCCATCAGGTGGTGCAGCGGGTGAATCCCGAATCGCACGTGGTCTATGTCGACAACGACCCGTCGGTGCTGACGCACGCGAAAGCACTACTGGCGAGCAACAGCCGCACCCACATCGCCGAGGCCGACATCTTCGCGCCCCTCGATGTCCTCGGCAACGAGACCGTGCGGACAGAACTCGACTTCACCCGCCCGATCGGGCTGTTTCACATCGGCACCCTGCACCACTACCTCGGTGAAGACGCCCCCACCCTGATGCAGACCTACATCGACGCCCTCCCCGCAGGCTCCTTCGTCGCCATCGCCCACTTCCACGACCCCGAAACCCCTGACTACAGCGAACTGGCCAAGAAGATGGAAGAGAAGTTCATCCACAGCCCCATGGGCAGCGGCCGCTTCCGCACCCGCACCGAAATCCAGGCCATGTTCGGCACCACCACCCTGATCGAACCCGGCCTCGTCCGCTGCGACGACTGGTGGCCCGACGGCCCCCACCTCACCCCTCTGTCCGACGTCCGCCACTGCATCCTCGGCGGCGTCGGCCAGAAGGGCTAGCGATCTGGCGACATTGGCGGGAGCGGGCCGGCTCGGTGATCAACCAGCCCCATGCCTGTCCGGCGCATCTGGTCGCGTGGCTGTCGGCAGGCTGAACTAACGGAATTTGATGCCTCGCCGAATAATTAGCGTGGTTCGATCGAAGATATGTTGTCGTAGAACGTGGAGGGTATCGCCTGGCGGGAGACCTCAGCGCGGATAGTGGCGAGGAATTGCTCGAATCCGTGACGCGCAGGCACACGAGCCACTGCCCATTCGCTTGCGCTATGTTGACGGTTCTTCGCGGCGGTAAACGTCTGGGTAAGGATTCTGTCGAGGCGGGCGGCGGCCAGCACAGCCTCTGGAGTGCCGTAAATCCAGACACTACAGAGCGCTTCGTGCCAGACGTGGTTATCGACCGTTGCGATGTGATCATCCGGTGTGTCGGCCAGCGCAATCTGTTGAATGGTGTCGTAGCTGGTGCGGAAGGCGCCGGTGAGTTGCTGGTAGCTGTCGGCGCGTTTATCCCGTTGCCAGCGGGTGGTTTCGGCACGCTGGTCCCAGAAGCGGCCGATCACAATGCCGACCACAGCAGCTGACGCCGCCAGCAGTGCGGCGGTCATCAAGAGGCTCCTCGCTGTTCGTTGATCTCCGCGGGTTGGTGCGCGGTTGTAGGAGTCATCTGTGTCGAGTGAAACACTCGTACAGGCACTGGCGGCAGGTCTAGTTCGCTGCGTGCCGCGCTGACGAATTGTTCGAATGCGGCTCCGGCCGGCTCGCGCGCCTGATTCCACTCGGTGCGGTCTTGGATTCGGCGGTCGGTCGCGGCGGTGAACAGGGCGCCGAGAGCTTCGTCCAGTTGGGTAACCGCGACGACAACATCGGTAGACCCGTGGAGCCACACGGCGGCGACTGCGCTATCCCACGCCGCGAACCCGCCTGAACGAGTGTGCTCGACGAGGGCTTGGAACGACGCGGCATCAGCGCCGGTCAGGGCAACGACACGAACCGCTTCATAGGTGACTTGGAACTGTTCGATGACACGCTGATAACTAGCAGTCTTCTGATCACGACGCCAGCGAGTCGATTCGGATCGTGTGTCCCACAAACGCCCGATCATGACTCCGACCAGGCCGGCCAACGCGGCGAAGAATGCTGCGGTCATCGTTCCCCCAACGGACCCCTGAACGGGAGCCATGGCTAGTCTACTGTCCCCATCGTCATAGGCATAGCCACCCATCCGGGTACCAGCGCCGCCTGGATACCAGGATCGGGTTCGAGACGACAACATCGCCGCTCCTCGACGGATCGTCTTCGATGCGCAGCTAGGGCTTGTCAGACAGTCGAATGTCTGCTCATGCCGATTCCACGGTGTTGAAGTGGTCTTCTCCCAAGAGCTCGGCCCACTCGCGGCTGTCTGTCCTGCGTGTCGGAGCGTCACAGTAGCGTGCTCATCGACGGATGGAGAGCGTGGAGTTCGTGATGGGGTCTACTTCGAACTGGTTGTTGAGCCGGGGATTGACACCGAAGACGGTGTACTCCGCGCTCAATGTACAGCCGAGCGGGATTCGCACGGATTGGCCGCGGGAGCCCCTAGCTGGGGGCACGTTCGCTGATGGTTCGTTTCTGGTGGTGGAGAGCTCGTCGGACGAAATCGTACAGCCAGCGTCTGTCGGCTGGAGCGACACCACTGCGTACGGGCGATGACCATGCGACTCAGTCGAGGGGGCGCCGTGCCAGGTTGGAAGCGGGCGTGCCCCGGCGGCGACCTGGTGGGCGGCCCCGGCGAGCAGGCGAGTGGAATCCAGTGTGGGTAGAGGGGATACGTCCGGGGTTATCAACAGGGGGATCTCGGTGCAGACCAGAGCGACGGCGTCGCAGCCCAGACCGTGCAGCCGGTTGATGATATCGAGGTAGCGCTGCCGGGATGCAGTGGTGAACACTCCCTCGCAGAGTTCGGTGAAGATGATGTCGTCGATCGAGCGGCGTTCGTCGGAGTCGGGGATCTCGGCGGCGATCCCTTTGGCCGCGAAGACGCGCGGGTACATCGGGCCGGTCATCGTGTACTTGGTACCTAACACTCCAACTCGCAGGTAGCCTTCCGCAGCCGCCTTTTCCGCGACGATTTCCGCGATGTGCAGGCCCGGCAGGGCCAGGTCGTCGCTGGCGGACTCCAATGCCATGTGCGCGGTGTTGTCGGGGCAGACGAAGAACTCTGCCCCGGCCTTGGCGAGGCGGTCGACGCTGGTAGCCAAGGTCTTTCGAATCGCACTGTGGTCGCCGGCTTCCCAGGCCGGCATGCTGCGGCCCATGGCGATGCAGTCCAGGGTCACATCTGCGTGCTGGTGCGGTCCGAGTTCGCGGGCGCCCTCCTGGGAGAGGGTCCGCAAGCACAGCGACGCTCCTTCGATGCTGTGCGCCAAGATCCCGACGTGTCTCATAGGTTGCTCCTTGTCAGCACGAATCGCGCCGTCCATTTCGCGAATATCGTTCATAATGAACCCGTTTCGGCCCATCTCGCTGCGGACCGCTCCGCTACCTTCCGGAGCCGCTGGAGGAGGCCCCGGTTTTCAGCCTGTTCGCGCTGGAAGGCAGTCGGAGATTGACGTCGGGAACGCCGGTACCGTTCTCTGCCAGCAATGCTCGTTCCGGAAACGATGATGGTGGCCGCGAGTGCCGCCAGGAATGTGGTTCGGCATTCTGTGCGGCAGAGTGGTCAGGCGTTGATATCCGCGAGTTCGCGGATTGCCGCTGCCAGTGATTTCCATGCGTGTTCGGGTAGGTCGTGTCCGACTCGGGGAAGAAGGAGCAGCCGAGAGCCGGGAATCCGGGACGCGATGGCATGAGCGGCGTTGGTTTTGATCAGCGGATCGTCTTCGCCGTGCACGACCAGGGTCGGCCGGGTGATCTCGGTGATCGCCCGCCCGCTCCACTGGGCCCCGATCTGCCGGCTCTGTGCCTCCTGGTCGTGAATGCCGCTGTCGGGATTGTGTTCCAGTCGAGTGCGCACGGCCGCCTCGTCGAATTCGTGACGGGGAGAGGCGAGGAGTTTCGCCACCGTGACGCCCGCGTCGGTCGCGCCCACTCGGGTGTCGGGAAACTTCACCCGGGCGAACTTCGCGAGCGTGCCCAGCCGGATGTAGCGCAGTGCGCGCAGTCCGATGACATCCCCTGGGATGGCACCGACCGAGGTGAGGGTGTGTACGCGGGCGGGGTGTCGAAGGGCGACCCGCTGGGCGACCGCACCACCGAGGGAGACACCGAGCACATGCGCCGAACTCCAGCCCAGTTCGTCGAGCACCGCCACGGCATCGTCGGCCATATCTTCGGCGGTGTAGGCCGAACCGCGCCGGGCCAGCAGCGCGGTGATCGGGTTCCGCACTGCCGTGGGTGGCAGATGTGTCGATTCACCGCCGTCACGCTGGTCGTATCGCGCTACAGCGAAACCGAATTCGGCCAATTGCGCGCAGAACCCGTCGGGAAGCCAGTGCCGGTTCGCGCCAAGCCCGGTGGCGATAAGCAACGGTTCTCCGCCTGCGTGTGGCATGAACTCGTCGAACGCCAGGCGTACCGCTCCGTTGTGCGCCCATCGTCGCGGTCCCCATTTCGCATCGGGTGACATCTCGAACCTCCCAAACTGTGATCGGTGAACACAGTTTAAGATAGGACATGACGGACACCGGGCGATAGGGGTACAGCGAGTGGCGCAGTCCGCGAAAGTGACGCCGACGGTGTGGGAACGCGCGGAAGGCAGGCGCGGGCCGGCCCCGGCGCACAGCCGGGACGATCTCACGGCCGCCGCGATCGAACTGGCCGACCAGGGTGGTCTGGCCGCTGTCTCCACTCGTCGGATCGCCGAGAAGCTCGGCGTGAGCCAGTCGGCGCTGTACCGCTACGTGTCGGGTCGTGACGATGTACTCGACCTCATGGTCGATTTCGCTGCCGGTCAGATCGATCTCGACATGACACCCAGTGGTGCGGTGATCGACGACCTCATAGCCTTGGCGGTCCGCGCGAAGACCGCCCACGTCAGCTATCCGTGGCTACTGGACATCCCTGTCGAGTCCTTGCGGGTGGGACCACGCGGGATCGCCTACCTCGAGTGCGCGCTGCGGGCCATGTCGGGCATCGACGTGCCGGGGCCGGTGAAACTACAGGTAATCGCGGTGTTGAACGCACTCGCACAACAGTTCGCTCGCGCCGAGGTGGGTGACCGGACCGCGGACCGGTCGCGGCGCATCTCCCAGGCGGCCTATCTCCACAAGACCGCCGAGCAGGGCGGCCACCGGTTTCTCGCGGCAGCACTCGAGGAATCGGGCCGCGACGGAGACCCACCGGATGACATGTTCGAACTCGTGCTGCGCCGAGTGCTCCAGGGGTTGCTCAGACCGGACTGACCGCCTACGCGTCTTGGTCGTGATGCGCTGGTACCGGCCATCACGACGACCGCGACGACGACCCTGGCGGCAGCGATCCACCAGAAGGCTTGCCCGTAATCGGCAGGTGCAGTGTTTGTCGCGGTGATCAACGCCCGGCTGGCGGTTGCTATGGTCGGCGAGTGCCGCCGTCTTATCACGTGACGTCAGTCTTGAACCGCGCCTCCATCGCGAGATTCGGTTTGGACTGGCGGCGTATGGGCGCAGCGCGGGGGATTGCCGGAAGCCACCGACCCGAGCAGGCTGGCTGCTTCCTTGCGCTCAACGACTTCGAGTGTGACTGGTTCGTACGCATGAACAACACCGGAGGACCCGTGGACGTGTGGGAAGTCCGCGGAATCCGGACCGATGATCTTGTGTTGTCACCGGAGGGCCATTACTACTTTCCAGGAGTGATCGCAGCAGCTCAGCTTCGGGTGATCCGTCGCGACGTGCCGCCTGTCCTGACCTGACCGGCAACCACACGCGAGATGTAGCGCCTCTTGCCATGATCGCGCAAGGCGAACGTACGCACATGCCGATTATCGTGCGTTTTGGCCGTTCCGGTGCAGGTAGTTCACCCTTAACCGGTGGAACCAGATGACCTTGTAGAGATTGAACTATCGACCGACGAGCGCCGACTGCTGTGGTGGGGTCTAGGAGAGTGGTCCGGCCCGGCGAACTGCAGTGAGAATCTAGCGATCGCGATGGACTTCGAAAGCGTGGCCGACCTACTCGAACAGGAGCGGCGATTGCGTTTGGCGTTGGAGGCGAGAGAAGTGCTGAGTGCGCGAGATTGGCGGCGCGCATTGTTGGCGACCGAGTTCGTCTTCGCGAGCGATGTTTTCGGTTCTGGTGTGGAGTGGTCGATCACCACCGGGCTCCGGGACGAGGAGACTGTTCGTACACTTCGCCGGTTGCAACGCAAGTTCGCCCGTGCGCTTCCGGGTGTGTTGTATGGCGGTCGCTGATCTGGAGGAGTCCTGGAAGTCTGGTCGGGCGCGCTGCCTCTGGTCCGCGATCAATGCTCAGGTTCGGGCGGTTTCGAAGAAGTTGCGGTAGAACCACGGCTTCGGACACCCCCGAGGGCGACGGCACGTTCCGGCCTCGATCAACTCGGCACCCAATTCATCGCTGACATTCGGGTGATGAGCAACCCGCTCGCGGAACAAAAAGGATGCATCTCCATGCATTCTGGCCTCGAGCTCCGCAGCAGGGCGCAGCGCGTCGGTCGGCACGCCAGGGTTGAGGATCGCATTCCACCGAACGTGTTCGTCCTGATCAATCACTAAGAGAGCCAGGGCATCCGGTGGAGTGTTCGGATTTCGTGCGGTCCACAGGCGCACCGGCCGAACCGTGTCGACAGCAAGCTCGCGCAACCTATCCGGCGGGGTGTCGGGGTGCCGGGTTTCCAGAACGCGGCGGTACCCGCTCAACCGCTCGGCACGAGACTGCACTCTACGCATGTCCACTGCGGAAGTCTTTCACCTCACGAAGTAGCCGTTTCGGCAGATGCTGGCGTTCGGGACGTCGCTAGTTGCGGGCCGTTCACAAAAGCTCGACGCCGCTCCACTCCGGACATCCCCTGGGCGGGACGCCGCCGCCGAAGAATCGCACCACGCGACACTTACTACGGCGTCTTCCGGACCCAGGGGTGACGACGGGACGACCCAGCGAACCGTCGGTCAATTGTCGGTGCTTGCGACGATTTCCACGCCTGCGGCGCGGAGTTCGTCCAGGGCCCGTTCGATGCCTGCGGGGGAAACACCTGCGGACAGGTTTACCAGTACGCGGGTGTTGAACCCGGCGGTGCGAGCGTCCGCGGCGGTGGCGCGAACACAGTGGTCGGTGGCGATGCCACAGACGTCGACGGTGTCTATACCCTTGGCGCGCAACCAGTCCGCCAGGGCTGTCCCGTCCTCGGTGGTGCCCTGGAATCCGGAGTAGGCGGCGGCGTAGGCGCCTTTGAAGAAGACCTCGTCGATCGGCGCAGTGTCCAGGTTCGGATGGAACTCTGCGCCTGGCGTGTCGATCCGGCAGTGTGGCGGCCACGAGTCGACGAAGTCGGGGTTGTCGGAGAAGTGTGGGCCGGGGTCGATGTGGTAGTCGCGAGTAGCGGTGATCGCGGCATATTCGCTGGCGTGTAGATATTCGCTGATCCTTTCGGCCAGCGCGGTTCCGCCCGTGACGGGCACCGAGCCGCCCTCACAGAAGTCGTTCTGTACGTCGACGATGATCAGAGCTGTGCTCATAACGCCTCCACGAGGTCGGTCCCGCAACGATTTTCGGCCAGTACTCGATGCAGATGGCTATCACCGGCGCACATCGCCGAACGAGGCGGCGATATCGTGCGTTTTGTGGACCTTATGTCCGGCGGCACTGCCGGCCGGCGAAGTCGAGCGTCGAGGACCGAGCGACTCACTGCGCGCTCCTCGACTACCACCCGTATCCGATCAGGGCCCGCCAGCTCATTTGACCCAACAGGCCCCTATGTTGTTCGGCGTGCCCCGGCCCGCAGATTGGCGCTCGATGGAGGCTCTCACCGTGGGCAGCTGCCCCGGACCCGTAGGCGCTCTCAGCAGGCCGTACTCGTTGATTGCGAGGTCGAATGCGATCACGGCAGTGCTCTCGAATTCACACCAGTACGCTGCGTGGGAATGGATGGGACTTGATACTGCTTGTCGTTTCACCCGTCGAGCAGGTGGGGTAGGCCTGCCCGATAGCGGTCGGCATACGACGCGCTCGAGTGGTTCGAAGACCGCAGGGGCGGCCATCGGGGTACTGCAGCACGTGAGGCGGTGGCGCCAGCGGCATCCAGAACGGCGTTGGCTGCGCGACGGCCTGCCGGCGATGCGAGTTCCGCTCCGGGAGGCCAGGCGATGACACGGTCGAGAATGTCCTGACATGCCGAATGGGCGTGCGGCCACCAAACGACCAATAGCGCCGATGACCAGCGCAGAATGCAGAAGCGCTCGAGTTGGATACGGTGGTCCGCATGGCTGCCAACCCGTCGGACCAACAATCGGTAGAACAAACCGAGGGTGAGGCTTGGCCTGAGCCAGCACCAGATGCCACCTACGTGATCCGAAGAGTCCACCAATTGCGTCGAGTTCCAGTCGTGGAACTGAGCATTGAAGACCTACGAATTATGGTGTCACAGAGCGTCGGAACTGTCGCGATCCTGCCTCGGATACTCGACCTGCTGGAGGAGAATCCGCTGTCGGAGGGCGATTTCTACCCGGGAGACCTGTTGGTTGCCACGCTGCGGCTTCGCCGTGACTACTGGTCGGACCACGTCGGACTGCTGGACAGGGCACGGCGCGTAGCCCAGCGAGCGGATGCCATGGCAAATCAGCTGAACGGAGCTCAGGCTCTTGAACTTCGCCGCTTGGTCGGTGAGTTTTTGTCGAACTAATTCAGTTCGAGTGATATCGAACGCCCGCCATGCCGCTGGCTGTGGCGGTCTCGAACGTCCGCATCTGCCGATGAGCGGATATCCGGGTGCGCTGGCTCGGAGTCAGATAAGCACCTCAGCGAGATGGTCGGTGGCTTGAATCAACCAGTCGGGGTCGCCGTGTCGACGGCCCCACATTGCCTCCCGGACCGCGCCGAACTGTGTCCAACGACGGGTCCGGTCGATGTCGAGTTGGGCTGCTTCGCAATAGATATCGAGCAGGCGAAGGATGCCAGCTTGCATGTCCGGGGATCGCAGCAGCTCCTCGAAGCGGGGACTGCGGATGGTCTGTCTGCGTCTGCGCCCACATCGCTATCACCGTGCCCGTCTAAGCATTCTGTAATGCAGATGTGTGGAGGTACCAGCAGGCGGCTAGGGGGCGATGTCTGATCCCGGTCAGTCCCCAGTCATCTAGAGCGGATGGACACAGCGCGAGTGGGATAGCGGCTCTGTTGCGCATCGCCACAGCCCGCTGCGACATGTCGCCGCACGCACATGCCGCTGGGCGTACTGAGTGAACCGACCACATGCTACGGCCGAAGAGAAACGGGCCGTGGGCATTTCGCGGCTAGGCAACGCACCGTATTGCCGATTTGCGTGCGACTGAAACCGAGTCGTAGCCCGATAACTCGCAGAGGCGCCTTTGGGATGGCTGCCTGGCTACGCGGATGGAAGAAGGTCGAAGCGGCCATTACCGCACGGCTTTTCGCCGTCACCGTAGATTGCTCAGACCCGCGCGATTTGCTCGCTTCTATCAGGCGTTTCTCGGAGGGCAGCTACGCTCCTCCAGTTCGGACTTCGTCGTCCTCACCAGCAACCAGGACGTCCGTCTGGACTTTCAACGCGTCGCCAACCGTCAGCCCCCTGCCCGATCCCGCCGCCCTGCAGTTAACCTCGGCAACGTGGCGACCTCCTTTCCCCCCATCGAGCCGTATGCCGACGGGATGCTCGAGGTCGGCGACGGAAACCAGGTGTACTGGTGTGCCAGCGGCAACCCCGCTGGGCGGCCGGCGCTGGTGGTGCACGGCGGGCCGGGCAGCGGGAGCAGCCCGCGATCGCGGAAGGCGTTCGATCCGAACGCCTTTCGGATCGTGCAGTTCGATCAGCGCGGTTGCGGACGGAGCATTCCGAGCGCCGCCGACCCGGGCACCGACATGGCGGTGAACACCACCGAGCACCTGATCGCCGATATGGAACGGCTGCGCATCCACCTCAGTATCGACCGCTGGCTGCTGTATGGCGGGTCCTGGGGTTCAACGCTCATCCTCGCCTACGCGCAGCGGTACCCGCAGCGGGTCACCGGAATCGTGCTGGTCGGCGTCACCAGTACCCGCCGCCGCGAAATCGACTGGCTGTACCTGGGTGTCGCACGGCTGCTACCCGCCGAGTGGGAGCGATTCCGGGCCGCGCTGTCCGGCGACGGTGATCTGGTCGAAGGCTACCGGCAACTACTGGAACACCCGGACCCGGGAGTGCGCCGCAGCGCCGCGATCGAGTGGTGTCGCTGGGAGGACGCGGTGATAGCGCACGAATCCACGGGAAGCCCCGGGCAGTACAGCGCCAAACCGGACACCGCCATGCTCGCCTTCGTCCGGATCTGCACGCACTACTTCGCGCACGCGGCGTGGCTCGAGGAAGGCGTGCTGCTGCGCGAGGCCGGGCGGCTGGCCGGAATCCCCGGCGAACTGATCCACGGCCGCCTCGATCTCAGCGCCCCACTCGAAACTGCGTGGGAGCTCGCGAAAGTCTGGCCGGACGCCCGCCTGCACGTCATCGACGACTCCGGCCACACTGGCAGCCCCACCATGGGTGAGGCGGTTGCCCGCGCCATCGCCCGCTTCGCGCAGCCCGATACCAATCGGATCAGCTAGAGAGAGGCGACGGGCATCCGCCGCAGTAGGCGTTGCCTTGACCGTTGAGGCTTGCGGAATATCCGCTCATGCCGCGTGCCGCGCTGTTCGTAGCGGCCAGGAGTGGACCCGGTCTGGGTGTGCACTTTCGGCTGATTCGAGGGGTTCCCCGTCGTTGGAGCGAATAGTGCACGCCCAGGCCGGTTCACACCGCTACAGCACCCCAGCGCACGAGTATCGCTCTTGCCGAGGACCGTGCTGGAACTGGATCAAGGTTGGGTGCAGGCATGTTCGCGATCGAACGAGCCGACGCTTCCGGTGCCGGTGGGGAGGTTGCGGGTGGCGTCTGCGTATGCCTCTCCCGGGGTCGCCCCCTTACCGAAGCCCACGATCGGGAACCCGGCGACGATCGCGAGCGGACTCGTCACGACTGCACCGCAGCCGTTCGCGAACGTCACCATCATCCGGCAGTCGATGATGCCTTGACCCTTGCACGCTCGGTCGGCGGCTTGGATGGCGTCGGCTTCCGTCGGGTGGTTGATCGAAAACGCGTAGACGTTGCCCCACACGCTGAGGGAAATGGCGCCCCAGTTGACCGGGTCGGCGGTGGCGGGCGGTGCCGCAAGAACGGCAGCGGCGCTCACCGAGAGCGCCGCGGCCGCAAGGGATTTGTTGAACATGTGGCGTGCTTCCTCTGCGCGCCGACCAGGGTGCGGCGATCGCATGGAAGATACCGCAGCGCATGGACTCGAGACCGCCCCAAGTCTTGGGGGCACGGCAAAGACCATCACGCACTGCGGTGACGCAGCTGCCGAAACCGATGTAGTCGCACCTTGGCTGCGGGAGCGCCCCCGTCGGCGGCCATCGCCTCGCACAGAGACGGACGCAGTCAACCTATGACGACGTGTGGCCGGGCCAGAGCCGTGGCTGCGGTGGATTCGGTCGTTGCCGATGTGCGAGCTTGGGCCGACATCGCCCGAGGTGGTGGCGGATAAAGGATAAGTTGGACACGCTGTAGATCAGCTGCATACGCTCCCATTCATGACCGGGCAAGAGCCGAACACCAGGTACCTCGACGATTCGAAAGTGCTTGCCGCTATTGGCGAATGGATCGCCCCTCGGGTTCAGCCGGTCTCCGTTCGTTTGCCCCTCGAGTTGGCCGAGGCAGCCGTGGCCGCCTGGAATCGAGACGAAAGCGGTGAGATCGGGGAGGAAACCCCCGACCAATACGCTTTACGCGACCGCGCTGCGGAGCTGGCACTGATCGGGTTGGCAGTCTCTGAACGTGGCCGCCGCGACGGCAAAGATGTGGTGGTTGATCTCCATGCTTCATCCGTCGCAGCCGCGATACACGCAGCGCAGTCCTCGGACCATCGCTGACGGCGCACGGAGCCGCCGAGCGCACACCGTATTCGTCGTAGGTTAGGCGGCGCTGCAGCGGCACGTAGCACGTCGAACCATCCGCTATTGCCGCGACCCGCGCGTTCACGAGGGTCGGCTCATGCCCGACACCGCTGTCCGATGGCGGCGAAAGCGCTGAGGTCCCACGCTTCGGGGTGGAGTGGTTCGGTGGCGTGACCGTAGCGGTCCGATCCGATTGATTCGGGTCGCCACCGGTGCGGGGCGACCAACCCTGGTGTGTGTAGGTGGTAGCAGGTGAGCATCGACGCGATGTCGTCATGCGTGCGTGGGTGGTAAGCGATCCCGGCTGCGCGCAGGGCCCGCGCGGCCGATGTGATGTCGTGGCCGAAAACGTCGGCGGTGATGTGGGTGAGCACCAGCCAGGTCGGGGCCGGTAGCGCGTGGGTCAACGCCGCGATCATCGACGGTGCGTCATCGATGAGTTCGGCAGTGCCGGACAGTATCAACGCTATCGGTGCCGACATGTCGAAGGTTGTAGCAATGGCCTCGACTACGGCGGTGGTGTCGGTGAGGTCGACTTCGGCGGTGCGGGCGTGGTGCCCCGCCATCAGGGCGCGGGCGTGGTTGGCCGCGAGCTGATCGTTGTCGATGTAGAGCGTGCGCGCGCTGCTGGTGTGATCTTCTGCGATGTCGTGGATATTCGGGGTGTGTGGGAACCCGCACCCGAGTTCGGCGAACTGGGTGACCCGGTGGTGGTTCAGGAGATGGGTGACGGCGCGGCGGGCGAATCGGCGGGATTCGGTGATCGCGGGCGTGATCTTGTTGCCCGCAAGTTTTTCGGCGATCACGTCATCGGCGGGGTAGTAGTCCTTACCGCCGAGCAAGGCGGAGTGAACGCGAGCGCTGTTGGGACTGGACTGGTCCCACATGACGCGCTGTGGGCGGTCTGTGGTGCTCACTTGTTGTTGCTTCCTCCTGCGCGGTCGGCAAGTTTTGGGCCCCGGAGATTGCGGCATTACCGGGGGTCGATTCCGGGGCCGCCTTCGTGCTGCCAGGCCGGGTGAGTGTCATGTGGTCTCACCGGGGCGGCGCGAAGGCCATTCGATCGGTCGGTGTTTCGGTGCGGTCGTGCAGGTCAGGGCAGTAGATACAAGCGTTCGTTCGGAAGCCGCGGAAGTCCGGTGCAGCGGCCGGAGTCGACAGCGACGGTGCAAGACCGGCGGACGGCGATGTCTTGAACAAACACGAAGGCGGCGGTCAGGCAAGCCACGAAAGCTATTCGTACACTGGCGAACTGGACCGTAAGCCTGATATCGGGCTCATGAGGGTGTGGCGACCTGCCGCCGGTGTTCATCGGGGGTGCCGCCGCCCGGGTAGGCACGCACGAGCGCATTCGATCACAACCGCTCCGGACGGCCGGAAGGCGCTGATAGCCGGTGAGATCCATGTACGGACCACCAGTGCGTCCGGAACCGGGGAAGGCAAGGCGATGTCACCTTCACGGATCACGACCACGCGCGCGGTCCAAAGCCGGGCGACCTCGGTGGGGTCGCTGGTAGGTCGGATATCCGATCGCACGAGGAATGTCCACATTCCAGCCCGGGGGTGGCCGATGATCGGCAACGGTGTGACCCCACGGATATCGAGTGCGGTTTTCACTCGTCGTGCCAAATCGGCAGGCATCATCACTGCGCCGACCATTCCGGCTCGCATCGTTATCCGACCCGTCTCGGGGTCGACCACGGTCGGCAGCGAGCACACGCGCCGATAGAACTCGCATCGCGCGCGGGGTGTTTCAACGAATGACGAATGGGCAGAGTGCATTTGGTTAATGAGCGACCACTCGGTGCGTCAGTGGGCCGGGTGATCGCCCCGGTTGGCATGGCGCCCTCGATCGGGCTCGGTGCTGTAGCGACCCATCCGGCTTCCCGCATCGCCTCGAGCAACGCCACAAGGTCGGCCACAGCCGGCTGACGCGTGGGAGTTGGCGGAGCGAGGCCGCTCATCGGATCACCTGCCGTTCTGGGCGGCGTTTCCCGGCCGAAATCTGCCACTCCCCGCGCTGGTTGCGGAAGGCGTCCCCTTTGTCCCGCAAGGTGTTCAGTACGCGGACGACACGCCACTTCGGTGCGTTCAGATTGTGAGCGATCGTGTCGGCAGTCAACATCCCGCCCGGCTGAAGCAAAGCGAGAACATCAGTTTCGAGAGTGTCAGTCATCGGTCCATATCGGTGCCGGAAGCGCCTGAAAAATTCAGGTATAAGGTCAGTGCGACCGATGTTGGTGAGCTGCTGCATACGTGTCCTCCTTGCGGCCGATGTGTCGTTCAGATTCGGCTAGCAGCCGGGATGTCGGTCATATGACTTCGGTAGTTGGCGCTAACTCGGTGTCAACTTTGTCGGCCCGGTCGGTATGGTGTCGACGCCTGCGCTGTCTTATCTGCATCCTTGCTTGTATAATCTGGTTTCTTCTATGGCTCATCTCCGCTACGATCAGCGCAAACCGCCGCAGGATGACGAGGGGTATAGCGTGGGGACAGTGCTCAAGGCTTTGCTTCAGCAACGACACATCCAGACGGTTTCCGCATTCAACCGCGAGTACGACGCAGCAGCCTCGAAGATCGACTCATCTGCCATCGGTGCTGGACCGAAGAAGGCGCAATTCTACCGATGGCTGTCGGGAAATATTTCGACCCTGCCGTACCCGCATCATTGTCGAGTACTTCAGGAGATGTTTCCCGGGTGGAGCATCGAAGAGTTGTTCTCTGGTTACACGGAGGGGACCGATCTGTCCCCACATAAGATGACGGCCGCACCACCATCCAGTTCCAGCACCGGCCAAATCTCTGACATCGAGAGCGTCTTCACGCGACGCGCCGACTTCTTGAAAGCGATTCCACCGCAAGAGCTGTTCCGTGAAGCCCGAACGATCGATCTCGCCGGCCTTTCCTTGAACATCCTTTGTCAACAGTGTTCGGATAGCGAAGTGCGACGAATGATGCGGGATGGAACCACGATACGCTGCTTGCTCCTCGACCCGGACGGGTCGAATATCACCGAAAGAGAACATGAGGAAGGCCATGCGTCAGGTGCGTTGGTGCATCTGACGAGACTCAACATTCATATGTTGCAGCGAGTTCGGTCCAGCCGGACAACCGAGACGGGCGGTAGGATTGAAATCCGCGTGTACGATGCACCGGTACGCTTCAATTTGTGTATTATCGACTCGGAAATATGCGTGATGCAGCCATACCTGCCTTTCGCTCGCGGCCTTGAATCGCCTACATTTGTGTCCAAAAGAAGGGCAGTCGAAGGAACCTTCCAGACTTTCGCAACAGTATTTGAGGAAATGTGGAGAAAGGGAACGGAACCCGAAATTGAGTACAACCAGGGAGTCACTGCTTGATATCGCACGCCGTGCAGTCTCCGGCGGTGTATCGATTCTCGAGTCGAAAAAGGTGGGTTCGGTTTCGTCGAAAGGTGACCGCGACTTTGTTACAGATGTGGACGTAGCGATACAGGAACATATTCGCCGGTTTCTCGCCGTGGAAGCTCCGCACATAGCATTCCTCGGTGAAGAGGGTGACCATCAACACCACCGTTTGGGCGAGAGCTCTTTCTGGGCTCTCGATCCGATAGACGGAACCTCTAACTATATTCACGGAATACCACTCTTCGGCGTATCGCTTGCACTGTTCGAAAACCATGAGCCGATGATCGGCGTTATCAGCATGCCTACGTTTCATCGCGAATACTATGCAGCTTCCGGAATGGGCGCCTATCGGAATGATGAACGTATCCACGTCGGGACGTCATCACGACTCTCAAAATCGATCATTTCGATCGGCGACTATGCCGTAGGGCAGGATGCGGCCCAGAGGAACCGTCCACGACTTTCGCTGACGGCGCTGCTGGCCGCTCGCGCCGAGCGGATCAGGATGTTCGGATCGGCTGCCTTCGACCTCGCCTGTGTGGCCGACGGCAGCACGGACGGATGCGTCATTCTGTCGAACAATCCGTGGGACATCGCCGCAGGTGCGGTCATCGTGCGCGAGAGCGGTGGAGTGGTCTACGACTCGGACGGCACCGCACATAACTCGAGTTCACGTCACACGATCGCGGGGAACGACCTAACAGCAAAGGAACTCGTCGCATTGGTGGGGCAAGCACACGCCCAAGCGGGCTGACAATCCTCGGGGCTGTCGGCTGCCCAGGTAGTCGCTGCCGGGCATCGACGGACCCTTGATTCAGGTCTTCACGCCGGCGGACACGGAATCGGAGGCGACACTGTCCCTGCTGCTGGCGGTGCAGGAGGGGAACGCGCGCGTCGGCTCGACACGCAAAAGGGCGAGCTGTGCGGGGTAATGCGCCGACGTGCGGAAACACGTGCCTTGTGCGAGACGCGAGCGCGAGCTTGCCATCGTGACGAGGTAGGCTCGGGGCGTCGCCGGTGAGGGATGCGGGCGATGTGCCGCGGGCGAGCGGCTGCGTCGGAAGTAGGAAGATGTGAAGGGCACCGAGGGCAACTCCGGTTCGAGCGAACGCGAGGCGGCGAAAGTCGTCCGGCTGCCCAGACGGCCGCGACAAAGTCCGCAGGATGTCAACGATCCGCGCCGTCGGCCCTGGTACTCGCCGCCCGTCTACGACCCCGCGCCCACCCGCCCGGTCACCCGTGCGGAATTGCAAGCCGAGACCGGGACGTGGTCGGCCGACACCGACCCGCAGCATTCGAGCGACGGCAGCCCCGCACATGAGGCCGATGTCATCGACCTCGCGGCGTCGCGGCGGAAGCGGTCCGGTGATTCGCCTCGCGGCATCCGGCCGAAGATGATGCCACGTCGCGTCGGGTCCGGCGAGCGAAAGCAAACCGTCGCCGACACCTCACCTCTGCCGAGAACTGATCGGTAACAGCCCGCAGGGCATTCGCGTTCCGCCTGGGACTCCAGCGAAGCTGTTCGAGCCCGAAATCGTTAGCACAACTAGATAACTCACGAAAATGCAATCCTCGGGTACGATCACCGCGGGGGAGCGCGAGATGTCCGATGGTCTGCTTAGTATGTCGCAGGCGACGGCAGCTTCGGCTGCCTCACCAAGCGAATTACGACCATCTCCAGGGGATGAACCTTGATCGACATCACACCGCACCGCACCCCGCGTCGCCGGTCCGCCGTGACCGCGGTCGTCGCGGCCGCCGCACTGTGCGCCGCCCTCGTCACCGGCTGCTCGACCGACGACTCGACCACCACCGCGGCTCCGCCGACCGGCGCTCTGCCCGACGGTGCGCAGATCGTGAAGGAGTCGGCCAAGACCACCCAGACCCTGCGCACCGTCCACCTGAACATCGACGTCAAGAACCTGCCCGACCTGCCGGTGGAAACCGTCTCGGCCGACGTCACCAACGAGACCCAGGGCACGGGCGCCGCGATGGGTGAGGCGAAGGTCAAGATCAAGCCCGAGGACCCGTTCACCGAGGCGAAATTCCTTGTGGTGGACAAGGTTCTCTACACCGAGGTGAGCGGTCGCTACGTGCCCGCCGGTCCGGCCGAGAAGGTCTACGATCCGGGCGTCATCCTGGACAAGGACAAGGGCATCGCGAACGTGATCGCCAACATCCAGAACCCCAAGGCCGAGGCCCGCGAGGTCATCGACGGCATCAACACCGTCAAGGTCAGCGGCACCATCGACGCCGCGGTGATCGACCCGATCGTGCCCCGCGTCGGCCAGAACGCCGGAACCATGCCGATCACCGTGTGGATCCAGGACGTCGCCCCGCCCGCCTCGGATTCGACCAAGCCGTCGGAGGCCGCCTCCACCGGTGAGGGCCCCAATCTCGTTCGCGCCGTGGTGAAGAAGGACCAGGGCGAGGTCACCGTCGGCCTGTCGAACTGGGCCAAGCCGGTGAACATCGTCAAGCCCGCGGGCTGATCCTCACCCGCACACGCACCCGACAGCCCACACCGGTCCGGGATCGCGGAATCCGGCACACCGTGCCGCTCCGCCGACCCGGACCGGTGTGTCGTTGGGTCACTCGATAAGAGAACTTTCAGCGAGATGCAAGGCGCCGCAAGGACTATACGTGTCGGGACGCTGGTCGGCAGGCACACGCATCGACCGCCGTTCGGACACGAAGGAAGCACTGATGACGATCGATGATCGACCTGATGAACAGGAGCGCGAGCTCCCGCCACCACCCGGCCCCGGAGGGCGACCGCCCGTCAACAACGTGTGGGTGTATAACGGCAAAGCCTACGACCTGAGCGAGTGGATCTCCAAGCATCCGGGCGGTGAATTCTTCATCGGCCGCACGAAAAACCGCGACATCACCTCGATCATCGGTTCCTACCATCGTGATCCGGAAAAAATCGCGCGAATGATCGAGCGTTACAGCCTCAATCGTAATGCCACGCCCGAGGATATCCATCCGAAGAACAACGCCCCGGACTTCCTCTTCAAAGAGGGCTTCAACAGCTGGGACGACACCCCGAAGTACAAGTTCGACGACAAGAACGACCTGCTGCACGCGGTGAAGGCCCGGATCAAGGAACCGGAGCTGGCCGCGCGGTTGAAGCGCATGGACCGCGCGTTCGACATCGTCGTCGCGTTCCTGATCTTCGCCTACATCGCGGTGCAGGGCCTGCGGCTCTACGACACCAGCTGGATGCCGTTGCCGGTCTTCGTGATCGCGATGGTGCTGCTGCGCAGTTCGCTGGCCGGCTTCGGCCACTACGCGATCCACCGCGCGCAGAAGGGCTGGAACAAGTACGCGGTGAACGCCTTCGACATGAACTATGTCGCACTGTCTTTCGTCACCGCCGACGGCCACGCCCTGCTGCACCACCCGCACACCCAGAGTGAAGTCGACATCAAGAAGAACGTCTTCACCATGATGATGCAGGTCCCGCGCCTGTACCGGGTGCCGATCCACACCGTGCACAAATTCGGGCATCTGTTGACGGGCATGATCATTCGCCTGCTCGATGTCTGCCGGCTCACCCGCAAGGTGGGCATCAAGGACATGTACGGCACCTGGCGTGGTGCGCTGCCGCACTTCATCGGGTCGTTCGGCATGCGGTTCCTGCTGGTCGCCGAGTTCGTGGCCTTCGCCATCGCGGGCGACCTGCTCGCCTGGACACTGCAATTCGTGATCACCCTGTGGATCAGCACCTTCATGGTGGTCGCGAGCCACGACTTCGAGGTGCCGACCGAGGAACTGCACACCGAGACCGAGGACTGGGGTGTCAACCAGCTCGAACAGGCCTACGACCTGACCGTGGTGGGCAACAAGTACGTCGACTGCTTCCTGTCGGCGGGCTTGAGCTCGCACCGCGTCCATCACGTTCTTCCGTTCCAGCGCAGCGGTTTCGCCAATATCGCCACCGAGGACGTGGTGCGTGAGGAAGCCGCGAAATTCGGGGTGCAGTGGCTGCCCGCGAAGAGCTTCTTCGGTGATCGACTTCCCAAGCTGTGCCGGACCTATCTGCTCGCGCCCTCGGACGAGGCCAAGCAGAACCGGTGGGGACTGGTGCGTGAACACTGCGCACCCACAGCGCTGAAGACCTGCGTCACCTACACGGTGCAGGGCTTCACCGGCATCGGAACCGTCTGACCCGGCCGCTGCCACGTCTTCTCTGTCTCGAAAGGAATTGTGCCCGTGTCTGTTTCCATTGATGAAGGTGTGCGTCGACCACACGGTCCGCTGAAGACGGCCGACGTCGATCGCGGGCACGATCTGCTACCTCCGACGCCGCCCACCACCGTCGGTGTGATCGAGGCCGTGGCGACGGGCTCGCCGCGGCGAGTGATCGAGCAGGCCGTCAACGCCGGACGCGTGGCGGAACTGTTCTCCGATCCCGTTCAGCGGCAGCGCATTCCACGGATCTACGAGAAGACCAGGATCGACACCCGACATCTGGCGATCGATCCACTCGCTCCCGATTTCCTCGAGTTCAGCAGGCGCCCCGGCACCATCCGGGAGCGGATGAATCTTTTCTTCGAGCACGCGGCCCCGCTGGCGGTCGACGTGGCGCGCCGCGCCGTGGCCGGCTTGGCGAACCCGGCCGAGGACATCGGTCAGCTGATCTTCGTGACCAGCACCGGATTCATCGCCCCGGGTGTGGACGTCGCGGTCGTCAAGGAACTCGGCCTCTCGCCGACGGTCAACCGGATGATCGTGAACTTCATGGGCTGCGCCGCCGCGATGAACGGCATCCGGACCGCCGTCGACTTCGTGCGAGCCCATCCGGACAAGAAGTCGATGGTGCTGTGCATCGAATTGAGTTCGGTCAACGCGGTTTTCGACGACGACGTCAACGACGTGATCACCCACAGCCTCTTCGGCGACGGGTGCGGTGCGGTGGTGATCGGCGCCAATCAGGTGCATCAGCCGCTGGCGCCCGGCAGTGTCGTGATCCGCGACAGCTTCAGCCACCTCTTCGACGACGCCGAGGACGGCATCGTGCTCGGGGTGAAGGACGCGGGCATCACCTGCGAGCTCGCGGCGAGCCTGCCCGACTACATCTACCGCGGCGTCGACCCGGTGGTGACGCAGGTGCTGGCGCGCAACGGTCTCGGCAAGGCCGATGTCGAGCTGTGGGCGATCCACCCCGGCGGTCCGCGCATCATCGAGGAGTCGGCCCGGTCGTTGGGTATCGCGCCGGAGTCGGCCGCGCCGAGCTGGGCGGTGCTCGCCGAGCACGGCAACATGCTGAGTGTGTCGCTGATCTTCGTGCTCGAACGCATGATCCGCGAATCCGATTCGGCGGCACCGATTTCCACCGGGGTAGCGTTCTCGTTCGCGCCCGGTGTCACCCTCGAGGGCATCGTGTTCGATGTCATCCGCAGCTGAGAGTCCATCATGCAATTGCTCCGTTTTCTCGCCGCGCTGTCGCCGGCCAGGATCGCGGCCGTGGTGGTCGCGGGCCTGATCTGCGGCGTCGCCAACACCTATCTGGTGACGTTGATCAACGCGGCGGTCTCGCCGAAACCGCCCCCGGACGACCTGATCGCCCGATTCGTGCTGACCGGCCTGGTGATCCTGGTCAGCGGCGTGCTGTCGCAGGTGCTGTTGATCCGGCTGTCGCAGGATGCCATCTATCGGTTGCGCAGCGATCTGAGCTCCGGGATCGTCGCCGCTCCACTGGAACATCTGGAACGGCTCGGCATGCATCGCCTGATGGCGACGCTCACCGAGGACGTGCGTTCGCTGTCGCAGGCGGTCACCGCCATTCCGGCGATCTGCGTCGACGTGGCGACCATCGTGGGTTGCTTCGTGTTCCTGGCAGTGGTGTCGGGACCGATCTTCGCGGTCACCGTGGCCGGTACCCTCGTCGGGATCGCCTGTGTCGAAATGGTTCTCAAGCGGGTGCGCGGGATCTACCGTGAGGCTCGGGAGAACGAGGACGCGCTGCTGCGCTCCTTCCAGGCCGTCACGCTCGGCATCAAGGAACTCAAGCTGCACCGTGGCCGCCGCCGCGACTTCATGGACCGGCATCTGCTCGGTTCGGCGGGCACCCTGCGCGACCAGAACACCGACGCCGGGTCGAAGTTCTCCTACGCACAGGGTTTCGGTCAGGCGTTGCAGCTGGCGACGATGGCCCTGATCCTGTTCGTCCTCGCCGCGGCGCTCGACCTGCCGCGCGAGACGATGTTCGGGTACGTGCTGGTGACCACGTTCCTGGCGATGCCGATGCAGAACTTCATGCACCGCATTCCCGATCTGCTGCGCGGTGACGTGGCGCTGGCCAAGATCCGGGCGATGAACCTGTCGATGACGACGATGCACAACGAGGACGAACTGCCCTACGTCGAGCGTCCGCCGGTGGGACAGGCCAAGCTCGAACTGTCGGACGTGACCTACGTGTACCGCTCCGAGGCGCCGTCGCCGGTGCCACCACCGCCCGGCACACACCCGGGCGGGATGCCGGCGCATCCGCCGCGTCCCGGTGTTCCGCCGCGCGGGGGCAACGGGCATCCCGGTGGTCCGCATCCGGCGCATCCGGGAGCGCGGCCCTCGGCCGGTCCCGATGTGAACGGTAAGAACTGGGTCGACCACGGCGCCACCGATGTGCGTCCGGTGCCCTTGGGTCCGCCGCCCGAGCTCGACGAGTCCGGTGAGGGCGGGTTCCGGCTCGGGCCGATCGACCTGGTCTTCGAGCCGGGCCAGATCACCTTCGTCGTCGGCGGTAACGGCAGCGGGAAGTCGACGCTGGCCAAGATCATCACCGGTCTGTATGTGCCGCGCACGGGGTCGTTGTCGCTCAACGGGGAGAGGATCGACCACGACAACATCGAATGGTTCCGGCAGAACTCGTCGGCGGTGTTCACCGATTTCCATCTGTTCGAGGACTACCTGGGCTTCGACCGGCCGGGGATCGACGCCGAGGTGCGGCGGTATCTCGAGGAGCTGCAGATCGCGCACAAGGTGAGTGTGGAGGGCGGGCGCCTGTCGACCGTCGACCTGTCGCAGGGGCAGCGCAAACGCCTGGCGCTGCTCACCGCGCTGCTCGAGGACCGGCAGATCTACGTGTTCGACGAGTGGGCCGCCGATCAGGAACCGAGGTTCCGTGAGGTGTTCTACCGCGAGATCCTCACCGACCTGAAACGGCGCGGGAAGACCGTCATCGTGATCACCCACGACGACCGGTACTTCGACTGTGCCGATCAGCTGGTGAAGCTCGACTTCGGGTTGGTCGCGGCGTAATCGCCCGTGCCCCGGTCGGTTCGTCGACCGGGGCACAGGTGTGTCCGGGCTCAGGCGATCTCGCGGTGCGCGGTGACGACCCGTCGCATGGGCGGGCGGTCGACCAGGCTGACCTCCGAAGGTGTTCGGCGCCAGCCGGTTTCGCTCGGCAGGAACTGGACCAGGCCGATGCCGGAGTCGCGGATACCGAGGCGGTCGAGGAGGGTGGCGACCACCTGACGGCTCATCACCGCCAGTTCGTGGGTCGGGCGGTTGCGGTGCACACGGATGCCGAGGTCGACCTGGGCGATGGCGGACAGACCGTGGCGTTGCCAGCAGTCGAGCAGGATCCCGATCTCGGCGCCGTATCCACCCGCGAGGGGCACATCGCCGAGGAAGGCCCGGGTGACGGCGTATTCGCCGCCCAGGGGTTGCACTATCTCGGCCAGTGCAGGTGCCAGCGCGGTGAGCAGCGGTCGCGCGACCAGTTGGGTGACGCGGCCGCCGCCGTCGGCGTCCAGTTGGGCACCGGTGGTGATCGGCCGCCGGTAGAAGCCCTTCACCAGCGCGATGCCGGGTTCGGTGAGCAGGGGGGTCAGCAGGGCGGGCACAAACAGCGGATCGGGTGCCACGAGGTCGGCGTCGAGGTAGACCAGCAGATCGCCGGTCGCCACCGCGAGCGAGCGCCACACCACCTCGCCTTTGCCGGGCCTGGGCGGCACTCCCGGCATCGCCTCCTCGAGGGTGTAGGCGGCCGCGCCCGCCGCCCTCGCCCGGGCGACGGTGTGATCGGTCGAGCCGGCGTCGAGCACGATCAGTTCGTCGATCAGCCCACCGAGCAGTGGTCGCACCGACGCCACGACCCCGGCCACGGTGTCCTCGTCGTCCAGGGCGGGGACAACCACCGAGACCCGGCGACCCGACTTGCGGTCGATGAGCTCACGGACGTCCATATCGATCAGTGAACGTCAGCGACCGCGCGCCTGCCAGCGATGCGGTGACATCTTGTGACCGGAGCCAACGCCGAGGTCGGGGTCGCTGGTGAAACGGACAGCGCGGAGCCGCGGACCGGTACGGTTGGACTGTTCGCCGTCGACGGCGACGACCGGCGAGTGGAGGAGCGGACGTCATGAGTGCGACGATGGTCGAAGTGGCGAAGGGATCGAAGACCGATCTCACCGACGGACGCTACACCGTTCGCCTGGATCTCGACGGCCCCGCGGGTGCGGTCGACGTGTCCGCAGTCCTGGTGACCGCCGACGGGAAGGTGCGCTCCGACGCCGACTTCGTCTTCTTCAACAACCCGTCCGCTCCCGGTGTCCAGCTCGAATCGGATGCCGTTGTCTCCGTCGACCTTTCGACGATTCCGGCCGAGATCCACCGGGTGGTCATCGCGGGAAGTACCGAGGCGCAGGGTATCCGGTTCGGTGAGGTGGCGGGGCTGCGGGTGTCGGTGAACGGTAGCGGGCAGGCGCTGAGCTTCACGCCAGCCGGGCTCGATTCCGAGACCGTCCTGCAGGCGGTCGCACTGTACCGGCGGGGGAGCGGGTGGCGGCTGGACGCGATCGGCCAGGGCTACAGCGCGGGTCTCGCGGCCTTCGCGACCGAGCACGGAATAACGGTCGACGAGGAGGCGGTGGAGGATTCCGCGCCTGCGCTCACCTCACCGCAACCTGTTGCGGCGCAGCACAACCCGACCATCGATCTGCGCAAAGTCGATGTGGTGCTCACCAAGGATTCGCCGGACAAGCGGGCCACCATCGATCTCCGCAAAGGCGGTGCGGGCCATGTGCTCACCGTCGGCCTCGAATGGGACGGGCGCGGCGCGAAATACGACAGCAACGGCAAGCCGACCGAGTTCGGCACCGGCGACCTGGATGTGTACTTCTTCTGCCGCAACGAACTCACCGGTGACTATGTCGTGGTCAGCGGTGAGAAGGGGCACCAGGGCGATCTGAACATCTGGCCGCACATCCACCACCAGGGCGACAGCCGGGGCCCCGGGGCCGGTGGCCTGCCCGCCACCGAACAGGTGGTCGTCCGTCCCACCGAGAACGGTGACCTGCTGCTCAACGTGTACCAGTCCGTCGACAACGGTGCCGGTGCCATCGATACCTTCGGCCGCCCGCGTGTCCGGGTGCGCTACGGCCGCCCCGGGCCCGACGGACTGCCCGGTCCCGACGCGGATCAGATCACCGTCGTCATCGGCAACGGCAAGAACTCCTTCTGGGCGACCGTCGCCCACATCGACGTCCGCGACGGCATCCTCACCGTCGACGGAACCACCAGGTACAGCCGGGCTTTCAGCGAACGCATGCCCGTCCTCGACACTGCGGGCACCTGGGTCCGCGCCGCCAAGAACGGCCCCGTCGGCCGCAGCAAATCCAGCAACGGCCTCGGCCTCAGCCGCTACGAAGGTCAGTGCCCCGCACCGCGCTGACCTGTCCGGTAGTTCCGCCGGAGATTGCCACGCGGGCGGGGCGTCGGCGTTTTCGCTGGTGAGTCGTAGGCTTGGGCCATGGCATCCGACACCGATTCATCGTTCGATATCAAGCCCCGCTCGCGCGATGTCACCGACGGGCTCGAGAAGACAGCCGCCCGCGGCATGCTCCGCGCGGTCGGCATGGGGGACGAGGACTGGGTGAAGCCCCAGATCGGGGTGGCGTCGAGTTGGAACGAGATCACCCCGTGCAACCTGTCGCTCGACCGGCTGGCCGACGCCGTGAAGGAAGGCGTGCACGCGGGCGGCGGGTACCCGCTCGAATTCGGGACCATCTCGGTGTCCGACGGTATCTCGATGGGGCATGAGGGCATGCACTTCTCGCTGGTCAGCCGCGAGATCATCGCGGACTCCGTCGAGACGGTCATGATGGCCGAGCGCCTCGACGGGTCGGTGCTGCTCGCCGGGTGCGACAAGAGCCTGCCCGGCATGCTGATGGCGGCCGCCCGGCTCGACCTGGCCAGCGTGTTCCTCTACGCGGGATCGACGCTGCCGGGCAATCTCGACGGCAAGGACGTCACCATCATCGATGCCTTCGAAGCCGTCGGCGCCTGCATCAAGGGACTCATCAGCCGCGAAGAGGTCGACCGCATCGAGCGCGCGATCTGTCCGGGCGAAGGGGCGTGCGGCGGCATGTACACCGCCAACACGATGGCCTCGGCAGCCGAAGCGCTCGGCATGAGCCTGCCCGGGTCGGCGGCGCCGCCGGCCCCCGACCGCCGGCGCGACGTCTTCGCGCACCGGTCCGGGGAGGCCGTCGTCGAGTTGCTGCGCAAGGGGATCACCGCGCGCGACATCATGACCAAGCCCGCCTTCGAGAACGCCATCACCGTGGTCATGGCACTCGGCGGATCGACCAACGCGGTGCTGCACCTGCTGGCGATCGCCCGCGAGGCCGGAGTGGACCTCACCCTCGCCGATTTCAACCGGGTCGGCGACAAGGTGCCGCATCTGGCCGACCTCAAACCGTTCGGCCGCTACGTGATGACCGATGTGGACCGGGTCGGCGGGATCCCCGTCGTGATGAAGGCACTGCTCGACGCGGGCCTGCTGCACGGCGACGTCATGACCGTCACCGGCAAGACCATGGCCGAGAACCTCGCCGACATCGAACTCGGCCTCGACGGCGACGTCATCCGGCCGCTCGACCGGCCCATCCACCGATCCGGCGGGCTCACCATCCTGCACGGCACGCTGGCTCCCGAAGGGGCGGTGGTGAAGAGCGCGGGCTTCGACTCCGATGTATTCGCCGGAACGGCAAGGGTGTTCGATGGGGAACGCGCCGCGATGGACGCGCTGGAGAACGGCAGCATCGTCGCAGGCGATGTGGTGGTCATCCGCAACGAAGGCCCCAAGGGCGGTCCGGGAATGCGCGAAATGCTCGCCATCACCGGGGCGATCAAGGGCGCTGGCCTCGGCAAAGATGTCCTGCTGCTCACCGACGGCCGATTTTCCGGCGGTACAACGGGTTTGTGCGTCGGGCACGTCGCACCGGAGGCGGTCGACGGCGGTCCGATCGCGTTCGTCCGCGACGGCGACCCGATCGTCCTCGATGTCGCCAACCGGCGCCTCGATGTCGAAATCGACCCGGCCGACCTCGCCGCCCGCAAGGTCGGCTGGCAACCCGCGGCCCCCAAATACACCACCGGTGTGCTCGCCAAGTACCGCAAGCTGGTCAGCTCGGCGGCACACGGAGCCGTCACGGGATGACGCCGGACGAGGCCCGCCTACTGGCGCTGGGATTCGAGGGCGCGACCGAACGAGACCACCACGGTCGCCCCTCGTTTCGCAGGCGAACCATTTTCGCGACCCTTCCCGACGACGAACACCTGCGCGTGATGCTCCCTGAGGAAGGCATTCGTGAGGCGGTCGCGGAATCACCCACCTGGTGTGCCGAGTCGTGGTGGGGCAGAAAGCTCGCGGCGGTGCAGGTGACGCTGGCGGACGCCTCGCCCGAACTCGTCGCCGAAATGCTGGGTGACGCATGGGACGCCCACGGCTGATCCGAAACCTGCGATCAGCTTGCGCATCGTCGCGGCATCGGTCGTGATCGTCTCGGTCGTCGCCCTGTGGTTCACGTTGCGCGTCAAGGGATTACTGGCCAGGGTGGGCGCCGCGATGATCATGGCGTGGCGGTGTGCGGGCGCAAAGAGAGCCGTTCTGACCCCGCTGCTCAGGCGGTCGGCTGGCCGGCCGTAACCGGGTCGGTGTCAGCGCGCGCCGACGATGCGCAACGCCATGTCCGCGTAGCCCTCGGCGATGTCTTCGGGGCTCCAGTCGCCGCCGTCGCGATACCAGCGGGCGATATCGATACCGAGCGAGAGCAAGGCGACCGCGGCCATGCGGGGGTCGCGCACCTCGAACGCGCCGGTCGCCACGCCGCGTTCGACGAGATCGCGGATCTCCTGATCGATCTGTCGGCGCAGACCCCGGATCTCGGCGTAGTGCTCGGGGGTGAGCGCGGACAACTCGTAGTTCACGATTCGCGCCCTGGTGTGGCCGCGCACATGGTGTGCCGCGAAATCGTGGACCACGGTGCGCAGGGCGAGCGTGGGATCCTCGGTGGACCGGATGGCGGCGCGGACCAGGTCGAGTGACTGCTCGTGCCCCGCGCGCGAGATCACGTAGAGCAGTTCCTCTTTCGACTTGTGATGCACGTAGACCGCTGCCGGGCTCATGCCCGCGGCCGAGGCGATATCGCGCGTGGTCGTGCCGTTGAAGCCCTTTTCGGCGAACGCGTCGATGGCGGCCTCGAGGAGGCGTGCGCGGGTGGCGTCGCCGCGGGGCTCGATGGTTTCGGTCATTTCCGGGCCATTATCTCGCCTCGGCGAATTCCGCCCGGTGGTGGGGCTGTGTGATGTGGCTAACAAGGCTCCGCGCTCGGTGTTCTATTGACGGTGGCGTGCGATCTACAGCACTATGCGTCTAAGCAAGCGCTTATTCAGCAAAGGAGCTCCGATGCCGGAAGCCGTGATCGTCGCCGCCGCTCGTTCCCCGATCGGTCGGGCGGGCAAGGGGTCGCTCAAAGACCTCCGCCCCGACGACCTGACCGTTCAGATGGTGCGTGCGGCCCTGGCACAGGTACCCGCCCTCGACCCCACCGAGATCGAGGACCTGGTCCTGGGCTGCGGGCAGCCGGCGGGAGAGTCCGGTTTCAACATGGCCCGGGTGGTCGCGGTGCTCGCCGGGCTGGACGCGGTGCCCGGGACCACGGTGAACCGCTACTGTTCGTCGAGCTTGCAGAGCACGCGAATGGCACTGCATGCCATCAAGGCGGGCGAGGGCGACGTGTTCATCTCGGCCGGAGTCGAGACGGTGAGCCGCTTCGGCAAGGGCAGCGCCGACGGCATGCCCGACACCAAGAACCCCGTCTTCGCCGAGGCGCTCGCCCGCACCACCGCGCGCGCCGACGCGGGCGCCCCCGTGTGGACGGACCCGCGCCTGACCGGTGACCTGCCCGATGTGTACATCGCGATGGGGCAGACCGCCGAGAATGTCGCCCAGCACACAGGGATCACCCGCGCCGAACAGGACGAATTCGGTGTCCGCTCGCAGAATCTCGCCGAGAAGGCCATCGCCAACGGCTTCTGGGCCACCGACATCACCCCGGTGACGCTGCCCGACGGCACGGTGGTCAGTGCCGACGACGGCCCGCGTGCCGGTGTCACCCTCGAGGCGGTGAGTCAGCTGAAGCCGGTCTTCCGTCCCGACGGCACCGTCACCGCGGGCAACTGCTGCCCGCTCAACGACGGCGCCGCCGCCCTGGTGATCATGTCCGACACCAAGGCGCGCGAGCTCGGCCTGACCCCGCTGGCGCGGATCGTCAGCACCGGTGTCTCGGGCCTGTCGCCGGAGATCATGGGCCTGGGCCCCATCGAGGCGTCGCGGCAGGCATTGCGCCGTGCCGGTCTCACCATCGACGACATCGACCTGGTCGAGATCAACGAGGCATTCGCGGTGCAGGTGATCGGCTCGGCTCGCGAACTCGGCATCCCCGAGGACAAACTGAACGTCAACGGTGGCGCGATCGCGGTCGGCCATCCGTTCGGCATGACCGGCGCCCGCATCACGAGTACGCTCATCAACTCCTTGCGTTTCCACGACAAGCAGTTCGGTTTGGAGACCATGTGCGTCGGCGGCGGCCAGGGTATGGCCATGGTGCTGGAGCGGCTCTCGTGACCGGCCGTTTCGCGGGCAAGACCGCGATCGTCACCGGCGCCAGCCGTGGCATCGGCCTCGGCATCGCGCAGCGCCTCGTCGACGACGGCGCGAAAGTCGTTGTCACCGCCCGCAAACAGGACGCGCTCGACGCGGCGGTCGCCCAGCTCGGCGGCCCCGAGCACGCCCTCGGCGTGGCCGGTCGCGCCGACGACACCGAGCACCAGGCCGACACCGTCGAGCGCGCGATCACCACCTTCGGCAGCGCCGACCTGCTGGTCAACAACACCGGCATCAATCCGGTCTTCGGTCCGATGATCGACCTCGATCTCGAGGCCGCGCGCAAGATCGTCGAGGTCAACTGCCTCGGCGCGCTCTCGTGGACGCAGCAGGTCCACAAGGGCTGGATGGCCGAACACGGTGGCGCGGTGGTGAACGTCGCCTCGATCGCGGGGATCCGCAGCGCACCAGGCATCGGCTTCTACGGTGCGAGCAAAGCGATGCTCATCCACATCACCCAGGAACTCGCGGTCGAACTCGGCCCCGACATCCGGGTCAACGCGGTGGCGCCCGCCGTGGTGAAGACGAAATTCGCCACCGCGCTGTACGAAGGCCGCGAAAAGCAGGTGGCCGATACCTACCCGATGAAGCGGCTCGGTGTGCCCGAGGACATCGCCGGTGCCGTGACGTTTCTGCTCTCGCCCGACGCCGCATGGGTCACTGGTCAGCTGCTCGTCGTCGACGGTGGCGTGACCTTGACCGGCGGATTGTAAAACACTGTGCCGCAAGACTTTCAGGAGAAGACTATGAACACGACGAGAACCGCTGTCGTCACCGGCGCCGCCCGGGGAATCGGTGCCGCCGTCGCGAAGAAGCTCGCCGCCGACGGGATGGCGGTGGCCGTCCTCGATCTCGACGAGGACGCCTGCAAGCCGGTCGTCGCCGAGATCGAGGCCGCCGGTGGCCGGGCCCTCGCGGTCGGGGCGAATGTCGCGGTCGAGGCCGCGGTGGAGTCGGCCGTCGAGCGGATCGTCGCCGAGCTCGGTGCGCCGACCGTGCTGGTCAACAACGCGGGTGTCATCCGCGACAACATGCTGTTCCGGATGAGCACCGACGACTGGGACACGGTGATGAACGTGCACCTGCGCGGGGCGTTCCTGATGACCCGCGCGGTCCAGAAGCACATGACCGAGGCGAAGTTCGGCCGCATCGTCAACCTGTCGAGCACCTCGGCGCTGGGTAACCGCGGCCAGGCCAACTACTCGGCCGCGAAGGCGGGTGTGCAGGGCTTCACCAAGACGCTGGCCCTGGAACTTGGCAAGTTCGGGGTCACCGCGAACGCCATCGCCCCGGGTTTCATCGAGACCGAGATGACCGCTGCGACCGCCGAGCGGCTCGGAGTTCCGTTCGAGGATTTCAAAGCCGGTGTGGCGTCGCAGATCCCGGTGGCGCGCACCGGGGTGCCCGACGATATCGCGCATGCCGTGTCGTTCTTCGTCAGCGAAGGCGCGGGCTTCGTGTCCGGGCAGGTGCTGTACGTGGCGGGCGGGCCGAAGGCATGAGGGCATTCCAGGGGATCGCCGAGCTGGAGGCGGCAGTCGGCACCCATCTCGGCTACTCCGGGTGGCACACGGTGACCCAGGAGCAGATCGACACCTTCGCCGACGCGACCGGTGACCACCAGTGGATCCACGTCGACCCCGTACGCGCGGCCGAAGGGCCCTTCGGAACGACGATCGCCCACGGGTATCTGACATTGTCGCTGGTCCCGATGCTCGTCGCCCAGGTGTATCGGATCGAGGGCCTGGCGATGGCGGTGAACTACGGCTCCAACAAGGTGCGCTTCCCGGCGCCCGTGCCCGTCGGGTCGCGGCTGCGCGCGGGTCTCGAGTTGCGGTCGGTGGCGCCGGGTGGCGGTGGGCACCTGATCACCAACACCGTCGTCGTCGAGCGCGAGGGCGGTGAGAAGCCGGTGTGTGTGGTGGAGACGGTCACCCTGGCGGTCGCGAAATGACCGTGCCCGGTCTGGATCTCGACCGCTTCGGGCACTGGCTGCGGGCCACGCTGCCCGGCGTCGGCACCGACCTCGACGCCACGCTCATCGCCGGCGGCAAGTCCAATCTCACCTACACGGTGACCGACGGTGCGTCGTCGTGGATCGTGCGGCGCCCGCCGCTCGGGCACGTGCTGGCCACCGCGCACGACATGGCCCGCGAGTACCGGGTGATGGCCGCGCTCGCGCCGACCTCGGTACCCGTGCCTGCCATGTACGGGCTGTGCGAGGACACCGACGTGCTCGGTGCGCCGTTCTACGTCATGGAACGGGTCGAGGGCACGCCCTATCGGGACGCGGCCGCCCTGGCCGAGCTGGGACCGGAACGGACACAGCGCATCTCGGCCGCCCTGGTCGACACCCTCGCCGACTTGCACGCCGTCGACCCGGCGGCCGTCGGACTGGCCGATTTCGGCAGGCCGGAGGGATTCCTCGAACGGCAGGTGCGTCGATGGAAGCAGCAACTCGATGCCTCCCATACCCGTGACCTGCCGCTGGCCACCGAACTGCACGCGCGTCTGGCCGCCGACGTCCCCGTCGAGTCGGCGGCTGGCATCGTGCACGGTGACTACCGCCTCGACAATGTCCTCGTCGACGACTCCGACCGGCTCGCGGCCGTCATCGACTGGGAGATGGCGACTCTGGGCGACCCGCTCACCGATCTGGCCCTGATGGTCGTCTACGGCCGCCTCGCCGCCCTGCCGAACGGCAAGGTCGCCGTGGCCGACGCGTCGCTGGCGCCCGGCTTCCTCACCGAGGACGAGATCATCGCCCGATACACCGCCCGCAGTGACCGCGACATGTCCCGCTTCGGCTTCTACCTCGGGCTCGCCGCGTTCAAACTCGCCGCGATCCTGGAAGGCATCCACTTCCGCTACCTGCGGGGCCAGACTGTCGGCGAGGGCTTCGATGTCATCGGTTCGGCGATCGAGCCCCTGCTGGAAACCGGCCTCACCGCACTGAAGGAGCATTCCTGATGGACTTCGCCTACGACGCGCGCACCGAAGAACTGCGCGCCACGCTGCTCGACTTCATGGACAGCCACGTCTATCCGGCCGAAGCGGTATTCCGTGCGCAGCTCGGGCAGCTGGACAACCGCTGGGCCTGGGACTCGGTTCCCGTGCTGGCGGAACTGCGCGCCGAGGCACGAAGCCGTGGGCTGTGGAATCTGTTCCTTCCGGGCGAACACGGCGCGGGTCTGACGAATCTGCAGTACGCGCCGCTGGCCGAGATCACCGGGCGCAGTGCGGGACTCGCGCCCGCCGTGTTCAACTGCGCCGCGCCCGACACCGGCAATATGGAGGTACTCGCCCAGTTCGGCACCGAGGAACAGCGCAAACAGTGGCTCGAGCCGCTGCTCGACGGGACCATCCGCTCGGCGTTCGCCATGACCGAACCGGATGTGGCGTCCTCGGACGCCACCAATATCGCCACCCGCATCGAACGCGACGGTGACGACTACGTGCTCAACGGGCGCAAATGGTGGATCACCGGGGCGATGAACCCCAACTGCCGCATCTTCATCGTGATGGGCAAGACCGACCCGTCCGCGAGCAGGCACCAGCAGCAGTCGATGATCCTCGTGCCCCGTGACACCCCCGGCGTCGAAATCCACCGGGGCATGGAGGTTTTCGGCTACGACGACCACGACCACGGTGGCCACGCCGAGATGACGTTCACCGACGCGCGTGTGCCCGCGTCGAACCTGATCGGGGTGGAGGGCGCCGGTTTCGCCATCGCCCAGGCACGGCTGGGGCCGGGCCGCATCCACCACTGCATGCGCTCCATCGGTGTCGCCGAGCGCGCCGTGGAACTGATGTGCGCGCGAGCCGAGGACCGGGTGGCGTTCGGCAGGCCGCTCGCCGACCAGGGCGTGATCCGGGATTGGATCGCCGAGTCGCGGGTGCGGCTCGAGCAACTGCGGCTGCTCGTCCTCAAGACCGCATGGCTGATGGACACCGTCGGAAACAAGGGCGCGCACACCGAGATCCAGGCCATCAAGATCGCCACCCCGGCCACGGTGCAGTGGATTCTGGACAAGGCGATCCAGGTGCACGGTGCGGGCGGGCTGTCCCAGGACTTCCCCCTCGCCGCCGCTTACGCCGGTATCCGCACGCTGCGTTTCGCCGACGGTCCCGACGAAGTACACAAGAACGCGTTGGCCAAGAGCGAGCTGCGCAAGCAGCGGGAGGCCCGGTGACGCGCGACGAATTGCACCGTGCCGTAGCGGAATTCCTCGCCGCCAACGATCCGGACACCACCGACCGCCTGGAATTCCTGCGCGCGCGCTTCGACGCGGGATTGGCCTGGGTGCACTACCCGGCCGGTCAGGGCGGGCTCGGGCTGCCCCGGGAATGGCAGGACGAGGTACAGCGGCTGTTCGCCGAAGCCGGTGCGCCCGACAACAACCCGGGCGCCAACACCATCGGCCTCGGCATGGCGGCGCCGACGATCCTCGCGTGCGGTACCGAGGAACAGAAGCGGCGGTTCCTGCGTCCGTTGTGGACGGGCGAGGAGATCTGGTGCCAGCTGTTCAGCGAACCGGGCGCCGGATCGGACCTGGCGAATGTGAGCACCCGCGCGGTCCGTGACGGCGACGAGTGGGTGGTCGACGGGCAGAAGGTGTGGACGTCGAGCGCTCACCTGGCGCAGTTCGCGATCCTGCTCGCCCGCACCGACCCGGGCGTGCCCAAGCACCGCGGCCTGACGTTCTTCCTCATCGACATGACCCAGCCCGGCGTCGAGGTGCGGCCGCTGCGCCAGATCACCGGTGAGGCCGAGTTCAACGAGGTATTCCTCACCGAGGCAAGGGTTCCCGATACCCAGCGCCTCGGCGCCGAGGGCGACGGGTGGCGGGTCGCCAACACCACGCTCAACACCGAGCGGGTGGCGATCGGCGGCCGCGACACCGCCCGGGAGACCGGAATGATCGGGGTGGTGAGCCGGACCTGGCGCGACAATCCCGACCTGCGCACCCCCGAGCTGCACGATCGGCTCCTGCGGCTGTGGGTCGATGCCGAGGTGGCCAGGCAGACCGGTGTGCGGTTGCAGCAGAAACTGGCAAAGGGTATGCCGGGCCCGGAGGGGTCGGCGATGAAATTGATCTTCGCCCGCGTGGCCCAGCAGCTGTCCGGCCTGGAGGTGGAGGTGCTCGGTGAGCAGGGCCTTCGCTATTCGGACTGGACCATGGTCCGACCCGATCACGTCGACTTCACCGGCCGCGACGCCGGCTACCGGTACCTGCGGGCGAAGGGCAATTCCATCGAGGGCGGCACCTCGGAGATCCTGCGCAATATCGTCGCCGAACGCATTCTCGGGTTGCCCGCCGAGGCGCGCACCGACAAGGACCGCCCCTGGAAGGAGGTCGCCCGATGACCGAGCTGAACCTGCTCTACACCGATGTCGAGGACGACCTGCGCGCCACCGTGCGCGCAGTGCTGAGCGCCCACTGCGACCCGTCGTCGGTGACCGCACTCTACGACGGCGACCGGTCGCTGGTCGCGGGGCTGTGGAAGAACATCGCTGTCGACCTGGGTCTCGCGGGGTTGCTCGTCCCCGAGGAGCACGGCGGTGCGGGGGCGTCGGCGCGGGAGGCCGCGGTGGTGCTCGAGGAGCTCGGGCGTTTCGTCGCACCGGTACCGTTCCTCACCAGTTCCGTCGTGGCCACCACCGCACTGCTCGGCTCGGCTAGCTCGTTGCTCGGTGAGCTCGCGGCAGGGGAGCGGACCGCAGCCCTTGTCGTTCCGTTCTCCACGGCCGCGCATGCGCCGATTCCGGCCGTCGCCGACGGTGGCACCGTCACCAGTGTCGCTGGGGCGCTCGAGGCGGATGTTCTGCTGGTTCCTGTTGCCGGTCCGGAGGGCATCGCACTGCACGCGGTCGCGGCCGACGCCGCACGGATCACCCCGGTGGCGTCGCTGGATATGACCCGTCAGCTCGCCGATATCACCTTCGACGGGTTCGCGGGACAGCCGCTCGTCGCCGACGGCGAAGCCGCAGTTCGCCGCGCCCTGCTCGCCGGTTCCGGGCTGCTGGCGTCGGAACAGTGCGGGTCGGCGCGGTGGTGTCTCGAGGAAACCGTGGCCTACCTGAAGGAACGCCGTCAGTTCGGCCGGGTGGTCGGCGGCTTCCAGGCGATCAAGCACCGGCTCGCCGACCTCTACACGGGCGTGGAATCGGCGACCGCCACCGCCCGCTACGCCGCGGCCACGCTCGCCGCCGCCGACCCCGATGCCCCCGTGGCGGCGGGTGTCGCGCAGGCCTATTGCAGTGACCTGGCCGTGCTCGCGGCCGAGGAAGCGGTGCAACTGCACGGTGGCATGGGTATGACCTGGGAACACCCGACCCACCTCTACCTCAAACGAGCCAAGGCCGATCAGATCGCCTTCGGCACGGCAGGTACGCACCGCGCCCACCTCGCCGAACTGATCGCCTTGCCGGCCTGAGCTCGCCGTTTTCCCGCCCCCACACCGGGTAGGCGCGATGCAGAGGAAAGGAGGACCTGATGCACGCGTCGAAGGAACCGTCCGGTGACCGCTACGACCCCGCCGAGGACCCGGACGCCGACCCGGAAATGATCCAGCCACCCGACCGCTTCACCCCGCAGCCGAGTCAGGCCGAAGGAGAGGACGAGCAACCGCACTCCGAACGCAGCGGATAAGCTGTCGGGCAAGAGGATTCGCAATCGGCGGGACGGGGAACGCGACAATGGTCGACCGCCCCCTGCTCTACCTCGATGTCGACGGTCCGCTCAACCCGTACCGCGCGAAACCGGAGCAACGTCCGCGTGGGTACGAGACGCACCGGTTGCTGCCGCAGTCGTGGATCGCGCGGCACCGCGACATCCCCGTGCGGCGGGTGAAGCCATTGCGGGTGTGGTTGAACCCGTCACATGGCCGCACCTTGACCGAGCTGGCGGAGGACTTCGAATTGTGGTGGGCGACAACATGGGAGCACGACGCGAACACCCACATCGCCCCGGTCCTCGGCTTGCCGGAGTTACCGGTGGTCGAGTGGAAATCGCCCGGGTGCCAGGGTCCGGAGGGGACGTTCTGGAAGACCGCCGAACTGGTCGAACACGCGGCGGGTAGACCGTTCGCCTGGGTCGACGACGACATCACGACACCGGATCGCCGGTACATCAATGCCCGCCACGCCGCACCCGCCCTCCTGCGATTCGTCCACCCGGCCGCCGGTCTCGTCGAGGACGACTTCGCCGCCCTGACGTCCTGGGCCCGCACCCTAGGACCATAGGATGGACCTGAATGCCCTTGCCGCACGGGGCAGTTCGTGGACCGAGCACGGCAGTGATCGTGAGGAGAGGACTGAGCGTGGATCTCGAGGATGCGATACAAGCGCTGCACGACGACCTGGCCGCCTGGCTCGGGTCCGAGGCACCGGATTCGGTCTTCGACCGCTTCGCCGCAGCGCAGGATCCTTCGTTCTCCATGGTGACGACAACGGGTCAGGTCCTGCACCGCGACGAATTGCTGACCGGGCTGCGCGCGGCGCGTAATGCCCAGCCGGGGTTGCGCATCGCCATCAGCGAGATCGAAGTGCTGTCGAGTGACGGTGCCGTCACGGTGGTCCGCTTCCTGGAATCACACCACCATGCGGGCACGGTTTCGCGACGCCGTGTGCTCGCGGTTCTGCGGTCGGAGCGGGAATCATTGCGCTGGTCGACCCTCCAAGAAACCGACGTCCCCGACTGACCTTCCCCGAGGCCACCAGATCCGCAGATTCCGACGCGAAGTGGCCGCCCCGTCGCCTCAGCCCTGCCCGGTCGGGGGTCAGTCCTGCCAGCTGCTGTGGCTCATCAGGTTGTCCCAGTTCGGCAACGGCACCTCCGGGTGGTGCAGGCGCACGAGCTCGGTTCCGAGGCTGGCCTGGAACGCCTTTCGGGGTTCGCGAGGATCTGGTCCTCCATGATCGTGGTGATCGCCGGGGTTCCGCCGCGGCGCGGGTAGGCGGCGTGCACGGCGTCGGCGTAGCCGGGCGGCAGATCCCCGGGGCCGCCACCGATGTCGATGCCGATGCCCTCCACCGCGATCCAGATCTCGGCCGGTCTGCGCCTACGGAAGACCGGTGAGTCGCTGAAGCCGGAGGTGTGTCCCGCGATGGCGTCCCACACCGTTTCTACCCGGGCGTCGGTGATGCCGTGTCGTTCGAGGAACTCGGCCGCGAAATCGGCGCCGGTGCTGTCGGGTGGCGACGCCGATACGGGGATAAGGTGCACACGGCGTTCTTTCTTGTCGGAGTCCGGTGGCCGCCGGACCGTTCTGAGGAAGTGGTGCGCGTGCGAATCGATCTGACCGGGAAGACAGCGTTGGTCACCGGCTCCACCCAGGGCATCGGCGCGGCCATCGCACAGGGTCTCGCCGACGCGGGTGCCCGCGTGGTGGTCAACGGGCGCACCGCCGACCGGGTGGACGCGGCGGTCGCCGACATACGCGCTACCGGTGGGGACGCGCTCGGTGTCGCCGCCGATGTCACCACCGAGGAGGGAGTCGAGCAGCTGCTGCGCGAACTGCCCGACGTCGACATTCTGGTGAACAACCTCGGCATCTTCGAGGCGGTGCCCGCGCGCGAGATCACCGACGCGCAGTGGCGGTCGTTCTTCGAGGTGAATGTGTTGTCGGCGGTGCGGCTGATCCGGGCGTACCTGCCCGGCATGACCGAGCGCGGGTGGGGTCGCGCCCTGCAGATCGCCAGCGATTCCGCCGTGGTCACTCCCGCCGAGATGATCCACTACGGCGTATCCAAGACCGCGCTGCTCGCGGTGACCCGTGGCTTCGCCAAAGATGCTGCGGGGACCGGGGTCACGGTGAATTCGGTGATCGCCGGACCCACCCACACCGGTGGCGTGGAGGAGTTCGTGTACCAGCTGGTCGACCGGTCGTTGCCGTGGGACCAGGCGCAGCGCGAGTTCATGCGCGTGCACCGCCCGCAGTCCCTGATCCAGCGGCTGATCGAACCGTCGGAAATCGCGAACATGGTCGTGTACCTGAGTTCGCCGCTGGCATCGGCGACGACCGGCGGAGCCCTGCGCGTCGACGGCGGCTACGTCGATTCGATCCTGCCGTAACGCCCTTGCCAGGCGGCGAGCCAGCCGATCTCCATCGCCGCGTCGATGAGGTAGGTCTTGCGGATCGTGCCCTTGGGGACATAGATCAAGTCGATCGTCAGCAACCATCCCGCTGTGGTGAGACCGAGCCGACGTGCGCTTGCCAGACCTGCCGGTGTGCGCGCTGCCGTCAGCTGCACGAGGCCGTTGCCCGCGAGCAGTCCCGCGACGGTGAACTGCAGCCAGCGGTCGTACTTCTGGCCGAAGATCGCCTCGAAGCTGCGTCTGCTGAGGAGCGGCCATACGCCGCCGACAACGTTGAAGGCGCCGTGCGCGCGGGCGAGAGCCGCGGCTGGAGCCGGCCTGGTCGAACGATCGTCGGCGGACATCGCACTCCTCACAGAGAAGGGCTGGATGTTCGCCGCGTACCCCCACGGCGAGTGCGAAAACACGCGAGAACGAAAGCGGGCGGGCCGGCTCCAGGGAGTGGGTGGTGCGGGTAGTGCGGTGCCGACCCGCCCGCCACACTATTCGTGTGTGGGGGAGTCGTGGATGGGTGCATGCTGCGGCAGGAATCCGTGCACCGTGCCACCGCACTGAGCACCCGGCGCGGCGACGCCTACGTGCATCTCATCGCAGAGTGAGCGGGGTCGTCGCGTCGATGTGCGTCAGCTTCTGCGGGTTGCGCACGTAGTAGATGCCGGTGATCCGGTCGTCCTCGACGCGTACGGCGAGCACACCGTCGCGCTCGCCGTCGATGGACACCGCGAGCGCGGGTCCGCCGTTGACCAGCGTCGGCTCCACGACGAGGTCGACAGCGTGCTTGGTGAGGCCGCCGACGATGAAGCGCGACACCTTGTCGGCGCCGACAACCGGGCGCGGGTTGGCCTGCTTGATCCCGCCTCCGTCGCTGACGGCAACCACGTCCGGGGCGAGGACATCGAGCAATCCTTGCAGGTCACGGGTCTCCAGCGCTCGCTGGAACGCTTCGATCGTCGCTTCGGCCTGCTGCGCGCTCACCGTGCGCCGTGGCCTGCGTTCCTCCACGTGCCGGCGGGCGCGACTGGCGATCTGGTGCACGGCGGCGGGCGACTTGTCGACCGCCGCCGCGATCTCGGCGTAGCTGATGCCGAACGCCTCGTGCAGCACGAACACCGCGCGTTCGGTCGGGGTCAACGTCTCGAGCACCAGCATCAATCCCATCGACACGCTGTCGGCGAGTTCGACATCGGCGGCGACGTCCGGTGCGGTGAGCAGCGGTTCCGGCAGCCACGAACCGACATAGGACTCCCGTCGCCGCTTGAGCGAGCGCAACCGGTTCAGCGCCTGGCGGGTGGTGATGCGCACCAGATACGCGCGCCGGTCCGTCACCTGCTCCAGGTCGGCCTTCACCCACCGCAGCCAGGTCTCCTGCAGTACGTCCTCGGCGTCGGCCGCCGAGCCGAGCATCTCGTAGGCCACCGTGAACAGCAGATTGCGATGCTGCACAAAGGTTTCCGTCGCGTCGACGGGAGTGGTCATCGTCGGTTCTCCTGTCCGTGGCTCAGGCTGTGGTGATCGCGGCGCGGCGGTCGCGCAACACCTGTGGACGGTGTTTGCCGTCCTTCGGCCAGGAATGCGAGCCGGGCTTGTTCGCCTCGGTGACCAGGTGCTTCACGCTCGCCGCGCACGAGAACTCCTTGAGCGCGCGACCGGCCGGGCCGGTGAAGTACAGGCCCATCGCGGTGTCGTCCTTGTGGCCGAGCTGGAAGATTCCCGCTCGGCGGCCGAAGCTGATGCACATGGCCTGGAAGGCCAGGTCGATCGAGGTGGGTTCGGTCCCGTCGATGCGGTGCGCGATGGTGTCGGCGGCGTGCGCGCCGAGGCAACCGGCCACATAGGCGCTCATCCGGAACGGCAGGTCCGAGGGCGCCGACGAGTCACCGGCCGCGACGATCCGGTCGTCGTCGACGCTGGTCAGGGACTCGTCGGTGAGCAGCCGCCCGGCGGCATCGGTACGCAGTCCACTGTGCGCCGCCAGTTGCGGTATCCCGAAACCCGCTGCCCAGATGGTGATCTCGCTGGGCAGGGCCGTTCCGGTCGCCAGCCGCACCGACGTCTGCGTTACCTCGGTGACGAGCGATTCGGGGCCTTCGAGCAATCCGACACCCAGTTTCGTCAGGTACTTGCGGGCGGTCCGCCGAGCCCGGGGATGCAGGTACGGGCCGAGCGTGCCGCCGCAGACCAGGGTGACCGAACGGCCCTGTTCGGCGAGTTCGGTCGCGGTCTCGATCCCGGTGGGGCCGCCGCCGACCACGGTCACCGGCGCCGACATCGCCCGGTCGAACAGGATCGACCGCAACCGCTGCGCTGCCTCCAAAGTGGCGACGGGATAGGCGAATTCGGCGGCACCGGGCACCTGCGGTTCCGCGGCGCCGCTACCGGCGGCGTAGACGAGGTAGTCGAAGTCGAGGTCCGCGCCGTCGGCCAGGGCGACGCGGCGGGCGCCCGCATCGATCCCGGTGACACTGTCGACGACCAGCGAGACACCCTCGGCCAGCACGTCGCGGTAGTCGACGATCGCGTCGTGGGTTCCACCGACCAGCTGATGCAGGCGCAGCCGGGGTACGAAGACGGGGCGTGGGTTGATCACGGTGATCCGCACGTCCTGGCGCGCGCTGAGCCGATTGGCCGCCATCACCCCGGCGTATCCGCCGCCGATCACGACCACGTGGTTGGTGTTCATGGTGTCTCCTTCGCTCCGAGGGGTTCGAGCACAAGACACCGCACGGGCGAAGATCCTGACACGATGTGACTCAGATCACCAGCGGGTCTACCAAGCCTCGATGAGTGGGCTGTCGTGGTCGGTGCGCTGCCACCGCTGGGCGAAACGGGCCAACCGGGCCGGGTTGGCGATGGCGCGCAGACCCGCGATCCGGTCGTCGCGTACCTCCATGATCGCCATGCCGAGGATCCGGTCGTCGAGCGTGAACACGAGGGCCGGGCAGCCGTTGACCAGGGCGGCGTGGAGATCAGGCACGCGACCGTCGAGGTGGCGTCTGATCGTGTCGGGCCGTAAACCCGCCCGCATGGCGATCGCCAGCCGCGATGGGCCGCTGAACCGCACGAGCTTGCGGGCGGTTCCGCCCACACCGTCGGAAGTGCCCGTGGCGTCGGCGGTGAGCAGGGCGACGAGCTGTTCGGTGCGCCCCGACGACGCGGCCGCGACGAACGCCTCCACGATGCGTCGCGCCGCTACATGGTCGGTGCCGGTTCCGTTGCGGGCGGCGGTGATCCGGCGCTTGGCGCGATGCGCGTGCTGCTGACTGGCCGATTCGCTGATGCCGAGAATGTCGGCGATCTCGGCATGGCTGTAGGAGAACGCTTCGCGCAGAACATAAACGGCGCGTTCCACCGGTGTCAGCTGTTCGAGCAGCATGAGCACCGCCAGCGTCACCGACTCGCGTTGTTCGGCGGTGTCGGCGGGCCCGAGCATGGGGTCGCCGTCGAGCAGCGGTTCGGGCATCCACGCGCCCACCGCCCGTTCGCGACGCACTTTGGCGGAGCGCAGACGGTCGAGAGCCAGATTGGTGACGATCTTGGTGAGCCAGGCCTCGGGTACCTCGACATGGTCGCGATCCGCGGCCTGCCACCGCAGAAAGGCGTCCTGCACCGTGTCCTCGGCATCGGCGGCCGACCCGAGCAGGCGGTACGCGAGCGAGGCCAACCGGTCGCGGTTGGCCTCGAAACGCGCGACGGTCGCGGTGTCCATGAGCACGACTCTAGGCGGCGAGGACCCCGCGCGACGGTGCGCCCGCGGCCGCACGGTAGTGGTGGTCGAGCTTGCCGAACGTCGGGTGGCTGATCGCCCAGCCGCTGGTCCCCACGATGGCCGACTTCACCCAGGCGGCGGGCCTGCCGCACAGTGCGCCCGGCTTGGCGCGGGCATCGCCGTCGACGAACTGGAAGATCGCGTCCTTGCGTCCGAGGCTCACGTGGTTGCCGACGTAGCTCAGCGAGGTCCGCTTGATCGCGCGTCCGGTGAGCTCGCCGATGATCGTCGCCGTGGCCTGCTGTCCGGTGAACCCGGCCGACGCGCACGACATCGGCAGCGGCTGACCGTTCCCGCCGATGACGAACGCGCTGTCGCCCGCGACGAACACGTTCGGGTGCGACACCGACCGCAGCTCGCGATCCGCGGTGATCTGCCCGTTGGGTTCCACCGCGAGCCCACTGGCGGCGGCGATCGGATGGACGGCGAATCCGGCCGCCCACACCGTCGCGTCGGAGACGAAGGCGGTGCCGTCGGCCGCGAACGCCGCGCTCTGTTCGACGCGCTCGACCGTGGTGTGCTCGTGCACGGCGATGCCGAGCCGGTCGAAGGCTCGCAGCAGATGCCTGCGCGCTTTCGGCCCGAGCCAACCGCCCACCTCGCCGCTGGTGGCGAGAGTGACCCGCAGGCCGGGACGGGCCTCGGCGATCTCCGTCGCGGCCTCGATGGCGGTGAGGTTTCCGCCGACGACCAGCACGTCACCGTGCGCCCCCAAGTCGTCGAGGCGGGCGCGTAGTCGCAGCGCCGAGGGTCGTCCGGCCACGTTGTAGGCGTGTTCGGCGACGCCGGGGATGCCGTGGTCGGCGATGGTGCTGCCGAGCGTGTAGAGCAGGGTGTCGTAGCCGAGGTGGCCGCCGTCGTCGAGGGTAGCCCGCCGCCGGTCGACGTCGAGGGCGGTCACCCTGGCCACCCGCAACCGGAGGCCGGTGCCGGCGAAGACCTCGGTCAGCGGACGATGCGGCAGGTCGTGTCCGGCGGCGAGCTGATGCAGCCGCAACCGCTCTACGAAGTCCGGTTCGGCATTGACGACGGTGATCTCGACGTCGTCGCCGTGCAACTGGCGGGCAAGGAAACCGGCGCTGAAGGCCCCGGCGTATCCGGCCCCGAGAACAACGATGCGGTGCTTCATGATTCGCTCCTGTCTGGTTCGCGTACACCCTGAACGAGACAGCTCCCGAATTCCTGACAGCGCGATCGAGTGAACTGGACCACACGCTGATCGAGCGCTTAGTGTTCCCCTATGTCACACCTGGACGGCGAGCCGACTGTGCTCATCTACGGCGCCTACGGATACACCGGTGAACTCGTTGTCGCCGAAGCACTCTCGCGCGGATTGCGGCCGCTGATCTCGGGTCGCTCGGCCGAGCGGGTCGGTGAAGTCGCCGCCCGGCACGGCCTGACCGCGCGCCCGTTCGACCTCGCCGACGCCGACAACGCCGCCGCGCAACTCGCCGACGTCGACATCGTGCTGCACTGCGCCGGACCGTTCGTCCACACCTACGCACCGATGCTCGAGGCCTGTCTGGCCAGCGGAACCAACTATCTCGACGTGACCGGCGAGACGCAGGTATTCGCCGCGATCTACGCCCGCCACGACGACGCGGTGCGTGCCGGGATCACCGTGATCCCCGGCGTCGGCTTCGATATCGTCCCGACCGACCATCTCGTGGCTCGCCTGGTCGGCGACGTGCCCGACGCGGTCGGCGCCGACGTGGCGATGATCAGCCGCGGTGGTTTCAGCCGGGGCACGTTGCGTACGGCGGTCGACGGCATCGCCCGCGGCAATCTGGTGCGTTCCGGCGGTGACCTGGTCGCGGTGCCGCACGCGCACCGTGCCCTGACGATCGATGTGGGCCGAGGTCGTCCGGTCGGTGTCGCGAGTACGCCACTGGGCGATGTGTGCAGCGCGGGCTACGGCTACGGGCTCACCGAGGTGGCCACGTTCACCGCCGTTCCGTTGTCGCCGGTGGTGCGGGCGCTGAGCACGCCGCTGCGGTTCGTCACGGCCAGCGGGGTCGGTCGGACCGTCACCGACCTGGTGATCGACCGTATTCCGGTTCCCGATCAGGCGACCCGCGACGCCACTCGCAGCACCGGTTGGGCCCGCGTCTACCGAGCCGACGGCAGCGGCCTTTCGCTCGCCGTCGACGTGTCCAACACCTACGCCTTCACCGCGCGTTCGATGGTGCATGCGGCGATCACCCTGCACTCCCGGCCCGCTCCACCCGGCGCGCACACCCCCGCGAACGCGCTCGGCGCCGACTTTCTGCTGTCGATCCCCGGTGGGGACATCAGTTGGCCCTTCCCGGAGCCACGGCCCGCCTGAGCGGCGATTGAGGACGCCGACCCAGGGTAAGCGCGCCGTGTCAGGAAGGCAGGTGACCCCATGACCTCGATGGATCCCGACCCGCGCAATACCCCCGACCTCGAGCCGGGTGGGGGCGTACCGCCCGGCTCCACCCCGCCGGAATCGCCGCAGACCTCCGGTTTGTCGGCGCCGGAACCGAGCACCCGCCACCACTTCCCGCTCACCGGGATCGCTGCCGTGGTCGTCACGCTGGTGCTCGTAGCCGTGTTCGCGGCCGTGATCGTCGGGGTGATCGCCGCGATGTAGAGACACCGCGACGCGCGGAAATCCCGCAGGTCGCGGGATTTGTGCGCCAGACTGTGCGCATGCCGACATTTGCCAGGGTGTTGCACACAGTTGTGGCCGGGGCGCTGGTCGTCGCGGCTGGTCACGGCGTCGCGGGCGCCGCACCGTCCGGGAGCGCCGAGGCGCCGTGGGCGGGCGGACCCGAGGGCGTGCAGGCCGCGGGAGCGGCGCTCGCCGACGGATTCACCGGCACGGTGCTGTGGGGTCGCGAGGCGAACACCCCGGTCCCGATCGCCAGTATCGCCAAGGTGATGACCGCCGTGGTCGCGATCAGCACCGGTGACCTCGAACGACCGGTCACCGTGCCGGCCGAGGCGGGCGCCTACTGCGCCCAGCACAACGGCAGCACCGCCGGACTCACCGCGGGTGAGGTGCTCACCGCCCGCCAGCTCCTCTACGCGCTGCTGCTGCCCTCGGGTTGCGACGCCGCCTATGCCATCGCCGAGTCCTTCGGGCCCGGCCAGGCCGGTTTCATCGGCCGCATGAACGACGCCGCCCGGGTGATGGGCTTGGGCGCCACTCAGTTCACCGATCCCAGCGGGTTGCCCAACCCGACGGACAATTCCACGCACTCCACCCCGGCCGCGCTCGTCGCGCTCGGCGTGCGCGCGATGGCACTGCCCGCCTTCCGTGAGATCGTCGCCGCACGCGACCACCACGTCCCCGCCGACCACGACAACCGTGAACACCATTGGGAGACAACGAACAAGCTGCTGCACGAATACCCCGGGGCCATCGGCCTGAAGACCGGCAACACCAACGCGGCCGGGCACTGCCTGCTGTTCGAGACGGTGCGCGCGGGCATCCCGCTGATCGGGGTGGTGCTGCACAGTTCCGACACCAGCAGCGCGGTCGCCCGCGAAGACGCCACCCGAATCCTGAACTGGGCCTACGACCCCGTCCTGAGTGTGTTGGAGCCCATCGGCGTGCGCTGAGGGCCGAGCGAGGGTCGGCGCGGTCGCACGATCGCCAGTAACCTTTGCCCGTGATCACGTTGGGCAAAGGCGCGGCTCGGCCGAAGACGGCATTGGCCGCGGTCGTGGCGGTGGTGTTCGTAACCTTCCTCGATACGACGGTGGTGAGTGTCGCGCTCGGCGCGATCCGGACCGAACTCGGCACCGATGTGACACTGCTGCAGTGGGTGGTCAACTCCTACACGGTGGTTTTCGCCGGGCTGATGCTCGCCGGCGGATCGCTCGGTGACCGGTTCGGACGCAAGAAGGTGATGATCGCCGGTCTGGTGATCTTCTGTGCGGGATCGGTGGTTTCGGCGATGGCGAGTACCGTCGGCATGCTCATCGCCGGGCGGGCGATCATGGGACTCGGCGCGGCGGCCTCGGAGCCGGGGACCCTGTCGGTGCTGCGCCACATCTTCCCCGACGACCGGGCCCGGGCGAAGGCGATCGGTGTGTGGGCCGCGGTATCGGGCTTGGCGTTGGCGGCCGGGCCGGTGCTCGGCGGTGTGCTCGTGCACGCGTACGGGTGGCGGTCGATCTTCTGGTTCAACCTGGTGATCGGCGCGGTGGCGCTCGTCGCGGCGCTGTGGTCGGTGCCCGAGAGCTCCGACCCGAGTCCCGAACCCATCGATTGGGCGGGTGCCGTGCTCGGTGCCACCGCGTTCGGTGCGGTGATCTACGCCGCGACCGTCGGTCAGGATCGTGGGTACACATCCCCGCCGGTGCTGGGCTTCTTCGCGCTCGGTGCCGTGGCGCTTGTGGCGTTCGTCTTCGTCGAAACCCGCGCTCGCGCACCGATGCTCGACCTGAAGTATCTGCGGATGCCCGTGGTGCGCAGCGCGCTCGTCGTCGCGTTCGCCGTGTATTTCGGGATCTTCTCGATCTTCTTCTTCACCGCGATGTATCTGCAGGTGACGCAGTCGTATTCGGCCGCGCGCACGGCCGCGATCTTCGCGCCGATGGCCGGGACCATCGTGATCGGGTCGCTGGCCGCCGGGTTCTGGGTGTCGCGCCGGGGTGCCCGCGTGCCGATGATCCTCGGCTGTGTGGTCGGTGCCGGTGGCATCCTGCTCACCCGTCAGGCGATGAGCGGAACACTGCACGATCCGACGATCGCGGCGGCGATGGCGGTGGCGGGCATCGGGTTCGGAATCGCCGTCGTGCCGTTGACCTCGGCGGTGATGACGGGCGTGCCACCGCAGCACTCGGGAATGGCTGCGGCCGTGACGAATACGATGCGCCAGGTCGGTTCCGCGTTCGGGGTGGCGATCCTCGGCGCGGTCGTGAGCTCGTTCCTCTCCGCGGACCTCAAGGCCAAGATGACCGAACTGGGCGTGCCGACGACCCTGCAGCCCGATGCCGTGGAGGCCGTCGAACGCGGTCGCCTGCCCGAGGGTGCCAACCCGTTCAAGTACCTGCCCTACATCAGGGATGTGATGGACGCGGGCAAGGCGGCCTTCCACCAAGGCCTCGACGCGGCCCTGCTCGCCTCGGCGATCCTCATCCTCGCCGCCGCGGCCTTCACCGCCGTCGACGAACGACCCCGCAAACGACAGCAGCAGGCCCTGGGCGCCAACCCCTAGTCCCCCTAACTCCGTGCCGAGGCACCCCCAATCCTCGCGCCGACCCATGACCTGCGCAAATCCGTCCCATACAGTGATCTCAGACCCGGTCGCACCGCATCATTCCCCGCCCCGAAAGGACGAGGCCATGACCGCCCACCGAGCTCCGAGCACCCCTCTCCAGCGCAACTTCGGCCAGATGCGCCGCGCCCTGCCCACCCCTTGGACAGCCGCCCTGTCCGATCGCCCCGCTCCCGGCACAACAACCCGCGCCCGCCCGGTGCTCCGCATCCACGCACTCGAGGGCTGACCCCTCAGAGGAACGAGTCGTCCATCTGCGCGGTGAGGGGCCCTGCTGTATCACCGGTATTGCGAACACCCGCAGGCTCGATCAACATCGCGTGCACCTCACCGTCCGCAACCGGACAGTGCTCGACCCCTCGCGGCACCACGAACATCTGCCCCGACCGCAGCACGACGTCACCGTCTCGCATCCGAATAGTCAGTTCGCCCGCGACGACGAAGAACAGCTCATCGGTCTCGTCGTGTTTGTGCCACACGAACTCACCCTCGAGCTTCACCAGCTTGATCTCATAATCGTTGACTCGTGCGACCACTTTCGGCGACCACCGCTCCGAAAACGCCGACAGAGTGGCCGCCACGTCGACTACTTTATTCGCCATACACCGATCCTGGCACTCGACGGACCTGGATTCGCAACGGATCGCTACATTCTCCCCATGTTTTCGGCGGATCGGCCGGATAGGTTTCCGGTGTGAGCGAGTCGAAACGGGTGTGGCTGTGGCCGGTGGTGAGCGTCGGCGTCATGATCGCGGCGGTGGTGACGAGCCTGCATTCGGGATGGGTCGTGACCGTGCTGTGGATTCTGGCGCTGCCGTTGCTCGCCGCGTTCTGGTCGACGGTGGTGGTTGTCGCGGTGACCGCGGTGTGGCGCACGACGAGGGGTGGACGGCGATGGCCACAGGTCGTCACCGGTGTCGCGGCCGTCGTGAGTATCGGTGTGCCGGTGATGTTCTACCTCTGGCCGCAAGCGCGGGTGTGGACACGGTTTCAGCTCGAGCGTCCCGCATTCGACGCGGCGGTGGCCAGGGATCTGAGTGTGCGCGACTACTACGGGACCGGCCTGCCCACGCATCTCTGCTGGGTGTCGGCCAATTGCAAGGTGGCCGTGGTGCGGACCGCCGACGACCACACGGCGCGCTTCGTGCCCGACTATGTCGGGATTCCCGACGGCGCAGTCGGTTACGCGCACCTGGACGGTGAACCACCCGCCGAGCCGTTCGAGGTGTTCGGGGACCAGCTGTGTCCGAGCATCGAATTGGGTGACGGGTGGTGGTGGCTGGGCCGGTGCGGATAACGGCTCAGCCGAAGAAGGAACTGCGGACAGGGCCGGGGGAGCGGACGGGGGTGCGGGGGCCGAGGAGCCAGCTGTCGGCGGTGGTGGTGACGAAAGTGGTGAAGGTGGGGTCGAGGTCGGGTGGGGTTTCGCCGTCTCCGGCGTCGGGGGTGGGGTCGGCGGCCGCGATCTCGGCGGCGATCTCCGATTCGGGGCGGGCGTCCGCGGGCACCGGTTCGAGGCCGTTCTCGCCGACACGCTGTGTGGGTGCCCAGGGCGCGATGACGGTCTGGTGGAGCAGGCCGCTGATGTCGGCCGTCACCGGCGGAGGCTGAGTCCAGCAGGTGGCGTGTTCGAACAGGATCTGACCGGGGGCGCGCTCGTGCAGGGTGACGACGAGGTCGGGGTCGACGGTGCGCAGGTCGTAGGCGACGACGAGGGTGTCTTCGGCGCCGGGCTCGTAGTCCTGGGTGGGGAGGTCGAGGACGCGGGCCGTGGCGAGACCGAGGATGCGATCCGCCCGATCGGGGAGCAGCGACACCGTACGTGGCGCACGGTCGGCCGCCGACAGTGCGAGACCCACGCGGTGGATGCTGTATCGGCACAGGGCGGCGTTGTCGCCCAGATACGCCCAGCGCCCGGTCATTCCGGCGTCGAATCCGTACGGCGACATCGTCGCGAGGTAGCCGCCGGTCAGGGTGAACTGCCAGCCACGCAGATCCCGATGGTCCAGGGCGCTCACGGCGGCCGCACGATCGGCGCGAATCAGCATGCGGCTCACCCGATCACGGGCGAACACCCAGTCGTCGTCGGGTTCGGGCAGGTCGGCGAACTCGGCGCGGGCGGTGGCCGGATCACCCGCCAGGATCGAGTTGTACACCAGCAGATAGTGTTCCGCCCACTCGCGCGGGCTCGAGGCATACCGCCCCAACACCTCGACGGCTTCGGCATGACGGTGTTCGTCCTCCAGCGCGGCGACCAGCTCCGCGAGCGCCTGGCGCACAGTGGAATCCACCCGCAACGCTTCGTGCAGAACCGGAACCGCGGCGAACGACAGGCCGTACTCCACACAGTCGTAGCCGAGCATCGTGAGCGCGCGTGCATCGGTGGCGTCGGGGAGTGCCGCCCGTGCGCTGGTGGCCAGCGGTTCCAGCTCGGCGGCGTCGGCCAGCTCGATCAGGAAGGTCACGAGTTCGGGGAGCGGAAGCTGCTCGGCGACCGGCCGCAGCGAACGCACGGACCCGCCGAGATCCCCCTGGGCGAGCAATTCGCGAGCTTCGTTCAATTCGATTGTCATCGCCACCATCCTGGGTGAGAAGCGGGGCGGCGGCAACTGGGATTCGCCTCCGAACGGTGTCGCCCCCGATGGATTCTCAGACCCCGGCAGCTGTCAACCGGCAATCCGCTTCCAGCACCATCCATGCGCTCAACTGGATCGAGAGGTCCTGGGGCGGCTCGGTCCCGTAGTCACCGAGCCGGTTCAGCCGGGCAGGCACCGCGACCGGACGAGACCAGTCCGATCCGAACAGCGGCAGTCCGTCGACCTCGGCGCGATGCTCCCACGCCGCCCGTGCGGAGGCATGCACGATCCCCGCTGCGGTCGTATCGCCGAGCACCAGCGCGGTTTCGGTGAGATAGCGCGCGAGGATACCCATGAACAACCCGGAGTCGTCATCGGTGGCACCACTGATCACTCCGTTGTCGGTGAGGAGTTCGCCGACGGCACGCACCAGGTCCCGCGCACGCTCGCGGTACACAGATTCACCTGTCCGCGCGAACAATTCGGTATCGAGGCCGATCGCGACACCCTGGCAGTAGGTGTGCACCGTGCGGTCCATCGAGCCGCCCGGCTCGTGCACACCGTCGAGAATCAGCCCGCTGGCGGTATCACGCAGCCGGGTGTGCAGAAACTCCGCGAGCCGCACAGCGCGGGGGAGATCCCCGAGCCGGGCCAACGCGATACCTGTCGGCCCGATCGCGGGCGTGTTGTAGAAGTCGTCGCCGGAGCGCCACGGCACCGCGCCGAGCACCGGATTCCAGCCGTCGACCACCGCGGAGCGCAGGTCGCCGAGCGCGTCGTCGAACCGCACATCGAGCAACCGTTGCGCACGTTCGAGCGCGATCAGCAACCACGCCATGTCGTCGTAGTAGCGGTTCGTCCACCCGGTGACATTGCGGGTCCGGATGCCGCGTGCCAGCGCGACCACCCGGTCGACCCGCTCGGGGGTGCGGGCGCGATGGGCGGCGTCGATCGCACAATCGACCAGGTGGGCCTGCCACCAATAGCACCAGCGCCCGAACGACTGATCGGTGAGCGACGCGGGCCAGACCAGCGTGCCGAGCTGTCGCTGCGGCAGCCCCCACAGCGACCGCACATGCCGCGCGACGATCGCGCGCTCGGCCAGATCCGCGCGCCGCTCACACTCCCCGGGCACGGCCGCAGCGCCGCGCGTGATCGCCGCGGTCCTGGTCGGCTGGGCCAGGGCGGTGAGCGCCACCGCCGCGCCCGCACCCCACAGCACCCGACGTCGGCTGATCCCGTCGCCACGCCGTTCCACTCGACTCCCTTGCTGGACACCGTCTCCGGGTCCGGCACCGTATCGCCGCTGTCCGGCGTCGGCATGGCGAGCAGCTGAACCGCGCGGGTAGCGCACGAATCGATCGGTTGAACACCGTGACAGCCCGCCTGGGGGAGGCGTCGATACGCGACACGAGAAATGTTCAGCCGCAAGATGTCTCACCATTTTCAGGCCACGGCGGCTACGGTGGTGCCGTGGCAGGGATGAGATGTCCCACCGGCCCGCTGATCGTGCGGGTGCTCGAAGGCCACGGCGTCGAAGAACCATCGCAGCGATACCGAGCTCGACAGTGCGGATACACCGGCGTATTCGTCCTGATCGGCAGCGGTAGCGTGCTTATGTCGTTGGGGTAGCCAGGATGTGACGAGCACGATGCTGACAAGTAGCCGACAGCAGCAGTTTTCGTGTCGAAGTCGTGTCTTCGTACGAGTCTTCCCCAAAAACGTCCGCGATGCGGTAACTTAGCGGCTGCTTTGCCAATGATTGTCTGTGTGAAAGGAATTGGATTCATGGGATTCGAGGCCACGGGAGCGATCGGCGACCACTACAACGAGGCCGGTGGCGCGTCGAGCCCCCTCGGTGAGCCGATCTCGGCCGAACTGGACGCCCCGGGCGGCGGCAAGTACCAGGAGTTCACCGGCGGCGTCATCTACTTCAAGCTCCCCACCGGAGCCAAGACCGTCTACGGCGCGATCCGTCAGGCGTGGGAGGCCGAGGGCGGCGCGGGCGGCCGTCTCGGCTACCCGACCTCCGACGAGCAGGACATCGAGGGTGGCAAGATCAGCCACTTCGAGAACGGTTCGATCAGCTACTCGATCGCCGACGACGCGGTGACGATCAACGCCTAGCGTGTGATCTGCACAGGTGGGCACCGATCCGACGGGTCGGTGCCCATCGTCGTATCCGGGTAGTGATCGCTCGGTGCGTGCGTATTCGGTCCGGCGCGGGGTACACGCCACCCACCTCTGTTGTCGATGATGGGAGGCGTCATGGTGAATGTCGACGAGAAAGGCGCGGCCGGGCGCGGCGGTAAGCTGCACATCCCGCGCAGCCGAGGCGCGCTGGGCGGTCTGGCGGTGCTGCTGCTCGGTATCTGGGGCGCGCTCATACCGTTCATCGGTCCGTACTTCGATTTCGCCTACACCCCGGACGAACCGTGGGTCTGGACGACGGCGCGCGGCTGGCTGCAGGTGCTGCCCGGCGTGGTCGCCATCGTGGGCGGCCTGCTCATGCTGATGAGCCGCAATCGGGTGGTCGCGAGCTTCGGCGCCTGGCTCGGTGTCGCGGCGGGCGCCTGGTTCGTGATCGGACCGTTCCTGGCCGCCTGGTTCCGGCTCGGGGACATGGGTGAACCCGTGGCCGGATCGGACGTCAAGCGCGCACTGCTGCAGCTGACGTTCTTCTACGGGCTCGGCGCGCTGATCCTGTTCTTCGCCGCGAGCTCGCTGGGCAGGCTGTCGGTGCGCAGCACCCGTGACATCGCCTTCGCCGAACGCACCCGCGTCGTCGGCGACGATCGGGCTCGCGTCGTGGAGGAAGAAGTCGTCCCCACCGAGGGAGCGCACACCCGAGGGTTCGGAACGCGCGGTATCCGGCACCGCCCGGTGTGAGCGGTCAGGCGGTCTTGACCGTCACCACCGTATCGGCGCTGGGGTAGTCGAGGACGCGCAGCCGCCCGGTGACCAGGTCGACTGTATCGGCGACCACGCGACCGGCGCGCCGCGCGTCGTCGGCGAAGCTGGTGCTCACCACCCGGTAGCTGCGTTTGGCGGTGAGCACGATGTCACCCGCGCGCAGGTGCCCGGCGGACCGGGGTGCTCCTTCGGCGTCCTCGGCCGCGCCGGTTCCCCTGATGAGCTCGATCAACTTCAGCACTGTGTTCTCCCAGTATGTGAAAACGCCGTCTGACGTCCCGCGCGCCGGGTCGGCGAGCGGTATCCAGCTCTCTGTACCCCGAATCGTGATGGTTGAACCCTCCGATTCCGGGCACTCCTCGCCATTCGGCAGACCCGTGATCGAGGCGTCCAGGAAATTCCCAGGTCAGCCGCAGGTCTGCTCCAGTCGCGCCGGTCACCGTCGGTGTCATGACCGACACAGAGACCGCCACCTGCGCGGCAACCGTGGCCGAGGTGATCACCACCCCCGGGGTGGACGTGGTCGTCCCGGTCCACAACGAGGAAAACGACCTGGCCGACTGCGTGCGCAGGCTGCACGCCTTCCTGCATGACGGGTTCCCGTTCAGCGCGCGCATCACCATCGCCGACAACGCCTCCACCGACAACACGCTGGTGATCGCCCAGCACCTCGCGACGGAACTGGACGGTGTGCGGGTGGTGCACCTGGACCGCAAGGGCCGGGGGCGGGCACTGCACGCGGTGTGGAGCGGCTCCGATGCCCGGGTGGTCGCCTACATGGACGTCGACCTGTCGACCGATCTCAATGCCCTGTTGCCGCTCATCGCACCGCTGATGTCGGGGCATTCCGATCTCGCGATCGGTTCCCGGCTCGCCACGTCGGCCCGGGTGGTGCGCGGGCCCAAACGGGAGCTGATCTCCCGCGGCTACAACCTGCTGCTGCGCACCTGCCTGCAGGTGCGGTTCTCCGATGCTCAATGCGGCTTCAAGGCGATGCGCGCCGAGGTGGCCCGTGAGCTGCTGCCGCTGGTGCGCGATCGGGAGTGGTTCTTCGACACCGAAGTGCTCGTGCTGGCCGAGCGGGCGGGGCTGCGCATCCACGAGGTGCCCGTCGACTGGATCGATGATCCCGACAGCCGTGTCGACATCCTCGACACCGCGCGCAAAGATCTGCTGGGGATGTGGCGGGTCGGCCGGGAACTGGTGAGTGGGCGCCTGCCGGTCGCGGAGCTGCGGGCCGCCATCGGGCGAGAACCACTGGTCCCCGGTGTGCCGGTGGGCATGGTCGGGCAGCTGGTGCGTTTCGCCCTCGTCGGTGTGTTGTCGACGCTGGCCTATGTGGCGCTGTATCTGCTGATGCAACCGGCCGTCGGTGCGCAGGCGGCGAATCTGCTCGCCCTGCTGGTGACAGCGGTGGCGAACACCGCGACCAACCGCGCCTTCACCTTCGGCATCCGTGGCCCGGAAAGGCGTGCGGCGCACCATGTTCAGGGGCTGCTGATCTTCCTGTTCGGTCTCCTGATCACCAGTGGGTCGCTGTTCGCGTTGCATCGGTGGGCGTCGGGCGCGTCGGTGCAGGTGGAGCTGGCTGTGCTGGTCGTCGCGAATTGTGTTGCCACGCTCGCCCGTTTCGTCGGGCTGCGCTGGGTTTTCCGTGGTGCGGGTGATCGCCGATGACCGCGCTGACGACGAAGCCGGAGGCCGAATCGGTAGTCGAGAACTCGTTGATACGACCACGATGGGAGTTTCCCGCTCTTGCCGCGCTGCTGATCGGCACGGCGGTGGCTTATCTGTGCAACCTGACCGCAAACGGCTGGGCCAACTCGTTCTACGCGGCCGCCGTGCAGGCCGGCTCGGTATCGTGGAAGGCGTTCTTCTTCGGATCGTCGGACGCGGCGAACGCGATCACGGTCGACAAGACCCCGGCCGCACTGTGGCCGATGGAATTGTCGGCGCGAGTATTCGGATTCGGCAGCTGGAGCATGCTGGCACCGCAGGTACTGCTCGGCGTCGCGTCGGTGGCGCTGTTGTGGGCGACGGTTCGCCGCTACCACGGTGCGGCGGCCGGTCTGCTCGCCGGTCTCGCCCTTGCCCTGACTCCGGTGGCGGCGTTGATGTTCCGCTTCAACAACCCAGACGCACTGCTGGTGTTCCTGATGATCGCTGGGGCTTGGGCGATGTTGCGCGCCACCGAATCCGGGCGCTGGCGCTGGCTGGTGCTGTGCGGGCTGTTCATGGGATTCGGGTTCCTGGCCAAACAGCTGCAGGTGTTGCTCGTTCTCCCGGCGCTGGTCCTGGTGTACCTGTTCGCGGGGCCGCCGAAGCTGGGTACCCGGCTGCTGCAACTGTTCGCCGCCGGTGCGGTGATGGTCGTGGGTGCGGGCTGGTGGGTGCTGATCGCGCAGCTGTGGCCGGTCGACTCGAGACCGTATTTCGGTGGTTCCCAGAACAATTCGATCATCGAGCTGACCCTCGGCTACAACGGTCTCGGTCGGCTCAGTGGTGACGAGACGGGCAGCGTCGGTCCCGGTGGTGAACTTCCCGCCGGTGGCAACGGAATGTGGGGGCAGACCGGCATCACCCGCTTGTTCGACTCCGCTCAGGGCGGGCAGATCGCGTGGTTGCTGCCTGCGGCGCTGATCCTCACCGTGGTGGCCCTGGTCTTCTACGGCCGTGCACCACGCACCGATCTGCGACGGGCATCGGTAATGCTCTGGGGCGGTTGGCTGCTCGTGACCGGGCTGGTCTTCAGTTTCATGAAGGGGATCTTCCACCAGTACTACACGGTCGCCCTCGCGCCTGCGGTCGCCGCGCTCACCGCGATCGGCGCTGTCCTGCTCTGGCAGCATCGCGACCGGATGACGGCTCGTATATGCGCCGCCGCGACGATGGGGGTGACCACGGCTACGGCCTGGGTATTGATTTCGCGCACCAGCGATTTCGTGCCCTGGCTGCGATGGGTCATCCTGGTCGGCGGCCTCGGAGCGTCGTTCGCGCTGCTGTTGCCACCCGCACCGAAACGGTCCGCGTTCGCGGCGCTGCTCGCCGGGACTGTCGCATTGAGCGGGCCCGCCGCCTACACCGTCGAGACCATCGCCTCGGTCAACGCCGGGTCCATTCCCAGCGCGGGCCCGGAAATCCGTGGCGGGCGGGGCATGCCAGGACCCGGGGGCGAAATGCCGGACGGGCGAGGCGGAATGGGAGGTCGTGACAACGCGCCAGTGGGCAGCAGAGTGCCCGCAGGTGGAGATCCCGGCAACGGTTCCGGTCGGGTCGGTGCACCGAGCGGGACGGCCGAGACAGCTGCGCCCGATGGGGGTGCTGGTGGAAGTGCTGGGCCGAACGGCGGGGCCGACGGCGGTGGCTTCCTCGGTGGCGCGAGCCAGGTGAGCGACAAGGTGATCGCGCTGCTCACCGCCGACGCGGACAATTACACCTGGATCGCGGCGGCCACCGGCTCGAACTCCGCCGCCACCTACCAACTGGCCACCGAACTGCCGGTGATGTCGCTGGGCGGGTTCAACGGCAGCGACCCGTTCCCTACGCTCGCTCAGTTCGAACGGTACGTGGCCGACGGCCGGATCCACTACTTCATCGCGGGTGGCGGCGGTGGCCCAGGAGCCCGGGACGACGGTGCGATCAGCGCCTGGGTGGCGGCGAACTTCACCGCCGTGCAGGTCGACGGCGTCACCGTCTACGACCTGACCAGCTGAAAGCCGTTCACAGGAAACGCCCAGTTTCCTTCCAGGTCCGTGTGCGGTGGGCCAGCCATGCTGAATCCATGACCGTCGAACCACCCGAAGCCCGCATCCTCGTCATCGACGACGAGCCGATGATCGTCGAGCTGCTGAGCACCAGCCTGCGATTCCAGGGCTTCGAGGTGGCGACGGCCGCCGACGGTGCGGCCGCGCTCGACACCGTGCGCCGCTTCCGCCCGGATGCCCTGGTGGTGGACGTGATGATGCCCGGCATGGACGGCTTCACCCTGCTGCGCAGGTTGCGTGCCGACGGTGTCGGGGCGCCCGTGCTGTTTTTGACCGCCCGCGACCAGACCGAGGCCAAATTGACCGGCCTCGGTCTCGGCGCCGACGACTACGTGACCAAACCGTTCAGCCTCGAGGAGGTGATCGCCCGCATCAGGGTGATCCTGCGGCGTGCAGGCGCGGGCGCTCCGCAACGCAACCCCCGGCTGCGTGTCGCCGACATCGAGCTCGACGACGAGAGCCACGAAGTGTGGAAGGCGGGGGAGCCGGTGAGCTTGTCGCCGACCGAATTCACCCTCCTGCGCTACTTCATGGTCAACGCGGGCAAGGTGCTGAGCAAGCCGATGATCCTGGATCACGTGTGGCACTACGACTTCGGCGGTGACGCGAATATCGTCGAGTCGTATGTGTCGTATCTGCGGCGCAAGATCGACACCACCGAACCCAAACTCATCCACACGCTGCGCAGCGTCGGCTACGTGCTGCGGGAACCGAGGTGAGCGTGTCAGCCTGGGCCGCAAGGCGTTTCGCCGCTGTGCCGCTGCGCGTCGGGCTGGTGCTCGTGCTGCTCGCGCTCGCGGCGGTGGTGCTCACCGCGGTGGGGGCAGTGGTGACCTCGGTGATGTCGAACTCGCTCACCGACCGGGTCGACGAACAGCTCATCGACGCCTCGCGGACCTGGGCACAGCCGAGAGCGATGAAGCAGGTCACCGACTCGGCGGGCAACACCCGCTGGGTGCCCGCCGACGCACCGAACGCCATGCCGATGGAAGGGGAGCAGCCGCGCCGGTTCGCCGAGATCCGCACCGGACCCGACGGCGAGGTCTATCTCGAGTCGCCCGGCGCCACCGACGGCTCGTCCGGGCTGCCGGACGTCACCGGTGACGAGCGCGGCCCACGCACAGTCGGATCCCGCAGCGGTCCCGACACCGACTGGCGGGTGCTGACCACCACGAACGGCCACGGCTCGGTCACCGTCGGCCTGTCGTTGTCGGAAACCAGGCAGACGATCATGGGCCTGCTTCTGGTGCAGGTCGTCGCGGGTGTCGCCGCGTTGCTGCTGCTCGGCATCGTCGGCTATCTGGTGGTGCGGTGGAGTCTTCGCCCGTTGCGGGCGGTGGAGGAGACAGCGGCCGCTATCGCCGACGGTGATCTGCACCGCCGTGTTCCGGTGCGCGATGTCGACACCGAGGTCGACCATCTCGCCCGCTCACTGAACGTGATGCTCACCCGAATCCAGGACGGTGTCGTCGCGACCGAGGCCTCCGAGGCGGCGGCGCGGCGTTCCGAGGCGCGGATGCGTGAGTTCGTCGCCGACGCCAGCCATGAATTGCGCACCCCGCTCACCACCATCCGGGGATTCGCCGAGCTGTACCGGCACGGGCACCGCACCGACCCCGAGACCCTGTTCGGCCGGATCGAGGCCGAGTCCATCCGGATGGGCGGACTGGTCGGTGACCTGCTGACGCTGGCCGATCTCGACGCCAACCGACCCCTCGAGCGGACACCCGTCGACCTGCTGGCCCTGGCGCGGGACGCGGTCGGCGATGCCCACGCCCGCGAGGCCGGACAGCCCGTCGCTCGCGCGATCGAGCTGGAAGTCTCCGGTGACGGAGCGATGGTTGTGATCGGGGACGAGGCACGACTGCGACAGGTCATGGCGAATCTGGTGGGCAACGCGCTCACCCATACCCCGCCCGGGACCCCGGTCACCGTGCGCTTGCGCCCGGGTGAGGACGAGGTGGCCTTCGATGTCGTCGACGAGGGGCCCGGCCTGCCGGCTGAAGCCGCGTCGCGGGTGTTCGAACGGTTCTATCGCACCGACAACTCCCGCACCCGGTCCAGCGGCGGCTCCGGCCTCGGGCTGTCCATCGTCGCGGCACTGGTGGCGGCCCACGGCGGGCACGTCGGTGTCGAGAGCACACCCGGTCGCGGCGCCACGTTCACCGTGGTGCTGCCCAACGACATGCGCTGACTACGCCGTGACCGGGGCAGGCTCCCGGTGCACCGCCCGGCGGCTGATGAGCGCGCCGAACAGCGTGGCCAGCGGCGTCATCAGCACGGCGTACACGGCGGCGGGCACCGCGATGCGCGCACTGTCGAGGACGGTGATCGCCAGGGTGATGGCGATCGCGCTGTTGTGCACGCCGACCTCCATCGACGACGCGATCGCCTGCGGCGGGCTCACCCCGAACGCGAGCGGCACCAGGTAACCGGTGGTGAGGCTGATGACGCAGAACACCATGGTGATCGCGCCGACATCGAGGAAGTAGCCGCCGATCGCCGCCCGGTCCGCGATCATCGTGACCGCCACGATCACCGCGAGGATCAGCACCGACGCGATCCGCACCGGCAAATCCATCCGGCCCGCGAATTCCGGGGCCCGGCGCCGCACCTGCATGCCGATCAGGACCGGGATCAGCACGATAGCGATCACCTGCACGGTCTTGCCGAACTGCAACCCCAGCTGACCGGTCTCGTTGTCGGCGAACTGGTGGATGGCCAGATTGGTGACCACCGGCACGGTCACCACACACAGCATCGAATTGACCGCGGTGAGCGTCACATTCAGTGCCACATCACCACGGAACAGGTGACTGAACAGATTCGCGGTCGCCCCACCCGGCGAGGCGGCGAGCAGCATCATCCCCACCGCGAGCAACGGCTCGAGGTCGAACAGCATCACCAACCCGAACGCCACCGCGGGCAACACGATCACCTGACACACCAGAGCCACCGCGACGGCCTTCGGCGCCCGGGCGACCCGCGTGAAATCGGCCCCGGTCAACGACAGGCCGAGCCCGAACATGATGACGGCCAGCGCGGGCGGCAGCGCCGTGGAAAGAAACGAGGAGTTCATGCACCACCGATCGTCGCGGAACCCCTACCTTATGCGGCAAGAGCTTTCGCCACACCGCTGTTCGAGCGAACCCTGGTCCGGGCAGCGTCGGGCAGCGATGTGGCGAAGGTCCGTGAGCAGGTCTCAGGCGGCGAGGGCGTGGGCGTCGCGCGGCCACCGCTGATGTGCTGCGTCGATGACGTAGGGATGGGTGTGCTGGTAGAGCCGGTCGGTGATGCGAACGGCGTCGGCCAGGCGGGCCGGATCGATGGTTCCGATCTCGTGCAGGTGGGTGATCTCGGCCGGGTCGTGGCGGGGCCAGGACCGCAGCGCGACGATGGTTCCGAGGGCGGCCAGACCGAGCAGCACCAGCCAGGTGGTCGTGAAACCGGCTGCGGTGGTGAGCCATCCGGCGATCGGATAGGTGAGCAGCCACGCCAGGTGCGACAGCGAGAACTGCGCGGCGAACAACGCGGCCCGGTCGGCGGGTTGTGAGGACCGCCGCAGAATCTGCCCGGTCGGGGTCAGGACGGCGGCAGTGCCCGCCCCGATCACCGCCCACACGGCGCCCGCCGCGATCCAGCGCCACTGTCCCGCCGCGGCATTCGACAGCGCGACGGCCGCGCCGAGTCCGGTCATCAGGGTCGTGGCACCGCTCAGCATCACCGGCCGGGGGCCGACCCGGTCGAGCACCCGCGGCAACGACAGCGCCACCACTATGGTGCCGAAACCGTTGGCGGCCAGCAGGATCGCGACACCGGTCTGCGAACCGCCGAGCGTGTCGCGCACATAGTTGACGGTGTTGACCATGATGACCGACCCCGCTGCCGCGACTACCAGGTTCAACCCGAGCAGCCCACGCAGCCTGGGCGTCGCGGCGAAGATCCGCATTCCCACTGCGATCCGCTGCCGGAAACTGCCACCGGTGGTGGCACCGGCGTCGGGAATCCTGGTGGAGACCACGAGGACGGCCGAGACCACGAAGCCGATGGCAGTGCCGACGAACAGCCAGTGGAAGCTGATCAGGGTGAGCGCCGCCGCCGCGAGCATCGGGCTCAGCAGCGTCTCCATGGTCGCGGCCAGCTGGGCCGCCGACAGCGCCCGGGTGTAGTCGCGTTCGTCGGGCAGGATGTCGGGGATCACCGCCTGATATGTCGGAGTGAAGGCCGCTGATGCGGTCTGCAGTACGGCGATGAGTACGTAGATGTGCCAGATCTGGTCGATGAACGGCAGCGCGAGCACCACGGCACCGCGCACCGCGTTGAGCGAGACGAGGAAGAGCCTGCGCGGGAACCGGTCGGCGTAGGCGGCGACGATCGGGGCGACGGTCACGTACACCAGCATCTTGATGGTGAGCGCGGTGCCGAGCACGGCCCCTGCCTCGGCGCCCGCCAGTTCGTAGGCGAGCAGACCCAGTGCGACCGTGGTCAATCCGGTGCCGAACAGCGCCGTCATCTGGGCGGTGAACAGCCGGAGGTAGTCGCGGTTGGCGAACAGCGAGGTGATCATGCTCCGAAGGTACGACTTCGCGGCCTGAAAGTAAACCCCTAGGGGGTATGGGTATCGAATCTGCGGAATCGGGCCCGATAGCTTCCTGACCGGGTGCGATAGGGGATACTTCGTAGGTGACGTTGAGTGAACAATCAGTACCGGACGCGGTCACCGCGATCAGCCAGGTGATCGGCGCCGAGGCCTGTTCGGGCATCGGTTCGTTCCAGTTCTGGTTCGCCGACGGGCGCTGGGAATGGTCCGACGAGCTCGCCGAGATCTACGGCTACGGCCCCGGTGAGGTCGAGCCGACCACCGAGCTGCTGCTGTCGCACAAGCACCCCGACGACCAGCAGGACCTCGGCACCGCGATCACCTGCGCCATCGACGCGGGCGAACCGGTGTGTGGCAGGCACCGCATCATCGACACCCGAGGCACCGAGCACGAGGTGATCATCGTCGGCGACCACCTCACCGACGACGACGGCACGGTGATCGGCACCACCGGCTACTACATCGACGTCACCCAGCGCCTGGAAGAGGAACGCAAGGAGACCCTCGACGAGACCCTGCCCGAACTGATCGAGGCGCGCGCCGCCATCGAGCAAGCCAAGGGCGTACTCGTCCTCATGTACGGCGTCGGCCCCGACCAGGCGTTCAAAGTGCTGCGCTGGCGCTCCCAGGAGACGAACACCAAACTCCGCGATCTCGCCGCCCAGCTCGTCGAGGACGCCCGCGGCCTCGAACCTCAAGTGCCGGGTTGCCGCACCCGCTTCGACCACCTGCTGCTGACCGCGCACGAACGGGTCGATCAGGCCTGATCCGGTACCGGATCAGGCTGTATACCAGACTTTTTCGGGTCCCCGGCGAGCCGTCGTCGCGTCGCTACTCAGTGCTAGTGTGCGAATCGTCGGCGCCCTCTGTGCCGCGTTGATCGATGGGAGTAATCGGTATGGGTGTCAGTTTGTCCAAGGGTGGCAACGTTTCGCTGACCAAGGCGGCGCCGAACCTCACCGCTGTCGCGGTCGGTCTCGGCTGGGATCTGCGGACCACCACCGGCACGGACTTCGACCTCGACGCCAGCGCCATCGCGCTCGGCGCCGACAAGAAGGTCGTGTCCGACAAGCACTTCGTGTTCTTCAACAACCTGAAGTCCCCCGAGGGCGCGATCGAGCACATCGGTGACAACCGCACCGGTGAGGGCGAGGGCGATGACGAGGTCGTCAACGTCGACCTGGCCAACACCCCGCCGACCATCGAGAGCATCGTCTTCCCGGTCTCGATCTACGACGGCCTCACCCGCAACCAGTCCTTCGGTCAGGTCCGCAACGCCTACATCCGCGTGGTCGACCAGGCCAACGGCGAGGAACTGGCCCGCTACGACCTGTCCGAGGACGCCTCGACCGAAACCGCCATGGTCTTCGGTGAGCTGTACCGCAACGGCGCCGAATGGAAGTTCCGCGCGATCGGCCAGGGCTACGCCTCCGGCCTCGAGGGCATCGCCCGCGATTTCGGCGTCAACCTCTGATTCCTCCCGCACGGGGCCGCACGGCGCGGCCCCGGGCGGTTGATCGGGTAGTGCGCTACGCGCGCGAGGGCGGTGAGTCCGCCGCACGCTGAAGTGCATGACTATCGAGAACTCTTTCACCCATACCGAGGCCACCGGCGAATTCCGCTCGGGCCCGGAGGCAGGCGCCAGCCCGATCGGCAGTGTCGGACACGGTGTGCGCGAACTGCGCTACGCGGCGGTCGACGAGCTGGCCGTCTTCGAGGGCGACATCGTCCTCGGCACCCTCGCCGAGATCGACGAACGCCGCAGACTCGAAGGCATCGTCGTCACCGGCGGGTTCTTCCGCTGGCCGGGCGCGGTGGTGCCGTTCGAGATCGATCTGGGTCTGCCCGCCCCGCACCGCGTGCACGACGCGGTCGCGCAGTGGCACGAGCGAACCAGGATCCGCTTCGTCCCACGCACCGCGCAGCACCCGGACTTCGTACGCTTCGTCCCGAGCACCGCGAGCCGTTCGGCGGTGGGCAGGCAGGGCGGTCCGCAGACGATCGAGCTCGCCGACACCGCCCCGGTGGGCACCGTCGTGCACGAGATGGCCCACGCGCTCGGACTCTGGCACGAACAGAGCCGACAGGACCGCGACGCCTTCGTGGAGGTGCGCCTCGCGCACGTCGACCCCGCCCATCGCCACAATTTCGCCCAGCACATCACCGACGGTGACGATGTCGGCGGCTACGACTTCGGCTCCATCATGCATTACCCCCCAACGGCTTTCAGCGTCGACGGCAGCCCGACGATCGTCGCGCGCGTGCCGTTGCCGCCGGGCACCGGCATGGGCCAGCGCACCGCGCTCTCACCGGGCGACGTAGCCGCCGTCCACGCCATCTATCCCGGCTGAGCCGCGGGCGCGCGGAATTCGAGTGGTGCACTACTCGTGTCCACCACCACCTTCGGCGCCCACGCTGACAACACCAGCACACACTCCCCGGGCGAGGTGACCCCCATGGATACCGAGAGCGAACGCACCGACGCATGGCGCGAACAGATGGACGCCGCATCGCGGCGGTTCGCCGACACTGCCGAGCAACGCGAAGAGGTGGAACGCAGACGTGCCGCCACCGAGTCGGTGGTCGTCGACACGAAAGAGCAGATCGTGGCCCGCGCCGACCGATTGCTCGTCACCGGGGAGGTGCCCGCCACCGCGGTGATCGAATTGGGCAGGCACGACCCGGTCGACGGCATCGGCTCCCTCGAGCGGGTGATCGGCTTCGCCAACGAGTTACAGGCGGTGAACTTCCTGACCCGTGGGGCCCGCGCGGCGCAGGCGGTGGCCCGGATCTCGCTGAACGACAACGGCCGCCAGATCCCCGTCGGCACCGGCTCGATGGTGTCGCCGCAGCTTTTGCTCACCAACAACCACGTGTTGCCGACGGTGGCGGATGCCGCGTCGGTGGTGGTCGAGTTCGGGGCCGAGGTGGCGGCGAACAACGTGCCGGGCCCCACGGTGCACTACCGGCTGGCGCCCGAGGACCTGTTCGTCACGAGCGAGCACCTGGACTACACCCTGGTGCGGGTCGCACCGAATGCCGACGGTTCGTTCGCGGGTGGGGAGTTCGGCTGGAACAAGTTGATCGCCGAGCCGGGCAAGATCGTGATCGGTGAGGCGATGAACGTCGTCGGGCATCCCTCGGGCAGGCTCAAGGAGATCTCGATCCGCGACAACCGCCTCGACCTGCAGCTCGAGCATTTCCTGCACTACCACTCCGACACCGAACCGGGTAATTCCGGTTCGCCGGTCTTCAACGACCAGTGGGAGATCGTCGCCCTGCATCACGCCGGCGTGCCGAAGAAGGACGACAAGGGCCGCGTGCTGCGCAAGGACGGCAAGCTGTGGCAGCGCGGCGACGGTGACGACGCCATCGAGTGGATCGCCAACGAGGGCACCCGGGTGAGCGTGCTGCTGCGCGACCTGGGCTCCCGCAGCTTCGACCCCGCGCAGCGCGCCCTCCTCGACGAACTCGGGCCGACCGCCGCTCTGCCTGTCGTCGAGACCGTGACAAGGTCTGTGCCACAGCCTGTTCTGGTACGGGAGAGCACCGTTCGCGGGCTGCGCGGACGACCGGTCGGGGCGGCCGGCCGCAGCGTGCTGTTCCTGCACGGTCGCGGTCAGCAGGGTCGTGACCCGGCCGAACTGCGCCGCACCTGGACCGCCGGGCTGAACAAGGGACTCACCCTCGCCGGCCTCGGCCCGCTCGACCCCGCCGACGCGTACTTTCCGTTCTACGGTGACCGGCTCGTCGAGAGCATGGACACCCGCGAAGCCGTCGACACCGGCCCCGCTCTCTACGAAGAACTGGTCGCCGAGGCCGCCCAGCGCGCGGGGATGCCGACCGACCTGCCCGCCGACCCGCAGACCCGTGAACTGTTCGGCGGTTTCGGTGCGGTACTGCTGGACCGCTTGCACGACCAGCTCGGCTGGATCGCCGCCCGCAGCGGACTCGATTCGGCGCTCATCGGCGCCATCTTCAAGGACGTCGCCGCCTATCTCGACGACGAACGGGTCCGCAAGAGTGTGCTCGACGCGGTGCTGGCCGACGTGCCGAGCGGTGGTGAGCTGGTCCTGGTGAGCCACAGCCTCGGTACCGTGGTCGCCCTCGATCTGCTCACCCAGCTGCCGCAGGAAGTGAACGTGCGCATGCTGGTCACCGCGGGCAGCCCGCTCGGCCTCGACGGGGTGTACCGCAAGCTGCTCACCGGTGGGGCGAACCGGCCCGAGCGCGTCGGCGAGTGGCTCAACACCTGGTACGCGGGCGACCCCATCGCCATCGGCTGCCCGCTGAGCCGGGCGTGGGGAGCCGGGCTGCGCGAGGTTCCGGTCGAGAACCCCAAGGAACGCGCGCACGACATCGCGGAATATCTCGCGCACGCCGCCGTCGCCGCCACCATCGGCGGCGCGCTGTCCGCATAACTCTCACGAAGGCAGGTGCACCATGACACTCGAACTCGGCGACCACGTCTGGTACTGGAACGGCCGGATGTCGACGGACAAGAACATTCCGCGGGCGCAATGGTTTCCCGGCACGAACCCGCACGACCCCACCGACTACGGCGGGCACGGCAAGGAGATCTTCCACTACGTGATCCATGCCGACGAAATCGCCCGTGGCCGACCACATATGCGTAATCACGAGGGCAGTTTCGCCTGGCTGAACAACAATCCCGGCAATATCACCGGTGCGCCGGGCGGCCCCGACTACGGCCAGTATCCCGGCAAGTTCAACTGGCACAATTTCCTGGTCTTCCCCTCCTGGGGCGCCGGGTATTTCGCGATCGCGCAGCTGCTGCGATCGGCGTCGTATCGCGACCTGTCGATCCTCGACGGTTTCGCCCGCTATGCTCCCGCCTCCGACGGCAACGATCCCGCCACCTACGCCCAAGCGGTCGCGAACGCGCTCGGCATCTCCGTCGACACCCGCCTCGGAGATCTCGACGACGATCAGATGCGGGTGGTGCAGGACAAGATCCAGGAGATCGAGGGCGCGGTGCCCGGTGCCAGCCTGGCCTGGGATTCGGAAGAGGTACCACCCGAGATCGCCGCCGAGTTGCCGGCGTTCCGGCGGGTCCGCCGTCCCCGTGCGCTCGCCCGCGGGGCGTTCACCGTCGACATCTCCGCCCCGGTCGACCCGTCGGGGTACACGCAGGCGCACGGCGGCCCCCATCAGGGCGGGCATCAGGGACCGAACTGGTACATCGAGTACGGCATGGACCTCGGTGGCGTGGCAGGCACGCCGGTGTTCGCGGCCTTCGACGGTCACATCACCCGCTTCACCCCGCACAACCCGGCCGCCGACAGCGGAAAGGTCTACGGCGCACAGATTTTCGTGCGTGCACCCAACGACATGATGGGTGGTTTCTACACCCACCTCACCGATGTGCCAGCGGGTCTCGGACCGGGTTCGACGATCTCGCGCGGCGACTTCCTCGGCACGGTGCTCGGATTCGGCGGTATTCCGCCGCATCTGCATCTCGCGCTGGTGGAGATCATCGGCGGTGCGCCCGGCGGCCAGTATGTCGGCGTCGATCTGTACCAGACCTTTCTCGCGCTCGAGACTTCCGAGCCGGGGTCGGTGGTGACGGTGACCTTCTCCCAGGACGGATCGGCGCCGGGCGAGGGTATGAGGGCCGGCCCCGCCGAATCCGTGCCGGTCGGCTAGCGCACGGGTCTGCGAAGGGACGACCGATGCGATACGTGCTGCTGATCCGTCCCGAGGATCACCTGGTGCTCGGGGTGAGCTGGACCGGATGCGTCCCCGACGGCACCGGCATGCTCACCGCCGGGGACAACGCCCGGCTGACCGTGCTGTTCCCGCCGCAACACGTGGGGGAGGAGTGCTCGCCACCGTTCTCGGACGCACCACTGGTGCTGGCGGCGGGGACGACCGGGGCGTCGGTACCCGGTTGGCGCGGGGTGCTCGCCGGTCCGAGCCGGATCGTCGTGGGGGTGCCATCGGGGCAACGAATCCCCTTGACTGTCCAGGGGATTCTGGATGCGGTGGCCACCGTGCCCTTGGTCGTCGACCCGGGCGCAACCGCCATAGAGGTTCCCTGGCGCACCGTCCTCGTGCCTGGTGGCAGGATGGCGCGAGAGGTTTCGCGCAGCCGTGCGACCCCAGCTGATGGGGCGCTACCCAGTACGGGGTCGCTGCCGGAAACTTCCCCGACCGCTCCAGACAGAGGCAGCGCCGGGCTCGCCGGTCGTGGCCCGAGTAGGTCCGGTGACGACTCGGTCGTCTGCAGACACACCGGTGCCACCGCGCCGAACGGAGTGCGTGGGCTCTGGCGCACCAGGCTGGTAGCCGCGGAAGCAACAGAGGCAGTGACTCCTTCGGATGCCCGGTTGTCGGTGCGCGTGGTCGACCACGACATCGCGAACACCCTCGATCCCGACTTCGGGCCCGACAACTCCCTCGGCACCCCGCGCGCGACGCGCACCCGCCTGGTGGCCGAGACCGCGACCAGCCCAGCCGACGCCTCCCGCCTGGAACTGAGCTCCCTCGGTGCCACCCTGCACGTCAAGGGCACCTGGGCGGCGTTCGAATGGGAGCAGCGCGCGGTGCTCGGCCGGGACATGCTGGTGCGCACCCGATTCGAAGGAGCGCTGTACCCGCTGGGGCATCGTGCCGAGTACCTCGAGATCGTGACCAGGGAGTTCGACGCGTCGACCGGTGGGGCGGCGGTGCTGCGGCGGATCGGGGTGCTCACCGTTCTCGAACCGGTACGTCACCCGCCCGACGACCCTGCCCTGCGCCGCCGGTTCCCGCTCGGCGCCGTGGAGATAACACAGACGACCTTCACCGACCTCGAATCGCCGAATGCCGGGGGCTGGCAGTTCACGGGGCTGCCCGGGGTGGGTGAACAGGCCACGCACTTCCTGCCGACCACGATGGCCGGGTTGCCGGTGCGGTTCCCGATCCGGTGTGTCACCGCGACGGGCGTGGTGACGTTCGGGGTACCGCTGCTGTTCGTCGCCGAGATCGACCTGGGTACCGGCACCTCGCTCACCGATCCCGGTCTCGCACAACGGCTTCATGACGACTACGGCACCGTCTCGGTGTCGATCGCACCGACACCGCTGGATCTGGCCGGGGCCGGTGGCCGTGGTCGCGGCGACATCCACGAGGTTCACGGCTTGACCCTCGCAGGCCTGGCCGAGCATTCCCCGGCCGCCGGGTACCGCGCCGGGCTCACCCAGCTCGACATCGCGCTGCCTGCCCTGCGGGTGCTGCGCGGAGACGACCGCCGCACGTCGGTTCGCCTGGCGGAGAACTACCTACGCGACGGCACCGCCGACGTGCTCATGGAAATGCTGCCGGACCAGGCCCGCGATATCGACTTCGCCGGCGACGCCGCACGCTCGGGTGGTCTGCTCACCCCCAAGTACGTCGCCGACGCTATCTCTCGCACGCTCGGCCCGGTGAACCTGCGGGCACTGCCCAACCCGGCGACCGGACTCATCGACCCGGTTGCCCTGTTCCCCTCGGATCAGGCCCAGCTGCTGGGCTTTCCGTTACGCACCCTGGTGACCCAGCTGCGACTACCACCAGAGATCACCGCCGTACCACGCGTCGGCGCACCACCGGAAGTCCACATGAACTGGCGCGATATCGCCCTCCGGTCGGTCGGCACGTTCGTCGCCGGACCGGGCACCCGGCTTGACCTGACCATCGTCGCAGCGTCCGATCGAAACGAAACCCGGTGCACGGTCAAGGAATTCGCCCTCGAACTACCGCCGGGCCCCAAGCGGGTGCTGCGCCTGAGCTTCGCGGCTCTGACCTTCACCCAGCGCGGCGGCGCCGCACCCGAGGTCGCCGTCGACGGCCTCCGGGTCGAGTTCGTCGGCGCCCTGAATCTGCTGAAGGAACTCCAGGATCTGGTGCAGCTGGGGGACACCGGCAAGATGCTCGACGTCAGCGCCCGTGGCATCACCGTCCGCTACGCCCTGCCGTTGCCACCGGTCACCGCCGGGGCGTTCGTGATGCGCAATATCGCCCTCACCTCGGCCGTCGACATCCCGTTCGACGGCAGACCGGTCGGGTTCACCTTCGGGTTCGCCAGCCGGGCGAACCCCTTCCAGCTCGCGGTGATGATGTTCGGTGGTGGCGGCTACCTCGAGATGCAGCTCGACGGCGACGGGCTGCGCCGCTTCGAGGCGGCCCTGGAATTCGGGGCGTTCGTCGCCGTCGACTTCGTCGTCGCCTCCGGTGAGGTGCACGCGCTCGGCGGCGTGCGGTTCACCCTCGAATCCGACGGCGCGGTCACCCTGTGCGGGTACCTGCGCATCGGCGGCTGTGTCGAGGTCCTCGGGCTGATCAGCGTCTCGATCGAACTGTGCCTGTCGCTGACCTACCGATCCGAACGCAACGCCCTCGTCGGCCGCGCCACCCTGGTGATCGAGGTCGACCTCACCCTCTGGTCCGACAGCGTGGAAATCGACAGCGGCGAATGGGTGCTCGCGGGCGGGGCGGCTCGTAGGCCTGCACTGCGCGACCGTGACACCGCACTGGCTCAGTGGCTCGAATACCGGGCCGCCTTCGCAGGAGTAGGGCAATGAACGAAGCCGAGCACTTCCGGGTAGTCGCCGATGTGGCATTGAACCACCCGGTGAGCCGGGTTGCGGTGAGCCGCGACGGCCGGCGGGTATTCGCGGGCACAGGGTGGTCGCTGTTCGGGAACGACGGCGGCGGCACACCGGGATCGAGCATGGTCGACGGAACCACGGGACAGGTGCTCTGGAGCAATGCGGGGGCCAGATGCTTCGATGTGGTCTTCACACCCGACGGCGAGTCCTTCGTGTTCACGGGTGTGAACGACGCCGAGGAGCGGTGGGTGTCGCTGTTGCGCACCGCGAGCGGCGAGGAGGTGTGGTCGCACCGGGGTGGCGGTTTCCTCGAACTCAGTCCGGACGGCACCCGACTCGCCCTCATCGGGATACTCGACGACGGCGCGGGCGGCGAGTTCGCACAGAACATCGTGTTCGACGCGGCGAGCGGCGCGGTGCTCTACCGGCAGGGAAACTCCATGACTCGGCCCCGATTCCGGTCCGATTCGACGCTGCTGTGCACAGGATGCCCCTCGCTGGTCGACCTGGCGACGGCAACGCCGCGGTGGCAGCTCGGCGATCACACGAACATTCCGTCGGCCGCCGACTTCACCCCCGGCGGTGACGGCGTGATCTTCGCGAGCGCCACCTGGGGCACCATCACCACCTACGAACTCGAGGTCGACGCGACCGGCGCCGCTGTCGCGCGCGGCGCCGTCGACGCACCGGAACTGGCGAACATCAACACCTGGTTCGAGAGCCTGTTCTACAGCCCCGGTCGCGAAACCCTTGTGCGCGTGGGCAACAACGACATCGCTCTGCTGTCGGTGATCGACGGTGGCGTGCGCAGGACGCTGCCGGTTCCGGGGAACGGTCCGTTCGCCGGTGCGTTCCTGCCGCGCGGCGAGCGGCTCGCGGTGAACGTCGCGATCCCGCCCGCGACGGACCCGGCCGGGGTCAGCGTCATCGAGACCACCGGCGAGTCGGTGATCTGGTCGGATCCGGGGCGCACCGTGTGGCACCTCGCGGTCACCGGTGACGGCACCGGGCTCGTCACCGGCGGTGAGAGTTCGGTCCGTGTCTACGAATTGGGCACCCCGGCGCGGTCCCGGCGTGACTGCGGCGCCCGCATCGGCGCCGTGGCCGCCAGTGCGGGTGCGGCCGGAATCGTCGCCGCCGCGGCCGAAGCGAAACTCGTCGTCTTCCGCGCCGCGACCGGTGAGCTGATGCTCGAACGGGTCCACCCCGGTCCGATCGGCGCCGTGGCGGTGAGTCCCGACGGACACGGTGTAGTCACCGGCAGCAGCGACGGCCGGTGCAGACACTTCGACACCCTGACCGGCGCCCGGTGGACCGCGCGCCACAACGGGGCGGTCAACGCGGTGGCCTTCAGCGACGACGGAACCCGAATCGCCACCGCGAGCGCCGACCGCACGGCCCGCTTGTTCGACCGGGTACCGGGTGCCGACCCGGAGAATGTCACCGAGCTGTGGTCGCATCAGCATCCACTCGCCGTCACCCATGTGGTGATCGGTCCGGCGGCCGCCTGGGTCGCCACGGTGGCCCTGGATCGCAAAGTGCGACTCCTGGCCGGGACCACCGGAACCGAAGCACATCCACCGTTCGAACACGACGCCAAGATCCGGGGGTTGTGTGCCCGCGCGAACACGCTCGTCACCGCGAGCGAGGACGGCAGCACCCTGGTGATCGATGTGTCGACTGGGGTGCGGCGCCTGCGGATCGAGCACCCGGGACCGGTGACGGTGCTCGCCCTCGCACCCGATGCCGGTCTGCTCGCCACGGCGCGCGGGCAAGTCCTCGACCTGTGGCGTATCGACGGTGAGCGGGAGGTCCTGGTGCACCGGCTCACCGCGCGGGCCACCGTCAACGACCTGGTCTTCGCGGCGAACGGCACCCTGATCGTGTCCGCCGACGACCCGGTCGTCGCCGTGATCGACCCGGTCGGTGGACAAGAAATCGACCGTTTCCTGCAGCCCATGCCGATGAGCCGGCTGGCCGCAGGTGCCGACGGCCGGGTGGTCGTCGGCGCCTGTACCGACAACGTCGCGCGCGTGTACGAGGTGGACCATGAGTGAAATGCTCTGGGTGGCAGTGCCTTCCGGACGGGACGGCGCCGAACTGGCCTTGCGGGTACTGGTCGTCCCGAGGCTCGCCGAAGGCACCCTGGTCGACTTCGGACTCGCGGACTGGCCGTCACTGCTCAACGATCAGACCGGTTTCGAACTGCGCGTGCGCACCGATGCGGGGGAGCGGGTCGTCGCCGCGACGCCGCGCCTGGTCGTGCGGGCCCGTTCGGAGCTGTGGCACGAATTCTTCGGTGGCGAAGCGGGTTTCGTGCGCCAGTGGGAGGAGCGCACGGTGCGCCCGCCCCAGGTGTCCGACACGGCGGCGACCGCGACGAAGGTCGCCGCGACCTTGCGCACCGTCACCCGCGCCGGCGCCGAACGCCCACCGGAGGAGACCGAGGCGGCGGTGCGCGAGCAGATCGCCACCTGGGACGGCACCACCACCCCACCCGTCCCCGACGACAACGAACCGCCCCCGCCGCTCGTCGCCGACTTCCACCGCACGGTCGCCAACCTGCGCGAACACCCGGCGGTACTGCTCGAGCTCGGCCTCGTCTTCGAACTTCGCTGTTCCGCGACCGACCTGCCCGAGGGCAGCGCGCTGCTGAGTGTGCGCTGCGTCGACCCGCCGTTCCTGCGCAACCTGGTCACCACCCCGTGGACCCGATACGAACTCACCGCGACCGACTTCCGGCCCGCGCCCGATCCCGCGGCGTCCTCCGGCATCCGCGCGGGCATGCTCGACCTGTCGGACTCGGTCTCGCTCACCGACCCCGCCGCGCCCGCCACGCAGCGTGGCTGGGCCATCGCGACTTTCGACATCGACGGTGGTGCCGACGGTTTCCGCCAGGCCGCCCACGACTTCGCCGCCAACACCCCGGCGAATCCGGTGTTGCCCCCGGTCCGCTCCAGCGGCATCACCCTGCTCCAGCCCGGCCGCGGCCGGGCGTACCGCGCTCGTAGCGGCGCCGGTGCGCGACGATCCCGCGACCTCGGTGACGCCGTGTTCACCGCCGAGGACCTCGTGCTCGGCTACCGCGTCGACATCCGGCGCGAGGGCGCCCCGTGGCTGTCGGTGTGCGCCCGCGATGCCGGCTACCGCGTGAACGGTGTCGATATCGTCGCGGGCCGCGAGGAGGGGCATGTGAAACCGTTCGCCGCCGTTCGCGGCGCGGACGGGCAACTGCGCGCCGACGAGGTGGTGTTGCGTTGGGACGGATGGAGCCTCGCGCTTCCGTCGCCGAACCTGCGCGGCGATACGAGCGGGCCCGCGCGTAACCCCGCGCAGCCCTTGCCTTTCGACTTCACCTGGAACTACACGGTGCCGCCGCGCAGCATGCCCGCGCTGCGTTTCGCCGACCTGTACCAGGTGCGGGTGCGCATCGCCGACATGGCCGGTGGCGGGCTGACCACCGCCGAACTGGACGACGCCACCGTGGCGAGCACGGCGGTGAGCTATCTGCGGCACGACCCGGTGCCGCCGCCTCAGGTGCACGGGCCCGCCGCGCTCGCGGCAGGCGCGGCGGTCACCCGGCTGGTCATCCGCAGCGATGCGGATCGCGGCGTCGCCGACCTGCACGCCGAGAACCCGGACTACCCGGTCCGCGACACGCGTGTCCTGCGCGCACCCACCGCCGCGCTGTCGCTGGTCGAACAGCACCGCATGCTCGACGAACGCACCGACGAGGAGTCCTTCCAGCTCGCCCAGCGGGCCATGGACACCGACGGTAGCGGCGCGGGCCTGCCCGACCCGGTCGCCAGCGGGGTGCGTGCCCAGGTCCGGGCAGGCGAGGCGGGACTGGTCGCACCCATCGGCGACCACAGCGCCTGGTCGCCCGCATGGCCACAGTACGCACCCAAAACAGTGGAACTGCACGACAACCCGGGTGCCGAACCGATCACCGTGCGCTGGAACGGTGACGTGCTGAGTGTCGGGCTCGCCCAAGGCAAACAGGCCAGGATCGAGCTGAGCTCCACTCTGGACGGCGAACTGTCCAATCATCTGGCCATCAGCGACGCCCTCGCCGGCGGTGCGGGGGAACCGACGATCTCGCCCGACAGCACCAAGCTCGGCCGCAATCCCGCCGTCACGCCCCCGGTGCGCATCGAAGTGGTACACGCGGTGAAACGTCCACTGCGCGAGCCTGTCTGGGAGCTGCCGGAGGAGGCGGTCCATCGGGAACCGAACGACCCGACAGCGTTGCTCACCCCGATGTTCACCGACACCGGTCTCGATCCGCACAGCACCGGCCGCCTCCGGTTCTCCGCCGCCTGGACCGACGTCACCGACGCCGGAACCCTCGCAACCACCGCACACACCCCGACCACACTCACCGATGTCCACAGCCAGGTCGTCGAGCCCGGTGAGATGCCGACGGTGCGGTTCCGGCACGAATTCGGCGACACGCGCCACCGCACCATCACCTACACCCTCGAGGCGGTGAGCCGTTACCGGCAGTACTTCGCGGCCACCGATCCCGAAGCCGACTTCGCCGTCGCCCGCGCGCAGGCCCCGGTCGTCGTCGCCTCCAGCGCCCGACCGACGGCACCGGTGGTGCTCGGGGTCGTCCCCGCCTTCGCGACGCGCGTCGCCAGGACCGGCGCCGATCGACTCGAATTCAGCAGGGACAGCGGCCGCATCCGGGTCGAGCTCGCTCGCCCCTGGTACGAAACCGGCGAGGAGGAACAAGTGGCAGTGGTGCTCGCGCCGACCACGGATCCGACTCCGACGGTGGCCGCCACCGTGAGCCGGGCCGGCCGCGACCCGCTGTTCGGTACACCGGATCTGCCCTCGTTCCCGCAGCTCTCGTGGTTCCCGGCGGCCGTCGAACCGGGGGAGGTGATCATCCCCGAGCTCGGTGAGTTCGTCGCTGTCGCACCACATTCGGTGTCACCCGGAGGTGACCGGTGGTTTGCCGACGTGGAGATCGCTGTGCCACAGGAACATCAGTCCTATCACCCGTTCATCCGGCTCGCGGTCGCCCGCTACCAGCGACACAGCCTCGACGGAATGAGCTTGTCACCGGTCGTGGTCACCGACACGGTGCCGTTGCTGCCCGACCGGCATGTGGTCGTCGATCGGTCGGGGAACGAATTACGCGTCGGTGTGGCGGGTACGTCACCGAATCCGCTGAACCGGTTGGAGCTGCGCCTGGAATCCTGCCCAGCGGGCCTCACACCGGAGGCGGTCGACCTCGTCGTCGACGATCCGGCCGACCAGCAGGGCCTGGCGGTGTGGCGGCCGGTCGGCTCGTCGGTCGAACGGGCCGAGGACGGCGGCATCGCGGCCCTGATGCTGCCCCCGACCGCCGATCATCTGCGCCTTCGCCTGTGGGAAACCGAGAACCTCGTGGGACCGGAAGCCGCGGAAGTGCCCGCTGAATTGCGGAGGCGCACAGTCTTCGTCGCCACGATGATGATCCCCCCGGAGTGGTATCGAGTGTGAGAGGGGTGCGGACGCCACCCCGCACCTCCCACTTCTCACGGCGTGAACGGACGTTGTTCGAGGAAATCGGCACCCGCGTTGAGCGGGTACAGGTTCGGCACCTGATCCGGCGGCATGATGTTCATGATCTGCCGATGGAACTGGGTGTACCCGCCGGCGAAAGCACCGTTGGCCCACACCTCGAGCAGCGACCCCGTGAACTGGCCGTTGACCGGCCCGTCGTAGGACAGCTGCGAATCCTGGCAGCCCGACAACAGCACCACGCTCGCGCGCAGGTCCGAGCGTGACTGCGGGCCGCTCAAACGCTGCACGAACGAGTACAGCTGCCTGCGCCGCTTGTTGTCCTCGGACTGCACCTCTCGCGGCATCGCCTTCGGACTGCCCTGCACCACCGTGGGCGCGGCCGGTGCGTCGGCGTAAGCGCGCTCGGCCACGTCGGCGATGGCCGCACGGCTGTCACGGGTGAAGGCGTCGCGCACCACGGTGCCGCTGTGACAGCTGTCCGAGCACACCACCACCCGCACACCCGCCGCGAACTGACGCCACATCTGGAACAGTTCGTCGTCGACGATCTGGCGGTCGAAGGCCACCCAGGTCTCGTCCTGATTGTCGTCCTCCTCGCCGTCGACGTCCCACGCCTGACCGCCGTGCCCGGAATAGGTGATCAGCACGAGATCACCCGGCTGCGCGTTGGTCGCGAGCTGACCGATCTCGCCGATGATCGCGAACGAGGTGGCCGCGCTGTCGAGCAAGGTCACCGAAGTGGCGAAGCCTTGTGCGGCGGCCAGTGCCGCCATGGAATTCGCGTCGTTCACGCAACCCGCGAGTGCGCCGTCCCAACCGCCATAGGCGGCGGGATCGACCCGATTCAAACCGATGTGCAACGAATATCCGCTCACTGCCGTTCCTCCATCCGAGCCGGAATTGTCGAAAGTCGCCGAATTATTCGGCGCTTCTCATCCTCGGGATGCGGCGCCGCCACCGATAGCGTGGCGGACTACCCGAATGCGGCGGGACGCAGTGGGGTAGTGGATTACGCATTCGGCGGGCCGGGTCCGCGCGCGACCATTGAGGCACAGAGATTTTCCCGCCGAGAAAGGGCAGAGAAATGTTGCAGGAAGACAGCAGTGACGCGGTCGTCGCGGCGAGCGCGGACACCGTGGAAGACGCGGATTTCGAGTCGACCAAAGCGGGATACTCCGCCGTCGAGGCGATGGGCACCCGGGCCATCGGGGAAACGAACATCACCTCGATCTTCTGGGCGCAACAGGGGTTGCTCACCCACGGCACCGGCGCCTGGGTATTCGGTTTCCCGAATGCGACGGTACGGGCCGACAGTCAGGTCTCGGTGAGCCTCACCGAGCGGGACAACAACGGCACCCCGTTTCTCGGATTGGCGACCACACAGGTGCTGAATGTGGTCCCGCACGCCGACGGCACCATTTCGGTGCGATATCACGTCGGCTGGAGCAGCAATATCAGGGTGCTGTTCAATTTCATCATCGTGAATTGAACACCCGGCAGTGTCGCGGTCCACCGGGCCGGGCCGACAGCGTGGTCGGTTTCGGGTCACCGGTGTTCTGCGGCAGTCGCGCCAGCGCTTGTAGCCGACAACGAGGTCGATCGCAGGCGGGCCACGACGTCCTGCCGTCTAGGACCTCGGTCGTGTTCGGGCCGATGCGGCGAGAACCTGCTCGGTCTTGGTGGCGCCGGTCGCGATCGCCAGGCCGAGCCCGTGTACGGCGTCCTCGAGTGCCTGTTGCGCGGCGGCGGCGCGCAGATGCAGGTCGACGGGCGAATCTCCGGGTGCCGCGCTGATTTTCATCGCGAGCTCGAGCAGGTCGAGGTCACCCGTCTGCCAACGCTCGACATCGGCGTACAGGGCGCCCAGCGCGACACCGGTCCACCGCAGAGCGGTCACCGGGCCCCGCGCGCGCAGCCGGTCGACCGCGACACCCGGTGGCGTGCAACTCACCAGGAACTGTCGCTGCGCGGAGGCGAGGGCCTCGGTGACATCCACCCTGCGATCCACGAAAGCACCGACGGAACCGGCAGGCCACCCACTGATCGCCGACGCCGACAACATGCGCCGGGTACCGCACCAATCGCGTTCGATGCGGTACCGCACCCCGTCGTCGAGGAACGGGCGTGCCCAGCGGCCGGTCAACTGGGCGGGCGAACACGGGCGCAGCTTCACGGTGAGGTCGTCGTCGGCGCCGCTGCGTAACCGGATGACCATCCGCCCGGTCAACAGGTCCGGTGAGCCGGCCAGGGTGGGTTCGGCGAACCAGATGTCGCGGACAGCGGCCGCCGCCGAATCACAGCCGAGGTGTCGCAGCGCAAGCGCGACATCGGTGTCGAGGTTGACCTTGATTTCGATCGGCGTGATCACCCGGAGCCCCTTCGGTCGCTGGTAGCGGACACGACGCGATGTCCACGGATCAGCGTCGCCCACCCCGGCCGGGCCGCGCGCGCGTAGTCCGCTACCCCATCACGGCGCGCTCCGCTCACCCATAACGCTGAAGTAGTCGACTACTCGTGACAGCCCGGTGGGTGCGGCGGACACTGGGTCGATCCGGTCCCGTACGCGTGGAGTTCGTGGAGGTTCCCGATGGTCGACGCCACTCACCAGACCAGCGCGCGTGACACCGCGCTCGGCCGGTCACGCATCACGAACGCCCTGGTCGCGGCGGCAGAGGCCCTCGATCGCCGCGTCGGCTGGTCCCGTTTGCCGACACCACTCGGTCTTGCCGTGCTCGTCGGATTGCGGGCCGGACTGCGGGCTCGCAACCTCTTCGACACCGGCCCGCACCCCGACGGTCCCCTCCCACCCGGCAGGCCCGACGAGCACCGCACGCGCACCCTGGACGGCACCTACAACACCCCTGGCGACCCGCGCGCGGGTTCGATCGGCTGCCGATTCGGCCGCAACATTCCCCTCGATCACACCCGCCCCGAGGACAGCGCCCGGATCCTCGACCCCAACCCCCGCACGGTCAGCACCGCGCTGCTCGCCCGCGACGAGTTCCGGCCCGCAACTACCTTGAACCTGCTTGCCGCGGCGTGGATCCAGTTCGAAGTACACGACTGGTTCAGCCACCGACCCGCCGATGCCGAACCGTTCACGGTCACTGTGGCCGACGGTGATCGGCCCGAACCCACGATGACCATCGCGCGCACCGCAACCGTGCCCGCACCCGATCCCACCGGCCCACCGACCTTCGTCACCGGCGAATCGCACTGGTGGGACGCCTCCCAGATCTACGGCGGCACAGCCGAAGCGGCGGTCCGTCTGCGCTCGGGCAAACTCGGTCAGGTCATCATCGACGAACTCGGACTGCCACCGCTGGACGCGGAGAACCTGGTGGCCAGATCGCCCGCCGCCGCCAATGCCTGGGTGGGGCTCGCGCTGCTGCATTCGCTGTTCCTGCGCGAGCACAACGCGATCTGTGAGCGCCTGGTCGCCCGCTATCCGGACCGCCGCGACGACCAGTGGCTCTACGACACGGCCCGTCTCATCAATGCCGCCCTGATCGCCAAGATCCACACCGTCGACTGGACACCGGCCGTGATCGCCCACCCCACCACGGTCGCGGCCCTGCGCGCCAACTGGTTCGGATTGCTCGGGGAACGGATAGCGCGCCGCTTCGGCAGGCTCGTCGACAACGAAGTCCTCTGCGGCATACCGGGTTCGGCCCGCGAGGACCACGGCGTCCCGTACTCGCTGACCGAGGAATTCGTCGCCGTGTACCGGATGCATCCGCTGATCCCCGACGAACTGACCGTGCGCAGCCTCGCCGACGACAGGGAACTCGCCCGCTTTCCCTTCCCCGCACTCGGAGTGCGCCACATCCGTCAGCGCCTCGCGGAAACCCCGATGGACACGTTGCTGTATTCCTTCGGCCGGGCCAACCCGGGTGCGCTCACCCTGCACAACTACCCCGAGCACCTGCGGCGCCTCGATCGGGGCGAGGACCAGCCACTGGACCTTGCGACGATCGACATCCTCCGTATCCGGGAACGAGGCGTGCCGCGCTACAACGAGTTCCGGCGCCACCTGCGCCTGACCCCCGCGCGCTCGTTCGACGATCTCACCGATGATCCGCGCTGGGTGCGTGAACTCGCCGAGGTGTACGACACCGTCGACGATGTCGACCTGCTGATCGGCCTCTACGCCGAGCCCAAACCACCCGGCTTCGGCTTCGGCGACACCGCGTTCCGGATCTTCGTGCTGATGGCCTCGCGCAGGCTCTCGGCCGACCGGTTCTTCACCACCGACTTCCGGCCCGAGATCTACACCGAGGCAGGCATGGCCTGGGTGCGCGACAACACGATGCGCACCGTGCTGCTGCGCCATTTCCCCACCCTCGCCCCTGCCCTGACCGGCGTCGCGAACCCCTTCGCCCCGTGGAGGTCCCGATGACGACCTACCTGCGCTACCGCGACGATCTCGAACACCCACGTGCCGACGAGGAACGCGATATCGACCGGATCATCGCGGTACTGCGCACCAACAACGAACGCGCTTTCCGCAAGTACAAGCGGGGCCTGCGCGACGCGCACGCCAAAAGCCACGGCATCCTGCGCGGCGAACTCACCGTCCATGCCGGCCTGCGATCCGAACTGGCCCAGGGCATGTTCGCCCGACCCGCCACCTATCCGGTGATCGCCCGGTTGTCGAGCACCTCCGGAGCCATCCGCAGCGACCAGTTGCGCGGCGTACGCGGGCTCGGCATCAAGGTGCTCGGTGTGCACGGCCCACGCGCACTGCCCGACGACGATGCCACCACCCAGGATTTCATCATGGTCACCCATCGGGAGTTCCTCTTCGCCGACGCGCACGCCTACCTCACCAAGGGAATGCCGACGGCCTGGGTGCTCGCCCGGCTGCCCGATACCGCTCTGCGGGCGGGCAGCGACCTGATGGCCGCGCTCGACACCCACGTGCTGCGCCGCGTCGGCAAGGGCGTGCCGCCCAACCTCGCCGTCTTCGTCGCCCCGAACACCCATATCCTCGGCGAGACGTTCTACACCTCGGCACCGCTGCGTCACGGCGACTACGTCGCCAAACTGCTCTACACTCCGGTGTCGCCGGAAGTCGTTGCACTGCAAGGCCGCCCGATCGCGACATCGGCGGGCGTGAATGCCCACCAGAACTCGGTGATCGACTTCTTCGCCAATCACGGCGCCACCTACGAACTACGCGCCCAGCTGTGCACGAACATCACCAGCATGCCCATCGAAGACGCCACCGTCGACTGGCCCGAAACCGAATCCGCGCACGAAACGGTGGCGACCCTGCGCTTCGATCGACAGGATCCCTACACACCGCAACGCCGCGCCTACGGCGACGAGGTGCTCTCGTTCAACTCCTGGCGCGGGCTCGACGCGCACCGGCCCCTCGGCTCGATCAACCGGCTCAAGAAGCGGGTATACGAGGCATCGAGCAACTACCGCCACGACGTGGGCAACGCACCACGCATCGAACCACGCGACGCCACCGAGCTGCCGCCGTGAGCAGCGCCGCTCCCACCCGTTCCGCGTCACCGCCCGGCGCGTTTCGTTGTGGCGTCGTCGCAGGACAACTACACTTTTCGCCCATGGGCGGACTGTGGCAGCTGCTCGATCGCCCCAACGAGTACGAGGCTGTCCACCGCGCGCTGACGAGCGGCGAAACCGGTGGCGTGGTTCTCGTCGGCGCGGCGGGCGTCGGCAAGACCACCCTCGCCCGGCTCGTCACCGCCGCTCTTCCCGACCCCGTGCGCTGGGCGGCGTGCACCGCCTCCTCACAAGCCATCCCACTCGGCGCCTTCGCGCCCTGGATCGCCGCCTCGGCGTCACGCGACCCGCTCGCACTCCTGCATTCCGCGCGCGAGAACCTGCTGACCAGGCCCGGCACCGTGCTCGGCGTGGACGATGCCCACCTGCTCGACACGTTGTCGGCCACCCTCGTGCACCAGATCGCCGTCGACCGGGGTGCGCGCGTCGTCGCCACGGTCCGCAGCGGTGAACCGGTACCCGACGCGATCACCTCGCTGTGGAAAGACGGCTACCTCGAGCGAATCGAGCTGGCGCCGTTCACCAAACAGCAGTGCACCGACCTGGTGCAGACCGTGCTCGGCGGAACCCTCGAGGGGCTCAGCGCCGATGTGATGTGGGAGTCGTCCGGCGGTAATCCGCTGTTCCTGCGCAATATGGTCGAGGGCGCGGTCGAGGCGAGCACCCTCACCGACGTCAACGGGGTCTGGCAGCTGCGCGGGCCGACCGCGGTGCCCTCCGGGCTCGTCGCGTTGCTCGACGAACGACTCACCAGGGCAGGCAAACCGGTGCTCGACGTGTTGGAGATGCTGGCCGTCTACGAGCCGCTCGACATCGACATCCTCAGCGAACTGGTGGGTGTCGAGGCGGTCGACGCGGCCGAATCGACCGCGCTGATCCGGGTGTGCAGGCACAACGGTGCCGTCGATGTGCGGTTCAGTCACCCCCTGCTCGGCGAGGTGGTGCGCCGCCGCGTCGGCACCGCAGCCGCGCGTGCCCGCCGCGGACGCCTCGTCGATACGCTGCGCGACCGGGATCTGAGCACACCCGCGCATCGCATCCGGTTGGCCAGATTGTGTGTCGACAGCGACCGGCCCATCGACGTCGACCTGCTCGTCGACGCGGCCAAAGACGCTGTGGCCCTGGCGAATCTGCCGCTCGGCGAGCAGCTCGCCCGGGCCGCCTGTGAACGCGGCGGCGGGCTGCGTGCCGCTGAACTGCACTCGCGTGCGCTGCTGTGGGAGGGCAGGCCACGCGAGGCCGATCGGATCCTGGCCCGCTTCGACCCCGACCGGCTCGACCCCCTGCAACTGGTCCAGTGGGGAGTGCTGCGAGCGAGCTTGCGCTTCTGGTCGCTCGGCGATGTCGAACACGCCCGCGAACTCGTCGACCTACTGCGAACCCGGGTCGAATACCCCGCGCTGCGATTGACCGTCGACGCCGCGGCGGCGGCGATGGCCGTCCACGAGAACCACATCGCCGAAGGCATCGACGCCGCGCAGCGGGTACTCGCCGATCCCGAATCACCGCGCCAGGCGGTCGATTTCGCTGCCTTCGCGCTCGGCCTCGCCCTGCCGGTCGCCGGTCGGGGCGCCGACTTCGCGACCATCGCGGCTCGCAGCCGCGCTCAGCAGAAGGCGACCGACGGGCTCATCCGGGTGATGGTCCGCTACGGCGACGTGCTCGCCCTCACCACCATCGGCGACCTCGATCTCGCCGAACAGCGGGCCACCGAATACCGGGAGTTCTCCTCGGCCGGGCAATTCGCCGGCTGGGCGGTGGCCCGCATCGCCGCCGGGGTGGTCGCCACCTATCGCGGCCGGTTCCGGGACGCGATCACCGCCTTCGAACAGGCATTGGCCGCGCTCAATGCCGAGGCTTCGCTGCCGTGGAAACTGCCCGCGCGATTGCTGCTGGCCCGCGCCTACGCGGCACTGGGGGAGGTGGAGAACGCCGAGCGCGTGCTCGGTGACGCCGATGAACACCGGGGGCCACATATGGCCTTGCACGAACCGCAGCGCGTCATCGCCCGCGCCTGGCTCGCGGCCGGCGAACACCGACCCCACGCGGCGGTAGAGCTGGCCCGCACGGCGGCCGATATCGCCCATCGCGCAGGCCAATTCGCCGTGGAGGCCGAGGCACTGCACCACGCGGCGCGCTTCGGTGACCGTACGGTGGCCACCCGGCTCACGGCTCTAGCCGCCCGCGTCCAGGGCCCGATCGCCGGCATCTACGCGCGACACGCGACCGCGCTGGCCAAGGCCGACCCCGGCGCCCTCACCGAGGTGAGCGAGGAACTCGAGGCCGCCGGCCTGTTGTTGTCGGCCGCCGACGCCGCCGCCCAAGCCGTCCCCATCTACGACCACGCCGGACGACGCCACCCCAGCGCCGAGGCCGCCGCCCGCGCCTCGGCTCTCGCCGCCCGCTGCGACGACGCGGGAACCCCCGCCGTCACCGCCGCCGCCCGCCCGCTCCCCATCACCGAACGCGAACGCGAAATCGCCGCCCTGATCGCCCGAGGCCTGTCGAACCGAGCCATCGCCGAACGCCTGTGCGTCTCCATCCGCACCGTCGAAGGCCACATCTACCGCGCCTGCATAAAACTCGACGTAGCCGACCGAGACCAACTCGCCCGCCTGATCCGCAGCCGCTGAAGGCGCGAAGTATCGCCCAGAGCTATTGGGGCTCAGGGCATTTCGATGGTTTCGGCGCGGGCGACTTCATTGATGGCGCGGGTGATGCCAGCTTCGGTGGGGATCCGGGTTGCATCGGTGAGGTGGGCGATCAGGAGGATGGCGGCGGGGTAGGGGTTCGTCGGTGGGCGGTCGGGATGTTCGTCGATGCCGAGGGCGCCGGTGAGGGCGGTGGCTACGGTGGTCGGGTCGAGAGTGGGAAGCCAGGGGAGCGAGTGGCGGAGGACGTCTGTGAGGACGGCGCGGATGTCGTCGGCGTCGAGGCCGTCGGGATGGGCGGCCTCGAGGAGTTCACGGATGACGGCCGACAAGACGATGGTCACCTGATCGGCGGGCAGGTCGGCCAGATCGGCCGCGTGTTCGAGGAAGGCTGATACGTCGCGAGTGCGCGTGGCGGCGACGGATGCCGCGACAGTGGTCGCGATGGCGCGGGCAGTCGACGGCCAATCGGACGGCCACATGGTGCTCCTCGGGGTGGATCGCGCACGGGTTTCGCGCGGGGGCGCCGACAGCCTAGCGAGCGGTGCACCAGAAGCTCGCAGTCGCAGAATCTAGTCTCAGAATATTAGTTTCTGAGAACGCGATAGACAGTTGCTCGCGACACCCCGAAACGTCGGGCGAGTTCCTCGGCGCCGACTCCGGAATCATGCGCCCGCCGCGCCTGCTCGGCCTGTTCCGCCGTGAGCGCCGCCGGTCGCCCACCGTTGCGACCACGTGCCGGGCCACGTGCCGTCCGAACATCCCTGTCGCCGAGCAGGGCCCGCGCGCCGTCCAGGATCAGGGCACGCAGCCGTTCGATCGGTGCGTCGCGGAACAGCACCACCGGATCGGCGAGCCCGGCGACGACCTGACATGCCCGCACGCGCTGTTCCAGCCCGGCTCCCGGTCCCGCCACGAGGTCGTTGGCCAGCGCGATCGCCGCCCGGAAACGGTCGGCGATCGGCGCCTGGACGAGCAGGCTCATGTCTTTGACGAGCATGGTGAGTGTCTGGCGGTGCCGCAGATGCACATCGACATACCCCTCGATGGTCCGCCACCGTACGTCCTCGGGGTCGGTGCCGGCCTCCGCCTGGGCCAGGGTCGCTTCCAACTCGTCCAGCAGGGGAACGGTGAGCTGGTGCAGGATCGCCTCTTTGGAGTCGAAGTGGTAGTAGAGGGCGGCCTTGGTGATGCCGACCTCGTCGGCGATGGCCTGCATCGAGGTCGCCCGGTAACCGCGCGCGGCGAACAGGGAACGCGCGGCAGCCAGAATTCGCTCGGATGTCATCGCACCACTTACCTCGGGTCAGTCCGGACGCTACGATTACTTACCGAGAGTCAGTCTAGCGAGGCGGGAGCAAGTCCTGTGCGAACACGAGTGTCCTTCCCATCCGGAAACAGCCGGTGCGTCGGCTACCTGGAGCTCCCCGAGGGCGGGAGATCGCTGCCCTGTGTCGTCCTGTGTCACGGTTTCAGTGGGACGATGGACCGCCTGTTCGACCACGCGCGACACTTCGCCGAAGCGGGTTGGGCCACACTGGTTTTCGACTACCGCAGCTTCGGCGAGAGCGAGGGTGAGCCGCGGCAGGTCCCCGACATCGGCGGACAACTCGACGATCTGCGCGCCGCGGTCGCCTTCGCCCGCGCGCACGACCGCGTCGACCCCGAGCGCATCCTGCTGTGGGGCAACTCGCTCGGCGGCGCCCACGCGATCACCGTCGCCGCCACCGACCCGCGCATCGCCGCAGTGGTCGCGCAGATCCCGTTCAACGGATTTCCCGAAAAGGTCGAGGGCCGCACGGTCGCCGACAACCTGGCACTGCTCGCCGCCATCATCTGGGACACCGTGCGCGGCAAACTCCGCATGCGGCCCTACTACATCCGGATGGTCGGCGCACCGGGCGAACTCGCCGTCACCGCCTCCGCCGACGCCGAGCGGCACATCGCCACCCTCACCGGCGGCGGCGAAACGCTCTGGCGCAACAGCATCGCTCCGCGCGCCCTGCTGTCGATGATGCGATACCGCCCGGCCGAGTCCGCCGCGCGCCTCACCTGCCCGCTGCTCGTGTGCGCCGCCGCCGACGACCGGGAGACACCCCTCGACACCAGCCGCGAGCTGGCAGAACGAGCACCCGACGGCAGGTTGCGCGTCTACCCTGGTACTCACTTCACCTTCTACACCGAACCGGCGCTGCGCACCCGCGTCGTCGCCGATCAGATCGAGTTCTTCCGCCAGGCCTGCGATCGGGTGTGACGTGCAGGGTTGGCGCTGATCACACCGGGTATCCGCGTGGTACCCCTGAGTGGGAAGGATGCGATGACGATGCGCGGACGACGTAACCGCCGTGATCGAGAAGTACGCGAAGTACGAGAAATCCAGGCCCGACCACCTCATCAGACCGTCAAGTCACTGTTCTCGCTGCTGGTACTCGCCTGGCTGCTGGCCGGGCTGGTCGCGGCGTTCCAGCGGGACTACTTCACCGACACACCCACCAACTGCGGCGACTGGGGGACCATCGCGCTCACCGTGGCGGCGGGTCCGCTGAACTATCTCGGCATGAACCCCAAAGTCGGCGAATGCCAACTGCCCGAACCGAGCCAATGACCTGACTATTTGGCATCCCCGTAGCACTGCACCACCGCCGTGGTGAAGGGGAAACGCACCGGAGTCTCCCCGAACGTGAGCCTGCCCGCGAGGTCGGCCGCCGCCGCGATCGCCTCGGCCACCACCGGCGCCTCCTCGGCCGGGCAGTGCACGATCACCTCGTCGTGCTGGAAGAACACCAGCTCGGCGCGCATCTGCGCGATCGCCTGCCGTAACGCGGCCAGCACGAGCAGGGCCCAGTCGGCCGCGCTGCCCTGCACCACGAAATTGCGGGTGAAACGGCCCCTGGCGCGCGCCGCCGAACCGCTGCGCTCGGCAGGTGGCACATCGACCTCTTCCGGAGTGGCCGACACCGGCGGGCAGGTCCGGCCCAACCAGGTACGGACCAGCCGACCCTCTTCCCCGGCGTAGGCCGCGTCGTCCACATAGGCCACCGCGGCCGGATATCGGCGCCGCAGACCGGCGAGATGGGTGAGCGCGTCGCCGGAGGTCTGGCCGTAGATGGCGCCGAGCAGCGCGAGCTTGGCCTGGGCCCGGTCGCCACCGAAACCACGCGCCGCCAGATCCGCGTACAGGTCCTCGCCGCGACCGGCCACCTCCATCAGGCCGCGATCACGGGAGATGGCGGCCAGCACGCGCGGCTCCATCTGATCGGCGTCGGCCACGACCAGACACCAACCGGGATCGGCGCGGATCGCCTGCCGGATCACCTTCGGAATCTGCAGGGCGCCACCACCATTGGTTGTCCATCGGCCCGACACCGTGCCGCCCGGCAGATACTCGGGCCGGAATCGGCCACCGTGCACCCACTGCTCGAGCCAGGCCCAACCGTGCGCGGTGTGCAGGCGGTAGAGCGTCTTGTACGCCAGCAGGGGTGCGACAGCCGGATGGTCGACGCGCTGCAATTCCCATTTGCGCGTGGAGGACAGTGCGACTCCCGCCCGCGCGAACGCCCGGATGATGTCCTGGGGAAGATCGGGCCGCACACGGGTGCCGAAGGCGCGCGACACTTCGTCGGCGAGCTCTGCCATCCGCCGGGGTTCCGCCCCACCGGGAAATCGTTCACCGAGCATGGTGTCGAGCAGTTCGCGGTGCACGTCGGCTCGCCAGGGAATGCCGGCGCGCGACATCTCGCTGGCCACCAGCATGCCCGCCGATTCCGCCGCGATCAGCAAGCGCATTCGATCGGGATGTTCGGTCCGCTCGGTCCTTGCGAGCTGTCCCGCGTACACCTCGACCAGCGCGGTGAGCTCGTCGGTGCCGGGCGGCAACGGCACCGGACCCGAATCGAACAGCGAGGGTTGCGTCTCGGCGCTGCGCGCGGGTGCGTCGGGTGGAACGGGCAGGTTCCGCAACCGCGCCCAAGCCGCCGCCAACGACCTAGGCTGACCGGATTGCCCCTGCTCGTACCCGATCAGCAATGCCTCGGCCGCCTGCACGTCGTAGCAGCGTTCCACGCGCACGCCGGCGGCGAGCAGCGGCCGGTAGATCTCGGCGGTGGACCGCCACACCCACCGCCCCACGTGCGGACGTGCGCGGATCGCCTCGACCAGCGACGGCTCCGTGACCACCGGACCGGCCGGATGCCCGTCCTGGTCGAGCGGGCACAGGCGAGCGCCACCGTCACCCGTCTCCACCACCGCCCACCGCATGCGAAGAGTCTGTCAGCAGGGTCCGACAACCACTGTTTACCGGCTCCGGTGCCGGGTAAGCGGCCCACGATCGGGAGAACCCGGACAGGAGGTAACGCGATGGCGCACACGCAGACCGGCCCGCCCACGCAGCACACCCGGTCGGTCACCGAACTCGTCGACGACGCCACGAAACAGATCACCCGCCTGGTGCGCGACGAACTGCAGCTGGCCCGCGTCGAAATGCAGGACCGCACAAAAGGAATCGCCCGCGGAGCCGGTATCGCCGGAGCGGGCGGACTCGTCGCGTTCTACGGCGGCATCGCGCTGACCGTCGCGGCGATCTTCGCGCTGGCGCTGGTACTGCCCGAATGGGCGGCGGCGCTGATCGTCGGCGCCGCCCTGGTCGTGATCGGCGCGATCCTGGCGCTCGTCGGGAAGAAGAACGTCAGTTCGGCCGCACCGCCCGTACCGCAGGAAGCCGTGCACGGCATCAAGGACGACATCGACATCATCAAGGACGGGAGCAGACGATGACCGACGACCCGGAGGCACTGCGCCGGGACCGTGACCAGGCCCGCCGGGAGCTCGGCGAGACCGTCGCCGAGCTGACCGACAAATTCGACGTCCCCGCCCGCACCAAGGACAAGGTCCACGAGACCACCGAAGCGGCCAAACACCGCGTCACCGACGCCAAATACCAGGCGCTCTACACCGCCGACAAGGCCCGGGACAAAGCAGGACAGGTGGTTGGCAAGGTCGAGTCCTCGGTCCCCGACCCCGTGGTCGACCGAGGCAGGCAGGCCGCGGACCTGGCCGCCCGCAAACCCCAGGTTCCGGTCGCGGCGGCCGCGGTGTTCGCCGCGCTGCTGGTCTGGTTCCTCGCCCGGCGGCGGCGCGCATGAAGACGCTGTACAAACCGCTCGGCATGGTCGTCGGCGTGGTCGGCGGGATCGCCGCGAGCGCGGTGTTCAATCGCGTCTGGGGCGCCGTGGCCGACGGTGGCGACCCGCCCACCTCGACCACACGCAACGCGACCTGGCGGGAAGTGCTGCTGGCCGCCGCGCTCCAGGGCGCCATCTTCGGCCTCGTGAAAGCCGCCGTCGACCGGGCAGGCGCCACGGGCTACAAGTCGCTCACCGGAACGTGGCCCGACTGACGAGGACAGGAGAACCATGTCGGAACAGGTAGGCGACTACTTGCTGCGCCGGCTGCGGGAATGGGGCGTCGAACAGGTCTTCGGATACCCCGGCGACGGCATCAACGGCCTGATCGCCGCCTTCGGACGGGCCGACAACACACCGCGTTTCGTGCAGAGCAGGCATGAGGAGATGTCGGCGTTCCAGGCGGTGGGTTATGCCAAGTTCAGCGGCCGGGTCGGCGTGTGCGCGGCGACGTCGGGCCCCGGCGCCATCCATCTGCTCAACGGTCTCTACGACGCCAAGCTCGACCACGTGCCGGTGGTGGCGATCGTCGGGCAGACCGCGCGCAGCGCCATGGGCGGCAACTATCAGCAGGAAGTGGATCTGCAGGCGCTGTTCAAGGACGTGGCATCCGAATACCTGGTCGAGGTCAATGTCGCCGATCAGCTGCCCAACGCCTTGGATCGAGCATTTCGCACTGCCCTCGCCCGCCGCGCGCCGACAGCCGTCATCATTCCGGCCGATCTGCAGGAGGAACCCTACGAACCACCTGCGCATGCTTTCAAGGAGGTGCCGTCCAGTCCGCCGAGCGCACCGCGGACCACCTCGGTACCGGCGCGATCCGAGCTGGAGCGGGCGGCGGCCGTGCTCGACGCGGGCACCAAGGTGGCCATGCTGATCGGGCAGGGCGCGCGCGACGCGGCGGACGAGGTACTCGAGATCGCGGAACTGACCGGTGCGGGCATCGCCAAAGCACTGCTCGGCAAAGACGTACTCAGCGACGAATTGCCGTTCGTCACCGGCTCGATCGGCTTGCTCGGCACCCGCCCCAGCTACGAACTGATGCGCGACTGCGACACCCTGCTCATCGTCGGCTCCAACTTCCCCTACAGCCAGTTCCTGCCCGAATACGATCAGGCCCGCGCGGTGCAGATCGACCTCGACGGCGCCCTGATCGGAATGCGGTACCCGACCGAGGTGAACCTGGTCGGCGACGCGAAAGCCACACTGCGCCAACTCATCCCACTACTACAACGCAAGGACGACCGCTCCTGGCGCGAGACGGTCGAAGCGAATGTGGCGCAATGGTGGCAGACCGTGGAGAACCAGTCCATGCTCGATGCCGAACCGGCCAATCCCATGCGGATCGTATGGGAACTCTCGCAGCGCATCCCCGACGACGCGATCGTCACCGCCGACTCGGGTTCCTCCACCACCTGGTACGCCCGTTGCCTTCGCATGCGCGGCACCATGCGCGGATCGCTGTCGGGCACGCTGGCGAGCATGGGCGCGGGCGTGCCGTACGCGATCGGCGCCAAATTCGCGCACCCGGACCGGCCGGTGATCGCCATCGTCGGTGACGGTGCCATGCAGATGAACGGTCTGAACGAACTGCTCACCATCCAGCGCTACCAGGATCTGTGGCCCGATCAGCGGCTGATCGTGTGCGTGTTCCACAACAACGACCTCAATATGGTCACCTGGGAACTTCGCGCCATGGGTGGTGCGCCGAAATTCGAGGAATCGCAAACACTTCCGGACGTCTCTTACGCCGATATCGCGCGCTGCGCGGGCATGGTCGGCATCAGCGTGGACAGGTCCGAGGACATCGGCCCGGCCTGGGACCGTGCGCTGGCGGCGGATCGCCCGGTGCTGCTCGACATCCGCTGCGATCCCGAGGTGCCGCCCCTGCCGCCGCACGCGACCGCCGACCAGGTCAAGGACCTGGGACGCGCGGTGCTGCAAGGTGATCCGGGCGCGTGGCGGCTGCTGGTGCAGGGAGTGAAGTCGAAGGCGCAGGAACTGCGCCGCTGAGCGTGGTGGCCGACCCGCCGGCCGGCCACCACCGCCTCGCTACGGCGTCGAGTAGCCGATCAGTGCGCCGATGCCCGCACCGATCGGGATGGTCACCAGCGCACCGACACCGCCGAGGAAGAAGCCGAGAACAGCACCGATTCCGGCGCCGATGAGCGCGCCGATCCCCGCATTGTGCTGCTTACGGGCCTGGGTCTCGGCGGCCTCGTCGACGAACTCGGCCGTATTGGCGGTGACGGCGGCCGGTGCGCCCACCGGAGTCAGGGTGAGCGAGCGGCCGTCGGCTGCGATCGCCGCTGCCAGGTCGAAGGTGCCCGCGGTCGAGGCGATTCGGGTCGGAATGGACGCGACCGCACGGCCCTCGCGATCGGTAAGGGTCACGGTGCCGCCCGCGAGGGTGAAGGTGCCGTCGACCACCGAGGTGGTGAGCCCTGCACCGTCGGCCGAGGGGCCCGCGGTGAACGCCACCCCGTTCTCGGTGCCCTGGACGACCGGGGCCGCCGTCGGTGCGGCGTGAGCGTTGGTGGTGGCGGTGAGGCCGACAGCCCCGACCGCGAGGACAGCGACCGCGCAGAATTTCTTCATCTTGCCCCTCCAGTCTGCCCGCCGGAGTCCGGCGGAACATCCTCTGCCGGACCGGATCTCGGCCCGAGATCATCTTCACACTGTCCCCACCGGATGTGAACCCACCAGCGGTCATACCGGAAAAACATCACCGAATGGGCGCATTCACCGAATGAGATTGCCACACCGTAGGTTTCGCTATGCCGTCGAAATTCCTATGTGCCGGATCCGGATTTTCTCGGCAGGATGAGGATTCAGGGAATCGAGCGGAAGGAACGTCATGACGATCCTGGTGACAGGAGCAACGGGCAGTGTCGGACGCAAGGTCGTGGACCAGTTGGTCGCGCGCCGGGTCTCCGATATCCGGGCGTTGACGGTGAATCCGGACCGGGCGGCGCTGCCCGCCGGGGTGGTGCCGGTGCGGGGCAACCTGCGTAAGCCGGACAGCCTGGACGGGGTATTCGACGGCGTGGACCGGATCTATCTCGCCCCGGCACCCGAAGTTGTCGGCGAGGTACTCGAGCGCGCGGCAGCGGCCGGCGTCCGCCACGTCGTCGATCTGTCCGGCGAACCCGACAGCTGGTGGGGGACCGTGAGCAACGCCGTCGAGGAAAGCGGGCTGGCGTGGACGCATCTGTGGCCCGCCGACTTCATGGAGAACAGCGTCAGCTGGTCCCAGCAGATCCGCGCGACGAGTACGGTTCGCGAACCGCGACCCGAGATGGCCACCGCACCCGTCGCGATGGACGATATCGCCGCGGTAGCCGCTACCGCCCTGCTCGACGACGACCACCTCGGGCGTGCCTACCCACTGGCAGGACCCGAAGTCCTCACCCGCGCCGAGCAGGTCGCCCAGATCGCCGACGCCATCGGCCGCGAGATCACCTTCCTCCGCTCCGATCGGGCCGAAACCATTGCCGCCCTCGCGCCGAGCATGGGCGACAACACCGAGTGGTACGTCGACAACGTCCTGCTCGGCTACAGCCCGCCGACCGATTCCCTCCCGATCACCAGCGTCCAGGACATCACCGGCCGCCCGGCCACCACCTTCCGCGACTGGGTGAAAGCCAACGCCGACCAGTTCCTCGACGGCTAGCTATGCCGTATACCGACGACTTCGCTGCGCGGGCGGGTTCGACCACACGGCAATCCCGACGGTCGATCTCACCCGAGGTTGCGGACCCGCAGTGCGCGGGCGAGATGATCGCGTTGCTCGACGACCAGGCGGCGCAGGGCGGCGGGGGCGTCGGTGTTCGTCGCGAGCCAGTTGTCCACCGCTGCCAGGGAATCAGTGGCGGGAAAGAGACCGACGACGATGCGGCGGGCGAGCTCGATGCTGCGCTGCACCCAGGTCGGGCGCAGTCGGGTGAAGTACTCGTCGTCGTAGGAGCCGATCAGATCGCGGCGCTCGCCTGCGCGGAAGCCGTCGATCACAGCGTCGAGGTGGTCGTTGGTGAGCGCGGTGTCGTCGAAGATGCGCGTCCACGCGGCGGCTTTCACGTCCCGGTCCGGGCGGGCGGCCAGCGCGTGCAGGTGGGCAGTGCGGCCCGAGGCGGTGTCGTCGCGGGTGAGTTCGGCGGTCAGGTCGTCGGCGGTCGCGGCGCCGGTCGCGGCCAGCGCCGTCCAGAAGGCCCACCGCAGATCAGGGTCGAGGGCCAAGCCCTTCGGAGCGGGAGTTTCGCCGAGCAACAGGGCACGGATATCGGCCGTCCGTGCCGCATCGGCGGTGGCGGCGGCCGCGGTCGCGCGGGCGAACGCCAGCTGCTCGCCGGAACCGGGCGCAGCGGAATACATTGCCGTCCAGCATGATTCGAGCCACTCCCGTCGCCACCTGTCGCGCTCGGCGGTCGGCAGGTAGTGGCCGATGGCGAAGGACGCGTTCGCGAGCACCGCCGTGAGCAGGGCCATGTTGGACTCGGCGGGGGCGAAGTCGCGGGCCATAGTCAGGTAGCGGCCGACGGCGAGCTCGCCGTCGCGCGTGGCATTCCACAGGGCCGACCAGATCAGCCCGCGCGCCAGCGGATCGACCACGCGGTCGAGTGATCGCTGCACGGTTTCAAGGGAATCGGCGTCGAGACGCACCTTCGCATAGGTGAGATCGCCGTCGTTGAGCAGCCGCAGGGGAGCGGGGGAGAGGGTGACGGGAGTGCGTGCCTCGACGATATCGACTTCCACCCGGTCACGGCGGACGAGGTCGCCGTCGGCGTCGAAGTCGTAGAGACCGATCGCGAGCCGGTGCGGACGCGGGTCGGTCTGCACGATGTGGCCGTCGTCGAGCGTCACGGTGGAGACGCCGGTGGTCTGCAACCAGGCCCGCGCCCACTCGTTCAGGTCACGGCCGGACTCGGCGGACAACTCCGTCAGCAGGTCGTCCAGGGTCGTGTTGCCGAACGCGTGGGCCCGGAAATAGCGGCGGGCGCCCGCGAAGAACGCCTCCCGGCCGACATAGGCGACGAGCTGCTTGAGCACGCTCGCGCCCTTGGCGTAGGTGATGCCGTCGAAATTGAGTTTGGCAGCCTCGAGATCGGTGATGTCGGCGACGATCGGATGCGTGGTCGGCAACTGATCCTGCAGGTATGCCCACGCCTTACGGCGGTTGGCGAACGCCACCCAGGCGTCGGCCCACTCGGTGGCCTCCGCACTGGCCAGCGCGCCCATGTAGTCGGCGAAGGACTCCTTGAGCCACAGGTCGTCCCACCACACCATGGTGACGAGATCGCCGAACCACATGTGCGCCATCTCGTGCAGGATCGTATTCGCACGGCCCTCGTACTGCGCCGCCGTCGCCGCACCACGAAACACGTAGGCCTCGGTGAAGGTGACCAGCCCCGGGTTCTCCATGGCGCCGAGGTTGTATTCGGGCACGAAAACCTGGTCGTATTTGCCCCACGGGTACGGGTAGGCGAAATGCGCGGCGAAGAAGTCGAGCCCCTGGCGGGTCACCTCGAGAATTGTGTCCGCGTCCAGGTGGTGGGCCAGCGACGCGCGGCACAGGACACCGAGCGGGATCGTGAGTTCCCCACGGCTCCAGGAGGATTCGACGCGGTGATATGGACCGGCCGCGACCGCGGTGATGTAGGTGGAAATCGGCAGGGTCGGTGAGAACGCCACCGTCTGATTCGAGCCGTCGACCGTCACGGTATCGGCGGGCCGGTTCGACACCACCTCCCAGCGGTCGGGCGCCGTGACGGCAAAGGTGAACGGCGCCTTCATATCGGGCTGCTCGAAGCAGGCGAAAACCCGGCGCGCGTCTGCCGGCTCGTACTGGGTGTAGAGGTAGGTGTTGCCGTCGACCGGATCGAGGAACCGGTGCAGACCCTCACCCGACCGGCTGTACTCCCCGACAGCCCGCACAACGACGACGTTCGATGCGGACAGCCCGGTCACGGCAATCCGTGCGCCGTCGTAGTCGACCGCCACCTCCTGCCCGTTCACGGTGACTGATTCGACTGCGAGACCGATGAAATCGAGCCACGTCTCGGTCGCCGTGGCGTCGAAGGTGACCGTCGTCGTGGTGGTGAACCCCGGGCGAGTGTGGTCGGGTGCGCCGGACAGATCGAGTTCGACACGATAGTCACGCACTGTGACCGTGGCGGATCGCGCGGCGGTCTCGGAGCGGGTCAGGTTGGCGGTAGTCACGTCCCGATCCTGCCAGTCATGCGGTGGGGGAGGGGAGTGGTTATCGCGGCCCCGATCTATTCGTCTGGGAGGCAAGTTGATTCGGGCGGCCTAGGCCGACGGTCGATGTGCTTGCCGGAGCAGTGCACGCCTCGGACCAGGCTTGGGTTCGGTAAATAACATGCCGATAGCGAGATATGCGCATCTATTTATAAATCACCCTACTGTCCTAACAAAACGACCGGCTACGCCGGCCTTCTCAGGACGAGAGGGGCGCAAGCCACCTTCGGCTCAGCATGAACAGAATGCTGTTCGCTGTATCCGCCGACTGGTTTCGTAGGTCCTGTTCGCGCAGGTTCGATCGAAAGGCCCTCGAATGTCTGTTCCAGCCGACGCCGTGCGTGTGGTGAAGCTCGGCGCCCACATCGGTGCCCGCGTCGACGGTATCCGCCTCGGTGGTGACCTCGACGTGCGTTCGGTCGACACCATTCGCGCCGCGCTCGCCGAACACAAGGTGATCTTCTTCCGTGGTCAGGAGCATCTGAGCGAGGACGGGCAGTACGAATTCGCCGAGCTACTCGGTGCGCCGACCACCCCGCACCCCACGGTAACCTCGGCGGGGGCGAAGAGCCTGGCGATCGATTCGCATCAGACCAGGTCGAATGTGTGGCACACCGATGTCACGTTCGTCGACCGGGTGCCGAAGGCCTCGATCCTGCGGGCGGTGACGCTGCCTGAGTACGGCGGCACGACCACCTGGGCGTCCACCGTCGCGGCGTACAACTCGCTGCCTGCCTCGCTGAAATTGCTCGCGGAGAATCTGCGCGCCAGGCACACCAATCGTTACGACTACGCGGCCGACGTCGTGGACCGATCCGATGATTTCGAACGCGCGTATCGGCGCGAATTCGAGTCGACGTATTTCGAGACCGAGCATCCGGTGGTGGAGGTGCACCCGGAAACCGGTGAGCGTGCCCTGCTGCTCGGTTGCTTCGTGAAGGAGATCGTCGGCCTTTCCAGTAGCGAATCGCGGGCGTTGTTCCGGCTGTTCCAGGATCGGGTGACGCGCCTCGAGCACACGACACGCTGGGATTGGTCGCTCGGTGATGTCGCGATCTGGGACAACCGGGCCACCCAGCACTACGCCGTGGACGATTACGACGGCGCGCATCGCAGGCTCACCCGGATCACGCTCGGCGGGCCGGTTCCGGTCGGTGTCGACGGGCGGCCGAGCACGGTGATCGCGGGCGACGCGCGCGACTATGTCACTGCGTCACACCGTGCGGCCTGACGCGAATCCACCGTCGAGCGAGCGGTATCGGTTAGTCTGCGACCGCAGGTATATCCGGCGATCGCGCGCGAATCGGTCCAGCCCGACGATGGGAATGCCGTGAATTTGTGGAGCTATGTCCAGGGTCGGGGCGAGGTGCTGACCTTTCTCACCTATCAGCACGCGTCGCTGGCTTTCCAGACCGTGCTGGTGGGAACCGTTGTCGCGGTGCTGATCGCGGTGGCGGTGTACCGGCTGCCGCTGGCGTCGGCATTGACGCTCACGTCGAGCCGGGTGGCGTTGACGATTCCGTCGCTGGCGCTGTTGGCCCTGCTGCTGGTGCCGTTCGGGCTCGGTGTCGTTCCGTCGTTTCTGATGCTGGCGTTCTTCGCGGCGCTGCCGGTGATCGGTAACGCGATCGTCGGGCTGCGCTCGGTGCCTGCCTCGGTGGTGGAGTCGGCGCGGGGGATCGGGTTGTCGCGGTGGCGGATTCTGCTCACCGTCGAGCTGCCGATCGCCTGGCCGGTGATCCTCACCGGCATCAGGGTGTCCACGCAGATGATCGTGGGCGTCGCCGCCATCGTCGCCTATGTGCTCGGTCCGGGACTCGGGTCGCTCATCTTCAACGGGCTGTCGCGGCTGGGCGGTGCGAACGCGCTCGAAATGGCGCTCACCGGAACCATTCTCATCGTTGTCGTCGCGTTGGTGTTCGACGCGCTCCTCGTCCTGCTCGGACGACTCACCATTGCCAAGGGGCTCTCATGACCACGGTGACCACCCCGTCCGAACGTGACGTGACCGGCGCGTCCATTGTCCTCGACTCGGTCGTGAAGCGGTACAAGGGGCAGGACAAGCCGGCCGTCGAGCGGCTGGACCTCGAGATCGAGGCGGGCGAGATCGTCGCGTTCGTCGGGCCGTCGGGATGCGGGAAGACGACGACTCTGAAGATGATCAATCGGTTGATCGAGCCGACGGAGGGCCGGATCTTCATCGGTGGACGCGATGTGACCAGGGAGGACCCGGACAAGCTCCGTCAGTCCATCGGTTACGTCATCCAGTCCGGTGGGTTGTTCCCGCACTGGTCGGTGGCCAAGAATATCGGGGCGATTCCCCGGGTGCTCGGCTGGGACAAGAAGCGCATCGCCGAGCGCACCGAATATCTGCTGGATCTGGTGGGTTTGGACTCGGCGACCTTCGCCGACCGGCTGCCCAAGGACATGTCCGGCGGCCAGCAGCAGCGCGTGGGTGTGGCGCGGGCGCTGGCCGCGGATCCGCCGGTGCTGCTGATGGACGAACCGTTCGGCGCCGTCGACCCGATCACGCGAGTTCGCCTGCAGGACAGCCTGATCGCGATCCAGCACGAGCTGGGTAAGACCATCGTCGTCGTCACCCACGATTTCGAGGAGGCGACCAAGCTCGGCGACCGGGTGCTGATCCTGTCCGAGGGTGGGCATGTGGAGCAGTACGCGCGGCCCGAGGAGATCCTCACCGATCCGGCGACACCGTTCGTGGAGGAGTTCGTCGGATCGGGCGCGAAACTGGCGTACCTGACGGTGTCCCGGGTGGGTGATGTGGAGGTCGATCCGGTGACCACCGCGCGGATCGGTGAGCCCGCCAAAGAGGTGATCGGCCGCGCGACCCGTGCCGGCCATACCTGGGTGGTCGTGGTCGATTCGGCTGGGCGGCCGCGTTCCTGGCCGTCGCTGCGTGAGGTGTCGAGCAAGCCGGAGGTGTCGGACTACCTGGATCGGCGGCTGCCGGTGGTCGCGCAGTCTTCCACGCTCAACGACGCCCTCGATGCGATGCTCGCGGCGAGCCAGGGCGCCACGCTGGTGACCGACGGGCGGGGCAGGGTGGTCGGTTCGCTCAGTATCGGTGCGGTGACCGACGTGATCCAGACCAAGCTGGCCGAGGCGCACAATGCTGAGGGCGAGACGTCCTACGAGACCTATGTCGATGGTTCGGATCCGACGCCGACACCGGTGGTCGCCGCCGAGCCGGGGCCGGGTGATCCGGCGTGAAGCGGCTGCGCGCGTTGCCGATCGACGTGTGGTTCGAACCGTTGATCATCGCGGTGATCGGCATCGGGTACCTGCTGTGGTACCGGGCGTCGACGTTCACCGCGACCGAGCAGGCGTCGCTGGGCTGGGCGAATCTGCGGACGACGATCGTCGAACACGTGCGGCTCACCGTGGTGGCGACGCTGATCGTGGTCGTGGTCGCGATTCCGCTCGGCATCGCGCTGACCCGGCCTGCGTTGCGCAGGCTCGAGCCGTTGGCGGTGAACATCGCCAATATCGGGCAGGCCGCCCCGGCGGTGGGTCTGCTCGTGCTCTTCACGTTCTGGTTGGGGACCGGGTTCCGCACGGCGGTGGTCGGTTTGGTGGTCTACGCGATCCTGCCGATTCTGCAGAACACGATCGTCGGGTTGCGACAGGTGGATCAGCGCACGATCGAGGCGTCGCGGGGGATCGGGTTCTCCGGGCTGCGGACATTGGTGCAGGTGGAGTTGCCGCTGGCGGTGCCGGTGATCCTGAACGGGGTGCGCACGGCGCTGGTGATCCTGGTCGGTACCGCGACCTTGAGCACGTTCATCGGTGCGACCAGTCTCGGGACGCTCATCACGACCGGTGTCACCTTGTTCCTGCCGAAATTGCTCATCTCCGGTGCGGTGCTCGTCGGGTTGCTCGCCTTGATCATCGACTGGCTCGGTCGGCTCGTGGAGCTGGCCGCGACCCCGCGAGGTATCTCATGAGACGGCTGGTGTGCGCGCTGGTGGCGAGTGTTTCGCTGCTCGCCGGGTGTGGGTTGGTGAGCTCGTCGGGGACGTTCCACGACGCGAGTCTGCCCGGTGGTGATCGGCCGCTCGAGGGTGCGAAGCTGACGGTGACGTCGAAGAGTTTCACCGAGGGTGTGCTGCTGGGCAAGATCACCGCCACGTATCTGGCCGCGGCGGGGGCGTCGATCACGGATCTGACGGGTGCGCCGGGGTCGGCGTCGTCGCGGCAGGCGCAGCTCAACGGCGACGCGGACGTGCTGTGGGAGTACACGGGTACGGGGTGGGTGAACTACCACAACGAGACCGAGACGATCGTCGACCCGCAGGAGTTGTGGCAGCGGGTGCACGATGTGGAGAAGCGCGACCACGATCTGGAGTGGTTGGCGCCTGCCAATTTCAACGACACCTATGCTTTCGCGGCCTCGGCACCGACGGCCGAACGGCTCGGGGTGCGGTCGTTGTCGGAGGTGGCGCAGCTGCCGGTGGCGGAGCGGACATTCTGTGTCGACGACGAATTCTTCAGTCGCTCGGACGGTTTCATTCCGATGCTGGCGAAGTACGGCATTCCCTACAACGATCCCAACGGGGTGCCCGCGGGCAATGTCACCAGGATGGACGCGGGGGTGGTCTACACCGCGACCGCCAAGGGTGAGCCGTGCCGGTTCGGCATGGTCTACACCACTGACGGCCGGGTGAAGAACCTGAGTCTGGTGGTGCTGGAAGACGACAAGAAGTTCTTTCTGCCCTACAGCGGGACCGCTGTGGTGCGTGGTGCGGTGATCGAGGCGCATCCGCAGCTTCGTCCGCTGCTCGGCGCTATCTCCGAGCGCCTGACCGACGATCTGATGCGTGAGCTCAACGGTCGCGTGGACATCGACGGGGAAGACCCGGCCGATGTCGCCTACGAGTGGTTGAAGAGCGCGAACCTGATCGAGTAGACGTCGGTCAGAGGTGGTTGAGGCCGACCATCTTGGTCGCGGTGGCCATGGCGGCGGCCAGGCCGAGTGCGCCGAGGACGGCGATGGCTAGGGATCCGGTGAGGGTCGTGAGACCGAACAAGAAGAACACGCAGGTGGCCAACATGATGGCGGTGCTGGTCAGATCCGTACTCGTCGTATTCGGTGTCCGATTACGTGAGTGGGTCATATCTTCATAGTTGCCAGGAACCGCGGTTACTAAACCGTTATTTTCGGTTCGATGTGCGGGTTTGGGCTGCTCCGGCCTGGGTAGCGCGACAGTGACCGCGAGAGAAAGGCTGTCGAGATGCCGAAGACCACGAGCTCGGGCCGGGCGCGGACATCGGAGCTGCCGAGTACGTTGCAGCGTTCCAGCGCCAAGGCACAGCGGACGTTCGCCAAGGCGCACGACGCGGCACTGGACGAGTACGGCACCGAGGAACGCGCCAATCGTGTCGCCTACAGCGCTTTGAAGCACAGTTTCGAGAAGGTCGGTGATCACTGGGAGCCGAAAGGTACCCGGGGGCCGTCGGATTCGCGGGCTGCTTCCGGCGGTCGGACGCCGCGCGGCGAGAGCGCCGAAGGGGTGAACGCGAATGCGACCAAGAGTCACCTCATCGATGTCGCCGGGCGGTTGTCGATCACCGGAAGGTGGCGGATGACCAAGGAGGAACTGGTCGAGGCGATCGAGAAGGCGAACCGCCGTGCGACCGCGCGGGCTCGATCCTGAGATGACCGCCGGCGGCGGTGACGACCGCGCGTACAGCCGCGCTGTGCTCTACGGCGTGTGCGTGATCGGCGTCTCGGCGCTCGTGTTCGCCGCGGTGAATTTCTGGGCCGCGACGCGCACGAATTGCGCGGGCGCGCAGACACATCTGTGTGACACCCCGGCACAGGCTGCCGTGATGATCGGTCCGTCGCTGGTGCTGCTGGCCGGTGGGATCGGTGCTTTCGTGCACACCTATCAGCGTTATCGCGACGGGCGATCGTGGCGGGTGTGGCAGGGGGCCGGATGGTTCCTGTTCATCCTCATGACCGCGTATCTGATGATTTCCGCCGGTACCACGGTGACCGGGTGACCAGTCCGGACGGCACCGCAGGGCGGATGGCCCTGCGGCACCGATCGGGCTAGTTCTGTGGCAGACGTGAGGATTTCTGGCCGCCGGTTCGGGTGCGCGGCGGCTTCACGCCCTGCATGATGTCGTTCCACCACGACTGCAGTGGGCTGGGTTCGGGCCAGCTGACAACGGTGGTGTCCGGCTCGGTCGCCGGTTCGGTGGTGTCGAAGACAGGATGATCGGAATAGCGCATTGCACAACTTCCTCGAGAGAACTGAACTGCTTCTTCACTGATGTGTTGGGGTGCCCCGGCCGGGTTCGCGGTGTGTCCACACGCGCAGGTGCGGTCGGGGCGGATCGGTCGTCGTCGGGATGACGTCGGCCAGGTCTGTGTGCAGGGTCAGCCACTTGGCGAGTCCGGCGGCGGTGATGATGCGGTCGACGACCGAGGGGGCGGCCTTGACCACGCTGACCCGGATGGTGTCGTGCTGCTGGGCGCGAGACGCCAGGTCGAGGATCGATCGGCACGACATGAAGGTGACTTCGTCGAGGTCGACGACCAGTTGCCTGCCACCCGATGCTCGCTGGAAGGCGTCGTCGAGGACGCGGCGCCAGCGGGTGATGGTGTAGGCGTCGATGTCGCCGCGCACGTACAGGACGATCGCGTTCGATCGGGTCTCGAGGTCGGCACTCACGCGCGCCGACACATCGGGTGGTTCGCCGTCGAAGGCGGGTAGTTCGTATCGTCCTACGTGGCTGGAATGGGTGTTCACGAGTACTCGATTTCCTCGGCACCGGCAGGCCTCGCGCGCTGCGCCGACCGGTCCTGGATCCTCAAGATCGGCTGGTACTACCCATTTGAGCACGTCGGTACGCCGCTGTCATGGACTGTGACCGACTCGATGCCGAAATTCGGGACGCAGCCGCGTACTCGAGTCATCACCGCATCGTCGACACTCACGGTCAGGTCAGGGATGTGCTCGTGGTGTCCGAACCCTGGCGCGACGAGCGCGGGGCGGTGATCGGTACCTCGGGCTATTACATCGATGTCACCGAGACTGCCGAGGTGTTCCGGCGGGAAGCTCTCGACACGACGTTACCGGGTGTGCTCGAAGCGCGGACGGTGATCGAGCAGGCCAAGGGCGCGTTGATGCTGGTGTACGCGATCAGTGCCGACCAGGCGTTCAGGGTGTTGCGGTGGCGGTCGCAGGAAACCAATGTCAAGTTGCGCACGATCGCCGAGCGGGTGGTCGCCGAGCTGCCGAAAGTGGCCGGTGACGAGGTGAAGCTGCGCAGCAGGCTGGACTATGTGCTGCTCACCGCGCACATGCCCGACTCTCTGAAGGACTAGACGGGTCAGTGTCTTCCTTCGGCGAATTCCTCGACGATTTTGGCGCAGAAGGCGGGCAGGTCGTCGGGGTTGCGGCTCGAGACGAGTCCGTTGTCGGTGACGACCTCCTCGTCGACGACGGTGCCGCCCGCGTTGCGGATGTCGGTGCGCACACTGGGGTAGCCGGTGAGGGTGCGGCCGCGTACCGCGTCGGCTTCGACGAGGGTCCAGGGGCCGTGGCAGATGACGCCGATCGGTTTGCCGGTCGCGGCGAACTGTTTCACGAAGCCGACGGCCGAGGAGTCCTGGCGGAGTTTGTCGGGGTTGGTGGTGCCGCCGGGCAGGATGAGGGCGTCGTAGTCGTCGGGGCTGGCCTGGCTCACGACCTGGTCCACGGTGAAGGTGTCGCCCTTCTCCACGTCGTGGTTCATGGCCTGGATGCTGCCCGATTCCAGGGAGAGCAGGGTGGTGGTGGCGCCCGCGTCTTCGACGGCGGCGCGGGGTTGCACGAGTTCGACCTGTTCGACGCCGTCGGTGGCCAGGATGGCGACGCGCTTACCGGTCAGTGGCTGCTGGGGCATGGTGCACTCCTCACGTGGACGACTTTCACGGTGGTCATTTCGTCGAGCAGTTCGGGGCCGTAGCCGAAGCCGTTGCCGGAACGGCCGCGAGGTTGGGCGGCGCCGCCGGGCGCGCCGCCGAAGACGGCGTTGATCTTCACGGTCGCGACAGGCAAAGTGCGCCAGGCTCTTTGGGCGTGGTCCATGGAACCTGTCAGGACGGTGGCGGCGAGGCCGTATTCACCGGTGGCGGCTTCGTCGAGGCCGGTGTCGAAGTCGGGGACCACCCGGACCGGGGCGACCGGGCCGAAGGTTTCCTCGCGCAGCACCCGCATCTGGGGCAGGCAGTCGGTGAGGACGGTGGCCGGGTAGGTCGCGCCGGGCCCGTCGGGGATGTGGCCGCCGATGAGGACGCGCGCACCGTGGTCGACGGCGTCGGCGACGTGATCGTGCACATGGGCGCGTTGGCGGGCGTCGACGAGTGGTTGCGGGTTTTCGTTCCATGCGGCGGCGCGGGCGCACAGTGCCTCGAGGAAGCGGGGGGCGACGGCGGTGTGGACGTAGATGCGTTCGACCGAGGTGCAGATCTGGCCCGCGTTGGCGAAGGCACCGAGCGCGGCCTGTTCGGCGGCCCATTCGGGGTCGACGTCGGCGTCGATGAGCAGTGGGTCGTTGCCGCCGTTCTCTAGCAGCACCTTGGCGCCGGTGCGGGCGGCCGCGGCGGCGATGCGCTGCCCGGTCTCGCTGCTGCCGACATGGGCGATCACGTCGGCCTCGGGGGAGGACGCGAGCAGGGCACCGATGTCGGCGCCGCCGGTGATCGTGGCGAGGACCGCGTCGGGGAAGTGGGGCGACATGATCTGCCCGAGGAGTTCGCCGGTGCGGGGACACCGTTCGCTCGGCTTGTGCAGCACCGTGTTTCCGGTGACGACGGCGGCGCCGAGCAGCCCGCAGGCGATGGCGACCGGGTCGTTCCACGGGGTGAGAGCGACGACCACACCGCGGGGTTCCGGGATCATGAAGTCGGTGGCCTCGGGGGAGCCCTGCAGCGATTTGCCGCGATGCAGGGGGCCCAGTTCCGCGTACTGGTCGAGGGTGGAGGCACCCGCGAGGACTCCCTCGCGTCCGGAGGCGGCGGGGCGCCCGGTTTCGGATTCGAGGGTGGTGGCGAGGTCGTCGGCGTGGGCGCGCACGGCCGCTGCCGCGGCGCGGAGCATCTCGGCGCGGTCGGCGGGTGGGACGCTTGCCCAGCCGAGTTGGGCGGCGCGCGCGGAGCGCACCGCATCGGCGATGTCCTCGGGGGAGGTCGTGGGGGGTGCGGTGGTTGTGGTCATGTGGTCGGCATACCCGGTAGGTGGCGGGGAAACAGGAATCATGTTGGGGGATGGCTGGTTTCGTCGGTTCGGCCGCGCCGGCTTCCGGTGTAGGCGCTTTCGCGGAATCGGTCGAGCGCGTGCGGGACCAGGGCGACACCGGACGGGCGGTTGAGGATCGGATCGAAGAAGTCGGTGCGGTATTCGCCGGGTTCGGCGCGGCGCAGGTCGAGTTCGCCGACGGGGATCGGTTCGCCGCCGAGAGGTTCGGCGGTGAGGGAGAACCGCAGGAGGTGATCGCTGTCGAGGTGGTCGCGCAGTGCTTGCAGGGAAGCGGTGCCGGGCAGGTCGTCGAGGGGTTCGGCGAACAACCAGACCGGGGAGTCGTCGCCGAAGCGGTAGGGCATCAACGAACCGAAGCAGGCGCGGTCCCAGCCGCGTGCGGCGGTGATGACGAATCGGCCGAGTGTGCCGCGTCCGGTGGTGGCGAGGGCGAAGTCCCAGGGGTGATCGTCGCGGTCGAGGACACGGAAGGCCAGGCCGAGTACGTCGGGGATGCCGGTCGGGGTGCCGATACCTTTGGAGAGTCTGCCGATGACGGCGCGTTCGCCCGGCCCGAACCAGGGCACGAAGTCGGCGGCGGCGTGGAAGCGTCCGGCCAGGCGCAGGCCGCGCGGATGGAACACCCGCGCGTGCCTGACCTTGGCACCGGCCTGGAAAGCGGTGCGTACCACGGTGTTCGGGATGTCGGTGAGGGTCGCTTTGTCGATCATCGGCGGCGGTCCACAGTGGTCGCGACGGTGCGGGGCAGCAGGGCGCCCAGGGCGATCATGCCGAGCCCGAGGCCGAGGTGCAGCCAGTTGTCGGCGTCGTTGAGCGGGACGAAGTTGGCGTCGCTGTGCTCGTCGACCAGCAACCCGTAGAGCCACAGGACCAGATAGACGACACCGCCGCCGATCAGGAACGTCCGCGCGGTCGCGGCGCTCGCGGCGGCGAGCAGGCCGAGGACACCGAAGACGAGGTGCACGATGTTGTGCAGAACCGACACGGCGAACACGCCGAACAGCTTCGCGTGCGATTCGTGGCCTGCCCACTGCAGGTGGTCGTAGTCGGTGGTGATGCCGGGGATGAAGCCGAGGACACCGACCAGCAGGAAGACCGCGCCGACGGCCAGCGAAGCCAGCTGGATCGGTGACCGGGCCGAACCCGTTCTGCCTACACGTGTGGACACGGCGTGCTCCTTTCGGATGAGCCGGGTGTCCCCGGCCCGCTTGCCTGGACGACGGGCGCATGCCCGCTGGTGTCGGTGGTAAACCCGCGTTGAGGTTTCGGTGAGTTGCGGGGCGAGGGCCTCGATGACCTGAGCGGTGGGGGGAGGGTCACCGCCACCCGACCACATCCGCCATCGCGTCGGCCACGGCCGGTTCGGACTCGGCGAGCGAGGACGCCGCACCGTTGCACACGAATTCGGCGGCCGCGCTCACGGCGTGGCGTACCGCGGGCTCGGTCGACTCGCCTTCGGCCAGCACCACGGTGACTGCCGCGGCGAATCGGTCACCGGCGCCGCAGATATCGGCGCCCTCGGGTGCGCGGCGCCCCGGCGGCACTTGGATCCGCATCCCGGCCGGGAATTCCGTACCGCACAGGTAGGCGCCCTCGGGCCCGAGGGTGACCGCGACCGCGCGCGCCGACCACAGGCGGGCCAGGGTGCTCGTGTCGCGGATCGAGGAGGCCGAATCGAGCAATCGCAATGCCTCGCTGCGGTTCGGGGTGACGATGGCGGTGTCGGGAATCGGCAGCGAGCCCAGTGGGTGCGGGTCCCACACCACCGGGATCCGTGGGGCGAGAGTGCGCAGCAGACCACGGATCTGCGGGTGCGAGGTCATGCCGCGGCCGTAGTCCGACACCAGTACACCCGAGGCGCGGGCAAGGACGCTGTCGATATCGGTGGGGATCGGCCCCGGTGCCACCTTGCCGGTGCCCGAATCGCAGCGGGCGATCACGACGGGCTCTTCGCCGTCGGTGCAGCGTCCGTCGGCGCGCACCCGCTGCTTGCACACCGTCGACCCGTGCAACGGCACACCGATGACCTGCACGTACGGTTCGAGCAGCGCGCGCAACTGCTGCCCGGCGTGGTCGTTGGCGAAACCGCCGACGAGGACGACCTCGTCGGCGTCGCCCGCGGCGAGGCGGGCGGCCAGACCCGCACCGCCGGGGCGGTAGCGGGTGGTGGTGACATCGACGATCGGGGCGTCGTCCTGGCTGTAGCGTTCGCAGTGACCGTCGACGTCGATGTCGAGGAAGACGTCACCGAGCACGACGATCGGTCCTGGATGGGCGGTCACAGTGCCTCCAATGCGGCATCGAGGGCGGTGCACAGGGCGTGGACGAGCACGAGATGCATTTCCTGCACGGTGGCGACGCTGTCGGCTTCGACGGCGATCGCGTCGTCGCAGACCGAGGCGAGGGTGTTCGGTGGTGGGCCGGTCAGCGCCCAGGTGGTGATGCCCATTTCGTGGGCGGCTTTGGCGGTGGCGACGACGTTGGGGCTGCTGCCGCTGGTGGAGAGCACGACGAGGGCGTCGCCGGGGCGGCCGTGGGCGCGCAGCTGGCGGGCGAACATCTCCTCGATGCCGTAGTCGTTGACGATGGCGGTGGTCGCGGAGGTGTCGCAGTGCAGGGCGATCGCGGCCAACGGTCGGCGTTCGGTGCGGAACCGGCCGGTGAGTTCGGCGCTGAGATGCTGGGCTTCGGCGGCGCTGCCACCGTTTCCGCAGGTGAACAGTCGACCGTTGCGTTGGTAGATGTCGGCGAGTTGTTCGCCCCAGGGCCAGATGCGCCGGATCGAGGCGGTCCGGTTGCGTTCCAGGGCGGCGCCGAGCGCACCGAAGTGGTGTTCCAGGTTCGCACCGGTCTCGGCGACCAGGTGCTGGGTGCCGGGTGGATTGTTCATGGCGCGAATTCCTTTCGTGCGGCGCCCGTCATGGCGAGGGCGACGGCGGTCGGCAGGTCCCGGGCGAGGAGGGCGGTGGCGCGGGCGTGGTCGATCTCCGCACGCCGGGTGATGGGGGTCGGCACCAGGATCGCGGCGCATCCGGCGGCCTGAGCGGCCTCGATATCGGCGCCGATATCACCGATCAGGACACAGTCGGCGGGCGCGACGCCGAGTTCTTCGGTGGCGCGAAAGACCATGCCCGGGGCGGGTTTGCGGCAGGCGCAGCCGTCGTCGGGTCCGTGCGGGCAGATCTGCCAGGTGCCGAACGGGCCGAGTAGCTGTTCGACGGCGGTGTTGACCGCACGGACCTGGGCGCGGGTGATGAGGCCACGGGCGATGCCGGACTGGTTGCTCACCACACCGATCGGGATCCCTTCGGCGCGTAGCCGGGCCAGTGCGTCGGCGGCACCGGGCACGGGGCGCACCAGTGCCGGGTCGCCGAGGTAGGGGACGTCCTCGATCAGCGTCGCATCGCGATCGAAGAGCACCGCTGCAGGAGCGCAGGAACGCGATCGACCGTTTCGACCGGATCCGTTCGTTCGTGTGGTGGGTAGTGACCGAGTGTTCATGCGGGCCGCCTCGTGTCGGCGGGTCGGGCGCACAGTGTGTCCACCGCGTTGACGATCTCTTCGGAGGTGATGGTGTCGAGGCACGGGTGTCCCGGTACCGGGCAGGTGCGGGCTCTGGTGCCCTCGCACGCCGCGGGCCGGCCGAGCACCACGACCGGCACACCGTGGGGCGCCCATCGCGCGGCCGGGACGACCGGTGCGAACAGCGAGACCACGGGTGTGCCGACCGCGACGGCCAGGTGCGCGGGCCCGGTGTTGGGGGCGATGACGACATCGGCGTCGCGCAGGATCGCTGCCAGCGTGGCGAGGTCGGTGCGGCCGCCGAGGTCGGTGGCCAGCCCGTCGGCGACGAAGGCGGTGTGCTCGTCGGGACCACCGGTGACCAGCACCCGGTATCCGGCCCGGACCAGGGCTGCCACATGGGTTCTCATACGTTCCGGTGCCGGGCGGCGGGCGGGTACGGCGGCGCCGGGGTGGACGACGATGTAGCCGGGTCCGCCGGTGCGGGTACCGACATCGGGCAGCAGGTCCTCGCGGATCCGGAGCCCGTCGGAGTCACCGGGGAACCCGGCGGCTTCGGCCAGGGCCAGATTGCGGATCTGTTCGGGCCGGTCCTCGTCGCGCGTGTCGCGCAGATCGAGCAGTGAGCCCGGGTAGTCGATGCTGATGCCCGCGATACGACCGACCCCGGCCATGCGCAGCACCAGCGCCAACGGCAGCGGCGACTGGTGGAACGAGGTGAAGATGACGGCCTCGGTCGGTGCCAGGGCGCGCAGAGTTTCGAGCAGTGCGTCGATGGCGTCCTGGGTGACCGGTGGTGCGTCGAAATCGACCCACCCGGCGTGGAATTCGACGACCTCGTCCACTCCTGGCAGCAGGCGGGCCGCTGCCGCACCGCGTGGCCCGGCGAGGAAGGTGACCTTGTCGGACCCCGCCGCGACCGCCCGGACGGCGGGCCCGGTGAGCAGCACGTCGCCCGCGCTGTCGAGTCGGGCCACCAGCACATGCCTCACCGCCGCCCACCGTCCACGGTGTCGGTGAGCAGTTCGTTCCAGCGTTCGACGAACTGGTCGATGCCGAAATTGGTCTGCGCCCACTGCCGTGCGGCCTTGCCGGCGAGCTGGGCCAGATCGGGTTCGGCCACGAAACGCTGCAGCGCTCGGGCCAGGACCGACACATCGGTGGAGACCACTCCGGCCTCCGGCGGGATCGCGGCCGCCGCCTCGGTGGTGGCGACGGCGACAACCGGCATCCCCAGATGCATGGCCTCGAGCACCGACAGGCCGAGCGAGGTCCAGCGTGGGGTGTGGACGAATACGCGCCGCCGCGAGACTTCGGCGTGCAGGCGGTCCTGGCGCAGGTCGCCGTGCCCGCACACACGATCTTTCGGCCGGTCGACGGCGGTGTGGACGTGGTCGGTTTCCATCCCGAACACATCGATCGGGGTGGTATCGCAGAGTTCGGCGAGCAGGTCGGTGCCGGTGACGCGCCAGCGGCGCACCGGTTCGTTGACGATGGTGGCGGCCCGCTCGAGTTCGCCGGTGTAGAGGGGGCCGGGATCGAGGACTCCGTGGGGGACGACGCGCACCCTGGTGTGCCCGTTGTCCCACATCAACCGGTTGAACTCGGTGACGTGGACCAGGGTGAGGTCGTCGCGGTCGGCCATGGGGTGCCGGGTGGTCGCGGCGTGCCCGGACGGGGTGTTGTGTTCGACGTAGATCAGGGGGACGTCGACGCCGGGGGTGCGACCGAGCCAGCGTTGGGCCAGTTCCAGTTCGCGGGGGCGTTGGGCCACAACGACATCCACGTGTTCGTCGCCGAGCGCCTCGGGGGCGATCTCCTCGGCGCCTGCCGGCCACGGTCGCCCGCACCGGCCGAGCGCCCACCCGCCCCAGCGTGGGTCGTGCGGGATCAGGTAGCGGTGGGGTCCCTGGACGAACGAACTCATCCAGGACCCGTGCACATGCCAGGCGAGGATCGTCGTCATGGCCACGACGGCTCCGTCGACGGGCACACCATCAGTTCGCGCACCTGACAGCCCGGTGGTTGGGAGAGCGCGAAAACGACTGCGGCGGCGACGTCTTCGGGCCGGTTGAGTTTCGCGTCGGCCGGCGGCTGGTACTGCGGGGTCCGGTCGTCGAAGAACGCGGTGTCCATGCCGCCGGGCACCAGCAGGGTCACTCCGACCTCGCCCGCTGTCTCGGCGGCCAGGGCGCGGGTGAAGCCGACGACGCCGAATTTCGACGCGCAGTAGGCGGTGGCGTCGGGCAGCGCGCGCATGCCGAGAGTGGAGGCGCAGGTGACGACAGTGCCCTTGCTCGCGCGCAGGGCGGGCAGTGCCGCGCGGACGACGGCGGCGGTGCCGAACAGATTCACCTTGACCACGTTTTCCCACTTCTCGGCCGACACGCCGTCGAGCGGGCCGCAGGCGTCGGTACCCGCGGCGGTGAACACTGCGTCGAGGTGACCACCGGTGCGGTCGAGTACCCGTTCGACCGCGGCCGTCGCGGCGGCGGTGTCGGCGAGATCTGTTTGCTCCCAGTCGATTCCGTCGGCTGGGGTATTGCGGTCGAGCACCACGGGCGTGCCGCCCGCGGCGCGGATCGCGGCGACGGTCGCGGCGCCGAGACCTGAGGATCCGCCGGTGACGAGGACGGTGCCGAGCGGGCGTGTTGACGGGTTCACGAGGATGGGACTCCTTTCAGCGGGGTCATGCCGACATCGCGGCCCGGTCGACGCGGCGCGCGGATACCTTGCGGTAAGCGGTGAGGGTTCGGGTGCCGACCCGCTCCCAGGAGTAGGAGTTCTCGGCTCGACGTCGCCCGGCCGCGCCGCGGGAGGCGGCCAGGTGCGGGTTGTCGAGCAGCGGGCGGATCGCGGCGGCCAGCGCCTCGGGGGAGTTCGGTGGCACCAGGGCGCCGGTGACACCGTCGACGACGGTGTCGAGCATGCCGCCGACAGCGGTGGCGACCACGGGTCGCGCGCAGCCCATCGCCTCGAGCGGCACGATGCCGAACGGCTCGTACCAGGGTGTGCAGGCCACGACATCGGCGGAGCGGATCAATTCGGGCATGGCGGTGTGCTCGACCGACCCGAGCAGGTGCACCCGGTCGCCGACGCCGATGCGTTGCGCACAACCGCGCAGCCGTCGCGCCTCGGCATGGGTTTTGCCCTTGTCGTCGGCGCCGCCCGCGATGACCAGGTAGGTGCCGGGTAACTCGCGTAGTGCGGCGATGGCCAGGTCGTAGCCTTTGCGTGGCACCATCCGCCCGACCGACAGGATGCGGTGCGGTGCGCCACGTTCGGCGACCGGGCCGTCGGGGGTGAACAGGTCGAGGTCCACACCGCACGGAACCACCGACACGTGATGCGGTGGCACCCCCATCTTGGTGAGTTCGCCGACCTCGTCGGAGCAGGTGGCGATGACCCGCGCCGCCCGCGACGCGACCAGGCGTTCGATGCGGATGCGGGCGGGCGGGCTGGTGTCGGCGCGGCCCTGGTATCGGTGTTTGACGGTGCCGAGCGCGTGGAAGGTGACCAGGACGGGTATGCCGGTGCCGTGGGCGGCCAGCTCGGCGGCCATGCCCGACATCCAGAAGTGCGCGTGTATCACATCGGGATGCTCGCGGGCCCAGTCGTCGCGCAGGAACGCGGCGAATTCGCCCAGGTGAGGGAGGATTTCGTCCTTGGGGATGGGGCGCGGTGGGCCGGCGGGGACGTGCACGACGCGGTAGCCGTCGTCGGTGTGGATCGTGCGTTCGGAGTGGGTTCCGTCGTGTCTGGTGTAGACGATCACCTCGTGCCCGCGCTGGGCGAGGGTGGCCGAGAGGGCTGCGACGTGGACGTTCTGTCCCCCGGCGTCGGTGCCTCCGAGCGGGGCCAGCGGGCTCGCGTGTTCGGAAACCATAGCGATCTTCACGACTGACTCCGTTCGTCGTGACAAGCGGTGGCCAGTGGAACGCACCGCTGCGGGCGGACCGGTTCTCGCTGGGCGCTATGCCCGGGGAGAAGTGGGTCAAACAGCGGCGTGCCGGTTTCGCCCGACTGTTTCGGTGTGCGCCGGTGGGGTACTGCGGCGGTGCCGATCACCGCCACCACAGAACATCGGGTAAGGAGTGCCGAGATGACGACCGCGTCCGGCGACAGTGTTTTCGGGCCGATCGCGCGGCCGTTCCCCGATGTCGAACGCATCGTGGTGTTGCGCGGTGGTGGCCTGGGCGACTTGTTGCTCGCCCTGCCGGCGATCGAGGCGCTGGTCGCGACCTACCCGACGGCGCGGATCACCCTGTTCGGTTCGGCACTGCATGCCGCGCTGCTCCGATCACGGCCGGGACCGGTGCGCGACGTGCGGGTGCTCCCACCGAAGAACTCACCTGCCGAGGACGCGTTGCTCGACGAAACAACAAGGGAGCGTGTCGATCTGGGTATCCAACTGCACGGCGGTGGCGCCTGGTCGAACCGGTTCCTGCGCCGCACGGGAGCTCGGTGGACGGTCGGTTCCCGCGCCGGCGGCGCCATCGAGCTCACCAGGACCATCCCGTTCCGGTACTACCAGCACGAGATGATCCGTGCGCTCGAGGTGGTCGGGTTGGCCGGGGCGGCACCGGTCACTCTCGAACCGAGGATCGCCGTCACCCCCGACGACGAGGCCGCCGCCGAACGGCTCGTCGGGCAGGCGACGAGGCCCGTGGTCACGGTTCACCCCTCGGCGACCGATCCCCGAAGGCGGTGGCCCGTGCGCAAATTCGCGGAGGTCATCGAGCATTGTGTGCGCGGCGGGGCAACCGTTCATGTGATCGGCACCCACGACGACCGTCCGCTGCTGCGCGAAATCCTCGACCGGGTGGGCGGTTGCGACACCCGCCACGTGCACTGCCTCGTCGATGCCGACATGACCGAGCTCTGCGGGTTAATTACGCGGACAACGGTTTTCGTGGGCAACGACAGCGGGCCACGGCATCTGGCCAAAGCGCTCGGCATCCCGACGGTCGGGATCTTCTGGATCGGCAACCTCGTCAACGCCGGACCACTCAACCGCGCCAACGACCGGGTGCTGACCGCGTGGACCACGCACTGCCAGCTCTGCGGTGCCACCCTCACCGACGAAGGCGCCCCACGCTGCGAACACGACAACTCGATCGTCGCCACGGTCACCGTTGAGGAGGTGTGCCGTGAGATCGACGAATTCCTCGGCCCCGCCGGCATTGTCACCGCACTGCGGCCGGAACGGCGGTGGCACGACACCGTAGGCCTCGACGCCCCGGTCGGGGACCGTCGTCGATGACTCCAGGTGTACCGCGCGCCGGGTGTGGATCCGTACCGGCATCGCTCATCGATCTCCCACGCGGCCGCGGATGCGGTCGATCATCGTCGTCGTGGAGTGGTCGGCGAGGTAGTTCAGAACCCGGACCTGACCGCCGTATTCGGTGACGACAGCGGTCTCGGGCAGCATGTCGGGTCTGTAGTCGCCGCCTTTGACATACAGCTGGGGCTCGGTGGCGCGCAGCAACTCGGCGGGGGTGTCCTCGTCGAAGACGGTCACATGGTCCACACAGCTCAGGGCGGCCAGTACCGCGCACCGGTCGCCCGCGGTGTTCACGGGCCGCTCGGGGCCCTTGAGGCGGCGCACACTGCTGTCGGAGTTCACGGCGACCACCAGGATGTCGCCCAGGCTCTTGGCCTCGTTGAGGCAGGCGATGTGACCTGCGTGCAGCACATCGAAGCAGCCGTTGGTGAACACCACCCGCGCGCCCTCGGCTCGCTCGCGGCGCACGGTCGCGATGAACCGGTCTCGCGAGAGGACTCCGGAGCCCTCGCCACCGAGGCGGGCACGCAGATCGGGACACCGGCACACCGAGGTACCGGGGCTGCGCAACACCACATCGGCGGCGGCCTGGGCGAATTCGACCGCACCCGTCAGCGGCATCGCGTCGAGTACCGCGGCGGTGAGGGCGGCGACGAAGGTGTCACCGGCACCGGCCGACCGGTTCTCCGGCACCGCAACCGCCCAGGTCCGGTGCGCGGGCTTGCCGTCCACCAGCAGAACGGTGCCGTCCTTGTCGAGGGTGACCACCACCGCGGCCGCCCCGGTGCGGGTCATCAGTTCGTCGCGGCGGTCGATGAACAGTTGCGCGTGATCGGTGTGTGCCGTCGTGTCGAGCAGGGCCGCGGCCTCCTCGGCGTTGGGTGTCACCAGGTCGGGCCGCAGCGCCTGCCAGCGGGCCGGTTCGTGCGCGTCGAGGACCAGCAGCGGGAGGCTGTCGCGGCGCGCGCACAGGGCGTCGCGGATCGTGTCGTCGAGGGTGACGCCGTAATCGCAGATCAGCAATGCGTCGGCATCGGCGAGGGCGGTGTCGAGCGCGGCGAGCAGTGCGGTCGTGTCGGTGTGCACCGGGGCACAGTCCTCGTCGTAGCGCAGCAGGATCTGTTCGTCGGCCATCACCCGCACCTTCACCTCGGTGTTCCGGGTCGGGTCGGCGACCACGGTGTCGGTACCCACTCCCGCGCGGCGCAACGAGTCGCGCAGGTCGTGGCCGGCGTCGTCGTCACCGACCGTGGCGACCATCTGCACCTGCGCGCCGAGCGCGGCCAGGTTGGCCGCCGTATTCGCCGCCGCCCCAGGCACTTTCGCGGTGTCGGCCACATCGACCACCGGCACCGGGCCCTCCCGGCACAACCGGTGGCAGCGTCCCCATTTCCACACGTCGAGGACGGCATCACCCAGGACGACGACACGCGGGCGGCGCGCGGCGACGTGATCGACGGATTCGGGGCCTGGTCCGCGGAAGCCTAGATCGGTCCGGTCGAACGGCATGGGCGTCCTCCCTCGGGCGGTGGTCGTCGTCGAAGCGATTCCACGTGCGCGGCGGGTCAAACAGATCGGTGCGGATCGGTGTCGGCGGCACCGGCGCGGGTATGGCGAGGATGCGAACCGAGCCGAGGAGGTGTGCGATGCGTGTGGTCGTGGTGGGAGCGACAGGCAATGTCGGCACGGCGGTGGTCGACGCACTGACCACCACACCGGCGGTGACGTCGGTGCTGGGAGTGGCGCGGCGCAGACCCGACCGTGGGCTCGCCGGGGTGGACTGGGTCGGCGCAGACGTGCGCGACGCCGATCTGGTCTCGCTGTTCCGCGGTGCGGACGCGGTGGTGCACCTGGCCTGGGTGTTCCAGCCCACGCACCGGCCGCTCGACACCTGGCACACCAATGTCGACGGCACCGAACGGGTGCTGGCCGCTGTCGCCGAGGCGGAGGTGCCCGCGCTGATCTACGCGTCCTCGGTCGGGGCGTACGCACCGCGCGAGGACGACGAACCCGTCACCGAGAGCTGGCCGACCGAGGGCTGGCCCGCCGCCGCCTATATGGCCGAGAAGTCCTATGTGGAGCGGCTTCTCGACATCTTCGAACGCGACAATCCCGATATCCGGGTGGTGCGGATGCGTCCGGCGTTCACCTTCCAGTACGACTCGGCCAGCGAACAGCGCCGCCTGTTCGTCGGACCGCTGCTGCCCAACCGGTTGATCCGGCCCGGAGTGCTGCCCGTGCTGCCGTATCCGTGGGGAATGCGGTTCCAGGCGTTGCACAGCAGCGATGTGGGACGCGCCTACGCGATGGCGGTGACCAAGCAGGTGCGCGGTGCGTTCAATCTCGCCGCCGACGACGTCATCGACCGCGACGCCATCACCCGCATCCTGCGCACCAGGACGTTTCCCGTCCCGCCCCGCGCGGTGAAGGCCGCGCTCACGGTGGGCTGGTGGTTGCGGCTGGTCCCGGCCACTCCGGAACTGTTCGACGCGATGATGCATCTACCGCTGCTCGACACCACCCGCGCCCGTACCGAACTCGGCTGGACACCGAGGATCAGCGCCGCCGACGCGCTCACCGAGGTGCTGCACGGATTCGGCGACGGCGCGGGCGGTGACACCCCACCGCTGGCCGCCGACGCCGGCGGCGCCTTGCGCTACCGCGAATTCGCCTCCGGCGTCGGCGGACACGACCCGGTCGACCAGCTCACCCGCCACGCCCACCGCTGAACGTCACGGCCGGAAGACCGCGCGCACGCATTCGCTCTTGTCGTTCTTGAAGATGTCGTATCCGGCGACCGCGTCCGACAGCGGCAGATCATGGGTGATCAGATACGACGGGTCGAGTTGCCCGGTGGTGATGAACTCGAACATGCGTGAGACATCGCGCTGACCGGACTGCTGGGCGGTGCGCAGGGTCAGCCCCTTGTTGGTGAGCACACCCATCGGGAATTTGTCGGTCACGCCGTACACGCCGAGCACCGACACCACCCCGGTCTTGCGGCACGACATGATCGCCTCGCGCAACGCGGTGGCCCGATCGGTTTCCAGTCGCAGCAACTGCTTGGCCCGGTCGTAGAGGTGCTGCACGCCGGTGCCGTGCGCTTCCATCCCGACCGCGTCGATGCAGGCGTCGGGCCCGCGCCCGCCCGTCATCTCGCGCAGGGTCGCGGGGACGCTGTCGACACTGGTGTAGTCGATGGTGTCGGCGCCCGCGTGCCGGCGCGCCAGCTCGAGGCGTTCGGGGACGCGGTCGATCACGATCACCCTGCCCGCGCCGAGCAGACGGCTGGTGTGAGCGGCCATCAACCCGACGCCGCCGCTGCCCCAGACCGCGACGGTGTCACCGGGGGAGATGTCGCAGAATTCGGCGCCCATCAGCCCGGTCGGCAGCGCGTCGGAACAGAACAGGGCCTGCTCGTCGGTGATCGACTCCGGAATCGGGAAACAGTTCACATCGCCGAAAGGCACACGGATGTATTCGGCGTGCGAGCCCTGATAGCCGCCGAAGGGATGGGTGTAGCCGTAGATCCCGCCGGACGGGAAACCCAGGATCGGTTGTTGCACCGCGGCATTCGGGTTGGTGGTGTCACAGGCCGAATACCGCTGCGCCCCGCAGTACCAGCACGCGCCGCACCCGATGAACGACGGCACGACCACCCGGTCACCGACGGCGATCCGCTCCACCGCGCCGCCGACCTCGAGCACCTCACCCATGAATTCGTGCCCGATCACGTCACCTTCGCGCATACCGGGCAGGTAGCCGTCGATGAAATGCAGATCCGAACCGCAGGTGGTGCTCAACCGGACCGCGACGATCACATCGTGCGGGTTGACCAGGCGCGGATCGGGCACCGTCTCCACGGCCAGATCGTTCACGCCGTTCCAGCACAGTGCTCGCATCAGTCCTCCTGCTCGCGTCCGCTCGGATTGTGGGTCAGGGTCGGCGCCTCCCCGGTCTGCAGAATCGCGCGCGCCCGGTAGAGGGCGGTGAACGCGGCATGCCCGGTGAGCTGTTTTGGCAGTGGACTGGTGACCCGGATCGTCACCTCCGTGCCCAGATCGCCGGGGGCGTCGGCGAAGGTCAGCCGGATCTGGGAACGGCCGGCCGGGTCGCGGCCGCCGACGAAGCGGATCTCGCCGGGGGCGCGCACGGTGCGGCTCACCCATTGCGCGGCAGCGGCGGTGTTCTCGACGAACGACCACGTCAACCGGTCCGGGGCGGTCGATTCCACGTGGGCGATGCCGTCCAGCGCCGCGGACAGGTTCGCCGGATCGAGCCAGAACTGTTCGACGTCCGCGCGGGGGCGCGCGATCGTCACCGCGTGCACGCTGGCCCCCGCCGTGGGCGCGACCTTGTGCAGCAGCTGCCCGATCCGGTCCTCGAACCAGGTCACCGGTTTCGGGTGTCGGGGCGGATGCCGGTTTCCGGATCGTCGTCGGCGGGTGGCTCGGGGTCGCGCCACTCCTCGGCCCGGCTCGACCGGTTGCCCTTGATCGTGCCGTCCAGCTCGTGCGCGAGTTCCTCGTCGTGGGCCGGACCGTGCTTGGTGTTGCCTCGTTCGATGACCATCGTGCCTCCTTGTGCGTTTCAGCGGTGCCGGACCAGGGCGGCGACACCGTCCTCGGACGGCACACCGCCGGTGACGATGACCTCGGCACCGGTCAGGATCGCCGCGACGGGCAGTGCCTCGTCGGCGCGGCAGGACTGTCGTGGGGCGGTGCTGCCGGTCCAGCCGGCCGGGGCGTGCAGGTCCACGCTCACCTGTGCCCGGTCGGCGCCGACCAGCACGGTGCGGTCACCGAGCCGGTCCGGGTCGATGAGCAACCGGTCCACGCGCGCCATCCGTAACGCCTCGGCGGTCGCGTCCAGACCGGACACGGCCAGCCCCTCGGGGCGGGCTATCTCGGCGGCGACGGTGTCGAGGACCTCCTCGATGTCGTGGCGGGCCTGTTCGGCGACCACCCGGTGGACGGCGCTCTCCAGTTCGCCCGGGTCGCTGCCCCGTGCGCGGGCGCCCGCCTCGACCTCGACCACCGTCGGCCCGTGTTCGGGCAGCGCGTGATGCAGGGCGTTGCGCGCGCTCACCTCACCGGCGACCACGATCACCTCGGCATGCACCTGTTCGGCCTCGGTGCTCACCTGCTCGGCGAGTTCGTCGATGGTCCGCCGGGTCGTTTCCTCGACGCGCTGCTGCATGGACCGGTGTGCCCATGCCCCACCACCGGTTTTGTGCACCGGATACGGGTCCTGATCGACGCTGCGTTCGGTGACCGACCCGTTCTCGTCGACGACGGTCAGGTCGCAGCCGACCTTGTCGACCACGGCGACCACATGCGGGACCAGTTCCTCGTGGTGGCGCAGCAACGGCAGCAGATAGGGCAGCGGTGACACCCGAACGACCTCTCGAGCCGGTGGTTCGGGCAGCAGCTCGTCGGCATGGACGGTGTGATCGTCGATGATCAACACCCGTCCGGCCCGCCCACGCCCGGGCGGACCCTCGGCGACGGCCCGGTCGAACAGCGCGATCATCTCCGCGCTGGCTCCCGCTTCCCGCAGGCGACCGCTGATGGACCGTCGACGCAGCTCCAGTTGATGCGCGGCGTCCTCGGTGTCGTGTGAGGCATCCATGTACACGACAGCGAAGGGCCCGCGCCTTTCCGCGATCTCTCGAATGCTGTTCACACCGCGCGCATACCCGAGCTTCCCCACCCGAACCACCCCGCCCGGATTTCGCGTCGTGGCCGGTCAGGAGCCGGCGATCGCCTTGGCCTGCCGCAGCACGTCCCGCACCATGGCGGGGGTGAGCATGCCGGTGAAGGTGTTGCGCTGGCTCACGTGGTAGCAGCCGAGTACTGTCACCGTTCGCCCGTCCGGGTGGGTGAGGACCACCTGCGCGCCGTGGCCGAAGCGGGGGCGCGGGCGGGGGATGGTCCAGCCGCCTTCGGCGAGGACGGTGAACAACGCCTGCCACCCGAAGGCGCCGAGGACCACGATCACCTTCAAGGTGGTGGCGAGCAGTTCCATCTCCCGGCTCAGATACGGTGCGCAGCGCAGCGTTTCGTCGCGGGTCGGCTTGTTCTGCGGCGGCGCGCAGTGCACGGGCGCGGTGACGCGCAGGTCGATGAGTTCGATGCCGTCGTCGGCGCGGACCGGGTGCGAACCGGTCGACAGGCCGACCGCGTGCAGGGCCGCGAACAGGACATTGCCGCTCTCATCGCCGGTGAACATGCGCCCGGTCCGGTTGCCGCCGTGCGCGGCCGGGGCCAACCCGACCACCAGGATCCGGGCGTCGTCGGGGCCGAAACCGGGCACCGGCCTGCCCCAGTAGTCCTCGTCGCGGAACGCGGCCCGTTTCTCGCGCGCCACTTGCTCACGCCACGCCACCAGGCGGGGACAAGCCCGGCACGAGGACACCAGCACATCGAGTTCGGCGAGGGTGCCCGCATTGCCCGCCGCGAGCGGCGCCTGCTCCGGGTCGCTCGGTTCGGCGGCCATCGTCCCATCCTAGGTCGTGGGAAATCCGGTAACCCGTCCTACCGAACCACCCACGCGGTACCGGCGGTACCACGTACTGTGAAGGGATGATGCCCATCGAGATCGTGACCGCCGACGGAGTCGTGCGCGGTCGAGCGGGCCGCAGCGTCGTGCGCTGGCGCGCCCTACCGTACGCGGCCCCTCCTGTCGGCGACCTGCGCCTGCGCGCACCCCAGCCGGTGCGTCCCTGGACCGGCGTGCGCGCGGCCGACCGCTTCCGTTTCGCGGCGACCCAGCACCCCAGCGGGGCCCGCATCGGCCCGCGCACCTGGCAACCGGTGGGCGAGGACTGTCTCACCCTGAACGTCACCGCCCCGGCGGCATCGTCGGACACGCCGCGTCCGGTGATGGTGTTCATCCACGGCGGCGGATATGTCATCGGCACCTCGAGCATGTACTCCGGCGCCCGCCTCGCGGTCCGTGGCGACGTGATCGTGGTATCGGTGAACTACCGGCTCGGTGGTCTCGGCTATGTCGACTTCAGCGAATTCTCCACGCCGGAGCGCCCTTTCGACGCGAACCTCGGACTTCGCGACCAGGTGGCCGCGCTGGAATGGGTGCAGCGCAATATCGCCGCCTTCGGTGGCGACCCCGCCAATGTGACCATCTTCGGTGAATCGGCGGGTGCGCACGCCGTGGTGAGCCTGATGGCCACCCCCGCCGCGCGCGGCCTGTTCCACCGCGCCATCGCCCAGAGCGCCCCCGCCGACTGGACGATGACCCGCCAGGACGCGCACCGTTTCGCCCGACGCTGCCTCGAACGACTGGGTGCCGACCCGGCCGACGCCGTCGCCGCCCTCACCACCACCTCGGCGAGCGCGCTGTGCCGGGCCACCGATCGTGCCCTGGGTCGGGCCATGCGCGGGGAACCCGGCAGCTTCGCCTACGCCCCGGTCGCCGACGGCGAGTTCCTGCCCGAGGCGCCGCTGGACGCGATCGTCGCGGGCCGCGCCCACCGGGTGCCGCTGATCGTCGGAACCAACCGCGACGAGGCGACCCTGTTCCAGCGTTTCGTGAAAGCGGTACCGCACACCGAGGACCAGCTGGCCACAACCTTCGCCCGCTGCGAAGCCGGTGCCCTCGAACGTGTCGCCGCCTGCTACCCCGGCTACCCGAGCCCGGCGACCGCCGTCCGCATCGGCGGGGACTTCATGTTCCTGCGCCCCACCCTCGAGGTCCTCGAAGGACACAGCCCCCACGCACCCACCTACGCCTACCGTTTCGACTTCGCCCCGCGCGCACTGCGATTGGCCGGTTTCGGCGCCACCCACGCCCTCGACCTGATCCCCGTCTTCGGCTGGGTGAACACCCCGGTCGGGCGCATGATGACCGCGGCAGGCGGGTACCGGGCGTTCCTCGCCGTCCAGCGCGCCATGCAGGACAACTGGCTCAGCTTCGCCCGCACCGGCAGCCCCCTGCCCGCCTGGCCCGCCTACACCGCCGACCACCGTGCCACCCAGATCTTCGACCACCCCACCCGCGTCCTCATCGATCCCGACCCGGCCATCCGCCGCGCGTGGCAAGGCGTGCGCATCGCCGCCCCGACCGACGGGCAGACCAGGACGGAGAACGCCGGATGACCCTCGACCAGGACACCGGTGCGCGGCGCCTCACCGCACTGCTCACCGAGGACCCGCAGGTCAGGGCCGCGCGCCCCTCCGACGAGGTGCACGCCACCGTCACCACACCCGGATTGCCGCTCGGTGAGATCGTCGAGGCGGCGATGACCGGGTACGCCGACCGGCCCGCGCTCGGGTTCCGGCGCACCGAACTCGTGCCCGACGCCTGCGGGGGAGCGGTGCGGCGGATCGTCCCCGACTTCGAGACGATCACCTATCGCACCCTCTGGGACCGGGCGCGGGCGGTGGCGGCGGCGTGGTACGCCGACGGGGTGCGAGCCGGGGACTTCGTGGCGATGCTCGGATTCACCGGGGTCGACTACACGGTGCTCGACCTGGCCGTGATCCACCTCGGAGCGGTTGCCGTGCCACTGCAGTCGGGGGCGAGCTCGACCCAGCTGCGTTCGATTCTCGACGAGACCACACCGAAGGTCCTCGCGGTCGACATCGCGTATCTCGGGACAGCTGTCGAGGTGGTCTCCCCGGGTGCCGCCTCGCCGACACTCGTGGTGTTCGACTTCTTCGCCGACGACCACCGGCATCGCGAGCTACTCGACGAAGCGCGCCACGACTTCCCCGGAATACGCACTCTCGCGGACACTGTCGAACAAGGGCTGGCCGCCGCGCCTGCCCCCCGCGTGGAACCCGACGACGACGCGCTGGCTCTGCTGATCTACACCTCCGGCAGCACCGGAACACCCAAGGGCGCGATGTACACCCGCCGCCTCGTCGCCGCGGGGTGGCAGCCGGTGCGCCCGTACGCGGTCATCAACCTGAACTTCCTGCCGATGAGCCACATCGCGGCCAGGCTCACCCTCAACGCTGCCCTCGCCCGGGGTGGCACCGCCTATTTCACCGCGGCACCGGATACTTCGACACTGTTCGACGACATCGCCCTGGTGCGGCCCACCGAGATCTTCCTCGTCCCGCGCGTGTGCGAGATGATCCAGCAGCACTACCGCCGCACCCGCGAACACCACCCCGAACTCACCGACGACCAGGTGAAAACGTCACTGCGCGAACAACAGCTGGGTGGTCGCCTGCTGACGGTGTCGTGTGGCAGCGCCCCCATCGCACCGGAACTGCGCGCGTTCGTCGAATCGGTGCTCGAGCTGCGTCTGCACGACGGCTACGGGTCGACCGAGACCGGTGGTGGCGTCATCTTCGACACCCGGGTCATGCGTCCGCCGGTGCTGGACTACAAGCTCGTCGACGTCCCCGAACTCGGCTACTTCGGCACCGACAAGCCGTACCCGCGTGGCGAACTGCTGCTCAAGACCACGACCATGATCGCCGGTTACTACCGGCGCCCCGAGGTCACCGCCGAGGTGTTCGACGCCGACGGTTTCTGCCGCACCGGCGACATCGTCGCCGAACTCGGCCCGGACCGGCTGACCTATGTGGACCGGCGCAACAACGTCATCAAGCTGTCGCAGGGTGAGTTCGTGACGGTCTCGCGTCTGGAAGCGGTGTTCGCCGGCGAGGATCCGATCCATCAGATCTATGTCTACGGCAGCAGTGACCGCGCGTTCCTGCTCGCCGTCGTCGTCCCCGCCCGCCCGCTGCCCGCCGAACAGGCCAAGGCCGCGATCAGCGACGCACTGCACCGGGCCGCAGTGCGGGCACAGCTGGAACCGTACGAGATTCCGCGCGCCTTCCTCGTCGAACCCGAACCGTTCACCGTCGACAACGGACTGCTCTCCGGGGTGGGAAAGCTGTTGCGCCCCAAGCTGAAACAGCGCTACGGGCAGCGCCTGGAACAGCTCTACGACGAGCTGGCCGGACGCCAAGACGACGAACTGCGCCGGTTACGTGCCGACGCCCCCGGCCTCGCCGTGTCCGAGGTCGTCACACGGGCAGCGGGCGCGATACTCGGCTGCGATCCCGCCGACCTGCGCGCCGACACCCGATTCTCCGACCTGGGCGGTGATTCGCTTGCGGCGCTGTCGTATTCGACACTGCTGCGCGAACTCCTCGACGTCGACCTCCCCGTCAACGTCCTACTCGGCCCCGACAGCACTCTGGCCGCCCTCACCGGCTACATCACCGCGGGCTCAGCGACCCTCGACGCCGAGGCGATCCACGGTCGCGGCGCCACCGAGATCCGGGCAGCGGATCTGACCCTGGACAAATTCCTCGACACCGGCACCATCGCCGCCGCCCCCGACCTGCCGAGGGCCGCGACGCCCGCGCGGACCGTGCTGCTCACCGGCGCCAACGGCTACCTCGGCCGATTCCTGCTACTGGAACTGCTCGAACGCGTGGCCCCGCTCGGTGGCACCGTGATCTGCGTGGTGCGCGGCGCCGACGCCGACTCGGCGCGCGCCCGACTCGGCGCGGCCTACGACAGCGACCCCACCCTCACCGAACACTTCCGGGCGCTGGCCGACCGCGCCCTCGAGGTACTGCCCGGTGACATCGGTGCACCGGAACTCTGTCTGCCCCAACAGGTATGGCAGCGGCTGGCCCGCGACGTGGACCTGATCGTGCATTCGGCGGCGCTGGTCAACCACATGCTGCCCTACCACCAGCTGTTCGGACCCAATGTGGTCGGCACCGCCGAGATCATCCGGTTGGCCGCGACCACCACCCGCAAGCCGGTCGGCTACCTGTCGACGGTGGCCGTCGCCGCCCAGATCACCGACTTCGCCGAAGACGGTGACGTGCGGACGATGAGCCCTGTGCGCCGCCTCGACACCGGCTACGCCAACGGCTACGGCAACAGCAAATGGGCCGGTGAGGTGCTGCTGCGCGAAGCCGCCGACCGGTTCGGGCTGGCTGTCGCGGTGTTCCGGTCGGACATGATCCTGGCCCACCGCCGCTACCGTGGTCAGCTCAACGTGCCCGACGTGTTCACCCGATTGCTGCTCAGTGTGCTCGTCACCGGCCTGGCACCGAAGTCGTTCTACCGCACCGATTCCGAGGGGCGGCGCCGTCGTGCGCACTACGACGGGCTGCCCGCCGACTTCGTCGCCGCCGCCGTCACCGCTCTGGCCCCGACAGCCGGATACCGCACCTACGATGTCGTGAACCCCCACGACGACGGCATCTGCCTCGACGACTTCGTCGACTGGCTGATCGAGGCCGGGCATCACATCGACCGTATCGACGACTACGACGAATGGTTCGACCGCTTCAGCACCGCCCTGCGCGCCCTGCCCGAACCGCGACGTAAACACACCCTGCTGCCGTTGCTGCACGCCTACCGGCATCCGGCCCGCCCGCTGGCCGGCTCGGCGCTGCCCGCCGACGGCTTCCGCGCCGCCGTGCGGGCTGCCGAGATCGCCGGAGTCCCGGACATTCCGCAGCTGGGACGCGACCTGATCGGCAAGTATGTGCGCGACCTGGTTCAGCTCGGACTGCTCGACACCGGCTCGGTCTCGGCGTAGCCGACGGGCCGCAACGCCGGGTCGGGGGCGAACGAGGTGAGCCCGACCCGGCGGTACTTGCCGACCAGCCGTTCGTAGCGGCGGCGGTTGCGAGCCATCGGTGAATCGGTGACGGTGGCGGGCAGCCGGTCGAACGCGGTCCGCAGCAGCGCGGTGAGCATCCGGAACTCGGTGTCGTGGCGGGCTGTCCAGGTGATCGGCATGCGGGCCCGCACCTTCGGGTGCATGATGCCGCACCCGAGCAGCATCACCACATGGCTCAGCACCGGCGAACCCACCCGCCACAGTGGACCGGTGAGCGCGGGCAGGAAGTCCGGGCGCGGTGCGTGGCGCACCGACGCGGTGGCCGCTTCGAGGGCCGGGGTCACCCGCAGTTCCTCGGCGGCCATCCGTTCGTAGTGGGCGACCAGCTCGCGGTAGTCCTCGATCGGGGCGTTGCGGCCGCGCAGGTGCAGTCCGGTTGTCTTGCGCCGGTAGTGATCCCAGAGGGCCTGGTTCTGCGCGGCCGTCGGCTCGGTGCCGGTCAACGCGATATAGGCGCCGCGCTGAACGAAGAACGTCGAGTACAGAATCCAGTTCCAGGCCTGCGGTTCGAATGCCGAATAACGTTGCCCGTCGGGGGCGACGCCCTTGACCGCACGGTGCAGCAGCATCAGGCGCTCGGCCTCGGCGGCCGCGTCGGCCTCGGTGCCGTGGTAGATGAGCTGGTCGGCGGCGGCGGTGCGCACCGCACGCGCCCACGGCTGATACCTGGACCGTCCCGTCGCCTCGAGCGCCGCCGACACCGGTGGCAGCATCGGCTGGTCGAACAGCCCGACGGCGAACAGCCCGAACAGCACCGAACCGCCCACCCGCTCGAATCTCTCGACAGCGGCCGAAACATCGTGCGGCACACCGTCGGTGGACACGGACTGATGAGACACGGGACAGGTCATCGGTGAACTCCTTTGTTCCGGCGCCGCGACCGCATGGGCCCGGTCGGCACCCCTCCGCAATTCTGGTGCCATGCGACACCAGAAACTCGTGTGGTGTCAGCGTGCACCACAATGGGGTCATGGTCAAGAGCGAGGACACCGCGACGTCCCCCCGCGCCTACGGGGGAGTGACGGCCGACGAACGCCGCGCCCGCCGGCGCGCGGCCCTGCTCGACGCCGCCCTCGACCTGCTCGCCGCCGAGGGTGCGCCCGCCGTCACCAAGCGCGCGGTCTGCGCACGAGCCAAGCTCAACGACCGCTACTTCTACGAACAGTTCGCCGATCGTGACGCCGTGCTCACCACCCTCGTCGAAGAGCTCACCGCCGAGGGCATCGCCGCCGTCGTCGCGGCCACCCACGCGGCCGAACCCGACATCCACAGCCAGGTCCATGCCGCCGCCGATGCCGCGCTCGGCTTCCTGCTCGACGACCCACGCCGCCACGCGCTGCTGCTCAACGCCCACAGCACCGAAGCTCTACAGCGGGCCCGGCTCGCCACCCAGCACGCCATCGCCCGGGCCATGGCCGCGGTCAGCCGCGAGCTGCACCCGTCACCGATTTCGACGCCGCTGGACACCGACATGGCCGCCTACACGGTGGTCAGCGGAACGCTCGAACTCGTCGCGGCCTGGTTACGCGGGGAATTCGACACCACCCGAGCTCATCTCACCGACCTGATCGCCCGTCAATTGCTGCAGGTCGAAACCGTCCCCGGCGTCTAGGGGGCCACCATGCGCGCGGCCGCCAGCACGGTCGCCGCGCGCTGGGTCGCCACGTGCTCACCACCGGCTTGGGCGGCATGGACGGCGGTGGTGCGGGCCAGGTCGGTGAGCATGCGCAGCAGCAGCGCCGCCGGGATATCGGAGGTCACGAGCCCCTCGCGCTGCCCGCGCCGCAGCTCGGCCAGCTTGCTCGCAACCATCTCGCGCAACGCGCGCGCCACCTCCTCCTCGGCCGGTTCCAGATCCGCCCAGGCCTGCAAGCGGGCATCGTCGGGATTGGCGAGGAAATGGTCGAAGAGGCGTCCGACGTACCCGGGCAGATCCTCGGCGCGCATGGCGGTGCGGGCGGAGGCTTCGCTGGCCCAGCGTTCGGTGACGGCGGCGTAGAGCTCCTTCTTGCCGGGGAAATAGGCGTAGAGGCGGTCCTTGCTGGCATGTGCGGCCTCGGCGATCCGGTTGATCCGCGCGCCCGCGATGCCGAATTCGGCGAATTCCGCCTTGGCCGCGGCGAGAATTCGCTCCCTGGTTGCCTCACCTGCCGCTCGCATGCGCTGGATGTTACCCCTTGCCGAACCATCTGGTTCGGAACTATGGTCAATCCCGAACCACCTGGTTCGGGTAACGGCGAGACGAGGACACCCATGGCCGAACAGCCACGCTGGCAACAACTCCGGGCACAGAACGAAGGTGTGTCCACCGCCGAACTCGACGAGATCTGGACGCGGCTACGCCCGGCGCGCGCCGAGGACATCCTCGGGCAGTGGCGCGGCGACGCCTTCCAGACCGGTCACCGGCTGTGCAAAGCGCTGCCCGCCAGCCGCTGGTACGGCAAGACCTTCCTGGCCCTCGACGACGCCAAACCGCTGATCTGCCGCGCCGAGGACGGCACCCTGTTCTCCAATGTCGAGATGGGGCAGGGCGAGGCGACGCTGTGGAACATCGAGTTCCGCGGTGAGGTCACCGCCACGATGGTCTACGACGGTCGCCCGGTGTTCGACCACTTCAAATGGCTCGACGACAACACCCTGATGGGCATCATGAACGGCCGCCCCGAACTGGTCCTCGCGGGCGGGCAGTACTTCTACTTCCTGCTGGAACGGGACAGCTGATGCGCACCACGGCCGTGCTCTCGCGCGATCCGTCGGCGGACTTCTCCGTCGAGACGGTCGAGATCGACGAGCCGCGCGCCGGGGAGATCCTGGTCCGGATGGCCGCCACCGGCATCTGCCACACCGACCTGGCCACCCGGCGCGCCGGTGCGGCCGACCGGCCGATCCTGCTCGGGCACGAAGGTGCCGGGGTCGTCGAGGCCGTCGGGCCGGGAGTGCGCGCCGTCCGGCCCGGAGACCACGTCGTGCTCACCTTCCGCCACTGCGGCGACTGCGCCAACTGTGGCGCGGGCCGACCCGCCTACTGCCTGCACGCGACCACGCTGAACAACTTCGGTCGCCGCGCGCACGACACCCCTCGGGTGCTGGTCGACGGGTCACCGGTGATGTCCGGGTTCTTCGGCCAATCCAGTCTGGCCGGCTACGCGCTGAGCAGCGAGGACAACACCGTGGTCGTCGACCCCGCCGTCGACCCGGCCCTGGCCGCGCCGTTCGGGTGTGGATTCCAGACCGGAGCGGGCGCGGTCCTCAACGTGCTTCGCCCCGAACCCGGCGCCCGCCTCGTCGTCTACGGTGCGGGCGCGGTCGGCATGGCCGCCCTGCTCGCCGCGCGCACGGTGCCCGACGTCGAGGTGGTCGTCGTCGAAACATCCTCCTCGCGCAGGGAACTCGCCCTCGAGCTCGGTGCGCGCGCCGCCGTCGACCCCGCGGGGGAAGCGACGGCGGCGCGGGTGCGTGAGCTCACCGGCGGCGGCGCGACCCACGCCGTGGACACCACGGGAATACCGGCCGTGCTCGGCGACGCGGTCGCCGCCCTCGGTATCGGCGCCACCGTGGTCGCCGTCGGTCTCGGCCGCGGTGCCCCACCCATCGATGTCGGCGATATCGTCTTGCAGGGCAAGGCGATTCGCGGCTGCCTCGAAGGCGACAGCGTCGCCGCCACCTTCATTCCCCACCTGCTGGACCTGCACGCGCAGGGCCGGTTCCCGGTCGATCGACTCGTCAGCCGCTACCCCGCTTCCGACATCGCCGCCGCTCTGCACGATCAGCGCACCGGTAAGGTCATCAAGCCGGTGCTGACATGGTGAACGGCCCGACCCGCGAGACCGAGGACAACGCATGACGATTCTCCACAGCGAAGACCTCGCGACCGAACCCGCAGCGAGTGTGGACGCCGCCCGTGCCCAACGGCGCCAGGTGGTGCTCGCCGCCGCCCGTGACGTGTTCGTCGCCTACGGTTACCACGGCACGAGCATGGAGGACATCGGCAGCCGCGCGGGCATGAGCAAACCGGTCCTCTACACCCATTACGCGAGCAAACTCGACCTCTACCTGGCGGTCCTGCAGCGCTACCTCGACCGCATGGTCGAGGGTGTGCGCAACGCACTGGCAGGCACCAAGGGCGAACAGAAGGTGCGCCGCGCGGTCGGCGCCTACTTCGATTTCGTCGACGAGGACGCGGGCGGGCACACGCTGGTCTTCGAATCACCGGTGCCGAGCGAACCGTGCGTGCAGTGGCGGGTGCGCGACGCCATGAACACCTGCGCGGTCCTGGTCAGCGCCGAGCTGCGCGCCGCGGGCATGGACGACGTGCGCGCTTTCGCCTGCGCGTTCAGCCTCGTAGGCGCCAGCCACTCCACGGCACGGCACTGGCTCGACGCGGGCCGCCCGATCCCCAAGCACGAGGCCGTCGAGATGACCGTGACCCTGTGCTGGCACGGGTTGTCGTCGGTGGGTGTCGTCAACCGCGACACCAAGGGCTCAGCCCGCTGACGCGGTGAGCGGCAACGGGCTGCCGTCGAGCAGTTCGTCGCTGGGCAGCTGACCGACCAGCACCGCGAGTGCGCGTTTCCAGCGACGGACCACGGCTTCGCGTTCGCCGAGGGTGCCGGTGAGCATGGCCGTCATCGACAGCCCGGTGAGTAGGTCGATGGTGAACTCCACCAGCAGCTCGGCGCGAGGGTCGGCGGCATAGGGCTCGCCGAGTACCTCCAGGTAGAGCCTGCGCATCTCGGTGAACACCCGCTGTTCCTCGTGCACGAGCCGGTCGCGCAGTTCGGCGTCGGTGCGCGCGGCCACCCACAGGTCCAGGGCGGTGAAGAAGGCCGGGCTGTTCAGGTCGCGCCAGGCCAGGTCGACCACCGACTGCAGCCGGTCGCGGCCCGGCGGGAGCAGTTCGGCCTCGCGACGGAACTGCTCGAGCCGCTGGTCGACCACCTGGGTGGTGGCGGCGACGAGCAGCTCGGCGCGGGTGGGGAAGTGGTGCTGCACGGTGCCGCGCGCCAATCCGGCGCGTTCCTGCACGGCGCTCACCGTCGTTGCCGCGTAGCCGCTTTCGAGCAGGCACTCGGCGGTGCAGGCCAGAATGCGAGCCCGGGTCGAGGCGCGGCGTTGCGCCTGGGTGCGGCGGGGGCGTTGCTCGGTCACGCAAGAAATCGTACGCCCTGACGAATAGTTGCGCGATACTGTGAGCGCGGTCTCCGACACACCCGGCGATAACTCGCTATTGACGGGGGAGTCCCGGGCTGGTGAAATCAAGAAACCGTACGCAGTAACTGTTTCCTGCACGAAGGGCTGCGATGACGCAGATCTCCCACCACCGCCGCGGAACCGGCACACCGATCGTGCTGGTGCACGGTCTCGGCAGTCGATGGCAGGTATTCGCCCCGATCATCGACGCGCTGGCCGCCGAACACGAGGTGATCGCGCTCGACCTGCCCGGCTTCGGCGAGTCGCCGCTCGTTCCCGGCGTGGCACCGGGACCACGCGGCTACGCGACCTGGCTCACGCAGTGGCTGTCCGACAACCAGATCGAACGCCCCCACTTGGTGGGCAGTTCGATGGGCGGCGGTATCGCGCTGGAACTGGGTCGCACCGGAATCGCCTCGGCGGTCACCGCGTTCTCCCCGATCGGTTTCTACGACCGAGCCGGACTGCGATGGACCAAGACACTGCTCACCGGCATGCGCGGCGCCGCGCGGGCAGCGGGCCCGGTCCTGGCCCGATCGGTGGATCACCGGGCCGGACGGGTGCTGCTGCTCTCGGCCATGTTCGGCCGCCCGACGCTGGTCACCCCGACCGCCGCGCGGCTCGACCTGGCCGGACTCGCCGGAGCCGACGCGTTCACCGCCGCCCGCGACGACTTCGACAACTACGTGCTGTCACCGGACCAGGACTTCGGCGCACTCACCGACATCCCGGTGACGGTCGCCTGGGGTACCCGCGATGTGGTCCTCGTGCACCGCACCCAGAGCGCCCACGCCCGCACCGTGCTCCCGTTCGCCCGGCACATCGACCTGCCCGGCTGCGGGCACCTGCCGTTCAGCGACGCGCCGCGCGAATGCGCGCGTCTGATCCTCGAGAGGAACGCATGACACCGTCCATCGCGGTCATCGGCAGCGGTTTCGGCGGCCTGGCCGCCGTCATCGAACTGAAGAAGCGGGGCTTCGACGACATCGTCGTCTTCGAGAAAGCCGACGAGGTGGGCGGGGTCTGGCGCGACAACACCTATCCCGGTGCCGCCTGTGACGTGCCCTCGCCGTTCTACTCGTTCTCCTTCGCGCCCAATCCGCGCTGGCCGCACCGGTTCTCGCGCCAACCCGCGATCCTCGACTACATCCGCGGGCTCGTGGACACCTACGATGTGCGCCGCCACCTGCGCCTGGGCACCGAGGTGCTCGGCGCCGCCTACGACGACGCGACCGGCAAATGGACGGTGTCGCTGGCCGGCGGTGAAACGGTGATCGTCGACGTCGTGGTCTCCGCCGTCGGGCAGCTCTCGCGCCCGGCCCTGCCCGACATCCCGGGCCGCGAGACCTTCGCAGGCAGCAGTTTCCACTCCGCCCAGTGGAACCACGACGTTGACCTCACCGGGAAACGGGTCGCGGTGATCGGTACCGGTGCCAGCGCGATCCAATTCGTCCCCGAGATCCAGCCACGCGTGGGCAGTCTGACCGTCTTCCAGCGCACCGCGCCCTACATCATCCCGCGACCGGACCGCGAATTCGGGCGCCTGCACCACCGGATGTTCGAGAAGGTGCCCGCCACGGAGCTGGCCGAACGCGGCACCTGGTACGGCGTCGTCGAAGGGCTCAGCCTGGCCTGGGTCTACGCCCGGCCCCTGGCCCGCGCCATCCGAGCCTGGTCGAAGTGGCACATGCGCCGCCAGACCCGCGCGGTGCCGGGCTTGTTCGAGAAGGTGTGGCCCGGCTACGACGTCGGATGCAAGCGAATCCTGTTCTCCGACAGCTACCTTCCCGCGCTCACCGAGCCGAACGTGGAACTGTGCACCGAGACGATCAGCGAGATCACGCCCACCGGCGTCCGCACCGTCGACGGACGTGAGCACGCGGTGGACGTCATCATCTGGGGGACCGGGTTCAAGACCACCGAGTTCCTCGCACCTATGACGATCACCGGAGCGGGCGGCCGCACGCTCGGCCAGGAGTGGCAGGCGGGTGCGCGCGCCTACTACGGCGTCACCGTGCCCCGGTTCCCGAATCTGTTCATCATGTACGGGCCCAACACCAACACCGGTGGCGGCTCGATCATCTACTTCCTCGAGGCACAGGCGAAATACCTGGGCCGCTACGTCGCCCATCTCGCGGCGACCGGCCGGCCCCTCGCCGTGCGCCCCGAGGTGGAGAAGGCCTACGACGCTCGCATCCAGGAACTCCTGGCAGACAGTGTGTGGAGCCGGTGTTCGTCCTGGTACCGCCAGGCCGACGGCCGCATCACCACCAACTGGCCCCTGCTGGGAGTCCAATACCGCAAACAGGCGCGGTTCGATCCCGCCGATTACGAGGTGATGGTTCCATGACCAGCTACGACTACGACGTGATCGTCGTCGGCTCCGGATTCGGCGGCAGCGTGACCGCCCTGCGCCTGACCGAGAAGGGCTACCGGGTGGGTGTGCTCGAATCCGGGCGCCGCTGGAACGCCGAGGACTACCCGAAGACGAACTGGAATGTGCCCAAAGCGATCTGGGCACCACGCCTGGGGCTGACCGGCCCACAGCGCATCAGTGCGCTCGGCAAGTGCCTGGTGTTCAGCGGTTCCGGTGTCGGCGGTGGGTCGCTCATCTACGGCAACACCCTCTACGAGCCGCTGCCCGAGTTCTACCGCGACCGCGCCTGGTCCCACATCACCGACTGGAAATCCGAACTCGCCCCCTACTACGACCAGGCCAAACGGATGCTCGGCGTGGTCGAGAACCCGAAACTGGGCCCCAAGGACGACGTGCTGCTGCAGGTCGCCACCGATCTCGGGGTGGCCGAGACCTTCCACCGCACCCACGTGGGCGTGTTCTTCAACGAAGGCGCCGAAGGGGTCGAGGTCGAGGACCCCTACTTCGGTGGTGCCGGACCGCGCCGCGCGGGCTGCATCCACTGCTCGGAATGCTTCACCGGCTGCAAACACAACGCCAAGAACACCACCACCCTGAACTACCTGCACCTGGCCGAAAGCCAGGGCGCGCAGGTGCATCCGCTGACGACGGTCACCTCGGTGACCCCCGACGGCACCGGCGGATACCGGGTGGAGACCGTGCGCTCCAACGGCCTGCTGCGCAAGGACCGCCGCACCTTCACCGCCGAACAGGTGGTGTTCGCGGCCGCCGCGCTCGGCACCCAGAAGCTGCTGCACACCCTGCGCCGCAATGGTGCCCTGCCCGAATTGTCTTCGCGGCTCGGTGAACTGACGCGCAGCAATTCCGAGGCGATCATCGGCGTCACCAGCAAGACCCGGCGCGACTTCGCCCAGGGTGTGGCCATCACGTCCTCGATCCACCCCGAACCTCAGACCCACGTCGAGGTCTGCACCTACGGCAAGGGGCAGAACGCGCTGTTCGTGCAGACTGTGCCGATGGTCGACGGCGGGGCATTCCGGTTCCTGCGATTGCTGCTGACCATGCTGCTGCATCCGGTGCAGTTCCTGCGCTCACAGAACGCGCGCGGTGCCTCGGAGCGGTCGGTGATCCTGCTGGTGATGCAATCGCTGGACAACTCGCTCACCTCGTATCTGAAGGGGCGACGGCTGGTCACCAAACAGGGTGCGGGAGAACCCAATCCGGAATGGATACCGCTCGCCCATGACATCGCCCGCCGTTACGCCGGCAAATCCGATGCCATCACGGGCAATATCGCCACCGACATCTTCAATATCCCCGCCACCGCCCACTACATCGGCGGCTGCACCATCGGCGATTCCCGCGACACCGGGGTCATCGACCCCTATCAGCGGGTGTACGGGTACCCGGGGCTGCACATCGCCGACGGCAGCGCCATCACCGCCAACCTCGGCGTGAACCCGTCACTGACCATCACCGCCCAGGCCGAACGCGCCATGGCGTTCTGGCCCAACAAGGGTGAGCCCGATCCACGCCCCGAGCTCGGGACCGCCTACCGGCGCATCGCCCCCGTCGCGCCGAGCCGTCCCGCCGTACCGGCGGATGCGCCCGGCGCCCTTCGCCTGCCCGTCTGAGAGGAACCCGCATGTCCGCCGCCGACCGTCTGGCAGCACTCGAACCCGCCTGCCGCCGCGACGACGCGCTCGCCCTGTTCGACAGCCTCCCACCCGTCGCGCCCACCGACCTCACCGGCCGTTGGCACGGCCGCGAACTGGCCACCGGCCACCGGCTCGACGGCCTGCTCGCGGCCTCCGGTTGGTACGGCAAACAATTCGACGGCCCCGACAACGTTCACCCGCTGCTGTTCGCGACCCCCAAGGGCGACATCTTCCCGGTCGACCCGAAACGCATCCCCCTGGGACTGGTCGACAAGATCCCCACCGCACTCGTCGAGCAGACCCGCAAACGCCTCGACCTGTTCGCGCCCACGCTGCGCACCGCCCGGCATCGCGCCCGCCTGCGGGAGATCAACCACCGGGGCACCGTCACCACCGCGATGATCTACGACCATCTGCCCATCATCGACACCTTCCGACGTGTCGACCCCACCACGGTCCTTGGCATCATGGACTACCGGCGCCTCCCCGACCCCTACTTCTTCATCCTCACCCGCGACTGACCGCGCAGGTCAGCGCGCGAACGCGACACCGGCCCCGACACCGACGACCATCGCCCCACCGACACCGCCCACAGCCTCGAGCCGTCGCGGTGACCGCGCGAACCACCCCCGCGCGGTCGCCGCGGCGACGGCCCACACACCGTCGCAGGTCATCTGGATGAGCAGGAAGATCGCGCCGAGAATCAGCATCTGCACCGGCAGCGGTCCCGCCTCGGGGGCGGTGAACTGCGGCAGGACCGCGCCGAAGAACACCGCCGTCTTCGGGTTGGTGGCACCGACGATGAACCCCTGCCGCATCGACCGGCCACCGCCGGCGGCGCTCGCGGTGAGCACCAGCTTCTTGCGGTCACGAATCGCCGTGACACCCAGGTAGATCAGATAGAGCGCGCCGATCACCTTGACCGCCGTGAACAGGATCGTCGAGGTCATCAGCACAGCGCCGAGCCCGAGCGCCACGACGGCCAGGGGGATGACGGAACCGGCGACCGAGCCGAGAACCGACAGCAGCGCCTGTCTGCGCCCCAGCGTCAGCGCGCGCCCGATCGCGAACAGCACATTCGGGCCGGGGATCACGATGATGAGCAACGCCGCACCGGCGAAGGCGATCACATGGGGGATCGGCACCATCATCCGAACCTAACAGCGCGCAGTCCCTGACGGCGCGGATCGGGAACGACATCCGGGGGCGGACGGCCTGGTTGTGTCGCTACCGGTTTGCCGGGTATCTGCCGTTTATGGCACATTTTCGTCGCTGGGGAGCTGTCTACCTGCTGATGTTGCTGTTCATCGGCTCGTGGGGCGCGCAGTTCGTGTTCCAGCTCATCGAGTATCGCAACACTCAGCAACAGCAGGGGCAACCATTCCAGTGGTCGGGGTATTGGCCGGAGTTCCTGGCCAGCACCTTCGAGAACTGGCAGAGCGAATGGTTCCAGCTGGTCTTCCAGGCCGTGCTACTGCTCGGGGCCAAACATTGGATATTCCGGGTCGACGCCGAGAACGCCGAACGCATCGAATCCAAGATCGACGATCTGCGCGCCTATCTCGTCCCACCCGAGCGGCAGACCGAGGTGCCCGGAGACTGACACCAGCGCGCCCGGCCCGCACCGCGGACCGGGCACGACAGGTTCATCCGCGCGGTTCGATCCGATCCCAGGCGCGGTGCTCACCCAGATCGGTGACCACCTGCGTCACGGTCTGCGGCGCCTCGGCCACCGCGACACCCGGCGCATCGGCATCGACACCGTTGCGCTGCAGCAGACTCGCCGCCGCACCGACCGCCGCGATCGCCTTCCCGTGCCGCCACATCTCGTTGACCAGCACATCCACCCGCGGATCGATCGGCGCGCCCAACGCGATCAACCCGTCGAACTCGATCGAGCGCATCGTGGCGAACGTGCGGTCGACCTTGCGGCCCTCCACCTCGCCGCCGTGTGCGGCGACCAGCAACGGCCGCACCTTGGCCTGTTCCAGATCGGCGCACACCTGCTGCACCGCCCCACCGGCACTGGTCTCGTCCACCAGCACCGCCACGGTCCGTCCGTCGACCGGGAACGCACCGCGCTTCTGCGACAACGCCGGACTCGGCGCCAGATCGACGGTGTTCGCCGTCGGCGCGGGCACATCGACACCCAGCTGATTCGCCACATACCCGGCCAGCTGTTCGTCGACATTGACCAGCATCTGCACCGCGCGCTCGCGCACCGTCACCGACGTGCACTTGCCCAGCTCGAACGAGAAGGCATCGGCCAGGCGGTGCTGCTCACCGGGGGTGAGGCTGCGATAGAACATGCGCGGCTGGGAGAAATGATCGGCGAACGACACCTGCGCCTTGTCGGTGTTCGCCGAGGTGCGCAGCTTCGCCTGCGGCGGCGGAATCGGAGTCGGCGATTCGACATACGCCTCACCGGCGAAACTGGCCGCGTACGGGCACCCGCCGTCGAGCGAATTCGGTTTGTAAGGTGCCAGACCGGTGTGCACCGCGGTCTGGTGCATGCCGTCGCGGAACATGTCGTTGACAGCGGTGTGGGGGGTATTGATCGGCAACTGCGCGAAATTCGGTCCGCCGAGCCGGCTGAGCTGGGTGTCGAGGTAGGAGAACAACCGGCCCTGCAACAGCGGGTCGTCGGTGACCTCGATACCGGGCACCAGATGACTCGGGCAGAACGCCACCTGTTCGGTCTCGGCGAAGAAATTCACTGGATTCGCCGTCAGCCGCAAGGTGCCGATCACCTGCACCGGCACCAATTCCTCCGGCACGAGCTTGGTCGGATCGAGCAGATCGATGTCCTCGAACACCTGCTCGGGGGTGTCGGGAAAGACCTGGACACCCAGATCCCACTCCGGGAAATAGCCCGCCTCGATGGCGTCCGCCAGATCGCGGCGATGGAAATCGGGGTCGAACCCGGCGGTGAGCTGCGTTTCCTCCCACAACATCGAATGCACACCCAGGCGCGGCTTCCAATGGAACTTCACCAGGCTCGTGGCACCGTCGGCGGCGACCAACCGGAAGGTGTGGACACCGAATCCCTCCATCATCCGCAGCGACCGCGGCAACCCACGGTCGGACATATTCCAGAAGGTGTGCGCGGTGGCCTCGGTGTGCAGGGAGACGAAATCCCAGAACGTGTCGTGCGCGGATTGTGCCTGCGGGATCTCCCGGTCCGGATGCGGTTTGGCCGCGTGCACCACATCGGGAAACTTGATCGCCTCCTGGATGAAGAACACCGGAATGTTGTTGCCGACGAGGTCGTATACGCCTTCCTCGGTGTAGAACTTCGTCGCGAAACCGCGTGTATCGCGCACGGTGTCGGCCGAACCACGCGAACCGAGCACCGTGGAGAATCGCACGAACACCGGCGTGCGAACGTCGGCGGCGAGGAATTTGGCCCGGGTCAGCGAGGCGGCGGCACCGTTGGACACGAAGACACCGTGCGCGCCGACACCGCGCGCGTGCACGGCCCGCTCCGGAATGCGTTCGTGGTCGAAATGGGTGATCTTCTCGCGCAGGTGGAAATCCTGCAGCAGCACCGGACCACGAGGCCCGGCTTTGAGCTGATGATCGGTATCGGCTTGGCGCAGCCCTTGCGGAGTGGTGAGCGCGTCACCCTGCTGGGCCCGGATATTCGCCTCACCCGCAATGGGTGCGCCGGTGGGACTGCGCAGCTCCGGCCCCTGTTGGTCCGGTTTCGGACCGGGCGGCTCGCACTGCCCGCCGTCTTCGTCCGGCGGCACCGGCGGGCGCGTGAACTCCGGGGGAATGTGCTGCTGCTCTGTCATCTATGCGCAACCCTTCTGTCCTGGATCGACGTGCTCGCATCGGGAAAACACCTACTGGCGGATACCGCCTCGAGGAGTCGGCAAACCACACGATTGGGCTGTCGGATCAGGGGTACGCGCAGACCAGCGGATCCCATCGAAAGGACGGCCCGGCCATGAACGATGCCGCTCTCCCTCATCATCACAAATTTCCCGACACCGAACGCACTACCCGCTCGCATGTCGGCGAATCCATCGAAGACGCTTGGAACTGGCCCGGGTTGATCCTGATCGGCGTCGGCGTCGTGTTGCTGGCGCTCACCCTCACCGCAGCCGGATACGGCTTCGAAGGTTGGGCCGTGATAGCCGGAATTCTGTGCGTGGTGTGTCTGCTCGGCGGCGTGGGTATCGTGCTCGCCGAACACCGCCGGATCAAAGCCCACGAAGGGTTGCGATTACGCGACCCGTGCGGGCACTGACCTGTTTGCCGATGCCGATGGGAGGTAGTCCGATCGGAGACCCCGTTCCCGGCGAGGAGGACTTCGATCATGGGATTTCCCGAACAGCAGCAGCAGGTTCCCGGCATCCAATCGAAAATGGACCCCGTGCCCGATTGTGGGGAGAACAGTTACCAGGGATCGGGCAAATTGACGGGCAAAGCCGCTGTCGTCACCGGTGCCGACAGCGGAATCGGACGTGCGGTCGCCATCGCGTACGCCCGTGAAGGCGCCGATGTCCTCATCTCCTATCTCGACGAACACGACGACGCGAAAGAAGTAGCCGACCTGGTGACCAAGGCCGGCCGCCGTGCCGTGCTGATGGCCGGTGACCTGTCGGACGCCGCGCACTGCCGTGCGGTGATCGACAAGGCCGTCGAGGAATTCGGTCGAGTCGATGTGCTGGTGAGCAATGCCGCCTTCCAGATGTCGCACGACGACATCACCGAGATCAGCGACGAGGAATTCGCCTACACGTTCGCCCTCAATGTCGGTGCCTACTTCCACCTGGTGAAGGCGGCGCTGCCCCATATGGGTCCCGGTTCGTCGATCATCGGCAGCTCGTCGGTGAACTCCGACATGCCCTCCCCGACGCTGGCACCGTATGCCGCCACCAAGGCCGCCATCGCGAATTTCTCGGCCAGCCTGGCGCAGATGCTGGGGGAGAAGGGAATCCGGGTCAACAGCGTGGCTCCGGGCCCGATCTGGACACCGCTGATCCCGTCGACCTTCCCCACGGAGAAGGTGAGCAAGTTCGGTGACGACACCCCACTCGGCCGGGCCGGTCAACCCGCGGAGCTGGCCCCCGCCTATGTGCTGCTCGCCGCCGACGACGGCAGCTACATCTCCGGCGCCCGCCTCGCTGTCACCGGCGGACGCCCGATCCTCTGACCCCTCGCCCGGCCTACCGGTGGCTCACTGGTAGGCCGGGTACTGGTTCGCCCGCAGCAACCGGGCCAGATGCGCGGCATTACGCGCCATCGCCGCCGTGGTCGTGCGCACCGCCTCCGGGGTGTCGGGCAGATCCTTGAAATCGGTGCCGCCCATCGCTTCCCCGTTCCAGTAGGTGCAGCCCTGAGCCGGAATGGTGAATCCGATGTCGTCGAGAGCCTGGAAGGTGTCGGCCACGATCTTGTGCGCACCGTCCTCGTTCCCGACGACGGCCGCGATCCCGACCTTGCCCAGCATGACGGGCCTGCCCGCGTCGTCGGTGTCGGACAGCTCGGCATCCAGACGTTCCAGCGCGCGCTGGGCCACCGAGGACAGATGACCCAACCAGGTGGGCGTCGCGATCAGGACGATATCGGCGTCGATGATGCGGTGCCGGATCTGCGGCCACTCGTCGCCCTCGCCCTCGTCGGCACTCACCCCCGGTCGCACCTCGAAATCGGCGATACGCACCGTCGACCCGGCCACATCGTTGGCGGCCAGCTCGGCCAGCACCTGATCGGCCATGAGCTGACTGCTGGATTCGGCGGGCGACGGCTTCAACGTGCAGACCAGCGCCACTGCGCGCAACTGTTCGGCGGCCACGACAACACTTCCTCTCGCTCGACGATCAGGACTGGCGGACAACCCGGATGTTGTGCAACTGCGGATCGCTGGCATCGGACACATTCATCCCCGCCTCGACACCGGAACGCAGGTACTCCACGACCGTGTCACCGATCCGCTCACCCGGCACGATCGCGGGAATGCCCGGCGGGTACGGCGTGAGCTGTTCGGCCGCGATCCGGCCCGGCGCCTTGTCGATGGGCACCATCTCGGTGGGGGCGAAGAAGGCATCACGCGGCAGCATCACCGTGTCGAGCTGCAGATCCTGCGGGGACGGCAGCGTGATGTGGTGCGGTGCGGGGTCCAGACCGGCCCGGCGCCACAGCGCGAGCGCGTCGATGAGTGCCTCCGCGGAGGTGTCGTCGTCGGCCATCGACATCGTCGCCAGAATCCGGCGGTGATCGCTGAGGCCCACATCGAGGTGGTGATGCTCGCGCAACCAGTCCGCCGCCTCGTACCCGGTGGCGCCGGTCTCGGAGACATCGACGAGCACCTGCAGCAGATCCAGATCGTGCGAGGCCTCCACGCCGAGCAGCTCGTCGTGCATCACCGTCAGGCCGCTGATCCGGTCGATCTCGGCGCGGGTGCGTTTGGCCAGGTCGAGTGCCTGCCCCAGCAGGTCGTGCCCGAATTCGACCATCTGTCTTCGCCATCCGTCGAGCGCGGCGTAGATCAGGACGTTCGGGCTGGTGGTCATCAGCAGATCCGCGCAGCGGCGCAAACGGCCCGGATCCACGAGATCGCCCTGCAGGTGGAACACCGAACCCTGTTCGAAACCCATGCCCATCTTGTGCACGCTCACCACGCACACATCGGCGCCCACATCCATCGCCCACGTGGGCAATTCGGGATGGAACGGCAGGTGCGCACCCCAAGCCTCGTCGACGATGACCGGTTTGCCGCGCGCATGGCACACCTCGGTGATGCCACGCAGATCCGCACAGGTTCCATACGGACTCGGGCACACGATCACCGCGCCCGCCGCGTCCGGATGCTCCTGCCACGCCTGTTCCACCTGCTCCGGTGACGGCGGATGGGAGAAGTGGCGTTCGGCGTCCCAGCGCGGGCTGATCCAATGCGGCTGGACGCCGGAGAAGATCAGGCCGGCGACGATCGACTTGTGGCTGTCGCGCGCCACCAGCAGGCCGCCGTCGTTGCCGCCGGCCACCGCCATCATCGCGGCCTTGACCGACAGCGAGCTGCCGCAGGTGGAGAAGAACGCCGTCTCGGCGCCGACGGCGTCGGCCATCAGGTCCTCGGCCTCGGTGAGGTAGCCGTTGCGTGCGAGCCGGTCGTCGAGTCCGCCGTTGGCCAGCAGATCGGCGGCGAAGGCATCGGCACCGAGCGCCGCGAGAACCCGGTCGTCCACCCCGCGACCCTGTCGGTGCCCGGGCGGGGTGAACCCGTACCGGTGTTTGTTGCGGTAGTCGGCGACCGCGGCGACGAGCGGGGCTGTGCTGTGGTCCATGCCGGGGTAATAGCCGATCGGTTGCGGCCGAAACGACGCTGTGTAGGTGCCCCGGCACGGGGTACCTGCCCGACGACCGGCGTTTCCGACCCCGTGAGGAGGCTGCGATGACCACCCCGATGTGGACCAGCCCACCCATTCCCGAACCGCGAGACCCGATTCCGCCCACCCCCGATCCGGCACCACCGCCGGATCCCGGTCGGCCGCCACCGCCACCGGAGCCGGGCCACCCGCTGCCCGGTGACCCACCACCCGGGCCGGGCCCCGGACAGCCACCGCCCCCGGATGTTCCCGACCCGTTTCCTCCGATTCCGACACCGGGGGAGCCACTGCCCGAACCGGGCGCGGCGGCGCCGTGTTGAGCGCCGCGCCGGGTGAGCGGACGCGATCGGGCACTGTGTGCGTACCCGGGTCCCGGTCGCGAGATACTTCAGGGATGAAGCACAGTGAGGGTCTATCGACGGGCGGTGCGCAGTCACTGCGGCGCGTGCTCGGCGAGGGCAGGGCGCAGGACGCGGGCGGATTCAAGTTCTGGTTCGCCGATCAGCGCTGGGAGTGGTCCGACGAGGTCGCCCGCATCCACGGATACGAACCGGGCACCGTCCACCCCACGACCGCACTGTTGTTGTCGCACAAGCACCCCGACGACCGCGCCCACGTCGCCACCATGATCGAGAAGTCGGTCACCGAGGGCGAACCGTTCTGCAGTACCCACCGCATCCTCGACACCGCAGGCGTCGTGCACGACGTGATCGTCGTGGCCGATCAGATGGTCGACGACGCGGGCAGCGTCATCGGCACCACCGGCTACTACATCGATGTCACCGACACCCTCGAGCGGCGCCGCAAGGAAACCCTCGACGACGAACTGCCGAGTCTCTACGCGGCCCGAGCGGTGATCGAACAGGCCAAGGGCGCGGTGATGCTCGTCTACGGGATCAGCGCCGAGCAGGCATTCGACGTACTCACCTGGCGCTCACAGGAGACCAACACCAAGCTCCGTGCGCTGGCCGGGCGCCTGGTCGCCGAACTCGGTTCGCTCACCGATGTGTCCGGCGTTCTGCGCACCCGCTTCGATCATCTGCTGCTCACCGTCCACGAACGGGCCGAACAGCGCGAGAAGGGCACGGACTAGACGACGTCACGGTCGGGTAACCTGCGACCACGACAGGCAACACAGGGAGGCGGCATGCGAGCGGAGGATCGCGAGACCGCGCCCCGGTCGACAACGGTCGGGTTTCAGGTACCGGCGGAGCTCGAGCAGCTCACCATGGTCCACGCGCTGGCCGAAACAGTCCTGCTGGTAGGCGGTTTCGCGCTCGACGAGGTCACTGATCTGCTGCTGGCGCTCGACGAGGTGGTGACCGCCCTCGTCCTCGCCGCCGCACCGGAGGCCCTGATCGATTGCGCGTTCACCGGTGGCGGCGGGGCACTCGGAGCGCGGGTCTCGACCGTGGCGCGCAGCGACGAAGCGATCGATGAGGATGCCTTCGGCTGGCATGTCGTGGCCACCCTCACCGACGCGCTGCGCACCGAATACGGCCCGTTCGACGCGGCCCGTAACGGCTATCCGACCACCGTCGAATTCGGCTGGATCCGCCGCTCGCACGGGCCGGTCGGGGGGTGATGCGGACACCGGGATCGAAAGCGTAGGCTTATTTCGCATACAGATCGGGTAATCCAGAAGCATCCGACCCCACGGAATCGGAGGCACATGTGATGACGACTGCTCAAGCGACAACAGCCAACGACTCGACCGTCCGACGCTCCCACTCAAAAGGTGACAGCTACGACAACATCGAACCGTGGTTCGAGAAGCTGCAGGCACTTTCCCCGAACGACCCCCAGCGTGAACCCCTCCGCGAAGAGGTGATCAGGCTGTGCCTTCCCCTGGCCGACCATATCGCCCGCAAATTCGCCGGGCGCGGTGAACTCTTCGACGACCTCGAGCAGACCGCCCGCGTAGGGCTGGTGCTCGCGGTCGACCGCTATGACGTCAGCCGCGGCTCCTCGTTCCTTTCCTTCGCGATCCCCACCATCATGGGCGAGGTTCGCAGGCATTTCCGCGACCACACCTGGGCGGTGCGCGTCCCGCGCAGGCTCAAGGAGATCCAGCTGCGGATCGGTCCGGCCACCGAGGAACTGTCGCAGCGACTCGGCCGCGTGCCCAACGCCCGCGAACTCGCCGACGAACTCGAGGTCGAACTGGTCGAGGTCACCCGCGCGCTGGTCGCGGGCAACGGCTACCAGACCAACTCCATCGACGGGGTCACCCAGGACGACCGCGACAACTCCTCGCAGCCGATCACCGAGACCCTCGGCGCCGAGGAACACTGCTACGAGCTCACCGAGGACGCGATGGCGGTGCGCCCGCTGATCGCGGCTCTGCCCGAGGAAGAACGCGACGTGCTCATCATGCGGTTCTTCGAGTGCAAGACCCAGAACCAGATCGCCGAGTACCTCGGCGTCTCCCAGATGCAGGTCTCTCGCATCCTGTCGCGCACCTTGAGCTCGCTGCGCGAACAGGCGCTCACGGAGCAGACACCTGTGCCGTGACAGCAGCGGCCGAGCGTGCCAGAATTGCCTTAGGTTGAGACTTCCAGCCGACCCCGGTCTTTGTGCTATCCACACCCGGAACGTCGGTTGCGCGGTGGCATGAAACCGGAATCCCCTGTCGTCCAGGAGGTTCTATGTCTGTCGTCACGGATCCGCGACGCTCGAGCAGGTTGCGTTGGTACCGCGGCTCCGCGGCGCACGACGAAGCCCTGCTTCGCGTCGATCCCGGCAGACATGGCTGCTGGGTACTGCGGGCGGGAAGCGAACTGGACGCGGCCCGGCAGCCGCAATTCTGCGCACTCCTCGACCGTGCGGTGCGATCGGGAGCCCGAGTGGTGGTGCTCGACCTGCGCGGCACCGATTTCCTCAGTATCCGGCTGGCCGCGCTGCTCGGACCGGCCAAAGCCAACGCCTGGAAACACGGGGTCGAGCTGCGACTGCTCGTCGGCGGGCTGGAGGTGGAACGCGCGCTCGAACTGGCGGGCGTGCGGCCGTTGTTCCGCCACTACAGCTGCGTCGACGATGCCTCCGACCACCCCGTCGATGTTTGACCGGCCGACCGGCGGGTAGGCGCAGTGGGATCGACCCACCCGGTACCACCCGACATCGGTGAGGAGGCTACGTCGTGGCTTCGAGCGAGCGGACCGTCGCGGATTCGGCCCACGCGACCTCGACCCACCTGCGGATCGACGCCGACCTCGGACAACTGGTCATGGTGCGGGCCGTCGCCGAGACGGCCGCCCACCTGGCCGGGTTCACGCCCGACGAAATCGCCGATATCCGGGTCGCGGTCGACGAAGCGGCGACCAGCCTGATCCTCGCCGCCGTGCCCGACACCCGCCTGCACTGCGATGTCAACGCCGACGGTTTCCGCCTGCGGATCGCCGTGCAGGCACTGTGCGGGGAGCCCGACCCGGTCGACGAGAACGCCTTCGGCTGGAACGTGCTACACAGCATCACCGATCACCTGAGCACCGGCTCGGACCGCGATCGCGGTGAGCTCGACGGGTTCCCGGTCACCATCACCTTCACCCGGGTACGGCGGGTGCCCGCAATTCACTGAGCAGTGAACTGCGCCCGGCTCGCCAGCACTCGAGCACCTGATCGGCGAAACGGTCCTCGAGCAGGTCGGTGGCCTGGATCCCGAAAACGATGCTCGCCGCCGAATCGGGTTCGGTGCGCAGCAATTCGGCGATCACATCGCGCCGCATCACCTGCTCGTGCACGGCGTCGGCTTCGACGTGCTCGGTGTAGAAGCCGATACAGGCGGGGTGGGGGAGCAGGGTGCGGGCCAGCTCGGCCAGGCGGGCCGACGCCGGTGAGGAGGTGATCTCGTTGGCCGCGAAATGGCCCACCGACGCGGCACGCAGACCACGGTGCAGACCGAACAGCGACATCATGTTCACCAGCACCAGCATGGGAGCGGGCACCTCGTCGAGATAGTGCAGATAGCCGGGTTCCAGACCGGCGCCCGCGAGCAGATCCGCGTAGAGGCGCGCGTGCACACGGTCGCCGTGGCCGCTACCGTATTCGTCGAATTCGACAGCGACCAGCGCGGCTTTCGCCTGCCCACGCAGGCGTGGGATCACCCAGGCGTAGGGGTCGGCCTCGATGTGATGATAGATCGAGCGGTGCACGAAGTACTCGCGCAACTGCTCGGCAGTGCCCTGCTCGGCGAGGTAGGCCGCGATACCGCCGGGCGCCGACGGCTCGAGCAACCGGTCGAGTTCGGCGTCCACGTCGTCGCCGCCGGGCACATCGGCCCGCATGGCAGCGAGGAACCGCTGTTCGAGACCTCGGCGCAGGCCCAACAGCCCCGGATCCCACTCCCAGTCCTCGTCCACACCGGCGAAACCTTGGTAGTGCAGTTCGTAGCAGGTGTGCAACGCCAGCGCGGCGTCCTCACCGTAGGGATCGGTGCCGGGGTCCGGCGGAACAGCCGAACCCGGTGCGTGCGTGAGGGTTTCGACCAGGGCGGCCGACAATTCGCCGCGGGGCGCAGGCAGGGCGCGCCCGAGGGTGACAGTGCTGGTCATCAGGTGCTGCTTTCGTTGTTACGTCGGCGGCGGCGCCGGTGGCTGGTATCGCACAGCGGGTAGGTGGCCGAGCGCTTGCACAGGCACAGCGCGACCTGGAAACGGTCACAGTGCAGCACTGTTCCCTCACGGGTCACCAGGTCGACCGGACCTTCGATCAGGGCCGGCCCGTCGGTGAGGACCACCCGCCTGCGGTCAGGCGGGCTCCCCGACGGCGGGGCAGTAGTTTCGTTCGACACGGATCACCACCAATTCCTCGTCACGCTGGTCCTTCGCGATCAATCCACGCGCCGCCAACCGCCGCGCCCGCGACCGCAACACCGGTCCGAACGGCACCTTGTCCACGGCCACCACCTGCGCCTCGGCGCCGACCGCCCGCAACTGGTCCAGGCTGCGGTCGGGGTCGCTGATCGCCGAGTGCACGATCAAGCCGACCCCGTTGTCGGTGAGCAGATCGGGCAGCGTCGTGCACAGCCGGTCGAGCACGCTGCGCCCGGTGGGGCCCGCGTCCCAGGCCAGCGCCCGGCCGCGGCCGACCTCGCGCTCGGCGGGCACGTACGGTGGGTTCGCCAGCACCACGTCGAAGCGCGGCAGTCGTGCCGCGGCCGAGAAGTCACCGTGCAGCAACTGCACGGCCACGCCGCGCAAGCGGCAGTTCAGCCAGGTCGAGATCAGCGCCCGTCGCGACAGGTCGACGGCCGTCACACTCGCGGCCCCCGCTTTCGCCGCGGCCAGCGTGACGACGCCGGTGCCCGCGCACAGTTCGAGTACCCGGCCGTTGCGCAGGTGGGGGACCGCGCGCAGCGCCTCGGCAAGCATCCATGTATCGGCCTGGGGTCGGTACACACCCGGCGCCCGGAGAATCATCATTTCTGCGCCTTCACCCGCCGGTGCTCGGCCACGACCAGCGCGGTCCCCGCGAGCAGGCAGGCCACGCAGGCTACGCCGCCGATGATCGCCCAACCGCCGAATCCGTAGCCGGCGGCGGTGAGGGTGATGCCGAGCAGTGCCAATCCGACCCCGATCAAGATCAGGCCGGGCCAGTTCCTCGTGTCCTCGATAGATTCGCCCGCGTGCGGCCTGATGGTGCGTGAGTCATCCGGGAACTCGTGGTCTGGCTGGTTCATCGAGCGCATCCTTTCGCAGGGACAACACAGTCCTGAGGGCCGAATGCCCCGTCGGCAGGGAACCAATCAGCAACCGATGAGGGCCTGCTCACATCGGCCGCCGAACTACGAGATGATGACTTCGATCATGAAGCGCGCGGCCACTTCGCACCGCGATTCGAGCAAACTCGTCACCGGACGCCGGTGCAATCGACGGCGCCGAGCGGCTGCTGGGGGAGCGGTGTCGTGCACCGCTCAGGAGTGCAGGGTCGGCGCGTAGACGAGTTCCTGGGTGTTGCCGTCGAGGGTGCGGCTCTCGAGCAGTTCGAGGTCGAAGTCGGCGGCGTTCTGGAAGATGGGTCGCTGCCCGGTCTTGCCGGTGATGACCGGGAACACCGTCACCTGAACCCGGTCGACCAAGCCCGCTGCCATCAGCGTCCGGTTCAGCGAGAGGCTGCCGTGCGAGCGCAGCGGGATGTCGGATTCGGCTTTGAGCCGGGCGACGACATCGACGGCATCGCCCGCGGCGACGTTCGCGTCGTGCCAGTCGAGAGGTTCGCGCAGCGTGCTCGACACCACGGTCAGCGGCATGTTCATCATCCGGACGACCCACGGGTCGAAGATCTCCGGGTTCTCCGAGGCGCCGGCCACCAGTTCGGTGAACTCGCGATAGGTGTTGGCGCCGAAGATCATCCGCTGCTCGTCGCGGTAGAGGTCGAGGCGGTGATCGAGCAGTTCGGGGCCCTGTTTGCCCCAGTATCCGCCCCAGTCGCCGCTGGTGGAGGCGAAGCCGTCCAGGGTGGAGAACACGTCGTAGGTGTAGGTGGCGCTCATGGTGGGCTCCTCGGGTCGTGTCGGCTTTATCAATGCAGACGGCAGCCGGACGCCGAACTCATCGCCCGAAATCCCTTCCCTCGCTGACTATTGCAGACTAAAGTCTGCTGCGATAGCAGAAACAGCGGAAGGTGTCAGATCATGTCGGCAGTCAAGCAGCAGGTCCTCGAACTCGGTGGGGCGTTCATGATGTCGCGCGAGGCGCGCCAGTTCGGGACCGATGTCGGGGTGCCCGGGTTCCACGGCCCCTACACGCGCGGCCGCGGCGGGGTGCTCGGGGAGGTCGACGCCGATGTCGTGATCGGCGCGTTCGGCTTCTTCGAACCCGAATGTATCCGTGCCGCATGGAAATCCGTTCCCCTGCCCGCTGCCGAAGCGGCCGCCGGCTATCTCGCCGCCTGTCACGAATTCGGCCGCCGCAGACTCGCCGGCTTCGACCGATCCGAACGTCTCGCCGAACTGCTCGGCAAGGTCGCCGATGCGGCCGAGCCCACCGCCGTTCCCCTGTTCGCGGGCTGGCGGGCCATGCCACTGCCCGACGACGGTCGCGCGGCGGTCCTGCAGCTCACCCACGTCCTGCGTGAACTGCGGGGCGGCCTGCACCTGGTCGCCGTCCTCGCCCAGGGCCTCACCCCGCTGCAGGCCGTCCTGATCGCCGGTTCCCCGATCGCCGACGGCCCCACTCATGCGCAGCGGCTCGGCTGGACCGAACCCTTCGAGCCGATCACCGACGACATGCGGCAGCGCTGGGCGGCGGCCGAGAAGCTCACCGACGAACTGGTTTCTCCGTTCTTCGCGGTCCTCACCGAGGCCGAGAGTGCCGAGCTGGCCACCCTGATGGGTGAGGCGCACCGAGTCGCGTTGTCGCGCTAGTTGCTCGAAGCCCGTATGGGGCGCCGAATCCGGCGGCCCACACGGGCTTTGTCATGTCTCGGGGCTGCCCGGGGCAACGGGTTCAGTTGCGCTGGCGTAATCCGGCGACAATGAACTCGACGACGCGCCGCGCGTCATAGCGCCGGTCGCTTTCCGCGCCGATGCACACATTGCCGATGCCGCGCAGCAACAGGTAGGGGTCGATGTCGGTGCGGATCTCACCGGCCGCCGCGGCGGCATCGAGCAACTCGCCGCACGCGGGGAGGAGCCGGTCGAGGAAATTGGCGTGCAGGGCCTGGAAGGTCGGGTCGTCGGACTGCAATGCCGCGGCGAGACCGTGCTTGGTGACGAGGAAGTCGGTGAACAGGTCGATCCACCTGGTCAACGCGTCATAGGGCTCGGTGCTCGCCAGGAGCTGCGGTGCGGCCTGTGCGCAGGCCTCGACCTGATGTCGATAGACCGCGACGATGAGGTCGGCTCGGGTCGGGAAGTGCCGATAGATCGTGCCGACCCCGACACCGGCCGCGGCGGCGATCTCGCGCACCGGGGCGTCGACTCCGGAGGCGACGAAGGTCGCGGCGGCCGCGTCGAGCAGGGTTCGTTCGTTTCGCTCGGCATCGGCGCGCTTGCGCGGAGTCTTCGCCGTTCCGGTGTCCTTGCCTGCCACTTGGCGTTCCCTCCATCGGATCGCTTGAAAAACGGAACACTGTTCCGTATGTTGATTATCGGAACAATGTTCCGCTTCGTGCAGGATACCTCCGGGAGAGGAAAACCCATGCAGTACCGCACCTTGGGCCGCACCGGCGTGCAGGTCAGCACCCTGGCGCTCGGCGCAATGAACTTCGGCCGGATCGGCAACACCGGCCAGGACGAGGCCACCGCGATCATCGGTGCCGCGATCGAGGCCGGAATCAACCTGATCGACACCGCCGACGCCTACAGCGACGGCCGATCCGAGGAAATGGTCGGTAAGGCCATCGCCGGTCGCCGCGACGACCTGGTCATCGCGACCAAGGCCTACCTGCCGATGGGCGGGGACCCCAACCGGCGGGGAAGCTCACGCCGCTGGCTGGTGACCGCGCTGGAAGACAGCCTGCGCCGCCTCGACGTCGATCACGTGGACCTCTATCAGATTCACCGGTGGGATCCGAACACCAGTGACGAGGAGACGCTCTCGGCACTCACCGACCTGCAGCGGGCCGGGAAGATCCGCTATTTCGGCTCCTCGACCTTCCCCGCCTACCGCATCGTGCAGGCGCAATGGTCTGCCCGCGAGCATCACCTCAGCCGCTACGTCACCGAACAACCCTGCTATTCGATCCTGCAACGCGGTATCGAATCCCATGTGCTTCCGGTGACCGAGGAATACGGCCTCGGTGTGCTCGCCTGGAGCCCGCTGGCCTCGGGTTGGTTGTCGGGCGCCATCCGCGCCGGCCGCGAGATAACCACCAACCGTTCCGGATTCATGCCCCATCGTTTCGATCTCGATGTGCCCGCCAACCGGGCCAAACTCGAGGCTGTCGAGCAGCTGGCGAAGGTCGCCGACCGGGCCGGGTTGACCATGATTCAACTGGCGCTCGGATTCGTCACCGCCCACCGGGCGGTGACCAGCGCGATCATCGGCCCGCGAACCATGGAGCATCTGCATTCGCAGCTCGCTGCCGCCGATACCGTCCTGCCGGCCGAGGTCCTCGACGAGATCGACGAAATCGTGTCTCCGGGAGTCGATCTCGCGGCCGAGGAGAAGTACGACACGCCACCGTCGATCCTCGACGCCACCCTGCGGCGTCGCTGACCACCCCGCTCGACCTCGACCGCCATCCCCGCCGCCGCGAAATGGGGGTGCCGACAGACAACGGCGGGCAGTAGATTTCCGCTGTGACACAACAAACCTGGGTTCCTGAGGCGCAGAACCCGCAGGCCTACCTCGACGGTGACTCCATCATCCAACTCGACGACGACGCGGTGACTGCCATCGTGCGCGACCTGCGGCGAAACGCCCCCGAAGACGTCGACTTCGCCCGCGCGGCCTTCGACTGGGTCCGCGACGAAGTCGACCACTCCTACGACGTCCAGGACCCCCGGGTGACCCTGACCGCCGGGGAGGTCGCCCGCGAGCGAGTCGGCCTCTGCTACGCGAAGTCCCACCTCCTCACCGCCATCCTGCGCAGCGCGGGCATCCCCACCGGGCTGTGCTACCAAAAGCTCGCGGACGACGACGGCCACGTTCTCCACGGCCTGGTCGCCGTCTACCTCGAGGGTGGTTGGCACCGTCAGGACCCCCGGGGCAACAAGGAGGGCATCACCGCCGAGTTCTCCCTCACCGAGGAACGACTGGCCTGGCCCGTCGATCCGACGCTCGGCGAGATCGACTACCCGCAGGTGTTCGTCAGTCCTGTGCCATCCGTGGTGAAAACCCTGGGCGAGGCGAAGCAGGAGTCGATCCTCGACGTCACCCTGCCGACCTCCTTGGAGGATCAGTCCATTCGCTGACCCCGGTGGCGGCCTGCACTGCGCGTATCGATGCATCCAGTGCAAAGAGGCCGCCACCGTCCCGGTTCGCTCTCAGACAAGCACAATGCCGGTGTTCGTCAGCCCTGGCGGATCTATTCGGATTCGCTTCTCGAACCAGTGGTCCGCCAGCGGATCGTCGCCATAAGCCGCAATTTCGGCGTATCCGCGCGCGGCATACAGCCTGCGGGCCTCGACCAGATCTTCACGCGTATTGAGCCGAATCCTGTGCGCGCCGAGACGGCGAGCAGTGTCCTCGGCAACGTCGAGCAGCACCACGGCACCGCCCTCTCCGCGCGCATCCGGGCGCACGAACATCCGCGTGAGCTCCATCGTGCGGGTATCGAGGCGCCGCAAGCCGACACAACCGGCGGGCTCACCACGTCGGCGTGCGAGAAGCAGTCGCCGCCCGTACTCGGGCGACCTGGGCTGCGAGCTCGTCGGACTCGGTGTCGTCGGCGAAGGCGGCTACTGCCCGGAGATAGGCGGATTCGACCGCACCGTGGTCGCTGTCCGTGTCCTAGGCGCCGAGATAGCGGCCGTGCTCGTCTCTATCGTCGGGGTCGTATTTGCTGACCCGGTAGGTGTAGAGCACGTCACCGCCCAGCCTGAATCGGCGCGGAACCGCCGATGGCCCGACTGTCGGCGACTGCCCTGCCGACCAGCACCAACTCGGTTCCGGTCAGTGCCGCGATCATGATCGCCTCGCCGACGTTCCCCAGCGGGGGACATGCCGCGGCCGCGCCGGAAGCCACGACCAGCAAGACGATGCCGATCAGGGGGAAACGCAACCGCTCGTCGCGCCACAACGACACCGTCGCGGCGAACAGCACGGCGGAGACCACGAGCGCGGGGATCGGTATCGCCGGTTGTTCCGAGCCGTAGCGCAGGGTGTCGGCGAATGTCCGTGGCACGAGCCGCACATGAGCCAACTCACCGAAAACACCCCACACCACCAGTACTCCGGTGAGGACAAACGCGGCACGTCGCCACCAGCCCCCGGCACCCACCCGGACGACGGCCCACAACACCAGCAGCGGTGTGAGCAGCGCGTGACCGATGAACCGGCCGACACTCAGCCCGTGCAGCACCGCTCCTTCACCGACCAGCACACCGATCCCGAAAACGGCCGAATCATAAGCGATTCCGACACCGACCACGCCGAGTACGAGCACGCGCATTCGTCGCGCAGCCCGCATCCACAGCAGTCCGACGCACAGCAATTCGATACCCGCGACCACGAGCAAGGAAAAGGACACCACAGCACAGCTCTCCAGAAATCGCGCACGTCCGCGCCGGACGGTCGCTGCCACGCTATCCGACACCGAACGCAGACAACCTGGCTATTGTTGGCGACAGCGGCGGTCCTTGACCGCCTCCGCGTTCGATTGCCCAGTGACCTGCGATGACTGCCTGATTCGAGCCAGGAGGAATGCGTGGATATCACCGAATTGATCCTCGACGACCATCGTGAGCAACGACGGTTGTTCGCGATTCTCGAGCAGATCGACCCCAAGGAGGTCGATGTTCTCGCGGCGATCTGGGAACGGCTCGCGGCCTTTCTCGAACTACATGCCCAAGCCGAGGAGGAGATCTTCTACCCGGAACTGCTGCGGGTCGGAATTTCCGCACGCCGTACCCGCCGGGTGGAGGACGAGACGCTCGACGCGATCGGTGACCACAACGACATCCGCGATGCGGTGGGGGAGGTGGCACGTCACAAGGTCGGATCACCCGAGTGGTTCGCCGCTGTCGCTGCGGCGAACACCGCGAACGGCGACCACATGGCCGAGGAGGAACGCGAGGGACTCACCGATTTCCGCCGCCTCGCCGGCCTCGGCGAACGTCACCGGCTCGCCGTCGAATTCGCCGCGTACGAGGCGCGCCACTATGCGGGCGTGCGCCCCGTCGACAAGGACCCCGAAGGTTATGTGGAGGCGGTGGAGGAACAGTCGGCGACCTGGTCGAAGGGGTCGTTGGGTATCGGCCCGCTGCGGTGAGTCACGTCGCCGCTCAGCCGAGCGGGTCGATGACTTCCCGGAGAATTCGGGCGAAAGCCTCCGGCTGGCCCGGATAACCGGACTCGGGGCCGGTGAAACCGCCGTGATGACTGGGGAAGACAACCGGCTGCACACCGAGCTGGTCGGCCAGCGCCGACGAGGTGCGTTCGGTGACCGTGCCCGACGATTCCTCGCCGTAGCCGATGACGATGCGGGTCGGTGCCGCGGTGAGCGCGGCGATATCGGCGCGGTAGGCGAGGGTCGGCCGGGAACGCTCCGACAACAGCGGGTGGTCGCGGGCACCGTCGTCCTCGACCGGCAGGCCGAACATCGCGGGATCGGCGTCCGGCGCGGCGAAATAGTCGTCGGTGAATTCGCCCTCCCAGGAGGTCATCGCGATGAAGGTCGCCATGCCCGCACCGAACCCTTTCGCCCCGTAGGCAGCGCGATACCCGTCGGCCGCACGCCCGGCAGCCGCGGCATCGGGCAGCACGGTCAGCAGCGGCGGTTCGTGCGCAATCAAAGTGGTCACGTCCTCGGGATGCGCGGTCACCAGCGCCAACGCGACGATCGCGCCGCCACTGCTGGCGAAGAGCTCGACCGGCCCGGCACCGAGCGCCTCGATCACGGCGTGCACGTCCTCGGCATGCACGGTCGGCACATTGTCGACCTCACCGTCGGACCGCACACTGCGCCCCAGCCCGCGCGGGTCGTAGGTGACGACCGTGCGATCGGGGAAGTGCGCGGCGAGCGCGGTGAAACCGTCGGCGGCCATCGGGAGACCGGTCATCAGCAGCGGCGGCCGCCCATCAGCGGTGGGCAGTGGACCCTGGACGTCGTAGGTGAGTGTTGCGTCGGGGAGTTCGAGCTTGTGTGTCGTCATGTCGGTATTGACGACACGGGAGCCGCGTACTCATCGGTGACGGGTTCACGGCCGAGTCTCCGCAGGCCATGCGTAGTGCTCGGGATCCATGCGATGCCAGGCGCGGTTCATTTTGGCGTAGGCCGCCTTGCGGTAGTAGTTCCAGGTGAATCCACCGGCCCGCAGCGCGCGGTGATGACCGGCCCACACCAGCGCCATGACGACGGCGAACAGGATGCGGTGGCCGATCATGGTGAGGTGGAACCGGGTGCGTGAGCGCTCGACCAGCAAAATAGCCAGGCGTTCGCATTGCAGTTGGACGTGGGGCACCTCGTCGGCCAGGATCTGGGCGCACACCGCGCGGATAACCGGTGACGTGGTAGCCCGCCGGATCGCGCTGTAGTAGATCATCGCGAGGGTTTCGACCATGACGACCGGTGTCGTCCACACCTCGATATTCGTGATGCTGTACCGCAGGCGACGAAACAGGCTGTCGCCCCAGTCGGCCTGTCGGCGAGGGATTCCCGCGTCGTCGAGGATGCGCCCGAGCAGAGCGCCGTGGCGTTGCTCTTCACGGATGAACAGCGCGATGACCTCACGGTAGGCAGGGTCGTCGGTCTCGGTGGCGAATCGATCGGCCGCCGCGGCCAGATGCCGGCCGTCGGAAGTCTCGCCGAGCTGCCAGCCCTGTAATGAGCGGCGAATCGGCGCGAGCTCGGCAGCATCGGCACCGATACCGTTCTCCTGCCACGGAATCGTCCGCTGCCTGGCGGCATTGCTGTGGAAGTGGTCCAACCACTCCCGGCTCGATCGCACCCGGCGCGTGCCTACCCGCGAACGTGCCTCCGACGAACTGATCCGTTCCCCCACGGCTTCCCCCTCTGTTCACCTCCACTCCTACCCCAAGGGCAGCGAGGATGCCACCGATCTCGAACTAGCCCGCGCCGTCACGGATAAAGGCCGCAAACGCCACGGCGAGCAGATCGGGGGAAGGCCGACTTTCGCGATTGTCCGGTAGAAGCAACGAGCGTCCGTTCAAACCGCGAAGTTCTCCCAGCGCCCCGTCGTCGCCTTCTGCCATCAGCCGATCGGCGACGCGGATCGTGTAGTCCGGAGTGATTCCGAAGAGTTTCGCAGCGAAAGCGCGGTGGTGGTTGCTGCAGAGAAGCAGTCCGTTCTCGAGGCTCGATGTGGTGCGGTTCCTACCGGATCCGTCGTCAACGGACTGTGCGTCACCGACGATGTGGACGGCATCGAGCAGTTGTGCGACACCGAGACCGCATACGGCACAACGGATGCCGTACGCGTGGAGCAACCGCGCGCGGAACTCGGCCGAGTGAACGCGATTTCGGGTGTACTCGGCACGGTCGGGGAGCCGCGCACCGATCTGATCCGGCAGGTCGTTGTCGATGGCGAGCATGAATCGACGACGTTCTATGTCGTCGGCGACGACATAGACGGGAAAGATCGGCACGTAGGCCCCGTGGCCGATCATCCGGAACAGGATCAACGGAAGTTTCAGTTCCAGTGCCTTGCGCAGCTTCTGGTTGTCGCCGTGGATCGTTCCGGACCGATAGGCGTAACCGAACCCCGAGTCGCCATACTCCTCGTCGCTGGAGTCTCGGCCCCCGCGGGACATCACCGACAGGGTGGCGAGCATTCCGCGTGGATTGCGGATTCCACGATTGCGGTCGACGAGGGGGAGCGAAGTGCCGTCGATGGTGAAATTTATCAAGTCGGCCCGATTCAGAGCGCCCCGCTGGTCAACAGTTTCTCTTAGACGGCGGAAGATTTTCTGCCGCAGAGCCGCTTCGACACTGACCGCATCAGCGGAGTCAGTTCGGTCGATCACCGAATTCCCATCGCGCGCCCGCTCGTCGGTGGGACGTGTGGGCGGGGTCGGGTGGGTGGGTTGGTGATCGACAGTGCTGGCCAGTTCGTTCTGCAACTGCGCCCACCGCGTACGCCACCGCTGGACCACCGCCATGAGCAGAGCTGGATTGCAGTGCGGGTTCTCGTATCGCGATAGTGCGCGTACGAAAACTCTGACGGTGTCCCATCGCGGCCGGCTCTTGCCGCTCAGAAGGTTACTGATGCTGCCTTGGGAGATGGCGGTTCCGTCTTCGGCTGTGAGCTTGGCGATCCGCGCATAGGCCGGACTGCCCGCCTCGATCCACCGTTCCTTCACCTCTCTGCTGAACTGCTGGAGAGCTGGATGGGGTGTTCGGGCCACTGCCGCTCCTCGCTTCGCGCTGCCCCCGGATGGAGGCTGATGCACAGGCTAACCGGTTCTGCAGTGGTGTTCAATCTCGTTCAATTTGGTGGTCATATCGAAGAGCTGGTGGCATTGTGTCGATCATGAGTTCGAACCGGCCGGGAAGGTCCCCAGCATCCTCGATCCGGCAGCGCCGCAACCGATTCGGAAACGGAGCGCATATGTTGGACCTTGGTGCGCTGATGTCGATCATGATCGGCTTCTCGGTGATCTACCTGGTCGCCGGGGCCACGGCATTGGTGCCGGTGGCCTCGGCAACAATGGCGCTCTATTCCCTGTGGAAGGGGCGAAACGCCAAGCTGTAGCGGCGAACGCTCACAGGCGTTACACGCCCGCTGCGGTGACACCGGCGCGCGGACGAAGGTGGCGGTGCGGCTTCTGTTCTGGACCCTGTTATTGCTCGCGCAGGCGTGCGATCTCGTCCTCGAGTTCCTGGTTTCGCCGACGTAGCTGCTCGATCTCCTCGGTCAGTGGTGCGCGGGCGAGGCGAAGTGATTCGGCCATGCGTTCACTGCTGTATTTCACCGGGATGTTCTTGATGCAGTTGCGGTCGAGGGCTTCGACGCGGATCCGGAACGCCCGGTCACAGCGTGTGCGGATGACACCCTCGTCGGTGGTGAGCATCTGTTCGATGAACCCGGGATCGTCGGCACGCTCGATGATCTCGGCACGACCGAACACCTTCACCCGGGTGCGGGTCGGGTAGTCGATGAAGAACAGCGCCACCCGGTCGTCGTGATCGAGATTGCCGAGGGTGACGAACTGCTGATTACCGGAGTAGTCGCCCAAGGCGATCGTCCACGAATCGAGAACCTTCACGAAACCGGGCGGGCCACCCCGGTGCTGCAGGTAAGGCCAGCCCGACGGCGTGACGGTCGCGATGAACAGCGAGTCGGTGGACCGGATCAGCGCAGCCGTCGGCCCGTCCAATTCCTCGGGCTCGCCCGTGTTGTCACCGACGGCCATCTGGTCGCGGTACCAATTGATACTGCCGGTAGCGCTTTGGCGTTGCGCGCTGGCCTCGGAGAATGCGATGGCGCCGTAACGGGTGGGGTTGTTCATTCCTCGATTTCACCTCACACCACGTATGTGATCGCCGCCGCCACCGACAGGGCCAGCATGCCGAGGCAGTTGATCCAGAACTCCGATCCGAGGAACCTGGCCCGGTAGTGGGCGATTGCGGCGCACACGAAATAGCCGACCACGGCGACCGCGGTGGCGAACCCGGCACCGGGATACTTCAATCCGACAAGGAGCCCGGCTGTGGCCGCGAGCTTGATGGTGATCAGCGTCCACCACCAGTCGCGGGGAAAGCGGACGCCGTCGAGGCATCGCTGGATGAACATCGGTGGACGCACGGACATGAGCGCGTCCGAGAACAGGGAAAGCGCGAGTAGTGCTGGTAGCCACCATGGTTGGGGAGCGTGGATCATCGGTTTCCTTGCGGGTGTGTGATGACGAATTCGATGGTCTGTCGTAGTTGCTCGGCCGCCTCTTGCATCGCGATGGCACCGCTGGCAGCGGTCATCAGCAAGCCGAGGTAGGCGAGGTAGATGGTCCGGGCGCCCTGACCGACCTGGCTGCTGGGCAGCGCCGACCGAGCGAGCACGGTTTCGAGTTCACCCAGCAGAGCCAGCGCGAGGTCCCGGAAGATCACCGACTCGTGGGTTCCACGGACGAGGATCGCCAGATACTCGCGTGAGAGCTCGGAATCGAGCGCGAAGTATCCGACGAAGGGCTCGAAGAGCCTCAGCACGTCCTCGGTGGTCGCGGTCGTCGGTGACGGGGCGGGTTCGGTGTGCCTGCTGGTGTGCACCGAGGTGATCCAGTTCTCGAAGATCGAGACGAGCAGCGCGTCCTTTTCGCCGGCCGCCATAACGGTCCCGGTACTGACGTTCGCCTCGGCGGCGATCTGTCGGATGGTGGTTGCCTTGAAGCCCTGGGCGCGGAACAGCCGTTCGGCTGCCGCCAAGACCTTCTGACGCGTCGCTGCTTGTTGCGCCGACCGCGACTGAACATGTTCACTGAACATGTTCAGGACCTTACACCGTGGTGGCCCGCAGGCGCAACCACAATCTCGTCGGCCGATCCGCGAGGCTGCCGGCAGTCGGCGGAAACTCGCCACCGGTGTGCCACTTCAAATGCCGAGCCGCCAAAATCGCCGCACATGGCCGCGATTGGTACCTCCGTACAACCGCGCACAGTTTTCGGCCGCTTTCGTCGCAGTTACGTATCGTCAACTGCTACCAAACGTAAACGGAATAAAGTCGAGCTCGCGAGGGGCGGACCGGATTCCTGACCGCCGATAATGTTCACTTATCGGTGGTCAGAACGGCGGCCAGGAGAACGGAGTCTTCCCGGGACGACACGGTTTCCGTTTCGTGCAATACGTAACTAAACAACGAAACAAACGCTACGATTCTCTCGTGTCGAGCGTCTGCAACTACCCAGGATGTGCCCGTCCCATCACCCGCAACGGTGGCCCCGGCCGACCGTCGGAATACTGCGACCACCCCGACCACACCCGGTGGCGTGCGTGGCGGGAAAGGCAACGACAGCAACAAGAGTCGATGGGTGGGGGAGAAACCGTCACTGTGACGGCTGTGCAGGGGCCGGTGACCGTCGCGCGGTTGCGGGCCGACGAGTTGCTCGGACAGTTCCGTGGGTTGACCGAGCAACTGGGAACCACGCTGAACGCCGCGGTTGCGGAACTGGCGACGATCGGCGATCCGTCGGTCGCCGAGGCGCAGGTCCAGGCAGTGCAGGCGGATGCCGCGCAGCGGATTGCCGAGGCGGACGTGAAAGTGGTTGCCGCCGAACAGGCGCGGCGGGAGGCGGAGGAAGCGCGGGCGTCCGCGGAATCGGCCGCCGAGGACGCGGCAAGTGTGGCCGAGCAAGCCGAGCAGCTCATCACCGCCGCGCAGACCGCTCGCGACGAAGCGCTGGCCGAGCTGGAGCGTCTCACCAAGCAGGCCGCCGACGACGTGTTCGCCGCCCGCAGCGCCGCCGAAGCACAGGTGCGTCAGGCCGAACGCGAGGCTGCCGAAAGAATCGAACGCATCCGCGAAGAAGCTGCCGAGGAGGTGGCGCGCGCCGAGCAACGCGCCGACACCGAGATCACTCAGGTGCGCCGCGACGCCGAAGCCCGGATCAACGCCGCCCATGCCGAACGCGATCTCGCCGTGCAGCGGGCCGCCGATGCCGACCGGGCGACCCAGCGGGCCGAACTCGCCGCCGCCGAACGGGTCGAAGCCGCCAACGAGGCCCGTGAGGAGTGGCGTCGAGCCCGCGCGGAATTGGAGACGACCCGTACCGAACTCGACCGCACCCGAAGCGAATTGGCGGAGCTGCGACGCACCACCGCCACCGAGGCCGAGGCCCGCCGCGTCGAATCCGAAGCGGCACTCGAGCGGGTCAGAGCCGAAACCGCCGAACGCCTCGCCGCCCTCGACGCCGCCCGCGCGCAAACCCTGGCCCGCGCCGAACGCGCCGAACGCCAACTCGACGAACTCCTCGCCGCCACCCGGTCCACGGATACGGCCGGGGTATCGGCAGCGGCGATCAGCACACTCGACTAGCGTCAGCGCACATGACCGAGCAGCCCGGACCCTTGGAGACGACCCGCGAATTCGCGGCCGTCGACCTCGCCGACATGTTGAACGACGACGACACCTACACCGGACCGTCGTCCCGCACCAGAATCATCGCGATCGTGGTGGTCGCGGCCCTACTGCTCGGCGCCGCGGCCACCACCCTCGCGCTACTTCTGGCCTGACCCCGCCGACACCTCGGCCCGCGCTACGCGGGCCGGTCCAGCGGCGTGTCCGGATCCCCCGAGTGCCGCAGCGCGATGATCTGCTGCGGCGCCCAATAGATGCGCCCGAACTCGAACTCCTGATACCGGCCGTCGTCGTGGGTGACCTCGTCGGACGCCGGCCAGCCGAGTTCACCGTTCTCGAAACCCGATGCCCGCCAGCGTTCACCGATCGCGCCGTGCACCCGGTAGGCGGGCTGCCCGGCGCGCCGGTAGATCGCGCCGCCCTGAAATGCCTGTGCCACAGCGGGTCCCGTGCCACGCGGATCGGGCAACTGAGCGTGTTCGGCGATCGGGTAACCGAGCACCCCGGCCTCCCAGCCTGATTCGGCGTATCTGGTCATGATCGCGGTCGGGATGGCGAAGGCGCCGGTGGACGGGTGCCAGTACACGTAGCCGTGTTCGAACTCCGCGAAGCGGCCGAGCCCGTCCGGTGTGGCGATCTCGCCGTCCGTGCGCCGGGCACCCAGCCACGGCGAGGCCGCCGCTCGATCATCGATGGCATTGGGGCGCGCCCCCGCGAAACCCGCCACGTGCGAGGCGAAGACGTCCCACGGAAAGTTCGGCCCCACATCGGTGTGCGAGCCGATGCCGAGGGCCCTCGTCACATAGTTGTGGTCGCTGATGCCCTCGGCCACGTGATACGGCGGCGCGATCACCTGAGTGGAGTACCCGTGGCGGTGGGCGCTGTGAACGGCGAGGTAGGCCGCGATCCGCAGGTCACCGTCGATGGCCAGCCACTGCTCGCGCGACCAGGCGACGCGGCTCCCCGCGAAACACAGATTCACCGTGAACGGATTGGCCGACAACACCGACCACGCGGCCAGCTCCTCGGGCACCACCCGCGCCACCACACCGTCGCGCAGCGTGTAGTGGTACGACACCCCGTTGGACGGGTTGTTGAGATAGGCGGCAAGGGATTCGGCGGTGCCGTTGCCTTCCTGGGTGTGCAACAGGAAGTTGGTGATGCGTGCGCCGTCGCGCGGTGAGTGCGACGGGCCGAGGCGGTCGAGCTCGGTGAACTGCGGAATCGTCACGGAACGGTCCTTACTCCACTGGCCGAAATCGGGGGCGAGAATGTCGTTGACGTCGACGTGGGTGCCGTCGATGAGCGGCCCGGGATTGCTCGGGGTGTCGATCACCCGCTGGTACAGCACCGCGCGTGGTTCGCGTTCGGTTCCCGACCACGCCCGCGTCTGCCAGGCCCAGCTGAATTCGCCGCGGGTGCCGATCACCCCGTCCTCGACGGCCCACGCGCACACCCGCGAGTGCCCGTAGATTCCGGTCCACGCCACGCCGAGCACCGCGTTGACCCCGCGGAAGAATTCGACGGCGGTGTTGTTCCACTGCGCCAGCGAGATGTCCTCGTCGACGGCGAAGAAGATCGGTGCCTCGCGTGGTGCACCGAGACTCAGATGGGTGGCAAGGGCCTGTTCGGCCATGCGCCTGCCACCGTCGAACCCGGTGGTCCAGTCCGAGGGGGTCGGGTCACCCGGTTTGCCGTACTGCCAGATCGACACGATGTCGAGTCCCGCCGCCGCGAGGGCCCGGGCGTAGTCGGCGGTGATCGGTTTGGCCCCGAAATTCGCACCGGGTCTGCTCGGCGACACGTAGGCGAGCACAGCCGAATGACCTGCTTCGGCGATGGCCGCCGGGTTGATGAGCCGCGCCGCGAAATCGACAGCGGTAGACATGATGACCCCCTGCATGACTGCGTATCCGATGGAATTCCGGGAAATGGTGGAACTACCGAGATGATTCACGCTTGTACCGACAACCGGCACGGGGTGACCGAGGAACTCACCCTGGAATGATTCTAATCGAAACACTCACTGCGGCATCCTCATTCACCGATGCCGGGGGAGTACCCAGATCCGGGTCCGATTAGACGCGCGTAGTTTCACTCATCCACGCTGCGCTACCGGACGGCTAACCTTTCGCCATGGTGCCAGAGCTGTACTGGGGGATCCCGACGCACGGGTTCTTCGTCGCGCTCGGCGTCGCTGTCGCGGCCGTGGTTTTCGTCGCCGAATGCCGACGCCGTGACGCGCTGCGCGAGGAATCACTGGTGGCGGTGACCGGTGCGCTCGTCGGTGGGGCGATCGGCATGCGGTTGTCGAGTCTGGCCGAAACGCTCGATCCGCTCGAGAGCTGGCTCTTCGGTGCGCGCAGTGTGCTCGGTGGCCTGCTCGGCGCCTATGTGGGTGTGCTCGTCGCCAAACGGATCATCGGCTACCGCGAACGCACCGGAGACCTGTTCGCCCCCGCTGTGGCGCTCGGGATGGCTGTCGGGCGTGTGGGCTGCCTGCTCACCGAGGCACCCGGTCGCCCGACCCGATTGCCGTGGGGCATCCACGCTCCGGGCACCGTGCCGCAATGTCCCGGCTGCGCGGCCGGCGTGGCGATGCATCCGAGCTTCGTCTACGAAATCCTGTTCCAGCTCACCGCGTTCGTGACGCTGTGGTGGCTACGTGACCGCATCACCACGCCCGGTGAGCTGTTCACGCTCTATGTGGGCGCGTATGCCGTCTTCCGGTTCCTCGTCGAGTTCACCCGCGCCAACGATACGGTGTGGCTGGATCTGACTCGCCCGCAATGGTTTCTGCTCCCTGGTCTCGTCCTGGTCGCGGTGCGTCTGAGCATCGGCTGTCGGCGCGGGTACTACGAGGGCGTTCTCCGACGAAAGGTCGCGGTATGAACTATCCGCCCGCACCACCACCGCCACCGCCCGGGGCGAATCCGCCGGGACAGGGTGGCCAGGTCGCCGCGATGGCGGCCGCCGGTGCGCTGTCGTTCATCGGTGTCAACGCCATGGCGGGCTTCGTCGTGCTGATGCTGGCCGCCTCGACCGCCGACGCCACCGCCGCCCGCGTGCTGTTCGGCCTCGCCGCCCTGGTGAGTGCCGGGGCGGCGTTCGGCGGCGGGTGGGCGCTGATCCGATTGCGTAAGCCCGTGTGGAAAGGCTTCGGGCTCGGCTTGATGATCGGCTGGGCGTTGACGACAGTGTGCACCGCCGGGTTCTGCACCGCGGTCAATCCCTACCTGTACACCGACACGTTCGGGATGGCGCCGTGACCGGGATGCCGCTGCGCGGCGACCGCATCCTGCGCTACGTCACCGCGTTCTGCCCGCACTGCCACGACGACCGTCCGCTGGCGGAGGTCGCACGGTTGTCGGGGTGGTTGGCCGAGCGCGACGGCCAGGTGTGGCTCGAACGCGGTTGCCCGCGTCACGGCATGGTGCGCACTCTCTACGACGAAGATCCCGAGATCCTGGCCTATCTCGAGGAGTGGACCGCACCGACCAAGGCCCACCGTCCCGATGTGCCGGGCAATTTCGACCCGGTGCCCGCGGCGTATCTGCGCGGTCTGCCCGAGATGCAGACCCAGCACACCTGCATCCTGCTCGAGGACATCATCGACAGCTGCAACCTGCGCTGCCCGACCTGTTTCGCCGATTCGTCGCCGGAACTGCGCGGAGTCGTCGCGGTCGAGGATGTCCTCGCCAATGTCGACCAGCGGTTGGCCAGGGAAGACGGGCGCCTGGACGTCCTGATGCTCAGCGGCGGCGAACCCACCCTGCATCCCGAGCTGCCCCGGTTGTTCGCCGAGCTGACCGCCCGGCCGATCACCCGGATCCTGCTCAATACCAACGGTGTTCGCCTGGCCGTGGACGACGAGCTGCTCGCCCTGGTCGGTGCGCATCGCGACCGGGTCGAGGTGTACTTGCAGTACGACGGCGAATCGGCGCAGGCCTCACGTCATCATCGCGGTGGTGATCTGCGGCTGCGTAAACAGCAGGCACTGGACCGCCTTTCGGAAGCAGGTGTGTTCACGACCCTGGTGATGACTGTGGCGCTCGACGTGAACGACGACGAGATCGGTGCGGTGCTGCGTACGGCGATGGACACCCCGTTCGTCGGTGGCGTGTCGATCCAGCCCCAATTCGGTTCCGGCCGTTCCGGAGACATCGACCCGCTGCGCCGCCTAACCCATACCGGTGTGTTGCGCAGGCTCGGTCCGCAAACCGGCGGTCAGGTCACCTGGCGCGACCTCACCGCCCTGCCGTGTTCGCATCCGCACTGCTGCTCGGTCGGCTACCTGCTGCGCGACGACGCCGGACAGTGGCGCTCGCTGGTGTCGCTGATCGGCCACGACAGGTTGAAGTCGCAACTGGGACTGGTGTCGAACCGCATCGCCGATACGGATCTGCCCGCCGAGCTGCGGGTAGCGGTGCGTGAGTCGCTGCTCGGGCTGTTGTCGGAGCAGTCGTCGCTGTCGCATCCGGAGATCGGGAAGGTGTGGGAGAACATCTGTCAGCACTGCGACCTGGGGATGTCGACGTTGCTGACGCTGGCGTCCTCGGCGCTGCCCGGTCGGCGCGCACGGCTGCGGAAGCTGTTGGGGGAGCGAGTCGTGCGGGTGACGGTGAAACCGTTCATGGACATCTCGACGATGATCGAGGAACGGCTCACCCAGTGCTGTGTGCACGTCGGCACCCGTTCCGAGGCCGACCAGTGCGCCCCGTTCTGCGCGGTGCAGGCATGGCCTGCGCTGTCCCGGCAGCGGTTGCCGGTGGCGGCCCCGGCCGGGCGCAAACTGCTGCCGATGGAGGTGCGGTGAGCTCGCAGCGTGGCGTCTACTACGACGAGGCGGTGCGCGCGCGTCCACCGCACGACCCGCTGACCCTGTGTGTGGTGGCGACCGCCGCACTGCTCACCTGGTTGTTCGGTCCCTGGGCGGTCGCCGCGTTCGGTGCGCTGGCGTTCGCCGGTTACTGGCGGGCATGGCGGGCCGGACTGCGGCGCAGCCGGTGCTGGTTGCGCGATACCCGCCTGGTGCTGCTGTATGTGGGTGCGATCGCGGTGGCCGGAGCGGTGGCCGTGGTCATGTGATCGGCGTGTCGCGAAAGTTGATGCGGCACAACGGTGGCGGTGTGCGCGCACGCCCTGTTCACTGGTAGCCATGGCCTCCACCCGATCCAGTAGGCAGCGGAACTCGGGGACACCCGCGCCCGCCGTGTCGCCTGCGGAACTGATCGTCGTCACCACCCCGACCGGGCCCGATCTGACACCGGCCGCTCTGCGTGAGACCAGTGCGGTACGCGGTCACGTCGACGGCCTGCTGCCCGGCGACGCGCATCTGGTGCCGATCTTCGGGCCGGGCAACCGGCTCGCGGGCAAACTCGCCGATACACCGCAGGCCGCGCAGGCCGGTTCCTACCTCGGCTATCACCGGGTCGTCGGTGCGGTCGGGGATTTGACCGAGGTGGCCGACCGGTTGCGCGCCGAAGACACCGTCACCGCGGCGTACGTCAAACCCGCCGCCGAACCGCCGCTCGCACCCGGCGCAACCGTTGCCCGCGCCACGGAGGCACCATCGGTGACTCCGGACTTCCGCAGCAGGCAGGCGTACCTGGACGCGGCGCCGAACGGGATCGACGCGACCTGGGCGCATACCCGCCCCGGTGGTCTCGGCACCGGCGTGCGGGTCATCGACATCGAGGGCGCGTGGCGATTCACCCACGAGGATCTGCGCCACAACCAGGGCGGGATCATCGGCGGAACGGCGTCGACGGACCGGGGTTGGCGCGACCACGGCACGGCGGTGGCAGGCGAGATCAGCGGCGATCTGAATCCGTTCGGCATCACCGGTATCGCGCCCGAGGCGCACATCCGGGCGATCTCGATCTTCGGGATCGGTTCGGCGACGGCCATCCGTTCCGCCGCCGACGCACTCGACCCCGGTGACGTGCTGCTCATCGAACTGCACCGGCCAGGACCCCGATTCGACTACCGGGCAACCCCCGATCAGCGCGGCTACATCGCCGTCGAGTGGTGGCCCGACGATTTCGCCGCCGTTCACTACGCGGTCGGGCGCGGCGTGATCGTGGTGGAAGCGGCGGGCAACGGTGCGGAGGACCTGGACGCGCCGATCTACGACACCCGACCGGCCGACTTTCCCACCGATTGGCGAAACCCGTTCCGTAACAACGATTCCGGCGCGATCATCGTCGGTGCCGGCGCACCACCGCCCGGACTGCACGGCCGCGACCACGGCCCGGCGCGCTCCCGCCTGGGCTTCTCCAACTACGGCGCCCGCCTCGACGTGCAGGGCTGGGGGCGTGAGGTGACCACCACCGGCTACGGGGACCTGCAGGGCGGGGACGACGAAGACCTCTGGTACACCGACGAGTTCAGCGGCACCTCGAGCGCGTCACCGATCGTCGTCGGCGCGATCGCCGCCTATCAGGGCATCCGGTCCGCAGGCCCCGGCCGCGCCACCCCGGAATCTGTTCGCACCCTGCTGCGCACGACCGGCTCACCCCAGGCCGCGGCCCCCGGCCGTCCTGTCACCCAGCGCATCGGCTCGCTGCCGGACCTGCGCGCGATGACGGCTCGGATGTAGCCTGCGATATGGCGATCGTTCACCAGACCACCCTGACCCCGAGCAAGCTCGAGCTGCTCGAAGCATGGTTGCCGACACGACGGTGGTATCGCGGCACCACCCCGCGCCTGAGCAAGGCGGGCGGTTTCCGGCTCGACGATCCCGACGGCGTGGTCGGCATCGAATTCCTGCTCCTGATCGACGACTCGGCCACCGGCCCGCAGCTCTACCATGTCCCGCTGACGTACCGAGGTGCGCCACTGCACGGCGCCGACGAAGCCTTGGTCGGCACCATGGAACACGGTGTCCTCGGGCGGCGATGGGCTTACGACGCCACCCGGGATCCGGTGGCGGTGAACGCCGTCGTCGACCTCCTCGCCGGTCGGGCGACCGCTCAGGCCCAGAACTACAGCGATACCGTCGACTCCGCGGTGCAGGTGCGTCGGGTCGACTTGCCGGACAACTCGGTACAGCCGATCGACACCGACACCCACACCGACCTGCCGGTGTCTTCTGACCTGACGCTACGCATCCATCGCCTCCCCGTTGACCCGCTGCCCGATGCGGTGGGTGCGGTCGCCGCACCGTATGTGCTTGCGGGAGTGCGTCGCTCGGTGGTGGAAGTTGTCAGCGTGCGGACGCGCGCAACGGCGCCGGAGGAAAATCAGGTGTGATCGGCGGCCCGGCGTGGGAGGGTGCGGTGCATGACTTCGGTGCAGACGATTCGGGTACGGGAAGCTACTCGCGCGGACGCGGAGGCGATCGTGCTGTTGCAGGAGACCGGGTTCGGGATGCGGTACGAGGAGGCCGAGCTCGAGCACAAGCTGCGGATCTTCCCGGCGGAAAGGTCGTTGGTGGCGGTCGACGGCGATCGGATCGTCGGGCACACGGTCGACATCACCATGAGCGTCACGGTGCCGGGGGAGCGCAGCGTGCGGGCTTGCGGCGTGTCGGGCGTGGCGGTGGCGCCGACGCATCGGCGGCGCGGCATCCTGCGCGCCCTGTATGCGGCGCAACACGAACGCACCGAGGCGGACGGGCTGCCGCTGACGATCTTCACGGCCAGTGAAGGCTCGATCTACGGCCGGTTCGGGTACGAGACGGCGATTTTCGACAACACGGTGGTCGTGGATCGGCGCAAGGCGGAGTTCCGCCCCGGCACACCGGATCCCGGTGGCGTCGTGCTCAGCACCCTCGCCGAGGCCGCCGACCACATCCGTGCCGTCTACGACCGATGGCAAGCCCGCACACCCGGTGCCCAGCGGCGTCCCGACGCGAAATGGGACCTCGTCTTCACCGATCCGCAACGCCATCGCGGGAACGCCACTTCCCTGTTCGTGCTGCTCCACGCCGATGGCTACGTCCTGTATCGCCGCCGCTACGACGACGGCAAATCGGCCGTCGTCGTCGCCGAATGGCGCGCCGTCACTACGGAGGCCCACATCGCACTGTGGCGGGTCCTGCTCGGCATGGATCTCGTCGACACCGTCGAAGCCAACGTCGCCGACGACGACCCGCTGCCCTATTTCTTGACGAACCCGCGCGCCGTCCAGCTGACCAGCCGTGGCGATTCCCTGTGGGCCCGCCTCATGGATATCCCCGCGGCCCTCACCGCGCGCACCTACCGCCACGACCTCGACACGGTCATCGCGGTCCACGATCCTTTCCGCGACGCGGGCGGCACCTTCGCCCTGCACATCCGCGACGGTCACGCCGAATGCGCCCCGACCACGCGCCGCCCCGTCCTGACGTGCGACATCAACGTTCTCGCCGGCCTCTACTTCGGCGCCCACCGAGCCACCGCCTATGCCATCGCCCATCGCCTACACTCCGAAAACCTCTCCGCCCTAGCCGCTTTCACCGAAGCCTTCACGACACCGCGCGCGCCCGAACTGGGCTGGTTCTTCTGAACCCTCACGCCCCGAATCCGCCTCGATCGGAGTCAGCGCGCCTCGGTTCCGCTGCCGCGCCCGGTCGTTGCCTGGCGGCGAGCGCAACGGCAGCAAGCAGGAGGGCCAGCAGGATCAGCGACAGGAGTATCTGGGGGTGCAGGCCGAGTGCCGACGGATTGTCGAACTCAGGGTCCTGGATGGCCGTGCCGGGGAAGAGCAGTGCGCCGAGGAGCGCGAGCCACGGAACGGCGAGGACCGCGCAGGCCCAGCCGAGCGTGGGAAATCGGTCGCCGCCCCGTCGCATCAGCAGAACCAGTGCGATGACGCCGAGCAACAGCGACATGACGATGTATTGGGCATCGTGGAACTTCGCGTGTGGGGGCCAGGCGTCGTTTCGCAGGTGTTGTGCCGCGCCGGCCGGGATCAGGAAATCAGCGAGTAGCGCCCCGAATATCGTGGCGAGCGCGACGACTCCGGCGAGCAGGCGGGCGGCGTTTCCGAGCGGGATCATGAGTGTCCTTGCAGGCGTGGGCTTTGGGGCTGGTGAGAGCGCAGGAATTCGTCGACGACACGACGCACGTAATCGAGATCGAACGTTCGATGGGCTACGAGCCGACGGAAGAACAACGGGCCGTGCAATTGATCGACGGCGAGGTCGATGTCCAGTCCCGCCGGTAGTTCGGCGCGAGCGATGGCATCGGCCAGGATCGCGCGAACCGCTCCGGTTCCGGACCGGTACAGCCTCACCTTGACCTCCGCGAAACGCGGGTCCACTCCGGCTCTTTCGATGATGACGCGCATGGCCTGTTCCATCACCGGTTCGTGGAGCATCGCGCGCGTCACGGAAAGCACGGCGAGCAGATCTGCGCGTAGGTCGCCGGTCGGTTCGGGCCGCACCGCCGCGATATGCCCGGCAACCGCATCGCGGACGAGATCGGCCGGTTCGGGCCAGTGCCGGTACAGCGTGGCGCGGCTGACTCCGCTGTGGGCCGCGACCGCGCCGTGAGTGAGCCCCGCCAGGCCCTGTTCCACCAGCAGTTCGCGCGCTGACGCGAGGGCGGAACTGCGGCTGCGCTCGACGCGCGGATCGGGTGGTCTCATTCGTCTCCGTTTTTCGATACAAGCTGTTTCACAACTATGAAACAAAATGTATCAGAACGACGCCGAGGCGTCGATAGTGGCCATATCGGAGTGATCGCTCTCTATCCGCCCCCTTGTCTTTGTCACGTAAGGAGCTTTGGGGCCACTGCCTTGTGGATTGTTACAGAGCGCATGCTCTGTTAATCTCGGTTCATGCCGCGCCCCCGGATACACGATCTCGATCACCTGCTCGATGCCGCCGAAGCAATGGCCGTCGACTCCGGTCCCACTGCTGTCACTGTGCGGGCACTGTCGGAGGCGACCGGCGTGTCGAACGGGGCGATCTATCACGCCTTCGGGTCGCGCGCCGGACTGCTGGGCCGCACCTGGCTGCGCGCCGCGCAACGGTTCCTCGAGCTGCAACGTCGAGCTGTCGACCGGGCGTTGGCGACCAGTTCCGCGCCGGAACATGCGATCGAAGCGGTGGTTGCGGCCGCCGATACACCGGCTGAATTCCTGCTCGAGCACCCGGTGTCGGGGCGTTTCCTGCTGACCGTGTCCAGGCAGGAACTGCTCGGATCGAGCGAGATCCCCGGCGACATCGCCGAAGAACTGCAACGGCTCGACGACCTGCTCACCGGACTGCTGGTCGACTTGGCGCGCGGCGTCTACGGGCGAGGTGATCGGGAAGCGGTGACCGTTGTCCGCGATTGCGTGGTCGAACTGCCGACCGCCCTGCTGCTGCGTGGCCGTCGTGAACCCGAAACCGCAGTGCGCCAACGGCTTGCCGCCGCCGTCCGCGCCGTTCTCGCCCTGCCCCTTGACGATTCCACCCCCAAGAAATGAGAGGCAACACCATGACCGCGACAGTGCATTACGAGGACAAGATCGCCGTGCTCACCCTCGGTGACAACGAAAACCGGTTCTCCCCGGACTGGATCGACAGCGTGAACGCCCAGCTCGACACCATCGAGCAGGAAGCGCAGGGCCTGATCACCGTCGGCAGCGGCAAGTTCTACTCCAACGGGCTCGACCTGGAATGGCTGATGGCCAACGGCGACCGAGGCGAATGGTACGTCGGCCGAGTTCAGGAACTGTTCGCCCGCATCCTCACGTTCCCGCTGCCGACCGTCGCCGCCGTCAACGGCCATGCCTTCGGCGCGGGCGCCATGGTGGCCATCGCCCACGACTTCCGGATCATGCGTGCGGACCGCGGCTACTACTGCTTCCCCGAGGTCGACATCAACATCCCCTTCACCCCCGGCATGGCCGCTCTCATCCAGGCCAAACTCGGCCCGCAGGCCGCGGTCACGGCGATGACCACCGGTCACCGCTTCTCTGGTCCGGATGCCCTCGCCGCCGGGCTCGTCGACGCCACGGCCACCGAAGCCGAGCTCGTCGCCGACTCCGCCGCCAAGCTCACCCCGATCCTCGGCAAGAATCCCGGCACTCTCGCCGCCATCAAGAACACCATGTACGCCGCCGTCACCGCGGCCCTGCGCTGAGACGAGACCGGAGGATGCCGACCATGACCACCGAGGCGGCCAGTACCAACCTCGCGCTCTGGAACACGCTGCGACGCCTGCCTTTCGGCAACTGGCTGTTCACGCAGGCGCTGTGTTTCAAAGCGCCCTACTTCCGCAGCGTGCACCCCCTGATCCAGGAGTTGCGTCCCGGACTGTGCCGGGTCACCGCACCCAACCGTCGCAGCGTCCACAACCACCTGGGCACCTACCACGCCATCGCGTCCTGCAATATGGCCGAACTCGCCGGCGGCATGATGACCGACGCGACCATTCCGGCCACCCACCGCTGGATCCCGGTCGGGATGACCGTGGAATACAAATCCAAGGCCACCACAGGCGTCACCGCCGTCGCCCACCTCGACCCGATCCCCGAATTCGGCGACGACCCCACCGAACTCGTCGTCCCGGTCGACGTCCTCGATGCCGACGCCAACGCCTTCGTCACCGCGAGGATCACCATGCACGTCTCGAGGAAGCGATAGTTCAGGACGCCGGTCCGAGGTGACGGGCGTTGTCGGTGCGCCGCGCTGGTGGATCAGTACGCACGACGCCCGTAGGCGGCGCCACGCCACGGTGGTTGAGCCGCACCGGGGCTCAACGGGCATAGGGTGGGCGGCATGTCCTTGACCGACGGGGAGGGGCAGCACAGCGGGGGGACCCGGCAGGCGATGGTGATCGCGGGCGGGGCGTCGTTCGTGCTCGGGGTGGTGACGTTGCTGTGGCCCGGGCGCGACGAATCGACGCTGGCACTGATTTTCGGGATCGCCCTGGTGATCAGCGCGCTCGTGCAAGGGTTCCTGGCACTGTGGGCGCGGATCGGGTTCCTGCTTCGGGTGCTGGTACTGGTGAGTGCCGCCCTCACGTCGGTGCTGGCCGTGCTGGCGTTCAGTGGTGGAAACATCGAACTGCTCGCGCTGTGGATCGGGCTCGGGTGGACGGTGCGGGGGATCGTGCTCGCACTCGTCGCGGTGTGGGACGACGATCGCGCCGACAGCTGGACGGCCGAGCTCTGCGGGCTCGGCACCCTCGCGATCGGCATCACGATCATCGCCATGACCTTCAAGACCGTCACCGGCCTGGCGACGATGGCAGGCGGCGGACTGATCGTGATCGGCGTGCTCGACCTGCTCGCCGCCGGTATCGTGCGGGCCACACACACCGCCACCGCGCCCGCACCGACGGTGAACACACAGGCCGTCGCCGACCGCTGACCCCGAATCCCACACCCGCAGTGCACTTTTCGCGGCGGTGGACGAACATCCGGACAACATGACGTTGCCGGAAGCGGAGCGGGTGCTGAACTCTGCGTGCCGGGCCGTTCACAGCTGGGGTAACTGTGCTGCGCGCCGGTAGCGTGGCCCGCGGCGTGCGCAGGTCGCCGCGCGCCGCGTCCGCAGCCCGAAGTATGACCAGGAGAATTGTGGTGTCGCGCGTAATCCCCGGCGTAGCTGCCGATGCCGTCGAACGTGAGAAGCAGGCCATGCGGCGCATGACCGAAAGCCTGGTCGAAGATCTGTCGGACAATGTGCCCGTCGAGCAGGTGACCTCGGCCGTCGGTGCCGCGCACACCCGCTTCGAGGGCAAGCCGATCCGTGAGTTCGTGCCGATCCTGGTGGAGCGGATCGTGCGCAACGAACTCGCCGATTCCGACCCGACCGTGCGCGTGCCCGCGCCCACCGCGCGCCCTGCCGCCACCGAGCAGCCGGCCGAACCGGTCGTCGCCGAGGAGGAGCCCGCGGCGCCGTCGGTGAGCAGGCGGAAGCTCGTTTCGCTGTCGGTCGGTGCGGTCGGGGCGGTGGCGATCGTGGCCGCCGGGATGACGCTGTGGCCCAGCAGCGCCGAAAGCCCGGCCGCCGCACCGGTCGGCGCGGTCACGGTGGTGCGCGGTGTGGTCGGGTCGGAGAAGATGTCGTTCTTCGCCGACGAGCGGGTCGTCAAGGTGCTCACCGACAACGGGATCCGGGTGGAGGTGCAGCCCGCGGGATCGCGGCAGATCGCCACCGAGGTGAACCTCGAGAGCTTCGATTTCGCGTTTCCGTCGAGCAAGCCCGCCGCCGAACGCATTCAGCGGTTGCGCAACGTCACCGCCGGGTACACGCCGTTCTCCTCACCGATCGCGATCGCCACCTACCGGCCGATCGCCGACCTGCTCACCGCGGCAGGCGTGATCAAGCCCGGCCCCGTTGCGACCTTCGACATGCAGCGCTACCTCGAGCTCACCGCCCAGGGTGTGCAGTGGGACGACCTGCCCGGCAACACGACCTACCCGGTGGCCAAGAACATCCTGGTCTCCACCACCGATCCGCGTACCTCGAACTCCGCCGCGATGTACATGGCGATCGCCGGCTATGTGGCCAACGATCACACCATCGTGCGCGGCGGCACCGCCGAACAGCATGTGCTGCCGACGCTGTCGAAACTGTTCCTCGCCCAGGGCTACACCGATAACAGCAGCGAAGGGCCCTTCACCCAGTACCTGACCAACGGGATGGGTCCGACGCCCATGGTGTGCATCTACGAGGCCCAGTTCGTCGAGGCCGCGGGGCAGGGACGCATCACCGACGACATGGTTCTCGCCTATCCGACACCGACCGTGCTGTCGAGCCACACGCTGGTCCCGTTCACCGATACCGGCGACCGTATCGGCAAGCTGCTCACCGAGAACGCCGAACTGCGCCGTCTCGCCGCCGAACACGGTTTCCGCACAGGCGACAACGCGCAGTTCACCGCCGTGGCCGCCGAGCGCAAGGTGCCGGTTCCCGCCGACCTGATCGACGTGGTCGACGTCCCCGCGTACGAGACGCTCGAGAACCTGCTCGACGGGGTGGCGAAGTCCTACAACTGAGTTCACAAAAAGTTTTTCGCGGGCAGCGATGAGTTCTGGCGGTGGGCACCGTCTTTATGGGTGCTACCTGTAGGCCGAGATCCGGGAGAGGCTCATGACCGCCAGTTCCGCCGTCACCACCGGCACCCTCGTGGTGCCTGATGCCCGCTTGTACTACGAGGTCAGGGGGTCGGGACCGCTGATGGTGCTCGTCGGCGCACCGATGAACGCCGCCGCGTTCGCCCCGCTGGCCGAGCAGCTCGCCACCACCAACACGGTCCTCACCACCGACCCGCGCGGCCACAACGCCAGCGTCCTGAACAACCCGGATCAGGACTCCACCGTCGCGGCCCGCGCCGACGACCTGGCCCGGCTCGTCACCCATCTCGACGCGGGCCCGGCGGTGGTGTTCGGTTCCAGCGGCGGCGCCGTGTCCGCGCTCGCCCTGGCCCAGAACTACCCCGACCTGGTCACCACGGTCGTCGCCCACGAACCCCCGCTGCGCGAACTGCTCCCCGACGCCGACGCTCAGCGCGCCCGTACCGACGACATCATCGCCACCTACACCGACGGCGATGTGCTCGGCGCGTGGCGGAAGTTCTTCGCCCAAGCCGACATTCCGATTCCCGACCCGGTCCTCGAGCAGATGTTCGGTACCGAGCGCGACCCGCGCCAGGTGGCGAGCGAACGCTACTGGCTCATCCACGAACTGCGCCACACCACCGCATGGGTGCCCGATCCGCCCCTGCTCCGCACGATCCCCACCCGCGCCATCGTCGGTATCGGCACCGACTCCACCGGCCAGCTCTGCGACCGCACCGCCCGCCAACTGGCCTCGGCGCTCGGCGTCGACCCGGTCCTGTTCCCCGGCGACCACACCGGATTCGTCAACGAACCAGCCACTTTCGCCGCCCGCCTGCAAGAAGTGCTCGACGAGCCGTGAGCACGGTTGTTCACCCGAATGAGCCTCGCTTCGTGGCTACTCCGGAGCCATGAAGACAGTGTGGGCGGTACGACGGACATCGGGGTCGGGGTGGGCGCGCAATGCTGTCAGCAATCGAGCCCACTCCGGTGACCAGCCGAACTTTCCTGCGTAGCGGTCGACGATGGCGAGTGCGGCCAATGCGATGGAAGGTGCTTGGCTGCGGGCGGGTTCGGTGCTGATCGTGAGAAACGTCGTCGGTGGAGTGGTGTCGAGTTCGGAGTTGAGCCGTTGGCCGAGGTGATGGGCCGGTCGGGTGACCAGGGCCCCGGTGGCGTAGCGGGCGACCTCGTCGAGGGTCGTGAGGACACCGGCGGGGTCGGTCCAGCGGATTGCCACCACGGTCAGTTCGATGACCTGGTCGTGCCAGATCGGGTCGTCGGCCAATGCGGCGACGACCGGCGCGGAGAACGCACGCGGGCTCGTGGGGTGGTTGCGGACGACCGTCATGAACCAGTGCAGCAACTTCGAAAGACGTTGGTGCGCGGGAATATCCCGGTCGACGGCACTGAAATCGGAGCTACGCAGCCTGTGGACGGTCTCGATCACTGCTGCCGGGTCGCCGTCGGTTCGGACACCAGCCATCAGTGCGCGCATCGCGGCTACCCAGGTGCCGATCGTTTCGAGGTCGGTAAGCCGGTCGACGATCACCTCCCGGGTGCCTGACGCCCACCAACGCTGCCACGAACCCAGTGCGTTGAGCGCGGCGGCGGCCACGCGAGGGTCGTCAGCGGCGGCCAGGTCGCGTACGAGCGCGGCGAACCGTTGCCGCTGCGGGACCGGTAGCACCGCGGGGCCGATGTCGAGTATGGCGCCTGCTACCTCCGGATCGGCTGCGGCGTCGTCGAGCAGCGCCCAGGTCTGGTCGTTGTCGAGGAGGAATCGGGTGGCGAACACGGCCGCGCGTCGCACGTCGCGGTGCGCATCGGGACGGGTAACGAGCCCGGCGATGATCGGCAACGCGTCAGGGGCCCGCAATTCGGCGAGGAGCCTGATCGCTTCCTTGCGCGCGGTGATCTTCGGCGACTCGAGCAGCGGTGCGACGGTGCTCGACAACCGAGCCGGTGCTATCCACTTCGCACAGGTCGCGATACTGCTCACCGCGACGCGGGCGCGATCGTCGCCCACATGCCGGGCCAGGACGCTGATGGCGGCTGCCGGCTCGTCGCTGGTGCCGAGTGCGGTGAGCGCGGCCTCGGCATCGACGAGTTCGCCGTTGTCGACGAACCACGTCACCCGAGCGAGACTGCCGGGCAGACGGCCGAGCTGGCGGATCGCCGAGGCTCGCTCGTACGGCGTGGTCTTGCGGCCGCGTGCGTAGTCGTAGAGCAGTCGGGCGTAGCGGTCGATGTGGTGCGGTGACCACCGGTGGAACCCGGTGAGGAACATCGGCACGAACACCACTTTCCCCGACAGGAACCGGCCAGGTGTCCTGGTGTTGAGCAGGGTGTCGAGCAGATCGGTGCGGCGCTCGCCGATCAGCGACTGGACCAGCGGCAGCGTGATCAGGGAACGATCGCGGGCGAGCAGTTCGTCGAGGTGGTTGTCGCGGGTGGCCGGTGCGGCGAGTGCGAGCCGAACAGCCTGGCGGACAGTCGTGTCCGAGGACGCGGAACAGGCGCGCAGGATCAGCCGTTGGAGTTCGGGCAGGTCGAAGGCGCGGTGTCCGAGTCCGTCGGCCAAACTCAGGCACAGTCCCCAGCGTTCCCGCTCCGCCTCGGATTCGAGCCGGGGGAGCAGCGTCGTGAGAATCCGCTGTTCGGCCCCGCGGGGCAGATTGCGGTGCAATCCGGACAGATTCGGGTCGATCGACAGGTCGGCGAGACTGCCTATGATGCGGAGCGCGGCCTCGGTGAACGCCGGTTCGGAGGTGATACCGCCGTGCAGCAGCAGTGTGCGTGCGAGGGTGCCGACCGCGTTCGAGGTATTCCACGATCGGTCGCGTGCTTGCAGTGCGTCGGTGGCGAGTCGCTCGATGCCTGGCAGGTGGTCGGTGGTGAACAGCGACATCGGGATGTCGGCGACCGCGCCGAGTGCGCTGGTTCGGACCGGATCCTGTTCGTTGCGCAACCGCGTCAACAGAGACAGCAGTTCGGTGATCACCGATGGATCGCGACTTCCCACCGCCGCCGTGACGAGTTGCGGGTAGGCGGTGGCACGCTCGTCGGCGGTCGGGCGCCGGATGGCTGCGGTCAGCGGCGGTTCGGCTTCCGCCCAGGTGAGTCGTGCGGTGAGCCTGTCGGTGACATCCGGTATGTCGGTGCCGCCGGGCCGGGACAGGAGTTCGCGGGCGATCGCTGCCCGAGCTGGACCGGGAATCATGTCGAGCAGAGCGAGATCCACCGCGGCGGGCGCCGAGCCCGGCCGCGCGAGGTCGGCTCCGGCGATCGCGGCGCGTCGCGACGGTGGAAGTGCGCGCAGGAATTCGCGCTTCGACCGGGTGCCGAGATATGCCTGGCGCAGTTCGTCGTCGGACAGCGATCGCATTGCTCGCCACAACGCGGGGCCCGCCAGCGCGCGGCCGTTCCCGCTCGGATGCAGCATCAGTCGATGAACTGCGCGCGGGTCGTGGCGTGCGAGTTTTCCGACGACCGGGTTCAGTGTCGTCACCGGGACGAAATCGATGGCTGCCGCGGCCAGGGCGAGCAATCGGTCCGGTGCGTAATCTGCCGCGGCGACCGGGCTCGCGGTGACCCATGCCCACAGTTCTCGCCACTCGGCGCGGTCTGCTTTCCCCGACCGGGCCTCGACGAAATCGAAGACTACACCGATGTGCTTGCCGGACAAGGTAGTCCGGCTCGCTACCGCGTACGCGAGCGTCGCAGCCATTCGGTGACCACAGCGGACGAACACGAAGGCAGGACCCGCGCCGCCTCCGCGTCCCCGTACAACGTCCGTAGCGCTGGGAATCAGCGCATCCGCGATTTCCCGGCGGTCACCGCGCGCGAGCGCCCGGCGGATGCTCTTGCGGGTTCGTTGTGAGGCTTCCGGCAATCTGTCGACGACCGCCTCGGGATCGACCCCGAGGCGGATCAATCCCGTCAGAGCGCGGGACGCGATCTCCTGATCCGCCGAATCAAGCTGTGCCAGAAGATAATCGCGCTGCTCACCGACGACCGCCAGAAGACTCGCCGTCCGCGCCCCGGCACGACCCCGCGCCGCCATCTCGTCGAGCAGCCTCGTCGACTCGGCGGTCCCGGCCGAGCGTCGAGCTTCGACCGCCAACGTCCGCATCCGCTGCCGCACGGACATCCCCGCAACTTCGTCCGCCAAGATTCTCCCCTTACCCTTCATGCCGCCCACCGTATCCGCCGGGAACACGGGTCTTCGTCTATACCGCCTGCTGACACCTCCCCGGGGGTACGGCAGTCTGACAGCTGGGTAGTACCGCAGTCCAATGTCCCTGTGTGCCACGGCTTTCTACTGTCTGCTCATGCTGACACGTACGTTGATCCTGCCGATCTGCACCATCGCCTTGTTGCTGACGAGCTGTACTACGAGCTCCGCGGAGGTGCCCTCAGTCGCGCCCGCACGGCTGGACTCGGTGCGGGCCGACCTTGCCGGATTGGTGCAGTCCGGAGCCGTCGGCGCCGTCGCGACCCTGACCGACAACGGTGCGACGGCGGTGATGAGCGCCGGGGTCGCCGATCTCGTCGAGGGCGCACCGATTCCTGATGATCGACCGCATTACGTGCGGGTCGGCAGCATCACCAAGACGTTCACGGCGGCGGTGGTGTTGCAGTTGGTCGCCGAGGGGTGGGTGGTGCTTGATGCGCAGGTGGAGAAGTACCTGCCGGGTTTGCTTCGTGGTGACGGCGTGGACGGGCAGGCGATCACGGTTCGTCAGCTCCTCGGTCACCGCAGCGGATTGCCGGTTCCGCGTTCGTTCGAACTGACGGAGCACCAGGCGGCCGTCGTCGGCCGCACCTTCACACCGGAGGAGGAGATGGCGATCATCCTGCAGTCGCCCGCCGAGTCGGCCCCCGGCACCCGCTTCCAGTACAACAACACCAACTACCTGGTGGCGGGGATGTTGATCGAGGCCGTCACCGGACGCTCGTACGCCACCGAGCTCGCCGACCGCATCATCACCCCGCTCGGCCTGACGCACACCTACCTGCCCGCCACCGGCGAAACCGGTCTGCGCCGACCCCACCTGTCCGGCTACACCACGGTCGACGGAAACGTCACCGACGAAACCCTCATGGAACCGTCCCTGCCGTGGGCCTCGGGCGCCCTGGTCAGTACCGGCGCCGACCTGAACCGCTTCTACCTCGCACTGGTGTCGGGCCAGGTGGTTCCGCCCGCCCAGTTGCGCGACATGCTCGACGGCGTCGACATGGGCGAAGGCAACGGAATGTCCTACGGACTCGGCATCGGCTACGCCCAGCTCCCTTGCGGCACCCGCTTCGTCGGCCATAACGGCAACGTCCGCGGCTTCAGCGCCCTCGCAGGCGCCACCACCGCGGGCCGCGCCTTCACCTACTCCTACACCGGCACCCCGGCCGCCACGGGCATGGGCGCCTGGCTCACCAGCGGGCTCTGCGGCTGACCACTCGCAACGCTCGGCGAAGGTTGTTTCCGGTACCGCGGTACCGGGTTACCGTCGAAGAATGCAGCTTCAACCAGATCAGGGCGAGTGGGTGTCTCCGGCGTGCACCCTGCCCACGGCGGAGCAACCGATCCGGGTCGCCGAGTTCGACCAGCTCTTTCACAGCTCTGCACGCACAATCCGACGTCGCGATCGGACGCGGCTCGACGTGGCCCTCGATCCGGGTGCCGAGGCGGTGGCGCGCGAGCTGGCCGGGCGTGAGAGCCGCTGCTGCTCGTTCTTCACCTTCGACTTCGCTGCCGAGGAGGAGGGTTTGATGATGGGAGTCGGTGTTCCGGCGAACCACGTCGATGTACTCGACGCCTTCGCCTCACGCGCCTCGGCCGCGATCGGGGCGGCCGGGTGAGCTCTGCGCGGACCGGCTTACTCGCATTCGCTGCAACCTCGCCACCGTCGCGGATCGGTATTCGGGATGTGCGCCCATGACCGTGTTGCGTTCCATCCTGCTGTTCGCCCTGGCCGCCGTTGCCGAGATCGGCGGCGCCTGGCTGGTCTGGCAGGGCGTGCGCGAACACAAGGGTGTGGCATGGATCGGCGCCGGAGTCATCGCCCTCGGCCTCTACGGTTTCGTCGCCACACTGCAACCCGACGCCGATTTCGGACGGATCCTGGCCGCCTACGGCGGGGTGTTCGTCGCCGGATCCCTGCTGTGGGGCATGGCATTGGACGGCTTCCGCCCCGACCGCTGGGACACGATCGGGGCGGCCATCTGCCTGCTCGGCGTCGCGATCATCATGTACGCGCCGCGTCCTACCTGACCACGAAATCTCCCATCATCGCCATGTCCTCGTGTTCGAGGTTGTGGCAGTGCAGCATGAACGGGCCCGGATAGTCGGTGAAGCGGACCGCGACTTCCACGGCCTCTGCGGGACGGACGTCGACGGTGTCCTTCCAGCCCGCATCGAAGGGCCCAGGCGGGCGGTTGTTACGGGAGACGACCTGGAACGGGTCGAGATGGACATGGACGGGATGGTGGACATCGGTGATGAAACGCCAGATCTCGACGGTGCCGAGACGCGGATCCGCCAGTGCGCGGCCGGGTTCGTAAGGCCTGCCGTTGACGGACCAGCCGCCCGGGCCGAGCTGGAACAGGAAGGTGCGCTCGGCGACTGCGGTCGCCGGGTCGAGGCGTTCGATCGGGGCCAGGCGGTCCGGGACGGCGGTGTCGTCGTGCAGGGTCGGGCCGGTGATGTCGAAGCGGAGGATGTCGGCGGCCGGGCCGGTGCCGAAAATGTTGCGGAGACGCACCGACGTGCCGGGCGGGTACGCGGCGAAATCGATGACCACATCGAAACGTTCGCCGGGGGAGATGTCGATGTGGTCGTGCGGCAGTGGACGATCCAAAAGGCCACCGTCGCTGCCGATCTGCACGAAAGGCTCTGCGCTGGAACCGGGTTCGAGTGTCAGCCGGTAGCGGCGCGCGTTCGATCCGTTGAGCAGCCGGAACCGGTATCGCACCGGTGACACCTCGAGCCGTGGCCACGGTGCACCGTTGACCAGGACCACATCGCCGAGCACACCGTTCATGTAGCGATCGGTGACCCCGGGGGTGTGCAGGGCGGGGTCGATCAGCGGATAGGCGAACGAACCGTCTTCGGCGAAAGAACGGTCGCAGATGAACAGCGGAATGTCACGGTCGCCGCGGGGCAGCGGCAAGGAATCCTCGATCTCGTCGCCGACGAGGTGGAAACCGGCCAAGCCCCGCCACACGGCGGGACCGGTGAAACTGTGCCGGTGATCGTGGTACCACAGCGACGCGGCGCGTTGCCGGTTCGGATACAGGTAGGTGCGTTCCCCGTAGGCAAGGTTGCCGGTGGTCGCCGCGGCACCGTGGCCGTGGGCACTGTGCTGCGGCGCCGCTGTTGCCCCGACCGGCAGGATCACATCCATCGGGTACCCGTCGCTGTCGGCGGGGGTGTGTCCGCCGTGCAGGTGCACCACCGTCGGGTGCGGCAGTTCATTGCGGTGCCGCACCGAGGTCGCCCGACCCGACCGTGCCCGGATCGTCGGTCCGGGGAAACTGCCGTGATAGGTCCATGCCTCGGTGCGTACGCCGGGCAGGATGTCGAGTTGCGCTGTGCGCTGGGTGATCTCGTAGTAGTCGGTGTTCGCGTCGGACCGGATCGGCGCCAGTTCCGGGGGAATCGGGAGCCGCGCCCGGAACGGCACGGGCAACGGAGCCGCGCTCGGTAGCAGCAGTCCCGGCTGACCAGGTCGCGCGATCCGTGGCACCGCCGCCCCGACGGCGACGGCAGCGCCGACCCCGATTCCCGCGCGCAGGAACCCGCGTCTGCTGATGCTCATCGCCGCCACCGCCACGCCCAGCTCACCTGCAACGCGGTGCCGATCGACAAGGCGACGGCGAGGGGAATGTGCACGGCGAGCACCCGTTCCTCACCGAGCGGGATCAGCGCCGCCGCGATCAGCAACTGGATCACCGCGGTGCGCACCGGCCAAGCCGGGCCACTGCCCTTGCGCCACAACAACACCGATGCGACCACCTGCACCAGGAACACCACCCCGACCAGCCCACCGTTGCGGCTGTGCATCGCCAAGGCCTCGAAATGCCCGGCCAGAAACCCGCCGGCCAGTGCCGCCTGGGCGAACACCAGCGCGGCGGCGACGGTCACCGTCGCCCGGAACACCGGCAGCGGCCACCGAGGGTGCGCCGCGGTCATCGGCGCACCTGCCTCACACCACGGCGCCACACGTCGGCGATGGCGCCGGTGGCGGTGATATCGGCGGTCGGGTCGCCCTCGACGAGCAGCAGGTCGGCCCGCGAACCGGGCACGATCCGACCACGATCGGCCAACCCGAACCGATCCGCCGGTCCGCTGGTCGCCGCCGCCAGCACCTCCAGCGGAGACAACCCGATCTCGCTCAGCAAGACCAGTTCCCGATGCAAGCTCGCACCATGAGTGGGCGCGAACGGATTGGCATCGGTGCCCGCAAGCAGCGGCGCACCTGCGCGATACAGCGCCCGGGCCACCCGCAGAGCGTCCTCGAAAGAACCAGGACGCGCACAATCCGCCGCGTTCTCGTGCTGGTCGCCGAGGGCTTCGAAGTAGACCAGTGTGCTCACCACGAAGACGTTCTCGGCGGCCACCCGCTCGACCAGGTCGGCGGTGTGCGGCGAGATGTCGGTCCAGACGTGAGCCAGCCCGTCGACTCCCGCGTCGAGTGCGATGCGCACCTCACCCTCGGTGATCGCGTGCGCGATGACCCGCAAACCCGCCCGATGCGCCTCCTCGGTCAGGGCGGTCGCGGTCGCGGCGGACAGCACCGGCAGCTCGGCCCCGTGCACGGCGCCGTCGTCGACGACGATCTTCAGGTAGTCCGCGCCTTCCGCCAGCCTGGCCCCCACAAAGTCCGCGGCCTGTTCGGGGCCGGAGATGGTGTCGAACGGTGCGAGTCCGAGTTCGGCGACACCGGGCGCGGCGAGCAGCTGACTGGGGTGACCACCCGGCGCGGTGGCCAGTGTGCCTGCGCTGAGGAAGTCGGCCACATCGTCACGGGTGGTGGCCAGCGCGCGTTGGGTGGGCAGCACCTCGGGCAGGCAGAACATGTCGAGTTCGGTCGTCACTCCGAAGGTGAGCGCGCGGGCCAGGTCTCCGTCGAAGATGTGGGTGTGGCAGTCGATCAAACCCGGAAGCAAGGTGCGACCTGTGCCGTCGACCTCCACCTCGGCCGGGGCGTGATCGTCGACCACGATGTGGTCGTCCTCGATGAGCACGCTGGTGCGATCGACGCTCCGCTCGCCGTCGAAAACCCGGACATCACTGATTCGAGTACGCATGGAACCTCCTTGGTGGAAAACGGATTCGCCGACGAAGAGGCAGCCGTGCCGCCGAATGTGACGAGCACGCCAGCCTTCTGTGCGATGGATCACAGATTCCGAGGCGGCTGTCACACTTAGGCGGTCCGGCCGCCTCTTCGTGGGAGGACCTGTTTCCGTTGGACCGGAGGACACCATGACCGCTGACATCGACAACGCCACCGAGCTGTTCGTCGGCTACCGCGAACTGCTGTTCTCGGTGGTCTACAACATGCTCGGCAGTGTCGCCGACACCGAGGACGTGCTGCAGGAAGTGTGGTTGGCCTGGCAGTCCCGGTCGGTCGGCAGCAGCGAACCCGTCGACAACCCCCGCGCCTACCTCACACGGATGGCGGTGAACCAGGCCCTCGCCCGCCGCGCCACGCTGAGCCGGCGCCGCGAAGACTATGTGGGGCAATGGCTTCCGGAACCGTTGCTCGACGGTGAGCCCGACGGGGCGACAACCGTGGAACGCACCGAAGCGTTCTCGATGGCGATGCTTGTCGTCCTGGAATCGCTGACTCCGCTCGAGCGGGCCGTCTTCGTCCTCAACGAGGTCTTCGCCTATCCGCACACCGAGATCGCCGAGATGGTCGACCGTTCACCCGCCGCCGTCCGGCAGATCGCTCATCGCGCTCGCGCGCACGTTCGGGCGCGGCGTCCCCGAACCCAGGTCGACCCGCGCGTCTGCCGGGCGGTCACCGAACGTTTCGTTGCCGCGGCCATGGGCGGTGACCTCGAAGAGCTCCTGGCGATCCTCTCACCGGAGGTCACCTTGTGGACCGACGGCGGCGGCACCGGACCGGCGACGAGCTTGCGGCCGGTGCACGGCAAGACCGCCGTCGCCGCGGTCTTCATGGCCGTCGCCGCGGCCGGGCTCGACGGCTATCGCGTGGGTTGGCGCACGGTCAGCGGTGACCCGTGCGCCGTCGTCTTCGACGGTGACGCACCCCTGGCGGTGGTGGTACTGGATGTCGCCACCGACGACACCGTGATCGGGATCTATTCGGTCACCAACCCCGAAAAGCTCACCCACTTGCACAAACTCACCCGCTGAGAGGTGACCACTCCCGAGTGAAGCACGCTTCGATCCGCTCTCAGCGGATGAAGTGGGCTGCCCGTTCTGCCAGGTCGAGAACGGGCTGGGGGAACAGGCCGAGGAGCACGGTCGCGCCCGCGGTGAAGGCGACGACGAGGACGGTCGCGAACGGCGAGGTCGCGGTCGGGGCGTCGGCGGGCGGGTCGGTGAAAAACATCAGCACGATGACGCGGACGTAGAAGAACGCCGCGATGGCGCTGCACACGACACCGATGATGACCAGGAAGATGTAACCGGCACCGGATGCGGCGGCGAATACCGCGAACTTGCTGACGAATCCGCTGGTCAACGGAAGACCTGCGAACGAGAGCAGCAGCAGCGCGAAAACCGAGGCCAGCCAGGGGGACCGCTTACCGAGACCGGCCCACTGCGACATGGCGGTCGCCTCGTCACCGGAACCGTCGCGCACCAGACTGACCACCGCGAACGCACCGACGGTGCCGAGACCGTAGGCCAGCAGATAGAACATCACCGCCGCCAGGCCCGCGGAATCGGCGGCGGTCATGCCGACGAGCAGGAACCCGGCGTGCGCGATGGAGGAGTAGGCGAGCATCCGCTTCACATCGGTCTGGGTGACCGCCATGACCGCGCCGACCACCATCGTCGCCACCGCGACGGCGGCGAGCACGGGCCGCCAATCATCGCTGAGCGCACCGGTTCCCACCATCAGCACCCGCATGGTCGCCCCGACCGCGGCGATCTTGGTCGCCGCCGCCATGAACGCGGTGATCGGGGTCGGCGCGCCCTGATACACGTCGGGCACCCACGCCTGGAACGGCACGGCACCGATCTTGAACAGCAGACCAACGGCCAGCATCGCGATACCGAGCAGGGCGAGAGTGGCATCGTCGCCCTGCTTGTCCAGTGCCGCACCGATTTCCGGCAGCGAGACGGTGCCGGTCTGCCCGTAGAGCAGGGCGACACCGTAGAGGAAGAACGCGGAGGAGAAGGCGCCGAGCAGGAAGTACTTCAGCGCCGCTTCCTGCGACAGCAACCGCCTGCGCCGGGCGAGTCCGCACAGCAGATACAGCGGCAGCGACAGCACCTCGAGCGCGACGAACATGGTGAGCAGATCGTTGGACGCGGGAAACAGCAGCAACCCGCCGAGGGCGAGCATGGTCAGCGGGAAGACCTCGGTGGTCGAGACGCCCGCCCGCACGGCGGCGAGTTCGTTGGCGCTGCCCGGCACCGACGATGCCTGGGGGGTGAAGGCGTCGACGCCGCGTTCGAGGACGGCGGCGGCCCGGCTCCAGGTGCCCGGTCCGCTGCGCACGCGCCGTACCGCACCGCGCTCGGCGATCAGCAGCAGTCCGAGCAGACCGATCACGAGAATGGTGCCCTGTAGATACAAGGTGACGCCGTCGATCGCGACGGCGCCGACCACGGCGGTGGCCTCGGTGCCGGCCAGCAGCACCACGGCGACCAGTGCGGCGAGCACACCGGCGATGCCGAGCACCACATGGGTGCCGTACCGGTAGGCGCGGGGCGCGAACGCCTCGACCAGCACACCGACGACGCCGACGGCGAACACGATCAGCATCGGTGCGAGCAGGTGGTATTCGATGCTCGGCGCGGTCAGCGGGGCCGCGAGCTCGTTGATGGTCACGGAGTCCGTCCTCATTTGTGTCCGCCGGTGGGGGCTGCTTCGGGAGCGGGGACCTTCGGCGCCGGATCCTGCTTACCGATGGTCGACAAGGTCTGTCCCACTGCGGGATTCACCAGATCGAGCATCGGCTTCGGGTACAGGCCGAGCACCAGCAGGGCGACGAGCAGTGGGACGACCACGGCGAGTTCGCGCGGCACCAGATCGCGCAGGTTCTCGTTGCCCTCCCGCAGCGGGCCGGTCATCAGTCGCTGGTAGAGCCACAGCACGTAGATCGCGGCGAGGACCAGCGCACCGGTCGCCACGACCGCGGCCACTTCGTACCGGCTGAATGTGCCGACCAGCACCAGGAATTCGCTGACGAACGGAGCGAGTCCGGGCAGCGACAGCGTCGCGAGTCCGGCGATGAAGAACGTGCCCGCCAGCACGGGGGCGACCTTCTGCACGCCGCCGAAATCGGCGATCATACGGCTGCCACGCCTGCTGACGAGGAATCCGGCGATGAGAAACAGTGCGGCCGTGGACAATCCGTGGTTCACCATGTATAGCGTGGCACCGGACTGGGCCTGGGAGGTCATGGCGAAGATGCCGAGGATGATGAACCCGAAGTGCGAGATGGAGGTGTAGGCGATCAGGCGCATCACGTCGGTCTGCCCGATCGCGAGCAGCGCACCGTAGAGCACACCGATCACCGCGAGGGTGATGACGAGCGGGGCGAAGGTGTCGGAGGCGAGGGGGAACAGCAGCAGGCAGTAGCGCAGCATGCCGAAGGTGCCGACCTTGTCGACCACCGCCATCATCAGCACCGCACTCGAGGGAGTGGCCGACACGGCGGCATCGGGCAGCCAGGTATGCAGCGGCCACAGGGGAGCCTTCACCGCGAAGGCGAACATGAACCCGAGGAACAGGGCGTTCAAGACCGCCGTACTACCGCCGAGCTCGCCGTTGTTGGCCGCTTCGACCACCACCCGCAGATCGAAGGTGCCCGCCGAGCCCTCACCGAGACCGGCGCGGGCGGTGAGCACGTACAACCCGATCACCGCGGCCAGCATGATCAACCCACCGAACAGGTTGTACAGCAGGAACTTCACCGCCGCGCGCGAGCGTTGCGCGCGCACGGCGGCGTCGGTGGTCCGGGCGCCGAAGCCGCCGATGAGGAAGTACATCGGGATCAGCATGGCTTCGAAGAAGATGTAGAACAGCAGGATGTCGAGGGCGAGGAACGAGATCAGCACCATCGACTCGACCAGCAGCATCAACGCCATGTACAGGTGGGCGTTCTTGCGGCCGTCGCCGCTGTCGTCGTTCCAGCCCGCCAGGATCAGCAGCGGCACGAGCAGTGCGGTGAGCAGTACCAGGGCGGTGGCGATGCCGTCGAGGCCGAGGGTGTAACCCACGCCGAACGCCGGGATCCACTCGTGGGATTCGACGAATTGGTACTGCTCACCGCCGGGCTGGAACTTCACGGTCAGTACGACGGCGAGCACGAACACACCGAACGACACCGCGAAGGCGAGTGCGCGGGCCAGGGTGCGCTGGGCGGCGGGGACCGCGAGCACCGCGACGGCACCGATCGCGGGGGCGAGCCAGAGCGTCGTCAGCCAGGGAAACGAGTTCACCAGAACCTCACCGCGAGCAGGGCAGCGGCCACCAGGGCCGCGCCGGTGAACATGGACAGGGCATACGAGCGGACGAAACCTGTTTGCACGCGCCGGGTCCGGGCCGACAGCCCACCGATGGCGGCGGCCGTGCCGTTGACGATCCCGTCGACACCCTTGGCGTCGACGAATACCAGCGCCCGGGTGAGGTAGCGGCCGGGACGTTCGAACGCCGCTTCGTTGACGGCATCACCGTAGAGATCCTTGCGTGCGGCGCGGGTGAGCACGGTGACCGGCTCCGGCGCGACCTCGGGTACCGCCGACTCGGCGTACTTGCGGTAGGCCACGGCGACACCGATCGCGACCACCGTCAACGCGAGCCCGGTGACGACGATGGGTGGGACGACGGGTTCGGCGTGGTGCGAGCCGACGACGGGTTCGAGCCAGTGCACCAGCGACGAACCCCATACGAACAGTCCACCGGCGAACACGGATCCGAGGGCGAGCAGGATCATCGGCCCGGTCATCACCGCGGGGGATTCGTGCGGGTGGGTGTCGGGTTTCCAACGGCGTTCACCGAAGAACGTCATCAGCATGACGCGGGTCATGTAGAACGCGGTGAGCCCGGCGCCGAGCAGGGTGACCACCCCGAGCAGAACACCGGTGGTGCCGCCGTGGTCGAAGGCGGCCTCGATGATCTTGTCCTTGGAGAAGAAGCCCGACAGTGGTGGCACGCCGATGATCGCCAGGTAGCCGAGCCCGAAGGTGACGAAGGTGATCGGCATCAGGGTGCGAAGGCCGCCGTAGCGGCGCATATCGGTTTCGTCGTTCATCGCGTGCATCACCGAGCCGGCACCGAGGAACAACCCGGCTTTGAAGAAGCCGTGGGTGAGCAGGTGCATGATCGCGAAGGCATAGCCGGCGGGGCCGAGACCGACGGCGAGGATCATGTAGCCGATCTGGCTCATCGTCGAGGCGGCCAGGGCCTTCTTGATGTCGTCTTTGGCGCAGCCGATGATCGCGCCGAACAGCAACGTCACCGCACCGACGGCGAGCACCGCTGCCTGCGCGCCGGGGGCCAGATCGTAGACCGGGTTGGCGCGCGCGATCAGGTACACACCGGCGGTGACCATGGTCGCGGCGTGGATGAGCGCCGACACCGGCGTCGGGCCTTCCATCGCGTCACCGAGCCAGGACTGCAGCGGCACCTGCGCGGATTTACCGCACGCGGCGAGCAGCAACATCAACCCGATCACGGTGAGCGTGCCCTCGCTCGCGCCCGGTGCGGCCGCGAACACGGTGCGGAAGTCGAAGGAACCGAAGGTCGCGAACATGACCATCATGGCGATGGCCAGACCCATGTCTCCGACTCGGTTCACCACGAACGCCTTCTTGGCGGCTGTTGCGGCGGAGGGCTTCTCGTACCAGAACCCGATCAGCAGGTACGACGCGAGACCCACGCCTTCCCAGCCGAGGTACAGCACGAGGAAGTTGTCGGCCAGGACGAGCACCAGCATGGCGGCCAGGAACAGGTTGAGGTAGCCGAAGAAGCGGCGCCTGCCCGGATCGTGGCTCATGTAGCCGATCGAATAGAGGTGGATCAGGGAGCCGACGCCGGTGATGAGCAGCGCGAAGCAGATCGACAGCTGATCGAGTTGCAGCCCGAAGGCGACCTGCATCTGCGCCACCGGCACCCAGGTGAACAGCTCCAGATGCTGGGCGCGATCGGCGTCGGCGCGACCGAGCATGGCGACGAACGCGACGACCGCGACGACGAACGAAGCGAGCGCGGCGGCCGTACCGAGGTAGTGCCCCCAGCCGTCGGCGCGGCGCCCGAGCAACAGCAGAACGATCGCGCCGACCAGGGGGATCGCGGGCAGCAGCCACAACGTTGCGGTACCCATGTCAGAACTTCAGCAGGTTGGCGGCGTCGACCGAGGTCGACCGGCGGGCACGGAAGATCGTCATGATGATCGCCAGACCGACGACGACCTCGGCGGCGGCCACGACCATGGTGAAGAAAGCGATCACCTGACCGTCGAGGTCGCTGTGCAGCCGGGCGAAGGTGACGAAGGCCAGGTTCACCGCGTTGAGCATGAGCTCCACGCACATGAACACCACGATCGCGTTGCGCCGCAACAGGACTCCGGCGGCGCCGATGGTGAACAACAGCGCGGACAGGAACAGGTAGTTCTGGGGGTTCACCGCTTGCCTTCCTCGTCGGCCGTCGGGTTGTCGCCGCGTGCCGCGCCCGCCGCCAGGAACAGCGCTTCTTCGTGGGCGCGGGTGCGGCGGTGGCGCAGGATGGTGCTCACCGAGTGTTCGGCGTAGGAGCCGTCGGGCAGCAGGGCCGGGCTGTCGACGGCGTTGTGCCGGGCGAAGACGCCCGGTGTCGGCTGCGGGGTGGCGCGTTCACCGCCGGTACGGAAACGGTCACGTGACATCTCGCGCTGACCGCGGCGCGGCGTGAAGTGTTCGCGGTGGGCCAGCACCATGGCGCCGATGGTGGCGGTGATCAGCAGGGCGCCGGTGAGTTCGAACGCCCAGACGTAGCGCAGGAAGATCAGCTCGGCGAGTTCGGCGATCACATCTCGTTCGCCGAAACCGTTGCCCGCGAAGCGGGTACCGTCTCCGCTCAGCGCTGACCCGATGCCGCCGATGAGCAGCAAACCGAATCCGAGGCCGACGATCGCGGCCGCGATGCGTTGCCCGCGCAGGGTTTCGCGCAGCGATTCGGCCGAGTCGACACCGACGAGCATCAGCACGAACAGGAACAGCATCATCACCGCGCCCGTGTACACCACGATCTGCACCACACCGAGGAACAGGGCGTCCTGGGCGATGTAGAACACGGCGAGCGCGATCATGGTCGCGGCCAGGCACAGTGCCGAGTGCACGGCCTTGGCCGCGGTCACCATGCCGAGCGCGCCGAGCACGGCGATGGGGGCGAGCACCCAGAACAGCACGGCTTCCCCGGTGGAGGTGGCGGCGATGTCGGCGGCCAGCAGGGTGCTCATCGCAGGACCTCCTCTTCGGACGCCGCGGGTCCGACGCGACCGAGGTAGTAGTCGGCGGCGTCGGTGCCGGGCGCCATCGCGTGCGGCGGAGCGACCATGCCGGGCTCCATCGGCGCAAGCAGCCGGTCCTTCTCGTAGATGAGGTCGGCGCGGTTGTCGTCGGTGAGTTCGTATTCGTTGGTCATGGTGAGCGCCCGGGTGGGGCAGGCCTCGATGCACAGGCCGCAGCCGATGCAGCGCAGGTAGTTGATCTGGTACACCCGCCCGTAGCGTTCACCGGGGGAGAAGCGTTCGTCCTCGGTGTTGTCGCCGCCTTCGACGTAGATGGCGTCGGCCGGGCACGCCCAGGCGCACAGTTCGCAGCCGATGCACTTCTCGAGGCCGTCGGCGTAGCGGTTGAGCTGGTGGCGGCCGTGATAGCGCGGCGCGGTCGGCACCTTCTGTTCGGGGTAGAACTCGGTGTTGGGCTTCTTGAACATGGTCGCCCCGGTGACGGCGAACCCGGCGAAGGGATCGAGCAGACCGATCCGCGGTTCGGCGTCGGCGGTGCGTGGTGGAATCGGCGGCACCGGGAAACCGAGGAACACGGGCGAACTCGCGGGTTCCTCCGGCAGCGGCGGCAACCCCTTCGTCCGGCCTGCCCGCACGAACATGCCGATCAACCCGACGGTGACGACGATGCCGGTGCCGACCAGGATGGGTGTCTGCCCGGGAATGCCCTCGATGTCGAGCACCCGCGCACCGGCTACGACCATGACCCACACCAGCGAGGTGGGGATGAGCAGTTTCCAGCCGAGGTTCATGAACTGGTCGTAGCGCAGACGGGGCAGGGTGCCGCGCAACCAGACGAACACGAACAGGAACGTCCACACCTTGGCGGTGAACCACAGCACCGGCCACCACCCGGAGTTGGCGCCCTCCCACAGGCTGATCGGGAACGGTGCGCGCCACCCACCGAGGAACAGGGTGGTGGCGAGCGCGGAAACCGTTGCCATGTTGACGTATTCGGCGAGCATGAACATCGCGAACTTCAGCGAGGAGTACTCGGTGTGGAAGCCACCGACGAGCTCACCCTCGGCTTCGGGCAGGTCGAACGGTGCCCGGTTGGTCTCACCGACCATCGCCACGCAGTAGATCAGGAACGACGGCAGCAACAGGAAGACATACCAGGTGCCCTCCTGGGCGGTGACGATGCCGGAGGTCGCCATGGTGCCCGAGAGCAGGAACACCGTGGCGAAGGTCAGTGCCATCGCGATCTCGTAGGAGATGACCTGTGCGGTCGAACGCAGCCCGCCGAGCAGCGGATACGTCGAGTTCGACGACCAGCCGGCCAGCACGATGCCGTACACGCCGATGGAGGTGATGGCCAGGATGTAGAGCACACCGACGGGCATGTCGGTGAGCTGCAACGCGGTGCGGGTGCCGAAGATCGACACCTCCGGTCCGAACGGGATCACCGCGAACGCCATGAACGCCGGGATCACCGAGATGATCGGCGCGAGCACGTAGATCGGCTTGTCGACGATGGCGGGGATGATGTCTTCCTTGAGCGCCATCTTCACGCCGTCGGCGATCGACTGGAACATCCCGCCCGGCCCGACCCGGTTGGGGCCGACCCGCATCTGCATCCAGGCGACGACCTTGCGTTCGGCGTACACCGCGACCAGCGGCACGAGCATCAGGTAGACGAACACCGCCAGCGCCTTGACCACGACCAGCCACAGTGGGTCGGTGCCGAAGACCGGCCCGGCGTCGGCCGCGAGGAGTAGCACACGATCACTCATGGCGGTGTTCCTTCATCCTGTCGTCGGCGCGGCGCAGGCGCACCACGGCGCCGGGCGTCACGCCGAGGGTGGTACCGACCGTGCAACCGGGTGAGTGCAGCGGCAGCCACACCACCCGGTCGGGCAGGTCGGTGATCATCAGCGGCACGGTGATCTCGCCACGGTCGGTGGCGACGATGATGTGGTCGGCCTCGTCGGCTTCGATCTCGGCGGCGGTGGCGGCCGAGAGCCGGGCGACCGGTGGACGCGCGACCCCGGCGAGGTGGGGTTCGCCGTCCTGCAGGCGACCGGCGTCGAGCAGCATCCGCCACCCGGCCAGCACCGCCGTACCGGGACCGGGTGTGGGTCTGGTCCGGCTCGAGAATTCGGGCGCGGTGATCGGCTCACCGCTCCAACCACCGAGAGCGTCGAGTTCGGCCCGGGCCGCAGCGGCATCGGGCAGTGCGATCGGGACACCCATTTCGGCGGCCAGAGAATGTAATACGCGCAGGTCCGACAGGGGTGCGGCGACGCGGCGGGTGGTGTCCAGAGGTGTGGCCGCGAACGGGCGCGGCCTGCCTTCCCAGGTGCGGAAGGTGCCCGTCTTCTCGACGACGGTGGCGACGGGGAACACGACGTCGGCGCGTTCGGTGACGCTGCTGTGGCGTTGTTCGAGGCTCACCACGAACCGGGCGGCGTCGATCGCGGCCAGGGCCGCGGCCGGGTCGGGCAGGTCGGCGGGGTCCACGCCGCCGATCACCAGTGCGCCGAACTGGGCCGCGCCCGCGAGGATCGCCGAGGTGTCGCGGCCGGGACCGACGGGCAGTTCGCCACTCTGCCAGCGGTGACGAACCTGCTGGCGCGCGGTCGGATCGATGACGGGCCTGCCACCGGGCAGCAGACTGGGCAATGCGCCGGCTTCGAGCGCTCCGCGCTCACCGGCTCGGCGTGGCACCCAGGCGAGCGCGGCGCCGGTGGCCTCGGCCAACCGGACCACCGCCGACAACGCGCCCGGGCTACCGGCGAGCCGTTCGCCTGCCATGATGACCGCGCCGGGGGACCGAAGCAGGTCCATGAGTTCGGCGGCGTCCGGGGAGGTTTCGGTACGCACGGCATCGAGAACATCGGCTTCGGCGCACGGCGGGGTCTGGATGAGTGCACCGGAGAGTCGTTCGAGCCCTCGAGCAGCGAACGGCGCCAACGACACCACCCGCAGACCTCGGTTGCGCACCGCTTTACGCAGGCGCAGGTAGACGATCGGCGATTCCTCTTCGGGTTCGAAACCGACCAGCAGCACCGCGGGAGCTTTGCTCAGTGCCGTGTAGTCCACGTCGATGCCACGTCCGGCGACGCACGCGGCGAGGAACCGTTCCTCCTCCTCGGAGTGCACGCGCGCGCGGAAGTCGATGTCGTTGGTGGACAGCACCATTCGCGCGAACTTGCTGTACGCGTAGGCCTCTTCCTCGGTGACGCGCCCACCGACCAGCACACCGGCGTTGCCGATGGCGGCCTGCAATCCGGTCGCGGCGGCGGCCAGGGCCTGGGGCCAGGAGGCGGGGGCGAGCACGCCGTCCCAGCCACGCACGAGTGGGGTGGTGAGGCGGTCGCGTTCGGTGGCGTAGGCGAAGGCCCAGCGGCCCTTGTCGCAGTTCCATTCCTCGTTGACCTGCGGGTCGTCACCGGCCAAGCGCCGCAGCACTTTCCCGCGCCGGTGATCGGTGCGTTGCGCGCAGCCCGACGCGCAGTGCTCGCACACACTGGGTGTGGAGACCAGGTCGAAGGGGCGGGCACGGAACCGGTAGGAGGTGCCGGTGAGCGCGCCGACCGGGCAGATCTGCACGGTGTTGCCGGAGAAGTACGAGTCGAGCGGTTCGGCCTGGGCGATACCGACCTGTTGCAGCGCACCACGATCCATCAGTTCGATGAACGGGTCACCGGCCACCTGCTGGGAGAACCGGGTGCACCGGGCGCACAGCACGCACCGTTCCCGGTCGAGCAGCACCGCCGAGGACAGCGGTATGGGCTTGGGGTAGGTGCGTTTCTCACCTTCGAAGCGGGACTCGGCGCTGCCGGTGGACATGGCCTGGTTCTGCAACGGGCATTCGCCGCCCTTGTCGCACACCGGGCAATCCAGCGGATGGTTGATCAGCAGCAGTTCCATCACCCCGCGCTGAGCCTTCTCGGCGACCGGTGAGCTGAGCTGGGTGCGCACCACCATGCCGTCGGTGACCGGAATCGTGCAGGAGGCCACCGGTTTCCGCTGGCCTTCGACCTCGACGATGCACTGGCGGCAGGCGCCGACGGGGTCGAGCAGTGGGTGGTCGCAGAAGCGGGGGATCTGCACGCCGATCAGTTCGGCCGCGCGGATCACCAGGGTGCCCGCGGGGACCTGGATGGTGGTGTCGTCGATGGTGACGCTCACCAGATCGGCGGGTACCACGCCGGAGTTGTTGCCGGGTGCGATCGCTGTCATCGGGTCGCCTTTCCTGAGGCCCACGCCGTGGCGCGAGCCGGGTCGAACGGGCAGCCGCCGCGACGCTGATGCTCGAGGTATTCCTCGCGGAAGTACTTCAGCGAGGAGAAGATCGGGCTGGCCGCGCCGTCACCGAGCGCGCAGAACGATTTGCCGTTGATGTTGTCGGCGATGTCGGCGAGCTTGTCGAGGTCGGCCTCGGTGCCCTGACCCGCCTCGAGTCGGTGCAGCAGTTGCACCAACCAGTAGGTGCCCTCGCGGCACGGTGTGCATTTGCCGCAGGACTCGTGGGCATAGAACTCGGTCCAGCGCAGCACCGCCCGCACCACACAGGTCGTGTCGTCGAAGATCTGCAATGCCTTGGTGCCCAACATGGAACCGGCGGCGGCGACACCTTCGTAGTCGAGGGCGACATCGAGGTGGTCGGCGGTGAACAGCGGTGTCGACGAACCGCCCGGTGTCCAGAACTTCAGGGTGTGCCCGGCGCGCACACCGCCTGCGTAGTCGAGCAGTTCGCGCAGGGTGATGCCGAGCGGTGCCTCGTACTGGCCGGGGCGGGCGACATGGCCCGAGAGCGAGTACAGGGTGAAGCCGGGCGACTTCTCACTGCCCATCGAGCGGAACCAATCGGTGCCGTTGCGCAGGATCGAGGGCACCGACGCGATCGATTCCACATTGTTGACCACCGTCGGGCAGGCGTAGAGACCGGCGACGGCGGGGAACGGTGGCCGCAACCGTGGCTGCCCGCGGCGGCCCTCGAGGGAATCGAGCAGGGCGGTTTCCTCGCCGCAGATGTAGGCGCCCGCACCTGCGTGCACGATCAGTTCCAGGTCGAAATCCGAGCCGAGGATGTTGTTGCCGAGGAAGCCGACGGCGTAGGCCTCGGCGACGGCGGCCTGCAGGCGGCGCAGCACCGGAACCACTTCACCACGCACGTAGATGAAGGCGGTGTTCGCCCGGATGGCGTAGGCGGCGATCACCACTCCCTCGATCAGAGTGTGCGGGGTGGCGAGCATAAGTGGAATGTCTTTGCAGGTGCCCGGTTCGGACTCGTCGGCGTTGACGACGAGGTAGTGCGGTTTGGTCGTGCCGTCGGGGCCCGGACCCTGCGGGATGAACGACCACTTCATCCCGGTGGGGAAGCCCGCACCTCCGCGTCCGCGCAGACCCGCGTCCTTGACCGTTTGGATAACGTCGTCGGGCTGCATCCGCAGCGCGGCCCGCAGACCTTCGTAACCGCCTGTGCTGGAATAGGTGTCGAGCGTCCAGGACTGTGGACGATCCCAGTTTCGGCTCAGTACAGGGGTGAGCGTGGTCATCGCGCGCCCTCGCCGTCTCCGGAATCCGCTGCCGGGAAACCGGTTTCAGGGGCCGAGGCCGCTCCGTCGGCGACGCGCAATCCCGCCAGCGTGGGCTCGCCGGGAGCGCCCTCGAGGACACCCGGTCGTTCGTCGGGGAAGCCGGCGAGGATTCGCGCGGTCTCGCGGAACGTGCAGAGTGGGGCGCCACGACTGGGCCGCACCGGATGACCGGCACGCAGCGCGTCGGTGATCTCGATGGCCGATTCGGGGGTCTGGTTGTCGAAGAACTCCCAGTTCACCATCATCACCGGCGCGTAGTCGCAGGCGGCGTTGCACTCGATGTGTTCGAGGGTGACGGCGCCGTCGGGGGTGGTCTGACCGTGGCCGATCCCCAGATGCTGTTGCAGCGCTTCGTAGATCGCGTCCCCACCGAGTACCGCGCACAGCGTGTTGGTGCACACGCCCACGTGGTAGTCACCGGTGGGGGTCCGGCGGTACATCGAATAGAAGGTGGCCACAGCGGTGACCTCGGCGCCGGTGAGCCCCAATTGCTCGGCGCAGAAGTCGATCCCGGTACCGGTAACATATCCGTCCTCCGCTTGCACCAGATGCAACAGTGGCAGCAGGGCCGAACGCGGATGCGGGTAGCGGGTGATGATGTCTTTGGCGTCGAGTTCGAGACGTTGGCGAATGTGCGGCGGATACGGCTCGGGCCGGACGGTGAGATTCAGCAGAACCGTTGGGCTCGCAGGCTTTTCGGTCATCTGTCTACCCCTCCCATGACGGGGTCGATGCTGGCGACGGAGGCGATGACGTCGGCGACCATGCCGCCCTCGCACATCGCGGCGACCGCCTGCAGGTTGGTGAACGAGGGGTCGCGGTAGTGCACCCGGTACGGGCGGGTGCTGCCGTCGCTGACCATGTGCACGCCCAGTTCACCGCGTGGCGACTCGACGGCCGAATACACCTGTCCGGCAGGTACTCTGATGCCCTCGGTGACGATCTTGAAGTGGTGGATCAGCGATTCCATGGAGGTGCCCATGATCTTGCCGATGTGTTCGGGGGAATTGCCGAGTCCGTCGGGGCCCAGTTTCAGGTCGGCGGGCCAGGCGATCTTCTTGTCGTCGATCATCACCGGGCCGGGACGCAACCGGTCGAGGCACTGTTCGACGATCTTGAGCGATTCGCGCATCTCGGCCACCCGGATCAGGTAGCGGCCGTAGCAGTCGCAGCCGGTGGTGGTCGGGATGTCGAACTCGTAGTTCTCATAGCCGCAGTACGGATCGGATTTGCGCAGGTCGTGGGGCAGACCGGTGGCTCGGAGCACCGGCCCCGTGATGCCGAGCGCCATGCAGCCGGTGAGGTCGAGGTAACCGATGTCCTGGGTGCGCTTCTTCCAGATGGGATTGGCGCTGAGCAGGTGTTCCATATCGCGCAACCGGCCCGGCATGATGTCGAGGAGTTCACGCACCTTGGTGACGCCGTCGTCGGGCAGGTCCTGGGCGAGACCGCCGGGACGGATGAAGGCATGGTTCATCCGCAGGCCGGTGATGGTTTCGAAGACATCGAGGATGAGTTCGCGTTCACGGAAGCCGAACAACATCGGGGTGAGCGCGCCCAGTTCCATGCCACCGGTGGCCAGGGCCACCAGGTGCGAGGAGATGCGGTTGAGCTCCATCAACAGCACGCGGACCACGGTGGCGCGTTCGGGAATCTGCTCGGTGATGTCGAGCAGTTTCTCCACGCCGAGGCAGTAGGCGGTCTCGTTGAAGAACGGGGACAGGTAGTCCATTCGGGTCACGAAGGTGACGCCCTGGGTCCAGTTGCGGAATTCCAGGTTCTTCTCGATGCCGGTGTGCAGGTAGCCGATGCCGCAGCGGGCCTCGGTGACGGTTTCGCCCTCGATCTCGAGGATCAGGCGCAGCACGCCGTGCGTGGAGGGGTGCTGGGGGCCCATGTTGACGACGATGCGTTCTTCACCGGCACCGTCGAGCACCTCGCCGACCTGGTCCCAGTCCTGGCCCGCCACGGTGACGACCCGTGGTTCGTCACGGCGGAAATCGGTGTCGGTCATCAGCTGTAGGTCCTCCGCTCGTCGGGCGGCGGTATGCGCGCGCCCTTGTACTCCACCGGGATCCCGCCGAGCGGGTAGTCCTTGCGCTGCGGGTGTCCGCGCCAGTCGTCGGGCATGGTGATGCGGGTGAGCGAGGGGTGCCCGTCGAAGAGGATGCCGAAGAAGTCGTAGGTTTCGCGTTCGTGCCAGTCGACGGTCGGATACACCGAGAACAGCGACGGGATGTGCGGGTCGGCATCGGGGACCGACACCTCGAGGCGTACCCGACGGCTGTGGGTGATCGACATCAGGTGGTACACGGCGTGCAGTTCGCGCCCGGTTTCGTCGGGGTAGTGCACCCCGCTGACGCCGAGGCACAGTTCGAAGCGCAGTGAGCTGTCGTCGCGCAGGGCGCTCGCCACGTCGACGAGGTGTTCGCGGCGCACGTGCAGGGTGAGCTCGCCGCGGAAGACGACGATCTTCTCGATGACGGTGTCGAAGGCGATGACGCGGTGGGTGAGGGCAGCGCGCAGGGTACCGACGAAGGCGTCGAACCAACCGCCGTACGGGGGTGGCGTGCCGCCGGGCAGCACCACCGGGGTGACCAGGCCGCCGTAGCCGGACGTATCGCCGGTGCCGTGCACGCCGAACATGCCGTGGCGGGTACCGATCACCTCGTCCTCAGCTGGTTTGCGATGCTTGGGCGCTTCCGGGGTTTCCTCCGGAATGCCCTGCCCCGCAGTGTTGTCGGTGTTGTCGGGAGAGTCGAATGTCATCGCAGCAGGCCCTCCATACGGATGGTCGGAGTGCTGGCGAGCGCGGCCTGTTCGGCGGCGCGGATCGCTTCCTCGCGGTTGACGCCCATCGGCATCTCGGCGATCTTGGCGTGCAACGCGAGGATGGCGTTGAGCAGCATTTCCGGTCGGGGCGGGCAGCCGGGCAGGTAGATGTCGACCGGGACCACGTGGTCGACGCCCTGCACGATGGCGTAGTTGTTGAACATTCCGCCCGAGGACGCGCAGACACCCATGGCCAGCACCCATTTGGGCTCGGTCATCTGGTCGTAGACCTGGCGCAGGACCGGTGCCATCTTCTGGCTCACCCGGCCGGCGACGATCATCAGATCGGCCTGGCGGGGCGAGGCGCGGAACGCCTCCATGCCGAAGCGGGCGATGTCGAATCGTCCGGCGCCGGTGGCCATCATCTCGATCGCGCAGCAGGCCAGGCCGAAGGTGGCCGGCCACAGCGACCCTTTACGCAGGTATCCGGCGAAATCCTCGACGGTGCTCAGCAGGAACCCGCTGGGCAGTTTCTCTTCGAGACCCATTATTTCCCACTCATTCCCAGCTGAGGCCGCCGCGGCGCCATTCGTAGGCGTAGGCGACCGACACATTGACGATGAACAGCGCCATCGCGGCGAACCCGAACAACCCGAGGGCGTCGAAATGGACAGCCCACGGGTAGAGGAACACGATCTCGATGTCGAAGATGATGAACAGCATCGCGGTGAGGTAGTACTTCACCGGGAAGCGTTGGCCCCCAACATCTCCCGGCCCGCCTGCGATGGCGTGCGGTGTGGGCTCGATGCCGCATTCGTAGGGTTCGAGCTTGGCCCGGTTGTATCGCTTCGGGCCGACCAGCGCCGCCATGACGACGGAGAACACCGCGAACGCCGCGGCGATGGCGCCGAGTACGAGTGCGGGCATTTCGATGTTCACGACTGCACTTCCCCTCCTCGCTGGAGCAGGCCGTGCCGTGTGGCGCGGCCGCGGACGGCAGCTTTCGGCGAGACGGGGCCGACAACGTTGTCCGCCGAACCGGGGCCTCGCCCGCTGTGCAGCGATGGCGGAGCGTTATACAGAACCCGCGCTCGTGTGAGCTAGAGCACAGACTATCGCTCTTTCAGGGGTGCGCCGCGCGTTTCGAGGGGACTGTTTGATCGATTTCAGTACCGAGATTCATGAGCGAAACGGTGGTAATCCGCTCGGTGCGCACACAACAGAACCACTGGGGTTACCAGTGGTTCTGTGGGTATGGAGGTGGCGTCGACTATGCGACGGAACAGGACACTGCGTTCAGCGGGCCTGGAGTACGCCCGCGACCGCGCGGGTGAGCTGCATCGGGTCGATCGGGTGCGACACCGAGGCCTCGGCCCGCGACCAGTTGGCCAGCCAGGCATCGTCGGGCCGGCCGGTGAGCACGACCACCGGCGGGCACTGCTCGATCTCGTCCTTGAGCTGCTTGGCGATCCCGAGGCCACCCGCGGGCACGGACTCCCCGTCGAGAATCGCGAGATCGATCCCACCGGCATCCATCTGCTCGATGACGACCGGTGCGGTCGCGACCTCGAGGTAGTCGAGCTCCGGTAGATCCGGCCGGGGCCGTGGCCCCAGCGCAAGAATCACCTGTTGACGGGTATCGGCGTCATTGCTGTAGACCAGCACACGCAGCGGGGTGGAACGATCTGATTCGGCCACAGACGGATCGTACGTCGGGTCGGCGGGCGTGGTGGCGGGTTCGGCCGAACAGCCGATATCCGAATCTCCCACCACCGCCCGCCTATTCACCGGTGTGCTCCTACCGGGCCGGTCCGTCTTTGAGCTTGGCGGCCATTTCGGCAGCGAGTTGGGGTTGTTCGGCCTCCATCTTCTGGACGTAGGTGACGGCGTCACCGACGGTGCGCAGGCTCGACAGGTCCTCGTCGGGGATCTTCACGGCGTACTTGTCCTCGAGTTGGACGGCGATCTCCACGAGGGACAGGGAGTCGATCTCGAGGTCTTCGATGAAGGATTTCTCCGGGGTCACCTCGGCGGCTTCGATGCCGGTCACCTCCTCGATGATGTCGGCGATGCCCGCGATGATCTCCTGCTGCGTGGTTGCCACGAATTGTCCTTCGTTCGAGGTGATTACGTACGTGCAGTACCGTAAGAGCTCCACCGGGGTGGAGGTTCAACTGGTTGTGACCGACGACACACAGGCAACGTTGGTGAGTATCGGGGAGTTGGCGCGCAGCACCGGGCTCGCGGTCCGGACCATCCGGTTCTACTGCGACGAGGGCATTCTGGATGCTCGCCGCAGCGTCGGTGGGCATCGATTGTTCGAGGCGGAGTCGGCTGTCGAACGGGTTTTGCTGATCAAGCGGTTGCGGGCGCTCGGGCTCGGGTTGGGGTCGATTACCGAGGTGTTGCGGGGTGAGCGGTCGATCGCCGAGGTGGTCGCTGCCGAAAGCGCCCGCCTCGATGTCGAAATGCGAACGCTGGCCTGGCGGCGCGCCTGCCTGCGGGCGGTCGAAGACGCGTCCCCTGCGTGTCGGGCCGCGCGGCTGGCTCTGTTGGCGGCCGTGCAGGACGGCGGGGCGGCGCGCGACTGTCTGGTGCGGTTCTGGTTGCGTGCGCTCGCGCCGATACCGGCGGACGACGTCGAAGGGTGGATCTACTGGAATGTGCCGGAGCCGCCCGGTGATCCGTCCGTCGACGAGGTCGTCGCCTATGCCGAGCTGGTCGCGACGGTCTCCGAACCGGAACTGAACCGCGTTGTGCGCCAGCAGTACTGGCGCGGACCGGCCGATCGGATTCGTGAACCTCGCCGCCTCTACGGACAGATCGGAGACGTGATGGCCGACGTGGTGCCCCTGGTTACCGACAGTGTGCGGCCACGCGGCGGTGACGAACTCGATCGGTTCGTCACCGCGCATGCCGGTGCGCGCGGGGAACGAGATACGCCATGTTTCCGTGCACAACTACTGGACGACGCGACCGACAGCGATCAGCGAATCCACCGGTATTGGACTTTGACAGAACAGCTTCTCGGTGCGCGTATCACCGTGGGACGCGCCCACGATTGGGTGTACCGAGCGCTGGTCGACTCCGCCGAGCACTGACTGTGGGGTCTAGGAGAATCGAACCCCTAGGCCCCGCCTTCACATGATGCGGCCGAATGCCCGTCGATGTTGTCCTTGCCCACCTGCACCTGCACCTACACCTTCGTCGAGCTGCTCGCCGAGGAACCGCCGGCCCGGGATCGGCGGCTGGAGAACTCCGGTCTTCGACCGGCGCCAAGGGGAAGCGGCGGCCGCAGCCTGCCGACCACTACCGTGCGCTCACCGTCGGCTACCAGTTCCCGTCTTGAACTGTCTGGTCGCCCAGCGAGATCACCGGAAGATCGTCTTCGATCGGTGGGTTCGGCTGTTCGTCGGCCAGCCAGTTGCCCGTGGGTTTGACGGCGGCGAGCTCGGCGGACGGGGCGAGGTCTTCGGCGTCGGCGGCGTAGTAGTCGAACCACGGGAGGCCGTGTTCGGCGTAGGACTGCGCGGTGACGGGGGTGGAGGGGGCCGGTTCGCCGGTGATCTGTTCCCATTCGGCGGCGGAGGCGAGGTGGACGAAGATCCGGGCGTCGGCTTCGCGGTGATAGTCGTCGACGGGGCGGTGATCGGCGTAGATCTCCTGGCGCATCGTGCCGCCGGCGCCGAGACCCATTGATCTGGCTTGCGGGCGTGCGCGGCCTCGGGCTTTTCGGGCGGCACCGGCGGGGGCGCCACCGGGCGCACCGGACGGCCTGGGTGCGGCGGACGGGGCGGGCGCACTGCCGGGCGCTACGGGAGGGGGAGCGCCGACCGGACTTCCCGCAGGCGCACCTGCGACCGCGGCACCGTACGGCGGGGCACTCACCGACATCTGAGCGCTGTAAGCAGTTGTCGCCCAAGGTGGATTACCGCCCGGTGGAGGAGTCGGCAAATGCCGTGGGCGGGCCTCTTCCTGCTGCCTGCGCCAGGTCGCGAGCGCCGTTTCGGTGAGCCCGTGCACCGCCAACTGCACCCCACCCCACTGCTCGGCGCCGGTGACCTGACCTTCGACGGTCGCACCGAGTCCCATCGGCACCGCGACGAACTGGCGCACGACACCGTCACCGGAGTTGATGCCGTCGAGCCACGGTTGGTCGGGCAGGGGGAGGTAGTTCTGCGGGTCCTTGCCCAGCACATCGCTCCACGGCTTGCCCGACACCGCGCACACCTTGCCGACCGCCACTTTCAAGGCGGCCGGGGTGGTGGCGGTGAATTTCAACCACAGGGCCTCGCGCTGGTAGACCGGCAGCATCACCCCGCCGCGTTCCCGCCATTCCTCAGGCACGGTGTCGGGGTAGTCGGCGACCCGGCGCAGCGGGAAGGTGCCGAGCCCCGGCGGCAACGGGTAGGTGCCCGTCTCGGGCAGCCGCAAGGTCCGCACGAATGTCACGCGCACCCCGCCCGGTAGTTCGAGTGCGTCCCCGGAAAGTTTCACCTCGGTTGCCATGTCCCACCCCTTCATTCGACCGGATGACGATCTCGCCCCCTGCCCGACGACGGTACTCATCGGACAAGCCCCCGTCCACGGCTTCTTCGACCGGGACCGACCGCCACGGTTCCGATCGCAGACCGCCCCGGCGTAACGCCCCCGAAGTTCGTTCGCGAACCGTGATCAGGGGCCGATGGCGGCGTGGAAGGCGTCGGCCGGGCCTGTTTCGGCGGGGTCGATGAGGTGGGCGAGGAACAGGCGGGTGGTGAGGGTGGGGGTGGGGGTGGTGACGGCGTGCCAGGGTCGGTCGAGGGGCGTGCCGGGGACGTCGATGGTGTGCAGGGCGCCGGAGCGGAGGTGTTCGCCGACGGCGTCGGAGTGGATGAGGGTGATGCCGAGGCCTTCGCGGGCGGCGGCGATGACGGCGCCGTGGGAGCCGAGCGTGAGGGTGGGCGGGTCGATCTGGAGGCGGTCGAGCAGGGCGAGGGTGGCTTCGCGGGTGCCCGAACCGGTGCCGCGCAGCAGCCAGGTGGTGTGGCGAGGGTCGGGGTTGTCGGTGCCGACGACGACCAGGGTGCTGGGGCGGCGCGCCTGGATGACCAGGCCCGCGTCGTGCGGCGGGCGCCCTGCGATGACGAGATCGGTTTCGTGGTGCTGCAATTCGAGGAAGAGCACGTCGCGCGGCTGGATCGACAGGCTCAGTTCCACATCGGGGTAGCGGCGGCGAAACGAGGCGAGCGGCCGCAACACCACGGATTCGCCCGCGGTCGCCACGACGCCGATGCGTAATCGCCCGGCGTCGGCCTGCCGGACGGCGGCGTGCGCCTCCTTCATCAAACCGAGGATCCCCCGGCAGTATTCGGCGTACACCCGGCCCGCTTCGCTGAGCGCGATACCCCGTCCTGAACGAACGATCAGTTTGGCGCCGAGCTGCTTTTCGACATGGGTGACGGCGGCCGAGACGGCGGCTTCGGTGACGTGGAGTTGTGCCGCGGCACGGCGGATGGATCCCAGGCGGGCGACAGCGAGGAAAGTTTCCATCCGACCCGAACTGACCCTGCCCATACCCGACGGTAGCAAACTCAACGTTTCGGTTGAGCGTTGTCGGAAACATTCTGATTGTTTACCCGGCCGGTGCCCCCCATCCTGGAATTCGCTACGGGACAGCGGATTCCACAGGAGGAACCATGGCGGAAGAAACCGAACGGGATCGTTGGGATCCGGGCGTACAGTCCTACGCCTCGATGGGCTATTACTCGCCCGACTACGTGCCCGCCGACACCGACGTGCTCGCCGTGTTCCGGGTGACCCCGCAGCCCGGTGTCGACCCGATCGAGGCGGCGGCCGCGGTGGCGGGTGAATCCTCCACTGCCACTTGGACTGTCGTGTGGACCGACCGGCTCACCGCGCATTCGAAGTATCAGGCCAAGTGCTACCGGGTCGACCCGGTGCCCGGCCGCGAGGGCGAGTACTTCGCCTATATCGCCTACGATCTGGACCTTTTCGAAGAAGGGTCGATCACCAACCTCACCTCCTCGGTGATCGGCAATGTGTTCGGGTTCAAACCATTGCTGGCATTGCGTCTCGAGGACATGCGCATTCCGGTGGCGTATGTGAAAACCTTCCAGGGCCCACCGCACGGCACGGTGATGGAACGCGAATACCTCAACAAATACGGCAGACCACTGCTCGGCGCCACGGTGAAACCGAAGCTCGGTTTGTCGGCCCGCAATTACGGGCGCGTGATCTACGAGGCATGTAAGGGCGGCCTCGATTTCACCAAGGACGACGAGAACATCAATTCGCAGCCTTTCATGCGCTGGCGCGACCGGTACCTGTTCGCGATGGAGGGGGTGAACCGGGCGATGGCCGAAACGGGCGAGATCAAAGGCCATTACCTCAATGTCACCGCCGCGACGATGGAGGACATGTACGAGCGGGCCGAGTTCGCCAAGGAAATCGGGTCGGTCGTCATCATGATGGACCTGACCGTGGGTTATACGGCGATGCAGTCGATGTCGAAGTGGGCGCGGCGCAACGGCGTACTACTGCATCTGCACCGGGCCGGGCATTCGACGTTCACCCGGCAGAAGACGCACGGGGTGAGTTTCCGGGTGCTGGCGAAATGGTGCCGGCTGATCGGGGTGGATCATCTGCACGCGGGAACCGTGGTCGGCAAATTGGAAGGCGATCCAGCGACGACCCGCGGTTTCTACGACACCTTGCGCGAGAATCACATTCCGGCGCAGCTGAGCAACGGCATCTTCTTCGATCAGGAGTGGGCGAGCCTGCCCGGTGTGATGCCGGTGGCCTCCGGTGGTATCCACGCCGGGCAGATGCATCAGCTGCTCGACCTGTTCGGTGACGATGTGATCCTGCAGTTCGGTGGCGGAACGATCGGTCATCCGCTCGGTATCGCGGCGGGCGCCGAAGCCAACCGGGTGGCGCTCGAGGCGGTGGTCAAGGCCCGCAACGAGGGCCGCGACCTGCTCAAAGAGGGCCCCGATGTGTTGCGGACGGCGGCCTCGACGTGCCGCCCGCTCGAGGTCGCGCTGTCGACCTGGGGTGATGTCACCTTCGATTACACGTCCACCGACGCACCCGACGCGGTGCCGACGCCGAGCCTGTAGGGAGACCGGTCATGTATTTGCGACACGGGACGTTCTCGTATCTGCCCGAACTCACCGACACCGAGATCGCCGCCCAGGTGCGTTACGCGCTGCTCAACAACTGGCCGGTGTCGATCGAGTACACCGACGATCCGCATCCGCGCAACACCTACTGGGAGATGTGGGGTCTGCCGCTGTTCGATCTGGACGAACCTGACGGGGTGCTCGCCGAGATCAACGCCTGCCGGTCGACGTTTCCGCGCCACTATGTGCGGGTCAACGCCTATGACGCCACCTACACCAAACAGACGACGGCGCTGAGTTTCCTGGTGCAGCGTCCGGCCGAGGAGCCCGGTTTCGAACTGGCTCGCGCCGAGGGCGCCGACCGCCGCCAGATCTACAGCGTGCGGTCCTATGCCACCGAACGTCCGCAGGGACAGCGGTATGGGGGCTGAGGGGACCGCCAACGGTTTCCGGTTGCCACGGCCGGGCGTCACCGACGTCCGGCCGTCGCGCCCGGCGGATGACGTGGCGCAGGCCGAGGAAGTGCTCGATGCCGATGCGTTGCTGGATCTTTCGCAGGATCTGGCCGGTCACGATGTGGCCGAGACCTTGACCGCGCTGGACGCCGAGCTGATCGGGTTGGCGAATGTGAAGCTGCGGGTGCGTGAGATCGCGGCGCTGTTGATGATCGATCGGGCACGCCGCCGGTTCGGTCTCGAATCGTCGCGCCCGACGATGCATATGAGTTTCACCGGCCCACCGGGCACCGGCAAGACGACGGTGGCGCTGCGGATGGCGCAGATGCTGCACGCGCTGGGTTACATCCGTAAACCGAAGGTACACACGGTGACTCGCGACGACCTGGTGGGCCAGTTCATCGGTCACACCGCCCCGAAAACCAAGGAGGCGATCGCCAAGGCCGCCGGTGGGGTGTTGTTCATCGATGAGGCCTATTACCTGTTCCGTCCGGAGAACGAACGTGATTACGGGCAGGAGGTGATCGAGATCCTGCTGCAGGAGATGGAGAACGAGCGGGCGGATCTGGTGGTGATCTTCGCCGGCTATCCGGATCGGATGGACAAGTTCTTCTCGGCCAATCCGGGGTTGTCGTCGCGGGTGGCGCATCATCTGGAGTTCGTCGATTACACCCAGGAGGAATTGCTCGCCATCGCCGAGCTGATGGTGGCGGCGGAGAATTTCGTGTTCGATGCCGCGGCACGTGAAGCGTTCTCCCGGTATCTGACGGTGCGGATGACGCGCCCGCGGTTCTCCAACGCGCGCAGTGTGCGCAATGCGATCGATCGGTGCCGGTTGCGCCAGGCGAAGCGACTGGTGGAAGCGGGTCGGCCGTTGTCGCGCGAGGATCTGGTCACGTTGTGCGCCGAGGACGTGTTGGGCAGCAGTGTTTTCGAGGAGGTGGGTGCCTCGCCATGCCGACCAGTTTGAAAACGCTGACCCGCTACACGATCGAGGAGGAACACCGGCATCCCGGGTCGTCGGGGGAATTCTCCGCGCTGGTGAATGTGGTCGCCACGGCCACCAAGATCATCGCCAATCAGGTGACGCGCGGGGCGATTCCGGGACGCGAGGACGGGCCGCTGTCGGCGAGCGACCGTCTCGACGCGTTGACCGACGAGATCATGGTTGCCCAGACACAGTGGACCGGCCACCTGTCGGGTTTGCTGTCCGAGCAGTGTGCCACCGCGTTGGCGGTGCCGGCCACCCAGCGGCGCGGCAAGTACCTGCTGGCGTTCGACGCTCTGGACGGGTCGAGCAATATCGATGTGAATCTGCCGGTGGGTTCGATCTTCAGCATTCTGCGCGCACCGCAGGAGGTGCTCGACGGCACCGCCGAACCGTGCGACGCCGACTTCCTGCAGCCCGGTGTGCGGCAGGTGTGCGCGGGGTTCACCCTGTACGGGCCTGCCACGATGCTGGTGCTCACCACCGGCAGCGGCGTCGACGGGTTCACCCTCGACCGGGAGATCGGCGCGTTCGTGCTCACCCACCCGCGCATGCGGATCCCGCAGGACACGTCGGGTTTCGCGATCAATGCCGCCAACGAACGGTTCTGGGAGCGGCCGGTGCGCCGGTATGTGCAGGAGTGCCTGGAGGGGGTGGACGGGCCGAGGGGCCGTGATTTCAACATGCGCTGGGTGGCGTCCCTGGTCGCCGATACCTTCCACATCCTGACCAGGGGCGGCATGTATCTGTACCCGCGTGATACCCGCAATCCGGCTCGGCCGGGGCGGGTTTCGCTGCTGTACGGCGCCAATCCGATCGCGTTCATCGTCGAACAGGCGGGCGGGGCCGCCACCACCGGGCACGAACGGGTGATGCTGGTGCCACCGACGCAGGTGCATCAGCGGGTGCCGTTCATCTTCGGGTCCCGCAACGAGGTGTTGCGGGTCGAGCGGTATCACACCGAGCCCGACGAGGGCCCCAGCTTCGACAGTTCGCTGTTCGGGACGCGTTCGCTGTTCCGGCCGGCCAAGCACGACCAGCGCACCTAGGAGCCGCCCTATGTCGGTCAAACATCCTGTCGTCGCGATCACCGGGTCCTCCGGTGCCGGAACGACCAGTGTGACACGCACTTTCGAGGAGATCTTCCGTCGCGAGGGGATCAGCGCGGTGGTGGTGGAGGGCGATTCGTTCCACCGCTACGACCGGGCGGAGATGAAACTGGCGATGGCCGAGGCCGAAGCGCAGGCCAACACCACGTTCTCCCATTTCGGGGAGGACGCGAACCTGCTGCCGGAGCTCGAAGCGCTGTTCCGCGAGTACGGCGAAACCGGTGTCGGACAGGTGCGCAAGTATCTGCACGACGACGAGGAGGCCAAACCCTACGGGCAGCCTGCGGGCACATTCACCCCCTGGGAGGATCTCGCGCCGGGGAGCGATCTGCTGTTCTACGAGGGCCTGCACGGTGCGGCGGTGACCGATTCGGTGAACATCGCCCAGCACACGGATCTGCTGGTGGGGGTGGTGCCGATCATCAATCTCGAGTGGATCCAGAAGGTGTATCGCGACAAGACCCACCGCGGGTATTCCAGTGAGGCGGTGATCGATACGATCCTGCGCCGCATGCCCGACTACGTGAAATACATCTGCCCGCAGTTCTCCCGGACGTATGTGAATTTCCAGCGGGTGCCGACGGTCGACACGTCCAATCCGTTCATCGCGCGCAGCATCCCGACGGCCGACGAGAGTTTCGTGGTGATCCGGTTCGCCGATCCGAAGGTGATCGACTTCCCGTATCTGCTGTCGATGCTGCACGACTCGTTCATGTCGCGGCCCAACTGCATCGTGGTACCGGGCGGGAAGATGGAGTTGGCGATGCAGTTGATCTTCACACCGTTGATCCTGCGGTTGATGGACAAACGGCCCAAACGCAACCTGTGATCAGACCTCGTCGTTGTCCTGCTGCTGTTGCCTGCGGGCCTCACGCCGCTGCTGTTCGGCGCGCTCGCGCAGGCCGCGCAGGAAGGCCTCGTCGTCGTCGGGGTTGGTGGCGATGTGGCGGCCGGGCCGGTCGTATTCGCTGAAGCGGGTGTTGGACGCCGGGCGCGACGGACCGATCGGGCGTCCGGCGAACAGCCACAGCAGTGCGCCGATGGTCGGCAGCAGGACGACGACGATCAGCCACCCCATCTTCGGCAGGTGGCGGATGCCGTCGTCGGGGCTGGTGACGATGTCGACGAGGCAGTACACCCACAGGGCGAGGGTCAGGAACCCGATGATCGCGTAGTGCATTGCGGCAGTCCTCTTCGTGATGGATGGATGGGAGGACCCCGACGCCCCCGGCAGCAAGGATGCCGTATGTGCGGGTGGGATGTCGTGCCGGGGGTCAGTCGGGCAGCAGCGGCACCGACAGACCCTCGCCACGATCGAGCAGGGCCGCGCGGGTGACGGCAGCGGAGCCGAAGCGGCGGCGCAGGTCGTCGAGGGTGGCGTCGAGAGTGTTGTCGGCGCGTGGTTCCAGCGGCAGGGTCAGCTGCATGGTGTCGGCGTCGTCGAGGTTGGTCAGCGACAGGCCGATGAGGGTGATGCCACGCTCGGCGATCAGTGGTGTGGCGGTGTCGAGTAGGCGGTGTGCGGCCTGACGGATGGCGGTGGTGGCGTCGGTGGCCTCGGTGAGGGTGTGCGAGCGGGTGGCGCGGGTGAAGTCGTCGAAACGCAAGCGCAGCACCACTGTCCGGCACACCCGGTCGGCGGCGCGCAGGCGGCGGCCGAGGCGGTCGGTGAGTCCGTCGAGGTAGGCGGCGATCTCGTCGGGTTCGCGGTGGCGGCGGCCCAGCGCCCGTTGGGCGCCGATGGAGCGGCGGCGTTTGCCGGTTTCCACGCGGCGTGGGTCGCGGGCCCACGACAGAGCGAACAGGTGGCGGGCGGCGGCCGGGCCGAGGATGGCGCGCAGGTGGGCTTCGCCGAGTTCGGCGAGTTGACCGACGCGGGTGATGTTGTTGGCGTGCAGGGTGGCGGCGGTGACTTTGCCGACGCCCCATAATCGTTCGACCGGCAGCGGGTGCAGGAAGTCCAGTTCGCCGCCGGGTTCGACCAGGCGTAAACCGTCGGGTTTGGCGACGGCGGAAGCGACTTTGGCCAGGAACTTGTTGCGGGCGATGCCGACCGAGATGGGCAACCCGACCTCGGTACGAATGCGTTCGCGCAACCTTCGGGCGATGTCGACCGGTTCCCCACTGATCCGCCGCAACCCACCGACGTCGAGGAACGCCTCGTCGATGGAGATGCCCTCCACTATCGGGGTGGTGTCGTGAAAGATCGCGAACACCGCCTTGCTCGCTTCGGCATAGGCCGACATCCGCGGCGGCACCACCACCGCATGCGGGCACACCCGCAACGCCTGCCCCGCGTTCATCGGCGTCCGCACCCCGAACGCCTTGGCCTCATAACTGGCGGCCAGCACCACCCCACCACCGACGAGCACCGGCTTGCCCCGCAACCACGGCTGATCGCGCTGCTCGACCGAGGCATAGAACGAATCCAGATCGGCATGCAGGATCGACGCCTCGTCGCGGGACTGGATGCGTGGGCGGCGCGGTGCAGCGGGATCGGACACGAACATATGTTCGCATCGATGTCCGACAAGAACGAGACCCTCCAGGAGCCGTCCGCAAATGCTCGGCGAACACTAGACCTCGTGAAGTTTCCGGATACTCACGACCACTCCCGAACCTCGAAGAGGGCGCGCGACAGTTTCCATCTCAGCCCGCGTGCCCTCCAGCCCTGACCCGCGCAATTCTTCGGCCATCGCCCGCGCCTGCACCAGCGAGAGAGAACGCACGACACGCAATGTCCGCATCAAACTCGCGATGGGTACGCAGTCCCTGGTTCGGAGAACGACCGGACCGTTCGCGGCAAGGATCGCTTCGCGAAAATCAGCCTGCGGGGGATCGTCGCAGCTCGTCCAGACCGCCCCGCACGCCGAGCAGCATCCGTCCAGGTCCCACCGATGGTGTGTGCCTACCAGCGCCTCGGTCAGGGTGGCGACTGTTGTCGTGCCGCATTCGATGCAACGAGTCGGATAAGGCGCGGACTCGGTGACGATGCCTGTTCCCGCATGGCTCATCCGTGTCCCCTATTCGTGTGCTGCACCGGCGCCTTCCACTGTATGTGGTGGGCCGACAGGTTGTCGGACCCCTCTGCTGAGATTGGGATCGGGACCGTCGATGAAAGAGGTTGGTGCGCATGGTGAGTGTCGGGTGGGATCAGGTCTTCGCGTGGCGGTTGGGGCGGCAGTTCGTGGCACCTCGGGGTGGTGGAGGTGTCGAGGAGATCGTTGGGCGGTTGGTGGGGGTGCAGGCGCAGGTGGGGTCGGCGGCGGAGACGGCTGTCGCGGTGCGGGGTGGGGTGGCGGGGGCTGTGGGGGAAGGGCTCTCGGTGGGTGGGCTGATGAAGACGTGGGCGATGCGGGGGACATTGCATGCGATGGTGCCGGGGCAGGCCGCGGCGGCGTTGGCGTTGATGGGGTCGGCTCGGACGTGGGAGAAGGCGTCGTGGGTCAAGACGTTCGGGGCCACTCCGGAGCAGGTGGCGGCGTTGGTGGAGGTGGTGTCGGGGGTGCTGGCCGAGCGGGTGCTCACGCGCGAGGAGTTGGTGGAGGCTGTGCTTGCCGAGCCGGGGTTCGGGCATCTGGGTGAGCAGTTGCGGTCGGGGTGGGGTGCGGTGCTCAAGCCGTTGGCGTGGCAGGGGGCGTTGTGTCACGGGCCGATGCGTGGCACGAAGATCACCTTCACTTCGCCGGGGAATCTGGTGGCGGACTGGTCCGGCCTACCGGAGCCGGACGTGGCGGCGCCCGGGTTGATCCGGGCATATCTGGGCGCGTACGGTCCGGCGACGCCGGAATCCTTCGATGCTTGGCTCAGCCGCAACAGCTTGCGTAAGACGGTGGTGCGCGGATGGTTCGCGGCACTGGGCGACGAGGTGACCGAGATCGAAGTGGAAGGCCGAAAAGGATGGCTGCTCACCGAATTCGTCGACGAACTCATGGCCGCGACCCCGGATGACGCGATCCATCTGCTCGGGCCGTTCGACCAGTACGTTCTCGGCCCCGGCACCGGCGACACCGCGCTCCTGGCGGCCGAGCATCGGGCGAAGGTCAGCAGGACGGCCGGTTGGATCTCACCGCTAGTGCTGGTGGGCGGCCGGATCGCGGGTACCTGGGAGCAGCAGGGTGAGCAGGTGGTGGTCACGCCGTTCGACGGCGCTCGGTTGCCGAAGCGAGCATTGGGTGCGGCCGTGGAGCGGCTCGCCACAGCGATCGGCAACGACCTCACCGTGCGCGTCGAGTAATCGGCACACCATCACACCGGGGCGCTCGCTCGAATCCGGTTTCGCGATCCACCACGGGCGAACCAAGCGCTTGCTACGGTGAGGCGATGATCCCCACGATCGTCTGGGGCACCGGCAATGTCGGTCGCGCGGCCATCCGTTGCGTCACCGCTCATCCGGCGCTGGAACTCTCCGCGGTGCTCGTCCACGACCCCGCGAAGGTCGGCCGCGATGCCGGTGAACTCGCAGGTCTCGACACCGAACTCGGCGTGCGGGCCACCGACGACATCGACGCTGTACTCGCGGCCCGGCCCCCTGCGGTGGTGTACGCGGCATCCGGCGATATCCGGCCCGACGACGCGCTCGCCGACATCGTGCGCGCGATCCGTGCCGGGGCCGTCGTCGTGACGCCCGCGCTCTACGCCCTCTACGACCCGCGCAACGCGCCGGCCGAGATCCGTGACCCGGTGCTGGCGGCGATCGAGGACGGCGGTGGTTCGCTGTTCGTGTCCGGCGTCGACCCAGGCTGGGGCAACGACGTACTGCCGGTGCTGATCAGCGGGCTCGCGGGCACCCTGGATGTGGTGCGCTGCCAGGAGATCTTCGACTACTCCACCTACGACCAACCCGACTCCGTGCGCTACCTGGTAGGGATGGGGCAACCGATGGACTATCAGCCACCGATGCTGTTGCCCTCGGTGCCGACGATGGTGTGGGGCGGGCAGATCCGGTTGCTGGCCAGGGCACTGGACGTGGAACTGGACGACATCCGCGAGACCGTCGAGCGGCGCGCACTCGATGCCACTGTGCAGACGGTGCGGATGGGTGAGTTCGCAGCGGGCACGCAGGGGGCGGTGCGCTTCGAGGTGCAGGGCATCGTCGAGGGCGAGGCGCGCATCGTCATCGAACACGTCACCCGTATCCACCCGGACTGCGCACCGGACTGGCCCTCGCCACCCGACGGCGAGGGCGCGCACCGGGTGATCATCGAGGGCAGCCCGCGCATCGAGGTGAATGTGACCGCCACCGACGAGGGCGGTAACCGGGCGGCGGGCGGAAACGCGACGGCGGTGGGCAGATTGGTCAACGCGATCGACTGGCTGGTTGCCGCCGAACCAGGTCTCTACGACGCGCTCGAGGTTCCGCTGCGCGCCGCGGTCGGCAAACTCGGAAGGAAGAGCCCATGATCATCGACGTGCCGCAGGGCAAGGATCCCATCGGGTATGTGTGGGGCGAGATGGTGCCCGGCATCGGTGTCGCGGCCGCGGCGTTCTCGCTGTCGGTGTACGAGCACTCCACGCTCGGGCTGCGGGAGTTCGAGGCGGCCCGGTTGCGCATCGCCCAGATCAACGGGTGCCTGTTCTGTCAGGACTGGCGCACCGAACGCGACGGGGTGAAGGTCGAACCGGAGTTCGCCGACGCGGTCACCGACTGGCGCGACACCGACCGGTTCGACGAGCGAACCCGTTTGGCGGCCGAATACGCCGAGCGCTATGCCACCGATCATCACGGTCTCGACGACGACTTCTGGGCCCGCATGTTCGCCCACTACACCCAGCCCGAGGTGGTCGAGTTGAGCATGAGCATCGGTTCGTGGCTGGCTTTCGGCCGCCTCAACCGGGTCCTCGGCTTGGACACCGCCTGCGTACTGCCTGGGCATTGAGCCGCACGGACGCGCCCGGCGGGCCCGGGTGGGGTTAGGCTGCGGGCCGTGGAGTCTCCGATTCGGCAGCTGATCGACACCGTGGCCTGGGTCCTGATCGACAACGGGCGCATCCTGTGTGCCCGGCCGCGCGGCAAGGATGTCTTCTACATCCCCGGCGGCAAACGCGAGGGCGCGGAAACGGATCTCGAGACGCTGGTGCGTGAGGTGGCCGAGGAACTGACCGTGGAGTTGTCGGCCGAGACCGCGGTCCATGTGGGCACCTATGAGGCACATGTCTCCCACGACCAGAACACCGTGGTGCGGATGGCCTGTTACACCGCCGAGTACCGGGGTGTGCTGACGGCGAGCAGCGAGATCGAGGCGCTGGCGTGGTTCGGTTTCGGCGACCGGGATCTGGTTCCGCCGGTCGACCAGTTGCTCTTCGACGACCTCGCCGCCTCGGGGGCTCTGCGGTGATCGCCGCGGCGGCCCGCTCGGCGAGCTTCGAGCTGGTCGCGGTGCCGCTGGCTTTCACCCGCGTCCGTACCCGGGTGCGGGTGGCGCGGCGGATGCTGCGGGAACCGGTGGGTGCTCACGGTGTGTCGCTGCCACGCTGCCTGGTGCATTCGGTGCTGTCGGCGGGGGTGGGTGTCGTCGGGTGGTTCCTGGTGCTGCTGAGCGTGCTGGTGCTCGTTCGCGGTCTGGCCTACCCGCTGCTGGTGGGTGACGGATACCGGAATGCCTGGGGTGGGCCGACTCTGGTCGGCGCGTGGGCGGTGCACGCGCTGCTCGCGGTGGTCCTCGCACCACTGTTCCTAGCCGTGGTCGCGGCACTGGGGCGGTTACAGGTCAGGTTGATCCACACCGTTCTGGGCGGTCACCGGTCGTGGTGGCCGGTCCCGCTCGCCGTGCTGCTCACGGCGGCGGGCACGCTGTTCTTCATCGCCTGGTCACACCAGATCTGAGCGGTCACGCCTCGCCGGGAGTTCGGGCTTCGTAGGTGGAGCGCGCGTGCTCGACTTCGTCCATATGTTGTTCGGCCCAGGTTTTCACCGCCTGCATCACCGGCAGCAAGGAATGACCGAGCTCGGTGAGCTGGTAGTCGACGCGCACCGGGACGCTCGGTCGCACTGTGCGCGTGATCAAGCCGTCGCGTTCCAGGTTTCGCAGGGTCTGGGTGAGCATCTTCTAGCTCACGCTGGCCAATCGGCGTTGCAGGTCGCTGTAGCGCTGGGGGCCGTCGGCCAGAGCATTGACGGCCAGGCTCACCCATTTGTCCGAGATCCGGTCCAGCAGTCTGCGCGCGGGACATTCGGCGAGGTAGGCGTCGTAGGCGGCGCTGCGTTCGGCGCGCAGTTGTGCTGCGGTACGGGTGGGCATGGGGGAACCTCCGCGTGCGGTGGGCACTTCGAAGTGCGTACTTCCCGGTGGAGTGTAGCTCTCCAATAGTGGTGTGCATGAACGATGTACAGACGATGCGGGCCGTTGTCGCTCACGGTTACGGTGGCCCCGAAGTGTTGCGGCTGGTCGAGGTGCCGGTTCCCGAGCCCGGTGTCGGGCAGGTCCGGATCCGGGTGCGGGCGGCGACGGTGAATCCGGTCGACCTGGTCACGCGGGCGGGCGCCCTGGTCGAGGCCGGGCTGATGGCGGTGCGGGAGGTCACCGGAATCGGATGGGACGTCGCGGGCGTGGTCGACCGGCTCGGTCCGGGAGTGCCGGAATTCTCGGAAGGGCAGCGGGTGATCGGTCTGCGTGACCTGCTGGATGTGTCCGTCGGTACCTATGCCGAGTACGTGGTTCTCGATGTGGGCGCGGTGGCGCCGACTCCATCCAGGCTCTCGGACGTCGAGGCGGCGACGCTGCCGCTCAACGGCCTGACCGCCACGCAGTCTCTCGATCTGCTCGGGTTGGCACCGGGCGACACCCTGTTGGTGACCGGCGCGAATGGTGCCGTCGGCGGGTTCGCCGTGGAAATCGCGGCGCAGCAGGGACTTCGGGTGGTCGCCCAGGGTTCCGACGCGGAGTTTCTCGGCTCGATCGGTGCGGAATGGACCGTCGCACGCGATGCCGATCTGATCGCGGAGGTTCGCCGCTCGGTTCCCGGCGGTGTGCACGGCGCCCTCGACACCGCCGGCCTGGGCGGCCGGGCCTTGGCCGCGGTACGCAATCGTGGCCGGTTCGTCACCGTGGTCGGTGGCGGCGATCCGATTCCGTTGCGTGGCATCACGGTTCAGCACGAATGGATCCACGCCGACGGGGCGGGGCTCGCGCGCCTCGCCGCCCGCGAACTCACCACCCGTGTCGCCGCGACTCTGCCGCTCGACGCCGCCGCACAGGCCCACTCCCGCCTCGCCGCCGGCGGGCTCACCGGTCGCCTCGTGTTGATCCCGTGACGGCTATTCGTCGAGCCGACGCAGGGTCCGGGCGATTTCGGCGAGGGCGGCGGGTTCGGTCATTCGCCAGTGGGTGGCTGCGATCGGGTGGTTGTGCACCGTTCCGGTGACCGCGTCCGCCCACGACGTCGCGCCGGTGGCGCCGGTCGGGTCGTCGGTGGCGGTGAAGTAGGTGAGGGGGCCGTGGAAGAGGCGGGGGCGGTAGGCGGCGTCGAGTGCGATGGAGGTGGTCGCACCGTCGATGATCCGGTCGACGCGTGCTTCGTCGACGGGCACGTCGGGTGCCGACAGCGCGCACAGTTGGCGGGCCAGGGCCTGTGCGTCGACGTCGTCGCCGGCTGCGGCGAACCCGCCGAGCAGGTCGGCGGCGGTGGCTTCGCCGGCCGTCGCGGGTGAGGCGCTGGTGAGGCGGCTGTCGAGCATGCCGAGCAGCGCCACCTGTTCCCCGTCTTCCTGCAGTTGCACCGCCATGGCGTGGGCGATCACGCCACCCAGCGACCAGCCGAGCAGGTGGTAGGGCCCTTCGGGTTGGACCGCGCGCAGGTGCTTGAGGCAGAGCAGTGCCCATTGTTCGATCGAATCCGGCAGCGGCTCCGTGGAACTCAGCGCCGGTGATTGCAGACCGTAGACGGGTCGGTCCAGGTGTGCGGTGAGACCACCGAACGACCAGGCCAGGCCGCTGACGGGGTGCACACAGAACAAGGGTTCGCCGGTGCCGGTGGTACGCAACGGGAGCAGGATGTCGAAGGCGGTGTCGGAGCCGGTGGAGTCCGTCCCGGCCGCCCGTAGCGCGGTGAGGATCCCGGCGGGGGTGGGGGCGGTGAAGATCCAGGTGACGGGGACGGTCGCGGCGAGCGCGTCGCCGAGCTGGGCGGCCAGTCGGGTGGCCAGCAGTGAGGTGCCGCCGAGTTCGAAGAAGTGGTCGTCCATGCCGACCCGGTCCAGGCGCAGTACGTCGGCGAAGACCGCGCACACCGCCTGCTCCACCGCACCGGCCGGCGCACGGTAGGTGCGGGTGGCGAACGTCGGTGCGGGCAGGGCATCGCGGTCGAGTTTGCCGTGTGCGGTGAGCGGAATCCGGTCCAGGACCACGATCGCCGCGGGCATCATGTGGGCGGGCAGCTGGTGGGCGGCCCACTCGGTGAGCCGTTCGACGGTGACCGTCTTGCCCTGTACGGCAACAACATAGGACACCAGCACGGTTTCGCCGGTCTGGTTGGCGCGGCCGAGGGTGACGGCGGACGCCACATCGGGATGCTCGGTGAGGACCGAGTCGATCTCGGTGAGCTCGATGCGGAAGCCACGGATCTTGGTCTGGAAGTCGGTGCGACCTCGGTAGTCGAGTTCGCCGTCGGCGGTCCAGGCCGCGAGGTCGCCGGTGCGGTACATGCGTTCGCCCGGGGTGAAGGGGTCGGGGACGAACCGTTCGGCGGTGAGGTCGGGGCGGGCGAGGTATCCGGTGGCCAATTGTGTTCCGCCCAGGTACAACTCACCGGTGACTCCGGTGGGAACAGGGTTCAGGTGCGCGTCGAGAACGTAGATTCGGCTGTTGTGGATGGGTCGGCCGATCGGCACGGTGGTGGTGTCGCGCGGAGTCACGCGGTGACTGGTGATCGACACGGCGGCCTCGGTGGGTCCGTACACGTTGAACAGCGCAGCCTGCGGCGCCGCGGTCTGGATGCGGCGCGCCAGGGACACCGGCAATGCCTCACCGATGGCGAGGACGCGGCGCAGCGAGCTGGGCAGTTCCCCTGTGAGCAGGGCATCGAGCATCGAGGGCACGGCGTGCAGAGTGGTGACGTTCTCGGTGCGCATCAACTCCGCCAGGTAGGCGGGGTCGCGGTGTCCGCCCGCGGACGCGAGCACGATGCGCCCACCGCTCACCGCGGTCGACCAGAACTCCCACACCGACAGATCGAAGGTCGCGGCGGTCTTCAGCAACACGGCATCGTCGGCGCGGAGACCGAATTCGCTGGTCTTCCACCGCAACTGGTTGACGATCGCGGCGTGCGGTACGGCGACACCCTTGGGGCGGCCGGTCGATCCCGATGTGAAGATCACATAGGCGGTGTCGGTTGCCCGGACGGGGGCTATCCGTTCGGTGTCCACGAGCGGTTGCGGTGCGTAGCCGCCCAGATCCAGCTGCTCGACCGGCACGGCATCGTGCGAACCGGTCGCGGCGAGCCAGGTGTCGGCCTGGGTGAGGGTCAGCAGTGGAGCCGCGGTGTCGAGGATGTAGCGGGTGCGTGCCTGCGGTTGGTCGGGGTCGACGGGCACGTACGCACCACCGGTGGCCGTGACCGCGTACATCGCGACGACCAGGTCCACCGAGCGGCGCATCGCGAGCGCGACCCGTGTTCCCGGCCCGACACCGGCGGCGACCAGATGGCGGGCCAACCGGTTGACCCGGGCGTCGAGTTCGGCGAAGGTCCAGCGCGCACCGTCGGCGACCAGGGCGACCGCGTCCGGGGTGGACCGGACGGTGGCCGCACGCAGCGAGGCCAGGGTGGCGGCCGGATCGCCGTGTCGCACAGTGTGATTCCAGGTGTGCAGGACACGGGTGCGTTCGGCGGGGTCGAGCAGGTCGACGGTGTGCAGGGGCCGGTTCGGGTCGGTGAGTACCGCCGAGAGCAGGCGGGTGAGCCGGTCGAGGAATCCCGCGACGGTGGCCGCGTCGAACAGGTCGGTGGCGTAGGTGCAGTACCCGCTGATACCGGCCGGGGCACCGTCGGCGCTGTAGCGGTCGGCGACGATCAGGTGCAGATCGAACTGGGACAGTTCGCGATCCAGTTCCACCGAGCTGACGCCGACACCGGGCAGCTCCATCCGGACCTGTCCGAGGTTCTGGAACGACAACCCGACCTGGAACAGCGGATGCCGGGCGGTGGATCGGGCGGGGTTGAGGACCTCGACGAGCCGTTCGAACGGGATGTCGGCGTGGGCGAAGGCCTGCAGGTCGATGTCGCGTTGCCGGGTGAGCAGGTCGGTGAAGCTGACGTGGTGGTCGACGTGGGTGCGGAAGACGAGGGTGTTGACGAACATGCCGATCAGGTCGTCGAGCACCGCGTCGCCGCGACCGGCGACGGGTGTGCCGATGGCGATGTCGGTGCTGCCCGACAGACGGGACAGCACCACGGCGAAGGCGGTGTGCACGGCCATGAACAGGGTCGCGCCGTGGGTGCGCGACAGTTCGGTCAGGGCGGTGTGGGTGGCGGCGTCGAGGGTGAACGGCACCCGGCCACCGGCATACGTCTGGACCGGGGGGCGCGGGCGGTCACGGGGCAGCTCGAGCTGGTCGGGCAGATCCGCCAGCTCGCGCTGCCAGTAGGCGAGCTGGATGGCGGCGGTGGAGGTGGGGTCGGTTTCGCCGCCGAGCAGGTTCTGCTGCCAGATGGCGTAGTCGGCGTACTGCACGGGCAGTGGCGTCCAGGTGGGGGCGTGACCGTCGACGCGGGCACCGTAGGCCAGGACCAGATCGCGGGTGAGCGGGCCACCGGAGAAACCGTCACCGGCGATGTGGTGCACGGCGACGGCGAGGATGTGTTCGTCGCCGGTGTCGAACAGAGCGGCGCGCAACGGCACCTCGGTGGTCACGTCGAAGGGCGCCGAAACCAGTTCTGCGACGGCGGCATTCGGGTTCGTCGTGTCAGGTGCGAGCACCAACCGTGGCACGTCGGGATGGTCGACCGGTAGGACGACCTGCGCCGGTGCCTGATCGAGTATCGGGTACACCGTGCGCAGGATCTCGTGGCGGGCGACGACATCGGTGAACGCGGCGACCAGCGCGGCGGTATCGAGCGCACCGGTCAGTCGCAAGACGACGGGAATGGTGTACGCGGCGGTCCCGGTGTCGAACCGGTTCAAAAACCACATGCGCTGCTGGGCGGGCGAGAGCGGAATGCGCGCCGGCCGTGCCTGGGCGCACAGCGCGGGCCGGGTCTGCGCCTGCGCCGAGGCGCTGATCGCCGCGGCGCATCCGGCGACTGTCGGTGCGGCGAACAGTGACCGCACCGGCACCCGGGTACCGACCGCGGCGCTCAGCCGTGCCGCCAGGCGGGTGGCGAGCAGGGAGTTGCCACCGAGGTCGAAGAAGTTGTCGTCGGCACCGACTCGTTCGACGCCGAGGACCTCGGCGAAGATCGCGGCGACCGTGCGCTCGGGCCCGGCGGACGGCTCCCGGTAGCGGCGGCTGACGAATTCGGGTGCGGGCAGCGCTGTCCGGTCGATCTTGCCGGTGGCCGACACCGGAACACGATCGAGCACGACCACCGCCGCGGGCACCATGTGCGCGGGCAACAGCGTCGCCGCCCATCGGGTCAGGGCACCGGCATCGGGGGCGCGACCGGTCACGTAGGACACCAGGACCGTCTCGCCGGCCGGGTTCTCGGTGCCGAGGGTGAGGGCGAAACTCACCTGCGGGTGCCGCACCAGCACTGCATCGACCTCGCCGGGTTCGATGCGGAAGCCACGGATCTTGATCTGGAAGTCGCTGCGGCCCAGGTATTCCAGCTCGTAGCGGTCCTTGTGCACCCAGCGCACCAGGTCACCGGTGCGGTACATGCGTGCACCGGTCTCGCTCCACGGGCAGGCCACGAAACGTTCGGCGGTGGTCGCGCCGCGACCGCCGTAACCACGCGCCAGGCCGGGCCCGGTCAGGTACAGCTCCCCGGTGACACCGACGGGCACCGGCCGCAGCCGGGCGTCCAGGACGAGTGCCCGCATACCGGGGACGGGGCTGCCGATGGTGATGCGCTCACCGGCGTGCAGGACGGTGTAGGTGGCACCGATGGTGGCCTCGGTCGGTCCGTATCCGTTGAGGAATGTGCGTCCGGATGCCCACGCGGACAACAGTTCCGGTGCCACGGCCTCACCACCGGCCGACACGCACCGCAGGTCGGGTAGCCCGGCGGGATCGAGGGTGCTGAGCAGTGCCGGGGTGATGATCGTGTGGGTGACGTGTTCGGTGCGTAGCAGCTCGTCGAGTTCGGTGCCGCCGAGGGTGTCGGGGGGTGCGATGACCAGGGTGGCGCCCCGGTGTAAGGCGGTGGTGATCTCCTCGATCGATTGATCGAAGCTGGGTGAACATACGTGCAGCATGCGGTCGTCGTGACGCAGGCGCATCAGGTTCGCCGAATGCGACACCAGGGCGGCCAGCCCGGTGTGGGTGACGCACACGCCCTTCGGGGTGCCGGTGGAACCGGAGGTGTAGATCAGGTAGGCGGTGTTGTCGCGACGCAGGGGCCTGCGGCGGTGCCGGTCACGCACGGGAGTCGACGCGCACGCCGCCGTCCGGGCGCGCACGGCCGGGTCGTCGATGATCAAGGGCCGCACCGATTCCGGCAGAACACGGGCATGCGCGGTGACGGTGATGCCCACCGCGGCGCCGGAGTCGGTGAGCATGTGCCGGATGCGGTCGTCGGGGTAGTTCGGGTCGACGGGCAGATACACCCCGCCCGCTTTCGCAACCGCCCACAGCGCGAGGATCGCCTCGTAGGAGCGGGGAATGGCGCAGGCGACGACGATCTCGGGACCGACACCTTCGCTGATCAGGACCCGCGCCAAGCGGGAGGAATCGGCGTCGAGCGTGCCGTAGGTGTAATCGTTTCCGTTGTCGCGCACAGCGATTCGGCGTTGCCCGAAGCCGGTGCCGCGGACGAGGAGCTGGGCGAGGGTACGTGCGGCGCGGTGGCGTGGCCCGGTGCCGATGCGCGCGAGCAGGTGGTCCTCGCCCCGCACCCCGACCGACAGATCACCCACCGGGACACCCGGACGGCGGGTGATGTCGGTGAGCAGACCGACCAGGCGGTGCGCCAGCACCGTCGCCGAAGACACCTCGACACCCGGGCCGTCGACGCCGACAGACATTCCGGTGCTCGATTCGGTCACCACCACCGTGAGATCGCGTGCCTCGGCCGACGGCACCGTCGAAGCACCGTCCGGGCGCACAGCATTGCGCAGTTCGAGGCGGAACTGTCCCAGCGAGCCGTGGTCGGCGCCGAGCAGATGGGTGAGGTCCTCGACCGGGATGCCGGAGTGGGCGAGCGCCCGGGTCTCGGCCCGGTGCACGCGGTCGAGCAGCGTGCCGAATGGTTCGGTGGGGTCGATGTGGGTGCGCAGCAGTAGGTCCGAGGTGTCGAGCACGATGTCGTCGGAGCCGGTGAGCCGTGCGATCAGCATCGACACCGCGGCGCTGATCGCGCTGGACCAACCGGCGCCCGCACTGTCGGCCAGCCGCCGCAGATCTCGGTGCGTTGTCGCCGTACCGATCGTGCGGTGGTCGGGTGCGACCTCCGGCTCGGCACCGGCCACGCGCCGGCCGGTCGCGCGGTGGTGGGATTCGAATTCTGCACCGGTGTCGGTCGGACGGCGGGTGGTGGCGCGATGCGCTTCGATGCGCCGCACCGGTGTGGCCAGGTCAGCGGTGTGGACATGCTCGGTGGTGTGGAGGTCGCCGCCGGTGTCGATCAACGCTTCGGTGGGCAGGGTGAGACGGCCGGGTAGGTCGGCGAGGGTGGTGCGCCAAAAGCGGGAGCGGGTGATCGGGTCGGTCGGGTTCGCGCCGAGCTTCGTCACGATATCGATCGCGCCCACCGACAGACCGGGATCGGCACCTCGATCAGACGCGATCGTCCCCGTGGCGGTCACCTCGGACAGGGCGGTGCGCAGGCGGTCGGTGACGGCGCGCGCCACCTCGTCCGACACGAGGTCGCGCCGGTATTTGACCTGTACCCGGGTGCGGGCGCCGAGGAAGACCAGGACGGTGATCGGGTAGTGGGTGTGGTCGGCGCCTTGCAGGTCGTCGATGCGCAGACCGTCGAGCGCTCCACCGGCCTGCTGCAGACCCTCGACATCGACGGGGTAGGACTCGAACGCCAGCATGGTGTCGAACAATTCGCCCCGGCCGGCGACCCTTTGGATGGCGCCGAGCCCGAGGTGATGGTGGTCGAGCAGGGTGGCCTGCTCGGTCTGCACCGCGCGGATCACCTCGCCGACATCGCCGTCGATGCGCACGCGCACCGGGACGGCGTCGACGAACAGGCCGATCATGTCGCCGACACCGTCGAGTTGCGGTGGGCGGCCGGACACGGTGGCGCCGAACACGATGTCGTCGCGACCGGTACTCGCGGCGACGACCAGCGCCCACGCGGTCTGGAACACCGTATTGGCGGTGACCTCGGTCGACGCGGCGAAGGTGGTGAGCGCGGCGGTCGCGGTGGCGTCGAGGTCGAACTCGCACAGCCCGTAACCGGTTCCGGTGGGCCGTGGCCAGGTCAGTTCCGGAGCGAGCATGGTCGGCTCGACCCCGTGTAGCAGCTCCGACCACGCCTGTTCGGCGACGGTCCGGTCCTGGCGGCTGAGCCAGTCCAGGTAGTCGCGGTAGGGACGCACCTCGGGCAGGACGCTCGCGTCACCACCGGTGGTGTAGAGGACGAGCAGTTCCTTCATCAGCAACGGCATGGACCAGCCGTCGAGCAGGATGTGGTGCCCGGTCAGCACCAGGCGGTTGCGTCCGGAACCGGTGCGGTACACCGTGAATCGCAGCAGCGGCGCGACCGCCGGATCGAATCCGGCCGCCTGGTCGGTGGCGAGCAGAGCGGCGAGCTCGGCGTCGGTCGTGTCGACCACCCGCACCGGTGCTTCGACGTTGTCGGCGATCACCTGCACGGGCGTGCCGTCGGGAGTGGTGACGAATGCCGAGCGCAGGTTCGCGTGCCGGGTGAGGACCGCGGCCGCGGCGCGACGCAATCGGTCGACGTCGAGTTCGCCGGTGAGGTCGACCATGAGCTGGATGACGTAGGCGTGCACCGATTCCTCGAGCATGTCGCCCAGCGCGAGCAGCGAATGCTGTAGCGGGGAGAGCGGCAGCACGTCCGACAGCCCGGGGTGCTCGCGCCGCCAGGTGTCGAGTTCGGTTTGCGACACCTGGACCAGCGGGACATCGGACGGGGTCGGTCCACCCGCCTGTGGGTGCCGGGTGTGATCGGCGAGTGCGGTCAGCCAGTCCGACCAGATGTCGGCCAGTTCCCGAACCTCGGCTTCGTCGAGAATGCCGGTGGCGTACCGGAAGTCGGCTTGCAGGCGTAGCCCGGTGTCGGTCGCGACCGCGATGGTGTTGATGTCGAGGACAGCGTTCGCGGGCAGGGCGGGGTCGTGGTCGACGTCGATGTCACCGAGGTCGTCGGTGGGCAGCCAGTCGCCGTCGGCGGGGCCGGTGGTCACCGCGCGACCGAGGTAGTTGAATCCGATCTGGGCCACCGATTCGGCCGGGAGGTGCCCGGCGCTGCGCAGCAGCCCGAAACCGATGCCGTTGTCGGGCACGGCGAGCAGTTGTTCCTTGATCGTGCGCATCGTCGCGGCGAGCGCTTCGTCGTCGAAACTCGCCGGTCGCAGTTCCGACAGGTCGAGCGCGACCGGGTACACGGTGGTGAACCAGCCGACCGTGCGGGTGAGGTCGGCGCCGGGGACGACGTCTTCCTGTCTGCCGTGGCCCTCGAGCCGCAGCCGCAACGCGGGGGCGTCGACGCCGCGACGGGCGCGCCATACCCGCACCGCGAGCGCGAGTGCGGCGAGCAGCCCGTGGTCGGCGCCGGCCCGGTACAGGGCGGGCAATGTCGTGAGCAGTGGGTCGGTCACCTCGGATGGGATCTGCACGGTGATCGAGCGCGTGGTTGCCTCGGTGTCGACCGTGCGATCGAGGGCACGGGCACCGAGCAGCGGGTCGGCGGTCGCGAGAGCGCGCTGCCAGTAGGGCAGTTCGGCGGTGCGGTCCACGGTGGTCAGTGCGTGTGCCCAGCGCCGGAACGAGGTGCCGACCGGCGGCAGCGCGATCGGCTGTCCGGCACTGTGTTGCGCCCAGGCCAGGATCAGGTCGGGCAGCAGGATGCGCCACGAGACGCCGTCGATGACGTAGTGGTGCGCCGCCACCGCGAGCACGTCCCCGCCGCCGTTGCCACGAACCCAGGTGAACGCGATCATGCGGGCCGCCGCCGGATCCAGTGTTGTCAGCGCGGCATTCATCGCCCGGGTACCGATGCCGGTGAGGTCGTCGCCCGCTTCGATCTCGCCGATCAGCGCGTCGATCGGCACCGCGTGGGGTTCCAGCACCTCGAGCTGCCATCCACCGTCGAGACCGCGCAGCCTGGCACGCAACATGTCGTGGCGCGCCACGACGGCGGCGATGGTGGCGACCAAACCGGCACGGTCGATGCCGTCGGGCAGGGCCAGCACCATCGTCTGGGCGAAGCGGTCACTGGACCCGGTGGTCAGGAATTCGGTGAGCACGGGGGTCAGCGGAACTTCGCCGACACCGCCGCCGGGGAGTTCGGCCAGGGTGATCGTGGCCGGGCCGTCGGTGGTCGCGACCCGGGCCAGGGCGGCCACGGTGCGGTGCTCGAAAACGTCTCGGGTGGAGAAGGTGATGCCCGCGGTGCGGGCCAGCGACACCAGCTGGATCGACAGGATGCTGTCGCCACCGATCGCGAAGAACGACTCGTCCGCCCCCACCGACGACACCCCGAGCACGCGGGCGAACAGCTCGGCCAGGCGGGTCTGCATCGCACCCATCGGCGCGGTGGTCGCCGCGGTGACGGTGATCGGGTCAGGCAGGGCACTGCGATCGAGTTTGCCGTTGGAGGTCAACGGCCAGGCATCCAGGACCACGATCGCCGAGGGCACCGCATGGGCGGGCAGATGGCGTACCGCGTAGTCGATCAGGTCCGTCGGATCGGGGGTGGTGCCCTGTGCCGCAAGCACATACGACGCGAGGGTGGTCGATCCGGCGGGCGTGCGCCTGCCGACGGTGACGGCGCACTCGACGTCGGTGTGCCCGGTCAGCACGGCATCGATCTCGCCCGGTTCGATGCGGAAACCACGCACCTTCAGCTGGGTGTCGGCGCGGCTCACGTACTCGAGGTCGCCGGTCGTGCGCAGACGAACCAGGTCACCGGTCCGATACATGCGGCTACCGGGGGCACCCCACGGGTCGGCGACGAAACGGGCCGAGGTGGTGACCGGCTGGTTGCGGTAACCGCGAGCAAGGGCCGGGGAAGCCAGATACAGCTCACCCGTGACACCCGGTGCGACCGGATTCAGGCGCGCGTCGAGGATCACGGCATGGGTGCCGCGCACCGGGGTGCCGATCGTGATCGGTTGTCCCGCAGCCAGTTCGGCGTAAGTGGAGATGATCGTGGTCTCGGTGGGGCCGTATCCGTTGAGGTAGCGACGGTGCGGGCCTTGCCATTTCGCCGGCAGTTCCGGTGTGGTCACGTCACCGCCGACCGACAGGGACACCAGGGCGTCCAGGCCGGTGGGATCGAGGGTGCCGAGCACGGCCGGGGTGATGATCGCGTGTGTCACTTCCTCGGCCGCGAGCAGGTCGGCCAGTTCGACCCCACCCATGATGTCGGAGCCCACGACCACCAAGGTCGCGCCGGTCGAGAAGGCGCACAGCCACTCGAGCACCGACGGGTCGAACCAGGGTGAACAGATATGCAGGAAGCGGTGATTCGGCTCGAGGCGGTAGCGCTCGACCGCCTCGGCGACCAGCGGGCCCAGGCCGGCATGCGTCACTGTGACGCCCTTGGGCAGGCCTGTGGAACCGGAGGTGTAGATGATGTAGGCCGGGTGGTCGACGCGCAGCGGGGTACGGCGGTCGCGGTCGGTGATCGGGGCACTCGACCGGGCGGCGCACGACTCGGCGAAAGCGGGGTCGTCGAGGACCAGCCACGTGACGTCGGTGGGGAGATGATCGAGGTAGGCGCCGACGGTGATGCCGATCGTGGCGCCTGAATCGGTGACGAGGTGGTGCAGGCGCTGGGCGGGGTTGGCCGGGTCCATCGGCACGAACGCACCGCCTGCCGTGCTGATCGCGACAGCGGCGGCGACCATTTCGTAGGAGCGCGGAAGTGCCACGGCGACAGAGGTTTCCGGGCCGACGCCGTGGGCGATGAGTTCGTGGGCCAGGCGTGCGGTGTGTTCGGTCAGCTCGGCATAGGTTGTCGAGTGACCGTTGTGGCGGATCGCGATCCGATCCGGTCCGAGAATTGCGCCCTGGGCGACCAGGTCGGGGAACAGCGAAGTCGGTGCCTCGGTGATGGGGCGGGTGAGCAGTGCCGTGTGTTCGGCGGTGCTGAGAATCGGCAAGTCACCGACAGGGGTTTTCGGGTTCTCGACGGCGGCCGCGAGGAGGCGAACCAAGCGCTCGGCGAAGGAATCGATGGTCTGCGGATCGAATAGAGCTGTGTCGTAATCGAACTGGGCGCCGATGTCGGCGGGTTCGGTGTGGTTGTCCATCTCGTCGGTGTCGACCGACAACGTCAGATCGAAAGAGGTCTCGTCACTGTGACGGGTGGTGGCCGGACGGATCATGACGCGAAGCAGCGGGTGAGGTGCCGCCGCGCGAGGGCTTACCGTCGACTCGGATTCGCTGGGGTGCGGGGCGCAGTGGCCTGCGTGGGCGGAGTGCAGCGCCACCATCTCATCGGGAGCCATCCCCGGTCGCGCCATGGCTTCGTCGACGACCAAAGATGCGTCAGCCAGAAGGCGCTCGAACTCGACCGCGCCGAGGATGCGCAGACGCAGTACGCGGTGGGCGGCAGAAGAGTACGGAGCTGCGATGACGATGTCGTCGGTGCCCGACAGGCGTGACAGCAGCGTCGCGAACGCCGCATACACAACGCTGAACGCCGTGGTGTCGCAGGCGCGGGCGGTGTCGCGCACCCGTCGGCACACCTCGGCGGGAACAGTGAAGTTCACCCGTCCGGGCCGCTTCGTGAGGCGACCGACACTGCAATCGGCGGATTCGGCGAGGGAAGCCAGGCCGGATGGTTGCCCCACCGCATGTGCGGCAGGCGATGAATCACTACCTTCCGACGAAACCCGACGAGAACGATCCGTCGGCAGCGGCAGCTCCAACGGTAGGTCGGTGAGCACCGCACGCCAGTAGGCCACGTCCGAGATCGGATCGCGGTGGCGCGCGAGGGTTCCCAACAGGTCACCAGCGGTGCGTTCGGGGGAGTGCACGATGGCGTCGAGGACTGTGCGCAACCGGTTGGCCAGTGCCTCGGCGATATCCGCGCCGATCGCCTCGAGCCGGTACTGCAAGCCGACCCGGATCCCCGCACCGACCTCGACGCCGACCGCCACGGGGTAATGGGTGGCGTTGGCGGCCTGGACATCGACGATCTCGAGACCGTCGATCGAACCGTGTGCCTGCCGCATCCCTTCGGTGTCCACCGGGTACGACTCGTAGGCCATGAGTGTGTCGAACAGTTCCCCCGCGCCCGCGACCCGCTGGATATCGGTCAACCCCAGATGGTGACCGCCCAGCAGCGCGGTCTGCTCGGACTGCACTCGCGACAACAACTCCCGCAACGACACGGCCTCGCCGATGCGCACCCGGACGGGAATGGTGTTGGCGAACAGGCCGACCATGCCGTCCACACCGTCGAGCTGGGGTGGACGCCCGGACACCACCGCGCCGAACAGCACATCGTCACGACCCAGCGCCCCGGCCAGCACCAGTCCCCATGCGGCCTGGAACACGGTGTTGACGGTGACCTCGGTGGCGGCGGCGAAACCGGCGAGTTCCTGGGCGGCATCGCGCGACAATTCCACGACCGACATCCCGTGGCCGGGTGCTGCTTCGGTGGGTGGGACGGTGGCGGTGAGCAGGCTCGGCTCGTGCCCGTCCAGGGCCGCACGCCAACTCTCGAGGGCGGCGGTGCGGTCCTGGTCGGCGAGCCAGGCGAGGTAGTCGCGGTAGGGGCGCACGTGCGGCAGCAGTGTGGGCGCACCGTCGGCGGCGTAGCAGACGAGCAGTTCGCGCATGAGCAACGGCATGGACCAGCCGTCGACCAGCAGGTGGTGCGCGGTCACCGCCAGGTGCAGGCTCACCGGCCCGCGATAGACGGTGAACCGGAGCAGAGGCGCGGTGGTCAGGTCGAACCCGATGCGGGATTCGGCGGCGAGCAATGCGTGCGGGTCGGTGCGGTCGGTGTCGACGACGCGCCAGGGCACCGTCACGTCCTCGACCACGAAACCGACCGGCGTACCCGCCGTTGTCGTTCCGAAGGCGGTGCGCAGGATGCCGTGGCGTTCCAGCACCGCCCCCGCCGCCCGGCGCAGCCGGTCGAGATCGACCGCACCGGTCATCTCGACCGCCAATTGCACCAGGTACGGGTCGGTCGGCGAAACCTGCGCCAGGAACAGCAACCCGAGCTGCAAGGGCGCCAACGGCACCACATCGCTGAGGCCGGGGCGGGTGCGCTGCCAGTCGTCGAGCTCGGCCTGGGTGACGTCGACCAGCGGCACATCGGCGGGCGACAGGCCACCGGCCGCCGGATGGTCCAGATGTTCGGCGAGCACCGTCAACGCCGAGGTCCAGCCCTCGGCCAGCTCGCGCACGTCCGCCTCGTCCAGGATCAATGACGCGTAGGAGAACGACGCACGAAGCAGCACACCGTCTTCGGTGCCGACCGCCACCGCGTTGATGTCGACGACGGCGGCCGCCGGCAGCTGTGGGTCCTGGTCGGCGGCCGGTTCACCCCAGTCCGCGGTCGGCAACCAGCTGTGGTCGGCGGCGTCGCCGGTGGAGATGCGACCGAGGTAGTTGAACCCGACCTGGCCAAGCGAACCCGCTAGTTCGGTCGCGGGGTCGAGGTAGCGCAGGATGCCGAAACCGATGCCTCGGTGCGGCACCGCCCGCAATTGTTCCTTGACGGCCTTGACCACCGACGCGGTCTGCGCACCCGGTTGCCATGCGCTGTCGGCGTCGATTTCGCCCAGGTCGAGCGCCACCGGGTACATGCTGGTGAACCAGCCGACCGTCCGCGTCAGGTCGGCGCCGTCGACGGCGGATTCCTCACGCCCGTGACCTTCCAGGCGCACCCGGGTGGTGGATGCGCTCACGCCTCGCCGAGCCCGCCAGCTCCGCACCGCCATGGCCAGGGCGGCGAGCAGGCCGTCTTCGGCGCCTGCCCGGTAGCGGGCGGGCAGGTCGGTGAGGACGGCACGGGTGATGTCGGCGGGGATCTCGACGCTGAATGTGCGCACGGTCGATGCGGTATCGGTGGCCGGGTCCAGCCCACGTTGCCCCAGGAGTGGGTCGGGAATCCCGAGGGTTCGTTGCCAGTGGTCCAGTTCGTCGCGGCGCTGTGGTGCGGACTCGATCAATCCGTGTGCCCATCGGCGGAACGACGTACCGACCGGCGGCAGCGCGATCGGCTGGCCCGCCGCGTGTTGTGCCCAGGCGGTCACCAGGTCCGACAGCAGGATTCGCCACGAGACACCGTCGATGACGAGGTGGTTGGCGGCCACGATCAGCCCGTCGGGGCCGTCGTCGCGGGTCAGCCACGCGAAACCGATCATCCGGTGGTCGCGTGGGTCCAGTGACGCGAGGACCGAATCCATCGCCGCGGCGGCGATGTCCTTGCATCCCTCGAAACGCTGCAGCAGGTCGTCCACCGGGACCCCGCCCGCCGGCAGCACATCGAGCGACCACTGCCCGTCGCTCCCGCGCACCACGGCGCGCAGCATGTCGTGATGATCCACGACAGCGGTCAGGATGCGAACCAGCGTCGACCGATCGATGCCCTCGGGGAGGGCGAGCACCATCTGCTGGGTGAATCTGCCGAACACTCGGCCGTCGGCGAGGGTGGCGGCGAGCACCGGTGTCAGCGCGACCTCGCCCACTCCGCCACCGGGCAACTCGGGAAGCACCGGAACGGCATCGTCGCCGAGCGCGGCCACTCGCGCCAACCCGGCCACGGTGCGGTGCTCGAACACCTGCTGCGGGGTGAACGAGATACCCGCGTGGCGTGCGCGGGTCACCAGCTGGATCGACAGGATGCTGTCGCCACCGGCGGCGAAGAACGAATCCTCGGCACCGACCCGCTCCACGCCGAGGATCTGGGCGAACAGTTCGGCGATCGCCGTTTCCACCGGCCCCTCGGGTGCGCGGGAAGTCACGGCGGCGAAAACCGGTGCGGGTAGTGCGTTGCGGTCCAGTTTGCCGTTCGGGGTCAGCGGGATCTCGTCGAGCGGCACCACGAGCGTCGGCACCATATGGCCGGGCAGGAAGGACCCGACGAAACGGGTCAATTGCTCGGGATCGATCGCGGCACCCTGCTTGGCGAGCACATACGAGACGAGCGCGGTCGCCCCGGAATCGGCTTTCGCACCGATGGTGACGGCGTAGTCGACATCCGGGTGCGCGGTGAGGGCCGCGTCGATCTCGGCGAGTTCCACCCGGAAACCACGGATCTTCACCTGGAAATCCGAGCGACCCAGGTACTCGAAGTCGCCGGTTTCCGTGCGGCGCACGAGGTCACCTGTGCGATACATCCGCGCTCCCGGCCCCGCGAACGGTGCCGCGACGAACCGCTCGGCCGTGATCCCCGGCCTGCCCCGGTAACTCTGTGCCAGCGCCGGACCCGACAGATACAGCTCACCGGCCACCCCGACCGGGACGGGACGCAACCGCGCGTCCAGCACCACCGCACCGATCGCGGGGAAGGCGGACCCGATCGTCACCGGCTCGCCGGGTGTCAACGCGGCGCTGCCGGTGGCCAGCACGGTCGCCTCGGTGGGGCCGTACCCGTTGAAGAACGCGCGGCCCGGCGCCCAGCGCTGCACCAGTGTCGGCCCGAAGGCATCACCGGCGACCACCACGACCCGCAACTCGTCGAGTCCCTGCGGGTCCACAGACTCCAGTGCCGCCGGGGTGATGAGCATGTGCGTCACCCGTTTCCGGGCGACCAGCTCGGCCAGCTCCGGGCCCGCATAGACCTGTGGCGGTGCGACAACGAGTGTCGCACCGGAGTTGAACGCCACCAGCAGTTCCAGCACGGACACATCGAAATTCGGGGAACACACATGCAGCACTCGTGCCGAGGCATCGACCGCATACCGTTCACGGGCCGCCGCGACCAGACCGGCCAGACCGGTATGCGTGACGACCACACCCTTGGGCCTGCCCGTGGAACCGGAGGTGTAGATGACGTAAGCGGGATGCTGGTCGGTCAGCGGACGCACCCGGTCCAGATACGAGATCGGATGCGCCGGCTGGGCGGCGATGCGCTCGGCGTCGGAATCGAGCTCGAGCCAAAGGATCGACTCACCGAGGGTCGGCCGATGCGCCGCGCAGGTGAGACCGAGGACCGCACCGGAGTCGGCCAGCAGGTAGGCGATGCGCTCGGCGGGTAACGACGGATCGACGGGGACGTAGGCGGCACCGGTCTTGGCCACCGCCCACACCGCGGCCACCGATTCGATCGAGCGGGTGAACCCGAGCGCCACCACGTCGCCCGGGCCGACACCACGGGCCAGCAGCTCCCGCGCCAGCCGGGCGGAGTACTCGTCGAGTTCGGTGTAGGTGAGCTCGCGGCGGGCACCGTCGGCGGGGGAGAAGGACAGGGCGATCGCGTCGGCGGCAGTGTCCACCGCGGCCGTCAGCAGCTGTGCGAAGAGGGGAGCGCCCGGCTTCCGATTGCCTCGACCACGCGGCGACCGACGAACTTCACCCATCCGAGTACAACATCCTCACCTGTCCGGCCCACCACTGCCTGAACGACCCACGAACCCTGCGCGGATTCTGGATCTACCGGGGGTGGACCAGGGTGTTCGGCGACCATGACACCACACGACACGCGGCTATGACACATCTCCGGTCTGTTTGCCAGCCCAAAAAGCTACCTGGAGCCCGAATTTGTGCGGATGGCACAATGCGGTCGGCGGAATTTGGGCAGCGAACGGAGCGTGCACGTGGCGACATACGGAACCCTCACCTGGGTCGGGCACGCGCTGGCGCCGCTGACCGGGGGCATCACCGAGGACCTCATCCGCGTCACCGAGCAGATGATCCCCGTCGACGACATCGCCGCGGACCTGGGCGACATGCGCGCGGCGAGCATCGCCGAGAACATCGCCGCCGTGCAGTACGTGCTCGCCAACAACATCGACCCCGCGACCGTCGGCCCACCCCCGGGTGCGGCCGCCTACGCGCAGCGACTGGCCCGGCGCGGTGTGCCGCTGACCGTGTTGTTGCGCGCCTACGGCCTCGGCCAGTACCGGCTGCTCGACGCCGCCATCGGGCTGATCCTGGCTACCCCGGGGATCGACCACAATGCCCGCATCGCCGAACTCCTGCGCTTCGCCAGCATCTACCTCGACCGCCTCAACTCGTCCATGGGCCGGATCTACGAGGCCGAACGCGACCGCTGGCTCAGCAGCAGGCAGGCCGCGCGCCAGCAGTGGATCGCCCGGCTCCTCGACAGCGACGACGTGGATGTGCCCGCGGCCGAGGAAGCACTCGAATATCGCCTCGACCGAAGCCATCTCGCCGTGGAGATCTGGACACCGCCCACCGTCACGGGTGTCGAGGCGACCCGGGCACTGGAACAGGCACGTCAGGTGGTGGTGTCGGCGCTGCGGACCGTCGGCCGTGGCCTGGTGGCCTCCACCGGAGACCGGGCTCTGCGGATCTGGTTCCCCACCGAGGGGGAGCAGGCGATCGACGACCTGACCGCCCAGGTCGTCGCATCCGGGTTGCCGGTGCGCGTCGCGCTCGGTTCCCTCGGCGAAGGTCTGCCGGGTTTCCGCCGTTCCACCCGCAACGCGGCCCGCGCGAAAGATCTGGCCGTGTCGGCAGGTCACACCGCGCCGCCGGTCGTCGCCTACGACGCCGTCGCCCCCTTCGCCCTGCTCACCGACGATCCCGACGAACTCGCCGCCCTCGTCCGCCGCACCCTCGGCCCGCTTGCGGGTACCGGCGCCAAGAAGGAACTCCTACGCGACACCCTCGACGTCTTCCTCACCGAGGGCGCCAGCTACTCGCGCACCGCCCGCGCCCTCGACGTCCATCGCAACACCATCCAGTACCGCATCCAGCAGATCACCACCCGCTACGGAATCACGTTGGACACCAACAGTTTCGACCTCCGCTTCGCCCTCGGCATCTGCCGCTGGCACCCCCATGTACTGACTCGGACATTCTGAGTCCACCCGGTTTGTGCTGGCCGCACAGCTCACCAGAGACCGAGGCCACAAGCCGGAGGCTGCTGCTCTGGGTCGTGGTGCCGACCGACGGGGACGGCCGGATCGGTAACGGGCAGATCCGACCACTTCTTTTATCGACGCCGGCCGACGCGAATATTCACGAGTCCTGGGCACTGCCTTGCGCTTTCAACTACCGCCACCTCGGCGCGCAACACAGAAGGCGTAAGTACCCATTGCGCCGCGTGTCTAAACTTGCTTATTATGGCTTTCTGGGCAGGTTGCCAGGACGCGAAAAAGTCCCGGCAACCGCCGGTCCGAAAATGCCGCAACCGGCATATCGGGCGAAACGGTTGAATCCTCCAATTGTCGGGGTTGTGGGGAATCCATAGCGCGTGTTCGGCGACAGAGTGGTCGTCGAATCCTGCTGGAACACGCTGGGCCTTGGGCACACCATGTCCCAGCAGGCGATCCGGTGCTGCCGATGACTTCCACCCCCGTTCACTTCCTGCTTGTCAAGGGTCGAGACACTGCTGTGACCTGCGTTCCTTCTGCCCGTTGGGCGAGGATCGCCGGAGCGCGTCTGCCGCGCCGACGGGTCAGCCGCACGTTTCACGCCCGCGACCCGGGACATGGGCATAAGCGACAGCCGCTTACATGAAACGTTAACAATTATTCGAAGGTGTTTATTACAGGTTCGCCACCAATTCGCCACTGCCGAAAGCTGGAGTAATTACGCACCGCATTCTCTGCGGTCGATGTTCCGCGCCATTTTGCTGAATTCGCTTTTCATTTCCGGTGGTGACGCACGTTCACGGGGGCATGGACGGCCCGATTTGTCGGCCTGTTCCTGGAATGACGCAATACACGGAGGTCCACATGACCCAGTCGAAGCACCATCTGGACAGCAGCTGGGAGCAGCCTGTTTCCGCGCCGGGCGACGGCGCGCACCCACACAACGGCAACGGTTCCGGTCCGCGACCCCACGATGCCCTGCCGCTGTCCGCGGCGCAGCGTGGGATCTGGTTCGCGCAGCATCTGGCGCGCCGATCCCCGATTTCGGTGGCCCAGTATGTGGAGATCGACGGGCCCGTCGACGTCGATGGGCTCGTCGCCGCCTCCAAAACCGCCGGGCGGGAGTTCGGGTGCGCGCATGTGCGGCTGGTCGAGGTCGAGGGTGAGCCGTATCAGGTCGTCGACGAGGACCTGCCCTCACCGGTATCGGTGCTCGATCTGCGCGGGGACGACGACCCGGTGGCCACCGCACACGACCTCATGGTCCGCGACTACTCCGCCCCACTGGATCTGCGCAACGACCGGCTGATGAAATGCGTTGTCTTCCAAACGGGTAACGACCACTACCTGTGGTATCAGCGCGCGCACCATATCGTGCTCGACGGTTTCGCCGCGGTCACGATGATGCAGCGGATCGTCGAGCTGTACAACGCGGGGGTGTCGGGGGAGCAGGCGCCGGCCTCCACCGCGAAGGACCTGAGCGACATCGTGGACCAGGACCTGGCCTACCGGGGTTCGACACGCTTCGACAACGACCGCGACTACTGGACCGAACACCTCGACGGCGCCCCACCCGTCGTCGGCCTCGCGGGCCACGGCGGCACACCGACCATTCACCCGACGCTGGTCAGCGCGACCCTGCCCGACCACACCGCGCGACAGCTCGACCGGGTCGTCGCCGACCGAGGAACCAGCGTCACCCCGGTGATCGTCGCCGCGTTCGCCGCCTACCTCGCCCGGATGACCGGCAGCGACGAAGTGTTGCTGAGCCTGCCGGTCTCGGGTCGCCATTCCGCGGTGCTGCGCCGGTCCGGCGGGATGGTCGCCAATGTGGTCCCGTTGCGGGTGCCCGTGGCCGGGCACGGGACGGGTGCGGTGATCACCGCCGTGCAGAGCGAGCTGACCAGCGCGCTGCGGCGGCAGCGGTACCGGCAGGAGGACATCTTCCGCGATATGGGCATCGCCCGCGACGAAACCGCGTCGTTCGGGCCGGCGATCAACCTGATGATGGTGAGCAACGAGATCGTGCTCGGCGATACCGTCGGCCGGCTGCATGTGCTGACCTCGGGGCCCACGTCGGACCTGTTCGTCAACATCTATCCCGGCGCGGGCCGCGACAGCACCCACATAGATTTCCAGGGCAACCCGAGCGTCTACAACGATGACGAACTCGCCGCTCACCACGCCCGGTTCCTGCGGTTCCTGGACGAATTCCTCACCGGCGGGCCGGAACAACCCGTCAGCACCCTGCCGCTGCTGGAACCGACGGAACGGGCCGCGCTGCTACCTGTGCGAGGACCAGAGAGTGCCGGTGACCGGCTGCTTCCCGATATCCTCACCGCCGGGGCGTACCACGACCCGGCCGCTACCGCAGTCACCGCCGACACCTCGACACTGACCTATCGCGAGTTGCACACCCGCTCCACACGGCTCGCCCGGTACCTGATCGGTCGCGGATGCGGGCCGGGGACAGCGGTGGCGATCGCCCTGCGCCGTTCAACCGAGTCGGTCGTCGCGGCGTGGGCGGTCGCGAAATCCGGGGCCGCGATCGTGCAGATCGATCCGGACTATCCGACGAAACGCATCGAGCACATCATCGCCGACAGCGGCGCCCGGGTGGTCGTCACGCTCGACGCCGTACGGGACCGGCTGCCGAGTAGCGCGCCCGCGCTGGTCCTCGATGATCCCGCGATCCGCGACGCCTGCGCCGGCATCGGTGACGAACCGGTCACCGATGCCGACCGTGTCCGCCCGTTGCATGTCGGCGACCTCGCCTACATCACCTACACCTCCGGTTCCACCGGTGTGCCCAAGGGCGTGCAGGTCACCCACCGTGGCCTGGCGAATCTGGTCGCCGACCGCAGCGACGCCTATGCGCTGAGCCCGCGATCACAGGTGTCCTATGCCCTCTCACCGGCTTTCGACGCCTCCTTCGAACAGTTCCTGACCTGTTTCGCGAACGCGGCCACGCTGGTGGTCGTGCCGCCGGAGGTGATCGGCGGCGACCGGCTCACCGAACTGCTCGCCGACGAGCACGTCACCCATCTGACGTTGACGCCGGCGATGCTGGCGACCGTCGACCCACATCCGCTGACCGAGCTGCGGGTGGTGGTGGTCGGGGGCGACGTGTGCCCACCACATGTGATCGACCGGTGGTCACGGCACTGCGCGATGTTCAACGAATATGGGCCGACCGAAGCCACGGTGACCGCTGCGGGCGCGCGGATCCGGCCCGGCCACGACCTCACCGTCGGCAGCCCCGTCCGCGGTGTGGCGGCCATGGTGCTGGACCGGGCCCTGCAACCGGTGCCGGTCGGCACGGCAGGCGAACTGTATCTGGCCGGGCCCGGCCTGGCTCGCGGCTACAACCGGCGCTTCGCCGACACCGCGGCCCGTTTCGTCGCCGACCCGTACGGCGATCCGGGGCAACGCATGTACCGCACCGGCGATCTGGCCCGCTGGGTCACCGAGGATTCGAGCGTTTCGCTGGAACTGTTGGGCCGCAGCGATTTCCAGGTGAAGATCCGTGGCTACCGGATCGAACCGGCCGAGATCGACGCCGCCCTCACCGCCCATCCCGATGTCGACCTGTCGGTGACCGTCCCGGTGCACAACAATGCCGGCACCACCGTCCTGGCCTCCTATGTCGTCCCCGTCGAGGATCACCGCGTGGACCCCACACTGCTGCAACGGTTCGCGCGGGAATCGTTGCCGCCGCACATGGTTCCGGCGGTGATCGTGCCGCTGGACCAGCTACCGGTGAACGCGTTCGGCAAACTCGACCGCAGCGCGCTGCCGGAACCGGAATTCGGGGCGGTACCGGCCGGGCGCGACCCGGAAACGGACCGTGAGATCTTGATGGCCGGCCTTTTCAGCGAAATCCTCGGTGTCCCACAGGTCGGCGCCGACGACAGCTTCTTCGCCCTCGGCGGTGACAGCATCCTCTCGATCCAGCTGGTGGCGCGTGCGAAAGCCGTCGGGCTGGGGTTCTCCACCCAGGATGTGTTCGAGCACAAGACCGTCGCGGGCCTGGCCGCCATGGCCGCCGAGGCCGGTGGCGCACCGCAGCTGCGCGAACTCCCCGGCGGTGGCGTCGGACCGATCCCGCTGTCACCGATCGTGCACGCCATGCTCGGTCGCGGGCATTACGACCGGTTCGCGCAGGCCACCCTCGTCGAACTACCCGACCGGCTCGACCCGGCACATCTGACGCGCGCACTGCAGGCCCTCCTGGACCGTCACGACATGCTGCGCGCCGTCCTGCGCGCCGACGACTCCGACGAGCACCGCCTCGAAGTGCCTGCCCCCGGAACCGTCGATGCCGACGCCGTCATCACCCATGTGACACTGCGTCACCGCGACGCCGCCGAAATCGACCGGCACCTACAGGACGCTGCCGACCGTCTCGACCCCGCCGCCGGTGTCCTTGTGCAGGCTGTGCGCGTCCAGGACGGCACCGGCGCGGGCCCGGACCTGCTGTGGCTGGTGGTCCATCACCTCGCCGTCGACGCGGTGTCGTGGCGCATCCTGCTCACCGACCTGGCCCGCACCTGGTTGCAGGTGTCCACCGGCGAGGACCCGCAGCCCGGCACGGGGACCACCTCGGTGCGCAGCTGGGTCCACGGCCTGACCGAACAGGCCGCCGCCCGACGCCCAGCGGAACTGGAACGCTGGAAAACTGTTCTCGCCGAGGGAAACCGGTTGCTCGGGTCACGGCCACTGGACCCCGAACGCGATGTCATGGCCACCGCCGACCGGATCCGGTTGCGTCTTCCCGCGGATATCACCGAAGCCGTCCTCACCGGCATCCCGGCCCGGTTCCACGGCAGCGCCAATGATCCGCTGCTGGCGGCGCTGGCCTTGGCCGCGGCGCAGTGGCGGGCCCGCCGCGGTGACACCGCGGGGACGGAGCTGATTTCGCTGGAAGGGCACGGCCGCGAGGAACAGGCGGTGCCCGGTGCGGATCTGAGCGGCACCGTCGGCTGGTTCACCACCCGATTCCCGGTCCGGCTCGACATGTCCGGTGTCGATCTCGACGATGCCTTCACCGGCGGCCCCGCAGCGGGGTCGGCGATCAAACAGGTGAAGGAACAATTACGCGCGGTCCCGGACAACGGGATCGGCTACGGCATGCTGCGTTACCTCGACCCCGTGGGTAGTGCCGAGCTCGGGACCGCGCCGGAGCCCCAGATCAGTTTCAACTATCTGGGGCGGGTGGGTGTCGGCGATCACTCGGGGGCGTGGACACCCACCACCGAATTCACCTCGCTCACCGCGACCACCGATCGTCGAATGGCGTTGCCCGCGATCGTGGATGTGAACGCGATCGCGGTGCCCGGCCCCGACGGACTCGAGCTCGAGGCCACCTGGGAGTACGCGACGGGCATCATGGACGCCGACGAGGTGTCCGAGTTCGCCGATCTGTGGGTGCGGGCGCTGCACAGTCTGGCCGCGCATCTGCGCACCGACGGCGCAGGCGGTTTCACCCCGTCCGATTTCCCGCTGGTCACGGTCTCGCAGACCGATATCGATGGTTGGGCGCGGGAATTCCCGGCGATGACCGATGTGTGGCCGCTGACCGCGCTGCAAACCGGCCTGCTGTTCCACACCCTCTACGACCGCGAGGGTGACGACAGCTACATCGTGCAGGCATCACTGACCCTGGCCGGTGAGGTCGACGCCCAGCGCATGCGCCAGGCCGCCCAAACCCTGATCGACCGGCACGACAGCCTGCGCACCGCCTTCGTCGAAACCGCCGCCGGTCCCCGCCAGATCGTGCTGCACAGTGTCCGCGCCGAGTGGCGCGAAGCCGATCTCAGTGCCCACGACGCCGCTGGACGTGACCGCGAGATCCATCGCCTCACCACCGAGGCGACCGCACCGTTCGATCCCGCCCGGCCACCGCTGCTGCGTTTCCAGCTGTTGCGCACCGGTGCCGGCGAATACCGGTTGCTGATCACCGACCATCATCTCGTGCTGGACGGTTGGTCGATGCCGTTGCTGATCCACCAGCTCCTCGTGTTGTACACCGGCGGCGATGCCGGTGAGCTCGCCGCCCCGCGATCGTTCCGGGACTACCTGCAGTGGTTGCACGCCCAGGACGATGCCGCCGCTACGGCCGCCTGGCAGCGGATGCTGGACGGGGTGGACAACCCCACCCGGGTCTCGGGCCGCCCGGACCGGACGGGTGGTGCGGCCAGTGGTGAGGTCGGGCTCGACCTCGATACCGCTACCGCCGCCTCGGTCCTCGATCTCGGCCGCTCCCACGGTGTCACCGCGGGCACCACCGTCGAGGTGGCGTGGGCGCTGCTGCTCACGGCTCTGACCGGACGTTCCGATGTGGTGTTCGGCAATACGGTGTCACACCGTCCGCCGCAGCTTCTCGGCGTGGAACACATGGTCGGCCTGTTCATCAACACCCTGCCGGTGCGGGTGCGGCTCGATCCCCACGAAAGCGTCGGAGATCTGCTGATCCGGGTGCAATCCGAGCAGGCCGCGATGCTCGAGCACCGCCATATCGGTTTGGCGGAACTGCAGCGCGCCACCGGGATCGCGGACATGTTCGACACCGTCACGGTGCTCGAGTCCTATCCGCTGGACCGGGACGGTCTGGCCCGCGATCTCGATGCCGCCGGGCTGCGGCTGATCGATCTCGACGCCCAGGACGCCACCCCGTTCCCGCTGAGCCTGCAGGTCACCCCACCGCGTCCCACCGGCGACGAGGCGGGCACCTACACGCTCACGCTGCGCTATGCCACCGACCGGTTCGACACCGATCAGGCCGCCACCCTGCTCACCCGGTTCGAACGGATCCTCACGCAGCTGGTCACCGAGCCCGCCACCCGCACAGCCGCTGTCACCCCGGGCCCTGGCGAACTGGTGCCTGCCACCGGTGCTGCCGCCGTGCCCGAACGAACCCTCCACGAGATTCTCGCCGCGACGGCCCAGGGGTATCCCGAGGCGGCTGCCGTCCGATCCGGCGACATCACTCTCACCTACCGTGAGCTGCGCCGGCGGGCGGGCGAACTCGCCGCCGAGCTCGTCGCTCGCGGTGCGCGTCCCGAAACGTTCGTCGCCCTGGCGCTGCCTCGGTCGATCGACCTGGTCGTCGCGATCTGGGCGGTCTCCGAAACCGGTGCCGCGTTCATTCCGCTCGATCCGGCCAACCCCGGCGAACGCATCGCCGGGATGCTGGCCGATTCGGGGACCGGTCTGGGGATCACCACCGCTCCGGTCGCCGCGCATCTGCCCGGCACCGTGGACTGGCTGACCCTCGACGACGCCCACTCACCGCACCGCGCCCCGGCACTTGCCCGGCCGGTGTCACCCGACAGCACCGCCTACCTCATCTTCACCTCCGGTTCGACCGGCACCCCGAAAGCGGTGCAGGTGACCCACCGCGGTCTGGCCGACCTCGTCGCCGCCCACACCGAGGCCTTCGGCGCGGACTCCACCTCCACGGTCTTGCAGGTCGCCTCACCGGGTTTCGACGCCAGTGTCTCGGAACTGTTGCTGGCCCACGGCAACGGCGCCTGCCTGCTGATCGCACCACCGGAGGTGTACGGCGGCGCGGACCTCACCGAACTGCTGCGCACCGCACAGGTCACCCACGCCATCATCACCCCGTCGGTGCTGAACACCCTCGACCCGGCGCGGGTGCCGGACCTCACCGCGATCGCGGTGGTCGGCGAAGCCACCGGCGCGGACACCGTGAGGCGGTGGGCGCCCGGCCGACGGCTGATGAACCATTACGGACCGACCGAAACCACGATCTGGGCAACTGGTTCGGCCGCCCTGCACCCGGGTGAACCGGTGACGATCGGTGGACCCGTGCACGGTGTCTCCGTCGCGGTCCTCGACATGTGGTTGCGACCGGTACCGGTCGGAGTCGCGGGGGAGTTGTATGTCGGTGGGCCGGGTCTGGCGCGCGGCTATTTCGGCAGGCCCGCGACCACAGCCTCCCGTTTCATCGCCGACCCGAACTCCGGAAGCGGTGAACGTCTCTATCGCACAGGCGATTCCGTGCGCTGGATTCGCGGGCGCACCGGGCTCGAACTGGAATATCTGGGCCGTAACGATCAGCAGGTCAAGATCCACGGCCTGCGCATCGAACCGGGGGAGATCGACACCCAGCTCGCCCGCCATCCCGCCGTGGCGAGCGCCGCCACCGTCACACGCACCAGCCCGACCGGAGAACCGGTCCTGGTGTCCTTTGTCGTCGGCGCACCCGGTCAACCCCTGGACACAACCCACCTGCACGACCACCTCGATCGCACCCTCGCCCACTACATGCATCCCACGACGATCGTGGAACTCGACGAAATGCCGGTCACCCCCACCGGCAAGATCGACCGTAAAGCGCTACGACAGCACGAACTCACCGCACCCGACACCGCCGGACGCGCCCCTGCCACGCCCGCCGAACGCACGATGGCGGACCTGTTCGCACAGGTCCTGAACCTGGACGAGGTGTCCGCCGACAGCAACTTCTTCACCCTCGGCGGCGACAGCATCGTCTCCATGCGCCTGGTCGCGCTCGCCCGGGCCGCCGGGCTCGTCCTCACCCCACGCGAGGTGTTCGAAGGGAAAACGGTGGCCGCGCTCGCCGCCACCGCTCGCCGCGACACCTCCGCAACGGGCACCGACGACACCTCGGGACCACTCGTCACCCTCGACGATGACGCGATCACCGCACTGCGGCAGCAGTATCCGGGCCTGGCCGAAGTCTGGCCGCTGTCACCGATGCAGTCCGGTATCCATTTCCACTCCACCTTCACCGCCGACGCCGACACCTACACCGTCCAGACCACCATCGGCTTCACTGGCGAGATCGACGTCGACCGCCTGCGCCGCGCCACCCAGGCTCTGATCGACCGCCACGACATCCTGCGCGCCGGTTTCGCCGAAACCGCCGCCGGACCACACCAGATCGTGCTCGGCCACGCCGACACCGACTTCCGCGACATCGACCTGTTCGGCGGGCAGGACCCACGCACAGCCACCGATATCGCCGCCGCGGACGCCGCAGCCGGTTTCGACCTGTCCGCACCGCCGCTGATCCGGTTCACCCTCATCCGCCTCGAACCCGGTGAGCACCGGCTGCTGGTTACCAATCACCACGTGATCCTCGACGGCTGGTCGATGCCGCTCCTCATGGGCGAACTGCTCGAAAACTACGGTGCACCAGAACAAATCGGCACCACCGGACCCGCCCCCTCCTACCGTGACTACCTCACCTGGCTGCAACACCAAGACCCCGCCGCGTCCAAAGCCGCCTGGGCGCGGGAGTACGCGGACGTGGATTCCCCGACCCGCGTGACCCGGGGGACAGGCAGCTCAGGCAACTCGGCCGAGGTGATCACCGACCTGCCGGCCGACGTGTACCGCGAGCTGCGTGATGTCGCCGCCGACGCGGCCGTCACCGTCAGCACCACGGTCGCGGCGGCCTGGGCGCTGAACCTGCGTGTCCTCACCGGCGACACCGATGTCGTCTTCGGCTCGGCGGTGTCGGGCCGGCCACCGGAGCTGCCGCAGGTGGAACGCACCCTCGGCATGTTCCTCAACACCGTCCCGATCCGGGTCCGGCTCGAACCGGCACAGACACTGCGCGACCTGCTCGCCCGGGTCCAGGACCAGCACGCCCGCATGCTCGACCACCACTACATCGGGCTCCCCGAAATCCATCGCAGCGTCGGCGTCAGCGAATTGTTCGACACCGCAGTCACATTCCAGTCGTTCCCCGTCGACCGTCCCGCCCTGCAACGACTCGTCGATTCCGCGGGCCTGCGTGTCGGCGAGATCTCCGGCGTCGATGCCACCCCGTTCCCGTTGAGCCTGGTCGTCGCACCCACCCCCGAAGGTTCCTCGGGCCTGCGGATCACGCTCCGCTTCCTGACCGACGAATTCGACGGCCCCCGCGCCGACCACATCCTCACCCGGTTCGTGGACGTCCTCACCCGCATCGCCCGCGACCCGGCCACCCGGCTCGGTGCGCTCGCACTTCCCGGCGCACCGGCACCTGCCCACCCGGACACCGCCCACCACACCCCGGACACCCTGGCGGGCATCCTCACCACCACCGCCGCTCGCACCCCCGGTGCCGTTGCCGCACAGTGCGGTGCGGCGTCCCTCACCTACCGCGAACTCGACGAACAATCCAACCGCCTCGCCCGTGCCCTGCTGCGCCGCGGCGCCCGGCCCGGCCGGATCACCGCCCTCGCGCTCCCACGCTCACTCACCGGCGTCGTGGCTCTGTGGGCGGCCGCCAAGGCGGGGACGGCGTTCCTCCCGATCGACCCGAACCTGCCCGCCGGACGGATCGAATTCCTGCTGTCGGACTCCGGTGCACCGCTGGGCATCACCGATACCGCCACCGCACCGAGATTGCCCGACGGCACAGACTGGCTGATCGTCGACGACGACCACACTCACCGCAGGGTGGCGGCCGAATCGGCGGAACCGCTCACCGAGCCCGGTGTGCAACCCGATCTCAGTGCCTACGTCATCTACACCTCCGGTTCCACCGGCACCCCCAAAGGTGTTCTGGTCTGCCACCGTGCCCTGACCGATCTGGTCGCGGCACAACACCGGAGGCTGCATGTCGACGACCAGTCCACGGTCCTGCAGGTCGCGTCCCCCAGTTTCGACGCCAACCTGTTCGAACTGCTCATGGCACACGGATCCGGCGGACGGCTCGTCATCGCACCACCGGACGTGTACGGCGGCCGTGAACTCGCCGATCTCCTTCGCCGCGAACACATTTCGCACGCGGTGATCACCCCGTCCGCGCTGGCCACCGTCCCCGCCGACGACCTCACCACGTTGCGGGTCCTGGCGACGGCCGGGGAACCGGTCGGACGGGAACTGGTCCAACGGTGGGCACCAGGTCGCACCATGCTCAATCTCTACGGCCCCAGCGAAACCACCATCTGGGCAACCGCTTCCGAACTGTCCGCCGACGCGCCCATCGGTATCGGCTGCCCCGTCGGTCCGGTGTCCGCCACCGTTCTCGACAGCTGGCTACGGCCCGTCCCGCAGGGCGTGGCAGGTGAGCTGTACCTGTTCGGTCCGGGGCTGGCCGAAGGCTATATCGACCGGCCCGGCTTGACCGCCGCCCGGTTCATCGCCTGCCCGTTCGGCAGCGGCGGCACCCGCATGTACCGCACCGGCGATCTCGTCCGCCGCAATGCCGACGGCAACCTGGAATTCGTGGGGCGCAACGACTTCCAGGTGAAGGTCCGTGGCTCACGTGTCGAACTGGGCGAAATCGACGCCGCGCTCTCGGCCCGCCCCGACATCTCCTTCGCGACCACCCTCGCGCACACCGATCACGGGGGACCGGCACGCCTGGTTTCCTATGTGGTGCCGGCACCGGGGGAGGAGGTCTCGGTAGCGACCCTCACCGCCGCCCTCTCCGACGCGCTGCCCACCTACATGGTGCCCGCCGCCATCATGATCCTGCACGACGTACCACTCACCGCCCACGGCAAACTCGACCGCGACCGCCTGCCCGAACCCGTATTCGCCGCCCGCGAATACCGTGCTCCCGCCTCCTGGCCGGAAGAACTCGTCGCCGCCGCCTTCGCACAGGTCCTCGGGGTGCACCGGGTCGGCGCCGACGACGACTTCTTCGCCCTCGGCGGCGATTCACTCAGCGCCTCGCTGGTGGTGGCCCGGGTCGGTGCCGCACTCGGCGTCCGGGTACCGGTCCGTGCCCTGTTCGAGGCCCCCACCGTCGCCGCCCTCGCCCGCCACACCACCACTCTGCGCACCGGCGAACGGATCCCGCTCACCGCGCGCCCGCACCCGGAACCCCTGCCGCTGTCACTGGCCCAGCAACGCATGTGGTTCCTCAACCGGTTCGAACCGGAATCCGCCGCGTACAACATTCCCGTCATGCTGCGCCTCACCGGCGAACTCGACACCGACGCGCTGCACCGCGCCCTCACCGACGTCATCGCCCGCCATGAAGTACTGCGCACCGTCTATCCCGAGACCGCGGGTGAACCTCGTCAGCTGGTCCTGGCCGAACCCGCACCCGCCTTGCACACCATTTCCGTCGACACCACCACCCTGGCCGTAACGGTGAATACGTTCGTGCGCAACGGATTCGACGTCACGACAGAGGTCCCTCTCCGCATCGGACTGTTCGATCTGGGCACCGGCGAATACCTGCTCGCCCTCGTCGTCCACCACATCGCAGGCGACGGGCAATCCATGGGCCCACTGGCCCGCGATGTCGTCACCGCCTATGCGGCCCGGGTCGGTGGGCACGCACCCGACTGGCAGCCTCTGCCCGTCCAATACGCCGATTACGCACTGTGGCAGCGGGAAGTACTGGGCGCCGCCGACGACCCCGAATCGCTGCTGTCCACCCAGCTGCGGTTCTGGCGGGAAACCCTCGCCGACGCCCCCGACCGGCTCGATCTCCCCACCGACCGCCCCCGTCCACCCGTCGCTTCACTGGCCGGTGGCCGCATCCCCGTCGATATCGGCGCCGGTCTGCACACCCGGTTGCGCGAACTCGCCCACAGTCGCGGTTCCTCGCTGTTCATGGTGATGCACGCCGCCCTCGCCGCCGTCCTGGGACGCCTCAGCGGCAGCGACGACGTCGTGATCGGCACCCCCGTCGCGGGCCGGGGTGAACCCGGCCTCGAGGACCTCGTCGGCATGTTCGTCAACACCCTCGCCCTGCGCACCTCCATCGACACCGGCGAACCGTTCACCGAACTGCTCACCCACACCCGCGACACCGACCTGGCCGCCTTCGAACACGGCGATGTGCCGTTCGAACGGGTTGTGGAGGAACTCAATCCGCAACGCGCCGCGGACCGGCACCCGCTGTTCCAGGTGATGCTCGCCTTCCAGAGCCTGTCCGGTACCGACGTCGAACTGCCCGGCGTCACCGTCTCCCGCGCCGACATCGACACCGGCCTGTCCCAATTCGACCTGCAACTGATCCTCGCCGACTCCTACGACGACGGGGGAGCAGCGCGCGGGCTGGCGGGAACACTCACCTTCGCCCGCGACCTGTTCGACGAAACCACCGCACGCACCTTCCGCACACGACTGCTCCGGGTCCTCGAAACCATCACCACCGACCCCACCGAAGCCGTCGGCGACCTCGGCTGGCTCGACGACACCGAACACCACGACCTGTCGACCCGGGTCGGCCCACGCCCGACAGGCACCCGGCCCCCGGCCCTGCTGCCGGAGGTTTTCGCCGCCGCCGTCCACGACAATCCCACCGGCACCGCCGTCGTCTCCGGCGACACCGAACTCACCTACCGCGAACTCGACACCCGTTCCAACCAGCTGGCACGGCGGTTGATCCGCCACGGCGCCGGGCCCGAACATCCTGTGCTCGTCGCCACCGGCCGCACCGCCGACGAAGTCGTCGCCTGGTGGGCGGTCGTCAAAACCGGTGCCCCCTACGTCCCCGTCGATCCCCGGTACCCGGCCGGGCGCATCGACCAGATGGTCACCGACTCCCGCGCCGCCCTCGGCATCACCCTGACCGCCGCCCGACCCCAACTGCCCGGCACCGTCGACTGGATCCTGCTCGACTCCCCGGCCGAAACCCCGCAACTGACGGGCGAATCCGCCGAACCCGTCACCGACGCCGACCGGGTGCGGCCACTCCACGCCACCAACGTCGCCTACATCGTGTTCACCTCCGGATCCACCGGTCGCCCCAAGGGCGTCGCGATCACCCACACCGGCATCGCCGACTTCGTCGCCGGACAACGCCTCGGCACCCCGCCCCGCGGCAGCGATCGCGTACTGCACTTCGCCTCACCGTCCTTCGACGCCTCGGTCCTGGAAATCCTGCTCGCCACCGGCCGCGCAGCCACCCTCGTCATCGCCCCTACCGATATCTACGGCGGCGACGAACTGGCCGGATTCCTGCGCACTCACCGCATCACCCACGCCTTCGTCACCCCCGCCGCCCTCGCCTCCGTCGACCCCACCGGACTCGACGACCTCCAGCACATCGTGTCCGGCGGCGACGAGGTCCCCGCCGATCTCATCAACCGGTGGGCAGGCAGCGACCGCGCGGGCACCCGCGAATTCCGGGTTCTCTACGGGCCAACCGAAACCACCATGCTCGCCACCTCCACCCAACCGATCCGTCCCGGCGAACGACCCACCATCGGCACCCCACTGCCCGGAATCCAGGCACTGGTCCTCGACGACCGGCTCCGGCCCGCACCGGTCGGCGTCAGCGGCGAACTGTATCTGGCCGGACCAGCCCTGGCCCGCGGCTACCTCAACCGCGCCGCCACCAACTCCGACCGATTCACCGCCTGCCCCTACGCCGAACCCGGCAGCCGCATGTACCGCACCGGCGACCTCGTCCGCTGGAACACCCATGGCGACCTGGAATTCCTGGGACGCAACGACTTCCAGGTGAAGGTGCGCGGCTACCGGGTCGAACTCGGCGAGATCGACACCGCCCTCGGTGCCCGCCCCGACATCGCCTACGCCGTCACCATCCCGCGCCGCGAAGGCACCGGGCCCGTCACCCTGGTGTCCTACGTGGTCGCGGCACCCGGTGCCCAAATCTCCGTCGACACCCTCACCACCGCGCTCACCGACACCCTGCCCGCCTACATGGTGCCCGCCGCGATCATGGTCCTCGATCGGATCCCGCTCTCACCCAACGGCAAACTCGACCGCAAGGCCCTCCCCGAACCCGTCCTGCAGACCAAACAGTTCCGTGCCCCCTCCTCACCGGTCGAGGAAATCGTGGCGGGTGTGTTCACCGACGTACTCGGCCTCGACCGTGCCGTCGGTGCCGACGACGACTTCTTCGAACTCGGCGGCAACAGTCTCGTCGCCACCCGCGTCGCCGCCCGCATCGGCGCCGCCCTCGACGCCACCGTGCCCGTCGCGATGATCTTCGACGCACCGACGGTCGCCAAACTCGCCGCCCGCGCCGAATCCCACGCCGACACCGGCCGAGTGGCCCTCACCCCGCAACCCCGGCCACCACATATCCCGCTGTCCTACGCGCAGCAGCGCATGTGGTTCCTCAACCGGTTCGAACCCGACTCGGCCGCCTACAGCATCCCCATCGTCATCCGCCTCACCGGCCACCTCGACACCGACGCCCTGCACCGAGCCCTCACCGACGTCGTCGACCGCCACGAAGTGCTGCGCACCCGCTACCCACACATCGACGGCGAGCCCGCACAGGTCGTCCTCCCGGCCCACCTCGCCACGCCACCCCTGCACCCCGTCCCGATCGACGACAGCGCACTGCCCGCCGCGCTCACCGCACTCCTGGCCACCGCATTCGACGTCACGACCGAAGTACCGTTGCGGGCCCGGCTCTACGACACCGGCCCCGACACCTGGGTGCTGGCCGTGGTCCTGCACCACATCTGCGGCGACGGATCCTCCCTCGCCCCACTGGCCCGCGACATGATGACCGCCTACCAGGCCCGCGTCGACGACCACCCACCCGCCTGGACACCGCTACCGGTCCAGTACGCCGACTACGCCATCTGGCAACACACTGTCCTGGGCGCCGCACACGACCCCGACTCGCTGCTGCGCGCGCAAATCGACTACTGGACCGCCCGACTCGCCGATCTGCCACCGCTACTCGAACTCCCCACCGACCGTCCGCGGCCGCCGATCCAGACCTACACCGGTGGCAACGTCGACCTCACCGTCGACGCCGACCTGCACACCGCCTTGGAAAAGGTCGCACGCGCCCACAACAGCACCCTGTTCATGGTGTTCCACGCCGCCCTGGCCGCCACCCTCGGCCGCGTCGCCGCCACCGACGACATCGCCATCGGCACCCCCTACGCCGGTCGCGGCGAACCCGAACTCGACGATCTCGTCGGCATGTTCGTCAACACTCTCGTCCTGCGCACCCACCTCACCGACCACATGACCTTCACCGAACTCCTCGAGCACGTCCGAGGCGACGACCTCGCCGCATTCGGGCACGCCGACGTCCCGTTCGAACGCCTCGTCCAAGAACTCAACCCCGTCCGCTCCCACGCCCACCACCCCCTGTTCCAGGTGATGCTCGCTTTCCAGAACCACACCACCACCGACTTCCGGCTCCCCGGCCTCACCGCATCCGCCGTCGAAGCCGACACCGCGACCTCTCTGTTCGACCTCCAGATCACCGTCTCCGACACCCACGACAGCACCGGCGCACCCACCGGAATGAACGGCACGATCACCTACGCCACCGACCTGTTCGACCCGGCCACCGCCACCACCATCGCCGAACGCCTGCAACGGATCCTGCGCGCACTCGCCACCGACCCCACCCGACAGATCCACGACGTCGACCTGCTCGACACCAGCGAACGCGAAGCACTCCTGCACCGGTGGAACGCCACCGAACACCCCCTCGATCCGCACGAAACCCTCGCGAGCCTGTTCACCCACGCCGCACACACCCACGCCGACCGGCCCGCCGTCGAATCCGGCTCCGAAACCCTCACCTATGCCGAATTCGCCGCACGCGTCAACCGGCTCGCCCGTTGGCTCATCGCCCGAGGGGTCGGCCCCGACACCCTCGTCGCACTACCCATGCCCCGATCCCTCGACCAGGTCACCGCCGTGTACGCCGTCCACGCCGCCGGCGGGGGATACGTCCCCATCGACCCCGCCCACCCCGCCGACCGCATCGACTACATGCTCACCACCGCAGCCCCCGTCCTCGAACTCACCTCCCTCGACGGAATCGACCTCACCGGCTACGACGACACCCCCATCAGCGACGACGACCGCCGCACCCCACTACGACCCCACAACATCGCCTACGTCCTGTTCACCTCCGGATCCACCGGGCGCCCCAAAGGTGTTGCGGTGCCGCACAGCGCAGCGCTCAACCAACTCCACTGGATCATCGACGCCTACCGGCTCACCACCGCCGACACCGTCCTGCAGAAAACCCCCGCCACCTTCGACGTCTCGGTCTGGGAACTGTTCGCCACCCTGGCCGTCGGCGCCCGCCTGGTGATCGCCCGACCCGACGGACACACCGACCCCACCTACCTGGCCGACACCATCGCCGACCGGCAGGTCACCGTCACCTCCTTCGTCCCGTCCATGCTCGCGGCCTTCGCCGACGCCGCCCCCGCGCGATCCCTGAACTCGTTGCGCGCCTTGCTCGTCGGCGGCGAAGCATTCGGTGCCGACGTGGTGTCGGCCGCGCGCCGCGCCATGCCCCACGCCGAACTGCACAACCTCTACGGCCCCACCGAATTCACCGTGCACGCCACCGCCCACCACGTCACCGAGACCGACACCGGCAGCATCCCCATGGGCACACCGGTCTGGAACGTCCGCGCCCACGTCCTCGACACCCGCCTGCGCCCGGTCCCACCCGGGGTAGCGGGGGACCTGTACCTCGCCGGCAACCAGATCGCCCGCGGCTACCACGCCCGCCCCGGCCTCACCGCGGAACGATTCGTCCCCGACCCGTTCACCGCAGGTCAGCGCATGTACCGCACCGGCGACCGGGCCCGCCGCCTGCGCACCGGCGAACTGGAATACCTGGGCCGCACCGACTTCCAGGTGAAACTGCGCGGTCTGCGCATCGAACTCGGCGAGATCGAAGCCGTCCTCGCCGAGCACCCCACCGTCGCCCGCGCCATCGCCGCCGTCCACACCTCCGGCACCGGGGACCGGCTCGTCGCCTACCTGATACCCACGGCAGGTCACGACGTCGACACCGACGCCGTCCTCGACCACGCCGCCGCCGAACTCCCCGACTACATGGTGCCGACCACGGTCATGGTGCTCGACACCGTGCCGCTGACCGACTCCGGCAAACTCGACCGCAAACACCTACCGGAACCGGTATTCGACGTGGGGGAGTTCCGGGAACCGGAATCCTGGCTCGAAGGCGAAGTCGCGCGGGTCTACGAGCACGTCCTCGGCACAGCCCGCGTCGGCGCCGACGACGACTTCTACGCCCTCGGCGGCAATTCCCTCAAGTCGGTGCAGGTGGTCAGCGAACTCCGCAAGGAACTCGACTACGAGGTCCCCGTCAGCTGGATCCTGTCCGACCCGCGCCCCACCGACCTCGCCAGACGCATCGAAACCGGAATGCGCACCGGACACGTCACCACCGAACCGACCACACCCGGATTCGATGTCCTGCTACCGATCCGCACCACCGGAACACAACCCCCACTGTTCTGCATCCACCCCGCCTCCGGCCTGGCCTGGTGCTACCGCCCCCTCGGCGAATACCTGACCGAGGACCGGCCCGTCTACGGCATCCAGGCACCACAACTCTGCGGCGAACCAGGGTCGGCGACCATCGAAGACACCGCCCGCCGCTACCTCGACGAAATCCGCGCCATCCAGCCGCACGGCCCCTACCACCTGCTCGGCTGGTCACTGGGCGGCCAGATCGCCCATGCCATCGCCGCTGAAATACGCACGGCCGGAGAACAAGTCGCGCTATTGGCACTGCTCGACGCCGAAGCCGACGGATTCGATCCCACCGTCGTCACCACCGTGACAGCCGGCGAACTGGTCGCCAACCTCGGACCGGTCATGGGCATCGACTTCGTACCCACCGACGCCACCGCCGAGGAAGCCGCCGCACTGATCGAACAGAAACTGGGGGAGCGGCTCGGAATCGACGCCGCCCTCATCCAGCACATGACCGACGCCTACAACGAGTCGATCCGGGCCGCCGCCGACTGGCATCCACCGGTAATCGACAGCGACATGCTGTATTTCACCGCCACCGGCGAACGCCGCGAGAACGCGACCGGTCATCGGGGATGGGCACCGAGTGTGCGCGGGCACATCACCGACATCGACGTCGACGCCACCCACCTGGCGATGACCGAACCCGCGGTCCTGGCCCGCATCGCCGGTGTCCTCAACGAACAACTCGATCGGGAGGTCGCCGGGCAGAGCGGCTGAGCGGAATTCGGGTAACCCGGTACGCATGGACGTACAAGCATTCGAAGCCCGCGCGACAGACGCCGAACTCGACGACCTGCGTGCACGATTGGCCGCGGCGCGGTTGCCGGAAGCGGAGACGGTCTACCGACCGGGACCCGACCCGCGCCGATGGGATCAGGGCGTTCCGCGCGCCGACCTCGTCGAGGTGGTGCGTTACTGGCGCAGCGGATACGACTGGCGCTCGTTCGAAGAGCGCCTCCACCAGATCGGGCAGTTCCGCACGACCATCGACGGTCTCGGCATCCACTTCCTGCACCGCCGGTCCCCACGCACCGACGCCACACCACTGATCATGACGCACGGCTGGCCTGGCAGCGTCGCCGAATTCACCGACATCGTCGACGAACTGGCCGACCCGAAAGATGCCGCCGCACCGGCATTCCACGTCGTCGTCCCCTCGCTACCGGGCTTCGGCTACAGCGACAAACCGACCACCACAGGGTGGGGCACCGAAAAGATCGCCGCCGCATGGGTGGAACTGATGGACAGGCTCGGCTACCGGCAGTTCCTGGCACACGGCGGCGACTGGGGCGGCAACATCACCACCGTGCTCGCCGGCAGGTTCCCGGACCGTGTTCTCGGCATCCACACGCTGTTCGCCGAAGCACCGCCCGGGCTCACAACAGACGGACTGACGCCGATCGAACGCCGGTGGACCGAGGAAACCCGCGACTTCTGGCAATACCGCGCCGCCTATGCCAAGCAGCAGGCGACCCGACCGCAGACCATCGGCTACTCCCTCGTCGACTCACCGGTCGGACTCCTGGCCTGGATCCTCGACAAGTTCGCCGAGTGGTCCGACACCGACGACACCCCGTTCGAAACGATCCCCATGGACCGCATCCTCGACGACGTCACCCTCTACTGGCTGACCCGCACCGGCGCCTCGGCAGCCCGCATCTACTACGAAAGCCACGCCTCCCTCGACCCCGACCTTCGCGTGGACGTCCCGTCGGCGATCACGATGTACCCGGCCGACATCGAGAAATGCCCGCGACCGTGGGCGCAGCAACGCTATCGGAGAATCGTCCGGTGGACGGAACCTCCGACCGGCGGCCATTTCCCGTCACTCGAGGTTCCGGAGTACTTCGTCGACGACCTTCGCCAGGGGCTTGCGGCGGTGCTCGCCGTAGCGCGATGACCTTGGCACGCCCTCATTCCACCGCATCGGCGAAATCCTGCGAACTAACCGCGCAGCGATTCGTCGTGGGCGGACGCGAACATGCCGTCGAGTACCGCGTCGAGTTCGGTGTGGGCGGCGGTCAGTGCGTTTTCGCGGGAGCGGGAGGTGGCTACGAACATCGCGAGTTCGTTGAGGCCGCCCAACAGCAGGTGTGCCAGCACTTTCGGATTGTGGCGGGGGAGTAGATCGCCCTGATCGTGGGCGGCTACTAGGAGGTCTTTGACGAGGGCGAGGGAGCGGCCGCCGTCGATTTCGCGCCAGCGGGTCCAGCCGAGAGCGGCGGGGGCTTCTACGAACAGGATCTGGCGGACAGTCTTGTCGGCCAGCTGGTCGACGAATGCGTGGGTGACCGCATGCACGCGTTCGTTCGGTCGGCCTGTCAGCGCATGCTTCGACAAGGTGTCGACCACCCCGTGATCGACCTCGGCGAAACAGGCCTCCATCAGCCCGACCATGCTGCCGAAGTGGTGGTACAGCGCGCCCCGGGTGACACCGGCGGCCTCGCAGACCTGTGCGGTCGTCACCTCGGCGAAACCGTGCTCGGCGAACAACGCGATGCCGACCGAGATCAACCTCGCCCGTGTACGTGCGGCGTTCTCTTCGCGAACCGATGCCATCTTGCCTTCCCTCCGCCAGTGACGTACACATTGTAGGTGACATACAATTTGTATGTGAGATTGAGGGAGTGGCCGTGATGCTGAAGATGAAGTCCACCTGCGAAACCTGTGCCGCGCCGTTGCGCGACGACGCCGAAGCGTTCATCTGCAGTTACGAATGCACCTACTGTCCGGCGTGCACGGCGGATCACGGAGTGTGCCCGAATTGTGCGGGGGAGTTGGTGCGGCGACCCCGACGCACCACCGGCGTCGCCGAGATCGCCCGGCGGGCACCTGCTCGGCTACGCCGCAAGATCCGGGGTACCGGTCGATGAGCGCGACCGCAATGTCCAGCGGCGCTGTCGCGCACTGGTTTCCGGGTCGACCCGGCACGCCGACGTTGCTGGTCCTGCCTGCCCTCGGGGTCGTTGCACGCCACTATCAGCGCTTCTCCGAAGCGGCACAAGCGCAGGGATTTCACGTGCTGACACTCGACTACCGGGGGCAGGGAGCCAGCGACCTGGTCATTTCCCGAGGCACGCGGTTCGGCTACGCCGACTTGGTTGCGGGCGACCTGACCGAGGCCATCACCTGGGCGCGTGGGCAGGGGACCGGACCGCTGGTCTTGATAGGGCACAGCCTCGGTGGACAGCTGGCCGCCGCCCTCGAGTCGATGTCGCCGGGGGAGTTCGACGGGCTCGCGCTCGTCGCCGCAGGCACACCACACTGGCGGGCCTTCACCGGGCGCGCACGCCTCGTGCCTCTGGTGTTGCCCACGGTCTTCGCCGGAATAGCCCACGCGCAAGGCGTGTTCGAGGGCCGCAGATTCGGCTTCGGCAGACAGTCGGCACAGCTCATCGAGGACTGGGCACGCATGGCCCGTACCGGTTCGTGGTCCGAGAAGCCGGTCGCGCTTCCGGATAGGAGTATTCCGCTCCTGGCGATCTCGTTCGGAAGCGACCAGCTCGCACCCACGTCTGCCGTGGATGCCCTGGTGCGTTTCTTCCCCTGCGCCACAACGACCCGCGCCCATTTCGGCGAACCGTCGGGACACGTGGGGTGGCTGAAGCAGCCCGACGTTGTTGTCGATGTGCTGAATCGATGGGTGGCAGAGATTCTCGCACCGGAGAAGAGGGGATAGGCGGCGTAGAGTTGACGGCCCGAGCCCACAGGAGTCGACGATGTCCCGACCAGTGTTGATCCGAACTTCCGCGATCGGTGTGGCAGTGGGTGCGGCCACGATCTTCGGCGCGGTCGGTCAAGCATCCGCCGATGTCGAGCCCGGCACCTACACGTCCACGACGTTGTCGGCCGGCATCGTGCTCCTGCAACGCGACGCGCGCGTCGAGGGCGGGGAGCTGGTCCTGATCGGGCGGTACCCGATTCACCCCACGCCCGACGGTGGTTACGTCGATCTGTTTCCCGGCCATCGCGTCGTCCTGATCAGCGACGGACGTGGCGGATACTCCGGCCCGGCGTACCTGGGTGGGGTGGAGATCGGCTCCATCACGTTGACGCCGCGCTGAAACGAGGAAATCCCCAGTGGTCTGGAGCTGCCCAGAAACGGCCTACCTGACATAATGTGCATTATCGGCGTTTTAACCGGGTCGGTTGGTAGGGGTTTCGAGAACATTTGTGGCAGCGTATGCAACTTCGCACCGCGTGCCCATGACCCCGTTCGACAGCCGGCCCGCTTCGCTCGGATCAGCCTGTCACCAGAAAATCATCCACCCAGACGGTTTGCTCGCGCCGAGTCGTTTCGGCCGATTTCGAGCCTCCGGCCATTCATGACTATTCGGGATGAATGCCGCCGCCTGGGGCTTGATCTGCGGGTGGTACGAAGAAGGCCGACTGGGAGGTGGCTCGCGTGCGCTCCCCCTCCATCCCCCAACCCCCTTATTTCGTCACTGTGACGAAATAAGGGGGTTGGGGAAGGACTCAGCTGTACAGCGCTTCTACTTCGGACGCGTACTTCTTCATGACCTCGGCTCGGCGCAGGGACATTTTCGGGGTCAGTTCGCCGGTGGCTTCGGTCCAGTCGGCGGGCAGGATGCGGACCTTCTTGATGCCCTCGGCCTTGGAGACCAATTTGTTGGTGTCGGCGACAGCTTGGTCGATGTCCGCGCGGAGGGTGGGATTGTCGACGAGGTCTTCGACAGGGGTATCGGCAGGGATGTTGTTGCGCTGTTTCCAAGCGGGAAGGGCTTCGGGGTCGAGAGTGACGAGGGCACCGACGAAGGGGCGACCGTCACCGACGACCATCGCCTGACCGACCACTGGATGCGCGCGCAGGGCGTCTTCCATGAGGCCTGGTGAGACGTTCTTGCCACCCGCGGTGACCAGGATTTCCTTCTTGCGGCCGGTGATCGTGAGGTAGCCGTCGGCGTCGATGGCGCCCAGGTCGCCGGTGCGGAACCAGCCGTCGACGAAGGCGTCCGCGGTGGCGTCGGGGTTGCCCCAGTATTCGCCGAAGACGACAGGTCCGCGCAGCAGTAGTTCACCGTCGTCGGCGATCTTGATGCCGTGGCCCTCGATGGGTCGGCCGACGGTGCCGACGCGGGTGTTGCGCGGGGTGTTCACGGTGACGGCAGCGGTGGTCTCGGTGAGGCCGTAGCCTTCGTACACCGGGAGGCCCGCGCCACGGAAGAAATGCCCGAGCCGTGCGCCGAGTGGGCCGCCGCCGGAGACCGCCGCACCGCATCGACCGCCGAGCGCGCGACGCAACTGCGCGTACACGAGCTTGTCGAACAGGGCGTGCTCCAGCTTGCGCAGCAGACCCGGCCCACCGGTGTCGAGTGTCTCGCTCCACACGATGGCGGTCTCGGTGGCTCGGTCGAAGACGCGGCCCTTGCCGCCGACGTGTGCCTTCTGTTTCGCGGCGTTGAACACCTTCTCGAACACGCGCGGCACGGCGAGGATGAAATCGGGCCGGAACTCGGCGAATTGGTCGACGAGGGTCGCCCAATCGGAGCTGAAGGCGACGATCACCTTCGCGTCGAGCGCGGCGAGCGTGACCGCCCGGGCGAAGACGTGTGCCAACGGCAGGAACATCAGTGTGCGGTTGCCCTCGGTGACGAACTCCCCCAGCGCGAGCCGGTCGGATTTGGATTCGGCGTAGAGGTTGGCGTGGGTGAGCAGCACACCTTTGGGGCGGCCGGTGGTGCCGGAGGTGTAGATCAGGGTCGCGGGCGATTCCGCGCCGACACCGGCGCGCCGGGTGTGGACGGCCTCGTCGTCGAGGTGAGCGCCACGTGCGGTTAGTTCGGCGACGACGCCCTTGTCGATTTGCAGGATCTCACGCAGGTCAGGCAGTGCGTCGGCGGCGATCTCGCCGATGATGCGGCGGTGCTTGTCGCTGTCGACGATCAGCAACCCGGTGCCGGAGTCCTGCAGGATCCATTTGGCCTGTTCGGCGGCGGAACTGTCGTAGATGGCTACGGTGCAGCCGCCTACCGCCCAGATGGCGTGGTCGAGCACGACCCATTCGTAGCGGGTGGGTGCCATGATGGCGACCCGGTCACCGGGTTCGATTCCGGTGGCGATGAGGCCTTTCGCCACGGCGGTCACGGTTTTCGCGAACTGGGCGGCGGTGATGTCGGCGCCCGCGACACTGAACAGCACCGTGTCGGGCGATTCTCGGCCGTACCGGAACACGCTGTCGGAGTTGTTGGCGTTGTCCGGAATCACGTACGACGCCGGGGTTTCGAACTCTCGCATCAGTGCCCTTCCACGGTTGCCGGTTCCTGGCGGTGATCGAGGCCGAGGCGATGCAGGCCACGCAGATCATAGGCGTGGGTGGCCACGAAACCGAGGACCAACCCGATAGCCAGGCCGGCGATGGTCATCCAGAGGCCACGGCTCAAGCCTGCCTCGAGGTTTCCGTCGAAGAACATGATGGCGCGCACGGCGAGGTAGATCTGGTGCATCGGTTCGAACGAGGCCATGTCGGCGATCCAGCGCGGTGTCGCTTCGAGCGGGATGGTGCCCGAGGACGACGGGATGCCGAGGACGACGAAGACGATGAGGTTGATCATCAGGCCCGCGGTGCCGAAGGCGGCCATCACCGACAGACCGGTGACCGCGATGGCGATGACGGCCAGGGTGCCGTAGAGGAACAGCATGAGCGGGCGTTCGATGCTCATGTCGAGCAGGGCGCCGACGGCGAGGAATGCGGCCGAGGCCAGTGGGGCGCTGATGACGGCGATGGCCCATTTGATGAGCAGGGTGCGCCAGCGGCTGATCCGTGCGGGGGTGGTCGGCTTGTGCCACGGCCCGTATTCGGCGGGGATGAAGCCGAGGGATCCGTCGACGAGGGAGTTGATCATCATGGCACCGCTGAATCCGACGATCAGCAGGACCAGGGTGTAGAAGAAGGCGGCGAGGCCCTGGCCGGTGCCTTCGGGCAGTGGGTGGTAGGCGCTGACGACGACGTCGATGGGTTTGGCGAGTTGCAGCTGGGCGGCGCCGCTGAGCGGTGTGCTGCCGATCGCGACGCGGACCTGGTCGGCGAGCTGGGTGCCGACGGTGGTGTTGACCTCGGTCATCGCCTTGTCGGCGATGGTGTGCATGATCTGGGCGGCGAGGGTGCCCGCGCGGGGGTTGGTGAGTACGGAGATCATCGGCTGTTCGACGTCGCCGGTGACGACGGAGGCGGCGCCGAGGATGGCGACGCGTTTGGTGAAGTCGCCGGGAATGATGATGGCGCCGTACACCTCACCGTTGCGTAGTTGCCGGTGTGCCTCGTTGATGCCGACGGTGCGCAGGTCGATCTTCTCGGCGGGGATCTGCTCCCCCAGCGCGGTGGTGATCTGCGCGCCGAGGTTGGCGGGTTTGCCCGCGAGTGTGTCGCCGACGTCCTGGTTGACGAGGGCGATCGGGAAGTCGTGCAGGTGTTTCTCGGGGTCGGCGGTGTAGCCGAGGTACATGGTTCCCAGGAGCGCGGCCAGCACGGTGACCAGCGTGATCGGCGCTAGCCAGTCACGGATCGGCATGCTGCGCGGTCGGCGCGTCGGCGCGGTGTTGTCAGTCATGGCATGCGCAAATGTAGTCACCGACTACAAAGTAGTCAATGCAAACATTCAGGGGTGTGTCGGATATCCTGCTAACACCATGTCCCTGCATTCGCGCTATCACCACGGCGATCTCCGCGCCGCACTGCTGCAGCACGCCGAGGCGGCGCTGCGTACGGTCGGCGCCGACGGGCTGTCGTTGCGCCAGCTCGCCCGCGACACCGGCGTCAGTCACGCGGCGCCCAGCAGGCATTTCCGTGACAAGCAGGCTTTGCTCGACGCACTGGCCGTCACCGGCCTGCGACGACTCGGCGCCTGCTTCGAAGAGGCCGCGACCGACGGCCCGATCACGACGCGTCTGCGGACCCTGGCCCACACCTATCTGCGCTTCGCCGTCGACAACCCGGAGCTGTTGCCGCTGATGTTCGCGCGCAGGCACAGCTCCACCGAGACCGAGATCCACGACGCCGCCGAGCGGGCCTTCGCCGTACCCATCGCGCTGATCGCCGAGGGGCAGGCCGCGGGCGAGATCATCCCCGGCGATCCGAAACGCATCGGGGTCACCGCCCTCGCGGCGCTACAGGGGCTGGCGACGTTCGTCGGTTCGGGCTACACCGCCGACTACGACGCCGAGCAACTCCTCGACGACCTGGTCGACCACCTCACCCTCGGTCTACTCCCCCGCCGGTCTTCCTCGGGTGGCGCGAGTAGGTGATGTGCAGTACGTTGCGAGGTTGCGGTGGCGCCGAAAAGCCCTGCTGTGACATTCCATTCGCATTCAGATAGGTGTCACCGACATGACTACAGCCCTCGCCCCATCACCGGTGCAGCGTCGCAACCCGGTATTGGTGTGGCTGGTCTTCCCGCTCATCACGTTCGGGATCTACTTCTTCGTCTGGTACTACAAGATCCACAAGGAGATGGCCGAGCAGCGGCGTGATCCCGAGGCTCCGGTCACCGGTCCCCTGCTGGTGATGCTGTTTCTGTCGTGGACCGGGATCGGTTTCATCGTCAGCTACTGGCGGACGGGCAATCGGATCAGGGCCACCCAGGAGAGCGCCGGGCTGGAGCCGTCGTGCAGCCCGGCGATCGGGTTCCTGCTGAATCTTGTCCTCGGGCTGGGCCTCTTGTACTACCAACTCGAACTGAACAAGGTCGCTGCGCCCGACCGCGACTAGTCGTCCGACTTCGAAGGCCCTCCCCCTGGCCGATTCCAGGGGGAGGGCCTTTTTCATGCTCCGACGTATTCGGCGAGGTGCTCACCGGTGAGGGTGGAGCGGGCGGCGACGAGGTCGGCGGGGGTTCCCTCGAACACGATCTGGCCGCCGTCGTGGCCCGCGCCGGGGCCGAGGTCGATGATCCAGTCGGCGTGGGCCATCACGGCCTGGTGGTGTTCGACGACGATGACGGACTTGCCGGAGTCGACGAGGCGATCGAGCAGTCCGAGTAGCTGTTCGACGTCGGCCAGATGCAGACCGGTCGTCGGTTCGTCGAGGATGTAGACCCCGCCCTTGTCGGACATGTGGGTGGCCAGCTTGAGGCGCTGGCGTTCACCGCCGGACAGGGTGGTCAGCGGCTGACCGATGGTGAGGTAGCCGAGGCCGACCTCGGTGAGGTGGGTGAGGATCTTGTGCGCGGCCGGGGTGCGTGCCTGCCCCTCACCGAAGAACTCGCGTGCCTCGTCGACGGGCATCGACAGCACCTCGCTGATGTTCTTGCCCGCGAAGGTGTATTCGAGGACTTCGGCCATGAACCGCTTGCCCTCACACACCTCGCAGATCGTCGACACGCCGGCCATCATGGCCAGGTCGGTGTAGACGACGCCCGCGCCGTTGCAGTTCGGGCACGCCCCTTCGGAATTGGCGCTGAACAGGGCGGGTTTGGCGCCGGTGGCTTTGGCGAAGGCCTTGCGGATGTGGTCGAGCAGGCCGGTGTAGGTGGCGGGATTGCTGCGGCGCGAACCCTTGATGGGGGCCTGGTCGATGGAGATGACACCTTCGTCGACCGGGATGGAGCCGTGCACGAGCGAGCTCTTACCGGAGCCGGCCACCCCGGTGACGGCGACGAGCACACCGAGCGGGATGTCGACGTCGACCTTGCGCAGGTTGTTGGCGGTGGCGCCGCGGATCTGCAAGGCGCCGTTCGACTTTCGCACCGAGTCCTTGACCTTGGCGCGGTCGTCGAAGTGGCGGCCGGTGACGGTGTCGCTGGTGCGCAATCCGTCGACGGTGCCTTCGAAGCAGATCGTTCCGCCCTTGGATCCGGCGGCGGGACCGAGGTCGACGATGTGGTCGGCGATGACGATGGTTTCGGGCTTGTGTTCGACGACGAGCACCGTGTTGCCCTTGTCGCGCAGGCGAAGCAGCAGGTCGTTCATGCGCTGGATGTCGTGTGGGTGCAGGCCGGCGGTCGGTTCGTCGAAGACGTAGGTGACGTCGGTGAGCGAGGACCCGAGGTGGCGGATCATCTTGACGCGCTGCGCTTCACCACCGGACAGGGTGCCCGACGGGCGCGACAGCGACAGGTAGCCGAGGCCGATCTCGACGAACGAGTCGAGGGTGCCGCGCAGTGATTCCAGCAGCGGCGCCACCGAGGGGTCGTCGATGGTCTTGACCCATTCGGCGAGGTCGGTGATCTGCATGGCGCAGGCGTCGGCGATGCTCTTGCCCTCGATCTTCGACGAGCGGGCTTCGGCCGAGAGGCGGGTGCCCTCGCAGTCGGGACAGGTGCCGAAGGTGACGGCGCGCTCGACGAACGCGCGGACGTGCGGCTGCAGTGATTCGACGTCCTTGGACAGCATCGACTTGCGGATCTTGGGGATCAGACCCTCGTAGGTGAGGTTGATGCCGTCGACCTTGATCTTGGTCGGTTCCTTGTACAGCAGGTCGGCGAGCTGTTTCTTGGTGTACTTCTTGATCGGCTTGGCGGGGTCGAAGAAGCCGCTGCCCTTGTAGATGCGGCCCATCCAGCCGTCCATGCTGTAGCCGGGGATGGTGAACGGGCCTTCGTCGAGGGATTTGTTCTCGTCGTAGAGCTGGGTGAGGTCGATGTCGTTGACCTTGCCCTTGCCCTCGCAGGTGGGGCACATGCCGCCGGTGATGTTGAAGCTGCGGCGCTCCTTGACGGTGACCCCGTTCTTCTCCACCGCGACCGCGCCGGAACCGCTGATCGAGGCCACGTTGAACGAGAACGCCTGCGAGGAACCGATGTGCGGGTCACCGAGGCGGCTGAACAGGATGCGCAGCATGGCGTTGGCGTCGGTGACGGTGCCGACCGTGGAGCGCGGGTCGGCACCCAGACGCGACTGGTCGACGAGGATGGCGGTGGTGAGCCCGTCGAGGACGTCGACGTCGGGGCGGGCCTGGGTGGGCATGAAGCCCTGGACGAACGCGCTGTAGGTCTCGTTGATGAGACGCTGGGATTCGGCGGCGATGGTGCCGAAGACCAAAGAGCTCTTCCCGGAGCCGGAGACGCCGGTGAACACGGTGAGTCGGCGCTTGGGGATCTCGACGCTGACATCGCGCAGGTTGTTCACCCGCGCGCCGGTGACCCGGATCAGATCGTGGCTGTCGGCCGGCGCAGGCGCTGCGGTCTTGCTCATGGGTCTCCTCGGTCGTTCGGCGTCCACCGAATCTAGCGGTCGGGTCCGACTATTTCGTCTGCTGGATGCGAATCATGTTGCCCGCCGGGTCGCGGAAGGCGCAGTCACGGATGCCGTAGGGGTGGTCGGTGGGTTCCTGCACCACTTCCACGTCGTCTGCCTGCAGTTTCTCGAACAGGGCGTCGAGGTCGTCGGTGGCGAGATTGACGGCCGCGTAGGTGCCCTTGGCCATCATTTCGGTGATGACGCGCTTCTCCTCGTCGGTGATGCCGGGGTCGGCGGCCGGTGGGTGCAGCACGATCGAGGTGTCGGGCTGGCCCTTCGGTCCGACGGTGATCCAGCGCATGCCGTTGTAGCCGACGTCGTTGCGGATCTCGAAACCGAGGGCGTCGCGGTAGAAGGCCAGCGCGGCGTCGGGGTCGTCCTGGGGCAGGTAACTCTGGTGAATGGTGATGTTCATGGGATCGACGCTAACGGTCGCCGGAACCGGTTGCTTCTCGATTCCTGATCGGTCTGGTCACCGCTTTGGCCACGCACGACGGGATGCCCTCGGTCGGTGCGTACTGCTGGCGGTACACGCTCGGTGGGACGCCGACGAGTTCGGTGAATCGTGTACTGAACGTGCCGAGTGAGGAGGAGCCGACGGCGAAGCACACCTCGGTGACGCTCATCCGGCCCAGTCTCAGCAACGCCATGGCACGTTCGATGCGCCGGGTCATCAGGTACGAATAGGGCGATTCGCCGTAGGCGAGACGGAATTGGCGGCTCAGGTGCCCGGCGGACATGTGCACGCCTCGGGCCAGTGCTTCCACGTCGAGGGGTTGGGCGTATTCGCGGTCGATGCGGTCGCGCACGCGGCGCAGCCGGGCGAGGTCGCTCAGTTGCTGGGGGCGTGCACCGGTCATGAAGCGATCGTCGCACGTGCGGGCTATGGCTTGTCCAGCACGGTTGCCAGGTGTGCGCGGAAGTGCGGGCAGGTGCGGAAGTCCTCGGCGTCGCAGTCGAGGACGTGGGTGACCGCGTCGAGGGCGCTGCGGGTGCGGGCGAGTTGTTCGGTGAGCCGCGCGCGTTGTGTTTCCAACACGCGGCGGCGGGTGTCGCGGTCGGGGTCGTGGGTGAACAGAGTGGCCAGGTCCTCGAGGGTCAGCCCGGCCTTCTTGCCGAGGACGACCATGGCGACCGTGTCGATGTCGGTGTCGCGGTATACCCGCCTGCCTGCCGAGTCGCGTTCGGGGGTGAGCAGGCCTTGGTCTTCCCAGTGCCGCAGTACGTGGGTCGCGAGTCCGAAGCGGGTCGCGACCTCACCGATGGTCGCCATGGTCGCACTCTAGGCGGCGTGCAGGCGGTATCGGGTGACGAGTGCGACGGGATGCCATGGCAGGCGGATGTTCTCACGTTCGATGTCGCCTGCCGTGCGGCGGATCTCGCGGGTACGGGCGAAGCGGAAGTCGTAGAGGGCGGCGGTTGCGCCGGGGCGCAGGACGCGACGGATCTCGCGGAATGCGGCGGGCAGGTCGGGCCATTCGTGCATGCTGAGGCTGGAGACGATCAGGTCGACGCTCGCGTCGGGGTAGGGCAGGTCGGTGACGTCGCCGACGGTGAGATCTGCCCGGTGACCGGCGAGGTTGCGGCGGGCGATGTCGATCATGTGCGGGGACAGGTCGAGGCCGTGCAGCGTGAGGTCGGGGCGCCGGGTAGCGATGTGCGCCAGGAGTTTTCCGGGGCCGGTGCCGAGATCGAGGACGGTGGCGCCGGGGGCGGCCAGGGTGTCGATGTCGGTGCTGATGCGGCGGTAGAGCGCGGTGAGCAGGCGGGTGGCGCGGCGGTCGTAGCCCAGGCTCTGGCGGTGTCCGAAGGTGGTCATGGCACCACTGTCGGTGTTCAGGTCGACCTGAAGTCAAGGGTGGCTAGCGGGGGCGCAGGACCAGGATTCCAGGGACGGTGCGCACGTACTCGAGCAGCGGGGTGTCGACGACCTGGTTGTGCTCGGCGAGGGAGGAGGCGTTGCGGAACACCGGGCCGTCGGTGGTGTGGACGAGGATGCCGACGTGGGTGACGTCCAGGCCCGCGGCCGGGGTGTAGGCGCCGATGAAGTCACCGGTGCGCAGTCCGGCGACCACTCCCCCGTCGACGGCGCCGGACGGGATGTGGGTGACGGCCCGGTCGACGACGGGGACGCCGGGCAGGAAGGTGGTGCCGTCGGCTTTGGCGTTCAGGTGCTTGGTGGTGGTGATCGCGGCTGGGCTCAGGTCGGCGGTGATATCGGTGGCCGAGATCCGCGGTGTGCTGGCCCAGTCGGTGAAGAAGTGTTTGCGCTGGGTGAATTCGACCCGGCTGTCGACGTAGCGGGCGGCGATCAGGTTGTCGAAGAACTGCTCGGCGGTGCTCGAGCGTGATGCGGCGTCGACGTAGTCGAGGAAGGTGAAGCAGTCGACGCGTCGCAGGTCGACGACGAGTTGCTCGGGTGTGTTCGCCGACCCGATCAGCATGTTCGCCCCGTAGGGGGTGCCGAGCAGGCGTGCGGAGATCCGTTCGATTTGCACGGCCCGGTCGGTGGTGCCCGCGCGGGTGCGGGCGTCGAGCAGTTCGTCGACCTTGCGGGCGGTGGCGTCGTCGAGAACGACCGGCGGTGTGGCCTGGGCCGGTGGGGCGAGGCAGACGAGCGCGACGAGCAGGCACAGAACCTGGACAATGGTGCGCAAGACGCCTCCGGTGGGCATGGTCGGTCGAGGTGAGCGGTTCCCACGGTAACCGACGGGGGCGACGACCCGGATTGCAAACAATTCGCGACCTGAACAGTTCTTCGCCTCAGCGCACGTGTCCCGTACCGTTATCCCAGGTAGTGCGTGTTTCACCAAGGTTCGCGAATGGATAGCCAGGGCAGTTCGTCGGAAGGGAAACGACATGCGCGCTTTGACCGTAGTGCCGAACCGACCCGGATCGTTGCGGATAGACGATGTCCCGGATCCGGTGCCCGGCCCCAACGAGCTTCTCGTGGACGGGATTTCGCTCGGCATCTGCGGCACCGACCGCGAGATCGCCTCGGGCATCTACGGGTGGGCGCCGCCGGGACGCGAACACCTCGTCCTCGGGCACGAATCGCTGGGCCGAGTACGCACCGCGCCCGACGGCAGCGGTTTCGCCCCCGGTGACCTCGTCGTCGGAATCGTGCGCAGGCCCGATCCGGTGCCGTGCGGGGCGTGTGCGCACGGTGAGTTCGACATGTGCCGCAACGGTGAGTACGTCGAGCGCGGGATCAAGCAGATCGACGGGTACGGGTCGACGTCGTGGGTGGTGGACGCCGACTACACGGTCAAGCTGGACCCGGCGCTCACCGAGGTGGGTGTGCTGATGGAACCGACGACGGTGCTGGCCAAGGCGTGGGACCAGATCGAGAAGATCAACACCAGGGCCTGGTTCGAACCGAAGTCGGTGCTGGTCACCGGTGCGGGCCCGATCGGTCTGCTCGCCGCGCTGCTCGGTGTGCAGCGCGGCTTGGACGTGCATGTGCTCGACCGTTCCACCGAGGGCCCCAAACCGAAGTTGGTCGAAGACCTCGGCGCCACGTTCCACACCGGTTCGGCGCTCGATGTCGGTGAGAAGATCAACGCCGACATCGTGATCGAGGCGACGGCGGCCACCGCGATCGCCCAGCAGTTGCTCCAGCTGAACAATCCGGGCGTGATCATCTGCTTGACCGGTGTCTCCTCCCCCGGCAAGGACACAGAGGTCGACGTCGGCGCGGTCAACCGCAATATGGTGCTCGACAACGCGGTGGTGTTCGGGTCGGTCAACGCCAACCGGCACCACTACGAGCTGGCGGCCCAGGCGCTGGCCAAGGCGGACCCGGCGTGGCTGGGCCGGTTGATCACCCGGCGGTTGCCGTTGGAGCGGGCCCTGGAGGCGTTCGATCCGGGCGATCACTCCGATATCAAGGTCGTCATCGACCTCGGCGCGAGTTAGACCGCGCAGCCGTCCGGCCCGCAGGACTCGCCCTCGGCAACGGTGACCAGCGGGGCCGGGCGGTCGTTGTAGGCGGTGGTGAGCGCCTGGGCGAACACTTCGGTGGGCTGGGCGCCCGACACGGCGTACTTGTTGTCGAACACGAAGAACGGCACGCCGGTGACGCCGAGCTGGGCGGCGGTGCGTTCGTCCTGGCGGACGGCGTCGGCGTAGGCGGTGGGGTCGGCGAGGACGGCACGGACCGCGGTTTCGTCGAGACCGGCGCGTACGGCGAGGTCGACGAGGCGTTCGGTGTCGGCGAAGACCGGTTCGGCTTCGGCGAAGTTGCCCGCGTAGAGGGCGTCGAGCAGTGCCTCCTGGCGGCCCTGTTCGAGAGCGAAGTGCAGGAGCCGGTGCATGTCGAAGCTGCTGCCGTAGTCGCGGCCGCTGCTCTGGTAGGGCAGGCCGAGTTCGGCGGCCTGGGCGGCGATGGCGCGTTCGTTGGCGGCGGCCTGGTCGACGGTGATGCCGTACTTGGCCGCGATGCGCGGGATCACCGGACCGCTCTCGTCGGCGGGCAGGGTGGGGTCGAGTTCGTAGGAACGGTGCACGACTTCGACGTCGTCACGGTGCTCGAAGCTGTGCAGGGCCTGCTCGAAGCGGGCTTTGCCCAGGTAGCAGAACGGGCAGTTGATGTCGGTCCAGATCTCTACTCTTGTGGTCAAGCGGGCCTCCTGCGCCACATCGTGGATGGGTGCGCCGGCCCGGCGGAACATTCTGGACAGGCGTACAAGTTCGTTCGATGCAACGCGAGCGACACTGCCGCTATTCCGGTGCAACGGGGAGGAACATGATGGCAGCCGAGCGCGGCGACAGGGGGTGGGTGCAGGTGCCCGACGGTCTGCCACGGCCACGGGCACTCGGCGGACTGTGGGCCATCCGCCACGCCCAGAGCGAAGCCAATGTCTGGTACGCCGATCCCGCGACGCAGACCCGGCCGATGCGCGGCACCGACGCCGGGATGGACCTCAGCGAATACGGCCGCACCCAGTGTCAGCGGCTGGGTGGGTGGCTGGCCGGGTTGTCGAGCTCGCAGCGCCCCGGCCTGGTGGTGTGTTCCCCCTACCTGCGCACGCGGCTGACGTGGGCGTTGATGGCCGACGCGGCGGTACGCGAACGCCGCTTCCCCCCGATCCGCACCCTTGTCGACGAACGGCTGCGCGACCGGGAGATGGGCGTGTTCGAACTGCACCCCTACCGGGCGATCCGGCGACGCGCCCCCGAGGAGGCGTCGCGCCGCGAGCAGGTCGGCAACTGGGTGTACCGCCCACCCGGCGGCGAATCGCTGGCCGACGTGGCGGTGCGGGTGCGCGGTTTCCTCGACGAACTCGACGCCGTCGCCGCCGGGGAGCAGGTCCTGCTGGTCACCCACGACGCGGTGGTCGTGTCGTTGCGCTACATCCTCGACGGCCTCGGTGCGCCCGTTCCGGATTCGCTGGAACCGGTACCCAACGCCTCGGTGTCGCAGTGGCGGCGCGAGGGCGACCGGTTGGCGTTGCGGGTGTGGGGTTCCGACGACCACCTGACCGTGGGTGAGCGGGACGGCTGAGTGCCCTGCGTGTCGGCGTGGGAGCCGGTTCCGCCGCCCCTAGATTGGCTCTATGCCGAACCAGGACACCGGCCGCACCGGCACTGCCCACCTCGATGCGGCCCTCGAGTTCCTGACCCGGCTGGGAACCGACGCGCTCGAGTGCGGCTACGCCACGGCCGCCGCCGAGGACATGGTGCGGGCGTGCGCTGCGGCGTGGGGCTTGTCGCGGCTGACGGTGACGGGGATGGGCCGGGTGCTCATCGTGCAGTGCGAGGACGGGCAGGGGCATCTGGTCTCGCGAATGGGTGAGTCCGCCGGCCTGGACAGCTTCGACTGCGACCGGATGCGCCGCGTCAAAGCAGTGGCGCGAGCGACCGTGACCGAACGGCTCGACCCGGAAACCGCATGCCGCCGGTTGACCGACGCCGATTCCGGTCCGCCGGTATTTCCGTGGTGGTGGGTGCAGGCGGGTGGGATGTTGCTGGCGTTCTGCATCTGTGTGCAGATCGGTGGCGGGATGCTCGCGGCGTCGGCGGCGGCAGTCATCCAGTTGGCGGTGAACGTGACCGGTCGGGGATTCGGCGCGTGGGGGGTGCCGAAACTGTTCGGTGTCGCGGTCCAAGCGGCGCTGGCGGGCAGCCTGGGCGGGTTGTGTCATCTGGCCGACTGGTTGACGGTGGCGCAGGCGGCGACGGTGGTCGCCACCACCTGGGTGTTGATCGCCCCACTGCCTCAACTGATTTCGACCGCCATCGACATGGTGAGCGGAGACAGCATGTCGGCGCTGGTGCGTGCGCTCGGTGCGGGATTGATCATCGGTGGGATCGTCCTGGGTGGGCTGCTCGTGCTGTCGTTGTCGTGGCGATTCGATCTCGGCGTTCCCGTGAGCGCGGACCTGCCGGTGCTTCCGGTGTGGCTGGGTGTGGTGTTCGCGGTCCTCGGCGCGATCGGCAACGCGCTGTTCAATGCCGGTGGCAAGGATCTGCTGCTGCCCGCCGCGGTGGCGGGTCTGGTGACCGCGTCGGTGAACCAGACGCTGATCCATCTGGGGAACATGCCCTCGGCGTGGGCGGGACCGATCGCCGCGGTGGTGCTCGGGTTCCTCGCGGCGGCGTGTGCGGACCGGTTGCGGTTACCGATGTCGGCGCTGGCCCTGGTCGGTATCACCGGTGCGTTGCTGCCGGGCCTGATCGTGTGCCAGGGGTTGATGCTGTCGGTGTATCAGGTGTCGGGGGTGCAGTATTTCGTGCAGGCGGGGGCGGTGTGTGTGGCGTTGGGGGTCGGGGCCAGCCTCGGGGTGTACCTGTGGGCGGTGGTGGCGCGGCGTGGTCGGGCGGTCACCACGCGGTAGCGGGGGTGGAACAATGCCGGGGTGGATATCGCGATCGGTTTGGTGGTGCTCATCGGGGCCGCGGCGGCTCTTGCCGCGACCGCGCGTCGTTTCGGGGTGTCCGAACCGCTCGTGCTGACGGTGGCGGGTGTGCTCGCCTCCTATGTCCCGATGGTTCCGCAGGTGCATCTGGAACCGGAAATGGTGTTGCTCGGTCTGCTGCCGCCACTGCTGTACACGGCGGCGTTGAAGACCTCGCTGGTCGATTTCCGGAAGAATCTGCGCACCATCGCGTCGCTGTCGGTGGGGTTGGTGTTGTTCTCCACGTTCGCTGTCGCGCTGGTGGTGTGGTGGTTGCTGCCGGTGCCGTTCGCGGCGGCGGTCGCGCTCGGTGCGGTGGTGGCGCCCCCGGATGCCGTGGCGGCCACCGCGATCGCGCGCCGTACCGGGATGCCGCGCAGCATCGTGACGGTGCTCGAGGACGAGTCGCTGTTCAACGACGCGACGGCACTGGTGTCGTTGCGTGGGGCGATCGCGGCGATGGCCGGTGCGGTGACGGTGTGGCAGATCGGTGGCGACTTCCTGCTCGCCTCGGTCGGTGGCGCGGTGATCGGTGCGCTGGTCGCCTCGGTGCTGGTGGTGTTGCGCAGGCGGATTCAGGACCCGGTGCTCGACACGACGGTGTCGCTGCTCGCCCCGTTCGTGGCCTACCTGCCCGCCGAGCACGTACACGCCTCCGGGGTGATCGCGGTGGTGACGTGCGGGATGATCCTCGGCCACGGCGCGCACCGCTGGCAGGGTGCGGCCTCGCGGGTCGCCGAGACAACCAATTGGCGCACTGTGCAGTTCATTCTGGAGAGCGCGGTGTTCCTCGTCATCGGGTTGCAGGTGCGCTGGATCGTGGAGGGCGCCTGGCATTCCGGTCTCGACCACACCACGTTGATCGTCGCGGCGGTGGCGGTGCTGGCGGCGGTGATGCTTGCGCGTCCGGTGTGGGTATTCACCCCGGTGCTGGTTGCCCGGCTGTTCGGGCGCGAAACCGAACCGTTGAGTCATGCGGCGGTGGTGTCATGGGCGGGGATGCGCGGTGTGGTGACGTTGGCCGCGGTGCTGTTGCTGCCGGATTCGACACCGCAACTGCCGGTGCTCGAATTGCTGGCGCTGGTGGTGGTGGGTGGCACGCTGCTGGTGCAGGGCACCTCGTTGCCGTGGCTGGTGCGGCTGCTGCGGTTGCGTGGCCCCAGCCGCGCCGAGGACGCGCTCACCAAAGCCGATCTGCTGCACCAGGCTTCGGTGGCCGGGCTCGCCGAGCTGGACCGCCGTATCGGCCCGCACACGCCGGAACCGGTGATCGAATCGTTGCGCCAGCGCCTCACCTGGCGCAGCAATGCCGCGTGGGAGCGGCTGGGTCGTCCGGAGGCCGAATGGGTGACACCGACCGCGGAGTACCGGCGGCTACGGTTGGCGATGCTGGCCGCCGAACGCGACGCCGTGCTCGCCGTGCGTGACGTGGGTGCGGTGGATTACGAAGTGCTCCAGCATGTGCTGGCCCGCCTCGATCTCGAGGAGTCGATGATCGACCGCTTCGACGAGGACGACGACGACACGTCCACCGAGCCCCTCGGCAACGCCACCGCCGGCTGCGCGCATCTGGAACAGGCACCCGATACCGCGCCCCCGGTGGGCGAACCGGTGTGCCGTGCGTGCCGAGAGGCCGGGATGCGGTGGGTGCATCTGCGGATGTGCCTGGAGTGCGGGCACATCGGCTGCTGCGAGTCCTCGGTGGGCAACCACGCGACCGAACACTTCCATGACACCGCGCACCCGGTGATGCGCAGCGTCGAACCGGGCGAGCGGTGGCGCTGGTGCTATCTCGACGAACTGCTCGGTTAGCGGCGGTGCGAGTAGATCAGGCGCGCGTACTGCGACAGGAGGCGGTCGAGTTCGGTCGGTTCGCCGGTGGCGGCGAGCTGCTGGTAGCCGATGAGCATGGCCATGCCGACCTCGGTGACCACGGCCGCGGTGTCGTCGTCGCCGATGACGCTGTCGATCACCCGGTGCACGGTGCGCCTGCGTGATTCGTCGATCCGTTTGACGGTGACGTGAACGGATTCGTCGTTGGCCGCCCAGGCGCGCAGGGCCGCTTCGGCGCCGTGTTCGAGGCCGCCGGTGAGTTCGGACATGGCGCGTACGTCGGCGTCGGGGTCGCCGTGGCCGACGTCGAGGGCACGTAGCTCGACCATCTGCCGGTTCTCCCAGTGCTCGAGCAACGCGTCGACGAAGCCCTGCCAGGAGCCGAAGTGGTGGTAGAACGAGCCGCTGGTGACCCCGAGACGACGGCACAGCACGCCGATGTTGAGACCTTTGAAGCCGAACTCGGCGAGCACCGCCACAGCGGTGTCGAAGTACTGCTCCTTGGTAACCACTCGGGACATCGCGATGCCGTTCTGTTCGTGCGGGCAGGGCCGAAGAATGCGAACAGTACCCCATCGTATCGAGGGCCCAGAGCACCGTAACGAAATCTATTCTGTGGCCCGAACGCCGCCGCGCCTCCCGAAATGCCAAGGGCTGGAACATAATCGGTGCTCGATGTGGTGAGAGGAGGTCCCGGATGGAATAACGGAGCAATAGCTCTGTAAAGTATTGTTCAGTAGGGACCCCTGTTTCATGGCCCCGCAGACCGTGCTCGACGCCACCGAAACCCCCGTTGCCCGAACGGGTCCCGCCACCTTCGAGGAACCGTCGTCCGCGGTCGAGTGGTAGGCACCGCCTCGGCGAACGCCGGGAAGTGCTGGCGCACATCTGGTTACGCACCGAAAGGAACCGTATGCCCACCCTGCGCCATCACGGCACCGTCGCCGTCCTCGACCTCGGCCACGGCGAGAACCGCTTCTCCCCCGAGTTCCTCACCGAGATGAACACCCACCTCGACACGGTCGTCACCACCGGTGCGCAGGCCCTGGTGACGACTGCGACCGGCCCCGTCTACTCCCACGGTCTCGACTTGGAGTGGTTGGCCGCCAACGGCGATCAGGCCGCCGGCTACGTGGCCGCCGTGCACACCCTGCTCGCCCGGGTGCTCACCCTGCCGATGCCCACCGCCGCCGCGATCGACGGAGACGCGTTCGGGGCGGGCGCGATGCTGGCGCTGGCCCACGACTACCGCGTGATGCGCGCCGATCGCGGGTTCTTCTGTTTCCCCGAGGCCGAGCTGCGGATCCCGTTCACCAACGGCATGGCTGCCCTGATCCAGGCGAAAGTACCCCCGAAGACGGCGATCGCGGCCATGACCACCGCACGCCGCTTCGACGGCACCGAGGCCGCGGCCTTCGACCTGGTCGACGCCACCGCCGCCGAGGTCCTCGACGCGGCTCTGGCCTCGGTCGCCCCACTGGGCGGCAAGGATCAGCCGACGATGACTGCGATCAAGTCGGTGATGTTCGAGGGTGTGCTCACCGCCTTGCGTGGCAAGAACTGATCACGGCAGCCGCGGGCCCTTGCCCAGGTACACATCGCCGCGGTCGTCGGTGGCCCAGCCGCCGCCGGTATACCCGTCGAGTACGAAACAGGCGCCGCAGAACTGTTTCCCGAACACCGATAGGTAGATGCTGCGGTATTGACTGATCGCCCGCATCTTCACCGACTTGTACGCGGCCTGGGCCGCGGGCTGGGCCTCGAGGAAGGCGTAGCGGCGGAAGTCGGCGACCGGTTCGCTCGAGAACCGGACCAGCCCGAGCCGGTTGAGGTTGCCCAGATAGTGTTGGTCGCGTTCGGGCATAGCGCACCCGGCCATATAGGCGATCATGTTGATCCCGTCGGCGAGGCGTTGGGACCCGATCCCGAAGGGCGTCTTGGTGCGGATGTCGATGGCAGGCTGTGGTCCGGCGACGGCGAGGAAACGCAGAATCCTGGCCTCGTCGGGAGTCAGGTCGTGCAGGATCGGCACGAACGAGGGGTGCACGTCGCGGGGTTGCTGCGCCGAGTCCCAGCCCTCGTTGATCATGGCGTCGCCGATGGTCTTGAGGTCTTCGGCGTCGACGTCGGAGTCGATGGCGCGCAGGGCACCGGATGCGGTGGGCGCCAAGCCGAGCGCGCTCAGCGCCGCCCGGCGCAGCACATCGACCCGTTCGTCGATGATGCGTGACATCGGTTCGCCCGCCCGGATGTCGTCGACCAGTTCGGTGGCCGTGTGCACAGCGCCCTTGGTGACGGCACCGACGAATTGCCGCATCGAGAGCCCGGCGATGCGGGCCAGACCCGCCAGATCGGTGGGGATACCGGAATCGCGGTCGTCGTCCATGTTCACGCTCCGAAGACCAGTAGGTGCACGCCACCGACGAGGGCGCCCAGGATGCCGCCGTGCAGATACAGCAGCCAGGCGTCCTGTTCGATGGCGGTGTACAGCATTTCGACGAATTCCTCGGGCGGTAGTTCGCGCAGCTTCTCGGTGGCGAGCTCGTCGACGCTGGCCGCTGTCGACTGGGAGAACTCCACGTCCTCGACCAGCCAGGGCTTCATCTCGGTGGCCAGGCTCGCGCCCGCGGTGGCCTGGATGGCGTCGAAATGGCGTGGGCCGACGGCCAATCGGGTCACCGAGCGCAGCGGGCCGAGGATGCGGTCGATCTCGAGCTGCAGGAAGTGGGCGATCACCGCGCGGGTCTTGTCACCGCTCGGCCCGTCGAGCAGTTGTTCGGTGACCACGTCGAGGGTGACGATCTGGTACCCGATCGCGTGCCCGAGGTCGGCCGCCGCCTGATACTGGCGTTTGGCGAATTTCGCGACACCCCACGGGTATTTGTATCTCGGCTGCGGGTTCGCCGGTTCGAACACGACCTTGATGGCGATGATGTTGACCAGCACACCCACCACGGCGCCGCCGAGCACCACGACCAGCCATGCAGGAAACAGATGCACCAGGGTGTGCAACCAGCCGGGCAGTTCGATCATCGCGGGCGTGTCACCGTGCGGGGAGCTGTAGTGCAGCAACGACAACCACAGTGCTACGACCACACCGAACGGGAAACCCAGCACCCCACTGCGCGTCATGAACCGCAGTTCGGGAGCACCGAGCCCGTAGATCACGTCCTTGAGCAGTTCCGGGCGGCGCCGCAGATACCCGACGACCATCAGCTTCACATCGAGCAGCTGGTCGATATTGGCGCCGATGAAGTCGAAGGCGCGGTCGGTGATCGCGGGCAGTTCGGCTTCGACCCGCGCGTAGATCGCCTCACGCGCGCGCGGCGGCATATCCGCCCACAGCTGCGGGTGTTCGGTGGTCATGATCGAATCGACCATCGAGCGCACATTCGGTAACGCCACGTGTGCGACCTGGGCGGAGATCTTGCGCGGGTCCATCTGGTCGAAGAAGTCCTTGGCCGTGCCGATCTTGGCGACGGCGTTGTCGACCATCAGGCTGGCCATCTTCTCCGCGCGCGCCGGGATGAACCCCTGGAAGCCGAGAATGCCACCCGGCGCGAACGTCGGCAGGATCTGAACCTTGCGCGGCAACAACGGGAACAGCGTTTTGAGGCCCGGCACATAGAAACCGGTGAATCGCACCGGCGCGAACAGCATGATGACGCCGGTCCAGTTGGTGATCAGACCCGCGATGGCGCTGAAGATCGGAATGCTGATCATGTCGACCCAGAACTTGCTGAGTCCGGTCATCTCTTCCCAGTTCAGCAGGCCGAAGAAGCCCGCCGCCTCGATCTCAGCATTCATCCGGCGTCCACTCCGTCGTGTTCCGAACATCGCGCGTTTCGGTCATCTTAGGGGACAGATCGGGAGGTTCCGGGCAAGTTCGGCACTTACCCGCAATATCGGAGCAAACCTGCGATCATGTCCGGGCCCGGCGTGCATTCGACCTCGCGCAGGTACGTATTCCAGGCTAACGCGGCGGGTCCGGCTCCGGGTCGGGATCGTCGGACCCATGGGTGGTGGCGACCAGCAGCAGGTTGGTGTCGATGTCGTGGGTGACCTTGTTGGCGACCGATCCGAGCAGCCGCGCGGGCCCGCTCATCCCCCGGTTGCCGATGACCACGAGGTCGTATTTCCAGGCGGCGTTGCACAGCGCTTCGGCGGGCGGCACGCCGGTGAGCACGTCGTGGCCGAGCAGTTCGGGATCGTCGAGGCTCAGGGCCGCGTGGACCTGGGCCAGGGTTTCCGCGCCGTCGGCGTCGGTTTTCGTGGCAGTCACCAGGAACGGGCGCGCACCGAGTTCCAGGGCCAGGTCGTAGCCGCGGCGCACGGCGAGCATCGAACTGGGTGAGCCGTCGGTGGCCAGGCCGACGGTGGTCCAGCGCTTGGGCACCTTGTGGGTGAACAGGACGTCGGTGGGGCTGTGGTGGGAGACGTGGTTGGCGGTGGAACTGGTGAGCCGGTCCTTGGAGCGGCCGAGACCACGCGCCCCGATCACCAGTAGCGTGCCCGGATCCTGCGCACCGACCTCGAGCAGGGCCGCGCTCGGTGTCCCCGGCATATCCAGGGCCGTCACCTCGGACAGGCCCGCCTCGACGAGCGCGGCGACGGCGGCGGCGCTGATCCGTACGGCCGATTCGGGATCGAGGGCGGACTTGCGCGCCTTTTCCTTCCAGACGGTCAGCGCGGTGATCGGGACCCCGAGCCGAAGCGCGACCTCACCGGCGACGGTGACCGCCAGTTGCGCGGCCTCCGACCCGTCGGTTCCCACCACGATGCGCTGGTAGCGGTCCATGGGACCCTCTCCGATCCGACGACGGCGGTTCGCCACAGTATAAACACCGCACGCTCCGGCAATCCTGCCGCAAATGCCTGCGCCGGGTCAGAGGGCGATACCGAGGAGCCCGTCGACGGCGTTGCGCACCAGGGCCGGGGCGTCGGTGTCGGTGCCACCGTAGGCGATCGCCTGCTCGGCCCAGTTGTCCACCGCGACAAGGGCTTTGGGGGTGTCGAGGTCGTCGGCCAGGTGCTGACGCAGGCGGGCGACGGTGTCGGTCGCCGACGGTCCCGAGCCGAGCGACACGGCTTCACGCCAGCGGGCGAGGCGCGCCTGGGCCTGGCCGAGGACCGCGTCGGTCCACATGCGGTCCTGCCGGTAGTGCCCGGCGAACAGGCCGAGGCGGATCGCGGCGGGGTCGACTCCGGAGCGGCGCAGTTTCGAGACGAGCACCAGGTTGCCCTTGGACTTCGACATCTTCTCGCCGTCGAGCCCGATCAGCCCGGCGTGCACGTAGTGGCGGGCGAAACGGCGGGTGCCGGTGATCGCTTCGGCGTGCGCGGCGGAGTACTCGTGATGGGGGTAGATCAGGTCCGAGCCGCCGCCCTGGACGTCGAATTCGGTGCCGATGCGGTTGAGCGCGATCGCCGCACACTCGATGTGCCAGCCGGGGCGCCCGGCGCCGAACGGTGCCTGCCACGACGGTTCGCCGGGGCGTTCGGCCCGCCACAGCAGGGCGTCGATGGTGTCGCGCTTGCCGGGCCGGTCGGGGTCGCCGCCGCGTTCGGCGAAGAACTTCTCCATGGTGGCGCGGTCGTAGCCCGATTCGTAGCCGAACTGTTCGGTGGCGTCGGCGCGGAAGTAGATGTCGGGATGTTCGGCATCGTCGACGATGTAGGCGGCGCCGGAGGCCAGCAACTTCTGCACCACCTCGACGACCTCTTCGACCGATTCGATGGCGCCGATGTACTGACGCGGCGGCACCACCCGGAGGGCGGACATGTCCTCACGGAACAGGTCGATCTCGGAGCTGCCGAGGTCGCGCCAGTCGACGCCGTCGCGTGCGGCGCGTTCGAACAGCGGGTCGTCGACGTCGGTGACGTTCTGCACGTAGTGCACGTCGTGTCCGGCGTCGCGCCACAACCGGTTGACCAGGTCGAAGGTCAAATAGGTCGCGGCGTGGCCGAGGTGGGTGGCGTCGTAGGGGGTGATCCCGCAGACGTACATCTTCGCGGTCGCGCCGGGGGTGACCGGGCGGACCTGGCGGTCGGCGGTGTCGTACAACCGCAACGGCGGCCCTGCTCCGGGGACGGTCGGAAGGGCGTTATCGGACCAGGACTGCATGATTCGAGGGTAGAGCCCCGGCCGGAGTGCTCGCCTCGCGGCCCGGTCGACCCGGTTGCCCGGCCGGATTCGGCGCGGCCCGCAACCTGCACACAAACGTGTTCGACCGGCACTGTCAAGGGTTGTGCTCACGAGGATTCCCAGGCCGCAGGGGGTTCGCCTGTGCGGTGGGCGGTTGTGCCGCAGTCTCGAGCGCCGAGCCCGCGAACGGTAGCTGCCGTCATCGACGCGCTTCAGCCCTACTCCCTATCATTACCTAATTGCACCTATCCGAACGTTCCTATACGGTTGTTTCATGCCAGAAGGTTTCTATTCGGTGGAACAGGTCGCGGAATTGCTCGGACTGCATGTGCGCACCGTGCGCGGATATGTGCGCGACGGCAAACTGCCCGCCGCCCGTATCGGCAAGCAGTACCGCATCACCCACGACGACCTCGAGACCTTCACCGGCCTCCCGATCAGCGCACCGAAACCAGCAACCGCCGGGCACGCGGAGGCCTCCTGCATCGTCGAGATCGACGACATCGACCGCGCCACCGTCGACCGTGTCGCAACCCTGCTCACCGCCACCGCCGCGACACGGGGTCCCGGCGGACGGGCCCTGCGAGTCGAAACCAGCTACGACCCCGCACGCGGACGCCTCAAAGTGATCCTGCTCGGCGGACTCGCCGACACCGCACGCCTGCTCGACTACCTGGACGGAGTCCTCGCCCCATGAGCACCATCTACACCTCCGAGCACGGCCGCGAACGCATCGCGCAGCGCTACCGCGAACATCTGGCGACCTGGCCGGTGCCGTGGGAGCAGCGGCTCGTCCCGACCGCCGCGGGTGAGACGTTCGTGCTGGTCTGCGGACCGGCCGACGCGCCACCGCTGGTACTGCTGCACGGTTCCGGATCCAATACGAGCGCCTGGCGCGGCGATGTCAGCGAGTGGGCGGCCCACTTCCGGGTGTACGCGGTCGACCTGCCCGGCGAGCCCGGTTTCAGCGCGCCCACCAGGCTGGCGCTGGACACCGACGCCTGCGCGAACTGGCTCGACGAGGTCCTCGACGGGCTGGGGCTGGACACGGTGTCGATGACCGGGATGTCTCTGGGTGGCTGGACCGCACTGGACTACGTGACCCGCAGACCGGGCCGGGTCGAGGCGCTGGCGCTGCTGTGCCCCGGCGGTCTGGGCAGGCATCGCTACGGGTGGCTGGTGAAAGCCGTGGGTCTACGGTTGCTCGGTCGCCACAGTGTGCGCGACATGGCGCGAACCGGTCTTGGCCTCACCGGTCCGGCGGCGGAGCCGATCCTCGACGACGTGGAACTGGTCTTCACCCATTTCTCGGCCCGCTCGGGCAACTTACCGAGGTTCTCCGAGGCGCGGCTGCGGGCGGTGGACATCCCGGTGCTGGTGATCGTCGGCGAGCGTGACGCCCTGTTCGATTCGGCGGGCACCGCACGTCGTGCCCGGTTGCTCGCCAAGGGCGAGGTGCTGGTGCTGCCCGGTGTAGGACACGCGGTACTCGGCCAGGCGGAACGGATCAGCCGGTTCCTGCGCTCCCGGTGACCGCCGCTCCCCGACGTGCGGCGGTCCGGGGTTCAGCTCACTGCTCGTAGCACTGCACGTTCAGGTTGTCGACGTTCTCACCGAACTGCGGCAGCGCGTAGAACGAGGCACCGACCTGGTCGGGGGCCTGCACGGTGACATCGGGCAGCGGGGCGCCCGCGCGGTCGGTTGCGGTGCACACGAAGGTCTTGTTCTCCCACCAGCCGGCGGGGAAGGCCTGGGCGGGCGCGGCGACGACGGCGCCGAGCAGCAGCGCGGCGGCGGATCCGGTAACGATCGAACGAGTCGACATGGTGTTCCTCTGATGATGCGGGGACAGCGAAAGTGCTTGGAGCACACTAGCACCGGCACTGTCGTCCACCCAGGAAAATCCGTGCCGGTCAGGATGGCGTGCGCACCCGCGCTTTCCCGCCCTGCGGACCGAACATGTGCAGGATCTCGACGGTTCGATCGTCGGCGGGCCCGAACCAGTGCGGTCGGTCGGTGTCGAACTCGGCGACCTCGCCCGCACGAAGCACGAGTTCTTCCTCGCCGAGAATCAACCTCAGGTCACCGGCCAGCACATACAGCCATTCGTACCCGGCGTGGGTGACCAGGCGCGGCTTGTTCGGGCCGAGAATCTGTTTGAAGACCTGCATGCGTCCCGGGTACTCGGTCAGCGGCACGACCACACTGCCGTTGCGGCTGCGTCGCGGCGTGAGATGCACGCGCGGGTCGCCGGTGGCGGGTGCGGCGATCAACTGGTCGAGCGAGACTCGATGCGCCCGCGCCAACGGCAGCAGCAGATCCAGGGTAGGGCGTCGCTTGCCGGTTTCCAGCCGCGACAGGGCGCTCACCGAGATCCCCGTCTCGGCCGACAACTCGTGCAGGGTCAGACCGCGGCCGCGGCGCAATGCCAGCAGGCGCGGTCCGATCTCGTCGATGATCTGGGCGTCGTCCACCGCACCATTTTGCGGTCTTCGCAAAATCTGTACCGGTTCGCTCGGCCTCGCCTCGACGATTCTCGCCATGATCGACACAGCGAAAGACCACGCCCTCGGCGCAAGACGACGATGGGCGGTGCTGGCCGTGTGCAGCACAGGCCTGTTCCTGGTGGGGCTGGACACCACCATCGTCAACGCCGCCCTGCCGTCCATCGGCCGCGACCTGCGCACCGGAGTCCGCGGCATCGCCTGGATCGTCGACGCCTACACCTTGGTGATGGCGAGCCTGCTGATCTCTGCGGGCGCCGTCGCCGACCGGGTCGGACGGCGACGGGTGTTCCGGGCGGGGCTGGTGCTGTTCGGCACGTCGTCGATGCTGTGCGCGGCGGCCCCGACGCTCGACGTGCTGCTCGCCGCGCGGATCGCGCAAGGTGCGGGTGCGGCGATGTTGAGCCCGGTGGCGTTGGCGATCGTCGTCGGGGTGTTCACCGACCCGGCGCAGCGGGCTCGCGCGATCGGCGTGTGGGCGGCGGTCTTCGGAGTGGCGATGGCGGCGGGGCCGGTCGTCGGCGGTGCGCTGGTACAGAGCCTCGGATGGCGTGGGGTGTTCTGGGTGAACCTGCCGGTGATCGCGGTGGTGCTCGTGCTGACGGCGCTGGTGGTTCCGGAGTCGAAAGCCGCGCGGGTGCGGCGGCTCGACGGTCGCGGACAGGCGCTGCTGGTGATCGTGGTCGGCGGGTCTGTCGGTGTGCTTCTCGAGGGTCCGCGGCTCGGCTGGGCTTCGCCCGCGACGGTGGTCGCATCGGCGGTGGTGTGCGCGGCGATGGTCGCGTTCGTCCGGCTCGAAGGTCGCCGGTCCGAACCGTTGATCGATCCGGGTTTGTTCCGGCGGGCACCGTTCACCGCCGCTGTATTCAGCGCGGTCGCGGTGTTCGTCGCCCTCGGCGCCACCTTGCTGGTGGTGGCGCTGTATCTGCAGGACGCGCGCGGGATGTCACCGGCGGCGGCCGGTGCGGTGATGCTGCCACTGGCGGTACCCGCGATCGTGTTCGCCCCACTCTCGGGTGTGCTCGTGAGCCGCCACGGTGCGCGGTTGCCGCTACAGCTCGCGGGCGGATTCACCGCGCTCGGTGGTGTGCTGCTGTTCGTCGCGGTCGGCGAACACCGCCCGATCCCCCTGTTGCTCACCGCATTGCTGCTGGTCGGAATCGGATTCGGCTTCGCCAACCCGCCCATCACCACCACCGCCGTGAGCGGGTTGCCCGCCGACCGCGCCGGTGTCGCAGGCGGAATCACCTCCACCGCACGTCAATTCGGTGCCGCTCTCGGTGTCGCCGTGGCAGGTGGGTTCATCGGCGGCGCCGCGCAGACGGAACTGGCTCAGCACGCGCGGCCCGGTTGGGTTCTGGTCGGGTGCTGCGGGCTGCTCGTCATGGTCGCGGCCGGGTTCGCACCCTCAGAACGCGGGCCAGGGGATCGGGCGGGCCGAATTCGGTAGGGGCATGACCGGGCGTTCCAGCAGGGCTTTCGTGCGTTCGGTCAGTGCGGTGATCTCGGCGTCGGTGATGTGCTCGGCGAGCGAATCCGCTATCGGGCCGGTCAGATTCGTGGCGAACGCGGTGACATCGGCGATCAATGCCTCGTCGATGGGCTGACCGGCCCACCCCCACAGCACCGTGCGCAGTTTCGGTTCGCTGTGCAGGCAGATGCCGTGATCGACGCCGTAGACCTGACCGTCGACACCTTCCAGCGCGTGCCCACCTTTGCGGTCGGCGTTGTTGAGCAGCAGGTCGAGCACCGCCATGCGTTGCAGGCGTGGATCGTCGGCGTGCACGAGCGAGATCTCGTTGCCGGTGTCGTCCAGGGCGCGCAGCACCTCGCAGAACCCCTCGGGCACCGTGCCCGGCGAACACAGATCGACCAGGTCCAGGCGCTGGCGTGCGTCGGTGCGGTTGTCGACCGAGGTCACCCACCGCTGCACCATGCCCGGCCCGAACGGACCGTCGCGCAACGCCGTTTCCGGGATGACACCCCATCCCAGCTGTTCGGAGATCAGGTACGAGGCCACCTCGCGCCCGGCGAGGGTGCCGTCGGGGAAGTCCCACAGCGGTCGTTCGCCGCGCACCGGCTTGTACACCACCCGCAGCGGCGCACCATCGGGTTCGGGTGCGGCGATCTCGCACACCAGCGTCAGGTTGCTGGCGACGCCGACCCGTCCGATGATCTCGAGCTCACCGTCGGTGATGCCGGACACGTCTCACTCCTCGTCGAGTTCGGCCGCACCGAAGATCTCGCCGCGCTTGTAGCCGTTGGTGCGCACACACATATGCCCGCGCGCCGACAGCGGTTCCCCGCACAGCGGGCACGGTGGGCGTCCGGCCGCGATCACCCGGGTGGAGCGCAACGCGAACTCGCGCGCCTGCATCGGGGTGAGGAACACGCGCACCGCGTCGGGGCCCTCGTCGGTGTCGTCGAGCACCACCGATTCGTCGACCTCGGTCTCGGTGATCGCCAGCAGTTCGACCACCACGGCGTTCGCGTCGGCGTCCCAGCCCAGACCCATGGTGCCGACCCGGAATTCGGTGTCGATGGGAGTCGTCAGCGGCGCCACATCGGTGACGTCCTCACCTTCGGGCGGTACTTCGGCCCCGAAACGGCGCGCCACCTCGTCGAGCAGCAACCCCATCCGGTCGGCGAGCACCTTCACCTGCTGCTTTTCCAGCAGCACGCTGACCACGCGCGGTTCCTGCACGGCCTGCAGGTAGAACGAACGATCGCCCGGCTCGCCCACGGTCCCGGCGACGAAACGATCGGGGGTGCGGAATACATGGATTGCGCGTGACACATGCACCTCCTGATACGTGACCCTCAACGACACTCACGAACAACCTCCTGGTTCAAGGAGAATCGCGGTGTCTCACATTCCCATTATCCGCACTCGCTGTCCCGGGTACTTCCCCGCCGGGCAGCGGTGGCGGTGGTGTACCCGCGGACAGGGCCGACAGGTCGGCGCCGGTGTCGTTGAACTTCCACACCGACGGCCCGTGCGGGCTGTACCGGACCACACTGATCGAGGCCGGTTCCACCGCGATCCGCTGAAAACTGTCCAGGTGCAGGCCGAGCGCGTCGGCCAGGATCGACTTGATGACATCGCCGTGCGCGCACGCCACCCACAGCACATCGCGACCGGCCTTGTCGGCGAGCCGGCGTTCGGTGTCGCGGATCGCGGCCACCGCCCGCTGCTGCACCTGGGCCAGACCTTCGCCACCGGGGAACACAGCACCGGAAGCGTGCCCCTGCACCACTTTCCACAGCGGTTCGGTGAGCAGTTCGGCGATCGGGCGCCCGGTCCATTCGCCGTAGTCGACCTCGATGAGCCGTTCGTCGTGTTCGGGTTCGAGACCGAGTTTGTCGGCCAGCGGGGCGACGGTGCGCTGACAGCGCAGCAGCGGTGAGCTGGCGATGTGTTCGATCGGCAGGGTGGCGAGCCGGTCGGCGACCGCGGCGGCCTGTTCGGTGCCACGCTCGGTGAGCTCCACACCGGGTGCGCGCCCGGCAAGGGTGCGCGCGGTGTTGGAGGTGGACACTCCGTGCCGGAGCAGGATCACCGTCATGGGACCAGCCTAACCATCAGCGGGCCGCGCGCTCAGGTGGCGGAGACGACACCCGCGGCGAGCAGGCCCATCACCGTCAGGCCGAGGATGATCCGGTAGCCGACGAACCAGTAGAAGGAATGCTTGCCGACGAACTTGAGCAGCCACGCCACCGAGGCATAGCCGACGACGAAGGCGAGGACGGTCGCGACAAGCAGTTGCGGGCCGCTCGCGTTGAGGCCCTCACCGGCCGGTTCGAAGGCGTCGGGCAGGCTGAACAGTCCCGACGCGGTGACGGCGGGAATGGCGAGCAGGAAAGAGAACCGCACCGCCGCTTCCCGTTTCAGGCCCAGGAACAGGCCCGCGGTCGAGGTGGCGCCGGAACGCGACACCCCCGGGATCAGGGCAAGGCACTGGGCCAGGCCCATGATGATGCCGTCGCGGGTGGTGAGCTGTTCGATCGGACGGGCCTTCTTGCCGTAGTACTCACCGGCGGCGATCACCAGCGCGAACGCCACCAGCATGAACGACACCAGCCACAGGTTGCGGGCCCCGGTGCGGATCTCGTCCTTGAACAGGAACCCGAGCACACCGATCGGGATGGTCGCGATGATGACGTACCAGCCGACGCGGTAGTCCAGCTCACGCTGGGTGTCGCGTTCGTGGGCTTCGCGGGCACTGCGGTCCATCACCGGCAGCTTCGTCGTCACCCGGTCACCGACGGCCACCGCACGCTGGGAGCGTTCGCGCCATCGCATGCCGAGGGTGGTGAACCAGGCGATGAGGATGCGCCAGATGTCCTTGGCGAAATACACCAGGACCGCGGCCTCGGTGCCGAGCTGGGTGACGGCGGTGAACGACGCACCCGCGTCGTCACCGAAGAACACACCCGAGACGATGCGCAAGTGTCCGGAGGAGGAGATCGGCAGGAACTCCGTGAGCCCCTGCACCAGTCCGAGTACCAATGCCTGGAACCAGGTCATCGACTCGCCCACCACATCCTCCTACCACTTCTCGCGCCCGAAAGATCGCGTCCTCCTGGGCTTTTGCTTGCTCGCCCGGCCGTGTGGGCCCGCGATCCCGCAGCGACCCTACCCGTCGGGCCGGATCAGTGTCTTCGGCCCACCGGTGAACCCGACTCGCACCGGGTCGGCGCGGCGGTGACGGCCACGCCGCGCATTAGGCTGGGCGCCGTGACGAAAGCACGGGCGCGGTGATGGAACAGCGAACGGTGGGACGAAGCGGACTGCGGGTGTCGCGGATCGGGTTGGCGACCCACACCTGGGGCACCCATACCGACGCCGAGGAGGCCTCGGTGCAGCTGGCGGCCTTCGCCGATGCCGGGGGAACACTGATCGACCTCTCCCCCGTCTACGGCGACGGCGCCGCGCATCAGATCCTGGCCGGGTTGCTCGGTGAGGTGGTCTCGCGCGAGGACGTGGTGCTCAGCGGGTGTGCGGGGGTGGTGACCCACAAGCCGGGTGCCGGGGTGGGTGACACGGTGCCCGCACCGGCCGCGGTGGGTCCCGTCGTCGACGCGTCCCGGCGAACCTTGCTGCGCCAGCTCGATCGCACCCTCACCGACCTGGGTACCGACCATCTCGACATCTTCAGCATCGCTGCCTGGGACCCCTACACCCCTCTCGAGGAGGTCGCGGCCACCCTCGAAACGGTGATCGCCACCGGACGGGCCAGGTACGCGGGCGTGCGTGGCCTCAGCGCCTGGCAGCTGGCGAGCCTCGCCGCGATCGGCCCGGTCACGGCCGCGCAGACACCGTATTCGCTGCTGGCGCGCGGCCCCGAGAACGATGTGATTCCGGCCGCACGCCATCACGGGGTGGGGATGATCGCTTCGGCGCCGCTGGCCGGTGGCATCCTCACCGGCAAATACAGCGACGGTGTGCCCGCCGATTCGCGCGGTGCCGACGAGTCGACGGCCGCCGAGATCCGCCGTCGCCTCGACGACGACCGCGCGACCCGGGTGGTCGACGCGCTGGTCACCGCCGCCGACGGGCTCGGTACTTCGCCGCTGGCGGTGGCGCTGGCCTGGATCCGGGACCGGCCGGGTATCGCGAGCATGATCGTCGGTGCGCGCGATATCGGTCAGCTCACGGGCGTGCTGGCCGCCGAAACCCTGGAATTGCCGCGGGCGATCGCGGCCGCCCTCGACGATGTGAGCGCCCGTTCGGAATGATGGCTAGCCTTACCTGCATGAAACTGCGTGGTGTGCTGACGGCGATGTTGGCGGCGACGGTCCTCACCGGCGCCGTCGCCTGCACCGGAAGCAATCCTGCATCGACTGCACGATCCGGTGGGCCGGTGACCGCCGAATTCGCGGACCTCGACCCCGTCCCGATCGGGCCCGCACCCACGCCGAAGATGCCCGCGACCGCACGCTCCTTCGACGGCACCGAGGTGACGGTCACCGACGCCTCACGCATCATCGCCGTCGACCGGTACGGCACGCTCGCCCAGACCGTCTGGGCGCTCGGTCTCGGCGACAACCTCGTCGGGCGAAGCACCTCCGCCTCGTTCCCCGCCGTCGCCGACGTGCCGAACGTGGCGGGGGGCAACGGCAGCCTCAGTGTCGAAGCGGTGCTCGCCCTTCGTCCGTCGGTGTTCCTCACCGACACCACCAGCGCCGCGCCCGCCGTGCGCGACCAGCTGCGCGCCGCCGGTGTGAAGGTCGTGTACTTCGACCCCGACCGCAGCATGGACGGCGTCGTTCCGCAGATCGAGGCCGTCGCGACCGCCCTCGGGGTTCCCGACGCGGGCCGCGCGCTGGGACAGCGCACCCGCGACGAGATCGCCGCCGCCACCGCCCGCGTGCCCGCCGCCGACCCGAAACCCAAGATCGCGTTCCTGTACCTGCGCAGCGCCGCGATCACCATGATGGCCGGCCCGGGATCCGGTGCCGATTCGCTGATCACCGCGGTCGGGGGAGTCGATGCGGGGACCTCGGCCGGGCTGAGCGAACCGTTCACCGCGATCACCAGTGAGGCGATGATCGCCGCGTCGCCCGATGTGCTGCTGGTGATGACGGACGGCCTGAAATCGGTGGGTGGGGTCGACGGTTTGGTGAAGGTGCCCGGCATCGCCCAGACGCCTGCCGGGCGTGACCGGCGTGTGGTCGACATGTCCGATGCGGTGGTGCTGAGCTTCGGCCCCAACACCGGCCGGGTGATCTCGGCGCTGTCCGATGCCATCTACGGGAAGACGTCATGACCCCGCGAGCAGCAGGAGTGACCCGCCGGGCGCGTGTCCTCCAGCCGGTTGACCCGGTCGTTCGGCGCAGCCGGCGATGCCCGGAGTTCGAACGTCTGGCGCCGGTTACCCGCGAAGCGCCGGGCGGTGGCGATAGCTCTCGCACTCAACAGCCAGGTCGGCGTCGTCGCCCGATGACGACTGAGCCTTCCCGCGACGAGCACCGAGACGTCGCATGAGTGACGCCCCGGAGCTGATCAAGTCCGCCGATCCGGCGCGGATCACCGATGCGACGCCTGACCCGCTGCCGCATCCGCGACACCGAACTGCCCGGGTGACGGTGGTATTCGCGGTCGCACTGGCCGCGCTGGTGGTTCTGGCCGTCGTGTCGGCAGTGCTCGGTCAGGTTCCCACGACTGCCGCGGAGGTGGTGGGCAGCGTCGCGCACCGGATCGGACTCGATCTCGGGCCGATGCCCGCGCACCCGGCCGGCGAGGTGACGCTGTGGGAGGTGCGGTTCCCCCGCGTGGTGCTGGCCGTAATGGTCGGGGCGGTCCTCGCGACAGCGGGTGCATTGTTGCAGGGCGTGTTCGCCAACCCCCTCGCAGAACCGGGCGTGATCGGGGTTTCGGCCGGTGCGGCTGTCGGTGCGGGCACGGTGATCGTGATCGGCGGCGCGTTCGTCGCCGCCTGGTCGATCGCGGCGGCCGCGTTCGTCGCCGGACTCGTCACGACGGCGCTGGTCTATGTGCTGTCGCGCTCGGGTGGGCGCACCGAGGTGGTGACGTTGATCCTCACCGGTGTCGCGATCAACGCGTTCGCCGGTGGTCTCATCGCGCTGCTGCTGTTCGTCGCCACTCCCGCCGCCCGGGATCAGATCGTGTTCTGGCAGCTGGGCAGTCTCAACGGCGCCACCTGGCCGTCGGTCGCCGTCGTCGCCACCCTCGCCGCGAGCGGAATCCTGGCAGCCGTGCTCATCGCGCCGCGCCTGGATCTGCTGGCGCTGGGGGATTCCGCGGCCCGTCACCTCGGTGTCGACGTGGAGCGGTTGCGCAGGCAGGTGATCGTGGTGGTCGCCGTGCTCACCGCCGCGGGTGTGGCGTTCAGCGGCATCATCCTGTTCGTCGGCTTGATCGTGCCGCATGTGGTGCGGATGCTCGTCGGTCCGGGGCATCGGGTGCTCGTGCCCCTCAGCGCCGTCGTCGGGGCGGTGGTGTTGCTGGGTGCCGACGTCGCCGCGCGCACCCTGGTCCGCAATGCCGACCTGCCCCTCGGCATGCTGACCTCACTGATCGGCGGCCCGTTCTTCTTCTGGCTGCTGCGCCGCACCAGGGCCAAGGCTGGAGGTTGGGGATGAGCACACCGGGCGGATCCGCTTCGCGGCCGGTACTCGACCGAACGGCCGCGAGCAGCACGGTTCAGCGGCGGAAGACGACGTCGTGGCGGTCGCTGTTCGCCCGTACTCCCGATGTCCCCGCGCGCCCGGAACCGGGCACCGTCACGCTGCGGGCGACGGGTCTCACCGTGCGCCGTGGTGAGCGCACGGTCTTGGAGGACGTCGACTTCCGGGTGGCCGCCGGTGAGATCGTCGCGCTGGTCGGACCGAACGGCGCGGGCAAGTCGAGCCTGCTCGCCGCCCTGGCCGGTGAGCTGGAACCCACCTCGGGCACAGTGAAACTCGAAGGCCACGCCCTGTCGCACTGGACCCACGCCGACATGGCCCGCCGCCGCGCGGTCCTGCCTCAATCACACACCGTCGGCTTCCCGTTCACGGCCCGTGAGGTGGTCGCCATGGGGCGCGCACCGTGGCTGCACACCCCCGCCGCCGACCGCGACGAGGAACTGATCGCCGCCGCCCTGGCCGCCACCGACGTCACCCACCTCGCCGCCCGCACCTTCCCCGCCCTGTCCGGCGGTGAACGCGCCCGCGTCGCCCTGGCCCGGGTCCTCGCCCAGGACACCGCGACCCTGCTCCTGGACGAACCCACCGCCGCCCTCGACATCGGCCACCAGGAAGCCGTCCTGCGGCTCGCCGCCGACCGTGCCGCCGAGGGTGCGGCGGTGGTCGTGGTCGTGCACGATCTAGGGGTGGCCGCGGCCTACGCCGACCGCATCACCGTTCTCGACGAGGGTCGGGTCGCCGCCGACGGCCCACCCCGCGAAGTCCTCACCCGGGACCTGCTGACCAAGATCTACCGACACCCGGTCGACGTCTTCGACCACCCCGCCACCGGCCTGCAACTGGTCCTACCAGACCGCACCCACCACCGGAATCCCTGACCCGCCACGTCGACGCCGGTCCCGCTAGTCGCCTCATGAGATGGGGCCTGCTCGAACCCCCCCGGTCGACGGACCACCTTACTGGGCAGCCGCACGCCCTAAGGGGCGGGATTCAGCGAAACCCGCCGCCACAACCGGAGTAACTGCCGCCCGTGTCACCGGAGTAACCGCCGCCCGTCTCACCGCCGTAGGTGGTGGAGGGACCGCGGTATCCCGACGACCGACCACGCCCGTTCGGATCGACCGGATGCGGGTCGATCGACTCCCCGGTCAACGCCTCCCAGCCGGCGCTCTCGCTTTGATACTTCTCCTCCAGTGCCCGCTTGGTCTCGGTGCCCCACATCACCCAGGTGTGCGGGTGTTGCGCTCGCTCGGCGACCAGCGCCGCATGGACCTCGGTCACCGTCAGCCCACTGTTGTCCCCTCGGGGATCGTCCAAGCTGGACAGGTAGATCCAGAAACTGCGCGAGCCTCGGTAGTCGTTGAGGTAATAGGCCCATTGCGGTCCGGCGGCGGCTTCCAATGCCGTGGCGCGCCGCGTACGGGCTCGCGCTTCCTCGCGATCAGCCTCCTCCTTCTGTCGTTTCCACTCCTGCTCCGCGCGTTGCCTTTGCTGGGTGTTGTACTCGACCAGGAACCCCGGCAGGTCGCCTGCTCTTTCCTTGTACACCGCCAGTGCGCGATCGAACTGCGCGCACAGTTCGTCGGCCTCCGCTTCGTAGTTGTCCCGCAGCGTGCGGTTTCGCCGCGCGTATCGGATGTGCCACCACTGTCGCGACAACGCGGAGCGACGCAGCGGCGGGCGCAGGTGCGCGCTGATCTGCTCGGCCCTGCCCTGCAGTGCCTGGATCGTGGCCACCAGTTCCTCGGTCGCCGAAAGCCAACGGTGGTGATCGCTGTCGGTGGCCTTCGCGAGGAGGGGCGGTCGAAATCCGAAATCGGGCTCGGCCACGCACTGCAGTTGAGCGTTTGCCCTGATCCTGCTGCCGAGGACGTCGTCACGCCGGGCGTGGATCATTTCCCCGAGTGTGCTCACGTGTACCGCGCGGCCCATACCTCAGTGTGACAGGGAACAGCGTGCACCACAGGCTCTTTCACGGGCAGGCCACCGCTGTCAGATTATTGACCTGTAAGTACAGAACGCTTATTGTCGAATCGTGGCCAGGCCCCGCAACTTCGACACCGAGACGGTCGTGGACCGCGCGCTCGACCAGTTCTGGACCTACGGCTACCTCAACACCTCCCCTGCCCAGCTCGCCGACGCCACCGGCATCGGTAAAGGCAGCCTGTACAACGCTTTCGGCAGTAAACGCGCCCTGTTCGATCAGGCCCTCGAACGGTACGGACGGCTCGGCGTGGCCCTGGCCGAGGAGTGTATGGCCGGGCCGGGCAGTACGCGCGACTGCCTGCGCGAGTACCTGCGCGCGGGGGTCGACCTGGATTTCTCGACACCGACCCGGCGCGGTTGTCTCGCGGTGAACAGCGCCGCCGAATTCGGTGACCGCGACACCGCGGTCACCACGGCTCTGCGCGCCGTCGAGGAGCGCATCGTCGCCGTCCTGGCCGCCCGCATCGAACAGGGTCGCCGCGACGGTGATGTCGATCCGTCCGTCGATGCGAAAACCGTTGCGGCCCTGCTGTTCACCACCAACACCGGCCTACGCATCATGTCCAAGACCAACGACGCGGCCGCACTCTATCGCGTCATCGACGCAGCCCTGACCATCCTCTGATCTACCCGTTCCCTCTCCACCTCTTTTCGCATGCCCTAATTTTTGACCTGTAGTTCAAGAAAGGCCTTACCCATGGACCTCGACCTCACCGGCAAAACCGCCGTTGTCACTGGTGCCTCGCGCGGCATCGGCCTGGCTGTCGCCGAACTGCTCGCCGCCGAGGGCGTCCGCGTCGTCGGCGCCGCCCGCACCATCACTCCCGAACTCGAGAAAGTCGCCGCCGCAACGGTTTCCGCCGACCTGAGCACCAGCGAAGGTGTGCGCACGGTCGTCGATGCCGCGCTCGACCATCTCGGCGGCATCGACATCCTGGTCAACAATGTGGGTGGCAGCGACGTCGACAGGCTCGCGCTCGGCGGGTTCCTCGACAGCACCGACGAGCACTGGCAGCGCTACCTCGACCTCAACCTGTTCAGCGCGGTCCGGGCTACCCGTGCGGCCCTGCCCAGCCTCCTCGAGCGGCGCGGGGCGATCGTGAATGTCTCCTCGATCAGCGCGCGCCTGCCCGCGAGCGGACCCGCCGGCTACGGTGAGTCCAAGGCCGCCCTCACCTCGTTCGGCAAGCGGCTCAGCGAAGAATTCGGTCCCCGCGGCGTACGCGTCAACACGGTGTCCCCGGGCCCGGTCGGCACCCGGGTATGGCTCGCCGACGACCACTTCGCCGCGACGATCGCCGCGGCCCAGGGCGTTTCGCATGCCGATCTGCTGGCGTCGTTGCCCGGCCGGTTCGGCATCACCACCGGCCGGATCACCGAACCGCAGGAGGTCGCCGCCCTGATCGCCTTTCTCGCCTCGGCCAAGGCCGCCAACATCGTGGGCGGTGAGATCGTGATCGACGGCGGCGTCGTCAAAACGGCCTGAACCCCGGCCGCCTCACCGCCAGATGATCTTGAGCAGCGCGGGGGTGAGCACCATGCGGATGATCGTGGCGTCGATGATCAGCGCCACGATCATGCCGTAGGCGATGTACTTCATCAGCACCAGATCGGAGAAGCCGAAAGCGCCGGTCACGACGATGAGGATGGCGGCGGCGGAGGTGATGACCCCACCGGTGTGGGCGACGCCGTAGCGGATCGACTCGGTGGCGTCGGCACCGGAGGCACGCTTCTCCGCGATGCGCGACAGCAGGAACACCTCGTAGTCGGTGGACAACCCGAAGATGACCGTCACGATCAACGCGACCACCGCGAACATCAACGGTCCCGGCGTGAACTGGAAGACCCCCGCCCCGTGCCCTTCCACGAAGATCCAGGTCAGCACACCCAATGTGGACACCAGGCTGAGCGCGCTCATCGCCACGGCCTTCACCGCGAGGATCACCGACCGGAACGCCACGATCATCAAGGCCAGGGCGGCGGCGACGAGGATCGCCAACAGCAGGGGCAGCCCGTCGATCAACCCGTTGATGCTGTCGCGTTCCAGCGCCGGAATGCCCGCGACCATGATCTCGACACCGGGTGGTGCGGGCAGGGCGCGCAAGGAGTCGATCACCCGGTCGGCGTCGCGTTTGTCACCGAGCCCGGCCGAGAGCACGTTCACGTCGTTCTTCGTCGGCGCGGCCGGTTCGAACCGACCGGTCAATCCGGGAATCTGATTGGCCTCGAACCGGATGTCACCGAGCTGCTGCGGTGAGGCACCGACCACGACGAGCTTCAACGGTTCGGTGCGGAAACCGGGGAACAGCCGGTCGAAATCCTCCTGCGCCACTCGCGCCGGATTGTCGGCGGCCAGATACTTCTCGCTGATCCCACCGAACTCGATGTGGCGCAACGGAATACTCAGCGCCAGCAGTCCGAGCACGATGGGGATCACCACCGCCCACGGCCTGCGCATCGCCCAGGTCGCCAGCCGGGAGAAGAACCCGGCATCGATCTGGGCCTCGGTCTTGGTGCGGGAGAACCGTTTCCACCCGAGCCAGTCGATGCGCCGCCCCGCGATACTCAAGGCGGCGGGCAGTGCGGTCACCGACAGCACCGCCGCCAGCATCACCGCCGAGATGCCACCGTAGGGCACCGAACGCAGCACCCCGTTCGGGAAAATGAACAGGGCGCCGAGGCTGAGCGCGATGATGCCCGCCGAGAACTGCACCGTGCGCCCGGCGGTCGCCACGGTGCGCGCGGTCGCTTCTTCCACGCTGCGCCCGGCGGCGAGCTCCTCGCGGAACCTGGTCACCGTGAACAGCCCGTAGTCGATCGCCAGACCGAGGCTGACCAGCGTCATCACGGCGCTGGCGAACACGTTGACCTCGATGTGGTCGGTGAGCACCCGCAGGATCCCCGAGGTGCCGAGGATGGTGAGCCCACCGATGAGCACCGGAAGCAACGCACCGATCACTCCGCCGAACACGAAGTACAGCAGGATCGCCACGATCGGCAACGCGATGATCTCCGCGCGCCGGATGTCGTGCTGCATCCCGATGTTGATGCCCTCGACCACCGGCTGCAACCCGGCCAGTTGCACCGTCGTCCCGCCGGGTCCGCCGCCGGGCACACCGGCGTTCAGGTGTGGTTTGAGTGCCAGGTAGTTGTTGACCGTGGCCGTGCCGCCGCCACCGGCCAGCCCGATGCTGGCGAAGGCGTGCTGTTTGGTGGGGTCGGAGGCGTTCGCCGAGAACGGGCTGTCCCAGTAGCTGTCGATCTTGTGGATGCGCTCGCCGTGCTCGGCACGTAAACCGTCGAGGGCGGCCAGGACCGGGCCGCGCACCGCCGGATCGTCGACGGTGGCGCCGGCCGGGGCGGTGTAGATGACGATGAGATCGCCGTCGGTGTCGCGCCCGAAGGTGTCGTCGGCGAGTTTCGACGCGGCGACCGATTGACTGTCCTCGTCGAACCAGCCCTCCTGGGTGTAGCGACCGGCCAGGTCACGGCCGTACCACCCGGAGATCGCCACCGCGAGGACGAACAACCCGAGCACGAGAAAACGATGCCGGTGGACGAAACGCCCCCACCGCATCGACCGCGATTCCCGCATCTCAGCCGCAGGCGGCGGTGCGGTAGTCGGCCGAGCGCAGGATGCCGCACAGATCGGTGCGCGAGATCTTCCACTTCCCGTCGATCAGCACGAAATGCACGATGGTGGTGCGGACATTGGTGCCCGAACCGTCCTTGTCCAGGCGCATGGTCGCGGTGAGCGTGCCGTCGCGGTTGTCGAACACCGGGTCCACGACCCCGTACACGGCGTGCGGGTTGTCGCGCAGCGCCTTGTACATGTCGGGGATCGCGTCCTTGAACGCGGCGCCGTCCTCGATGAGAGCGGTGCGTTCGTCGTCGGGCAGGTTGGGGTCGAGCGCGCGTTTGATCTGCGCGTCGAGTTCGGCGGCGGTCGGCAGCGGCACGTTGGCCTTGCTCGACGAGATCGCGACCGAGGAGGACAGGGAGGCGTTGGCCGAGGACCGTGCGGCGTCGACCGAGGCCTCGTCGGTCCCACCGCAGGCGGTGAGGACGGCGAGGGCCGTGAGGCAGGCGGTGGCCGCAGCGGCCCTGGCGAAAAGTGTGGAAGACATCACCATCTACATACCATCAATGACGGCACCGATCCGGCCGAGGATGCCGCGAACACTGGTTTCGGGCCGCTGCACGGGTTGTGCGTGCTCGATCAGGTCGCGAACGAACGCGACGACGCTTCGCTCGTCGTCGAGGTCGATATCGGTGACCTGCGCACTGGCCTGGGCCACCACATCGGCGGAGCCGGGCACGGTTTCGCCCAGGTCGGGGCGGTATATCTGGACGGTCAGGGTGGCGCGCCGGGTGCGGAAGGCGAAGGGCCGCCCGTCGTCGGTGGTGCCGAAACCGTGGGCGAACGGGCCGAGCGACAGGTCATCGATACCGAAACCCGAGGCGGTGGGCTCGGTCATCGTGTGTTCTCCTGCCGCTGTGCGGGGCGATCAGTTGTCGACACGTCAACAGTAACGCGCGTCACCGCCGTCTCGGCGCGGGCCACCCGGTCGGAGCTACTGGTGAGTCATCATGGTCAGATGGTGATCTGCGGTCATCTCGTGCGGAATTGAAGGAGTTCGGTGCATGCGCCTTCGTGGCTCGGTCGCCTCGACGTTGCTGGCGGCACTTGTGGTGGCCACCGGTTGCGCGGGTGAGGACAGCGGTCCCTCTGTGCCGACCCGGGAACCGGCGACCGCCGCGGTCTCGCCCCCCGCGGCAGGTGTCCCGGCCGGGAGTGTCACGCCGCTGTCGGCAACGAAAGCGCTACTGGCCGAACGGGCGACCGGTCGGCTCGCCGCGCTCGACACCGCGGGCACGACGCTCGCCCTGATCGACTCGGCGGGCACCCAGCGGGTGGCCCTGCCCGTCGCGGGCACCGCCCTGGCGCAGGGGACGGCAGGTGAGGTGCTCGTCGCCGCCGACGGCCGGGTGCTGCGGGTGCGTGCCGATTCGGGCGCGATCACCGAACTGCCCGTCGAGGGTGACGTGCGCAGTGTGCAGATCCGTCCCGACGCGAGCCTGGTCGTGGGCACCGCCGACGGCACCGTCCGCGTCCTCGACCCCACCGGTGCGGTCACCCGCACCGTCACCGGCCTCGTCTCGGCCGACGCACTCGCGGTCACCGGCGACGACATCACCGTCCTGGACCGCAAACAGACCGCCGTCGTCGGTGTCGGCACCGACGCGCTCGGCCTGATGCTGCGCGCGGGCGACGGCGCGACCAACGCCCTGGCCGACTCGCACGGCCGCATCGTCGTCGCCGACACCGACGGCGGCGAACTGCTCGTCTACTCGGCCGGTCCGCTCGTGCTGCGTCAGCGTTTCCCGGTAGCATCGGCGCCTTACGCCCTGGCCTACGATCCGCGCTCGGACACGGTCTGGGTGTCGTGCACGCAGAGCAACGAGGTCGTCGGGTACGACCTGTCGACCGGCATCGGTGTCGAGGTCGACCGCTTGACCACCGTGCGTCAGCCCGACGCGATCGCCGTCGACGAACGCACCGGCGACCTGTTCGTCGCCTCGGCCGCGGGCGATGGCCTGCAGCGGATCGGGGCCGGACAGCGGAAGAGAGGGCTGTGATGGCGACTCCGCCGAGCTGGGAGACCAGCAACGACGATTACGAATACGTGCCGCTTCGCCTGCCACCGGAGGTCACCCGGGTCTCCGCCTCCATGCGGTTGGCCATTCAGGCCGAATTCGGTGGCTGGGAACTGTCGCGGGTGCGCGCCTACACCGACGGCAGCCGCCGGGTGTTGTTGCGCCGCCGCAAGACCGCCGTCCTCCCTGTGCCCGAACCCGGATTGTGAGCCGACCCATGTACGCCCTGCTATTACGTCTGATGTTCCTGATCCCGCCGGAGCGGGTGCACCACCTGGTGTTCGCGGCCCTGCGGTTCGCGACATGGTTCCCGCCCACGCGGTGGCTGGCGCGCAAGCTCACCGTCGTCGAGGACCCGATCCTGGCGACGACCGCGTTCGGTGTCGATTTCCCCGCGCCGCTCGGGCTGGCCGCCGGTTTCGACAAGAACGCCGACGGCGCGAACACCTGGGGCTCGCTCGGTTTCGGGTTCGCCGAGATCGGCACGGTCACCGCCCAGGCCCAGCCCGGTAATCCGGCGCCGCGCCTGTTCCGGGTGTCGGCCGATCGCGGCCTCATCAACCGCATGGGTTTCAACAATCACGGTGCGGCCGCCGCGGCCGCCCGCCTGCACGGCGCGCACCCCACGGTGCCGATCGGCGCGAACATCGGAAAGACCAAGGTCGTCGAACCCGATGCGGCCGCGGCCGATTACGCCACCAGTGCGCGCCTGCTCGGTCCGCTGGCCGACTTCGTCGTGGTCAACGTGTCCTCCCCCAACACCCCCGGCCTGCGCGATCTGCAGGCGGTCGAATCGTTGCGTCCGATCCTGGCGGCCGTGCTCGACGTGGTGTCGGTGCCGGTGCTGGTGAAGATCGCCCCAGACCTGTCCGACGACGACATCGACGCGGTCGCCGACCTCGCCGTCGAGCTCGGTCTGGCCGGCATCGTCGCCACCAACACCACCATCCGCCGCGACGGTCTGAAGACTCCCGCCGCCGAGGTCGAGGCGATGGGTGCGGGCGGGCTGTCGGGCGCCCCGGTTGCCGAGCGTTCCCTGCAGGTTCTGCGCCGCCTCTACGCCCGCGTGGGCGACAAGCTGGTACTGATCTCGGTGGGCGGTATCGAAACCCCCGAACAAGCCTGGGAGCGCATCCTCGCCGGCGCCACCCTGTTGCAGGGCTACACCGGTTTCATCTACGGCGGTCCCTTCTGGACCACCCGCATCCATCGCGGCATCGCCGCCAACCTGCGCGCGGGCGGTTTCACCTCCCTGACCCAAGCCGTCGGCGCCGAACACCGCACCGCCAAGGCCTGAGCCTCACCCGTAGTACACGTCCCGCGCACGCTCGCCGTGCGGCAGCTTCGGCGGACCCCAGCCGACTCGGCGGGCGGGCGGATCGTGGAACGATTCGCCCGCGGGTTCGCGTCCGGCGCGGGCGTCGAGCCGTTTGGCCAGTTTGATCAGCGCCTGCTGCCACATCATGCCGAGGATGTCGGCGCGGGCGCTGATCTCGGCGTGGGCGATGCGGTCGTAGGCCATGCCGAGATCGCTGACGAGTTCGTCCAATTCCATGCCCGCGCGAGCCTGTTCCGTGGTGAGCAGATAGCCGGGCAACCAGCTCAGGGTCCAGGAATCGGGGCCGACGCGTTCGGCGTATTCCGGTGTGCGGTCGCTGCGCATGGTGTCGTCGGTGCGGAAAATCATCGCGGACCTGCCTTCCCCGGCGGGCGCTTCACCTGTCCGGGTGTCCGGTGGGGCGGGCGCTCCCCCGTAACCCAGTGTGGCATTTGCCTTTTGTCCGGGTCAATTGCCATTGTAGAGAGGTAATTGCCGCAAACCGGGCGTGGCAAACCCGGCATTGTGGCGATCGCAGTCCAGCGACCGCGCGGTCGCGGGTCGTCAGGTGACGGGAGGCAGACATGTCGATGGTTCCCCAGGACGCCCGTGTCGCCGCGATCCGCAGCATCCTCACGCGCCTCGGCAAGTACTCCGGTCTGAGCGCGGAACGCTTGCGCCACACCGAAATCGACGCCGCGCCACTGCTCGAGCTGCTGTCGGTGCGCAGGCACGCCAGGCGCACCGGAGAGAGTGTCGAAGCCGCGATCCTGCCGGTGGTGCGTGAGGTCGCCCAGTGGCTCGCCCCTACCGATCGGCTGATCGTCGATGCCGCCCTGTGTCTGGGGTTGTGGCGGGACCGGCCGGGCGTCGGTGTCGATGTCGAACGCCTGTATGCGGACAACCTCGGTGAACGTCGAGAGGCCTTGACCGAACAGTGGGTCGCGTTGCACACCCTGCTCGATGTCGACCCGATCCCCGAGGCCCCCACCGTCAAACGCCTGCGCACCGTCGCCGAGCATGCCGCGTTCACCGCGCTGGCCGGGCTGCTCGCCGCCGACTCGGGCTATCCGATGGCGCAGCCCGCCGCGCCCGCGCCGACCGCGCCGCCGCCCGCCCAGCGCGGGGTGGTGACGGTATTCGGTGACGCGGTGATCGACCACCTGTACCGGGTCGACGACTTCCCCACCGCCACCAGCTCGGCCAGCGGCAGCTTCACCGGTCATCCCGGCGGCAAAGGCCTCAACCGGGCAGTGGCGGCGGCCCGGCTCGGCATCGACGTGCACCTGGTGTGCGCGGTCGGCGACGACGAGTACGGCCGCCGCATCCGCGAATTCCTCGAAACCGAGCGCGTGCACCTGGATCTGGTGAAGGTTGTCCTGTTCGCGCCGTCGCTGGTGACCGCCGTCGTGCTGGCTCCCAACGGCGAATCGCGGATGATCGGCTGCCGCGACACCCGCGTGCAGTTGCAGGACGAGGACCTGCACCGCCCCGAGCTGCGTGCCGCGCTCGAGTCCTCGGATGTGGTGATCCTGAGTTTCGAGCAGCCACCGGCGGTGATCGAACAGGTACTGGCCACGGTGTCGCAGCTGCAACCCAAACCGCCCGTGATCGTGTGTCCCACTCCGTCGATGCAGGTTCCCCAGGGGCTGTATCAGCATTTCGGCGCCGTCGACTACCTCGTCGGCACGGCCGCCGAACTCGCGGCGCTGCTGCCCGACGTGCCCGCCGAGGCCGGCGACGATATCGCCCGGTTACTGCGCGGGCTCGGTGTCGGCACCGTGTGCACGGTGGAGAACTTCCGCTGCGTGGTCGCCTCCGACACGGTGAACACCGTGGTCGACCACTTCCCGCAGGTGCTCAAGGCCTCCGTCGGTGCGGCCGCGGCGTTCACCGGGGCGTTGGCGCATCGGTTGGTGAACAGCCGAACCGCGCTCACCGCCGCCGATTTCGCGTGGGCCACCGCCGCGATGATTCCCACCCAGAAGCTGGGTGCGATCGCGGTGACCATGCCCGGTGTCGACGACATCGATCGCATCGTGCGCCTGTACGCGCCGCGCGCCTGATCCGGGGGTAAAGTCGCGGCGTCGCACCGCACCCCGTCCCACCTCGGAGGATCGTTGACCATACTGTCGTTCGGCAGTACCGCGAGCACCCGTGCCGGGTCCGACACCGCCCACCGTTTGGGCCGTGCGGGCGGGCAGCTGCCGGTTCGGGTCATCGAGATCGCCGACCCCGACGACGGCGGGCATCTGCTGGTTTTCGGTAACCCCGGCGACGGTTGCCTGGTACGGCTGCATTCACGCTGCCTCTACGGCGAAAGCCTGGGCTCCGACGACTGCGACTGCGGCGCCGAACTGCGCACCGCGATGGACCGCATCCAAGCCGAGGGCTGTGGTGTGCTGGTCTACCTGGAGCAGGAGGGCCGCGGCGCCGGCCTGATCTGGAAGGCCAGGGGGTACCGGGAGAGCGAACTGTCGGGCGCCGATACGTTTCAGGCTTATGAGCGCCTCGGCCTTCCCGCCGATACCCGCCGTTTCGCACCCGCCGCGAACGCACTCTCCGAGCTGGGCTTGCGCCGGGTACGCCTACTGACCAACAACCCCGACAAGTGCCGGGCACTGAGCGATGCGGGCATCGACGTGAACCAGGTGCCCCTGACGATCACCCTGGGCACGACCCGCGGCAGACAGTATCTGCAGGCCAAACGCGTGCACCGCCACCACACCATCCCCGTCGACGACCAGGTCCCCGGCACCCGCCGCCGGACGTGGTGGTGGCCCGGTCGCCGCAGGTAAACGCCCCGGGATTCCCGATATCCGGCTAAGATATGTGAGCCGTGCCACATTTGACGTCTTCGCCTCGAGATGATGTGAGGAAAGTCGTCTCATTGGTTCGGCACTTCAGCTCGGCCTATGGGAACAGGGATATGACAGAGATCGGTTTCGCGCACGCTTCCGGGGTCACGGTGCACACCGTACCCGCCGCCTTCCAGCAGACCGCCGCCTTGCGGCCCGGCCAGATCGCGCTGCGCACCGTCGGCGGCACCCAGGAGATCACCTGGTCCGAATACGCCACCCGGGTGCGCGCACTGGCCGCCGGTCTGGCGAAACTCGGTGTCGGGCACGGTGATTCGGTCGGGATCATGCTCACCAACCGACCCGAGTTCAACCTGATCGACACCGCCGCCCTGCACCTGGGCGCCACCCCGTTCTCGGTGTACAACACCAGCTCGCCGGAGCAGATCGCGCACGTGTTCGCCAACGCGGGCAACCAGGTGGTCATCACCGAGCAGGCATTCCTCGATGTGATCCGGGAATCCGGTGCCGAGATCGCGCACACGGTCCTCGTCGACGGCACCGCCGAGAACACCGTGTCGCTGGCCCAGCTCGAGTCGGACCCACTGCCGGACTTCGATTTCGACGCCGCCTGGCAGGCCGTGGAGCCCGGCGATCTGGCCACCCTCATCTACACCTCGGGCACCACCGGCCCGTCCAAGGGTGTGGAGCTCACCCACAGCAATGTGATCGCCCAGGTCGTCGGCCTGGTCTCCGGCCCGCTGCCGGTCGGTTTCGACGACCGCGCGGTGTCGTACCTGCCCGCCGCTCATGTCGCCGACCGTATTTCCGCGCACGCGATCAGCCTGCTCACCGGTGTGCAGATCACCACCGTCCCGGATCCGCGCGAGATCGCCGCCGCCCTGCCCGACGCCCGCCCGACGGTGTTCTTCGGTGTGCCACGGGTGTGGCAGAAGATCAAGACCGGTATCGAGAACAAGCTCGCCGTGGAACCGAGCCCGGTGAAGAAGGCGCTGGCCAACTGGGCGATCGGTGTCGGCGTCGCCGACGCGCGCGCCAAGCTGGCGGGCGAGGGCTCGTCCCTGCTGCTCGGTGTGCAGCACAAGATCGCCGACGCGCTGGTGCTGTCGAAGTTGCGGGACGCGCTCGGTTTCGCCGAACTCAAGGTCGCCGCGTCCGGTGCCGCCCCGGTGCCGCCGGAAACTCTCGAGTACTTCCTCGGCCTCGGCTTCTCGGTGAGCGAGGTGTGGGGTATGTCGGAGACCTCGGGTGTCGGGACGTTCACCGAGATCGACAAGCCGCGTCCCGGTTCGGTCGGTCGTGTCATGGACGGGGTCGAGTTGCGGTTGGACGCCGACGGCGAGGTCCTCATCCGCGGTCCGATCATCACCCGCGGTTACCGCAATATGCCCGACAAGACCGCCGAAGCCATCGACGACGCGGGCTGGCTGCACACCGGTGACGTCGGCACGCTCGACGCCGACGGCTACCTGCGCATCGTCGACCGCAAGAAGGAACTCATCATCAGCGAGGCGGGCAAGAACATCGCCCCCTCCAATATCGAGAACGCCATGAAGGCGGCCTCGTCGATGATCGGTCAGGCCGTCGCGATCGGCGACGCCCGCCCCTACATCACCGCCCTCGTCATGCTCGATCCCGACGTCGCCGCCCTGCGCGCCAAGGAATTCGGTGCCACCGACGCCACTCTGGCCGAACTGTCACGGCGCCCCGAGATCATCGAGGAGGTCAAGGAGGCGGTGCTCGCGGGCAACCGCAAGCTGTCGCGGGTGGAGCAGGTGAAGCGGTTCCACATCGTGGAGACGCTGTGGGAGCCCGGTGGCGACGAGCTGACCCCGAAGATGTCGCTCAAGCGCACCCCCATCGCGAACAAATACGCCGACCGCATCGCCGAGCTCTACGCGGCCGAACCGCCCGCGGGCGTCGTGAACGTGAAGTAGGTCCGAAAGAACCGGTGGCCCCGCATCCGTGCGGGGCCACCGGTGTTTTCAGCGCTGTTCGTAGGTGCCGACGAGGGTGGCACGACCCAGGGTGTGGAAGAACAGGTTGAACCCGAGGTAGGCCGGGGTGGCGTCGGGGCCGACTTCGAGTTCGGGCACGTCGACCGCGTGCACGACCACGAAATACCGGTGCGGCCCATGGCCTTTCGGCGGGCCCGCGCCGACGAACCCGGGGAATCCGCCGTCGTTGCGCAACGACACCGCACCGGCGGGCAGGGTGCCGCCTTCACTGCCCGCGCCGGTGTCGAGCGAGGTCACCGAGGCGGGGATGTTGGCGACCGCCCAGTGCCAGAATCCCGACGCGGTCGGGGCGTCGGGGTCGTAGACGGTGACCGCGAAACTCTGGGTGTCCTCGGGGAATCCGGACCAGCTCAGCTGCGGGGAGATGTCCTTGCCGCCCGCGCCGAACACCCCGGAGACCTGATCGTTGGCCAGCGGCTGTCCGTCGGTGATGTCGGTGGAGGTGAGGGTGAACGACGGCACCTTCGGCAGCGCGTCGTACGGGTTGTAAGTCATAGCGGCCTCTCTGTGTTGTTGGCGGCTGGGCCCGCGGGTTCAGCTGTTCAGCAGGAAGTGTTCCAGCACCCGGGTGCCGAATTCCAGGGACTGCACCGGCACCCGTTCGTCGACGCCGTGGAACAGGGCGGTGAAGTCGAGGTCCGGCGGCAGCTGCAGCGGTGCGAAACCGAAGCAGCGAATTCCCAAGCGGGCGAATGCTTTCGCGTCGGTGCCGCCGGAGAGCATGTAGGGCACGGTTCGCCCGTTGGGGTCGTTGGCCAGGACCGCGTCGTTCATGGCATCGACGAGGTGCCCGTCGAAGGTGGTTTCGTAGGAGTCGAGTTTGGTGATCCACTCGCGTTCCACGTCGGGGCCGATCAGTTCGTCGACCTCGCGTTCGAACGCGGCCTGACGTCCCGGCACCACCCGGCAGTCGACCACGGCCTCGGCGGTCTGCGGGATCACGTTGGCCTTGTAGCCGGCCGAGAGCATGGTCGGGTTGGCGGTGTCGCGCAGCGTGGCACCGATGATGCGGGAGATGGTGCCGAGCTTGGCGAGTTGACCTTCGATGTCGGGACTGTTCGGGTCGAACTGCAGGCCGGTTTCCTCGGTGACGGCGGCCAGGAATTCGGCCACCGAGTCCGAGAGCACCACGGGGAAGGTGTGTTTCCCGAGCCGGGCCACCGCGTCGGCCAGGATGGTGACCGCGTTGTCCTCGTGCAGGAACGACCCGTGGCCGGCACGGGCCTTGGCCCGCAACCGCATCCAGCCCAGGCCCTTCTCGGCGGTCTCAACCAGGTACAGCCTGCGTTCGGTACCGTCCGGGCGCGGGACGGTCAGCGAGAACCCGCCGACCTCACCCACGGCTTCGGTGACGCCTTCGAACAGGTCGGGCCGGTTGTCGACCAGCCACTGCGAGCCCCATTTGCCGCCGTTCTCCTCGTCGGCGAGGAACGCGAACACCAGGTCTCGCGGCGGCACGGTGCCCTCGGCCTTGAACTGACGCGCCAGCGCCAGGGTCATCCCGACCATGTCCTTCATGTCGATCGCGCCGCGCCCCCACACGTATCCGTCCTGCACGGCCCCCGAGAACGGGTGCACACTCCAGTCGGCCGCTTCGGCGGGAACCACGTCGAGGTGCCCGTGGATCATCAGCGCACCCCGGCTCGAGTCCGCCCCGCGCAGGCGGGCGAACACATTGCCGCGCCCCGGCGCTCCCGATTCGACGTACTCGGTCTCGTACCCCACCTCCTGCAGTTGCGCCGCGACCCACTCGGCACACTCTCGTTCGCCCTTGGTGGTCGCGAGCTCACCGGTATTGGAGGTGTCGAACCGGATCAGCGTACTGACCAGCCCCACCACCTCGTCTTCCGCGCGAGACCGTCGATCGACTCCAGAACTTTCGCCAGATGCCACCACGCCCCTTTCCTACCACTGTTGGCCGTCTCGACGCGCCCCGCGTAGACATCACCCCCATGTTTAGATGCTGACTTAATTAAATCCGTGTTTAAATAATAGGGTGCACGCTTTGGACATCCTCGGGGATCCGGTTCGCCGCCGGATTCTGGAACTGCTCGCCGCCGGTGAATGCGGTGCGGGCGCGATCAGTGACGCTGTGCGACAGGAATACCCGATCTCCCACCCCGCCGTGTCACATCACCTGCGGGTACTGCGGGAGAACGGGTTCGCGACAGTCCGCGCGGAAGGTACGCGGCGCCTCTACGCGGTCGACAGCGCCGGTATGCGTCAGGCCGACGAATGGCTCGACCGGTTCCGCCACCTGTGGCAGACCCGGCTCGACGCCCTCGACACCGAGATCGCCCGCGGCAAACGCGAGCGACGCCACTGAAGGAGACGGCAATGCTCGACATCATCGATCAGATCAACCGCACCATGACAGACCTCGGGCCGTCGAAACAGGTGAGACTCGCACGAACCTACGACACGACCACCGAGGACCTGTGGAACGCGTGCACCGACCCGCAGCGGCTGTCACGGTGGTTCGAGCCGGTCGGTGGTGAGCTGCGAGAGGGTGGCCGCTACCGGCTCGACGGCAGCGGAACGACCGGCATCATCGAAGAGTGCGTCGCGCCGACACTGCTGCGCATCACTTGGGAGTACGGCGACGACACGAGCGTGGTCGAGGTGACGATCACCGGCACCGAGGGTGGGGCGACCCTCGAGCTCACCCACACCGTGCCGGACAACGAACACTGGCGCACCTACGGCCCCGGCGCTACCGGCGTCGGCTGGGAAACCTCGTTCCTGGCAGTGGGTTTGTTCCTGTCCGGCGACGGCAGGGCAACCCCGGCGGAGCTGGAAAAGCTGCTGTCCACACCGGAAGGCGCCGAGTACATCCGGCGCGCCGCCAGCACCTGGGGCGACGCGCACGCCACTGCCGGGACCGATCCGGCGACTGCCCGCACGGTCACCGACCGCGTGGCCGGCTTCTACACCAGCGCCGAGTAGCGACGAGCCGGAAATAGCCCTCAGGAGTCTCGCACAGCCACGGCCAGCGCCTCGTCTGCGAGCGCTTTCGCCGCCTCTCGCGGTGCGTGGTGGGCGAGGGCGATGACGAGATCGCGGATTCCTTGCCGCATGCCCGGTGCGAGGCGGGCGTGCCGTGCCACGTCGAGCTCGTTGGCGATGGTGAGGACGGCGAAGGCATGCAGGTCGGTGCCGGTGATCGTGAGCGATCCGCCGGTGAAGCGGTCGGTGACCCGCAGTGACGGTTTCCCGAGTTCACGGTAGGTCGGCGTGCGCGCGCAGGCGCTGTAGAGGTAGACCAATTCCTCGGCAGGACAACCGATCACCTCGGCCGATCGGTGTCGCTGTGTGGTCGGCAAGAGTGCGGTGGCGAACCCGTCCGTGCCGTAGGTGGCGTGACAGATCGCGGCGAGCCGGGTGCGTCGTGGGGCGTTCCACTCGGCGGTGATGGCATGCACGCGCCGCAGATGATCGAGCAGGTTCCCGCCCGGGTGCTCGATGCGTTCGGCGCCGAGTGCTCGCTGGAACTCGAATGCCTCGCGCACGGAGTCCTCGTCCAGACAGGTATCGGCGTGCACCGCGATGAGATCCGCGAGTTCTTCCGGTGTGTCACGGGCAATCAGGTGGCCCGCTTCGGCGATCACGGCGGTGGTGACGCGCCGGTTCGCCCGGCGCAGACGGTGCACGTCGTCGTCTGCGAGGAAGGAGCGGCCGCCGCGCACGAGCAGGATCGGCAGGTCAACTGTGCTGATGGTGGTGAGCAATGCGGGCCCGGATCCGAGGATATCGTCGGTGAGGTCCTCGAGGCTTGCACCGAAGCCCTGGTCGCGCAACCAGGTTCGTGTCGGCTCCGGGTCGGGATCGGGAACGACGTCCACGAGGACCAGTCCGGCGACCTTGGACCGGACGGCAGGTTCGGCCAGCGCCGCCATGGCTGCGAAGCCGCCGAGGGAGGCTCCGGCGACCACCACGGGTCCGGGCTCACGGCCGATCAGCGCGGCCACGTCGTCGGCGAGCGGCCGAAGCGTGGTGACCTGCCCGGAACTGTCGCCGTGGCCGCGCAGGTCGACCGCAACGGTGCGGTAGCCACGTGCCCCGAGCCGGGCCGCGATCGGCGACCACACGCCGCGACGCTCTCCCCCGGCATGGAGCAGCAGGACCGTGGGTCCGTGGCCGCTGATCGTGGCGCGCAGTGTGGCGTCGCCGAGGACGATATCGGTGTGGATCATCGCAGGCCCCAAACCTTGACGTGTCCAGGTAACGGTATGCCTTGCCACCTTGGCTGGTCAAGGTAGTGTGACGAGGTGAGCATGCCGAGAGTGCGAAGGCGCCCTGAGGAGGCGCGTCAGGCGATCCTCGACGCCGCAGCGACACTCCTGGCCGAGGGCGGACCCGCGGCCGTGCAGGTGCGTGCGGTCGCCGCCCGCGTCGGCATGACCGACGCCGGCGTCACCCACCACTTCCGCAACCGGCAGACCCTGCTCACCGAACTCCTGCGGCACGGCGGCCGCCGGCTCCGGGCGGGCCTCGCCAACATCGTCGCGACCTGGCTGGACGACAACGCCGACCTGCCCGCACTCATCACCGCACTCCACGACTTCTACCGCAGCGGCTACGCCGATCTGGCCGTCGCCCTGCACGCCGCGGGTTGGCGTGACCGGGGCAGCGGCATGCTCGACCCCGTCGTCGAGGCCCTGCACCGCGCCCGCCCACCGGGCAGTTCCCTCGACGACACCCGCCACGCGGTAGCGGCTCTGCATCAGGCCGTGGCGATGGATGTCCGCTACGGCAACGCGTTCCGGCGCAGCGCCGGGCTCACCGACGCCGCCGCGACCTTCGACGCGCACGCACAGTGGTGGGCACACCATCTCGAAACCACCCTCGGCCTGTCCGCGCCCGGCCGGGTTCAGGGTTCGAGCACGTAACGACCGCGCGCCCCACCTTCGGCCATGGCCCGGTGGGCGTCGGCGGCCCGGTCCAGCGGCAGAACCTCGTGCACCCGCGTCGGCAATCGACCTGCCGCGGCGAGGGCGAGCAGCTGCCCCAAACGTGGTCCGTCCGATCGCACCATCAGCACGTTCACGGTGATCCCCCGTTCCACCGCTGGCACGATATTGGGCCGGACACCGACGAATATTCCACCGTCGCGGACCGGTTTCAGGCTCCACGTCTGCTGCGGGGTGGCGTCGACGACCGCGTCCCACCCGGGTTCGACCGCGGTGACGAAGTCGGCGCCGAGTCCACGCACGAACTGTTCGTCGGCCGCTCTGGCCAGACCGGTGACCCGCCACCCCCGGTCGGGTGCGAGCGCGGCGACACCGGCCCCGACGGCACCGGCGGCGCCGATCACCAGCAGCCGGTCACCGTCGGCGGGTGCGTCGCCGAGCATGTCGACGATCTGTGCGGCGCTCAGACCGCTGAGTGGCACCGTGGCTGCCGGGACCAGGTCGAGCCCGTCGGGTACGACCGCGAGGTCGGTGGCGGGCACGACGAGTTGTTCGGCGTAGGTGCCGAAGTCGCGGTCGAAGCCGAGCACGACACCGGCGACTCGGGTCCCGACGGCCAGGTCGACGCCGGGTCCGGTGGCCAGGACGGTGCCGGCGAAGTCCCAGCCCAGTCCGGTGTGTTCGGGTTGGTCGATCATCCCGAGATCATGGAAGAAGCCGCTGACGACACCGAGGTCGGTGGGGTTGACGGGTGCGGCCGCGACGGCCACCCGAACCTCACCCGGTCCGGGCTCGACGACGGGGACGTCGATGATCTCGATCGAGTCGGGTCCTGCGGGTGTGCGGACGACGGCGGCCCGGAAAGTGCCGGCTGTGTTCATGATTCGCTCCTCCATCAGTGCTGATGGGTTCCAGCCTGCTCACGCGACTTGGAGGGGAGTTGGAGCCGAATTGGACGTCGTCGTGCCCTGTTCGGTCAGCCGCGGATCGCCGCAGCGGCGCGCGCCCTGGCTTCGGTGGACCAGTGCGGGGCGCTCCACCGGTCGGCGATGTCGGCCGCCTGAGCGAAATGCGCGGCCGCCTCCTCGCCACGACCGAGGAACACGGCGAGTTCGCCCAGTACGTGCGCGACCGGACGCACGGCGAGCGACACACTCTCCGCGCCCGCGGGAGGACCGTCGCGGTGCGGCAGCAGGTCCGTGTAGACCCGCTCGGCACCGTCGCGGTCGTTCACGGCGATCAGGGCCAGCGCCCGTAGGCTCGTCAGGAAGGTGAAGAAGAAATCGGCCCGGATCGGGGCCGGTGGTGTGGGTTCCACTTCGTTGCCACGACCCGCCGCGTGCAGGGCCAGTGTCAGCAGGTCGGCGACCATCGGGCCGAGCGCGTCGTGGAAGGCGCGGACCTCGTCCAGGTGGGCGCCGAGGGTACCGTCGTTGATCCAGATCGCCGCGCGTGCGATGCGCAGGAACCCGGCCGCGTGCACCGACCCGGCGCGTTCCATGCGCTGGGTGGCTGTGATGTAGCGGCGTTCGGCGTCGGCGAACCGTCCCTCGATCAGTACCAGTGTCGCCAGGGCGATCTCGGCTGCGCCGACCGCTTCGGGCATCCGGTAGGCGCGGGCCAGGTCGCGCGCTTGTTCGCTGACGCGACGCATGGTCGTCGGATCGTTGGCGGCCGCGGCACCGGCGGCCAGGTTGAGCAGGGCGGTGATGCGGTACACGGGCAGGTCGTGTTCGGTGCCGATCGCCAGGAGTTCCCGCGAGTACTCCTGGCGGCCCGAGGCGCGCGCCAGAATCAGCAGGGCAGCGGCGCGCAGGCCCGGGGAGGTCGCCGACTCGAGTGCCTCCAGGGCCGCGGGCATGACCGTCGGATCGTCTTCGCCGACCAGTTCGTGGGTGTAGGCGATGAGCAGATGGGCGCGCACCTCGCGGTCGAGATCGGTGCGGGTGAGCAACCGGGCGAGCCGTTCGACGATCGGGCGGTCGACCGTGCCGTACATCCGGGACTGCCACGGTGTCGGTTCGGTCCAGGCGGTGAACGCGGCGATCATCAGATCCTCACGTCCCAGCGACTCGGCGAACTCCACGGCCTCCTCGCGGGTGCGCCTGGCCCCCGCGATGGACCCGGCCCTGACCTGTGCTCGCAGCAGTCTGCCGAGCAGCTCCACCCGTTCGTCCGGTTCACGGGCAGCGGCGACGGCATCGGTGAGGAGCACGACCGCCACATCGTGGGCGTAGCGCGCCTCGGCCAGTTCCGCGGCTTGCACGCAGTACCCGACGGCTTTCGGTGACCCGGCCCGCGCCCAGTGGTGTGCCAGGGCGACGATGTCGCCGGAGCCTTCGAGGGCCGCGGCGATCCGCGCATGCATCCTCGTTGTGCGTGCCCGGCTGACACCGGTGACCAGGGTGTCTCTGACCAGGGCGTGCACGAACCGGACACGACCGGGCCCCGGTTCGTCGAGCAGCCCGGCGATGACGCCCGCGTCCACGGCGTCGAGCACGCCGTCCTCGTCGGTGTCGGCGGCGCGCACGAGCACGTCGACCGCGCATTCCCGCCCGGCCACCGCCGCCAATCGCAGCACGGACACACCGCTGTCGGGCAACCGTGCGAGCCGTCGCCGCAGCACGTCGCGGACACCCTCGGGAACCTCGGAGAGCGCGACCAGTGCACCTTCACCGTTGAGCAGGCGCGCGGTCTCGCGCACGTAGAAGGGGTTGCCGCCGGTTCTTTCGGCGATTCCGGCCACGGTCGAGTCGTCGGTGTCGCATTCGGTACGCACGAGTTCGGCGACGGCGTCGCGGTCGAGTCCGGGCAGATCGAGGCGCAGCGGGGCGGTGCGGGCCAGGGTGGCGAGTGTTTCGGTGAGGCGCTCGCTTTCGTCCGAACGGTAGGCGGCCACGATCAGAATCGGGGCCTTGGTGTCGATGCCGCCGGTGAGCAGTTCCAGGGTGGCGGCGTCGGCCCAGTGCAGGTCGTCCAGGACGACGGCGACCGGACGGTCGGTGGCGGCCGCGGCGAGCCGGGCCCACACGGCTCGACGGAGCCGGAATCGTCCGGCTGCCGCGTCGCCGTGTGCGGGCGCGGCGTCGCCCAGCAGTGGAGCCAGATCGTCGGAGAACGGTTGTGGCGCAGCGCTTTCGGCGAACGATCGCAGCACTTCGACCCAGGCCCAGGCCGGTGGCGCGCTGTCGACGTCGGGGCAGCGCCCGACGGCTACGAGCCACCCGTCGCGGGTGAGTGTCGTGCCGAGGTGCTCGAGCAGGGTCGACTTGCCCTGTCCCGCTTCGCCGGTGATCAGGGCGGTTCTCGCGCCGTCGGTGATCGCTTGCTCGGCGGCTCTGGTCAGGGCTGCGAGTTCGTGGTCGCGTCCGACAAACGGGGTAGGCGACCGGCCGTTGTCGAATGCCGTTGCCGCTGAGTGTGATCCGACGCTCCCGGAGTAATTCTCCCCCGGGCCGACCGCACCTGATCCGGCCGCGCCGGGGCCGACTTCGCCGGAGTCAACCGTGCCGGGGCCGACTTTGCCCACCTCTACCTCACGGCCGCCGCCCGCAGGATCTTCGCGCGCATTCCGGCTCCTGGGCAGCACAGTCCGCTGCGAGGACGCCACCGGAACCGCAGCACGCAGGAAGTCCGTGCGCTGAGCCAGGATCGCCTCTTCCAGTTCCACCAGGTCCGGGCCCGGATCGAGGCCGAGTTCGTCGGCGAACAGCGTGCGGGCGCGCCGAAGCGCGGTCAATGCGTCGGCCTGACGACCGCTGCTCCACAGCGCGAGCGCGTGCAGGCGCCATCCTTCCTCGCGCAAGGGTTCGTCGCGGGTGAGGGTCTCGGTGTCGGGAACGACTGTCGCGGCCCGGCCGAGGCGCAGACCTGCCCCGATATGCAGTTCGCGCGCGACCACACGCAACTCGTGCAGCCGTGCTGTTTCGGCGACCACCCACGGCTCGTCGGCGACCTCGGCGAAGGCGGGGCCACGCCACAGCGCCAATGCCTCGTCGAGCCGGGCGCGTGTGTCCTCGGGATCGGTGAGTGTGCGGACTTGCTCGAGCAGTTCCTCGAAACGCCAGGCGTCCACCGCGTGTTTGGGCAGGTGCAGCGCGTAACCGGGTGCGGCGCTCACCAGCAGACGGGCCGGTGCCCGGGGTGGCCGGTCCGGTTCCAGCAGGCGGCGCAGGTTCGACACATAGGCCTGCAACGACGCCAACGCCCGCGACGGTGCTTCCCCACGCCAGAGGTCTTCGACCAGGCGGTCCACCGGCACCACCTGCCCGCGCGCGGCCACCAGCAGCGCGAGCACACCGCGTTGACGCGGCCCACCGAGGGGAAGCGATTCGCCGCCGACCTCGGCCGCGAACGAGCCCAACACCCGGATCAAGACCATGACCAGCCACATCGTACGCGCGCAGGCCCGCACGGTTCCAAGTCGGCTCCAACTGCCTTCCAAACCTCGGCGAGCAGTCTCGTTCACATCGAAACCCGTTGAAAGGCAGGACAGTATGAGCATCACCACCCAGGGCACGCGGATCGGCACAGTGGGACGAAAGGTGGTCACGAGGTATCGGGTCACCACCGTGATGGCCGTGATCTGCGCGGCGGCGCCGTTGTATTTCGGGCTGAGTTTCCTGCTCGCTCCCGAGAGTTCACCCGCCGGTTTCGGTATCACGCCGTGGCCCACCGGCAATGCCGACGGCTATTTCGTCGTCAAGGGCGTGCGCGACATCTCGACCGCCGCGGTGGCGTTCCTCGTGCTCGCCCTCGGCCACCGTCGCGTCCTCGGCTGGATCGTGCTGATCAATGCGGTGATCCCGTTCGGCGACGCACTCGCCGTGGTGACACACGGCGGAACGGTGACGACAGCGCTGACCGTGCACATTTCGGCCATGCTGTTCGTCGTGCTGACGGCCGCCCTGCTGCTCACCGAGCGACCTGCGCGCCCCTGACGGCAACCGGAGCAGGTCGGTGTGATCGTCTCGATCACACCGACCTGTCAGCCATTTTGCGCCCCCACGGAACGAACCGGGCCACCAGCGCCCGCGCCGCCAGACCGAAGACGGTCCGGCCCCCGTCGGCGGGCGCGTCCTTGTGTGACGCGCACCAGACCTGAAAGGTCTTGGGACTCATCGGAATCGAAATGTGCTCGTGCGTGATCACCCATCGGCCTTCCACTCGCCGAAGGCAGACGGTCTCGCGCACCCAGATCGACAATTCGATGCCGCCCTTGTGCTTCCCGGAATCCAGATGGAGCATGTTGGCGAAGGCCACGTCCCCGTCGACGGCGATCGTCTGCTCATGTGTTTCCAGATCGATCGGGCCGTCGTACCCGTCGAACCACCGCAGAAAGTTTGCCCGCACCTCCTCGGTTCCCGAAAACCGCAGCGGCGCGACAGCATCGTAGTAGACGATGTCCTCCGCGTAGAACGACATCGCCGCGTCGATATCCTTCGATTCGTGCGCCCGGGTACGACTTTCCAAGAACTCCCTGATCTCACTCTCACCTGACATCCCGCGTCTCCTTCCGCAACCTTCGGACCTTTTCGGTAGTCCGACGAGACAGCGACAACGAATGTGAGGCCCCCGCCGAGCGCACCCCGGAGTTCGGAAAGTCTCGTTGCACGTGTTTGGCTGGCGTGGTGAGCGCGCGGATTGTTCGGATCGGGGTCGGGGTGGTTGCCGGGGTGGCGACGCTGGCCGGAATCGCCGGTGTGGCGTTGCATTTTTCGCGGTGGGATGTGGAACCGGTCGTGTTGGCGGCGTCGGCGGCACCGTATCTGATGTGCGGTGCGGTGGTGGGGGCCGCTGGTTTCGTAGGCATCAAGCAGTGGGTGGCGGCCGGGGTGGCAGGGATCGTGGTCGCCGCCGGCCTGGCGACCCAGGCACCGCTCTACTTCGCCGATGGTGGTGGCGAGGGGCCGGCGATCATGGCGATGCAGGCCAACCTGCTGTTCGACGGTGCCGATCCGGTGGTGCTGGTGAACGAGGTGCGTGCGCGGGATATCGCCGTGCTTACCGTCAACGAGCTCACCCGCCCTGCGGTCGATGACCTGGGTCGTGCGGGTCTGGATGCCCTTCTTCCGTACCGCTACCTGGCCCCCGGCCAGACGGCGAGCGGAACCGGGATCTGGAGCCGATACCCGTTGTCCGACACCGTCGAATACGACGGGTACGTCCTCAACCAGATCTCGGCGACTGTCACCGTTCCCGAGGTCGGTCCGGTCTCGGTATATGCCTTCCACCCGGTGCCCCCGATCTACGACACGCGTGTCTGGGCCGATGAGCTGTCCCGGCTCCGGCAGGTGCTGGACGACGCGCCCGCCGATCGTCCGGTGCTCGTCGGCGGCGATTTCAATGCCACCCACGACCATGCCCGGTTCCGCGCTATGGCCTCGGGTCGTTACGCCGATGCGGGCGCCCAGGCGGGCGCGGGCCATCTGGTCACCTATCCGACGGACAAATCGATACCCCCGTTGGTCGGCATCGACCATTTCCTGCTCGCCGACGCACACGCAACGAAGGTGGAAACCGTCGATCTGCCCGGCGCCGACCATCGAGCCCTGGTGGCGCGCATCGTTTTTCCGTTGCGGTAAGAACTACGACTCGGCCCGAGCCAGCACCGCCTCGACCCGTGCCCGCATCGCATTCCCGGCCGCCAGCAGCGGTTCGGCCGAGCGCAATGTCCGCCCGAGCACGAACGCCCCTTCCAATGCGGACAGAACCGCCAGCACAAGATCGCGTGCCTCGTCCTCGACCAGTCCGCGACGCACGAAGTATGTGGTGCCCTGGGTGATCCAGTCGGTGACGACCTCGGCCACCACCTGGCGCAGTTCCGGTTCGGAGTCGGCGATCTCGCCCGCCACGGTGCCGACGGGACACATATTGATCCACCCGGATTCCTCGAGCGTGCGGGCGGCATCGGCGAACGCGGACGACATCGCGACGGCAAGGTCCTCGTGCGGGTCCATCAGCAGCGGCAGCAACTGGATGTAGGCGGCACCGGAATCGCGCAGGGCCACGGCGGCGATCTGCGGTTTTCCTTGCGGGAAGTGGTGGTAGAGCGAGCCCATCGGCGCGTCGGCGGCGGCGGTGATCTGCTTGACCGTGATCGCGCTGTACCCGTGCGTGCGCATCAGTTCGGCGACGGCGGTGACCAGGCGTTCACGGGTAGGCGTTGACATCTTCTCCCTCACGACTCCAGACTAGAGCAAACGCACTAGAGTGTTCGCTCTAACTGGAGGTTCTCATGCCGTCCGTCGAACTGCCCGCCGGCCGCGTCCACTACACAGAGCGTGGGGAGGGACCGCCGGTCGTGCTGTTGCACGGCCTGCTGATGAACCACCGGGTCTGGGATTCGGTCATCGATCTACTGCCCGCCGGGTTCCGCTATGTGCTGCCGGATCTACCGTTGGGCGCGCACCCCGAGCCGTTGCGACCGGGCACCGACCTGAGCATGCGCGGACTCAATCAGCTGATCGCGGACTTCCTCACCGCTCTGGACCTGCACGACGTCACCATGGTGCACTCGGACTGGGGTGGTGGACTGTTCTTGACCGCCTACGGTCTCGATGAGCGGGTGGGTCGGCTGATCGTCTTCCCCAGCGAGGCGTTCGACAATTTCCCGCCCGGCTTGCCCGGCAAATCCGCGACCCTCGCCTCCTACCTGCCCGGCGGTATCACCCTTGCCCTGCGTCAGTTGCGCGTGCGCTGGTTGCGCGAGACTCCACCGCTGTTCGGCTGGATGGCGAAATTCCCGCTGTCCGACGAGCTCGTGCGCGCCTGGACCGATCCCGGGCTGCGCGATGCCGGTATCCGCCGCGACCTGCTCGCCTACACCCGTTCCGGTTTCGACAAGGCCGAACTGATCGCCGCAACCGAAGCGCTGCGACACTTCCAGGGTGAGGCATTGATCCTGTGGTCGTCGGCGGGCAAGGTGATGCCCCGCGAGCACGGTCGTCGCCTGGCCGACCTGATCCCCCGCGCTCGCCTGGTCGAGATCGACGATGCCTATGTGTTGTCGATGCTCGACCAGCCGAACGCGGTCGCCGCCGCAGTCACCGAGTTCCTCACCAGCACGGCGGTTCGCCCGACGGAAAAGTGAATCAGCCGACCTCGAGGGTGGTGTTCACCGGTGTGGCTCGGGTGGTCGAGTCGAGCACGGGGCAGTGTGCGTCGACGGCTTCCTGCAGTTCGGCGTAGCGCTGCGGTGTCTCGGGGCCGTTGATCCGCACGGCGACCCGCACCGCCTGGAACCCCGCACGCACCGTGTCGTCGATGCCGAAGAACCCGCGCACATCCAGGTCGCCTTCCGCGGTGATCTCGAGGTCGTCGATGCTGATCCCGAGTCGCTCGGCCCAGAATCGGTAGGTCACCACCTGGCAGGAAACGAGTGCCGCCAGATACACCTCCACCGGATTGGCGGCGGTGTCGGCGCCGCCGAGCGCGGGCGGTTCGTCGACGCGCACGGTGTGGGTGCGTGCGGTGACCACGCTGCCCACCGTGCCCTCGGGCGTCGCCGCCGCACGGAACACCACGTGCGCGTTGGCGGCATCGAGGGCCACCGCTTTCGCTGTCGCTTCGGAAATGCTGTTCAAGGCCGCGAGGTGACTGGTCATGCCCGCACGCTATCGACGCGGATATCCGCGGCCAACCGATGATTTCCGCGTGATTTCAACCCCTGCTCAACGGGCGACACCCAGCGACAATGCGGCGAAGGCTTTCGGGGCACCGGGTTGGTAGAACCGGTCGAGTTCCAATGTTTCGAATCCGGCGCCGGCGATCAGCGCGGGGATGTCGCGCGCCAGATGGCATCCACCGGCGATCCGCTGCTGGATCGGGTCGAGCCGGTGCTGCCACACCCGAACCGATTCGTCCGGCGCCAACCCGTGCTCGACGAAATGCAAGGTGCCACCGGGCTCGAGCACCCGCCGGATCTCGGCGAGCGCCGCCGCGACATCGGGAATCGTGCACAAGGTGAACGTCGACAACGCGGTGTCGAAACTGTCGTCCCCGAACGGCAGCGCCTGCCCGTCCAGGCCCGCCCGTTCGATCGGAACCCGGCTGGCCGCAACCCTTTTCGCCGCGATCTTCCACCCCACATCAGCTGGCTCCACCCCACTGACCCGCGCCACCGCCTCGGGATAGAACCCCACATTGTTCCCCGACCCGAACCCCACCTCCACCACATTCCCCCGCAACCCGGAGCACACCCGCTGTCGCAGCGAGTCGTTCACCCGTGCCCCACACACCTTGTCGGTGAGATGTGGAAGAACCCGATCGGTGTAGAAGCCCATCCCCCGATCATCCTCGCCGACCAGCCGCCGGGAAAGACCCTGGTACTGCGTCAGCGCGAAGCTCAGGCCGAGTCGGTTCAGGCGAGGCGGCGGTCGAAGACCTGGGTGCCCGAGCCGGTGGCCGGGTCGACGGTGACGACGCGGGCGCGCATCGAGTCCGGGTGCAGGTCCAAGACCATGAAGCCCAGTTCGTGATGGGTTTGGTAGAGGGCGTTGTGGCGGCCGGTCGGTTCGCCGGGCTGGCCGGTGGAGGTTTTGGCCGAGGCGCCGGAAATGATCTGGCGGGTGCCTTTGGTGGCGGCGGTGGGTTCGAGGATCTGCATGGTGTGGTCGTGGCCGGACAGCAGCAGCGATACCTTGCCAAGAACGTGGTCTTCGAAGAAGCGTTTGGCGTGGATGCCGTTGAGCGGTTCGATCGGCAGGCCCTCGTAGTTGCCCGCGTCGCCGTGGGAGCCGTTGCTCAGGTAGGGGTGGTGGGTGCAGGCAATCTTCCACTGCGCGGTCGACTCGGCCAGGGCGCGGTCGAGCCAGGCCCGTTGTTCGTTCATGTAGGGGCCGTCGACCGCCCAGTACGGGTCGAACACCGGCGGGATGTAGGCAGCCAGCGGGTTCACGTCGAGAACGAAGAACTCCACGACGGGGTTTTCCTCGGGTACGCGCAGCGAGTAGTAGCGGCTGGGCATCCACCAGCGCGGCGAATTCGCGTGATAGGCCACCTCGTGGTTGCCGCGCGGCAACCAACCGCCGTCACCGGGAAACACCGAGCTGGTGTCGTGATTGCCGAGCACCATCGCCCAGGGGAAGTCCAGGCCGGTGTTGGGGTCTTCGAATTTCGTGGCGAACTGGATGTCGTCGGGCCCGTTCGGACCGGAGTCGTAGATATTGTCGCCGAGCCCGACGGCAAGTGAAAACGGTTCGCGCGCATGGAATTCCCTTGCCGCGTCGGCCACCGCCCACTGCGTGCGCGTCCCGGTCCCGGCATCACCGGTGACCAGCACCCGCACACCGTGCCCCGCCGTCGGCGGGAATTTCGCCACCGCGGCGGGCACCGCACCGGCCGGGGTGAGCCCGACCAACGTCAGACCCGCGACGACACCGGCCGCGCCCGCGAGAACCTCGCGCCGGCCCAGGCCGTTCGACCGCACGTTGAGCTGCTCGTCCATGCTCACCTTTCCGAGTTCACCCGTCGACCGCTCGATCGAAGCACAACACCCTGGCCGCTACCGCACCGCACCCAGCGCGTTTCGATGAACAATAGAACAACATGGACGATCGCCCAGTTAGCGTCGTGGAATTTGCCTCTAACAGCGGGTCGCGCCATCTCTCGCTCGACGACACATCAGCATCTGACCGGCCCCGACCTGGAATTCGTAGTCGACGTCGACCACCCGGCAGTCGACACCGTCATCGGCCAGTTCGGAAATCAACGCACGCAGTCGTGGATACGGGGTGCACGAACCGATCGGGACAAGCGGGAACACCCTGAGCTCGGTACCGATCCGCAGCAGTTCGACGATCGCTCGACGATGGAATTCGGGATCGAGATCGTCGGCGTAGCAGAAGAGAAGGTGCGAACTCAGCACGAGGTCGACACTGTTGTCCGCGAACGGCAGCTGCGGCAACCGTCCCGGAACGTAGCGTTGCGGATACGAACTGCTGTGGGCGGCGAACTGCCGGGCCGACTCGGAGCGTGCCCGGCGATGCGCGTCGGGATCGGCGAAGAACTCCCACCGATAGTCCTGCGCGTGTGCGCGAACGAAGTCGTTGCCGCGTTCGGCCTCGGCAACAGCGGTCGCCGCCACCTTCGCCAATCCGTCACCGAAATAGGCGACATCGCATGCGGTCACGTCCCCACCCCGAGCACACACCTCGGCGGTGAAACCCGCAGCACCACCGGGACAATCGAGAATCCGGCGCCGCAAGTCCTCCTCACTGAGCGCGAACATCGCCCGATACTCGTCCAGCGAACGAGAACTGACCAGAATCTCCCCGAACCCACCGGTTCCTGAACCTGAAGTGCTGTCGCTCATCTGTCGACCTCTCTATCCAGGACCGCCGCCCGGACCCGTCCAGATGTCGTCACGACAAGCACCCGACCGCCCGCGAGGCGGCCACGCAACAACAACGCCGACCGCTACCGGACCGACCACCACTGCTGCGCAAACATCATCACGGCCCGAGTACACCAGCCGCTCCTTCCTCCCGCAACCACATTCGGCGCCCCGCCCACGCGATCTCTCCCAGCACCGGGAGCCCGCTCATTGTGCGGGCTGCCCGCCGGAAGGTGAGGAGCGCACCGCAGGGCGGGGGCATTGCGGACCGGATGGGCCGTATCGCGCCCGCGGCTGCAATTTCACTGACGCGAACAGGCCGATGCGGAGCAGGCACCGAGGAACTGCCCAGCTCGCTGCGCAGCGAGCGGGATCGTATTACCCGATCGGGTTGTGCCCCAGCAGGACTCGCCCCGTGAAGCGGGTCTGTTTGGGGCGGGGCAGGGGATGGAATTGGCAGCCGAGGATGTCGCGGTAGAGGCGTTCGAGGTCGCAGGTGCGGGAGTAGCCTGCGCCGCCGGTGGTTTCGATGGCCAGGCGGACGGTGGCGATGAGGGCTTCGGCGGCGACTGTTTTGCGGCTGAGGGCTCGGGCGGCGTAGGCGTCGGTGTTGGGGAAGGTGAGGTCGGCGGCGTCGGTGAACATGGCGGTGACGAGGTCGTCGGCGGTGGTGTGGGCGTTGAGCATCTCGCCCGCTGTTTGCAGGGTGTGGTCGTCGGCGCGCCCGCGCAGTAGGTGGGCGGTGAGGGCGACCGCCGCGTCGGCGATACCGAGGTAGGCGGCCAGGATCAGGGGAAGAGCAGCCCCCATCACGACATTCAGTACGGTGGGCCACGCACCGGCGGGCCGGATCAACGACACCGCAGCCTCGGGCACGAACACGTCGTCGAGCACCACGGTGTGCGATCCGCTGGCCCGCAAACCCAGTGTGTCCCAGGTCTTCTCGATCCGAACACCGGCCGCCGACATCGGGATCGCACAGTGCAGCACCTGGTTCCCTTCGAGACGGACGCTGGTGACCAGCACGTCACCCACTTCACATCCGCTCGCGGGTGCTTTGCGCGCACTCACCCGGTACCCGCCGTCCACCGGCACGGCCATTCCGTTGGAATCCACCCAGTCCGAGGCGCCGGTGCTGACGAGAATCGCCCCACCGACAACCTTCGCGAACACCCCGGAGGCGTCGATACCGTGCTTGTGCCGCCACACCTGGGCGGCGACCAGATGCGAATGCATCGCGAACGCCACCGCCGTCGACGGATCGTGGGCGCCGAGCTCACGCAGCACGGCCCCCATTTCGGTATGTGTGGCCCCGCCGCCCCCGAATTCGGCCGGCACGAGCGCGGCCGAGAGCCCGGAGGAGCGCAGCAGGTCGAAGGCGGCGACGGAGATCTCGCCGGTGCGGTCGCGCTCGGCGACCTCGGTGCGCAGGGTTTCACCGATCGTGCGGGCCAGGGCGACCCGGTCGGTTGTGGAAGTAATCGTGGAAGTCATGTTTCGAAAGGTAGGGACGGGCGCGATAACCGGATAGTCCAGAAAGTGGACTCCCCCGGTCCAGTATCTGGACCCTGTCGGCGAGGTGATGATGACGAGCACAACCCCCAGCTACGCCCAGTACTGTCCCATTTCGCGTGCCCTCGACGTGCTCGGTGAACGTTGGTCGCTGCTCATCGCCCGCGACCTGTTCCTCGGCACCACCCGATTCAACGATCTGGCCCGCGGCTTGCCCGGCCTGTCGCGCAGCCTGCTGGCCAAACGGCTGCGCCAGTTCGAACGCGCGGGTCTGGTCGACAAGCTCGGCACCGAGTACGTGCTCACCGAGGCGGGTCGGGATCTGGAACCGATCCTGTTCGGCCTCGGCGAGTGGGGTGCGCGCTGGACCTTCGGCGAACCGCGCCACGGCGAGCGCGACGCGGCCCTGCTCGTGTGGTGGATGCACAACCGTCTCGACACCACGCAGCTGCCGGGTCGCCGTCAGGTGCTCGCGGTCCGGTTCACCGACGATCCGCGCCGGTTCTGGATCGTGGTCGAGGGCGGTGCGGCGTCGGTGTGCGAGACGGATCCGGGGTATCCGGTCGATGTCACGATCAGCGCCGACGTGGCGGGTTTGTACGAGGTGTGGCTCGGTCGGTTGCCGCTGGCACATGCCCAGCACACCGGACGGGTGCGGTTCCTCGGCCCGCTCGCGGTAACTCGCCGGATGCCCGATGTACTGCGATTGAGCCCGGTCGCCGGGTACGTGCGCGCGACCGCCCAGCAGGCCCGAGCCTCCTGAAACCGGACTTATTACGCAAAACCGAACAAAACGTGTCTGTTATCACTCCGTGGCCCATCGTGTTGGCAACGGCCGTGACCACAACGTTATTGTTCGAGTCATGGTACGTACCGGAGCAGAGCAGACAGAACCGGACGAACCGAATGTTCCTCTCCCCCAGCAGCATCCGGCACGTCTCGAACTAGTCGGCGATACCGACACCCCCGAACCCGCGGCATCGGCGGACGACGGGTTCCCTCGCCTCGGCGACACCAGCTTCCTCACCGGCGCGGCCAAGCACCGCCTCGCCGCGTTCATCCACACCAAGCTCGCCGAACTCGAGGAACTGCCCTGACCCGGATTAAGCTGGGCGCGCCGTAGATCAGCGGCGACGACGCGGGCGAGGAGGGCTGCGGTGAGCGAGGCGGTCGTGCTACCCGAACGGGTCCGCACCGAACTACGCCGCGGGGTCCGTAGCGTCCTGATCGACACCGCCGCACTACGGCTCGTCGGTGAACGTTTCGACGACGACCAAGCGGGCGCGCTGCGCCGCTATCTCGAGGCGTCGCAGTCGGCCAACACGCTGCGCGCCTACCGCACCGACTGGATCGCGTGGGCGGGCTGGTGCGCGGGCGAACACCGCCAGGCGCTGCCCGCCGACCCCCTGGACGTGGCGGTGTATCTGGCCGCGGCCGCCGACGCCCGCCGCGACAACGGCACGTGGGCGTTCAGCCCCGCCACCCTCGACCGCAAATCCGCCGCTATCGCCGCCGTGCACGCGGCCAACGGTTTGCCGTCCCCGACGAGGTCCGACGTCGTGCGCCTCACCCTGCGTGGCATCCGGCGCACCCGCCGCACCCCACCGACCCGCAAACGCCCGGTCCTGCTGCACACCCTCGAACAGCTCCTCGCCGAACTCCCCGCCCCCGGCTGGCCGACCGAACCGGCCCGCCGCCGCGACGCCCTCGCCCTGCTGGTGGGTTTCGCCGGTGCCCTGCGGCGCAGCGAACTGGCCGCCCTGCGCATCGGCGATGTCCAGGTACGCACCGATCACCACACCGGTGAACCACTGCTGATCGTGCACCTGCCGACCACCAAAACCGACCCGACCGGCGCGAGCGAACAGCGTGTCGCCCTGCCACGCGGCAAACACCCGCACACCTGCCCCGTCTGCGCCTTCGCCGACTGGGTTCAGCTCCTCGAAAACCATTCCAACACAGCGGATCTTCGCGCTTGGGTCACCGCGAACCCGATCACCGACACCACCATCCACCGCTGCCACGGCTTCACCGGAACCACCCTGAGCAGCGACCCCCACCGCCCCTTGTTCCCCACTGTCAACCGACACGGCACCATCTCCCCCACCGCCCTGTCCGGCCGAGCCGTCGCCGAACTGGTCAAACGCTACGCCGCCCGCGCAGGCCTCGACCCCGACCTGTTCTCCGGCCACTCCCTACGCGCCGGTTTCGCCACCCAAGCAGCCCTCGGCGGCGCCAGCGATCGCGAAATCATGCGCCAGGGCCGCTGGTCCAACCCCCGCACCGTCCACGGCTACATCCGCACCGCCAACCCCCTCGAAGACAACGCCGTCACCAAACTCGGCCTCTGACACGCGGCGGTTCGCGGGGTCGCGTTCTCCTCGATCGTGCCGTGGTGCCCGCCGTCGGATGCTTCGGTTCGGGACCGAATGCGGCAGGAGGTTCGCGTCGGCGCCGCTCACGACAACGGCGGGGTCTTCGTCATCGTGCGGCGGTGGCACCCGCGGCCAGTATGGCAAGGAGATCGTCAGGGATCGGCATGGGCGTGAAGGGGCCGACATCGGACCTACCGTTGTTGCCGAGCGGCGCACGGCCGGTCGCGGACGCGATGCCGCCGAACGCGAGTCGGAGCACCTGGCCGACGACTTCATGACGGTCGCGGCAGCGGATAGCGAGTCGGAGCATCTCCCAATGTGCGCGAGTGTGCGGCCATGCCCACTCCTGCGAAAGGATGTGTGCCCGTTCGAGCGCGTGCCACATCTCGTCGACATCAGTGGTCACGCGTGCGCGGTCCAGTTCGGCTTCGAACGCGGATCGGACGCCGGCGGGCATGGGGGACATGGGACCTCCTGGGTTGTCGTGTCTCCCCACAGCGTTGCAGGGGATGCCGGGCGCCCGCTTGAACAAAGCTGCTACGGGCAACCGAGCTCGTCGACCAACCGCAGCTGCCCGTATTGCGTCGGGGCCGCGCCGAACATGCTGTGGCAGACGCGGTTCAGATGGGCGCTGTCGGCGAAGCCTGCACCGTGTGCCGCCTCGGTGAGGGTCCGTCCCGCGGCGAAGAGCCGCATCGCGTGCTGCATCCGAAGCCAACGCACGTACGCCCGGAACGGAAGGCCCACCTCCGCCGAGAACAGGTGTGCCAGTCGGCTCTCCGACAACCCCACCCGCTGGGCGAGATCACCGAGCCGAACGGGGCCGTCGGCGAGCAGCGCGGGCAAGTCGGCCAAGGAACGGCGAACTGCCGGGTGCCAGGCGCTCCGGTCGGGCTCGACCGCGCCGGCGACAAGGGCCGCCATACCCATCGGGCCGGAGCTGAACATCGCCCCGTGACGCACCCAGACATCGACCGTATCCCCGGGTTCAGGGCACAGCATGGTCGCCACCGCCGCTTCGGGCGCCAGATGGATCAAGGTGGCCGAGGCAGTGCCCTCGACCACTCGGTGGCTGGTGTTCGGGGGAATCACCGCCGCCCGGCAGCTCGCGGTAGCTCCCTGTGCGTCACCGATACAGAACGCGGAGTCGCTCTTCATGATCTGGATTGTGTGGTGCGCATGAAGCGCCGTGGTTCCGAACTCGCCCGTCAGTACCATCAGCCCGGGCCGCAGCAGCATTGTCCCGGTCCAACCGGTCGCGCCGGTCACGTGTTCTGCCCGGGAGCGGCCCGCCGGGCTGGGCCACCGACCGCGCGGTGCGTCGAAGACTGCATGGTCGAAGTATCGCAATGCCGCCCCACCGGTAGTCCCAGTGTGCCCCAGTCGTGGCCGACGAGCACCACCCTGTCCAACCCCATCGCCTCGAGCCAGGCGTCCAGGTATCGCGCATGGTCGTCGAAGCTGTAGTCGATCGTCGGCTTCCCCGACTCGCCCATGCCGATCAGGTCCGGGGCGAGCAGCCGCCCTGCCCCGACTCACCCAGAACGATGGGCAAACCCCTCAACGCCCGGTATGCAACGAGAAGTACTCCGACTGCCGCGGTGGCTGGGCGGCGGTGGCCAGGATTCGTGCCACGTCGTCGATGCCGTCGCGCAGTGGCGCCACGGTCACGCGCACCGCCTGCGGCTGACCCGCCTCCTCACCCACCATGAACGGACCACCCGGCGCCACCCGAATACCGTTGGCCGCCAGGTGAACCAGCGCGGAGCGTTCATCTGCCACCGGCACCCAGGCATTGAGCCCGTCCCCCTCGGCGACCACCACTCCGTGCTTGCTCAAAGCATCCGTGAGCGCGCGGCGCCGATCGGCGTAATCCGTCCGCGCTTGCGACACAGTGCGATTCGCGGTGTCGTCACGCAGGAGTTCGTACAGCAGACGTTGCAGGATGCGCGGTGTCCAGCCGGGGCCGAGCATGCGGGTGGCGACGATGCGGTCGATCACCTCCTCGGGGCCCGAGAGGGCGGCGATGCGCAGGTCGGGGCCGTGGGATTTGGAGAAACTTCGCACATGCAGCACCTGGTCGGGCAACCAGCGGCCGAGGCTGATGTCGGGGGCGGCGACGATCGCACCGGAATGGTCGTCCTCGACGACCATGCACCGATGCTCGCTGCGACCGAGGATCTTGGCGAGTGTCTCTGCCCGCTCGGCGGTCATGGACGCACCGGTCGGATTCTGGGCGCGTGGCTGCAGGACGGCGGCGGCGGGTGCGAGGGCGAGGGCACGTGCCAATTCGTCCGGCAGCACACCGTTTTCGTCCATCGCCACCGGGACGGCCTGCACACCGATGGTGTCGAGGTAGTCGAGGAAATGCGGGAAGGTCGGGTTCTCGACGATCACCCGATCACCGAAGCGCACCACCGCGGCCAGGCTGCGCGCCACCGCGTCCATCGCCCCGTCGACGACGGTCAACCCACCCGACCCCGTCGGCCAGTCGGCCTGCAGCAGCCGACCGAGCTCGGGAACCACCGGTGGCTGGTGGTAGTCGGTGCTCTCGGCGCGCGAGGCCACCTGCGCGAGAAGCGATCCGATCTCGGGGAGCAGGGCGGGATCCGGCGTGCCGAGCGACAGATCCAGGCGCGCGGACTCGGCCCCACCGGTCATCCCACCCGCACGCGTCGGGGCAGCGCGCGGCACCCCGGTGACGAAGGTTCCGCTGCGCCCCTTGGAAACAACCAGCCCGGCCTGAGCCAGCGCCCGCCACCCGTGGCTCACGGTCGCCGGACTCACTCCTAGCTGTGCGGACAGTTCGCGCACCGTGGGGAGCCGATCACCCGGGCGCAGCTCGCCACTGGTGATGAGCCGGGCGATCGCCCCGGCGATCCCGGCGGGCGTCGGATCATCGATCCGGATCTTCTTGTCCACTTTTCCCTCGCCGTCGGCCCCTCGAGATTTACACTTCCCGGCATTGGGTGAAACATTCAAGAAATGTTTAGTGCTGACGATAACATAACCCAAATCCTAGGCAGGAGATCGACCGGTGACGATCATCAAAGCAGCCATCACACAGGCCACCTGGACCGGCGACAAAGAATCGATGCTCGCCAAACATGAGAAGTTCGTCGAGCAGGCAGCCGCCGAAGGCGTTCAGGTGATCTGCTTCCAGGAACTGTTCTACGGGCCGTATTTCGGCAATGTGCAGGACAAGAAGTACTACGAATACGCCGAATCGGTGCCGGGCCCCACCACCGAACGGTTCGCCGCCCTGGCGCGCGAACACAACATCGTGATCGTGCTGCCGGTGTACGAGGAAGACCAGCCAGGTGTCCTCTACAACACCGCCGCCGTGATCGACGCCGACGGCACCTACCTGGGCAAATACCGCAAGCACCACATCCCCCACCTGCCCAGTTTCTGGGAGAAGTTCTACTTCCGCCCCGGCAACCTCGGCTACCCGGTGTTCGACACCGCCGTCGGCAAGATCGGCGTCTACATCTGCTACGACCGCCACTTCCCCGAAGGCTGGCGCGCCCTCGGCCTGGCAGGCGCCGAACTCGTCTTCAACCCCTCGGCGACCAAACCCGGCCTGTCCAACCGGCTCTGGGAACTCGAACAGCCGGCCGCGGCGGCCGCCAATCAGTACTTCATCGCCGCCAACAACCGGATCGGCACCGAGAGCGACGAATTCGGCGACGACGCGGTGACCTTCTACGGCAGCTCCTACTTCGTCGACCCGCGCGGCAATTTCGTCGGCGAGGTCGCTTCCACCGGCACCGAGGAACTGGTGATCCGCGAGATCGACCTCGCCGTGGTGCGCGAGGTGCGTGGCGACTGGCAGTTCTACCGCGACCGCCGCCCCGACTCCTACTCCTCGATCGTGGCGCCCTGAGCCGGAAAGGATCACCGTGGCAACAACATTGATTACCGGCGGCACCGTCGTCTCGGCGACCGGGCGCGGCGCGGCCGATGTGCTCATCGACGGTGAACGCATCGTCGCCCTTCTCGAACCCGGCAGCACCGTCCTCGGCGCGAATCTGACGGAAACGGTCGACCGCGTGATCGACGCGACCGGCAAGTACGTCATCCCCGGCGGCATCGACGCCCACACCCACATGTCGATGCCCTTCGGCGGTACCACCGCCGCCGACACCTTCGAAACCGGCACCCGCGCCGCCGCCTGGGGCGGGACGACCACCATCATCGACTTCGCCGTCCAGAAATTCGGGGAGCGAGTCCAGGACAGCCTGCAGACCTGGCACGACATGGCCGCGGGCGAATGCGCGATCGACTACTCGTTCCACCAGATCATCGGCGACGTCAACGACGAATCCCTGCGAGCCATGCGCGAACTGCCCGGCGAGGGCATCAGCAGCTTCAAACTGTTCATGGCCTACCCCGGCGTGTTCTACAGCGACGACGCCCAGATCCTGCGCGCCATGCAGACCGGCGCCGATACCGGCCTGCTCACCATGATGCACGCCGAGAACGGGCCGGCGATCGACGTGCTCGTCGGCCAGCTGCTCGCCCAGGGCAAGACCGACCCCTATTACCACGGCATCGCCCGCGCCTGGGAACTCGAGGAAGAGGCCACTCACCGGGCGATCATGCTCGCCAAACTCACCGGCGCGCCGCTGTATGTGGTGCACGTGTCGGCCAAGCAGGCCGTCGCCCAGCTCGCGACCGCCCGCGATCGCGGCCAGAACGTCTTCGGCGAGACCTGCCCGCAGTACCTGTACCTGTCGCTGGAGGACCAGCTGGGCGCGCCGGGTTTCGAGGGCGCCAAATGGGTGTGCTCCACGCCGCTGCGTTCCAAGCACGACCACCACCAGGACGAAGCGTGGCAGGCGTTGCGCACCAACGACCTGCAGATGGTGTCCACCGACCACTGCCCCTTCTGCATGAAGGGCCAGAAGGATATGGGCATCGGCGACTTCTCCAAGATTCCCAACGGCATCGGCTCTGTCGAACACCGCATGGATCTCATGTACCAGGGTGTGGTCGACGGCAAGATCAGCCTCGAACGCTGGGTGGAGATCACCGCGACCACCCCCGCGCGGATGTTCGGTCTCTACGGCCGTAAGGGCGTCCTGGCCCCCGGCGCCGAGGCCGACGTGGTGATCTACGACCCCAACGGCCACACCTCCATCGGCGTCGACGCCACCCACCACATGAACATGGACCACTCCGCCTGGGAGGGCTACGAGATCGACGGCCACGTCGACACCGTGCTCTCCCGAGGCAAGGTCGTCGTCGACGACAACACCTACCTCGGCCGCAAAGGCGACGGACGTTTCGTCCGCCGCGACCCCTGTCAATACCTCATCTAGGGAGCCACCATGCAATTCGGAGCGGTCCTGCAGTGCGACCCGCCTGCGGCGCGCACGGTGCACCTGGCCAAACTCGCCGAAGCACACGGCTTCAGCCACCTGTGGACCTTCGACTCCCACATCCTTTGGCAGGAACCGTACGTGCTCTACAGCCAGATCCTCAACGAGACCAAACGCATCACCGTCGGCCCGATGGTCACCAACCCCGCCACCCGCGATTGGACGGTCACCGCCTCCACCTACGCCACCCTCAACGAGGCCTACGGCAACCGCACCATCTGCGGGATCGGCCGCGGCGACTCGGCGGTCCGGGTCGGCGGCGGCAAACCGACCACCCTGGCGACCCTGCGCGAATCCGTCCGCGTCGTCAAGGAACTCGCCAACTCCCGCCCGGTCGAGGTCGACGGACGCGTTCTGCAATTCCCGTGGAGCACGGGCTCGACGCTCGACGTGTGGGTCGCGGCCTACGGGCCCAAAGCTCTCCAGCTCACCGGTGAGGTCGCCGACGGGTTCATCCTCCAGCTCGCCGATCTCGACATCGCCGAGTGGATGATCCGTACCGTCAAGGACGCGGCCGCCGCAGCCGGGCGCGACCCCGACGCGGTCAAGATCTGCGTGGCCGCACCCATGTACATCGGCACCGACTGGGCACACATGCGCGACCAGTGCCGCTGGTTCGGCGGCATGGTCGGCAACCACGTCGCCGACATCGTCACCCGCTACGGCGAAACCGGTTCCGTCCCACCGGCATTGACCGACTACATCGCCGGTCGCGAAGGCTACGACTACAACCAGCACGGCCGAGCGGGCAACACCCACGCCGCCTTCGTCACCGACGACATCGTCGACAGGTTCTGTGTCCTGGGCACCGCCGAGGACCACCTGAAGAAGCTGCAGCGCCTCGCCGAACTCGGTGTCGACCAGTTCGCGGGCTATCTCCAACACGACAACAAGGAGGAGACCATGCGCGTCTACGGCGAAACCGTCATCCCCGGCATGACCAAACACATCACCGCGATGAAGGCGGCATCATGACCGCCGCCGACACCGCGACCGACCTCGACGCCCTGGCCTACCGGCTCGACCGCGACCACGTCTTCCACTCCTGGTCCGCGCAGGCCGCGCTGCAACCACTCGTCATCGCGGGCGGACGCGGCTGCACGCTCTGGGACCACGCCGGCCGCGAATACCTCGACTTGTCCAGCCAGCTCGTCAATGTCAATATCGGCCACCAGCACCCGGCCGTCACCCGAGCGATCGCCGAGCAGGCAGCCCAACTCGCCACCATCTCCCCCGCCACCGCCAACCTCGCCAGAGGACGAGCGGCACAGCGCATCTCAGCGCTCGCACCGGACGGCTTCGACAAGGTGTTCTTCACCAACGGCGGCGCCGACGCCATCGAGAACGCCATCCGGATGGCCCGCCTGCACACCGGCCGCGACAAGGTGCTCTCCACCTACCGCTCCTACCACGGCAACACCGGCGCCGCCGTCGTCGCCACCGGCGACTGGCGGCGCGTACCCAACGAATTCGCCCGCGGGCACGTCCACTTCTTCGGCCCCTACCTGTACCGCAGCGAATTCTGGTCCGCGACAGCCGAACAGGAATGCGAACGCGCACTGCACCACCTGGAACGGGTGATCCAGTGCGAAGGCCCCGCCTCCATCGCGGCCATCCTGCTCGAAAGCGTCCCCGGTACCGCCGGTGTGCTCATCCCACCACCGGGCTACCTCGCTGGTGTGCGTGAGCTCGCCGACCGCTACGGCATCCTGCTCATCCTCGACGAAGTGATGGCAGGCTTCGGCCGCACCGGCGCCTGGTTCGCGTTCTCCCGCCACGATGTCGTCCCCGATCTCATCACCTTCGCCAAGGGCGTGAACTCCGGTTACGTCCCGGTCGGCGGCGTCATCATTTCCGACCCCGTGGCACACACCTTCGACGACACCGTGTTCCCCGGCGGCCTCACCTACAGCGGCCACCCTCTGGCCGCCGCCTCCATCGTCGCCGCACTCGACGCCATGGAATCCGAAGGCATCGTCGCCAACGCCGAGCGCGTCGGCCGCGAAACCCTCGGCCCCGCACTACGAGCCCTCGCCGACGACTTCCCCGTCATCGGCGAAGTACGCGGCGAAGGCGTGTTCTGGGCCCTCGAACTCGTCACCGACCCGCACACCCGAACTCCCGTCCCCGCCGCGACCATGGGCAAGCTCAAAACCAGTCTGCTCGAGCGCGGCGTGCTCCCGTTCATCGCCGACAACCGCCTGCACGTGGTGCCGCCCTGCGTCATCACCGACGCCGAGGCCACGGCGGGCGTCGCCGCGATTCGTGACGTACTCGCCGGACTCTGAAGACAAGGAAACGACCATGACACAGATTCTCGAGCACTGGATCGACGGCAAGGCCTGGCCGGGCGAATCCACCCGCACCGCACCGGTTTTCGACCCCGCCCTCGGCACACCCCAACGTGAGGTGCGCATGGCGACCGCCACCGACGTCGGCACCGCCGTCGCCGCGGCCGCCGCCGCCCTGCCCCAGTGGCGCGACAGTTCGATCGCCACCCGCAGCAGGTTCCTGCTCACCTTCCGGGAACTGCTCAACGCCCGCAAAGACGACCTCGCCCAGATCCTCACCGCCGAACACGGCAAAGTCCTCAGCGACGCGGGCGGGGAGATCGCCCGGGGACTCGAAGTAGTCGAATTCGCCCTCGCCATGCCACAACTGCTCAAAGGCGAGTTCAGCCAGAACGTCTCCACCGACGTCGACGTGTACTCGGTGCGCGAACCGCTCGGGGTGGTCGGGATCATCAGCCCGTTCAACTTCCCCGCCATGGTTCCGCTCTGGTTCTTCCCGATCGCCATCGCCGCGGGCAACACCGTCGTCCTCAAGCCCAGCGAGAAGGACCCCTCGGCCGCCAACTGGCTCGCCGAACTCGCCGCCGAAGCGGGCCTGCCCGCGGGCGTCCTCAATGTGGTCCATGGTGACAAGGAAGCCGTCGACGCCCTGCTCGTCCACCCGGACGTCGCCGCGATCTCCTTCGTCGGCTCCACCCCGATCGCGCGCTACGTCTATCAGACCGCCGCCGCCAACGACAAACGAGTCCAGGCACTCGGCGGGGCCAAGAACCACATGCTCGTGCTGCCCGACGCCGACCTCGACCTCGCCGCCGACGCCGCCGTCAACGCCGGCTTCGGCTCGGCGGGCGAACGCTGCATGGCGGTGAGCGCGCTGCTCGCCGTCGACAGCATCGCCGACGAACTCGTCGCCAAGATCGCCGAACGCATGGGCAAACTGCGCACCGGCGACGGCCGCCGAGGCTGCGACATGGGACCGCTCATCACCCGCGAACACCGCGACAAGGTGGCCGGCTACCTCGACGTGGCCGCCACCGACGGCGCCACCATCGTCGTCGACGGCCGCGAAACCAGCATCGACGGTGCGGCCGAAGGGTTCTGGCTCGGCCCGACCCTGATCGACAACGTCCCGACCAGCTCCGCCGTGTACCAGGACGAGATCTTCGGCCCGGTCCTCTCCGTCGTCCGGGTGAACGGCTTCGAGGAGGGCATCGAACTCATCAACAGCTCCCCCTACGGCAACGGGGTCGCGATCTTCACCAACGACGGTGGGGCCGCACGGCAATTCCAGCGCCGGGTCACCGTCGGCATGATCGGCATCAACGTCCCCATCCCGGTGCCCGTCGCCTACCACAGCTTCGGCGGCCACAAAGCGTCGATCTTCGGTGACGCGAAAGCCTATGGACCGCAGGGCTTCTCGTTCTTCACCCAGGAGAAGGCGATCACGTCGCGCTGGCTCGATCCGAGCCACGGCGGCATCAACCTCGGGTTCCCCCAGCACAGTTAGCAGTAGAAGTAGAGAGATAGTGCGATGACAGAAACACAGGTCCACGCGCCCGAGGGCGCGGGACGACACTCGCAGCTGGTCAACGACGACTTGGCGCCCACTACCAAGGAGACGGCGACCTGGCGCACCTGGGACCTGTTCTGTCTCTGGATGACCTCGGCCCACAGCATCGCCAGCTACGGCTTCGCCGTCGGCATGCTCGCCCTCGGCATGACCGGCTGGCAGACCATGCTCGCCCTGTTCGCCGGTGTGCTGATGCTGTGGCTCGGGAGCAACCTCGTCGGTGTCGCGGGTCAGAAGGTCGGGGTCCCGTTTCCGGTCTTCGCCCGCGCCACCTTCGGCGTGTTCGGCGCCAACATCCCCGCCCTGCTCCGCGCGCTCGTCGCGATCTTCTGGTACGGCATCCAGACCTATCTGGCCTCCACCGCGGTGATCGTGCTGATCCTGCGGGTGTCGCCAGGTCTCGAGTCGTGGACGAAACCCAGCTTCCTCGGACTGTCCGCGCTCGGCTGGATCGCGTTCCTCGTACTGTGGACCGTGCAGCTCATGATCATCAGCTACGGCATGGAGATCGTGCGCAAGGCCTCCGACTTCGCCGGACCGGTCGTGTGGATCGGCATGATCGCCCTCGCCGTGTGGATCATGAGCGAAGCCGACTGGAGCATCGACCTCAATGCCCGTGCGGGTGAAGCACTCTCGAGCGGACAGACGGTGTCGGCGTTCATCGGGGTCGCGTTCCTGATGGTCGCGTTCATGGCCGGACCACTCGTGAACTACGCCGACTTCGCCCGATTCTCACCCAGTCAGAAGGCCATCCGGCGCGGCAACGCCTGGGGCATACCCTTCAACGAGACCGCGTTCGTCGTCATCTCGATCATCATTTCCCTCGCGACCCTGAAGGTGTACGGGGAAGTTCTGTCCGACCCGGTCGAGCTCGTCGCCCACATCGACAACGACGCGATCGTCATCGTCTCGGCCGTGCTGTTCGCCATCGCGACCGTCGGCATCAACGTGGTGCTCAACTTCGTCTCCCCCGCCTACGACATCTCCAACGCCGCACCGAAGTACATCTCGTTCCGCACCGGCGGCATCATCACCGCCGTCCTGTCGATCGTCGTACTGCCCTGGAAGCTGTGGGCCAACCAGGACTTCATCGTCTACTTCCTCGGCGGTGTCGGTGCCCTGATGGGGCCGGTGTTCGGCATCCTGGTCGTCGACTACTACCTGGTTCGCAAACAGCGCACCGACGTGCCCGAGCTCTATTCCGGCGCGACCGACGGCACCTACTTCTACACCCGCGGATTCAACCCGCGAGCGCTCATCGCACTGCTCATCGCGGGTGCGGTCAGCGTCGTCGTAGCTCTTGTCCCCGATTCCGCCTCGGTCACGGCGCTGTCATGGCCCGTCGGCGCGGCACTCGGTGCGGCCGTCATGTACGGCCTGAGCCGCAAACCCGCGCAAGTCTGAACCCGCGACTGTGCCCCGGCGACAACGACTGTCGCCGGGGCACAGTCGTCAGACGATCCGGTCGAGCCGGAAGATCCGGAACTCACGCCCGCCGGCGAGCTGATACTCCATCTCGTAACCAGGCCAGAACTCCACGACCTGATCCCACACCTGCTTACGTTCCACCCCGGTGATCTCCGCGACCGACACAGGGAACGCCGTACTGCCGTTGAACCGCACCGATGCCGTGCGCGCGGCACGCAGATTCGCCGACCAGGCCGGATGCTCGGGCTTGCCCCAGTTGGAACCGACGAGGAAGAAGCCGTCGCCGTCGGGCACACACAGCAGCGAGGTCGTGCGCGGCACACCGGACTTGCGGCCGACCACGGTCACCTCGATCGACGGCAAGCCGGCCAGGTCGAGGACACCCCAACGCCCACCGGAGAACCGGCGAAGCAACCGCTCGGCGGGCAACACGATACTCGCCCCCCGCATCACCCAGGCTTGTGCTCCGAACACGCGCGCCACACGGGGCAAGGGATTCCACACCATCCCCGAATCCTGGCTCGAGCGCGCTGGATTAACGAACCCACAAGGTGTGCTTGAGAGGCATTTCACTCCCCGTCCTTGCTAGTGGTTTGGTCGTGGGCACATGTATCGGAGGTGAGTTGTGGGTTGGAAAGACTGGGCTGATATAATTAGATGCGCATATCTGCGTAACCGAATGTAATAAATGGACGTTCGCCTTACTGCCGCAATTCCGGACTACCGCTCGTCGATGCCGCACACTGGACTCTCCTCCCCCTCCCATTCCAGCCGCCAGGAGTGCCATGCCCTCCCCCAGTCGCCGCAGGATCCTCGCCACGATCGCCGTTGTCTTCGCCGCGCTCGCGGGAAGCACCTCCCCCACTACCGCCCGACCACCGGCATCCACCCAGTTGGCACCGATGAGCCCCGACTTCCTCTGGGGTGTAGCCGCTTCCGGGTTCCAGGCCGAAGGCGACGCACCGGACAGCAACTGGCGCCGCTACGCGGAGTCCGGCAGCACCGAGCATCCGTACCTGAACTCGGTCGACTTCCGCCAGCGGTTCCGATCGGATATCGCACTCGCGGCCGACCTCGGCGTGCGCGTGTACCGCATCGGCATCGAGTGGGCGCGGGTGCAGCCTCGCCCCGGCATCTGGGACGAGGCAGGTCTAGGGTTCTACGACGAGGTCGTCGGCGCGATCGTCGCGGCGGGCATGCGACCGATGCTCACCCTCGATCACTGGGTCTATCCCGGCTGGGTGGCGGATCGCGGCGGCTGGCGCGATCCGCGCATCGTGGCCGACTGGCTGACCAACGCGCGAAGCATCGTCGACCGCTTCGCCCACACGGACCCGCTGTGGGTGACGTTCAACGAGCCGATGGTGTATCTGGCCAACGAACTACGCCACGGCGGGCTCTCCCCCACTGACGCACCGACTATGGTCGACCGAATCGCACAGGCCCACAACAGCATCCACGAGTACATCCACGCTGTGCAGCCGGGTGCCATGGTCACCAGCAATGTCGCCCACCTGCCGGCCGTCGACGACGCGGTCAACGGCCCGCTGCTGGATCGCATCTCGGCGCGCCTGGACTACATCGGAATCGACTACTACTACAGCTTCTCCCCCGCCGAACCGCGCATCCCCGACCCCGGCAAACTCTGGACCATGCCCCTGCACCCCGAGGGCATCTACTACGTTCTCGAGCACTACGCCCGCAAGTTCCCCGGCCGCCCGCTCTACATCGTCGAGAACGGGATGCCCACCGAGAATGGGCTGCCACGCCCCGACGGCTACACCCGCGCCGATTCGCTGCGCGACACCGTGTACTGGCTGCAGCGCGCCGTGGCCGACGGCATCCCACTGCTCGGCTACAACTACTGGAGCCTCACCGACAATTACGAATGGGGTTCCTACACACCACGATTCGGTCTCTACACCGTCGACGTACTGACCGACCCCACACTCACCCGCAAACCCACCGACGCTGTCGCGGCCTACCGGCAGATCACCGCCGCGGGCGGTGTCGGCGATGACTACCACCCGACGCAAGCGCCTGCGCCCTGTTCGGTGGTGAACGGGGTGGCGAGTTGCACCGATCCGGTGACAGTCCCTCGGTAACAGTTCGATACCGGATCGTGTGCTTTACACTCAGGCGGTGTCGAGCGCAACGTCACGACCAGCCCGCGCCGTGAGCGGCAGACAAGCCCGGTGGCAGCCGCACAACGACAGCCGCCGGGAACGGATCGTGCAGGCTGCGATCGAATTGATCGAGCAGGCGCCGCCGGGTGTCGAGGTGCCGATCGTCCAGATCGCCGAACACGCCGGGCTCGCGAAATCCGTTGTGTACCGGCAGTTCGCGGGCCGCGACGAACTCGACCGGCGCATCCGCAGCGATATCACCGACCGGTTCGTCGGCGATATCGAGGACGCGCTCGACATCGGCGACGGTTCCATCCACCAGATCCTCGTTCGCACGGTCGATGCCGTCGTCACGTGGGTCACCGAGCATCCACGACTGCACGAATTCCTGCGCACCGGGCCGTCGGAGGCCGATCCGGACGTCGACGCCATGAGTTCGCTCATCGCGACACTCGCCGCGTCGACCCGCGCGCTGGTCACCGGACTGGCCGGAGTGGTCGGCGTGGCCGACGACGGCTCGGCCGATGCGATGACCTTCGCGATCGTCTCGATGACCGAGGCGACGGTCACCCGCTGGGCCAACGACCCCGCCCCGGTCCTGTCGAGACAGCAGCTGATCGAGGAGGTCGCCTCCTATGCCTGGCACGTGGTCGACGGCGTCGCCCGGCGCCACGGGCTCACCCTCGACGCCGAACAACCCCTCACCACGGTCATCACCCAGCTGATGACCAACGGCGACTGAGGGCTGCTCACGCAGCCCTGCGGGCACTCCGCTCCGGCTCGCTGCGGTAGCGCGACAGCGGCCCGTCGATGCCGAGCGCCTTCCACACCTGCTTGGCGATCGGGTTCATCATGCCCAGATCGTCGGCCAGCTTCCGGACGTCGGCGAAGTAGCCCGCCAGGACGTGCTGCGAGTGCTCGGACTTCCAGAAGGCCTCCCGGATGACCTCACGCGGGATGTCGAACTGCGTGGCGAACGAACGGGGCGGGGCCATGATCTCCCCGGCCAGCCAGCGCATCGCGATCGGGAACGCCACCGAACACACGCCACGGTTGAACTTGCCCATCCGCCCGATGTGCGCGGCGAGGAAGTCATGGGCGAAGGAGATGTGGCGCGCTTCCTCGGCGATGTGGATCTCCATGGTGCGCACCACCATCGGCGGCAGGTTCGCGCCCGCCCGCAGCATGGCCTTCTGATAGTGGTCGATCGGTTCCTCGCCGCCGAGGATGCCGATGAACAGGATCGTGTGCGCGTAGCCGCCCGCCACGCCGATGAACGGCGAGAGTGCCTTGAACAAGGGCCGCATGCCCGGTACATCCACACCGATGCGGTTCACCAGTTCCTGGAACATCTGGATGTGGTTGCACTCTTCGGTCATCTCGTGCAAGCAGTACCGGAACTCGGGAGAGCCGTTCGGCAGCTTCATGATGTACTGCATCATCCCGCGGATCAGGATGCTCTCGAATGCGGCGCCGACCCTGATCGCGTTCGCGGTGCGCCACTTGCCGATCTCGATCTGCCGCTCCAGCGGCTGCTCGCGATACCACTGCGTGGCACCGAGCGGATCGTATTCGGACGACAACACCCAGCGCGGGTCGTTCGGGTCGAGAGCCAGCTCAGGCGAATCCCAGTCGATATCGAGGTAGGGATCGAAATGCCGGTCGACGGACCCTTGAGACAGGGTCGCCAGGGCATCGCGGTATTCCTCGCTGATGAGTCCGCCACGGCTCGATTCGGTCAGCGTCATCGGTGCCTCCTCGGTTCGCGTCGATGCGCACGGCAGTGTCAACCGTCACATCGTCGAACTCAGAGTAACTGAGACTTAAGGTCCCACACAACCCCCGTCGCCCTCCGGGAACAGCGACCCATCGTCCTCCAAAACCTCCCCAGGCCGTCACAGCCGGAGTCTCCTACGACGCATCCGTTGCACTCCGCGATCGCGGTGCACTTGTCGGCATCAAATGGATGTAAGTACGCAGCGTCACTGCCGCGTCCTCGTGGCCCAAGTAGTCCGCCGACTCCCGCACCGAAACACGACCAGCTAACTGCTGGCTCGCATACAGATGGCGCAGCGCGTCCGCGGCGCTTGGGAGCGCACCCCTCCCCCGTCGCCCACCCCGCTGGCACCCCCTCGTGCCAGGCCAAGTCCTCGTCGGCACCGTCGCCTGCGTCGCCGTCCCGACCGGCTACACCGCACCTGGGCATGCCGACGACGCGACGCTGTCATCTACTGGCCCCCGGTCACCGACGCATGCGATCACCCACGGACAGCGCGGGGCTAATCCCGTTCGGCGCCGACCGGCCACACGACATCGACGGGGACACCGTGCTCGCGTGCAAGCGCGACCACCGTTCCAGTTCCAGCACGCTGCCCGTCCAGCCCGTCCCACACCGCGATCATCCGGTCGACCTCCAACAGTACCGCGTTGGCTGCCTCGTAGGCTTCTCTTCCAGCGGTGTCGAAGTCCATGACCCGAACGGTCGCAGCGCGAGCGATCAGCGCATCAAACTGCGGCAAGTGGTCGGGCTTCACCTTCGCCTCCCGGTAGTCCCGTGAGGGCAGCACCACTTCCAGTTGGCCACCTGCTGCCAAGACCACTTCGGCAAATACCGAGTCGGCGCCGCGTGCAATGCATGAAACCCCAACCAAATCCGGTGCGCCGGTGATCAGGTTGGTGATTGCGTCCCTCACCAGTTCTGTGGTGGCAGGTGTGATGTTCATGTGTCCGGTGACGCTGATCCTCATTCCCTCATCATGCCGGGGATGGCAAGAGGGGATGCAGCATGTCGAGGAGTTCTCGGGCGGGGCGGTTGGTGCCGCATTCCCCTGCCCGCTGATAGACCTCGGCGACCTTCGCTTGCACGCGGTGCGAACTGGTTTTGCCGACGTCGTTGAGGGCGGCTTCCCCGAGGCGTTTCGCTTCCGCGTATTCGCCTTGGATGAGACGTGCTTCGGCGATGCCGAGCCGGTCTAGTGCGCTCGAGCGCCAGCGTTCAGGGCGTCGTTGGGCGATGGCGGTGGTGATTGATTCGGCAGCTTCGTCCGCGTATGCGGGTTCTGTTCTGGCAAGTTCGAGGAGGCGTCCACCGAGGGTGCCGGACAGTTCGGCGGCATCGAAGTACGCCAACCAGTACGGGTCGTCGGCGGGGCGTGCTTCGGTGAATGCGGCGCGGGCGTTGTCGGCGGCACGGTGGAACGCGGTCGGGCGGCCGAGCTTCGCGTACGCCCACGCTTCCCGGGTGTGCAGCAGCGCGCGTGTAATTGGTGTGATGGAGCGGCCGACAATGTCCTGGGCGAGGCGGACAAGTTCGAGAGCATCGTTGGCTCGGGCGTAGGTGTAGGCGATTCGGTCGACGCCGAGGCCTTCGGGTTCAAGAGTGAGCATTTGGCGGGCCAGCCCTGCCAGCCCGTTGGCGAACAGTGCGGCATCGCCGGCTTCTCGTGCGGACCGGATCGACAGCATGTAGTAACCCTGCGCGGTGTGCTGGTCGCCGGAGTCCCAGGACATGGTGGCCGCGGTTTCGGCGAGCAGTGCCCGGATGTGGCCGAGGCGTTGCCGCACGGCTTGGTTGTTAGCTACGGCGATCATGTCGTTCACTTCGGAGAGCTGTCCGACAACAGCTTTGCGACGCAGCCCGCCACCGAACTTTTCGTCCCATTCCCGGAACAGGCGGGCGGCGTTTTCGAGTTCATCGAGTTCCTGCGCGCCGCTGCCAGTGATGATCGGCGCGGGCGTGTTGGTGCCGCGCTGCCGCCGCAGCCAGCGTTCCAGTGGTTCGAGCAGGTAGGTGCCGACGACCACCCCAAACAGGGTTGACGCTGCTTCGCGGCGATCCACGAGAAGGTCCTTCCGTGCGAGGTCGTCGGCGACGTCCTCGCAGGGCAGTTTCCAGATGGCGGGGTCGTCATCGACTTCGAGGGTGCCGGGCGTGACGGCCCGCTTAATTTGCAGTTTGCGGAATTCCGCTCGCTGCGACGGGGTCGCCGCGGCGAGGACATCATTCATTCGTTCGGCGTACTCGGGACGGAGCGTGATCGTTTCTCCACGCGTGCACCACTTCTTGATGGTGTTGATGTGGATGCCAGCGCGGACGGAGAAGCGTTCGTGCGACAGTTTGAGCGCGTCACGCAGGTCTGCTGCGTCTGCTCCTGTCCAGACATTCATAGCGGTCTCCTGGCCACGTTGTAAGTGCTGGTGTACCAGCGTGTACCGAGCGTGTACCGGAACGCGGTTCGCGTGTACTTGCGTGGTCTTCCGGGGGAACTCGTGTCACGCCAGGGTTGGAAATGCGGAGGACGTCAGTTCGACCTTCATCACTGACGTCACCCGCTTTCCGATCTGCTACCTCTCACTCTAGGTGGTCCAATGCTGACTGGCCGCACCATATTTCGAACAACTAGTGATCCAATGCTGCTGATATGCACCGTCGACCCAGGCGTGATGACCGCACAGCAAGCGCACCGCGCGATGCAGGTCCATCTCGAATGTGATGTCGCCACGTGCCGTTGCCGCCGCCGTGCCCGCACAACGTTGGTCGAGCTGAAACGGATGGTGCTCGACGAGCGCGCTGATCGTGTGGAGTCGCGGCGATGACGTTGACCCGTTGCCAGGACTGGATTCTGCAGAGCCTGTGCGCTGTGGTGCGGCAGTCCCCTGTCACGGCCGCCGACCTCGCCGGGCAGTTGCATCACCGGTCCCAGACCACGGAAACCTATCTGCGGCAGCTCGAGGACATGGGTCTGGTTCGGCCGCACCAGGTTTCAGGTGAGGTCGGTTGGCGCCCGTCCAGTGACGGGCTGTTGGTCGGGACTGTGCTGTGACCGAGGGGATCGTGCTCGAGGGGATCGCGATCGGATACCTCCGCACCGATGTGTCCGGTGATTCTTTCGAGCTGCATCAGGCGGCGATCGAGCACCTGGCCAAACGGTGGGGTTACGACGTGAAGGAAATTGTCCTCGCCGACGAGCGAACCCGTGAACCCATCGAGTACCTGAAAGCCATCGCCCGCATCTCCAAGGCGGATGCCGTGTTCACCCTGTCGGCCCGCCATTTCGACGGTTGCACCGTCCCCGCTGACTTGATCGCGATCTGTGACGTCGTCACGGTCGCGGACAAACAAACGTTCGCGCGACAAATCCCGTTGCCGTTCGGCGCCCAAAGCGTAAACCCACCAAACAAGGAGACGAAGTGACGAAGTCCCTCGCACAGCGCGGCAACTCGGATGCCAGTGGCGTTGCCCAGTTCCAGGGTTTCGAGGGTTTGTACGGCACAAGCCCCCGAGAGAGCGGTACGCATTCCCTGCACAGCTCGGGCTGCGCCCAGGAGCCCACCTCGACTCCCCCGGTGCTTCCGTCACACGAATGCCGAGGTGATGGTGACCCCCCGAGACCCTTCCCACCCCCGGGTCTCGGGGTTGCTGCCTCTATCCCCCAAACACAATCCCAGTGGATACGATGATCCAAGCACGAACCGACCTCGCCACCACTCGCGAAAGGTTCACACCATGGGCGAAGACCGGCCCTGGTCAGAGATCGAACTGCGCCGCCTGGCGAAACAACAGCGCTCGCCCGAATTCCGGGCGTGGCTGGACCGCGAGCCGGAAGACCTCGCCCAGCTCATCACCTTGGTCCCGGCCCTGGCCGAACTGGACGACCCCTGGACCGTCGAAGGATTGGCAAGGATCGAGGATGCGGCCTTGGCCAAGTTCCCGAACCCCGGTGAGAAGGCCACCGACGACGAGATGGCGTACCTGTCGCTGTGCGCCCGCGGCATCGGCCACACCTACCTGCGCGCCATGGGCGTCGGGAAATGGGTATGGGTACAGATCCTGCAAGGCAATCCGATCGGCGCCGCGCTCGAGTTTCCCGGCATCGGCGTGTACATCGATCCTGAAGGGTCGATCCGCCACGTCATCTTCGACCGGGAACCCCACAGTCTCGCGCGACAGCTGGACACTCTCCTCACCTGGAATACACCCGCCTATCAGTAGCCCTATCGGGGTGGGCGATGACTAATCCCATCCCCGAGCCGCCCCGCGACGTCGTCCCCGCACCGACCGGGGACTCACCGAAGCCGGCGACCGCGGACACCAGGCGTACGTGATGGCCAAGATCGCGGGAGCGGCCACTCAGGTATCACTCACCGCGCAGCAGCTCGCGCATATCCGCTCCCCCGAGTCGTGGGAGCGTGCAGTCGAGTTGTGGGGCGATGCGAAGATGTCGCCCGACATGCTGGCCGACGGTCACCACGCATCCACAGCCGCACGCCGGAACAGGGATGGCGGCAGGAGTACCGGCAACAGGTCCCCGGGCATCGTGACCGACAGCACGACAGCGCGAAAGATGTGGACCAGGCAGGGCGCGAAGTTGTCATCGCCGCTACCGAGTACATGGCCGGTGGGGTCCGGACGACAAGGGCCTCGAGCAGCTGGCGAAGGAACGTGCGCTGCTCAAATCGGGCATCACCCGCGACGTGTCTGAGTACGTCGTTCGTGCGGCGCGTCCACCAGCGTCAGGTCCCCCGTGTGCGGCGCGTCCGAATCGAGAGCGATGATCTATTCGACCAGCAGAACAACCAGTTGACGGGCCAGTTCCGCATCTGCGGGGCCGCCGCGCCAGATCAGCGGGCGACGGGGATCGAGGCGGTCCAGCGCATCGGGCAGGGAGCTGAACACGCGCTCGGCGCGGACGACGCACACCTGGGGCATGTCCTCCGACACGGCGGGTCCGCCGTCCACCTCCAAGGCGATCGAACCGGTCGAGGCATCTCCGGCGACAGCATCGCGGACCACCGCGTCGCCGCTGCTCGCCGCGCCGGAGCCGTGCACCACGGCATGACCCGGCGCACCGGCCCAATGGTCGAGCCACGCCGGACCTGGCTCGACGGCGGCGAGTACGGTGCGCACACTCATTCCGTAGAGCACATCGGCCACGGCGGCGGGCAGGCCCGTGGTGTCGACCAGCCGCACCAGCGAACCCTGCTCGCGCAGCCGTTCGACGAAGCGGGCGAGTACGGCGGCGCGTTCGGCCGGGTCGTCGTCGGCCGGGCGACCCGCCGAGCGACGAACCGTCACCCGTCGCGCGTCGTCGGGTAGGTCCAGCAGCCCGTCGCGGACGCGGCGCAAGATCTCCTCGCGAGAATTCACTCGGGCACTCCCCGTTCGGCGGCGGTACCGGTGGGCCCGCCGTTCACACATCTCTCACCCCACATACCGCAGGAATCACCTCCTTCGCTACCGTACCGACCGGTCCCTCTGGAGTAGCGACGGCGCCACGTGGGGAAAGTCATGCCGATCAGCCGACCGGGGGTGAGCCCGCCGTCTCGCGGCGCGCCTCGGCCGCCTCCTCGGCGGCCCGGTTCACCTCGGCGGCCAGCGTGGCGCCACCGACCTCCCAGGCCATGGCGAGCAGGCGTTCCCGGAAGCGGGTCAGGTCGACGCCGAGGTCTTCGCCGGCGTAGCCGCCCGACGCGTCGCGGACCGCGCGGACCACCTCGTCGGCCAGCGCGCCCATCCGCGAGCGGATCATGGTGCGCAGTTCGCCGCTGAGCGGAATGTCGATACCGACGTCGTAGAGCACGAGGGCGCCCTTGAGCATCGGGCGATCCGGTACGTACCACCGTTCGCCGCGGCGCTCCAGATAACCGACGGCGATCAGTTCGGTCAGCACGTCCGAGCCGCGGTCGCCGAGGAGGGCGGCGAGTTCGGCGTCGTCGATCTCCGCGCTGCGTTGCGCGGCCTGGGCCGAACGCGGGTCGAACAGCGTGCGCCAGTCGCCGCTGGTCGGTTCGGCGTCGAAGACCTCACGGATGGCGTCGAGCCGCAATCCGCGGCCCTGCATGGCGACGATGTCGCGCAATCGGTCCAGATGCTCGTCGGAATACACCACTTCCTTGCCTGCGCGCCCGGGCTTGGGTAGGACGCCTAGCGAGTGGTAATAGCGGATCGTGCGCGCCGCGACGCCGCTGGCGTCGGCGAGTTCCGCGCGGGTGTATCGAGGCACGCGACCAGCATAGGGGCCGAGCCTCGGGCGGACTTTGACAGTGCTGGCTGTCGGCGTTAGCGTTACCGGCGTCACTGTCGACACCATCGAGGAGCTCTTCTATGTCCGAGCGAACCACCGACTTCGACGTCTTGATCGTCGGTTCCGGATTCGGCGGCAGTGTCACCGCGCTGCGACTGGTGGAGAAGGGCTACAAGGTCGGCGTGCTGGAGGCGGGCCGCCGCTTCGCCGACGACGAACTGCCGAAAACCAGCTGGGACCTGCGTAAATTCGTGTGGGCACCCAAGCTCGGCTGCTACGGCATCCAGCGCATCCACCCGCTGCGCGACGTGCTCATCCTCGGCGGCGCCGGTGTCGGCGGGGGTTCGCTGAACTACGCCAACACCCTCTACGTTCCGCCGGAGCCGTTCTTCCAGGACGCGCAGTGGCGCGACATCACCGACTGGCGAGCCGAGCTCACTCCGTACTACGAGCGCGCCAAGAAGATGCTCGGCGTGGTGCAGAACCCGCACATGACGCCCGCCGACGAGATCTTCAAGGCCGTCGCCGAGGACATGGGCGTGGGTGACACCTTCGTCCAGACGCCGGTCGGTGTCTTCTTCGGTGAGCCGGGCAAGACCGTCGCCGATCCGTACTTCGGCGGGGCAGGCCCCGAGCGCACCGGCTGCATCGAATGCGGTGACTGCATGGTCGGCTGCAAGTTCGGCGCCAAGAACACGCTGGTGAAGAACTACCTCTATCTCGCGGAAAAGGCGGGCGCGCAGGTCATCCCGATGACCACCGTGTCGGCACTGCGTCCGCTGCCCGACGGCACGTGGGACGTGGCCACCGAGCGCACCGGCGCCTGGGTACGCAAGAACCCCAAGACCTACACCGCCAAGCAGGTGGTGCTCGCCGCGGGCACGCTCGGCACCCAGAAGCTGCTGCACGCGATGCGCGACGAGGGCGCGCTGCCCAAGATCTCCGATCGGCTCGGCCTGCTCACCCGCACCAACTCCGAGTCCATCGTCGGCGCGGCGACCAAGACGCTCGCGCCCGGCCAGGACTTCACCAAGGGTGTCGCGATCACGTCCTCGATCCACCCCACCCCTGACACCCATGTCGAACCGGTCCGCTACGGCAAGGGCTCCAACTCGATGGGCATGCTGCAGACGCTGATGGTCGACGGCGGCGGGCGCGTGCCGAGGTGGCTGCGGTTCCTGTGGCTGGTGATCACCCATCCGCTCACCTTCTTCGGGTTCATGAGCGTGCGGAACTGGAGCGAGCGCACCATCATCTCGCTGGTCATGCAGCACCTGGACAACTCCATCACCACCTACACCAAGCGCGGGCTGTTCGGGCGCAAGCTCACGTCCAAACAGGGCCACGGGCAACCGAATCCGACGTGGATCCCGGCGGGCAACGAGGTGACCCGCCGCGTGGCGGACAAGATCGGCGGCGTCGCCGGCGGCACCTGGGGCGATGTGTTCAATGTGCCGATGACGGCGCACTTCCTGGGTGGTGCGGCGATCGGCGCCGACCCGCAGCACGGCGTGATCGACGCCTACCACCGCGTATTCGGCTACCCGACGCTCAGCGTTGTCGACGGTGCGGCCGTCTCGGCCAATCTCGGGGTGAACCCGTCGCTGACGATTACCGCGCAGGCCGAGCGCGCGGCCGCCTACTGGCCCAACAAGGGTGAGGTCGACACCCGGCCCGAGCAGGACGCGGGATACCGGCGGATCGAACCGGTCGCACCGAAGCAGCCGGTGGTCCCCGCAGGTGCGCCCGCCGCGCTGATCTTGCCGATCGTCGAGATCCGCAACCCGGAGAAGACTGCGGGCTGACGACCGAAACAAAGCCCCGGACAATCGGTTCGCACCGAAGGTCCGGGGCCTTTGTTCGTTTCAGAGGGCGTTGATGCGCGCCAGCGCCTCGAACGCCAGATCGGCCGCCTGCCACAGCGCGGCGACCTCGGCCCGGATCGTGGGCGCCAGCGCGGGGTCCTGGAGTGCGAGTCCGTTGCTGAAGATCACCACGTTCGCGCCGAGGTCGGCGGCGATCAGCATCTGCTCGGTGGCCACGCCCGCGCCGAACAGCTGATCGAGGCCCTCCCCCACGAAATAGAACCGCCACAGCGGCCCGAGGTCGGCACCGTAGACGGCTTTGGTCCGGTCGACGATCACGTCGCCGACCGAGGCGATGCCTGCGACGATCTTGAAATAGTCCGGTGCGTGCTCGGGACGACTCCCGACGGCGGCCACCGAATACGTCAGGTCGACGGTCAGGTGCGCGTTGTATCCGGCCATCGCCGTGCGTGCCCGCGAGGCGCCGCAGTCCTTGGCGAGGGCGAAATAGTGGGCCCACTGCGGTTCGACGACGCCGCCGGAGAATTCGGCGTGCAGATTGTCGAGGAAACGACGCAGCAGCTCGAGACTGATCGAGTGCGCGTATTCGCGGTCGAGGAAGGCCGCCGGATCACGTTGCATCGGCATCACGGCGGTGGATTCCACGCCGTCGAGGCCGATCGCGAACAGCCCACGCAGATCCCGGTGCTCGACAAGGATCTCGGTGATTCGGTGGTGCCGGTCGACGGCGTCCTCCAGCCGGGCCAGGGTATCGCCGCCTGCGATCTCGGAAGTGTCCGAGAGCCGGGCGATCTCGCCGATATCGGCCGGCGAGAGGGTTGATCCGCACGCGGTGTCGGTCACCGCGCCGGCCGGTCCCGCGACCAACCCGGGCAGAGCCATGATCCCGACCGCGACAGCCGCGACTATTCCACTCCCGATACGCATCCTGCGATTCCACCACCTCCCGCCCCGATCCGCTGTGCGACGCACCCGGATCGACAGGCCCGCCGAGGCGGGCAGGTGCCAAGGAGATCCGAGCGGAACCGGCTGAACAGCAGGCCGTTCGGTGGCGGGTTAGCTGCGGCAGCCCACGTGTTGGAGGGCCGTCAGATCAGGCGGATGCTCGCGATCATCTTCTTGGCGTCGTCGGCGGACAGTTCGCCGGTGGTGCCCCGGTCGACCAGGATCGCCATGACCATCGGCAGACCCGCCGCCTTCTCGAAGGCAAAGGTGTACACCGAGTACGTGGTCGTGGTGCAGCCCGGTCGCGCCGGTGTCCACGAACCCGAGCTCTCGACGAACTGTCCGGCCAAGCCGCTCTTGGTGGTGAGCGAAGTGGGGGCGGTGATCTTGCCACCTGTCGAATCGGAGTAGCCGCCCTCGGCCGCGATCCTGGCCGCGGTGGTCGCGGCCTCAGGCAGTGTGTTCTCCGTACTGAGGGCGATCCCCGCGAGTCCTCGATAGGCCGAACCGGGGCAGTAGTTCTCGCCTTCGTAGGCCTTTCCGGTACCCGCGAACATTCCGCTCAGACCGAGGATCACCACCGAGTCCGACTCCGAGGCGATCTGCCAACTCGGCGGGACGTCGTAAGCGATGCGCTCGTCAGCGAGCAGCACACCCTTCCAACCCGGCGTCACCGGTGCGGTGCTGGTACCGGTGGGCGGGACCGTCTGCGTGGTCGTCGTCGGTGCGGCAACCGCCTGCTCGTCGTTGCCGCCGGTTCCGATGACCACGGCGGTCACGAGCACCACCGCGAGCACCACGACAACCGCCCCGATCCCGATCAGCAGACCGGCATTACCCTTTCGCGGCGGCTGCGCGTACCCATACGTCTGCCCGTGCTGCGGAAACGGCAAGGACATGCTGGGCCCGAGCCCCTGCTGCGGAATTCCTTGCTGCGAGTTGGGTATTCCGTACCCACCCGGCTGCCCATAACCCTGCGGCGCCCCAGGGTACCCCTCCGACCCCGGCAGCATTCCCGGCTGCGGGCCCGGCATTGCCCGGTAGAGCACAGGCTGCTGGAATGCCCCGGACCCCTGCTGTCCGGATGCCTGCGGGGAGGCCTCCGATCCCTGCGGCGTACCGGGCTGTGGAAACGCACCCGACCCCTGCGGCACACTCGATTGAGGGAAGACACCCAGGCCATGCGGTTGCTGAAACGGCACAGGCCCCTGTGGAGCGAGGATCGTCGGATCCCCGTGCGGTGGTTGCGGAATCGCGGGCTGAGAAGTAGACCCGGACGACGCCGGATCCTCGCCCGGCGCCCCTGCCGACTCCCACCAGCGATCGACGTTGTCTGCCACGTCCCAGTCCTTCCTCACACCCGCCTCGCCGATCTCCCTCGAGCAGGCGTCCCGCTCAGCGTAACGGCGCAACCCCGCAAACGAGAGCCGCGCGTGCCTCTGCAGGCACCAGCCATCCCATTCCTGGACAGCCGATCACCACGCTCCTATGGCGCTAAATCGGCCGAAATCCCGCCATGAGAGCGTGGTGATCTTGGTCTAGGCGCATGCCCGTCCCGCCGTGCGGGAGGCAGGTGGGGCCGATCGGGCGACTAGCGCGTGGACGACGTGATCTGGTCGGCCGCGGCGGCGGTGGCGGCTCCGAGGGCGGTGACCTGGGCGGCGGTGAGGCGGGAGTCGGGGCAGGTTACCACCGAGGCGACGACGGCGCCGGTGGTGTCGCGGATGGGGGCGGCGACGGTGAGGACGGCGTTGTCGGGGCCGAGTTCGCCGGGCAGGTAGTCGATGGTGATGAGTTCGGTGATGACAGAGCCGAGTTGGGCGCGCAGAGCGGCGGTGATCGGCGTGTCACGCAGGGCCGCAAGGGCTTCCAGCATCGGCGTCGAATCGTCGACCAGTCGCTCGACGGAGTAGCCGCGGGCGCGGATCTCGGTGAGGACGTGCGCGAGGCGCTCACGGTGTGTGGGGTCGGCGCCGGTGAGCCAGGCGCGTTGTTCGGATTCCGGTGCCCAGGCGACGAATTCGCGGCAGACAGGTGGGGCGAGCGGCAGCCGCCGACCGGGTCGGATCCAGGTCGCCGACGGGTCGCCGACGAGCTCGGTGACCACGATGTTCGCCCCGTCGCGTTCGGCGAGGAAAACAGGTGCCGACACCTGGTCCGACAGCGCGCGCAGGACAGGGGCGGCGGTGCGGCGCAGCGGGAACGCGGCTTCGGCGCGACGGGCGACGGTGAGCAGCCGCAGACCGATGCCGTAACAGCCGTCGCCGTCGCGCACGGTCCACCCGTCGGCGGTGAGCTGGGTGAGCACGGCGTGGGCGGTGGCGCGGGAGATCCCGGCTTCGCGCACGATGCGGGCCAGCGTGAGCCGCTCGGTGGCGTGGCGCGAGAGCAGCTCGAGCACCTTAACCACCCGCTGGGTCGGGGCCGAGACGACGCTCGGATCCGGCTCGGCCGACGCCGGATCCGACGTCACCTCTTGACCGGCGCTCTCGGCCCGGCTTATCGTCGGTGTCACAATACCGAACAATAGCGTCGATTATTCGACAACGCAACCCCGGGCGTGAGCCCGCCGGGAAGGTGGACAGTGCAGACGGGATACGAGTTGACGCACCTGGCGGCCCTGGAGGCCGAGGCGGTGCACATCCTGCGCGAGGTGGCGGCCACCTTCGAACGACCGGTGCTGCTGTTCTCCGGCGGGAAGGATTCGGCGGTGCTGCTACATCTGGCGCGGCGCGCGTTCTGGCCCGCGCCACTGCCGTTCCCGCTGCTGCACGTGGACACCGGCCACAATTTCGACGAGGTGCTCGCCTTCCGCGACCGCACCGCCGACCGCACCGGCGCCCGCCTCCTCGTCGCGAAGGTCCAGGACGACATCGACGCGGGCCGCGCGGTCGAACGCCCCAGCGGCACCCGCAACCCCTTGCAGACCACCACCCTGCTGCGCGCGATCGGTGAGCACCGTTTCGACGCCGTGTTCGGTGGCGCACGCCGCGACGAGGAGAAGGCACGCGCCAAGGAACGGGTGTTCAGCTTCCGCAATCGTTTCGGCGAATGGGAGCCGCGCGCCCAGCGTCCCGAGGTGTGGAACCTCTACAACGGCAGGCATCAGCCGGGCGAGCACATCCGGGTGTTCCCGCTGTCGAACTGGACCGAGCTCGACGTGTGGGAATACATCGACCAGGCGGCCGTCGAGTTGCCCTCGCTGTACTACGCGCACCGCAGGCGGGTGATCGAGCGCGACGGAATGCTGCTGTCCGCGACCCGTTTCGTCACCGAGGCACCCGGCGAGCGCGCCTTCGAGGCCACTGTGCGTTTCCGCACCGTCGGCGATGCCACTTGTACCGGATGCGTCGAGAGCACCGCCGCCACCCCGGCACAGGTGATCGCCGAGATCGCGGCCACCCGGCTCACCGAGCGCGGCGCCACCCGCGCCGACGACCGGATCTCCGAGACCGGGATGGAAGACCGCAAGCGAGAGGGCTATTTCTGATGCGCCGCAATCTGTTACGCCTGGCCACCGCCGGCAGCGTGGACGACGGGAAGTCCACCCTCATCGGTCGCCTCCTCTACGACTCGAAATCCCTCTTCGACGACCAGCTCGCCAACATCGAGCGCCTCAGCACCGAAAGGGGCAGTGCCACTACCGATCTCGCGCTGCTCACCGACGGTTTGCGGGCCGAACGCGAGCAGGGCATCACCATCGATGTCGCCTACCGCTATGTGACCACCCCGCGCCGCAAGTTCGTCATCGCCGACACGCCGGGTCATGTGCAGTACACCCGCAATATGGTGACCGGCGCGTCCACCGCCGATCTCGCCCTGATCCTGGTCGACGCCCGCACCGGCGTCAGCGAGCAGACCCGCCGTCATGCCTTCCTCGCCACTCTGCTCGGCGTCCCGCACCTGGTGGTGTGCGTGAACAAGATGGACCTGGTCGACTGGTCGGAGGAGCGTTTCACCGAGATCAGGGAGGAATTCTCCGCGTTCGCCGCGAAATTGACCGTCGGGGACCTCAGTTTCGTGCCCGTCTCGGCCCTGCACGGCGACAACGTGGTCGACAGCTCACCGCAGCTGGCCTGGTATCCGGGTCCGCCGCTGTTGCGCCACCTCGAGGACGTGCACATCGCCTCGGACCGCAACCTCATCGACGCACGGCTCCCGATCCAGTACGTGATCCGCGCCGAACAGGGGTCGGCGCAGCGCAGTTACGCAGGCACCGTGGCGGGCGGCATCTTCAAACCGGGCGACGAGGTGGTGGTTCTGCCCGCCGGTCACGCCTCGCATGTGCGGGAGATCTGGGGTCCGGGCGGCACGAAAGTCGAGGAGGCGTTCACGGGGATGGCGATCTCACTGACCCTCGACGACGACATCGATATCGGCCGGGGCGACCTGCTGGCTCGCCCGGGCAACTCCCCACACCAGAGCACCGAACTCGACGCCATGCTGTGCTGGTTCTCCGAGACCGCCCGGCTACGCGCCGGCGACAGCCTGCTCGTCCGCACGGCCGCGCAGACCACACAGGCCGAGGTCGTCGCCATCGACTACCGGCTCGACGTGAACACCCTGCATCGGGTCTCGGAGGTGGAGGCGTTGTCGCTCAACGACATCGCCAGGGTCCGGCTGCGCGCCCGTCGGCCGCTGCTGTCGGATCCCTACCGGGAGAACCGGCGCACCGGCAGCTTCATCCTCATCGATCCGCGTACCGACGAGACGGTCGCGGCGGGGATGGTCACCGGTCGCGAAACGGTCGAGGTGTCGAGCACACGCACCGGTCCGGTGACGTGGCATCGCTCGGCGGTGACGCGTGCCGAGCGCACACACCTCGGGGCGACAATCTGGCTGACCGGCCTGTCGGGTTCGGGGAAGTCGACCGTCGCCGTGGAACTCGAGCGCCTGCTCGTCGAGGCCGGTCGCCCCGCCTACCTGCTCGACGGCGACAATCTGCGCCACGGCCTCAACGCAGGACTCGGCTTCTCCCCCGCCGACCGGGACGAGAACGTGCGCCGGGTCGCCGAGGTCGCTGCCCTGTTCGCCGACGCCGGAACCGTCGCCGTCGTGTCGGTCATCAGCCCGTTCGCCGCGCAACGCGACCACGCCCGCACCGTGCACTCCGACCGGGATCTGCCCTTCCACGAGGTGTTCGTCGACACCCCGCTGGCTGAATGCGAACGCCGCGACCCGAAGGGCCTCTACGCCAAGGCCCGTGCGGGTGAACTGCCCGGTTTCACCGGCATCGGCTCCCCCTACGAGCGGCCCGCACAACCCGACCTGGTCATCACCCCCGACCTCGGCTCCCCCGCCGAGAGCGCCGCCCATATCCTCCGAGAGCTAGGGATCACAATCCGTTGAACCAACCGAGTACCACCACTGCCGACGCGGGCGCACCGCCTGATTCGCTCACCGCCCCGTTTCTCGCCGCCGTCGCCCAGGCCGAAACACTCATCGCCGGTGCGGAATTCGTGCGCAGCGACACCGACCGCGCCGAAGGCTACGACTACCTCGCCGCCAGTATCGCCGCCTGCCTGCGGCTCTCGGGTGCCCACGGCACCTCGCACCCCTACTTCGTGTCTTCCACCGGCCCGTACGCCAAGATGGGCCTGGACAACCCGGACACCCTCTACTACCACGCGAATATCGAGCCGACCGCCGAGTATGTGGTGAGCGGGGTGCGTGGAAGCACCGTCGACCTGAGTTTCCAGGTCCTCAAAGGTGACTACACGGCCACCGAGGTGCCCGGCGGGGCCGATGCCTTCGACGACCGGCGGATCCCGATCGCCGCGGACGGCAGCTTCTCGATCCGCTTCGGTCCGGCGAAAGCCGATGCGGGCGAGGACTATTTCCCGCTCGGCGAGGGCGCCTCGATGCTCGCGGTCCGCGAGGTCTACAGCGACTGGACCGAACGCAAGGGCTCCATCCGCATCGAACGGGTCGACACCGTCGGCACCGCACCGGACGAACCGGATCTGGCCCGGTTGCGCAAGCGCTACCGGGCCGCCGGGAACATGCTGCTCACCAGGGTGCACACCTGGTTCAACTTCCCCAAGTGGTTCTATCTCGACCTGCCGGTGAACACCCTCACCGCACCGCGGCTCACCCCGGGCGGTCTCAGCACCCAGTACTCCTCGGTGGGACATTTCGACCTCGCCGACGATCAGGCCCTGGTGATCACGGTGCCGAAATCCGACGCGCCCTATCAGGGGTTCCAGCTGGGCAGCCTCTGGTACATCTCACTGGACTCCGTGAACCATCAGACGAGCCTCAATCATGCCCAGGCACAGGTGGATCCGGACGGCATGATCCGCATGGTGGTGAGCAACCGCGATCCCGGCATCACGAACTGGATCGAGACCACCGGCCGCACGCGAGGCATCCTGCAGTTCCGGTGGCAGCGCACCGACCGGCCGATGACCGAAGCCGACGGCCCGGGTGTGGAACTCGTCGACGTCGCCGATGTCGCCGCGCACCTGCCGTACTACAACAACAACCGGATCGACGCTGCCGCGTGGCGTGACCGGATCGCCGCCCGGCAGCGGGCTTTCGCCGAGAGGATGCTGGGATGAGCCTGCTGGACGGGAAGGTTGTCGTCGTCTCCGGTGTGGGGCCGGGGCTCGGCCGGTCGATCTGCACGGAAGCCGCGGCGGCGGGTGCGAAGGTAGTCCTCGCGGCTCGCACCGAATCGCGGCTGCAGGAGGTGGCCGCCGAGATCGACGGCGAAACGCTCTGTGTGCCTACCGATATCACCGACGACGCCGCGGTGCAGCACCTCGTGTCGCGCACGGTCGAGAAGTTCGGCCGCGTCGACGCGCTGGTGAACAACGCGTTCTCCGTGCCATCGATGAAACCGCTCGAACGCACCGATTACGACCAGATCCGCGACAGCCTCGATCTCACCGTGCTGGGCGGTCTGCGGATGACGCAGGCGTTCACGCCCGCCCTGTCGGAGTCCAACGGCGCCGTGGTGATGATCAATTCGGCGGTGGTGCGCCACAGCGAACCCCGCTACGGCAGCTACAAGCTCACCAAAGCCGCGCTGCTGGCGATGTCGCAGACCCTCGCCACCGAGCTGGGTGGCAAGGGCATCCGCGTGAACAGTGTGCTGCCCGGCTACATCTGGAGCGACCAGTTGAAGTGGTACTTCGGCCAGATCGCCGAGAAGTACGGCATCACCGTCGAGCAGGTCTACGAACAGACGGCTGCCCGGTCCGATCTGAAGCGGCTGCCCGAGCCGGCCGAGATCGCCCGTGCCGTGGTGTTCCTCGCCTCGGACTGGGCGAACGCGATCACCGGCCAGACCCTCGACGTCAACTGCGGCGAATACCACAACTGATCAGGAGTTTCCCTCGATGACTGTGCGCACCGATGTCGGCACCGTAGCCGACCTGCACGCCTCGGCAACCAAACTCACCGGCCTCACCGATTTCGGCTCCGACGACTACACCGAAGCCCTCGGCGTGCTGCTCTGTTCCTATCGCGACGAGGCCGGGCTCACCGAACTCGGGTCCAAGATGTCGCGGTTCTTCCTGCGCGGCACCTTGATCGCTCGCGCCCTGAGCGAGGCCGCGTGGGCAGCAAACCCGGGGTTTGCCGAAACACCGGTCACCCGGCCGATTTTCGTCACCGGGCTGCCACGCACCGGCACCACCGCACTGCATCGCCTGCTCGCGGCCGACCCCGCCAACCAGGGACTGGAGATGTGGCTGACGGACTTCCCGCAGCCCCGGCCGCCGCGGGAGAGCTGGGCGGACAATCCCGCCTATCAGCAGATAGACGCCGGGCTGCGCCAGCATCAAGTGCAGAACCCGGAGTTCATGGGCCTGCACTACATGAGTGCTGCCGATGTCGAGGAGTGCTGGCAATTGCTCCGCCAGTCGGTGATGTCGCACTCCTACGAGTGTCTGGCATACCTGCCGAGCTATTCGCAATGGCTCACCACCCAGGACTGGACGCCCGCCTACGCCCGGCACCGGCGCAACCTGCAGCTCATCGGGATGAACGACGCCCGCCGCTGGGTGCTCAAGAATCCCAGTCACCTGTTCTGTCTGGACGCCCTGCTCGCCGTCTACCCCGACGCCGTCGTCATCCAGACCCATCGCGACCCCGCGACCGTGATCCCCTCGGTCTGCAGCCTCAACGAGCACGCCACCCGTGGCTGGTCGACCGTCTTCACCCCGGAGGTCATCGGCCGCACGCAACTCGACCTGTGGTCGCGCGGGTTGCGCGAGTTCACCGCCGCGCGCGCCCGCCACCCCGAGGCCCACTTCATCGATATCGACTTCGCCGACCTGCGCTCCGACCCGGTCGGCACCGTCGAGACGATCTACCGGTCCATCGGCACCGACCTCACCCCGCAGGCCCGCGCGGCCGTCCTCGACCTGGACGCCGAAAGCCGCACGGGCGCACGCAAACCCACCCACCACTACTCGCTCGCCGACTACGGGCTCACCGAGGACATGGTCGCCGAGCGCTTTTCCGGCTGATCGTGGGGGCGGCGGGTCTAGCGGGCACTCCACCCGCCGTCCATCACATACGACGACCCGGTCACCATGCCCGCCGCGTCCGAGGACAGCCAGGCCACCAGCTGGGCCACCTCCTCGGGCTCGATCAGGCGTTTGATCGCGCTCTCGGTGAGCAGCACCTGTTCGACCACCTGTTGTTCGGGGATGCCGTGGACGAGGGCCTGATCGGCGATCTGCTTGTCCACCAACGGTGTTCGCACATATCCGGGATTCACGCAGTTGCAGGTGACGCCGTGCGGGCCGGCCTCGAGCGCCGTCACCTTCGACAGGCCCTCCAGCCCGTGCTTGGCCGTGACGTAGGCGACCTTGAACCGGGAGGCACGCAGCCCGTGCACCGAGGAGATGTTGACGATGCGGCCGAACCCGTTGCAGTACATGTGCGGCAGTGCTGCGCGGATCAGCAGGAACGGTGCCTCCACCATCAGCGTTTGCATGGTCCGGAACCGTTCGGGCTCGAAATCCTCGATCGGGCTGACGGTTTGGATACCCGCGTTGTTGACGAGGATGTCGGTGTCCAGGCGCAGCTCGGCGAGTGCGTCGACATCACGCAGGTCGACACACCAGGCGTGGCCGCCGATCTCGTGGGCGACGGCCTTCGCGCCGTCACCGTCGAGATCGGCTACGGTGACCTCGGCGCCGCGCGCGGCGAGTACCCGCGCGCACGCGGCGCCGATCCCGCTCGCGGCACCGGTGACCAGCGCGGTGCGGCCGGTGAGGTCACTCATGCCGCAAGCCGTTTCGGCGCGTTGGTGTCCGCCAGATCGACGGTCTCGAGGTCGATCCCGCGCGTCTCCCGCGCACACAGCACCGCGATCACCGTGACCGACGCCGCCACCGCGAGGTAGACCGCGATCGGCACCGACGAACCATAGGAGTCGAGCAGGCGCACCGCGATGATCGGCGCCAGCGAACCGGCCACGATCGAGGTCACCTGATATCCCAGCGACACACCGGAATACCGCATTCTGGTGGGGAACATCTCGGCCATCATGGCGGGCTGGCCGGCGTACATGAACCCGTGGAAGACGAGGCCGACGATGATCGCGGACAGAATCACCACGCTGTGCCCGCTGTCCATCATCGGGAACGCGAAGAACCCCCAGGTTCCGCCTGCGACGGCACCGGCCAGGTACACCGGCCGACGCCCGACCCGGTCACCGAGGTATCCGGCGAGCGGGATCACCGCGATGTGCACGGCGTGGGCGATGAGCAACCACCACAGGATCGTGGTCGTATCGGCGTTTACCTGCACCTTCAGGTAGGTGATCGAGAAAGTGACCACCAGGTAGTACATGATGTTCTCGCCGAAGCGCAGCCCCATGGCGGTGAAAACCCCACGCGGGTAACGGCGCAACACCTCGAACGGGCTGAACGAGGTGGCCTTGGTGTGCTCGAGCGCCTGCTGGGCGGCCAGGAAGATCGGCGCGTCGGTCACCTTCGTCCGCACGTAGTAGCCGACGAGCACCACCACCGCCGACAACCAGAACGCGACCCGCCAGCCCCAGCTCAGGAACGCCGCGTCCGACAGCGTCGAGGTGAGCACCAGCAGCACGATGGTGGCGAGCAGATTGCCCGCGGGCACTCCCGCCTGCGGCCAGCTCGACCAGAAGGCGCGGCTGCGGCTGGGGCTGTGCTCGGCGACCAGCAGCACCGCACCACCCCATTCACCACCGACCGCGAAGCCCTGAACGAAGCGCAGTGTCACGAGCAGCGCCGGTGCCCAGTAACCGATCTGGGCGAAGGTGGGCAGACAACCCATCAGGAACGTCGCCGCGCCGACGAGCACGAGACTCGTCTGCAGCAGCTTCTTGCGCCCGTAGCGGTCACCGAAATAGCCGAAGACGATGCCGCCGAGCGGGCGCGCCGCGAAACCGACGGCATAGGTGACGAACGCGGCGAGGATCGCGTCCAGGTCGCTGGTCCCCTTCGCGAAGAACACCTTGCTGAACACCAGGGTTGCGGCGGTGCCGTAGAGGAAGAATTCATACCACTCGACGACGGTGCCCGCCATCGAGGCGGTCACCACCCGCCGTAGCCCGGACGGTGTCTCCTCCGGTGTGTCACCGGTGGGCCGGGTCGCGCTGCTGACGCTCATCGCACTACTCCTTCACGCGCTGTGAGCTGACTCACATTCCATGCGAGGAGTATTCGTGCAGAAGTCTTTCGGTCGCAATGCCCAGTTTCGCAGCGGCTATCTGCGAATATGCAGGTATGAGCCGTTCCGTCGCGTCGTCCGGGCGCAGGCCGAGTGCCGATGATTTGCTCGTACTGCTCGCCGTCGGCCGGTCGGGGCGGTTCGTCACGGCCGCAGCCGAACTCGGAATCAACCACACCACCATTTCCCGGCGCATCGCCGCACTCGAGGCGGCGATGGGCGGGCGGGTACTCACGAAAGTGGCAGGTGGTTGGGAACTCACCGATCTCGGTCGCGAAGCTCTCGTAGCTGCCGAGACGGTCGAAGCCGCGGTGCGCTCACTCGGTTCCCCGGGCGGGGAACGCACTCTCGAAGGCGTGGTGCGGCTCTCGGCGACCGACGGGTTCAGCGCCTATCTGGCCGCGCCCTCGGCGGCGCGGGTGCAGCGCCGCCACCCCGGTATCGCGGTGGAGATCGTCGCCGCCACCCGGCGCGCATCCACCCAGCGAACCGGCCTCGATCTCGAGGTGGTCGTCGGCAGACCCCAGGTACACCGGGCCGAGGCCATCGAACTCGGCGACTACTGTCTCGGCCTCTACGCCGCCCGGGACTACCTCGACGCCCATGGCGCCCCCACGACCATCGACGACCTCGCCGGCTATCCGCTGGTCTATTTCATCGAGTCGATCCTGCAGGTCGACGACCTCGACGTGGCCACCAGCTTCGCGCCGACCATGCGCCAATCCGTCTCCTCCACCAACGTTTTCGTTCACGTGGAAGCCACCCGCGCGGCCGCCGGCATCGGCCTGCTCCCCTGCTTCATGGCCGACCGCCACCCCGACCTCGTCCGGGTCCTGGCCGACGAAGTCCGGGTCCAGCTCACCTATTGGCTGGTCACCCGACCCGAGACCCTGCGCCGCCCCGAAGTCGCCGCCGTCGTCGACGCCCTGCGCACCACCGTCCGCGAATGCCGCGCCACCCTCCTCGGCATCCCCGAAACGTGATGGTCCCGCTACCGATCGGCGGCCCAGTTCCTGGATGATGTAGCGCAGGTTCGCGGCCACAACACTTTCCGGAATCCGCCCCACAGTTCCGTCAGACGAAGAGGCAGGCGATCAGGAATGCTGCGACGGCTGTCCAGAGGAGGTAGCCGAGGTGGGTCCGTGAGTTCCGGATGGCATCGTCGATGGTGTGGGCTGCTGTGAGTCGGCCGGTGAAACCCAGTGGTGCCACCTCGAGCGCCTCGTCGAAGCCGTCGGCGGCGACGATCACGCGCAGCGAACGCCTCTGCGCGGCAAGTAGTTTGCCGCGATAGCCGCCGACCTCGGTCAATTGGTCACCCGCCAACCCGGCGGTGATCGCGCAGGACGGGTCGATCCGGCGGCGCACCACACGCCCTCGTGACATCAGATAGTCGAGGGCGACGGCGAACGCCGCACCCGAGGACGCACCGCTGATGTCGTTGACCGGGGCGCCACCTTCGAGCGTGAGCGACCACAACACGCTCGCCTCGGTGCCCGCGATCCTGCTGACCTGCCAGGCGTCGACCAGCGCGTCGTGGAACTCCGCGTCGGCCTGCAGGAAGCTCATGCGGGCCGGGTCCGGATGCAAACCGCTCGGACCACCGTCGACCTGCGCCAATTCCAGGACGGCGACGTGTCCCTGACCGTAGGCGTCGACGAACAGGACGCGTATCGCGCTGGTGTGCAGGGTGACCGGCCTGCGGCCTGCCAGTTCGAGGGCGGCGAGCGTCGCGAATCCGTGCGCGGGATGGTCACGGTGTTCGGTGAGATGACCGAGCACCGACGCGAGCTCGTTCTGCCCGGCGCCGATCGGGACGTCAGCAGTGGTGGAGGAAGGTGTCGAGCACAAGTTCGCGCGTTCGGCATGCGTGAGAAGACACTCGACGGCGCTACCGGTGTCGGATACACCGGCCAGTGCGCGTGCCAGCGCACCTAGTGCCCGCGCGGCCGAGAGTTCGGCGGTGTCGCGCCTGCCGTGGTCGCCGAGCGACTCCGCTTCCTCGGCAAGCAACTCGTCCTCGTCGAGGCCTTTCCAGCGTGCCAGCGATGCACGCGCCAGCACCTCGGTTTCCCGCCGGGGTGCCAGCAGCTCCCGGGCGGTCGTACCACCCGCGAGGACGGCGGCTCGACAGCATCGCAACCAGCGCTGTTGCGCTCCGACCAGCATGTCGAGCACGACATGGTCGGGGAGGTGGCTCAGGTCGTCCGCCGCGCCGGTGGATCCGGGCGTGATGTGCGACGGGCCTGGGGGACCGACGGCATCTGTCGAAAGTCCGAGCATGGGTGCGCTCCTTACCGAGCCGGGCGGAGAATCGCACGAGCGGGAGAACTCAGTGTCGCGCCGCAACAGGACCTGTCCACAGTCAGTCGGTGCCAAGGCCCTGACATGGAGTGCCAACCCGTTGTCACCCTGTGGGACAGGGGTTTACGAAAACGCGGCCGGGGAGGGTGTTCGACCACTCCTGTGGGGTGATGGGTGCGGTGCCGGTGGCGCAGATGCGGGCCGCTTCGGTGGTGGCGTCGGTGCGCCAACGGCGCAGGGTGCCGTCGGTGGCGGATTCGACCAGGACGGTTCCACCGGCCGCGAACGCGAGCATTGTTTTCTGCCAGTGCCTTTCGTCGTGGTGCAGGGCGGCGTAGACGGTGGGCGCGGCGGGGTCGGTGTAGTCCCAGATTTCGATGCGGTCCCGGGCGAGATCGTCGACGGCGAGGCGGGTACCGGTGTGGTCGAAGGCGACCGAACCGACGGAGCCACGTGCGGCGACGGGAATCGGCAGGGGCCGGGGGCCGCCTGGTTCGCCGAGGCGGTAGACGAAGGCTCCGGCGCGGGTGCCGACGGCGAGGATGTTGTCTGTTGTGACGGCCAGCGACATGTCCTGACCAGCCGTTGGCAGGCCGGACAGTTCCGCCACGGGTCGGGCGTCGGGCCCGCCGCTCAGGTCGTAGACCGTGACATGCCCGGTGCGGTGACTGCCGACGGCCAGCCTCGATCCGTCGGGACTCACGGTGAGTGCGGTCGGATAGCCGTGCCCGAATCGCAGTGTGGACCGGAGCTCGGGACCGCCGGGCCGGGTCAGGTCCCACTGTTCCACCGATGACGTCAGACCCCGCCCGACGGCCAGGGTGCCGTCCGGGCCGAAGACGACACCTCGCGTGTCGACCAGGCCGTTGTCGATCGGCCGTCCGAACGGCTTCGGGGTGGGCTCGGTGATGTCCCAGACCTGGATGGCGCGTTCGTTCAGGGTGGCGGCTCGTGTCCCATCGGGGCTGAGCACCACGGTGTCGAAAAGGCCCGAGGGGTCGCCGTCCACGGAGTCTCGCCCCGTGGCCGCGGGGGTTCTCGACAGTGCGCGCAAGCGCGGCAGCAACGCGTTTGGCAGCACACCGGGAGACGGCGCGGATACGTCTTGGGGAAGCCTGAACAGCGTCCGCGGTCCGAGTTCGGCGGCCTGGCCCGCGAGGTCGAAAACGTGGACGGCGCGGTCGAATCCGGAGGTCACCAGTGCGCGCCCGCCGCGGAACACCTCAGCCCGCGCCACGGATCCTCCGGGGAACCGGGCGAGCACCGCACCGGTGTCGAGATCGAGGAGGCGAGCACGGGAATCACCGCCGACCACCACTGCCGTGCGGCCGTCCCCGGTCGGCGCCACGTCGAAGTACTCGTTGGCGCCTCGCGACATCGCGCGCAGCGGTTCGGGCCGGGTGATGTCGGCGCCCAGACGCCACCTGGCGATCTCGCCGGGGTTGAGCCCCACCGCGAGCACGTCACCGTCGACATCGACCGACCTGATCTCGGCGCCGTGCGGTCGGTCGGCCGACATCTCGAAAGCGGGACGGGTTGGATCCAGAGCTGTTGCGTCCCAGCCCCGTACGGTCGTTGTCCACGTTGTGTTGACGATCCGGGAACCGGCCGCGACGAGGACCCGGTCGTCGGCCGCGACGAACGCGTGGTTACCGGGAACAGTCAGCGCGGGTTGCGGCACAGGGTGCGCGGGATCGGCACCGAATCGCCAGGACAGCACCGTTCCACCGTGGGTGCCGATCGCCAGCAGATCGTTGCCGGGGCCGAAGGCCAGCGACCAGGGCAGATGGTCCGCCAACGCGAATTCGGTTGTCCGCCGGGGATTCTCCGCAATGCTCCACAAGACCGCCGAGCGTTCACCAGCCACCGCAAGCCAACGCTGGTCCGCGCTGATGGCCAGTGCCCGCACCGGGCCGGCCACCGCCGCGAACGGCGGCATTCGGGTCACCCCGGAATGATCGACCCGTACGAGCTGCACGGTGCCGTCGCCGTTGCCGATCGCGATCATGTCGCCACCGATGCTGGTCGCCAGCCGTGGCGGGTCGATACCGGCCGAGGCTCCGTCACCGGTTACCCCGGGCAGGATCCGGATCGGCGTGCCGAGAGCCGAGAACTCCAGCAGGGCCGATCGGGCATCTGTCGTGGCGCTCGTACGCACCGCCGCGAGGGCGACGAGTTGCGACAGCGCGGGGTCGAACTCGGCACCACCCCGGGCCACGCCCGCGAACAGCCGGGAATTCGATTCGGCTCTGGCAGCGGCATTCTCGGCCCGGGCCCGGGCCAGACCGGTCACCGAGAGCACCGCGAGCAGGACGGCGAGCACACCGGCGACAGAGACCAGCCACAGCGCCATATTCGGTCTGCTGCGCGTGCGCGACACAGCTTCGGTGACCGTCGCGGCCGCCGCGATCCGGTCGAGGAAATTCTCCGGCGCCTGCCGCCGCGCCTCTTCGTACCCGGTGGCGGCGACCACCACCCGAAGCGAAGCGCGCTGCGCGGCAGCGAGTTTGCCCGTATATCCGCCGACCGGGGTCAGTTCCGTTTCCGACAGGCCCGCCGTCACCGCGCAGGCCGGGTCGAGCCGGCGCACCCGCAGCCACCGGACCAGCTGGTGACGTGGGGCCAGGTCGTCGAGCGCGACAGCCATCGCCGCGGCCATCGACGCACCGTTGATGTCGTTCTCGGGCGCGCGGCCCGCCCCGGTCACCGACCACAGCACGCAGGCGCCGGTCGCGGCCGGTCGGCTCACCTCCCACGCCCGCGTGAGACTGTCGGTGAACTCGCGATCCGCCTGCAGGAACGACATGGCGGCCGGATCCGGGTGCAACCCGCTCGGCCCTTCGCGCACCTGCTCCAATCGCAGCACGCCGACTCGTCCGGCTCCCCCGATGTCGACGAACAGCACACTGACCCGTGTGGTCCGCACCGTCGGTGGGCGCCGACCGGCCAGTTCCAGCGCGGTGACGATGCCGTAGCCGCGTGAGGGCCTGCCACCCTGGCCGAGCAGGTGCAGCACCACCTCGGCCAGCGGGTCGTCGCCACCGGTGATCGGGCCGGCGGGGAGCAATTGGGTACCGGCCGAATGCAATCCGGCCCGTTCGGTGTGCCGCAGGAAGACCGCACACGCCTCGGCGATGTCGCGTGCGCCGGTCAGGGCCTGGGCGAGGGCGGCGACCGCGTGGGCCGCCGACACATCGGCGGTGACCCGATCACCCTCGAGATCGGAGTTCTCCGATTCCTCTTCCAGCGGGTCGTCGCCTGCCTCGAGGTGTTTCCACCGCGCCAGCGAATGCCGTGCCAGCACACCGGTTTCGCGGCGCAGGTCGAGCAGCGCCAAAGCCGCCTCGGGGCCCTCGGCGACCGCTTCCCTGCACAGTGCCAACCACCGCTGCGGCGCTCCGGTGAGCTCGGACAACAGCGCGTCGTCGCGCTGGAACTCCGACTGTCCGGTCATCGTCGGCCCTCGACCGCAGCGGGGCGGGTCGCGTTCACCACGGCCGGATAAGCTCGACAGCGATGCGCATCAACGACCTTCCCGGGGGAACCATCTTGTCGAGAACACTCCTTGTCGGTGCTGCGCTGTCCGGTGCGGCGATCACCGCCCTGCTCGGCACCGGTTGCTCCACCGGGGACAGTTCGGCCATGCCCGTGGCCGGTGCCAACACTCCCACATCGACACCGCCGCCACCACTGCTGTCGGCCGACGACGTCGAGCAGCTGTTCGCGCGCATGCTCGACCCACGGGTCCCGAACTCCGAGAAGCTCGGTCACGTACAGGGCATCGCCGACGATCCGGGTCTGCCCAACCGCATCGCCGAAGCACCGGGCCGGAACAACGCGACCGTCACCGTCACCATCGCCGGAACCAGACTAGGTGCGCCGGGCATGCTGGCCGAGGGCACCGGGACGATGAATACCGCGACCAGCCCGTTGATCGTGCCGTTCGTCGCCGAGGACGGGAAGTGGAAGATCGAGAAGGCCTGGTATTGCCAGATCGCCTTCTCGATGATGGTGTCCTCCCCCACCTGCTCGTCCTAGCTCACATTCGTCGTGCGAACCGGTCGGGCGGGCAACGGCATCTGTGTAGGAGCCCGTTTCCCCTCAGCAGGAGGCTCCCGCTGTGACCCGTGTCGTCCGGTCGTTTCCTGGTCCGCCGACCGGCGCGCGGATACGACACCAGTCCGGTTCGGCATCGAGCTGCCCGGTCCAGACCGTCCGCTACGCGAATTCTCGTCGGGCACTGCGGCATTCGGCACTGTCGCCGACGAAGTGGGGGCACGGGTTGACTTCTGACTCCTTGGACACCTGGCTCGGCGCCACCTGGAGCGCGGTCCCCGCACCGCTGCGCCTCACGGTGGTGGAACACATCTTCGGCGCCGATCTGGTCACCATGTCGACCTATGCGGCGGCCAAGGCGCGGTATGTCGTCGAGCGGGTCGACCCCGACATGCGTTCGGACTTCGAGGACGTCGCCCAGGACACCATGGTCGCGTTGACGGCGACCTTGCCCACCGAGCGTATCCGGCACTGGAAGACCCATGTCCTGCAGCAACTCCAGTGGCAGGTGCTGCAGAACAGAAGGCGCCGCACAGCGGAGAAACGTCATCCGGGACGCCGGGTCGACTACGAATCCACCGCGCTCGTCGTCGAAGACCACACACTCGTCGGCGGTGAGGACCGGCTGGCCGACCGCGCCGTCCTGCGCGACGCGCTCGACGCGATCCCGCACTCCGAGACCGCCGCCGTGCTGCGCGCGACCTTCGTACTCGCACCCGACGGCACCTACACCGACGTGCAGACGACCAAAGAGGTCGCCGAGGACCTGAACTTCAGCCAGGAGAAGGTCAAACGGCTGCGCGCGGCGGGAACGAAGATGCTGCGCGAAGCCCTGCGCGCCCAGCTCGACGCCCGCGACCAGGACTCCGAGGAGGCATCGTGACGACGCGCGATCATCGACCCGCACGGCTGGACCTGCCCGTCGACATCGACATGCTGCTCGCGCTCGCCGACGACTCCGAACCCGATGCCGAGGCAGCCGCCGCGGGCACCCGCATCGCGGACCGCCTCTTGGCGGCAGACAACGCGACACCGGAACCACCTTCCTTGGCCGCCCGACGCGCCGTGATGCGGGTGCCCGGGTGGACGGTGAGGCCGCTGGCCGCCTCCTCCCGGGACGGAGCACCATCGAGCCGGGTCGTCCAGAAACAGATCGACCAGGAGCTCGGCATCGAATTCACCCGTACCCCCGCCGGTACCGAGCAGACACGGATCTCGGTGCAATCGTTCGGTCCCGACACCGCGGCAGGCGATGTGGTTCGCGTGGCGGTGCATGCGGGCGAGGAACGAACCGAAGTCCTCGTCGTCCTGTATACGGATGCCGGCGGCTCGCTCACCGGTCAGATCGTCACCCGCGCATTGACTTTGGCCGAGCACCTGGAGATCTCCATCGTGCCGGGCACGGCGCTGGGCCACACGCATACGGCGGCGATCACCGACGCCGTGCGGTGTTCGTTGACGGCCGGACGCAACGCGTGGCGGCGGGTCGCCAAGGGTCTGCCGATCGGCGACCCGGTTCGGTCGGCGATCGTCGCCGGATTGAGCTGAGTGCCAGGAACGGCCCCGGCGCGGCGGACAGGTCGTGGGTGAGGAGACCCCCCAGCGATCTCCTCACCCACGACACGAGACGCGTCGTGGGCAGTGCCGACGACTGGTCTCGTCATCAGTGATGCGATACGGCCCCCGATCGGTTCGCTGTCGGGTGGAGTTCGGCAAAACGCCTATTCGCAGTCTTCGCATGGCGTGGTGTCGCAGGCGGTCCATCGTCGGAGTTGCGACGAACCGATCGCGCCGTAGTCCGCATCGATAGCGGTGGCAGGGGGAAGAATCCGGGGGTACGTGATGACGAACGACGCTGATCGACGGCTGGGAATGGCTGCGGCGGCGGTCTTCACACTGGGTTCCTATGCCCGCGCACGGCTCGATTCGCTCGCCGGATCCGCGACTACGCGGGCATATATCCTGCGGCGAGAGACGGAGGCCACGCACACACGGCGGGTCGCGGCGGCCCATGCGGTCGCCGATGCGCGGGTGCGCGACTGTTGTACCCGCGCGCGGGCGGCGGTGGAGAAGCGGGCAGGTGGGTCCGATGCGGGCTCACTAGTGGCGGACTGTTCGGTTCGGATCGGCGAGGTGTCGTTCGGCCCGGATAGTGTTGTCCCGCTGATGGTTCCGCTGCTCGGCCAGGGGAACCTGGTGGTATCGGGCGGTGCGCCCGGGGTGGTCGGCGAGCTCTTCGCCGCGATCGTGGATCGTGTGCGAGCCGTCGTGCGGTCGCTCGATGTGCACTGCTTCGATCCAGCGGGGCGAGGGCATCTTCAGCGGGCAGCGCAGCGGGCGCCGGAACAATTCGCTGACCTGGTCCACGGGCTGACCCGTACGCGGGCCACATCCGCTCGACTGCTCGTCGTGCTCGACTATCCGCGTGGCATGGATGACGACACCGCCACGGCACTCACCGAGCTGATGAGGACCGGACACGAGCACGGGGTGAGTATCCTCCTCCACCACGATCCGGAACACCGCGATTCGTGCGCGGGACTCGACTTCTCACGACCCCTGCGCGGGTACGGAAACGACTTCGTCTGGCAGGCGTGCCCACCCGGGCGAGTCGATCTCGATCCGTCGAATGTCTCGGTGGCAGTGCCGGATTCACACCGTAACTACCTCGACTACCTTTCGGAGCTGGCCGAGATCGTGACGATCGCGCGCACTCGCGACGACGAGATCACCGCAGCCGACCACCAGCTCCAAACCGGCACGGCCGCGCTCGCCCGTCACCTGCTCGAACTGGACGACCGTGAACGTCATCACCGTGCGGTCATCGACGCACAAGAACGTACGGCATGCCGACTCCTGCTCTCCGTGCGACGCGGCGACCTGATCCACGAATCGGAACCGACACCTCCGACGACTGTCCTGTCGACTGAGGAACTGCTCAGGGCCCTCGAAGTGGCAGTGCACGAACTGCGCCGCCAGGTCGAGGCCCAGTCGGCACCCGACAGGACCGCTCCGGCATAGCGGCTTGCGCCCGAGGAGCACGCCGGGAGCACCCCACCGGTCTAGTGGTACGTCCTCGCAGCGGACTCGGTACCGGCGCTCATCGCGGCCAAGTCCTCGGCCACGGCATCCCACAGCGCGCCGTACTCGGGCACAAGGGTGCGGACGTGCGTCAGGGTCGGATAGTCGTTCGGGTCGAATGCCAGATGCCCCGGACGACCGCCCGGCATGGCGGTGTCGGGCCAGCGACGGGCCGGTGCGTTCGACGCGGAGTCGTCGACGAACAGGATCTGCGCCTGCCCCTGTGCGCCGATCTTCCACACAGCGCGGGTCGACGCGGAAATGGTCACGGGCATGAAGTCCTCCGATGGCCATGGATAGCGACAACGGGATCGTAAGACAGTCAAGGCGTTTCACGGAGTGTCGCGCCACCGTCCGGCACCCCCGCCCGGTCACGGCGGCGCTCACCGACGGAACAAGGTCCCGCCATTTCTAGAACACGTTATAGTTTCTGGATGCGGCAAGGACAACCCGCCGCACGAAAGGTGGTACAGGTGCTGACCTGGGACGATGAAGCCGATGTCGTCGTTGTCGGATACGGCGGCGCGGGGGTTACGACGGCGCTCGCCGCTCGCGAACGCGGCGCGGATGTCCTCGCCATCGACCGGTACCTCGGCGGCGGCGCGACCGAGCTGTCCGGCGGAATCATCTACGCCGGGGCGGGCACCTGGGTGCAGCACGCCGCCGGAATCGACGACGACGCCGACAATATGTTCGCCTACCTGCAGGCCGAGGTCGGCGACGCGGTGAGCGCGGAGACGCTGCGCCGCTTCTGCGAGGAGTCTCCCGCGCTCGTCGACTGGCTCACCGAACACGGCGTGCCGTTCGAGGCATCGGTGTGCCCGTACAAGACCTCCTACCCCACCGACGACTACTACCTCTACTACTCCGGCAGCGAAAATGCCGGTGGTTACCGGGAACTCGCGAAACCACGTCAGCGCGGACACCGCGCCCACGGACCCGGCGTCTCGGGCAAGGCGGTGTTCCGCCCACTGGCACGGTCGGCCGCCGCACGCGGCGTCCGGGTCCGAACCGGAACCACAGCGACCCGGCTCGTGGTCGAGGACGGCCGGGTGACCGGCATCGAAGCGGTCACCCTCGACGGCGCACCCGCCGCCGTCCGACGACGTTTCGCGGCACTGGCACGAATCTCGTCGAAACCCGGCGTGTACCACCAAGGCCTGCGCCGGGCCGTGCAAGCGCTGATCGCACGGATCGAGCGCAAACACGGTGTGCCGGTGCGCATCCGGGCCCGCTCCGGCGTCGTACTCACCACCGGCGGATTCATCGCCAACGCGGCGATGGTCGCCCGGCACAGTCCCCACTACCCGTGGGCGCAGGGTCTGCCGCTGGGGTCGGCCGGGGACGACGGCAGCGGCATCACGATGGCCGAGCAGATCGGCGCGGCCACCGGCAAGATGGACGCGATGTCGGCATGGCGTTTCATCGGCCCGCCCAGCGCCTTCTACGGCGCGATCGCGGTGAACACCGAAGGCAGTCGCATGGTCGACGAATCACGCTACGGCGCGGCACTGGGCGCCGCTATCGCCACCGCCCCTGGGCACCGCGCCTGGCTGCTCGTCGACGCCGAGCTCGCCGCCGAAGCACGCACCCAGATCGCCGGCCAGTCGGTGTGGTTCCAGCGCATGCAGACCGAACGGCTCCTCCGATTCGGCCGCACCACCGGCCGCACCATCGAAGAAGCCGCGACACGAGCAGGCGTCGACCCCGCAGGCCTGCGCGCCACCGTCGACGCCCACAACCAGGCCATCGAGCAGGGCGCCCCCGACCCGCTCGGCAAACCCGACGACATCCGCCGCCCGATCCACACCGGCCCCTACGCCCTACTCGACATCTCCTTCGCCGCCCGCCTCACCTACCCGATGCCGATGCTCACCCTCGGCGGCCTCCTCGTCGACGAACAAACCGGCGCCGTCCGCACCGAAACCGGCGACACCGTCCCCGGCCTCTACGCCGCCGGCCGCGCAGCAGTCGGCATCTGCTCCAACGGCTACGTCAGCGGCCTGTCCCTGGCGGACTGCGTCTTCGCCGGCCGCCGTGCGGGAACTCACAGCGTCCAGCACGTCGCCCAGAACTGAACTACTCGCGTATCACCGAGCGCTGAGCGTCGTGATCGGCCTCCCTGGATCGCCTCCGAATCAGGGAGACCTGACGGGCCCTAGGATTCGGCGCCTGACGGCACTGTCCAACTCATCCGAACCTCCAACAAAACCGCAGGTCAGATAGGCGATTTGGTTTACGACAATCAGTCGGATAATCTTTTGGCACACCAGCAAGTCCGGGTGGCGGAATGGCAGACGCGCTAGCTTGAGGTGCTAGTGCCCGTATTAGGGCGTGGGGGTTCAAGTCCCCCTCCGGACACAACCAGTACACCCACGGGTGGTGTCGCTTCGGCGATCACCACCTGTTTTTTGTCTATGTAGGTCAGCTTGAGGCCGAGCTGACGGTAGACCGCGTTCTTGTCCTCAGGATTGGCTCGGCCCAGGGCCGACACTATCCCACCGAGGGACTCGACCAGCTCCCGAATTTCTCGACGGTTCAGCCGCGGCTTCTCACCGGCAATTCGTTCAAGCTCGCCAGCTGGGGCGCACGGTCAGCTTGGGCGCTCTCGAGCGTGACCAACGACTCCTCGACCTGCTCGGGCCGGAAGATCTGAGCCAGCCAGTGATCAAGCTGTCCTGTCAACTCGTCCTCGCGGATGTAGACCGATAGTTGATGGTCGATCTGGTTGGCGATGGCATATTCAGACGGGTACCGGCAACGGTAGTGCGCCTTGTCGTGGTTCCAAGTGCCCTGCATCAGGCGACCACACGACTCGTGCGAGATCAGCCCCTTGAACGCATAGGGGTGCTTACGACGCTGGGTAGCCCGCCCCGTTGATCGCGGTCCGCGCGAGGCCAACCGCAGCTGCACCGCATCGAACACAGAGCGATCGATCAACGGTTCATGCGCGGGCTGATCGGAGAATACCCATTGTGACTTCGGATTCCAGGTCAGCCGTGTTTCGTGGCCAAGGGCGACGTCCTCTACGTCAATGAGAGATTCCTGCTTGCGTTGCCTGTTCCAGACGGCGTATCCGGTGTAGCGCGGATTGGTGAGAATCGCGCGGATAGCGCTTGGACCACGCAGCCCCTTCGCGGTGGCTGTTGCGTGCGCTGAGGGACAAGCAATTCCATCCGTGGTGAGCAGCTGAGCGAGCGCGAACACGCCAACGCCAGACAAATACTCGCGAAAGATCCGTTGCACCACCGGTGCGGCAATTGGGTCAGGTTCGAGCCGATGCAACCGTTTGCCGTCGGCAGCCTTGCCCGGGTGCGGGTGTGGACCTGCGTCGGCCAGTTGTAGCCGTATGGCGGCCGACCGCGAAGGTAACGGCCTTCAACCTGAGCCTGCGCTGCCATTGCGGCACGGACGCGAATCTTGATCCGATTGCGTTCGCCCTTGGACATTCCGCCGAAGACGGACATGATCATGTCGTGGGCTTCGGAGTCCGGCTCGATCTGTCCGCCAACTTCAGGCACCCAGAGTCGGACACCGTAGTGTACGAAGACGGGGAAGGTCAGGCCGAACTGGTTGCCGTAGAAGGCACGTTGAGGCTCGCCGATAACGACTGCATCGAAGCCGCGGTCAGGGTCTCGGGGCTGGTCACTATTTCAGTCCTGTTGCCGGGTAGGTGGTGAGTTCGACGGTCAACCCGAGTTTGGGTGCAAGGTCGAGGAGGCGGTCGAGTCGGAACCGCTTGCCTTCCATGACCCGCAGCGACCCCAGTGTCGAGCGATGAATCCCGACCTCGGCGGCAAGTTCGTGCTGGGTCCTACCTGAGGTGCTCACCTGATGCGACAACGCGGAGAGCAGTCGGCGGTGGAACTGTCCCCGCGGGGTGTAGTCACGTTCGGGATCGAGGGGGCGCACCTTGCCGCTCATTCGGGGCGGCGGCGCCGGTTCTGGGTTGAGACCGATGATGGTCATTCCTGGCACCAGGCCCAGCGGTTCACAAAAGTCGAGAAGTCGGTCGACGGTGTAACGCCCTCGTCCACCCGCGACGAGCAACGGTACGTCGGCCTCATTGACGCCGAGCCGAACAGCGGTCTCGAGGCGTGATTCACGCAGATCCTCAATTGCGTTCGCGATGACACCCCCGAGGCGATCGCGGTGAGTTGTGTTGGGGACGATGCGTGGCACGCCACACTGTAGCAATCTCTCTGACCTGCACGAACGTTCACCTATGACATCCGGAGGCGGTGTTCGTTCCCCGGCCTCGTAGTAGGCCAACGCCGACTTCCCTCGGTGTATCCGGCTTGCCAACGCAGCCAACGACACGCCTGCAGCCTCGCGGGCAGCTCGGAGCTGCGCACCGACGATAGCGCTGTGACTGTCCATGCTGTCGCATCATGCCACCCTGTGGACACGTTGTGGACGACGAGTCTCTCCCAGCGCCCACAAGATTCGAGCTGTGCCAGAGGAGCTGCCGCAGCCGAACATGGCGACGATCCGGGATGTGTGAACCATGGGCCAAAGGTTCGACGACAGACCGTGTCTGACCTTCTACCGAGTGGCCAAGCCCAAGATCGGCACGGTCCGCGTCCACCTGGACATCGAGGTTGACGACATCGAAGCTGGTCGCTGTCAAGTGAATCGACGCGACCCCGGCGATGGTGAGTACTGACTTGCACACCGTTCTGCCCAGAACCCGCTCGCGGTCGCGATGCTCGGCGACCCTTCCGCGCACCACGGTCGCGCGAGAAGCTCAATCTACCGATGGTTCACCGATCCGGCCTCGCGACGGATCTACCCGGAAAGAGACCGGCCCGCAGTCACGCTCGTTCGTCGCCGACCTGCGCGCGGCCGTCGGACGACGCAGTCCCGGCGACGCCGATGTGACCGAGCTGGTGGAGGATCTGGCCGAGAGTCAGTCGAACAGGACCCCAGCTGACCATCCGCTACCGGGTAGCGCGCAGATCTCCGAAGACTCCCACGCAGGCACCCCCGGTGGTATCGGTCACCTGCAGGCGCAGACGCAACGGCTTGTCGAATTCGAGATGGATCGGCACAGAGGCACCGAGTTTCACGAGGACGTCGGTGAGTAGCGTTCCGTCGGCGTAGATCTGGAACTGCACGGCTATGTCGCTCGGCGTCGAATCGTCCTGTACGCCGAGCACACCGTCGAGGCGGGTGAACTTGCGTCCGAGGTCGTACTCGACGAACGCCATTTCCTTCCGGTAGGGCGAGAGCAGAACAGAGCGGCTGTAGGAAGTTCCCGACACCCGGCTCGGCCCGAACTCGAGATCCGCGGACTCCCCACCCGACAAAGGTTTGAAGTCCATCACGTATTGCACGGCATCGGTGCTCACGTCCGACAGAGCTCCCGAGGTCGACCCGGCAGCCGATGTCGATGTCGATGTGCCGGATCGGGAAGTGGTCGGCGCGGCGGCTACAGCGCTCGGACGCGGGGCGGTCACCGAAACCGGCGCCGCCGTGTCGTTCGCCGGTGCGGACGACCGCTGCGAGGCAAGTACCACTACCGCGCCGACCAGCACGACGCATGTAATCCCCAACGCGACGGTGGCGAGCAGCAATGGATTACGTCGGTTGCTCACCGGCGACGGCAGATCCGCGAAGATGGCGTCCAGGTCGGCCTGGGTGGCGGCAGCGGTGATCTTTTGCGCCCGCAGATCGAATTCCCTGAGGTCGATGCGCCCGGCTGCCTGATGCTCGTTGAGGAGCCCCAGCGCGCGGTCTCTTTCGATTGTTCCGATCCGTGGGTTCATTTTTCTCTTCCATTTTCCGCAGCGCGGTGGGACGCACTCTGCTGCTGGTTTGCCAAAGTTTTATCCGGTGCGAACGAATTCCTACCGACTCGGTCTCAGCGCTTACGCCCGGGCGGCTCCGTGCAATGCACCCTCGGCCGGCCCCACGCATTCTTCGCATCCTGGGGCCTTCTCGTATCGAACAACGTCAGCCGGATGGCACCGGAAATGTCGACGGCGACCTCGCGGGCGCCGTCGGCCATCGTCATCTCGCCGGTGAAGACCTCATGATCATCGGCCTGCACGACGAATCGACCGATTCCGTCGGACGAACCGGAATCAGCGTCCTTGCCGATCCATACCGAAAACCGATCGCATGTGCCGCCGATCGTCCAGATCGCGCGATTCATGGGGTCCGACGACGTGGACGGGTAGTAGCCGACAATGCTGCTCGGGAAGCTCGCCGATCCGATTCGAACTGGATCGACCGGGTCGAAACCGTTGTTCCAGGAGACGGCTCGGTACGAGGTCAACTCGTACCACCCGTCCGCGCGGGCACCTGTCGAAGGCGCGACCCCCGGGGATGGGGCGAGGCTCGACGTGGAAGCGAAGGGAAGCGCCGATGTCGGGGAGACGGTGGGCAGGGCACGCTCGTCTGCCGAGGTGAACCGTTCCAGTAACGACAGTGCTCCCTCGGCGTTCGCGAGGCCGGCCACCAGCAAAGCTGAAACCGTTGTCACGGCCAGCCATCGCGACGGCCTCGCTTTGATGAAACTCAAGACATGCTCCAGTCCAGATTCAAGACGGTGGTGAGCCGGTTCGCGGCAGCGTTGCCGGGCAAGGTTCACCGGGTAGATGAATACGGCACTATTCGTTCTGCCGCAGCCGTTTCGGCGATATTGCGCACCCCAAACCGATACCGCCCGGAAATGAATTCTGGACGGTCGGAATTAGTGCGCCGTACGAACCAGCTTTTGCTGTTCGGTTTTAAGCTGTCCGTAGGTGTCGCGTACGTAGCGCACGTATGCGGCACCCGGGTGTGGCACCAGAGGGCGGACATGCACACCGTCGGACTCGGCGGCCAGTTGCACCTCGACGGACGCGACATGCGAACAGAACCTCAGCAGCGGTTCCGGAACCTCGTAATCCGGTACGAGATCGGCGTGTTCGATGATCAGATCGCGCATCGCCCGGTTCACCGGCATCAACGCGTGGTCTCGCCACCGCCGCCAGGTCTCGGTGGCGAGATCAGGACGACGGTGCGCCGCGGCGGGAACCTGCGCTTCGCGCAGCTTCTCCCAGATGCGTTCGTTGATGTCGACCATGACGTGCAGCGGACCGTACAGCTCACGAATCTGCCTGCTGATCCTGACCAGTCGCGCCTGCCGCCGTTCCTGGGCGAGCTGGCCGCGCTGGTTGAGCAGATAGGCGAGTCCGGCGACCGCGACGGTCGTCACGGCCGTGATGAGAGTGGCCACCATGTTCACGGAATTCACGGTAGCCACGCCGCGCCCGAATCTGGATAGGGTTGCCGTTCAGGCGATTACAGAGTCTTCCAGCCGACTTCCAGCCGAGGCCGGCGCAGCCTCGACCGCCTCGGATCGGGCCACGATCTCCGTGACCCGAACGGTGTCGCCCACCTGGGTGGACAGGTCGATCGCGCTGCGCCGATGGTGTCGCGCCACCGCCTGTTCGCCACGGGCGTCGGCGACCTTCGCGAGCCCGGCGTGACCACGAGCCTGCTCGGCGGCGCTGCAGGCCATCTGCCCGAGGGCGACAGCATGCTCGAAGGCCTCTCGGGCATCGGAGAAATCGCCGAGGGACAGATAGGCGTCACCGAGTACGTTCGCGGTCATGGCCTCGTCGGCGAACAGGTTGAACGTCCGGAACATCTCCGCCGCTTCGAGCAGCCTCGGCAAGGCGTCGAGATGCCTGTTGAGACTCACCTCGATGAGGGCTGTGTCCCGCAACAGGATGGCCCGATTTCGCGGCGCACCATGCAGATCGGCGAACGCGAGGGCGCGCAGACTCAGCTCGAGCGCCTGCTCGAACTCGCGCCTGTGCACATGCACCCACGCCTGATGGGCCAGCGCGGTGTGTTCACCGTGCCGGTCGCCGAGCCGCACGAACAGCGCCCGCGCCTGCTCATAACGCACGGCAGCCGCCGCGGATTCGCCCTCCGTCATCAGGGCGAGCCCGAGATTGTTGCAGGTGACAGCCTCCGCATACTGGTTTCCGGCCCGCACGGCGGCCGTGACGGCCAGCTCATGGGTCTCGGTCCACAATTCGATGTCCTTGGCGATGAACGCGAACCCGCGCACCGCGAAGGCGATCTGCCAGCACTGCTCGTCGAGGCCGTGTTCGAACGCGGCGCGGGCCACGGCGGCCAGATTGTCACGCTCGGCGGTCATCGCCAGCATGGCCTCCTGGTACGTCGGTTCTGTCGCCGCGACTCGACGCGGACCAGGCGCCATCTCGCCGCGATGCCGGGACGGGGTCAGCACTCTGTCCATGCGGTCGGCGAAAGCGGTGTAATGCTCGACGAGACGAACCAGCGCCGCCCGCGCGGTGGCCCGATCGCAGTGGACGGCGGCGCGGCGGCGCGCGAACTCGCGGACCAGATCGTGGCAGCGGTATCGTCCGCGCGCGGCGGGTTCGAGCAGACTCACCTCGATCAGCAGGCGCAGATGCCGCCACATGTCCGCGGGCTCGATGCCCATCAGCGCGGCGCCGCTCCCGATGTCGAAACTCGTACCCGGGTGCAGGCCGAGTACCGTGAACGCCCGCGCCGATTCCGGTGGCAGACGGACCACGGAGTACTCGAACAGCGACTCGACATCACGGTCACCGTCGTGCAGCATCTCCAGCGCGACCAGTGGCTCGCCGTGCTCGGCCGTCGGCCACATCTCGCTGCGCAGGATCGCCGCGGCGATCCGGACCGCCACCGGCAGGCCGTGGCACTGGCGCGCGATCGCGGCGCGCTGGGAAGCGCTCGGTACACACCCGGGAGGCAGCCCGCGGGTGAGGCGATCGAGTAGCGCGAGCGCATCGTCCTCGCTCAGCCGACCGATCGGCACTCGATCCACCTCGTCGAGTCCGTTGAGCGTGCCGCGGCTGGTGACGATGATCGCGCAGGCACCCGCTCCCGGCAGCAGCGGCGCTATGTGCGCCGAGTCGACGACGTTGTCGAGCAGGACGAGATACTTTCCCGCACCGAGCTTGTCTCGCAGCAGCAACAGCCGCGAGTCCGGTTGAGCGGGAATCGATTCGGCGGCAACTCCCATCTGCCGCAACAGCGCACCCGCGGCTACCGCCGGTGCCACGACCGGCCCGGCCGCGTAACCGCGCAGGTCTAGGAAGAGGCAGCCGTCTGGAAACCGTGACAGCAGGTGTCGCGCGGCACGAACCGCCAGCGCGGTCTTGCCGACTCCACCGAGTCCGGACAGAACGCAGACCGTGCCGCCGTCACCGACCACCGTGATCACCTCGTCGAGCTCGCGTTCCCGGCCGTGCAGAACGGCGATATCGCGCGGCAGGTCGTTGTGCCGCAACATCTCTCGTGCGGTCGTCTCGGTCTCGGGGCAGTCCTCGGCGCCGCGCGCGATACCCGCACCTTCACCCCGATGCCACATCTCGAGCGATTCCCGCAGATCGGCCAGCCGTTTGGCATCGGGACCCGAGATATTCAGCGCCGCAAGCAATTCGTCGAGGCGCTTGGTATCGGGCAGGGTCTCTCCCCGCAGGTAGGCGTAGACGCTACTGGCGGAGACACCGACCAGTTTGGCCACTTTGCTGCATGCCACCGGGCCGGAAGTCCGCTCGGCGCGTAGCTTGGCGGCTCTCAACTCGGCGGCGAATCGCGCGAACTTCGGCGTTGTCTTCTTGCTGCCCACAGTCAGCCTCCTGCTCGGGACCGCGCAGCATCCTGCAGGCTTTTCGAGCGCTTTCCAGATCTCCGGGCGCCCCGCACCTCGCCCGTGCTGGCATGACGGTTCAGTCTACCGAAGGAGACGCCTGTGTCCGAGGCGATGAGCAGACCCAGATCCCACGATGACGTCCCCTTCGATGCTGCAGGGTCGCGGCCGAGGTGCGATCCGTTCCGTCCGTACGGCCTGGTGCTGGACTCCGACGGCCGAATTCTGCTGGTGGACAGGGCAGACGAGCCACTCGATCGCCAGTTCTCGCAGGTGACGACCGTGCCGCTGCACGCACGAACCGCTGCGCGACGCCGTCGACTACCCGCGGGCGGCAACGACTTCGGCCCCGACGCCCAACGGGGCGCGTGAAGGCAGATGTTCCGCCACATCTCCATCGTCGACTCCGCCCTCACCGCCATCGACCAGCACGTTGCCGCCCACCCACCGGAACGTGGTGGCGGGTTGCTCGGTCCGCTCGGAATGCCACTGATCACGTCATTTCTTCCTGATCCGGACGGTGTTTCGCCGACGGCGACCTTCCGTTTCTCAGCGGCGTTCCAGCGCGCCCTCACGCGCGTCGAGTTGGTCGAACCCGACCTCGAATTGAAGGGAATCGTGCACTCGCACACCGAGGGCGCCGAGCATCCCTCAGCCGCGGACCTCGTGGCGTTCGCCGATTGCCTGCGCCTGACGCCATGGCTGGGCAGGTATGTCACGCCCATTGTGACCCGACAGAATCAGCGCACCGAAGACCACCACGTGCTCCTGCCCAACGGCGTCATGGCCGTCTTCGTCTCGACGCCGACCACGCTGGGCACGGTCGAGGTCCGTCCCGCCCGGGTGCAGATCCTGCCGATCGGACGCGACTGCGCCAGACTCGCGGCAACACTCGGCGCATCGGTATCCACACCGAGAACCGCCGATGTCGAAGGGGTCGTGCATATCGCGGTCGCTCTGCGCACCGATTCGCTCGTGCTGACGCTGTTGTTCCCGCTGCTGTACCCGACCCAGGCGCCGATCGCGTTGGCCGTGCGCACGGTCGATCACCACCACCGCATACTTCCGCTGCCACTCACCTGGGATCTGACCGTCGCGGCGGGATCCCGGTTGGTGCGGGCTCTGGACACCGTGGCGGATCTGTCGTGGTGAATCCAATCCGCGACGAGGTCGACCTCGCCTACCATTCTGGCCCGTCACCGACTTCGCCACGGGGTGGCGAGCGCGCCGCGCGATTCGTATTCCACTCGGGCAGAACATCTTCGGGACGTCGATCAGAAGGGACGACATGAGGAACAAGACAACGATGACGCCGACACGGGCTGCTGAGCAGCCCACCTCGCTCCAGTGAGCACCGAGCTGGACTCGGCCGACCCGCCGGCCTCGGACAGCGCACCACGGGTGTTCGTCTCCTATTCGCACGACTCACCTGAGCACAAGGAGCTGGTACGCGAGTTCAGCACGTTCCTTCGCAGCGAGGCGGGCGTCGACGTCCGGCTCGACGTCTGGGACGACAAGGAGCGCCTCGACTGGTCGCTGTGGGCCATCGAGCAACTGACCGAGGCGGATTTCGTGCTCGTCATCGCCTCTCCCGCCTACAAACGCCGTGCGGACGGCACCGCCGCCGCGGACGAGGGGCGGGGCGCACAGTTCGAGGCGGCGATCATCCGCGACGGCATCACGAGGGATCGTCCGAGGGAAACCCGGCGAATTCTGCCGGTCATCCTCCCTGGCCGCTCGGTCGACGAGGTCCCGGTCTTCCTGACCGCTCATTCCACCACCCGGTATGAGATCAGCGAATTCACGACCGAGGGCGTCAACGATCTGCTCGCGGCGCTCAGCGGAGTCACCGAACATCCCGCGCCGCCTCGTGGCACCTGGGTCGGGCCGCGGTTCGGTACCCGACGCACCGAAACACAGCCTGCCGATGTCGCACCACGCAAGCGCAAGGCACGACTGCTCACCGACGCTTTGGACCCGATCACGCGCGGACCGGATCTGCAGATCACCGGAGCCGATCTGAACGGAATCCACTACGGCAACAGCATTGTTCACCGCTGTGCGAATTTCTGTGGCGACCCGCGTAGCCCGATCGAGTACAACCTGCGCCGGTCGTTCCACGAGTTCGAGACCCTGGTCGGAATCCTGGACGACGCCGTCGACGCGCGCCAGATCGGCTACTTCCAGGTCTTCCTCGACGGCGAGGCGCAGAAACAGGTCGAGGTGACCTACGGTGAACCGGCGCGGATCCGCTACGACGTGAGCGATGTCCTGCGGCTACGCCTGGTCGCCTATCGTCCCGACACGGTCGCCAATCCGATGCTCGCCGGATTGGGTGCGGCCGTCGGGCGTCCAAGCAAGCTACCGGCTCTGGCCTGGGGGAACCCCACCCTGTTCGCCTGAGGGCTACCTCTCCGTTTCCAGTGGCGTTCAGCGCATTTCAGCGTTTCCACGCCACACGCCCCCACACCACCGCAGCAGCGCATTCTCGATGCGGCAACGCCCACGGCGTCGTCACGAGAAGGCCCGCCGATTCGGGCGCCGGGCGGGGTGCACTCGAATGCGCACCCCGCCCTTCGGAAACGGATAAGAGGTAATCGAATGCGATATGTCAACGCATTGTTCGTAGCGGTATTCGGAATCACGCTCTGTGTAGCCGGATTCAATTTCTACGGTTCGGGCGCGATCGTGGCGATCGTGCTGGGGCTGATATCCGTGGGATACGGAGGCTATATCGCGTTCTCGCGCGGCAGCTACTTCATGACGGACTGGTTCTACGCGCTGCCCATCGTGGGTGGGCTCGTCCTCTTCGCAGGCCTGAGTCGATGACCGGGAGTGGATCGCCGATGACATTCCGACGCGTCACCACGGTGACGGTAGGCATCGTCTTGGTCCTGGCGTCCGTCTCGTGCGGGCAGGACCCGACGAAGGTGACCTGTTCCGAGTTCGCGGCGATGAGCTACGAGGAACAGAACGAAACCCTCGACGACCTGTTGTCCGCCCACGACCTCGAAACGCTGTCGACGGCCAACACCATCGGCGTGCGCACCGACGTGGACTCCTACTGCGGCACTTTCGGATTCAGCAAGGACACCGGGGGCAAGGCGGGCCGCAACGGCACACAGCAGATCGACAACGCCGTCGACTGGGACTCCAGCACATGGGGCTGAACCGGCGCGCAGCGGACCACCGCGGCGCGCACCGCAATTCGGGAAAGGTGAATACGCGATGACCGTGGAAATTGCCGTGGCCATGTTGGTCGCCTGGGCGATCGGCAAGGCCGGCCGAGTCCGCCAACCTATCAACGGAATCACCGGCCGAGCGCTCGACCTCGCGATCGATGGGGTGCGCGAGGCAGTTGTCGCCAAGCTCGGCGGCGACCCGGCCGTGCAACAACTGTTCTACGAGGCCCGCGCCACCGACGGCGCGGTGTCCGCAGAAACCCAGGTCGCGGTGGAACGGTCGATTTCGGCGGCGGTCGCCGGCGACAGCCGATTCGGCGCCGAACTCGCGCGACTGACCGCAACCCCGGCTCCGTCTCCCGTCCCGTCCGATGCCGGGTCGCGCACCTACTCCGGCAATTTCGGTGTAGCGGGCGATATTCACGCCTCGGGCCCGGTCAATGTCAGGAACAAGGTCGTCAACCAGGCCCGGCGCCACCCGGTCCTCGCGACATTCGTCGTCATCGGGGTGGTCGCGCTGCTCGGTTTCTCCGCCAACCAGCTGACCAGCCAACAAGAAACGCAGCAGGTCGGCGGTGCCGAGACGATGTCCGGCACCTGGTCTGCCTCCGACGGCACCGGCACCAAAACCTTCGGTTCCGACGGCGGCGCTTGCGATGGGTTCTACTACAGCAACGGTCGACCGCTCGACATCGGCGGCCCGATGACGTGCTCGATATCCAGCAAACCCGACGCCGAAGGCAGGTACTCGCTACGCGTCGTACAGAGCTCCAATCGTGCCACTTACCTCGTCGTGTTCTCGGATGCCGATCATGCGTCGGTCTTCGACACCTCCGGGGCCGAACTCTATGACCTCGCGCGCTTCTGACCGGCCGATCTCCGGTTTCACGCCACACCGAGGTACCTGGCGATGATCATTTTCATCACCTCGCCGGTGCCCGCGCAGATTCTGGCTACGCGGGCATCGGTGTAGGGCCGGGCGACGGTGGCGGTGTCTCATTGTGGGTTGCCGCGGAGGTAGGTCAAAGCGGCCAGGACTCGGATGTTGACGTGTGGACGGGCCGGGTCGTCGGCTTGGACGAGGCCGAGTTTGTCCTCGATGGTGGAAACGTGGTGCTCGACGGTGTTGATCTTGGTCTTGAGTTGTTGCGCGATACCGAGATTGACGCCATCCTGCACGCCTTCCACGAGGGCGTCGCCCTGTGCCTGAACCTCGTGCACAACCAGGCGCAATTCGACCGCAAAGCCATGCTCGACAGTTTCCGCACCGCGATGACCATTTCGGATCTGCTGTGCACCACCGCTACCCGCGCCTACATGCGGGAACACCGCAACGTCGCCACCGAACATCACACCGCGGTACACACCCTCACCTCCGCACTACTCGCCGGACAGCCCACATCGACCCTGTCCCGCGAAAGCCGGATCCCGATCGCCGAGTCGTATTCCGTTCTGGCGCTGTCTGTTCCGAAACACCCCAGCGAGCACGACTCGCGCCTCGACGCCACCGTGGTGGCCCGACGGAAGCTGCGCAGACTGCTGGCCGCGCTGGTACCCGCGAAGACCGCCGAAATCCCCGGCGCGGTCGAACGCGCGCACGAACTACTCGACATGGTCGCCCGCCTGGGCAGCGCCGCCGGGCTGTACCACTTCAACGACCTCGCCCTCGAATACCAGCTGACCCGACCAGGACCCGGTCGGGCCAGGCTCGGTGAACTGCTGACACCCCTGGAACGCACTCCCGAACTCCTCCTCGAAACCCTGCGCGTGCACATCGCCAACAACATGAACCGCCAACGCACCGCACACCTGCTGCACATCCACACCAACACCGTCGGCTACCGCCTGCGCCGCATCGCCCAGATCACAGGTTTGGACCCCACCGCAGTGTCAGGACTGTGGCAACTGCGCTCGGCGATGATCGCTCGCAGCTTCGACAACACCCCATCCACCGAACTCCCCGCCACCGACACCAAGCGGCACCATCCGACCCTGGCTAGATCCGCCTGACAGAACTCCGAACGACCTGCTCGCCCCGGCGTGGAGACTCCCCCGCCGTGTCGCTCATGGTCGACAGCGAGTCAGCGCGGATCCGCCGCGGAATCGGGCCTCGATGAAGTTCCAGGCTTCGGTCATCCCTGTGCCGTTCCCGTGGACCAGGTGATCGCTCCTCCGTCGTTGCGGTAGAGCACCAGATTGCCGGTGTCCTCCAGGACCAACGTCGACGGGCCCATGGTCCACGTCCTCGACGACCATGCCGCGGCCCCGCTGCCGGTGTACAGGACCAGGTTGCCGTCGTTCTGGTTGACCAGATTCTCTCCGTTCGTCGTCGCGGTCGACCACAGCACTTCCCCGCTGTTCCGATAAAGCACCAGGTTGCCATCACCCTGTAGCCACAGTTCGTAGAGTCCGTTGCGGGACCGGAGCGCGGACGCGCGGGGCAGGGTCGCGCCCGCCGCCAACCGCTCGGGCCAACTCGGGACCGGCGTGACACCGTCACCACGCAGCACCGCGCTGACATCGGTGGTAATCGGCTCCTTGCTCGCCATCGTCGTGGTGACCAGGCCGAAGTGGCACTCGGGATCATCGGCGGCGGTGCAGCGATCGCGGTAGGAGTAGACGATCAGCGGACCCGCGTATGGCAGCGCACGCCACATCCGGACGCCCTGCACGAGGTACTTGCTGACGGTGCTCGCGCTCGGGATGGCCGCGAGTCCGGCTGTCGGATAGCCGAATTCGGTAGCCCACACCTTCTTCGCGGTGTCGCCGTGGCGAACCATCACCGAGTGCACCAGGGCGAGCTCACCACACGGCGTGGACTCCGAGGGTGGCCCGAACATGTTCCACCAACGATTGACGCATTCGGGGTCGGCAGGGCCTTTGCCCGAGTTCCACGCCGGATACGGGTGGTGCGCGACGGCATCGAAATAGCCGCGATACCCACGGCTGTACGCCCAGTCCAACCAGACCGACGGCGCGTTCGGATTGGTCCCGCCCTGCACCGTTCCCGCCCCCGAAGCCCCGGCCAGAACAACACACCCGGGACAGCGCGCCTTCACCCGCGGGTAGGCGAGTTTGACGAGCTGCCAGTAACGCGCTTTGCGGTCGCCGACGAAGTTGGCGAAGTTCACGAAGTTCGGTTCGTTCCAGACCTCGTACGCCTGGACCTTGCCGCCGAAGTGCGCGACCGTGCGATCCACGATCGAGGTCCAGTCCTGGTCGCGGGTCGGGAACCATTTGTCGCCGCTGTGACCGCCGTTCGCCCACGGCGGCGCGTAGGCGAGAACGAGCAGAACCCGCATTCCACGGGCAGCGGCGGCATCCACGACCGGATCCAACCGGTCCCACCGCAGCGGCGCCCCACGGGCCGGTTCGACAGACCACCAGTCGAGGTCGAGGCGCAGCAGCGGAACCTTGGGCGCCACCGCGGACTGCATGGCGGGCAGACGCCGCACGATGTCGGCACCGTCACCTGAGCCTTCCGCGAAGCCGACATCGGCGGACGTGAAGGAATCGGCGGGCGCTGCCATCGCCGGGCCGGGCACAGCCGCCATCACCGACAGCGTGCTCGCGACCAACGCGAGCACCGTTTTTCCGACGCGAATTCGTCCGAGCAGGTCGAGAATCGATGTCTTCATCCAGAAGGCCCTTCTGTATGAAATCTTCGCGATCGATGCGTGTGCTGTAGTGTGCGCCGACTCCCACGAAGGCCCCGAATGACACGCCGTCAACGAGGTTTCGTCACCCAGTCCGGTCTTGGTGCTCGGTTTCGAGCCTGATTGCCGATCAACCTGCCGTTCCCGGCGCAGCCACCGAACAGCAGGTACAGCCCGGTGTCGGTGAAGCCGACCGCGGTCAGCATCAGGACAAGCGTGCGAGTCGCGAAACCGCAGGCAGAGCGCGTGGGGTTCAACACCACTCAATCTGAGAGATCCTCGAGAAACCGACGACATCAGCGGAGGCCACCCGGGCCCGAGGCGTCTGCAGCCTCGCCGGGCCCACGCAGCTCCACTCCGCTCGGAATCGCGGTGCCGGTGACCGGCCGGATACCGTAGCCTCGTCCTTATGAGTGTCCAGGCTGGGGTGGCTTCACCGCACGACCACGTCGTGAGCATTTATGACGGACTGGATGAGCTGGCCCGCAACGTCAGCGACTTCCTCGGGCAGGGGTTGGACACCGACGGTGCGGCCGTGGTGATCGCCACACCCGCACATCGCGAAGCCATCGCGACGCGGTTGAGCGAGCACGGCTTGGACTTGGCCGCCCTGACCGCGGCCGGCCGCTATCGAGCCCTGGATGCCGCGCAGACCTTGGCGAGCTTCACCGTCGACGGCGCGCTCGACCGGGCTCGTTTCGCCGAAGTGATCGGCGAGGTCATCGCCGCTGCGAGTGCGGGTGGGCGTTCCGTGCGCGCGTTCGGTGAGATGGTGGCGCTGCTGTGGGCCGACGGCGATCCGGCCGCTGCGATCGAGCTCGAAGCGATGTGGAACGAGTTGGCTCAGAGCCATCGGTTCCTGCTCTACTGTGCCTATCCGCGTGACATGCTCGCCGGCGCCGACGATCTGGTGCGCCTGCAGCAAGTGTGCGCCCATCATTCCGAGATCGTCGCTCCCGACAGCTACACCGCCGCCCAGCCCGAACTCGGGCCGAGCGCCGACCCGGACAGCGATTCTCGAACCTATCTGCCGGTACCCAGCGCCGTCAGCGCCGCGCGCCGATTCGTCACCGGCAGGCTGGGGGAATGGCAGCACGGCCCCGCGGTCATCGACGATGCCGCCCTGGTCGTTTCCGAACTCGCCGCCAACGCAGTTGCCCACGCGCACACCGCGTTCCGGATCCGTCTGTCCCAGACCGAGGGGACGGTGAAGATCGAGGCCGAGGACCTCAGCCCGCGCCGACCGGTTTTGGGCACCGACCGCGGAAGTGCGGTCGGTGGACGTGGTTTGATCCTGATCGCGGCACTGGGCAGCCGATGGGGCATCGAACCCGACCCGGCAGGGCACGCCAAGAACGTGTGGTGCGAAATCCCCTCCCCTGACCTGAGGGAAGGAATCTGAGATATGTCGATCGATCTCTCCGCGCCCGCGCGCGGTACCTCGGTGGCCAGGGCGGCTGGTGCACTGATCGATAAGCGAAGCGGCGGCTGCCACGATCATGCCTGCGTCGCGTATACCACCCGCGCTGAACGCGACCGCGCCGCCGTGGAATGGCTGCTCGAGGGTGCCGCGCTCGGGCAGCGGCTGCTCGCGGTCACCGACGACGACGATGCCGGTGGCCGCTTGCGAGCCGCTTTCGCCGCGGCCGATGCCGGCTACGAGCTGACCCATACCTCCCTCGGGGAGGTCTACGACTTGTCCGCGCCGATCGACGCCGAAGCCCAGCTTGCTCATTTCCGGGGCGAAGTCGCATCGGCCCTCGACGCGGGTTTCGCGGGCATTCGCGTCTTCACCGACATCACCGCCCTGAACCTCGATCCCGCACGCCGTCCCGGTCACCTCCGGTGGGAACACGTCGCGGACGCATTCATGGCCGGCGGTAACCCGGTAGCCGCGATGTGTGCCTACGACCTCACCGCGACCGGCGAGGATCTGGGCGCGGTCATGGCCGTACACCCGTTGCGCCACGGCCCCTCCCGGGTCCCCACGACGTTCGGGATGCATTGGCGAGACGGCCACCGTTTCCTGGAGGGCGAGATCGATCAATTCAGCATTCCCGCCCTGATCGGCGCGCTCGAGGTCTTGCCGAGCGAGGGCGCCGACCTCGACGTCAGCGGTCTGGCGTTCCTGAGTGTGCGCGCCTCGGCGGTACTGGCGGGCATGGATCCGTCCCAGCGTGCACACCGGTCGATACGGCTGGTCAACGCCCATCCCGTCGTCGAGCGGGTATGGAGCGTGATGGATTTCGATCCCCGACGGTTGATCAAGCGCACCGATTCCTGAGCCGGCTTCCGTGCGGATTGCCGTCGTCACCTGTCGGTTCGATCGCGACTTCACCACCGCCGCAACGAATCTGGTGAGGGTCGCCGACATCGCCCCGCTCAGCCAACCGGCAGCTCCGTTCCCGGTGAATATCCCGCCCGATAACCTGCAGTCCCGCGCCGGCTCGGCGTCACAGCAGGTGGGTGGTGAGAAAGTCGATCTGATCGATGAGGATCTCCTCCACTACCGGCGGGTGATAGACGGTGAAGTGGTCGGCGTCGTAGTGGTTGAGGGTGGCGCGGGGCGCAAACGACGTCACGATGCACCCAACCGGGCGCGGTGCGTTTCACACAGTTTCCAGATCGCGTTGCGGATGCGTTCGTCCAGGACAGCGTCGGGCCATGGGGTCGGGATGGCCTTGGTGTTGAAGTAGGCGCCGTTGGTGTTGCGGACCTCGGGGCTGGTCGCGAGATGAATGCTGGACCGCGTGGCCCTGAGCAGCGCCTTGTGGCCATAGACCACCGGCATCGCCAGCCGCAGCAGCGGCACGATCGGACGCGCCAGCGGTGGGTAGGTGCCGATGGTGAGGTCCCTGTTCATCGAGGTGTACGCATGTCCGGGGTAGGCCACGTTCAGCGTCACCGGTGCCCCTTCGACCTCCTGGGCGAAGCGGTAACTCATCGCCATCTGGGCCAGCTTGGTCTGGTTGTAGAAGGACAAGCCGACGTAGGACTTCTCACCCTGGAGGTTGTCCAGATCGATCCGGCCCTTCGGGATGCCGCCGGTGATGTTGATGACCCGGGCCGCACCCGAGGATGTCAGGGCCGGCATCAGCCAGTGCGTGAGGCAGAACGGCGCGACCACGTTGACCGCGAACGCTGTCTCGATACCGTCCTCAGTTATCTCACGATGAGATCTGGTCGCTCCCGCGTTATTGATCAGCACGTCGACGCCACGACTCCGGGTGCTGACCTCCTCGGCGAGGCGCTTCACGTCGCCGAGCCGGGACAGGTCGGCAGTTATCGCCTCGACTCGGTGGTTCCCACTGGAGGCGCGGAGTTCCTCCACGGCGGCATCAGCGCGGTTCTTGTCGCGCCCGACGAGGATCACGCGTGCGCCCATTTCGGCCAACTGTCGCGCTGTCTCTTTACCGATCCCTCCGGTACTTCCGGTCACCAGCACGGTCTTGCCATCCACAACCATCACTCCGCTCGCCGAGATTCTGACACTTGGTGACACTTTAGTCATCAAGTGTACAGCTTAGTCTGAGTGCATGAGTGAGGGACTGAGGGAACGGACCCGGCGAGCCGTGCGGGCCGAGATCGCCGAGGTAGCCATCGACTTGTTCACCCGCCAGGGCTTCGAGAACACGACTGTCGATGAGATCGCACATGCAGCCGGCATGACCAAGCGCAGCTTCTTCCGGTACTTCCCGACCAAGGATGACGTCGTCTTCGATGGCATAGACCTCACCGGCGCGGACGTGGTCGCCGACATCGCCGCTCGACCTGCGGGCGAAAGCCCCTGGGAGTCTCTCCATCACGTACTCCGCGCCCGGCTGGGCGAGATCCATGCCAGTGAGCAGGTCCTGGTTACGTTGCGGCTGATCGAGGCCACCCCCGCACTGATAGGACGACTCCACCAACGACGAGCAGAGTGGCGAGGGCGAGTCGGTGACGCGCTCCAGGCTCGCCCGGGCGTCGAGATCGACGCGTACGCAGCAGATCTACTGATCAACGCCGCGACCGCTGTACTGGATGCCGTGTCCAGTCAATGGGTCCGATCAGGCGGCAAAGCAGACCGCTCCAGTCTTCTCGACCAAGGATTCCTCCACGTCCACGTAGATCCCGACCCGCAATAGTTCCAGTCCTCGGCACGTCGGCGACTCGTCGTTGACGTCCTCTATCAGCCGACGACCAGACAGAACGGGTGACCGGCCGGGTCCAGCAGCACCCGCCACCGGTCGACGCTCGGCTGGTGGTCCACCCTGACCGCGCCGAGACCCAACGCAGACTTCTCCGCCGCGTCGAGGTCCTCGACCTTGAAGTCCAGGTGTAACTGCTGCGGCACGTCCTGGCCGGGCCACGAGGGGGCCCGGTATCCGGTGACCCGCTGGAAGCCCAGGTCACAACCCGAACCATCGGTCAGAGCGACGAATTCGTCGGCGTCGTAGCCGAGCTGCATGCCCGTCAGCTCTTGGTAGAACCGGGCAAGAGCCCGGGGATCAGCGCAGTCCAGAGTCACGCCCCGCAGTGTGGCTTTCGGCATCATGTACTCCTCGGTCATCGGTGTTCGCGGGCCGCGCGGCGGTCGCCGCAGGTAGTCATCCAACGCGCTGTCGTGGGTCGGCTCCACTCCTTTTCGGGCGGCGGACAACTTCAAACCAGGGATCACATACGTCTCGCCCAATCGAATCGCAGCCGAGGCGGCGATCAGTATCGGCACGCTTTCCCGATACTTCACACCCGCCCGTGGTCCGGTTCAGCGACGCGGTGATGCCAGCGAGCCGGGTTCCGCCGGTGTGGGCGGTCCTTCGTGAGCACCGTCGATACCGGATTGTCTTGGCGGCCTTCATTGTTCGATGCGTAGGTCCATCGCTGCGTGCTGACGGCGACGTTCGGGTTGTCCGTCGAGTTCGCCGTGGGCGAGGGCCCAGAGATTCGGCGTGCGACGGGTGGAGCCGCGCCGGCGTTTGCCGTTGAGCTTCGCCGCTCGAGGAATTCCTGGCCGTGGGTGAAGGCCAGAGGCCCACCGTGACACCTGTACGGAACCGGCGTAGCCACTACTCCTTCGCGATCTCGACCACACCGTTCCGAGCCCCTGGCTCGAGGCCGCCGACGTCCTCGTCGGAGTCCACGGCATCGGCGGTTGGACGGCGGCCCGGGGCCCACGCGGCGATGAGGACGGCCGCACCGATCGTCAGGAATCCCAGCACGATCGCGGATTCCCGCATGCCGTGCAGGAACGCGGATTTCGCGAAGTCGCCGAGTTGCTGGGCGACCGGTCCCGCCCGCGCGACCACCTCGAGGGCAGCCGCGAGCGAATCACCGACCGGTTCGCGGGCGGTCTCGGGAAGGCTCGGCAGCGCGGGTGCGATCCGCTCGCCGTATCCGGCGGCGAGCACACTGCCCGAGATGGCGATGCCGACGGCGGCGCCGACTTCACGTGCGGCATCGTTGACCGCGGCGGCGACACCGTGTTTCGCCACGGGTGTGCCGTCGACGATGGCGGCGGTCGCGGGCGCGGTGCACAGCCCGATTCCGGCGCTCATCAGCAGCAGCGGACCGAGGACGTCCAGGTAGGAGGTGTGCACATCGACCTGCGCGATGAGAAACATCCCGGCACCGATCGACGCGAGACCGGCGAAGGCGGGAACCCGGAGCCCGAACCGCGTCGCGAGCCGGGGTGCGATCACGGAGATCACCACCATCGGTAGGCCCATCGGTGCGAGCGCGAGTGCCGAGACCAGCGGACGGTAGCCGAGGATCAGCTGAAAATATTGCACGATCAGCATGAACAGCCCGAAGGTGACCAGGAACTGCACCGTCACGATCGCGGTGCCGCTGCCGAAACCCCGGTCGGCGAACAGCCCGACATCGATCAGCGGATGCGCCACCCGCTTCTCGACAACGACGAAGACGACACCGAGGACCACACCGGCGACCGTCGCACCGAGCACCAACGGATCGAGCCACCCCCGCGCGGGTACCTCGATGGCGGCCACGACGATCGCGCCGATGGCCAGAGCGCTGGTCACCGTACCGAGTGGGTCCATCGCCGACCGCGAGGTGTCGACCGATTCGGGCAGGGTGCACGCGGCTACCGACAGCAGCGCGCCCGCGATCGCCATCCCGACGAAAATCGCGACCCAGGACAAGTTTTCGATCAGCACACCGGAGCCGAGGATGCCGAGGATCGCGCCGACACCGGCGACTCCTGCCCACAATCCGACCGCGCTGCCCCGGCGTTCCAGGGGGAAGCCGGCGGTGATGAGCGACAGCGTGGACGGCATCACCAGTGCCGCACCGATTCCCGTGAACACCCGCGTGGCGATCAGCCAGAGCGGGCTGTCGAGCACAAGGGGCGCCGCCGAACCGACGGCGAAGATCACCAGTCCGACGATGAGGACGATGCGCCTGCCGTACCTGTCCCCCAGCGCACCGCCCGGCAGGACCAGGCAGGCGAGGGCCAGCGTGTAACCGTCGACGATCCAGGTGAGTTCGGCCTGGCTGGCGCCGGTATCGGCCGCGATCTGCGGCAGCGCGGTGTACAGCGCGGCCATCGAAGCGGTGACCAGAACCACGGCGAGACAAGACAACGTCAGCAGGCGGCGCTGGACGGAAGACAATCGGGCACGTCCGGTGGAAACCATCTGTCCTCCGCTACTATCAGTATCGCTTCGCTACAAGATGTAGCATAAGTATGCGCCGGGAGGTAGGCCTACGAGATGGTCGACAGCGGAATACTGGGCCATATGAGTGATTTCGACGCCGACGAGGTCGACCCGCGCCGCGTGCGGTCACGTGCCCGGCTGCTCGAGGCCGCCACCACCCTGCTGCAGAACGGCGGCCTGGAGGCGGTGACCATCGAGGGCGTCACCAAACTGTCCAAAGTCGCCAGGACCACCCTGTACCGGCATTTCGACAACGCGGTCCAGTTGCGGGCGGCCACCATCGAGCGCCTGCTGCCCTCGGCGGTGCAGACCCCACCCGAAGGCCCGCTGCGCGACCGGCTGATCACTCTGCTCGCGCGTCAGGCCGACGCGATCAGGGACACTCCCCTGCAGGTGTCGACCCTGGCGTGGTTGGCGACCGGTTCCGACCGCACGGCCGACAGCCCCGCCATCACCTCGCTGCGCAGGCGCCTCATCGACCAGTACCGCGCACCGTTCGACCAGGTGCTCGAAACACCGGAGGCCCGTGCGCAACTGGGCGACTTCGATACCTACTTCGCGCTGTCGCAGCTGGTCGGCCCGCTCGTCTTCGCCAAACTGCTCGGCCTGCGCGAATCGACTCGCCAGGATTGCGCCCGGATCGTCGACGACTTTCTCGCGGCCCGCGCCGCGATCACCTCCGACGGATCCGGGCGACACCCCGGCTAGCTGCCCGTCAGATCACGACACCGACATCGTTGCGCACCAGGACATCCAGCGCGCGCTCGGCCACCGCGGCGATGGTCATGGAGGGATTGCACGCGGCGGTATTGCCGGGCATGAGGGCGCCGTCGAGGACGTAGAGGCCCCGCTGGCCGCGCACCCGGCCCTCCAGATCGCACACACTGCCCATGTTCGCCCCGCCCAGCGGATGCCAGGTGGAGGGGAAGATCGCGTTGGTGTCGATCAGGTGTGCGCTCGGGCCCGCGACACGGCGGATCGCGGCATCGATGTGCGCCTGGATGCCTCGGTCACCCTCGTGGGGCCAGCGCAGTCGCGCGTCGTCGGATCCGGGGTCGTAGACGAAGTCGCCGCGTCCGTCGCTCACCCCGTACCCGACGAGCATGGTGCTGCCCGCGTCCAGCGACAGCGGCGGGATCGACGCCTGGATGAAGGTGAACGCCGCCTGCGGATCGTCCCAGTTCTTGCTCCCGAAGACGACCGGGCCACCTTGGGCCGCACCGAAATTCGCCGACGGATCCCGCCAGACATAGATCCGGTCGGCATTGGTACCCCAGCCCTTCCCCAGTTCGTCCGGCAGGTCGGGAATCGCGCCCTTGGCACCGGCGCGCACCAGCAGGCGGGTGGTGTTGAGGCTGCCTGCGGCCAGCACGAGGGTCGGCGTCGTGATGACCTTGTTCTCCAGGACCACGCCGCCGGTGTCGATGCGGTCGACCCGCACCACCCAGCGGCCGTCGGGAGCCCGCTCGATGTCGGTGACCTCGTGCAGGGTCTGCACGTCCACGATGCCCGTCGCCTCGGCGGCGGCGACATAGGTGACGTCGACGGAGTTCTTGCCCCCGTTGTTCACCCCCATCGCGCCGTCGCCGTTGGTGTAGGACGGCTTCATCTCCCCACGCAGCTCGGCCAGCGCGTAGTTCCAGTCGATCGGCATGGGGATCTTCGACAGCGGCAGTCCGGCGCCGCGCACGCGCTCCGCGAAGATCCGCGCCGCCGCGTAGGGGGCGCTGTCGACCAGCTCGTCCGGCGCGGTGGCCAGGCCGAGCATCCGCGCCACCCTCGGGTAGAAGACCTGGTCCATGCGCTCCCAGTCGATCCCGGCCGGGAAGTGCGTCTCGAAGACTTCGCGCGTCGGTTGCAGCGACATGCCCTGGTACACCAGCGATCCGCCGCCGAGCCCGGCCGCGCACAGCGCGGTCATCCCCGTGCCCGAGACCGCTTCGAGCAGTCCGGCATAGCGGTCGAAGATCAGGGGTGTGCCGAAGAGTGTCGGGCTGGACCGATGCCACAGCAACCGCTTGTCCGGCTGGGTGGCGCGGGGGAAGGTCTCCGAGTTGGGCCCGGTGGCCCAGCGTCGGCCGCGTTCGAGCAGCAGCACCGGAACACCTGCCTGGGCCAGGCGCAGGGCGGCGACGCCGCCGCCGAAGCCCGAGCCGATCACCACCGCCCGGCGTTCCTCCCTGGTGAGTGGGATCCCGCCGCTGCGGGCGGCGATCCCGGGAGCGGCGGCGGCGCCGCGGGCGGAGGCCAGCAGTAGTCCGGCGCCTGCGGCACCGCCGAGTAGGGCGCGGCGGGTCATCATCGGCATGTCGAAACCTTCATCGTGTCGTCCTGGCACGGGTCGACCCCGCGCCGTTCCAGTAGGAGGGAAAGCAGGCCGATCTCCTGGCCCTGAGTGCGCACGATCTCGCGTGCCGAGCGTTCGACCTCGCCGCCCGTGAGCACGGCGTCGGCCGCCGCGGCCATGTCGACGCCACCCGCGTGATGTCTGAGCATCAGTCGCAGGAAGACGATCTCGGCCTCGGTGCCACGCGCGGCCGAGAGCTGGTCCAGCTCGGCGGCCGTGACAGTGCCCGGCATCACCGGCATCGGTTGTCCTGCCGAATGTCGTTGCCCGTGGAGGTCATCCGGCAGCCACGCCATGGCCCGGTCGCTGGTGACCGGTGCGCCGGCCAACCGGAGCCAGCCGAGGAACATGCCCGATTCGGTGCGCTGCTCGTCGGCGATCTGACGGGCGAGTCCCACGACGAACGGGTCGGCGCCGGTGTCCAGTCGTTGCGTGAGGAGCATCGCCTGGGTGTGGTGGGCCAGCATGTCTTGGATGAAACCGATCTCGGTCTCACTGAGCACCTTCGGCGCGCTCGTCGTCGTGGGCAGCGCAGGCCGTAGCGCCGCTCCCATGGCGAGCAGCAAGATCGCCAGCGCACCGAATCCGGCGTATCGGAAAGCGTTGTGCCGTCTCATGATCCGGTCGTCGAGTCCTGGTCCGGCGGCGGAGTGTAGACCTCGGGCGAGAGCTCGAGCGCCAGGAAACCGTTGTCCGCGCATGTGGTCCAGAGTTGGTTGCCACGCCATTCCGGTGGCGAGAAGCACCAGTCGGTCGACAGATCACCGAGGGCGAGGGTGCCGCTGCGCGCGCTCAGCGCCTGGGCGGGGTCGAACACGCCGCGCAACATGGACTGGACCACCGCGGGCGCCGAGAGCACCGGCACGCCGATGATCGAGGCCAGCGCGTGCGGGGAATTCCAGAGCTGGGCGTTCTCGCCGGTCCGCGCGGGCGGATTGAAGTAACCGATCTCCCGGACAGCACCGGGATCGCGTACGTCGAACACGCGGATTCCCGACGAGGTCCAGCCGCACGCGAGGGCGGTCGGGTCGGCGGGCCGGTCGGCGGCGCAGTAGTGCGCGTCGTAGGCGAACAACGAGCCGCCCGCGGCCGAGGCGAGCATCGAGTCCTGGTTCTCGGGCAGATTGATCTCGAGCTTGATCGACCCGGCGATCCTCGGCTGACGGTCGTCGGAGACATCGATGAGTTTCACACCGCCCGATCCCGCCTCGTCGACGGCGAACACATACGGCACTCCGCCGTAGGTCACCGGAACGGTGTGCTGGGTGGCCCACCCGTCGGACCAGGTCATGTCCGACAGTTCGGGAACCTGCGGAGACGGATCGCGCCGCTGCACCGCGCTGATGTCGAGCACCTTCATTCCGCCGAGGTTGTTCGCCAGATAGAGGCGGTTGCCGTCCGGGGAGACGCCGAGCCCGTGCATGGACATCCCCGGCATCCCCTGCCACACCACCCGGGGATTCGCCGGGTCGGTCAGGTCGACGGCGCTGAGCAGGCCGGGCGCCGTGCCCGAACTCCAATAGGTTCGCCCGTCCGGGGAGAAACCACCCTCGTGCGCCGTGATCGGCAGCGGCAGCAGCGGATTCGAACCGGTACCGGGGTTGAGCAGGCGCGGGTGCGCGCAGTCGCTGATGTCGTAGATCGACAGCAGGCCGGCACCGACCAGCGCGGGCACCCCCGCACCGACGAGCAGTTTGCGGGTCTTGTTGACCTTCAAGCTCTCCCACGTGCCGGCGAGCATCGCCGGCTCGGTCAGCGTGGTGGTGTGCACCGGCGCCGACGGGTCGCGCACGTCCAGGACGTGGACGCCCGCGTCGGGGCCGAGCAGGTCACCGGGGAAGAACGTGCCGACGTAGGCGCAGTGCTCGAAGGTGACCGAGGTGATGCCACCGCCGCGACCGCCCGCCGCGCCGAGCAGCCGCATGTTGCACCGGAATCCCTCGCGGGACCGTCCGCTGTCGCGATCGGCCGCTGGAACGTCGCCCTGCAGGCCGGTTTCGGGCGCGGATCCCGGCAGGCAGTCGACCCGGCTCGCGGCCGGTTGGGAGTGCGCGCTCACCGCGCCCATCGACACCAGCAACGCGGTGACGAGAATCAGTCCGGCGCGCCAGTGCGCACGGGCAGAAATAGTGCTCATGTATGCAGTCGTCGCCCGAGGTGAGGGCGCCTTTCTCGAGTAGTAACCATGTTACTGTCGATCGGACGCTACCACTCGGACTCGCCCGCCGGAACGAAATCGAGCGAAGCCGGAAGGAACGTTCCCGCAGCGGAGAGGCGGGTTACCTCACGCGCTCGCCTTCGACCTCGCGCAGGAACGATTCGATGAGTTCGACGACCTCCGCATGGCCGGTGTCGACCTCGAAGGCCTCCTCCATGCGCAGGAAGCGCGAGACGCTCGACATCAGCAGGATGAGCGCACCCGGGCTGTAGCCCGCGCCGCCGTGATCGGCCAGCGCCGAGGACACGGCATCGAGCTGGAGCGCGCGGAATCGACGGGAGGACTCGGCGATCTCGGCCCGAATCGCCTTGCGGTGATTCGCCAGCGCGACGAATTCCATGGTGAGCGCGGTCTGGGACTGGTCGTTGATGGCGTCCCACAGTGCCCACAGCGGTTGCGGCGATGCCAGCGCGCGCAGTTGACGTTCGTAGCTGCGATCGGCGCCGCGCCGGAACAACTCGACGAACAGATTGTCCATGTTGCCGAAGTAGTAGTAGACGAGCGCGGGGTTCACGCCCGCCGTGGTGCCGAGGCGTCGGGAGCTGACGGCGGCATAGCCCTCCTCGAGCATGATGCGCTCGGCCGCGTCGAGCAAAGCGGAACGGGTGGTCGGGTTCTCGGCGTCACGGGCGGGCTTCACATGTAGGCCTGTCTGTCGGGCGAGCGGCACATCGCCGCTCGCGAGCGTCGCGCTACACCCTTGACAGTGGTGAGCGTCGTCACGTATATCTTAATCACTCGCTCAAATTGAGCAGTCGGTTAAGACCCCGGATCAGGCCTGACGGGTCATTTCGGTGGCCCGCCGACGGCCATTCACACTGACCGCCCTTCCCACCGGTGAAGGGTTTCCCGCGCCGCGCAGCCGGCGCCATCGCGCCCGGAACGGGTGTTCGCTGCCTTGCCGAGAGCAGAGGAATTCGGATGAACAACACAGCCCCAACGCCTTCGGGCTCGACCGCACCCGCCCGGGTCGCCGTGGTGACCGGCGGGGCCTCCGGGATGGGCGTGTCGATCTGCGCCGCGTTCGCCGCGGCGGGCCATCGGGTCGCGGTTCTCGACATCGACGGCGCGGCCGCGCAGCGCACCGCCGAACAGCTGCGCGAAACCGGTGCGGCGGCCATGGCCGCCGCGGTCGACGTCACCGATCGCGCTGCCGTCCGGGCGACCATGGACAAGGTGCGGGCCGAGTTCGGTGCCGTCGAAATCCTGGTCACCAGTGCGGGTTCCGTGGATTTCGCACCGTTCACCGACATCAGCCCGCAGGCGTGGAACCGCATCGTCGACGTCAACCTCAACGGGGTCTTCCACTGCGCCCAGGCGGTGGTCGGGGACATGGTCGCGGCCGGGTGGGGTCGCATCGTCACGATCTCGTCGTCGAGCGCGCAGCGCGGTTCGCCGGGAATGGTGCACTACACCGCCGCCAAAGGCGCGGTGGTCGCGATGACCAAAGCCCTGGCGCGGGAGTACGCCGCGGCGGGCATCACGGTGAACACGATCCCGCCCTCGGGCATCGACACACCGATGTCGCGCCGGTCCCAAGCCGCCGGGCACCTGCCCGACAACGAACGGATGGCGGCCGCGATTCCGGTGGGGCACTTGGGAACCGGTGAGGACATCGCCGCGGCGTGCGTCTTCCTGTGTTCGGAACAGGCCGGCTATATCACCGGCCAGGTTCTCGGCGTGAACGGCGGATCGGTGATATGAGGAGCTCGGCCACTCCCCGCCTGGCGCCGCTGCCGGTGCGGGACTGGGACGAGGACACGCGGGCGGTGTTCCGGGGTCACGTGACATCGGCGGATCGGTATCTGTCCGGCGCGCCCGATGCCCCGGCCATGCCGGGCATTCTCGGATTGCTGGCTCACCATACGGAATTGGCCGGTGCGTGGCTGGCCTACAACGGGCAGCTCATCGAGCGGCCGACGGTCGACCCACGCGACCGCGAACTGGTGATCCTGCGGGTGGCCTGGCGCAGCGAGTCGGCTTACGAATGGGCGCAGCACGTCCGGATCGCCACCGGTCTCGGCGTCACCGAGGAACAGATCTCCGCGATCCGCCACGGATCGCATTCTCCGGTCTGGTCGCCGGTGCAGCGGTGCCTGCTGGCCATGACCGATCAGCTGCTGGCCCGGCACCGCGTCGACGACCCGACCTGGGCGCAGCTGGAATCGCACTTCGACAGCAGGCAGCTCATCGAGCTGCTGTTCGTCGCCGGCTCGTACCTGTGCCTGGCGATGGTGCTCAACAGCGTTGCGCTGCAACCGGACCCGGAACGGGAGGAACGATCATGAGTGAACTCGTAGAAGAACCGGCCACCCGGCATCAGTGGCCGAGGCCCGCCGAAGGCAGTTGGACCGAGCATTACCCCGAACTGGGCACGTCCATGATGTCGTTCGAGGATTCGGTGTCACCGGAGTTCTTCGAACTCGAGCGGAACGCGATCTTCCGGCGGGCCTGGCTCAATGTCGGCCGGATCGAGCAACTGCCGCGCACCGGAAGCTATTTCACGAAGGAAATCGAGGCGGTCCGCACGTCGATCGTCGTGGTCCGCGACCACGACGGAACGGTGCGCGCCTTCCACAATGTGTGCCGCCACCGCGGAAACAAGCTGGTGTGGAACGAGTTTCCCAAGGCCGAAACCTCGGGGGTCTGCCGTCAGTTCACCTGCAAATATCACGGCTGGCGCTACGGGCTCGACGGCTCACTGAGTTTCGTGCAGCAGGAAGACGAGTTCTTCGACCTCGACAAGGCCGGGCTGGGACTGGCGGCGGTGCACTGCGAGGTGTGGGCCGGCTTCATCTTCGTCAATCTCGACGACACACCACGCCAGACGTTGCGCGAATTCCTCGGCCCGATGATCACCGATCTGGAGGGTTATCCGTTCGACAAGATGACGGAGTGGTACGAGTTCACGGCCGACAACCAGAGCAACTGGAAGTTGTTCGCCGATGCCTTCCAGGAGTATTACCACGTCCCCGGCCTGCATTCCCAGCAGGTGCCCAGTGCCGTACGAACGCCCGGAAAAGGCTTCGAGTGCGCGCATTTCCAGGTGGACGGCCCGCATCGGATGGTGTCGACCGGCGGCGCGCGCCGCTGGACATTGCCCGCGGAATTCATGTATCCGATCGAACGGGTCACCCGCAGCGGTCTCGTCGGCCCGTGGGAATCACCCGACATCGGTGAGCCGCCCACGGGCTTGAATCCGGGCCGGATCGAACCGTGGGGCATCGACAACTTCCAGATCTTCCCCAATATCGAGATCCTCATCTACCGGGGCTGGTATCTGCTCTACCGCTATTGGCCCACCTCGTACAACACCCACCGGTTCGAGGGGATGCTGTGTTTCCAGCCCGCGCGCACGGTTCGTGAGCGGGTCGAACACGAAGTCGCCTCGGTGGTGTTCAAGGAATTCGCGCTCCAGGACGCGGGCATGCTCACCGGCACGCAGACGGCGCTGGAATCGGCGTATCGCACCGCGGGTATCACCCGGTACCCCGTCAACGATCAGGAAATCCTGGTTCGCCATTTCCACAAAGTCGTCGCCGACTGGGTCGAGCAGTACCGCACCGAGGCCGGTGCCCGATGACGTCGACGATGCTCCCACCCGCCTTCGCCGACCTCGAGCGGTTCGCCGCCACCTGGTGTCTTGCCACCGAACACGAGCGCTACGCCCGCCGCCTCGGCAGCTCCATGCAGGAATTGCTCGAGTTCTACGACGCCTGCTTTCCACGCCTGGAAGACGCCCTGGCCTACTGCGACAAATTCCCGCTCGACGACCTGCCCGAGGACGCGATTCACCTACTGCACCTGGTGTATTCGCTCGTGATGGTCGCCATGGCGGTCGAAATCTTCCAGCAACCCAAACCGGTCGACAGCGCCGATGCCGAGCTCGAGCGCGTCGCCGCGCCCTGGCCGTGAGACACGAAGGAACCCCACTATGACGATCACCATCGAGAAACTCGGGCAGGCCGTCGGCGCCCAGGTCATCGGCGTGACACGCGACCAGCTCCTCACCGACGACAGCGTCGCCGAGACGGTGATGACGGCGCTCGAGGACAACGGGGTGCTGGTCTTCCGCGATCTGCATCTGGATCCGGAGACCCAGGTGGCCTTCTGCCGCACGCTGGGCCAGGTCGACATCTCACCGGGGCATCATCCGGTGGAGGGGATCTACCGGGTCAGTCTCGACACCACCAAGAACTCCTCGGCGAGCTATCTGCGTGCCACCTTCGACTGGCACATCGACGGCTGCACGCCCGAGGACGACGCCTACCCGCAGATGGCGACGGTGCTCACCGCCAAGGCGGTCGCGACCAGCGGCGGGGAGACCGAATTCGCCAGCACCTACCGGGCTTACGACGACCTGTCCCCCGCCGAACGCACCTACCTGGGGTCGCTGCGGGTGGTGCATTCGCTCGAAGCCTCGCAGCGTGGGGTCACCACCGACCCGACACCGGAGCAGTTGGCGGCGTGGCGCAGGCGCCCGACCAAGGAGCATCCGCTCATCTGGACGCACAAATCGGGCCGTCGCTCGCTCGTGCTCGGCGCCTCGACCGACTATGTGGTCGGGTTGCCCGCCGAGGAGAGCCGGGCGCTGCTGGACGACCTGCTGCGCCGCTGCACCGCCCCCGACCGCGTCTACCGGCACACCTGGTCGGTCGGCGACACCGTGATCTGGGACAACCGTGGCGTCATCCACCGCGCCGCCCCTTATCCGGCGGGCTCACCGCGAGAGATGTTGCGCACCACCGTGCTCGGTGAAGAACCGATCGAATAACCCACCGACACAGCACGTCAGGAGTAGTCATGCCTCGTTGGCCCAAACCCGCCGAGGGTAGCTGGACACAGCACTACCCGGAACTCGGTACCGCACCGATGTCCTACGAAGACTCGATCTCCCCCGAGTTCTTCGAACTCGAACGGGACGCGATCTTCAAGCGTGCCTGGCTCAATGTCGGTCGCGTCGAGCAACTTCCACGCACCGGCAGTTATTTCACCCGCGAGATCCACGCCGCGCACACCTCGGTGATCCTGGTCCGCGACCGCGACGGCGCGGTCAACGCCTTTCACAACATCTGCAGGCACCGGGGAAACAAGCTGGTGTGGAACGAGTTTCCCCGCGAGGAGACCTCCGGGACATGCCGCCAGTTCACCTGCAAGTACCACGGCTGGCGCTACGGGCTCGACGGCGCGCTGACCTTCGTGCAGCAGGAAAGCGAATTCTTCGATCTCGACAAAAACGAACTCGGTCTCGCACGCGTGCACTGCGAGGTGTGGGCCGGCTTCATCTTCGTCAACCTGGCCGCCGAACCACAGCAGACGCTGCGGGAATTCCTCGGCCCGATGGTGACCGGACTCGAGGGCTATCCGTTCGACAAGCTCACCGAACGCTATTCCTACCGGTCCGAGGTCGGCGCGAACTGGAAGCTCTACCTCGACGCTTTCCAGGAGTTCTATCACGCACCGGTGCTGCACGGAAAACAGACGCCGGACAATTTCTCCGTCGCCGCGCAGCAGGCCGGATTCGAGGCACCGCACTATCAGCTCGACGGTCCGCACCGGTTGGTCAGCACGTCCGGTGTGGTCACCTGGGAACTCGATCCGACGATGCGCAAACCGATGGAAGACATCACCCGCAGCGGTCTTTTCGGTCCGTGGGATGTTCCCGATCTCGGACCGATGCCCGCCGGTCTCAATCCCGCCGGCTGCGAACCCTGGGGGCTCGATTCCTTCCAATTGTGGCCGAATTTCACCATTCTCATCTGGTCGGGCGGCTGGTATCTCACCTACCAGTACTGGCCGACTTCGCACAACACACACATCTTCGAGGGAAATCTGTACTTCACGCCCGCGCGTACCCCGCGTGATCGGGTCGCACACGAAATGGCCGCGGTCACCTTCAAGGAATACGGATTGCAGGATTCCTCGACCCTCGAGGCGACGCAGCTGATGCTGGAATCGCGTGCGGTGCGCACCTTCCAGCTCAACGACCAGGAGATCCTGTTGCGGCACCTGCACAAGGTCGCCGCCGACTGGGTCGAGGACTACCAGCGCGAGCGCACGGAGGCACCGCGATGAGCGAACAGTTGCTGCCCACCGAATTCGCCGACCTCGAGCCGTACGCCGCGGTGTGGTGTCTCGCCACCGAGACCGAGCGCTACGACCGGCGGCTGAACTCCACCATGGCCGAGATGCAGCGCTTCTACGACGCGATCACCGCGCGAGCCGAGGACGCACTCACCTACTGCGACAAGTTCGCGCTCGACGAGCTGCCCGAGGACGCGAAAAACCTGATGTACCTGCTGTATTCGATGGTTCAGGTGTCCTTCCCCGTCGAGGTGTGGCGCCAGCCGCGCATTCCCGACACCGGGGCCGCGTCGCTCACCTGCGTCCTCGAGCCGAGCTTATGAGCGGGTCACGCGTCGTCCTGCGGGCCGCGGCGTGGGTCGACGTCGAGACCGGGCAGCGGCACACACCCGCGGTGATCGTCGTCGACGGCAACCTGATCGCTGCCGTCGATCCGGCCGAGATCCCCGTCGACGCGCAGGTCATCGATCTCGGTGCCCTCACGCTGCTGCCTGGTCTGATGGACATGGAGGTCAACCTGCTCATCGGCGGGCCCGACAATCCGTCGGGGTTGCCGAATCCGATGCACGGCGTGCAGGACGACCCGGTGTACCGGACCCTGCGCGCCTCGGTGAACGCCCGCGTCACCCTGCACGCCGGATTCACCACGGTCCGCAACCTCGGTCTGATGGTGAAGACCGGCGGCTACCTGCTCGATGTGGACCTGCAGCGCGCCATCGAACAGGGCTGGCTGGAGGGCCCGCGCATCGTGTCGGCCGGGCATGCCATCACCCCGACCGGCGGCCATCTCGACCCGACCATGTTCCAGCGGCTCGCCCCGCACATCATGCCGATCACCGTCGAGGAGGGCCGCGCCAACGGTGTGCCCCAGGTCCGCGAATCGGTGCGTTACCAGATCAAATACGGCGCCGAGGTCATCAAGATCTCCGCGTCGGGTGGGGTGATGTCGCACGGCACCGTCGCCGGCGCCCAGCAGTACTCCGACGAGGAACTGGCCGCGATCGTCGACGAGGCGCACCGCGCGGGGGTGCGTGTCGCCGCGCACGCGCACGGCGACGCCGGTATCCGCGCCTGTCTGCGCGCCGGGGTCGACTGCATCGAGCACGGGTCGCTGGCCGAGGACGACACCCTCGCGCTGATGGTCGAGCAGGGCACCTTCCTGGTCCCCACCAGCTACCTCTCCGAAGGCCTGGATGTGTCCAAAGCCGCTCCCGCATTGCGGAAGAAGGCCGCCGAGGTCTTTCCCCGGGCACGGGAGACCTTGCGCAAGGCGATCCGAGCCGGCGTGCGGATCGCCTGCGGAACCGACGCACCCGCCGTGCCACACGGGCAGAACGCGAAGGAGCTGTGGGCACTGGTCGATCGCGGCATGACACCGGCCCAGGCGCTGCGCGCGGCCACTGTCACCAGTGCCGAACTGATCGGTGTCGACGACCGCGGCCGGCTCGCGCCGGGCCTGCTCGCCGACATCATCGCCGTGCCGGGTGATCCCACCGCCGACATCACCGTTCTCGACGACGTGCGGTTCGTGATGAAGGACGGCCGCATCCACAAGAAGCCGTAAGCCGTTCGCCCGCAACACTTCACCGCCCGAGGGATCGAGGTAGCAATGTCGCCACGTCACCAGCTCTACATCGGCGGGGAATGGGTACGCCCGTCGACCGGCGCGACCATCGAGGTGATCTCACCGCACACCGAGCAGGTGATCGCCCGCGTCGCCGACCCGGCGCAGGCCGATATCGACCGTGCGGTCGCGGCCGCCCGCCGCGCGTTCGACACCGGACCGTGGCCGCGGCTGGCCCCGGCGGAGCGGGTAGCGCTGGTCCGGCGCCTGGCCGAGGCCTACCGTGCGCGGGAAGAGGAACTGGCGCAACTCATCACGGCCGAGATGGGCGCGCCGATCACCTTCGCCCGCTCGGCACACGCGAGGCTGCCCGGCGTCATGATGCGCGCCTTCGCCGACACCGCGGCGGGCTACCGCTGGCAGGAGACCAGAACCGGATTCCTCGGCCGCGACGTGGTGGTCCGCCACGAGCCGGTGGGTGTCGTCGCCGCGATCATTCCCTGGAACATGCCGATGTTCCTGACCGTCGCGAAGCTGATCCCGGCCCTGCTGGCCGGCTGCACGGTGGTGCTCAAACCGTCGCCGGAGACGCCGCTCGACGCCCGGCACATGGCCGAACTGCTCGATCAGGTCGGGCTGCCACCCGGCGTGGTCAGCATTCTGCCCGGCGGCCGCGAGGTGGGCCGCCATCTGGTCGCGCACCCGGGCGTGGACAAGGTCTCGTTCACCGGTTCCACCCCCGCGGGCAGGCAGGTGGCCCAGGTGTGCGGATCGGCGCTGCGGCGGGTCAGCCTGGAACTGGGCGGTAAATCCGCCGCAATCGTGCTCGACGACGCCGACCCGGCGGCCGTCGCCACCGGCATGATGGTCGCCGGTCTGATGAACGGTGGACAGGCCTGTGTCGCCCAGACCCGGATCCTGGTTCCCGTGCATCGGGCGACCGAGTTCGCCGACGCGCTGGTGGCCGAAGTCGAAAACCTCTGTGTCGGTGACCCGTTCGATCCCGCGACCCGTGTCGGGCCGATGGTCTCGCAGCGTCAGCAGCAGCGCGTCCGCGCCTATATCGACCTGGGGCTGCGCAGCGGTGCCCGGCTGCTCGTCGGCGGCACCGGACTGCCCGACGGTATCGACCGTGGTTGGTACATCCGGCCGACGCTGTTCGCGGGCGTGGACAACAGCATGCGGATCGCCCGGGAGGAGATCTTCGGTCCCGTCCTGAGCCTGATCGCCTACACCGACGACGAGCACGCCGTGGCGCTTGCCAACGACAGCGAGTACGGGCTGTCGGGATCGGTCTGGTCCCCCGACATCGAACGCGCGACGGCGGTGGCGCGCCGGGTGCGCACGGGCACCCTCGGCATCAACGAGCCGTACAGCATGGACCCCGTCGCACCATTCGGCGGCATGAAGAACAGCGGAATCGGCCGCGAATTCGGTACTGAGGGGCTCGCGGGCTACCTCGACACGATGTCACTGTCGATCCGACCAGCGGCAGCGAATTCCGCAGTGCCACAAACCGTTACCGCAGCGCCGACGGCCAGCCGACCGCAGCAGGTAGACCGCTCATGAGCGCCCGGATGTCACGGCAGCTTGATCGCCGACATGTACATCTCGAGAATCGGACCGTAGAGATCGACGCCGTCGAGCTTGGTGCCGAGCACCACCGAGGGTGTCGTATGGATGAGCACCCGCGCCATCGTCATCGGTGGGATCAGCGAGGTCGCGCCGATGCGCTTGAGATTCTCGATGATGAAGCGCCCCAACGCTTCCACGGTTTCTTCCTGCCGGGCGGCCACCCGCTCACGCACTTCCGGGTTGCGCAACAGGTACAGGGTGAACTCCATGCCGAGCGCGGCGTGTTCGGTACCCCGGTCGGCGCCGAGCCTGCGCCACAGCTCCCCCACCCGATCCAACTCCTCGGGCCCCAAGTTCGACGCCGCGGCGAGCACCTCGGTGAAAGTGTCGAAGTAGCGCTGCATGTAGCGGTCGTTCACCTCGAGGAAGAGCTCTTCCTTGGTGGCGAAGTGCTTGTAGATCGCGCCCTTGGTGTAGCCGGCGGCATGGGCGATGTCGTCGAGTGTCGCCGCCGCGAAACCCTTTTCGGCGAATACCTCTTGGGCGGCATCCAGGAGCAGACCCCTGGTGTGCTCGAGTCTCCGCTCTCTGGTCCAACGCTCAGCCATGCCAGCGAGTATGCCACGAATCTCAGAAACTCCTCGGAATCTGAGATCCCAACTGGTATATTTCCATTCGTAGAGATTCCTCACAATTCAAAATCAGGAGGTGCGCCGTGAGCGGACCGTCGGCGCCGAAAAAGGGAACCACCGTCACCGAGCCACTCGGCAATGTGGCCACCCTCGGCGCGAAAATTCAGTCGACAAGCAAAGCAGTCAAGATCTGGGCCACCCTCGGCGGCGCCATTCTCGCGCTCCAGATATATGTGTGGCTGCGCTGGATCACCGGCCCCAATTTCGAGCGGGTCCCCACCGGACCGAGCGACCCGCCCACCTTCATGAAGGTGATTCTCAGCGTATGGACCGGCGTCATCCTGCTCGGGCTACCGGTGGGCATCTATTTCTTCATCGTCCGGCCCTGGCGGCGGGAGCGGCGGATAACGCTCGACGGTATGCTGCTGGTGGCCTGTGGCCTCATGTTCTTCCAGGATCCCCTGCTGAACTACTTCAATACGTGGAGTACGTACAACACCTGGATGTTCAACATGGGCTCGTGGGTGCAGGACGTACCGGGCTGGCAATCCTATGGCGAACCCGGTGCGATGATGGCCGAACCGATCCTGATGAACGCACCGGGATATTCGTACGGCGTGCTGCTGTGCACCATTCTCGGCTGCTGGGTGATGCGTAAGACCAAACAGCGCTTCCCCGGCATCAATACGGGCGGACTGATCGGTGTCCTGATCGTGTGGACATTCTTCTTCGATCTCGTCATCGAGGGCCTTTTCCTGATGCCGATGGGTCTTTTCACCTATCCCGGCGCATTGCAGGACTGGTCGATCAATGCCGGCACCTATTACCAGTGGCCGTTGTACGAGGGCCTCATGTGGGGTGGTGTGCAGGCGGGCCTGTGCGCCCTGCGCTACTTCACCGACGATCGTGGCCGCACATTCGTCGAACGCGGCCTGGACCAGATCCAGGGCGGTTTCGTGAAACAGCAGTTCATCCGATTCCTCGCGATTTTCGCGGCGGTGAGCACCTTCTTCTTCGTCTGCTACAACATTCCCGCGCAGTTCTTCGCGCTGCATACCGATCCGTGGCCCGAGGACATCCAGAAGCGGTCCTACTTCAACATGGGCATCTGCGGCGACGGCACCGACCGGCTCTGCCCGCACCCCGATCTTCCGGTTCCGTTCCGCAACAGCGGATACATCGATTCCAGCGGCCGGCTCGTCCTACCCGAAGGCGCCGAACTCCCGAAGATCGTGCCCTTCGCCGATACCGACAAAGGAAAATGAGATGACCAGTCGACCCAGCGCTGTGCTCGACGTCCCGCAGGTACCGTTCTACCGCTCTGTCGGCAATGAGGTCGAGGTGTTCCGTGCGGCGGCCGCGGGTGGTCTGCCGCTGCTGCTCAAGGGCCCGACCGGATGTGGCAAGACCCGGTTCGTGGAGACGATGGCCACCGAACTCGGCCGCGAGCTCGTCACGGTGGCCGGCCACGAGGACATGACCTCCGCCGATCTGGTCGGCCGCTTCCTGCTCAAAGGCGGCGAAACCGTCTGGGTGGACGGCCCTTTGACGCGGGCGGTGCGCACGGGCGCGATCTTCTACCTCGACGAAGTGGTCGAGGCGCGCCAGGACACGACCGTGGTGATCCACCCCCTCGCCGACCACCGTCGCGAACTCCCCGTCGACCGGCTCGGCCAAACCCTGCGGGCGGCACCGGGATTCCAGCTGGTGATCTCCTACAACCCCGGCTACCAGAGCGTTCTGAAGAACCTCAAGGAGTCGACCCGGCAGCGGTTCGTCGCCATCGAACTCGGATTCCCACCGCCGGAGATCGAGCGGGAGGTGGTGGCGCACGAGGCAGGCGTCGACGCCGAGACGGCGCGTGCCCTGGTCGCGCTCGGCACCGCCATCAGGAATCTGGACAACTCACCGCTGCGTGAGGTGTCCTCCACCCGGATGCTGATCCTCGCCGGTGGGCTCGTCGCGGGCGGGCTCGACCTGCGCGGTGCCGTGCAGTCGGCCGTGGTGCAGGCCCTGTCCGACGACGCCGACATCATCAGTGCGCTCGGTGAACTCGTCGACGCCGTCCTTCCGCCGTCATGACCGGCGACGACGATCCGCGCGGGCCCGCCCGGTTCCGGCTGCTCGCCACCTATCTGGCGGGCAGGTCGGTGGATATCGCCGAGCTGCCCGCCGGGGGATCCCCGTTCACGGACGGCCGGATCATCTACGTGTCCCCCGACGGTGAGCAGCGCCACGAAGTACTTGTCCAGGCCGCGCTGCTCGGCGCCGGGAGCCTCGATCCGGCACTGGTGAAGTCGCTGCGGGGACGGCCCTCTACGGCGCGCCGGTACCTGTCCCTCGAAGGTCATCGCGTGCTCACCGACCTCGCCCGCCGCGTTCCGCTGGCGGCCACCCTCGAACTCGACGGCAGGCCACCGACCGCGAGCGCCGCGGATTCGCTCGCCGCGGCCAAAGGCAAAGGCGCGGTGACTGCTCCGCCGACGTGGTTCGGCACGATCAGACCCTCCCGTCTCGTATCGGTCGATCCCGGGCCCGGTGCCCGGGCCTCCGACCGCGAGCTGCGCCTGGAATTCGACCTCGGTGCCCTCCCGGACGCCGGCGACGAGGTCGAGGACAGCGTGGAGAAGTCCGAGGAGAGCAAGATCCTGAAGCTGTTCGAGAACCCACTGTTCAGCGGCAAATCGGTGATGGACTTCTTCCGCAAGACCATGGGCAATTCGCGTTCCGACGGCGACGGCGCCGCGGGCACCGAGACACCGGTGAGCGCGGTTCGCCGGGCACGCACGGCCGGACCGCATGCCCGCCCGCTGCCCACCCCGATCAGGTTCACCGATGCCGAAACACCCGGTGCCGCAGCCGGAATCGGTGGGGCACTGCATCCGGAGTGGGATGTGTTCGGCAACCGGTACAAGCCGCAATGGTGCCGGGTGATCGACTTTCCGCTCACCGTCCCCGCCGACATCGCGGCCGCACGAGTGCCGGAGGACGATGTGCTCCGGCGCCGGCTGGCTCGCGTCGGCCTGGGGCCGAAGGTGTTGCGTGGGCGGGCCGACGGCGACGAGCTCGATCTCGAGGCGCTCATCGATCTGTTCGTCGACCTGCGCTCGGGTTATTCGCGACCGGAACACGTCTACCTCGAGCACCGCAAGCTGGACCGCAACCTCGGTGTGCTGATCCTGCTCGACGCCTCCGGCTCGTCGACCGACGCCGACCAGGCGGGCCTGTCGGTGCACGAACACCAGCGACGCGCGGCGGCCACCCTGGCCGCCACGCTCGAGGAGCTCGGTGACCGGGTCGCGGTGTACGCCTTCCGGTCCGAGGGCAGGCACGCGGTGCATCTGCCCGCGATCAAGACCTTCGATCAGCGCTTCGGCGCCGTCGGCCGGGCCCGGCTCAATCAGCTCCAGCCCGCGAACTACACGCGCCTCGGTGCCGGGATTCGCGGCGCGGGAGAAATCCTGAAGAACGAAGCGGGGACACAGAACCGGCTGCTGATCGTGCTGTCGGACGGATGCCCCTACGACGACGGGTACGAGGGGCACTACGCCGAGGCCGATGCCGCCAAGGCGCTCGAGGAGTTGCGGGCCGACGGCGTCGCCTGCCTGTGCTTGTCGATCGGGTCGACCACCTCCCCCGACGCCCTCGAACGAGTCTTCGGCACGGCAGGCCATGCCGGGGCGGCGACGCTGAGCGAATTGAGTCCTCGCATGGACGAGCTGTTCCTGTCCTCGCTTCGGGAACTCGCCGCGCCCGTCCCGCGATAGCGCGACACCGGAAAGAGAGGGGCTTGCCATGGAACCCAGCGCATCCGCGGTCGCCGAGATCAAGGACTGGTCCAAGGACTACACCCGGCGCCACCCGATCGCCTCGCTGCGGACGGTCGGCAGACAGGTCGAGCTCGGCAGGCGGGCGTTTCGCCATCTCGTCACCGACATCGCCACCCGGCGGTTCCCGTTCGACGAGTTCGTCGGGCAGGCGATGTTCATGGTGAAGACCTCCCTGCTCCCGACCGTGGCCGTTGCCCTGCCGATCAGTGCCACGCTGTCCATCCAATTCGGCCTGCTCGCAGGGCAAGTCGGTGCCACCGCACTGGCCGGGGCCGCCAGCGGCCTGGCCGTCATCCGGCAGTCGGCTCCCCTGGTGACCGCCATCCTGCTGGCGGCGGCCGTCGGTTCGGCACTGTGCGCCGACCTGGGTTCACGCAAGATCCGCGAGGAGATCGACGCGATGGAAGTGATGGGGGTGTCGGTACTACGCAGGCTCGTGGTGCCGCGGCTGGCCGCCGGGATCATCATCGCGATGGCGCTCACCGCCGTGAGCTGTTTCGTCGGCTTCCTGGCCGGCTACCTGTTCAACGTCTATGTCCAGGACGGCACACCGGGCAGCTACATGGAGACCTTCTCCTCGTTCGCCACCGCCGGTGACCTGTATCTGGCGATGGTCAAGGCCGCGGTGTTCGGGGTGATCGTCGTCGTCATCGCGTGCGAGAAGGGCCTCAACACCCGTGGTGGGCCGGGTGGGGTGGCGAACTCGGTGAACGCCGCCGTGGTCGCCTCGATCGTCGCGCTGATGGTCGTCAACCTGGGCTTCACCCAGCTCTACACGATGCTGTTCCCGAGGACGACACTGTAATGGCCAGCGTCTACCGCCCACCGGGTGTCCGGACCGTGCTTGTCGTGCTGTCGGGACCGTGGCGCGTCGTCATCCAGTTCGGGCACATGGTCACGTTCTTCGTGCGGGCGGTACTCTCGATCCCGATCGCGCTGCGGCACTACAGTCGCGAATCGCTGCGCATCCTGTCCGATGTGACCTGGGGCAACGGCTCACTCATCGTCGGCGGTGGGACGGCGGGGGTGATGATCATCCTCGGCGCCGCCGCGGGCGGCATCGTCGGAATCGAGGGTTTCAACGCGCTGAAGCTGCTCGGCATGGAGCCGGCGACCGGGATGATCGCGGCGACCGCCGCGACGCGTGAGCTCGCCCCGATCATGGCCTCGATCGCCTTCGCCGCACAGGCGGGTTGCCGGTTCACCGCCCAGCTGGGTGCCATGCGGATTGCCGAGGAGATCGACGCCCTCGACGCGATCGCGATCCGCCCGGTGCCCTTCCTGGTCTCGACGCGGCTGATCGCCTCGATCGTCGCGGTGATCCCGTTGTTCCTCGCCGCGCTGGCCGCCGACTACCTGGCCGTCGAACTGTTCGTCGGAATCGTCGGCGGTCAGTCGTTCGGCACCTACGCCCACTATTTCGATCTGGTGCTCAGCGGCACCGATGTCGTGTATTCGCTCCTGAAGGCCGTCGTGTTCGTCACCATCACCACCACCATCCAGTGCTATTTCGGCTATTACGCCCGGGGCGGACCACAGGGCGTCGGGGTCGCGGCCGGGCGGGCGATGCGCGCGAGCATCACGGTGATGATCTCGGTGAATCTGTTGATGACGTTGGCGCTGTGGGGTTTCGACGCCGGCTCGCGGATCAGTGGGTAGCGCGATGGCGATAGTGTTCGAATCCGACGACCGGCACCTGAGCAACGCGGGCCTGTTCGTGCGCGGGGTGGCCGCGCTGAGCGTGGTCGTCGCGACCGTCGGGGCGATGATCGCTCGATCCGAGGGCGCGTTCACCGAGACCGTCGAGGTCACCGCGATGCTCGTCGACGTGGGCGACGGCTTGCCGCAACGATCCGACGTCAAGTACCGGGGCGTACTGGTCGGCACCGTGCGCGCGGTGGAGCCCGCGGATCGCGGAGCGCCCAACAGGATTCGCATCGAGCTGCTGCCCGAACACGCGGCGGGTATCCCCTCGACGGTGACCGCGCGCGTCGTCCCGAGCAATGTCTTCGCCGTGCCGTCGGTGCAGCTCATCGACAACGGCCCGGGTACCCCGCTGACGCCGGGTGCGTCGATCCCCGAGGACCGCAGCCGGGCGAGCGTGCAGCTGCAGACCTCACTCACCGCGCTGAGCCGCATCGCCGACGCGGTCGGCCGTCCCGAATCCGACCCGACCGTCGGGATTCTGGAGACGCTCGAGCGCGCGACCCGAGGTCGTGGCGCCGACGCGGCGGCGGCCGCCACCCAGCTCGAACGGATCGTGCGGGCCTACCGGGCCGAGGCGTCGGGCGGGGACGACACCACCTCCTTGCTCACCGGACTGACCGAGGCCGTGCACGGCCTCCGTGACGCCGCGCCCGATCTGCTTGCCGCACTGCACAATGCGGTCGTGCCGTTGCGCACCGTGGCCGAGCAGCGAGCCCGGCTCACCGAACTGCTCACCGCGGGCGTCGCCACCGGCGAGAAGGTCGGCACCGCGCTGAACAACCGAACCGATTCGATCATCGACCTGAATTCGAGGCTGGGCCCGGTCCTGGCGGTCCTCGCCGCGGGCAGCGGCAATTTCGTGCAGATGACCACCTCGCAGACCCGGATCGCGACCGTGTTCGCACACGACTTCTGGCAGCCCGACACCCAGAGCGGCACCGCCAAGGTGATCGTCGAACTCACCCCGCACAAGCAGTACACCCGCACCGACTGTCCCCGCTACGGCGAACTGGCCGGTGCGAGCTGCGCGAACGGACCCGCCGCGGGTCCGCCGGTGATCGGTGCCGCCGATCAGCCGGTGACCGCCCTCGACCAGCGCGCGATCATCGCCGAAAGCCTCGGTCTGCCAACGGAAGCCGTCGACCTGGCCGACCTCTTCGGTTTGCTCGTCCCTGCCCCACCAGCTGGAGAACCACGGTGAAACACAGACGCGATCTCGTCGGCCTGACCGCATTCCTGCTCGTCGCCGCCCTGCTGACCTGGATGGTCCGGGTGACGCTGCAACGCGATGTCCCCGGCGACACCCACGCGTATTCCGCTGTGTTCAGCGATGTTTCGGGGCTGCGGGTCGGTGACGACGTGCGCGTCGCGGGCGTGCAGGTGGGACGGGTCGACTCGATCGACATCGACGGACCGCACGCCGTGGTGGGTTTCCGGCTGCAACGCGAGCACACGGTGTACGACAACACCATCGCCTCGGTGATCTACCAGAACCTGATCGGGCAGCGCTATCTCGGCCTCTCGCGGGGCGCGGAAGGTGAGGCCGCTCCCCTGGCGCCCGGCGCGCGCATCCCACTCGAGCGCACCGAACCGTCCTTCGATCTGTCGGGTCTGCTCAACGGTTTCCAGCCACTGTTCAGCGCGCTCGACCCCCACGACGTCGACAACCTGACCGCCGCCCTGATCCGCGCGCTCCAAGGCGACGACGGCGCGGTCGCCGCGCTGATCACCGAGACCGCGACGCTGGTGCAGACCTTCGCCGGACCCGACCAGGTGCTCGGCGCCCTCATCGACAACCTCTCGGCGGTGATGAGCGCCCTCGCCGGGCAGACCGGCGGACTGCGGACGACCATCGCCCAGACCCGCAAGATCTTCGAGGCACTCGAAACCAGCCGCGACACCCTGCTGGACCAGACCGCGCAGATCTCGACCGTGGTCGCCGATGCCGCCGCTGTCGTCGACGGCGCGGGACCCTCGCTCACGGAGTTCATGAACCGTGAACCCGGCTTCGCCAGTCATTTCGTGGACGGCAGAGAGCGTTTCGCGTTTCTCGGTTTCAATCTGCCGTCGCTGTTCCAGGCCATGATCCGGGCCACCGACGCGGGTGCGTTCGTCAACGCCTACGTCTGCGATATCGGTTTCAGCATCATCCCCGGCCTGGATCCGTTGATCGCCCAGATTCTCGGCGGCACTTCCCCGACTGGTCGGCCCCAGCATTCCGCGATCTGTAGGTAGGACCATGAACAAACCGTTTCGCGCGTTCACCCGCCTGTTCCCGGTCCCCGCACGCGCGGACCGGCACGCCGATTCCTCGCTGCGGACCGGTCTCGTCGCCGTCGGCTCGATGGTGCTTGTGCTGGTCGTGCTCGTGGTGGTCAATTCGCTGCATCTCGGATCGCGCACGGTGTCGGCCGATTTCGCACAGGCCGCGGGGATAGCCCCCGGTGACCCGGTGACCTGGGCGGGCATCCCGGTCGGCACTGTGACCGCGACCCGGTTGGCGGGTGACCACGTCGAGGTGGTGTTGACGATCGAGGAGGACATCGCCCTCGGCGCCGATACCTCGGCCGCGATCAAACTGACCACCCTGCTCGGCTCCCGCTATGTCGAACTGCGCTCCACCGGCGTCGGCGGGTTGGCCGACGACCGGATTCCGTTGTCGCGCACCGCTGTGCCCTACGACCTCGAGACCGCGCTGCAGGACGCGACGACCACCTTCGATCAGCTCGACGCCGACCAGATCGCCGAATCGATGACATCGCTGTCGCGCGGGTTGGAAGGCGTGCCGTCGCTGGTGCCGGGCATCCTGCGTGATATCCGCTCGCTGTCGAACGTCATCGCGACCCGACGCGACCAGATCGGCACCCTGCTGACCAGTACCGAGCAGGTCGGCACGGTGATCCGCGATCAGCAGGCCGAACTCGCGGCGGTGGTCACCCGCGGTGGGGCGGTGCTCCAGCAGATCCTGGCCCGCCAAGACGCGCTGCGCAGCCTACTGGCCGCGACGACCCGGCTGGTCGAGCGACTCGAACCGATCGTGGTCGGTGAGCACGCGGAGATCGAGCAGTTGCTGACCGACCTGCACGACATGACCGCGATGATCGCGGGCCACGACGAGCTGCTGCGCAACATCCTGGAAATCCTCCCGGTGCCGTGGCGCATGTTCGCCAACGCGACCGGCACGGGAGCCGAACTCACCGCCAACGCGCCCGACGGCGCTTTCGTCGACTCGTGGATGTGCGCGCTGAGCGCCCTCGCCGTCGAGGCCGGCCGGGCGCCCTACCTCGAGGACTGCCGATGAATGCGCTGCTGTCCACCCTGAAACTGGCCGTGGTCACCCTGACCGCCGCCTGCCTCGCCGGCTGCTCCTCCGGGGCAGGCGCGGACACCACAACTCTCACCGCCCATTTCGCCAACGCCAACGGTCTCTACGTGGGCAATGCCGTCTCGGTGCTCGGTATGCGGGTCGGCCGGATCGTGCGGATCGAGGCGCGCGGTACCGAGGTCGAAGTCGAGATGAGCGTCGACAGCGCGATCGCGCTGCCCGCCGACGTGCAGGCGGTGACGATCTCGGATTCGCTGCTCACCGATCGCCACATCGAACTCACCCCGGTGTACCGGGGCGGGCCGACCCTCCCGCCCGGCGCGGTGCTGGACCGGGCGTACACGAAGTCACCGGTCGAGTTCGACGCGTTGCTCTCGATGGCACAGCAGTTGTCGACTTCGCTGGGTGGTGACGGCACCGGCGCCGGGCCGGTGGCCGACCTGATCGACCTGGGCGCGGCCGCCACCGAGGGCAACGGCACGGACATGCGCGCCGCCCTCGACGAGCTCTCCCGCGCCCTGCGACTGGGCGACGACAACGGAACCGCCACCCGCGACGCAATCACCACCGTGGTCACCGAGCTCGACGAACTGACCGCCGCCGCCGCGCGCAACGACCGGACCCTGCGCGAATTCGGCGGTGCCGTGGCACAACTGAGCGACTTCCTGGCCGGGCAACAGCTGGGGACCGGTGACACCGGAGCGGCGGTGAACCGGATCGTCAACCAGGTCACCGAGCTGCTGCAGCGGCACAGGGGCACGATCTCCGGGCTCGTCGGCAATGCGAACACCCTGACCGGTTCCCTGGCCGCCTACGACTACAACCTCGCCCAGTTCCTCGACGTGTTCCCGATGGTCGTCGACAACGCCTACAACTCCGTCGACCCGAACGTGCGCGCCCTGCGGGCCGGAGTGGACGTCAACCGGATACTGCTCGACGGCCAGATGGTCAAGGAGATCTGCAATCTACTGCAGTTGCAGAGCCTGGGCTGCGCCACCGGAACCCTGCACGATATGGGCCCCGACTTCGGCATCACCGCCATCCTGTCGGGCATCGCGGAAAAGAGCGGCCGATGACGCGCCGGATTCTGCCGGGCCTGCTCACCGCGATCACGGTCGCCTGCACGGGCTGCGCGACGGGCCTGGATCGATTGCCGCTGCCCGCACCGGGTCTCGGCGGCGACACCTACACCCTCACGGCCACCTTCACCAACGCGCTGAATCTGCCCGCGCAGGCGAAGGTGACGCTAAACGGCGCCGAGATCGGCCGGGTCGAGTCGATGGCGGCCCGCGACTACACCGCCGTGGTGACACTGCGCATCACGGCGGCCGTGCGACTGCCGGTCGGCACGTCGGCGCAGTTGCGGTCGGCCACACCGATGGGCGATGTCTTCGTCGCGATGAAGCCACCGCCGGTGGTCGAGCCCGGCGCCGCCGTACTCGCCGACGGCGCGGCGATCGGGCCGGAGTCGACCTCGGCGGCCTCGACGATCGAGGAAATGCTCTCGCGCGCAGCACTTCTGGTGAACGGCGGCACCGTCGGGTACCTGACCACCGTGGTGGCCGCGCTCAGTGAGTACGTCGGCGGGCGCGGCGACCGACTCGCCGCACTGCTCGACGAGACCCGTGCCCTGCTCGGCATCCTCACCCAGCGATCCGATCAGATCAACGGTGTCCTCGGCTCCGCCACCGAGCTCACCGGGACGGTAGCCGCCGAGCAGGCGGCCCTCGCCGATGCCGTCGCTGCGGCCGGGCCCGCCGTCGAAGTCCTCGCCGAGAACACCGACGCGCTGGTCACCCTGGTGGATCGCGTGCACACGATCACCACCCAGCTGGCCAGGTTCCCCAGCGTGCGCGGCACCAACGACACGAGCATGGCCGCGAATATCAACACCCTGGCGTCCGGGCTCAATGCGGCGGCAACCAACCCGCAGGCCGACCTGAACGCGGTCAACGACATGATCAAGATCGTCCTCAAGATGATCAGCGGTCCCAACGGCCATGTCGCGGTGGACATCGCCCAACTGGCCGTCCCCGACCCGGCGAGCCCGGGCGGAGCCGGTGGCCGGGCACCCGACATCACCGACTGGACCGCCTTCGTCGGTTCGCTCCAGCACATGATCGCCCGGCTCGGCGGCCGCCTGGTCGGAGTGCCGCGATGACCGGGCGCGGCCCCGCCGAAGCACCCGCGCGCCTGCTCGTCGGGTTCGTCCGGGTGGCCCACCGTCACCGGTCGGCGGTGTCGTTGCTCGGGCTGCTCGCCGTCCTGGCCGGCGCCTGTTCGCACCTGCTGATCTCGACCTTCGGCATCGAACCGCTCGCGCGCCCCTATCGGGTCCGTGTCGAACTCGCGCAGTCCGGTGGGCTGTTGCCCGGCCAGGAGGTGACTCTGCGCGGTGTGCGGGTGGGGCGGGTCGATTCGGTGCGGGTGGTCGACGAGAAGGTGGTCGCCGTCGCCGCCATCGACGACGGCGTTCGGATCCCGGCGACCGGACGGGTCCGCGCCGCGGCCCTGTCGGCGGCGGGCGAGCAGTATCTGGATTTCGTGCCCGACACCGATGCCGGGCCGTACCTGGCCGAGGGGTCGGTGGTCACGCTCGACCGCACCTCCACCCCGGTTCCGATGGCGGACATGCTGCAAAGTCTCAGCGGCACCCTCGCCCAGATCGATCCCGAACGGCTCGCGACGATCTCGCGGGAGCTCGGGGTGAGCAGCGCGGGCCCCGACAAACTGGCGCAAATCATCGACGGCGGCACCTTCCTCGTGTCCACCCTCGACACCGTGTTGCCGAACACCGTGAACCTGTTGCGCAACAGCCGGGTAGTACTCACCGCCCTGCATGACGGGCGCGGCACGCTGCGCTCGACATCGGCGAATCTCGCGGCCGTCCTCGGCGGCACGGCCGCGATGACGGGTGGCTACGAGCGGCTGCTCGCGCAGACACCGCCGCTGCTCACCGAGCTCGATGCGGTGCTGGCCGAGAACTCGCCGACCATGGTCGCCTTGCTCGGCAATCTCGTCACCGTCTCCCAGGTGGCCTACTCCCGGATCCCCGCGCTCAACGAATTCTTCTTCCCCACCCAGCGTGCGGGATCGGCGCTCGACGCGGTCGCCTCGGCGTTCCACGACGGCGGTGTGTGGGCCCTGGCCAGCATCTACCCGCGCTACGCCTGCGACTACGACGTGCCGCGGCGCCCAGGGTCGGTGCCCGATTACGCGCAGCCGTATGTCAACGCGGACTGCACCGACCCGGACCCCACCCTCCTGCCGCGCGGCGCCCGCAACGCGCCACGCCCTGCCGACGACCCCGTTCGGCAACCCCCGCCCGCCGATCCTCTGCAAACCGCCACGCCCGCCCCGACCGGGCCGCTGACCGTCCCCACTCCCTACGGCGGCAGCTTCACGCCCGGCCCACGCTGACAACCACCCCGCTCAACCCTGGACACCTCGATCGCCATCCGCATACGCTTGCGAGAATTCCATTTCCACTATAGGAGAACATGATGTCCGTACAGAACGTGCTCGACGAGATCCGCAACCGGCCCGGCACCGGTGACGTGATCCCGGTCATCGATCCCGCCACCGAGGAACGGCTCACCGAATTCACCGACGGCGGAACCGATGCCGTCGACGCCGCCGTGGCACGGGCGAAGGCCGCGTCGCAGTCCGGCATCTGGAAGAACCTCGCGGGCAGCGAAAAGGCCAAGATCCTGTGGCGCGTCGCCGATCTCATCGAGGAGAACACCGGCGTCCTGGCCGATCTCGAATCCCTCAACGCGGGCATCCCACAGAACCAGGCCGCCACCATCGTCGCCGTCGGCGCGGAATGGTTCCGCTACTACGCGGGCTGGTGCACCAAGATCGACGGCATCGCCCACGATGTGAACGCAGGCGGACTCGTCGGCGTGGAATCGCACCAGCACGCCTACACCCTCAAGGAGCCCTATGACGTTGTGGGGCTGATCTTCCCGTGGAACGGGCCGGTGTTCAACTACTGCGCCAAGGTCGCGCCCGCCCTGGCCGCCGGCTGCAGCAGCGTGGTCAAACCCGCCGAGGAGACACCGCTGTCGGCACTGGTACTCGACCGCCTCCTCACCGAAGCGGGGGTGCCCGACGGCGTGGTCAACCTCATCAACGGCTACGGCCACACCACCGGCGCGGCCATCACGGCGCACCCGGACGTGGACAAGGTCGCCTTCACCGGGTCGACCGAGGTGGGCAGGGCCATCGTGCAGGCCTCGGCGGCAAGCAATCTCAACAAGATCACCCTCGAACTCGGCGGCAAGTCACCGGTGCTGATCTTCGACGACGCCGACCTCGACATGGCGATCATGATGGCCGGTTTCGGCTCCTTCACCCACTCGGGCCAGGCCTGCGTGTGCGGTTCCCGCGTCTTCGTCCAGCGCGGCGCCTACGAGAAAGTGGTCGCGGGCATGGCCACGCTGGCCGACAACATGAAGCTGGGCGGGCCCAAGGAAGAGGGCACCATGGTCGGCCCGCTGATCAGCGCCAAGCAGCTCACGCGCGTACTCGGTTACGTCGAGCAGGGCAGGTCCGACGGCGTCGAATTCGTCACCGGCGGTGAGCGTCTCGACCGCACCGGCTACTTCGTGCACCCCACCGTCGTCACCGAGGTCGACCCGGCGACCAGCCGCCTCTACCGCGAGGAGATCTTCGGGCCGATCGTCACGGTGCTGCCGTTCGACACCGAGGAAGAGGCCGTCGCGATGGCCAACGACAGCACCTACGGCTTGGCCGCCACCGTATGGACCAAGGACCTGGGACGCGCGCATCGCCTGGCCAAGCAGTTGCAGGCCGGAACTGTGTCGCTGAACTGCCAGCTCGTGTTCGACCACTCCATGCCGTTCGGCGGCTACAAGCAGTCCGGCTGGGGACACGAGGCGGGCAAGGCGGGCCTCGACGCGTACCTGCAGACCAAGACGGTGTGGGCCCAGATGTGAGAGCGGGACATTGCCATGCACCCATTGCGAGAATATGATTCTCATCAATCACTAAGGAGGCTCTCATGACGCAGCTGGATCTGCCGTATCAGTTGTTCGACGCGGACAACCACCTCTACGAGACCAAGGACGCTCTCACCAGGTACCTCCCCAAGGAGTACGAGGGGACCATCCAATACGTCGAGATCAACGGCCGGACCAAGATCGCGGTGCTCGGCCAGATCAGCGAGTACATCCCCAACCCCACCTTCGAGGTGGTCGCCCGGCCCGGCGCGATGGAGGACTACTTCAAGAACGGCAACCCGGAGGGCAAGAGCCGCCGGGAGATCTTCGGCAAGGCCATGCGCTCGATTCCGGCGTTCCGCGAGCCGGGCGCGCGCCTGGAACTCATGAACGAGCTCCAGCTGAACCGCTCGCTGATGTTCCCCACGCTGGCCAGCCTCGTCGAGGAGCGCATGCGCCACCACCCCGATCTCATCCACGCGGTGGTCCACTCGCTGAACCGCTGGCTGCTCGAAACCTGGGGCGAAGACGGCAATTTCGTCTACAAGGACCGCATCTTCACCGTGCCCGTGGTGAGCCTGCCGATCGTCGAGAAGGCGATCGAGGAACTCGACTGGTGTGTCGAACACGGCGCCAAGGCCATCCTGGTCCGCCCCGCGCCGGTCCCCGGCCTGCGCGGGCCGCGCTCGTTCGCCATGCCGGAGTTCGACCCGTTCTGGCGACGGGTGGTCGAGCACGACGTGCTGGTCACCATGCACTCCTCCGACAGCGGCTACTCCCGGCACAACGCCGAGTGGGAGGGCTCGAGTCTGGAGATGCTGCCGTTCCAGACCAACACCTTCCGGATGACCACCGAGTGGCGCCCCATCCAGGACGCGGTGGCCTCCTGGGTGTGTCACGGTGCGCTGTTCCGCTTCCCCGAACTCAAGGTGGCCGTCATCGAGAACGGCGCGTCGTGGCTGGCACCGCTGCTCGAGAACCTCGCCGACGTGGCCAAGAAGGCGCCGGAGGGCTTCGGTCATCAGGACCCGGTGGAGGCGGTCAAGCGCGGCATCTTCGTCAGCCCGTTCTGGGAGGAGGATCTCGGCGCGATCGCCGACCTCATGGGCGTGGACAACGTGCTGTTCGGCTCCGACTACCCGCACCCGGAGGGCCTGGCCGAGCCCGCGCGCTACATCCACGAGATCAAGGACATGAACCTCGAGCATCAGGCCAAGATCATGGGCGGCAATCTCGCGAGGCTGCTGAAGGTATGACCTGGCAGACCATTCCGCAGCTGGTCCGCAGCGCCGCCGATCGCTTCGAGGATGCCGAAGCGATCGTGGACGGGCCACTGCGGTTGAGTTTCGCCGAACTCGCCGATCGGGTGCGGGTCGCCGCGGGCGCGTTCGCGGCGGTCGGCGTCGGCAAGGGCGACCGGGTGGCGATCTGGGCGCCCAATTCCGCCGAGTGGATCGTCGCCGCGTTCGGGCTGGTCACCGCCGGTGGCGTGCTCGTCCCGATCAACACCCGGTTCAAGGCCGAGGAAGCCGCCGACGTGGTGCGGCGCAGCGGCGCTCGGCTGCTGCTGGTGCAGCAGGGCTTCCTCGGCACGCACCACACCGCACCCGACGGTGTGCCGGTGATCGACCTGAAGTCCGATTTCCTGTCCAGCGGACAACCTTTCGAACAGGCGCTGAGCGGCAGCGAGATCGCCGACATCATCTACACCTCCGGCACCACCGGCAGGCCCAAGGGTGTGATGATGAATCATCGCCAGACCCTGCGCCTGTACGCGGAGTGGTGCGATCTGGCCGACCTGCGCGAAGGCGACCGGTATCTGATCGTCAACCCGTTCTTCCACACCTTCGGGTACAAGGCGGGGCTGATCAGCTCGCTCATCCGGGGCGCGACCGTGCTGCCGGTGCCGGTGTTCGACATCGATCGCGTGCTCGAACTCGTCGAGCGAGAGCGGGTGACGATGCTGCCCGGCCCACCGACCCTCTATCACGCGCTGCTCGACGCACCGCCCACCCGCGACTTGTCGTCGCTGCGGGCGGCGGTGACCGGGGCGGCCGACATCCCGGTCGAACTCATCCGGCGGATCAAGACCGAACTACCGTTCCGGTCGATCATGACCGGTTACGGGCTCACCGAGGCCGGCACCGCGACCGCCTCGCGGCCCGGCGACACCTTCGAGCAGATCGCCACCACGGTCGGAACCCCGTGCGACGGTGTGGAGATCCGCATCGCCGCCGACGACGAGGTACTGGTCCGCGGGTACTCGGTGATGCAGGGCTACTTCGACGATCCCGACGCCACCGCCGAGGCGATCGACGCGCAGGGCTGGTTGCACACCGGCGATCTCGGCAGTCTCGACTCCGACGGGCGGCTTCGGATCATCGGGCGCAAGAAGGACATGTTCATCGTCGGCGGCTTCAATGCCTATCCCGCCGAGATCGAGGCCTTTCTGCTCGAGCATCCGGCGGTGGCCCAGGTCGCGGTCGTCGGCGTTCCCGACGGCCGGCTCGGACAGGTCGGCCGGGCCTTCGTCGTGCGCAAGGGACCGGTGTCGGAGGCGGAGCTGGTGTCGTGGGCCCGCGACCGGATGGCCGGCTACAAGGCACCGAGATCCGTGTGCTTCCTCGACGAGCTGCCGCTCAACGCCACCGGCAAGGTCATGAAAGACCAACTCCGCCAATCGTTTCCTTCGACTTCGAGGAACCCCTCATGAACTTCTCCGACATGATCCTGGTCAGCATCGACGACCACGTGGTCGAACCGGCCGACATGTTCGCCCGGCACACCCCGAGCAAGTACGCCGAATACATCCCGAAGCTGATCACCAACGGTCAGGGCGTCGATCAGTGGGTCTACCGGGACAAGCCGGTGGGTGTCACCGGCCTCAACGCCGTGGTCGGCTGGCCGAAGGAGGAATGGGACAAGAACCCGGCCCGCTACGCCGAGATGCGCCCGGGGGTGTACGACATCCACCGCCGGGTGGAGGACATGAACGCCAACGGCATCCTGTCCTCGATGTGTTTTCCGACCTTCGCCGGATTCAGCGCGGGACACCTGAGCCAGTTCAAGGACGAGATCACCATCGCGGTGATCTCGGCGTACAACGACTGGCACATCGACGAATGGTGTGCCACCTATCCCGGCCGGTTCATCCCGAACGCGATTCTGCCGCTGTGGGATCCGCAGCTGGCCGTCGCCGAGATCACCCGGGTCGCCGCCAAGGGGTGCCGCGGTGTCACGATGCCGGAGCTGCCCCATGTCGACGGGCTGCCCTCCTATCACGACGGTGAGTACTGGGCGCCGGTGTGGGCGGCCCTCGCCGACACCGGGTTGGTGATGAATCTGCACATCGGGCAGGGTTTCGGTGCGCTGCGACTGGCACCGAACGCGCCGATCGACAATCTGATGTGCCTCGCGCCGACGGTGTCCCAGATCGCCGTGCAGGATCTGCTGTGGGGGCCCGCGCTGCGCGGTTACCCCGGGCTGAAAGTCGCGCTGTCCGAGGGCGGAATCGGCTGGATCCCTTTCTATCTCGATCGTTCCGACCGCCACTACACCAACCAGAAGTGGCTGCGCCGCGACTTCGGTGGCCGCCTGCCCAGCGACGTGTTCCGCGAGCACGTGATGGCTTGCTATGTCACCGACCGGCATTCGCTGGAAATGCGGCACCGGATCGGCATCGACATCATCGCGTGGGAATGCGACTACCCGCATTCGGACTCGCTGTTCCCCGACGCTCCCGAGTACGTGCTGGAAGAACTCGTCGCGGCGGGCGCCGACGACAGCGATATCCACAAGATCACGTGGCAGAACGCCTGCCGGTTCCTGGACTGGGATCCCTTCGCCCACGTTCCCCGGGCCGAGGCCACGGTCGAGGCACTGCGGAACACGGCACGCGATGTCGACCTGACCATCCGGCCCCGCGAGGAATGGGCGCGCCGCTACGCCGCCCAGCACGCAGGCTGATCCCCCGAACCAGAAGGAAACTCATGCATCTCATCGTCTTCTCCAGCCCCCGCGAGGGTATGGACACCGAATACAACACCTGGTACGACGAAGTCCACATCCCGGACATGCTTGCCATCCCCGGTGTCACCTCGTGTACCCGATTGCGCGCCGAGCCGGTCGGCGGCCAGGCGCCGGAGTTCGCCTATCTCGCCGATTACGTCGTCGACGGTGATGTCGGCGCGGTTCTGGGCGAGATCAAGGCGCGTTCCGCCGACGGCCGCATCCGGCTCAGCCCCGCCATCGATCCGACGGCCACGAAAGTGACCGTCTGGGAATCCCATTGATGGATTACGCGCTCACCGCCGACCAGCGGTTGTTCGCCGCCACCACGCGCGAGTTCCTCGCCGCGTCCGTTCCGCTCGACGTCGTGCGCGGCCTCGCCACGGCGGGGGTGGGATTCGACCGCGAGTGGTGGCGGCGGGGCGCCGAGCTCGGCTGGACCGCGCCGCTGGTTCCCGAGGAACTGGGCGGCGGGTCGGTCTCGTCCGCACCGATGGCCGATCTGGCCCTGCTCGCGGTGGAGTTCGGCCGCGCCTGCGCCCCGGGTCCGCTCGTCACCACGAGCGCCGTGCTCGCGGGACTGGCCGGCGAGCGGGACCGTTTCGCCGAGCTCGTCACGGCGATTCTCAGCGGTGAAACTGTCGCTGCCTGGGCGTATTACGAACCGGGACGCGGCTTCGCCGAGGCACCGGAGCGGACCGTCGCGGTGCCCGTGGGCGACGGCTTCCGGGTCACCGGGGTGAAGGACCGGGTCGAGTGTGGTGATCAGGCCGAGATGTTCCTGGTGCCCGCCCTTGGCCCGGACGGGCCGGTACAGGTCGTGATTCCCGCCGACACATCAGGCGTCGCCGTCACACCGATGTGGACATTGGACCTCGTCCGGCGCATGGCGACAGTCGAATTCGACGAGGTGCTCGTCGGGCCGGACGCGGTGGTCCAGTCCCACCCGCGCGCGGTCCGCAGCGCGCTCGAGGCCCAGGAGCACGTCGCCGCCGTACTCACCGCGGCCGAGTCGACCGGTGCGGCCGAGCACGCCTTCGGACTGACCGTCGGGTGGATGTTCGACCGCTATACCTTCGGCCGTCCGCTGGCGTCCTACCAGGCGCTCAAACATCGCGCCGCCGACGGCAAGACCGCACTGGAGGCGTGTCAGGCCACCGTGTGGGCGGCGGCGAACACCTTCGGAACCGACCCGACGGCCACCGCCGAGGCCGTCGGAGTCGCGAAGTCCTTCGTCGGCGGAGTCACCCCGGAGCTGGTACAGGAGTGCGTGCAGATCCACGGCGGCATCGGGGTGACCTGGGAGCACGACCTGCACCTCTACCTGCGCCGCGTCACGACGGGGCGAGCCATGTACGGGACGCCGGAGGAACATCGCCGCCGCCTGGCCGCGCTCCTGGACAGGAAGGTCGCATGACAGCGCCGAACACCGCCGACCTCGAACCCGTCGACGATTTCCGCGACCGCGCCCGCCGCTGGCTGCGGGCCACTCTCCCACCCGCCCCAGCCGAACCCGCCGGCGAGAGCGGTAAGTCCGAGGCGTCCTGGTCGCGCGCACGACAGCTGCAGCGAATTCTGTACGACGGCGGCTTCGCCGGCATCTGCTTCCCGAGGCAATACGGCGGACTCGGGCTCACCCCCGAACATCAGCGCGCCTTCTCGGAGGAGTCACGCGGCTTCGAAATGCCACTGGCACTGAACATTCCGACGCTCACGATCTGCGCGGCGACGATTCTGGACCGGGGCACCGAAGCGCAGAAGCGCGATCACCTCCCGGCGGTCCTGCGTGGCGAGGAACTGCTCGTACAGTTCCTGTCCGAGCCGCGCGGCGGGTCGGATCTGGCCGGGCTCACCACCCGCGCCGAGCGCAGAGGCGAGAACTGGGTGCTCAACGGCACCAAGATCTGGAGTTCGGGAGCCTACGCCGCCGACTACGCCCTGTGCCTGGCACGTACCGACTGGGACGTACCGAAACACGCGGGGCTCACCATGTTCCTGGTGCCGGTGCACGCGCCGGGCATCACCATCCGCCGGATCACCCAGGTGGACGGATCACGCGAGTTCTGCCAGGAGTTCCTCGACGACGTGGTCCTCCCCGGCGACGCGGTTCTCGGCGAGGTGAACGGTGGCTGGGAGGTGACGAACCGCCAGCTGTTCCACGAGCGCAGCGCGGTCGGTGGCGCGTCACCGTACGCCAGCGGGGCGCAGGCCCACAGCGGACGCGACGTGTCCGCGCTGGTCGAGATCGCCCGGCGGACCGGGCAATTCGACGATCCGCGGGTCAGGGAGGACATCGGTGCGGCGCGGGCGATGAACATGGTGCACGATCAGCTGATCGCCCGCATCACCCGCGGCATCGCGAGCGGCGCCCTCCCGCCCGCCGCGGGTTCCATCGTTCGCCTGTTCAGTGCCCAGAATTCCTGGTTGCAAGCCGATACGGCGCTGCGGGTCGCCGGTCCGTGGGCCGCCACCGGACCGGACGGTTCCGGCCGGGCCGGGCACGATTACCTGATGCGCCAGGCATGGAGCCTGGCCGGTGGCAGTACCGAGATGGCGCGCAACATCATCAGCGAGCGGGTGCTCGGGATGCCACGCGAAGCGGCGCCCGATCGGGATGTGCCGTTCAACCGGGTCGAGCGAGGGCGCTAGCACGGTTCCGGCAACGGTGGTTGCCGGAACCGTCACCGCCTAGGTGATCGCGCCCGCTGTCTTCAGGGCGATGATGCGGTCCCAGTCCAGTCCGGCTTCGAGCAGGACCTCGTCGGTGTGCGCCGCGAACTCCGGGCCGGCGGTGGGTTCGGGGGCGGCCACATCGAATTGCACCGGGTTGGCCACCAGGTCGAGTTCACCCGCGCGCACCAGGTATTCGTTGGCCAGGATCTGCGGGTCCGCGCCGACCTGCAGACTGTCCTGCACCGGCGCCCACGGACCGGACAGGGTGGCCAGCCGAGTCGTCCACTCGGCGAGGGTGCGCGTCGCGAACACCTCGCGCAGAATCCGCACGGCCGCTTCGGTATTGGCCGCCAGCTGCTCCCCCGTGCCGAAGCGCGGATCACGTGCCAGCTCGGGACGATCGATGTGGTGACACACGTCGGCCCAGAACTTCGCCGGCTGCAACATCACCAGCGACAGGTGCCTGCCGTCGGCGGTGGCGTAGAGACCCGACAGCGGATTGGTCGGCGCGCCGTGCCCGCCCGGCACCGGCGCCACCATCGGCTCACCGAGATGCGCCGACAACGCGATGGTGTGCCCCATCGCCCACAGACCGCTGCCGAGCAGGGACACGTCGACCACCGAGGTTTCACCCGTGCGTTCGCGTTTGAGCAGGGCCGCCGCGATGCCGCCCGCCAGATTCGTGCCCGAGATGGTGTCGCCGAAAGCGGGCCCCGGCGGGGAGATCATGCCGTCGGTCCCCGGTGGGGTGATGGTGGCGGCCACCGAGGCGCGGCACCAGAAGGCGGTCATGTCGAAACCGCCCTTGTCCGCTTCGGCGCCGCGTGGACCGAGGGCACTGCCGCGCGCGTAGACGATCGCCGGATTCACCGCGCGGATGTCGTCCACGTCGATGCCGAACTTGGTGCGCGCCTGCGGCAGGAAGCTGGTCAGGAAAACGTCGGCGCCCCGCGCCAGCTCGTGGATCACCTCGCAGCCCGCGGGAACCGACATGTCGACACCGATACTCCGCTTGCCCCGGTTCGCGTGCTCCACATTGGGATTCGGTTCGCCCTCCACCCGCATCCGGCCGACCTGACGCAGGCCGCGTTGCGGATCGCCGGTGACCGCGTGCTCGACCTTGACCACGTCGGCACCCCAGTCCGCGAGAACCGCGCCCGCCGACGGCACGAACCCGTACATGGCCACCTCGAGCACGCGGATTCCCTCGAGCGGCCCCATCACTTCGCCCCGCTCTCGGCGGCGAGCCCGACGACGGCCGCGTACGTCTTGGTCTCCAGGAACTCCTCCAGCCCCGCGACGCCGCTCTCCCGGCCGATACCGGACTGTTTGAACCCGCCGAAGGGCGCGTCCGGGGCGAAGTAGTTGCCGCCGTTGATGCTGAACGTGCCCGCTCGGATCCGGCGGGCGACGGCGAGTGCCCGGTCCTGGTCGGCGCTGAACACTGAGCCGGACAGGCCGTAGACGGAATTGTTGGCGATGCGTACGGCATCGTCGTCGTCGGTGTAGGGGATCACGGCGAGCACCGGCCCGAACACCTCTTCCTGGGCGATCTCGCTGTCGGGGTCGACACCGGCGAGCAGGGTCGGCGCGTAGTAGAAGCCGGGGTCGATCTTCTTGCCGCCGGTGACCAGGGTGGCGCCTGCCTCGACCGCGCGTTCGACCAGACCGTGCACCTTGTCGCGCTGCCGGGCGCTGATCAGCGGTCCCATATAGGTTTTCGGGTCGCTCGGATCGCCGACGGTGACCCAGCCGAGGTTGGTCGCGACCAGATCGACGATCTCGTCGTGGCGGGCCCGCGGCACCAGCAGCCGGGAAGTGAGCGCACAGCCCTGACCCGCGTGTGTGCAGATGGTGAAGGCGGCGAACACGGCGGTCGTCGCGAAGTCGGCGTCGTCGAGCAGCACCATCGCCGATTTGCCGCCCAACTCGAGGAAGACCCGCTTGAGCGACTCGCCCGCGGCGGCCATGATCTGCTTGCCGACCGCCGTCGACCCGGTGAAGCTGATGAGGTCGACGTCGGGATGGGTGGTGAGCGCCTTGCCCACCGAGACGTCGTCGGACGACAGCACATTCACCACCCCGGGTGGGATATCGGTGTGCTCGGCGATGAGCTCGCCGAGCGCGAGCGTGGCCAGCGGAGTGTCGGGCGCGGCTTTGAGCACCACCGTGCAGCCGGCGGCCAGTGCAGGGACGAGTTTGGCCAGGGCGAGCTGGTGCGGATAGTTGTAGGCCACGATCGCCGACACCACGCCCGCGGCTTCCTTATCGATCCAGCGCCGGTGCCGTTCGCCCCGGATCTCGAGTTCACCGAGGTCCTCGGTGAACCGGTAGTCCGGGAGCAGATCGGCGTAGTAGCGCGCGATCTCGATGGGGAGGTCGAGCTGGTTGCCGTGGGTGAGGCGGCGGGTGGCGCCCACCTCGGCGATGGTCACTTCCCGCAGCTCCTCGACGTGCTCGCGCAACGCGCGGTGCAACTGGTCGAGGCAGGTGGCCCGGAATCCCACATCGGTGGACCAGGTGGTGGTGTCGAAGGCCCGGCGCGCGGCGGCGACGGCCGCCTCGGTGTGCTCGGGACCGGCCTGCGGCGCATAGCCGTACACCGCCCCGGTCGAGGGATCGAGCGAGGGGAACGACTGTGGCGTCCCGACCAGCTGTCCGTCGACCAACATCCGCCTGGTGACGGTGGTGGCCGTCGCCCGGCCGCCGTCTTTGTCCGTGTCCTGGGATGACATCCCGCCTCCTAGATCAGCATGAAAATGTGATTCTCATTCCTGAGAGCAATATATCCACATCTGTCACGCGAAGCAGCCGAATGCCGGACCCGATACCGACAGGACGGCCCAGATCTCCGGCGAGAGAGTCGAGTTCAGCTCTTGCGGAGGCAGTTGTCGCGAGAGTACGGTTCTCATCATCGGAAGGGAGATTCTTGTGATTCACACAACAGCGCTCCGTCCTGCGATCGGGGTGGAAGTCACCGGCATCACCGATCTGCACGACGACACGGTGATCAGCCGTTGCCTCGAGGCGCTGAAATGGCGCGGAGTCCTGGTGGTGCGCGGTCTGCACCTCGACGACGAGGCGCAACTGGCGCTGTGCCGCAAGCTCGGCACCGTGCTCGCGCCGGGTGGGCGGGAGATCTTCACGATCACCCTCGACCCGGCGAAGAACCGGGCGGCGAAATACCTCGAGGGCACGTTCTTCTGGCACATCGACGACACCACCAACGATGTGCCGGCCAAGGCAACGGCGCTCACGGCCCGCCACGTCGCCATGGAGGGCGGTGGCACCCAGTTCGCCAGCACCTATGCCGCCTACGAGAACCTTCCCGAGACCGAGCGCAAACGCTACGAGGGATTGCGCGTGGTGCACAGCTTCGAAGCGTCCCAGCGGCTGGTCCATCCCGACCCCACCCCGGCGCAGGTCGCCGAATGGCGCACCCAGCCGACCCACGAGACCGCCCTGGTCTGGTCGCGCGCGGACGGCCGTAAATCGCTGGTCGTCGGCGCCACCGCCGACCACATCGTCGGCATGGCGCCCGACGAGAGCCGCGCACTGCTGGACGAACTGCTCGCCTGGTCGACCCAGGACCGCTTCGCCTACACCCACGACTGGGCCGTCGGCGACCTGGTGATCTGGGACAACACCGCCATCCTGCACCGGGCCCTGCCCTATCCGGCCTCGTCGGAGCGCGAACTGCACCGGACGACCATCGCGGGCGAGGAGGCATGGGGGTGAAAACGGCAGTGGTCACCGGCGGCGGCTCGGGCATCGGACTCGCTGTCGCCCAACGACTCCGGGCCGACGGCTACCACGTGGCGACGATCGATCTGCGCCCCGGTGACACCGAGTTCGACCACGTCGCCGATGTCACCGACCCTGATCAGGTGGGCGAAGCGCTCACCGCGATCCGCGCCCAGCTCGGTCCGGTGACCATCCTGGTCAACGCCGCGGGCCTGGACGGGGCGGGCCGGTTCGTCGACATCGATTTCGCGCGCTGGCAACAGGTGATCGCGGTGAATCTGCACGGCGTCTACCACTGCGTGCAGGCCGTGCTGCCCGACATGCTCGCCCAGCACTGGGGGCGCATCGTCAACATCTCCTCCTCGAGCACACACTCCGGTCAGCCCTTCATGGCGCATTACGTCGCGGCGAAGTCCGCCGTCAACGGGCTCACGAAATCGCTGGCGCTCGAGCTCGGTCCGGTGGGCATCACGGTCAATGCCGTGCCGCCCGGATTCATCGACACCCCGATGCTGCGCAAGGCCGAGGCCGCCGGGCAGCTGGGCGGCACGATCGATGACCACATCAAGCGCACTCCGGTGCGGCGCGTCGGGCAGCCCGAGGACATCGCCGCCGCCTGCGCATTCCTGATCTCCGAGAGCGCCGGGTACATCACCGGGCAGATCCTCGGCGTCAACGGCGGCCGCAACACCTAGCCGCCATCTCCATCGAAAGGAAATCCCCGTGGGACGTGTCGAGGGCAAAGTCGCCTTTATCACCGGAGCCGCACGAGGCCAGGGCCGCAGTCACGCGGTGCGCCTGGCCGGCGAGGGCGCCGACATCATCGCCGTCGATATCTGCCGCGATATCGACTCCATCGGTTATCCCTTGGCGCGGCCCGAGGACCTGGAGGAGACGGCTCGCCTCGTCGAGAAGTCGGGGCGCCGGATCGTCACCGTGCAGGCCGACGTGCGCGACGCCGCCCAGGTCCGCGACGCCGTGGCCCAGGGCGTCGCGGAGCTGGGCCGGCTCGACATCGTGGTGGCCCAGGCAGGCATCGCCGGTATGAAGGGTCAGCCGCAATGGCAGGCCTGGACCGACGTGATCGATACCAATCTCGTCGGCGTGCTCAACGCCATCCACGCCGCGCTGCCGCACCTCGAGGAGGGCGCTTCCATCATCGCCACCGGCTCGCTGGCCGCGCTGATGGATGTGAGCAAGGTGGACCAGCCGGGCAAGGACCCCGGTGGGGTGGCCTACATGGTGGCCAAACGCGCACTGTCGATGATCGTGCACGAGATCGCGACCCACATCGCGCCGAAGAAGATCCGCGCCAACGTGATTCATCCGACCAACTGCAACACCCCCATGTTGCAGAGCGAGCCGATGTACCGCTCGTTCCGTCCCGACCTCGAGCACCCGACCCGGGCCGACGCCGAGCCCGCCTTCTACACCCAGCAGGCCATGCCGGTGCCGTTCATCGAGCCCGAGGACATCAGCGACGCGGTGCTCTTCCTCGCCTCCGACGAATCCCGCTTCATCACCGGTACGCAATTGCGGGTGGACGCGGGCGGATATCTGAAGTGGTACGACTACCACGTCTGAAAGGAATTCCCGCCGTGAAGGTTCGAGTCGATTCAGCGCGCTGTCAGGGCCACACCCTGTGCGCGATGACCGCTCCCCGCGCGTTTCAGCTGAGCGAGATCGATGGCCATTCGTCGCCGGTCGACGAGGACGTGCCGCCCGACCAGGAGGACCAGGTGCGCGAAGCGGCCCACTCCTGCCCAGAACGCGCCATCGAAATATTCTGAGAGGACACGTCATGACCGTCGACGACGTGGCGACAGACCGAACACGTAAACAGCCGGCATTCTCCTTCGACCGATTCGCGCCCGGGTACCGGGACCGTTTCGTCGACATCACCGCGACCATGCAGGAGCAGTGCCCGATCGCCTGGAGCGACACCTACGACGGGCACTGGGTGGCGGCGGGCAACCGCGAGGTCTTCGAACTCGCCCGCTGCCCGCACATCTCCAACGACCACGACCCGGCCGGAGTCCGACGCGGCTACCAGGGCATCTCGATCCCGAAAGCCCCACGGGCGAGCGGCGTCCGAGGTGGCATCCTGGAAATGGACGAGCCCGAGCATCGGGAGGTGCGTGCGGCACTCAACCCGTACCTGTCCCCCGCCGCGGTCGCGCGGTGGGTGCCGTTCATCGACGAGGTGGTGCGTGCCGCACTCGACGAGAAGATCGAATCCGGTCGTATCGATTTCGTCGACGATCTCGCCAATATCGTGCCCGCGGTGCTCACCCTCGGCATGCTCGGTGTGCCGCTGGCGAAATGGACGATCTACAACGAGCCCGCGCACGCCTCGGTGTACACACCGCCGGATTCCCCGGATTATCCCCGGGTCGCCGAAATGCACCGGACGATGGGAATCGACCTGTTACAGAATCTGTTCGAGATCAGGGAAAATCCCCGGCCGGGTCTGATCGACGCGATCAACAACGCGACCATGAACGGCGAGCCGCTGCCCGATCTGGAAATGCTCGGCATGCTCGGTCTGCTCATCGGCGGCGGATTCGATACCACGACCGCACTCACCGCACATGCGCTGGAATGGCTGTCGGAGAATCCGGAGCAACGCGAGATGTTGAGCCACGAACGCGACAGCCTCCTCGATTCGGCCACCGAGGAATTCCTGCGCTATTACACGCCCGCGCCGGGCGACGGACGCACGATCGCGCAGGACTGCGAGGTCGTCGGGACCGAATTCAAAGAGGGCGACCGGGTATGGCTGTCGTGGGCGATGGCGAACCGCGACCCGGCCGTCTTCGACAATCCGAACGAGGTGGTCCTGGATCGCCGGCGTAACCGGCACTACAGCTTCGGGCTCGGCGTGCACCGGTGCATCGGGTCGAATGTGGCTCGTACCGTGTTCAAGCGGATGCTCGTCGCCGTGCTGGACCGCATGCCGGACTACCGGTGCGATCCGGAGCGCACCGTGCACTACGACACCATCGGTGTCATCCAGGGCATGCGGCACCTCCCCGCGACGTTCACCCCCGGCCCCCGGCTCGGCGCCGGGCTCGACGAGACCCTGGCGGCATTACAGACACTGTGCGACGAACAAGGTCTCGCGGCACCGGTCACCGCACCGAACGCTCCTGGGGCACAGTGAGTTCGGAGATGGCCGAAGCGTCTGGGCGCCCGTTGCCACTGCTCACCGAGGACAACGCGTTCTTCTGGACCTCGGGCGCCGACGGTGAGCTGCGGATCCAGGAGTGCGGCGCCTGCGCCGAATTGATCCATCCGCCGCAGGTGGTGTGCCGGTACTGCCACGGGCGCACGCTCGGCACGCGTGTGGTGTCCGGCTTCGCCACGCTCATCGGGTTCACCGTCAACCATCGATTCCAGATGCCCGGGCTGCGTGCGCCGTATGTGGTGGCCCAAGTGGCGATCGAGGAAGATCCGCGGGTTCGGCTCACCACCAATGTGGTCGGCTGCGACCCGGCCGACCTGGTGCTCGGCATGCGGATGGAGGTCGTCTTCGAGCCCGACGCCGATGTCTGGCTGCCATTGTTCCGGCCGGTGGCCGACCAGCCGGGGCCGGTGGCACTGCCCGACGACGAGATCGAACCGCATCGGTTCGGCGAGCACGTGCGCCCCATGCTCGGCCCCGACAAGTTCGAGGACAAGGTCGCCATCACCGGCATCGGCATGTCGGATATCGGTCGGCGCCTGATGGTTTCGCCGCTCGCGCTGACCATCCAGGCGTGCGAGCGCGCGGTCGCCGACGCGGGGCTCACCATGGCCGACATCGACGGCCTCTCGACCTATCCGGGCGCGGGCAACGTCGGCGGCTTCGGCGAGGGCGGTGTCACCGCGTTGGAGGCGGCCCTCGGGCTGCGGCCCACCTGGTACAACGGCGGCTTCGAAACCTTCGGTCCCGGTGGGTCGGTGATCGCGGCCATGCTCGCGGTCGCCGGCGGTCTGGCCCGGCATGTGCTGTGTTTCCGCACGGTGTGGGAAGCCACCTACAACGAGCTCTTGCGCGCGGGCAAGATCAGCGTCGGCGGTGGGCGCACCACCAGCTGGATGACGCCGTTCGGTGCCACCTCGGCCGCGCACACCCTGGCGCAGAACGCGCAACGGCACTTCCACCGATACGGCACGACGAAGGAAACGCTCGGCTGGATCGCCCTGAACCAGCGAGCCAATGCCGCACTGAATCCCACTGCGGTGTACCGGGATCCGCTCACGATGGAGCAGTACCTCGAGGCCCGACCGGTCACCACCCCATTCGGCCTCTACGACTGCGATGTGCCCTGCGACGGATCGGTGGCGGTGCTCGTCTCGGCACACGAGACCGCGCGCGATCTGGCCTCGCGCCCGGTGCGCGTCGACGCGGTGGGCACCCAGATCCTCGAGCGGATCGAATGGGATCAGAGCACGCTCACCCATGAGCCACAGGTGCTCGGCCAGGCCGCGCATCTGTGGTCGCGAACGTCGTTGCGCCCCGGCGATGTCGACGTCGCCGAACTGTACGACGGGTTCACCTTCAACTGCCTGTCCTGGATCGAGGCCTTGGGTTTCTGCGGCGTCGGCGAGGCCGGGGACTTTCTCACGGGTGGCAAGAACATCGCTCGCGACGGCGTCCTGCCGCTCAACACCCACGGCGGGCAGCTGTCGCACGGGCGGACGCACGGCATGGGCTTGCTGCACGAGGCGGTCAGTCAGCTGCGCGGGGAGGCCGGAGCACGGCAGGTGCCCGGTGCGCGGGTAGCGGTGACCAGCAGCGGCGGCCTGACACCCAGCGGCGTGTTGCTGCTGACCAGCGAAGTCTGAGAGGTCGACCCATGGATGTCACCGATGTGGCACCGACCCTGCTGCGGCTGGTCGTCGGCGTCACCATGATCGCGCACGGACTCAACCACTGGCTCGGCGGCGGCCGGATCGCGGGAACCGCCCGCTGGTTCGCGGGCCTGGGGCTGCGCAACGGTGTGCTGCAGGCGTGGGCGAGCGTGCTCACCGAGATCGGGGCGGGGATCGCCCTGTTGCTCGGCGTCGGCACGCCGCTGGCGTGTGCGGCGGTGATCGCCGTCATGCTCGTCGCCGGTCTGCTCGCGCACCGGCGCAACGGATTCTTCGTTTTCCGGGAGGGGTACGAGTACGTACTCGTGCTGGCGGTCGTCGCCCTGGCGCTGGCCGTCACCGGGCCCGGCCGGTTCTCGATCGACCATGCCGCCGGTCTCGAGGTCACCGGGTGGGCAGGCGGCGGCCTCGCCCTCGGCATCGCTGTCGGATCGACAGCGCTCCTACTCGCGCTGTTCTGGCGTCGCGCGCCCGAACCCACTGCGTGAGAAGCACATTCGAACGGGAGGTGCGCTGATGCGCGTCGGATTCATCGGGTTGGGCAGTCAGGGCGCGCCGATGGCGCGCCGGATCGTGGAAGCGGGATTCGCGACCACTCTCTGGGCTCGCAGGTCGGCGACCCTCGAGCCGTTCGCGGGTACCGGCGCCGCGTTCGCGCCGACCCCGGCCGCTCTCGGACAGGCCAGCGACCTCGTGTGTCTGTGCGTCGGCAACGATGCCGACCTGCGGGAGGTACTCATCGGCCCGGACGGTGTCCTCGCCGGGCTGGCGCCGGGCTCGATCGTCGCCGTGCACAGCACCGTGCACCCCGACACCTGCCGGGAATTGGCGAAAGTGGTTGCGGCGCAGGATGTCACCCTCATCGACGCCGCGGTGAGCGGTGGGGCACCCGCCGTCGCCGAACGTCGACTGCTCGTGATGGTCGGTGGGCCCGTCGAGGCACTGGATCGCTGCCGCCCGGTCTTCGACACCTTCGCCGATCCGGTCGTCCATCTGGGCGATGTCGGGGCGGGGCAGGTCGCCAAACTGCTCAACAACCTGTTGTTCTGCGCCAACCTGGCGACCGCGGCGAGCACGCTGACGCTCGGTGAGCAACTGGGTGTCGACCGGGACGAGCTGGGCGCGGTGATCGCGCGTGGCTCGGGGAACAGTTTCGCGTTCGGCCGCATCGCCGCAGGCACGCTCGCCCGGATCGGCGATCACGCGGGACACACGTTGCGCAAGGACGTCACGCTGATGGCGGATCTCGCCGCCGGAGTCGATGCCGATACCGGCATCGCCCTCACGGCGGCCGACGCCACCCTGGGTGCGATCGGCCACGCCAGGTGACCCCGAGCCGGATCGGTGTGATCGGCGCGGGACGGATGGGCGCGCCGATGGTGCGCCGGCTGGTCGCGGCGGGACACGAGGTGCGGGTGCTCGGCCGGTCCGGACCGGCCCGGCGGCGGGTCGCCGACCTCGGTGCCGAGGCGGTGTCGTTCCCGGCGGCGGTCGGTACCGGCGCGGCCGCCGTGGTCATCTGTGTGTTCACCGACGACCAGGTGCACGAGATCTGCTTCGACACACCGCTGCTGGCGAGTATGCCGCGCGGCTCGGTGCTCGTGGTGCACACCACCGGCAGTCCGCGCACCGTCGAAGCCGTCGCCGAACACGCTGCGCCGCAGGGTGTTCTGGTGGTCGACGCGCCGGTGAGTGGTGGGCCCCGTGACATCGAGGCAGGCACCCTCACCGTATTCCTCGGCGGGGACGATGCGGCTGTCGAGCGGGCCCGGCCGGTGCTGCGTGGCTACGGCGATCCGCTGCTGCACGTGGGCCCGCTCGGTTCCGGACAGCGGGTGAAACTGGTGAACAACGTGCTCTTCGCCGCCCAGCTCGGCCTGGTCGCCGAGGCGGTGCGGCTGTCCGAACGGCTCGGTGTCGAGGAGGCGACAGTGCTGTCCGCGCTGCGGCACGCCAGCGCGGGTGGCCCGGCGACAGCGCGCGCGGCGGCGAAGGGATCGGTGGCCGAATTCCTCGCCGTCGCGGGGGAATTCCTCGTCAAGGACGTCGCCTCGGCGCGTGCGCTGGCCGCCGAACTCGGGACCGACCTCGGCCCGCTCGACCGGGCGCTCGACGCCTGGCTCCCCGAGCCACAGACGTGACCGCTGCGCCGACCCTCCGGTGACAGGACCGGTGGCGGGCCCCCGCGGGGGGGGGGACCGCCCCCACAACACGGGCCCCCCGCGCGGCGGCGTCGAGCCGGCCCCGT
>NZ_JAIWNA010000002.1:1087144-1408863 GCF_020216065.1 Nocardia rosealba
ATCTGTCCCCCGGGGCCCCCCCCCGGGGTGTACGCCCGGGGGCGCGGCCCGCGGGGGGGGGCGGCCCGCCCCCGACTCATCGGGCCACCGGCGCGGCGTCGTCGAGCGGCACGCGAGACTCGGTCAGGCGCTGCGCCAACTGGTCCAGGTCGTAGGACTGGCGGGCCATCCAGAACCGCAGCACGCCGGTCAGCGAATAGCGCACGAACAGCGCGGCCCCGACAACACTGAGCGCCACCCCGGTCAGGGCGAGGGCCAGAGCGTCGCGCTGGGCGAGCGGATCGGAGGTGTTGTGCGCCAGGAAATAGGACAGCACCGCGACACCGGGCCCGGCAATCATCAGGCTGGCGCCGAGGCGCAACCACAGGCTTCCCCGGCCGGCTGCCGGATCGGGGATCTTCAGTGCGGCGAGGTCGGCGGCGAAGCGGTCGGCACGTGTTTCGGTCATCGGTGACTTCCTAGGTAGAGGGTCGGCAGTTCGCGGCGGAGCTCACGGTCGGCGGGCCCCTGGTACTCGATGCGGCCACGCACCAGCACGGCCGCGTGGTCGGCGATCTCGAGGACAGCGGCGGCGAACTGCTCGACGACCAGCACCGCCACCCCCTGCCGCGCGATCTCGGCGACCTGCTCATAGAGCCGCTCGACCACCAGCGGGGCCAATCCCATCGACAGTTCGTCGAGCAACAGCACCGCCGGGTCGGTGGCCAATCCTCGTGCGAGCGCAAGCATCTGCTGCTCGCCGCCCGACATCGTGCCCGCGATCTGGTCGGCGCGCCGGGCCAGGGTCGGGAACCGGCTGAACGCGACCTCCTGGATCTCGGCATGGGTTTTGCCGGTGAAGGTCATCATCAGCAGGTTGTCGCTCACCGACAGGTTCGGGAACACGCCTCGGCCCTCGGGGATCAGGCAGACACCCACCCGGGCGAGCTCTCGCGCGTCGACTCCGGTGACGTCGCGGCCGCCGAGCACGAGCCGCCCGGCGGTCACCGGGCGCACCCCGGCCGCTACCCGCAGGGTTGTCGTCTTGCCCGCCCCGTTGGGCCCGAGCAGGGCGGCCACTTCCCCGGCGGCGACGCGCAGATCGACGCCGTGCAGCACGGTGATCGCGTCGTAACCCGCACGGACACCGTGTAATTCGAGTGTGGAACTCATCCTTCTCCCAGATAGGCGGCCAGCACGGCCTCGTCGCGGCGGACCACCTCGGGTGGACCGGAGCTGATGATCGTGCCGAGATCGAGTACGAACAGCTGATCGCACACCGACATGACCAGGCCCATGTCGTGTTCGACGAGCAGCACCGCCACGCCGTCGGCCGCGAGCGTGCGGACCAGTTCGGCGAATTTCTCGGTCTCGGTGGGATCCAGGCCCGCCGCGGGTTCGTCCAGCAGCAGCACGCTGGGCCGGGTGGCCATCGCCCGGCCCACTTCGACCAATCGGCCGGTGCCGGTGGGTAATTCGTCGGCGGTGGTGTCGGCGACCTGATCCAGGCCGAGGCGACCGATGATGTCGTCCACGACGGCGTGCGCGTCGCCGTGGCGCCTGCCGAGTTCCGCCGCGACCAGCAGATTGTCGCGAACACTCAAGCGGCCGAACAGTTCCAGTCGCTGGAAGGTCCGGGCCAGCCCGTGGCGTGCGCGCCGGGCGGGACCGAGCCGGGTCACCTCCCGCCCGTTCATGGTGACCCGGCCCGATACCGGTCGGCGCAATCCGCAGATCACGTCGAACAGCGTGCTCTTGCCCGCCCCGTTCGGGCCGATCAGGCCGGTCACCCGGCCCGCCTCGGCGCTCAGGCCCGCCTGGTCGAGGGCACGGTGACCACCGAAGCTCACCGTCACCGCCTCAACTTCGAGTAGCGATCCCACGATCGAGCATCTCCTTGTCTGCCGTACTCCAGGGCCGTTGCAGGCCGAGCCATTCGAGGGGCACCTGCGCGGCCCGGGGTTCACGCGCTCGCCTGCCCGCCCAGCGCGGGAGCACGACGGCGGCCGTCAGCGCACCGGCGGTGAACACATAGCCGTTGATCACCTCGGCCAGGCGCGAGAGCCACAGCAACGCGAGACCACCGAACAGCACGCCACGCACGAGCCGATCCCGCAGCACCGCCGCCCACTCGGCACGCAGGTGCGCCAGCGCGCCCTCGCCGAGGAAACCACCGCTGAACGCGATGCCGCCCAGGGCGGGCAGGACATGAACGAGGTTGGTGAGCGCGGGAAACAGCACCGGAATCGCGTGCAGTGGACCGGCATACGCCGCACCGGTGAACAATCCGCTGCCGACGGCACCGAGGCCGGCGATCACGACGATCAGGAAGATCGGCAGTCCGGCGACGAAGCCGAATTGCTCGGCGGACACCGAGCGCAACTGCATGCCGTAGAGCGCACCGCCGAGTCCGGCGATCGCGGCCGACAGCGAGAACACGAGCATCTTGCCGGCCAGCAGGTTGCCGCCGAGCGTGGCGTAGGCCGCCTCGCTGTCGCGCATGGCGATCAGCCGACGTCCGAACGGTGCACGGCGCAGCATCGCGACCGCGAACCCGCACACCGCCAGCGCGATCGCCGCGAAGACGGTGATCTGGGCGGTGCTGGTGAGCTGGGTGCCGAACAGGGCCGGACCCACGAGATTCACCGACCCCTGGTCGAACAGCGCGATCTCGACGCCGAGCACGGAGAACGAGGGCAGGGTGAAGATCCACCGATCGAGTACCACCGCGAACGCCGCCGTACCGAGTGCCAGATATACACCGGACAACCGCAGCGCGGGCAGCGCGATCAACGCGCCGACCGTTCCGGCGATCACCATCGCGGCGGGCAACGCCCACCATTGCCCCTCGGCGCCCAGGTGCGCGTAGGCGACGGCACCGATACCGGCGATACTCAACTGGCACAGCGAGATCTGGCCCGCGTACCCGGCGAGTGGGACGAACGACAATCCGATCACACCGAAAGCGAAGATCGAGCCGTAGGTGATCAGGTCCGACTCGCTGAGCAGGGTCGCGAGCAGGACACCGACGAGCACGACCACCCCGGCGAACAGGGCCGAGCCACGCACGGTCGGCAGGTGCACCGGGCTCAGTCGCCGATCGCGCCCGCGCAACCGTCCGTGAGGGAACAGCAGGAGCGCGACGAGCAGCAACAGCGCGGGCGCGGCCAACCGCAGCCCCGGCAGGTAGGCGTTCTGCGGCAGGTATCCGGTCAGGTAGCTCTCCAGGCAGCCGACCACGATCGCGCCGAGAAACGTCATCGGGAGACTGCGCAGCCTGCCGAAGATGGCCGCGCTGTAGGCACTCACGATCAGCAGCGACAGTTGCGCGGCGTCGAGCGCGACCATCGGCGCGATGAGAATGCCGCCCACCGCGGCGAGTTCGATGCCGAGGATCCAGGCCACCCGGTTCGCGCGGCGGGGGTCGGCGCCGGTGAGACCGACCAGGGCCCGGTCGTCGACGGTTGCCCGCATCTCGGCCCCGGTCCTGGTGCGATACAACAGGATTCGCAAGCCCACCGCGACCGCTACGGCCACCACCATTGTCAGTGCCTGATGCCAGGTGACGGTCACCGCGCCCACGTGCAGCGGCCGCTGCTCGGCGAAGAACCGGGGCAGTGTGCGTGCCACATCCGGGTTCCAGATCCAGCGCGCCACCAGCATCAGCCCGCTGAGCAACGCCACCGTCATCACCAATTTCTCGGCGTCGCCGAGACCCTGGGCGGGCGCGAGCGCCTGGGCGAACGCCAGCCCGAACAGCGGCGCGAACACCCCGAGCACCACCACCACGGCGAGCGCGGCGGGCAGGCCCCAGCCCACCGTGAGCTGCCAGTAGACGAACGCCGACATCATGCCCGCCGCGCCGTGGGCGAAGTTGAACACACCGGTCGTGGTGAAGGTCAGCACCAGGCCGCTGCCGATGACGGCGTAGATCGCGGCGGTGCTGAGCCCCACGACGCCGAACGCGATGAACTGCTCCATCTACTCGACGTCGCTCATGCTCTTGCCGACGTCCGCCAGGGTCAGCGGGCGGCCGTAATCCTTGGTGTACACATAGGCTTTCATGTCACAGCGGTACGGACCGGTATCCGGTGCGAAGTCGGCCGCGACCCAGCCCTGTGGAGTCGCTTTCATGATGTTGAAACACCTGGGTGCCACGGTCTGGGTCGACATATCCGCGGGCGCCTGCAAACCGCCTGCCGTCCAGGCTGTTTCCTTGCGCGCGGCCTCGAGCAGGCAGGTGCGCGTCAGGTTGTCGCCGCAGGCGGAGGCGGACTTGGCGAACAGCAACCACTGGGTCAGCGCCCGCAGGCCGAGGAAGGTCAGCTTGCCGTCCGGGGCGTAGCGGGCGAACAGATCCTTGGCCCGCTGCACCGCCGGGACACTGCCCGCCGATTCCAGCGGCGCCGTGCCCGACAGATCGGTGAAGTTGTTCTGCGCGGTCAACGCGGTGGCCGCGAGTTCGAGGAACGCCGGGTTGTAGGCGTTGCTCGTGGCGTCGACCCAGTCGAGCTTGTAGTCCATGCTGGTGAGCACGTCCTCGAGCTTGGCGAGGCTGCGGAAGTCACCGAGGAAGATCAGCCCCTTCACCCCCTTGGCCTTGATCGACTGCGCGTACGGCGTCCAATCCGACACGCCCGCAGCCGGATACAGGTCGTTGTAGATCACCGTCGCACCCTCGGCGGGCAGCGATTCCTGATACCGGTCGGCCATGGACTTCACCACCGGTGAGTCGGCGACGATGATGCCGACGGCACCCGCCGAGGCCGGATAGGCCTCCTTGAACAACCACTGCCGCATGCCGGTATAGGAGTCGTACGGGCGCGCCGACGACGCCCCGGACCCCACCTGCAGGTCCGAACCGGTGTTCTCCACCTGACTCACCTGGGCCGGGAACTCCGGCAGTGTGCACGAGAGCCGGTCCTTCACCCCGAGACCGTCGAGTGCGGCGGAGCCGGCGACCAGGGCGAAGTCCTCGCGGCAGGCTTCCAGCATCCGCTGGCGGACCTCGAGCAGCTTCGCGTCGCGCACGCTGTATTTCAGTGTGCGGCCGTTGATTCCACCGTTGTCGTTACACCAGGAGGTGAACACCTTCGCGGCGTCGACGAGTTCCGGGTTCTTGGTGAAGCCCATGTCGGTGAAGACACCGACCTCGATCTCCTTCGCGGTCACCCCCTGGGTGGGCGAGCTCGTCGGGGTGCCGGGCCCACACACCCCGGTCAGGTCGCCGAAATCGGCGGTCACCGGAGCGCTCGGCGCCGCACCCTCTTCGGCGCCGCTGCCGGTGCGGCCACCGCAACCGGCCACGAGCAACGCGGTCGCCATCATGGCGACGAGAATTCGCTGCGATCTCACTGCTGTCGTCCTTATCGGCACGCGGGCGAGGTTCCGCCCTGGATCGCCATCAGGGCGCAGTAGGTGGCCGCGGCCACCTTCCATTTCCCGCCCTCGCGCACTGCCTGACCCGTCTGATCGGGCAGCACCGGGGTGCCGTTCATCAGCAGCGAATAGGTGACGTCGGCGGCGTCGGCGCCGGTGATCTTCACCGCGCTCACGGTGACCGAGGTGGTCTTCGCCTGCGGGTTCTCGCCCTGCGCGCGCAGCACCGGTTCGAACTCGGCGCCCTTCTCGACCACGGCGATCTTCTCCTCGGCGGCGACCGTGCCGTCGAAGAACAGCAGGTAGGCGTCGGAGACCGCCCGGACGGTCGCGGTATCGGCCGTCGCCGCAGCCGCGGAGGTCACGACGCTCGACGTGCTCGGGGCAGCGGTCGACTCTTCGTCGTCACCGCAGCCGGCGACCGCCACGGCGGCGAGCGCCACCACTCCGCAACAGGTCATCGCCTTGCGGCGCAGCATGTTTCGCATCACTCGATCCTCTGTTTCATCTCGTCCAGTGCCATCAGGATGGGGAAGCCGTTGACGCTCAGCGCGTTTCCGTGGCCGGTCGAGTGCACGTCGAAGACGGACTGGATCGCGGCGTAGAAGCCCTGGACGTCGAGAGTCTGATTGACCGCTCGTTTGGCCTGTCGCAGGCCGAAGGGCGGCATGGCGGCGATGGTGGTGGCCAGTGCGCGGGTCTGCGCGTCGAGCTCCTCGCGCGCGACCACCTTGTTCACCATGCCGACCTGCTCGGCTTCGCGTGCGGTCACCGCGCGGCCGGTGAACAGGATCTCCTTGGCCTTGCGCGCGCCGAGTTCCCAGGTGTGCCCGTGGTATTCGACGCCGCCGATGCCCATGAACACCACCGGATCGGAGAAGAGCGCGTCCTCGGCGGCGACGATGAGGTCACACGGCCAGCACAGCAGCAGTCCCCCGGCGATGCAGCGGCCCTGCACGGCCGCGATCGAGGGCTTGGGCACGTTGCGCCAGCGCAGGGAGTACTCAAGATAGCGGCGGCTCTCGGTCTGGTAGATCCATTCCAGCGTGATGTCCTTGGGCGCGGGCCAGCGATCCTTCAGGTCGTGACCGGCCGAGAAGTGTTTTCCTTCACCGCGAAGCACGATCACCGCGACCTCGTCGTCGGTGGCGGCTCTGGTCCAGGCGGCGTCGAGTTCGTCGAGCAGGTCCGCGTTCTGCGCGTTGGCGGCCTGGGGCCGGTCGAGGGTGATGGTCGCGATCTTGTCGGCGACCTCGTAGCGGATGTACACGGCGAGCTCCTCAACTCCGGGGGAGGCCGAGCACACGCTCGGCGATGATGTTGCGCTGGATCTCCGAGGTGCCGCCCGCGATGGTGCCTGCGAAGCTGCGCACGTATCGCTCGAACCAGCTGCACGAGAAGTTGTCCAGATTCAGCGGATCGAACGCCCGGGTGGTCGCCGGGTGCACGAGGCCGTCGGCGCCCGCGGCGAGCAGTGCCTGTTCGGCCGCGCTCTGCACGGCCTCCGACCCGAGGACCTTGAGTACCGACAGCGCGGCGACATCGCTCTCGCCCCTGGCCGCTCTGGCCAGCGCGGCGGAACCGAGCAGGCGCAGGGCCTGGTTGTCCATGATCGCCGTGGCGTAGCGGTCGCGCTCGAGCACGGTGCTCGGCCGGTAGTCCTCGATCAGTTCCCGCAGCCGGTCGGCGAAGCTGAGCCACAACAGTGTTCGCTCGTGCCCGAGAGAACCGTTGGCCACCGTCCAGCCGCCGTGCAGCGGTCCGACCAGGTTCTCGGCGGGCACGACGACGTCCTCGAAGAACACCTCGTTGAAGTCCAGGTCGTGCCGGTCGCAGATCGAGGCGAACGGGCGCCTGGTCACGCCCGGGGTGTCGGTCGGAATCAACAGCACACTGATCCCTTTGTGTTTGGGTGCTTCGGGGTCGGTTCGGACGAAGGTGAGCAGGACGTCGGCATCGTGGGCCCCGGAGGTCCAGACCTTCTGCCCGTTGACGACGAAGTGGTCGCCGTCGAGTACGGCGCGGGTGCGCAGGCCCGCCAGATCGGAGCCGGCCCCCGGTTCGCTCATGCCGAGCGCGGCGGTGATCTCGGCCCGCAGGATCGGCACCGCCCACCGGTGCTTCTGCTGTTCGGTGCCGAAGGACAGCAGGGAGGCGGCGATGATGCCCAGCCCCTGCGGATTGAAGCTGTGATACATGTGCCGCCTGGACAGCTCCTCCAGGTGCACGTACTGCTGCAGCAACGTCGCGTCACGGCCGCCGAACTCCGGTGGATTGCCGGGAAGCAGCCAGCCGCTGTCGAATTGGCGGCGCTGCCATTCCCGCGACCACGCGGGAATGTCCGCGCTCGACCGGGCACGGTCGCGCGCGGCAAGCGTGGGGTCGGGGCCGTGTTCGGCCAGGAAGGCCACGAATTCGGCGCGGAAGGATTCGACGTCGCTGTCAAAAGTCAGTTGCATGGTATTCCTCGGCGATCAGGGCCCGGTGGATGTGCGCTCCGCCGAGCAGCAGCTCGCCCGCCTTGGCCCGCTTGAGCGCGAATTGCAGGTCGTTCTCCCAGGTGAAACCCATGGCGCCGAACAACTGGACGCCGTGCCGGAACACCGAGGACTGGCATTCACCGGCGGCGGCCTTGGCCATCGAGGCCGCGATCCGGCGACGCGGATCGTCGGCGGCGATGGTCAGCGCCGCGAAATAGGCCAGCGCCCTCGCCCGTTCGATGGCGATCTGCATGTCGGCGGCCTTGTGTTTGACGGCCTGGAAGGTGCCCAGCGCCACCCCGAACTGCTGCCGGGTGCGCACGTGCTCGAGCACCATGTCCAGAATGCGCTGGCAGGCACCGACCATGGTCAGCGCCAGCCCCGTCAGGGCGAGGTGGCGGGCCCGTTCGGGGTCGGTGTCCACGCGGAAGTCGTCGCGCACCCGCACGTCGGCGAAGCTCACTTCGGCGATGTGCAGTACCGGGTCGAAGACCGAGGTGCGCCGGGCCGTCACGTCGGCGGCGGGGACCACGAACACTCCCGCGCCCGTGACGACAGCGAGCTGCTCGGCCCGATCACCGTCGAGCACGTGTTCGGCGGTGCCGTTCAGCAACCAGTCGCTGCCGTCGCGGCGCGCGCTGACACCGTCGAACACCGCCGACCCAGTTCCGCCCGGCCGCGCGAATCGCGGTGCCAGGGGAGCGAAGTGGGTCATGGTCGCCAGATACGGCGTGGGATCGGTTGCCCGGCCGAGGGCTTCGAGCACGATGGCCAGTTCCACCGCGTCGGCGGCTTCGGTCAGCTCGGTCCAGCCCTGCTCGACGAAGATCTGCCAGAGCGGGGCGGGATCGGCGTCCTGGTCGGCGATCGCACGGATCAGTGCCGGCGGACATTCCTTGACGAGAACGGCGTGCACGGTCTCCTGCCACAGCCGTTGATCGGAGTCGAGCTCCACAAGCATCCCGACGGCCTCCTCGTTGATTACCGCGATGAACAAACAGGAGAATAGCATTCTCCTCATGGGAAAGTAATAGTCTCGGATCGGTTCGCTCCGGCGTGCCTGGCGCCGATGAATATGACGTTCTCCGGTACAGTGCACTCATGTTCTGCACAGATGACCGAGAACTGAGGTGCCCGTGACCAGCGTCGGCGAAGAGCCCGCGTGGAAGCAGCGTGCCGTCGAGCGCTCACTGCGCAGCGCGAAACTGCGCGCCGAGCAGCGGGTGCAGAAGTTCCTCGACGCGGCGCAGGCGATCATCACCGAGAAGGGCAGTACCGACTTCACCGTGCAGGAGGTCGTCGACCGCTCACGGCAGTCGCTGCGCAGTTTCTACCTGCAGTTCGACGGCAAGCACGAGCTGCTGCTCGCCCTGTTCGAGGACGCGCTGAACCGGACGGCCGATCAGCTGGCCGCGGCCGCCGAGGGCAAGAAGACGCCGCTCGAGCGGCTGCAGGTCGCCGTGGAGCTGCTGTTCGAATTGTGCAGGCCCGACCCGACCGCGCAGCGACCGCTGTTCACCGACTTCGCACCGCAACTGCTGGTCTCGCACCCCGCCCAGGTCAAGGTGGCCCATGCACCGCTGCTGAGCCTGTTCACCGAGCTGATGGAAGAGGCCAAGAAGGCCGGTGAGATGCGCGCCGACCTCGAACCGCGCCGGATGGCCGCCGTGGTGATGCAGACGGTGATGTTCACCGCGCAGTCCGCGGGCGGCTCCGACGAGGACGGCACGCACCCGATCACCGCGGGCGAGATCTGGAACTTCTGCGCGTACGGGTTCGCGGTGGCGTGAACCCCGGGTGACCGCTCGGTCACCCGGGACAGGTCACGGCGCGGGCACCTCGACGACGGTCGCCGATCCCATACCACCGCCGGCACACAGGGCGGCGACACCGAAGCCGCCACCGCGCCTGCGCAATTCGTGCACCAACGTGACGATCAGCCGGGCACCGGTCGCCGCGACCGGATGCCCGAGCGAGCAGCCGCTCCCGTTCACGTTGACGAGTTCGGGATCGAGGCCGAGCGTCTTGATCGCCGCCAGCGGTACCGAGGCGAACGCCTCGTTGATCTCGAACAGCGCGACATCGCCGAGCGAGATACCCGCCCGGGCAACAGCTTTGGTGATCGCCTCGATCGGCGCGAGTCCCATCAACGCCGGATCGATACCGACCGAAGCCCACGACCGGATGACACCGAGCACCGGCCAGCCGAATCGGTCACTCGCGATCATCATGGCCGCGGCACCGTCGTTGGCGCCCGCCGCATTGCCCGCGGTGATGCTGAAGCCCTCGATCTCGGGGTGCAGCACCTTCAGCCCGGCCAGTTTCTCGGCACTGGTGTCGCGGCGGGGATGCTCGTCGACCTCGAACAGGCCGTGTGGGGTCTCGAGCGGCACGATCTCGTCGACGAAGCGACCGGTGTCGATCGCCTCGATCGCCCGCCGGTGCGAGCGCAGCGCCCAGGCGTCCATCTCGGCGCGGGTGAGCCCGGTCTCCACCGCCGTGTTCCACCCGACCGTGATCGACATGTCCTGGTTGGGCGCGTCGGGACGGTCGGGATGGGAGGGCGAGGTCCAGGGCTCGAGCCACTCGTCCTCGCCGACGCGGAACCGCTGCCGGGGCGCGGTGGAGTCGGAGTTCACCCCGCCCGCGATGACGAGCCGGTCCATCCCCGCACGAATGTTCGCGGCCGCGGTCTGCACCGCCGCCATCCCGGCGGCGCAGTGCCGGTTGGTGGCCAGCCCGGGGACCGTGGTCAGCCCGGCGGTGACGGCCGCGTGCCTGGCGAGCACACCGCCGCCGTAGCGCCCCTCCCCCAGCACCACGTCGTCGATGTGGCCGGGCTCCCAGTCCTGCGCCACGGCGGAGACCACGTGATCGGCCAGGACGAACGCGTCCGTGTCGCGCAGCGTCCCCTTGCGCGCGGTGCCGATGGGGGTCCGCACGGCGGAGACTATGACTGCTTCAGGCATCGGTGTTCTCCATTTCGGCGACGAGGTTGCGTCGCAGTAGTTTTCCGGTCTCGGTCTTGGGCAGTTCGGCGCGGAAGACGATGGCGTCGGGCGTCTTCGACGAGCGCAGACGCGAGCGCACCCACTCCTTGAGGTCGTCTTCGTCGCCGGTCCCGACGACCACGGCGACGAGTCGCTGCCCCCACTCGGGGTCCGGAACGCCGATCACCGCCGCCTCGGTGATCCCGGGGCAGGCGAGCAGCACGTCCTCGATCTCGGCGGGTGCGATGTTCTCCCCACCCCGGATGATGGTGTCGTCGGCGCGGCCCTCGATGTACAGATAGCCCTCGTCGTCGAGGCGCCCAAGATCGCGGGTGGGGAACCAGCCCTCGGCATCGAGCGCGGTGTGCCCGCCGTACTCCCCCGAGATCTGGTCACCACGGACGTACACCAACCCGGTGTCACCGGTCGGCACGGGTTCGCCTGTCGCGGTGCGTATCTCGAATTCGATGCCGGGCAGCGCGCGGCCGACAGACCCGAGCCGGGCCCGCACCGCCGGGTCCTGGGAGCTTGCCGCCGCGCGGTGGTCGTCCGGGCCGAGAACCGCCACCGAGGACGCGGTCTCGGTGAGCCCGTAGGCATTGACGAAGCCGGTCGACGGGAAGACCCGCAACGCGCGCTCGATCACCGGGCGCGGTGTCCGGGAACCGCCGTAGGACAGGGTCGCCAGCGACGGGGTGGCGGCATCGGGGCCGTCGACGTGCGCCACGATGCGGGCCAGCATGGTCGGCACGAGCATGGCCTGGGTGATCTGTTCGCGGCGCACGGTGGCCAACCAGTCGGCGGCGTCGAAGGCGGGCAGGTAGACCACCCGGCGCCCGGCGTAGAGGTTGGAGAGCAGGTTCGTCAGGCCCGCGATGTGGTACGGGGGCACCGAGACCAGGGCCGCGTCGGTCGCTGCGGCGGAACCGAATTCGACGGTGTTGAGCAGGTAGGCCATCAGGTGCCGGTGCCGCAGCAGCGCGGCCTTGGGTTCGGAGGTCGTGCCGCTGGTGTAGATGATCACCGCGACCGCGTCGCCGTCCCACGGTGTGGGCAGCTCCGGCGCGGCGGCAGTCGGCGCCGGAGTGACGAGGGCGTCGAGATCGCCGGGTTCTAAAACCAACGCTCCGGGGTGCCTGCGAAGCAGCGCTGCCGTCTGCTCGTCACCGAGCCGGTAGTTCAGCGGCACGAACGGCACACCGGCCAGGACGGCGCCGAACAACGCGACCGGATAGGCGAGGTGACTGGTGCCCAGATACAGCACCGCGGAGTACTCCCCGAAGCGTGGTGCCGCGCGCCGGGCGTAGTCGAGCAGGCCCGCCGCCGTCAGCGAGCGGTCGCCGACCGTGATCACCGATCGATTTCCGGCCGAAGCCGCCATGTCTAGAATCATGCCAATGTTCATGAGAACATTATTCTCTCAATAAGAGAGTCTTGATTTCAAGAGAGGGCATCATCATGCAGATCAGCGGTAGCTCCGCACTCGTGGTCGGCGGCACCGGCGGGCTCGGCGCGGCGACAGCGCGCCGCCTCCACGCCGCGGGCGCGAAGGTCGTCGTGGCCGATGTCGCCGACGACAAGGGCAAGGAACTCGAGCACGAACTCGGGATCCGCTACGTGCACACCGATGCCACCAGCGAGGAGTCGGTCGGTGCCGCGATCGAGCAGGCGCAGGCGCTCGGTCCGTTGCGCATCTCGGTGGATGCCCACGGTGGGCCCGCCAGCGGAGGTCGGCTCGTCGGCAAGGACGGTAAGCCGTTGCCGCTGGAGGGCTTTCGCACCACGATCGAGTTCTATCTGACCTCGGTGTTCAACGTCCTGCGGCTCTCGGCCGCGGCCATCGCCGAGGCGGAACCGCTCACCGAAGGCGGCCGCGGCGTCATCGTCAACACCGCCTCGATCGCCGCCTACGAGGGGCAGGTCGGTCAGCTCCCCTATGCCGCCGCCAAGGGTGGCGTGGTCGGGATGACGTTGGTCGCCGCCCGGGATCTGGCCCCACTCGGCATCCGGGTCGTCACCATCGCACCCGGCACTTTCAACACCCCCGCCTACGGCGCGGCCGCCGACCGACTGGAGGCGCACTGGAGCACACAGGTTCCGCACCCCAAGCGGATGGGCCGTTCGGCCGAGTACGCGCAACTGGTGCAGGCGATCATCGACAACGACTACCTCAACGGCGAGGTGATCCGGCTCGACGGCGCCTTGCGGTTCCCGCCGAAATAACCTGTGCCCCAGACCGATCGCCGGTCAGGCGGGACGGCGGGTGAGCACCGCGTCGGCGGCGGCCCAGTGCTCGTCCGCGACCCACAGTCGCGCGAAGGCGCCGACCGCCTCCTCGGGCGTGACACCGCCGACCACCCGCTTGATCTCCCCGGCCTGCGGGGTGGCGAGCGCACGGGCCAGCGCGCGCCAGCCGTTCTCGAAATCCGGCCGCTCCCAGACCTGGTCGATCAGCCCGAGCCGCTCGGCCTCGGCCGCGCCGAGAATCGTCCCCGCGCCGGCCAGCATGATCGCCCGGCCCTTGCCGACCAGGGCGGCGAGCCGTTCGGCGCCGCCCCAGGCGGGCATGATCGCCAGCGCGGACTGGTTGAAGCCGATCTTGATGTCGGCCGCCGCGACCCGGATGTCGGCGGCCACGGCCACTTCGGCGCCACCACCGAACGCGTGCCCGTTCAGGGCCGCGATCACCGGTCCGGGAAACGCGGCGAGCCGGTCGCAGATGGTTCGCATCCGCCAGGCCATCGCGGCGGCCTGCTCTTCGGTGCGCAGCGCGCTGAGTTCCTTGAGGTCCCCACCGGAGACGAATGCTTTGTCACCGGCGCCCCGGATCACCAGCACACGCGCCTCGTCGGCGGCGTCGAGCGCCTCGTCGAGCTGGTCCATGGTGATCGGCGCGATCGCGTTGCGTGCCTGTGGTCGGTCGATCGTGACGACCGCGACGCCCTGCTCCAGCTCCAGCTCGACCATTCGGCATTCTCCCGTCTGAGATTGTCATTCTTGCTGCGAGAGAATAACATCACCGAGACGTTTTCTCGGTTCGGGCATCGGAGTCTCACGTGCGCACTATTCCCGCCGATCTGATCGAGCAGTACCGGGCCGACGGCTGGTGGACCGGCGAGACGATCGGAGAGCTGCTGAGCCGGGGGCTGGCTTCCGCGTCCGAGACCGAGTTCCGGGTGCACTCGGCGCAGCGGCCGTGGGCGGGCACGGTAGGTGCGGTCGAGCAGCGGGCCCGCCGCCTGGCAGCGGGATTGCGCGCCCGCGGTGTCGGCCCCGGCGATGTGGTGGCGTTCCAGCTGCCGAACTGGGTCGAGGCCGCGACGACGTTCTGGGCGTCGGCGTTCCTCGGGGCGGTGGTGGTGCCGATCGTGCACTTCTACGGCCGCAAGGAACTCGCCTACATTCTCGAGTCCACGCGGCCGAGTGTGTTCGTCACCGCGGACCGGTTCGGGCGGATGGAGTTCCAGCCGGACCTGTGTGCCGATGTGCCGATCGTCGGGGTGGTCGGGCGCGACTTCCAGGCGCTGTTCGACGCGGATCCGCTGACTGGCTCGCTGCCCGTCGACCCGGCGGGCCCGGCCCTGATCGCGTTCACCTCGGGCACCACGAGCGCACCGAAAGGTGTTGTGCACAGCCATGAAACACTCGGGCACGAGACCCGCCAGCTCGCCGGTCTGTACCCATCGGACCGCGATACCCAGCTCACCGCGGCCCCGGTGGGACATTTCATCGGGATGATCAATGCCTTCCTGATCCCGGTGCTCGCGGGCACCCCGATCCATCTGACCGATGTCTGGGATCCGGGTCGGGTGCTCGGCCTGATGCGCGAGCATGGTCTCTCCGTCGGCGGTGGTGCCACGTATTTCGTCACCAGCCTGCTCGATCACCCGGACTTCACCCCCGAGTATCTGCCGAGGATGCGGTATGCCGGGCTCGGCGGGTCGTCGGTCCCCGCCGCGGTCACCCGGCGTCTCGATGATCTCGGTATCACGGTGTTCCGGTCCTATGGCAGTACCGAGCATCCCTCGATCACAGGATCGCGGGTCACCGCGCCGGTGGACAAACGCCTGTTCACCGACGGGAATCCGCTGCCGGGTGTGGAGATCCGGCTGGCGGCCGACGGGGAGATCCTCAGCCGAGGGCCCGAGCTGTGTCTCGGCTACACCGACGACGCCCTCACCGCGGCCGCCTTCGATGGCGAGGGCTGGTACCACACCGGCGATATCGGCACCCTCGACGCCGACGGCTATCTCACGATCACCGATCGCAAGGCCGACATCATCATCCGGGGTGGCGAGAACATCAGCGCCCTCGAGGTGGAGGAGGTGCTGCTGACGATGCCGGGGGTGGCCGAGGCGGTAGTGGTCGCCGCGCCCGACGACCGGTTGGGCGAACGCGCGGCGGCGGTGCTCCGGTTGCGCGCGGGTCATCGATTGCCGACTCTCGATGAGGTCAGGGCGCATTTCGCGCGGGCCGCGATCGCCACTCAGAAATGGCCCGAGGAGTTGCACGAGGTCACGGATTTTCCGCGCACGGCCAGTGGCAAAGTGCGCAAGTTCGAGGTTCGCCGCGCCGTCGCGCAGCGTTCGATCACCCCGACGGTGCGGTGATGTCCGCCACGGCCCGGTACGGCGATCCGCTGCTCGACGACGGGACCGCGCTCACCGAGTCGGGTGTGCCGGCCCGACCGCTCGTCGTCCTCGAACTCGACGACCTGTGTGACGCACCGGCCGAGCGGGTCGAGCTGACGGCGAGCCGGATCCGGGATTCGGTGGCCCTGGTGGTGGGTGTGCTGCGTCGGCCATCGACCGAACGCCTCGAACCCGCGCTCACCGCGACCACCATGACCTTGTCGGAGCTGCCGGCACCCGCATACCTGAAACCTCTTGTCACCGTGCCGGATATCGATGACTGCCTGGAGATTCTGCGGACCGCCGTGGCTCGGTCACCGCAGGCTGCCCTGTGTCTGGGGCAGCTGCTTCACCGCAACGCGGCACAGCCGACAATGCCCGCGCTGGCCGCCGAGGCCGCCGTGTACTCGATGCTGCTGGGCGGCACCGAGTTCGCCCGGTGGCTCGGCGAGCGCGGGCCACTCCCCCAGGCGGTCGACACCCAGGATCCTCTGGTCCGGCTGCACCGAACCGGAGAGCACCTGGCGATCGTCCTCGACCATCCGCGCCGCCGCAATGCCCTGAGCGTGCGGCTGCGAGAGGAACTGCTCGCCGCCGCACAGGTCGCGGCCGCCGATCCCACGATCACCTCGATCGAGCTCAGCGGCGCGGGACCGGTGTTCTGCAGCGGTGGCGACCTGGCCGAATTCGGGATGTCGACCGATCCGGTCGCGGCCTACCTGGTGCGCCTCGAGCGCGCACCGTGGCGGGTATTGGACCGCCTCGCCGACCGCCTCGTCGTCCACACGCACGGCGCCTGCATCGGCGCCGGTGCCGAACTCGCCGCGTTTGCCGGTACCGTAACCGCCACCGCGCGAACATATTTCCGCTTCCCCGAGGTGCGGATGGGACTCGTTCCCGGCGCGGGTGGCACGGTCGGTGTGCCGCGTCGCATCGGCCGCTGGCGTGCGGCCTGGCTGATGCTGAGCGAGCAGCGGCTGGACGCGCGGACAGCGCTGCGGTGGGGACTGGTCGACCGGATCGTCGATGAGCGGGGCTGAGATGCCACACCAACGTTGTCGCACAGCCGAACCGCAGCCGTCACTTCGGACGCGGTCCTCGAATGGCAACAGGGCCCTGGTCCGGGGAACCCGGCCCTGCGGCGCGTGCTGGATGCTGGGCCGGGCAGGGTCGATCTGCGAAGGGTGGCGGTGAGATGTCACGACATTCGCTGCGCCGCAGCGTCACCGGAGCACCCACTCCAGACGAGGTCGTCAACGCTTGGTTGCGCACACTCACCGACTCGGTGCCCGCCGAATTTCCAGGTGCTGTCGAATGTCCGGCGCTGGGTTGGGCGAGTTCGGGTGCGATGGCCTTGACCGGCCATCCGGAGGCTGCGCCGGATCTGTCTCCCGCGCCCGCGTTCACCTTGCTCGGCGCCGCGCTGCGCGCATTGTCGTGGGTCACTGGGGAAATCGGTTCGCGAGTGGATCTCGAGCCAGGGGCCGTGCTGACTGCGCGGGCCGAGGAAGGGGGTCTGCGGCGGGCCGGTCGCCGATCGGCCGGGGGTGCGAGCAGGCTGGTGCGGATGGCGGATGGATGGTGCGCGCTGACGCTCGGTCGGCGCGACGATATCGAGGCGGTTCCCGCGCTGCTGGGCAGGGTGTTCGAGGGGGATGCGTGGGTGGCGATCGAGGCTGCGGCGGCAGGGTTCGGGTCGCGGGTGCTCGCCGAGCGCGCGCGGCTGCTCGGCATACCGGCGGCGGCCCTCCCCGATCGAGATGCACGTCTGCGTCGAACTCCCTTGCCCTGGAAGGTTTCTCGCATTGCCGCGCCGGTGACGGACAGATCGCTGCGCGGACTGGTGGTGGTCGATCTGACCTCGATGTGGGCCGGGCCGCTGTGCGGCCGGATACTCGGGGCGGCAGGTGCACACGTGATCAAGGTGGAGAGCCCACACCGGCCCGACGGTGCCCGCGCCAATCCCGGCTTCTTCGTCTGGCTGCACGCCGGGCAGGAGTTCCGCACTGTCGACTTCCGCACGTCGGCGGGCCGCACCGCCCTGGCCCGCCTGCTCGATTCGGCGGATGTCGTGCTCGAGGCTTCCCGGCCCCGGGCGCTGGCTCAGCTCGGTCTCGCACCCGAAGACCGCACGCACCGGGACGGGCAGATCTGGTTGAGCCTCACCGGTTACGGCCGCTCGGAGCCCCTGCGGGTGGCCTTCGGTGACGACGCCGCCGTAGCAGGCGGTCTCGTGGGCCGCCACCATGGCGATCCGGTGTTCTGCGCCGATGCGATCGCCGACCCGCTGTCGGGTGTCTGCGCGGCCCTGGCGGTAGCGAGCGCGCGACGGTCCGGTGGCGGGGTGCTGATCGATCTGTCGATGCGTGACACCGCAGCGGCTTTCGCGACCGCACCCCCGTTAACGCACGGACCCCATACGGTGCGCTACCACGACAGCACCTGGGTAGTGGAATGCCCACTGGCACAGGGTCATCACCCTGTTCGCGAACCGGAACCACGGTCTCCATGGTGCACCCCCTGCCCGGCCGACACGCAAGGCACAAATGCCGCTCGCACCAACCCACGCGACATCGACGACGCGAATGCCCACGCACACAGCACCAACGCTCCGGGCACCAACCCACACAGCACCAACGCGGCGAGCACCAACCGGCACAGCACCAGCGCCCTGAGCACCGACCCGCACAGCATCGACGACACCGGGTCAAACCCGCACTCCGGAATGGCCTCGGCATGACACTCATCCGGCGGGCCCGCGTATTCGGCGCGGAACACACGGATGTCCGCTGGCACGGCACAACGATCGTCGAGTGCGGGACGGGCCTGCGGCGCATTCCGGGGGAAGAAGAGATCGACGCGGCGGGTGGGTGGCTGCTGCCGGGGCTGCACGATCACCACCTCCATCTGCGATCGCTGGCTGCAACCGCCGATTCACTGACACTCGGACCGCCGCAGGTCCGCACCGCCGCCGACCTCACGTCCCGGCTCCGGCGAGCCGGAGCCGACCTGCGTCCCGGTGCGTGGGTTCGTGGCATCGGCTACCACGAATCCGTTGCCGGGCAACTGGATCGGCACGCGTTGGATCTGGTGACCGGGGAGCACCCGGTCCGTATACAGCACCGTTCCGGCGCGCTCTGGATGCTCAATTCGCGTGCCTGCGCCGAGCTGGGCCTCGATGACGACCCGCACCCGGGTATCGAGCGCGCCGCCGACGGCCACGCCACCGGACGTCTCTTTCGAATGGACGGCTGGCTCGGTGCGCGCCTCACCGCGCAAGCCGGCGAGCCGGGATCCGCGCGGCTCGATCTGGCGGCGGTCAGCGCACGGGCGGCCGCACGCGGAGTCACCGGTCTCACCGACGCGACCCCGGCACTCGACCAGGCCGCGGTCGACGATCTGGCCCGAGCCGTCGACGACGGTCGCATCGTTCAGCGCGTGCACTGCATGGCGCCACCGGATGTCGAGGCGCCAGGTGGCGAGCGATTCTCCCTGGGCCCCACCAAGATCCTGCTCGACGACACCACTCTGCCCGACCTCGACCGGTTCGTCGACCGGATCCGCCAGACCCACACCGCGGGCAGGCCCGTAGCGGTGCACTGTGTGACCCGGGTCCAGTTGATCCTCACGATGACCGCACTCGACATCGCGGGCATCCGGCCCGGGGACCGCATCGAGCACGGTGCGATCGTGCCGAGCGAGACGATCGACTGGTTACGCACCCGGCGGGTGCCGGTGGTGACCCAACCGCATTTCCTCGTCGAACGTGCCGAGCAATACGCGCGCGAGGTCCCGGCTACCGACCGGCCGGACCTGTGGCGCCTCGGTTCCCTCGTGCGGGCGAATGTGTGCGTGGCCGCCGGGACGGACGCACCTTTCGGCAGCGCCGATCCGTGGCGCGTGATCGATGCCGCTGTCAACCGTCCGGCATCTCACGGTGTGCCCGAACATCTTTCGCTCGAGCTGGCAGTGCGTCTGTTCACCGGCCACCCCGACCGTCCGACCGCACCGCGCACGATCACACCCGGCGCGGTCGCCGACCTCACCCTCCTGGCTGTACCGCCGGAGGACGTCCCATCGGTGCTCGCCGACCCGCCGATCGCGGCCACCGTCGTCGATGGCCGCGTCGTCCACTAGCGACCGTCACCCGAGGACAGGATCGTCACCGCCGACACCGCCGTGGGCCCGCCAACGGTGTGCGCCAAGCCGATTCGCGCCCGGTCGACCTGATTGGCAGCGGTACCACGCAACTGCTCGAACAGTTCCACACACTGGGCGACCCCCGTCGCGCCCGGCGGGTGCCCCTTCGCCTTCAGACCGCCGCTCGGATTCACCGGCAGGGCACCACCCACACTGGTCACCTCCGACTCCAGCAGCTTGTACGCCTCGAACCGCTCGGCGAAACCGAGGTCCTCGTAGCTCATCAGCTCGATGCCGGTGAAGAAGTCGTGGACCTCCGCGACATCGACATCACGGGGCGTCAGGCCCGCCATGGCGAACGCCTGCTTGGCGGCGCGCACCGTCGATGGGAAGGTCGTCATGTCCCGTTTGTGCTGGTGCATCACCGAATCCATGCCGAGACCGACACCGCGAATCCACACCGGGTGATCGGTGTAGCGGTCGACGACGTCCTCTGCGGCCAGCACCAGCGCGGCGGCGCCGTCGCTCTGCGGCGCACAGTCGTAGAGCCCGAACGGGGTCACCACGGTCGGTGCCGCGAGCACGTCCTCGATGCTGATCTCGAAACGCAACCGCGCCTTGAGGTTCCGCACACCGTGCCGGTGATTCTTCACGGCCACCATCGCCATGTGTTCCCGGGTCGCCGGGGATTCGTGCAGATAGCGCGAGACGTGCAGGGCGAAGCCCGCCGGTGCGACCAGCCCGAGCGGATAGTCCCAGGCCATATCGCGGGTCATCGCCTCCCACTCCCACAGCATGTCCTTGGACGCCGATTCACGCAGCTTGTCCGCGCCGACCACCAGGGCCACGTCGAACGCACCGGAGGCGATGCCGAACAGGGCGTTGCGCACTGCGTCGTGCCCGGTGGCACAGGCGTTTTCGACCCTGGTCACCGGAATCTCGGGCAGCCCGAGGGTGTCGGCGAGGATGCCGGAGGGGAATCCGTCGGTGGTGCCGAGTTCACCGAACCACGCGGCCTGGATATCGGACCTGCGCAACCCCTTGTCGACGGTGCTCGCGCACTCGGCGAACGCCATCGGCACCAGATCCTTGATACCCAGGGCGAAATGCTCGGCGAACGGCGTCATCCCGGCACCGACGATCGCGACTCTTCTCATGCTGCGGCCTCCTGTTCCAGCGGGCTCTCGGGTTCGAAGGCGTAGCCGTAGTCCGGCACTCCCGACCGCACGGCCACCCGGCGCAACACCATGCGACCCCGGGCACCGATCGCGACCGAACCCGGTTCGGCGCCGGTGACTTTCACCAGCGCACGGACACCCACCCCGTCGAGTTCGACGATGACCAGCGAATACGGTGTCGTCAGCCCCGGCACCGGAACATGCACGGTCACCGCCGTGTACACCACCGCCGTGCGTGGCAACGGCACCAAGGTGTAGCCGGTGTGCAGGGTGCCGTCCTCGTCGACGCGATACCTGGGCGGGAAGTCCAGCTCACTCGACCCCTCGTGCCGACCGGCCACCCAGCGCACCTTCGCCTCGAATGCCCGCTCGTAGGCGGCCAGCGAGATCGGGATATCGGCACCGGAAACCAAGGCGCCCAACGGTTTCCCCCGAGGTGACGATTCGCGACGGTGGACCTGCGCGGTGCCGGCCCCGACGGTCAGCGCGGACAGACTGCCCTGTTCCACTCCGACCAGCGGGCCGGCTTGTGCGGCCTCGATCACGGCCGTCAGCGCGAACAACCCCGAACCGGCTCCCAGGGTCGGGAGCACCGGCGGCGTACCGAGGCACAGGTCGGCGGCCTGTTCGTGATCGATCCCGGCCACGGCGATCGGGGTGTCGAGCCAGGCGGCCGCCAGCGAACCGAGCAGTCCCCGATCGCGCAGCAACCGGGGGTCACCGTAGTCGTGCACGACACCGGTGGCGGTGCGAGTGCGCACCGGCAGGCTGCGTGCGATCCGGGCGGCGGTCCTGACCGGCACTCCGCGCTCGGCGGTGATCGCGGCGGCCGCGCCCGCGGGTTCGAGATCGACCCCGATGACCAGGGTGCGCGGGCGGGCCGAGCCGAGCGCGTCCAGCGCCGCCGGTGCGCCGCCGAGCCGCTCGGCCACCTCGAGTTCGGGGTCGAGCCCGAGCCCGGCCAGCAGAACGGCGGCGTGCCCGCCCTCGAGCAGGGGCAGGTCCCGGCTCACCAGCACCACGTGTTCCACGGCGGACCCGGCGGCCAACGCGGCGCGGCCCGCTTCGACGGCGAGGGTGACCGCGTCCTCGTCGTCGCCGGGTATGCGCTGTTCGGCGGTCCCCCAGCACGGCAGATAGGTGCCGACCGAAGCGATATACGGCATTCCGCTCTCCAGACATAGCGACGATAATGTGATTCTCACTATAGAGAATGAATGGCCAGTCTGGAAATAGTAGCGTTCTTGACATACGAACGGAGACTGCCTTGACCGAATCCATCGGCACGCGAACAGGTCTGCTCGGGCCTGGCGACGAAGCGCCCGTCAGCACCCATGTCGTGGAGGTCGACGGCATCCCGATGTCGGCGCTGCTGGCCGAGGCGAGCGACCCGCGCGCCGTCATCGTCGCCCTGCACGGCGGTGCGACGACCTCGGCGTACTTCGATTGCCCCGGCCACCCGCGACTGTCGCTGCTGCGCACCGCGCCCGCTCTCGGGTTCACCGTGCTCGCCCTTGACCGGCCCGGCTACGGCAGCTCCGCGCCGTTCGCCACCGAGATCTCGGCCGCCGAGCGGCGCGTCGAACTCGCCTACGGCGTCGTCGAGCGGTTACTGGGCGCGCGGCCGCTCGGTGCCGGGGTCTTCGTCCTCGCGCATTCGGCCGGGTGCGAGCTGGCGGTGCGGATGGCCGCCGACGTTCGCGGCGCCGACCTGCTCGGTGTCGAGCTGTCGGGCACCGGCCGTGAGCACCACGCCGACGCCGTCCGCGTGCTGTCGGTGGCCGGGCAGGATCGGGGTGCCCGGCTGCGCGAACTGCTCTGGGAACCGAGCGCCCTGTATCCCCCGGAGATCTTCGGCGGCGCGGCGATCGCGGCACGCGGCCCGATGTACGAGGCCACCATGATGCCGACCTGGACCACCCACGACTTCCCACGACTGGCCGCCCGGATCGCGGTGCCCGTGCAGCTGACCGTGGCCGCCCACGAAAGAGTCTGGCGCACCGACCGACTCGCGCTGGCGGAGATGCTCGCCCTGTTCGCCGGGGCACCGCGCGTGGTGCTCAACGAACAGGCCGACAGCGGGCACAACATCAGCATGGGGCACTCCGCGACGGCCTATCACCTGAAGGTGATGTCGTTCGTCGAGGAGTGCGTCCTCGTCAGAGACCGAGCGATTTGGCGACGATCACCTTCATGACCTCGCTGGTCCCCGCGTAGATGCGGGCCACCCGGGCGTCGGTGTACAGCCGTGCGATCGGATATTCGGTCATGTACCCGTATCCGCCGAACAGCTGCAGGCAGCGGTCGACCACCCGGCCCTGCATCTCGGTGGTGAACAGTTTCACCCGCGCGGCATCGGCCCCGGACAGTTCCCCCGCCACCAGATCGAGCACGGCGCGATCGACCATGGTCTGGGCGGCCTCGAGTTCGGCCGACATCGCCGCGAGCTCGAACTTCGTGTTCTGGAACGACGCGACCGAGATGCCGAATGCCTTGCGCTGCTTGACATACTCGACGGTGGTGCCGATCGCGGCGCGCGCCTGGGCCACCGAGCCGACGGCCACGGTCATCCGTTCCTGCGACAGGTTGCTGCCGAGATAGCCGAAGGCCGCGCCCTCGGCGCCGAGCCGGTTCGCGACCGGCACCCGGACATCGTCGAAGGACAGCTCGACGGTGTCCTGCACCTTGCAGCCCATCTTGTCCAGCACCCGGCCCCGCTCGAAGCCGGGCATGCCGTCCTCGACGACGAGCAGGGTCAGGCCGGCGCGCCGATCGAGTGCGTCGGTCGAGGTCCTGGCCACCACGATCACCAGGTCGGCCAGCAACCCACCGGTGATGAAAGTCTTCGCGCCGTTGAGCACGTAGTCGTCCCCGTCGCGGACCGCGCGAGTGCTCATCCCCGCCAGATCCGAGCCGGTGCCGGGTTCGGTCATGGCGATGGCCGTCAGCAGCGTCCCGTTCGCCAGACCGGGGAACCAGCGTTCGCGCTGCTGGTCGTCGGCATAGGACAGGAAGTACGGCAGGATGACGTCGAGCTGGGTGCGCACCGTGCTCAATGTGACGAGTGCGCGCGCCGCCTCCTCCTGCAACACCGCGTTGTAGCGGTAGTCGCGCAACCCGGCGCCCCCGTATTCCGGTGGGATAGCGACGCCGAGAATGCCTGCTGCCCCGAGCTTTTCGAAGACCGAGCGGGGCATCTGCCCGGCCTTCTCCCAGTCGGCGTAGTGCGCAACGACCTCCTTCTCGATGAACTCCGCGGCCAGCCCACGGAAGGCTTCGTGGTCCTCGGTATAGATTTCCCGGCGCACCGATGTCTCCTTGTGGTCAGGCCGCGGATTCGACGACGGTGGCGTTGGCGGTGCCACCGCCCTCGCACATCGTCTGCAGGCCGTAGCGAATGTCGTTGTCGCGCATGTGATGGATCATGCGCACCAGCAGTCCCGCGCCGGAACCGCCGAGTGGATGACCGAGGGCGATCGCCCCGCCGAGCGGATTGACCAGCCCGGGGTCGGCGCCGGTTTCGGCGAGCCAGGCCAGCGGCACCGACGCGAACGCCTCGTTCACCTCGAACACCCCGATGTCGGACAGGGCGAGACCGGCTTTGCGCAGCACCTTCTCGGTCGCCGGAATCGGGCCGGTGAGCATGAGCACCGGGTCGGCGCCGGTCACCGCGCCCGCGCGGTAGCGCACCAGCGGGGTGAGGCCGAGTTCGCGGGCGCGCTGCGGCGTGGTCACCAGGACGGCGGCGGCGCCGTCGGAGATCTGGGAGGAGTTGCCCGCGTGGATCACCCCGTCCGGGCGGAACGCGGGCTTCAGCGCGGCCAGGGTGGTCGGGCTCGTCCCCCGGCGCACACCTTCGTCGGCGGCGACGGTGCCGCCGTCCGTGACCACCGGCACGAGCTGGCCGTCGAAGGCGCCACTGTCCTGGGCGGCGGCCGCACGCTCGTGCGACAGCGAGGCGAATTCGTCGAGCCGCGCCCGGGAGAGGTTCCACTTCTCGGCGATCAGCTCGGCGGAAATGCCCTGGTTGAAGGAGAAATCGTCATAGCGCGCAAGGGCTTTCGGTCCGTACGGCGCGCCACCGGCCTTCGCGGCACCCAGCGGCACCCGGCTCATCACCTCCACACCGCCGGCGACGACAACGTCCTGCTGTCCCGACATCACCGCCTGCACCGCGAACTCCACCGCCTGCTGACTCGAGCCGCAGGCCCGGTTCACGGTGGTACCGGGAATGCTCTCGGGCCAGCCGGCGGCCAGCACCGCATAGCGGCCGATATTGCTCGATTGGTCGCCCACCTGCGAAACACAGCCCCAGATCACGTCGTCGATCACGACCGGATCGATACCGGTGCGCTCGATCAGCGCCGTGAGCACCAGCGCCGACAGATCCGCCGGATGGGTTCCCGCCAGCCCGCCGCGCCGTTTTCCCCACGGTGTACGGACCGCTTCGACCACTACTACCTCGCGCATGGGCGCTCTCCGTTCGATCTACTGATGGTGGCGATCCGGTCGCCGCTCGACTGCCCAGCGACCGGTGAAGTTCGGTTCCCGGCCCGCCGCGAAGGCGGCGAACGCCTCCGGTGCGTCGGCGGTCGCGAGATTGATGCCCTGTACCCGCGCCTCGTTCGCGAGGGCGTCGCGCAGGGTGCGGTCGGCGCCCTCGTTCAGCAACGCCTTGGTCTGGGCGAGGGCCACCGGCGCCCCGGCGGCCAGCCGTTCGGCCAGCCGCACCACGAAGGCGTCGATGTCCGGTTCGGGCGCGATCCAGGTGACCAGGTTCAGCGCCTTCGCCTCGGCGGCGTCGATGGTCTCGGCCAGCAACGCCAGGCGCTTGGCCTGCTGCAACCCGACGAGTCGCGGCAGCAACCAGGAACCACCGAGGTCCGGCGAGAGCCCACGCCGGGTGAAGATCTGCGAGAACCGTGAATCCGGTGTCGCCACAACGAGATCGCAGCCGAGCGCCAGATTCCAGCCTGCCCCGACCGCCACCCCACGCACCTTGGCGACAGTCGGCATCGGCAGCTCGTGCAGCAGCAACGCGACCTCGGTGAGCACCCGCATCCGGTACACCGGGTGGCGCGGATCCGGGGCGGAGATATCGGCTCCCGAGCAGAACGCGCCGCCCGCACCGGTGAGGACGAGCACGCGGACATCCGGGTCGTTGCCCGCCGCGTCGAGCGCCGTGCGCAGGGCCGACCACAGTTCGCCGTTGATCGCGTTCTTGCGGTCGGGGCGGTGCAATGTCAGCGTGCGCACCCCGTTCCGATCCTCGGTGCGCAGGACCTGTTCGGTCGTCGTCACTGGTGACCGCCCGTACCGATGAGCCCGTACACGCCGAGCAGGGCGATCTCGTCATCGGTGAGACCGATCTCGGCGAGCACGGCGAGAGTGTGCTCACCCAGTGCGGGCACCGCACCCATCGGCGGGTCGAAACCGGCGATGATCGGCGGGGGAAGCAGCGACGGGATCGGGCCCACCGGAGTGTCCACGGTGCGCCAGCGGGCCCGGTCGGTGAGCTGGGGGTGGACGAGCACCTCGGCGGGGGTGTTGTAGCGGGCGTTGCCGATGCCCGCCGCGTCGGCCACGCGCTGGATGTCGGCCAGATCATGGTCGGCACACCAGGCGCGGATCTCTGTGTCGAGCAGGTCGCGGTGGCGCACCCGGTCGGGGTTGGTCCGCAACCGTGCATCCTCGGCCAGGTCCGGCCGGTTCATCAGCGCACGCGAGAACCTGTGCCATTCCCCGTCATTGGTGGTGCCAAGCACCACCGTCTGGTTGTCGCGGGTGGGGTAGGCGCCGTAGGGTGCCACCGCGGGCGAGCTCATGCCGAGCGGTTGCTGTTCGATGCCCGAGTGCCGGGTGTAGGTCAGCTGGTAACCCATCACCTCGGCCATCGTGTCGAACAGGCTGACGCTCACCGCCGACCCACGGCGACCACCCTGTGCACGGGCGTACAGCGTGGCCAGGATCGAGATCGCCGCATACAGACCCGCACTCACATCGGCCACCGGCGGACCCGGTTTGGCGGGCGCACCGGTCAGCCCGGTCACCGCGCACACCCCGGCCTCGGCCTGGACCAGCAGGTCGTAGGCGCGCTTGCCCGACAGCGGCCCACCCGCACCGAAACCGTCGATCTCCACCGCGATCAGATCGGGGTGGTGTTCGGCCAGTTCGGCGGGAGTGATGCCGAGCCGAGCGGTGGCACCGGGCGCCAGATTCGACACCAGCACATCGGCGTGGTCGAGCAGCCGGTGCAGGACTTCCAGTCCGGCAGCCGATTTCAGGTTCAGCGCCACCGATTCCTTGCCGCGGTTCACCCACACGAAGTGCGCGGCCAGGCCCTCGACCACGTCGTCGTAGTGCCGCGCGAAATCACCGCCGTCCGGATTCTCCACCTTCAGTACCCGGGCGCCCAGGTCGGCGAGGGTGCGGGTACACATCGGCGCCGACACCGCCTGCTCGAGCGCCACCACCGTGACACCCGCGAGCGGCGCAGGCCGCGCGGTGTGGTGATCGCCCATCACATCACCATGCCGCCGTCCACCGGCAGCACCTGCCCGGTGACGAACGAGGCGGCATCGGAGGCGAGGAAGACGAACGCGCCCGCCACCTCGTCCGGTTCGGCCCAGCGCCGCAACGGGATCCGGTTCAGCATCTGCGGTGCGAAACGCTCGTCGGTGCGCAGGGTGCTGGTCATCGGTGTGGCCGCGAGCGGGGCGAGCGCGTTCACCAGGATCTGTTTGCGGGCCAGCTCGCGCGCCAGCGATTTCGTCACGCCGATGAGCCCGGCCTTGGCCGCCGAGTAGTTCACCTGCCCAAGGGTGCCGACGATGCCCGCCGACGAGGTGACATTGATGATGCGACCGGTGCCGTCGGTCGCGAGCTTCGGCAGCGCGGCCTGGGTGCAGCGGAACGTGCCGAGCAGGTGAATGTCGAGCAGCCGGCGCACCGATTCCTCGGTGGTGTCGGCGAACATCGCGGGATCGGTGACCCCCGCGTTGTTGACCAGGATGTGCAGGGTCCCGCCCGTCAGCTCCGCGGCGGCGGCCACCGCCGCCTTCGCCGAGGCCCGGTTGCGCACGTCGAGAACCGCGCTGCGGGCGATGCCGGATGCGGCGACGATCTTGTCCGCGATCGCGGCCGCACCTGCCCCGTCGAGGTCGGTGACCAGCACCGACGCACCCGCCTCGGCCAGCGCACCGGCGACGGCGGCGCCGATACCGCCCGCCGCACCCGTCACGAGTGCCGAGCGTCCGGTGAGGTCGAAACGTGTTGTCTTGGTGGTCATTCAGTAGCTCCTCGGCATTCCAAGCGTGTGCGATCCCAGGTAGTTCAGGATCATTTCCTGACTGATCGGCGCGATCTTCATCACGCGCGCCTCGCGGAAGTAGCGGGCGACGTTGTATTCCTCGGCGTAACCCATCCCGCCGTGGGTCTGCAGGGCCCGGTCGGCGGCGGCGAAACCCGCTTCGGCGCACAGGTATTTGGCCGTGTTGGACTCCCGGCCGCAGGGCCTGCCGTTGTCGTAGAGCCAGGTGGCCTTGCGCAGCACCAGTTCGGCGGCGTCGAGGTGGGCCAGCGAATCGGCCAGCGGGAACTGGACGGCCTGGTTCATCCCGATCGGCCTGCCGAACACCTCGCGCTGGTTCGCATACCGCACCGCGCGGTCCACCGCCACGCGGCCGATGCCGAGCGCCTCGGCGGCGATGAGCATCCGCTCGGGGTTCAGGCCGTCGAGCAGGTAGCGGAAGCCCATCCCCTCCTCGCCGACCCGGTCCTCGACCGGAACGCGCAGGTCGTCGATGAACAGCTCGTTGGAGGTGACGGCATTGCGGCCCATCTTGGCGATCGGCCGGATCTCCACGTGGGCGCGGTCGAGATCGGTGAGGAACAGGGTCATCCCGTCGGTCTTCTTCTCGACGTCCTCGTACCGGGTGGTGCGGGTAAGCAACAGGATCTGTTCGGACTCGAGGGCTTTCGAGATCCACACCTTGCGCCCGTTCACCACGTAGTGGTCGCCGTCGCGCTGGGCGAAGGTGCTGATGCGGGTGGTGTCCAGGCCCGCGCCCGGTTCGGTGACCCCGAAGCACACGTGCAGGTCGCCGGTGGCGATCCGGGGCAGCGTACGACGTTTGAGATCCTCGGAACCGTGCACGACCACCGGGTGCATGCCGAAGATCGACAGGTGGATAGCGCTGGCGGCGTTCATGCCGCCGCCGGAGCGCGCGACCTGTTCGAGCAGCAGCGAGGCCTCCGTGATGCCGAGGCCGTGCCCGCCGTACTCGGGTGGGATCGTGATGCCGAGCCAGCCGCCCGCGGCGACGGCATCGTAGAACGCGGTGGGGAATTCGTGTGCCTGATCCCGCTGCATCCAATAGGTGTCGTCGAACTTCTTCATCAGCTCGGCCACGGAATCGCGGATCAGCTGCTGGTCGTCGCTGAGCGCGAAGCTCATTCCCCCTGACATGCCCGTTCCCCTCAGTCCGAGGCGGGCAGCGCTTTGGCCGCCTTGATCGTCATCGGCTCGCCGTCACAGCTCAGCGCGCCCGAACCCGGTGCGGTACAGAGCACTTCCACGCTGTCGGTGGCATCGACATAGCGCTTGCCGAGCAGGGTGACCGCCGCGCCGCCCCCGACGGCCGACGCGGCGGTGACGGTGGTCGCGGCGACCATCGGGCTCGCACCGCAGGCGAGCACGGGGATCCGGTCGGCAGGCACGCGGATCACCACGACCCGCGTGCCGCAGACGGTGCTGGCGAGTTGATCCCCGGGACGCAGTGGCGCTGCCGTCATGATGGATCTCCCTTCGATGAAAGTGTCATTCTCGTCAGTTGAAAGCTAGCTTCTCATTCGGAGAGAATCAATGGGGCGTTGACTCGGTCGGCAACTCGTGGAAACCTTACAGTTCAAATCTGAGAATGTAATTCTCCTACCCGAGAGGCGGAATCAATGCGGCTACCACCGCTGCCGGCGGACCGTTGGGACGACCAGGTCCGTGGCGCCTTGGCCGGGATGATCCCGCGCGACCGGCAACACCCGGCCGGCGCCGGAAATGCGCTGGCCACCCTGGTCCGGCACCCCGATCTGACCCGGGCCTACCTCGGTCTCGGTGTGCACCTGCTGTTCCGGTCCACACTGCCGCCACGGGTTCGCGAGCTGGCGATCCTGCGGGTCGCGCACCGGCGCGGCTGCGCCTACGAGTGGGACCATCACGTGGCCACGGCCGAGGCCGTCGGGCTGACGGCCGCCGACATCGCGGCGGTCGAGGGCGGACCGAGCACCGACGAGTTCGATCGCGTGGTCCTAGACGCCACCGACGAACTCGATGCCACCTCGAACCTCAGCGACGCCACGTGGGCCGCGCTCGGCACCCGGCTCGACGAACGCCAGTGCATGGACCTGGTTTTCACGGTCGGCGGCTACTGCATGGTCGCCATGGCCTTCAACACCTTCGGCGTCGAAGTCGAACAGACGGAAAGGTAAACCCTTGCCCCACTTCACCAAACCGGCCGCGGGTAGCTGGACGGAGCACTACCCCGAACTCGGTACCGAGCCGGTCGACTACACCGACTCCATCGATCCGGCCTTCTACGAGGACGAGCGCAACGCCATCTTCAAGAAGAGCTGGCTCAATGTCGGCCGCGTAGAACGGCTCCCGCGTGGTGGCAGCTACTTCACCAGGGAACTCGCCTGTGTTGGCACCTCGCTCATCATCGTCAAGGGCACCGACGGTGTCGTTCGCGCGTTCCACAACATCTGCAGGCACCGCGGCAACAAGCTGGTGTGGGACGACTTCCCCAACGAGGAGACCTCGGGCACCTGCCGCCAGTTCACCTGCAAGTACCACGCCTGGCGCTACAGCCTCGACGGTGAGGTGAACTTCGTCCAGCAGGAGAAGGAGTTCTTCGACCTCGACAAGCAGCTCTACGGCCTGAAATCGGTGCGCTGCGAAGTCTGGGAGGGATTCGTCTTCGTCAACCTCGACGAGGACGCACCGCCGCTGACCGAGTATCTCGGCCCCCTGATCACCGGCGTGCAGGGCTACCCGTTCCACGAGTTCACCGAGGTCTACAGCTACCGCGCCGAGATCGGCAGCAACTGGAAGCTGTTCATCGACGCCTTCGCCGAGTTCTACCACGCACCGATCCTGCACATGAAGCAGGCGGTGAAGGACGAGGCCGACAAGCTGGCCGGTGTCGGCTACGAGGCGCTGCACTACCAGTTGCAGAGTCCCCATTCGATGATCTCCTCGTGGGGCGGCATGGCCCCGCCGAAGGACCCGAAGATGGTCAAGCCGATCGAGCGGGTACTGCGCAGCGGCCTGTTCGGGCCCTGGGACCGCCCCGATATCGACGGCCTCGACACCCTGCCCGAGGGGATCAACCCGAGCGGCCACCGCGCCTGGGGCGTGGACGAATTCGAGATCTTCCCCAATATGTCGCTGCTGTTCTGGGCGCCGGGCTGGTACCTCACCTACCACTACTGGCCGACGGCGGTCGACCGGCACATCTTCGAGGCGAACCTCTACTTCGTGCCCCCGAAGACCGCCAGGGACCGGCTCGCCCAGGAACTGGCCGCCGTCACCTTCAAGGAGTACGCGCTGCAGGACGCGAACACCCTCGAAGCCACCCAGACGATGCTGGCCACCCGCGTCGTGTCCGATTTTCCCCTCAACGATCAGGAGATCTTGCTGCGCCACCTGCACAAGGTCGCCAAGGACAAGGTCAAGGAGTACCGAGATGCCGCTGCTGCCCGCTGAATTCGCCGATCTGGAACGCTTCGCCGCGTGGGCGCTGCCCACCGAACCCGAGCGCTACGCCAAACGTCTGGCCTCGGGCATGCCCGAGATGCAGGACTTCTACGACACCGCGTTCCCCCGGCTGGAGGACGCGATCACCTACTGCGACAAATTCCCCCTGGCCGATCTGCCCGCCGACGCGCGCACCCTGATGCATCTGATGCAGGCGCTGGTGAATGTGTCCTTCCCCGTGGAGGTCTGGAAGCAGGCGCGGGTACCCGACAGCGGCGCGGCCATGGTGGAACTGATCCGGGAGCCGGTGGTCTGACCGTGCTGACGCTGCTGGCAGCGGGGCTGCTCGACATCGACGCCGGAGAGATCGTCCGGCCCGGCGTGGTGCGGATCGAGGGCGACCGGATCGTCGGTATCGGCGGCGAACCGGAGGGCGAGGTCATCGAGCTGGGTCCGGTCGTCCTGCTGCCGGGCCTGATGGATATGGAGGTCAACCTCCTGATGGGCGGGCGCGGCGAGACCGGGCTGGCCTCGAGCGTGCAGGACGATCCGCCGCTGCGGATGCTGCGTGCGGTGGGCAATGCCCGCCGCACGCTGCGCGCGGGTTTCACCACCGTGCGCAACCTCGGCCTGTTCGTGAAGACCGGTGGCTATCTGCTCGACGTAGCGCTGGGCAAGGCCATCGACGCGGGCTGGGTCGACGGCCCACGGATCGTGCCCGCCGGCCACGCCATCACCCCGACCGGCGGGCATCTGGACCCGACGATGTTCGCCGCGTTCGCGCCGCACGTGCTCGATCTCAGCATCGAGGAGGGCATCGCCAACGGTGTCGACGAGGTACGCAAGGCGGTCAGGTACCAGATCAAGCACGGTGCTCAGCTGATCAAGGTGTGCGTCTCGGGCGGGGTCATGTCGATGACGGGCGCTCCTGGGGCACAGCACTATTCGATGGAGGAGCTGCGCGCCATCGTGGACGAGGCGCACCGGCGTGGACTGCGGGTGGCCTCGCACACCCACGGCGCCGACGCCGTGCGCGCCGCCGTGGAGGCCGGTATCGACTGCATCGAGCACGGTTTCCTGATCGACGACGACGCCATCGCGCTGATGGCCCGGCGCGGCACCTACCTGGTGCCGACCACGCGCTTGGCCGATGCCATGGATGTCTCGAACGCGCCGCCGGAACTGCAGGCCAAGGCCGCGCAGATGTTCCCGCGCGCCCGCACCTCGGTGCTGGCCGCCTACCGGGCCGGGGTGAAGATCGCCGTTGGCACCGATGCCCCGGCGATCCCGCACGGCCGCAACGCAGACGAGCTGGTCGCGCTCGTCGAGCGTGGCATGAGCCCGTTGGCCGTGCTGCGCGCCGCGACCGTCACGGCCGCCGAACTGATCGATGTCACCGACCGGGGCCGGCTGGCCGAGGGTCAGCTCGCCGACATCATCGCGGTCCCCGGCGACCCGCTCCAGGACATCACCGTCACCCAGCGGGTGCGGTTCGTGATGAAAGGTGGAAAAGTCCATGTCCACAAGTGACGATGTGATCGCGCTCGAACAGTTGCTCGCGCGCTACGCGGTGACCATCACCCAGGGCGATATCGAGGGATTGGTCTCGGTCTTCACCCCCGACGGAACCTACAGCGCCTTCGGCGACACCTATCCGCTCGACGAGTTCCCCGACCTCGTCGCGGCGGCACCGAAGGGCTTGTTCCTCACCGGGACTCCGGCCCTCGAGATCGACGGCGACACCGCCTCGGGCACGCAGCCGCTGTGCTTCGTCGAGCAGTCGACCCACGACATGCGCATCGGCTACTACCGCGACACCTATGTCCGCACCGAAACGGGCTGGCGGTTGCGTACCAGGGCCATGACCTTCATCCGCCGCAACGGGGACCACGATTCCGGCCGCCCGCACGCCTTCCACCGACCGAGTGCGTGAACCGCGACGACTTCCGGGCCGGGCTGCGGGCCTGGCTCGACACCAACGACCTCTCCCCCGGCGCGCACCGATCGCTCGACGACCAGGTCGCGCAACTGGCGAGAGTGCGGCGCGCGCTCTACGACGCGGGCTGGATGCGCTACGGCTGGCCCGTCGAGGTCGGCGGGCTCGGTGGCAGGCCGGTGCTGCGGGCGATCCTCGGCGAGGAGGTCGCCGCACGCGATCTGGCCGAGCCGGGGATCTTCTCGATGATCGAGGTCCTCGCCCCGACGATGATCTCCTACGCCCCACCGGAGTTGGCGGCGCGGATGGTGCCACGCCTGCTCAGTGGGCGTGAGCAATGGTGTCAGGGATTCTCCGAACCGGGCTCGGGCAGCGATCTCGCCTCGTTGCGCACCAAGGCCGAGCGACGCGGTGAGCACTGGGTGATCTCGGGCCAGAAGGTGTGGACGAGCCTGGCCCAGTATGCGCAACGCTGTGTGCTGTTGACCCGCACCGGAATCGGGCACGACGGGATCACCGCGTTCTTCGTCGACATGGACTCCCCCGGCATCACCGTGCGGCCGTTGCGCACGATGCACGGCATCGACGAGTTCGCCGAGGTGTACTTCGACGATGTGGTCGTGCCCGCCGACCGCATGCTCGGCAGGCCGGGCGACGGGTGGCGGGTGGCGATGGATCTGCTTCCGCACGAACGCTCCACGTGCTTCTGGCATCGGATCGCCTACCTCTACACCCGGCTCGACCAGTTGCTCGCACAGGCGAGCGAACCCGACGATGCCGAACTCGGCGCCGTATATCTGGCGCTGCACACCGTGCGCTGCCGCTCGCTGGCCACCCAGGAGCGGCTCGACGCGGGCGCGGTACTCGGGCCGGAGACTTCGGTGGACAAGGTGCTGCTCGCGACCGCCGAACAGCACCTGTTCGACACCGTCCGCGAACTGTTGCCCGGTGTCGTCGAACTCACCGATTCGCCGTGGCGCCCGGAGTTCCTGTACTCGCGGGCCGCGACGATCTACGGCGGCACCGCCGAGATCCAGCGCAACATCATTGCCCGGCGACTACTCGACCTGGGCAAGGAGTGATTCATGGATGCCGCCGATCTCGATCTGCTCGCCAGCACCCTGCGTGCGGCGATGACCGGTCCGACAGGTGAGGACCTGTACGCCGCGCTCGTCGACCTCGGCTGGCACGAGATGCTCAGCGAGGCAGCCGATTCCACTGTACCGCTGGTGTTCCGGCTGCTCGGGGAGACAGGCGCGCACGCCCCGCTGCTCGACGACGTGATCCGCGCGCAGGGCAGCTACCAACTCCAGCACGCCGATCCGGCCGTCGACGAAGGTGGTGGTGAGCCGACCGGTGCCACCGGACCGCTCGCGCTGCCCTACGCCGGTGGGCGCTGGGTGCGCTGGGAGCAGACCACTCCGAAGGACGACAGCGAACTCCTCGATCCCGACCTGCCGTTGCGGGAGGTGTCGACGGGTGGTGCGGTTCCTCTCGCCGCGGGCCGGGTCGCGGTGGGTTGGTGGCTGACCGGTGCGAGCCGGGCGATGCTCACGCTCGCCCGGACACACGCGCTCGATCGCGTCCAATTCGGCCGTCCGATCGCCTCGTTCCAGGCCGTCCGGCACCGGCTCGCCGAAGCCTTCGTCGCCGTCGAAGGAGCCGAAGCCACCCTCACCGCCGCCACCGGCGATCTCGGTTCGGCGCTGGCCAAGGCCGCGGCGGGCCGGGCCGCGCTGGTGACGGCTCGGCACTGTCAGCAGACGCTCGGCGGTATCGGTTTCACCGCCGAGCACGCCTTGCACCGCCACATCCGGCGGGTACTGGTGCTCGACGGCTTGCTCGGCAGTTCCCGTGAACTCCTCCGCGAAGCCGGTGCGACCATCCGGGTCGCGGGCACGGCGCCACGGCTGGTGGGGCTGTGAGCGAGCGGGTGCAGCGATTTCTGGATGCGGCGCTGGCGATCATCGGTGAGAACGGCAGCACGGATTTCACCGTGCAGGAGGTGGTCGAGCGTTCACACCAGTCGCTGCGCACCTTCTATCTGCAGTTCGACGGCAAGAACGCGCTGCTGCTCGCCCTGCTGGAGAACGCCCTCGGCAAGGCGGCCGACCGGATCCGGGCCGCCGTCGCGGCCGAACCGGATCCGCTCGGGCGGCTCGCGGTCGCCGTGCGGCTGCTGTTCGCGTTGTGCCGCGACGATCCGGGCGGGCGGGATCCGCTGTTCACCGATTTCGCGCCGCGGCTGCTCGTCACCCATCCCGCCCACGTCGAAGCCGCGCACGCCCCGCTGCTCGGCCTCTTCGTCGATCTGGTCGGCGACGCCGCCGCGGCGGGCGCACTGCGGCCCGGCCTGAATCCCCGCCGGATCGCGGCGATCACGATGCAGACCGTCATGTTCACCGCGCAGGCCGACGGCGCCGACGAGTCCTCGCTCACGCCCGAGGAAGTCTGGGAATTCTGCACATCCGGTGTCAGCACTGCGGCGAGAATGTAGTTCTCTCCGGGAGAGAATATCAATTACACTGAATGTATGGACGATCTCTGGAACCCCCTGCTCGAATGCCTGGACCTGCGCCCTCCGGAATCCGACACCGGCACAATGGATCTCCCGCCTGGCCTTTTCGACGGGGTCCATCTGCCCCTCACCTATCGCAGACTGTTCGGCGGGCAGATCCTGGGGCAATTCGTCCGCGCGGCGGAGCTCGCCTGCCCGGACAAGACGGTGAAATCGATCCACACCCTGTTCGCCAAGGAGGGCCGTTACGACGAGCCGCTCCGGTACGAGGTGGCCCGTCTGCACGAAGGCCGCTCGTTCGCGAGCCTGGCGATCACCGCCACGCAATCCGGGCGGCTCGTCGCCGGCGCCTCGGTGTCCATGCACATCGAGGAGGATGGTCCGCAGCACCAGCGGGTCGACGGCATCGCCGCCCTGCCCGGCCCCGAGCACCGGGTACGCTTCGACCTGCTGCCGTGGGAGACCCGCGCCGTCGCCGACCTCGACGCCACCACAGCGGAACCACCCGAGTACGAATTCTGGATGCGCACACCGGAAGTCGGCGTCGAACTCGCCGCCGCGCTCACCGCCTACGCCACCGACCTGACCCTGATCGGCACCGCCCTTCGCCCGTTCGAGGGCGTGAATCAGCGCGGCAACGGCACGGTGTTCACCTCCGCCGTCACCGCTCACACCCTGTGGTTCCACCGTCCGTTCCGCACCGACGACTGGCTGCTGCTGCGTCAGCACAGCCCGCTGCTGGCCCGGGGTCGCTGTTTCGGTCGTGGCGACGTGCTCACCGCGGCAGGCGAACTCGTGGCGTCGTTCGCACAGGAAGCGCTCCTGCGTTTCGACAGTGCTGCCGCACAACAGTTTTCGCCGGAGAGTGCGGCACAGTCCGTGTGAGGACGACCGGTCACCGATCCTGGTCTACGGCGGCGGCCAGCAACAGCTCGGCCGCACTGTAGGCATCGTCACGACCCGTCGCGACGGCGGTGGCGAGTTCGTCCAGACCCGGATGGGCCCGCAGCCGCGACTGCGCGAGGGACAGAATCTGCGCGCGCGCCCGTGCGGCACCCCGCGCGGCGGAATCGGCGCGGTGATGGGCGTCGATCGCGTCGAACAACGCCTCGATCCCGGTGCCGCGCGCGGCGATCAGCTGCAGGATGGGCAGTCCGGTCTCCAAATGGAGTTCCCGGGCGGTTTGCTCAGCCCCGTCGCGGTCGGCCTTGTTCACAACCAGGATGTCGGCGACCTCGAGCAGGCCCGCCTTGGCGGCCTGAATCGCGTCTCCCGCACCGGGATTGAGGATCACCACCGCCGGGTCGGCGACCGCGGCGATCTCGATCTCGGACTGCCCGACCCCGACGGTCTCCACCAGGATCACGTCGTAGCCAAGCGCACCGAGCAACCGGATCGCCGCGGGCACCGCGGCCGCGAGCCCGCCGAGGTGCCCGCGCGCGGCCACCGAGCGGATCAGCACTCCCGGGTCGCCGATATGCGCGGCCATCCGGATGCGATCACCCAGTAGCGCACCACCGCTGTAGGGCGAGGAGGGATCGACGGCGAGCACCGCCACGCGCAAACCCCGCGCACGATAGCCGGTGACCAGCGCCGCGACGGTGGTGGACTTGCCGACGCCCGGTGGCCCGGTCAGCCCGATCACCCGCACCGGCACCGGCTCGAGTTCGGTGAGCACCTGCGCGCGTCGTGAGCTCTCCACCAGGCTCAGCAGCCGCCCTGCCGCGCGCACCGAACCGGTGCGCGCCAGCTCGATCAGCTCGGCGATGTCCTCGGGCATTGGGCTTCGCTATTTCTTTCCGGCCGTGAGGCGTTCGATGGTCGCGTGGAAGTCGGCGGTCTGGAACGACAGGTCCTCGGCGGTGGTCGCGTAGTCGAGACTGGCGAGCACCGCGCGTTCCAGATGCAGGTTCAGCAGGCGCTTGGTGCTCTCCACCGCCTGCCTCGGCAACGCGAGCATGCGCTCGGCGCAGGCCAGAGCTTCGGCCATCGGGTCGGCCACCACGTGATTGACCAACCCCATCTCCTTGGCCCGTTCGGCCGGAATACGCGCACCCGTCAGCGCGAATTCCTTGGCGAAGAGCAGGCTGGTGTGCAGCGGCCAGGTGAGCGGGCCACCGTCGGCCGCGACCAGCCCGACCTGGACGTGCGGGTCGGCCAGATACGCCGTCTCGGCGATATAGACGATGTCGCTGAGCGAGACCAGGCTGCAACCGAGGCCGACCGCCGGACCGTTGACCGCCGCGATCACCGGAACGCGACAGCGCACCATGCCGAGCACGATGTCGCGGCCGTGCGCGATCGTCTTCGCCCGCAGCTCGGCGTCGCGGCTCAGCTCGGCGAGATAACCGAAGTCACCACCCGCCGAGAAGGCCTTCCCGCTGCCCGTGAGAATCGCGACGCGGGCGTCGCGGTCCTCGCCGAGGCGCGGCCACAGGTGGGCCAGACCGGTGTGCAGATCGTCGTTGACGGCGTTGAGGGCGTCGGGGCGGTTCAGCGTGATGATCCGCAGCGGCCCCTCGGCCCGGACGTCGATCTCGACGGGCAGGTCATACATGGTCAGGCTCCCAATCCGAGAATGCGCGAGGCGATGATGTTCTTCTGAATCTGTTCGGTGCCACCCATCACGCTCTGCGCGCGGCTGTAGAGGTAGGCACCGAGCAGGTCGGGGTCACGGGTGCCACCGACCGCGAGGGCCGCGTGGCCGACGGACTGTTCCACCCAGGTCATGAGCAATTTGTCGAGCGAGCCCTCCGGCCCGTGCGAGACACCGTCGAGCTGTTCGGACAGCCTGCGGCGCACATGCAGGCGCAGCATCTCGGTCTGCACCACGGCCCAGGCCAGCTCGGCGGGCAGCGCGCCGGTGGTGCGCGCCGCGAGCCGGCGCACGAGTTTGCCATAGCGGGCGGTGTAGCCGAGCGTCGACGGCTCGCGCTCGTGCCCGACCACTGTCATCGCCACCGCCCAGCCGTCGCCGGGCGCACCGACCATCTGATCGGCGGGCACGCGGGCGCCGTCGAACTGCACCTGGCCGAACTCGGTGGTGATCCCGCTCATCATCCGCAGCGGCAGCTGCCGCACGCCGGGCTGCTTCATCGAGACCACGAAGGCCGAGATGCCTTTGTGCCGTGGCACGTCGGAATCGGTGCGCGCCAGCAGCAGGCACCAGTCGGCCACATCGGAGTAGCTCGTCCAGATCTTGTGTCCCCGAAGGACATACGAATCACCTTCGCGGGTGGCGGTGGTCCGCAGCGACGCCAGATCGGAGCCGGCCTCCGGTTCGCTGAACCCCTGGCACCAGCGCTGGGTGCCGTCGATCATCCCGGGTAGGAATCGACGGCACAGTTCGGCGTCGGCGTGCCTGCCGAGCCCCTGGATCAGGTAGCCGAGGCTGGGCCGGGGTGGCGCACCGGCCCGCGCCAGTTCTTCGTCGAGGATCACGTCGTAGACCGGCGGAAGGTCATGGCCGCCGTATTCGCTGGGCCAGGACAACCCGAAGAACCCGGCCGAATACAGCGCCCGGTGCCATTTCCCCTGGGTAGCCCAGTATTCGTCGCCGGAGGTCGGGAACTGCCCGGCGACCTCGGCCAGCCAGCCGCGCAGCCGATCGCGGAATCGCGCTTCCTCGGGCGAATCACGAAAGTCCACTGTCGATCTCCTCCAGGCTCGTGGCGAACAGCTCGGTGGAGGCGAGCGCCCGCCGTAGGTACAAGTGCGCCAGGCACTCCCAGGTGTTTCCGATCCCGCCGTGCACCTGCACCGCCGTCTCGCAGACCGTGCGCGCCGCGCGGGCGCAGTACAGCTTGGCGATGACGGCCGCCCGCACCGCCTCGTCGGGAGACAGCTCGTCGACCGCCCACGCCGCGTGCCGCAGCACACTCACCGAGCCCTCGATCAGCGCCAGACCCTCGGCCAGCAGATGCGCTACCGCCTGATGGGAGCCGATCGGCTTGCCGTACTGCACACGGACTTTCGCGTACTCGGTGGCGAGCGCGTGGGCTCCGCGTGCGGCGCCGACCAGGTCCGCGCAGGTGGCGACCAGCGCGAGCGATCGCCATTGCGCGGCCTGGGCCGGGGACAACTCGGCGAGCAGGGTCGGTGCGCCCGTCAGTTCGGCTTCGGGCCGGGTCGGATCGGCATCGGTGGCGACCGGGCCGATCGCGCTCGACCAGATGGTTTCCTCCCGCAGCACCAGGGCGTGGGTGCTGCCGCGGGCATCGACCGCGCGACCATCGACGGCGACCGTGCACAGCGCGTCATCGGCTGACGTGGGCCGGATGTCGTCGACCAGCACCGGGCCGAGGAACGCCACGTCGACCAGCCCGCGGCCGAATTCTTCGGCCACGATCGCGACTTCGACACCGGAGGCGCCGTCGGAGCGCAGCGCGCGCCATCCGGTCCGCGCGACCGCCTTGTCGAGCCGCTCGACGCGCGCCTCGTCGGCGAGGTCGTGCACGGTGCCGGGGCCGAGGTCGGCGGCCAGGTCGGCGGCGGCATCGCGCAACTGCCGCTGTTCAGAGGTCAGCCGGACGTCCATGACGCTCCTTCAGTTCTCGGCGCAGCACCTTGCCCGAAGGCAGACGCGGGATTTCGGGGACGAACACCACTCGGCGCGGACGCTTGTACGAGGCGAGGCGGGTGCCGACCAGGTCGACGAGTTCCTCGGCGGTGACCGCGCCGTCGACGAGCACAGCGGCGACGATCTGTTCGCCGTCGGCGGCGTCGGGTTCACCGAACACCGCGCAGTCCAGGACCGCCGGATGACTGTGCAGCACGGATTCGACCTCGGCGGGCGCGACCTGGAAACCGCGCACCTTGATCATCTCCTTGAGCCGGTCGGTGATCCGTAGCCAACCGTCGCTGTCCAGGTAGCCGACGTCGCCGGTCCGGTACCAACCGTCGGCGTACGCGGCCGCAGTGGACTCCTCGGGCAGATACCCGGCCATCAACGATGGTGAGCGGGCCTGGATTTCGCCGATCTCGCCGGGTTCGACCTCGGCTCCGGTAATCGTCGAGACCACCCGGATCTCGACGCCCGGCACGGGTCGGCCGACGCTGTCCAATCGTGCGCCGTCGAGCGGGTTGCAGGCGATCACCGGGAGCTCACTGGCACCGTAGGCGGGCACCCAGCCCACGCCGGTGCGACGGGTGACCGTCTCCGCGACACTCGCCGTCACCGGGGTGGCACCCCACATGATGTAGCGCAGCGAGGACAGGTCGTAGGACTCCAGGTCGGGGTGGGCGGCCAGCGCGAGCGCGATGGGGGCCACCGCCATCTCCACCGTGATCCGGTCGGCCTCGATGTGGCGCAGCATCCGGTCCAGCTCGAAACGGCGATGCAGCCGCACCCACGCACCGGTGCGCAGCGCGAGCACGATATTGAGCAGACCGAGGATGTGCGAAGGCGGTGTCACGATCTGGATGCGGTCCTCGGCCCCGAATCCGAGTGCCGTGCGCCAGTGCCGCACCGCCGCGTCGAAGGATGCGTGCGTGTGCCGGACTGCCTTCGGCAAACCCGTTGTGCCGGAACTGAAGACGAGCACCGCATCCGACTCCGGCGCAGGCGGTGCAAAGCTCGTCGAGCCGGGTGCGATGGGCCGGTCGAGCGAGAGCATGGGCATCGCCTCGGCCAGCACCGGCTGATCGCCGACAGCGTGGGCGGGTCGGGTGACGGCCAGCGCGTGCCGCACGTCGTCGCGTTTCCACGCCGGGCTCAGCAGCACCACCGCCGCACCGGTCAGCCAGATCGCACCGACCGCGACCACGAACTCCGGCCGGTTCGAGGACATCAGCGCGACTCGATCACCCTGGCGCACACCACGTTCGGTCAGCGTCTCGGCCAGTCCGGCGGTCAGCGCGTCGAGTTCGGCGTGGGTGTAGTGCCGATCGTCGAAACTCAGCGCGATCCGGTCGTTCATCTCGCCTCCACGGCCGGGATTGAGAAGATCCCATCTCGCGAGAGAGAATAGTATTCTCTTTCCATAAGAATCTTCATACCAGAAGGAGCCGGTCCATGGCGAGAACTCCCCTGTTCCAACGGGCGACGGTGACCCGGATCATCAAGGAGACAGCGGATGCCCGCACTTTCGTCCTGGCACCGCACTCGGGTCCGATGCCCTATCTGGCCGGGCAGTTCTGTACCTTCCGGGTGCGGGTCGACGGCACCGAGCTGTTCCGGTCCTACTCCATGTCGAGCGCGCCCGAGACCGACGCCGAGCTCATGACAACGGTCAAACGGGTACCCGGCGGCGCGGTGTCGAACTGGCTGATCGACCGGGTCGGTGAGGGCGACGAGGTCGAGATCAGCAGGCCCGCAGGGCGTTTCTGCCTGCGAGCCAGTTCCGTCGCGCTGCTCGGGTTCTGCGGCGGCAGCGGCATCACGCCCATCCTGTCCCTTACCAAGAGCGCCCTGGCCACCACCGATCGCCGGGTGCGACTGCTGTGCGCCGACCGGGACCGGGCGTCGGCGATCTTCGATTCGGCTCTCGACGATCTGGTGGCGCGCTATCCCGGCCGGCTCGAAGTGACCCGGCATCTGGATGCCGAACGCGGACTGCTGGATCCGGCCGCCGTGCGTGCCTTCGTCGGTCCCGACGTAGCCGCCGACAGCTATCTGTGCGGTCCGGAACCGTTCATGGCGATGGTCGAGGACGCGCTGCCCGGGCCCGGCCAGGTCTACAGCGAGCGGTTCGGCACGACCGAGCCGGTGCCCGTCGCCGCACCCGCACCCACCGCCGCCGTGGGCACCGTCACGATTGTGCTCGGCCGCACGACCACGACCGTGCCGCGCAATGCGGGCGAGACGCTGCTCGAGAGCGCGCGGCGCGCGGGCTTGACGCCGCCGTTCTCCTGCGAAGCGGGCAACTGCGCCACCTGCATGGCCGTGCTCACCCGTGGTTCGGCGACGATGCGGGTGAACGACGCGCTCACCGACGACGAGGTGGCCGACGGCTATGTCCTGACCTGCCAGGCCGTTCCGGACAGCGACGAGACGACCGTGCGCTACGAGTGAGCGCGACGGCCTCGGGACCTCCTCCCGGGGCCGGGGTCGGCTCAGATGTTGTGTTCGCCCAGGCGCGGCGGCGGTCCGTAGCGCGGTGTGTGACCGGCGATCCGGATCGGACTGCCGACCAGGCGATGCTCACCGGCGTCGACGAGGACTTCCGGTGTGGCCGCCAGCGCCTCGGGCAGGGTTCGCACCGCGGCGGCAGGCACGCCGAGCGGGCGCAGGCGCGCTTCCCAGCCGCGCGCGGAGTCGGCGGCGAGTGCGTGGGTGACGGCCGCCAGTACCTCGTCGCGCCGCGCTGCCCGCTCGGCCATAGTGGCGAAGCCCGCGACCTTCGCCGCCCCCGCGAAGCTCCGCCAGAACCCGTCGTGGGTGATGAACAGCGCGAGATACCCCTCGGCAGTCGGAAAGATCTGGGCGGGAACGTAATAGGTGTGCGCACCGAAGGGGCGGCGGTGTGGGGTCACCCCGTCGTTCAGGAAGGCCGAGGCGTGGTAGTTCAGCTGCGAGAGCATCACATCGCGCAGCGACACCTCCACCTGACCACCGAGGCCGGACACGATCTGGGCGAGCAGGCCGAGGGCCGCGGCCAGTCCGGTGGAATTGTCGGCCGAGGAATAGCCGGGCAGGGTCGGCGGCCCGGCCGGATCCCCGGTCAGCGCGGCGATTCCGGTCGCCGCCTGGATCACGTAGTCGAAGGCGGGGTCGTCACCGACCGACAGCCCGAAACCGGTGATCGCCACGCACACGATCTTCGGGTTCCACCGCCGCAGCGCGGCGTAGGTCAGGCCGAGCCGGTGGATCGCCGAGGGCTTCAGATTCACCAGCAGCGCATGGGCATCGGTCACCAACTCACCGAGCTGGTCCTGCCCCTGCGGCGTGGTCAGATCGAGGCAGATACTGCGTTTGCCCCGGTTGAGGCTGGCGAAATAGCTGTCGCCGACCTGCCGGGAGATGTCGCCGCCAGGTGGTTCGAGTTTGGTGACCTGCGCGCCGAGATCGGCCAGCAGCATGGTGGCGTACGGCCCGGCCAGCATGGTTCCCACCTCGAGGATCCGGATACCGGCCAGCGGGCCGTCGGTTCGCGCCGCGTCGGGCCGGTCGCGGGTGCCACCCGCCTCGCCGCGCAGGCCGATCACCGCAGGTCCTGAGCGAGTGCGGCGATCATCTCCCTCGTGCGGCGTTTGGACGCGACCAGTTCGTCGCGGGTGCCGCCGATCGGAAGCAGCCGCACCGAGATGTCGGTGGCGCCCGCGTCGGCGTAGCGCCGGATGCCCGCGGCGACGGCCTGTTCGTCACCGGCCACGCAGATGTCGCCGATATCGCGTGCGTCGCCCGCCTCGAGCAGCCGCTGATAGTTGGGTGACACCTCGGCCTCGCCGAGGATGCGGTTGGCCCGCGCCTTGGCCTCCTGAACCTCGTCGGGTCGGCACAGGCAGATCGGCAGGCCGGCGACCACGCGCGGCCGCGGCCTGCCCGCTGTTTCGGCCGCCTTCGTGATCCGGGGGACCACATGGTCGCCCACCGCTCGCTCGTCGGCCATCCAGAGGACCGTGCCGTCGGCACGTTCCCCCGCGATCCGCAACATTACCGGCCCCAGGGCGGCGACCAGTACCGGCAGCGGCGCCACCGGACCCAGATCGAGCGGGTTGTGCACGGTGAACGTCGCGTTCTCCACGTCCACCGGGCCGGGCCCGCGCAGTGCCGAGGTGAGGACGTCGAGATAGTCCGAGGTGTAGGCGGCGGGCCGCTCGTAGGGCAGTCCGAGCATGTCGGCCACGATCCAATGATGGGAGGGGCCGACGCCGAGCGCCAACCGCCCGCCCGCCGCCGCCTGTACCGAGAGTGCTTGGCGCGCAAGGGCGATCGGGTGCTGGGCCTGCAACGGCACCACGGCGGTGCCCAATTCGATCCGGGTGGTCACCTGCCCCATCAGGGCCACGGTGACGAGCGCGTCGAAATCGTTGGGCACCTGAGGAATCCAGGCGGTGTCGAGCCCGGCGGCCTCGGCCCAGGCGATGTCGTCCAGCATCCGGGTGAGCTTGCGGGCGGCGTCGCCCTTCTCCGGCCCGATCATCACTCCGATTCGCATGAGCTGCTCCCTGTCATCACGTCGGTGAGGGCCCGCATCTCGGCGACCAGTGTCTCCAGCGACGTGCCGGTCGGAAACACCGCGGCGGCACCCGCTTCGAGCAACCGGGGCACATCGGCGCCCGGGATGGTCCCGCCGACGATCACCGCGATATCGCTCGCCTCGGCCGCACGCAAGGCCTCGACGGTGCGCGTGGTCAGTGCGATGTGCGCGCCGGACAGAATGCTCAGGCCCACCACGCTGACGTCCTCCTGCAGCGCGATGGACACGATGTCCTCGATCCGCTGCCGGATGCCGGTGTAGACCACTTCGAAACCGGCGTCACGCAGGGCCCGGGCGACGATCTTCGCGCCGCGATCGTGCCCGTCGAGACCGGGTTTGGCGATCAGCACGCGCGCGCTCATCAGAACACCACCGGCTGCTGGAACTCGCCCCAGACCCGCTTCAAGGCGCCGGTCATCTCCCCCACCGTGCAATACGCGGTTGCGCAGTCGATCAGGTAGTGCATCAGATTCTCGTTTCCCTCGGCGGCCGTGGACAAGGCGGTGAGCGCGGCCCGGACCGCCGCCGGATCGCGCTCGGTCTTCACCCGGGCCAGCCGCTTCAGTTGCAGATCGCGGCCCTCGGCGTCCAGTTCGTAGGTCGCGATCTCGGGGGCGGGCTCGTCGGAGACGAAGCGGTTCACCCCGACCACCGGCCGGGTGCCCGCCTCGATGTCCTGGTGGATCCGGTAGGCTTCGTCGGCGATCAGGCCCTGCAGATAGCCGTCCTCGATGGCGCGGACCATGCCGCCGTGGCGCTCGAGGTCGTCCATGATCGCCACGATGCGGGCTTCGGTCGCGTCGGTCAGCGCCTCGACGAAATAGGAACCGCCGAGTGGATCGGCGACCTTGGTGACCCCGGTTTCGTAGGCCAGGATCTGCTGGGTGCGCAATGCGAGCGTGGCCGATTCCTCGCTCGGCAGCGCGAACGGCTCGTCCCAGGCCGCGGTGAACATCGACTGGACGCCACCGAGCACCGACGCCATCGCCTCGTAGGCGACCCGCACCAGATTGTTCTGCGCCTGCGGCGCGTACAGCGACGCACCGCCTGCCACACAGCCGAAGCGGAACATCGACGCCTTGTCCGAACTCGCACCGTAGCGCTCGCGCACCAGCGTGGCCCAACGTCTGCGCCCCGCACGATATTTGGCGATCTCCTCGAAGAAGTCGCCGTGGGTGTAGAAGAAGAACGAGATCTGGGGTGCGAACTGGTCGATCGTCATCCGGCCGCGCTGCACCACGGTGTCGCAGTAGGTGACGCCGTCGGCGAGGGTGAACGCCATCTCCTGCACGGCATTGGCGCCCGCGTCGCGAAAGTGCGCGCCCGCCACCGAGATCGCGTTGAATCGAGGGACCTCGGCCGCACAGAACTCGATGGTGTCGGCGATCAGCCGCAGCGACGGTTCCGGTGGCCAGATCCAGGTGCCGCGCGAGGCGTATTCCTTGAGGATGTCGTTCTGGATGGTGCCGGTGAGCTTCTCACGCGGCACACCCTTCTTCTCGGCCGCCGCGACATAGAAGGCCAGCAGGATCGCGGCGGTGCCGTTGATCGTGAAGCTGGTGCTGATCTTGTCGAGCGGGATGCCGTCGAAGAGGACTTCGACGTCGGCCAGAGTGTCGACGGCGACGCCGACCCGCCCGACTTCCTCGGTCACCTCCGGATCGTCGGAGTCGTAACCACATTGGGTCGGTAGATCGAGCGCGACCGACAGCCCGGTACCGCCCTGGTCGAGCAGATAGCGGTACCGGCGATTGGACTCCTCCGCCGTCCCGAACCCGGAGTACTGGCGAAACGTCCACAGTCGCCCCCGGTAGCCGGTGGCGAAATTGCCGCGCGTGAAAGGGAAGCCGCCCGGTGCGGGCGGTTCGGCAGCCAGGTCCGCCGGTCCGTAGACCGGCGAGAGCGGGATGCCGGACGAGGTCTGGATGGGATCGTTCATCGATGAATACGGTACTTGCAAAAAATGAGAATGCCAATACCATCAGAGGGGAACGCCGCGTTGACCAGCGGACTCACCACCCAGAGGAGATCGATGTCTACCGAGCGCGCCCCTCTCACCGACCGAACGCTGGTCGTCTCCGGCGGCTCCCGAGGCATCGGGCTCGCCATCGCCCTCGCTGCGGGCAGGCTGGGCGCAAACGTTGCGGTGCTGGCGAAGACGGCACAACCGCATCCCCGGTTGCCCGGCACCGTGCACACCGCCGTCGCCGCGATCGAAGCCGCCGGCGGCAAGGCCGTGGCGGTGGTCGGTGACGTCCGCGACGAGGCCGATGTCCAGCGCGCGGTGGAGACGGCGGTGGAACGATTCGGCGGGATCGATATCTGCGTGAACAACGCCAGCGCGATCGCGGTCGAGCCGACCGAGGCGCTGACGGCCAAGAAGTTCGACCTGATGGCCCAGATCAATCTGCGCGGGACCTTCCTGCTGACCAAAGCCTGCTTGCCGCACCTGCGTTCGTCGGCCAACCCTCATGTGCTCACCGTGTCGCCACCGGTGAACATGAATCCGCGCTGGCTCGGCGCCCACCCGGCCTACACCTTGTCGAAGTACGGCATGACCTTGCTGTCGCTCGGGTGGGCGGCCGAGTTCGCGGAGGCGGGGATCGCGGTGAACTGCCTGTGGCCGCAGACCTATATCGCCACCTCCGCCGTCGCAAACATGGCCGACGGCGAACAGCTGATCGGCTCCGCGCGCAGCCCGGAGATCATGGCCGACGCGGCGATCGAGATCCTGTCGCGCCCGGCGCGCGACACCAGCGGCCACTGCTACATCGACGCCGAGGTACTCACCGCCGCAGGCGTCGACGACCTTTCCCGGTACGGCGGCGGCGACGCCCCGACGCTCGACCTTTTTCTCGACTGACGCGGCAGGAGGAGAACCGTGCCCGCAACCGTTCACATCACGATCCGCCCGATCCTGGACTACTACGGGAAGTGCCCCCGCTGCGGATATCCGGCGGGAGCCGCGGAAACGGTGCGCAAGTCGCTCGACGGCAAGGTCGAACGGCTCGTGGTCGCCACCTGTGAACTGCCGTGCGGTTGGTACGGGCCCGCGGCGCGAACCACCATGACAGGCGGCACGGCCGCGGACGACCCTGCCGCCTGATCCGGTTCAGTCCTCGTCGAGGACGATCGCCATCGTCGGGCAGGCCGAGGCCGCCGAGCGGACCTCCGACAGCACTGCCTCCTGCGGACTCTCCTCGATCACCACCGCCAGGTCGTCGGCGTTCACCTCGAACACCGTCGGCGCGATTCCCGCGCACAGTGCGTGACCCTCACATTTGGTCCCGTCGACCGACACCTTCATTCCCATTCTCCGCGTTCATGATTCGCCGGCCCGTGCCGTGCGCCCACCGGTGCGTAGACGGCGCCGCGCCGACCACGACGGTGGGTTCTCGTGGCCGGCGCGGCGGGGTGGCTACTTCAGCATGCCGCCCGCGTCGATCGGCAAGGGCACACCGGTGACGTAGCGGGCCTCGTCGGAGGCCAGGTACAGCACCGCGTTGCTCACGTCCTCGGGCTCGATCCAGGCCACCGGCAGGGTGTGGAACATCCTGGCGATCGGCACGAGGTCGTCGGGCCCCGGGCTCTCCAGGTCGGGGCGGAACAGCTTGTAGGTGCCCTCGTTCATCACCATCGGTGTGTTCACGTGCGTGGGATGCACCGAGTTCACGCGGATCGAGTGCTGTGCCAGTTCCACGGCGAAGGTCCGCATGAGCCCGACCACGCCGTGCTTGGCGGCCACATAGTGCCCGATGTTCGGGTAGGCCTTGAGCCCGCCCACCGAACTGGTCAAAATGATCGAGCCACCACGTTCACCCGCAACCAGGTGCGGCACAGCGGCTTTCACCGACTTCCAGACACCACCGAGGTTGACGTCGATCATGTCGTCCCACAGGTCCTCGCGCAGATCGGCCAGCGCACCGCCCTCGTTGCCGATGCCCGCGTTGGCGACCACGATGTCGAGCCGTCCGAGTTCCTCGACGCCTGCGTCGAGGGCGGCCTTCACGCCGTCGTAGTCGCGCACGTCCACCTCGGCGGTGACCACCCGCCTGCCCTCGGCCCGGACCAGGTCGGCGGTGGTCGCCAGGTCCTCCGGGGTCGACATCGCGAACGGCACGTTGTCGAGTTGTTTGCAGACATCGATCGCGATGATGTCCGCGCCTTCCTGCGCCAAGCGCACCGCGTGACTGCGGCCTTGACCGCGCGCCGCTCCGGTGATGAACGCGACTTTGCCTTCGACCCGTCCGGTCATGTTTGTTACCTCGGTTCTCTCGTGGTCAGGAGTGGGGAGTGAAAGTGATGTGCAGTTCGCTGAGCCCGCGCAGCAGGAAGGTGGGTTCGTAGGCGTACTCGCGCGCACCCACCGGACCGTGGTGCTCGGCGTCGATCTGGAGATCGAGCAGGCGGTCGAGGATTCGTTCGATCGAGACCCGGCCTTCCACCCGGGCGAGCGGGCCCCCGGGGCAGGTGTGCACGCCGCGACCGAAGGCGATGTGCTCGCGGAAGTTGTCGCGGTCCAGGCGGAATTCGTGCGGGTCCTCGAATCGGCGGGGGTCGCGGTTGGCCGCGCCCGGGCAGAACATCACCAGCCCGCCGGCGGGGATCGGCACGTCACCCACGGTCGTCGCGCGCCGCGCGAGCCGGAACCCGCTCTTGACCGGCGCGTCCATCCGCAGGGTCTCCTCGATGAAGTTCGGGATCAGGCTACGGTCGGCACGCAACCGCTCCTGCACCTCCGGTTGATCGCCGAGCACGCGGATCGCGGCGCCGAGCACCTTGGCGGTGGTTTCCTGACCCGCCGCGAACAGGAAGGTCGCCGAGCGCACGACGTCGATGACCTCCGGGGTGGTGCCGTCCGGGTATTTCGCCAGCGCCAAGGAGGTCAGCACGTCGTCGCGCGGTTCCGTACGGCGGTCGGAGATATAGGAACTGAACTTCTCGTCCAGCCACGCCAACGGGTTGCTCGACAGCGCTTCGTTGTCGATGGCGCCGGGCCGGGCACCCGGCCGTTCGGCACCGAGGACCACCCGGAATTGCTCGTGGTCCTCCTCGGGAACGCCGAGCATGTCCGCGACGACCAGCAGCGCGAACGGCTTGGCGTATTGGGAAAGAAATTCACAGCGACCCTCGGCGGCGAATTCGTCGAGCTGGCGGTCGGCCAGCCGCCACATGAATTCCTCGTTCTCTTTCAAACGGGCCGGAGTGAGCAGACGATTCAATACCGACCGCGCGAAAGTGTGTTGCGGCGGGTCCATCGTCACCATGTGCTCGAACATCGGCAATTCCGACCGGTGCTGTTCGATGAGGTCGCTGATGTCGTCGCCGACCGGCGTGAACGGCAGCGGCGGGAAAGGCCCACCCACCGCGACGGCCGAGGAGAAGATCGCCGAATCCTTCAGCACCTCAGCGGATTCCTCGTATCCGGTCACGGCGTAGACACCGTAGTGCGGCTCCTGGGTGACCGGGCACTTAGACCGCAAATGATCGAAATACGGATGCGGATCGGGAATCAGCTCGGGGTCGGTGAAATAGTTCACAGTGTCGAAATCGGTCATGGAGAGCTCCTGACGATCGAGAAGCCGCGAAAAGCGCGCACTTCGATGGTAACAACCATATTCATATTTGAGAACCTCATTCCCACTGGGCGGCAACGGACCCGCGCCACTGCTTGGGAGGAGAATTAGGGGAGGTAGACCCGGCTCGCCAGCCAGCGGCCGTCGACCAGTTCCATCGTCATCTGGACCCGGCTGTGGTCGACGCGCGGATCGGTGACCGCGGCGTTGGTGACGGTCTGATCGATGAACAGCAGCACTTCGACCTTGGTCTCGGTCTTAGTCTTTACCGCCGCGTCGAGCACCGTGCCGGTGCCGGTCGCCTTGTTGTCCAGCAGCAGCTGACGCAACTGGCCGCTCGACCTGGTGTACATGTCCTTGAATTCGCCGGTCGACCCGTCGAGTACGGCGGCGAAATCACGGTCGAGGTGGTTGGAGTCCACGCTGGTGAGGGTGACGGCGTAGGCGCGCGCGGCCGCGAGGCCCGCCTCACCGGCGGCATCGATATCGGATTTCTCCTCGAGCTTCCAGCCGAGGAAGCCGGCCACCGCGGTCGCCAGCACCGCGAGCACCACGACCGCCGGAACCGCGAGCTTGCGTGCGGTTCCGGCCCATCGGATGCGCCGGGCGGCCCGCACGTCATCCGGCTCACTCACCTCGGGGCTCTCGTCCGGCGTGGTCGCAGCCTCCTCGGCGACCGCAGGCTCCTCGGTGACAGGTTCCCGTGTGTCGGTGTCGTTCATGGTGATTCCTAACGTGGATGGTTGCTTGTCGCGCGGGCGGCCGGATCACCGTGGAACCGGTGTAGGCAGCTCCGGACCGCCGTATGTGAGCGGGATGGTCCATGGCCCCAGTGGCGTGGGAATCGCCTGCGTGTCGGCCGCTCGTCCCGGCGGTGGCGCACCGGGAATCGCTTCGCCGGGCGGCCGTGGTGCGTTGCGGGCGCCACGGATGAGCACCGACGGGTCGTCGTTCGGGCAGTAGGTGTAGAGGTACGGTTCCGGAAAGTCCGGCTGCGAGGGCGGGTGCCGCGGGAGGTCGTAGTCGCAGGAGTACCTCGGGTAGAGGTTGACCAGCCCCCACAGGCCACCGTCGTGGAACGCCGCGGTCAGGTTGCCCAGGGTGGAGCCGGGCCGTTCGGTCGGAAAGAAGAATTCGCTCAGCGCGGGCACCCGGGAGTTCGCCATCGCCGACACCGCACCGAGATTGCCGAGCAGACCGGTGACAGCGTGCGAATTCTGTGCCATCACCGCGTCCAACGCGCGCAGCGTTCCGGGCGCGACGCCGAGCAAATCGACGAATCCGCCGGTCTTCGCTTCCACACCGGCCATCAGTTCCTTTGTGTCCGAGGCGAATTCGCGCAGGGCGGGGGCGCCGTCGGCGGCGGTGGTGAGGACGGTTCGGCCGTCACGGATCAGGCTCACCGTTTGCGGCAGGACCGAGTCGAGCGTGGAGATCAGGAAGACGCCGCCGTCGATGATGTCGGCCAGTTTGCGCGGGCCCGCGTCGCTCACACCGAGTTCGGCGACGATCGCGCCCAGCTGTGCCGGATCAACCTGGGCGAGCGCGGAATCGAGCTGGGTGAGTGTCTGCCACAGCGGCACCGGCGTCGAGGTGCGGTCGACGCCGATCTCGGCGCCGTCGCGCAGAGCGGGCCCGCCGTCCCCGGCCGGGCGGAAGTCCAGGTATTGCTCCCCCGCCGGCGACAGGCTCGCGACGCGCACCGCACCGTCGGCGGGGACGGCGATATCCGCGTCGATGGTCGCGGTCGCGAGCAGACCGGTCGGGGTGAATTCGACCGACTCGACCCGTCCGATCGGCACCCCACGTAGCGTCACGTGCTGTCCGGGTAAGAGGCCGCCGGACTGGGCCAGGTGCACCCGGACCGTCATCGTGGCTGCCGTGGGATCGACGCCGAGCGAACCGAAGACGAGATAGGCGGTCCCGAGCACGAGTGTCGCCAGCAGCGCGGTTCCGGACAGGAAGGATCGGTGCCGGTGCCCCCACCGCACCGAGGCGAGGACCATCCGGGCAGGTGCGTCGACAGATTCGGCCAGGCGCCCGCTCATCGGGCCGGTCCCGTCACTCGCTGCTGCAACCTGAGCAGGGTGTAGGTGAGGGTTCCGACGAAACTCTGCCAGTCGCTCGCGTCGGGCACGCGGCTCCCCGGATCACCCGGGTGTGCCGGGTCGGGCAGCGAGCCGATCGTGATGTCCTGCAGATCGGCGTTCACGTGGGCCGAGGTGCCGTTGGTGACATTGATGATCGGGCCGAGGATGGCGTTCATCGCCGCCAGGCTCGCGTTCGGCTCGGTCGCGGCGGCGCCGAGGCCTGCGGAGATCCGGTTGATGTCGGCGACCATGCCGACCGCCGCGGTGCCATCGATCGCGGGGAATTCGGCCAGTTCTCTGCTGATCGCGTCGATCTGCCGGATCAGCGTGAGCGCCTGCTGGGAGCCGCCGGTGACCACCGACAGCGCCGGGCCTGCCAGCTCGACCAGTTCACCGAGCGGACGACGCTGCTCGCGCAACTGCCGGGTCAGCGCCTCGACTTCGACCAGGGCGGTGCGAATATCGGCCGATCGCGCGGCCAGCGCCTGCACGACCCTCGTCGACCTGTCCAGCAGCGCGGCGAGATTCGCGCCGCGATCACCCACCGCGCGACCGAGCCCGTTGACGATATCGGTGAGGTTGCGGATGACACCACCGTTGACCAGCAACGACGCGGTGGTCAGCAGTTCCTCGATGGTGGCGGCGGCCTGGGTGGTGGCGAGTGGAATGGTGTCACCGTCGCGCATCAGCGGCCCGCCGGGCGCGGCGGTCTCCGGCGGCGTGAGGGCCACGAAGACGTCGCCGAGCGGTGTGGCGGTGCGCAGTTCGGCGCGGGTGCCCACCGGTAGGACGACCCCGTCCTGGATCCGCATGGTGACCACGGCGGTGTAGTCGCGCACCGACATCTCGGCGACCTCACCGACGTCGGCACCGAGTACCCGCACCTTGGCCCGCTCGGGCAGATTCAGGGCGTTGGCGAACCCGGCGTGGATCTCGTAACTCGCCCCGCCGACACCGGGTGCGGGCAGCGGCAGGTCACCGAGGCCGGTCGAGCAGCCGGTCGCCGAACTCAGGACGAACCCCGTCACCAGGACGGCGGTTGTGCGACATCGTCTGGTCATCGCGGCAACCTCGACATCGCCTCGAGCATGTCGGTGATCCCGAAGTCGGGGCCGAAGTCCTGCAATGTTCCAGTGCTGCAACCGAGTTGGCGCAGGCCGAGAATATTGCAGACCTCCTTCACCAGCTGGCCGTCGAAGAACACCTTGTCCAGCAGCGCGTGCACGCGTACGCCCCGGTAGTCGACGTCGATGGCGTTGTAGGCGTTGTTGAGCAGTAGCGGGGTCACGTCCAGGAACTCCGCGACCTCGGTGCGGTAGTCGGCGAGCGCACGGGTCACCGTGTCCGCGTGCTGCACGGTGGAGCGCAGGCTCGCGCTGTTGTGCTCGAGCAGTTCGGTGCTCTGCCGCATGATCTCCACGATCTGCGCGCCCGTGTCGCCCGCGCCGATGTCGAGCTCGGCCAGCACGTCGCCCAATTGCGCGGTCGCCCCGCCGAATTTGCGGATCGCGCGGTCGTTGTCGGCCGCGGAACGCATCAGCACCGACAGTTCGTCGACCACCGCGGCGATCGCCGCCCTGGTCTCCGATCCCCCGTCCGCGCCGAGCCGAAGGGCGGTGGACAGTTCGTTCAGCGTGGTCCGCAGTTGCGGGCCGCTACCCGACGCGATCTCGGCGGACACCGCGAGCAGCCGCGCGATCGGGCCGTCGGTGGGTGTTTCCCCGGACAGCTCGGCGGCCATGCCGTCGGCGGCACCGAGCAGGCGGTCGAATTCGACTGGTGTTCGGGTGCGTTCCAGGCCGAGTCGTGCTCCGTCGGCGAGGGTTTCGCCACCCCGGTACACCGGTGTGAACTCGACGTGCCGATCGGTGAGCACCGAGGTCGACACGGTCACGGCGGTCGCGTCCGCGGGGATGGGCACGTCCCCCTCGACGCGCAAACCCACCTCGACGTGGGAACCGCGCGGGGTCACCGAGATGACTTCACCCACCGGCATCCCGAGCACGGCGACCGCGTTGCCGACGTACAGACCCGCGGCATTGTCGAAGTGGGCGGTGACGATGATCGCTTCGTCCGCCGGATCGACCGCGCACCCGGCGAGCCCGCCGAGAGCGAGAACCAGGGCGAACCGGACCACGGTGGTGAGTGCGTTCATCGACAGTCCTGGAAGTAGGGCGACATCGCGAGCTGATCGGCGCGACCGCTCAGGGCGCACATCCACGAGTCGATCAGCGGCCCGGCGGGGGCAGTGAAATCGACCTCGTTGGCGGTGCCCGAGGCGTTCGCGAAGTTCCGGATGGGGACGGGCAGGATGTGCAGGATGTTGCGCAGCAGGTCGTCGTGCCGGGCAAGACTGCCGAGCAGCCCGTCGAAACCGCGCAGCAGCTCCTCGATCCGAGGCCGGTCCTCGACCACCAGAATTCTGACCTCGTCTGCCAGGCGCCGCGTGGCGTCCATCAGGGTCTGGAGGGCGCCGCGCCGGGCGAGGATCTCGGTGACCAGGTCGCGGCCTTGTGTCGTGATCGCCGCCAGGTCGCCCTGTTGCTCGGCGACCACGGTGGTCAGCTGCCGCACGCCGGTGAGCAGGCTGCCGAGCTCGTCGCGGCGACCGCCGAGGATCGCGGCGAGCGAGCGCAGATTGTCCAGCAGGCCGGGCAGGACCGTCGGCACACCGTCGAGTTGGTTGGCCAGCGCGTCCAGGGACGTGGCGATCCGGCCGGCATCGATCTGCTCGAAGGTCGTCGTCGCATTGTCGAGCGCCTCCTGCAGATCATAGGGAACAGAGGTGTGGGACAGCGTGATCCGGTGATCGGCGACCTCGCCGTCACCTGCTGGGCTGAGTTCCACATAGCGGGCGCCGAGCAGCGTGGTGAGCTTGATGGCGGCGCGGGTCTCGGCTCCGAGCTGGGCCGACCGGTCGACGCTCAAGGTCACCAGTACCCGGTCGCCTGCCAACCGCTGCCGGTCGACGGTGCCCACCGGCACTCCGGCGATGGTGACCCCGTCACCCACGCGCAAACCGGCGGCCTGCGTGAATTCCACCTCGTAGCGCTGCTGCCCGACATGCAGGGAGTTGAACCCCACCGCCCCGGCGACCACGGCCAGCAGCAGGCCCAGTGCCAGCAGCCCGAGCATGCTCTTGGACAAATGCTTCGATGTCATTGCCTCACCTGCAGATCGGTGATTGTCGGATGGTGCCGGTCGGCGAGGCCAGCCCCACGATGGTCGGGACGAGCGTCGTGAGCCCGGGCAGGAAGGTCACACCCATGTTGCACAGGTAGGTGTTGAGGTAGGAGCCCTCCTGACTCACCCTGGCCAGCCCCTTCAGCATCGCGGGCAGGTTGAAACCGAGGTAGGCGAAGCTGTCCTTGTTCTCCATGAAGTGGCGAGTGAATCCCGGTTCCCGCGCGAGGAATTCGTGCGCGTGGGGACGCACATTCTCGACGACGGTTGCCAGTCGTCCGGTCGTCGACGCGGCCGTGGTCAACGCGGTGAGCACCTCGTCGCGGTGCCGCGAGAGCCCGTCGATGATGGAGCGCGACCGGGTGAGCAGGGTGCTCACCGAGCCGCTGTGCCGCGACAGGTCCGCGACCACCGCGCTGAGGTTCGTGATGACGGCACCGAGCACCTGATCCGGCCCGGCGAGGGATTCGGCGAGGGTGGAGACCTGCGCGATCAGCAAGACCAGCGAAGTGTTGTCGCCCTGCAACGCGGTGACGAGCGCGGCTGTCACATTGTCGACCTGGTGCGGGTCGAGCCCGCCGAACAGCGGTTCGAACCCGTTGAGCAGCACCGAGATATCGAACGAGGGTTCGGTGTGTTCGAGCGGGATCCGCTCGCCGGGGGCCAGTTGGCGCGGGTCGCCGAAGTCGGCCGGGGTGAGCCCGAGATAGCGCTGGCCGATCACGTTCTGATAGGTGATGGCGGCTCTGGTGTTGCCGTACACCTTCTGATCGGATTCCACCCGGAACCGCACCTCGGCGCGGTTGCCGACCAGCGAGATCCCATCGACACGACCCACCCGGACACCAGCCATGCGGACGTCGTCACCGACGCGCAATCCGGTGACATCGCTGAAGAGCGCCGAATACGTGGTGGTCGAGCCGTCTATCCCCCGGTGCAGTGTCACGAAGGTGACCCAGATCAGGCCGAGGGACACGGTGACGAACAGGCTCAGTCCGAGCAGGGATCGCCGGAAACTCATCGTCCACCTCCCAGCGGCAGTGGGCCGTCCGAAAGCAGTTGCGCCAGAACGAGTTCCGCGGCGTCACCCTGACCGCTCAGTACCCTGCGGATCAGCTCCTGAATCTCGGGTGACAGGTCGGGCACCGGGTAGGAAGCCGGGTCCATCGTCGGTGCCGGCTCCTGTTCGGCGATGGTGGTCGGTGCCGTGGCGCAGCTCGGTGCGGCCAGCTCGCCGTAGCGGGGGCAGTCCGCGCGGGTGTAAGGCGTGTGCGGGCTCAACCGGAACTGGAATTTGCCGGTGCCGGTGTTGGTTTCGGAGTTCCAGAACTCGGCGAACCACAGGTCGGAGATCGTTTTGATCCTTACGACGATCGGTGCGAAGGCACCCGCACCCGCACCGACCACATCCAGCACCGGATCCAGATCTTTTGTCACAGTGACGATCTCGTCGCCGTATTCGGCCAGGCCGCGCGCGAGCGTCGACGTGGTGGAAGCGCCCGCCGACAGCAGGTCGAGCAGCTCGGCCTCCCGCTCGACGACCGTGCGCAGCGGCAGTACCGCCGAGTGCAGCGTATCCAGCAGATCCGGTGCCGCCGCGTTCAAACCGCGCACGGCATCGGCCATGGCGGCGAGCGTGGAGGGACCGCCGTCGGGTGCGATCAGCGCGTCGAACTCCCTGGTGATCCGGTCGAGTTGCCGACCGGCGCGGACGAGGTCGTCGCCCCGGCGGTCGGTCGCCTCGGCTACCGCGGCGAGTAAGCCGACTGTTCCCGTCGACCCGACCCGCGCGGTGCTCGCGATGATCTCGCGTAGCTTGGTCAGCGCGGTCTGCAGCTGGACAGTGGCCAGGCTGCGATCCTGCGGAATCTCGGCACCGGCATGCAGCGCAGACCCGGGACCGTTGTCGACCAGCTGGATCGAAGACACCGCGAACACGTTGCTCGGCACCACCCGTGCGGTGACCGTCCTCGGCACGCCCGACGCGTACGCCGGGTCGAGCAGCAGCCGGACCCGGTTGGCGCCGCCGTCGGCGGCGAGGGTCACCTCGGCGACCGAACCGATCAGCAGGCCACGGAATTTCACATCAGAGCGGGCGGGCAGCCCGTCGCCCAGTTCGTCGAGCAGAGCGATCACTTCCACCCGTGCGTCGAATCGCCCCGTCGACTTCATCAGCAGCGCCGTGACCACCATCGTCGTCACCACGATCAGCAGCAGCCCGCGCAACACGAGCGCGAGTCCACCCGGCCCACGTCCGTCCTTCTCCAGCATCGGCAGCGACATCTACCCTCCCAGCCGCGCACTGGATCCGATGCCCCACATACCCACGGTGAGCAGCAGGTTCACCACGATCATCACCGAGATGGCCGCCCGCATCGCCCGCCCGGCCGCCGTGCCGACACCCTGGGGACCGCCCGAGGCATAGAAGCCGTAGTAGCACTGGATGGTCGAAGTAAGGACGACGAAGACGATCGCCTTGAGCAAGGAATACGCGATATCGGGACCGTTGAGCACGAGCTGGAAGTAGTGCTGATAGGTCCCCGCCGACAACCCACCAGACAGCCCGACCACCACTTCGACCGCGAGGTAGTTGGCGGCGAGGCAGACCAGATACAGCGGCACCATGGCGACCACCGACGCCAGGATCCGGGTGCTCACCAGATACGGGATGGCCCGCACGGCCATGGATTCCATCGCCTCGATCTCCTCGGCGATGCCCATCGCACCGAGTTGCGCGGTGAACCGGCAACCCGCCTGCGCGGCGAAGGCCAGCGAGGCCATGATGGGTGCGAGTTCCCTGGTCGAGGCCGTCGAGGCGATGAGGCCGACCGTCGGCTCCATCCCGAGCAGGTGCAGGGCGTTGTACCCTTCCAGCCCGACGATCGCACCGCCCGCCGCACCGAGCACGATGATGACGCCCGCGGTGCCACCACCGACGACGATCGAACCGTTCCCCCAGGTGATGTCGGACAGGATGCGCACGAACTCGGCGCGGTAGTGGCGCAGCATCACCGGAATCGCGAACACGGCCCGGCACAGGAAGGTCCCGATGTGGCCGAGCCGCATCGCCGCCGCCGCCAACCGGACCGCGGCCAGATAGATGGGCCGGACCCCCGGCGGAAAGTACCGTGCCGCCATCACAGCCCCTGCCGCGGCAACAAGATCATGTACAGCTGGGTGAAGGCGACGTTGACGATCATCAACAGCAGGATCGACGACACCACGGTCGAGTTGACCGAATTCGCCACCCCTGCCGGACCGCCCCTGGTCGAGAGACCCTTCTCGCAGGCGACCACGGCGACGATGGCCCCGTACACCGTCGCTTTGATCATCGTCAGCGCCATGTCACCGACCGTGGCGAAGGACGAGAAGGTGGCGACGAAACTGCCCGGTGCCCCGCCCTGGACGAACACATTGAACAGGTATCCCGCGAGAAACCCGACGAAGCACACGATTCCGGTGAGCGACACACCGATCAGCACACCGGCGGCCAAGCGGGGGACGACCAGCCGCCGGGTCACCGAGACACCCATGATCTCCATCGCGTCGAGCTCGTCACGGATCTTGCGCGATCCCAGGTCGGCGCAGATCGCCGAGCCGACCGCCGATGCCATCAACAGGGCGGCGACCATCGGCGCGCCCTGCCGGATCACCGCGAGCCCGCTCGCCGCCCCGGCCAGCGAAGTGGCACCGACCTGGCCTGCCAGGAGACCGAATTGGATGGACAGCGTCACCCCGATGGGCGACGCGACGAAGATGGTGGGCAGCGCCGCCGACGATGCCATGAACGTGGCCTGCCGGACGAACTCGGTGAACGCGAAGCGGCCGGTCACGAGGTCGACGACGAGGAATCGCACGGCGCTTGTGCCGAGCAGGAATTGGCCGCCGACGGTTTCCAGCGCGGTGATCGGATGGCGGCGCAGATAGCCGCGTCCCCAGTCGCCGATCTGGGTCGCCGCCGGTTTCGCCTTCGACGCGCCGACCTCGATGTCGGCTCGGTCGGCTGAGGTCATCATCAGCTCGCGGAGACCAGCCCAGCGGTGTGACGCAACGCGCCGACGCTGAAGACCTCTGTGGCACTGATCTTTTCGCCGGGATGACCCGCCGAGGCCACCGCGCACGCCTTGAATGCTCGCGCCGCGCGGCTCACCGGGTGATGCGCGGTCCCGACACGCTGCGCGAATTCGTCGGGCAGAGCGTCACCCCAGAGCGCGACCTCGGCGGCACCGTGGTCGAGACAGTGCAGAATTCCCTCGCGCACCCGCGGGTCGGTGGCACACATCTGCGCAGGCGCGGCGAGCGCGTGCGGCCAGGTGTCATGTTTCGGCTCGGCCAGCGACTGCTCGAAGTCCAGGACGGTGGCGCCGAGGATCCGGAGCGGGCGGACATCGGAGTGATCGATCACGAGAACCGTCACCTCCCAGCCCGCGGTGGTCTGATCGAAGAGCCAACCGCCTGCGTGCCGCACGACCTCCAGCGCGTTCGGCGCGATGATCGCCAAGCGGTAGCGGAGGGGATGCCTGCGGGCGTGGGCTCTCCAGTGCGCGGAATCGACGATTGCAGCCATGGTTCCCGTCCCGATCTTCGAAACTGACGATCGCGAAGGGGTCGATGGGCGGCGGATTGTTTCGGTGCCCGAACCCCCTGCGGAACCACACGGTAATCCGATTACTCATCGATGCGCAGCGGTCTGCGGCAACTAAATAGTGATCTGCATCACGTCACTGCGGCGGTCGATCCGGCCCGTACGGCCCGGCGAAGGAGGGGTCGACCACCGGTTCCGAGGCGGCCGGACGCGGCGCCGCATCGACACCCGCACGCCGCGGATCGCCGTGCAGCGTGATCCTGCGGATCGCGCGGTCGAGGATCGGCAGAATGTCGGTGACCTCGATGTCCCGGTCGACGAACCGGCCGGTCAAGGCATAGATCATGTTTGTGAGGACCAGCGCGATGTCCTCGACGTAGTCCCGGTCCATCCCCTCGAACAACGCCTCGGCGAAGGGCCACACCGCACTCACGCCCTGTGCGTCGAGTCGCCTGCCGGTGGCGGTGCGGCGGGCGCGATGGTAGGCCTCGAGCATGCGCGGATTGCGTTCCCACGGCTCGAAAACATGGTGCAGCACCCGCATCAGCCCATCGGCCAAGGACTCGTCCGGGCGCGGCTGATCGAGTTCGGAGTAGCTGTTGATGTCCATCCATCGCGCGACGGCGGCGACGATCAACTCGTCACGGGTGGTGAACTTCTTGTACACCGTTGCCAACGAAACCCGGGCGCGGCGGGCCACCTCTTTCACCTGCAGCGCGTCATAACCCTCTGACATCAGCATGTCGACCACGACATTGATGATCTCCGTCGAAGAATCCGCGTCAGATGTCCGTCTCACTCCGTTACGTTAACCTCGCCGCCCGAACGAACGTGCGCCCCTCCCCCGCATCCTCCAGCCTCGGAAATCGGGAACACCGGAGGAGCGCGGTGAAACTGTCGCGATGCCGCACCGGTCCGGATTCGACACTGCGGCGACGAAGTGACACGGATGGTGTGGTTGCCGCAAACGGGGCAGACCGGGTTGCGGCTCGTTGCGATTCGATGCCGGTAGGCACCGACATCGTCTGCCGGAACGCCTTGTGATCAGTCGGGCAGATAGCGGATCGGGACAGCACGCTCGATCCCAGCTGCCTCGAGGTCATCCAGGGTGAACACCTGATTCGCTCGATCGCCGAGTAGACCGCCCAGGAGCAGGTCGAGCAATTCGCGATGCTTGGCTCGCGAGGCGTCCACTGCCGCGCACAGTTCGGACACGAACTCCCCGTGCGCTTCACCGATTCCGAGGTGGTCCAACTCTTTCAGCAGCGCTCCCGCCACCAGGTAACCGTCCCACGGGGTTCCCGTGCGCTGCAACGACTCCGCCGTGTCGAGCAGCAGGCCATGCACATACTGGTTGCGGCCTCGGCCGACACTCTGACGTGAGGTCGGCAGATCCAGGTCGAACAACCCGCACAGCCCATCGAAGTAGGCGCGGCGTTCCGCGGCCATCCACCGCGGATTACGTTCGTCGGTAACGACGTCGACATAAGCATCGCGTAACTCACCCACCCCGAAGCGGGTCGGCGGGTTCGGTACCAGGCTCGTGTAGTCCTCATCCGGCAGCACCGTGTCATTGTCGTGGAACCGCCTCACTGCCGCGATACGAACTATCATCAGAGACCGAACCCCGGCATCCACATCGAATCCCCCTTATCGTCGACACCATCGGCCCGACCGGTGAAGCGGTGGCAAATTTCACCGTGCGTCATGCCCGCTACTTCGACCGCAACCTCGGTCGGTGCTCAGCTACTGCGGAGCCGCCGACATGATAGACCGCGTTTGTGGTCCCAGTACCAGCTCGAGGTCACCGCCTGAATCGTCTCAACGTAGACGCGCCGAGATAACTGTGGCGATGTCGATCGTCTTGGCGCACACGTCCCAGTCAACGCCGGAGGTGATCCCCGCTGCGGCGATCCCGAGATAGAACGAGCCACCGGAGGGTACCGATACGTGCACGCTACAGCTGCCGTTTCGGCCATCGGGACGTACCTCAGATTTCAACACCGCGCGCTGTCCCCCGATCGCGACCTGCTGTTCGAGTGGATCCGACACCCTTCGCTGAGAGAGATCGCTGAGGTCTGCTTTGGCCGGAGCGAATCGAATGTTGAAACGCCCCGACAACGACGTCTGGATCGAGAACCACGAACACGCCGACAAGCCCTCCGGGGGTGTGTCGGCTCGAACTACTGGGTCGAGCACGAAGCGTGCGAGATCCTCACTGTCCAGCACGCTACATGGATGATAAGTGAGCTCGGCCAATGTCCACGGCTGCGGTGCCAACGCGGGAGCTGGCGAGGTCATTGCGCTCGCCGTCGTCACGGCCGCAGGCTTCGAGCCGACATCGATGCCACACCCGGCCGTCGCCACGGCAACCACCCCCATAGCCGACCACCCCAGCCACCACGGACGGGCGCAGGAACCTATCGCCATCAGACATTCCTCCCGCCGCCATGAAACCAGAGCTCGCAACACGGCGCACAGCGCGCCGCTCCGAGGCCTGGGTGCTGCTGAAATCAACCGCGTAGTGGTGCGGACAAACTGTCGGTGAATTCGATGCCGACTCCGCTGGTGCAACGCAAGTGGTCCGTCAGGGTACGGGCCCTGTGTTGGCCTTGGATAGCGAAAAGCGCAGGAGGCCGACCGGCTCGGCTGTAACCTGTTCGAGGGCCTGATCGTGCTCATGCATGCCGGTCGCGTTCCACCATGACCCACGTCGTACAAGGGCTGCGCGGATCAGCCTCGTACACTCCGTAATCGACTCTCCCGATATCAGGCGAACCCCACCATCAGTCGTCTGGCGATCCGGAGAACCCGTGGGAGTTATAAGGAACCCGATCGGCTCGAGTCCTCATGGCAGGCAATGACTCAGCATGAGGGACTGCGATCTCGGAGATGCCGGTTCGATGTGTAATCCGTTGCGCCTGAGCTCAACTGAGCAGCCTTTGATGTCGTGTGGACTGGTTGTCCGCTCGAAGACGGAGCGTCTAGCGTGTTGGCGTGAGCGTGTATCGGGATCCCGTGGACGGCAGCGAGTACCCCCTGGATGAGCCCCGGTGGCGGTCTGCGGCAGGACGCCCACTGTGGATCGACCCGGGAGCCGGACTCGACCGTTCCGATATCGATGTCTCCGCACGGTCGCTGTGGCGGTACCGCGCGGCGCTGCCGGTGGAGTTCTCGGATCCGATCTCGCTCGGTGAGGGCTCGACGCCGCTGCTGGAACGGGAATGGGAGCGTGGCGGGCGACCGCTGTTCAAACTGGACTTCCTGAATCCGACCGGCAGCTTCAAAGACCGCGGCACGAGCGTGATGCTGTCCTATCTGCGCGATCGCGGAATCCGGTCGATACTCGAAGACAGCTCCGGCAATGGCGGCTCCTCGATCGCGGGGTACGGCGCCGCGGGCGGTCTACGGGTGAAGATCCTCGCGCCCGCGTCGACCTCGTCGGCCAAGATCGCGCAGGTTCGAGCCTTCGGCGCGGAGTTGCAGCTGGTGGAGGGCCTGCGCGAGGAGTCGCAGAACGAGGCGATCCGGCAAGCCGAGGGCGACGCCTTCTACGCCAGCCACAACTGGCAGGCGTTCTTCCTGCAAGGCACCAAGACCCTCGCCTACGAGCTGTGGGAAGACCTCGGGTTTCGCGCGCCCGACAATGTCGTCGTCCCGGTCGGCGCGGGCAGCAGTCTGCTGGGATGCTGGCTCGGGTTCCGTGAACTGTTGCGCGCGGGACAGATCGAGCGGATGCCGCGCCTGTTCGCCGCGCAGCCGCTGAACTGCTCACCGGTCGATGCGAGCTTCACCGCCGGCACCGACCAGCCGGTCGAGCGCGCGGTGGCGCCGACGATCGCGCAAGGCACGTCGATCGCCCGCCCGCTACGGCTGACACAGATGATCGCGGCGCTGCGCGACAGCGGGGGCGCCACGGTCACGATCCCCGAGAACGACATCGTGCACGCGCTGGAAAAACTGTGCTCGAGCGGCCTGTTCGTCGAGCCGACCAGCGCATGCGCGGCCGCGGCGTATTCGGCCCTGTTGACGTCGGGACACATCACGCCGGCGGAGGAAACCGTGGTCTTCCTCACCGGCTCAGGGTTGAAGGCCGCGCCCACGGTGGCCGAACTGCTGGATACAGCGCACGAATGAGCGGCATCGCACACAACTCCGCATTTCGCTCGCGACCGCGATTTGTCGAGGGTCTGGACTCCGATCCGGTCGGAAACGGCATCGGGACGACCAAAGCGGCGAGGTTGGGTTCAGGGTCGACTACAAACCGATCTCTGCCGTCACCCTCAGCGGGTTGGATGGCCTGATCCAGGTCATCTGGAACCGTTAGTGCCGCCGTGGAACTGATCCCGGGTACGAACCGGGTCGCCGCCAGCAGCAAATAGGTGGGTACGGCCCACCTATCTGCATACCCGCGATGACGGTCTACTACGGCAGAAGCCGGTTCAGGACGGAAGTCCGTCGGGGAAGCACACGGGACGCCAGATTGTGCCGCAAAAGAAGTTGTTGAGATCAGCGGAACCGCTGGCGATAGCGCCGGTACCGATCGGGTGGAGTTCATGACTCTGCGGTACGGCGACGGCATGCGCCGGGGCAACAGACATCAGAACCGCACCGCCCAGCAATGCGCTGGCGATGAGGACGCGATCGACGCGAATCATATGAAACCGATCTGCTCGAGTTGGATCCGGTCACGAATATGACCTCGCTCAGCACATCGATCAACGAACACCGGCCGTTACGAGCCCAATGCCGTTGTGGCGTAGCCGAACCGAGGACGGATCCTGCCAGCCGCCTTCGCGCGCCGGTCGTCACCACGCGTCGGTCTCAGCCGAACGCGAACACTGTGGCTTAACGCGGTCATCTCTTCTTCGGCAGGTAGAAGCTGGCGCGGGCCCATCGCGGCCGCCTACGAGAACATGCAACCGCCCGAGGTCTTGCCTCGCGTAGTGACCATATGACAGCATTGGGTCACTACAAAGGAGCGCACATGCCCCGACGTCTACTTCCCGACCGCCGGGGGCGCATTCTTGCCGCAGCACAGCAACTGCTGCTGGACAAGGGGTGGCCCGCAACGACGGTGTCGGCGATCGCCGCTCGTGCGGGTATCGGCAAAGGTGCCATATACCTGGAGTTTCCGGACAAGCCCGCGATCCTCGCCGCAGTCCTGCAAGACCGGATGCGGCAGTTGAGCGTTCAGGTGCATACCCGGGTGGTCGAGGCCCCGGACCTCGTCGATCTGCCGGCGGTCTACCGCTTCGGGGTCGAGGCTCTCCTCGCGGATCCGTTGATGTGCGCGCTGTACACCGGTGACCAGAACGTGCTCGGCGACCACGTTCAGACCGTCACCGACGACCGCTATCTGCAGCGCCAGGACTGGCTCGGTGACTATATCGCTCGCCTTCAAGACATCGGTGTCATCGACGCGACCATCCCCGCCGACACCATCACCCAGTTACTCAGCGTGTTCACCGTCGGTTTGGTCCATGCGCCGGGAACGCTCGGTGCGACCAGCGCGGAAATGCTCTCGGCCACTGTGGGTTTGTTCGCTGATCTCGTCGGGCGCGGGCTCGCGACCGGCCTCCCCACCGATCCCGAAGCGGCGCGCGCGGCACAGCTCGAATTGCTCGAACGGCTGGAAACCCAACTCGATCCGCAGGAGCCGCCATGACCGACATTTTCGACACCTACACCGACGTGACCGTCGCCGGAGGCCCGGTACGGCTGTATCGCGCAGGCGATGTCGGGCCGCCGTTGCTCCTGCTGCACGGCGGAATGCTGGACACCGCGCAAGGTGTGTGGCGGCGGATCGTGCCCGACCTCGCCACCGACCATCGCGTCTACGCCATAGACCTCCCCCGCCACGGCAACAGCCGCCCCTGGCAAGGAGTCCTCGACGACGCCTTCTACCGGCGGTTCGTCCACGAGCTGCTCGACACTTTCGACCTGCCCGGAGTCGCGATCATCGGTATCTCACTCGGCGCAGGCGTCGCGACCGGATACGCCTTGGACCACCCTGAACGAGTCACCGCGCTGATCGCCATCGGCCCCGGCGGAATCGGCGCAAAACGCCCAGCACAATTCCTCACCTGGTTACTCATCCGAACCCCCGGTGTCCTGCGGGTCACCAGCCGATACCTCGCTCGCCATCCCCGATCGATCCGCAAGTCGATGGCCAGCACCCTCACCGCAGGCGCGAACACCCCCGATTTCGACACCATCGTCGAGCTGGCCACCGCCGAAGCCGTAGCGAAAGCCGAACACGGCGAACCGGTTCTCGACGACTGGATGACCCGCGCATACGGCCCATTCGCCATGCGCCTCAACCATTTACCGGCCCTCCAGAACCTGACCACACCCACGCTGTGGATCCGCGGTGGCAACGACTCACTGGTCGGTGCAGCCGAGATCTCGGCTGCCGCCGCCGCAACACCAAACAGTCACCTGGTCACCATCCCTGACGCCGGACACATCGTTACCTACGACCAGCCCGAGGAATTCAATCGTCTTGCTCGCGAGTTCTTGGAGGCGACACTCGATCGCTGTTGACCGAGCCGCTTCGCGACAGCGCTCTTCCGAGAACCACCCATTTGATCGGTCGGCTGAATCATCTGACGGTATCAGTGATTCCAGCACAGACGCTGCCACCCGCCACGATGTTCGTGTGGCCCCCGCCTGGCCTCAACGACATCCATTACAGTCGAGGATCGTGGATCAGCTTCAGGAAGTACCAACACCGCCAACGATCTTTCGATCTTCGTGGGTCCGTTGGCTGGAGCTGATTCTGTTGGGGCTGATCGGGATCGCGGGCGGCTGGTTGCTCCTCGTATTCACCACCACCCAATCCGCGCTGACGTTCCCTGTCCTCGGTGCGATCATCTCGGGAACCCTTTCTCTGCTGCTCGGACTGCATCACCTCGTCCGTCGTTCACCCGATGTAGCAGTCGACGATCACGGGGTGACGTTCGGCCCGTTCGGCCGAATTCCGTGGGCCGGGATATCGCGTATCCATCTGCGCGCATCCCAGACCATGAGGTACCTGGCCATCGAACTGGTCGAGCCTGGGCCGAAGCTCACTGAAAGGCGTTGGCCCAGATGGGTGTACGGCCCGATCGGCAAGATCTATGCCGGATACCCGCTCACCGTCTCGGAGCGCTGGCTACGCCCGATATCGCTGGACGACATCGCTGATGAACTCCTCAGACGAAACCCTGGCCTGGTCATCACAAGATCAGAACAGTCAGGACTCCGCTGGTGGTGAGGTCTGTCCCGAGCCGTTTCGACCCTGTGGAAAGACCCCGGCTAGCCTGGCTCCCGGATGGGCGCCAGCGGACAAAGGCGACGATCGCCAACAGCGCCAGCGCGGTCGTCTGCGAAATCAACAACACCGAACCATCGGCACAGTACGGCTTTGACCCCCTAGAAAGTCGGTGGCACCCAGCCCGTAGCCGCGCCGAGTGCGAGTGCGGGGCCACGCCTTAGATCATGTCACCCAATCGAATTCGCTCGAGCGGCCACGGATCTCAGCCTGTACTAGTGTGCTCGACGAACACGAAGGCACTGTTAGGGGTACGGATGGAGTCAAAGCGTGTCGGCCGCAAGGTCATCGACCCCGGTCGCCTCGATCCGGACACTCCGCAGCGGTGTTCCTTCCAGCAGTTCCAACAGTGGCTGTCGACACGTATCCAGACTCCGGTCGGCCATGAACGCGTACTGACGCTGCCCAAAGCGGCAGCGACAGTGACGCTCGTGCTAGCGGCGGCGGTCGCGTCAGCGGGTTGTAGCTACCTCCCTCTGATCTCCGAATTCAGGGATGGGTGTAAAAAGCTGTCGAATAGCGACGTCATCGGTGTGTTAGGTGCAGGAGCGGAAGTCGACGGATTCAATTACAGGCCTCAGCCTTCCGTGGCTCCGGACCCGGGCGCGGACAGAAACGTGCTGGCGGGAGGGGACATCTGCGCTCGGTATGTCAGCGGATGGAAGGACGGCGACCGCCGGGGCAACAGTATGGTGTACGCGAGGACTCAGACCGGAAGCGATGCGACAGCTGTATTCCGACGTGAGCGGGAAAATGCTCTGAACCGCGACCCCCAGGACACGCAAACGCTGAGAACCTTCTTCTCGAGCGACACCCGGCTCGGCGACGAAGCGTTCTGCACGGTCACCAAGGACGCCGACGACCCCACCCACGGCGTGCTGGTACGTTTCGGCGACAAGGTGGCATACGCCGATGTTCCGACGCTCGGCAACCTGACAGAAGCGGAAAACTGCGATCGGGCCCGACGGCTCGCCAACGAACTCGGCTAGGTATTGCCTGCCACTGTTTCGAGCCATTCCACTGCAATGGTCATGGCGAATCCGGGGCGGTAGGGCAGGGCAAGCCACTTTCGGTCCGGGCCGGCGGCGTCGAGCCGAGTCCACCAATGCGCGACGTCGACTTTCACCGACAGCGCCTGCTCACCGAAATCGAAGATGTGTCGTCGGGTATCCAACCATTGGCGAAGATATCGCGTGCTTGCAACTCTACAATCAGGGTGCAGTCGATTCGTATTGGCCTTCAGGGGTTACCAAGACGAAGCGATCCCACCGTGATCTGGTGCATGGATTACTTGTTCCGACGGCGCACCGGTGACGGGCTCATCATCTGAACCTCACAGTGCGACATGCCGGCGCGGCCAACCGTCGTCATCGAGTCGTTGTCAGTGGTTGGCTGTGCGTACGGCGGTTGCGGCCAGGGTGGTGTAGTTCATCGTGAAGGATCCGCCCAAGGAGTCGATGGCGTTTCCAACCGCGTCCAGTATCTCCGCCTGCTGATCGGGATGGAGCTGGGTGAGACCGCCTGTGGTGGGAAGCAATTCCAGCCATTGCTCGCGTGTATAGGACCGCTGCCAGTCGAATAACCACTGTTCGGGATCGTCGAACTGTTCGTTCTCACGGATCTGGGCGGCGAATCTCGCGTATCCCTCCTGGTAGAGCGCAAGGGGGCGTCGAGCGGGCTGGCCGCTGAGCGGGGAGTCCGGCGCGATCCGCCGGTAGGCCGCGGCGAACGGTTCCGCCACCTCGGCGGGTGGCTCGTACACGTGACCGAAGATCGCCAGTCGTCCCCCGGGACGCAGCACGTCGGCCGCCTTGGCGGTACCGGTCACGGGGTCCACCCAATGCCACGACTGAGCGGCGATGACCGCATCGAAGGTGCGGCCACGTGGTTGCCACCTCTCGAAGGTCGCCACCTCGACCTGCACGCCGTGGGCTCGCGCGAAGTCGGCCATCCGGGCATCGGGTTCGACGCCGAGCACGTCGCAGCCCGCGGCTTGGAACTGCCGGGCCGCGATGCCGGTACCACAGCCGACGTCGAGCACGTCCGCCCTGGAGTTCCCGGCGAGAATCCGCTCCACCAGTCCTGCGGGGTAGCGGGGGCGCGCGCGGTCGTAGCGCTGCGCGTCGATGCCGAACGACTCGGCCATGCGCCGATCCTCGCGCGGCAGGGGTGGTTCTTCTCGCGATAGAGTGGGCATGCGCCCACTCTAGTGGGCGCATGCCCACTAGGCAATAATACCGGTGAATCGACGCACGAGAGGACCGCCAGTGCCGACTGGGATGCATCTTCGCGATGCGCGGCAGCATCTGTTCGATGCTGCCGAACGCGTACTGCTACGTGACGGTCCGAACGGGTTGACCAGCCGGGCAGTCACCGAGGAGGCGCGCTGCGCCAAAGGTGTTCTGCACCGGCACTTCACCGACTTCGACGCTTTTCTCGCCGACCTTGTGATCGATCGGGCCGCGCTGCTCGAGGCCCAGGGGAACGCGCTGCGTGCGTCCGCCGGCACCGGCACGGTGGCCGCCAATCTGACCAGCGCACTGCCCCTTCTTTTCGGGCCGGTTCCGGTGGCGATCATCCCGCTCATCACCTTTCGTGACGAGCTGCGCGCGCGACTGCGGCAAGCCAGGCCCGGCGGCGGTATGGCGATCCTCGCCGAGGCGACAACCGCGATCTCCACCTACCTGACCGAAGAACGTGAACTGGGCCGCATCGCCGCCGACGCAGACATCGACGCACTCACCCTCTCCCTGGTCGGCGGCGGGCACCTGTTGTTCACAGACCGCGACCCCAGCCCACCGACCACAGCAACGATCGAAAAATTCGTGACAGCGGTCATCTCCACCGCCCTGCAGCGACGACCCGACTGAGCATCCACCGGCGCACCGATCCAGACTGGGCCCAGAACGGAAATTCATTAGCTGACGGCAAGAGCCCTATTGCCACTCATCGAACGAACCGCGCCGGATGAGCTCTCAGTCGGCGCGGGCAGTGGCTGCCAGCGCAGCATATTGTTCTTCGAACCTCTGATTGCCACTGCCGCGGAGTCGATCTCCCGGACCGAGTTCGCCGGACACGAGCATTTGGGGCACCGCCGGACTCGTCACCACACTGACCGGAAACTCCGTGGTAGAGCGGTGGCGCGAGCAGTTTCGAAGTACCGAAAAGCTAGATTCCGGCCGCCGGTGCGCAGGCGCCGAACCTCGTATGGGTCGCCGATTCACCTACAGCTCGACCTGAACGGAATGGGCGTATGTGGCGTTCGTCTTCGACGTGTTCTCGAGGTCGATCGTGGGCTGGACTGTGCCATCGACGGCAGTCGATACACCTCGGTCCTGTTCACTGAAACCCTTGCCTTGCAAGGAGTGTCGGCCTCGATCGGCAGCGTTGGCGATGCCTGCGGCAACGCACTCGCCGAGTCGATCATCGACCTGTTCAAGGCCGAAGTCGTCCGTCGGCACGGGGCGTTCAGGACCGTTACTGATGTCGAATTCGCGTTGCACAGGAGAACCCACACCGTCAACGATGCCTCCACGATGTTCTGTACCGACACAGGCACTCTCGCACACCTCACGCGCCTTCCTTGAGTTTGATCGAGCACAGACAGGCGCTGACCGGCTTCCTGCCGGCCTTCGAGGACGCCGCCCGCTCCATAAGTCGATCAGCGGTGTACGAGTAATTGGGTTAAACTAACTCGTACTCCACTGTTTGACATACAGGGACGGACCAACATGAGCGCTACCGACCGAGCAGGTGCCGCGACAACTGCAGGTGGCCGAGCCGGGAACCGGCGCGCTGACGCCCAGCGCAACCGGATCTCGATCCTCGCAGCGACGCCCGTCGCCTTGCGGAAGAACCCCGACGCCTCCGTCGCGGACATCGCCGCCGAGGCCGGTGTCGGGCGGATGACGCTCTACGGGCACTTCGCCACCCGTGCCGAGCTGATCGAGGCAGCCTTGGTCGAGAGCTTGGAACGCGGTGACGCCGTTCTGTCCGAAGTCCCGCTCGACGGTCGACCCGCCGAAGCGCTGGCGCGCCTGGTCGAGGCGAGCTGGAACCTCGTCGACCAGTCGCGTGCGTTGCTCGCCGCCGCACAGAAAGAACTCTCGGCGACCCGGATTCGCGAGCTGCACGAGAAGGCCGAAGCGCGGATGCGCGATTTGCTCGAACGGGGGCAGCGGGAAGGGGCATTTCGCGGCGACCTGCCGGTGAGCTGGTTGCTGGCCACGGCTCACGTCGTCATGAACGCCGCCGCCGAGGAAATCGCCGCAGCGCGCCTCGACCCCCGGGATGCCGCCCGTTTCATCGACGCCGTACTTCAACCCGCGTTCGCCCCCGCCGCCACGAAGGAGCGATCGTGACTCGGCTCATCGCCAGCATGTGGACCACTGTCGACGGCTTTGTCGCCGGGCTCGACGACTCGATGGACTGGTTGCGTGCCGACGCCGATCTCATGGAGTACGAGACCAGCTTGGTCGAGAACGCCGGCGGCCTTCTGCTCGGCAGGATCACCCACAACGACTTCGCCGCGTACTGGCCCGCGGTCGCCGCCGGTGAGATCGACGCCGACGAAGGCACCAGACGCTACGCGCGTCGCCTCGATCAGCTCGAGAAGTTCACCGCCTCACGCTCCGGCGAAATCGCCGACTGGCCGGGAACGCAACAGGTCGAGCACGTCACCGCCGCCCGAATCCAGCACATCAAAGACCATGCAGACGGTGACGTGATCACCTACGGCAGTCTCAGCCTGATCGCCGCACTCAATGAGCTGAGCCTGATCGACGAGTTCCATCTGATTGTCAATCCGACCCTGCTCTGCCGCGGCAAGCCCCTCTTCGACGAAGACCAGCGCCGGACCGAGATGGACCTGCTGGAATGTCGGCCGTTCTCCGCCGGTGCCGTCCTCCTCCGGTATGCAGCGACTTCGACGACGAACTGACCGATCCCCCGAGCGAGAAACAACATGTCCACACCATGTCCGGTGAGTACAAACCGGGCGCAATTCAAGGGAGAGCAACGATATGAGGCCACTCCGATACTCGATCAACGTCACGCTCGACGGCTGTTGCCATCACGAGGCGGGGCTGCCGCCGGACGAGGAGTCCATGCGCTACTGGACCGCTGAGATGGAGCGGGCCGATGCCCTGCTGTTCGGTCGAGTGACCTACCAGATGATGGAGTCGGCGTGGCGGCGCCCGGCCACGGGCGTGTGGCCTGACTGGATGGATGAGTGGGAGATCCCGTTCGCCGAGGCCATCGACCAGGTTCGAAAGTACGTCGTGTCGAGCACGCTCAGCGCGGTCGACTGGAACGCTGAGCTCATACAGGGCGACCTGGGGCAAGCAGTCCAACAGCTCAAGCAGGAACCGGGCGAAGGCCTATGGGTGGGCGGAGTGACACTCCCCCTGGCGCTGGCGGATCTGGGACTCATCGACGAGTACGAATTCCTTGTGCACCCGGTCCTCGCCGGGCGCGGACCGACGTTGCTCGCCGGCCTGCGCGAACGCATCGAACTCGAGCTCGTGGATCGGCGGGACTTCCAATCGGGCGCGGTCGCCGTGCGATACCGGCCCACCCATGTAACCGCTTGACGCGATCGTCGTGGAACATCGGCCGCTGTCCTGCGATGAACGACGTTTCCCGCGACGGACACGACGAGTCGTCCTTCCCCAACTCGAGCGCCGGACACCCACCGAGCGCGAGCCGAACAGAGACCGCCGAGTATGAACAACAGAACGACGAACCTCGACCCCCACGCCCACCCCCACCCGTCCGTCCGTCCGCGCTGCGGCTATCGGAGGCCACCTACTCGCACGCTGGCCGTCGGTGCTCGGCCTGCTCGCACTGCTTGCCAACAACACAGACGGAGCCGATCCCCACGTCACGGCGATGATCATCATCATCGCAGCGACGTGCTACCTCGCGGCCGCCGCCGTCGGTTCTCGACGAAGCGGCTGGCTGATGGTGGCACTCGTCAGCGTGGCCGTCGTCCTCGCCGAGCTCACGGGACTCGACCCGACCGCCACGGTTCTTGTCCTGGGAGCGGGGTTCGCGATCTTCGGGCTTCTCCGCAGAACCGGGGCAGATCGACGAGAGGTCGGCCGGCAGGCTCTTGCGTTCATCGGCTTCAGCGCCATCGCCCTGACCGCCATGATGTCAAGCCCGACCCTGGCCCTCTACCTGGCAGCCACCGCCTCGCTGGGACACACCGTATGGGACGTAGTCCATTTCATTCGCGACAAGGTCGTCAGCCGCTCACTCACCGAGGCCTGCTTCGTCCTCGACCTCGGCCTCGGGATTGCGCTGCTGCTCACAGCATGGTCCACGCACCCCCTATAACCTCGAGGGGCATCCGGTAGCGATGATGGAGGGATGAGCCCGATGGGCTCGAAGTGCATGCGGTGCGCGGCAAGCCGGCGGTGATCCGGCGGTTGCGACTGACCCCCAGGGCTGGGAAGCGCGCCGGAGTGCGCCGGTGGAAGTGACCGGACTGGCGGGGTGTCTGCCGCTGTCGGCGAATCAGACCGTGCCCCTGACCTTTTCGCTGGAAGGTCCTGGTTCGGAGCTGTTTTCCGTGGCAGCCAGAAGCCGCGACCCCCAGCCGGCGATGTGCTCGATCGCTTCGGGCGGTCCGTGCACAACGAACGGTGCTCCGATGGAGGCGAGGCAGAAGGCCGCCCAGTCCAGTGACTCCGCGGCGATGTGGACATCACAGATTCGGGCGTCGAGGGCCTCGACGGTTCCGTAGTGCGCGATTTCAGCTCTGATCTGTTCGGCCGGAGCCTCGACCGTGGCGTACACACGGTATCTGGCGGGCATCGAGCCGAGCTGGTTGCGGACGTATTCCACCGGGTCGTCGCCGGGTAGGCCGCGGGGAGCGAACCGCGCTCCGGTGCGGTTGGTTCGCGCGATGCGATCGATGCGGAATGTGCGCCAGTCGGTTCGGTCCAGATCCCACGCCACCAGGTAGAGGCGGTTCTCGACATTGACGATCCGGTGCGGCTGAACTGTTCGGTCCGAGAGCACGCGTTCGCCGTCGTGGTAGGTGAACGAGACGGTGTCGGCGTCGCGACAGGCCAGCGCGAGGGTCGTCAGCGCGGTGACATCGTCGATGGCGGCCCGTCGGTATCCCTCGCCCGCCGGGGTGACCACCGTTCGCAGGCTGTCGATTCGGCGTCGAATCCGGGCGGGTAGAACCTGGACGATTTTGGCCATCGCGCTGATGGCGGCTTCCGCGGAGGCCGGGTGGATACCGGTCGCGATCTCCTTGAGACCGAGGACTGTCGCCGCGGCCTCCTCCTCGCTCAACACCAGTGGCGGCAGGGCAGCACCGGAGCTGAGTTGATAGCCGCCGCCGGTTCCGCGGGTCGTGAGGATCGGATAGCCCAGCTCTTGGAGACCGAGCACGTCGCGCCGGACAGTCCGCTCGCCGACGCCGAGGCGGCGCGCCAGCTCAGCTCCCGACCAATGACGACGGCTCTGCAGCAGACCGAGCAGGGCAAGGGCGCGAGTACTGGTGGACACACCTCGAGATTAGGGCACTTGTGGACACATACTGTCCGGAACTGGGGCAAAGCTGGGGTCACCAATCAAAGGAGTTCAGTATGTCCGACAATCCCGCAGTTCCCTCGGCGCCGGCCGGCTCGGCGACCGTCGACCCCTTCATCTGGACCGATGATGCGCCGGGTCTGATCAGTTTCCTGGTCGAGGTGTTCGGCGCGGTCGAGGTCCCCGAGGCCCGCACCGCGGACACCGATGGGCTGGTGCTGCATTCCGAGCTGCGGATCGGCGACTCGACGCTCACGATCGCCGATCGCAAGCCCGGCTGGCCGTACACGCCGGCGTTCATCCGGGTGTATGTCGACGATCCGAAGGCCACGCTGCAACGCGCCGCCGATCGGGGCGCCCGGATCGTCACCGAACCGACCGATTTCTGGGGTGATGTGCTCTCCCGTTTCGCGGATCCGTTCGGGCATCTGTGGTGGGTCTACAAGCACAACCCGGTAGCCGTCTCCTGGGAGGATGGCTCGGCGTCCGACAGCGGATCCGAATGGGCGCAAACCGATTCGGGCGCCGACGAGCAGTCCTGGGAATCGTTCGCGACACCGGAGTTGGCAGCTGTTCATTCCTCGCTGATGGAGGCGATGGCCTCTCTGCAGGATCCGCGCACCCGCTGACCCGCTGCGATTGTCGACAGAAACCTAGGCAGCTTTCTCGACCGGGTGAGGTCGGCGCGAAGTGATCGGCGCACCGATCAGCGGCCGCCCGGTCGCGACCGCCAGCGCGGTACCGACCACCCCGATCAGTCCGCGCAGACTCGGCGCCGAGATGCTCGACGACAGCACGGTTCGCGTGCTCGGTGGCGCCAAGGGATCGGCAGCGATGCGGTCCGACAACCAGCGCAGACTCATCGGGGTCGACAGCGGAAGCAACGTGAAGTGGTCACTCATGCGGTCGCGTACGTAAGTGACGTGGGTGCCCGCAGCCCGGTACCGTTCGACCTGCTCGTCCACACTGCCGCAATGGATCACCTGATCATCGACCGGTTGCATCACCAGCAGCGGACAGGCAGGGGCAGACAAACCCAACCGCAGATCGTCGAGCACCGCGCGGATCTTCGGTTCGGCGAGGATCTCGTCGAGCGGACGTCGTAGGTGGTCGTCGAAACTCTGTCCCGACATCCGCAGCAGCGCGACAATCGGCGGTAGTTTCTCGACGGCTGCCAGCAACGCCTGTCCCTCGGGCAAGATATCGGCGTCGAGGGCAGCGTCGAGGTCCGGATACAGCCGACGCAGTGCCGCCACCACCATCAGCGGAAAACCGGAGAATCGACTGCCGTGCAGGCGGAGGAACACCTCGCCGGGATCGCCGACCGGTGCCCCGAGCACCGCACCCACCAGGTTCAATTCGGGCGCGTAACTCGGAGCCATCTCGGCGGCCCACGCGCTGGCCATGCCACCACCGGAGTACCCCCACAACGCGATCGACGTCCGCGGATGCAGGCCGAGCGGCGTGAACGACAGCGCGGCCCTTGCCCCGTCCAAGCTGCGATAGCCCGGTTCCCGTGGCGCGCCGAAACTTCCCTTCATACCGCCGTGATCAGCGATACTGACCGCCCAGCCACGCCGGAGCGCATTCGCGATCAGCGGCCATTCGAGCCGGGTGATCGAACCCGGCGCCCGCGTATGGTGGCGCAGCACGTAGGACGGCGCACAACGCTCGGTCACCGAGTCGATTGCGGACTGGAACAACAACAGCGGGCGGTCCTGGTCCGCGACAGCCCCAGCCGGGAGCACGACGGTAGTTATCGCGATCTCCGCCCGCCCGAAAAGGTCATTGCTGCGGTAGGCCAACTGCCAGGCTTGGACCTGCTGCCGGACCGATCCGAACAGTGACAGTTCGACCCGCCTGCTCCGAATCAACGAGCCCGGGGCGTACACGGCGATATCGGCGGGACAGCGCATGAAGGGGTCGAGAGAGGGGAGCTGCGGGACGTCGCGGCGCGGTTCGGTACTTCTCGGCCCTGGCGAATGATCAGTTTCGGACACGATTTCAGGGTCTTCCTGGGTTCGATAGACGAGCTGTGCGATATCGAAGCCCGGGTCCACAGACCCCATCTCACAAACGGCCGAAGGCGACCTTGCCCACTACGAAGCCTAGGTAGCTCCCACCCGATTCGTGGGCAGCCGGACACCAATTGTGTTACCTCACAGCAGGTTCAGCGCACATGTTGTATCCCGACGCAATGTCTGTCCCCGCTGAGTAATCGCCGAAAAGCCGTGGGTCGAATGGAGCCTCGAGATCCGGCCGACGGGTGTTCGCCCGGTGTGGGTGTTCGGCGGAACGACCCCGGCCACCCGAGCTAGTGGGTGGCGGCCGCTGGGCGCCGAACTTTTCTGAACACTCCTCCCGGCCCGAATGCTTTGTCCGCGAACCGTTGTCCTATGAGGGCGTGTGTGTCGGTGTCCGGGTGCAGGCCGTCGGGAAGTGGATGGCGCTGTGCGTCGCGCTCGCCGTAGAGAGTGCGACCGTCGAGGTAGTGCAGGTTCGGATCGTCGGACCTGCTGTCGATGATCTCCGTCAAGGCATCCCGGATGACCCGAAGGGTCAGGCGGCCCAAGGTGGTATCGCCCTTCTTTCCGGTCGCGACGAATTGCACGGAGCCGGTGCCCAGCGTGGTCGGATCGATCGCGCCGGGGCCGGGGGTGTCCTCGTGGATCGCGCAGTGGATGGGCGAGATCAGCAGCAGCGGCGTGGTGAGGTGGCCGTCACGGATGGTGTCCAGGAAGCCGTGAACGGCGGGAACGAAGGTGCGAAGCCTCATGGAGTCGTGGTTCACCACATTGATTCCCAGCTTGACACTGATCACGTCCGCTGGGGTGTCGCGCATGTGGCGGGTGGCTTTGATCGCGAATTCGGCCACCGTCTGGTCGTGAATCTCGACAGCGTCTTGTTCACGACTGGTCGCGAATCTCGACACCACTGCACCAACCTGGTTGCAGTACGGCGGTACCCAACTGATCTCCCGTATCGGGGGTTGTCAGCAGTGATCGTGAGGCATCGTCGCGTTGCCGCCCGGCGGACCTGGACAGCAGCATTGGAACGTGTTCCCGCATTCTTTGGTGTCGCGTCCGGGTTCCCCGGATGAACCGATAGGCGGCATTAGCGGACGTCTGAAAGTCTTGACCGAGAGTCGAGATTTCAACTGCGGTAGTCGAGTAGCTCGGTCAAGTAGTGGGCGCGGTCCTGCTCGCCGAAGTCACGAAGCGCACCGGCGAGCTTGAACCCGAGGTTGTCTGCATCTGGATCGTCGAGGCAGTTGTAGATCCAGTTCAGCGTGAACTGCGTGACTCCGGTATCACTGACTGCGCGGACGTCATCGAGACGCATACCTTCGCCATCGATGACGCACCGGACCCCGGAGCACGTCTTGGCCAGTAGTTCGGCTAGGTACACCGCGTACGCCAACACCTTGACCGCGCGGAGGGAAGGTTCTTCGTCGGGGTCTTCGGCCATCGATCCGACGACTCCCTGAACGAAAAAGACGCTCGGGTCGGTCCCGTCGAGGTTGGCACCTTCTCCTCTGGCCCAGTCGAGGAATCGATGTGCTTCCGCCAAAAGTTGATCACTCACGACGGCATCGTATGTGGCAGGACCGACGCACACGTTTTCACGCTCATCGGCATGAACCGACGTTCGACCGCGCTGGCAACTCGCCTGGAGACGCTTACCGGCCGTGCCCCATTCGTGCCCTGAGCCAGGGTCAGATGGGGTAAATCCGGGTACCTCACGCGCAACCGGTAGCCCAGGTCAGAGCGCTATTCCCGCCTATTCGCCTGCTTCCCAAGTAGTGAGATCTGCCGTCGGCAGATGCGGACGTTCGTGACCGCGCGGTATGCGGCAGAAGAGTGCGTGTGTCCCGGGGTCGACGTGGTCAATCGGTCGAAAAGAACAGGGTGTCCGCGACATACCAACTGGGACCTCGTCCCTGCCCGCTCAGCCAGGTCTCGTGCTCGAATTCCAGCTTCTCCACCAGGGTGGTGAGATCGTCGACGAAGTCTTGATCGATCTTGTCGATGACCGACCGATAGGCATCGGCGACAGCTTTCGCTCGTGACAGTGCCAGGTGGCCGACTTCAGGGTATCCCTCCAGCGAACCCGGTATGCGGAAGGGGATTTCGGCTGGCGGCCCGGCAAACAGGAACCCGAACGAACACAGTTCCTGAGGCACCCCACAGCGTTGAAGTTCCTTGTCCAGCTCGAAGAAGTACGAGATGGGGTTGCGAAAGTACCCGACCTGCACGGGATCGGAACCACTGCTGGCGATGATGATCTGCAGCGCGGCGTGATACGCGCAGCCTGCGTATTCTCCTGGCGAATCGGCACGGCCTCGGACCAGGTGATCGAGCGCGTCAGGTATGGACAGATCCCAGAAGACGTCTTGGTGATCGAGGGCGTCCTGATAGGCGCTGGCTCGATCCTTCATAGTGTCAAGGACGCGCACCTGATTCGCGGTCAATGATGTTGCGCCGATATACGAAAGAACGTTGTCGAGTTTGGCGCTACGCAACTCGATGCAGTGACTACCCATGCGCCCATGGTCGCAAGGCGCACCGACAAGAGCGGGCACTGGGATGCTCGCTCATCGGCAATACAGTGCGTTCGACAGGGCTCATCCAAGACCGGTACCGCATCGCCGATTTGAAACATGTTCATTCGCCGGATCAGGGCAGTCGGTGGTCAGACACCTGGCTGCTGAGTGGTCCGATGACGGGCGGCGATCAACAGACGTCTCGCGGGCGGTTCGGTACCGGTCGGCGGGCTGGGTGCTGTCGAGATTCACGAACACCACATCGAGCGGTGTTGGGATTCGCGACCAAGGTGGTGCCGAGATTCGCGACCAGAACCAGGCGGGCCATGAACGGATCCACGAGCGCGCTGCCGCCGAAGCCCAGGTTGCGCAGCTGCGCGCCGCCGCGCAGCGCCGCGACGACAGGCCAGATGCGAGTGGGGCTCGTAGCGTTGGAGCCCTGACTGATCGAGCTGCCGTGGTGTAACCACACCGGACCGCTCGGCGGTGCGGGCTGCAGTGGGGCGTCGGACCGCAGTGCGATCAGATCGATCTGTTCGTTGTGCGGGAGCCAGATCTCGACCGTTTTCTCCCCGGGCGCGAGAGCGGTGATGGTGACGAGTTCAGAAGCCCCCGGCTCGAACGTTCGGGTGCCGGTGTGCGGGTCGATCTCGATGGTGTCCCCCGGTGAGGAGGTGAGAACGGTGGAAGACGCCGTCGACCACCACGTCGACGGCACCGCGGGCGCGGGTCGCGCCGCGGTAGCTGACGCGGGTGGCGTGCACTTGCATACTGATGTCGACGCTCGTGGTGCGCACGGCGACTCGTACCCCGGAAGGTTGCGCTTCCATGAGGGTGAGCTGCGGATCGGCGAACCGCTCTCGGATCGGCCGGGGAAGTCTGTGAGAACGTGCGCCGCGCTCGGATGATTCCAGTTCTACTGCACCGCGGATCAATTCGGCGGCGAACTGTGTGGTGATCATGGAATTGCTCTCTCGCGGGCAGTGCCGCGGTTGTGCCAATGGGTGAGGAGGAAGTCGAGGGCGTCGATCAGTTCCGGCCACGACTGCTCGGCCGGTGGCATGCTGTGGGCGAAGCTCCCGCTGCGTTCGAGGTTCGGAAATCCGCTCAACGCGCTACCGATGATGCGGGTGACGTGAACCCGATCGGGGACGGCGATGTCGTAACCGAGCAGGACGGCGTCGGTCACCTGCACGATGCGGCGTGCGGCGCCCGAATCGACGGCGGCCTGCCCCGCCTGTCGCTGCAAGGACGCCCATCGGCCTGGATGTTCGGTCGAGTACGCACGGTGTGCGGTCGCGAAACCCAGCGCGTCCTTCTTCGACCGGCCGGCTATTGCGTCGCCGATGTTCGCCGCGAGTTCGCCGAGCGCCAGGGCGGTAATGCCGTCGCGTAGGTCGGCGAGGTCTTCGACATGCGAGTACAGGCTCGGGGTTCGCACGCCGAACGATCTGGCCACGGCCGCGAGGCGCGAATCAATACGCACCACTGCGAGGAAGTCGATAACCCGGGAGTTCGAGCTGGGCGGGCAAGCCGCCAGCTCGGCCGACGCGCATACCGCGGGCCGTTCAGTCATCGAGGAAGGCCAGCAGCTCCGCGGTGACGAATCGCGGGTTCTCCTCGACGAGCCAGTGCCCGGCACCGGGCACATCCACCGCGCGCACGATGTTCGTCAGCCGACCGGCCGTGCTCGCCCGCACCGGTTCGACCTGCCCCTGCGCCGTCAGAAGCAGGGCAGGAACGGGTGTCGGCGCCGCTGCGGCAGAATCGCGGACGTCCTGCTCGAGGGCTCGGTACAGCTCGAAACCGCCCGCCAGGTTTTCCGGGCGGGTATAGGTCCTCGCGTACTCGTCGATCTCGGCGTCGGTGAACGGCGACCGTCGCGAGGTCCCGCCGAAAGCTGTTCCGCCATAGGAGACCTGGGGGAAGAACAGGGCGAGGTAGTCGCGGACTTCGTCGCCGACCATCGCTTCGGGCACTCCCGGTTGGGAATGGAAAGCGATGTGCCAGCTCATCGAACGATAGGTGGCCGCGTCGACGGCAGGCCCGGGCAGCGGCAGGTCGAGGTAGCCGAGGCTCGCGGTGTCGGCGGGGAACTGGCTCGCGTAGTGGAAGGCGACCGCCGCGCCGAAGTCGTGTCCGATGACGTGCGCGTCGCGCACCCCGAGCCGATCGGCCACGAGGGTGTGGACATAGCGCGCCAGGGTGGCCTTGCTGTAATCGCTCGGTGAGCCTGTGCTGTCACCCAATCCGGGCAGGTCGACGGCGTAGACGGTGTGTTTCTCGGCGAGCGCGGGCATGATCTCCCACCAGCCGTACCAGCTCTGCGGCCACCCGTGGATCAGCACCACCGGTGTGCCGCTGCCACCGGCCACGTAGTGCATACGAACACCGTCGACATCGGCGAATTCGTGTCGGAAGGTCTTGTCGAAAGCTGGATCATCCTTGGTCACAAAGGCATACGGGGGCACCTCCTCCCCCGTCGCCTCGGTGGCGCATGCCGCGGCGCTGAGTGTGAGCACGGTGGCGACCGCGGTGATCCCCACCGCGCGGGCGTATCGACGCAAGCGTCCTGTCGTAGATCGAGCCGTGATGATCATTGTGGCTTTCCTGTAGTTTCGAGGATTTCGTTCCGCCCCACCACCTTTCCCGCGACCGCCACGACTCGACAACGGACCTTGCCACTCCAGCAAATCCCCCAGAATCATCGCCGGGCGCGCGACACGGCCGAATAGGTCACCGGATCAGACCGCCACAACTCCGCAGCGGCTCGTCTTCGGGCACGAGATCTGTTGCTGCCGCGCCGGTTTCCGGGTCGTAGGGGTAGGACACGTGCTGGTGCACGAGCAACCAGCGTCCGCCGCGCTTGCGGAATACCCGGGTGCCTCGCGACCAGGAGTGATGGACCCGTCCATCGGCGTCCTCGGCGCTCATGTGGTTGAGGCCCCACACCACGGCGAGATCACCACGGACCTCGACTGCCATCTCGGGGACTTCCCAGGTCACCCGCCGGGGGGCGGATTCGAGTCCCCGTCGGCAGACCTCGCGGACGTTGTCCGCGCCGGTGTAATGCAGCGGTGCGTCGTGTTCGTAGGATTCGACGTCGGCGGCGATCTCCGCCATCAGGCTGTCGAGGTCCTTCTCGGCAGTCGCGGCGAACCACCGCTGATGCAGTGCGCGAATCTCGGCGACGTCGGCGGCCGGGTCGGCGGTGGTGTCGGGGAACGAATGGTGTTCGTGGGCCACCCTCCATCGGCCACCTTCCTTGCGCAGACCGAGAGTGAGGCGTAGGCGGGTATCGGGTTCGGCCGCAAGCTCTTCCGGTGATCCACATCGAAGCAGAGCGTGTGCGTAGGCGATGTCGGCGCCGGCTGAAATGTTCAGCTCGACGATGTCGAAGGTGGCGCCGCGGCCGAGCCAGGTGAAGAACGGTGGCCAGGTCTGCCGGTAGGCATCGATGCCACGGACGCCGTTCTGCGGTGGCGGAACGTCGTACATGACGATGTCGGCGGTGTGGTCGGCCAGCACACGGTCGAGTTCACCGGCGCGGACGGCGGCGGCCCACTCGTGGATCAGGGTGCGGATCTGGTCTTCGTCGTGCGACATGACGGTCTCCCTTCGGGGTGCCGAGGTCGGGCCCCGGCCGGTGGGAACGTCCCACTACCGGTATGACCCAGCCGGCGGTGCCGAACTGATCGTCAGTCGGTCACGAATTCGGGGAGGGCGAAGCGGGCGAACAGTGCGGGGTCGAGGAACGACACCACGTCGGTGATCGCACCACCGCGCACTGTCAGCACGTCGAGGGCCATGGCCGCGAAGACGGAGCGCTCGGGGTCCCACCAGTAGGTGCCGAACGCTGGTTGACCGTTGGCCACGGCCGGGCGGAAACGCCAGCGCCAGTGCAGCGGGCCGGTCACCAGGAATTCCCGGATCGCGGATTGTCCGGCATACCACTCGGGCAGTGGCGGCATGGCGTAGCGGGCGTCGGTGGCGAGCAGCGCGATGATGCCGTCGACATCGGCGTTCTCCCAGGCGGTGGCGTATCGCTCGGCGAGGCGACGCGCCTGCGGATCGTCGGGCGCTACCGACGGTTCGCGCTGATCGAGGCGGGCTCGCGCCCGTTGTAGGGCGCTGTTGGCCGAGGCCACGGTCACGTCGAGCAATTCGGCGGTCTCGCTCGCGGTGAAGCCGAGGACATCGCGCAACAGCAAGGCACCCCGCTGCACGCCCGGCAACTGCTGGATCACCGCGACGAACGCCAATTCGATCGACTCGCGCGCCGTATAGCGCGCCTCCGGCCCCGGCTCCCCCACCCCGATGCCTGGATACGGTTCGAGCCATATCCGTTCGGCCGCAGGCGCATCCGGCTCCGGATCCATCGGGAGTTCGCGGCGGCCGCGCTGCTCGAGCATGGTCAGGCACCGGTTGGTCGCGATCTTGTACAGCCATGGCCGGAACTTGCCGGGATCGGTGAGGTTCGCGCGCGAGCGCCACGCGCGCAGCAAGGCCTCCTGCAGGGCGTCGTCGGCATCATGGACCGAACCGAGGAAGCGGTAGCAGTGCACGTGTAGTTCCGCGCGCAAAGGGCCGACGAGGCGGTCGAACTCGGCGCGATCGACGGCGGGACCATCGGCAGTGTCCACCTCGCGATCATGGCACACCTCAGGGCCGGGGTGCCCGGGCCCAGATTTGTCGACGGCGCGATTCAGATAGGTCTTGTCGGCGCCTCACTCTCGGCCGAAAACGAACATGGCGTGAGTGGACATCGGCTGGCAGGGTGAGGTGCATGGAGAACTTGCGGGACGCCGAGCGGCGGTTGCAGGCCGCGCAACTCGCCGGGGATGTGCAGGCGCTGGATCGTCTGCTCGATGACCGGTTGATCTTCACCTTCGGCGCAGACGTCTACACCAAAGCCGATGATCTGGAGCTTCACCGCACCCGCACGCAGGTGGTGACGGCCTTGGTCGAGGAAGAGCTGAACGTCCTCACCGACGGGCGCGCCGGGGTGACCTGGTTCCTCGGGACCGTCGAGGGCACCGTCAACGGCGAACCTTTCGGAGCCAGGATGCGCTACACGCGTTCATGGTTGCACGACGATGAGCACGGCTGGCGGATCATCGCAGCACACGCCAGCGCGACGGACTGATGATGGGTGCGTGTGCGCTGTCAGCGGCGGGTGGTCCGGGCACGGATGTGGATGCGTTCGCCGTGTCGCCCGAAGAGGCTGAGGAGTTCGACGCTGCCGCGGCCCGCCGCACCGAACCAGTGCGGGATCTGGCAGTCGAACTCGGCTGCCTCACCGGCGTCCATGACGAAATCGTGCTCGCCGAGCCGTACGCGTAGTCGTCCGCGCAGCACGTAGAGCCATTCGTTGCCCTCGTGGGTCCGCAGGTAGGGCTCTTCGTCGTGGGCGGGGATGATCATCTTGTAGGCGCGGAGATCGCCCTGGTGCCGCGACAGTGGGACCAGCACCCGGCCGTCGTTCTTGGTGGGTTCCTGCGGCACACGAGGATCGACGATCCGGGGTGCGGCGACGATCTCGTCGAGCGGTATCCCGAGCGCGACCGTGATCGGTAGGAGCAGTTCGAGGCTGGGTTTGCGCTGTCCGGATTCGAGCCGGGACAGCGTGCTGGTCGACAGTCCGGTTGCTCGGGCAAGGTCGGCCAAACTGAGTTTGCGCTGTTCGCGGGCACGTCGCAAACGTGGCGCGATCTGCTCGATCACGGCACCGACGGTCGGTTGATCATCCATCCGGCCAGCCAACCAATCCATCCCGGAATCGGCAAGGTTGTTTGCCGATACCGCACAGGCACACCGATGCTCGTCTCGGAGGTGCTCACATGAACGAGACAGTGGATACAGCGATGCACGGGTTCCCATCCCGCGACGGCATACCGCCGACGGAGTTCGTCGCGACCGACGGAATCGAGGCCGAACGAGAACGGTTGGCGGCGTACAGGTTGCGCCTGTTCGACGGGTCCGTGCGCGAGGTCGCGTCGGCAGGTGATCGTCGATGACCGTCACCGCACAACTCACGCAACGACGCAGCGACCGCTTGCCCGTCGGCGTATACCTGCTTGGCTTCAGCCTGTTCGCGATGGGCACCGCCGAGTTCCTGCTCGCAGGTGTGCTTCCCGAGGTGGCCACCGACCTCGATGTGCCGCTGTCGTCGGCCGGCATGCTCATCACCGCCTTCGCGCTTGGTGTCGTATTCGGTGGACCGCCGTTCGCCGTACTCAGCCTGAGGTTGCCGCGCCGCACCGCACTGATTGCCACACAGGCCGTCTTCGCCCTGAGCATCGCGATCGGCCTGCTCGGCAGCTATCCGGTACTGCTGGCTTCCAGAATCGTGGCCGGTATCGCCTATGCCGGGTTCTTCGCGATCGCGTCGGTGACCGCGATCGGCCTGGTCACTCCCGACCGCAACGCCCGCGCGTCCGGCGTGGTGGTGAGCGGGCTCAGCGTCGCGATGGTCGCAGGCGGACCGCTGGGCACACTACTGAGCCATTTCAGTGGGTGGCGGGGCGGATTCTGGGCCGTGGTCGCCCTCACACTCGTCGGGATCGCCGGTTGCGTTCTCGGGATTCCCGCTGCCGCAACGGTTTCCCGATCAGGCACCGGATCGGTCGTGGCACGCGAACTCGCCACGATACGCAAGCCGAGGCTGTGGGTGATCTACGCGATCACCATCGCGACCACCGCGGCATACATGCTCACGTTCAACTACCTGGCCGCCATGCTGGCCGACATCACCGATATCGGCGAGGTCTGGATCCCGGCCGTCCTCGCGCTCTTCGGCATCGGCGCCTTCGCCGGACTGACGATCGGCGGCCGGATCTCCGACCGGCGCCCCCACTTGGCGCTGGGCACCGGAACCGGCGCGATCGTGATTCTGTCCGTGGTGCTCGCGGTGTCGATGCGACAGGTCTGGATCGTTGTTCCAGCCGTATTTCTGCTGGGTGTTGCGGCGTTTGTGCTCAACCCCGCCCTGTACGGCCGGGTGTTCGCCATTGCAGGCGACGCGCCGACCCTCGCGGGAGCCACCACGGTCTCAGCCTTCCAATTGGGTATCAGCTGCACCCCGGTGTTGGCGGCCGTGATCCTCACGCAGGAAATGGCTCTGACGTCTGTTTGCCTGCTCGGAGCCGTTCTCGCAGTGCTGGCCGGGCCCCTGATCCAGCTCGACAAGTCACGACCGGCAGCCTAGCGTAAGCCGCTGTGGCTCTTCCGATCTCACGGTCTCCGTGCGGCGTGCGGTAGGTCATCGTCCACCGCAGCCGTTCGGGGCCGACGGGCACAGCTCGGCCCGACCCCTCGTACCGCAAATGCCCCTGCTCCACCGTGAACGGCGGAGCTTCCGCGGTTCCGCGCTGTCGGGAGGCTGCACGTTGAACACCATCACGCTCCGGATACCAGCCGAGGCACCAGGTCCGCGAACAGTTTCCGGCGCGAGATGTCCGATCATGTGCATGCCCAGTAGCCGGTCATGACCGCGCCTCCTGCGCTGGGACAGCCGCGTCCTTCTGCTCGGCCGCCGTCCGCGGGACGAGCAGACCCGCGATCACCGTTCCGAGGGCGATCAGCGCACCACCGAGCAGGAGCGCGGTGGAGTAGCCGTCGCTGAGCCCGGCGGGCGAGCGGTCGTCTCCGGTGACGGTGGCGGCGATCGTGGTGAGCACCGCGAGGCCGAGCGCGCCGCCGAGCTGGCGGGAGCTGTTCAGCAGGCCGGAGGCCATACCGGCTTCCTCGGCGGACACACCGCGCATGGCGATGGTTCCCATGACCACGAAACTGATGCCGATGCCGACGCTGGCCACGATCGAGGGGCCGAGGATGTCGGTGAGGAAGGTGCCGCCGGGTCCGCCTGCGCCGAACCAGGCGATGCCGACGGCGCCGAGCAGGCCGCCCGCCACCAACGCGGCGCGATAGCCGAACCGGCCCACGATCGGCGCGACCAGGCGCATGCCGACCACGGCACCGAGCGCGAACGGGACGAAGCAGATGCCCGCGGTAGCCGGGGAATACTGCAGTACCGACTGCATGTGCAGCGACACGAAGTAGAAGGCGGTCAGCTGGCCGGCGGTGATCATGAAGCCGAAAATATTGGCGCCCGCCACGCTGCCGTGCGTGAGCAGCCCCAGGCGCATGAGCGGTTCGCGGACCCGCAATTCCACCGCCACGAACGCGGCCAGCAGCAGCGCTCCGGCGCCGAGCGTGCCGAGGGTGACCGCAGACGCCCAGCCGTGTTCGTCGGTGCGGACCACACCGAAGATCAGCAGCAGCATGGACGCGGTGACCAATACGGCGCCGACAACGTCGAGCCTGGGCCGCTGCTGCTCGACCGCGCCGCCGATGCCACGTACCGCGGGGGCAAGTGCGGCGAGCACGATCGGGACGTTGATCAGCAGGACCCACCGCCAGTCGGCGAAATCGGTGAGCAGACCGCCGGCGACGACGCCGAGAGCGCCGCCGAGCATGGTCGCCCCGGCCCACAGCCCGACAGCTCTGGTCCGGGCCGGCCCCTCCTCGAAGGTCACGGTGATCAGCGCCAGCGACAGTGGCGACAACGCGGCGGCGCCAAGACCCTGCACCGCCCGCGCGCCGATCAGCACCGATTCATGGGTGGCCAGACCACCGGCGAGGCTGGCCGCACCGAACAAGACGAGCCCGGCGATCATCGTGCGACGGCGGCCGATCACATCGCCGAGCCGCCCGCCGAGCAGCAGGAAACCGCCGAAGACCACCGCGTAGGCGTTGACCACCCACTGCAGCATGGTGGCCGGAAGGCCGAACTCGGCCTGGACAGCGGGCAGCGCGACGTTCACCACCGACAGATCGAGCGAAACCATGAACTGCACGATCACCACGGTCGCCAAGACGGCGGCCGGTTTGTTGACTTGCGACATCCGACTCTCCACAGCGTGATTCGATTTTACGAACGCGTATTTTTATCATGGAAGCACACCCGAACTCACCTGTCGAGAGCGCCATCGGAAGAATGGAGCGCCGTGCCGACCTCCACCCCCCGCCGCCGCGGCCGACCGGTCCGCCTGGAGCGAGACGCGGTCGTCGCCGCCACCGGCGACATGCTCGCCACCGACGGCGCCGACGCGTTCAGCATGCGGCGACTCGCCGGGCGACTCGGCGTCAGCACGGCGGCGATCTACCACCACTTCCCCACCAAGGGCGCACTGTTCTTCGCCGTCCTCGATGCCCGCGCCGACGACCTGCGGAAGCCGGATCTCCCCGAAGACCCCAGGGACCGGCTGGTCGCGGTAGTCCTCTACCTCATCGAGACCCTGCACGAATTGCCCTGGGTGGTCGACATTCTCGTCACCGGCGAGACCTACGGCCGGGCGGCGATGTGGATCCTCGACGAGTTCGTCAGCTGCGCAAGAGCTCTCGGCGCCACCGAGGAGCAAGCGGTCTACCTGTATTCGGTGCTCTGGCGCTTCGCCCTCGGCGAACTCACCGCCCGCCGGGCGGCCGACGACCGCGCCGATGCGACCCGCCGCGGTCATGCACCTCCGCATTGGACCGAGTCCGCAGCCACCGACCTGCTCGACGAATTCCCCGCCGCGGTCGGCGTACTGCCGCAATGGACGACCGCGATGGCGCGGTACGACGTCCGCAGGGCCGTCGGCGACGTCGTCGACGGCCTCGTCGCCAATCTCGCGCCGACCGACGACTGACCCGCACCTCCAGCCAACCGCCCGCTCGCCGGATCGGCCGACAGGCCGAGGTTCGGCTACTACTGTCGAAAATGGTTGCCATTAGCAGCGATTGCGAATGATCGCGTGCTCGCCCGTCGGCACGGGCGCGAGACGGGAGCAGCAATGCCTGGAGGGTGGATCACCTCGAAGCCGACCCGAACCGACCGGCGGGCGAACGCGCCGGCTACCCATTGAACCGGCGCGTTCTCGATCTCCGCATTTTCCCGGGAAGATGCCGAGATCTATCAGGCCGTTACCCGCAGCAGTCCGACCCAACCACGCGTCTCCCATCGAACACTCGATCGGCGGTCTCCTCGACCCAGGTGACCGAGACCGAGCGGTCGGCCGACGAGGCGATCTACTGCGGATCCACCATCTCGACCCTCTTTCGAACCACTCGACATGACCGGCTTCGTGTCGCGCGACCCGGCGGTGGGTCGACTACGGTCGGTGGTTTCTCCGGCGGTGGCCAGGCGGTCCACGCGGTGGCGGCCGCGTGCTCGGCGACAGATTTCCCCCAGTCCCACATAGTTTCGCTCCTCCCCTGAGCTACTCGGCGGGTCTCATCCAGGCTATCCGGCGAATATCACGCGGCGCCAACAGTTTTCGCGTGTGAGCAGCACAACGGCCCGGGCGCGGTCGACGGCTCTCGTATGCTGACGTGGTGCGCCTGATCGATCTGACCCGGCCGATCCACACCGGCATGCCGGTGTTTCCGGGCGATCCGGAAGTTCTGCTGGAACCGGCGTTGCGTGCCGCCACCGACGGGGTGAACGTGCTGCGCGTGCATCTGGGGTCGCAATCCGGGACACACGTCGACGCACCGGCTCATCTGGACGACAGCCTGCCGACATTGGACCAGCTACCTCTCGAGCGCTTCGTCGGCCCCGCCTGGATCGTGGATGCGCGGTCGGTGCCGGCGCGCACCGCGATCGGACCGACACTGTTCGACGTCGGCCTGCCGGCTGCCACGATCGTGCTGATCGCCACCGGTTGGGCTTCGCGATGGGGCACCTCGGACTACTTCACGCACCCGTATCTGCACCCGGAAGCAGCGCAACTGCTGGTGGACAAGGGAATCCGGACCATCGGCATCGACGCGCCGAGCATCGACCCGTCCGGGATCGACGACTCTGACCTGCCCGCGCACCGGATCCTGTGCGGCGCGCACGCCGTGATCGCCGAGAACCTGACCGCGCTCGACGAGTTGTCGAACGCGCAGGCCGCAGGCGAATCGATCGAGGTTTCGTTGTTCCCGCTACCGCTGCGTGGAGCCGATGGCGCCCCGATCCGGGCGGTGGCCCGGATCGGGGGTCGAGGTCTCGACTGAGCAATCTCTCCGGCAACACCTCAAACAAGCCGAGCCGGGAAATCCAACCGGTGTTCCTGGATCAATGCACCGGACGATTGAATTCAGCTGTTCTTGAAGGGGTTGAACGTCTTTCCGAGGAAGTAGCCCAGGCGGACGGGCAGGGGCTTCATTGCGGCGGCGGAAATCTTGTTGACGATGCCCGGGACACACACGGGGTTGCCCTTCATCACTGCATCCCACCCCTCGGTGACTACTGCGTCGGGCTGCTGCCAGAGGATGCGGGGCAGGTGGTCGGCTTTGTCGCGTGTGCCCATGACATCGTGGAATTCGGTGCGGGTGAAGCCGGGGCACAGTGCGGTGACGTGGATGCCGTGGGGTTTGAGTTCCATGTCGAGGGCTTGCGAGGTGTCGAGGACGTAGGACTTGATGCCGGTGTAGAGCAGACCGGCGCCGGGCGGGGCGAAGGCAGCGACCGACGACAGGTTGATGATGCGTCCCCAGTGACGCTTCTTCATGCCGGGAATGACGAGGTGGGCGAGTTCGGTCGGGGCGGTGACCATCAGCTGGATTTCCCCGGCCAGGGAGTCCCATGCGGTGTCGGCGAAAGCCGTCTTGCCCGACAGACCGGCGTTGTTGATCAGGACGTCGACGTCCAAGCCCTGCCCGTCGGCGTAGTCCACGATCGCGGCGGGTGCGGCGCTGTCGGTGAGGTCGGCGGCGAACACCTCGCAGCGCACATCGTGGCGTGCGCTCAGCTGCGCGGCGAGTTCCCGGAGACGATCGGCGCGGCGGGCGACGAGCAGCAGTTGGTAGCCGTTCGCGGCGAGGTGGTGGGCGAACGCCGCGCCGATGCCGGCGGACGCGCCGGTGATCAGCGCGGTGCGAGGAGTTGTGGTCATGATTCCTTCATTCGGGTTGGGCCGGGAAACGAGTGGTGTCAGGCGGGCGGACCGGGCAGCTCGCGGGAGCCGGGGGTGAAGTCACGGCGGGCTTTACCGATGTCGCCGCGATAGGACCCGATGGGGCCGGTCAGCAGGAAGGGCCGGGGGATGCGGCGCTGGGCATCGGTGAATCCCCAGGTGCCGATGCCCAGGTAGACGCCGGGCGCGGCACGCCGCACCTCGTCCACCATGTGGATCGAGCCGCAGATCGAGGTGTAGGCGCGATAGACGAGCGTGTAGGACGGTGCGCCGTCATAGCGGGACGGGGCCGAGAGCGTGCGCATCGGGTAGCGCTGCCGGACTCGGCCGCCCACGCCGAAGGTGTTGTAACCACGTCCGCTGTTCTCGTCGACGGGCCGGAACGCCTTGCACCGCCACGGCTCCAGCGGGTTGGCCACGGCCATCTTTCCGGTCACCACGGCGAACAGGTTCGGCTGGGCAAGCAGAGCCGCGGCGTACTCGCCGTCGATTTCGGCAATCGTTGGGGCTTCCAGGGTGGTGAACAGGGCAAGCAGACCTCGGGTGTCGAGTCGGCGCAGCTCGTCGGCCACGTTGTCGGAGTCCATGGGAACCAGCCTCATCTCGCAATTTCTTGAACGTCGCTCAAGAAACGTACCGCCTTCTTGAGCGAGGTTCAAGATAAAGTGGTGAGGTGCCAAGGAATCGACGTCCGCAGAACCGTGAGGAGAAGCGAGAGGAGATCATCGCCGCTGCCCGGCGCCTGCTCATCGACGACGGCTTCGACTCGGCGTCCACGGCGCGGATCGCCAAGAGCGCGGGAGTCACCGTCAATACGATCTACTGGTACTTCCAGGACAAGGACGAGCTGCTCATCGCGGTCCTGGACCGCATCCTTGCCGAGGCGCTGGCCACCTACGCGGAGATCGACGGCCTGCCGCTGAACGAGCAGCTGCTGTGGGTGGTCGACCAACTCGAACAGCTGCACGGGCTGGTCAACACCGTGCACGCCCGGGTAGCCGCCTCCAGCTCGGTAGACGCCTGGCACACCGGTTTCCACCAGCTGGCCGACGCGCTGTTCGCCGCGAATCTCCGCGCAGCCGGCGTCGCCGAGACCGACCTCGCCACCATGTCGGCCATCGGCACCTTCGTCGTCGAAGGACTCCTCACCCATAAGCACGACGACGCGGACAAGCGAGCGGTCATCGACCTGCTCGTCCGCAGCCTCACCACCGCATCCGGTCCGCCGAAGGCCGCTTCCTGAGGCCGTCGGTCCGGAAATCAGCGAACCAGCCGCGATTCTCCGATCACGCTGCCGCACAGGCACATCGAGTACCCGCACGCAGGATGGGCAGTGACTCGTGCGGTGGCCGAGAGCCCTGATCGACTGTCGGTCGGCCGCAATTATGATGCCGGGTCGGCGATCCGCCACGGTGGGTCGAGCCGGTTTTCTCCGGCGTAGAACAGGCAGAGCCGATGACCGTCCGGATCGTGCAGCCATGCCTCGCGCCACAGCCATGGTGTGTCGACGGGCGAACTGTCGAACACCACACCCGCGGCACGTAGCCGAGCGCACTGGTTGTCGAGGTCGTCGGATTCGAAGTAGATGGACACCCGCCCATCGCCGTGCAGGGAGTCGACGAGCTCGACCGAAAACGTGCTGTCCCCATCAGGGCATCGGAAACGCAGGTAGTGGTCGTTTTCGACGATCAGCTGTAGCCCGAGCAGCGCATAGAACTGCTTGGACCGGGCAAGGTCGATAGCACCGATGGTGATCTGATTCATCCGCATCCGGCCACTGTGCAACCTCAACCGCAGTGCAGGTCAACTTCGTGCCGCCGGTCCGTTCGACCGGACCCCGCCCGCGAAACGCAACGCTCCGGGCGCGTCATCGACTGACTTCCAGCAGATCAGGGCAGTGCGGAGCAGTTGCTCGGGGCAGGCGCACCGGCGAGGCGTTGGGTGAGCCAGTCATGTGCGGCGAAGGTGGCGGGTAGGTATGCCAGCAGGTGTCCGATCGCGGTGCTGGGGAACAGCGGCGGTAGCCAGGCGGTGGTGTCCAGTTGCACGGTCGCGCCGTGTGCGCACCAGTCGACGGCGAGGCGGCGGACCTGAGGGTATGTCAGAACATCGTCGTTGGTGCCTGCGGCGATCAGGACCGGTGCGATGGGCTTGCGCCTGCCGATGCGCTGCTCGTCGATGATGGCCGACAGTTCCGGTGAGCTGTCGATGATCTGGGCGGGCATGCGTCCACCGGTGGTGTACCAGGTCGCCGGGCGCAGCATGGTGCGGAAGACGGCTTCGCCGATACAGGTGTCGGCCAGCTCGGCCATCATCTGCTTGCCGGCGGGGTTGGTTGCGGCATCGATGATGGGGGCTGTTTCGGGATGGTTGGCGACGATTCCGTTGAGTACATAGCCCAGCAATCCCGTTCCGAAGCCACCGATCACACCGGGGATGATCCCGTTGACGGCCGGGGCGCTGAGCATGAGATCGCGCAGGTCGGCGGGCGGAGCTCCGGCGTACGTGCCGCGCACGTCGAGTTCGGGAGCGTATTCGCCCTGCAGTTCGGCGGCCGCGGCTGCGGCACCACCACCTTGGGAGTAGCCGAAAATGCCACTGGGACGCGAGATTCCGGTCAATGCTTCGGCGGCGCGAACGGAGTCGAGGACCGCATGGGCTTCGGCGGCCCGGTTGACGTAGTCGTGCACGGCGGGGGTGCCCAGGCCGTGGTAGTCGGTCATGACCACGGCCATGCCCCGTGCGAGCAGCGCGTAGACGGTGATCATCTCGTAGCTGACCCAGATGTCGAGGGGGAAGGTGTAGTGGATGAGCTCGGCCAAGGTTTTCGACGGTGCGCACTGGTCGCCTTGACCCTGGGTGCCCGGCGCGACCGCGATCAGCGGGCGTGGGCCCGGCCCGTGCCACGGCAGAGTGGGTTCGAGATAGGTACCGGTGACTGCGGCCGGTTCACCGTGGGTGTCGGCGCTGAGGTACATGATGCGAGTGGCGTTGGCGGGTAGTTGGCCTTGCTGTCCGGGCATGGCCCAGGCCAGCGCATATGGCTCGCTGCGCAGGATCTGGCCTGGTTCGCCGTCCGGGAGGGGTGTGGGCGGGAGGTAGAAGTCACCAGCCTGCCCCGAACCCGAGGACGACCCCGTCGCCGAGCCGGAATCCGGCGCAGCCGCGGCTGATCCGGCTCCGACGCTCAGGGCCGCCGTGGCCGTCAGAGCCAGCACGGCGAGCATCACCCACGTCTTACGCCGGCCGACCGGTATGCGCTGTGCTCCGACCGATTCTGTGAACATCAATTCCTCTTTTCTGAATCGAATTCAATATGAATTCGATTCAGATTCCCATGCGAGGGAGAGAGTGTCAACGGTCACATCTCCACCGAAGTCGCATTGCCGATTTGCGGGGCTCGGCCTGGTGGCGAGCATCGCCGGAGACCGGAAAGGAACCGCGACGGCCTCGGACGACGGCGTATCCCGGTCAGCCGGTGCCCGCCGCGGGGCACATCCTGAGCGGGCATGTGGAACTGACCCCATGCCATGAATCCAGGCCGCCCCTGGGCAACAGCTCTCAGCTGGCGGCGACGGTCAGGGCACGCGAGACGGTTAGGCGGGCGGTGTGCATCGAGGCGGCGAACGCGACGTGGCGCGCGCGCCGGTTCATGAAGTTCGCCGGCAGGTGCGCCAGATCGTTGACGCGTGGGCAGATCGCGATCACCCGGGTGCCGCGAGCACGCACGGTGGCGATCTCCGCGGTGAGGATGTCGGTCATCGGTCGTCGCAAGCACCTGTCCTCCAGGAAGCCGCCGAGTCCGGGAATGCGTGCGCGGTCCGGTGAGGCCATCGGTGCGATGAGGTAGATCTCGTCGAAACCGTGGTCTGCCAACAGATCCAGCGACGCGGTCGAGGCCACCCCGCCATCGATGTAGGTCCTGCCGCCCGCTGTGACCGGCGGCATCCAACCCGGCACCGCCCACGAGGCCTGCAACGCGGTCGCCGCCGACACCGCAGGAGCATCGGGGGCACCGAACGCGACCCGCTGACCGGACTCGGTATCGACCGCGACCATCCGGGCAGCGGGATGGTTCAGCCATGCCCCTTCGCGTGTGTATGCCTCGGCCAGGCGGGCCAGCCAGCTCGCATCGCCACGCCCGGTCGGGGCGATGCCCGACAGGGCGGCCAGTCCGCGCTGCGAACGCAGCAAGCCAGGGTTGAGCAGGCGCGGAATGGGTAGCGGCGGCAAGGAAGGTGGTGCGGCGTCGTGGTGATCACGCAACCGTCTGTCGTGGGCCGTGCCCTGCTGCATGCGGACCAACTCGTCGACCGAGACCCCGCCGGCGAGCAGTGTGATCAGTTCAGCGCCCGCGGAGGTGCCTTGGATGAGGTCGGCGGTGCGGGGATCCCAGTCCAATTGCTTCGACAGAGCATCCAGGGCGGCGACGATCCAAGCCGCGCCGATCGTGCCGCCGCAGCCGATCACCAGTGCGCGTGAGGTCATCGGGAACCGGCCTTTCGGCCACGCTTCGGCGCCGCCGAGGCGGTGACGGCTGTGGCGTGTTGATCGGCGTGGCGTTCGATGCGCTCGGTGTAGGCGCGACGGCTCTCGGCATCGATGCCGGTCAGCGCGCGGCGGTCGTCGACGAGGCGACGCACGCGGTTTTCGACGAAGCTGGGCACCAGTGCCTGCACCACCGACCAGCCCGGCGCCAACCAGCCTGGGACAGAGATGGTTTCGGGTGTGCGGTGCACGCTGTCGACGACGGCGCGGGCGACGTCTTCGGGATCCACGGTGGGTATTCCTTTGCCCAGGGTGGCCCCCGACGACAGTTCCGTGCGCACCGCGGAGGGCAGTACCGCGGTGATGGTGGGTCACCATGCCGGGGATCGGGATCATCCCGGCCATCGAGGCGACGTTGACGATGTGGCCGCGACCGGTTTCGACCATGCCGGGGAGAACGGCGCGCATGCCGTTGACGACCCCGCGCACGTTGACGTCGAGGATCAAGTCGGTGGTTGCTTCGGTTTCCTCGGTGAAGCTGCCCAGCGGCATGACCCCGGCATTGTTGACCAGGACGTCGAGGCGCCCTTCGGCGCCGATGACCTCGGTGAGGAATTCGCGCCATGACTCGACGCCGGTGACGTCCAGGCGTGCGCTGTGGCAGTGCGGGATCGAGGCGGCGGTGGCCGCGGCGACGTCGGTGTCGATGTCACCGATCCACACCCGGGCGCCCTTGGCGCTGAACGCTTGTGCGGTGGCGGCACCGATTCCCCGGCCGCCGCCGGTGATCACGACGACAGCGCCGTTGAGGTCGATTCGGGAATTGCGAGACATCGTTGTCCTTGTCCTGGTCGGTTGTCAGACGGTCGTCGACTCGGCTACAGCGCCATGGTGTGCGGGCGAGCCGATGAGGAAGTCGCGGTCGTCGGGTTCGGTGAGCATGGCCGTCATCGTCTTTCGGTCGAAAGGCCACAGGTCGATCGTGTTCTGGTCGGTGAAGTACCAGGAATTGCAGCCGGTGTTCCACACCGTCGGGCCCATCGCTTCAGCGACTGCGTCGTTGAACCGGGCTGTCGCAGCCTCGGTGACCTCGACGGTGTCGAGCTCACCGGTGGCGAACCGATGCAACCAGCGGGTGATGTAGCGGGCGGTCAGTTCGGCCGAGTACTGCAGCGAGATCGAGCCCGTCGGCGAATTCGGGCCGAGCACCGTGAACAGATTCGGGAAACCGGGGATCGCCGTCATCCGGTAGGCGCGTGGGCCTTTCGCCCAAGCCTCGTCGATGTGCAGGCCGTCGCGGCCGCGCAGGTTCAACGGACGCATGTAGTTGTGCGGGTGGAAACCCGTGGCGAAAACGATGACATCGACAGGATGTTCGCGTCCGTCGGCGGTGCGGATCCCGTTCGGGGTGATCTCGGTGATCTTGTCGGTCACCAGCTCGGCATTGTCGGCCTGAATGGCCCGGTAGTACGTGCCGGAGACGACCTGCCGCTTACACAGCGGCTGGTAGTCCGGTGTCAGCGCGTCTCGCAGGTCTTGGTCCCGCACCTGCGCTCGCAGCGACAACCGGGCGAGCTGTTGCAGCGCTGTCCGCCGCCAGGTGGGGCGCAACGCGACATCGGCGAGGATGCCCGAGGCCCACAGCGACACCGCGTACACCCGATCATGCACCGTGGGTGAGGCGGCGAGAAGCTTTGCCACCAGCTTGGATTGGGCCGACCCCATCGGTGCCCACAACACCCATTGCGGAGTGCGGGTGAACTGGCTCAGCTTCGCCGCCCCCGGCTGCAACGCCGAAACAACCTGCACACCAGTCGATCCCGAGCCGATCACCGCGATCCGTTTGTCCACGGTAACGAGCGAATCGTCCCATCGCGCCGTGTGCACCGTGTCGCCGGTGAAAGTGTGGAGGCCCGGGATCTCAGGGACGAACGGGTGATGCAGTACCCCGGTCGCGGCGATGACGAAGTCCGCCGTCGACTCGGTGCCGTCGGCAAGGGTGACGACCCAACCGCGTCCGTCGAAGACCGCGTCGGTCACTTCGCTGTTCAGACGCAGGTGTTCACGCAGCCCGAACTTGTCGACGACCTCGGCGTGGTAGCGCTGGATCTCCGGACCGGTGGCCCAGACCCGGCTCCAATCGGGCTTGGGCGCGAACCCGAACTGGTAGAGCTGCGAGGGCACGTCACAGGTCAATCCGGGGTAGCGGTTCCAGAACCACACCCCACCGACGTCGGATCCCTTCTCCAGGATCACGAAATCGTCGAAACCGGCCTTCTTGAACGTCACCGCCGAGGCGATCCCGGCGACACCGGCACCGATGATGATGATCTTCGGCGCACGAACCGGCCTTATTGCCATCAGCTTTGCCTTTCGAGCAGAGGAGTGGTTCACGACCCGGCCAGTGCGTGCAGTTTCGCCCGCAGGACCTTGCCGCTGGCGTTGCGGGGGATCTCGTCGAGCACGACGAACCGCTTGGGCACCTTGTAGCGCTCGAGACCTTCGCGCACATGCTGTTTGAGCGCGTCCTCCCCCGGCGCGGCAACACCCGGTCCGAGCACGACGAACGCGTTGAGGACCTGTCCGAATTCGGGATCGGGGACGCCGATCACGACCGCTTCGGTGATGTCGGGGTGGGTGGCGAGGCGGTCCTCGACCTCGCCGGGAAAGACGTTCTCTCCGCCGGAGACGATCATGTCGTCGGCGCGGCCGTCGATGAAAAACCGTCGCGAAGCATCGAAATGGCCCATGTCGCCGGTGGAGACGTGCCCGTCGATGACCTCTTTGGTCGAGACCTTCGCGGTGGGGTCGGGGGTGTATCCGGTGTATTCCAGACCGCTGCGCACGAAGATCTCACCGATCTCACCTGTCGCCGCCTCGCTGCGGTCCGCGCGCAGGATCCGCACCGACACCCCGAGCGCGGCCCGGCCGATCGTGTCAGGCGCGGCGACGAGATCGACCGGCGTGGCGATGGTGACCAGACCGGCCTCGGTCGAGCCGTACCCGTTGACCAGGATCGGGCCGAAGGCCTCGATCAGCTTCGAGATCGTGGTCGGCGAGATCGGTGCCGCACCGGTCACCATGACTCGCAGTGACGACCGCGCTGACCGGCTCTCGGCCAGCCCCGGCACAGCGAGTAGTCGTTGCAGCATGACCGGCACGGCCATCACCACGCTGACCTGGTGGCGGGCGATGTCGTCGAGCGCGGTCGCCGCGTCGAAACGACGTCGGCAGATCGCGGTACCGCCCAAGGCCAGTGGCCCGAGTAGCGACAACAGCCCGAAGCCGTGGAACATCGGCGGCGCGACCAACACCCGGTCGGTTGACCGCAGCCGCAGGATCGCCATCGCGGTCAACGTCAGCAACACGATTGCGCGCGGTTCGACCGCGCGCGGCACACCTTTCGCGAGACCTGTGGTGCCCGAGGTCAGCAAGGTCAGCTTCACCGCATGGCGCACCCTCGGCGGTGCGGGATGACTGCGGGCGGCCAGGTCGTCCAGCGTCGGTAACCCCGTGAGGTCGGCGTGCGGTTCACACCAAGCCAGCACCCGCAATCCCGCGAAGTCGGCCTTCTCCACGGTGACGGCGTATTCGTCGTCGTAGATCAGCACATCCGGGTCGTGCCGGGCGAGGATCGCTTGCAATTGCGGGGCCGGCAGTTCGGTGTTGATGAAGATCAGCTCCGCGCCCAGCTGCGCGCCCGCGGCCATCGCCTCGGCGAACCCGCGATGGTTGCGGCAGATGATGCCCACCGATTTCGGCGCTGCCGGGCACGCGGCGAACAGGGCCGCGGCGATCGCTTCGGCCCGCTGCTGCAGCCGGCGATAGGTCAGTTGCCCGGTGTCGTCGATGATCGCGACCTTGTCCGGGTGCCGGATGGCGGTCGCTGCCAACAACATCGCCGGTGTCGGGCCGTACCGGTAGAAGCTGCGCGCCAACGCCACGGCCTTGCGCGGGCCGACCGGGGTCAGCATTCCCGACGACAGGACCGCCGGGATCGCCGAACTCCACTGACGCAGACTGTGATTCAGGTCAGCGGACATCCGTGCGCACCTGCCCGTTCGTGGAAGGGCCGGTGGCCTGCGCCGTCGGTGCGGTGGCCTCGGCCGGGGTCACCGGAACATGCGGGCGCAGCCGTGACAGCGAGGCCTCGGTGTCACCGAGATTGCGGAAGATCCGCTCGACGAGCACTTCCAGCGGCCACCGGAACACGGTCGCGTTGATCGCCGACGGGAATCCGTACAGCGGAGTCATCGTGCGCGGCTTCTTCACCACCGCCTTGGCCAACACCTTCGCCGCGTCGTCGGGAGTCTGACCGGGCAGCACCCGCATCCACCGGCTCGGCGCGCTCATCCGCGTGTGCAGCAATCCGCCGTAGAACGTGGTCAAGGTGACCCCGTCGGCGCGCGCTTCCATCCCGACCGCACGCATCCACCAGTCGAAAGCAAGCTTCGACGAGAGGTAGAACCCCCACTTCGGTGCGTTCGGGAACATGATCCCCACGGTGGAGACGTTCACGATGTGACCGCTACCGCGCGCCCGCATCCCCGGCAGCAGAGCCAGGGTGAGGCGCATCGGCCCGAGATAGTTCGCGCCGGTGGTGGCGGTGATGTCCTTCGGCCGGTCGTAGGACAGGTGGATCGATCGGCGCAAGGATTTGCCTGCGTTGTGGATCAGCACATCGACCTCGCCGAGGTCGTAACGCACCGACGCCGCGAACTCGGCGACCGACTGCTCGTCGGTCAGGTCCAGCCGGTACGGATAGGCCTCTCCCCCAGCAGCGTTGATCTCCTCGGCCACCTCGAGCAACCGTTCCATCGAACGAGCGGCGATCACCACCCGGGCACCAGCCGCCGCGAACCATCGCGCGGTCGCTTCGCCGACGCCGAACGACGCACCGGTGATCACGACCACCTTGCCCTCGACCTCACGACGCAATGCCGCCTGACTGCGCAACCCGCGCGGTCCGATGACCCAGGCGACCGCGCGGGCGAACGGAGTTTCGACGATCCGCGAGGGACCGGTGGGCAGAACTTCAGACATCAGTGATCACTCCGTCGTCTTCGACATGGTGGACAGGGAGCCCAGAAAGGCCAATGCTTGGGGATCCGACAGCGTGGCGTCGATCGCCCGCTGGGTCAGCTCGATATCGGGGTCGGTGCGCAGGGCGGCCAGGATCGTGCCGAACATATTGCCGACGACCAGGTCTTTGACCTGCTCGCGGCTGATCTCGCGGGTGCGCGACCAGTGCAGGACCAGACCTTCGATGAAGGACACGAAGCCGTTTATCGCCGCCCGCAACACCGGTGACGAGTCCGAGCCGGTCACCTCGATGAGCAGAGCTTCGGTCAATTGGGTGCGGTGCCGGTCGCGGATCTGACGCACTTCGGCGTCGGCGACATCGGCGAACAGCGCTTCGAACGCGCGCGGCTGCTGCTCGGCTTCATCGAGCAGCCGGTCGATGCCCCGGTTCAGTCGATCCAGGGCCGGGCCGCGCATGGCCAGCAGATCTCCCCAGAACTCTTCGGCGGCCTGCTCCAATACCGCGAGGTAGAAGCCTCGTTTCCCGCCGAAGTGGTAGCTGATCGACCCCGCTGCCACCCCCAGGGAGCGCGCCAGGTCGACGATGGAGACCTCTTCGTAGCGGTCGCTGCTGAACGCCGCCTTGCCTGCCGCGAGCAGCGCCGCACGCGAGGCCTCACCGCGCCGATTGCCGACCATCACACCTCCCGAGTTGTTGAATCAGATTCAGTAACTTGAGCGTAAGCGGCTTCGGCGACGTCGGTCAAGGATTTTCTGAACAGGATTCAAATATCTGGGCGTGCAGGGCGCTGCGCCGCACAACAAGGCTCCTCGCGAGTGGGAGTAGTCGTCGGCATTGAAGCGAATATGCATCAATCGGTGTGGATTCGAAGCAAGTGGGCACTCGACCGCTAGCTGGACGAATTCAACCCCGAGGAGGCCGAGAATGAGCACTGTCATCGAAGCCGTCGACGTGCACGTGCCGGTGGCGACCGCCTACAACCAGTGGACCCAGTTCGAATCGTTCCCCCAGTTCATGCACGGTGTCGACCGCATCGAACAACTCGACGACACCCACACCCGATGGACCGTCGACATCGCCGGAGCTACCCGGACATTCGATGCCACCATCACCGAGCAGCACCCGGAGGAACGCATCGCCTGGAAATCCGACGATGGACCGCAGCATGCCGGAGTGGTCACCTTTCATCGGCTCGACGACTCGACGACCCGGGTCACCGTGCAGATGGACATCGATCCGGAGGGCTTCGTCGAGAACATCGCGGACAAGACCGGGGTGCTCGATCGCCGTATCAAGGGGGACGTGCGCCGCTTCAAAGACTTCATCGAAAGCCGTGGGTCGGAAACCGGAGCGTGGCGCGGCGATGTCGATCGCCCCAAGCCCTAGTCGCGAATCAGCATGCGGTGTGTGATCTTCGGGGTGACCGGCTACATCGGTGGCCGGTTGGTCCCCGAATTGCTTCAGGCCGGTCATGATGTCCGGGTGGTCGCCCGGACACCGGCGAAACTGGCCGAAGTGCCGTGGCTCGATCGGGTCGAGGTGGTCGAGGGCGATGTCACCGACAGCGACCAGGTGCGCGCGGCGGTGGCCGGTCGGGAGGTCGTCTACTACCTGGTGCACTCGTTGACCCGCCGCGACTTCGCCGATATCGACCGTGAAGCCGCCCAGATCGTCGGGGCGGCAGCGTTGTCGGCGGGGGTCGGGCGCATCGTCTATCTCGGCGGGATCGTCCCGCCACACACCGAACTGTCCCGCCACCTGGCCTCCCGTGCCGAGGTCGGAGAGATCCTGCGTGCGTCCGGTGTTCCCACTGTGGAGTTGCGTGCGGCGGTGATCATCGGATCCGGGTCGGCAAGTTTCGAGATGCTGCGGTATCTGTCCGAGCGCCTGCCCGCGATGGTCACCCCGCGGTGGGTTCACAACAGGATTCAGCCGATTGCTGTTCGAGACGTTCTGTATTACCTGGTGCACGCCGCGGAGTTGCCCGCCGAGGTCAACCGCGCCTTCGATATCGGCGGACCCGACGTGATGACCTACTTGACCATGATGCGCGAATACGCCGTCGTGGCCGGGCTGAATCGTCGAGTCGTGCTGCCGGTTCCGGTGCTCACGCCGTGGCTGTCCGCGCAGTGGGTCAATCTGGTGACCCCGGTGCCCCGTGCGCTCGCAGTGCCGCTCATCGAGTCGCTCGTCCACGAGGTCGTCTGTGGCGAGCACGACATCGCCGCATACATCTCGGATCCGCCGGAGGGCCTCACCCGGTACGGACGTGCCGTGGAGCTGGCGCTGACCCGCATCCGCAACGCCGAGGTGCCCACTCGTTGGTCCGATGCAAGCACCTACGGCGCACCCTCCGATCCCTTGCCCACCGATCCGGACTGGTCCGGCGGCTCCCTCTATGAGGACGTTCGCGAACATCACACCTCCGCAGATCCGGACACGGTATGGGCGGTGATCGAATCCATCGGCGGTGAGAACGGCTGGTATTCGTTCCCGCTGGCCTGGTCGCTGCGCGGCTGGATCGACCGGGTGGCCGGGGGTGTCGGACTTCGCCGCGGCCGTAAACACCCTCGGCGCCTGCACTCCGGCGAGGCGTTGGACTGGTGGCGCGTGGAATATATCGACCGGCCACACCTGCTGCGCCTTCGCGCCGAGATGCGGGTCCCGGGCCTGGCATGGCTCGAGCTCGGTGTCGAACCCACCCCGAACGGTGGTTCCCGATACCGCCAACGCGCGATCTTTCAACCGCACGGACTTGCCGGGCACCTGTATTGGAAGGCGATCAGCCCCTTCCACAGCGCCGTTTTCGGGGGCATGGTCCGCAACATCACGAGTACTGCGGAACGCACCCCCGACAGCACGCCGAAAGGTTGAAGATTCGGACCCTCGGATCGGGGCCCGAGGTATCCGCATCTTGGGTTCGACCCGAACAGATCAGCCTTCGGTCGGGGTCAGTGCCCGTGCCCGGCTACCTCGCCGCGCCCACAACGCACGAGCCAGCGCCGAACCGGCGACGCGAGTCCGGCGCGCATTGCCCACGGTCGCTCGCGCGGTGAACACCGCGAACTCGCTCTGTTCGATCCGGTCGAGAATCTCCGAATACAAGATGGCCGCGGTGGCGACGCACGGTCGAGATACCGGGTGCAGCAACGCGATTCCGGCATCGGCGTACCGGTACCAGTCCCGGGCGACGGCGTGTTGAGCGGCCAGCGCCGACCGCACCTTGGGGTCGGTGCGCCGATTGGTCCGGCACCACTGCAACCGGGTGCGGTCCACACCGAAAGCAGCCAGCTCGTCGGCAGGCAGATACACCCGGCCACGGTCGAGGTCTTCGGCAACGTCGCGAAGGAAGTTGGTGAGCTGGAAGGCTTTTCCCAGCGCCGCCGCGTAGGGAGCGGCCTCGGGTCGGGGGCCGATGGTGCCGAGCACCGGCAGTACCTGCAGGCCGATCACCGCTGCCGAACCGTGGATATAGCGATCCAGCGCGGCCCGATCCGGGTAGTCGGTCACCGTCAGATCCATCCGCATCGAGTCGAGGAAATCGTCGAACAGCGCGTGCTCGATCTCGTATCGGGCGGCGGTATCGGCAAGCGCGGCAAGGATCGGGTCGTCGTGGGTACCGCGAAGACTGTCGCGCATGGTCTTCGCCACCGCGTCCAGGCGTGCCGCCGCAGAACCGGTGGCGTCGCCGGTCGGGGGTTCGTCGACGATGTCGTCCGCCCATCGGGCGAAACCGTAGAGCGCGTGGATCGCGGGGCGCTGGGCTGGCGCGAGCAGCCGAGTGGCGAGGAAGAATGTGCGCCCGTGCCGGGCGTTGAGCTCCCGGCATCTCAGATAGGACTCACGCAACTGGGCATCGCGGATACCGGCGGCGTCGAGTTCCGTGCGAGTCATCGTCGTTCGCTCCTGGCCGCGGTGGAGGACGAAGACCGCGAGGTGGTCACAGCGCCGGTTACACGGTCGGCGGCGAGACGACCCGACAACAGTGCCGTCGGCACGCCGACACCAGGAACGGTGCCACAGCCGGCCAGCACCGCATTGGTCACTCCGCGTGGCATGTTCGCGGGACGGAACGGACCGGTTTGGGCGAAAGTGTGCGCGAGCGAGAACGGAGTACCGGCCAGCATGCCCTGCCGTTGCCAATCGGCGGGGGTGTCCACATGCACGATCGTGGAGTTCTCGACGAAGCCCGGAACCAACCGGTCCTCGACGATCGCCGCGAGTTCCTCGCTGTAAGCGGTGGCGCGGCGATCCCAGTCCAGATCCTCGCCGCGGTACAGGTTGGGCACCGGGGCGAGAACTGTGAACAGGTCCTGCCCGTGTGGGGCGAGGCCAGGATCGGTCGCGGTGGGCCGGGTGACCAGCAGCGACGGGTCCGTCATCAACTCTCCCCCATCGATCAGTTCGTCGAAGGTCTGTTTCCAGGCGGCACCGAAGACGAGATTGTGATGTGCGGTCGGCACGCCGGCGGGAAAGCCGACATGCATGACGACCGCAGACGGTGCCGGTCGCCAGCTGATCGGACGCCGCGGAGAGCGATCGAGCAATTCGTAGGCTGTGGCTAGTTCAGTCGCCAAAACGACTGCGTCGCAAGGGATTCTGCGTCCATTTTCGGTGAACACAGCGGTGATGCGTGAACCGTTCCGTTCCAAGTCGTGGACGGTCTCGTCGTAGCAGAACCGCACACCGGCATCCACGGCTGCGGCGGCCAGGGCGTCCGGTAGCGCGCGCATTCCGCCGCGCGGAAAGTACACACCGCCCACGGTGTCCATGTAGGAGATCACCGCGTACAGCGCCAGGGCTCGCTGTGGCGAAACACCCGCGTAGAGGGACTGGAAGGTGAACACCCGCCGCAGCCGTTCGTCGGTCAGGAAAGATCCGACCGCCCGGTCGAGGCGACGAAAGCCGCCCAACGCGATCAACCGCGCGAGCGCCGGTGTGAGCAGAGAGAACGGAGAATCGACGTTCGTGGCGACAAACCGATCGAATTCGACGCGATACAGTTCGCTCAACCACGCCCGCAATCGGCGGTAACCCGCGACTTCCTCGGGCCCGGCGAATGCCGCGACCGATTCCTCCATCGCCGTGGCGTCGCTGTGAATATCGAGCCCGCTGCCGTCGGCGAAGTGCGCGCGGTAGGCCGGGATGACCGGCAGCAAGTCCAGCCGGGAGTCGAGACTCTCCCCCACCGCGGCGAGGGTGTCGGCGACGATGTCGGGCATGGTGAGTACCGACGGCCCGGTGTCGAGCAGAAGACCGTCGATATCGCGCCGCCCGGCTCGACCGCCTGCGACCGAGTCGCGCTCCACCACCGTGACACCGCGGCCGCGTCCCGCCAAGTGCAGCGCGGCGGCCAGACCAGCCAGCCCGGCCCCGACGACGACAACCTCATCGGTTCTTCCCGGTATCGTTCGCATCTCTACCTTCCCGTCGAACTTCTCGATGGCACGCTGGCCGGTCAGGACGTACGGTCGGTGCACAACAGCGCCATTCGGTGCAGCGCGTCGGCCACCGACGGTTCGAGGTCGGCGCGGTCGAGAAGCTGACGCGCGTGTTCGACTCGGTCGCGGATCATCCGCTCGGCACACTGCCGCGCGCCGCTGTCGACGATCACCGCCTGTGCGAAGGCGACGCCCTGCTCGTCGATCAGCTCTTCCCGCCAGAGATCTCGCAGCCGGGCGCGGTCCGGCGGCCCGGCGAGCTGATCGGCCAGTGCGATCAACGTGGTCGCCTTGCGTTCTCGGATATCGTCACCGGAAGGCTTTCCGGTGGTCGACGGGTCGCCGAAAACGCCGAGCAGGTCGTCGCGAAGCTGGAATGCTTCTCCGACCAGTACGCCGTAGGCACCGAGAACATCCATCACGGTGTCGTCGCAGTCGGCCATCGCCGCACCGAGTTCCAGGGGTCGGCGCACGGTGTAATTGCCGGACTTGCGGCGTGCGATGTCCATCACCGCGGTCAAGGACGGAAAGCGGTTCGCGTCGTTGGACAGGTCCGCGAGCTGACCTACTGCCAGTTCGCTGCGCATCGCGTCGTAGCGTGGCCATGCCCGGCCCAACGCTGCGGCGCCGACGCCACTTTCGCGCAACATGCGCTCGGCCCACACGAGGTACAGGTCGGCGAGGAGGATCGCCGCGGATTCGCCGAATCGGGCCGCCGATCCCGACAACCCCTGCTCGGTATGCCACGCGGCCAGACGCAGATGGGTCGACTGTCGTCCCCGTCTGACACAGGACTCGTCCATCACGTCGTCTTGCACGAGCGCGAACGCGTGTAGCAGTTCCACACTTGCGGCCGCGCGCAGCGCTGGTTCGAACTCGCCGCCGCCACCACACAGCCAACCGAGATAGACGAACACCGACCGCACGCACTTGCCACCCGACGCGAAGTCGACCATCAGCCGACCTGGCAGTGAGAACCCCGCCGGGTCCAATTCCGCCGCGCAACGCGCCCGGACGAACTCATCGACGTGATCGCGGACCGACCTCTGTGTCTGCGCGAGCCACCGTTCGAACTGTGTCGAGCCGTCGTCGGTGGAGAGTCCGCGAGGTCCGGCTGCGGTCGCAGCTCGCTCTGCATTCACGCCACGATTGTGACACCGTTTTCCCAAAAATGCATCGTTTGTGCGTCGATTACTGCCGCGTCGGCTCTCCCTCGCCGGCACAAGTTGTTCCGCACCGCGGCCGGGTGTCGGAGGGATCCGGTTGGATGAGCGCGTGACTGTCTATGACGTAGCCCGCCGGCTTCCTGCCATCGCCGACCTGCGGGACCTGTGCCGCGCGCTTGCGATGCTCGACGCGATCCTGAGCCCGGACCGGGAAAGCCGGTACTACTCCTTCAACGGCGCCTGGGCCGAAGGCCAGGAGATGGCTTCGATGCGCAACGGGTCCGGAGACGAATACTCCATCGTTTTCTCGGTGGCCGGGGTATTTGTCCGGGGCTTCAGCCACGAGTCGCCGATGAGCCCGTATGGCCATGACCGCCTGCCCTGGCCGGGAGTGATCGACGAAGTTCCCGATGTCTTCATGCCCTTGGTCGAGGAGCCGGCATTCACCGACGAAGACGGCGTGCTTGCTGTGACGGCCTGCTTGTGGCGGGAGGCGACGGATGATCAGTGGCACCACGGCACGATCGACTTCCCCCCGGACCATGCCGACCCTGACGGGGCGACATATCTGTTCCAACTACTGGTCGACCGCTCACCTGAAGCGTTCCAGCGCTTCGCCGAGGACTATTACGAGGTCCCCGTGGACCTGAAAGCGGTGCGTGACGTGTATGCCTTGCGGCCGCTGGACCAGGAACTCGTGTCGTCGTTGAACCCAGAGGCCACCCTGGCGGACCTGGCCCAAGACATCTCCGAAATCGGATATCCGCATGCCTCGTGATCGAGTGAACGGAATTCGATCGTTCAGTCGGGAAAACCTGCGGGATCGACGAGCAGGCGCTTGAGCACTTTGCCGGTTTCCCCGCGGGGCAGCGAGTTGAGAAAAGTGACATCGCGCGGGACCGAGAAGCGGCTGAGCCGGTTGCGGACGTAGGTGCGCACCATGCCCGAATCCAGGCTGGAGCCTTCATGTTTGACGAGGAATGCGGCCAATCGCTGACCGAATTCACGGTCGGGTACCCCCACCACCGCGACATCGCTGACCTGCGGCAGATACGACAAAGCCTCTTCGACCGGACGTGGGAAGACGTTCTCGCCACCGGAGATGATCATTTCGTCGTCGCGTCCCGCCACGAACAGTCTGCCCTCCGCGTCGAGGTAGCCCAGGTCACCGGTGTTCAGCATGCCGTCGGCCTCCTCGGGCGGAGTGTCGTTGACGTAGCCGTCGAACAGCATGTGGTTGCCGACGAAGATCCGTCCGGTCACCCCGATCGGCACCGGCTGGTTGCCGGCGCCGAGAATCGCGATCCGGGTCCCCAGCGGCGGGCGGCCCGCCGTGGTGGGAGCGGCACGAAGGTCCTCGGGCGCGGCCACGCTGGCCCAGGAGACCTCGGTGGAACCGTAGAGGTTGTAGAGCACATCACCGTAGTCCTCGAGGAAGCGATCGACGGTCGCCGCGACGAGTGGAGCACCACAACTGACGACGTGACGCAGACTGCTCAGGTCGTGGCGAGCGCGCACCGCGGCGGGCAGGTCGACCATGCGCTGGATCATGGTCGGCACCGCGATGAGGGTGTTCACCCGGTGTTCGGCGACCTGACGAAGGCATTCCTCGGCATCGAATCCTTGCGCGAGCACCACGGTGGCCCGTACGGCGGTGCTCAATTGCAGTGCCGAGAGACCCCAGGTGTGGAACAGCGGCGCCGGGATCATCATCGTGCTGCCCACGTGGATCGGGATTCGCGACAGGAGCGCGACCAGGGTGTCGAATCCCTTCGGATGCGGACGCCTGGCGCCCTTCGGCGTGCCGCTGGTTCCCGACGTGAGCACGATCTGACGACCGGGCACCGTGGGGACCGGAAAAGTCGTGTGGCCCATGGCGATCAGATCCTCGATGGTGATCCGCCCCGGGTCCGCGGGCAGGTCGTCGGTGACGAAGCGCGGCACGCCGTTGTGCAGGTACTGCACGAGGTGGTTGAGATCGGTGTCGACGAACAACGCGGAGAGCCGGTGCCGCTGCACGATCTCCTCGATCCGCCTACCCGACAGGCCGGCGTTCAGCAGTGCGACGTCCACGCCCAGCTTGCCCGCCGCTACCATCGTCTCGACCATGCCGCAGTGGTTGGCGGCGAGCAACCCGATCGCGTCGCCCGCACGCAATCCGACCTCGTACATCGCACCGGCCAGCGCGGTGGTGCGCTTGTCGGTTTCGGCGAATGTGGCCGTACTGACGGTGTCGATCAGGGCGAGCTGGTCGGGACTGTGCGCGGCGCCCGCCGCGTAACCGCCCGCCAGGTTGAAACCCCACCGGTACAACGACCGCAGTTGCCGCGCCGAGGTCACCGGCGGCGCGACCAGCCCGGAATTCACCACCCAGCGCACGAGCTCGGACTTGCGACGGATCGGCGCCCGCTCGCCGTTTCCCACCACCGATGTCTGCGCCCCACGCACCACATCGACCGCACGCCGCAGCCCGGCCCTGATCCACCGGACGGTCTCGGCGTCGCGTGCCTCCGCCAGCGCCGGATGCAACCGCGGCGCGGCGAAGGCGGTGACGCTCACGCTGGTTCGCTGCTGGTCACCGGCGAGCCGGATCAGCGCGAAACTGCCCGTCTCCGGGTTGTGCAGTTCGAAGCTCTCGTACCAGCGACCGATCCGCAAGGCCAGATCGACGGTGCGCACGCCGACATCCGCGTCGCCGATGCGGACCTGCCACCTCGTGTCTCCCTCGGTACCGGTCAACCGCTGGCATCCCCCGATGCCGGACCACAGCCGCGGATAGCTCTGCGGTTCCAGCAGCACCTCCCACAACGCCTGCCTCGCAACGGCGAAGTCCACGGTCACATCCACGACATCACTCGACATCTCTGCGCCTCCCTCGGCCCGGCCACGCTGCCGGGAAGTGCCCACGCATCCCGGCCACTGTGCCGCGACGGCGCCCTTCGTCAGGCACTGCACCAGAAGTCATAGTCGCGCACCGGGTCGTGGCCGAACGAGGATTCTCCGGATGCTTGACGGTCTACCGAAGAACAGGCGCACCAACTGTGAACACTGCCAATCCTCGGCCGACCCGAAGTCGGGTAGGGGCCCGCGTATTTCAGTCCACCCGCTGAGCAGGATCGGCGGCCGCCGCCGGGGGCGGGTCGGCCAACAATCCGCCGTGCAGGAGCTGGGCGACAGCATCGTCCCAGCGGCGCAATTGTGCTGATGAGGTGAGCGGCTCGGGCAGGTGCCGGTCGATCTGTTTCCGCAACACAGCCGTACCGATGACCAAGATCAATGGATGCAGCGCTGCCCAGGTGCGGTCGACATCGGGTCGTAGCAGCCCCTGTTCATCGAATTGGTGCCACTGCGCGGTGCTGATGGAGACCAGTCCATCGAAGATGGTCGTGCCGATGGTGTCGCCCTCGACGAACGCGTGCGCGATGTAGTCGACGACCTCGGGATGGTCGGTCATGATCGAGGTGACCCGATGCCCCAGCTCGCCGAGCGAATCCTCCGGTGGTGGCGGTAGGGGCCGAGACGCAACCGCTGTCGCGACGACTCGCAGGACGTACTCGTCGACAGCGACAACGAGTCCGGCCTTGGTACCGAAGTGATGTTGCACCAGCCCGATCGACACCCCCGCCTTCTCCGCCACCGCACGAAGCGAGGTTGCCGAAACCCCGTCGGCGGCGAAGCACTTCAACGCGGCAGCGCGGATCCGGTCCGCGGCCGAGGGGCCAGGGCCTGCCGGTAGGGGAAATGGCGACGTGGGCTGCACGAATCAACCATAGACAATACGAGCATACTGTGTCACGATACGCTCATATTGCAAAACGGTATGGACATATTGCACCGGTATCGAGGTAGGTAATGGCCATCCAAGACAATCGACGTCGGACACGAAACCTGCGACTGGCCGCTGTGACGTTCGCGATCGGGTTCGGCGTCCACGGCTTGGATCATCTGCGCCGCGGCATGGACGCTTCGCCGATGTCGATCATGATCGGCGGCAACGTGCAGGCAGTGCTTGTCGCCGTCGCCGTTCTGATGACGATGACTCACCGGTACCGGGCGCCGGAAGCGGCGATCGGCATCGGTTTCGGCAGCGCGGCCGTGTTCACCTACGCCCACCTGCTACCGACATTCTGGGCCGACTATCAAGACAGCTATATCTCGTTGCCGCACACCAACGTCACCTGGTTCTCCTGGCTGAGCGCGATCACCGAGATCGGCACCGGTCTCGTCTACGGGTTCGTCGGCGTCGGCGTACTACGAGCCAGGAAATCAACCGACCCATCCGCGCGTCTCGACGCCTCGCCCGGAACAAACCGATGAGAGTCCTGGTGCTCGGCGGCTACGGCGCCGTAGGCGGCCATCTCGTCACCGAGCTCCGCCGCCGAGGAGACGCGGTGGTCGTCGCCGGCCGCGATCCGGCCCGCTCGGACACGGTCATCGATCTCCAAGACCGTCGACTGTCGGCCTATCGTGCGGCGCTGCCCGGCACCGACGTGACAGTCAACGCCTCGGGAGCCGAAAATCCACGACTGGCCGCCCTCGCCGGTGACCACGGGTCCGCGTTCATAGAAATCTCGGCCACCTCCGAATATCTCGACGACCTCGCACGGACAAACGTGGGATCCCCGGTCGTCGTCGAGGTCGGCCTCGCCCCTGGGCTCACCAACCTGCTCGCAGCAGCAGTCCACCGAACCTCGCCGGGCCCGATCGACCTCGCCGTATTCCTCGGCGCCGGCGAACATCACGGCGCTGCCGCCGTCGAATGGTCATATCGACTGCTGGGCAAGCACTTCCGCGACGGCGACGGCTACATCCGCAACTACACACAGCCCGAGACCTTCCTGCTACCCGGGCACCGGAGACCACGGCGGCTCTACCGACTCGATTTCGCCGACCAGCACACCCTCCAGCGCGACTTCGACGTTGCTGTCCGCACGTTCTTCGGCCTCGATTCCCGACTCGCCACCACCGCACTCGCCGCACTCACCTGGCTCCCCGGCGCCTCGAAAGCGCCACGCGGACTCCACTTCCCAGGGACCGACCGATGGATCGTGCTGGCCCGCGGCCACGACGGGACCACGCGCTGGGCACGCGGAACAAACCAATCCCGCGCGACCGCGATCGTGGCCGCCGCAGCCGCGACTCACGCGCCGCACCTCCCCCACGGAATCCACTCCCTCCATCGCGTTCTCACACTGGCCGACCTGCCGATGGATGACATCGAACTCGACATCCCGGAGCCGGGCCGCTGACCGACTTCCGCAACAGCGGCGAAGTGTCGGATGAATTCGCGGGCCGACAGTCTCGACGCAGTGACCCATGTCGCGACGGTGTCAGCTCGCGCGCGAGCCGGGATCTTCGGGGACTTCGGCGGTTTTCGTGCTGCGGTGCGCCCGGATCAGCAGGGCCGCGCGCAGATAGCACAGCCCGGTGATGTCGTTGAGGTCGAATCCGGTCATCTGGGTGATCCGCTTCAGCCGGTAATCGACGGTATTGGTGTGGATGAACATCTTTCGCGCGGTGCGCGCACGTTGCATATTCGTCGCCAAATACACCTCGAGCGTCTGCATCAATTCAGGATGCGGCTCGAGGGAATCGACAACCGAACTCAGATAGTCGCGGGCGGGCCCCGGTCGGGTGAGCTGATATTCGAAAGCCAATTCGTGCGGACGGTACACTTTGCTCGGCCCACCGAGGCGGTGCACTATTTCGACGAGTTCGTGAACCTCTTCGGCGGCACGCGGAATCTCTGTCGGCGCCGCCGTCGTCACGACCGCGCGCAGCGGTACCTGGGCGGCCGCGGACAGGTGTGCCACCAGCTCGTCGAGGTCTGCTCCGGCGAACTCGGAGGCAGGCAGCAGCAACGTGCCACCGTCCACGCTGAGCAGCGAGAGCGCCTTGCCGTCGCACCGGTCGGCCAGTTCTGCCTGGACTCGCCGCAGCTTGCGTCGGGCGACTACTTTCGCGTTCAACCCCGGTTCCGATTCCTTTGCATGGGGCGGAAGTTCGAGCGCCATGACGTGATACTCGGCGTCGATCTCGATGCCGCATTCCCGCGCCATCGTCGCGGTGTTCTGGCCGCCGAGCAGCGCCGAGGTGAGGGTGTGCACGGCGGTATGGTGCTCGCTGACGACAGCACGCAGTTCCCGCACATACGCCGCCGACACCGCGGCGGTGATCATGTCCTGGGCGTCCATCAGCCGCCGTACCACGCCGACCATGGTGTCGTAATCATGGTTGGCGACATTGGTGATGATGAGGTCGAAGCCGAGTTTGAAGCCTTCGTACACGGCGTGGTGGATGGTGTCGATCGGAATGCCCTCGCGCGCCCAGTCGCCGGCGGCAGCCTGTACGCGCTCCACCCGGCCGGGCAGATCACGGCCGTCGAGCATGCTTCGGGTGAGTTCCAGGCAGATCCTGGTGACGGTGGTGATATCGCCGTCGAGCGCTTCACCGGGCAGTGTGCCGCAGGGGACGACATTTTCGATGAAATGGACAACCATCTGCCGCGAGATCGCGCGCACATCGCTCAGGGGCGTCGACACCGGGCGGCCCGCGGCGGTCAAGAACGGTTCGATGGAGGTCGTAACAGCCATAGTGAATCCTTCCCACCCGAGTTCGTAGTTACCGGGCGCGGGCAGGTGCGGGCGCCCCGACGCTCGCCCACACCGGCCGCACGGTCCGGCAGATCAGAGGCAGAAGCTCACTTCCAGCGGCCCCAGCGGCAACGGCAGGCAGACCTCGACCGAACCCGAAACAGGTGCAGGCGCGGCGGCGGTGGCGGTGCCGGCGCTCAGCGCGGCAGCCGACATGACGAGCGCGGCAACGGCGAGCGGGCGGCTGATTTTGGCGTTCATATGTACTTCCTCATTGTGCTCGTGAACATCCCATCCTCGGGACATCTCGATCAGATCACGACGACTCTCGAATCTCATTCGTCCGGGCGAGGTTTTGACGTTCCCATTTCGCTCGCCGCACAATCCTCGGAGGAATCCACAACAAATGGTGACGGCCGTTTCCACCCCTCATCGGGTATGTACGCGGTCGTCGGCACCACGCCGGTTCAGGCTCTCGGCAGCCCCAACTGCACACAGGCCAGCAACGCCACCTCGATGTCGAGCCGGTGCTCGGTGAGCGGATGCCCGAGCACCTCCTCGGCTTTGCGCACCCGATAGTGCACGGTGTTCTTGTGAACGTGCAGACGAGCGGCGGCATCGGTGTAACTGCCTCGCGCGTCGAGGAATACGCGCACCGTCTCCCGGAGCCTGGCCGCCGTCTCGTCGGTCCCCATCAGTCCGCCGAGCACGCGCGCCGCCCAGGCCTGGACCCGCGTCACGTCATCGGCGAGCAGCCCGGTCAGCGCCACGTCCGCGTAGGCGAGCACACCGCGGGATCGGGCGGCCACCGCCACCGAGCGAGCCCGCTGTGCGTCGTGGAAACTCTGCCGGAACCCCGCGAGCCCGGTCGCGGGATCCCCCACGGCCATCGAGAGAATCGGTGTCGCGCGCAGCTCCCGGGCCAGCCGCGCGGTGTCGAGGACGGGCCTGCCGGTCGAAGCCAGCCACACCCAGCGGGTGTGCTCGTCGATTTCGACCGTCATGGGCGAACGGGCTGACACCGCAGCCAGCACCTGGATGCCGGCCCGCAACACAGGCCCCGGGTCGGCGGTTCCCGGCGGTGTCCACAGCAGCACGAACTGGTGCCAGCCGCGCAGCGACGCCGACAGCATCTGCTCCGCGGAGGCCAGATCCAGCTCCTCGGCGTCGAGCACCGCGCGGACCTGGGCGGCCCGGGCGGCATCGGTGCGCGCGTCCCAGCGGCGTCGCTCCGTGCCGTAGATATCGATCAGGCCCTCGATCACCTGATCGATGTAGCTGTTGACGAGCTCGGCGACGCGTGCGGCCGTCGCCAGCGCCATGTCGGTCGGCGGCGCCAGCTCGGTCAACAGCGTGATCGTCCACTGCACGAACATGTGCTCGCCGAGCCGGTAGGCCCGCAGCAGCGCCTCCAGCGACAGATCGTGCTGGGCGAAGCGGCGGGCGTACTCGGCGGCGGCGGGCGGCACGGTGATGTCGTCGAGCCCGATGCCGAGGGTGAGTATGTCGATGATGGCGGTGAGGTTCGACTCGGTGCTTGCCACCATGAGTCTGCGGATCTCGTCATCGTGGCGGAACTCCGGGATGGTGTCGGCGAACATCGTGGTCATCGCGGGGGTGAGCCGGTCCAGATCCGCCTTGATCCGGCCCGCCACCTCGCGGACAAGGGCGTCGTAGTCGGGGGCCATGGGCGCCGACACTACCCCGCGCCTACCCGCCGACCAGGCTGTTTGTACCCGTGGCACAACGGGGGGTCGCAACGCTGGTCTCCCGGCCCGTAGCCGCCACCGAGGCCGGTCCCTACCGTGGGTGATGTAACCCAGATCACAATCAGCCTCGTGAGGAATCATGCGACAGATCGTCGAATTGCCCACCACCCGAGCGGTTTCCGCGCCGGACGCGCCGTGCCTGGCCGACGACACCACCGCGCTGACGAACGCGCAGTTCCGGGACCGGGTGCACGGCGCCGCCTCGGTGCTGCGCCAGGCGGGTGTGCGTGCGGGTGACGTGGTCGCGGTGGTGCTGCCCAACCGCGTCGACCTCGTGGTCGTGCTGTTCGCCGCCTGGCAACTCGGTGCGGCGGTGACACCGGTGAACCCGGGACTGACCGACCACGACATCAGCTTTCAGATCGCCGATTCGCGAGCACTGGTGGTCGTCGGTGACCCCAGCCGAGCGGGGACAACCCTCGACGTGGCCGAACTGGCGCATTCCGCCGGCCCGGTCGCGGCAGTGGCCCCTCGCGACGGTCTGGCGCTGATCATCTACACCAGCGGTACCACCGGCCGCCCCAAGGGCGTGCTACTCGGCCACGACAACCTCGCCGCCATGTGCGCGATGGTCATCGGCGCGCTCGGCCTGGACCACACCGACCACAGTCTGCTGATCCTGCCTCTGTTCCACGTCAACGGGATCGTGGTCAGCGTGCTGTCGCCGCTGCTGGCCGGTGGCCGCACCACGATTGCCGGGAAGTTCTCCGCGACCGGCTTCTTCGACCTGGTCGAGCGGGTCCGCCCGACCTACTTCTCCGGCGTCCCCGCCATCTACGCCATGCTGGTGGCCCAGCCCGCCGAGCTGTGTCCCGACACCTCCTCGCTGCGGCTGGCGATCTGCGGCGCGGCACCCATGCCCGCAGAGCTCATCGCCCGATTCGAGGACCGTTTCGGTGTCCCGGTCGTGGAAGGCTACGGGTTGTCCGAGGGCACGTGCGCCTCGACACTGAATCCGGCGTCGGGACAACGCAAGCCGGGCACGGTCGGCCTGCCACTGCCCGGTCAGACCGTGCAGGTCGTCGACCTCGACGGCGTCGCGCAGCCCGCCGGGGAACGCGGCGAAGTGGTGATCAGCGGACCGAATGTCATGCGCGGCTACCTCGGCAAGCCCGAGGAGACGGCGAAGACGGTGATCGACGGCCGGCTGCACACCGGCGATATCGGCTATTTCGACCCCGACGGCTATCTGGTCCTGGTGGACCGGATCAAGGACATGATCATCCGTGGCGGGGAGAACCTCTACCCGAAGGAGATCGAGAACGCGCTCTACACCCATCCGTCCGTGCACGAGGCGGCGGTGGTCGGAGCGCCCGATCCCGTGCTCGGGGAGGTGCCGGTCGCGCACGTGGTCACCACCGGCGCCGTGACCGCCGCCGAACTCACCGAGCACTGCCGCGCGCGGCTGGCCGCGTTCAAGGTGCCCGCGGCGATCGTGCTCACCACCGAACTGCCGCGCAATCCCCTCGGCAAGATCGACAAGAACCGGCTCCGCGCGCTCGCGACGACCGCCTGAACACCCTCCACCGGAAGGTAATTCGGAATTCGAGGCAATTCCGGTCGCGGTCGCGCGCGCCCGGAACACGACAAGAAAGGCATGAGAACAATGGGGTTCAAAACAGGTGATTTCCCCCCGGTGGATACGGAGACATTTCTCGATCTGCCACTGCGCGACCGTGTGCGCACCCTGGCCCTGCACTGGGTCGAATACGGCTTCGGCTCACCGAAGATGATCCACACCGTCTATGTGCTGAAACTGCTGGTGCTCTACATCTTCGGCGGCGTCCTGGTGTCGACGCTGACCTCGGGAACCGGCCCGTTCTGGGACATCGGTGCCTGGTGGAATCAACCGATCGTCTACCAGAAGCTGGTGGTGTGGACCGTCCTGCTCGAGGCGATCGGCGTGGCCGGATCCTGGGGTCCGCTGGCGGGCAAATTCAAGCCGATGACCGGTGGCGTGCTGTTCTTCGCCCGGCCGGGAACCATCCGGCTACGACCGTGGCGGCGGGTGCCGTTCACCGCGGGCAACACCCGCACCCCCTTGGATGTCGTGCTGTACCTCGGCTTCCTCGCGACCCTCGGGCTCGCGCTGCTGGCGCCCGGACGCCCGTCGCAGTCGCTGCTGGAACGCCTGCCCGACAACACTTCCGGGCTGATCAGCCCCGCGCTGCTCATCGCCGCGATCGCGCTGTACATCCTGTGCGGGCTGCGGGACAAGACGATCTTCCTGGCCGCGCGTGGTGAGCAATATCTGCCCGCGCTGGTGTTCTTCGCCCTGCTGCCGTTCACCGACATGATCATCGCCGCCAAGCTGCTGATCGTGATCGTATGGGTCGGCGCCGGGGTGTCGAAGTTCGGCAAGCACTTCACCAATGTCGTGCCGCCGATGGTGTCCAACAGCCCCTCCGTGCCGTTCCGATCGGTCAAGCGCGCCCACTACCGCGACTTCCCGCACGACATCCGCCCGTCCAGGCTCGCCGCGTTCATGGCGCACGTCGGCGGCACCACCGTCGAGGTGGTCACCCCGATCGTGCTGCTGTTCTCCACCAACCACTGGCTCACCCTGGCCGGCGTGGCGATGATGGTCGTGTTCCACCTGTTCATCACCTCAACCTTTCCGCTGGCGGTACCGCTGGAATGGAACATCCTGTTCGCCTACCTGACGGTGTTCCTGTTCCTCGGCTACCCGAACGGGGAGGGGTACGCGGTGTTCGACATGTCCTCGCCGTGGCTGACCCTGGCGATCGTCGTGGCGCTGGCGTTCTTCCCGATCGTCGGGAACCTGCGCCCGGATCTGGTGTCGTTCCTGCCGTCGATGCGTCAGTACGCGGGCAACTGGGCCTCGGCGCTGTGGGCCTTCGCCCCCGGAGCGGAGCAGAAGCTGAACACCATCGAGCACCGGCCCACGCTCAACCAGCTCGAGCAGCTCCAGGCCATGGGTTACGAGCCGACCGTCGCCGAGATCACCATGCAGCAGACCATCGGCTGGCGCTCCATGCACAGTCAGGGCCGCGGCCTGTTCTCCCTGCTGTACAAGCACATTCCCGATATCGACCGCTGGACCGTGCGCGAAGCCGAGTTCGCCTGCAACTCGCTGATCGGCTTCAACTTCGGCGACGGGCACCTGCACAACCTCGACCTGATCGAGGCGGTCCAGCAGCGGGTCGGGTTCGCGCCCGGAGAATGGATCGTGGTCTGGGTCGAATCGCAGCCCATCCACAAACCCACCCAGGAGTACATGGTGATCGACGCCGCTGTCGGCGTGATCGAGCGCGGCACCTGGCGGGTCGCCGACGCGGTCGAGGCACTGCCCTGGCTGCCCGGTGGTCCCATCCTCCACCAGGTGACCTGGCGGCGCGAAGACGTCGACGCCCCGATCGTGGCCCGCCGTGCGGACACCACGGTCCAGCCCACCGAATAGCCCGGAAACCGCAGACAGACAGGACGAGTTCATGAAGACGGCGACAGTGGTCGGCAGCGGCCCCAACGGGCTGGCAGCGGCGATCACCCTGGCCCGGGCGGGCCTGGAAGTGACAGTGCTGGAAGCGGCCGACACCGTCGGCGGCGGCACCCGCTCCCACGAGGCGATCGTGCCCGGCCTGCTGCACGACCACTGCTCGGCCATCCATCCGATGGCCGTCGGCTCGTCCTTCCTGCGCGGCATCGACGTGGAACGGTACGGATTGCGTTGGGCGCATGCGGAATTGGATTGCGTGCACCCCCTCGACGACGGCAGCGCGGGGGTGCTGCACCGCTCGGTCCGCGACACCGCCGCCGGACTCGGCGCCGACGAGCGACTGTGGCGCAGGCTGTTCGAGGGCCCGGTGGCCGGCTACGATCTCACCAGCGCTGACATCATGCGGCCGCTGCTGCGCTTGCCCCGGTATCCGATCCGGCTGGCGCGCTTCGGGATTCCCGCGACGCTGCCCGCCACTTTCCTGGCGCGGGCCTTCCGCACCGAGCAGGGTCGGGCGCTGTTCGGCGGTGTCGCCGCGCACGCCTTCCATCCGCTGCACCGACCGCTCAGCGCCAGTATCGGTCTCGGCATCCTCACCGCCGGCCACCGATACGGGTGGGCGGTGGCGGTCGGCGGCTCTCAGCGCATCGCCGACACTATGGCCGCGGTCCTCGGTGACCACGGCGGCAAGATCGAAACCGGTGTCCGGGTGCGCTCGACGTCGGACCTGCCGCCCTCGGATATCACGATCTGGGATCTCGCACCGACCGCGGTCGCCGAGATCCTGGGCGACCGGCTACCCGCCCGTGTCGCCCGCGCCTACCGCCGATTCCGTTACGGGCCGGGCGCTTTCAAAGTGGACTTCGCTGTCGAAGGTGGTGTCCCGTGGACCGCGCCCGCCGCGCGACGGGCGGGCACCGTGCACCTGGGTGGCGACTTCGCCGAGATCGCCGCGGCCGAACGCGACATCCACGCGGGCCGGCTGCCACAGCGCCCCTTCGTCCTGGTCGGACAGCAGTATCTGGCCGACCCCGGCCGCTCGGTCGGTGACATCCACCCCGTGTGGACCTACGCCCACGTGCCCAACGGCTACACCGGTGACGCCACCGAGGCGATCATCGCTCAACTCGAGCGCTTCGCCCCCGGCTTCCGCGAACGGGTGATCGGCATGTCGGTCCACAGCACGGCCGAATTCGCCGCGGGCAACCCGAATTTCGTCGGCGGCAACATCATGACCGGCGCCAAGGACATCCCGCAGCTGGTCTTCGGTCCGCGAAAGACCCTCCAGCCCTACGACATCGGCGTCCCGGGCCACTATCTGTGCTCGGCAGCGACGCCACCGGGCCCGGGCGCGCACGGCATGTGTGGCGCGAACGCCGCCGAGCGGGCACTGCGGAAGACGCATTCCTGAGGCCTCGTCGACCAGCGGGTTACGTCGACCCGAACCACCGGATAGGCGTAACTCAATCCACCGCGCGTCGGGACGAGTCGAGTCGGTGCACGGTGAGGGCGGCCGCGAGCATGCGGGATTCCCGGGGGACGGTGGGGTCGAGGCCGGTGAGTTCGGCGATGCGGTGCAGTCGGTAGGTGAAGGTGTTGGGGTGGACGTGGAGGCGACGGGATGCTGTTTTGCGGTCGGCGCCGTAGTGCAGATGGGCTTCCAGCGCGTCGAGCAGATGGGGGCTGGCCAACAACGGAATCACGCGTTGAGCCAGTCTCGCTCGCGCGGGGCCCGGACGCGTGAGCTGGTACTCCAGCAGCAGATCGTCGAGCCGGTAGCAGCCACCCGGTCTGCCGCGCAGGCGCGCCAATTCGGTCAGTTCGATCGCGTCTTCGGCGGCGGCCGGAATATCCGCACGACCGACGCCGGGGAGTTCGGCCAGATACACGGTCACGCCGAATTGCTCCGAGAGTCGCGCGGCGAGTCGGTCGAACTGCTGGGCTTCGACGGTTCCGGTCTCGGAGCTGTCGCTCACCAAGGCGATTCCGGTCTTCCCGTCGAAAGTGGCGGGCGTGGTGGTGCCGGTGAGGTCGTCGAGTGCGTGTTGCAGCACCCGGATCCGGCGCCGGGCCACCAGATTCGCGGCGCTGCCAGTCAGCAGCGGTTCGTTCAGGTGTATCGCCAAGACGGTGTAGTGATCGGCGAGAATCGTGTCCGCGCGGGCCGCGAGTTCCTCGGCGGGCAGGCCCCGCACCAATGCCGAGCACAATTCGCGACGCGCCTCCCGCTCGGCGTGATAGATCGAGCGCTCGACCTCGGTGTATGCCTCCACGACCGTCAGATTGATATCGCGCAGCAGATCGAGAAGTCTGCCGAATGCCATCAGGAATTGGTCCATCTCGTCCGGTTCGACCAAGGCCGATGCCTCGGCCAGCAACGACTTCGCCGATGCGTGGATCGCGGCGATGAGCATTCGCAGCGGCAGCCGGTCCTCGGCGTGCCGTTCGGCGACGGGTCCGACGAAGACCGCCACCTCGGCCTGACTGAAGTCACGACCGGCGGCGATGGCCTCCAAGACCGCGCGGCCGCAGGTCAGGATCGTCGGCAGCACCTCCGCGGTGAAGTGGTCGGCGGGTAGGTCGGCGGGTGTGGTCGCACCGAGACCTTCCGCGAGCATGCGTTCGGAGATCTGCGGCCATCGAGCGAGCATGCGGGCAGTCAGAGCGGGTCGCACGGAAACAGGCTTTTCGACGAGCATGCCCCGATTGTGTTCCGAAGACAGGCCTGCAGTGGTAGGTCCGGTCGAATACGGCCAAACCCTGGCGTCCGCACCAATTTCGTCACCGTCATCTCAGCGCACGGTGCAACGAACGTCTCCGACTACAACGTGTTACTACTCGTAATCGTCGCTCAGTGGAGTGACGATGCGGTCCTGTGCACGCCAAACTGTCGTGACCCTACTTTCGGAGATGCGGCCGACACCAACGATGATCATGTTCGACACCAGTGCCTTACCGACCGCGCCGTCCGCGCAGATCTCGCGGGCGACGCAGCGGATCGTCGACGGAGTTCTGCACGCGATTCGCCCGCACAATGCGCCCAGCAATGTCCTGCATGACGAAATACATGCCGTTGTCAGAGAATGTCTGGAATTGGTGAGCGGCGCGCGCGAACACGATGTACGCGCGGCGCTCCGCCCCGCTGCCGCACGATGGGCGACCACCGGTGTTCCCATCGAAACCGTCCACCGGCTCGTGCAGACAGGGTTCCGCGTTCACCTGAACGACCACACCTCGAATCCGAGGTACCAAAAGAACCTCGGCAATGTCGCCAAGATCATGGAGGCGATGCAAACGGTCAATACGACGATCTACCGGGTCTATCTCGAGGTCGATCGGTTCGTCGCCGATCACCATGGTCGGCAGGCAGTCGCCCGTGCCCTGCTCAGCGGGCGAAACGCGTCCGCGGTCGCCCGTGAACACGGAACACCGCTCACCGATCGGTACCTCGTCTTGTCGGTGGCCGCCCACTCGCCCGGGCCCGGGACTGTTTCACCCGGAAACTTCGTCGAGATGCTCGAAGACTGTCTCCCACAACCCGTTTCCGCGTTGCACAGCACGCTCGGTGGCACCGTGTTGATTCACGGCACGCCGGATACCGAGACAATTCGGCACATGCTCGTGCGGACATCGCTGATCGTGATCGCGATCGAGGCAGCGGGTGACGATATTCCGGCGGCCACCGAAGTCGGCCACGAATTGCTCGACGTCGCGCGCAGACTCCGCAAACGACCAGGCCTGTACCACTTCGACGATCTCGCAGTCGAATATCAGCTGACTCGTCCCGGCCCCGGCCGCGACCGCCTCGAAACCGCGCTCGACGCGGTAGCGGTAGATCCCGAGCTGGTGACCACGCTGCGGGTCCATCTGAACAACGGACTACATCGCCGGCTCACCGCACGTGAGATGCACATCCACGAAAACACCGTCGACTACCGGCTCCGCCGGATCTACCGACTCGCCGGACTCGACCCCCGCAACCCGGAGCTCATCACGAGACTGAGGGCAGCGCTGACCGTGCGCGAGTACATGCTGGCCGTACGCTCCCACCGCGCGGACGAGGCCGACGGACCAGCCTCATGATCGGCACCGAGGGGTGCCCCGGCATGGTGGTTTTCCCGCCACCGAAGGTCTGGTTCGGGAGGATTTGTTGCGGGTTCAACGCGCCTCGAGAGGCGTGGTCGTACCTATGACGGACAGCAGCTGCAGTTTCTCGTAGCTTTCGCTCCCTGGTACCGCTGTGTAGACGAGCAATAGATTCGATTGGTCTGGGTCCAGAAGGATTTGACAGTTCAGTTCCAGTGGTCCGACGGTCGGGTGTAGGTATCGCTTGACCGCTCGTGGTTTGATGCCGACTTCGTGGTCTTTCCACAGGGTGCGGAACTGCTCGCTTTCGGTGGTGAGCAACTCCGCGAGGTGGGCAGCTTTGGACGTCGGCCCACGGAGTGCGAGCACGCCCCGAAGACCCGAAACATACAGTCTCGACAAGAACTCGTGGTCCTCGGCAGGATGAAGGGCACGGGCCGCTGGATCGGTGAACCATCTGTATCCGATGCTTCGCGACGGTCCGGTGTATCGAGTCAGGTCGCCTACGAGCGCGACACCGAGCGGAGTCTGGCGCAACGTTTCACCGAGTTCGGTAACGATCTCGGCCGGAGTGTCGTCGGTCAGTCTGTCGAAAATCCGCATCATGCCCGGACTGATGAACTCGCTGTCGCCATCTCGGCTCGGCGGCTGGTGCCCGGCTAGGCGGAAGAGATGGTCGCGCTCGTCCCGCGACAAGTGCAGGCCCTGCGCGATAGATGCGATCATCTGCTCGGAAGGCTGCGGGCCGCTTGCTCTTTCGAGACGCGCGAAATAGTCCGGGGACATGTGACACAGCGCGGCGACCTCTTCGCGCCGCAACCCACGAGTTCGACGACGTTTGCCACGCGGGAGACCGACATCCTCGGGCTGCAATGCCTGCCGTCGGCCAAGGAGGAACTCCGCGAGTCCCGCTCGATCGATCATATGTACATCTTCCCCCTTCTCCGTCGGGACGCGGACTCTCAGCCACTGATCGTCGAGTCCTGGATAAGTTCCGTAGCGAGCGGAAGGCTCGTCCTGAGGTACCGAAACGGTGCAAACGCAGGTCGACATCAGGAGTAGCCCATGGTGCGCAAAAACTACGACATCGCGATCCCCGACCTTTCCGGTAAACGAGCGGTCGTGACGGGAGGAAGCGATGGCATCGGACTCGGTATCGCGACGATGCTCGCCGGCGCGGGCGCCGAAGTCGTCCTGCCCGTCCGTAATCGCCGCAAAGGCGAGGCGGCCATTGCGAAGATTCGCGAGCAGCACCCTGACGCGATACTTTTTCTGCGCGATCTGGACCTGTCTTCGCTGGCGTCGATCGCGGCGCTCGGCGAGCAGTTGCGTGCCGACGGTTCACCGATCCATTTCCTGCTGAACAACGCGGGCGTCATGACCCCGCCCGAGCGGCAGGCCACCACCGATGGATTCGAGCTGCAGTTCGGCACCAACCACCTCGGTCATTTCGCATTCACCGGCCACCTCCTACCACTCCTACGCGCCGGTCACGCGCGGGTGACCACGCAATCGAGCGTGGCGGCCCGCAACGCCGAGATCAACTGGGCAGACCTGAACTGGGAACGGAAATACGACGGAATGCGGTCCTACCGGCAATCCAAGCTTGCGTGTGGGCTGCTCGGGCTCGAACTCGGTCGCCTCAGCCGCGCGAAAGGTTGGGGAATCACCAGCAATATCTCTCATCCCGGTGTCGCACCGACAAGCCTGCTCGCAGCACGCCCGGAAATCGGACGGACCGGCGACACCATGCAGGTACGGATCATCCGTTGGCTTTCGGCGCACGGAATCATCGCGGGAACCGTGGACAGCGCGAAACTTCCCGCGCTCATGGCCGCGGTCACTCCTGAATCCAAAGACGGTGGTTTCTACGGTCCACAATGGCCAGGCCGAGTCGGCGGCCCGCCCGGAGAGCAGAAGCTGTGGAAACCACTGCGCGACGCCGACAGCGCCTCGCGACTGTGGAAGATCTCGGAGGATCTGACCGGCGTTTCGTACGGGTGAGAGGCCACCGGATCTCCATTGCGACGCGTTGGCGAGTCAGTGGATGCGTAGCGGCAAGGTCCGGTGGCGGCGCACGAAAATGCTTGGTACCCAAAGTGGTTGGTCGCCCTCTATGAGGGTGAAGTTGTCGCTGCGTTCGAGCAGCGTGGTGATCGCGACCCTGGTCTCCGTTCGAGCGAGTGCCGATCCGAGGCAGAAGTGGGCGCCTTTGCCGAAGGCGAGATGACCGGTCAGGCTTTTCCGATCGATGTCCACTTCGTCCGGGGCCGGGAAGCGCGCGGGGTCGCGATTGGCGGCGCCCCAGAGCAACAGCAGATGGCTGCCCTCGGGCAACTCGACATCGCCGAGGGTCGTCGAGGTGGTGACGTGCCGGTGGTGGCCGCGGAACGGGGACTCGAGCCGCAGAACCTCCTCGAGGAACGGGGCGACGAGGTCGGGCTGCGCTCGTAAGTGCTCCTGGAGATGCGGGCGGGTGGCCAAGATTCTGGCCGCACTGGCGATCAGACCTGCGGTGGACTCTCCCCCGGCTCCGACCAGTTGCACCAAGACCAGGACGGCGACTTCCTCGGCGATCTCGCCGGTGGCGCAGGCGTGGGCCAAGACCCCGAGTAGGTCGTTGCCCGGATCTTGTCGGGCACGTTGCAGTTGGTGGTGCAGGTACTGAGCGAGTTCTGCCGCCGACGCGAACAGCCTGCCCAGCTGCCCTTCGCCGACCACACCGCCCAGCATCTCGGTGCTGTCGTAAGCCCAGACGAGCAGCTGCGGCACGTCCTGTTCGGGCAGTCCGATCAGGTGCGCGACCATTGCCAGCGGCAAACGATCAGCCATCTCGCCGGCCCAGTCGATCCGGCCGTCACGCATTCCGTCGGACCACAAACGGTCGACCAGCTCGCCGACGGCGGGGCCGAGGGTCCGGATCCGCTTACCGAGAGCTGGCAACACCAGCTTGCGGTGAGCCAGATGAGTCGGGTCGTCGGCGGTCGCCAGGACGTGCACCGCTTGTCCACCGCCGTCCAGGTCGAAAGTCGTCGGCGGACCCGCGGGTTGCTGGACAAGAACCGCCGTCAGATTCGACGAGAAGTCCTCGGTGCGCCGTACGGCTTCGGTCACCAGCTCCCACGTCGAAACGAGGTAGAAGTCGGTGCCGGGTACCCGATGAACCGGTGCGGTCTCACGCAACGATCGGTAGAGGCGGTACGGATTCTCGAGGTGAGCCGAATCGAAGATGTCGATCTCGTCCAGCGGTATGACGCTCATCAGCTACTCCCAGACCATCGGTAGAACGTGTTTCAGTAGCACCACCGTCCATGTCCGAAACAGGGGTGTCAAGATCACGTGGAGAATTGCGATTCAACGCCTTTACCTGCGGTTTCATCTGTCTCAACGCCGACTAGGCTCAGGCCATTGAAGCTGGTCGGCGGCCCTTTCGCGCACGGCGATGATAGACACAAACGCAATTCTGTCTCACTATGAGATCTCACGCAGGCCCGTTCCAACTGCTGGAGGCACCCCATCACAGATCATGATCGAGCCGATTGGCTCGCCGGTGGGCGTCGTCGCGACATCGCCGCCGAACGAATCCACGCCGCGGCAACCGCACTCATTCTCGAACGAGGCATCGAGGCCGTGAACGTCGACGAGGTCGCCGCGCGCGCGGGCTGCTCGAGAGCGACGCTGTACCGGCATGTCGGCGGGAAATCGGCCATCGTCGACGGTGTGATCGCGCGTGCCGCGTCCGTGGTCGCGGAGGAAGTCGCCCTCGCCGTCGAACCCTTCGACGGGTCGCGGCGCGTCGTAGAGGCGATCCTGGCATCGGTCGACGCGGTCCGCACGAATCCGGTACTGGCCCAGTGGTATGTGCGGTCCCGCGCCACCCGCGCGGACAGCTATCTCGCGGCCTCACCGCAACTCGGCAGATTCGCGACCGCACTCACCGGTGTCGCCCCCGACGACGCGGCGGCGCGATGGATCGTTCGAGTCGTGATGTCGCTGCTCACCTGGCCACTGGACGATCCGGCCGAAGAGCGGCTGCTCGTCGAGCGCTACGTCGAACCAGGCCTTCGCTGAGACCGCGCGGACGTGCCCCTCACCTCATTGCGAGAATTTCCGCCTCACCGTCATACACTGCCGGAATACCGCATTTCCGCAAGCGTGTCCCCCACTAGTTATGGAGGGTTTTCATGCGTGCTGTTTCCGTTCTCGCGACAATGCTTGGATCCGCCGCCTTATCGCTGGCCCTGGCGGTCGCACCAGCCGAAGCAGAATCCAGCCCCGTAGGCACCGACGCGCTGGTGTCCTTCGAATTCGGACCGGGAAATACCCGCACCGAATGTCATGGCGGCCGGTTCCCTTGTGAACCGACAGAATTCAAATGCGACAACGATCGGTGTGTTCAGAAACAATGGCTGTGCGATGGCGACGACGACTGCGGCGACGGGACCGACGAACGCAACTGCCAGTAGCGCCCGAGTTCGCGAACCGGTCGGGGAACCACTAGCTTCGACCCATGTCGGTTGGTACGCGCGAGCTCGCGGAGTTCGAGAACTCACGGGCGCGTTTGGAGGCGATCGCGTATCGCCTGTTGGGCTCGGCGAGCGATGCCGAGGACGCGGTGCAGGACACCTTCGTGCGCTGGCACGCCGCCGACCACGCATTCGTCGAGACGCCCGCCGCATGGCTCACGAAGGTGCTCACCAATATCTGCCTCAACCAGCTCACGTCGGCGCGGGTTCGACGGGAGGCGTATGTGGGCCAGTGGTTACCCGAGCCGGTCTTCGCCACCGACCCGATCACGGGCCCGGCCGACACCGTCGAGCAGCGCGAATCGGTGTCGATGGCCGTACTCACCCTGATGGAACGGCTCTCGCCGAGGGAACGCGCCGTGTACGTGTTGCGCGAGGCATTCGGCTACGCGCACAACGAGATCGCCGACATCCTCGATATCACCGAGGCCAACTGCTACCAGATCTACCGGCGCGCCAAACAGCATGTGACCGACGACCGGACGCGCGTGCACGTCGACGAGGCGGCCGCGCGCAAGGTGGTCGAGGAATTCCTGGCCGCCACACTGAGCGGCAACACCGACTCGCTCATCCGGTTGCTGACCGACGACGCGATCAGCGCGGGCGACGGTGGTGGTGTGGTTCCGTCGCTGGACCGGCCGATCACCGGCTCGCTGCAGGTGGCGCGGTTCCTGCGTCGCCTGTTCGTGCCGAACGAACACAAGTGGGCGATGATCGGCGGCCGCGCCGACCTGTTCGCCGCCGTCGCCAACGGCGTTCCCGCGCTGGTGATCGTGGCCGCCGACCGCATCGTCGCCCTCATCACCTTCGACGTGACGACCGAGGGGATCGTGGCCGTGCACACCCAGGCCAACCCGGCCAAGCTCGAGCGCGCAACCAGGCACTGGGCGATAATCCCGCACGCCGACCCACTCCTCACCGGGTGGTGACCTAGATCACAGACCGCTGCTGTCAGGTTTCGCATCGCTGTCCGGTTCAGGAAGCGAACACCACCCAGACAGGAGTGAGACCATGAAGCATCGCATCGTCGTTCTCGGCGCCGGTTACGCCGGAGCCAATGCCGCCGGACGTCTGGCCAAGCGGCTGCACCCGGCCGACGTCGACATCACCGTCGTCAATGCCGACCCGGAGTTCGTCGAACGGGTCCGTATGCACCAGCTCGCGGCCGGACAGGACCTGAAGAGCCGCCCGCTGACCGAGGTCTTCGCGGGTACCGGGGTGCGCGTGCGGCTGGGGCGGGTCACCGCCATCGATGTCGACCACAAGACGGTCTCCGTCGATGACAGCAACGAGATCGCTTACGACACACTGGTTTACGCCCTGGGCAGCACTGCCGCTTCCGGTGCGCCGGGTGTGGCCGAGCACGCGTACGACATCGCGGGCAAGCAGTCCGCGCTCCGCACGCGTGCGCGGCTGGCGAGCCTGGGCGCCGGTGCGACCGTGCTGGTCGTCGGCGGTGGTCTCACCGGTATCGAAGCGGCCACCGAGATCGCCGAAGCCCGACCGGATCTCGGCGTCGTGCTCGTGGCGCGCGGTGGCCTGGGCGACTGGCTGAGCGACAAAGCGCGTCGACACCTGCGCACCGCGTTCGACCGGCTCGGCATCACAGTGCGCGAGCACACCGATATCGCCCGCGTGCTGGAAACCGGTGCAGTCACCGGTGACGGTGCGGTCATCCAGGCCGAGATGACGGTGTGGACAGCAGGTTTCGCGGTCCATCCGATCCCCACGGCCACCACCTTGACCGTGTCGGACACCGGTCGGATCGTCGTCGACGAGACGATGCGCTCGATCTCGCATCCCGATGTCTACGCCATCGGTGATGCCGCACTCGCCCCCGGCGCGGGCGGTGACCCGCTGCGTATGTCCTGCGCTTCCGGTGTCCCCACGGCGTACCAGGCGGCCGATGCCATCGCCGCCCGCCTGACCGGACGCGCGGTGCCGCGCAACGAAATCGGCTACACCGGCCAGTGCGTGAGCCTCGGCCGCCGCGACGCCCTCGTGCAGTGGGTCACCCCCGACGACCGGCCCAAGTCCTCCGCGCTCACCGGACGACCGGCCGCGCGCCTCAAGGAGTTCATCTGCAAGAGCGCGGCCTGGAGCGTTTCGCACCCGACCACGATGATGCCGTCGCGCAGACGACGCATCACCGCGACCTCCTCGGACTCCGCGCACACGGCCTGATTCGCCGCGCCTCGTCCCATCGGCCGCGCATTCGTGGTCCTACTTCGCCGGTGCGATGTTCTGGTTGAGATGGAACAGGTTTGCCGGGTCGTAGGACTTCTTGATCGCCGCCAAGCGGTCGAAGTTGGGCCCGTAGTTGGCGCGGATGCGGCCCTGGTCGTCGGAGGCCATGAAATTGATGTAGCCACCGTCGGCGGTATGCGGTTCGAGCGCGGCGTGGTAGTCGCGTACCCACTCGATATTGGCTTCGTTGTCGGCCGCGTCCGGCCACATGCCCGCGATGACCGGGGCGAAGTTCGCGGTCCGGTAGGCGAACGCGGTGTCTTCCGCCGCGACGTCGTGGACGGCGCCGTCGATCGGATACAGGTGCATGGTGGACTGCATGGCGGGCACCCGTGGACCGAACTCCAGGTGCGCGGCGAGGGCGCCGTCGGTGAGTTCGGGTTGGAAGGCCGCCTTCCAGTAGTGCTGCAACCCGGCGGGGAGCAGCGCGTCGAACGCGCCGTTGAGGGTCGGGTAGGGCATCCGACCCACGTGCTCGGCGACCGGTGCCGCGACCGCGCGCAGGTCCGCGAGCAGTGCCTCGGCCTCCTCGTCGCTGCCGTTGAAGCACGACACCAGGAGCATGAAGGGCTCACCGACCCGGTCTTCGGGGATGAACGGCAGCGGCGGGGCGATCTGGAAGGCGGGGAAGGCACCCATCGCGCGCGGTGCCGCGGCGATCCAGTCGCGGTAGGTCCGCAACAGTTGTTCGGCGGCTTCGAGTTCGAAGAACATGGGTCCGCCGTAGATGGTGTCCACCGGGTGCAGGTCGAACTCCATCTCGGTCACCACACCGAAGTTGCCGCCGCCACCGCGCAACGCCCAGAACAGATCGGGATGCTCGGTCGCGTTCGCGGTGACGAAAGTGCCGTCGGCCAGGACGACGTCGGCGGATCGCAGGTTGTCGATCGAGAGCCCGTAGGCACGGGCGAGGTAGCCGATGCCACCGCCGAGCGTCAGGCCGGCCACACCGGTGGTCGAGATGATGCCGCCGGTGGTGGCGAGGCCGAATGTGTGTGCGGCGTGGTCGAAGTCGCCCCAGGTGCAGCCTGCCTGGACCCGGGCGATCCGCTTGTCGGGATCGATGCGGATGCCCTTCATCGCGCTGAGGTCCAAGACGATGCCGTCGTCGACGGTGCCGAAACCGGGCACGCTGTGCCCGCCCGCGCGCACGGCGAGGTCGAGTCCGCTCGCCCGGGCGGTGTCGATGGTGACGCGCACGTCGGCGACGTCGACCGCGCCGACGATCGCGAGAGGTTTGCGGTCGATCATCCCGTTGTAGACCGAACGGGCCTGGTCGAAACCGGGTGACTGCGCGGTGATCACCTCGCCGCGGACCGCTTCGAGCATGGTCAGTGCTGGTGTGCCGTTCATTTCTGCTCCCTGCAGGGTCGGGCCGGTGCGGCGGTCAGCCGAACAGGCGCAGGACGTGGTCGTGGAACTGACGCATCTGCGCCACCGGGCCGACTTCGAGGAAGACGGCTCCCCCGGCGGAAGTGGCGGTGTGCCCGGCAGGCCAGTGGTAGACCTCCCCCGCGGCGGCGGTCTCCACCGTGCCGTCGGCGTGCTCGAGCCGCAACGATCCTTCCACCACGATTCCCCAGTGTGGGCTGGGGCAACGGTCGTCGGGGAGGCCCTGCAGGACCGGTCCGAAGTCGGTTTCGGGCGGCACGCTGGCGTATCGGACCGCCATGTCGCCCCACTCGATGTACCGGGTGGTCAACTCGCCCTGGGCGACCTCGATGGGCAGGTCTTCGATCCTCGTCGCCATGATGTGCTCCTCGGTCGGCGTTACCTGTGACGCTACGGAGAACCGATGCCGCGCACCTGACCTGATCTGACCGAATCGGCGCGGGCGCGAGGGGGTCGGATCGGACTATCTCGATGGGCGTCGAATCCGGCTAAGGTCGAGGAGTGACCGAATCGGCGTCGCCGAGCAGCGGTACGGCCTTTGTCGGTCGCGGCGCGGAGGTCGCGCGGCTCGAGGCCGTGTGGGCGGCGGTCGAGAGTGATCGGCGGCAGGTCGTCTTCGTCGGCGGCGAGCCGGGCGTCGGCAAGACCCGGTTGGTGAGTGAGGCGGCCACCGCGTTGCGCGCGCAGGGCGCCACCGTGCTGTGGGGCGCGTGCCGCGAAGACCTCGACATCCCGTACCGGCCCTTCGTCGCGATTCTCGAGCAGGCGATCGAGCAGGCCCCGCCGGAAGCCCTTCGCGCTATCGCGCCCACCGCGGCCGCCCCGCTGCTGCGACTCACCACGAGCGTGTCGCGGTATTGGCCGTCGGCGCAACCGAATCCGCGTGACCGGGACTCGCGACCCGCCCTCTTCGACGCCCTCATGCGGGTCTTGCTGGCGGCCGCCGAGCGCTGCCCGCTGGTGCTCGTCCTCGAGGATCTGCACTGGGCATCGGAACCGACGTTGGCGATGCTGTCTCATCTGGTCGAGTCCACTGCCGGTGAGCGGTTGCTCGTGCTGGCGACCTTGCGGACGACCGCACCGGACCGTACGGACGCGGTGAGCTTCGCCCTCGCCGATCTGCATCGTCTCGACGGTGTCGCCCGGATCGACCTCGCCGGGCTCAGCACCGAGGAGGTGGCCGAGTACCTCGTCCGGGCGGCCGGGGTGTCGCGGGGCTCGGCGCTCTCGGCCGCGCCGGTACTGCGCGACCACACCGGCGGGAATCCGTTCTTCCTCCAGGAGTACTGGCACGACCTGGCGACCCGCGGCGGCTTGACCGCGGTACGTTCCGCTGTCGCCGCACCGCGATCGGTCCAGGATGCGCTGGCCCGCCGACTGGCGGCCTTCGATGTGGACCACGCGCGGGTGATCGAACTGGCGGCGGTCGCCGGTGATGTCGTCGATCCCGAGATCCTGACCGAGGGACTCGACTCGAACCAGGTCCTCGCGGGAATCGACTTCGGTGTGCGTGCCGGACTTCTCGTCGCGGGGACCGCCGACGGCGAGTATCGCTTCGCGCACGCCCTCGCTCGCCAGGCCGTGCTCGACCGGATGTCGGCGGGCGATCTGGCGGCCGCGCATGCCCGGGTCGCGCTCGCCCTCGACCAGCGCGACCCCACCCGGGTCGCCGCGCTGGCTCATCACTATTTCCGGGCCCGTGCCCTCGGATACGCGGACAAGGCGGTGCACTACCTGGTGCTCGCGGCCCGCCAGGCCGAGCGTGGCATCGCCCATCGCGAGGCGGCGTCGCTGTACGAGCGCGCCGCGCAGGCGCATGCCGCGCACGGCCCGACCAGGGTCGAGCTTCTCTCGGCGGCGGCGCGCTGTCACCTGCACGGTGGCGACTTCGACACCGCCCGTCGGCTCTACGAGGAGCTGGCCACGGACGGGGATCCGCGCGTCCGGCTGGCCGCCGCGATCGGGCACGAGAACGCGTCGTGGCGGCCCTCCGCGAGTGGTCAGCGCTCGCTGGCATTGCTGAGCGAAGCTCTGGGCGCCGCCGCCTTGAACCCTGACGACCCGCTGTCGGTGCGGGCTCGCGCGAGCATGGGGCGTGCCGCGTCGTTCACCGGCGACTCCCGGCAGGCTCGCCGGATCGGTGAGGATGCGTTGGCGCGGGCCAGGGTCATCGGTGATCCGGAGCTGCTCGCGCACGCCCTGTGCACGACGCTGTGGCAGGGTATGCGCCCGGACCTGGCACCCGAACTGCTGGCACGGGCGATCGAGCTCAACGACATCGGGGCGCGCCTCGGTGACGACGACTACCGGGGACCCGCCGCTTTCCACCGCGCGGTGTTCGCCTACCTGCTCGGCGACGCGGTGGCGTGGAGCAGCGCCCAGCGCGATCTGACCGAGTTGGCGTTGGCTCGGGGTCAGCCGTTCTTCCGGTATGTCGCCGGATGTTCGCGGTGCGCGCACCGGTTCGCCGTCGGCGACTTCGCGGGCACCGAGCGGATCATCGATTGGCTCGACGACCAGTTCGCCCAGGAGTTCGGCGGCGCCACCGAGGGCTCATGGGGTGTGCAGCAGTTCATGCTCCGGCGGGTCACCGGTGGGCTGGAGCAGGTTCGTCCGCTCGTGTCCGGCGATGAGAGCTTCGACGACCACTGGTTGCCGGGACTCTTGGCGTTGTACACGGAACTGGAGATGTGGCAGCCTGCCGCGCGCCTGCTGACTCACCTCTGCGAACGACTCGCCGATCACCGTTTCGGCGCCCAATGGGCGGGCGTGCTGGCTTTCGCCACCGAGGCGGCGGTCCGGCTCGACGACACCGAGGTGGCGGCGACCCTGCGCCCGTTGATGGCCGAGTACGCCGGCGCCAATCTGATGGCCGGTGCGAGCGTGGCGGTATTCGGCAGTGCGGATCGCTATCTCGCCGAACTGGACTCGGTGCTCGGTGCAGGCGGTGCGGACATGCACTTCGAGCGCGCTCTCGCGATGGACCGCCGGATGGGAGCGGTGACTCACCAGGCCGAGACATTGGCGGCTTGGTATCGGCACCGGCTGCGTCGTCCCGCCGCCGTGCCCGGACCTACCGCCGCCGACCTCGCCACCGAGGCACGCGCGCTGGCACGGCGGATCGGACACCGTCGCATTCTGCGGGATCTGGACGCGGACCCGGCGCCGCGCCGCGAGCACGTGACGCTGCCGAACGGGCTGACCGATCGCGAGGTGGATGTGCTCCGCCTGGTCGCTGACGGACTGTCCAATCGCGAGATCGGCGAGCGGTTGTTCATCAGCGCCAACACTGCCGCCAACCATGTACGCAGCATCCTGATCAAGACGGCCGCGCCCAATCGGACCAGGGCCGCCATCTTCGCCACCGAGCACGGACTGCTCTAGCCGGAGGCGGTCCCGTCTGCGGTGGACAGCGGAGCGAAGGCTCCGTCCGGGGTGATGGTTCCGGACAGTTCCATGATGGCGTCGGCGGGGATTCCGGCCCGCACCGCGGCGGCGCGGATCGCGTCGATGTTGTCGGCCTCGTAGAGGCAGAACGTCTTGCGTTTGTCCAGCGACAGAAACGAACTGAGCCAGCGCACCCCGAACTCGTCGTTGATCCGGTTGATCTCCGCGGCGGTCTCCGGGGCCACCTCGAGCTGTTCGGCGAATTGCCGCTCCACCATGAATATCGGCATCGGATGCCCCTTGGTTGTGCTCGAGCGCGGCCCACACGGTGCACCGGTCCGAACGGCGGTCCCCGGTTTTCACGGTACTCGCCGGTCGACCTTCCGCACAGCCTGCGGAGACCCACCGTCGCAGCGGACTACGCTTGGCAGATGACCACGGTGGCGCAGTTGAAAGCCCTGCAAGCTGCGGTGAAACAGCGCTACCGGGACGACCGGGCCGCTGCAGTCACGCCACTGCGTGCGGCGGGTTCGTTCGCCGACCCCGGCATCACCTGCACCGTGCGGACATTCGCTGGACCAGTGCGCGCCGGGCTGCATCCGGCGACCGGTGGTGACGGTTCGGATGCCTGCTCCGGCGACATGCTGCTCGAGGCGTTGGCCGCCTGCGCCGGGGTGACCTGCCGCAGCGTCGCCACCGCCATGGCGCTGCCCATCACCGGCGCCGAAGTGGAGGCGACCGGGTCGTTCGACGCCGCCGGCACCCTCGGTATCGACCGGACCGCCGAAGTCGGGGTATCGCCGATCAGGGTGACGATCACCGTCACGACCTCGGCCGACGTCGACGCTGCCGCATTGGCGAAACTCGCCGAACTCACCGAGCGATACTGCGTGGTCGGCCGGAGCCTCGTGCACCCGCCGGTGATCCGGGTGGTGGCAAGCCGATGAGCTCGTCACCGGGGTCATGGGCCGATGGGACTCGGCTCTACGAGTTCGTCGAGAAGTACGCGAGCATGGGCGAGCATCGCGTCGGCACCGACGTCGACCACGACACCAATGCATTGTTCGCCGACGAGCTGACCAGCCTGGGCGCGAGCATCGAATACCAGCGATTCACGTTCGACCGTTACGTCGCGAATACCCAGGTGACCATCGACGGAGAGCCGGTCGAGTCGGACGCGCTGTACTACCAGAGCGTCGGCGTGCTCGAGACCGACTCCCCGTATACGGCCGCCGTGCACGCGACCGAGGGCGACCGCACTTCCACCGACCTCGACGCCGCGATCACGGCTGCGGAGAATGCGGGTGCGTCTGCCGCGGTGATCGCGACTCTCAACCCGCTGGGTCAGCTGGTGATGCCCAACCGGTATCCCACCGTCGTCGGCCGGATGCCGGTGGTCCTGGTCCCCGGCCGGGTGGCCGACGACCTCGCCTCGACATCGGTCCACCTGCGCTTCTCTGCCGAGACAGTCGCGGCCTCGAGCACGAACGTGATCGCCACCTTCGCCGCGGACAACGCCGACGCCGCGCCCCTCCTACTCGCGACACCGCTCAGTGGCTGGTTCGGATGCGCGGCCGAACGCGCGACCGGCATCGCCGTCGCGTTCGCTCTCGCGGAGCGCTTCGCCGGACGGCACCCGGTGGTCGTCGTCGGAGCGCCCGGACACGAGATCCTGCACCACATCGGTTTGCAGCACTACCTGCGCACCTTCGACATGGATCCCGCGCTGATCGTGCATCTGGGCGCCAATGTCGCACTGGGAGTGCGGAAAGCACCCGAGGCACCCCTCGAACTCGCACCATCGGTGACCGACCCGCACCACCTCCCGACCGTCGGGCGTTCGCTGTTCGTCAGGATGGACGAAAGCCGTTACGGCCCGGTGGAAAAGGCCCTCGCCACGGCCGGGCTGGCACCGATCCTCAACCCGCCGAAGTGGTTCGGCGAAGGCGAACTGTGGGCTGATGCGAGCCCCGCGCCGCTGATGTCGTTCGTCGGGATCACTCCCGCCTTCCACACCCCGGCCGATACACCGGACAACACCACCTCACCCGAAGCGCTTACCACCGTCGCCCGCGCCGTCGGCACGGCCGTCGAAAACTACCTCGACCAGAGCTGATCTCGACCTGATTCCGCATCAGCCCTGCAGGCCGTCGTCGTGGGTCCGCACATCCGGCAAGCCTGGTACTCCCGACGCCGGCTCGTGACGGGTGTTCTCCGACGCCGAGTCAGCCGGTGGTCGGCGGATGGGGGCCGACTCGGCCGACGGCGTGCAGGAGCTGGGCGTTCGCCACGTCGATCGGGGTGTCCGCGGGGATCACCAGCAGGGTGAGGTGGACGCCGTTCGCGCCGGCGAGGTGCATGGTGTCGGGAAGCTGGCCGATGTCGGGGGCCCGCAGTTCGACACCGTCGGGGCGGTCGATGCGGCGCTGGTTGCGGCTGGTCACGTTCCAGTCGAAGCTGATTCGCGCCGTCCGGCCCAGGCGGGGCGTGAGGGCGCTGATCAGATCGTGGAGTTCGGCGGTGAGGTTCTCCGTCCTCGGCCACCACGCGCCGTCGAACAGCTCGGCATGACTTTCGGTGCCGCGCAACAGGAGTCGCGGCGTCCGGGTCGGTTCTCCGAACGGTTGCCGATCGCTGTCCGCAGTGTCTGTCGCCTGGGGATCGAGGGCGGGGGGCGGGCTGTCCTCGGGGTCGGCTTCGGCCGCGGCCATCAGGGATTCGTGGGCGATTCGGGCGTCGGTGCCGGAGGGGATCACCTGCAGCACCATCATGGCCGCGTCGCGCCCGAACACGTACATCGTGTTCCACAGCTCGAAGTGATAGGCATCGAGCCGGACGGTCTCCCCCGCGACGGTGATCCGAGAGGGTGCGGACGCCCAGCACGAGGGGTCGTACACCACGCGCCAGACCGGGCCCAGCCGTACCCCGAGCACGGCGAGCAAGTCGGGCAGTTCGGCCGACAGGTCGTCCGAGCGCGGCCACCAGGCACCGTCGATGTAATGGCCGGCCGCAGAACGCGCCCGTATCCGCAGTCGCGGCGTATAGAGCGGGGGAACCTCGTGGCGGGCGGGTGCCGCGTCGGGATGACGGCTTTCGCGAAGGCGCATGACGATCGGTCCTTTCGGCCGGGATCCGAGGAATCGGTATCAGCTCCGGGGACCTGTACATCCTCCAGTAGACGCCTTGGGCAGCTTGCTTGTCAACGCTGTAGGTCTACACTGGCAACGAAACTGGATCAGACGGAGGTGCCCTCGTGGCCGAGGATTCGACAGATGGCGCCCGCCGTCCCGCCAACGCGGTGACCAGGGAGTCTGTGCTCACCGCGGCGCTCATGATCGTCGATCGCGACGGCGTCGACGCACTGTCGATGCGGCGGCTGGCCGAAGCGGTCGGCCGGGACCCGATGGTGATCTACCGTCACCTGCCCAACAAGGCCGCCGTGCTCGACGGCGTGGCCGAGATGGTGTTCGAACAGCTGGTGGTCGATGCCGGCGACCCGGACTGGGCGGCACAGCTGCGCGCGGTGGCGCGCTCCTTCCGCGCGTTGTCGCTGGCCCACCCGAATGTCGTCCCGCTGCTGGTGACCCGGCCGCTGTCGACCCCGCTCGGCATGCGCCCGATCGCGGTGGTCCGGCCGCTCGAGAACATCCTGCGACTGCTCACCAATGCCGGGTTCTCCGGCGCCGACGCGCTGCACGTCTACCGCGCGCTGTTCGGATTCCTCTACGGTCACGTACTCAACGAGCTCCAAGAGGTGATCGAGCGGCCGGAGGAATCGGACGAGGTCCTGCGGCTCGGCTTGCATCGGCTGCCGATCACCGAGTTCCCCCTGGTGCGTGAGCTCGCACCGATATTGGCCGCCTACGACGGCGCGGCCGAACTCGAGCGAGGCCTGGACATCCTCCTCACCGGCCTCACCGCGACCCTGAGTCACCTCTCGGGCTGATCACTGTCGGGTTCGGCCCCACCCTCGGACTCCCAGCGTTGCTCGGCGGACTCGCCGTCGATGTCGGCCGGGACCACCCGCAGGTGTAACCAGTGGCCGTCGACGCCGAGCACATCGACCGTGTGCGGTCGCATGTAGTGGTAGCCGTCCAAGCGCACTCGATGACCTCGATGATCGAAAGTCCGTGCGGCAGCGGGCCATTCGTCGATGTTGTAGCTGAGTCGATGCACCGGGCCGCGCCGGGGCTCGAGCCGCGCCAGCAGATCGGGCAGCTCGGCGGTCAGATCCGAGCCGTGCGGCCACCAGGTCGTCGAGGCATCCGAATGCGGTCCGGGAACACGTCCGGCCGATGTTCGCGTCATGATCCGGCGCTCCTGTCCCGGCTCCCGCCGACTCCGTCACACAGCGGTCACCGTGTGCGTCTATACCGTTAGTCTACGCTGTAGACGTCTGCTGTAGATGGACGTAGAATCAGCGGTACGACCAGTGAGGAATCATGGCCATCACCGAAGTCGCGGTCTACGCGCACCTGAGCAGAGCCGATGTCGAAGCCCTCGGCGAGGAACTCGACACGATCCGGCGCGACATCGAGGAGCGGCGCGGCACCCCCGACGCCGACTACATCCGGCGCACGATCGCCTTCCAGCGAATCCTCGACGCGAGTGCGCGACTGCTCCTGGCGGGCACCGGCTCACGACTGGGTTGGCTCGTCGGCACCTCGGCGCTGGCCGCGGCCAAGAGCATCGAGAACATGGAGATCGGCCACAATGTGTCGCACGGCCAATGGGATTGGATGAACGATCCCGAGATCCATTCCCGCACCTGGGAATGGGACATGGCCGGGGTGTCGTCACAATGGCGCTACTCGCACAACTACCGCCATCACATGTTCACCAATGTGGTCGGGATGGACGACGACGTCGGATTCGGCGTCATCCGGGTGACCAGAGACCAGCAGTGGCGACCACGCCTGCTCCTGCAACCGCTGCAGAATTTGCTCCTGGCAGCCACTTTCGAATGGGGCATCGCCCTGCACGGGCTGTATTCCGAACGCGACCGCTCCGCGACCGCCACCGAGAAGACCGCGCACACCCGGGCGCTGGTCCGCAAGATCGGCAGGCAGACGGCCAAGGACTACGTGTTCTTCCCGATCTTGAGCGGACGACGCTGGCGCCGCACCCTGACCGCGAGCATCGCCGCCAACGCGCTGCGCAATCTCTGGGCCTACGTCGTGATCTTCTGCGGCCACTTCCCCGACGGCGCCGAGAAATTCACCCCGGAAGCGATCGAGCACGAGACGCACGGCGAGTGGTACCTGCGCCAGATGCTCGGCTCCGCCAACTTCGACGCCGGCCCGATCCTGGCCTTCCTCAGCGGCCATCTCTCCCACCAGATCGAGCACCACCTTTTCCCCGACCTGCCGAGCAACCGCTACGCCGAGATAGCAACTCGGGTCCGCGCACTCTGCGACAAATACGACCTGCCCTACACCACCGGCCCGCTGCCCCGGCAGTACCTGCTCACCCTGCGCACGATCAACAAACTGGCCCTCCCCGACACCTTCCTGCTGGCAACCACCGACGACGCACCCGAAACCGCATCCGAACGCAAGTTCGCCACCGCGGTCCCCGCCGAGCCGGGAACCATCCGGCGCGGGCTACGCACCGCACTACGCGCGGGAGCCCGGTCCGGTGATCACCGGGGCAATTTCAGCACTCGGCGGGCGATGATATCGAGCTGGATCTCGATGGTGCCGCCACCGAAGAGGATGGCGGGCAGGCCGAGGAAGTCGAAGGTGTAGGGCTGTTCGGGGTGGCCTACGGCGGCGCGCGGCCCGAGAACAGAGACCAGGGCACGCGCGGCATCGCGCTGAGCGATGGCGTGCCAGACCTTGCGAACACTGTTGCCCGCGGTGTCGCCGTCAGCGATACCGTTCGTCCCCGCTACGGCATTGCGCAGGGTGAGTGCGGCGACCGAGAGCTCGCGTGCGGCGTTGCGGCCGAGGACACGCACCACGTCGTCGCGAGTGCCCGCGTGGTCACCGGAATCCAGCAGCCGGCGCACCAGAGCGCTCGAGCCGTGACCGAAGGTGGCCGAGCCCATGGCGAATCGTTCGTTGGACAGGGTGGTGACCGCGATCCGCCAACCGTCACCGGGATTCGCGACCACCTGACTGTCGGGCACGAAGACCTCGTCGAGGAAGACCTCGTTGAACTCCCAGATGCCCGTGGCCTGACGCAGCGGGCGGACGACGACACCATCGGCGTCCATCGGAATCAGGAAGTACGTCAGGCCCGCGTGTTTGGCCGCAGTCGCATCGGTGCGAGCCAGGCAGACCGCCCAATCCGCTTCCTGTGCTTGGGAATTCCACACTTTCTGCCCGGTGATCACCCACCCGCCCGCGACCTTCCGCGCGGCGGTGGACAGCCCCGCCAAGTCCGAACCCGCTCCCGGCTCGGAGAACAGCTGACACCAGATGATCCGGCCGAGCAGGGTGTCGGTGACGAACCGCGCGCGCTGTTCGTCGTCACCGTGTTCGATCAGGGTGGGCAGCACCCATCCGCCGATTCCGAGCTCGGGTTGGGCGAGACCGCGGCGCGCGAATTCGTCGGCGATCACAGCCTGTTCGGCCGGACCGGCGCCGAGTCCGTACGGGGGTGGGTAGTGCGGGGCGACCAGGCCGTCGGCGGCCAGCCGCGTACGACGGGATCCGCCGCGCGCGGGAGCCCAACCCGCCGAGGGGATCTCGTCGTCGGGCAAGGCGACGACCTCGTCGAGCACGGCACCCACGGTCGAACGCAGGGTCGGCGAGGTCGTGGCGGTGACGAACGTGAAATCGCGCTCGGCACGCAGGCACTGCTGTCCCAGTTCGCGCGCCGACGCGTCCTCGCCCCCGATCACGGCGGCCAATGCGATCGCCCGCCGCCAGTACAGGTGGGCGTCGTGTTCCCAGGTGAAGCCGATGCCACCGAGCAGGCTCACACAGTCCACCGCTTGATCGATCGCGGCGGGTAGGGCGGTCAGCGCGGCGCTCGCGGCGGCGAGAAGGCGCTGCTCGGTGGATTGGGACTCGGCGCGACCGGCGTCCCAGGTCGCCGCGGTCGTCACCTCGGCGCGGACCAGCATCAGTGCCGTCTTGTGCTGTACCGCTTGGAAACTACCGATCGGGCGGCCGAATTGGTGCCGGACGCGAATGTAGTCGACGGTGGTGTCCAGCAGCCGGCGACAGATTCCGGTCGCCTCCGCCGCGGCCAGGGTGGTCATCCACAGCTGGGCGAGGGCTGGGTCGATGCCGTCGAGCACCTTCGCCGGCGCCACCCGATAGGCGTCGAATGCGAGGCGTCCCAGGGAGCGGGTCAGGTCGACGGCCTCGGCGGTGGTCACGTGGGCCGACGAGCCCGACGGAACCGTGTCGGCGGGGTCGAACCAGAACCACAGGCTCGCCGCGCCGTCGATGTCGGCCCGCACCACCACCCGTTGGGCGCCGGGCAGACCGAGTGCCGGATCGGAGGTCCCTGATACCACCCAGCTGTCTCCGTCGGGTTCGGCGCGAAGTCCTGCGCCGGTGACGACGGATCCGGTCATGCCCGCGCTGAACGCCGTCAACAGTGCCGGGGCGTCCGTCGCCGCCGTAGCGAGCGCGCTCGCGGTCACAGTCGGCAGGTACGGGCCGGGGAACAGGGCCGCGCCCAGTTGCTCGACCGCCACTACGAGGGTGTCCAGCCCGCACTCGTCGCCACTGTAGACAGCAGGCAGGTGCAGTGCGTGTAATCCCTGATCGCACAGGGCTGTCCAGGTGTCGGACGGTCCGGCGCCGGTCGAGTAGTCGGCGAGGTGTTCACGCGTCCGCGACAGCGGTGCGAGCTTGCGGGCGAAGGCGGCGACCGATTCCGCAAGTGCCTGCTGGTCGGGGTCTACGGCTAGGGACATCTGCGGCTCCTGAAGGCTGGAAAGGTCACGACGGCGTTCGGTCCTGGCACTCGCTCGACAACGCGGCCCAGACCGGGGCGCGGTGGTCGAGCCGGGCGCGCATCCCTTCCACGGCATCGTGGCTGCCCATCACGCGCAGGTGCAGTTCGGTTTCGAGCTCGGCGACCCTGGCGGGGCCATAGCCGTGGATCGCGGCGTCCCACAGCAGTCGCTTGCTCGCTGCCATCGACGTCGGCGAGGCGTAGGTGGCCATGTCGGTGGCCATCGTGAGGGCGGCGGGCAGTACTTCGGCCGCGGGCAGGCACCGGCTGGCGAGGCCGAGCCGGACCGCTTCGACGCCGTCGAAAGTGCGTCCGGACAACAGGATGTCGGCGGCGACGGACATCCCGGCGACCTTGGCCACCGTCCAGTGCGCCATCGCGTCGGGCACGACACCGAGGCGCACCTGGGGAACGGCGTAGCGGGCGTCGTCGGCGACCAGACGGATGTCGGCCTGCATGGCAAGGGTCAGCCCGATGCCGATGGCGTGTCCGTTCACCGCGGCGATCACCGGCTTTCGCAGGGCGAAGGCGGGCGGGTCGACCGGTGAGGCGGAGAAGGTGGCGCGGTCGGGACCGTCGAAGGTGGCCGTTCCGCCGCCCAGGTCCGCTCCCGCGCAGAAGGCCGGGGCGGCACCGGTCAGCACGATCACCCGGACCGCGGCGTCGACATCCAGGTCGCGGTAGGCCCGGCCGAGCGCGTGACCCATCGCGGCGGTGAAGGCATTGCGGCGCTGCGGTCGATCGAGAGTCACCACGGCGACGCCGTCGCAGATCTCGATCCGGACGCCGCTCATACGACCTGCAATGCGGTGACCAGGTCCCTGATCTGCGCGTCCGGAGCGGTGTAACCGGGGAAATAGCAGCAGATCCGGTCGGCGACCCGGCCGAAACGTGCCACGATCTGGTCGGCGCATTCCTCGGGCGTGCCATAGACGGCGAGCGTACGCAGCATGTGGTGGTCGATCAGCTCCGTCATCGGGCCGACCTGGCCACGCTTGGACAGCGCGTTCAGTTCGGGCTGGAGTTCACCCCATCCCTCGACCTCGAGGACCGGGCGGTAAGCGGGGGTCGATCCGTAGAAGGCGAGCAACCGCCGTACCCCGACGGCGGCGGACTCGAGCTCGCGCGGCGTCCGGCCCATCGCGACGATCACCTGCGGGTAGATCGCCAGGTCGGCGGCCGCCCGCCCGGCACGCTCGAGCCCTTCCTCGATGGCGGGCACGGTGCGTTCGGCGAAATGGCGTGCGCTGTTGAACGGCATGACCAGCAGCCCGTCGGCCACCTCGGCCGCGGTTCTGGTCATGATCGGGCCGAGCGCGCCGAGGCAGATCTGCGGCACCCCATACGGATTAGGGCCGGGATCGAAGGTTGGCGGCATCAGGGTGTGCCGGGTGAATTCCCCTTCGAAGCGCAGCGCGGTCCCGTTCTGCCACGCGTCGAGGACGGCCTTGACCGCTTGGACGATCTCGCGCATCCGTGCCGCGGGCCGCGACCACTGGCCGCCGTACCGCTTGTCGATGTGCGCGCGAGTCTGCGAACCGAGTCCGAGCCGGAACCGGCCACGGCTGAGCAGGTGCAGATCGTAGGCCGCGTGCGCCAGGTGCAGCGGGCTACGTGGCAGTGCGATGGCGACGTTGGTCATCAGGTCGACAGGTTCGGCACCGCCGGCTGCCAGGATCAGCGGCAGAAACGCGTCATGGGGACCTTCGAAGGTGAACAGGCCGTCGGCGCCACACGCGGTCAATTCGGCAGTGCGGGAGACGACTTCGTCGGGGCGGGCGTCGAGCTGGAGATCGACCTTCATCGGTCCGCCGTGAACTGCGGAAGTACTGCGATCATAATTACATAGTAGCATGTAACGTTATGGCGCGACCAGGGGAGAATTCGCCGCGAGCGACGGTTCAGCGCGGGTTCACGAGCACGTACAACGCGTCCGCCATGCGCGTCACGAACCGCTCGGCGTCTTCACCGCCTCGCGACAGCGCGTGGAATGTCGTTGTCCCCGCGAGGATCTCGAAGACCAGCTCCGGATCGACGCCGGGCGCGAGCCGAGCGTCGTCGACCGCCCCCGCGAGTAACTCGGCGAAGGCCTTGCGTACCGGCGCACCGATCGCCAGCAGCCGTCGCCGCGCCTCTTCGGTCTGCGAGTCGGCCAGCAGACCCGGCACTCCGGCGCGCGCCGCCGGGCTGTCCGCACGGGCGAGAAAAATGCGCACCCAGGTCGCCAGGTCGGCGCGCAGATCGCCGGTCGGTTCCGGCGGCGCGTACGCGCCGGGACCGTGAATGGCCTCCTCCAGCAAGGCCTGCCGAGTCGGCCAGCGCCGGTAGATCGCCGGTGTGTTGACGCCGGCGCGCTTGGCGATCGCCACCACCGTGGTCTGCGGATACCCCACCTCGGCGAGCAGCTGCCGGGCGGCGATGAGCACGGCGAGGTCTTTGTCGGCGTCACGCGGCCGACCGGGTCGCGGCGAGGATTCCGAGGTCACCATTACATACTAGACTGTAACGTTATTCGGCGCTGCCGCGACCCGTGACCACAATCAGTCCTCGGCCAGCAACTGCTCGATCCGCTGGACACAGAACGCCGTCACATCGACCTCCGGCGGCAGCTGCAACCGGTGCGCCATCCGCAGCAGCGGGATACTGAGCAGGGCCGCCGCCAGAATCTCGTTGTAGCGCAGGTTGCGCACCTTCATCCCGCTGCGTTCCTCGTAGCGGGCGATGGTCTGCTGCCTGGTCGGTGTGCCCGGAAGCCGTTCGGTGCCTTGGAATTCCGAACACGCCCAGTCGAGGAACAGCATCCAGGCGAGGTCGGCTTCGTGGTCGCCGATGTAGGAGATCTCCCAGTCGAGCACGCCGACAACCCGGAATTCGGTGTCGTAGAGGATGTTCGACATGCGTGCGTCACCCCAGCACAGCGTGACCTGGTCGGGTTCGTACGAATTCGCGCGTAGCCAGTCCACCGCACGGCGCAGCGCTGGTGGCGCGGTGGTCGACGCCCAGTCGAGGGCGGCGCCGACGTAGCCGACTATCTGCTCGAGTGGCTTCGTGCCGAATTGCGGGAACGCCAGGAAGTCCAGATTCAGGGTGCGCCAGTCGAGCTGGTGGATCTCGGCGATGGTGTCGACGCAACCCCACCACATCTTTTCCCGCTCGGCGGGCTCGGCATCGAAGTACAGTCCGGCCGAATGATAGGACGGCAGGTCACCGGGCGCGCAGCCCTCGATCCGGTCCATCACGAAGTACGGGCTGCCGAGCGCCTCGGTGCCGCGATCCAGCCAGCGGACAGCGGGTACCGGCAGGCCGGTGCCCGCGAGCCTGCGCATGACCAGCACCTGCCGGAGCAGGTCGTAGTCGGGAAACAGCGCGACCTCGGGCGGGCGGCGCAGCACCAGCGACACCTGCTCGGCGTCGTCGCGTTCCAGGTCGAACAGGAACGTCTCGGTCGCCAGCCCGCGCGGGCTGGCCGTCCAGTTCGATACCCGGGCGGAGCGCGCGTCGGGGAACTCCTCGCGCAGGACGGGCACGACGGCGGTCGGCAGGTCTGCTGCCGTGGGTCGAGCGGTCATCAGTAGCCCTCGTACCCGTAGCGGGCGTTGCGGCCCATGAACACCATCTCCACCAAGCCGTAGCCGACCTTCCCGTCACTGCTCTCGACCTTGCAGAAGGTCTCGGTGAGCATGCTGACCTGTCGCAGCTCCCCGGTTTCGGTCAGGTCGACGGTGAAGCCGTCGCTGTAGGACTCGCCCTTCCAGATACCGGAGGCGTAACCGCGGTACATGTCGTAGCCGGCCAGGCCCGGCCAGAAATCGTGTAGCGCCGTCACGGAGAAGGTGCGCACGTTGCCGTCGGCGGCGGTCGTGGTGAACGCGCCCTCGGTGACGATGCGGAAGTCGTCGCGGAACTTCAGGTCGTGGGTGACGCCGATGATCGGCACGGTCGGCGCCTGCGCTTCGATGGGCTGCTGGATGGAGCCTTCGAAGTGCCAGCGTTGCCCGTCGGCGGTCTCGCGCTGAGCGAAATGGACCAGCTCGTCGCCGAACTGGAAGATGCCCATGAAGTACAGGACACCGTCCGGGATCTCCGAGGGCTGCAGACCGCTGCCCTCGCCGAGGCTGCCGCCGCCACCGCCGTGCCTGGTGCCCCACGAGTGATCGCGACCGAACCACCAGGTGCTCGGGTCGATGTCGATCCGCTGACCGTCGACCTCGAGCCAGCCGGAGATCTCACCGTTCTGGTAGTAGCGTCGCGCGTCCTCGCGGACGCGCCCGCGGGTGCGGAAGAACGCGGGTTCCTGCTCGTAGGCGGGGAACTGACCGCTGAAGTTCAGCTCCAAGCGCAGTCCGTGCTCGTTGTCGCCCAGGCTCGCGCGCACCCCGCGCAGCGGCTCGGTGATCTCGTAGCGGTAGGGGCCCACCTGCCAGGCGCCCAGGTCGTCGTACTTGCCGCCGATCTCACGCGACAGGCGCGCCACATGCGCCTTGCCGTCGATGGTGACCATCGCGTAGGCGTCCATGACATTGCGGTTGGGGTAGCGCGCCATGCCGGTCATGACGCTCACCCGGCCGGTGGTGTCGAAGCCGTAGAGCACGACGCGCTCGGTCCAGCGCAGGTCGCTCTGGACGACGTGGTCGAAGGTCGTCGGCAATTGGTGGCACAGCAGTTCGTCCTGGGGAGTCAGCATGGGGGTCCTTCACGAGTGGGGGGCGGAACAGGTTTCAAGTTAGCGAATTCAAATACACCATGTAGCGTTTTTAAAAAGATCCGATCTCGGCTACGCTCTGCCGACGTCGAAGGAGGAGTGATCGGTGACCGAACAGATCGAGAACCGCCAGGGCCGCGGTCGTCCACGGGACCCACAACTGGACGAGCAAGTGCTGCGCGCCACGCAGGAACTGCTGGTAGAGCAGGGTTTTCAGGCCACGACGATTCAGGGCGTCGCGCGCCGCGCGGGAGTGGTCGCCACCTCGATCTACCGTCGGTGGCCGAACAAGATCCACCTCGTCGAGGACGCGATCTTCGCGCTCGACACCGGGGTGGTCCCGCAGCCCACCGGTGACATCCGCGCGGACCTGCTCGCCTGGACCCGGCTGTTCTTCACCGCCGCCACCCATCCCGCGGCCCGCTCCGGCATCCCCGGCCTGCTCTCGGCCTACCACGACGACGAACAGAGCTACCGGCGACTGCGCGACCGCGGCGAGGGCATGGCGCGAGTCGCGTTGCGCGCCACCATCGATGCGGCCGTCGAAACCGGCCAGGTCTCCCCTGCCTGCGATCCGGACCTGCTCTTCGAATTCCTGCGTGGCGCGACCCTGCTGCGCGCACTCACCCGAGGCGACGAGGACGGCGAACATTTCTGCCGCCAGACGGCCGCGGCCCTGGTCACCCTCGCCCTCCATCACGAAAGTACGGAATGAGAACCCTCTATCGACGTCTGCTCGTCGCCGCGGCCGCCGCGTTGCTGGTCCCCGCCGCGATCGGCACCGCACAACCGGACTCCTCAGGGCGGGTGCTGGAGAGTCGCGACATCGCCGACACAGCTGTCGCCCGGGCTGCCTGCACCGGCGACGCGCTTCCCGAACCCGGCTTGCAGGGCGACGTGCCGGCCGCCGACCGTGACAGCGGCCGCAGTACCCAGGGCTACCGGTGCAACATCACCCGTATCGGCGGCTACGCGGGTCGCGGCGCGGGGATCACCTCGACGCAATTCGACCACTGCGTCTATCTGGGTAGCTTCTTCCCCGGCAACCTGCTCGGCCCGGCGCAAGGCGTGCAGGTGATCGACGTCGCGGATCCGGCGAATCCGGTGCTCACCACCACGCTCACCGAACCCGCGATGCTGGCCGGAACCTGGGAGAGTCTCAAGGTCAACGCCGAGCGAAAGCTGCTGGTCGGCACCGGGGTTCCCGCGTTCACCGGCGCGGGGCTGATCTCGGTCTACGACATCTCCGACTGCGCGCACCCGCGTCTGCTCAACCCCGGCCCGGGCACCGATCCGACCCTGCCGGTGCAGATCACGGCGCACGAGGGCGGTTTCTCCCCCGACGGCCGCACCTATTGGGCGTCCGGGGTCGTTCCCGGCATCGTCAGCGCTGTCGACCTGACCGATCCGGCTCTGCCCCGCGTGATCTGGCAGGGCATGCCCGGCAAGTCCATGCACGGTATGGGCCTGCGCGCCGACGGCAACCGGATGTATCTGGCCGACAACATGGGTGGGCTCACGATCCTCGACACCTCCGCCGTGCAGCGGCGCGATCCCGACCCCCAGGTGCCGATCATCGCCCAGCTCACCTGGACCGACGGCTGGGCGACCCAGCAGAACGTGCCGGTCACCTACAACGGCGTGCCGTACCTGTTCAGCGCCGACGAGGCGGGCTCCGGCGGCGTGAAACTCATCGACATCTCCGACGACACCCAGCCGCGCGTGGTGAACACGATCAAGCTGGAGATCAATCTTTCGCAGCACCGCGACAGCGCGATGGCCTCCAGCATGGGTGGATCGTTGTTCGCCTACGACGCCCACTACTGCTCCGCCGACCGGCCGGTGAATCCCACCGCGCTCGCCTGCGGCTGGATCTCCTCCGGCATCCGGGTGTTCGATGTGCGCGATCCGTTCCAGGTGCGCGAGATCGCCTACTTCAACCCACCGGCACGCACCGGCCAGAACAGCGAGTTGTGGAACTCCCCGCACGCTCTCGCCTCGATCATCGGTGTCCCGCTCCTCAGCGCGCCATCGGTGATGCAGGCCGTCGAGTCGGGCGCCTTCGATCCCGAGCAGGCGACCAGCTCGCGTACCGGCGACGTGGCCTTCGGTGACCTGTCCACGGACTGGTGCTTCTCGGCCCCCGAATGGCGTGGCAACCAGCTGTGGGCCGCCTGCGCCGACAACGGCCTGCTCACCCTGGAATTGTCACCCGAGGTGTACACCCCGCCCGCCGACCAGCGCTCGACCGTCGGCTCATGAGCGAGCGAATGCCTACACGCGATGTGTCCGCCGCGGTCGGTTACCGACGAAGCACGCCGCGGGTGGTGCTCGGTGCCGCCACGTCGATCCTGCTCCTGCTGGTGATCGGCGCGGCCCTGCGACCGCTCGTGGTATCCGAGACCCCCACGGCCGCACCGGTATTGACATCGACCGAGATCGGTTTCGTGCAGGACATGACCGGTCACCATCAACAGGCGCTGACCATGGTCGAGCGCCTCGCGCCCGACGTCGACCCCGCGGTGCGGCGGCTGGCCGACCAGATCGCCGACGCCCAGCGCCTCGAGATCGGCATGATGCTCGGCTGGCTCCGGCTGGCCGGAACGACCCCGACCAGCGCGCACCCGATGTCGTGGATGCCCACCGGTCACCGGCATGCCGGCGCCACGACGATGCCCGGCATGGCCACTCGCGCCGACCTCGACGCCCTCGCCGTGGCCCGGGGAGCCGAGGCGGAAATGATGTTCCTGCGCCTGATGTACCGCCATCACCAGGGCGGCGTCGCCATGGCCCAGGCTTTCGACGAGCTGTCCACCGGCGGCCCGGTCGAGCAGGCCGCGCGCGACATGATCAGCACGCAGAGCCAGGAGTCCGGAATCATCGGTCTGCTGATCGCCCGGTACGGTGCGGCCGCGACGGGCTGAGTCAGCTGGATGCGCGGTCTGCCGGTCGTCACCGGCTTCGCTGACGGTTGCCGCGTAGACCCGGCACTGACGCCGGGCACCGCGCTCACGAATGCGTGACCATGTCGCGGATCGCAGCGCGGACCTCGACGACAGCGGGGACGGCCGCGAATTCGACCGACTCGTGCAGAAAGTCCGAAAGCCGGGCGGCTGTGCGGCCGGTCGGACCCGGGTTCAGCGACAATGCCGGACCGATCTCCTCGACCGCGCGTTCGGGCTCGCCGAGCATCAACCGCAGGCGAGCCGAGGAGATCGCGGCCATCTCCGGTGTCAGGACTTCCCGCGACAGCGGCGGGTGGCCATCACCGAAGGCGATGCGGGCCAGGTCGGGGCGAGTCGCGATGAGTTGACGGTAGCTGTGGCCGAGCAGCCGCGACTGCTGCCCCGGCCCCGGCCAGTCGCGACGCGGTCCGAGGAGCATGCCGATGGCGGCCGCGGTGAGGCTGCGGTCGGCGGCATTGTCCGCGGGGGCGGCCTCGGCGGCTTCACCACGGCATTCCGCCGCGACGACGATCGCGCGCTGGAACGCGGCCTGCTCGCCGAGAATGCCGTTCGCGTAGGCCTCGAGTTCGGCGAGGGCGACCCGCAACAGGGGTGTCGCGGTGCGGCGCGACAGATACTGTGCGAGCTGAGCCACCTCCAGTCCTTCCGCGGGCCTGCCGCTGTCGAGGAGCTGCCAGGTCGACTCGGTGAGGATCGCGGCGGTCAGCACCGGGTCGCCTGCGGCGTGGGCCAGCCGCGCGGCATCGACCGAGTACCTGCGCGCGGCGGCGACGTCCTCCACATCCCAGCTCATGGCGGCGGCGATGTCGGCCAGTTCCGCACCGATCCGGAGTGCGCGCCCATACCGGTTCGAATCCGAAAGTTGCTGCAACCGAGGCAGATTCGCGCCCAACCACGCCGTGACGGCGCGGCGCGGCGCCTGCCCGTCGCCCCACTGCCTGCCTCGCGCCCATATCGCCAGCTGCTCGGCGGCGGCCAATTCGGCGGCGGAGAAGGTCGGGTAATCGGCGCGCGCGTACGTGGCGGGTGGTAGCAGCAGCGACCGCAGCTGGGTAGGCAGGTCGTCGAGCTCGCCGACCGATTCGACGGTCAGCCGGTCACGCAGGTGATCCAGCGACGTGTGCAACGCCGACGCGTAGGCGTCCACGTGCTCGGCGCGCACCGCGCGCGCCCCGGTCTCGAGCTGACCCAGGTACGGCTTGGAGTAGTTCGTGCGAGCGGCCATGCCCTGCAGGCTGATCCCGGCGGCTGTCCGCGCGACGCGCAGCGCCGAGCCCACTTCGCTCATGCGCGTGCCGCACCGGCGCTCGGCCGCGCCATGCGGATGCGCGCCCGCACATCATTCGCTTGCGCGAGGTTCGCGACTGGGATCGGCTTTCTCATCACCTCGACAATACGTCCCCGGTCTCGCCCCGCGCGGGGTGTCTGCAAACCGTCTGCAAGACGGCGCGGCCCGGCCTTGCGCAGCGGTTGGTCTCCCTATCGTCCGAGATCGTGAGCAACAAAACTGTCCTGTCCGGTCGGCGCCCGCGCAATGGTGCGCGGGCCGCGCTGACCTCTCTCGCGCTGATCGTCGCCGCGGCGACCGGGGTGACGCCGGCAGCGGCGGCGCCGTACCGACCCGCCGCACCGCTCGAAGCCACCTATCACGCGCCCGGCCCGTGGGTGGTGGCCCAACGAACCGGTGTCGACTGCTGCACGTCCACCGGCGACAGCTACGACATCTGGTATCCGGCCGACCTCGGCGCGGGCGGTGTGGTGCATCCGGTGATCACCTGGGGCAACGGCACCATGGCCCACCCGCGCGAATACGCGTACCTGCTCTCGCATCTCGCGTCGTGGGGATTCGTGGTCATCGCCGCCGATCGCACCGACACCGGCACCGGTGCGCAGATGCTCGACGCGGTGCGCTACCTGAGCGACCAGAACGGCGACCCGAACAGCGTCTTCCACAACAAGATCGACACCGACGCGGCCGGAGCCACGGGCCATTCGCAGGGTGGGCTCGGCGCGATCAACGCGCTCACCCGCGGCGGCGGCCTCGTCGACACCGCGGTGACCCTCGAGATGCCGATGGCGGCGGCCTGCGCGTCGCTGCCGACCGTCGACGGCCAGAGCGCCTGCATCGATCCCACCGCGGTGACCTCCGGCTCGGTCCTGCTGGTGAACGGTACGGCCGACGGCATCTCGCCGGCCACGCAGGCGCTCCCACCCGAGGTGATCGGTTTGCAGTCGATGCAGGCGTACTACGACGCGATGCCCGCAGGCGTACCCAAGGCCCGCGCCGCGGTGGTGGGCGCCCACCACAACGACGTCCAGGGCCAGCCCGACTGCACCAACTTCGGCTGCACCGAGGGCGTGCACCGCTATCTCGGCTACCTGACCGCCTGGTTCATGGACCGGCTGCGCGGCGATCAGGTCGCCCGAGGCGCGTTCCTGGCAGGCACCGGCGAACTCCTGCACAACCCACACTGGTCCGATCAAGCCAGCACCATCACCCGCTGACCGACGAAAGGCTGCATCTTCCATGGAAGACCACATCGAGAAACTGCTCACCGAGCTGGATCTGGACGGCAAGCTCCGGCTGATCTCCGGCGCGAGCCTGTTCCGGATGGCAGGTGACCCCGCTATCGGACTCGCCGAGATGCCGGTGTCCGACGGGCCGTCCGGGGTGCGTGGCGAGAACTGGGACGAACGCGACCCGTCGGTGAGCCTGCCCTCCGGTACCGCGATCGCCGCCACCTGGGATCCGGCGCTGCTCACCGAGATCGGCGCCCTGATCGCCGCCGAGGCCCGCCGCAAGGACGTCTACGCGGTGCTCGGCCCGACGATGAATCTGCACCGTTCCCCGCTCGGCGGCAGGCATTTCGAGTGCTTCTCCGAGGATCCGCTGCTCACCGCCGAGATGGCCGACGCGTACGTGCGCGCCGTGCAGGCGCACGGCGTCAGTGCGTGCCCGAAACACTACGTGGCCAACGATTCCGAGACCGACCGCTTCACCGTCGACGTGCGCGTCGACGACCGGGCACTGCGCGAGCTCTACCTCTACCCGTTCGAACGCACCGTGGAAGCGGGCGCCTGGATGATCATGGACGCCTACAACGCCGTCAACGGGACCACCATGACCGAGAACCCACTGCTCGACGAACCGCTCAAGGGCACATGGGGATTCGACGGTGTGGTGGTGTCGGACTGGATGGCGGTGCGCAGCACCGAGAGCGCGGCGAACGGAACCGACCTGTGCATGCCGGGCCCGCCGCACCTGTGGGGTGAACCGCTGGCCGCCGCCGTGCGCGCCGGCGAGATCGCCGAGTCCGCCGTCGACGACAAGGTGCGCCGCATCCTGCGCTTCGCCCAGCGCGTGGGTGCGCTGAACGGAACCCCGCAGCCCACCCCGGTTTTCAGCGACGAACAGGCACAGGATCTGGTCCGCCGGGTCGCCGCGGAGGCGATGGTGCTGGTCCGCAACGACGGTGTCCTGCCGCTGGCACCGGACACGACGGTCGCCCTCCTTGGCCCGTCCGCGGGCGAACCACGTTTCCTCGGCGGTGGCAGCGCCACCGTCATCCCCGGGCATACCAGCACCCCGGTGGAGGGCCTGACCGGGCGCCTGCCGATAACCCACACCGCGGGTGTCCATTTGTCCGAGGACCTGATTCCCGCCCCGGTGACGATCATGACCGACCCCGAGACCGGCGAACCCGGCCTGTCCGCGCGGTACCTGAAGGACGGCACCGTACTCGGCGTCCAGCACCGCACCACCAGCCGTCTCGTGCTGCTCGGTGAACCGCTGGCCGCGCAGTCGAACGCGATCGAGTTGCGCACACGTCTGCGCGCGGATATGGCCGGCGACTGGCAGATCGGATTCGGCGGCGTCGGCCACGTCCGGCTCGACATCGACGGCGAGACCGTGCTGGACGAGAACGTGACCCTGGAATCCGGCGACCCGGCGGCAGCGCTGCTCGACCCGCCCCAACGTCACGTGACCCGCACCCTCGCCGCCGGCGAGGAGGTCGAGGTGCGGCTAGTGACCAGCATTCAGGACGCGATGCCGGGCCTCGGCATCATTCTCGGCGCCACCCTCGGCATCCGGCGTCCGCAGCGTGACGACAACGAGGAGTTCGCGGCCGCGATCGAACTGGCGCGCGCCGCCGAGGTGGCCGTGGTGGTGGTCGGCACGACCGAGCAGATCGAGAGCGAGGGCATCGACCGCACGTCTTTGCGGCTGCCCGGCCGCCAGGACGAACTCGTCGCCGCCGTCGCCGCGGTCAACCCGCGCACCGTCGTGGTGGTGAATTCCGGTGCGCCGGTGGAGATGCCGTGGCGTGACGACGTCGCCGCCGTGCTGCTGTCGTGGTTCCCCGGCCAGGAGTTCGGCGCAGCACTGGCCGACGTGCTCACCGGCACCACCGAACCCGGCGGCCGACTGCCCACCACCTGGCCCGCGACCATGGCCGACGTTCCGGTCCTGAACACCACACCCGTCGACGGCGTCCTCGACTACACCGAGGGCATCCACATCGGCTACCGCGCGTGGTTGCGCGCGGGCACCGAACCCGCCTACCCCTTCGGTCACGGCCTCGGCTACACCACATGGTCGACCGACGACCTCGTCGTCGACGGGCACACCGTCTCGATCACGGTGACCAACACCGGAGACCGCGACGGCAAACATGTCGTCCAGGCCTACCTCGCACGCCCCGACAGCACGGTGGACCGGCCGGTGCGCTGGCTGGCAGGCTTCGCCGCCGTCACCCTGGCCGCGGGCGAGTCGCGCACCGTGTCGCTCGACCTGCCCGACCGCGCCTTCCAGCACTGGGGGTCCGACGGCTGGGAAACAGAACCCGGCGAATTCACCGTGCACGTAGGCACTTCCGTCACCGACCTGCCCCACACCGCTTCCCTCATCTGACCCTCAGCTCGACCTGCTCGACCGAACAACGGAGCGTGGCCATGTCCACCAGTACCCCTCGACTCGACAAAGACGACCACAACGACACCGGACGGCTCGACGGAGCCTCGCGCACCAGGATTTTCACCGTGCTGGCGGTGATCGTCCTGTTCTCCGAGATCGCCCCGATGCAGTACACGATCGTGGCGGCGGCGTTACAGAAGATCGCGCCGAGCTTCCCCGGTGTCGGGGCCGACATCAACTGGGCCATCATCGTCTTCGGGTTGATCGGCGCGGCCGCGTCTCCGTTGATCGGCAAGATGAGCGACGTCTGGGGCAAGAAGCGGATGTTCCTCATCTGCGGTGCCCTGTTCGTCATCGGTTGCGTACTCGACGCGACCACCTCGAACTGGGCGGTCTTCCTGTTCGGTCGCTGCCTGCAGGCCACCGCCATCGCCACCGCGGTCATCGCCTACGGCCTCATCCGAGATCTGCTGCCGCGCACTATGATTCCGTTGGCGCTCGGGCTCACCGCGACCGGCTTCGGCGTCGCCTCCATCGCGGGTCCGGTCCTCGGCGGCTACCTGGTCGACAACCACAGCTGGCGCGCCATTTTTTGGGTGCTGGCGGCGTTCACCCTGGCGATGCTGCCGCTGGTCTGGTTCATCGTGCCCGAGTCCGAGCTGCGGGTGCCCGAGCGGATCGATATCGTCGGCGCCGCACTGCTGTCCGGAGGTGCCGCACTCACCTTGATCTACGTCGACAAGGGCCACGACTGGGGCTGGGCGAAGCCCACCACGCTGCTCTGGCTGGTCGCGGGCATCACCCTGCTCGTCCTGTTCGTCGTCATCGAAAAGCGTGTCGCGACACCGATCATGGACATGAAGTTGCTGTTCCACCCGCGCGTCGCGCTGGTCCTGGCCGGGGCGCTGCTGGCCTCGCTACAGATCGGCATCGTCTCCTACGCCATCGCCTACATGGCCCAGACTCCACCGGATTCCGTCGTCACGGCGGGGATCGGGCAGTCGACGGTGGCCGAGATCCAGCGCCTGACGGGTCAGGCGGTACCGCTCGACGCTGTGCGCGTCGCCCTCGATCCCGGCTACACCTACGGCAGCGGGTACTCCCTGCTCGAGTTCGCGATCCGGATCGCCCTGCTCGGTTCGGTGATCACGATGATCTTCGGTGCGGTCGCGGGTCTGCTGGCCAAGCGAATCGGTGCCCGGCTCCCCCTGATCGTCGCCCTGATCATCTTCGCCGGTGCGGGCATCGCGTTCGCGCTGCTACCACTGACCACCACCAACTTCCTGGTCGTCAACTCGATTTTCAGCGTCGGCTTCGGCATGTACTACGCCTGCATGCCGATCCTGCTGGTCGAGGCGGTGCCGCAGGAACAGCAGGGCGTGAGTCTCGGCATGCTCGGGGTCATGCAGTCGATGGGCGTGGCGATCGGCCTGGCCGTCGTCACCGCGTTCCTGCACAACAACGGCGTGAGCGCCCTGGTGAGCGTGGGCGGCCTACCCCAACCGGCGACCCCGCTGCCCGACCTGTTCGGCGACCACGGCTACCGGCTCGGTTTCTGGGTCTGCGCGGCGGCATCCGTGCTCGCCCTTTCGCTCGCGCTGGTGATGAAACACGGCCGCACCCCGGCCACCGGAGGCACCGCGCACTGACCCGGACACGCCCTCGTCGATCAGTAGTCGAGGGCATGTTCCGGCTGGCAGACGAACAGGGGTGACGGTAGGTAGCGGACGACGGCGTCCAGGAGGGCAGCGATGTCGTCGCTCGCGCTGGGTGCGTCGCAGAGGATGGGGACGACGTCGCCGTTGCGAGTGCGACGGCGGATGCGGTTGTGCAGGTCCCGCGCCGAAAGGGAGTCCGCGGAGTACGATTCGGTCAGCGTCTCGACGAGCGCGCGGTACCAGCACCCGGCGGACTCTCCACGGCTACCGGCAGTCTCGAGCGCCGCGGCCGACACCAGATCGAGGACACCGTCGAAGCCGTCTCCGGTGCCGACCGGGACCTGTAATGCCAGCGGTGCTGCCCCGCGAGTGTCGGTGATCGTACGAACGCAGCGGTCGAAATCGGCGGTGGGTCGGTCGAGGCCGGTGAGCAGGCACAGGCGGGCGACCTGATGGTCGTCGGCGACTCGCAACATGGTTTCCAGCCGTGGGGTGCTGTGCGCGGCGGCGTTCACGACCACGACGACTCCGTCGGCTACCCGAATGCAGCGTTCCAGGTCGGCGATGAGCGCCTCGTTCGACGGCGCGGCGACGCGAATCGTGTGCTCGGCACCGTCCGTCGACCAGCGGACGGTGTCGTCCGTGTCGCCGAAGCACCGGCGCAGGCGGTGGGTCAGCCGGGTCGCCCCGGCGGGATCGCCGATGATCGTGACATTGCGGATCGACTGCGGGTCAATAGCTTTGGTGCCCATCGCGCTGCGGTACTCCAGATCGACGTCATCGCATCCTCGACGCGCTCACCGTACCTCCGCCCGAGCGGCGCCGGATCGGAATTCCGCCCCAAAGTAGAACGTGTTCCTATACCGTCGGCCACGTGCAGAAAGAACAACGCCCCGCCGTGGCTGACTGGTTCACTGCGGACGACGGCCAGGTACGCCTCAAAGGAACCCGCTGCAACGACTGCGGCACGCCGTACTTCCCGAAGAACACGCTCGCCTGCCGCAATCCGCAGTGCACAGGTGCCCACGACGGCTCCGAGCTCGTCGAGTACCTGTTCTCCACGCGCGGGCGGATCTGGTCGTACGCGGACGCTCGGTACAAGCCGCCCGCGCCCTACGTCTCGGCCGATCCGTTCGTGCCCTACGTCGTCGCGGCGGTGGAGCTCGAGGTGGAGCAGATGGTGATTCTCGGGCAGGTCGAGCGCGGTCTCACCGTGGACGACCTCGCCGTCGGTATGCCGGTCGAACTGACCGTCGGCACGCTGTACGAGGACGACGACGCCGAGCACACGGTGTGGATGTGGAGGCCGGTCAATGACTGACACGAACGATCGCGACATCGCTGTCCTCGGCGCGGGCATGCACCCGTGGGGCAAGTGGGGCCGCAATTTCGTCGAGTACGGTCTGGTGGCGGCGCGTGCGGCGCTGGCCGATGCCGGGTTGGACCACCGCGACGTCGGCTACATCGCCGGCGCCGACACCATCCGCAACGGTTACCCCGGCTTCGTCTCGGGTGCGACGTTCGCGCAGGCGCTCGGTTGGTCGGGTGCGCAGATCTCGAGCAGCTATGCCGCGTGCGCCTCGGGTGCGCAGGCCATCGCCAACGCGCGGGCCCAGATCCTGGCCGGACTGTGCGAGGTCGCGCTGGTCGTCGGCGCGGATACCACTCCGAAGGGGTTCTTCCAGCCGGTCGGTGGCGAGCGCCGCGACGACCCGGACTGGTTGCGCTTCCATCTACTCGGCGCCACCAACCCCATCTATTTCGCGCTGTACGCCCGCCGCCGGATGGCCTTGCACGGCGCCACCCTCGACGACTTCGCCGCCGTCAAGGTGAAGAACTCCAGGCACGGCCTGAACAATCCGAACGCCCGCTACCGCAAGGAGGTCTCGGTCGAGGAGATCTCCGCCTCGGCGGTCGTCTCGGACCCGCTGCGGTTGCTCGACATCTGTGCGACCAGCGACGGTGGCGCCGCCCTGGTGCTCACGTCGGTGGACTACGCCCGCCGCCACGGCATCACCGATCCGGTGCGCATCTCCGCGCTGTCGACGGTCACGCCGACGTTCCCCAAGACCGTGCTCGATCTGCCGGATTTCTCGACGGATTCGGCGGTGGCCGTCGAGCCGCCCTCGCGCACCTTCCGGTCGGCCATCGCCCACGCCGCCTACGAGGAGGCCGGTATCGGTCCCGAAGACCTGTCCCTGGCGGAGGTCTACGACCTGTCGACCGCGCTGGAGCTGGACTGGTACGAGGACATCGGGCTCTGCGAGACAGGCGAAGCGGAGGCTCTGCTGCGCAGTGGCGCGACCACCTTGGGCGGACGGGTGCCGGTGAATCCCAGCGGCGGCCTGGCCTGCTTCGGCGAGGCCATCCCCGCCCAGGCCATCGCCCAGATCTGCGAACTCACCTGGCAGTTGCGTGGTCAGGCCGAGGGCCGCCAGGTGGACAACGCCCGCGCAGGCATCGCGGTGAACCAGGGCCTGTTCGGCCACGGATCAGCGATCATCGCCACACGCTGACCCACGGCGTCGTTCCCCGCGGCGCGCAGGATCGGATCCGCGACCTGCGCGCGTGGGGTATCGGCGCCGCGCGGAATTCGGGATACTGTTCGTTACCCCATCGACCGGGCGCTTCGACCCATCGGAGGACTGCCGTGTCCACAGCGATATCCGCTCCGTCGACGATGCCGGTCGCGCAGGGCACCGAAGGCGGTGGCGCCGCCCTCGATCAGGTCGCGCTCATGACCGGTGCGGCCGCGGTGATCGGTGCGGTGCTGCTGTGGGTGGCCTACCTGCACCGGACCCGCCGCATCACCTGGCTGCAGCGGCTGGCCGACTTCAGCGGGCGCATCATGAACCGGCCGGGCTGGGTGGCGCTCCCGATCGCGATGTTCCTCGCGACCATCTTGACGGCGTTTCTCGGCTTCATCTGGGATGTGAGCCTGCACGTCGGCAAAGGCCGCGACGCCGGACCGCTGGCCAATCCGGCGCACTACTTCATCCTTGTCGGCCTGTTCTTCCTCTTCATGGCGGGCATGCTTGCCGTCATCCTGCCGCTCGACGAGAAGCCGGGCCGGGCCGCGGTGAAGATCACCCGCGACTGGTACGCCCCCGTGGGCGGCATCCTGATCGCCGGTGCCGGTCTGTACGCGCTGATCGGTTTTCCGCTCGACGACATCTGGCATCGGCTGTTCGGCCAGGATGTCACGCTCTGGGGGCCCACTCACCTGATGCTCATCGGTGGTGCGGGCCTGTCGCTGATCGGCGTGTTGCTGCTCGAACTCGAAGGCCGGTACAACCGGCCCGACCCCGCGCGCATCGACGGCCGGGTGTTGTGGGCGGTTCAGGGCTTCGCTTTCGGCGGCCTGGTGATCGGGCTGTCGGTGTTCGGCGTCGAATTCGACTTCGGTGTGCAGCAGTTCCGGCTGGTGCTGCAACCGATGCTGATCGTCTTCGCCGCGACGATCGCCCTGATCTCGGCGCGGCTCACGCTCGGCCCGCTCAGCACGTTGCTGCTCGTGGCCTTCGCCTTCGGTGTGCGCTGGGTCGTCGCGGTCCTGGTCGGCACCGGATTCGAGGCGCCGCGCAACGTGTTTCCGCTGTACCTCGGTGCCGCGGTCGTGGTCGAATTGCTGGCTCTCCTGCCGTTGATCCGCCGACCGCTCTGGTGGGGCGCGCTGGCCGGGCTCGGGGTGGCGACGGTGGGCATCTGGCTCGAATCGCTGTGGATCGAGCGGATGTTCGTCAATCCCTGGGTCGCCGGGATGTGGCCCGAACTGCTGGCGATGGCGGTGCCGGTCGGTGTGGCGGGCGGTGTGATCGGCGCGATGCTTGGCACTGTGCTGCGCGGCGAGCCATTGCCCAGGCCCGCGGTGCGCCGCGGACTGGTTGTCGCCGCGGTGGTGATCGCCGCCGCGGCCACCACGAACGGGCTGATCATCCGGGTACCGGAGAACGCGTCGGCGACGGTCGTGCTCACCGACGCCGAGCCCGTCCGGGGCGGGCGGATGGTCACCGCCGACATCCGGCTCTCCCCCACCGATCTGATCGGTGCCGATCCGGAATGGGTGGAGATCCTGGCCTGGCAGGGCGGTACCGGTGACGACAGTCCCGGCCACGGCCTGGTCGTGGACAAACTGCGTCGCGTCGCCGACGACCACTTCGTTTCCACCCGCCCGGTGCCCGTGCACGGCACCTGGAAAACGGTGCTGCGCCTGCAGGACGGGCGCATGCAATCCGCGCTGCCCCTCTTCATGCCGCTCGATCCCGGCATCGGCGCCGCGGAGGTGGCCGCGCCCGCGAGCTTCACGCGGCCGTTCGTCGAGGAGATCTCGGTGTTGCAGCGCGAGCGGTCCTTCGACCATCCGTCCTGGCTGATCGGCCTGGCCGGCCTGGTGGTGCTGGCATGCAGCCTGGCCTTGATCGCGGCGATGGCGTGGGGCGCCGCGCGCGTCAACGATCGCTATCTGGCGGCGGGCAGCACACCGGATCAGAAGGCAACGGTCGACACGTGATCCGCCAGGAGAACGTCGACATTCTCGCCGACCACTCCCTGCTGCTGGCGATTCCGGCCTTCCTGCCCGCGGTCGCGCTGGTCGGGTTGGTGTTGTTCATCGCGATGCGCGATCGGCGCGCGGAGAGGCGCGAAAACGAAGGCGCCGGAACCGAATCCACGCAGACCGATGGCAGTGAGGAGAATCCGTGAGTACTCGTCGACTCGGGTTCGGTCTTGTGACGGTCTCCGTGGGTGCGCTGCTGATGGGCTGCTCATCGGGCGAGCCGACCGTCGAGCCGGTGGCGACCGCACGCACCATCGACATCCGGATAGCCGACGGCGAAGTGTCTCCGGTCAATACGCGCACCGAAGCAGAGGTCGGGCAACGCATCGTGTTGCGGGTCGACAGTGACGCCACCGACGAACTGCATGTCCACTCCGCTCCCGCGCACACCTTTCCCGTCGCCGCGGCCGCCGGCCAGGAGTTCGAATTCACGGTGGCGGTTCCGGGCCAGGTGGACATCGAACTCCACCACCTCGGACGGACGGTGACGACGCTGCTGGTCCGGCGTTGAGCCCCCTCGCCCACGGCCTCAACGGTGCCGCGGACCTGCCGATTCCGCTCACGTACGCCCTGGTCGGTGCGGCGTGGGCGCTGACCTTCTCGTTCGCGCTGCTGTTCGTGGCCTGGCGTCAGCCGCGACTCGACCCGGAGTCGCCGGGATGGCCGCTACCCACGCCGGTGCGGCTGATGATCGACGCTCCCGTGACTCGCGGCATAATTTCCGCGATCAGCGTGGTGTCGACCGTGTGCGTGCTCGTCATCGCGGTGTTCGGTTCCGCCGATCCGGCCCTCAATCCGGTTCCCGGAGTGCTGTATATCGGCGTCTGGGTCGGGGTGATGGTGGCGTCGCTGCTGATCGGACCGGTCTGGAAGGTCATCTCCCCGATCAGGGCGATCCATCGATTCGGCTGTCTATTGCTGCGGCGCACGCCGGAACACGGAATTATCCGCTATCGCGAGGAGTGGGGAAACCTCCCCGCCGCTGTCGGCCTGTTCTCCTTCGTGTGGCTGGAGTTGGCCTGGCGTACACCGGGTTCGGTGGCCTCGGTGCTGACCTGGCTGATCGGCTACCTCGTCGTCACCCCGATCGGCCTCGTACTGTTCGGCACCGTGTGGGCAGAGCGCGCCGACCCGCTCGAGGTGTACAGCACGCTACTGGCGCACCTGAGTCCGTTCGGCCGCGACCGCGCGGGACAGCCGGTGCTGCGGATGCCGCTGAACAATCTCGCGGGAACCCCCGGGCTCGCCGGATCGGTAGCGGTCGCCGCGACATTGCTCGGATCCACCGCCTTCGACAGCTTCTCCACATTCCCGTGGTGGCGCGAACGGGTCGACGACCTGGCCCCGGTGGTCGACCCGACACTGGTGCGCACGGCCGGGCTGCTGGTCTTCATCGGGGTCGTGGGCGGGCTGTTCTCCGTCGCCGCGCGCGCCACCGGCGGTGTCTCCTCCGCCGAACGCGCGCTGCTCCCACGGCGGCTGGCGCTCAGCCTCACCCCGATCATCGCCGGTTACCTTGTCGCCCACTACCTCACGTTTCTCGTCGAGAAGGGACAGGCGACGGTGCTGCTGTTCGCGGACCCGCTCGACCGTGGCTGGAATCTCGCGGGCCTGGCCGATCGAGACGTTGCCTACGTGCTGTCGAGCCATCCGAGTGTGCTCGCCACCTGCAAGGTGCTCGCTGTCCTGATCGGCCACCTCCTCGGCGTCGCCGCCGCACACGACCGATGCCTGCTCCTACTCCCCCCTCGTCACCGGCTGACCGGCCAGTTGGCCTTGATGCTGACCATGGTCGCCTTCACCTTCACCGGGCTGTATCTGCTGTTCGGGGGATAGTACGTTCGACCACGACGTCCGCTGGTAGCTTGGCCCTGTGCCCCAAGGGCATTCGAACCTGGCAGCTTTCGCCTGTGCGAACACGGTCACGCCGGCGGACGTCAGGCGGTCGTCTGTGCGTCGCCGTAGACGACGAGCCAGATGGCGCGGCCCAGCGATTCGGCCAGCTCCTCGTCGGTGATGCCCGTTTCCGAAGCGAAAGCGACCGTGAGTGTCCGTTCGACCATCGAGGTGAGAACCAGGGCGGTCGACGGCGGATCGAGTCGGGGTGCTACGCGGCCTGCCGCGCGCTCGGTGTCGAGGCGGGTACACACCAGTTCGGCGAAGCCGGCAACCCTCGTCCGCCAGTAGCGCGCCACCGCGCGGTCGTAGGCCGACACCTCGCTCAGGGCGAGCAGTAGGTAGCGGTGTGCACGGAAGCCGCTGATCATCGCGGCGATCGCCGCGACGACACCGGCCTGCTCGTCGGTGTGTTCTGCGCGCCACCACGTTTCGGCGGCCGCGAAGAGGTCGGCGGTGGCCAGTTCGGCCATCCGGACCAGCAGGCTGCTCTTGTCCGGAAAGTAGCGGTAGAAGGTCGATCGGGCCGCGCCGGACGCGGCCGCGATCCGCTGCACGGCGAGCTCGGTGTACGGCGTGCCGTCGGCGAGCAGGTCCTCCACCGCGCGCAGTACCCGGCGCTCGAACTCCACCCGCCGGTCGTCGGAGGATTTGCGGGCCGATCGCGGGACGCGCGTCAGCGAGGGCATCGGCGCCCTGGATCCCGCTCGGCGCCGCGCTCGTGTGCTGGGGGCATGCCCTCATTGTGCCTGCCGCGCCGCGTATGTCGCTCCCGGGAGCGGTACACCTCCGGCAAACATGTTGTGGCCGTGCGGTATTGACTCGGAGTGTGACGCACCTCATCATTTTATCGGACATACTGTCCGAGACTCGATGACCGAGGCGGCTCACATGACCCCTTCCCCAGTCCCCAGCATCGAGTCCGCCGATGTCGTTGTGGTCGGTGCGCGCTGCGCCGGCTCCGCGACAGCGCTCACCTTGGCCGCGGCCGGTCGCCGAGTGATCGTCCTGGATTCCGCTCCCCTGCCCTCGGATACGTTGTCCACACATCTGCTCTGGCCCGCGGGCATGGCCGAACTCCAGCGACTGGGCGTCCTTCCCGAGGTGGCCGCACTCGGCGCGCCCCAGCTGACCCACGCCTATGCCGAAGGCGCGGGATTCGGTATCGGGTCGGCGTTCCAGCCGGTCGACGGCATCGACTACGCGATGTGCGTGCGGCGGACCGGACTCGACGGGGTGCTCGTGCGGGCGGTGATCGCGGCGGGCGCCGACGTGCGGCCGAGATGCCGGGTGGAATCCGTGGTCTTCGACGGAAACCGCTGTGCCGGTGTGCGATACAGCGACAGCGCCGGCGCCGTCACCGAGATCAAGGCGGCGCTGGTAGTCGGTGCGGACGGGCGGCGCAGCACCGTCGCCCGCGCGGTCGGCGCGGAGGAGCCGTTCCTGACGGTGCCCAGCGGCCGTGACTGCTATTTCGCCTATTGGCGTGACTCACCCGATGCCGCACGCCACATCGCCGCGCAGTGGCGGGTCGGGGCGGATCTGGGCACCGCGTTCCCCTGTGACGACGGTCTGGTACTGAGCCTGGTGCAACCGCCACGCGTCGAAGGCAGGCTCGGTTCGGGCGTGGCCGAGCACCGCTATTCCTCGGCGGTTCAACGGATTCCGGGGCTGGTCGACCGGCTACGCGGTTGCGAACGAGTCGGGCGCGTCCGGTCGGCCGTCGGCATCGCCTCGTACTTCCGTCATTCCGCGGGCCCCGGCTGGGCGCTGCCCGGCGACGCGGGCCATTTCAAGGATCCCGTCACCGCGCAGGGGATCCGTGACGCACTGCACTACGGTCGGCGGCTGGCCGAAGCCGTCACCGATGTCCTCGACGACCCGGCCGATCTGGATGCGGCACTGGCACAGTGGGAGCGCACGCGGGTGATCGAGTGCCGCGACATCTTCCACTGGACCAACCGGCTCGCCCGCGGTGAGGCCATGCGGCCCTTGGAGATCGAGCTCTACCGCATCGCCGAGGTGGATGCCGAGCTGGCCGAGATCACCACCGGCATCTTCTCGCGCACGCGCAAACCCGCCGATCTCTACACCCCGGTTCGCGCGTTGCGGCTCGGCTGGGACGCGCTGCGCCATCAACGCGACCAGGTGCCCGCTGTCCTCGCCGACATGGCGCGCGAGATCCGCGACGCGGTCGCCGAACGACAGATGACGCGAACCACGTTGCGTGGCAATCCTCCTCGGGTGCCGATGCCCACACCGCTCACCTCTGCGACACCCGGAGCTCAGCATGTCCGATAGCCCGCTCACCTGCACCCGCCGCACAGCCCTGCGAGCCGGGCTGGCCGTCGGTGCCGCACTGGCCGTCCCGGCACCCACGGTGGGCGCCGCGCCCGGCCCACGCTCGCCGCTGCTCCGAACGACGGGCAAAACTGTCGCGATCTTCGGTGGCGGGATGGCGGGCCTGAGCGCAGCGCACGAACTGGCCGAACGCGGCTACGACGTGACCGTCTACGAACCCGCTCATCTGGGCGGGAAAGCCCGCAGCCTCGGCGTTCCCGGCACCGCGGGCCCGGGCAGGCAGGATCTGCCCGGCGAGCACGGCTTCCGCTTCTTTCCCGGCTGCTACCGCAATGTCCCCGATACAATGAGCCGAATCCCGTTCCCGGGCAACCCGAACGGCGTACTCGACAACCTCGTGCGGGTCGAGGGCACGGTCGCCGGTTTCGAGAACACCGCGCCGATCTTCCTTCCTGTCGAACCGGGCGGCCTCACCCAGCTGACCCCGCAGGTGATCCAGAACAGCATCATCGGTTCGCTGCGGTTCATCCCCGACCTGCCCGCCCACGAACTGGCCTTCTTCGCCAAACAGATGGCCATGTGGTTCACCTCGAGCACGGAACGTCGCTTCGGGCAGTGGGAGTACGTCACCTGGGAACAGATCATGCGGGCCGAGGGCAAGTCGCCTGCCTATCGCAAGTACCTGGTCAGCGCACTGACCCGGATCACCGTGGCCGCCAAACCGCAGACCAGTTCGGCGCGCACGATCGGCACCATCGGTGAGGCACTCGTTCTGGCAGGTACGGGGCTCGTGCCGGAGTTCTCCGGCGGGGTGGACCGCATCCTCAACCGGCCGACCAACGCCGCGTGGATCGATCCGTGGGTGGCGTATCTGCGTTCCCTCGGAGTCCGGTTCGTCCTCGGCCAGGCCGTGACCTCGTTGCGGCTGGCCGGCGGCCGGGTCGAGTCGGCCACGGTGGCCGGTGGCGGTGCCGCGACCACGGTGACCGCGGATCACTACATCTGCGCCGTTCCCGTCGACCGGGTCGTCGACCTGTTGAGCCCGGCCATCCTCGACGCCGACCCACGCTTGGCCGGGATGCGCGAGCTGGTCACGGACTGGATGGTCGGCATCCAGTACTTCTTGCGCCGCCCCACCGACATCCCCGAGGGCCACATCGCCGCACTCGGGTCACCGTGGGCGATCACCGCGCTGCGCCAGGCACCGATGTGGGTGGGAGATTTCGCCGCGACCTACGGCGACGGTTCCGTCGTGGAATGCCTGTCGGTCGACATCTCCGACTGGGACACCCCCGGGATCCTCTACGGGCGCACCGCCAAGGAGTGCGGTGCCGAGGAGATCGCGGCGGAGGTGTGGGCGCAGCTCACGACCTGGCTCAACACCGGCACCGGCTGGTTGCGCGACGAGGACATCCACTCCTGGCACCTCGACCCCGGTATCACCTGGTCCGGGAACGGCATTCACAACGAGACCCCGCTCTTGGTCAATACGGTCGGGTCCTACGACAACCGGCCCGACGCGCACTGCGCGATTCCGAATCTCTACTTCGGCGGCGACCACATTCGCAGCCATATCGACCTGGCGACGATGGAGGGGGCCAACGAATCCGGGCGCGCCGCGGCCAATGCGGTCCTCGACTCGGCCGACGATCCGGGCAGCCGGGCGACCCGCTTCCCGCTGGTCGACCTGCCCGTCTTCGCCGGTGCCAAAGCCGTCGACGCCGACCGCTTCCGAGCCGGACTGCCGCACCTGCTCGACAGCTGATTCGGTCAGCGCGCCCGCACCATCGGCACGTGGCAGGCCTGCTCCGTGAAACACTGTCCGGTGACCGCGAACCGAACGGTCGACTGCCCGCGATGCCGAGAGGAGACGGCCATGACCGACGAGCCCGGGAATTCCCGACCGCCGGCGCCGGTGTCCAAACGCAAAGCGGCGGCCCGGGGAGCGGCCCGCAGGCTCGGTGTCGAGGACTGGACGAGCGCGGCCCTGCGGGTGTTGCTGCGCGACGGCGTCGGCGCCGTCACCATCGCCAAGGTCTGCGAGGAACTCGGGGTCACCAAAGGCAGCTTCTACTGGCACTTCGACGGAATCGACCAGCTGCTCGAGACCACAGCGCAGTTCTGGTGCGCCGATCACAACGACGCCGCCCGCGGCTTCCACGACCTCGACGAACTGCCCGTCGAGCAACGCCTGGAGCGGATGGGCGCGTTGCTCACCGAGGAGCGGGTCTGGCAGGTCGAGCTCGCGGTCCGCGACTGGGCGCGCACCAACGCGAAGGTGGCCGAGGCGGTGAAGGCGCTGGATCAGCGGATCTTCCACACCCTGTCCAAAGCCCTGATCGAGCTGGGGTTCTCGCCCGAGCAGGCGGAGATGCGGGCCGGGCTGATGTGCTTCGCGGGCATCGGTTTCGTGCACGGCAATCAGAACCTGCCGGTTCCCACGGCGGATCAGCGGCGCGAGTTCTTCCGGTTCATCACCAGCGCCGGGCCACGGTGCTGAGCCCGGTTTTCCTGGTCGGCGCTCAGGTCAGCGCGACCAGTTCGTGCAGCGTCGTTCCGGCACGATGGGCGGTGCCGTCGCCGGTGTGCACGCTCAGTTCGAAGGTGGACTCGAACCGGAAGTAGCCCGGATGCCCGACGAGCCGGTGTACCAGCGGCTTGACCAGGCGTGAGCGCACAACCGGCAGATCATCGAGTAGATCGTGGGCGTGGATGACCCGGGTGACGTCCAGGCGCAGTTCGAGTCGCCCCGGCACCCGCAGTTCGACCCATTCGGGGTAGGTGCGGCCCGCGGTGGCGTCGAAGCGGGCGGGGCCCTCGGTGAGGACTGTCTCGCCGGTGGACAGCACGGTGTCGGCGTGGTTGGCCAGCATCAGCGGGTTGATCTCGTGGCCGCCCTTGCGCTGCTGGGTGAGCACCGAGGCGAACAGCAGCGAGTAGTCCTCCACGTACAACCGGCCCCAATGCCAGCGCTCGATGATCTTCTTCATGTCGCCGACGCCCCAGTTGTGGTCGTGGTAGCCACGTCCGGTGACCTCGTGCCGTACGCCGTCGAGCTCGATCGCCCCGGTCACTCGCGCGCGGGGAGCGGCGACCATCCAGCCGAAAGAATCCTTACCGCCGAAACGGGTTTCGCCCTTGCCGGGCATCCAGCCGGGGACCTCGTTGTGGAACCGCAGGTCGAAGACCAAGCCGTCCTCGGCCATTCGCAGATGGTGGGTGGGCAGACCGTTGTCGTGCGGTTCGGTGCGGGCGGTGTTGGCACCGATACGCACATCGCAGGCGTCCGGCGAGAACGAGGCCGCCGAGGGCGGATACCGCCGTGACACCTGGCGGCGCGTGCCGTCGGGCGCGTAGATGATCATCTCCACCCAGGGTCGTGACAGCGGCAGGTCCTCGGGGCGACGTTTGATCAGGAAGCCGATCACCACGTGGCCGGTGTCGAGGTGCGCGTCGAAATACCAGTGTTCGAAGGCAAGCCTGCTCGACGCGGGGTGAAAAGCGTTGTGGCGCGGCTCGATCGGCGTCAGCTCGCCGTCGCCGCGGCCGGGCCCGTTCCATGCTTCGACGATGTCGGTGGCAGTCGTGGTCGCTTTCCGTCCGTTCATCGGCGCAGGGCTCCGCCTGCGTCGAAGGCCGCTTCGCGCCCCCGCATCTGTGCCCGGTACCAGTTCTCGCGATGGGCGAGCATGAGTTTCTCGTGTGCCCGCGCGAACGGCGGGCAGAACCGGCGCACGAGTTCCGTCACGGTGATCAGCGGGAAGCGCAGGATCGGGACGAGGATCCATGGGAATGCCGGTGGCATGGTGTAGTGCCGGCGCGTACCGGGGGCCATGTACATCGCGGCGTAGACCGAGTTGATCCGGAAGTTGTACATCTCGCGCAGGCGGGTCAGGCCGCGGTGACCGTCGCGGGGCGCGAATGCCGCCGGATACGACTCGATCAGTTCGGTCCCGTGCTGTCCGGCGTCGTAGGACCGTGACGCGATGGTCATCGCCAGCACGCGCAACGCGTCGAGAACCGTGTCGGGATACCAGCGCAGCCGGACACCGAGCAGGTGGCCCATGTACTTCTGGAAGTGCAGCAGCGCACGGATTTCCGACGGTGTCGTCTGGTAGCCCAGCGCCCACAGGCCGAGGCCGGGCGTCACGCTGCCCGCCAGCAGGGTGAGCATCTGGTAGGTCTGGCTGATCGGCAGCCCCCACCGTTCGATGTCCCATTCGGGATGGCCGGCGACCTTCGCGCGCACCGACACGTGCATGACCCGTACCTTCAGCGCGGTGGCCCGGCCCGCCGAACCGGCGGTGAGCAGCGCGCCGCGCTCGGAGACGTCCATCCAGAATCGGCAGGTCTCGAGGAACCGGCGCAGCGCGCTGTCACCCGCGTACCCACCGGCCAGCGACAGTGGCGTGGCGACCGCTGCCTCGGTGTACATCTCGAGGGTCTCGGCCCCGGCGAAACTGAACAGCATGGTGCCCCAGCGCCGCCAGATCGCGGCGCCCTGTTCGACGAGTTCGGGCACCACCCAGTCGGGCACCGTCTCGAATTCGGCGAACAGTTCGCGCATCGATTCCGGTGCCTCCGGGACCGCCTCGATGCCCTCGCGCAGGGCCTGCTCCAGCATCCTGCGCCCGGCTTTCGGTCCGATCTGGCCGTGCATCACCTCCGCGACGAACCGCTCGGCCACCGGGTCACCGGTGAACAGGTCTTCGCACAGAGCGATCGCCTGCTCGTCTGTCGGGAACAGCCGTTGCCTGGTCACGGCCGTGAAGACGCGTTCGATGCGCCGCCCGAGCGGGGTGGCACGCGCCTCCCAGTAGCGAAACGCGCTGGGGCACTTCACCGTTGCCCCGGCGTGAAGGTAGTCGACCTGACCTTCGACGGATTCGGCCACCGCGGGCCTCCTGACGTGAGCATCCATCCGCTGACTGCGATCGCAGTCGACCATACTATGTCGAATAGTCTTCCGTACCTGAACGTATGGAACTGTCGCCTTCGGTGGGCCGGCGCAACCAAGCCTGCAATGCCTCGGTGACTTCGGTAGGGCGCTGTTCCATGATGAAATGCCCGCCGTCGATCCGGACGAGACTCGCGTTCGGGATGTGTGCGGCGAGGTCTTCGGCGTAGCGGAACGGGATCGCCGGGTCCTTGTCGCCCCAGATCACCGAGGTGGGGCAGCCGATGGCGCCGAGTCCGGCCGCGAGTTCCGGGCGCAGCCGGACGCTGTAGCCCGCCCAGAAATGGGCGTACCACCGGCGTCCTTCGCGGGTGTTCAGGAAATCGAGGTAGTCGGCCAGGCGCTGGGTGTCGAACGAGCCGTTGCGGACGAACTGTGCCAATCCCAGGCGGTGGACGAGCCCGATCGTTCGCGCGGTGAGAAGCGGACGCAACAGCGGGCGTCGCGCCGCGGCGGAGAACAGCCCGAACAGTTGGTAGTACGGCGTGGTGAAGGTGCGATGAGCCCGGGAATTGAGGATCGCGAAGCGCTGGACCCGGTCGGGGTATCGCTGCACGAACCCGAGTCCGAGGAAACCGCCGTAGTCGTGACAGGCCAGATCGACACGGTCCAGGCCCAGTGCGTCGAACAGCCGCGCGATCCGGTCGACCTCGGTGTCGTAGTCGCAGCTCAGCCGCAGGTCACGAGCCGAAGCGCCCCAGCCTTGCCAGTCCGGGGCGATCACCCGGCGCGGCTGGGACAGGGGCCCGATCTGATGGCGCCATGCGGCGTGACTCTCCGGCCAGCCGTGCAGCAGGACCAGCGGATCACCTTCTCCCACATCGACATAGGCCAGGCGCGCGCCGTCGACGCCGACCTCGTTCAGTTCGTAGGTTGTCGTCATCTCTGCTCCACATCTCGCACGGTGGTCACGATCGGTGGATGTATGGTCGCGTGCATGGCGTTGCCCGCACTTCCAGAAACGTGCGCTTCCGATCCAGCGACCGCCACCGCTCCGGCACGGCTGTGGCTACGTCTCGGACACGCGGTCTATATCGGACCCGGTATGGCGCTGGGGCCGCATTCGACCGCCGTGGCGAGTCTCGGGGTCGGTTTGGACGGGCCGTTCCGGGTCCGCGCGGCGGGTGTTCCCGATGTCACCGCCCGCAGCTTCCTGTTCCGCGCCCGGGTCACCCACCACATTCTCGACACGGACGGACGAAGACTGTTCTGCTTCTTCGACCCGACCTCGTCCCGGATGACCCGCTGTCTCGGCGGGATGTCGCGCGACGTCGGCGGTTTCAGCGCCGATCAGCGCAACGAGGCCGCCCTGATCGACCTGGGCAACTCCCCCGACCCCGATATCGACCGAGTACTCGAGCTGGCCAGCGTCCCGGTCCCGACGATCGGCGATCCACGCATCGCCGCCGTGGCCGCGCAGATCCGCGCCGACCCGACCCAGCAGCAACGTGCGGCCGAAAAGGCCCTGGCCGCAGGACTTTCCACCTCGTACTTCCTGCGCACCTTCGCCGAGCAGACCGGCACCAGTTTCCGCCGCTATGTCCAATGGGCGCGAATGCTGCGAGTGGCGAAAGCCCTCACCGAGGGTCACGACCTGACCCGAGCCGCCACCGATGCGGGCTTCGCCTCTCCCTCGCATTTCAGCGACACGTTCCGGGCCATGTTCGGCATGACTCCCACTGCCTTCACCGCCCTCGGCGCCGAACTGCACATCGACGACTGAAACGCGGCCCGGACGCTCAGCCCTCCTTGACCAGCTCCGGCTCTTCCTCGGCCATCACGGCCTCACCGCGCGCGACCATGCCCGCCTCGTCGGACAGCGTCAGGTGCGGGATGAACAACGCGAGCGCGAACGCGAGGATCGCACCGGGAATCAGGTACCAGAAGCCGGGAACCAGCGCGTCGACGTAGGCGCCGACGATGGCGTCGTGCAGCTTGTCCGGCAGATTCTTGACCACCGACGGGATCAGCGCGCTCGGGTCGATGTTCGCCGCCGCCGCTTCCTGCCAGTTCGCCTGGAACGCACCGGTCAGATTCTCGGTCAGCCTGCCGGTGAAGATGGAACCGAAGATCGCGATACCGAGCGCGCCACCCATCTCACGGAAGTAGTTGTTGGCACTGGTCGCCGTGCCGATCTGGTCGGGGGCCACCGCGTTCTGCACCACGAGCACGATGATCTGCATGATCAGGCCGAGGCCCGCGCCCATCACGAACAGCATGGCCGAGACCACCCACATCGAGGTGTTCGCGTCCAGCCGGGTCAACCACAGCATGTCGACGGCGATGAGTGCGGCGCCGATCGGCGGATACACCCGGTAGCGACCGGTCTTGGTGATCACGTTCATCGAGGTGATGAGCGTGAGCATCATGCCGATCATCATCGGGATCAGCAGCAGACCCGACACCGAGGCGGAAGTACCGCTGGCCATCTGCAGGTAGGTCGGGATGAAACCGATCGCCGCGAACATCACCAGGCCGACCAGGAATCCGATCACCGAGGTGAGCACGAAGGTGCGATTGCGGAACAGCCACAGCGGCAGCATCGGCTCCTCGGCGCGCGACTCGACGAACACGAACGCCGCGACCACGACGACGAACGCCGCGATCATCGACAGCATCACCGTCGAACCCCACTCGTACTGCTTGCCGCCCCAGTCGGTGATCAGGATCAGCAGGGTGGTCGCGGCCGACATGAGCACGATGCCCAGATAGTCGGGCCGGAACTTGGGGCGGTGGCTGGGGATGCTCAGGTAGCGGAAGGCGATGAACAGCGCCGCGATCCCGATCGGCACATTGATCCAGAAGCACCAGCGCCAGTCGAGATGGTCGGCGAACAGACCGCCGAGCAGCGGCCCGGCGACCGAGGTGATTCCGAAGACAGCGCCCATCGGCGCCATGTACTTTCCGCGGTCCTTGGCAGGCACCACATCGGCGATGATGGCCTGCGCCAGGATCATCAGGCCACCGCCGCCGACGCCCTGCAGGCCGCGGAAGGCGATGAACTCCCAGAATCCCGTCGACGCGGCGGCGCCGACGGAGGCCGCGGTGAAGACGGTGATCGCGAACAGGAACAACCAGCGCCTGCCGAACATGTCGCCGAGTTTTCCGTAGATCGGCATCACGATGGTGGTGGCGAGTAGATACGAGGTGGCGGTCCAGGCCATGTGGGAGACCCCACCGAGTTCGCCGACGATGGTCGGCATGGCGGTGCCGACGATCATCTGGTCGAGGCTGGCCAGGAACATACCCGCGATCAGCGCGGAGAAGATCAGCCAGATCCGCTTCTGCGTCAGGACGATCGGCGGCGGCGAGTCGGCCGTCGTGGTCATCGGTGCGTCTCCCTTGTCGTATCGTCCGGCCGGTCGAACAGCCGGGCGGCCATGGCGCAGTGCGCGTGCAGCGCTGCGGCGAGCGACCCGTTCGGGTCCGCGGCCAGCGACATCGCCGCCCGCGTGGTGATGGTCGTCATGATTCCCGCGGTGAGCGAGGCGAATTCGGGATCGACCTCGGCACCGAGCCGCGCCGAGAGGAGTTCGGCGGTGGCGGCTTCCAAACGGGCGCCCGAGGCGATGAAGGCGGCGAGCACTCTCGGCTCGGCGGTGATCAGCTCGGTGACCAACGAGATACCTTCGCGCACTTCGTTTTCGGGCTGGAATCCGGCGGCGTGCAACCAGGTGAGGTCCTCGATCAGCACCCCGGTCGGACCGCCCGCGACGAACTCCTGCCGCGCTTCGGGCGTGCCGATGTCGCCGACCGGGCCGACCACCGCGTCGAGCTTGGTGTCGTAGTAGTTGAAGAAGGTGCGCGGCGAGACGCCGACCGCCTTGGCGATGTCGTCGACATTGGTCGCGTCCAGCCCGTGCTCGACCGCCAATCGCCGTGCGGCAAGGCACAGTTCGATCAGGGTCCGCTGCTTCTTCTGTTCACGCAGACCGATCGAGGGCTGCTTGGCCGACGCGGAAGACATGCCGCCAAGTTAGCACAAACTGCAATTTTTCAGAAACTGCAACTACATGAGCTCAGGCCTCGGCGGTGCGACCCGACAGCGGCATCGCGGGCAGGCCGAGCTTGCGGTGGTCCCAGGACCTGACCCTGGTCTGGTCGACCCGAATCACGATGCGCTTGTTCATCATCGTCTCGACGAACGGATGGACCTCGGGGCTATACGGGCCGACGTAGCGTTCGTAGATGTCGATGGCGGCCCGCCAGTACTCCTCGTCCTGCGTGTCCTCGATCAAGTGGGCGGTGCCCTCGATCGACACGCCACGCAGCTGGTCGTAGGTGTCGCCCGCTTCGGCCATGCAGGCGATGGTCGGATCGCGGCGCAGGTTCACCGCCTTCTGCGATTTCGACTTGGTCTCGAAGTAGACGACACCGTCGATGTGGCCGAACCACATGGCGGTGAGGTGTGGTTTTCCGGAACGGTCGAGGGTGGCCAGTGTGAGCACCCTCGTGCTGTCGAGAAACTCCGCGATTTCCAGCGCATTCATCCGCACTACGGCTCGCTGATCGATCCCCACTACTGGCCACCTTCCGGTCCTGGTCACTTTGCGCCGACCCTACTCAGCCGAGCAGCGCACCGCGGTCGCTCTGCCTAGGTGCGGGTTTTCGGGGTCGCGGGTGGAGTCCGTGCCTCGTTGCGGTGCTGGTCCCACCAGGACGCGCTTTCCTGCTGGGCGGTCTCCTGGTCCTTGGACGGCGCCGGTGTACTCGGTATGCCGAGGACCCTGAGCCGCCAGTCGTCCTGCGGGATGGCGGCCACGATGCGCACGGGGACGACCGCCGTGAGCAGCAGGCAGTTTCCGACGCAGACCATCAGACAGATCGGGGGAACCGAGACAACGATCGCGGTCGCGAGTGTCCCCATCCGGATCGGATCGCGCGAGATGGACAGGACATTGCCGCAGATGCTGGCCAGCACGGTGACGAGGAGCAGCAACTCGTAGAACCGGACAAGGGAGGTGGCCTTCTCGTCACGGATGCCGACCAGCGTGATGAACGTGCAGGCGACCAACGCGACCGTCAGACCGACGACAAGCGGCCACAACCACGTCAGGTGCTCCGGAACCCCCGCCACCCCGGCGAGGGTCGAGGTGAAGGTGAAGGAGGCGATCGCCGCGGCGACAACCAGTACCGCCCCTAAACCGACCAGTAGCTTCGGGACCGTCACTGGAACAGGACGAGGGAAACGGTCCGAGTGGTCCATCGGGCTCCATTCTACGGGCTTTGGCCGCCAAACACGCAGGCACTCAACAGAGTACGGGCACGCGGCGTGCCGCGCCGCGAGCGGACCGAGCGGACACCGTAAAGTCCCGTCACACACGATTCGCAAGAGGAGCTCGGCCGGCGCGAGGCACCGGATCCGGCGATCAGCGCGCAGCCAGGGTCAAGCCGTGGGTTTTCGGGGTACCGGCCCTGTGAGAATTGTGGAACTCTTCCGCTTCACGCGGTCCCGATCGAACACCGGGACCGACTACACCGATGCGAAGGACCACCTTACCCATGCGAATCGCAGGACTGACCGCCCTCGCGGCGGGCGCACTGATCCTCCCGGCCACCCTGGCTCCCGCGGCCTCGGCGGAGGTGGAGGACATCACCATCTACGCCTGGGGCAACAGCGAAGTGCCCGTCGCCTGCGATTATGTGGGTGCCAACTGCACGGTCATGGCCCGGATGTTCGGCGCCGACTACGCACTGCCCGCCACCGTCACGATCAACGGCAGCGAGCTCACTTCGCCCGAGCGCCTGGACTACCCGGACCGGCAGCGCAGCGCGGTCCGCGGCACCTGGCGCCCGCCTGCCAAGGGCACGTACACGATCGTGGCCACCCAGGGCTCCTCCACCAAGACCCTCGTCGTCGAGGTCACCGGTGACCCCCAGCTGGGCAGCGGCTCGGCGGGGCTGCCGAGCGGTTCCAGCTGACCCACGGCCGACTCGCCGACCGCCCGGTGCGGGCGGTCGGCGAGCGCACCGATCACTGCGCGAGCAAACCCTTGGCGACGTGGGTCACCTGGATCTCGTTGCTGCCCGCGTAGATCATCAGCGACTTCGCGTCGCGGGCCAGCTGCTCGACCCGGTACTCGGCCATATATCCGTTGCCGCCGAACAGCTGCACCGCTTCCATCGCGACATCGGTGGCGGCCCTGGTGGAATACAGCTTCATCGCCGAGGCCTGTGCCAGCGTCGGCATCTTGCCCGCCGCCGAGCTCTCCAACGCCCGGAACACCATGTTCTCGACGTTCAGACGCGCGATCTCCATTTCGGCCAGCTTCAACTGGACCAGCTGGAAACGGCCGATCTCCTGCCCCCACAGCTTGCGCGATTTGGCGTATTCGATGCACAGCCGGTGGCATTCGTTGATGATGCCCATCGACAAGATGGCGCAGCCGACCCGTTCGACGATGAAACTGGCCCGCGCGCTCTCCCGGCCGTCACCGCCCTGGTGATCCTCGGTCTCACCCAGCAACCGGTCCTTGCTCAGCCGCACATTGTCGAAGAACAACTCACCGGTCGGCGAGGAGTGCATGCCCATCTTCTTGAACGGTTTGCCCTGAGTGAACCCCTCCATGCCCTTGTCGAGCACGAAGGTGAGCACCTTGCGGTCGCGTTTGTCGCCGCCGTCGCCTTCGTCGAGCTTGGCGTAGACGACCACGGTGTCGGCGAACGGGCCATTGGTGATGAAGGTCTTCTGCCCGTTGAGGATGTAGTCCTCACCATCGCGACGAACGTAGGTCTTCATGCCGCCGAACGCGTCGGAACCGGAGTCGGGCTCGGTGATCGCCCACGCCGCCACCTTTTTCAGGGTGACGATGTCTTTGAGCCACCGCTGCTTCTGCGCGAGCGTGCCGCGCGCGGCGATGGTCGCCGCACCGAGACCCAGGCTGACACCAACCGCCGCGACGCTACCCAGAGTCACTCCGGTCAGTTCGCTGACGAGAACCGCAGCCATACTGCCCTGCGCCGCAAGCGGATTCGATGCGGACTTCTTGTCCGGCTTCTCCGGCGCGGGCTCACCCGCCGCGATCCGGGCGGCCCTGGCCTGTTCCTTGGCCAGCATCTTGTCGACAGCCTCACCGGCCATCACATCGAGCCCGAACTGGCTGAACAGGGTGCGCATGATGTCGTAGGGCGGCAGCTCGCCGTGTTCGAGTTCGTCGATGTGGGGACGAACTTCCTTGTCGATGAACGCGCGCACGGATTCGCGGATCATCTCGTCGGTCTCGGACCATTCGAACATCGTTGTTCACTCCAGGATTCGTGGTTCAGGGCAATCGGGCGGCGATGTCGTCGATCGACCACGCCTCGTCGGTCTCGATGGTCTTGATGTCGTGCCAGCCGGCGAGTTCGCTGATCGCACCGCCCTGTACCGCGAACACCTTGCCGGTGATCGGGCATTTCTCGCCTGCGAGGTAGGCGACCAGCGGTGAGATGTTGGCCGGGCTGAAAGCGTCGAAGCTTCCCTCGGCTTCGGCGTCGGCCGCCTCGGCCGCCATCAGCGCGCCCATTCCCGGGGTGGCCAGGGTCAGGCGGGTGCGGGCGATCGGGGCGATCGCGTTGGCCCGTACGCCGTAGCGCTCGAGCTCGTCGGCCGCGACCTGGGTCAGCGCGGCGATACCGGCCTTGGCGGCACCGTAATTCGCTTGGCCCGCGTTGGGCACAGTCACCCCGGACGCCGAGGCGGTGTTGATGATGGCCGCGTTGGGTCGACGGCCCGCCTTCGACTCTGCCTTCCAGTACGCCGAGGCGTGGTGGACGACCGCGAAATGGCCTTTGAGATGCACCGCGACAACGGCGTCCCAGTCCGACTCCGAGAGGCTGGGGATGAAGCCGTCGCGCAGGATGCCGGCGTTGTTGACGACCACGTCGAGGCCACCGAATTCCGAGATCGCTTGCGCGACCAGCGCTTCGGCGCCCGCCCAGGTGGCGATGTCGTCGGTGTTGGCTACTGCCCGGCCACCGGCGGCGACGATCTCGTTCGCCACTTCCTGTGCCGGGCCGACGTCGACGCCGTCACCGCTGTTGCTGCCGCCCAGGTCGTTGACAACGACTGCGGCACCTTCGCGGGCGAACAGCAGCGCGTGCTCACGTCCGATACCGCGACCGGCGCCGGTGATGACGGCGATGCGTCCTTCCAAGGCACCCATGTCCTACTCCTTCGTTCCCGCGATTTCGGCGATGCCGTTGCTCAGCACGACATCGGTCCCTCGCACCGTCTCGAACGCGTACGTGGTGACACCGTTGTCGGTGCCCGCATTCCAGATTCGCGTCTCGAGGTCGTCACCAGGGAAGACGAACTTGGAGAAACGCACGGCCAAGCGCTGCACCCGCGAAACGTCGGAATCGGCGACTTCGGCGAGGACACCCCACCCGGCCATCGCCATCGTGCACAGACCGTGCGCGATGATGCCGGGCAGACCGGCGTCCTTGGCGACTTCCTCGTCCAGGTGCAGCGGCACCGGGTCGCCCGAGGCGGGCGCGTACCGGAACGTCTGGTCGTGGTCCACGTGGTGGGCGATCTTCGCCTGCGGCGGGGACTGTTTGAGCTCGGTACACGGCTCGATCACCGGGATCGCCTCGCCGACTCTGTCGCCGGCGTCCACGCCGCGGAAGAAGCCGGACAGGTACTGCTCGTTGACGAGCTCACCGGTCACCTCGTCGGCGCAGGTGAGGTGGATGTAGACCAGCGAACCGGTGGACTTGGTCTCCCAGCCGATCACCCGCCCCCTCGAGACCAGCTTGTCACCGGGCTTGATCGGGCGGTGGAAGTGGAAGTCCTGCTCGCCGTGGGTGATCCGGCCGAAGATGTCCATCGGCACCACGTCGACGGCCGGCGCCATCAGCGCGTCGAAGGCCGGGACGATGGCGAACACCGGCGAGCCCACGTCGCCGCGGCGATGCGCGGGGATCGGGTCGTTGGTCGCGGCCGCGTACTCGGCCAGCCGCTCCCTGGTCACCTCGAACCGCTCTTCGTCCGACCACAGGTTCAGTCCGGCACGGTCGAACTCGAAGACGTCACCCATGATCAGGCCCCGGCGGCGAGGGCGGCGAGCTTGTCCAGCGAGGTCTGCAGCTGCTTGGTGCCGTCCTTCTCGACCGCCTTGCCGAGCGCGCCCTTGATCAGCGAGCCCTCGAATTCCCCTGCGACCTGGACCTCGGTCTGGTCGCCGTCGGGGGTCAGGTCGAAGGAGAAGGTGGCCTTCACCCCGGCCATCCCGGTGCCCGTCATGACCAGCTTGGTCGGGGCGACCTCGCCGACGACCCATTCCATCTTGTTGGCCATGCCGAGCATGAAGATCTTGGCGGTCAGCGCCGCGCCTTCGGTCAGGGTGGCCGGCGGCTCGACCATCCAGCGCTCGTGGATGGTGAACCAGTCGCCCCAGGTGGACGGGTCGGTGATCACGCCCATCAGTTTCTCGGCGGGGGCGTTGAGGGTGGCGGTCTGCTCGATGTGACCCATGAGTGTTCTCCTGCGAATGGTGGTGTAGTGGAAGGCCGGTCAGCGGTCGGCGCGCTGGTACGCGGTGACGACGGCGGCGCCGCCCAAGCCGATGTTGTGCTGCAGGGCAGCGGTCACGTTGTCGACCTGACGGGCGTCGGCGGTGCCGCGCAGCTGCCAGGTGAGCTCGGCACACTGCGCCAATCCGGTGGCGCCGAGCGGGTGCCCCTTCGAGATCAGGCCGCCGGAGGGGTTGACGACCCACTTGCCGCCGTAGGTGGTCTGGTTGTCGTCGAGCAACCGGCCGGCCTCGCCGGGGGCGCACAGGCCGAGGGCTTCATAGAGCAGCAGTTCGTTGGCCGAGAAGCAGTCGTGCAACTCGATGACCTGGAAGTCCTCGGCGCCGAGTCCGGCCTGCTTGTACACCTCGGCCGCGGCGGCGACATTCATGTCGTAGCCGATGATGTTCTTGGCCGTGCCGTCGAAGGTCGAGGCGAAGTCGGTGGTCATGGCCTGACCCACGATTTCGACCGCCTGGCCGGCGAGGTCGTGTTTGTTCACGAAATCTTCGCTCGCCAGGATCGCCGCGCCGGAACCGTCGGAGGTCGGCGAGCATTGGAGCTTGGTGAGCGGGTCGTAGATCATTCGCGAATCGAGGATCTGGTCCATGGTGTATTCGTCACGGAATTGCGAATACGGGTTGTTCACCGAATGCTTGTGGTTCTTGTAACCGATTTTCGCGAAATGCTCGGCGGTGGTGCCGTATTCCTTCATGTGCTCCCGCCCTGCGGCGCCGAACATCCACGGCGCGGGCGGAAAGAGCACCTCGGAGATTTCGGCGAGGGCCTGCATGTGTTTGGCCATCGGCTGCTCGCGGTCGTCGAAGGTGGTGCCGAGCGAGCCGGGCTGCATCTTCTCGAAACCGAGCGCGAGCGTGCAGTCGGCCAGGCCGCCGCGAATCGCCTGCGCCGCCAGATACAAGGCGGTCGATCCGGTCGAGCAGTTGTTGTTCACGTTGACGACCGGAATTCCGGTCATTCCGAGTTCGTAGACAGCGCGCTGCCCGGAGGTGGACTCGCCGTACACATAGCCGACGTAGGCCTGCTTCACCTCGGCATAGGAAATACCCGCATCGTTGAGGGCGTTGGTGCCCGATTCCCGTGCCATATCCGGGTAGTCCCAGATGCTGCCGTCTTCGTTGAATCGCCGACCCGGCTTCTCGAATTTCGTCATACCGACACCGACGACGAATACCCGTTGCGTCACAGGACAGTCCTCTCGATAGATCAGCCGTGCGGCTGTCACCTATGACGCTATGAGTTCGGCTGCTGCCCGACGAGGACCGCAGCGGGCCGTTCGGGGGACCGAAACGATCATCGCCGCTGGGGTACCGTACGAATCGCCTCGCCCGACGTCGAAGGAGCCAAGTGGCGCATACGATTCCGATGCGGTTCTTCCGGGCGACAGTCGAGTCGATGGTGAAACGCGGCCTCGATGTGGAGCGCGCGCTGCGCGGAGCGGGACTCGACTGGCGGCTCTACGCCGAGGACCGTGCCCGGATGACACCGGAGCAGACGACCGGGGTGATCCGCGCCCTGTGGGAGCAAACCGACGACGAACTCCTGGGCCTCGGGCCCCGGCCGGTAGCGCGCGGCACCTTGCGACTGGCCGGACTCACCGTCATCCACACCCGGGATCTGCGCGGTGCGCTGGGCCGCATGTTCGAACTGTCCGCCGTGACCACCGGCATCCGCTGGGCGTTGCGGGCCGACGACGCGGGCCGTGCCACGATCAGCATCGCCGATCCCGACGTGCGCCTCGATCCGTTCGTCGCATTCGCGATGACCGGTGGGGTGCACCGGTTCGCCGGTTGGCTGATCGGAGCGCCCATCGCGTTGCTTTCCGTGGATTTCCCGTTCGATGCCGAGCATCTGGCCGAGGAGTACACGACGATCTTCGGGGTCCGGCCCACCTTCCGCGCGTCGCGGTTGGCGATGTCGTTCGACGCGGCGTTGCTGGCCATGCCGGTGGTGCGCGACGAAGCCGACCTCAAGCGGTTCCTCCGCGACTCCCCCGGTGTGCTGTTCTACGCGCAGGAGCAGGCCGCGACCACTACGGCGCGGGTGCGCGCGATCATGGAGCGCAACCAGAACGGTTCCTGGCTCGGCGCCGACGAGCTCGCCCGTCGCTTATCGATCAGCGCGCCGCACCTGCGGCGGCTGCTGCGTTCCGAAGGCACCAGCCAGCGGCGAATCCAGGAGGAGATCCTTCGCGACCGCGCCGTCGAAGCGCTGGTCCACGGAGACGAGTCGATCGCCGACCTCGCCGCCCGCCTGGGCTATTCGGAGGCCAGTGCCTTTCGCCGGGCGTTTCACCGGTGGACCGGTAGCGCGCCGAGCGACTACCGCTCCACCCGAATCAGGAAGCCGTGACCGTATGACGCACACCGAGACGGAAGCCCGCTTGGACGACACGGGCAACGTCTTGATCGCACCGACGAGATTGCGCGACACCGCGATCACGGACTTCTTCGGATCCACGATCACCCCGGCGGATCTTGCCGCCGGATCGGCGGATCTCACACAGAAGACCGTCTACCTGTGTGGCGATATCGCAGCGATCGATGAGCATCGGTTACGTTCGGCCGCACGGGTTTTCCTCGTCCGAAAGCTGTCACACGGCTACCGCGATCACGAACTGCCGGCTCTCATCGACCTCGGTCGTGTCCCGGTTCGTGTGCATCGCGTCGGCGTGTACTACCGCCGCTTCTTCGCCCTCGAAGACAACCACTTCGGACGGATCAGCGCCGAGCACACTTTCCAGTCCCTGACCGAGTCCACCAAACCGGGTTCGGCCCACCGCAGCGGTATCTACCTGACACCTGTCACGCGAAGAGGTGACGAACTGCATTTCCGCCTGCTGCGCTGCTCGACGAATCTCTCGGGGCCGACCGAGGGCTTCGGCGCGACCGACACGAGCATCGTCGACGCCCTGAACAACGAGGCCGCCACCGTGTTCCGTGGCCACGCGCCGCTCAATCACGTTCTGGCCCAGATCTATCACAACACCCCGGCCACGGCCGGGCGCAAACAGGCCAAGGCCAAGATCTCGGCTCATGCCGACAAGACCAAGGACATGCCAGTCGGCGGCACCATGGCCTTCTGCACCTTCTACGACGGGCTCGACATGCTGGGACCCATGGCCGCCGACCCCTTCGACTACGGCGTGCGGAATACCAGCGGCCTGACCGAACTTCGCTTCCGCCTGAAGGATTCGGCCGACGCACGCGACGGGGTCCCCGTACGATTCGATCTGACCCTGTATCCGGGTTCCGTGTTCTTCATGCCGTTGTCGACCAACCGCCTCTACACCCACGAGATCCGCCCCCCGGCGCCGGACGTCGGGTCGCTGCCGACCCGTCTGGGCTACGTGGTGCGCTGCTCGAGCGCCGAAGCCGTGCACAAGGACGGCCAGACCTTCCTGAAGCGAGCCGACGGCTTGGTGAAGCTGGATCCGCCGACCGCCGAGGGTGTCGACGAATTGCGCGGACTCTACGCCCAAGAGAACAGGACCACGTCCTTCATCGACTACGGCGACCGGTTCCGTTTCAGCATGAACACCGGAGACTACGATGCTCCCCGAGTCTGACATCTCCGACGAAATAGCCTCGTATGCTTTGCCGTTCGAGCGCAACCTCTTCACGGAGCTTTCCGGTTCGGCTCTCCTGGAGGAAATGGGAAACGGCCGGCGCGGCGCGACTCTCACCGACCCCGATACGGCGGGTCGCGTGCCGCTCGTCCGAACCACCACTCGCTATACCCACCCGACACAGTGCATCCAACCGGTGCATCACCGCCTGGCACAGCAGATCCGAGCCCGCGCGGGACTGGCGGTCGGCTTCGACAACGCGCTCATCGAGAGCTACACGAACGCCTACGCCACGATGGGCAGCCATTCCGACCAAGCTCTCGACCTCGCCGATCAGTCCTTCGTCGCCGTCTTCTCCTGCTATCGCCACCCCGAGGCACCACCGAGGACGCTGATCTTCGAAAGGAAGGGGACCGCTGAGAAGTTCGCGATCCCCCTTGCCCACCACAGCGTCGTCGTGTTCTCCGTCGCCGCGAATCGGCGGTTCAAGCACAAGATCGTGCTCGAGCCGTCCGCGCGGTCGGTCGAAAACGACTGGCTCGGCGTGACTTTCCGCAAGTCGAAGACCTTCGTCCAGTTCCGTGAGGGTCGGCCGTACCTGCCGCAGGGCGCACGTCTCACCTCGGCCGACGACGATCAGCGACGAGAGTTCTACCGCCTGCGACGACGTGAGAACAACGAAACAGACTTCGTCTACCCGCCGCTGACCTACACCGTCAGCGAAAGCGACCTGATCCCACCGGCCTGAGGATCAGCCACCCGACTGCTCGCCGGGTGTGCCAGGTCAGCTCAGGTGGTGCACCTCCTGCTTTCCGTAGACCGGGGTCGGCACCCCTTCGAACCGGGCCTTCAGCTGCAAGGCAAGGTACAGCGAATAGTGGCGGGATTGGTGCAGGTTGCCGCCGTGGAACCACAGGCCGGGCTGCTGGGTCGGCTTCCACATATTGCGCAGCTCGCCTTCCCAGGGGCCCGGGTCTTTGGTGGTGCCCGAGCCGTATCCCCAGCATTTGCCCACCGCGTCGGCCACGTCCTGGCCGATGAGGTCGGCCGCCCAGCCGTTCATCGACCCGTAGCCGGTCGCGTAGACGACGAGATCGGCGGGTAGTTCGGTGCCGTCGGACAGGATCACGCTGTCCTCGGTGAGTTCGCGGACCTGCCCGTGCGCCAAGCGGATGTCGCCGTTGGCGACGAGTTCGGCGGCGCCCACATCGATGTAGTAGCCCGAACCTCGGCGCAGGTATTTCATGAACAATCCGGAGCCGTCGTCGCCCCAGTCGAGTTCGAATCCGGCGCGTTCCAGGCGTGCGTAGAAGTCGGCGTCGCGCTCGCGGATCGCGTCGTAGACCGGGATCTGGAATTCGGGCATGATCCGGTACGGCAGCGACGCGAAGGTGAGATCGGCTTTCTGCGTGGTCATTCCGGCAGCAAGGGCGCGCTCGGAGTACAGGTCACCGAGGCCGAGTTCCATCAGCGAATCCGACTTCACGATGTGGGTGGACGACCGCTGCACCATGGTGACCTCGGCACCCGCCTCCCACAGGGCACCGCAGATGTCGTGGGCGGAGTTGTTGGCCCCGATCACCACGGCACGTTTGCCCGCGTAACGGTCAGGCCCGGGGTGCCGGCTGGAGTGGTGCTGGTCGCCCCGAAAGCGGTCCATCCCAGGGAAATCCGGGATGTTCGGTTTGCCCGACATGCCGGTCGCGAGCACCAGGTGGTGCGGGCGCAAGACGAGCGGATCACCGTCGCGTTCCACCTCCACCACCCAGGTTTCGCCGGCCTCGTCGTAGCGTGCCGAGGTGCAGGTGGTCTTGGACCAGTACGGCACCTCCATCACCTTGGTGTACATCTCGAGCCAGTCGCCGATCTTGTCCTTCGGCGCGAACACCGGCCAGTTGTCGGGAAACGGCAGATACGGCAGGTGGTCGTACCAGACCGGATCGTGCAGACACAGCGACTTGTACCGCTTGCGCCACTGGTCACCGGGGCGGTCGTGCTTGTCGACGACGAGGGCGGGCACGCCGAGCTGGCGCAGCCGCGCACCGAGGGCGATACCACCCTGTCCCCCACCGACGACGAGCACGAACGGCTGTCGCGTGTAGCCGAGTTCGTGCTGTTCGCGTTCGCGTTGCTCGGACCAGGTCACCCGGGCGCGGTCGGCACCGTGACGCACGCCCCTCGGCCGCCGTGGGCCTTTGCTCTCCTCGAAGCCCTTCAACTCCTGCAGGGTGGTGAGCAGGGTCCACGCGCCCTCGTCGGTGAGCCGCAGGTGCCCGACACCGCGTCCGGCCCCGGTCTCGAAACCGATCCACGCGCTGATCACCCCGTCGGCCTCGGTCGGCGTCTCGGTGGTGTGGAAACCGGACGGGTCGGTGTCGGCTAGCTGGGCTGCCAGCATGTCGGCGACGCCCGCCCGGCCCTCGACGGTCTTGATGTTCCAGGTGAACGCGATCAGGTCGCGCCAGAAGCTGTCGGTGGCGAACATGCCCGCCGCGGTGTCGACATCGCGCGCGGACAAGGCCGCCTCGAACGCCGTCAGCCAGGCGTCCACCCGCTGCTGGGGTCCGGCTACGTCCGATCCGTCGACGACGGGATCGAGTGTCTGGGTCATCGAATCCTCCTCCACAATCTGTGACATGAAGCACACGTCATGCGGGAGGGGTGGCACAATCGTTGCAGCGCGTTGCAGCGCTGACAGACGGCACCGATGAAGGGCGCAGGCGTGGGCGATTTCGGCGCGTTCGTACCCGGCACCGACCTCTCCGGGTACGCGCGTGAGCTGATCCGCATGCACGACGCCGTGATCGCCGGTGGGCGTTCGCCGCTGCGACCTCGCCCCCTCGTCGCCCGGTCGTGGTCGCGGGTGCTGGCGGCGGGGCTGGTGCCCGACCAGCCGAGGGCTCGCTCGGTGCTGGCCGTCGACGATGTCGAACGCAGGCGCCGCGAATCCTCGCTCACCGCGGTGATCGACGACCTCACGCAGGCACTGTCCGATCTCACCGACACCGCTTCTCAGCTGATGCTGGTGGTCGCCGACGCCGAGGGCGTGATCCTGTGGCGACACGGTTCGGCGAAGGTGCGCCACCGGGCCGACACCCTGGGATTCCGCGAGGGCGCGCGCTGGACCGAGGACGCGGTCGGCACCAACGCGATCGGCACCGCGCTGGCCGAGGCCAATCCGGTCCAGTTGTTCTCCGGTGAGCACTTCGAGCAGTTCCAGCACCCCTGGTTCTGCACGGCGGCCCCGATCCACGACCCGCGCACCGGTACCCTGCTCGGAATCGTCGACATCAGTGGTCCCGCGCTGGCCCTGCATCCGGCGGTCACCGCGCTGGTGAGTACCGGCGTGCGGCTCGCCGAAGCGCAACTGTGGCGTCATCACGAGACCCGGCTCGACCGGCTGCGTTCGGCGGCGGGCCCCGCCCTGGCCGGGTTGTCCGGACCCGCCTTGGTCGTCGACGACAACGGCTGGGTGGCCCAGGCCGTCGGTGTCGGCGCCACGCACCGGGTGGCCGTGCCGAGACCCGACCGCCCGATCACCGTCCCCGGGCTAGGTCTGTGCACCGCCGAGCAGCTCGCCGACGGATGGCTGATCCGTCCGGACTCCGGCTCCCGGCTCACCCGCTTGGCGCTCGACCTGTCCGGTCCGCCGACCCTGCGCGCGCTCGGCGGCGAATCCGCCTGGTGCTGTGCGCTGTCGGCACGCCATGCCGAGATCCTGCTGCTGTTGCACCTGCACGGCCGACAGGGCATGACGGTCGGACGGCTCAGCGAAGCGCTGTTCGGCGATGCGGACCACGCCGTCGCGGTCCGGGCCGAGATTTCCCGATTGCGGCGGACGCTCGGTTCGGTGGTGGCGAGCCGACCCTATCGGATCGCCGAATCTGCCAGCCTGACAGTCACTTTCGGCTCGGCCGAGCGCCTCGCCGACTGCGATTTCATCCGACACAGCGCGGGACCGGGCTTACGCGCACTCTGCCGGTGACTTCGCGGTCGATGCCGTACTCGGACGATCGGCGCCGGGATGGAATTCACGACATCCCGGCGCCGAGAGCACAGCTGAGCCGATAGTCAGGGCAGCCTGGTGCCAGGTCAACTGACCGTTGCGGTGATCTTGACCGCCGGCGTGACCTTGTACTCGGTGGCGAAGGTGATCGTCTCACCCTGCGTCAGGAGTCCCTGACACGTCGGCGTCCCCTCGGCCGTGGCCAACTTCACCACGGCCGTGGTCGCTTTGAGGGTGGAGGTGGCGTTCGTGTACGTCATCGCGGTGTGATGAGTCCAGAACCCGCACGAGTTTCCGACGACCGTAGTGAAGACCAGGTTGATCGAGTTGAACAGGTCGCCATTGACCAGCGAGGTCGTCCCTGTGGCCGCATTGTAAGACTTGCCCGTGAAGTTCGAGGCGCCCGCCGCTGCGGTGAACTGCCCTCGCCACGCCGTGCCGTCGGGAGCGGTGCAGTTGATCAGGTCCGTGTACTTGATGGCACCGAGCCCGGAGGTCGTCCGGGTACCTGCGGGCAGGGAGCCCGACGAGGACAGGCTCGGACAGGTGAATATCGTTGTGCCGCTTTTGTTCTTCACGACCAGCGGTCCCGACACCGCCGAGAACGCGCCGTTGCTGTTGGGGTTGACGACTGTCCAGGTAGTGGTTGCCGCGTGTGCGGGCGCCGAGAGCGCGGCGGTCGCGAGCAAGGGTGCGGCCACGGTGATCGCTGCCAGAAGGTGGCTGGTGCGCATTCCGAACATAGTGGTCTCGATTCATCAAGCCAGAGAACGCGTCGGGCGACCGACCAGACCGTCGTGCCGCGAGACGCACCGGGCGTAACAGCCCAGCCAGGTGACCGTATCAACGAAACTCGTTGCTTAGCACACAGTTTGAACTAATTAGTTTTCAAACCAATCAGTCAGGAATTATTGCTCCGCAGCGGCACGCCCGCAGCACGGCGTTCGACTCAGTCCGGGAACACACCGGCCAGCACAGCACCGATCTGCACCACCGCGCGGTCGACACTGCCGGTGGGCTGGAACAGGTGACTCAGGGTGAGCCGCACCATGATCTCGACGATCGAGGTGATCTCCTCGTCGGACAGCTGAGGCAACTGGTAGCGGTCGCGGACCGTGATCGTGAGCGCGTCGACCGCCCGGACGAGCACCGGCTGCGCGTCGCTCACCAAGGCGGGCAGCAGGGCGGTGTCGGCATCCTGACGAGCGGAGAGGACCGCCTTGATCAACGTGTTGTCACCGGCGGTGCGCAGGGTGTATTCGGCGGCGGCGGTGATCCCGGCGAGGGGGTCGGCCGGATGCTCGCCCAACGTGTCGGCCACCCCGCTCAGGTAGATGCCGGTCTCGCGCTCGATGAGGGCATCCGCCAAAGCCTGCTTGGTGCCGATCTCCTTGTAGAGGACCGGTCTGCTGATGCCGACCTCCTTCGCGATACGCGACATGTTGACCGCGCCCCAGCCTTCGGAAACGACCATGGTGCGGGCAGCGTCGAGCATGCGATCGCGCAACAGCTGACGCATCTCGGACTGGAAGTTCGGCGATTCGGCCACCCAGCCATCGTACATGTGGCCCGAAGTGACAGCTTCGTTGACAACCCATGACTCTATGTATTTACTGAGAACACATCGGCATCAGTTGTAAACGAGCTCGACAATGCCCGGGAAATGTCTCGGTGATCAGGAGAACGAGATGACGACATCGCGAAACCACGAAGAACCGGCCACGGCCCTGCAATGGCGTGATTCCAAGCGCTATCTGTGGTTGTTCGGCCTCGTCGCCCCCAGTGCGGCAATGCTGGCCACGGCGCTCGTCTGGGTGTTCAACCAGCTGGGCTGGCAGGTGGTGGCGCCGGTGTGGTGGTGGCTCGGCCCGATCCTGGTGTACGTCCTGCTGCCGACCCTCGACCGCTTCTTCGGGCCCGACGGTGCGAACCCACCGGAGGAGGTGATGGCACAGCTGGAGAACGACAGGTACTACCGCTACTGCACCTACGCCTACATTCCGCTACAGCTGATCAGCCTGGTTTTCGCTTGTTACCTCTGGACCGCGGACAACCTCTCCTGGCTCGGAATCGACGGCGGTCTGGGCCTGGCCTCGAAGATCGGTTTGGCCTTCACCATCGGGGCGATGGGCGGTGTCGGTATCAACACCGCCCACGAACTCGGCCACAAGAAGGACGAACTCGAGCGCTGGCTGTCGAAGATCACGCTGGCCCAGACCTTCTACGGGCACTTCTACATCGAGCACAACCGCGGCCACCACGTGCGTGTCGCGACGCCGGAGGACCCGGCCAGCGCCCGCTTGGGCGAATCGTTCTGGAGTTTCCTGCCGCGCAGTGTGTGGGGCAGCCTGAAGTCCGCGTGGGAACTGGAAGCCACCCGCCTGCGCCGGCTGGACAAGAGGCCGTTCTCGCCGCACAACGACGTGCTCAACGCGTGGTCGATGTCGGTGGTGCTGTGGGCGGCGCTGGTCGCGGTGTTCGGCCCCACGATCCTGCCGTTCCTGGTGATCCAGGCCGTCTACGGGTTCTCCCTGCTCGAGACGGTGAACTACCTCGAGCACTACGGTCTGCTGCGGAGCAAGACCGCCTCGGGTCGCTACGAGCGCTGCACCCCCGAGCACAGCTGGAACTCCGACCACATCGTCACCAATATCTTCCTCTACCACCTGCAACGCCACAGCGACCACCACGCCAATCCCACCCGGCGCTACCAGATCCTGCGCCATATGGACGGCGCGCCCGAACTGCCGAGCGGGTACGCGAGCCTGATCGGCCTGGCCTACCTGACCCCTTTGTGGCGCAAGGTGATGGACCATCGTGTGCTCGCGCACTACAACGGCGACATCACCCGGGTCAATATCCAGCCGAGCAAGCGCGCGAAGATCCTCGCGCAGTACGGAGCGAACTGATGGCCGCCTACCTCTGCCCCGTGTGCGACTACGTCTACGACGAGCGCTTCGGCGCTCCCCGTGAAGGTTTCGCCGCAGGCACCGCCTGGTCGTTGATTCCCGAACAGTGGTGCTGTCCGGACTGCGGTGTCCGCGAGAAGGTCGACTTCGACATGCGTGAGGTGAGTCGCGGATGAGCGGGCGGATCGTGATCGTCGGCGCCGGTGTCGCCGGCGCCACCGCGGCACACACCTTGCGCCGCGAGGGGTATACCGGCGAGATCGTGCTCGCCGGCGCGGAACCGACGATGCCCTATCGTCGGCCCGCGGTCTCGAAGGAACTACTCGCGGGCACCGCCTCGGTGGAACGCACCCTGCTGAAGCCGGTGAAGTTCTGGGCCGACAATGCCATCGATCTGCGGGCGGCGACCAGGGTCGACGCGATCGACACCGACCGTGCGTCGGTGCGATTGAGCACGGGTGAAGACCTCGGCTACGACAGCTTGCTGCTCGCGACCGGCGCGCGGGCACGCCACATCGACACCGCGTCCACCCGCGTGCACACCTTGCGGACGCTGTCCGACATCACGGCGCTGCGAGCGGCGATCGATGCCGGCGGGTCACTGCTGATCGTCGGCGGCGGGCTGATCGGCTGCGAGGTGGCCGCTACCGCCCGCGGCCTCGGTGCCGATGTGACGCTGTTGCACGCGGGCCCCGCGCTGCTCGACCGGGTGGTGCCGCAGGCGGTGTCGGACCTGCTGCGCGACCTCCATCAGGAGCACGGCGTCGTCGTCGAGACAGAGTTCAGCACAACGTATCTCGGCGACACCGCCGACGCCGTGACAGCCACGGCGGCCGACGGGCGCAGCCGGTCGGCCGGGGCCGCTCTGGTCGCCATCGGAGCGGCGCCCGACACCGCCTTGGCCGAAGCCGCCGGCCTGGCCGTCAACGAGGGCATCGTCATCGATCAGCACTACCGCACATCGGCACCGGGAGTGTTCGCCGCGGGCGACGCGACCACCGCCTTCAACTCCCACCGCGGCGAGTTCGAGAGCGGCCGGCAGTGGAACTCGGCGATGTCCGCGGGCGCCGCCGCGGCGAGGGCCATCCTGGGCCGCCCGGCCGCCCCCGTCGAAATCCCTTGGGGCTGGACCGATCAGCACGGACTCTCCCTGCAATTCGCCGGCTGGGTCCACCCGCACGACGACCTCGTCGTCGAAGGCACCGTGGCATCCCGGGACTTCCTCGCCGTGGCCGTCCGCGACGGCCTGCCCGTCGGCGCCGTCGCGGTGGCCAGGCCTCGGGAACTCCGCGCGGCGCGGGCGGCCATCGCCGCCGGTGCCCCCTGGACCACCAGTTCATTCCGCAGTTCCGAAAGAAGTGGAAACCTTTCCACAATTAACTATCCGGAGAAAATAACTAATAGCGGATAACGATATTCAGGGCGTATCGATTCGCGATTTCAGCCACGAAAAGAAGATGGCGAGCTATATTTTTAAAACACCCACTTTGTAGTTGGGCATACCGCCACTCCACTGCTCGACATTTTCTGGAGATCGCCATGATATCGACCACTTCCCTGTTTCGCGCAGGCTTTATCGCTCCGGTGGCTGTCGCTACCGTCTTTTGTCTGGCCGCACCCGTCAACGCGGCGCCGGTCAGCGTGAACTGGGCATGCCGGGGCACCGTCCTCGGGATCAGCCAGACCTCGAACATGAACACGACGGTCACCGGTACGGCGCCGGGCTCGGCGGCATCGGGATCCGCGGTGGCCATCACCATCACACCCGGTGCGTCGTCGGTGCCGAGTTCGGCTTCCGGCTTCACGGTGAACAACATCAGCAACCTGAAGATGACCATTCCCACCCCGGCGAACTCGACCCTGGTCTCGGCCAGCGCCTCCGGAGGTAGCGTGGCGGGCACGGTCGCGACGTCCGGTGGGAACGTCGTGCTGACCATTCCCGGGCCGATCGCCGGTGGTACCAGCTTCACTCCGCCCGCGGTGACCATCAATGTCACCGCGGGTGCCGCTGGAACGTCGATCACCAGCAAGTACGCGGGAACCAGCTACACAAGTCCCGGTATGACCATGACGACCAACGTCTCGTTCGTCGGCAACGTAGCGACTTCGTGCTACCCGAACCCCTCCCCGACCCTGACCACAACCACCGTCACCTAGGCCCATGGACAGGCGCTACGGCACGATGACCCACGCCCGCGCCGACAATCCGTGGTGAAGATGTCCGGACCGGGCCGCGCGAGCGGCCCGGTCCGGACCCGGCGAGACCATATACATCACTATCGACAATGGTTGCCCCCCTTGCGGTTTGGTGCAGAGTAACCATATTCGACCGAAAAGTCCGATGGGCGTATCGCGCCCGCCATCGTGTCGTACGCTGCATGTCCGACACAGCCACGGTTCACTTCGGTGGCCGCGGTGGTGCCGATCTCGTGAGGTTCGATCGACAGGAGCCACCATGCCCCCTTCGAACGCCCGGCGGCGATCCTTCCGCCCGTAGGGAAGCTCTGATCGGTGACTGCTGATGGGAAAGCTCGTGTGCCCCACTACTAGCGAACCCGCCCGGATCTCGGTCGAGCTCAAAAGGGCGCTGGAGTTCTATCACGGATCCGTCGAGGATCTGATTCGCGAATTGATCAGAGTGCTCGGCGTGAACGAGACCGATCGACGCGCCCTCGAAATCGTGCTGCTCGAGGACGAGAAATCCACCACTCCGGGCAGGCTGGCCGAACGGCTCGGCCTCACCGCGGCGGGCGTCACGATCATGCTCAACCGGCTGGAGAAACAGGGCTATATCGTCCGCTCGCTGCACCCGACCGATCGTCGCCGGGTGATAGTGATGGCCACCGAACTCGCGGCCCACCGGGTACGGGAAATTGTCGTACCCATGATCGTCGAGAGTTACAAGATGTTGCTGAGCTATTACAACACCGCCGAACTCGAAATAATCGCCGACTTTCTGACCCGCGCGGGCGAACTGCAACAAATACACCGGCAACGGCTACGTGAGGTACATCCCTACTCGAAACCCTGAAATGGCCGCGACGTCCGCATTGTTGCCACCGGTTCGCACGGTAGGCGTACCTCGAGGGAGAAGCCAGGATGGAATCCGTCGACCACAGCGAAATCGATCCCGGGAGTCGGCCTCGGGTTCAGCATCGATACGGGCGGCACGCCTCGACGGCACCCGCCGATCGGTTCCGGCGGCGGATGTCGCGTGCGGGCGTCGCGGCCGCGGTCGTCGGCACGGGAATCGGGATATCGCTGATAGTGCGGGCGGATTCGAGCCTGTCGACGAGCAATGCGGCGATATTCTCGGGCGAACCGTCCGTACAGACTTCCGGCTACTGCGCCGTCGACGACAGTCCCGCTGTGGTCGATTCCGGCTCGGTAGCCGACGCACCGAGCGAGGTCGCCGTTCCTGATGTCGCCTCGGGTACCGACCCGGCTACCGATGCCGGATTCGACCAACCGGACACCGAACCGCCGAGTACCGCCCCCGCACCGGAAACGACGACCATCGTGACCACCGATCCCTTGCCTGCGGATTCGCCGGATACCTCGGTCAGCGTGAGTTTGTCTGTCACGGCAAGCCTTTCGGTGCAGGCCACACCGCCGCCACAAGATCCGGGTGTCGCGTCGGTCCCGGAATCCACAGTGCCCGTCACCGCGATTCCCCCGGACACCTCGACCGTCAGTCCGAGCACAGTGACGGTAACGGCTGATCCCCCGACCGTCACCGTCACATCCACCACCACGACCACCGCTGCGCCGACCACCACGACGACAACACCCCGCACCACAGTCCCACCGAGCTCGACCACCGCCGCGCCACCGACGACCACAACGACGCGGCCCCATCCCGCGACTACGACGCCGACTGCGACGAAGCGCGCACGCCCGACTCCATCCCTCGCGCGCCCACCGTCCACGTCGTCACCAGCAACGACAACGAGGTAGACGCCTCGCAGACCACCACGCGAATCCTGAGCTCGGCGAGCACCGGCACCACATCGGTTTCGGGACGGGCCCACACGTCGGTACCTACGAGGTCGTCACGCCCAGTACCGGCGGAAAGCCGGCTGAACTGTGTCTCCTCGAGCTACGCGACGTGCACGATGGAGATGGTGGCCTGCGTCAGTTCACCGCGTAGGGGTAGGCGTCGGAACGGTCCTGGAACGACAGGATCCGGGGGTTCTGCACGCGACCGCCTCGGATCTCGATGGCGCGGCGAATCGTGTCGCTGGCGTCCCACGCGCCGGGGCCGGCGAGCACGACCGGCAGGTATTCGAGCAGGGCCTCGGAGTTCTCCCAGGTCGCCGAGTCCCACAGGAAGGACGGGCTGTGGTCGACACCGTAGTAGTGCAGCTCGGTACCCACGGCGAACATGGGGTCGGCGAACGAGGTGGGGCGCGCCCATTCGAAACCCATCCCCTCGTCGCAGGAGACGTCGATGAACAGCGTGCCGCGTGAGAAGAGGTCGAGGTCGTCGTTGGTCACGAATGTCAGTGGTGCCTCGGTGTCCTGGAACATGCAGTTCACGACCACGTCGTAGCCGGCCAGCATCTCCGCGAGCGGGCCCGGTTCCGGTGCCTTCAGTGCCAACGTACGACTCGGGGTGGCCGGATCGCGCTCGAAGTGCTGCATCCGCACCGAAGCGAAGGGCGAGGCCACCGCGGACACGCTGCGCTGGGTCAGCACCGTGACATCGCTGATGCCGAGCGCCGACAGCGCCCGCACGGCACCGCGCGCGGTAGCACCGAAGCTGATCACCGCGGCTCGCATCCGGCGACCGTAATCGCCGGTGACACCACGCAATTGGAGTGCGTGCAGCACCGAACAGTAGCCGGCGAGCTCGTTGTTCTTGTGGAAGACGTGGACGCTGAACACGCCTGCCTTCGTCCAGTGGTTCATCGCCTCCCACGCGATCAGGGTCAACTCCCGATCGATGGCCAGCTGGGTGATTCGCGCGTCCTGCACACAGTGCGGCCAGCCCCACACGATCGTGCCGGGCCGCATCTGCTCGAGGTCTTCGGCCAGCGGTTTGGCCAGCAGCAGCACATCGCATTCGGCGAACAGCTCTTCGCGGGTGCGGAAACCGGCGACCAGCGGAGCGAGTGCCTCGTCGGAGTAACCGAAACGATCACCATAGCCACGTTCGAGAAAGATCTGCCCGCGCAGTCCCGGGTCGATGCGGTCGAGGTGGGCCGGATGGATGGCCAGCCGATGCTCGTTTTCCTTGCGGGAGGTCGCGACGACGCCGACGGTCAGGTCTTTCACAGTTGCTTCACCTGGTGAGCCTACCCGCTACCTTCGGCCCGGCCCGATCGGGTCAGTTCATCGTGCCTTCCATGGGGATGTAGATCTCCGATGCCTCGACGAACGCGCCACCGATCCGTGCGGCCAGGGCCAGTGCCTCGTCCGTCTTGCGGATCGCGGTGCGAATCACGTCGCCTTCGTCGTCCTCGTCGCCCGCAGCCACCAGCTCGTCGGCCTTGCGCGCCAGCCAGTGCCGGGTCACCGGTACGGCGGCGGGGGCCGCGTATCCGCCGACCTCGTAGTTGCTCGGAATGGTGTAGTTGACCGCCCATTCCAGTGCGGGGAACTCCGAGCGCATCAGGCCGAGCAAGGCCGAGTTGTCGACCAGGCCCGAATAGCCGTCCGATCCGGCCGTGCGCTCGAGCAGCGTCGGCCATACCCGGCCGCGCTGGATCCAGCCCGGCAGAATGTGCGCGAGGAACTCCACCAGAACGAACTGCAGGTTCCCGGCGAGTATCTCGCCCGGATCCGCGGTTTCGCCGTCGGGTGTGGTGAACGACTGCCGTGCCCGCAAAGCTCGCACCGCTTGGCGCAGCAGGACGACCTTGCCCGAGATCGCTTCGGCGACATACCGATCCGGCGGGAGTGTGCCCTCCATGTTCGGCCGCACACGACCAACCAGTGTGCGGTCGAGCAGCGACAGTTGCTGAACCGCGAGGTGATCCACTTGTTCCGGGGTGCACCGGTTGTATTGCAGCACCGTCTCCGCGACTTCCTCGGGCGTCTGCGCGGTGACGAAGTAGGGCCTGCCCCACACATACAGCTGCGGGTCGAAGTCGGCGTTGCCGCCCAGTTCTTCCAGCGCGCCCAGACCCCACGCATTGGCCCGGAACCGGACCTTCGTCTGTTCCACGCCGAAGCGGATCAGATCATGCAGATCCTCGTCGGTGCCGTACCCGGCGATATACGGAAGTACCCGATTCTCGACCATCCGCATGTCGATCGCATGAAAACTGACGTCATACCCCATAAGGGCCAGACAGTACCCGCACCGGCGGACAAGTTACTTATCCTGCTGTCCCACAGCCTATTTCACCTCGTCACAGTGTCTCGCCGGTACAGGGGAGGCGGCATCAGATGATCGGACGAGGAAGGCGCTCGGGCGAGGGTCGGCTCGGACGAATATCGACTTGCGGGTTTCGTGGCGGGCGTCGTATCGTGGCCGCAATCCGATCGGTGCTCTCCAGGAATACAGTCGCAGTGTGGGAGCCCCGCCTCATCTGAGCAGGCGTGGAGTGGGCGGCGTAATGACGCACGCCCATCTCCAACGGAGGATTTCATGCATATCGGACTCGGCCTTCCCATCGCCGACCCCAGCACGCTGCCCGAATGGGCTGTCCGTGCCGAAGCCGCCGGTTTCGCCACCCTCGGACTGCTCGACCGCCTGGTCTACGACAACCCCGAACCGCTGGTCACCCTGGCGGTGCTCGCTGGTCGCACCACTCGTATCCGGTTGCAGACCGAGGTACTCATCGCACCGCTGCGCGAGCCCGCGCTGCTCGCCAAACAGGTCGCGACGCTGGATCGGATGTCCGGCGGTCGCTTCGTGCTCGGCCTCGGTGTCGGCGGTCGCGACGACGATCACGAGGCGAGCGCCACCGATATCCGCAGCCGCGGCCGCCGTATGGACGAACAGCTCCGCCTCATGCGCCGGCTGTGGGCCGGTGACCGATTCAGTGACAGCTGCGGGCCCATCGGTCCCTCGCCGACCACACCGGCAGGCCCTGAACTGCTGTTCGGTGGCTTCCAGCCCGCCGCGATCGACCGCGTCGGCCGCTGGGGCGGCGGGTTTCTCGCCGCTGCCGCGCCGTCCTGGGCGGGCGGCCTCTTCGACCTGGCCCGCGAGTCCTGGAGCAACCACGGTCGTTACGGCTCACCACGCATCGTCGCCCAGCTCAACGTAGTCCTCGGTCCGCAGCCGGTGGTCGACCAGGCCCGCACCGCTGTCCTCGACTACTACGAGTTCAGCGGCCGTGCCGACTACATGGCCGGCGGCATACTCACCACCGCGGCGCAGATCGGTTCCGCCATCAGGCAATTCGAGGACCTAGGCGCCGACGAAGTCATGCTGTATTGCTACGGCACCGATCCCGATCAGGTCGACCGTCTCGCCGACGCCGTGCTCTGATAGCAGGGCCCGAGCGCCCTGCTGGACGGATACCATCGACGGCATGTGTACCTATGCGTTCGTGCACTACAAGCTGCACTGGGTATGCGTCGCGTGCCGGTTGTCGTTCAAGCGTCATCCATCGGAAGACGGTGTGCCGCATCGTTGCCCACGGTGTACCCGGCCGATGTCGTGCGCGGGGCGTGACTTTGCCGCTCCTGCGCGCCGTGATGTCGACGGGTGGTCCGTCGTCGGCGTCGTGGTCGGTGCAGGACTGCGATACGAAGGGTTCGAGCCGTGCGGGTGCGGGCGTGAACCGAAGTTCCGGCCACGCACTCGTGCCCAGGTGCGAGCACGGAAGGTCTTCGCCGCTCGATACGGGCTTGCGCTGGGTGAAGCACTCGGCCGCCCGCAACTATGACAGCACCGCTGGTCCCGCTCAGGTACGGCCGACGCGAGCCGGGAAAGACTCTAGCGTTGCGGGTCGTCGTCGGACTGGTGGTGCGCGGGGGCGAGGAAGGTCGGGAACTGGTGACCGGTGGTGATCGGCGTTGCCGCCGTGGGTTCGTTGTGGTGGGGGGTACTGAACAACGGGACGGCGTTCGAAGACACGGTGAGCTCGACCTCGTCGGTTCGGGCGGGTTCCGGAGGACGGCCGGACGTGCGCGGGTGTAGGTCGGTCATGGATTCCCCCTGGGAGTGGCTTCGAGCCGTGGTGACACCGAGCATAGCGACGACCTCCGACAACCCCTGTATGGTCGCATGCCCGCCCGGTCCCCCGCGGCCCAGGACGGTCGGACCGTCCGAACCGCGAGCGTGCCCGGGAAGGTCGGGCCTGCTCGAGTGGTTGCCCTTCGTGTGACTGTCCACGCCACCGCCCTGCACCCTTTCGTCCTCGAGCGCTACAGCCCCACGGGTTTCCGTCGAGAGCACACACTGTCGTCGGCCGAAGTCCACTCCCTTTTCGAGGCTGCTCGACGCGCGCCTTCGGCAGGCAATTCGCAACCGTGGCGGTTCATCGCCGGTATGCGCGGTGACGCTGTCCATCGGCGGCTCACCGGTTTCCTCGCGCGAAGTTCCGCGGCGTGGGCATCGGATGCGAGCCTCCTCGTCGCCAACCTCGTGCAGCGGCGGGTGGAGGACACGGACTTCGAGTACTCCGAGTTCGCCGACTACGACCTCGGACAGGCTGTGGCGCACCTGACCTTTCAGGCCAACGCACTCGGACTCCAGGTGCATCAGTTCCGGGCATTCGACCGGGACGGACTGCACCAGGAGTTCGAGCTGCCTGATCATTGGGAGATCGCGACGATGGCGGCCGTCGGGCGGCCGGGCGCCGACGCCACTGGTACGGATCGTCGGCGTAAACCGTTGGACGACGTCATGTGGACGGTCGCGAACATCGGTTCACAGCATGCACGATCCGGAGCTGCCGAAGAGTGATCGGGCGATGCCCTCGAGGAGGAGTCGATCTCCTCGAGGGCATGCACCGGGCGATCAGATCCGCTCGGTGCTGGTTCCGCGAATCGAGGCCACTATCCCGTTCGGCACGGTTCGTCGTGTGGACGTGGCTGCGGGCCGCCCGAGAGTCGTCCCTGCGAGTCCGGCACCGTGAACGAGAGGGCCGGGTTGTTTCCGGCAAGCGCCTTTCCGAAAGCTGCCACCGTTCCCGGCCAGGCGTTGGTGACGGTGCCGTCGGCCGTTTTCCACCAGGTCGTTGCCTTGCCGTCGCGCCAGACGGTCCGGTCGAGCGCGTCGTCGAGGTGGTCCAGGTAGGTCGCCATCGCCTGGTCGGTGACCTCGATCGGTTCGCGAAGCCGGGCACTGAGTGCCAGGCAACGCATGATGTAGCGGACCTGGTGCTGTTTGACGGCGGGATTGCTGTTGGTGGGGGTGAACGAGTGCGGTCCCGCGATGAGATAGAGGTTGGGAAAGCCTGGCACCGCAAGTCCGTAGAAGGCGGTCGGGCGGCCCTCCGTTCGCCACCGGTCGTGCAGCTCGACCCCACCGCGCCCACTGACCCGGACGCCGTCGAGGAACTCCCGGGCGCGGAATCCGGTGGCCAGGACGATGAGGTCGGCGCGGCGTTCGATGCCGTCGACGGTGCGGATGCCGCCCGGGACGATCCGGTCGATCGGATCGGTGACGAGTTCTACGTGGGGCTCGGTGAGCGCCCGGTAGTACCCGCTGTCGATGAGGATGCGTTTTTCCCCGATCCGGTGGTCCGGGGTGAGCTTTCGGCGCAGCTCCGGATCGCGTACCTGGCATCGAAGATGTTCCCGGGCAACCAATTCCAGCGATCTGGCCGACCATCCGGCATGAGTGGTCGGGGCCAGGACAAGGTCGGCGGCGCGGTACAGTCCGGCGCGGTACAAGCCGTGCAGGCCGGGTACATGGGTCAGCGCCCACCGCGACACCGTTCCGAACGACGCGGCGGGCTTGGGCAGTACCCACGACGGGCTCCGCTGATAGACGGTGACCGAGGAAGCGGTGCGCGCCAGCTCCGGAATCATCTGTGCCGCCGAGGATCCGGTGCCGACCACCGCGATGTGTCCGGTGCGGTCGGCGGTGTGATCCCAGCGCGCGGAGTGGAACATCGGGCCACCGAAGGTGTCGGCTCCGCGCAGCTGTGCGACAGCGGGCCGGTGCAGCTGGCCGACCGCCCACACCACCGCTCTGGTGCGGATCAGCTCGCCCGCCGACGTGGTGAGCGACCAGGTGCGGTCGTCGTCGCGGTAATCGGCGCTCACCACCGCGGTGTCACAGCGCAGATGGGGACGCAACCCGTGCCGGTCGGTGACCGCACCCAGATAGGACAGGATCGCTTGCGCGTCGGGGTAACGCACCCGAGGGTCACGGTAGGGGTCGAAGGCGAGCGAATACAGGTGCGCGGGCACGTCGCAGGAACAGCCCGGGTAGGTGTTCTCCCGCCACACACCGCCGACCTCGGAACCCTCCTCGAGGATCAGGAAGTTCTGCACGCCCGCCTCTTTGAGTTCCCACGCCATGGTGAGCCCGCCAAACCCGGCCCCTACAACGACGACGTCGTATTCGACACTGTGTCCGGTCATGGCCGCACCTGCCCGGCGATCGAGCGCAGCACCTCGCCGAACGGGGCTGCCTGCCCGCCCGCCCAGGTCTCCCACCACCGCAGATAGTCCGGGGATGCCATCGGCGCGTCGAAGGGATCGAGTTCGATGTCGAAGCCGTCGACCAGAACACTCAGGTACGCACCGAGATGGTCGATGCCACAACGCAATTCCTCGTGGACACGGTGGGCGTGCCGGGGCGGCAGCTGCCCGTGGGCGGCGAACCAGCTGCCGTGCGCGCGGATTCGCTCCAGCGAGTACACAACGCAGGCGGACTCGAGCAGGTGGCGGGCCGATGCGTCGTCGGCCGTGACACAGGCCTGGAACAACGCGGTGGCGGCAAGCCTTTCGCTGGTAGCGGCGGCGAGCTCGACGGCGGCGGTGTCGCAGTCGACCGCGGTGCTCGCGACGGCGATGTCACCACGGCGCAGTGCGGCGGCGAGCGCCGACTCCCGCTCGGCGAGCATGCGGATGTACCAGGGCAGAAGGTCCGGCGTGGCCGGCAGCGTTAAGGCCGATTCCGCGCGGGCGATGAGGTGCCCGGCCTGCTTCCAGAGCAGCTGGGACTCACCCTCGGCGGTGATGATGCCTTCGGTGTTGCCGATCCAGTCGACGATCCAGTTGGTGCGCAGCGACCCCTGCGCCGCACTGCGCTGACGGCAAGTCAGCAGCACGTCGTGGGCGGTGTAGGCCAGCAACGGTTTGGCCAGCATCGACCACAGCGCGGAGAACGGTTCGGCGGCGGCCACGCGCAGGTCCTGGATGCGGCGGCCGAGGATGCTGGTGGCGTAGGTGGAGGCCAGTGCGGAGACAAGATCACGGCGAACCGTTCCCCGGGCGGCCATCGAGGTCCGGCCACCCGGCCGGCGCTGACCGGCGTAGTTCACCGTCACCGCCAACGCCGCACGCGCACCGGCGGCAGCCGCACCGGCCAAGTCGAGCCTGCCCTCCCCCAAGGCCGTGATCGCGCGGTGAAAGCGTTGCCGCACCGGAACTTCCGATTCGAATCCACCAGCGCCCAGCACCGCCCACCGACCGCCGAGCAGTGCGTCGACCGGGACGAACACCGCGTCGAACCGGATCAGCGCGTGATCCATCGGCGCCCAGCCCTTGTCGGGCAGCGGCGCGACGTTCAGCCCGGGCACGAGCCCCTGCCCGGTACGCAACCTCAGCAGGAAAGGCAGCACGCCTTCGTCGCGACCGTCGGCGATCAGGCGGGCGGTGACCACACCCGTCTTGCGGGTGGTCGGATCGGCCATGTTCGGCATGAACTTCCAGCTGTCGGTATCGGGCGAGTCGAGCCAGAACCCACCACGGGCGCCGTCCCAGGTGGCGGTGGTCTGCTGGTCGGCGCCGTTGGTGCCACCGAGCTCGGTCAGCAGCAGCAGGCCGATCGCCTCCCCGGTGTCGAGCTCGGCGAGGAGTTCCCGCTGGTACGCCGAACCGTTGCCGAGTGCGGTGATCGCCCCGATCGCCAGGTCGAGATGGCCGGTGAGCACGGGCAACAGGTGCGGGGCGTAGACCGCCGCCCACTCGCACAGCGCACCGCGCAACTCGGAGTCGGCGGCGATGGCGGTCGCCGATCCACCGAGGGCCGCGATCGTCGCGCGCAGCAGATCCGGTGCCAGCGCGGCCTCGGCCGACGAGGTGAGCCCCGATCGCGGCCGGTCGTTCAGGGCGATGGTCGTGGCACGCACCCGGCGGTGCGTCGCACGCGAATCGCCGAGAATCGCCGTTCGCAACGACTCGACCGTCAGGTCGGCCGGTGCCGTGAGCGGCCGATGGGCCGAATCCGGGCACACGGGAACAACAGGAACATCTAGTGTGGTCACAGCAGCGCTCTCCCAGTGTCTGCGTTGCTCCGCGCGGCGGTGGCGACCGCCACGCAGAGCTCTTTCGGGTGTCTCCCCGTGCTCGCGGGGAGACACCCGATCCGATGTCCGGGGAGAATCCGCACCAGCACAACGGCGCGGCCCCGGTCCCGTACACGAACGACCGACCGCACCGGCGGCCCACGGCCACACGGAATGCCCTTCGGGGCAGTAGAATTGAGCACACCCATACCGTCGGACTCCTCCATGACTCCGGACACAGCCGAACACTGATCGCCTGCCTCCGGGTCCGGAGTTTGCTCTCCGTCCGGCGCGCGCAACCGCAATCATCCAGCAATCGCTACCCTGGATCAGGCGTGTAGCGGTCGAGTCGGGGTGTCGTCCCGATCAGCGGCGGCGTGGGGGTTGACCAGCGGGAATGATGACACGTCAGCGAAGGTGTGGGGGCGCGATCGACCTTCGGTCGTGCACCGGTTCGTCGGATGGGCGCCCGAGTACCGCTGACCGACGACCCATGAATTGACGTGCGTTCCCGGACCGCCCGGCGCCTGCGGGAAATACGATCGTGCTCGGTCGCGTCCACCGGGGTGCGATGCCGGGAGCTGTTGGGAGACAAGCGTGGTCGAACGGTTTCGGAGCGTGGTGGATGTGCATCTGGTCTTGGTGCGTGACGGGAAGTTGTTGTGGTCACGGCGGTCGAACACCGGATTCGCCGACGGGGAACTGGGATTGGTGGCCGGACACCTCGAGGAGGGCGAGGACGTGGTCGAGACGGCCATTCGGGAGGCCGAGGAGGAAGTGGGGATCCGGCTGCGCCCCGAGGATCTGACGTGTGTGCACGTCATGCAGCACCGGTACGGGAATCAGCCGCACAGGGTGGGGTTCTTCTTCCGCGCCGAGCGGTGGGACGACGACGTGGTCAACCGCGAACCGCACAAGTGCTCCGAGCTGACATGGCGGGAGATGAGCGAGATTCCGAGTGACGCGATCGCCTATCAGGTGGCGGCGATGCGCCGGATCGCCGACGGTGAGAGTTTCAGCGTGTACGCGACAGACGAGCGATGAGCTGGAACGTGCGGGCGAAGTGTGTGTCCGGCCGCGACAGATCAGCCCTTGCCTCGGTGACGAGCATCACGGCGAAGTAGTTCGGTTTCCGTACTATATCTCTCCCCTGCTAGTTGATATTCTTCTCATATCATACGTACTCGGTACTTGTTGGTACCGAAAGGGAAGGGAAGTAGATCATGTTCGTCGTCATCGGAGCCACCGGGATCGTCGGCCGGGAAGTCATCTCCCACTTGGTAGCCGCAGGCGCACCCGTCACGGCGGTCACCCGCGATCGCGATGCCGATCTGCCCAGCGGAGTTGTTGTCGCGCAAGGCGATCCGGCGGGTGCGCGCATTCCGGACGACGTGTGGAAGGGCGCGGAGGCAGTGCTGTTGAGCTCGCGTGGCGCCCTCGACTCCGCGGCCGAGATCCTCGCCGCCGCAGCGGATCACGGGGTCGAGCGGGTCGTGGTCATCTCGGCGGCGACCGTCGAGTACCCCGCCGGGGAACCGCGCTTCATGGCGGGGTTCCGAGCCCTCGAAGCCGCCGCCGAGAGTTCAGGCATGGCGTGGACCGCCTTGCGCTGCAGCGATTTCGCCGCCAACACCCTGGCCTGGGCGCCGCAGCTACGCGCCGGTGACGTGGTGCGCGGTGCGTATCGGGATGCGGCCACCTCACCGATCCACGAACGCGATATCGCCGCCGTCGCCGTGCGCGCACTGACCGAGGACGGACACGGAAACCGCTCCTATGTCCTCACCGGTCCCCTGTCGCTGACCCATCCCGACAAGGTCCGCATTCTCGGCGAGGTGACCGGTCGCGACCTCTCGTTCCTCGAACTCACCCCCGACCAGGTGCGGGCCGCGATGACGGCACAGGGACTCCCCGAAGACATCCCGGCCCGGCTGCTCGGCTCGCTCGCGGACTACGCCCGCGTCCCCGGCCCGACGACCACCACGGTCGCCGACATCCTGGGCCGTCCCGCACAGGATTTCGCCACCTGGGTCACCGACCATGCCGCCGTCTTCACCCGCTGACCGGAGGACTTGCCGATGACCTCGAACCCAGCGGCAACCGTTCAGCGGGCGAGTTCCTCGGCGGATTGCTGCCCGGCACCACCGGTGCGCCGGAGGAAGTCGGCGATCACCGTGAGCTCGTCGTCGGTGTAGTCGGCACACAGCGCGTCCATCCGGTTGTTCATGCCGGAAAACACCTCGTAGAGCGCCGAATTGCGTTCGCGCACAGCACGGACGGTGACCGCCCTGCGGTCGGCCGAGTCCGGGTCGCGTTCGCGCACGACCCATCCACCGTTCTGCAAGCGGTCGAGAATCCCGGTCAGCGTGGCCGGGTGCAGGCCGGCCCGGCGCGACAGTTCCTTCGGCGACATCGGCCCGTGCCGGTTGATCAGATCGAGGCAGGTGAAGTCCACTTCCCGCAGCTCCACCTGCCCACCGAATCGCCGATTGAGCAGCGACATTTCGATATTCAAGTCACGCAGGGCGTCTTTGACCTCCACCGTGAGCTTGCGTCGCCGAGCCGCTCCGTCCGCCGCCATCAGCGCCCTCTTCTCCTACTCACCGAACAACCATACGAGTTTCATATTATACGCGCGGCGATCGTGCTGTGCTGATCGCGGCGACGACGATGGTTGTCGCCGCGATCAGGGCGGTGGCCGACCACCCGAACCACTCGACCGCCGCGGCGCCGAAGGCGGTCCCGAGGCTGCCGCCGATGAAGTAGACCAGCATGTACGCGCTGTTGAAGCGTGCCGGTGCGTCGGGTTCGATTGCCAGGACCGTGCTCTGGTTGGCCACCTGGGCAGCGAAGAGCCCGGCGTCGAAGGCCGCCAGGCAGACCAGCGTCACGAGTGTGTTCGCGAGGCTGAAACCCATGACGACGGTGGCGGTCCCGGCGAGGACGAGGCCGGCGAGGATCACCCGGCGAGCACCGTCGCGGTCGGTCCGTGTGCCGGCGATCCGGGTGGCCAGGACGCCCGAGAGACCCGCCAGCGCGTAGAGGCCGATCCGTTCGGCCGAGTAGGAGTACGGGGGCTCCGAGAGTGCCACGGCGATGCCCGCCCAGACCGCGCAGAAGGCGAAGAACCACAGGAAGCCACGCACAGCGGCGACACGAAGCGTCGCGTGGTGGACGAACAATCCGGGCAGGGACCGCAATGTCGAGAAGTAGCCGCGCTCAGCGGTGCCGGTCACGGCGGGCAGCGCGGCGAGGCAGCAGACGGCGAGCAGGGCGCAGCCGGCCGCGAAGACGAGCAGCATCGCGCGCCAGCCGATCTCGTCCGCGAGCCACCCACCCACGATCCGGCCGGCGAGGATGCCGACGGAGATGCCGGCGGTCACCATCCCAAGGACCGTCGCGCGCCGGTGCGGGTCCGCCAACCGACCGGCGACGGAGCTCAGCCCGGCCCCGACCGCCGAGCAGGCGCCGACCAGACCGATCATCGGAGCCAGCACGGTGGCGCTGCCCGCGGCGGCACTGGCCGCGAGCGCACACGCGAGTACCCCGAACTGAGCGGCGAGGACACGGCCGGGAGCGAAGCGGTCGACCAGCGGCACCAGCAGACCGAGTCCCAGCATGTAGCCGATCGGCCCGCAAGCCAGGGCGAATCCGACAGCGGTGATCTGGGTGCCCAGCGAATCCGCCACGTCCGCGATGGCGGGCTGCATCGGATAGATCGTCGATGTACCGACGGCAGCCGCGAGTGCCATGAACAGGATCAGGGGACGGTGGAGCCGGTCGGCCACAGGGGTCTCTGCCCAGGTATCAGGGTTCACTCGACCGACCGTAGGGAGCCGCGAATCGGGTTACCGGCGGGAAAACGACCTGACCGTTCCCGTCCGGCACCGCCTTGTCGGACCCGAGATCCGCAGTGCGAGGAACGGTTTCGATCGGCCCGAACAGGTGAACCACGAATCTGCTCGAGCACGGCATCAATCTTGTACTGTCGCAACCAGATCAGATGCTGTGCCGCGCCGGCGGTGTGGACCGGCGGGCCGGCCAATTCGCAGTCGATTCGCAGAGGAACGAGACCCATGGCCGACGTAGACACCCCACAGATCAGGACCGACATCCCGCATTCGGCGCGGATCTGGAACTACTGGATGGGGGGCAAAGACCACTATGACATCGACAAGATCGCCGGTGACGCGGGCTTGGCCGTCGACCCGGACATCTCGACCATGGCGGTGCAGTCGCGGCAGTTCCTGATCCGGGCGGTCCGGTTCCTGGCCCGTGAGCGCGGTATCCGGCAGTTCCTCGACATCGGCACGGGCCTGCCGACCATGCAGAACACCCACGAGGTCGCCCAGGGCGTCACCCCCGACGCCCGCGTGGTGTACGTCGACAACGATCCGCTGGTGCTCACCCACGCGCGGGCCCTGCTCACCAGCACCACCCCCGAGGGTGTCACCACCTACATCGACGCCGACTTCCACGAGCCCGAGAAGATCGTCGCCGACGCCCGCAACGTGCTGAACTTCAACGAACCCATCGCGGTGATGTTCATGGGCGTTCTCGGCCACGCCAAGACCTACGAGGACCTGCTCCGCATCGTCGGCACCGTGCTGGCGGCGGTCCCGTCGGGCAGCTACCTCATCATGTGGGACGGCACCGACGACAGCCAGGCCTATGTGACGCTGTGCGAGAACTACACCGGCACCGGCGGCACCCCCTACATTCCGCGCACGCAGGCCCAGATCCAGGCGGTGTTCGACGGCCTGGAGTTCGTGGAGCCCGGCTTCACCTCGATCACCCAGTGGCGTCCCGAGGATGCCCAGGTTGGCGAGGTCCAGCCGATCTCCGCGTACGGCGGGGTCGCCCGCAAACCCTGAACCGACCACGACAGCGGGCCCGCACCGGCACACGGTGCGGGCCCGCTGTCGTGTCAGTAGGCGAACAGCAGGATCTCCTCGCGGGTGTAGTCGTGGTCGGGATGGTTCGCCGCCAGGTGCGCGTTCGCGTGCTCGACCAGGTCGTCCTCGTCGGCGCCGACGATGAGGTCTCCACAGGGGCATCGCAGTCTGGTCTTCATGGCATTTCCTCTCGCGGGCAACGGTTCCGACCGATGCGCCCTTGCTCACCGACGGTACGGTGAAATACAGTCTAGACACCTGTCCAGACAGTGAGGGAGACACGGTGCCGAGCAATCTGCGTCCTGAGGACGGCTGCACGCTGCTGATCGACGGAAAACTGAGCCGGGGATCGGGCGGGGTGTTCGCGACCGGCAACCCCGCCACCGGCGAGCGCCTCGGCTGGGCGGCCGATGCCACGACCGAGGACATGCGCGCGGCCGTCACCGCGGCCCGCACCGCCTTCGACACCACCGGGTGGTCGACCGATCCCGCGTTCCGGGCGCGCTGCCTGCGCCAGTTGCGCGAGGCGATGCGCGAGCACATCGAGGAACTGCGTGAGATCACCATCGAGGAGGCGGGCGCCCCCCGGATGCTCACGGCGGGACCACATCTGGAAGGGCCGGTGAACGATCTCGGCTACTTCGCCGATCTCGCCGAATCCTATTCCTGGCGCACCGAGATGCCGATCGCCGAACCGATGGGGATGCGTACCCGCAGGGAGTTGCGGCGCGAGGCGATGGGCGTCGTCGGGGCGATCACGCCGTGGAACTTCCCGCATCAGATCAACCTCGCCAAGATCGGGCCCGCCTTGGCGGCGGGCAATACCGTGGTGCTCAAACCGGCCCCCGATACCCCGTGGTGCGGTGCGGCGCTGGGGATTCTGGCCGCCGAGCACACCGATATCCCCGCGGGTGTGTTCAATGTGGTGACCGGCTCCGACCACCGGATCGGCGCCCAGCTCGCCGAGGACCCGGACGTGGATCTGGTGTCGTTCACCGGTTCCACCCGCACCGGGAAGTCGGTGATGGCCGCGGCGGCGGCCACGGTGAAGAAGGTGTTCCTCGAGCTCGGCGGCAAGTCCGCGTTCGTCGTCCTCGACGACGCCGATATCGCGGCGGCCTGCGCGATGGCCGCCTTCTCGGTGTGTGTGCACGCCGGTCAGGGCTGTGCGCTGTCCACCCGGTTGCTGGTGCCGCGCAGCGCTTACGAGGCGGCTCTCGAAGCGACAGCCAGGACCATGTCCGGCATCCGCGCAGGTGACCCGGACGATCGACGCACCGTGTGCGGTCCGCTCATCTCCGAGCGACAGCGCGAACGCGTGGAGGGCTACATCTCGCTGGCTCGCAGCGAAGGCGGTGAGGTGGTCGTCGGCGGCGGTCGTCCGACCGGACGCGACGCGGGCTACTTCGTCGAGCCGACCCTGATCGCCGGGCTGACGAACCAGTCCCGGGTGGCCAGGGAGGAGATCTTCGGGCCCGTGCTGGTGATCCTGCCCCACGACGGCGACGACGACGCGATCCGCATCGCCAACGACTCCCCCTACGGCCTCTCTGGCTCGGTGTGGGGCACCGATCCCGCCCGTATCGACAAGGTCGTCTCCGCCGTCCGCACCGGAACGCTCGGCGTGAACGGCGGCACCTGGTACTCGGTCGACGCGCCCTTCGGCGGCTACAAGCAATCCGGCATCGGACGCGAGATGGGCGTCGCCGGTTTCGAGGAATACCTCGAAACCAAACTCGTGGCCTACCCGGCCTGAAGGAGAACAGACATGACACGTTTCACCGACCGGACCGCGATCGTCACCGGCGCGGCACAGGGAATCGGCGCGGCCTACGCCAAGGCGCTCGCCGCCGAGGGCGCCCGCGTGGTGGTGGCCGACATCAATGCCGAGGCGGGTGAATCGGTCACCAAGGAGATCACCGCGGCAGGCGGTGTCGCCGCGTTCCGCGAGGTCGACGTCGCCGACCCGGATTCCGCGGCCGCGCTCGCCGCGTTCACCGTCGAGAAGTTCGGCGGCATCGACCATCTGGTGAACAACGCGGCCATCTACGGGACCATGAAGCTGAACCTGCTGCTCACGGTGCCGTGGGACTACTACAAGCACTTCATGAGCGTGAACTTCGACGGAGCGCTGAACGTGACCCGCGCGGTCTGGCCGACGATGCGCGCCAGTGGTGGGTCCATCGTGAACCAGTCCTCCACCGCCGCATGGACCTATTCGAGCTTCTACGGGCTGGCCAAGGTCGGCGTGAACGGTCTCACCCAGCAGCTGGCCCACGAGCTCGGCAGTTCCGGCATCCGGATCAACGCCATCGCTCCCGGCCCCATCGACACCGAGGCGACCAAGACGATCACGCCGTCGGTCATCGTCGACGACATGGTGAAGCGGTTGCCGCTCAAGCGGATGGGCACACCGCAGGATCTCGTCGGCGCCTGCCTGTATCTGCTCTCCGACGACGCCGCCTGGGTGACCGGGCAGATCTTCAATGTCGACGGCGGTCAGGTGATCCGCTCATGACCACCGAGAACGCGCCACGCCTCGGCTACATCGGGCTGGGCAATATGGGTGCGCCCATGGCGCGCAGGCTCGTCGACTGGCCGGGCGGGCTGGTGGTGTGCGACGCGCGGGCCGATGCCACCGAGAAGTTCGCCGCCGCGGGCGTGGCGGTGGCCGCGACACCGGCCGAGGTCGCGGCCCGCGCGGCGGTGATCTCGGTGACCGTCCTCGACGATGCCCAGGTCCGCGACGTACTGACGGGTCCGCAGGGAATTCTGTCGACTGCCGCCGCGGGCACGGTGGTCGCCGTGCATTCGACCATCGCCGACAGCACGGCAACAGAATTGGCCGAGGAATGCGCGCGCCACGAGGTGGAGCTGGTCGACGCACCCGTCAGCGGCGGTGCGCCCGGCGCGAAACAGGGGCGCCTCGCGGTGATGGTCGGCGGCAGTGAGACCGCGTTCGAGGCGGTGCGAGCCCCGTTCACCCGCTTCGCTGATCTCGTGGTCCACGCGGGCCCGGTGGGTGCGGGTACCCGGATGAAGCTCGCCCGCAATCTGGTGCATTTCGTCGCCTTCGCCGCCGCCGCCGAGGCCTCGCGCCTGGCCGAGTCGGCCGGGCTCGACATCCGCCGCCTCGGTGAGGTGGTGCGCCATTCCGACGCCGTCACCGGCGGACCCGGTGCGATCCTGTGGCGCGAGAGCACCGCTCGCCTCGTCGACGGTGATCCGTGGCTGCCGATCATGTCGCACGTGCGCGACCTCGGCGAGAAGGATCTGGCGCTGGCCCTCGGCCTCGGCGCCCGGCTCGGCGTCGAATTACCGCTCGCCCGAATGGGTTTCGAGCATCTCGCCGAAGGCCTCGGCCTTCGGGTCCCCACATCCGACAGGAGCAGCACATGACCGACGACGCCCGCGCCCGCGGCCTGGCCCGCATGAAAGAGGTCTACGGCTGGCAACCGCCGGAGATCGACGGCGCGTTCTTCGCCACCACCGTCGATCACCTCTTCGCCGAGATCTGGTCGCGCCCCGGCCTCACCGACCGCGACCGCCGCCTGCTGCTGCTCGGCGCGCTCACCGCCCAGGGCCGCATGGAAACCGCCGAAATCCAGATCCACGCCGCCCTGCACAACAAGGAGCTCACCGAGGAACAGCTCCGCGAAATCGCCCTGTTCCTGTGCCACTATGTCGGCTGGCCCAACGGGACCCGGCTCGATACCGCGATCAGCACCGTTTCCGAACGGGCGCGCGGGGGCGGCGAACCGCGCATGCGCAGGCCCAAATAGGTATCCCATGTACCTGCGACTAATATGGAATTGTGTCCGAAAACCATTCTGATCCCGCGATTCTCGAGGCCACGCGCAGGCGCCTGACCGAGAAACAGGCCGATACGGTCGACCGGCTCACCCGCGCCGCCGTCGACGTCATCACCGAGCAGGGTTATTCCGGACTCACCGTGCGCCAGGTGGCCGCCGCCGCGGGTGTCGGAACCGCGACCGCCTACACCTATTTCTCGTCGAAGGAACACCTCGTCGCCGAGGTGTTCTGGCGTCGCCTGCTGCAGACGCCGCAGCTCGACCACGACGACGACAAGTCGGCGGCCGAGCGGGTCGTCGAGACGCTGCGGCAGGTGTCGCTGATGGTCGGCGGGGAGAACGAGCTGGCGGGTGCGGTGACCAGCGCCCTGCTCGGCCAGGATCCCGACGTGTCGCATCTGCGGGTGCGGATCGGCCTGGAGATCCGGCAGCGGATCGCGCGGGCGCTCGGCCCCGACCACGATCCGGATGTGCTCGAGGCGTTCGAATTGCTCTACGCGGGCGCGCTGGTGCGTGCCGGGATGGGATACGGGACCTACGACGAAATGGCGGACCGGATCGAGAAATCGGTCTATCTGATCCTGGAATAGTCTGCGCGACAACAGAAGCCGTCATCCGGATAGCCGGGTGGCGGCTTTTTCGCGCATTGCGCCACGCCCGAGAACTGTAGTACCGTCTGGACACGTGTCTATATGACCCAGAGATTGAGAGGTCTTCGATGACGCTTCTGAAACCGCGACGGGTCTCCGGCGGCGAACACGAGCACGGTCACCTCGAGGAATTGCGTTCCGATCCGATCGCCCTCATGCGGCGGGTGCGCGAGGAATGTGGCGACGTGGGCGTTTTCGAGTTGGCCGGGCGCGACGTGGTGTTGCTCTCGGGCGCCGAGGCCAATGAATTCTTCTTCCGCGCCGGCGACGAGGACCTCGACCAGGAGGCCGCCTACCCCTTCATGAAGCCGATCTTCGGTGAGGGCGTCGTCTTCGACGCCAGCCCGGAGCGGCGCAAAGAGATGCTGCACAATCAGGCGTTGCGCGCCGATTACATGCGCGGCCACGCGGCGACGATTTCGCACGAGGTGGACCGGATGATCGCGGACTGGGGCGAATCCGGCGAAATAGATCTGCTCGACTTCTTCGCCGAGCTCACCATCTACACATCCTCGGCCTGTCTGATCGGCACCAAATTCCGCAACGAACTCGACAGCCGTTTCGCCGAGCTCTATCACGATCTCGAGCGCGGCACCGACGCGCTGGCCTATGTCGACCCGTATATGCCGATCGAGAGTTTCCGTAAACGCGACGAATCGCGGCGCGAACTCGTCGAATTGGTCGGCGAGATCATGGACCGTCGCATCGCCGCACCTCCCCAGGGCAAGGAGGAACGCGATCTGCTCGATGTGCTGGTGTCGGTGCGCGACGAACAGGGCGCCCCGCGGTTTTCGGCGTCGGTGGTCACCGGCATCTTCATCTCGATGATGTTCGCCGGTCACCACACCACCTCGGGGACCTCGGCGTGGACGATGATCGAACTGCTGCGCCACCCCGACACTCTCGCCGACGTGGTCGGCGAACTCGACAGCCTCTTCGCCGGCGACACCGAGGTGAGTTTCCGTGCGCTGCGCCAGATTCCGCGACTGGAGGCGGCGCTGAAGGAGACGCTGCGACTACATCCGCCGCTCATCATCCTGATGCGGGTGGCCAGGGACGAGTTCGAGGTGTGTGGGCACCGCATCGCGCCGGGCGACCTGGTGGCGGCCACCCCGGCGGTGTCCAACCGGCTGCCCGAATGTTTCCCCGACCCCGATACCTTCGATCCCGGCCGCTATATCGACCCCGAACAGGCCGATATCGTCAACCGCTGGACCTGGATCCCGTTCGGCGCGGGCAGGCACCGCTGCGTCGGCGCCGCGTTCGCGCTCATGCAGATGAAGGCGATCTTCTCGATCCTGTTGCGCGACTGGGAGTTCGAGATGGCGCAGCCGTCGGAGAGCTATCGCAACGATCACTCCAAGATGGTGGTGCAGCTGCAGCAGCCGTGCCGGGTGCGTTACCGCAGGCGACGCTGAGAACACACACACACGAACGCCGCCCCGAAGTTCGGGGCGGCGTTCGGCGTCGTGGGTCAGCGCAACGGGGATTCGGGCTGGACCTCGCTGACGATCACGTGGGCACCCCGCGGTGTGCTCACCACGGCGGTGACGGCGTCGGCCAGGTCCGAGGCACGCAGCATGTAGGGGTGGCGCGCGAAACCCCAGCGCGACCAGTCCTTCAGCAGCGGCTCGATGTCCTCGACCGTCGCATCGGTGCCCATCTCGGTGGCGGTGGGACCGGGCCGGACCAGCGACACACGAACCCCGGTGCCCTCGAGCTCCATGCGCATCTGGGTGGCCAGCGTTTCGATGCCCGCTTTGGCGGCGCTGTAGGCACCGGTGCGCGGCCGTGGGGTCACCGAGCAGTCCGAGCCGATGAGCACCACGTCGCCGCGCCGCCGTTCGATCATGCCGGGCACGAGCAGGCGGAGCAGGCGCTGTGGGCCCGCGAGATGCACGTCGAGCTGGCGGACGAAGTCGGCCGAGGACAGTTCGTGCACGCACCCGAATTTCACCACCCCGGCGGCCGAAACCAGGATCTCGATATCGCCGAGTTCGCGCTGCGCGGCGGCCACGAACTCCTCGACCGAGTCGTCGTCGGTGACATCGAGCCGGTGGGCGAACGCGGTGCCGCCCTTCTCCCGGATGGCCGCCGCGACGGCCTCGCACTCGGCCTCGCGCCGTGCGCCGAGCGCGACCGGATGACCCAGTTCGGCAAGGGCTTTCGCGGTGGCGGCGCCGATGCCGGACGAGCCGCCGGTGACCACGGCGGGTCGCACCGGTGGGTGGGGTTCGAATCGTGGCATGGCCACACCTTCCTTCCGTCCAGACGGTACCTGGACACCTGTCTGGACATTACTACGAATCAGTCGTGCCGACCGGCGATCCGCCTCACTCGTAGGCAACCTGCCAGTGCTTGATCCCATTGACGAAGCTCGACCGCAATCTGGTCGGCTCGGCCACCTGCCGCAGCCGGGGCATGGCGTCGGCAATGGCTCCGAAGATCAGCTCCAGTTGCAGCCGTGCCAGATTCGCGCCCACGCAGTAGTGCGGGCCGGTCCCACCGAATCCCAAGTGCGGGTTGGGGTCTCGCAGGATGTCGAAGGTGAACGGGTTGCCGAAGGCCGATTCGTCGAAATTGGCCGAGCTGTAGAACATCGCCACCCGCTGTCCGGCGCCGATCGGCTGACCGCTCAGTTCGGTGTCCTCGGTGGCGGTGCGCTGGAACGCGATCACCGGGGTGGCCCAGCGGACGATCTCGTCGGCGGCGGTGCGTGGGCGCTGTGCGCGGAACAGTTCCCACTGCTCGGGATGGTCCACGAAGGCCTTCATGCCGTGGGTGGTGGCATTGCGGGTGGTCTCGTTACCCGCGACGGTCAGCAGGATCATGAAGAACCCGAATTCGTCGGGTGTCAGTGAGCCGCCGTCGATATCGGCGGTGACCAGTTTCGACACCAGGTCGTCGGCGGGGTCGAGGCGTCGCGATTCGGCCAGCTGCCAGGCGTAGCCGAGCAGATCCGCGGTGGCGCCGATGGGGTCACCGTATTCGGGGTCGTCGAAGTTGAGCATCTGGTTGGACCAGTCGAACAGGCGCAGCCGATCCGGTTGCGGGATGCCGAACAGTTCGGCGATGGCCTGCAGCGGCAGCTCGCGCGCGACCTGGTGGACGAAGTCGCCGCCGCCGGTCGCGCGGGCGGCGTGCACGATGGCCTCGGCGCGCTCGGCCAGCGCGGCGCGCAGCGCCTCGACCGCGCGTGGGGTGAACCCGCGCGAGATGATGCGGCGCACGGCCGAGTGCTTGGGTGGATCCATGTTGAGGAGCATGGATTTCGTCGCCTTGAAGGTATCGGCGGTGACGGTTCCAGGGAAGCGGATCACCGAACCCTTGGTGCTCGCGGAGAACAGGGCGGGGTTGCGGGAGATCGTTCGCACGTCCTCGTGACGGCTCACGACCCAGAATCCGCCGTCGTCGTGGGGCACGCACATGTCGTCGGACTGCGCGTTCCACCACACCGGGGCGGCCTTGCGCAACATCGCGAATTCCTCGACGGGCGTGCGCTGTGCCCAGAGTCCCGGGTCGGAGAAGTCGAGGCCGGCGGGCAGGGTGAGTGGGGGCATCGGGATCTCCTCACATCCGCGTCGCGACGCCGCGCGCCCACCGGTAGTCGGCCTTGCCGGTGGGTGAGCGCAGGATTTCGCGACAGCGCAGGATGGCTTTGGGCAGTTTGTAGCGGGCGATGTGCTTGGCGCATTCGTCGAGCAGTTCGGCATCGGTGACGGTCTCGTCGTCCACCTGGACGAGGGCGACGACCTCGCTACCCCAGCGCTGTGACGGTCTGCCGACCACGACCACGTCGAGCACGCTCGCGTGGGCGGCCACGGCGCGCTCGACCTCTTCGACGAAGATCTTCTCGCCGCCGGAATTGATCGTCAGGTTGTCGCGGCCGAGCAGTTCGATCCGCCCCTCGCCCAGCACCTTCGCGCGATCACCCGCGATCGACCAGCGCACACCGTCGACGACCGGGAAGGTTCGCCGTGTCTTCTCCTCGTCACCCAGATAGCCCAGCGGGATGCGGCCCTTGCGTGCCAGCCAGCCCGAGGCGCCCGGTTCGTCGAGCAGCCGGGTGAGGTCCTCGTCGATCACGGCGGTGTCGGTATCGGCGGGGACGAAGCTGCCCGCTGTGGTTCGGGCGTCGGCGTCGTAGACCTGGGTCATCTGGATGCCGGACTCCGAGGAGCCCACCGAGTCGACGACGAGTACGGGTTTGCCGAAGGCCGCGATCAATCGCTGTCGCACGGCCGGGGTGAGCGGGGCGCCTGCGTTGTGCACGGCCGCCAGCGACGGCAGATCGTAGTGGCGCCGCTCGAGTTCGGCGACGATCGGTCGCGCCATGGCGTCACCGACCAGTGGAAGGGCGATCACGTTCTCCCGGGCCACGGCCTCGAGTACCGAGGTAGCGTCGAAGCGGTCGACCACGGTGGGCAGCACGAGGGTTCCGCCGTTGGTGACGCATTGGAACAGCAACCACTGGGCGGCGCCGTGCATGAACGGCGCGGCGACGACCAAGCGGTAGGCGCCGCCGGTGACCGTGGCCGAATCGGCCAGTTCCGCATAGGAACTCAGTTGCACGCCGGTGCCGAAGCGGGTGCCGCCCATGGCGGCGAGGTAGATGTCGTCCTGACGCCACAGCACACCCTTGGGCATCCCGGTGGTGCCGCCGGTGTAGAGCAGGTACAGATCGTCGCCGTCGGGTTCCGGCAGCTCGCCCTCGGCGGTGGCGACGGCGGTCTCGTAGTCGATCGAGCCCGGCAACAAGTCGTTGCCGCTGCCGTCGGCGACCTGGATCAGGAGTGGCGGGTCGGTCAGCGTGGGCAGTACCGCGGCCACGCGTGGGGCGAATTCGGCGTGGTACACCAGCACCCGCGCCCGGGCGTCGTGGAGCAGGTACAGCAATTCCTCTTCGACGTAGCGGTAGTTGATATTGAACGGCACCGCGCGCGCTCGGTAGGCACCGATCAAGATCTCCGGGTACTCGGTGCCGTTGCGCAAATAGACGCCCAAATGGTCCTGCCCGGACAAATGCCGGGCGGTCCGCTCGACCTCGGCGCCGATCCCCCGCGTGGCCAGGAACCGAGCGAATCCCGTTACCCGGCGGTCGGTTTCGGCATAGGAGATCCGGCGGTCACCGTGCACGAGGAATTCGCGCTCCGGAATGGCCGCGGCCACGGTCGCGAATACGTTCGACAAACTGAAACCAACCATGCAGTGCCTCGCAACTCGATGCCGGTTCGCTATTTCTGAATTTCTGTCCGGACAGGTGTCCATGATACGGAGAATCCCGCTCGTTCGGGGTGATTCGCGATTGCGACCTTCCGCCGAAGGTGTGTGTAGTACCGTCCAGACTGGTGTCCAGGCAATTGAACGGGCATTCGAACACCAAGGGGGTGTGCATTGTTCGGGCGGACCACATCGCGAGCCGGGCACGGCCATTCCACCGACGCCGAGCCACCCGCGCAGCCACGCACAGCGGGCGCGGTGCTGCGCCGCAACTTCGCCGACACGGTGCTGTCGGCGCTGGCCACCTTCGGCCGCGCCCTGCGCATGGGCACCTCGGCCGTTCGGATCGGTGCGAACGATGCCGTGCGCCTGCGGTTTCCGGTGCACGAGGCCTTGGAACAGGCCTGGTTCCTGGTGAAGGTGACCGCGATTCCGGCCGTGCTGATGGCCGTGCCGTTCGGGGTGATCCTGTCCACCCAGGTCGGCAATATCGTCTCCCAACTCGGCGCCGACTCGATGATCGGCGCCGCGGGCGGGTTGGGGGTGATCAAACAGGGCGCGCCGATGGCCGCGGGCATTCTGCTCGGTGGGGCGGGCGCCGCCGCGATCGCCGCCGACCTCGGTGCGCGCACCGTGCGCGAGGAGGTCGACGCCATGCGCGTGATGGGCGTGGATCCGGTACAGCGCCTGGTCGTTCCGCGCATCGCCGCCATGATGCTGATCGCGCCGCTGCTCGACGTGCTCATCATCGTCGTCGGGATCGCCGCCGGATACGGCGTAGCGGTCACGGCCCTCGACGTGACGCCGGGCAGCTATTGGGACTCCTTCGGCGCGTTCACCACCTCGCTCGATGTGTGGGTGTCGCTGGTGAAGTCGCTGATGTTCGGGTTCCTCGTGGTGGTGATCGCCTGTCAGCGCGGGCTGGAGGCACGGGGTGGACCACGCGGGGTGGCCGACGGTGTCAACGCCGCGGTGGTGATGTCGGTCGCGGCGATCACTGTGCTCAATACCGTTGTCACCCAGGTGGTCACGGTCTTCGTTCCACTGCGGGCGGCCTGATGACCGCGAGCCCGTATCTGCCGTTCGGAGTGCGCTGGATCGGCCGGCTGCGCCGCCGCATCGGCCCGGTGCGCCCCGTGGAGTCGCTCGGGTTCGTGATCGGGTTCTGCTGGCAGGTGGTGTCGTCGGTGCCGTACACCCTCGCGCACTACCGGCGCCAGACACTCACCGCGATCACCGATATGACCTGGGGGCGTGGTTCGGTGATCGTCGGCGGCGGGGTGGTGCCGCTGATGTTGCTCATGGGCGCGGCTATGGGTGCCTCCATCGGCATCGAGGCCCATCACGCCCTCGACGCGCTGGCACTCGGTCAGCTCAGCGGGCTCATCTCCGCGTTCGGGGTGACCCGGGAGCTGGCACCGATCGCGGCCGGGGTGGGTTTCGCCGCGCAGGCGGGCTGCCGGATGACGGCGGAGATCGGGTCGATGCGGATCTCGGAGGAGATCGACGCGCTCGAATCGATGGGGATCCGGTCGGTGCCGTTCGTGGTGACCACCCGGGTGGTGGCCGGGATCGTCGCGGTGGCACCGGCTTTCGTGGTGGCCCTGATCCTGAGCTATCTGTCGTGTCAGCTGATCGTGACATCGATCCACGATGTGCCGACCGGCACCTACGACCACTACTTCGACCAGTTCGTCCTCGGCTGGGATGTGTTCGCCGCGACCGTGAAGGTGGTGGTGTTCGCCGTCGCGGTGGTCCTGATCCATTGCTACCAGGGCTATTTCGCGGTCGGCGGGCCCGAAGGTGTCGGTATCGGTTCGGGGCGGGCCATCCGCGCCAGCCTGGTGGCGATCATCGCGCTCGACATGGTGGCCACCGTCGTCCTGTGGGGCTGGCGCTCCCCGATCACGTTCACGGGGTGACGCGGATGCCTCCGTACACACTTCCCGGGACCGAGGTGGGGCCGTTGCGTGCCCGCGTCCTCGGTATCTGCGCGATCCTGGTCGCGCTGGCGAGCACGCTGGCCTGGCAGGTGTGGCCGGAATCTCTTGCCGCCGAGCAGATCCGGGTGACGTTGCGGACCGAGCGGGTCGGTGCGGGCATCGCCCCCGGCACCGATGTCCGTCTCGACGGGGTGCGGATCGGCACGGTCGAGGCCATCACGCCGGCCGGGCGGGGGCGCGAGCACCTCACCCTGGTGCTCGACCGGCCGCAGTTGTTCGGGCTCACCGACACCGTCGATGTCGAGTTCGCGCCCGGCAATCTGTTCGGCATCAGCGCGCTGAATCTCGTCGCGCGGCCCGGTGGCACCGAGCTCGGGAACGGTGCCTCGGTCGACCTCGACGACGGACGCGTCCGCGACGCCACGCTGGCGGCGCTGCTGCGCTCGACCGGCGGACTCGTCGAGCAGGTACTCACCCCGAAACTGGCCGAGCTGCTGCACACCATCGCGGGCGACCTGCGTGCGTTCACCCCGCTGCTGGAGGCGCTCGGTGCCACTCTGCGCGCCTACGCCGACACCCGCGAACTGCCGCCGTCGGAGCTGGCGAGTTCCTTCGGTTCGGTGCTGGCCGGTATGCCGCCGATGCTGACCGGCGCCGTCGACGTGCTCGAAGCCGCCTACACCAACGAGTACCTGCGCTCACCGGCGAACATCGCACGATTCGGGCAGTTCTGGGGCGATATGCAATATCAGCTCCTGCCTGCCGTCACCGCGCTGATGACCACCGCGCGAACACATTTCGGCGACATGATGCCGATGGCCACGCTCCTGCTCGACGAGGTGACCGCGACCATGGGTCCACCGGGACGTTCGGCGGATCAGCTCGCCACGCTGCTCGAACGCCTCGGCGCCGCGTTCCGGGACACCCCCGACGGCCCCGTGCTCCGGGTTTCGGTCGAACTCGACACCGTGCCCGGGCTGGCCGGACCGCTGGCCGCCCTGCTGCCGAACGGAGGCCGCTGATGAGAACTCGCGGACTCGCCGTGCGGGTGGCGATCGCACTGACGCTCACCGCCGTCGCGCTGGCCGGGATCTTCCGGTTGATCGAGCGACCGGTGCGCGGCGACACCGAGTCCTTCACCGCGCTGTTCACCGATGCCAACGGATTGCGCACGGGCGACGATGTGCGGTTGCACGGTGTCACGGTCGGCAAGGTGTCGGGGATCGAGCTCGACGGCGCCCTGGCCCGCGTCCGGTTCACCGTGCTGCGTGCGCACCCGGTCGACACCGCCGCCACGATCGCCGTCCGGTACCAGAACCTCACCGGCTTCCGCTATCTCGAGCTCGTCGCGCCGCAGCGGCCGAGCACACCGCGCGCGCCCGAGCAGGTGTTCGGGACCGCCGAAACCGTTTCCTCGTTCGACATCACCACGCTGTTCAAGGGTTTGCAGCCGGTGCTCGCGCAGCTGTCCACCGAGGAGATCAACCGGTTCACCACCAGTCTGCTCGCTGTGATCCAGGGTGACGGCGCCGGTCTGGGTCCCGCGCTCGATGCGGTCGACACCCTCAGCCGCTACGCCTCCGACCGGCAGGTCGTGCTGTCGACGCTGGTGCGCAATCTGGCCGTGATCGCGGAGCGCCTGGGCGGTAAGTCGGCGCAGGCGGTGCGGATGCTGACCAACCTCACGGGCTTGTTCACGGCCATCGCCGAGAAGCTGCCGGGTCTGGTCGATTTCTCCGTCGCCATTCCCCCGGTGCTGCAACCGATCCGGTCGATGCTGACCGCGGCGGGCATCACCGGTGACGAGGGCAGCGATCTGGACCTGGTGTTGCGCAATGCTTTTCCCGACCCACAGGTGGCGGCCGAGGTCTTCGCCGGGCTGCCGGGGCTGCTCCGGACCATGGCGGCCACCGTGCCCGCGAACGGGCGGGTAGGCACGTGCACCCATGGGGTCGCGGAGGCGCCGGAGCCGTTGCGTGTGCTGTTCGACGGGCAGGGGGTGACGCTGTGCCGCACCCGATGACACGACTGCGGGCCTTGTTCGGTCGGCCCACCGACGGGAGGGCCGGTGACCTGCGCTGGGGGCTGGCCGGGGTGTGCGGTGCCGTGCTGCTCATGATCGCGCTGGGTGTGGTCGCGGTAGTCGGGACGGAGGCTGAACGGGTGTACCACGCCGAACTGGCCGACGCGGGGGCCCTGCGTGCGGGCGACGATGTGCGGATCGCGGGGATCGGTGTCGGCCGGGTACGGACCCTGGACCTGCTGGCGGATCGGGTGCGGATGACGTTCACCGTGCGCGAGGACGTCGCCGTCGGCGATCAGACGATCCTGGAGATCCGCATGCTGACGGTGGTCGGCGGCTACTACGTCGCCCTGCGACCGGCGGGCACCACTGCGCTCGGTTCGGCCGTGATCCCCCGGGAGCGAGTGATCCTGCCCTACAACCTCACCGAGGTCTTCCAGGACGCGGTGCGACCCGTGCGCGAGATCGACGGCGCGGTGCTGCGACAGAACCTGGCCGCCCTGTCCACCTCGTTCGACGACAGTCCCGACGCTTTCCGCGCGGCGCTGCGGGCAGCCGGTGACCTCGTGGCAGTGCTGAACACCCAGAACGCCGACATCTCCCGCGCGCTCGCCTTCGCCGACGAGTACCTCACCGCGCTGAACGGGAGTTCACAGGTGCTCGCCCAATTGGTGCGCAACCTGCACACCCTGGAAACGCTGGTGCAGACCAACAAGGCCATCGTGAGCCAGGCTCTGGGCGACCTGTCCGATGTGCTGCGCAAGGCGTCCCCGCTCGGCCGGGCCTGGGACCGCGACCTGCGGGCCCGTGCGCAACCGCTCGCCGACGCCGTCGCGGGTCTGGAAAACCTCGGCACGCACCTGGGTTCGCTCTTCGAAGCACTGGTGGCGCTGGAACAGCGATTGACGCCGCTGCTCGCCGGTGGCGACGGGGTGAGCGTCGACCATTCGGCGGTGACGATCGTGCCGGAGCGTATCTGTGTGCCGGTGCCGGGAGGTGGGTGCTGATGGTGACCCGCCTGCTCGGTTCGCGCGGGTTCATGTCCACGGCGGTGGTGCTTGTCGTCGTCCTCGCGGGCGCGGCGGCACTACAGCTGTCACGACCCGCGCCGCCGGTGCACACCTACTGCGCGGACATGCCCGACAGCATCGGGCTCTACCGGGGCAGCTCCGTCACCGTGCTCGGCATCCCGGTCGGTGAGGTCACCGGCATCGAGCCACACGGCGCCTCGGCGCGGGTGCGGTTCACGGTGCGCGCCGATCGCCGGCTGCCCCTGGATGTGGGCGCGGTGACCGTCAGCGACACCCTGGTGGCCGATCGCCATCTCGCTCTCGTCGGCGACGAACCGGCTACCGGCGGCTGGGAGCCGGGCACGTGCATCACCAGAACACTGACACCGCTGAGTCTTTCGGAAACTTTCGACGCGCTCGCCGGGCTGGCCGACGAACTGAACGCCACCGACGATCCCGCGCAGCGCACCGCTCTCGGCTCGGGGTTGTCGGCGCTCGATCGGGCGACCGCGGGCACCGGCGACGACATCAACGCGGTCCTGCACCAGCTCGGCCGGGCACTGGCCGCCCCCGATGCCGCGATCGGGCATCTCGGCAGTCTCATCGATGCCCTCACCGAGCTGGTACGACACGCCCGCAACGGGTGGGACACCGTGCGGGCGATGACGATCGAACTGCCGCGGACGTTCAACGACATCGTCACCATCGCGTTCCCGCCGATCATCGACATCGTCACGTACCTGATCCAGGTGCTGCCCCAGCTCAACGACGTGATGATGATGATCGGCACGCCGGCGGTCCGTGCGCTCGACAAGATCGCCGACCTACCCGCACTGCTGACGGCGGGATTCGGCTCGGTTGCCGAGGTCATCCGGCTCACCCCCGCTCTCACCTCGGGCTTCGCCGCGAGTATCGATCCGGACAGCGGGCGCCCCACCATCGGATACGCGCCCCCGAAACTGGCTGTGCCCCAAGCGGACTCACCACACGTCTGTGCGGCAATCCAGGCGGTCACCGGGCGACCGTGTGCTCTCGCGCCGGACGGCACGGTCGCCCTGCCCGCGCTTCCGGCCCTGCTCGCGGCGGTGAGTGCGCGATGAAGTCGACGACGTGCCGGGTGCGGAACCAGCTTCCACTCAGGAGGCGCGGTCGGCTCCGACACCTGCTCCTGATCGTCGTAACCTGCACCCTGCTCGGATGCGGAACGGCTCTGCCGGGCACCGGCGAACCCACCTATCGGCTGCACATCGAATTCGCCAGTGTCCTCAACCTGCCGCAGGGCGCGAAGGTGATCGCCGACGGTGTCCGCGTGGGCAAGCTCTCTTCGGTCACTCTCAGCGAGAAGGGCTATGCCACAGCGGAAGTCGACATCGACGACGCGGTTCGACTGCCGGTTGGCACCACGGCCGAGCTACGCCAGAACACCCCGCTTGGCGACGTGCACATCGCGCTCACCGAACCGCGCGAACCCACCACCGGCACACTGGGACCGGGCGCGACGATCCCGCTGGCCGACACCGCCCGCGCCCCGGCCATCGAGGACATTCTCGCCACCCTGTCGGTGTTCATCGGCACCGGCGCGGTCACCGATCTGCAGGACATCGTCACCACGATGAACGGGGTGCTGCCCGCCGATCCGCGCGACACCGCCCGCCTCTCCGAAACCCTCGGGACAGACCTGTCGGACCTGGCCGACCACCTCGACTCGGTCGACGCGGTCCTCGACGGTCTCGGTGCCACCCTCGACGACGGCGTCCTCGACAACGCCCCGGTGCTGGCCGAGCTGCTCACGCCCTACGGCGTCACCCAGACCACCGATGCGATCAACGCCCAGATCGGCGTCATCTTCGTCCTCACCGCGCTCGGCCCGGTCGCGCCGAGCGCCGCCTGGCTCGGGCCGCTGCTCGGTTCGCTCGACGCCACGACCGCCGCGGTGGTGCCGATGCTGTTCGGCAGCAGGCCACTCGACACTTCGTCACCGTCGAACCTGAAGACGCTGGTCGACCTGATCCACACCAAGGTGCTGCCCTTCGCCCAACGCGGGCCGAAGGTCGACGTGGTCGACATCGGGGTCACGGGGGCGATGGGTACCGACGAGCAGACCGCGCGGATCGTCGATCTGCTGCGGATGATCGGAGCCGTCCGATGAATACCCGTGCCGCACTGTCGCTGTCGGCCATCGCGGCCGTGCTGGTCCTCGGCGTCGCGTACATGACGTTCGGGGTACTGAACATCGATCCGCGCCGCGACTACCTCGCCGTCGAGCTGGAGCTGAGCACCTCGGGTGGACTCGGTCCCGGCGCGCCGGTGCTGCTGAACGGGATCGCGGTGGGCCGGGCCGAGTCGGTGCGCAAACAGGCGAGCGGGGTGCTCGTCGCCTTGCGGATCGACGAGCGGTACCCGATTCCCGTGTCGAGCCGGATCCGCGTGGAACAGCTCTCGGCACTCGGCGAGCCCTACATCGGTTTCGACCCCATCGACGACGCCGGGCCGTATCTCACCGACGGACAACACATTCCGGCGCACCGGGTGCCCGCGCCGATGACCATCACCACCCTGTCCACCCGGCTGATCGACCTGCTCGATCAGATCCGCCCCGAGGTGATGGCAGGCCTGGTCGACACCTTCGACCGCGCCCTCGCCGACACCGAGGCGACCATGCAGACCCTGCGCCGCTCCACCACGTTGCTGGCGGCGACGCTGCTCAGCCGCACCGATCGGCTGCGTCAGCTGTTCGCCGACCTGCAATTCCTCGGCGCCGATATCGACTGGATGGGGCCGTCACTCGGCACAGCGGGCCCGCTGTTCGGCGAGTTCGGCATCACCCTCAGTGCCATCGTGCAGTCCGGGTCGGCGCTGGTCGACAGCCGCCCGGTCGCCGACTACTTCTCCGGCAGCGGGGTGCTGGTGTTCGTACGCGAACTCGAGGCCCTGCTCGCGAAGATCGGGCCGAGCGCCGCGGCCTTGGGCCCGATGCTGCAACCGGTGGTGCGCGACGCGGTGGCCACCGCACCCGATCTCGACCTCGGCGCCCTGCTCGACCAGGCCCTGCACGGCCTCGGCGACGACACGGTGCATCTGCGCATCGGCATCAAATAGGCACGAAAGGACCGGCACCCCATGACTGTTGACCTCGAGAACCGCCAGAACACCCCGGCCACCGGCGAACCCCGGCCACGTACCGTGTCGATCCGGCTGTCGAGCGTGCTCACCGGGTGCGCCGTCGCAGTGCTCGTGGTCGCGACCGCCACCTTCGGGATGCTGTATCTGTCCGCGCGCACCACCATCGCCGACCACGACCGGCGCACCGCCGAGGATCGCCGGGTCGAACAGGTCGCCCTCGACTACGCACTCGGGGCATCGACCATCGACTACCGCGACGCCAAGGCGTGGCTGGCCCGGCTCAAAACCGGGACCACACCGCAGCTTTCGGGCAAGTTCGACGCGACAGCACCGCAACTCGAGCAGATCCTGCTGCCGCTGCAGTGGACCTCGACGGCGACACCGTTGTCGGCGGGCGTCGTGTCCGAATCCGGCGGGGTATACAAGGTGAACGCCTATCTCACCGTCAACTCCACCAGCGTGCAGAATCCCACCGGCACCCTCACCACCGTGGCCTACTCGCTCACGGTCGACCGCAATGCGGACTGGCAAATCGCCGATGTCGGTGGGCTGCAGAACGCCCTGCCGCTGAAGTGACCTACCTCGCCCGCACCGACATCGGCAGCGTGGCGAAGCCGCGCACACTCACCGAGTGCACCCGTTCGGCGGCGGCGGTGTCGATCTCGTAGCCGCGGATGGAGGCGGCGATCTGCCCGAGGCCGATATTGGCCTCCATCCGCGCCAGGTGCGCGCCGAGGCAGAAGTGCACACCGAGACCGAAACTCAGCAGGGTCTGGGAGCTGTCGCGGCCGATACGGTACTCGGCGGCGTTGTCGAAGACGTCCTCGTCGCGGTTGGCGGAGCCGAGCAGCAACAGCACCCGCTCCCCCGCCGCGATGGTGTGTTCACCGAATTCGACATCCGCGAGGACACGGCGCACCAGGATCTGGGTCGAATTGTCGTAGCGCAGCGTCTCTTCGGTCCAGTCCGGCACGAGCGACGGGTCGGCCAGTGGTTTGGCGATCTCGTCGGGGAAGCGTGAACCCCAGAACATGGCGTTGCCGAGCAGTTTGGTCGTCGTCTCGTTGCCCGCGACGACCATCAGGATCAGGAAGCCGATGATCTCGGCGTCGGACAGGCGGGTGGTGCCCGCGTCGCCGTCGGTGATCTCGGCGTCCATCAGTACCGACACCAGATCTTCACCGGGGTTCTTGCGGCGCCCTTCGAGCAGGTCGCGGTAGTAACCGGTGAGTTCGAGATAGGCCATGATCGCGCCCTGCGGCACGTCGAGCACGCCTTCCTCACGATGCAGCAGCAGATCCGACTGGATGCGCAGATGGGCGCGGTCCGATTCGGGGACGCCGAGCATCTCCGAGACCACGTCCATCGGCAGCAGCCCGGCGAAGTCGCGGATGTAGTCGAACTCGCCCAGTTGCAGGCACCGATCCCAGTGGCTGCGGGTGAGTTCGGCGATCCGTTCGCTCAGGTCGGCGAGCCTGCGCGGGGTGAAACCCTTGGACACCAGTTTGCGGATGCGCGCGTGCTTGGGGTCGTCCATCGCCAGGAACGACATGGACCGGTGCGCTTCGGGACCGTAGGCGGTGGGGTCGAGCGAGACACCCCAGCTGTTGGACAGGCGGGCGCTGTCGCGCAGCGCCGCCCGCACATCGCGGTGCCGCGACAGCGCCCAGAAGTCCATCGACGCGTTGCGGTACACCGGTGCCTCCGCCCGCAGCCGGGCGTAGGTGGGGTACGGGTCCTCGTGGAAGGAGTAGTCGTACGGGTCGAACGGGATCGAGGTCTCCATGTCAACGGTCACTGCGCACTCCAGTTGAATCTACGACGGTCAACGGCAACGGGATTCCACGATCGGCGAAGGTGAAGGCGGCACCGGTGCTGATCCTGGTCAGCGCCACCTCCACCGCCTCGACGGCCGGCTCTTCGGCACGCACGACATCGACGACGAGTTCGGTGTCGGTCATCTTCGAGGTGTGGCAGGTGTAGTGCGGGTCAACCCCGCGCACCAGCGCGTCGAGCGGTGCGAGATGGTCCGGGTCGAGCAGAGCGGGCCACACGCCGTCGGTGATCGCACCGCACCCGCGCTCGAGCACGAGAGTCACTTTCGCGCCGGAGGTTTCGACTCGCGCGCCGACGTACTGCTGCGGATTGAGCGCCGGATGCAGGTCGAGCACGCGCGCGAGCGACTCCGGGTCACCGCCAAGACCCATGGCCGATCTGATCCGTTCCGCGGCCACACCGGCCACGCCGGCGAACTGCTTGCGGCCGATCTCGGCGGCACGCTCGGCGTCGACCCGTTCGCGGATCGCGACGAGGAAACCGGCGACCAGCAGGTGCTGTTGCAGCGCGACCTCCTCGGCGATGCGGATCAGCGCCGAACGCGAGAAGTCGGCGAACCGCAGATCGCTCAGCAACGGGCCACGGTAGTCGGCGGTGCCGTCGTCGGCCGGGTCGATCGGTGACAACGCCACCATCGCCGCGACCGACCCGGCCACCAGCCCCGCATTGCGCGGGATCGGTGGCGGTTCGTTGGCCGGGTCGATACTCACCCGCCAGGCGCACACCGGCTTGCGGTCCGCGGGCGCACGCGGTGGGCGGTGGATCGGGCGGACCTGGGCGTGCGGGTTGGTGGCCAGGGCGGTCGCGTCGAAGGTCGGGTCCTCGATGTCGTGACACATCGCCCGCACGAACTGGTCGCCGAGCGGTTCCACATCGGCCAGCGCGCCACAGTGGTCGAGCCAGAACTCGCCGTGATCGTGATCGTCGACGCGGAAGCGGAAGTCGAGAAACTGTGGCGGCGCACCGATATCGAGCTGCAGGCCTTTGAAGATCGTCTCGACGCTGTCACCGGCGAAGCCGAGCGCGGCCTGCATTCGCCGGGTGTACACGGGACTGGCGACCTGCCACTCGTCGATGGCGACCTCGGTCATGCCCTCGCGACCGAACGCGCCGATCGTGTGCGGCATACCCGACCGGTCGATCAGGTGACCGCACAGCAGCAGTTCCGGGACGAGCGTGGCCAGTTGCGCGCGCGACAGCCCGGCGTAGGACCGTCGCGAATCCGGTGTCACCACAGCGGAACCGGCGCTTTCCCGATCGGGTACCACCCCGGCAGCGGCTGCTCGGTCGTCGCCTTCTTGATGCGGGTGAGCATGCCGGGGGTCATCGCCTTGTTCGTCATCATCTCCATGAACAGGGCGCCGACGTTGCCGTAGTCGAAGAAGTCGCGCTGCCAGGACCATTGGAAGTCCCCGCCGTAACGGAACCAGCTGCCACCGATGCCCTGCACCTGATAGTTGCTGCCGTCCGGGCGGGTCGCGCTGGAGGTCTGCTTCCAGAAGCCGACCACGTCACCGGTCTTCTCGTCGATCACCACGTGCTGGTAGGGATAGGTCCAGCCGTCCAGGCCGTCCATCTCCTGGCCGACCGCGATCTCGCGGATCTCCTCGCGACCCACCGCCATGAACTCGTGGTTCGGTCCGTAGTTCCAGCCGTAGGTGGCGTCCTCGGTGTACATGTCGGCCAGCGGCCGCCAGTCGCCTTCGGCCTCACAGCGCTTGTTCGCGTCCAGCCAGCGCTGGACCATCTCTTCCAGTTCGCCGCGCGAAAAACCGGTCATGTCATTCTCCTTCGTCGTCGGCCGTGCTGTCGTCCACGATCGACAGCGCCCGCGTGGGGCAGTAGGTCACCGCGTCGGCGACGGCCGCGTGCTGCGCGCTCGACGGCCGTTCGACGAGGATTTCGACCTTCCCGCGTTTGGGCACCGTGAACACCTCCGGCGCTTCCTCCTGGCACGCGGCGTGCCCCTGACACAGATCCAGATCAACGACGATGCGTCTGCTCATCTCGTCGCCCGCCTTCCCCTGTCGCCCAGGTGTTCTCAGCTTCGAGACACCGAGCTGGACACCTGTCTGGACAGTATCATCGACGCGCGCGGACAGCAATGGTCCATCGGTGTGCGTGAAGGGGTGCGGAAGGTGGAGTTACGACTCGTCGGCCGCGGTGCCGGGCGAGTAGGGCGAACCGAAACCGGAGTTCCAGGCGAAATCACCGCTGTCGGCGGTGGTCACCCGGAGCGCGGCGGCGGCCAGCGGCGTGTTGTCTCCGGTGAGCCGGGTGATGGCGCGCTCGAGGGCGGGCACGATGTCGGTGATGTCGAGATCGCCGTGCGCGAAGCGGGCGAGCAAGGCGAAGACCATGTTCGACAGGACGAGCGCGAGATCGGCGGCGTAGTCCTTGTCGAGGGTGGCGAACATCGGGGCGACCACGGGCAGGATGGCGGCGAAGCCCTGGTTGTCGAGGCGCTGGCCGCCGGGACCCGACCTGGCGTGATGGTAGGCGGCCAGCATCCGTGGATGACGCTCCCACGGTTCGAATACGTACCGGATCACCCGGATGAGCACTTCGGCGAGCGACTCCCCCGGGCGCGGCGGCTCGAGTTCGGTGTAGGTGTTGGTGGCCATCCATTGCGCGACGGCGGCGAGGACGAGCTCGTCGCGAGTGGCGTAGAGCTTGTAGACGGTGCTCAGCGACGCGTGGGCGAGCCGGGCGACGGTGCGCAACTGCACCGCCTCGTACCCTTCGGTCTCGAGCAGCGTGAGGGTCACCTCGGTGATCCTGCGCGCCGGACCGCCTTCGCCCCTTCGTGCCACCCGGACAGGGTAGTGCACGGAGGTCAGATGCGAGTCCCGATGTCTTCGACGACCACGGTGTCCATGGCCCGTTCGGCCACGGCGGCGATGGTCATGGACGGATTACACGCGGCGGCGCTGCCCGGCAGCAATGCGCCGTCGAGTACGTACAGCCCCGGCTGGCCGTGTACGCGGCCGTTCAGGTCGCACACCGCACCCATATTGGCCCCGCCGAGCGGATGCCAGGTGGAGGGGAACAGGGTGTTGGTGTCGAGCAGTGTGGCGCCCGTGCCCGCGATGCGCGCGACCGTCGGTCCGATGTGGTTGTCCTGAATGGTCCGGTCGCCGTCGGCGGGCCAGCGCAGTACGGCCTCGTCGCGTGCGGCATCGTAGGTGAAGGCGCCACGGCTGTCGCTCACGCCGTAGCCGACGAGCATCGTGCTGCCCGCGTCGAAGGACACGGGCGGGATGGACGCCTGGATCACCGTGTGCGCGGTGTGCGGGTCGTCCCAGTTCTTGCTGCCGTAGACCACCGGACCACCCTGTGCCGCACCGAAATTCGCGGCCGGATCGCGCCAGACGTAGATGCGGTCGGCGTTGGTTCCCCAGCCTCGGCCGAGGTCGTCGGGCAGGTCCGGGATCAGTCCCTTGGCGCCGGCACGGACCAGCAGACGGGTGGTGTTGAGGCTGCCCGCGGCCATGATGAGCGCGCCGGTGGAAAGGATCTTGTGCTCGACGACGGCGCCCGTGGTGTCGAGCCGTTGCACGTGCACGATCCAGCGGCCGTCGGCCGCGCGCTCGACGTCGGTGACCTCGTGCAGCGTTTCCACCCGGCAGTTGCCGGTGGCCTCGGCGGCGGCGATATAGGTGACGTCGACGGAATGCTTGCCGCCGTTGTTGACTCCCATCGCGCCGTCGCCGTTGGTGTAGGAGGCCTTCATCTCCCCGCGCAGTTCGGCGAGGGCGAAGTTCCAGTCGATGGGCATCGGGATCTTCGACAGCGGCAGCCCGGCCTGGCGCACCCGTTCGGCGAAAATCCGCGCGACACGGTAGTTCTCGGTGTTCACCAACTCGTCGGGTGCCTCGGCGAGGCCGAGCATCGCCGCCACCCTCGGGTAGTGGACCCGGTTCATCCGCGCCCAATCCAGCTCCTGCGGGAAGTGCGCCTCGAACACCTCCTGGGCCGGCTGCAGCGACATGCCCTGGTAGACCAGCGAACCGCCACCGACACCGGCGGCACACAGGGCGGTCATGTTCTCACCGGGCACCGCCTCGACCAACCCGGCATAGGGCTCGACGAGCAGGGGGCGCCCGAACAGGTTCGGGCTCGATCGGCACCACAGCATCCGCTTGTCCGGCGCGGACGCGCGCGGGAAGGTTTCGGCGTTCGGGCCGGTCGGCCAGCGCAGCCCGCGTTCGAGCACGGTGACCGGCACGCCCGCCTGCGCCAGCCGCAGAGCGCTGACACCGCCACCGAATCCGGAGCCGACGACGACGACCCGATGGTCCTCACGGGTCAGGGGGATGGTGCCGGTGCGCACCGGGATCGGCGCGGCGAGGCCCGGGCGGGCGCCGAGCAGCATGCCGCCAAGCGCCGCCCCGGCCGCGAGCATGCTGCGGCGAGAGAACGTATTCACGGGGATTTCCTCGCAAGAAGTCAGTCGAAGGTGCAGCCGGTGACCGGCTTGTCCGCGAGGCGATCGAGCAGATAGGTGATCGCGTTGTCGGGACCGAAACCGTCGATCATCTCGGGGCCGAAATGGTTCGGGATGGTGGTCCCGGGCAGGATCGGCGGCAGCTCGTTGGTGCGGAAGGTGACCGTTGCGCCCTTGGCGCACCAGGTCTCGGCGAGCGCGCGCGCCTGGCCGTAGGGGACGGTGTCGTCGTTGAGCCCGCTGGTGATGAGCACCGGCGTGGCCGGGGTCATCGACCCGACCCGCAGTTCTTCCAGAGCCGCTGTGGCTTCGGGCATTTCGGCCAGGTGCTCGGTCAGCGTGCGACCGTCCTTGGTCAGCGTCGTGGTCTTCAGGAACGGGTGGCGGGTGATGAGGTCGGCGATGCACGAGTCGCTCAGGGTGGCGAGCATGTCGCGGCCCGACGGGCTGATGACCCGGTCGATGGCCGCGTTCAGCTCCGGGTAGCGGGCGACCATGCCGTTCACCGCGAAGCCGATGGCACCACTGATCAGGGCGCCGTCGATCTTGGCGAGGATCGCGGACAGGTCGGCGACGGGGCCACCCGCCCAGGTGCCCTTCACCGTGAGTTCCGGTGCGTAGTCCGGCGCCATCTCCGCGGCCGCCGCGGTCGAACCGCCGCCCTGCGAGTAGCCCCACAGCACCACCGGCGTCTCCGGGCCGACACCCGCCAGGCGATGTGCCGCGCGGGCGCCGTCGAGCACCGCGTGGGCGCTCTCGATGCGATTGGCGTAGGTGTGGATGCCGGGTGTGCCGAGGCCGATGTAGTCGGTGACGAGCACGCGCGCGCCGAGCTGGCTCCACACCGCCGAGGACGGCAGTTCCTGGTTCGCCGACAAGCCGAGCGCCGGGTCGGTGTGCACGCTCAGGCCCGTGGAGAACGCCTGCGACATGGCGCACCGGTCGGCCTGGCCCGAGGTGCCGGGCGCGATGACGACGGTCGGGCGGGGGCCCGCACCCAGCCAGGGGCCGGTCGGTTCGATGTAGGTACCAGACACCGCGACGGGGGACCCGTCCTGCAGGCGCGAGGTGTACATGACGTGCTGGGCCGCGCCCGGCCAGCCCTTCTCGGTGGGCGGGGTGGCGAGCAGGGTCATCGGAGCGGTCTTGACGATGGCGCCGGGTTCCTGCGGGATCTGCGCGGGCGGGGTGTAGAACGAGCCGACCGGCTCGGCCGACGAGGCATCGGTCTGCGCGACCATGACGGTGGCCGCCATCGCACAGGCCACGGCTACTCCCAGGACTACGCGGCCTGTCTTCGGCCGTCGTCGCCCGATACCCTGCTGATCCATCGAGAACCTTTCCTTCCACCGCCCGGCGACGTCGCCGGAGTGATTCACGCCGCAGGGGGAAGGAACCATGAGGCCCGTCACACCTGCGCCGCGGGGAAGAGTAACACTGTTACTACCCAAGCGGAAGGTGTGGTTACCCGCCCAGTTCAGAAGCGGGCGATCACCAGCGCGACGCAGCCGATGAGCGGCGGGACCAACTGGATCAGGGCCGGGCGCGCCTTGCTCGGCGAGGACGCGAGCAACACGACACCCGCCGCGACCATCGAACCGGCTCCCGCGAGCACGAGCGCGAGCCCGATGCCCTTGTCACCGAAGGCGGTGAACCCCATTCCGGTGGCCGCGACGACAGCCAGGAAGAGGTTGTAGAAGCCCTGGTTGAAGGCCATCTCCTTGGTGGACTCGGCCTCGGCGGCCGACATCCCGAAGGTCCGCCGGGTGCTCGCCGCCGTCCACCGCAGCGACTCCATCACGAAGATGTAGGCGTGCAGGAGCACCGCCACCCCGGTGAAGATCAAACCGATCGCGGTCATCGTCGCACCTCTCGCCGCCGTCCGGACCTACCGGGCTTCCGTGGTGATTATTCACCGGCAGCAGCCGCGGATCCCGCGCCGACTCGCGGCGGGGCACGAGAAACAGACCATACAATCAGGCAGCGCTATGTATGGTTGGCGCGTGACCACACCGCCGCGACCGCGTCAGCTCGATCATCCGGTACTGCCCAAGATCTTCCGGATCGTCGGCCGCGCACAGGTGGCGATCTACCGGCGCACCGGCGGACGCATCGGCGGCACTTGGCGCATCGGCGCGGGTTTCCGCAAGCCGGTGCCCACCCTGCTGCTCGAGCATCGCGGCCGTAAGTCGGGCAAGCAGTTCACTGTTCCGCTGCTCTACCTCGTCGACGGCGCCGACATCGTGGTCGTCGCCTCCCAGGGCGGGTTGGCGAATCATCCGCAGTGGTACCGGAACCTATGCGCACACCCGGACACGCACGTGCAGATCGGACGTGAGCGCCGGGCCGTGCGGGCGGTGGTCGCCGATGACGAGCAGCGGGCTCGGCTGTGGCCGGCGCTGGTCGACCTGTACGCCGATTTCGACACCTATCAGGCGTGGACCGAACGCCGGATACCGGTGGTGATCCTGACGCCTCGGCCTGCCTGAGAACTACCTTCCCAGTACGACCGACATCGCCTGGGCCCCTGCGGTTATCGCCTCGACATAGACCATTCGCTCGGCGCGGCCGACGGCCGGGCGCAGCGGGCCGAGCTGCAGTTCGTAGGGTGCGGCGCCACCGGCGAACACGGGGGCCGACAGGTAGCTCACGGGCAGCGGATCGTCGCCGGTGAATTCGGTGTCGCGATACGGGCGGGCGGTGAGACGGGCGAGCTGGCGCAGGACGCGGGCGCGCAGGTCGGGTTGCAGGAGTTCCGCGCCGACGGCGCCGAGCAGGTCGGCGAGCACGTCGACCACGCCCGCGTCGTCGGAGTCGGGACGGAAGACCGCGCACCCGTTGGCTCGCACGAACCTCAGTAGCGCCGCGGCCTCGCCAGCAGCGGTCTTCGACCACGCGGCACGCTCGGCCTCTGCGCGCCACGGCATCACGGCCGCGCCCGCCGGGTAGGCCAGCGGAATCGATTGACCCACAGCGAGTCCCGGAACCACACGGGCGTCCGGTGCGTACTCCTTGGCGACGACGGTCAGGGTGGTGCGTTCGATTCTGCTCAGGGTCACCCCGCAGCCCGCCGCGACCGCGAGCGCCCGCAGTTCGGCCCGCACGGCCGCCTCGGGCAGTTCGGATTCCGCTGGGGACAGCGCCGCCAAGGCCGGGCCGGGGCGGAAGCGGCGTTCCCCGTCCCGGCGCACCCAGCCGGCCGCGGCGAGTTCGGTGAGTACGGCGGTGACCGTGGCGCGCGCCAGCGACAGCGCCGTCGCGATCTCCGAGGCCGTGAGCGGCTTGCCCACACTCGCGAGCAACTCCATCACCTCGATGACCCGCCGGGTCGGCGGCGATGCCGACTGCGCCATGACAACCCCTTGTCCGCGGGGTCACCCCGCCCTACACTGCTTCGACTATTCGCCACACATTAGTCGAATATTCGACGCCTGAGGGGCTTTCATGATTCTCGATCACTTCCGGCTCGACGACCGGGTCGCCGTCGTCACCGGAGCAGGACGCGGACTCGGGGCCGCGATCGCCGTCGGATTCGCGGAGGCGGGCGCCGATGTGGTGATCGCGGCGCGGACCGAGTCAGATCTGCGTGCGGTCGCCGAACAGGTGGCGGCCACCGGCCGGCGGGCAGAGATCGTCGTCGCCGACCTCGCCGACCCGGCGGCCGCCGCCGCGCTCGCCGAGGTGGCGGTCGAGCGGTTCGGGCGCCTCGATATCGCCGTCAACAATGTGGGCGGGGCCCTGCCGAAACCGTTGCTCGACACCACTCCCGAGGACCTGGCCGAGGCCTTCACCTTCAATGTCGGCACCGCGCACGCCCTGGTGCGGGCCGCGGTGCCGAGGATGCTCGCCACGGCCGAGGGCGGCTCGATCATCAACATCACCTCGACCATGGGCCGGTTGCCGGGACGCGCGTTCGCCGCGTACGCGACGGCCAAGGCCGCGCTGGCGCACTACACGCGCACCGCCGCGGCCGATCTGAGCCCGCGGGTGCGGGTCAACGCGATCGCACCCGGTTCCATCCTCACCTCGGCGCTGGCGATCGTCGCGGGCAACGAGCAGATGCGCGGCCAGATGGAACAGGCGACGCCGCTGCGGCGCCTCGGAGAGCCCGCCGATATCGCGGCGGCAGCGGTGTATCTCGCCTCCCCTGCCGGGTCGTTCCTCACCGGCAAGGTGCTCGAGGTCGACGGCGGGCTCATCGCACCCAATCTGACGATTCCGCTTCCCGATCTGTGAGGACCACACCATGACTTTTCGCGTAATCCACTGGGGTACAGGCAATGTCGGGCGGCACGCGTTGACGGGCGTGCTCGCCGACCCGCGGTTCGAGCTGATCGGGGTCCATGTTTCCGGACCTGACAAGGTCGGCCTCGACGCGGCCGAACTGGCAGGACTCGCCACCCCGTCCGGCGTGCGGGCCACCACCGGCATCGAGGAGGTACTGGCTCGCCGTCCCGACTGTGTCGTCTACACCGCGATGACCGACAACCGGCTACCCGAGGCGCTCGAAGACCTGCGCAGGCTGCTCGCCGCGGGCATCAATGTGGTGGCGAGCGCGCCGGTGTTCCTGCAGTACCCGTGGGGTGTACTCCCGGCAGAACTGCTCGATCCCATCGAACAGGCCGCGGCACAAGGTGCTTCGTCGCTGTTCGTGAACGGGATCGATCCCGGGTTCGCCAATGATCTGCTCCCCCTCGCCCTGCTCGGCACCTGCCGGTACGTCGAGCAGGTGCGCTGCCTCGAGATCGTCGACTACTCGACCTACGACAACCCGGCGGTCATGTTCGACATCATGGGGTTCGGTAAGCCGATGACCGAGACGCCGCTGCTGTTGCAGCCGGGGGTGCTGTCCTTGGCGTGGGGCAGCGTCGTGCGGCAGCTCGCGGCCGGGCTCGGCATCGAACTCGACGCCGTCACCCAGGAGTACCAGCGGTTGCCCGCCCCGGAGACCTTCGACATCGACTCCGGCACCATCGAGGCGGGTACGGCGGCGGCGCTGCGGTTCGAAGTGCGCGGCATGGTGGGTGATCGCGCTGTCACGGTGCTCGAGCACGTCACCCGGTTGCGCGCCGATCTCGCGCCCGGCTGGCCGCAGCCCGCCCGGACCGGTGGTTCCTATCGGGTGGAGGTCACCGGCGAGCCGAACTACACCCTCGATCTGGCCATGTTTAGCGACCACGGCGACCACAACCACGCCAGCCTCGTCGGCACCGCGATGCGCCTGGTCAACGCCATCCCCGCCGTCGTCGCCGCACCGCCGGGCATCCGCACCACGCTCGACCTACCGCTGGTGACGGGCACCGGGCTGGCGGATGCGCGAAGGATCCCGCCCGGCGCCGGGGAGTAACGCCCGCGTCAGCTGTCGCGGTTCTCCCCCAGTTCCTCGACGATCGGGTTCGGCGGTACCTCGCGATCGCGCTCCGCCACACCGGGGTGGGCGTGATCGCGGCTCTGTGCCATTCGCTGCGCCTCGGATCGTCCGTCGTCGAGGGTCACCGACTGCAGGACCTCGGTCATGTTCGCGTAGGCCACCGGCGGGATGGCGCGCAGGGCGCGCACCGTGTCCTGGTCGGCTTTCGCGTCGGTCGCGCACCGCACCAGGTCGTCCTTGTTCGCCGGGAAATCCACCTCCGACAACGCTCGCTCGACCCGCTGCACATCGGTAGTCACCATCACGGAACCTTTCCGGGCGCCGAAGCGACCTTCGTCAGTTTCCTCGAACGGCTGCCGAAATACCCGGGCGGACCGGCCTCAAACAGGGCGGTCCTCAGGCGGCGGGGATGACTTCCGGGCGGGCCGGCTCCACGGCGACGGACTTGCGATCCGCGCGCCTGCCGGTGACGAGGAACAGCACCACCAGCGCCACCGCCAACCACACATAGGTATCGCCGATGAGGTGCTGATCCCAGGTCCACGACGTTTCCCGGTGTTCGCCGTCGGGCAGGAAACTGTGCGGCGCGATGACGAAGACGGCGGCGACCACGACGGCCGTGGCATACCAGCCGCGCGCGCTCGCGGCGGGCAGGGTGCGGGCGTGGCAGACGATGGCGAGCAGCGCGGGGGCGATCCACACCCAGTGGTGCGACCACGAGATCGGCGACAGCAGCAGGGTGAAGACGGCGTTGAGGGCGAGGGCGATCGCGGGAGCGTCCGCGGCCTTGCGCATGGCGACCACGACGAGGGCGAGCAGCAGGCCGCCGAAGAACAACCACAGGGCGTCGAACGGCAGGCCCGTGACGTGCAGGCGGGCCAGCACCGCCTGAATCGACTGGTTCGTGTGGAAGGCCGAACCGCTCAGCCCCGAGACATTGCCGAGGCCGCCGAACCAATAGCGCACGGACTCCGTCGGCAGGATCGCGAACGAGGCGAGAGTGGCGATCGCACCGGTCGCGGCCGCGGTGGCGGCGGCCTTGTAGTCCTTGCGGACGAGGAAGAACAGCACGAACGCGGCGGGCGTGAGCTTGACGGCGGCGGCCAGGCCGATGAGCATGCCGCGCGGGTAGCGGGTCTTGGGCAGCAGGCAGTCGGTGGCGACCAGGACCATCAGCAGCAGGTTCACCTGGCCGAAGTCGATGGTGGCGCGCACCGGTTCGAGCAGCATCGCGACCGGCAGCGCGCAGGCGGTGATCAGCAGGGCGACCTGCTTGCGATCGGGGTTGTAGCGGCGGGCGACCAGATACAGGGTCCAGGCCAGCGCGGCGACCGACACCGCGACGTAGAGGGTTTTGGCCGCACCCCACGGCAGCAATGCGAACGGCGCGAGCGCGATCGCGGCGAACGGCGGATAGATGAACGGCAGGCCGATACCGACACTGGTCTTGGGGAGCTGGCCGTACATGTCGGCGCCGTCGCGCATGGCCTCGATCCCGAGGCGATACACCTGCAGGTCGATGAAGGCGCCGGAGTACGGTTCGAACGGCCACAGCGGGGTGCGCATGCACACCACCGCGACGACACCGAGCAACACCGGCACCAGCCACCAGGCTCGATTGATCGGGCGTGGGGTCGGTTGCGCGGGGTGGGTGGTGTCACTACTCATCCGCGGCGACTATACCGACCGAGGGCCCGAGTCGGGGCACCGACCTTCGGCGACAGTGACGCGCACTACACCCCGGTCAGCCTTGGTTGTAGCGGACGAGCAGGCGGGCCAGGGTGCGCACATCCTCGTCGGGCCAGTCCGCGAACCGGGCGGTGAAGGCGGCTCGGCGGGTGCGTTCGGCCTTGCGTGCGACGGCGCGACCCTCGGGGGTGGCGCGCAGGATGTGGTTGCGCCGATTGGCGGGGTCGATTTCGCGTTCGAGGTAACCGAGCTGCTCGAGCGCCCCGACCTGCCTGCTGACGGTCGACTTGTCGAGCAGGAACTGTGCGGCCACGTCGGCGGCCTGGCAGCCGTCACGTTCGAGGACGAGGTCGAGGATACTGTAGGCGACCAGGCTCAATTCCGGGTGCAGTTCGGCGGCGCGGCCACGGGCGCGGCGGGAGAAGGCGGTCAGCTCCCGCTGGATGACATCGACGGCATCGTCCCTTGCCTCTGACTCACTCATGGTTGTACGATACAACAATTATAGTTGCATTTACCAACCTTCTTGGAGACTTCCCTCGATGACCGTCACCCAGCTGCGGCACCTCGCCGGCCACCTGCTCACTCCCCTGCTGATGTGCCTCGGCATGGCCCTGGCCTATCTCGGAGCCTTCCATCAGCCCACGCCGAACCATCTGGCGCTGGCCGTCGTCGGTAATTCCCCGCAGGCGATGGTGCTCGCCCAGACGATGCAGGACCGGGGCGGTGAGGGCGTCGACGTCATCACCGTGCCCACCCGAGAGGCCGCGACGGACCTGCTGCACGAGCGCGACCTCGTCGGCGCCTATGTGCCCGATGCCGCGCGCCCCGAACTGCTCGTGGCCACCGCCGGTTCGGACACCAGCGCGATGGCCGCCGAGGTGGCGTTTCGTTCGGTTGCCGACCATCAGGGCGTGCCGCTGGTCGTCACCGACGTGACGAGCAAGGCCGAGGGCGATCCGACCGGGCAGGGCCTGTTCTTCCTGCTGGTGGCGTTGAGTGTCGGCTCCTACGGCAGTGTCGCGGTGATCGGCGCCGCGGGCGCGATGCTGCGGATGCGGGTGCGCGCGGCGATCGGCGTGGTGACGGCGATGGTGGTGAGCCTGATCGGTGTCGTCGTAGCGGGCCCGGTGTTCGGGGTGATCGACAGCGACTTCGCGAGCGTGTTCGGCATCGCCTGGCTCTATTCCGCGGGCATCATTCTGATCGGTGTCGGCCTGCACACCTTCCTGAAGCGCTGGACCACGCTCGCCCTGATCACCCTTTTCGTGATGCTCAACTTCACCACCTCCGGCGGTGTCTACCGGCCGGAACTGCAGAACGGATTCTTCGGCGCGCTGCATTCGTTCTGGAACGGTGCCGATTTCGTCGAAGGTCTGCGCAGCCTGCTGTACTTCGACGGTGGCGCCGGTTTCAGCGCCCGCCTCGGGGGGCTGTTCGTGTGGCTGGCGGTCGGCGTGCTGCTCGTCGCCGTCGCGGGCAAGTACGAGGCGCGGCATGCGCCTGAACCCGTCACCGAGCGTGCGGTCGAGGAGGAGATCGGCGAATCGGCCGCCGTCTGAACCGTGGTGACGGCGCCACGATCGAGCGAGCGCGGGCCGAGATCGGTTCGGTGAACTGGGGAGCGGAGCGCCGGATCGGCGGGCCGCGGGCGGATTACGACGAGGTGAGATGACCGATTCCGTGTCATGAATCCGGCCGCGTTCGGGGTGGGACGCGGGTACGGTGTAGCGCGCGACCGATGCAGGGGGTACTACGTCGGAAAGGGTGGGCTGCACCGATGAATCGTCCTGGCGCACAACGCCCCGGTGACGTGCCGCTCGAGCACCGCTACACCGGGGCCGATCCCATCGACTGGTGCGGCGCCGACGTGTACCCGATGTACACCGAGGCACTACCGACCGGCACGACCGCGCTACGGCTGCGCGCGCTGTCGGTGATGCCACCCGCCGACGTGTCCGGTCTCGGTCTGGGGCTCACCGTCACCGACGGCCACGTGCATCTGGGCGGGCGGACCCTCGGCGGGGTGGACATCTGGTCCGACGCGCTCGCGGCGGGCATCGACATCACCGTCACCGCCGAGGCGCCGGAGGCCTTGTTCACCCTCACGCCCGTCTGGGTGGCCGGTGCGGGCCCGCAGCAGTCGTGGACCGGCAACTACGGCATGGTCGTCGATCTGCTGCCCGACGGCACGTCGACGCTGTGGTGCAGCACCGGCCCGGGTACCCCCGACTTCAACGAACTCGTCGTCGAACTCACCCGGGCCGACACGGATCCCGCACCGACCGATCAGTTGCCACGAATGGGCGCCCAGCCCCTCGTGCAGGCAGAGCCGCCCCTGTACGCCCGGCCGACCGCGCGTGTGCAGCCGGCCGTCGCCGCCGAACCGACCGGGCAGCCATACGCGGAGCAGAATGTCGGACGCGCGCTGCACGACCTGGGCTCGGCCATGTTCGCACGGGGAGAACACGACTCGGCTCGTGTGCTCTGGGCACAAGCCGCCGAGGCCGGAAACAGCGCCGCCGCCTATGACCTGGGCCTGCTCGCCCTGCACGTCGGTGATATCGGCGCCGCCCGCACCTGGTGGCAGGCCGCGGCCCATGAGGATCCCCGGGCCGCGGCCTGCCTGGCCGAGCTGCCTCAGCGCACCTGATCCACCAGGTGCCGCTCGGCGGATAACGACCGCACGGGCGTGAAATCACGTGCGGCGATGTGCTCCGGCCTGCGCTGCGGCGCCGCGAACGGCTCGACCAGGGCGTTCTCGACACTGTTGAACACCAGGAAGATGTTCGACCTGGCATACGGCGTGATGTTGTTCGACGACCCGTGCATCAGGTTGGAATCGAACAGCAGCGCCGAGCCGGCCTTGCCGGTGAACTGGGTGATGCCGTAGCGCGCGGCGAGGAAGGTGATGTCGTCGTTGGTCGGGATCCCGATGCGCTGCTCGCGCAACGACTCCCGGTAATGACCCTCCGGCGTCTCACCCAGACACGGCACGAACGTGCGATGCGAACCCGGCATCACCATCAGCGACCCGTTGAACGGGTAGTTGTCGGTCAACGCGATCGACAGACTCACCGCACGCGGGGTCGGCATCCCGTCCTCGGCGTGCCAGGTCTCGAAATCGGAGTGCCAGCCGAACCCGCTGCCACCGAAACCCGGCATGTAGTTCACCCGGCTCTGATGCAGATACACCGGCGAACCGAGGATCTGCTCGGCGAGCCCGACGATGCGCGACTCGGCGAGCAGCTCCGCGATCGGCTTGCTGAGCCGGTGCACCTGGAACACCGAACGAACCTGTCCGGCAACGGGTTCCACGATCACCCGCTCGTCGCCGTAGAGCACCGGGTCGGCCGCCAGATGCCCTATCTCGGCCCCGAAAGCCGCCACCTCGTCCGCGCTGAGCAGATCCGGGATCGTCGCGAAACCGTTCGCGTCGAACTCGGCCAGCTCGGGTGTACGCACCTGCCCCCACACCGTCGGATCGGTGCGCTCGATGTGGGGGGCGGGCTCGGACAACCGCGTGGGGTAGCGGTCGGACCGATCAGACACTGGCATCCTCCTCGATAATCAGCGGATACACCCCGTTCTCGTCGTGTACCTCGCGGCCGGTGACCGGCGGATTGAACACACACAACATCCGCAGCGTGGTGCGGGCGGTGACCTGATGACGTTCGTGGCCGTCGAGCAGGTACATCGAACCGGGACCGAGCGGGTACACGGTCTGGTCCTCGAGGTCGAGCAGTTCACCCTCGCCCTCGACCAGCCACACCGCCTCCACATGGTTCTGGTAGTGGAACTTGTGCACGGTCCCGGCCTCGATCGTGGTCTCGTGGAACGAGAACCCGACCTTGTCGCCCGCGAGCACGATACGTTTGCTTCGCCACCCGGGACCGGCCACATCGCGGTCGGTTCCGGTGATCTCGGCGGTGGTGCGCACGATCATGCGGCACCACCACAGACGGTATCGATGCTGTCCGACAGCACCGAAAGACCACGGTCGAGCTCGTCGCTGCGCAGCGTCAACGGCGGCAGCAGTTTCACGACCTCGTCCATGGAACCCGAGGTCTCCACCAGCAGACCCTGCTCGAACGCGGTGCGGCAGACCTTGCCCGCCTGCGACGGGTCGTCGAAGACGATGCCGTGCACCATGCCGCGACCGCGCGTGGTGATGCCCTCGTGCCGCTCGGCCACGGCCGAGAGCGTACGGCCGATGTACTCGCCGTTGGCGGCGGTGAGCCGGGCCAGCTTGTCGTCGGACCAGTACTCGCGCAGCGCGGCGGTCGCGGTGACGAAGGCAGGGTTGTTGCCGCGGAAGGTGCCGTTGTGCTCACCGGGAGCCCACTGGTCGTGCTCGGGCTTGAGCAGCACCAGCGCCATCGGCAGGCCGTAGCCACCGATCGACTTGGACAGGGTGACGATGTCGGGGGTGATGCCCGCGATCTCGAAGGAGAAGAACGGACCGGTGCGGCCGCAGCCCATCTGCACGTCGTCGACGATGAGCAGGATGTCGCGCGCGGCGCACAGGCCGGCCAGGTGGCGCAGCCACTCGGCGCGGGCCAGGTTCACACCGCCCTCACCCTGCACGGTCTCCACGATCACCGCGGCAGGGCGGTCGAAACCCGAGGAGCTGTCGTCGAGCACCCGCTGCATCCAGCCGAAGTCCTCGATGGTGTTGTCGAAGTAGCCGTCGTAGGGCATCGGGGTGGCGTGCTCGAGCGGCACACCGGCACCCGCCCGCTTGGCCGCGTTGCCGGTGACCGACAGCGCGCCCAGCGTCATGCCGTGGAAGGCGTTGGTGAAGCTCAGGATCGTCTTGCGGCCGGTGACCTTGCGGGCCAGCTTCAGCGCCGCCTCGACCGCGTTGGCGCCCGTGGGGCCGGGGAACTGCACCTTGTAATCGAGCCCGCGCGGGGTGAGCAGGGTTTCGCGGATGGTCTCGAGCAGTTCACGCTTGGCCACGGTCGACATGTCGAGACCGTGGGTGATGCCGTTGCTCCCGATGTATTCCAGCAGCGCCTTCTTGAGCACCGGGTTGTTGTGGCCGTAGTTCAGCGCGCCTGCGCCTGCGAAGAAGTCGAGGTAGTCGCGGCCCTGCTCATCGCGGATCCAGGCACCTTCGGCGGTGGTGAACACGGCGGGCCAGTCGCGGCAGTAGCCACGCACGTTCGATTCCATCGCTTCGAAAATACTGGTGTCGGTGGTCGTGATCATGATCATGCCTCCTGGCGCTGAGCGGGCGAAATAATGTAGAGGTGCTCGGCTTCGTGGGAATCCGGAAAATGATGTGCTTCGAATAGTTCCTCGGTACGCAATTGCGCGCCGCGTTCGCGGGCCACCGCGGAGAACAACGCCTGGGAAGCGGAATTATCGGGAGAGATCGTCGTTTCCAGGGTGTTGATCCCGGCGGGTGCCACGGAATCGAGCAGGGCGTGCAGGAGTTTCGCGGCCAGACCCCGGCCGCGGAATTCGGCGTCGACGGCGATCTGCCAGACGAAAAGCGTGTCCGGCGCATCGGGACGAACATACCCGATCACGAATCCCACTGCCTGCCCGCCACATTCGACGACCATGGAGGTCGCCTCGAAATCCCGACACCACAGCAGATAGGCGTAGCTCGTATTCACGTCGAGTACGCGGGAATCGCGCGCGATGCGCCACAATTGGGCACCGTCACCCAATCTCGGGTGTCTGAGAATAATTTCCGAACCTCGAGCCGCCGCGGTATCGGTCGGCTCCGTGGACATAGTCGGACTCGGCATACATTCCACCTTGACTAAGAGACTTTACGGTCTTTGTGTCGAGCTCTTTGCGGTTGTATGACGAATCGTTTACTGCGGCTGGATATCCAGCCGGTAGCCCAGCCCGCGCACGGTCACCACGATGCGCGGATCCGAGGCGTCGCGCTCGATCTTGGTGCGCAGCCGGCGCACGTGGACGTCGACGATGCGTTCGTCACCGAAAAAGCCTTGATCCCAGACTCTTTCGAGCAGCACCGCGCGGCTGAGCACGCGGCCGGGGGTCTCGGCGAGTTCGCACAGCAACCGGAACTCGGTGACCGTGAGGTGCAGTTCCTCGCTGCCACGGCGCACCGCGCCCGCGTCGGCCGCGAGGACAAGGGGACGCACCGGGTCGTCGTCGAGGACGACTTCGGGGGTGGCGTCGCGTTCGGCGGCGATCCTGGCGCGGCGGCGCAGGGCGCGCATCCGGGCGGTGATCTCCTTGATCTCGAACGGTTTGCTGACGAAGTCGTCGGCACCGGCTTCCAGGGCGGCGACCACGTCGTGGGTGTCGTACCTGGTGCTGATCACGATGATCGGCACGTCGTGGTCGCGGCGGATCTCGCGGATGCAGTCGAAGCCGTCGGTGGCCCCGCGCATCAGGTCGACGATCATCAGGTCGGGCGGGCCGTCGTTGCGGAGCCGGTCGAGGGCGTCCTCGGGGACGCCTGCCTCAGCCACGGCGTAGCCCTCGTCTTCCATCGCGCGGCGCAGATCGCCCCGCATCTGCACATCGTCGTCGACGATCATCAAGTTGGCGGTCATCCTCGCACCTCGCTGCCGCCCGGCGCGACCGTGACCGCCGATGCGGCTGTGTTCTGCCAATGCTCGCTCATGTGCACTTCCTTTGCTGACACGCTCGTGCGTGCGGCCGGTACACCTGGGGAATTCGCGTCCCCAGACCGACACGACATCCCGCTTTCGAGCTTGTTACCAATCCGTTACTTACCCAGAGCACTCGTCGCGTAAACCCGCCGTAACAATTCGTGCCCGATTTGTACGGTTCCGTAGGTCGGTCGGGATGCTGCGCGCGGTGGCATAGTCGACGGGGTGATGCCCACTTTCGACGACATCGAGGCCGCCGCCGCGCGGATCGAGGGCCGGGTTCGCCCGGTGACGGTTGCACCCGCTGGACCTGGGGATTCCCCGCTCTGGTTCGCGCTGGAGTTCTTGCAGTTCACCGGGACTTTCAAGGCGCGTGGCGCGCAGAACTTCCTGCGCGCCGCCGGGGAGTTGCCCGCCGCCGGTGTGACGATCGCCTCAGGCGGCAATGCGGGACTCGCGTGCGCGTGGTCGGCGCGCGAAGCGGGCGTGCCCGCGACCGTGTTTCTGCCCGAATCGGCGCCGCCGGTCAAAATCCGTCGACTTCGTGACTTGGGCGCCGATGTACGACTGATCGGTCCCGAGTACAAGCAGGCGCTGGCCGCGTGTCAGGAGTTCGCGGCCGACAGCGGAGCGCTGTTCTCGCACGCCTACGATCACCCGCTCATCGCGGCGGGCGCGGGCACACTGATGCGCGAGATCCAGCAGCGCGTGCCCGATCTCGACACGGTGGTCGTCGCGGTGGGCGGCGGCGGACTGTTCACCGGAACCGCTGTCGCCGCACAGCATTTCGGCATCCGCACCGTCGCGGTGGAACCGGTGGGCTGCCGCTCGCTCAACGCCGCGCTAGAGGCGGGCCGTCCGGTGCAGGTGAGCGTCGACTCGATCGCCGCCGATTCGCTGGGCGCGCCGAACGTGTCGGAGATGGCGCTGGCCGCCGCCCAGCACCCGGACGTGGTGTCGGTACTCGTCGAGGACGACACGATTCGCGCTGCGCGCCGACAGCTCTGGGACGAGCACCGGATCGCCGTCGAGAACGGTGCCGCGACCGCGCTGGCGGCGCTGCGCGACACCGGTTCCGGTGCGGCCTACCGACCCGCCGAGGGCGAGCGGGTCTGCGTCATCCTGTGCGGGGCCAACACCGACCCGTCGGACCTGGTGTGAGGGGTGCTCAGCGCACCAGTTCGTTCTTGGTGGCGTAGTTGGTCATCGCGGCATTGAGGCCGCGCATGGCCAGCGTGTAGCCATACGGGACGTAGCGCTGGCCCCAATGGGCGAGGTGGATGTCGCGGGAGGTGTAGACCCAGTAGCGGTTGCGTTCCACACCGCGGATCACCGCGTCGGCGGCCTGTTCCGGCGTGACGGCATGGCGCAGGAACAGGCCGATGGCCTTGCGCAGCGCGGCGTTGTCGCGATCGACGCCCGCGATGTCGACGCTGTCGACCATCGGGGTGGCCATCGCCCCGGGAAGCACGAGGCTGACGCCGATCTTGTGCCTGCGTAGGTCGAACCGCAGCACCTCCGACACACCGCGCAGCCCGAACTTCGTCGCGCTGTAGGGCGCGTGCCACGGCAACCCGAACAGTCCGGCCGCCGAGGACACGTTCACCAGGTGACCGCCACGCCGCGCGGCGATCATCGGTGGCAGGAACTCCTCGATGACGTGGATGGGGCCCATGAGGTTGATGTCGATGGTGCGCCGCCACTGCTGATGGGTGAGTTTGTCGACGGTGCCCCAGGTGGCGATGCCCGCCACGTTCATCACGATGTCGACGTGCCCGACGGCCTCGAAGGTGTGTGCGGCCAGCCCGACGACGGCCGAATGGTCGCTCACGTCGGCGGGATGGGCCAGGTGCACGGTGGCACCGGCGGCGCGCAGTTCCTCGGCGGTGGCGGCCAGTGTGTCGGCGGTGATGTCGGTGAGCACCAGCGACGCGCCCTTGGCGGCGGCCGCGAAGGCGGTGGCCCGGCCGAGACCGCTGGCGGCGCCGGTGATCAAACAGGTCTTCCCGTCGAACTTCGTCATGGCCCCGACCCTACGGTTCGCTCGATGTTCCCGTCTACGACAGGGTATCGATGGTTATGGTCGTCCAGCCGCCGACGTGCAGGCGGCTACCCGCCCGCAACGGCACCGGAACTTGTGGCGACAGCGGTGTCTCGGTGCCGTCGAGGCTGGTCCCGTTGGTCGAGCCGAGGTCGGTGACGGTGAGCGAGCCGTCGGTCCCGACGCGCAACAGGGCGTGCGCACGCGACACACCCGGGTCGGCCGGGGCGATGCCGAGGTCGATCTCGGGCACGATGCCTTGCGACGCCGAACGTTTGCCGATCAGGAACTCGGTGCCGCGCAACTCGATCCGGCGTTCGGGGTAGAAACCAGGGAACGCCACCCGGTCGGCGTCGGGACCTTTGCGGGCCTGCACCCGGTCGTAGAACTCGCGGTCGGCGAAAACCCTGGCCACCCACACGGTTGCGCGTTCACCGGCGACGTCGGGTGCACCGACGGGCGGTGCGTCGGTGTGCGATGGCGGTGGCGCGGGCAGGGCCGAGTCGTATCCGCAGTTCTCGCAGAAGCGTCCGCTGGTCGGCACCGAACACGCGGGGCACAGGCGCAGATCGGCCGGATCGGTTGCCGGGGCACCGGAGAGTGCCGACCCGCACACATCGCAGTAGTCGGTGGCCTGCGTCTGGTGACCGTCCGCGCACACCGCCATGTCAGGAACCCTCCGACCGCAATCGGGTGGTCTTGGTCGAGCGGATGTCGAGCGCGAGTTCGTCGGCGGCCGCGACCTGACCGCGCAGCTTCACCGTCCCGTCCTTCTCGTCGACTTCGACGACGGTGCGAAGCAGTTTGGCGGTGGACTCGTGTCCCGAGGCGGCGGCCAGTTCCACCGCGCGGCGCAATTTCGCGGTGGCCGTGGACAAGTCGCCCTCGCGGCGCGCGGCAAGGCCTTCCTGGACGGCCTGGGCGAGTTCGACCTGGCCGGTGTAGTGGGCGACGCGGGTGCTGATCCTGGTCGACAGGGTGGAGTCGGTGGTCCACACCGCCCGAACCAGTCCCTGACCGAGCACGTCCTCACCCGCGAGCACGCTGAGACGGGCCGCCAGCTTCTCCCGCCCGGGCGCGGCCGGTTCCAGTTCGATCTGCAGGTGGTATTCGCGTTCCTCGGCCGCCCACGACGACAGCGGGTAGTCCCCCACCTGCGCACCGGAATCGGTGCGGCGCCCGGTGAGGTCCTCCAGCACGGGCGCGACCTGCTTGACCATGCGCACCCGCGCACCCGCCGGAGTCCACACGCGCAGGGTGAGTTCCGGGATCACCCGGGCCGCCGACGAGCGCATCATGGCGGCGAAATCGGCCGCCAGGTCCTTGGGATCGGCGACGATATCGGCGCCGCCGGACAGCTTCGAGGAGATCTTGTGCAGATCGGCCGCCGCCCAGTCGGCACCGACACCACGGCAGTCGCAGACGAAAAGCCCTTCAGCGCGGTCGAGTTCGGTGGCCAGCTGCTCGGGGGTCTCGTGTTCGTTCTTACCGTCGGTGAGCAGGATGGCGTGCGCCTGAGCACCCGGATGCCCGGCGGCGACCTGGCGGGCGAGGGCGAGCCAGGACCCCATGGCGGTGCCGCCGTCGGGCCGCAACCGATCGAGGGCCCGCTTGGCGGCGGTGCGGTGGGTGTGGTCGGCGGGCGCCGACAGCGCGCCGGTGGGGTAGATCATCCGCGCCGACTCGGTGCCCTCGATGATGGCGAAGGCGGTGCCGTCCGGGATCTCGTCGAGCGCGGCGCGCGTCGCGGTGCGCGCGTTCTCGAACTTGCGCTTGTGCCCCATCGACCCGGAGCAGTCGATGATGAGGATCTCGAGCCGGGGCGGCGGGGTGGCGACGGCGGCCAGTTCGGGGCCGGTGGTGACGGTGAGCACCGCGTCGACCACGCTCGCGCCCTCGGCGAGGAATTCGTTCTGGTCGACGGCGACCGAAATGCCTGCGCTGTCAGGGGAACTCATGACACTCCTGGATCGGGTACAGCGGCACGCGCGGGTACGGGGGCGAGCGCGACCGTGATGTTGTCGCTGCCGCCGCTGTCGAGCGCGAAGTCGGCCAGGGCGCGGGCCGCGGCCTGCGGGGTGGTCTCGACGGTGAACCCGGCGAGCGCGACCGGATCGGGCAGGTAGTTCCACAGCCCGTCGGTGCACAACAGCAGGGTGCCGGGTTCGGTGACGAGCATGCTCTGCAGGCAGTTCGCCGACCACGGTGCCTCGCCGCCGTCGGCGCCGAGCCAGCGCAGCAGGGTGTGCGCGCGTGGGTCGCGCATGGCGGCTTCCTCGTCCATGGCGCCCGCGTCGACGAGGGCCTGGGCCCACGAGTCGTCGACGCTGAGCCTGCGCGAGGCCGTCGGATCGCCCGCGGCGAGCCAGAACGCCCGGCTGTCACCGACATTGGCGACGGTGATCTCGGTGCCCTCAGGGGTGTCGCGCAGGATCGCCGAGACGTAGGTGCACGAGGGCGCGTACTCGGGGGTGCGTGACATGCCGCGCACCGCGGCGACGGCGGTGGCCAGTCCGGCCATCACGGCATCGGGGGCGGGGCGGCCGTCGGCGAGCGCGGCCAGCACCGCGTCGACGCCGGTGCGGGCGGCGGTGCCGGAGGCGGCCTGGGGGTCCTGGGAGGTCGAGACGCCGTCGCTGACGACGATCACCCGCACGCCGTCACCGTCGCGTACGGCGGCGGCGACCGCGTCCTCGTTGCGGGAGTGGCTGATTCCGCGATCGGTGAGGATGTACACCGGGCCGAGGTCTTCCTCGAAACGGTCCGGAACCGGTTTCGGGGTGCGGCACACCACGCACAGCCCGGCCTCGTAGCGTCGTTCCCCACAGGTGGGGCACTGCGGCACCGTGACCGGATCGTGCACCGGCAGGGCCGCCTTGCGCACCCCGAGTTCGCGACCGCAGCTCTCGCAGTACCGGTATCCCGCTCTGGCCGCGCCCGCGCAGTCCGGGCAGCCCGCGGCGGTCACAGCGTGGTCCTGGGGCGCACGTTGTTGGCCTGATCCACCAGCACGAAGCGGGTCCACATGTCGTCGGCTTCGCGCGCCAATGTCCGCAAGCATCGTTCCAACCCCGTCCGCACTCCCACTTCGGTGAATTCCACATCCAACAGCTTGCCTGGTGCACTCGGCCGATGTCCCGACCGGATCCAGTTCAGTGCCGCCTCGAGCACGTGCATGCGCACCCGCGCGGTGCGCGCACGCGAGTCGAGGCGCAGGTGCTCGACCCGCTCCCCCGCCTCGCGCAACGTGGCTTCGTCCAGTTCGGCCGGACCACGATCGGCCAGCAGCGTCTCCACGGCGCGCACGCGGGCCTCGGTGTACATCGACGAGGTGCGTTCGACCTGGTCGAGCACCCGCACCGCACCGGCGCGGTCGCCGTCCGCGCGGCGCAACCGGGCGGCACCGAAGGCCGCGGACAGATAGGTGTGGTCGGTGCACCAGACCAGGTCGTAGAGGGCGAGCGCCTCGCGGGGCCGGTCGCCGTGCTCGAGCGCGACGGCCAGGGCGAGTTTGGGCGCCGGTTCGCCGGGCAGCGCCGCGTAGACGGCCTCGAAATCCGCTGCGGCGCTGCCGTAGTCGCCCTTCAGCAGGGCGGCCTGGGCGCGATACCACACCGTGCGCCAGTCGAAATCCAGATCCAGGCCGGCGAGCCGGGCGAGGGCGGCGTCGGCGTCGCCTGCCTCGAGTTCGGCGCGCACGAGGCGCAGCGGGATCTCCACCGATTCCCCGGCGCCGGTCACCACCGCGCGCAGGCCCGCGGTGAGTGCCTGCTCGAGTTCGGCGGGGGTCGCGGCGTCGGTGGTGGCCAGCAGCGCGGCACCGCTGTCGCCCGGGTCGACGAGCGGCGCGGGCAGGGCGGCGACGACCGCGGCGGGTTCCGGTGTGGCGCCCTCGATTCCGAAGACAGCGCGGGCCGGGCCGAAGACGGCCGACATACCGGGGCGCGGTACACCGTCCTCGGCGGCGAGGACCTCGCGCAGCACACCGGTGAGCTGGTCGGCCATCTCACTCGTCGAGGCGAACCGGGCCAGCGGATCGGGGTCGGTGGCACGCAGCAGGAACCGGTACAGCGAATCGTGGCGGGCCAGCAGCGGTTCGGTGTCGGGCGTGGGCAGTGGTCCGAGGCGGCCGTCCACCGAGGGCACCCGCATCATCAGCACCGCGAGGGTGCGGCCGGCTGTGTAGATCTCGGTGGCCACGGTCGGGCCCGTTTCGGCGATCTCGGGTGCCTGGTAGCCGAGGGTGCCGTAGATCGGGGACGTGGTGTCGTCCATGGCGATCACGGCGCCGAGGTCGATGAGTTCGAGGCGTTCCTCGGTCTGCATCACGTTGTCGGGTTTGAAATCGCAGTAGGCCCAGCCACGCGCGTGCAGATAGCCCAGGGCGGGCAGCATTTCCAGCACATAGGCGATGGCCCTGGCCGGTGGCAGGTAGGCGTTGTGCGCGGCGCGGTAGTCGCGCAGGATCTGCTTGAGCGAGGTGCCGCCCACGTAGGCCATCACGATGTAGCCCACCGGTTCGCCGTCGGCGTCGGCGTGTTCGGTGAAGTTGTGGATCTTGACGATATTGGGGTGATCGACCTCGGCGAGGAAGCGCCGTTCGGCCAGGGCGGCGGCCTGCGCGTCGCTGTCGCCGGTGTCGATGAGGCCCTTGAGCACCACCCAGCGGTCGTTGACGCGGATGTCGGTGGCCAGGTAGATCCAGCCGAGCCCGCCGTGCGCCAGGGCGCCTTCGACCTTGTACTGTCCGCCGACCAGGTCGCCGGGTTGCAGGCGCGGCACGAACGAGTAGCGGGTACCGCAGTGCGGGCAGAAACCGCTGGTACGGCCCGGGATTCCGTCGTTGGTCCGGCCGACCGGCTTGTCGCACCGGCCGCAGTAGCGGTCGGATTCGGGGACCTTGGGGTCGGTGAGCACCGCCGACGCGGGATCCACGCGCGGTACCGGCGGCACCTCCACCAGTCCGGCGCCGAGCCGACCGCGCGCCGCCGATCGCGCCGAGCCCGAGCGGGTGCGCACCGAACGGCTCGAGGTGCGATTGGCGCTGATGGTCGCCGCCGAAGGGCTGTGCACGGGGGCGCTGATCGGGGCGGGCGCGGTGCCGCAGGTGTCACAGTAACCGTCGACGATCGTTCCGCCGCAGCCGGTTTCGGCACAGAGTCCGGGCGCGGTGACCTTCGGAGCGGCACCGGTCGAGGTGCCGACCGTCGGGGCAGGTGTTCGCCGGACGGCCGTGGTGTGGCCCGAACGCCGGGGCGGGGCCGGTGCGGCGCCGTGGACGGCGGCCGCCACGGGCGCGGTGCCGCAGACGGCGCAGTAGCCGTCCTCGATCACACCGCCGCAACCCGGTTCACTACAGATCATGCTGTCCGCCCCGCTTTCTCCCCGATGATCGAACGATAGTCGGCGACGGCCCGGGTGACGGCGGCCAGATCGCACGGTGTGCGTGTGAGCAGGCCGGCGGCGATGCGGTCGGCGGCGAGCACATCGCGCTCTTCGGCCACACCCAGGCGCGAGGCCTTGGCACGATAGGCGGCGAGCCTGCCCTGCAGCTCGGCCCGCCGATCGAGCAACCCCTGCGCCAATTCCGCTCGACGCGCGGTCTTGTCGGCCGCGTCGTCGGCACGTAGGCGCAGGGCGAGCAGGTGTTCGACGGTCGAGCGGGTCGGTTCCTCGCCGAGGGTCGACAGCTCGGCGAGCAAGGTCGCGACCGGCGCGCCGCCGGGCGGCAGCGCTCCGGTGTTGACCTTGCGTTCGGCGCGGGCGGCGGTGTCGTCGGCGCGACGCTGTGCATCGGCCAGGTCGATGAGCCGGGCCCGAAGTGCCGCAATGGCGGCAGGGAGATCGGTTGCCACCGAGAGGAATTCGGCATTGCGGACGGTTTCGGTCTCGATCAGCTCGGTGAGCGAGGCCAGTGCCGAGGTGATCTCACCGGGTGCGAAGCCGAGCGGGTCGGTGCCCGCGCGGCGCAGCAGGGCGGTCAGGGGTTCGGTGGCCGCGGCCAAGGCGCCGTTGGCCCGCTCCACCCGCTGCTGCAAGGGCGCGAGGGCGCCGAGTACCTGCCGGTCGACGGCCTCGACCTCCTCGGCGAACGGTGCGACGAACGCGAAGGCCGCGCGCATGCGGTCGAGGCAGTCGGCGATCCCGACCGTCACCACGGTTTCGCTCGGCCCGGTGAGCCCGCGCTGTGCCAACGGCACCGGAACACGGGCGATTTCGTGCGGACGCCCCCGCAGCAGGTCGGTGAGCCGGGCGCGGGCGCGGTCATCGATCCGGCCGCGCCCACGCACCGTCTCGGCCTCGGTGAGGATGGCGCGCACGCGGGCGAGGTCGTCGAAGAGTTCGCCGAGCGCCTTCTCCACCGGCGCCCATCGGCGCGCGGTCTCCCCCTCCGGTGGGTAGCGGCGCACCAGGGCGATGCCGGGGTGCCGGTCCAGTTCGAGCAGGGCGCTGCTCACCGTCGCCAATTCCGCGATGCGCCCGGCCAGTTCACGATCGATCTCGGCGGTGCCGAGTATCGGCGAACTCATCCGGCGTACCTCGGCGCGGGTGCGCCGGGCGACGGACCGAGCGCCGACAGATGCTGGGCGTAGATCCGTTCCCAGGTGCCGTCGCCGCTGATCCGTTCGAGCACGCCGTTGACGAAACGCACCAACTCGTCGCTGCCCTTGGGCACACCCACCGCGTAGGCCCCCGAACCGATGGGCGCACCGACGAGTTCGAGGTTGCGGTCCTGGGCGACCAGACCGGACAGGATCGGTTCGTCGCCACTGATCGCGTCGACGGTGCCCTGCTGCAGCGCGACGAGGCAATCGGTCCAGTTGGTCACGCCGAGCACGGTCGGCGGGGTCGGCAGGGTGAACAGCGGCGCGGCCGCGGTGGTGCCCTTGGTGACGCACACCCGTTTGCCCGCCAGGTCGGCGCCGGAGGCGATGCCTGCGCCGCGCGGTGCCGCGAAGCGTTGGGCCGCACGGTAGTACACACTCGAGAAGTCGACGTCGCGGCGCCGTTCGCAGGTGGCGGAGAAGGTGCGAACGATCATGTCGACCTTGCGCTCCTGCAGCAGCTGGATGCGGTCGGCGGCGGTCACCGAACGCAACTCGATGCGATCGGGGTCGCCGAACAGATCGCGGGCGATCTCGCGGGCCAGGTCGATGTCGAAGCCCTCTAGCCGCCCGGTGGACGGATTGCGGAACCCGAACATGTAGGTGTTCTGGTCGACACCCACCCGCAACCTGCCGTTGGCGACGATCGCGGCCATCGCCGATCCGGCGGGCATCGCCCCCGGTCGCGGCTGTGCGCGCGGCGCCAAGGTGGCCTCGGTATCGCAGGAGCCGGTGCCCTCGGCGGTCGGTGCCGAGGTGATCGCCTCGGCGCCCGGCAGCGGTGGCGCGACGGCGGTGGCCTCGATCGATGACGGCGCGGGTGCGTCACCGCAGCCCGCGAGCAGGACGGCCGTCGCGGCGAGAACCAGCGCGAACCGGGAACGACGAATGCTCACAGGAACTCCTTCAACCGTGGCCACAGGCCCGTGACCACCGCACCGGCCGCGGCGAGCAACAGCAGCAGGGTGCCGAAGGGGCTCAGCGTCAGGGCCGTTCGCGCGTCGTCGACGCCGTCGCGCAGATCGGTGCGTGCCTGGGCGAGGGCGTCGCGCAGTTCGCTGTCGAGGCGGGTGAAGCTCGTGGCCGAGCTCTCGGGGCCGGTACCGATGGCCTGGGTGACCGCGCCCGTGAAGTCGGCCTTCTCGTAGGCGGTGCGCTGGGCGTTGTGTCCGGCGTTCCAATTCGTCAGCGCGCGTGCGGCATCGGAGTCGGCGGCACCGGCGGCGGCCAGGCGCTGTTCCAGGTCGGCGGTGTGGGTGCGGAAGGATGCCTCGGGTGCGGTGATGTCGCCTCGGGTGATGAGCGCGAGGGTCTCGTCGGTGCGAGCCTGCTGAGCGAGGATGCGCGCGCCCGCCAGGTTCTCCACCCGCGCGCCCGCACCGGAGTCACCGGTGTCGAGCAGCTGGGCGGCGGTGAGCGTCGAGCCGACGGTCCACAGCAGGGCGAGCGCGGCCGCCGCGGCCGCCAGGGCCACACCTGGGTTCACCAGGCGGTTGGTGCGGCGCAGCAGGATCACCGAGGCCACCGCGCAGGCGAGCAACACCAGCAGCAGCAACAGGATCGACGTCAGCGGCAGGGCACCGATGCGCTGCTGATCGTCGCGGACGGCGGCGAAGCGTGCCTCGTTGAGCTGTTCGGCGTGCGGCAGCAGGGAGGTCTGCATGAGATCGGAGGCCTGGCGCAGATAGGCCGAGCCGACCGGGAAACCCTGGCGGTTGTTGGCGCGCGCGGTCTCCACCAGACCGGTGTAGGTGGGCAGATCGGCGGCGATGCGAGCCACGATCGCCCTGGTCTTGGCGTCGGTGGCGCCTGCCGTCGCCTCGGCGAGGGCGGCGGCGGCCTCGGCGAGCGCCTGCTCGTAGGTGTCGCGCACCTGCGGTGATTCGATGCCACCGGACAGGAAGGCGGTGGCGGCACCCGCGTCGGCGGCAGAGAGCGACACGTAGAGGCTCTGCGCGGCGAAGGCCAGTGGTTCGGTGCGATCGAGCACCTGTTCGGAGCGGACGATCTTGGCGTCGAGCTGTTGTCCCGCAGTCGATCCCGCGATCAGACAGGCCAGGGTGGTGAGGACGAGGACAACCCCGATCACCCCCGGTGTCGTCGCGGCGAACCGCCGCAACCACGTCCCCGCGTCACGGATGGTCGCCGGTAGGCGAGATCCCACACCGTCCTCCTCACTTCTCCCCGGGCGGTGTCTTCGATCGCGATCCTACGGGAGCGGCCGATAATTCGCCCGCGCGCGGGAAAGGCGCTCGCGCAACCCGATTCACCAGGCAAAAAGCGACGGGCCCGCCGCACCTTCCGGTGCGACGGGCCCGTGTGGCCGGCCGGTCAGGCGCTGGCGACCTGCTCGTCGGGTCGTGCGGCCGAGCGGGTCTTGCTGAACCGCAGCACACCGTCCTCGATGGGCGCCTTGTGCATGAGCGTGCGGTCACGGTAGTAGTTGTTCACCAGCTTCCAGGCACCACGCTTGCCCTGGCGCGGCATCTCACCGTTGCCGCGCTGGATGTAGCCCGAGGTGAGGGCGCCACCCATCAGCGACTCGTCGGCGTAGTCCTCCGGATCGGCGTGCACCTCGAAGGTGCTGTAGCCCCGGTCGCGCATGATGTTGAGCACCCGGCACAGGTAGGCGGCGGCCAGGTCGGCCTTCAGCGTCCAGGAGGCGTTGGTGTAGCCGATGATCATCAGGAAGTTCGGGATGTCGGAGTACAGCACGCTCTTGTAGGCGACCGTCTCGTTCATCTTCACCGGGTTGCCGTCGATCGACATCGTCGCGCCGCCCATGATCTGGACGTTGAGGCCGGTGGCGGTGACGATGATGTCGGCCTCGAGCTCCTGGCCCGATTCGGTGCGGATGCCCTTCTCGGTGAAGGTGGCGATGCGGTCGGTGACGATGTCGGCCTTACCGCTCTTGAGCACCTTGAACAGGTCGCCGTTGGGGACCACGCACAGCCGCTGGTCCCACGGGTTGTAGGACGGGGTGAAGTGCCGCAGGTCGACCTTGTTGCCGAGTTGCAGGCGCACCTGGGCCAGCATCAGCTTCTTGGCCAGCTCGGGGTTGGTCCGCGAGAGCTGGAAGCTGGCGCGCTGCAGGGCGATATTGCGGGCGCGGCCGATCTTGTAGGCGATCATGTCGGGCACGCGGGTCTTCTTGAACCCGATGGCGACCGGGTCGTCCGACGGCAGCGCCTGGATCCAGGTGGGCGAACGCTGCAGCATGGTGACGTGGGCGGCCTTGTCGGCCATCGACGGGATCAGCGTGATGGCAGTGGCGCCGGATCCGATGACCACGACCTTCTTGCCGGTGTAGTCGAGGTCCTCGGGCCAGTGCTGCGGGTGCACGATCTGACCCTTGAAGTCGTCCTGACCGGGGAACTCGGGCTGGTAGCCCTTGTCGTAGTTGTAGTAGCCGCTCGCGCCGACGACGAAGTTCGCGGTCCAGGTCTCGGTCTCACCGGTGGCCTCGATCAGGGCGGTGACGGTCCACTGCGCGGCGTCGCGGTCGAAGTCCAGGTGCACGACCTTACGGCCGAAGTTGATGTGATCGGTGACGCCGTATTCCTTGGCGGTGTCCTCGACGTACTGACGGATGCTCGCGCCGTCGGCCAGCACCTTGGTGCCGATCCAGGGGCGGAAACCGAAGCCGAAGGTGAGCATGTCGGAGTCGGAGCGGATGCCGGGGTACTTGAACAGGTCCCAGGTGCCACCGATGTTCTCGCGGCGCTCGAGGATCGCATAGCTGCGTCCGGTCTGCTCGCGAATGAGGTGACAGGCCGTGCCGATTCCGGACAGGCCAGCGCCGATGATCAGTACGTCGACATGCCGCGTCATTGAGGAAACTCGTTTCGTAGGGTCGTCGCCGCCCGGGCACCGTCGCCCGAGCCTGCCACGAGGTTACGTGTTTCGCATGGTTACGTCTAGTTCCGTGCGGCGGGTGGGAGTTGTGCGCACGGTGAGCATAATGCGTGACCTCATCGGATGCGCCGGTCAGCATGTTGCCATGAGTAAGCAACCACTGTCGTTCCATTGGTTCCTGCCCACCTACGGCGATTCGCGGGGGTTGGTCGCGGGCGGGCACGGCAGTTTCATGTCCGGTGACCGGCCGGCCACCCTGCGCTATCTCAATCAGCTCACCGCCGCCGCCGAGGACAACGGCTTCACCGGCGTACTGACCCCCACCGGGGCTTGGTGCGAGGACGCCTGGCTCACCACCGCGATGCTGGTGCAGACCAGCGAGACGCTCAAATTCCTGGTCGCCCTGCGGCCCGGCCTGGTCAGCCCGACCCTGGCCGCGCAGATGGCCGCGACCTTCCAGCGCCACTCCGGCGGCCGGTTGCTGCTCAACGTGGTCACCGGCGGCGAACCGAAGGAGCAGCAGGCCTACGGCGATTTCCTCGACAAGGAACAGCGGTACGCGCGCACCGGGGAATTCCTGCACATCGTGCGTGAACTGTGGCATTCGACCGAGCCGGTCACGTTCACCGGCGAGCATCTACGGGTGACCGAGGCGCTGCTCAGCGCGCGACCCGATCCGGTCCCGCCGGTGTTCTTCGGTGGATCGTCCGGCCCGGCGGGTCCGGTCGCGGCACGCTATGCCGATACCTACCTGACCTGGGGTGAACCACTCGACGCGGTGGCGAAGAAGCTGGACTGGATTCGTGGTCTCGCCGCGCTCGAAGGCCGGTCGGTCGACTTCGGGTTGCGCGTGCACGTCATCACCCGCGACACCGCCGCCGAGGCGTGGGCCGAGGCCGACCGGCTGCTCTCGGGCATCGCGCCCGGCGAGATCGAACGGGTGCAGGCGAGCCTGGCCCGCAGCGAGTCCGAGGGGCAGCGGCGCATGGCGCGCTTGCACAACGGGCGCACCGACAACCTCGAGATCGCCCCGAACCTGTGGGCCGGCGTCGGCCTGGTGCGCGGCGGGGCGGGCACGGCACTGGTCGGCTCGCACGCGGAGGTGGCCGAACGGCTGCTCGAGTACGCCGCACTCGGCATCGACCACTTCATCCTCTCCGGATATCCGCATCTCGAGGAGGCGTATTGGTTCGGCGAGGGGGTGCTGCCGATTCTGGAACGAAAAGGGTTGTGGCAGCACCCTTCCCAGGTTTCCGCGCCACCGGCCGTCACCCCGTTCACCGCGGCGGCCCACTGACGTTTCAGCCGATCGTCGCCGTGGCCTCGCCGAACCAGCGGGTGAGGCTCGCCGTGAGGTCGTGCCCGCCGTCATCGACCCAGGCGACGTGTCCGTCCGGGCGGAGCAGCACGGCGGGCAGGTCGACGGACTCGTCGATCAGGTGATCGACGCGGTCGGCCCAGCCCGTCACCGACCGCCCGCCGGACGAGTCGAGCAGGAGGCCACGGCCCGCGTGCAGGTGGTCGTAGAGGCGGCCGTCGGCCAGTTCCCTGTCGGGTAGCCGCCTGCCGAGCAGGTCGTGGCCGTCGCCCAGGTCGTAACGGATGCCGGTGGCGATGATCTTCTCGATCAGGTGCCGGGTGACCCCCTCGAAGTCCATCAGTTCGGACAGCACCCGGCGAACCGCCTGGGCGCCGGGATCGAGCGAGATCAGCGCCATCTGGGCGCGGGTGTTGTCCAGGACGTCGGCGGCCACCGGGCGGCGCTCGGCGGCGTAGCTGTCGAGCAGTCCTGGTGGTGCCCAGCCGGCGACCTCGGCGGCGAGTTTCCACCCGAGATTCATCGCGTCCTGGATGCCCAAGTTCAGGCCCTGGCCGCCGAGCGGCGGATGGATGTGCGCGGCATCGCCGGCGAGTAGCACACGGCCGCGGCGGTACTCGTCGGCCAGGCGGGTGGAGTCGCCGAACCGCGAAATCCAGCGGGGGGCGTGCGCACCGAGATCGGTGCCCGCGATCGCGATGAGCTGCTGCCGCAGTTCGTCGAAGGTGGGTGCGACGGTGCGGTCCCGCGCTACACCGGCGGCGGGCACGACCACGCGATAGAAGCCGTCGCCGATCGGCCCGGCGCCGAACCGCAGCTGGGTCCGGCGCACCTCGGTGTTCACGGCGGTTACCGTTTCCGGCGGCGCGGTCAATCGCATCTCGCCGAGCAGGGTGTCGGCCCGGCTCGGTTCGCCCGGAAAGCCGATGCCGACCAGCGAGCGCACCGTGCTGCGGCCACCGTCGCAGCCGACCAGGTAGCGCGCGACGAGACTGGAGCCGTCGGCCAGTTCGGCGGTCACCGCGTGCTCGTCCTGGGTGAGGCCGACCAATTCGGTGCCCCGCCGGATCTCGGCGCCCAGCGCCACGGCGTGTTCGGTGAGCAGGCGTTCGGTGACGGGCTGTGGTAGCCCGAGCACGAACGGGTAGGTGGTGTCCAGGCCGGCGGGCTGAGGTTTGGCGATGCCGGCGAAGTAGCCGCCGAGCGGGTGGCGCGAGCCGAGCGCGAGGAACCGGTCGACCAGCCCACGCTGGGCGAGGACTTCCAGGCTGCGGGCGTGCAGGCCGAGGGCGCGCACGACCGGGGTCGGCGCCGGATCCCGGTCGAGGACGACCACCCCGGCACCCTGCAACCGCAGCTCACCGGCCAGCATCATTCCCGTCGGACCCGCACCGACGACAATCACGTCGATCATCAATCCACCTCTGTTTCCGCTGGTCATACACTCAGGCAGGCGATTGTGCAGGACGACCGGGGGCTTGTGGCAAGACCCGGGGTGCGCTATATGTTGAGAGTGGCAGGGAGTGGTTCGACCTCCTTGCCATTGTTTTGTCCGAACTCTTTCCGTGGCCGCCGAGGCTTTTCGGTCCGCCCGCCGGAATCCCTCCTCGACTTGGCCCGCGATGTGCGCTGAACCGAGACCGATCGAGCACCCCGATCACGCGGTGTAGGCACGACCACGGCCGGAATATTGCACTCGATGCACGGCTGCACCCGATGCGAGTAACTGAGGATTCCGCGTGCGCAGCGCGGGCGAATTCGCCCCGACCTGCACGACCACGACGCCCGCCGTACTCGAAATTTTCCGGCTGTCACTGCTCGCCCGCACTCCGTGCACCGCGCACACCCACTCCCCCAAGCGATTTCGGCATCGAGTGCAGCGGCGGTTCCACGTGAATCAGGGCTCTACCGGCGGCTTCGCACCGATGCCTGAACGGTCGTCCAGCCCGGCGGCGATACGCTCGGCGCCGTGACCATCACCGTCGGCTTCGACCTGGACATGACGCTCATCGACTCGCGGCCGGGCGTGGCCGTGGCGATCGACACGCTCGCGCAGGAGTTCGACCTGCCGATGATCGGCGCGCGTTTCGCCGAGCACCTCGGCCCGCCGCTGGCCACCCTGCTCGGTGACGCGGGCGCACCCGACGACCTCGTCCCGCATCTGGTCACCCGGTACCGCGAGCTGTATCCGGATGTCATCGCGAGCATCCCGGCTCTGCCCGGCGCGGGCGACGCGCTCGAAGCGGTACGGGCGGGCGGCGGGCGCGCCCTCGTCGTCACCGGCAAATACGAACCGCACGCCCGTCTGCATGTGGAACATCTGGGGTGGGACGTGGACCGGGTGGCCGGTGATCTGTGGTCCACCGGGAAAGCGGCGGTGCTCCGCGAGGAATCGGCGTCGATCTTCGTCGGCGATCACGCCGGTGACATGCGCGGAGCGAAAGCGGCCGGTGCGTTCGCGGTCGGTGTGACCACCGGCCCCTACGATGCCGACGGACTGCGCGCGGCCGGCGCCGATGTGGTGCTCGACGGTCTCACCGGTTTCGCCGACTGGCTGGCCGGCCATACCGCCGCCTGATCCGCGAAAACGCCTGTGCGATGAACCTTTCGGAACCCTGCGGGTCGCGCGGGCGTTGACCGATCATGTCGACGGACCCCTACTGGAACCACAACACGCACTACCACCCCTGGCTGCTCGAACAGGTGCCCGTGCACGCCCGCACCGCCCTCGATATCGGTTGCGGCGACGGCCTGCTCGCCCGCAAACTCGCCACCCGCTGTGATGCGGTGCTCGGCATCGACATCGACCCCGAGGTCATCGCGAACGCACCGTCGACGCCCCACGTGCATCTGGACAAGGCCGACTTCCGCGACCTCGACGACACCTTCGACATGGTGACCGCCGTCGCCACCCTGCACCACGTCCCCGTCCGCGAAGGCATGGCGGCGCTGCGCGACCTCGTCGCTCCCGGCGGCACGCTCGCGGTGGTCGGGCTCTGGAAGATGCACCCGCTCACCGACATCGGCTACCTCCCACTGCTACCGGTCGTCTGGGCCACCGACCGTCGCCACCGCCGCGAAGCAGGCGGACCGAACGCGACGATCCGCGATCCGGAGGAAACGCTCGGCGAGATCCGGCGAGCCGCCGAGGAATTCCTGCCGGGCTCGCGGATTCGCCGCCGCCTGCTGTGGCGGTACACGCTGCTGTGGCAACGACCCCGCTGACCCGCCGATCCCGATCACCGCACCTGGCCCGGTAGCCCGCTGTGATCTGAATCGCAGTTGCTCAACTCACCGCGGGCGTCGGCGCGAACCCGGTGATACAGTCCGGCCAGTTTTTCGACGGGGAGGGATTCTCATCAGCACAACGCCGACAGTTCTGTGGCGCACCGGTTTCGGGGTGCCACGGTGACGCGGACAAGATGGATCGTGGTCGGCATCCTGGCCTCCGTGGTCGCGGTGATCGTCGCGGTGGTCACGGTCGTCGCGGTGACCGGGCCGAAGGATCCGCGCGAGTTCGTCGCCGAGAAGTACCAGCGTGCCCGCCAGCTCGACCAGGCCAACGACGGCCTCGCCTTCACCACGGCCGCCGCGCCAGCCGCGGTCGCGGCCGCCATCGCCAAGGCCACCGAGCCGCGCGACCGGCGCAACACCGGCGACAACCACTATCTGCGGTTCGACAAGGACCTCGTCGCGGTGTCGCCGCACGCGGGCGGTTCGCTCGTGCTGGTCGACAGCTGGGCCAACGGCACCCGCCGCCACCACTCGCACACCAGCAGCTACGGCTGGACCAGCGGTTCCGCGGCGGGTGACTACCGCGGTGGCGGCAGCGACAGCGGCGGCAAGTAGTTCATTCGGGGCATCTCGCCTCACAAGCACAGGAGGACACTCATGCTCGCCGAACTGGGGGCGGACGCGGGCGCCGCGCTCGCCTATTCCGCGGTGGGAATCGTGTTGATGGCCGTCGGATTCGGGCTCGTCGACCTGCTCACCCCCGGTGATCTGCGCGCTCAGATCTGGATCGAACGCAACCGCAACGCCGCGACCCTGCTCGCCTCGAACCTGTTCGGCACCGGCATCATCGTCGCCACCGCCATCTGGACCTCCGACGGGGAGATCGTGAAGGCACTGCTGGCGAGCGCGGTGTACGGCGTGATCGGGCTGGCCGCGATGGCGTTGGCGTTCGTGCTGCTCGACGCGCTCACCCCCGGTGATTTCCGGACCGTTGTCGCCGATCCCGAACCGCACCCGGCGGTCTGGGTGACGGCATCGGCCCATGTCGCCGTCGCGCTGGTGGTGGCCGCGGGCCTCACCTGATGCCCACCCACCGCCTGGCGCGGGCGGCGCTGCTGGCGACGGTATTCGTCTGCGCCGCCTGCGGTCTGGTGTACGAGTTGTCGCTGGTGACCCTCGGCAGCTATCTGATCGGTGACACCGCCGCGCAGGCCTCGATCACCCTGAGCGTGATGGTGTGCGCGATGGGTGTCGGTGCGCTGGTCGCGAAACCGTTGCGCCCGTACGCCGCCGCCGCGTTCGTCGCGGTGGAGCTGGCACTCGCGGTGATCGGCGGGTTGTCGGTGGCGGCGCTCTACGCCAGCTATGCCTGGCTCAACGTGTACACCGCCGCGCTCGTCGTGGCGGCGGCGGTGATCGGGATGCTCGTCGGCGCCGAGATCCCGCTGCTGATGGAGCTGTTGCAGCAGGTGCGCAAACAGGAGGCCAGCAGCGCGGTGGCCGATCTGTTCGCCGCGGACTATGTCGGCGCGCTGCTGGGTGGTCTGGCGTTCCCGTTCCTCCTGCTGCCGGTGTTCGGGCAGATCCGCGGCAGCCTCGTGGTGGGTGTGGTGAACGCGATCGCCGGTCTGGCGTTGGCGTTCTTCTTCTTTCGCGACCGGATGACCCGCGCCACCCGGCACACACTGATCGCCATGACCGCCGTCGTCGCCTGCGGCCTGTCGAGCGCCTACCTGTACGCCGACCGTTTCGAGGCAACCGCGCAGCAGGCGCTGTTCGCCCATCCGATCGTGTGGCAGACCCGCACGCCCTATCAGCAGATCGTGCTCACCGAGTCGTTCTCGCCGTTCGCCACCACCGACACCCGGCTGTTCCTCAACGGCGGCCTGCAGTTCTCCTCCGTCGACGAGTACCGCTACCACGAGGCGCTGGTGCATCCGGTGCTCGCCGGGTCACGTCGCTCGGTGCTGGTGCTCGGCGGTGGCGACGGGCTCGCGCTGCGTGAGATCCTGCGCTACCCCGATGTGGAGCGGGTGACGCTGGTCGAGCTCGATCCGGCGATGGTGGAGCTGGCCCGCACCGACGACCGGCTCACCGAACTGAACCGGCACGCCTTCGACGATCCGCGCGTGCGGGTGGTGAACGCGGACGCCTTCAACTGGTTGCGCGGTGCACCAGGGCTTTTCGACGCGGTGATCGTCGACCTGCCCGACCCCGACCAGACCTCGGTCGCCAAGCTGTACTCGCAGGAGTTCTACGCGATGACCGCGAACGTCCTGGCTCCCGGCGCCCGCCTGGTGGTGCAGTCCGGTTCCCCGTTCTTCGCGCCCCGCTCCTTCTGGACCATCGATGCCACCCTGCACGCCGCCGGCCTGCACACCACCCCGTTCCATGTGGACGTCCCGAGCTTCGGCGACTGGGGGTTCGTCCTCGCGGCGAGGAACGAGCCCCCGATCCCCACCCTGCGCTCCCCCACTCCCCTACGCTCCCTGGACGAGACAACCCTCACCGCCGCCACCGTCTTCCCCCCGGACCGCCGCCCGAAGGACCCCGGGGTCTCCACCCTCATGCACCCGGTGATCCTCGACCTCCAACGCCAGGAATGGCGCTGAACCCGGCCCCGCCGCACGCCGGGTTCCTGACATCGACACCGAGGTCCTGATCCTGACAACCCGGTGAGCCGGATCGCCGGGACGGCACTGAATCCGGTTCAGCCGCACGCCGAGTCCCAGGACCGACCGAGGTCCTACTCCTGATACGCCCCGTGACCCAGGACGCGCAGCGCGGGGCATGGCGTCGGGTCCGGCTCACCCACAGGCCAATTGGGCTCCCATGATGGTCAAGGCCAGCACCGCCACCGCAGTCGACAGCGCCCGTCCCTGTCGCCGCATACGCCGGCCGAGACGGTTGAGCCGGGCACCTGCGCCCGTCGCCACGGCGCGCACCGCCGCACCAGCACTCAGCGCGGCCGAGGCCAGCCCGCGTCGCGCCCGGCGGTACACCGCGACCAGCGCTACGGACCGCAGCCGGTCCCCGAATACGGACGCGGTGTCCACAGATCCCGCGCCTTCTTCGCCACCCGCGCGGCGGCGCCGAGTCCGTCGGAACGCACCGACGACGGTCAGGATCAGAGCGGTGATGAGCATCGTCTTCCCCTCCCGCTCAGCGTGTTCCGGCCGGAACGGCTGGTGCTGATCGACGCTTGCCCGGTGCGGTGACGACGCCGAAGGCGATCAGGCTGTCGGCGGTGTCGCGGACCGTCTGCTCCACCGGGCGCATGGTCCAGCCGAGTTCGCGGCGAGCCTTCTCGGCGCTCACCCGTTCGGCGCGGCCGAGGACCGGCACGGTGAGGCGGACGGTCTTGTCGAACAGCGCGACCAGGCGGACCAGGGCGTTGGGCAGTACCCGCGTCGGCACGCGGAAGCCCTGGGGGCCGAAGTCGCGGGCGAGCATGCCTGCCAGCTCCCCCATCCACAGCGGCTCACCGCCACAGATGTACCGGTTGCCTGCTGCCGCGGGCACTTCCATCGCGAGGCGGTGGGCAGTGGCGAGGTCGCGCACGTCGACCGGGGACCAGCCGGTGCGCACCGAACCCGGGACGTCGCGGGCGAGCAGGCGCTGGATCGGTGCGTGCGAGGTGCTGGTTCGTGGTTCGAGCAGCGGCCCGAGGATCATGCCCGGGTTCAGCACCACCAGTTCGAGATCGCCGGTGTCGCCGAGGGATTCGACGTACTCCCAGGCGGCACGTTCGGCGAGGGTCTTGCTCTTCTGGTAGGCCGGAATCCGGTCGACGACCGACCAGTCGTTCTCGGTCCGCACGTCGCCGTTGTCGTGTCCGTAGGCGACCGCCGCCACCGACGACGTGAGCACTACCCGACGCACCCCCGCCGCGGCGGCCGCGCGCAGCACCCGAAGTGTGCCCTGCACGGCGGGCTCGATGAGGTCGCGCTCGTTTTCCGGTGGACTGTCGGGGAACGGGGAGGCGACGTGCAGCACCGTGTCGCAGCCCGCCACCGCCTCGGCCCACCCGGCATCGTCGTCGAGCGTCGCGGCGGCGAATTCCAGGTCGCCGCCGGTGCGGCGGGCCGGCTCGGTGAGGTGGGCGCGCTTGGCGGTGGCGCCCAGATCGCGCACGGTGCCGCGCACGGCGTATCCGTGCTCGAGCAGTTCGGCGACGCAGTGTCCGGCGACGAAGCCGGTGGCGCCGGTGACGAGAACCCTTGCGGTCATGGTGTTCTTCCGTTCCCTCGGAGGAGCCCACCCATCTGAGCGGTGCTCAGATAATCTAAGCACCGCATAGATATCCTGTCCAGTGCCTATTTTCCCGGGCGCGTCGCCTAGGCTCGGAGGAGTGAAGCGCACCAGTTACCACCACGGCGACCTGCGAGCCACCCTGATGGCGGCGTGCCTGCGCCTGATCGAGAGCGAGGGGCTCGCGGCGGTGAGCCTGCGCCGGGTCGCGCGCGAGGCCGGGGTGAGCAGCGGTGCGCCGTACCACCACTTCGCCGATCGCGCCGCGCTGCTGTCGGCGCTGTCGGTCGAGGGCTTCCAGCGCCTGGCCGAGGAATTGATCGCCACGCGGGCGCAGGCGAGCAGCCCACTGGCCGCGCTCACCGAACTCGCCGCCACCTATGTGCGGTTCTCCCGCGAGAATCCGGCCCTGTTCCGGCTGATGTTCCGGCCCGAATTGTCGCAACCGGACAAGCATCCCGACGCCGCGCACGCCGGTGATACCGCCTTCGGCGTGCTCGCCGACACCGTCACCGAATGTGTCGCCGCCGGACAGCTTCCCGCGAACCAGGCCGACACGCTGGCCGTGGCGTGGTGGAGTCTCGGGCACGGACTGGCATCGCTGTGGCTCGACGGCCACCTCGAAAAGCGCAGTGAGCAGCTGGGAACCAACGCGCCCGACCTCGTCGACGAGATCATGCGCGCCTTCACCGCGCTCGTGGCCACCCGTACCTGAAAATTTTGCGGTGCGGGGTGTGGCAGCGGCCCTAGAGTGGGTAAGGCTGTTCTACCCCAGTGCGCCCGAACACGAGCAGGAGGCCCGATGGCTGAGACTGTGAAACTCGATCCCGCGGTCGAGGCGTTCGTCGACGCGCTCAACGCCCAGGACACCGACCGCTTCTACGGCGTGCTCGCCGAAGACGCCACCATGTCCGACGACGGCGTGGAACGCAACCTCGCGCAGTGGACCGAGGCCGAGATCTTCAGCGCCAACGGGCATCTGGAGGTCGACACGGTGGAAGCCGACGGACTCGAGTTCACCGCCGACTACACCAACAGCCGGTGGGGTTCCATGCGCACCACCTGGCGATTCGATGTGCGCAACGGCCTCATCAGCCGCTTCGAGACCGGACAGGCGTGAACGAACTTCTCCTCCCGCGTTACGGCCACGCGTCGCTGGCCGACCTGCTCCCCTCGATCCTGGCCTGCCTCGGCGTGCCCGGCGAGCACGACCGCCTCGGTCTCGAGCTGGATGTCGACCATGTGTGCGTGCTGCTCGTCGACGGTCTCGGTGCCACCGCGCTGGACGCCGAAAGCGCTGCGGCGCCGTTTCTTTCGGGATTGCCTGCGGCCACCCTCGATGCCGGTTTCCCGAGTACGACGGCGACCAGCCTGACCACCCTCGGCACGGGTCTGCCGCCGGGTGAGCACGGCACCGTCGGCTACACCTTCCACCTGCCGGGGCAGGACCGTCTGTTCAACGGCCTGCGCTGGCAGCTCACCGGCGACGGTCCGAAGGTCGACGCGATCGCCGAGTTCCCCCCTGAGCGAATCCAGCCGCACCGCACCACCTTCGAACGCGCGACCGCCGCGGGCATCGCGGCCGTCCAGGTGGCACCGAGCTACCAGGACGGCTCGGGTCTCACCCGCGCCGGCTGGCGCGGTGGCGGTTTCCGGACTGCGTTCTCGGTGGGCGACCTGGTCGACGGGGTGCTCACCGCGCTCGGCTCGGCACCGAAAAGCCTTGTCTACACCTATCATTCGGATCTCGACACCACCGGGCACGCGCGTGGCCCGCAGACCAGGGCATGGCGGTTCGAACTGGCCAACGTCGACCGGATCGCGGCCGAGCTGGCAGGCAACCTACCGCCGCGCTCGGCGCTGATCGTCACCGCCGATCACGGCATGGTGCCGCTGGTGCACCGCATCGACTTCGACACCCACCCGCACCTGTCCGAGGGTGTGCGCGCGCTCGGCGGCGAACCGCGCGCCCGCCACGTCTACACCGAAGCGGGGGCCACCGAGTCGGTCGCCGACACCTGGACGGGCACGCTCGGTGACGAGTTCGTGGTGCGTACCAAGGCCCAGGTCATCGAGGCCGGGTGGTTCGGCCCGCGCGTGCACCCCGAGGTGGCGGCGCGGATCGGCGATCTCGTGGTGGTCGCCACCGGGACGAGCGGGGTGATCCGCAGCGGTGCCGAACCCCTGCAATCGCAGATGCCCGGCCATCACGGGTCGCTGACCGCCGACGAACTGCTCGTGCCGTTGCGAATCCACCGCAGCTGACCGCTGTGTTCGATGGTGCCGACCCGCGAGGGCCCTGCGTGGACACGCTCCGCTACCGCCTCCGGGCCCGCCGCGATCGGCATCTAGTCTGAAGCGGATCCCGGCGAGTCGTCCCGGGCGCGACCTTTCAGGAGGAACCATGCACGCCACCCGCAGCGGCGCCGTCGCGGTCGGACTCGCGGTGCTGGCGGCACTGATGACCGGCTGCTCCGATGTCGAGCGCCTGCTCAACCAGGGCGGCGACACCCCCTGCCGCGATTACATCAACCAGGAGCCGGACACCAAGCGGATCACCATCACCAAGGCGATCAAAGAGCAGACGGGCAACGACAACGAACCGGCGGGCACCGTGGTCGACGCGATGATCGTGCAGGTCGATCTGCTGTGCGCGGGCCAGCGCAATATCGACACCCCCATCAAGAACGCCGATATCGCGGGCCTGTTCCTGAACAAATAACCGACCACGCGTCAAGCCGACGCGACAGGGCACACCCCGGTGACCCGGTAGTCCGCAAGCGATCCCGGCCCACGCCGGTGGCACACCTGATAGACAGGAACAGCCACCGACGAGCAGGAGTGAACGTGGGCGCATCCGACGATCCGATTCCCGGATCGCCCAGGCCCGACGGGCTCGCGGACTATCGCGGCGCGATCGAGAAGCAATGGAACCGCCTCGCCGCCCCGTCGCGTCCACTGCAACTGCCCCGCGACACCGGACCCGTGCGCCGGGAGGTGGCCAAATCCTGGCAGCGTTCCCTGCACACCGTCGACCCAGCCCAGACCGTCGCCCCCGGGCTCGACGACATCAGCGGCCGCTGGCGTGAGTCACCGCTGCGCAGGCCGGTGACCGAACTCGCGGGCCAATTGCGTGGTATCGCCGAGGATTCCGGCTACCTCGCCGTCGTCAGTGACGAATCGGGCACCATCCTGTGGACAGCGGGCGACCGCACCCTGCGCCGCCAGGGTGAGCAGGTGAACTTCGCCCCCGGCGGGGTGTGGGACGAAAGCCATATGGGCACCAACGGCCTGTCGCTCGCCCTGCACGACGACCGGGCCTGCACCGTGTTCTCCGCCGAACACCTGGTGGCCGCCCTGCACGGGTGGGTCTGCTATTCGGCGCCCATCCACGGACCAGACGGCCGCACCGTCGGTGTCCTCGATCTGTCCTCCACCTGGGAACGCTCGCACCCGATGGTGATGACCTCGGTGCGCGCCCTCGTGACGGCCGTGGAGACCATGCTGCGCGCCGAGGCACCCACCCCCGTTCCCGGCGTGCGTCTCGAATGTCTCGGCGCCGCAAGGCTGCTGCGCGACGGCCGACCCGTCCCGCTGCCGCCGCGCCAGCTCGAGATCCTCGCCCTGCTCGCCCTCGAACCCGACGGGTACACCCCGGAACAGCTGCACGCCGCCGTCTACGGCGATCGCGCGGTATCGCTGAACACGCTCAAAGCCGATGTCTCCCACCTGCGCCGGGCGACCAGGGGCGAGATCACCAACCGCCGGTACATGCTCACCGGCGCGGTGTCGTGCGACGCGGTGGAACTGCTCGCGGCCATCGAGGGCGGCGACCTCACCTCGGCGCTGTGGCTGTATCGCGGACCGCTGCTACCCGGCTCGGACCTGCCCGGCGTGCACCAGTGGCGCGACCACCTCGATGTCGGCCTGCGCGACGCGGTGCTGGCCAGCGATCGCCCCGAGCACGCGGTGGCCTTCGGGCAGCGCTGCCCCGCCGATGTCGCCGTGCACGAACACGCCCTGCGACTGCTGCCGCGCGACGATGTCCGCCGAGCCGTCGTCACCGCCCGCCTGTACACCGCGCGCCAGGGCTGACCTGCGCAAACGGTACGACCAACCTCGCACCAACCTTCGCCGACCATAGTGTGTCCCACCACGCACGAGGTCGCGAGGAGCGAGACGCATGATCTACGGCAAGCCCGGATCGGATACCGGCATAGTCAGCTATGCCGCCCGATACGACAACTTCATCGGAGGCGAATGGGTCGCCCCCGTCGAAGGCCGCTATTTCGACAACACCTCCCCGGTCGACGGCGAGGCGTTCTGCGCCGTGGCCCGCTCCGGCGCCGCCGACATCGACCTGGCACTCACCGCCGCCCGCCGCGCCGCTCCCGGCTGGGCCGCCACCTCCCCGGCCGCCCGCGCGGGCATCCTGCTGGCCATCGCCGACCGCATCGAGAACAGCATCGAACCGCTGGCGGTAGCCGAGACCTGGGACAACGGCAAACCCGTCCGGGAGACCCTGCACACCGATCTGCCCCTCGCCGTCGACCACTTCCGATATTTCGCCGGGGTGCTGCGAGGACAGGAGGGAACGATCTCCACGGTCGACAGCGAGACCGTGGCCTACCACCTGTCCGGCCCGCTCGGCGTCGTCGGACACATCCTGCCGTGGACCTACCCGATCCTCACCGCCGCATGGGAACTCGCGCCAGCCCTCGCGGCAGGCAACTGCGTCGTACTCGAACCGGCCGAGCAGACCCCGGCCTCGCTGCTGCTCGTCGTGGAGCTGATCGCCGACCTGCTGCCCGACGGTGTACTCAACGTGGTCAACGGATTCCGGGCGGAGGCGGGCGTCCCGCTGGCGCGCAGCCCGCAGCTGGACAAGCTCACCTTCACCGGTGACACCGCCACGGCACGGCTGATCCTGCGGCACGCCGCCGAGAACATCGTCCCGGTGTCGCTGCGGCTGGGTGGCAAGTGCGCCAATGTGTTCACCGCCGACGTGCTCGCCGCCGACGACACGTTCCTCGACAGCGCCGTCGAGGGATTCGTGATGTTCGTCCTGAACCAGGGTGAGGTCGGCACGTGCCCGTCGCGTGCGCTGATCCACTCGTCGATCTACGACGAGTTCCTCGCCCGCTGCATCGCCCGCACCGAGGCCGTCGTGTCCGGTCATCCGCTCGACACCGAGACGATGATCGGCGCACAGGCCGGCAACGACCAGTACGAAAGGATCCTGTCCTACTTCGATATCGGCAGAGCCGAAGGCGCCCGCGTGCTGACTGGAGGGGAAGCACGCAAGGTCGACGGCCTGCCGGGTGGGTACTACATCGAACCCACCGTCTTCGAAGGCGACAACTCGATGCGGATCTTCCAGGAGGAGATCTTCGGCCCGGTGCTCGGGGTGACCCGCTTCGACACGCTCGACGAAGCGGTGCGGGTCACCGACGACACCGCCCACCGCCTCGGTGCGGGCGTGTGGACCCGCGATCTGGGCACCGCGCACCGGTTCGCGGGCGCGGTCGGCACCCGGCGGGTGTGGGCCAACTGCTATCACCCCTATCCCGCGCAGGCCGCGGGCGAGAACACCGCCATGATGCTCGGGCGCTACCAGCGGTCCAAGAACCTGCTGGTGCGCCATTCGACGACGACACCAGGGATGTTCTGATGCAGAACACGATCCACCGCGTGGATATCACCGAACGCGCCCAGGACCTGCTGCGCCGCGTCATCGAGGACAACGGCCCGGTGCTGTTCCGGCAGGCGGGCGACTGCTGCGGGGACAACTCCGCGCCGATGTGCTTACCCACCAGGCAGTTCCCGATCGAGCAGAGCGACATCCTGCTCGGCCGGTTGAGCTGGCACACCGAATTCTGGGTCAGCCCGGAACAATTCGAGTGCTGGAAAGACACCCACCTCACCATCGATGTGACCCGTGGGCCCGCCTCCGAGCAGTCCCTCGAAGCCTCGCACGGCCTGCGATTCGTCCTGCGCGCGCGGCAGTTGACCGCGGCGGAGAACGCGGCGCTCGCGGCCGCGCCGCCACCGCGCACCGGTGCCGACCGCACGCTGTAGGCGCGGGAGAAGACCTGACCTGGCCCACCCCTCCGGGTACGCCAGGGCACGGCGAGCCCCCGCCGACTGGGCCATCGCGGCTCAGCCGGCGGGGCGAGCTCGAAATCGTCCCGAATGCCAAATCGCGTCTCGCTCAGCGAGACCCGTGCGGCAACACTGCAACAATTCCGTTACGTTATGGCGATGTTCTTAGCGAGACTCGGTGTTCGCACCCGGATTCTGGCGATCGCTCTCATCCCCAGTCTGACCCTGGTGGTGGTCGGCGTCGGCACGGCGGGCTACCTGGTCGAGGAGAGCAACAAGGCCAAGACCTGGGCGACGGAGATGCAGGCGGCCGTCCCCTATACCCGCGCGCTGATCGAAGCGGTGCAGTCGGAACGTCAGCTCACCCTGGCCTATCTGGCCGGTGACGACACCGCCGCCGACGCCCTCGGCCCGGCCAGGACCCGCCTCGACGCGGCCGTCCAGGGCCTGATCGATATCTCCACCGATATCCGCGCGGTCGACGATTCCGAAATCGGTGACGACAAGGGCGGATTCAACACTCTCAAGACGCATCTGACCGGTGTGCGCCAGGGCGCCGACGCGCGGATGCTGCCCGCCAACGACGCCTACACCTTCTTCAGCCGCCTGCTCGACGTGCTCACCCAGGGCACCAAGGTGGCCGAGCGCGCCGCCCCCGACGCGGAGGTGGCCTCCGGTGTGGCCGAGGGCGTGCGTCTGCTGCACGCCGCCGAGGCGATGTCGCGCAGCAACGCGATCTCCCTGTCGCTGGTCACCGCCGACGGCCCGACGGGCATCCCGATCGAGGAGCTCATCAACCAGATCGGTTACTACCACACCGAATTGGCCGGCATCGTCACCGAGCTCGACGAGGACGAGCGCGCCCCGATCGCCGCGATGATGTCCTCGCCGCACTTCGCCCAGCTCGCCGCGATGGAGTCGGCGATCGTGAGCCGTTTCGCCGCGCCGCAGCAGCCGACCGGCTCGTCGACCCGGACGCAGGCCGTCACCGCCCTGCCCATGTCGATCCCCGAATGGCACACCGCCGCAGGCGAAGTCAACCGGGCCATGATCGAGGCCTACGGTGCTCACAACAGCCATATCCAGAAGCTGGCCGAGAAGACCGCGCAGCGCGCCGAGGTGAACGCGGCGATGGCCGGTGGCGGCGTCGTGGTGGTCAGTCTGCTGGCGTTCCTGGTCGCGGTGATCCTGGCCAACCGGATCATCCGCCGCCTGCGCAGGCTGCGCACCGAAACCCTCGCCCTGGCCGACGAACAGCTGCCCGCCACCATGCGCACCCTGCGCGAGGGCGGTGAGGTCGACCCCGCCGACATCGCCCCGAAGCTCGACTTCGGTCGCGACGAGATCGGTCAGGTCGCCGACGCCTTCGAGCACGCCGCCGCGGCGGCGCTGCGCGCGGCCGTCGACGAGGCACGCACCCGCGAGGGTGTGCGCGCGGTGTTCCTCAATATCGCCCACCGCAGCCAGATCGTGGTGCACCGTCAGCTCGAGATCCTCGACGAAGCCGAACGCAGCCAAGAGGATCCGGCGCTGCTCGAGACCCTGTTCCGGCTCGACCACCTGGCCACCCGCGAACGCCGCAACGCCGAGAACCTCATCATTCTCGGCGGTGGCCGCCCGGGTCGCCAGTGGCGCAACCCGATTCCGCTGATGGACATCGTGCGCAGCGCCATCGGCGAAACCCTCGACTACGCGCGCGTGCGGGTCACCAAGCTGCCCGAGGTCGACGTCGTCGGCACCGTGGTCGCCGACCTCGTACACCTGCTCGCCGAGCTGGTCGACAACGCCACCGCCTTCTCGCCCCCGCAGTCGCGGGTGGAGGCGGGCGGCAACATCGTCGGCAAGGGTGTGGTCGTCGAGATCACCGACCAGGGCATGGGCATGAGCCCCGAGGACCTGGCCCGCTACAACGACATGCTCGCCGATCCGCCGGACTTCGGCGTGGGCACGCTGTCCTCGGATTCGCGTCTCGGCCTGTTCGTGGTCGCGCGACTGTCCACCGCGCACGGTGTTTCGGTGCGGCTCAGCGAATCCGACTACGGCGGCATCCGCGCCATCGTGCTCATCCCGCAGAACCTGCTCGCCGGGACCGCGGCGATGCCGAGCTCGCCCGCAACCACCGGCCCGCTGCGCCGTGGGCTGCCCCGCCCGCACGAGCAGGCGCCCGCCGCCGCGCTCGAGCAGGCACCGGTGGCCACCCTCGTCGCCGAACCGCCCGCACCGCGCGCCGCCGAGCCGATCGTGGACACCCGCGTCGTGGAGGTCGAAGCCCCGCCGCAGCCGGAGACCGGCCCCGACGGCAGGCCCCTGCTGCCCCGCCGTCAGCGGCAGACGAATCTGCGACCCGAACTCGCCGAGGAACCGACCACCGCCGAAACGACCGCGCCCGCGCCGCGTCCCCGCTCCGCCGAGCAGGCCCGCGACCTGATGTCCGCGATCGAGATCGGCACTCGACAGGGCCGCAAGCCGCTGTCGAACTCTCACCAGGACGAACAGGAAGGCTGAGGTGAACTCTCCCCAACCAGGTGATCTCAACTGGCTGCTCGACGATCTCGTCGACCGGCTGGCAGGGGTCCGCTACGCGGTCGTGCTGTCCACCGACGGGCTGCTGCTCGGGCGCTCCACCCAGATGAAGCGGGAGGACGCCGAGCATTTCGCGGCGATGTCGTCCACGCTCTACGGGCTGGCGCGCAGCGCGGGCAACCGGTTCGACGGCGGCGGCGTACGCCAGGCCGTGATCGAACTCGATCGGGCCGTCCTGTTCGTGACCTCCGCCGGTGACAACGCCTGTCTGGCGTTGCAGGCCACCGAGTCGGCCAATCTCGGGATGGTCGCCTACGAGATGAACCTCACCGTGCAGCGGGTCGGCAGCTTCCTGTCGGCGGAACCGCGTCACGGGCTGGCCGAAATATAGGACGCGACACCATGACTCGACTCGGCGATCCGTGGTTCGACGACGCGGCCGGACCCCTGGTCCGGCCGTACGCGGTGACCCGCGGCCGCACCATGGGTGCGGCGCACGACCTGGACATGCTGACAGTGGTTGTCGCGGTGCATCCCGCGCCGACCCTGCGCAGGCCCGAACCCGAGTACGGCACGATCGCACAGCTGTGCAAACGTCCGCAGTCGGTGGCCGAGGTGTCGGCCGTGCTGAAACTTCCTCTTGCGGTGACCAAGATCCTCGTCGGTGATCTCATCGGCGACGGCCACCTCATCTTCCGGGCTCCGGTAGCGGCCGAGGCAGGCGCCGGCGACCTCAACGTATTGCGAGCGGTTCTGGATGGCATCCGAAAACTTTGACCCGACCATGAGCAGGCACCTCGCCGCCTCGGTCAAGATCCTCATCGCCGGCGGCTTCGGCGTCGGCAAGACCACGATGGTCTCCTCGATCAGCGAGATCGCCCCGCTGCGCACCGAGGAGCTGATCACCGAGGTGAGCACCGGTGTCGACGATCTGTCGGGGGTGGAACAGAAGTCGACGACCACGGTCGCGCTCGACTTCGGCCGCATCACCATCGACCGCGACCTGGTGCTGTACCTGTTCGGCACGCCCGGCCAGGACCGCTTCTGGTTCCTGTGGGACGAGCTGTGCCGCGGCGCCCTCGGTGCGATCGTGCTCGCCGATACCCGCAGGCTGAGCAACTCCTTCGCCGCCGTCGACTTCTTCGAACGTCGTGGGCTGCCGTTCCTGATCGCGGTGAACTGCTTCGACGGTGCTCCCCGCTACACCGTGGACGAGGTCCGCGACGCGTTGGATCTGGACCCGAACACCCCGGTGATCCTGTGCGATGCCCGTGACCGTCCGTCGGCCAAGGCGGTGCTCACCCACCTGGTGGAGTACCTCATCGACCGCGCCACCCGCACGCCGGTCACCACCTAGCTCCCACGGCGACGCCCACCAGCACCCCTGGTGGGCGTCGCCCGTTTCAGTGTCCCGGCCTGGACGATGTGACCCGAGCGCTGCGCCCGCAGGTGCGGGAGCACGGCCTCGATCTCACGCTGCGCGGAGCGTGCACGCGTCCAGGTCGCGGATTTCCGACCGTAGTCGGATCTGCGGAGCGTCCGGACCGGTTAGCGTGGGACCAGGCGTTCTGCGGAAGGCGGGAAAAGCTGTGGACAGCAAGACGATCGCGCGCCAATGCACACTGTGCGAGGCGCACTGCGGAATTCTGGTGACGGTGCGGGAGGACCGCGTCACCCGGATCGAAGGCAATCCCGACGACGTCCTCTCCCGGGGCTACATCTGCCCGAAGGCCACCGCCATGGGCGGCCTGCATCACGACCCCGACCGATTGCGCACCCCGATGCGACGCACCGCAACCGGATTCGTCCCGGTGAGCTGGGACGAGGCGTTCCGCGAGATCGGCACCAGACTGCGAGCCGTGCGCGCTGCGCACGGCTCGAGCGCGATCGCCATGTACATGGGTAACCCGGCAGCGCACAGTTCGTCGGTGCTCTACGGCGGGTTGTTGCGAGCGGCCCTGTTCACCCGCAACTTCTTCACCGCGTCCTCGATCGACCAGTTCCCGCAGGAATTCACCGCCTGGCGGATGTTCGGATCGAATGTGCTGATGCCGGTGGCCGATATCGATCGCACGCACCGGCTGGTGGTCCTCGGGGCCAATCCGGCGGTGTCGAACGGCTCGATCACCACCATGCCCGGCGCCAAACAGCGCATCAAGGACGTCCGCAAACGGGGTGGCACGGTGGTCGTGATCGACCCGCGCCGTACCGAAACCGCCCGGCTGGCCGACGAGCACATCGCCGTGCGGCCCGGTGGGGACGTCTATCTGCTGCTCGGCATGCTGCACGTGCTCCTCGGCGAGGGGCTGTGCGACGAACGCAGGGTCCGCGCGCAATGCGTCGGCTGGGACGAGCTGATCGCCCTGGTCGCCGACACCACGCCGGAGCGGATGGCCGGGCCCGCCGGGGTCGACGCCGCCACCATCCGCACCCTCGCCCGCGACCACGCGGCCGCGCCCTCGGCGGTGCTGTACGCGCGCATCGGAGTGTGCCAGCAGGTCACCGGCACGCTGACCCACTGGCTGGTGAACACGATCAATGCCGTCACCGGCAATCTCGACCGGCCCGGCGGTCAGATGTTCGCCACGCCCGTCGTCGACGGTGCGCGGTACGCCAAGTACCTGCGCGTGGGCCACGGCGCGTGGACCGACCGCACCGGCACCTACCGGTCTTTCCGCAGCGAATTGCCCGTCGCCGCGCTCGCGCACGACATCCTCGAACCAGGCGAGGACCGGATCCGGGCGATGATCACCTACGCGGGCAACCCGGTGCTTTCGACACCACAGGCGGGCAAGCTCGACGAAGCCCTCGCCGCCCTCGACTTCTTCGTCGCCGTCGACATGTACATCACCGAGACCACCCGGCACGCCGACTTCATCCTGCCGCCCGTCTCCGCGCTGGAACGGGAGGAGCTGAACCTGCTGTTCCCCATCTTCAGCGTGCGCAACAACGCCCGCTACGACGCGAAGGTGTTCGACCCGCCCGCCGACGGCAAGGACGACTGGCAGATCCTGGCCCGCCTCGTCACCGAGGTGACCCCACTGCCCGCCCGCCGGCTCACCGGCCGGATCCTCAACGCGGTCTTCGAACAACTCAGCCCCCTGCGCTTGACCGCGGCCGCGGTGGCGGCGGGCCCGTACGGGGTCTTGCGGCGCGGCCGAAAAGGTTTGACGCTCGGCAAGATTCGCGACACACCGGGCGGCATCGACCTCGGTCCGTTGCGCCCGCGCCTACCCGAACTGATCGGCACTCCCGACCGGGCGGTCCACCTGGCGCCCGCCGATTTCCTCGCGGCGGTCCGCACGGTCCTCGACGAAACAGACTCCCCCACCGCTGATTACGACCTGCAGCTGATCGGCCGACGGCACCTGCGCAGCAACAACTCCTGGCTGCACAACATCGAGTCGATGGTCAAGGGCCGCGACCGCTGCACGATCCTGATGCATCCCGACGACGCCGCCGCCCGCGGCCTCGCCGACGGCGACCAGGCCACCGTCGAGTCCCCGGTCGGCGCCATCGAGGTTCCGGTGGAGATCAGCACCGATATCCGCGCCGGTGTGGTGGCCGTGCCACACGGATACGGCCACCGCGAACCCGGCGTCGGCTGGCAGGTGGCCGCCGCGCTGCCGGGCGCCAACGTCAACCTGCTGCACGACCCGGCCCGCACCGACCCGCTCTCGGGCACGTCGGCGGTGAACAACACCTGGGTGCGGATCGGCCGGGTCGAGAAGGCAGGCAGCGCAACCGGATCCGAGGCGGCCGTGGCGCCGCGGTGAAGTCACCGCGGCGGACGGTCAGCGGAAACGCAGGTCGGCGGTGGCCAGACCGAAGATCTTGCGACCCGCCGACTTGGCGACAACCGCGATCACCGCGGTGCGGGTGACCGGGTCGAGTGACTTCACCCGGCCGGTGTACTCGACCTGCCCGCCCTCGCGGCCGACGATCGTGTAGTTCGACAGGCGGACACCGTAGCGGGTCACCGCGCCCGGATCGCCCGACCAGGCGGACAGGAAGCCCGCGCCGAGGCCCATGGTCACCATGCCGTGGGCGATGATGTCGGGCAACCCGGCCAGCTGGGCGATGCGCTCGTCCCAGTGGATCGGGTTGCTGTCGCCGGACACACCGGCGTAGTTCACCAGATCGCCGCGCGACAGACGCGCGTCGCGCAGCGGCAGTTCGTCGCCGACGCTGAGGTCTTCGAAGGCGAGCGTGGTGCTCGGCACCCGGGCGGCCCCGGCGGCGGACAGGTGGATGTCGCCCTCGGGGCGGCGCGGGGTCTCGACGTCGGACGCGGCGGCGTCCTTGTCCTGGCTGAAGACCTTCACCCCGTGCACCATCACGTTCTCCACCGCACGCGTGATCTCGGGATCGACCCCGTCGTCACCGGTGATGCCGACGACCGTGGTGTGCATGATGTGCACGGTCTCGCCGGATTCGTCGGCGAAGGTGTTGGTGACGGTGATGAGGTCCTTGCCCGCGATACGGCGCACCGAGGACAGCTCCACGTCCACGGTCAGGCGGTCACCGGCGACGATCGGCTTGTGCTGCTCGAAGACCTGCTCGGTCTGCACGAACATGTCGTAGCCGACGACCACCGATTCGAACAGGTGCCGGTTGGCCGCCATCGCGGGAATGGAGACGAACGTCAACGGGGCGACCAGACCCTGGTACCCGAGCGCGGCGGCCGCCTCGTCCTCCCAGTGCGCGGGATGGAAATCCTGCACCGCGCGGGCGTATTCGCGCACCTTCTCACGGCCGACCTCGTAGATGTCGTCCACCCGGTAGTAGTGCCCTACCTTCGACGCGATATCGGGGGCTTCGGCCACGGAAGTCACTATGGATCACCTTCGTTCGGGGGACGGACTCCCGGCAGGGTAGCCGACGAGCCCGTCCACCGGGCGCACCATGGCACAGTTCACAATCACGCGAGCTGTGCGATGGGCTCGATCAGAACGAGGGGACGTCGCTCGTCGAGGCGTTGCCGCCGATCGAGGGCTGCAGGGTGATCTCCCATTCGGTGTCGGCGTCGAACACGTCGTCGAACTTCGAGAACTCCTGGTCCCGGGTGAAGCCGAGTGCGGCCTGGTCCCAGTCGGTTCCGTACTTCATGTAGACGAAGTAGGAGCCGGCGATGCCGCTGAGCGTGGCGTTGGAGTTGCCCTGCACGTAGATCGTGGCCTGCGGCGACTTCGGGTCGCTGCTGGTGACGACGATCGCGCAGTCGGAGGAATTGCCGTTGACGATCTTCAGCTCGCCCGACCCGTTGAGGCCGTTCTGCTGGACGACGGCGCCGTTGTCGGCCCGGCGGTTCTGCAGCGGGGCGGCGACGGTGCTCGAGGTCGAGGTGGACCCCTTACCGGTCGGTGCGGATTTCGTGTCGTCCAGGCAGGCGCTCGTGGCGAGCGCGGTAGCAATGGCGATCACGGCGAACAGGCGGCGGTGAAGCATTCTTCCCCCGTACTCAGGACCGGAATTCGATACCGGTGTCGGCGCACAGTATTGCGCGAAATGCCGGAATTGTCAGATCGCTTGTCGGCGTGACCGGTTCGCTCCTGGGCATATGCGAGCAGGTCCTTACGTCCTCTAACGTTGCGGGGTGCTAGGACATTCACACGCGACCAGTGGGGCGCTGGCCTGGGCGGGGACCGCCGCGGCGCTGCCGCTCACCGTCGCCGCCTTCCCCCTGTTCGACAGCGAGACAACACGATTCGGCGTCGCCGAGCTGATCATGGGCACCTTCCTCACGGCGGGCGCGGCCCTGCTGCCGGACGCGGATCACCCGAGCGGGACCATCTCGCACGTGCTCGGGCCCGTGTCACATCACCTGTGCCGCTTCATCTCCTGGGTGTCGGGCGGGCATCGGCACGGCACGCATTCGCTGTTGTTCGTCGCGGGCGCGGTGGGCGCCACCTGGGCCGGTGAGCACTGGCTCGGCAGGCCGTTCACGCTGAGCCTGGTGTTCTTCCTGCTCGCGCTTGCGGTTCGGTCGTTGCACCTGTGTCCGCCGGGCAAGAGTGTGCGCACGTACGGCACGGTGATCGTGCTGGCCAGCGCGGGCACCTTCGCGGTGGACCATTGGATCGTCGACCGGCCCGCCTGGTTGCCGATCTGCGTCGGCCTCGGTTGCCTCGCGCACCTGCTCGGCGACTGCCTCACCGAGCGCGGCTGCCGGCTGCTGTGGCCGTTCCCGCTGCGCACGCGGGTGCCGCTGATCGACCGCACCGGTAACCGGGTGGAGACCTGGGTCATCTCACCCCTGTTCGTGCTCGGCACGATGGGCGCGCTCTGGTACGCGATCACCCAGCAGGCCTGATCGTGCGAGGACGGCGGAACCCCTCACCCCGCCGTCCTTGCCCGTTCTTTTCCTCGGTGTTCCAGTGAGGCATATATAGTCAGATGCGCATATCGCGCTGATCTAATGCCTTGTGCTGGAGCACGGAACGCGGCCGGAGAGTCCGGTCAGATCTCCCGAAGCCTCCCCGAATCCGCCGCGTTTCAGTGCACAGTTGTACGCTCAAAAGCGTGACCGAGCAACTCTCCCAGTCCCAGGCCGAAGTCCAGGCGCTCGCCCGCCTGGCCGGCGACGAGTTCGTCGGTGCGGTCGACGGGATCGCGGCCATCCACCGCGCCATCAGCGATCGGGTGTTCACCGCCGTACGCGCGGGAGTCGGGACGGCCGCGGATCCGGTGAAGGTCGTGCACGACGCCATCACCGAGAGCGTGTACGCGGTCGTCGGCGGTACCGGGCACGTCGTCGGCGAGATGGCGAGCGCGGTGCAGGTATCCGGCCTACCCGCGCCCTCACGCACCGTCTGGGGCGCGGGCTTTCTCGCGGCCGTCCAGGGGCTGATCGGTGACGCGCTCGAGGACGACGCACCGATCCTGGCCTCCCCCATGACCATTCGTGTCGACGGCGCCCCGGTCCCGGCCGAACAGCTGGCCGCGCATGTTCCCGTGCCGACCACCAAGCTCGTCGTCCTGCTGCACGGGCTGGTCGAGACCGAACACGCCTGGCGCCTCGGCGGCAGGCCCACCTACGGCGAACGCCTCGAAGACGACCTCGGTTACACCCCGGTCTTCGTGCGCTACAACACCGGCCTGCACATCTCCGAGAACGCCGCGCAACTCGACGCCCTGCTCACCCGGCTGGTCGAGCAGTGGCCGCTCCCGGTCCACGAGATCTGCCTGATCGGTCACTCCATGGGCGGGCTCGTCGCGCGCAGCGCCTGCCACCGGGCCGAGCAGAGTGACGCCGTCTGGGCGCGTTCGGTGCGACAAGTGGTGTGCCTCGGCTCGCCACATCTGGGTGCCCCGCTCGAACAGTTCGTGCACTACGCGGCCGCGGTGCTCGACCGGCTGCCCGAGACCCGCCCGCTGAGCACCCTGCTGCGCAGGCGAAGTGCGGGCATCCGCGATCTACGCCAGGGCTCCCTCGTCGACGAGGACTGGCGCGACCGCGACGTCGACGCGCTGCGTGCCGAGGCGGTCCGCGAGGTGCCGCTGCTGGCCGGCGCCGATCACTACTTCGTCACCGCCACCGTCACCCATAGTCCGAAGCATCCGCTGGGGATGGTGGTCGGCGACGGGATGGTGTTGCGCGGCAGCGGTTCCGGGGTCGGGCGCAGCAGGCGCATCGGTTTCGACAGCGGCAACGGGTTGCACGTGCCGGGCGCCAACCATTTCAGCCTGCTCAATCACGACGCCGTCTACACCGCGCTGCACGGATGGTTGTCGGGGACGCCCCACCATCCGGTCCAGCTCGATACGCTGGGGTCATGACTCTCGACCACGGCGATCCCGGCGACGCACCGGCCATTCCGCTGCCCACCGCTCCCCTGGCCAACGACGCGCGACCGTCCGCTGCCGAGGAGGCCAGAACGATTGCGGCCGCGTCCAATACGGGCACCCTGGCCAGCCTGACCGCCGACGGCGCGCCGTGGGCGTCGTTCATCACCTACGGGCTGCTCGACGGCGCGCCCGTGCTGAGCGTGTCACGCCTGGCCGAGCACGGGCGCAATCTGGCCGCCGATCCGCGCGCCAGCATCGCGATCGTGACGCCGGACATGCCCGCCGATCCCCTCGCGGGCACGCGCATCACCCTGGCCGGGGTGGTGGAGCGGCCGAGTGGCGCCGAGGCCGAGGCGGCCCGCGCCGCGCACCTGGCCGCGGTGCCCGCCGCGAAGTACTACATCGATTACAGCGATTTCACGCTGTGGGTGCTGCGGGTCGAACGGGTGCGCTGGGTCGGCGGCTACGGCCGGATGGATTCGGCGACCGCCGCGCAGTACCTGGCGGCGCGACCGGACCCGATCATGCCGCAGGCGGCGCCCGGCATCGCCCACCTCAACGCAGACCACGCCGACGCCCTGCTCGCCATGGCCACCCAGCTCGGCGGTTTCCCCGATGCAACGGCCGCGAGCTGCGAACGGGCCGACCGCTACGGTCTCGAACTGCGGGTCGAGACACCGCGCGGGGTGGCACGCACCCGCGTCGGCTATGCCGAACCGCTCACCGAGATCGGTCAGTTGCGGGCCGCGACAGTGGAGTTGACGCGGCGGGCGCGGGCGATGGCCGGTCAGGTCTCGTAACCGGTCAATTCCAGAGCACGGCGACCAGCACGTTCACAATGGCGAGTCCGCCCGCGGCATCGGTCATCCAGCCGACCTGCTTGCCGCGCTTGGCATCGGCCCGGCCGACTTCGGCGAACCCGGCCACCGCGATCGAGATGACGAGTTTCACGGCCAGTTTCGTCGTGTCGGGTTCCTTGTCCAGCGATTCGACGCCGGAGGCGAGGCCGGCGAGGATCACGCCGGTGACGAGCTGAGCGCGGGCGCCCCACACCATCAGTTCCGAGACCACCGGGCGCGACGCGACATACCCACCGACCACCGCAGCCATGCCGAGCAGATGGGTGACGACCACCAGGTCGTAAACGAATTCCATGACTGCCGAGCGTAGTTCACACGACAATGGCCGGCACCCGATGGCGCCGGCCATTGTGGACGAATGCGGCTAGCGGGTGGCCTGGTCGAGCAGGTGCGCGTCCTTGCGCATCCCGAACGCCGTGATGACCTCCATGATGCCGATGACGATCAGGAAGATACCCACGACGAGAACCAGCGTGGCGATGGAGCCGATCGGCCAGACGATCAGGATCACACCGGCGATCGCGCTCAGCACACCGTAGAAGATCTGCCAGCCGCGGCCCGGAATGCTCGGTTCCGAGATCGCCGCGAAAAGCACGGTGATGCCGCGGAACAACCAGCCGATGCCGATCCACAAGCCGAGCAACACGATCGAGGTGAGGTCGTCGCGGAAGCAGAACACACCGATGATCAGCGACAGCACACCGCTGATGAACGAGAGCACCCGCAGGCTCGTACTCGGCAGATGAGTGAATGCGGCGACCAACTGGAAGATGCCGCTGGCAACCATATAGATACCGAAAAGAACGCCCGCGACAAGCAATGACGGACCGGGCCATACGAGCACGATGATGCCGAGGACCACCGCGAGAAGACCGGTGACCAGAATTGTTTGCCAGGTTTTCTTGGCAAGCGCGGTAAATGGGCTCTCCAACACGGTATTTGTCGTCATGACGAGATGTTATGCCCGCCAGCTCTCATTCCCTGGAAAGTTGCTGAAGCTGTGATCGTGTCGCGGCACACAACCCGCCGCCGAACGGGCGGGACGCGGCGCGCGGTGACGAGCGACACCTCATTGCCACTGCGAACGTTTGGCGCGTTCCGGTCCCGGGTAGGTGATGGGAGTGTCGGTTGTACTCGTGCTGCAAGCTCGTGGACTCGGTGATCTGCTCGCCGCGGTCCCGGCTCTGCGTGCCCTGCGCCGGGCCGAACCAGGCAGCCGGATCGTGCTGGCCGCGCCCCATCGCCTCGAACAGATCGTCGACCTGATCTCCTCGGTCGACGAACTCGTCGCCACCGCCGATCCGGCGGCCCTGATCTGGGACGGTCCCGCGCCCGAGCTGGCGGTGAATCTGCACGGCCCGGACGGTGCGAGCGCGCGAGCGCTGGCCGATACCGGCGCCAAACGGATCATCGGGCACCGGACGCCGGGCCTGCCCCGGCTCACCGGGCCGCGCTGGGACCCCGAGGCCCACGTGGCGGATCGGTGGTGTCAGTTGCTCGAGAGCGAGGGCATCGCCGCCGATCGGCGCAACCTCGGACTGGTCCCGCCGGTTGCCTCCATCAGCCGTCGCGACTGCGTGGTGGTGCATGTCGGCGCCGGTGCGCCCGCGCGCCGCTGGCCGCCGGAACGGTTCGCCGCCGTGGTGCGGCACCTGATGGTCCTCGGCCGCGACGTGGTGCTCACCGGTGATCCGTTCGAACGCGACATCGCCGTGCAGGTGGCCGCACAGGCGGGCCTGCCCGACGACCGGGTACTCGCGGGCAGGCAGAACCTCACCGATCTCGCGGCCACCGTGGCCGGTGCCGCCCTCGTGATCTCCGGCGATACCGGCGTCGCCCATCTGGCCACCGCCTTCGGCACCCGGACCGTGCTGCTGTTCGGGCCCACTCCGCCGCGTCGTGGCGGTCCGCCCGCGCATCTGCTCGGCAGGCACGCGGTGCTGTGGGCGGGGCAGGTCGGCGATCCCGATGCCCGCACCCCCGACCCCGGCCTGTTGCGCATCGGAGTGCCCGAGGTGATCGCCGCGGTCGACGCGCAGCTCGACAAGCAGGATTGGGCCGAGTCGAGTCGCTCGCGTTATCGCCGGGTGGGCTGACCGGCGGGCGGTGCGGCAGCGGTCGGCTGACCGGCGGCTCGCAGCGCGGCGGCATGGGCGGCCAGGGCGCTCGGCCAGAACTGTTCGAGGTAGTCGCGCGCGTCGTTGAGGCCACGCGGATCCAGGGAGTACAGGTGACGGTTACCGTCGCGGCGCATGCTCACCAGGTGCGCCTCGCGCAGGATGCGCAGGTGCTGGGAGGCGGCCGAGCTGGTGATACCGGTGGCCTCGGCGAGCTCGGCGACCGAGCGTGGACCCTGCGGCAGCGACTCGAAGATCGCGCGCCTGGTCGCGTCGGATAACGCGGTGATTGCCCGAACTCCGTTAGCGTCCACTGAACAAGTGTGCGCGGATAACGCCTGGTCGGCAATGATCTTGCGGTCACGGTATTTCACCCGGTCGCTCCCGGGAATTTCTGTTTTCGAGATGCGATTGTTATAGATCAACTGGGGTTATAGCCGCTCGTGATGGCAGCCACAGGATTCGCCGCGTCGGTTACGAATTAGCTACCTTCGAGACATGTTCGTGACCAACCCGTTATCCGCCCGAATCTCCGACGCCTTCGCAGGTCGTCTGGGAGGCGTTGTCGCGGGTGCGGTGGCCCTGTCCGCACTCGTGGGAACGTCCGCCGCCGCCTTCAGCGGCCCCGAGACCCCTACCACCACCGCCGTCGCGGCGTCTTCGGCAGACGCCCTCGGCGTTTCGCAGGCCCGCTTCACCTCCGCCACCGCGCCCGAGGTGCAGGCCGAGACTGCCGCCGCCGCACCGGTGGCCTGGGAAGAGCACCGCGAGGCCATCCAGGCCGCGCTGCCGCCGCTGCCCGCGCCGCTGCCCTTCATCGCGCCGCCCCCGCCGCCGCGCCCGCAGACCGTCCGACCGGTCAACGGTCGCCTGACCTCCTACTACGGCCCCCGCTGGGGTGCCGCGCACAACGGCATCGACTTCGGTGACCCGATCGGTGCGCCGGTCTTCGCCGTCACCGACGGTACCGTCATCGAGACCGGCCCGGCCTCCGGGTTCGGCCTGTGGGTCCGCGTCCAGCAGGACGACGGCACCATCGGCGTGTTCGGTCACGTCAACGAGATCCTGGTCCAGCCGGGCCAGCACGTGAACGCCGGCGACGTCATCGCCACCGTCGGAAACCGTGGCCAGTCCACCGGCCCCCACCTGCACTACGAGGTGCACGTGCCGGACGGCTCGCTCTACGGCGCCCCGATCGACCCGCACCCGTGGCTCGCCGCGCGCGGTATCGACGTCGGCGTTCCGCAGGACTGATCCTCACCACCCACTGATCGCCGCCCGACCGGCGATCAGGAAATCCCGAAGCCGCGCGACCGCGAGCGTCGACCCATGGTCTCCCGAGACCAGGCCGATCTCGCGGTCGCGTTCGCCATCGATGCGCACCACGGCCAGGTCGGGGTGCGGTGTCTCGGCGGGCGGGAGCAGCGCCACGCCGAGCCCCAGCGCGACGAGCGCGCGCAGTGTCTCGAACTCGGTGATCTCGAACAGCACGCGTGGCGTGAAACCCGCTGCGGCGCACCAGGAATCGAGTAGCGCACGCAGCTGATAGCTCGGCGGGTTGGCGATGAACGCCGCATCGGCGAGTTCGGTCAGCGCCACCCGCGAGCGCCCCGCCAGCGGGTGGGTTCGGGCCACGTGCAGATCGATACGCTGGCGCCCGAGGACGACCGTCGGCAGGTCGTCGGGCGGCGGGATCATCACCGCGAGATCGAGCCTGCCGTCGCGGACCTGCTCGGCCAGCGCCTCACCGTGGGCCTGCACCAGGTGCAGGCGGATACCGGGTGCGCGGGTGTGGAACTGGGCGAGCAACGCCGGGACACTGATCGGCCCCAGGGTGAGCGGGAATCCGAACCGAACGAGACCGGTCTCCGGGTCGGCGTCGGCCCGCACGCGGCGCACGGCGTCGTCGAGCGCGCGCAGCACACCGCGCGTTCGTTCGTGCAGGTCACGGCCCTGTGGCGTGAGCGTCACGCCGCGCCCCGACGGCTGGAACAGCGACACCCCGAGATGCTGTTCGAGGGTCTTGATCCGGCGGCTCAGTGACGACTGGGGCACCCCGAGACGCTGCGCCGCACGGGTGAAGTTGCCCTCCTCGGCGGCCGCGTCGAAGGCCGCGAGCAGGGGCGCGACGGCCTGCGCGCCGTATTCATCCATATCCGGATCATATGCCCGGCGATTCCGTATTGGACGGATCGGTGGTGGCGGCCCGACGATGGCGGTACACGGCTTATCGGGAGGTTCGACATGGATGCCAGGACACACGAATCCGGTTGCGGAGACGACATTCTCGACGCGGTACTGATCGGCGGCGGCATCATGTCGGCCACCCTCGGCGCGCTGCTGAGCACTCTCGCCCCCGACTGGTCGATCGCACTGTTCGAGCGCCTCGGGGAACCGGCGGGTGAGAGTTCGGGCGCGTGGAACAACGCGGGCACCGGGCACTCCGGGCTGTGCGAGCTCAACTACATGCCCGACCCGGACGACGCGAGCGCCGCCGCGCGGATCGCCGAGCAGTTCGCCCTGTCCCGGCGGTTCTGGTCGGCGCTGGCCGCGCGCGGCGCGTTCCCCGACCCGGACGCAGCCGGCGCGTCGGCCGAGCGCAGTCCCCTCGGGGCCTTCCTGACATCGACGCCGCACGTGACCGTGGTCTTCGGCGACCGCGATATCGCTTACCTGCGGCGTCGCTGGGCCACCCTGCGCGAGCTGCCCGCCTTCGCCGAGATGGAGTACACCGAGGATCGCGCGGTGATCGGTGCGTGGGCGCCGCTGCTGGTGCGCGGACGGGCCGACGACGAACCGATGGCGGCGACCCGGCACACCGGCGGTACCGATATCGACTTCGGCGCCCTCACCAGGGCGTTGCTGGCGACGATGACCGAGGCGGGCAATCCGGTGCGGTTGCATCGCGAGATCACCGGCTTGCGGCGCGGCGCCGACGGGCTGTGGACCGTGCGTGGGCGCGATCTGGATTCCGGGCGGACGTTCCGGGTTCGCACCCGGTTCGTGTTCGTCGGCGCGGGCGGTTACGCGCTGCGGCTGCTGCAGCGGGCCCGGCTGCCCGAGGTGCGCGGGTACGCGGTGCTGCCGATGGGCGCGCAGTTCCTGCGGACCGGTGATCCCGATGTGGTCGCCGAGCACGAGGCGAAGGTGTACAGCCAGGCCTCGCTCGGCGCGCCGCCGATGTCGGTGCCGCATCTGGATCGGCGGGAGGTCGACGGGTCGGCCGCGTTGATGTTCGGCCCGTACGCCACTTTCAGCACCCGGTTGCTGCGCCACGGGTCCCTCACCGACCTGTTCACCACCGTGCGCCCGCACAATGTGGTGCCACTGTTGTCCGCGTGCTTGCGGAATCTGCACCTCGGGCGCTATCTGCTCGGTCAGCTGCTGGCTTCGCGTCGGGACAAGTTCGCCGAGCTGCGGCGGTTCTATCCCACCGCCGACGCCGCCGACTGGGAACTGATCCAGGCCGGGCAGCGCGCGCAGCTGGTGAAACCCGACGGGCGCTTCGGCGGGGAACTCCAGTTCGGCACCGAACTCGTCACCGGGGCCGACGGTACGATCGCCGGTCTGCTCGGCGCCTCCCCCGGCGCCTCCATCGCCCCCGACATCATGCGCGATCTGCTCGATCGCTGCTTTCCCGCGCGACGCCACGAGTGGGCGCCGTTGCTCACCGAGCTCCTGCCGGACGCCCCGGAGGCGAATTCGGCGGGGATTCCGTTGGCTACTGCGCTCTCCCTTGTCGCCCAACAGATTTCGCTGGACGATGCCTCCAGCGACAGCTGACACTCCGGCAACCGCGCGCCCTGGAATGGTCACCGCGCCGCAGGCTCGCTCAGGGGTGAGGCACGCACCGAGTTCTAGGGGTCGTCCCACGGGTGAGCCAGGGGTGAGGTCGGCATAGTACGGCGGTAGGGGTACCCGGACCGTTCCGCAGCGGGAGGTGCTGGGGCGCACGGCATTTCTACCGTCGGGACATGGCGACGATCGACCTCACCCACACCCTGTCCCGCTTCCGGCTCCAGACCGGGCCGAGGAGCGAGCAGGCACCCTGGCACGGCCCGCTGTTGGTCAATTCGGCCCTGATGTCCGCGCTGGTCGTGGTGTCGATGATCGGCATGGTCGTCGACCACCGGTTGCTGCTCGGTGAATCGGTGTGGCTCAAACCGGCGAAGTTCGGTTTCGCGTTCGCCGTCTACGGCATGACGCTGGCCTGGATACTGCGGTTGCCGCATCGGGGTCGGCGGGCCACCTGGTGGCTCGGTACCGTCTTCGCGGTCACCGGGGTGCTCGACGTCGGCTTCATCGCGCTACAGGCGGCGCGCGGGACCTTCAGCCATTTCAATACCGCCGCCGATCCGGTCAACCAGATCGGCCAGCAGGTCTTCGCCTCCGGTGTCCCCGGCCTGTTCCTGGCGAATCTCGTTCTGGTGGTGATCATCTCGTGGCAGAAGCTCACCGATCGTCCGACCGCGATCGCCTTGAAGGCCGGATTGTGGCTGGCGGTGGCAGGCATGATGCTCGGGTATCTGATGGGCTTCACCGGCGCACAGCTGGTGCGTCAGGCCGACGGCACCGTGATCGGGTTGATGGCGGGGCACACGGTCGTGCCGGGCTCCCCCGCCGACGCCGCCCGAGACGGGCTCGGCGCGATGCCGATCACCCACTGGAGTACCACCGGTGGCGATCTGCGGATCCCGCATTTCGTCGGACTGCACGGCATCCAGGTGCTGCTGGTCCTGGCCGTCGCACTGACCGCGCTCGCCGCCCGCTATCGGTGGCTGCGGACCGAGCGGACCCGCGCCGCACTGGTCGGCGTCGCCGCCATGGGGTACGCCGGACTGCTCACTCTCGTGTTCTGGCAGGCACTGCGCGGTCAGCCCCTCACCGCTCCCGACCTCGCCACGGTCGGCGCGACGCTCGGGCTGACCGGGTTCGTCGCCGCCGGTGTCACCGCGATCTACCTACGTTCCCGCGAGACACCGGCCGACCCGGCCTAGCCCCTGTCAGCGCAGGCGTTCGGCTTCCTTGGTCAACTGCACGAGCGTCGCACTCAGCTGCGCCAGCTCGGCCTGATCCGCGCCCTCGGCCACAGCCGTCGCCACGTCCTCGGCCGCGCAGCGCGCCGCGAACCACCGATCGGCCAGGTCGGCGGCCTCCTGGGCGGTGAGCACCACCGCGTCCTCGGGAATCCCCGTCCCCTTGAGACTCGTGCGGTGTTCGTAGGCACGTTGCCGACACGACTGACGGCAATAGCGGCGACGCCGACCCGATTCGGAATCGACGATCTCCCGCCCGCACCACGAGCAGGACAGCAGGCGACTGCGCGACATGCTGCGAAACCCTAGCGGCCCCACGACCGATCCGGCGGTTCAGGTCTCGCTGAGCGGGCACTCACCCAGTGGGTCCGACGGCCACCCCGGCCGTAGCGACTACAATGGAACAGTTCAGTCTTCCCGCGCGTTGAACGGTAGTACCACGTACCGGTTGTCGGCCGCCTCGATCTGGACTGACCAGAGGGTGCGGGGAACAGGCCGACAACCACGCGGCGCCAGCCGCCAAAGACACAGGAGCACACATGGCAGATCGCGTACTCCGGGGCAGTCGGCTCGGAGCGGTGAGCTACGAGACCGATCGCGACCATGACCTGGCCCCGCGCCGGATCGCCCGCTACCGCACCGACAACGGTGAGGAATTCGACGTCCCGTTCGCCGACGACGCGGAGATCCCGCCCACCTGGTTGTGCCGTAATGGCCAGGAGGGGCAGCTCATGGAGGGCACCTCGGTCGAAACCAAGAAGGTGAAGCCGCCGCGCACCCACTGGGACATGCTGCTGGAGCGTCGCAGCAAGGAGGAGCTCGAGGAGCTGCTCAAGGAGCGCCTCGACCTGCTCAAGTCCCGCCGCCGCGGCTAGCCACCGGCGACAACGGCGAAGGCCGCCTCCCCTCGGGAAGGCGGCCTTCGCCGTTTCATCTCGTCAGTGACTGGCTACTTTTCGGTACTGCAGCAACGCAGCGGGCATGGCGACGGCCAGGATGACCAGCGAGCAGATCACCGCGTAGAGGATGCAGTTGTCGGCTGCCCAGCCGGTGGCCGGGGCGAACGACGGCGGTGCGGAGTTGTCGAACAGTTTGCGCCCGGCGGCCGAGACGGCGGTGATCGGATTCCATTCGGCGATGGTGCGCAGCGGACCGGGCAGGGTCTCGGCGGAGATGAACGCCGAGGAGATGAACGACAGCGGGAACATCCAGATCAGGCCCGCGCTCTGCGCCACCTCGACGGTCGGCGAGATGAGCCCGGTCAACGCGCCGACCCAGGACATGGCGAAGGCGAACAGCAGGATGATGGCGAAGGCCAGTGCGGCGTCGGCGATGCTGCCGTTGATCCGCCAGCCCACGATGTACCCGCAGATCACCATCACCCCCAGGCTCGCCACATTGACCACCAGATCGGACAGTGTGCGGCCCATCAGCACCGCGAGCCGCGACATCGGCAGCGTTCGCATCCGGTCGATGATCCCCTTCTGCAGGTCACCGGCCAGCCCGACCGTGGTGAACGCGGCGTTGAACGCCACGGTCTGGGTGAAGATGCCCGCGAGCAGGAACTCGCGGTACTGGTCACCGCCCAGGGACGCGCCGAAGATGTAGGCGAAGAGGAACACGAACATCAACGGTTGGATGGTCGCGGTCACCAGCAGCGTCGGCACCCGCAGGATGGTGAGCAGGTTGCGGTAGGCCACGATCGCGCTGTCGCGCAGGAACCGGGCCCGCGGCGGGGTCTGGTCGGCGGCAGCGGGCCGCGAGGAGCCCGGGGTGATGGGCATTTCGCGGGTGTCGTTGTCCGCCTCGACGTCGGGGGCCACGCTCACGACAGGATCTCCTCTGGCACGTCGTCGGTTTCGGGTTCGGTGGCCGGTTCGGCCGGGGTTCCGGTGAGCGAGAGGAACACGTCGTCGAGGGTCGGGCGGACCACGACGGCGTCGAGCACGCACACCCCCGCGTCGTCGAGCCGGCGCAGGGCCTCGACCATCGTGCGGGAACCGTTACCGACCACCACCGATACTTCGTCGCTGCCCGGCTCGTGGATCGGCGTGCCGACACCCACCTGATCGAGGACCGAGACCGCGAGGTCGGGACTCTGCCCGGCGGCCAGGGTGACCGTGAGCCGGTCGCCGCCGATGGAGGTCTTGAGTTCGTCGGCGGACCCACGGGCGATGACGGTGCCCTTGTCGATCACGGTGATCCGGTCGGCGAGCAGGTCGGCTTCCTCCAGGTACTGGGTGGTGAGCAGCACCGTGGTGCCGTCGTCGACGAGGTCGCCGATCACCTTCCACATATCCAGGCGCCCCCGGGGATCGAGGCCGGTGGTCGGTTCGTCGAGCACGACCACCGGCGGCCGTGCGACGAGAGAACCGGCCAGGTCGAGGCGCCGGGCCATACCGCCCGAGTAGGTGCCCGCGCGTCGGCTCGCCGCGTGGTCGAGACCGAGCGCGGTGAGCAATTCCTCGGCACGTTCGGTGGCCTGCTTCTTCGACATGCCGTAGAGGCGCGCCACCATGCGCAGGTTCTCGTATCCGGTCAGGTTCGCGTCGACCGCCGCGTACTGGCCGGACAACCCGAGGCGGGTGCGGGCCGCGGCCGGATCGGCCAGCACATCGACCCCCGCCACGCGCACCGTGCCCGCGTCGGGGCGAAGCAGGGTGGTGACGATCCGCACGGTGGTCGTCTTGCCCGCGCCGTTGGGCCCGAGCAGGCCGAGCACCGTGCCCGCCGGTATCTCGAGGTCGATCTCCTTCAGTACGCGCACCTTGCCGAAACTCTTGGCGAGGCCGCGCACTTCTACCGCCAGACTCACGGACGCATCTCCTTCTCGGCGCCGCCGCACACGGTGATCCCGGGCACCCCGTCGAGGTGGCGGTGCAGCACGGGGCCGATCGCCGCCAGCGCCTCCGGTGTGGTCATCGCCGCGTGCCTGCAGGGCAGGTCGTGGTTGTGGATGGTGCCGGTGACGAACTGTTGCCAGGAACCGGCCCGCCTGGCGGGATCGGCGGCATTGATCTCGTCCGCCGCCGCGGTGAAGAACAGCAGATCGCCGTCGAAGGTGCGCGGCCGGAACGCGTTGGCCATCACCGTCCCGTCGGCGTACCCGGTGTAGAGGCGTTGCAGATTGTCCACCGACAGTGCCGCGAACGGCCCCGGCTGTGCCCGCAGCAGATCGGCCGCTTCGTGCAGGTCGAGGTCGGCGGGCAGTGGTGCGCCGTCGACGAGGTCGGCACCGAACTCGCCGAGGATGTCGGCGACGCTCGGCATCGCGGTGTCGAGCCAGCGGTCGCCGAGCTGGTAGCTGTCCATCATCGCCAGCAGCGCCACGTCCTCGCCCAGTTCCTGCAGCTGCACCGCGATCTCCTGGGCGATGAGCCCGCCGAGCGACCAGCCGAGCAGGTGATACGGCCCGTGCGGCTGGATCGCCCGGATATTGGCCACGTAGTGACCCGCGGCCTCCGGGATGGAGGTGAAGCTGTCCTGACCGGACACGTGCGGGGCCTGCAGCCCGTACACGGGACGATCGGGAGCCAGGTGTGCGAGCAGCCCCGAGTAGCACCAGGCCAGGCCGATGGCCGGGTGCACACAGAACAGCGGGGTGTCATGCGGCCCGGTCGACGGGCGGATCGGCAGCACCGGTTCCAGGGCGGCGGCCATCACGTCCGCCGGGTCCGCGCCGTCGAGCCGGGCGGCGATGGCGGCCGGTGTGGCATCGCCGAACATCATCTGCACCGGCATCTCGTAGCCCTGCTCCCGCAGTGCCGCGACGACTTTGGTGGCCAGCAGCGAGTTGCCACCCAGTTCGAAGAACCCGTCGTCGGCGCCGACCCGCTCGACACCGAGCACCTCGGCGAAGGCGGCACACAGCGCCACCTCGGCAGGCGTCACCGGCGCGCGGTACCCGCCCGAGGCGGTGAACACCGGTTCGGGCAGCCGGGCACGGTCGAGCTTGCCGACCGGGCTGAGCGGCACCTCGTCGAGCAGCATGATCGCCTGCGGCACCATGTAATTGGGCACGTGCGCACCGATGTGCTCGAGCAGTTCGGGCACCGTCGGCGACGCGCCCGCGCGGGCCTTCACATACGACACCAGCGCGGTGACCCCGGCCTGAGTGGTGTGCCCGACGGTGAGCGCCAGCTCCACGTCGGGGTGCCGGGCGAAGGCCACGTCGATCTCGCCGAGTTCGATCCGGAACCCGCGCACCTTTACCTGGTGGTCGGTGCGGCCGACGTATTCCACGTCGAGCGCCGACTTCCTGCCGTCACGCCAGCGCACCAGGTCACCGGTGCGGTACATGCGTTCACCGGGCGCACCGTAGGGATTGGCGACGAAACGCTGCGCGGTGAGCCCCGGCCGATTGTGGTAGCCGCGGGCCAGCGCCGCACCGGCCAACTGCAATTCGCCCGTGACGCCGATCGGGGTGGGGTGCAACCGCCGGTCGAGCACCGTGGCCGAGACACCGCGGATGGGACCGCCGATGGTGATCGGACCCTGCGGGCTCATCGGTTGCGGCATCAGGGTGACGATGGTCGTCTCGGTCGGCCCGTAGACGTTGTAGAAGTTGCGCCCCGGCGCCCAGCGGGCGAGCAGGTCCGGCGGCAGCGCCTCACCACCGGTCAGGATGTGCGCGAGCGAATGCACACCCGTCGGATCGACGGTGCCGAGCGCCGCGGTGGTGATGAAGGCGTGCGTGATCCGCTCCCGGATGAACAGCTGACGCAGTTCTTCGCCACCGACGATGCCCGCGGGCGTGATGACGAGGGTGCCCGCCCCACCGAGCGCGAACAGGATGTCGAGCATCGACCCGTCGAAGCTCGGGGTGGCGAAGTGCAGCACCCGGCTGCCCGGTCGCACGTCGTAGCGGTCGGCGCATTCGGCGGCGAAGTTCGAGATGCCGCCGTGGGTGACCACCACACCCTTCGGGGTGCCGGTCGACCCGGAGGTGTACACCACGTAGGCCGGGTTGGCCAGGCGCAGCGGCCGGACCCGGTCCGCGTCGGTGATCGGCGCGTCGTCGGTGCCGAGCACGGTGGCGCGGGTGTGCGGGTCGTCGAGCACCAGCCACCGGCAGTCACCGGGCAGCTGGTCGCGGTGCGCGAGCAGGGTCAGCCCGATCGCGGCGCCGGAGTCGGTGAGCATGTGGCTGATCCGCTGCGCCGGGTAGTTGGGATCGACCGGTACGAACGCGGCCCCGGCCTTGGCGACGGCCAGCATGGTCGCCACCGACTCCACCGAGCGCGGAATACCGAGCGCGACAAGGCTTTCCGGGCCGATGCCCTGTCCGATGAGCAGCCGGGCGAGCCGGTTGGTCCAGCGGTCGAGGGCGTCGTAGGTGACCACGGTGTCGCCCGCGCTGAGCGCCACACCGTCGCGGGCCCGCGCCGTCGCGGCGTCGAACACCTCGGCCAGGGTGACCGGGGTGTCGGGCCGGGCACCGTGGACGGGTGCCAGCGCGGTCCACTCGACCGCGTCGAGCAGGGCCAGGTCGCCGACGGCGGTGTTCGGGTCGGCGGCGACAGCGGTGAGCAGCCGCACCAGGCGGTCGCCGAGGCGGCGCGCGGTGACCTCCTCGAACAGGTCGGCGGCGTAGTTCACCGACAGGGTGATGCCGTCACCGACGCGATCACCGGTCTGGGTCTCGGTGAAGGTGAACTGCAGATCGAACTTGGCGATGCCGGCGTCGGCGTCGACCGCCTCGATCCGCAGGCCGGGCAGTTCCAGCATCCGCACCGGGTTGTTGCGCACCGAGAGCATCACCTGGAACAGCGGGTGATGCGCCTGCGAGCGCGCGGGATTGAGCACCTCGACCAGCCGCTCGAACGGCAGGTCGGCATGGGCGAAGGCGTCGAGGTCGCGGTCGCGCACGGTGCGCAGCAGGTCGACGAAGGCGCGGTCGTCGGACACCTCGGTGCGCAGCACAAGGGTGTTGACGAACATGCCGATCAGCGCGTCGAGCGCCGGATGACCACGTCCCGCGCTGGCGGTGCCGACGACGATGTCGTCGGTGCCCGTCACCCGGTGCAGCAGCACCGCGAGCGCGGCGTGCAGCACCATGAACATGCTGACGTTGTTGGCGGCGGCGATCCCGCGCAGCGCCCGGTGGGTGGCGGCGTCGACCGCGCAGTCCACGGTGCCGCCCCGGTAGGAGGGCACCGGCGGGCGCGACCGATCGGCGGGCACGGTGAGCAGTTCGGGCAGCCCGTCGAGGGTGTCGCGCCAGTGATCGAGCTGCTTGCGGATCAGCGAGTTCTCGTCGTCCTCGGTGCCGAGCAGCTGCTGCTGCCACAGCGTGTAGTCGGCGTACTGGATCTCGGGGATCGGTTCGCCGAACGGTTCACCGGCGCGGATGCCACGGTATGCGGCGGCCACCTCGGCGGCGAGCGGTTCCAGCGACCACCCGTCCATGGCGATGTGGTGCACCACCAGCACGAGCACGTGCTCCTGAGACCCGGCGACGGCCAGTTTGGCCTGGGCGGGCACCGGCAGCCCGGTGCGGTCGACGGTGATGAGCGCGGCCCGCAACGGCACCGAGACCGACAGGTCGAAGCCAGGTGCGGCGAAACGGGCGACGGCGGCGTCGACCTCGTGCGGTGTCGCACTCGCATGGAAGAGAGTGACCGCCGCGATCTGCGGGTCGAGCACCAGCTGCTGCGGCTCGCCCGCCGTTTCCGGGAACACCGTGCGCAACGTCTCGTGCCTGCGTTGCACCGTGTGCAGGGCGGCGATGAGTGCGTCGAGGTCGATCGGACCGTGCAACCGCAGCACCACCGGGATGTTGTACGCACCGGCGGACTGGTCCTGCGCACCGGCGTTGAACCGGTTGAGGAACCACAGCCTGCGCTGGGCCGCCGAGAGCGGGATCCGTTCCGGGCGATCCTGTTTCACCAGGTCCGGGCGGCCTTCGTCACCGGACGGCCCGGTCTCCACCAGCGCCGCGAGCTCGGCGACGGTCGGTGCGGCGAACACGGTACGCACCTCGAGGCGCACATTGCTCGCGGCCGCCAGCCGGGCGACCAGCTGGGTGGCCAGCAGCGAGTTGCCGCCGATGTCGAAGAAGCTGTCGGTGGCCGACACGTCCTCGACGCCGAGCAGATCGGCGAACACCCTGGCCACCAGGCGTTCGGACTCGGTGCGCGGGGCGCGGCCCGCCGCGACGGTGAATTCTGGTTCGGGCAGTGCCGTCCGGTCGAGCTTGCCGACGGGTGTGAGCGGCACGGCGTCGATCAGGTTCAGCGAGGCCGGAACCATATGCCCGGCCAGGTGTTTGACGGCGTGATTGCGCACGTCGGCCAGATCGGCCGGGACCGCGTCTTCACCCAGCTGCACCCAGGCGACGATCCGGTCGTCACCCGCGATGGTGCGCACCTCGGTGTGGGCGAAACGGACATCGGGATGGCTGCCGAGCACGGCACTGATCTCACCGAGCTCGATGCGGAAACCACGCACCTTCACCTGGTGGTCGCTGCGGCCCAGGTAGTCCAGTTCGCCGGTGGCGGTCCAGCGCACCACGTCGCCGGTGCGGTACATCCGGCTGCCCGCGGGCCCGCACGGGTCGGCGACGAAGCGCGACGCGGTGAGCCCGAACCGCTGGTGGTAGCCCTGGGCGATACCCGCACCACCGATGTAGAGCTCACCGGGAACCCCGGTCACGACCGGTTTCAACCGCTCGTCGAGCACCAGGGCCCGCGATCCGCGCACCGGTGTACCGATGGTCACCGGCACACCCACCCGCAGCTCCGACATGGCCGCGATGACGGTGAACTCCGTCGGCCCGTAGGCGTTGACGAATCGGCGCCCGGGCGCCCAGTTCTCCACCAGATCCGGCGGCACGGCCTCGCCACCGGCCATCAGCCCGCGCAGGCGCGGCAGCGGCCAGCGGCTCGCATCGATCGAGGCGAGTACGGCGGGGGTGAGGAAGGTGTGGGTGATCTCCTCACGCTCCAGCAGGGCGCCGAGTTCGTCGCCGCCGTAGACGTCGATCGGGCCGATCACCATCTCCGCGCCGGAGTACACCGCGAGCAGCATGTCGAGCACGGAGACGTCGAAGCTCGGGGTGGAGAAGAAGAACGTCCTGGCGAACCGGTCGAGGCCCATCCGCTCGCGCAGATCGAGCGCGAGGCTGACCAGACCACCGTGGGTGACGGTGACGCCCTTGGGCAGACCGGTGGAACCGGAGGTGTAGATCTGGTACGCCAGGTCGGCGGTGTGGATGGGGCGGATGCGTTCGGCATCACGGATCGCGGCGTCGTCGTATCCGGCCAGCTCGGTGTGCAGGTCGGGATCGTCGACCAGCAGCCATCGAGTGTCGAGCGGTCCGGCGGCCTCGCGCAGGGCGGGGGCGTCGGCGCTCGTGGTGAGCACGGCGCGCGCACCGGAGTCGGTGAGCATGTGCCGCACCCGGTCGGCCGGGTAGCGCGGGTCGACGGGCACGAACGCGGCACCGCTCGCGGCGACACCGAAGATGGCGAGCGCGCAGTCCAGCGACCGGGTGAGGCCGACGGCGACCCGATCGCCGGTGCCGATGCCCCGTGCGATGAGGGCGCGACCGAGCCGGTGGGCACGTCGGGCCACCTCGTCGTAGTCGAGTTCACCGACCTCGCCCGCCACGCTGCCGCCGGCGAACCACCGCAGCGCGGGCCTGTGCGGGTACCAGTCGGCGGCCCGGTCGATGATGTCGGACAGCACCACCGGGGTGACCAGCGCCGGACCCTGCGCCGGGACGAGCGCGCGATGTTCGGCGACGGTGAGCTGGTCGATATCGGACACCAGCCTGCGCGGGTCGGCGGTCACCTGGGTGAGGATCGCCGCGAACCGGGTGGCCAGCGTCTCGATCGTCGCCCGGTCGAAAAGCTCGGTGGAGTAGACGAATTCGAAGCGCTGTCCGTCGCCGTCGGGGGCCACCCGCAGTTCCAGGTCGAACTTGGCGCGGGCGATGTCGAGTTCCTCGGCGCGCAATCGCAAGCCCGGCAATTCCAGTTCCGGTGCGCTGTCGTCCTGCATGCTCAGCGCCACCTGGAACAGCGGGTGCCGGTTGTTGGCCCGGCTGTCGCGGCCGAGCGCGTCGACGACCCGTTCGAACGGCAGGTCGGCGTGCGCGAGCGCGGCCAGCTCCGAATCGCGGTCGGCGTGCAGCAGTTCGGTGAAGCTGGCGCCGGGGTCGACGTCGGAGCGCAACACGAGGGTGTTGACGAACATGCCGACCAGCTCGTCGAGCTGGATGTCGGTGCGTCCGGCGACCGGGGTGCCGATCGGGATGTCGCGACCGCCGGTGACCCCGCGCAGCAGCACCGCGAGCGCCGAACGGACGACCATGAACAGGCTGACACCGGTCTCGGCCGCCAGCTCCTCCATCGCCTCACGCAACGGCGCCGACACCGGGCACACCACGGTGGCCGCCGTGCCGACCGGTTCGGCCGGACGCGGTCGGTCGAACGGCAACGGCAGTTCGTCGGGCAGTTCGGCCAGTGTCTCGCGCCAGAACGCGAGCTGGGTGGCGGCGATGCTGTCCGGGTCGTCCTCGGCGCCGAGCACGGCCCGCTGCCACAGGCTGAAGTCGGCGTACTGCACCGGCAGCGGTTCCCGCACCGGAACGCTGCCACCGGCACGCGCCACGTACGACACCGCGAGATCCTTGGTCAACGGGCCGAGCGACCACCCGTCCGCGGCGATGTGGTGCACGACCACGCCGAGCAGGTATTCCTGAGTCCCGGTGCGCAGCAACGAGACTCGCAACGGCGTCTCGTGGGTCAGGTCGAAGCCCTGCCTGGCGAACTCGGCGAGCATCTCCTCGGCCCGTGCGGGTTCGGTGTCGACGGGCTCGATCGCCGGCACCGACCCGGCCGTCGGCAAGACCACCTGCTGGGCGCCGGAGAGGTCCTCGGGAAAGACCGTGCGCAGCACCTCGTGCCGCTGCACCAGGTCGGTGACCGCGCCGCGCAATGCGTCGATATCCAGATCGCCGCCGATTCGCAAGACGAAAGCGATGTTGTAGGCGCTGGATTCGGGCGACAATCGGTTGAGGAACCACAGTCGTTGCTGCGGCAGCGACAGTGGTATGCGTCCCGGGCGCGGGGTGTGTACCGCCAGCGCCACCCGCTGCGTCCGGGGCGCTTCCGCGATCAAACCGGCGATGCCCGCCACCGTCGGCGCCTCGAAGATCTGGCGCACCGGCAAATCGACCTCGAAGTCGGCGTGCAACGCCGCGGCCAGCCGGGTGGCGAGCAGCGAATTGCCGCCGATGTCGAAGAAGCTGTCCTCCGCGCCGGGCACCGGCCTGCCGAGGATCTCGGTGAACACCGCGGCCACCCGCATCTCGAGGTGGGTACGCGGAGCGCGCGATCCGCCTGCTGCCGCGAATTCCGGTGCGGGCAGGGCCTTTCGGTCCAATTTGCCCGCCGGGGTCACCGGCATCCGGTCGAGCACCGCCAGCGCGGCGGGCACCATGTAACCGGGCAGTCTGCCGCGCGCGGTGTCGAGCACGGCCGCCGGTTCGATCGGCCCGTCGGCGGTGACGTAGGACGCGAGCCGCTGCTGACCGTGATCGTCGACGTGCACCACGGTCGTCGCCGAGCGCACTCCCGGGTGTTCGCGCAGCACATGGTCGATCTCGCGCAGCTCGATACGGAAGCCACGGATCTTGATCTGGTCGTCGGCGCGCCCGAGGAAACGCAGGCGACCGGTGGCGTCGGCGACCACGAGATCGCCGGTCCGGTACATCCTCTCGCCCACACGGCCGTGCGGATTCGCGACGAAGCGCTGCGCGGTGAGCCCGAGTTTGCCCAGGTACCCACGCGCTACACCGGGACCGGACACATACAGTTCGCCCGGAGTCCCCGGCGGCACCGGGTGCAGCCGGGAATCGAGGACGAACAAGCGCATCCCGCGCACGGGCGCACCGAGCGGCACCGGCTCGCCGGGCACCATGGCTGCGCTCGCGGTGACCGCGACGGTCGCCTCCGACGGGCCGTACATGTTGTGCATCCGGTATCGACCGGCCCAGGTGTCGACCAGTTCGTCGGAGCAGGCCTCGCCGCCGACGATGACGGTGTTGAGTTCGGGGAACTCACCGGCGGGCACGGTCGCCAGGGCGGCCGGGGTGATGAACGCGTGCGTGATCCGTTCCGAGCGGAGGAATCCCGCCAGTTCGGCGCCGCCGTACAGGTCGGCGGGAGCGACGACGACGGTCGCGCCCGCGGCGAAGCCGAGCAGCAACTCCAGCACCGACGCGTCGAAACTCGGTGAGGAGAAGTGCAGGGTACGGGCGGCATCGGTCACCCGGAACAGCTGGGTCTGCTCGCTGGCCAGCGACGAGATGCCCGCATGGGTGACGACAACCGCCTTGGGCAGGCCGGTGGAGCCCGAGGTGTAGATCAGGTACGCGGGCTGGGTCGGCCGCATCGGGTGCGTGCGCTCGATATCGCGCACAGGCGCGGCCGAGCGGTGTGCGCAGTCGGCTTCGAAGGCTGCGGTCCCGAACACCAGCCATTCCGGCGCCCGGCGGTGCTTGCCGACGGTGGTCGGCAGCGCGGCGAGGTGTTCGGGCAGGGTGAGCCCCAGCACCGCCCCCGAGTCGCCGATCATGTGCGCGATGCGCTCGCTGGGGTACGCCGGGTCGACCGGCACGTACGCGGCACCGGTCTTGGCGACCGCCCAGATGGCGATGATCGATTCCAGCCCACGCGGCAACGCCACCGCCACCACCGACTCGGGGCCCGCGCCGTGCGCGATCAGGCTGCGCGCCAACCTGTTCGAGCGCTCGTCGAGCTCCCGGTAGGTCGTGTCGAGCCCGAGATAGCGCACCGCGGCCGAATCGGGCAGGCGCTGGGCGGTATCGGCGAGCAGGCGGGCGAGGGTGTCGGCCGGTTCGGCCGGTGCGCCCGCCACGGGCACGAGCCGCGCGATCTCGCGACGGTCGAGCAGCGGCAGATCACCGATCGGTTCCTGCGGCGCGGCCAGCGCGGACCGCAGCATGGTGGTGAACCGGCGGGCGATGGCCTCGACGGTCGAGCGATCGAAAACATCGGTGGCATACCCGAATTCGGCGTGCAGCGGCCCGTCACCGTGGTTGTCGCGTACCTCGAGCTGCAGATCGAACTTGGCGACACCGGTCTGCACCGGCACGAGTTCGGCGGCCACACCGGGCAGTTCGACGCGCAGCTCGGGGGTGCGGTCGTAGGACAGCATCACCTGGAACAGCGGATGCCGGTTGGTCGACCGGTCCGGGTTCACCAGTTCGACGAGCCGTTCGAAGGGCACATCGGGGTTGGCGAAGGCGTCGAGGTCGGTTTCGCGGACCTGGTCGAGCACCCGGTCGAAACCGGCGCCGAGGTCGACATCGGTGCGCAGCACGAGGGTGTTGACGAACATGCCGACGAGTTCGTCGAGCGCCGGATCGGAGCGTCCCGCGATCGGGGTGCCGATGGTGATGTCGGTGCTGCCGCACACGCGCGCGAGCACGGTGGCCAGCGCGGCGTGCAGCACCATGAACATGCTCACCCCGCGGCCGCTGGCGAGCTGGCTTGCCGCGCGGCGCGTTTCGGCATCGATGGTGAAGGCGACCGTGTCGCCGCCGGTGGTCCGTCGCAGCGGGCGCGGGCGGTCGAGCGGCAGGTCGAGCTGATCGGGCAGCCCGGCAAGAGCCCGGCGCCAGTGCCCGAGCTGACGCCCCAGCGGTGCCTCCGGGTCGGTCTCGTCACCGAGCAGTTCCCGTTGCCACAGTGCGAAATCGGCGTACTGCACGGGCAGCGGCGTCCACCGTGGCGCGTTGCCCTCGGCGCGGGCGGCGACGGCGGTCATCAGATCCCTGGCCAGCGGAGCTACCGACCAGCCGTCACCGCAGATGTGGTGCAGCACCACGACCAGCAGATGCTCGTCCGGGGCCAGGCGGTACAGCACCACCCGCAGCGGAGTCTCGCCGCGCAGGTCGAAGCCGCGCCCGGCGACCTCGGCGACGAGGTCGTCGATGCGGCCGTCCCCGTCGTGCGCGACGAGATCGGGTGCCACGGCGGCGGCGGGATGGATCAGCTGGTACGGCCCCTCCGGGCCGTCGGGGAAGCTGGTGCGCAGGCTTTCGTGGCGGTCGAGCACGTCTCGGAGGCCGGCCCGCAGGGCGGCGAGGTCGAGCCGACCGGTCAGCCGCAGCGCCAGCGGCATGTTGTAGGCGGCGGCGTGTTCGGCGAACCGGTTGAGGATCCAGAGCCGCTGCTGGGCCAGCGACAGCGGCACCCGTTCCGGCCGGGTCGCGGGAACCAGCTCGGGCGTGGAGGTCTCGGGCCGGTGGGTGCTGATGTACTCGGCCAGCGACGCGATGGTCGAGGCCTCGAACAGATGCCGGATGCTGATGCTCGCGTCGAGGGTGGTGTTGATCCTGGCGACGGCGCGCGCGGCGACGAGCGAGTTGCCGCCGAGGTCGAAGAAGCTGTCCTGCACGCCGATTCCGGTGCCGTCGAGGGCGAGCACCTCGGTGAAGATCTCGGCGAGCGCGCATTCCAGCTCGGTCTGCGGTGCGTCCGCCCCGGTGGTCACCCGCACACCCACCTCGGGGGCGGGCAGTGCCTTGCGGTCGACCTTGCCGTTGGCACTCAGCGGCAGTTCGTCGAGCACGACCAGCGCCGAGGGCACCATGTAGGAGGGCAGCGCCCGGCGCAGCGCCGCCATCAAGGCCGCCACCTCCGGTGCGGCGGCGCCCGGTGCGGCGACCACATAGGCGACGAGTTCGTCGTCGCCGGTGCGGCTGGTCCGCGCCACGCAGACGGCACGGGCGACACCGTGCTGGGCGAGCAACGCGGACTCGACCTCGCCGAGCTCGATGCGCAGACCACGGATCTTGACCTGGAAGTCGGTGCGCCCCAGGTATTCCAGGACGCCGCCGTCGAGCTGCCAGCGGGCCAGGTCGCCCGTGCGGTACATGCGTTGCCCGGGGGTGAACGGGTTGGCGACGAACCGATCGGCCGTCAGATCGGGCCTGCCGAGGTAGCCGCGCGCCAGCTGGGTGCCCGCGAGGTACAGCTCGCCGACCACGCCGGGCGGGACCGGGCGCAGCTGCGGATCGAGCACATAGGTCTTGGTGTTCCACACCGGCGAGCCGATCGGCACGGTGGTCGCCCCGACCGGGCACGGCCAGTAGGTGACGTCGACAGCGGCCTCGGTCGGCCCGTACAGGTTGTGCAGCTCCGGCCCGCGCAGCGCGGCATGGAAGTCGGCGACGGTGGCGCCGGGCAGCGCCTCACCGCTGCAGAACACCCGCCGCAGGTTCGCACCGCCGCGCACGCGCGGATCGGTGACGAACAACGACAACATCGACGGCACGAAATGCGCTGTGGTGACCGACTTCTCGGTGATGATTCGCGCCAGGTACGCCGGATCGCGGTGCCCGCCGGGTGCGGCGACGACCAGCCGAGCCCCGACCTGCAACGGCCAGAAGAACTCCCAGACCGACACGTCGAAGGTGGCCGGGGTCTTCTGCAGCACGGCGTCGCTGTGGTCGAGCGGGTATTCGGCCTGCATCCACCGCAGCCGGTTGACGATGGCGGCGTGCGTGACCGCCACACCCTTCGGCTTACCGGTGGATCCCGAGGTGAAGATGACGTAGGCCGGGTGTTCGGGCCGCAGCGGCGCACGGCGGTCGGCGTCGGTGATGGGGGCGATGTCGTGCCCGGTGACGTCGAGCGTGTCCAGATCCACGCGCACAGCACCTGCGGGCAGCCGCACACCATCGCGAGCGGCGGTCAGCACACACACCGGTTCCGCCTGTGCCACAACGGCATCGATGCGATCGACCGGATGCTCCGGATCGATCGGCAGGTAGGCGGCGCCGGTGGCGAGCACGGCGTACATACCGATCACCATCTCGATGCTGCGGTGCAGGCACAAGCCGACGGTGGTCTCCGGGCCCGCACCGCGCGCGATGAGTTCGCGGGCCAGCTGGTTCACCCGTTCGGACAGTTCGGTGTAGCCGATGGCGCGGTCACCGTACTCGAGCGCGACGGCGTGCGGGCTGCGTCGCACCTGGTCGGTGAACAGCGAGACGAGCGTGCCGGTGGGCACCGGGATCTCGGTGGCATTCCATTCCCGCAGCACGCGTTCGCGTTCGGTCGCGGTGATGGCGTTGAGCGCGTGAGCCGGGCTGTCGGGGGCGGCGGCCAGGAACCGGGCGAGGAAGTCCAGGTAGCGGGCGTGATGCGCCGAATTCTCGGTCTCGCCGTAGAGGCGGGGGTTGGCCTCGAAGTCGAGCTGGATGCGGCCGCCGTCGCCGTTGTAGATATTGATGGACAGGTCTTCGACAGGGCCGGTCGCCAGCACGTGCAGCTGACCGGTGATATCACCGAATTTCAGCTCGTCGTGGAACAGCATGATGTTGACCATCGGCCCGAAGAACCCACGTGCGTCGCGCGAGTAGCCGCAGTCGCGGCGGATGTCGTCGGAGCGGTAGCGCTGGTGCCGCAGGGCGCCGGTGATCTGCAGTTCGGTCTGGCGCACCACATCGGCGACGGTGGTGTTCTCGTCGAAACGCACGCGCAGCGGAACGACGTTGGACACCACACCCGCCGAGCGGCGCAACGCCACGGTGGTGCGCGCCGAGACGGGCAGGCTCAGCACCACGTCGGGATTGCCGGTGACCGAGCGGACGTAGGCGGCGAGGGCAGCGACGATGAGCGCGGAATTGGCCGAATTGTGCGCGGTGATCGCCTGCGTGAGCAGGGTGTCGAGGTCGGTGTCGAGCACGGCGGTCGCGCGGTGACGGCCGGGGTCGTGGGTGTCGCCGGTCGCCGTCACCGACGACAGAGTCATCGGCTCGCCGACACCGGCGAGTTGCTGCATCCAGTACTCGCGGTCGGCGTGGAATCGGCTGGACTCGCGGTAGCGCGACTCGTCGGCGTAGAGGTCGACCAGTGCGGCGGCGCGCGACACGGAGGGCTCGCGCTGCTCGCCGACCGCGGTGTAGATCTCGGCGGTGCGCGCGAGCGCGTTCATCGCCCCGTATCCGTCGATCACGATGTGGTGACCGCGCTCATACCAGAACCAGTCGCGCTCCCCGATACGCAGCACCACATTGATGGTGAGCGGCTCGTTCTCCATGTCGATGGGCGTGCTGGCGTGCTCGTTCATCCACCGTAGTGCGGCCGCGCGCGGATCGGGCTCGCCGCGCAGATCGATACGGGCCCAGCCGGGCCGCCAACTCGGATCGACGCGCTGATGGGGTACGCCGTCGATCTCGAGTAGGCGCACGTGTCCCACCTGGGATTCGGCGCCGAATCGCTCGATGGCGTAGAGCAGCCTGCCCGGGTCGAGATCGCCGTGCAGTTCCACGTAGTGCGCGATCGTGAGCGGAATGTCGGGCCTGATCCGTTGCGCGTACCACAGCGCCGTCTGACCGGGCGACAAAGCGAACGGCTGGCTCGAGTCCTCGTCGGTGACGCATGAGCTGACGCGGTCGGTGGCCAATGAACTCATCAAGCACTCCGTTCTGGTGTGTCACGACTCCCCGAGCAGCGCCCGGGCACACGACGGCCCAGGGCGTGGCTATCCACGCCCATGATTCGGAGTACTCCGGCGGCCGGATGGCTACCGATCTGGATTTATTTCGCGCTCAACGAATTACACCCCTGTAGCAGCAACTCGATGCCGCTTCCCCCGGGTTAAAACAAACCGCTTATTCAGAATTTCCTGAGCCGCGCATAACCTGCGTCTGGTTAGCTCGGCGGCGGCGGGCCAAGAGCAGTCCCGCGCCGATCGCGGTCAGGATAACGGACGCCAGTTCGGGCGCCGCACCGGTCCTGGTCGCGATCGTCGCCGTGTCGCGCAATGGTAGCTGGGCGACCAGCGCCGCGGGGACGACTTGGTCGGAGTGCTGCGTGAGAGTGCCGTCGGCGGTGATGATTCCACTGACCCCGGTGGTTGCCGCGACCACGAGCGCCCGTCCGTGTTCGACCGCGCGCACCCGCGACATCGCCAATTGCTGATACGTCATTTCACTCTCGCCGAAGGTGGCGTTGTTGGTCGGGACAGTCAGCAATTGCGCGCCCGCGGCAAGGGATTCCCGGAATGCCCGGTCGAAGGCGACCTCATAACAGGTAGCGACGCCGATTCGGACATTCGCGGCAGTGACGGTGCCGTCGCCGTGGCCGGGTACGAAATACCCCGCACGATCGGCATAGGAAGAGAACAAACGGAAGAAACTTCGCATCGGCAGGTATTCGCCGAACGGTTGGATGATTTTCTTGTCGTGGCGCTCCCCCGGTCCGGCGGCACCGTTCCAGACGATCACCGAGTTGGTGGTGGTCCGGTCGCCGTTCACCAGGACCGCGCCGACGAGGATCGGGGCACCGATGCGCTCGGAGGCGCGGGTGATGACGGCGGCGGCGTCGGCATTGCGCAGCGGGTCGATATCGGAGGAGTTCTCGGGCCAGATCACGATGTCGGGTTTGCGCTCCAGGCCGCGTGCGACGCTGTCGGCCAGTTCCTCGGTGCGCCGGACGTGGTTGTCGAGGACGGCGCGGCGCTGAGCGTTGAAGTCGAGGCCGAGCCGGGGCACGCTGCCCTGGATGGCGGCGACCGTGATCGTGCGCAGACCGTCGTCGGGGGCGGGCAGGGTGGGGCGCAGCGCGAGCCCGGCCAGCGGCGCGACGATCACGGCGAGACCGGTCAGCGCGATGCCCTTGTCGACAGTGCGCTGTCCGGCGCGCACCCGCAGCACGAGGGCGGCGAGCGCGGTGCCGGTGAGGGCCACCGCGAAGCCGATCAGCGGGGCGCCACCGTAGGCCGCCAGGGGCAGGTACCACCCGTCGGCCTGCCCGAAAGCGATTCTCCCCCACGGGAATCCCCCGAAGGGAACATTCGAGCGCGCCCATTCGGTCGCCGTCCACGCCAGCGCCAGCCACACGGGCCATCCGCGGAGTCCGCCGAGCCACCGCGCGAGCACGCCCCAAAGCCCGAAGAACACCGCGCACGCCGTCGACAACGCCAGCCACGGCACGGGGCCCACGTAGATCCCGGTCCACGGCAGCAACGGCAGGAAGAACGCCAACCCGCCGAGCATCCCGTACCCGAACGCGGCCCGCACCCTGCTCGTTCCGTGGACGGCGAGCGTCAGCAGCGCGACGGCGAACGGCGCGAGAAACCACAGCGGCCGCGGCGGAAAACTGGCGAACAGCAGCACCCCACCGAGCACCGCCAGGGCCATCCGCCCGAACACGGCCCCAGCCGTCGCCGTCCCCACCGCTCGATCGGAACCGGCATCGCCTTCCCGCCCCGCGCTCCGCTCCGACGGCGACGTGCCGTCAGGTCCGTGAGTATCGCTCGTTTCGGATGCGGGCCGGTGCGTCGACCTTCCCGGCTCAGTGGAGCGGACGTCGACAGTGCCCGCTTCCGGCACGGAAGGACTTTCGTGCTCCTTGTCGCCGGGATACGCAGGTCCCTCGGCCGGTCCCGATGGCTCGGTGGGTAGGGGCCGGTCGCCGGTGGCGGGGTCGATCATGCTGTCGCGCTCCGTGATTCGTGGCGGGTCGGCTCAGGCCGCGTAGATGGTCGTGCCGTTGTGCACGGTGCGCAGGCAGGTCGGCAGGGGCGCGTCCGGATCGAGGGCGGGCAGGCCGGGGACGCGCGAACGTGGGTCGGTCGACCAGCGCTGGACGGTGTCGGCGGCCGCGGCGACGACGAGATCGCCCGCGTCCCAGATCGCGTACGACGCGGGGGCACCGGGGACGAGGGTGCCCGCCATCCCGTCGCGGACACCGCCCGCGCGCCAGGCGCCACGGGTGGCGGCGGCGAAGGCGGCGCGCGGTGAGAGTCCGTGGCCGGAGGTGCGGTGGTGCACCGCGGCACGGATCTGCACCCAGGGATTCAGAGTCGTCACGGGGGCGTCGGAGCCGATCGCTAGGGAGATCCCGGCGGCCGCCATCGCGGCGAACGGATTGAGCCCGGCGGCGCGCTCAGCGCCGAGGCGGGTGGCGTACATGCCGTCGGTTCCGCCCCAGGCGGCGTCGAAGCCCGGTTGCACCGACAGGATCACTCCGAGCCGGGCGAGCTGTTCGATCGCGGCGGCGTCGGTCATCTCGGCGTGCTCGACCCGGTGCCCGCGCGCGGCGACGGCGGGGCCGCCGAGTTCGCTCGAGACCCGGGCGAATCCGTCGACCACCAGGTCCATGGCCGCGTCGCCGATGGCGTGGAACCCGGCCTGGATCCCGGCTTCGGTGCAGGCGCGCAGGTGGTCGGTGACGGAATCGGCGTCGAGGAAGTTCTTCCCGCAGTCGGCGGCATCGGCGTACGGTTCGCGCAGCAGCGCAGTGTGTGAGCCGAGCGACCCGTCGACGAACAGGTCGCCGCCGAGTCCGTGCACGCCGAGTTCGCCGAGCAGCGCGCGCGCCTCGTCCGCGCCGCGCACGGCCTGGCCCCAGTAGGCGCGCACCTGCACGCCGTGGTCGAAGGCGAGCAGTTCACGCACGTCGTCGCGGCTCGAGATGTCGGGTCCGGCGCATTCGTGCACGGCCACGATGCCGTGCGCGGCGGCGCTGTCGAGGGCGGCGGTGCGGGCCGAATCCCGTTGGGCGCGAGACAGTCCGGCCAGGGCGACGGCACGTACCCGGTGGTGGGCGTCGGCGCGCAGCGGTTCGCCACGGTCGCCGGTCTCACCGGCGGCGTCGAGCAGCGCCGACGACGCGACGGCCGAGTGCGCGTCGATGCGCGCGAGGTAGACCGGCCTGCCCGGCCCGGCGGCCTCGTCGAGTTCGGCGACCGTCGGCGGCCGCTGCTCGGGCCAGGTGGTGTCGTCCCAGCCGTCTCCGATGATCACCCCGTCGGGCTGCCGCGCGGCGTGGGCGCGCACCGCGTCCAGGAGGTCGGCCAGCGAGCGCGCGCCGCGCAGATCCAGCCCGGTGAGCCGCAGTCCGAGGGCGGTGACGTGGACGTGCGGGTCGACGAACGCGGGCGCGACGAACGCGCCGTCGAGGTCGATGATCTCCGCGTCGGGGTGCATGGCACGCCCGGGCGCCTCGGCGCCGAGCCACACCACGGTGCCGTCGGTGACCGCCATCGCGGTCGCGTCCGGGGAACTGGAACTGTAGAAACGACCGCCGATCAGCAACTGGGTACTCACGGTGCCCCAGTCTGCCGTATCGGCGGATCGTCAGGTCGGCAGGGACAGCACGGCGCACACGTCGGCGTCGCCGAGTCCCGCCGGTGTGTGTCCGCCCGCTCGGGCGGCGATCAGTTCCAACCGCCACGCGGCGGTGGTGAAGTCCGACATCGACTGTCCGGCAGCGGTACTCGCTCGGCGTACCGCGTCGGCCAGTTCCTCGCTCACCGTGACGGTGATCTGCTCGGTGGCCATGCGGGTCACTGTAGACCGTCGGCGCGGGCCGGTCAGGCGGAACCCAGCGCGCGGGGGCCGCGGGTGTGACCGTCGTCGTACCACTGGCCGACGACGTCGCCGTCGACCACGTCACCCCCGGCGTCGACGACCACGCCACGGTAGGGCGAAGGCGCGAACGAGGGCAGCGGGCCGAAGCGCCGGGTGCCGAGCTTCTCGAGGACCGGGCGCAGCAGCGCGCGGGTGGGCGGGAACAGGGCGAGCAGCCCGAGCACCCCGGTGACCAGCCCCGGCACGAACAGCAGGACCGATCCGGTCGCGACGAGCAGCCCGTCGGCGACCGCGCTCTCCGCGCTCAACTCACCGCGCGAGGCCCGGCGGAACCGGTCGAACACCCGCCGCCCCTGTTTGGCGAGCAGGGCCAGTCCCACACCGGAGACCGCGACGAGCACCAGCAGCGCCCACCCGACCCCGATCACCTGGGCGAGGCCGACGAGAGCGGCGATCTCGACGACGAGGTAGAGCACGAACAGCAGGGCGGTCATGGTGATCCTTTCGGACGATCTACCCGTTCAACGCACGAGCACGCGTTTTTTCTCCCGGCCCGTGGCCGATCACTCACCCTCCGGGCCGCACCAGCCCGGTCTCGTACGCCAGCACCACCGCCTGCACCCGGTCGCGCAGCCCGAGTTTGGTGAGCACCCGGCCCACGTGTGTCTTCACGGTGGCTTCGGACAGGAACAGTGCGGCGGCGATCTCGGCGTTGCTCTGTCCGGCGGCGATCTGCTCGAGCACCTCGCGTTCGCGGACGGTGAGCACGTCGAGCACCGACGGGTCGCGCAGCCCGGCCGGGTCGTCGGCGACGAGGCGGTCGAGCAGGCGTTTGGTCACTTTGGGTGACACCACGGCGTCACCGGCGGCGACACTGCGGATCGCCGAGACGAGGTCTTCCGGCGGGGTGTCCTTGAGCAGGAAGCCGCTCGCCCCCGCGCGCAGCGCGCCGAGGGCGTGTTCGTCGAGGTCGAAGGTGGTCATCACGAGCACGCGCACGCCGTCACCGGCGGCGACGATGCGGCCGGTGGCGGTGACGCCGTCGACCACCGGCATGCGCACATCCATCAGCACGACGTCGGGACGTAGTTCCCCCGCACGGCGCACGGCTTCCTCGCCGTTGGCCGCTTCGCCGACGACCTCGATGTCGGGGTGGGCGCCGAGGACCATTTTCAGGCCCATCCGCATGAGTTCCTGATCGTCCACCACGAGCACACTGATCGGCATTCCCTCACCCTAACGGCCCGTTCAATCGGTTTCGGCGCGTAGCGGGAGGCGGGCGCTCACCTGCCAACGCCCGTCGGGCAGCTTGCCCGCGTGCAGGGTGCCGCCGAGCACCGCGACGCGTTCGCGCATGCCGACCAGGCCCATACCGCCACCGTGAATCGAGCTCTCCTGCACGGGAACTCCGCCGCTGTCGGTGATCTCGACCAGGATCTCCTCGGCGCCGCGCTGCACCCGCACCACGGCCTTGGCGCTCGCACCGGCGTGCCGGAGGGTGTTGGTGAGCGACTCCTGCACGATGCGGTGCACGCCGAGGCTCACCTCGGGAGCGATGTCGTCGAGTTCGCCGGTGAGCTCGAGGTCGACGGCCAGGCCGGCCTCACGCATCATCTGCGCCAGTTGCGCGATGCCCGCGCTGCCGTGCTGGGGCAGCAGTTCGGGTGCGTGCTCGGTGCGTAACAGGGCGACGGTGCGGCGCAGTTCGCGCAGGGCGTCGCGGCCGGTGCCCGCGATCGTCGACAGCGCGCGTTCGGCGGCGTCCGGGTCGGTGCGCAGGGCGTATTTCGCGCCGTCGGCCTGCACGATGATGACGCTCACCGCGTGCGCGACCACGTCGTGGAGTTCGCGGGCGATGCGGGTGCGTTCGGCGGCGACGGCCTCGTGGGCGCGGCGTTCCTTGTCGTAGTCGGCGACGGCGAGCCGCGCGGCGACCTCGGCGTCGTAGGCGTGCCGGGCGCCGTTGAACTCCGCCAGCGTCCAGCACAGCGCGTAGATGGCGCCGACGAGGATCAGGTCGCCGCCCTTGGGCTCCCGCACCAGCAGCACCGACAGACCCAGATCGAGGGCGAGGAAGCCGACATAGATCAGCCCGTCACGGCGTCCGACGTAGGCCACCAGCGTGTAGAGCATCACCCCGAGCCCGATCAGCGCCACGTGCGGTGCGGTGCTCTCGTTCAACAGGTAGGCGGTGAACGTGCACAGCAGCGACAGCACGAGCAACACCGCGGCCATCGCTCGCGGGTACAGACGGCGCAGCACCACCGGCAACGGCAACAGCACCGACAGCGCGAGGTAGACGACCTTGTTCCTGGCCTCGCCCACGCCGAGGACGTCGAAGCACAGCAGCATCGCCGCGAGGAGGGAGTCGGCGACGATGGGTCGGCCACGAAGCCACAGACTGAACCGGCGCACCGGCCAAGCCTAGGCGCCCGCTGGCTTTCCGGCCGTGATCTTGATTGCCTTGACGCGTGCAACTCGGAGACTGGACGGTGCTACTGGTAGCCGCTGCGGCGGCGGGCTGGGTCGACGCGGTGGTCGGCGGCGGCGGGCTGATCATCCTGCCCACCCTGTTGCTGGTCGCCCCCGGCATCGCACCGCAGACGGCGCTCGGCACGAACAAGATGGCCGCGCTGGCGGGAACAGCCACGGCGGTACTGACCTTCGCGCGCAAGGTGCCGATGCAGTGGAAGGTGCTGGTGCCCGGTGGGGTGATCGCCGCGATCACCGCCGCGTGCGGTGCGGCGGCCGTGTCGCTCATCGACCGCGAACTGTTCATCCCGATGGTGATGGTCGTGCTCGTCGGCGTGGCGATCTTCGTGACATTGCGCCCGAAGGTCGGGTTGACGATGGCGACGCACCCACCGACGCGACGCAAGGTGATCCTGGTCGTCGCGCTCGCCTCGGGCCTCATCGGCCTCTACGACGGTTTGCTCGGCCCCGGCACCGGAACCTTCCTCATCATCACCTTCGCCACCCTGCTCGGCACCGAGTTCGTGCGCGCCGCGGCGATGGCGAAGGTCATCAATTGTGGGTCGAACGTTGGCGCACTGCTGTATCTCGGCGCCACCGGGCACGTGCTGTGGGGGCTCGGCGCGGGCATGGCGGTGGCGAATATCGCCGGTGCCGTTGTGGGTTCGCGGATGGCGCTGGCCAAGGGCGCGGGCTTCGTCCGGGTGGTGCTGCTGGTTGTCGTCGTGGTGATGGTGGTGCGGCTGGGCTGGCAGCAGTTCGCCTAGCGCACCGCGTCGGGTTGGGCGGCCAGCCACGGTTGCAGCACCCGCGAAGTGGTTTCGTGGATCTTGCGGTGCAGGCGTTCACCGTCGTCGATGCTGTGCTGCGGTTGCTGGAACAGCACCGTCAACGCGCCCGAGACCGCGCCGACCACGGCGCCGACCAGGGCGGCGGCGCCGACCTCGTCGAGTTCGTGGGGAAACGCCAGGTGCAGTTGCCTGGCGATCTCGCGCTGGGCGACGAGCTGGGCATGCGCGGCCCGACCGCTCACCGACGGAACGGTGCGCGAGACGCGGGCGCGCAGGGCGGCGATGCGGGCGCCCAGGTCGTCGACGAGGTGTTCGCCGGGGTTGTCGCCCGCTGCGCGCAGGGCACGCAGCAACACCTCGACGGGTCGCTCCCCCGGCCTGCGGGTGGCGATGGCCGCGACCGCCGCGCGCACGCGGTCGTCGGGTTCGGGAAAGAGCAGTTCTTCCTTGCTGGCGAAGTAGTTGAAGAAGGTCCGGGTGCCGACCTCGGCCGCGGCCGCGATTTCGGCGACGGTGGTCTCCTCATAGCCTGCTGCCTCGAACAATTCGACGGCGGCCAGCAGAATCGCACGACGGGTTCGTTCCCTTTTTCGATCGCGGAGGGCAGATGGCGGCACGGCGGGCACCCTACGGCATCCGCGGGATCTCCGGCGGGAGGATCGGGGCCCGCGCGTCACGGTTGTCGCTGCCACGGCCCGGTTTTCACGCAGGCCTGGGCACGTGTCGGTGGGAGCCGCTAGCGTAGTCGCGGTGAGTACCACGACTTCACACGAGGTGGACGAAGAGTTCCGCGCGCTCGGGCTCGCCGCGCTGGCCGAGGCCGCGTTGTCGGCGGCCCGCGCGGCGGGAGCCGAACACGCCGATCTACGGGTGCAGCGGTTGGTGACCCAGTCGATCCGGTTGCGTGACGGCCGGGTCGAGGCGGTCACCGATGCCACCGAACTCGGGTTGGCGGTGCGTGTGATCGTCGACGGCACCTGGGGTTTCGCGTCCCACGCCGCCCTCACCCCCGACACCGCCACCGAGGTAGCGCGTCGCGCGGTGACCGTCGCGCGAGCTCTGCGTTCGCTGAACCGGGAGCGGGTGGAGCTGGCCGACGAACCAGTCTACGACGACGTGTCCTGGGTGTCGGCCTACGATCTCGATCCGTTCGCGGTGCCGACGGCCGACAAAGTGGCGCTGCTGCAGGACTATTCGGGGCGGTTGTCCTCGGCCGACGGTGTCGACCACGTCACCGCCTCGGTGTTGCAGGTCAAGGAACAGACTTTCTACGCCGACACCGCGGGATCATCGATCACCCAGCAGCGGGTGCGGTTGCATCCGGAACTGGAAGCGGTGACCGTCGACGCCGCGGCCGGGGTGTTCGAGACCATGCGCACGCTCGCCGCGCCCGCGGGCCGCGGGTGGGAGTACGTCACCGGCGCCGACGGAACCTGGGACTGGGCAGACGAACTCGCGCGGATCCCCGGCTGGCTGGCCGAGAAGGTGAAGGCGCCTTCGGTCGTTGCCGGGCCGACAGATCTGGTGATCGACCCGACCAACCTGTGGCTCACCATCCACGAATCCATCGGGCACGCCACCGAGTACGACCGGGCGATCGGCTACGAATCCGCCTATGCGGGTACGTCGTTCGCCACTCCCGACAAGCTCGGCACCTTGCGGTACGGCACACCGATCATGCATGTCACCGGTGACCGCACGCAGGTGAACGGGCTGGCCACCGTCGGCTACGACGACGAGGGTGTGGCTGGCCAGCGGTGGGATCTGGTGCGCGACGGTGTCCTCGTCGGCTATCAACTCGACCGCGTGTTCGCCCCGCGCCTCGGCCTGGACCGCTCCAACGGCTGCTCCTACGCCGATTCGCCGCACCATGTACCGATCCAGCGGATGGCCAATGTGTCGCTGCAACCGGATCCCGACAGCGACACGAGCACTGCCGAGCTGATCTCGCGGGTCGAGGACGGCCTCTACGTCGTAGGCGACAAATCCTGGTCGATCGATATGCAGCGCTACAACTTCCAGTTCACCGGACAGCGGTTCTTCCGGATCCGCAACGGGGAGCTGGCCGGTCAGGTGCGTGATGTCGCCTACCAGGCCACGACAACCGATTTCTGGGGGTCGATGGAGGCGGTCGGCGGGCCGAGCACGTGGCAGCTGGGTGGGGCGTTCAATTGCGGTAAGGCTCAACCGGGTCAGGTGGCGGCGGTGAGTCACGGTTGCCCGTCGGTGCTGGTGCGCGGGGTCAATATTCTCAACACCCGGACGGAGGGCGGCCAGTGAGCGCGAGTGTGTTTCCGGCGGGGGCGGTGGTCGAGCAAGCACTTGCCGCGTCGACGGCCGACGAGGCGATCGTGCTCGTCACCGACGCGCACGAGGCGTCCCTGCGGTGGGCCGGTAATTCGATGACCACCAACGGTTCGTCGGTGTCGCGGTCGTGGGCGGTGATCTCGATCTTCCGCGACGGACCGAACTCAGCTCGGGTGGGCTCGATCTCGTCGACCAGTGTCGATCCGGCCGACATCGCGGCCGTCGTGCGGGCCGGTGAGGAGGCCGCGCGCACGGCCGAACCGGCCCAGGACGCCATGCCGCTGCTCGAGCCGACCGAGGACGATTCGGCCACCTGGGAGCAGGCGCCCGGTAGCACCGGGATCGAGGTGTTCGCCGGGCTGGCGCGCGATCTGTCGGCCGGGTTCGACGGCACCGACCGGCTCTACGGTTTCGCCCACCACCAGGTGCACACCACCTGGCTCGGCACCTCCACGGGCATCCGCCGCCGGTTCACCCAGCCGACGGGGTCGGTCGAGATCAATGGAAAGCGCGGGGAGGGCAGCGATCTCGCCAGCGCCTGGGTCGGCGTCGGGACACCCGATTTCGTCGATGTGGACACACCCGGGCTGCTGTCGGAGCTCTCGCGGCGCCTCGACTGGGCCGCCCGCCGGGTCGACCTGCCCGCGGGCCGCTACGAAACCTTGTTGCCGCCCTCGGCTGTCGCGGATCTGATGATCTACATGGCGTGGAGCATGGAGGGTCGCGGCGCCCAGGAAGGGCACAACGCCTTCGCCCGTGCGGGCGGCACGCGTGTCGGTGAGCGACTCACCGACCTCCCGCTCACCCTGTATTCCGACCCGAAGGCGAGCGGCCTCGAGTACCGGCCGTTCGTGGCGACACCCTCCTCGTCGGAGTCGCTGTCGGTATTCGACAACGGTCTGTCCGCGCGGCGTGTCGACTGGATCTCCGGCGGCGCCATCGAATCGCTGATCTACCCGCGCGCCACCGCCGCCGAATTCGGCACCACCGCAACGGTTCCCGGCGAGAACCTGCTGCTCACCGGCGGCGGCGACGCCACCCTGGACGACATGATCGCCCGCACCGAACGCGGCTTGCTGCTCACCTGCCTGTGGTACATCCGCGAGGTCGATCCGGCAACCCTGCTGCTCACCGGCCTCACCCGCGACGGTGTGTACCTCGTCGAAGACGGAAAAGTCACCGGCGCGGTGAACAACTTCCGCTTCAACGAGAGCCCCCTCGACCTGTTGCGGCGGGTCTCGGAAGCAGGCGCGACCGAGATCACTCTTCCTCGCGAATGGAAGGACTGGTTCAGTCGAACGGCTATGCCCCCGTTGCGGATTCCGGACTTCCACATGTCGTCGGTGAGCCAGGCGACCTGAGCCGAAGGGGCCGGCGGTGCATGCCCGCACCGCCGGCCCAGGGTTCGCCTACGCGACCGCGCGACCCGGCAGTGGGCTCTAGCCCCAGTCGGCGAGACTGGTGGCGCTTCCCTCCGCCAGGTGCAGGATCACGTCCGCACCCTCGATGGTGTCGGGATCCAAGGGGAAGTAGCCCTGTTCGGGTTTCGTATCCGTCCGGATTTCGGCATTGCCGAGGGTATCGGCGGCCACCAACCCCCAAGTGGGTGTTGCCTTCTGGAGTATGCCCTCGTACGTGCCCGGGTCGGGTTCGCCGAGTTCCAGGCCGGCGCTGCGCCCGAGGCTGCCGAGGATCGCCTGGTAGCGCTGCCCCATCAGTGCCGCGACGATCGCGCCCGCGCCCGACCAGGTGAGATTCATCGGACCCATTCGCATGATGCTCGAGGTGCGGCGCAGGTGCAGGTTGTGGGCGCACACCAGGGTCGGGCCGCGTGAACTCTCGACGGTGCGGATGTCGAGCAGGTTCTCGGCCATCAGGGCGTCGCGGGTGGCGGACAACGCCGACCACCGTTCGTCGTCGGGAAGAGGGTCGGCGGCTCGTGCGTGGTAGCGCAGCAGCCCGAGTCCGGTGGTGAGATGGACTGCGGCCTTGCGCCATTCGTCGAGCGAGGTGGCGGCGATTCGTTCCGGTGCCTTGGCATGGAGGCGGACGAGCAGGTCGTCGGCGATGACGCGCAGGCGCGCGGCATCGGTGCCCGCGCCCACCGAGACGGCCGGGTCCATGATCGCCTCGGTGCGATTCCATCGGTCGTCCGCACCGGCCACCTCGCCGATGTCGAGGTCGAGTTGCAGGTAGTCGCAGGCATATTCGAGGTATGGGCGCGGACTCGGTGCGTACATGGTTTCCATCGCGCCGTCGAAACCGTGGATGCTCACGCGGTCCTCGGGCGGCAGTTCGGTGTTGTGGGCGTGTAGCCGGGTCACCAGTTCCCGGTTGGCGTCGAAGGCGCCGAAACCATGCGTGAACCCGGTCCTCATCACCTCGTCGAGGGTGCCGACGCCGTGGCGTACATAGTCGTCCACGGTGAGGGCGGCGGCCCGGTCCGTTTCCAGGGCGATGGACCGGAAACCTCCGTCTACCAGTTCGCCGAACAATTCGTTGCGCACGGCCGCGAAGCCCGGTTCCTTGTGCGTGGGTTCGCCGAATGCGAGGAGCTCGCAGGTGGACGGGATGGTGTTCCAGATTCTCTGATTCATATGAGTACATCGTATCGTTGAAGAAACGGTGTAAACCTGGCCAGGCTTATCTTCGATAATAGCCGAGTAAAGTCTCAAACTGTGAGGAATCTGCGTCCGTCGGATCTGGCCCAGGAGCACGGCATCTCCACCCAGGCGGTGCGCAACTACGAACAGGACGGGTGTCTCCCACCCGCCGACCGCACCCCCGCCGGTTACCGCGTCTACACAGAGCTCCACGCGGCCGCTCTGCGCACCTACCTCACCTTGATCTCCGCCTTCGGCCATGCCACCGCGAGTCGCATCATGCGTGCGCTGCACGACGACCGCCTCGACACGGCTCTCACCGAGATCGACCGTGCTCACGCTCGTCTACTCGAGGACCGCGAAACTCTCGCCTCTGTCCGCCGCGCGGTCGACCACCTCACGAGCGAATCATCCTTCTCCACAGTGGATTCCGAAGCTGCGTACACCATTGGTGAACTCGCCGGGCATCTGCGGCTCACCCCTGCCACGCTCCGAGCTTGGGAAGCGGCAGGCATCCTCTTGCCTGTCCGCGATTCCGCCACCGGCTACCGGATGTACACGTCCACCGACCGTCGTGACGCTCATCTGGCGGCGATTCTCCGTCGCGGTTTTTACCGGCTCGAGCACATCGCGGTCGTCATTGCGCAGATCCGTGGGGCAGGGAGTACCGAGGGTCTGATTGCTGCATTGAGCGGATGGGAGGGCAAGCTGACCGAGCAGGGGCTTGCGATGCTTGATGCGGGAGCTGTGTTTCACGGGTATGTGGGTGAGCTCGGCGTGTAAGTGGTTGCCTTGGAATAGTGTTCGTGACTGTTGAACTGGTGGTCTCGGGTACCGGTCGGGGCTTTCACGTACTGCAGGTTCGGCCCGACTGGACGGCTCGAGTGGTGCCACCTGGCGGATTCCTGGTGGTGTGTAACGCCCTCGGTGTTTTGTGCACCACAAAGGTATTGGGCTGTGTTTGTTGGAGCGCTGGCGCGCTCGAGCGCGGCCCCTGAGGGGCCGCGCGAACAGCGCTCGAGACTCGCGCTTCGCGCATGCGCTTCGAGCGCTGTTCGCGCGGCCGGGCCGCTGCGCCGCTTCGCGGCGGACCCTCCTCG
>NZ_JAIWNA010000003.1:0-14871 GCF_020216065.1 Nocardia rosealba
AGGGGCCGCGCGAACAGCGCTCGAGACTCGCGCTTCGCGCATGCGCTTCGAGCGCTGTTCGCGCGGCCGGGCCGCTGCGCCGCTTCGCGGCGGACCCTCCTCGAGGTCGGGTCGTGCGGGGTTGGGAGTGCGGTCATGGCGGACTTGAGTGGTGCCCTGTGGCTGGGAATGCTGTCATGGCGGACTCGAGTGGTGCCACGTGGGCTGGGAGAGACCGCAACGAGATCCACGCCCTCGTCGACAATCTCGCCGCAGCGCTCTGCGGTAGGCGGCCGACTCGGGCCGGTGCCACGTGGGCTGGGAGTGCGGTAGGCGGCCGACTCGGGCGGTGCCACGTGGGCCGGGGAGTGCGGTAGGTGGCGGACTCGAGTGGTGCCACGTGGGCCAGGGAGTGCGGTAGGTGGCGGACTCGGGCGGTGCCACGTGGGCCAGGGAGTGCGGTAGGTGGCGGACTCGAGTGGTGCCACGTGGGCCAGGGAGTGCGGTAGGTGGCGGACTCGGGCGGTGCCACGTGGGCCGGGGAGTGCGGTAGGTGGCGGACTCGAGTGGTGCCACGTGGGCCAGGGAGTGCGGTAGGTGGCGGACTCGGGCGGTGCCACGTGGGCCGGGGAGCGCGGTAGGCGGCCAACTCGGGCGGTGCAGTTCGGGCTGGCGGTGCGGTAGACGGTGGACTGGAGTAGTGCCACGCGGGCCGGGTGTGCGGTAGGTGCGGACTCGAGTAGTGCCGCGCGGGCTGGGTGGCGGACTCGAGTACTGCCACGCGGGCTGGGCGTGCGGTAGGCGGTGGACTCGGGCGGTGCCGCGGGGGCCAGGGAGTGCGATAGGTGGCGGACTCGGGCGGTGCAGTTTGGGGATGGGGGTGCGGTAGTAGGGGCTCTTGTGGTGGGCGGGATTGTGGTGGTGGCCGACTCGCGTGGTGCAGCGTGGCTCGGGATTGTGGCGGGTGAACGGCTCGTATGGAGTCGTGTAGCGGACTGGGAATGTGGGGGCTGGGAATGTGGTTTCGGCGGGTTCGGGGTGGGGTGTTGGCGGTAGGTTGGGGGCAGGCTGACGTCTGGAGGTTGGTGTGCATCTGCGTGGTGTGGTTCTTCCCGGTGATCAGGAGCTCGACCTCTGGGTGGTCGACGGTGCGGTGACATTCGAGCCGGTGGTGGGGGCCGAAACCCTCTGTCGCACAGGGTGGATCGTGCCGGGTCTGGTAGACGCTCACTGTCACGTCGGTATTCGGTACGGCGGCGGTGACGAGACGCACGAGGGTGCGATCGAGCAGGCCGAGACGGAGCGCGACGCGGGCGCCCTGCTGCTGCGTGACGCCGGCTCACCGATCGACACCCGGTTCATCGACGAGCACGCCGAACTGCCGCGCATCATCCGCGCGGGGCGCCACATCGCGCGGCCCAAGCGCTACATCCGTGAACTCGGCATCGAGCTCGACGACGAACGCGACCTGCCCGAGATCGTCGCCGAACAGGCGCGCTTCGGCGACGGATGGGTGAAGATCGTCGGCGACTGGATCGACCGGTCGGTGGGGGACCTGCGCCCACTGTGGAGCGACGACATCCTGAAACAAGCGATCGACGCCGCGCACGCCAACGGCGCCCGCGTGACCGCCCACGTCTTCGGCGAGGACGCCCTGCCCGGCCTCATCAACGCGGGCATCGACTGCCTCGAGCACGGCACCGGCCTCACCGACGACACCATCGAACTGATGCTGGCCAACGGCACCGCACTGGTCCCCACCCTCATCAATATCGACACCTTCCCCGGCATCGCCGACTCGGCGACCAAGTTCCCCGTCTACGCCGCCCACATGCGCGACCTGCACCGCCGCGTCCGCGACACCGTCGGCAAAGCCCACGAGGCGGGCGTCCCGATCTACGCGGGCACCGACGCGGGCGGCTCCATCCGCCACGGCCGCATCGCCGACGAGATCGCCGCCCTCACCGGCGCGGGCCTGTCCCCCCACGACGCCCTCGGCGCCGCCTCCTGGAACGCCCGCACCTGGCTCGGCCGCGAATCCATCACCGAAGGCGCCCCCGCCGACTTCGTCGTCTACGCCGACGACCCCCGCACCACCCCGGCCGCCCTCACCGACCCCCTCTGGGTCGTCCTCCGCGGCATGGTCGTCAAAACCCCCAACCCGGTCACCGACCACCGCTGAACAACACACACCAGGAAGATCGGTAGGGATGACGACGAGCGTCGAGGTTTCGCTGACCCACCCGTTGGGCCCGCTTGCTGTGGACGATTGGCTCGTCGAAGGCCAGCCGACCGATGGAACGCGGCTCGAACTCATCTGGGGCTACCCGGTCGTCAGCCCGCCGCCAGGTGGTGTGCATCGGTACATCGCTGATGAGCTGGTCGGCGCGATGCGGTCTGCCTTGCGGGCGGCCGACCGGGACGATCTGACGGTGCTCCAAGCCGTGCCGATCCGTATCAGCACGCCGCTTCGCATCGCAGTCATCCCGGATGTCATCGTGTCGAGCGGGTCCCCGCGCCATGTGAGCTGTGGGGCAGAGGACGTAATTCTCGCCGTGGAGGTTCGGTCGCGGAACATTTCACGCGAAGAGCGCGACACCAGGATGGCCGCATTTGCCGAGGCAAGGGTGCCCTACCTATGGATCATCGATCTGACAGTCGGCAACCGCGTCGGCTTCGAGGCGCTCGGCCTCGACGAATCGGGCTACCGCCGGAAGGTATACGCCACTGACGGGGAGACGGTTACGGCGCCCGGGCCCGTTCCGGTGACTATCGACACCGCGCAGCTTGCACCGCGGTAGTGCCTCGATCGCAGCGGGCGATTTCAGGTGGGCTCGACCTGTCTGGCACAATGGACCACCGTCCTCCCTGGACAGTGTCAGCCCGTCTCCGGTTACGTACCGCGCGGCGGTCACGCACTTCATGCGCGAAACCGGACCCGCAGACCATGTGGGTCGCCGAATCGCGTGGTGACCAAACTACTGAAAGAGGCAGATCAGCATGGCTGTTCGCATCAAGCTCACCCGTCTGGGCAAGATCCGCAACCCCCAGTACCGCGTCGTCGTCGCCGACGCCCGCACCCGTCGTGACGGCCGTGCCATCGAGTCGGTCGGCAAGTACCACCCGAAGGAAGAGCCCTCGCTGATCGAGATCGATTCCGAGCGCGTGCAGTACTGGCTGTCCGTCGGCGCGCAGCCGACCGAGTCCGTGCAGCGTCTGCTGGAGATCACCGGCGACTGGCAGAAGTTCAAGGGCCTGCCGGGCACCGAGGGCACCCTCAAGGTGAAGGCCGCCAAGCCGTCCAAGCTGGACCTGTTCAACGCCGCGCTGGCCGCCGCCGACAACGAGCCCGTCGCCGAGGCCGTCACCCCGAAGAAGAAGGCCGCCAAGAAGGAAGAGGCTGCCGCCGAGGAGACCCCGGCCACCGAGGCTGCCGAGTAATGACTGCCGTTGTTGCCGACGCCGTCGAACATCTGGTTCGTGGCATCGTCGCCAACCCGGACGACGTCCGCGTCGAGCTGCTCACCGGCCGTCGCGGACGCACCGTCGAGGTGCATGTCCATCCTGAAGACCTGGGCAAGGTGATCGGTCGCGGTGGTCGTACCGCGACCGCGCTGCGCACCCTGGTCGCCGGTATCGGTGGCCGGGGTATCCGGGTCGACGTGGTCGACACCGACGCCTAGATGGAACTCGTCGTAGGTCGGGTCGCCAAGTCGCACGGCGTGCGCGGCGAACTCGTCGTCGAGGTGCGCACCGATGAGCCGGATGCCCGGTTCGCTCCCGGTGCCACCCTGCACGGCCGCATGCCGAAGTCCTCGGCGACCCGTGAGTTCACCGTGAAGTCGGCCCGAGAGCACTCGGGCCGGCTTCTGGTGTTCGTCGACGGCGTCGACGACCGTACCGCCGCCGACGCGCTGCGGGGGCTGCTGTTCGTCGTCGACAGCGAAACCCTGCCCCCGTCCGACGATGACGACGCCTTCTACGACCACGAGCTCGAAGGTCTGCGCGTCGAACTCGAAGACGGCACCGTCGTCGGCAAGGTCACCGAGGTATTGCATTCCGCCGCAGGCGAATTGCTGTCGGTGCGCGCCGAAGACGACGGCCGCGAAATTCTGATTCCCTTTGTCACCGCCATCGTGCCGACCGTGTCGGTCGCCGACGGTCTGGTGGTCATCACCCCGCCCGAGGGCCTGCTCGATCCGGAGTAATTCGTGCAACTCGATGTCGTCACGATCTTCCCGGAATATCTCGAGCCGCTGCGCACAGCGCTGCTCGGCAAGGCCGTCGACAAGGGCTTGATCTCGATCGGTGTGCACGACCTGCGTCACTGGACCCACGATGTGCACAAGTCGGTCGACGATTCGCCCTACGGCGGCGGCCCCGGCATGGTCATGAAACCCACCGTCTGGGGCGACGCGCTCGACGAGGTATGCCCCGACGACGCGCTGCTCGTCGTTCCCACTCCGGCCGGGGTGCCCTTCACCCAGGCCACCGCCCAACGCTGGTCCACCGAAAAGCACCTGGTGTTCGCCTGCGGCCGCTACGAGGGCATCGACCAGCGCGTCTTCGACGACGCCGCCCGCCGCGTGCGCGTGGAAGAGGTGAGCATCGGTGACTACGTGCTCATCGGCGGCGAGGCGGCGGTACTGGTGATGACCGAGGCCGTGGTCCGGCTGATCCCCGGTGTACTCGGCAATCAGCAGTCACACCAAGAGGATTCGTTCTCCGACGGCCTCCTCGAAGGCCCGAGCTACACCCGCCCGGTGTCCTGGCGTGGTCTCGAGGTGCCGCCGATCCTGCTGTCGGGCGATCACGCGAAGATCGCCGCCTGGCGTCGCGAGCAGTCGCTGCAGCGGACCCGCGAGCGCAGGCCCGACCTGCTGCCCGATTAGTTCGCCATCACCCGCGTGGTGATGCAGAACGGATGCCCGGCCGGGTCGAGCAGTACCCGCCAGCGCGGATCCTGTTGTACCGGTGCGGGTGTGGCGCCAACCGCCAGCGCGTGCTGTTCGCACAGATCCAGGTCGGCATCGGCCGCGAGGTCCAGGTACACCGCGGGCGTGCCGGGCCATTGCGGCGGGTAGTAGCCCTCCACGTACTGTGCCGCGATCGTCAGTCCCGACGGTATGCGGATACCGACGCTGTGCTCGTCGTTCCACAGGACGCGGCCGCCGAGCAGCCCCAGGTAGAAACGGGCGAGAGACTCGGGGTCGGCGCAGTCGAGGGAGAGGCCGGCCAGCTGAAAAGGCTCCGTCATCGGATCGACGGTACCGGTCGGATTCCTCGCCGAGATTGTTTTGCGCTAAAGACATTTGGGTATTGCTTAGGGTTGTTCGTTGTGTGATCGTCCAGAACGAGGATTGCTGGTTCCGTCCGGAAACAGGTGCGTGACTCAGGGGAGCAGCCCGTACCGCCGCGCCGTCACCACAGCTTCCTGACGGGTGCTTGCGTCGAGCTTGCTCATCGCGTGCCGCAGATAGCTCTTCACCGTCTCCGCCCCGAGTGAGAGCCGAAGCGCCACTTCCTGATTCGTGCAACCGAGGGCCACCTGGGCGAGCACGTCGATCTCCCGCCGCGACAACCGAGGCGCTTCGTCGGCCGGTGCTCCGGTCATCACGGCGGCCAGTCGTGCCGACACACCCGCCAGCCGGTCACGCAGCGTGGCATCGTCGACGGCGGCCGACATCGCACGCAGTTCGGCGTGGATCTCGCGCAGCTCCTCGGTGGCCGGTGTGGCGGCGACCGGTTCCGCGAGCTCGAGCAACCGCACCCGCCGATCCACCTCGTCGCGCACGGCGATCTCGTTCGCCAGCCGCCTGCCCGCCGCCATGATCACGTCGGCGGCGCGGTCGCCGAGGGGGCTCGCGCCACGGGTGGCCGCGTACAGCACCGCGCGCGGCCGGTCCCCGACCACAACCGGCACGGCGATCACCGAGCGCAGCCCCTCGCCCGAGACGGCCGCGTCGTAGTCGTGGGTGATGGTTGGTGCGCGGCGGTAGTCGGCCACGGCCGCCGGTCTGCGGTATTGCATCGCCTGCCCACCGAGGCCGGAGGTACGCAGCACCGACAGCCCGCGCAGACCGGTGGTGACGGTGCCGACGAACTCGGTGAGCAGCAAGGTGTCCTCGTCGACCGGGCCGCCGAAGACCACGGGCACGTCCGCCCGGCGCGCCACCCAGCGGATCTCGGCACGCAAGGCGTCGCCGTCGCGGGGACGCAACAGGGAGCTCATGGATCACCCCTTTTCGGGGGTAGTGGCGAACGTGAGGTGTGCCACATTCTATGCGAGACCGGCACGGTGTTGAGGAGAACTGCGATGAGTACCGACCTGGACGCGCGGGTACGCGACCTGCTCGCCCGCTACGACGGCCCCGAGGCGTGCGCGGCCGAGTTGCTCTGTGACGGGCATCCGGCCGACGCGATCGCGTTCACGGTCGTCGAGTCCGACCTGACCGCCCGCGACCTGACCTACGGGGAGTTGCGCGAGCGTTCGTCGCGGTTCGCGGCCGCGCTGGCCGGGCTCGGTGTCGGCCCGGGCGACCGGGTGGCCACCCTGATGGCCAAGTCCGCCGACCTGGTGGTGGCGCTGCTGGGAATCTGGCGTCGTGGCGCGGTGCATGTGCTGCTGTTCACCGCCTTCGCGCCCGCTGCCATCGAGTTCCGGCTCGCGGCGAGCAACACGAGGGTTGTCGTCGCCGATGCCGACCAGGCACCGAAACTGCGTGCAAGCGAAGGATTTCCGGCCGGTGACGGCCCGACCACACCGAGTGGGCGGATCGGTGCGGGTGCCGAGCCGCCGCTCGCCGCACCCGACTCGTCGGGATCGGCTGCCGGGCCGACGAGCCCGCCCATCACGATCGTCGCCGGCGAAGCCCTGCCCGGCACCTTGTCTTTCCATGACCTGCTCGACACGCACCGGGCCGACGACCCGCGGGCGGTCCCGGTCGCGGTCGGCGGTGACGGCCTGCTGGTCCAGCTGTTCACCAGCGGCACCACCGGCACACCCAAGGGCGTACCGATTCCGGTGCGCGCGCTGGCCTCCTTCCACGCCTACCAGGAATTCGCCTTGGACATGCGCGGCGACGACGTCTACTGGAACGCGGCCGACCCCGGCTGGGCCTACGGCCTCTACTACGCGATCCTGGCACCGCTGGCCACCGGTGTGCGCAGCCTGCTGCTGCATGCCGGTTTCTCCGCGCCCCTGACCTGGGAGGTGTTGCGCCGCTTCGGTGTCACCAATTTCGCCGCCGCACCGACCGTGTACCGGGCGTTGCGCGCCGACGGGCAGGTTCCCGACGGGGTGGCGTTGCGCCGGGCCTCATCGGCGGGGGAGCCGCTCACGCCCGAGGTCGTTTCCTGGTCCCGTGACGCACTCGGTGTCGCGGTGCGTGACCACTACGGCCAGACCGAGCACGGCATGGTCATCTGCCACGCCTGGCACCCCGACCTCGACGTCGAGGCCCCCACCGGTTCGATGGGCAGACAGTTGCCGGGCTGGGCATGCACGGTGCTCGCCGAGGACACAGACACCGAGGCAGCGCCCGGCGAGGTCGGCCGGGTCGCCATCGACACCGACCACAGCCCGCTGCTGTGGTTCCTCGGCTACCTCGACGACCCCGAACGTACTTCGGCGCGGTTCACCGCAGACGGCCGCTGGTATCTGACCGGCGACGTCGGTGCCCGCGATGCCGACGGATTCTTCCGCTTCAGTGCCCGCGACGACGATGTGATCATCATGGCCGGGTACCGGATCGGGCCGTTCGAGGTAGAAAGCGTGCTGGTGATGCACGCTCAGGTCGCCGAAGCCGCCGTTGTGGGCATGCCCGACGAGCTGCGGGGTGAGGTGCTCGAGGCATTCGTGGTGCCGCGCGAGGGTGTCGACGGCGACGACGAGCTGGTGGCCGAGCTGCAACAGCTGGTGAAGGACGAATTCGCGGCCCACGCCTATCCGCGACGGGTACATTTCGTCGCGAGTCTGCCCAAAACCCCTAGCGGGAAAGTGCAGCGGTTCCTGCTGCGCGGCAAGGAGATCCGGTGATGTCCGAACTCAGCTACGCCAGCGGTCCCGCGAGTACCCCGCTGATCGGCGATACCATCGGCGCGAATCTCGACCGGACCATCGCGGCCGGTCCCGATCAGGAAGCCCTCGTCGACCGGACGACGGGCCGACGCTGGACCTACCGCGAAGTGGGGGCAGCCGTCGACGCTGTCGCGACCGGACTCGCGGCCCGCGGCATCGGGCGCGGCGACCGGGTGGGCATCTGGGCACCGAACTGCGCCGAGTGGTACCTCGTGCAGTACGCGACGGCCAAGCTCGGCGCGATCCTGGTGAACATCAATCCCGCCTACCGCAGCAGCGAACTCGAGTACGTCCTCGGGCAGGCCGGGGTGCGAGCACTGATCGCGGCCGCGGAGTTCAAGTCCTCGAACTACGTGGCGATGATCGAGCAGGTGCGTCCGAATTGCCCTGCGCTGGAGCAGGTCCTGATCCTCGGTACACCCCAGTGGCAGGAAGTGGCCGAGACGGCACCTGACTCGCAGCGCTTGGCCGCCATCGCGGCGACCCTGTCGGCCGACGACCCGATCAACATCCAATACACCTCGGGCACAACAGGTTTCCCCAAGGGCGCGACCCTGAGCCACCACAACATCCTCAACAACGGCTTCTTCGTCGGCGAACTCTGCGGCTACACCAGCGCCGACCGGATCTGCGTGCCGGTTCCTTACTATCACTGCTTCGGCATGGTCATGGGCAACCTCGCGGCCACCTCACACGGTGCGGCGGTGGTGATTCCGGCGCCGTCCTTCGATCCGGCCGCCACGCTGGCCGCTGTGGCCGCCGAACGATGCACCTCGCTCTACGGTGTGCCGACCATGTTCATCGCCATGCTCGCCGAGCTCGACAACGGTGCGTCCCACGATCTTTCGAGCCTGCGCACCGGCATCATGGCCGGTTCACCGTGTCCGGTGGAGGTGATGAAGCGGGTGATCGACCGAATGGGGATGGCCGAGGTATCGATCTGTTACGGGATGACCGAGACCAGCCCGGTGTCCACCCAGACCCGGCGCGACGACAGCATCGAACGCCGCACCGCCACCGTCGGCCGCGTCGGACCGCACCTCGAGGTGAAGGTGGTCGACCCCGACACCGGTCGCACGGTGTCGCGCGGCGAACCCGGCGAGCTGTGCACCCGCGGGTACTCGGTGATGCTGGGCTACTGGGACCAGCCCGACAAGACCGCGGAGGTGATCGACGCCGCCCGCTGGATGCACACCGGCGACATCGGCGTGATGGACGACGACGGCTATCTCTCGGTCACCGGCCGGATCAAGGACATGGTGATCCGCGGCGGCGAGAACATCTACCCCCGCGAGATCGAGGAATTCCTCTACACCCACCCCGACATCGTCGATGCCCAGGTGATCGGCGTCCCCGACGAGAAATACGGTGAGGAGCTGATGGTCTGGCTCCGTGTGCGCGAGGGCGCCGCCCCGCTCGACGCGGCCGCGATCCGCGACTTCTGCACTGGTCGCCTCGCCCACTACAAGATCCCGCGCTATGTGCACGTGGTCGACGAGTTCCCGATGACGGTCACCGGCAAGATCCGCAAGGCCGAGATGCGGGAGCTGGCCCTCGACCTCCTCCGCTGAGATCCGTCGCGGGCACGGCTGCGGTTTGCTACCGTGCTCGCGACGGGCGGGCGCTCGATGCCCGCCACCGAATATGCTGGGGGACAGGGTGATCCGTCGCGTATCGATGGTCATGACAGTGATGTGCGCGCTGGTGGCGGCGAGCGGAGCCACGGTCGAGGCAGGGCCGGGAGTCACTGTGCTGCCGCGCCCCGGCGGTGAAATGCCGGTGGGAACGACGACGCTGCATCTGGTCGACGCCGCCAGACCGGACCCGTTCGAAGCAGGCCGGACACGGGAACTGATGGTTTCGGTCTTCTACCCGGCCACCGACGTCGACCGTTACCCGCGGGCACATTACGCGTCGACCGAGTTGATCCCCGGGCTCGAGAAGACGCTGGGTATCGAACTTCCCGGCGTACTGACCCATGCCCATCGTGACGCGCCCGCCCGCGCCGGAACGACCTACCCGGTGGTGCTGTACACGCCCGGCGCCGGTGTTTCGCGTGTCCTCGGCACCGGCTTGGCCGAAGACCTTGCCTCGCGTGGCTACGTGGTTGTGACCGTCGACCACACCTATGAGACGGGACCGGCCGTCGAGTTCCCCGGCGGGCGCATTGTCTTACCCACACCCGCACCGAACGGTTTCGATACGACTATCCGCGAAAAGTACATTGCGGCAAGGCTGCTCGACTTCCGGTTCGTCCTCGACTCGCTGACCCGGCTGTCGAGTGGTGAGAATCCGGATTCCGAGCAGGACGCGCTACCCATCGATCTGGGGCTGGTACTCGATATGGAGCGGGTCGGTGCCGTCGGCCATTCCTCGGGTGGCTACACCGCGGTCGAAGCCATGCACACCGACCGCCGCATCGACGCGGCGGTCGACATGGACGGCCAGATCGGTGTCGACGAAGCATTCGGTCGCGCCGTCACCGAGGGCGTCGACAGGCCGACACTCGTGCTGACCAGCGCCCAGATCGAGCAGGTCGGTGACGGGAACCCGTCGTTCGACGCGTTCTGGGGTAAGGCCACCGGCTGGAAACGCCATCTGGCGATTGCGGATTCGGCGCACTACGACTTCACCGACATGCCCGCGTTCGTCCCCGCCCCTGCCAAGCCCGCTGCCGCGCAGTACATCGGCACCATCGATACCGAACGGATGGCGACGCTGGTGCGTTCCTACGTGGCCGCCATGTTCGACAAATTCCTGCGCGAGCGCACCGACACACTCCTGGATCGCCCGATCACCGAACCCGAGCTCACGACGGTGCGCTGACCTGGGATCGAGCCGGGTGTCGGCGGGGAGCTGTAGTCTCTGCGGCTGTGACGACAGCGCCCGAGATCGCCCGTTCGACGTCGAACGGCACTCCGACCGACAGCACGACCATCCTGGCCAGCGTGGGCAGGCGGATCGCCGACGAATTGGGGGTGCGCGAGACGCAGGTCCGCGCCGCCGTCGAACTGCTCGACGGTGGTTCGACGGTCCCGTTCATCGCGCGCTACCGCAAGGAGGTCACCGGTGGCCTCGACGATGCCCAGTTGCGTCAGCTCGAAGAACGGCTCGGCTACCTGCGCGAGCTCGACGAGCGACGCGGCGCCATCATCGAATCCATCCGCGGCCAGGGCAAACTCGATCCGGCCCTGCACGAGCAGATCATGCTCGCCGAGACCAAGGCCCGCCTCGAAGACATCTACCTGCCCTACAAGCCCAAGCGCCGCACCAAGGCCCAGATCGCGCGCGAGGCCGGCCACGAACCCGTGGCCGACGCGCTCATCACCGACCCGACCACCGACCCCGCGAACTACACCGCCGAGCAACTCGACGGCGCCCGCGCGATCCTGGTGGAACGCTTCGCCGAAGACGCCGACTTGGTCGGTGAGCTGCGCGAGATGATGTGGAACCGGGGCCAGGTCACCTCGACGGTTCGTGCGGGCAAAGAAGAGGCGGGCGCCAAGTTCGCCGACTATTTCGAGTTCAGCGAACCGTTCCACAAGCTGCCCTCGCACCGAATCCTCGCGCTGCTGCGCGGGGAGAAGGAAGAGGTGCTCACCCTGCACCTCGAACCCGACACCGAAGAACCCGAACCCGGAACGCGCACCATCTACGAGGGCCGCATCGCCAAGGCCTTCGGCATCGCCGACCAGGGCCGCCCCGCCGACACCTGGCTGCTCGACACCGTGCGCTGGGCATGGCGAACCAAACTGCAGGTGAGTCTCGGTATCGATACCAGGATGCGGTTGCGTCAGGCCGCCGAGAAGGACGCCGTCGACGTCTTCGCCGCCAACCTGCGCGACCTGCTGCTCGCCGCGCCCGCGGGCACCCGCACCACGATGGGCCTGGACCCCGGCTACCGCACCGGTGTGAAAGTCGCCGTCGTCGACGCGACCGGTAAGGCCGTCGCGACCGAGGTCATCTACCCGCACAAGCCGCAGGGCCAGACCGAGAAGTCCCTCGCCGTGCTCGCCGCGCTGGTCGCCCGATTCAACGTCGAGCTCATCGCGATCGGCAACGGCACCGCCTCCCGTGAAACCGATGCCCTTGCCACCGAACTGATTTCGCGCATCCCCGAGAACAAGCCGACCAAGATCGTGGTCTCGGAAGCGGGCGCGTCGGTGTACTCCGCGTCGGCCTATGCCTCGGCGGAACTGCCCGACATGGACGTGTCGCTGCGCGGTGCGGTGTCGATCGCGCGCCGCCTGCAGGACCCGCTCGCCGAGCTGGTGAAGATCGATCCCAAGTCGATCGGTGTCGGCCAGTACCAGCACGACGTGTCCGAAACACTGCTGGCGCGCTCGCTGGGCGCCGTCGTCGAGGACGCGGTGAACGCGGTCGGTGTCGACGTGAACACCGCCTCGGTGCCGCTGCTGGCCCGCGTCTCCGGCGTGTCCGGCTCGGTCGCGGAAAGCATTGTGGCCCACCGTGATCAGAACGGCCCGTTCCGCAGCCGCACCGCGTTGCTCGAGGTGCCGCGACTGGGGCCCAAGGCTTTCGAGCAGTGCGCGGGCTTCCTGCGGATCCGCGGGGGTGAGGACCCGCTCGACACCTCCGCGGTGCACCCCGAGGCATACCCGGTGGTCCGCCGGATTCTCGAGCGAACCGGTAAGCCGATCGCCGAGGTCATCGGCAACACCTCGGTGCTGCGCTCGCTGGAGCCGGTCGAGTTCACCGACGAGAAGTTCGGTGTGCCCACCGTCAGCGACATCATCGCCGAGCTCGAGAAGCCGGGCCGCGACCCGCGCCCGGAGTTCAAGACCGCCGAATTCGCCGCCGGGATCGAGAAGGTCGCCGACCTGAAGCCGGGCATGGTGCTCGAGGGCGTCGTCACCAACGTGGCCGCGTTCGGCGCGTTCGTCGATGTGGGTGTGCACCAGGACGGCCTCGTACACGTCTCGGCGCTGTCGCACACCTTCGTCAAGGACCCGCGCGAAGTGGTCAAGTCCGGTGACGTGGTGAAGGTGAAGGTGCTCGAGGTCGACGTCGCGCGCCAGCGGATCGGGCTCACCCTTCGGCTGGATGACGAACCGGGCAAGCCCGCCACGGGGGACAATCGTGGGGGCGGTGCGCCGCGCGGCCAGGGTAGTCGTCCCCAGGGCGGTCGTGGTCAGGGCGGCGGCCGCGCGCAGGGCCGTGGTCAGGCGCAACCGCGCGGCGGCAATCAGCGCAAGCCGGCTGCCGAACCGACCGGTTCGATGGCCGAGGCGCTGCGCAGGGCCGGTTTCGGCAAGTAGGTCGACGACAGGGCGGGCGGCATGCGACGGTGGCTCGAAGACGATGTGATCGCGCACGGCCGCCTGCCCCTGCTCTGTTTCCTGCTGGGGTTCATCCTCGGTTTCGTGGTGATCCGCGTCAGCGTGCGCTTGATCCGCGCGCAGGTGAAGTGGTGGCCGGGCAACCTCAAGGCCGGTGACACCCACATCCACCACATGGTGTTCGGCGTCATCACGGTGCTGCTGTCGGGCATCGGCCTGATCGCCACGGCCGAGGACTCCACCCAGGTCACCTCGAGCGTGCTCGCCGCCTTCTTCGGCATCGGCGCGGCGCTGGTGCTCGACGAGTTCGCGCTGATCTTCTACCTGCGCGATGTGTACTGGGAGGAGCAGGGCCGCACCTCGGTGGACGCGGTGTTCGTCGCGCTGGCCGTGACGGGGCTGCTGCTGCTCGGGGTGCAGCCGGCGACCTTCCTCGACTACGACGATTTCCGGGAGTCGGCAGGTGTCGGGGTGCGCGTCGGGATCGTCGTCACCGTGGCGATCAACCTCGTCCTTGCCGCCATGGTGATCGCCAAGGGCAAGATCTGGACCGGGTTGTTCGGCATGTTCTTCACCCCGCTGCTGCTGGTCGGTGCGATCCGGCTGAGCCGCCCGGGAGCGCCGTGGGCGCGGTGGCGCTACGGGCACCGACCCAAGACGATGTCGCGCGCGATCGCCCGGGAGCGGCGCTACCGTCGTCCCGTGATCCGGGCCAAGATCTTCATCCAGGATCTGATCGCCGGGAAGCCCGACGTCGAACACGCACGCACCGCCGCCGAGGTCGAGTTGCGGCGCAAGGTCGTCGCGGCCCCGCCCGCGCCACCACCGCACCCGCATCTGCTGCCGCGTCGACGGGCCGAAGCCGGTTCCGGCAAGCCCGCCGACGAGTGACCGGCGCCGCCCGATTTCAGTCGTGACCACCCTGTCTGGCACAATGAACCGGTTGCCTTGGGCGAGTCATGTCCGGGAGCACCCCTGTACTGAGCACGAACCGGTCGAGCGCGAGCCGCCAGGTTCCTCTGTTCGCGCGAAGAATCCGAAAAGGTGGAAAATGAACACCCTTGATTTCGTCGACGAGAAGTCGCTGCGTAGCGATGTCCCCGACTTCCGTCCCGGTGACACCCTGAACGTGCACGTGAAGGTCATCGAAGGCTCGAAGGAGCGCATCCAGGTCTTCAAGGGCGTCGTGATCCGGCGTCAGGGCGGCGGCATCGGCGAGACCTTCACGGTCCGCAAGGTGTCCTTCGGTGTGGGTGTCGAGCGCACCTTCCCCGTGCACAGCCCCAACATCGACCACATCGATGTCGTGACCCGTGGTGACGTGCGTCGCGCCAAGCTGTACTACCTGCGCGACCTGCGCGGCAAGGCCGCCAAGATCAAGGAAAAGCGCTGATCTTCCGGTAGCTCTTTCCGGCACAGAATCTTTGACAGTAGCCCGGCGGCCCCCCGCACCGGGGGGGGCCCGGCGGAGCTGGTCGGGGGGGGCCCCGCCAAATGGGGGGGGGGGGGGTG
>NZ_JAIWNA010000003.1:14881-704561 GCF_020216065.1 Nocardia rosealba
GCCCTACTGGCGGCCCACATTATTTTCCCCGCCGCCGCGCCCCCGCCGACGCGGGGGGGCGCCGGGCTACTCTGTTCGGCGTGGCAGACGAAAGTGGGTCGGTGTCGGTGTCCGATTCGGGCGACGAGGGCAAGCGGCGCAGGAAAAAGGCCGACGACAAGAAGCAACGGCCGTTCTGGCAGGAACTGCCGATACTGGTCGTGATCGCGGCGGTGATCGCCGCCCTGATGGTCACTTTCGTCGGGCGGCCCTACGTGATCCCGTCGCAGTCGATGGAGGACACGCTCCAGATCGGCGACCGCATCTACGTGCAGAAGATCAGCTACTACGGTTCCGAGCCGGGTCCGGGCGATGTGGTGGTGTTCGTCGGCCCCGAATCGTGGAACGGGCACTACAAGTCCATCCGCTCCGACAACGCGGCCATCCGCGGTGTGCAGAATTTCCTGTCGTACTTCGGCCTGGTTCCGCCCGACGAGAACGATCTCGTCAAGCGTGTGATCGCCGTCGGCGGGCAGACCGTGCAGTGCTGCGACCCGCAGGGCCGGGTGATGGTCGACGGGAAACCGCTCGACGAGCCCTACATCAAGAAGGACTACCCCTGGTTCACCGACCGTCCCAATGCCGTGTACCCGGCCGGGCGGATGTTCGGGCCGGTGAAGGTGCCCGAGGGGCATCTGTGGGTGATGGGTGACAACCGCAACGAGTCGGCCGATTCGCGCGCTCATGTGAGCGATGATCTGCAGGGCACCGTCCCGGTCGACAACGTGCGTGGCAAGACCGTGTTCAAGATCTGGCCGCCCGGCCGGATGGGCCCGGTGAGCTCGCAGAATCCGCAGGACAACTAGACACGGGGACAATCGAACTGTGGGGCAGGATCGGACCAGCTGGCCGCCGCGGGTGGTGATGCGCCGGGCGGGTGGCCTACGCACGCTCGAGGCGGCGCTCATCCGCGGTGGCCTCGGCCCGGTGGCCGGTGTCGACGAGGCCGGGCGCGGGCCCTGCGCGGGACCGCTGGTGGTCGCCGCGTGCCTGCTCGCGCCCAAGGCCTACGACAAGCTGGCCGGGCTCGACGACTCCAAGAAACTCACCGAGGCGGCCCGTGAGGAGCTGTTCCCGGTGGTCAAGCGCCTGGCGCTGGCCTGGAGTGTCGTGGTGGTCCCCGCCTGGGAGATCGATGCCATCGGCATCCACGTCGCCAATATCGAGGGGATGCGTCGTGCGGTCGCCCATCTCGGCCGCACCCCCGGCTACATCCTGACCGACGGATTCAAGGTCCCCGGTCTGCCCGCGCCCTCGCTGCCCGTGATCGGTGGCGACGCGTCCGCGGCGTGCATCGCGGCGGCCAGCATCCTTGCCAAGGTCACCAGGGACCGCATGATGGTCGAGCTCGACGCCGAGCTGCCCGGCTACGGTTTCGCCGCGCACAAGGGCTACAACACCCCCGAGCACACCGCGGCCCTGCGCGAGCTCGGACCGAGCACCGAACACCGCCGATCTTGGCGGAATGTGCGCGAACTCGAGGTGCCGGACGGTAGCCGGGTGGCTACCCGCGCGGCTCATGCGCGATGATGTGATCAATGAACGCGGCGCTGCTAGCAGGAGGATGTCCCACCCGATGAGTGCTGAGGACCTCGAGAAGTACGAAACCGAGATGGAACTGTCGTTGTACCGCGAGTACAAGGACATCGTCGGCCAGTTCTCGTACGTGGTGGAGACAGAACGGCGCTTCTACCTGGCCAATTCCGTCGAGCTGCGGCCACAGAACGCCGACGGCGAGGTCTACTTCGAAGTGCGGATGAGCGATGCCTGGGTGTGGGACATGTACCGTCCCGCCCGCTTCGTCAAGCACGTTCGGGTGATCACGTTCAAGGACGTCAACATCGAAGAGCTGGAGAAGCCCGACCTCCGTTTGCCCGAATAAGGGGAGTTGTCCCCAGGGGACGAGTTGTCCACAGGTTTTGTGTTTCCGCAGGTCGTGATCCCGGCGTAGCTTCGCGCCGGGATCACGCTTGCACCCGTGACGGACAAACAGGCGCTCGGCGCATACGGGGAGAAGCTGGCCGCGCAGTATCTGTGCGAGGCCGGGATGCAGATCGTCGCCCGCAACTGGCGGTGCCGGTACGGGGAGCTGGACCTGATCGTCCAGGACCCGTCGGTGACGGCGTTCGTGGAAGTGAAGACACGGTCCGGCCTCGGCTTCGGCAGCCCGGCCGAGTCGGTCACCTTCGGTAAACAGCAGCGGATCAGGCGCTTGGCGTTGTTGTGGCTCGCCGAGCAGGACGGGCCGTGGCGGCGCATCAGGTTCGATGTGGTGTCTGTGCTCGTCCCGCGTGGACGCAAACCGGTGATCGACCACCTGACAGGGGCGTTCTGATGGCCCTCGGACGTGCGCTGTCGGTCGCGGTGACCGGTGTCGACGGCCAGCTGGTGGAGATCGAGGCCGATATCGGCCAGGGACTGCCGTCGGTGAATCTTGTCGGGCTGCCCGACACGGCCCTGCAGGAGTCACGCAACCGGGTGCGCTCCGCCGTGGCCAATACGGGGGAGAAATGGCCCGACGGGCGGGTGATTCTGGCACTGTCGCCCGCGACTCTGCCGAAGGTCGGCTCGGTCTACGATCTGGCGCTCGCCGTGTCGGTGCTGGACGCCTCCGGTGCGGTGCCGGGGGACAAGCTCGTGAAAACCGTGCTGCTGGGCGAGCTCGCCCTCGACGGGCGGGTACGCCGGGTCCGCGGTGTGCTGCCCGCGGTGATCGCGGCACGCAATGCGGGCTGCCCGACTGTCGTGGTGCCCGCCGAGGCGGTGGCCGAAGCCGGACTGGTCGAGGGCGTCGAGGTGCTCGGTGCGACGAGTCTGCGCGCTGTGGTCGCCTGGTTGCGCGGTGAAGGGACGCTGCTGGAACCCGACGGTGTGGTGCCCGGCGTCCAGGTGCCGTGTGGGGACCTCAGCGATGTGGTCGGCCAAGATGAGGCGCGCTGGGCGCTGGAGGTCGCTGCGGCGGGTGGCCACCACCTGCTGCTCACCGGACCACCGGGAATCGGGAAAACTATGCTGGCACAACGTCTTCCGGGGTTGCTGCCGCCGCTGTCGGAGGCCGAGTTGCTCGAGGTGACGGCGATTCATTCGATGGCGGGCTCGTTGACGGCCGAACAACCGTTGATGACGCTCGCGCCGTTCGTCGCGCCCCATCACTCGACATCGGTAACCGCCATGATCGGCGGTGGTTCCGGCATGGCCCGGCCCGGTGCGGTCAGCCGGGCGCATCGGGGAGTGCTGTTTCTCGACGAGTGCGCCGAGATCGGCACCAAAGTGCTGGAGGCGCTGCGTACTCCGTTGGAAGAGGGCGAGGTGCGGATCGCGCGGCGTGACGGTGTGGCTCGCTATCCGGCGCGGTTCCAGCTGGTGCTGGCGGCGAATCCCTGTCCGTGTGCGCCCGCCCGTGATGTCGACTGCATCTGCGCGCCCCTCGCTCGTCGCCGGTACCTCGGCAAGCTGTCGGGTCCGCTGCTCGATCGCATCGATATCTGGGTGCAGATGCGTGGTCAGGCGGGGGCCGCCTTCGGTGACCAGCAGACCGAGACCAGTGCTGTTGTCGCGGCCCGGGTCGCCGCGGCGCGGGCCCGCGCCGCGGAGCGATGGAGTGCGGACGGTTGGGCGACCAATGCCGAAGTGCCGGGGCATATTCTGCGTCAACGGTTCCGGTTGCCCGCCGAGGCGATCGCGCCGATCGAGACCGCGCTGCGGTTGGGGCGGATGTCGGCGCGCGGTGCCGACCGGGCGGTGCGCGTGGCCTGGACGGTCTGCGATCTGCGCGGTGGGGAGCTGCCGAGCGTGCAGGATGTGCTGGCGTCGTTGAACTTCCGTCAGCGGGGTGGGCAATGACGGGGGTACAAGCGGTCGGCACCGTCGACCTCGATGTCGATGAGCGCAGGCTCGCGTGGGTGTATCTGTCTCGGGTGGTGCAGGGTCCGTGTGCGCCGTTGTCGGCGCTGATCGCCTCGGTGGGGGTCTGCGAGGCGGCGCGGGCGGTCCGCGAACACGAGTTGCCTGCCGCATTGCGCGGGCCCACCGCCGCGCGGCGTGAAATGGACTCGGCTGCCAAGGATCTCGAGACGATACAGCGGATCGGCGGCCGGGTCATCACGCCCGATGACGATGAGTGGCCCGGCTGGCGCATGCTCGGCCTCGACCAGCTCGACACCGACCGTGACCGCGAAGCGGCCGTACCGCTCGTGCTGTGGGCGCGCGGACCGCTGTCGCTGCGAACCGCATCGGAACGCGCTGTGGCAGTGGTCGGTTCCCGATGCAGCAGCGGGTACGGGATGCAGGTGGCCAGTGAGATCGCCTGTGACCTCGCCGGCCGCGGCTGGACCATCGTGTCCGGTGCGGCCTTCGGCATCGACGCGGCCGCCCACCGGGCCGCACTCGCCGTCGGCGGGCCGACGGTCGCCGTCCTGGCCTGCGGCGTCGACCGCCCCTACCCCGCACAGCACGACCGGCTGCTCGCCGCCATCGCAGACAGCGGTCTGGTCGTCAGCGAATACCCACCCGGCGTCGCCGCCCAGAAACATCAGTTCCTGGCCCGCAACCGGCTCATCGCCACACTGGGAGACGGCGTACTGGTGGTGGAAGCCGGATTGCGCAGCGGTGCAAGGAATACCGTGAAATGGGCTCGTCGCCTAGGTCGCCCGGCGATGGCGGTTCCCGGGCCGGTCGGGTCCGCGTCATCGGTGGGATGTCACCGCATGATCCGCGAAGGTGAAGCCTTGCTCGTCACTCGCGCCGAAGACGTCATCGAGGAAGCGGGGCCCCTGCGCCTCCCCGTCGGCGAAGGCGCGCCCACCGACCCCGCCCACCACCTGCGCGGCGCCGAAGCCGAGGTCTACGCCGCCCTCCCCACCATCGGCTCCCGTCAACCCCGCGACCTGGCCGGCCAGTGCGGTCTCGACCTGGCCACCGTACGAGCCGTCCTCCCCAGCCTGGAACTGGCCGACCTGGTCGGCTGCGATTCCGAGGGGTGGTTCCGCACCCGTCGCCCGGGCTGACCGGCTCGTCGAGCTCGCGGTCCGCGACGACGAGCGAACATCACTGCCCGCCGGAACAGGTGGGCTTTGTGGTGTCGCCCTGGAGCGGGAGAGTTGCAGGTCTTTTGCCTGGATGGGTGGGAGCTGGTGTCGGCGTTGGGCGTGAGGGCGATGGCGATACTGCCGCCTCGTCGGCCAGGTGACCGCAGCGTCCCAGGCGCCGATCCTCTTATCGGGATAGCGGCGGTGCCTGGCCGACGTGTGGGCGTGGGCGGAATGTGAAAGCGCGAGAGCGACGTGTCCGAGGTGGCGGTGCCCGTCGGCGGTGTGATCGCTCGGGTCGCCGCCGCTGCCACTCGTCGACCCAGCGGTGTGGGTGGTGTGTGAGGGTGCCGGGTGTGCGGCGTGGTGGGTTGCGTGATGCAGGGGGAGGGGCGACGGTGGGGGGATGGATGTGTTGCCCGAGGATTTGACTGCTTTGCTCGGGGAGTTCGGGCGTCATCTGCGGCTGGGACGGAATCGGTCGGCGCATACGGTGCGGGCTTATGTGGGGGATGTGCGGTCTCTGCTCGAGCATCTGTACGCGCGGTCGGCGGATGCGGCGTTGCGGGAGCTCGATCTGGGAGTGTTGCGGTCGTGGCTGGCCGAGCTGGCGGCGGGTGGGGCCGCGCGGACGACACTGTCGCGTAGGGCTTCGGCGGCACGGACTTTCACCGCGTGGCTGACCGAGACAGGACGGCTGGATATCGATCCGGGGCTGCGGTTGCAGGCCCCCAAGGCGCACCGTGTGCTGCCTGCGGTGCTCGGCCGTGAGCAGGCGGCACAGGCGATGGGTGCGGCGGAATCCGGTGCGGCACAGCAGGACCCGATGGCCTTGCGTGACCGGCTGATCGTGGAGCTGCTGTATGCCACCGGCATCCGGGTGAGCGAACTGTGCGGCCTCGACCTCGACGACATCGACCGTGAACGCCAACTCGTCCGGGTACTCGGCAAAGGCAACAAGGAGCGCTCGGTGCCCTTCGGCGCCCCGGCCGAGGCAGCCCTCGTCGCCTGGCTGCGTGCCGGCCGCCCCGCCCTGGCCAACGAGCGTTCCGGTCGAGCGCTGTTCCTCGGCCAGCGTGGCCGCCGCCTCGACCAACGCCAGGCGCGGACCGTCGTCCACGACGTTGTCGCCGCCATCCCCGGTGCCCCCGACATGGGCCCCCACGGCCTGCGCCACACTGCCGCCACCCACCTGCTCGAAGGAGGCGCCGACCTTCGCGTGGTCCAGGAACTCCTCGGCCACGCCAGCATGGCAACCACCCAGCTCTACACCCACGTCTCCGTCGAACGCCTCAAACGAGTCCACGACCAAGCTCATCCCCGCGCATGATCGTCACGCCGACGCCACAACCGCGGTGAACGACCATATTCGACCCGATGCTTGGTCTGTCGGTTGCCGACTCAGCCAGATCGGCCGTTGCCGCGACCAGGTACACCTCGACCCGCTGGGTCAGCTCGTCGAATACGAGAGGCTGTAGAGGTGACAGCGTGGATCGATCCTCGTCGGCGAGTTGTGGGTCGACGCGGCGGTTGTATGAGGTTGATCGGGGATGGGCTGTCGGGGGCGCATGATGGGTGGCGGAGGTGATGGGATGACATTGCCCGAGGTCGGGGCCGAATCCGAGGACGGGGAGGGTGAGGTCGACTATCGGTTCACGCTCGCCAACGAGCGGACTTTTCTGGCGTGGATCAGGACCGCACTCGGCCTGCTCGCCGGCGGCGTCGCGGTGCACACCCTTGTTCAGCCACCGCGATTGGCGGGGTTCGCCGGTGTGATCACGCTGGCCTGTCTGGTGATGTCACTGGCCGTCGCGGTGGGCGCGTATCGGCACTGGCGTCGGGTGAATCGCGCGATGCTGGCAGGTGGGCCGTTGCCGGGCACGGTGCTGGTGCCGGTGCTGTCGGTCGGCGTCGCAGTGATCGCCGTACTCGCCTGTGTGGCGGTCGTACTTTCGTGACCGCGCCGACCCTTGCCATGGAACGCACCGCGCTCGCATGGCGGCGCACCGCCCTGGGAGCTGCTGCCTGTGCACTGCTTTTCGCGCACGAGGCGACCACCGAAGACGGCATGTGGATCGTTCTTCCCTGCGCCGCCGCCGCCGCGGCCGTACTGCTCGCCGGTCTGGGCTGGTATCGCGGTCGGACCCTCGGTCGGGGCCGCTCGGCGGGCGGGCATCGGCTGGTGTCGATCACCACCCTCGTGGTCACGCTGGTCGTCCTCATCGCCGTAGCCGAGGTTCTGCTCGGCAGCCGATACGCATCATGACTCCGATCGAAGAACCGTAACGTCGGGCACCGGAACTCGATCGACGGGTACCGAGCAGGCAATTACAGTCGACTCTCATGACCGCAGGATCACCGGACCAGCCCCTCACCGCGTTGCGGGATCGCCTGCGCACCGCGCTGAAGCCCGCGATGAAAGCCAGGGATCGCAGCGCGGTCTCGGCGCTGCGATCAGCCCTGGCCGCGATCGACAATGCCGAGGCGGTCGACGTCGGCGACGCGAAAGCCGGTGCGCTGGAAGACAGTGCCGTCGGCCTCGGCGCCGCCGAAGTCCGCCGCCGGGAACTCACCGAGGACGACATCGTCGAGATCGTCCGCCACGAGATCAACGAAAGACGCATCACCGCAGGGGAATACGACCGCCTCGGTGCTGTGGACCAGCGCGACCAGGTCACCGCGGAGGCCGACGTGCTGAGCGCCTTCCTCTGACGACCGGCCCCGTGTGGGTCAGCTTCCGGTATTGCTCGGCAATGTTCGAAGGTAGCGGTGGGCGAACCAGTGTTGCAGCAGTCGCGCGACCGGCCCGCCCAGGCGGGTGTACCACGCGGCGGGTGTCGAAAACGCGGTGACCAGTCCGTACACCGTGTCGTCGGCCGGGTCGTATTCGACCGCGAACAACTCCTCGCCCCGTTCGGGATGCCCCGGCAACGTGCCGTAGGCGAACCCGCGGCGGTTCGGTTCGTCGAGCACATAAACCACCCGGCACGGCGCATTGATGCCGAGCGGCCCGGCGCCGAGACGAACCGTCAATTCGGTTCCCTCCCTGGCGTTTTCGGAATCGGCGCGCTGAAAGATGCCGACTCCCTTCTGCATCCCGAAGGCGAGGATGTGCGTCCCGGCCCGATCGAACAGTTCGCGACCGCGCCCTATAGGTCGCCGGAGCCGGAACCGGTGGTAACCGGCAGGAAGCGTCGTCGCGCGGGTCGCGCCGACGTCGGGATAGGTGAAGGGCGTTGATTCTGCGGGCACAGTATCGATTGTGGCCGGTATTCCCTGCGGCTCCGTGCCGGGTCGTCGAGGTCACAGTGCCGGGCTCAGCGGTTTGAGGCGTACCGGGACTTCGTGCAGGAGACCCAACGGGTCGATGTATTCGCGACGGCTGTGGATGCTGGATTCGCGGCGGACACCCCAGTGCAGGCAGGCCGGTGCCGGGCAGCCCTCGTGTCCGGCGACCAGGGTGCCGATCGGGGTGCCGCGACCTATCCGGGCTCCCACTTCTACCTGCGCCTGCACCGGCTCATATGTGGTGCGGAGGCCGCCCTCGTGGTCGATCGACACCACAGGTTTCCCGGCGACCGTGCCCGCGAAGACGACGATCCCATCGCCCGCCGCGAGAACCGATTGACCTTCGGCGCCTGCCAGGTCGACCCCGCGATGGCCCGGCAACCAATTGCGCTCCGGCTTGTCGAACCGCCGTTCCACCGTCGGTCGTGGACGCAGCGGCCAGCCGAACGGTCCGGTTTCCACCGCCCCGACCGGCGCCGCCCCACCCGCGACCACCGTCAGCACGAGGACAGCACCCGAAATCCAGGCGTACGGACGAACCCGGCTCGCCATCGTCGAGCGCCTCAGCGATGGGGGCGTGGCGCAGGCACGCGCTGTGGCACCAGCACGCGCACGAGTTCGCGCAACGCGGCAGGCAGGTCCGCCGCCGAACCGCTTCCGCCGCGCACCCGAATCTCGAGCTCCGGCGCGGAACCACGATCCTTCTCCGGCCGAGCCCGCTGCTGGGCAGGCGCCGCAGACCCGAGGTCGTGCACGGTCACCCGAACTGGAACCGGTGCTGGAACCAGTGCCCCCTTCGGCATCTGGCCGGGCCGCAGAATCGGTGCCTTGCCACAGGAACCGGGCCGCCGCACCGGCACCCGCTCACTGCCGTCGACCGGACCTTCGACACCGCCACACCCCGCCGGAATCCCGGCATCAACGCCTCCCTCAGTGCCCGCGGTGGCGCACGGGCTGCCGGCAGCGCCGACCCCGGTAGGTCGTGGCGCGAGCGGCCCCGGCACCACGATCACAACGACGGGCCCAGGTGCGGCTTTCTCACCAGGCGGTGGCGGCGCAGGCGGTACAGATCCCGGTGCCGCCGCCCGAGACGGTGGGGAAACGACCTCTCCGTCACCCGGTGGCTGCGCGAGGACGGCACACACCGGGGCGGGATGACCGGCCGCCGGCGCCGCTACACCCACCGCGCAGAGGAGGGGAAAGGTGGTGATCAGGACACGCGTCAATGTGTTCATGGCACAACTGTCGACCGCACAATCCCTGAGCGGGACAACGATTTCCCGATTGTGGACAACTCCGGCACATGTGGATATCGCGCACTTCACCACGGAAATCCCCGGTCGGCGAGCGGGGGCGATTTCGGCCCTGGCCTGTCGCCGCGTAGACTGAACGAGCGGTTTGTGCTCAGCAGCAACACGTGTGCACGGCACGGACCGACTTCGCGCGCCACCCGTGCTCGTCCATCCGGTCGTCGCTCGCAACGCAGACGGTCCGCGAGGGCATGTCAGCGCGAGTTCTCCAGCGGATGAACAGTGAAATCGCCGGCTGGTCCCGATCACGTCGATCGGGTCCGGTGGTTTCGGTGGCGCCAGGGCAGTCGATCGCCGATCGGCTGCGTCAACCGGCAACGAAAGAGGGTACGGGAGCTATGGCTGTCGTAACTATGAAGCAGCTGCTCGACAGCGGCGCGCACTTCGGGCACCAGACTCGTCGGTGGAACCCGAAGATGAAGCGGTTCATCTTCACCGACCGCAACGGCATCTACATCATCGACCTGCAGCAGACGCTGACCTACATCGACAAGGCCTACGAGTTCGTCAAGGAGACCGTCGCCCACGGTGGCACCGTTCTCTTCGTCGGCACCAAGAAGCAGGCCCAGGAGTCGATCGCGGCCGAGGCGACTCGCGTCGGTATGCCCTACGTCAACCAGCGCTGGCTGGGTGGCATGCTCACCAACTTCTCGACCGTCCACAAGCGCCTGCAGCGCCTGAAGGAGCTCGAGGCCATGGAGCAGACCGGTGGCTTCGAGGGTCGCACCAAGAAGGAAATCCTCATGCTCACGCGTGAGATGACCAAGCTGGATCGCACCCTCGGTGGTATCCGCGACATGGCCAAGGTGCCCTCGGCCATCTGGGTCGTCGACACCAACAAGGAGCACATCGCCGTCGGCGAGGCTCGCAAGCTGAACATCCCGGTCATCGCGATCCTGGACACCAACTGCGATCCCGACCTGGTCGACTACCCGATCCCGGGTAACGACGACGCGATCCGTTCCGCCGCTCTGCTCACCAAGGTCGTCGCCTCCGCGGTGGCCGAGGGCGTGCAGGCCCGCGCGGGCCGCGCTTCCGGCGATTCCAAGCCCGAAGCCGGTGCCGGCGAGCCCCTCGCCGAGTGGGAGCAGGAGCTGCTGGCTCAGGCGACCCCGGCCGCTGAAGCCCCCGCCGCCGAGGCCCCGGCCGCCGAGACCCCGGCCGAAGCCGCTGCCGAGGTGAAGGCCGACCCGGCCCAGCACACTCCGGCCGACTTCTGAGCTGATCGGTAGCACACTGTTCACCTTGCCGACCCGTCTGAATTCAGACGAGGTCGGCAAGGTGGCGTAAATACCGAACGAACAACTGCCTGGCCCGGCCGAGACATCAGTTCTGCTCTGGTTTCTCGGCCGCCTCGATCTGGACTGACCAGAGGGTGCGACGAAGGAGCGCCCGCCGGGAGGGAAGATCGAGGCCCCCAGGGCCGAGAAACCCGCGGCGCCAGCCGCCATAGACACAGGAGGCTCGCCCCCGATGGCGAACTACACCGCTGCTGATGTGAAGCGGCTCCGGGAGCTCACCGGCTCCGGCATGATGGACTGCAAGAACGCGCTGGCCGAGTCCGACGGCGACTTCGACAAGGCCGTCGAGGTCCTGCGCATCAAGGGCGCCAAGGATGTCGGCAAGCGTGCCGAGCGCGCCACCGCCGAGGGTCTGGTCATCGCCAAGGACGGCGTCATGATCGAGATCAACTCCGAGACCGACTTCGTCGCCAAGAACGCCGAGTTCCAGGAGCTGGCCGACGCGATCGTCACCGCGGCCGCCGCTGCCAAGCCGGCCGATCTGGACGCCCTCAAGGCGCTGAAGCTGGACAACAGCACCGTCGACGAGGCCGTGCAGGCGCTGGCCGCCAAGATCGGCGAGAAGCTGGAACTGCGTCGCGTCGTGTCCTTCGACGGCCCGGTCGCCACCTACCTGCACAAGCGTGCTTCGGACCTGCCGCCCGCCGTCGGCGTGCTGGTCGAGTACGAGGGTTCCGGCGACGCCGCCGCCGAGGCCGCTCGTGCCGCGGGCATGCAGGTCGCCGCGCTCAAGGCCAAGTACCTCACCCGCGACGAGGTGCCCGCCGAGACCGTCGAGAACGAGCGCCGCATCGCCGAGCAGACCGCGCGCGAAGAGGGCAAGCCCGACGCCGCACTGCCGAAGATCGTCGAAGGCCGCGTCAACGGCTTCTTCAAGGATGTCGTCCTGCTCGAGCAGGCCGCCGTCACCGACTCCAAGAAGACCGTCAAGGCTCTTCTGGAGGACGCCGGCGTGACCGTGAAGCGTTTCGCGCGCTTCGAGGTCGGCCAGGCCTGATCAGGCCGACCGACGCCCCCGATGCGCTCAGCATCGGGGGCGTTTTGCCGTGCGCCGCCGACGCGCGGACCGACCCGGCGCGGGCCGCGCGCGAGGGGGTCTTGTGTGGTGGCGGTAACCGGATAAGGCAGGATGGATGCCGCTCTGCCTTGCTGTGCGGCCTGCTCCGCGCGCCCGCAGTTCGAACCGATCTCACCTCGCCGAAGGAGACGAACACCCATGACCGACCCGGGTAACGACCGCCCTGGATATCGCCGGGTGCTGCTGAAGCTGGGTGGGGAGATGTTCGGTGGCGGTGGTGTCGGGCTCGATCCCGATGTCGTGCAGACCGTGGCCGAGCAGATCGCCGAGATCGTCGAGACAGGCGTCCAGGTGGCCGTGGTGATCGGCGGCGGCAACTTCTTCCGCGGCGCCGAGCTCGAGGAGCGCGGCATGGAACGCGCCCGCTCCGACTACATGGGCATGCTCGGCACCGTGATGAACAGCCTTGCGCTACAAGACTTTCTGCAGCAGCAGGGGGTGGATACGCGCGTGCAGACCGCCATCACGATGGGCCAGGTCGCCGAGCCGTACCTCCCGCTGCGCGCCAAGCGTCACCTGGAGAAGGGTCGCGTGGTGATCTTCGGTGCGGGCATGGGCATGCCCTACTTCTCCACCGACACGACCGCGGCCCAGCGTGCGCTCGAGATCGGCGCCGACGTGGTGCTGATGGCCAAGGCCGTCGACGGCGTGTTCGACGCCGACCCGCGCGTGGACGACAACGCCAGCATGTTCACCGAGATCACCCACAAGGAAGTGATCGAGAAGGGTCTGAAGGTGGCCGATGCCACCGCTTTCAGCCTTTGCATGGACAACCAGATGCCGATGCTGGTGTTCAATCTGTTGATCAAGGGCAATATTGCTCGTGCGGTCGCCGGTGAACCCATCGGCACCTTGGTTCGGTCCTGACCCCGCACTCGCGGACGATGACGATGACGACGCTGTGGAGGAACCGGTCGTGATTGATGAAGCGCTCTTCGATGCCGAGGAGAAAATGGAGAAGGCCGTCTCGGTAGCGAAGGACGATCTGGGCAGCATCCGCACCGGGCGCGCCAACCCGGGCATGTTCACCCGGGTCCTGGTCGACTACTACGGCACGCCGACGCCGATCACCCAGATGTCCAGCATCTCCGTGCCCGAGCCGCGCATGGTGGTGATCAAGCCGTACGAGCAGAGCCAGCTCGGTCCGATCGAGAACGCCATCCGCAACTCCGATCTCGGCGTGAACCCCACCAACAACGGTGACATCCTGCGCATCACGATCCCGCAGCTCACCGAGGAGCGGCGCCGCGAGATGGTGAAGATGGCCAAGGGCAAGGGTGAGGACGCCAAGGTCTCGATCCGCAACGTCCGTCGCAAGGCGATGGAAGAACTGGGCCGGATCCAGAAGGATGGTGAAGCGGGCGAGGACGAGGTCGGGCGCGCCGAGAAGGAGCTCGACAAGACCACCGCCAAGTACGTGGGCCAGATCGACGAGCTGGTCAAGCACAAGGAAGCCGAACTGCTCGAGGTCTGAGCGCAGATCTCGCCAGTCCCGCTCGTGCGGGGGATGAACGGAACGACGAGTTGAGCGACGGGACAATCGTGGCCGAAGACGCCGCCGCCACAGGTGCGGCACCGGAACCGGAATCGCCGCCGGACACGGTCGAGCCGACCGGCGCGGCCGCGGCAGGGGACGAACCCGGCGCGGCCGTGCCGCAGGAACAGCCGCAGGCTCCGGCCTCGCGGGCGGGTCGCAACCTGCCCGCGGCGCTGGCGGTCGGCTTGGGCCTCGGGTTGTCGCTGATCGCGATCCTGTTGTTCGTTCCGAAGGTGTTCATCGGCGTCGCCGGTGTCGGTGTCGGCGTGGCCATGTGGGAGGTCACCAAGCGGCTGCGCGAAGCCGACGTCCTGGTGCCGCGCATCCCGTTGCTCGTCGGCGGCCAGGCGGTGTTCTGGCTCGGCTGGCCGTGGGGCGCGAGCGGGGTGCTCGGCGCGTTCGCCGCGACGGCGTTGACCTGCATGGTCTGGCGCCTGTTCGATCACGGCCTGAGCACCGCGCCACGGAACTTCCTGCGCGACACCGCGATCGCGATCTTCACGCTGTCCTGGATCCCGCTGCTCGCGGCGTTCTCGACGCTGCTGCTGCTCGAACCCGACGGCAACCTGCGGGTGCTCACGTTCATGATCCTCGTCGTCTGCTCCGATGTCGGCGGTTACGTCGCAGGCGTGCTGTTCGGCAGGCATCCGATGGTGCCCGCGATCAGCCCGAAGAAGTCGTGGGAAGGGTTCTGCGGTTCATTGGTGTTCAGCGTGATCGGTGGTCTGCTCACCGTCACGCTGCTGCTCGAGGCCAACTCGATGATCGGTGTGGTGCTCGGTGTCGGCCTGGTGGTCGTGGCGACCCTCGGCGACCTGATCGAATCGCAGATCAAGCGTGAACTCGGTATCAAGGACATGGGCACGCTGCTGCCCGGACACGGCGGGATCATGGACCGGCTCGACTCGATGCTGCCCTCGGCGTTCGTGTCGTGGCTGGTACTCAGCGCGTTGGTCTGAGGCGCTCAGGGTTGCCGGGCGGCATGGCGTAGCTGCAGGATGCGGATGCCGCCGACCAGCCCCATCACCAGTGCGCCGAGGATCACCGACAGCAGCACCATGATTCCCAGCGGTAGCGAGAAGCTCCAGAACAGCAGCGTCACCTGCACCTTGTCGAGATTCTGCAGGATGAAGATCAGCAGGACGATCCCGAAGATCGCGGCAGCGAGCAACGCCATCCACGTGTAGCCGGTGCGCGACCGCACCAGCGCGTCCGGCTTCGGTCGTTTGACGGGTGCGTGCGTGGCAGGCGCATGCTCGGGTTCCCGGCCGGCGGTGGGCTCGGCCTCAGGCTCGCGCGCCGGTGGCGTGCCTGATTCTGCGTTCGTGGACATACCTCGATCATGGCCGACCGCTATCACCGCTGCACGCATCTTCTCGATAACGGCGCCCGGCGTGGCGGCCCGGTCGCGGCGTTTGGGACAATGGAGGAATTATGGCCACCTCCCTGCCCCTTGTGTTCGATGCCCCGCGTCGCGGTATGCCGCCGCGCCACCTCGCCGATCTCGACGCGGACGAGCGCAAGGCCGCGGTGCAGGAGCTGGGCCTGCCGAAGTTCCGCGCCGATCAGCTGGCCCGCCAGTACTACGGCCGCCTGCAGTCCGATCCGGCGCAGATGACGGATCTGCCCGCCGACGTGCGCGAGAAGGTGGGCGAGACGCTGTTCCCGCCGCTGCTCGACGTGGTGCGTCACCTGGCCTGCGACGAGGGCGACACCCGCAAAACGCTCTGGCGAGCGCACGACGGCACGCTGCTCGAGAGCGTGCTCATGCGCTACCCCGACCGCAACACGCTGTGCATCTCCAGCCAGGCGGGCTGTGGCATGGCGTGCCCGTTCTGTGCGACCGGCCAGGCGGGGCTCACCCGCAATCTGTCGACCGCCGAGATCGTCGACCAGGTGCGGGCCGCGGCCGCCGCCCTACGCGACGGCGAGGTGCACGGTGGACCGGGCCGGTTGTCCAACATCGTGTTCATGGGCATGGGTGAGCCCCTCGCGAACTACAAGCGCGTGGTCAACGCGGTCCGCCGGATCACCTCGCCCGCCCCCGACGGCCTCGGCATCTCGCAGCGGTCGGTGACGGTGTCGACCGTCGGCCTCGCGCCTGCGATCCGCAAGCTGGCGGACGAGGACATGTCGGTCCGCCTGGCCGTCTCGCTCCACACCCCCGACGACGAACTGCGCGACACCCTGGTCCCGGTCAACAACCGCTGGCCCATCTCCGAGGTCCTCGACGCCGCCCGCTACTACGCCGACAAGTCCGGCCGCCGCGTCTCTATCGAATACGCCCTGATCCGCGACGTGAACGATCAACCGTGGCGCGCCGACATGCTCGGCAAGAAACTCCACAAGGCCCTCGGCCCGCTGGTCCACGTGAACCTGATCCCGCTCAATCCCACCCCGGGCAGCGAGTGGGATGCCAGCCCGAAGCCGGTCGAGAAGGAGTTCGTACGCCGCGTGATCGCCCAGGGTGTGTCCTGCACAGTGCGCGATACCCGCGGCCAGGAGATCGCCGCGGCCTGCGGTCAGCTCGCGGCCGAGGGGTGACCTCCGGCGCCGGGTGGTCGCCGCCCGTCGGTACGACGGATCGACAAGGCTTGTCAGCCTAGATCGGTGAGCACGGTCCGGGCTTCGTCGAGAAAGTTCGCGGCGGCAGGCCCCCATGCGTAGCGTGCGGCGTCGAGCGTGCCGATCAACGCGGCGAGCGGATCGGGGTTGGTCGCTTGGTGCACCGCGGCCCACATCCAGAAGTTCGCGCGGTCACCGACCAATGATCGGCGTGCGCGCAGTTCGGCTTCCGGTGTCAGGGTCCGGCTTTCGATACTCGCGACCACATCCGGGTCATCGGCCAGGTGCGCGAATTCGGCCGTTCGGCGCACAGCCCACCACGTCATCTGGTTCTGCCGGTCGGTGGGCAGATCCGCTAGAAGGTCGGTGTCGCCTCCCAATGGACCGTGCCCCGCGCCGGTGCGGGTGCCGTCGGATCGGCGTGGCACCGGGTATAGCTCACCGAGCAACGGGATCACGGCGAAACCGATTCCGGTCGACTCGATCCGGGCGAGATCGCCCTCGCCGAATCCGCTGCCGGTGAAACGTTCCAGTGCGACAAGTCCCTTGGCGATCCGGTGGCCGTAGTCGTCGAAATCCAGGTCACGCAGGATCGGCTCGAGCGCGGGGTCGTTCTGCGGTTCGCCGAGTTCGAACGCGGCGACGATCCGGCCGTCGTCGGCGAAAGACAGCCGCGTCACACCGTTGACGTTCCAGTACAGCGATGCCGCGCGTGTACCACGGGACAACGCGCGCAGTTCCGGTACATGGCTGCCCTGGTAACCGTTGTACTCGACTGCCAGCACCGCGTCGGTGAGGGGAGCCACCGCGATCCACGGGTCACCGCCGGTCATCGCGCGCTCCTCGAGCGCGGCCATCTCCTCGGGTGCGGTGGGGTCGGCGCCGAAAGCACGGACGACACCGTCGGGTCGCGCGGCGGCGACGACGGTGATCGTCGCGGCCTCGGCGAGCGAAGACGTCTCCACCCAGCGATAGGGGTCCTCCGGCCTGGCCGCGAGGAGCGGCTCGGCTTCGCCCCGCAACCGGTGACCGAGCCGATCGGTGCGCTTGTGCACGATGGTGTCGGCGATCGGCGACTGCCACACGGTGATCTGGAAGGACTCGGGTCGCTCGGCCTCGTCGCGACCGGCGGCATGAACCCGGACGCGGTAGGTCCCCGGCCACGGCGGCGTCAGTTCCTCGAGCGAACCGTATCCGCCATATCCCGCGGCGGGCGGTGCGCCGAGTACCGATGCCAGTCCGCGCGTCGCCGTCCAGGAGACCTCGACGACCTCGTCCCATCCGCTCGTATCGACCTCGGCCGGTGGGCCCTCGAATACCTCGACTCGCACCGAGACGGTGCCATCGGCGGTCCCGGTCCGCACCGCGACGCCTCCGGGAACGACCGTGACCAGGCCGTTCTCGCCGAACTCCGCGGTTTCAGGGAAGTCGGACTCGGTCAGCGCGAATCGATGGTCGTCGGCCCGCACGGCACCGGAGGTATAGCGCGGATACAGGTACCCGTCGCGGACCTTCGCGATGTGCGCGGCAGCGTACTCAGCCGGCATCGGCGCGGCGCGCAGCAGGGGGCACGCCGCGATCAGGCCGGCGCCGATCACCCGCGCGGGATCGTCGCCTTCGCCCAGAGTCCGCAGCACGATCGTTGCCACGGCCACCCCCAAAGCGAGGTAGCCCGCACCATGCGCGGCCGTGACTCCGGACTCGTCGAGCGTGCTCGCGGATTCGGGCAGGCTGGGGGAGCGCAGTTGTCCGGCGACGTCGGAATGTTCGCTGAGCCGGGCGGTCAGCGCGACGACCGACCCCAGTGCGCCGGGGCGGACGGCCTCCAGTTTATCGACCGCTGTCGTCATTTCGCTGTTGCCCGACATGTACCCGAACATGACGGCCCGACCGTCCCGCTGTTCGGGCAGCAACGCGACCACGTCCGGCGCCGCCGGTACGACGAGCTCGGCGACGGGCAACTCGAGTGCGCCGAGTATCCGCTCGGGCAGCAGCTGTCCGAGTAGGGAGAGCTCGGCACGGATACCGCGCTCCGCGAGCGCATGTGGCGCGGACTCGTTGCTGGTCAGCCGTAGTTTTCCCAGCGTGGCCGCTGGTCGCGACGGAATCCGTGACCGTACCGTCCGCATGGTCTCGATCACGATCGGTGCGAGCTCGTCGATGACCGCGTCCGCAATTTCCGTCATTGCCCCTCGTTTCGCTGTCCCGACCGTGTGCCTGGAATGTACCTGGGGACCAGGCCGGGCCAGAGGATGGCCAGACGCGGCCTGGATCGATGCTCAGGGGCCGCCGGGCCTCGAGCGGGCAATGCGTGCGGGCGGCCGACATGGCGAGTCGGCGGGGAATTCGAAACTGTTGCGGCCCAGGCGTTATCGGCGCGGGACCGCAATGATGCGCGCGTCCGAGATCGTTGACTATGGCGCGCGAAACAGCCTCTGTCACAGTCACTCTCGAGCTCGAAGCGGGCAATGCCTCGTTGATGACGCTCGGCAAGATGCTCGGGCCGACCGGGGTTCCACCGTTCGAGGTGAAGCGGAAATACGATGCGGCGACGGCGGATCGGCGTGGGGAGATCATTCCCGCTGTCATCACGATCGATGCACGCAAGCGGTGGACGATGCGGCTCAAGACGCCGCCGACTGCCTCCCTCATCCGGGCCGCGCTCGGGCAACCGGGATCGCCGCAACCGGGACACAAGCCGGTCGGTGCGCTCAGTCGCGATCAGTTGCGCCGCATAGCGATTCGTAAGCTGCCCGACCTCAACACCAACGATGTCGATGCGGCGATGCGCATCGTGGCGGGTACGGCTCGGTCGATGGGGGTGCGGGTCGAAGAATGACCCGGACCCTGATGGTGTGGTGTGGCCTGCACTAAGTTGGACCGGTAATCGATCGGTTCGACAACGGGGGATCATGCTTGCGACGGGGGATGTTTTCGCCGGGTACGCGATCGAACGGCAGCTCGGTCGTGGCGGGATGGGTTCGGTGTATCTGGCCAGGCACCCTCGGCTGCCGCGCCAGACCGCGCTCAAACTGCTGAATCCGGAACTGTTCTCGGACAACGAGATCCGGGCCAGATTCGAGCGGGAGGCCGATCTGGCCGCGCAGCTCGAACACCCGAACATCGTCACCGTGTACGACCGGGGCGCCGACGACGGGCGGCTGTGGATCAGCATGCAGTTCGTCGACGGTGTCGATGCCGCCGCCATCGAGCATCCCGTTCCCGCTGCCCGCGCGCTGCACATCATCGAGGGCACCGCCGCCGCACTCGACCACGCGCACGGCAACGGCGTGCTGCATCGCGACGTGAAACCGGCCAATATCCTGCTGGCCGCCGCGAACGGTCCGGAGCGCGTGCTGCTCACCGATTTCGGTATCGCGCGCCCCCGCGACGACGTCCACCACCTCACCCAGACCGGAACCTTCACCGCCACCCTGGCTTTCGCGTCCCCCGAACAGCTCACCGGCGCCCCGCTCGACCATCGCGCCGACCAGTACTCCCTCGCTTGCACGCTGTACTCGTTGCTCACGGGACAGGCTCCGTACGAGGCGGCGAATCCGGTGCTCGTCATCCAAGGCCATCTGCAATCCCCACCGCCCTCGGTACGCAGGCACCGGCCGGATCTCCCCGCCGCGTTGGACGCGGTCCTGGCGCGGGCGCTGGCCAAGCGCCCGGCGGACCGCTTCGATTCGTGTGCGGAATTCGCAGCCGCCGCCCGCCGTGCTCTCACCGGGACAGGTGGGCAACCGACGGTATTCGCCTCCCCTGTGCACCAGCAGTATTCACGCCCGTCGATGCCCGCGCCACCAGCCCCGCGACCGGTGCCGGTCCGTCCCGTTCCGGTCCGGCGCGGGCGTGGCGTCGTTCCGCTGATTCTGCTGACGGTGTTCGCCGCCATCGCGGGCGCCTCGTACTGGGTGTGGCAGGACGACAGCACTTGGGTGTCGCAGATTCTCAATCGTTCCCGTGCCCATCGCGACATCGCCGCGATGTCGGCGGCGTTCCCGCAGATGCTGCCGCCCGGTGAAGCCGACGGAACATCGCTGTCGAACCCCTACCTGACCGGGGTCGGTGCGGGTGGCCGCGCCTGTGAGGCCTATGTCAATACGACCACGCGCAACGAGCTCCAGTGGGAACTGACATTTCAAGAGGCGCATGCCAAATGGTCGTGCAAACCCGCCGACATCAACGCGACCAGATTCGCCTTCTACGCGTTTCCCTCCGCGGAGTCGGCGAAGGCGGCGGTCGCCCGATTCGAGCGCGAGACCAAAGATGTCGGCAGCGGGTCGTCCGGCACACGCACCGACGACCACCGGGCGCTCTTCTTCAAGGACCAGTACGGCAGAGACAGCTACAGCATGACCGTGGTCGTCTCCACTTTCAGTGACCCGGGGCGAGAACACTGGGTATTCCTGTTCTCCCGGGATTCGGATGTGCTGGCCGAGGACCTGCCCGAACTGCTGAAGGAACTGACCACCTTCCCGATGAGCTGAAGGATGCCCGCGACGGCACGAACGCCGTTTTGGTAGGGTCCAGCGCGTCGGACGACGAGCGAGATTCGGGGGTCAGAGTGGTTTCTGACGGGACGGTATTCGCCGGATACACGATCGACCGGCAGCTGGGTCGCGGCGGGATGGGTTCGGTGTATCTGGCCAGGCATCCTCGGCTGCCGAGGTGGACCGCGCTGAAACTGCTGAATCAGGAGCTGTTCTCCGACGCCGAGATCCGGGCCCGGTTCGAGCGGGAAGCCGATCTGGTCGCCCAGCTCGACCACCCCAATATCGTGACGGTGTTCGACCGCGGTGTGGAGAACGACCAGCTGTGGATCAGCATGCAATACGTCGACGGGATCGACGCGTCGATGCTCGATCCGGCGACGCTGCCACCGGACCGGGCGTTGCAGATCATCCGGGAGACCGCCGTCGCCCTGGACTTCGCGCATCGCGCGGGCGTGCTGCACCGCGATGTGAAACCGGCCAATATCCTGCTGGCCAGGTCCAACAGCCAGGAGCGGGTGTATCTCACCGACTTCGGCATCGCGCGCCTGCGTGACGATTCCGGTCACCTCACCGAGACCGGCTCGTTCACCGCGACCCTGGCCTACGCGGCACCCGAGCAGCTCACCGGTGTCCCGCTCGACCATCGCGCCGACCAGTACTCGCTGGCCTGCACGCTCTACACCCTGCTCACCGGCACCGCGCCGTTCGAGGCGCCGAGCCCGGCCGCCGTCATCACCGGGCACCTGCAGTCGCCGCCACCGCCGGTGAGTCCGCGCCGGGCCGGGCTGCCGCCGAATCTGGATGCCGTGATGGCGCGGGCGCTGGCCAAGCGACCAGCCGACCGGTTCTCCTCCTGCGAGGAGTTCGTCGAGGCCGCGCAGCGGGCCATGCGCACCGGGACTACCGGTGCCCGCCCGATCGCTCGTCCGCCGTCGGGGGCGCACGCTCAGCCGTTCCTGGGAATGCAGCCGATGCGGCCGGTGAACAACTCCGGTGCCGCGATTCCGGTCGCACCGGTTCCGCCGATGGCGCCGCGACCGGCGACCCCCGCTGCCTGGGCCCAGCCCGCGATGCGCGCGCCCATGCCGCCACCGCCGCCCGCGCGGGGCGGTTGGGGGTCGATGTTGGGGGTGCTGCTGGTGGTGTTCGCCATCGTGATCGGCATCGCGGTGCTCATCGCTGTGCTGACGAACCTGTGATCGGTGCGCCGACCTGTTCGGCGCGTGCCATATTCTGATCCGAATGAGCGACTTCGACGTCACCGCCGCCGACTCCATCGACCTCGTCCGGCTGCGTCGGTTCGTCGCCGTGGCCGAGGAACTGCATTTCGCGCGCGCCGCGAAGGCGTTGCGGATTCCGCGTCAGGCGTTGAGCGCCACTGTGATCGAGCTCGAAGGCGAATTGGGCACGCGTCTGTTCGTGCCCGGCGCGTCGCCGACCCAGCTGTCCGAGGACGGCGCGACCCTGCTCGACCACGCGCGGGAACTGATCCGTGCCGACGAGCAGGCACAGCGCGAGCAGAAACCGGAGGGGCCCGCGAGCCTGCGCGTCGGTTTCGTGCCGGGGGTGACGGTGTCGAAGTGGGCTCGGGTGTGGGGCGAGCGGCTGCCGGACCATCCCCTCGAGGTGCTCGGTGTCGCGCAAAGCGAGCAGGAGAGCGCGCTGCGCGAGGGCCGGGTGGACCTGTGCTTCGTGCGGTTGCCGATGGACCGGTCCGGAATGAACGCGATCCCGCTGTGGGAGGAGACGCCGGTCGCGGTCGTGCAGAAGGACGACGCGCTGTCGCTGCTCGATGCGGTGAGCCCGGCCGACCTGGCCGACGAACAGCACCACGACAGTGGCGATCTGGATCAGGCCGCCGACACCCTGGCAATGGTCGCCGCCGTCGGGGGAGTGGCGATCGTGCCGCAGTCGATCGCCCGACTGCATCATCGGCGCGACCTGGTGTACCGCCCGATCAGCGACACCGAGTTCACCCGGATCGCGCTGGCCTGGCCCGCCGACGGAGATTCGGAACTGGTCGAGGAATTCGTCGGGATCGTGCGCGGCCGCTCGGCCAACAGCTCACGCGGCGCGGAACCGGCCAAGCCCGCGCAGGAGCGTGCGCCCAAGAAGCAGGCGCCCAAGAAGCAGACCGCGCAACGCAAACCCGCCAAGACCGGCCGCAAGCCCGGCGCCCGACGCGGCCGCTGACACGACGATGCCTGCGGCGCGATCGAATCGCGGCCGCAGGCATCGGTGCGGGTGTCTACCTCGGGATGCGCTTGGTGAGCGAATCGACGACGAGGATCAGCGCGAGCAGACCGGCGAACACGATGAGGAAGATGTCCTCGACGTGGCCCTGGTGGTTGCCGATGGTCATGCCGAGCAGCGCGATCACGACGAACCAGCCGGCGATGCGGAAGGTCTTGGGCGACTCGCCGCTCCAGCCCCACGCTGCCGAGGGCACCTCGGCGGGGTCGACGCTGGTGGCGACGGCGCGCTCGGTGCTGGCTTTTTCGAGGTCCGTGGCGGCCACGATCGCTCCTTAGGGCTCGAGTTCTGGTTGGGCGAGTGTGCATATCGTGGCATACGACCGTTCGTCGTAGCCAGCAGCCCTGCCACAATGGGCCCGTGTCCCACCACGCACCCCGTGCCGCGCACGGCAATACGGCCTCGACCGACCGGGTGAAGGTGCTGCTCCTTGGCAGTACCGGTTCGATCGGCACCCAGGCGCTCGAGGTGATCGCCGCCAACCCCGACCGCTTCGAGGTGGTCGGGTTGGCCGCGCGCGGCGGCAACCCCGCGCTGCTCGCCGAGCAGATGGCCGCCACCGGCACCCGCAATGTCGCCGTGGCCGATCCCGCCGCCGCCCGGAAGCTCGATCTCGATCTGGGCGGGCCGGGGGCGGTGACCGAACTCGTGCGCCGCACCGAGGCCGACGTGGTGCTCAACGCCCTGGTCGGTTCGCTCGGCCTGGAACCGACGCTGGCCACTCTCGAGGCGGGGACAAGGTTGGCGCTGGCCAACAAGGAATCCCTCGTCGCGGGTGGTTCGCTGGTGACCCGGGCGGCCGCGCCCGGCCAGATCGTCCCCGTCGACTCCGAACACTCCGCCCTCGCCCAATGCCTGCGCGGCGGTCGCGCCGAGGAAGTCGACCGGTTGGTGCTCACCGCCTCCGGCGGCCCGTTCCGCGGCTGGACCACCGAGATGCTCGAATCGGTGAACCCCGACGAGGCGAAAACGCATCCGACCTGGTCGATGGGTCCGATGAACACGCTGAACTCGGCCTCGCTGGTGAACAAGGGCCTGGAACTGATCGAGACCCACCTGCTGTTCGGGGTGCCCTACGACCGCATCGATGTCACCGTGCACCCGCAGTCGATCGTGCATTCGCTCGTCACGTTCACCGACGGCTCCACCCTGGCCCAGGCGAGTCCACCGGATATGAAGCTGCCCATCGCCTTGGCGCTCGGCTGGCCCGACCGCCTGCCCGGCGCTGCCACGCCCTGCGATTTCGGCACGGCGTCGACCTGGACGTTCGAGCCCGTCGACGACGCGGTCTTCCCCGCTGTACGTCTGGCCAGACGAGCCGGGGAGGCGGGCGGCAGCGTCACCGCCGTCTACAACGCCGCCAACGAAGTCGCCGTCTCGGCCTTCCTTGACGGCGCGATCAGCTTCCCGGCCATTGTGCGCACCGTCACCCGCGCGGTCGAGGCCGCGGACCGCTGGCGTGCCGAACCCGATACCCTGGACGACGTCCTCGCGGCCGACCGCTGGGCCAGGGAGTTCGCCGCCGAGGCCATCGCCGAAGTACCGACGCCCTGACCTGACCGACTCAACGGGACCCCCCCACGTTTTTCGGCCGCCTTCGGATTCGGGGTTACGAGGCCGAAAAACCGCGGCGCCAGCCGCCAAGAACAGAGAAAGGGCCAGATGGTATTCGCGTTCGGGTTTGCCCTGTTCGCCGTCGGTATCACGATCTCGATCGCGTTGCACGAATGCGGGCACATGTGGGCCGCGCAGGCGACCGGCATGAAGGTGCGCCGCTACTTCATCGGTTTCGGGCCCCGTATCTTCTCGTTCCGTCGTGGTGAGACCGAATACGGCCTCAAGGCGCTGCCGCTCGGTGGTTTCTGCGATATCGCGGGCATGACGGCCCTGGACGAGCTGGAGCCCGAAGAGGTGGACCGGGCGATGTATCGCCAGTCCACCTGGAAGCGGCTGGTGGTGATGTTCGGTGGCATCGCCATGAACTTCCTGCTCGGTTTCATCCTGCTGGTGGTGCTCGCGGTGGGCTGGGGTCTGCCGCAGCTCGAGCAGCCACCCGCCACCGCGCTCGGCACCATGAGCTGCGTCGCCCAGGAGACGCCGGACAAGAAGCTCGCGCCGTGTACGGGTGACGGTCCGGCTCAGCGCGCCGGTTTACGGCGTGGCGACGTGGTGAAGGCGGTCAACGGCGTCGAGGTGACCACCTGGGCGCAGTTCCAGGCCGAAACCCAGAAGCAGACCGGCACGTTCACCTACACCATCGAACGCGACGGCGACACCCTCACCGTGCCCGTGACCCCGGAGCGGGTGATGCGCTCGCCCAAGGAGGGCCCGGCCCGCGAGGTGTCCGCGGTCGGCGTCGGCCCGGATTACGCCGAACCGCAGCAGTACGGCGTGGTCGACGCGATCCCGGCGACCATCGTGTTCACCGGTGACTTCTTCGTCGAGACAGTGAAGTCGCTGGCCAAGATGCCGCAGAAGGTATCGGCGCTGTGGGAGGCCGTCACCGGTGGCGAGCGCGACCCGGAGACCCCGGTCAGCGTCTACGGCGCGAGCCGGATCGGTGGCGAGACCGCCGAGCGTGGCCTGTGGGGCATGTTCATCCTGGTTCTGGCCAGCCTGAACTTCTTCCTCGGCGCGTTCAACCTGCTGCCGCTGCTCCCGCTCGACGGCGGGCACATCGCGGTGGTGCTCTACGAGAAGGTGCGCGATGTGGTGCGCTCCTGGCGCGGTAAGGCCCCCGCGGGCCCGGTCGACTATCTGAAACTGCTCCCCGTGACGTATGTGGCCGTCGTGATCGGCGGTGCGTTCATGCTGCTCACCCTGGCCGCCGACATCGTCAACCCCATTCGCCTACCCTGATCCGCGTACGCCCGCTGTCGCGCCCCTCACAGGGTGCGGTGCGAGCGTGCGCGACTAAGCTCGGAAGCAATCAGCCCAGGTCGATTCGAGATCCGTAGGAAAGAAGGCAGCCGACCGTGACCAGCACCATCGGATTGGGGATGCCCGCCGCTCCCGCTGCTGTTCTCGCACCACGGCGCAAAACCCGTCAGCTCATGGTCGGCAATGTCGGCGTGGGCAGTGACCATCCCATCTCGGTGCAGTCGATGACGACCACCAAGACCCACGACGTGAACGCCACCCTCCAGCAGATCGCCGAACTCACCGCCTCGGGCTGCGACATCGTGCGCGTGGCGTGTCCGAGGCAGGAAGACGCCGACGCCCTGGCGACCATCGCCAAGAAGTCACAGATCCCGGTGATCGCCGACATCCACTTCCAGCCCCGCTACATCTTCGCCGCCATCGATGCGGGCTGCGCCGCGGTGCGAGTGAACCCGGGCAACATCAAGGAATTCGACGGCCGCGTCGGCGAGGTCGCCAAAGCCGCGGGCGCGGCGGGCATCCCGATCCGCATCGGCGTGAACGCCGGTTCGCTGGACAAGCGGATGATGGAGAAGTACGGCAAGGCCACCCCCGAGGCGCTGGTCGAGTCGGCGCTGTGGGAGGCGAGCCTGTTCGAGGACCACGGCTTCGGCGACATCAAGATCTCGGTCAAGCACAACGACCCGGTCGTGATGGTCGAGGCCTACCGTCAGCTCGCCGCGCGCAGCGACTACCCGCTGCACCTCGGTGTCACCGAGGCCGGCCCGGCGTTCCAGGGCACCATCAAGTCGGCGGTCGCGTTCGGCGCCCTGCTCAGCGAGGGCATCGGTGACACGATCCGCGTGTCGCTGTCGGCGCCGCCCGCCGAAGAGGTGAAGGTCGGCGGCCAGATCCTGCAGTCGCTGAACCTGCGTCCGCGCAAGCTCGAGATCGTGTCGTGCCCGTCGTGCGGACGCGCCCAGGTGGATGTGTACACGCTGGCCGACGCGGTCGCGGCCGGTCTCGACGGCCTCGAGGTGCCGTTGCGCGTGGCCGTGATGGGTTGCGTGGTGAACGGGCCCGGTGAGGCCCGCGAAGCCGATCTCGGAGTGGCCTCCGGCAACGGCAAGGGGCAGATCTTCGTCAAGGGCGAGGTCATCAAGACCGTGCCGGAAGCGCAGATCGTGGAGACCCTGATCGAGGAGGCGATGCGGATCGCCGAGGAGATGGGCACCGAGCCCGGCGCGCAGCCGGTGGTCACCGCGGGCTGATCCCTCACGGTCCGGCGACGGATTCACCTCGACCCGTACCACTGCGCCCGCTTTCGTGGCAGGCTGGTGCCGTGCGGAGTCTGCTGGAGCCGACGCGACGGTCCAAGGCCACCCCCGCGCGTCCGGTGACCGGGCGGGACCTGGCCGAGGTGCTGCGGGTCCTCGATGCCGATCCGGTCGCCTCGTGCATGATCGCGGCCCGTGTCCAGGAATTCGGCCTCGACACCCGTTCCGGTGTCGGCGAGTTGTGGAGTCGCGGCGGTCCCGCCGACTCCCTGTGCTTCTCCGGTGCGAACCTCGTTCCGCTGCGCGGTGACCAGCAGGCCCTTCGCGCGTTCGCCGATCGGGCCACCAGGTGGCCGCGCGTGTGTTCCTCCGTGGTCGGCAGGCAGGAGCTGGCGCTGCCGCTGTGGGAAATGCTGGCGCCGAGCTGGGGACCGGCGAGGGAGTTGCGCGCCGACCAGCCGCTGCTCGCCCTGGCCCAACCTGCCCTCGCCCGCCCGGACAGCGCGGTGCGACGAGTGCGACCCGACGAGATCGACCGCTACCTCACCGCCGCGATCTCCATGTTCATCGAGGAGGTCGGCGTCGACCCGCGCGCGGGCGACGGTGGCCGCGGTTACCGCCGCCGCATCAAGAGCCTCATCGAATCCGGCCGGGCCTGGGCACGTTTCGACGACGGCGAAGTGGTGTACAAGGCCGAGATCGGGTCGTTGTCCCGGCGCACCGGTCAGATCCAGGGCGTGTGGGTGCATCCCGAGCATCGCGGTGCCGGGGTGGGCACGGCGGGTACAGCCGCTGTCGCGAATGCCGTTGTGTCGACCGGCCGTACGGCCAGCCTGTACGTGAACGACTACAACCAGATCGCCCGACGTGCTTACAGCCGTGTGGGTTTCCGTCAGATCGCCACCTTCGCGACCGTCCTCGTCGATTAGTTTTCCGCCGCTGACCCGGCGTTGTTGCGTCGTCGGCGCCGGGTTCGCCGTTACCATCTGTGCCGATGAGGACTCGGATGTTCACCACCTGTGCGGTGCTCGCGCTCGCGCTCTCCTCGGGCGCGTGTTCGACGGGTCCGCAGGGACCGGCGCCCGCCGCCCAGGATTTCGCCGAGGCCCTCGCCGACCGCGATCTGGTCACCGCGGGTGGTCTCACGACCGCGCCCGAGAAGGCCACGGCCGCACTCACTTCCACCTGGGACGCCCTCCAGGCCGAGAAGCTGACCGTCCGCACTGGTGACGCGCGCGTGCAGGGCGACACCGCCACCGTCGACTACACCTACGAGTGGACATTGCCCAAGGGCCGCCGATGGACCTATTCGGGTGAACTGCAGATGGGCCGCAGTGACGGCCGCTGGCTGGTGCGCTGGACCTCCACCGACATCCACCCCAAACTCGGCGACACCCAAAGCCTGGAGTTACGAACCCAACCCGCGCCGCGCGCGCGGGTCAACGAGTCGGCGGGCAGCGATGTGCTGGTGCCGGGCAAGGTGTCACGGGTGCGGTTCACGGTCGCCGACGCCCCGGATCCGGAGCGGGTCGCGGGTGCCCTGGCCGGTGCGCTGAGCCGCATCGATCCGGTGGCTTACACCCCGCAGGCCATTCTGTCGGCCGCGCGCAAAGCCGATGGGGCGTACACGGTCGTTCTGCTCAGCGAGTACGAGGCCGAGACGCTCGGCGCTCACCTGATCGGTCTGCCGGGGGTGACGCTCACCCAGGAGTGGGACATGGTGCCCACCGATCGCAAGTTCGCCCCCGACCTGCTCACCCAGGTGCGCAAGACCGTGATCGCCGAGGTCGACGGCAAGGCGGGCTGGAGCGTGGTCACCCGCAACGCCAACGGCGCGGATCTCGATGTACTGCACGAGGTCCCGGCCCAGCCGGCACCGTCGTTCGCGCTCAGTATCGACCGTTTCGTGCAGAATTCGGCGCAGCACGCGGTCGACCTGCGCACCGAGCAGACGATGATGGTGGTGATCCGGCCCTCGACCGGCGCGATTCTCGCGGTGGCCCAGAACAAGGCCGCCGACCGCGACGGACCGGTGGCCACGAGCGGTCAGTACCCGCCCGGCTCGATCTTCAAGACGGTCACGGCGTCGGCCGCGATGGCGGCGGGGATCGCGACGCCCGAGACAGTGCTGCCCTGCCCGAGCCGGACAACCATCGGCGAGCGGACGATTCCCAACTACAACCTCTTCTCGGTGGGTGATGTGCCGATGGCCACCGCCTACGAGCGCTCCTGCAACACCACCTTCGCGGGGCTGGCGAGCAGGCTCGAACCCGACGCGCTCACCGAGGCCGCCGCCCGCCTCGGTATCGGCCAGGACTACCGGGTGGCCGGGTTACCGACGCTGTCGGGGTCGGTGCCGCCCGCCGACGGGCTGGTCCAGCGCGCCGAGGACGGCATCGGCCAGGGCCGGGTGGTGACGAGCCCGTTCGGGATGGCACTGATGGCCGCGGCGGTGGCGCACGGGTCGGCGCCGGTGCCGTATCTGATCGCGGGCAGGCCAACCGAGATCGTCGGTGAGCGGCCCGAACTCGCGCCCGAGGTGGTCGAGGGACTGCGTGCGATGATGCGGATGGTGGTCACCGGCGGCACCGCCGAACGCATCCGCGATCAGGGCGAGGTGTACGGCAAGACCGGTGAGGCGGAGGTCGACGGCGGATCGCACTCGTGGTTCGTCGGCTATCGCGGCGACATCGCCTTCGCGACACTGCTGGTCAAGGGTGGCAGTTCCGACAACGCGGTCGCCGTCACCCGTGACATGTTCGCGGCGCTGCCGCCCGGCTACTGAGCGCGATACGGCGGGACGACGTAGGCGTCTTTGTCGGTGTGCTCGACCGCGTCGCGATGGACCACTTCATAGCCGGGCGCCGGTTTGGGCGGCGCGGATTGGACTCGGGCGTCGAGCAGATCGATGGCCATGGCACCGCCGAGAATCATTCCGGCGGTGGTCAAAATCAGGGTGGAACGGCTCATATTCGTCTCCCTCGTCCAGGGTTTCGACGTGTTCCGAATGGGAGAACCGTAGAACGCGGAAGCGCTCGGCAACAGGCGGCGGCAGTAAGCGACACACAATTGTTGCCATATGTGCGGGCGTGTTCGAACGTAATCGCTATGCGACCGTGACGATCCGCCGTCGCGATCGAACGCGCTGCTCAGCGGGTACGTGCAAATGAAATTGCATTGTCACGCACGTTGCAGGGTCGCGCTCAGATGATGTTGCAGGGATTCGCCGACGGCGGCCATCCGCAGCGTGTACTCGATGGTGTCGCCGGTCACATGGAAGGAACGGCCTACCGCGGTCACCGATTTCGCCGACCCGCTCAACCCGATATTCGTCGAATTCAATTCGAGTCGAATTCCGTCGACGGTTTCGGTGAGTGTTCCCTCGCAGATCTCGGTGATTCCGGTGGGGTGGGCGAGCACCAGCTCGACCCTGCCGGGTGCGGGCGCGCGCAGATAGCCCGTCTCCGCGTGCAGCGGGCGGCCGTCGTCGGCGGCCTTGGTCCGCTGCCGGTACGTCAGGAACGGGCGGCCCAGATGACCGAAGGTGATCTCCTCGAGGTAATCGAAGGGATCGATGGTCGGGTACTCACCGTGACCTCGCCCGCGCCAGGTACCGAGCAGCGGTGCCAGGGCGGCGACGGCGGGATGCGGGGCGATGGGCGCGCTTGGTTCGACCACGCGCGACAGCCTAGACCTGCCACCACAGCCATGTTCACGGCACACCGTCACACGGGTCGGGATAAGGTCAGCGTCGCCTGAACGCCGTCCGGCGGAGGTCGAAAGGAATGAACGTTGAACGGACATGTGAGGGGCACCCGCCGGGTGCTGTCCGGGCCGGTGCGCGGTGCGGTTCTCGGCGCGGTGCTCTTGGTCGCTGCCGCGTGCTCGAGCACCGATCCGGCGGGCGACGGTGTCGCCGCCCTCGACGGCAACCGGTACAGCCGAACCGATCTGGCCGCCAGCTCCGACTCCTATCACGCCCAATTCACCATCGCCGAGATGGTCGACGCCTGGGGTCTGGCGAATCGTCCCAAGGGCGCGGGCGGACATTTCTGGGTCGGCGCGGGTGGTAAGTCGTTCCAGTTCCTCGGTGATGTCAGCGAGTCGGCGGATCCGGCATTGCAGAAACTCACCAGGGACCAGTTCGAATCCGTCGCGATCCCGGGCACCGATGCCGACCCGTCCGACAAGTCGGCGGGCAAGACGACCGGTGTGGTGTTCAACCCCGCCCCGATCAATTCCGATCTGTTCGCGGTGCGCGACCAATGGGTCGATCTGAACGGAATGCCGGTCCCGCTCGGCGGTTCGGCGCGATTCATCGTCGGCACCGATTCCGGCCGGATCAACGCCTGGACCGAGCAGGCCCCCGACGGAGCCGTCATCCGCCGCAACGGCGGCGCCAACCAGGTTTTCGACGGTTCGGCCCAGGGCATGTCGTTCCTCGGGCTCGCGCTCGCACCCTCCGGTGACAAACTGCTGGCCGCCGACTTCGGCGCCGACCCGCAGATCCGCACCTTCGACAAGTTCTGGCAGCCGGTGGCGACCACTGGCTTCGCCAATCCGTTCGCCACCGGCAAGCCCATCGACCCCGCCAGTCCGGAGAAGGGCAACAAGGCCGTTCCCGGTGACCCGGCACCGTTCAACATCACCACGGTCGGCAGCCGGGTGTTCGTCTCCTACGCCGTGACCAAGGCCGACAAGAAGGACCCCGAGGCCTTCGACAAGGGCGAGGAGGTCTCGCTCGACGCCAAGGCCGACGAAGCGGCCGACGGCACCCCGGACAAGGGCAAGGTCGCCGAATTCGACGCGGCGGGCAAGCTGGTGCGCATCATCGACGACGGCGGGCGCCTCAACGCACCGTGGGCGGTGACGATCGCGCCGTCGAATTTCGGTGCACTCTCGGGCAAGTTGCTGATCGGCAATTCCGGTGGTCTCGGCCGGGTCCTCGCCTTCGACGACACCACCGGAACCTTCGTCGACTACCTGCGCGACAGCGACGGCGAGCCGGTGCAGATCGAGGGACTGTGGGCGTTGACGTTCGGCAACGGTGAGAGCGCGGGCGACGCCGACGCGCTGTACTTCACCGCAGGCCCACGTGAGGAGAAGGACGGACTGTTCGGCAGTCTGCGCGCGCTGTAGCGCGGCGGGCACACGCCAGGCGAACAGGACAACCTGGATGTCCGCAGGCCTGTTCGCTTCCGTCTGGCATCGTGGTAGGGGACAGTGGTGGCGGAGTGTTTGCCGGGGTGGCCGAGCCGGAGGTGCCAGATGACGGTGATGCGCTGTGAGACGCGGTTTTCGGTCGACCGGACCAGGTTGCCCGGACGTGAGCTGATGCTCGCCGCGTTCCGTGGAATGGCCGAGGGCTACCACCCGGTGCTGCACGCGGCGGCCGAGCTCGCGGTGCTGCACCAGGTGCGCGACCGCACGCCGGCCTTCGAGGCGCCCGGCCTCGACCGTCGCCGGGCGCAGCTGATGCGCGCGATCGACCGCTGGGTGATCCTGGCCGCCCCGCTGCCCTCGGCCACCGCTGCCGAGCACTGCGAAACCCTCGGCATGCTCGTCGACCGGCTCGCCGCGCACAGCGCGCGACTGTTCGTCACGATGGCCGACGCCACCGACGCGCAGTTCTACGACGAGTGGGCCCGGCTCGACGACCTCGCCGAGAGCTACCAGCGTCTCATCGACGATCTGTGGGCCGGTTCCCGCTGTCTTCCCTCGGTCGTCCACTGACCGATGCCCCCGGAATTGTTGGCTCGGTAGAACTTTCGTACGACGTACCATTTGTTGTGCGCACAGACGAGGAGCAGGCGCGGACCTGCGAGTGGTCCCGCGAGGTGTACGCCGAACCACGACCCGCTGCCGCGTTGTCGACCGTGCTGCCGATCCGTCCGCGCTCCAACTCGGTAGACGGCACACCGCTGTTCTGTCTCGCCGGTGAGGCGGGCCTGGCTTGGCCGTTCGCCTGCCTGCTCGCCCACCTCGAGCCGGAGGTACCCGTCTACGGACTGCAGACGCTTGTCGACCTGCCGACGATCGGCGACTACGCGCAGCACTTCCTGACCGAGATCCGCCGGATCGCTCCGCAGGGGCCGTACCGGTTGCTCGGATGGTCGGCGGGCGGCCTCGTCGCCCAGGAGATGGCGGTGCGGCTAGGGGAGGACAAGCAGGTTGTCCGGGTTGTCCTCCTGGGCACGGATGCCGGCGCCGGAACGCTGTCGCCGACGACGCCGGGCAGATTTGTCGAGCGTCTCATCGGCGTCGCGGACAACGAATCCGGTTCGCCCACCCCGGAAACGGGCATTGACACATCAGCGGCCGAATCGACCGACAGGCTGGCGGGCACGATCGCCGTGACGGGCGACGGATTGCGGCACCTGATCGATCACTCCGACGCGCTCGCACGCGCAGCGTCGACCCACCGCCCACGGAGCCTGCCCGGCGATCTCGTCCTGGTCGTCCCCGAGCGCGATCGACCCGATGCGACTGCCGTGGTGGGGGATTGGCGACGGATGGCGGGCACAGTGACGGGCCATGCCGTCGACGCGACCCTCGACGACCTCCTCGCACCCGAGGTCCTCGCCCAGATCGCCGACCTGCTCACCGAATGAGTGCAGCTACCGCTTTCGATCCAGCCCGGCCGCGATCTCGTCGCGTGCCCGCTGAATCAGCGCGGCGGAATCACGTGGGCTCAGCGCCATGGCCCGCAACTGGTCGAAGATCACGCCGAACCGGCGGATCTCCGAATGACCTTCCACCAGGTCGTGCACCGACATGCTCTCCACGTACACCAGTTCGGGGTCGACGGGATTGCGGAAGTCGAGCAGCGTGAACGACCCGGCCATGCCGGGATGCGCGCCCGCCTCGAACGGCAGGACCTGCAGGATCACGTTCTTGCGCTTGGTCTCCTCCAGCAGCCGGTCGAGCTGGCCGACCATGGTCACCGGACCGCCGACCACCCGGCGGATGGCGGCCTCGTCCATCACCACCCACAGCTCGAGCGGATCGTCCTTCGTCAGGTTGACCGCGCGGTCCATGCGCGCCTTGGCCCGGCTCTCCATCACGGAGGCATCGAGGCGCGGCATCGACGTATCGATCACCGCCGCCGCGTATTCGAAGGTCTGCAACAGGCCGGGCACAGTTGAGGTCTGGTACTGACGTGCCGAAAGTGCTTCCGCCTCGAAGTTGATGTAGGTGGCGTAGACATCGGACAACGCGCCTTCGTACGCATGTGACATACCCGGTTTGAGCGCGTCGCTGAGCAGGCTCATGGCCTCCTCGCGCATTTTGTCGCTCACCTGGTACAGGTCGAGCATCGCGCTGAGAGTGCGCCGCTGCGGGCGCGCCTGCGCCATTTCGATGCGGTACAGCGTCGTCACGTTGATGCCGGTGCGCGCGCTCACGTCCTCTTTGCTGAGCTGGGCGGATTCGCGCAGCTCACGGAGCATCGCGGCGAGCCTGCGAAGCCGGACGGTGAGTGTGGTTCGCTTGCCTGCCATGGGTGCCCCTTCGCCTGTGGCGCGTCACGTGAATCGCATTATTGCGCTGCTCGCCCATGCTGTCACGTGTTCGGGAAAGAATGCCGGTCGGCCTGTTCGCAGGTGGTCAAGTGACCCGCGGTTCTGTCAGGGCGGCTTTACTGCAGGAGTGACAACGCAATCTTGCGTTTCCCGTTGTGAGCGAGCATGATCCAGTTAGCCTGGTTGCGAGCAAGCCGAACAGAAGACCGGGATAACCGAATCGAGAGCCAATCATGTTGGTATACAAATCTTGGGTGTCGGGTGAATTCGGGGCGTTGCGATGAGCGCGCCGGTGATGGGTGGGGTACTGCCGACGGCGCCACAATTGTTGTGCGCCTTTCAGGGGCGGCGTTTCCAGGATCGCGAATTGCTGCGATCGGCACACGCGCTCGCTGAGCTGCACGAACGGCGGGCACAGGTGCGTGACGCCGCATTGATCGCCGAAATAGATTGCCGTCGCGGAGAACTCGTCGACGACATCAACGACTGGATTGTCGCCGAGATTCCGGTGAACAGAACAGGCGCGTCGTTGCATACCGAAAGTCTCGGCGCCGTCGTCGACCGGATGGCGCGCAGCTGGGTGGATGCCAACCAGGCCATCGACCTGGACGGCGCGCGAAGCGACAGCACGCACAAGCATTGGTATCACCTTGCCGAACTGGTCGACGGCTACACCGACCTCGTCACCGATGTGATCGGTGGCAGGCGAAGGCTGCCCGAGCAGTAAGGGCTACGTGGGTTCCGGTGACAGCCTCGCCTCGAAGGCGACGCGGTCACCACGATAGAGCGAGCGCACCCGTTCGATGGGTGTGCCGTCCGCATCGACACTTCGCCTGTGCAGCAGCAACATCGGTAGTGCGGTCGTGCTTTCGAGCAGGCCCGCTTCCCGTGGCGAGGCGAGAACGGTCTCGATGCGTTCCCGCGCACCGGCAAAGCTCACGCCGGTGGCGCGGATCGCGGCGTAGAGCGACGTGGTTGGGTCGTAACTGCCACGAAGCCCGCCGAAACGATGCAGTGGCAGATAGGTGCTTTCCAAGCCGATACGTTCACCGTCGGCGAGCAGGACGCGTTCGAGGTGCATCACCGGCGTGCCGGGTGCCACCTCGAGATCGGTCGCGGTCTGCGCGTCGGCGGGAACGTCTTCCCAGGCGACGACTATGCGGCCGGGTACGCGGCCGAGGCTGATCGCGCCCTCGGTGTAGGAGCGCAGCGACAGCGGCTGGGTGAGTTTGGGCCGCGACACAACCGTTCCGCGCCCGCGCCGGCGAATCCTGCCCTCCACCAGCAGTTCTCGCAGCGCGTGGCGCACCGTCTCGCGCGCCACTCCGAAGCGGGTGGCGAGATCGCGTTCCGACGGCACCGGGTCGCCCTCGTCGAGTTCGGCGAGGATCGCGTCGATTTCGGTGCGGACGCGGAACACCTTCGGGACGCGCGTGGTGTGCGGTGAATCCATGCCGCTCAGCGTACCCGGATTGGTCTATACCAAAAGTTAACGCGGTGTTCGCTCCGGCCACACCTATCGGTCTAGACCATTTGCCACTATCGGTGCCATGCGATTGGTCATCATCGGTGGTGGGATTCTCGGCACGGCGCACGCCTGGGCCGCGATAGCCCGCGGCCACGAGGTCGTCCACCTGGAACGCGAACGCGAGGCGCGCGGCGCGACGGTCCGCAACTTCGGCCTGGTCTGGGTATCCGGGCGGTCGGCGGGCGAACTGAAACTCACGCTGCGTTCGCGCGAGCTGTGGGAGGAGATCGGTGGTCGCGTCGCGGGTGTCGGTTTCCGGCCCGCCGGGTCCATCACCCTGGTCCGCACCCCGGCGGAGCTGGCCGTCGCCGAGGCCGCCGCGGCGGGGCCGGCCGCTGTCGATCGCGGTTTCACCCTGCTCGAACCCGAGCAGGTGCTGGCGCGTAACCCGGCGCTGCGCGGCAAATACCTTGCCGGCCTGCACTGTTCGACCGACGCGGCGGTGGAGTCGCGCCAGGCGCTGCCCGCGTTGCGTGCCCACATGGCCGCCAGCGGCCGCTACACCTTCCACGAGTCGACCGAGGCCCGGTCGGTCACCGATACCGGCGCCGGTGCGGTGGTGCTCGACGATCAGGGCCGCCGTCACGAGGCCGACCTGGTCGTGCACTGCCCCGGCGCGGCGCATTCCGGGCTCACCCGGGAACTGGCCGGTGTGCTGCCGGTGCGCCGGGTGCGGTTGCAGATGATGCAGACCGAGCCGCTCGGCGAAGAACTCACCACGGCGATCGCCGACGGCGACAGCTTCCGCTACTACCCGGGTTTCGCCGGCCCCCAGGTGGATTCGCTCACGCGCGAACAGTCGCAGACCGCCACCGCCGCCGAGCACAAGATGCAACTGCTGTGTGTGCAGCGGCTGCACGGCGGGCTGACCATCGGCGACACCCACGAATACACCGAACCGTTCGCCTTCGACGTCGACGAAGCGCCCTACGACCACCTCACCGAGGTGACCGAGGAACTGCTCGGCCGCAAGCTGCCACGCGTGGTGCGCCGCTGGGCGGGTGTCTACAGCCAGAGCGTCGACCCGGACGCCATCGTCACGCGGGTGCGGGCCGACACCAACGTGTGGGTAGTGACCGGCCCCGGTGGTCGCGGCATGACGCTGGGCCCCGCCCTCGGCGAACAAACCGCCGACGAGATCGGACTGTGAGGATGACCGTGCACCACGACAACATTCAGCTCGCTGTGCTCGACATGGCCGGCACCACTGTCGCCGACGGCGGGCTGGTGCTTCGCGCCTTCGAGGAGGCGGCGACCGCGGTCGGGATCGAGTCCGACGGCCCACGTCGCGAGACGGCCCGCCGGTACGTGCTCGACACCATGGGGCAGTCCAAGATCGAGGTCTTCCGCGCGCTGCTCGGTGACGAGGACGCGGCCCAGGCAGGCAATCGCGCCTTCGAGGCGGCCTACGACGCGCTCGTCGGCGAGGCCGACATCGCGCCCGTACCCGGTGCGGTAGAGGCGATCACGGCCCTGCGCGACGCGGGTGTCCGGGTGGCGCTGACCACCGGGTTCAGCCGCGGCACCCAGGACAAGCTGCTGTCCGCGCTCGGCTGGGCCGAGCTGGCCGACCTCACCCTCGCCCCGTCCGACGCCGGCCGTGGCCGTCCCTACCCGGACATGGTGCTCACCGCGGCCCTGCGACTGCGGGTCGACGCGGTCGACCGGATCGCCGTCCTCGGCGACACCACCAGCGATATCGCGACCGGTCTGGCGGCCGGGGCGGGCATCGTCGCGGGCACCCTGACCGGTGCGCACAGCGCGGCACAGCTGCGAGAGGCGGGCGCAACTCACGTCATCGACTCCGTCGCCGACTTCCCCGCTCTGCTCCTTGCCTGAACTTCCGTTGCGGCGACCGCCGCGGCGAATGCACCTCCGTGAAACGAAAGTTGCTGTCATCGTGCGTACTTCCCCCACCAGACGCCGCCTCGCGCGCACCGCGTTGCTGCTGGCAGGCGTCACCGCCGTCGCGTTCTCCTCGGCGTGTGGCGGCACCGGAACCGAATCGGCCGACGGCCGCACCGTCACCGTGTACTCGGCCGACGGCGTCGGCGGCTGGTACAAGAACCGCTTCGACGAATTCACCGCGCGGACCGGGATCGCGGTGAACCTGGTCGAGGCCGGGTCCGGCGAGGTGGTCAACCGGGTCGACAAAGAACAGTCCAACCCACAGGCCGACCTCGTGGTCACCCTGCCGCCATTCATCCAGAAGGCCGAACAGTCGGGTCTGCTCCAGCCCAGCGGCATCGACACCGCCGCGATCCCCGCCGCCGACAAGGATCCAGACGGCAACTACGTGACGATGGCCAACAACTTCCTGTGCTTCATCGCCAACCCGTCGGTCGATACTGCCGCGCTCACCTGGGACGACCTGCTGAAGCCGGAGTTCAAGGGCAAGCTGCAGTACTCGACGCCCGGCCAGGCCGGTGACGGCACGGCGGTGCTGGTGCTGCTGCAGCAGTTGCGCGGCAAGCAGGGTGCGCTGGACTACCTGGCGGCGTTGCAGGCCAACAATGTCGGCCCGTCGTCGTCGACCGGCAAGCTGCAGGCCAAGGTCGACAAGGGTGAGCTGCTCATCGCCAACGGTGACGTGCAGATGAACCTGACCACGGTGAAGGAGAAGGGTTCGAAGTTCAACGTCTTCTTCCCCGCCGCCGACGGCAAGCGCTCCACCGTCGCGGTGCCGTACATGATGGGTCTTGCCAAGGGTGCGCCGCACAAGGACGACGCCACCGAGCTGATGCGTTTCCTGCTGGCGCCCGAGGCGCAGGCAGCGCTCGGACCCGAGGCGTTCGCGGTGTCGCCGCGTACCGATGTGCCCGCGCCCGCCGAGGGCGGTCCCGCCGCGGCGATGCGTGGTGTCGACGTGGTTCCGGTCGACTGGAACACCGTGCTCACCGAACTGGATGCCGATCTCGCGGCATACCAGAAGGCAACCGGCAGCTGAAACCCCCTGTAAAAGGAGTCGACAATGTCCGATGGTGACGTCCGCACGGGGTCCGTCGTTTCGGCCGGTGCCACCACGACCGAACCGGCGATCGTGTTCGACCGGGTCGGTGTGAGCTACGGCCGGGGCCGCAAGGCCGCTGTCGCGCTGGCCGACTTCAGCCTGCGCGTCGCCGTCGGTGAGACGGTGGCGTTGCTCGGCCCGAGTGGGTCGGGTAAGTCGACCGCGCTCAAGGCGCTGGCCGGATTCGTCCGTCCCACTTCGGGTTCGGTGCGGTTGGCCGGACGCGATGTCACCGCGTTGTCGCCTGCCGAGCGGGGGATCGGCGTGGTCGTGCAGTCGTACGCACTGTTCCCGCACATGAGCGTGCACAGCAATGTGGCGTTCGGGTTGAAGTCGCAGCGGGTGCCGCGCGCCGAGATCGGGCCGCGCGTCACCGAGGCCTTGGAGATGGTCGGCATGGGTGGTTACGCCCAGCGCCTGCCGAGGGAGCTGTCGGGTGGTCAGCAGCAGCGGGTGGCGATCGCCCGTGCGCTGGCCATCCGGCCCAAGGTGCTGCTGCTCGACGAACCACTCGCCGCCCTCGACGCTCAATTGCGGCACTCGATGCTCGGCGAACTGCAGGAACTGCGGAAAGCGTTGCCCGACACGGCGATGCTGTACGTCACCCACGATCAGGCCGAGGCGCTCGCCCTGGCCGACCGGATCGCGGTGATGCGTGATTCGCGCCTCGTCGACATCGACACCGCCGAAAACCTCTGGCAGCGACCGCCTTCCGATTTCACCGCCGGGTTCCTCGGCGGGGCGAATCTGGTGCCGTGCACGGTGAAGCACGTCACCGGGACGGCGGCGCTGGTCACCGCGGGCACCTCGACGCTGCGTGCCCAGGCGCCGGTGCCCGGTGTCGGGCAGGACGAGTGGAAGCCCGACGACGACGCGCTGCTGTGCGTGCGCCCGCACACCGTCAGCCTCGGCAAGACCTCGGATCGCGACGCGTTGCGCGCCACGGTGCGAAGTGCGGTCTGGCGTGGAGCCTCGACCCGGGTCGAGTTGGATGTCGACGGGTTGCCTTCGGTGCTCGCCGCCGACGTACCGGGGCATTTCACCGCTGCGGTGGGCTCGGTGGTCGGTGTGGTGTTGCCCGATCCTGCCGGTGTGTTGATCGCGAACACGATCGGTGCGGGTTCTCGCGGCGTGGGATCGGCATCATGATCTCGGCTGAATTCTCTGCGGTGGTCGGACACGACTTCGGTGTGTCCTACGACGGCGAGGTGCGGTGATGAGCGCACCGGTGCTCGATCCTCCCGGAGTCGCCGATTCGGAAGCTGTTGGTACGCAGCGCTCGTGGGTGCCCGTGCTCTGGGCTTTGCCGCCGGTGCTCATCGTGCTCGGCATCGCCGGCTATCCGATTCTTCGAGTCCTCACGGAGTCGACGCGCACGCCGAGCGGACGCGGCACCGAGGTGTGGTCCTCGGTTCTCGGCTCGGCGGCCTTCCGGGAAGCGTTGTGGCGCACCATCTCCATCGCCGTGTGTTCGACGCTCGGCTGCCTGGTGCTCGGCACGTTCCTCGCGATCGTGCTCGCCTTCGTGCCGTTTCCCGGCTCGGGTGTGGTCGGCAGACTCATCGACACCGTCCTCACGCTGCCGTCGTTCCTCATCACCCTGGCCTTCACCTTCCTCTACGGCACGGCCGGTGCGGTGAACGCACTGATCACCGAATTGACCGGGGCGACAACGCCTGTCATCGATTTCCTCACCACGCCGCTGGGGGTGATCCTCGCCGAGATCACCTTCTTCACCCCGTTCGTGGTGCGACCCGTGCTCGCCGCGTTCGCGCAACTGCCACGCGAACAGCTCGATGTGGCGGCCAGTCTCGGTGCCTCGCCGTGGCGGGTGTTGCGACAGGTGGTGCTGCCCGAAGCGTGGCCCGCGCTGGCGGCAGGCGGCAGCCTCGTGTTGTTGCTGACGCTCAACGAGTTCGGCATCGTGCTGTTCACCGGCGCCAAAGGTGTCATCACGCTGCCCGCGTTGATCTACACCCGTGGCATCGTCACCTTCGACCTGCCCGGCGCCGCCGTCCTCGCCACCGTGCAGGTGGTGCTGTCACTCACCCTGTATCTCGTCTACCGGTTCGTGTTCGCCCGGTTCATCGCCCATCCGAAGGAGGACTGATCGTGCTCGTCTGGACTCCACGCGGAAAGCTGTTGGTGCTCACGGTCTTCGGGCTCGTGGTGACGGTGGTCTTCGTGGCTCCGATCGCGACGGTCGTCCTCGCCGCGCTCGCGGGCACCTGGACCGGCCCGCTCCCGTCGGACCTCGGCTTCGCCAACCTCGGCGCTGCGGTGAGCGGTGAACAGGCCGCGAGCCTGTCGGTGAGCCTGCAGACCGCGCTGCTCGCGGGTGCGGTCGCCCTGATCGTGGGCACCTGGGCCGCCCTCGCGGCCCGTGAAGCTCCCACCTGGTTGCGCCGCCTCACCGACGCCGTCTTCCACCTGCCGGTCGCGGTGCCCTCGGTGGCCATCGGCCTGGGCGTCCTCATCGCCTTCAACGAACGTCCGCTGCTGCTGGGCGGCACCAAGTGGATAGTCATCCTGGCCCACACCGTCCTGGTCCTCGCCTACGCTTTCAGCGCTATCTCCGCCGCCCTCGACCGCCTCGACCCCGCCTACCGCCAAGCCGCCGAATCCCTCGGCGCAGGCCCGCTGCGGGTCCTGCTCCAAATCACCCTCCCCCTCCTCCTGCCCGCCCTCGGCGCCGCAGCGGGCCTCTCGATAGCCCTGTCCATGGGTGAACTCGGCGCCACGATCATGGTGTACCCCGCCACCTGGAAGACGTTGCCCGTCAGCATCTTCGCCCAAACCGACCGAGGAGAAGTCTTCGACGCCGCCGCCGCGACAACCATTTTGGTCGCGGTGACTCTCGTAGTCCTCGTGGTGCTCGGCCGGTTGCGCGGCCGCGCAACCGTGCGCTGAGCGTTGCGTCGACGGCGCGGCCTCGGTCGCCCCGAAGCTAGAGCAGTGCGGCGGCGTCTACCGCGGTGAGACCACCGTCGATGCGCAGGTCGTGGCCGTTGATGTAGGAAGCCTCGGCGGAGGCGAGGAACGCGACGGCGGCGGCGATGTCCTCGACGGTGCCGATCCGGCCGGCGGGGGAGAGGGCCGCGACTCCGGCCTGTGCCGACTCGGAGAGTTCGGCGCGGAAGGCCGGTGTGTCGATGTAGCCGGGGCTCACCGAATTGACCCGGATACGCCGTGGCGCCAATTCCGCCGCGAGCGTGCGCGTCAGATTGTGTACGGCCGCCTTGCTCGCCGAATACAACGCCGCACCCGGCACACCCCGATGCAGGCCGAACGACGCGTTGATGACGATGGCACCGTGGTCGACCAGCAACGGCAACGCCTTCTGGATCGTGAAGAACGCCCCCTTGAAATTGCTGTCGATCACCTGCCCGAACAGGTCGTCACTTACCTGCTCGATCGTCTGAAAGGACCCGATCCCCGCATTGGCGAACACCACATCGAGCCGCCCGAACCGCTCCGAAATCGTCCCCATCACAGCATCCAGGTCGTCGAGATCAGCCATGTCCCCGGCGATCCCGACCGCCTGATCACCCAACTCCCCGACCGCCGCATCGAGCCGCCCCTTGTCCCGGCCGGTCACCACAACCCGCCCACCCTCCGCGATCAACCGCCGCGCAGCAGCCAACCCCATCCCACTGCTCCCCCCGGTAACCAGAGCGATCTTCCCGTCGAACCGAAACCTGTTGTGCGTCATGCACTCACCCTGCGCCTCCGCCGAACAGGCAACCAGTGCGCGTTTATCAGGGGTGTGCCAACACCACCCTGGCGGCACGGAACGGCGGATGCTCAGCGCGAGACTCGCGGAACCGGTGTCTTCCCCGTCTTAGCGGGAAGCGCGGGCGCTGACCCGAACAGTAGGTGGTGCGTACAGCCACCGCTGTTCGTCTGCTAATTCTCGCTGCGCCACCGCGATCGTCTCTTGTGAGACTCCGTGGACTACCAGAGCTTCGTGCGCCTGCGCCCAGGTGAGGCTCCACATGCGCGCCATCGGTGAATCACCGCGAAAGAAGGGAATGTCGGCGTCGGCCCGGATATCGACGAGCCCGAGCGCCGCCAACCGAGTGGGCAGCGTGCGCGCCCACGATTGGTTGGCACCCGCGGTTTCGGTGGAACGGGCGAAGGCGCGCCAGACTTCCCCGAATGCTCCCGGCATCTCACCGAGCATACCGAGCCCATCGCCTTCCTCGAGCACGAGCACTCCGCCCGGTGCCAATGCCCGAGCCAATCTCTCTACTACGATTTGTCTTTCGGCGATGTGGAGCAGCACGAACCGGGTATGGACGAAATCGAAGGCGCCTGCGGGGAGCGGATCGGTGACGAGGTCCATCCGGACGGTTTCACCACCGCGGTCCGGCAAGTCGGTGAGATGACGCGGATCGGCGTCCACAGCCAGTACTCGGCCACCGGGCAGCGCGACGGTGCACAGCCAGCGTGCGAAAGACCCACCACCAGCGCCGGCCTCGAGGCATCGCCAGCCGGCAGCTACGCCGAGCTGTTGCGCCAGCGCGATACTCCCCGGGTCGTACGCCCCACCGAGCAAGCTCAGCCGTTCCTCGGCGAGACTCCAGTCGTTGGGCAGTGTGTAGTCCATCCTCAGACGCTAGGACCGTCGACCTGAACGTCGAGGTGATTCGGCGACCCCCGGCCACGTCAGTGGTCGATGCCACAGGGCGTACAGACGATGCCGCTGCTGTTCTGGCTCAGGCGGATTCGGTGAGGTGGAGGTGGGGGAGGGTGGTCAGGCGGGCGTGGGTGGCTGTGCCCGGTTTCGGGTTGTAGAGGACTACGGACCAATTGGGGTTGTCGGCGACGGTGAGGGTTGTCGCGTCGAAGAACAGTTCGCCGGCTTCGGGGTGGAGTAGCGCGTTGACTGCTTGCGCGGGTACACCCACCTCGTGCCGGTCCCACAGTTGTGCGAAATCGGGTGACGATGCCACGAGGTCTTTTGCCACACGGTCGAATTCGTCGTCGTGCGGGGCGAGCGCCGCGTCGGCACGGTAGGCCGCGACAACACCCGGTGCCGCAGCGGCCCAGATCTCGGGCAGGCCACGGTAGCGGGGACTGGTGAAGAAGGTAACGAGGCAGTTGTGTGGTTCCCCGTCGTCGCAGCCGAAGAGCCGACCGGCAAGAGTGTTGAACGCCAATATGTTCCAGTAGCAGTCGCGCACCACGGCGGGCCCACGCTCCCACCCATCGATGAGCGCCCGAATCTCCTCGGTCACCGGCGTTCCCGACCCACTCGCGGGCGGCGGGTTGAGTCCGGCGAGCAGATACAGGTGCGAGCGCTCGGCATCGTCCATCCGCAGCACCCCCGCCACCGCGTCGAGCACATCGCCGGACACCGAAATGTCGCGTCCTTGCTCGAGCCACGTGTACCAAGACACCCCGACCCCCGCCAACATCGCGACCTCCTCCCGTCGCAACCCGGGCGTCCGCCGCCGCCCACCCGCAGGCAACCCCACCTCACCGGGTGAGATCCGCTCCCGCCGAGCCCGCAGAAACTCGCGCAATTGTTCACGCCGCCGAACCGATGCCGCACCGCCCATGACTCCAACGTAGTCACTCGGGGCAGTGGGGAGATCGGGGGTCGCGGAGTGTGCCGCACCGAACATGGCTTCGCGGGTCGGTGTGGTGCGGCACGCTCGGCAGGGGTCAATCGACGATTGCCGTTGCCTCGAGTTCCACCATCATGTCCGCCTCGAACAGTGCGTCCACGCCGATGAGTGAGGCGGGGGGCATCGGGTTGGGTAGGCCGATCTCCGCGGCGACGGATTCCACGCCGGACATGAAGGCACCGGCCTGGTCGGGGGTCCATCCGGTGACGTAGAAGGTCAGGCGGAGGACGTCGGCGAAGGTGGCGCCTGCGCCGGCCAGGCCGACGGCGGTGTTGCGCAGGGCTTGGGCGACCTGGCCGGCAAGGTCGCCGGGTGCGACGGGCGTTCCGTCGGCGAGACGGGCGACCTGCCCGCTGACGTGCACGTGCCGCGATCCGGTGCCCACAGCCACGTGGTGGTAGGGCGCGGGCTGCAGCATTCCGGCGGGGGTGATGTGCTCGACAGTCATGGTTCTTGCTCCGTTCGTTGTAAGTATCGCTAAGCTACCTAGTGCACAAAGGACACTTCAACGAAATCAGGTTTCAGCATGGATACCGCCGACGAACTCCGCATCGACACCGCGCACCGTGAGCTGCTGGACCAGGTGCTCGACAAGTGGTCGCTGAGCGTTCTCAACGAACTCTGCGAGCGACCGTCCCGGTTCAACGAATTGCGCCGCGCCATCCCCTCGGTGACGCAGAAGTCGCTCACCGCGACCCTGCGCAGACTCGAACGCAACGGGGTGATCGAACGGCACGTGGTCGGCACCCGTCCGGTCGCGGTCGAGTACCGGATCACCCCGCTCGGCAAAACCCTGCGCCACCCGGTCGACGTCCTGCTCGCCTGGGCGGCCGAACAGATGCCCGCGATCCACCGCGCCCGCGATGCCTACGACGAGCGTGAGGAAGCAGAACTGGGTGCGAGGTGAATCCGGTGGGCCTTGGCTCATCGGGGAGGACTCGACCGCAACGTCGTCGCCTGCGAGTCTGTGTCGGTACCCGGGCTTAGGCTGATGACGTGTCGGTGCTGCCTCTGATCTTCACCGCTGGCTGGGCCAGCGGGATCAACGCGTACGCGGTGGTGTTCCTGCTCGGCTTGTTCGGGCGGATCGGGTGGACCGACGACGTGCCCGCGGGCTTGGAGCGCACCGATGTGCTCGTCGCGGCGGGCGTGCTGTTCCTCATCGAAGCCGTGGCCGACAAGATCCCGTACCTCGACTCGTTCTGGGATGCGGTGCACACGGTCGTGCGTCCGGCATCCGGGGCGGTGGTGTCGGCTCTGATTGCCGGACAAGACGATTCGCTACCCACATTGTTCGCCGCGGCCGTGGGCGGCACGACCGCGCTGGCCAGTCACATCGTCAAAGCCGGTACCCGGATGGCCATCAACACCTCACCGGAACCGGTCACCAATATCGCGATGAGTACCGCCGAGGACTTGAGCGTCGGCGGCATCATCACGCTCGCGGTGTTCTTTCCGGTTCTGGCAGCCGTCATCGCCGCGATCTTGCTGGCGATCGGGTTGTGGGTCGTGTACCTGTGCGCCAGCCGGATCCGCCGCTACCTGCGACGAAGAAGGGAACGGCGCGAGACGCGACCGGTCGACGCACTCGAGTAGATCACCGCGCCTGCGGCGCCACCTTCGAACCGAGCAGATCGATGGTGTGCAGCACCTTCTCCGGCGGCAGTGTGCCCACGCTGGTATGCAGCATGAACCGGTCGAGGCCGAGGGTGTCGCGGACATCGGCGATCTTGGCCGCCACGTAGTCCGGGGTCCCGACGAACAACGACCCACTCTGAGAACGCAACGCGTCGAACTGCTGGCGCGTCATCGGGCCCCAACCGCGCTCGCGTCCGATCACCGACATCGCCATCGCGTACGGCTCGTAGAAATCGGCGACCGCCTGCTCGTCGGTGTCGGCGATGTACCCGTGCGCGTGCACCGCGACCGGCTGCTTCTCGTGCCCACCTTCGGCCAGCGCCCGGTGATAGAGCTCGACCAGCGGCTTGAACCGCGCGGGCTGCCCACCGATGATCGCGATCGCCAACGGCAGACCGAGCAGCCCGGCGCGGATCACCGATTCGGGACTGCCGCCGACCGCGATCCACACCGGCAGCGGCCGGTCGTCGGTGCGCGGGTAGACGGTGGCCTCGTGCAGCGGTGCGCGGAACCGGCCCGACCAGGTGACCGGCTCCTCCTCGCGCAGCCGAAGCAGCAGGCCGAGTTTCTCCTCGAAGAGCGCGTCGTAATCGCCCAGGTCGTAACCGAACAGCGGGAACGATTCGGTGAAAGACCCACGCCCGGCCATCAATTCGGCCCGCCCGTTCGACAGGCCGTCCAGCGTCGCGAAGTCTTGATACACGCGCACCGGGTCGTCGGAGCTGAGCACGGTCACCGCGCTGGTCAGCTGGATCCGTTCGGTACGGGCTGCCGCCGCGGCCAGGACCACGGCCGGTGCGGAGGCGGCGAAATCCTGGCGGTGGTGCTCGCCGACGCCGTACACATCCAGGCCTGCGGCCTCGGTGGCCACGGCCTCGTCGACCACCTGACGCAGCCGCTCGGCCGCCGTGGGCGCGGGCAGATCGCCCGTGGGGTACCGCTCGGCGAAGGTGGTGAGCCCCAGTTCCATGTGAACCTCGTTTCCAGGTCGCGTTCTGTTCCCCAGTCTAAACGGACCGTGGTCCGATATCATTCCCGTTTATGCTGGCCTCATGATCGAGGACCCCGCCGACGACCTGACGGTCACACCACCGAAGCAGTGGGCGGTCGGTGTCCCCGCCGTGGTCAACGCGCTGAAGTACTCCCTGTCGCAGAGCACGCTGCCGCGCACCGCGCTCACCTTGCTGAACATCAATCAGACCGATGGTTTCGACTGTCCCGGTTGCGCGTGGCCGGAGCCGAAGCACCGGACCACCAACGAGTACTGCGAGAACGGCGCACGCCACATCGCCGACGAGTCGACCACGCGTCGCGTCACCGCCGATTTCTTCCGCGAGCATCCCGTCGCCGAACTCGACACGATGTCGGACTACTGGCTCAACCAGCAGGGCCGCCTCACCGAACCGATGGTGAAACGACCCGGCGCCACCCACTACGAACCCATCGGCTGGGACGACGCCCTCGACCTCGTCGCCACCACCCTGCGCGGCCTCGACTCGCCGGACGAAGCCGTGTTCTACACCTCGGGCAGGCTCAGCAACGAGGCCGCGTTCCTGCTGCAACTGTTCGTGCGCGCCTACGGCACCAACAACCTGCCCGACTGCTCGAACATGTGCCACGAATCCAGCGGGTCGGCGCTCACCGAAACGCTCGGTGTCGGCAAGGGCAGCGTGTCGCTGGAGGACATCTATCAGGCCGACCTGATCTTCGTCGTCGGTCAGAATCCCGGCACCAACCATCCGCGCATGCTCTCGGCGCTGGAGCAGACCAAACGCAACGGCGGCACGATCATCGCGGTGAATCCGCTGCCCGAGGCCGGACTCATCCGGTTCAAGAATCCGCAGAAGGCGCGCGGTGTGCTCGGACGCGGCACCGCCATCGCCGACCAGTTCCTCAAGATCCGCCCCGGCGGCGACCTCGCCCTGTTCCGCATGCTGAACCGGCTGCTGCTCGATGCCGAAGACGCTGCCCCCGGCACCGTGCTCGACCACGAGTTCATCGCCGAGAACACCAGTGGTTTCGACGAATTCGCTGAGCAGGCCCGCGCGATCAGCTGGGACACCGCGCTCGCCGCCACCGGGCTCACGCGCGAGGAGATCGAGCAGGCGCACCAGCGCGTGCTGGCGAGCAAGAAGATCATCGTGTGCTGGGCGATGGGCCTCACCCAGCACAAACACGGCGTGCCGACCATCCGCGAGATCGTCGACTTCCTATTGCTGCGCGGCAATCTCGGCCGCCCCGGTGCGGGTGTGTGCCCGGTGCGCGGGCACAGCAACGTCCAGGGCGACCGCACGATGGGCATCTGGGAACGTCCGCCGCAGGCCTTCCTCGACGCGCTCGGCACAGAGTTCGCCTTCACCCCGCCCGCAGCACACGGTCTGGATTCGGTCGGCGCCATCCGTGCCATGCGCGACGGCAAGGCGAAGGTGTTCGTCGGTGTCGCAGGCAATTTCGTACGCGCCACCCCCGACAGTGAGGTCACCGAGGCGGCATTGCGTCGCTGTGCGCTCACCGTGCAGATCTCCACCAAGCTCAATCGCTCGCACACGGTGTGCGGCGATACCGCGCTGATCCTGCCGACACTCGGCCGCAGCGACCGCGACATCCAGGCAGGCGGCGAACAATTCGTCACCGTCGAGGACTCGATGAGTGAAGTGCACGCCTCGCGCGGGCGCCTCGACCCGGCCTCACCACACCTGCTCAGCGAGGTGGCCATCATTTCCCGGCTCGCGCGCCGCACGCTGGGATCCTCGGCGATTCCGTGGGAGGAGTTCGTCGCCGACTACGGGACCATTCGCGACCGCATCTCCCGGGTCGTGCCCGGTTTCGAGAACTTCAACGAGCGGGTGGCGCAACCGGGTGGGCTGCGGTTGATCAATCCGGTCAACGAGGGCGTCTTCCGAACCGCCACCGGTAAGGCGCGGTTCACCTGCAACGAGGTGACCTCGCTCGACGTGCCACCGGGTTACCTCGTGTTGCAATCACTTCGGTCCCACGACCAGTGGAACACCATTCCCTACGGCAGCGACGACCGCTATCGCGGCATCCACCACGCGCGCCGGGTGGTGCTGGTCAACCCTGACGACCTCGCCGAACGCGGCCTGGCCGACGGCGACACCGTCGACATCGTCAGCGTGTGGCGCGACGGCAGTGAACGGCGGGCCGAGAAGTTCGTCGTGGTCGCCTACCCGGCGAGCCGGGGGTCGGCGGCGGCCTACTACCCGGAGACCAACGTCCTGGTACCCCTCGACAGCGTCGCCGACATCAGCAACACCCCGACCTCGAAGGGCATCGTCGTCCGCCTCGAACCTGTCACGACCGATCCCGGGGTCCGCTGAGAGGTCGCCAGGGAGCTCGTGTGGCAGCTCGGCTTTGCACAATCAGGCACGTATGGGCCGCCAGCGGCTACAGCACCCTGGTGGACCCGGTTGTTTGCTGTAGATGTGCTGTGCCACAATCGTTCGATCATGGTCCGCCACACCGGCTTCCGGTACCAACTCGACCCCACCGTCGAGCAGTCGGTAGTGCTCGCCCGCCACGCCGGAGCGGCCAGGTTTGCGTTCAATCGCAGCCTCGACACGGTGAAAGAAGCGCTCGCCCTCCGCAAGACCGATCCTGAACACCGGGTGCCCTGGTCGGGGTTCGACCTGATCAACGACTTCAACGCTTGGAAGAAGACCGAAGATGCGGGACGGGTCGTTGCCGTCGACTCGGGTGGGACCGCTCAGATAGTGGTGACCGGGTTGGCGTGGCGAAACCAGTTGTGTCAGCAAGTATTCGAAGAAGCTGCTGTCGACTGCGGACGCGCGCTGGCCGCGTTCACCGATTCCCGCAGGGGCAAACGAGCGGGTCGGCGGGTCGGGTTTCCCCGGTTCAAAAAGAAGCTCGAGACCACTCCCTCATTCCGCATCCGAAACAAGCACTCCAAGAACGGGCGGGCCGCGATCCGGGTCGGCGATAATGAGACCGTTCGTTCGGTGACGTTGCCGGGGATCGGTGCGATCAAGGTCCGGGCCGATACCCGACGCTTGCGGTGCATGCTCGCGAAGGGACGGGCAAAGATCCTGTATGCCTCGGTCAGCTTTCGGGCCCAGCGGTGGTGGATCAGCTTGACGTGCGAAGCGAGTGATCTGCACCACAAACACCACCACCAGCCGCACAACCCCGGCGATCAAGGTGGCTGGGTGGGGATCGACCGCGGCTTGACCGTGCTTGCGGTCACAGCGACCGCCGAGGGTGCCGAGCTCGCACGGGTCGCCGCGCCTAGACCGCTGACAGCAGCCCTTGGTACCCAACGTCGACTCGCGAAAGCGGTGTCACGCAAACAGCGCGGGTCGATCAAACACCGCCAAGCCGCCATGCGATTGGCGCGACATCATCACCGCGTCGGAAACATTCGTCGTCATTTCGCTCATGAGCTCACCAACGAGCTGGTCAAAAACCACGACCGGCTCGTCATCGAAGGCTTGAATGTGGCGGGAATGCTGGGCAACCGCCATCTGGCTCGCGCGATCAGCGATGCTGGGTGGGCCGACCTCGCTCGGCTGTTGACGTACAAGCAAAGATGGCGGGGCGGCGAGATCGCGGTCGCGGATCGATGGTTTCCGTCGAGTAAACGCTGCTGCGTCTGCACGAGGATCAACCCAGGTCTGCGGTTGGCTGATCGAGTTTTCGTGTGCGAATGCGGGCATCGTGGTGACCGGGACTACAACGCTGCGGTCAACCTCGCGCAATGGCCCACGATCGAGAAAGTCTTCTCACAATCCCCGGACCCCCGAGCAGGAGGCCGGGTTACCAAAGCTCGCTGACAGGTGGGCGCTGGCCGACACCCTCGCGGTGTTGGTGAAACCAACCTGGTCGACGCGAGAACCATCGCTCACTCCGCGGTTGTGGCGTGAAGTGACGGACGCCCGAGAAGGGCGGTGTCTGGATGCTGCAGAGTGTCGAGACACGCTGTAAGTACACTTCCGGTATGTCCGTGCGCACCCGTCAGCCACTCGTCCCCGGCACCCAGTCGCCGATCCGGGATGTCCCGCGTTCCATCGAGCGCCCCGAATACGTGTGGAAACCGACGGTCAACGAGGGCAAAGAGCCCTGGGTGCAGACGGCCGAGACCATCGAGAAGATGCGGATCGCGGGCAAGATCGCCGCCCAGGCACTCGAGGAGGCGGGCAAGGCGGTGGCGCCCGGCGTCACCACCGACGAGCTCGACCGCATCGCCCACGAGTACATGTGCGACCACGGCGCCTACCCCTCCACGCTGGGCTACAAGGGTTTCCCCAAGTCGTGCTGCACCTCGCTCAACGAGGTGATCTGCCACGGCATCCCCGACTCGACCGTGATCGAGGACGGTGACATCGTCAATATCGACGTCACCGCCTACATCCACGGCGTGCACGGCGACACCAACAAGACCTACCTCGCCGGTGATGTCGACGAGGAGGTGCGGCTGCTGGTCGAGCGCACCGAGGAGGCGACCAACCGGGCCATCAAGGCGGTCAAGCCGGGCCGCGCGCTCAATGTCATCGGCCGTGTCATCGAGGCCTACGCCAACCGCTTCGGCTACGGCGTTGTTCGCGACTTCACCGGTCACGGTGTCGGCCCCACCTTCCACAGCGGCCTGGTGATCCTGCATTACGACCAGCCCAGCATCGATTCGGTCATCGAACCGGGCATGGCCTTCACCATCGAGCCGATGATCAACCTCGGCGGCATCGACTACGACATCTGGGACGACGGCTGGACCGTGGTCACCAAGGACCGCAAGTGGACCGCGCAGTTCGAACACACCCTGGTGGTCACCGAGACGGGCGCGGAAATCCTGACCCTGCCGTGAGTGGTGTGCTGCGCGGGGCACTGCTGATCGCCGGGACCACCTCCGACGCGGGCAAAAGCGTTGTGGTGGCGGGGATCTGCCGGATGCTGGCGCGGCGCGGGGTGCGGGTGGCGCCGTTCAAGGCGCAGAACATGTCGAACAATTCCGTCGTCACGCTCGACGGTGGGGAGATCGGGCGCGCGCAAGCTCTGCAGGCGCGCGCCTGTGGGCTCGAGCCGAGCGTGCGGTTCAACCCGGTGCTGTTGAAGCCAGGCAGTGATCGCCGTTCCCAATTGGTGGTGCGTGGGAAGGCGATCGGAACAGTCGGCGCACGAGACTATTTCACGCGCCGTCAGCAGTTGCGGGAAGTAGTCGCGGACGAACTCGCGTCGCTGCGTGCGGAATTCGATGTGGTGATCTGTGAGGGCGCCGGGTCGCCCGCCGAAATCAACCTGCGCGCGACCGATCTGGCGAACATGGGGCTGGCGCGTGCGGCGGACCTTCCGGTTCTCGTCGTCGGCGATATCGACCGGGGCGGGGTGCTGGCCCATTTGTTCGGCACTGTCGCCGTCCTGGAACCCGAAGACCAGCAACTCATCGCGGGGTTCATCGTCAACAAGTTCCGCGGTGATGTGTCCCTGCTCCAACCCGGCCTCGACCAGCTCTACGCCCTCACTGGCCGCCCGACCCTCGGCGTGCTCCCGTTCGCCGAAGACCTCTGGCTCGACGCCGAAGACTCCCTCGGCACCATCGCGGGCACTCCCGTCGGCCGCCCCGCCCCACCCCACGGGACCGACTGGCTCACCGTCGCCGCCATCCGCCTACCCCGCATCTCCAACTCCACCGACATCGAAGCGCTGGCCTGCGAACCCGGCGTCTCGGTCCACTGGGCCGACAGCCCCCACCAGATCGCCGGCGCCGACCTCGTCGTCCTGCCCGGTTCCAAATCCACTGTCTCCGACATGGAATGGTTGCGCACCAAGGGAATCGATGACGCCCTGCGAGCCCGAGCCGCAGCGCGTCGCCCCATCCTCGGCATCTGCGGCGGCTACCAGATGCTCGGCTGCCGCATCATCGACGGCGTGGAATATGTGGTCGGAGATCGCATTCCGTCGCCGACGGCTGCTGTTCCTGAGCGCGACGCCGCCCCGGCAGGCTTGCCCGGGCGTGACTCGGCTTCGGCGGGTGTGCCCGAGCGCGGCGTGGCTTCGGTGGGTGCGCCCGAGTACGACGCTGCCCCGGGACGTGCGCCTGCAGACGAGGGAGTTCAGGCCGGGAATCCGTGGGTGGGCGACGGCCTCGGCCTGTTCGACCTGGACATCGAGTTCGCGGAGCCGAAGATCGCACAACAGGTAGCCGGGACTGCCGCCGATGTCCCGGTCCACGGCTACGAAATCCACCACGGCCGGGTGCGGCGTACCGGCGACCCTGCCTGGCTCACCATCGGCGGTGCTCCGGAAGGCAGTGCACGAGAAGCGATCTGGGGTACCCACGTGCACGGCGTGCTCGAATCCGACGAGTTCCGCCGCGCCTGGCTGACCGAAGTCGCCACTCGAGCGGGACGTACCGGCTTCACCGTCGCCCCCGATACGTCCGTCGCCGCCGTGCGGGAAGCCCAGCTCGACCTACTCGCCGACCTGATCGAGAAGAACGTCGATATCCCCGCCCTGGAAGAACTGGTAGCGCGCGGCGCGAGCAACCTCCCGATCATCCGAAGTGGAATCCTCGACGTCCCCGGTGCGTAAAAGCGTTCACGCCGTGGACTCGGCGGTAGTGCTGCTCGGTTTCGGCCGGCCACGGCTGAGGGCGTACGCGGCGAAGGCGAATACCAGGGCCGGGGCGCCGAGTACGACGACGCCGAAGATCCAGATGTAGTCCTTGGCGGCGGTGGCGGGTGTGGTGTAGGCCTGGGTGTCTTTGCCGATGTCGATGAGAACCATTCGGGCGTCGACTGTTTCGCCTTCGGTGACGTCGAAGAGTCGGACGGTGCGCCCGTCCTCGACGATCGTTCCGATACCCGCGTGGCCGCTGCTCATCCCCGAAGTGGAGCTTTCCTCGATCCGGACGGTCACCTCCTCGCCGAATCCCGCGAGGTAGGCGGTGGCGTTGACCAGATGCGCGACCCCCGTCAGCGCTCCTGCTCCGAAGACGACGGCGCCGACCGCGCACAGCACGGCCTGGATGATCCTTTTCACATGCCCCCCATGATGTCGATAGAACTCGATGGCCATCCTATGGCGAGTGGCACGGCTGTGCCTCAGGTCGCGACGCCCGCCGGGTGTGGAACCGCTCTCGTCCTCACCGAGAGCGCACCCCTCTTGTGACAGGTTTGGCAATTCGACGGTTCCGGGCAGTGAAAGCCCAGTACACGGGCATCGGCCCGATGGAGAGCCGGGGCCGAACGGCAGGTGGCGTTAAGGGTGGGCGTGTACCGTAAACCGGCATGAAATCTCGGCAGATCACGGTCGGTGACCAGGCCTGGACAGTGCGGGTCGACGGGCCCTCCTCACGGCACAATGTGCTGTTGCTTCCCGATGCGGACGACCCTGCTGATGTGTTCGACAAGGTGTGCGCGCGGCTGCACGAATCCGATCTGCAGACCGTCGTCGTGGAATCCGTCGAAGGGCTCGAGCCCGCGGGGGTGCACGCCATTCTCGACGAACTCGAACTGCCCTACGTGAACGTGGCCGGACGCGGTGCGGGGGCGGCACTCGCGTGGCGGGTGTGCGCGGGCCGCTTCGGCCGGTTCATGAGTCTCGTCGTCGCCGACCACGGCCACCCCGCCGTGCCCGGCGCCGACGGCACGATCCCCGACCCGGCCTGCCCGCCCCTCGAACTCCCGGTGACGATGATGGTCACCAAGAGCCTGCCCCGCGCCACCGCCGACGCCTCCGGCCGCTTCGTCTACGGCGAATTCCGTGTCGTCCCTTTGGAAGTCGACAACATCGCCACCGAGGCTGGCCACGAACTCGCCACCGAGATCGTGTTGCGCACCAGCCTCTGGTGAAACGGGGTCAGGACTTGCGGTAGGCGGCGAGCCAGTCGAGCCAGCTGTCGGTCTCGGCGAAGGCGACCGCGCGAACGGCCTCCGAGGACAGGAACACGTCGTGGCGAGCGCCGTCGATGGGGACGATGGTGGTGCGTTCGCCCAGGCAGCCGGCCCAGCGCTGGATCTGCTTGACGTCGAGCACAGCATCGGCCACGTCGACGGCTGAACTGTGCTGGCGCGCGAACTTGGTGACCCGCGAACGCAGGATCAGCGCGGGTACCCCGATGGTGAGGCCCTGCTGCAGCCGTGCCTGGCCCTGCCGGATCGCCCGCAACCAGCCGAGACGCACCGGTTCGCCGGTCAACGGCTTCCAGTCCAGGTTGTAGTCCCATTCACCCGAGCGGGTGTGGTGCAGGCTGTCGCCGTAGGCGGTGCTCACACCCATACCCGGGATCTGCGCGAACGCCCGGAACCGGCCGACGGCGTTGATGATGGGCGTGCCGACGGTGCGGTAGTACGACGGTCCCTGCAGGTCGAACCAGGGGCTGTTGAGCACCACACCGACCACACCCGCCGCCGCGCTACCACCCGCGGCTTCGAGCCGGTCGAGCCACAGCGGCACGATGAGGCCACCGGTCGAATGCGCGACGACCAGCACATCGTTGCCGGTTTCCTCGCGGGCGATCCGCAGCGCCTCGCTGAGTTCCGCGTCGTAGAGCGCCAGGTCGCTGACGTAGTGCGCGCTCTGTCCTTCACGCCGCGAGCGGCCGCATTTGCGCAGGTCGAGAGCGTAGAAGCGGTGGCCGCGTGCGGCGAAATGCTCGGCCAGGTGCTCCTGGAAGAAGTAGTCGGTGAAACCGTGCACGTAGAGCACTGTCGGCTCGTGTGCCGGGGCGGCGGCGTCGGGCAGGTAGCGAACCAGGGTGGCGACGATCTCGCCCTCGCCGTCGGGGTCGGTGCCCAGCGGCAGGGTTCGCTGCTGGTACGCCGTGCCGAGGATGTCGGCCTGCCACTGCTCGTCGGTCCGGTCGGCGATCCCTTGCGTTTCGTTCGTCACACCCGCCAATCTATCGCGGGGTCACGGCGACGTGCAGGGTTGGTTTACATCACATTCGGCAGGTCGGGTGCAGTGAGGCGATCTGCTGAGGTGCACAATTGAGTTCAGGTGAACGACGGGTAACCTACCCCCGGCGATTCACTGCGAGTCGCATCAACACTGCCAAGCGCCCGCGCCAAGCGAACTCACCCGCCGGTGGTTAGCTGAGAAGGACAAGGAAGTCGATCTACCCGTGCCGAACGCTGCGAAGATTGAAAAGACCGATGTAGTTCTCATCGGCGCAGGCATCATGAGTGCCACGCTGGGCGCGCTGCTGCGGCAGCTGCAGCCGGACTGGACGGTTTCGGTGTTCGAACGGCTCGACGCCGCCGCCGCCGAGAGCAGCGACCCGTGGAACAACGCGGGTACCGGTCACTCGGCGCTGTGCGAGCTCAACTACAGCCCGCAGAACGCCGACGGCTCGGTCGACGTCAGCAAGGCGATCGACATCAACGAACGCTTCCAGGTCTCGCGCCAGTTCTGGGCCTCCGCGGTCGACGCGGGCGTGCTGGGTGACCCGTCGCGCTTCATCAACCCCATCCCGCACGTCAGCTTCGTGCACGGTGCCGACAACGTCGAGTACCTGCGTAAGCGCTACGAGGCGCTGGCGCCGCACCCGCTGTTCCGCGGCATGGAGTTCATCGACAGCCCCGACGAGTTCGCCGCGCGCCTGCCGCTGATGGCCAAGGGCCGTGACTTCTCCGACCCCATCGCACTGAACTGGACCGACGGCGGCACCGATATCGACTTCGGCGCGCTCACCAAGCAGCTGCTGGCCTATGTCGGCTACTCCGGCGGCGAGATCGCCTTCGGCACCGAGGTCCGCGACCTCGACAAGCAGTCCGACGGCTCCTGGAACGTCACCGTACGTAACCTGCGCACCTACCGGTCGCGCACGATCAACGCGAAGTTCGTGTTCGTCGGCGCCGGTGGTGGCGCGCTGCCGCTGCTGCAGAAGTCGGGCATCAAGGAGGCCAAGGGCTTCGGTGGGTTCCCGATCAGCGGCCAGTTCCTGCGCTCGACCAACCCCGACCTGATCGCCGCGCACGAGGCCAAGGTGTACGGCAAGGCCGCCGTCGGCGCGCCGCCGATGTCGGTGCCGCACTTGGACACTCGCGTCATCAACGGCAAGAAGGGCCTGCTGTTCGGCCCCTACGCCGGCTGGACCCCCAAGTTCCTCAAGGACGGCTCCAACGCCGACCTGTTCAAGTCGATCAAGCCGAACAACATCGGTTCGCTCGTCGGCGTGGGTCTCACCGAGATGGGTCTCACCAAGTACCTGATCAGCGAGCTGCTGAAGTCGCAGAACGGCAAGGTGGGTGTGCTCGAGGAGTTCCTGCCGAGGGCCGACGGCCGCGACTGGGAGCTCATCACCGCCGGTCAGCGCGTGCAGGTGATCCGGCGCAAGGGTGCCGGTGGCGTGCTCGAGTTCGGCACCGCCGTCATCTCCGCCCAGGACGGCAGCATCGCCGGTCTGCTCGGTGCCTCGCCCGGCGCGTCGACCTGTGTCACCGCGATGCTCGATGTGATGCAGCGTTGCTTCCCGCGTGAGTACGCCGACTGGACCCCGCAGCTGCAGCAGATGATCCCCTCGCTCGGGCAGAAGCTGTCGGAGAACCAGGCCCTGTTCCAGGAAGTGTGGGACTGGACCAACAAGTCGCTCAAGCTCGACGAGGTCAGCGCCACCACCCAGGAAGACGCGCTCGGCTTCGCCCAGGTGCGCTGACCCGCCGTGCCGGTCGTGCTGAAACGGTCGTGGGCGGCGGACCTCGACTCCGCCGCCCTGTACCGGCTGCTGAAGTTGCGCGTCGACGTGTTCGTCGTGGAGCAGGAATGCGCCTACCCCGAACTGGACGGGCGTGACCTGCTTCCCGGCACGCGGCACCTGTGGATAGACGAGGACGGCGAGATCGTGGCGACTCTGCGCCTGCTCGAAGAGCCGGACGGATTCCGCATCGGCCGGGTGTGCGTGGCGGCGGATGCCCGCAAACGTGGCTACACCACTCGTCTGATGCAGGCCGCGCTGGCCGAAACCGGTTCGGCAACAGTGCGATTGGACGCTCAGTCCCACCTGGCCGACATGTATGCCAAGTTCGGCTTCGCCGTCGACGGGCCGGAATACGATGACGACGGCATCATGCACGTCCCGATGCGTCGCGGCTGATCCCCGGTATCCATCTCCGACCGCCTGCGTCTGCCATGCCGTCCGGTCCGTCGAGAGACGCGCGCGCCACTATGGCGGGACGCCGCTGGAGGCGATCGTCGCGGGCGGCGGACCGGGTGCCGCTCGTCGGGCAGTGATGCCCGGGGATCAGAGGTGATCGGGCCGCGCATACAGTGGGGGCGTGCCTGGTTTTGCTGATGTTGCCGCTGGTCCGCACACCGCTGCGCGGGGAGTGGGTGAAGCGGGGTTCCCGTTCTCGGCTGTGGTGGGGCAGGAGCGGTTGCAGCTGGCGTTGATCTTGTCGGCGGTGCACCCCGGGATCGGCGGGGTGCTGGTGCGCGGAGAGAAGGGCACCGCGAAGTCGACCGTGGTGCGCGCGCTCGCGCAGTTGCTGCCGCCGGTGGTCGACGAGACGGGCGCGCGACCGGCCCGGCTGGTCGAGTTGCCGGTCGGCGCCACCGAGGACCGGGTGGTCGGTTCGCTGGATCTCGAGCGGGTGCTGCGCGACGGGGAGCAGGCTTTCCGTCCCGGCCTGCTGGCCGCGGCCCATCACGGCGTGCTCTACGTCGACGAAGTGAATCTGCTGCACGACCACCTGGTCGACGTGCTGCTCGATGCCGCCGCCATGGGCCGCGTGCACGTGGAGCGCGACGGGGTGTCGCATTCGCATCCGGCGCGGTTCGTGCTCGTCGGCACCATGAATCCCGAAGAGGGAGAGCTGCGTCCGCAATTGCTCGACCGGTTCGGTCTCACCGTGGACGTGGCGGCCTCGCGTGACGTGTCGACCCGGATGGCCGTCGTGCGCCGCCGCCTCGACTACGAAGCCGACCCCGCCGCCTTCGCCGCCCGCTACGCCGGCGCGGATCGGGTTGTCGCCGAACGTATTCTGACCGCGCGCGACCGGCTGCCCGATGTCGTGCTCGACAATGCCGAGCTGCGCCGGATCGCGGCGCTGTGTGCGGCGTTCGATGTCGACGGGATGCGCGCGGATCTGGTCGTCGCCCGAACCGCGACCGCCCACGCGGCCTGGCGGGGCCGCGACCAGGTCACCGAGGATGATGTGCGGATCGCAGCCGAGCTGGCCCTGCCGCATCGGCGGCGCCGCGATCCGTTCGACGAGCCCGGGATCAGTGAGGAACAGCTCGACGAGGCGATGCGGGCGGCGGCCGAGGAAGTCGAAAATGCTTCCGAAGACGACGAATTCGATGATCCGTACGGGTCGGCCGATGACCGGGCGCTCGAGGGGGAGAATGCGGACGGTCGCAGCGGCGAGCAGGCCGACGGTGGTCGCGCGAGTGACGAGTCGATAGGTACCGATCAGGACGGGGACGGCTCCGGGGATCGGCTCGGGGGCAACAACTCGCGTGACCCGCGCGAGGGCGGTCCTGGCGACAGCGACGGGCCGGATGACGACGGCCCGGACGGTGGGCCCAGTGGCCCGAACGACAGCGGTCCGGACGGTGGGCCCGGTGGTGGCCCGAATGGCAACCGCGCGAACGATACCGGTTCGAACAGCAGTGGCTCCGACGACAAGGGCTCTCGGCCGACCGCCGAAAGGCTTTCCGGCACACCCGGTTCCACTTCCAAGCCCGCCCCCCGCTGGGAAGTCCCCGGCATCGGTGAAGGTGCCCCCGGCCGCCGCTCCCGCGCCCAGACCCGCACCGGTCGCATGGTCCGCCCCCACACCGACACCTCCACCGGTCTGCACCTGCTCGGCACCGTCTTCGCCGCCGCACCGAAACAGGTCGAGCGCGGCCGGTTCGCCGGCCCGCTCGCCTTGGCGATCGAAGACCTGCGTGGCGCGTATCGCGAAGGGCGCGAAGGCAATCTGGTGGTCTTCGCCGTCGACACCTCCGGTTCGATGGCCGCCCGCGACCGGCTCACCGCCGTCACCGGCGCCGTCGTCACCCTGCTGCGTGACGCCTACCAGCGCCGCGACAAGGTGGCGGTGATCAGCGTGCGCGGCAGCGAGGCCGAGCTGGTGCTGCCGCCGACCTCCTCGGTCGACATCGCCGTGCGCCGCCTGGCCGGTCTGCGCACCGGCGGGAAGACACCTCTCGCTGCCGGTTTGCTGAAGGCCCGCGAGGTGATCGCCCGCGAACACGTGCGCGACCCGCGTCGCCGCCCGATGCTCGTCCTGCTCACCGACGGCCGTGCCACCGGCGGCACCGACCCCCTCCCGCGCGCCCGCACCGCCGCGCGCCTCCTCGCGGGCGAAGGTCACACCACCATGGTCATCGACTGCGAGCGCGGCATGATCCGCCTCGGCCTGGCCGCCGAACTGGCCCGCGACCTGCGCGCCCGCTACCTGCGCCTCGACGAACTCACCGGCGAATCCGTCGCCGATGTGGTGCGCGCGTCCGGCTACCCGACGAACCGCGCGGCCTGAGCCTCAGCCGAGCGTGAAGAGAAGGAGATTGCTGTGCCCAAGGGTGTTCCCGAGGTCGTCCCCGCGGACGGGCTGACCACGCGGCAGCGGCGTAATCAACCCGTGCTTGCCGTGCACACCGGGCCCGGCAAGGGGAAGTCGACGGCGGCGTTCGGGATGGCGCTGCGGGCCTGGAATCAGGGATTCGACGTGGCCGTGTTCCAGTTCGTGAAGAGCGCGAAGTGGAAGGTCGGCGAGGAAGCGGCGTTTCGGACCCTCGGCACCCTGCACGAGGAAACCGGCGCGGGCGGCGCGGTGGAGTGGCACAAGATGGGGGAGGGATGGTCCTGGACCCGCAAGCACGGGACCGAGGAAGACCACGCCGCCGCCGCACTCGCGGGCTGGCAGGAGATTTCCCGGCGTCTCGCCGCCGAGCAGCACCGCTTCTACGTGCTCGACGAGTTCACCTACCCGTTGAAGTGGGGCTGGGTCGATATCGACGAGGTCGTCGAAACCCTCACCAACCGACCAGGTAACCAGCACGTTGTCATCACCGGCCGCGACGCACCACAGGCGCTCATCGACGCTGCCGACCTGGTCACCGAGATGACCAAGGTGAAGCACCCGATGGACGCGGGCCGCAAGGGTCAGCGCGGTATCGAATGGTGACTCGCTCGGCAGCCGTTATGGAACGAACGGGGAGTGGAACGGCGGTCGTGTGGGAGCGGCGACCGTGAGCGCCCCGGCGATCGTTATCGCGGCCCCGGCGTCGGGTAGCGGCAAGACGACGCTGGCCACCGGGCTCATCGGCGCGTTGCGGCGGGCTGGCCACCAGGTGGCGCCGTTCAAGGTCGGCCCGGACTACATAGACCCCGGGTATCACGGGCTCGCCGCCGGCCGCCCCGGCCGGAACCTCGATCCTGTTCTGGTAGGCGAGGATCGGGTGGTCCCGCTGTACCGGCACGGTGCGCGCGGGTGCGATATCGCGGTGGTCGAGGGCGTGATGGGCCTGTTCGACGGTCGCATCGACGAGCACCGGACGGAGGCGGTAGCTGAGGGTTCCACCGCGCAGGTGGCGAGCCTGCTCGGCGCACCCGTCGTGCTGGTCGTCGACGCGCGCGGGCATTCGCAGAGCCTGGCCGCCCTGCTCCACGGGTTCGCCACCTTCGACTCCTCGGTCCGTCTCGGTGGAGTGATCCTCAACCGCGTCGGCAGCGAACGCCACGAACAGGTCCTGCGCTCGGCATGCGACCGCGTGGGCATCCCCGTCCTCGGCGTGCTACCCCGCATGACCGAATTGGAAGTCCCCTCACGCCATCTCGGCCTCATCCCCGCCGTCGAACACGGGACCGCCGCCACCCGCGCGGTCGACGCGATGACCACCCTGGTCGCCGCCCACGTCGACCTCTCGGCGATCGTCGCCTTGGCCGGTGGATCGGTGCAGGGACCCGCCTGGGATCCGCTGACCGAACTGGCCGCAGCCGCCGATCGAGCCGTGACCGATCGAGAGCAGCCGTCCGGCGAGCTCGGCGGGTCGCCCTCTACCGCGCGAACTCCACACGACGCCGCCCCGGCGATATTGTCCGAGCGATCCCCACTGCCGACCGATCCGAACACGCAGGCCGCAGCCACTTTGTCCGGCCGAACGCTGCCCTCGTCGACCGAACCCGGAGTTACAGCAGGAATGGCCGAGTTCGCGCACGCCGCGAATCGGCCGGTCGAACCTGCGCGAACCGGGCGGACCACCACGATCACGGACGCGACTGCCGGCGACCGCCGCACCCGGATCGGGGGGCCGGTGATCGCGATGGCCGGCGGCGCTGCCTTCACCTTCGGCTACGCCGAGCACCGAGAGCTGCTCATGGCAGCGGGTGCGCAGGTCGTTGTCTTCGATCCACTGACCGACGAATTGCCCGAGAACACAGCGGGTCTGGTGCTGCCGGGTGGTTTCCCCGAGGAACACGCCGCGCAGCTCTCGGCGAATGTGCGCCTGCGCAGCGCGATCGCCGACGGCGCCACCCACGGCCTCCCGATCCACGCGGAATGCGCCGGACTGCTCTACCTCACCCGTTCCCTCGATGGGCACCCCATGGCGGGAGTGATCGATGCCGACGCCGAATTCGGCCCCCGCCTCACCCTCGGCTACCGCGACGCCGTCGCCCTGCACGATTCGGTGCTGTGGCAGGCGGGCGCCCGAGTACGCGGCCACGAATTCCACCGCACCCGCCTGATCCAGGCAGGCACGGCGGATACCGCATGGGGCTGGCGCACAACAGTATCCGTCTCCGAAGGCGCTGTGGTGGGCCAGGTCCATGCCTCCTACCTACACACCCACCCCGCGGGTAACCCTGACGCCATCCGCCGATTCGTAGACGCCGCAGGGAGATTCGACCTGACAGCCGACCGTGGGCGCCGATGATCGAGTGCGCGAGACGTCGCCGCGAACTCCCTGCCCGCGCTGAGAGACGACCCCGGTGCCTTGTCTGATTCGCTGGTGTGGGAAAGGGGTTCAGCCCCCGAGGCGCCCTCCTGCCGCTGCTGAGCGAGATGGCCGATTTCGTATGGTGGCAGGATTCGGTCGCCGCCGCCACGGGATTCAAACCTCGGTGGCGGATTGTTCATGACTGACGGTATGGGGCCGCAAGCGACTGGAGAGTTCGAGAGCGAGTCGCTGGACCGAGTCGCTGTCGGCATCGGTCTGCGCCCAGGCACCACATCGGACCGCATCGTGCGAGCCGTCGAAGAGGTTGTCGGGCAGTACCGCATCGCCTGCCTGGCGACGCTCGACACCCGAGCCGCCGAGCCGGAAGTGCGGGCGGCCGCCGCGATGCTAGGAGTCGCGCTGCTCGGATTCACCGCCGAGGAATTGTCCGCGGTAGAGGTTGCACACAGCTCGCTTCGCACCGAGGCAGCGGTCGGGACCCCCAGCGTCGCGGAGGCCGCCGCACTACTTGCGGGGAATGGCGAATCAGTATGCGGACGAACAATTGTCGATGGAATCGTCGTGGCAGTGGCGTATGCCGACCCGATTTAATTCGCTGGGCAAGACCGGCCGCGCACAGTAACGTCTGGTCCAGCAGTCGTACGGCGGGCCGGCACTGATCGGTTACCTCTGGACCAAGCGGACGCAGGTTCGAATCCTGCCCGCCACCGCGCGGTGGCGGTAGCTCAGTCTGGTAGAGCACTCGGCGCGTCCGGTCGGGACACACACGCCCGCCGTGCGATTGCGACGGAATAGGGCGGGCCGGATTCGGTCGGTTATCTGGTGACCTCGTAAGTCGAGCGGGTTCGATCCCCGCGTCGGAAAGCAATTTCCGGCTCCGGTCGAAAACACCACGCCTGCCCCATTCCGAATACATGCCCCGCCGGGTCCGGGGCCGAACAGCAACGCCCACGGGCGTATCGGAGGGGAACAATGAATATTCTGTCGCGGTTCAACCGTCGCAACACACCGCAGACCGCACCGGCCGACAATCGTCAGGTCGTGAACAATGCCGGTGGTTACGTTTTCGACATCACGCCGCAGGCACGAGTGCGTCGCTTCCTCACGCTCGGCACCGAATCGGGAACGTACTACGTGAGCCCCGCCGCGCTGACCGCCGACAACGCGGAGTTCATCGTCGAGTACGCGGCCGAGCACACCGCCGACCTGGTGCGCGAGATCGTGAAGATCTCCACCGCAGGTCGCGCGCCCCGGCAGAATCCCGCCCTGTTCGCACTCGCCGCCGCCGCGTCGGTCGGTGATGTCGACGGCCGTCGCGCCGCCTTGGCCGCGTTGCCGCAGGTCGCGCGCACCGGCACGCACCTGTTCCTGTTCGCCGGCTACATCGAGCAGTTCCGCGGCTGGGGTCGTGGGCTGCGCCGGGCGGTGGCGAACTGGTACCTGGACAAGCCGGTCGACGCGCTCGCCTTCCAGGCGGTCAAGTACCGGCAGCGTGAAGGCTGGACGCACCGCGACCTGCTTCGCCTGTCGCACCCGGCGGCCACCGACGACGAACGGCGCAGGCTGTTCGACTGGATCTGCGGCCGCGCAACGGAACTCGACGGCTTGGCCGTGATCGAGGGCTTCCAGCGTGCGCAGGCCGCCCCGGCCGATCAGGTGCCCGCACTTGTTCGCGAATACCGGCTCGGCTGGGAGATGCTGCCCGATGCCGCGTTGAACACACCCGAGGTGTGGGAGGCGCTGCTGGACAACGGAATTCCGCAGACAGCACTGCTGCGTCAGCTCCCGCGCCTCACCCGCCTCGGGATGCTGGACCCGCTCGGATCGCGGACGGCCGCGATCTGTGCCCAGCTCACCGATCCGGCGCGACTGCGCGCGGCTCGGGTGCACCCTGTCTCGGTGCTGATCGCTCTGCGTACCTACGCTTCCGGGCGTTCGGCACGCGGTTCGGGCACCTGGACGCCGTCGGCTCCGGTCGTCGACGCGCTCGATTCCGCGTTCTACGCGGCGTTCGAGCTGATCCAGCCGACCGGTCTGCGGCACCTGCTCGCGCTCGACGTGTCCGGGTCGATGACCGCGCCGATCAGCGGCCTGCCGCTGTCGGCACGCGAGGCATCGGCCGCGCTCGCCCTGGTCACCGCCCGCACCGAACCCCGGCACCGGATCGTCGGGTTCACCAGCGGCGGTAAGGGCTGGTCACAGTCGGACCGGTTGTCGGAGCTGGCGATCTCGCCGCGCCAGCGCTTGGACGATGCGGTGCGCACGGTATCGGGACTGCCGTTCGGCGGAACCGACTGCGCGCTGCCGATCCTGCACGCGCTGGACAAGGGCATCGAGGTGGACGTGTTCTCGGTTTACACCGACAACGAGACCTGGGCAGGTTCCATGCACCCGCATCAGGCGCTGGCCCGCTACCGCCGCGAGATGAACCCGCGAGCCAAGCTCGTGGTGGTCGGGATGACCGCGACGAACTTCAGCATCGCCGATCCCGACGACGCGGGCATGCTCGATGTCGCCGGTTTCGACGCCGCCGTGCCGTCGCTGCTGGCCGACTTCGCCACGGCCGCATAGAAGTTCACACAGCACAGAAAACGGAGCCGCCGCGACCTCGTTGTCGCGGCGGCACCTTTCCTCTCGCGCGGAAGTTCCTCACCCTCAGGGGGCGACCGAGGACCAATCGGCGAAACCGGTGGGGTCGTGGCGGCCCATGGAGGCGTGTTCGAACAGGCCCCAGCCCTCGGCGTCGCCGCAGCGGGCGTGGCCGATGTGGTCGATCACGCCGTAGGGGACGCGGGCTCGGATGCCGGGGTCGGTGAGGTCGTAGGTGCTCGACAGCGACCAGTTCTCGCCCATCCAGCGGCCGTGGGTCCAGTCGGGGTCGGCGCCGTATCCGCAGCCCACGTGCAGGGCGATGCCGGGGCGCGACTCGATCTCGACCTCGAGGGGCTTGCCGTCGGGGGTGGTCATGTCGAGGCGGACCGAGCGGGGGTGGCGGGTGCCCGGCTCGTAGACCCATGTCATGCGCGGCCAGCCGAGTTGTTCCTTGCGGCCGTCGTTCCAGATGCGCACCGCGTTGTTGAGAGTGCGGGTGCCGTCGGGTTCCTCCTGCACGATCACCACGATGGCGAAATCACGGAACCGCAGCGGCGCGTACAACCACCAGAAACCACCCATGCCCGTCGGCCGGCCCGCCGGGTCCGCTTCGCCGGAGGGACGGATGCCCCAGGAGCGGTCGCGGCTGCCCGTCCACACCGCCGGGTCGACGGAGTAGTCGCGCCCGTGGACCGCGAGAGTGCCCTCCCACGAACCCAATTGGGCGAAACGAGAGGCCTCGATGATCGGCCGCGTGCCGGACAGGATCAGGTGCGGTTGCTCCTGCACGGCCGGCTGCGCCCCGGTCCAGGTGAGGTCGAAACCGAGATCGTCGTGCTCGCACACCACGCGCAACTTCTGTAGCGGCTCGATCACCTCGATGCGGTAGCCACCGACGCCGGTGTCGAGATCACGAGAGGTGAGCGCGTCGGAGAACCGCACACTGTGCTGGGTGTCGCCCTGGCGTGCGCATGCGAACGCGTCGACCACACCCAGGTTCGGGTATACGCCGAACCCGGTGATGAGCATGGTGTCACCGGCGGGGTCGAAGGCGTTGAAGTAGTAGCGGTCGTAGAAGTTCCGGTCGCTGGTCGCCACCCGGGCCAGCGACAGCGGCGTCTGATGGACCGGGTATTCGTCCAGGGGGACGGGCATGATCGCGTTCATCGTCAGTCCCATTCGTAGGTGCCGTCGAGCAGCGCTTCGAGTCCGCGCCGGTGCATGATGTAGTCGTCGCGCTCGTCGGGCACGGTGTCCTCGCCGAAATGGATCATCCGCCGCTTGATCCGCGCCATCACGATGGCGTGGCGCAGCGCCGCGTACACGATGTAGAAGTCCAGGTCGGTGACGGTGTGGCCGGTGAGCTTCTCGTACTCGGCGACCACGTCGTCGCGGCGCAGGAAGTCGGCGAGGCCCGGCTGGTCGAAGTGGGTGGCGATGTCCTGGAAGAACCGGTGGATGAAGATCAGCCAGCCCAGGTCGAGCTCGCGGGGGCCGAGGGTGGCCATCTCCCAGTCCAGCACGGCGGCCGGGGTGAAGCCGTCGAACAGGATGTTGCCGGGGCGCGCGTCACCCCAGTTGAGCACCTCGGCGCCGGTCTCGGCGGGCCAGTTGGCCTCCAGCCAGTCGAAGGCACGCTCGATCAGCGGGATCTCGACACCGTCGTCGGCCAGCGCCCACCGGTACCAGGCGCGCTGAGCCTCGAAGTGCCTGCGCAGCGCGGACCCTTCGCCGCCGAGCGCCGGAAAGCGCTGTGCCGCTTCGTCGATCGCGTGCACCTGGGCGATCACCTTGACGGTCTCGGCGGTGATGCCCGCGCGCTCGGTGGGGGTGGCGTCGAACACCCAGCCGAAGAACACGTACGGCGGATTGTCGGCGACTACCTGACCATCGATTTTGTCCATGACGAAAAACGGTGTGCCGAACAGTGATTCGTCGGTCTCGAGCCAGCGCAGGGCGGGCACGGGAACCTCCGACGCCGCCGCGACACCCGACATCACCTGGTACTGCAACGGCAGGTCATAGGACTGGAACACCGGAAACGACGAGTCCTCGGGCGCCATCCGGGCGACGAACGAACCGCTCTCGGCGACCCCGTTCACCGACCATTCGGCATCGAACAGAACCGTGGTGCTCGACATACCGCCGGTGGCGGGCTTGCTGAGGTTGCCGATCGCCGGCGGTGCGTCGGCGCCGACCTTGTCCGACAGCCACCCCGAGAGCCGCTCGCCGAATGCGTCGAGATCGAGCTCGGTGACGGTCAGCGACTGCTGCGCGGTGTGGTCCGTGTCGTCGGACATACGTGGGGTCCCCTGTCGGCGTGGTGAAACGTGTTCCGTACCGGCGTACCGGAAGACCGGCCGGAATGTAAGGCGGGCGTCGGTGAGCGGGATTCAGGGTTGACACCACCAAGATCGGGGTTTCCCCCGATGCGCGTGCGAGCCGTTCTCGGTAAAGCTTGCCGGACAGCCGTTTTCGATAGGGAGGTACGTAGTGACCGCAGTCGTCGCGGAGCACGCAGTCGAGGAGCCGGTGCGTGCACCGGAGCCCAGGTGGCACCCGCTCAGCCTGATCGCGTTCCGGTTCTGCGTCGCGTACTTCGGCCTGTTCTGCCTGTGGATGGCTCAGATCACCTTCGTCTTCCTCGGCGTGATCGCGTTGAAGATGCCCGAGGACGCCGTCGCCTGGCAGCTGCTCACGCTGGCCCCGGTGAGCAGCTGGATCGGGGAGCACGTGTTCGGCGTGTACGCCGAGCTGGAGATGAACGGCAGCGGCGACCAGGCCGCCATCTGGATCCAGTGCGGCTTGGTGCTGATGGTCGCGATCCTGGTCACCGCGGTGTGGTCGATTCTCGACCGCCGCCGCCGCGCCTATCCCCGGGTGGCGAGCTGGTTCCTCACCGGCCTGCGCCTGGCTGTCGGCGGGCAGATGCTGTTCTACGGTTTCACGAAACTGGTCCCCACCCAGATGCCCGAACCGGCGCTGACCACCTTGCTCACCCGGGTAGGCGACCTGAGTCCGATGGCGATGCTGTGGACGCAGGTCGGTTCGGCACCGGCCTATGAGGTGGCGCTCGGTGCCGCCGAGGTGCTCGCGGGGCTGCTGCTGTTCTGGCCGCGCACCGCGACGCTCGGTGCCATGCTCAGCGTGATCAGCATGGCCCAGGTGTTCCTGCTGAACCTCACCTTCGACGTGCCGGTGAAGATGCTGTCCGGCCACCTGCTGCTGATGAGCCTGGTGCTGCTCGCCCCGCAGGCCCGGCGGCTACTGGATGTGCTTGTGCTGGAACGTGCATCGGGTCCGATGGTGCAGCCCGCGCTGTTCCGGTCCGCGCGGGCGAACCGGTGGGCCACCGTGGCGCAGGTCGCGGCGGCGGTGTGGATTGTGGCCGGAATGATCGTGGTGATCACGGACTCCTGGCGCGAATACGGCGGGGGCGCACCGGAACCGGAGCTGTACGGCATCTGGGAGGTGTCGGAGTTCTCGATCGAGCAGCTGCCGGTGGCGCCGCTGACCACCGATCCCGTCCGCTGGCAGCGCCTCGTCGTGGACAAGGGCACGGCGGGCTATCAGCGCATGGACGACACCATCGTTCCGGTCCAGGCCACCGTCGACCCGGCGACCTCGACGCTCACGCTCCTGGCCGCGCCGACAGCACCCGATCAGGCGCCCGCGCCGTACGCCACTCTCGCCGTGGACCGTGCGGCAGACGACCGGCTCACCCTACGCGGCGACATCGCGGGCAAGCAGGCGGTGGTCGTCCTCACTCGCGTCGATCTCGACAGTTTCCCCTTGCGGGGCACCGGCTTCCGGTGGGTACAGAACAATCCCTACCTGGGCTGAGCCGTGCACGGTGCGGCGAGGCGCGCGCGGACCGGCGTCCATCGACCCGACCGGCACCGGGCAGCGGTCTGACACCGCAACGGCCGGGTGGGTGCGGGGATCGGCAGGTCACGAACTAGGCTCGGACATTGTGCCGAACACGTCTGACACCGCATCGACCCAGCCCGCCGGGGACCCGAACTACCTGGTCGGGCTCGATCTGCGTGGACGCAGAGTCGTTGTCGTCGGCGGCGGCACTGTCGCCCAGCGCAGGCTCGGGCTGCTCGTGGCCGCGGGTGCGCAGGTGCACGTGGTCAGCCGCGCCGTGACCCCGGCCGTGGAGGGCATGGCAACAGCGGGGCAACTCACCGTGGAACTGCGCGACTACCGCGACGGCGACCTCGACGAGGCCTGGTACGCGATGGCCTGCACCGACGAACCCGAGACCAATGCCGCCGTGGTCGCCGAGGCCACCGCCAAACGGATCTTCTGCGTGCGCGCCGACATCGCCCGCGACGGCACCGCCGTCACCCCCGCGACCGCTCGCTACGACGGCCTGACTCTCGGCGTCCTCGCGGGTGGCGCGCACCGCCGCTCGGCCGCCGTCCGCAACGGGCTGCTCGAAGCACTGCAATCCGGTGTGGTGACCGATGATTCGGAACCCGTGACGCCCGGCGTCGCGCTCGTGGGTGGTGGGCCAGGCGACCCGGACCTCATCACCGTGCGCGGCCGCCGCCTGCTCGCCCGCGCCGACCTGGTCGTCGCCGACCGGCTCGCACCGCCGGAACTGCTCGCCGAACTCGGCCCGCACGTCGAGGTCATCGACGCGGCGAAGATCCCCTACGGCCGGTCCATGGCGCAGGAGGCGATCAACCTCGCCCTCGTCGAGGGCGTGAAGGCGGGCAAGTTCGTCGTCCGGCTCAAGGGCGGCGACCCGTACGTATTCGGGCGCGGGTACGAGGAGCTCGAGGCGTGCGCCGAGGCGGGCATCCCGGTGACGGTGGTACCCGGCATCACCAGTCCCATCTCGGTACCCGGTGCGGCGGGCATCCCGGTGACCCATCGCGGGGTGACCCACGAATTCGTGGTCGTGAGCGGACACGTCGCCCCGGATCACCCGGACTCGCTGGTCGACTGGTCGGCGCTGGCCAAGCTGCGCGGCACCCTCGTGCTGATGATGGCCGTGGAACGCATCGACAAGTTCGCCGCCGCCCTGCTCGACGGCGGCAAGCCCGCCGACACCCCGGCCACCGTCATCCAGGAGGGCACCCTGCGCACCCAGCGGGTGGTGCGCGCCGACCTGGCAACCGTCGCCGAGCGGGTCAAGCAGGAGGGCATCCGGCCGCCCGCGATCATCGTCATCGGGCCGACAGCGGCCTTCGGTGCCGACCCCGCCTGAGTCACGATCCCGGCAGGGGCGCCGGCCGCGTCGTTTACAGTGGTCGACTGTGCTCGAAAACCCCGCTGCCTCGAAGCAGTCCCCGGTGAAGCAGTCGGCCTTCGGGCTCGCGATCATCGTTCTCAGCGGCCTGCAGTTCATGGTCGTGCTCGACGGCACCGTCGTGATCTTCGCGCTGCCCCGCTTGCAGGACGAACTCGGTCTGTCCAGTTCGGGCGGTGCGTGGACGGTCACCGCCTACGGCCTCACCTTCGCGGGCATGATGCTGCTGGGCGGTCGCCTCGGTGACGTCTTCGGCCGCAAACGCATGCTTATCACCGGTGTCGGCCTGTTCACCGCCGCCTCGCTGGCCTGCGGCCTCGCCCAGGGCGAGCTGGCGCTGCTGATCGCGCGCGCCTTCCAGGGTGCGGGCGCGGCGATCGCGGCACCGACCGCGTTCGCGCTGGTCGCCACTACTTTCGCGCCGGGTAAGGCACGCAACCAGGCGGTGGCCGTCGTCGGATCGATGGCGGGCATCGGGTCGGTGAGCGGCCTGGTGATCGGTGGTCTGCTCACCGAGATGTCGTGGCGGATGATCTTCCTCATCAATGTGCCGATCGGTGCGCTGATCGTGGTCGGCGCGATGTACACACTCTCCGACACCGCCCACCACCGGGCGCCTCTCGATGTGAAGGGCGCGGTGCTCGGTACGCTCGCCTGCGCGCTGGTCGTGTTCGGCGCCACCGAGGGGCCGTCGTGGGGATGGGGCAGCCCGGTCATCCTGGCCTCGCTGATCGTCGGTGTCGTGCTGCTCGTGGCGTTCGTGCTCATCGAGCGCAACGAGGCCGACCCGCTGCTGCCGTGGTCGCTGTTCGACAGCCGCGACCGCAACTCGACCTTCCTGCTGATCTTCCTCGCGGGCGCGGTACTCGGCGCGATGACGTTCTTCGTCGCCCAGATGCTGCAGAACTCGCTCGGCTACAGCCCGCTGCACGCCGGTATCGCCTGCATCCCGTTCACCATCGGCATCGGCGTCGGTGGCGCGCTGGCCTCGAAGGCGGCGTTGCGGGTGCCGCCGCGCTGGCTGCTGACCGGCGCCGCGCTCGTGCTGTCGGGGGCGCTGCTGTTCGGGTCGACCCTGGACCGCCACATCGGTTACTTCACCACCCTGCTGCCGCTGCTCGTCGTGATCGGATTCGGGGTGGGTGTGGCGATGGTGCTCGCCCCGCTGTGCGTGCTGGTCGACGTGCCGCCGTCCGATATCGGTCCGCTCTCGGCAGTTGGGCAGATGTTCATGAACTTGGCGACGCCGATCGCGATCGGACTGCTCAGCCCGATCGCGGCCTCGCGCACCCTGTCGCTCGGCGGCAGCCCCGACACCAAGGTGTCGGCCATGACCGGACCCCAACTCGACGCGCTCACCAGCGGCTACACCACGGTCCTGCTCGTCTGTTCGGGTCTGGCGCTGCTGGCCGCCGTCGTGGCGCTGACACTGCGTTTCACGCCGGGTCAGCTGGCCCAGGCCCAGCACGCCCAGGAGGAAGCCCAGCAGTCCTGAGCCTCAGAGGCGGCCGGTGACCTTATACGGCGTGATCCGTACCGTCACTCGTTCGGCGTCGTCGATCGAAGCCGGGTTGAACTGGGCGTAGGGCAGACCTGTGTATTTCAGGGACAACTCGTCGGGCAGCAGACGATCGGGATCCGGGACGAGGGTGGCGGTGCCGCGGATGGCGGCGTAGACGAACGGGCGCTCGGGCGGGTTGACCATCACGGTGACGCGGGGGTCGCGGGCCAGGTTCTTGGCCTGCTGGCGGGCGACCGTGGTGGAGAAGAGCAGGTCGTCGCCGTCGCGTTTGATCCAGACGACGGTCAGATGCGGATGCCCGTCGGGGCCGAGGGTGGCGACGGTGGCATACGCCTTCTCGTTGTCGATATAGGTGGACAACTCTTCGGACAGCGCGATGGTTCGGGTCATACCGGTACGAACGCGGCGGTCATACCCGGCATTCCGGCCCGTTGTGGCAGAACGGTATTCGGGTTCTCGTGGTGAAGACGGGGTTGCCCGACAGTTGACGCGGCATGAGACTGGAGGGATGTCTGTGCTCGCGGAGAACCTGCTCGACCGGTGGATCGCCTTGGCCGGGACCGACTCCGAAGCCATCGGGATCGGCATCATCGGCCGCTACGCCGAACCACACCGTCGCTACCACACGCTCACCCACCTGGCGGTGATGCTCGCCGCCATCGACGAATTGGCCGATGCCGCAACCGATATCGATGCCGTGCGCTACGCGGCCTTCTTCCACGACGCGATCTACGCCGTCGACCGCGCCGACAACGAGGAACGCAGCGCCGACCTGGCTCGCGACGTGCTCGAATCACTCGGCGCCACACCAGAGCTGGTGAACGAGGTGGTGCGCCTGGTGATCCTCACCCGTGGTCACAACCCGGAAGCCGGCGACGCCAACGGCGCGGTGCTCTGCGACGCCGACCTGGTCGTGCTCGGTGGGACAGCGCAGGAGTACGCCACCTACGCGGCCGCGATCCGCGAGGAATACCGCCACGTCCCCGACGACCTGTTCCGTGCGGGCCGTGCCTCGGTGCTGCGCAACCTCGCCGAGCAACCGCGCCTGTTCCGCACGCCGCGGGCCTATCAGCGTTACGAGGGGCCCGCTCGTGCCAACCTCGCGGCCGAACTCATCGGCTTGTCCGGCTAGTCCTTGCGCCCGGTCAGCGCGAGCGACGCGCCGAGGCCGATCATGACCAACCCGCCGGTCCCGCCGACGGCGGCCAGGCGTCGCGGCGACCGGGCGAACCAGGTTCTGGCCGAGCCGGCCGCCAGCGCCCACAGTGAATCGAAGACGAGGCCGAAAATGGGGATGCACAGGCCGAGGATCAGCATCTGCTGCGGTACGCCGCCACGTGCGGGGTCGACGAACTGGGGGAGCAGCGCCGCGAAGAAGACGATGGTCTTCGGGTTCGCCAGGCCGACGATGAACCCGTCGCGCAATGCCGCGACCGCGTTGTCGTCGCGACCGTCGGGCCCGATCTGCATGGCATCGTGCAGTTGCGTGCGGTGCCGGAAGGCCTGAATGCCCAGGTACACAAGGTAACCCGCGCCGACGAGCTTGATCGCGGTGAACACCGTCGCCGACGCCATCACCACCGCCCCCACGCCACACGCGACGGCGACGACCTGGAGGTAGACCCCGACAGCGTTGCCGACCACGTTCAGCAACGCGGTCCGCCGACCGGCGGTGAGCGCCCGCCCGATGGTGAACAACACGCTCGGACCCGGCACGAGAACGATCAGCAACGCCAGTCCGGCGAACGACGCCAGCGCACCCCAGGAGACCATGACCGCCACGGTATCCGGGCCGCGCTCAGCGCGCGAGCGCGTTGTTCGATTCGATCGCGGTCACGATGAGGTCGGCTACGCCGCGCTGACCGGCGAGGGTCGGGTGATAGGGCAGCAGGGTGCGGTCGGCCAGGATCGGGTCGAACCAGCGCACGGACGGATCCGCGCACATCCCGAATTCGCGGGAGGCGGCGACAGTATCGACAAAGATCGCACCGTGCGCGGCGGCTTCGCCCGCGACCACCGCGTTGAGTCGTTCGAACTTGGACTGGATATTGGCGGCGTCGGTGTCGCGCAGTCCGGCCATCGCCGGGCAGCTGTGGTCGGTGAGGTAGGTCGGCCAGCCGTCGACGACGATGACGGCGTTCGGGGCGCGCCGGGTGATGTCGTCGAGTGCGGCCGCGTAGCTCGGGGCGATCGCGTCGATCTTCTCGTCCCAGCCGTGGTCCGTCCCGCAGCCGCCCAGGTGGCACCGGCCGAGGATGTACTGCGTCATATCGGCGTCGTTGGCGCCGATGTGCAGCGTGACCAGCTGTGTCGCAGGCCCGAGCGCGTCCAGCTGCGGGGCGACACCCGGTCCCTGCTGCTGGGTCAGGTGCGGGATCTTCGCCGAACTGCAGGTGCGGTCGTCCAGGGTGAGTCCGAGCCGTTGCGCCACCAGCTTCGGCGCGTTGGCCGTCGAGCGAGCACACTGCAGCGGAGCGGTGAGGTCGAGGTTCGCGGCGCCGGTGGTCGCGGCACCGGAATCGCCGAGGGCCACATAGGCAGCCCCGCTGACCGGGTCGGCGTGCGCTCCGGCCGAGAGCAGCGCGGACGCCGAAACGGTCAGCGCCGCAACGAGAGCGCGCATGCGGTTGGTCATCGAACATCCTGGGGATCGAGCGGTCGTCGGCGTCGGGTCGGTCGGCCGAGTTCAGGCTAGGCGGCGGTGCACCCCGTTGTCTTTGTGCTGCGTCACGGTATCTGTTGGACGATGCGATTGACAGGCAAGTCGCTGCTTGCCTATGGTGGTTTCGGAAGAGACAAGGAGTGCTCGCCGTGAGCGATATCTTCACCGCCTTGGCGGATTCGACACGACGCGTGCTGCTCGACGAACTGGCCGATCGGGACGGTCAGACCCTGTTCGAACTGTGCGGCAGGCTCGTGACAAAGCACGGCATCAGTTCCTCGCGGCAGGCGATCACCCAGCATCTGGGTGTGCTCGAGGCGGCGGGCCTGGTCCGCACGAGCCGTGTCGGCCGCTACAAATTCCACTACCGCGACTTCACCCCGCTGCGCGAGCTGACGGCGCGGTGGCCCATTCCTCAGGAGGACACATGATCCGCATCGGCGTCACCAGCGTCTTCGTCGACGACCAGGACAAGGCCGAGAAGTTCTACACCGAGGTGCTCGGTTTCCAGGTGAAACACAAAGTGCCCCTTGGTGAATACTCGTGGCTCACCGTCGTGTCGCCCGCCGACCCCGACGGCATCGAACTGCTCCTCGAACCCGATCAGCACCCCGCCGCCAAGGCCTACAAGACGGCACTGAGCGCCGACGGTATTCCGATGATGATCTTCACCGTCGACGACATCGACGCCGAGTACCGCCGCCTGATCGACCTGGGTGTCTTCTTCACCCAACCGCCCCAGCCCATGGGCCAGGTGACCTCCGCCGTCTTCGACGACACCTGCGGCAATCTCATCTCCCTGAACTCACCTGTCGGCGAATAGCGCACCGGGCGCCGCCGAGATCACCGGGAACAATCGTGGCACCCCATCGGTTGACCCGGCACATGACGACACTCGGATTGATCGGTAGCGGATTCATCGGCTCCACCCTGGCCCGGCTCGCGGTCGACGCGGGTCACGACGTGGTCCTCAGCAATTCGCGTGGCCCGGAAACCCTGGCGGACCTGGTGGCCGAACTCGGCCCACGCGCTCGCGCGGCCACCCCCGCCGAAGCGGCCGAGGCGGGTGACTATGTGGTGGTCACCGTCCCGTTGAAGGCCTACCGCGAGATCCCCGTCGCGCCGCTGGCGGGCAAGGTGGTGTTCGACACCAACAACTACTACCCCGAGCGCGACGGCGCGTTCCCCGAACTCGACGCCGACGAGACCACCACCAGCGAACTCCTGCAGCGCCACCTCCCCGAGTCGAAGGTGGTCAAGGCGTTCAACAACATCGCCTACGCCAACCTGGCCGAACTCGCCCGCCCCGCGGGCGCTGCCGACCGTTCCGCGCTGCCGATCTTCGGTGACGACGCCGACGCCAAGAAGCTGGCCGCCGAGTTCATCGACAGTCTCGGCTACGACGTGGTCGACGGCGGCTCACTCGCCGAAAGCCGCCGCTCGCAGCGGGATACGCCGGTCTACGTGCGCCCGTACGCCGCCGACAGCAACTGGCCGCCCGCGTCGAAGCCCGCGAGTGCCGACGAAGTGCGCGCGGCCCTCGCGGCGGCGCAGATCTAACCCGTTCCCCACCTCCCCGCGGCCCGCAACCTGGCCAGCGTCGCCTGATCGGGGTGATGCTCGACCAGGAAGCGCGGCGGGAACAGGCCGGGCACGGCCCGCAGGCCGACTTCGCGATCCAGCACCTCCCAGGGAACACCGAACAGGGACGCGGTCGTCGGGTCGACCATGCTGACGACATGCGCGCGCGGAAGCAGCGTGGGCACGGTGTCGGTCCACGCGGCCACCGTTTCCTCGATGCCGTTCTCGGCCCGTACGTGCAGCAGTTCTGCGACGAACAGATCCAGGCGGCCGGCTTCGGTATCGGCTTGCATGCCCTGATACTGGGCGGCATGGACCGGTGCGGCGAGCGCGGCCTCGGCGGAACGGATCGCGGCCCACGCGGGGTGGTCGATGGGCACCGTGAACGGCACGAGCCGACCCTGTTCGTCGACCGTGTAGGGAGCCGGTGAGACGGGTCGCACGGCATTGTCGAACATTTCCCGGGCGGCGGCGACCAGTTCGCAGACCCGCTCCGGTGAACTGGCCACCCCGGCCAGGACGCCGAAACTACCCGGCACGAAGAACAGGGGCTGTGCGCCTGCTTTGTTGCCGAGCCCGGCCAGCCAGCCGTCGACCAGCGGCAGCGACCCCGCGTAGAGATCACCGTCGTCGTCCGGGAGGAACAGCACACCGTCCTCGGTGTCGAACAGCGACACAGTCTCCACCGCGAAGTCGATCATGTTGGCGCGGGCGGTGGCGAAGACGGTATCGGCATCCACACCCCACTCGACCAGATCGTCCGGGGACACCGTGCGCATCGAGGTCGGCAGGTCGATCACCACGCGCTCGGTGAGGCAGGGCAGCAGCGGCCGCCACAGCATGTGGTCGCCGATCCGCTTCCCCTGGAACTCGAGGGTGAGGTCACCGGCCGGTCGCAGCACCGAGCGCAACGTCGGCGCCGCCGACATCCAGCCCGCTACAGGTTCGGTCATCACCGTTCGCGACGTCACCGCACGGCGCAAGTACTCGGCGAGCAGCTGCACCGCTTCCTCGCCGTCGAGGCCCACGGCCAGCCGGTACGGCGTCTGCAGGCCGTACTGCTGAATCGCGCCGTCGGCGTAGACGACATCGACGTGGAACTCGGACGCATCGAACTCCGCCGAGACGACCTCGGGAAACGCCCGCAGGATGTCGACCGCCCACTTGCCGAAAATCGCGTCACGCGAAGCAGATTCGCGACGCCGGAACAAACCCCTACCGAAACCCATTGAGCACTCTCTCGATCACGCATGCCCGGCCGGACGCGACCGAACCGCGGAACGTTACCGGTAACCGACCCGGCGCGCACCTCGAGTTCAGGTGATGATGAGAAGTTCTGTGGGCGAGGCGATTTCGGTGCGCAGACCGGCTTTGGTCGCGACTCGGGCCACACCGCGAATGTCGGTGGGATCGGCGCGGGTGAGGACGAGGGCGCGGGCGAGCAGCCCCTTGTGGTGTTTGTTGAAATGGCTCACCACGGTGCGGGAACCGTCGGGGTGCTCGGTGAGGACGTTGGCGGTGATCGCGTCGGGGACGCGGCCGAGCTGCTGGTAGGTGCCAGAACGCAGGTCGATGACGAGCTCGCCCGCGGCCTCGGCGTAGAGGGCGTCGGGCAGGACGTCGCGCCACAGGGCCGACAGAGTGGGCAGGCCGGGGAGCTTCGTGCCGCCGGAAAGGCGGTAGGCGGGGATCGGGTCGCCGGCGCGGACGGCACCGAACAGGGCCGAACCGATGCCGAGCCGGGCGTAGGCCTTGGCCCGCTGCACTTTGGTGAACGATTTCGCGTCCAGCGCGTCGTAGAGCACGCCGGTGTAGCGCTCGAGTGCGGGCCGGGTGGGGGAGGTGCGCAGGGTCGCGTTGCGGGCGATCTCGGTGTCGGCGCCCTTGCCGAGCCCGAGCACGGCTGCCGAGGTTGCTGGGTCGGCCGCCAACTGGACCACCTCGGTGATCAACTTGTCGCGCACCGCGCTCAGCTGCGGCATCGCCAGATCGTCGAGGTTCAGGGGCGCGCCCGAACCGCCGTCGGACTTGGTCTCGGAGGGAGGCAGCAGCACCAGCACGAGCGTCAACGGTAATCGCCGCGTTGATCGCCGCAGCGTCCCACCCCGCCGCTCCCGGCAAAGCCGCGTCTTCGTGCTCGCCGACTACGGAATCCCCAGTCCCGGGGTGCTCAGCGCACCGCTTCCAAGAACTTGCGCGTCCGCTCGTTGGTCGGCGCTTCGAAGATCTGTTCCGGCGGACCCTGCTCGATGATGCGCCCGGCATCGAACATCAGCACCCGATCCGACACCTCGCGGGCGAAACGCATCTCGTGGGTGACGATCAGCATGGTGATGTCGGTGGTCTCGGCGATGGTGCGCAGCACGTCGAGCACGTCACCGACCAGTTCCGGGTCGAGCGCGGAGGTCACCTCGTCGAGCAGCATCACCTTCGGGTCCATCGCGCAGCACCGCGCGATCGCCACCCGCTGCTGCTGACCACCCGAGAGCTGGGAGGGGTGCGCGTTCTCCTTGTCGGCCAGGCCGACCACATCCAGCAGGTGCCGTGCCCGCTCGCGCGCGTCGTCTTTCGACTTGCCGAGCACGTGGATCGGTGCCTCGGTGATGTTCTCGAGCACCGTCATGTTCGGGAACAGATTGAACTGCTGGAACACCATGCCGATCTTGGTGCGCACCGCCCGCAGGTGCTTCTCCTTGGCGGGTACCAGTTTTCCGTTGCGTGCGGTGTGGGTGAGGGGTTCGCCGTCGACCCAGATGACGCCCTCGCTCACGGTTTCCAGCGTCATCAACAGGCGGAGGATCGTGGTCTTGCCCGACCCCGACGGGCCGATCAACGTGACCTTCTCCCCACGCCCGACCGTGAAATCGAGGTGGTCGAGCACGGTGAGGGCGCCGAAGCGTTTGACCACCTGATCGAATCGAATCATCTCGTCAGTAGTAGGCAAGTCGCTTCTCCAGTCTTCTGATCAGCACGGAGGTCGGGTAGCTGGCGACGAGAAAGAACACGCCCGCCAGGGTGATCGCCTCCAGGTAGGCGAAGTTGCGTGCCCCGAATTGCTGTGCGGCGGTAACCAGTTCGACCACCGAGATGGCGAACAGGAACGGGGTGTCCTTGAACATCGACACCGCGTTGGTGCCGAGTGCGGGCAACGACGCCCGGATAGCCTGTGGCAGCACCACCGCCCGCCAGGTGCGTGTCGGCGGCAGCGACAACGCGCGCGCCGCCTCCCACTGCCCCTTCGGTACCGCCTCGATCCCGGCCCGGTACACCTCGGCGAGATAACTCGAGTAATGAATACCGAGCACGGTGATGCCGATCTGCAAAGCCGAGAACTGGGTGAGCAGGGTGTAGGCGAACAGCAACTGCACGACCAGCGGGGTGAGCCGCACGAACTCGCTCACCGCGTGGACGGGTGCGGCGATCCAGCGCGGCATCGACTGGCGGATGATCGCGATCACCAGCCCGAGCACGGCGGCGAGCGCGAAGCCGAGCACGGTGGCGAGCAGGGTGATCTGGAAGCCGTCCCACAGCACCGGCAGGGCGTCGCGGGCGCGCTCCCAGCTCCATTGGGCGTTCATGCGGTCACCTTCGCGTCGTCAGGGGCGAGCCGCAGCACTTCCTTCAGCGACGCACCTCGGCCGAGCTTGGTCTTGGCGCGGGTTTCCAGGAGGTTCATGCCGAGGGTCAGTAGATAGGCGAGGACGAAATAGATCACCAGGCCCACCCCGAACGAGAACAGGGTGTCGCTGGTGGTCTTGCGCAGCTGGCCGATCTCGTAGGTCAGATCGTGCAGGGTGATGTACGAGGCCAGCGCGGTGCCCTTGAGCAGGTGCACGAGCAGATTGGTCAGCGAGGGCAGCATGAGCGCCCATGCCTGCGGGAACAGCACCCGCCGCATTCGTTGCCATGGACTGAAGTTCAGCGCGACCGCCGCCTCGAACTGGGCGCGCGGCACCGCGTTCAGCGCGCCGCGGACCACCTCGGCCCCGTAGGCGCCGTAGTTGAGGCCGAGCGCGAGGATGCCGCAGAACACCGGGTCGAGCTTGTAGCCGAGCAGCGGCAGCACATAGAACAGCCAGAAGATCTGCACCAACAGCGAAGTACCACGGAAGAATTCGATCAGAACCCGCGCACTGCCACGCACCGCGAGCGAGCGGAAGCGCGCGGCCGTACCGAGCGCCAGGGCGAGGACGAAGGCGAGCAGCGCGCCGCCGATGGTCAGTTCCAGCGTGACGACGATGCCGTCCCACAGCGCGGGGAGGGCATCGCGTACCGCGTCGAGCTTGCTCACGAGCCGGTCAGATCTCACCCTTGCAGAGTTTGGCCGTCGTGTACTTCGGGTCGGGCAGTTCGCGTTCGGTGAAGCCGAACTTGCCGACGATGGACAAGTACTTGTCCTTGTCGCCGGTGATCTTGGCGAGTTCGGCGTTGTAGGCGGCGAGCAGGTCCGGATCGGTGGTGCGGAAGACCGTGCCGCCCGCACCGACCTGCGGCTTGCCGTCGATGACCGCCACGAACGACGGCGTCACATCGACCGGCGCGTCGGGAGTGTGGCTCTTCAGCCAGTTCAGCGAGATCGCGGTGAGCGCGAACACGTCGGCGCGGCCCGAAGTGACCGCGTCCATGCCGTCCTGCGGGGTGGCCACCTGGGCGGCGTCGATGCCGAGCGACGCGGCGTAATCGGATTCGATGGCACCTGTCATCGCGGCCATCTTCGCCCCGCTGGATTTGATCGACTGCATATCGCTGAGGTTCATCGGATTTCCCTTTTTCACCATCAGCGCGGTGGTGTACATGAATTCCGGTTCGCTGAATGCGGCCTGTTCGCACCGTTTGGGCAAGATCGACATTCCGGCGCTCACCGCGTCGAATCGGTTGGCCTGCAGGCCTGGGATGAGGGCGCCGAACTCGGTCTGCACACCGTCGACGGTCTTGATGCCGAGGTTGGCGAAGATCTCCTTGTGCAGGGCCACGGTCGCGCCGGTGAGCTGGCCGCCCTCCTCGAACGAATACGGCGCCTCACCCGCGAAACCCACGGTGATGGTGCCCTTGTCCTTCAGCGACTGCAGGAGTTGGCCGCTCTCGGTGGTCTCGGTCTTCGTGCACCCGGCGAGCACCGCCGCCGCGAGCGCGGCACCGGCGAACACTGCTGTACAGCGCTTAGGCAGGGAAATCGTGTCCGGCATGGTCGGCCTCTCGCAGGGGTAGCGCCGCAGAATGTGCAGGTTACCGAATCTTCTTTTGTCGTCGGGAAATTCGTGTCTGTGAAAAATCTAATGCTTCGATATTTGCCGAACCCGGTTCCGTTATCGCTTTGTTATCTGCTGGTTGGCGGGCCACTTCGATGGGTAACCTGATACGCGATTTCCGCGGCGGACCGGCGAGGGGCCGCCCGCGCGGGTCCAGGTGGTAATCGGCTGTCGGCCCCGCCGGACCAGGGACTACCCTGTGCATCCGTGATCACCCGCCTCTCCCGCCTGTTCCTGCGCACCCTGCGAGACGATCCCGCCGACGCCGAGGTGCCGAGCCACAAACTGCTGGTGCGTGCCGGCTACGTCCGCCGCGTCGCCCCGGGCGTGTACTCGTGGTTGCCGCTGGGTCTGCGCACGCTGCGCAAGATCGAGGACGTCGTGCGCCAGGAGATGGACGCCACCGGCGCCCAGGAGATCTCCCTGCCCGCGCTGCTGCCGCGCGAGCCCTACGAGACCACCAAACGGTGGACCGAATACGGTGACGCCCTGTTCCGCCTGCAGGACCGCAAGGGCGGTGACTACCTGCTCGGCCCCACCCACGAAGAGCTGTTCGCGCTCACCGTGAAGGGTGAGTACAACTCCTACAAGGACCTGCCGGTCACGCTGTACCAGATCCAGGCCAAGTACCGCGACGAGGAACGTCCCCGCGCGGGCATTCTGCGTGGCCGCGAGTTCATCATGAAGGACTCCTACTCCTTCGACCTCGACGACGACGGTCTGGCCGCCAGCTACGCCACCCACCGCGCCGCCTACCAGCGCATCTTCGACCGCCTCGGCGTGAAGTACGTGATCGTGGCCGCCACCTCCGGTGCCATGGGCGGTAGCGCGTCGGAGGAATTCCTCGCCGAGAGCCCCGTGGGCGAGGACACCTACGTGCGCTGCGTGGAATCCGGATACGCCGCCAACGTGGAAGCCGTGGTCACCCCCGCGCCCGCGCCGCTGCCGATCGACGGCCTGCCCGCCGCCGTCGAACACGAGACCCCGAACACGCCGACCATCGCGACCCTGGTCGACTGGGCCAACGAGGCGAAGGTGCTCGACCGAGTCGTCACCGCCGCCGACACGTTGAAGAACGTGATGGTGAAACTGCGCCACCCCGACGGCAAGACCGAGATCGTCGGCATCGGCATCCCCGGCGACCGCGAGGTCGACGACAAGCGTCTCGAGGCCGCTGTCGAACCCGCGACGGTGGAACTGCTCACCGAGGCGGACTTCACCGCCAACCCGTTCCTGGTGAAGGGCTACATCGGCCCGAAGGGTCTGCAGGCCAACGGTGTTCGCTACCTCGTCGACCCCCGCGTAGTCGACGGCACCTCCTGGATCACCGGCGCCGACCAGCAGGGCAAGCACGTCGTCGGCCTGGTCGCCGGACGTGACTTCACCCCCGACGGCACCATCGAGGCCGCCGAGGTCCGCGACGGCGACCCTTCGCCCGACGGCGCAGGTCCGCTGGTGTCGGCCCGTGGCATCGAGATCGGCCACATCTTCCAGCTCGGCCGCAAGTACACCGACGCCTTCGATGTGGACGTGCTCGGCGAGAACGGCAAGCCCGTGCGCCTCACCATGGGTTCCTACGGCATCGGCATCTCCCGCATGGTCGCGGTAATCGCCGAACAGCAGCACGACGAGAAGGGCCTGCGCTGGCCCGCCGAAGTCGCCCCCTTCGACGTGCACGTGGTGATCGCAAACAAGGACGCCGCCGCCCGCGACGGCGCCGAACACGTGGTCGCCGGGTTGAACGCCGAAGGCCTCGAGGTCCTCTTCGACGACCGCACCGCCTCTCCCGGCGTGAAGTTCAAGGACGCCGAACTCCTCGGCATGCCCTGGATCCTGGTCATCGGCCGGGGCTGGGCCGAAGGCAAGGTCGAACTCCGCAACCGGCTGACCGGCGAAGCGGAGGAGATCCCGGCCGAAGACGCCGTCAGCGCGGTCACCGCGCGCGTGCGCGGCTGATCGGTTCGCCTCGATCGCGCTGTCCCGCCGACCGGTGGGGCAGCGCGATCGTCGTATCCGCCGAACTTACGCTTACGTAGGGGAAACCTGCAGGTAGACGGCGTAGTCGGGGGTGGGGCGCTGATAAGTTGACGGGTATGACGAGTTCGCCCAGCCTGTTGTTCAACCCCGCCACCTACGACCCGCAGCACTTCGATGCGGAGACGCGGCGGCTGCTGAAAGCCACCATCGAGTGGTTCGAGTCCAAGGGCAAGGCGCAGTTGCTGGCCGACGACCGGGACGCGCTGTGGGTGCAGGACTTCCTGGACTTCGTGGCGAAGGAGAAGCTGTTCGCCACCTTCCTGACCCCGGCCGCCTACGCCGACGGTGACCCGAACAAGCGCTGGGACGCCGCGCGCAATGCGGCGCTGTCGGAGATCTTCGGCTTCTACGGGCTGGCCTACTGGTACGCCGAGCAGGTGACGATTCTCGGCCTCGGCCCGATCTGGCAGAGCGACAACGAGATCGCCAAGCGCAAGGCTGCCGCCGACCTCGCCGACGGTCAGGTCATGGCATTCGCGCTATCGGAGCGTGACCACGGCGCCGACATCTACAACACCGACCTCGTCCTGACCCCCACCGAGCCGGGCAGCGCCGATGCCGAAGCGGGAATCCTGTTCCGCGCCAACGGCGAGAAGTACTACATCGGCAACGGCAACGTCGCCTCGATGGTCTCGGTGTTCTCCCGCCGCGCCGACATCGAGGGCGCCGACGGCTACGTCTGGTTCGCCGCCGACTCACGCCACGAGAACTACCACCTGATCGAGAGCGTCATCCACGGTCAGATGTATGTGAGCCACTTCCGGCTGGAGAACTACCCGGTGACCGCCGCCGATGTGCTGCACGAAGGCCCCGAAGGGTTCTCGGCCGCGCTCAACACCGTCAACGTCGGCAAGTTCAACCTGTGCCACGGCAGCATCGGCATGGTGGAGCACTCGTTCTTCGAGGCCATCACCCACTCCAACAACCGCATCCTCTACGGCAAGCCGGTCACCGACTTCGCCCACGTGCGCGGCAATTTCGTCGACGCCTACGCCCGCCTGATCGCGATGAAGCTGTTCAGCGACCGGGCCGTCGACTACTTCCGCAGCGCCTCCCTCGAGGACCGCCGCTACCTGTTGTTCAACCCGATGACCAAGTCCAAGGTCACCTCCGAGGGCGAGGTCGCCATGACCCTGCTGCTCGATGTGCTGGCGGCCAAGGGTTTCGAGAAGAACACCTACTTCCACGAGGCCTCGCGCTACATCAACCACCTGCCCCGGCTCGAGGGCACGGTGCACGTGAACGTGGGCCAGATCCTCAAGTTCATGCCGAACTACCTGCTCAACCCGGCCGAATACCCGGCCGTCCCCACCCGGCTCGAGGCGGGCGACGAGGAGTTCTTCTGGAAGCAGGGCCCGGCGCGCGGCGCGGGCAAGGTGCGCTTCGCCGACTGGACCCCGGCCTACGAGGCGGCCGCCGACGTGCCGAACGTGGGCCGCTTCTACGAGCAGGCCAAAGCGCTGCGTGAGCTGCTGCTCACCGCCGCACCGGACGAGGCGCAGCAGAAGGACCTGGACTTCATGCTCACCATCGGCCATCTGTTCTCCACGGTGGTCTACGGTCAGCTGATCCTCGAGCAGGCCGAACTCACCGGCCTCGACCGCGACGTACTCGACCAGATCTTCGACTTCCAGATCCGCGACTTCAACACCCAGGCCACCGCGCTGCTCGGCAAGCCGTCGGTCACCGACGCACAGCGGAACTGGGCCATCGCCGCCCTGCGCACGCCGATCGCCGACGCCGAACGGTTCGACCGGGTGTGGCAGCAGGTGGAGTCCTACGACGGCGCGTACGCGATGCGTCCGTAGTCGACAGCGACGGTCCGGCCTGTTCAGCGGGCCGGACCGTCGCTGTGTCACACGGGGCGGCCATCGATGCTCCCTCGATGGCTCGTCGCCCGGCAGCACTGCCAACGGGAGGGCATGGCGTTGCCGGGCGGGCGGAACCGCTTCCGTCCGCGACGGGCTGATGTGCGCGGGCGGTATTCCAGTACGGAAGCCCGCGTGACCCGGTGGGCCTTCGGGCTATGTCCGTCCCGGGAAGCTGACGGTGACCGGGTTCGTGCCGAGGATCGCCTGCCATCGGGCTCGGCGCACCGCTGCTTCGGTGAGCGCTTCGACGGCGCTCGCACGGACGGCGGGATCGGTCGCCTGTTCGACCACGGCGTACCACGCTGCGGCGCAGTCGGATTCGACCGCTACGGCGAGGTGCGCGGCCGGGATCGGGTCGTCGACGGGGAACGGCGGGTTGTAGGCGGCGTCGGATGCCTCGGGTGCGGAGCCACCGGCTTCGAGCAGCTCGATCGTCGCGTCCCGGCGGGCGCGGTGCGCGGCGCTGAACTCCGCGACCAGGCGCGACCGATCGCTGTTGGCGTAGGCGGCGATCAGGCCGTAGGAGTACACCGCCGCGTACTCGGTGTCGAGGGCGCGTTGCAGCGCTTCACGTTGACCGGTCATGACAGCAGGACTCCCGCCTCGGTGGCACAGGCCGCGCTGATCGAGGCCAGCAGCCCTGCGCGGTAACCGGATTCGGTGCGGGCCAGGTTCGCTGCGGCCTGTTGGGAATGCTGCAAGCGGGCACGCAACTGTTCGACGCTGATCGGCTGCTGCGCCGCCGAGACCAGATCCGCGGCGGGCACCGGTGCGCCGTCGGAACCCGGCACAGTGACGACGCCGGTGCGGTGCACAGGAGTGGTTCCGTCGCCGTAGACCCCGATCACCCGGTCGATCTCGGCGCGTAAGGCATCGGCGTGGGCGGTGCGTTCGGTGGCGACGGTCGTCAGCGCGGCCTGCGCCTGCGGTGCCAGCGCGATCGCGGCCGTCGCGGCGGCGGCATCGGTGCGAGCCAGAACCTCGTGTGCGGCAAGGGGGTCCGGTGCGTGCACAGAATCGTCCTCGGCGCACGACGTCAGGACGGCGACTGCGGGCACCGCGACAGCGCCTGCGCCCGCCAGCCGCAATATCGTCCGCCGCCGCCAGGCGCGCACGACGGTCGGTACGGGCGAGGACTCCGTCGATTCCAGCCGCCCGGCCGCCGATACAGCAGCGCACTCCGGCGACTTCGGGTGCGGCACGGCGATGTTGGTGGCCGGCGACTGCAGGTGCTGGGCAGCGTGCTGTGCCGACTTCGCGTGCGGCACGACGTCGGTGGTCGGCGATGGGAGATGCCGGGGAGTCCGAACGGCGGCGGGGGTGCTCAGCGCGACGGCGGATTCGGCAGTCGTCGCGAAGGCCGACCGCACGACTTCACGCGCGAAGCCGCTGGTCGGCGGGTGGGAATCGCGGTGGTCGGGGCGCATGCCGGAAGGTCGCCCGGCACTCGGCGGGACGGTATGGCGGTGATGCACGTGGACCATCGTGCCAGATCCCGCGGCGACGGTTCCCCACGCGGCGATCGCGCCGGGCACGCCGACACGGACCGGTGCGCACCGCCCGGTGGCTGGTCCTTTACACTCTCGTGGCGCGTTACGCTAGACCTTCGGCGTAGAAATTTCCGATCGCGTCACAACTGAACCAGGAGCCGCCCATATGCCGATGCCCACCGAGGAAAGGGTGAGCCAGCTCGTCGCTGAGCTCGTCGCACGCCGGGGTTTCGACCTCGAGGGCGTCGCGATCGCGGCCGCGGGCAAGGACGAACTGGCTCCGGTTCGGGTGAAGGTCACCGTGGACAGCGACGGTCCCGCCGACCTCGACGCCATCGCCGAGCTGAGCCGCGAGATGTCCGAGTCGCTCGACGCGGCAGGTGATTTCGGCGAATCCGCCTACCTGCTCGAAGTGACGACCCCCGGCGTCGACCGGCCGTTGACCACCGACCGGCACTGGCGCCGCGCCCAGGGCCGCAAGGTGAAGATCGCCCTTGTCGCCGGCGCCGAACCCGTCGAGGGCAAGAAGACTTTCGAGGCCCGCGTCGGTCAGCTCGCCGACGACGGCACCATCGCGCTCGTGCTCGGCGGCAGGAACAAGCCGCACCGGGTGCATGTGCCCCTCGCCGACATCGCCACCGCGGTCGTCCAGGTCGAATTCAACGCACCCGGCGCCGCCGAACTCGAACTCGCCGGTGGAATCGCCGCGGGCCGCCCCGTCCCGGGCGACGAACCCGCCGACCTCGCCGCAGCAGGCCAACACAGTGACACTCCCACCGAAGGGGTTGCGGAATGAACATCGAAATCGAAGCCTTGCGCGCGATCGTCGCCGACAAGGGCATCCCGATCGAGACCGTGATCTCGGCGATCGAGTCGGCGCTGCTCACCGCCTACCGGCACACCGAGGGGCACCAGCCCAACGCCTACATCGACATCAACCAGAAGACCGGCGTGGTCCGGGTGATGGCGCGCGAACTCGACGCCGACGGCAACCTCGTCTCCGAATGGGACGACACCCCTGAGGGGTTCGGCCGCATCGCCGCGACCACCGCCCGCCAGGTGGTGCTGCAGCGGCTGCGTGACGCCGAGAATGAGAAGTCCTTCGGCGAGTTCTCCACCCACGAGGGCGACATCGTCGGCGGCGTCGTCCAGCGCGACGCCAGGGCCAACGCACGCGGCATCGTCGTGGTGCGCATCGGCAGCGAGGCCAACGGCGCCGAGGGCCTGATCCCGCCCGCCGAGCAGGTGCCCGGTGAGACCTACGAGCACGGCGACCGCATCAAGTGCTACGTCTACGGTGTGTCGCGCGGAGCGCGTGGTCCGCAGATCCAGCTCTCGCGCACCCACCCCAACCTGGTGCGGCGGCTGTTCTCGCTGGAGGTGCCCGAGATCGCCGACGGTTCCGTCGAGATCGTCGCGGTGGCCCGTGAGTCGGGACACCGCTCCAAGATCGCGGTTCGTTCGACCGTGCCCGGCGTGAACGCCAAGGGCGCCTGTATCGGCCCGATGGGGCAGCGCGTGCGCAACGTGATGAGCGAGCTGGCGGGCGAGAAGATCGACATCATCGATTACGCCGAGGATCCGGCGACCTTCGTCGGTAATGCGCTGTCGCCGTCGAAAGTGGTTTCGGTCACTGTCGTCGATCCCGAGGCGCGCGCCGCGCGGGTGATCGTGCCCGATTTCCAGCTCTCCCTCGCCATCGGCAAGGAGGGGCAGAATGCCCGCCTGGCTGCCCGCCTGACGGGCTGGCGCATCGATATCCGCAGCGACGCCGCGCCGGAGACCGACGACTCGGCACGGCCGCAGGCGCACCGTAGTTGACGCGGACACGTCGGAATATCGGCCATCGGATGACAGGTTTATAACTTCGGAAGGGGAGGGGTTCGTCGTTATGACCGGGTCACCGGTAGAGTGGGTGAAGGACCGGCCCGCGCAATCCGTTCGAACCTGTATCGGATGCCGTCAGCGCGAGCCGTCTGCCGACCTGTTGCGGATCGTGACGCAGCCAAGGGAGGCGGGCAGTGCTACTGCCGCCGCCCCCGTGGTCATCGTTCCCGACCCGCGGCGCAGACTTCCCGGACGGGGTGCCTGGTTGCACCCCGTCTCAGCTTGTCTGCGTTCCGCAGAGCGGCGCCGAGCATTCGGCAGAGCCCTACGAGTGTCCGGAAATCTGGATATCTCAGCCCTGGAGCAGTACCTCGAGAACAGGCACGAGCACTCATGAGCACACCGTGAAGCACCAACGATGAACGTCCATCGGAGATAACCCGAGGTCGTGCGGGCCCGCCTTACCTAGGCGGCGTCACTGCTCGACCTCTCAGTGAGGAGAGCAGTGGCAGGCAAGGCCCGCGTGCACGAGTTGGCTAAGGAACTCGGTGTCACAAGCAAGGAACTACTCGCGAAGCTCAAGGAGCAAGGCGAGTTCGTGAAGTCGGCGTCCTCGACGGTGGAAGCACCCGTCGCACGTCGTCTGCGCGAATCACTCGCGTCGAAGTCCGCTCCGGCGGCCGACGCGAAGCCGGCGGCCCGTCCGGGTCCGTCGTCGGCGGCCCGTCCGGCCGCCAAGCCCACCCCCGGTGGTCCCCGTCCGGGCCCGCGTCCGGCTCCGGCGCCCGCCGCCGCCGCGACTCCCGCACCCGCTCCGGCTCCGGCGCCCGAGGTGAAGCCGGCTCCGGCCGCCAAGCCGACGCCCGCCGCCGCGCAGAGCGCACCGGCCAAGCCGGCCAACGCACCGGCACCCGGCCCGCGTCCGACCCCCGGCGCCCCGCGTCCGGCTCAGGCCGGTCAGGCGCCGCAGCAGCCGCGTCCCGGTACCCCCGCACCGGGTGCTCAGGCCCCGCGTCCGGCCGGTCCCGGCCCGAAGCCCGGCCCGAAGACCCCGCGGGTCGGCAACAACCCGTTCAGCTCCGCTCCCGATCGTGAGCGTCCGGCGCCGCGTCCCGCCCCGCAGGGCGGTCCTCGCCCGACGCCGGGTCAGGGCGGTCCCCGTCCGGCTCCCGGTCAGGGTGGCCCGCGTCCGGCTCCCGGTCAGGGCGGTCCCCGCCCCGGTCAGGGCCAGGGTGGTCCGCGTCCGGCCGCCGCGCAGGGCGGTGCCCCGCGTCCCGGTGGTCCGCGCCCCAACCCGGGCTCGATGCCGCCGCGTCCGAACCCCGGCGCCATGCCCGCTCGTTCGGCACGTCCCGGCCCCGCGGCCGGTGGCCGTCCGGGTCGTCCCGGCGGCGCCCCCGGTGGCGGCGCAGGCCGTCCCGGTGGTGGCGGCGGTGGCGGCTACCGCGGTGGCGGTGGCGGTGCCCCCGGCGCTCCCGGTGCCGGTGCACCTGCGGCCGGTGGTTTCCGCGGTCGCCCCGGTGGCGGCGGCGGTCGTCCCGGTGGTCCCGGTGGCCGTGGTGGTGCGGCAGGTGCCTTCGGTCGTCCCGGTGGCGCGGTTCGCCGTGGCCGTAAGTCGAAGCGGGCGAAGCGCGCCGAGTACGAGAACATGCAGGCTCCCGCCGTCGGCGGCGTGCGTCTGCCCCGTGGCAACGGCGAGATCATCCGTCTCGCCCGTGGCGCCTCGCTGTCGGACTTCGCCGAGAAGATCGACGCGAACCCGGCCGCTCTCGTGCAGGCCCTGTTCAACCTCGGCGAGATGGTCACCGCTACCCAGTCGGTGAACGACGAGACCCTCGAGCTGCTCGGCAGCGAGATGAACTACGTCGTCCACGTGGTCAGCCCCGAGGACGAGGACCGCGAGCTCCTCTCCTCGTTCGACCTCACCTACGGCGAGGACGCAGGCACCGAGGAAGACCTCGAGCAGCGTCCGCCGGTGGTGACCGTGATGGGTCACGTCGACCACGGTAAGACCCGACTGCTGGACACGATCCGTAAGGCCAACGTCCGTGAGGGCGAGGCCGGTGGCATCACCCAGCACATCGGTGCCTACCAGGTGCTGACGAACCTGAACGAAGAAGAGCGCCTGATCACCTTCATCGACACCCCGGGTCACGAGGCGTTCACCGCCATGCGTGCCCGTGGTGCGAAGGCCACCGACATCGCGATCCTGGTGGTCGCGGCCGACGACGGCGTCATGCCGCAGACGGTGGAAGCGATCAATCACGCCCAGGCGGCCGACGTGCCGATCGTCGTGGCGGTCAACAAGATCGACAAGGAAGGCGCGAACCCGGACAAGATCCGGCAGCAGCTGACCGAATACGGCCTGGTGACCGAGGAATACGGTGGCGACACCATGTTCGTCGACATCTCGGCCAAGCAGGGCACCAACATCGACGCACTGCTCGAAGCGGTGCTGCTGACCGCGGATGCCTCGCTCGACCTGCGGGCCAACCCGGACATGGACGCCCAGGGTGTCGCCATCGAGGCGCACCTCGACCGCGGCCGTGGCCCGGTGGCCACCGTGCTCATCCAGCGCGGCACCCTGCGTGTCGGCGACTCGATCGTGGCGGGCGACGCCTACGGTCGCGTGCGCCGCATGGTCGACGAGCACGGCGAGGACGTCCACGCGGCGCTCCCGTCGCGCCCGGTGCAGGTCATCGGTTTCACCTCGGTGCCCGGCGCCGGTGACAACCTGATCGTGGTCGAGGAAGACCGCATCGCCCGCCAGATCGCCGACCGCCGCAACGCACGCAAGCGCAACGCGCTCGCCGCACGCAGCCGCAAGCGGATCAGCCTGGAAGATCTGGATGCCGCACTGAAGGAGACTTCGGAGCTCAACCTGATCCTCAAGGGCGACAACTCCGGTACCGTCGAGGCCCTCGAAGAGGCCCTGCTCGGTATCGAGATCGACGACGAGGTGCGTCTGCGCGTCATCGACCGCGGTGTCGGTGGCGTCACCGAGACCAACGTCAACCTGGCGTCGGCCTCGAACGCGATCATCATCGGCTTCAACGTCCGTGCGGAGGGCAAGGCCACCGAGCTGGCCAACCGCGAGGGCGTCGACATCCGGTACTACTCGGTGATCTACCAGGCGATCGACGAGATCGAGAAGGCCCTCAAGGGCATGCTCAAGCCGATCTACGAAGAGGTCGAGCTCGGCCGGGCGGAGATCCGCGCGATCTTCCGTTCGTCCAAGATCGGCAACATCGCCGGTTGCATGGTCACCAGTGGTTCGGTCAAGCGCAACGCCAAGGCGCGCCTGATCCGCGACGGCCGGGTGATCGCCGAGACGATGACCATCTCCTCGCTCAAGCGGGAGAAGGACGACGCCACCGAGGTGCGCGAAGGTTTCGAGTGCGGTATGACCGTGACCTACAGCGACATCAAGGACGGCGACATCATCGAGGCGTACGAGCTGCGCGAGAAGCCGCGCGACTGATAACGCACACCGTTCCACACGCCGCATCCGAGCTTTCGGGTGCGGCGTGTGGTCATGCGCGCGAACCATCTACCAGGAGGTGAGCACCGCTGTACATCGGTGCGCTCGAATTCGATCTACTGCTCGGTGACGTGCATTCGCTCAAGGAGAAGCGGTCGGTGATCCGGCCGATCCTCGCCGAGCTGCAAAAACGCTTCGGCGTGAATGCCGCCGAGGCCGGTGATCAGGACCTGCACCGCCGTGCGCTGCTCGGGGTGGCCATGGTCAGTGCGGAAACGGGACATCTCAACGAGGTGCTCGACAAATGTGAGCGGCACGTTGCCGCGCGTCCGGAGATAGAGTTGCTGGCAGTACGCCGCCGGATCTTCGGACCCGAAGACTGACAGGCGCGGCCCGGGTGTCACAGCCCGGTGCCTGCCTATGAGAGGAGTGTCCCCATGGTGGATCAAGCCAGGGCTCGCCGACTCGCCAAGCGGATTTCCGCGATCGTGGCCACCGCGATCGAGTACGAGATCAAGGATCCGCGGCTGCGGTTCGTCACCGTCACCGACGCCAAGGTGACCGGCGACCTGCGCGAGGCGACGATTTACTACACGGTGATGGGCGAGACGCTCGACGCCGAACCCGACTACGCCGCGGCCGCGGCCGGTCTCGACGCGGCCAAGGGTGTACTGCGGTCCAAGGTCGGCGCGGGCACGGGCGTGAAGTTCACCCCGATCCTGTCGTTCAGCCTGGACAAGGTGCCCGACGCGGCGCGTGAGATGGAAGAGCTGCTGGCCAGGGCTCGCGCCATCGACGACGAGGTGGCCAAGGTGGCCGCCAACGCCAAGCACGCCGGTGACGCCGATCCGTACAAGTCCGAACGCGACGACGAGGACGAGTAGGACACCCGCGTGACCAGTGTCCGGGACGGGACCGAACTGGGTGCCGCCGTCGCGTTGCTGGCGGCTGCCCGTTCGGTGACCGTCCTGTGCCATGTGCAGCCCGATGCCGACACGGTCGGTAGCGGGCTGGCCTTGGCGCTGGCTCTCGACCGCCGCGGCGTACCCGTGTGCGTGTCGTTCGCCGAACCGGCCGAACTGCCCGCCTCGCTGCGTACCCTGCCTGGCGGGCAGCATCTCGTCTCGCCCGCGCAGGTTCCGCAGGAGGTGGACCTGCTGGTGGTCGTCGACTGCGGCGCCCGCAGCAGACTCGGCGCACTCGCCGACCGATTATCCGGTGCGGCAACGACTCTGGTGATCGACCATCACCGCGCCAACGACGGTTTCGGCACGGTGGATCTGATCGACGAGACCGCGGCCTCGACCACCGAGTTGGTCACCCGCCTGCTCGACGCGTGGGGTGTGCCGATCGATGCCGCCATCGCGCACTGTCTGTTCGCGGGGCTGGTCACCGATACCGGCTCGTTCCGCTGGGCTCGGCCCGGCAGTCACGCCCTGGCCGAGCGGCTGCTCGCCACGGGCATCGACGGTTCCGAAATCACCCGTTCGCTGCTCGATACGCACCCCTTTACGTGGTTGCCGATGCTGTCGAAGGTGCTGTCCTCGGCGGTGGTCGTGCCCGGTGCGGCGGGCGTCGGCCTGGTGTACGCACTGGTCCGGGCCGCCGACACCCATGAAGTGGGGCCGGAGGAGGTCGAAAGCGTCATCGACGTCATCCGCACCACCGCCGAGGCGGGTATCGCGGCGGTTTTCAAGGAGGCCCGCGGGCAGAACGACCGCTGGACGGTGTCGTTGCGTTCGCGCGACTCGGCTCCCGGGGTGTCCGATGGCGTCGACGTGGCGGCGATCGCGAGCCGTTTCGGTGGCGGCGGGCATCGGTTCGCGGCCGGGTACACGACCTATGGGAGCGCCGAGTCGGTGGTGCGCGCGCTGGTGGACGAGCTCTCCTGACGCACTGGTGTCGTGATCGATGCGCTCGACTTTGTGATGTGGATCAGACGGCCACGTGCGCTGAGATACGGCTATATGCGCTGGCGAGTGGCTACTCGCGCTGACCTCGGCCATGCGCGCCGATGGGCGGTCCGGTGCGCAGATGGGCGGTACGGCACTGCCTGCGCGTCGAGGGCTGTACCTCATCGGATTCGGTGATCTCGCCGATCAGCTGCGCGGCGATCTTGTCGGTGCCTTGTGCCAGTATCTGCGGAACAGTTGCGGGTGGTGGGAGGTTGGTGTGGGGTCGACGGTGTCCAACGACGACGCGATGATCGAAGACGCCGGGCCCCGGCGGATTCTCGGTATCGCGGTGCCGACGCTCGGTGTGCTCGTGGCCGAGCCGCTGTATCTGCTGTTCGATATCGCCGTAGTCGGGCGGCTCGGGGCGCTGGCCTTGGCCGGGCTCGCCGTCGGCGGGGTGATTCTGGGGACGATGAGCACGCAGCTGACGTTCCTGTCCTACGGGACGACGGCGCGGGCGGCTCGGCGCAACGGTGCGGGCGACCGCGCGGGCGCGGTCGAGGAGGGTGTGCAGGCCAGTTGGGTCGGCCTCGGGATCGGCATCGTGATCCTCGCGGTGATCCAACTGTTCGCGGGCCCACTGTGTTCGGTGCTCGCCGGTGGTGGGGAGATCGCCGACGAAGCGCTCGCCTGGGTGCGGATCGCGCTCTTCGGAGTGCCGTTGATCCTGCTGTCCATGGCGGGCAACGGGTGGATGCGTGGGGTGCAGGACGTTCGTCGTCCACTGCTGTATGTCGTTGCCGGGCTGGCTCTTTCGGCGGTGCTGTGCCCGGTGCTGGTGTACGGGTTACTCGGCGCGCCACGGATGGAGCTGGCCGGATCGGCGGTGGCCAACCTCGTCGGCCAAACGGTGTCGGGGGTGCTGTTCGGCTACGCCCTGCTGCGGGAGCGGGTTTCGTTGCGACCACGCCCGTCGGTGATGCGCGCTCAACTGGTCCTCGGGCGCGACCTCATCGTGCGCAGTCTGTCGTTCCAGGTGTGTTTCGTCTCGGCCGCCGCCGTCGCGGCCCGCTTCGGCGCAGCCTCGGTCGCCGCCCATCAACTGGTGCTGCAACTGTGGAATTTCCTCGCACTCACGCTGGATTCGCTGGCCATCGCCGCCCAGACCCTGGTCGGTGCGGCGCTCGGCGCGGGCAACGCACGGGGAGCGAAGGGCATCGCCCGGCGCGTCACCACCTGGTCGGGGATATTCGGACTGGTCCTCGCCGGAATCTTCGCCGCCGGTGCCGGCGTGCTGCCACTGTTGTTCACCGACGACGCGGCAGTGCTCGATCGCACCCATGTGATCTGGTGGTTCTTCGTCGCCATGATCCCGGTCGCGGGCGTCGTCTTCGGCCTCGATGGTGTACTCCTCGGTGCCGGCGACGCGGCCTTCCTGCGCACCGCCACCCTGGCGGCGGCACTCGGCGGATTCCTGCCCCTGATCTGGTTGTCGCTGGTCTTCGACTGGGGCATCGCAGGAATCTGGACCGGCTTGGTCGTCTTCATGCTTGCCCGCCTCCTCGCAGTGGTGGCCCGTGCCCGGTCCGGACGCTGGGCCAAGGTCGGCGCCGAACTCCCACGCGAAGCCGCCTAGCCGTCCGATCAGTCGAGCTGGGCCGCGACGTTTCGAGCCGAATCCGGTTCGTCGGCGGAAATGCGGGTAGTGCCGGTTCGTCGCCGATGGCCTACCGTCGGGTGGACGACTTCGAGCAGACATGGGAGGCGAAACCGGAGTGCACGAGTGGATTTCGAAGGCCGGGCGGGTGATCCTCGCTGGGGTCTTCGTACTGGTCGCGGTGGTCGTCGGGCTGCCCGCGACGGCACAGGCGGCACCCGAGACACCGGGTCGGCTGGTGGCGCACACCGCTCAGCCCGCCGGGTGGGGCGGATGGTCGCGGGCCTCGATCGTCGAATACAGCACCGAGGCGGTCACCGGCGGCACCACGAATTCGGCAGGGCTGCTGTTGCTTCCGGACACACCTGCCCCGGAAGGCGGATATCCGGTCGTCGCCTGGGATCACGGCACCAGTGGCCTCGCGCCGCACTGCGGGCTCACCACGTCCAAGGCGGCGCACGAGCATTCGCTGCTGCAGTCGTTCCTCGACCGCGGCTGGGCCGTGGTCGCTCCGGACTATCTGGGACTTTCGGCCGGCGCGGACACCGTTCACCCCTACCTGCACACTCGCACCGAGGCGACCGCGACCATCGACCTGGTGCGCGCCGCCCAGGCGGCTGAGCCCGATGTGTCGCGCAGCTGGGCTGTGGTCGGTGGTTCCCAGGGCGGGCACGCCGCGCTGGCCACCGGCAATCTCGCCGCCGATTACGCCCCCGAACTCGACTTCCGGGGGACCGTTGCCTTGGCACCGGAATCTCATTTCGAGGAGATCCTGTCCCGGCTGCGCCCCGGCGTCCCGAATCTTCCGGTCGTCGACCGGCTGGTCGGCCCGTTCGCGGGGATGCTCGCCGGGCTGCGCGCCGCCCGTCCGGACCTCGACGTGAACGGCGCGCTCACCGAGCGCGGCCGCCGAGTGGTCGATGCGATCTCGACGAGCTGTGTGCGCGAGTTCGACCGTGCGGCGGGCACCGCCTCGCTCGGGTCGCTGCTGGCCCGGCCGATCACCGAGGGCGGCATCGGCGCGGCCCTGCGCGACTACATGGTGGTGCCGACCGTCGGCTACCGGCAGCCGATCCTCATCGCACACGGTGCCACCGACACGGTCGTCCCGCTGCCGATGACCCTCGCACTGCTGTCGCGCATGCGGGCGGCGGGTACCGACGTGGAGTTCGCCCAGTACCCGGGCGGCCACGAGGAGATCGTCGTGGAATCGCGTGATCGTGTGCTCGACTTCGTCGACGAATTACTGGCCTGACCGGTCCAGCCGGGTGAACCGGCGGGCCGCGAGAGCTAGTCGGGGTCTTTCATCAGTGAGCCCACGGCGATGGCGCCCCCGACCAGCGCGAGCGGGACCAAGCAGAGGAAGCCGAATATGTCGCCTCGCTCGTTGATGTCTTCCTGCTCGTCGCGGTTGTGGCGGGCCGAGTTGTCGGTGACGCAGATGTCATCGGCGTCCATGACCTCGGTGCCGCAGCGGACCCCGGAATCGTCCTCGCTCAGACCCATGAAGGCGATACCGCCGAAGAACACCATGATCGCGATACCGATGACGAAACCCATCACCCGCATCGCCGGAGTCGACCTCTCGGCGGCGGCCGATGTACGAGCGGTCGGGACGGGCGGCATCGGTGGCATCGGCTCGGCCGGCGGCGCCGGTGTCAACGGTTGCGCCTGGGACACCGGCGGCAGCTCGAGTCCTATGTCGCGCGCGAGACCGGTGATCCCGTCGGCATAGCCGTCACCGAGGTGACGAAGTTTCCACCGGCCCTGATGACGGTAGAGCTCCACCGTCCTGACCAGCGTCTCGGCTGTGAAGCCGCTGCTCACCGCGACGAACTCCTCGCCGTCGCCGCGCACGACGCTGCGCACCTCGGTGCCCGCGAACCCTTGCCTGCCCGTGGCCGCGGCCACGACGACCCGCGCGATACCGGGATCGACCAGGGCGGGATCGATGCGCACCGATTCCTCCGTGACTTCGACGGCACCGTCAGCAGACGGGTCCGCGCCGGAAACCACCAGGTCGCGACCGTCGCGCAGGCGACCGTTGACGTCGAGACCTACCGCGAGCACGCGCGGCGGTGGGCCGTCGACCACACCGACCCGGACCTCGACACGCCCGCCGGACAGCACACAGTTGCCCCCTTTTGCCAACAACACCAGATCCCCCGAAGCTCTTGTGGCACAACGCCATGTGCGAAAAGCCTAACCGCTGCGCGCGGCCCCGGCAGGCTGTCTTCCGCAGAACCCGGGCGCCTGTGACCGACGGGGATGGGCAGGTCGAGGGCCGATGTGTCACTGTGGACAGGTGAATCCGAAGTTGTGGGCGGTCAGCGATGTGCACGTGGGGCATCAGGGCAACAAGCCGATCGTCGAGCAGATCCGGCCCGAGTCGCCGGAGGACTGGCTGATCGTCGCCGGTGACGTGGGGGAGAAGGCCGAGGAGGTGCGGTGGGCGCTCGAGTTGCTGCGTGCCCGCTTCGCCAAGGTGATCTGGGTGCCGGGCAACCACGAACTGTGGACCACGCCCAAGGACCCGGTGCAGATGCACGGCGCCGCCCGCTACGACTACCTGGTGGCGATGTGCCGTGACCTCGATGTCCTCACCCCGGAGGATCTGTTCCCGGTGTGGAACGGGCCGGGCGCGGAGAAGTTCGGTGGCAGCGTCACGCTCGCCCCGATGTTCCTGCTCTACGACTACTCGTGGCGGCCCGCCGGCACCGACACCAAGGCCGAGGCGCTCGCGGTGGCCCGGGAACGCAATGTGGTCGCCACCGACGAATTCCTGCTCCACCCGGAGCCGTACCTCACCCGCGACGCCTGGTGCCACGCCCGCGTGCAGTACACCCAGCGCCGCCTCGACGCCCTCGCGCCGGACACCCCGCTGGTGATGATCAACCACTTCCCCCTGGTCCGCCAGCCCACCGACATCCTCTTCTACCCCGAGTTCTCCCTGTGGTGCGGCACCGACCTCACCGCCGACTGGCACACCAGCTACAACGTGGTCTGCTCGGTCTACGGCCACCTCCACATCCCCCGCACCACCCATTACGACGGTGTCCGCTTCGAAGAGGTATCCCTCGGCTACCCGCGCGAATGGAAGCGTCGCGGCATGCCGGACCCGTTGCTGCGCCAGATCCTGCCCGAACCGGTCTACGCCGAGGGCGACCTTAACGCGTGGGGCGGCCATTTCACCGTCACCCCGGAAATGGAAGCCGCAGCCGAAGAGATGCGTGCGAAGGCGGATCGGCGCCGAGGCATCTGAACCGCGGAGTTCGGATTTGCGTAGAACGTCGACCACTGATTTGGTGATGCACATGGGTAACTCATCGGGTACGGGCGAACTTGCCGCTTCCGTCCCGCCAGCCGCCGAACTCGCCGGACAACCACCCAGGTCTGGCCTCGAGTCCCGGGGAGGCGGGTGTGCTTGAGAACATACTGCCGTCCGGTGTCGCTACCTCGGAACTGCTGGCGTATCCGGAGGACCTGAAGGCGCATCCCGCCGAAGAGCACCTCATCGCGAAGTCGGTGGAGAAGCGCCGTCGCGACTTCATCGGTGCCCGGCACTGCGCGCGGCTGGCGCTCGAGGAACTCGGTGAGCCGCCGGTGGCGATCGGCAAAGGGGAGCGCGGTATGCCCCTGTTCCCGCGCGGTGTCGTCGGCAGCCTCACCCATTGCGACGGGTACCGTGCCGCCGCGCTGGCGCATGCGCTGCGGTTCCGTTCGGTCGGTATCGACGCCGAGCCGCACGGTCCGCTGCCCGAGGGGGTGCTCGACTCGGTGAGCCTGCCCGCCGAACGCGAGTGGCTCGCCGGCACACCCGGCGACGGTCTGCACCTGGACCGGCTGCTGTTCTGCGCCAAGGAGGCGACCTACAAGGCCTGGTTCCCGCTGACCCTGCGCTGGCTCGGTTTCGAGGACGCCCACATCACCTTCGAAGTCGATTCCCGCACAGCCGATTCCGCCACCGGGACGTTCCACACCAAGCTGCTCGTCCCCGGTCTCACCACCGACGGCGGAATCCCGCTGACCACGTTCGACGGACGTTGGCTGATCGCCGACGGGCTGATCCTGACCGCGATCGCGCACGGCTGATGGCGGCGCGTACTCCGGCCGTCGATCCGCTCGGCGGGTTGGTGATCGTGGACAAGGACGGCGGCTGGACCAGTCACGACGTGGTGGCCCGCAGCCGGAAGCTGTTGCGCACCAAGAAGGTCGGCCATGCGGGCACCCTCGACCCGATGGCGACCGGGGTGCTGGTGCTCGGCGTCGAACGGGCGACGAAACTGCTCGGCCAGCTGATCCTCACCTCCAAGGCGTACACGGCGACGATCCGCCTCGGTCAGTCGACGATCACCGACGACGCCGAAGGCGAGGTGGTCGCGACGACGCCCGCCACGCACGTCACCGACGCCGACATCGCCGCCGGGGTCGCCGCGCTCACCGGCGACATCCAGCAGGTGCCCGCGACCGTCAGCGCCATCAAGATCGACGGCGAACGCGCCTACGCCCGCGCCCGTGCCGGCGAGGACGTGCAACTGGCCGCCCGCCCGGTGACCGTCTCCCGGTTCGACGTCCTCGCCCGCCGCGAAGCCGGCGACTTCGTCGACCTCGACGTGGAGGTCGACTGCTCCTCGGGCACCTACATCCGCGCCCTCGCCCGCGACCTCGGCGCCGCCCTCGGCGTCGGCGGCCACCTCACCGCATTGCGCCGCACCAGGGTCGGCCCCTTCACCCTCGAACATGCCCGCACCCTGGACGAACTGGCCGCCGCGGCCGAAGCCGAGCAACCGCTGCTCAGCCTCGATATCGACACCGCCGTCCGCACCGCATTCCCGCACCGCGACATCGACGAAGCCCAGGCGAACGACCTGCGCAACGGCCGCTGGCTCGAACCTGTCGGCATCAAGGGCGTCTACGCGGCCATCGACCCCACCGGCCGGGCCATCGCCCTCCTCGAGGAGAGCGGCAAACGCGCCGCCTCGGTCATGGTCGTCCGCCCCCAGGGCATCGGCGACTGATCTCGCCGCAGATGCGTCAGCGGGCGGTCTCGCCGGTGGGGTCCAGGTCGATCCGGATGGTGAGCAGATTCGTACCGAGCAGGCGAACCATCGCACTGTTGACCCGGGGCAACTGCCGCAGCCGGGCGCGCGCGTCGTCGTCGGGGAGCGGTCGAGCCGTTCCCGTGTGCCAGCGGGAACGTAGTTGGAGGCGCACGCGGGGGTCGGCATCGATATTGCGGACGTAGGCCGAGTCGCGTCCGTGATCACTGACCATCCAGAACGTCGAGCCGACGAGACGTCCACCGATCGGCGTGCGCCTGGCCAGTCCTGAGCGTCGGCCGGTTGTCTCCAGTAGTGCGTTGCCCGGAATGCGGCCGACCAGTGGTTTCGCCAACGGATTGGCGAGATAGCGGTGAACCCATGTGACGATGCGTCGCTTGACCTGCGGATACGTCATATTTGCCTACTTTGTCGAGACGGAATGTCTAGACAAGAGTGTTGTCGAGACTGCGCGTTCCGTCAACGGTAGAATCCTCGATGTGGTCTCGAAACCGTGTCGCGTGCACACCGGTCGCAAGCGCAACGACGCGGCGAGACAGGCGATTCTGGATGCTGTGCCTGCCCTGCTGGCCGCCGCCGACGGCACCGACATCACCATGACCGAGATCGCCGCCGCGGCCGGTGTCGGCAAGCAGACGATCTACCGATGGTGGCCCTCTCGCGGCGTGCTACTGCTCGACGCACTGAGCGCGTGGGCGGGCGCCGAAGTTGCCGAACCGTCCGGCGAAACCCTGCTGGAGGACCTCGACACGTTCCTGCGAGCGACCTTCCTCGCCGCGTCGACGCCGCCCGCTCACCATCTGCTGTGCGCGATTCTTGCCGACGCACAACGTGATCCGGAGACGTCCCGACTGCTCGCGGGCTTCGCCGAGACCCGCCGCGCCGCCTTGCGCCGCATCTTCGACCGGGCCCGCGTTCGCGGCGAACTCGCCGACGGTACCGATGTGGAACTGCTGATCGATCAGGCGTTCGGGGTGCTCTGGTACCGGTTGGGTGTGCGCCGTGCACCGCTGACCGCTGAACTGGCAGCCCAGCTCGCTGCCACCTTGGCCGAATGCGCCGCTGATTAGTCACGGGTGTGCGGGATCGCACGGTCGTTCGACGCCCCCGACTGGGTCATGGTCTTGCGCCTCAGGGCATCGGCGACTGATTTCGGCTGTGTCATGTCCTCTGGACGAGGGCTAACGGGGCCGGGACCTCGCTCGATAGCTTCGGTATATAGCCGACGGCGCAGAGGTGGACCATGGGTGCGGTACGGAAAGCCTGGATCGGCGTGATCGCCGGGGCGATGCTCCTGGTTGCCGGATGCGCGTCCGATGAGCCTCGGGTGGTGAACCCTTCGCGCGTGCCGACCACGCCGGCCCAGCCGCCGGTGGCGACGCCGCCTGATGCGGCGATCACTGTGGGGCCGGTCGAGGCGACGACGGGGATGTCCGCCACGCGTACCACCGCCGCGCGGCCGAGTCCGCGGCCGACACCGGCGACGGGAACCATCGTGCTGCGCACCGAAACGGTGTCGGGAATTGCGGTTCCCGATGTGCCGGTGCACCTTTCGCGTCAGGAACCATGCGACCCGGCAGGCCACGACATCCCGGTGGGCGAGACGAGCGAGACCCAGCGGCTCGACGCCGTGACCGACGGCGACGGCCGCGCCGTCTTCACCGTGCCCGTCGGCTGCTACTACTTCGGCATGACCGCCCCCGCCGGCACGAATCCTGTTCCGGAGGGCATGCATTCGGCCTTCCTCAGCACCGCCGGATCAACCGTCGACGGCCTGCTGCGCTTCCAGGACACCGCGGGCCCCTGCCACCCCGACGGCATCTCCGCCGACCTCGGCATGCTCGACAACGCCGCCGTCGTCGACTGCGACGGAACCTGGGCCGTCATCCGCTTCGCCACCCCCGGCGACAACCAGCGCATCATCCGTCGCGTCGACGGCACCTGGACCACCTACGTCCTGTTCCCCCACGAAACCTGCTGGGCCACCGCCGAATCCGACGGCGTCCCGGCCCGGCTCCGCCCCTACTTCACCTGCTGATCAGGCGGTCAGCCAGATGGCTTCGGCCGCGAGGGTGCCCAGTTCGGTGGGGGCGTCGGCGGTGGCGATGCGGACGGCGATGGTGCCGGCGAAGTCGCGGCGTTCGGCTACCTCGATGGGGGTGTCGAGGGCGATGCCGACGGAGTCGAAGTAGCGCAGCATCTCGGGGTCGGAGTCGGAGATGCGGGCGACGCGGCCGGATTCGCCTGCGGCGAAGTCGCTGAGACGGCGGGCCGGGGGAGTGGGGACGGCGCCGTCGACCGAGGGGATGGGGTCGCCGTGCGGATCACGGTCGGGGTGGCCGAGTTTCGCGTCGATGCGCGACACCAGCAGTTCCGACACCGCGTGCTCGAGAACCTCGGCCTCGTCGTGCACTTCGTCCCAGCCGTAGCCGAGTTCGTTCACCAGGAAGGTCTCGATGAGGCGGTGGCGGCGCACCATAGCCACGGCGGCGCGACGGCCGTGGTCGGTCAACGTGATCGCGCCGTAGCGGGCGTGCTCGACCAGGCCCTGGTCGGCGAGTTTGCGCACCGCCTCCGACACGGTCGAGGCCGACACGCCGATGCGCTCGGCGAGCAGCTTGGTCGACACCTTCTCCTGCGACCACTCCTGCGCGGTCCAGATGACCTTGAGATAGTCCTGTGCCACCGCCGACAGCTCGGGCGCGATCGTAGCGGTGACCTCGAGTCCGGCCTCACGTTTACCTGGCACGTTGTCAATGTTAGGCATCCCTGGCCCGAATCACACATCGGCGAACCGGCCACGATCGCATCACACCGGAATTCTGTTCGCGCACCGCTTTGCGTAGGCTTCGCTCTGTGCAGAGATGGCGAAGTCTCGACGACGTGCCCGCGGACTGGGGACGTTGCGTCCTCACGATCGGCGTGTTCGACGGGGTACATCGTGGACACGCGCAGCTCATCAGCCGTGCGGTGGCCGCGGCGAAAAAGCGTGGCGTGCCCGCGGTCCTGATGACGTTCGACCCGCACCCGATGGAAGTGGTGCGCCCCGGTTCGCATCCGGCCCAGCTCACCACCCTCACCCGGCGGGCGGAACTGGCCGAGGAACTCGGCATCGACGTGTTCTGCGTGATGCCGTTCACCCAGGAATTCATGAAGCTCACCCCCGCCGGTTACGTGCACGACCTGCTCGTGGAGCGGTTGCACGTCACCGAGGTCGTGGTGGGCGACAACTTCACCTTCGGCAAGAAGGCCGCGGGCACCGTCGACACCATGCGTGAGCTCGGTGCGCGTTTCGGTTTCGAGGTCGACGGGGTGACCCTGCTCGGTGAGCACGCCGTCACCTTCTCCTCCACCTACATCCGTGCCTGCGTCGACGCGGGCGATATGGCCGCGGCCGCCGAGGCGCTCGGCCGCCCGCACCGCGTGGAGGGCGTGGTCGTGCACGGCGACGGTCGTGGACGTGGACTCGGTTTCCCGACCGCCAACGTCGCCCCGCCGATGCACGCCGCGATCCCCGCCGACGGCGTGTACGCGGGCTGGTTCACCGTGCTCGGCGCCGGTCCGACGATCGGCACGGTCGAGGCGGGCGAGCGGGCGATGGCCGCGATCTCGGTGGGCACCAACCCCACCTTCTCCGGACGCTCGCGCACGGTCGAGGCCTATGTCCTCGACGGTGAGGCCGATCTGTACGGCCAGCATGTGGCGGTCGACTTCGTCGAACAGCTGCGCGGAATGCGCAAATTCGAGTCCATCGACGAGCTGGTCGAGGCCATGGGCCGCGACGTCGAAAATGCCCGCAAGGTACTCACCGCCTCCGAGGTCTGAGGCGGATCCAACCTCCCCCCACCAGTGGGGTAAGGTGGCTCCTCGGGTTTGCTGCGGTCCGCGGTGGCGCCCATCCCGGGTAACCGGACATTCGAGCGCGGAACTGAAAAATAGGAGTCGAGCCACATGGCGCTGACCACTGAGCAGAAGTCGGCCATCCTGGCCGAGTACGGCCTGCACGAGAAGGACACCGGTTCGCCGGAGGCGCAGATCGCGCTGCTGTCGAAGCGGATCTCGGACCTGACCGAGCACCTCAAGCAGCACAAGCACGATCACCACACCCGCCACGGCCTGCTGGCCCTGATCGGTCGTCGTCGTCGCCTGTCGAAGTACCTGCAGGCCAAGGACATCAACCGCTACCGTTCGCTCATCGAGCGTCTCGGCCTGCGCCGCTGATCTGCTACGACACGCCTCCACGCTGAGGCGGTCGGCGAGTAGCCAACAGGAAGAAGTACACTTCTTTCTGTTGGCTATTCGTGTATTCGGAGACCATGGGGTTTCCGGGTGCACTACAACATGTGACAGCCGTGTGCATCCGTCCACGTGGCGTCGGTCTTCGGTAGTGGCCTTTCGGCAGGCGATGTTCTACCGCCGTCGGGCTTCGATCGATGACCGCCACCGCGTCGCCGCTTCCAAGGGGATACGGCCGGGTGCTGCGCGTGACAGCCAGGAGGGTTGTCGCGTGTCCGTGTCCGGTACGGCTGACGAAAAGCTGGTTCGCGCCCATCAGGCGAGTACGCCTGGCATCGGCCGCGCGAATCGGCGAGACGAGAGGTCGAGAGAGAAATATGACGCAGACAACTGAACGTGCATCGACTGCGGTCGAGGTCGAACCCGGTGTTTTCGAATCGGTCGCGCTGATCGACAACGGTAGCTTCGGCACCCGCACCATCCGCTTCGAAACCGGCCGTCTGGCCAAGCAGGCCGCCGGCTCCGTCGTCGCCTACCTGGACGACGAGACCATGCTGCTGTCGGCGACCACCGCCGGTAAGCACCCCAAGGACCAGTTCGACTTCTTCCCGCTGACGGTCGACGTCGAAGAGCGCATGTACGCCGCGGGCCGCATCCCCGGCTCGTTCTTCCGTCGCGAGGGTCGTCCCTCCACCGACGCGATCCTGACCTGCCGCCTGATCGACCGTCCGCTGCGCCCGACCTTCATCGACGGTCTGCGCAACGAGATCCAGGTCGTGGTCACCGTGCTGAGCCTTGACCCCCAGGACCTCTACGACGTGCTGGCCATCAACGGCGCCTCGGCATCCACCCAGCTGTCGGGCATCCCGTTCTCGGGTCCGATCGGTGGCGTGCGCGTGGCCCTGATCAGCGGCCAGTGGGTGGCGTTCCCGACCGTCGAGCAGCTCGAGGGCGCTGTCTTCGACATGGTCGTCGCGGGCCGCGTCACCGACACCGGTGATGTCGCCATCATGATGGTCGAGGCCGAGGCCACCGACAAGGTGATCGCGCTGATCGAGGATGGTGCCCAGGCGCCGACCGAGGCCGTGGTCGCCGAGGGTCTGGAAGCCGCCAAGCCGTTCATCGCGCGCCTGGTCCGCGCCCAGGCCGACCTGGCCGCGCTGGCCGCCAAGCCCACCCAGGAGTTCCCGCTCTTCCCGCCGTACGGCCCCGACGTGTTCGAGGCTGTCGAGGGCACCTCGAAGGTCGAGCTGAACCAGGCGCTGAGCATCGCCGACAAGCAGGCCCGCGAAGCCAAGATCGATGAGATCAAGGTCGAGGTGCTGTCGCGTCTCGGTGAGGACTTCGCCGGTCGTGAGAAGGAGCTGGGTGCCGCGTTCCGCTCGGTCACCAAGAAGCTGGTCCGCCAGCGCATCCTGACCGACGGCTTCCGCATCGACGGTCGCGGCCTTGCCGACATCCGTGAGCTGTCCGCCGAGGTCGACGTGATCCCGCGCGCCCACGGTTCGGCGCTGTTCGAGCGTGGCGAGACCCAGATCATGGGCGTCACCACCCTCGACATGGTGAAGATGGCTCAGCAGGTCGACTCGCTCGGCCCGGAGACCTCCAAGCGCTACATGCACCACTACAACTTCCCGCCGTTCTCCACCGGTGAGACCGGTCGCGTCGGTTCGCCGAAGCGTCGCGAGATCGGCCACGGCGCCCTGGCCGAGCGCGCGCTGATGCCGGTGCTGCCCTCGCAGGAGGAGTTCCCCTACGCCATCCGTCAGGTCTCGGAGGCGCTCGGCTCCAACGGCTCCACCTCGATGGGTTCGGTGTGCGCCTCGACCCTGTCGCTGCTCAACGCCGGTGTGCCGCTGAAGGCGCCGGTCGCGGGTATCGCCATGGGCCTGGTTTCCGACACCATCACCAACGACCAGGGTGTCGACGAGGTCCGCTACGTGGCCCTCACCGACATCCTCGGTGCCGAGGATGCCTTCGGCGACATGGACTTCAAGGTTGCCGGTACCCGTGACTTCGTCACCGCCCTGCAGCTCGACACCAAGCTCGACGGCATCCCCTCGCAGGTGCTGGCCGGTGCGCTGAACCAGGCGCACGACGCCCGCACCACCATCCTGGACGTGATGGCCGAGGCCATCGCCACCCCGGACGAGATGAGCCCGTACGCCCCGCGCGTCACCGCGATCAAGATCCCGGTCGACAAGATCGGTGAGGTCATCGGCCCCAAGGGCAAGATGATCAACCAGATCACCGAGGAAACCGGCGCCAACATCTCCATCGAGGATGACGGCACCGTGTTCGTCGGTGCGACCGACGGGCCGTCGGCCCAGGCCGCGATCGACATGATCAACGCCATCGCCAACCCGCAGCTGCCCAAGGTCGGCGAGCGCTTCCTCGGCACGGTCGTCAAGACCACCGCCTTCGGTGCGTTCGTCTCGCTGCTGCCGGGCCGCGACGGTCTGGTGCACATCTCCAAGCTGGGCAACGGCAAGCGCGTGGCCAAGGTCGAGGACGTGGTCAACGTCGGCGACAAGCTGCGCGTGGAGATCGCCGATATCGACAACCGCGGCAAGATCTCGCTGGTCCCGGTCGAGGACGAGGCCGCCGCGCCCGCCGAGTCGGCCGACACCGAGGACGCCTCCGCCGAGTAACTCTCAGGCACCGTAAGCCCCCCGCCGAGCACGATGGCGGGGGGCTTCGTCGTGTTCGGGGTGTAGTGGCGTGCATCACTCGGATGCAACGGTGATGCAACGTTGGCTCGCCTAGTGTGTCCTGACACAGTACGAATCTGTGGCGGCAGCAGTGACGTAGCCCGTGGGTGCACCGGGCGGGCGGCTGCCGGTTCGGCGTGTGCGGCCGGGTTGCCCGGCGCCGTCGGATTCTGGTGAATTACTCCCGAGTACGAGATTTTGACGGAATCTGGTCCGGTTTATTATCGAAACGAATACGCTTCAGTCGTCTACGGGCGCGTGTGTCGGGTGTCGGGGTTGACGATGGAGGTCGGGAGATAACCGAGTCATTGCTGGTTGTGTGGCGACGAGCTGGAATGTCGCGATCGTGTCATAGCCGATCGCACTGAATTCCGGTGTGAGCGGGCGGATTTCGGGCAGGGTGCCCGGGGTTGGCCGTCCGTGCGCCGATCCCCGACCCGGTGCGAGCCGGGGGAGTTCCGAGAGTTTTTCGCGGCTGCGTGGCGTTACCCGCGGCCGGTAGATGGAAGGCAGTGTTGCAATGACCAACCCCACTCCGGCGTGCGCGCAGATCGATCAGCTGGCGGCGCTGGTGGCGACGGTCGCGGCGATGGAACCGGCACGGACCGCCGTCGGATTCGACGGCACCTCGGTGTCCTACGCGGAGCTGGATGCCCAGCTCACACTGATGGCGGAGCTCACCGGCGGCGCGCTCGACCCCGAGACGCTCGTCCAGGTCGTGCTCGCCGAGCTGTTTCCGGGGGTTGTCGATGCGGCCGAGGGCACCTTCGGGCGCTTGCTGAACACACTGGCCGCCGACGCGATGACCGTGCTCGGGATCGAGGCGCCTGCCGCCGGGGCGACGCTGGTCGACCGATTCGCCGAGCAGCTGGCGCGCACTCCGGATAGGGTGGCGGTGCAGTTCGGTGACCAGACGCTGACCTATGCCGAATTCGATGCCAGGGTCCGGGTGCTGGCCGATCGGCTGGCCGGGCTCGGTGTCGGCCCGGAGTCGCTGGTCGGGTTGGCGATGCGGCGCAGTGTCGAGTTGATCGTCGCCGTGCACGCGATCGTGCGGGCGGGCGGGGCGTATGTGCCGCTGGACCCGGATCATCCGGTGGACCGGTTGCACTACGTGCTCGAGGTGGCACGGCCCGTCGTGGTGGTGACGCGGGCGTGCGACGAACCGGATCTGGGTGGCGCGGCGGTGTTGCGCACCGACGACGTCGACTGGTCCGCGGTACCGGCGGAGATCATGGTGGGAGCGCAGGCTGGGAACACGGCCTATGTCATCTTCACCTCCGGTTCGACCGGTCGGCCCAAGGGTGTCGCGGTGACCCACAGTGCGATCGTGGCGAACCTGGACTGGCGTCAGCGCAGCTATGCGATGACCGAAGACGACGTGGTGCTGCAGAAGACCCCGTACACCTTCGACGTGTCGGTGTGGGAACTGTTCTGGCCCTTGCAGATCGGTGCCCGGCTGGTGATCGCCGAGCCGGGCCGTCACGGTGATCCGGCCTACCTGGCCGACCTGATCGCCCGGCACCGCGTGACGGTGACCCACTTCGTGCCGTCCATGCTGGCCGCCTTCGTCGGTGAGCTGGCCGAGGCCGCGACGGTCGGGGATCTGTCGTCGTTGCGGATGGTGTTCGCCTCCGGTGAGGCATTGCCCGCCGCGACCGCCGCGCGCCTGCGCAAACTGTCGGCGACGGCGCTGCACAACCTGTACGGGCCGACCGAGGCGGCGGTCGACGTCACCGCACACGAGGTGACCGAGGCCGACGAGGTGTCGGTGCCGATCGGTGGGCCCGCCGACGACACCGGGTTGCTCGTGCTCGACGAGAACCTCGACCAGGTGCCCGCCGGAGTGGTCGGCGAGCTGTATCTGTCGGGTGTGCAGTTGGCGCGGGGCTATGTGGCGCGGCCCGGGCTGACCGCCGACCGGTTCGTCGCCAACCCCTACGGCGAGCCCGGTGAACGCATGTATCGCACGGGTGATCTCGTGCGCCAGCTGCCCGGCGGTGCCGAGCTGGAATACCTGGGGCGCACCGACTTCCAGGTGAAGCTGCGTGGGTTGCGGATCGAACTCGGCGAGATCGAGGCCGTGCTCGCGGCGCACCCGCGCGTCGGCAACGCCGCGGTGGTGCTGCACCGGCACGCGGCCGGTGAGGCGCTGGTCGGGTATGTGGTGAGTGTCGACGGGGAGCCTGTCGACGAGGCCGAGCTGGTGGCGCATGCGAAGGCATCGATGCCGGAATACATGGTGCCCTCGCTGCTGGTCCAGTTGCCCGCGATGCCGATCAATGCGAGCGGCAAGCTGGACCGGAAAGCATTGCCCGAACCCGACTTCCGTGTGGCCGCGGCCGAGTTCCGTGCACCGGTGACCGCGACCGAGCAGGCGGTGGCGGCGCTGTTCGCCGAACTGCTCGACGTCGAGACCGTCGGCCTGGACGACGACTTCTTCCGGCTCGGCGGCAACTCGCTGATCGCCACCCGGGCCATCGCTCGCCTGCACGCGAACTTCGGTGTGCGCGTGGATGTTCGGGACTTCTTCGACAGTCCCACCGTCGCGGTTCTCGCGTCGTTGATCGATGCTTGCGATACCGACGAGAGGCCGGCTCTCGTCGCAGGCCCCCGCCCCTCCGTTCTGCCGCTGTCGCCCGCTCAACAACGCATGTGGTTCCTGAATCGCTTCGACCCGACCACCGGCGCCTACAACATCCCGATCGCGGTTCGCCTCTCCGGTGTGCTCGATCATGCGGCCTTGCGTGCGGCCGTCCGCGATCTGATCGCCCGCCACGAAGTGCTACGGACCGTCTACCCCGAGGTGGACGGGGTCGGGACGCAGGTTGTGCTCGACCCCGCCGAGGCTTACGAGCTGCTCGTCGCCGAGGCGGCGGGCTGTGCACATGCCGGGGCATCGGCCCCCGGCGGCGGTAGCCACGGTGTCGTGGAACCGGCGCTCGGCGCCGCGGCTGCGGGTTGCGGTGCTGTCGGTGGCGAAGGCGTTGGTGCGGCGCTGTTGGATCCGATTGTTGTTGCGGCGGAGGAGCTGCGGGAGGTAGTCGCCGGGGAGATCCTGCGCGGTTTCGATGTGGCGGTGGCGCCGCCGGTGCGGGTGCGGTTGTTCGAGGTCGACGGGGATCACGTGCTGGTGCTCGTGGTGCACCATATCGCCGCCGACGGGTGGTCGGCGGGACCGCTGGTGCGCGACACGATGGCCGCCTATCAGGCACGGACCGGTGGGGCGGCGCCCGCGTGGGAACCGCTGGCGGTGCAGTACGCGGACTACACGCTGTGGCAGCGGGCCGTGCTCGGTGAAGAGGACGATCCGGCTTCGCAGGCGGGGCGGGAGATCGCGTTCTGGCGGGCGGCGCTGGCCGGTCTGCCGGACGAGTCGGGGTTGCCGACGGATCGGCCGCGCCCAGCGATCGCCTCGATGCGTGGGCAGCGGGTCGAGTTCGGCCTTGACGCCGAGTTGGTCACGGCGCTGAATGCTGTTGCCGCCGAACGCGGCGCGACGCTGTTCATGGTGTTGCACGCGGCTTTGTCGGTGCTCATCGCCCGTCTGTCGGGCAATGTGGATGTGGCGATCGGCAGCCCTGTCGCCGGGCGCGGTGCCGCCGAACTCGACGATGTGATCGGCATGTTCGTCAACACCGCGGTGCTGCGCACCCAGGTGCGCGCCGGGGAACCGTTCGCCGAGCTGCTCGGCCGCGTCCGGGCCGACGACCTGGCCGCCTTCGAGCACACCACCCTGCCCTTCGAGCGGCTCGTCGAAGTGCTGGCGCCTGCTCGTTCGGCCGGTCGGCACCCCCTGTTCCAGGTGGCGTTGTCGCTACAGAACCTGCCCGTGACCACCTTCGAACTGCCCGGCCTGCGGGCAAGCGCGGTCGACCTGCCCTACGACATCGAGAAGTTCGACCTGTCGGTGACATTGCGCGACGCTGCGGCCGACGGTCTGTCCGGCGAATTCTCCTACGCCACAGACCTGTTCGACGTGTCGACGGTTACCACGATGGTGCGCCGCTTCACCGGTCTGCTCTCCGCGATCGCCGCCGCACCGCATACTCCGGTAGCCGATCTGCCGTTGCTGATCGACACCGAACTCACCGAACTCACCACCCGCGGCGGTGTCGCCGAGCCCGCACCCCTGCTGCCCGAAGTGCTGGCCCGTGCCGCCGCCGACCCGGCCGCTATCGCCATTCGCGACGGCGGACAGACCCTCACCTACGGCGAACTCGAAGCCGCCGCCACCAGCTTGGCCGCCCGGTTGGCCGACCACGGCGTGGGCCCGGGAGATGTTGTCGCTGTGAGCATTCCGCGCTCGGCAGCGTCGGTGACCGCCGTGTGGGCCGTCATCAAGTCGGGCGCAGGCTTCCTCCCGGTCGATCCGAACTACCCGGCCGACCGCATCACCCACATGCTCGCCGACTCCGGCGCCGCCGCGGGCATCACCACCGACGAGGTCCGCGCCGACCTACCCGCCGCCGTGGACTGGCTGGTCGTCGACCTCGACGCGGTGCACACGGACACGCACGCCGATGTCGTCGCGCCGAGGCTTGCTGAGGGCGATGGTGGCCGGATCGGCCTCGGACACGGCCCGTCCTACCGACCGCTGTCAGGTGCGAAACCAGATGTGGGTGAAGGTGATTCGTCCGCAGGTGACCGAGTAGATGTCGCGGCCGCGACCGTCGTGCCCGATGTCGTGGGGAACGGTGATACTACGGACCCGCATTCGGCCGAAGCCGGGAAATCGGCCGGTGGATTCGGCGCCGCGGACATCGCCATCGACGGGTTCGGAGCGTCGGGTGATGCTCGTAGGCCGCATCCGCTCGACCCGGCCTATGTCATCTACACCTCCGGCACCACTGGTCTGCCCAAGGGTGTGGTGATTCCGCACGCGGCTGTCGCCGCCTACCTGCCGGTGCAGGCGGGACGGTATCGGGCTGCGGCGGACGCGCGGGTCCTGCATGTGGCGTCGCCGTCGTTCGACATTTCGGTGGCCGAGCTGCTGCTCACCGTCAGCGCGGGAGCGACCATGGTCGTCGCGCCGAACGGGGTGTTCGGTGGGGCGGAGCTGGGTGAACTGTTGCGGGTCGAACGGGTGACCCATGTGGTCATCACGCCGTCGGCGCTCGCGACGGTCGATCCGGTGGGCCTCGTCGATCTGCGGGTCGTCGTGGTGGGTGGTGAGGCGTGTCCGGCGGAGCTGGTGGCACGGTGGACGGCGGCGATTCCGGGGCTGGTGTTCCGCAACGGGTACGGGCCGACCGAAACCACGATCGTCACCAATATCAGCGAACCACTCGGCGCCACAACGCCGATCACCCTCGGTGGTCCCGTGGAGGGGACCACCGAATTGGTGCTCGACGAGCGGCTGCGCCCGGTGCCCGCCGGTGTCGTCGGTGAGCTCTACATCGCGGGCGCGCAGTTGGCGCGCGGCTACCATCGTCGGCCCGCGTTGACGGCGAGCCGGTTCGTCACCAACCCGTACGGCGCGCCGGGTGAGCGGATGTACCGCACCGGTGACACCGTCCGCTGGGTGCGCCGCGGTGACTCCTATGACCTGGAATACCTGGGGCGCAACGACTTCCAGGTGAAGGTACGTGGGTTCCGGATCGAACTCGGTGAGATCGACGCCGTCCTCGCCAAGCTCCCGACGGTGCGTTTCGCCGTCACGATCGGGCACCGCACCGAGGCTGGCGCGACCCTGCTGGTGTCCTATGTGGTGCAGGCCCCCGAGGCCGCTGTCGACACCTCGGAGTTGCTCGCGCATTCCGCCGCGCATCTGCCCGCGCACATGGTGCCCGCCACGATCATGACTCTGGACGAGGTGCCGCTGACCCCGGTCGGCAAACTGGATCGTTCGGCGCTGCCCGCTCCCGTGTTCGAGGCCGCCGTCTACCGCGCGCCCGTCACCCGTGCCGAACAGGTGGTCGCGGACGCGTTCGCCGAGGTCCTCGGCCTGGAACAGGTCGGCCGCGACGACGACTTCTTCGAGCTCGGCGGCAACTCGCTGCTCGCCACCCGTGTGATGGCCCGCATCGGCACCGACCTGGATATCCGTATCCCGGTGCGGCAACTGTTCGACACCGCCTCGGTCCGCTCCCTGGCCGACGCCGCCGACCGGCTGCGCGGTACCGGCGCGGGCCCTGCCCTCGTCGCGGGCGTGCGCCCCGACCCGCTGCCGCTGTCCCCGGCTCAGCAGCGCATGTGGTTCCTCAACCGCTTCGACCCCGGTTCATCCGCCGACAACATCCCGATGGCCGTGCGCCTCACCGGCGACCTCGACGTGCCCGCCCTGCGCGCAGCCCTCGCCGACGTCCTCGACCGCCACGAGGTCCTGCGCACCCGGTACCCCGAACGCGACGGCCACGCGATCGCCGAAATCCTCCCCACCCCGGGTCTTCTCCCTGACATCCACCCCGAGGTCCTCTCTACCGACGACCTCCCCGACGCGATCCGTACCTTCGCCACCGCCGGCTTCGACCTCACCACCGACGCACCCCTCCGCATCGCCCTGTTCCGCGTGCGCGACACCAGGGAAGCGCCGACCACCGGGTACGGTCCGATCGATACGTCAGCGCGCTCCGGCGAGGAGCCGCTGCTTGCCGATCCCGTGAGTACCGGTGCGGCACTGCAAGTTACGGGTGTATCGACGGGCGTGCCTACGATGCTCGACGGGGACGCGCCCACCGACGACGGCGTGAGGTCCGGTGCGGCGCAGGGCGGTACGGTGGAGTTCACCGCGGAGGCGCTGCTGACTGCGCAGGAGCAGTTCGGCGGAGACGCATCGGCCGGTGTCGGTCAGATCCCCGGAGAAGCACGGGAAGCTGCTGTGTCGGTTGACGGCGCAGCGGAGTACGTGCTGGCTATCGTGCTGCATCACATTGCGGCGGACGGATTCTCGTTCGGGCCGTTGATCCGCGATGTGCTCGCCGCGTACGGGGCGCGGGCTGTGGGGGAGGCTCCCGCGTGGGAACCGCTGAGCGTGCAGTACGCCGATTACGCGGTGTGGCAGCATGCGGTGCTCGGCACCGCGGCCGACCCCGGATCGGTGGCTGCCCAGCAGCTTTCGTACTGGCGTAGGACGCTGGACGGGCTGCCGGAGCAGTTGGAGTTGCCTGCCGACCGGCCGCGGCCTGCGGTCGCCTCACGCAGGGGAGCGCTGCACGCGGTCGAGTTCGAGGCCGAAACACACCGTGCGCTGGCCGAATTCGCGCGGGCGCACGGGGTGACGGTGTTCATGGCCGTGCACGCGGTGTTCGCCGTGTTGTTGGCGCGCTTGTCGGCGACCACCGATATCGCCATCGGCACGCCGGTGTCGGGGCGTGGGCACCGCGCACTCGACGACCTGGTCGGCATGTTCGTCAACACCCTGGTGCTGCGCACCGAGGTGGCACCCGCGACGCCGTTCGCCGAGCTGGTCGCGCGGGTCCGTGACACCGACCTGGCGGCCTTCGGACACGCCGACGTGCCGTTCGAGAGGCTCGTCGAGGCGCTCGATCCGGTGCGTTCCACGGCCCGCAACCCCCTGTTCCAGGTGATGCTGTCGCTGAACGAGGACACCGCGCGCGAACTCGTCCTGCCCGGCCTGACGGTCGGTGGCGTCGACCTGCCGACCACGGTCGCCAAGTTCGACCTGGAACTCACCCTCACCGAACACCGCGACGAGAACGGCGCTCCCACCGGACTTTCCGGCGCCTTCCTCTACGCCACCGATCTGTTCGACGCGGCGACCGTCGCCGGATTCGCCACCCGCCTGCACCGCGCCCTCACCAGCGCCCTGACGGACCCCACGCGCCCGGTCGGCGACATCGACCTCCTCGACGACACGGAACGCACACAACTGCTCGCCATCGGGGACGCGCCCTCCGCGGCTGGTTCCGCCCTGACAACGCAGTCGACCGACCGGGCCGTGGTCGACGCTGCCGCTCAGGAAGACTTCGCCGCTGCTGCTTCCGGCCTGGCAGCGCAGTCGGGTGACCACGTCGCGGCCGCCCGTGCCACCCGAGCGCCCGCCGCTACCGCCACCCTGGCTTCGCTGTTCGCCGACCAGGTCGCGGCCAGCCCCGGCGCAACAGCTCTCATCCTCGATGCCGAACCCGCGGGAGTAGCGCGCGGTGCGGATCTTGCGGACACAGCGGTAGCCCTTGACGCGCAGCAGCCCGTGGTCGGGTCACGCAGTGTGGATCGCGCTGCGACACCGATCGTTTCCGATGCCGAGCCCAGCCGGGTGGGTGGTGTGGGGACTTCGGTCTTCCATCACGCCGAGCGAGGTGGGGCAGGGCGTGGCAGTGGTGCCGACAGCGCGGTAGCGATAGGCGGTCCGGTGTCGGTGCGGTTCACGTATGCCGAGTTCGGTGAGAGGGTTGCTCGGTTGGCCCGGCATCTCATCGGGCTTGGTGCGGGGCCGGGTTCGCTCGTGGCCGTGGCGATGCGTCGTGGTGTCGAGCAGTTGGTCGCGGTGCACGCAGTGCTGGCCGCCGGGGCCGCTTACGTGCCGGTGGATCCGGATCATCCAGCTGACCGAACCGCGTATGTGCTCGCTCGGACGGCACCGGTGTGTGTGCTTACCGTCGCCGGAAGTGGTGTCGGCGTGGGTGAGGCGGTCGAGGTGGACACCCTCGATCTGTCGGCGCTGTCGGGTGATCCGATCGTCGACGAAGAGCGCTGTGCCCCACTGCGTCCCGACAATCTCGCCTATGTGCTGTTCACCTCCGGTTCGACCGGTCGGCCCAAGGGCGTGGCGGTACCGCACCGCGCGGTGGTGAACCAGCTGCGGTGGTTGCAGAGCGCTTATCCGCTCTCCGCCGATGATGTGGTGCTGCAGAAGACGCCCTTCACCTTCGACGCCTCGGTGTGGGAGCTGTTGTGGCCCTTGCAGGTCGGGGCCCGACTGGTTCTGGCCGCGCCCGACGGGCATCGCGATCCGGCGTACCTGGCCGCCGCGACTGCCCGGCACAGCGTGAGTGTGGTGCAGTATGTGCCTTCGGTGTTGACCGCCGTGATGGCGGAAACGACCGGAACCGTGGGCGACCCGCACGATCGGTCCGGCGACGTTTCCCGGGGGCAGAGCGCGCTGCGGCTGGTGTTCGCCGGCGGTGAGGCGCTCACCACCGAACTGGCGCGTGCCGTCCGCGAACGCACCGGCGCCACGGTGGTGAACCTGTACGGGCCCACCGAAACCGCCATCCAGGTCACCACCCACCGGTTCGCCGACGACCAGGGTGCGACCGTGCCCATCGGTTCGCCTGTCGCCGAAACCCGTGTGTACGTGCTCGATTCGCGCCTGCACCCGGTCCCGGCCGGTGTGCCCGGCGAACTGTATGTGGCCGGCGCCCAGCTCGCCGACGGCTACCACGGTCGCGCCGACCTCACCGCCGAGCGTTTCGTCGCGAACCCGTTCGGCACCGGCGATCGCCTCTACCGCACCGGTGACCTCGTCACCTGGCGCACCACGTCCACCGGCCCCGCCCTGCACTACCTGGGCCGCACCGATTTCCAGGTGAAACTGCGTGGCCTGCGCATCGAACCCGCCGAGATCGAAGCCGCCCTCACCACGGTTTCCGGCGTTCGCCGCGCGGTGGTCGTCGTCCGCTCGGACGACGGCAAGCCCGACCAGCTCGTCGCCTACATCGTCCGCGACAGCACCGAACCCGAACCCGTTGCGGATGCCCGATCAGCCGCTCCCTCAGTCGGGGTCATCGGTGCGCAATCAGCTTCGACTGCAGCCGGTTCCGTACCGACAGGCGGTGCGCAATCAGCCTCGACCGAAGTCGGTGTCGACGGCACAGTCTCGGGTGCGCCCGACCGTGACGCCTGCACTCCGGCGGATCTCGACGCCGCTGTCACCGCCACCCTGCCCGCCTACATGGTGCCGGGCGCCTACGTGTTCCTCGACGAACTGCCGCTCACTGCCTCCGGCAAGCTGGACCGCCGCGCACTGCCCGCCCCACAGGTGCGCCGCACCGTTCACCGGGAGCCCGCGACCACGACCGAACGCATCGTCGCCGCCACCTTCGCCGGCGTGCTCGAACTGGACCGGGTGGGCGCCGACGACGACTTCTTCGCGCTCGGCGGCAACTCCCTGCTGGCCACCCAGGTGGCCGCACGCCTCGGCGCCGCGCTCGACGCGCGCGTCGCGGTCCGTGAGCTGTTCGAGGCGAGCACCGTCAGTGGCTTGGCACAGCGCCTGGACACTCTGCGTGGCACCGGGAGCAGGCGCGGGCCGGTGGCGGGTCAACGCCCGCAACGGATCCCGTTGTCGCCCGCGCAGCAGCGCATGTGGTTCCTGCACCGTTTCGACCCGGAGTCCGCCGCCTATCACATCCCCGTGGCCATCCGCCTCAGCGGTGAACTCGACGTTCCGGCGCTGCGCGGCGCCTTGGGCGACCTGGTCTTCCGGCACGAGACCCTGCGCACCACCTACCCCGAATTCGACGGGCAGGCAACGCAACTCGTCGGCGACCCGTTCGTTCCCGAGCTCACGGTCTCCGACGTTTCCGCCACCGACGTGTCCGGCGCCGTCGCGCAGGTGCTGTCGGGCGGTTTCGACATCACCGCCGAGGTGCCGGTGCGCGTCGCCCTGCTGCGCGTGACGCCGACCGAGCACGTGCTGGTGCTCGTCGTGCATCACATCGCCGCCGACGGCTGGTCGATGGGCCCGCTCACCCGTGACCTGGTGGCCGCCTACGCCGCCCGCGCCACGGGCAGCGCACCGCAACTGCCGCCGCTCACGGTGCACTACGCCGATTACGCGCTGTGGCAGACCGAGGGGCTCGGCAGCGTCGACGACCCGGACGCACCGCTGGCCCGCCAGCTCGACTACTGGCGGCACCGCCTGGCCGCGCTGCCCGACGTCCTCACTCTGCCGACGGACCGCCGCAGGCCGCTGATCGCCTCCGTTCGCGGGGCCACCTTCATCACCGCCTTCGACGCGCACTTGCACCGGGGGATCGAGGAATTGGCTCGGGCGCGCCGGGCATCCACGTTCATGGTGCTGCACGCGGGCCTCGCGGTGTTGCTGGCCAGGCTGTCGTCGGGGTCCGACATCGTGGTCGGCACCCCGGTTGCCGGGCGCGGTCATCGCGAACTCGACGACATCGTCGGCATGTTCGTCAACACGCTCGTCCTGCGCGCCGAGGTGCGCGGCGAAACCGGATTCGCCGACCTGCTCGACCAGATCCGCGCCGGTGACCTCGACGCCTTCGACAACGCCGACGTCCCGTTCGAAACCCTCGTCGACGCGGTGAACCCCGCACGCTCGCAGGGCTATTCGCCGCTGTACCAGGTGTCGCTCGCCCTGCAGAATCAGCGGCGCGCCGCGTTCGAACTGCCCGGGCTCACCCTCTCGGGCCTCGAACTGCCGGACGCGCCGATCGAAGTCGACCTGGACTTCACCTTCGTCGACCGGTTCGACGCCGACGGCGAGCCCGACGGGCTCGATCTCGAACTGCGCTACGCGACGGACCTTTTCGACGCCGAGACTGTCGCGGCGATGGCTGCCATGCTCGAGCTCGTGCTCCGCGCGGCCGTGCAGGCTCCGGCGACACCCGTCGGCGACCTCGAACTGCTCGCCGAACCGGCCCGCGCCGAGTTGGTGGCGGGCCCGCACGGCGAGGTGGTTCCGCTCGAGCGGGAGCTGGCCGAGCTGGGCATCGGCGCGCCGCTGGCCGCCCATCTGCTCGATGCGGCGGCCGCGCGCGATCCGCAGGCGATAGCGGCCGTTTTCGAGGGTACCGAGATCACCTACGGTGTGCTCGCGGCCAGGGCCAATCGCCTGGCGCGCAGGCTGATCGAGTGCGGTGTCGGGCCGGAAACGCCGGTCGCCGTCGCTGTTCCGCGCGGAATCGACCTGCTCGTCGTATTGCACGGTGTGCTCGCCGCCGGTGGCGTGTACGTGCCGATCGACCCGGCCCAGCCCGCCGACCGCATCGGCCACGTACTGGCCACGGCGGCACCACGATTGGTCGTCGCCGCCGAGGCGAGCGACCTCGATCACGTGGACGCGGATATCCGATCCGCCACCGCCTCGGTGCATTTCGCGGCCGCCTCGCGGTCCGGATTCCCGGTGCTCACCGTCGCTCAGCTCGAAGACCCTGCGCAAGTCCCGGTACCGGGCACCCCGGTCACCGATGCCGAACGCCTCGCACCGCTGCTGCCGGACCATCCGGCGTATGCCCTGTTCACCTCCGGTTCCACCGGTCTGCCCAAGGGTGTGCTCATCACCCACCGGGCCGTGGTGAACGAATTGTGCTGGCTGCGCGGGGAATACGCGTTGACCGCTGAGGATCGCCTGCTACAGCGCGCCCCGCTGACCTTCGACGTGTCGCTGTGGGAACTGCTGGCCCCGGCGTTGCTCGGCGCCACCCTGGTGCTGCTGCGCCCCGGCGGCCACCTCGACCTCGCCTATCAGGCGCGGGTACTGCGCGAACAGCGTGTCACCGTGGTCGAGCTGGTGCCGTCGGTGCTGTCGGCGATGCTCGCCGAAGGGCTCGGTGACGCCCTGCGCGGCCTGCGCATGCTGCATGTGGGTGGTGAGGAACTGCCCGCCCCGCTCGCGGCGACGGTGCTGGCCACGCTGCCCGTCGAGTTGCACAACACCTACGGTCCGACCGAGGTGGCGATCACCAGCACCTTCCAGCAGATCACGGCGCCGGTCGAACAGACCGAACTGCCCATCGGTAGGCCCACCTGGAATGTGCGCGCCTATGTCCTCGACGAGCGGCTGCACCCGGTGCCCACCGGTGTGACGGGTGAGCTGTACCTGGCGGGTGCCCAGCTGGCCCGTGGCTACCTGGGGCGGCCGGATCTGACCGCCGACCGTTTCGTCGCCGACCCGTTCGGCACGAACGGTACCCGTATGTACCGCACCGGCGACCTGGTCCGCCGCGACCGCAATGGTGCGCTGATCTACCTGGGCCGCAACGACTTCCAGGTGAAGATCCGTGGCCTGCGAATCGAGCTCGGTGAGATCGAGGCCGCCCTCGGCGACGTTCCCGGCGTCACGCATGCGACGGTGCTGCCCGCCACGGACGACTCGGGGCGCCAGTGCCTGGTCGGCTATGTGGCCGGTGCGGTCGACGCCGCGAAGGTGCGCGATCATGTGGCGAGCCGCGTGCCCGCCTACATGGTTCCCACGCATTTCGTCGTGCTGGACACGGTGCCGCTGAACTCGGCGGGCAAGCTCGACCGTGCCGCCCTACCCGCTGCCGACCTGTCGGTCACCACCGCCTATGTGGCGCCACGTCCCGGCACCCAGGCAACGCTCGCCGAGGTGATCGCCGACCTGCTCGGCGTGGCCCGCATCGGTGCCGACGACGACTTCTTCGCCGTCGGCGGCAACTCACTGCTGGCCATGCGGCTGGTCGCCCGCGCCAACGCGGCACTGGGCAGCGCCCTCGACGTGCGCGACGTGTTCGAAGCACCGACCGTGGCCGGGCTGGCCGAACGCGCCACCGACGGCGAACAGCTGCCGCCGCTGGCCGCGGTGCACCCACGTCCCGACCGAATCCCGTTGTCACTGGCCCAGACTCGTCTGTGGTTGCTGAATCGCATCGACCCAGACTCGGCCGTCTACACCCTGCCCATCGCCCTGCGCCTCACCGGTGATCTCGACATCGCCGCCCTGTGGGCCGCCCTCGCCGACGTCCTCGCCCGCCACGAGGCCCTGCGCACCGTCTTCCCAGAAGACGCGGACGGCCCCACCCAGGTGGTCCTTCCGGTCGACCAGGCCTTGCCCGATGCGGTGCTCGAGGAGGTCCCCGAGCCGAACCTCGCCGCTGCTGTCCGCGCCGTCGTCGGGGCGGGCTTCGACCTCACCACCAAGCCGCCCCTGCGCGCGGCACTCCTGCGCCCGGTGCCCACACCGGCGAACGAACTGCCCGACCACGGCCATCTCGCCGGGAAGTCTGCCGATTACGGGGTCGTCAGCCTCGGTGATGTCCTGCCGCACGGCGTCGACCACCACGAGGTCGGCCGTCGCGCGGGTGCCCACAACGGTGACGGGTCCGGGCGCAATGGCGGCGACCGCGTCGCCACCGGCGGGGTCAACGGTCCTGCCCGAGCTCTGGGCGATGCCTCGGCCGATCGCGTGTCGGGCGACGGGGCGAGGACCCAGGGGGTGACCTCCGCAGGCGGCTCCACGCGGGACCATGAGTATGTCTTCGTGCTGGCCGTTCACCACATCGCGGCTGACGGTGTGTCCATCACGCCGTTGGCGCGGGATCTCATCGCCGCGTATGCCGCGCGGACGGCGGGGTTCGCGCCGCAGTGGGAGCCGTTGCCGGTGCAGTACCCGGACTTCACGCTGTGGCAGCGGGAGGTCCTCGGCGACGCCGACGATCCGAAGTCGCGCCTGGCGCGGCAGCTGGCGCACTGGCGTGACGAATTGGCCGGGCTGGCACCGGCTCTCGAGTTGGCGGCGGATCGACCGCGTCCCGCTGTGCGCGCGGGGGAGGGCGCTGCCGTCGGATTCGATGTGCCCACCGAGGTCGTCGCCGGGATCGAGGCGCTGGCCCGCAGGCACGGGACGTCCACGTTCATGGTGGTGCACGCGGCGTTCGCGGTGCTGCTGGCCCGGCACGGTGCGGGCGGCGATATCGCCATCGGCACGCCGGTCGCGGGACGAGCCGATGCGGCGCTCGACGATCTCGTCGGCATGTTCGTCAACACCCTGGTCCTGCGCACCCCGGTTGACGCGGGAGCGGCGTTCGCCGACCTGCTCGCCACCGTGCGTGCGGCCGATCTGCGCGCTTTCGCGCACGCGGACCTGCCCTTCGAACGGCTCGTCGACGAACTCAACCCGGTGCGCTCCACCTCGTACGCGCCGATCGTGCAGGTGATGCTCGCCTTCGAGCACCGCGACGACACCACCGTCGAACTGCCGGGCCTGCGGATCGACGAATTCGCGCTGCCCGCGGCGACCACGCAGTTCGACCTGTCCCTCGCCGTCAACGAAACCGCCGGTGCGGGTGGCCGACCGGGGATGCGCGGATGGCTGCGGTACGCCACCGATCTGTTCGACGCCGAGACCGTCGCCGCCTTCGGCGCGCGGTTCGTCCGGGTGCTGCGTGCGGTGATCGCCGACGACACGGCGATCGTCGGTGAGATCGACCTGCTCGACGACACCGATCGGGCCAAGCTCGCGGTCTGGAACTCCACGCACGCGCCCCTGGACACCGATGCCACGCTCGTGTCGATGTTCGCCGAACAGGCCCTTCGCACCCCGGATGCAATCGCCCTCGAATTCGAAGGCCAGCGAATCACTTACGGCGAGTTCGCTGTTCGTGTGGCTCGTCTCGCGCGCTGGCTGATCGGGGAGCGGGTGGGGCCCGGCGCCATCGTGGGTGTGGGACTGCGGCGCGGAATCGATCTGCTCGTCGCGCTCTATGCCGTGCAGGCGGCAGGTGCGGCGTACCTGCCGCTCGACCCCGACCACCCGGCCGACCGGATCGCCGATGTGCTGGCCACCGCGGCACCGGTCTGCGTGCTTGCCGCCTCCGGCTTCCCCGAAACCGGCACTCGCACCATCGATCCCGGCGAACTCGACCTCGACGATTTCGACGCCCACCCGGTGACGGATGCCGATCGTCTCCGCCCGTTGCGCGGTGCCGACCTGGCGTACGTGCTGTTCACGTCCGGGTCGACCGGAAAGCCGAAGGGTGTGGCGGTGAGCCACACCGCCATCGTCAACCGTCTCGTCTGGATGCAAAACACCTACGGGCTCACACCGGCCGAAACCGTGTTGCAGAAGACGCCGATCACCTTCGACGTGTCGGTGTGGGAACTGTTCTGGCCCTTGCAGATCGGCGCCACGCTGGTGATCGCCCGCCCCGACGGGCACCGTGACCCCGCCTACCTGGCCGAGGTCATCACCCGCACCGGAGTCGGTGTGGCGCACTTCGTTCCGTCGATGCTCGCCGCGTTCCTCGCCGAACCCCGATCCGTCGACTGTGTTTCGCTGCGTTCGGTGTTCGCCTCCGGTGAGGCCCTGCCCGCCGCCGATGCTCAGCGTCTGCGCGCGCTGATTCCCGGTGTGGCCGTGCACAATCTGTATGGCCCGACCGAGGCCGCCGTCGACGTGACCTTCCACGAGGTCACCGACGCCGACACCGTGACGGTGCCGATCGGCGCACCGGTCGCCAACACCGCCCTGCACGTCCTCGACGCCCGCCTGCGCCCCGTGCCCGTCGGCACACCCGGCGAGCTCTACCTGGCGGGTGTGCAGCTGGCCAGTGGCTACCTCGGCCGCCCGGACCTGTCGGCCGACCGCTTCGTCGCCAACCCCTACGGTGCACCCGGCGAACGGATGTACCGCACCGGCGACCTCGTCGTACGCACCCGCACCGGTGAACTGGAGTACTTGGGCCGCACCGACTTCCAGGTGAAGCTGCGTGGCTTGCGCATCGAACTCGGCGAGATCGAGGCGGTGCTCGGCGGTATCGACACTGTCGACCGCGCCGTGGTGACCGTCCGTGACGACGGCACCGGCCCCTACCTCACCGCCTACCTCGTCCCCACCCGCGGACAGATCGACCTCGCGCAGGTGAAAGCCCGGTTGCAGGAGGCGCTTCCGGCCTACATGGTGCCGACCGCGTTCGTCGTCCTCGACGCGCTGCCCGTGAACGCCTCGGGCAAACTCGACCGTCGGGCGCTGCCCGCGCCGGAGCTGAGCGCACGCGAATTCCGCGCACCCGCGACGGTGACCGAGATACTGGTCGCCGGGATCATCGGTGACGTGCTCGGGGCCGAGCGCGTCGGTGCCGACGACGGCTTCTTCGATCTCGGCGGCAACTCACTGATCGCCACCCGGGTCGCGGCGCGGCTCGGGGCAGCGCTGGACCGGCAGGTGCCGGTGGCCCGCATCTTCGAGGCGCCGGTCGTGGCCGCGCTGGCCACCGCGCTCGATACCGAGGCGGGCCCGGCCCGGCTCGCGCTGACGGCGGGGGAGCGGCCCGCCGTGGTCCCGCTCTCGCCTGCCCAGCAGCGCATGTGGTTCCTCAACCGGTTCGACCCCGACTCGGTGGGCTACAACGTGCCCATCGCCGTCCGGTTGCGCGGCGTACTCGACACCGACGCGCTCGCGGCCGCCGTCGACGACCTGGTCGACCGGCACGAAGTGCTGCGCACCTACTACCCGGAGACCGCCGACGGTCCGGTGCAGCGCATCCTGTCGGCCGCCGAGGCCGGTGTCGCGCTGGAGATCCGCGACATCACCCCGGACGAGGTGGCCGGTGCGGTGACCACCCTGGCCGCGACCACCTTCGACGTGACCGCCGGGGTGCCGTGGCGGGTCGTGCTGTACCGCCTCGACGCCGACGACGCGGTGCTGGCCCTGGTGGTACACCACATCAGCGCCGACGGGTCGTCGGTGCCGCCGCTGGTGCGCGACCTGATGACCGCCTACCTCGCCCGCCGCGACGGCACCGCGCCCGCGTGGGCGCCGCTGCCGGTGCAGTACGCGGACTACGCGCTGTGGCAGCGGGCCGTGCTCGGCGACGAGACCGACCCCACCTCGGTTGCCGCCCGCCAGCTCGACTTCTGGCGCACCGAACTCGCCGGTGTGCCCGACGAACTCGCACTGCCCCTCGACCGGCCACGCCCGGCCGCGCGAACCATGGCCGGCGGCACGGTCCCGGTCACCCTCGACGCTGCCACCCACGCCAGGCTCACCGAGCTGGCCCGCGAGTGCGGTGCCACGCTGTTCATGGTGGTGCACACAGCCTTCGCCGCCCTCCTCGGACGGCTGTCGAACAGCACCGACGTGACCGTCGGTACCCCTGTTGCCGGGCGCGGTGAGGCCGCGCTCGAAGATCTCGTCGGCATGTTCGTGAACACGCTGGTGTTCCGCACCCGGCTGCGGGCGGGAGAATCGTTCCGCCAGTTGCTGATCCGGCAGCGCGCCACCGACCTCGCCGTGTTCGCCAATGCCGACGTGCCGTTCGAACGGCTCGTGGAGGTGCTCGACCCGGCGCGTTCCACCGCCCGGCACCCCCTGTTCCAGGTGGGCTTCTCCTTCCAGAACTTCGAACGCGCCGAACTCGAACTGCCCGGCATCACCGTGTCGGGTCTGGACACCGACGGGGAGCTGTCGCAGTTCGACCTGCACCTGATCGTCAGCGACGACTACACGAACGACGGTGCCGCAGCCGGTGTTTCGGGCGTGCTCACCTACGCCACCGATGTATTCGACCCGGAAACCGCGGCCGCCGTCGTCACGCGTCTGGAACGGCTGCTCACCGCCGTCGCCGCGGAACCGCAGACTCCCGTGGACGCCATCGACGTGCTCGATGCCGAAGAGCGCACCCGCATCCTCGACCACTGGAACGACACCAGCCACGAGATCGACCGCACGGTAACCCTTCTCGCGCCGTACCGTTACCAGGTCGCCACGCGCCCCGACGCGACGGCCCTGATCTTCGAGGGCGAACACCTCACCTACGGCGAGCTCGACACCCGGGTCAACCGCCTGGCCCGCCACCTCATCACCGACGGCGTCGGCCCCGACACCCTGGTCGCCCTGGCCATGCGTCGCTCGGTCGACCTGGTCGTGGCCATGTACGCGGTTCTCACCGCAGGCGGCGCCTACGTCCCGATCGACCCCGACCACCCCACCGACCGCATCACCCAGATCCTCACCACCGCCCGCCCCCACACGGTCCTCACGACCAGCCGCGACCGCTTCGAAATCGGCGCCGTCACCTCCGGTGAGCCGCCGACGGCCGACGACCCGGTCGATTCCTCGGTCGCCGGGCACACGGTGCCCTCGGTGGGGGTGCGTGTCGTCCTCGTCGACCGCCTCGACCTGCAGGGCTACTCGACCTACCCCGTAGGCGATACGGAACGACTTGCGCCGCTGCGGGATTCGAACCTGGCCTATGTCTTGTTCACCTCTGGTTCGACCGGGCGGCCCAAGGGTGTGGCGATGAGCCATGCGGGGGTGCGTAATCAGGTGGTGTGGATGATCGAGCAGTACCGGCTCGGTGCGGGGGATGTGTACCTGCAGAAGTCGGCCGCGACCTTCGACCTGTCGGTGTGGGGGTACTTCGTGCCGCTCGCGGCGGGGGCCACGCTAGTGCTGGCTGCCCCGGACGGGCATCGTGACCCGCTGTATCTCGCGGAACTGGTCGCGCGGCAGCGCATCACGGTGGTCGACTTCGTTCCGTCGATGCTGAGTATGTTCGCCGCGCACGCGGAAGCCGAGCAGCTCAGCAGCTTGCGCCTGGTGCTCGCCATCGGTGAGGCGCTCACCCCGGATACGGTCACCGCCTTCCGGGCGAAATCTGCTGCGGCACTGCACAACCTGTACGGCCCCACCGAAGCCGCCGTTTCGGTGACCGCCTGGCCCGCCGGCGACGCGACCGGGCCGACGGTGCCTATCGGCGTGCCCGAATGGAACACCCAGGTCTACGTGCTCGACGACCGGCTGCGCCCCGTCGCACCGGGTGTGGCGGGCGAGCTGTACCTCGCGGGTGACCAGCTGGCCCGCGGCTACCTCGGTCGTCCGGACCTGACCGCCGACCGGTTCGTCGCCGATCCGTTCACCGCGCCCGGCGAACGCATGTACCGCACGGGCGACCTCGTGCGCTGGACCCGCGACGGTGTGCTCGTCTACCTCGACCGGCGCGACTTCCAGGTGAAGTTCCGTGGTCAGCGCATCGAACTGGGTGACATCGAAGCGGCGCTGCGGGCCCTGCCCGGGGTGCGTCAGGCCGCGGCTGTCGTGTCGCCGAGCCCGACGGGTGACCGCCTCGTCGGTTACGCGGTGCCGCAGCCGGGCGCCGAGCTGGACCCGGCGTTCCTGCGCACAGCCGTCGGGGGTGCCCTGCCGTCGTACATGGTTCCGTCGGTCGTCGTGGTGCTGGATGCGTTCCCGCTCAACACTTCCGGCAAGCTCGACCGGGCCGCACTGCCGGCGCCGGAGTTCGTGGCCCGTCCGTTCCGCGCCCCGGTCACCCCGGTGCAGCGGGTCGTGGCCCAGGTGTTCGCCGAGGTGCTCGGCCGTGAGCAGGTGGGTCTCGACGACGACTTCTTCGAACTCGGCGGCAACTCGCTCATCGCCACCCGCGTCGCCGCCCGCCTCGGCGCGGCACTGTCCACCCGGGTGCCGGTGCGCACCCTGTTCGAGGCGACCACCGTCGCCGCACTGGCCGAGCTGCTCGCCGGCCACGCGGGCAGCGGCGCGGGCACCGCACTGGTTGCGGGCCCACGCCCACAACGGATCCCGCTGTCGGCCGCACAGCAGCGCATGTGGCTGCTCAACCGCCTCGACCCGGAATCGGCCGCCTACAACATCCCGATCGCGGTGCGGCTCACCGGCGATGTCGACGCCGACGCCCTGGCCGCCGCCGTCACCGATGTGCTCGAGCGGCACGAGGTGCTGCGCACCGCCTACCCGGCCGTCGACGGTATCGGCCACCAGGCGGTGTGGGAGTTCGTGCCTGCCCCGGTGGTGGAATCCGTCGATCCGATCGCGGTGCCGTCGATCGTGGCCGCCGAGATCGGCAGGGGATTCGACGTCACCGTCGCCCCGCCCGTGCGGGTACGCGTATTGCGGTGCGCCGCCGACGAAGTGGTGTTGGTCGTGGTGATCCACCACATCAGTGCCGACGGCTTCTCCGCCGGACCACTGCTGCGCGACACCACCGCCGCCTATCTGGCACGTCGCGTGGGCACCGCACCGGACTGGGCACCGCTGGCGATCCAGTACGCCGACTACACCCTGTGGCAGCGCTCCGTGCTCGGCGACGAGCAGGACCCCGAATCCCTGGCCGCCCGTCAGGTGCGGTTCTGGCGCACCGAACTCGACGGGCTGGCGTCGCTGCTCGAACTGCCCACCGACCGGCCCCGCCCCGCTGTCGCCTCCCAGCGCGGCGCCAGCGTGGAAACGGCTGTGCCACAAGAAGTCTGGCAGCGCGTTACGGCAGTGGCGCGGCGGGCGGACGCGAGTGAGTTCATGGTCGCCCACGCGGCACTGGCCGTACTGCTGGCCCGGCTCAGCGGAGCGGCCGACATCGCCGTCGGCACCCCCGTCGCCGGACGCGGTGCCGCCGCGCTCGACGACCTGGTCGGCATGTTCGTCAACACCCTCGTCCTGCGCACCGGTGTGGACCCGGCCGCCTCCTTCACCTCGCTGCTGAAGGACGCCAGGCGGGTCGACCTCGACGCGTTCGACAACGCCGATGTGCCCTTCGAGCGCCTGGTCGACGTGCTCGACCCGGTTCGTTCGGCCGGACACAGCCCGCTGTTCCAGGTGATGCTCGCCTTCCAGAACCTGGGAGCCACACCCACCGAGGTGGTGCTGCCGGACCTCACCGTCACCGCCATCGACGCCGACGCGGCGGTCGCGAAGTTCGACCTCGACTTCGTCCTGGCAGATACCGCCGGCGGTGGCTGCTCGGTGCGGCTCACCTACGCCACCGACCTGTTCGACGCCACCACCGCACATCGGATGGCCGAGGCGTACGTGCGGATCCTCGACGCTGTCACCGCCGACCCGGACATCGCCGTCGGTGATGTCGACCTGCTCACCGACGCCGACCACCGAATGCTCGAAAGCTGGTGTGACACCGACCATCCGCTCGCACCGGAGACGTTGGTCGACGGCTTCTACCGGCAGGTCGCCGCGACCCCCTCGGCCATCGCGTTCGTCGACGACACGACCACCCTCACCTATGGCGACTTCGCGGACCGGGTGAACCGGCTCGCCCGGTACCTCATCACGCTCGGCGTCGGCCCCGACACCGCCGTGGCGGTGGCGGCCCGCCGCTCGACGGACCTGCTGGTCGGGTTGTACGCGGTGATTGTCGCCGGTGGCACCTATGTGCCGGTCGACCCCGACCATCCGGCCGAACGCATCGCGCGCGTCCTCGACATCGCCCGCCCCGCCTGCCTTCTCACCACCTCACGGGTCCGGGCCGACCTGCCGATCTCGATGGGCCGGGGAATCGACGTGGTCGTGCTCGACGAGATCGAGACGGCAGCACTCTCCGGGCAACCCGTCGACGACGCCGAACGCACCCACTCGCTGCGCCCCGAGCACACCGCGTACGTGATCTTCACCTCCGGATCCACCGGCCTACCCAAGGGCGTGGGGGTGCCGCACCGCGCGATCGTCAACCAACTCGACTGGATGGCACAGGAATTCGGCTTCACCGCCGGGGACACGGTCCTACACAAGACGCCAACCACCTTCGATGCCTCGATCTGGGAACTGTTCCTCGGTCCCCGCGTCGGCGCCCGCACCGTCATCGCCCGTCCCGGCGGCCACGGCGACCCGGCCTACCTGGCTGCCGTCATCACCGAACACCGCATCGACACAGTGCAATTCGCGCCGACCCTGTTGGCCGCCTACCTCGCCCACATCGGCAGAACGGACGCGGTGACGCCGGCTGCCGCCACTCGGCGGCCGTACCGCGACGACAGCCCCGACACCGGCTCGCAGACCTCGGCAGTCGCGACGAGTCGGTCGCAGGCCGACAGCAGTGCCGAAACCGTCGGCGCCATGGTGGCGTTCGCGGCCGGTCGCTCGCCCGACGACCGTGGCCCCGGGGTCGACAGCACCCGCTCGCTGCGGCGGATCTTCGCCGGTGGTGAAGCACTGCCCGCCGCACTCGCCGAGCAGGTGCGAACGGTGACCGGGGCCGAGGTCGTGAACCTCTACGGGCCCACCGAAACCGCCGTGCAGGTGAGCACCCATGTCGTCACCGACGACGACACCGTCACCGTGCCGATCGGCACACCGGTGTGGAACACCGGGCTGTACGTGCTCGATGCCCGGTTGCGTCCCGTGCCGCCCGGTGTGGTCGGTGAGCTGTACGTCGGCGGCGCCCAACTCGCCCACGGCTACGTGGGGGCAGGCGCGCTGACGGCCGAACGGTTCGTCCCCGATCCGTTCGGAGCCGCGGGCACCCGCATGTACCGCACCGGTGACCTCGTCCGCTTGCGCGGCGAAAGGACCGCCTTGGAATACGTCGGCCGCTCCGACCTGCAGGTGAAGCTGAACGGTCAGCGCATCGAACTCGGCGAGGTCGAAGCCGTGTTGGCACGGCAGCCGGGTGTCGCGCAGGCCGCGGCCGCCGTGGTGCCGGGTACGGGTGCCGACCGGCTCGTCGGGTACGTCGTTCCCGCACGGGGGAGAAGCTCCGTCGGCTCGCCCGAGGAGGCCACCACTCCCGGAACTGTTGTCGCCCATAGCATCTCGGTGATCGACACCGCGGCCCTCCGATCGGCGCTGGCCGACGAACTGCCCGGCTACCTCGTGCCGTCGGTGGTCGTCGAACTCGACGAGTTCCCGGTGAACACCTCGGGCAAGCTCGATCGCGGCGCCCTCCCTGCCCCGCGCCTGCGCCAGGCCACCTACCGGGCGCCCGTCACCGAGACCGAACAGCGGGTCGCCGCCGAATTCGCCAGGGTCCTCGACCTGGACCGAATCGGCATGGACGACAACTTCTTCGACCTCGGCGGCAACTCGCTCACCGCCGTCCAGCTGGCCTCGCGACTGAGCGAAACCCTCGGCACCCCGGTGCCGGTGGCCTGGTTCTTCACCGACCCGACCCCGGCCGTCGTCGTCGAACGCTTGCGCGGCGACGACGCGCAGGCCGACGCCTTCGCCGTCCTGCTGCCCCTGCGCACCGGCGGCACCGGGGCACCGCTGTTCTGCATCCACCCCGTCGGCGGCCTGTCGTGGTCGTTCGCCGGTCTGACCCGCCACCTCGACCCGCAACGCCCCGTCTACGGTCTGCAATCACCCGCGCTGACCGCCGACGAACCGGTGCCCGACAGCATCGACGCCTGGGCGCGCCGCTACATCGACGCCATCCGGTCGGTGCAGCCCGAAGGGCCGTACCACCTGCTCGGCTGGTCGCTCGGCGGCTTGCTCGCGCACGCGGTCGCCACCGGTCTGCGGGCCGAGGGCGAACAGGTCGCGCGGCTGGCCATGATGGACAGCTGGCTCGGTGACGGACCCGAGCAGACCCCGGCCCCGACGGTCGGCGACCTGCTCGGCGGCCTGGCGGGCGAGGACCTCGACTTCGGCATCGACGGACTCACCGCCGCCGCCGCGAACCTCGGCGGACCGCTCGCCGGACTCGACCGCGCCCGCATCGCCCGCATCACCGACGCCGCACAGGCATCGATGAGCATGGTCGACGACTACCGTCCCCGCCGCTTCGACGGTGACCTGGTGTACTTCGCGGCCACCGTCGACGACCCGACCGGAACACACGGAGCCGCCACCTGGGCGCCGGTCGTCGACGGCGCCGTGATCTGTCACCGCATCGAGGCCACCCACTGGGCGATGACGAACGAGCACGCGCTCGCCCGCATCGCACAGGTCCTCGACGCGACCGGCCGTGGTGAACCGGCGCCGCGGCCACGGGCGACGACGAGGGTCGATGCACGGGCGGGGGCGGGCGGCGCATAGAATCGATGAGCCGGCCGTCGTGCCTGCAGCCTGCTCCTGCGGCAGGCATCCGCGCACGTCGCCAGCCCCCGTTTCGAGAGGTCGAGAAGAGCATGCCAGTACAGCCGTCCGGTGGGATCGGGTGACCGAGCGACAGTTGAGTGAACCCGGAACCGGCACCGCCCAGGACGTGACCACCGATGGTGGAGTGCGGCGCACCGTGCTGCCCGGCGGGCTGCGCGTGGTCACCGAACACGTGCCCGGTGTGCGCTCGGCCTCGGTGGGCGTGTGGGTCGGCGTCGGCTCCCGCGACGAAGGACCGACCGTGGCGGGTGCGGCGCACTTCCTCGAACACCTGCTGTTCAAGGCGACCCCCACCCGCACCGCGCTCGACATCGCCCAGACCATGGACGCTGTGGGCGGCGAACTCAACGCCTTCACCGCCAAGGAACAGACCTGCTACTACGCCCACGTCATCGACGAGGACCTGCCGCTGGCGGTCGAACTCGTCTCCGATGTGGTGCTCAACGGGCTGTGCCGGGCCGTCGACGTCGATGTGGAACGTCAGGTGGTGCTCGAGGAGATCGCCATGCGCGACGACGATCCCGAGGACCTCGTCGCCGACTGCTTTCTCACCGCCCTGTTCGGTGACCACCCCGTCGGGCGTCCCGTGATCGGCAGCGTCGAATCCATCGAAGGCATGCAGGCCGCCCAGCTGCGCGGCTTCCACCAGCGCCGCTACCGCCCCGAACGCATGGTCGTCGCGGTGGCGGGCAATGTCGAACACGAGCGGGTCGTCGAACTGGTCCGCCACGCCTTCGGCCCGCACCTCGACCCCACCGCCGAACCGGCACCCCGTCGTGAGGGCAAGTTCCGCGCCCAGGGCGCACCGGGACTCGTGCGCATCAACCGTGACAGCGAACAGACCCACCTCACCTTCGGTGTGCGCGCGTTCGGCAGGCACGAGGGACAGCAGCGCTGGCCGCTGTCGGTGCTCAACACCGTGATCGGCGGCGGACTGAGTTCGCGCCTGTTCCAGCGCATCCGGGAGGAACGCGGCCTGGCGTACTCGGTGTACTCGAGCGTCGACACCTTCGCCGACACCGGCGCGTTCTCCGTGTCACTCGGCTGCCAACCCGAAAACCTCGCTCAGGTGGCCACTTTGGCACGTTCTGTGCTCGACGAAGTCGCCGCCGAGGGCATCACCGACGCCGAATGCGCCCGTGCCAAGGGCTCGTTGCGCGGTGGCCTGGTGCTCGGCCTCGAGGACTCCGCATCGCGGATGAACCGCATCGGACGCAGCGAACTCAGCTACGGCAACCACCGCAGTGTCTCGGCGACCCTGGCCCGCATCGACGCCGTCACCACCGACGAGGTCAACGCCATCGCCCGCACCCTGCTCGCCCGGCCCTACGGCGCCGCCGTCGCGGGCCCCTACCAGCGCACCCGCGACCTGCCAGCCTCGGTCCGCAGACTCGTCGAGAACTGAGTGGTCCGCTGCCCGCGAGCGCACCGGGCGGCATCGGCGTCTCTTGCCCGCGTCGCCTCTGTCGAGGTGACGATTGTCGGCGGGCTAATCGCGCGCGGCGTCGATACGCCCGTTGTGCAGGGGGAGTGACGCGGCGACAACGTACTTCGCGTCGTCCGCGCCCGCGCTGAAAGTTCCGCCGAGCATCGTCGCGCGTTCGCGCATGCCGAGCAGTCCGTGGCCCGCACCGGCGGCAGGCACCGTCGCACACGGATTGGCGACACGGATGTCGATCGCCTTCTCGCTCACCACAACGGTGACCTCGACCGGTGCGCCCGGTGCGTGGCGGATCGCGTTGCTCAGTGCTTCCTGCACGATCCGATAGGACGAAAGACCCACGGCGTCAGGCACTTTAGCCGTATCGCCGGTCAGTGTCATCGTGATGTGCGTACCGCCCCCGCGCACCGTCTCCACCAGTTCGGTGAGGTCTCGCAGGGCGGGCTGAGGCAGGAGCGTGGCGTCACCACTGCGCAGCACTCCGAGGATGTGGCGCATCTCGGACAAAGCGACCGTCGCGCTGTTGCGGATCGTGTCGAGCCGGGCGCCGGTGGCGGGCGCGAGATTGCGGTCGCTGTGCTGGGCGGCCTCGGCCTGGATCGCGATCACCGTCATGTGGTGGGCGACCACATCGTGCAGCTCACGGGCGATGCGGGCGCGTTCCTCCCACAGCGAGGTGAGCTGGCGTTGCCGCTCGGTGCTGTCGCGTTCGCGGCGCAGACTGTTGCTGGTGACGCCGACCGTGCGCACCGCGATCACGGTCGAGAGCACCAGCCCCGACACCGCGCTCGCCCCGAGAATCCCGACCAGCCATTCGGCGGGCCGCAACCACAGCGCCAGACCGATCCCGGTCGCCACCGTCGCCGCCCAGGCCCCCGCCGCGGCGCGGGCGCCCGCCCACACCGCCCCAACGCCGAGAACGACGAAATAGCTGGTCAGCATCGGATCGACCCACAACTCCGCCTGCGGTCCGCTGAGCACGGACGCGGCTGCCAGCGCCGCGAGGCCGAGCGCCCACCCCGCCACCGGAGCCCGCATGGCCAGCGAGACAGCGATCCCGATGCCGAGCGCGAGCGCGACGACCTGGACCACCGCCAGCTCGGTGTCGGCCACCATGGTCGCCAGCACCGCGACGAACCCCACCACGCCCGCCGCGACGCTCAACGACACCTGCTGCCACCGGCCCAGTCGCGGGGGCCAGGACTCCAGCACGCGGGCGGCGATCGTCTCCATGCGCTCATCCTTGTCGATCGTGGGTGCGGACACCGTCAGACCAGATCGCGTCGCCGGACGACGACGATCGCGCAGGCGAGGAAGATCACCGGGTACACCGCCAGCGCGACAACGGCCTGCGGCCAGTCGAGGAGGTCGAGCACCCCCGGTGTCGCCTCGCCCTGCAGTGTCCGTAGATCACCGGCCAGCGAACCCGCCACCGACCCGGGCAGGTAGTCCGTCACCGCACCGGCACTGCCGAGCATGTCGCCGAAGAAGCGAAGCACGTTCTCGAGCACCAGTACCCACACCAGGCCGAGCCCGACCGCGAGGGACGGCCCGCGCGCCAGCAGACCGATCAGCGCGCCGAGCAACGTCCACATGGTCAGAATCGCGATGCCACTGCCGATTCCGGCCAGCAGCCGGCCCACCGACGGGAGCACGAGCGGCTGGGATTCGGCCGAGGCGATGACGCACGCGACGCCCAGATCGAGCACGAACGCCCCGAGTACAGCCACGACCGCCACCGTGAGCAGCGCGAGCACCGTGCCGAGCAGAGCCGTGACGCGCGCGGGTCCCTGAATGAACACCGTCTTCCAGGTGCCCCAGCCGTACCCGCTGCCGGTGGCGAGGGCGCCGAGGATCAGCATCAGCGCGCCGCCGAAAAGCACGGTGCCGCCGACGAATTCCTCCGGCACGGCCGTGGGCATCATCTGCGCGAGCACGTACTCGCGCGGCTGCCCCTCGGTGGCATCGGCGGCACTGCCCGAGCTGTAGCCGAGGTAGTTGAGCAGGTACATGAAGGTGAGGTTCAACGTCAGCCAGACCGCGAGCAGACTCCACAACACGGGCCAGCGGCGCAGCCGGAGCACTTCCGCGCGAATGCTGTCGATCATGCGACGTTCTCCACATCCGGTGCGGTCATCTCGAAGTACGCTTCTTCCAGGGAACGTTCCGTGGAACGCAATTCGTGTAGTTCGGCGCCCGCGTCGAGCACCGCGCGGGCGATGAGCGGTGCCGCGTCGGGGCCCGCGTCGACCCGGATGCCGGTCTGGGTCCGGGTGGCATCGCCGACGGCGACCCGGATCGCGTCGACCGCGGTCTGTACCGGTTGGGCCCGTACGAAAAGGGTGCTGCGCCCGCGCATTTCGGCGACGGTCGATTCGGCGACCAGTTTCCCGCCGTTGATCACCCCGACCCGGTCGCAGATTTCCTGCACCTCGGCCAGCAGATGGCTCGACAGCAGAATCGTGTGCCCGTCGGCGGCGAGATCGGTGATGAGGGTGCGCATCTCGGCCATGCCGCCGGGGTCGAAACCGTTGGTTGGTTCGTCGAGGATCAGGAGTTCGGGGTTGCCGAGCAGCGCGCAGCCGACGCCGAGCCGTTGTTTCATGCCCTGGGAGTAGGTGCGGAATCGGTCGTCGCCCCGGCCGGTGAGGCCGACGCGGGCCAGTGCCTCGTCGACGGCAGAATCCGGGATGCGCCGATAGCGTGCCATGACGCGCAGATTGTCGCGTCCGGACAGATACGGATAGAAGCCGGGACTTTCGATCAGAACCCCGATGTGCGCCAGAGCCGCCGGATCACCGGGCGCCTTTCCGAGGACCCGGGCGGATCCACTGGTCGGTTCTATGAGCCCGACCAGCATTCGCAGTGTCGTAGTTTTGCCAGCGCCGTTCGGGCCGAGGAAACCATAGATTTCCCCGGCCCGAACGGTGAGGCAGACCTTGTCGACAGCGACTTTGTCGTCGTATCTCTTGGTCAAATCATCCGTGACCACAATCATGATCCAACCCTAGATTTCAGCTGGTCCCGGCACATCCCGCCGCAGAGTGATCACCGGTGGTAGCTCTCAGGAGTGACGGTCATTCCACCAGGTGGCCGAGCCGTGGCACGGCGACCTCGAATTCGGCGTGCATTTTCGACACCTGCGTTTTGCCGACCACCGTCTTCATCATCAGATCGCGCACCTTGGTCGCCGCGAAACCGTCCCAGGACGAAATCGTGCCGATTTTCCAGGATGCCTTCTGCAATGCCTCCGCTTCGGGCCTGCGCGCCTTTTCGTACGACGACAGCGCCCGCCGCACCGCCGCGCCGTCACCGACGTCGATGGAGCCGAGATGATTCGCCAGAGTGATCGCGTCGACGATGCCTTCGCTGGCGCCGCGGCCGAGATTGGGGGTCACCGCATGCGCCGCGTCGCCGAGAAAGACGATGCGGCCCGAACTCCACGCTGGCATCGGGCCGAGCGCGCGCACGTTGTGGTGCAGCATCACCTCCGGCGGGGTGGCCGCGATCAGGTCACGCACCGCGGCGGGGAACACCTCGAATCGGCGCAGCAGGTCGTCTTTGACCGTGCCCGCCGGTGCGTCGAGTTCCAGGGTCGGCCTGGCCAGACCCGCCACCCAGAAGACATTGTTGTTGCCGCAGTCCTTGATGGCGATGCGGTTGCCCCGCCCGAAGAGCAGCGTGAACATATTGCGCCCGAACGGCGGTACGTGATCGGCCACCGCGTGCACCAAACGGTAACTAGCGGTGCGCAGTTCGACTTCGGGGAAGATCTGCTGCCGGGTCGCCGAGTTGATGCCGTCGGCGGCGATGAGCAGATCGGCCCGCTCCCGATGACCATTGTCGAATGTCACGGTGACACCCGAATCGTCCTGCGTGATGTCGATCGCCCTGTGGTTGAAGTTGATCGAGCCGAGATCCGGTGAGCCGGCGAGCGTATCGATCACCTCCGCGCGCCGGATCATCACCGGCATCGGCGCGTCGTAGCGCTGCGCCATCGCGGCCAGCGGCGCGTGATAGAGCGGGGTGCCGTCCTGGTTGAAGAACTGCTGGCGGTGCACATCGGCCCCGCGCGCCCGGATCTGTTCGGCCAGATCGAGTTCGGCGAAGGCCTTCATGCCCTTCACCCAGATCTGCAACGACGCGCCGACGGTGCCGAACGCGGGCGCCTGCTCGAACAGGGGCGCATCGATCCCCACCCGGCGTAAGGCGATGCTGGTGCTGAGACCACCGATCCCGCCGCCGAGGATGATCACACGACCGTTCGCTGTACTCATGGGTGCTCCAACCGGGTGCGCTGGGTGGTGGCGACGAGATCGAGATCGAAATCGCCGGAACGGAATTCGGGTCGCGACAGGATGTCGGTGTGGAAGCTCGCGCTGGTGGTGAGGCCGTGGCCCTCCAGGACGAGCTCGTCGAGCGCGCGGATCATGCGGTCGATCGCGGCGGGTCGATCCGCGGCCCAGACGATGACCTTCGCCAGCAGTGCGTCGTAATACGGCGACACCGTCACCCCCGGTTCGAGGTGGCTGTCGACCCGCACCCAGGGTCCGGCAGGCGGACGATAGCGGGTGACCCGCCCGGTCGTCGGTGCGAAATCGCGCGCCGGATCCTCGGCATTGATCCGGCATTCGATCGCGTGCCCACGCACGACGACATCGGCTTGCCCGAAGCTCAGGGGCTGCCCCTGGGCGATCCGCAATTGCTCGGCGACCAGGTCGATCCCGCACACCATTTCGGTGACCGGATGCTCCACCTGCAGGCGCGCGTTCATTTCCATGAACCAGAAGCCACCGTCACGATCGAGCAGGAACTCCATCGTCCCGGCCCCTTCGTACCCGACCGATCGGGCGCCCGCGACGGCGGCGGCACCGATCGCCGCACGGGTGGCGTCGTCGAGTGCGGGCGACGGTGATTCCTCGAGCAGCTTCTGGTGCCGGCGCTGCACCGAGCAGTCCCGTTCGCCGAGATGCACGATATTGCCATGGCGGTCGCCGAGGATCTGCACCTCGATATGACGGGCGCCCTCGAGGTATCGCTCGATGTAGAGGCTGCCGTCACCGAAGGCGAGGGCGGCCTCGGTCTGGGTGCGGCGGTAGGCGTCCTCGATCTCGGCGCGCTCGCGGACCACCCGCATACCGCGTCCACCGCCACCGGCCGCCGCCTTGAGGATCACCGGATAACCGATCTCCTCGGCGACCCGTTCGGCCTCCTCGGCACCGGTCAGCACCGACGTCGTCCCCGGCAGCAAGGGCAGGCCCGCCGCGCTCATCAGCGCCCGGGTCACCGCCTTGTCGGCCAGCGCGGTCATCGTCTCCGGCGACGGCCCGACGAAGATCAGGCCCTCCTCGGCGCACACCGAGGCGAAATCCGCGTTCTCCGAGAGGAATCCGTAGCCCGGGTGGACCGCGTCGGCACCCGTGCGCAGGGCCGCGCCGATGACGTTCGGGATATTGAGGTAGCTGCGACCCGGCTCCGGCGGGCCGATGCACACCGCGTCGTCGGCCAGTTGCATGGCGATCGAATCGGCGTCGGCGGTCGAATACACCACCACACTGCGCAAGCCGAGTTCCCGGCAGGCCCGCACCACGCGCAGCGCGATCTCACCCCGGTTGGCGACCAGAACGGTCTTGATCGGCCGTTCGGGATCGGTCGCCGGGTTCATGACGCGATCTCCATCGGGGCGGACTCGTCGGGCTCGAGCAGGATCAGCTGCTGGCCGTACTCGACGACGTCACCGTCGTCGGGCAGGATCCGCACCACCCGTCCCGGACCGGGCGCGGTGATGCGGTTCATCAGCTTCATCGCCTCGACGATCGCGACCACCTGACCCTCCGCCACGAAGTCGCCGGGGGAGACGAACGGGTCGGCTCCGGGCTCGGGGCTGCGGAAGAAGTGCCCGACCAAGGGCGACTCGATCGCGACGGCGCTGGATTCCGGCGCCGGGCTCACCGATTCGACGGTGACGACCGGGACGGGCGCCGCGCTCACGCTCGCCGGACCCTCCGGCCATTCCATCTCCAGGTCGAATTCGCCCGCCCGGACGCGCAGCCGGCGCGGCCGGGGGTTCAGGTCGGCGACCAGGCCCCGTACCTCATCGATCATGTGGCTCAACGATTTGTCAGTGGTCATCGGTTTGTCTCCCAGGTGTGTCACGAGCCGAACTTCCGGAACTTGCGGTACCTGGCCTCGATCAGGTCGGGGCCGGGCACGGTGGACAGCGCGGTGAGCGCGTTCGACAGGGTTGCGCGCAGATCGCCCGCCATCCGCACGATGTCGGGTCCGCCCTCGGCGTCCTCGGGGATGACGCCGTCGACCACGCCGAGCGAAAGCAGGTCCGCCGCAGTGAGCTTCAGTGCTTCGGCGGCCGTGCTCGCCGCCGCGCGGTCGCCCCACAGGATCGCGGCGCACCCCTCCGGGCTGATGACGGAGTAGTAGGAGTTCTCGAACATCAGCACGGTGTCGGCGACGCCGAGCGCCAGCGCCCCACCGCTGCCGCCCTCGCCGGTGACCACGGTGACGATCGGCACCGGGAGCCTGCTCGATTCCATGATGGCGCGTGCGATGGCGCCCGCCTGCCCGCGTTCCTCCGCGCCGACGCCGGGATAGGCGCCCGGCGTATCGATCAGGGTGACGATCGGCATTCCGAACTTCGCCGCGTGACGCATCAGCCGCAACGCCTTGCGGTATCCCTCCGGTTCGGGCATACCGAAGTTCCTGGCGATGGATTCCCTGGTGTCGCTGCCTTTTTCGTGGCCGATCAGCATGACCGCGCGGCCACCGAGGGTGGCGAGCCCGCCGACCAGAGCCGAGCTGTCGGCGAACATGCGATCACCGCGCAATTCGACGAAGGTGTCGAAGGCGACCGCCGCGAAACTCAGGGTGGTCGGGCGGGCCTGATCACGCGCGACCTTCACCACCGTCGCGGCCGGGCGCGGGGACACCTGCGCAGGGTCGGTGACGGCGACCGACGGCAGCAGCGGTCCGAGCGGAGTGTCCGGTGCGTGCGCGGCGAGGACTTTCGCCAGATACGCCCGCAGCTGCGCACGCGGGACCACCGCGTCGATCAGCCCGTGTGCCAGCAGGAATTCGGCGGTCTGGAAACCGGGCGGCAGATCCTCGCCGATGGTCTGGCTGATCACGCCCGGCCCGGCGAACCCGATCAGCGCGCCGGGCTCGGCCACCAGCACATCACCGAGCATGGCGAACGAGGCGGTGACACCGCCGAAGGTCGGGTCGGTGAGCAGGCACACCACGAGCAGTCCGGCCTCGTGCAGTCGGCCGATCGCCTGGCTCGTCTTGGCCATCTGCATCAGTGACAGGCTGCCCTCCTGCATCCGCGCGCCACCGGAGGCGCAGCACAGCAGCAGCGGAAGCCGTTGGGCGAGGGCGAGTTCGGCGGCACGGGTGATGACCTCGCCGACGGCCGAACCCATCGAGCCGCCCATGAACCCGAACTCCATCGCCGCGACGACCAGACGCCGGCCGTCCAGAGTGCCGACACCGAACACGGCGGCATCGTCTTCGCCGGTTTTGGCGCGGGCCTGCGCGAGCCGTTGCCGGTAGGACTTGTGGTCGCGGAAATCGAGCACATCGCGGGTTTCGATGTCGTCGTAACTGCCCGGGGCCCAGGAGTTCTCGTCGAGCAGCAGGGCCAGCCGCCGGTGCGCGCCGATGCGCAGATGGTGGCCGCAGCGGGTGCAGACCCGCAGGTTGCGTTCCAGCTGGGGTTTGTACTGGTATTCGGCGCAGGACGGGCATTTGGTCCAGGTGGTGTCCTGGTCGGTGCCCTGCCTGCCGATGGTGTCGATCACTTCGGTCATCGGAACTCTCCGTTCGGCTCTGACTTGTCGATCTGTTCGGCCAGGAACGCCCGCAGCGCGTCGGCGACGGGGCCGGGCGCTTCCGCGTGCACGGCATGGCCGGTACCGGGCACGAACACGTGCGAGCCGTCGGCGAGCAGCCCGAGCGCGCGCCGCACGTGTTCGTCGGTCATGAGCGCGCCGGTGCGCTCGTCGCCCTGGACGAGCAACACCGGACACCGCAGTCGCGACATCAGCTCGTCGGGGTCTTGTTCGCGCTGGTTGCGCCCCTCCACCCAGCGTTGATTCAGCTCCGGATCGGCCATCCGCAGCGACACCGCGATCGAACGCATCGCCTGATTGGGGACGGCGTAGCCGAGCATCGCCGCGCGCTGGGAATCGTTGAGCCGGTACAGCGCCGAGTCGACGATCACCACCGCCCGCACCAGATCGGGGCGGGCGGCGGCGACCATGGCGGCGATCCAGCCGCCCATCGAGTGCCCGAACAACACCACCGGCGCGCCGATGCGCTCGGTGACGAACTGTTCGACATCGGCGGCGAAGTCGGCCAGCGCGTAATGGCCTGCCACCCAGTCGGATCGGCCGTGCCCACGCAGATCCGGTGCGTAGACGTCCCAGCCGGGTCCGAGCGAGCGGACGAGCGGCCGGAAGGTCTGCCACCGTGCGCCCAACCCGTGCAGCATGCACAGCGACGGCCTGATGTCACCACTGACGTGGGCGTATTCGAGCGTCGCCGCACTCGTGCGAAACCGGCCCGTCTCGATCGGGCCCACGGCAGGGCGCATCCCTCAGCCCGCCCAGACCAGGGTCATCCCGGCGTACTTCCACTTGCTCGTCTCGATGGCCAGGAGCAAGACGTTGTCGCCCGCCCGCAACCGGCCCGCGCGCGCTGCTTCGTCCAGGGCGAGGGGAACAGCGGCCGAACCGGTGGCACCGACCCGTTCGATGTTCTCGTAGATCTTGTCGCGCAGGGCCAGCCACTCGTCGGTGAGCAGACCGGCCGCCTCCAACTCACTGGTCATGTAGCCGGCATTGCCCTCGGGGACGACCCACAGGGCGATGTCCTCGGCCTTCACCCCGCTGATCTCGAGCATCTCGCGCAGCGACCGGGTGATCATGTGCGGGATGAACTTTCCCGACTCCACGACGTCGACCTTCAGCTCCATCAGGCGTTTGGCCAGCACCTGCTTGTGTAGCGGTGCGTGGGTCGACCCGCCGATCACCTGCATGCCCGGCTTCTTGGTGCCGCCCATCGTGACGATCGAGGAACCGAGTACCCCGGCCCGGGTCTGCGGGTCGGCCGGTTCGGCGCGCAGCACGAGCGCACCCGCACCGTCACCGAAGGTGTAGGCCACCAGCCGATCCCGCATGCGGATCCGCTCCGGGTCGATGCCGCGATACATCGGGACGAGCAGGGGCGAGATGGCCTCGCTGCCGATCACCACGGCGGTGCGGTGGGTGCCGCGCTCGAGGTAGGCGCGTGCCACGTCGGCGGCTTCGACGAAACCCGCACAGCCGGACCGCACTTCGATGGTGGTGCACTCGGCGATCCCGAGGTGCTCCTGCACGAACGTCACCGCGGGCGGCAGCAGGTATTCGGGGCTGGCCGTCGACATCACGATCAGGTCCACCTCACCCGCCTCGATGCCGGCCTGCTCGAGCGCCGCGGTCGCGGCGCCCGCGGCCATCTGGGAGTTGGTCACCAGGTGTTCGCCGGTGTCGGGGTCGATCATCCAGTGGCGCTCCTTGACCTGGATGCCCTCGAGAATGTCCTCGGGTACGGGACCGAGCAGTGCTTCGATCTGCTTGTTGTCGATCGGGTCGCCGTGCAGGTAGCTGCCCGTGCCGACGACCTGGGCCGTGAATTCCGGTGTTGCCATAACGCTTGTCGTCCTTTGTGTTCGGATGCTCAGTCGGTCAGCGGCGCGAGCACGATGCTGATGTGGGTACCGCCCAGTGAGGAGCTGTTCACCAGGGCCACGCCCCGGTCAGGCCGGTCACAGGTGGCCAATGCGGCGGCGAGCAGTCCGCCTGCGCCCAGTTGTTCGCCGAGCGCCCGTTTGGCGGCGATGCGCTGCGGGGCGTTGTCGCCGAAAAGCCGGTGCAGGGCCTGGTTCTCGGGCTCGTCGAAGGCGGGCAGCCCGACCTCGTTGGTCCACACCTCGGCGATATCACCCGGCGCCAGACCCGCGACGTCGAGTGCGGCGCGCATGGCGCGTTCGACGGCGGCACCGGTCGGATCGGTGCGCCCCACACCGCGCGCGTCCGATGCGGTGGCATGCCCGAGTACTTCGGCGTACACGGTGGCGCCCCGGCGAACGGCGTTGTCGTACCGTTCGAGCATCACCGCGGCGCCGCCCTCGGCGAGGGCGAACGTGTCGTGCGGACCCATGGGCAGCCCGAGCCTGCGGTAGCCACGCACCACGAGTGGGGTGAGGGTGTCGGCGGCGGTGGCCAGGATCGCGGTCGCGCGGCCGAGCGAGACCATGTCGTAGCCGTAGCAGAGCGCGTTCGCGCCCGCCGCGTGCCCCGAGGTCACCGTCGAGGTGGGGCCGAGCGCCCCGAGCAGCGTGGCGACACTGCCCGCCGCCGCGTTGTACACGGTGTTCGGGAACACGGCCGGGTTCGCCGCCGCGACCCCCTCCGCGCGCAGCGGGCGCACGAACTGTTCCATCGCCTCCATCGGACCGAGCCCGGTGCCGAAGACCACGCCCACCCGGTCGGGGTCGTCGGCGATCAGGTCGGCACCGGCCTCGGCCAGCGCCCGGCTCGCCGCGAAGGTCGACAGCAGGCCGAGCCGGTCCATCCGCCTGGCCTCCCGCCTGGTCAGATGGTCGCTGGGGTCGGTGTCGATGAGACCCAGCCGCACACCGTCGTCGACCCGGGTGCAGTCGCGGCCTTCGGTGACCGCGCGCAAGGCAGCCCGCACATCGAGGCCGGCGGCGCCGACGGCGCCTGTCCCCGTCACCACCACGCGCGAACGCTCGACGCGGGTCGGCTCGGCGGCGCGTTCGGAGAACACCACGCTCGCGTTGGCACCCGCGAAGGCGAAGTTGTTCGAGATCGCGTGGTCGATATTGCTGACCCGTGGGGTCACCGGGATGTGGTCGAGCGCGCATTCCGGGTCGGCCCGAACGAGATTGGCGGTCGGCGGCAGCACGCCGCTGCGCAGGGCACCGACGGTGATGATCGCCTCGACCGCGCCCGCCGCGCCGAGCAGGTGCCCGATCATCGACTTGGAACTGCTCACCGGCACGGAATCGGCGGCGTCGCCGAGCGCGAGCCGGGTGGCCTTGGCCTCGGCGCTGTCGTTGCGTGGGGTGCCGGTGCCGTGGCTGTTGACGTAGCCGATGTCGCTGTCGCGCAACCCGGCCCATTCGATGGCCGAGCGGATGGCCCGCGCGGCGCCGGTGCCGTCGGGGCGCGGGGCGGTCGGGTGGTAGCCGTCGGCGGACAGTCCGTAGCCACGGATCACGCACAGCGGCTCCACCTCGGCCGCGGCCGCCAGCTCGGCGCTGGTCAGGACGAGCATGCCGCTGCCCTCACCGAGCGAGAGCCCGGTTCGCTTGTCCTGGTACGGCGCCGCCGGTGTGGGCGACAGCGAACCCAGCGAGTTGAACCCCGCGTAGGCCACGTCCGACAGTGCGTCGGTGCCGCCTGCCAGCACCATGTCGGCCCGGCCGAGCGCGATCAGATCCGCGGCGTAGCCGATCGCGTTGGCCCCCGCCGCGCAGGCGGTGTTCACCGAGAACACCGGACCGGCGCACTGGAAATGGGCTGCCAGCGATTCGGCGATGGCCTGCGGCGGGCCGAACATGGCGAGTTCGGGGGTGCCCGCGCCGACACCGTCGTCACCGAGCCACTCGAGGGTGCTGAGCAGACCCGCATTGCAGGTGCCGAGCACGATGGCCCGGTCGTGCGGTGCCACCTCGGCGACCAGGGCGCCCGCCGCCTCCATCGCCTCGGTGGCGGCGGCGAACGCGAAATCGAAAGCGCGGTCCCGGAATCCGCCCACTTCGTCGGCGATCGGTGAGGGCGCGACGGGGGAGCGGACCTCACCGCCGATCCGGGTGTTGTAGTCCGACATGGGCAGGTGCTCGACCGGGTCGATCGCGACATGACCGGCGCGTACGCCGTCCCACAGCGCCTTGGCCGTATCGCCCTGCGAGGTGACGGCGCCGACAGCGACGACGACCACCGTTCGCAAGGACATGTGCTGGGTTTCTCTCGTCTTCACCGTGCACTCCTGTTCGTGGTTCCAGCGGGCTCTACAGGCGCCGCAGCGCCAGTGCGGCGGCCTGGCCCGACAGTCCCCGGCCCAGTGCGAGGCTGTAGTCCGCGCGCAGTTCGCGTGCCACAGCGGGCACCCAGTCCAGGTCGCACTGCGGCGCCGCAGCGGACAGATTCAAGGTCGGCGCCACGGTGTTCTCGCGCAGTGCCATCGCCGCCAGCGCGACATTCAACGGGCCTGCGGCGGAGAGCAATTGGCCGAGAGCAGGCTGCACGCTGCTCGCCGCGACGGTGTCGGCGCCCACGCCGAGCGCGGCCCGCAATGCCCGTGTCTCGGCGAGATCGGCCCGGATCACCGCCGCGCCGTCGGCGGCCACGTAGCCGATATCGGTGCCCGCGACACCCGCCTCCCGCATCGCCGATGCCAGGGCATTACGCAGACCGGTGCCGTCGCCCCAGATCTCGCCGGGTGTCACCGGATCCGAGCCACCACCGAAACCGACGATCTCCGCGTACGGTTCGATCCCGCGGGCCACGGCGGTGTCGTAGTCCTCCAGCACGAGCATGCACGCGCCTTCGCCGAGGACGGTGCCGGTGGCGTCGCGGTCGTACGGGCGCACCGCACCCGTCTCGTTGCGGTCGGTGAGCAGGTCGAGCCGGTCGAGCTTGGACATGCACCACCAGGAGACGCCGTCGTCGAAACCGCCCGCGACCGCGACCGTCGTCTCGCCGCGCGCGATGGCCCGGTAGGCGTTGCCGATCGCACTGATGCCCGCATCACCCGCACCGGAGAGAAAAGCGCTCGGTCCGGCGAAGCCGAATTCCTCGGACAGGAAGAACAATTCGGCCGAGGGGAGTCCTTCCACGAAGAACAGCGGGTACATCCGCGCCGCCTCGTGACCCAGCCGGGCCGGGTCGATCCGCCCGTCGGGCCCGCAGGCCTGCACCGTCGCGTCGAGGATGTGCAGCGGGTCGGAGATCTGGTTCTCGCTGGCGAGGAAGACACCGACCGAGTCGTTGCCCGAGGTGGCCGGGTCGATCCGCGCCTCCTCGGTGGCCAGCCGGACCGCGGCATGCGCCAGCTGGTTGGCCCGCGTCATCAGCCGCAGCGACTTGCGGTTGCGGACAAACGGTTTCGCGTCGAACTCGGTGATCTCGGCGCCGAACCGGGTGCGCAGCGAGGCGGGGTCGTAGGCGGTGATCGGGCGCACCGCGCTGCGCCCGGCCACCAGTTCCTTCCAGGTCTGGGTGAATCCGGTACCCAGGGGCGACACCACACCGATGCCGCTGATGACAACGCGATTCATGAGACTTCCCTCTCTGGACCCGCGTCACGGGTCATGGTGAGCTCGCGCGCGAGGACGACCACCGCGCCGGCCCGGGTGATGCGCCCGGTGAGGCGCGCCACCGTGTCGTCGAGTTCGCGGATGTCGACCGCCACGTGTAACTGGTCGCCGGGGCGCACATAGTGGCGGAACTGCACCCGCCGCGCGCCGGTGAGCCGCCACCGGCCACCGTCCCGGGCGAGCAACAGATCGGCCAGGTTCGCCATGCCGTGCAGCATGAGCACACCGGGCAGCACCGGGAACCGCTGGAAATGGGTGTCGAACACGGGCAGGGTGTTCGGCACGTTCGCGAGGGCACTGGCCCCCGCACCGGGTCGCAACTCGACGACGCGGTCCAGGCGCAGGCCGCCGGCCACGGCCAGGGCGTCGGGCGGCACCGGCGACCCGGCGCCGACATCCGTGCTCGGCACGGTCACCGCGGGAGTACTCATGGCGCCTGCACCACGAGTGAGGCGTTCGTGCCGCCGAAGGCGAACGAATTGACCAGCGCCACCGAGACATCGGCCTTTCTGGCCTGGTTCGGGACATAGTCCAGATCGAGCTTCGGGTCGGGGTGGGTGTAGTTGACGGTCGGCGAGACCAGCCCCTCGGTGATCCCACCGAGCGCCGCGAGCACATTGAGCGCACCCGCCCCGGCGGTGAGGTGCCCGGTCATGGACTTCGGCGAGGTGACGAGCAATTCGTAGGCGTGCGCACCGAAAACCTGCTTGATGGCGGCGGTTTCGGAGACGTCGTTGCCCGGTGTGCTCGTCCCGTGCGCGTAGACACAATCGACCTCGGTGCCCGCCACCCCCGCGTCGGCCAGCGCATCGGCCATGGCGGTGATCGACCCGCCACCGTCGGGCGGGGAATCGGTGATCCGGTACGCGTTCATCGTCGAGGCGTAACCGGTGAGCCGCGCCAGAATCCGGGCACCGCGTGCCTCGGCGATGCGCCGCTCCTCCAGCACGAGCAGCACCGACCCCTCGCCGAGCACGAAACCGTCGCGTTCGGCGTCGAACGGTTTCGAGGCCTTGGTCGGATTGTCGTTGTAGCGGGTGGTGAGCGCGCCGAGCAGCGAGAATCCGGCGACGTCGAGCCAGGTGGTGAGCGAGTCCTGGCCGCCGGCGACGGCCATGGTGATCTCGCCCGCCTGGATCCGGCGCATCGCCTCACCGACGGCATGGGTCGCCGACGTGCAGGCGGTGCTGATCCCGCTGATCGGTCCACGGCACCGGCTCACCTCGGCGATGGCCATCAGGTCGACACCCTGATCGCAGCGCCACGTGCTGTCGGTACCGCGGCGGTGGATCACCGTGCCGTCGCTGGTGCGGCGGGTGAGGCCGATCTCGGCGAACTCCTGCGGCTCGGGCCTGCCGACGTGGCCGCCGACGAAAACGCCTCGGGCGGCCTCGTCGTGCGAGCCGATATTGCCCGCCTGGGCCAGCGCCTGTGCCGCGGCGACGACGCCGAAACCGCCGGATCGACTGAGCAGGTCCCAGCGCTGGGTGGTCAAGAGCTCGGGCGCGGGGCTGAATCCACGCACCATCCCGGCGATCTGGACTTCGAACGTGCTCGGATCGAACGTCTCGATCCGGCCCACCCCGCTGCGCCCGGCGGCCAGCGCCGACCACGTGTCCGGTGCGGTGTTTCCCACCGGGGTGACGGCCCCGATACCGGTGATGACGACCTCGTTGTTCATGATCGGGCCCCGCTTCGCAGTAGTTCTTCGCGCATCCGCACCGACGCCGCGTCCTCGAGCATGTCGGCGTCGACCAGGCCGCACATGAGGTCGTCGACCTCGAAGACGACGCTCTCGCCGACCAGCAGCCGGCCTGCGGCCACGATGGTGTCGCCCCTCGACAGGATTTCGACCGAGGCGACGACGTCGTCGCCGGGCACGATGGCGGACCGGGTGGTCATGGCGCCGACCGACAGCAGCACCGCCCGCTGCCGCCGGTCGGTGCTGAGATAGATCAGCCACGCCAGACTCTGGGCGAGTACCTCCAGCTGAATCGACAGCGGCATCGACGAGCCGAAAGCCGTTGTAGACCAGTAACTCTCACTCGAACTCGTCCGCTTGACCGCCTCGACCCGCGCCCATGGATCGATGGTGTCGATGCGGTCGACGAGATGGAACCGCACGGGTCAACTCGCCGCGACGGTGTGTTTGGACACCATGTCCGCGAGATTGCGCACGGTGAACAGACCCATCACGTCCTCGGCGCCGAGCTTGCCGCTGAGTTCGGCCGGGTCGATCTGGGGCATCACCTTGTGCAACTGCTCGAGGCCGAGGTCGGAGACCATTCCGTCGTCGGTGCCGAATTGCTCGTCCGGGATGCCGCCCTGGATTCGCTCGCTCAGCTGGGTGGTCGTGATCTTGACGCCCAAGCGGCGTTCGATTCGGAAAAGAATGTCGAGCAGATCGATCGACTCGGCGCCGACCTCACCGAACAGGGTGGCATCGGCTTCGACCTCGTCGATGTCCAAAGCGACTGCCTCGGCGACGATTTCGCGGACGGTATCGATAACGCTGATTTCGGACATGCTGGTTTCCTCCATCTGGAAGTGGTCGGATCGGAGTGGAGCGGGGTGCCGGCTAGCGCCGCGCGGTCTTCTTGAGCGGTTTGCCGGTCAGTAGCGTCCCGGCGACCATGCCGTCGACCGGGACGAGCGCGCCGGACAGATGCCGGTTGCCGGGCGCGGCGAGGTAGGAGACCAGGTCGGCCACCTCGTCGACGGTGGTCGCACCCGAAATGGGCACCTGCCCGATGACGGAGTCGCCACCGTCACCACTGAGAACGTCGGCGATCATCTCGGTCTCCACGAAGCCGGGCAGCACCGCGTTCACCCGGATGCCGAAGCGGGCGAACTCGAGCGCCGATGCCCGGGTGAAGGAGTTGATCGCCGCCTTGGACGCCGCGTAACTGGAGGCACCGAACCAGGCGCGTTCGCCCATCACCGAGGAGATGTTGACGATGGCCGCGCCGTCGCTCTGGGCGAGCGCGCCACAGGCTGCCCGCGTGCCGTTGAACACGCCGCCGAAGTTGACCCGCATGACCTCGAGCCAATCGCTCTCCGACATTTTCATGATCAATTCGTTGCGCGTGATACCCGAATTGTTGACGAGGATGTCGAGCTTTCCGGCGAATTCCAGAACCTGCTCGACAATCGACTCGGCAGCACTATAGGAGGAGATATCTCCCTGAAGGGCAACGGCTTTTCCGCCGTTGTTCTCGATTTCGGTGACCACTTCCTTGGCTGCCTGCTCTCCGCGAAGGTAATTCACGGCGACAATGGCGCCTTCTGCGGCGAGACGACGGCAAACCGCGCGTCCTATTCCGCCTGATCCGCCGGTCACCAGTGCGACCCGGCCGGTGTGAATTGCTGACATCAAGTACCTCCCCAGGGGTCAGCATGAAAAGTGTGCGATGGTCCGGTTCGGACGATCTCATCCACACTTTCCGAAACCGATGATCCGGCAGTTAAACCCCAGGTGCAACCGGCATAGATGTGATTTGCGCCATAATAGCTGTTCGCTATTGCTGACTGGAGGGGCTCTTAGCACGTGCTGTTGCAGTGCGCTAGCTAGTAATTTCAGGGGGCTGCGAGAGGCTGATCTTCGCGCGGGAAAGACGGAATAGATACGGCGTTAACGCTGAATTCATCATGACGTGAGTCGATGGCGAAAACCGACCGGTCGGAGATTCGGCCGAGATATGCTTCGCGGTATACCAAACAGGCAAGTCTTGAACTCCCGTCCGCCTGCGAGCAGAATCGAGCGACGACGCTCGTCGTCCGAGCGGAATTTCCTGTATCCGTACCTGCAGATGTTTTTGACGCCTGTCCAGGTTGATACCCGTTCTATATTCAGGGGGAGAATCGCATGACATCCACCGCTTTCCTGTTTCCCGGCCAGGGCTCACAACGTGTCGGCATGGGTCACGACCTGGCGCAGGCCTACCCCGACCTGGTCGCGCCGCTGTTCCGGGCCGCCGACGAGGTGCTGGGCTTCGAGCTGTCCCAGCTGTGCTGGCACGGACCGGAGGACCGCCTCGCCCGCACCGACATCACCCAGCCCGCGATCTTCGTCGCCAGCCTGGCCGCCTACCGTGTGCTGGCCGAACTCGTTCCCGCGCCCGTGGTCGTCGCCGGCCACAGCCTCGGCGAGTACACCGCCCTGGTCGCGGCGGGCGTGCTCGAGTGGACCGACGCGCTGCGCTTGGTCCGGCGCCGCGGCGAACTCATGGCGCGGGTCAACGAATCGAATCCCGGTGCGATGGCCGCCGCTCTCGGGCTGTCGAGTGACACGGTCGAGCGGCTCTGTGCCGAGGTGCGCGAGCAGACCGGGGCGGTCGTCGAGGTCGCGAACTACAACGCCGAGGACCAGACCGTGGTGTCGGGTAGCGAGGCCGGTGTGACCGAATTCACCACCAGGGCAACTCGACTCGGCGTCGAGGGGGCCAAGGTGAAGCGGCTCGCGGTCGGCGCGCCCTTCCACAGCTCGATGATGGCCCCGGTCGAGGCGGAGTTCGCGGCCGATCTCGCCGGGGTCCGCTTCGCCGACCCGGTGATCCCGCTCGTCGCGAATGTCACGGCAGCGCAGGTGCGTACGGGGGAGCAGGCGCGTGCGGGGCTACGGGCGCAGCTCGCCGGATCGGTGCGCTGGAGCCAGAGCCTGTGCACCGTCCGGGAATTCGGTGTCGAGACGTTCGTCGAAGTGGGCCCTGGTCGGGTGCTCACCGGGTTGTGTAAACGGGCGTACCCCGAGGTGGCGAGCTATTCCGCGGGCGACCGACGGCGCATCCGCGCGGTGGCCGAGGAAGTGGGCGGGGTGTTCCCGGCGGAGGCGGTGGGCTGAACCGCTGCCCGGCGCTGTTCGATCTCACCCCAGAACTCGACCGACAGCGCTTCGTAGCGAATGCCGAACTCGAGCACGAGCAGCTCGTGGGAATCGCTGGCCGGATCGCCGGAGAGCGAATCATGGGCGGCGAGATAGCGATCGAGCCGTTTCTGATGCGCCTGCTTCTCCCCGGCGGCGACCTCGACCACGTCGTCGGGGGAGGAGAGGCTGCCGAAGTACAGCTTGAGCAGTCCGCTGTCGCGCAGTTCGTGCGTGCGTCTGTCCTGCCCGGTGGTGAGCCAGTCCTCGAGTTCGGCCCGGCCCGCGTCGGTGATGGAGTAGATCCGGCGGCGGCGGCCGGTGGTCTCCTGATAGCCGGACAGCAGCCCCTCTTCGACGAGGCGTTCCGGTTCTGCGTAGATCTGGGAATGGGGGAACGACCAGAAGAATCCGATCGAGCGATCGACCTGCTTCTTGATGTCGAAGGGAGTGCAGGGTCCGGTGCGGGCGACCAAGCTGAGGACCAGATAGGACGTCGGGCTGAGCTTCCGGTCGGCCAAGCAGCTCACTCCTCTGGTATCGGGTGACAACATCCTGGGTGAGAAACAGGAATGTTTCATTATTGGAGCCGGATATCGCGATCCGCACTATACGTTTCGGACTATGCGCTGTCAAAGGCTGCCCGCAGTCGTCCGCCGTGCGACGACAGCGTCACACGGCGGACGAAGGCTCAGGCGACCAGCGGTTTCAGTGCCTCGCCTGCCATCTCGAGAACACCGGGATGGTGGCCGTTGGCAACCATGTTGATGATGAGGCCGTCGACGCCGTGGACCAGCACGCGTTCGGAGATCTGTTCGGCGACCTGCTTCGGCGTTCCGACGAACAACTTGCCCGCCATCGAAGCCCGCACCCGCTCGACCTTCGCCCGTTCACCCACGCGCGCGGCGAACATGTCGTCGATGAGTTGTTCGGCGCGGTCGGCGTTCTCGTCCATCACGACGAAGGCGAGGTAGCTGACATCCAGCGTCGAGCGGTCGCGCCCGGCCTCCGCGCAGCGCTGGTCGAGGGCGGCCATCTTGCGCGGCAGCTCGTCGGTCTCGCAGCCGATGCTGAGATGGTCGGCGTGCCGTGCCGCCAGGGCGAAGGTCTTCTTCTCGCCCGCACCGCCGAGCATGATCGGCACGTCGTCGCGCATGCGTGGTTCGTTGATGACGTTCGCGACGCGATACCAGGTGCCCTCGAAGCTCGGGCGTTGTCCGCGGAACATCGGTGCGATGATCCGCAGTGCCTCGTCCAGCTTGGTGAACCGGTCGGTGAAGGTGCCGAATTCGTAACCGTAGGCGAGGTGTTCGAGCTCGAACCAGCCCGCGCCGATACCGAGCATCGCCCGGCCCCGGCTGATCACGTCGAGCGTGGTGACGATCTTGGCGAGCAGCGCCGGATTGCGGTAGGTGTTGCCGGTGACCATGGTGGAGAGCCGGATCGTCTCGGTGACGGCGGCGATCGCGCCGAGCGTGGTGTAGGCCTCGAGCGTCGGGCCGTTCGGCGGGCCGAAGCGCTGATAGAAGTGGTCGGTCAGGAACAGGGTGTCGAATCCGGCCTTCTCCGCCGCCTGCGCCTGCGCGACGATGGCGGGGAACAGCTCGTCGACCGGTGCGCCGAAATTGAAGTCGGGCATCTGGAAACCGAGGCGGACGATGCCCCGGCCGGTGGGTGCGGACATGTCAGACATCCCTTCGGAGCAGGGCGCGGCGGGCGAGGGCCGACACCCCGATTGTCACGGTTATCACGATCGCCAGCCGGGGCCAGCCGCCGAGCGCGCCGATGAGTTCGGCTGAGGCATCGGCACTTTGGGAGAGCTTGCCGACCACGGCACTGGGTGCCTGCAGGGTCGCCAGCTTGTGCAGCTCGCCGAACGCCGTCGCCGACGCCGCCTCGGGCAGCACCACGTGCGCGGCCGCCGCGGCGACCGCCCCGGCGGAGCTGCGCATCAGGATGCCGAGCGCCGCCCCGAACAGGGCCACCGCCGGGAACACGCAGACGATGCCGAGCAAGCCCGGAAACGCGTCACCCGCGGCGTATTTCGAGCTGTCGATGGCGAAGATGCCGACCAGATAGGTGAGCGTGGTGGCCGCGATGCCCAGGGTCGTGCTCACCGCGGCGGCGGTGAGCATCTTCGCTCCGAACACGACATCGCGTTGCGGTGTCGCCGCCAGGACCGAGCGGATGGTCCCCGAGGTGTACTCGGTGGAGGTGACCAGTGCACCCCAGGCGCCGATGAGCGCGATGGGCAGGGTCATGGCGGTGAAGGCGCCGCCGATCACGGTGTCGGTGGTCTCGAGGCTGTCGGACAGGCCGACCAGTGCCGCCGACACCGGGCCGATCAGCAGCGCCAGGATGGGCAGCAGGAACAGCGCCCGCGACGACCGGATCTTGATCAACTCCGAGATCACCTGGTATCGCATCACCTCCCGGGATGGCGCCGAGCGGTTCGGGGTGGCGGTGGTGCTGGTCACGATCGTGGTACTCATGCCGACTCCTGCAGTGTTTCGGTGTCCTGGAAGGTGTGCCGACCGGAGACCAGCCGGGTGAAGACCTCTTCGACCGTCGCGGTGACCGGCGTCAGCTCGTCGAGGACGATGTCGTGGGTGGCCGCGAGGCGCCAGATCTCGCGTGCGGTCACCCCGCGCACGGTGCCGGTGTCGCCCCGGATCTCGATGCGGTCGCCGAGCACGGCGGCCAGCCGGGCCAGCTCGTCCCCGCGCACCCGCACCCGTGGTTCGGCATTGGCGACGAAGTCGGCGGTCGGTTCGTCAGCGACGATCTTGCCCCGGCTGATCACCAGCAGATGATCGGCGACCAGTTCGGTCTCGCTCATCATGTGGCTCGACAGCAGCACCGTGCGGCCCTCGTCGGCCATGGCCCGCAGGGTCTGGCGGATCCAGCGGATGCCCTCGGTGTCCAAACCGTTGACGGGTTCGTCGAGGATCAGCACGGCGGGATCGCCGAGCAGGGCGGCGGCCACGCCGAGGCGCTGGCGCATGCCGAGCGAGAAGCCTTTCACCCGCATCCCGGCCACGTCGGCGAGCCCGACCCGCTCGAGCACCTCGTCGACCCGCGTGCGTGGGATGCCGTTGCTCGCCGCGAGGAAGGCCAGATGATAGGCGGCGGTGCGCGATCCGAGCACATCGCTCGCATCGAGCAGGGCGCCGACGGTGTGCAGTGGGAATCGCAGGTGGCGGTAGTCCTGGCCGAGTACCGTCGCCGTACCGGAGGTTGGGGTGTCCAGTCCGAGTATGCATCGCATCGCGGTCGACTTGCCCGAACCGTTGGGGCCGAGAAACCCCGTGACCCGACCTGGTTCGACGGTGAAGCTCAGGTTGTCGATGGCGCGAGTCCTGCCGTAGAACTTGGTCAAGTTACGTGCTTGGATCATGCTTTCGAGCGTATTGAGCAGGCATTTTCGCCACATCCATCCCGGGAGCCAACTGCGCGGGTAGTCCTCGAGAGGGATGCGGCCCGCCCGGTGCGTTCGCGCGGTGGCGATTACGCTGATGTCGCAGGGTGGTTCGGATCGGTTCGGCGCAGCGCGCGCCGTCCGCACAGAGGGGCGAATTCCGTTGTCGGACAACCAGTATCAAGCTCGAAGTGGGGCACCGGCGAACATCCGGGTGCTCATCGCCGACGATCAGGAGCTGGTGCGCGAGGGCTTGAGCGTGCTGCTGGACTCCCAGCCCGACATCGACGTCGTCGGTCAGGTGGCCGACGGCGAGCAGGCGGTGCGCGAGACCGAGCGGCTGGCCCCCGATGTTGTGCTCATGGATGTGCGGATGCCGGTGTGCGACGGGATCGAGGCCACCCGCCGTATCACCGCCGCCGGCCCGGCCAAGGTGATCGTGCTGACCACCTTCGACCTCGACGCCTACGTGTATTCCGCGTTGCGTGCCGGTGCCTCGGGCTTTCTGCTGAAGGAATCCTCGGCCCGTTCGCTCGGTGAGGCGGTGCGCGTGGTCGCCACCGGTGAGGCGCTGCTCGCCCCTTCGGTCACCCGGCGCCTGCTGTCCGAGTTCGCCCGGCAGGGGCAGTCGGTGCGGTCGGCGGAGAAGGCGGCGGGGCTCACCGTGCGGGAGACCGAGGTGCTGGTACTCATCGCGCGCGGGTTGTCGAATGCCGAGATCGCCGGGGAGATGGTGATTTCCGAGCAGACGGTGAAAACCCATGTCGGCCGGATCCTGGACAAACTGCAATTGCGCGACCGGACCCAGGCGGCGATCTACGCCTACGAGACTCGGCTGGTGAGCCCGCTGTAACACCGGCGGCGATCAGGAGCGAACTTGTCGTAGTCGCACCGTAGCGTGATGCGCGGTGGACGCCGGTCGCCGAATGGTTCGCCGGCGCCGTACGCAGCATCGTCAACGGTACGACGTCGGCGGGGAGGGAATGGTTGTGACGGTGGAGGGGGCGCTCGAACGTGCGCGTGCCGCCAGGCGGATCGGACGTGTCGAGGAGGCGCGCCGGGTGCTGGGTACTGCCCTGGCGCAGGCGCACGACGACCCGGACGTGCTGGTCGAGTTGGCCGGAATCGCCTACGACAGCCTGGAATTCGACAAGGCCCCCGACTACGCGAGGCAGGCGGCTGTCGGCGATCCCGAATCGGCGGGCGCGCACGAGATGATCGCCAAAGCGTCGGCGGCACGCGGTGACTGGGACACCGCCTTCGCGCACGGCGACATCGTCGTGCGGCTTTTTCCCGACGAAGCGTTCTCATGGCTGCTGCTCGCCTGGTTGCGTGCATTCGGGGCTCCCCGGGACGAGGCCGGGGCGCGCGCGGCACTGTCGGAAGCCATCGCACTGTCGCCGGAGGACGTCGAGGTGCATCGGTCGGCTGCCGTGATCTACGCGCGCCTGCGCGACCGCGACGCGGCGCGACGACATCGCGCGGCGGGCCTCGAGATCGACCCGACACAGCCGGAACTGCTCTACCTGCAAGCTCGATCGGAATTCACCCTGAGCGGCAGCAGAACGGCGGCCGTTGCCACGCTGCGGAGCCTGCTGGCACAGACACCGGCCTATGCCTCGGCGCGGCTGATGCTCGCCGAGATCTGCTGGCGGGCCATGATGCGCTTGGCGGCATGGGTCTGGGTTTTCGCGGGATGTGCTGCGCTGGTGGGGATCTGGGGTAGACCGTGGCTGCTGTGGGTGCTGACCGTGATCTTCATCGTCGTCCTCGTCCGTGCGTGGACCGGGGTGTGCGGCACGCTGCGTGGCTGGACACCTCAGCCCGCGGTATCGGGGGCCTTGTCGGCGGTGCTCGGCATCGTCTTGCTCACGTTCCTGATCGAATGGATTCGTGCGCTCTTGATCGGCTGGATTCGTGCGCTCCGGCTGCGCCGGTCCACCCTGCGAAAAGATCTGGAGTTCGCGCTGGTCTCGGTATCGGTGGCCGCCGTGGCGACGGCGGCGCTGTTCTCGGGTGGTCGCGAAATCGACGTCGGCGTGTTGCGGAGCCGCGATGTCGTGAATACCCCTGCGCCATCGCAGGTTTCACCGAGCACGGTTCCGGTGGCACCGCCGACTCTCGTCCGGCTACCGACCGTCCCGCCCGCCCCACCACAGATCACGACCCCACGCGCGATACCGAGGCCGCCACTGTATGCGCCGTCCTACTTCCGGCTACCTACAGTTGGCCAGGTGCCGATCGTGACGCCTGAGCGCTGATCACTCGGGTGGGCTCGGCGCCCTGGCCCGATCTCGACTGCCGCGAACAGCGGCAGGCCGGTCGTCCTGACTGCCGTAGCAACGGTAGTGTGCGCCCGAGGAATCCAGGGGGAGGGGAAATCGTGCCGGTACAGGCAGCGCTCGAGCGGGCGCGGGTGGCTTTGGAGATCGGGCGGGCCGAGGAGGCTCGGGGAATTCTGGGGGCCGTGCTGGCGCAGGCACCGGACGACCCGGAACTGCTTGTCGCGCTGGGGAACACGGCCTTCGCGCTCGACGATCCGCAAGAGGCGTTGCGGTGGGCGGGGCGCGCCATCGGTGCCGACCCGGAACTGCCCGAAGCACAGATGCTGGCCGCCATGTGCGCGGCGATGCTGGGGGAGTGGGGGCGGGCGCGCGAGTACAGCGAGACGGTCCTGCGGTTGCTGCCCCACGAACCTGCGTCGCTGTTGCTGGCGGCGTGGATGATCGCCTTCGCGCCGGGCGCCGACAGCGACCGGACCGTTGCGCTCGTCGGCAAGGCCGTCGAACTCGCGCCCGACGAGGCCGGTGTGCACTGCTCCGCCGCCGAGATCTACGAGCGCCTCGGCGACTTCGACGGGATCCGGCGCCATGTCGGCGCGGGACTCCTGCTCGACCCGACCCACACAGACCTGCTCCGCATGCAGGCGCAGCTCGAGTTCGGCGGCGTCGACGGTGGCAGGCAGTCGGCGGTGGCGACGCTGCGCGGTGTCCTCGCGCAGGCGCCGACGGACAGCAAGGCGAAACGGCTGCTCGCCGAGGTGCACTGGCGATCGCTGATGCGGCTCGCCGCGTGGGTGTGGTTCTTCGCGGGTTGCTATGCGGCCGTGGCGATGTGGGCGCCCACGATGCTGCTCCGAATCGTGTCGCCGGTGCTGCTGGCGGCGATTCCGCTCGCCTGGTTCGGCGTGTTCCACAAGCTGCGCAAACAACTGCCCGACGGGTATCTGCGGGCCCGCGTATTGCGCCCGCGCGTGGTGTTCGCACTGCTCGTAGTGGTCGGTTCGGCGTTCGGTGTCGTACTCGGCGCGGTGGCGATGCGGTCGGAGTACGTGGCGTTCATCCGGATCGGGAGCTGGCTGCTCGTGCTCGGTGCGCTCGGGGCCGCGCTCGCGCATCTGCTGCTGTACACGGCGTGGTTGCGGCCGAGCCGCGACGACCCCGATCCCGAAGACGGCTTCGACTTCGCGGCCGTGCAGATCATGGTGCTCGGCATCTGCGTGGTGCCGCTGGTCGTCCTCGCCGGTCTCACACGCGGATTCGCGCGCCAGCCCGCCGTATTCGGTGCGTTCCTCGCCGTGGTCGGTGCGGTGTTGTTCACCCTCGTTCTGGAAGCCGGAATCGGAATCTGGCGCGATAGAGCGGGATACCGCAGGCTGCCCGTGATCGCGGCGATCGTGTGCGCCCTGCTGGCCGGCGCGGGTGCGGCCGTGTGGTGGGGTGGCGGCGAGATCGTCGACGGGGAAATGCGCGGCCGTGAGTTCATGAATGTGCCCGCACCACCGACGATCTCACCGCGCGAGTTCCCGACGATCCCGACCCTGCGAGTTCCGACTCTCGTCGTACCCCCGACTGTCACGGGGGTACCGGCCGTGACCCCGACCCGGTGACAGCGGCAATCGGTCCGCAGGGCCGCGCGGTCGCGGCAGCAGGTGTCGGCTCCGGCGCCCGGTGACCGTAGGCACCAGGGCAGGACCGCTGCTCGTCAGTCGTCGGCAGCGCTGTTGGCGGCGGCGACTACCGCGGGGAGCAATCCAGGAACCGCCGATTCGACATCTTCCGTGCGCAGGCGCTGATAGGTCTGCCCGTCGAGGGTGAGGCGCTCGATGAGGCCCGCTTCGCGCAGGATCTTGAAGTGGTGGGTCGCGGTGGACTTGTTGATCGCGTCGTAGAGCGCCGAGCAGCGCAGCGGGCCGCCCGCGTTGCTCAGGCGGCGCACCATTTCCAGGCGCACGGGATCGTGCAGCGCGCCGAGTACGGCGGGCAGCTCCGCCACGGGCAGGGTGGGCGCCGCGGGGAGATCTTTAGCCTGCGTCATGATCTACCTCACTCCCGGGTTTGATAGTCATCATACCCGGCGTAGGGTCAGGGTCGTTCGATGGTTATCAAACTCACCTGATGGGGGCTGCGATGGCAGCGACAACGATGGTGCCGACCGAAACCGGTCAACGGTGGGCCTACGGGCTGGTGCTCGCCGCCACGGGCGTGGCACTCGGTGTCTCCGGGGCGCCCGCCCCGCTGTACGGAATCTACGAAACCGAATGGCACCTGTCGCCGTTCACCACGACGATGGTCTTCGCCGTGTACGCGGTGGCCGCGCTCGGCGCGGTGCTGGTGTCGGGTCGCGTGTCCGATGTGGTCGGGCGCAAGCCGGTGATCGTCGGCGCGTTCGCCACCATGATCCTCGGGCTGATCGCCTTCCTGCTCGCCGACTCGGTACCGATGCTGCTGTTGGCGCGGGCCCTGCACGGCGCGGCGGTCGGGGCGACCGTGGTGGCGGGTGCCGCCGCGCTGCTGGATCTGCGACCCGAACGGGGCGCGCGGTCCGGCCAGCTCAGCGGGGTGGCGTTCAATGTGGGCATCGCGATCGCGGTGCTCGGGACCGCCGTGCTCGCCCAGTACGCGCCGTCGCCGCTGCGCACGCCGTACGTGGTGATCGCGGTGATCTGCCTGGCCGCCGCGGCCGGGATCCTCGCATTGCGCGAACCGCACGTCGCGCGCGTGAAGGGTCGCATCACGATCGCCAAACCCGCTGTGCCCCAAGAGATCAGGGCAGATTTCTGGTTCTCCGCGATCGGGGTCATGGCCGCCTGGTCGGTGCTCGGTGTGCTGCTGTCGCTGTATCCGTCGCTGGCTGCCGCGAAAACCGGCGTGCACAACCTGGTGTTCGGTGGGGCGGTGGTCGCCTCGACCGCCCTGGCCGGCGCGCTCGCGCAACTGTTCGCCACCCGCATTCCGGCGCGCAAGGCCGCGATCATCGGTGACCTCGGAATGGCCGCCGCCTTGCTGGCCACGATTCCGGCGCTGGCCACCAGACAACCGGCAGCCGTGCTGATCGCGGGGCTCGTGCTCGGCGCGACGTTTGGGCTCGGCTTCGGTGGTTCGCTGCGTCATCTGTCGGAAGTAGTGCCGCCGCATCGGCGCGGAGAAACGATGTCGGCCTATTACCTGCTCGCCTATTCGGCAATGGCTTTGCCGACGCTCGCGGCAGGTTGGGCGGCGACCACCTGGGGAATCGCGACGGTATTCCCGTGGTTCATCGCGATCGTCGCCGTGGCCTGTGTGCTGGCCGCCCTGCTCGGGCTGCGTGGCAGCCGAGCGAAAGGCTGAGGACGAACCCCGTCCGGCCGGGTGAAACGGCCGGACGGGGTCGGGCAATTATGTGGGCCAACCGCCGTAGGGCACGGTGATCAGTTCCAGGAAATGGCCGTTGGGGTCGAGGAAGTACACGCCTCGGCCCCCGTCGTTGTGATTGATCTCGTTGACGCCGTGCTGCTGCGGATCGGCCCAATGGTCCAGCTTGTAGCGCTGGATCTTGGCGTAGGCCGCGTCGAACTCGGCTTCGGAGACCAGGAACGCGTAGTGCTGCGGCTGGATCTCGGAAACGAACGGCGGCACCTTCGCGAAATCGAACGTGACGCCGTTGTCGAGCGGGATGGGAATGAACGGACCCCACTCTTTTCCTATGTCCAACCCGAGGATGTCCGCCCAGAATTCGGCGGTTTCCCTATTGTCCCGACATCCGACAATGGTGTGATTGAACTGTACTGACAGGGGATTTCTCCTTGGTTCGTGACGGCGCCGACCCTGGGCTCGGTACAAGGCGGCCGACAGGAGCACCGTCACCGGAAACGAGATTAGCGCCGAATCCCGGGCCCGGCAATGCCGATCGCGCGGTAGGTTCGCGCCATGAGGATTCGTGGAGCCGTTCTCGAACGCGTCGCCGATCCGGCACCGTTCGCGCAGTCGCGGCCGATCACCGTGTGCGAACTGGAGCTGGCCGAGCCGGGTGACGGCGAGTTGCTGGTGCGGATCGAGGCGGCCGGGTTGTGCCATTCGGACCTGTCGGTGGTCGACGGCAACCGGGTGCGCCCGGTGCCGATGCTGCTCGGTCACGAGGCGGCGGGCATCGTCGAAGCGATCGGCGCCGGTGTCGACGATGTGCCGGTCGGGCAGCGCGTGGTGATGACGTTCCTGCCGCGCTGCGGCGACTGCGCGGGCTGTGCCAGCAACGGCCGCACACCCTGCGGGCCCGGCAGTGTCGCCAACAACGCGGGCGAGCTGCTCGGCGGTGGGCGGCGGCTGCGTCGCGACGGCGAGGATGTGCACCATCACCTGGGGATTTCCGGTTTCGCCACGCACGCCGTGGTGGATCGGCGGTCGGTGGTCCCGGTCGACGACGACGTACCACCGGAGGTCGCCGCAGTCCTGGGCTGCGCGGTACTCACCGGCGGTGGCGCGCTGCTCAACGCCGCGAAACCCGGTGCGGGAGACCGGATCATGGTGGTCGGTCTCGGCGGCGTCGGGATGGCGGCCGTGCTGGTGGCGGTGTCGCTCGGGCTCGGTGAGGTGATCGCCGTCGACACCGTGCCCGACAAGCTGGCGCTGGCACGGGAATTCGGGGCCACCGCCGCCTTCACCCCCGCCGAGATCGCCGAGCGAGCGGTGAACGCCGACGTGGTGATCGAGGCCGCGGGTAATGTCCGTGCGTTCGAAACCGCCGTCGCCGCAACGGCTCCCGGTGGTGTCACCGTGACGGTCGGCCTGCCCGCACCCGAGGCCACCGCCACGATCTCCCCGCTCACACTCGTAGCCCAGGGCCGAACCATCATCGGCAGCTATCTCGGCTCGGCCGTGCCCGCCCGCGACATCCCCGAATACGTGCGGATGTGGCGCGCCGGGAAACTGCCGCTGGAACGACTCGTGTCGGCGCGCATCGGACTCGACGCGGTGAACGAGGCCATGGACGAACTCGCCGCGGGCGCCGCGCTGCGGCAGGTGATCGTTTTCGGCTGACCTCGGCGTCCCCGGCCGGTGCCTGCTCGATAGGCTTGCGGACAAGCGGAAACGATGACGAGGAGATGCGGTGACCATTCGGGTCGGAGTGCTCGGAGCACGCGGCAAGGTCGGGCAGGCCATCTGCGCGGCGGCGGAGGCGGCGGCCGATCTGGAGCTGGTGGCCCAGGTCGACAAGGACGACGCGCTGGAGGCGTTCACCGAGACCGGCACCCAGGTCGTCGTCGACTTCACCCACCCCGACGTGGTGATGGGCAACCTGAAGTTCCTGATCGAGAACGGCATCCACGCCGTGGTCGGCACCACCGGTTTCGACGAGGCACGGCTCACCGAGGTGCGCGGGTGGTTGGCGCAGCGTCCCGAGGTCGGGGTGCTGATCGCGCCGAACTTCGCGATCGGCGCGGTGCTGTCGATGCGGTTCGCCGAGCAGGCGGCGCGGTTCTTCGAGTCGGTCGAGGTCATCGAACTGCACCACCCGAACAAGGCCGACGCGCCCTCGGGCACCGCCTACCGCACCGCCGCGCTCATCGCCGCCGCCCGCGACGAGGCGGGGGTCGGGCGCAGTCCCGACGCGACGACCGCCGAACTCGAGGGTGCGCGCGGCGCCGACGTCGACGGGGTGCGCGTGCACTCGGTGCGCCTGGCCGGGCTCGTCGCCCACCAGGAGGTGCTCTTCGGGACCCAGGGCGAGACGCTGACCATCCGCCACGACTCCATCGACCGCAGCTCGTTCGCCCCCGGCGTGCTGCTCGGGGTTCGTGAGATCGCCGGACGGCCGGGCCTGACCGTCGGGCTCGACCCGTTCCTCGACTTGTGAGCGCCGATCCGGTGACCCAGGCCGAGCCGAACCGTCAGGTAGTGAAAACCGTTGCGCTCGTTGCCTTCCTGGTGCTGGCGCTGGTGTTCTACTTCATCCGCCTCGGTGGCCTTGCCATCGCCTACATCGCCGACGGCAAGCCGGCGGGCATCGCCATCGGCATCGGCATGCTCTTGCTGCCGATCGTCGGCGTGTGGATCGTGTGGACCACCTTGCAGGCCGCCCTCGATCATCAGCGCCTGGCCCGGCGCGTCCACGACGAGGGCCGCGAGGTCGACACCTCGCAGCTGCCGCGCCGCCCGTCCGGCCGCATCGAACGCGACGCGGCCGACGCCCTGTTCGCCGAGATCAAGGCCGAATGGGAAGCCGACCCGGACAACTGGCGCAGCTCCTACCGGCTGGCCCGCGCTTACGACTACGCCGGTGACCGCACCCGCGCCCGCGAGACCATGCGCCGCGCGGTGGCCCTCGAGAAACTGGAACGCGACGGAAAGTAGCTCATGGCCCGGTTGCTCATCGTCCACCACACCCCCTCGCCGCACACCCAGGCGATGTTCGAAGCGGTCCTGGCCGGTGCCACCGACCCGGAGATCGAGGGCGTCGAAGTGGTGCGCCGAGCGGCGCTGGCCGTCACCGCCGTGGACGTGCTGGAGGCCGACGGCTACCTGCTCGGCACCCCGGCCAACCTCGGCTACATGAGCGGCGCCCTCAAGCACGCCTTCGACACCATCTACTACCCGTGCCTGGACTCCACCCGTGGTCGTCCCTACGGGCTGTACCTGCACGGCAACGAGGGCACCGAGGGCGCCGAGACGAGCGTCGAGCGGATCACCACCGGGCTCGGGTGGACGCGCGCGGCCGCGCCGGTGGTGGTGTCGGGGCCTCCCGGCAAGGCCGAACTGGAACGCTGCTGGGAGCTCGGTGCCACCATCGCCGCAGGTCTGATGGGGTAAATGCGCATCGCCCCGAATTCTGGTGGCTGACATCGCGGCTGCCGATACGGTAGAACTCGACTCCGACGTGTTGCGGGCTGGCCGCGGATGGGTGTTCGAGATGGGGAGTGGTCGGTGACCGAGGTGCAGACGGTGCGACGGATCGGGTTGGTCGAGGACCACGAATCGGTGGCGATCGGGTTGGCCGCCATGCTCGGCCCCGAACCCGACCTGGAACTGGTCGCCACCGCCGAGACCGTCGCGGGCTTGCTCGCCGACGCCGACGACCTGGATCTGGTGGTGCTCGACCTGCGCCTGCCCGACGGGTCGAGCCCCGAGGACAACGTCACCGCGCTGCGCGAGCGCGGCATCGAGGTGCTGGTGTTCACCGGCGCCGACAACGCCTTCCTCGTCCGCTCGGCCGCCAAGGCCGGCGTGCTCGGCGTGCTGCGCAAATCCGAGGGCGCGGCCACCGTGGTCGATGCCGTCCGCCGCGCGGCCTCCGGCGAACAGGTGGTCACCACCGACTGGGCCGCCGCCATCGACGGCGACCCGCAGCTGTCCGACGTGGGTCTGAGCCCACGCCAGGAGGAAGTGCTCATGCTCTACGCCTCGGGCGAGAAGGCCTCGCGCGTGGCCCGCCTCACGGGGCTGTCGGAACAGACTGTCAACGACTACCTCGGCCGCATCCGGCAGAAATACGCCGACGCGGGCAGGCCCGCGCCCACCAAGACCGACCTGTACAAACGGGCCGTCGAGGACGGGTGGCTGCCCGTGCCGGAGAGGCAGCAGCGCACGTGAGCACCGCGGTCGCCGCCGCGCCCGCACCCGTCGCCGAGATCGACCTGTCGCACGCGGCGACCGATCAGATCCTGCGCAGGCTCGGAGTGGTCATCGGGATCGGTGCGCTGATCGTGATGATGCTCGAATTGCCCGCGGTGCTGGTGCAACCGGTCTACCTCGCGCGCTGGCCCGAGATCCACCTCGTGTCGGCCTATGTGCTGTTCGCGGTACTGGCGATCGTGTCGGCGCGCGGCCCGGTGCGCGCGATCCGGCGTGCGGCCGGCGCCGCCGCGGTGGTCTATCTCGCCGCGGCGGCGGTGACACCGCTGCTGTACTCGGTGACCTACATCGGCTCGTTCGCCTCCTGGCCGTACCGGGGACTGGCTGTCGGTGCGCTGGCGGCCGGTCTGGCATGGCCACGGCGGGTGGCTGCGGTCTTCGTCGCGCTGCTGGCGACGGTGGCCGCGATATCGAATGTGCTGGTGATCCCTGGTAGTTCGATGTGGACGCTGGTCGGTGACATCACCCGGGCGCTCGGTGTGGCCGCGCTGTTCCTGTGGTGCGTGGTGTACGCGCGGGCCGCCGCCGAACGAGTCGACCGGGAGGCCATCCGGCAGCGGGTACGCGCCGCGACGGTCGCGGCGACCACCGCCCGCGAACGCGAAGGCGCCCGCTTCGCCGCACTCATCCACGACGCGGTGCTGTCGACCCTGCTCGAGGCCTCACGCAGTGCCGGGTCGACCCCGGTGCTGCGCCGCCAGGCCGCACGTACCCTCGAACAGCTCGAACAGTCACGCAACGCCCCCGAGATCGACCACTTCGACGCCGCCGCCACGGTCGAGTTCCTGCGCGACGCGGTGCGTGAAGTGGACCCCGAGCTGCCCGTTCAGGTTTCCTCACGCGGTGCCGACCTGCGGCTGCCGGTGGAATCGGCGCGGGTGCTCGGCGCGGCACTCATGGAGGCGGTGCGCAACAGCTTGCGCCATGCGGGCGCAACCGGTCGCACCGTTCGGCGTGGCTTGTCGGTGACCATCGCGACCGGCGGCATCCGGGTGGTGCTCACCGACGACGGCGTCGGCTTCGACCCGGCCCGCGTCCCGGCCGACCGGATGGGCATCACCGGCAGCATCCTCGGCCGCATGCGCACCCTCGCGGGCGGCGCGGCGTTCGTCGAGTCCTCGCCCGGCGCGGGCACCGTGGTCACCCTGGTGTGGGCCAGCGATGGCTGAGCGCGACCTGCCGTTCGGGATGCGCGACCTGTTCGGCCTCAGCGACGGAACCGCCTGGCTGTTCGTCGTCATCTTCGAAGCGACCATCGTGATGCACCTGCGGGTGAACTTCGGCATCGCCCCACCACTGCCCGCCACGGCCGCACTGCTGCTGATGGCGGCGGCCGCGCTGGTGGTGCTGGTGTTCCCGATGGATCCGCTGCCCTGGCCGCCGACGGTGTTCGTCGCGGCCGCCGGACCGATGGCGATGGCGCTGACCGTGCCGTGGGTGCAGAACCCCTCGGGTTTCTCCAACCAGTTGTGGACGGCCTATCCCACTTCGTATCTGCTGGCCATGCTCGTCCTGCGCGGGCGGGTCGGTGCGGCCTGGCTCGGCGTGGCGGCGGCCGCGTCGGTGCTCATGACGCTCGGGGTGTTCACCGAGTGGCACGCGGAAACCGTGGTGCGCGCGCTGACCCCGATCGCGACCGTCGGCGCGGTGACGGTGTTCATGGCCATCGTGCGGCCCACCCAGCGCTCGCTGCGCGAGCTGGGATCGCAGGCGAACCTGCGCGCCGCCACCGAGGCGGCCCTGCACGCGGCGACGGCCGAGCGGGACCGTCAGCTGGTCCGGCTCGACCAGGTGGCGGGCCCGATCCTGACCCGCATCGCCGAGGGACGCGAACTCACCGACGACGAACGCGAACAGTGCAGGCTGCTCGAAGCCGAACTGCGTGACGGATTACGCGCCCCCGAACTGGTCACCGAACGCCTGAGCACCGCCGCCCGGGGCGCGCGGGCGCGCGGTGTGGAGGTGACACTGCTCGACGACGGCGGTTTCCGTGGTGTCCCGGAATGGGTGCGGCGCAACGTGATCGAGGCCGCCGTCGAAGCACTCGACGCGGCCCGGGCGGGCACCGTCACCGTGCGGGTGCTGCCCATCGGCAGACGCTGGGTGGCGACGGTGCTGGCCACCGGACCCGACGGCGACCGCCGCACCGAGATCGATACCGCCGGTGACGTGCGGGTTTCCACCTGACCCGAATCTGTCGTACCCCTGTGCCAGGGTGGTGGCATGCAGCGGATGAATGCGGCGGCGGCCCGGCGGATCGCGCTGGCCGCCCAGGGTTTCGGCAAACGCCGCCCGGCCAACCCCAAACGGCGGGCGATTCTCGATGTGGTGGCCAGAACCCGCCTGCTGCAACTGGATTCGGTCTCGGCCGTGGTACGCGCCCACTACGCGCCGGTGTTCAGCCGCATCGGCCCCTACGACCGCACCCTGCTCGACGGCGCCGCCTGGAGCGACAGCCCACGCGCCAGGCGCGGACTCGTCGAGTACTGGGCACACGAGGCCGCACTCATCCCGGTCGCCGACTGGCCGCTGATGCGGTGGCGCATGGCCGAATACGAACACGGCCGGTGGGCGGGCATGCGCAAGGCGGCCGAACGCAACCCGACGCTCGGCAAGGACATCCTCGACGTGGTCACCGAGGTCGGTGCGGCCAGCGCCCGCGAGATCGAACGGCATCTCGAACTCGACAAGCCGCGCCCCAAGGGCACCTGGTGGAATCTCAGCGACACCAAACTGATCTGCGAGCAGTTGTTCGCCGCGGGCGAGTTGTCCACCGCGCGCCGGGTCGGCTTCACCCGCCACTACGACCTCACCGAGCGCGTCGTCCCCGCCGACATCCGTGAACGTGCGATCGCCGAAGCCGACGCGGTGCGGGAACTGGTGCGCCGCGCGAGCCGGGCGCTCGGTATCGCCACCGAACCCGACCTGCGCGACTACTACCGGCTGCACCGCCGCCAGAGCGCGCCTGCCATCGCCGAACTCGTCGACGCGGGCGAACTCGTCCCGGTCGATGTCGACGGCTGGGACGCACCGGCCTACCTGCACCCGGAGGCGAGTATCCCGCGCCGGATCACGGGTGCGGCCCTGCTGTGCCCGTTCGACCCGCTCATCTTCTTCCGGCCCCGCACACAGCGCGTGTTCGACTTCCACTACCGCATCGAGATCTACACACCCGAACCCCAACGGGTGCACGGGTATTACGTCTTCCCGTTCCTGCTCGACGGCAAGCTCGTCGGCCGGGTCGACCTGCGCGCCGAACGCGCGACCGGACGGCTGCTCGCCCCCGCCGCGTTCGCCGAACCCGGCCACGCCACCGCCGAGACCGCCCACGCGCTGCGCGGCGCGCTACGCGAGATGGCGGACTGGCTCGAACTCGACGAGGTGGTGATCGGCGAGCGCGGCGACCTGGCCCCGCTGTTATGACCGGGTGCGCGTCACCATTTCTGCCCGCGCATCTGATCGCGCAAGGCGCCGGTGACCGCGCCCGAGAGCCACGAGTTCAGTGACTGCCCGTTCTGCTGGGCGGCTTCCTCGGCGCGGGACTTGAGCTGTTCGACCAGCCGCAGGGTGACGCGGCTGATGTCGCCGGTCATCTCCTCGAAGGTCGGGGGTTCGGCATCGTCGCCGGACGTGTTCTTGCGCACGTCGGCCACGACGTCGGTGCCGTCGAGACGCACGTGCACGGTGCGGTCACCGAGCTCGGTACTGATCTCGGCGGCCAGTTCCGACAGTGCCGACAGCAGCACCAGCCGGTGCGAGCTCTCCACCGCTGCGGCCAGTGCGGCGGCGGTGGCCTGCGTTTTCTCGTCGCCGAGAGCCGCGGCGGCGAGCAGTTCCTCGCGCAGCCGCGCGGTGTGAGCGTTCAGATCCATGACATCAGCATGACGTCACTCATGACATCACGCAAGGAAGGCGACCCCTACCGGCCGCGACTTCGGCCGCTAGGGTGTCGAGGCGCTCGAGCCGACCGGGTAGCCTTTCTGACCATGACGAACGGTGAATCGACGCCCACGGAGCTGCACGCATCCGGCACGGTAGGTGTCGCGATGGTGACCCCCTTCAGCGCTGCGGGCAAGCTCGACGTGGACGCCGGGGTGGCGCTGGCCGCTCGCCTGGTCGATCGCGGCGTCGATCTGCTCGTCGTCTCGGGCACCACCGGCGAGTCGCCGACCACCACCGAGTCGGAGAAGGTCGATCTGCTGCGCGCCGTCGTCGATGCCGTCGGCGACCGCGCCACCATCATGGCCGGTGCCGGAACCTACGACACCGCGCACTCCATCGAGCTCTCGCGCGCCGCCGAGAACGCGGGCGCGCACGGTCTGCTCGTGGTGACCCCCTACTACTCCCGGCCGACGCAGGAGGGGCTGATCGCACACTTCACCGCGGTCGCCGACGCCACGTCGCTGCCGGTGACGCTCTACGACATTCCACCGCGGTCGGTGGTGCCGATCGCCATCGACACGATCCGATATCTGTCCGAGCATCCGAACATCGTCGCCGTGAAGGACGCCAAGGGCGACCTCGTCTCCGGTGCCGATCTCATCTCGAGCACCGGACTGGCGTTCTACTCCGGTGACGACGGGCTCAATCTGCCCTGGCTCTCGGTGGGTGCTGTCGGATTCATCAGTGTGATCGGGCATCTGGTGCCCGAACGCCTGCGCGAGATCCACCAGGCCTATACGGCCGGTGAGGTGGCTCGGGCCAGGGAGCTCAACGCGACACTGCTGCCGCTGTACGCGGCCATGACCCGCCTGGGAGGTGTGGCGATGTGTAAGGGAGGACTTCAATTGCTCGGGATCGACGTGGGTGAACCACGGTTGCCCCAGCTGATGCCGACGCCGGCTCAGCTCGACGAGCTGGCGCTGGATCTGCAAGCCGCGGGGGTGACCGCATGACCGAACCCACTGGTCGCAAGCCCCGTCGCCGGGCCGCGTCGCGTCCCGCGGGCGCGCCGGAACCTACCCCGGCCGAGATCGCACAGGCGGCCGAGCCGGTCGCTGTGCCGCCTGTGGCCGAACAGCCCGTGGCAGCACCCGCCGCGGCCGAACCGGTCGCCGAGATCGCCGCCGAGGCGGAACTGACGGCCGAGGCCGAGTCGGTACCCGAGGCGCTCGAGATCGCGCAGGATCGCGCCCCGGCGAAGAAGACGACCTCGCGTCGCGCCAAGGCCAAGCCCGCCGAGCAGGCCGCTACCCAGCAGCCGAACCGTCGCGGTGGCGGCGGCGGCCGGGGTCGCCAGGGTGGTCGCGGCCGCGGTGACGCGCAGGCCGAGCCGCGCGAGAAGGCCGCTCAGGACAAGCTGGGTCTTCCGCCCAAGCTGCCCAAGAACGGGCTGCGCGTGTTCGCCCTCGGCGGCATCGGCGAAATCGGCCGCAACATGACCGTTTTCGAATACAACGGCAAGCTGCTGATCGTCGACTGCGGTGTGCTGTTCCCCGAGGACCAGCAGCCGGGCGTCGACCTGATCCTGCCCGATTTCCGGCCCATCGAGGACCGGATGGACGACATCGAGGCGATCGTGCTCACGCACGGTCACGAGGACCATATCGGCGCGGTGCCGTTCCTGCTGCGCATGCGCCCCGACATCCCGGTGATCGGCGCCAAGTTCACCCTCGCCCTGGTGGCGGCCAAGGCCCGTGAGCACCGGCTGCAGCCGCGGCTGCGCGAGGTCGCCGAGGGTGAGACCACCGTGCACGGGCCGTTCGAGCTCGAGTACTTCGCGGTCAACCACTCCATCCCCGACGCGCTGGCCGTGGCCATCCGCACCCCGGCGGGCGTGGTGCTGCACACCGGCGACATCAAGCTCGACCAGCTGCCCCTGGACGGCCGCCTCACCGACCTGGCCGGGTTCTCCCGACTGGGCGACGAGGGCGTCGACCTGTTCCTGGTCGACTCGACCAACGCCGAGGTCCCCGGCTTCGTCACTCCCGAACGCGAGATCGGCGGGGTGCTCGACAATGTGATCGGCAAGGCCCGTAACCGGGTGATCGTCGCGTCGTTCGCCAGCCACGTGCACCGCATCCAGCAGGTGGTCGACGTGGCCCAGAAGCACAACCGCAAGGTGTGTTTCGTCGGCCGCTCGATGGTGCGCAACATGCAGATCGCCCAGGACCTGGGCTACCTGTCGGTGCCCGACAATGTCGTGGTCGAGATGGATCAGGCCGCGAACCTGCCCGGCAACCGCCTGGTGCTGATCTCGACCGGTTCCCAGGGCGAACCGCTCTCGGCGCTGGCCCGGATGGCCCGCGGCGACCACCGCCAGATCAACATCCGCGCCGACGACCTGATCGTGCTGGCGTCCTCGCTGATCCCCGGCAACGAGAACTCGGTGTTCGCCGTGGTCAACGGCCTGGCCCGGCTCGGCGCCACCGTCATCACCCAGCAGAGCGCCAAGGTGCACGTCTCCGGGCATGCCTCGGCCGGTGAGCTGCTGTACCTGTACAACGCGGTGCGCCCGACCAACGCCATGCCGGTGCACGGCGAATGGCGCCACCTGCGCGCCAATGCCGCGCTCGCGGTGGCGACCGGTGTGCCGGAGGAGCGGGTCGTGCTCGCCGAGGACGGCGTCGTGGTCGACCTGGTCGACGGCATCGCCTCCATCGTCGGCCGGGTCCCCGTCGGGCACGTCTACGTCGACGGGCTCTCCGTGGGTGACGTCGGCGAGTCGACGCTGTCGGACCGCCTGGTGCTCGGTGAGGGTGGCTTCATCTCGATCGCCATCGTCATCGACGCCACCACCGGCAAAACGGTGAGCACCCCCGAGATCAACGGGCGTGGTTTCTCCGACGACCCCACCGCGCTCGACGGCGCGAACGAACTGGTCGAGGCGGAGCTGCTTCGTCTGGCGGGCGAGGGCATCACCGATACCCACCGCATCGCCCAGGGCGTGCGCCGGGTGGTCGGCCGATGGGTCGCCGACACCTACCGGCGCCGCCCGATGATCGTGCCGACGGTCATCGGCGTCTGACCCTCGAAATACGAAAACCGCCGGGTGACGTTGTCGCCCGGCGGTTTTCGTCGTTTCTCAGGCCTGGCAGGCCGCGGAGTCGAGCTTGGCCGACTTCACGATGTTGCAGGCGAAGGTGTGCGACACCTTCCACGACTCGTCCTCGGCGACGAAGTCGATGAAGGCGTCCTGCACGGGCTGGCCGTCGATGGTGACATCGGCGTCGGCTTTGAGCTTGCCGTCGGCGGGCTCACCCACGTTGGTGATGGAGACCTTCACATTGTTCTTCTTGGCGGCGTCGACGAACTTGTCGACCAGCATCGGGTCCTGGTCGGCGTCCTCGATGTAGGTCTTCTTCTCGTCGGCGGTGAGCTGGCCGCTCATCGCCTTGGTGAGCCGCGCGTTGAGTTCCTCGACGGTCGGCTTGGGCAGGTTCGGCGGGGTGGTCTCGGCGACGTCGCCGCCTTCTTCCTTGTCCTGCTTGGCCGTACCGGACTCGAAGGCGGCCGCGGTGGTGGTGGCGCCCGCGCTGCTCGACTCGGTGTCCGAAGAACCGCACGCGCTCAGGCCCAGCGACGCGACGAGCGCGACGAGGACGGCGGCGGTCTTGATCGGTCGGTTGTTCACTACAACTCCCATGATGGTGGTCGAAACGGTCGGGCTAGAGCTGGTAACCGCTGGTGCAGTTCCAGTGCTTGATCGAGGCATTGCCCGGATTGCGGTTCAGCGCTTCGCGTTTGGCGCCACCGATGGTCGAGGCCGAGCCGTAGCTCCACCAGCCACGCGAGATCGCGATGGCTCCGCACCCGTTGCGATAGGAGACCTTCACGTCGCAACCGCCGCCGCCACCGCCGCGCCGGCAGGCCGACATGGCGCCCGCCTCGGCATCGGCGTAGCTGCCGTAATCGGTCGCGTACCCGTACACCCCCGAATTGACCGACGCCGCGATGGCGCCGTAGTAGCCCGACTGCGCCTGCGCCGGTGCGATGTGCCCCGCGAACATGGTCGCGACGGTGGCACCCAGCACGGCCGCGCTGGTGAGCATTCTCTTCACTTGTTCCCCTTCATACGCATGGGTCGACGACCCGATGGAGCGCAGTCAAAGTACCGAGCGGTGTGCTGCCCGCGCCACCGCTGGCAGCCCAGATCGGCCGAAATACTGGAAATCGGCAAGGATTCGGTAAGCGACGGGCCGCGAAACGCCCTCGATCCGGTATTTCCGCGCGTTGACCGGCGGGCCCGCGACCTGCGGGTCCGGCGCGTATCGGCGGTCACATCACCCGTGGGACCAGTGTTGCGGATGGTCTCGATGGTGTGCGAGCGGCTAGCCTGATCGTCATGGCAGGTAAGTCCCGCAGCACCACGACCTCTCGTGCGCGGGCGGGATCGAGCAGGGGGCAGACGCCGTCGGCGCGGTCTCGTTCGACGACACCGCGAGCGTCGTCGGCCGCGCGTGGGCGAACCACCCCCGCCCGCAGACCCGTCAAACGCGCCTCGAACACCGCACCGCTGGCCGTCATCGGCCGGGGCATCACCAGCGGCTGGACGATGCTCGCGCGCGGCCTCGGCGCCACCACCCGCACGCTGAGCCGCGCCGGCGAACTCGAGCACGGGCATCGTCGCGACGGGATCGGCTTGGCGCTCATCGCGTTGAGCGTGATCATCGCCGCCGCGGTGTGGTTGTCGGCCGGTGGCCCGGTGGGGCGTTTCCTCGAGGACGTCGTGCGCGCGATCGCCGGGTCGGCGGCCGCGGTGGCGCCGCTGCTGTTCGTGGCGATCGCGGTGGTGCTGATGCGCACCGAACCGCATCCGGAGATCCGGCCACGGCTGGTCCTCGGCGGTCTGCTGGTGATCCTGCCCGCGCTCGGCATCTGGCACCTGGCGGCCGGGTCACCCACCGACGCGCACGGACGTTCGCGCGCCGCGGGCGCGCTCGGCTACGCCATCGGCGGCCCGCTCGGCCAGGGGCTCACCCCGTGGCTGGCGATGCCGATTCTGTTGCTGGCCATGGTGTTCGGTGTGCTGTTGCTCACGGGGACCACGGTGCGTGAGGTGCCGTCGCGGTTGCGCGAATACTTCGGCCTCGGCGAATACGCCGACGACAGCGACCCTTACGACCCGGCCAACTACGACGCCGACGGTTTCCCGGTGCACCGCAACCGGTCCCGGCGCGGCGCAGCGTCGGCGGCCGACGATTTCGCCGGTTCCGACGCGGTGACCGAGTCGCTGGGCGAGCCGCCGCTGCGCGATGCCAAACCTATCGTCGAGGAGCCGCCCGCTCCCGCGCCGAAACGGGCCCGCAAGCGTCCGGCTCCCGCACCCGTCGACCAGACACCACCGCCACCGCCGGAACCGGAGTTCGTCACCGATCGTGTGGTCGACGGCGACTACTCGCTGCCGCCGCTGAGCCTGCTGCTCGACGGCGACCCGCCCAAGAAGCGTTCGGCCGCCAACGAATCGATGATCGAGGCGATCACCGAGGTCCTGGTGCAGTTCAAGATCGACGCCGCGGTCACCGGATTCGTGCGCGGGCCGACCGTCACCCGGTACGAGGTGGAGCTCGGCCCCGGCGTGAAGGTCGAGAAGATCACCGCCCTGGCCCGCAACCTCGCCTACGCCGTGGCGACGGAGAACGTGCGCCTGCTCGCACCCATTCCGGGCAAGTCGGCGGTGGGTATCGAGGTACCCAATGCCGACCGCGAACTGGTCCGCCTGGCCGACGTGCTCAAATCGCCGCACACCCGCAACGACCACCATCCGCTGGTGATCGGCCTCGGCAAGAACATCGAGGGTGAGTTCGTGTCGGCGAATCTGGCCAAGATGCCGCACCTGCTGGTGGCGGGTTCCACCGGTTCCGGTAAGTCCAGCTTCGTCAACTCGATGCTGATCTCGTTGCTGCACCGGGCCACCCCCGAAGAGGTCAGGATGATCCTGATCGACCCGAAGATGGTGGAACTCACGCCCTACGAGGGCATTCCGCACCTGATCACGCCCATCATCACCCAGCCCAAGAAGGCCGCCGCCGCGCTGGCCTGGCTGGTGGAGGAGATGGAACAGCGCTACCAGGACATGCAGGCCAACAAGGTCCGCCACATCGACGACTTCAACAAGAACGTGCGCTCGGGCAAGATCACCGCTCCGCTCGGCAGCGAGCGGGTCTACCGGCCCTACCCGTACATCCTCGCCATCGTCGACGAGCTCGCCGACCTGATGATGACGGCCCCGCGTGACGTCGAGGACGCGATCGTGCGGATCACCCAGAAGGCGCGTGCGGCGGGCATCCACCTGGTGCTGGCCACTCAGCGGCCCTCGGTCGATGTGGTGACCGGTCTGATCAAGACCAACGTGCCCTCGCGGCTGGCGTTCGCGACGTCCTCGCTCACCGACTCGCGGGTCATCCTCGATCAGCCGGGCGCGGAGAAGCTGATCGGCATGGGTGACGGCCTGTTCCTGCCGATGGGCGCGGGTAAGCCGACGCGTCTGCAGGGTGCCTTCATCTCCGACGAGGAGATCCAGGCGGTCGTCGAGTACAGCAAGACCCAGGCCGAACCGGAGTACCAGGAGGGCGTCACCGCCGCCAAGGCGGGCGAGACCAAGGACGTCGACCCCGATATCGGTGACGACATGGACGTGTTGCTGCAGGCGGTGGAACTGGTGGTCACCTCACAGTTCGGCTCCACCTCCATGCTGCAGCGCAAACTGCGTGTCGGTTTCGCCAAGGCGGGCCGGCTGATGGACCTCATGGAGACCCGAGGTGTCGTCGGCCCGAGCGAGGGCTCCAAGGCACGCGACGTGCTGGTGAAGCCCGACGAACTCGATGGTCTGCTGTGGTCGATCCGTGGCGGCGATCCGGCGGATTCCGGGGACGGCGAATAGCGCACTGCTGGTTTGCTCTGACCGTGCCGTCAGCGAGCGGCGACGAACGAGGAGGGACCGGGGCGCGGAGTGCCGATCGCGGGGAGCGGCCGGAGGCGGGCTCGGGTCAGTTGCCGATGCCCGCGCGCGACACGCGCTGGGGGAGCGCGGCGTCCTCGGGCAGCCGTGACATCGCGGCGAAATGGTTGTACTCGGCGGTCACGGCTGACTCCTCTCGCGGTGCCGGTGGGTGGTCGATGTGTCGACGGTAGCAGCGGCCGTGACGAGGCGAAACGGGTTTTCGGCTCGGCTACCGGCGTGGACGGGTTGGCGCGGCTGTGTGTGGAATCATGGCGGGCAATCGCTCCGCAAAGTTGGCTGAAACGGACATATTGGACATGATGGACGGCATGAACCTCATCGATCGGACCACTTCATGGATGTGACCACGCTCGAATGGGTGATCACCGGCTTGGTGATCCTCGGACTGTTCGTCTTCGACTTCTTCGCTCACGTGCGCACGCCGCACGAACCGACCTTCAAGGAATCGGGCATCTGGTCGGCCGTCTACATCGGCCTCGCTCTGCTGTTCGGCGGGTACGTCGCCTGGAAATGGGGCGGCACCTTCGCCGGGGAGTACTACGCCGGTTTCGTCACCGAGAAGGCGCTCTCGGTGGACAACCTGTTCATCTTCCTCATCATCATGACCACCTTCGCGGTGCCGCGGATGTACCAGCAGAAGGTGCTGCTCATCGGCATCGTGCTCGCCCTGGCGATGCGCGGTGTGTTCATCGCCGTCGGCGCGGCCGCGATCAGCGCGTTCAGCTGGGTGTTCTACCTGTTCGGCGCGTTCCTGATCTACACCGCGATCAAGCTGCTGCGCGAGAGCGGGCACGAGGCCGAGCACGAGGAGCAGCGCGACAGCCGCATCGTCGCGCTGGCCAAGCGGGTGCTGCCGACCACCGACCAGTACGACGGCGACAAACTGATCACCAAGATCGACGGCAAACGAGTGGTCACCCCGCTGCTGATGGCGCTGCTGGCCATCGGTTTCGCCGACCTGCTCTTCGCCCTCGACTCGATTCCGGCCATCTACGGTCTCACCGAGCAGCCGTACCTGGTGTTCACCGCCAACGCTTTCGCCCTGATGGGTCTGCGTCAGCTGTACTTCCTCATCGGTGGGCTGCTGGACCGGCTGGTGTACCTGTCCTACGGTCTGGCCGCCATCCTGGCGTTCATCGGTGTGAAGCTGGTGCTGCACGCGCTGCACGAGAACACTCTGAGCTTCATCAACGGCGGCGAGCACGTGAGCGTGCCGGAGATCTCCACGCCGGTGTCGCTGAGCGTGATCCTCGGAATTCTCGTGATCGCGACGGTGGCGAGCCTGCTGAAGACCCGCCGCACGTCTGTTTGACCGACGCGGAACAGCCCGGAACCCGTGGGGTTCCGGGCTGTTCGCGTGTGCGGGCTATTCGGAGAAGGCGCCCATCACGGGCAGCCACTCGACCACGCGCACGTCCTCGATCAGGCCGAGTTTCGCGAACGGGTCCTCGGTGAGCAGTTGCTCGAGCGAGGACTTGTCCTCGGCCCGGAACAGCAGCAGGGCGCCCGAACCGTCCGGGTACGGGCCGCTGGTGAGCACGGTGCCCGCGTCGACCAGGGCATTCAGCCAGCCCCGGTGCTCCGGCCGGTTGGTTGTCCGCTCGGCCGCGGTGGCCTCGGTGTAGGTGTAGTGGACGGCGAAGATCGGCACGTCGATCAACTTTCTCGCGGTGGGTATCTACAGGGTGAGCAGCATGCGGGTGTTGCCGAGGGTGTTCGGCTTCACGAAACTCAGGTCGAGGAACTCGGCGACACCGGTGTCGTAGGAACGGCACATCTCCGCGTACACCTCGGCGGTCACCGGCGTGCCGTCGATCTCCACGAAACCGTGCCTGCCGAAGAAGTCGACCTCGAAGGTGAGCACGAACACCCGCTGCAACTGCAGCTCCCGTGCCACCTCGACCAGCTGACGCACCACCGCGCCGCCCACCCCGCACCCCTTGACCACCGGATCGACCGCGACTGTGCGCACCTCACCCAGATCGGCCCACAACACGTGCAGCGCGCCGCATCCCACGACCCGGCCCTCGACCTCGGCAACCCAGAATTCCTGCACCGACTCGTACAGGGTGACCAGGTTCTTCTCCAGCAGGATCCGGCCGGCGTACTCGTCGACCAGACGTTTGATCTCGGGGACATCCGAGGTTCGCGCTCGTCGCACGGTGACGTCTCGAACTGGCGCCACGGTAGGCGCGGACGGGTGCGCGTCGCTGGTCGGACCACCTGCTGGTCCCCGTGAAGTCATGGGGTGCACAGTAGTCGGCCCGGTTACCGATAGTCTGAACATGTGCCGCACATCCTGTCGTTCCGCTCATCGCATCGCGCCGGGCCCGGCGACCGGGGAATACGGCACTGCACGCGTGAGCAAACATCGCGCGACACACCCGATATTCGGCGCAGTGCCGGTGAGTGCCGAGAGGGCGGGGGCATGAGAGGTCAGCGCCTGGCGGCGGAAGCGTGCGTGACCACGGAGGGCGCCCGACCATGCCGAGAAGACGCAGCATGAGCGTGCGACCCGAGGAGATCGAACGCGAGACGGGGCGGCTACCGGGGATGTCCGAACATCAGGTCCCGGTGGTCAATATCGCGAACGTGCTGACGGTGGCGCGCATCGTCCTGGTGCCGCTGTTCGTGCTCGCGCTGTTCGCCGACGGCGGGCACGACACCCGCTGGCGCGTGATCGCGGCGGCCGTCTTCGGACTCGCCGCCATCACCGACCGGTTCGACGGGCAACTCGCCCGCAAATACGGTCTCGTCACCGATTTCGGCAAGCTCGCCGACCCCATCGCCGACAAGGCGCTGATCGGCGCGGCCCTGATCGGGCTCTCGATCCTCGGTGATCTGCCCTGGTGGATCACCCTGGTCATCTGCGGCCGCGAACTCGGCATCACCCTGCTGCGGCTGGTCGTGGTGCGCCGCGGAGTGATCCCGGCCGGGCGCGGCGGCAAACTCAAGACACTCGTGCAATCGGTGGCCATCGCCCTGCTGGTGCTGCCACTGTCCGGTGCGTTCGCCACCGCGGGCATGGTGCTGATGTACCTGGCCGTGGCGCTCACCGTGATCACCGGCCTCGACTACGTCGGCCAGGCCGTGCGGGTATGGGTGGCGGGTGGTCGCGCGCGCAACGAGTCGCGCGGGTGAACGACCCCCTGATCGCCGGTGCGCCGGTCGCCGAGCTGGTCGCGGCACTCACGGCCGCGGGCCAGACCGTCGCCACCGCCGAATCGCTCACCGCGGGGCTGCTCGCCGCGACGATCGCCGGGGTGCCCGGCGCCAGTGCGGTGCTGCGCGGCGGGCTCGTCGTCTACGCCACCGACCTCAAGCACCGGCTGGCGGGGGTGGACGAAGAGGTGCTGCGCGTCGAGGGCGCGGTCGCGGCGTCCACCGCCGAACAGCTCGCCGTGGGCGCGCGCGAACGCTGCGCGGCGGACTGGGGGATCGGCCTCACCGGGGTCGCTGGACCCGATTCCCAGGACGGGCATCCGGTCGGCACGGTATACCTCGGAGTAGCCGGACCCGATCACAGCGCGGTGAGCCGGTTGAAACTGCACGGTGACCGGTGGAACATCAGGATCGGTGCGGTGCACAACGCGATCGGGGAGTTATTGCGCTGTGTCGGTGGGTACGGCGATGTGACGACGGACTAGCCGCGTCCGGGAACCCTCGGCCGCTGCTCGACGTTGTGCCAGAAAGAGGTGAGCACCGCCCGAGGCGGTGACCCGAGGTGGAGGAGAACGAGATGACGCTGCTGCGGGAGGCAATCGGGGACAGTCTGCGGCGTGCGCGTCTGGCCCAGCATCGGACGCTGCGCGAGGTGTCGACCTCGGCGCGCGTGAGCCTCGGCTATCTGTCGGAAGTGGAGCGCGGCCGCAAAGAAGCCTCCAGTGAACTGCTCGCCGCCATCTGCGAGGCACTCGACGTGCCGTTGTCGCGGGTGCTGTGGGACGTGAGCACCATCATGGCCGGAGCCGACGGCTCCGCGCCCCGCGAACCCGCGCTCACCGAGCCCGTGGCCGAACCCGTCGCCGAACCGGTGCCCGCCGAGCCGTCGGCCACCGCGAGCGCGCAGGCCGACGTGGACGCGCGCATCGGGATCGCCGAGGACACCCGCATCGTCATCCCGGCCCCGCGGGCCGAGATGCTGGTATTGGTGAAAGGGATGTGACGCGGCGAACCCGCGTGACGCTGCGCACTACTGGTGAGAGCGGATAGATTCTCATCAGGCGTCGAGTGGGCCGGTCATATCGGTCCGGGTGCCGCATGGTGAAGGATAAGCACATATCTGGTGCGTGACGGTCGCGCACCACCAGTCGCACGAGCGACGCACAGATGGAGGCGGGATCAATCGATGGCTAATCCGTTCGTGAAGGCCTGGAAGTACATGATGGCCCTTTTCGACTCCAAGATCGAAGAGCATGCGGATCCGAAGGTCCAGATCCAGCAGGCGATCGAGGAGGCGCAGCGTCAGCATCAGGCGCTGTCGCAGCAGGCGGCGTCGGTGATCGGCAACCAGCGTCAGCTGGAGATGAAGCTGAACCGCCAGCTCGACGAGGTCGAAAAGCTCAACGCCAATGCCCGCCAGGCCGTCACCCTGGCCGATCAGGCGCAGGCCGCGGGCGACACCGAGAAGGCGATCCAGTACACCAACGCCGCCGAGGCGTTCGCCGCCCAGCTGGTCACCGCCGAGCAGTCGGTGGAAGACCTCAAGGTGCTGCACGACCAGTCCCTGCAGGCCGCCGCACAGGCCAAGAAGGCGGTCGAGCAGAACGCGATGATGCTGCAGCAGAAGGTCGCCGAACGCACCAAGCTGCTCAGCCAGCTCGAGCAGGCCAAGATGCAGGAGCAGGTCTCGGCCTCGCTGCAGCAGATGGACTCCACCCTGTCCGCGCCCGGTTCCACCCCCAGCCTCGACGCCGTGCGCGACAAGATCGAACGCCGCTACGCCAACGCCCTCGGTTCGGCTGAGCTGGCCCAGAACTCGGTGCAGGGCCGGATGATGGAGGTGCAGCAGGCCAGCATCCAGATGGCCGGGCACAGCAAGCTCGAGCAGATCCGTGCCTCCATGCGCGGCGATGCCCTGCCCACCGGGAACAACGCGGCCATCGACCCGGCCACGCAGCAGCCCGCGGCGCCGCAGATCAACAAGGGTGGCCAGGCGGCTCAGCAGTAGTCACGCCACCTCGGGCCGTCGGCCGACGCTCGATACTCGCGCCCGTCGCGGGCGTCGAACGCCGACCGGCGGCCCGGCCCTGTTCAGGGTGAGGTTGTCGTACCCGCGTGGCACTCTGGGTAGGTGGAAGGATCACGATGAGCGGCAGAACGCGGCGCGACCGGATCGAGGTCGCCGATCCGATGGCGGTTGTGCAGTCGACGATGAACGGCGGGGTTCCGGCGACACTGCGCGGAGTGGGCGAGCAGGCGCTCGTCGCGGTGCGGCGCTGGGCCGACCCCCGCGAGCGTGAGTTGCGGCGTCGCCGCCGGATGCGCAGGCGCAGTTTCCAGCTGGGTACGGCTTCGGGGATCACGACGGTCGGCGCGGTGGGGTTGGCCGTGGTGTCGGCGCCGGCGTGGGCGGTGGTCGTCATCGGTGGTGGGGCAGTGGCTTTCGTGACCGGCGCCGCGGTGAATGCGCGGCGGTATCTGCGCACCCGCAGTCAGCCGTTGCCGCAGGCGACCTTCGTGCCACGCAAATCACCGGGACTGCGGTCGGCGGCCCGGTCGCCGATCCAGCGGCTGATCCGCGCCGAACGCGCGCTGCACGGACTCGGTTCCCAGATCGCGCGCACCAGGCGCCTCCCCGAGGACGAGTTGCGCGATCTGCTCGCTACGGCGAACTCCGGCGCCGCGGCCCTGCACGCGCTGGCCGCCGACGTGGTCGCCATGGAACAGGCCGCCGACACAGTGGGTCGGGCGAACCCGGAGACGGTGTCGGCGTTGAAGACCACGGTCACCGCCGTGCTCGCGCGCCTGGAAACCGGCGTCGTGGAATACGAACAGCTCGTCGCGGCGGCCGCCCGCATCCTGGCCGTCCCGGAGGACACCGTCGTCGCCTACCAGTTCAACGGCATCGTCGCCGACCTGCGCGAAGCCGCCGACCGCCTCGACGGCTGGGCGCAGGCCCTCACCGAGATGGCCGACGGACCCGGCTTGTCGTCGCCCGATCTTCCCCGCTGAAATCTCGCCCGTACGGATCCCATACTCGCGCAGCGGGTATCCCGGGTCGGGCGGCCCGACTCGACAGACCTGCCGAGCAGTCCGGTTCTCAGGAGCGAATCGCCTGACGGAGGGCGGCTAGCTCCTCGGCGCGCGGATTGTCGACCGTGGACGACGCGGGGTGGTCGAAGATGCGGACGTTCTTCTCTGCCGGAGTGAACGCCGACCAGCCCGTGCTGCCATGTGTGGCGAAAGAGACCCAGGCTGCGTGGATTTCGTCGGCCAGCGGCTGCGGCGGGGTCGGCCCGGTGAGGGTGTGGGCGTTGTCCACGGCGTCGAAGACGAACGGGACTTCCAGCACATGGCAGGCGCCGAGGCCGGGCAGTGCTGTGGGCCAAGCGAACTCGTAGACGTAGGTCGCCGCGGTGGCGGCATTGGTTTCGGCGAGGTCCATGGTGCCCGCGCGGAAACACCAGTCGGTGAGGATCGCGTTGAAGATCTCGGCCGGTGCGGCATCGGGGCGTTGCCGCGAATAGGTGTGTGCCACCGACGGATCGATGCCGTAGCGGGCCAGCACGAACGGCAAGCTGTCGGCATCGACGCCCGCGGTGATCCCGGTGGGCACCGTGAAGAAGCGGAATTCGTCGGCGGTGGTGCCCGCGACGAGCGGAACCCGGCGCTGCGGGTTGGCCGCGAGTACCTCGGTGGGGGTGCCCTCGACGACATCCCCGTCGACCACCGGGAACAGGCTCATGATGCCCAGGCCGCGCTCGACCACCGAGGTGCCCCACCGTTGGGGGTCGGGGTCGGTCATCAGCGCGAGCGCGACGGCGTTCTGCGCCGAGCACAAGTCGGCCGGACCGAGTGCACCGAAATCCGCCGCGGTGGGTGTGATTCCGAGGTGTCCGGCCAGCGCGGCCGAAACCAGGCGCGCGTCGTCGGCTTCGGCGGCGACGGATCCGTTGCCGCTCTGCACGATCGCCCGGCGGAACAGTCCCGCCGACTGCGGCGCCGCCATCAGCGCGGCCACACTCATACCGCCCGCGGACTCCCCGAAGATCGTCACATTGTCCGGGTCGCCACCGAAGGCGGCGATGTTGTCCCGCACCCAGCGCAGCGCGCAGAGCTGGTCGTGCAGGCCACGATTCGACGGCGCGCCGTCGAGCTCCGCGAATCCGGAGATCCCCAGGCGGTAGTTGATCGACACCATGACCACTCCGTCGCGCGCGAACGCGGTGCCGTCGTAGATCCGGCGGGCGTTGGACCCGCGCACGAACGCGCCGCCATGAATCCACACCAGCACCGGCAGGCCCGCACCGCCCATATCGGGTGTCCAGACATTGAGGTTGAGGTAGTCGTCGCCAGGGATGCCGTCGCTGCCGATCAGGGCGTGGATCGGCGCGGGATACGGCGACTGCGCGCACGTCGGGCCCATACTCGCCGCCTCGCGCACCCCCTCCCAGCGCTCCACCGGTTCGGGCAACCGGAACCGTCGCGGCCCCACCGGCGCCGCCGCGTACGGCACACCGAGGAACCGGGTGACGCCGCCTTCGGTCGTGCCCCGGATCGCGCCGCCGGTAATCGTGACGATCGGTTCCATCGGTCCTCCTCGCAGTCGAACCCGATTATGGACGCTTGTCCGGTTCGGCGGGGCGCTTATGGAACCAAGGGCCCGGCGAGGACGCGCAGCCCGGCGGCACGGTCGCCGTCCCAGCGCAGACCCTGGTCGTCGGGCGAAATGCGAGCCCACAGCGCGAGCAGCAGATCCGACGCCGTACCCGCCAGCTCGGCGACCGGTTCGCCCGGACCGTAGGTCCAGAAGCGATCGGTGTCGGTGGTACGAATGCGCAGCGCCACATCCGGTTCGGTGGCCAGGCCGCGGTGGACCATCCGGGGTGCGAACAGCTCGAAGACCTCATCGATGCCGTCCTCGGCGATCGCCCGCTCGAACGGCTCGGCCTTCCCGAGCGCGTGCTGACCGTCCCACCGGTGCATCAGCGTCTCGTGGGCGCGGCGACGGCGCCAGAAGCCGACCGTGCGAGGCATGGCACTGGTGAAGGTCCACGCTTCCTGTTCGGGATCGGCCGACAGAGTCGCGGCGAGGGCGTCGGCGGACTCGTCGTACCACTTGCGCAGGGCCGCAGGATTTTTCGGCGCCGGCCGGCCGTCGTCGTCGCCACGAAGCTCGGTGACGGCGGTGACCACCCACTGATTACCCCGACCCATGTGATCGACCAGATCGTAGAAGGTCCAGTCGCCGCAGGTCGTAACGGGTGCACTGAGATCGACGTCGTCGGTGATCAGCTCGCCGAACGTGGTGAGTTCGGTACGCAGCAGAGCCAGGTAGTTCATGGATTTACGGTAGATGGCGATGGCGCGAGTCTCGGGGTGAACCCTGATCTCTACCCGGATATCCGCGCTGACCTGGTGATTTACGCCCCCGGCGGTGGCAGCATCGAAGGTGTCGATCGCGGCTGTGCGGTCGCGGACACCGAGGAGTCACATCATGGTTTTCAAGGTCATCGGCATCGTCGTCGTAGCGGTCATCGCGTTCTGGATCATCGGGGCGATCCTCGAGGCGGTGCTGCCGATTCTGGTGCTCGCCGCGATCGGCACCGGGCTGTACCTGCTGTACAAGGCGGTGACGGGGTCGGGCGACAAGACGCCGGTCAGCAAGATCTAGCCCTAGCATGGGCGGGGTGGAACAGCTACCCGAGGATTGGCAGCGCGGACTCGTGATCGTCGCGCATCCGGACGACATCGAATACGGTGCGGCGGCGGCGGTCGCGCGATGGACGAAGCAGGGCAAGGACATTCGCTATCTGCTGGTCACCCGAGGCGAGGCCGGGATCGCGGGTGTGCCGCCCGCGCAGGCGGCGCCGTTGCGGGAGTCCGAGGAGATCGCGGGCGCCCGCGAAGTGGGCGTGCACACCGTGGAATTCCTCGACTACCCCGACGGGCGCATCGAGGAGGGGTTGCCGCTGCGCCGCGACCTGGCCGCCGCGATCCGCAGGCACCGCCCCGAGATGGTCGTGCTGTTCAATTTCGGCGACACCTGGGCGCCCGGCTTCGTGAACAGTGCCGATCACCGGGCCGTCGGACGCTCGGCGATGGACGCGATCTCCGACGCGGGCAATGAATGGATCTTCCCCGAGATCGCCGATCTGGCACCGTGGTCCGCGCGCTGGGCCGCCGTGGTCGGCCCGGTCGCCACCCACGCGGTGGACGTGAGTGATCAGCTGGACAAGGCACGGGCCAGCCTGGCCGCGCATCGGCGCTATCTGCAGGTGCTGAACCCGGCCCCGGTGGAAGAACAGGTCGACGAGATCGTGGCGATGGCCACGGGTCCCAAGGACGGCTTTCCCGCCGCGCACGCAGTCGGTTTCGAGCTGTTCACCTTCGCAGGCTGAGCGCACGCCGGACTCGGTGACGCCACCCGATTGTCTTGGGCGCGTGGGCGGGTCGGCCCGGCATCGGCCGATGTGGGCTGTGTCGACGGGGTCACGACCGTGCGTCCTGCGGATATGGCATGGTGAGGCGCATGCGAGTAGCTGTGGTAGCCGGGCCCGACCCAGGGCATGCGTTTCCCGCGATCGCGTTGTGTCTGCGGTTGCTGGACGCCGGAGACGAGCCGGTGTTGTTCACCGGTCCCCGGTGGCTCGACGCGGCGCGGGCCGCGGGCATCGGTGTGCGCAAACTCAAAGGGCTCGCGCCGCGCCCGGCTGACGACGACACCGACGCGGGTGCCCGCATCCACGAACGCGCCGCCTATATCGCCACCGAGAACCTGCCCGAACTCGGTGCCATGCTGCCCGACCTGGTCGTCTCCGATGTGCTCACCGCCGGCGGCGGTCTCGCGGCCGAACGCCTCGGCGTGCCATGGGTGGAGCTGTCACCGCACCCGCTGTACCTTCCGTCGAAAGGTCTGCCGCCGATCGGGAGTGGCCTGGCACCGGGCGAGGGAGTGCGCGGCCGATTGCGCGACACCGTACTGCGCACCATGACCGACCGCGCGGTGCGGGCCGGTGAGCGGCAGCGTTCGGCGGCGCGGGTGAAAATCGGGCTGCCCGCCGAGGACCCGGGCCCCGCCGCCCGCCTCATCGCCACGCTGCCCGCCCTCGAGCTCCCACGACCCGATTGGCCCGCCGACACCTACGTCGTCGGCCCGCTGCTCTGGGAACCCACCGATGCCGTGCTCGAACTGCCACCCGGCGACGAACCACTGGTGATGGTCGCCCCGTCCACCGCCCACACCGGGGTGGCGGGCATGGCCGAGACGGTGCTCGACGGCCTGTCCGGACTCGGTGTGCGCGCAGCGGTTTCGATGCTCGACACCCCACCGGCAGACCTGCCCGCCTGGGCGACGGCAGGTCTGGGCCGCCAGGACGAACTGCTCACCCACGCCGCGGTGGTCGTCGGCGGGGGCGGGCACGGGTTGCTCGCGAAATCACTCTCCGCCGGGGTGCCGGTGGTGACCGTGCCCGGCGGCGGTGACCAGTGGGAGTTGGCCAATCGTGCGGTGCGCCAGGGCAGTTCGCTGCTGATCCGGCCGCTCACCCCGGACGCCGTCGCCGCGGCCGTGCGGCAGGTCCTCGACGACAAGGCGTTCGCCGCCGCCGCGCGCCGGGCCGCGGACGGCCTGGACGAGGTCGCCGACCCGGTCGAGATCTGTCATCGCATCGGGGCCACGGTCTGAGGAACCTGCCGGCCTCACAACGGCCGCGCCCTCGGTTGACCCGTGGCACTGGACCGGCGTCCTGACAGGTGCGCGACAGCGCGAGTATCTTGGGCAAGGTGCGGTTGACCGAATTCCAGGAGCTGATGCACACCGAGTTCGGCGTTGCGCGCGCCGACGCCATGCTGGCCGATCACGTCCTTCCGGCCTTCGGGATGACCGGTGCGGCCGCGATCGACGCGGGAGTCGACCCGCGCGAGGTGTGGCGGGCGCTGTGTGCCGACTTCGACGTCCCCAGAAACCGGTGGTGACCAGACTATGTCCGTGACAGCGCAGAACTCGTCGGCACGTCCTTACCGGTTCGACGAACGATTGCGGATGATCCCGGTCGACGCCGAATCCCTCGCCGCCCGTGTCGCCGCCGCCGACCCGCACGACTTCGGTGGATTGCGCAGGCTCGGCATCGCGCTGATGCTGCTCGGGCGCTATGACGAGGCGCTCGACCGCCTGGATCAGGCCCTCGAGCTGGCCGATACCGAGCGCCGTCGCATCACCGTGTGGATCAATCTGGCCGATGTGTACCGCTATCAGGGTGAACCCGGTCGCGCCGAGATCCTGTACCGCCGGGCGCTGGACGCCAGCCGCGCCCTCGACCCCGAACTGGTCTCCTTCGCGGCCCATCACCTGGGCAAATCGCTGGCCGAACAGCACCGGCCCGACGAAGCGCGCGAGCTGCTCAACGAGGCGATGCGGTTGCGGGTGGCCGACGGTGACTCCGAGCTGATCGAGTCCACCAGGGCTGCGCTCGACCACCTCGACGAGCTGGCTCTGCCCTTGCCGCCCGAGGTGATCGCCTTGGTCGGACCGCTGGCCGATTGGTCCGACGAGCACGAGGGCCGCGGCGGCAATGTGCTGCGGGCGGGGGAGTACTGGATCAAACGCGGCCCGCGCGCCGTCGCCGAACACGAGCGCCTGATCTGGTTGCGCGACAAGGGCATCGCCGTTCCCGAGGTGGCGGCGTTCGCCGAGGACGTGCTGGTTCTCGCGGATGTCGGCGGTGGTTCGGTGTCGTCGCAGGCACCCGACCCGGTCGCCGCCGGGACGCTGCTCGGTTCGCGGCTGCGTGCCCTGCACGACCTGCCGGTAGCGGACTGCCCGTTCGACGCCGGGCTCGACGTCACCCTCGCGCGGGCGCACCGCAATGTCGTCGAGGGGTTCGTCGACGCCGACGATTTCGACCCCGATCACCGCGATCGGACACCGGCCGAGCTGCTCGCGGAACTGGTCCGCCGTCGTCCGGCGGACGAGGACCTCGTCGTCGCGCACGGCGATTTCACCCCGGGCAATGTGCTGGCCGGTGGTGTGCTGATCGACGTCGCCGAGCTCGGCCGCGCCGACCGCTACCGCGACCTCGCCCTGGCCGAACGCGACCTCGGCGAGGATTTCGGTGCCGACGCGGTGACGGCGTTCCGCGCGGCCTACGGCCTGACCGAACCCGAGGCGGACAAACTCGACTACTACCGCCTGCTCGACGAATTGTTCTGAACGCTCACCCGCTCTTGGCGTAGTGGCGGGCGGCCTTGGCGCGGTTGCCGCAGGTCGCCATGGAGTGCCAGCGGCGGGTGCCGTTCTTGGACGTGTCGTAGAAGAAGAGCACGCAGTCGGGGTGGGCGCACTGGCGGATCCGTTGCGGCGCTTCGCCGATCAGTCGCAGCAGGTTGTCGGCGGCGAGCCAGCCGGGTAGCCAGGCGGGGTCGGCCACTTCGGGGATGTCGCGTGGGCCGTCGTCGGTGAGTTCGCGGCGAATGCGGCCCTGGTCGAGAACCCGGTTGAGGGCGGTGTGGTCGGCGCGCGTGACCGCGTCGTGTACGGCGTCGCGCGCGGTGTGCAGCGCGGTGAGGGTGTGCTCGTCGGCGGGTACCCGGTCGGTCAGGTCGAGCAGGGCCAGCCAGGTGCGCAATCCGTCGAGATCGGCCAGCAGATCGCCGGGTTCGGCGCCTGCCCATCGGGTGTTGAGCAGGTCCAGAGCAGGTGGTTCGCCGGTGTGCGGACGGGGATCGCGCATGTCTGAGGCTATCAACTCGCGCTCCTAACCATCAAAAAATATTTCAAGGGTTGACGGCGGTGCTCTGTCGTCCTATGTTCTAACCATCAAAACAATCATAGATAGTTACGCATTCCTGGAGGACTCATGACCGCCGTCACCGCTCCCGCGCTCACCACCGGCCACATCGGGCTCAATGTCACCGACCTCGACCGCTCCGCGGAGTTCTATCGCCGTGGTCTCGGCTTCGAGGAACTCGGCAGCGGCGCCGACGGTGCACGCCGCTGGGCCTTCCTCGGTATCGACGGCGTGCTGATGCTCACGCTGTGGCAGCAGAGCACCGGCGAATTCGCCACCGGCGCACCGGGACTGCATCACCTCGCCTTCCAGGTCGCCGACCTCGACTCGGTGCGCGCCGTCGAGTCGGCGCTGCGGGAGCTCGCCACGGAGTTCTTCCATGAAGGGGTGGTAGCTCATGGTGAGGGCGCGTCCTCGGGCGGGATCTTCTTCGCCGACCCCGACGGCATCCGGCTCGAGGTGTACGCCCCGGCCGGCGCCGAAGCCGCACCCGCCCCCGCGGGTAGCGCGCCGACCTGCGGCTTCTTCTGAGGAGTCGTCATGTTCCATCCGGGTGAGCTGGCCGTGCAGCAACGCCTCGGCCAGGCCGGGATCGCCGATCGTGTCGGGCGTTCGATCCGCACCGGAATCCCGGCCGTGGCCGCGGACTTCCTCGCCGAGCAGCCGATGGTCGTCCTCGCGGCGGCCGACGCGGCGGGGCGACTGTGGGCGAGTCCGCTCACCGGACCCGCCGGATTCGTCCACGCGATCGACGACACCACCATCGACATCGCCGCGCTACCCGGTGACGACGACCCCCTGTCCGGCGCGCTGACCGGCGCTATCGCGGTCGGGATGATCGCCGTGCAGGCGCAGCGGCGGCGCCGGATGCGCGTGAACGGGACCGCGACGCCACTACCCGGTGGCGTACGGATCACCACCGAACAGGTGTACGCGAACTGCCCGAAATACATCTCCCGCCGAGAGATCCGCGCTGTGTCGGCCGGGCAAGCCGGTCCGGCGCGGCACGGCACGGAACTCACCGCGGAGCAGGGGGCGATGATCGCCGCCGCCGACACCTTCTTCGTCGCCACCGCCGACGCCGACGGGCACGCCGATGCCTCCCACCGCGGCGGCAACCCCGGCTTCCTCGAGCTGCTGTCGCCGACCCGGCTGCGCTGGCCGGACTATCGCGGCAACTCGATGTTCATGACCCTCGGCAACCTCGCCGTCCACCCGCGGTGCGGTTTACTGATCGCCGACTGGTCGACCGGTGCGCTGCTGCAACTCACCGGCCGGGCCGAAATCATCTGGGACACCGCCGATCTCACCACCGGTGCACAATGCGCCGTCGACTACACCGTCGAGCAAGTGATCGAACGCCCCGGCGCGCTACCGCTGCGCTTCGGCGCACCCGAACTGTCACCGCACAACCCATGAAAGGCGACACTGTGCGACCACCGCTGCCTCCCTTCGACCTCGATTCCGCCCGTGCCAAGGTGCGCGCTGCCGAAAACGCCTGGAACACCCGCGATCCCGAGCGGGTCGCCGCCGCCTACACCGAGGATTCGGTGTGGCGCAACCGCGACGAGTTCTTCACCGGCCACGCCGCGATCGTCGAGTTCCTCACCCGCAAATGGGCCACCGAGAACGGCTACGCACTGCGCAAGGATCTGTGGGCCTTCCACGACAACCGCATCGCCGTGCGCTTCCAGTACGAATGGCACGACGACACCGGACAGTGGTGGCGCAGCTACGGCAACGAACAGTGGGAGTTCGCGCCCGACGGGCGGATGGCCCGGCGCGAGGCGAGCATCAACGATGTGCGCATCGAACAGTCGCAACGGCGGATCCTCGGGCCGCGTGCCGAGGGCGACGAATCGGTGCTGCCGCAGCACTGACGACGGTCGTGGCGTGTTTGCGGGCGCGTCGCTTGACTCGAAAGAGTGTTCGACTAATCTTGGCGACAGAACTTGTCGGTGCCGCCCTCTACTGTGGGCGCCAACCAGAGAGACACTCACCTCGAGAAGGGGACCACATCATGGCACCGCAGGCCTACGATCGCGACAAAGCGCTGGAACTGGCGCTGGCTCAGGTGGAGAAGAGCTTCGGCAAGGGCGCGGTCATGCGCCTGGGCGAAGAGGCCCGCCAGCCCATCTCCGTCATCCCGACCGGTTCCATCGCCCTCGACGTCGCGCTCGGGATCGGCGGGTTGCCGCGCGGTCGCGTCGTCGAGATCTACGGCCCGGAATCCTCGGGTAAGACCACCGTCGCGCTGCACGCGGTGGCCAATGCCCAGGCCGCGGGCGGTGTCGCCGCCTTCATCGACGCCGAGCACGCGCTCGATCCCGACTACGCCCGCAAGCTGGGCGTCGACACCGACGCACTGCTCGTCTCCCAGCCCGACACCGGTGAGCAGGCCCTCGAGATCGCCGACATGCTCGTGCGCTCGGGTGCCATCGACATCATCGTCATCGACTCGGTCGCGGCCCTGGTGCCGCGCGCCGAGATCGAGGGCGAGATGGGCGACAGCCACGTCGGCCTGCAGGCCCGCCTGATGAGCCAGGCGCTGCGCAAGATGACCGGCGCGCTGAGCACGTCGGGCACCACCGCCATCTTCATCAACCAGCTGCGCGAGAAGATCGGTGTGATGTTCGGCTCGCCCGAGACCACCACCGGTGGTAAGGCGCTCAAGTTCTACGCCTCGGTGCGCCTGGACGTGCGCCGTATCGAAACCCTCAAGGACGGCAGCGACGCGGTCGGTAACCGCACCCGCGTGAAGGTCGTCAAGAACAAGGTGAGCCCGCCGTTCAAGCAGGCCGAGTTCGACATCCTCTACGGGCACGGCATCTCCAAGGAGGGCTCGCTCATCGACATGGGTGTCGAGCACGGCTTCATCCGCAAGTCCGGCTCCTGGTACACCTACGAGGGCGACCAGCTGGGTCAGGGCAAGGAGAACGCCCGCAAGTTCCTGCTGGAGAACACCGATGTGCGCGACGAGATCGAGAAGAAGATCAAGGAAAAGCTCGGCATCGGCGCGGATCTGACCGCCGAGGCCGACGCACCCGCCGACTTCTGAGCCGATGCGCACGCCGAACCCCGGCCGCGCACGCCGCGACCCGGCCGATCCGGTCGAGGACATGCGACGTCAGCTGGCTCGCCTCGGTATCGAGGTGCAACCGCAGTCGCTGACGTCGGAGGTGACGCGCGAACCGGGGTCGGCAACCGAACTCGCCCCGGCGGCTCGTGCCGAACGAGCCGCCTCGGGCGCGAAGGGAATTCGGTCGGGTGCGGGCGATCCGCAGCGCGCGCACCCGACCGGATTCACCGATGAACACAATCGGACCGATTCCGCCCCGCGAACCGGTGTTGATCATGAAGAGTGGGGGAGCGGGGCGGCGACGCCCCGCCGCGCCCGGCGTTCTCGCCGATCCACGCGGCGCGACACAGACTCCCTGTCGACCGTCGTCGGTGGTGACGACGGGCGGCAGGTGGATCCGGTGGCGGCCGGATCCCCACCGGGAGAGCCCGAGCGGCGAGCCGGCACACGCCGGCTCGCCCCGGGTGACCGGCCCGGAGCCACCGTGGAACAAGCCAAGGACGCCTGCCTGCGGTTGCTGGCCGTGCGGGCTCGCAGCCGCGCCGAACTGGAGAAACGGCTCGGCGAGAAGGGTTTCCGGCTCGAGGTCACCGCAGCGGCCATCGACCGGCTCACCGAAGTCGGTCTCATCGACGACAGCTCCTTTGCCGAACAGTGGGTACACGCCCGCCACACCTACTCCGGCAAGGGGAAGAAAGCCCTGCAGCGTGAACTGCGCGACAAGGGAGTAGCCCCCATCGACGCCGAACAGGCTTTGTCGATGGTCTCCGACGACGCCGAACGTGACCGCGCCACCGATCTGGTCCGCCGCAAACTGCGTACCCTGCCCCGAGAACTCGACCGTGACAAGGCGGTTCGTCGCCTGGTCGGCATGCTGGCCCGTCGGGGCTACGACCAGTCCACCGCCTTCGCTGTCGTCACCACGGAACTCGATGCCGCAGGTTTCGCCCGAACCTCGGCCACCGGCCCCGATTACAGCGCGAACCACGACGGCGCCGAGCAGCCCGGCACCGACGACGGCCACGCTCGGCAGGCCCGGGCCGGCATCGCTCGAGGGCCCTCCCGTGACACCGCGGCACCCGCACGCCGCACCCGTCCGGAGCCGGGCGACGACGAGGCCGCCGCCGAACTGGTCCGCCGCAAACTCCGCACCACACCACCGGACCTCGACCGAACCAAACTCACCCGCCGCCTGGTGGATATGCTCGCCCGCCGCGGCTACAACCCCTCCACCGCCTACGCCGTGGTGAAAGCGGAACTGGCCGAAGCTGGTCGATGACTCGCGCGACTGGTCGACCGCGCGATGTGTTGGCCTGCTGCGGGCTACATCCCTCCCACCGCCTACGCCGTGGTGAATGCGGAACTGGCCGAAGCGGGTCGGAAGCTCGGTCTGCGTGACCGCGTGCCCATGTGGGGCACGGCGGCTACGAACTGCCCGAAGCGGGCGCGGCTCCGCCATGGGATGTGGATCCGGCCGCCCGGGTCGGGGATCGGTGGGGGCGCCGGAACGGCCACGAGTGTCGGGGTGGGGCGTTAGCATGAGGCGGAAGTGAAACGTGGGTCCGCGCAGGTGGATTCGGGTGCTTGGTCGGCTGTGGGTGTGTGACGGGTTGTTTCGCCCGGGTTGTGGGTGGGCATCTTGGGGCAGGGCCCGTTGGGCCGCCGGACGATGGGGAGGTGGGGATCCTGGACGCACTGTGGTCGTTCGTGGTGAACCGGCGTGAGCAGTTGCTGGTCGATTCGTACCTGCATGTGTCGGCGGTGGTGCAGTCTCTGCTGCTCGCGACGGTGATCGCTGTGCTCGTGGGGATCCTGGTCTACCGGAGTCCGCTCGGATCGGCGGCGGCGACCGCGACGGCGGGCGCGATCCTCACCGTGCCGTCGTTCGCTTTGCTCGGGCTGCTGATCCCGTTCCTCGGACTCGGTGTGGCACCGACCATCGTCGCGCTGGTCCTCTACGCGCTGCTACCGATTCTGCGCAACACCGTGCTCGGGTTGTCCACCGTCGACCCGGCCGCCGTCGATGCCGCGCGTGGCGTCGGGATGGGCCGGTGGCAGTTGCTCACCAGGATCGAACTGCCGCTGGCGTGGCCGTCGATCCTCACCGGGATGCGAGTGAGCGCCCAGATGATCATGGGCATCCTCGCGCTCGCGGCCTACGCGAAAGGCCCGGGGCTCGGCAACCTGATCTTCTCCGGGCTCGCGCGCCTCGGCAGTCCCAACGCGGTGCCGCAGGCGCTCACCGGCACCATCCTCATCGTCGTGCTCGCACTCGCGCTCGACGGCGTCCTGGTTCTGCTCGGACGGTTCACCATCTCGAGGGGTATTCGTGACTGACACCAGCACCGCCGAAACCGGCGCCGCCACCGCCGTTTCCGGGGTGGAAATCGTCCTGGACCGGGTGACCAAACGGTATCCGGAGCAGCCGGACCCCGCGGTCGAAGAGGTGAGCATGACGATCCCCGCCGGGGAGATCGTCGTACTCGTCGGCCCATCCGGCTGTGGCAAGACCACAACCATGCGGATGATCAACCGCCTCATCGAACCGACCTCGGGCACCATCACCATCGGTGGCCGCGACGCGCTCGCCATCGACGCCGACGAATTGCGCCGTGGCATCGGCTATTCCATCCAGCAGGCCGGGCTCTTCCCACACATGACGGTCGCCAAGAACATCGCAACGGTGCCGGGACTGCTCGGCTGGGACCGGCGCCGCGCCGCCGCCCGCACCGACGAAATGCTCGACCTCGTGGGCCTCGATCCCGACACCTATCGCCACCGCTACCCGCGCCAGCTCTCCGGCGGCCAGCAGCAGCGCGTCGGAGTCGCACGGGCGTTGGCGGCCGACCCACCGGTACTGCTGATGGACGAACCGTTCGGCGCCGTCGACCCCATCACCCGCGCCCTGCTGCAGGACGAATTGCTGCGCCTGCAGGGCGAACTCGGCAAGACCATCGTTTTCGTCACCCACGATTTCGGTGAGGCGGTGAAACTGGGCGACCGCATCGCGGTGCTCGGCGACCGCTCCCGCATCCTGCAGTACGACACCCCCGCCGCGATCCTGGCCGCCCCCGCCGACGACACCGTCGCCGGCTTCGTCGGCGCCACCGCGACCATCGACCGCCTCGGCCTCGCGGTCCTCGCCGACCTCGACCTCGACCAGAGCGTCGCCGTCACCGAGGACACCGACCCCACGGCACTGACCACCGCACTGCACGAGGCGGACCGTCCCTGGGGGATCGTCCTGGACTCCCGACGGCGACCACTTCGCCGGGTCTCCAGAGACGAACTCGCACAAGCGGACTCCCTGACCGCCGCAGGAACCCCGATCGGTGCCACCCTCCCCGCCGATGCCACCCTCCAGGACGCCCTCGCCGCCCTCCTCACCGAACGCACTGCCTCGGCGATCGTGCTCGACGCGAGCGGCGGTTACGCCGGTGTCGTCACCGTAGACACCCTCATCGACCATCTGGCCACGTCCGCGAAGGCGTCGTCATGATGCCCGACCAGCAGAATTACTCACCCGACCACCGATCGACTCGAACTTTCGTCGCGGAGCGGGTGGGCTCATGGTGACCGCTACTCCCTCGACTCGTCCGGTCGTCGACCTCCCCGCCGCCGCGTCCGCACCGGCGACCCAGCGGCGTGCCGAACTCCTGCGGTTGCTCGCCCAACCGGTGATCGTGCTGGTCCTCACCGTCGGTGTGCTGGTGTGGGCCTTCCGTCGTGAACTCACGACTGTTCAGCAGGCCAGTATCAGTGCGGGCAATATCGCCGAGGTCACCTGGCAGCACGTGCTCATCACGGCGGCCGTGGTCGCGATCGTCGTCGTGATCGCGGTGCCGCTCGGCACGCTGCTCACCCGGCGCCGGTTCCGCCGTCTCGCACCGTTTTTCGTCGGGATCGCCAATATCGGGGCGGCGGCGCCCGCGATCGGTTTGATCGTGCTGTGCTACCTGCTCACCCGGACCACCGGGTTCTGGGTGGGTGTAGCGCCGATCGCGTTCTGTTCGCTGCTGCCGGTGTTGCGCAACACGATCCTCGGCTATCAGCAGGTGGACCCGGCTGTCATCGACGCCGGTCGCGGCCAGGGCATGTCGGCCGTACAAGTGTTGCGGCGCATCGAGTTCCCGCTCGCCATTCCGTACATCCTCGCCGGGTTGCGCACGTCGCTGGTGCTCGCCGTCGGTACCGCGACGCTGTCGTTCATGGTGAGCGCGGGCGGTCTCGGCATCCTCATCGACACCGGCTACAAACTGCGCGACACCGTCACTTTGACGGTCGGTGCGGTGCTCGCGGTGGCACTGGCCCTGTTCGTCGACTGGCTCGGCGCGCTGGCCGAACAGTTTCTCGGGCCGAGGGGGCTGCGGTGAGAAAGAGCAGATGGTTGCGTGGGCTGATCCCGGTCCTCGCGGTGGTGCTCGCCGGATGCGGTCTGCAATCGGGCGGTTCGGTGCCGCTGCCGGTGGGTCCGGGCAGTATCACCCCGGTCCCGGAACTCGACGGTGTCGCGGTGACGGTGGGGTCCAAGGACTTCACCGAGGCCAACATCCTCGGCTACCTCATCGAATTCGCCCTCACCGCCGCGGGCGCGAACGTGCGTGACCTGACCAATATCCAGGGCTCCAACAGCCTGCGCGACGCGCAACTCAACGGCCAGATCGATATCGCCTACGACTACACCGGCACCGGCTGGATCAACTACCTCGGCAACGAGACCCCCGAACCCGACGAACGCAAACAGTTCGACCTCGTCCGCGACGCCGACCGCGCACAGCACGACATGGTGTGGGCGGCCATGGCACCGATGAACAACACCTACGCCCTGGTCACCAGCAGGCGCACCGCCGAGGAGACCGGGGTCCGCACCCTGTCGGACTACGCGAAACTGCTCGCCGCCGACCCGGCCGCGGCAGCCACCTGCGTGGGCACCGAGTTCAATGTCCGCCCCGACGGCTACCCGGGCCTGGCGCAGAAATACGGCATCGACGCGGGCAGAGCGCAGAAACAGATCGTGCAGGACGCCTTGGTCTACCAGGCCACCGCCGACGCGAAACAGTGCCGCTTCGGCTCCGTCGCCGCCACCGACGGTCGCATCCCCGCTCTCGACCTGGTGCTGCTCGAAGACGACAAGGGCTTCTTCCCCAAGTACAACGCGGCCCTGGTGATGTACGGCCCGTTCGCCGACGCCAACCCCCGCGTGGTCGACATCATGGCGCCGATCTCGGCCCGGCTCACCAACGAGGTCATCACCGAACTCAACCGCCAGGTCGACATCGACGGTCGCGAACCCGCCGACGTCGCCCGCGACTGGATGATCGCCGAAGGCCTCGTCACCGCCGCCTGACTTGCCCCGGCGCCCGGGCCGGACCACCTCCCCACGATGCCGACCGGCCGGGCCATGATGGACGGTGGCTACACACCGGCACACCGACATCGCTGGGAGGAACACGCATGACCATCGCATTCCGCAAGGTGACAGTTCTGGGAACCGGCGTCCTCGGTTCCCAGATCGCGTTCCAGACCGCTTTCCACGGCTTCGACGTGACGTCCTACGACATCGACGACAAGGCGATCACCGCCGCCCGCACCCGGTTCGACGAACTGGCGAAGACCTACCAGGCCGAAGTGGACGGAGCCGACACCGCCAAGACCGAGGCGACGGCCGCGGGCATCACGCTGACCACCGATCTGGCCGCCGCGGTCGCCGACGCCGACCTCGTCGTCGAGGCGGTGCCGGAGGTGCTGTCCATCAAACGCGACCTGTACACGAAACTGGGCACCCTCGCCCCGGAACGCACGGTCTTCGCGACGAACTCCTCGACCCTGTTGCCCAGCGACATGGCCGGTTTCACCGGGCGCGCCGACCGTTTCCTCGCCCTGCATTTCGCCAACCACGTGTGGAAGTTCAACACCGCCGAGGTGATGGGCACACCAGAGACCGACCCGGAGGTGTTCGCCTCGGTCGTGAAGTTCGCCTCCGACATCGGCATGGTGCCCATCGAAGTGCACAAGGAGAAGGCGGGTTACGTGCTCAACTCACTGCTCGTCCCGTTCCTCAACGCGGGCATGGGGCTGGTCGCGGGCGGTTACGCCGAACCGAAAGCCGTCGACGAGACGTGGCGCATCGGGACCGGCGCACCGATGGGCCCGATGCAGATTCTCGACGTCGTCGGGCTCACCACGCCCTACAACATCCTGGCCAACGGCGGTCCGGAGGAGCAGAAGCTCGCCGACTGGCTGAAGCAGAACTACATCGACAAGGGCAAACTCGGCCTGTCGACCGGTGAGGGCTTCTACCGCTACACCGATTGACGCGAACGGGGCCCGGTCCGGAATGGACCGGGCCCCGTCGGTTTCCGGGTCTACTTCTTGGTGATGTCCACGCCTGGTGCGGCGTCGGTGACGATCGAGTCGGCGGCCAGCACCGCACCGCCACCCTTCTTGCGCCGCGACCGCAGCCGCTTCTCCAAGCGGGTCGCCAGGAACGACAGCGCGATATTGAGCGAGATCATGATGACCGCGATCACCATCAGGGCGGGGATCGTGTTCTGCTCCGCCGCACCTACCTGCTGACCCGAGCGCACCAGTTCCACATAGGTGATCTGGTAGCCCAGCGCGGTGTCCTTGAGCACGACCACCATCTGCGAGACCAGCGCGGGCAGCATCGCGGTGATCGCCTGCGGCAACAGCACCAGGCGCATCAGCTGGGTCTTGCGCATACCGAGCGCGACGGCGGCCTCGCTCTGGCCCTTGGGCAGCGACCGGATACCGGCCCGCACGATCTCGGCGATGACCGCCGCGTTGTAGACAGTGAGGGCGATGACCACCGCGGCCAGCGCCAGCTGATCGGTGGGGAACACCTTGTAGTCGCCGAACACGGCGAACAGGAAGATCATCAGGATCAGCACCGGGATAGCCCGGGCAAGCTCGACGATCGCGCCCGCCACCCAGCGCACCCAGGTGTGATCCGACAGGCGCAGGATGCCGAAGATCATGCCGAAGATCAGCGCACCGATGATCGACAGCACCGCGGCGGTGAGCGTGCCCTCGAGACCGGGCAGCAGGTAGGTCTCCCAGACCTCCGCCTCCAGGAAGGGCTTCCACTTCGCGGCGGTGAACTGACCTTCCCGCTGGAAGGCGAGGAACATCCACACGCCTGCCGCGACGAGCACCGCCGCGACCACCACCGAGTAGAGCCAGTGCCGCACCCGGGCCTTGGGGCCGGGCGCGTCGAACAGAACCGAAGCGCCTGAACTCACCGGACAACCTCGAATCGCTTGGCCAGCCAGCCGAAGAACAAGCCGGTCGGCAGGGTGAGCACGACGAAGCCGAGCGCGAAGATCGCACCGATGGCGAGCACCGCGGCCTCGTTCTCGTTCATCTCGCTCATCAGGAACGCGGCCTCACCGACACCGATCACCGAGGCGATCGTCGAGTTCTTGGTCAGCGCGATCAGCACGCTGCCCAGCGGGGCGATGACGGCCCGGAAAGCCTGTGGCAGCACGATCAGGCGCAGATTCTGGGCGAACCCGAAGCCCAGCGAGCGGCCCGCCTCGGACTGCCCGATGTGGACGGTGTTGATGCCCGACCGCAGCGATTCGCACACGAAAGCCGCGGTGTAGACGCTCAATCCGATGATCGCCCACCAGTAGTTGTTGTCCTTGATCGAATCACCGGCCAGCTCCCACTGCAGCGTGGTGTAGAGGCCGAGCGAGCAGAACACGATGATCAGCGTCAGGGGGGTGTTGCGGAAGATCGACACGTAGGCGGTGCCGACCCAGCGCGCGACGGGGATGGGAGACACACGCATTCCGGCGACGATGGTGCCGAGGATCAGGGCACCGATCGCCGAGAAGAACGTCAGCTTGATGGTCACCCAGAAGGCAGCGAGGATTCGGGAGTCATACTCCGAGATCAGGTCGAACACGGACGCGCGTCCTCCGATCGATGAGAAAGGCCAGCAGGACAGAAACCGTCGCGGTGGCGCGTGGCCACCGCGACGGTGATCGGGATCAGTAGCGGTCGACCTTCGGCGGCTCCGGGACCTTGAAACCGGTGCCGGGGAAGGACTTCTCCAGCGCGGCCTTCCAGGAACCGTCGGCGATCATCGCCTCGATCGCGTCGTTGATCTTGGTGCGGGCCTCGGTGTCGCCCTTCTTCAGGCCGATGCCGTAGTTCTCGGTGGTGAAGGTCTTACCCGCCAGCTTGTAGGTGCCGGGCGCCTGCGCGGCGTAACCGGCCAGGATCACGTCGTCGGTGGTCATCGCGTCGATGGCACCGCCACGCAGGCCCTCGAGGCACAGCGAGTACGTGTCGTAGGTCTGCAGCTGGGCCTGCGGGTAGTTCTTCTCGATGTTCTGGGCCGGGGTGGAGCCCTTCACCGAGCAGACCTTCTTGCCCGCGAGCGAATCGGGACCGGTGATGTCGGTGTTGTCGGCACGCACCAGCAGGTCCTGGCCCGCCACGTAGTACGGGCCGGCGAAATCGACCTTCTCCTTGCGCTTGTCGTTGATCGAGTAGGTGGCGACGATGAAGTCGACCTGACCGTTCTCGATCATCGTCTCGCGCTGCGCCGACGGGGTTTCCTTGAACGTGATGGCCTCGGGCTTCACGCCGAGCTTGTCGGCGACGTACTTGGCGACCTCGACATCGAAGCCGCTGTAGGTGCCGTCGGTGTTGCGCAGGCCGAGACCCGGCTGGTCGAACTTGATGCCGACGGTCAGCTTGCCTTCCTTGGCGTGGTCGAGCGCGCTGCCCTCGTCACCGCCGCCGCAGGCCGCCGTCACGGTGGCGGCGAGAGCCAGAGCCACAGCGCCGACGCCGACGCGCACCGCACGATTGATCCTCATCGAGTTTCCTTCTCCCTCTTGTGGTGTCGCTACAAGTCAGTGGCTGAGAATTTTGCCGAGGAAGTCCTTGGCGCGGTCGGATCGCGGTGCGGTGAAGAACGTTTCGGGCTCCGCGTCCTCGACGACCTCGCCGTCGGCCATGAACAGCACCCGGTGGCCGGCCCGGCGGGCGAAGCCCATCTCATGGGTGACCACGAGCATCGTCATGCCCTCCTTGGCGAGGGAAACCATCACCTCGAGCACCTCGTTGACCATCTCGGGGTCGAGCGCGGAGGTCGGCTCGTCGAACAGCATCACCTTCGGGTCCATCGCCAGCGACCGCGCGATCGCCACGCGCTGCTGCTGACCGCCCGACAGCTGGGCGGGGTACTTGTCGGCCTGGTTGGCGATGCCGACCCGGTCGAGCAGGGCGAGCGCGTGCTTGCGCGCTTCGTCCTTCTTGATGCCACGCACCTTCATCGGCGCGAGCATCACATTTTCGAGAATTGTCTTGTGCGCGAACAAATTGAACGATTGGAAGACCATGCCCACCTCGGCGCGCAATGCGGCGAGGGCCTTGCCTTCGGCGGGCAGATCCACCCCGTCGATGGCGATGCGGCCCGAGTCGATCGGCTCGAGCCGGTTGATGGTGCGGCACAGGGTGGACTTCCCCGAGCCCGAGGGGCCGAGGACGATCACGACCTGCCCGCGGGGCACTTCCAGGTTGATATTGCGCAGAACATGGAGCTCACCGAAGTGTTTGTCCACGTTGTGCATCGAGATCATCGGCGGCGCGCCTGCAGTGGCAGCGGCGTCGGCTTTCCCGGTCGCGGGTGCGGCGTCGTCGGTCATGCTCAGAAACCTTAGGCGTTCTTCGGAGATTTGCCCTGCTTTCCGTGACTCGCCGTCCCGGCTCGCCGAGAAGACACCTGCCGGTAACCGGACGGCAGCCTCCTCGTCGCGCTCGGCCGGCCCGACCGCGACGCAGGTCACCGGGGCGGTGGCCGTACCCTGGACGGGTGGATTCGAACGGACAGAATGCGACGCACGGCTCGGTCACCGAGGCGCGCACCTACGAGGTCCGCACCTTCGGTTGCCAGATGAACGTCCATGATTCCGAACGCTTGTCCGGCCTGCTCGAAGACGCGGGTTATGTGAAGGCCGCCCCGAGCGACACCCCGGACCTGGTGGTGTTCAACACCTGCGCGGTGCGGGAGAACGCCGACAACAAGCTCTACGGCACCCTCGGGCACCTCGCGCCGGTGAAGCAGGGCAGGCCCGGCATGCAGATCGCCGTCGGCGGCTGCCTGGCGCAGAAGGACCGCGACACCGTGATCCGCAAGGCGCCGTGGGTGGACGTGGTGTTCGGCACACACAACATCGGCTCGCTGCCGGTGCTGCTCGAACGGGCACGGCACAACGAGCAGGCCCAGGTGGAGATCCTCGAATCGCTCGAGGCCTTCCCGTCCACCCTGCCCGCCAAGCGTGAATCCGCCTACGCGGGCTGGGTATCGATCTCGGTGGGTTGCAACAACACCTGCACCTTCTGCATCGTGCCCGCGCTGCGCGGCAAAGAGGTGGACCGCCGCCCCGGTGACGTGCTCGCCGAGGTGCAGGCCCTGGTCGACCAGGGTGTGCTCGAGGTGACCCTGCTCGGCCAGAACGTGAACTCCTACGGCGTGAATTTCGTCGACCCCGAACAACCGCGCGACCGGGGCGCCTTCGCCCAGTTGCTGCGCGCGACCGGGCGGATCGAGGGGCTCGAGCGGGTGCGGTTCACCTCGCCGCATCCGGCGGAGTTCACCGACGACGTCATCGAGGCGATGGCCGAGACACCCAATGTCTGCCCGCAGCTGCACATGCCGTTGCAGTCGGGCTCGGACCGGGTGCTCAAGGCGATGCGCCGCTCCTACCGCAAGGAACGCTTCCTCGGCATCATCGACAAGGTGCGCGCCGCGATGCCGCACGCCTCGATCACCACCGACATCATCGTCGGCTTCCCCGGCGAGACCGAGGAGGACTTCCAGGAGACCCTGGACGTGGTGCGCCGGGCCCGCTTCACCAGCGCCTACACCTTCCAGTACTCCAAGCGCCCCGGCACCCCGGCCGCCGAACTGGCCGATCAGGTGCCCAAGGCCGTGGTGCAGGAACGCTACGACCGGCTCATCGCCCTGCAGGAGCAGGTGTCGCTCGAGGAGAACCAGGCGCTGATCGGCACCGAGGTGGAATTGCTCGTCGCCGAGGGCGCGGGCAAGAAGAACGCGGCGACCGCCCGGATGAGCGGACGCGCCCGCGACGGCAGACTGGTGCACTTCCGGCCCGGCACCGACGCGAGGATCCGCCCCGGTGACCTCGTCGTCGTCGACATCACCGCCGCCGCACCGCACCACCTGATCGCCGACAGTGTCGTGAAATCGCATCGCCGCACGCGAGCGGGCGACGCGCACGAGCGAGGGGTCACGCCCAAGACCGCGCCGATCGGTGTCGGTCTCGGCTTGCCACGCATCGGCGCGCCCGCGATCGAGCCGGTGGACAGCGGTTGTTCGACCGGGTGTCCGGCATGAACGCCGAGGACCCGGACTCTACTACCGGTCGTAGTGGGTCGGGTGCCGAGGACGGCGCGGGGGATGGCAGAGTGGAGCCCGGCGCACACGAGCCGAGTAACCCTGCGGACAGGAGCGACGTGAACCGGGTGGGCAACGATCAGGAATTCGAGCAGTTCCGCGGCGAGATCGACGCCGTGGAGCGGCGGATCGCCGGTGAGATCGATCCCGGCGCACGGGCCATGGTGGTGGCGGGCGCGGTGTTCGCCCTGCTCGTCTCGCTGATCCTGCCGCACGCAGGTGCCGCGCGCGGCTTCGACGTGCTGCTGAGCACCGATGCGGCCCGCCTCGAACACATCGGGCTGCCCTCACGCGTCTTCGTGTGGCTGGTCATCGTGTTCGGCGTCGGTTTCTCCCTGCTGGCCCTGACCACCCGGCGCTGGGTGCTGGCCTGGTTGGCCTGTGCGGGCTCGGCCGTGGCGAGTGTGTTCGGCGTGCTGTCGATCTGGCACCGCCAGACCCCGGGCCTCGGCAACTACGAGGGCGCCGGGCCCGGCATCGGCCTGATCCTCGGCACCCTGGCCGTCATGGTGCTCACCTTCCACTGGATCCGCGTGGTCTGGAGTCGCACCGCTGTGCAGCTGGCCGCGGAGGAACAGCGCCGTAATGCCGCCCGCGAAGCCGAGGAACGCGACCGCAAACGCCTGATGGGCGAGTAGCTAGCCCGCCTCGCTAGCCCGCCTCGCTAGCCCGCCTCCCCGCGAATTCTGCCGGTCGTGGGAAGGGGGCTGGGTTTCTCGCCGGGCTCACCGGGGTGCGCCGTGAGTTCTGGGCGTGCCCGGTGAGTTACCGATGTACTGGCGAAATCAGTTGTCGCGTAAGCGAAGAGGCGCTCGTCGCGCCGACCGCCGGGTGCTGTGCGATCGACGTCAGAGGTTGCTGACGGCGCCTTCTGCCGCTTCGGCCCACTCGCGCCACTGCCTGGCCTGCTCGAGTGCCTTTTCGGCGTCGCGCTTCTTGCCCGCTGCCTCGGCCTTGGCGGCCTGCTCTTCGAACTGGGCGACGCGTTCGCGGAACTGTGCGGCGCGGGCGACAGCCTCGGGGTCGGTGCGGCGCCACTGCTGGTCGGCCGCGTCGCGCACCCGCTTCTCGATCGCGCGCAGCCTGCCTTCGAGTTCCTGCATCCGCTCGCGCGGGACCTTGCCGACGGCGTCCCACTTGTCCTGCAGTTCGCGCAGGGCGGCGCGGGCGGCTTCGAGGCCGTTGGCCGGGTCGATGTGCTCGTAGGCGTCGAGCAGCTCCTGCTTGGCGACGGCGTTGTGCTCGAACTCCGCGTCGCGTTCGGAGACCGCCGCGTTGCGGGCGGCGAAGAACACGTCCTGCGCGCTCTTGAACCGGCGCCACAGCGCCTCGTCGGCCTCGCGGGGCGCCCGGCCTGCCGCCTTCCACTCGGTGAGCAGATCGCGGAACACCGCGGCGGTACCGGTCCAGTCGGTGGAGCCGGACAGCTCCTCGGCGCGCACGCACAGCTCTTCCTTGCGCGTCTTGGCCGTGGCGCGTTCGCGATCGAGTTCGGCGAAATGGGCGCCGCGACGGCGGTTGAACGCCTCACGCGCCTTGGAGTAGCGCTTCCACAGCGCGTCGTCGACCTTGCGATCGACACCGCGGATCGACTTCCACTCGTCGAGGATCTCGCGCAAGCGGTCGCCCGCGGCCTTCCACTGGGTGGATTCGGCGGCGATCTGCTCGGCCTCGGCGGCCAGGGCTTCCTTGCGCTCGGTGTGCTCGTGGCGGGCGCGTTCCTTCTCCTCCTTGGCGTGCGCGGCGGCTTCCTCGGAGTGCTCGGTGATGGCCTGCAGGCGGGCGGCCAGGCCGTCGATGTCACCGATGACGGCGGCGGTCGGCAACGTCTCGGCGAGCGCCAGCGCGGCGGCCTTGGTCTTGCGGGCATCGGCGCCCGCGGCCAAACGTGCCTCGAGCAATGCCACCTCGGTGGCCAGGTCGTCGAAGCGGCGGCCGAAGTGGGCAAGGCCCTCGGCGGCGTCACCGGCCTGCCAGGAGCCGACGACGCGTTCACCGTCGGCGGTCTTCACCCAGGCGGTGCCGTCCTCGTCGACGCGACCCCATTTGCTCGGGTCGGTGGCCGCGGGCACCACCACCGCGTGCGGGTGCGTCTGGTCGGGGCCGGGAGCGGGTTTCACGGCATGCGGTTTGGGCGGACGCGGAGCCTTGCCGCCGGGCTTGGGGGTGCCGGAGGGTCGCGGGCCCGGACCGGGGGTGGGCTTCGCGGTTCCGTTGCTGTCGGTCATTGCTCTCCGTCCCTGCCGCGCGTCACGGCTGCCTGGTTACGCTCTAGCACATCCCATTGAACCCGCTTCGAGCCGAGGAAACCATCGATCCCGAGGATCGGATGCCGCGTTTCCTGGGATTTCGTCCCGGACGACGGGGGTGGTCGCATCAGAAAACACTAGCAATCTCGCGGGGCATCACGGCGCCGGACACTCGCTGACCCCGGTGCGCTCCTCCTGCGCCGGATGCGGGCGCGTGCTACCGGTGCGGCTACGGTTACGTCGTGTTCTCGATAGCGGCCCTGGTCCCGTCGCCGCCGATGCTGGTGCCACAACTGTGCGGACACCAGGTGGCCTCCGGCGATGCTCCCGACGAGCCGGTGGTGGTGTTGCGCGCGGCCGCGCTCGAGGCCGCCGCCACGCTCGCCGCCCGCGCCGATCGCTGGGTCGTCGTCGGCGCCGGTGCGCGGGCCGAAACCTTCGACCCCGGTGTGCGCGGGACTTTCCGTGGCTTCGGCGCCGATGTCGTCGTCGATCTCGGCCCGGGCGCGAGCGTCGACGCACCGGCAGACCCCCAGCTTCCGCTGCCCGTCCTGATCGCCGCGTGGTTGCGGGAGCAGGCCGCGCCGGGTGTTTCCGTACGGGCGCGAGTGATCGCCGCCGACACGGCACCGGGGGAGTGCGCCCGCTTCGGCACCGACCTGCGCGCCGAACTCGACGCCGATCCGGCGCCGTGGGCGGTGCTCGTCGTCGCCGACGGAGCCGCGACCCTCACCCTCAAATCCCCGGGCTACCTCGACGAGCGCGCCGACCCGTTCCAAACCGCTCTGGACGCCGCCCTGCGCGAGGGCTCCCGAGCAGGGCTCGCCGCACTCGACCCCGACCTGTGTGCGCAATTGCGGGTCGACGGTCGCGCCGCCTACCAGGCGCTCGGCGGCCTGTTCGCCACCGACCCGGCCGACCCGCCGGTTCGCACCCTCTACCAGGGCGCACCGTACGGCGTGGGCTACGACGTGAGCGTGTGGGAGGTCGGCCGATGACGAAGCGCCCCATCGCGGTCGTCGGACCCACCGCGACCGGGAAGTCCGATCTGGCCCTCGACCTGGCCGAACGGCTCGACGGCGAAATCGTCAACATCGACGCGATGCAGCTGTACCGCGGCATGGACGTCGGTACCGCGAAACTGCCGCCCGCGCAGCGGCGTGGCATCGCGCACCACCTCCTCGACGTTCTCGACGTCACCGAGACCGCCACGGTCGCTGCCTACCAGAGCGCGGCAAGCGACATCGTGGAAGACATCATGGCGCGCGGCCGCACCCCGGTGGTCGTCGGCGGGTCGATGATGTACGTGCAGGCACTGCTCGACCAGTGGGACTTCCCGGCCACCGACCCCGACGTGCGCGCCCGCTGGGAAGCGGTGCTGGCCGACGGTGGAGTCGCGGCCGTGCACGCGGCGCTGCGGGCGGCCGACCCGGTCGCGGCCGACACCATCCTGCCCACCGACGGGCGACGGATGGTCCGCGCACTGGAAGTCGTCGAACTCACCGGCAAACCGTTCGCCGCCTCGGCTCCGACCATCGGCGCACCGCGCTGGGACACCGTCATCATCGGCGTCGACCGGGAGACCGCCGCCCTCGACGCCCGCATCGAGGCCCGCACCGCGCACATGTTCGACTCCGGCCTGGTCGAGGAGGTCCGCACCCTGCTCGATGCCGGACTGCGCGACGGCCAGACCGCACGCCGCGCGATCGGGTACGCCCAGGTGCTGGCCTACCTCGACGGCGAATACGATCTCGCGCACGCCCGCGAACGCACCCTCATCGGCACCCGCCGCTATGTGCGACGGCAGCGCTCGTGGTTCCGCCGCGACCCCAGGGTGACCTGGGTCGACGGCGCCGACCCCGACCTCGCCGCCACCACGCTCACCCTGCTCGACGAACAGACAGGACGGACCGCGCAGTGACCCGACGAGTGAGTACCCGCAACGCCTCGGTGCAGGTGTGGCAGGCCTACCTCAACAACCGGACCAAACGTCATCGCGACGGCCGCTTCCTCGTGCAGGGCGTGCGCCCCATCACCCAGGCCCTGGCCAACGACTGGCCCCTGGAGACGCTGCTCTACCGGCTCGGCACGCCCGATCTGTCGAGCTGGGCGCGGGAACTACTCGACACCACCGATGTGCCGCAGGTGGGTCTGGTCCCCGAACTGATGGCCGAGCTGGGGGAGAAGTCGGGCACGATTCCCGAGATCGTGGCCGTCGCCCATTCGCGTCAGCCCGACCTGGACACCTACGCGCCCGGCGAACCGGGCGAGGACTTCCCGGTCGTCGTGGTCTTCGACCGGCCCAACTCGCCCGGCAACCTCGGCACCCTCATCCGGTCGGCCGACGCCTTCGGGGCATCGGGCGTGATCGTCACCGGCCACGGCGCCGACCAGTTCGACCCGCAGGCCGTGCGCGCCTCCACCGGGTCGCTGTTCGCCGTGCCCGTGCTCCGCGCGTCGGGTGCCGCCCAGGTCGTGGAGTTCCGTGACCGGCAGGTGGCGCGCGGTATCCCCACCCGCATCGTGGGCACCGACGAACACGCGCCGTCGACCATCTACGACTACGACTTCACCGAGGCCACCATCCTGGTGGTCGGCAACGAGACCACCGGCATGAGTTCGGCCTGGTCGCAAGCCTGCGACGACCTGGTGACCATCCCGATGGGCGGCACCGCGAGCTCGCTCGGCGCCCCGTCGGCCGGCGCGATCGGCCTGTACGAGATCGCCCGGCAGCGCCGCACCTTCGCCCGATGACGGGATCGTCGCCCGCACAGGGGACAATGGCGGACGTGTCCGACATCGAATTCAGCAAGGGCCACGGCACCCAGAACGATTTCGTGGTGCTGCCCGACCTCGAGGTGCGTCTCGACCTGAACGCCGACCGCGTCGCCGCCCTGTGCGACCGCCGTCGCGGCCTCGGCGCCGACGGTGTGCTGCGCGTCGCCAAGGCGGGCGCCCTGCGCGAGGCCGGCGTGCTCGACACCCTGCCCGACGGTGTCGGCGCCGACGACTGGTTCATGGACTACCGCAATGCCGACGGGTCGATCGCCGAGATGTGCGGCAACGGCACCCGCGTGTTCGCCCACTACCTCAATGCCACCGGCCTGGAAACCCGCACCGAGTACGTCGTCGGCAGCCGCGCGGGCGGGCGACCCGTCGAGGTGCACACCGCGGGCCCCGTCGACGGCGAGGTCACCGTCGACATGGGCGCTGTGCGTGAACTCGGCAGCTCCACCGCGACCCTGGCCGGCTGGGCGCTGTCCGGAATCGGCATCGATGTGGGCAATCCGCACCTGGCCTGCGTCGACGAGAGCCTGACCGCCGACGCGCTGGCCAAGCTCGATCTCACCGTGTCGCCCGGCTTCGATCCCGACCTGTTCCCGCACGGCGTCAATGTCGAGATCCTCACCGCGCTCGGCCCCGACAACGCCGTCGACATGCGCGTCTACGAGCGCGGTGTCGGCGAGACCCGCTCCTGCGGAACCGGAACCGTCGCCGCAGCGGCCGCCGCGCTGACCGCCGCCGGTGTGCCGGTCGGGTCGGGCCGGGGCGAGGTCACCGTGCGCGTACCGGGCGGGCAGGTGCGCGTCACCATCGACAACGGCCGTGCCTGGATGCGCGGCCCCTCGGTGCTGCTCGCTGCGGGCACACTGTCGCGCGACTGGTGGAACGCGCAGGCCAACCGATAACCGGATGCGCCGTGTCACTGTGACGTGGCAGCATGGAAGGCGTATGACGAAACCAGAAGTACCCTCAGACACCACATCGGACCGCGACACCACCGCGGCCGATGCCGACGTGGCCGCCGACCGCGGCGACGTCGACGACGCGCTGGCCCGCCACGCGGCACGGATGCAGCGCCCGGGCTGGTCACCCGAACCGACCGTCGGTGAGATGCAGCTCGACGAACGCACCTCGCTGCGTCGCGTCGCGGGCCTGTCCACCGAGCTCACCGACATCACCGAGGTCGAATACCGCCAGCTGCGCCTGGAACGGGTCGTGCTGGTCGGTGTGTGGACCACCGGCAGCGCCGCGCAGGCCGAGGCGAGCATGGTCGAGCTGGCCGCATTGGCCGAGACCGCGGGCTCGGAAGTCCTCGAAGGCCTCATCCAGCGCCGCGACAAGCCCGACCCGGCCACCTACATCGGTTCCGGCAAGGCCGAGGAACTGCGCACCGTCGTTCTCGACACCGGCGCCGACACCGTGATCTGCGACGGTGAACTCACCCCCGCCCAGCTCACCGCGCTGGAGAAGGTCGTGAAGGTGAAGGTCATCGACCGCACCGCACTGATCCTCGACATCTTCGCCCAGCATGCCACCTCCCGCGAGGGTAAGGCCCAGGTCGCGCTCGCCCAGATGGAATACATGCTGCCGCGGCTGCGTGGCTGGGGTGAGTCGATGTCACGACAGGCCGGTGGTCGCGCCGGCTCCAACGGCGGTGTCGGTCTGCGTGGTCCCGGTGAGACCAAGATCGAAACCGACCGCCGCCGCATTCGTGAGCGAATGGCCAAGTTGCGCCGCGAGATTCGCGAGATGAAGACCGCACGCGACACCATGCGCGCGCGCCGCAGCGCCAGCGGGGTGCCCGCCGTGGCCATCGTCGGCTACACCAACGCGGGCAAGTCCAGCCTGATGAACTCCCTGACCGGCGCGGGTCTGCTGGTGCAGGACGCCCTGTTCGCCACCCTCGATCCGACCACCCGCCGGGCCGCGCTCGACGACGGTCGCGAGATGGTGTTCACCGACACCGTCGGCTTCGTCCGTCACCTGCCCACCCAGCTGGTCGAGGCGTTCCGGTCCACCCTGGAAGAGGTCACCGGCGCCGACTTGCTGCTGCATGTGGTCGACGGGTCCGACCCGTTGCCGCTCGAGCAGATCCGCGCGGTGCGCGAGGTCATCACCGACGTGATCAAGGAGCAGGGCACGGCGGCTCCACCGGAGCTGCTGGTGGTCAACAAGATCGACGCCGCCGACCCCGACGAGCTCACCCGCCTGCGCGGGCTGCTGCCGGGCGCCGCGTTCGTGTCGGCCCGCACCGGGGCAGGCATCGAGGAGCTGCGCGAACGCCTGTCCGAGGTACTCGGCGGGCTCGATGTCGACATCAGTGTGCTGCTGCCCTACAGCCGCGGCGACCTGCTCGCCCGCATCCACGCCGACGGCCGGATCATCTCCTCCGATCACGAGGAGGGCGGCACCCGCGTGCGCGCTCGGGTGCCACACGCGCTGGCGGCGGCCCTGTCGGAATTCGCCCATTCCGGGCCTGCGGAGTCGGCCGGTCGCTAGCGGCGGGTTGCCGCTCGTTTGCGGCTGACACCGATGCGACACAGCCATATTCGGACGCTATGGTCGATTGTCGACAGCAGGAGGGTGTTATGTCGAACGACCAGAAGAACGAAATCGAGCAGGGCGATCACGTTCTCAGCGATGGCGCGCCGTTGGATCCGGCGCCGAGCGAGTGGGAGATCCGGGCCTTCGAGGCGGTGTTCGCACCGGTGCGTGCCTGGGCCAGTCCGCGCTTCTACGGTTTGGAGAACATTCCGGCCGAGGGCCCGGTGTTGATCGTGGCCAACCACAACCTGCTCGGCGGGATCGATGCGCCGCTGCTGATGCCCGCCATCCTGCGGGAGCGTGGGCGGCTGGTGCGTGGCCTGGCCGAGCATGTGCTGATGGTGCCGGGTGTGCGGGAAATCCTGCACCGTTTCGGTGCGGTGCGCGGTACCAGGTCGAACTGCCTCGCGCTGCTCGAACGCGGCGAGGCGGTGGTGGTGTTTCCCGGCGGCGGTCGTGAGGCGATCCGCCGCAAGGGGGAGAAGTATGTGCTCAAGTGGGAGGGCCGCACCGGCTTCGCGCGGATGGCGATCCAGGCCGGCGTCCCCATCGTGCCGTTGGCGATGATCGGTATCGACGATGCCTTCGACATCGTCTTCGACGGCCAGCATCCCGTGATGTCGCCGCTGCGGTGGACGTGTCAATTACTCGGTATCAACCCCGAGCTGAACCCGCCGCTGGTGAAGGGCATCGGGCCGACCCCGATTCCGCGCCCGGAACGGTTCTACTACTCGGCGGGTACCCCGATCGATCCCACCCCGTGGCTCGGTGCCGACGACATCGACAGCGCTGCCGCCGACCTGCGTGACGTGGTGCAGAAGAGCCTGGAGGAGGAACTGCAGTTCCTGTTCTCCGAACGTGAGCGCGATACCGGCCGCGGTCTGATCGGCCGATTGCGTAGCGCGCTGCCCTTCTGACCGCCCGAGCGGTGGGCGTTCGCGGAATACCCACCGCTCACCTCGCGTTACGCGCTATACGGACCAAGGTCCGAATAGCGAGAGGCGAGGTCGATGGCGGCACAGGTGCAGGTGATTCCGGCTGCGAACCGCAGGTACTGGCGCACCGAGTGGCTCGACTCGCGCCAGTCGTTCCCCGTGACCGGCAATTTCGTGCTCGAGGACTACGCGCACGGGCTGCTGCTTGTGCACAACGAGGACATCGTCGACCCCGGCGAGGGCTTCGACACACATCAGCACCGTGACACCGAGATCTTGACCTGGGTGCTGGAAGGCACAGTGGTGCACCAGGATTCGGCAGGCAACTCGGGATTGATCCGGCCCGGCCTCGCGCAACGGATGAGTGCGGGTACCGGCATCCTGCATTCCGAACGCAACGGCGCAGGCTGGACGGAACGCGAACGGCTGCACGTGGTGCAGATGTGGATCCCACCGGACACTCTCGGCGCGCCGCCGAGCTATCAGGAACTCGACGTCGACGGTGCGTTGCGCCGCAACTCGCTGGTGCCGGTGGCCTCCGGCATGCCGAGGTATCGCGGCGACGCCGCGATCGGAATCGGCAACCGCCACGCCACTTTCCATGTCGCCCGGCTGGATCCGGGACACAGCATCACCGTTCCCGACGCACCGTACGGTCACGTGTTCATCGCCCGGGGCGGCGTCGACTACGAGAACCACGGCGCACTCGGGCAGGGCGACGCCGTCCGGCTCACCGCGACGGGCGGTCACCGCGTGACGGCGACGACGCCCGCCGAGGTGCTGATCTGGGAGATGGACGCGGCGGCGAGCCGCTGACCTCAGACTTTGCGGATGACGGTGACGACTTTCCCCAGGATTTGCGCGTCGTTTCCTGGGATCGGTTCGAAATGTGGGTTGTGTGGCATCAGCCACACGTCTTTGCCGGTGCGCTTGAAGGTCTTCACGGTCGCCTCGCCGTCGATCATGGCCGCGACGATGTCGCCGCCCTCGGCGACGTTCTGCTGACGCACGACCACCCAGTCGCCGTCACAGATCGCGGCATCGACCATCGACTGGCCGACGACCTTGAGCAGGAACAGCGACCCGTCGCCGACGAGTTCGCGCGGCAGCGGGAACACTTCCTCCACCGCCTGCTCGGCCAAAATCGGCCCACCGGCGGCGATCCGGCCGAGGACCGGAACGAAGGTGGGGGTGGGGCGGCTCGGATCGGCCACGTCGTCCACGGGTTCGGCGGGCAGGGTGGTGACCGCGCGCACCGCTTCGTCGAGTCCGCGCACATTCACCGCGCGCGGCCGGTTCGGGTCGCGGCGCAGGTAGCCCTTGCGCTCCAGGGCGCGCAGCTGATGGGCCACCGAGGAGGTGGAGGTGAGCCCGACCGCGTCGCCGATCTCGCGGATGCTCGGCGGGTAGCCGCGTTCGGTCACCGAGGAGCGGATGACCTCGAGGACCGTGCGCTGACGCACGGTGAGATCCGCGCCGGATCCCGATGTGACGGTGCCGGTAGCGCTTTCGTCACCCGTGTCGTCTGTGTGGGTCACCTGTCCCGCCCTTCCGCTTGTCGAATTCGCCTCTCTCACGCTAGTCGGGCCACGCCGAAGTATCAAACATCTGTTCGAGCATGTCGGGCGTTTCGTGCTGACATGCGCGCCGCCGCGTGGTAGAAATCGAACATCAGTTCGTCGCACAGGTGTTCGAACAGGTTCGGTCATCGTCGCCTCACCTGCCCTTTCATCCAGCGGAGCACACCACCCCGGAGGTTCTTCCGATGAGCACAGCGATCAGCGCCCTGCGTTCCTACGATCCCGCCGAAGTCCCCGAACCGGTGCTGCGTCGCCGCCGAACCGCCCGCGCTCCACGTCCTTTCGCGCTCGTGCGCGGACAGGGCCGCAACAGCGCGGCGCGGCGGGAAGTCGCCGCCCGCTTCATCCCGCATCCGCCGCAACCCTCGGCCCCGGCCGGGCCGGTCCGGCGCTCGCGCGAAGCCGAGGTGGTTCGTGGCGCCGAGCTCCGGGCCAGGGGCGCGCGGACCTTCGACATCACCGAAGCCGAGGTGGATCTCGCCTTCGCGACCGTGCCCCGCTGGGAGTCGGCGCGGTCACGATCCGTGACCCGCGCGCTCGTCGGTGACCCGTCGACGATCGAAGCGCCGACCCGGCGGGTGCGTGCGGGCGCGCGGGCGTCCGATCGGGGGCCGGAATTTCGTGGGCCGCGCTCGGAACAGGCGCTCTACGCGAGAGTGGCCGGTTCCCGTGCGCGCGGTGCCCATCCGATGGTGCGGGTGCGTCAGGCGCAGGCGGGCTTGGCGGCGCTGGCGCTCACGGCGCTGGTGACCGCGTTGATCGTGGTGACATTCTTAGGGTTGGCGCATCTGCGGGCAGGCAGCTTCGGGGAGTGGACCGAGTCCTCGCCCGGCATCTCCCAGCAGGGTGACCACCCGCAGGTCGGCTTGTTCGAAACGCGACCCCAAAACTAGAACGCGTTGCTACCGTGACGATTGTCCCTGCCGGGCAGGCCGGTCGGGGCACGGATGCGAGGTCACGTGCGCAGCTTTTGGATCGTTCTGCTCCTGGGTGTGCTGCTGGCCGTGGCGCCCGCGCCCCTCGTCCGGGCCGAACCCACCTACACCGCCTATCTGGACCTGCCCGCCGTCAACGACGACGGTGAATTCGCCGGCGGCATCCATCCGGCGCTACCCCTGAGCGCCGAACCACTGCGTACGGCGCTCGACCAGGCCAGAGCCGACGGGATCGCGCCGAGCAGGTATTCCACACTGCTGCACCAATATTGGCTCGTCGTCGCCACCGACAACGCGGGGATCGATCCAGCCGGCTGGGCGCCGGAGCGTGGCGTGGCAGCCAACACGGACACCTTCACCCGCGTGTACGTGAACTACTTCCGCATCGCCGCGGCCCGCCCGGACTTCTACTGGGCCGGGTTGGCGGGCATCGCGGGCGGCTCGTTCGCATCGGGATTCTTCGACGTGGGCGATATCGGCGCCCTGCTGTCGGTGCCCGGAATCCACGAACTCGGTACGGCCGTCGCCGACCTGCTGCGCGCCACCCCACCGGAACTTGTCGCCGCCGTACCGCCCGATATCGCCGCGCTCGCCCTGCTCGGTCCGCGCCTGACCGCCGATGACCTGGCGTGGTACCAGACCAGGCTGATCATCATGCAGCGCCACATCTTCACGGATCTGGTGCCGATGCACGAGGCCTACCTCGCCGACGGGATGACGGCGATCGACGAGATGCATGCTGCGGGCCTGCTCGACGACGCCATGCACGCGGCCTGGGCCGGAATCGACAACGGCACCGGCCTCGCCGAAGCGCTGGTGACCATGGCCGACCGCGAACAGAACCACATCGTGCCCGAGCAGTGGGACGCCACCGCCGCCGGCCGCGGCGGCCTGGGCCGGGTGCTCACCTACGTCACCACCGTCGCCGGCAAACCCGCCCTGGCGGGCGCCCGGGCACCCGGTGTGTACGCGCCCGCCACCGTGCGCTCGCCGCTTCCCGGCAGCGGGCTCGGCCTGCGGATGCCGCTGCCCGCGTTCAACTGGGCCGACCGTGCCGACCGCTGGGCCTACCTCGCCGCCGATCTGGTGCCGCGCCACCTCGACCTGGCCACCGACCCCGCGCGAGCCGTGGCCGTGTACCGCGAGCCGTTCCCGGGCAAGCTCGACCGGGGCCGGTTGGTCGCCCGGCTGCCCGACGTGATCGCGGACCTGACCACGCAGTGGCAGGTGACCCATACCTGAGCGGTATCCTGTCAAGAGTCATGGAGTAGCGAAGTGAACTGCGCACCGACGAAGGAACCCCTCGGATGCATTGCCCGTATTGCCGTCACCCCGACTCGCGTGTCGTCGACTCGCGGGAAGTCGAGGAGGGCACGGCGATTCGCCGCCGACGTTCCTGCCCGTCGTGCGGGCGCCGGTTCACCACCGTCGAGACCGCGGTGCTTTCGGTGGTCAAGCGCAGCGGTGTCACCGAACCGTTCAGCCGCGAGAAGGTGATCGTCGGTGTGCGACGCGCCTGCCAGGGCCGCGAGGTCGACGACGACGCCCTGAACCTGCTTGCCCAGCAGGTCGAGGACGCGGTGCGCGCCAAGGGATCTCCGGAAGTCCCCAGCCACGAGGTGGGCCTCGCCATCCTCGGACCCCTGCGCGATCTCGACGAAGTGGCCTACCTGCGCTTCGCCTCGGTCTACCGATCCTTCACCAGCGCAGACGATTTCGAACGCGAGATCACCGAGATGCGCGCTGCTCGCGCCGCTACCGCAGCCACCGACTGAGCCCGCGTCGCCGCACCCGTGCTGCCCGTGGGTCGGTTCGCCCACTTCTTCGCCGAACCACCCCGTCAACGGCGGATGGAGGCGATCGCCTTTTCGATGCGTTTGGTCGACACCGGGTACGGGGTCCCCAACTTCTGGGCGAACAGGCTGACGCGTAATTCCTCGATCATCCACCAGATCTCGGTGACATCGCGGGCGTTGCGGCGGTTGTCGGGAAGACTGCGGACGAGTTTGTCGTAGGCGGCGAGCATCCGGTCGACCTCGACCATCCCCTGCCGGTCGCGCACCGCCGAACCGGGCAGCGACTCGAGGCGCTGGGCGGCGGCGAGCAGGTAGCGGGGGAGTTCACGCAGCCGGGTGCGTCCCCATTCGGCGACGAATCCGGGGAACAGCAGGTCGTCGAGTTGATGGCGGACGTCGTCGGCGATGTCGGTCTCGGCGGTGTCGGCGAGAGTGGCGCGGGCCTGATGCGCTGCCGACAGCACCGGCGTCACCAGGCGGATCAGTTCGCTGACCGTGCCCGCCAGTTTCGGGCGAACGGCGGCGACGAGCTTGTCGAATTCCTCCGGCGTGCGCACCGGACCACCGGCGCGAGCGATGAGCTCGTCGGCGGCGGCGACCCGGCAGTCCTCCACGAGCTTGTCCAGGGAACCGTCGGGGTTCTGGCTCAAAGCCAACCGGTCTGCGGCCGACAGCCCGGCGGTGACGGCACGGGTGGAGGTCGGGACGGCGGCGAGCAGCAGGGTACGCACGCCCGCGCGCATGGCGGCGGCCTGTTCGGCGGGCGAACTCAGCACCCGCACGGCGACGCCTTCACCCTCGGGGACCAGGGCGGGATAGCCGGTGACGGTCTGCCCGGCCACCTCGCGCCGCACCGTCGGTGCGACGGAACCGAGCGATTCGGAGGTCCACACGGTCGCAGGCGCGCGTTCGGCACCGGCGGTAGCCCGCGCGACGGACGCCGAAACCTGATCGGCCAGCCGGGTTTTCAGCTGCGGGAGGTTCTTGCTCTTGGCGAGCACCTTTCCGCTCTGATCGACAGCGGCGAAGGTCATTCGCAGGTGGTCCGGCAGGGCGGCGGGCGACAGGTCGTCGGCGCTGATGGTCACCGACCCGAGCCGCGACAGCTCCCGCGCCAACCCGATCCGCAACGGTTCCGCGCGTGGTGTGAGCCCCCGCAGGGCAGCCGACGCGAAGTCGGGCGCGGGAACCACCGCGCGGCGCAATGCCTTCGGCAGCGTCTTGATATAGGCGGCCGCGAGTTCCTCCCGCATGCCGGGAACCAGCCAATCGAAGCCCACCGCGCGCACGTGCGCGAGCTGCTCGACGGGGATGCGGACGGTGACGCCGTCGTCGTCCTTGCCCGGCTCGAACTGATAGGTGAGCGGGAAGGAGAGTTCCCCCTGACGCCACGCATCGGGGAAATCGGTGGGGTCGAGGGCGGCAGCGCCGGCGTTGACCACGGTGTCGGTCGAGAAGTCCAGCAGCCCTGGGTCTTTGCGTTCGGCCTTGCGCCACCAGGAGTCGAAGTGGCGCACCGACACGATGTCGGCGGGAATGCGCTGGTCGTAGAACTCGAACAGCACCTCGTCGTCGACGAGGATGTCGCGTCGGCGCGCCCGGTGCTCGAGGTCGGCGACATCGTCGACGAGCGCACGGTTGCGTGCGAAGAACCCGTGCCGGGTCTGCCATTCACCCTGCACGAGGGCATGGCGGATGAACAGTTCGCGCGACAGCTCCGGATCGATGCGCCCGTAGTCGACGGGGCGGCCGGTCACCAGCGGCACACCGTAGAGCGTGGCCCGTTCGTAGGCGCGAGCCGCACCACGCTTGGCCGACCAATGCGGTTCCGAATAGGTGCGTTTCACCAGGTCACCGGCGAGCCGCTCGGCCCACTCCGGTTCGATCCGCGCCGCGATGCGCCCCCACAGCCGCGAGGTCTCCACCAGTTCGGCCGCCATCACCCAGCGCGGCGGCTTCTTGGCCAGCGACGAGCCGGGGAAGATCATGAACTTGGCATTGCGCGCCCCGAGGAACTCCCGCGACTCCGCTTCCCGCACGCCGAGGTGCGAGAGCATGCCCGCCAGCAACGACTGATGGATCTGCGCGCTCGGCCACGGCATCGCCGCCTCGGCCTCGGCAACCGCCGAATCAGTGTTCCCCGCAGCATCTTTCGCACCGGAGCGACGGCCATCGGCTGGTGGCTGCCCGGCCCCACGGCCACGAGACTTTCGGCCGCCCCGCCCCGGCCCCGCCCCACCGTCTCCCGACGGCAGATGGCCCGTGCTGTCCCAGCCGAGCCCACGGGTGATGGTGCGCAGCTGACCGTGCAGGTCCTGCCACTCCCGGATCCGCAGGTAGTGCAGGAACTCGTCGCGGCACATACGGCGGAACTGGTTGGACGACAACGACTTGCGCTGTTCGGTCAGGTAGTCCCACAGGCGCAGGTAGGCCAGGAAGTCCGAGCCGTCGACGGTGAAGCGGGCATGCTGGGTGTCGGCGGCCTGCTGATGCTCCACGGGCCGTTCCCGCACGTCCTGGATCGACAGCGCCGCGACGATCACGAGCACTTCGTCGAGGCAGCCGTTGCGGTTGGCCTCCACCAGCATGCGGGCCATGCGCGGATCGACCGGCAGTTGGGCCATCTCCCGGCCGACCGGGGTCAGCGTGAGATGCCCACCCGATTGTTCTTCGCTACCGACAGCTTTGGAGCTGCCGTGGGCGAGTGCGCCGAGTTCCTCGAGCAGGGCGATGCCGTCGCGGATCGCACGCCGGTCGGGGGCCTCCACGAACGGGAAGCTCTCGATATCGCCGAGGCCGAGCGCGGTCATCTGCAGGATGACCGCGGCCAGATTGGTACGCAGGATCTCCGGTTCGGTGAACGCGGGCCGCGACTCGAAATCGTCCTCGGAATACAGGCGGATGCAGATGCCGTCGGCGACACGACCACATCGACCCGAACGCTGTCGCGCCGAAGCCTGCGACACCGGTTCGATCGGCAGCCGCTGCACCTTGGTGCGCATCGAATAGCGGGAGATGCGCGCTGTTCCCGGGTCGATCACGTACCGGATGCCAGGCACGGTCAGCGACGTCTCGGCCACGTTGGTGGCGAGGACCACCCGGCGACCGGTGTGCGGGGCGAACACCTTGTGCTGTTCGGCCGCCGACAGGCGCGCGTACAGGGGGACGATCTCGGTGCGCGGCAGTCTCAGGTCGCGCAGCGAATCGGCGGTGTCGCGGATCTCGCGCTCGCCGGACAGGAACACCAGCACGTCACCGTCGCCCTCGGCGAACAGTTCGGTGACCGCGTCGCCGATGGCATCGGTGGGGTCGCGGTCGACGACGCGGGTGTCGTCCTCGTCGTCGGTGCCCGGCAGCTCCAAAGACAGGGGGCGATAACGAAGTTCGACCGGATAGGACCGGCCCGACACCTCGACGATCGGGGCCGGGGTGCCGTCGGCGGCGGCGAAATGGCGGGCGAACAGCTCGGGGTCGATGGTCGCCGAGGTGATGATCACCTTGAGATCGGGCCGTTTCGGCAGCAGCTGCTTCAGGTAGCCGAGCAGGAAGTCGATATTGAGGCTGCGCTCGTGTGCCTCGTCGATGATGATCGTGTCGTAGCGGCGCAGCAACCGGTCGCGCTGGATCTCGGCGAGCAGGATGCCGTCGGTCATCAGCTTGACCAGCGTGCGGTCCGAGGCCTGATCGGTGAACCGCACCGTGTACCCGACCACGTCGCCGAGTTCGGTACCCAGCTCCTCGGCGATGCGTTCGGCGACCGTGCGCGCGGCCAGCCTGCGCGGCTGGGTGTGCCCGATGGTGCCACGGATACCGCGACCGAGTTCCAGACAGATCTTGGGGATCTGGGTGGTCTTGCCCGAGCCGGTCTCACCGGCCACGATGACGACCTGGTTCGCGGCGATGGCGGCGGCGATGTCCTCGCGGCGCGCCGAGACCGGCAGCTGCTCGGGATAGGTGATCGACGGAACCGCCGCGCGGCGATTCGCCACGCGAGTCTCGGCGGTGGCGATCTCGGCGTCCAGCGCGGGCAGGTCGTCGGGGCGCGCCCGGTCCAGTTTGCGCCGGAGCCGATATTCGTCGCGCAGCGAGACCTCCGCCAGGCGGGTGCGCAGCGCGCGGGTTCCGGTGCTAGCTGTCCTGGTCATTGCGCCTACCAGCCTAGCGAAGCACGCCACCGGTTTTCCCGGCGCGCCCGTCGTCGGCGGCGTGCTTCACCCGGATCACCGACATCTCATGCGAAGATGCGGCATGACCAAGCACCGGTCTCGGCGCGTCCCCGCCTCTGGACTGTCCGGAGGGTGCGACGAAGGAGTGCCCGGAGGGAGCGAAGAGGTGGGGTTCAGCGCCGAGACCCGCGGCGCCAGCCGCCAAAAGATTCAGCTGAGCGGCTCGGTGCGCACGGCGTGGTGGATCAGGGCATACCGGATCGGCTTCGGACTGCTCGGTCTCGTCGCCCTGCTGTGGATTCCCCTGCGCAACCTGGACTCGCCGACATTCTCGATCGCGAACTACTTCAGTTACTTCACCATCGAGTCGAACATCCTCGCCGTGATCGTGCTGCTCGTCGGTGGCCTGCTCGCGCCGCAGGGACCCGGCTGGCAGGTGGTGCGCGGCGCGGTGACGCTGTACATGCTCATCACGATGGTGGTGTACGCGGTGCTGCTGGCCAACATCGACGTGATGCTCACCGACAAGTGGATCAACGACATCATGCACCGGTACCTGCCGCTGGTCCTCGTCGCGGACTGGCTGCTGGTCGCCATGGGCCGTCGGCTGGCGGCGACACCGGAGCTGGTCGGGAAGTGGTTGATCTTCCCGCTGCTCTACGGTGCCTACACGCTGATCCGCGGCCCGATCGTCGACTGGTATCCGTACCCGTTCATCGACCCGCGCCACCAGGGCTACCTGTCGATGACGCTCGGCCTGATCGTGTTGAGCATCGTGTTCGCGGTGCTCGCGGTTGCCATGGCGTCGCTGGGGGACATGCCCGCGTGGTGGAGGGCCCGACGAGCGCGCGAGGGCGAGCCGGTGTAAGTGTGGAGCCATGAATGCGCTCTGGCATGGATTCGCCGATATGGGTGCCGTCACTCGTGACGGTGCGTTCGTTGTCGCTCGAGGTGACGGTGCCTACGTCTACGACACCGACGGCAACCGATACCTCGACGCCACCGCGGGTCTGTGGTTCGCCAATGTGGGACACGGTCGCGGGGAGATCGCCGACGCGGTCGCCGAACAGTTGCGCACCATCGCCCACTACTCGAACTTCGGTGACCTCACCGAGCCCGCCACCCAGGAGCTCGCCGAGAAGCTGTCGGCCATCGCGCCCGTGCCCGGCAGCAAGATCTTCTTCACCTCCGGTGGTTCGGACTCGGTGGAGACCGCCGCGAAGCTGGCGCGGCGCTACTGGCACGAACAGGGCCGCGCCGACAAGAAGATCCTGGTCGGGCGACGCCTGGCCTACCACGGCATGCACTACGCCTCCACCTCGCTCGGCGGTCTCACTCCGAACAAGGAGGGCTACGGCGTCCTGGTCGATGACACCCGCACTGTCGAATGGAACGACGCCAAGGCGCTGCTCGCCCTGATCGAGGACGTCGGCGCCGAACGGATCGCGGCGTTCTTCTGTGAGCCGATCATCGGTGCCGGTGGGGTGTACCTGCCGCCCGAGGGATACCTGGCCGAGGTGCGCCAGATCTGCCGCGACCACGACATCCTGTTCGTCGCCGACGAGGTGGTCACCGGCTTCGGGCGGATCGGCGGCTCCTGGTTCGCCTCCACCCGCTTCGACCTGCAACCCGACCTGATGACCACCGCCAAGGGCCTCACCTCCGGTTACCTGCCGATGGGTGCGGTGTTCATCGCCCCGCACCTGGCCGAGCCGTTCTACGCAGGCGGTGTGTGGTTCCGGCACGGGTACACCTACGGCGGGCACGCCGGTGCGGCCGCGGCGGCGCTGGCCAACCTCGCCATCGTCGAACGTGAGGGTCTGCTCGAGGAAGCGGCCCGGCTCGAGACCACCCTGCACACCGCCCTGGCCCCGTTGGCCGATCACCCGCGCGTGGCGGAGGTCCGCAGTGGCCTCGGTGCCGTGGCGGCCGTCCAGCTGGCCGACCCCTCCGAAGGTCCAGCATTGGTGAAAGCCCTTCGCGCCCAGGGAATTTCGGGTCGTGCTGCCGGAGCGGGCGCCATGCAGATCTCCCCGTCCTTCGTGATGACCGACGCCCAGGTGGCCGAACTCGCCGACGGGTTTTCGCGCGCCCTGGGCTGATGCGCCGCACCGGCCCGTCGGCGAAACTCGCTGGCGGGCCGGGCGATTCGCCCGATACTCTCCTGCTCCGACGAAGTCAGGGGAGGGAACCCACGTTGCAGGCATCCGTCACGGTGACACCGGACCAGCTACCGGAACTACTGCTACATGTCGCCGTGGTGCGGCCCGTATTCCTCTGGGGCGCACCGGGAATCGGGAAGAGCTCGCTGGTGCGCACCTTCGCCGACTCGCTCGGCCTCGACTGTGTCACCCTGCTCGGCACCCAGCTCGCACCCGAGGACCTCATCGGGGTGCCCCAGATCGTGGACGGCCGCAGCAGGTTCGCGCCGCCCGAACTGATCGCCCGCGACCAGCCCTACTGCCTGTTCCTCGACGAACTCAACGCCGCCTCGCCCGAGGTGCAGAAGTCGTTCTACTCCCTGATCCTGGATCGGCGCATCGGCACCTACGAACTGCCCGAGGGGTCGGTGGTGATCGGGGCGGGCAACCGGGCCACCGACAACGCGCTGGCCCGCCCGATGGCCTCGGCGCTGGTCAACCGCATGGTGCACCTGCATCTGCGCGCCGATGTGGACGACTGGCTGAAATGGGCGGCCGTCAACGACATCCATCCGTGGGTGATTCGCTACCTCACCCAGCGCCCGGACCACCTGTGGTCGGCACCGCCCAAAACCGAGGCGCCCTTCTCCACCCCACGTGGGTGGCACATGCTCTCCGACGCGCTGTATTCCTGCGGCGACGACATCGACGACACCACGCTGAATGTGCTGGCGACCGGCACCCTCACCCTCGGCCACGCCTCGGGCTTCCGCGCCTTCGTCAAGACCGTGCGCCACGCCTTCGACCTCGACGCCGTCTTCAAGGGCGATGCCGCCTGGCCGCGCGATCCGGCCGACCGTGACCTGCTGTACTTCCTGGCCGAGACGATGCGGGCCCGCCTCGTGAAGGAACTGCCCGGCGACCGCGACCACACCTCCGCCTCGGTCCGCCGCTTCGTACTGCGCGCCAAGTCGCTGCTGGTGGAGCTGGCCGAGATCTCCGTGGAATGCGCGCAGTTGGTGATCGCCGCCGATGCCGAGGGTGTCCCCGTGCTGCCGTCGTGGTTCCTCATCGAGGTGTCGCGTGATCTGCCGCGACTGGCCGCGCGGCGCTGAGCATGGGTGCGCGAAAAACCCGCCGGATCGACCCGTGGTACCAGGCCGTCTTAGACGGGTGGGCGATCGTGCGCGGGCATCCGGCGTTGCGCCCGCTGGCCGGTGAGCTCTACCAGTTGGACAAGCGCGCACCGCCCGAGATGTGGGCACGGCTGGCGGGTGGCCGTCTCGAGTACCACCCGAATCGGCGTGCCACGGCGCAGGAATGGGCGTGGACCTTCGCGCATTGCCTGCTGCACGCCGGATTCGGGCACCTCGATCCGCGTAATACGCTGCCTACCAACATCATCGGGTTGGCCAGCGAGGACGCGCGGTTCTCCTCCCGGGTGCGCGCGCCGCATCCGGTGTACCGCGCCGCGTGCTGCGCCGCCGTCGACACCTATCTGGCGACGATGAAGATCGGCACCCCGCCCGATCCAGTGCCACCCGCACTGACCGACGAGCACGCCGCCGCCGCGCGCTGGCACGACACCGCGGTGCCGGACGCGTTCGCGCGCACCGGACCTCCCGACTTCCTGCTCACCGACGCCGAGACGGCCGCCCGTGTCGATGCGCCTGCCCGGTTCGCGGCGGGGGTGTCCGACGCCGCCCGTGTCGCCCTGGCCACCGCGGGTGGTGACCACACACCCGACGGGAAGCGGCCACGCACGCAGTGGGACGCGGCGCTCGGCTGGTTCGTCTCGTCGTTCCCGTTGCTCGGTGCGTTCGCCGCCGGGATGACCGTGGTCGCCGATGTGGAAGTCGTTCGGGCCGCCGGTATCTCGATCGCCGCCGTGAACGCCGACGCCGCCGAGATCTATGTGAATCCCTACGCCGGGCTCGGCGAAGAGGAATGGCGGTTCGTGCTCGCGCACGAGATGCTGCACGCGGCCCTGCGCCACGGCGAACGCGCGGACTGGCGCGACCACTACCTGTTCAATGTCGCCTGCGATTACGTCGTCAACGGCTGGCTGGTGGAGATGAACGTCGGGCAGATGCCCGAAGGCCTGCTCTACGACCCGGAACTGAAAGGGTGTTCGGCCGAGGAGATCTACGACCGCATAGCCGGCGATCTGCGCAGGTTACGCAAGCTCGCCACGCTGCGCGGACGCGGACGCGGCGATGTCCTCGGCAAGCCCCTGCCGCATCCCGGCAGTGCCGGCCGCTATGTCGACCTCGACGAGTACTACCGCAACGCGCTGGTCACCGGGCTGGCTTACCACACCAACAGCGGTCGCGGACATGTCCCGGCCGCGTTGGAGCAGGCCATTCGCGCCCTCGATCAGCCGCCGCTGCCGTGGGACGCGCGGCTGGCTCAGTGGTTCGACGAGCACATACCCACCGTCGACAAACGCCGCAGCTACGCCCGCGCCTCCCGCAGGCAGGCCGCCACCCCCGACATCCCGCGCCCGGCCTGGGTGCGGCCGGAGGAGAACGTGCGCCTGCCGACCTTCGGTGTGGTTCTCGATACCTCGCTGTCGATGAACGTCACCCTGCTCGGCAAGGGACTCGGCGCCATCGCCTCGTACGCGCTGGCCAGGGACGTGCCACGGGCCCGTGTCGTCTACTGCGACGCGGCACCCTACGACGCGGGGTACGTCGCGGTGGAAGACATCGCCGCCGGAATGCGCGTGCGCGGCCGGGGCGGCACGGTGCTGCAACCCGCCGTCCGGCTCCTCGAACGCGCCGACGACTTTCCGGCCGACGGCCCGATTCTCGTCATCACCGACGGCGACTGCGATGCGTTACGCATCCGCGGCGAACACGCCTTCCTGATCCCCGCGGGCGCGTCCCTTCCCTTCACCCCGAAAGGCCCGGTGTTCAGGATCCGGTGACGGCCAGTTCGAGGGTGAAGAACTGGCTGTACGGGTCGAGGGTGTAGTCGGCGAACGGCCCGCATTCGACGAAGCCGTGCCGCAGATACAGGCGCCGGGCCGGGGCGAAGAACTCGCTCGTCCCCGTCTCCAAGCTCAGGCGCCGGTATCCGCGCCGCTCGGCCTCCTCGATCAGCTGGGCGAGCACCGCGGCGGCGACACCACGCCCGGTGAATCCGGCGGCGGTCCGCATGGATTTGATCTCGCCGTGCTCCGGATCCAGCTCCTTCAGGGCGCCGCAGCCGACAAGCGCCGGTCCCGACCACGCGCTCCACACGGTGACTGCCGGATCGCGCAACCCGGTCAGGTCGAGGGCGTGCATGCTGCACGCGGGGGAGTTGCCCGCCATTTCGGTGTGGTGCTCGGTGAGCAGGGTGGTGATCTGGTCGCCGGTGAGGTGGTCGACGGCGAGGGTGAGCTGCTCCGCCCGGGTGGTGTCGTGCATCGCTCCATTGTGCCCGGGGCGGATGTGACGCGGGAAAACGGCACACGGCCGGGGTGGGCGATGCGACTATGAGGACGAGGGGCGAGCCGAAGGTGGTGGGGCGTGGCCGAATTCGTGGAGGACTATGCGGTTTTGCGGTGGGCCGTGGTGTCGGCGTTCGTGCTGGCGGCCGGGATCGTGGTCGTGCGGTTGAGCAGGCGCGCGGTCCGGGCGGACGCGGCGGCCGACGGCGCGCACCTGCTGATGTGCCTGGTGATGCTGGCCATGCTGGTGTTCCCGGCCGCCACCGACCCGCACGCGATGCGCGGTTTGCTGACCGCGCTCACGATGGCCTTCGCGCTGCTGCTCGCCGAGCGGGTCGTGCAGTGGCGCAACGGACTGGTGCCGACGGCCGACGGGGTGCTCGCGCTGGGATATCACACGGTGGCGGCGGCAGTGATGCTCTACGCCATGGCCGGGCACGGATCCGGTCATACCGGAATCCCGCCCGGGCCCGCGCTGGTGCTGGCGGCGCTGTTCGTGCTCGACGCGCTCGTCGCGCTCGGCACCGTCGGTCACCGGCCGCGCTGGCACCGCTTCGCCCATCCGGCAGGAACACACCCCCTGACCTCGGCCTTGGTGCCCCATGTGGTGATGGATATCGGGACGGCATTCATGTTGATCGCCGCTGTCGGCGGGTGAATACCGATCCACAACCGTCCGGGCTGCGAATCGCCTTTGTGCGGACAGGAATTCGACTATGAGTGGACAACGCGTTTCAGGCATGTCACCCGGGCGTCGGGGATTCGGTACGCCCCCACCGGAAATCCGGCCGACCGCCGCCGACCGCGAGGTGGTGCGTGCGCTCTACCGCGACGCGGGCCCGGCCGCCTACGGACTCGCCCTGCGGATCCTGCGCAGGCGGGGATCGGCGGAAGAGGTTGTCCGCGAGGGTTTTCAGCGCATCGCCGCGAGTCCGTGGATTACCGAGAGCAACGGTCGTGTCCCGGCCGGTGATGCGTGCCATGACCTCGCCACACCGTGGGGCCGTTCGGCATTCGTCGCGAACGAACCACGTACCGACCTCGGCGGCCACCCCGATCGCGCCGGCGGCTTCGATCACGAGGACCACTCGGGTAACGCCGACCGTCGCGACGATGCCGGCCGGTGGGATCACTCGACCGGACGAGATCATCCGGGAGGTCTGGACCGTTCGGGCGGATTCGGCAATCCGAACGGGTTCGACCGTTCGGGTGCCCTCGGGCACTCGGGTGGGACGTCTCGTTCGGGCCGGAGCGACGATGAGGGCGGCGACGGCTGTTCAGGTCGCTTCGGCGACACAGGCAGCCTCGGTCATGAGCCGAGATTCGAGGTGCCGCACGACCGGAGGGGTCGGCTCGACAACGAAGGCCGACTGGATCGAGCGGGCCGCCGCGACCACACAGGCCGATACGACCACCCGGAGCGAGACGACCACAGGGATCGCCTCGATGACTCCGGTCGCCCCGACTACGCGGCGCTGCACGACCCACGGCTCGGTTTCGCACGCCGAGACAGCGAGGTATACCTCCACCGCCGAGCAGGCCGAACGGAACACGCGGATCGCGGACACCATGCGAGCCGACTGCTGGACTCAGGTCTGTCGGGCGACGCGGTCATGTTCGACGGTGTCGGTTCGACTGATGGTGCGGGCCTACTAGATCGTGCAGGGCGCCTCGATGTCGCAGGTCACCCGGACGGTGCCGCGCCCTTCGATGTCACCGACCCCCTCGCCGACCCGGCCCACTTCGACACACCCGACGCGACCGGCACCCGGTACATGCCGACCCTGCACACCAGACTCCTGGCCCAGGTGCACCGCCTCGCCATCCAGCGTCTGCGCCTGGACCGCAACGACCGCATCGACATCCCCTGGCTGGCCGCCTCGGCCCGGCTCGGTTTCGACCCCCTCGACAGCCGCTGCGAAGTCTTCGTCCTCGCCTACTACGGTGGGCGCACCTACCGTTCCATCGCCCGGGAACTCGGGATGCGCGTCCCGGCCGTCACCCGCCTGCTGGCCGAGGGCATCGAACGCCTCGCCCACCAGCGTCTCGTCCGCGTCGCCGCGCGCCGCCCCTGGACCCCGCCCGGTTCGGTCCTCGCCCTCGCCGACGCCTACGCCCTCGACGCCGTCGCCGAGCTCGAGCACCACCACATCGAGAACAAGCTGGCCGCCACGACCACTACCGGCCTCGCCCAGTTCGACGCCAGAGTCGGGGGAGTGCACGAGCTGCTGGCCCAACTGGCCGCCGACGATCGGCAGCCCCCACCCCGCAACCTGGAACAGCGCATCCTCGCCGCGATCGACAGCCCGGGCCGACGCGGTGCCCGGACCGGCAGGCCGCCGTGGTTGCCCCGCTTCGGGAGTTAGCTGCGAACCGGAATCAGAGCACCACCACGTGGTCCTCGACGACCCGTCCGCCCAGGCGCACCCAGCCGTCGGAATCCCACTCGGTGTAGAGCTGGGAACCCTGCCCCTGGGTGATGACTAGCCCGCGCCGCAACTTGGCGGTGAGGGCGACGGCGGCCGCGCCGGTCGCCTCGTCCTCGGCGATGCCCATGGCGGGCGCGAACATCCGGGAGCGCACGGCACCGCGCGATTCATCGGTCCACGTCCACACGTAGTGCTGGCCTTCGGTGTAGTCCGAGGCGCGGAGCATGGCCAGTTCGTCGAGTGAACCGGCCTGGTGGAAGGTGAAATCCGGGGCCCATTCGGCGCGGGCGGTGATCCAGGTGAGCCCGTCGGTCTCGGTCACCCGGACCGGGCCCGCCGGCACGTTCAGCGTGTGCACGGGAGTGCCGCGCGCGGCCATCCACCATCCGGTGCCCACGGTGGGGTGCCCGGCGAAGGGCAGTTCGACGGCCGGAGTGTAGATCCGGACGTCGGCGACACCGTCGACAGGTTCCCCGACCACCGTGGTCTCGCTGAACCCCAGCCGCGCGGCGAGTTCCTGTTTGTCGAGCGCGACGACATCACCCGCGCGGGCGATACCGAGCGCATTGCCGAGCCTGCCCGTCGGATCGGTGAACACGCGGACGACCTCGACCTGGATGTCAGGGGCTTCCGGCACATCGTGTGCGTTCATGCTCGCGAGCCTACCGCGCAAGATCAACACCGCCGTCCGGGCGGTTCTCACGCCGCGTCACGCGCGCGAACGCGAACGACCCCGACCCGGCACGCGGATCGGGGTCGTTCGACGAGCGGATCAGACGGCGGCCGCGGCCAGCGCCTCGGTGGCGGCGACGGCCTGGCCGACACCGGCCACGATCGCCGCCGCACGCAGCGACTCGAAGATCACCTCACGCGAGACACCGGCCTCACGCAGCGTCTTCTCGTGCGAATCGAGGCAGTGCGCGCAGCCGTTGATGGAGGAGACCGCGAACGACCACAGTTCGAAATCGGCCTTCTCCACGCCCGGGTTGCCGATGATGTTCATCCGCAGGCCCGCGCGCAGGTCGTCGTACTTGCCGTCCAGGAACGCCTTGCCCCGGTAGAACACATTGTTCATGCCCATGATCGACGCGGCACCCAGCGCGGCCTCGTAGGCCTCGGCGGACAGCACGTCGGCGGCTTCCTCGGCGATCTCGCGCAGCGTGGTGGCCGAACGGGTGGCGGCCGCGGAGGCGAGCAGAGTGCCCCACAGCTGCTGTTCGTTCAGCACGGTGGTGCGCGAAATCGAGGACAAGTTGAGCTTGAGGTCCTTGGCGTACTCGGGAAGAGAGTTCTTCAGGTTCTCGATGCTCATGGAAAAGGCGCTCCTGTCAGGGGGATCGGGTGGAGAAGGGTGGATCAGACGCTGGCGGAGAGCAACTCGCCCGCGTTGATGGTCGGGTCGCCCTTCTTCCAGTTGCACGCGCACAGCTCGTCGGACTGCAGGGCGTCGAGCACGCGCAGCACCTCGTCGACGTTGCGGCCGACGGAACCGGCGGTCACCGAGACGAACTGGATCTCGTTGTTCGGGTCGACGATGAAGGTGGCGCGGTCGGCGACACCGTCGGCGTTGAGAACGCCGGTGGCGGCGGCCAGTTCACGCTTGAGGTCCGACAGCATCGGGAAGGGGAGGGTCTTGAGATCCTCGTGCTGTGCACGCCACTGGAAGTGCACGAACTCGTTGTCCACCGAGGCGCCGAGGACCTGGGTGTCGCGGTCGGCGAACTCGTCGTTCAGCTTGCCGAACGCCGCGATCTCGGTGGGGCAGACGAAGGTGAAGTCCTTCGGCCAGAAGAACACGACCCGCCACTTGCCCGCGTGGTCGTCGCTGGTGATCTGGGTGAAGTAATCGTCGGGCTGCTGCGCGTCGACCTTCGACAGGTCGCCTCCGATGACGGCCTTGAGGTTGTATGCCGGGAACTGGTCGCCAATGGTCAGCAGAGCCATGCTCATCTCCTCGTTGATGGTGTGGTCGTGCTCGTCGTGTGAGCCCGCAAAGATCTTGCCCAAAGCCTACTGAAAGGTAAAGCCGATCGCTCGTTCTACACTGATAGGCGTGACTGATCAGACTTATCAGCCAACCCTCTCGCAGCTGCGTGCGTTCGTCGCCGTCGCCGAATACCGGCATTTCGGCACTGCCGCAGCGCGTTTGGCTGTGAGCCAACCCACGTTATCGCAGGCACTCGCATCACTGGAAAACGGCCTCGGCCTGCAGCTGATCGAGCGCAGCACGCGCCGGGTGCTGGTCACCGCCGCCGGGATGCGGCTGCTGCCACAGGCGATGGCCACGCTCGAGGCGGCCGACCGTTTCGTCGCCTCGGCGACCGGCGACAGCCTCGGTGGCGTGCTGCGGTTGGGCATCATCCCGACCGTCGCCCCGTATGTGCTGCCCGGCCTGCTGCCCGAGCTGCGCCGCAAACTGCCCAACCTGGTGCCCCAGGTCGTGGAGGACCAGACGGCCCGCCTGCTCGACGGCCTGCGTACCGGTGTGCTCGACGTGGCGGTGCTCGCGTTGCCGAGCGAAGCGCCCGGTCTGGTCGAAATCCCGCTCTACTCCGAAGAATTCGTACTCGTGACACCGCGCGGGCACGAGCTGGCCGGGCGCACCGACCTGGCCGCGCCGGTTCTGGCCGACCTGCCCCTGTTGTTGCTCGACGAGGGTCACTGCCTGCGCGATCAGACGCTCGAACTGTGCCGCACCGCCGAGGTGCATCCCGGTTCGGTCGGTGACACCCGCGCCGCCTCGCTGACCACCGTGGTGCAGTGTGTGGCGGGCGGGCTCGGGGTGACGCTCATCCCGCAGATGGCGGTGCCGGCCGAAACCGCGCGCGGCACCCTCGAGACCGCGCGGTTCGCCGATCCCGCGCCGGGACGCACGATCGGCCTGGCCTACCGCGCGTCCTCGGCCCGGGCCGACGACTACGAGTACCTGGCGGCGGTGATCCGCTCGAAGCGGCCTTTCTGAGCCCGAACCACTCGAACCGCCGCCCAGCTCGACTGCTATTTTGAACATCGTTCAATTGCTTGTGCAAAGGAAGCCCGACGTGCCCGATCCAGAGAACACCGCCACGCGTACCGGCCGCTTCGCCGCCCGGGACCTGGCGCAGATCGCGGTGTTCGCCGCGCTGATCGCCGCCCTCGGGCTGCCGGGCGCGATCACTGTCGGCTTCAGCGGCGTCCCCATCACCTTGCAAACCCTCGGCGTGATCCTCACCGGCGCGATCCTCGGCGCACGCAAAGGTGCCGCGGCGGTCGCCGTGTTCATCGCGCTCACGCTGATCGGTCTGCCGCTGCTCTCGGGTGGGCGCACCGGCCTGACCGCGCTGGCCTCGCCGACCGCGGGCTATCTGATCGGGTGGATCCCGGCGACCCTGCTGATCGGCTGGCTCACCGCCCGGATCCTGCCGAAATACCCGCTCGCGCTCGGCCTGCTGATCAACGCCATCGGCGGCATCGTGGTCATCTACCTGTTCGGCACCGCGGGCCTGCTGGTCCGCACCGAACTGGATCTGTGGGCCGCGATCTCGAGCAACTTCGCATTCCTGCCCGGCGACCTGGCCAAGGTCGTCATCGCGACGGTGGTCGCCAAGGGTGTGCACCGGGCGTACCCGGGGCTGATCCGCGCGTGAGCCGATGAGTGAGATCGTCGTCGATTCGGTCGGCCACCGGTTCGGTGACCGGGTGGTGTTGCGCGATATCGACCTGACCATCACCGAGCGACGTGTCGGCTTCATCGGCGCCAACGGTTCCGGGAAGTCGACGCTGGCCCGCATGCTCAACGGCCTGCTGAAGCCGACCACCGGCACCGTCACCGTCGACGGGATCGACTCCGCCCGCAAAGGCGCCCAGGTACGGCGCAAGGTCGGGTTCGTGTTCACCGATCCCGACACCCAGATCGTGATGCCGACGGTCGGTGAGGATCTGGCCTTCTCGTTGCGGCGCAGCGGGCTGAGCCGAACCGAGATCGCCGACCGGGTGCGGCGCATGCTCGACCGGTTCGGTCTCGCCGGGCACGCCGACCATCCCGCGCACCTGCTCTCCGGTGGGCAGAAGCAGTTGCTGGCGCTCGGTTCGGCGTTGATCCGCGAGCCCGAGGTGATCGTCGCCGACGAACCGACCACCCTGCTCGACCTGCGCAACGCCCGCCTGGTGTCGCAGGCCTTGAATTCGCTCGACCAGCAGGTGATCGTGGTGACCCACCAGCTCGCCCTGCTCGACGGTTTCGATCGAGTCGTGGTGCTGGACGACGGTTCTGTCGCCTTCGACGGTGCCCCGGCCGATGCCGTCGGCGCATACCGGCGCCTGGTCGAATGATCGGCCTGTACTGCCCCGGCGACTCGCTGGTGCACCGCATGCCCGCCGGTCTCAAACTTCTGCTGCTGGTTCTGGCGATCGTCGCGATGACGGTCTTCGCCCGCACGCCACTGGCCGTGGCGGGCGCCGCGGTGACGGTCGCCCTGCTGTTCGCCCTGGCGCGCATCTCCTGGCGGGTGGCGGTGGCGCAGATCCGCCCGGTGCTCTGGATGACCCTGATCATCGGCGTCTTCCAATTGCTCACCACCACCCCCGCCCGGGCCGTCGCCGTCTGCGGCGTCCTGCTCGTCTCGGTGGCCCTCGCCGCGCTGGTCACCGTCACCACCCGCGTCACCGCGATGCTCGAAGCGCTCGTCCGCGCCCTGCGCCCGCTGCGTCGGGTCGGCGTCGACCCCGAGCGCGTGAGTTTGCTGCTGGCCCTGGCTATCCGGTGCGTCCCGCTGCTGGCCGGCATCGTTCACGATGTCGCCCAGGCGCGACGAGCGCGCGGCGTCTCGTGGTCGGCCACCGCCCTCGTGACGCCGGTCGTGGTACGTGCCCTTCGTACTGCCGACGCGATGGGTGACGCGCTCGCCGCCCGTGGGGTCGACGACTGAGAGCGCTCGGCTTGCATTAGTAGACGACCGGTCGTATATTCGGCGCATGGCACGTCCCAGGCGCAGCGACGACACGCGAGCCCTTCTCATCGAGGAGGGTGCGGCCGATCTGCTGTCGAACGGCTACCACGGCACCGGTATCAAGCAGGTGCTCGACAAGGTCGGGGTGCCCAAGGGTTCGTTCTACAACTACTTCGACAGCAAGGAGAGTTTCGCGCACGCGGTGATCGAGCATCACTCACTGTGCGTACAGCGCAACCTGGCAACCGCGTTCGCGGGCGCGCCCGACGCGCTCGCCGGTCTACGCCGGTTCTTCGCCACCCTCATCGACGATTTCGTCGCCGCCGAGTACACCGGTGGCTGCCTCATCGGCAATCTCGGCGGCGAACTGGAAGGCAGTGAGGTGCTGCGCACGGCACTGTCGGCCGCGTGGGGGTCCTGGCGGGACGGGGTGGCCGACGCATTGCGGACGGCCCAGGTCGAGGGCACGGTCCGGGCCGATATCGACGCCGTCGACCTCGCCGACCTCTTGCTGGAATCCTGGGAGGGTGCGGTGATCTGGATGAAGATCGACCGCACGATCGAACCGCTCGAGAAGTGCCTGCGGCGGCTGCTCGACGACTATTTCCGGCCGTGACCTCCTGAGTCGACCCCATCTCCGCAAGGCTTCTTCCGGTTGCCCATTTCAAGACGACCGGTCGTATATCGAAAGGATCAGTAGATGACAGCCAAGACGGTCATCGTCACCGGCGCATCCAGTGGAATCGGGCGCGATGTCGCCCGCGCCTTCGTCGACCGCGGGGACGCGGTCGTGCTCGGCGGACGCGACGCGGACAAGCTCGCCGACGTCGCCGCCGCCCTTGCCGCTCCGGACCGGGTGGCCACCGTGGTCGGCGATATCGGTTCGCCCGCAACGGGTGCGGCGTATGTGCGGACCGCGCTGGACCGCTTCGGCCGCGTCGATACGCTGATCAACAGCGCGGGCGTCTTCGGAGCGACACCGTTCGTCGACGTCACCGAGGCCGAGCTCGACCGCTATCTCGACGGCAACCTCAAAGGCACCTACCTCACCACGCAAGCCGTTGTGCGCCAACTGCTCGCCCAAGGCGGCGGCGGCAGCATCGTCAATATCGGCACGGTGCTCATCGACCACGCGATGACCGGACTACCGGCCTCGGCCGCACTGGTCAGCAAGGGTGGCGTGCACGCGCTGACCACCAGCCTGGCCGCCGAACTCGCGCCCGCAGACATCCGGGTGAACGCGGTGGCTCCCGGCATCATCCGCACGCCGCTCTTCGGTGACGGTGACGAGCGGGCCGCGGCCTCGCTGGCGCTGCTCGACCGCATCGGTGAGGTCGCCGACACCACCGCGGCGGTGCTGTACCTGGCCGACGCCGAGTTCGTCACCGGTCATATCCTGCCGGTCGACGGCGGCTTCGTGGCCGGTCGGTCGGCCTGAATCTCGCGGGATCGGCTCTCGGGCAACGGGTCCGCGCACGCTCAGGCCGGACCGGCGAACGGCACCGAGGCGTCGAGTGCGAACCACCCCATCGGGATTCGCCGCGACCGAGTCGAGAAGTAGCTGGGGCCGAGCCACAGATCCGGTTCGATCTCGCGCAATTCGTCGTAGATCCGCCGGGCGGGCCTGCGCGAACCCACGCGCGGGTCGTCGTAGTCGAACAGCACCGCCGACCGGCCGTCGAGCACGGAATCGCCCACCGTCGCCACGAAATTCAGGGCCCGCAAGCCACCGAGCAGACGAAAGATGTTGTGTCCTACGGCGGCCCCGTCACCGACGTGCCGCAACGACTTGCCCACCCAGAAGTACGACGGCCGGGCCATCAGCGGAGCGAGCACCCGCTCGCCGGACCCGGGAAACGACCGCATCGACACATCACCGTCGAGCCGTGCGAAATCCGCGGCCGTCGGCTCCGGCGCCTCGGCGAACCGCGCGCCGAACGTCGCGAGCCCCGCCGCGGACAACCGGTCCAGCCGAGGCCGGTGGTCGGCGGGCCTGCCCACCGGCATCAGACCGTGGGCGGACAGTGGTGTCGGTGTCATGGGCGGACTCGCTTCTCCCTAGGCGCTGCGCTCTTCGCATAGTGCCGACAACGGGCGCCCACCCGCACCGGAATCGCGGTATTCGCCGCAGTGGACAACGACGAAGGCGGTGACCCGGACGAACCGGATCACCGCCTTCGGTGGTGTGCTCAGCGACGCAAGGCGTACGGCTCGATCGCGCCGCGCTCGAGGGCGCGGGCGTCGATGGTCTCGGCCTTGTAGGGGAGCAGGGCCAGGCGATCGGTCATGCCGCGCACCGGGTCCTCGATCTTCTCGTTCAGACCGAACAGGAAGGTCCATTCGTGCTCGTCGCTGCCGTAGGGCACCACGGTGGCGAACTGCTCGTGGAACCGTCCCCACGACCGCTTGAGGGTCTCGTTGCGCCACATCGTCGCGCAGCCGGCCTGGGCCGACAGCACACCACCGGGCGCGAGCAGTGCCTTACATCGCGACAGGAACTCCGACTCGTAGAGGCGGTTGTGCTGGGCGTCCTCGACGCGCTCGTCGGGCAGGTCGATCACGATCACGTCGTAACGGGTGCCCGCCTCCTGCGCCTTGGCCAGGAAGTCCCAGCCGTCGGCGTAGTGCACGTGCACCGGGCCCTCGCCACGCACCGCGGCGGCCAGTTCCTCGGGGGTGTACCCGTAGGGCAGGTGCCGGGCGCACAGTTCGACCTCGCGCTGGTCGATGTCGACGTGGTCGACGAGGGTCGCCCCGGCCGCCACCGACATCTGCGAGGCCACACCCTCACCGGAACCGATGATGAGCACCCGGTCCAGCTTCTCGGCCAGCACGAACGCCGGGACCATCATGGCCTCGTGGTAGGTGACCTGGGAGAACTCGGTGGACTGGCGGTCGTCGTCGGAGAACAGGGAGATGCCCTGATCGGTCCGGGCGATCACCATGTGCTGGTAGGGGGTGTTGGTGTCGACGATCACCTCGTGCAGATCCCAGATCCGGGTCAGGCCGTCGCCCACCGGTTCGTAGATCTTCTCGGCGCCGTGGCCGCGCTGGACGACCTTCATCCGAACTTCCTTGGGAGACAACTTGTCTCGCAGAAGTTCCACGGCCTTCGTCGCGCCCGCACCGATGCTGCCGCAGGTGAAGACGTCGACGAAGATCTCGCCGGACTCCGGATAGGTGTGAATCGAGGCGTGGGACTCCGACAACAGCGCGAGGACGGTCACCCCCTGCGGTTCGAACTTTTTGTGAACGACATCGCAGATGGTGACGCCCGCCGCGATCAGAGACTCACGCAACGCCGATTCGAGTCGTTCGAGATCGTCACACAGGTCTGTGTCGACACCACCGAACTCGGCCAGCACATGCCAGCCGGTGAATTCCGCCGTCATGGGCAAACTCACTCTCGCTCAGCGCCCGAGACATGAACGGTCAAGGGCGGAAAACCATTGAAGGACACCGACGAATAACTCGCGGTATAGGCGCCGGTGTCGAGAATCTGGATCTGATCACCGGCTCGCAACGTGGTCGGCAGAAGGACCTTCGTGCGTTGATACAGTACATCGTCGCCGTCGCAGGTCGGACCCGCGACCACCGCCTCGCCCACCGGATCGCCGTCGCGATCGGTGACGAAACGGTAGGCGATGTACTCGTTCTCCGTCTCGGCCATACCGTTGTATCGGCCGATGTCGAGATACACCCAGCGCCGCCCGTCCGGCGCGAAACGCACGCCGACGACCTCGGCGTGGATGGTGCCCGCGTTGCCGACCAGGGCACGCCCCGGTTCCACGATCAGATCGACCGACGCGGGCAGGAATTCGGCCGCGGCCTGCGCCGCGGCGGCCGCGATCGTGCCCGGTTCGGGCGCGGACTCGGCGTAGGAGATGGGCAGGCCGCCGCCGATGTTCACCGCGGCTACGTGAATGTCCTTGTCCGCCAAGGCCTTCACGATCTCACCCGCTTGCTCGATGCCGATCCGCCAGGCGGCCGGATCGAGCTGCTGGGAGCCCACATGGAAGTACGGGCCACCGACACGCAGGCCCAGATCGCGGGCCCGCACCAGCAACCGCAGGGCCTCGCCCGGCGCACACCCGAACTTGGTGCCGAACGGGGTGCGCGACTCCGGTGCCGAGGACAGGAACCGGCACTCCACCTCCGCGCCCGGCGCGTGCTCGGCGATGCGCTCGAGATCGTCCTCGGTGTCGAAGGCGAACCGGCGCACACCGGCGGCGTGGGCGTAGGCGATGTGGGCGGCCTTCTTGATCGGATTGCCGTAGCAGAGCTTGTCCGCCGCGATACCGAGGCGCACGCACTGATCGATCTCCCCGACACTGGCGACGTCGAACTCGGCGCCCTCGGCATCGAGCAGGGTGAGCACCTCGTCGACGGGAGCCGCTTTCACCGCGTACCTGATCCGGGTGCCCTGCTCGCGCTGCGCCGAGACGGCCGCGGCGAGGGTTCGGTAATTGGCACGTACCCGCTCGGGGTAGATGACAAGGTACGGGGATTCGGGCATAGTTGAACTTTCGGTCGGCGGCCGGGAGAGAGTATCAGCGGCCACTACCCAACAACGAATCCGTCAAACATTCGTCACATACGTCATATCGATCGGGTATGACTCAGCCGGGCGCCACCGTGACCTCGTCGAACACCACCTCGCCCGCGGCGTCGGACTCCTCGAGATCCACGATGGCCGTCAGCGCCCACCCGTGGTCGCCCGCCGGGTCGTCGATCACCTGGCGCACGTGCCAGAAACCGGGCCGCTGCTCCACCCGGAACAGCTGCGGGCCGCGCGCGTCGGGGCCCGTGCCGATGGTCTCGTACTCCTCGAAATAGGGTGCGAACTCCTCGGCCCAGTCGGGGCCCGTCCCGAGCTGATCCAGCTCATACCAGCGCTGTCGCGAGGCCAGTTCCACGCGGCGGAACATGGCGTTGCGCACCATGATCCGGAAGGCGCGTTCGTTGGCCGAGATCGGGCGCACCTGTTCGGCACCGAAGGCGACCTGGTCGGTGTCGATCTCGGCGCCGGGGTTGGTGAGCTGTTCCCATTCGTCGAGCAGGCTCGAATCGACCTGGCGGATCAGTTCGCCGAGCCATTCGGTGAGGTCGTCGAGCTCCTCGGTGCGCGCCGCGTCGGGCACGGTGCGGCGCAGCGCGCGGTAGGCGTCGGCCAGATAGCGCAGCACCACACCTTCGGAGCGGGTGAGCTCGTAGAAGGAGATGAGCTCGGCGAAGGTCATCGCGCGCTCGATCATGTCGCGCACCACCGACTTCGGCGACGGCGCGAACTCCGACACCCACGGGTGTCCCGCGCGGTAGGTCTCGAACGCGGGCTCGATCAGCTCGGCGAGCGGCTTGGGCCACGTCACTTCCTCGAGCAGCTCCATGCGCTCCTCGTATTCGATGCCCTCGGCCTTCATCTCGGCCACGGCGGCGCCGCGCGCCTTGTGCTGCTGGGCCATCAGCAGCTGCCGCGGGTCCTCGAGCGTCGCCTCGATGAGGGAGACGACATCGAGTGTGTAGGTGGGGCTTTCGCGATCGAGAAGCTCGAACGCGGCCAGCGCGAACGGCGACAGCGGCTGATCGAGCGCGAAGTCGCGTTGCAGGTCGACGGTGAGCCGCGCCATCCGGCCCTTGGCGTCGGGCTCGGAGAGCTGTTGCACCACACCGGCATCGCGCAGCGAACGGTAGAGGCGGATGGCGCGCAGGATGTGTTTGCGCTGGGCCGGGCGCGGTTCGTGATTGTCCTCGAGCAGGTGCCGCATGGCGTAGAAGCAGTTGCCCGGCCGGGCGATGACATTGAGCAGCATCGAGTTGGTGACCGCGAAACGCGACACCATCGGTTCGGGTTGTGCGGCGACCAACCGGTCGAAGGTCTCCTCGCTCCACGACACGAACCCCTCGGGGGGCTTGCGGCGCTGCACCTTTCGCTGCTTCTTCGGGTCGTCGCCCGCCTTGGCGATCAGGCGGGCGTTCTCCACCTCGTGCTCGGGCGCCTGCACCACGACGGTGCCCATGGTGTCGAATCCGGCGCGTCCGGCGCGTCCGGCGATCTGATGGAACTCGCGGGCCTTGAGTCTGCGGGTGCGCACGCCGTCGTATTTGGTGAGTCCGGTCAGCAGCACGGTGCGGATCGGCACGTTGATCCCGACGCCGAGGGTGTCGGTGCCGCACACCACCTTCAGCAGGCCCTCCTGGGCGAGCTTCTCCACCAGCCTGCGGTATTTGGGCAGCATGCCCGCGTGATGCACGCCGATACCGTGACGGATCAGCCGCGACAGGGTCTTGCCGAAACCGGACGCGAACCGGAACTCGCCGATCGCGGCGGCGATGGCGTCCTTCTCGGCGCGGGAGGCGAAGTTCACACTGGTCAGCGCCTGCGCGCGTTCCAGGGCGGCGGCCTGGGTGAAGTGGACTACGTACACCGGGGCCTGGTGGGTGGTGACCAGTTCCTCGAGGGTTTCGGTGATGGGGGTGCGCACGTAGGAGAACGTCAGCGGCACCGGACGTTCGGTGCCCGCCACCACGGCCGTCGGCCTGCCGGTGCGCTGCTCGAGGTCGGTGGCGAAGAAGTCGACCTCGCCCAACGTGGCCGACATCAGGAGGAATTGGGCGCGCGGCAGTTCGATGATCGGCACCTGCCAGGCCCAGCCACGATCCGGGTCGGCGTAGAAGTGGAACTCGTCCATCACCACCTGGCCCACCTCGGCGGCGGCGCCCTCACGCAGCGCCAGATTCGCCAGGATCTCGGCGGTGGCGCAGATGATCGGCGCGTCGGCGTTCACGGCCGCGTCACCGGTGACCATGCCGACGTTCTCGGCGCCGAACACCTCGCACAGCGCGAAGAACTTCTCGCTCACCAGCGCCTTGATGGGTGCGGTGTAGTAGCTGCGCTGCCCGTTGGCCATGGCGAACAGATGCGCGCCGACCGCGACCAGGGACTTACCGGAGCCGGTCGGGGTCGCCAGAATGACATTGGACCCCGACGCCAGCTCCATCAGCGCCTCGTCTTGCGCCGGATACAGGGTGGTGCCCTGCTCGGCGGCCCACAGCGCGAACGACTCGTAGAGCGCGTCGGCGTCGGTACCGGGAATTTCGAGCAGGTCGGTCAGATCCACTCCGACCACCCTAGTGGGCGGGTGCGGTGCGACCGTGCGTCAGTCCCGTCCGGTGTCGTCGTAGCCGCCCTGCTCGGCCAGGAACCGTTCGAACTCGGCGCCGATCTCCTCACCGCTCGGCAGCTCGCCGTCACTGGCCAGCAGGCTGGACTGGCGTTCCTGGGCGGTGACGAAGCTGTCGTACTGGCGTTCCAGCGCCGCGACGACCGTCTCCACCTCCTCGTTGCCCGCGATGTGCTCGGCGACCTGCTCGCGCACCCGCGCGGCCGCCTCACCGAGTGCGGCGAGCGGCAGCTCGAGACCGGTGTTGTCGGCGACGCTCTCGAGCAGGGTCTGAGCGGCCTCGGGGTAGTCGGTCTGGGCGAGGTAGTGCGGCACGTGCACGGAGAACCCGAGCGATTCGTGGCCGTGCTGTGCCATCCGGAACTCGAGCAGCGACGAGGCGCTGCCGGGCACCTGCAGCTCACCCGGCCAACGCTGATGCTCACCGAGCAGCGACCGGTCCGAGGAATGCGCGGTGACACCGAGCGGGCGGGTGTGCGGGATCGCCATGGGGATCGCCGACAGGCCGATCGTGCGGCGCACGCCGAGCTGTTCGGCCAGCAGCCGCACGGCGGTGGTGAACTTCTCCCAGCGCAGATCCGGCTCGAGACCGGCCAGCAGCAGGAACGGTGTACCTGCCGTGTCGCGCAACGCCCACAGGTTCAGTTCGGGCTCGGCGTAATCGGCGAAATGATCGGTCTTGAACGTCATCAGGGGACGGCGCGACCGGTAGTCGAGCAGCTCGTCCACGTCGAACGACGCGACCAGTTCCGATTCCAGGCTCTCGCGCAGGTGCGTCGTGGCCAGGCGCACCGCGTGGCCGGCGTCGGTGAAACCTTCGAGCCCGTGCACCAGCACGGGACCGGCGCCGTCGTCCGCGGACAACTGCGGTGCCGGAAACTCCAGTTCGTACATATGCGACTGGTCATCCATCGCGTTTCTCCTTCCTACGCGGTCCACCAACGCTCGCGGCGGGGGAGGCTCGTCCATTGTCCCCCATGCGAGCACGACCGACGCACACGGCCGGAGGACGGCTCGTCCTGCTTCCAACAGCCGCACGCGCCCCGGCATTCCCTCCGGCGTGGCGCGCGGCGACCGCTCGGTCCGGTGGGGCACAGTGAAGGGTGTGAACGTGGCGCGCACCTCGCTCGGCAGGGCCGTTCCGACGACGGCGGGTCGTCGGCGAGTCGCGGCCTGTGCCGTGCTGATGGCGGGGGCGCTGACCGGGTGTGCCGAGGCGGTGAGCGGCATCCCGGTCGCCGAGAGCGCCACCTCGATGCACCATGTCGAGGCCGCGCCCGCCGATCTGCTGCCCGTCCCGCACGAGTTCCCGGCCGCCTATCCGGCTGTCGTGCTCACGCCGCAGGCCGCCTCGGCCGCGGCGGAGGATCTGGACGGCGTCGGGATGGGTGCGACCGTTAGCCCGGTCGAATGCACGCCGCCGGAGTCCGAAGCCGGTGCCGAACCGCCCGCGGTGGCGGTGGGGACCGACGAGGTGAGCCGGGCCAGTCTCACCGTCGAACTGTCGCGGACCACCGAACTGCTCGCGCGGGTGCGTGACCGGTTGCGGGCCTGCGAACAGATCCGGGTGAGCCGGGCGGGAGCGGGGTCGACCGTCACCACCGAGGTCTCCGCGCACGTACCGGCCGGTGCCGACGAGGCGATGACCTTGCGGCGCAGCGTGATTCCGGACGTCGGTGGGGCGGGGCTGACGCAGACCATGTACACCTCGGTCGGGCGCGTCGGCGACATCAGGATCACCGTCACCTCGATGACCTTCGGTGCGGGCGAACCCGACAAAGCCGCCGTCGACGAGCTGTTCGCTACGGCCGTGCGCTCCGTACGCACGGGCTGATCGGCCGCTACCACTCGGCACCGACATTTCCGGTGCACCCGGACCCGCGCCTGCGGTGGTTGTGCACAGGTTCGCCGCTGTGCACAGGGCGGCGATAAGCCCAGGTCGCGCCATCGGTGCCGGGACGGCGGGCGAGGACGCTCGAGCCATGACACCTTCGACCAACCCGACCCGCCGGGCCACCCGCACAGGACCCTTTCCCCGGGCGCTCACCTGCGCAGAGACAGGCCCGGGTTACCGGGATCTGCCTACCCCTGCCGTCCGCGTCGACGAGCCCGGCGATCTCATCGCCGCGCTTCCGGCCATGCTCGGTTTCGTTCCGGAACGCTCCCTCGTCGTCGCCGTACTGCACCCGCACCCCACGGCCGCCGCCGCGATCGACGCGGTGGTGCGTTTCGACCTCGACGCCGTCACCGATCCCGACCACTACGAGCATTTCCTCGGCTGTCTCGGATCGATCTGCCTGCGCGAACAGGCCAGCGGGGTGTTCGCCGTCTTCATCGACGACCGGCAGCGATCCTTCTCGGCCACCGCCGCGCGCGCCGATGCGCTGCTCGCCGCGATCGGTGCGCAGGGGATCGAGGTGCGTGGGGCGTGGACGGTGCGTGCCGTCGTCGCGGGCGCGCGGTACCGCAGTCTGCTCGGAACCGGCGGCGGGCTGGTCGCCGACCCGGACTCCTCGATGGTCTCGCTGTCGCATGTGCTCGACGGCAGGCAGATACGGCGCTCCCGCGGCGAACTCACCGCGCTCGTGGAACCCGACGAACAGTTGTGCGCGCGGGTTCGGCGCAAGCTCGGACCGGCAGTCGCCCGCTACCGTGGCGGGCTGGCGACGGCCGAACGGGTGGGGGAGGGCGCGGTGTTTCAGCGTCGCGCGCTGGAGTGGGTGCTGTGGCAGATCGCCGACGCCACCTCGGGACTGCCACGTGCCGATCGTGAATTCGCCAGGCTGGCTGCCACTTTGCGTGATCGGGCGGTTCGGGACGCGCTCTACGGGCTGGCCGTCACCGACCACGCCGAAGCCGCCGAAGGGTTGTGGGCACAGCTGGCCAGGGCCACCCCGGCGGGGGACCGCGCCGAGGCCGCCGCGTTGCTCGGCTTCAGTGCCTATGTGCGCGGCGACGGGCCGTTCGCGGGCATCGCGCTGGCCGCCGCCGTGGATGCCGACGGTGACCATCCGATGGCGGTACTGCTGGAAACGTCGCTGCAGTCGGGTCTTCGGCCCGAACGGTTGCGCACGCTGGCCGACTGCGGGCGCCAGATCGCCGCCGATCTCGGGGTCGACCTGGGGCCGGTGCGGCCGTGAGCGGGCCGCACCGGTCGGCCGTGTCAGCGGGCGCTGTGCGCCTTGTCGCCGAGCGAACGCAGGAATTCCCAGGCGTCGGTGACGATCTCGTCGATGTCGTTGTGCTCGGGCGTCCAGCCCAGCTCGGCGATCGCCTTCTCGCTCGAGGCGATCAGGACGGCCGGGTCGCCCGCGCGGCGGGGCGCGTCGATGGCTTCGATGGGCAGACCGGTCACCCGCTCGCACGCCGAGATCACCTCGCGCACCGAGAACCCGGTGCCGGAACCGAGATTGAGAACGCGGTGACTGCCCGGCTGCGAGGACGACAGGGCGAGCAGATGCGCCTGGGCCAGATCACGGATGTGGATGTAGTCGCGCACACAGGTGCCGTCGGGTGTGGGCCAGTCGGTGCCGTACACCGAGATCGCCTTGCGATGACCGAGTGCCACCTGCAGCACGAGGGGGATCAAATGGGTTTCCACCACACGGTTTTCGCCGAGCCCGGCGTAGGCGCCGGCCACATTGAAGTAGCGCAGGCTCGTCGCGGCCAGCCCGTAGGCCACCGCGTAGGAGGTGATGGCGTGGTCGATCGCCAGCTTGCTCGCGCCGTAGGGGTTGGTCGGGCGGGTGGGCGAGTCCTCGGTGATCGGCACCTGTTCGGGCTCGCCGTAGACCGCCGCCGTCGAGGAGAACACCAGGCGCCCGGCGCCGGTCTCGCGCATCGCGTCGAGCAGGGTCAGCGTCTTGGCCACGTTGCCGTGCCAGTACTTGGCCGGCTGCTCCACCGACTCGCCCACCAGCGACTGGGCCGCGAAATGCAGGACACCGTCGAAGGATTCGGCACGCAGCAGAGCCGGGGCGGCCTCGGCGATATCGCCTTCGACGAATCGCGCGCCCGCCGGGACACCGTCGGCGTTACCGGTCGACAGGTCGTCGACGACGACCACCTCGTTGCCCTGCTCGAGCAACACCGCGGCGCACACGCCGCCCACATAGCCGGCGCCGCCGGTGACCAGAAGTTTCACGAATCAGACCAGCCTCACCTGGACGGCGTGCGCCATCTCCTCGGACAATTCGAAACCGTGGTGCCCCGGCACCGTGATCAGCACCGCACCCGGCTTGGTCTCCACGGTGACGCGTGCGTCGGGAACGACACCGGCCTCCCGCAACCGGCCGATGACCTCGGGGTCGGTCTGGATGTGCTCGGCCAGCCTGCGCACGACCACCGCGTGCAGCGCGCCGTTGGGCAGGTCCGAGAGGCGGATCAGCTTCTCCTCCACCGGCGGCGGGTCGGCGAGGCCGAGTTCGTCGAGGCCGGGGATGGGGTTGCCGTAGGGCGAGGTGGTCGGATGGTTGAGCACCTCGATCAGGCGCCGCTCCACCTCTTCGCTCATCACGTGCTCCCAGCGACACGCCTCGGCGTGCACGTTCTGCCAGTCCAGCCCGATGATGTCGACCAGCAACCGCTCGGCGAGCCGGTGCTTGCGCATCACCGCGACCGCCATCGAGCGGCCCTTGTCGGTCAGCTCGAGATGGCGGTCACCCGCGACGAGCAGCAGGCCGTCGCGTTCCATCCGCGCGACAGTCTGGCTCACCGTCGGACCACTCTGCTCGAGCCGCTCGGCGATTCGTGCCCGCAAGGGCACCACGCCCTCTTCCTCGAGGTCGTAGATGGTACGGAGGTACATCTCCGTGGTGTCGACCAGATCTTTCACCTGATAACCCCTTCGTCGGCACGATTCTACCCACGGGCGAACGCCGGTCCGTGCGCTGGACCGGCGGCCCTATTTCTACTGCATGTCAACGTCTCACGGGGCCCGCTGCTTCCGGCTAGCGTGGCGAGCATGGTCACTGTGCCACCGAGCCGAGCACCGGGAACTCTCGTATGGACCGAGCGATTCCTCGGCTACACCTGGAGCCCCGAACATCCGATGAAACCGGCGCGCCTGCGGTTCACCATGTCGCTGGCCGAAAGTCTCGGTCTGCTCGACGGTATCGAACCGCTCGCCCCCGCCGAGGCTACCCAGGGCGAGTTGATGCGGGTGCACAGCAGCGCCTATATCCAGGCGGTTCGCCGAGCCGGTGCGGGACCCGCCACCCCGGAGGACACCCTCTACGGCCTGGGAACCGCCGACAACCCGGTCTTCCCGCACATGCACGAGGCGGCGTCGGTGATCGTCGGCGGCACGCTGGCCGCGGCGCGGGAGATCGCGGCCGGGCGTACCCGGCGCGCGGTGAGCATCGGTGGCGGCATGCACCACGCCATGCCGGATTCGGCGGCGGGGTTCTGCATCTACAACGACGCCGCGATCGCGATCTCCTGGTTGCTGGACAACGGATTCGACCGGATCGCGTATGTGGATGTCGATGTCCATCACGGCGACGGTGTGCAGCGCGCCTTCTATGCCGATCCACGGGTGCTCACGGTGTCGCTGCACCAGCATCCGGCCACGTTGTGGCCCAATACCGGATGGCCGGAGGAGACCGGGCTCGGCAGCGCCGAGGGCACCTCGATCAACCTGCCGTTGCTGCCCGGCACCCGGGACGCGCAGTGGCTGCGCGGTTTTCACGCGGTGGTGCCCGGTGCGATCGCCGCGTTCCGGCCGCAGATCATCGTCAGCCAGTGCGGGGTGGACACCCACCGCGAGGACCCGCTCGCCGATCTGGAACTGACCGTCGACGGTCAGCGCGCGGCCTTCCTCGCCATGCGCGAGCTGGCCGACCGCCACGCCGAGGGCAGATGGCTCGCGCTCGGTGGCGGCGGTTACGGGGTGGTGCGAGTGGTGCCACGGGCGTGGACCCACCTGCTCGCGGCCGCGCTGGATCGTCCGTTGGCGCCGGACACCCCGATTCCCGAGAGCTGGCGCGAGCAGGTACGCGCGTCGGCGCCGCGGATCACCCCGCCGACGACGATGAGCGACGGTGGCGACCCGACCTACCGCCCGTGGGACGGGCCGGGCGGCACCCCCGAGATCGGCGACGCCGACGAGGTCCGGGCTCAGCGCGCGGTCGACACCGCCATCTCGGCCACCCGACGGGCCAGTTTCTCGCTGCTCGGTCTCGACCCGGAGGATCCCCGTGACTGAACCACTGCTGCCCGACACTCCCGATACGCCCGCGAACCCGCCCGAGCCGCCGCCGCAGTTGTTCGGCGATGTGCTGGCGGCCGACGGCGGGGTGGTGCGGATCCGCCCGATCGTGCCCGCCGATGCCGACGCGCTGGCGGATTTCCACGCCCGGCTCTCGGACCGCACCCGCTACCTGCGCTATTTCGGTCCCTACCCGAGAATCTCGCCCAAGGACATGTACCGCACCACCCATGTCGACTATCACGACCGGGTGGGGTTGGTCGCGGTGCTCGGTACCGCGATCATCGCGGTGGCCCGCTACGAACTGCTCGACCGACCGGGGCCGCGCGCGGCCGAGGTGGCGTTCGTCGTCGCCGACGAACACCAGGGGCGCGGACTCGGGTCGATCCTGCTCGAGCATCTCGCTGGTGCCGCCGCCGAGAACGAGGTGGAAACGTTCACCGCGGAGGTGCTGGCCGAGAACGAGGCCATGATCACGGTGTTCCGTGACGCCGGCTACCAGTTGCAGCGCAGCCGCGACGGCTCCGAGGTGCACCTGGAGTTCGCGATCGACCCCACCGAGGCCCTGCGCACCGTTCGGGATGCCCGGGAGGCGGCGTCGGAGGCGCGCAGCGTCGGCAATCTGCTCGCACCCGGTTCGGTGGCGGTGATCGGCGCGTCGCCGGAGAGCACACGGGTCGGTGGCGCCGTGCTGGCCAATCTGCTCGCGGGTGGATTCGCCGGCCCGGTGTTTCCGGTGAATCCGCATCGCCGGTCGGTGCGCGGGGTGCGCGCCTACGCCACCGTCCGCGAGATTCCCGACGAGGTCGACCTCGCCGTCGTCGCGGTGCCGCCCGCCGCGATCGGACCGGTGCTCGACGACTGCATGGCCAAGGGCGTCAAAGGCTTGATCGTGCTCACCGCCGGTTTCGGGGAGACCGGGCCCGCGGGGTTGGCCGCCGAACAGGACCTGGTCGCCGCCGCCCGGGGGCACGGGATGCGGGTGGTCGGACCGAGCGCGCTCGGCATCGCCAACACCGACCCGGCCGTGGGGCTCAATGCCACCCTCGCCCCGGTACTGCCGCAGCGTGGGCGAATCGGGTTCTTCTGTCAGTCCGGGCCGCTCGGCGCCGCGATTCTCGCCGAGGCCGCCACCCGCAATCTCGGCGTGTCGACATTCGTGTCGGCGGGCAACCGGGCCGATGTGTCGGGCAACGACCTGCTGCAGTACTGGGACACCGCCGCCGACACCGAGGTGATCCTGCTCTACCTGGAGAGTTTCGGTAATCCGCGCAAGTTCTCCCGGCTCGCGCGGCGGGTGGCGCGCGGCAAACCGATCGTGGCCGTGAGCAGTGGCCGGCTGGCCGCCGGCGCCGATATGGATCGCACAGTGGTGCGTGACCTGTTCGCCCAGGCCGGGATCATCCAGGTGGACTCCATCTCCGAATTGTTCGACTGTGCCGCCCTGCTGGCGTGTCAGCCGTTGCCGCGCGGACCACGGGTAGCGGTGGTCGGCAACAGCGCTGCCCTGAACTGGCTGGCCATCGACGCGGCCACCAGCGAAGGCCTACGTATCCACCGCCCGCCCACAGCCGTCGACCGTGGCCCCGGAGCCCGGCCCACCGAACGCGGACCGGGCGGTCCGGAAAGCGACGTCGGGGGTGTGGCGGCTGACGGGCCGGTGGATCTCGGACCGGAAGCGACCCCTGCCGATTTCCGGGAGGCTGTGCTCGCGGCTCTGCGCAGTGCGGAAGTCGATGCGGTGATCGTGGTTGTCGCGCCGCCGGTGCCGGTGCATATGGGTGGGTTCGCGGATGCGTTGCGTGCGGCTGCGGCCGCCGCACCCGACCGGGACAAACCGGTGCTCACCACCTTTGTGGCGGAATCCGGAATTCCTGATCTGCTCGCTGTGCGGTCGACCGGTGGCGCGCCTGGGCGCGGGTCCATCCCGTCGTATCCCGATCCGGAACGTGCCGCCCGTGCGCTGGCCAGGGTCGATCGCTACGCGCGCTGGCGGGATCGGCCCGTCTCGCCGGTCGTTCGTCCTCCCGGGATCGACACCGCCGCGGCGACGGGGATGGTGGAGCAGTGGTCGGCCGGGTCGTCGGGGCGGTGGCTCACCGATGACGAGGCGGTGCGGCTGCTCGAGTGCTACGGCATCGCCATCGTCGACTTCCGGGCGGTGCGTGACGCGGAGCAGGCGGTGGCCGCAGCCGAGGAACTGGGCTACCCGGTCGCCGCGAAGGCCACCGGTGAGCTGTGGCGGCGCAGACCGGATCTGATCGGGGTCCGGTTGGATCTGTGGGGGCCCGACGCGGTCCGTCAGGCGTACTCCGATCTTGTTGCGATATGTGGCGATCCCCTGCTGCACGTGCAGAAGATGGCGACCAAGGGCGTCGGGTGCGTGCTGAGCGTCACCGACGACCCGTCGTTCGGTTCGGTCATCGAGTTCGGCCTGTCCGGCATGATCATGGACCTGCTCGGCGACCGTGCCTACCGCGCGCTACCGCTGACCGCCGATGAGGCCGCCGCCCTGATCGACGCACCTCGCGCCGCACCGCTGCTCTCGCCCGGCCCAACGGGCCCGGGTGTCGACAAGGCGGCGCTCATCGAACTGGCCCAACGCATTTCAGCCCTCTTCGACGACATCCCCCAGATGCGCGAACTTTCCTGCGACCCCGTCCTGGCTTCCCCCGGCTCGGCCGAGATCATCTACGCCCGCGCCCGCATCGGCCCCCAACCCACCCGCTTCGACACCGGCCCCCGACGCCTGGCATGAACGACCACACGGCCGCGCGGCGGCGGTACATGCCACAGGCGGCGTGGTGGTGGACGGACAACGCCGACCGGTTCGCGACCCCGGAGGGGGATGGAGTCACGGACACCGGTCGGCGTTTCGGAAGACGACCCCTGAGGGCCGTCAGGTCTTGGTCAGCGCCGGCAAGTCACCGTCGACACGATGGCGGCGGATCAGCACGGCGCTGACAGTGGCATCAGCTCGCGTAGGCACGCAGACGGTCGGCGCGCTCACCTTTGCGCAGCTTCGACATGACCTCGCGCTCGATCTGGCGCACCCGCTCGCGCGACAGGCCGAACAGCTTGCCGATCTGGTCGAGGGTGCGGGGCTGCCCGTCGTCGAGGCCGAAGCGCAGGCGGATGACCTGCTGTTCGCGTTCGTCGAGGGTGGCCAGGACGCTGCGGACGTCGTGGTGGAGCAGGCCCGCGATCACGGCGCTCTCGGCCGAGGTGGCCTCGGAGTCCTCGATGAAGTCGCCGAGCGGGGCTTCCTCATCGTTACCGACGGGCATGTCGAGGCTCACCGGGTCGCGGCTGTGGTCGAGCAGGTCGGCGATCTTCTCCACCGGGATGCCCGACTCGTTGGCCAGTTCGGCATCGGTGGCCTCGCGACCGAGCTGCTGATGCAGTTCGCGCTTGATCCTGGCGAGCTTGTTCACCTGTTCGACCAGGTGCACGGGCAGCCGGATGGTGCGGCTCTGATCGGCCATACCCCTGGTGATGGCCTGGCGGATCCACCAGGTGGCGTAGGTGGAGAACTTGAAGCCCTTGGCGTAGTCGAACTTCTCCATCGCGCGGATGAGGCCGAGGTTGCCCTCCTGGATGAGATCGAGCAACGGCATGCCGCGGCCGGTGTAGCGCTTGGCCAGCGAAACGACCAGACGCAGGTTGGCCTCGAGCAGGTGCGAGCGGGCGGCTTGCCCCTCGCGGACCAGAACGGCCAGATCACGCTTGCGGGCCGCCGACAACCGTTTGCCGGTCTCGAGCAGGTGCTGGGCATACAGGCCCGCCTCGATACGCTTGGCCAACTCGACCTCGTCGGCCGCCGTGAGCAGTGCCGTGCGGCCGATCCCGTTCAGGTACACGCGTACCAGGTCGGCGGCGGGGCTCTGGGCGTCGATATCGGACTCGCTGGGGCGCACTCGAGTAGTGGCGGGGCTTGTCATGACTTGCCTCCTGTCGGTGGTGTCTCACTCCGATCAACGGACCCGACTTAGAGAAAGTTCCCGATCCCGTGCGTAATAAACCGCTCTGAGCTGCGGATTTATCCGTGCACGGCTGAGAAGTTCCTGAGAAGGACGCCGTCGTGGAACGCGTGCCCCGTCCAGCCCGGTCTACACCGGCCGTATCAATCCGTGGCGGACGAGACCGGCGACCACGCCGAGAGCCTGGGCCGCGAACTCGGGGGTCACCTGCTCGGCTCCGTCGGCGAGCGCGAGCAGTTCGATCAGTTCGTACAACGGCAGACCGTCGGCCCGCATTCCCGCGACGAGCGCGACGGTCGTCTCGTCGACCTCGTGCTGCCAGCGCGGACCGTCGCCGCGGTGCAACCGCGCCACCTGCTCGAACCAGCCGTCCTCACCCGGCAGGTACACCCGTTCCAGGGCAGTGGCCGGGCTCGGCGCGAAACGTGAACGCCACGCGAGGCTTTCGTCGGCGGCCACCGCTCGCAACCAGGCCGAACGGGCGAAATAGTCGCGCACTTCGGCCCCGAGCGGGTCGTCGAAGCCGTGTGTGAGGTCCTCGGCCAGCAGTTCGGTCGACCCGTCGATGGCCCGCAGGTAGACGAAGCCGAAGCCGATGCCCGTCACGTCGGCGGCCTCGAAGGCGTCGAGCCAGCGTGCCGCGCGTTCCTGCGCCTCCTGATCCCGCGGGTCCAGACCCGCGTCGCGCAACCAGGTGCCCACGTACAGCCCGGGATCGGCGACATCGCGCTGCACCACCCAGGCGTCGACGCCGTGTTCCGGCAACCACGACGACACCCGCTGCCGCCAGTCCTGCCCCTCGACATGCACCCAGGCGGCGAGCATGGCCGCGGTACCGCCGGGTGCGAGCAGCCCGGCGGCCTGCCCGATCACCAGCTCGCTCGCCCCGTCGAGCGCGAGCCCGGAGTCGCGGTAGGTGTGTTCGATGCGTGCGGGTCCCACGACGAAGGGCGGATTGGCGACGATCTGATCGAACCGCCTGCCCGCCACCGGCTCGAACCACGACCCTTCGAGCAGCTCGATCTCGAGTTCGTTGAGCGCGGCGGTGGCCTGTGCCAGCCAGAGCGCGCGCGGGTTCACGTCGGTGGCGGTGATCTTGTCCGCGTAGGCGGCCGCGTGCACGGCCTGTACGCCGCAGCCGGTGCCCAGGTCGAGCACGGTGCCCACCGGTTCGGTCGGGGTGGCCCGCAGCAGCGAGAGCGAGGCGTGGCCGACGCCGAGGACGTGCTCCTCGGTGAGGGTTCGCCTGCGCATCGAGTCGTCGAGATCGGACAGGATCCAGCGGTTCCCGTGTCCGGCGTCGAGCGGGCGCAGATCGAGTGCGGCGCTCACCTCGCCGCCGTCTCTGGTAAGCAGCCCGGCGGCCACGGCGTCGTCGACGCGGACCGGTGCCAGCGCCGCGGCCACGTCGGGTTCGGGCAGTGCGTCGCCGAGCAGCAGCAACCGGATCAGTGTGCCGAGCTCACCGGCCTCGCGCGCGGCACGGCGCACCGGCACCGGCTCCGAACGACCCAGTGCCGCATGCACATCCGGGCCGAGCGCGTCGACCAGTCCGTCGGCGGTGTAGTCGACCCTGGTCAGCGCCGCGCGCAGATCCGGGCACAGTGCGGTGAGCAGGGAACCGGTGGTGGTGTGGTTCGTAGGCACCCGACCACTCTGCCAGCCTCGGCGAACCGCGCTTCGGCCAGCTCAGGAAGGCTTGCGGGAGGTCACGCAGTAGGGGGTGCCACTGGGGTCGGCGAGGACGATCCAGAACTCCTCGTCCACGAGACGGGTGGCGCCGAGGGATTCGTGCCAGGTGGCGACGGCGGACATGTCGGTGGCCGCGAAATCGATGTGGGCGCCGGGGTGCCGAGGCTCGTCGAGGCGTTGCAGCAGGAACTGCAGTGGTTGTCCGGGATCGCGCAGGCGCGTGAACTCGGGGCGCCGGGTCGATTCAGGGGACCACCCGGTGAGCGCCTGCCAGAACGAGGTGTCGGAGTCGAGGTCGGTCGGTGCGAGGTCGAGGCAGATCTGGTCGAGTGCCGCGACATTTCCATCGGGCGCCGTGACCCGTGCCATCGCACCGGTAGCGGGGGACGGGCCCGCGTGAGTAAAGCAGAAGGTCTGTCCCGCAGGTGATTCCATCACTGTGTAGTCGCGATCGACCAGGACGACCTGGGCTCCGAGTGCCGCCGCCTCGGCTACCGCGGCGGGGATGTCGTCGACATCCAGATCGAGGTGTGTCCCGCCTGCGCCGCCCACTCGCTGCATCTTCAGCCACGCGGGCCCGGTCGACGGCAGCAACGTGACGAACTCACCGTGCGCTCCACGCGGCGGCGACACCGTCGACCCGGTCGCTTCTGCCCAGAACCGTACGCACTCGTCGAAAGTGGCCGCGGGCCGGTCGATGAACGCCCAGGTCCAACGAATCATAGTGTCTCCCTGGTAGATCGGAGGTTCGAGACACCGCCACGAAGAGCAAGGCCCGACCGTCACGAAACCGGCAGAGGCCGTGCGGCACGGGCATCGGCGGCTTCTTTCGCACGGTATGCCGCGCAAGCCGCGCTGTCGACCGAAATGCTCCCTCCGGTGCGGGCGCCGGTCGCCGCGACCCGGCAGGCCGATCGAATTGGCCGGATATCGACGAAACGTGTCACTCCGGCCACTCGTTCGAAACGGCAACATCCATCATGATCACCAGGGTGACCGACCTGCGCCCACTCACCCCGCCCGCCGGTGAAGTCCCGTCCGAACCAGCGGTAGCCGGCAGGCTCGTCGACGAGCCCCGCCGCGCCCTGCACCCCGCCTGGATCGTCGCGGGCGTCGGCTTCGTCGCGCTCCTCGGCGCGGCGGCGTTCCGTTCGGTCCCCAGCGTCCTGATCGAACCGTTGCACGACGAGTTCGGGTGGTCACACGCGACGATCTCGGCCGCCGTCTCCCTGAACATGCTGCTCTACGGCCTGATCTCGCCGTTCGCCGCGGCGCTGATGGACCGGTTCGGTATCCGCCGGGTGGTGTGCGCGGCGCTGGTGCTGATCGCCGCGGGTGCCGGGCTGACGGTGTTCATGACCCAGGCCTGGCAGCTCCTGATGACCTGGGGTCTGCTGGTCGGTATCGGCGTCGGTTCGATGTCCATGCCGTTCGTCGCCACCATCACCGGCCGCTGGTTCGTCCGCAGCCGAGGCTTGGTGACGGGCATCCTCACGGCGGCGGGCGCGACAGGGCAACTGGTGTTCCTGCCGCTGGTCTCGATGCTCGCCCACGACCACGGCTGGCGCCTGCCCTCGGTGATCGTCGCGGCCGTGGCCCTGGCGGTGGCGCCGCTGGTGTGGTTGTTCGTGCGCGACTATCCGAGCGACGCGGGCGTGCGCGCCTACGGTGCCGAACCTGGTTCGGACGTCGGTGTGCGGCGGCCGGTCGCCGGGGGAGCGGGCCGGGCGCTGCGGGTACTCGCCGCCGCCGCCCGCAGGCCCGGATTCTGGTTGCTCGCAGGCGGTTTCGCGGTGTGCGGCGCGTCGACGAACGGCCTGGTCGGTACCCATTTCGTCACCGCTGCGCACGACCACGGCATGCCACCGACCACGGCCGCCGGACTGCTGGCCCTGGTCGGGGTCTTCGATGTGGTGGGCACCATCGCCTCGGGGTGGCTGTCGGACCGGGTGGACCCGCGCTATCTGCTGCTCGGCTACTACTCGCTGCGCGGGCTGTCGCTGCTGATCCTGCCGTCGCTGCTCGGCCCACACACCCAGCCGAGCATGTGGGTGTTCATCATCTTCTACGGCCTGGACTGGATCGCGACGGTCCCGCCGACGGTGCTGCTGTGCCGGGAACTGTTCGGTGCCGACGGTCCGATCGCATTCGGCTGGGTGTTCGCCGCCCACCAGGTCGGTGCGGCGATCGCGGCCACCGGGGCGGGCTTCATCCGCGACCTCAACGGTTCCTACGACCTGGCCTGGTACCTGGCCGGCGGGTTGTGCGGTGCGGCGGCGGTGATGTCGATCCTGATCAGGCGGCCGCGGCGCTCACTCGAGGGCTTTGCGTGAGCGCGCCTCGAGGGCGATCTCCTCGCGGCGCCCGTCCCAGCGGCTCGGTTCGTCCTTGGTGCGTGGCGGCCGGTCGTTGGCGACCAGCACCGCGATCCACGGCAGCGGTACCGACGCGGCGATGATGAGGATGGAGACGAGCGGGTTCTCGAACACGCTGTAGGCGATGGCCGCGAGGATCAGGCACGGGATCCGGAAACCCATGATGATCATGTAGCGGCGTACCCGGGCGCGGTGTTGCTCGTCGAGCGAGGTCGCGGCCTCGGTGATGAGCACCGGGTGCTCACCGGAGTCGCGGAAGAACCCCCGCGAGGCACCTTTGCCCGGCAGGTGCACTTCGGGTTCCGGGGTCGGATCGCCGGCGCCGGGGGACTCGCCGTTGGACTGCATGCTCCCGAGTCTTCCACTTGCCGTCGCCGGGCGCACACGCGGCTGGTCAGCGAGCCACCGCCCGGATACGGCATCATGGAAGGCATGAGTACGGACACTCTGGTACGCCCGGAAACCACGACCGACGAGACGACCGGTGACGACGTCCCCAAGTTCTTCCACTACGTGAAGAAGGACCGGATCGCCGAGAGTGCCGTGATGGGCACCATGGTCGTCGCGCTGTGCGGTGAGGTGTTCCCGGTGACGCGTTCGCCCAAGCCCGGCTCACCGGTCTGCCCGGACTGCAAGAAGGTCTACGAGCGCTTGCGCAAGGGCGGCGACTGAGCCGGTTCCACCGTCGGCGATGACGCCGGCGCCTCCGTCGAGGCGTCGGCGCTTTCGTCGTGTTCGCTGTCGGTTTCGTCGTCACCCAGCACCTGACTGGTGATCCATTCCTTCACCTGCTCGATGCGGGTGGCGCGCGCGGGCCAGAACTCCTGCACCGCCGCGTTGAACTCCGCACCGAGGATCACCGCGAAGCCGAGGAAATAGGTGAACAGCAGGAACGCGATCGGGGTGGCGAGCGCGCCGTAACTCACCCCGGTCTCGGTGATCCAGGACAGGTAGCGGCGCAGCAGGTCGCTGGCGGCCATGAAGAACACCCCCGCGACCAGTGCCCCGGCGAACAACCGGTGCCACGGCAGCGATTTGTGCAGCGCGAGCTTGTAGAGCGTGGTGAGTCCGACAATGAGCAGCAACCCGACGATCGGGTAGTAGAACGTGTCGATCACCCGCAGCCCCGGTTCGCGCCAGGCATCGGGCAGTACCCGCCCGATCCGGGTGGGACCGAGCGCGATCATCGGCAGCAACAACACCGCCGCGACCAGGAACTGCACATACAGCAGCAACGCGAAGATCCGCTGCCATACCGGGTGGCGGGCGTCCTGCTGACCGTGCGCCTCGACGATCGCGTCGACGAAGGTCGCCATGGCCGAGGACCCGGCCCACAGCGAGAGCACGAAACCGAACGACACCACCGCGCCACGACCACGGCCGAGCACATCGTCGACGGTGGGTTCGATCAGATCCGACACCACCGACGGGCTGAAGAAGTCCCGGCTGAAGGCGATGATCTTGGCTTCCACGATCTGCACGGTGTCGGGCCCGAACAGCCCACCCACGTAGCCGAGGCTGCCGAGCAGGCCGAGCAGCAGCGGTGCCAGCGACAGTGTCTGCCAGAACGCCGCCGCCGCCGACTTGGCGAAAATCGAGTTGTCCCAGCACTTGTGCGAGACCCGCACGATCAGCCGCCACGCCGTCCGCAACCACGACAGCCACCGTGCGCGTTCGCGCGGATGTTGCCCGGTGGGGACGGGCATGGCCACGGCTCCGCCCGGCCCCGGGGTGGGCGGCGGATACGCGGCATCGGTCGCGTGGGCCTCGTTGTTGCTCATGTCGTTGTCCAGCATCTCGCACCGATGGCGACCGTGGGGTGCGGGACGAGCATCGTGTCGGTGGGTAACAGGTAAATGGCCGGTGACCTCGGCCGGGATGTGACGCCCGTCGCGCGCGCCGCGTCGGTGTTGGCGACACGCCGTATCGGGCGGCTAGGGTCGTCTGCGTGACTGGGTCGGGTGGCGTCGCTGCGGCGAGAGAAGCGGGTACACCGGTCGATTCGGCGGCAGGTGGTGCGTCGGGCGGTTCCCTGCGCGCCTGGCAGCGCCGCGCCCTGACGAAATACCTGGCCACCAAGCCACGCGACTTCCTCGCGGTCGCCACGCCCGGCGCCGGTAAGACCACCTTCGCGCTGCGGGTTGCCGCCGAGTTGCTGGCGGATCGGACGGTGGATCAGATCACCGTCGTCGCGCCCACAGAGCACCTCAAGCACCAGTGGGCCGCCTCCGCGGCGCGCTCGGGGATCCAGCTCGACTCCCGCTTCTCCAATTCCACCGGCGGCACCTCCGGTGACTACCACGGTGTGGTCGTCACCTACGCCCAGGTCGCCGCACACCCCACCCGGCACCGGGTGCGCACCGAGAACCGCCGCACCCTGGTGATTCTCGACGAGATCCACCACGCGGGCGACGCGAAGTCCTGGGGTGAGGCCACCGAGGAGGCCTTCGGCGATGCGACCCGCCGTCTGGCCCTGACCGGTACGCCGTTCCGCAGCGACGATTCCAAGATCCCGTTCGTCACCTACGAACCCGACGAGTCCGGTTTCCCGCGTTCCCGCGCCGACCACTCCTACGGGTACGCCGACGCCCTCGCCGACGGCGTCGTCCGTCCCGTGGTGTTCCTGGCCTACTCCGGTGACGCGCACTGGCGCGACAGCGCGGGCGAGGAACACACCGCCCGCCTCGGCGAACCCCTCAGCGCCGAACAGACCGCCCGCGCCTGGCGCACCGCGCTCGACCCCGCGGGCGACTGGATCTCGGCGGTGCTGCGCGCGGCCGACACCCGGCTGCGGCAGTTGCGGTCCTCCGGTATCCCGGACGCCGGTGGCCTGGTCATCGCCACCGATCAGGAACGCGCCCGCGACTACGCCGAACTGCTGGAACACATCTCGGGGGAGCGGCCCGCGCTGGTGCTCTCCGACGATCCGCAGTCCTCGCAGCGCATCGGCGAGTTCGCGAGCAGCACCCAGCCGTGGATGGTCGCGGTGCGCATGGTGTCCGAAGGTGTCGACGTGCCGCGCCTCGCGGTCGGCGTGTACGCGACCAGCGCGTCGACGCCGCTGTACTTCGCCCAGGCCATCGGGCGTTTCGTGCGTGCCCGCAAGCCGGGGGAGACCGCGAGCGTGTTCCTGCCGTCGGTGCCGGTGCTGCTGGATCTGGCCGCGCAGCTCGAGTTGCAACGCGACCACGTGATCGGCAAGCCGCACCGCGAGAAGAACGCTCTCGACGACGAACTGCTCACGGAGGCGAACAAGACCAAGGACGAGCCGGGCGAGGAGGAGAAGTCCTTCGTCGCCCTGGCCGCCGACGCCGAGCTCGACCAGGTGATCTACGACGGATCCTCCTTCGGCACCGCCACGTTCGCGGGCAGCGACGAGGAAGCCGACTACCTGGGCATCCCCGGTCTGCTCGACGCCGATCAGATGCGGGCGCTGCTGCGCGACCGTCAGTCGCGTCAGCTGTCGGAGCGCAGCGCCGCCGTCGCCGCGCCCCAGCCCGCCGCCGTGGCCGAACGGGTCGCGACCTCGGACAAGCTGGGCGAGCTGCGCCGCGAACTCAACAGCCTTGTCGCCATGCACCACCACCGCACCGGGAAACCACACGGCGTCATCCACGGCGAACTCCGCCGCGAATGTGGTGGCCCCCCAACAGCTTTGGCGACCGCCGACCAACTCACCGAACGCATCGCGGCGCTGCGCCGGCGATAGTCGTGCGGACATGAGCGGGTAGCTGTCGCGGCGGCCGGAGTGTCTGTGGATCGGCGGTAGCGATCTGGGCGGGCAGGTGAGGCATACACGGTTCGTCGATACGTGCGCGAACACAGCTGTCGGCGAGGTGGGCACGCGCAGTCTGGGCACGTCGGCGGGCGTGCGAGTGACTGCGTGGTGTGGCCGATGCCAGCAGGTGCGTGCGCTGGGTCCGGGCTTGGTGGATCAAGCGTTACGGGCGGCGGCGAGGATTTCCAGCGCGGAGTCGGCGGCGGCGGTGAGTTCGGTGTGGCCCACGCCGTCTCGTGCCTGGACGGACAGCCCGTAGAGGACCGTGCTGAACAAGGCTGCCAGCGCGGCGGTGTCGGTGCCGGTTTTCAGGTCGCCCTCGACGACGCCGCGCTCCAGCCGGGCCTGGATGTCGGCTGTGGTGCGGCGGCGTGCCTCGGTGAGGAACTCGCGCACCGAGGCGTTGCGGGTGGTGTAGGTGGCGCCCGCGAGGACCACCATGCAGCCCTGGGGTAGGCCGGGGTCGGTGTACATGGCGATGTTGTCGTGCAGCATGGCCGCGATCGCGGCATAGGCGGTCGGTTGCTCGCTCAGTGCCCGCGCGGTGCGCGATCCTTCGGCGCGGCCGTAGAGCGCCACGGCTTCCCGGAACAGGGATTCCTTGTCGCCGAAGGCCGCGTACAGGCTGGGGGAGTTGATGCTCATGGCGGTGGTGAGGTCGCTCATCGACGCGCCCTCGTAGCCGCGTTCCCAGAACACCTCCATGGCCCGGCGCAGGGCGACATCCCGGTCGAAGGCGCGGGGGCGACCACGTTCTGCCATAAGAAACCTTTCTGTGCCGATCGGTAAATATACCGCGACCGTCGCCGGCGATTATTTCTGTATCGGTCGATAAGAAAATCCTTGACGTGAGCCGGTCGGATGCGCTTCTCTCTTTATGTATCGATAACTACAGAATTGGAGCAGTCTTCATGTCGCACAGCACCACCGTCGCCCTGGTGACCGGCGCCAGCCGGGGAATCGGCGCCGCCATCGCCCGGAAACTGGCATCCACCGGCGCCGATGTGGCGTTCACCTACCAGCGCGACGAGGTCGCCGCGAAGTCCGTCGCCGCCGACATCGAGGCTCTCGGCAGGCGTGCGCTGCCGATCCAGGCCGACAGCGCCGATGCCGCCGCCGTGGTCGCGGCCGTCGACCGGACCGCTCGCGAACTGGGTGGCCTCCACGTGCTGGTGAACAACGCGGGCATCTTCCCGGCCAAGCCCTACGAGGAGTTCACCCTCGCCGAGATCGATCGGGCGCTCGACATCCACGCCAGGGCACCGTTCGTCGCGGGTCAGGCCGCGCTGGCCCACCTCGGCGAAGGTGGGCGCATCATCTCCATCGGATCGAACCTCACCGACCGCGCCCTGTTCGGCGGCCTGGCCCTCTACAACCTGAGCAAGTCGGCACTCAACGGCTACACCAAGGCGCTGGCCAGGGAACTCGGCCCACGCGGCATCACGGTCAACCTCGTGCAGCCCGGCCCCACCGACACGGACATGAACCCGGCGGCGGGCGAGCACGCACCCACTCAACGAGAGTTCAACGCGCTCGGCCGTTTCGGCACCCCCGACGACATCGCCGACTTGGTCGCCTTCCTCGCAGGCCCGTCGGCCCGCACGATCACCGGCGCGATCATCACCGTCGACGGCGGAACCAACGCCTGACCCGGCCGGCTCCGAATCCCGCCGCCGACCATCAAGCGCCCATGTGGCACACGCCACGCTGCCTGGGACTGCACGGCACCGCCGACGCCCCTAAGCCGCACTCGCTGTCACCAACCGCACCACAGACGCCACGGGCCACGGCCCCCGCCACGCGGCATGGCTGGTGTGATGCGGCACGGCTGATGCCACGCGCACATGCGCGCACCGAACTCGCGCCCGGCGGTTTTGCAGGCGCGGCACGGCTGATGCCACGCGGCACGGCTGATGCCACGCGGCACGGCCGATGCCACGTGGCACGGCTGATGTCACGCGGCACGGCTGATGCGGAGCCGACTGGAGTGGGTTCAGCCGGTGACGGAGAAAAAGTGGGCGGGGTCGAGAGTGTGGATCGGGGTCCAGGGTGACTCGGCCACGGGCGCTTCGGGGTCGTGGGCGGTGTCGAAGTAGCCCTGCAATTCCAGGGCGAGGCGGGGGTTTTCGTCGACCTGACGGGCGATCGTGTAGAGCACCGCGAGCACGTGGAGGCAGCGGGGTGTGCGGGCGGAGCAGGAGCAGTCCGTGCTCACCAGGGTCGGGGCGGGGGAGTGGCCCGCGTCGAGCAGGGCTCGGTGCATGTCGTCGGTGACGACGGTCGCGTCGGGAATCACCTGCTCGATCGCGGTCACCGCCGCGCGGGAGAGCGGCGCCACCTCCACGTGCGCGATCGAGGCCTGCCCGCCCCGATGCAGATGCGCGCGCACCGTGCGGCCCTCGATCTCGGTGCGCACGCCGTTGTTGCGGGCGACGCTGCGGGCGCGCGGCAGCAGCGGTTCGGGGCGGGTCTGGCGCAGCGGTTCGGCCAGCCGCACCCAGTCCTTACCCCACGGCGTGTAGCCGAACTCGTTGTCTGGCATCAGTTCTCTCGCTTCCGTCGCAGGATGTCGACCAGGGCGTCGTCGTCGAGTCGGGCCAGTTCGGCGATGCTCGCGGCATCGGACAGGTCGGTGAGGGCCGACTTGCGGGTGTGCATGCCCGCGATGTGTTCCTCCACCGTGGTGGCGCTGGTGAGCGTGGTGACGGTGACCGTGCGCGTCTGTCCGATGCGGTGCGCCCGGTCCGAGGCTTGGGCCTCCACCGCCGGATTCCACCAGCGGTCGAAATGGATCACGTCGGCTGCGCGGGTGAGGGTGAGGCCGGTGCCCGCGGCGCGCAGGCTCAGGATGAGAACCGGTGGGCCGTCGGGTGATTGGAACTCGTGAACGATCGCCGCACGCTGATCGGCGTCGAGTCCGCCGTGGAAGAAGGGTGCCCGCACCCCGAACTGTTCGGCGAGGTGGCGCACGAGCAGTTCACCGGTCTGCCGGTACTGGGTGAAGATCAGCGTGGGGTCACCGGTGTCGAGATTGGTCGCCACGATGTCGGTGCACAGATCGAGTTTGCCCGAGCGCCCGGCCAATTCGCCCAGGTCACCGGTGACCAATCCGGGGTGGTTGCACACTTGCTTGAGGTGCGTGAGGGCCGCGAGTACCCGGCCTTGTCGTTGCAGACCCGACCCGAAACCCTCGTCCAGGGCTGCGGCGAGCACCGTGTCGTAGGCCTTTTCCTGCTCCGGGGTCAGGTCGCACAGCAGGTCGCTGTGGATCTTGGCCGGCAACGACGCCGCCACCTGGATCTTCTTGCGGCCCAGCAGTACCGGTTCCACCGCATCACGCAAGCGCGCGGCCGCATCGGCCGAGCCCTCTTCGATCGGCCGCACGAACCGGCGCCGGAACTGGGTGCGGTGCGCGAACAACCGGGGCGTCGTGAGGTTGAGCAGGGCGAACAGTTCGTCGAGATGGTTCTCCACCGGGGTGCCGGTGAGCGCGACCCTGGCGTCGGCGGGCACCGCACGCGCGGCCCGCGACACCTGGGTACGCGGATTCTTCAACGCCTGCGCTTCATCGAAGACGACGGTGGCCCAGTGCTTCTCGGTCAGCGCCGACCCGTGCAGACGCAGCGTCGGATACCCGGTGACCACGACGGTCCCGGCGTCGGCGGGCACCTCACCGCCACGCCACGACACCACCGTCAGCCCGGGTGCGAACCGTGCGATCTCGTGCACCCAGTTCCCGACCAGCGAGGTCGGGCACACCACCAGCTGCGGACCCGCGGCCCGCCCCTGGAGGAACCCGATCGTCTGCACGGTCTTGCCGAGGCCCATCTCGTCGGCGAGCACCGCCCCGCCGTACGCGGCCACGGTCTCCCGCAACCACCCGACCCCACGCACCTGATAGGGGCGAAGGGTCGCCTCGAGCGCCCCGGCGAGCTCCGCCGCGGCGGCTTCGGTCTCCCGCACCACCCGCACCGCCCGCTCGGCCGACACGACCGCCGTCCCCACGGCGTTGGGCACCGCATGCGCCGCGATGGGCAGCTCGACCGGCGCGTTCGCGGCCGCCCGTGTATTCGCGGTGGGCAGCCCGCCCGCGCCGCGGTCTGTCGAGGGCCGCCCGTCGTCCGCACGAGCCTCACCGGCGGTGGGCGCTTCCCGATGCCGGTGGTCGACGTCCGTGCGGGCGTCGTCGAGGAGCATGCGCCAGGCCTGGGCCGAAGGGCCCAGCTCGGCGACGGGCAACTCGAGCAACTCCGAACCGGTCACGACGGCAGCAGGTACCTCGACCGGCTCGAGCGCCCTGCGCTCACCGACCGGCAGCGCCAGCGTCAACGTCTCGGGGTCGCCGACGCCGCGTGGTGGGCGCCCGGCACCGAGTCCGCTCCAGGTCCACAGGGCGAACAGGTGACGATCGGGAAGATAGGTGGCCTGGATGGCGGGCAGAACATTCTCCTCTGATCGGGCAGCGCGAACAGGCTAATAACGTACACTGTACTGAATTTATTCCCGACCGACCGGAAAAGGTTCCGCGCATGCCGACCGACGGCAGATCCACCGACCAGGCCGCCCAGCTCGTGCAGTTGCTGTGGCGTCATGCCCTGCCGGCCAAGCCCGGCGCGCGCGGTCCCAAACCCGGCCTCACCGTCGACGCGGTCGTGGCGGCGGGCATCGCCCTGGCCGATCGCGACGGCATCGGCAAGCTGACCATCCGCGCGGTGGCCGCCGCCCTCGACGTGCGTGCCATGAGCCTCTACACCTATGTGCCGAGCAAGGAGGCGTTGCTGGTGCTGATGGTCGACGCCGTGGCCGCCGAGGACGAGCCGATCCCCGCCGAGCTGCCGCTGCGCGAGCGCATGATCGCCGTCGCGGACCGGGTCCGCACCGAGCTCCTCGCCCACCCGTGGCTGCTCGAGGTGTCGCCGTGGCGCCAGGTCCTCGGCCCGGCGAGGATGCGCCGTTACGAGAACCAGCTGCGTGCCATCGACGGCGCCGGGCTGTCGGATCTGGCGATGGACCGCGCCATCGCGGTGCTCACCGATTTCGCCACCGGCAATGCCCGCCTCGCCGTCGCGGCGGCGGGCGCGGCCGACCAGCTCAGCGATGCCGATTGGTGGCGGGTACACGGCCCGCTGCTGGCCGAAGTGATGCCCGCCGACCAGTTCCCCCTCGCCGCACGTGTGGGCACCACGGTGGGCGAGCACTATCAGGCCCCCGCCGATCCGGACGGTGCCTACGCCTACGGTGTCGCGACCCTGGTCGACGGCATCCTCGCCGACACCGCCTGACCCCGGACACCACAACAGCGGGCGCCGGAATCCGGTCGCCCGCTGTCGGGGGGTTTTCTATTGTCGGATGTTGTTGTGTTCGGACGCGAGAGGAGTGGTCAGAGAGCTGGAGCCGATTCCGTGTCGATCACGGCTTCGAGCTCGCGCAAACGGTCCATGTGTTCATTCGCGTGGTGCTGGCAGAAGAGCAACTCGCCACCCGCGGGAAGAACGGCACGCACTCGGGCAGCCGCCCCGCAACGATCGCAACGATCGACCGCGGTCAGTGGGGTGCTGGTCAGGGTTCCTGGCATGACTCCTCCGTCCCGGCTCCCGGCGCTGCGTGGCCGTTCGCCTAGGTGTGGGCCCCGTGGTCACTCCACGTGGCTCGCGTCCGCTACTTCCCAGCAGTGGTACGACTACTCTGTCAGACGTTCGGGGTTCAGGCTTTGTTCCCGGAAGTGAATCTTTGTGTTTTCGATAACACGACCTGCGGTTTCGCTGAAAGCGAACATGCGCTGGTCGTCGGTCTCGAGCACCCGCCGATCACCCGTGGCGCCGTTTCCCACCTCCTGTTCGATCCTGACACTCATCGACTGTGTCGCTCGCTGTGGTGTTGCTCGTTACGCCACGAGCTCGATCACCACCGTGCGGCCCCACCGCCCACCGTGTGACAGGGTCTTCACCGTCCGAACCTGTTGTCTACCCGGAGATTACCCGTGATATCCGACACTCACACGCTTGTTCACCTGTGTTCTTCCCAAGAGTGGCAACAATTTGCGCACGACGGGCAACGCCGCCCGCCGTCGCTGGCCGAGAGCGGCTTCGTGCACCTGTCCACCCCCGAACAGGTGCGGTTGCCCGCGAATCGTCTCTTCGCCGGTCGCACGGATCTTGTGCTGCTGTGGCTGGACCCCGCCCGGCTCGCGTCGCCGCTGAAGTGGGAGCCGGGCGTGCCAGGCGACCCGGAGTCGATGCTGTTCCCGCACCTGTACGGGCCGCTGCCGCTCGCCGCGGTGCTCGACGTCTCGCCCTATCGACCGGGCCCGGACGGCGTGTTCCATACCCCACGCCGACCGGGAGTGGCACAGGACACAACCGGGCTCTGACGGGTCTATCGTGGATATGTGAATGTCGATGTCACAGCGCTACCGGGGATCGGAGTGCGTAAGGATTTCGAGGTCAGGTCGGGGCGCCGCGTCGGGGTGGTCGCCCATCGCGACGGTGACATCGATCTGATCGTGTCCAAGCCCGACGACCCCGACGCCATCGCCGCGCAGGTGCCGCTGTCGGTGGACGAGGCCTCGGTGCTCGCCAATCTGCTCGGCGCACCGCAACTGGTGGCCAAGCTCAACGACGACCACCGCGACCTGCCCGGCATCACCACCCGTCAGCTCGTGCTGCTCGCCGAGTCACCGTACGCGGGACGCACACTCGGCGAGACCGGGATGCGGACCCGCACCAAGACCTCGATCGTGGCCGTGATGCGTGCCGGCCAGCTCCACCCCTCACCAGGTCCGGACTTCACCTTCACCGAGGGCGACCAGCTCGTGGTCGTCGGCACGCCGGAAGGCCTGGACGCAGCCGCGAAAATTCTCACGCACGGCTGACGGCCGTGACCGCGCAGGCCCTGGCGCTGCTCGAACTAGGCATGATCTTGTTCGCGCTGGGGATCTGCGGCCGGATCGCGGGCCGGTTCGGAATGTCACCGATCCCGCTGTACCTGCTCGGCGGGCTGGCGTTCGGGCGTGGCGGTTTCGTCGAATTGGAAGGCGCGATCGAATTCGGTCACGTCGCCAGCGAGATCGGCGTGGTGCTGCTGCTGTTGCTGCTCGGGCTCGAATACACCGCGCCCGAACTGATGACCGGGCTGCGCCGCTCCTGGACCGCCGGTGTGCTCGACCTGCTCGCCAACGCGCTGCCCGGCGCCGCCGTGGCCCTGATCCTGGGCTGGGGAATTCTCGGCGCCGTGGTGCTCGGCGGCGTCACCTACATCTCGTCCTCGGGGATCGTGGCCAAACTCCTCGACGACCTCGGCCGCCTCGGTAACCGCGAAACCCCCGTGGTGCTCTCGATCCTCGTGTTCGAGGACCTCGCGATGGCGGTGTATCTGCCCATCCTCACCATGATGCTGGCGGGCCTGAGCCTGCTCAGCGGGCTGGTGTCGCTGGCCGTCGCGCTGGCGACGATCACCGTGGTGCTCGTGGTGGCGTTGCGGTTCGGCCGGGTGGTCTCGGCGGTGCTCGACAGCACCGATCGCGAGGTGTTCCTGCTGCAATTGATCGGCGCGGCGCTGCTGGTCGCCGGTGCCGCCTCGGCGCTGAACGTGTCGGCGGCGGTCGGCGCGTTCCTGCTCGGCATCGCGATCTCGGGATCGACCGCGCAGGAGGCGGCCAAGCTGCTCGAACCCTTGCGCGATCTGTTCGCCGCCATCTTCTTCGTGGCCTTCGGCCTGTCCATCGACCCGGCTGCCATTCCGCCGGTGCTCGCCTGGGCGGCGGGGCTCGCGGTGGTCACCACGGGCACCAAGATGGTCGTCGGCTGGTGGGCGGCGAGCAGGCAGGGCATCGCGCGGGCGGGCCGGGCGCGAGCGGGTGCGGCGCTGGTCGCCCGCGGCGAATTCTCCATCGTCATCGCCGGTCTGGCGGTGAGCTACGGCACCGCCGACCACCGCCTCGTCGCTCTCGCGTCGGCCTATGTGCTGCTGATGGCGATGCTCGGTCCGGTCATCGCCCGCGTAATCGAACCCGTCGTCACTCTCGGTGGGCGCCGGCGTCTTTCGACGACCTGACTAGTCGATGACCCGGCGCGGCCAGGCGCCCGCCACGTCGTAGGCCAGTTCCTCCGTGCGGTATTCGATCGGCTCCTGCATGCGCACCGGCGTGGGCATCGCGGGCGGCGGTACGGCACGCTTACGCGGCTGGTGCCGGGAGGTGAGCCACATGCGCGGCAGCGCCTCCTCGTTCTCAATCTCGGTGAGACTCACACTGATCAGCACCAGCATGGTGACGATGCTGCTCACCCCGATCAGCGGCGCGAGCAGTTCCATCGCCCCCGCCCCCGAAGGCGGGCCGCCATGGTGGCCGGGGTGGGCCTTCATGGCCGCCATGCCGGTGTAGTGCATGCCGGTGACGGCCACACCCATGATCAGCGAGGCGCCGATGGTGGCCAGAAATCCCTTGACGCGCAAGGTGAACCACAGTGCGACGATCGAGGCGACCACCGCGATCACCAGCGACAGCGTGACGATCATCGCGTCGTAGGACACCGCGGCCGTCGACTTCATCGCATACATGCCCGCGTAGTGCATGGTGCCCACCCCGAGTCCGGCGATGGTGCCACCGCCCACCAGCGAGCGCAGGGTCGGCTGCGGTTTGTTCACCATGAAAAGCCCGATCCCGACGACGACCATCGCCGTGATCGCGCTGAGCAGAGTCAGAGGGACGTCGAAACGGATCTCCGCGCCCCGGATGCTGAAGCCGAGCATGGCGATGAAATGCATGACCCAGATACCGGTTCCGCCGATCGCGATGGCGGCGCCGACGAGCCAGCCGACCCGTCCCTCGGTGGCGTTGCGTCCACGCGCGGCGCACTGCAGCCCGAGCAGGCAACCGGTGACGGACATGAAATAGGCGAGGACAGGGGTGATCCAGCCGTAGCTGAAGTGATAGATGTCGAGCACGCCGCGCAAACCCTCAATGCCGGTACCGCTGACCGGTCGGCGGTAGAACGAAAAGCTGGACGTGACGATACGGCGAAAACCCCGAATTCGTTGCCATCACAGCGCAATCCAGGAGTGTGGGTTTGATCACGAAACGATTACCGAGAGTTTTCTGTGGTAAACAGACCGTTCGGAATTCGGCGTGGGATACAAGAAAAGGCCCGGACCCCTTGTCATAAGGTCCGGGCCTCGTCTCGCGAATGCCTAGTCGAGGTAGTCGCGCAGCACCTGCGAACGGCTCGGGTGGCGCAGCTTGCTCATCGTCTTGGACTCGATCTGCCGGATGCGCTCACGCGTGACGCCGTAGACCTGACCGATCTCGTCGAGGGTGCGCGGCTGACCGTCGGTGAGGCCGAAGCGCAACCGCACCACGCCCGCCTCACGCTCGGACAGCGTCTCCAGCACCGACTGCAGCTGATCCTGCAGCAGGGTGAAGCTCACCGCGTCGACCGCGACGACCGCCTCGGAGTCCTCGATGAAATCGCCGAGCTGGCTGTCGCCTTCGTCACCGATGGTCTGGTCGAGCGAGATGGGTTCACGCGCGTACTGCTGGATCTCGAGGACCTTCTCCGGCGTGATGTCCATTTCCTTGGCCAGCTCCTCCGGGGTGGGCTCACGGCCCAGATCCTGGAGCAGCTCGCGCTGGATGCGCCCGAGCTTGTTGATGACCTCCACCATGTGCACCGGAATACGGATGGTGCGCGCCTGGTCGGCCATGGCGCGGGTGATGGCCTGACGGATCCACCACGTGGCGTAGGTCGAGAACTTGTAACCCTTGGTGTAGTCGAACTTCTCGACCGCGCGGATCAGACCCAGGTTGCCCTCCTGGATCAGGTCCAGGAACGCCATGCCACGGCCGGTGTAGCGCTTGGCCAGCGACACCACCAGACGCAGGTTGGCCTCGAGCAGATGGTTCTTGGCCCGGTTGCCGTCGCGCACGATCCAGTTGAAATCGCGGCGGGTGGTCACCGACAGCTTCTCGCCCGCCTCGGCGAACTCACGCATCTTCTCCGCCGCGAACAGGCCGGCCTCGATCCGCTTGGCGAGTTCGACCTCCTCCTCGGCGTTGAGCAGCGCGACCTTACCGATCTGCTTGAGGTAGGCGCGGACCGAGTCGGCGGAGGCGGTGAGTTCGGCATCCTTGCGCGCCTGACGCAGCGCCTCGGATTCCTCCTCGTCCCAGACGAAATCGCCGGAGGCCTTGTCCTTCTCGGTCGGCTCGGTGGTGTCGGCGGCATCGGCGGTGTCGTCGGCGACCTCCTCGACGATGACATCACCGTCGGTGAGTTCGTCCTCGGCGACCTCGAGATCACCGAGATCGTCGAGTTCGATCGACTCGTCGTCGAGTTGCTCCTCGCCCCCCTCGGCCGCGGTCGCCTTCTTGGCCGCGGTTTTCTTCGCCGGGGCCTTCTTGGCGGCAGCCTTCTTCGCCGGGGCCTTCTTGGCAGCGGCCTTCTTCGCCGGGGCCTTCTTGGCAGCGGCCTTCTTCGCCGGAGCCTTCTTGGCGGGAGTTACGGCGTCGTCGGCATCGGCGTCGGCCGAGTCGGCGGTCTGACGGGTATTCGTGGCTACCACGTACGCCCTTTCGTGACGGTCTCGTGCGGCGTCACGCCAGAGTGGTTTCCGGCGGAGCGGTCGGTCGGGTTGCACCGGCGGTGCGTCGGTCGGGTGCTCACCGGTTCGTTCACCGGCTCGCTCGCGACCGGCTGAGGCCGGAAGGTTTCACCGGCTCACCGCCGGACGTGTTCCATTGTAACGATCCAACCAGGGTACTCAGTGCCACGATGCCCTCCAGGCGTTGCGGCGTCGTCCTCGCGCGCTACGGCGCGATGCCCCCGGCGATAGCCATCGCCGCGCCGACGATACCCGCGGTGTTCTTCAACACGGCCGGAATCACCGGAGTTCGGTTGGTGAGCAACGGTATCCACTGCTCGTGATCGCGGCTGATACCGCCGCCCGCCACGATCACCTTCGGCCAGAAGAGGTTCTCGATGTGGATCAGGGCCGTGCTCACCCGCTGCGCCCACTCCGGGTAGGTGAGGCCGTCGCGGTCCTTGATCGAGGCGGCGGCCAGGTGCTCGGCCTCCACCCCCTCGATGTCGAGGTGGCCGAGCTCGGAGTTGGGCACGAGGGTGCCGTCGTAGAGCAACGCCGAGCCGATCCCGGTGCCGAAGGTGAGCAGCAGGGTGAGGCCGTGCAGGTCGCGAGCGGTGCCGTAGCTGTCCTCCGCGAGCCCCGCGGCGTCGGCATCGTTGAGCACCGTCACCGTCCGCCCGCCGAGCGCGGCCGAGAACAGGGCGCGCGCGTCGGTACCGATCCAGGCGGGATCGATATTGGCGGCCGTACGGGCGTGTCCGTCGAGCACCACGCACGGCAGCGTGATCCCCACCGGCCCCGCCCAGCCGGCCAGCGCGACGAGTTCGGCTACCGCCGCCGCCACCGCCTCGGGCGTGGCGGGACGCGGGGTGGCGATCTTGAGCCGCTCGTGGGTGAGCAGACCGGTGTCGAGATCGACCAAGGCCCCCTTCACGCCACTTCCCCCGATATCGATGCCGAATGCGTGCCCCCGAGCGGACATGGATGAACCCCTTGCCTGACGCGGTCGATGTGCCTGACAAAGAGTAGCGGTAGTCACCGCTCGCACGAGCCGCCGCATATGATCCGATGGCGTGGTGCCTCAACACAGTTCCGTTGCCCCAGCCACGACCGACGCCGACGAACGACTGCGCGAGCTCGCCGTCGAACTCGCCGAAACCGCCGCCGCGCATGTGCGTGCCCGCCGACCCGAGGTGTTCGCCGACGGGGGACCCGCCGACGGTGCCGTGGCGACCAAGGGCCACGTCACCGACCCGGTCACCGTGGTCGACACCGAATCCGAACAGCTGATCCGCGACCTGCTCGCCCAGCGACGCCCCGACGACGCGATCCTGGGCGAGGAGGGCGGCGGCGATGTCGGCGCCACCGCGCCGGGCGCCGTCACCTGGGTGGTCGACCCGATCGACGGGACCGTCAACTTCCTCTACGGCCTGCCCGGGTACGCGGTCTCGGTGGCAGCGGTGATCGACGGCGCCCCGGTGGCGGGCGCGGTGGCCGACGTGGCGACCGCGACCACCTACAGCGCAGTGCGTGGCGGCGGGGCGTTCGCCGTCACCGCCGACGGCACCCGCACGAAACTGTCCTGCACCCAAGAGGATTCATTGTCGGTGGCTCTGGTCGCCACCGGTTTCGCCTACGGCACCCAGCGTCGCGCCGACCAGGCGAGGCTGCTCACCGAGATCCTGCCGCGGGTCCGCGACATCCGCCGCCTCGGCGCCGCCGCCATGGACCTGTGCCACGTCGCCTCGGGCCACCTCGACGCCTACTACGAGCACGGGCTCAACGCCTGGGACTGGGCGGCGGGCGCCCTCATCGCCGCCGAAGCGGGCGCGGTGGTGCACGTCCCGCCGGTCACCGTCGGCGGTGCCGCGGGCGAACTGACCTTCGTCGCCGCCCCCGGCCTCGCTGAGGATTTCGCCGCCCTCCTCACCGAGACCGGCGCGACAACACCCCTACCCGACTGAGAAGCCCGGCCCCCCGGGCCGAGAAACCCGCGGCGCCAGCCGCCGATGTCTCAGCACTTGACGGTGCGGGCGGCGTCGAGGAGGTCGGGGTCGATCGAGGACGAGCTGGCGCCGGGGGCCAGGTTCTTCAGCGCGCGCAGGACCGCTTCGGCGTCGGCGCTCGGGCGGAGCGACTCGCCGAAGGCCAGGCCGAGCACCAGGTCGACCGAGTCGTCGGTGCGCGGGTCCTCGATCAGTTCGGCACAGGGAGCGACCAGCTGCACCGAGGCGGCGGCCGGCCTGCCGTTCACGCCGTAGCGGATCTGGCCGGTGCAGTTGAGGTCGCCGCTGACATAAACCGGATCGTTACCGACCTGTGTCCCCGGTGCGCTGGCGAAGCCGAGGTCGCCGAGCGCGGAGGCGATGTTGCCCGCCTGTCCGCTCTTGCCGTTGGCGTTGAACACCCGCACCTTGGACTCCGACAGCGCCGCCGGATCCACCTCGTCCAGGCGCGAGGGCCCGACTCGGGTGCCGAGCGGTGCGGGCTTGGGTGCGTTGGTCGCGGTCGGCGTGCTCGGCGCGTTGCACGCCATCGGCTCGTTGTTGTCCTCGCGGGTGCGGAAAGCCGCCACCCACACGAACAGGGCCACAAGAGCCAGCACGAGGACCAACGCGAGCCACAGCTCGGGGCGCCGTCGCGGAAAGGGTTTGCCGTCGCGATCGGTCGCGCTGCCTTCGGTGATCAGTGAAACCACGCGCTCACTCTACGAGTCCGCCGCCGATGCGCGAGTGCGGGAGGTCTCGGCGAGTTTCCCGGCAGGTGAAGATTCGTCGTCGGTTTCGTCGCGGCGGGGTTTTGATTGCGACATTTGTCGGTAGGTCCGCTATTGTCTGCCCGCCCAGATCGAATAATCACCCGTGAAACGGTGGTCGGTCGCGGGAACAACAAGGGCATGTCCTGCGTTAACCGAACGCTGTCGGAGTAGATCGAGCAACGATCCACCTGATAGTCGACCGGTGTACGTGTGAGGTGCACCACCGGCGGGGCGGTCGAACGCCGTCTCCCTGCGGGGACTTGGCAATCGAACTGATCCGGTATTTACGGAGTAAGGACTGAGGGGAAGACGACATGGCAACCGACTATGACGCACCGCGGCGCACCGAATCCGACGAAGTGTCGGAGGATTCGCTCGAGGAGCTGAAGGCCCGCCGCAACGAGGCGCAGTCCGCCGTCGTGGACATCGACGAGACCGACACAGCGGAATCGTTCGAGCTTCCCGGCGCGGACCTGTCCGACGAGGTGCTCAGCGTTCGGGTGGTCCCGAAGCAGGCAGACGAGTTCACCTGCTCGAGCTGTTTCCTCGTGCACCACCGAAGCAGGCTGGCCAGCGAGAAGGGTGGCGAGATGATCTGCATGGACTGCGCCCTCTGACGCGTTCCACGGCGAGGTAGACGGGTCAGCCCGCGCTCGGGAGTCCGAGCGCGGCCAAGACCCGGTCGGGCCTGCGCGTGCTGATCAACCAGTACGGCGTCGGGTCGTCCGGGTCGTCGAGGACCAGCAAAGCCATCGGTCCGATCCAGGGCCGGTGCTGCACATAGGCGGCGGGGTCGAGCTGACGACCCAGCGCCGCGCTCTTGGCCGTCGGTGCGACGGCCGCGGCTCGCGCGACGAAGCTCACCGGCAGGTGGGCGCGGTCGACGCGCAATTCCGCCGTTCCCTCGGGGGTGACGGCCACTTCCAGCCGGTGACGGCTCATCCACAACAGAATCCACACGGGCACCGGTGCCAGCAGCACATACGGCAACCAGGCCCGCAGCCCGGGCGCGCCCATGTGGAATTCGGCGGCGATCAGCCCGGCGATCGCGAAGCCGACCGGCCACCACCACAGCGGCACCCACAGGCGCTCCCGGTAGGGCGACACGGTGGGCGCGGCGGCCGCGCGGGCGTCGGTGTCTGCGGCGTCGGTGGTCGGGGAATGGGACTGGTCGGGCACGGTTCAAGACTAGGCGATCGTGGCAGGGTCGTGACGCGCTGGTCCGGCTCCGAGCGCGTAGTCTCGACCGATGTGAACGCACTTGCACCGATTCCGCTGCGGCGGCTCGATCCCGGCATCCCTGTGCCGAAGCGTGCCCATCCGGGTGACGCGGGCGTCGACCTCTGTACCACCGAGGATGTGATCATCGAACCGGGTGAGCGGGTGCTGGTCGGCACCGGGATCGCGCTCGCGCTGCCGGTCGGCACGGTCGGCCTGATCCACCCCCGCTCGGGCCTGGCCGCGAAGGCGGGACTGTCGGTGGTGAACACACCGGGCACGATCGACGCGGGCTATCGGGGCGAGATCAAAGTGTGCCTGATCAATCACGACCCGCGCACCGCCATCGAGCTGCGCCGCGGCGACCGCATCGCCCAGCTGCTCGTGCAGCGGGTGGAGCTGGTGGAGTTCGCCGAGGTCGACGACCTGGACGAAACCGTCCGTGGCGCAGGTGGTTACGGGTCGAGTGGCGGGCACGCGAGCCTGACCGGCAAGGAGGCGTAATGGGTCTGTTCGGTAAGAAGAAGCGCGCGCCGCGCGAGGACGACGCGGTCTACGACGACGACTACGGCGACGACTACGCCGCGGACGACTACGACGATTTCGCCGATACCGACGACTACGACACCGACGAGTTCCGCCGCCCCGACTTCGCCCACCTCGATTTCGACGACGCTCCCACCGACGAGCGCATCTACGGCAACTTCGACCACGCGCCCGACGCCGCCGCCGGCCCGTACGACATCACCGAAGTGACCGACGACATGATCGCGCGCAGGCTCGATCTGGGGTCGGTGGTCATCCCGGTGCCCGAGGGTGGGCAGCTGCAGGTGGAGATGAGCCCCGACGGCACCCCGCAGGCGGTGCATCTGGCCACCCAGCACGGCAGGCTCACCGTGGCCGCGTACGCCGCGCCGAAGTCGGCCGGGCAGTGGCGGCTCGTCGCGGCCGACCTGGCCGAGTCGCTGCGCGGTGACGGTGCGAGCGTCGCCGTCGAGAAGGGCCCGTGGGGTCGTGAGGTGAAGGCGGTCACCGAGGGCGCCGATCTGCGTTTCATCGGTGTCGACGGACCGCGCTGGATGATCCGGCTGGTCGCGGCGGGCCCCTCGGGCGCGGTCGACGATCGCAGCCCGCTCATCACCGCCGCCCGGGCCGTCCTGGCCGACGCGGTGGTGCGGCGTGGCTCCGAGCCGCTGCCGGTGCGTGACCCGCTGCCCGTGGTGCTGCCCCAGGAGCTGGCCGAACAGCTCGCCGCCGCCCATCAGCAGCAGGTGCTCGCCCAGCAGCAGGCCATGGCCGCGCAGGCGGCCGCCGCGCAGACCCCGCCCTCGGCGGTGCCGCCGAAGCTGCCCGACGAACCGCGGCGCGGCGCCGACGGCTCGGCGATGCAGCAGCTCGGCCTGAACTAGGTTGTCGCCGAGACCTTTTCGGTCGAGAGACGGTCGAGTTCGGTGAACCCGGTGTGTCCGAGGACCGCCGGGTTCGCGCCGAGTTCGTCCAGCGTGATCCGGCACAATCCGGCCGTCGGCAGCGTCGCGGCCCATTCTTCGGCGACGGCGATCGGATGCACCGGGTCGTCGCCCGCGCCGATCACCGCGACCGGGACGGGGCAGGCGGCCAGTTCCTCGACGGTCGGCCAGGAGTAGGCGGCCGCCTCGTCCAGTGCCTGGGGCAGGTCCGGCCACTGGCCGCGCCAGGACTGGGTGAGGGCCTCGGCGAGCCAGGCCGGACTCGAGGCGCGCATGCGGGCGATCACGGCGTCCAGACCGTCGGCGCGAAGTTGCCCGGCGGTTGCCGAGGCGCTGAGGGCGGCGGGGCACGAAGTGGTTTCCGGGCCCGTCCAGGCGGGTAATGCTGTGATGACACCGACAACCGCGTCGCGATGTCCGGTGGCCCACCGCAGGGCGATCGCGGCACCCAGCGAGATCCCCGCAGCCAGGACCGGTCCGCGCGCGGCGGCGGTGTGCAAAGCCGCGGTACAGCTCGCGATCACGGCCTTCGGGTCGGGTTCGACGGCAAGGAATTCCAGGCCGTGAGCGGCCGCGGCCGGTCCGAATGCGCGGGCTGCGAAATCGGCGTCGGAGCCGGTTCCGGGCAGGGCGACCACGGTGACCTGGGGTGGGGTGCGCAACACGGACCGAGCGTAGCGGCCCGGCGTTTGCCCATCTACAGTGGCGTTGAAGGCCAACTAGCGGGAGAAGCGTGCCATGTCGTCATCCACGGGCTCACACAAGTCGGGATCGGGCCCGGACTCGGGATATTTTCGTCGACTCGGACGCCGCCTGACGGCCGATATCGATCAGCTCGACGCCGAGGAACTGGCCGAGACCGCCGACGCCTCGGGCGCCCGGCGAGCCAAGGACTGTTGCCGCGGCGAGGAAGCCACCATCGTCGGCAGGCTGCGCAGCGTCGAGGCCTGTCCGAAGGCGGCCGGTGCCACGGTGCAGGCCGAGTTCTTCGACGGCACCGACGCCATCACCCTGGTGTGGATCGGGCGCAGGCGCATTCCCGGCATCGAACCGGGCAGGCGCATCCTGGTGCGCGGCCGCGTCGGCGACCGCGACGGCCGCAAAGTGATCTTCAACCCCTACTACGAATTGCGCGGGAACAGCTGACGTATGCCCTCCAGCGACGAGTACCGCCCCATCGCGGACCCTGAAGCCACCGTTGCCCTGCCGGTGGTCACCGACCACCCCGTCGACCCCGACGTCGACAAGGCGACGGCCGAGGCCGAGCAGACCCTGCTCGAGCAGCTCGGCGGCATCAGCGGCCTGATCTACTCCACCCTGCCCGTGCTCGTGTTCGTTCCGGTGAACACCTTCGCCGGGCTCACCGCCGCCATCTGGGCCGCCCTCGGCGTGGCCGCGGGCGTGCTGATCTGGCGGCTCGTGCAACGCAGCCCCGTCCAGCCGGCCATCTCCGGGTTCCTCGGCGTCGGGCTGTGCGCGTTCATCGCCCACCGGGTGGGAGAGGCCAAGGGCTTCTTCCTGTTCGGCATCTACACCAGCCTCGTGTACGCGGGCGTGTTCGCGCTGTCGATCCTGTTCCGGTGGCCGCTGGTCGGGGTGATCTGGGGCGCGCTCAACGGCCACGGCACCGCATGGCGCACCGATCCGCGGGTGCGCAAGCTCTACGACCTGGCCACCGTCGTGTGGGTCGTCGTCTTCGGTGCCCGCTACCTGGTGCAGTCCCAGCTCTACGACACCGACCACACCACCTGGCTCGCGATCGCCCGCATCGCGATGGGCTGGCCGCTGACCGCGGTCGCCCTGGTGGTCACCGTGTGGGCGGTGCGTCGCGCGGGCCACCTGCCCGCCGACAAGTCCGCTGTCCGAAGGGATTCCGCTTCCGCCTGAGGGTGGGCAGGGGTACCGCCGGAGGTGGGGAACTACCCACCCTGGGGTACCTGGTTGCCGCCGCCTGTTCGTCGCACGATCAATGCATACCGAATTACGCAGTGATCGTGAGAGGACCGGCGACCATGATGGCAACCGAGCACCGTGCAAGCGCAGCTTCCAAGCCCGGCCCCGCCCAGTCGGAGAGCAAGCGCATCGGCGCCGAACTCGACGCCCTGATCGGTCCCGCCGCCCGCGACGACCGCGACGCGATCGCCGAGATCCTGCGTCTGGTCCACCCCCTCGTGCGCCGCTACTGCTCGGCGCGGATGGGTGCCACCGGCCACCTCACGGTCACGGCCGACGACGTCACCCAGGAAGTCCTGATCGCCACCGTCGCCGCCATCCCGCGCTACCGTGACCAGGGCAAATCCTTCCTGGCCTTCGTGTACGGCATCGCCGCCAACAAGGTGTCCGACGCCTTCCGCCGGGGCAAGCACACCGCGTATCCGATGGCCGAGATGCCCGACACCGCCAGCGCCGAAGCAGGCCCGGAGGACTGGGCGCTCGCCTTCGAACGGCGGGCCGCGACCCGCGAACTGATGCAGGTGCTCGCCCCCAATCACCGTGAGGTGCTGATGATGCGGATCGTGCTCGGCTGGAGCGCCGCGCAGACCGCCGAGGCCATCGGCACCAGCCCCGGCGTGGTCCGGGTGATGCAGCACCGCGCGCTCAACAAGCTGCGCGCCCAGCTCGCCGCCGCCTGAGGGCGGCTCAGGGCCGGATGCCGTGCCCGGCCAGGGTGAGCCGCAGGTCCTCCTCGGCCTCCACCGAGGTGACGAACAGCAGCTCGTCGTCGCCTTCGAAGGGGTCGTCGGCCTGGGGCACGATCACCCGGCCGCCGCGCAGGATCGTCACCAGCGCGGTGTCGCGCGGCAGGACCAGGCTACGCACCGGTTTACCGGCCAGCTGGGTGTCGGCGGGCAGGGTGATCTCGACCAGGTTGGCCTGGCCCTGGCGCAATGTCATGAGCCGAACCAGATCACCCACCGACACCGCCTCCTCGACCAGCGAGGCCAGCAGGCGCGGTGTCGACACCGCCACATCCACACCCCACGACTCGTCGAAGAGCCATTCGTTGCGCGGGTCGTTCACCCGCGCCACCACCCGGCGCACCCCGAACTCGGTCTTGGCGAGCAGGCTGTGGACCAGGTTGGTCTTGTCGTCACCGGTGGCCGCGATCACCACCTCGTAGGTTTCCAGCCCCGCGTTCTCGAGCAGCGACAGCTCGCAGGCGTCGGCGTGCACCCAGACCGCGTCCGGGATGGCGGGTGGGTCGATGTGGTCGAGCTGGCGTTCCAGCAGCATCACCCGATGCCCGCCCCGCAGCAGTTCCCTGGCGATCGAGCGCCCGACGGCGCCCGCACCGGCAATGGCCACCTTCATGTTCAGTCCTCGCTCACGGGGGCCTTGGCCGCCAGTGCGACCACCTCACCGACACTGCCGGAGGTCGCCGCGACGTACACCACGTCGTCGGCCTGGACCACCGTCTTGGATTCGGGCAGCAGGCCCCGGCCGAAGCGCAGGATGAACGCCACCCGCACGCCGAGGTCGCGTTCGAGGTCGCGCACGGTGCGACCGAACCACTCCTCGTGCAGCGTGAGCTGGGTGACGGCCACCGCGCCGGTGGGTTCGCGCCAGGTGGTCGTGGAGTTGTCACCGATCAGAGTGCGCAGGAAACGGTCGGTCGTCCACGGCACGGTGGCGATGGTCGGGATGCCGAGCCGTTCGTAGACCTCGGCGCGTTTGGCGTCGTAGATCCGGGCGACCACGCGTTCCACGCCGAACATCTCCCTGGCCACCCGCGCGGAGATGATGTTGGAGTTGTCGCCCGAGGACACGGCGGCGAAGGCGTCGGCACGTTCGATTCCCGCGCGGGTCAGCACATCACGGTCGAAGCCGACGCCGATCACTTCCTGCCCGCTGAAGCCTTCGCCGAGCCTGCGGAAGGCGCTGGGATCACGGTCGATCACCGTGACCTCGTGACCCACCCGGGTCAGCGCACGGGCCAGCGACGACCCGACGCGCCCACACCCCATGATCACTACGTACACCGTGCACCCTCGTTCCTTGCCGAACCCGTGGCGTCCGGCTTGGACCGTACCCGCCGGAGCTTCCCCCGCCCAGTTTCCCCCTGGCGAGGCGGCGCAAACAACCTCGACATCCCGGTCGGCGCCCAGGTCAGGTGAGCGCGAACACATCGATGATCCCGTCTATGCTCAGCCCGGTGTCCAAGTTGACGACGGCGGCCAAACGCGTGCTGCTGGGCAGGCCCTTCCGCAGTGACTCGCTCGGCCATACCTTGTTGCCCAAACGGATCGCGCTTCCGGTGTTCGCCTCCGACGCGATGTCCTCGGTCGCCTACGCGCCGGAGGAGATCTTCCTGGTGCTGGCGGCGGCGGGCATCTCCGCGTACATGTACGCACCGTGGGTCGGTCTCGCCGTGGCGGTGGTGATGGCCGTGGTCGTCGCCAGTTACCGGCAGAACGTGCGCGCCTACCCGTCGGGCGGCGGCGACTACGAGGTCGCCACGGTGAATCTCGGCCCGACCGCCGGGCTCACGGTCGGTAGCGCCCTGCTCGTCGACTACGTGCTCACGGTGGCGGTGTCGATCTCGTCGGCCGCCTCGAACATCGGCTCGGCCATTCCGTTCGTCAACACGCACAAGGTGCTGTTCGCGGTCGTCGCGATCGCGGTGCTCACGGCCATCAACCTGCGCGGTGTACGCGAATCGGGCACGGCCTTCGCGATTCCCACCTACGCCTTCATCTTCGGCATGTTCGTGATGCTCGGCTGGGGCCTGTTCCGGACCTACGTGCTCGGTGACGACATCCAGGCCGTCTCCGCCGGTTTCGGGCTCCACGCCGAGGACGAACACCTCTACGGCCTGGCCTTCGCCTTCCTGATCGCGCGCGCGTTCTCCTCCGGCTGCGCGGCGCTGACCGGTGTGGAGGCGATCAGCAACGGCGTGCCCGCCTTCCGTAAACCGAAGTCGCGCAATGCCGCGACGACCCTGCTGATGCTGGGAACCATCGCCGTCGTGCTGCTGATGGGCATCATCATCCTGGCGCAGAAGATCGGGGTCGTCTACGCGCACGACACCTCGAACCTCGTCGGCGCGCCCGCTGATTACCACCAGAAGACGCTGATCGCCCAGATCGCCGAAACCGTCTTCCACGGCTTCCCCATCGGCTTCTTCTTCATCACCATCGTTACCGCCCTGATCCTGGTGCTGGCCGCCAACACCGCGTTCAACGGTTTCCCGGTGCTCGGTTCGATCCTCGCGCAGGACCGCTACCTGCCGCGTCAGCTGCACACCCGGGGCGACCGGCTGGCGTTCTCCAACGGCATCCTGTTCCTCTCCGGTGCCGCCATCGCGTTCGTGGTGCTGTTCGACGCCGAGGTCACCAAGCTGATCCAGCTCTACATCGTCGGTGTGTTCGTGTCCTTCGTGCTCAGCCAGACCGGCATGCTTCGGCACTGGACCCGCCTGCTGCGCAAGGAGACCGACCCGCAGGAGCGGTCGCGGATGAAGCGCTCGCGCGTCATCAACGCGATCGGTCTCACCCTCACCGGGACCGTGCTGGTGATCGTGCTCATCACCAAGTTCTTCGCAGGCGCCTACATCGCCATCATCACGATGGTCGCGATCTTCATCGTGATGAAGCTGATCCACAAGCACTACGACTCGGTGGCCCGCGAACTCGACGAATCCGATTGGGACGGGGTGCTGCCCAGCCGCACCCACTCCATCGTGCTGGTGTCGAAACTGCATCTGCCCACTCGCCGGGCACTGGCCTACGCGCGGGCCACGCGCCCGGACACGCTCGAGGCGGTGACGGTGAACGTCGACGACGCCGATACCCGCAAGCTCGTGCGCGAATGGGAGAACAGCGAGATCAACGTGCCGCTCAAGGTGGTCGAGTCGCCGTATCGCGAGGTGACCAAACCGGTGCTCGAGTATGTGAAGCGGGTCCGCAAGGACGCGCCGCGCGACGTGGTCACCGTCTTCATCCCCGAGTACGTGGTCGGTCACTGGTGGGAGCAGGTGCTGCACAACCAGTCGGCGTTGCGGTTGAAGGGCCGGTTGCTGTTCGAACCGGGTGTGATGGTGACCAGTGTGCCGTGGCAGTTGTCGTCTTCGACGCGGGCCAAACAGGCGGCCGAGGTGAACGCACCGGGCTCGGTGCGTCGCGGGTTCGACCGGCCGGAGCGGCGCGAGTGAGCGTGCCCGGCCGACAACGGAAGTGGGTGTGGCTGTGAGTGATTGGCGCGGACAGGAATTCGAGGTGCGCCTCGGTGCGCCCGGACACGGCGGGTTCTGCGTGGGCCGGCACGAGGGCCGGGTGGTCTTCGTGCGGCACGGTCTGCCCGGTGAGCTGGTGCGCGCCCGGGTCACCGAGGATCGTGGTGGTTCGTTCTGCCGCGCCGACGCGGTGGAGATCATCGAGGCCTCCGCGGACCGGGTGCCTGCGACCTGTCCGGTCTCGGGGCCGGGTGGGGCCGGGTGCTGTGATTTCTCCTTCGCCACCCCCGCCGCGCAGCGCGCGCTCAAGGCGACCGTGGTGGCCGAGCAGTTGCGCAGGCTGGCCGGGATCGAGCGTGAGGTCGCGGTCGAACCGATCGGTGACGAGGTCGTCGGCGGCTGGCGCACCCGGGTGCGCCTGGTGGTCGACGCGGCCGGTCGCGCGGGCGTGCACCGGTACCGCAGCACCGAGGTGATCCCGGATCTGCGCTGCCCACAGCCGGTGGCGGGCGCACTCGACGGTGTGGCCGAGCGGTCCTGGACACCGGGCGCCGATCTGGTGGTCGCCGTGGACGGTGACGGTGTCCGTCATATCGTCGAACTGGCTCCGGCCGCCGAGGCGGACCGTGCGGGCACCCGACCTGCCACCCCGCGCGGCGGTACCCGGGGGCGTGGGCAGCGACCCGCGCGGCACCGCGAATCGGGTCGCCCCGCCGCCGACGAACGCGGTGCGGTGCGCGACCGGGCCGCCGCCCGCAAGTCGGCGACCAACGCGCCGCGCGAGGAATGGGTGATGGCGGGCAGCGGCCGGGCCGTGGAATACGTGGCGGGCCGCCGCTGGGAACTGTCGGCCACAGGTTTCTGGCAGGCGCACCACGGTGCGGCGCAACGCTATTCGGATCTGGTTGCCGAATGGTCGGGGCTGGAACCGGGCGGTTCGGGTTGGGATCTCTACAGCGGTGTCGGTGTCTTCGCGGCGCGGCTGGGGGAGCAGACCGGGCAGACGGGTGCGGTGTCGGCCGTGGAATCGGCTCGGTCGGCCGTCGCCGACGGTACGGCCGCGCTGCGTGACCTGCCGTGGGTGCAGTTGCACGCGGGCCGGGTCGAGCGCTGGGCGCGCGAGGCCACGACCACCCCCGATGTGGTCGTCCTCGACCCGCCTCGCGCGGGCGCGGGCAAGGAGGTCGTGGCCGCCGTCACCGACGCCGACCCACGCCGAATCATCCACATCGGTTGCGACCCGGCCGCTTTCGCGCGCGACCTCGGTTTGTACCTCGACGCGGGCTACCACCTGGCCGAGTTGCGGGCCTTCGATGCCTTCCCGGTCACCCACCACGTGGAATGCGTCGCGCTGCTCGACCGCTGAGAGATCGCACCCCGGGTACCACCGCGGCTATTCCAGCGCCCAGGTCACCCGCACATTCGCGCCGACCTCGGTCTCGCCGGGGACGACCGGCACCGGGGAACTGCTGCGCGCGAACATGACCGGTGAATCCATCTCGGCGCTCACGTCGTAGGCGCGGGGTGTGGGTGAGGTGTCCTCGGTGATCTGTAGCACCACACCCAGGCGCACACCCGCGCGCGCCGCGTACTGCTCGGCCTTGGCGAGCGCGTCGTCGTAGGCGGCGTCGCGGGCCTGGACCAGCAGTGGCGCGGGGTCGGCGATACCCCGGGTCAGGCCGCCGAGGCGCACGTCGTCGCCGCCCGCGTTCACCGCGGCGGCCACGGTCTCGGCGGGTTCGGCGCCGCTGCCCTCGCGCAGCGCGATGCTGAGTCCCGTGGACGCGAGGTAGCCGACGATCTCGTTGCGTCCGTTGTCGGTGTAGACGGTCTCGGTGCGCACGCTGAGACCGCTGGTCGCCATGTCGCTGTCGCGCACCCCGGCCGTGCGCAATGCCGCGACCACCGCGTTCACCCGCTGGCCCGCCCGGTCGTAGGCGCCCGCCACCGTGGCGGCGCGCGATTCCACCGTCAGGGTGACGCGGATGAGGTCGGGGATCGCGCGCACCGTGCCGCGTCCGAAGGTGGTGGTGCTCGGCTGAGGGGATCGTTCGCTCACCGCTGCTCCTGTCGGTCGAGGGCTGTTGTGCAGCCCAACGTCTCGCATCGCCGGAGGGTTCCGGGTCCTGGTCAGTGACTGCCGGAGATGGTGCGGACCGTGGCTTCCATCTGCGCGTACGCGCCGGCCGCGAGGCGTTGCAGCAGGGCGAGTTTGAGCTTCGGATGCACCTCGGTGAGCGAGTCGAACACCGCCGGGCTCAGTACCGCCACCCGGACCTGGGTTTCGGCGATCACCGCGTTGACGAACGGTTTGCCCACCAGCATCGGTATCTCGCCGAACGACATCCCCGCCGACAAGGTCACCAACCGGTGGATTCGCCCGTCGGTGCCGGGGAAGGTGAGCCGCACCCGTCCGTCGAGGATCAGATACAGCCCCGAGCGCTGGTCGCCGCGTTCGGCGATCGTCTCGCCCCTGGCGAAGGTTCGCTCGCTGAAATCGGCGGCCAGCCGGGCGCGGTCGTCGGGGTCGAGCTCGGCCAGCAGCGGGTGCTCGTCGAGGGTGATCGAGGTGGTCGAGTGTGTTCCCGGTGGACGGTGCCGCGCGAGCACGATGTCCTCGCACCATTCGGTGGCGGTGTCACGATCGATGAACACCCGCCCGCGCGGATCATCGGGCTGCAGACTCGACACGTCGTGGCCGAGCTTGGCATCGGGATCGACCAGCGCCACCCGCACCCCGGCCGGTACGAGCTCGGCTTGCAACGCGTCGAGCATTCCGCGTGCCACCACGCTCACCTCACCTACCCGGCGCAGGTCGATCGCCAGCGCGTCGAGCTCGCCCGAGGCGGCCTCGATGGCCCGGACCGCCCGTTCGGCGCCGGAGAACAGCAAATCGCCGTGCAGTTCGTAGACGCGGGCGCGGTCACCGTGCGCGGCGAGCACGGCGGCGTCGTCGGGGGAGCGGCGCATCCGGGAGGGCAGTTCCGACACCGAGTGCTCGGCGCGGATGGCGGTGCGCGCGGACCGGGTCACGTGACAGAAGTGCAGTTCGAGCCGTCGTGACAGTTCCCGGCATGCCGCCACTCCGCGCACACTGTTGCCCTGGCCGTCCAGGCGCGGCGAGTACACCGAGATGCCGAGCTGCCCCGGCAGTACCGCGATGATCCCGCCGCCCACCCCACTCTTGGCGGGCAGCCCCACCGTGGTCACCCAGTCGCCCGCCGCGTTGTACATGCCACAGGTGGTCATCACACTCAGCACCCGTTCGGTCAGCGCCGTCGACAGCGCCCGCTCGTGGGTGGCCGGGTTCACGCCGTTGTCGGCCAGCGTCGCCGCCATCACCGCCAGGTCGGCACACGTCACCTCGATCGAGCACTGGCGGAAGTAGCGGTCGACGACGGCGTCGGGGTCCACGTCGATGATCCCCACCGAACGCAGCATGTACCCGATCGCCCGGTTGCGGTATCCGGTGCGCGATTCCGACTGGTACACAGCGTCGTTCACCCCCAGCTCGCGTCCGGCGAAGCGCGAGTAGCAGTCCCGCACCCGTTCGAACTCGTCGGGACCGTGGATCAGCGAGGCGGCGGTGATCGCCCCGGAGTTGATCATCGGGTTGCTCGGGCGCTGGGTGTCTGGTTCGAGCGCGATCTCGTTGAACGGTTCGCCCGAGGGTTCCACGTCGATGTGGCGGGCGACTTCGTCGAGCCCTCGGTCGGCCAGGGCGAGCGCGTAGGTGAACGGCTTGGAGATCGACTGGATGGTGAATCCGACATCGGTGTCGCCGACCCGGTAGACCAGTCCGTCGGCGGTGGCGAGGCACAGCCCGAACGAGTCCGGTGCGACGGCGGCGAGTTCGGGGATGTAGTCGGCGGGCGCGCCGGAGGTGTCGTCTCGGCAGGCCGCGTACACCTCGTCGAGGATGCCCGCGACCACCCCGGGATCGATCCTGTTCGGTTCGGCCACAGCGTCACTGTAGGGGGCATTGACAACGGTTCCCGGGCGGACGCGCGGGGAGATTGTGCTCACACGTCGCGCCCGTCAGCCGGGGGTGCGCCCGCTGGTCGGCGGGCCGTCCCGGCTACCGTCGGACAGTGCGCGACACCGGTCGGGGGCTTTCGCCCGCGGCCCGGCCAAATACACTGGGCGGATCAATCGGAAGTCCGGAGGGAGCGAGTTCAGGTGGGAGTGCTGTCGCGGGTGGATTCACCCGAAGATCTGCGCCGGCTGAGCGTGCCGCAGCTGCGGGAACTGGCGGACGAGATCCGCGAGTTCCTCGTGGCGAAGGTCGCCGCCACCGGTGGTCATCTCGGTCCCAACCTCGGTGTGGTCGAGTTGACCATCGCCCTGCACCGGGTCTTCGATTCCCCGGCCGACCCGTTGATCTTCGACACCGGCCACCAGGCCTACGTGCACAAGATCCTCACCGGCCGCAAGGACCGCTTCGACACGCTGCGCATGCGCGACGGCCTGTCCGGCTACCCGAGCCGTGCCGAGAGCGAACACGACTGGGTGGAGTCCTCGCACGCCTCGGCCGCCCTGTCCTACGCCGACGGCCTGGCCAAGGCGTTCTCGCTCACCGACCAGAACCGCACCGTGGTCGCCGTCGTCGGTGACGGCGCGCTCACCGGCGGCATGTGCTGGGAGGCGCTCAACAACATCGCCGGTGCCGACCGCCCGGTGGTGGTCGTCGTCAACGACAACGGCCGCTCCTATGCCCCGACCATCGGTGGCCTCGCCGACCGGCTCACCGCCCTGCGCACCCAGCCGGCCTACGAGCATGCCCTCGACACCGGGAAACGTCTGCTGAAAAGCATTCCGGCCGTGGGAGATTCGGCCTACTCGATGGTGCACGCGCTCAAGGCCGGGATCAAAGACGCCGTGAGCCCGCAGGAACTGTTCGGCGACCTCGGCATGAAGTACGTCGGCCCCGTCGACGGCCACGACCTGGTCGCGCTCGAGGCGGCCATGCGCCGCGCCAAGGACTTCGGCGGCCCCGTCGTGGTCCACGCGGTGACCCGCAAGGGCAACGGCTACGAGCACGCCGAAAACCATGTCGCCGACCAGATGCACGCCTGCGACCCCATCGACCCGCTCACCGGCCGCCCCCTGGCGGGCAAGAAGGCCAAGGGCTGGACGGCGGTATTCTCCGAGGAGCTCATCGAGCACGCCGCGCGCCGCGACGACATCGTCGCCATCACCGCCGCCATGCCCGGCCCCACCGGTCTGGCCGCGTTCGGTGAACGCTTCCCCGAGCGCATGTTCGATGTCGGCATCGCCGAACAGCACGCGATGACTTCCGCCGCCGGCCTGGCACTCGGCGGCATGCACCCCGTGGTCGCCATCTACGCCACGTTCCTCAACCGCGCGTTCGATCAGCTGTTGATGGATGTGGCGCTGCTGAAACAGCCCGTCACCGTCGTCCTGGACCGCGCGGGCATCACCGGACCCGACGGCGCCAGCCACAACGGCATGTGGGACTTCTCGCTGCTCGGCATCATCCCCGGCATCCGCGTAGCCGCGCCCCGCGACGGCGCCACCCTGCGTGAGGAACTGGCCGAGGCGCTCGCCGTCACCGACGGCCCCACCGTGCTGCGTTTCCCGAAAGGCACTGTCGCCGAAGACATCACCGCCGTCGAACGCCTCGACGGCCTCGACATCCTCCGCCTGGCCGTGCCCGGCGCGGGCACGGTGCAGTCCCAGCACGGTGACGTCCTGCTCGTCGCCGTCGGCCCCTTCGCCGACACCGCCATGCAGGTCGCCGAACACCTTGCCCCGCAGGGCATCTCGGTGACCGTGGTCGACCCGCGCTGGGTCCTTCCGATCTCCGACACCCTGGTCAAACTCGCCGAGAACTACCGCCTGGTCGTCACACTCGAAGACGGCGGCCTGCACGGCGGCATCGGCTCCACCCTCTCCGCCCGCCTCCGCGCCGCGGGCCTCGACGTCCCCACCCGCGATCTCGGCGTCCCCCAGCAGTTCCTCGACCACGCCTCCCGCCCCGAGATCCTCGAAGACCTAGGCCTCACCCCCGAAGCCATCACCCAGCGCATCTCCGCCTGGCTCGGCGCCCACTAACCTCTCCGCCTGGCGACGACCGCGAAGTTCAACGGAATTCGCGGCCGTCCGGGCGGCAATCCCCAACCCTGTTCGCAAGCAACGAGTTCCGGGAAGGCGGGCCAGTCCATATAGGGCAGCTCCCGCACCGCCTCGACAGCCAGCCCCGCGTCGAGCAGTGCTCCCACGACTTCGCCGAGATCGTGTCGCCATTCGTGATTGGTGGTGTGGGCGATCTGCCCGGCGGAGTCCTCGGTGTAAGTGCCCGAATCCGTGTACGTCCTTGTCCCGCCCCCACCGAGGTAGTCGTCGGAGATCTCCCACGGCTGGAACCCCATCGCTCCGAGAATCGGATGATCGTCCCGGATCAAGAACACCCCATCAGGCTTCAGCAGATCGTGGATCGACCGCGCCCAAGCCGAGAGCTCCGGCAACCACACAATGGTTCCCGCACTCGTCACCACGGTGTCGAAGCGCCGGCCGACCAGCTCCGAAGCACACCGCGCATCCCCTTCGACCCAGGTGATGCCACACCCCGCGTCTCGCGCGATCCGCTCCGCATGCCGCAACGAATTCGGCGACAGATCGAGCCCGTGCACATCCACCGCACCGAGCCGCGCCCACGACAGGGTATCGATCCCGATATGACACTGCAGATGCAACAGCGACCGCCCCACGATCCCGGACTCCGGCAGATGCGGCGCAAGCACAGCCAGGTCGTTGCGCACCACCGACGAGATCCGCCCCGAATCCGCGACATACGCATCCACGTCATACATCCGCGACCGAACATGCACGTCGGCCCGCTCATCCCAATTCGCGCGATTGGCGGCGATAGCCTCTTCGAACACAACGATTCCTCTCGACAGCCGACACCCGACGCTAACGGCGAACAAGTCCCCCGTCGACCCGTTTTTCCCACAGTGCATTACGTTTGATCGAGAATTGAAATGACAATGCTCATGGAGCATTTGGCACAAATTTGTTCACAATGTCGGATATCCGAAGCCACGGTTCCTGGAAGCTCTCGCGGCGTTCGTGGCAGCTTTGTGGACTATCCGTCCCCCGTGGCTCGGGCGCTTCACGGCTGCGTCCGACGAACTGAGCTACCCGAGTTTGGGGGTGAGGGCCTTGGTCAGCGCCGGGACGGCGAGGGTTCGTTGCCACGGTCGTGCCCCACCCGCACGCAGGAACTCCTCGATCGCGGCGGAAAGCTCTTCGGGGGTGCCGACGTTCTTGTAGTCGGGGAGCCCGTCCCAGCACAGGCGACGCACCAGATCGGGGGAGAGCAGGTTCTCTACCGGGATCGAATGCTCGGTGGAGAGTTCGCCCATGGCGTTGCGGGCGGTGGTGAGGCGGGCGGCGGCGATGGGGTCGCGGCGTTCCCAGCGGTTGACGGGGGGTGGGCCGTCGAAAGGGAGGGTAAGGGGTGGGAGTTGTTTGTCGGGGAGGGCGCGGGCTCGGTCCACGGCGGCGAGCCAGTCGCGGGAGTAGCGGCGTTGGCGGGGGCCGCCGAAGACGGGGAGGGTGCGCAGCTGGGCGATGGTGCGTGGGTCGTTGGTCGCGGCGGCGACGATGGCGGAGTCGGGGAGGATGCGGGAGGGGGCGACGTCGCGGGCGCGAGCCAGTTCGTCGCGGGTGGTCCACAGTTCGCGGACGACGGCGAGCTGGCGGGGGCGGCGCAGGGTGTGGATGCCGGAGGTACGGCGCCAGCGGTCGGCCTTGGGGGCGGGCGGGTCCATGGTGCGGACGTGTTCGAATTCTTCTGCGGCCCAGTCCATTTTGCCCTGGGTGGCGAGGTCGTCGGCGACGGTGTCGCGCAGTTCGAGGAGGAGTTCGACGTCCAGTGCGGCGTAGTTGAGCCACTCGTCGGGCAGGGGGCGGGTGGACCAGTCGGCGGCTCCGTGGCCTTTGCGCAGGGAACGCCCGAGCAGGTTCTCCACCATGGCGGCCAGACCGACGCGCTCGTAGCCGGCGAGGCGGCCGCCGAGTTCGGTGTCGAAGAGGCGGGCGGGACGCAGGCCGAGTTCGGCGAGGCCGGGGAGGTCCTGGTCGGCGGAGTGCAGCACCCATTCGAGGTCGTTGATCGCCTCGGCCAGCGGGGTGAGCGCGTCGGTGACGGGGATCGGGTCGATCAGGAAGGTGCCCGCGCCGTCGCGGCGCAGCTGGATCAGGTAGGCGCGTGCGGAGTAGCGGAAACCGGACGCGCGTTCGGCGTCGACGGCGAGCGGGCCGGTGCCCGCGGCGATGGATTTGGCGGCCGCGGCGACCTCGTCGGGGGAGGCCAGCACGGGTGGAACCCCCTCGGCGGGGGCGAGCAGGGGCTCTGCTGCGGTTGGTTCCTCGGCGACCGACATAAACGTGAACTCTACGTGGCGATCACGGTCTGTCGGTGTGGGTATAGGAGTCCGGCCGTAAATGCGTGATTCCGGCGGGGGGTAATCCGGCGGCGAAGGCGAGCACCTCGCAGAACGCCTCCACGTGACGGCGCATCTCGGTGTTCATCGCCGTCCACGACGCGCGTAGCTCCAGTTGGTGGGCGCGTGGTGGGCCGGCGATGTCGCCGTACCGCACCGAACTGGTGGCGGTGACGGTGCCGCCGAGCGCGGTGAACTGTTCGCCACGCGACTCGAGGGAGTCGACCAGCCAGCTCCACGCGACCTCCGGGAGCAGCGGGTCGGCGGCGAGGGCGGCGTCGATGTCGGCCTGGATGTAGGCGACCAGCCGGAACACGCCGTGCCATGCCTCGTCCCCGTCGGGGTCGTGGAGCAGGATCAGCCTGCCGAAGGCGTCGCCCTCGGAGTCGGTCGGCACGACCGGGCTGTCGGGGTGCACGACCTCCGCCCCGAGCGCATAGGAGAACGGCGCCAACCGCTGTGGGGGGCGGATAGGCGCCAGCTCGATTCGAGGGTGCACGGTTGCGGTGCCCATCGCATCGACCGCCGCCCGGAAAGAAGCAGGCTCGCGGGGCGTTCCCCCGGTCGGTGCGGCGCCGTCGCGGATGTCGAGCGGTGTCACGAGGGCAACCGTAGACGGTGGGCGTGCGGGGCGCGCGGAGGCGCGCCGCCTACGGCGGGCCGGTCAGGGGTGCGTTGCGTAGGGTGCATTCTCGAGCGCTTCGTGATGCGCGATGTGCGATGAGACGGGCGGTCGGTCGTATCGCGCTCGTCCGATCGAACGTTCCTCGTCGGAATGGCACCTCACCCCCTTCATCGGCGCGAGGCCGTCCGACACGTTGCCGCGTAGGAGCAGGTCGAAATCCGGTCGACGTGGTGGGGGAGCGTCGCCGGCTCGCAGCCGGGGACGGGTGAGCCAGAGGCCGCGCGACTCTACCCCCATGTGGGGGCGGAGTCGCCCACCTCGCCGCCTAGGATCATCGTGGTGAGCACCTACACCCGCCGCCGGTTGACCGATGCCCCCTTCCTGGCCGCCGCCACCGGCGCGACGCCGAGCAGGCGACCGGTCTGGTTCATGCGTCAGGCAGGCCGTTCGCTGCCCGAGTACCGAGAGCTGCGCAAGGGCATCGGCATGCTCGAGTCGTGCTTCGACCCGGAGTTGGTGTGTGAGATCACCATGCAGCCGATCCGCCGCCACGGTGTGGACGCCGCAATCCTGTTCTCCGACATCGTCGTTCCGCTCAAGGCGGCGGGCATCGACCTCGACATCGTGCCCGGCGTCGGCCCCGTGATCGCCTCCCCGGTGCGCACCGAGGCCGATGTGCGAGCCCTGCCGAGGTTGCGTCCGGAAGAGGTCGGCGCGGTCACCTCGGGCGTGCGACTGCTCACCGATGCGCTCGGTGACACACCGCTCATCGGTTTCGCCGGTGCCCCGTTCACGCTGGCCTCGTATCTGGTGGAGGGTGGGCCGAGCAAGCAGCACGAGCGCACCAAGGCGATGATGCACGCCGACCCGAAGACCTGGCACGCGCTGCTCGGCACCCTCACCGACATCACCATCGCCTTCCTGCAGGCCCAGCTCGCCGCCGGTGTCGATGCGGTGCAGCTGTTCGATTCCTGGGCGGGCGCGCTGTCGCTGGCCGACTACCGCGAGTTCGTGCTGCCGCACTCGGAACGCGTGTTCGCCGAGATCGCCGACGCGGGCGTGCCGCGCATCCACTTCGGTGTGGGCACCGGTGAGCTGCTCGGCGCGATGGGTGAGGCCGGTGCCGATGTGGTCGGCGTCGACTGGCGGGTGCCGCTCACCGACGCGGTGCGCCGGGTCGGTGCGGGCAAGGGCCTGCAGGGCAACCTGGACCCGGCCATCCTGTTCGCCGGATTCGACGCGGTCGAGGCGGAAGCGCGGCGCATCGTCGCGGAGGCCGACGAGGCGATCACGCTCGGCGCGACCGGTCATATCTTCAACCTCGGTCATGGGGTGCTGCCGGACACCGATCCCGGCGTGCTGACCGCGTTGGTCGAACTCGTGCATTCGCTCTGAGGCATCCAGCGGAGGCGGGCGCGGGCGTCCGGAAGGCGTTGGACGGCGTGGCCGACGCGCTCGATGGTCGTCGATCGCTCGGTGCGTGGCGCCGGGTGAGCGCCGCCAGGCCGGCCAAAGGTTACGAGCCGCGCTCGACGTGACGCTGCTGACACGGCGCGGGTGCGTCTCGTCGGCGCACCGCCCTCACGGCTACGGTCGGAGGATGCGGATCGCGGTTGTCGGGGGCGGAGTCAGCGGGCTCGTCGCGGCGTACCGGTTGCGGCAGCGACTCGGTGCGAGCGTCGATATCGTCGTGCTCGAGCAGCGGGGGCGGGTCGGTGGGGTGCTGCACACCGGTGAATTGGCCGGGGAGCCACTGGATCTCGGTGCTGAGGCGTTCGTCGGGCGCAGGCCCGAGGTGATCGAGTTGATGGGTGAGCTCGGTCTGGACGATCAACTGGTGCGGCCAGCCGGAAAGCGGCCCTTGGTGTGGGCAGGGGGGAGCGCGCATCCGCTGCCGGGGCGGACGTTGATGGGCATCCCGTCGGATGCCGAATCGCTGCGCGGACTCGTCGACGACGACACCCTGCACCAGGTGGCGACCGAGCCCGACCGGCCTATGCGGTGGGAACCCGGCTCGGATGTGGACGTGCAGTCGCTGGTGGCCGAACGGTTCGGTCGACAGGTCGTCGAACGCAGTGTCGATCCGCTGCTCGGCGGGGTGTACGCGGGGATCAGCGCGTCGATCGGTGTCCGTGCGGCGCTACCGACCCTCGCCGCCGCCCTCGATCAGGGCGCCCCGAATCTCACCGACGCAGTGCGGAAGGCGATGCCCGCACCCAGCTCCGCACCTGTTTTCGGCGGGCTCCGCGACGGGTACGGCGCCCTGCTCGCGGCACTCATCGAGGCATCACGGGCCCGCCTGGTGACCGACCTGCCCGCGACACGGCTGGCTCGCTCCCCGCAGGGCTGGGTTGTCGATCCCCTCGGCGCCGTCGATGCGGTCGTCCTCGCGACGCCCGCCCCCGTCACCGCGCGCCTGCTGCACTACGTCGCGCCCGATGCCGCCGCCCTGGCCGACGGCATCGAACTGTCGTCCTCGGCGCTCGTCGCGATGGCGCTACCGAAAGACACGGCGCTGCCGGACAATTCGGGCATCCTCGTCGCCACCGGAGAACCGTTGCGCGCCAAGGCGTTCACGCTGTCGAGCCGCAAATGGCCGCACCTGGCCGCCCGCGATGTCGCACTCGTCCGAGCCTCGTTCGGCCGCTTCGGCGACGAAAAACCTCTCACCTGGACCGACGACGAACTCATCGCCGCCGCCGTCGAGGACCTGAGCACCGTCACCGGCACCACGATCACCCCGCACGCCGCCGTCGTCCAACGCTGGCCCGGTGGCCTACCCCAGTACGCCCCCGGCCATTCCGAACGGATCGCCGCCCTCGAAGCCGCGACCGACCCGCTCGAAGGTCTCGCCCTCGCGGGCGCCTACCTACACGGCGTCGGAGTCCCGGCTTGCGTCGCCACCGGCACTGCCGCCGCACAGCGCATCGCGCACAGCATTGGTCACTGAGATCGCCGGACATCGCAGTTGGCGAGGTACCGCGTTGCCCGCGCCGAAGCTGTTCACCCGAACGGAGTTGTGGGCGTCGACGAGCGAATCAAGATCACCACGCTCTGGTGGCGTTCGCTTCTCGGCCGATGCCGCCGCCAGAGCGTGGTGAGCAACCGTCCAAGTCCGGAAACGTGCGGAACTAGTGGTGCTGGGCGATGTTGATGACGTTTCCGTCGGGTGCGCGGACGAAGAATCGGGTGATTCCCCATGGTTCGGTAGTCAGTGGGTGGACGATCTCGAATCCTCGTCGCTGCGCCTCGGCCAGCGCGGCCTCGACATCGTCGACTTTGATCGTCACGACCGGGTTCTCCGGTGCGCTCGCGTCCCGCGTGACGACCTGCAGGTGCGCCCCCGTCTCGGGTGAGGTGAATCGCGCCACCCAGCCGAGGTTGAACTCCTCGTGGCTGAGGCCGAGATAGTCGGCGTAGAAGCTTCTGGCGGCGTCGATATCGGCGACGGCGAGATCGGCGACCACACTGATGACGCGCATGGATCCTCCTGTGCAGAGTTTGTCGGTGACAGCGCGACCGTACGCGGCCCGAAGACTCCGGTCGATGTCAACGCGAACCGCGTCTGCCCAGCTCCACGACTGACATGACGCGAACAAGCGCCGAAGCCGAGCCGGGCTGGAGTGCGCAGCCGACGAAGGCGCAGCCCCAACGCTTCGCGCATGCCGATCGCGGCGTGTCATCCACCATCGGCGATAGCGTTCCTGCATGATCGCCCGCTGTGACCTCCGCTGAGCAGCCGACCTTGATCCTCGACCCCGACCTCGGACCCGTCGAACTCCACGCGGGGGAGGCGACCACCGTGACGGCCGTCTTCCGCGCCGACGAATCCTCGCCGTGGCGTGCGGTCGAGCACCACCTGGACTGATCCCGGGCGCCGCGCGAAATCGGCGCAGTGGCACCATGGATTCATGGCGCGACTCGACTACCAGGCCCTCAATTCCACCATCCGGTACCTGATGTTCTCGGTGTTCCAGGTCCAGCCGGGCGTACTCGGCGACGACCGGGCGGCGGCGATCAAGGAGGCGCAGACCTTCTTCGACGGGCTGGCCGACAAGGGTGTGGTGTTGCGCGGCATCTACGACGTGGCCGGGTTGCGTGCCGACGCCGATTTCATGCTGTGGACCCACGCCGAACGGGTCGAGGACCTGCAGGCCGCCTACGCCGATTTCCGGCGCACCACCGAGCTGGGCAAGGCCAGTGCCCCGGTGTGGAGCAATGTGGCCGTGCACCGTCCGGCGGAGTTCAACAAGAGCCACATCCCGGCGTTCCTTGCCGGTGAGGACCCGGGCAACTACATCTGCGTGTACCCGTTCGTGCGGTCCTACGAGTGGTACCTGCTGCCCGACGAGGATCGCCGCAAGATGCTCGCCGACCACGGCAAGGCCGCGCGCGGTTACCCGGACGTGCGGGCCAACACGGTGAGCTCGATGGCGCTCGGCGACTACGAGTGGATCCTCGCGTTCGAGGCGCCGGAGCTGCACCGCATCGTCGACCTGATGCGCGACCTGCGCGCCACCGAAGCCCGCCTGCACGTCCGCGAGGAGATCCCGTTCTTCACGGGCCCGCGCGTGGAGGTCGAGCAGCTGATCAACGCCCTGCCGTAGGCCCTACGCTTTCGGCTCCAACTTCAGCGCGATCGAGTTGATGCAGTAGCGCTGGTCGGTGGGGGTGGGGTAACCCTCGCCCTCGAAGACGTGGCCGAGGTGGCTGTGGCAGTTCGCGCACAGCACCTCGACCCGGCGCATGCCGAGCGAGTCGTCGGGACGCAGGATCACCGCGTCGGAATCGGCGGGGTCGAAGAACGAGGGCCACCCGCAGTGCGAATCGAATTTTTCTGTGCTGCGGAACAATTCGGCACCGCAGGCACGGCACGCGTAGACACCCTCGGTCTTGGTGTCGGTGTATTCGCCGACGAAGGGCCGCTCGGTGGCGGCCTCGCGCAGCACGGCGTATTCCTCGGGGTTCAGTTTGGCCCGCCACTCCTGCGGCGTCAGCTGGATGCGCGGCGCGGGCAACGAGGTATCGGAACTCATCACTCCACGCTAATGGTTTCGCGCCGCGCGCGCCGAAAAGCTACTTCAGGGCGGGTTCGCGTTCCTCGACCGGTGCCACCGGATCGTCGCGGTCGGGCGCCGGTGCAGGCGCTGGTTTCTCCTCGACGCCGTCTCGCGAGTCGGGCGCCTTCGCCATCCAGGCCGGGTCGATGCCGAACTCCAGCCTGCCTTCGCGGCGGGCGGCCAGGTAGCGGTCGCCGAGCACGCAGAACACCACGATGAGCAACAGTCCCCAACCGAAGGTGACGCGCAGGTATTCAAGCGTGCGCCCGATGTCCTGCCAGCGGTCCGACAACCACTTGTCGTAGGTCATGAACCCGAAGATCGCCAGCCAGGCCGGCCAGTTGCGCAGCACGGAATTGCGCAGCACCACCGACATCAGGAACGGGAACAGCATCATCGAGTAGTACATCTGGCCCAGCGAGGGCAGCAGGAAGTACGCGGTGAGCAGCACACCGGAGAACGTGGTCACGAAGAACAGCTCGTCGTGGCGGTAGTAGCGCCACAGCAACCAGAGCGACACCGCGACGACCGCGCCCATCGTCACCTGTACCAGCAGGATCAGCCAGTGCGGCAGCCCGAAGTAGGCACCGTTGCCACCGACCGAACTGTTGAAGTAGTCGCGGGTCTTGGCCAGGTACGGCAGCACATGGGTGAAGAACCGTTCGGGATCCTTCGACAGCGGCCAGGCCAACGCGGTGAGCCCGACGGGCACACCGATGGCGGTGATGAGCACCTTCCATTGGCCGCGCACGACCGCGACCAGCAACAACGGCGCAAGCGTCGGTTTCACCGCGATACTGAGGCCGAGAATGGCCCCGGCCCATAGATCACGCCGCCGCAGCAACAGATGGATGAACGCCAGCTCGGCCAGCAACAGACACCCGTTGACATTGGTGAACACCAACGTGTTGATGACCGTCTCGGAGGCGAACATCGCCAGCAGCAGCGCGGGCGCGGCCACCGAACCGATGCCGAACTTGAACAACCGCAGCAGCAGGTACCAGGCGAGCAGGATCGCCGCGGCGTTCAAGGCGATGAACAGCCACCGCGACAGCTCGTACTCGATGACCGCGACCGGCGCGATCACCAGGGTTCCGCTGGGCGGGTACAGGTAATGGGGGTCGACCGAATCGAAATTGGCCGTGTACACAGGCCTGCCGTTCAAGAACTCGAACGAGGCGTTGTACACCGGGCGATAGTCGTCGGTGACGAAACCGTTGATCGCCTTGATGAAGACACGGTTCAGCACCGTCATGACCGCGAACGGCCACAATGCGAACTTCATCACCTCGGCGGCGGTGCGAGCGGTGCGGGGCTCGAGCTGTCGGAACAACACTGGGGCACGGTACACCGGATCGGGTTGCGATGGTGTCGCCGGACCCGTCCGACGCGCCGCAACGCGCCGGTCGGATGGCGATCAGGCGGGGCAGGCGCCGCCGTCGGCGGGCAGTTTCCCGTCCGCGAGGTAGGCGTTGACAGCCTGCTGCGCGCACCCGGAATGCGCGACCACCGGATGCCCCCAGCCCTGCCAGGTCATGGTGGCGTGCCGGGCGCCCGCGGCGCCGAGCGCGCCGGTGACCGAGGCCGCGGCACCGCCGACGACGGGGTCGGCGGCACCGGCGAACACCAGCACGGGCAGTGACAGTTCATCGGGCAGCGGCGGGGCGGTGGAGACGGGCCAGGCCGAGCACACCATCAGCCCGATCGCGGCGGTGCGACCGAAAACCGGATATTTGCCCGCCCAGGTATCGGCCAGTTCGCGGGCCCGATCGGGGGTGGGTGGTTGCTGGCTGTCGGTGCACCGGTTCACGAACTCGCCGTCGGACGAGATCGCCGCCGCCTCACGCCCGACCAGTGCGACCAGCGGCCCACGATCACCACGGTCGGCCGCGGCGAGGATGTCGGCCAGCGCGGTGACCCGGGTGTTCTGATCCCCGCGCGGGCTCGACAGGAAACCGGTGAGCGCGGTCGCCAGATCGGCGGCCGTCACCTCACCCAGTCCGCCGGACGTCGCCTTGTTCATCAATCCGACGACGGTCGCGCGCGGATCGGGTCCGAGGGCGCAATTGGCCGCCTTGCAGCGTTGGGCGAACGCGGTGAGCGCGGCTTCGGCGCCGGTGACGCGCGCCTCGGCCATGGTCGCGGCGTCGGCGCCCACCGGTTCCGGTGCGTCGAGGACGAGCCGGGCCAGGTGGTCGCCGTAGCGGCGCGCGTAGCTGAGCGCGACCTTGCCGCCGTTGCCGGCGCCGAGCAGGTTGATCTTCTCGACCTGCCACTGCTTGCGCAGCTGTTCGATGTCGTCGGCGGCGTGCGGTGCGTCGAAGGTGCCCTCGTAGGGCTGCAGGAAATCGCGGCAGGCGATGGTCGCGTCCTGACTGAACCCGGCGACGGCACCGACCTGGTCGGCGTTGCCCACCCCGGTCTGCCCCAGATCGGTCAATACCGCGCGCAACTGGGCCGGGATGCAGTCGATGGGCTGGGAGGCGCCGATCCCACGCCGATCCACCGCGACGACCGGCTGCGCGGTGAGCAGCGCCCGGTTGGGACCGATGGCCAGACCGGCGAGGGTGGAGGCCGAGGACCGGTCGGCGCCGGAGGTCAGCACCAGCGGGGCCACATCGGTGGGAGTCTCGGGCAGCCGGGCCCGCAGGGCACCCGCGCGGAAGGTGCCGAGCACGGTGCCCGCGGTGTCGATGGGTGTCGAGAAATCGGCGCATTCGAGCACGAGTCCGGCGGGCACGTCGCCGAAGGCCAACGAGCTGATGGTCGACTCGGTGCAGTCACGCCAGGTGAGATCGGATTTGGGGACCTCGGCCGTGCCGAGGTCCTCGGTCGCCGCCTCCTGGGTCGCCACTCCACCGGCACCCGGCCGTTCCACCGCGACGACGGGCCGATCCGACGGTCCCGCCCCGCAGCCCGCGAGCATGATCGACAGTGTCGCGGCCGTTACCGCGGCCCGAGTCAAGCGCATGGCTACACCCTGCCAGGTTCGGCGCCGGGTTTCATCGACGGGCCCAGCGGGCCAGCACGGTGCCGTCGTCGTCGAGCACCAACTGCTTGCGTGCCATCGAGGTTCCGAATTGCTTCGCCGACAGCGAGATTCGCCCGCCCGCCCCGCCGACCAGCAGCGGCGCCGTGGTGAGGCACAGTTCGTCGACCAGATCGGCCTCGGCCAGCTGACCGAACAGATGCGGTCCGCCCTCGCACAGCACCCGCAGCAAACCGCGCTCGGTGAGCACCCGCAGCAGCGCCGCGGGCGTGATCGCGAACTCCGCCGCGACCACCACCTGCGCGCCCGCGTCCTCGAGCGCGGCGACGCGGTCCTTGTCGGCCTGGGCGGTGGTGAGGATGAGCGGCGGGGTCTGCGCGTCGGTGAACAGCCGCGCCGCCGGATCGAGATTCGCGCTGCCCGACACCACGGCGATCGGCGGTGGGCTGCCGTCCTCGCTGCCGCCGACCCCGTGCCGGAAATGCGCCCGCCGGTGTTCGTCGTCGGTGCGGGCGCCGCCGTAGTTCTCGGTGCGCACGGTGCCCGCGCCGACCAGGATCACGTCGGCGAGCTCGCGCAGCAGCTTGAATACCAGCTTGTCGGCCGGGGTGGCCAGTCCCTTCGTCACGCCGTCGACGGCGAGCGCGCCGTCGATGCTGCTGACGAAGTTGGCCCGCACCCACGGCCGCTCCAGGTGCCTCGGGTACGCATAGCTCCTGGCCAGTGCGTCGGCGTCGAGATCTGCGAGCTGGGTCACATTAGGGATACGCTGCATAGGTACCGATGCAACCACGTCCGTACGATTCGCACATGCAAGAACGCCTCGTCGATCGCCACCCGGAGGTCCCGGCCGACCAGCTCGTCGCCCAGATGGTGCCCCCGCCCATGTTCGACGAGGTCAGCTTCGCCTCCTACATTCCCGACCCCAAGGAACCCAGCCAGGCGGCCGCGGTTCGCAAGGCCGAGGAATTCGCCGGTCAGGTCGCCAAGATCCACAAGGCCGCGTCGAAGAAGAGCCTCTTCGGCAAGAAGAAGGCCGTCACCGGTGCGGGCCTGTACCTCGACGGTGGTTTCGGTGTGGGCAAGACCCACCTGCTCGCCTCGATCTTCCACAGCGCGCCCGCGCCGAAGTCGTTCGGGACCTTCGGCGAGCTGACCAACCTGGTCGGTGCCCTCGGTTTCGTCAACGCCGTGGAACGGCTCTCCGCCAACAGCCTGCTGTGCATCGACGAGTTCGAACTCGACGACCCGGGCGACACCACGATGGTCTCGCGCCTGCTCACCGAGCTGTCCGCCGCGGGCGTCTCGATCGCGGCCACCTCCAACACCCTGCCGAGTCAACTCGGCGAAGGCCGTTTCGCCGCACAGGACTTCCTGCGCGAGATCAAGAAGCTCGGCGCCATCTTCGAGCCGGTGCGCGTCGACGGTCCCGATTACCGGCACCGCGACCTGCCGCCCGCTCCCGAGCCCACCTCGCCCGAGGTGCTGGCCGAACGGGCCGCCGCCACACCGGGTTCCACCCTCGACGACTACGACGCTCTGCTGAAGCACCTGAGCACGCTGCACCCCTCGAAGTACGGCGCGCTCATCAACGGTGTCACCTCGGTGTTCGTCTCCGGGGTGCACCCGGTGACCGACCAGGCCGTCGCGCTGCGCATCGTGGTGCTCGCCGACCGCCTCTACGACGCGAGCATTCCGGTGACCGTGTCCGGCGCCAAGCTCGACGAGATCTTCTCCCAGGAGATGCTCGACGGCGGCTACCGCAAGAAGTACCTGCGCGCCATCTCGCGTCTGCTCGCGCTGTCGCGGTTCGAGGCCGCTACCGCGTAGGGATCACAGCTTCCGTTCGAAGACGAAATCGTCGAGCACCTTGCTGCCGACGGTCATCGTCTTGGTGCCCACCCGCACGAACCCGTGCTTTCCGTAGAACCGCTGCGCGCGTTCGTTGTCCTGGTGGACACCGAGCCACACCGCGTCGGCGCCCGACTCGCGCGCGGAGTCGACGGCGGCGTCCATGAGCGCACCGGACACCCCGGTGCCGTGGTGGCCGGGCAGCACGTACATCTTGCTGAGTTCGACCACCGACCCCGGGCTGACCTGTGCGTCGATGGCCGGATCGGTCGGCCTGCCCGCGATCAACATGGCGTAGCCGACGATCTCGTCACCGTCGACGGCCTTGAGGACCGTGCGATCCGGGTCGGACAGGTACTCGCCGAAACGGTCGCCCGAGAGCATCTGGGTCAGGAAGATCTCGATGTCGGCCGGGTCGGCCTGCGGGGGACAGGCCAGCGGGAACGTCGCGGTCGCCACATCACTGAGAGCTTCGGCGTCCCAGAGTCCGGCCCGGTCGACGACGACGGAGCTGTTGGTCATCGTTCCAGTACAGCACGGGCGTGGCGGTGGTAGACAGCACTGTGGGCATCGCGGCGGTGGCACCGCGACGGCGGTCCCGAGTACTCTCCTGCCCATGACTAGCGGTAGCCGCATCGGGATCGTCGGTGCGGGAGTTGCGGGATTGGCTTGCGCGAAGGTGTTGAGTCAGGCCGGGTTCCCGGTCGAAGTCTTCGACCGAGCCCCTGACGTGGGCGGTGTGTGGAGCGTCACCCGCCGCTACCCGGGCCTGCGTTCACAGAACAGCAAGCACACCAACCACTTCAGCGACCACCCGATGCCGGAGGACTACCCGCGCTGGCCGGACGGTCAGCAGATGCAGGCCTACCTCGCCGGGTACGCGCAGAAATTCGGTCTCACCGGGAATCTGCGACTCGGCACCGAGGTGGTCGCCGCCGACCCGGTCGACAGCGGCTGGTTGCTCGAGATCCGCGACGGGATGGGTGTGCACCGCAGCACCTGCGATCACCTGATCGTCGCCAACGGTGTGTACAGCGACCCGGTGCTGCCGGATCTGCCCGGTGCGGCGGCCTTCCGTGCCGCGGGAGGGCAGCTGTGTCACGTCTCGCAGTTCCACGACGCCGAACTGGCGCGCGACCGTTCGGTGGTCGTCGTCGGGTACGGCAAGTCGGCCTGCGATGTGGCCGAGGCGGTGAGTCATCTGGCCGACGAGACCAGCGTGGTCGCCCGCAGGCTCACCTGGAAGATGCCGCGCAAGTTCGGATTCGGCACCGACTACGAACGGTTGCTGCTCACCCGCGCGGGTGAGGCGCATTTCCCGTCCCGGTTCGGCCACCGCGCCGAGCGCCTGCTCGACCGGCTCGCCCTGCGCGAGGCGAACCTCGACCTGCTGCAGGAACGGGTGACGCGCAAGCTGCGGCTGCGCGAGCTCGGCCTGGTCCCCGACGGTCCACTGGCCGATATGGCGACCAGCAGCGCCGCGCTGGCCACCGAGGGGTTCTTCGACCAGATCGAGGCGGGCCGCATCGCCGTGCACCGCGACGCCGAGATCGTCGAACTCATCGGCGGGCAGCACGGGCCAGCGGTCCGGTTGTCCGACGGGACGCTGAAACTGGCCGAGATCGTGGTATGCGCCACCGGATATCGCCAGGAGGTACCGTTCCTCACTCCGTTCGTGCGCCGCTCGCTCACCGACGAGGCGGGCGACTTCCGGCTCTACCGCCACATCCTGCCCGTCGAGGTGCCCAATCTCAGTTTCGCCGGCTACAACAGCTCCAATGTGAGCGCCCTGAGCGCCGAGGTCGGCGCGCACTGGATCGCGGGGCTGCTCACCGGTGCCTTCGTGCCGCCGGTCGCCGAACTGATGAACAACGACATCGACGAACGCCTCGCCTGGTCGCGGGCCCGCAGCAACGGTGCCCACGCGCACGGTGCGTCGGTGATCCCGTTCTCGCTGGGCAATATCGACGAGATGCTCGACGACCTCGGCACCCCGCTGCCGCTGTCGGCCCGGCTCGGGCAGTGGGTGCGCCCGGTGCGGCCCGCGACCTACCGCGGCGTGCTGCGCAACCGCAACGCCGCCCCGGCGCCGACGCCGGTCGCGGTGGTCGAGGGATAACCGACACGCGGTGCGGCCGCTTGGTGGCGAACCGGGCGTTGGTGATAATCCTCGCGTGGAAGCGCTGGATCTGAACCTGCTGCCCGCCTTGGACGCGCTGCTGGACACCAACAGCGTCACCGAGGCGGCCCGGCGACTGCACACCTCCACCTCGGCGATGAGCCGCACCCTCACCCGGTTGCGTGAGGTGTTCGGTGACCCGCTGCTCGTGCGTTCCGGCAGGCATCTGGTGCCCACCCCGCGCGCCCTGGAACTGCGCCAGGACGTGGCGGCGCTGGTCGAGGCGAGCCGGGTGCTGCTCACCTCGCACGAGGGCGGCGGTGTTCGCAGGCAGCGGGACTTCGTCGTCCGCGTGGGTGATGCGGTGGCGGCGCGGCTCGCCGGACCGCTGCTGGGCGCGGTCGGGGCACAACTGCCCGGCGTGACGGTGCGGCTGCTGGCCGCGGACCCCGCCGACAGCGCCGTGGCCCTGCGCGACGGGCAGGTCGACATCGAAGTGGGTGTGCTCGGCCGCACCGACCCCGAAACCGTTGTGCAGCGGCTGTTCAGCGACCGCTGGGTCGGTGTCGCGGCCGCCGACCATCCCTTCGCCGCCGACCGCCCCACCGTCGCCGCCTACGCCTCCGCGCGCCACCTCGAGGTGTCACCCACCGGCCGCACCCACAGTCCCATCGACGACCGCCTCGCCCTGCACGGTCGCACCCGCCGCGTCGTCGCGACCGTCGCCGACCTGGCGACCGCGTTGTTCACTGTGGCGACCACCGAGCTGATCTGCCCTGCCCCCGCGGCATTGTCCCGCCCGGCCTGCCAGGCGCTCGGCCTGGCCACCTTCGAGATCCCGCTGCCGTTGCCCGCCCCCGTCGTCGCCATGGCCTGGCATCCGCGCAACACCGCCGACGCCGGACATCGCGCCGTGCGCGAACTCGTCGCGACGGTACTGCGCGACGCGCCGGAGGTGCCCGATGTGCGCTCGGTGGGAGTCGCCGTCTAGCCGAGGTCCTGGGTCGGTGGACCGAAGACGTCGCGGCGGCCCGGTGGCAGGCCGGCGGAGCGCTTGAGTTCGTCGAGCATGGCCTGCAGTTTGTCCACGTGGGCGGCGGATTCGAGGTCGAAGGCGCGGTAGGTGCCGGTCACCGTGATGCCTGCCGGGTCGGTGGCCGTGGGGATCGGGGCCGGGCCGAGGTTGTCGTCGGCGCTGGACGAGGTGTGGACCGCGGGCAGGTCGACCGCCGGGGCGGCGGGTCGGCCGTGCCGGGTCCCGGCCTCGTTGTCCGAGTTGGTGAATCGCGCGGTGTTGTGAGCCGCCTGGGCCGCAAGCGGACCTGTGTTCGCGTCCTGTCCGCTCGTCCGGCCGGTCTCCTCGGCGCTGTGACCGTGTGGTCGGCTGGATCGCTCGCCCTGGCTGTATCGGCCGTTCGCCGCTTCGTCGGACGGGCGGGATTGCTCGCCCTGGGTGATGCGGTCCGCCGGCTGGTGCGTGTGGCCGGGATCGCCCGCCGCCGGGGCGGAGTGGCCCGCCTGATTCGGGTAGTCCGTCGGTAGGGCTGTTGCGCCGGACCGGTCGACGGATTCCGTCGCCGGGCTGGTTCGGTAGTCGGGTCCGCCGACCGACGGCCCGGACCGAGGTGCCTGCTCGAGGTGCTCCGACGGCACGGTGGCTCGGCCGGCCCCTTCGACCTGGTGGGCCGAATCGGCGACTGGCGGGGCGACCAACCGGGCGGGGGCTGCCGGTTTTTCGCTGGTGGTCGAGTTGCGAGGCGTGAAGTCGGCGAAGACGGACTCGCCGCGGGAATCCGTGGTGAAGCCGTTGCGGGCGTGACCGTTTCGCGGCGGGGTGGGAAGGGTCGTCTCCACGTCGTCGTCGAAGGACCACTGGATCCCGTTGGCACTGCCGTTCTTCGGCGCGGACGCCGACCGATCGGCGAACCCGTTGAAGGTCGTCCCGTTCGTCGCGACCCGGGCTTCGGCCGCGTGAGCATCTTCGGTCGGGACGATTCCGGCACGATCTTGCTCACTCGGACTCGAGTGCACACCCGTGCCGTTCACCGGTCCGCGCGCCGAGCTCGCCTGCTGGTCGTCGACGTGACCCGACGCAGGTGCGGCGCGGTGCGCGTCTTCAGGATCACCGACCCGCTCGCCCGCCGTGCCTGCGTCGAACGAGCTGTGCCGCAGGTCTTCCGATCCGCCGGCGTGTTCGACGGCGGGGCGTTGGTCGGTTGCGCCGTGGGAGACGGATCCGTTGCGCTGAGCCTGCGGATCGACTCCGTTGGGCGACCAGGTCACATTGCCGGAAGTGGTGTGGCGTTCGGTGCCACGGGTCTCGGTGGGAACCTTGCCGACCGGGCGGGCGCGTTCGACGCTCGCGAACCCGCCCGAAACAGGCGCGGCCTCCGCATCGTGGCGGCCGAGATCATCGGTCGAATCCGGGAGCACAACAGCACGATTCGCGGCGAGACCGACCCCTTGCGCCGCGATGTCGTCCGCCACCCCACGCGCAGGCGTCTCCCGCTCCGGCTGCGCGGGCAGTCGGCCGTTCACCCGCTGCGCATTCGGGACGGCTTCCCGCACAGTCGCTTCCGGCGCATGCGCACCGTTCACCTTCGGTCGCTGTGCGGTGTCACCGCGCGCACCGTTCGACGCACGGGCCGCCTGGGGTTCAGGATCGCCGAGCCCCGGCGACTGGACCGCGAACGCGGCGGTACGAGGCTCACCCTCCTCGTGCTGCGCGGCCCGACCACGTTCGCCCGCAACCACACCGCTGTGCGGTTCGGTCGTCGCGCGAGGGACAGGGGGAGAGGTGATGGGCCAGGTGGGATCGCCGAGGTGGTCGGGGACCGAGCGGCTCGACTGACGACGCTCCAGCGGTGGCCGGGTGGCTTCCTCGTGGGCGGCGGCCCGCTCGGCGGCCTCGCGGACTTCCCGTCTGCTGCGCCCGCGGGCGGGCGGTGGGGCCGGATCGTCGCCGCCGTCGAGCGCGTCGAGCCGGGCACTGAGCCGGGAAATGTCCTGTGACGCATGGAAAGCCCAGGCTTCGAGGCGGCGGATGCGCAGCTGGTCGGGCACGTCCTCGTCGTCACCGGGGAAGCCGGGGACCTCCTGGGCGACGCGCGCGGCGACGACATCGAGCTTCTCGCTGACCTCACGCAGCGCCGCGGCGATATTCGCCAGCATCGACCCGATGGTTTCGTCGTGCTCAGCGTGGTTCATGCACACCCTACTTCCGGTGGACGGCGAGCGTGCCCGCCTCGGCCGCCTGCGATCATATCCACCGGTGCCCGCCGACGCGTTGTAGTGATCCTCGGCCGGTGCGCCAGGCGACGCGCCGAACCTTTTCGTAATCGGGACGAAAAGGACCGGCAACCCGGCCGGTCTGTGTATCGAAATGATCAAGATCTTCGCCGGTCCGTGCGACGTTGGCACAATGAAAGGGCTTGATATACAAGCAATGTCGTCGTTGTGATCTCGATCACCACACGGCGACGCACCCGAGTGCGGGTCAAGGGGGCTGGCGGCGTGTCGGCGGCTGCGGGAACCTGAGTGCAGGTCGTGGGCGCGGGGCGTACGGCAGGCCCCGGTGAGGGAGTGATGGTGTGAGGACGAAGCGGCGAAGCGACACCCAGGTGGTGTGCGGACGGCGGGCGCTGCTCGACGAACTCGGGATCTCCGAGGGCGGTCGTCGCGCGGCGCCCGAACGCACCGGATACGGCTGTGGTTGCCCCGATTGCGTTGCGAAGCAATGGAATACCCAGCGGCTCGAACATTGGATCTGTGGCAGGCTGACGGCGGCGGGCGCCGACGAGGCGCAGGTCGACGCCCGGGTGGGCGATATCCCCGTCGACATCTACTGGCGCCGTGGCGAGCGGCGCGGCGTGGTCGAGGTGCGCAGCGGCCCCCTCGACATCACCGCCGCCCGCGCGCACCGAGAACGCCTGCGCGAGGCGGGCATCGATGACGTGCTGTGGGTGGTGCCGCGCGGGTACTGGGTGCCGCTGGTGCCCGCGGTCGGTATCGCCGACTTCGCGCCCGCCGGTGCCGAATACCGCATCGATCAGGGCATGCTCACCGCCGGTGAGTCCGGTTTCGCCGCACCGGTGCGGGCGGGCTGGGCGCTGCGGGAGTTTCTCGAGGGCTGGGTGGCGGACGACATCGCCTGGGGTCATGTGGATGTGATGAACGGAGGGTGGGCCGAGGTGGGCACCTGGGAGAAGCACACGGCGGCGCAGGCCGCGATGATCGAACGTCAGCGCAGTCAGTTGCGCGACCAGCGAGTGGAACTGGCGGTGTCGCGACAGGCCGTGCGTGACAAGCAGCGGTTGGTGACCAGGCTGCATCACCGGATCGAACGTGCGGCCGCTGCGGCCGACGCCCACGCCATCACGCTGGCCGGCCTGCGCAGTGAGCTGGTCGCCCAGCAGCGGACAGCGGCCGGCCTGCGTGCCACGATCAGCCGGATGGACCGCACCCTAGATCAGTGGCAGTGGCTCACCTGCTGCGCGATGCTGCTGGTTGTCGCGGTGCTCGCCGGGGCGATGGTGATGCGCTGAGCCGCATCGGCAACCGGTCGAACTGCCAGTCGTTGCGCAGTACGAGGGCGGCCAGGTCGAGCAGGTCCAGGCCGGTCTCGGTGAGCACGGCGGCGAGGGCGACCCGGTCGTAAGGGCTGGTGGCCAGGTCGGTGGCGATGCGCTGTTCGGCGGCCGCGTCGACGGTGTGGGTGCGCAGTTGCGCGGTGCCGATCGCGCTGCCGGTCCAGGTGAGCGCACCCCAGCCGCGTTCGTGGGCGTGGGCGCGCATCAGTTCGGCCTGAAGCCTGTTGTGGTGGAACATGGTCCGGCCGAGTGGCACCACATCGATCAGCACCGTCCGGCCGTCGGTGAGCCGGGCGGCGACCGAGGGATAGTGCACGTGGTTCTCGCCCGCGAACGTGTAGGTGAGGGCGGCGGGTTCCTCCTGGAATGCCGCGACGGCCGGGCTGGCGTCGAGCGTGCGCAGCAGGCGGGCGACCAGCGCCGAGTCGTAGGCGACGTCGCGCCCGGCCTTGGCCAGGTAGAACCGGCCGCGCCCGTCGTCGTCGGCATCGGCCACCCGCGCCGAGACGGTGGGCAACGGGGCGGGGGAGCCGTCCGGCCAGTCGGTCCCCGCGAGCACCGCGTCCAGGTCGTCGACGTCGTCGTCCGGGGCGTGCAGTTTGGCGAGGATGCTCGCGGTCTTCTTCTGCCAGCCCAGGATTCGCTGCATGACATAACCGGCGACCCGCCGCGCGTCGGTCTGGTCGTGTCCGGCCAGGCGCAACTTCAGATACGACCACTCCATGGCGACCAGGTCGGTGTCGGTCGCGTAGGTCTCGGTGAGCAGGGTGCGTACCAGGCGCAGATCGCCTGCCTCACGCGGATATCGGTGGGCGAACACCTCGGCGGAGCGGTGTCCGGATCGGGTGGCCTCGCGCAGGATGCGCCCGATCGCCTTGGTGTAGAGCTGACGGGCCCGGTCGCGGGCGAGGTCGTAGCGGGCGCCGACGCGGGTGAGGGTTTCCGGGCGCTGCCCGCCGATGCCCAGGCGCAGCCCGACCACCCGCGCCTCGCGTGCCGCGCGTTCGGCGTGGTCGACGAGCAGTTCGCCGACCAGCTCGTCGAGCTCCTCGAGCTCGAACGAGACGTCGGCGGCGATGTCGTGGCCCGGTTCTCTCATGATCGCGTCAGCGTAGCGGCGAACACCGACAATGTTGCGTCACAGCGACGTCAGGTACTCGCTGTAGAACAGGCACAGCCCCGTCGCCGAGGCGATGCCCGCCAGTACCCAGAACCGGATGATGACCGCCGTCTCCGGCCAGTTGTCGAGTTCGAAATGGTGGTGGAACGGCGCCATCCGGAACAGCCGGGTGTGGGTGGTGCGGAAGACGACGATCTGCAGCACCACCGACATGATCTCGGCGACGAACAGTCCACCGAGCACCACCGCGAGCAGTTCGGTGTGGCTGGTGATCGACAGCCCGGCCAGCAGACCGCCGAGGCCGAGGGATCCGGTGTCGCCCATGAAGATCTTGGCGGGCGCGGCATTCCACCACAGGAACCCGACACAGGCCGCCGCTCCCGCCGCGCTCACCATCGCCAGGTCCAGCGGGTCGCGGACGGTGTAGCAGGCGCGGCCGGGGGTGATCTCGCAGGAGTGGTCGTACTGCCACAGCGTGATCACCACGTAGGCGCCGAGGGTCAGGGTCATCGACCCGGCGGCCAGCCCGTCGAGCCCGTCGGTGATGTTCACCGCGTTCGACCAGGCGACCACCAGCAGCACCACGAACAGCACGAAGAACAGCGACGCGAAGGTGATGGTCGGGATGTCACGCACATATGACAGGTTGCGGCCTGCCGGAGTGAGTCCGGTGGCGCCGGGGAAGCGCAGCACCAGCACCGCGAACACGACCGCCGCCGAGATCTGCCCCAGATATTTGCCCGCCGCGGTGAGCCCGAGATTGCGGTGTTTGCGCAGTTTGATCGAGTCGTCGAGGAAACCGACCACGCCGAGCGCCGAGGCGAGCAGCAACACCAGAACGCCCGACGCGCTGGGACCCGGTGCGTCCCACAGTGTTCCGATCAGATGCGAGCCCAGGTAGCCGCCCCACACGCCCGCACCGATGGCGAGACCACCCATCGTCGGTGTGCCGCGTTTGGTGTGGTGGCTGGCGGGCCCGTCGATCCGGATCTCCTGCCCGAAACCGCGCCGCGCGAACACCCGGATGAGCACGGGGGTGAGTGTGATGGTGATGAAGAGGGCGATGCCCGCCGACAACAGGATCTGTCTCACATTGCCCTCCGTCCCGCCTGTTCCGCCAACCGCTGCGGCCCCGGCGGCGCCGTGCCGATCCTAGGGGAGGCCACCGGGTTGCGTCGCCGTAGTGATCGGGGTTACAGGCTCTTCGGACGCACGGTCATGGTCAGCACGTCCGGGACCGCATCGAAGGCGCGACGTACTTCAACGGCCAATCCTGCGGCGGTGCGGTCGTCGTCGGCGGTCCACGCGCCGAGCGCGCAGTGGAACGCGGCGACCATGATGTCGATACCGAGGCGCAGATGCAGGGTGCGGTCCTCGTCCACGTCCAGTTCGCGGCGCAACAGGGCGACCGCCGCATGACTCGTCCGATCGCAGAATTGCAGGTTGTGCCCCGCCATCGACGGGGTGACGTCGGCGAGGCGATTGCTCAGCGCCGCGCGCCGTGGCCAGTCGCCGACGGCGACACGGTCGATGGCCGACAGCAACGCGTCCCGGAGCATGAGCAGGAGCTCGGTTTCCCGTGGTTCCCCGCGTTCCAGCTCTTCCAGGAAGACGAGCCAGACGTCTTGCATCGGCGCCATCGCCACGTCTTCCTTACCTGCGAAGGTGCGGAAGAACGTGCGCTTGGAGATTTCGACGCTATCGCACAGCTCGTCCAGGGTGACGGCATCGAACCCGCGCTCGGTGAACAGCCGGAGAGCCGAGTCGATCAACGCGTGCCTGGTTCGCAGCTTTTTCCGTTCGCGCAGCGGCAACTCGTCGATCGCTACGTCCATCCTGTCAGCTTAGCGGCGACCTCCACTGTATGCCACTTGACAGCAATTGCCACTCGGTGGCACTTTTGCTTCGCGGCTGATCTGCCGTGTTGCCACAAGATTGAGGTCCTGAATATGCGAGCACTGCTGGTCGACCGTTCCGCCCCCGCCGGACTCCGCCTCGGGTCGGCCCCGGACCCCGAGCCTGCCCCGAATCAGGTGTTGGTGCGGGTTGCCGCGACGTCGTTGAACCACGGCGAGGTGACGCATCTGGTTCCCGGTGCCGATGCGGGCACGGTTCTGGGTTGGGATGCTTCCGGGGTGGTCGAGCGTGCCGCCGCCGATGGGTCGGGCCCGGCTGTGGGCACGCGGGTGGTCACACTCGGACTGGCCGGTGCCTGGGCCGAATTGCGTGCTGTGGATACCGAACTGGTGGGCGTCGCACCGGTAGGTGCCGACCTCGCGGCCCTCAGTACCGTGCCGGTGGCGGGCGCGTCGGCGCTGCGCGCGCTGCACCGCCTCGGTCCGCTGCTGGGGCGCAAGGTTCTCGTCACCGGTGCGTCCGGTGCCGTCGGCCGTTACGCGGTGCAGCTGGCGCGTTTGGGTGGTGCGGAGGTCGTCGCGATGACCTCGAACCCGGATGTGTATGGCGACAGCATGCGGGAGCTCGGTGCCGGGCAGGTGATAGCGGATCCCGCGGAACTCGATGGTCGCGTCGACGGCGTGCTCGACCTCGTCGGGGGACCGCAGATGGTCGCGGCCTTCGAGTCGCTCGCGGAAGGTGGGACGCTCGTGTCGGTCGGGCACACCACCGGCGCACCGGAGCAGTTCCCGTTCGGCACCTTCTCCGGCGACGCGGGCAGGCACGACCGCTCGATCGTCACGTTCTTTCTGCTCGGCTGCCGCGATCTCGGCCGCGATCTCACCTGGCTCGCCGACCGGGTCGCCGCGGGTGTTCTCGACCCGCAGGTCGTCTGGCGAGGCGACTGGTCAGCCGCGGACGAGGCGGTGACGGCGTTGCGCGATCGCCGACTGCACGGCAAGGCCGTCCTGGAGCTGGGCTGATCGGCCTGCAACGCAAACAAGTCAGGCCCCCTCAAAAGGGGGCCTGACTTGTGGTGCGCGATACTGGGATTGAACCAGTGACCTCTTCCGTGTCAGGGAAGCGCTCTCCCGCTGAGCTAATCGCGCGAGGTGGAGACGGGAATCGAACCCGTGTGCACGGCTTTGCAGGCCGTTGCCTCACCACTCGGCCACTCCACCGCGCAAAGGAGGATGGCATATTACTAGTGCCTAACCTACCTCTCGAGCGGATGACGGGATTCGAACCCGCGACCCTCACCTTGGCAAGGTGATGCGCTACCACTGCGCTACATCCGCATTCACACTTCCAGAGGAGCTCGTCCCGGGGGCCTTGCTGCTCTCCGTGGTGCGATGAGAACATTAGCCGACGCGCGGCGAAGACTACAAATCGCCTGGTTAAACGGCATAAATGTGAATTACACGCGTGTTGTCCGTTGGCGCCCCGGTGTCCGTTGGTCGAACTTCGGGTGCCGCGCCACGCGGGTGCGTTCCGGTCCCTTCCTTCTACCGGGCCCGCCGCCCCGAACTTCCCGTTCACAAGGCGATTTGGTGTCTCCCGGGTACCCCGTGCTAATGTTTCGTCTCGTTCGAGAGGCCGCACAAACAGCCCCTCGCAACCATCCCGGTCCTATAGCTCAGCGGGAGAGCGTCCGCCTCACACGCGGAAGGTCGCTGGTTCGAAACCAGCTAGGACCACAGTAAAGAAGCAGGTCAGCACTATTTCAGTGCTGGCCTGCTTTTTCGTTTCCGGCGGGCGGGCACGCTTACGACGGCAGCCCCGTCGCGATACGGACGAGGTCGGCGACAGCCTTGGATCTGCTGTGCTGCGGCCAGCAGATGACCGTCGTCACGGGCGGGGCGTCCGGCACCGCAACGATCGCGAACGCATCGCTCAGCTGAGCCCGCAGCGACTCGGGCACGACCGCGCAAGCCCGCCCGAGCGCGATCAGCTGGATCAGCTGGCTGTAATTGCGAACCTCAGGGCCGGGGCCGTCCGGGAAACTTCCATCGCGCTGAAGCCAGCGTGGCAACGGCAGATCCGACAGCGCTCCGATGTCCGCTATCGACAAGTGGGATCGGCCGGCGACCGGGTGCCCCGCGGGCACCACAAGGACCTGCGGCTCGGTATGCAAATCCTCGGTGTCGAATCCAGCCGTCGAGTCGTACGGCCGCTGGAGCAGAGCGACATCGGCAGACCCGTTGCGCAACAGGGTTTCCGGTTCGCCGGGCCCGCACAGCATCACCTCGACAGGCACCGCCCCGACCTCGGCGGCGTACACGTCCAACAGCCTCGACAACAGCTCGCTCGACGCACCGGCCTTGGCGGCCAGCACCACGCCTGGGCGCTCGGCAGCGGCCCGGCGAGTACGGCGCTCGGCGGCTTCGACCGCGTCGAGCACGACTCTGGCCTCCCGCAGCAGCACCGACCCGGCCTCGGTCAACGCGACCGCGCGGGCGGAGCGCCGCAGCAGAACCGTTCCGAGCCGCCGTTCGAGCTGCTGAATCGCCCGCGACAGCGGTGGTTGCGCGATCGCGAGCCGTCGCGCCGCCCGCCCGAAGTGCAACTCCTCCGCGACGGCGACGAAGTAGCGCAACTCCCGGGTTTCCACCGGCGCATCGTAACCAGCTGCCACCACCGTCGATACCGCTGCGGTATCGCCGCCGACCCAGTCGGTATTGGTCACGCCGCCCGGCCGCACCGCAGCATCGAGGAGGCCGTCACCACCGGTGACGACCGTCGCTCGAACACAGGAGTACCGATGATCAACGTCGCAGTGATCTACTACAGCCGCACCGGGAGCATCAAGGGGCTGGCAGAAGCCGCCGCCGAAGGCGCCACCAGCGCAGGAGCCGAGGTGCGCTTGCTCCCGGTCGACGAGGCAGGCAACACCGACCTGGAATGGGCCGACGTCGTCCTGTTCGGAACACCCAGCCATTACGGCACGATCGCCGCCGGACTCAAGACCTTCATCGACGGCACCGGCGACCTCTGGCGGACCGGCCGACTGGCCGACAAGGTGTACGGAGCCTTCGTCTCCAGCGCGAGCACGCACGGCGGTCAGGAGACCACCCTCTCCTCCTTCACGACGATCTTCACCCACTGGGGCGGAATCATCGTGCCGCCCGGCTTCACCGCCCCGGTGCCTGTCGCCGACCAGATGCGGTCCGGCAACCCCCACGGTGCCGGACACGTCGCCGGCTTCGGCAACCCACCAACGGAGTTCGCACTGGCCGCCGCCCGCTATCAGGCCGGACGCGCTGTCGGAGTGGCTGCCCGGCTGGCATCGGCCACCGCATCGGCCGGTAACGAACCCGTGGGTAGCCATCTCGATGCTGTCTGCTGAGCCGTGATCCCGCGTTGCCCGGATTCGGCTGTTCCGCGTTCTGGACCGCTATGTTTTCCGATGGGCGCGTGATCGGGGCCGCAGGACCGCGCCGACCGGCAACGAGGGCGGCGCGGAGCGATCAATGGACCCGGTGGACGCCGGATCACCCTCCTCACCAGGCGTCGATGCGGTCACGCGGAGCCCATGCGAGATCGGTACGGAATGCCCGAATTTGGCCGAGGCGTGCTCGCGCCATGCCGAGAGATCGGAGATGCGTTTGCTGAAAGTGTGCTGTAGGTATCCTTTGCGCGTCCTGATCGACCGGGCCGATCGATATCCGTTCGGCCTCATGAGAATCGGAGGTCTGCGCGCACATGGTTCCGCATCGCTCGGTCCCGCGTCCGGCGGTACTCACGCCCGGCGCTGCGACATCGCAATTCCGTCCCGTGCTGCTCGACGCGTCGAGCCGGGAAGGGCTGCGTGACCTGGAAGCGTTGGCGGCATCGAGTGCTGTCGGCGCGGTGCACGACACGATCGAAGATCAGCTCGACGAACTGATCCGCAGCGAGGAACCCGCTGTCGCGCACTCGGCGGACTCGCTGGCGGCGGCGCGCCACCGGATCAGTGGCGAGACGCCGCTGTGGCGGTGGGGGACATGGGTGTTCTATCCGTGGAACGGCCGACTGGTGCATGTGCTGCCACGCGAGCAGTTCCAGCGGCTGCGCACCGATCGTAACCGCGACAAGATCGACCGGGCGCAGCAGCATGGCCTGCGCGGGCGGCGGATCGGTGTAATCGGGCTGTCGGTGGGCAACAGCGCGGCCGTCACGCTGGCCATGGAAGGAGTGGGCGGGTCCTTTCGGCTGGCCGACTTCGACAACCTCGGGCTGTCGAACCTGAACCGGCTGCGGGCCGGGGTGAGCGATCTCGGTGTTTCCAAGGCCGTACTGGCGGCACGCCAGATGTTCGAGATCGACCCCTACCTCGACATCGAGCTGTTCACCACCGGGCTGACCGAGGAATCGATCGGGCCGTTCTTCGACGGCGTCGACGGCACCGCTGCGCTGGATCTGCTGGTCGAGGAATGCGACACGGTGTGGGCGAAAGTCGCCGCTCGCGAATACGCGCGGCGCCGAGGGATTCCGGTCCTGATGGACGCCAACGATCGCGGACTGCTCGACGTGGAACGGTTCGATCTCGAACCCCACCGCCCGCTGTTCCACGGCCGGATCGGTGTGTCCACCTCGTCCGATGTCGCGCGGATGGATCGCGGCGAACTGCTGTCGTTGCTGCTCGCAGTGGTCGACGAACCTCGGCTGAGCCCGGCGATGCGCGACGCCATCGGTGAGATCGGCCGCAGCCTGTCCAGCTGGCCACAACTCGCCTCCGGCGTGATGCTCGGCGGCGCCTTGGTCGCGGACACGGCTCGACGCATCCTGCTCGGCGAGCTGATCCCGTCGGGGCGAACCTATATCGACCTCGACGAGCTCATACCCGCGCTGGGCCAAGGGATCTCGCCGGAATTCGTGCGGGCGATGGAGGAAGTCCGATGACCATCGACCTGCGCAACGTGGAACTGATCGGCGCGCGGCTGCGATTGCGTGATCTGCGTGCCGACGACCTCGACGTCTACCAGCGGATCTTCACCGACCCACAGCTGACCCGATACATGGGCACCGACAGCCTGGGCGTCCAGGCGGCCGCCGCGTCGTTCGACGCCGCCCTGCGCTGTCGGGGCGAAACTCCGCGGCGCAAGTACACCTTGGCGATCACCGCGCCGGACGACGACACCATGGTCGGCACCATCGGCCTGCTGGTGGAGGATTTCGGCAGCAACGCGATGATCGGCGGTCTGGTCGTCGTTCCGGAGGGCTCGCTGCGCGCGGGCGGAATCGAGGCGGGACGGCTCATGGCGGCATTCGCCTTCGGGCCGCTCGGAATCCACCGGGTCTGGGCGGGGCATCGGCACGATCATCCCGTGATGGACACGGTGATGGCGGGAGTGGGCTTGACACCGGAGGCGCGGCTGCGGCAGCTGTATCGCACCCAGGGCCAGTGGCGTGACGTATGCACCTATGCGGCGTTGCGACCGGAATGGGCTGCGACGGCGACGGCCGCCGAACGTCGAATCCTCGCATCGCGGCCCGCCGAGGCAAGGGAACACGCCGCCGCCGGGCGCTGAAATCCGTTGCGCGACCCTGCCGAATCGGGCTCCGGACTCGCCTCGGCGCGATAGCATCGCCGACTACAGGCCCCCGTGCAATCACCTTTGCCCGAATTGCCACCACCCGATACGCGCAGCGGCCGGCGACGGGAGGGTCTCCACCGCCGGCGAGGATCCGAAGTGGAGATCACCGATGGCAGTGCTGATCGATTCCGACTACTTCACGCCGGCGGACCGGCGGGAGGCGGTCACCGCCATCCTGCAGGAAGCCGATATCGGGGCGAACCTGCGGATGTGGGATTCGCCCGCCGAAGTGGTCAGCAGGCACCAGGCCTGGATGCTCGGCCCGATCGCGCTCACCCGCTCGGAGGTATCCGGTCACCAGGTCTGGCGCACCAGGCGGCATGAGCGGACGACGCCGAGCGACACGTTGACGGTCACCGTGCAGAACGGGCAGGTCCGCAGGCACGAACAATTCGGCGCGCAAACGCTGATCGAACCCGGCGCGTGCGAAGTGATCGACCTGGCGACCACATTCGCCTCCGGCTGGCACGGCCTCGGCGGAACGCTGTGCCTGCAGCTGTCGAGAGAACGCCTCGGCATCTCCCCGGAAACGGTCGTCGCGGCGCACGGGCAGCTGGCGGCATCGCCGCTGTATCCCATGGTCACGGCACAGATCCAGCATCTCGTCCGGATCGCCGACCAGCTCGAAACCGATCCGGCGGCCGCCTCGGTGGGCGAGTCGTGCCTGGAAATGGTTCGGGCGCTGCTGATCTCGGCGGCCGGTCGCGGTCCGGGCGACGGTGCCGCCATCCCGGAGCAACTGCTGATCGAGCAGATCCTCGGGTATGTGCGGACACACCTGTCCGATTCGACCTTGAAGATCCCCGCGATCGCCGCCGCCAACAACATCTCCGTGCGGCACCTGTACAAGGTGTGTGCCCAGGCCGGGATCAGCCTCGAGCAGTGGATCATCGAGCAGCGCCTGGTCCGGGCCCGTGACATGCTGGTAGACAGGGGTTACGCGCACCGGTCGATCGGTGCGGTGGCCGGTGCCGTCGGCTTCCGCGACGCCGCGCATTTCGCCCGGCGATTCCGCGAAGCGTTCGGCATGACACCACGGGACTGGCGCCGCAGCGCCACCGATCCGGACAACCCTCCGAAATAGCCGGATTCGGCGCCCGAATGCACGTACGTTTGTGCGTGCACAGTCAGTGGCCGTGCAGTCACAGCCTCCTTCGCGGGCCGATTCCCCGATACCTTTCGAATGTGGCTGCGCGAGACCGCATTAGGAGCCCGAGTGTTCGCCGATGGACACCCGCGCCGATGCGGTCCGTGCCGAGGGCATCGAGAGAGAGGGGAGACCATGTCGGCGATCGGCAAAGCGATTCGGGCGGCAAGGATGGCCTCCGGATTCACCCAGGCGGAGTTGGCCGACTGGATCGGAATTGCGGACGGAAACCAGATCAGCCGCTGGGAACGCGGTGTGGTGACACCCAGCGCCGACAATGTCTGCGAGTTGTCGAGAGTGCTTGGGGTGCGTCTCGACAGGTCTGTCGGAGACGCGGTGTCGTGCTGATCTGAACGCCGTTGCGCCGGCTCGAGGCAGGTCGGGTCGGCGCAACGGTCGGTGTTCGCCGCAGGCTACGAAACGACCTGTGAGCTCAGGTAGCTCAGGAGGATCGGGACGTCGTCGTCGTAGTCGATGTGGGCGCGGGATGCGTAGAAGTTGGCCATGTCCACACCTTGGCGGGCCAGTTGGACGAGTTCGTCGGTGGTGGCAGGGTCGGTGAGGCTCAGCAGGGTTCGGGTGGTCGCGTGGAGGTCGGCGCGGATGCCTGCGGCGACCGGGCCGAATACGGAGCCGGTGAGGTCGGCGCCGTCGGCGACCAAGGACGCCAATTCGGCAGCGGCCCCGATGTGGTCGTTGCGGTCGAGGGATTCCACCGCACGCCAAAGTGTTTCTTGAGTTCGGCCTGCTCTGTCGGCGATGCCGAGGAGATCGATGTGCGCGAGGGCGTCGGCGATGACACCGACTGCCGCCGTCCGTCCGGTGGGGTCGACAGCGGCAGCCGCGCGGACGACCTCGGCGACCAGAACTCGGTCCACACCCGCGGCGGCCTGGACCAAGGGTGCCAGGGCGGCGTTCACCGCATCCGCGGCTCGGCGCGCACTGCGAATATCGCCCGCCGTGATGAACTCCGGAAGACGAGTCAGGTTGTCGGTGATGGTCGGCAGATTCGCCGCGGTGGCGGTCCAGCCTGCCCCCATCGTGACGGCTTGCGCGATCAGATTGTTCGGATCAACCGTGGCGGGAACGAGGTTCGCGATCGGCCCGGGATCACCACTGAGTACGCGGCCGATCACCGCGAGGAACGGGGAGGTGGCGGAATCGAGGGCACAGTACAGATCGCCGTCGGCGCACAGAGTGCGAACCCGGTCGGTCAACGCACCGAAATCGCGGTCCCGCGCCCCGGCGATGCCGTAGCCGGGCTGCGGATCACCCAGGGAGAGCGTGGTATCCGGATCGCGATGCGGATCGGCCAGTAGCCCGACACCGATTACTCGATCGGCATCGATAGGACCGTCGCCATGCCCGATCTCCGTCGCGAGATCACCGACGCCGTCCGCACCTTGGCTGTAACCGGCCAGGACAACCCTCGTCGAGTCGCACAGGCCGCGCAGCATGCGATCCAAGCGAGACTCCAGGGTGCTCAGCGACTCCGCGTAGCTCAGGCCGAGATCGAAAGCGCTTGCGGCATAAGGGACATAGAGCACTGTGATGTCACGCCCGAACCGCTGTCGCAGGCCCTCACCGACCGGCCGCAGCATCCCGACGGGCACCTCGGGATCGGCATCCGGCGTGGTCTCCCAGGTCCCCGGCGCCAGAATCGCCGTATACGGGGTACAGGGCTGCGCGCCGGGCGTTTCCGCCCGCGCGACACCGGCCACCGCGGTCCCGACCGTGACAACCGCGACGACCAACGCAACCACTCTGCATCTCGACAACCTCTTCATCGACCAATTCCTCTGTTGCCGAAGGATATTCGCGACGCAGCCGAACCGTGCCGACCCGTCGTGACCAATTCTCACCACCCTCCGCCGGTTACGTCGACACTTTCAGGCACAGTTTCATTTCAGATTGGAATTCCGACATCGATCCCGGTGCGACTGGTGTCGTTCGTCAGAGGTGGAGCCGTGCACCGTCGGCACAGCGAGCGCGTATCGATCTCGCTGTGCGGCTCAGCCGATCGTGGAGAGTGCGGCGGCGAGTTCGACCCGGCTGGTGATCCCCAGCCGTGGATAGACGCGGTAGAGATGCGAGCCCACCGTGCGGTGGGACAGGTAGAGCCGTTCCGCGATCTGACGGTTGGTGAGTCCCTCGGCCGCCAAGGTGGCGATCTGAAGTTCCTGGGCAGTGAGTTGATCGCGGGCGGAAGGGGAGCGGCGGGCGCTGGCCTCGCCCGCGGCGCGGAGTTCGGTGCGGGCCGCTTGTGCCCACGGGTCGGCGCCGAGGGCGTCGAAGGTGTCGCGAGCCGCGCGCAGCGGTTCACGGGCTTCGGCGGTGCGGCGTAGCCGGCGCAATCGGCGGCCGTGATGGAGTTGCAGCCGGGCGCGGTACAGCGGCCACGTGCCCGCATGACTGTGGAGCGCGGTGGTGTAGGCGGTGTCGGCATCGGCGTCGTCCGCGAGGACGGCGCGGCAGTACTCGTCGACGACAAGCAGCATCGAGGCGGGTACCCGCTGCACGAGCCGCGGCAGATCGGCCAGCAGCTCCCTCGCGAGATCGATGTTTCCCGAGGCTACGGCGGCGTCGGCGAGTTCTGGGGCCACCCACCAACATTGCATGGGGTGGCTCACCGGGTCGCTCGGATCGAAGACCCGGATCAGCGCCACGAACGCGTCCTCGGCTCGCCCGGCCAACAGGAGCAGCACCGCGCGGGTCTGCTGCGCGACGATCTGGATACACCGCATTCCGGTGGACAACGGACTGGCGCCGACCGCGCGCAGATGCTCGGTGGCCAGTTCGGTTTCACCGCGCAACGCGGCGACCATGGCCAGATTGGCGCGCCCGGTGGCGGCATAGAACTCCTGGCCGTTTTCCTCGGCGAACGTGCGGGCCTCCTCGGATTCGGCACGAACTCTGTCCCATTCGCCGAGCCAGATACGAGTCCAGTTCCCCGCGCCGAGAATGCCCGAGAGCAGCCCGAGCCGGCCCTGGTTGCGGCTGACCGCTGCGGCATCATCGATGTAGGCCATGCCGCGGCGGAAATCGCCGAGGAACAGTGCGGTGAAGCCGAGCAAACGTAGGGCGTCCGCATCGCTGCGATCGGGGTCGAGCCGATCGAGGTGCGCGAGGATCCCCGCGCCGCGCTCCCACGGCATGCTGAGCGCGCCGACCGCGAGGACCCGGGGGTCGTGTGCGGGCAGGCCGAGGGAATCCAATCCGTCGGCAATGCTCTTACGTGACACCTCGTCGGCGTCCTGAGACGAGCAGCGCGCGGCGGCACACCACAGGATCCCCGCTGCCAGATCGGTGTTTCCCGCCGCGTGCACGTCGGCGGCGATGCCGACGAGCTCGCGAATGCGGCGGTCGGAGTCGCCGTAGCGCTGGAACGCGACGACTTCCTCGACCGCTGCCAAGCGCCCCCGTTCGATCGGCCCGAGAACGCTGAGGTCGGCCCGATCCAGCAGATCTACGGCCTCGCGCCGAGCACCGGTTTCGCTCGCGAGTTCCGCGGCCTGCAGGAGCAGGGCGGTAGTGCGCTCGGGGCGCTCGGCCATCTCCGCCGCACGGTCCAGCGCGGCGACGGCGGCCATGATCGCACCGCGAGCTCGCGACCGCTGCGCATAGTCTTCGAGCTGCGCGGCGATCGCGTCGTCGGTACCGAGGGTGGCGGCGGCGCGATGCCAGAGCTGTCTGTCGAGGAAGTCCGAGAGCACCTCCGCCAGGATCGAGTGTGCGCCGAGTCGCTGCGTCAGCGGTGCCCGGACATAGGTCGCCGAACGCATCAGCGGATGCCGGAAGCGCAGGAGCGGACCCGCCAGCTCGACCAGGCCGGCGTCGATGGTTTCTTGCAGGTGCGCCGGACCGACCGGGGCACCGACGAGAGCGGTGGCCGCCCGCAACAGCCTGCCCGCGTCGCAGCCGACATCGGCGGCCAGGACGACGAGCAGGACCCGGGCAGGCTCGCTGAGTTCGGCCGACCGCGTGGCGAAGGCGGCTTCGAGGCGGGCAGTCAACGGGAAATCCTCGGTCAGCCGATCGGTGGTCCGACGCATCGCACGGGGTAATTCGATGAGCGCCAACGGATTTCCGGCAGCTTGGCTGAGCAGCCGGAGGCGCACGGTGCTCGACAGCGTCGGCGCTTGCGCCTCGAGCAGAGCGGCGGCGGCCGGTTCGTCGAGCGGTTCGACCGTGATCTCCGGTAACCCTGCCAGGCGGACGGAATCCTCCGACCCGGTGCGGGCGGCGCCGAGTACGAGGACCGCGTCGCTGGCGATGCGGCGGGCGAGGAAGCTGAGTACATCGGCGCTGCAGCTGTCGAGCCACTGCAGGTCGTCGAGGATCAGGACCGTCGGATGAACCGCGGCGGCCTCGCCGACCAGTTGCAGCGCGGCCAGCGCCACGCCATACAGGTCGGGGGATCCGTCTTCCAGGCCGAACGCCGCGCGCAGTGAGCGTTGATGGGAAACCGGAAGCTTGGCCATCTGCGCGTGCAGGGGACGCAGCAGTTGGTGCAACGCCGCGAACGGCAGCCCCGCTTCGTTCTCGACACCGACCGCGGCGACGACAGTCAGATGCCGGTCGGTAGCCGCCTCCCGGATCACGTTCAGCAGCGCCGACTTTCCGATACCGGCGGGCCCGCGAAGGATCAGCGCCGAGCCCTTTCCGGCGACAGCCCGATCCAGCAGATCTCCCAGTACCGCCGAGTACCGGTCGCGGCCGATCAATACCGACTGGGACATCTCACCGATCACCGCGAGATTCTGACAGAAACCGCACGGTTTCACAATGCGACGTCGCAGGCAGATGCAGTAATGCGGGGATCGACTGAATCGTCGACGAGCCTCGGGACTCAGTCGTCGGTGCAGTCGTTCGACTGATTCGCCCACGGTAGGTCTGCTCGTAATTTTCTTCGCATGACGAACACGTTCACCACTTCCGACGGCGCCGAGATCTTCTTCAAGGACTGGGGAACCGGCCGCCCGGTCGTCTTCAGCCACGGTTGGCCACTGAGCGCCGACGCCTGGGACGACCAGGCCCGATTGGTGGCCGAGCACGGCTACCGTGCCATCGCCCACGACCGCCGCGGCCACGGCCGATCGAGTCAGACCTGGGACGGCAACACCATGGACCGTTACGCCGACGATCTGGGCGAGCTGATGGAGCATCTCGACCTGCGCGACGCGGTGCTGGTCGGCCATTCGACCGGTGGCGGCGAAGTCGTGCGCTACCTGGGACGTCACGGTAGCGGCCGGGTTGCCAAGGCGGTGCTGCTCGGCGCCGTGCCCCCGGTGATGATCAAGTCCGAAACCAATCCCGACGGTACCGCCAGGGAGGTCTTCGACGGCATCCGTGCCGCCGTCGCCGCCGATCGTTCGCAGTTCTACTGGGATCTGAGCGAAACCTTCTACGGGTTCGATCGGCCCCACGCGATCGGTTCCGACGGTGCCCGCCATGCGTTCTGGCGGCTCGGCATGCAGGTGGGAGTGCGCGCCGCCTACGAGTGCGTCGCCCAGTTCTCCGAGACCGATTTCACCGACGATCTGCGGGGGATCGACGTGCCGGTGCTGGTGGCACATGGCGACGACGACCAGATCGTCGCGCTGCACGCCTCGGCGATGCGATCGGCCGAGCTGATCAGGAACGCGACGCTGCGCGTGTATCCGGGTGCGCCGCATGGGCTTTACGGCGAATTTCGCACAGCGTTCGAAGCCGACCTGCTCGCCTTCCTCGCGCACTGAACCATCCGGGCGTCGTCATCGACCGACTCGCTCGCAGACAACATCCGCTCGTCCCGCACTGCTCTCCTCGAGGAATCGTTATGCGTATCACCACCGTCACCAAACTCACCGCGGTCGCCTTGGGCCTCACCCTCGCCGGCGCCGGTTGCGCCGCCGCGGAGCCTGCCCCCGTCAAGCCGACCGTCGTCCTCGTCCATGGAGCCTTCGCCGAGTCCAGCAGTTGGAACGGCGTGATCGACACGCTCGATCAGCAGGGGCTCACCAGCATCGCCGCCGGTAACCCGCTACGCAGTGTTTCCGGTGACGCCGACACCGTTCGCAGTGTGGTGGCCTCGATCGACGGGCCGGTCGTGCTGGTCGGGCACTCCTACGGCGGCCAGGTCATCTCCCAGGTCCACGATCCCAAGATCAAGGGGCTGGTCTACGTCGCGGCGTTCGCTCCGGAGGAAGGAGAGACCATCGCGGAGTTGTCGGGCAGGTTTCCCGGCAGCACGCTCGGAGAAACGCTGAACAAGGTGGCGCTGCCCGACGGCAGCACCGACCTCTACATTCAGCCCGGCAAGTTCCATCACCAGTTCGCGGCCGATGTGCCCGCAGCCCAGGCCGCCCGCGACGCCGCCACCCAGCGGCCGCTCAACGACCGCGCGCTCAACGGGAAGTCCGGTGCGCCGAGTTGGAAGTCCGTGCCGTCCTGGTTCGTTTTCCCGGACGCCGACTACAACATCCCGGTCGCGGCGCACCGATTCATGGCCGAGCGTGCGAACGCCCGTGCGGTAGTCGAGATTCAGGGCGCCTCGCACGCGCTCGCCGTCTCTCAGCCCGCGGCGGTAGCGAAGGTCATCGTCGAGGCCGTGTCCGCGGGTAACTGACCTCTCGACTGCTGACTGTGCCGCGTGAACCGTTCACGCGGCACAGTCGCGCTCGGCCAATCCGAGCAGTGCCGCGCGCAGATCGGGGCGGGGGCCGGTGGCGTCGAGTTCCAGAAGGGCGGTTTCGGCGATCGCGGCGATGAGGAGGACGGCGACGGGGCGGGGGTCGGGCCAGCCGATCGCGGTCAGGTCCTCGGTGGCGATGTCGGCGGCCAGGGCGTTGCGGTGGGCGACTTCGCCGCTCAGGCCCGCATCGGTACGCGCCTGGACCAGCAGGGCTTTGGTGGCCGGGTCGGCCAGACAGCCGTCCAGATAGACAGCGATGCCGGTGCGCAGGCGTTCGGTGCCGGGTGGGAGCTCGGCGATGGCGGCCCGGACGCGGGCGAAGAGAGTGTCGTGGAACTCGCGGTGCAGGGCCAGGAGGTACTCCTCGCGGCTGGGCCAGTGCTGGTAGAAGCTGCCTTTGGCCATGCCTGCCCCGGCCGTGATCGCGTTGACCGACACCTTGCTCAGGTTCTCGCTGCCGAGCAGAGCGCGGCCCGCGTCGAGCAGGGCACGACGCCCTGGCTCCGGAGATCTCATCTATTCACCTCGCTGTGCGCACGCAGAAACGGTGTCACCGTATCGAGGAACAGCTGTGGCGCCTCGCAGAAGGGTTCGTGCCGGGTGGGAAGGACCGCGACCTCGGCGTGCGGCAGGGCTGTTGCCACGCCGCGTCGGTTGAGCACCCACGGATTGATCGGATCGTTGCGGCCCCACACCACCTGAACCGGCGCCTGGATCGGCAGCGGTCCGTTCGCGGCCAGGTCGAGATCGGGGTCGTCGATGGTCGCCCAGAGCCTGCGGTACACCGTCAGCCGCTGCGGGTCGTCGCGCACCCGGCGTGCGCGTTCGAGGACCGGACGCACGGCTCCACGCCCGGGCGGCCCGAGGTAGAGGCGCGCGGCGGGGCCCACCGTGCGCGCGGCGACAGCGTCCGCCGACATGAACCGCGACATCGCCCGCACGACAAGACCGTGCGGCACGAACCCGGCCGGTTGCACGAGCACAGCGGCGCGCACGTACTCGGGTTCGCGTTCGGCCAACCGTGCGGCGGCATACCCGCCGACACTGTTACCGAGCACGACAACCGACCCGAACCCGTGCTCGTCCCGCAGCACTTCGAGAACGCGGCTCGCGATCCCCGGCAGCGCCGACGTTCGCAGAGCCGCAGGGTCGGACGCCGTCGAATCACCGAACCCGGGCCAATCGAGCGCGGCCACCGGCCACTGCTCACCCCACGCCGGCAAGACGGCGTCGAAATCCCGATGATCCCCCGGATTGGCATGCAGGAGAAGCAATCCCGTCCGCCCACCCGGATCGCGCCCACTCAGATGCACGGCCACCGTGCCGTACCTGGTCTCGACGGATACTCGCATGATCCCCTCCGATCCGGTCGACAACGTCAGAGTAGTCCTTTGACCGACCGGTCGGTCAAAGGACTAGGTCGTATGTCCGAGGCCCACGTACGCATAGGCAAGGGACGCCAGTGCGAGTGATCCTCCCTCGTCGCCGGATTCCCAACGTCGGAGTTCGCGCAATTGGATATCTCTGAGACTTCGCGCTGGATCGTGTCCTTTACGCATCGCCTCGACCAGTGCCAAGTCGATGCGGCGCGTCGTAGACGAGTCGGGAACCTCGAACAGGGTGCACACCACGTGCTCGGCGCCGCCGAAGAGCGCCGCGGCGGCGAAACCGAGCCACTCGGGTGTGTGGATCCGGTGTGTGCGCGCCAAGTCGCCAGGGACATCGTTGGCGATTCCGATGCTGGCGCAGCCGGCCAGGATCGTGCGGGGTGGCAGCTGGAAAGTGGGAGTGCCGTCCGGCGTCGTCGAATAGAAGTCCCGGAGCGACAGCAGGCCGTCGTGGAACACGAAACCCATGGTGGCCGGCGAGGCGTCGTCCTCGCGGTATCGGACGTGTCCGGTCAACAGCAATGTGCCGGACGCCGTGCGCAGCGTGCTCAGGTGCATCGCGAACTCGGCCTTGTCGAGTGGGCCGCGGATCACCTTGCTGTTCGGTGGCTCGGTGGTCTCCGCGTGGGTGAGGTTCACGCCGTCGGGATCTTGTCCCGGCGCACAGTGGGGAACGAGCACGGCCAATACGTGGGATGTGTTGCGATGTGTGGGTGGCACACTGCCGCGGCCTGCCCGGCGGCGAGCGATGCTCGCAATCGAGGGAACGTGGACAACCGAGGCATTGGTCAATACTGCTGTGCCGTCGGCGAGGAGCAGTGCCGCCACCGGGATGGTTGCCAGCGCCCCGGTCGGTGCCACGACCAGAGTGTCCATCCCCGGTTGGGCGAGCCCGTCGGCCAGGACCCGGGGAATCAACGCTCGGCCGAGCGCCCCGAAGAGCTGGAAGAACACCTCGCCTGCGGGGCCTTCTCGGGTCATGGTCGTCGCGGTTTCGGTCATGAGCACCGCGCCGTGTAGACGCTGTTCGGGGAAGTCTTCGCCGGGAAGGTGAATCGGCAGCTGCCGAGCAAGGCTTCGCAGGAGTGGTTCCACGGACCGGTGGTCGGTCGTGGCGCAGTGCCAGGTCCCCGCCGGGCTCCTCATCGCGTGGTGGATGATCTCGTCGACTCGGCAACAGATCCAGTACCAGCAGCCGGGATACATTGCCGCGAGTTCGATATCGAGGTCGAGCGCCCGATGCGGTAGACCACCCACCCACGAAGCGCCGTCGATGAGGATCGTCGGGTTCGGGAGCACCGGATCCGCGCCCCGCTCGCGTGCGTCGGCCTCCGGTAGATCGAGATCGGAAACCAGCGACGTGAAGATCGCGCGGAGAAGGGCGCCCGCATTGTTGTTGTCCAACGGAACAGCCTGGGCACGAACGACTTCGAGCAGTTCTGCCACGAGTCTCGAGTCGCCGGCCGCTGCGGCGAGCCGCAGCGCGAGCGCGTAGGTGTGCGCGTGCGTGCCTGCCCACGCGGTGCGCCACGACGTGGTCGGGAGCTGATAGCGGACGCGCTGCACGGCATTCAATGCGGCCAAGGCGTTCGCCAGCGATTCATCCGGCCTGTTCTGACTCGATCTGATGGCCGCCAACAGGGCGAAAACGTTGGCTTCGGTGAGTGGGTCGTGCGTGCGACTGAGGAATCCCAGCACGCCGTCGCACAGTCGCGCGGCGCGTTCGAGTGTCGCTGCTGGATCGTCGGAGCGATCGCAGAGTTCGACGAGCAGAGCGGCGTGGAGCAATTTCTGGCGTCCGTGCTCGGTGACCGACGCGTCCGCCTCGATATCGCCCTGCGTCACGGCGTGCAGGGTTTCGAAATGCTCGGCGGCTGAGGCCGTGTTGTCGGCTTCGTGCATCAGGCGAAGCAACAGGAACTCGGTGCGATCGAGCAACATGGTGCTCGCGGAGCGCAGTGCGCACCTGCGGACCGCGCAGAGCCGTTCGAGTCCGTCTGTGCATCGCCCGAGGTCGCTCAGTGTCGATGTCAGCGCTTGCGCCAGGCGCAGGTCCGCCTCGATACGCCAGTACCGTGTCCTGCTGCGGTAGCTGAGCAACGACGCCGCTGTCCGCCAGCGGTCCTCCGCGGCCGCCTGTCTGCCCGTGAGCGCCAGAATGTCGCCGAATTGCAGAGCACACCAGCCGCGAACCGGGCCACTGCAGTGGACAGCGAGCTCTTCGGCCTGTTTAGCGAGTGCCAGCGCTCGCTGGAACTCCAGTTCGGCGGCAGCGGAATTCGCGGCGCACTGGAGCAGGATCGGTTTGACACGAGGGGATGCGGTGGTCAGCGTCGCGTCGACGAAGAACGATGCTCGGATGCGATCGTCGTGGCCGGACTTGTCGACTGCCAGCAAGACGTTCGACATCGTGGTGCTGAACAGGGCCCGCAGGAGGACGAACCGCCCGACGAAGCGAGCCGGACTGGCCAACACCATGGACGACATCAGGTTGGTCATCCAGGACGCGAACAGGATTCGCAGAACGCGGTAGATGAAGAAGCCGCCCAGTTGGACCCACAGGACTGGCAGGGCGACGAATGCTACCCACATCAGTGCGACGAGATAGAGCGGAAAGATCGCCTTGCCGCGCCACCCCGTCATCCCCCATGCCACGACCCCGAAGACGATCGCGATCGTCGACGAACCGCACAACGCTGCGGTCGCCAGAGCGGACCCGATCGCCAGGAGCAGTCGCCCCAGAACTATCGGTGCGGCGAGCCGGTAGGTGAGTTTCGCGTAGTCACAGTCGAACAGCCCGATTCGCGACCGCGTAGATCCGTACCTGTGCGCAAGACGGATGGATGCGGGCATGCGGCGCAGTCCGAACGCCAGCATGCGAGCGCCGAGACGATCTGAACTGAGGTCAGCTGCCATCATCAGAGGGGCGGGCAGCACAAAGCCGATGATGTCTGTGTCGGCGTCTCGCCGGTTGCGTCGATGCAACCAATCACGCATGTTCGCAGGGTCGTCTACACCTGGACGCCACAGGGAGACATCAGGTTTCGAGCGCATCGCTGGTCGACCTTCTGGTTAGCCGGTGGGTAATTCGGTTGTTCACACCGCGATAGTTGATGCGGCGGTCCGAACGGAGCGCGCGCAGGGTCAGGGCCGGGTCCGCCACTGCGCCGCGAACCTGGATCAACCCGAGCCGCTCCTCGAAGACGTCGCACAGCCGATAAGCGGCGACCAGGAGCACGGGCCAGGTCGGTATTCCTAGTACGACGGCGAGGGTCACGACACCGAGATCTACTGCCAGGCGGAATACCAGGGGGAATTGGTCCCGGCGGACCAGACAGCCGAGCCAGATCAGTGCGAGGGGAGTGGCGGTGACGGCGCCGTACACCGTTGCTCCGAGCAATACCACCGACGCGACCAACTCCGCGATCATGACGAGCATGTGCAGCCGGATCACATGCCGCTGAATCGGAGAACTCATCTGACCAGCACCGGCCAATTGGGACCTCGACATCATCGATGTGTACGTGCGAAAGGGTTCGTCGCGGCTTTCAACGGCATCGAACACATGGGTGCTCGGCCGGTCGTGGCGACGGGCCGACAGAATCGGCCCCGCCGACTCGACGGGACGGTCTGCTGGTGCCACCGAGCGGCGGACTGCCAGCGCGGTGCGGAGAATGTCGTTCGTCGTCGCGCCGAATTGCCCGACCACCGTGGACATTTCCGGCTGTTCGAGACACGCCAGCAGTAGATGGGATGTGTCCGCGCTGCGGTCACCTGTGCGTGCGGCCCAGTACGGCAGGCGGTCGAGGACGGCTTGTGCGGCGTCGGTGAGACCGACATCGCCGGATCGGGAGCCGAATCGGGTCGACAGCGCTACTAGTTCGAGATGGTCCTGCTCGGTGAACGCGCGGTCGATGCCGAGCCGGTGGAGCACCGAACGGCACCTCGTTCCCGGCTCGGCGCCCACCACGACGGCGAGGAACAGCTCCTCGGGTCCGACCAGTTGCTCGCCTTCGCAGGCGATGCACTGAGCGAGCCGGATCGCTTCGCCGAGGCCGACGGTGCGGGGGAAGTGCGCCGGGGCGGTCATGGATCGACCGATTGTGCGGTTTCTTCGAGCGCTGTGGGCCACCGTAGCGGCACCAGGCCCGCGTCGCCTGCGTCGTTTCGGAACTTCAGATACGTGTTGCCGCCCAGCCGTTTCCGCAACTGCACGGCATTGAACAAGGGAGTAGACGTTTCCGGTGCGATCAGATTGACTGCCAGCCCCGCCCGGCTGGTCACCGTCAGCCGGGCGGCGGCCCGGGCGATGGGGACCGGCCCACCGGTGGCTTCGAGTCGCAACCCGACTGTGGCGTCGCGCTCGTCGGATACGAAGACAACAGCGGGGCCGGTCCGCAGAACTTTGTGGACCACAAGGTATTCGGGTGGCCATTGCCGTTGGGCGTATCTCTGCTTCAACTCGCCTTCGAGTAGGTGCAAGTCGGCGATGGTCAGCTCATATGTGTCGTCCGCCTGGAGGAAGGTTGCTCCGCTGCCGCCGAAGTTGATGGTGAGGGAACTGAACAACACGCCTGCAGCGTCGAGGTCGGTGGTTTCGTTGACCCGAACCGTCCGCGCGGACGAGTAGTCTAGATGTCCTTTATGACCCGGCTGGTTGAGCGTGTACTGAATGCCCAGGGCCGCGAGCGTTGTCACCTTCTCGAACCTGCCCTCGACAAGGACGCCGACATCGCCCGGCTCTACCAGGCCCGAGGGTAGCCACGTCGACAGGAAGCCGAAACGTTCGTGCATTTCCGATGCGTATTGCTGGTACACGGCGTCCATGGGCGGATCCCCTCGCTCGGTGTGGCCCCACGCAGAGAATCGCAGGCGAAGACCGTGCTGTTACGCGAAGCGAGAGAATCGGTTTGAGTCTGCATAGGTGAAATCCATTGCTGTGCAACACTAACGGAGTTCTTCTGGCTCTGCAGCGGTCTGGATATCAGTCGTGCAGGTATTTGTGGACGAGCATCACGGCCATGGAACCCTCGCCGACAGCGGCGGCCACCCGGTGTCCGGTGAAGGCGCGGACATCGCCTGCGGCGAAGACGCCGGGGACGGTGGTTTCCAGGTGGAGGGGTGCGCGGGAGAGGGGCCACGGGGAGGAATCGCCGGTGACGGTGGCGATGTCGGGGCCGGTGAGGAGGTAGCCCTTGGCGTCGCGGGCGAAGGCGGGGCCGAGCCAGGTGGTTGCGGGGTCGGCGCCGATGAAGGCGAACAGCCAGGTGGCGGGGACTTCTTCCAGTGCGCCGGTGCTGCGGGTGCGCAGGGTGAGGCGTTCGAGGTGGGTGTTGCCCGCGGCGGCTGCGATCTCGGTGTCGAGGCGGACCTCGATGCGTGGGTTCGCCTCGATCTGCTCGGTGAGGTAGGCCGACATCTCGGCGGTCAGCGACGAGCCGCGAATCAGCATGATCACCCGGGCCGCATCTTCGGCGAAGTAGATCGCCGCCTGCCCGGCCGAGTTCGCGCCGCCGACGATGTACACCACGGACCCCGCGCACAGCGGTGCCTCGGTGAGCGCCGAGAAGTAGTACACGCCGCGCCCGGCGAACTGGTCGACGCCGGGTGCGTCGAGGGTGCGGAACGTGGCGCCGGTCGCGATGATCACCGATTTCGCCGACACCTCGAGGCCGCCCGTGCACCGCACGGTGAAGCCGTTCGGAGTGACGTCGAGTTGGTCGGCGCAGGAACTGATCACCAGTTCGGCGCCGAACTTGCCCGCCTGCCGCCGTGCGCGATCGGTGAGCTGGGCACCGGAAATGCCGTCGGGGAAACCGAGATAGTTCTCGATCCGGGAGCTCAGCCCGGCCTGCCCGCCGATCGCCCACCGCTCGAGCGCGACGGTGTGCAACCCCTCCGACGCGCCGTAGACGGCGGCCGCCATTCCTGCCGGACCGCCGCCGACGATCATCAAGTCGTAGTTGCCCGAGCTGGGTTCGGTGTGTAGTCCGACCCACTGCGCGAGCTGTGCCTCGCCGCTCGGTCGCAGTGCCCGCCCGGTGGAGTCGATCAAGACGGGCGTGTCCTCGGCGCCGAACCCGTGGGCGGCCAGTAGTCGCCGCGCCTCCGGATCGGCGGGTTGTATCCAGCGGCAAGCGATTTCGTTGCGGCTGAGGAAGGTCCGGACCGCCGCGCACGCTGGTGACCACAGGTCGCCGACGACGGTGAGCGCCGTGGGTCCGTGCTCGTCGTGCGAGGTAGAGGCCATTTTTCGAGGGTAGTCCTGGCCGCTGCGACGTCCGGGGAAGCAGGACGTCGAGCATGTCGGCGTGGGTGGTGCCCGCCCGGCAGATGACGGCGGTCGCCGAGAGATGAGATCGCCGCTGCGGCTTGTCGAGTGGCGACCGATTGTGCATACTCGGCTGATGACGACAAGTGGAAAGGGCGTCCTCCGCCCGGGCCGTTGAGCCCCTCGCCGGTCCTGGAACCGGCTTCCTGTTCGCTCGATTCCCGCCTCGCCCTCTGGTTACGTGTGCGCGAGTTCGCCGTCCCACCGACGATGATCGATGCGGCCACCGCTCGGCGTGGTGTCGGTGATTGGGTGGGGGCATGCGCTGCGGCACACGTCGATGCCGATATCGATCTGCGTGCGCTGGCCCGGAGACACGGCCGTGAACTCGCCGCTCGGGTGCGTACCGATCTGCGGTATCTGGCCCCGGATCTGCTGCGCTGGCACCTGCCGAGAGTCGCACCCGACGGGTTGCTGCGGCCGGGCCTGACGCTGACGTTGGCCCGATATGCGAGCGAAACATCCAGTGCTCGTGACGGATTCGTGCATCTGGTGGTGCGGACGGCACCGGCGTGGGCCGATGCCGGTCAGCGCATCAGCCTCGCCATGTGGGACGGCTCCGACACCGCGCCGAGCCTGCACCCGCACCTGCGACCGAACCGGCGCTATCGACTCGACCTGCACCGCCACCTCTGGGACGCCCGCCGAGCCGGGGAACTGGGGATGCGGTGCGGAGCATCGCCGGGCGGGACCGGTGATCCGAGCGTCGCGGCGGGATTCGTCGTCGGCGCGACCTCGGCCGTCGATCCCGGATTGTTCGAAATCGTGCCGCCGAATTGCGCGGTCGAGCAGTGGGCCACCGAGGCGATCCGGTTGCTTCACGCCGAGCGGCGGCCGATGGTCGCGCGCGCCGGGGCGCAACCGGCGGACTCGGAACGCGCTACGTCCCAGTGGGTACTGGTCCGATTCGGCGCTCGACGGCATGCGGTGCTGGAGGTGGAACCCGTACCGACAGCGTCGGGAGAACCGGCGCCGGGGTGGGGTCCGGTCGTGCGAATCGTGACGGACCACCCACGCGGCCGCCGGACTGCCTTACCGATCCTGCCCGATGCCGCCACCTGGACACTTCCCGACCTGGACCTCCTGCGCGCCGGTGCCATCACAGCCGATCGACTCCATCCGCTGGTCGCCGAGGCACTCGTCCCGACCGCGCGTCGGCCGCCGACCCGAACGAGGATCACGAACCATCGGACACATCTGGTCGAATGCCGAGGCGAGACGCATCGGATCGGCTTGGTGAACGGGGTGCTCAGCGCACTCGACCACGACCCGGCCGAGATCACGCGGGAGGAACTGCTGGTGGCCTTGACCGGTGTCGCCCTGCCGTGCCTGCGCGTGATCGATGCGGCGCACCGCCGACCGGACTGGATCAACGGTGTCCGTGAACGTCTCGACCACGGCGACACCGCCGGAGCCCTGGCCGTCGTAGAGGACCTGCTCGGCGCGGGTGCCGTGCTGCGGGACGGACCGCTGCGCGACGCCATCGACCGGGCGGCACGCCGCCGGATCACCTACGGCCTGTACCGATCCGAGATCTACGCGGGTCTCGGCAAGGACGCCCCGCGCCCCCTCGCCGACCGCCTGCGGCGGGCTGGGCTGCGCCACGGACGCGACCGCAAGCTCCTCCAGCGCCTGGCCCGCCACGACAACCGCCACGTCCTTTCCTGACCCTGCCGCCGCACGCCGGATTCACCGGCGTGCGGCGAGCTCATCAGGCACCCGATCTCTCAGACCCCCAAGGTGATTCATGACTGTGCACTTTTCCGATCTGTCCACGCAGTATGCCGCGAACCTGATGTCCGATCCGGCATTACCCGCCCATCGAGGTGGATCGACCGCACCCCGACCGCACACTGCCCAACTCGATGTCGCCGACGAACTCCTGAACCTGCTCGCCCGCACCACCACCGAACCACGCCGCAACCCTCAACTCGAGGCGCTCACCCTGGCCGTCGCCGCCGATCTGCCGGTACTGCTGTGGGGTGAACCCGGGATCGGCAAGACCGCCGCGCTCACCCAGCTCGCCGAATCCCTCGACCTGCCACTCACCACCGTCATCGCGAGTGTGCACGAGCCGTCGGACTTCTCAGGTCTGCCGATTCCCGGCGCCGACCCGGCCGTCGACGGTGTCCCCATGGCGCCGCCGGACTGGGCGGTGCAGCTCGCGCAAGCCGGACGCGGGCTGCTGTTCCTCGACGAATTGTCCACCGCCCCACCGGCCGTGCAAGCGGCGCTGCTGCGGTTGGTGCTCGAACGGCGGGTCGGTGCCTTGCGGCTGCCCCCGGGAGTGCGCATCGTCGCGGCGGCGAACCCCCGGTCGTCCGCCGCCGACGGCTGGGAACTCAGCCCGCCGCTGGCCAACCGTTTCGTACATCTGCACTGGACCCACGACCCGGAGGTGGTCGTACGCGGTCTCGGCGGCACCTGGCCGAAGGCGACGCTGCCGCGACTGGACGCCGAAAAGCTGCCGGAGGCAGTCGCTTTCGCGCGCCGATCGGTGTGTGCGCTCCTCACCGCTCGCCCCGCGCTCGCACATCAGCTGCCGACGACCGAAACACGGCGGGGCGGAGCGTGGGCCTCACCGCGCAGCTGGGAGATGACGATGCGGCTGATCGCCTTCGCCACCGCAGCGGGCGCCGACCGCGAGGTCCTCGCACAGCTGATCCGCGGCACCGTCGGTGACGGACCCGGATTCGAACTGCTCACCAGCATGGACCGGATGGACCTGCCCGACCCGGAAACCCTGCTCGCCGACCCGGCTGCCGCCGACCTGCCCGAGCGTGGCGATCTGCGCCAGGTGGTCCTGGACGGGGTCGTCGCCGCCGTCCGCAACCACCCGAACCGGGCGCGATGGGACGCGGCGTGGGCACTGCTGGTGCGGGCCGTCCGGACGGGCGCCCCGGACCTGGTCGTCGTGCCCGCCACCACCTTGGCCACCCTGCGCCGCGACGACTGGGTGGTGCCCGCCGCGATCGAGGAACTCGCGGGCGTGGTGTCGATCTCGCAACGCGCGGACCGGGCGGCGGCCCGAGTCGCGGCGAAGGTGAGCCGATGAGCGCGGACATCGACAAGCTCTACGCCGCCCGCCTGCATGCGGTCCGGGCCCGGCCCTACCTGGCCACCGCGCTGTTCGCCCTGCACTTCGTCGAATCGCGGCAGGTGCCGACGATGGGCGTCGACCGGTACTGGCGGTGTTATGTCGCACCGGGTTTCGTCGACCGCACACCGGTCGAGGAACTGGCCTCGGTGCTGGTCCACGAGGTCTCGCACCTGCTGCGCGAACACCACGACCGCGGCGAGCGCTTCGCCCGAGTACACGGGCTGGACGGACCGGCCGAGCAACTGCGCCGCAATATCGCCGCCGACGCCGAGATCAACGACGACGCCTTCGGCGACGGCCTCGTCGTTCCCGATGGCGCGGTCACACCCGCACGGTTGGGGTTGGCCGAAGGCGAACTGATGGAGGAATACCTGCGGCAGTTCCGCCTCGGCCGCCTGACCGAGGACATGGCCTGGCTCGACTGCGGCAGCGGTGCCGACGGAGCGGACCGCCCCTGGGATCTCGGCCCCGACGGCGCCGCCGGGCTCGACACCCAGGAACGCGACGCGGTGCGCTTCCGCGTCGCCCAGGCCATCATCGGCCGACCAGGTGACGCACCCGCGGGCTGGCGGCGCTGGGCGAAGGACGCGCTGCACCCACCGCAACCCTGGCGCGATCTGCTCGGCGCCGCCCTGCGCTCGGCGGCGACCGCGGGCGCGGGTGCCGACTACCGGTACGGGCGACCGGCCAGGCGCGCGGCGAGCCTGCCCGGGGTGGTGCTGCCGAGTCTGCGCCGGACACCGCCACGCGTGGGGGTGATCATCGATACGTCGGGGTCGGTCAGCGACGACGAATTGGGCAGTGCCCTACTGGAAGTCGCCGCGATCACCCGCACCCTCGGCGGCCGCCACGACCTGCTCACCGTGTGGTCGTGCGACGCGGCGGCCCGCATCGCCGACCCGGTGTGCCGCGCCGAGGGAATCACCCTGATCGGAGGTGGCGGCACCGACCTGCGGACCGGTTTCACCCGGGCCCTGCGTACCCGACCGGACGTCCTCGTCGCACTGACCGACGGCCAGACACCGTGGCCGTCGGCGCGCCCGTCCTGCCGAACCGTCGTCGGCCTGTTCCGCCGGGAACGCACTGTGTCGGAGAACGATCCGTACTACGCCCCCGACCGACCGCCCGCTTGGGCCAGAGTGGTCCAGATCGGCTGAGGTCACCGCCCGGTACGGCCGCACGTGCACCCACCGGCGTTATTTGTGGCACACATCACAGTTGCGTAGCAATTCGGGTCGGAACCTTTTCGCGAGCTTGGGTAAGTCTTTACTATTGATCCCGGCCCGTTTCCGAGGGCTCTTCTCGCAGCTCAGTGTCTGTTGCCAGTGCATGTTCGACCGATGAACCGGACGCCTCACCGCTCCGGCGAAGGAGAATGATGGCTACCGTCAATGGTTCGGGCGTTGTGAATTCTGCGCTGCCGCACACTGTTACGGCCGTTCGGCGCGTCACGGTGGCGGGGTGGTGTGTCCTGGCTCACCGATAGCGAATTGCTGTGGGCCACAACACGATGGCCGCGAGATTATGGCCACTCCCACTGTTGTTGCGGCACACTGGTTTTGCCAAATCTTTACCAATAGATTGATCACCGATGCCATTCCTTCCCGGTTCGCCGTCGCACCGGGGTTCCCTGCGCGAAGGAGAGACATGTCCGTAGATCAAGATCTCGCTCCGCCCGAGCCCGAGGTCGCGCCGCTCCCCGAAAACCCGTCCCGCGCACCGCGGTTGCAGAACATTTTGCGTCATGATCTGCCCGCCTCCATTGTCGTCTTCCTGGTCGCGTTGCCGTTGTCGCTCGGCATCGCGGTAGCCTCCGGCGCACCGGTCGCCGCCGGACTCGTTGCCGCCGTGATCGGTGGCATCGTCGCGGGTTCGCTCGGCGGTTCGGTCCTGCAGGTCAGTGGTCCCGCCGCCGGACTCACCGTCGTCGTTGCCGAATCGATTACCCAGTTCGGCTGGCGGACAACCTGTTTCATCGTCGCTGCCGCCGGCGTGCTGCAGATCCTGTTCGGGCTGAGCCGCATCGCGCGCGCCGCCCTCGCCGTGGCGCCCGTGGTGGTGCACGCGATGCTCGCGGGTATCGGCATCACCATCGCGCTGCAGCAGATCCACGTGCTGCTCGGCGGTTCCTCGCACAGCAGCGCATGGCGCAATCTCGTCGAACTGCCCGGTCAGCTGCTGTCCGTGCACGGCGGCGGCGCGCTCGTCGGTGCCGTGGTGATCGCGGTGATGCTCGGCTGGAAGTACGTCCCACCGGCCTTGCGCGCGGTGCCCGGCCCGCTCGTCGCCGTGGTCGTCGGCACACTGATCTCGTTCCTGTTCACCGACATCGACCGCATCGTCCTCGACGGCTCGATCTTCGACGCCCTGCAACTGCCGCAGCTGCCCTCGGATAACTGGGCGGGCGTGGCCATGATGGTGCTCACCATCGCGCTCATCGCCAGCGTGGAGAGCCTGCTCTCGGCGGTCGCCGTCGACAAGATGCACACCGGTCCGCGCACCGATTTCGACCGCGAACTCGTCGGCCAGGGCTCGGCGAACGTGCTTTCGGGCCTGGTCGGCGGTCTGCCGATCACCGGTGTGATCGTGCGGAGTTCGGCCAATGTGGCCGCGGGCGCGCGCTCGCGTGCCTCGGCGATCATGCACGGCGTCTGGGTGCTGGTGTTCTCGGTGGCGCTGGTCGGGTTGGTGGAGCAGATCCCGATGGCGGCGCTGGCCGGTCTGCTCATCGTGATCGGCATCCAGTTGGTGAAGATCGCCCACATCCGGTCCGCCAAACGGACCGGTGACCTGCTGATCTACCTCGTCACGGTGCTCGGCGTCGTGTTCCTGAACCTGCTGGAGGGCGTGCTGCTCGGGCTCGGGCTCGCCTTCGCGCTGCTGCTGTGGCGGGTGGTGCGTGTGCAGGTGAGCGCGGTGCCGGTGGGGGCGCGCTGGCTGGTCCGCATCGACGGATCGTGCACCTTCCTCGCACTGCCCAAGCTGTCCTCGGAACTGGCCAAGGTACCCGCCGGTGCCGAGGTGACGGTGGAGATGACCGTCGACTTCCTCGACCACGCCGCCTTCGAGGCCATCGAGGATTGGCAGCGTCAGCTGGAAAGTTCGGGTGGCCGTGTCGATTTCGTGGAGATCGGCAGCGCGCGGATGGCCGGTGCCGGCGCGGCGCCGCCCGCCCGTGGCTTCGGGCGGCAGGTGTGGGACGAGTTCCTCGGACCGTGGCGCCACCGCGCCTCCGGCGGCGACGCACTGCGGGCCGGTGTGTCGGCCTTCCATCGCAGCCACGCCCACGTGGTGCGGCCGCACCTGGACGGATTGCGCGACCGGCAGGACCCCGACTCGTTCTTCCTCACCTGCGCCGATTCACGGATCGTGCCCAACGTGATCACCTCCAGCGGTCCCGGTGACCTGTTCACCGTGCGCAACGTGGGCAACCTGGTGCCGATCACCGGCGACCACTCCGTCGAGGCCGCGCTGGCGTTCGCGTTGGACGAACTCGCGGTGCGCTCGGTGGTGGTGTGCGGGCACTCCGCCTGCGGGGCGATGAAGGCGGTCTACACCGGCGCCGACGCCGAGGGCGGGCTCAGTTCCTGGCTCGCGCACGCCGAGGCCAGCCTGGAGCGGTTCCGCGCCGGTCACCCGGTGGTCCGGGCGGCCAGGGCAGCGGGCTTCGACGAGATCGACCAGCTCAGCATGGTGAACGTGGCCGTACAGATCGAAACGCTGCATCGTCATCCCGCGGTGCGGCGTGCCGTCGAGGAGCGTGGGCTGGTCGTGTCGGGGCTGTTCTTCGACATCGCCGGTGCCCGGGTGCTCGAGGTGACCGCCGACGGCGTCCGAACCATCGACGGTGACATCGGCGTCGGACTGTGACCGGCCGGCGGTCGGCTCGTTAGGCTGACACAATGACCAGCGAGCCGACCGCCGACCGCGCCGAATCCGACACCGTGGCCACCGCCTCCGGCTCGCCCGGACGGTGGGACGCGATCAAGGATCGCGGGCGCGCCTTCCGGGAAGGCATTGCCGCCCGCCCTATTCTGAACGCCGGCTACCGCGTCGCCGTCGGCGTGATCGGTGGGTTGGTGCTGATCGTCGGGATCATCACGATCCCGTACCCGGGACCCGGCTGGGCGCTCGTGTTCGCGGGCTTCGGCATCCTGGCCACCGAGTTCATGTGGGCGCACCACACCCTCACCTGGGTGCGTGGCAAATACCGGATCGTCATGGACTGGTACACCTCGCGCGGCTGGGTGATCAAGACGCTGGGCGCGGTCGCCACCTTCGCCCTCGTCGTCGTGACGTTGTGGCTGCTCGGCACATATTCGATGGTCGGCGGGTGGATCGGAGTCGATTGGCCATGGTTGCGCAGTCCCCTGATGTCGTGAGCACGGCCCCCGGCCGCGCGCTCACCGATCCCGCCTGGCTATCGGCCAGGATCACCGAGATGAGCCGCTCGTGGGGCACCGAGACCCGGCGCGTCGGCGGCACCCTGTGGTGGTGCATGGTCGCCTCGGCCCTGGTCGAGCCCATCACCTCCGCCTACGCGAAGGGCTATCCCGCCCCGCTGGCCGCCCTCGACGAATTCGAGTGCGAGATCCGCCCGGACGGGGGAGTGGAGCGAGTGCGGTTCCGCGCCTTCGCACCCGTCACGTCGGGTGCCGCCCGCGAGGCTGTGCAACGGCCGTCCCCCGGCGACACCGTTGTCGGTACCGCCTTGCGCGAGACGCTGGCAGTCGTGATCCCGCAGGTAGCGGCGGTTTCCGGGGCGGCGGTGCCCGCCCTGTGGGCGATCGTCACCGACGCCATCGGCAATCGGGCCCTCGACGCGGGCGCCCGGGCCGCGGGCGAACAGCTCGCCGCCGAGGTCGGTTCCCGGCTACCCGCCCCACGCTTCGTCAGCCTCGCCGACCGCACTTTCGTCAAGCGGATCTCGTGCTGCCTGGTCTACGAGGTCCCCACCTGCACGATGTGCACCAGTTGTCCCAAACGCCCACCCGCCGAGCGAACGGCCTTGCTGTCGCAAGCCTGATCCCCGGGATCCATCCCACCCCCAGTAGAGTTGGGCGCGGTGCGGGGATGGCCCGCACCGCTGTGGGGTCCGCCCCACAGAACGCGACGTCAAGGAGAGCATTCCCGTGACCACCTCTGCACCGATCAGCCCAGTCGCGCTCGTCACCGTGCCGGCCGGGACTACCGCGGGCGCGGCGGTGCGGGAAGCGGGTCTGCCGACCAAGGGCCCCGACACCGTTGTCGTCGTGCGCGACGCCGACGGCGCACTCAAGGACCTGTCCTGGGTTCCCACCGAAGACGCCGAGGTCGAGCCCGTCGCCGCGAACAGCGAGGACGGGCGCAGCGTGATCCGGCACTCGGCCGCGCACGTGCTCGCCCAGGCGGTGCAGCAGGAGTTCCCCGAGGCCAAGCTGGGCATCGGGCCGCCGATCAAGGACGGCTTCTACTACGACTTCCGCGTCGAGCGGCCGTTCACCCCCGAGGACCTGGCCAAGCTGGAATCCCGGATGAAGAAGATCATCAAAGGCGCGCAACGGTTTTCGCGCCGGGTGGTCGAGGTGGAGGACGCGCGCGTCGAGCTCGCCGGTGAGCCGTTCAAGCTCGAACTCATCAGCGACAAGTCCGGCATCGACGACCCCGAGATCATGGAGGTCGGCGGCAACGAGCTGACCATCTACGACAACCTCGACCCGCGCACCGGCGAGAAGCTGTGGGGCGACCTGTGCCGCGGCCCGCACATCCCCACCACCAAGTTCATCCCCGCCTTCAAGCTCACCCGCTCCTCGGCCGCGTACTGGCGTGGCGATCAGGACCGGGAAGACCTGCAGCGCATCTACGGCACCGCCTGGGAATCGACCGAGGCGATGGACGAGTACCTGCACCTGCTGGCCGAGGCCGAGCGCCGCGACCACCGCAAGCTGGGCCTCGAGCTCGACCTGTTCTCCTTCCCCGACGAGCTCGGCTCGGGCCTGCCGGTGTTCCACCCCAAGGGCGGCATCATCCGCAAGGAGATGGAGGAGTACTCGCGTCAGCGCCACATCGACGCGGGCTACGAGTTCGTCAACACCCCGCACATCACCAAGGGCGCGCTGTTCGAGACCTCCGGCCACCTGGACTGGTACCGCGACGGCATGTTCCCGGCCATGCACCTCGATGCCGAGCTCAACGACGACGGCACCGTGCGCAAGCCCGGCCAGGACTATTACGTCAAGCCGATGAACTGCCCGATGCACAACCTGATCTTCCGGGCGCGAGGCCGTTCCTACCGTGAGCTGCCGTTGCGGATGTTCGAGTTCGGGTCGGTGTACCGCTACGAGAAGTCGGGTGTGATCCACGGCCTGACCCGGGTGCGCGGCATGACCCAGGACGACGCCCACATCTACTGCACCAAAGAGCAGATGCACGGCGAACTCACCACCACCTTGAACTTCGTGCTGTCGCTGCTCAAGGACTACGGTCTCGACGACTTCTACCTGGAGCTGTCGACCAAGGACCCGAAGAAGTTCGTCGGCTCCGACGAGCTGTGGGAAGAGGCCACCGAAACCCTGTCGAAGGTGGCGTCGGCCTCGGGTCTCGAGCTGGTCCCCGATCCGGGCGGCGCCGCGTTCTACGGCCCGAAGATCTCCGTGCAGGCCAAGGACGCACTGGGCCGTACCTGGCAGATGTCGACCATCCAGCTCGACTTCAACCTGCCCGAACGGTTCAACCTCGAATACACCGCCTCCGACGGCACCAAGCAGCGCCCGGTGATGATCCACCGTGCCCTCTTCGGTTCCATCGAGCGATTCTTCGGTGTGCTCACCGAGCACTACGCCGGTGCGTTCCCCGCGTGGCTGTCGCCCGTGCAGGTAGTCGGCATCCCGGTGGCGGAAAACTTTGTGCCCCACCTGGATTCGGTGATCGAGCAGCTGACCGACGCCGGTGTGCGCGCCCAGGTGGACCGCAGCGACGACCGCATGCAGAAGAAGATCTTCAACCAGACCGCGCAGAAGGTGCCCTTCATGCTGCTGGCCGGCGCCCGCGACGTGGAGTCCGGCGCCGTGAGCTTCCGGTTCCGCGACGGCACCCAGGTCAACGGCGTGCCCGTCGACGACGCGGTGGCCACTATCGTGGCCTGGGTCGGCAACCGGGAGAACGCCTCGCCGACGGCGGAGGGCTTCGAGATCGTCAAGGCGAGCTCATGAGCGAACAGGCCGAGGCGTCGGCGGGCTCCATCGTCGACGCCGGGGCGGGCAGGCCCGACCGGTTGCAGCGGATCTGGACGCCCTACCGGATGTCCTACATCACCGGCGAGGTGAAGCCCAAGGACGCCACCGGGCACCCGTTCACCGACATCCCCAAGATGTCGGACGAGGACGGACTCATCATCGCCCGCGGCGAGCAGGTGTACGCCGTGCTCAACTTGTACCCGTACAACCCAGGACACATGATGGTGGTGCCGTACCGCCGGGTAGCCGACCTGGAAGACCTCACCCCCGCCGAGAGCGCGGAACTGATGTCGTTCACCCAGCAGGCCATCCGCGTGATGAAACGGGTCTCCCGGCCCGCCGGATTCAACGTGGGACTCAACCTTGGCGGAGTGGCCGGTGGTTCGCTCGCCGACCACCTGCACCAGCACATCGTTCCGCGCTGGGGCGGGGATGCGAACTTCATCACCGTGGTCGGCGGGGTGAAGGTGATGCCTCAGTTGTTGCGCGAAACGCGGCAATTGCTGGCGGAGGCGTGGGAGGAATAGGACACCGTGCTCAGCTTCTTCGGGCGGCAGACGTTTGCCAAAGCGACTGCGCCGCTGGGCAAAGCGCTCGTCAAGACCGGGCTCACCCCCGACACGATGACCCTCATCGGCACCGCCGCGACGATCGTCGCGGCGGTGACGCTGTTTCCCAGCGGTCACCTGTTCTGGGGAACGATGGTCATCTGGCTGTTCGTCATGTTCGACATGCTCGACGGTGCGATGGCGCGCGCCCGCGGTGGCGGCACGAAGTACGGCGCGGTCCTCGACGCCACCTGTGACCGGGTGGCCGACGGTGCGATCTTCGCCGGTCTTGCCTGGTGGGCGGTCTACCACGAGCACAGCAAGCAGCTGTTCGTCGCGACGCTGATCGTGCTGGTCACCTCGCAGGTGATCTCGTACGCCAAGGCGCGGGCCGAGGCCAGTGGGCTGTCGGCCGACGGCGGGATCATCGAACGGCCGGACCGGCTGGTGATCGTGCTCGTCGGTGCCGGGCTCACCGGAATCGGCGGGCACTGGGGCATCGGCTGGCTCACCTGGGCGGTGTACGTGGCCATGTGGGTGCTGGCGGTGCTCAGCACCGTCACCGTGTTCCAGCGGGTGCTGGCGGTGCGCAACTCGCCGGGCGCGCGCACGGTGATTCCGCCCGCGCCGCAACAACAGGCAGGGGAGACGGCGTCGTGACCATCAGCGAACGGCTCAGCGACTGGGGCTATGCGGCGGGGTGGCGGCTGGTCCGTTCGGCGCCGGAATCCTTGGTGCGCAAGGCTTTCGACTTCGGCGCCGACCGTGCGACCAAGGACGGCGGACCGCCGCAGCTGCGCCGCAACCTGGCCCGCGTGCTCGGCGTAGCACCGGCCGACGTTCCCGACGACCTGATGCGGGCGAGCATGCGTTCCTACGCCCGGTACTGGCGTGAGGCGTTCCGGCTGCCGAGCATGGACCACAGCACCATCGACTACTACGTCCACGGCCTGGAAAACGTCGACGCCGGCCTCGAAGCCGGGCGTGGCGTCATCTTCGTCCTGCCGCATTCCGGCAATTGGGACATAGCCGGGGTGTGGCTGGTCCAGCACTACGACACCTTCACCACCGTCGCCGAACGGCTGAAGCCCGAATCGCTGTTCGCACGGTTCGTGGCCTACCGCGAGAGCCTCGGCTTCGAGGTGTTCCCGCTCACCGGCGGTGAACAGCCACCGTTCGTGCCACTGACGGAACGGTTGCGGCAGAACCGGATCGTGTGCCTGATGGGCGAACGTGACCTCACCGGCCGCGGTGTGCCGGTGAACTTCTTCGGCGAACGTACCTGGATGCCCGCCGGTGCGGCCAAACTCGCCATCGAGACCGGCGCCGCGCTGATGCCGGTGCACGCCTGGTTCACCACCGAGGCCGACGGCACCGAAGGGTGGGGTCTGAAAGCCGGTGCGCCGCTGGACGTCTCGGGCGGAGTGGCCGCGACGACACAGCTGCTCGCCGACGAGTTCGCGGCGAACATCGCCCGGCACCCGGCCGACTGGCACATGCTGCAGCCTCTGTGGGAAGCCGACCTGTCGCCGGAACGACTGGCCCGGATCGCCGCGGCCAAGGCGGGTGACGTGCGGTGAAGATCGGCATGGTCTGCCCGTACTCCTTCGACGTGCCCGGCGGTGTGCAGGCACATGTGGTCGAGCTGGCACGAGTGTTCATCGAGCGCGGTCATCGGGTGAGCGTGCTCGCCCCGGCGTCCGACGACACGCCGTTGCCCGACTTCGTCGTCTCGGCCGGTCGCGCCGTCGCCATCCCCTACAACGGGTCGGTGGCGCGACTGTCGTTCGGGCCGATGGCCTACACGCGCATCCGCCGCTGGATCGACAGCAACGACTTCGACGTGCTGCACATCCACGAACCCAACGCGCCGAGTCTGTCGATGCTCGCGCTCAAGATCGCCGAAGGCCCCATCGTGGCGACCTTCCACACCTCGACCACGAAGTCGTTGGTGCTCAGCACTTTTCAGGGTGTGCTGCGCCCGTACCACGAGAAGATCAGCGGGCGGATCGCCGTGTCGGAGCTGGCCAGGCGCTGGCAGGTGGAGGCGCTCGGGTCGGATGCGGTGGAGATTCCCAACGGGGTCGATGTGTCGGCGTTCGCGCGCGGTCCGCTGCTCGACGGCTACCCCCGCGCCGGCAAGACGGTGCTGTTCCTCGGCCGCTACGACGAGCCGCGCAAGGGCATGGACGTGCTGCTCGCCGCCCTGCCCGCGCTCGTCGAACGTCATCCCGACGTGGAGATCCTGATCGTCGGGCGCGGTGACGAGGACAGGCTGCGCCGCGAGGCGGGCCCCCACGCCGGGCACCTGCGCTTCCTCGGTCAGGTCTCCGACGCCGAGAAAGCCGCCGCGCTGCGCAGCGCCGATGTGTACGTGGCACCGAACCTGGGTGGGGAGAGCTTCGGCATCATCCTCATCGAGGCCATGGCGGCGGGCACGCCGGTCGTGGCCAGCGAACTCGACGCCTTCCGCCGTGTGCTGCGCGACGGCAGCGCCGGTCTGCTCACCCCCGTGGGCGACGCGGAAGCGCTGGCCGAGGCCATCGACACGCTGCTCACCGACGACGACACCCGCGACCGGTTGGTGCGCACCGCCACCCAGGTGGTCGCCGCCTACGACTGGCCGGTGGTCGCCGAACAGATCCTGCGCGTGTACGAGACCGTCACCGTCGGCGACAACGGGGTGCGGGCCGCCGGATGATCACCTTCTCCGCGACCGCGATTCTCGTTCTCGGCCTGGTCGCCCTGCTCGTGCTCGCGCTCGGTGTGTGGGCGGCGTCCACCGCCAACCGGCTCGACCGGCTGCACGTGCGCTCGGACCGGTCCTGGCAGGCCCTAGACGCGGCACTGGCCCGGCGCGCGGTGGTCGCTCGCGCGGTCGCCATGGCCATCGCGGGCCCGGCGAGCACCGATCCGGTGCGGTCCGAAAGGGCGGGACAACTCGCCGCCCTGGCCGACTGGGCCGAACGCGCCGATCGAGGTGATCGCGAGACCATCGAGAACCAGCTCTCGGCCGCGCTGTCGACGATCGACATCGGTCAGCTGCGACCCCAGCTCGTCGCCGAACTCGCCGACGCCGAGGCCAGGGTGCTCATCGCGCGCCGATTCCACAACGACGCCGTGCGCGACACCCTCGCCCTGCGCACCCGCCGACCGGTGCGCTGGCTGCACCTGGGCGGTACCGCGCCACTGCCGACCTATTTCGAGATCACCGAACGCGCGACACCGGCCGCGTCCACCGGGCTCGAGGTGCACACCACGCGCACCTCGGCGCGCGTGGTGCTGCTCGACGAACAGGACCGGGTGCTGCTGCTGCGCGGACACGACCCGATGGTTCCCGAGGTGGCGTTCTGGTTCACCGTCGGCGGCGGCGTGGAACCGGGCGAGAGCCTGCGCGAAACGGCGGTGCGCGAGGTGTACGAGGAGACCGGGCAGCGGATCGATCCGGCCGCGTTGCGTGGTCCGCTGTGGCGGCGGGTCGCGGTGTTCCCGTTCAACGGCGAACTCATCCGTTCCGAAGAACTGTTCTTCGTCCTGCGCGCCCCCAATTTCGCCTGGCGGCCCGCCGACCTCACCGCGCTGGAACGGCGGACCATCACCGACCACCGGTGGTGCACGCCCGCCGACATCCGTGCCCTCGACGCCACCGGCGAGGCGGTGTACCCGTACCACCTCGACGAGTTGCTCGCCGAGGCGATCGGCGCCGTCGGCGACGACACCGAACCGGTGGTCCGGTCCATTCGCTGAGCCCGGCCGTGTGTGTCGCCTCACGCCGCGCGGTCCGCAGCCGGTCCAGATGCGGTGGTCGGCGGTATCGTCCCAGGTCGCGACCAGTCCAGTGGGCTCCGACTGGCTATGAACCCTGATTCGGCGGCCACCTAGAATCGCAGGAGACCACACAGTCTGCCCGTTAGGTGCACATGACCCAGGAGAATGCCGTGACTACGCCCGAGACCACATCAACCGTCGGCACCGCCCGCGTGAAGCGCGGCATGGCCGAGATGCTCAAGGGCGGTGTGATCATGGACGTGGTCACCCCGGAGCAGGCCAAGATCGCCGAGGACGCAGGCGCCGTCGCGGTCATGGCGCTCGAGCGGGTGCCCGCCGACATCCGCGCCCAGGGTGGCGTGTCCCGGATGAGCGACCCGGACATGATCGACGGCATCATCTCCGCGGTCTCCATCCCCGTGATGGCCAAGGCCCGTATCGGCCACTTCGTCGAGGCGCAGATCCTGCAGAGCCTCGGCGTGGACTACATCGACGAGTCCGAAGTCCTCACCCCCGCCGACTACGCCAACCACATCGACAAGTGGAACTTCACCGTCCCCTTCGTCTGTGGCGCCACCAACCTCGGTGAGGCCCTGCGCCGTATCACCGAGGGCGCGGCCATGATCCGTTCCAAGGGCGAAGCGGGCACCGGTGACGTCTCCAACGCCACCACCCACATGCGCACCATCCGCGCCGAGATCCGCCGCCTGACCTCCCTGTCCGAAGACGAGCTCTTCGTCGCCGCCAAGGAGCTGCAGGCCCCCTACGAGCTGGTCCGCGAGGTCGCCCAGACCGGCAAGCTCCCCGTCGTCATGTTCACCGCCGGCGGCATCGCCACCCCCGCCGACGCCGCCATGATGATGCAGCTCGGCGCCGAGGGCGTCTTCGTCGGCTCCGGCATCTTCAAGTCCGGCAACCCCGAGCAGCGCGCCGCCGCCATCGTCAAGGCCACCACCTTCTACGACGACCCGGACGTCCTGGCCAAGGTCTCCCGCGGCCTCGGCGAAGCCATGGTCGGCATCAACGTCGAAGAGATCCCCCAGCCCCACCGCCTCGCCGAGCGCGGCTGGTAATCCCTTCGGGCACAAGCAATCGGTGGGCGGCGCATCACGCGCCGCCCACCATTTCCGTAGAACGCCACCTACTTCGTCTCGTTCGGGTGGCTGGTGTGCACCTGTTCCAGGAAGACGGTGTGCTCATGGACGTAGAACCAGATGCGCGCGGTGCCTTTCGCTGTCGGCTTGTGCTGCCAGCGTTCGTGCCGCGCTCAACCGCGCGAGATCGTGCCCAGCTCACCGCGGAGGGGGTAGTTGGTCGGTGTCGTGGACAGCGGCGTGCGCGTGAGGAAGTCCCACGCTTCCGCCATCGGGTTGCGGATGGTCGCGACCAGATCCCGCCAGCCCTTCTGGGCGTCTGCGGTGGCGAAGCGGATCTCGTACTCGGTCTTTCGCGCGGGGCGTGGGACAAGCTCGCCCTTCTTGGCGGCCGCCACTATGGGCGCTCGACAGTGTCGTCGCCGTCCAGCCACTCCAGGTTCGTACTGCCCAATCCGGCGGCGATCGCGGTCGCTGTTTCCTTCCAAGAGGTCAGTTCGGCGATCGCGAGGTGCGGCTGGTCGGTGGAGAACGATGCGCGGGCGGCATCCACGAGGTCATGTGCGCAAGTGGCTTGGTCGGCGGGTGACAGTGCGAGCATCCATGGAAATGCCTTGGACATGCGCTCGGCGAGCGAGCCGTTGTCGTCGAGGGTGACGGTGATGAGCTGGGCGGCGAACTCGAGCAGGCGTGCGCGCCCCTCGGCCTCGCGCTGCGACATCAGCACCAGCGCCTCGCCGTCGCGGCGGGTCACCGTGACGGGATGATTCTCGGCCTCGGCGAAGACCTCCGCGGAGTGTTTGCTCAGGTCGGAGGAGCGTCGGGTCCGGGCGGGTAGGCCTGACGTGCGCATGGATCCATCGTATTCGGAACGTGTTCGGAAGTCCAGGTGCGAGCGGCAGGGTCCGGTGATCGCCCCTGGGGCACTACCGAATGGGCGTACCGTACAGTCGGTCTGTGACCGTGCTCGACTTCTTCTTGCTGGTCGTCGCGGGATTCTTCACCGGGTTGATCGGGTTCGTCACCGGGATGGCGTCGATCGTTTCCTATCCGGCGCTGTTGGCGGTCGGGTTGCCGCCCGTGTCGGCGAATGTGACCAATACCGTGGCGATGGTGGCGGTGGGTGTGGGGGCCACGGCGAATTCGGGGCGGGAGCTCACCGGGCGGGGGCGGACCCTGGTGTGGTGGGCGGGGTTGTCGGCACTGGGTGGGTTGCTCGGTGCGCTGGCGTTGCTGGTGGCGCCGGAGGGCACCTTCGAGGTGGTGGTGCCGTTCCTGGTGGCGGCGGCGTCGATCGCGTTGCTGGTGCAGCCGGTGGTTCGCAAGCATGTGGGGGAGCTGGGCGCGCCGTGGATCGTGCCGCTGGGGATCCTGTTGATCTCGGTGTACGGCGGGTACTTCGGGGCAGGCGCGGGCGTTATCTATCTATCGATGATGCTGCTGTGCACCTCCGAATCCGTCTGGAGCGCATCGGTTCTCAAGAGCTTCCTGCTCGGCATCGCCAACCTGGTCGCGGCTCTCGGCTTCGCGATGTTCGGGCCGGTGCACTGGTTCGCGGCGCTCGGGCTGGCGATGGGGGCGCTCGTCGGTGGGTGGTGTGGTCCGCCGGTGGTGAAGGTGATCCCGCCGAACCTGCTGCGGGTGACCGTCGGCGTGCTCGGCCTCGGGCTCGCGGTGTACCTGGCGCGCTGATCCGGCCCCGGGCCTCTCCGGACTCCGTAGCCTGAGAACGGTGCACCACTCCGATGTCGAAATCGCGATCCACGCAACAGAACTCGCGTCGCAGGTGATCCGGTCGTCGTTCCACGCACCCGTCACCCGCTACGCCAAAGAGGGCGACGACTTCGCCACCCAGACCGACCTGGCCGCCGAACGCGCGATCCTCGAGGTCCTCGCCGCGGCCTGTCCGCACGACCGGTTCGTCGCCGAGGAGTCCGGCACCACGGGATCGCCGGGCAGCGACCGCACCTGGTTCGTCGACCCGCTCTGCGGCACAAGGAACTTCGCGGTCGGCACACAGCTCGTCGCGGTGAATGTCGCCTTGCGCATCGGGGACACTGTCCGCGCCGCGGCCGTCGGCGCCCCGTTCACCGGCGAGGTGTTCTGGACCTCGGGCGAGAACGCGTACCGCCGCCACGACGGCTCCGACACCGTCCTGCGCCCCGACGCGGGCACCCGCCTGATCGACATCGACCTCGACAACCCGCTGCCGTGGTCCAGACCCACTCGCCTGCTCGACAGCGTCGCCGCCGACTTCCACCCGCGTGTGCTGTCCACCTCGCTCGCCCTGGTCTGGGTCGCCGCGGGCAGACGCGCCGCCTATGTCACCGGCGGCGACCTGCGCGACAACGTCCACTTCACCAGTGCGGTGGAAATCTGCCGCGCGGCGGGCTGCGTCGTCACCGGAATCGCAGGTCAACCACTACATTCCGCGCCGCACGGACTCATCGCCGCCGCCGATGCCGACACCCACGCCCGCCTCGTCGGCGCGATGCTCGCCCTGCGCTGAAAGGGGCCTTCACAGGCGTGGTACCGGCACGTCTCAGACTTTCCTCAAAAACGCTGGGTAGCGTCCTGGCCGAGGCACCGTGGCCTGCGTCGTGTGGCGCCGGTACCGTGCCGTTGGCGCCCACAGGGCGAAAACTGTTGACCCGACGCAAAGGACGAGTGGATGAAGCTTCGTAGGACCGGACGTGTGGCGATCGCAGGCCTGGCCGTGGTCGCCGCATTGGGAATGAGTGCGTGCAGTGACGACAAGGGCGACAAGCCCGCCGCCAAGTCCACGACCAGTGCTCCGGCCACGACCACGGCCGCTGCCGCGGACCTGCCCCCCGTGCCGACGGTGGAGGAGCTCAACGCCCAGCTCAACACGGCGCTGGACCCCTCGGTGCCCAACGAGCAGAAGCTGGACTTCGTGCAGGGCGGCGAGGCCGATCCCGAGCTGCCGAACCGCCTGGCCGTCGCCGCCCGCGACGCCGGTGCCCAGGTGCAGGTCACCGAGGTGACGTCGTTCGGTGACAGTGTGAACGCCAAGGCGAACTTCACCGTCAACGGCCAGACCAATGTGGTCGACGTGCCGTTCGTCGCCGAGGACGGCAAGTGGAAGGTCCAGAAGTCGTGGGCCTGCACCATGCTCACCAACCTTGGCCAGCAGTCGGTCGCCTGCGCCTGATAGCGCCACGTGAAGCCCCGGTCGCGTTGCGGCCGGGGCTTTCGCCTGTTTTCAGCCGGTGCGCAGGGCCGCGCGGTCCGGATGATCCCAGCGCACCGTCCAGGTAGCGGTCTCGGGATGTTCAGCGTCGTGGTCGCGTAGCGCGGGCAGGGTCCACTGGTGCTCGGGTGGGGTGCGGCGCAGTGCCGCCTGCTCGCTGAGCTCGAGCCGCACGGACAGGTCGACGTCGAGTCCGCGGCCGAGCAGCATCGGCCCGGCCACGAACAGCACGAGATCGGCCGGAGCCGTCCGGATACCCGCCCGCGCCGACCGGTCGCCTGCCTCGTCCCAGAGCGCGGGCAGCCAGCGCCCTACGGTCCGCAGCGGAACCAGGATCTCCCGGCGTATCGCGTCGTAGTCGAACCATGCTGTGCGATAAGACCATTCGTCGGTTCGGCCGTACTCCATGCGCAGCGATGCGGGCCGGACGAAGGCGTGCAGTGACACCACCTCGGCCGACCGGCCCTGCCCGGCCAGGGTGTCGGCGACCAACTGGGCGAAGGCGACCGGTTCGGCGGCATCGGCGGCGTCGACTGCAACCACCCGGCGACCGGGCAGCTCGGATATCCGCTCGGCGACCAGGCGGGCCAGGGTGGCGGGGGAGACGGGGGTGAACGACGGCACCACCCCATTTCAGCAAATTCCCGCCTCGCGCCGCCGAGCCGGACAAACCGTGCGGTCCGCGTAGCGATAATCTCGTCCGCATGGCGACAATCGAAGAGGCGCTCGAGGTCGAGCGGCTGGAACGCGACATCTTCCGTGGGGCGGCCACGGAATCCCAGCTGACGCGGACCTTCGGCGGTCAGGTCGCGGGCCGGGCGCTGGTCTCGGCGGTGCGCACCGTCGACCCCGCCTACCAGGTGCATTCGCTGCACGGCTACTTCCTTCGCCCGGGCAACCCGGAAGCACCCACCGTCTACCAGGTGGAACGCATCCGCGACGGGCGTTCGTTCTGCACCCGCCGGGTCACCGGTGTGCAGGACGGCGAGGCGATCTTCACCATGGCCGCCTCTTTCCACCGCGGCGACGTCGGTCCGGAGCACCAGGACGTGATGCCGGTGGTCGAGGGCCCCGAGAACCTCCCCGACGCCAAGACCACGCTGAGCCCGGAACGGTTGTGGGCCATGCGTGAATGGGAGCACTGGGACATCCGCACCGTCCCTCAGGACCAGGTCGCCCGCCGCGAAGGCACCGTCTCCCCGCAGCAGGTGTGGTTCCGCTACCGCAACGCGCTGCCCGACGACCCGCTGTTCCACGTGTGCACCCTCGCCTACATGAGCGATATGACGCTGCTCGGTTCGTCGAAGGTGACCCACCCCGGTGAACCGACCCAGGACGCCTCGCTCGATCACGCGATGTGGTTCCTGCGTCCCTTCCGCGCCGACGAATGGCTGCTCTACGACCAGTCCTCGCCGTCGGCGGGCTTCGGCCGCGCCCTCACCGGTGGCCGGATCTGGGATCGCGAGGGCAATCTCGTCGCCGCCGTGGTGCAGGAAGGCCTCATCCGCACGCCGCGTGAGGCGTGAGCGCGCCCACACCGGCCGGGCTCGTAAGCTCAGCGGCTGTGAACGCAACATCCACGCCGACGATCGGTGTCCTCGCGCTCCAGGGTGACGTGCGCGAACACGTGGCCGCGCTGCGCCACTGCGGCGCCGCACCGGTGCTGGTGCGCCGCGAGGCCGAGCTGGCCGCCGTCGACGGGCTGGTGCTGCCCGGCGGCGAGTCGACCGCCATCTCCAAGCTGCTGCAGGCCTTCGACCTGCTCGAACCATTGCGCGCGCGGCTGCGCGACGGCCTGCCCGCGTTCGGGTCGTGCGCGGGCATGATCCTGCTCGCCTCCGAGGTGCTCGACACCCGGCCCGACGCCCAGCATCTGTCCGGCATCGATATGACGGTGCGCCGCAACGCTTTCGGCCGCCAGGTCGACTCGTTCGAGACCGACCTGGAGTTCACCGGCCTCGACACGCCCGTGCGCGCGGTGTTCATCCGCGCGCCGTGGGTGGAGCGGGTCGGTGACGGCGTCGAGGTGCTGGCGCGGGTGCCGCACGGCCCGGCGCAGGGCCGGATCGTGGCCGCCAGGCAGGGCAATGTCGTGGCGACCTCGTTCCATCCCGAGGTCACGGGTGATCTTCGGGTGCACGAGCTGTTCGTCGACCTCGTGCGCAAGGCGGGGTGAACCTCCGCGTCCACCGGCGTGGCGGGCACGAGTAGGCTGGTTCGAGCTTGTCCGCCCGGGCAGACGCGCAACCGACCTGAAGGAAGTAGGGCATGAGCGGCCACTCCAAATGGGCCACCACCAAGCACAAGAAGGCGGGAATCGACGCCAAGCGCGGCAAACTCTTCGCCAAGCTGATCAAGAACATCGAGGTGGCGGCTCGCACGGGTGGCAGTGACCCGGCGGGCAACCCGACGCTGTACGACGCCATCCAGAAGGCCAAGAAGTCGTCGGTCCCCAACGACAACATCGAGCGCGCCCGCAAGCGTGGCGGCGGCGAGGAAGCCGGCGGCGCCGACTGGCAGACCATCATGTACGAGGGCTACGGGCCCAACGGTGTCGCCGTGCTGATCGAGTGCCTCACCGACAACCGCAACCGCGCCGCCGGTGAGGTGCGCGTCGCGATGACCCGTAACGGTGGCAACATGGCCGACCCGGGTTCGGTGTCCTACCTGTTCGCCCGCAAGGGTGTGGTGACTCTCGAGAAGAACGGCCTCACCGAGGACGACGTCCTCGACGCAGTCCTCGATGCCGGCGCCGAAGAGGTCAACGACCACGGCGAGGCCTTCGAGATCATCAGCGAGCCCGGCGATCTGATCGCCGTGCGAACCGCGCTGCAGGCCAAGGGCATCGACTACGACTCGGCCGAGTCCGGTTTCCAGGCGTCGGTGTCGGTGGCGGTCGACGCCGAAGGTGCCCGCAAGGTGCTCAAGCTGATCGACGCCCTCGAAGACAGCGACGACGTGCAGAACGTGTACACCAACGTCGACATCTCCGACGAGGTCGCCGCCGAGCTCGACGACGAATAGATCTTCCCCCGCGTACCGCCCCGCCCGTGAATTCGGCTGGGGCGGTTCGTGTTTCTACTCCCGGTAGTGGTCGGCCAGTGCCGGGTAGTAGTCGGCGAAGTCGGGTCGTTCGGTGTTGGTACAGGCCGCGACGAACATGTCGGCGTAGTATTCCCAGCCCGGGCCGATCTGCGAGGTCTCGGCCAGCTGGTACTCGGAGGTGAGGTGGTGGACCAGGCGCACCTGGGTGGCGGTGCCGGTGTCGAGCAGGGTCACCTCCATGCGCCACAGCCCGATCTGATCGGCCGAGGACACAGCCAGACGCACCGGCGGGGTGCAGTCGTCGATGCGCATCTCGGTCCAGGGCTGCCCGTCCTCGAACCGCAACTGCACCTGGATCATGTTCCCGGCGCCGGGTTCCCCCTCCCAGGTGCCGTACCAGCCCGCGGTCAGGTCGGGATCGGTCAACCGTCCCCACACCTGCTCGATCGGTAAGGCCAGTGACCGGGTGATCACCAGGTCGCGCCCGTCTTCGGTCGGTACGATCTCGCCGGTCGGCATCGGCATGACGCGGTTCTCCCTCGCTCGAACGCCTCGGACAACAGGTCGACCTCGACGGTACGCCGCCCCCGATGAGCTAGCGGGGATATCGGCGTGACCAGCACAATGTCGGTATGACCCGGATCGAGGCGGTACGCGGAGACATCACCGAACAGCACGTGGACGCGGTCGTGAACGCCGCGAACTCCTCGCTGCTCGGCGGTGGCGGAGTCGACGGCGCGATCCACCGCAAAGGTGGGCCAGAGATACTGTCGGCGTGCCGCGATCTGCGTGCCTCCCGGTACGGCAAGGGCCTGCCGACCGGGCAGGCGGTCGCCACGACAGCAGGACGGCTACCCGCCCGCTGGGTGATCCACACCGTCGGCCCGGTCTGGTCGGCGACCGAGGACCGCTCGACCCTGCTGGCCGCCTGCTACCGCGAATCCCTGCGGGTGGCAGACGAATTGGGCGCTCACACGGTGGCGTTCCCGGCGATCTCCACCGGCATCTACGGCTGGCCGATGGACGACGGCGCCCGCATTGCCGTGGAAACAGTGCGCGCCACCGATACAGCGGTCGAGGAGGTGCGTTTCGTACTGTTCGATGACCGCGCCCTCGCCGCATTCACGGCCGCGCTGTCGACGAGCTGAGTGCGGGCAGCTGAGCGGCTGCTAGGGATGTATCCGTGGATGCCGCCGGACGGTATCCGCGCGTGAAAGTCTCTGTGCCGCAGGCAGGCTGGGTCTACTGCGTGACTCTGCCTGATTCGAAGCCGTCGAGGATCAGGTCGACTGAAGACCGGAACGTGTCGGACCCGGCTGCCACACTGGCGCGCATGACGGAAAATGCTCTGCCGTTTCGGGTGCGGATCCCGGTGCGAGTGTCCGATCTCGACCTGCAACAACACGTGACGGGTGCGGCCTATCAGCAGTTCGCCGACCACGCGCGGTTCGCGTGCGTAGGTGCGGCCGGTGTGTCGGTTGCCGACATGCTGGCCGACGGCATCGGGCCGGTGAATCTCGAACTCACCGTGCGTTACCTGCGCGAGCTGCGCGCCGGCGACACCGTCGAGGTCGACTGCCGCTGGGAGTGGGGGACCGGCAAGACCTATCGGGTCGAACACGAACTGCGCCGCGACGACGGCGAACTCGCCGCCACCGTGTCGTACCTGAGCGGCATGCTCGACCTGACCGAGCGCAAACTCCTGCACGAACCGAGGCGCATCTGGGCCGAACGGGCGAGCGAGCCCGCATTACTCGGCCTGCCCTGAGCGCGGCGACCGGCTCGTGTCGCTGGTCGGGCAGTGTGCCGCAATGCTTTAGACTTTCGAACAACTGTTCGTGTCTTCGAAGGGGCTGCCGGTGCGGGTGATGGGCGTCGATCCCGGGCTCACCCGGTGCGGGCTCAGCATGGTGGACAGCGGTCCCGGCCGTAAGGTCGTCGCTCTCGATGTGGGCGTGGTGCGGACACCGCCGGAGGCCGAGCTGGCTCTGCGGTTGATGGCGGTGGCCGACGCCGCCGAGGAGTGGATGGACACCCATCGCCCCGAGGCGGTGGCGATCGAGCGGGTGTTCGCGCAGCACAATGTGCGTACCGCCATGGGAACCGCGCAGGCCGGTGGGGTGATCGCGCTGGCAGCGGCGCGGCGCGGCATCCGGGTGGCATTCCATACCCCCAGCGAGGTGAAAGCCGCTGTCACGGGCAATGGTTCGGCCGACAAGGCGCAGGTCACCGCCATGGTGACCAGAATCCTGGGCCTGCAGGTCGCACCGAAACCGGCCGATGCCGCCGATGCGCTCGCCCTGGCGATCTGTCATTGTTGGCGGGCGCCGCTGCTCGACCGGATGGCGGCCGCACAGGCGAAGGCCGACGAGGTGCGTCGCCGCTACGAACAACGGCTCGCCGAACAACGGAAGGTGGTACGCGGGTGATCGCGTCGGTACGCGGTGAGGTCCTCGAGATCGCGCTCGACCATGTGGTGATCGAAGCCGCGGGCGTCGGCTACCGCCTCAACGCCACCCCCGCCACCCTCGGCGGCCTCACCCGAGGCGAGGAAACCCGCCTCTACACGGCCATGATCGTGCGCGAGGACTCGATGACGCTGTTCGGGTTCGCCGACACCGAAGCCCGCGACCTGTTCGGCCTCCTGCAGACCGTGTCCGGTGTCGGCCCACGCCTGGCCATGGCGGTCCTGGCCGTCCTCGAACCCGAGGCGCTGCGAAAAGCCTTGGCGGAGAGCAACGTCGCCGCCCTCACCCGGGTGCCCGGCATCGGTAAACGCGGCGCCGAACGCATGGTCGTCGAACTGCGCGACAAGGTGAACCTGGTGCCGGTTCCGGCCGGACCGCCCGGCGCCGAAACCACGGTCACCCCGGTACGCGAGCAGGTCGTCGAAGCGCTCATCGGCCTCGGTTTCCCGGCCAAGCAGGCCGAACAGGCCGTCGACACGGTCCTGGCCGACCAGCCCGCCGCCACCACCTCCGTGGCCCTGCGCGCCGCCCTCGGTCTGCTCGGCAAGAACAGGTAACCCATGGACGACGAGTTCGACACCGACGAATCCGCCCTCGCCGCCCGGTACCTCAGCACCGACGGCGACACCGAGACCGGCCTGCGCCCCACCTCGCTCGACGACTTCATCGGCCAGCCACGCGTGCGCGAACAGCTCGCCCTCGTCCTGCGCGGCGCCCGGCAACGCGGCGCCACCCCCGACCACGTCCTGCTGTCCGGGCCGCCCGGGCTCGGCAAGACCAGCATGGCGATGATCATCGCCGGCGAGCTCGGCACCGCCCTGCGCATCACCTCCGGGCCCGCCCTGGAACGCGCGGGCGACCTGGCCGCCATGCTGTCGAACCTGGTCGAAGGCGACGTGCTGTTCATCGACGAGATCCACCGCATGGCCCGCCCTGCCGAGGAAATGCTGTACCTGGCGATGGAGGACTTCCGGGTCGACGTGGTGGTCGGCAAAGGTCCCGGCGCCACCTCCATCCCACTCGACATCGCCCCGTTCACCCTGGTCGGGGCCACCACGCGTTCGGGCGCGCTCACCGGCCCGCTACGCGACCGGTTCGGCTTCACCGGCCACATGGACTTCTACGACCCCGACGAACTGCTGCAGATCCTGCTGCGCTCGGCCCGCATCCTCGGCGTCCACATCGAACACGACGCCGCCGCCGAAGTCGCCGGCCGCTCCCGAGGCACGCCGCGCATCGCCAACCGGCTGCTGCGCCGGGTACGCGACTTCGCCGAGGTCCGCGCCGACGGCCTCATCACCCGCGAGATCGCCCAGTCCGCCCTCGAGGTCTACGACGTCGACGTACTCGGCCTCGACCGACTCGACCGGGCCGTGCTCGGTGCGCTGGTGCGCGGTTTCGGTGGGGGACCGGTCGGGGTGTCGACGCTGGCGGTCGCCGTCGGCGAAGAAGCCGCGACGGTGGAAGAGGTGTGCGAACCGTTCCTGGTGCGCGCCGGACTCGTCGCCCGCACCCCGCGCGGACGGGTCGCGACCGCCGCCGCCTGGGAGCATCTGGGCCTGGTGCCACCACCGGATCTGGTCTTCGGCGCCATCGAAGTGCGTGGGCGCGAACCACAACCGAGCCTCGACCTGTTCGACCGGTAGCGGCGCCTACCGGACGGGCGCGTCGCCGATACGTCGTCTAATGTCGGCTGGGTGGCAGTCCATGCGGTGGTCCAACGCGTCCCCGAACCGTTACGCTCCCTGTTGCTCCAGCACCGGGAGCTGCTGAAGTTCGCCATGGTCGGCGCCGTCACCTGGTTCATCGACACCGGCGTGGTGTACGCGGTGAAACTCACCGTGCTCGGCGACAAGCCGCTCACCGCGCGTCTGCTCGGCGCGTTGATCGCGACCATCGCCTCCTACATCCTCAACCGCGAATGGTCCTTCCGCACCCGTGGTGGCAGGCAGCGCAGCCACGAGGCGGCCCTGTTCTTCACGGTCAGCGCCCTGGGCATCGTGGTCACCATGATCCCGCAGGCGCTGTCGCTCTACGTGCTGAATCTGCGTGTGCCGCACGTTGATCCGATGGTGCAGATGGTCGCGAACTTCATCTCCGGCCAGATCCTCGGCGTGCTGCTGGCCATGGCGTTCCGCTTCTGGGCGTTCCGCCGCTACGTCTTCCCGGACGATCTCCGCGAAGCGGAACTGCACAGCATCCAGGGTTAATGTGACCGTTCGAGGTTTTCCAGGGCGGCGATGACCAGGTCGACGAAGGCGTCGACCTCTTCGCGGGAGTAACCACGCGTGCCGAGACGGCTGTCGGTGAAGCGGACACCGCGCACGTCGGCGGCGGTGAGGCTGCCGGGGCCGTTGTGGGCCAGGGTGGCCGCGACCAGGTCGAGGAAGGCGTCGACCTCCTCCTCGTGGTAGCCGCGGCGCCCGACCGCCGACTGGCTGAACCGCATGCGGTGCACATCGTCGGGCGTGAGCATCGCGGCGGGATCCTCGCCGGGGCGGGGCGCCGGGACCGGGGAGCCGCCCTTCTGGCGATGTTCCAGCTCGGTACGGACCCGGTCGAGGAAATCGTCGACCTGATCGGCCTGATAGCCGCGGCCACCGAAACGGGGCGCGCCGAAATGGACATGGCGGACGTCGTCGGCGGTGAGACCACCGTGTCCGTGCAGGGTCGCCGACACCTGCTCCAGGAAAGCGTCGACCTCGTCGGCGTGGTAGCCACGATGGCCGAGGGTGGGCATGGCGAAGTGGGTGCGGCTCACATCGTCGGGCGTCACAGCGGTCATTGTGTCAGGATTGCCCTTCTATCCCAGAGGTTTTCGACGGCAGCGCATCGCGACTGTACACCGGCGAAGCGGCCGGTCGCGGGGGACAGAATTATGTGTCATGCTGTAACACATACATCGGTGTGTGGAGGTTCGACGTGGCGCCTCAGCGGGATGCGGTCATCATCGGAGCGGGTTTCGGCGGCATGGGTGCCGCCATCGAACTCGACCGGCTGGGGCTGCGCGATTTCGTCGTTCTGGAACGCGAGGACGACCTCGGCGGTACCTGGCATGTGAACCGGTATCCGGGCCTCGCGGTGGACATCGCCTCGGTCACCTACTCCTATTCGTTCGAACCGAATCCGTACTGGAGCAGGTTGTTCGCGCCCGGCGCCGAGCTGAAGAAGTATGCCGAGCACGTCGCCGACAAATACGGGCTGCGTGGGCGGATGCGGTTCGGCACCGAGGTGGAAAGCGCCCGCTGGGACGACGAGAACGAACAATGGGTGGTGAGCATCGCGGGCGGCGAGCCCCTCACCGCGCGGTACCTGATCACCGCCACCGGCTTCCTTTCCCAGCCCTACACACCACCGTTCCCCGGCATCGAGTCATTCGCGGGCAAGATCATCCACTCCACCGACTGGGACGACGGCTACGACCTCACCGACCGCCGCGCCGCCGTGATCGGCACCGGTGCCACAGCGGTGCAGCTGGTCCCCGAGCTGGCCGCGCAGGTGGCGTCACTGACGGTCTTCCAGCGCACCCCCATCTGGGTGGTTCCCAAGATCGACGGGCCGATTCCCGCCGTGGTCCAGCGTGCGTTCGCGGCGGTCCCGCTCACTCAGAAGGCGGCGCGGCTGGCCAACACCGCCCTGCTCGAGGCGATCATGCTGGTCGGGGTGCTGCACTACAAGCAGGCCAAACCGCTCAACACCGCCGCCGCCCTGCTGGCCAAGGCGCACCTGTTCGCCCAGGTACGCGACGCGGACACCCGGGCCAAACTCACCCCGCACTACGACTTCGGTTGCAAACGGCCGACCTTCTCCAATGCCTACTTCGCGACCTTCAACCAGCCGCACGTGCGCCTGGAAACCGAGTCGATCGACCATGTCGAACCCGACGGCATCGTCACCGCCGACGGCCACAAGACGACCATCGACACCCTCGTCCTCGCGACCGGGTTCAACCTGTGGGACGCGAACTTCCCTGCCGTCGAGGTGATCGGTCGCGAGGGACGCAACCTCGGAAAGTTCTGGCGCGACAATCGCTTTCAGGCCTACGAGGGCATCACGGTGCCGAAGTTCCCGAACTTCCTTTCACTGAACAGCCCCTATTCCTACAGCGGGCTGTCGTACTTCACCACCATCGAGACCCAGATGAAGCACATGGGCAGGCTGTTCACCGAGCTGTTCCGGCGCGGGGAACACACCTTCGAGGTCACCGAGGAGGCCAACGCCCGCTTCCTCGACCGGGTGACCGCCGACCTCGATTCGTCGGTGTTCTACGGCGGCGACTGCTCCGGTGCGCGCAGTTACTACTTCAACCAGCACGGTGAGGCCGCGCTGCTTCGCCCCACCAGCACGCTGTCGGCGCACCGCGAGGCGGTCGGTTTCCCGCTCGACGACTACACCTACGGCCGCGGTGCGTGACCGGGGTTTCGCCGCGCGCGGCGGTGTCCGGTGTGTCGGCGCGGCGGGGAACTGGCAGACTGTCAGGCGTACCTGCACCGTCCACCACTGACTAGGGACTGACTTCGACGATGGACTTCCTGTTTCCGCTGCTGATCCTGGCCCTGCTCGTGCCGATGTTCTTCGGTATCCGCAAACAGAAGCGGGAGGCCGAGAAGGTCGCGAGCATGCAGGAGAGCCTGAAGGTCGGTGACCAGGTGGTCACCACGTCGGGCCTGTACGGCACCGTCGTCGATATCGACGATTCGACCGTCGACCTGGAGATCGCCGAGGACGTCGTCACCACCTGGCTGCGTCAGGCCATCCGTGAGGTGCGCATCGAGGAGCCGGTGGCCGCCGAGGCCGCCGACGCGACCGACGCCCCCGTCGAAGAGGCCGTCGATCAGACCGAGACCCGGCTGACCAAGGACTCCTGAGCAGTTCCCTTCCCCCGCCGGGCGACGTACGAGCGCGCCCGGCCGGGCACTGTTGTGCCCACCGATTCGGCCTCGACTTCCGCCTAGGAGATGACCTGCTGTGCCACCTTCCCAAGGATCGGCGCATCCGTTCCGGTTGCTCGGCGTCTACGCCGCGCTGCTGGCCGTGATCTACGCGCTGGTGTTCTTCACCGGTGACCATTCGCCCAAGCCCAAGCTCGGTATCGACCTGCAGGGCGGCACCCGCGTCACGCTGACCGCGCGTACCCCCGACGGCAACGAGCCGAGCCGCGAGAGCCTGCAGAAGGCGCAGGAGATCATCGAGAACCGTGTGAACGGTCTCGGCGTCTCGGGCTCCGAGGTGGTCATCGACGGCACCAACCTCGTGATCACGGTGCCGGGTGAGGAAAGCCAGCAGGCACGCGCCCTGGCCACCACCGCCAAGCTCTACATCCGTCCGGTGCTCGGCGCGACCCAGCCGCAGACCGGTGGCGCCGCACCGCAGCAACCGGTGCCCGGTGCGCCGTCCGCCGACCCGAACGCGCCCGGTCAGGCGCCCACCACCGGCGATCCGAACGCCCCGGCCACCGGCGACCCGGCGACCGGCGATCCCGCGACACCCGCGCCCGAGGCGACCACCCCGGCGCCGCAGTCGCGCGTGTTCCCGGCCCAGGCACCGCCGACGCCGACCCCGCCGCCCGCCGATCTCACGCCCGCCCAGCAGCAGGCCAAGGAGATCGCCGACGCCAAGGCACTGCGGCAGAGCACCGACCAGAACATGCAGCAGGTCGCGGTCATGAGCATGGACTGCGCCAAGCCCGACCCGCTCGCCGGTAACGACGACCCGGCCCTGCCGCTGGTCACCTGCTCACAGGACGGCACCGAGGTGTTCCTGCTCGGCCCGAGCCGCATCGACGGCCAGGAGATCGCCGACGCCACCTCGGGCTTCAACGCCCAGCAGGCCCGCCACGAGGTGAACCTCGAGTTCCGTTCCACCGGAACGGACGCCTGGGCCGCGCTCACCGGCGAGTACGTCAACAAGCGGGTCGCGTTCGTGCTCGACTCGAAGGTCGTGAGCGCCCCGCAGGTGCAGCAGGGCCCGCAGCTCGGCGGCAGCACCTCCATCTCGGGCAGCTTCACCGCCGACAGCGCGAGCGAGCTGGCCAACACCCTCAAGTACGGCTCGCTGCCGCTGTCGTTCACCACCTCCGAGGCGGAGACGGTGTCGGCCACGCTCGGCCTGGCCGCGCTCAAGGCCGGTCTGCTCGCCGGTGCGGTCGGTCTGCTCGCGGTGCTGCTGTACTGCCTGTTCGTGTACCGGATGCTCGGCTTCCTGGCCGGGTTCTCGCTGATCGCCGCCGGTTTCGCTGTGTACGGCATCATCGTGCTGCTCGGGCGCTGGATCGGGTTCACCCTCGACCTGGCCGGTATCGCCGGTCTGATCATCGGTATCGGTCTGACCGCCGACTCGTTCGTCGTGTTCTTCGAACGCATCAAGGACGAGATGCGCGAGGGCCGCAGCTTCCGTTCGGCCGTGCCGCGCGGCTGGGCCCGCGCGCAGCGGACCAACCTCTCGGGTAAGACGGTCAGCCTGATCGCCTCGGTCGTGCTGTACCTGCTCGCCGCCGGTCAGGTGAAGGGCTTCGCGTTCACCCTCGGTGTCACCACCGTGCTCGACGTGATCGTGCTCTACCTGGTCACCGCCCCGCTGCTGATGCTCGCCGCGCGCTCGCCGTTCTGGGCGAAGCCGTCGGTGAACGGCTTGGGTTCGGTGCAGCAGATCGCCAGGGAACGTGGCGCGGGCCAGGTCCGGCCGAAGGAGATGTCTCGATGAGAAATGCCGATCCGACGACTGAATCGCTGAACCTGGACAAGGCCGAGCCGACCGCGTCGCCGCAGCACGGGTTCTTCGAGCGCCTCTACACCGGCACCGGTGGCTTCCCGATCGTCAGCAGGCGCAAGTTCTTCTACACGATGTCGGCGGTGCTGCTGCTGATCTCGATTCTGAGCATCGCGGTGCGCGGGTTCACCCTCGGCATCGACTTCGAGGGCGGCTCGCGCATCCAGGTGCCCGCCCTCGCGAACGTCAGCACCCAGGACGTGGAAGACACCTACGCCGAAACCCTCGGGCACGGCCCGGTGACCGTGCAGGAGGTGGGTTCGGGTTCCGCCGCGACCATTCAGGTGCGCTCGGAGACTCTGGACAAGGACCAGACCGACCAGCTGACGACCTCGTTGCGCGCGATGCTGGAGAAGGAGTCCAAGACCTCCGTCGGTCTCGACGCCATCAGCATCGCCGAGATCAGCGAGACCTGGGGTGGCCAGATCACCCAGAAGGCGTTGATCGCGCTCGCGGTGTTCGTGGCGCTGACGATGATCTACATCGCCATCCGCTTCGAACGTGACATGTCGATCGCGGCGATCGTGTCGCTGTTCTTCAACCTCATCGTGACGGCGGGCATCTATTCGCTGGTCGGGTTCGAGGTGACCCCGGCCGCGGTGATCGGTCTGCTCACGATCCTCGGTTACGTGCTCTACGACAACGTGGTCGTCTTCGACAAGGTCGAGGAGAACACCCGCGGCGTCCTGCACCTGCACAAGCGCACCTACGCCGAACAGGCCAACCTGGCCGCCAACCAGACCCTGATGCGCTCGATCAGCACCACCGTCATCGGCATCCTGCCGATCATCGGCATGCTGGTGATCGCGGTGTGGATGCTCGGTGTCGGCACGCTGAAGGACCTCGCGCTGGTGCAGCTGGTCGGCATGATCGTCGGCGCCTACTCCTCGATCTTCCTCGCCGTTCCGGTGCTGGTGTCGATCAAGGAACGCTGGGGCCCGATCGCCGCGCACACCAAGAAGGTGCTCGACAAGCGTGCCGGTGGCGGCGCCGCGCGTGTGCCGGTGACGGCGGGAGCCCGCGCGGCGCGCGGTCCCCGACCCACCGACGCGGGTGCGCCGAGGCCCGGCGCGCGACCGAGCGGAAAGCGGCACAAGGGCAGGCACTGACGGCACGAGCAGGGGTCTCATCATGCGACGCAGCACGATTCGGCTGATCACCGTCCTCGCCGCGGCAGGTGTCGGCGCCGGTCTGGTGACCGGGTGTTCGACCAAGAACCAGGTGCCCTCGATCGGTTACGCCGTCGACGCGGCGGTCGCCAGCTACAACGGCGGCAGCACCCTCGGCGCGAGCAGCGGTGCGGCGGCGGTGTTCGGGCGCGTGCTCACCGGGTTCTTCTACACCGGACCCGATGGTCAGCAGGTCGCCGACACCGACGCGGGCACCGCCAAGGAGGTGCCGGGCGAGACCCAGACCGTGCAGTACCGGCTCAATCCCGACGGGGTGTACTCCGACGGGGTCGCGACCTCCTGTGACGATCTGGTGCTCGCCTGGTCGGCCCGGTCGGGCCGGTTCACCCGGCCGGGTGACCGCGGCCAGGCGCCGATGTTCGACGCCGCGAGCACCGACGGCTACGACGACATCGAGCGGGTGGACTGCCAGCCGGGGTCCAAGGACGCCACGGTGGTGTTCCGTCCCGGCAGGCACTACCTGCCGTGGCGCACCCTGTTCACCGCCGCCGAGTTGATGCCGGCCCACGTGGTGGCCCAGGCGGTCGGTGTGCCGAACGTGGTCGACGCGCTGCAGTCCGGTGACGGCGCGGTGATCGGCCGGATCGCCGACTTCTGGAACTCGGGCTGGACCATGGCACCGGGCGAACTGGATCTCACCAAGTTCCCGTCGTCGGGTCCGTACCGCATCGAATCCTTCACCGCGGGCGACGGTTTGGTGCTCGTCGCCAACGAGAAGTGGTGGGGATCGCCGCCCGAGACCAGCCGCATCGTGGTCTGGCCCAAGGGCACCGACTACGCGGCCAAAGCCAAGGAGAACGCGCTCGGCGTGGTCGATCTAGGCGCGGGCTCGGTGACCGACCTGGCCCTGGAGGGATTCGACGAGCAGACCGTCCCCGGCCGCGGCGCCGAACAGCTCGTGCTCGGCACGGGCGGGGTGTTCGCCCGGGTGGAGACGCGGCGTGCCTTCGCTCAGTGCGTCCCGCGCCAGGCCCTGTTCGACACCCTCGGCAAAGCCGGTGAGGTGCCCCCGAGTGGCCTCGGCTCGGGGACATTGAATTCGCGGGTGGTGCAACAGGATTCGCTGTACTACGGCGCCGTCTCCGGGTCCGGCGACCGCTACCGCGGCACCGATATCCCCGGTGCCACAGCGACACTCGCGTCGGCGGGTACCGCCCAGCCGACCATCCGGATCGGCTACCTGACCCCCGATGGCCGCCGGGCGAAGACCGTGGCGATGATCGCGGAGTCCTGCCGTGGCGCGGGCATCACCGTGGTCGACGCGGGCGCACCGGATTTCACGCCGGCCAAGCTCGGCGAGGGCGCGGTGGACGCGGTGCTCGGCAGTACGGCGGCGGTGCCGGGACCGGCCGGATCGGCGACCGGTGTCGTCGCGTTCGCCGCTTTGCGGGCGGGTAACGGGCTCGATGCGGGAGGTTTCGGGAACGCTCGCTACGATGCCATCACCGATCAGCTTGCGGGCGAGACCGATTCGACCGCGACGCTGAATCTGCTGACCGAGGCCGAGAACCTGCTGTGGGCGCAGCTGCCGAGCATCCCGTTGTTCGCCACTCCGCGCACCATCGCGTTCGGTAACGGCATGCAGAACGGGATCCCCGGGCCGACGCAGGCGGGTACCGGGTGGAATATGGATCGCTGGGTGTTGCAGCGGTGAGTCGTGGACGTGAGACAGAGGTGGCGATGAGTAAGCACGCGGTGGTCGAATCCGCCGATCAGGTCGGCGAACGGACCGCTAAGGCCGCCGACGCGGTCGCCCGGCTCACTCGCTGGCACGACGACTTCCCCACCCCCGGCGTGCGTTTCGCCGATCTCACCCCCGTCTTCGCCGATGCCGAGGGCTTCCGCGCGGTCATCGACTGCTTCGCCGCCGTCGCCACCGACGTGGACCTGGTCGCCGGGGTGGACGCGCGCGGCTTCCTGCTCGGCGCCGGGGTGGCCGCCACCCTCGGCACCGGTGTGCTGGCCATCCGCAAGGGCGGCAAGCTGCCCCCGCCGGTCGTCTCGCGCGAGTACCAGCTCGAATACGGCAGCGCCGCACTGGAGATCCCCGCCGACGGGGTGGAACTCGCGGGCAAGCGCATCCTGCTGCTCGACGACGTCCTCGCCACCGGCGGCACCCTCGCCGCGGCGGCGGGCCTGTTCACCGAGGTCGGTGCCGAGGTGGTCGCGGCGGCCGTCGTGCTGGAACTGGAGTTCCTGAAGGGCCGCGAGCACCAGGGTGACTACCCGGTGACCTCGATCGTCAAGCTCTAGGTTCGCGCCACATCGGCCACACCGACGGCCCGTCGGGCAGGCGCAGTTCGCCGGTGACGACGAAACCGAAACGCTCGTAGTAGGCGATGTTGTCGGTGTTGCTCGACTCGAGGTAGGCGGCGGTGCCCTCGGCGTCGCAGCGGTCGAGGCGTGAGCGGAGCAGCGCCCCGCCGTAACCACCACCACGCACGTCGGGGGCGGTGCCGATCACCGACAGGTACCAGTGCGGTCGGCTCGGATGGTGCTTCTTCAGCAGGTCGCCGACCGTCTTGCCCGCCAGGATCCGGCGGCCGAACGCGCGCCACAGCCCCGGCATGGCACGCAGGTCGGCGCCGAAGGAACCGTATGGTCCCGGCGGTGCCCACAGGGTCGCACCGCCGATGGTGCCGTCGGGTCGGGTCGCGAGTTCACAGGCGCCGAGCGGGACGAAGTAGTGCCGGGCCATCGCACCGAAGAAAAAGGGCAGGCCGGCGGCCCGGCGCTGGGTGTCCGGCAGGATCCAACTCATCACCGGGTCGTGCTGGAACGCCGAGGCCAACGTTTCGGCGAGCGCCCCCACGTCGGCCTGTTTCGCCGCGCGCACTGTGGTCAACACATCTGTCACCTTCCACTGACGGTGGGCGCTGCTCGCCCGCCGGTTGTCGATCGCCCGGTGTTCACCATGTCCAGCTCGTCCGCAGTGGCCCGAGTTGCCCACCGCGCAACGTCGCACGACAGACCTGTTCCTTCAGCAGAGCGGCCGCGTGACCGGTGAGGACCGCGGGGAGCGGGCGGTCGGTGGGGTCGGAGAACTGGATGAGCGCGTCACGGCGCCCCAGGCTCACGGACTGGCCGATGTACTTGCGGCGCAAGGGTTTCGGCTCGCGACCGGTGAGGACTCGCAGGATGGTCTCGGCGGCGTGCACGCCGCAGGGCACCGCGGCCTGACAGCTCATCCGCAACGGGTTCGTGTGGAGGGCGACCGCGTCACCGGCGCCGACGATGTTCGGACTCGTTGTGCTGACCAGGGTGTCGTCGACGAGCATGGCCCCGGCCGCATCCACTTCCAGCCCGCTCGACCGGGCCAGGTCCGAGGGCGCGAAGGCGGTGGTGGTGATCGCGAGGTCGGTGCCGAGGACAGCGCCGTCGGTGAGGGTGATCTTGTCCTGCGCGATGGCCGCGACCGACGCTTGGTCGACCACCGTCACCCCGAGCGCCGCCAAGGCGGTACGCGCGCGGGCGCGCCCTCGTGCGGACAGGCTGTGGCCCAGCTCGCCGGTCACCAATCGCACCCGCACAGCACCGGTTTCGGCGAGTTCGGCGGCGGTTTCGATGCCGGTGAGGCCGCCACCGATCACCGTCACCGTGGCGCCGGCGGGCAGGTCGGCCAGGCGCAGGCGGGCGCGGTCGGCTTCGGCGCGGGTGCCGAGCGAGACGGCGTGCTCGGCCGCACCCGTGATACCGGTGTCGTCGGTGTGGCTGCCCGGGGCGTAGACGAGGTGGTCGTAGCCGATCTCGTCGCCGGAATCGGTCCGCACGCAGTGGTGCCGGGCGTCGATGACCTGCGCGGTGGTGGTGACGATGCGGACGGTATCGGGCAGGACGCTGCGCAGCGGCCGATGGGCTCGATGTGTGCCCGCGATGTACTGGTGCAACCGGATGCGTTCCACGAAGTCGGAGCCCGGATTCAGCAGTGTCACCTGTACGCCCGGGTGACGGATCAATCGCTTCGCGGCGCTGATCCCGGCGTACCCGCCGCCGAGGACGACCACGTCGGCCTTCATCTACGACCCCCTCTGTCCGCGTTCGTCTTTCACGATAGTGACCTGTCGCGCAGCGAGGGTATGCAGGTGAGCGGGCTCACGCGCCGAAAAAATAGGGTGGCGCGGTGTGGGGGAGCGGTGTTATCAATGAAAGGTCTTGTTCCCGGCGATCGGAGTCATGCGTTGATTTCTTGAGGTAGCGCTTTCGGGCGGTCCGCACTGTGCGCACCGCGTATCCGTCGCACCTCGAGGTGGTCCGCATGTCTACGCTGTCTTTTTCCGATCTCACTTTCCACTGGCCCGACGGCACCGTCGTCTTCGACGGGCTCGATGCCACCATGGGGCCCGGCCAGATCGGTCTGGTCGGTGCCAACGGTGCCGGGAAGTCCACGCTGCTGCGGCTGATCGCCGGTGAACTGCGCCCGGTGCGCGGATCGATCACCGTGCCGGGCGATCTCGGGTATCTGCGCCAGGATCTCGGCATGCGCACCGGTCAGCGTGTCGATGCCGTGCTCGGGATCGACGCGCTGCGCGCGGCGCTGCACCGCATCGAGCACGGCACGGCCGACGCCGCCGACTTCGACACCGTCGGCAACCACTGGCAGGTGGAGGACGAGGCGATCGCGCTGCTCGGCAAACTCGGCCTCGACTACGTGGCCGGATCCGTCGCCGACCTCGACCGCACCCTCGACACCCTCTCCGGCGGCGAGACGGTGCTGCTCGGGCTGGTCGCCGAACTGCTGCGCGAACCGGATGTGCTGCTGCTCGACGAACCGACCAACAACCTGGACTCGGTCGCGCGGGCGCGGCTCTACACGGTGATCCGCCAGTTCACCGGCACGGTGATCGTGGTCAGCCACGACCGCGAACTGCTCGACCGGATGGACGGTATCGCCGAACTCCGGGCGGGCGGGATCCGGTTGTTCGGCGGCAATTTCACCGACTACGAACGCGTCGTCGAGGCCGAACAGCAGGCCGCGCTCGCCGCCGTGCGCGACGCGCGCAGCGACGTCCGCAAACAGGCACGGGAACTGGAAGCGGCCAGGATCAAACTCGACCGCCGAAAGCGCTACGGACAGAAGATGTCCGACACCAAGCGTGAGCCGAAGATCGTGATGGGCAACCGCAAACGCAGCGCCGAGGTGTCGGCGGGCAAACTGCGCAACTCCCACATCGACAAACTCGACACCGCTCGCGAAACCCTCGACCAGGCCGAGGAGTCGGTGCGCGCCGACCGGGAGATCCGGATCGAACTGCCCGGCACCCGGCTGTACCCGGGACAGGACGTGATCGCCCTCGACCAGGTGCGCCTGGCCAACGGTCCCGTCGTCGACCTGCGGGTGAGCGGGCCGGAACGGATCGCGCTCACCGGACGCAACGGTGCGGGCAAGACCACCCTGCTGCGGCAGATCGTCGCGGCGGGCCCGAAGGTGGCGTGGCGGTTGCTGCCCCAGCGGCTCGACGTGTTCGACGACGCGCGATCGGTGTTCGAGAACGTGGCCGATGCCGCACCGCACGCTTCGGCCGAACAGATCCGGGGACAGCTGGCACGCTTCCTGTTCCGCGGTGCCGACGCCGACATCGCGGCGTCGGCGCTGTCGGGCGGGGAACGGCTGCGGGCCGCGCTGGCCACGCTGCTGCTTGCCGAACCCGCGCCCAAACTGCTGATGCTCGACGAACCGACCAACAATCTCGATCTGCCGAGCCTGGCGCATCTCACCCAGGCCCTGGCAAGCTTCGAAGGCGCACTGCTCGTGGTGAGCCACGATCAGCGGTTCCTGGACGACATCGGCGTCACCCGGACCCTCGAACTCACCCCCGACGGGCTGGTCGAGTAGGCAGGGGCATGATCGGGGACGACCGAAACCCGCGGCGTTCGCCCGGGGACGACGAACAGATGGGGTGACGTGGAGCAGTCCGTTGTGTCGATCGACGTGGTGACGTTGCGATGCTGGGAGGGCGACACCGGCGTGCGCGTGGGCATCGCGGCCCGCGAATTCGAACCCTTCACCGGGCAGCTGGCCCTGCCGGGCGTCCTGCTCGGGCGGGGCGAGCGCCTGGTCGAGGCCGCCCGCCGCGCGGTCCTCGGCAAACTCGGTGTGCCCGACACCGCGATCGTCGCGGTCGGCCAGCTACGCACCTTCGACGAACCACACCGCGACCCCCGTGGCCCCACCCTCGCGATCGCCATGTGGGCGGTCGTCGCCGAACACGAGGGCCCCGCCGAATGGGTCGGTTTCGACGAGGTGCCCCCGCTGGCCTTCGACCACAACCACATCATCGACACCACCCGGCCCGCGCTCGCCGCCCTCCTCTGGAAAGACCCCGCCTTCACCCGCGCCCTGGCAGGGGCCGAATTCCCCGCCACCCGCGCGGTCGACCTCACGACCTCCCTGCACGGCGCTCGTCCCGACCCCGCCAACCTCAACCGCACCCTCGCCACCATCCCCGGCCTGCACCGCACCGGTGAACGCCGCCGGGTCCGGGCCACCGGCCGCCCCGCCGTGGTCTGGGCTTTCGACAGCTGATCCGCGCAACGGCGCCGAGCACGGCGCGTTCAGCCGGAAGATCGATTGCCGCCGGGCGCATATGTGCGTTCAGTCTCGGAGCGCAATGGCAGCCTGGTCGCAGAGCACATACTTGCGTTCGGTCGGATAAGGCCGTCGCCGCGACGCATGCGTGTGTTCAGCCGGAAGCGGCGCTGGTCGCCAATTCGTAGAGCGCATACGTGCGGCGCAGCACTGGATACGAAACATTGTGCACCGCAATGTTTCCCGTGGTCCGGCCGTCTTCGGTGCCCGCGTGTGCGTGTCCGTGCAGCGCGAGCGTCGCGCCCACGGCGTCGATCGCGTCGCCCAGCGCCTGACAGCCGAGGCCGGGATAGATCGAGGTCGGTTCGCCTGCCAGGGTGTCGACGGTCGGGGAGAAATGGGTGAGGGCGATGCGTGTCGGCGTGTCCAGCGTTTCGAGCGCCGCACGTAACCGCCGCGCGTCGACGGCCCCGCGATGCATCAGTGCCCGATGGTCGGCACTGCCCGAGTCCGGGTCACCGGGGTACGCGGGGAAGCCGCCGGAGCCGCCCATCACCCCGGCGATACCGATCCGGTGCCCGCGAACGGTGCGGACCGTCGCCTCGCCGTCAAGCATCCGCACCCCGATGTCCGTGAGCATGCCGGCGATCACATCGCCCGCCCCTGCGTCGTGATCGTGATTGCCGAGCACCGCCACGACCGGCACCGGCAGCCCCGCGAGTTCGGTGCAGAGCAACTGGGCCTCGGCCACGGTGCCGCCGTCGGTGAGGTCACCGGCCAGCAACAGCAGATCGGCCTTGTTCCCCAGCTCGAGGAGGTCGGATCGGAACTTTCCCGCGACGGCCGGACGCATGTGCAGATCGGCGGTGGCGGCGATACGGACTGGTGCGTTGTTCCCCACCCACCGAGATGGCCACAGCGGATCGCCGCTGTCAACAGCGCGGCGATCACCCGCCGAGGAGGGCGCGTGGGGGCGGTCGGATCGGAGCGTCGTACTACCGTCGCGTGTCTGTGACCCCGGGGAATCGAACACCAGGTCGGTGTGGGGACTAAAGTTGGTGGTCCGGGCGGTTGCAGCAGTCGGCTGACAGGTCGAATGCGGCGTGAGAGGTGGTGGCATGACTCGACAACTCGGCGAGGCGAAGGTTGGGCAGGGGTCCACCGACGCCGCGCCAACCGGTGGTGCCCAGGGCAAGCCCGAACCCGCGAAGCAGTCGCCCACCGCCTCGGTGCCCAGTTCGGCATCACGGCGTGTGCGTGCCCGGCTGGCCAGGCGGATGACCGGTCAGCGCGGGATCGCGGCGGTCAAGCCCGTGCTCGAACCCCTCGCGACGGTGCACCGGGAGCTGTACCCGAAGGCCAACCTGGCGCTGTTGCAGCGCGCCTTCGACGTGGCCGACGAACGCCATGCCAAGCAGTTCCGCAAGTCGGGCGACCCGTACATCACCCACCCGCTCGCGGTCGCCAACATCCTCGCCGAACTCGGCATGGACACCACGACCCTGGTCGCGGCCCTGCTGCACGACACCGTCGAGGACACCGGCTACTCGCTGGACCAGCTCAAAGAGGAATTCGGCCAGGAAGTCGCCCACCTCGTCGACGGGGTGACCAAACTCGACAAGGTCAACCTCGGCGCGGCCGCCGAGGCCGAGACCATCCGCAAGATGATCATCGCGATGGCCCGCGACCCGCGCGTGCTGGTGATCAAGGTGGCCGACCGGCTGCACAACATGCGGACCATGCGTTTCCTGCCGCCGGAGAAGCAGGCCAAGAAGGCCAAGGAAACCCTCGAAGTCATTGCGCCGCTGGCACATCGGCTCGGGATGGCCACGGTCAAGTGGGAGCTCGAGGACCTCGCGTTCGCGATCCTGCACCCCAAGAAGTACGACGAGATCGTGCGCCTGGTCGCCGACCGGGCGCCGTCGCGCGACACCTACCTGGCCAAGGTGCGCGCCGAGATCGTCAACACTCTCGCCGCGTCGCGGATCAACGCCGTCGTCGAGGGGCGACCCAAGCACTACTGGTCGATCTATCAGAAGATGATCGTCAAGGGCAAAGACTTCGACGACATCCACGACCTGGTAGGCATGCGGATCCTGTGCGAGGAGGTCCGCGACTGCTACGCCGCCGTCGGCGTGGTGCACTCGCTGTGGCAGCCGATGGCGGGCCGGTTCAAGGACTACATCGCCCAGCCGCGCTACGGCGTCTACCAGTCGCTGCACACCACCGTCGTCGGCCCCGACGGCAAGCCGCTCGAGGTGCAGATCCGCACCCACGACATGCACCGGACCGCCGAGTTCGGCATCGCCGCGCACTGGCGGTACAAGGAGACCAAGGGCAAACACTCCGGTGACGCCGCCGAGGTCGACGACATGGCGTGGATGCGTCAGCTGCTCGACTGGCAGCGTGAGGCCGCCGACCCGGCCGAGTTCCTCGAGTCGCTGCGCTTCGACCTGAAATCGCCGGAGATCTTCGTGTTCACCCCCAAGGGTGACGTGATCACGCTCCCGCAGAAGTCGACGCCGGTCGACTTCGCCTACGCGGTGCACACCGAGGTGGGCCACAAGTGCATCGGTGCCCGCGTCAACGGCAGGCTCGTCGCGCTGGAACGTCAGCTCGAGAACGGCGAGGTCGTCGAGGTCTTCACCTCCAAGGCACAGAACGCCGGACCCAGCCGCGACTGGCAGAACTTCGTGGTCTCGCCCCGCGCGAAGGCCAAGATTCGCCAGTGGTTTGCCAAGGAACGGCGCGAGGAGGCACTCGAGAGCGGCAAGGAGCAGATCTCCAAGGAGGTCCGCCGCGTCGGGCTGCCGCTGCAACGGCTGATGAGCGTCGACGCGATGACCGCGGTGGCGCACGAACTGCACTACACCGACATCTCCACCCTCTACACCGCCGTCGGCGAACACCAGGTGTCGGCGCACCACGTGGTGCAACGGCTCATGGCCCAGCTCGGCGGCATCGGCGATGTGGAGAACGAGCTGGCCGAACGGTCCACGCCGTCGACCACGCCGAGCAGGCAGCGGGTCACCGGCGATGCGGGCGTGCTCATCCCCGGCGCCCCCGGCACCGTCGCCAAGCTCGCGAAATGCTGCACGCCCGTACCAGGTGACGAGATCATGGGCTTCGTGACCCGTGGCGGTGCGGTGAGTGTGCACCGCACCGACTGCACCAACGCGGGCTCGCTGCAGTCGCAGTCCGAACGGATCATCGACGTGGAATGGGCGCCGTCGCCGTCGTCGGTGTTCCTCGTCGCGATCCAGATCGAGGCACTGGATCGCACCCGGCTGCTCTCCGACGTCACCAAGGTGCTCGCCGACGAGAAGGTCAATATCCTGTCGGCGTCGGTGGCCACCCACGGCGACCGGGTGGCGATCAGCAAATTCACCTTCGAAATGGGCGACCCGAAACACCTGGGTCATCTGCTCAATGTGGTGCGCAATGTCGAAGGTGTGTACGACGTCTACCGGGTGACTTCAGCAGCCTGACCACGGCTTGTCGGCCCGGGCACACGCTATTCGCGGTGCCCGGGCCGCTCGCTGCGCTCGCTTCGTTCTGATGGATCGCCAGAAAGTTGCTGAGGCGCAAGGGTTTGCTGGGGGCAGCGGAAGGGCCGGTTTGGGCAGGGGTTCGGATACCCGGAATCTGTTACGGTTTACTGCGTTTCAACGTTCCACTGGTCAGCCGAAACGGACTGTGATGCGGATCGATATGGCTCGGTGCACGACACGACTCACGGTGACGATGATCGCGATCACCGTTGCCTCGGCGTCGGTGTCGGCGGGGGTGGCCGCCGCGGAAGAGGTCACCCCCGTCGCACCGTCGACACGCGTGGCCATCGATGCCTGTCCTGCGTTGTACGCCTTGGGAATTCAGGGCACGGGGGAGTCCTCGCCCGATGCCGCGCCGAGCACCGACACCGGCATGTTGAGCACCGTCTTCCGGCCGTTGCTCGCCGCGGCCGCCGAGCCGGGACTCGTCGACCGCGCCTACGTTCCCTACGAGGCGGGCTTCGGTGGTGCCGTTCCCGGCGGGGTCGTGCCCTACACCGAATCGGTCGACGGCGGTCTCGAACGCTTGCGGTCGATGGCCACGCAGGTAGCTCAGCGGTGCCCGGACTCGCGCATCGCCGTGGTGGGGTATTCGCAAGGCGCCCACGTGGCTTCGCTGTTCGCGCAGGAGGTCGGCTCCGGCACCGGCGTACTGCCCGCCGACAAGGTCGCCGCGGTCGCGCTGTTCGCCGATCCGACCCGGGGCGAGAACGCGCCGCTGTTCCCGGGCGCACCCGACCGCGCCACCCCGCTCGCCGCTCCCGGCACCGAGGGCGCCGCCGTCGCCGACCTCGGTGCGGTTCGTCAGGCGCCGGCCCCCGGCGGCGGGCTCGGTTCCCGCTACGACCGGGCGGGCGACTACGGCAAACTCACGGGTCGCGTCGCAAGCTTCTGTGCCACAGGCGATCTCGCGTGTGATGCACCCCAGAACGCGCCACTCATGCGGGCGGTCACCAACCTGGTGAGTCAGGTGAAACTGTCCGGCGGCGACCCCATCGGTTCGCTGGTCTCGATCGCGCAGGCGCTGGCGTTCACCTCGATCAAGACCGCCTCGACCGTGGTGAACGAGGACATCGCGGGCAGCACGCTGGCCGATGTGTCGCTCTCGCCGAAGAAGTCGATCTCCCAGCGTCTCGCCGACGCCGCCGACCCGCGCGCCGCCCTCGACGTGAACGCCGCGTTCCAGGCGCTGCTGAAGGTGGGCATGATCGGCATCAACTCCGTCGCGACCGTGGTGAAGACCGTGCTCACGCCGGCGAGTATCGCCGAACTGGCCACGGCGGCGCTGTCGAACCCGCTGGCCGGGCTCACGCTGCTCGGGACGAAGCTCGTCGGTGCCGTCGCGCAGCTGATCCCGCCGACCACCGGCGTGCGCCTGGTGAACGAGGCCTTCACGGCGGTGGCGCAGAACATCACCGACAACCGGGAATTGCTGGATGTGACCACCTGGGTGCGCTACTGGGACTCCATGCAGCGCCACGTCGCGTACTCCCAGATCGGGGTAGGCGCCCAGGGCGCGACACCGACCCGGTACGTGGCCGACTGGTTCGCCGCGATCGCCCGCGACGCCGCAGCAACCTCCGGGCGCGGCGCGACACCGCTCGGCGGGCCCGACACGCCCGACCCCGGCCTCTTCACCAGCCGAACCGGCGAGCCTACGCCATCGAAACCCGGTCATGGGGGACAATTTCCGTTCGGGACAGGAGCCGATGGCGCCTCATCCGGCGGCGCGACGACTCCGCCTGCCGCGACACCCGAACCATCACCTACCAGCCCGTTCTCAGTGAACTGAGTACCGAGAGGTATCGATGCGAATCCATGTGCCCGGCGTAGCGGAAAGGGGGGAATGTTGAAGTCGTACAACGAACTGTCGCGCTGGTACTCGGCGCTGGAGCCGGAAACCGACACGGCCGACCCTGCGCGCCAGGACACCACCGAGCAGGTGGCGGGCGACGACGAGGCCCCCGCCCGATATTCGCAGCGCCCCGAGCGCATCCCGACGGCCGACCACCCGGCCACGCCCGTCGAGCGCTCCGGACAACCGTGGACCAAGCCTGCCCCCGAAGTCGACGAATCCTGCGCCGAGGACTTCACCGCCCGCGACTTCACCAAACCGGATCCGGGCGCCGACCCGGCACCGCGCTCGGCGGAGCAGGAAACGCCTGCGCGTGCCGAGGACCGGCGAGCCGGGTTCGACACCACACCCCGCGACGAACCGGCCGTCGACTACTACGCGGACGAGCGCGAGCCGGCGCCGATCATGGAAGCGCGGCCCTACGTGCCCGAGCCCGTGCCGCTGGCCGAACACGCCGCGCGGCGCAGCGAATTCACCGGCGGCTGGTCGGACTGGGTGGAACACGCGCCAGGTCCCGACGACGACTACGACGCCGAACTCGTCCAGTTCCCCTGGGCCGATGCCGCCGACGACTATGACGAAGCGCATGTGCTCGAACCGTCGGGCGCCCTGCGGGAACGCCGGGCCCGACGGCGCAACCGTTCATGGGTCGTGCTCGCGGTCGCCGTGCTGGTGCTGGTGGTCGCCGCGACCGGTGTGATGTTCCTGCTGTTCGGACGTGGCAGCAGCCACGCCGCGCAACCGGCCACCCCGCTGCACTTCACGGCGGGCAACCTCACCGCCGACGCCGGGGGCGCGTGCCCGACCGAACGCACCGAACTGGTGGTCCGTAGCGCCGAACCCGGCGGCACGAGTTCCGGTCCCGACGCGGTGCTCGCCTTCCAGTACGCCTACTACGTGACCCGATCGGGCACCGAGGCACGCGCGGTGGTCACCCCAGATGCCGAGGTGTCCTCGGCCGCGGTGATCCAGCGCGGCATCGATTCCATCCCGGTCGGCACGACGCACTGCGTGCGGATCACCACCGTCGCCCCCGACCGGTACACCGTGGAGGTCACCGAATTCCGGCCCGCGGGGGCGCCGGCCACCTACACCAAGCAGTTGGTGCGAACGACGCGCGTCGGCGATCGCACGCTCATCGCGGGCATCGCGGCAGGGTAAGGAGCAAGGCGATGACAGACGACTGGAGCCGATGGCTCGACGAGGCCCCCGAGGGGGACCCGTCGGACGACCTCGCGCGTGATCCGGCTCCGGTGGTGCGGTTGCGGCGCAGGGGCGGCGCGCGTTCCGGCGGGGCACGCAGGCCGATCCTCGTCGTCGGCGGCTGCGGCGGCGCGGGCACCACGACGACCACTCTCGGCCTGGCCGCGGCCTCGGCGATGGACGGTGCGGTGACCGTCGCCGTCGACGCCACCGCCGCGGGCAGCGACCTCGCCCTACGCGGCGCCGACAAACACCTGCACCCGGTGAACCTGCAGTCGTGGGTCTACGGGCGCGGCGACGACGAACCGGCCCCGATCGAGGACTGCCTGTCGCGGTCCACCTCCGGATTCGGGCTGCTCTGGCGCGACGCGACCCCGCTGCGGCGGCGCGCGACATATCTCACTGTCGCCAGGGCATTGGACGCCGGTGGCTACACCGCCGTCTACGACGGTGGCAACCCGATTGCCGGACGGCAACTGCGCCCTCTGCTCGACGACGCCGATATCGCGCTCGTCCTGACGATTCCGGCCCGGGTCGACGCCGCCAACCGGCTGCGGGTGACCCTGGAATGGCTCGACGACCATTACGGCGACGACGGCGCGGGAGTCGTGGCCGACACCACCATCGTTGTCTCCCACCAGTATTCGCAGGACGATTCGCGCGTTGCGGAGCATTTGCGCGAACACCTGTCGGGGTGGGTGCGCGAGGTCGTCGAGATCCCCTACGACCCGCATCTGGCGCGCGGCGAACTGGTTCGCCACAGCGAGCTCGCCGAGGCGACGCGTGCGGCATATGGGAGCTTGCTCGCGGGAGTGGCATCATGACGGCAGCTATGAATCTTCGTCGTCGTCGTGAACCGGATGCGCCCGCCGGTGTCGTCGCGCCGCCTGAATCGTTGCGCGCCAAGATCTGGGAGCGCCCGGTCCCCGGGGTGGGACGGGCGCCGCTGGTCTGGTTGCTCGGCGTGCACGGTGGGGCAGGCGCCACCACGCTCGCGCATGTCCTCGCGCCCGCCGCGGACGCCCGTGGCCGCTGGCCGGGTGTCTTCGATCGGGAATCGCCCTACGTGGTGCTCGTTGCGCGCGAGACCATCTCGGGACTCACCCGTGCCCACGATCTGCTGCGCCAGCACCACGCGGGGCTGGCCGGACCGTCGCTGGTGCTCGGCTTGATCACCGTCGCCGCGCGGCCGGGGCGGATGCCCGCAGAGATCCGCCGCTACCGCGATGTGGTCGGTTCGCTGGCCGGGCACGTCTGGCAGGTGCCGTGGATCGAGGAATGGACTCTCGTCGAATCCGGTGCACTTCCGGTGTGGTCGCCGGGCGACGAGGTGGTGGCCCGCAAGCGCAGGCCGGACCCGCTCGAAGAGGTTCCGATCGAGATCGGTGAGCTGGGAACCGATCTGGTCGCCGCCATCAGAACGAGCCTCGGTTCGCCGATCTCCTCGGCGGCGCAGCGGGGTCGATCATGACGGCCGGGCGCGTCGGCCGTCTGTGGTGTACAAACGTGTGTCGGCGTCGAAGTGTTTGTGGCACAACACCTTTACAGTGGGAGAAAGGCACCCGATGAGCATGCTCCTCCTCGCCGTGCAGGACACGTACGGCACCGTGCTTGCCCAGGTCGGTAACCCGACCCCGGAAGCTCCTCCCGGCTCGGAGAAAATCCTGCAGCTGGTGCGATACCTCACCTGGTTCGTGCTGCTGTCGGGTATCTGCGGCATCACCTACGCGGGCGGCAAGTTCGCGTGGGAGCGCTGGACCGGCGGCGGCCTCGAGTCGCCGAAGATGGTCGCGGGCGCGATGATCGGCGGTGTCGTCGCCACCAGCGCGGGCACGATCATGAATGCGGTCATCGGTTAGTGATCGCCGTGCTCGCCTACAAACAGATCCCGGCCGACGTGCTCGCGCCGCTGATGCAGTTGCTCAACTGGCTGCTGTGGTTCGTACTGCTGTCGTGCCTGGCCTGGATGATCCTGTCGGCGGGTCGGCTGTGGATCGCGTTCCGCAGCGACCTCGCCGTCAACGATGCCTCACACGGTGTGCTCATGAGCCTGATCGGCGCCGCGGTCGCCAGCACCGCGTCGGCGATCGCGCTGGCATTCCTGCCGGCGTGAGGCAGCGGACGACGAAGGCACGACCATGAATTCCACAGTGACACGACCGGTGCTGGTCGGTATCGCCCTGCTCACCGCCGCAGCGGGTTGCGGTGAGCAGGACGCGGGCCCCGACCTGTCCTCGGCACCGACCGGCGTGCGCTGGCAGCACTACCAGGGCATCGCCCTGCCCCACGCCGATCAGGGGCCCGCCCAGGTACAGCAGGGCGCCGCAACCGGATTCGAGCACTCGCCGCGCGGGGCCGGGCTGGCCGCACTCACCCACACCATCCGGCTGTCGGTGGCACCCGACGACGACTGGGCCACCGTCGTCAACCGGGGCCTCGTCCCCGGACCGGCACGCGACGAGTGGGCGATCAACCGGGTGCAGCTGTCGATCGCCGGGCCCGCCGCGCCCGAGTACGCGCCGAAATTGTTGGGTTACAAAATCACCGAATACCGTGACGAGCAAGCCCGTGTGGACGTCTACACCGAGTACTCGGACCGTTCCCGCGCGGTGAACCACACCGCGGTGAGCTGGTACGGACAAGACTGGCGACTGCGCTTACCCGACCCGGAGTCCACCACCCGACCCGTCGACGCGATCGACGAATTACCACCCGACATCGTGACATTGGAGGCACCGAAGTGAGCGAGAAGGAGGCGTCGACGCGCGACCGCGCGTCGTTCGGCATGATCGCCTCCGGTGCCCTGCTCGCCCTCATCCTGGTCGTCGGCGCGGTCGTGTACTTCACCAGCAGCGGCGAGGGCGAGATCGACGCCGGTCCGCCGCCACCACAGGCGGCGGGCGGCACGGGCTTCGCCGAACCGGAGGTCGACCTGTTCGGCAGGCGCGTCGACATCCCCAACAACCCGGCCGGGCAACCGCTGGCCCAGGACCCGAGCGCGCGGCGCACACCCGACGACCCGGACTGGCTCACCGCCGCCCCGGCTGGCACGACGAAACCGCACGGGTGGCAGCGGGTCTACGGCGCGTCGGTGCCGTTCTCCACCTCCGACGGACCGTCGCGGATCGAGGCCGGACTGGCCGTCGGCTACGCGCACACCCCGCAGGGTGCCGCGCTGGCCGCCGCGCAGATCACCTACCGGCTCAACGCCAGGCCCGCCGACCGCGACCTGTACGTGACGCAGCTGCGGGTGAGCTCCACCCAGCTGGCCGCCTACGACTCGGCGCTGGCCGCCGACAAACTGCCCGAGCAGCAGCCGGAGAAGGTGACGCGCTACTTCGTCGCCTCCGACGCCTTCCGCATCGATGACTACGCCGACGACATGGCGATCGTGCGACTCGCCTCGCGCGGTCCGGTGGTCGACGGTAAACAGCTGTACGCGGCCATGCGGCTGATCGTGGTGTGGGACGACGGTGATTGGCGGCTGAAACCGTCGACCACCACCAACAACCGGACCGAATACGTGGAATCGCTGGCGGGGTGGACGACATGGTGACCAACCATCGAGGGGTGCCGACAATGCTGAGGCGGATCGTCACAATATTCGCGGTGATCTTCACCGTGATGATCGCGACCCCGACCGTGGCCTACGGTCAGACCTACGGCTTCGACGAGGCGTGCAACGAACTGCACGACACGCTCGACAGCGTCGCCATTCCCGGTGTCTCGCTGGGTGATGCCGCGTCGGCGGTCTGCAAGGCGGGCAATGCCGCCACGCACCCGGGCGATGCCGCGACGGCGGTCAAGGACAAGGCGTGGGACTCCACCTTCGGCAAGGTGGTGGACTCGCTGATGAAGGGTCTCGGTGAGGCGCTGATCCTTGCCCTGACCTTCTGGATGAAGGTGCCCAACGAGGCGGTGAGCGACTCGGGCGCGTTGTTCACCAAGATCAACGACTACACGTATCAGATCCAGATATTGCTGTTGATCGCCTCGGTCATCATCACCGGTGGCCGATTGGCCGAGGCCAGACGTGGTGCGGCCGTGAGCGAGGCCGCCGAGTCGTTCCGGCTGTTCGCGCGTGTGGTGTTCAGTTCGTGGATGCTCGGCGCGGTGATCGTGGCGGGCACGCGCGCCTCGGACAAGTTCTCCGAGTGGATCATCGCCGACGCCACCGGCGGCAACGCCAAGAACATGGCCGAGCTGATGGTGAAAACCTCGAAGCTGCAAGCCTTCTCGCCCGGCTTGGTGCTGATCATCGCGATCGTCGGCCTGCTCGGCGCGCTCGCCCAGATCGTGCTCGCGATCGTGCGCCAAGGTCTGCTCGTGGTCGCGGCGGGTGTGCTGCCGCTGGCCGCGGCGGCGTCGGCGACCAGTACGGGCAAGCAGTCGTATCAGAAACTGGTCGGCTGGATCATCGCGTTCATGCTGTTCAAACCGGTGGCGGCGATCGTGTACATGATCGCGTTCACCACGGCGGGGCATACCGACGAGACCACCGCCTCGGGTGGGCTGCCCAGCGGTGAGGACGCCCAGCGGATGCTGGTCGCGCTGGTGCTGCTGTGCAGCGTGGCGTTCGTGCTGCCCGCGCTGATGCGTCTGGTCGCGCCCGCCGTGGCCACCGTCGGTACCGGCGGCTCGGGTCTGATCGCCACCGGCGGTGTGGCGCTCGGTGCGATGGCGCTCGGCGCGGTCGGCACCAAGGCCGTGGCCGCGCGGCCCGTCGCGGCGCCGGGCACGGCAGGCTACTTCGGCAATCAGGCAGGCGGTACCGGTGGCGCGGCCGCCCAGCGCGGCGGCGCTCCGCGACCCACGCCACCGCCACGCGGCGGCGGTTCCGCACCGCCACCGGCCAGTTCGGGCGCGGTGCCCTCGGGCGCGGCCCGCAACATGGCCGCCGCCCGGGCCGCGGCGGCCTCCACCGCCCGCGCCGACGAACGGGCGGGCGACGTGGCCGGTGACCGCTGGGCCAACCGTTCACCCGACCTCGGCAGGAGCACGATTCCGCGATGAGCACCTCCGCGACCGACACCTACGAGCGCCGCTCCTACGGCCTGTGGCAGAAACCCCGCAGCGCCGGCCTTTTCGGCCTGCGCTGGGAAGAGACCGTCATCGGTTTCGTCGTGGTGATCACGGCACTGGTCTGTGCGATGGTCGGCGGATTCAAATGGGGCTTCATCGTCGGCGGCTTCGGCGCGCTGGTGATGGTGCCGCTGGTGTGGCGGACGGGGGGCCGTTCGGGCTATGAGACGGGACTGATGATGTTCAACTGGATGCGCTCGCGCCGCAACGGCGAGCACGTGTACCGCGGTGGCCGGTTCTCCCGGATCCCCGGCGGCGTCACGAAACTGCCGGGACTGCTCGCCCCGTCGAAGCTCTACGAGGGCATCGACGCGGGCGGCTACCACTTCGGGATGATCCACCTGCCCGCCTTCGCGCAGTACACGGTAGTGCTGCGGGCCTGGCCGCAGGGCCACGAGGCGGTCGACCAGCCGGTGATCGACCGCTGGGTCTCCGCATGGGGCACGTTCCTGGCATCGGTTGGCCAGACCAGCGACATCGTCGCGGTGGTCCCGGTGATCGACACCGTGCCCGAGACCGGCAACCGCCTGCTCAACGAGGTCTCCACCATCACCCGCCCCGAGGCGCCGGATCTTGCCCAGCAGGTGATGTACGAGCTGGCCACCGAATTGCCGCAGGAGCGTGTGCAATTGCTGCCGCGCGTGGCGATCACGTTCAAGGCGACCACCGCCGAACGACGTAAGAACCCAGCCGAGGAGGCCGTGGAGATCGGGCGACGGCTGCCCGGAATCTGCGCCGCGCTGGCCGAGGCGGGCGTGCGGGCACAGCCGATGTCGGCCGAGGAGGTCATCTCCTTCATCAGGCGCAGCTACGACCCGGCCGCCCAGGCCGATCTCGAGGTGGCCGCCGCCGATCCCGGCGGGCACGGCCTCGGCTGGGACGACGCGGGCCCGGTGTCCTACGACGAGAAGTGGGACCACTTCATCCACGACGGCGGCCGCTCGGTGACCTGGGAGATGGACGCCGCCCCGGAAGGCGCGGTGGACGAACGGGTGCTGCAGCGGTTGCTCGCGCCGAATCCCGAAGTACCACGCAAACGCATCGCGATCGTCTACCGGCCCCATTCGGCCGCCGACGCCGCCGAGATCGTCGACGACGACTTCAAGAACGCGCTCGTCGCCCAGCAGAGCGAACGCGGTGTGGTGTCGGCGGCGGCCACGCTGCGCGTCGGCGCCACCCAGCAGGCGCGCGAGGAACAGGCGCGCGGCCACGGTGTCACCCGCTTCGGTGCCCTGGTGACCATCACCGAACCGCTGCGCGGTGACCTGCCGCGCATCGAGGCCATCACGCGGGACCTGTCGACGCAGGCCCGCCTCAAGATCCGCCGGTGCTACCGGTACCAGTCCGCGGCGTTCGCGGCCTCTCTCGGTTGCGGTGTGATCCTGCCCGAACACGCGACCATTCCGAAGGCATTGGCGGGGTGAGGCGATCATGGGACGCGACTACGAACCCCCGGTGCGCGACCGCGACGACATCGCGTTGCGCCCGGTCCACCGGCCACCACGCATTCGCGGCGAACGCGAGCCACGCCCCGCGGGGAGCACGTCGCGCGTGAGCGACGACGTGCTCGGCCTCGACGAGCGCACCGACCGCGACGACCCGTCGCGGGGTTCCCGCGCGGGCGAGGAACGTGCGGCGGGGGAGCGCGGATCGCGCGAGGATCCGGCACGTTCCGCCCGCGAGCGATCCGAGCGAGGTCGTGGCGCTGGTCAGCGGCGACCGTCGGGTGACGACGTGCGCGGGCGGCGCGGCGACGACCCGCGCGGGCATGCTGACGAGCTGCGGGGCCGTGGTGACGATTCGCGTGGTCGCGGTGACGACATGCGTGGTCGCGGTGAGGACTTGCGTGGCCGTCGCGACGATGTCCGCGGCGGTGGACGTGGTGACCGGCGCGGGGAGGGGGAGCGGCGGGGGCGTGGTCCGCGTCGTGACGCCGAGCGGCGCCCACTCGGCGGGCTGCGCGACGAGGACCACGGACCACGGTTGGAACACGAACGCCCGCAAGGTGATTCGCCTCGCCGTCCGAAGCAGTCCGCGCCGAAGCCGACGAAGAAGCAGCGTCCGGCCAAGGTGGCGCGGCCCGCCAAGGCCCTGCGCCCGGACGACGCCGCCGACCGCGCGATGGGTGCGGGTCGTTCGGCGCGGGCGAAGGCCAAACCCGAACGCCGCCAAGGTCCGGCGCTCCTCGACGACGCCACCCGCGCCCGTTACGAGATGATCGCGCGCGAGCAGTCGGGTCTGCGCGCGGCTTGGGCGACCTTCCGCATCCACACCGACGACCTGCGCCGCAACAATGCCCAGGCCCGCACCGAGGCCGTCGTCAAGGACGGATTCGACCGCACCACAGCTGAACTGACCGACCGGGGTTACTCCGGCGCGGGCGGCGGCAAGATGAATGTCGTCGGTCGCCCCGTGGAGTACCGGGCGACCACCGCGCAGGTCGCGGGCCTGTGGCCGTGGTCGGTCGGCGCGGGCGCACCATTGATCGGCACCCCGCTCGGTTCGCATCTGCACACCGGCGCCCCGGTGTGCTTCGACCCGATGAACTGGTTCATGCGCGGCAGTTTCATCACCGCGCCGAGCCTTTTCGTGCTGGGGCTCAACGGTTTCGGTAAGTCCTCGCTGGTGCGCCGGATCGTGCTCGGCGGCATCGCCCAGGGCATCACCCCGCTGATCCTGGCCGACGTGAAACCCGACTACCGCAAGATGGTCGAACTCGTCGGCGGTCAGGTCATCGACCTCGGCTACGGGCACGGCAAGCTCAACCCGCTCGCCGCCGGTGTGCTCGGCTCGGTGGTGCCACGGCTCGAGGAATTCCCGGCGCTGCAACTGCAGGTGCTGCAGGATCTGCGCGCCCGTCAAGTCACTCTGATCGCGGGTCTCGTGGAACTGGTCCGCGGCGCCCGGGTGGCGGACTTCGAAGAAACGCTCATCGCCACCGCCCTGCGCATCCTGTACCAGCCGGGCAGCGGCTACGCCCCCGACAAACCGCCGATCATGGAGAATCTCCTCGAGGTGATCGTCGCGGGCGGACCGGAACTCATGCTCGACGCGGGTGCCGACGACGAGGACGAATACGCCCACGCCATCAAACATCTGCGACGCTCGCTGCGGGCGCTCACCCAGGGCCCCTTCGGCGCCATCTTCAACGGCCAGACCAGCGTGCCCATCGACACCGGCGCCGTCGCCGTGTGCATCGACGTGTCCCACATCCCCACCGGTGACAAGAAGCTCAAAGCCGCCGTGATGCTGGCCTGCTGGGCCGACGGCTTCGCCTCGGTGGAGGCGGCGCACGTGCTCGCCGATGCGAAACTCGGCCCGCAGCGCTACTTCCAGGTGGTGATGGACGAGCTGTGGCAGGTGCTCGGGCTCGGCGACTTCATGGTCGACCGCGTCGACGAACTGACCCGTCTGCAGCGTGGCCTGGCCACCGCGCTGATCATGATCAGCCACACCATCAAGGACCTGCAGGCGCTCGGTTCGGATGCCGCCATCGCCAAGGCCATCGGCTTCCTGGAACGCGCCCGCGCCAAGATCTTCGGCGCCCTGCCCGCCGAGGAGATCTCGCGACTGGATTCGACGGTGCCGTTCACGGCCGCCGAACAGGAAATGGTCACCGGATGGTCGGCGCCGCAGGCGCTCACCGGTGAGGCACTCAAACCGGGCCAGCAGCGGCCGTCGCCGCCGGGTACCGGCAAGTTTCTGCTGAAGATCGGTGAGGATCGCCGTCCCGGCATCCCCTTCCACATGGAGTTCACGGTGTCGGAGAAAGAAAGCGGAATCCACGACACGAACCAGCGGTTCAGCGAGTTCGGTGACCACCCGAGAGGTCAGGCACCGGAGGAGGACCAGCCATGATGCCGCACCGGTCCTACCGCCGCGTCTCGCCCGAGGTGCGCAACGCCGCCGTCGAACAGGTCCTCGCGCTCACCGACAAGCTGCGCAGCGAGTCCGAGGCGTGCCGGGTGGTCGCCGAACAGATCGGCGTGCACGCGAATTCGGTGCGCAACTGGGTGCGCGCGGCCGAGGGACCGAGCCTGGACCGGATGGACGCCACCGCGTTGCGCCGCAAAGTGGTGCTGCTGCAACAACAGCTGGCCGCGGCCGCCGAGATGAACCGCACCCTCGCCGACACGCTCAACGAAACCCGGCGCCGCACGTGAACACCGCCGCGGCGGACGAGCCTGTCCTCGCCGCCCGGCGCGCAACCCGGGGCGGTGGCCGATGAACGCCCGCTCGATGATCATCGGCGTCTTCGGCTCGGTCATCGGATTGGTTGCCATGGTGCTGGTGATCGTCTTGCCGTCCTCGGACGAGACCTGCGAGACCGGTGACGTGCTGGTCGGCTCGTCGGCGCCGACGCTGCCCGAACTCGGCGCCGACACCCGCGCGGGCGCCACCACCGCGGCGACGACCACGAACGCGACCGTCACCGGCACACCGTCGCTGGCGGCCGGGGTCGGCCCGCTGCGGCGCACGCTGCCGATGGAGGTCGGCACTTTCACCATCTCCGATGTGTTCGGTTCACGCGGTGGCGGACACAAGGGCATCGACATGGCCGCCGCCGACGGGACGACGATCTATTCGGTGTCCGACGGACGGGTCGTCGCCGCCGGGCCCGCGTCGGGGTTCGGGAACTGGATCGTCGTCGACTCGGTCGACTACAACGGGCGCGCCTACTCCGCGGTCTACGGGCACATGTGGGATCACGGCGTGAAGGTGCGCACCGGTGACACCGTCACCGCCGGTCAGCCCATCGGCATGGTCGGTTCGGCGGGCGAGTCCAGCGGTCCGCACCTGCATTTCGAGATCGTGCCCGGTGGTCGCTTCACCGGTGGCCGCCAGATCGACCCGATGCCGTGGCTCGACGGCGCACCGACCCCCGATGTCGGTGGCGCGCGGGCCTTTTCGAACGACCCGAGCTGTGTGCGTGGATTCGGCAGTGCGGGCGGTCTGCTCGCCGACGGGAAGGTGCCCGCCGAGCTGGAGATCTGGTACCGGCGCGCGGGCACCGTGTGCCCGGAGATCTCCTCCTCGCTGCTGGCCGCGCAGGCCAAGCAGGAGTCAGGTTTCCGGCGCGGGCTCACCTCACCGGCAGGCGCGCAGGGCCTGGCCCAGTTCCTGCCCGGCACGGCGGTGAGTATCAACCCCGACGACGGACAGCCCTACATCATCGACGCCGACGGCAACGGCACCGCAAGCGTGTGGGACGACGGCGACGCCATCATCGGCCAGGCCCGCTACATGTGCGCCATCGCCCACAAGATCGCGGGCTGGATCGCGCAGGGCAAGGTCTCCGGCGACCTGGCCGCCCTCACCCTCGCCGGTTACAACGCCGGTGAGGGCGCGGTGCTGGCCTCGGGCGGCATGCCGAATCGGTACGCGGCGCACTACTCCGAGACGCGCCCGTACGTCACCAACATCCTGGCGATGGAACCGCAGTACCGGGCACCGGGCGCGCAGGGCCGGTTCACCCGCGAACCCGGCGCCGAGGGACCACAGATCGCCGAGGCCGCCCACGATTGGCTGGGTGTGCCGTACGTGTGGGGCGGCGGCGGTCCGCAGGGACCCAGCGGTGGCGGATTCGATGCCCCCGGTCTGACGGCCGCGGCGGTGTTCGCGGCGACGGCGGGGGAGGTGGACCTGCCGCGCACCGCTGAACAGCAGTGGGAGGCGGGCACGGAGGTGCCGCTCGGGCGAATCTCGGTGGGCGACCTGGTGTTCAGTGACTTCGGCCCGCAGGGACCGGCGCAGGTCGGGGTCTACGCCGGCAACGGCCAGGTGATCCAGGCGGTCGCGCCGAGCGGACGCAGTGGCGGCGGCGTCGTCGAGGTGGCGATGCCCGGTGACGCGCGGGCGAGGAGGGTTGTGTGACCACACGGGCGGCCCGACCAGGGATAACCTGGTGGAGGACAACACGAATCCGCACGACCCCGGCGGTGATGCTCGTGGCGTTTCTGAGTACGGTGCTCGTCGCCTGCGGTGGCGACGCCGATCCCGCGCGCCCACAGGCGAGTTCGACCACGCGGCTGCTCGAGGCGGCGGCCACCGTCGACCCGACCACTCCCGACGGGGTAGCGGTGGTGGCGTTGCGCGAGGTGTACACCTGGCATCCGGTCACCGAGGAACCCGGTGATTCGCTGGCGCGGGCGCGAAAATGGCTGGGGCCGAGCATGTTACGTATGCTTGACGCGCCGACCGGCACGGCGGCACCGAAACCGTCGCTGCAATGGGCCGATTGGGCGAAGGCGAAAGCGGAGGTGACGGCTTTCACCTTCGCCTCGGGGGAGAAGGCACCGCCGAGCGCCGATCCGGCCGTGACGCAGTTCAAGATCGGCATCGAGCAGACCGTCGTCTACCCGGACGGGCGCACCGAAGACCTACCGCCGAGCACGGTCATCGCGACCGTGGTGCAGACGCCGCAAGGCTGGCGCCTCGACGGGTTCCGCTGAGATCCATATCCGACAAGGTCCTCGAGGAGGCACACGTGGCGAAGAAAAAGGTGAAGGACCCGGCCGCGGTCGGGCCCGACACGACGCTCATCCTGATCGTGTTCGGCTTCGCGACGCTCGGCGTCCTCGCCGTCGCCCTGCACCTGGGCAATGCCCTGTCGGTGCAGCCGCAGAACGTGCCCGCCAACCCGATCGCCGTGGTCGCCGACCTCGCCCGGGGCAAACTGCACTGGCCGCGCGCGTCGACGGTGATCGTCCTGCTGGTGATCGCGGCGATCTTCGCCTACTTCTACATCCGCAAGCAGATGAAGAAGCGGGCGGGCGCTGGGCGGCTGGCGATCGATGACAAGGCCGACCACATGGGTAGTGGCAGCGCGATCGCCTCGATCACCGAGGAGGGGGTCCGGCAGAAGGCCAAGGACCTCGGGGTACGGCTCGGCACCAACGACGCGCCCGGTGTGCCGATCGGTGTCGCCGTGGCCGACGGGACGCCGCTCTACGGTTCCTACGAAGACCTGCACCTCGACATCTGGGGTCCCCGCCAAGGCAAATCGACGTCACGGGTGATCCCGGCGATCCTGTCGGCCATCGGCCCCGTGCTCACCACGTCCAACAAACGCGACGTCGTCGACGCCACTCGCAACGTCCGCGAGGCCAAGGGCAGCGCCACCTTCGTGTTCGACCCGCAGGGCGTGGCCGGGGAGCGGCCGACCTGGTTCTGGGATCCGCTGGCCTGGGTCGATTTCCGGCGCGAGGGGTGTGAGATGCGGGCCGCCCGGCTGGCCGGGCACTTCGCCGACGCCGAGTCCGGTGGCGCCGACAGCGGCGACAGCTTCTTCGATCCCGAGGCCGAAGACCTGCTGGCCGGGCTGTTCCTCGCGGCGGCGATCGCGGGCAAGCCGATCACCCAGGTCTGGGAATGGGTCACCGACTCGCAGAACAGCGAACCGATCCAGCACCTGCGAAGCGCGGGCCACGACTTCACCGCGGCGGGTCTCGCCATGCAGTACAACGCCGAACAGCGCACCAAGAGCGGCATTTTCGGCACCGCGAAGAAAATGATCCGCTGCCTGCAGCTGTCCAATGTGCACCCGTGGATCACCCGCGGCGGCAGCGACCGGATGCAGTTCGACGAGCTCGAGTTCATCGAACGCAACGGCACGCTGTACTGCCTCTCGCTCGAAGGTCGAGGATCGGCGGCGCCGCTGGTGAGCGCCCTCACCGAGGCCGTGATCGATGTCGCCATGCGCAAGGCGGCGATGTCGTCCGGCGGGCGGCTGCCGATCCCGCTGCTCGCCGTCCTCGACGAAGCCGCCAACGTGGTGCGCTGGAAGGACCTGCCCAAGCAGTACAGCCACTTCGGTTCGCGCGGCATCGTGGTGATGACAGTGCTGCAGTCCTGGGCACAGGGTGCGCGCTGCTGGGGTGCGGACGGGATGAACGCGCTGTGGTCGGCCGCCAACATCAAGGTTCTCGGCAGCGGTGTCGACGACATGGCCTTCCTGCGTGACCGGTCCGAGGCGATCGGCGAGTACGACTCCATCTCGGCGTCGGTGTCGCAGTCGGGCAACAGCAAGAGCTACTCGCGCTCGCTCAGCTCGTCGGTCACCTTCACCGCACAGGGGTTGGCCACCTTGCCACGTGGGCGGGCCGTGGTGTTCACCTCCGGTCAGCCCGCAGTGCTCGTGCGGACTGTGCCGTGGTGGGAGTCGGAATACGCCGACGCGGTCCGTCGCTCGATCGACGACAACGACCCGACCCGCAAGACCCGCATCGACGATCTGGTGCTCAGCGCTCAGGCTCCCACAACACTGTCGAAGAACAATCCGCCACCGGATGAGATCGGTGAAATCGAGGAGGTCAAGCCGCTGTGAACGACCAGGAATCGAATCCGGAGACGCAGGACTACGCCTACGCCGATCTGGTGTCGTTCGTGAACGAGTATCTCAGTGAGATCTATCGGCGGCAGGTGACCGATATCAGCGACACGGTGTGGTGCCCGGAATGGTGGCGCCACCCGGAGGCCGCCGTGCGTCTGCTCGCGCTGTGGCAGGCATGGGAGTTCTACCGGCAGAAGGGCGGCACGGGTCTGAGCGTGTGGTTCCTCGACCACGCCGACCCGCACATGACGAAACTGTTCGATCCGCGTGGGCCGTTCAAGTACTGCAGTGTCCGCAACGGGCACAAGGAAATGCTGAAATCGCTGCCCGTGGAGAACCCGACGGACGATCAGCAATTCGCCCACGTTCCGCGCAGCGCGTGGGAGAAGGGGGACCCCTCCGCGTCGTGAACCGCGTCGACGGTCCGGGGCGGTGACCGCCCCGGGTCAGCGGCCGCGCTCGATCCCGCGCGACCCGATCCCGCGCTCACGGGTCCCCACGTGGCGGGTCGGCACGTCGCGTATCCGCAGCGCTTCCTCGGGCGAAATGCCCTGGCTCATCTCCATGAGCATCCGTACCTGACTCAATTCCGGTGCCACACCGGCCCGCTGCAGATGCGCTGCGATGGCGGCACGGCGTTCGGTCGAGTCGTACCCGAGCTGCGGCGCCTCCACACTCTTGGTCGCTGTCGCGGCGGCCGAACTCGATGCGAACGGAGACGACGGGTCCTTCTGCAACGACAGACCCTTCTCCTGCGTCTTGGTCTGACCCATCGTCATCATCTGCTTGAGCTCGATATTGCGCGGGTCCTTGGCCTTCAGATCGCGCGCCTCGCGAATCTGCAGCTCGCGCGCTTCCTTCATCTTCGCTTCGATCGCCTTGGCGCGGGACTCGGCCTCTTTCTGACCGTGTTCGCGCGACTTGAGGGCGACCAGGGTTGCCATCTGCAGCATGGTGCGCATCATCGCCGCCGTTTCGCTGCCGATGTCGTCGAGTTCCGCCATGACTGCTCCCCGATGCCGCTGTGGAAGTGGACATCTGAGCCTACCCTGAAAACGACGAACGGGCCGGACACCCGAGGCGTCCGGCCCGTGTCGTGGTAGCTGGGGCGTCAGCCCACCTTGACGGTGTTGAACGAGATCGGCATCGCCGGGCCGCCGTCCTGGGCGCCACCCTCGACGCCCGCGCCCGCGACCTTGTCCAAGGTGGCCAGGCCCGCCTCGTCGATGGTGCCGAGAATGGTGTACTTCGGGGGCAGTTCGGTGTCGCCGAAGACGAGGAAGAACTGGCTGCCGTTGGTGCCCTTGCCCTCGGGGGAGATACCCGCGTTGGCCATGGCGATCACGCCGCGCTTGTAGTTCACCGGCTGACTCAGCGCCGGGTCACCGTTCGGGTACAGATCGGTGGGGTACTCGTTGTCGAAGCTGTAGCCGGGGCCGCCCGAGCCGGTGGCCGTCGGGTCACCGCACTGCAGGATGCCGAAACCGGGGCTGGCCACGATGCGGTGGCAGCTGGTCTTGTCGAAGTAGCCCTGCTGGGCCAGGCTCACGAGCGAGTTGACCGAGCACGGCGCCTGCGCGCTGTTCAGTGACAGGCCGATCGGGCCCTGGGTGGAGTCGATCGACAGTTTCACCTCGGGACCGCCGGTGGCCACCGAGGTCACCGCGGGTGCCGTCACCGGTTTGGCGGGCGGCTCGGCGTCGGCCGGGTACGAGCAGTCGACCGTCGCCGGCTTGGGGGCAGGCGGTGGCGGTGCGGGTAGGTCGAGCGGCGTGTTGACGAACGTGGTCGTCGGCACCGCCGACGACGACTCGGCGTTCGCCGACGGCGAGTCGTCGCCCTTGGTGAGGAAGTACACCCCGACGCCCGCGGCCGCGACCACGATCACGCCGAGCACCGACCCGGCGATCGTCAGGCGCTTACGCTTCTTCTCCTGCTCGGCCCGTCGTGCCAGCTGGCGCTCCAGCTTGCGCTTGGCCGCCGCCCGTCGCTGTTCGTTACTCGGCACTACCGCGTTCCTCCCGTGTCGTCAGGTTCGCCTAGAGGGTAACCGGTTGGACGCGGAGGGCGCCCGTGGGGAAAACTGGGTGATCGTGACCAAGACCAGCAGCTTCAGTGCCCCGAAGGGGGTTCCGGATTACGTGCCGCCCGGTTCGGCCGAGTTCGTCGCCGTGCGCGACGGGTTGGTTCATGCCGCCCGACTGGCCGGGTACGGGCACATCGAGCTGCCGATATTCGAGCTGACCGCCCTGTTCGCGCGGGGTGTCGGCGAGTCGACCGACGTGGTCAGCAAGGAGATGTGGACCTTCGCCGACCGCAAGGGCGAGAGCTTCACCCTGCGGCCCGAGGGCACCGCGGGCGTGATGCGGGCGGTGATCGAGCACGGGCTCGACAAGAGTGGTCAGCTGCCGATCAAGCTGTGCTACGCGGGACCGTTCTTCCGGTACGAGCGGCCGCAGGCCGGTCGGTACCGGCAGCTGCAGCAGGTGGGTATCGAGGCGATCGGCGTGGACGATCCGGCGCTCGACGCCGAGGTGATCGCCGTCGCCGACGCCGGTTTCCGGGCACTCGGCCTGGACGGTTTCCGTCTCGAGATCACCTCGCTCGGCGACGAGACCTGCCGCCCGCAGTACCGAGAGTTGTTGCAGCAGTTCCTGTTCAACCTGCCGTTGGACGAGGAGACCCGCCGCCGCGCCGAGATCAACCCGCTGCGCGTGCTCGACGACAAGCGTCCGGAGGTCCGCGAACTCACCGCCGACGCGCCGCTGATGATCGACCACCTGTCGGAGTCGGCCAAGGCCCACTTCGAGCAGGTGCTCGCCCACCTCGACGCGCTCGGCGTGCCGTACGTGGTGAACCCGCGCATGGTTCGCGGCCTGGACTACTACACCAAGACCACCTTCGAATTCGTGCACGACCAGCTCGGCGCCCAATCGGGCATCGGTGGTGGCGGACGCTACGACGGGCTGATGGCCGAGCTCGGCGGGCAGCCGCTCTCGGGTATCGGCTTCGGTATCGGTGTCGACCGGACCGTGCTCGCGCTGGCGGCCGAGGGCAAGTCGTCCGCCGATCCGGCGCGCTGCCAGGTCTACGGCGTCGCCCTCGGTGACGCGGCCAAGGCGCGGATGGTCACGCTGGCCGGTGAGCTGCGTGGCGCGGGCATCAGCGTCGACCTGGCCTACGGTGGGCGCGGCATGAAGGGCGCCATGAAGGGGGCCGACCGGTCCGGCGCGAAGTTCACGCTGGTCCTGGGCGACCGCGATCTCGAGAACAACGAGATCGGTGTCAAGGAGATGGCCACCGGCGATCAACGTCAGGTGCCGCTCGACGAGGTCGTCGGGGTCCTGCGCGCGGGTCTCGGCGGCTGAGTTCGTCGCGGGCCTCCGGAGGGGGCGCGGTAATCTGACCGCGCCCCACGCCGGGCGGGCCGGCGGCGGTGAGAGGGACTTGGTGAGCGGGGATTCCGGGCGACCGGCGACGGAACCGATCGGCATCGACCTGGTCGCACCCGAGGTGTTCGCCCCGATGCTGCGCAAACTCTCGCTGGGCGCGTTCGCCGTCGGCGTCGTGGTGATGCTGGTGACGTCGATCTGGTTGAGCTGGGCCTACGCCGTCCTGCTCGGCCTGCTCGTCGCGGTCCCCACGCTCGCGTACGCGATGGCGTTCAAGCGCAGGCGGATGTGGTTGGACGGCACCGTGATCCACGCTCATCGCCTCGTCGGTGAGCGTCGGATCGACCTCGCCGACACCTCGGGTGCGCAACTGCTGGTGTTCCCCGGCCGGCTCAGCCGCATCGTGCTGCGCGTGACGGCGGGCCAGGAAACCCAGCTGGTGCCGCTGGCCATGTACACCGATGCGGGCAGCGGCCGTGAGCTGCACCTGCTCGGCCTGCGCAAACTGGCGGACGCGCTGGCCTCGGCGCCACTGGTGGCCGCGGTCGCCATCTCCGAAGTGCTGCTCGCCCAGTTGCGGGCCGAGGCGCGTGACGCCGGGCTCGATGAACGACCGCTGTATCGGGGCGTCCGCCTGGTCCGCGCTCAGGACTCCGTGTCGCCGGTGGTACTGACGGATTCGCAAGTGGCCGAACTGGTCTGAGCCCTACGGCTCGAGCAGCGGAGCGACGCGCTCCCAGTAGGTGTGCATGTCCTGTTCCCAGTAACCCCAGGAATGCGTGCCCGCCGGACGGAAGTCGAAGTCGGCGGGGATGCCGAGCGCGGCGAGCCGGTCACGCAGCAGCTTGGTGCACACCACCGTGATCCCGTCGAGAACGCCGCCGATCACCAGCTGATCGACCAGTTTGAGCGGACTGTTCCCGATGCCCGGGCCGTCGAGTGTGTCCAGCGGGCCGGGCATGCCGTTGCCCGTGCTCACATACACTCCCACCCCGCGCAGCCGCTCGGCATTGAGTGCCACGTCGTTGGCGACCCAGGCCGGGTCGGTGGGCGGCCCCCACATGTTCAGCGGATTGCCGCGGCGCGCGGTGACGATCGAGGCGACCATCGCCTGACCTGCCGGATTACTGGTCTGCACGCACCCGCTGAAGGAGCCGACCATCCGGAAACGTTGCGGGGCCTCCTGTGCCATCCGGAACACCGCCGAACTGGCCATCGACAGCCCCGCCACGGCGTCGCGGCCGGTGCCGTGGAAGGCGGAGTCGATGATCGGCGGCAGTTCGGTGGTGAGGAAGGTGAGCCATCGGTTGCGTCCGGTGCCGGGGTCGTCGGATTGCCAGTCGGTGTAGAAGGTGCCCGCGCCGCCGATCGGCATCACGACGGTGGCCTGCTTGCCCACGAAGAAATCCAGGGCATCGGTTTTGGTGAACCAGTTGCTGCCCTCGCGCCAGTCGGGGGTGTCGGTGCCGCCGTCGACACCGTTGATGAGATACAGCGCACCGGCGGGCGCTTCGGGATCGGCTGCCGGGATCACCGCGACGGTGACCGGGCGGTTCATGGCCGCCGAGTGCACCGTCAGGTCGATCACCCGGCCCGGCCCGTTCGCCGCGGCCGCCACCGCGAACGAACCGTTCGGGGCGGGGCGTGCCGCGTCCATGGCCCGGGCGGCCACGAGGTCCGGGGCAGCCTGTGCGGCCACGGCGACGGGGAGGCCGGCGGCGGCCAGCACCACCGACAGGACGAGCCGTCGCAGCATCGAATGCAGCACTGTCATCGCTCCGTTCATCGCGCGTGTCTTGTCGTTCCGTCGACCAGGCGCAGTTCCCTGGCGTCGGGCCACAGCGCCGACCAGGCCCGGCTCGGTCCGGTGCACAGCCACACCGCCACACCACGGTTCACACCGGGGAAGCCCAGCGGTTCGTCGAGGCGGGTGAGCGGGATGGTGCTCGCGAAACCGGTGCGCAGACCCGTCTCCGGGCCGTCCACCCCGACGTACAGCACCGTGGTCGCGCTGTCCGGTGGTGCGCCGAAGTAGCCGTAGCCGCGATTGGGGCTGTACACCTCGGGCAGACCGGCCGCAGGTCCGTAGTGCTCGAGTGCCGCTGCCTGCCAATAGTTCTGGGTCACGATCACCAACCCGTCGCGCTGCTCCGGCGTCAGTTGCTCGTAGGTTCGCCGCACCGAGCCGACCAGGTCGTCCCAGCCGCTCGGCCCGAACAGCACACTGCGCGAATGGATCTGGGCGTAGTCCTCGGTGGTCGTCCGCAGCGCCGATTCCGGTCGGGGCAGGGGCGAGCACGAGTGCGACACAGATCGTCGTGGACAGCGCGGTGACAGCCCCGCCGAACACCAGTTCCCGGCGAGAGAGCCCTCGGTCCGCCAGATATACCGCGCCCGCGGCGAACAGGCCGGGAAAGGCACCGGCCACGAAGTAGGGCCGAAGGCCCGCGAGCACCACTCCACTCAGCCCGATCGCGATCATCGGGATCAGAAACCGATACGGCCGGAATCGTGGGGAGCGCAGCCCCGCCCACATCCCCGCGAGCAGCAGCAACCCACCCGCCCCGGTGACCTGGATCATCGTCCAGGGCGCCGCCAGCACCCCGGCCGTGGCGAGCTGTTCCTCGCGCACGACCGCGCCCATGGCCAGCTGCGGCCAGCCGTTGCGGTGCTGCCACCACAGAATCGGCACCGCCGAGCCGACCAACAGCGCCGAGCCGACCCAATACGCGGGCCGCCGCAGCAGCTCGCGCGGACCGAACACCGCGACACCGAACGCGAGCACCGCCCAGATGATCGGAATCAGCCACTTCACCTGGAAGTCGAGTGCGGCGACGGCCCCCGCCGCGATCAACAGCCCGTCCGCGCGCGTGCGCACCCACCGGATCAGCAGCCAGGCGAGCACCGCCGTGAGAGTGATGTCGAGGGCGAAGGTGCTCAGCATCGCCGACTGCATCACCGCCATCGGGGTGGTCGCGTAGGCCAGCGCGGCGACGGTCTGGGGGAGGCGTCCGCCGCCGAACTCCCGGACCATCACCGCGCTGAGGACGACGGCCGCCACCGTGAACAGCAACGCGGGCAAGCGCAATGCCACGACCGACCCCGGCGCCAGCTGGTCCGACAGGGCGGCCAGCAACGGAACCAGCGGCCCCTGATCGGCATAACTCACCGACGGATGTCGTCCGGCGGCAAGGAAATACAGTTCGTCACCGCCGATGCGGTAGCGGTCGAGACGGATCAGCAATAGTGTCCCCGCCACGGCCGCGACCACCGACACCTCCCGCCAGGCGAAGGCAGGCAGTGTGCCGACGGTCGGCGCGGGTGCGTCGAGGCTGCGGAGGTTCATGTCAGTCCCGTTCGCGGACGACAACCGGTGCGGGAACGGATGTGGGGGAATCGGATTCGAGCTGCGGTCGATGCCGGACCAACCAGCCCGGCGCCCACCAGCAGGCGTCACCGAGCAACCGCATGGACGCGGGCACCAGCACCAACCGCAGCACGGTCGCGTCGATCAGCAGCGCCGTGACCATCCCGAAGGCGATGTACTGCATCATCAGCAGTTCCGACAGCGCGAACGCGCCGGTCACCACCAGCAGGATCAGCGCGGCGGCGGTGATGATCCGCCCGGTTCCGGCGACCCCGGCCCGCACCGCCTCGGTGGTGGACGCGCCCGCCGCCCTGGCCTCGACGATGCGCGAGAGCAGGAACACCTCGTAATCGGTGGACAGGCCGTAGATCACCGACACGATGATCACCAGAACCAGCGCCATCACGGGCTGTGGCGTGAAACCGAACACCCCCGCACCGTGGCCTTCGATGAACACCCAGGTGAGGACACCGAGTGTGGCACCGAGCCCGAGCAGGTTCAGCGCCGCGGCCTTCAACGGCAACACCACCGATCCGAAGGTCAACGCCAGCAGCAGCGTGCTGGCCAGGAAGACGAACGCGATCATCAGCGGCATCCGCGTCACCAGTGCGTCGATGCTGTCCTTCTCGATGGCGGGTTGACCACCCACCAGCAGCGTGGTGCCCGGCGGCAACGGCATCGACCGTAGGTACTCGATGGTCGCCTCGGCGTCGGAGGCTTCGGCCAGCACGGTGCCGGTGGTGAGCACCTGGGGCTGGAATGGTGACCGCATCGGCTCGGCGAACGGCGCGGCCAGGCCGGGTGCCCGGTTCGCGTCGGCGCGCACGACATCGGCGGTTCCGGGATCGAAGGTGACGATGACCAGGTCGATCGGGTCGATCTGGCGCAGCGGGAACGATTCGTCGAAATGCTGCTGAGCCAGCCGGGTGGGGTGGGTCGGCGGCAGGAACTTCTCGTTGATGGATCCGAAGGCCAGGTGCTGGATCGGGAAGATCAGCACCAGCAGGCCGAGGCAGACCGGAACCGCCACCGCGAGGGGGCGTCGCATCACCGCGGCGGCCAATCTGCCCCAGGCGTTGCCGGGGTCGCGGGCGACCGGCTTGCGGAACCAGTCGACACCGAACCGGTCGACCCGCCTGCCGAGCACGGCGAGCATCGCGGGCAGCAGCGAGATGGAGGTCAGCGCGGCCAGCGTGATGGTGATCATCGCGCCGTAGGCGAACGAGCGGAGCAGACCCTGGGGGAACACCAGGATGCCCGCCGCCGCGACCACCACGATCAGCGCCGAGAACAGCACGGTGCGCCCCGCGGTGGACACACTGTTGCGCACCGCGTCCTCCACCGACCGGCCGTCGGCCAGTTCTTCCCGGAAACGGCTGAGCACGAACAACCCGTAGTCGATGGCCAGGCCGAGCCCGATCATCGAGACCACGGGCGACACAAAGGAATTCACCTCGGTCACGGTGGTGAGCAGGCGCAGCAGACCCCATGCGCCGAGCATGGTCAGCCCGCCGACGATCAGCGGCAGCGCGGCGGCGACGACACCACCGAACACGAAGAACAGCAACACCGCGACGACGGGCACGGCGAACAGCTCCACCCGCCGCTGGTCTTCGACCATCGTGTCGTTCAACGCGGCGGCGACCGGCTGCCCGCCCGCCACCTCCATCCGGACCCCGGGAATCGTGAGTTCCTCGGCGATCTCCCGATAGTTGCGGCCCTGTTCGGTGGGGTCGAGGCCCTTGATCGCGATCGAGGCGAACGCCTTGTCGCGCGCCGGCGAGCCGAACACCTCGGGCAACGCCATCCCGGTATCGGTCGGCCAGTACGCGCCGTTGACCCGGTCGATCCGGTCGGGGAACCGCTGCGGCAGGTCGTTGAGTCCCGCCACGACGGTGGCGGCGAAGGCGGGGTCGTCGATGGTCGTCCCGTCCGGCGCGCGGAACACCAGCAGCAGATCGGAGCTGTGATCGCGCCCGAAGGCGTTGTCACGCACGTGCGCCGCGCGCACCGCCTCCGAGGAAGGATCGTCGAACCCGCTCGAGCTCAGATCGGCGCCCAGGCCGAGACCATAGGCTCCCAGCGCCAGCAATCCCGCGACCACCGTGACGATGACGGCGTACCTGCGCCGCACGACGGTATCGCCCCACTGCCTCAATTCGGCGTACACATCCGGCTCCCAACGACATTTCGCGATGGGGTCGAACTTGTCATTGTCGAGCGACTTTTCGGTCGTGAAACATCGATATTGCGGTCGGTCACAATCGATCCCGGAATTTCGCTGTGAGCCGTGACCTCGCCTGCTGGGGCGGATCACAGGAGTACGCGCGAGTGTCAGTCAGAAATGTCAGACGTCGGTTATCGAACGATCGACACGGTGCCGGGCTTCTACGTTGACATCAAACGGTCAGTTGCCACAGACCGGTCGAAACCGGAGGAAATTGCGTGTCGGATATTGCCATTGTCGGAATCGGTTGCCGGTTCGCGGGCGGAATCGATTCGCCGGAATCGTTCTGGGACTTCGTCGTCGACAAGCGTGACGGTGTCGTGGAGATGCCTGCCGATCGCTGGGATTGGCGCCGCTACTACGACCCCGAGCCACGCACCCCGGGGCGCAGCTACACCAAGCACGGCGCCTTCATGACCATCGACCCCTGGCAGTTCGATCCCGACTTCTTCGGGATCTCACCGCGCGAGGCCACCGTGCTCGACCCGCAGCAGCGGTTGATGCTCGAGGTGACCTGGGAGGCGCTCGACGACGCGGGCATCGCCGGGCAGGTCGCCGGCGAGCGGGTCGGCGTGTACGTCGGCGGCTTCGTGGTCGACCAGTCGGTGATCGGCGTGGTCGGACCGGCGCTGTTCCACACCGACATGCACACCCCGGCCAGCGCCTCCTACACGATGCTGTCCAACCGCATCGCCTACGCGCTGAACCTGGTTGGCCCGGCGATCACGGTGGACACCGCGTGCTCGTCGTCGCTGGTCGCGCTGCACCTTGCCTGCCAGGCGCTCGACAACGACGACTGCCGGGTCGCCGTGGCAGGCGGGGTCAATGTGATGTTGCAGCCCGAGACCTTCGTCCTGATGTGCAAGGGCGGCTTCCTGGCCGCCGACGGCCGGTGCAAGTCCTTCGACGCCACCGCCGACGGGTACGGCCGAGGTGAGGGCGCGGGCATGGTTGTGCTCAAGAAGCTCGACGACGCCGTGCGCGACGGTGACCGTGTGTACGCGGTCATCAAGGCGACGGGCTCGAATCAGGACGGGCGGACCACCGCGATCACCGTGCCCAATGTCGACTCCCAGGAGGCGCTGGCACGCACGGTCTGCGAGCGTTCGGGCATCGCCCCCGACCAGATCACCTATCTGGAGGCGCACGGCACCGGAACCCTCGTCGGCGATCCGGTCGAATTGCGCGCACTCGGCAGGGTTTTCGGCGCACCGTCGGGCCGCTCGGGCACCATCGGTGTCGGTTCGGTGAAGGCGACGATCGGCCACACCGAAGCCGCCGCGGGCGTGGCGAGCGTGATCAAAGCGGCGCTGGCCCTTCGCCATCGCACGCTGCCGCCGCAGGGCTGGCTCGAGAACCCCAACCCCGACATCCCCTTCGACGAACTCGGCTTGCACGTGCAGACCGAGGCACAGCCCCTGCCCGCCGACGGGGGACCGATGTCCGTGGCGGTCAACGGTTTCGGTTACGGCGGCACCAACGCGCACGCGATCCTGCAGGAGTTCCGCGCCCCGGAGCAGACACCCGCCGAACCTCCGCGGCACCTCGGCATTCTGCCCATCTCGGCGCGCAGCACCGGCGCGGCGCGGGCCCTGGCAGGCCGGTTCGCCGACCTCATCACCTCGGGCGCCGACCCGCAGCGGCTGGCCGAGGCGGCCTGGACCCGCATGGCGCAGCACCCCTTCCGCACCGGTGTGCTGCTCGACGGCGATACCGACGAGCTGGTTCGCGAACTGCACGAGTACGCCTCGGGCGGCGGCCGCGACGCGACCCGCACGGTGTCCTCGGCCGCCGCCGAGCCGGTGTTCGTGTTCTCCGGCATGGGGCCGCAGCACTGGAAGATGGCCCGCGAACTGCTCGCCGCCGGTGGCGTGTTCGCCGAAACCGCCCGCGAGATCGACGCCGAGTTCCGGGCACTGTCCGGGTGGTCGATCATCGAGGAACTGAACAGGCCGGAGGACGAGTCGCGTGTCACCCGCACCGAGGTCGCCCAGCCCGCCAACTTCCTCGTCCAGGTCGGTCTGGTGCGTGAGCTGGCCGAATACGGCATAACTCCGGCGGCCATCGTCGGCCACAGTGTGGGCGAGGTGTCGGCGGCCTATGTCAGCGGCATGCTTTCGCTGAAAGACGCGGTGCGCGTGGCCTATCACCGCGCCCGCCTGCAGGCCACCACGGCGGGCACCGGCGGCATGCTCGCAGTGGGCCTGAGCACCGACCAGGTGACCGAGCTGATCGGCGACGACCCGAGCGTCGACATCGCCGCGATCAACAGCCCCACGTCACTCACCCTGTCCGGCGATGTCGACCGGCTCGACGAGATCGCCGAGAAGCTCACCGAAGACGGGATCTTCGCCCGCAGGCTGCGAGTGGAGGTGCCCTACCACAGCCGCCTGATGGAGCCGATCCACGACGAACTGCGCGAGGTGCTCGCCGACCTGGCCCCGCAAGCGCCCACCGTGCCGCTGTACTCGTCGGTGACCGGCGAACTCGTCACCGAGGGCGACTGGAACGCCGACTACTGGTGGTCCAATGTCCGTGAGGCCGTGCGGTTCCACGCCGCGATCGGCACACTGCTCGCCGCGGGCAGCCGGGTGTTCCTGGAGGTGGGTCCGCACCCGGTGCTGTCGGGCAATATCCGCGAGGCCATGGTCGACGCGGACGTCAACGGCACCACGGTGCCGACCCTCGACCGCGAACAGTCCGACTCGCACAGCCTGCGGCGTACCCTCATCGGCCTGCACGCCGCCGGTGTCCTCGACCGCGAGCGGCTGTTCCCGGCCGTTCCCAGCGCACATGTGCCGCTGCCGCGCTACCCCTGGCAGCGCACCCGCCTGCATTCGGCGCTGCCGCTGTTCGAACAGGCCCGCCTCGGCACGCCCGGCACCTACGCCATGCTCGGCGACCCCGACGTGGAGGGCCGCCCCGAATGGCTGCTCCAGGTCGGCACCCAGTTGCTGCCCTGGCTGGCCGACCACGTGGTCAACGGCGTCAAGATCATGCCGGGCGCGGCCTATCTGGATGCCGCGCTCAGTGCCACCGCGCAGCGGATCGGCAGCAAGCAGGTCGCGCTGGAAGGGGTCCGGTTCGTCGCGCCGCTCGTCATGGGCGCCCCCGATGTGCCGTTGGTCGCGATGAGTGTGGAGGAGGCCAGCGGCCGGTTCCTGATCCGCTCCCGCAGCGCCACCGGAACGGCCTGGACCGTGCACTCCACCGGGCGCACCCTGACCGGCGCGCACGAACAGACCGAGGTCGAACTGCCGTCGATCGATGTCGGCGTCGATGTCGACCCGGCCATGTTCTACGCGGGACTCGCCTCGGCGGGTCTGCAGTACGGTCCGTCCTTCCAGCGGGTGACCTCGGTGCGCGTCGGCCGCGATGTCGTACTGGCCACCGTGGACGGCAGCATCGCCGCCGACTCCGGGCACCTGGCGCATCCAGCCGTGGTGGACGCCGCCATGCAGTGCGCCGCGATGCTGTTCACCGACGAACGGATCAACGAGGGCGTCATGGTGCCCGTCGGGGTGACGGCGGTGCGCCTGCTCGCCGACCTGCCCGCGCGGATCACCGTCATCGCCCGCCGCGACCCGAAGGCCCGGCTGCGCGCCGACGTCGACCTGCTCGATCAGGACCGGAAGCTGGTGGCGCGCTTGACCGGACTGCAGATCGGCGCGCTCAAGCCCGGCGACGACCCGCTGCACCGGATGGCCGACTTCTACTACACCGAGACCCTCGAGGAACGCGAAGCGCTCGACCCGGCGGCGCTGGCCGAAGCCGGATCGGTGTCGACGGTGATCGTCGGTCTCGGCGAGAGCCCGCGCACCGCGCGACTCGCCGCGGCCGTCCCCGATTCGCGGGTGTACGTCGTCGATCCGCCGAGCGAGCAGCTCGAAGCGGATCTGGTCGCGCTGCTGACCGCGGCCAAGGCCGAGGACAAGCAGCGCGTGCACGTCTGCGTCGTGGCCGGGGCGGGCACCGACGATGTCGCCGACCTGTGGACGCTCAAGCGCATCGCGGTCGCGATCTCCGAATACGTCACCCCCACCGTCGAAGGCGCCGCACCGCAGATCCACTTCGGCGACGGCACCGTCCACGCCACCCTGATCACCGAATCCGCCTTCGCCACGCGCGACAGCGACATCGCGCCCGACCCGAGACAGGCCGCGTTCGCCGGTGCCCGACGCGTGTTGCTCAATGAGCAGACCCCGCTGCGCTGGCGCCTGATCGACACCGAACCGGGCACGCCGATCGCCGATCTGGTCACCGAACTCGGTGTGCCGGGGGCGTTCTCACTCGACAACAGCGACGAGGTGCTGCTGCGCGGCGGAGTCCGTCTCGCACCGGTGGTGACCAAACCGCTGCCCGGGCGCATCGAGGAACTCGAGACTGCGCACCCGCTCACCGACCCGGAGGCCAACTTCGAACTGGACATGCCGCGCACCCGTCTGCTGTCGCAGGTGGCCTGGCGGCAGTGCCCACGCGTGGCGCCGGGCACCGGGGAGATCGAGGTCGCGATGGCGGTGATCGGGTTGAACTACAAGGACCCGCTCAAGATCATCGGTCTGCTCGGTGAGCGTGAGCTCGCACCGACCTATTTCGGCACCGTGCCCGGTATGGAGGGCATGGGCACCGTTGTGCGCGTCGGTGCGGGCGTCACCGATGTGATGGTGGGTGACAAGGTCGCGGTGGCTTCCAAGGGCATGATGCGCCGGTTCGCCACGGTCGACCGGGAACTGGCGGTGGTGGTTCCCCCCGACACCGATCCCGCCTACTGCACCAGCACCATCGCCTTCGGCACGGCCGAATACGCCCTGCACGATCTGGCCAGGCTGGAGCCGGGGGAGACGGTGCTGATCCACGGCGCCGCCGGCGGTGTCGGCACCGCGGCCATCCAGGTGGCCAAGTCGATCGGCGCCCGCATCATCGGCACGGCGAGTTCGCCCGAGCGCCGCGAGCACGTGTTGGCGATGGGCGCGGACTTCGCGGTGAACTCGCGCTCGCTCAACTTCGTCGACGACGTGCTCGCCCTGACCGGCGGTGCGGGCGCCGACGTGATCATCAGCAGTGCCCCCGGCGAGATCCTGCGCCAGAACTTCAACGCCGCCGCCGAATTCGGCCGCATCGTCGAGGTCGGCAAGGCCGACATCTACACCGGCGGGCTGCTGGAACTGGCCAACTTCGACAAGAACCTCGCCTACTACTCGATGGACCTGGACCGCCTGGTCGCGGTGCGCCCGCAACGCCTGTCGCGGCTGCTGCAGCGGGTGTTCGAGAAGGTCACCGAGGGCGTGTACACCCCGCTGCCGTATCAGCTGTTCGAGACGCACGAAGTGAGCCAGGCCTTCGAGGAGACGCTGCGATCCTCGCGGGTGGGTCGCGTCGCGCTGCGCATGGACGACCCGCAACCACCCGTGCGCCCGTACCTGCCGCCCCTCGAAATCGACGGGGACGCAAGCTATCTCATCACCGGCGGGTTCGGTGGGTTCGGGATGGCGATCGGCCGGTGGCTGGCCATGCGCGGTGCGCGCCGCCTGGTGTTGGTCGGGCGAAGTGGTGCGAGCACCGACACCGCCAAGCGTCAGCTCGAGGTGTGGCGCTCGGTCGGCATCGAAGTGGTCGAGGAACTCGCCGACGTCACCGACGCGGCCGCCGTCGCGGCGATCATCGCCCGCGCGCACCGCGACGAGCACCCGTTGCGCGGGGTATTCCACGCGGCGGGCGCGGTGGCCGACAACCGGCTGGCCAAGATGGAACTGGCCGAACTCGACCGCGTCTACCGCCCCAAGGTCCATGGCGCGCAGGTGATCCACCAGGCGGTCGCGGACGCGGGCATCACCCTCGACATGTTCGTGCTGTGTTCCTCGGGCGGCTCGATGTACGGCATCTACGGCCAGTACAACTACTGCGCCGCCAATGTGGCGGTGGAAACCCTGGCCCGGCGCTGGTCGGCGGCGGGGGAGCGGGCCCTGTGCATCGGCTGGGGCCACCTGTCCGGCGCCTCGGGCGGCATGGCGTCGGACGAGACCGCCGAAAAGTACCTGGACCTGGTCGGTTTCGGCCCGATCGACATGGCCGACGCCACCGCCTACCTCGAGCAGACCTTGCGTCTCGGCGCGTCCAATGCCGCGATCATTCCCACCGACTGGGTGAAGCTGACCGGCACCTTCCCCCAGCTGATCCGCACCGGCCGCACCGCCGGACTCGCGAAGTCCTCCGCCAAGGACACCTCCGAATTGGCCAGGCTCCGAGCCGAATTGGCCGCGATGGAGGAGGCCAAGCGTGGGCCCGCGATCGCCAGGAAGATGGCCGAGGAACTCGCGGTCGTCATGGGCGTGCCCGTGGAGTCGATCGACATGACGGTGCCGGTGCCCGAACTCGGGCTGGATTCGCTGATGGCGGTCGAGCTGGGCGCGCGCGTCACCAAGACGCTCGGCATCGACCTGATGTCGATGCAGATGGGCCGCTCGTTCAGCCTGGAACAGGCCGGACCGAAGGTCGCCGAGTTGATCCTCGCCTCGGAACCCGCTGCCACACCGCCACTTCCGGACGTCGTACCGGTACCAGGGGAGGACACCGCGCCGACGGAGGTGCCGGAGCAGTGGACCGTCGACCGCGCCTCCGAGGTCTCGATGGCGGGATCGCACTGATGGTCGAGTTCGGTCTGATCGATGAGTGGCGGCCCGCGCCGGGACGGCTCGTGACCTGGTTCGCCTCGGCGGACTCGGTCGCGCGCGCGGCGCGGGCCCCGGCCCACCCGGCGCCGCCGTCGCTGCAACAGGAACAGTATCTGCGCCTGGCCGCCCGGCACGCGGGCGCGGACTTCCGCTTCTCGGGCCTGTGCCTGGTGACCGCGCGGATTCCCACCACCGAACTGGATCGTGACGCCATCACCCGGGCGATCCACAAGTTCCTGCTGCGCCACGACACGTTCCGCACCTGGTTCACCGTCGAACCGGGTGGCACGGTGCGCCGCCACCTCGTGCCCGAGGCCGATGTGGAGTTCCTCCCGGTCGACTACGGCTACATCGACGACCCCGAGGCGATCTGCCGGCACGTCGAGAAGACCACACCCGGTCCGTTCCAATGGGATTGCTTCACCTTCGGCGCCATCGAGCACGAGGACTCGACCACCGTCTACCTGGCCGTGGACCACCTGCACACCGACGGCCTCGGCCAGTACCTCTCGGCCGCCGACTTCGCCCAGCTCTACGCCGCCGAACTGTGGCCCGACGCCGAGCCGCTCGCCCCCGCGGCGAGCTATCTGGACTACTGCCGCAACGAACGGTTCCTCAGCGATCAGCAGACACTGGCCTCGGCCGGGGTGAAGAAGTGGCTGGCATTGCTGCGCGGCAACGACAACCGGCTGCCCAGCTTCCCGCTCGACCTCGGCGAGAAGACCGACGGATATCACCGCAGCGCCCACCGCAGCATCGTGCTGCTCGACGAGGAACAGGGTGAGCGCTTCGAGGAGGTCTGCCGGGCCAACAGCGCCGATTTCGCCGGCGGGGTGTTCGCCGCGGCCGCGCTGGCCGAACGCGAACTGGTCGGTTCCGACTACTACTTCGGCATGACCCCGGTGAGCACCAGAACCTCGGCGGCGGAGAACAATTCGGTCGGCTGGTATGTGACGCTGGTTCCGGTCGCGTTCCCGCTGCCGGAACGGCTGACGATCGGACGCGCGATCAGGACCGCCCAGCGCGCCTACGACAGCGGACTCCTGTTGGCGCCCACGTCCTTCCATCGCGTCCTCGAACTGCTGCCCGCCGATTCGGAGATCAAGGCCGAACCGGGCTGGGTGACCCCGATGATCTCCTTCATCGACGCCAGGGACTTCCTCGGCAACGAGCTGTTCGACAGCCTGCACGCCGGTGTGTTCGCCAACCGCGCCGCGTCCGAGGAGGCGCTGATCTGGATAAACCGGTTGCCCGGACAGACCTCGCTGAGCGTCATCTTCCCCGACACCGCGATCGCGCAGGAGAACGTGAGCCGCTACCTCGACACCATGAAGTCCGTCTTCGGAGCCATCATCGACAGCGCCGCGGAGATCCCGTGATCCGAGAAGAGTTCGTTTCCTCCATCTTCCGTGACCCGTTCATCCCCGACGGCGAGAAGTCGACCTATCACGTCGGTATCACCGGACAGCCCGGCGGGATGGAGGTGTCCCAGGTGGTCGTGCACACTCGGGGCGGCTACCACACGACGCTCGAGGTCGGCCCCGCTCAGCGGCATCGGGACGGGCGCGAGCCGGTCATGACGATCGAGCAGCGCATCGGCCGCATCGATGGGTTCCTGCACGCGGAAACCTATCGCGCGCAGACCTTCTCGGGATCGACGCTGGTGTCGCGGGAGGAGGCGAACTTCGTCGACACCGTGCATCTGCAACCCGGTGGCCTGCCCGCGCCCTACCCGGCGAACGTGATGCCGATCGCCGCCGGGCTCACCCTGCTGCGCGGCCTGGAATTCGCCGAGGGGCTGATGGAGACCGTCGATGTGTGGCTGGCGTTCTCGGTGCACTGGCCACTGCTCGTGCGGGTGGAGAAACAGGTCGTGCTCACCGGGCCGGCCGGGGTGTTCTCCTGCTGGCAGGTCCGGTTGCGGCCCGGCTTCGAGCACGTGAACGGGATGCTCGACAAGATGGTCGGGTCCGTGGTGCCGCCGTTCCTCGCCTATTTCGAGGTGGCGGCACCGCACCGGCTGGTGCAGCTGAGTTTCCCGACGCAGATGTCGATGTCGGCTCCGCGCGCGACGATGGAGCTGGTGTCGTGACCGCCACCGAACAATCGCGAACGCCCGAACTCGGTGCCTGGCTGGCCTTCGGCGCCTGCCTGATCGCGGTGTTCATGCAGATGATCGACGTGACGATCGTGAACACCGCCCTGCCGAACCTGACCGCCGACCTCGGTGCGTCGCGCTCGGCGCAGCTGCTGGTGATCTCCGGCTACGCCCTGGCCTTCGCCTGCACCCTGCTCACCGCCGCCCGGATCGGGGCGATGGTCGGGCGGCGCACGATGTTCCTGGTGTCGGTCGCGGCCTTCACCGCGGCATCGGTCTGGTGCGGGTCGGCCGATGGTGCAACGGAATTGGTGATCGCACGCGTGGTGCAGGGCGCGGCCGGGGCGGGGATGGCCGCGCAGACCATCGCGATCCTCACCGCCGGATTCCCGCGTGAACGTCACCCGCTGGTGTTCGCGTTGTACGGGGGCGTGGCGGGGTTCGCCGGGATGCTCGGACCCATCGTCGGCGGGGTGCTGCTCACCCTCGACATCGGCGGCTGGGGGTGGCGGTCGGTGTTCCTGATCAACCTGCCGATCGGGTTGTTCGCGTTCGCGCTGGCCTGGAAATTCCTGGACCGCAACAGACCCGAAGGGCGACACCGCCTCGACCTGGTCGGCGCCGGATTGTCCGGGCTCGGGCTGTTCGCCCTGATCGCGGGCATGGCGCAGATCCAGCAGCACGGCTGGCGTCTCGACCTCGTCGCGGTCGTCGGTGCCGGCCTGGCGCTCACGGCGGTGTTCCTCGCCCAGCAACGTCGACGGACCGCACGCGGTGCGTCACCGCTCGTGCACCTGGAGCTGTTCCGCAACAACGGTTTCCGGGTCGGCTCGGTGCTGGTCGGCGCCTTCTTCGGGCTGTTCACGGCGTTCGTGTTCGCCGCATCGATCACGATGCAGGACGTGCTCGGTTACTCGCCACTGCTCACCGGCATGGTGATGACCCTGTTCGCCCTCGGTGCCGGTGCGGGCGCCATCGGTTCGCTGATCCTGGTGCCGCGCTTCGACATCTGGGCGCTGGCGGGTGGGATAGCGCTGTTCGGCGGGTGCATCGGCGCGGGCGGGGTCTACCTGTACCTGGTCGACGGCGTGGCCAGTGCGCTGCTGTGCGCGGGACCGGTGTTCGCGGCCGGCTTCGGTGTCGGGGTGTTCGGCGTGCAGTTGCAACCGATGATGCTGTCGGGATTGGACGCCGACCGGATGGCCGAAGCGTCCGGGGTGCTGCCGACGATCGAACAGGTCGGCAACGCGGTCGGCCTGGCGGTGTTGACCACGGTGTTCTTCAGCTCGCACAGCCTCGGCGGCGCCGTCACGATGATGGGTGCCATCTGCGGTGTCGCCCTGCTTCTCGCCGTGCTGACCTTGGCGATGCCCGGACGAGAGCAACGCGAGGCAGCCGCTGCCAGCGCTTCCCGCGAGGAGGTGCTCGACGGCGCCTGACTCACGCCGGACGCTCAGCCGAACAAGGTGAGTTGCGGGTTCGTCGGCGCAGGTACGGCGGTCGGCGGAGTCGTAGGACCCTGCTCGCGGCGCAGACCGTGGGCGGTAAGCAGGGGATTCACCCGGTCGCGCAACCAGTCGCGGTAGGTGGGGGTGACATTGGCACCCCGGTTGTAGAGCTGACGGTAGCGGCGCATGAGAGCGGGGTGTTCGGTATCGAGCCAGGCCAGGAACCAGTCGCGGGTGGGGCCACGCAGGTGCATGGGGAAGGCCATGGCGCTGGCGGCGCCCGCGTCGGCGATCGCGGCGAACAGGGCGTCGAGATGGGCGCGGCTGTCGGTGAGGCACGGAATGATCGGGGCCGCCATCACATGCACGGAGAAGCCCGCGTCGGCAAGCGCGCGCACCAGGTCCAGGCGGGCGCGGGGTTCGGGGGTGCCCGGTTCGAGACTGTGATGCAGGTCGGGGTCGAGAATCGCGATCGACACCGCCACACTCACCTCCACCCGCCGCGCCGCCTCGGTGAGCAGCGGCAGATCCCGGCGCAGCAGCGGACCCTTGGTGAGAATCGAAAACGGCGTCCCGGAATCGGTGAGCGCGCGAATGATCCCCGGCATCAACCGGTATCGCCCCTCGGCCCGCTGATACGGATCGGTATTGGTACCGAGCGCCACCGCCTCGCGCTGCCACGACCGGCGCCCCAGTTCCCGCCGCAACACCGCCGCCACATTGGTTTTCACCACGATCTCGGAATCGAAATCACGCCCGGCGTCCAGCCCGAGATATTCGTGACTGCCGCGCGCGAAACAGTACCGGCACGCATGCGAACACCCGCGCATCGGATTGATGGTCCACCGGAACGGCAACGCGCTGCTCTCGGGCATCTTGTTCAGCGCGCTCTTGCACAACACCTCGTGAAAGGTGATGCCGTCGAACTCGGGCGTGCGGACGGTACGAACGAGCCCCGCCCGGCTCAAACCGGGCAGGGCACCGTCATCGGCATCGAGGGTCTGGGTCTGCCACCGCACCCCTCGAGTCGAACATGCGTTCGATCAGGTGTCAAGCGTGCTGCGGGTCGAGCGCGAAGTCGACGAGGTCGTGGATGCTCTCCTGGATCGGGCGCGGGTGGTAGCCCAGTTCACGTTCGGCTTTGCCGTGGTCGACGACGGGGGCCGAGATGATCGCGCCGAGAGCGGCTTTGGAGAGCACGTCCGAACCGAGTCGCTTGCCGATCGGTTCGAGTACCGGCATGAGCGCGCCGATGAGACCCGCCGGGATGGCGAAACGCGGGCCGGTGGCACCCGCGTGCCGGGCGGCGATCCGGCACAGCTCGAGCAGGGTGATCATGTGCCCGCCCAGCAGGTAGTTCTCGCCGGTGCGGCCCTTCTCGCCGGCCAGGATCAGGCCGTGTGCCACATCGCGGACATCGACCATGTCGAAGCCGCCGCCGATCATCACCGGGACGCGCCCGCGCGCGCAGTCCACTGTGGTGCGGTTGACGCGGGAGAGCCGGCTCAGGTTGTCGATCGGGCCGAAGACGCCGGTCGGGTTGACGATCACCGCGTTGAGACCGCGTTCGATGGCAGGCCGCAGCGAGAGCTCGCCGGTCCATTTGGAACGGTCGTACACGGGCAGTTCGGGATTGTCGGAACGCTGGGAGGTCTCGTCGATGTGCCCACCCGCGCGGTACTGGTCGAAGGCGTGGATGGAGCTGGTGTGCACGAACCGGCGCGCGCCCACCTCGAGCGCGGCCTCGGCCGTGACCCGCACGCCCTCGGTGTTCACCCGCCAGGCCAGATCGTTGTTCTTGGCCAGCGTGATGAGGGCGACCAGGTGGTACACCACCTCGGCGCCGTCCAGCGCCGTGCGCATCGACGCCGCGTCGAGCACGTCACCCTCGACCCAGGTGACGGCCGGGTCGGTGGTGGCGGGGGCGACGCGGTCGATGGCAACCACCTCGTGTCCGCGCTCCACGAGCTGAGGGATCAGGTTGGATCCGAGGTAGCCGGCTGCGCCGGTCACTGCGACCTTCATGAGGCCGAGGATATAGAACATGTTCTAGTTTTGCCATCGAATGTCGCAGATCGGGTCCGTCGCGAGTCGAAACCGGTCGGGGTATTCGGCTATATTTGGCGCACTGCGCAATCGGGCGGTCGCGTCGGGAGTTGCGCGGCTACCCGATCGTGGTCTCCAGACCGACTTTTCACGACGAGTGGGGGATTCGCATGACCGATCTCTCGGTGCAAACCGAAGGTGTCAACGCGTTCGCGACGACCAATGCCGGGGTGGCGGGGCAGATCGCGGCGGCGGGCAATTTCGACCTGGTCGCCAATGTCTCCGCGATGACACCCGTGTTCGGGCTCATCGGGGCCGACTACCTGGCGATGTTCGCGGCCGCGCAGGTGTTGCAGGCCAAGGACATCAATGAGCTGTCCGCCAAGTTCGGGTCGCTGTCGGACGCGGCGTTCCGCTCGTCGGTGACCTTCGACGCCACCGACATCGACAACGCGGCGCAGATCGCGCGCCAGGCCGCCGGGATCGGGGGCGCGGCATGAAGCCGCTGAGCGCGGACACGGGCGTGATCAGCCCGGAAGCGTCGCTGGCCACCGCCGAGACCGAGACACAGTCCGCGCTCGGCGCCGTGCCGCAGGAGCTGGCGGGCCAGGCCATTCTCGACGTGCCGCTGGTGCAGCTGCCCGAGGACGTCGAGGAACCGGTCTTCACCCTCGCGCAGAAGATCACCGAGGAAACCCAGCAGGTCGGCATGCCGACCGGGCTGCCCGGCCTGTCCGGGCTCGGCACCGGGACGGACGCCCAGGACATCCTGACCGGTATCTCGGACGACGCGTCCTCGGCGCTCACCGACGTGCAGGGCGCGCTGAGCCAGGCCACGATCGACCCGTTCGGCACCGCCGAGACCCTGATGAACCAGGCCAAGAGCGCCGTCACCGGCGCGACGGGCGGCGCGGGCGGTGCCTCGAACACCGGGGCCGGTGGCAACTCGGCCGCCGCGACCAGCCTCACCGAAGACCCGGTCGCGGCACTGATGAACGGCCTGTCGCTGCCCGCGCTGCCCGGCATCGAGACGCTGTTCCAGCCGTTCCTCGACCTGCTCAGCAGCTTCGGCACCGGCGTGTTCGGCTCGCTCGACCCCACCTCCATCCTGAGCAATTCCTCGGCCGTCATCGAACAGGCCATGACCCTGGCCCAGGGCGGTGTGAAAACGGTGCAGCAACTGTGGGAGGGCCAGGCCGCCGACGCCGCGACCACCGCCAGCCAGCAGGCGCAGGCCCAGGGACAGGAGACCAGTCAGCGCGGCATCGATATCTCCGCGCTCACTCAGCAGGCGGCCGCGGTCGTGCAGACGGGCAACGCCCAGCTCACCTCCATCGCCACCACCTTCGCCGCGCAGGCGACGGCGCTCGCCCCGACCATCATGCTGCCGCCCACCCAGGCCACGCTGATCGGCCTGGCGACGACCCACCTGGGCGAGGCGGTCACGGTCGTCAACGCCACCCGCGGCCAATTGGCCGGGTACACCGGTGAACTCAGCGGTGTGGTCGGTCAGCTCGCGAGCCAGAGCGGGCTGCCCTCGCCGGAAGAGGTGCTCTCGGCCGCGTCGGAGAACATCGGCGAACCGCTGCTCACCCAGGCCGAGGACGCGCTGAGCAGCGCCACCGAGACCAGTGCGGCCAGCACCGGCGGCACCGGCGGAACCACTACGTCCCCGGCGGGCACCAGCCCGGCGGGCACCGGTGGCACGGGCGGCGGCGGTGGCTCGAGTGCCGCGCTCGGCGCTCTCGGTACCGCGCGCGGTGGCGGCGGTGGCGGAGGCGGTGGCGGCAGCTCGAGTGGCACTCCGAGCACCGGCTCGCCGAAGTCGACGGCACTGCCCGGCTCCGCGATGCCCGCCGCCGGTCGCGTGATGGCGACGGGTCTCGGCACCGGCATGGGTGGTGCGAGCACCACGCCCGCAGGCGCGGGTTCCGGATTCATGGGCGGCAGCCCGGGTGCCGCGGGCGCGGGCCAGCGCGGCAACGACGAGGAACACGGCCGCACGGTGCAGCCCTACCAGAGCCGCACCGGTAACGAAGACCTCACCGGTCTCCTGGGCGAAGCCACGCCCGAGGTCATCGGTGCCGTCCACGAGGACGAACGCACCGCCGACGAAGACCGGTTCTGATCGAAGGTCGCCCGCGGTCGGGTGCCGCGGGCGACCTTCGACTCACTTCTTGAAGGCGTCGACCAGCTTCTTGGTGAGGTCGGTGAAACGCTTACGCGCGGCCTGCTGCTCGGGGTCGAGGCCGTCGGCCGCGTCGGGGGAGTAGACCACCAGGTGGGCGTCCTCGGCCGGATCCTCGGTCAGCAGGTCGACGATCTGGGCGCCCTTGCCCTCACCGGCGGGGATGCCGAAGTCGATGTCCTGCAGCGCCTCGATCTCCTCGCGCGCGGCCGAGATCACGTCGGCGGCGACCTTTCCCCGTTCCTCCTTCGGCGCGGTCTCGGCCTTGCGGTCCTTGCTCACCGCGTCGGGCCGGTACACGGCCGTGCCGTCGTCGAACACCTGCAGCACCGGCCGCAGGTCGGTGCGCGTCGACCACCCGGCGGGGATGGTGGTGACGCTGATCAGGGGTAGCGGCGCCGGTTCGGCATGGGCGAGCGCGCCCGCACCGGGCAGAGCGAGCGCGCAGACGAGCAGACCGATGATGGGCAGGCGCATGATTTCCCCTCGATGAAAAACGCTGTGTCGGATCGGGTTCGAGGGTCAGCGTAACCCGGGGGGATTGTCCAGGTCGGCGGCGGAATAGGTATCGCAGGACTGCACCGAACCGCTGCGGTAGCCGGCGAGGAACCACTTCTGGCGCTGATCCGAGGACCCGTGTGTCCACGATTCCGGATTCACGCCACGACCCGCCGCACGCTGGATGCGGTCGTCGCCCACGGCGTTGGCGGCCGACAGCGCGTCGCGGATGTCGTTGTCCGACAACGGCTTCAGGAACGGCTGCGTGCTGCCCGGCGCGTTCTGCTTGTCGGCGAAATGCGCCCACATGCCCGCATAGCAGTCGGCCTGCAGTTCGGTGCGCACCGCACCGGATTCGGGTCCGCGCGGATCCTGTTGTGCGCGGCCGATATCACCGAGTTGGTTCTGGATGTGATGGCCCACCTCGTGAGCGACCACGTACTCCTGGGCCAGTGGCCCGGCACTCGCGCCGAACCGGTCGACGAGTTCCTGGAAGAAGCTGGTGTCGAAGTAGGCGGTGCGATCGGCGGGGCAGTAGAACGGGCCGACATCGCTGGTGGCGTTACCGCAGCCGGTGTTCACCGCCCCCGTGAACAGGACGAGTTCGGGCCGCACATACCGCTGACCGGTCTGTTTGGGCAGCTCCGCACCCCACACCGCGTCCAGGCTCTGCGCGGTGAGCACCACCCGGCAGTCGACGTACTTGTTCGCATCGGCCCCGGTCTTGCAGTGTTCGGGGGTGCCCGCGGTGACGTCCCCGCCCTGGTACTGCCCGCCGGACACCCCCGTGCCCGAACCGGTACCGGTGAGGTCGACGCCGAACAGCAGGCCGACCACCAGCAGGATCAGCCCACCCGCGCCACCACCGACGGCCAGCTTGCCGCCCATCCCCGGTCCGCCGCCCGAGGATGCCCGGCCCGGATCGATCTGCATACCCTCGTTGAAGGTCATCGCGGTACTCGCCTTCGCTCGGTTGTCCACTGCCCTGCAGCACCATTGGCCACCGCGCGCGCAGCCGTCGCGCAGGGCGCGCGACAAGCTTGACACGGCGCGGAAGATATCGGTTTTCCCTCGCCCATCGTGTCTCACTACGATGGGCGTGCACCGGGTCTTCTCCACGGTGCGAAAAATCGTCGAAAGGAATACCGTGCTGCGCACCCACTTGGCTGGTTCGCTGCGAAGCGAGCACGCCGGTCAGACCGTCACCCTCACCGGCTGGGTGGCCCGGCGGCGTGACCACGGTGGCGTGATCTTCATCGATCTGCGCGACGCCTCGGGGGTCGCGCAGGCGGTGTTCCGCGAAGGCGAGGCGGCCGAACAGGCCCACAAGCTGCGCGCGGAGTACTGCGTGCAGATCACCGGTGTGGTGGAGCAGCGTCCCGACGGCAACGAGAACCCCGAACTGCCGACCGGCCAGATCGAGGTCGACGTGCGCGAACTGGTCGTGCTCAACGAGAGCGCGCCGCTGCCGTTCCAGCTCGACGAGACCCCCGGCGACGAGGCCCGCCTCAAGTACCGCTACCTCGACCTGCGCCGCGAGGGCCCCGGCCACGCCATCCGCCTGCGGTCCAAGGTCAACGCCGCCGCCCGTGAGGTGCTCGGTGCCCACGAGTTCATCGAGGTCGAGACCCCGACGCTCACCCGGTCCACCCCCGAAGGCGCCCGCGACTTCCTGGTCCCCGCGCGCCTGCAGCCGGGCAGCTTCTACGCGCTGCCGCAGAGCCCGCAGCTGTTCAAGCAGCTGCTGATGGTCGGCGGCATCGAGCGCTACTACCAGATCGCGCGCTGCTACCGCGACGAGGACTTCCGCGCCGACCGTCAGCCGGAGTTCACCCAGCTCGACATCGAGATGAGCTTCGTGCGCCAGGAGGACGTGATCCTGCTGGCCGAGGACATCCTCACCGCGCTGTGGAAGCTCGTCGGCCACGACATCGTCACCCCGATCCCGCACATGACCTACGCGGAGGCGATGCGCCGCTTCGGTTCCGACAAGCCCGACCTGCGCTTCGGCGTGGAGATCACCGAGCTCACCGACTACTTCAAGGACACCCCGTTCCGGGTGTTCCAGTCCGAGTACGTCGGTGCGGTCGTGATGCCCGGTGGCGCGAGCCAGCCGCGTCGTCAGCTCGACGCCTGGCAGGAGTGGGCCAAGCAGCGCGGCGCCAAGGGTCTGGCGTACATCCTGATCAACGAGGACGGCACCCTCGGCGGCCCGGTCGCCAAGAACCTGTCGGACGCCGAGCGCGAGGGGCTGGCCAAGCAGGTCGGTGCCGAGCCGGGCGACTGCGTGTTCTTCGCCGCGGGCGCGACCAAGTCGAGCCGTGCCCTGCTCGGTGCCGCGCGCGGTGAGATCGCCCGCAAGTGCGGCCTCATCGACCCGAACGCCTGGGCTTTCGTCTGGATCGTCGACGCACCGATGTTCGAACCGGCCGCCGAGGCCACCGCGAGCGGCGATGTGGCCCTGGGCCATTCGTCCTGGACCGCGGTGCACCACGCCTTCACCTCGCCCAAGCCGGAGTCGATGGACACCTTCGACACCGACCCGGGTTCGGCGCTGGCCTACGCCTACGACATCGTCTGCAACGGCAACGAGATCGGTGGCGGTTCCATCCGTATCCACCGCCGTGACGTGCAGGAACGGGTGTTCGCGGTAATGGGCATCGATCACGACGAGGCCCAGGAGAAGTTCGGCTTCCTGCTCGACGCCTTCTCCTACGGCGCCCCGCCCATGGGCGGTATCGCCTTCGGCTGGGACCGCATCACCGCCCTGCTCGCCGGGGAGGATTCGATCCGCGAGGTGATCGCGTTCCCGAAGACCGGTGGCGGCGTCGACCCGCTCACCGACGCGCCCGCGCCGATCACCGCCCAGCAGCGCAAGGAAGCGGGCATCGACGCCAAGCCCGAGGTCAAGGGCGGCGACGCGCCGAAAGCTGTTGCCGCGCAGAAGTAGCGACCGGATAGCAGCACCGGTAGCTTCTGGTGTGGTCCCGTGCGGGACCGGTGACCAGGAGGCTATCGGTGCTGCATCTACGCATTATCAGTCCACCCGAGCAGACCGCTGAGCTGGTCCGCCTCCTCGAAGCCGATGCGGGTGTCACTCATCTGACGGTGGCGCCCGGCATCGCGGTCGACCCCGGCGGCGACCTCGTCCAGGCCGACATCGCGCGCGAGGCGGCCAACAAGATCCTAGACGACGTGAAGTCGCTCGGACTGGTCCACACCGGTGGTATCACGCTGGGACCGGTGGAAGCGGTGCTGTCCGATGCCGCCGACCGCGCGGTACGGGCGGCACCCGGCGACCCGAGCGACGCCGTGGTCTGGGAGCAGTTGCTCGTGGAGACACACGAGGAATCCTCGCTCAACTCCACGTTCCTCGCGTTCTTGACCATCGCCTGCCTGCTCGCCTCGATCGGCGTGGCGACCAATTCACCCGTCACCATCGTCGGCGCGATGGTGGTCGGCCCGGAGTTCGGGCCACTGGCCGCGCTGTCGGTCGCGCTGGTGCGCCGCAATTGGCGATTGGCCCGGCGGTCGATGATCGCGCTGGCCGTGGCGTTCCCGGTCGCGATGGTGATCACCTTGTTCGCCACCATGCTGTGGGAGCGGATGGGCTGGATCACCGTCGAAGGTGTGATGGATGCGCACAATGTCGACTTCATCTACCAGGTCGGGCCGTTCTCCCTGGTCGTGGCCCTGCTGGCCGGGGCGGCAGGCATGCTGTCACTGGTCACCGCGAAATCGGCGGCCCTGATCGGGGTGTTCATCTCGGTGACCACCGTGCCCGCGGCAGGCTACGCGGTGGTGGCCGCGACGCTCGGTCAGTGGCATCGGGCGTTCGAGTCGGCGGGTCAGCTCGCGGTGAACCTGGTCGGCATCGTGGTGGCCGGCGTGCTCGTGCTGGAACTGCGGCCGCGCGCGGGCGACGAATCAGGCCCGATCGGCCGCTTCAAACGGGCGATCGGCATGCGCACCCCGCTCGAGCACTAGACGCGGGCGACCGGTCCCGCGGTGAGCATCCGGTAGGCGTAGGTGACCGCGATCGCGCACACCGGCCCGGCGACGAACAAGCCGATCCCGCAGGCGAGTACACCGACGAAGGTGACGAGCATGATGGTGAGGAACAGCAGTACGCAGGCCCACAGGTTGGCCAGCACCAGCATGCCGCTCGCCTTGATCGCCTCGACCGGTCCGTAGTCCTGATCGATCACGAAGTGCAGCGAGAACATGCACAGGAACCCGACGATCACCCCCGGCGCCAGGCACAGCGCGGACGCGAGCAGGGTCGCGGTGAACGCCAGCAGTGCGGTGAGCAATACGTTGCCCGCGTTCACGAAACGGAAGAAAGACCCGAAAGCCGGTGGGTATCCGTCTGTTTCGTACAGCGCGCCACGCACCATCGCCGCCTGCAGCAACCACAGCGCAACCAGCACGACCAGGAACAGGAACAGCACGCTCAACGGCGAGGTGGGGTTCACGATCTGGACGATCGCGAGCGCGCCGAGATAGATGAGCACGCCCACGCCGATGATGCCGAGCCACGGTCCCGGGTTGGTGCGGAATCGTTCCACGCCGTAGCTCAGTGACTGCCCGATATCGAGCGCCTGTGCTCCCGAATGGAGGTAACCCGACGGCTGCCCGGACTGTCCCGGCGACACGCCACCGGCGGGGGTCGTGGCGAAACCCGAGGTTTCCGGTTTCTCCTGTGGCACCGCATAACCCGGGCCGGTGCCCGGCTGACCGTAGTGCGGTGCGCCCATTCCCGATCCGGCAACCGACGGCGGGGGTTCGACCGGTTCGCTGCCGTACTGGGCGGCACCCGGTCCTTCGAACTGCGGATAGCCTGCGCCACCGGCCATTCCGTGCCTGCCCGTCCCGGCGCTCGGGGCGGGGGGCCGATCGGGTCCTTCGTGGCGTCCGGTGCCGTGGGCGAATTGCCCGCTACCGCCGGGCGCAGGCGACCCACCCGGTGAATCGCTCGATGCGGCGGACGGTGTGTCGGTCACTGTGGTAGACCTTTCGACTCAACCGGTTTGCGGTGTGGCGCACTGCAGTTGACGTCGAGAAAACCCGACGAGCGACAGATGTGTCAAGCGAACAGGCACACTCGCGCAACCGCGGTGCCAACACGCCGGGCGACGCGGAAAGGTTGCGTAACCGCTCGCTAGAAGTGACCAGGTACGAGTAGCTTGAGAGGCGATGACCGCACTATTGGCCGAACGCGCCGCCGACGTCGTGTCCGCAGCACAACAGTTGCTCACAAAGCGAATGGGTGCTGCGGTGAAGCTGAGTGATCCAGTGGAGCTCAGTGGTAGTGGCAGGACCACTGTCCTGCGGGTGCGTGTCGCGGAGAACGCTTTCTCGCTCCCGCGCACGCTGATCGTGAAGCAGGTGCGTGGCTCCGCGCAGGACCGCGTCACCGGTGGCATGGCCCCCGGTGTCGCCAGCATCGATGCCGCGTTCCTGCGCGAGGCGGTGTCCTATCAGTTCACCACCGCCCTGAGCCGCGAACAGCGTCCCGGCGCCTACCTCATCGCGCACAGCGTGCCCGACCGCATCCTCGTGCTGTCGGATCTCGGCGACAACGCGCTACTCACCTCGGTGCTCGCCGCGCGCGCCGAACCGGGCACCCGCAACGCGCTGATGGCGTTCGCGCAGGCACTCGGTCGCATGCACGCCGCGACCGTCGGCCGCGAACCGGACTTCATCGCGCTGATGCGCCGGGTCGACTCGGCGCACCGCGTCGACGGGATCGCCCAGCAGGCGCAGGCCGCGATCGCGGAGGTGCCGGGTCTGCTCGAGGCGGAACTCGGCATCGAGGTGCCCGGTGAGATCGCCGAACGCATCGTGCACGGCAACCGGTTGTTCACCGCGGGCCGCTACCGCGCGTTCAGCCCCTCGGACCTGTGCCCGGACAACGTCATCATGAACGACGAGGGCGCCCGGTTCCTCGACTACGAGTGGGGCGGTTTCCGCGACGCGACCCTCGACATCGCCTACGCGCTGGTGTCGTTCCCCGGATGCCTGTGCGATTTCGAACTGTCGCGCGGCCGGGCCAGGGAGATGGTCGAGGCGTGGCGTTCGGCCGTGGTCGGCGTGTGGCCCTCGCTGGCCGACGACAGGGTGCTGGCCGAACGGATCCTCGAGGCCCGCCTGATCTGGGTGTGGCTGTCGACCTACTGGTTCCTGCCCGCCGACCACACCCGCATCGCCACGGCCCGCGAGCACGGTCTGTCCGTGCCGCGATCGGAAGCACTGATCAACCGCTGGTCGGCGCTGGCCGAGGATGCGCGGGTCACCGGCGACGACGCGGTGGGCGACTTCGCCGAACAGGTGTCGGCGATGCTCGAGGAACGCTGGTCGGAGTGAGAACGTAGCTCCCCACATGGTCCCCGACGCGGAGTAGCGTCGGCGGGGATCCGAGAGTTGGGAGCAGACGTGCCGCAGTCGATCACCGTCACCGTCGTCGGCAAACAGTGGCTGACACCGCACCTGGTGCGCGTCGTCGGCACTGTCGACGACGGTGCGTTCACCCCGAACGCCTTCACCGACGCCTACGTGAAATTGATCTTCCCCGTGCCCGGCGTCGACTACCCGGAGCCGTTCGATCTGGACACGGTGCGCGAAACGATGGACGCCGCGAGCCAGCCCGTACTGCGCACCTACACCGTGCGCTCCTACGACCCGTCACGCCGCGAGATCAGCATCGACTTCGTCGTCCACGGCGAGGAGGGCATCGCGGGCCCGTGGGCGGCCGAGGTCGAACCGGGCGAAGAATTCCGCCTGTTCGGCCCCGGCGGTGCCTTCGCTCCCGACCCGGCCGCCGACTGGTACCTCCTGGTCGGCGACGAATCGGCGTTGCCCGCCATCGCCGCCGCCGTCGAAGCATTGCCCGCGGGCGCACCGGCCCAGGTGTTCATCGAGGTCGGCGGCGCCGAGGACGAGATCCCGCTCAACTCACCCGCCGACCTGCGCGTCCACTGGGTGCACCGCGGCACGTCCTCGGACGCTGTCCCCGACGAGCTCGCCGGCGCGAACGCGCCGCTGGTCGCCGTAGTGCGCGCGGCCGACTGGCTCCCCGGCCAGGTCCAGGCCTTTGTGCACGGCGAGGCGGAGGCCGTCATGCGCAGCCTCCGTCCCTACCTGCGTAAGGACCGCGGGGTCGCACCGAAATGGCTGTCTGTTTCAGGCTATTGGCGCCGCGGCCGCACCGAGGAGGGCTTCCGCGAATGGAAGCGCGAGCTCGCCGCCGAGAACGCCTGAGCGCGAGCGGGCCAGCTGGACCAGCCCGAGCGGGCCGGCCGGACCAGCACGACTGCGCCGGCCCGATCAGCGTGACTGTGTTGGCCGGAACAGCGTGACTGCGCTGGCCGGACCAGCGTGACTGCGCTGGCCGGAACAGCTATCCCGGTCGCCGCCTGACCGACTGGTCCGTCATTCGGACAAGGCCGTCAGCTTGCCGCGAAGATGCGCTCGTTCCACCGCGTTGTCGGTGAGCAGCAGCGCGGCCTCGTAGGCGGCGACCGCCTCCTCGACCCGACCCAGCTCGGCGAGAAAGGCCGCCCGGGCGGCGTGCAGATAGCCGTAGGTGGCCAGCGCCGGTTCGGCGCCGAGCGGACCGAGCAATTCCAGCGCCCGCGCCGGATCACCCGCCAAACCGACCGCGACGGCGTGATTGAGCCGGGCGACCGGTGACGGCCACACCCGCAGCAACAACCGGTACAGCCCGATGATCTCGGCCCAATCGGTGTCGGCCCAGCTGGGCGCCTCGTCGTGGACCGCCGCGATCGCCGCCTGCACCGTGTACCGATCCACATGGGGCAGCGCCTGTTTCACCAGGGCGATGCCTTCGGCGATGGCGTCGTGGTCCCAGCGGGACCGGTCCTGGTGTTCGAGGGTGCACAGCTCGCCCGCCGCGTCCACGCGGGCGGCGCGGCGGGCGTCGGTGAGCACGACGAGTGCGAGCAGGCCGGTCACCGACGGGTCGTCAGGCACCAGCGCGTGCATCATCCTGGCCAGTTGCAGTGCACGATCGACCAGATCCGTGCGCACCAGGTCCTCGCCGGCGGGGGCGGTGTGGCCGGTGGTGAACAGCAGGTGGATCACCGCGCAGATCGCATCGAGCCGTTGCGGCAGCTCCCGCGTCGACGGCACCCGGTACGGGATGCCCGCCACCGCGATCTTCTTCTTCGCCCGGGTGATCCTGGCCGCCATCGTCGGCTCGCTCACCAGGAACGCCCGCGCCACCTCGGCGGTCGTCACCCCGCAGACCAGCCGCAAGGTCAGCGCCACCTGCGCCTCCGGGGACAGTGCCGGATGGCAGCAGGTGCTGATGAGGCGCAGCCGGTCGTCGGGGATCACGGGGTCGTCGAGTGCGGCCAGGGCCAGGTCGGCGGTGTCGGGCACCGGTTCGTCGACCACCAGCCGGGGCAGGGTGCGATGGAAGGTGGTGTCGCGGCGTAACAAGTCCAGGCCCCGTCGGCGGGCGACGGTCGTCAGCCACGCACCCGGCCGGGCCGGAACGCCCTCGGCCGCCCACACGGTCAGCGCGGTCGCGTAGGCGTCCTGCACACATTCCTCGGCCAGGTCGAAATCGCGGACCAGCCGCACCGTCGCGGCGAGCACGAAAGCCCACTCGCGACGGTGCGCCAGCTCGACGGCCTCGGCCGCCGTGGTCACGCCGGCTCGAAAACCTGGATCGGGCGCACCTCGACCCCACCGGTCGGAGTGGGCACCTGCGCGGCGAGCGCGATCGCGGCATCCAGGTCGGGGGCCTCCAGCAGGTAGTAGCCGCCGAGTGCCTCCTTGGCCTCGGCGAAGGGGCCGTCGGTCACCACCACCTCGCCGGTGGCGTCGTGCCGGATCGAGGTGGCGGTGGCGGTGGGCTGTAGGGCGTGGCCGCCGAGGTTGGCCGCACCGGCGATCTGCTGGAAGGTGCGATGGGCGGCGAGCATGTCGGCGCGTTCGGCGGGGGACATGGCGGCGTAGGTCGGTTCGTCGCCGTAGATCAGGACCAGGTATTGGCTCATGGTGAGGTTCCTTCGGGGTCGTGGTCGCCCGTTCGTCGGGTGGCCGTACTCACCCGACGAACGACAACCGTCGCGATCGACAGCCGGTCCGAAGAATTCTGCGCCGAATTTCGCGGCACCGCACCGAAGTGCTGTCAGAGCACGGAAGCGCCGTCGACACAGCGGAGTGGCACCAGCCGCGGCAGAGCGGATCAGAGCACCGGCGCGGGCCGCGGCTCCAGGCGACCACCGGAGCGCACGGCGAAGGACATGCCGTGGCGGATTCCGGTGGCGGGGTCGGTGACGTCGAACGCGTAGAACCAGTCCATCTGGGTCGCCTCCGGGGTGACGTCGAGGACGCCGAAACCGTGCGAATCCAGCTCCACATACCGCAGGTGGTGATTGGCCGCCTTGATGGCCTCCTCCGCCGCGATCGACGTGGTGCGCGGCGGGGTCTTGGTCAGGTCGCCGACGCTGGCCGAGGTCACCGACGGGATGACGAACTCCGCGCCCACCGTCGGCCCGGCGGGATAGTTCGCGGCGTTGAGCGGCAGATCGGAGGCCCAGGAGGTGTGGATGTCGCCGGTGAGGAACACGACGTCACCGACCTGGTTGTTGGCGATGGTGTCGAACAGGGTGCGGCGGTCGGCGGTGTAGCCGTCCCACTGGTCGCCGTTGACGGTGATGCCGCCCTGCGGGATGCCGAGCGCGGCGGTGATGGCCTCGGTGGTCGCCGATTCCAGCGGCGGGAACACCAGCGGCGCGATCATCACCGAGTTGCCGACCAGTTTCCACCGGGTCGGGGAGGACACCAATCCCGCTGTGAGCCAATCCATCTGGGCGCGGCCGGTGATGGTGCGGGCCGGGTCGTCGGCGTTGCGCCAGCCCGCGACCGGACCCGCCTCCTCGTCGCGGTAGCTGCGCAGGTCGAGCATCGACAGTTCGGCCAGCGTGCCGAACCGCAACCGCCGGTAGATCTGCACCGCACCGTCGCCGCGGGTGGCGCGGACGGGCATCCATTCGAGGTAGGCCGTGGCCGAGGCCGCCCGGCGGTCGGCCCAGTCGCCCTGGGTGGCGGGGTCGTGGTCCTCGGAACCTTCGCGCCAGGAATTGTCGGCCGACTCGTGGTCGTCCCAGGTGCAGATGAACGGCAGCGCGGCGTGCAGCGCCATCAGGTCCGGGTCGGTCTTGTACTGGCCGTGGCGGATTCGGTAATCGGCGAGGGTGACGATCTCGTTCGCCGGATCGTGTGCGCGCACGGCACCGTTGCGGCCCACGTACTCCCCGCGCCCGTACTCGTAGATGTAGTCGCCGAGGTGCACGATGGCGTCGAGGTCGCCGCGTGCGGCCAGGTGCCGGTAGGCGCCGAACCAGCCCGCCTCCCAGTTCGAGCACGACACCAGGCCCAGGCGCAGCCGGTCGACGGAGCTGTCGGCGGCGGGTGCGGTGCTGGTGCGCCCGATCGGGGAGGTCTGGCCGAGCGCGTGGAAGCGGTAGCAGTAGCCGGTGCCCGCCGACAGACCCTTCGCGTCGATCTTGACGGTGTGGTCGGTGTCGGCGGTCGCCGTCACGGTGCCGGAGGCGGCCACCTGCGTGAAGTTCTCGTCGGTGGCGATCTCCCAGCGCACCGAGACCGCGTCGCCGAGGCCCGAGCCCGGGGTGGCGTCGTCGTCGACGCTCACTCGCGTCCACAGGATCACCGCGTCGGGCAGCGGATCGCCCGAGGCAACGCCGTGCCGGAACACCGCTCCGGTCGCGTGTGCCTGCGCCGAACCGATCAGCACCGCCGCCGCGGCCGCTGTACTGCCTTTGAACAGGGTGCGGCGGGCGAACAGCCCTGCGGGCACGACCTCGGTGTTTTCGACCACGATCAGCGATCTCATCCCAGCGCGGCCCGTCGCGCAAGTCGGACACACAGAATTTGGTCATCTGTTCAGGTTCGTTGCCCGTACCGGGCGATCGACCGGATGTGTCCGAGGGTCTCGGTACCCTGCACGACGTGAGTGATCAGCTGTTCGACGTGCCGGGCGAACCCGCCGAGCCCGAGCGTGGACTCGACGCGGTGGTGCGGCGTGATCCCGGGGCGCCGCTGGCGGTCCGGATGCGGCCGCGCTCGCTGGACGAAGTGATCGGTCAGCAGCATCTGCTCGGTCCCGGTTCGCCGCTGCGCCGACTCGTCGAGGGGTCCGGCGCCGCATCGGTGCTGCTCTACGGCCCGCCCGGCACCGGGAAGACCACGCTCGCATCGTTGTTGTCGCAGGCCACCGGTCGCCGGTTCGAAGCGTTGTCGGCACTGTCGGCGGGAGTGAAGGAGGTCCGCGCGGTCATCGACCTCGCGCGCAAACGGCTGGCCGTGGGCGAGCAGACCGTGCTGTTCATCGACGAGGTGCACCGCTTCTCCAAGACCCAGCAGGACGCGCTGCTCGCGGCGGTGGAGAACCGGATCGTGCTGCTCGTCGGCGCGACCACCGAGAACCCGTCGTTCTCGGTGGTGTCGCCGCTGCTGTCGCGGTCGCTGGTGCTGCAGTTGCAGTCGCTCACCACCGACGACATCCGGGCGGTACTCGACCGCGCGATCACCGACGAACGGGGCCTGGCGGGGGAGTACACGGTCACCGAGGAGGCCCTGGACCACATCGTGCGGGTCGCCGGTGGGGACGCGCGCCGGGCGCTCACCGCGCTGGAGGCCTCGGCGGAGTCGTCCCTGGACGGCACCGTCGACCTCGAGCTTGTCGAGGCGAGCGTCGACAAGGCCGCCGTGCGCTACGACCGCGCGGGTGACCAGCACTACGACGTCATCAGCGCCTTCATCAAATCCATTCGTGGCTCCGATGTGGACGCGGCCCTGCACTACCTGGCCCGCATGCTCACCGCGGGCGAGGACCCACGCTTCATCGCCCGGCGCCTGATGATCCACGCCAGCGAGGACATCGGCATGGCCGACCCGATGGCATTGCAGACCGCGACCGCCGCCGCCCAGGTCGTGCAGCTCGTCGGCCTGCCCGAAGCGAAACTGGCGCTGGCGCAGGCGACCATCCACCTGGCCACCGCGCCGAAATCGGGCGCGGTCACGTCGGCGCTGGCCGCGGCCATGTCCGACATCACCGCGGGCAAAGCGGGCGCGGTGCCACCGCACCTACGCGACGGGCACTACGCCGGTGCGAAAGCCCTCGGCAATGCCAAGGGCTACAAATTCCCGCACAACCACCGCGGCGGTGTGGTCGCCCAGCAGTATCCGCCCGACGAGATCGTCGGCACCGACTACTACGAACCCACCGACCACGGCTTCGAACGCGAGGTCGGTTCCCGCGTGAGCAAACTGCGCCGGATCATCCGGGGCACCTGAGGAGATCCTCGCGGCAGCGGTCTCGTCCCGCTCAGTCCTGCGTGAACGGCGCCGACCCGCCGACCGACCAGATCCGCCGCAACTTCCCGCCGACGGCTTCGAACATGTCGATGCCGCCGTGTTCGGGCCTGCCGGAGGCCTCCGAATGCCACCGGACCGCGAAGGTTCCCGACCCGTCGGCATCGAGCTGCCCGGCCGCCCCCGAGTCGACGACGAACCGGACTTGTGGTCGCTGCCGCCGGAATCCGGCGACGAAGCCACTGATGTCGGCCGGGCCGCGCAGCCCGTCGGTGAGTTCGCGTGTCGGCGAAGCGAAACGGAGTTCGAAATCCTCGGTGAGCAGCTGACCGGCAAGGGTGGGATCGGAATTCCAGAGTTCGGTCCAGCGGGCGGCGAGGTGGTCGGCGGTGATCGGGGCGGCGGTGCTCATGAACTACTCCTCGAACTCGGGGCGCCTGGGTGGCGGCCTCGGAGTCCAGCGTTCAGTCCGTGCGCGACAACGGTGTGTCGGTGATCGAGGTCACATCGATCAGCCGTCCGTCGCCGGTCGGGATCGTCGACAAGTCGATGCCGCGATCCACCGCCACCTCGTCGAGGACTTCCGCACGCACCACGCGGTCGAGCCTGAACCCACGCAGCCCCCCGCGCATTCGGCACCAGGCGTAGAGGAACCAGTGCTCGCTGCCCGCCACGAACGCGAGGGGCTCGACCGCGCGCCCGCTGGGCACGTCGTTGCGATCGAGGTAGTCGAGCCGCAGCACGCGCCGGCTGATGACTGCGTCCAGGATCGCGGGGGAGATGGCTGGTGCGTGTGGTGTCGGGAAGAACCGCACCCGGTCGACCAGTGCCGTCGCACGCTGCCGATCCTGTTCGGGAAGGACCGCCACCACCTTGTGCACCGCCGACAGCGCGGCCTCCGCGAACGGTGTCCCGGCCAGCCGGGGCAGTGCCACAGCGAGCGCGGTCGCCTCGGCGGCCGTCAGACTCACCGGCGCCAGAGTGCGGTGCCGATCGATGGCATACCCGCCCGCACGCCCCGGCACGGACCGGATCGGCAACCCGGCCTGCTGCAACGCGGCGAGGTCACGCTCGATCGTGCGGGTCGACACCTCGAAGCGGGCGGCCAGCTGACGTGCGGTGCGCGGGCGCGGACTGTAGGCGCGCAGTTCTTCGGCGAGGGCGTAGAGCCGCTCGGTTTTCGTCACGTCCGGATTGTCGCCGAGACCACCGACTCCGGCGGAAAACCGGTGGATCGCAGACGGTAGGCTGGTCAGCTGTGCAGACCCACGAGATTAGACGGCGTTTCCTGGACCATTTCGTCCGTGCCGGACACACCGAGGTACCCAGTGCCTCGCTGATCCTGGCCGACCCCAACCTGCTGTTCGTCAATGCGGGCATGGTCCAGTTCAAGCCGTATTTCCTGGGTCAGGAAGCGGCGCCGTACGCGCGAGCTACCAGCGTGCAGAAGTGCGTGCGCACCGGTGACATCGAGGAGGTCGGCGTCACCACCCGCCACAACACCTTCTTCCAGATGGCGGGCAACTTCTCCTTCGGCGACTACTTCAAGGAAGGCGCCATCACCCTGGCCTGGGAGCTCATCTCCAAGTCCCAGGAAGAGGGCGGTTTCGGTTTCGACCCCGAACGCATCTGGGTCACCGCCTACGAGTCCGACCCGGAAGCCGCCGAGATCTGGCACCGCGTCGCCGGAATCCCCTACGAGCGCATCCAGTTCCGTGACGGCAAGGACAACTACTGGGACATGGGCGTGCCCGGCCCGGGTGGTCCCTGCTCGGAGATCTACTACGACCGCGGCCCCGCCTACGGCAAGGAAGGCGGTCCGGTCGCCGACGAGGACCGCTACCTCGAGATCTGGAACCTGGTGTTCATGCAGGACATCCGTGGTGAGGACAGCCCGAAGCTGGGCTTCCCGCCGGTCGGATCGCTGCCGCGCAAGAACATCGACACCGGTATGGGCGTCGAGCGCGTCGCCATGCTGCTCCAAGGCGTGGAGAACGTCTACGAGACCGACCTGCTGCGCCCCATCATCGACAAGGCCGAGCAGCTCACCGGCCGCTCCTACGGTGTCGAGCACGCCGACGACGTGCGCTTCCGCGTGATCGCCGATCACGTGCGCAGCTCGGCCATGCTCATCGCCGACGGCGTGAACCCCGGCAACGACGGCCGCGGCTACGTGCTGCGCCGCCTGCTGCGCCGTATCGTGCGCTCGGCCCGCCTGCTCGGCGCCGAGAAGCCGGTGATGGCCGAGCTGATGAAGGTCGTCTCCGACCTGATGTCGCCGTCCTACCCCGAGCTGGCCACCGACTTCTCCCGCATCGAGACCGTCGCTGTCGGCGAGGAAACGGCCTTCCTGAAGACCCTGAACACCGGCGAGACCCTCTTCGAGAACGCCGCGTCGGCGGTGAAGTCCAAGGGCGGCAAGCAGATCGCGGGTTCGGACGCCTTCGCCCTGCACGACACCTACGGTTTCCCGATCGACCTCACCCTCGAAATGGCCGCCGAGGCGGGCCTTTCCGTGGACGAGGCGGGTTTCCGCTCGCTGATGGCCGAGCAGCGTCAGCGCGCCAAGGACGACGCCCAGGCCCGCAAGCACGCCCACGCCGACCTGACCGTCTACAAGGAACTGGTCGACCGCGGCGCCACCGAGTTCACCGGTTTCGACGAACTCACCTCCGAGGCCAACGTGCTCGCGCTGATCTCCGGTGGTGTGCGGGTGCCCGCCGCCCAGGCCGGTGCGGACGTCGAGGTCATCCTGGACCGCAGCCCGATGTACGCCGAGTCGGGTGGTCAGATCGCCGACCGCGGCGCGATCACCGCCTCGGGGCTGAAGCTGCGCGTCAACGACGTGCAGAAGATCGCCAAGAAGCTGTGGGTGCACAAGGCCACCGTGGAACAGGGTCAGATCACCGAGGGCGATGTCGTTCTCGCCCAGGCGGACCCGTCCTGGCGTCGCGGCGCCACCCAGGGCCACTCCGGCACGCACATGGTGCACGCCGCGCTGCGGCAGGTGCTCGGCCCCAACGCCGTGCAGGCCGGTTCGCTGAACAAGCCCGGCTACCTGCGCTTCGACTTCAACTGGCAGGGCGCGCTGTCCGAGCAGCAGAAAGCCGATATCGAGGCCGTGTCCAACGACGCGGTCGGCGCCGACTTTCCGGTGAACACCTTCGTTACCGACCTGCCCAAGGCCAAGGCCATGGGCGCGATGGCGCTGTTCGGCGAGAACTACGGCGACGAGGTGCGTGTCGTCGAGATCGGCGGCCCGTTCTCGATGGAGCTGTGCGGTGGCACCCACGTGGAGCACTCCTCGCAGATCGGCCCGATCACCGTCCTCGGTGAGTCGTCGGTCGGTTCCGGTGTGCGCCGCGTCGAGGCCTTCGTGGGCCTGGACTCCTACAAGTACCTGGCCAAGGAACGTGCGCTGCTCGCCGGTGTCGCGTCGTCGCTGAAGGTGCCGTCGGAAGAGGTGCCCGGTCGCGTCGAGCAGCTCGTGGAGCGACTCAAGGTGGCCGAGAAGGAACTCGAGCGCACCAAGATCGCCGCCGTGCTTGCCTCGGCGGGCACGTTCGCCGAGCAGGCCGAGCGCGTCGGTTCCGTGCGCCTGGTCGCCGCCGCCGCGCCCGAGGGCGCCTCGGCCGGCGACCTGCGCACCCTGGCCACCGATATCCGTGGCCGCCTCGGCAGCGATCCGGCGATCGTCGTGCTGCTCGGCAACGTCGACGGCAAGGCGCCGTTCGTGGTGACCGTCAACAAGGCCGCCCAGGACCTCGGCTTCAAGGCGGGCGATCTCGTCGCCAGCTTCGGCCCGAGCATCGCCGGACGCGGCGGCGGCAAGCCGGAGATGGCGCAGGGCTCCGGCTCGGACCCGTCGGGTATCCCGAACGGTTTGACCTCGGTCCGCGCCCGGGTGGCCGAACTCGCCGGCTGATGAGCACCCCTGCCTCGGACGAGGCCCCGGCCGACCGACCCGATCCGGCGACCGACCCCGGTCGCGGCCGCCGGATCGCGGTCGATGTCGGCAGCGTCCGCATCGGCGTGGCGTCGTGTGACCCCGACGGGGTGCTCGCCACGCCGGTGGAGACCGTCGCGCGCGCCAAATCCAGCCGTCAGGGCGGTCCACCCGCCGACATCGCAAGAATTGCCGAGATTGTGCGGGAGTACGAGGCCGTCGAGGTGATCGTCGGCCTGCCCCGGACGTTGCGCGGCGAAAACGGCACCGCCGCGGGCATCGCCCGCAAGTTTGCCAAGCAGTTGCGCCGGGTGATCGACCCGATTCCGGTGCGCCTTTCCGACGAACGTTTGACTACGGTGTCTGCTGCACGTGCGTTGCGCGAGAGTGGAGTTCGCGCACGTGGCCAGCGGCAGATGATCGACCAGGCGGCAGCAGTGTCGATTCTGCAAGGATGGTTGGACGAGCGGAGTTCGATGGTGAAGGACGCAGCAGACACAGCGGTCGGAGATGATGCATGACCGACCGATGGGCCAGGGCCGAGGAGCGGTACCGGGCGCGTGAGGCGGACCGGCGTTACCCGCGCCGCGACGACTGGGGCCTGGACCCCCGTGCGTCGCGCGAGGAGCCCGAGGTCCCCGAATGGGACGACTTCGACGACGATACGAACGTCATCCCGCGCTACGAGGACGAGTTCCCCGAACCGGAACCCGAGCCGGAACCCGAACCGCCGCGCCGGGTGGGTCAGCGCCCACCGCGCGCCACACCCGCCGGACGCGGGCGTGGCAGATCCGGTGCGGGGCGCGGCAAACGGTCGCGGATCGCTTCACGCAAGGCGGCCGAACGCAAGCGCCGCCGCCGCAACATGTGGGTGGTGGCCGCCGTCTTCGCACTGCTGTTCGTCTCGGCGGCAGGCTTCGCGGGCTACAAACTGATGGGAAGCCTCGCTCCCGCCGAGGATTTCGCGGGGCCGGCAGGCAAACCCGTTGTCGTCCAGGTACATCCGGGCGACACCGCCACCGAGATCGCCGACGCGATGCACGAACGTGGGATCGTCGCCAGTTCCGAGGCCTTCTACGAGGCGGCCGTGCAGAACGCCGGGATGAACAGCGTGCAGCCCGGCTTCTACGCCATCGGTGAGCGCAGTCCCGCCGCCGACGCCGTCGCCGCGCTGGTCGGTGGCAAGTCCCGCGTGGGCAATGTGGTCGTGTCCGAGGGCAGGCTGCTGCACGACAAACACGACGTGAGCACCGGTGGCCGCTACGACGGCATCTACCGCAAGATCGCCGACGCCAGCTGCGTCGGCCCCGAACGCAAGTGCGTGACCTACGAGCAGCTGGACGCGGCAGGCGCCAGTCTCGACTTGGCCGCCCTCGGCGTGCCGCAGTGGGCCATGCAGGCGGTCAAGGACTGCCCCGACCGGGCCAGGCAGCTCGAAGGACTCATCGCGGCGGGCACCTGGGATTTCGATCCGAGTGGCACACCGCAGCAGATCCTCAAGCAACTGATCACCGCGAGTGTGCAGGCCTATGAGGCCACCGGACTGCTGCAGTCCGGAGCCGACACGAAGCTGTCGCCGTACGAGACGCTGATCGCCGCGTCCCTGGTGGAACGTGAGGCCAAGCCCGAAGACATGGGCAAGGTGGCACGGGTGATCGTGAACCGGCTGCAGGTCGGCCAGATGCTGCAGTTCGACTCCACGGTGAACTACACCCTCGACACCACCGAGGTCGCCACGACCGACGCCGACCGCGCCGCCGTGACCGCCTGGAACACCTACGCGATGGAGGGCCTGCCCAAGACGCCGATCGCCGCACCGTCGGTGGCCGCGTTGCAGGCGATGGAGAAGCCCGAGCCGGGACCGTGGCTGTACTTCGTCACCGTCGACAAGCAGGGCACGACCAAGTTCACCGACTCCTACCAGGAGCACCTGCGGCTGGTCACCCAGGCGCAGCGCAGCGGCATCCTCGACAGCTCGCGGACCGGTGGCTGAGCCGCGGAAGGCGGCGGTGCTCGGGCAGCCGATCGGGCATTCACGATCGCCGCAACTGCACACGGCCGCCTACCGCGCGCTCGGTCTGCCCTGGACCTACGAACGCATCGAATGCTCCGCCGAGCAACTGCCCGGTCTGGTCGACGGACTCGGCCCCGAGTGGGTGGGACTGTCGGTGACGATGCCGGGCAAGGAAGCGGCGCTCGCGTACGCGGACCGGCGCACCGACCGGGCGGAACTGGTCGGCTCGGCCAACACCCTGCTCCGCACCGGCGACGGCTGGCTGGCCGACTGCACCGATGTCGACGGCGTATTCGGCGCGCTGCGTGACGGCGGTGTCGAACGGGTCGAGGAGGCGGTGGTGCTGGGCGCAGGCGGTACCGCGCGGCCCGCTCTGCTCGCGCTGTCGCAGCTCGGCGCTCGATCGGTGACGATCGTCGTGCGCGATGCGGGGCGGGCGCGTGGTGCGCTCGACCTGGCCGAGCGGCTCGGGATGTCGGCTGCCACCGCGGCCTTCGATGCCGATTCCCTCGCCGCGATCTGCGCGCGGGCCTCCGCGGTGGTGAGCACGGTGCCCGCGGAGGCGGCGGGCGCGGTCGCGGAATCGGTGGCGACGGCGCCGGTGGTGCTCGACGCGATCTACAACCCGTGGCCGACACCGCTGGCGACAGCCGTAGGCGCGGCCGGGCACACGGTGGTCAGCGGGCTGCGGATGCTGCTGAACCAGGCCTACGGTCAGGTCGAGCTGTTCACCGGACAGCCCGCGCCCCGCGCGGCGATGGCGGCGGCACTCGACCTCTGATCGACCGGTTGCCGCGCCGATCCGCGAATTGGTACCGGTTCTAGTTTTGTCCGATTAGGGTGATGCACATGACCACTTGGCTGTTGCGTGCCATCGCACTCGGGGCGACAGTGGTCGCCCTGCGGGTTCTGCTCGGATTCGCCATGGCGGCCCTGCCGACCTTCGGCATCCTCTGGCGGGCTGCGTGCCTGATCGTGATCATCGGCGTGGCCATCGCTTGGGGCGCGCGCGACGCGCGCTCCGCCGACGGCACCGACCTCACCGTCCGCTGGCTGCTGGCAGGCATGGTCGCCGGACTGGGCAGCGGAGCGGTGTGCTGGATCCTCGACCAGGTCCCCGGCATCGAACTCGGCGACGCAGGCGCACTGTTCGAACTCACTTCCGCCGCGTCGTTCATCATGCTGCTGGTGTTCCTGCCCGCGATGATCGGCGTGGGTTACGGCCGTGCCCGGGCGCGCAGATCAGCCGCGAAGCCCCAAGCCGCCCCGGAGCCGGTCCCCGCTTACGCGGGATAGGCGGACGGCGTACCGCTGGAGGTGTGGTCCAGCGGTCGACGCCGCCTGTGCGCTGTGGGCGGCTGCGTCGAACTCGCCGCAGGGCGTGCCGCCTGCCTACGCGGGGTAGGCAGGCGGTGTCTCCGAGCGCGTTGCTCGTCCTCGCGTGGTGGAGGTGCGGCCCGAGCTCAGAGCAGGATCGCGCCGCTCGTCGGGGTCTCGCGGGCGATGGCCGAGTAGGCCGCCGCGAGCAGGCTCGGATCCGGGCCTTCGAGGCGGCCGGGCTTGGCCAGGCCGTCGAGCACCACGAAGCGGAGCACGCCGGAGCGGGTCTTCTTGTCGGTCTGCATGGCGTCCATCAGCTGCGGCAGCGCGTCGGCGTCGTAGCTCACCGGCAGGCCGACGCTTTCCAGGATGGTGCGGTGACGGTCGGCGGTCGCGTCGTCCAGGCGGCCGGCGAGGCGGCCCAGTTCGGCGGCGAACACCAGGCCGACCGACACGGCCGCGCCGTGACGCCAGCGGTAGCGCTCGCGCCGCTCCACCGCGTGGCCGAGGGTGTGACCGTAGTTGAGGATCTCGCGCAGGCTCGATTCCTTGAGGTCGGCGGCGACCACGTCGGCCTTCACCTGGATGGCGCGGCGGACCAGTTCGGGCAGCACCTCACCGGTGGGGTCGAGCGCGGCCTCCGGATCGGCCTCGATGAGGTCGAGGATCACCGGATCGGCGATGAAACCGGCCTTGATGATCTCGGCCATGCCCGCGACGATCTCGTTGCGCGGCACCGTTTCCAGGGTCACCAGGTCGACGAGGACGGCGCTCGGCTCGTGGAAGCTGCCGACGAGGTTCTTGCCCGCCTCGGTGTTGATGCCGGTCTTGCCGCCGACCGCGGCGTCGACCATGGCCAGCAGTGTGGTCGGCACGTGCACGATGCGCACCCCGCGCATCCAGGTGGCCGCCACGAAGCCCGCGAGGTCGGTGGCCGCGCCACCGCCGAGGCTCACCACGGCGTCGTTGCGGGTGAGCCCGATGCGGCCGAGCACCTCCCAGCAGAACCCGGCCACGGCCAGGTCCTTGCCGTCCTCGGCGTCGGGGATCTCGATGCGGTGTGCGTCGATCCCGGTGTCGGCCAGCGCCTTTCGCACTGCCTCGGCGGTCTCGGCCAGCGGCGGCTGATGGAAGATCGCCACGGTCCGCACCGCATTGCCCGCGGTCACCGCCTCGACGAGGTCGCCGAGCAACCCGCGACCGATGATCACCGGGTAGGGATCGGCGGTACGGACCTGGATGGTGGTCGGCTCTGTCACGTGCGCTGCTCCGATTCTCTCGGGTCGTTGGTCATACGTCTTGTCGCTCGCCGTCGCGGCCGCGCCCGCCAGGAACCCGGCGTCGGTTCCCCGGGCCCTCGATCAGCAGGTGGCTGAACCCCGCGCTGGTCGGTCGGGCCTGCGGGCGCTTCGGTGCCGGGATCGGTTGCCGAACTCCGGCGTCCACCTGCTTGATTTGCACCACCGCGCCGACCGCGTGCGCCACGTCTGCGGTTGCCGGATGATTCCTTGCCGCCGGATCTGCGACCGGTGACCGTCGGGGAGTCGTCGGTGCCGGCAGGGGAGCCCTGGGCGGTGGCGGAACGCGTAGTCGGCTGGGACTTGCGGCCGCGTCGGTTCGTGCGGGCGGTCTTGGGGTTTTCGGCGGCCAGGTTCTCGGCGCGTGCCTCGTCGGCAGGTGCGGCCGTGTCGGCGGTCGGCTCGCCGGTGCGGGTGGAGTCGGTCGCGCTGCCGACGGCACGGGACCGGCTGCCGTGTCGGCGCGAGCGGTTGCGGCGCGAGCGCCTGCCCTCACCGGCCGGCGGTGTTTCACCGGAGGCGGATCGTCCCGGCGCGGATCGTGCTGCGGCGGAAGCGGTTCCGTCGTTCTCGGTCTGGGCCGCGGGTGCGGCAAGGGTCTCGCCGCGCCGTGCGGCTGCTGCCCTGGCACGGGATCGTCTGCGCGCTTTGGAGCGGTTGCTGCCGGAGCCCGGTGTGGAAGGTGAAGGGGGAGTGGGCTTCGTGGCGTCGGCGGTACGCACGATGTCGGTGCGCACCGACTCGAGTCCCAACCGTGCCAGGATCATCCGCACCACCCGGCCCGGACTGCGACCGTCGGTGCGCACGCGCACGGTAGCGACTTCTTTATAGAGGGGGCGGCGCTGCTTCATCAGCTCGCGGTACTTCGCGGCGGGGTCGGCGCCGTTCAGCAGGGGACGGGCATTGCTCGAACCGGTGCGCCGAAGTCCTTCGCCCACACTGATTTCCAGGTACACCACGGTGGCACCGCGCAGCACCTCGCGCGTGCGCGCCGACAGCACCGACCCACCGCCGAGCGACACCACGCCCTCGTGCTCGAGCACAGCCCGCCGCACTACCTGCTCCTCGATACGGCGAAACTCCGGCTCACCGTCTTCGGCGAAGATCTCGGGAATGCTCCGCCCGGTCTCCGCCTCGATCCCCGCATCGGTATCGAACAGCTCGACACCCAGCTCCCTCGCCAGCTTGCGCCCGATCGTCGACTTCCCAGAACCGGGCGGCCCGACCAGCACCACCCGAGCACGCGCGACGATCCCGTCCTCGCTACCGGAATCGGCGCCCGGTGACGTGGGCGCGTTGTCGTCAGCCATGTCCGCACCTGCTGCGGGCGCGTTCTCGCCACCGGAGTCTGCACTCGGAGCAGTGTGCGCAATGTTCCCCCCGACCTCCGCGCTGGGGGCCGTGGCCGAGGCGTCGTCCCCGGCCTCCGGACCGGGTGCCGTGGTCGAGTCGGCGCCCCCCGTCCTTGCAGTGTGGTCGGGTGCCGTGCTCGGGTTGTCGCCGCTGGTCGCTGTGCCGGGTGCGGTCGTCGATGAGGGGCCCGCGTCGGTGTGGCGCGCGGTCCCCTCCTGGCCCGGCGTGGTCACGACGTGCGGCTGTCCGCGGGCACGTGGGGACGGCTGCTGATCCGCTCGAGGTAGCTGCTGATGTTGTCGACGGTCTCGGCCAGCGAATCGCCACCGAACTTCTCCAGCGCGGCCTGCGCCACGACCAGCGCCACCATCGATTCGGCGACGACGGCGGCGGCGGGCACCGCGCATACATCGGAGCGCTGGTGGATGGCGACAGCTTCCTCGCCGGTGGACATGTCGACGGTCGACAGCGCACGCGGCACCGTCGAGATCGGCTTCATCGCCGCACGCACCCGCAGCGCCTCGCCGTTGGTCATGCCGCCTTCGAGACCGCCCGCGCGGTTGGTCGAGCGCAGCACACCGTCGGGACCGGGGCGCATCTCGTCGTGGGCCTGGCTGCCGCGGCGGCGCGCGGTCTCGAAACCGTCGCCGACCTCGACACCCTTGATCGCCTGAATACCCATGAGCGCGGCGGCGAGTCGCGAGTCGAGTCGCTGCTCACCACTGGTGAACGAGCCGAGTCCGATGGGCAGCCCGTCGATGATCACCTCGACGACCCCACCGAGGGTGTCGCCGTCTTTCTTGGCGGCCTCGATCTCGGCGATCATCGCCGCTTCGGCCTCGGCGTCGAACGCGCGCACCGGGCTGGCGTCGACGGCATCGAGATCCTGGCGACCAGGCACGACGCCGGTGGTGTTCGCGGCGGTACCGATCGACACGACGTGCGAGATCACCTCGACGCCGAAGGCCTGGCGCAGGAAGTTACGGGCAACGGTGCCCGCCGCCACGCGAGCGGCGGTCTCCCGGGCGCTGGCCCGCTCGAGCACCGGGCGTGCGTCGTCGAAGCCGTACTTGAGCATGCCGGAGTAGTCGGCGTGTCCGGGGCGCGGACGGGTGAGGGGGGCGTTGCGCGCCATGCCTTCCAGCGCCGCCGCGTCGACGGGATCGGCCGACATCACCTCGGTCCACTTGGGCCACTCGGAATTGGCGACCTCGATCGCGACCGGACCGCCCATGGTCCGCCCGTGGCGCACGCCACCGACCAGGGTGACCTTGTCGGCCTCGAACTTCATCCGGGCGCCGCGCCCGTAACCGAGCCGGCGGCGCGCGAGCTGTGCGGAGACATCGTCCGATGTCACCTCGACTCCGGCGACCATCCCTTCCAGGAGGGCGACGAGAGCGGGACCATGGGATTCTCCGGCAGTTATCCAGCGCAACACGCCGACCATCTTCCCATGTCGGCGCCCGTGGTCGGGCACGTGGTCCGCAGTGACGAGCGGCACGTCGGTGGTGTGCCTGCTCGCACGCCCAGCAGACCGTCACGCCGGTGCTGTGCGGACGGTGTCGCGATTCGGCGCGTCGGCGTCGCTGTCATGCCAGCGCCATCGCCGTCACCGTGGCCAGACACATCGCCGGACCGTGGGGTACCACCCGTCGTGAGGTCACCTGCCGCGCGCCCTCGACGGCGCGGCCCGATACCGAACGCAACCAGTGCCTACTCAGCACCACAGCCGCCGCCACCGCCGTGAGCAGTGGCGCCGCTACGGCCGCCCACGTCCACGCGGGTGGGCCGGCCAGTGCGGCGGCGGCGCCCAGCGCGATCGCCAGTTTCACATCACCGGCGCCGAGCGCGGCGGGCGCGATCAGATGGGTGACCAGGTAGGGCATGGTCAGCAGGGCGGCACCGATCAGCGCCGTGGTCAATTGCCCGGTGGACCAGGCGAACCCGAAGACGGCGACCGCACCCGCGCCGGTGAGCGCGTTGGGCAGGCGACGAGCATGGACATCGATCACGCCGAGGAGCAGACACCAGGCGATGAGCAGGCAGAACGCGGCAGTAGTCATGTGTCGATCGTGCTGGTCCGAGCGGCGGCGATCGAGTCCTCTCTGCCGAATGTGGACAACTTCCGCACATGTGGACAGCCCGATCTCCAGAACTGCTGTCGCAGACGGACTCCGCCGAGGTCGGCGCAGGAAAAGCCGGTGCCACGCCCGGAACCGAACATGGCGCACTCGATGCCCACGTGTCCGTGGTTCGGCGGTAGCGTTGACTCATGTGTGCTGACTACACGGGTCCCGACCACGCGGCACGGCGTGGCGCCCTGCGGAGCCTGCTGGTGGAGAACGGCGTCGACGCGCTGCTCGTGACCGATCTGGTCAATATCCGCTATCTCACCGGCTTCACCGGTTCCAACGCCGTCCTGCTCGTGCACTCGTGGGACATGCGTGGCGCCGAGGACCGCACCGTCATCGGCACCGACGGCCGCTACGCCGCCCAGGTGGCCGAGCAGACCCCGGATCTCCGTGCCGAGATCTCGCGCGCCACCGCCCGGCGCATCCTCGAGCTGGCCGGCGAGTGGCAACTCGGCCGCGTCGGCTTCGAAAGCCACGTGGTGACCGTCGCCGAGCACGAGTCGTACGGGGAGCTGCGCACCGGGCTGCAGCTCGTGCCGACCTCCGGCCTGGTCGAGCAGCTGCGGATGGTCAAGGACGACTACGAGGTCGAGCAGTTGCGGGCCGCGTGCGCCGCCGCCGACGCCGGGCTGGCGTCCCTGCTCGAGCGTGGCCTGCTGCGGCCCGGGCGCACCGAGCGCCAGGTGGCGAGGGATCTCGAATGGGCGATGTTCGAGCACGGCGCCGAGGCCGTCTCGTTCGAGACCATCGTGGCCGCGGGCGTCAATTCGGCCGTGCCGCACCACCGGCCCACCGGTGCGGTCCTCGCCGAGGGCGACTTCGTGAAACTCGACTTCGGCGCGGTCGTCGACGGCTACCACTCCGACATGACGCGCACGCTCGTCCTCGGTGAACCGGCCGGCTGGCAGCGCGAGATCTACGAGCTGGTCGCCCGCTCCCAGCAGGCGGGGCGGGAAGCGCTGAAACCAGGTGCCAAGACCGCGGAGGTCGACGCCGCCGCCCGCGTGGTCATCGAGGGCGCGGGCTACGGTGCGCAGTTCGTGCACGGCCTCGGACACGGCGTCGGGCTGCAGATCCACGAAGCGCCCGGAGTGGCCAAAACGAGTACCGGTACACTTCTGGCAGGCGTGGCGGTGACCGTCGAACCAGGTGTGTACCTTCCCGGCCGCGGCGGGGTCCGGATCGAGGACACGCTCGTGGTGCGCGAAGGGGGCCCGGAACTGCTCACCCTCACCAGCAAGAACCTGACCGTCGTCGAGTGACGACGGCGCCCCCAGAGACACGCAGTAACGAACGAGGAGATCCGAAGACAGTGGCGGACACCAGCGACTTCAAGAACGGCCTTGTGCTGAAGATCGACGGTCAGCTTCAGCAGATCGTCGAATTCCAGCACGTGAAGCCGGGTAAGGGCCCCGCCTTCGTGCGGACCAAGCTGAAGAACGTCGTGTCCGGCAAGGTCGTCGACAAGACCTTCAACGCGGGTGTCAAGGTCGAGACCGCCACGGTCGACCGTCGCGATATGACCTACCTGTACCACGACGGCTCCGACTACATCTTCATGGACGGCGAGACCTACGACCAGATCTCCATCCCGGAGGCCACCATCGGTCAGGGTGCGCGCTTCCTGCTGGAGAACATGGGCGTGCAGGTCGCCGTGCACGAGGACGCGCCGCTGTTCGTCGAGCTCCCGGTGACCATCGAGTTGCTGGTGCAGCACACCGACATCGGTCTGCAGGGCGACCGCTCCACCGGCGGCACCAAGCCCGCCACCCTGGAAACCGGCGCCGAGGTGCAGGTCCCGCTGTTCATCAACACCGGTGACAAGCTGAAAATCGACTCGCGCGACGGCAGCTACCTCGGCCGCGTCAACGCCTGATCGTGGCGGACTCCCCGGCAGACAAGAAGGGCTCGTACAAGAAGCTCGGTGCGCGCCACAAGGCGCGTCGCCGTGCCGTGGACATGCTGTTCGAGGCGGAGGCGCGTGACGTCGACGTCTCCGATCTGCTGGCCGAGCGGGCCGAGCTCGCGACCCGCGATCAGAGCGTGGCCCCTGTGCACCCGTACACCAACACCCTGGTCGAGGGCGTCGCCGACGACCTCGACCGGGTGGACGGCACCATCGAGTCCTACCTGCAGGACTGGACCCTGACCCGGCTGCCCGCCGTGGACCGGGCCATCCTGCGGATCGCGGTGTGGGAGCTGTTCCACGCCACCGACGTGCCGCCGGTCGTCGCAGTCGACGAGGCCGTGGAGCTGGCCAAGGAGCTGTCCACCGACGATTCTCCGTCGTTCGTGAACGGTGTGCTCGGCCAGGTCGTGCAGGTGGCGCCGCAGGTGCGGGCCGCCGCGGCGGCGACACGGGCCCCTCGGCAGGAACCTGAGGCCTGAGCGTGGCCAAGTACCTGGTGATGGCCCGGCGCACGCCCGGGTTCGACGCCTCGGTCATCGAACCGCACCGTGAATTCCTGCGTGACCTGCTCGCGAAAGGGCAGCTGCAGGAGAGCGGTGGATTCAGCGACGGCACCGGCGGCGCCTATGTGGTGCTGGCCGAAAACCTCGACGCCGCAACGACAATCGTGCACTCCGATCCGCTGCACACCATGGGTGCTTCGGAACTGACCATTCACGAATGGACGATCACCGTCTCCGCGTGATCCCGTTCCGCCGACAGCCGCGCGCTCGACCGAGCGTGCGGCTGTTCGCTTTTCCTGAAGGTGGCAGGGTCGTCGACAGCGTGCGGACCAGGTAGTCGGAGAGGACCCGGCTGTCGGTACTGCGAGCAGCGATGTAGCCGTCGGGTCGTATCAGGATCAGCGTGCCGGGTTTCGCGTGCAGCAACCGCCGCGCCTCGACGCTGACGAACACGGAGACGGTGTCGGTGCAGGTTGCGGAGTCCACGACGAGGCAGGTCAGGACATCTTTCTCGTCGGCGAACTCGCGCAGTTTCGCGGCGGTCCGAGCCCCGAATCCCAAGATGGTCCAGTGGGTTCCACGAGTGATGTCGAACAGCCGAGCTCGTGTTCCGTCGATCGTTGTGCCTCGGGCATCGGGAGCGCGGTCACCCGGGCGTGGGCCGCGCCGGCGTGAGGGGTCGGTGAGGGTGAGGGGTGAGTCCGGGTAGGCGACAGCGAGCTGATCCGTCTTCGCCAGCAGTTTGACCATCACCGCGGGGCGCTTCACCAGCGGGAAGATCACATGATCGCGGAGGAAACGGCGCACGCCGCGCAGCCCGAACACGGACTCGAACCCGCGTGAACTGCCCGCGAGCACCTTGGCTGCGACCGGGATCCGCTCCAGCCCATAGCTGTCGAGCAGCGCGTCGTCTGCGCCGGCGAGTACCGCGGACAGTTTCCAGCCCAAATTGTAGGAATCCTGGATGCCGGTGTTCATGCCTTGCCCGCCCGCCGGGGAGTGCACGTGCGCGGCGTCGCCGGCCAGGAAAACCCGGCCGTACCGGTAGCGGTCCACCATGCGAGCGTTGAAACGGTAGCGCGACAACCAGGTCGGCTCGGAGAGCGTGACATCGCGCCGGCCCGAGCGGGTCGCGAACAGCTCACGGAAGGTCTCGAGGGTCGGCTCGGGTACTGATCCATCCTGAGCGGGCCGCGCATTCGCCTGGAACTGCCACGCCCCGTCGGCATGCGGTAGCGGCGAAACAGCGAGATAACCACTGTCTTCGGTGAACCAGGCGTACGCGGCATCCGAAGCGAGTCCGGAGATGCGCACATCGCCGACCAGGAAGTACTGGTCGTCGTGGGTGCGGCCGCTCATCGTCGCGCCCAGTAGGTGCCGAACCGTGCTGTGCCCGCCGTCGGAGCCGACCAGATACCGGGCCCGCACGGTATCGCCGTTCTCCAATACCGCGACGACACCGTCGGCACCCTGTTCGAACGACGCCAACGCGGAATCGAACGCGACTTCTCCGCCGAGTGCTTCCAGGCGGTCTCGCAGCACCTGCTCCACACGCCATTGCGGCAACAGCACGAGGTCGGGATACGGAATGCCCGGCCGTGGACCAGTTCCGGCGCTGGTCGCGAGTTCGACGGTGAACTTCTCGCCCTGGTGCAGGCGCAGCGGCAGCCCGGTCTCACCGGCAGCGAAGATCTGGTCGATCACACCGAGGTCGGCGAACACTTCCAAACTGCGCGGCTGCAACCCTTTTCCGCGCGAGCCGGTGGCGGGACCCTCGTTGCGGTCGATTATCCGGTGGCTGACACCGCGCCGCGCCAACTCGAGCGCGAGGGTCAGACCGGTCGGGCCCGCACCCACCACGAGAACGTCGGTGTCGTGAACATTGTTGCCTTGCCTCATCGGAACCACCCCTACTTTGATCTACTACGATGTAGTAGATCAAAGTAGTACTACGATGTAGTAGAATCAAGGCCGTGCCGAAGAAGACCGATCGACGGGAACGATTGGCGGATGCCGCTCTCCGCCTGATAGACGAGATCGGGCTGTCCCAGGTAACCCACCGCGCCGTCGATAAAGCGGCCGATGTCCCTCCCGGCACGACCTCCAACTACTTCCCGACGCGAGCCGCGCTGTACGCGGCCATCGCCCGCCGTATCCTCGATCAACAGTCCGCTGCCGAAAGCCGGTTCCCCGCAGGTACATCCGCCAGCCCCGGGCAAGTCGCCGAACTCCTCGCCGACGCCGTCGACGCAGGAGCCGGCCCCGCCCGCAACCGGCATCTGGCCCGCTTCGAGCTGTCGACCGAAGCGGCTCGCAACCCAGAGTTGGCCGCCCTCATGCGGGAATTGCGCGCTGTCACCGTCCGCACCCGCGCCGCCCAGATCCGTACCGCGTACCCGCACGCCACCGACGAGCAGGTCGACGCCGTGGTTTCCCTGCTCACCGGAGTCGCCTTCGACCGTATCGCTCTCGGCGTGCCCGACACCGACACCGCCGCCATCGTCCGCGCTGTCTTACAGGGGTACTTCGAGTAAGCGACGACCCTGCTCTGCCGTGCTGCCTGCAACCCGCACATCGGCAGGACGGGCCGGTGGGCCCGACGGCCTCCGCCGGTGGGTGTACGAGGAAACCGGCGGAGGCGCGGCCGCGCCGGGTAGCGCGGTGTCGGGTGTGCCGTGGGCACCCGATGATCCTGCAACCTCGAGTGGGCTCGAGGTCAAGAGGGTCAGCGGCGGGCGTGGACGAGGGGGGCGAGGAAGCTTTCGATCTGTGCACCCGACGGTTGACCGAGGCGCCTGCCCAGATAGTCCGGTGCGTCGCCGGCGGCCCGGCAGCGGTCGGGGTCGGTGTTGGCCGGGTCGTTGGAGTAGCGCTCGCCGAGCATGGTCGCCTTGGCGACTTCGCGTCCGGTGCGCAGCTCGTAGACGATCACCTCGTAGGTGGCGCGGAACAGGTTGACCGTGCGGCCCACCGGTGTGCCGGGCGAGGGTGCGTACTGGCAGGTCTGGACGAGGTCGCGCAGTTCCAGTTGCTTCATGCAGGCGATGAGCTGCACCGATGACGGGTCGGTCGGGCGCCACGCGCTCGAATCCTCCGGCCGGACCATGCTCGTGAGATGGCCCGACAGATAGATCGGCGCCACATCGCCGCGCTGGTAGGGGGCGGCGTTCGGGAACGGCTTCTTGTCCGGCCCGCACATGCGGTCGTAGTCCGACATCTCGAAACGGCTCGCCTGCACCGCCGTGATGGCGAAGAACCCGGCCCCGAACAAGAAGATGAACAGGATCAAGCCGAGCCCAGCACCGATCTTCGGCAGACTCCTGCCGCGCTCCGCACGCTCGCGAACGGGGCGGTTCTGCCAGCGTGCACGCAGTGACGGTCCGCTCGGCCCGGTGCGCCGGAGCGATCCCGTGCGCCGGAAGTCGCGCCAGCGACGGCGCAGCGACGGGCGCCGCGCGGGTTGCTCGTGGCCGACCCAATCGGTCCAGTTACCCGAATTCGACGAGTGTGTATCGGTGCTCGACGGGGTGCTCCAGGAAGCGGCGGCCGCACCGGACGACCAGCTTTCGCCGCGCGGCTGGTTGGTGTCGGCGGTGCGGGAATCATCGTGCCGCTCACCAGGTTCCACCGCCGTGCTCGAATCGAGCGTCGGCGTGGGGGGAAGGCGTTCGGGTTCGCCTCGGCCGCTCTTGCTCAGCGAGATGACGTGGTCGGAATCGCGATCGTGGACATCGTCATCCCGCGGCCCGTCAACCGGCTCCTCCGTTTCGCCGCGCAGCGGCGGTGCACTGGAGTGTTGTGCAACGGCCTCGCCGCTCCCGGGCGATGCGGCGCGCTCCGGGGATGCCGAATCAACCGATATGTCGGTCGAATTCGGCACCTGAGCGCTCGTCACCACATCATCGGGTGGTCCCGCACCAACAGGTGCCGATTCCTGTTCGGCAGGGGTAGTCGCTGTCGCGGTGGAGGTCGGCGCAGGCGCGGACCGATGCGGCCGGTTCGCCAGCCGGTCGATCGCCGCCAAGAACGCGGGCGTCGGCGACTGACCCGTCCCCACCGGATCATGACGAGTCGCCTCGGCTTTCTCGTCCTCGGAATGTGTTGCCGCCGAGCCGGACAGCGAACCGAGCTCCGCCGGTGAAGCGGGCGCCGCGGGCCGGCTGGTGGCTGCCGCTTCGAGTTCGTCCGGGAACCCCTGCGCCGTCAGTTCGTCGGTCGAGGGCAGCAGGTGACCGAGATTGAGGGCCGTGAAAACCCGCGCGACGTCCTCGACGCTGAGCCGAACGGTTCGCCCGATCTCGGCTTCGAAGTAGTCGTGCAACGCGGTGAAGTCGTCGCGGTCGACGATCACCGCACGGTATCCGTCGGCGATGCGTGTTTCCTCGATGGTGATCTGGGCGCCCGGCTGGGGGACCAGTGCGATGACCGCGTTCACCCAGCCGAAGATCCCGGACTGCTGCAGCAGGCTTTTCGCCGCGAACACCTGCCTGCGCACCTGCACGAACGGGTTCGGCACGCGCGCGGCGTGATACAGCGCCGCCGGGGCACCGTCGATGGTCCACGGTCCGTTCGGTGGGGTGGCGAGGGTGCCTTCCTGGCGGGTGGTGAAACCCTTGACCTCCAGGATGGTCACGGTCTGCGGGGTGCACACCAGCGCGTCGACCTCGACCGACCCGCCCCGGTTCTCCGGCACATGGCAACGGAAGACCGCGACGCCACCGGCCCGGAATGCCTCGTCGCGGATCGCCGCACCGACGATTTGTTCCGCGCCTTCGAGTTCGGTCTCGTCCGCGACAACGACGATCACCACGACCCCCTGAGCACCCGACTGCGGACCCCTACCAGAATACGGCCTCCCCGTGCCGTTCCGAATCCTGTTGCCGAGCAACGTGTTCGGTAAGAATGATTACCCATCTCACCACGGCGCGCTTCCGGGCGGCCGTGGGTCCTCGCCCGCCGGACGTTCCCAGGTGAGTGGGGGTGTGGTGACCTGGCCCGCGACGAGCACCAGCCCGGTCGGCCGGTCGACGGCGAGGAATCCGAAGGGCCGATCGATATTCACCGAGGTGATGGTGGCCCACTCCAGCTGCGGCATCCAGCCCAGGGTCACGGCCGCGGCGGTCACCGCGGCCGCCTCGAAGCCCGCGGCGTCGAACCGTGCGATCACATTCTGCGCCGCGGCCTCGACGGCGAGCGGGAACGAGCTGATGCCCGGAAAATGCCCTCGCGAAGAATCACTGGCGGCGGAGAGGCCGAACAGCGCGGCGTGGTCGAGAAGATCGTGGTGTGCGGCGATGTCGAAGGGCGGAAGCGTCAGGACAACAGAGTCGCCGTCGGCGGTCTCACGCCGCTCGACGGTCAGACAGGGGGCAGTCGTTCCCAGTGGGAGGTCAGACGTGGCGGGCAGGGACCCGTCGAGTGCCGCGATACCCGCCTCCACGGCATGGCGAGGGTCGGCACCGATCAGGAGATGAACATCCAGCTCCCCACGACCGGCGACGATCACCCTGGTGACGTCCGAACCGAGAACGGACACACTGCCGTCGGGATAGCTGCTCCGGTACAGCCCGGTGCCGCGATGCCCCTGCCAGGGACCGGTTGCGGGCATCCACAGAATCTCGTCGAACGGCGTGACCCACTTGGTCCGCGCCAACAGGGCTGTGGCCAGCGCGAATACGGTCGAAGGCGAGATCGGCACCGGAAATTTCCCGATCAACCCGCCGGTCTGCTCCCGCGCCCAAGCATCAAGTGCGGCAGGATCACCCAGTTCGCCGACGGTTCCAGCCGGCATACTGGCGATCCATTCCGGGCGCACAGGCAGACCAGCCTTCGCCCATGCGCCGATCGCCGTGGACACCTCCCGGGAATCGTCGAGGGATTTCAGCATCGCCAGCCCGGCCGCATGCGCCTCGTCGGCCGGAACCCCCAGGGCAGCGGCCAATTCGGTCCTGGCCGGTCCCTCCGCCGCACCCGCGAGGACGGCGAGCAACGGCCACAGCCCGGCCGCCGACACCGCCGTGTTCGCGCCCCCGAAGGTGGTGCACCACCGCGCCGTGAGCTCGTTGGCCGAGCGGACGTGTGGCATCAGCAAACTCCCCATGGGCGCCGATCTTACGACCAACCACCGACAACTCGCCGTCTTCCCACGGCGGCGCAGCCGATCAGTCGCGAACGATCCCCAGCCAGACATAGTCCCTGGCCCGGGTCACCGCGACGAATTGCTGACGCATCAGCAGGTCGTAGCGTTCCTGCTCGGCATCGGTGCGCGGCGGTGGCGTGGGTTGGGTGAACGGGTGGATCACCGCCTGGAAGTCCAGCCCCTTCGCCCGGTACACGGTGCCGACCTTGACGCCGCTGTCGGTATCGGCGCAGCGGTAGTCGACGAGCTCCTGTGCCGCGATGCCCCATTCGCGCAGCGTGCGCAGGACGGCGTCGGCCTCGGCGTTGGTGATCGTGATGACGGCGGTGTCCGACAGCGAGATCCCCTCGGCGACAATACGATCGAGCTGACGCCGAAGATGGTCGGGCAGTTCGGCGCTGGTGCAGGTGATCTGTTCGGCGTAGCCGTCGGGCAGGACGGCATCGGTGAGGTCGAGGCTGTGCCGGTCCGGGGTGTCGACATCGTCGACCGGGCAGGCGCCGTCCAGGCTCGCGGCCAGTTTCAGGATCGCGTGCCGATTGCGGTAGTTCTTGGTGAGCTTCTCGCTGCGACCGACGATATTGATGTCGGCATCGATGAAACGCCAACCGCCCGCGTAGATCTGCTGCTGGCGGTCCCCGACGAACAGCAGCGAATTCGGTTCGTCGCCGGTGAGCGCGTGCACCAGGCGCACTCCCTGCAGGGTCATGTCCTGCATTTCGTCGACGACCACCATCGCGTACGGCCGCGGCAACGGGTTGGCGCGCAGTTCGTCGAGCGCGGCGGTGATGACGTCGTTGCCGTCGTAGCACTGGCGTTCGGTGCGGATCCGCTCGTATTCCACGTACAGATTCCACACGTGTACGCGCTGGCTGGTGCGCAATGCGACGCGCCTGCCCCGGCGGTCCAGCCCGTCGTAGGCGGCGAAACCCGCCTCGGTGGGTGGTAGGCGTCGGCCTTTGATCACCCGATCGATCTCCTCGCGCCAGTAGCGGGGATCGGGGGCGGCGTTCGTGAGCGGGCTCGAGCGGCCGACCTTGGCCCACGCGCGATTGAACGCGGTCTCGGTGCGGCGTAGTTCCATCTTGCGGTGGATACCGCGTTCGGCGAGGAAGTCCTGCGCCCAGGAGTGCAGGTTGGTGAATTCCGCGCGACCCACCGTCGGCAGCAGGCGGGCGAACGCGGATTCCTGGCACGGCGGCAGGTTCTTCACCAGTGTGGTGAACAGCAGCGGTCCCGTGCTGCGGCGCGCCCGGTGCGCCATCCGGTGCAGCGCGAGCACCGTTTTGCCGGATCCGGCCGGGCCGACGATGCGGGCCGGCCCGTTGTGATTACGGGTCACCAGGGCGAGCTGGTCGGGATCGAGGAACGACAGCCAGGTCGGGAACGGTTTGCGCAGCGCACCGGTCAGATGGTCGGTGCGCAGCGACTCCACATCGAGTAGACCGTCGGACTCGGTGGGTGCCTGTTCCGGTTCCACGCGGGGCACCGCCCGGTAGTCGGAGTTGCGTCGCGCGGTGTGTTCGGCGAGCGCACCGGCCAGCCGGGCGGGCATCACGGGCTTGCGGCTCAGCAACGACCGAACCGTGGCATCGGTGCACACCACGAACCGTCCGTCCGCGCCGGTGTGACGGCCCGGTGGCAGCACGAACACCAATTCGACCGTCTCGCGCACGAATTCGTTGCCGTTCGGCCCGATCTTCACGCCGGTGAACATCTGTTCGGCCTGTGCCCGCAACCGTCGGATCTGCGCCTCACCGGGCAGTTCGTCCACCACGTTGACCGCGAAAACGCCACCGGGCCCGACGATCACCGCATCACACCGCCCCGCGGGCGCGGGCTGCCGACGATGCAACAGCAGCCGCCAGCGCTGTCGCCCGGCCAGCAGTACCGACGTGTAGACCCCACGCGACCGCCCCGGCATTTCCTCGACGGTCTCGGCCAGCGCCTCCTCGGCCCGTACCCGCAGAACCTCATGATCATTACTGGAAACCATCACGCCACCCCACTGTTCCGTGCACTCCAACGCCCCTCCAGTATCGTCCGATACCCAAGCAACAGAACGCATTTCGGACCAAGAGGTGACCGCGGACCCACACCCGACCGGTCGGATTGCCGACCGCTGATTCACGGTCGCAACAACACGCTGCCCATCGCGACACGATCCTCGAGCATCCGATGCGCCTTCGCGGCGTCGGCCATCGGGAGTACCGCGTCCACCACCGGAACCAGTCGCCCCTGCGCCGCGGCTTCCAACGCCGCCGCACCGTGTGCGGCCACCGTGCCCGACCAGGCCGGACCCGCGCACCCGGTGAGCGTGAGCCCCCGCAGGATCAGATCCGCCGCCGCGACCTGAGCGGGGGCTCCCGCGAGCCACCCGTAGCTGAGGATTCGACCCCGCAGTGGGGTGACGAGGTCGAGCAGAGGTGTCAACGAGTCGCCGCCGATCGAATCGAAGACGACGCCGAGGGTGTCGTCGCCGAGCAGTGCCGGTAGTTGCCGCGCCCAGTCCGGTGCGTGGTGGTCGACGACCTCGTGCGCACCGTTGGCGCGGGCCAGTTCGGCTTTCGCAGGGCCACCCGCGGTGGCGATCACCCGCAGTCCTGCTGCGGCGCACAATCGGGTGAGGCTCGCACCGACTCCGGTCGCCGCCGCCTCGATGAGCACGGTCTCACCTGTGCTCGGCGCCGCGGTGTCGAACAGCGCGGTCGCCACCGACCCGGCCATCAGGATCGCCGCGGCGGCATCCAGTTCGAGACCGGCCGGGACGGCAGTGACCGAATCCGCCGCCACCGCGACATATTCGGCATACGACCCGTATCCGGGCGTGGACACGACGACCCGTGAGCCGACGAGCCCTGAATCTATGTCGGCACCGACCTCGACCACGGTGCCCGCTGCTTGGAACCCGAACACCGCGGGTAGTCGCGCGGGAAACGGGAAGGCTCCCGACCGCATCAGGGTCTCCGGGTAGAGCACCGGGATGGCCTCGATCCGGACGAGTACCTCACCCGCCGCTGGTCGTGGGGCGTCGACTTCCGCGACGACCAGGACTTCGGGTGCGCCGACGGTGGTCATTACGATTGCTTGCAACGGAACTCCATAAGTTGACTGACGGTCCAGTTCTCTCGGTGGGAGACGATATGGACCGTCGGTCAACTTTGTCAACGGATCGGCGGGCGCCGAGGAAATGAGTGCGATGAGCGAGGGCCGTCGGGTGGAACGAGCGGATGCCGCGCGCAACCGGCGGGCAATTCTCGAGGCGACCATGACGCTGCTCGACGAACACGGTGCCGCCGGAGTGACCATGGATCGGGTCGCGGCGGCGGCGGGGGTCGGGAAGGGCACCATCTTCCATCGCTTCGGTAGCCGCTCCGGCCTGCTCTACGAACTCATCGCGGAGGGGGCGACCGAGCTCATGACGCGAGTGCTCGACGGCCCGCCGCCGCTGGGTCCGGGTGCGCCCGCCGGTGACCGGTTGCTCGCGTTCTTCGATGCGATGACCTGTCTGGTCACCGACCATGTCGAGCTGATCGCGGCCTACCGCGCGATGCCGCCGCATCCGCGCACCGAGGAGTTCCATGCGTTCTGGGCCGAGCACATCAGCACGCTCCTCCAGGAGGTCAGGCCGGATCTCGATGCCGAAACCGTTGGTGCGCTGCTGCTTTCGTCGATCGGTGGCGACCTCGCCCAGCAGATGGCCAGGGCGGGGGAGGTCGCGCGGCTACGAGCGGCCGTTCAGGACATGGTCCGCTCGGTGCTGAACATTCCCCGGTGACGAGCCGGGGGCGGCAGTTCAGCGGACGCCGCGGGGGCGGAACTGGATGCTGATGCGTGGACCGACCGGGCGCGTGGTTTTGGGGACGGCGTGTTCCCAGGTGCGCTGACACGCGCCGCCCATGACGAGCAGATCGCCGTGACCTGCGGTGAAGCGGACGCTGGCGCCGCCACCTCGCGGGCGTAGGAGCAGGGCGCGCGGGGCGCCGACGGAGACGATCGCCACCATGGTGTCGTGGGTGGCGCCACGGCCGATGGTGTCGCCGTGCCAGGCGACGCTGTCGCGACCGTCGCGATAGAAGCACAGCCCCGCCGTTCGGAACGGTTCGCCCAGTTCTGGCAGGTAGTGCGCGGTGAGCGCGTCGCGGGCCTCGACCAGCACCCGATCCGGCAGGGGATCGTGCTCACCGAAGAAGGAGACCAGGCGCGGCACGTCGACCACCCGGTCGTACATCGGCCTGCGCTCGGCGTGCCACGGCACCCGCTCGGCGAGTCGATCGAACACCTCGCTTGCCCCGCTCAACCATCCGGGCGCGACATCGACCCAGGCGGTGGCGTCGAGCTGGGTCCGCCGGAGAGCGTCCAGCGAACCCAGCGCAATCGCCTCACCGTCGAACAGTGAACCTTGCAGGGGCATCGACATGACCGCCATTCTAACGCGCATTCGAACGTATGTTCGCATTCCTGGCGACCGGGATTCCGTACGCCAGTGCGGGTGATCGGCGCTCCCGCGAGGTCCTATGTCCCGGCGAGCGCGGCGACCACCGGGGCGAACCGTTCGGCGAAGTCGGCACCGACAACGATGTAGGAGAAGCCGGCTTCCTCGCGACGACGCTGGATTTCGTCGATGGCGGCGGCGGGGTCGTCGGGGAGGACGGTCAGGGCGTCGGCGGCGCGGAGTGCGGCGGGATCGGTCGCGGGGTGGGCCATGTGCGGGGCGACGGTGTCGCCGATCACCGGGACGGCCAGCGCCAGTTCGGGGCCGTTGTCGGTGCGGAATTCGCGGGTCAGCCGCTCGACCTGGTTTCGGGGCTTATCGCCGAGCGGGAAGGTGACCGTGTCGGCGATCTCGGCCGCCAGGGCGCGTGCCTTCGGGCCGTACACCGCCATCGCCACCGGGGTGCGCCGGTCCGGGCCGTCGAGTTCGCGCAGCCGGTCGACGGTCTCCCGGATGTGGGCCAGCCGTTCGCCAGGCGCGACGATCGGCAGACCCTTGTCCCGCAACTCGTCCTCGATGCCACCGCGTCCGGTGCCGATTCCCATCTCGAACCGGCCGTCCGTCAGGAGCGACAGTGAATGCGCTTCCCAGGCCGTCATCCACGGCGGGCGCAGGGGAGAGGCATACACCCAGGTCCCCACGCACAGGTCTGTCAGTGTGGCAGCGGTGGCGAGCATGGGCGCCGGCGCCGGTTGCGTGAGTGGGAAATCGGCCACCAACAGGGTCGAATACCCGAGCCCGGCGATCTGCCGAACTCGCTCTCGCCACACCTGCGCTTCACTCCTGAGTGGTGCGACAACCCCGAACCGAAACTTCCTGACCATCTGCGAACACCTCTCCGTCGACGTCTGACGCATGTTCCGACGACAACCCGGCTCGAAATTCATCGCCGACTCGCTCGTGCGACTGTCCGACCGGGGACTTCGGTGCGTTCGACGCGGCAGACTTGACCCTTACGTAACGTCAGGGTCGACGATCACTCGTATGAACTTTCCAGCTTTCGAGATGAGCCCAGTGCCCCTTCCCGGTCCCGACGCCGTTGCGCCGCAACCGTTCCGGGGTATCTACGGGATGCCGATGTTCGTGATCGTGCCGTGTGCCGATATCGCGAAGTCGGTGGAATTCTGGGTGGAGGGCCTCGGGTTCTTCGAGTTCTTCACCGCGCCGGGGCAGGTGACGCACCTGCGGCGGTGGGCGTTTCAGGATGTGCTTCTCGTGCCGGGGGCACCGGCGGACAGACCGGGTGGGTTGACGGTGAGTTTCTCCTGCGTGCTCGACGAGATCGACGGCATCGCCGAAGCGTGCGAGCGGGCGGTGCCGGGATGCACGGTCGGACCACGGGTGATGCCGTGGAATTCGATGGAACTCGAGGCGGTGACACCGGAGCACACGCGCGTGGTGATGACCGCGGCCCGCCCGTACGACCCGGACAGCCCGGCGGCCGAGCACCTGCGGTCGATGGGTATCGAAGGGCCCTGACGGCACAATGGTGGTCGTGACCACCTCGCCACGCACCGTCGGCGCCACGGCGCGGCTGCTCGGTGTCACCACCCGCACCCTGCATCACTGGGACGCGATCGGGCTGGTCTGCCCGTCGGAGCGCAGCCCCGGCGGGTACCGGCTCTACAGCGCGGCCGAGGTGGCGCGCGCCCACCGTGTGCTGGTCTACCGCGAACTCGGCGTACCCCTCGACGACATCGCGAGCCTGCTGGACGCACCGACCGCCGACGCCCTCACCACCCTGCGTGCGCAGCGCGCCGAACTCGAGGCCCGCATCCACCGGCTACGCGGGATGGCCGACGCGGTGGATCGGCTGATCGAAGCACGCGAGTCGGGGATCCTGCTCCCCGCCGAGGATCAGGTCGCGATCTTCGGCGAGGGATGGGAACCGACGTGGGTCGAGCAGGCCCGCGAACGCTGGGGCGAGACTCCGCAGTGGGCGCAGTACGCCGAACGCGTGGCCGACCGCACCCCCGAGGACTGGCGCAAGATCACCGACGACCTGTCCGCCCTGCACACCGACCTCGCCGCGGCACTGCGCCACGGTGTCGCCCCGGGCAGCCAGGAAGCCGACACTCTCGCCGAACGCCACCGCGCCTCCCTCGCGGTCTATTTCGACTGCACCCACGCCATGCACGTCTGCCTGGCCCGCACCTACCGCACCGATCCCGGCTACACCGACTTCTACGACTCCCTCGCCCCCGGCCTGACCCGGTGGCTGTGTGCCGTCATCGACGCCAACGCCCGAGCCAACGGCATCGACCCCGCGACCGCGACCTGGAGTTGACTACGGTCCTCACAAGGTGAGGGCGGCGTTTCAATTCGCGAGGGCGACCAGACCGGCGCCGACCAGTGCCACCAGCGCGATCACGTCGGCACGGGCCACCCGAAGGGTTCGCGCGTTGAGCCTCCCCGGCCCGATCACCGCGGTGAGTACGAGAAACGTAGCGGTGCTGACGATTCCGGCCGTGATCGTCAAAGCCCTGGCGGCCGGCACAACAGCACCGACGACCAACCCGAACCCCACCATCGCGAGCAACACCGCGCGATGACGCAGGAGAAGCTCCAGATCCCGGTCCGTGACGACGGTGCCATAGGCGGTGCTCGCCCGTCGCGGCGACAACGCGACCACACCGGGCACGATGTGCAGAATTCCGACGCCCACCAGCAGCGTCGCGACAATGCCTGCTCCCACCTTGCACTCCTCCGATTCGCCTACCTGAAGTCGTGCAAGCATGTCCGGTCCGGGTCGCCGTCCACTTCCGTAAACGTGTCGTATCCCGGCGGACGCCTTCGGCGGCGGCACGCGGTTTCCTCGAGAACGCGCGTCACGAGCCATGTGCGGTGGTCGCCCAGACCTGATAGCGACCGGAATCGCACGGAGCCTCGGCCGCGCGCACACCGGTCTCGACCAGGCGGTAACCGAGCCTGCGAGGCACTGCCGCGCTGCGGACATTGGCCGCGTCGCAACGGATTTCGACGCGCTCGATGTGGGGGAGTGCGAGGGCGGCGGCGGTGAGCGCGCGCGCCGCCCGGGTGATCACGCCGCGACCGGTATGGGCGACGTGACGCCAATACCCGATTTCCAGTGCTCCGGCCGCCACACGGTCGTGCAGCCCGATCCCACCGACGACTTCGCCTGCCGCAGTGAAGATTCCGTACAGATACCCGCCGCCAGGAGTCGGCCACCGCGTGCTCGATATCTCGATGGAAAGCCGCTGATCCTCGCGCGTGGGTGGTTCGGCCGCCCACGCCATCCACTGGTGCAGGTGCTCGTGCGAATCGATGAGCGCGCCCAACCGGCTGTCCACGTCGTCCAGTCGCCACCGGCGCACGACCAGATCACCCAGGTCGATACGCGCCGGCGGCGTCGCCGCGATGTCGATTTCCATAGTCGATGGTCGCCGCACCGGGAACGCCGCGTCAAAGCGTTTTCACCGAGCGGTCAGGGCGACACACGCGTGCGCGCGGCAACTACCTGACCTGGGCCGCCGACCGTGAGTTCCACGGTCGGCGGGTGGCTCAGCTTCCCTGGGTCAGATAGTTGTAGATCTCGTGGATGGTGACGGTGGGCTGGGTGGTGATCCCGGCCTCTTGGCTCAGCGGCCCGATGGTGGTCTGGGCGAACTCCTGGAACTGGCCTGCGGACTCCCACACATCGGTGACGTGAAAGCCGTCATCGGTCTTCCTGACCAGATGAAAGATCATCCCGGGCCCGCCGGGCCCTCCGTGCTCGAATCCCATCTTCTTTATGACCTGGTCATATTGCTCCATCGTCGCGCCGGGGAAATCGAGTTCGACGGCAACAGCCATAACGTCATCTCCTTGTCGGAAGGTGCGGAAGATCCCGCGAAACAGCCCGCCCGCGGCGCAAAGTCCAGCGGTCGAGCAGGAAGGAGCGACTACAGGCCCGGCTCATCGAGAGGGGGTCGCGAAGATCACCATGGCCCGGCACTCCGATCGGACCACGCTTGCGCTGAATGCGACACCACCTCCGCGCTACCGTATGTGGTGCGCATCACAGTGTAGTTGGCGCTCCGGTGACCGACAAGACAGCGCCCTGTCGCCCCGCGACTGGAAATCACCGCGCTCGCAGGGCTTTCGATCGGGCTGTGATCGTCACCGCACCCACGGTCGCCACCCGCGGCCCGTGGCCGTGCTCACAGGCGGGACGACCTGGTCAAAGGCGGGTTCCGACGCTGATAAGGTGGAGCGCGAGTTAGACATCCTTTAACGGACCGTCCGGTGAGGCGGGGAAGGAGGTCGGCATGGCTGTGCCCGAACGGGCGGCCAAAACCGGCGCGGGCGAAACATCGCAGCGGCACACCCCGGAATGGGTGGCGGCTGGGCGGGAGCTGTTGTCGCCGTCGGATGTGCAACGCACGGTAGCGCGCATCGCGCACCAGATCATCGAGAAGACCGCCCTGGATTCCGGCGACGCCGACGCGCCACGGGTGGTTCTCATGGGAATCCCCACGCGCGGCACCACCCTGGCCAACCGGCTGGCGGACAAGATCGAGGAGTTCTCCGGCGTGCGGCCCGCGCTCGGCTCGCTCGACATCACCCTCTACCGCGACGACCTGCGCAGCCGTCCGCACCGTCCGCTGGAACGCACTTCGGTGCCCGACGGCGGCATCGAGAACTCCCTCGTCGTCCTGGTCGACGACGTGCTGTTCTCCGGGCGCACCGTCCGCAGCGCCCTCGACGGCCTGCGCGACCTCGGCCGTCCCCGGGCCGTGCAGCTGGCGGTCCTCATCGACCGAGGCCACCGCGAACTGCCGATCCGCGCCGACTACGTGGGCAAGAACGTGCCGACCTCGCGCGCCGAGGACATCTCGGTGCTGCTCACCGAACACGACGGCCACGACGGCGTCTACCTGCACCAGGAGGCGAAATGAAGCACCTGCTGACCGTCGCCGACCTGGATCGCGCCGCCGCCACCGAACTGCTCGACGAAGCCGAACGCTTCGAACAGGCCCTGCTCGGTCGCGAAGTGAAGAAGCTGCCGACCCTGCGCGGGCGCACCGTGATGACGGTGTTCTACGAGAACTCCACCCGCACCCGCGTCTCCTTCGAGGTCGCCGGTAAGTGGATGAGCGCCGATGTGATCAATGTGAGCGCGTCGAGTTCGTCGGTCTCCAAGGGCGAATCGCTGCGCGACACCGCGCTCACCCTGCACGCCGCGGGCGCCGACGCGCTGATCGTGCGCCACCCCGCCTCGGGCGCGGCGCACCAGATCGCGCGCTGGATGGAGCAGTGGGCCAAGGAGGAGAACCGCCAGGCGCCGTCGATCATCAACGCCGGCGACGGCACCCACCAGCACCCCACCCAGGCGCTGCTCGACGCGCTGACCCTGCGTCAGCGCCTCGGTGACATCGAGGGCAAGCGGGTGGTGCTGGTCGGCGACATCCTGCACAGCCGGGTCGCCCGATCCAACGTCGTTTTGCTGAACACCCTCGGTGCGGAAGTGGTGCTGGTCGCGCCGCGCACACTGCTGCCGGTCGGGGTCGAAGCCTGGCCCTGCCGGGTCGCGACCTCCCTCGATGCCGAACTGCCCGGCGCCGACGCGGTGATGATGCTGCGCGTGCAGGCGGAGCGGATGAACGGCGGGTTCTTCCCGTCGGCCCGCGAATACTCGATCAACTACGGATTGTCCGAGCGCAGGCTCGCGCTGCTCGACGACGACGCGGTGGTGCTGCACCCCGGTCCGATGCTGCGCGGCATGGAAATCGCCTCGGCCGTCGCGGACTCACCGAAAGCCGCTGTGCTGCAGCAGGTTTCCAACGGTGTGCACATGCGGATGGCCGTGCTGTTCCGGCTGCTCGTGGGTCAGGAGGAAACGGTATGACTGAGCTGCTCATCAAGAACGTCAAGCCCTATGGTGAGGGCGAGCCGGTCGACGTGCTCGTGCGCGGCACCGTCATCGCCGAGATCGGTTCCGGTCTCACGGCCGCCGACGACGCCGAGGTGATCGAGGGCAACGGCCAGATCCTGCTGCCCGGCTTCGTCGACCTGCACACCCACCTGCGCGAACCCGGCCGCGAAGACACCGAGACCATCGAAACCGGTTCCGCCGCAGCCGCTCTCGGCGGGTACACCGCCGTGTTCGCCATGGCCAACACCAGTCCGGTCGCGGATTCGCACGTCATCACCGATCACGTGTGGCGGCGCGGCCAGGAGGTCGGCCTGGTCGACGTGTTCCCCGTCGGCGCGGTGACGGTGGGTCTGGAAGGCAAGCAGCTCGCGGAGATGGGCACCATGGCCGCCGGTGTCGGCCAGGTCCGGATGTTCTCCGACGACGGGCACTGCGTCTACGACCCGCTCATCATGCGGCGCGCGCTCGAGTACGCGAACTCGCTCGGTGTCCTGATCGCCCAGCACGCCGAGGAGCCGCGCCTGACCAAGGGCGCCGTCGCGCACGAGGGTCCGAACGCCGCCCGGCTCGGGCTGGCCGGCTGGCCGCGCGCGGCCGAGGAGTCGATCGTCGCGCGCGACGCCCTGCTCGCCCGCGACGCCGGTGCCCGCGTGCACATCTGCCACGCCTCCACCGCCGGCACTGTCGAGCTGGTGAAATGGGCCAAGTCCCAGGGGATTTCGATCACCGCCGAGGTCACCCCGCACCACCTGCTGCTCGACGACTCGCGCCTCGAGACCTACGACGCGGTCAACAAGGTGAACCCGCCGCTGCGCGAGGCCTCCGACGCCGCCGCGCTGCGTCAGGCGCTGGCCGACGGAATCATCGACTGTGTCGCCACCGACCACGCCCCGCACGCCGAGCAGGACAAGTGCTGCGAGTTCGCGGTGGCCCGCCCCGGCATGCTCGGCCTCGAGACGGCCCTGTCGATCATCGTGCAGACGATGGTGCAGCCGGGTCTGCTCGACTGGCGCGGTGTCGCGAAGGTGATGAGCGAGAAACCCGCCGCGATCGTCGGACTCGACGACCACGGCCGCCCGATCGCCGTCGGCGAACCCGCCAACCTGACCCTCGTCGACCCCGACGCCGAGTGGACGGTGCGCGGCGCCGAACTGGCGAGCATCTCGAACAACACACCGTTCGAGGACATGACGTTCCCGGCCGAGGTCACAGCCACCGTGCTGCGCGGCCGGGTAACTGCCCGCGAGGGCAAGGCGGTCGGGATCTAGGGAGGCCAGGACGTGGAGAGAACGCTGTGGGTAGTCGGGCTGCTGGCGGTATTCGTACTGTGCCTGTGGCTGATGTACCGGGCCTGGCAGAAGAAAGCCGCGAGCCAGCAGTCGCGGATCGGTGACCTGCCGACCGTGCCCGCCGAACTGGGTGCGCAACTGCTGGAGCCGACCACCGGCCTGTACCTGGGCAGCACCTTCGCGCCCAGCTGGCAGAACCGGATCGCGGTCGGTGACCTGGGGTTCCGCGCGACCGCCGAACTGACGCGGTTCGAACGCGGGATCCTGCTCGAACGTGACGGGGCGACGCCGATCTGGATTCCCCAGGAATCCGTGACGGCCGTGCGCACCGAGCGCGGACACGCGGGCAAAGTGATGACGGACAATGGTGTGCTGGTAATTCGCTGGACACTGCCGACCGGAACCGAGATCGATACCGGATTCCGGGGCGACGACAAGACGGTGTACCCGGCATGGACCGCGGATGCGACCAGGGTGACGACGGGAGACGATGAATGACGAAGACCAAAGCAGCCCTTGTGCTGGAGGACGGCCGCGTGTTCCGCGGTACGGCCTTCGGCGCCGAGGGGCAGACCCTGGGTGAGGCGGTGTTCTGCACCGCGATGACCGGGTACCAGGAGACCCTGACCGACCCCAGCTACGACCGCCAGATCGTGGTGGCCACCGCCCCGCAGATCGGCAACACCGGCTGGAACGACGAGGACGACGAGTCCGGCAAGATCTGGGTCGCCGGCTACGCCGTGCGCGACCCGTCGACGATCTCGTCGAACTGGCGCGCCACCGGCACCCTGCAGGATCAGCTCGACAAGCAGAACGTGGTCGGCATCGCCGGCATCGACACCCGCGCGGTCGTGCGCCACCTGCGCACCCGCGGCTCGATGAAGGCGGGCATCTTCTCCGGCGCCGCCCTCGCCGGTGACGAGGAACTGCTCGCCCGCGTGAACGGTCAGCCGTCCATGCTCGGCGCGGACCTGGCCGAAGAGGTCAGCACCGACGGCATGTACACGATCGAGCCGGTGGGTGACCACCGCTTCACCGTCGTCGCGGTCGACCTCGGCATCAAGACCAACACCCCGCGCATGTTCGCCGAACGCGGTGTGCGCACCCACGTGGTGCCGTCGAACACCTCCCTCGACGACATCCTCGCGCTGAACCCGAACGGTGTGTTCCTCTCGAACGGCCCCGGCGACCCGGCCACCCAGACCGGCGCGATCGCGCTCACCCAGGGTGTGCTCGAGCGCGGGATCCCGCTGTTCGGTATCTGCTTCGGCAATCAGATCCTCGGCCGGGCACTGGGTCGCGAGACCTACAAGATGAAGTTCGGCCACCGGGGCATCAACATCCCGGTCATCGAAGAGGGCACCGGCCGCATCTCCATCACCGCGCAGAACCACGGCTTCGCCCTGGAGGGCGAGAAGGGCGAGCAGTTCGACACGCCCTTCGGCAAGGCCGAGGTCTCCCACGTCTGCGCCAACGACGGCACCGTCGAGGGTGTGCGACTGATCGACGGTCGCGCCTTCTCGGTGCAGTACCACCCCGAGGCCGCCGCAGGCCCGCACGACGCCGCATATCTGTTCGACCGTTTCGCCGGTCTCATGGAAGGAGCCTGATGCCTCGCCGCGAGGATCTGAAGCACATCCTGGTGATCGGCTCTGGCCCGATCGTGATCGGCCAGGCGTGCGAATTCGACTACTCCGGTACCCAGGCGTGCCGGGTGCTGCGGTCCGAGGGACTGCGCGTGTCGCTGGTGAACTCCAACCCGGCGACCATCATGACCGACCCCGAGTTCGCCGACTCCACCTACGTGGAGCCGATCACCCCGGAGTTCGTCGAGAAGGTCATCGAGAAGGAGCGCCCCGACGCGATCCTGGCCACCCTCGGCGGGCAGACCGCGCTCAACACCGCGGTCGCGCTGCACGAGAACGGGGTGCTCGCCAAGTACAACGTCGAGCTGATCGGCGCCGACTTCGACGCCATCCAGCGCGGCGAGGACCGGCAGAAGTTCAAGGACATCGTCGCCAAGGTCGGCGGTGAGAGCGCCCGCAGCGCCGTCTGTTACACGATGGACGAGGTGCGCGACACCGTCGCCGAACTCGGCTACCCGGTGGTCGTCCGCCCCTCCTTCACCATGGGTGGCCTCGGCTCGGGCATGGCCTACAACGAGGAAGACCTCGACCGCATCGCCGGTGGCGGCCTGTCGGCCTCGCCCACCGCGAACGTCCTGATCGAGGAGTCCATCCTCGGCTGGAAGGAATTCGAGCTCGAGCTCATGCGCGACGGCCGCGACAACGTGGTCATCGTCTGCTCCATCGAGAACGTCGACCCGATGGGCGTGCACACCGGCGACTCGATGACCGTCGCCCCCGCGATGACGCTCACCGACCGCGAGTACCAGAAGATGCGCGACCTGGGCATCGCCATCCTGCGCGAGGTCGGCGTCGACACCGGCGGCTGCAACATCCAGTTCGCGGTGGACCCGAAGGACGGTCGCCTGATCGTCATCGAGATGAACCCGCGTGTCTCGCGCTCCTCGGCGCTGGCATCGAAGGCCACCGGCTTCCCGATCGCCAAGATCGCCGCCAAGCTGGCCATCGGTTACACCCTCGACGAGATCGTCAACGACATCACCGGCGAGACCCCGGCCTGCTTCGAGCCGACCCTGGACTACGTCGTCGTGAAGGCGCCGCGGTTCGCGTTCGAGAAGTTCCCCGGTGCCGACGCCACGCTGACCACCACCATGAAGTCGGTGGGCGAGGCGATGTCGATGGGCCGCAACTTCTCCGAGGCCCTCGGCAAGGTGCTGCGCTCGCTCGAGACCAAGGCGGCCAGCTTCTGGACCGCCGAGGACGGGCAGTGGGCGCCCAAGGATCCCAGCGACCCGGCCTCGGTACGCGAGGCCATCGACGCGATTCTCGCCGACCTGCGTGTGCCGACCGAAGGCCGCATCTACCAGGTGGAGCGGGCGCTGCGCTACGGCGCCTCGATCGAAGAGGTCGCCGAGGCCTCCGGAGTGGACCCGTGGTTCGTCGCCGAGGTCGCCGGACTGGTCGCGCTGCGCCAGGAGGTGCTCGACGCACCCGTCCTCGACGAAGACCTGCTGCGTCAGGCCAAGCACTACGGCCTGTCGGACCGTCAGCTCGCCGCGCTGCGGCCCGAGCTCGCCGGTGAATCGGGCGTGCGCTCGCTGCGCCATCGCCTGAACGTGCGGCCGGTCTACAAGACGGTCGACACTTGCGCCGCCGAGTTCGAGGCGAAGACGCCGTATCACTACAGCTCCTACGAGCTGGATCCCGGCGCGGAGTCCGAGGTCGCGCCGCAGCGTGAGCGCGAGAAGGTCATCATCCTCGGCTCCGGCCCGAACCGCATCGGTCAGGGCATCGAGTTCGACTACTCGTGTGTCCATGCGGCGCAGACACTCTCGGCCGCCGGGTACGAGACCGTGATGGTCAACTGCAACCCCGAGACCGTGTCCACCGACTACGACACCGCCGACCGCCTCTACTTCGAGCCGCTGACCTTCGAAGACGTGCTCGAGGTGTACCACGCGGAGTCGGAGTCGGGCACCGTCGCCGGTGTCATCGTGCAGCTCGGCGGCCAGACCCCCCTCGGTCTGGCGCAGCGGCTCACCGACGCCGGTGTCCCGGTGGTCGGCACCTCCGCGGCCGCGATCGACCTGGCCGAGGACCGTGGCGAATTCGGTGACGTGCTCGTCGCCGCCGGCCTGCCCGCCCCCAAGTACGGCACCGCGACCACGGTCGAGCAGGCCAAGAAGATCGCCGCCGAGATCGGCTACCCGGTGCTGGTCCGCCCGTCCTACGTGCTCGGCGGGCGCGGCATGGAGATCGTCTACGACGAGAAGTCGCTCGAGGGCTACATCTCCCGCGCCACCGAACTCAATCCGGACCACCCGGTGCTCGTCGACCGGTTCCTGGAAGACGCCATCGAGATCGACGTCGACGCCCTGTGCGACGGCGAGGAGGTCTACCTCGGCGGCGTGATGGAACACATCGAGGAAGCGGGCATCCACTCCGGTGACTCCGCCTGCGCGCTGCCCCCGATCACCCTGGGCCGCAGCGACATCGAGGCCGTGCGCCGCTCCACCATCGCGCTGGCCAAGGGCATCGGCGTGAAGGGCCTGCTCAATGTGCAGTACGCCCTCAAGGACGACGTGCTCTACGTCCTCGAGGCCAACCCACGCGCCAGCCGGACGGTGCCGTTCGTGTCCAAGGCCACCGCGGTGCCGCTGGCCAAGGCGTGCGCCCGGGTGATGCTCGGCGCCACCATCGCCGAACTGCGCAAGGAAGGCATGCTGCCACCCGAGGGCGACGGCGGCCACGTGCCGCTCGACGCGCCGGTCGCGGTGAAGGAAGCCGTGCTGCCCTTCCACCGGTTCCGTCGCGCCGACGGAACCGGCGTGGACTCGCTGCTCTCCCCGGAGATGAAGTCCACCGGCGAGGTCATGGGCATCGACGCCGACTTCGGCACCGCCTTCGCCAAGAGCCAGGCCGCCGCCTACGGCTCGCTGCCCACCCAGGGCACGGTGTTCGTGTCGGTCGCCAACCGCGACAAGCGCGCCATGGTGTTCCCGATCAAGCGCCTGCACGACCTCGGCTTCCGCATCCTCGCCACGGCGGGTACCGCGGAAACCCTGCGCCGCAACGGCATTCCCTGCGAACAGGTGCGCAAGCACTCCGACCCGGCGACCACCGATCCGGCCACCGGCATGCCGGAGGCCTCCATCGTGGAGCAGATCCGCGACGGCGAGATCGACATCGTGTTCAACACCCCCTACGGCAACTCGGGTCCTCGCGTGGACGGCTACGAGATCCGCACCGCCGCGGTGGGCGCGAACATCCCGTGCATCACCACCGTGCAGGGCGCGGCGGCCGCGGTGCAGGGCATCGAGGCCGGCATCAACGGTGGTCTCGGGGTGCGTTCGCTGCAGGAACTGCACTCGAAACTGCGTGGCTGACATGACATTCGGTCACCGGTTGCAGCACGCCATGCGGCAGTTCGGTCCGGTGTGCGTCGGCATCGACCCCCACCCCGCCCTGCTGCGGGCGTGGGGGCTCGGCGAAGACGTCGAGGGGCTCGAGGCGTTCGCCGAGATCTGTGTGGAGGCTTTCGACGGTCGCGTCGCCCTGGTGAAGCCGCAGGTCGCGTTCTTCGAGACCTACGGTTCGGGCGGTATCGCGGTTCTGGAGCGCACCATCTCGGTGCTGCGCGCCTCGGGCACCCTGGTGCTCGCCGACGCCAAGCGCGGCGATATCGGCTCCACCATGGACGCCTACGCGCACGCCTGGCTCGGTGACGGGCCGCTCGGTTCCGACGCTGTGACGGTCTCGCCGTACCTCGGTTTCGGATCACTCGAGCCGGCGCTGAGCCTGGCCGAGACCAACAACCGTGGCGTGTTCGTCCTGGCGGCGACCTCGAATCCCGAAGGGGCGCAGCTGCAGCGGATCGTGGCGGCCGACGGGCGAACGATCGCGCAGACGATGGTCGACGAGGCAGCCGCACGCAACACGGGCGACGGATTCGGCTCCGTCGGTGTCGTCGTCGGCGCGACGCTCACCGAGGCGCCCGACCTGTCGAAGCTCAACGGGCCCATTCTCATGCCGGGAGTGGGTGCCCAGGGTGGGGGAGCGGACTCGATCCGCGCGCTCGTCCCCGCGGCGAACCTGTCGGCGGTGGTCCCGAATGTGTCGCGTGAGGTGCTCAACGCCGGCCCATCGGTGACGGCGTTGTGCGACAAGACCGCTCAGCTGCAGGAGGAGTTCGCCTTCCTGCAGGCCTGACATCTGCTGTGACGGAGCCGGAGTGGCGTGCGAGCCGCTCCGGCTCCGTTGTCGTACCCCCGTAATGGCGCCGAAATGGCCTCTGGCGCAATTGTTTTCGAGTTCCGGATGGTCTGGGTGGATCGACGCGTTCAGGCGGCGACGAGAGCGTTCCTGGCCCGCCACCAACCGAACGCGCCGACTCCGACCGGGACGAGCAAGGTGACGAACCCCGACAGCGGTTGGTAGATCAGCCCGCACGCCGTCACCAGCGCCAGCGTGCCGAGCACCGGGGCGGGCACGAACCCGCGCGCCCGTTCCAGGTCGATCATGGCCAGCCCGAGGCCGACGCCGACCACGCCGAACAGGGTGAACCAGAACGACAGCTCCGTGTCCTGATCACTCGCCGCGAGCAATGCGATGCCCATGACCGTGTGCACGCCCGCGATGAAGATCAACGACGCTCCGGCGACCGGAAAACGAGTTTTTGAATTCATATTCATAAACTGTGCCACTAGGCTGACGCGGTGGCAAGACCCCGTCTCTTCACCGACGATCAGGTGCTCGACGCCGCCCGTGACCTGCTCGCCGACCCGGCCGTGACCAGGCCGTCGATCGCCGCGATCAGCAAGGCCGCGAGCGTGCACTCCGGCTCCATCTACGTGCGTTTCGCCTCACGTGACGAACTCCTCGCTCGCTTGTGGCTGCGTTCGATCCGGCGCTTCCATGAGGGTTTCGTCGCCGCGCTGCGCGGTCCCGAGCCGTTGCTGTCGGCAGCCGTCTTCCTGCCTCGCTACTGCCGTGAGCGGCCCACCGAGGCCAGGGCGATGAAGATGTTCCATCGGGAACAATTGCTCGATGTGGGGCCCGAGGAGTTGCGCGCCGCGATCGCGAGCGTCAACGACGAGATGCAGGCCGCGCTGCTGGCCGCCGTGTCGACCGAATTCGGCGTCGTCGACGACGAATCCCGGGCCGTCGCCGAGGCTGCGGTGAAGGCGATTCCGTACGGATTGGTCCGCGATTACATCGCCCGCGCCGCCCCGATTCCGGACTGGATCGACGACGTGACCGCGACCGCCGTCGAGGCTGTGCTGGACCGATTTCGTGCCCGGAAGTGACGACACGCGGTACGAAAACGTGCGACACGCGCATAAATTCGGGAAAGTCGCTGGTCGCGCCGCACCGGGTTTGCCGGACCGGCCGACCGTGCTCACGCTACCGAGTGGCTAACATCGCCCAAAACGGTATAACCGCAGGTCCAGACGTGTTTTCAGAATTCGGCGGTACGATCGGATGGCGGGAATCCGACCTCGCCGCATCATGCCCGCGCGCGCCATACGGCATCCGTAATCCGCCCCTGACCTGGGGGTCGGGTTCGCAATCGGCGGGCACCGTGGGTACGGTCGCACAGACCGTCCGGGTAACCGGCGGTAGATCTAGCAATGAACGATGAGACGGAGGAACCCGTGGCCCTTCCCCAGCTGACTGACGAGCAGCGCGCCGCTGCTCTGGAGAAGGCGGCTGCCGCTCGCCGCGCTCGGGCAGAGCTCAAGGAGCGCCTGAAGCGAGGCGGCACCAACCTGAAGCAGGTCCTCACCGACGCCGAATCCGACGAGATCCTCGGCAAGATGAAGGTGTCGGCGCTGCTCGAGGCTCTGCCGAAGGTGGGCAAGGTCAAGGCCGCCGAGATCATGACCGAGCTGGAGATCGCCCCCACCCGGCGTCTCCGTGGCCTGGGCGACCGTCAGCGCAAGGCGCTGCTGGCTCGCTTCGACTTCGACTCCTGATCCAGGTGGTCGAACAACACACGCGGAAGGGCCGACTGGTTGTACTGGTCGGCCCCTCGGCCGTCGGCAAGTCCACGGTCGTGCGGTGCGTGCGGGAACGTCTGCCCGAGCTGGTTTTCAGCGTGTCGGCCACCACCAGGGCCCCGCGGCCCGGTGAGGTCGACGGACGCGACTACCGCTTCGTTTCCCGAGCCGATTTCGACGCCATGATCGAGGCGGACGAATTGCTCGAATGGGCGGACATCCATGGGGGGTTGCAGCGATCGGGCACCCCCGCGGCGCCGGTGCGTGAGGCACTGGACGCCGGACGATCGGTACTGCTCGAAGTCGACCTGGCCGGTGCGCGGTCGGTCCGGCAGGCGATGCCGGAAGCGCTGCTGGTGTTTCTCGCCCCGCCGAGCTGGGAAGAACTGGTCTCGCGGCTGCGTTCACGCGGTACCGAGACCCCCGAGGTGATCGAGCGCAGGCTCGAGACCGCCCGGGTCGAATTGGCCGCACGTGACGAGTTCGACACGGTCATTGTGAACGCCGAGGTGACGACCGCCTGCGAGCAGTTGGTATCCTTGTTCGTTAGCACAAATTCGAGTTCTTGACCCACTAAACCGCAGGAGCCTCCCCTAGTGAGCACGGACATCACCGCTGCACCCGCGTACGACACTCCCATCGGCCTGACCAACCCGCCGATCGATGAGCTGCTCGAGCGCACCTCGTCCAAGTACGCCCTCGTGATCTACGCGGCCAAGCGCGCCCGGCAGATCAACGACTACTACAACCAGCTCGGTGACGGCATCCTCGAGTACGTCGGCCCGCTCGTCGAGCCGGGTCTGCAGGAGAAGCCGCTGTCGGTCGCCATGCGCGAAATCCACTCCGACCTGCTCGAACACACCGAGGGCGAGTGACAATCCCCAGCCGGGAGGCGTAGAGACCATGCGGATCGTCGTCGGGGTCGGCGGGGGCATCGCCGCCTACAAGGCGTGTGCCCTCGTTCGCCGTTTCACCGAGACCGGGCATCAGGTGCGGGTCATTCCCACCGAGGCGGCGCTGCAGTTCGTCGGCAAGGCGACCTTCGAGGCGCTGTCCGGTCAGCCGGTGCACACGGACGTGTTCACCGACGTGCCCGAGGTGCCGCATGTGCGGATCGGCCAGGAGGCCGATCTCGTCGTCATCGCCCCCGCCACCGCGGATCTGATGGCTCGCGCCGCCCAGGGGCGCGCCGACGATATGCTCACCGCCACCTTGCTGACGGCCCGATGTCCGGTGTTGTTCGCACCCGCGATGCACACCGAGATGTGGGAGCATCCGGCGACGGTGGCCAATGTCGCGACGCTGCGCGCGCACGGCGCCAACGTCATGGAACCCGCGTCGGGCCGGCTCACCGGTGCCGACACGGGTCCAGGACGGCTGCCGGAACCGGAGGAGATCTTCGGTCTGGCCTCGCTGCTGCTCGAGCGCGCCGACGCACTGCCCCGCGACCTGACCGGTCGTCGCGTGGTGATCACCGCAGGCGGGACGAGAGAACCTCTCGACCCGGTGCGTTTCCTCGGCAACCGCAGCTCCGGTAAGCAGGGCTACGCCCTGGCCAGGGTCGCCGCCCAGCGTGGCGCCCAGGTGACGCTGATCGCGGGCAACACCATCGAGCTCGCCCCGCCCGCCGCGGTCGAGCTGGTCCACATCACCACCGCCGAACAGCTCAAGACGGCCGTCGACAAGCACGCCGTGGGCGCCGATGCGGTCGTCATGGCGGCCGCGGTCGCCGATTTCCGTCCGACCCATGTGGCGGCAGCGAAGATCAAGAAGGGCGCCGACGAACCCGACGTGATCCCGTTGACCAAGAACGCCGATATCCTCGCCGGTCTGGTCGACGCCCGCACCGAGGGCAGGCTCGACGGCACCGCGATCGTCGGTTTCGCCGCCGAGACCGGGGACGACAACGGTGACGTGCTCACCCACGCCCGCGCGAAACTGGCCCGCAAGGGCTGCGACCTGCTCGTGGTCAACGCCGTGGGTGAGGGCAAGGCGTTCGAGGTCGACACCAACGACGGGTGGCTGCTCGGGGCCGACGGCACCGAGGTGGCACTCGATCACGGTTCCAAGGCACTGCTGGCGAGCCGGGTGCTCGATGCGCTCGTGCCGCTGCTGCGCTGACCGGGTAAAACCGCCGTTTCGTGCGCGAAAACCGTTGCGCCGCAACGATCTCGCGCAGTGTACCGCGCACGGGTGTGTTCGTGGTGTGGGTTGTCCTAACCCGCCACCTTGTCGGTGGTTTGGAATAGTCTGAAGAGAAGTAACCCGTTGAGGGAGAGGGAATAACTGTGCGTACGACAGGTAGTCGGCTATTCACCAGTGAGTCTGTGACCGAGGGCCATCCGGACAAGATCTGTGACGCGATCAGCGATTCCATCCTCGACGCATTGCTCGCCGAGGATCCGGGCAGCCGCGTCGCGGTGGAAACCCTGGTCACCACCGGCCAGGTCCATGTCGCGGGCGAGGTGACCACGTCGGCCTACGCCGACATCCCGCGGATCGTGCGCGAGAAGGTCCTCGAGATCGGATACGACTCCTCCGCAAAGGGTTTCGACGGCAACTCCTGCGGTGTCAACATCGCCATCGGCGCGCAGTCGCCCGATATCGCCCAGGGTGTCGACACCTCGCACGAGGCGCGCGTCGGCGGGTCCGACGACGAGATCGAACGCCAGGGCGCGGGCGACCAGGGCCTGATGTTCGGCTACGCCACCACCGACACTCCCGAGCTCATGCCGCTGCCGATCGCGCTCGCGCACCGGCTCTCGCGCAAGCTCACCGAGGTCCGCAAGTCCGGCGTGCTGCCCTACCTGCGGCCCGACGGCAAGACCCAGGTCACCATCGAATACGACGGTGACCGCCCGGTCCGCCTCGACACGGTCGTCATCTCCACCCAGCACGCCGCCGATATCGACCTGGACAACCTGCTGGCACCCGATATCCGCGAGAAGGTCGTCGAGGCGGTCATCGGCGATCTGGAGATCCCGTCGCTCGACACCTCCGACATCCGCCTGCTGGTCAACCCGACCGGCAAGTTCGTGCTCGGTGGCCCGATGGGTGACGCCGGTCTCACCGGTCGCAAGATCATCGTCGACACCTACGGCGGCATGGCCCGCCACGGTGGTGGCGCGTTCTCCGGCAAGGACCCGTCGAAGGTCGACCGTTCGGCCGCCTACGCCATGCGCTGGGTCGCCAAGAACGTGGTGGCCGCCGGCCTGGCCGACCGCGTCGAGGTGCAGGTCGCCTACGCCATCGGCAAGGCTGCCCCGGTCGGTCTGTTCGTCGAGACCTTCGGCACCGAGAAGGTCGACCCCACCCGCATCTCGACCGCCATCTCCGAGGTGTTCGACCTGCGTCCGGGCGCGATCATCCGCGATCTCGACCTGCTGCGCCCGATCTACGCGCCCACCGCGGCCTACGGTCACTTCGGCCGCACCGATGTCGACCTGCCCTGGGAGCACACGGACCGCGCCGACAAGCTGCGCGCGGCCGTCGGCCTGTAGTACCCACGGCCCGCGTGACCGCGGACGAACCATCGACAGCAGCGGGACACCCGATCGCCCGGGTGCTCCCGCTGCTGTCGCCCGCGCACCTGGACCGCGATTTCGACTACCTCGTCCCGCCCGAACTGGACGAGATCGCCCAGCCCGGTGTGCGCGTGCGCGTCCGCTTCGCCGGCCGCCTCGTCGACGGCTATCTCCTGCAACGCCTTTCGTCCACCGAGCACACCGGCAAAATGGTGAAGCTCGAGCGCGTGGTCTCCCCGGAACGCGTCCTCACCCCCGAAATCCTGCGCCTGGCCACCACCGTCGCCGCCCGCTACGCAGGCACCCGCGCCGACGTCCTGCGCCTGGCCATCCCACCCCGCCACGCCCGCACCGAGGCGAGCGGGGCATCAGCCACCACATCGAAGAAGTCCGCCGCCCGCGAGGGAGAAACGCGCGGCACGGACAAGGGCGCAGCCCCCGGATCCGTTCAGGCCCTCCACGTCACGGCCACATCAGTCGGCGCGACCGCCGAGCCGCCGACATCCGACGGCGCCATGCCTGGACCTTCCGAGGCCGGGACTGAATCATCGAGTGCGGCAGCCGAATCCAGCGCTGGGCCCGCTCAATCCGACCGCGCTGCCGACGCACATGGTTCCCCTGCGGCTGGGTACACCGCCGCGGGTGGTTCTGTTGCGTCGGGTCCGGTCGCCGCCGAGTCAGGTTTCGGCGGCGGTGTGACTGGATCTGCCGCCGTCGGGGCCGAGACCGATTCAGCCACAGCGGAATCGGCAGTGGATGTCGACGTGTCGGCCTGGGAGCGGTATCTGCACGGCGGGGCGTTCGTGGCGGCGTTGCGGCAGGGGAAGGGGCCTCGGGCGGCGTGGCAGGCGATGCCGGGGGAGGACTGGGCGGCACGGTTGGCCGAGTTGGCGGCGACTGTGGTCGCGGCGGGGCGCGGGGCGGTGTTGATGGTGCCCGATCAGCGGGATCTGGACCGGCTTCTCGCGGAATGTGTTCGGCTGGTGGGTGATTCGGCGGTCGGGTTGTCGGCGGGGTTGGGGCCCGCGGCGCGGTACCGGCGGTGGTTGTCGGTGTTGCGGGGGCAGGCGCGGATCGTGGTCGGTACGCGGGCGGCGGTGTTCGCGCCCGTTCGTGACCTCGGCATGATCGCCATCTGGGACGACGGGGACGACACCTACGCCGAACCGCGCGCACCATATCCGCACGCGCGGGAGGTCGCGATGCTGCGCGCCCACGAGACAGGTGCGGCCTTCGTGGCCGCCGGTTTCGCGCGCACCGCCGAGATCCAGGCGGTTGTCGAAACCGGTTGGGCCCATGACCTTCTCGCTGAGCGTGCGACCCTGCGCGCGGTGATGCCCCGGATCAGCGCCCCCGGCGACAGCGACTTCGCGCTGGAACGCGACGCGCTGGCCAGAGCCGTACGCATCCCCGGTGTGGCCTTCACCGCCGCCCGTGCCGCGATCAAAGAGAACGCGGCCGTGCTGGTTCAGGTGCCCCGCCGCGGATATGTGCCGTCGCTGGCATGTGCCAAATGCCGAACCCCCGCGCGCTGCCGACATTGCAACGGGCCCTTGGCATTACCCCATTCGAACAATGGTGAAGCAGCCAGTCCGCACTGCAAATGGTGCGGCATCACGGAGGCGGCGTTCCGCTGCCAGGCGTGCGGGGCCCGCGCACTCCGGGCGATGGTGATCGGCGCCGCCCGCACCGCGGAGGAGCTGGGCCGGGCCTTCCCCGGTGTGCCGATCCGGACATCCGGGGGCGGCGACATGCTCGACACCGTGGAGCCGGGCGCCCAGGTCGTGGTCGCGACCGTCGGCGCCGAACCCTTGGTGCGCGGCGGATACGGCGTCGCGCTGCTCCTCGACGGCTGGGCCCTGCTGGGTCGCGCCGACCTGCGTGCCGCCGAGGACACCCTGCGCCGCTGGATGGGTGCCGCCGCCATGGTCCGCCCCCGTGGCCAGGTGATCGTGATGGCCGAACCGTCCCTGCCCACCGTGCAGGCCCTGGTCCGCTGGGACCCGGTCAACCACGCCGCCGCCGAGCTCGAAGCCCGCGCCGAGGTGGGGTTCCCCCCGGCTGTCCGCATGGCCGCCGTCGACGGAACCACCGAGTCGATCACCGAACTGCTCGAGGCCGCCCAACTGCCCGACCAGGTGGAGATCCTCGGCCCCGTCCCGCTCCCGCCCACGGCTCGCAAACCGTTCTCCGGCGCCGACGAACCCGCCGAAGTGGAACGCATGCTCCTGCGTGTGCCCCGCTCCTCGGCGGCCCCCCTGTCCCGCGCCCTCGTCGCAGCCCAGGGCGTCCGCAGCTCTCACCGCTCCGACGCCCCCCTCCGAGTCCAGATCGACCCGGTCGACATCGGCTGACCTCGCCCGGACCGATTCGAGCGCCATCCGCCTCGGCCTGGTGGATGTCGACTGATGCGGGCGGGCCGATTCCGGGCCCTTCCACGTTGGACCCGAGGACATCAACTGAATCAGACCCGCAGTCACCCCGTGGGGATCGCCCGACAATGGTTGGCCCTGCACTCGACAGCGATCTGTGCCGAGAAGTCGGGTGCATCGCCGGACTGGCGGAAGCGCAATGAAGTCGACGCGTCGCCGTTGGGGGCCACGGGCGCATGCCATCGCGACGAGGGCCGAGGCGCCTGATCGGGTCGAACCCCGCGCGGACCCGGTATGAGCCGCGGCGGGTTCAGCGGAACATCGCGCTGTGGCGCCGCGCCCACTGTGCGTACGACGTGGCCGGGCGCCCGAGTACCCGCTCGATATCATTGCTGACCTGCTGCTCCTCGGGAGTCGGTGTGCCGAGGATGGTCAGGGTGTGGTCGGCGACCGGTTCCGGCATGAAGTGCAGCATGTTCTGCTTCGCCTGGGCGGGTGTGAGCTCGACGAAGGTGATCGGTTCTTCGATCGCCTCGGCGAGGGCGATTGCCTGTTCGCGCGGAGTCACCACGGCCGGGCCGGTGAGCGTGTAGGCGTGGCCGTGGTGGCCGTCCTCGCGCAGGGCCGCGGCCGCGACGGCGGCGATATCGGCGGGATCGACCGAGGGCAGGCCGACATCGCCGAAGGGAGCCGCGACCGTGCGGGCGGTGCGAACGGATTCCAGCCAGGCGAAGGTGTTGGAGTTGAACGCGCCCGGTCGCAGCGCGGTCCATTCGAGGTCCGAGGCCGCGAGGGCCTGCTCGAAGGCGATCGTTCGCGCGTACCCGGCGGAATCGGGGCGGGTGACCGCGCCTTGGGAGGACACGAAAACCACCCGGTGCACACCGGCCGCCGACGCCGTCTTCAGCACCTGTTCCGGCTCCGGTCCGCTCATCAGCTGCTCACCCGTGATGAGCAGGAACAGTGCGTCCGCACCGGCGAGGGCGGGGGAGAGGCTGTCGAGGTCGCCGAGATCGGCGACGACGTGCTCGACGCCTGCGGGCAGGTCGACGGGCGTGGTTCCGCGCGACACCGCACGAACCGCTTCTCCCGCCGAGTGCAGTACCTCGACAAGCTGACGTCCGATATTGCCGGTCGCACCGGTGACAACGATCATGATCACTCCTGAGTTAGTTGGCTGACTAAAAAGAACATAGCACCGAGGTCGCCACCGTGTCTATAGTTAGTTGCATGACTGACTCACCAACGCGAGGTGCCCCGAGAGCGGGGAAGCGGGAACGTCTCGTCGAGGCGGCCGCGCGGGTGTTCTACGAGCAGGGCATCGAGAAGACGACCATCGCCGATATCGCCACCGCGGCCGATGTCCCGGTCGGCAACGTCTACTACTACTTCAAGACCAAGGATCAATTCGTCCACGCCGTCATCGAGACCCATGCGAGCACGCTGGCCGAGGTGGTCGCGAAGCTCGCGCCGTTGCCCACACCGGCCGGGCGATTGAAGGCGATGGTCGACTCGTGGGTGGACCAGCGTGAACTCGCCGCCCGCTTCGGCTGCCCGACCGGTTCGCTCGCGGCCGAACTCGACAAGCGACCCGACGGTTTCGGGGGCGAACCGGCGCGGCTGATGAGCCTCCTGATCGATTGGGCGCGTGATCAATTCACCGAACTCGGAAGGGCGGACGCGGCCGAACTCGCCGTGGCCTTCGTGGCCGCCTATCAAGGAATTTCCTTGATCACCAACACGTTTCGTGATCCCGACCTGATGATTACCGAGGGTGACCGGCTGAAACGGTGGATCGATGAGGTTGCCGGGCGGGGCTGATCAGGCCCGGGCACGGACAAGTCGTTTCTGCCGGTTCGCGGCCACCGAGGTCGGGGGAGAAGACGGTGCTGTGGTAAGACCGGATGACCCTGCCCGATGACGTGCGGCGGGCCTGCGGAGAGGACCGTGGTGGAGTTCTTCAGGATGTCTGACGGTGAGTTCGTGCCGACAGAAGTGGCGATCAGCCGCTGGTCGCCCAATCAGCTGCACGGTGTCGCGGTGTGCGGTCTGCTCGCCGTGGAGGCCGAGAAGCACAGTCCTGGCGAAGGTTTCGTGCCGGCCAGGTTCACCGTCGACCTGTTTCAGCAGGTGACGACCGACCCGATCTCGCTGCGCAGCGAAGTGGTGCGCGACGGCAACCGCATCAAGGTCGCCGATGTCCGGCTCGTGCAGCAGGGCCAGACGCGCTCCCGCGCCACCGTCACCTTCCTCGCGGCCACCGACGACCCGCCCGGCACCATCTGGCAGCCCGATCTGGAACTACCCGTCCCCGAGCAGCGCATCGACGAGCCGGGCGGCGCCGCACCGCTGTTCAAATCCGGTGCGGGCGAATGGCTCACCGATTTCCGCACCGCCCGCGACGCGGAACGCAAGGTCACCTGGAACAACCTGCCGACCCTCGTCGCGGGTCAGCCGTTCTCGCCCTTCCAGCGCGCCGCCGCCAGCGGCGACCTCACCAACCTCGTCTGCCACTGGGGTTCGCACGGCGTCGGCTACATCAACGCCGACATGACCCTAAGTCTCTCGCGCCTCCCCGAGGGCGTGGAGGTCGGTCTGCAAGCCCTCGACCACACCTCCCATGCGGGCGTCTCGGTGAGCAGTGCCGTCCTCTACGACCGCCGGGGCAAACTCGGCACCGCCACGATCACCGCCATCAGCAACGACCGCCGACGCTCGCCCTCGACCACGGTGAGCGAGCCGGTCGCCGTGGCCGCCGAGTAGTTCGCTCACCTTCCGCAACCCCACCGCACTCGCGGGGAGGGGTGATCCGGTGCTGCCGTGAGGCGGCGCACAGCGAGAACACCCTTGCGCTAGATGCATTGCCGATATATCGTCGATAACGTCAAATGGAAACGAACATGCCGAGGAGGCTGTTATGCACGACGATCGACAAAGAGAATTCGGACACTTCGAGCGGGGACGCGGTCAGGGGCACCCGGAATTCGGGCCCGACCGCAGGCACTTCCGGCGCGGTGGCCGCCACGGTCACGGTCCGGAGTTCGGACCCGGCTTCGGCCCGGGCTTCGGTCCCGGTTTCGGACCTGGCTTCGGCCGGGGACGTGGTCGCGGCGGCCGGGGCAGGCGCGGTGACGTCCGCGCCGCCGTCCTGTTGCTGCTCGCCGAACGACCCATGCACGGCTACGAACTGATCCAGCAGATCCGCGAGCGCAGCGACGACATCTGGCGTCCGAGTCCGGGTTCCATCTACCCGGCATTGGCCCAGCTCGAGGACGAGGGGCTGGTCCTCATCGAGAAGGTGGCCGGTCGTAAAACCGCGCAACTCACCGAGGCGGGCAAGGCCTATGTCGAGACCGAGCGCGACGAGCTCGGCGACCCCTGGGCCGAGGTCCGGCAGGATGTCGGCGCCCAGGCACTCGATCTGCGTGGCCTCGTCGGCCAGGTGATGGGTGCGGTCGGTCAGGTCGCCCAGGTCGGCACACCGGAGCAAGCCGCGCGCGCGGCCGAGGTGCTCACCGAGACCCGCCGGGCGCTGTACCGGATCCTCGCCGAGGACGATGTCCCCGCCACCGGTGACGCAACCCCCGATAAATGAGGGCGGTGTGAACCCCCTTTTCGAGGTGCTTTTGCCCAGGCAATGGAGTAAATCATTGGGGTATGGAACAACCGCGAGGTCTGTGGGGTTGGGGATCATCACAATGGGGAAGGGCGGTGTCGCGCACGGCGCTCGCCTGCGCGGCGGTGATCGGGGCGGCACTCGCCCCGATCGCCACCGCCGAACCGCCGGGCTACCGTCCGGCAATCGTCCCGACTCAACCGGGTCCGGCACAGTTCGACCACCTGGCCGCCGCCCGCTACATCGGTGACCATCCCGACGCGGTTCCCCTGGGCGTCAACAACTTCGGCTGTACGCCGAGTGGCGAGCACCCGCGCCCGGTCGTGCTCGTCCACGGTACCGACTCGAGTGCCTACTCCGACTGGTCGGGTATCGGCCCGCAACTCGTGGCGGCCGGCTTCTGCGTGTTCGCGCTGAACTACGGCGGTGCGCCCGGCGCCGACACCTACGGCACCGAGGACATGCGCGTCAGCTTCGCCCAGCTCGCCGCCTTCGTCGAGCAGGTGCGCACCGCGACCGGGGCGGCCGAGGTCGATCTCGTCGGCTTCTCGCAGGGGGCCAATGTCAGCCGGTACTACGTCAACAAGCTCGGCGGCGCCGACGTGGTGAACACCTGGGTGGGGCTCGCCTCCCCGAGCTACGGTGGCGTCATGTACGGCCTCGTACCGGTCGGCCAGGCGGTGCCCGGCATGATGGATGTGTACGCGAAGGTGACCTCGACCGCCGCCGTCCAGCAGGCGCAGGGCGAGCCGATCATGGTCGAACTGAACGCGGGCGGCGACACCGTGCCCGGTGTCCGTTACGTCACTGTCGGCAGTCGAGTCGACGAGATGATCCAGCCGTTCGAGAACATCGCCCTGCGCGGTCCGGGCGCGGAGAACCTCGTCCTGCAGGACCTGTGCCCCGACGACCTGACCGGGCATTTCAACCTCGTCTACGACCCGTTCGTGCAGCAACTGCTGCTACGGGTGCTCGACCCGGCCCGGCCCGCGCCCGTCTGCACGCCGGTGCCGCTGGGGACGGGCATCCCGCAGGTCATCATCGCAGGCAACTCCTGACGGCCGCGCCGGTCGGAACCACCCCGGCGGGTCTCTAGAATGGGACGACCGCACATCGTCCAGCCGGGAGCCGCCGTGACCATTCAGCCCGTTCGCCTGTTCGGCGATCCCATCCTGCGCTCACGTGCCGACGAGGTCACCGAGTTCGGTGCCGAGCTCGCGCAGCTCGTCACCGATCTCACCGAGACCATGCACGACGACGGCGGCGTCGGGATGGCGGCGCCGCAGATCGGCGTGGGGCTGCGGGTGTTCGTCTACGACACCGGCGACGCCGCCGGGCACGTGGTGAACCCGGAGTGGACCGCGATCGGTGAGGACGAGCAGGTCGGGCCGGAAGGCTGCCTGTCGATCCCCGGCGTGCGCTACGACGTGCGCCGGGCGCTGCGGGTGCGCGTCACCGGCGTCGACAAGACCGGCGCGCCGGTCGAATTCGACGCCGACGGGCTGCTGGCGCGGTGCGTGCAGCACGAGCACGACCACCTCGACGGCGTGCTGTTCGTGAACCGGCTCGAGCAGGCCGACCGCAAAGAAGCGATGCGAACCATCCGCGAATCCGATTGGTTCCGTGCCGGTGTCACCGTGCGCGAATCCAGCGGTGTCGGCGGTGGCCGCTGATGCGTCTCGTCTTCGCTGGTACCCCCGAACCTGCTGTTCCCTCGCTGCGGCGGCTGCTCGACAGCGAACGCCACGAGGTGGTCGCGGTGGTCACCCGGCCCGACGCGGTCGCCGGTCGCGGGCGCAAGATCATGCGCTCACCGGTCGGCCTGCTGGCCGACGAGCACGGCATCCCGGTGCTCACCCCACGCAAGCCTTCGGATCCGGAGTTCGTCGAGGCGCTCACCGAGCTCGCGCCGGACTGCTGCCCGGTGGTGGCCTACGGCGCCCTGCTGCCTCAGCAGATCCTCGACATTCCCGCGCACGGCTGGATCAACCTGCACTTCTCGTTGCTGCCCGCGTGGCGTGGCGCGGCGCCGGTGCAGGCCGCCATCCTCGCCGGTGACGAGATAACCGGTGCCAGCACCTTCCAGATCGAGGCAGGGCTCGACACCGGACCCGTCTACGGCGTGATGACCGAGAAGATCGGCCACACCGACACCTCGGGTGAGCTGCTCGCGCGGCTCGCCGAGGCGGGCGCGGTGCTGCTCGAGAAGACCATGGACGGTGTCGAAGACGGGACGCTGCAAGCGATTCCGCAATCCAACGACGGCGTGTCCTACGCGCCGAAGGTGACCGTCGAAGCGAGCCGCATCCGGTTCGACGAGCCCGCCCTGGCGATCCACCGCCACATCCGCGCCGTCACCCCGGCGCCCGGCGCGTGGACCGAGGTGAACGGGCTGCGCCTCAAACTCGGCCCGGTGGAGCTGGTGGAGGAAACCTTGCCCGAAAGCGAGATCGAGGTGCGCAAATCCGGCGTCTTCGTCGGCACGTCGACCACCGCGGTCCGCCTCGGCCAGGTCCAACCACCCGGCAAGAAGATGATGAACGCCCTCGACTGGGCGCGCGGCGCCCGTCTCGCACCGGGCACGGTGATCGGATGAGCGAGCGAACGATGAGCACAGCCGCCCAGGCGGTCATGGCGGAGCCGAGCGTCAGCGGGATGCGGGCATGAGCGCCTCCGACCGCAGGCGTCGCCGCGAAGCCGACCAGCGCAGCGGCGCCGCACCTCGCGACGACCGCAAGATCACGGGCAAGAACGTCGACGGTGGCTGGGCCGCCCGCGCCGCCAAGGGTCGCGACAACAAGGCCCCCCGCGCCGAGGACGACCGTCGCCCGCGTCGTGGCGACGGCGAGTCCCGAGGATGGGACTACGACCGTCGCGGTCCTGCGCGCACCGACGACACCCGGCGCCCCGCTGCCGGTCGCGGACGCGACGCGGACGACCGCTCCGGCGCCGCCCGCGGGTATGACCCGGCCGATCGGCCCGGCACCTCGCGGGGCAATCGCGATGCGGGTGATCGCGGTGCCAGTGATCGGCCGCGCGGTGGGGACTTCGGTCGCTCCGACGGCGCAGCTGAGCGATCCGGCAGGCGTGCGGACGGCGGCACGGAACGGCGTGCTTCATCGGAAAGGGCTGAACGCCAGGGCAATTCGCGCGGAAGCGGTGGCCCTGGACGATCCGACGATTCCGGCCGTTCCGGCGGTGTGCGCGAAGGGGATACGCGGGGCGTGCGCGGCGGGCAGCCGACCGATCGAGGGGGAGACGGCGGCCGTTTCGGACGCGACGGCGAATCTCGGGGTGGGCAGTCGGCCGAACCGGGCGGCCGTTCGGGACGCGACAGCGATTCGCGGGACTCGCGCGGCGGGAAGCGAAGCGACCGTACCGGTGACAGCAGTCGTTCCGGTAGCGCGCGCCAGGGTGGCGGTAAGCCGGCCGGGCAGCGGAGTGAACGGCAGCGGGCCGATCGGCCGGATCCGAGTGTGCCGAGTCCGCGCAAGCGGCGGGGTGAGCCGGTGGATGTGGCGCGGGAGGTGGCCCTCGACGTGTTGCGGGCGGTGCGTGAACGTGACGCCTACGCCAACCTCGTACTGCCGAAGTTGTTGCGGGAGCGCAAGATCAGCGGGCGTGATGCCGCGTTCGCGACCGAGCTCACCTATGGAGCGTGCCGGTCGCAGGGGCAGCTCGATGCCGTGATCGCGGCGTGCGCGGGCCGTCCGGTCGGTGAGATCGACGGGCCGATCCTCGACATCCTCCGCCTCGGCGTCTACCAGCTGCTGCGCACGCGGACCGGCGCGCATGCCGCCGTCGACACCTCCGTCGATCTGGCCCGTGCCGAATTCGGCCAGGGCCGTGCCGGTTTCGTGAACGCGGTGCTGCGCCGGGCGGGGGAGAAGACCGCCGACCAGTGGATCGCGGAGCTGGCACCGGCCGATCCGGTCGGCAAGCTCGCCTTCGAATTCGCGCACCCCACCTGGATCGCCCAGTCCTTCGCCGACGCCCTCGGTGCGCAGGCGGGTGAACTGTCCGACCTGCTGGCCGCCGACGACGAACGTCCGGTGGTGCACCTGGTCGCGCGTCCCGGTGAGATCACGTCCGAGGAATTGGCGTTGGTCACCGGCGGCGAGGAAGGTCGCTGGTCGCCGTACGCGGTGTACCTCGACGGCGGCGATCCCGGTCAGCTCGAACCGGTGCGCGAGGGAATCGCCGCGGTGCAGGACGAAGGTTCTCAGCTCGTGGCGCTGGCCCTGAGCCGGGCACCCCTCGAAGGCCCCGACCAGGGCCGATGGCTCGACCTGTGCGCGGGGCCCGGCGGAAAGGCGGCGCTGCTCGGTGCCCTGGCCGCGATCGACCTGTTCACCGTCGACGCGGTGGAACCGTCGGAGCATCGCGCCGAACTGGTCCGCAAGTCCACCCGTGACCTGCCCGTCACGGTGCACGTGAAGGACGGGCGTGATACAGGTCTGGAACCCGGCTACGACCGCATCCTGGTCGACGCTCCCTGCACGGGCCTGGGCGCACTGCGCCGCCGCCCCGAGTCGCGCTGGCGTCGCATCCCCGCCGACGTCCCGGAACTGGTCACTCTGCAACGCGAACTCCTCACCGCCGCATGGGATCTCCTACGCCCCGGCGGCGTGGTCGTGTACTCCACCTGCTCCCCGCACCTGTCCGAAACCCTCGCGGTGGTCGCCGACTTCGTCCGCCGCACCGGCGCCGAACAACTCGACACCCGCGAGCTGCTCCCCGGCGTCACCGACCTCGGCGAAGGCCCCTCGGCCCAACTCTGGCCCCACCGCCACGGCACCGACGCGATGTTCCTGTCGGCCTTGCGCAAGAAGTAGGCCCGATCACGCGCTGCGGCGGTGCGATCCGAGTCGACCGCACCGCCACAGCATCCGCCGGGCGGCTCGTCCGCCACGTGCTGGGGCCGCCGGTGTTCGAGTCCGGGTCGCACAACCTGGGCGTTGATGCTCGCTCGGGTGACGGCGCGAAGGAGTGGACGCGCCCACCGCGTTTCGCAACCTACGTCTCAGGTGTGTCGCCGAAGGAGATCGCGGCAGGCCGTGGCTGTGTGACGGGTGGCGTGTGCCCGATTCGGACCGACCGCGACTCGACAGCGAGCGGTGACATTCGTCCAAGGCGTGGCGTGTCTCGCGGGGGAGAATTCGCGTATGGCGATGACGTGGGAACAGGTGGTGGCGATCGCGACCGCTCTGCCGGGGGTGGCGGAGGGGACGTGGTGGCGCAGTCCGGGGCTGTCGGTCGGCGGGAAGAGTTTCGCGCGGCTGCGGTCGGAGGCCGAGGGCGGGCTGGTGCTCTTGTGCGAGCCGTCCGAGAAGGAGGCGCTACTCGCCTCGGGGGATCCGGCGTTCTATACGACGCCGCACTACGACGGGCACCCGTATGTACTCATCGATCTGGAAGTGGTCGATCGGCAACAGCTCGCCGAGCTGATCGACAGCGCGTGGTGGTTGCGCGCGCCTGCGAAACTGCGGCGCGAACGCGCATAGGGGGACACCGTTGTCCCCGCGGCGGACTCAGTCCCGCTCGGACAGATCACGCAGGCGCGCAAGGGTTTTCGCGAGAATGCGCGAGACGTGCATCTGCGAGATGCCGAGCTGGTTCGCGATCTGGGTCTGGGTCATCGACTCGAAGAAGCGCATCGTGAGGATCCGCCGCTCCCGCTCGGGCAGGCCCGCCAGCAGCGGGCGCACCGCGATGTACTCCTCGACCCGGTCGAACTGCGACTCCTCCTCGCCGAGGGTGTCGAGCAGCGAGGCGTCGCTGTCGCGACCGACCGAGGCGGCATCGATCGAGGTGGGCTGGTAGGCGTTGCCCGCGATCACCGCCTGGGTCACCTCGTCGGGGTCGACATCGAGTTCGGCCGCGATCTCCTTGGCCGTCGGCGAGCGACCCAACCGCTGCGAGAGCTGATCCACGGCCGCACCGATGCGCAGATGGGTTTCTTTCACCCGCCGCGGCACTCGCATGGCCCAGGTGTTGTCGCGGAAGTACCGCCGCACCTCACCCATGATCGTCGGCACCGCGAACGACAGGAAGTTCGAGCCACGGCTCAGATCGAACCGGTCGACCGCGTGCACCAGACCGACCCGCGCCACCTGCGACAGATCGTCGAACGGCTCACCACGGCCGCTGAACTTGCGGGCGATGTGGTCGGCCAGCGGAATGCAGCGGTTGATCAGCGCGTCCCGGGCCACGGCGTGCGCGACGCTGCCGGGTTCGGTCGCCGCGAGCCGTTCGAACAGCGCGCTCACATCGTCGTACCCGGAGGGGGCCGCAGGCGCGGGCTCGCTCAACTGCTCCTCGACGACCTGCTCCTCGATGACCGGCTCGTCGAGCACGGCTTCGGCGGGCTGTTCGAGAATTTCCGGATCGGGCTTGTGCTCTTCGTTGGTGTCGCCGTGCACTACGCCTTCCCCCGGACCCGACGGATACGGACACTCGTCGGATACCCGGACCGGGCGGCGTCGAATCCTTGCTGGTCGGCGTTCACCTCGTCGCTCAGCGTGCGCAGGACATGCCAGCCGAAGCTGCGCTGGTCGGGCAACCCCTCCGCGGCCGCGACACCCTCCACCCGCACGACGAGTTCGGTGTCACCGACGACGAACTCACAGGTGAGCTGCGAGCCGGGCGCGGCGATCGCGATGAGCGTGGAGCACACCTCGTCGACCGCCAGGCGCACGTCGGCCACCTCGTCGAGGGTGAAATCGCTGAGCAGGACCAGTGTTTCGGCCAATCCACGCAGGATCGGCAGCTGGGTCACCGACGCTGCCACGCGGATCTGCACCGGATCGCTGAACAGCTCTTGTTCCGCCGAAATGTTGGTCACGCTCTGTAGGCTACCCACAACCGGCCGCCGATCACCACGCGGTCGCTACACTTGCGCGCTGTGTCCACACCGACGTTCCACCGCCCGGCCGAGCCGATGATCGCCCCGTCCATCCTGTCCGCGGACTTCGCGAACCTGGCCGCCGAGGCCGCCGCTGTCGAAGGTTCCGACTGGCTGCACGTGGACGTGATGGACGCCCACTTCGTGCCGAACCTCACACTCGGTCTTCCAGTGGTGCAGAGCCTGCTGAAGGCCACCGACATCCCGTTCGACTGCCACCTGATGATCGAGGACCCGGGCCGCTGGGCGCCCGGCTACGCCGAAGCGGGCGCCTACAACGTCACCTTCCACGCCGAGGCCACCGACGATCCGATCGCCGTCGCCCGCGATATCCGCGCGGCGGGCGCCAAGGCCGGGCTGTCGGTGAAGCCGAACACGCCGATCGAGCCGTACCTGGAAATTCTGCGCGAATTCGACACCCTGCTCGTGATGAGCGTGGAGCCCGGTTTCGGCGGTCAGTCGTTCATTCCGGAGGTCCTGGAGAAGGCGCGCATCGTGCGCAATCTCGTGGACGCGGGCGAATTGCAGCTCATCGTCGAAATCGACGGTGGCATCAATACCGACACCATCGAGCAGGCCGCCGCGGCGGGCATCGATTGTTTCGTGGCCGGGTCGGCGGTCTACAACACCGCCGACCCCGGTGCGGCCGTCCAGAATCTGCGCAGTCTGGCAACCGCCGCCTGGTTGCCGTAACCCGGTTCGGTCAGTGCGGGTGCAGGGCGTGGCTGCCCAGCGCCCGCGCTGTCTCGATCACGGCCTCGAGCGGTGGCCGGTTGTCGGCCGCCTCCGGTGCGCGCACCCAGGTGCGGTAGCCGGTGCGTTCGTCGTCGGGCGAGGGCAGCACGATGTGGCTGCCCGCGCAGGCGACGCTCGCGTAGAGGCGGAACAGTTCGGCTTCGGCTGTCGGCGTGAGGGTGTCGAGGTGGCAGGGCCCGGTGAGGAAGGTCCAGCAATGGGCGCGCGGATGGTCGACGACCGGTCCGGCGATACCGTCGGCACGCAACTGTGCCTGTACCCGCTCACCCAGGTCACCCGGCATGGTCACCGCACCGTAGTGGGTGCCGATCTGCAGGAGGATGCGCCGGGAGTCCGGGTCGACCGTCGCGGGCAGGTGTAGTTCCCGCCGGTAATGGACGCAGCGACTTTCCAGCGTGGAATCGAGCAGTGGGTAGCTCACAGTGTTGTCTCCCGGTATCGCATCGTTGAACGTCGGGAATCGTTGACGTAACAATATTGCGTCAGTGGCCAGGGCGTGGCAAGTCCGTGGATCTCCGTGTTTCTTCTTTCGGCGCTCGGGGTACAAAGCGGCGTGGTCGTGGCCGGAAAATCTATTGCACCGGCACACGGAGAAAATCGAACGAAGGATTGCCGCCGCATTCTCTTTCGGCGGTGATTCTTTATGTCCGGATTCTTTTCCCGCGATTTTCCGGCGCTGTGCGGGTTTTGCGGCCTCCCGCTCAGCGCGCGGTCGGATTCCACCCTCACCTGTGCCGCCACTAGGCTGTGCGTCGAGCGGGAATAGCGGTCGTCTACCCGCTGTTGGGCCCAACGGGTACGGATGACGCGACAAGGGAGTCAGACATGTTCACAGGGATCGTCGAGGAACTCGGCGAGGTCGTGGCCACCGAGCAGCTCGCCGACGCCGCCCGGTTGACGATCCGCGGCAAGCTGGTGACTTCCGATGCCGGACACGGCGATTCGATCGCGGTGAACGGCGTGTGTCTCACCGTCGTCGATGTGATCGACGGCGACAGCTTCACCGTCGACGTGATGGCCGAGACTCTCGACCGGTCGAGCATCGGCGCCCTCGTGCCCGGCTCCCGGGTGAACCTCGAACGCGCCGCCGCGATCAACAGTCGCCTCGGTGGACATCTCGTCCAGGGCCACGTCGACGGGACCGGCACCGTGCTGGCCCGCACCCCCTCCGAGAACTGGGAGGTGGTCCGCATCTCCCTGCCCGACGCCATCGCTCGCTATGTCGTCCAGAAGGGCTCGATCACCGTCGACGGCGTCTCGCTCACCGTGTCGAACCTCGGTATCGACGACGAATCCGCCGCCGACGGCAACCGCGACTGGTTCGAGGTCTCGCTGATCCCTACCACTCTCGCGCTGACCGTGCTCGGCACCGCGCCGGTCGGCACGACGGTGAATCTCGAGGTCGATGTCATCGCGAAGTACGTGGAGCGCCTGGCACAGCGAGGCTGACACACCCGGCGCGGGCACCCCCGGACGCCCTTGAAGCACGCCGTACTGTAGTAGTCATTGTCAGTTTCTCGGCCGCCTCGATCTGGACTGACCAGAGGGTGCGACGAAGGAGTGCCCGCCGGGAGGGAAGATCGAGGCCCCCAGGGCCGAGAAACACCGCGGCCCCGGCCGCCAAAATTACGGAGCAAGCAGACGTGACCAGGTTGGACAGCATCGAGCGCGCGATCGCCGATATCGCGGCCGGCAAGGCTGTTGTCGTCATCGACGACGAGGACCGTGAGAACGAGGGCGATCTCATCTTCGCGGCCGAGAAGGCCACCCCGGAGCTGGTCGCGTTCATGATCCGCTACACCTCCGGCTACATCTGTGTGCCGTTGACCGCCGACGACTGCGACCGCCTCGGTCTGCCGCCCGCGTACGCGATGAATCAGGACAAGCACGGCACCGCCTACACCGTGTCGGTCGACGCGCGCGAGGGCATCACCACCGGTATCTCCGGTGCCGACCGCGCCGTCACCATGCGGCTGCTGGCCAGCGCCGAGGCCAAGGCCGACGATTTCACCCGGCCGGGTCATGTGGTGCCGTTGCGCGCCAAGGACGGCGGCGTGCTGCGCAGGCCCGGCCATACCGAGGCCGCGGTGGACCTGGCGCGCATGGCCGGGTTGCGGCCGGCGGGTGTGATCTGCGAGATCGTCAGCCAGAAGGACGACGGGCACATGGCCCGCACCGACGAGCTGCGGGTATTCGCCGACGAGCACGACCTGGCTATGATCTCGATCGCCGACATGATCGCCTGGCGGCGCAAGCACGAGAAGCATGTGGTGCGCGTGGCCGAGGCGAGGATCCCGACCGCGCACGGCGATTTCAAGGCCGTCGGCTACCAGAGCATCTTCGACGAGGCCGAGCATGTGGCGCTGGTGCGCGGCGACATCGGCGACGGCGAGGACGTGCTGGTCCGGGTGCACTCGGAGTGCCTGACCGGTGACGTGTTCGGTTCGCTGCGCTGCGATTGCGGCCCGCAGCTCGACGCGGCCCTGGAGATGGTCGACACCGAGGGTCGCGGCGTGGTGCTGTACATGCGTGGGCACGAGGGCCGTGGTATCGGTCTGATGCACAAGCTGCAGGCCTACCAGTTGCAGGACACCGGGCGCGACACCGTCGACGCCAACCTCGACCTGGGCCTGCCCGCCGATGCCCGCGACTACGGCACGGGTGCGCAGATCCTGGTGGACCTGGGAATCCGGTCGATGCGGCTGCTCACGAACAACCCGGCCAAGCGCGTCGGGCTCGACGGGTACGGGCTGCGGATCACCGAGCGGGTGCCGATGCCGTTGCGTGCCAACGCCGAGAACCTGCATTATCTGCGGACCAAGCGCGATCGCATGGGCCACGACCTGGTCGGTCTGGACGACCTGGATCTCGGCGAAACCGCGCAGTAACTCTCCCGAAAGGCAGCATCAGACGATGAGCGGCACCGGCGTACCGGAATTCGCGCTGGCCAAGGCCACCGACCTCAAGCTCGCCATTGTGGCCTCGCGCTGGCACACCGAGATCTGCGACACCCTGGTCGCGAACGCGGAGCGCGTCGCGAAGGAGGCCGGGGTCGAGCACGTCACCGTCGTGCGCTGTGCCGGGGCGATGGAATTGCCCGTCGTCGCACAGGAATTGGCGCGCAGCCATGACGCTGTTGTCGCGCTCGGCGTCGTGATCCGTGGCGGCACACCGCATTTCGAGTACGTGTGCGATGCGGTGACCGCCGGACTCACCCGGGTGTCGCTGGACGAGTCGACCCCGGTCACCAACGGCGTACTCACCACCAACACCGAGGAGCAGGCGCGCGACCGTGCCGGGCTGCCCGGTTCGGCCGAGGACAAGGGCGAGCAGGCCTGCGCCGCCGCGCTGGACGCCGCCCTCACCCTGCGCGCGCTGCGATCGGCGTGACCGTGCCGGTGGAACAGCACGCGGACTGGGAGCTCGAGGTGCGTCCTCGGCGCGCGACCCGGACCGCCGTCGTGGTCGCGGTGCTCGTGCTCGCGTTCTTCACCGCGGGCGGGTTGCTGTTGCGCACCGGATCCACCGGGGTGAACTTCCGGGTCGCCGACCAGGTCGCGATGATCCTGATCGGTGTCATCGGCGCGGGAGCGGTGCTGCTGCTCACCCGGCCACGGGTGCGTGCCGGCGCGCGCGGGGTGGCCGTGCGCAATATCCTCGGCTACCACGAATACCCGTGGGACGTCATCCGCGGCGCCGCCTTCCCCGACCGCAAGGCGTGGGCGCGGCTCGAACTCGTCGACGACGACTACGTGCCGATGCTGGCCATCCGGTCCAACGACAAGTCCTACGCCGCCGACGCTATCGAGCGTCTGCGTGAACTCGGCGCCCGCTACAGCGCCTGAGTTCACGCGCCGCGGATCTGATTTGGACACCTGCTCGCCACGCTCTGGTGGCGTTGCGCTCTCGCGCGATGCCGCCACCACAGCGTGGTCGAGGCGGTTCTCGCGGTGTGCGAGGTCCCGGGGTGGTCAGCGGGTGTCGCCGAGGACCGCACCTTCACGGCGGGGGTCGGCGCCACCGATCCAGCCGTCCTTGCCGTCGCGCTGCAACGCGCTCAGGCCGCTGGACTGCGGTGCGACCGTCACCTGGTGACCCATCTCGCGCAGCTTGCGCACGAGAGGGTCGTTGTCGCCGTTGGCCGTGGCGTCGATCGCCGGATGCTCGCCGCCGACACCCGTGCTCGGCGAATTGCCCGCCCCGAAGGACACTCCGGACACCGCCTGCTGCGGATTCAGGCCCCAATCGAGCGCTCCGACAAGTGTTTTCACCACGAACTGGATGATCACCGAGCCGCCGGGGGAGCCGGTGACCAGGGCGAGCTCGCCACGGTTGCCCTGGTCGTCGCGATCGAACACCAGGGTCGGGCTCATCGAACTGCGCGGCCGCTTACCCGGCTGCAGACGGTTGGCCACGGGGGTGCCGTCGGGGTCGAGCGGGTCGGCGGCGAAGTCGGTGAGCTGGTTGTTCAGCAGGAACCCGTCGACGAAATGGAACGAACCGAAGGCCGATTCGACCGTGGTCGTCATCGCGGCCGCGTTGCCGTACTTGTCGACCACCGAGATGTGGCTGGTGCCGTGCTCGGGCGGCTGCGGGCCGTTGCCCAGCGGCACCGGGCCGAGATTGCCCGGCTGGGCGGTGCCCATGCTGCGGTCCGGATTGATGAGCGTGGAGCGTTCCTTCAGGTACTGCGGGTGGACCAGCGACAGCGCCGAATTGCCCGGCAATGGAATGAAATCCGGGTCGGCGACGTACTTGTTGCGGTCGGCGTAGGCGAGGCGCTCGGCCTCCGAGATCAGGTGCACGGCACGCGCATCGGGCTTGCCGCCGTTGCGGTTCACGTCCTGCGGGCCGAGCGCGGCCAGATCGAAATTGGCGAGGATGCCCATCGTGGCCGCCACGGTGCTGCCGCCCGACGACGGCGCGGGCATGCCGCACAGTTCGTACTTGCGGTACCCGGTGCACAGCGCGGTGCGCTTCTTGGGTTCGTAGTTCGCCAGGTCGGTGGTGGTGAGCAGGCTCGGTGTGCGCCCGCCGGCCGTGCTGCCCGCCGCCTCGACGATGTCCTGGGCGATCGGGCCGCTGTAGAGGGCCTCGGCGCCGTCGGTGGCCAGGGCCGAGAGGGTTTTCGAGTAGGCGGGGTTGGTGAGTACGGTGCCGGTGCGTTTCGGCGAGCCGTCCGGCTCCAGGAAGTAGGCGCGCGCGCCCTCGTCGGTCGCGAGGTCCTTGGCCGATTCGGCGATCTGGCCCGCCAGCCGCGGGCTGATCTCGAAACCGCTGTCGGCCAGGCCGATCGCGGGATCGAACAGTTCCTTCCAGGCGGTCATGCCGTGCTCGCGGTGCGCGAGCTCCAGCATCCGCACCACACCGGGCACCCCGATCGAACGGCCGCTGGCGCGGGTGTTCGGCGCCGGTTCGGTGCGGTCGGTGTCGCTCACCCAGCGCAGGTAGTTCTCGGTGGCGGCGGCGGGTGCGGTCTCCCGGCCGTCGTAGGCCTCGACCGTGCGGGACTTCGCGTCGTAGTGCACGAGGAACGCGCCGCCGCCGATGCCGGAGGCCTGCGGTTCCACCAGCCCGAGCACCGCCTGGGCGGTGACGAGGGCGTCGGTGGCGGTGCCGCCCGCGCGCAGCACCCGGCAGGCGGCCTCGGTGGCGATGGGGTTCGCCGTCGACACCGCGTAGGTGCTGGTGCGCACCGGTGACATGTCGCTGCGGTAGCCCGAGGCGATCTCGGGGTTGGTACTCAGATTCTGGGTGGTCGGGCCCGTCGCGGTCGCGGGCGCCGCCGAGATCGGGGTGCCGTTGGGCGGGCTGGTGCACTCCGCCGCCTCGGTGTCGTCTGTCGAACAACCGGCCAGCAGCCCCACTGTGAGCACTGCGGCCGTCGTGGCCCCGATCCACGTCCGTCGCCTTGGCGTCATCGTGGCAGCGTAACCCCGAACCGTCGTCGCGCACAGGGATTTCCGGCCGGGCGCGGCAGCGTTACCCTGGCTGACATGGCGATCGATGCGGTGCTGTTCGATTTCTCCGGCACGGTGTTCCGGTTGGAAGACGACCCGAGCTGGGCTGATGTCCTCGTCGGCGACGACGGCACCCCGTTCGACGTGGCGGCCAAGGCCGAGGTCCTGCGGCGCATGACGGCACCGGTCGAACAGTTCATGACCTTCGACCCGCCCGGCCAGCACGCCTGGGACAACCGCGACCTCGATCCAGCCCTGCACCGCCAGGCCTATCTCGAGGTGCTGCGCGGTTCGGGCGTTCCCGAGGCGCAGGCCGCCGACCTGTACGGGCGGCTCATCGACCCGCTGGCCTGGACGCCGTACCCCGACACGGGGACCGTGCTGAAAGCCCTTGCCGCCCAGGGCATTCCCGTGGGAGTGGTGAGCAATATCGCCTTCGACATCCGGCCCGCGTTCGCCACCCGCGGCTGGGACACACTGGTGGGCGCGATGACTCTGTCCTACGAGGTCGGCGCCATCAAACCCGATGCGCGCATCTTCCAGGACGCGATCGACCGCCTCGGCGTCGACCCGAACCGTGTCCTCATGGTCGGCGACAGCGCCGAAGCCGATGGTGGTGCCACCGCCCTGGGTGCCCAGTTCGCCCTCGTCGAACCGCTCCCGACCACCGCCCGGCCGCGCGCCCTGATCGATGCCCTGGCGCTACACGGAATCACGACGGGATAGGGGATCGACACGGTCACCGGGACCATCCCGATCGCCGCGCCGACCGAGTAGGTGCCCCGCGGTCGCCCCGTCCCGCGGCCCGAGAGTTCGCGGTCGCGCCAACGTGCGACCGGCGGCCACGCACAGATCGTGGCGGCGGCGCGTGTCAGCGTTCGCGGGTGAACCAGGTCTCGGCGGACGGGCGGAGCAGGAGCGCGGCGACGGCGCCCGAGGCGACGATGCCCACGGCGCCCGGCGGGAGGCCGGTGAGGATGCCGGTGCAGGAGGTGAGTGCGCCGACGGCCGCCAGGGTCACCGCGGCGACGCGCACGCGGTCGCCCGCCCGGCCGAAGAGCACGACCAGCGGGACCAGGGCGAAGGTCGGGAGGTAGCCGACCACCACGCCGAGTGGGCTCTGCTTGCCGAGTGCGGCACCGATCACGATCAGCACCACGCCGACCGCCGCCGAGACCAGGGCGATCAAGCGTGCGCCGCGCACCGTGGCGGGCATCAGCCACGACGGGGTCGCCTCGTCGTCCAGGTCGTCGTAGGGGTGCAGGGCGGGGGCGTTGGTCATCGGGGGTCCTTTCCGGCGGCAAGCCGAACATCAACGCTACACACCGGCCTCCGGCGCCGGACCCGACGGTTCGCCCGTGCCGTCCCACCCAGCACGGGGGGCGGGATTGTCGGTAGGCCTCGCTACCCTGGATACGTGGCAGATCCCGCGACATACCGGCCGGCGCCGGGCACGATTCCCGTCGAACCCGGTGTGTACAAATTCCGGGACGCCTACGGGCGGGTGATCTATGTCGGTAAGGCCAAGAGCCTGCGCAGCCGGTTGAACTCCTACTTCGCCGACGTCGCCTCACTGCATCCGCGCACCAGGCAGATGGTGACAACGGCCGCGAGCGTGGAGTGGACCGTGGTGTCCACCGAGGTCGAGGCGCTACAGCTCGAATACAACTGGATCAAGGAATTCGATCCGCGCTTCAATGTGCGCTACCGCGACGACAAGTCCTACCCGGTGCTGGCGGTGACCCTCAACGAGGAATATCCGCGGCTTTTCGTCTACCGGGGCGCCCGCAAGAAGGGCGTGCGCTACTTCGGCCCCTACGCTCACGCCTGGGCCATCCGCGAAACTCTCGACCTGCTGCTTCGGGTGTTTCCCGCGCGCACCTGTTCCAACGGAGTCTTCAAGCGGCACAACCAGATCGGGCGCCCCTGCCTGCTGGGCTACATCGACAAGTGCTCGGCGCCGTGCGTCGGCCGGGTCAGCGCCGACGAGCACCGACACATCGTCGACGACTTCTGCGACTTCCTGTCCGGCAAGACCGACAAGATGGTCCGCGCCATCGAACGCCGCATGCACGAGGCCGCCGACGACCTCGACTTCGAGACCGCCGCCCGCCTGCGCGACGACGTGCAGGCCCTGCGCCGGGCGCTCGAGAAGCAGGCGGTGGTGCTCGGCACCGGCACCGATGCCGACGTGATCGCCTTCGCCACCGACGAACTCGAGGCCGCCGTGCAGATCTTCCACGTGCGCGACGGGCGCGTGCGTGGCCAGCGCGGCTGGGTGGTCGACAAATCCGGCGACGCGCTCGACATCGCCGAGTCCGGCACCGAACTCGCCGCCCTCGTCGAACAGTTCCTCACCCAGTTCTACGGCGAACAGGCCGCCATGGCCGACACGAGTGTGGAACCCGAGGCGGCGAACGTCGTCCCGCGCGAGGTGCTCGTCCCGGTGCTGCCCGCCGACGCGCCCGAGATCCAGGCGTGGTTGAGCAAACTGCGCGGTTCGGCGGTGTCGCTGCGCATCCCGCAGCGCGGTGACAAGAAGGCGCTCGCCGAAACCGTGCAGCGCAACGCTGGTGAGGCGCTTGCCCAGCACAAGCTCAAGCGCGCGGGCGATCTCACGTCGAGATCGCAAGCGCTGCAAGACATCCAGGACGCACTCGAACTCGACAGTGCCCCGCTGCGCATCGAATGCGTCGATATCAGCCATGTGCAGGGCACCGACGTGGTCGCCTCGCTTGTGGTGTTCGAGGACGGCCTGGCCCGCAAATCCGAGTACCGCCACTTCGCCATCAAGGAGGCCGCGGGCGGCGGCCGCTCCGACGACGTCGCCAGCATCGCCGAGGTGACCCGTCGCCGCTTCGCCCGGCTGGCGCGCGAACGCCAGCAGCCCGTCGACCTGCCTGCGGAACTCGCCGCCGACGACACCGACGAGCCCGGCTCACGCCCCGGCATCGATCCGACGACCGGCAAACCGCGCCGCTTCGCCTATCCACCCAACCTCTACGTCGTCGACGGCGGCGCACCGCAGGTCGCCGCCGCCGCGGAGGTGCTCGACGAACTCGGCATCACCGATGTGGCGGTGATCGGCCTGGCCAAACGCCTGGAAGAGGTATGGGTCCCCGGCGAACCGGATCCGGTCATCATGCCGAGGACAAGCGAGGCGCTCTTCCTGCTGCAACGCGTGCGCGACGAGGCGCACCGCTTCGCCATCAACTTCCACCGCAGCAAGCGCTCCCGCCGGATGACGGCGTCGGCACTCGACTCGGTGCGCGGGCTCGGCGAGACGCGACGCGCCGCGCTGGTCACCCATTTCGGTTCGGTCGCGCGGATCAAGGACGCGACGGTCGACGAGATCACCGCGGTGCCCGGAATCGGCGTTTCCACGGCCAAAGCGGTACTCGAGGCACTCAACAGCACGTAGCGATCAGCGAGACGCAACATTGCGAGTGCCGTACGTTGTGTCTGCGCCCGATACCCGAACCGGTGCGGAATGATCGAAAGGCACCCAGAAACGGATCCGGTAGGACATGACAAGCGTCGAATCGAACAACAAGGCGGGGGCGGCACCGGACAACGCCGGGACAGTCACCGACACACAGCAGCCAGTAGAAGTGGTCATCGTTACCGGCTTGTCCGGCGCGGGCCGCGGCACTGCCGCGCGCGTCCTGGAGGATCTCGGCTGGTACGTCACCGACAATCTGCCACCGGAACTGATCGGCCGCATGGTCGAACTCGGTGCCGCCGCCGACCCGCCGATCCGGCGGCTCGCGCTGGTCATGGACGTGCGGAGCCGGTTCTTCACCGGTGACCTCTCCGGTGTCACCGAACAGTTGCGTGCGGCGGGCATCCGTACGCGGGTGCTGTTCCTCGAGGCCTCCGACGACGTGCTGATCCGGCGTTTCGGCTTCGCCAGGCGCAGGCATCCGCTGCAGAGCGACAGCCCCGACGGCACCCTCTCGGCGGGCATCACCGCCGAACGGGTCCGGCTGTCGGCCGTGAAGGCCGCCGCCGATGTCGTCATCGACACCACCGAGCTGTCGATCCACCAGCTGCACCGCAAGCTGGAAGAGGTGTACGGCGCGGGCGTGCCCGCCGCGCTGCAGCTCACTGTGCAGTCCTTCGGTTTCAAGTACGGTGTTCCACTCGACGCCGACACGGTGTTGGATGTGCGTTTCCTGCCGAATCCGCATTGGATTCCCGAGTTGCGGGAACACACGGGCCAGGAGTCGGTGGTCAGCGACTATGTGCTGTCGCAGCCGGGCGCGCAGGACTACCTGCGCACCTGCCACCACCTGGTCGACCTGACCACGACCGGATACCGGCAAGAGGGGAAGCGATACATGACGGTGGCAGTGGGGTGCACCGGCGGGAAACACCGCAGCGTCGCGATCGCCGAGGCGCTCGGCGAACGCATCGGTGCCGACACCGGCCCCGCGGCGGTCGACGTCGTGCGCGTGGTGCATCGGGACCTGGGGCGCGAATGAGTGGATGGGAAGCCGACCCAGCCGTCGTCGCGCTGGGCGGTGGTCACGGCCTGTACGCGACACTCACCGCCGTGCGCAGGCTGACCAGGCGGATCACCGCCGTGGTCACGGTCGCCGACGACGGTGGGTCATCCGGACGCCTGCGCGCCGAACTCGGCATGCTCCCGCCCGGTGACCTGCGGATGGCGCTCGCCGCGCTGGCCGAGGACGCCGACGGCATCTGGGCGACCACCGTGCAGCATCGTTTCGGCGGATCCGGCGCGCTCGCCGGGCACTCGCTCGGCAACCTGCTGCTCGCCGGACTCACCGACATCCTCGGCGACCCGGTCGCGGCGCTCGACGAGGTGGGCAGGCTGCTGCGCATCACGGGCCGGGTGCTGCCGATGTCGCCGATCCCGCTCGACATCGAGGCGGAAGTATCGGGGCTGGAATCGGATCCGCGAGTCGGCCGGTGTGTACGCGGTCAGGTCGCGGTGGCGACCACACCGGGTAAGGTCCGCCGGGTGCGGCTGATTCCCTCGGATCCACCGGCCAGCCCGGCGGCCGTCTCGGCGATCGAACACGCGGATGTCGTTGTGCTCGGGCCGGGTTCGTGGTTCACCAGTGTGATCCCGCACGTGCTCGTCCCCGGTCTGCGCGACGCGCTTGTCCGCACCAGGGCACGTAAGGTACTCGTGCTGAATCTGGCCGCGGAGCCGGGGGAGACGGCCGGCTTTTCCGCCGAGCGTCACCTCCATGTATTGTCCCAGCACGCACCGGGTTTCGCGGTCGACGAGGTGCTCGTCGACTCGGCGTCGGTGCCCGAGGGGCGGCAGCGGGAACATGTGTCAAGAGCCGCCGAACAGTTGCGCGCACGGGTAACGTTCTGCGATGTGGCCGAGCCGGGAACGGATCGGCATCATCCCGGAAAACTAGCCGCCGCACTGGATCAGCTGATTCGGTCGCCGCGGTCGCAACTGGCTGGGCTTCGAGTCGAGAGACAGCACAGTGCCACGGATGTGCACAGTGTTGCAGATGAGCGTTCGGGGTCGGTGGGAAAGGAGCGCGTCTCGTGGCGATGACAGCCGAGGTGAAGGACGAGCTGAGCAGGCTCGTGGTGTCGCAGGTCAGCTCACGCAAGGCGGAATTGTCGGCATTGCTGCGATTCGCGGGCGGTCTGCACATCGTCGGGGGCCGGGTGATCGTGGAAGCCGAGGTGGACATGGGGTCCATCGCCCGCAGGCTGCGCCGCGAGATCTTCGAGTTGTACGGCTACGGCTCCGATGTGCACGTGCTCGGCGCGGGTGGCTTACGCAAGACCTCCCGCTATGTGGTCCGGGTGTCCAAGGAGGGCGAGGCGCTGGCCCGCCAGACCGGGCTGCTCGACGTGCGCGGCAGGCCGGTGCGCGGATTGCCAGCCCAGGTGGTCGGCGGCAGCATCGGTGACGCCGAAGCCGCCTGGCGCGGTGCTTTTCTCGCCCACGGTTCGCTCACCGAGCCGGGGCGGTCCTCCGCGCTCGAGGTGAGCTGCCCTGGCCCGGAGGCGGCGCTGGCGCTGGTCGGCGCGGCCCGTCGGCTCGGGATCACCGCCAAGGCCCGTGAGGTGCGCGGCACCGACCGGGTGGTGGTGCGTGACGGCGAGGCGATCGGCGCGTTGCTCACCCGCATGGGCGCCCAGGACACCAGGCTCACCTGGGAGGAGCGCCGCATGCGCCGCGAGGTGCGCGCGACGGCCAACCGGCTGGCCAACTTCGACGACGCCAACCTGCGCCGCTCGGCCCGCGCGGCCGTCGCGGCCGCGGCCCGGGTGGAGCGCGCGCTCGAGATCCTCGCCGACGACGTGCCCGACCACCTGGCCGCGGCGGGCAAGCTGCGCGTGCAGCACCGGCAGGCCTCGCTGGAGGAACTGGGTCAGCTCGCCGAGCCGCCGATGACGAAAGACGCTGTCGCGGGCCGCATCCGGCGCCTGCTGTCGATGGCCGACCGGCGCGCCAAGGACCTCGGTATCCCCGATACCGAGTCGGCGGTGACGGCCGAACTTCTCGACGACGCCTGAGGATTCGCGCCACGCGGTTGTGGCGTATCCGACGTTTAGGGCATAGCGGTCATGTGCGATCGCTATGCCCTTTACTCTGTGCATTCCAGGTGCTCAGGGGCGCGCGACTCACAAACCGCAGGTGGCTGTCGGTGGGGTTGGGTCGGCTACTACTGTGGTGACCGTCGGAATGAATCCGCTTGAAAGCTGAGGAGCGATAACGTGACTGTCCGGGTAGGTATCAACGGCTTCGGTCGTATCGGACGTAACTTCTTCCGTGCGGTGGAGGCGCTGAAGGCTGTCGGCAAGACCGATATCGAGATCGTCGCGGTCAACGACCTCACCGACATCAACACTCTTGCGACGCTCCTGAAGTACGACTCGATCCTGGGTCGCCTGCCGCAGGACGTGTCCGTCGACGGTGACACCATCGTCGTCGGCGAGCAGCGCATCAAGGCGCTCGCCATCAAGGAAGGCCCGTCGGCGCTGCCGTGGGGCGAACTGGGCGTGGACATCGTCGTCGAGTCGACCGGTATCTTCACCGACGCCGCCAAGGCCAAGGGTCACCTGTCCGCGGGTGCGAAGAAGGTCATCATCTCCGCGCCGGCCTCCGGCGAGGACATCACCATCGTGATGGGCGTCAACGACGACAAGTACGACGGCAGCCAGAACATCATCTCCAACGCCTCGTGCACCACGAACTGCCTCGGCCCCATCGCCAAGGTGCTCAACGACGAGTTCGGCATCGTCCAGGGCCTGATGACCACCATCCACGCGTACACCCAGGACCAGAACCTGCAGGACGCGCCGCACAAGGACCTGCGTCGCGCCCGCGCCGCGGCCCTGAACATCGTGCCCACCGGCACCGGTGCGGCCAAGGCCATCGGCCTGGTGCTGCCCGAGCTGCAGGGCAAGCTCGACGGCTACGCGCTGCGCGTCCCGGTCCCGACCGGCTCGGTCACCGACCTGACCGCCACGCTGGCCAAGCCCGCCACCATCGACGAGATCAACGCCGCGATGAAGGCTGCCGCCGAGGGCCCGCTGAAGGGCATCCTCAAGTACAACGTCGACCCGATCGTGTCGAGCGACATCGTCACCGACCCGCACTCCTCGATCTACGACGCCCCGCTGACCAAGGTCATCGGCAACGAGGTCAAGGTCGTGTCCTGGTACGACAACGAGTGGGGCTACTCCAACCGCCTCGCCGACCTCATCGGTCTCGTCGGCAAGTCGCTCTGACGCGATGACGGTCAAGACACTCCAGGATCTCCTGGCCGAGGGTGTCGAGGGTCGGGGCGTGCTCGTGCGCTCCGACCTGAACGTCCCCCTCGACGACAACGGCCAGATCACCGACCCGGGCCGCATCATCGCCTCGGTGCCGACGATCCAGGCGCTGGTCGAAGCGGGCGCCAAGGTCGTCGTGATGGCGCACCTCGGCCGCCCGAAGGGTGCGCCGGACCCGAAGTTCTCGCTGGCCCCCGTGGCCACGAAATTGGCCGAACTGCTGGGGCGCAATGTCCAGCTGGCCGGTGACGTGGTCGGCTACGACGCGCTCTCGCGCTCGGAGGGCCTCACCGACGGTGACGTGCTGCTGCTCGAGAACGTGCGTTTCGACGCGCGCGAGACCAGCAAGGACGACGCCGAGCGGGCCAAGCTGGCGGCGGCGTACGTGGAACTGGTCGGCGACGACGGCGCGTTCGTGTCCGACGGCTTCGGCGTTGTGCATCGCGAGCAGGCCTCGGTCTACGACGTGGCCGAGCTGCTCCCGCACTACGCGGGCACGCTGGTCGCCGCCGAGGTCGAGGTGCTGCAGAAGCTCACCCAGGACCCGGCCCGCCCGTACGCGGTGGTGCTCGGCGGTTCCAAGGTCTCCGACAAGCTCGCGGTGATCGAGGCGCTCGCCCCCAAGGTCGACACCCTGGTGATCGGCGGCGGCATGTGCTTCACCTTCCTTGCCGCACAGGGTGTTTCGGTCGGCAGTTCGCTGCTGCAGGAAGAGATGATCGACACCTGCAAGGGCCTGCTCGAGCGCTTCGGCGACGTGCTGCACCTGCCGGTCGACATCGTGGCGGCCGACAAGTTCGCGGCCGACGCCGACAGCAAGACCGTCGCCTCGACCGAGATCCCCGACGGCTGGATGGGCCTGGACATCGGCCCGGAGTCGGTGTCGCGGTTCGCCGCACTGCTCACCGAGGCCAAGACGGTGTTCTGGAACGGCCCGATGGGCGTGTTCGAGTTCGAGAAGTTCGCCGCGGGCACCCGTGGTGTCGCCGAAGCCATCGTGACCGCCACCGGCAAGGGTGCGTTCACGGTCGTCGGCGGCGGTGACTCGGCCGCGGCCGTGCGCACCCTCGGCCTGCCCGACGACGGCTTCTCGCACATCTCCACCGGTGGTGGCGCGTCCCTGGAATACCTGGAAGGCAAAGAGCTGCCCGGTATTTCGGTGCTGGAGGGGTGAGCGATGGCAGCACGTAAGCCGCTCATCGCGGGCAACTGGAAGATGAACCTCAACCACCTCGAGGCCATCGCGCTGGTGCAGAAGGTGGCGTTCGCGCTGCCGGAGAAGTACTTCGCGAAGGTCGATGTGGCGGTCATCCCGCCGTTCACCGACATCCGCAGCGTGCAGTCGATCGTCGACGGCGACAAGCTGCTGCTCACCTATGGTGCGCAGGACGTGTCGGTGCACGATTCGGGTGCCTACACCGGTGAGATCAGCGGGTCGATGCTGGCCAAGCTGGGCTGCACCTTCGTGGTGGTCGGGCATTCGGAGCGGCGGCAGTACCACACCGAAGACGACGCCACTGTGCTGGCCAAGGCCAAGCAGGCGCTGAAGAACGACCTCACCCCGATCGTCTGCATCGGCGAGGGGCTCGGTGTTCGCGAGGCGGGCACGCACGTCGAGTTCAACCTCGAGCAGCTGCGTGGTTCGCTGAAAGGTCTGACGGCCGAGGAGATCTCGAAGGTCGTCATCGCCTACGAACCGGTGTGGGCCATCGGCACCGGCAAGGTGGCCTCGGCGGCCGACGCGCAGGAAGTGTGCGGTGCGATCCGCGGCGAGCTGGAGAAGCTGGCCTCCCCGGAGGTCGCCGCCGGTGTCCGCGTGCTCTACGGCGGGTCGGTGAACGCCAAGAACATCGGCGAACTGATCGGTCAGCCGGATATCGACGGCGCGCTCGTCGGCGGTGCCTCGCTCAAGGGTGACGAGTTCGCCACCCTGTCCGCGATCGCCGCCGGTGGTCCGCTGCCCTGACCTGTTCTGCTGTGCCGAAAGGCCGGAATCCGTGAAATCGGGTTCCGGCCTTTCGTATTGCTACTGAGCGCGCAGTTCCAGGCCCGTGCCGTTGGCATTGCGCAGGGTGAGGGTGTCGGCGTCGATGGTGGCCTCGGTGTGACCGTCGAGGACACCGAGGACGTGCTGTTCGACTTCCATCACCTCCGGCGGGCACATCATTTTCGTGGTGGCGACCTCGAAGCTCACCTCGTCGCCGGGGCTGAGCTGCGCGGTGCCGGTCAGGCGGTTGCATCCGGTGGTGCCGCTGACCTGGCCGTCGGCGGTGATCGTGAGGGTGGGCCGGGCCTCGTCGAGCGCGGCCGAGCGGACCTTGGCATCCGGGGTGAGCAGGGTGGTCGCGATCCAGGTGGTCCCGGTCAGCGGTTTGTCCGGGGTGACGATCTTCTTGTCGGTGAGGTGGACGGTGACGTCCTTGCCGGTGAGGATCAGGTTGTCGCCGTCGAGCCGCCAGGCGGGGCTCGCCTCGAGGAACGAGTTCTGCCAGGCGTCGGCCTGGCCGCGTTCGCCGGGACAGCCCATCAGGGTGCCGGCGAGCCGGGAGGTGCGCAGCACGTTGTCGCTCAGGTCGACGGTGCCGCTGCTGGTGTTGCACCCGGAGTTCGCGGTGATCCGGCCGTCGTCGAAAGTGAGCGTCATCGGACCGCCGCCGGGAATCGCCCCACCCTCCACCCGCGTCGACAGATAGGTATGCCCCATCGGCGTCGGCTTCGGTGGCGCGTCACCCGAATCACCGGACGAACAGGCGCCTGCCGCGACGGCGAGCGCACAGAGAGCGGCGAGGCGGAGCGGGAATCCCGGCATCGGCCCATCGTACGTCCGCCCGGCGACAGCCGATCAAGATCACCACGCGCTGGTGGCGTTGGGCTCTCGGCCGATGCCGCCACCACAGCGTGGTGAGCGTGCGTCCAGGTGGGGGGCCGGGGATATGCTCGGGAATGTGACGGGTGTGGCGGGTGAGCGGGTGTCGACCTGGGCTCCGCTGCGGTCGCCGGTGTTCCGGGCGTTGTGGATCGCGCAGCTCGTGTCGAATCTGGGCACCTGGATGCAGACCGTCGGCGCACAGTGGATTCTCGTCGACCAACCCAATGCCGCAGTGCTCGTCTCGTTCGTGCAGACCGCGATCACGCTGCCGGTGATGTTGCTGTCCATTCCGTCCGGGGTGCTGGCGGATCTGATCGATCGGCGGCGGTTGCTGCTCGGCGCGCAGGCAGGCATGGCGGTGGCCTCGCTGACGTTGACCGTCTTCACCGCGACCGGCCACACCACGCCCGCGGTGCTGCTCACGCTGTTGTTCCTGCTCGGCTGCGGTCAGGCGCTCACCGCACCCGCGTGGCAGGCGATCCAGCCCGAGCTCGTGCCGCGCGACCAGATCACCTCGGTGGCGGCGCTGGGCAGTATGAGCGTGAACATCGGTCGCGCGGTCGGACCCGCCGTGGCGGGTGTGCTGGTTTCGGTGGCCGGGCCGACGGTGGTGTTCGGGTTCAACACGCTCTCGTTCGTCGGCATCGTCGCGGTGTTGCTGGCGTCGAAATGGCCGGTCCGGGTGCGCTCGCTGCCGAGCGAACGTCCGCTGGCCGCATTGCAGGCGGGCACCCGGTTCATCCGGGCCGCGCCCGCCATCCGGCGGGTGTTGTTCCGCTCCATTCTGTTCATCGCGCCCGCGAGTGCGGTGTGGTCTCTGCTTCCGGTGATCGCGCACGACCGGCTCGGGCTGGCCTCCGACGGGTACGGTCTGCTGCTCGGCGCGCTCGGGCTCGGTGCGGTGTGCGGTGCACTCGGGTTGTCGCGGTTGCGGGTGCTGTTCACGCCGACTCAGCGGTTGGCGCTGGCCGCCGTGCTGTTCGGGATCGGTGCGGTGGCGACCGCGCTGGTGCACAGTGTCGTGCTGGTGCTCGTGCTGCTCGTCGGCGCCGGGCTGGCCTGGCTGCTCGCCATGTCGACACTGAACTCGACCATGCAGTTGCTGCTGCCCGCCTGGGTGCGTGCCCGCGGGCTGTCGGTGTACATGCTGGTGTTCATGGGTGGGCAGGCCATCGGCTCGCTGCTGTGGGGTCTGGTCGCCGGGGCCTACGGCGCCGTCACCGCATTGCTGATCGCGGCGGTGCTGCTCGGGGCGTGCGCGGTGAGCACGGTGTGGTGGCCGATCCGGCACAACGTCGAGGAGATCGACCTCTCACCGGCCGCGTACTGGCCCGAACCGCAACTCGTCGTCGAACCCGACCCCACCGACGGGCCCGTGCTCGTGCTGCGCGGTTACGACGTGCCGCCGGAGGACGTACCGGCCTTCACCGACGCGATGGCCCTGGTCGGACGGTCGCGACAGCGCACGGGGGCGATGGAGTGGCGGCTGTATCGCGACGTCGGGACCGTCGACCGGTTCGTCGAGGCGTTCGTCGTGCGCTCGTGGGCCGAGCATATGCATCAGCATCAGGTGCGGCTCACCGCGCGTGATCGCGAGATCGAACAGGCCGTGGCGCACTACGCCGCGGGCCCCGAGACCGTCTCGCATCTGGTCGCTGTCGAGCCTGGTTAGACCGGGCGCCCGCCCAGCACCTAGGATGGTCGCCATGTCGCTGTTCCTCGATATCCTCCTTGTGATCACCAGCGTGCTGTTGGTGCTGCTGGTGCTGCTGCACCGCGCCAAGGGCGGCGGCCTGTCCAGCCTCTTCGGTGGCGGCGTGCAGTCGAGCCTGTCGGGTTCCACCGTCGTCGAGAAGAACCTCGACCGTGTCACCATCTTCGTCGGCATCGTCTGGCTGATCGCCATTCTCGGTATCGGCCTGGAGATCAAGTTCTCCTGATTCCGCAGGGGTGATCCGCCACGTACGGTGACGGTCATGAACTCTGGGGGAGTCGTGCGATCCCGTCGGCCGGTGCCGACCTGGTGGACCGTCGTCATGCGCTGCATCGCGGTCGCGACCGCACTGTGCTGTGGGGTCGTGTTCTGGCAGGAAATGGTCGATGGGCCGATCGAACGCCTGCTGGTCGCCTTCGTGGTGCTCGTTGCAGTCGGTGTGCTGTGGTTCGCGTTCGGGATCGTCGGGTTGGTGGCTTTTCGTGGGACCTGGCTGACCGTGGTCGCACCGGTGATCGTTGTGCTCACCGCGGTGCTCGGCGGAACAGGTGCCACGCAGCGATTCGGTTGGTCCCTGTCCAAAGCGGACTTCGAACGCGCCGCGCAGGCGTGTGAGTCGTCCACCGACGACCAGCGCATCGGCGTGTTCACCGTGACGAAGGTTTACCGGGAAGACGGCGGATGCCTCTTCCGCACCCCCGGCGAGCTCATCGGCAGGGTCGGCTTCGCCTATCTGCCCGGCGGCGCACCCGAGCCGACCGGTGAGTACGACGAGACCTACCGACCGTATGACGGTGTGTGGTACCGGTTTTCGGGGTGGTGATCACCACGGCTCGTCGGCTGCGGTAGTCGCGAGTGCCGGTTCGGAAGGTTCTTCCACCCGGTCGAGGTGACGAGCGAGCAGCGGGCCGATGTGGGCCAAGACCGAAGTGTTGGTGAGCTGGGCGTGGGTGGCCTCGACCGGATGCTCGACCACCTTGCCCGTGACGAACGGCTGCCACATGTCGGCGTCGAACATCGCGGTCACGCCGCGCGTCGCCGAGAAATACAGCAGGCCACCGTCGAAGCGCGCGGGGCGGTAGGTGTGCGACAACCGCACACCCGCGAGATAACCCCGGTGCAGGCGTTCGAGCTGGCTGGCCGAAAGTCCGGTGCCGAAGGAGGTTTTCGTGCTCGCGAGGATCGCGGCCGCTTCGGTGGCGGTGACCTCGGGGGCAGCGTCGGCGTCGTCGGGTTCGTCGCCGAGCAGGTGGGTCAGCAGGTCGCGCATGCGCGGCGTGGGTGGTTCCTCCGGGGTGTAGACGACGCTGTCGAGCATGGTCAGCACGCCGACCCGGGCGCCGGTGTCGCGCAGGCGGACGGCGAGGGCGTGGGCGATCTGGCCGCCCAGCGACCAGCCGAGCAGGTGGTACGGGCCGTCGGGTCGGAGTTCGAGGATGGCGGCGAGGTAGTGCTCGACCAGGTCGTCGATGGTCGGGGTGCCGGTGAGTTCGGTGGCCTGCAGGCCGTAGACGGGGCGGTCGGGCAGATACCCGGCCAGGCCCGCGTAGCACCACGCCAGCGGCACCGCGGAGTGCACGCAGAACAGGGGTGGGCGAGAACCCCTGCGGCGCAGGACGAGAACGGTGCCGAGGGCGTCGTCGTCGCCGCTGTGACCGTCGAAGGTGGCGATGCGTTCGGCCAGCGCCTGCACGGTCGGGCTGGTGTAGAGCCAGCGCACGGTGACGGGGACGCCGGTCGCGGCGGCGATGTCGGACGAAACCAGCACGCCGAGAAGAGAATTGCCGCCGAGTTCGAAGAAGTCGTCGTCGAGGCCGACGGGGGTGCCGAGCGTTGCGGCGATGCGGTCGGCGATCAGGCGTTGGAGCTCGGTGGCCGGTGGACGGGTGGGGTTCGTGGTGATCGTCGGTGCGGGGAGGGCGGAGCGCACGACTTTCCCGTTGCCGCCCAGGGGAAGTCGCTCGAGTTCGATCAGGGTGGTCGGGACGATGGCTTGCGGCAGTGCGGCACGCAATCGGGCCAGGACGGCGGCGGTGTCGACGTGCCTTCCCGGTACTGGAACCACGTAGCCGATCAGGCGCGCGCCCGGTGTGCCCGCATCGGCGACGGTGACCACGGCGTAGGCGATCTCGGGTTCGGTGAGCAGCGTCGCCTCGATCTCCGCGGGTTCGATACGCCGGCCGTGGACCTCGAGCTGGGCGTCGAGCCTGCCGAAGAATTCGAACTCTCCGTCGGGTCGCGCACTGACCAGATCGCCGGTGCGGTACAGGCGGGAGCCGTCACCGAACGGGTCGGCGACGAAACGTGACGCGGTGGCGGCCGGGTCGTTCAGATAGCCGTCGGCGACACACGCGCCGCCCACATACAGCTCACCCCGCGCAGTGACCGGCGCCTGCCGCAGGCGCGTATCGAGGACCCACGCGGACACGCCCGGGAGGGGATGACCCACCGTCACCGCGCCGTCGGGGCGCATGGCATCCGTCTCGGTCACCATGATGGTGGTCTCGGTCGGCCCGTACCCGTTGAACAACCGCACCCGCGTTGCCCACTCGGCCATCAGCGCCGCCGGGCACGCCTCGCCACCGATCGCGACGACCTCGACGGTCGGGAGTTGCTCGGGTGACAGCGTGGCGAGCACGGCGGGCGCTGTCTGGAAGACGGTGCAGCCGGTAGCGCGGATCAGCTCGGCCATTTCCTGACCGGCCACGACCGTCGGCGGGGCGACAACCACCCGGGCACCTGCCGCGAAACCGGCGAGCAGCTCGAGCAGGTGCGCGTCGTAGGTGGCGCTGTGGGAGTGTAGAAGGACCGAATCACGTTCCAGCGCATACTGTTTCAGCAGGTAGTCGGTGAGATCACCCAGTGCGTGGTGAGCGACGACGACACCTTTGGGTGTGCCGGTGGTGCCCGAGGTGTGGATCACGTAGGCCGGATCACCCGGCAGCAGCGGCCGAGGACGATCGTGGTCACCGACCGGGGTACCCGGGTAGCGGTTCGCCTCGGCCGGGTCGTCGATGGCGAGCCAGGTGATCGCGTCGCAGCCGACGCTCACCCACGAAACCGTCACCCCGAGCCGTGCCCCACAGCGCGCGATGATGGTGGACAACCGGTTCGCGGGTTCGTCCGGATCGACGGGGACGAAGCAGGCCCCGGTCTTCGCCACCGCCCACAACGCCACCACCGATTCCAGCGAACGCGGAATCGCGACGACGACGAATGCCCCGGGCCCGGCGCCGCGTACGAGGAGTGCCCGGGCCCACCGCGACGAGATCTCGTCCAGCTCGGAGTAGGTGAGCGTACGATCCCGATCTTGCAGTGCGACTGCGGAATACGCGGATTCACAGGTAGCGTTGTTGCCCGCCGTCGGCGGGGCGTAGCGGGTTGACTGTGTCGGTGGCCAGGTGTCCGTCTGCGGTGCCGGTCGCAGTGTGTCGGCTCGGTGTGGTGTCGAGAGAGCTGAGCGCAGGAGTTCGGGCAGGGTTCGTGATGCTGTGTTCGGGCGTACCGCATTGGGGGACAACCAGTTCGGTGACCGCATGGAAGCGGCGGTCGGGGCGTGCATGGTGATGGAGTCGTGGGGGTGGGCGGTGAGGAAGTGGGTGAAGTAGGTGAGGAACGTGCCGTGGTGGGTGAGGACGGCGTCGTGGGAGTAGCGGGCGGGGTTGGCCTGGAAGTCGATGGAGACCTCGTCCGGGCCGATCTGGTAGCCGTTGACATGCAGATCCGTGACCGGACCCAGGGCGAGCAAACGCACCTGACCCGACAGCGGGCCCAGGTGTAAGGGCTCGGTGAAGGCGAGGGTGTTGACCACCGGACCGAACCCCTCCCGCAGGGTGGGGTGGTCGCCGCGGATGTCCTCGTGCCGGTGCCGTTGATGACGCAACGCCCCGATCACCGCCGCCCGCACCTGCGCGATGACAGCGCCGACGGTGATGTCGTCCAATCCGGACAGCCGCAGCGGAACCACATTCGACATCGAACCCGCCGAACGGCGCAGCACGGCGGTCGGTCGCGCGGTGACCGGGATGGTCAGGGTCACCTCCGCGCTCCCGGTCATCCGCGCCAGATAGCCGGCGAAAGCGGCGATGACCAGCTCCGGGAACGTCGCACCGTGCCGGGCCTTGGCGTCCGCGAGCTGCCGCACGGTTCCGGCATCGAGGGTGGTGTTCACCTGATGCGGGCGGGGCGCGGGTGCCGCCGCCCGGCGTGTCAAGCTCACCGGCTCACCGACCCGGGTCAACTGCTGACGCCAGTAGCTGCGGTCGGCTTCGGCGCGGGAGGATGCTTTGTAGGCGCGGTCCTCTTCCAGCAATTGCGCGACTGTCAACGGTCTTTGGTCCGACTTGGCTGCCCTGCTCGGCTGTGGGGCGGCGTGCTGCGATTCGTCGAGGACGCTCGTCTCTCGGAGGGCGGTGCGGTAGAGGTCGCCCGTTCGGGCGAGGAGGGCGGCGGCGCCCATACCGTCGAGGACGATGTGGTGGCTGCGCAGGTACAGCAGGTGGCGGGTGGGGGTGATGATGAAGATCGAGGCGACGGTCAGATCGGGGGCGAGCGGGTCGAGAGGGGCGCTGTGGTCGCGTTCCATGTGGTCGAGAGCCACCGCGACGGCGTCGGGGGCGGTGGACAGGTCGACGATGTCGAAGGCCAGCGGAGTCGCGGAGTCGACGAATTGGTGCGGGATGCCGTCCACGAGAGTGAGCCGCACATGGGGAGATTCGAATTCGGCGGCGGCCCGCCGGGTGCAGCGGACGAGCAGGTCGAGGTCGGCCGCGCCGGTCAGATCCAGGTACATCGCGACCGTGGCGGGGACCTCGGGGTGCAACTGCTGGGCCAGCCACCAGCTCCATTGCGCTTGGGACAGTGGGCAGGTGACCCCGACATCCGACCGCACCGTGAACACGCCTCCATGGGTTGACACCGCACCGCTGAAATGTTCCCGGCAAACCTACGGCACATGGCGTGCCCGCGGCCCGTTTTCGGCGGCGGGTGTGTCCCCGGAGGGCAGCCGAGGCGGCGGACGCGCGCCCCGGCAAGAGGGGTCGGGTCAGCTGATGTCGATCGTTCCGTCGAACATCAGCGGCGTCGCGCCGGGCAGACAGTCGGTGAACGAGCTGGTCGGCATCGGTACGCCGTAGCCGATCATGTTGGAGGCACCGTTCTCGCCCTTGGCCACCGTGATCTGGATGGCCATCGAATCCGGTGCGAACAGCATCACCGGTTCGGCGGTGGTGATCGGATACACCAGCGACACCTTGTTGCCCTGAACCCGCAGGCACGTCACCGGCCCGGTGACCTTCACCGGCAACGGCATGTTCCCGAACTGCCCGGTGGCGACGTAGGTACCCGTGGCGGGCCCGTCGCCCTGTCCTTGCGCGTCGACGTGCAGGATGTTCAACCCGAGTACCTGCATACTGCCGTCGATCGACACCGTCGCCGGTGCCGCCGCGGCCTGCCCCGCACCCGCGGCGACCGCCGCTGCCGCCACCGTCGCGATGCCGAAACGTGTAAGCCCTGTCCTCATGACGAAATCCTCCGAGTAGGCGAGTGTGTGCGGCGTGTACCCGGCGCGCGGTCACCAAACCGCGCCGATCGCGTACTTGTCGACAGGATTCGGCGAATTCCTCGCAAAGGGGACCAAATTCAGTGCAGGAGGGCCAGCGCCGCCTTTTCGATGTCCGTTTCGCTCAGCAGCACGGTGTCCGCGGCGGGGCCGAGCGGCACGAAACTGTCGAGGCTCGTGACGCGGGCGAGGGTGCCGCGGTAGCCGGCGTCGAGGAGCGCGGCGTAGACCGATTCGGACACGCCGCCGCTGTGGCGGGTCTCGTCGGCCACCAGCACCCGGCCCGTCGCGACGGCCTGCTCGAGCAGGTCCGTGATCGGCAACGGATTCAGCCACCGCAGATCGAGGACGCGGGCGCGCACCCCCCGGTCCGCGAGTCGATCGGCGGTGCGCAAACTCATCGGGACACCGTTGCCGAAGGTGACGATGGTGAGATCGGTGCCGTCGCCGTAGACGCGGGCGCTCCCGATCGGGACGTGTTCGGTGGTGGGCGAGGCGAGCCATCCGTCGTCGCCGGGATGCAGGTCGCGGGTGTGATACAGGGCGATCGGTTCGACGAACACGCAGACCCGGCCGTCCACCCGCGCCGCCGAGACGCACGTCCGCAACAGTGCGGCAGCATCGTCGGCGCGGGCGGGGACGGCCACCACCACACCGGGGATGTCCCGAAGCGCCGCAAGGGAATTGTCGTTGTGGAAGTGCCCGCCGAAACCCTTCTGGTAGGCCAAACCCGCGATGCGGACCGCCATCGGATTGCGGTACCGCCCGGCCGAGAAGAACTGCAGCGTCGCCGCTTCGCCCCGGATCTGATCGGCCGCATTGTGCACATACGCCAGGTACTGGATCTCCGGAATCGGCACGAACCCGGCCAGCGCCGTACCGAGCGCGGTGCCGAGTACGGCCTGCTCGTCGAGCAAGGTGTCGAACACCCGCCGTGCCCCGAATCGCTTCCGCAGACCCTTCGTCACCCCGTACACCCCGCCCTTGCGGCCCACGTCTTCACCGAAGACCAGCACGTCGGGGTCGCGGGCGAGGAGTTCACCGAGGGTGTGGTTGATCGCCTGGGCGAGGGTCATCCTGGGGCTGATGGTGGGTGTGAGTGTGGTCCGGGGCGTCGTCGTGGTGCCGATGGCGGGCTTCGGCGTACGGAGAACGTCCGCGCGGACGGCCGGCGGGTGGGACGGGGCGAGGGGAGCGATCACGGCCGACGCGGAATCCAGCCTCGCCTCGCGCACCACCTCGTCGCTGACCGCGCGCACCCGGTCGGCGATGCGGTCGTAGCGGGCGAGCAGGTCGGATGTGTCGGTGACGCCGGTGGCGAGCAGGTAGCGGGCGGTGCCGAGGAGGGGGTCGCGGGCCAGGTCGGCGGCGATATCGGCCGGGCCACGGTAGCCCGCCTCCACATCCGAACCCGCGTGGCCGCCGAGCCGGACCGTGCGCATGTGCAGGAAGACCGGCACCCGCCAGGTGCGGGCCAGATGCACCGCGTCCTCGGCGGCACCGAGCACATCGGGCAGGTCGCATCCGTCGGCGGCGAGATAGGTCAGGCCGGGGCGTGGACCGTAGGCGCGCTCGATCCAGTCGGCCGGTGTCGGCACGCTGATCCCGAGCCCGTTGTCCTCGCAGACGAACACGATGGGCATCGGCACACCCTGGTGGGAGGCGTGCACGGCGGCATTGATCGCACCGGTCGCGGTGGAGTGGTTGGCCGAGGCGTCACCGAAACTGCACACCACCACGGCATCTCGGGGCCACCGGCACGAAATCCCTTGGCGGGCAGCTCTTTCTATCGCGAACGCGAGGCCGACGGCGCGGGGTAGGTGCGAGGCGATGGTCGAGGTCTGGGGAATGATCGACGCCGCAGCGCTACCGAACACCTTGTGCCGTCCACCGGAGATCGGATCGCTCGCCGCCGCGACCACCCCGAGCAGCACATCCCGGATCGGATCCAGGCCGGACACCCGTTTGCACCGCTGCACGAAGAACGCCCCGGACCGATAGTGCAGCAAAGCCGGATCATCCACCCGCAAGGCCGCCGCCACTGCCGCATTCCCCTCGTGCCCCGACGACCCGATGCTGTAGAACCCCTGCCTGGCAACCCCCAGCCGCCGCGCCGCCAGGTCGAGATGCCTACTCGCCACCTGCGATTCGAACAACTCCAACCCGAACGCCGCATCGATCCCCGCCCCGGCATCGACCGCCCCCGCCCCGAGCCCCACCACGGCCGTCCGGAACGCTGCATCCAGATCAACCGACCCTCTACCCACCTCGCCCATTGCCCACTCCTCGCCCGCAGCCGAGCCGACGCCGATCGCCATGCCGAGAGCCCCGATGCTAACGCCGCGACCCCTTCTCCACGGCTGACTCGGCCACTAGAGGAAAGCCCGGACAGATTCTGTTCCACCTCGTCCGGCACTAGGCGCGCCGGTCCGTTTCGGCGGACATCGGGGGTGTGACCAGGGACGAATCGTGCGGGTATGTGAGGCGGTCCATGCGCTCGGGCAGCGGGAAATCCGGACAACGGTCACTGCGATCGCGGACGAGATCGGGATCGGGATCGACCAGAGTGGCGTTGGACGTCTGAGCGGTCGGACAAAGCTGACGGTGCCGATCATGTCGAACCGGTCGGCACCGTCAGTCGCGCGTCACTCTTCTTCGTCGTCTATGTCGACCAGCAGGTCCGTCGCGGCGGCTTCGTCGATGACCCAGGTGGTGGATTCGATGCCGACCGCGCCTGCGGAGGGGACGTCGTCGGGGGAGGCGCCGTTGACGGCGGCGGCTACCGCGGCGGCCTTGCCTTCACCGCTGACCACCAGCATCACGTGGCGGGAGCGGTGCACGGCGGGCAGGGTGAGGGAGACGCGGGTGGGTGGCGGCTTGGGGCAATCGTGGACCGCGACAACGTAATCCGTCTGCTCGCGGACGGCGGGGGAGTGCGGGAAGATCGAGTCGATATGTCCTTCGGGGCCCATGCCGAGCACCGTCAGGTCGATGTCGCCGCGCTCGTCGAGCTCGGTGTGCAGCAGCTGGGCGTACGCGGCCGCGGCTTCCTCGGGCGAACCGTACGGGCCGTCGGAGGCGGCGATCGGGAACACCTTCGCGGGATCGAGCGGGACGAAGTCGAGCAGCGCCTCGCGCGCCTGCAGCTCGTTGCGGTCCGGGTCGCCCGAGGGAACGAAACGCTCGTCGCCCCAGTAGACGTACAGGTTCGACCAGTCGATGTCGCCGGGCGCTTGGCGCACCTTCTCGAGCAGGCGGATGCCGTCGCTGCCACCGGTGAGCGACACCGAGGCGTTGCCGCGCTCGGCCTGGGCCGCGACGATCACGGCGACGAAACGTTCGGCGGCGGCGTCGGCGAGCAGTTCCTTGTCGTCGTGCACCTCGACGGTGTTGGCGGGGAATTCCTCGCCGAGCTCGTCGTGCAGCTCGATACGGTCACTCATAGGTCACCTTTTCGATTCCGGCGAGCGCCTCGGCGTAGATCTCGTCGGCGTCGAGCCGGCGCAGTTCCTCGGCGAGACAATCGCGAGTTTCCCGGCGCGCCAGCGCGATTCGCTGGTCGGGGGCACCGGTGCGGGTCAGCGTTGCCGTCCTGCCCAATTGCGGTCGAGCGATGGCGATCGAATCGGTGGCCCGGCGGATCTCCACCCGCAGCTCACCGGTCCTGCGGACGACCGGGCAGTCCAGCCGCGCGGCCAACCACCCCGCCAGCGTATCCAGCGCGGGCTCACTGGCCAGCCCGGACACGCTCACCGACAGCACCGGTTCGAACGGCGGCTCGTCCAGCGCGGCCGCGAGCAGCGCCCGCCAGTAGGTGATGCGGCTCCACGACAGGTCGGTGTCGCCGGGCGCGTAGGAGGCACAGCGTTTGCCGAGCGCGGCCTGCGGATCGGGCGCGAACGTGGCGTCGGTGATGCGCCGCTTGGCCAGCTTGCCCACCGAGTCCTGGGAGGGAAAGTCCGGTGCGCCGCGTGGCCACCACGCCACCACCGGGGTGTCGGGCAACAAGAACGGCGTCACCACACTGCTCTCGTGGTTCACCAGCGGGCCCTGCAACCGCAGCACGATCACCTCGGCCGCCCCGGCGTCACCGCCCACGCGGATCTGGGCGTCGAGCCTGGTCTCGGCGTCGCGGTCGCCACGGGCGAGCACGATCACGCGACAGGGGTGTTCGCGGCTGGCGTCGTTGGCGGCGTCGATGGCATCCTCGGCCTCGGACGAATCGAGGGTGCACACGACAAGGGTGAGCACCCGGCCCTGGGTGATGACACCGTTGGACTCGCGCAGCTGCACCATCCGCTTGGCGACCTCGACGGTGTTGGTGTCGGGCATGTCGACGATCACGGGCGCCGCCATTCGCGCCCGCTGCGCGCGAGCATCTCGTCGGCCGAGGTGGGACCCCAGGTGCCTGCCTCGTAGGGTTCGGGTTTGCCCTCGGCGGCCCAGTGCGCGATCACCGGATCGAGGATGCGCCAGGACAATTCGACCTCCGCGTTGACGGGGAACAGGGACGGCACGCCGAGCAGCACGTCCAGGATCAGGCGTTCGTAGGCCTCGGGGGAGGACTCGGTGAACGCCTCGCCGTAGCTGAAGTCCATGTTCACATCGCGCACCTCCATTCCCGAGCCGGGCACCTTGGAACCGAAACGCAGGGTGATGCCCTCGTCCGGCTGCACCCGGATGACCAGAGCGTTCTGGCCGAGCTCCTCGGTCATGGTCTGGTCGAAGGGCAGGTGCGGCGCGCGCTTGAACACCACCGCGATCTCGGTCACCCTGCGGCCCAGGCGTTTTCCGGTGCGCAGGTAGAACGGCACCCCGGCCCAGCGCCGGTTCTCCACGTGCAGGGTGATCGCGGCGTAGGTTTCGGTGCGCGACTGCGGGTCGAACCCCTCCTCCTGATGCAGGCCGACCACGTGTTCGCTGCCCTGCCAGCCCTCGGTGTACTGGCCGCGCGCGGTGGTCTCGTCGAGTGGTTCGACGAGTTTGGTCGCCGAGAGCGCCTTGATCTTCTCGGTGGTGAGCTGCATCGGTTCGAAGGAGGTCGGTTCCTCCATGGCGGTCAGCGCCAGCAGTTGCAGCAGGTGGTTCTGGATGACGTCGCGCGCGGCGCCGATGCCGTCGTAATAGCCCGCGCGCCCGCCCAGTCCGATGTCCTCGGCCATGGTGATCTGCACGCTGTCGACGAAATTGGCGTTCCAGATCGGCTCGTAGAGTTCGTTGGCGAAGCGCAACGCCAGGATGTTCTGCACCGTCTCCTTACCGAGATAGTGGTCGATGCGGAACACCTGCTCCTCCGGGAACACCCGGTTGACCAGGGCGTTGAGTTCCTGGGCGCTGGCCAGGTCGTGCCCGAAGGGCTTCTCGATCACCACCCGCCGCCACGGGGTGTAGCCCTCGGGGCGCGGGGCGGCCTTGGCCAGTTCGTGTTCGGAGAGCTGGTCGAGGACCACCGGGAACATATTCGGTGGAATCGACAGGTAGAAGGCGTAATTGCCGCCGGTGCCACGGGTGGCGTCGAGGTCCTTCAGAGTGGTGGCGAGGGTGGCGAAGGCGGTGTCGTCGTCGAAACTGCCCTGCACGAAACGCAACCCCTCGGCCAGGTGGTCCCAGACCTCCTGGCGGAACGGGGTGCGCGCGTGCTGCTTCACCGCGCTGAGCACCACCGCGGCGAAATCCTCGTCGGCGTAATTGCGCCGGGCGAAACCGACCAGGGCGAAACCAGGGGGCAACAGCCCCTGGTTCGCCAGGTCGTAGATGGCCGGCATCAGCTTCTTACGGGACAGATCCCCGGTGACACCGAAGATCACCATGCAGCAGGGCCCCGCGATGAAAGGCACCCGTTTGTCGCGTTCGTCGCGCAGCGGGTTGTGCCACAGCCCCGCCTTGTCCGTCGTTGCTGTGCCGGCCATCAGTTCAGTTGCCCCCTGCCGCCGCGGTGCGCAGTTCCTCGGTGGTGGCGTCGATCAGCTCACCCCAGGAGGCCTCGAACTTGTCGACACCCTCGCGCTCGAGCACCTCGAACACGTCGGCCAGGTCGATGCCGGCGGCCTCGAGGTCGCTGAACACCTGCGCGGCTTCGACGGCCTTGCCGCTGAGCGTGTCGCCCCGCACCTCGCCGTGGTCGGCGAAGGCCTGCAGCGTCTTCTCCGGCAGCGTGTTGACCGTGTTCGGGCCGACCAGCTCGGTGACGTACAGGGTGTCGGGGTAGTCCGGGTTCTTCACACCGGTGGAGGCCCACAGCGGCCGCTGCCGGTTGGCACCCTGGGAGGCCAGGTGGTTGTAGGTGGAGGTGTGCGCCCCACCGTCGAACACGTCCTGGTACTCGGCGTAGGCCAGCCGGGCGTTGGCCACGCCCGCCTTGCCGCGCAGCGCGAGCGCCTCGGGGGTGCCGATCGCCTCGAGCCGCTTGTCGATCTCGGTGTCCACACGGGAGACGAAGAACGACGCAACCGAGTGGATCTTGGCCAGGTCGTGGCCGGCGACCTTGGCCTGCCGCAGACCGTCGAGGTAGGCGCCCATCACCGCGCGGTAGCGCGGCACCGAGAAGATCAGCGTCACGTTCACGCTGATGCCCTCGGCGATCACCGAGGTGATCGCGGGCAGGCCCGCCTCGGTGGCCGGGATCTTGATGAACAGATTCTTGCGGTCGACGATCTTCCACAGCTCGATCGCCTGGGCGACCGTCTTGTCGGCGTCGAAGGCGAAGCGCGGGTCGACCTCGATCGACACGCGCCCGTCGACACCGCCCGTCGACTCGAACACCGGGGCGAGCACGTCGCAGGCAGCGCGCACGTCGTCGGTGGTGATGGTGCGGATCGCCGCGTCGGCGTCGGCGCCCTGGGCCGCAAGGTCTTTCACCTGCGCGTCGTAGGCGTGACCGACACTGAGCGCGGCCTGGAAGATGGACGGGTTCGTGGTGACGCCGACGACGCCCCTGGTCGCGATCAGGTCGGCGAGGTTGCCGGACTTGATGCGGTCACGGGACAGATCGTCGAGCCACACCGAGACCCCCGCTGCCGCGAGTGCGGCGAGATTCTCGTTCTGTGCCATGGTTTTACCCCTTCACCTTGTCGAGCGTGCGCTGCGCGGCGGCGACGACGGCATCGGCGGTGATACCGAATTCGCTGTAGAGCTTCTTGAAGTTCGCGGACGCGCCGAAGTGCTCGATCGACACGATCTCGCCCGCGTCACCGACGAGCCGGTACCACGGCATCGCGATGCCGGCCTCGACGACGACCCTGGCGCGGACCGCGGGCGGGAACACCTCGTCGCGGTAGGCCTGGTCCTGTGCGTCGAACCATTCCACACACGGCATCGAGACCACGCGGGTCGGAATGCCCTGTGCCTCCAGGGTAGTGCGTGCTTCGACGGCCAGCTGCAGCTCCGAACCGGTGCCGACGAGGATCAGCTCCGGGGTGCCGGTGGACGCCTCGGCCAGCACGTAGCCACCCTTGCGCACGCCCTCGTAGCTGGTGCCCTCGAGGGTCGGCACGTCCTGGCGGGTGAGCGCCAGCGCGGACGGGCCGTCCTGGTGGGGAGCGTCGTAGGTGTGGAAGTGCGAGGCGTGCTCGTCGGAGTCGCGCTCGAGGATGGTGCGCCAGGCGTAGGCGGTCTCGTTGGCGTCGCCGGGGCGGACCACGTTGAGGCCGGGGATGGCGCGCAGCGCGGCCAGGTGCTCGATCGGCTGGTGCGTCGGGCCGTCCTCGCCGAGGCCGATGGAGTCGTGGGTCCACACGTAGATCGCGGGCACCCGCATCAGCGCGGCCAGGCGAACCGCCGGGCGCATGTAGTCGGAGAACACCAGGAAGGTTCCGCCGTAAGGGCGGGTCGGGCCGTGCAGGGCGATGCCGTTGAGGATCGAGCCCATGGCGTGCTCACGGATACCGAAGTGCAGGGTGCGGCCGTAGGGCTGCGCCTTCCACATGCCGGTGGAGATGGCTTCGGGACCGAAGCTGGGCTGGCCGGGCATGGTGGTGTTGTTGGACTCGGCCAGGTCGGCCGAACCGCCCCACAGTTCGGGCAGCACGTCGGCGAGCGAGGCCAGCACCTTGCCGGAGGCCTTGCGGGTGGCCATGCCCTTCGGGTCGGGCTCGAAGGTGGGCAGGTGCTCGGTCCAGCCCTTGGGCAGCGAGCGGGTGAGCAGGCGGTCGAACAGTTCCTTGTTCGACGGGTTCGCCGCGGCCCAGGCGTCGTAGTCGGCCTGCCAGGCCTGCTGGGCCGCCGTGCCGCGCTCGAGCGCCTTGCGAGTGTGCTCGATGACGGCCGGGTCGACGTCGAAGGACTTGTCCGGGTCGAAGCCCAGCGCCTTCTTCACCGCGGCGACCTCGTCGGGGCCGAGCGCCGCGCCGTGCACGCCACCGGTGTTCATCTTGGAGGGGGCCGGGAAGCCGATGATGGTGCGCAGGATGATGATCGACGGCTTGTCGGTCACCGCCTTGGCCGCCTCGATGGCCGCCTCGATCGCCACCACGTCCTCGCCGCCCATGACGGTCTGCACGTGCCAGCCGTAGGCCTCGTAGCGCGCGGCCACGTCCTCGGTGAAGGCGATGTCGGTGTTGTCCTCGATGGAGATCTCGTTGTCGTCGTAGATCAGCACAAGGTTGCCCAGCTGCTGGGTACCCGCGATCGAGGACGCCTCGGCCGTGACACCTTCCTGCATGTCACCGTCGGAGGCGATGACGAAGATGTGGTGATCGAACGGGCTGGCGCCTTCCGGGGCGTCGGGGTCGAACAGACCGCGCTCGCGCCGGGCCGCCATCGCCATGCCGACCGCGGAGGCGAGGCCCTGGCCGAGTGGGCCGGTGGTGATCTCGACACCGTCGGTGTGCCGGAACTCGGGGTGACCCGGGGTCAGCGAGTCCCACTGGCGCAGTTGCTCGAGATCGGACAGCTCGAGGCCGAAACCGGCCAGGTACAGCTGGATGTAGAGGGTGAGGCTGGAATGCCCACACGAGAGCACGAAGCGGTCGCGGCCGGACCAGCTCGGATCGGCCGGGTTGTGGCGCATGACGCGCTGGAAGAGGCTGTAGGCGACGGGGGCGAGGCTCATCGCGGTACCCGGGTGACCGTTGCCCGCCTTCTGCACCGCGTCGGCGGCGAGAACACGGGCGGTATCGACGGCCTTGGTGTCCAGGTCCGTCCAGTCGCTGGGATAGTTCCGCTGAGTGAGGGCGCGAATGTCGTCTGTGACTGACACGACCGTGGTTCTCCTGACCTAGGTTTCGTCGACGGCGAGTAGATGGCAGCGGCGATGGTGTCGTACTGGACCGCACGCGGCCGGGGGTGCGTACCGATGTACAGGAATACCCTAGAGGTGCTGTTCCACCTGATCGGCGCGAACCCTGAGTGTGAGTCTAGTTGCCTGTCCCACGATCACGCTGGGGGTCGTCGCCGGGAATCGGCGCGGCGCGCGGCACGTCGTTCACCTGCGCGTCGGGACCGGTTCACCGCCGGACGGGCGGCGCGACCCGGGTGACGGCGCCCACGGTGGCAGGGGCCTGGCGTGGAGCGGCACCGTCACCCGTCTACCATCGTGTGTAGTAGTGGCCGCGCCGCAGCCGCGCGCTGCTCGTTCCAATGCCGGATGCGAAGCACAGCGTGCGAGGAGAAACAGTGCGGATCGGTAACCAGCCGGGTAGTAGCGGTGCGCACGATTCCTCGACGGCTCTCGCCGATCGTCTGGCGGGCGACAGCGTGTTCGCCCGGGTCGTGCGTAAGCCGCTGGCCTACATCGCGCTCACCAAACCGCGAGTCATCGAGCTCCTGCTCGTCGCGACCATCCCGACCATGCTCCTGGCCGACCGGGGCAATGTCGACATCCGGCTGATCCTGGTCACCCTGTTCGGTGGCTGGATGGGCGCGGCAAGCGCCAACACCCTCAACTGTGTCGCGGACGCCGACATCGACAAGGTGATGAAGCGGACCGCGCGCCGCCCGCTGGCCCGCGACGCGGTGCCCACCTCGCACGCGCTGGTCTTCGGCCTGGCGCTCGGCGCGATCTCCTTCGCCTGGCTGTGGTGGCAGGCCAACCTGCTCAGCGGTGTGCTCGTGGTCGCGACCATCCTGTTCTACGTTTTCGTCTACACCAAGGGCCTCAAGCGTCGGACCTCGCAGAATGTGGTGTGGGGTGGCGCGGCCGGCTGTATGCCCGCGCTGGTCGGCTGGTCGGCGGTCACCGGGAACATCGGCTGGCCTGCGATCGTGCTGTTCGCGGTCATCTTCTTCTGGACGCCGCCGCACACCTGGGCCCTGGCCATGCGCTACAAGGAGGACTACCGCGCGGCGGGCGTGCCGATGCTGCCGGTGGTCGCCACCGAGCAGGTCGTCACCAAGCAGATCGTCATCTACACCTGGCTGACGGTGCTGGCCACCCTCGCCCTCGTCCCCGCGACCGGTGTCATCTACGCGGCCGTCGCGCTGGTCGCCGGTGCCTGGTTCCTGCTCATGGCGCACCAGCTGTACGCGGGTGTGCGCCGGGGTGAATCGGTGAAGCCGCTGCGACTGTTCCTGCAGTCCAACAACTATCTGGCCGTGGTGTTCTGCGGTCTGGCCGTGGACTCGGTGCTCGGCTGGACGACGCTGGGCAGCATCGTCGGTCTGTAACTTTTCGCGCGAACTCGAACCGGCGGCCGGGCAGTGATTGCCCGGCCGCCGGTTTCGCGTCTACGGCAGCAGGACGATCGAACCGGTGGTCTTGCGGGCCGCGAGGTCGCGGTGGGCGTCGGCGGCGTCGGCGAGCGGATAGGTGGCGCCGATGCGCAGGTTCAGCGTGCCCGCCGCGATGGCGTCGAAGATATCGGTTGCGCGCCAGAGGAATTCGGCACGATCGCGGGTGTAGGCGCCCAGCGATGGGCGGGTCAGCCACAGCGAACCGGCCGGGTTGAGGCGCTGCGGGTCCAACGGCGGTACCGGACCGCTGGCCGCGCCGAACAGGGCGAGAGTCCCGCGCACCCGCAACGAGGCGAGGCTCGCCTCGAAGGTGCTCGCGCCGACGCCGTCGTAGACCGCCGCCACGCCGTGGCCGTCGGTGAGTTCGCGGACGCGGGCGGCGAGGTCGTCGTCGTAGCGCAGGACCTCGGCGGCACCGGCTTCGCGGGAGAGCTTCTCCTTGGCATCGGTGGATACCGTGGTGATCACGCGCGCGCCCTTGGCGGCGGCCAGCTGAGTGAGCAGCAGACCCACCCCGCCCGCGCCCGCGTGGACGAGGACCGGGTCGCCGGGTTCGGGGGTGAACACCGATTCGACCAGGTAGTGCGCGGTCATACCCTGCAGCAGGGCCGCCGCGGCGACGGCCGGTTCCACGCCTTCGGGCACCTTCACCGCCACCGCCTCGTCGACGGCCACCTTCTCCGCGTAGCTGCCCGGCGCCGCCGCCCACGCCACCCGGTCGCCGACGGCGAACTCGGTGACCTCGGCGCCGATCTCGGCGACGACACCGGTGCCCTCGGAGCCCGGGATATAGGGTGTGGCCTGCGGATACAGGCCGGTGCGGAAGTAGATGTCGATGTAATTGACACCCACGCCCTGGGTGTCGACCAGCAGTTGTTTCGGGCCGATCCGCGGGTCGTCCACCTCCACCGACCGCAGGACTTCGGGACCGCCGTGCTCGGAAACCTGAATCGCGCGCATGAGTCCCCTTTGTACACCCCGTGTTCGGTGTCACTCGGGGGTGGACGCGAAACTACCGACCGGTAAACTCTCGCCCATGAGTACAACCGCCGCGCCCGAGGCCGTGAAGGTGCCCGCCGAGGTCGAGAAGTCCATCGCGAAGTTCGTCGCCGAGCACGGCGGTTCGGGCACGGCCGTGCTGCAGTACATCGGCGAGCAGGGTGTGCGCATCACGCTCGTCGGCGAGGACGGCGTCCTCGGGGACCGTGTGGTGGCCGATCTGGCGACCGCCAAGGCCGTCGTCGAGCGCGTCGACGGGCTCACCGAGACCGAAGAGTGGGACCGCGAGCTGGTCTCCAAGGTCACCCCCGCCAAGGGGCACTGGGCCAAGATGGCGGGCTGGGTCGCTCGCTCGACCAAGTTCCCCAAGGCCCGCAACGCGAACGTCTTCCCGGGAGCCTGATCCCGGACCGCCGCGATCCAAGCTGTCAGCCGGTCGCCGCAGCACTCACGATGTGAGGGTGCGGCGACCGGGTGCTTTTCGGGAGCCGGTCGTCAGTGCGTCGCCGCTGCGGAGACGGCGGGGGCGTCGACGGTCTCTCTGATGCGCAGGGATGCCCACAGGGCCGCGGTGGCGGCGGTGCAGGCCGCGGCGCCACCGACGTGGATGGCGACAAGGGCGGCGGGGACGTCGGTGAAGTACTGGACGACACCGACCAGAGCCTGGGACAGGACGATCCCGAGCAGCACGAACAGGCGCTTGCGGATCGCGGGGGTGATGCCGACGGCGTAGAGGCCGAAGGCCAGGCCGATGAGCAGGGCCAGGTACCCGATGAGCAACTGCGAGTGCAGGTGCACCAGGGTGACGATCTCCACCTCGAGGCGTGCGACCGGCCGATCGATGCTCTTGTCACCGGCATGCGGTCCGGCGGCGGTGACCAGCGTGCCCGCGATCAGCACACCCGCCAGCGCCACGCCACTGAGCGCGGTGAGCCAGCGCAGGGGAGCGGGCACCTGCACGGTGTCGATGCCGTCGTCGGGCTGACCGATCTTCGCGTACAGCACCACCGCCAGCCACACCATCACCATCGAGGCGAGCAGGTGCACGGCCACGGTCCACCACAGCAGGCCGGTGCGCACGGTGATGCCGCCGATGATCGCCTGCACGACGGTGCCGCCGGGCATCAGCCAGGCGTAGACGAGGACTTCCTTGCGACGGCGGGCCCGGACGACGGCCAGCACGATCAGCGCCGCGCACAGCGTCACCACGAAGGTGAGCAGTCGGTTGCCGAATTCGACGGTCTGATGCAGCACCGGCACTTCCGACACCCCGACGGGGGTGAAGCTGCCGGGGAAGCACTGCGGCCAGGTGGGGCAGCCGAGACCGGACGCGGTGACGCGCACGATCGCGCCGGTCACCGAGATCCCGGCCTGGCTCAGAATCACCGCGAGGGCGATGAGCCGCTGGGTCCGCAGCGAGGGGAGTGGCAGCCGGTCGACGAGGCCGATGAAGGCGCGATACAGCACGTCACGATGGTACTGGCAGGCGTTTCCCGCTCGATACCCGGGCTACTACAGTGCGTCGTTGGTCACGTCAGTGGAAGCGGAACAGCCGGGTGGCCAGTGACCCGCACACCACGCCCCACACCGCGAGTACCGCGACGCCGAACCAGTCGATCGACCCGGCCAGTGCCGCTTCCAGTGCGTAGGCCAGTGCGCCGGAGGGAACCAGGCGCGCGATCACCGTCAGCGCGGCGGGCACGGTGTCGACCAGTACGAGACTGGCGATACCGAGCATGACGAACCACAGAATATTCGCCAGGGCGAGGACGATCTCGGCCTTGAGCGTGCCGCCGAGCAGCAGACCCATCGCCGCGAAGGTCGCCGTGCCGAGTGCGATCACCAGCGCGCCGAGGGCCAGGCCGCCCGCACCGGGACGCCATCCGAGCGCCATCCCGATCGCCCCGAGCAGCACCGCCTGCAACACCACCACGATCAGCACTGCGGCGCATTTGCCCGCGATCACACCCCAGCGTGGCAACGGGGTGGCGCCGAGCCGTTTGAGGGCGCCGTAGCGGCGGTCGAAGCCCACCGCGATGGCCTGACCGGTGAACGCGGTCGACATCACCGCCGTCATCATCACCATCGGCACGACCCGGTTCACGCGGTCCGCGCCCAGATCACCGAACGGCAGCAGGGTGAGCCCGATCAGCAGGGTGATCGGGATGAACATGGTGAGCAGCAGCTGTTCGCCGTTGCGCAGCAACAGTTTCAGCTCGAGCGTGGTCTGCGCGACGAGCATCGCGGCGCGCGAGGCGGGGCGCGGGTCGGGGGTGAAGGTGCCGGGCTGGAACCGGCTCACGGTCTCGGTCATCCGCGCAGGTCCCGTCCGGTGAGTTCGAGGAAGACGTCCTCGAGGCGTCGCTGATCGATGCGGATGTCGGTGGCGAGCACGTCCATCCGTGCGCACCATGCGGTCACCGTCGCCAGTACTTGCGGGGTGATCTCGCCTTCGACCAGGTAGGTGCCAGGCGTGGTCTCGTGCGGCGAGAACCCTTCGGGCAGGGCCGATTTCAGCAGCTCGATATCGAGTTTCGGTGGGGCGCAGAACCTCAGCTGACCGGCGGCGCCGTGCGCGGTGACCTCGGCCGGGGTGCCCTGGGCGACGATCTCACCGTGGTCGATGATGACGAGCTGGTCGGCGAGCTGTTCGGCCTCGTCCATCATGTGCGTGGTGAGCACGACGCTCACCCCGTCGCGGCGCAGGGCGTCGATCAGTTCCCACACGATCAGCCTGGCCTGGGCGTCCAGACCGGCGGTCGGCTCGTCGAGGAACACGATCTCCGGCCTGCCGACCAGGGCGCAGGCGAGGGCGAGGCGTTGTTGCTGACCGCCCGAGAGGCGCCGGTAGGGGGTGCGCCGGTTGTCCTGCAGCCCGAGGGTGCGCAGCAGCCAGTCGGGGTCGATGGGGTCGGCGGAATAGGCGGCGACCAGGTCGAGCATCTCGCCCGCGCGGGCACCGGGGTAGGCGCCACCGCCCTGCAACATCACGCCGATGCGTGGCCGCAGCAGTTCGGAGTCGGCGATCGGGTCGAGGCCGAGCACGCGGACCGTGCCCGCGTCCGGGCGCACGAAGCCCTCGCACATCTCGACGGTGGTGGTCTTGCCCGCGCCGTTGGGGCCTAGCAGCGCGAAAACCTGCGCCTGCTCCACGTCGAAACGCAGGCCGTCGACCGCGGTGGTGTCGCCGTAGCGCTTGACCACGCCGTCGACGCTAACGGCGGGTCCCGGGCTTCTCGTCACGATGTGACACGGTAAGCCGTGGCCTCCTGTGACGGAGCCGACACCCCCGCCTGGGCCCGCCACGGCAGGGTGTGCCGGGTGAGGACGTAGAACAGCGCGAAGCACACCGCGGCCGCCAGGGCGGCGCCGATGATCTGGAAGACCTGGAATTCGGCACCACGCGGCATGACGAGCATCGACACCACCGCCGAGAACGCCACGGCGGGCACGCGGAAAACCGGTTGCGTGGCCCAGGCGGCGAGCGGGACGATCGCCCACAGCAGGTACCAGGGCTGGACCACGGGGAAGAGCAGCACGATCGCGCCGAGGGACACACCGAGCGCACCCACCGGATGCAGGCGGCCGGTGCCGGTCGCCACCAGCATCCGCACCGTCACATAGCCCGCGACCAGTCCCGCGATGGGCCGGGTGATCGACAGCAGTGCCGTGGTGTGGTCGCCGAGCCCGAGCAGCACCCCGCCGAAACCGGTGATGACGCCGATCACCGTCGGCAGCGACATCCAGCTGCGCACCGCGTTGGCGACGCTGAGGGTGAACACCCACCCGAAGCCGAGTCCGCTGGCCCAGCTCACGAAAAGCGTTGTCGCCCCGGCGATCACCCCGAGCAGGGCGGCGGCCTTGACGACGGCGAGCAGGCTGCCGCCCCAGCGCCGTGCCAGCGCCATCCCGACGAAGCCGAGCGCGATGATGGAGGTGAACTTGATCGATGACGACAGCGTGATCACCACCGCGCCGGCGATCAGTAGGGCGTAACCGCGTGCGTCCAGCGGTGGCAGGTGGCCGTTGAGGGTGTCGCGCCTGCCGCCGTCGCCGTAGATGGCGCGCAGCGTGAGCTCCATGCCCGCCAGCATCAGACCGATCATCAGCGCGTCGTTGTGCACACCGCCGACCAGGTGGAACAGCACGAGCGGGTTGGCCGCGCCGAGCCACAGCGCGCTCACCGGCGCCACCCCGCAGCGCACCGAGAGCCGGGGCAGCGCCCACACGATCAAGGCGACGCCCGCGAGTGCGAGCAGCCGGTGCACCCACACGCCTGCGATGATGTTGTCGCCGGTCAGCTCGGCGATACCGCGACCGATCCACAGGAACAGCGGGCCGTAGGGCGCCGGTGTGTCACGCCAGATGGTCGGCACATTGTTGGTGAGGACATTGTCGATCCCGAGCCCGGCGACGGGCCCTTCGGCGTACGGGTCGATGCCGCGCGCGGCGATCTCGCTCTGGGCCAGGTAGGAGTAGACATCGTTGCTGAACATCGGCGGTGCCACCGACAGCGGGATGATCCACAGCAGCAACGTCCGGTCGAGCTGGGACCGGGTGAGCCGGTGCAGTGGCGATCCGGCCAGCCCGCCGATCGCGAAGCGGCCCAACAGCAACCATGCCCCGATCACCAGCACGGTGCCGAACATGCACATCGCCAGCGACCCCGTGTGCGCGCGGGCGAAGATCCCGAGCACCCGCACACCGGAGACCGGATTCTGGTGCACGGGCTGTGCGCCGATGCCGAGCGCGGCGATGGCCATCAGCACGGCGCCGGTGGCACCCATCAACCGGATGCGGTCCAGCTGGGCGCGTTCGCGTTTGTCGAGGCCGGGGACCTCGGTCTCGTCGCGGTGCAGGGCCGCGACGGTGTGATCGGGCGCGGGCACGTCGAACCCGAGGGCTCGCCGCCCGAACGCCAGTGTCTTGCGCGCCGCGCCCTCCAGTACCGCCACGGGGTCGAAGCCTAGTTGCCCCGGCCGCGATCGTTGTGTCACCGGTCGGCGCAACGCCCCGACCAGCGCGAATCAGGCGGGCGTGCTGAGTGCCGCGGGAACGACGAACACCGGTTGCGTGCGCAACCAGAGGGCGGCGGCGACGATGACGGCCAGGCAGAGCACCGTGACGACGCCCATCGCGATCCATCCGATGCGCTGCGCCGACCGCAGATCCCGCGCCGACAGCCAGCCGGGGACGAACAGGATGCCCAGCGCGCTGAGCGTGCCGGCCGCGAGCCCGCCGAGGTGACCCCACAGCGAGATCCCCGGCAGCGAGAAGCTGATCAGCACGTTGACGCCGATCACCACCAGCATCGGGGTCGGGCTCTGCCGCAACCGGATCAGCGTCACCGTCACAGCGCCGAACAGGCCGTACACCGCGCCCGACGCGCCCGCGGTCATGGTGTAGGCATCCGAGAGCGCCATCACCGCCGCCGAACCACCCAGCAACGAGACCAGATACAGGCATGCATAGGTGACCCGGCCGAGCACCTGCTCGAGATCGCGGCCGACGACGTAGAGCGCGAACATGTTGACCAACAGATGGATCGCGCCGTAGTGCAGGAACCCCGAACCGAGCACCCGCCACCATTCACCGTCGGCGACCAGCAGCGGCACCAGCACGAACTCGCCGAACACCGACGAGCCCCGATGGTTCTGCATCGGGTTGCCCGCCTGCGCCGCGGTCACCAGGTAGACCAGGACATTGATCGCGATCAGCCCGTAGGTCACCATCGGCACCGGCGAGGCACCCGCCCGCGCGCCCGCGACGGTGCGCACCGGCCGCACGTCGCGCTGACCCTGCCGGACGCAGTCCACACAGTGCTGGCCGACGGCGGCCGGCCGCAGGCATTCGGGGCAGGCGGGCCGCCCGCAGCGGGTGCAGGCGAGGCCGGTTTGGCGATCGGGGTGGCGGACGCACGTCTGTGCGGGCGGGTGTGACACATGGTCATCGTGCCATGAGTCACCGACACGAGCCGGGCTGTGCGAACGTCGTCGGTCGGCGGCTCACCACGTTCCCCGGCGACGGCAGACGATCTGCACCTCGGCGAGGCGCACGGGTCGGCCGAGTGGTGCGGCGGTCCGGTTGGCGTGTCCGGTTTCGACCGGCCAGGCCGGGCTATGCGCTCCTCATGACGTCTCTGTGGTTGAACAACGCCGAAGTCCCCGCCCGGTTACGGCTGACCCCCGGTTCGCGCTTCGACACCGTCGTCCTCGGCGCGGGGATCGTCGGGTTGACGACCGCGCTGCTGCTGGCCCAGCGTGGCCGCGAGGTGGCGGTGATCGAGGCGAAACGAGTCGGCGCGGGCACCACGGCCGCGTCGACGGCGAAAGTCTCGCTCCTGCAAGGCACCCGGGCCCAGACCATCGCCCGTAGGCACGGCATCGCGACCCTCTCGCGCTACGTCGCCGCCAATCTCGACGGTTTCGACTGGCTGCTGGATTTCTGCGCCGGACGCGACCTCGCCGTCGAGCGCGTGGCCGCCTACACCTATGCCCAGAACGAATCCGAGATGTCCGCTGTCCGGGCGGAATTCGAGGCGACGCGGTCGGCCGGCTTGCCCACCGACCTGGTCGACGACGTCGATGTTCCGTTCCCCCTCCACGGCGCCGTGCGGCTGCGCGAGCAGGCCCAGCTCAACCCGATGGCCTTTCTGGCCGCCCTCGCCGCCGAAGTCGAGACCCAGGGCGGGTCGATCTTCGAATCGACGCGCGCACAACGGCTTCGTCACCACGACGGCCGGGTGGTGATAGACACCGAACACGGCGAGGTGGATGCGAACAACGTCGTCGTCGCGACCGGAACGCCGATTTTCGACCGGGGTGGCTACTTCGCCCGCGTCACCGCCCAGCGCTCCTATCTGGCTGCGTTCAAGGTGCCCGGGCCGGTGCCGGAGGAGATGTACATCAGTGCGGGACAACCGATCCGGTCGCTGCGCCGCTACCCGGCCGACGACGTGCTCCTGGTCGGCGGCAGCGGTCACGAGGTGGGTCGCGAGGATTCCGCGGAGGCCCACGTGCGGGACCTGCTCGACTGGACCGGTCGGTGGTTCCCCGGCGCGGAACTGCTGCACCGCTGGTCGGCGCAGGACTACCACCCCGTCGGCGAACTTCCCTACGTCGGCCCGCTCGTTCCGGGCCGCGAGGAGGTTCTCGTCGCCACCGGGTTCGCCAAGTGGGGTTTCACCAACGGCGCCGCCGCCGCGCTCGCCCTCGCGGGGCGCATCACCGGCGACGCTCCGAAATGGGCCGACACTCTCTCCGCCTGGCGGCTCGGCGAAGTCGCCTCCCTCCCGGCGGGCGCCCGCGCCAACGCGACTGTCGCCCGGTACCTGTCCACCGGCTGGCTGCACCTGCTCGGCGCCGACGAGCACACGATCCCGCCGGAAGGCTGCGGCCGCGTCGAGCGCCACGGGCTGCATCCCACCGCGGTCTCCACCGTCGACGGCGTCACCACCGAGATCTCCGCGATCTGCCCCCACCTGGGCGGCATCCTGCATTGGAACGACGCCGAACGTACCTGGGACTGCCCTCTGCACGGCTCCCGCTTCGAGCCCGACGGCGCCGTTATCGAAGGCCCGGCCACCCACCCTCTCTCTCCCCGCTGAGCTGGAGTCCGTGCTGCTCTCGGGGTTGCTCGCCGGGTCGTGAGGAGATCGGCCCGGGTGTGCGATGAGTCACCCCGTGGTGGGCGAGAGGGTCGGAAGGTGTGGGCTGCACCTGGGGTTTTGCGGAGGCGCAGCGGTGGTGTGATGTCTTCGTCGCAGGTCAGGGTGCCCTTGGCAAGGTGACCCTTATTAGATTTAGGGAAGTAATTCCGCCACACTGGTGTTGTGAAAACCGTGGGTTTGCGGACAGGCGTGGAAGGGACCGGTCGTAAGACGACCGGCACCCGGTCGTCTGCTGTGCCCGCGCACGAAGGGCAGACCCGGGCGGCCATCGTCCAGTTGCTGCTCGAGCAGGGTCCCATCACCGCCACCGCCATCAGTGCCGAACTCGGGCTCGCCCCCGCGGGGGTGCGCAGGCACCTCGACGCGCTGATCGACGCAGGTCAGGCGCGCGCGAGCCGGTCGGCGCCGTGGCAGCAGAAGGGCCGCGGCAGGCCCGCCAAGCAATACCAGCTCACCGCCGCCGGGCGTGGCAACCTCGGCCATGCCTACGACGACCTGGCCGGTGCCGCCATCCGTCAGCTCGGTGAGATCGGTGGCGACGAGGCGATCAGCGAGTTCGCCCGCAAACGGGTGCGCACTATCGTCGACGGCATCGAGCCGGTCGCCGAGCACAGTGCCCCCGTGATCGAGGCCAAGGTCGAGGAGATCGCCGAGGCGTTCGCCGACGCCGGTTTCGCCGCGACCACCCGCCAGGTGGGTGCCGGTGTGCAGATCTGCCAGCATCATTGCCCGGTGGCCCACGTGGCCGAGGAGTTCCCGCAGCTGTGCGCCGCCGAACTGGACGCTTTCCGCGACCTGCTCGGCACCCACGTGCAGCGACTTGCGACGATCGCCAACGGCGATTGCGCCTGCACCACCCATGTGCCGCTGGTCGCGGTGCCGAAAATCCCATCCGCCGCACAGCCCGCGGCGGAACGAAGCAACGACTCCGGAAGGAGTGCCGAATGACGACAACCACCGACCAGGTGCAACCGCTGACCCAGGACGAAACCATTGCCTCGCTGGGCAACTACGGTTACGGCTGGTCCGATTCGGATGTCGCGGGCGCCAGTGCGCAACGCGGCCTGTCGGAGGCTGTCGTTCGCGACATCTCGGCCAAGAAGAGCGAGCCCGAGTGGATGCTCGACATCCGCCTCAAGGCGCTGCGCATCTTCGACCGCAAGCCCATGCCGAACTGGGGCTCCAACCTCGACGGCATCGACTTCGACAACATCAAGTACTTCGTTCGCTCGTCGGAGAAGCAGGCCGAGAGCTGGGAAGACCTGCCCGAGGACATCAAGAACACCTACGACAAGCTGGGCATCCCCGAGGCCGAGAAGCAGCGCCTCGTGTCCGGTGTCGCCGCGCAGTACGAGTCCGAGGTCGTCTACCACTCCATCCGCGAGGACCTGGAGAAGCAGGGCGTCATCTTCCTCGACACCGACACCGCGCTCAAGGAGCACCCGGAGATCTTCCAGGAGTACTTCGGCTCGGTGATCCCCGCCGGTGACAACAAGTTCTCCGCGCTCAACACCGCCGTGTGGTCGGGTGGCTCGTTCATCTACGTGCCGCCGGGCGTGCACGTCGACATCCCGCTGCAGGCCTACTTCCGGATCAACACCGAGAACATGGGCCAGTTCGAGCGGACGCTGATCATCGTCGACGAGGACGCCTACGTCCACTACGTCGAGGGCTGCACCGCGCCGATCTACAAGTCCGACTCGCTGCACTCCGCGGTCGTCGAGATCATCGTGAAGAAGGGCGGCCGCTGCCGCTACACGACCATCCAGAACTGGTCCAACAACGTCTACAACCTGGTCACCAAGCGGGCCAAGGCGGAGGCGGGCGCCACCATGGAGTGGGTCGACGGCAACATCGGCTCCAAGGTCACCATGAAGTACCCGGCGGTCTGGATGACCGGTGAGCACGCGCACGGCGAGGTCCTGTCCGTCGCGTTCGCCGGCCCCGGCCAGCACCAGGACACCGGCGCCAAGATGCTGCACCTGGCCCCGCACACCTCCTCGACCATCGTGTCGAAGTCGGTGGCGCGTGGCGGCGGTCGCGCGTCGTACCGCGGCCTGGTCCAGGTCAACAAGGGCGCCTACGGCTCCAAGTCGACGGTGAAGTGTGACGCGCTGCTGGTCGACACGATCAGTCGCTCCGACACCTACCCCTACGTCGACATCCGCGAGGACGATGTGACCATGGGCCATGAGGCCACGGTCTCCAAGGTGTCCGAGGATCAGCTGTTCTACCTGATGAGCCGCGGTCTCACCGAGGACGAGGCGATGGCCATGGTGGTGCGCGGCTTCGTGGAGCCCATCGCCAAGGAACTGCCGATGGAATACGCACTGGAACTGAACCGGCTCATCGAGCTGCAGATGGAAGGGGCCGTGGGCTGATGTCGACGCTCGAGACGCCGACCCAGAACCCGGGCGCGGGCGCCGCGGTCAACAAGGGCGAGGTCTTCACCTCGTTCGACGTGGACGCATTCGAGATCCCGTCGGGTCGCGACGAGGCGTGGCGGTTCACCCCGCTGCGTCGGCTGCGCGGCCTGCACGACGGTACGGCCGTGCGTGACGGTCAGGCCACCGTCGAGGTGAGCGAGGTCGCCGGTGTCACCGTGGAAACGGTCGACCGCACCGACGCCCGCCTCGGCCAGGCCGGTACCCCCGCCGATCGTGTTGCCGCCCAGGCCTACTCGGGCTTCGAGACGGCCACGGTCATCACCGTCGGCAAGGAGACCGAGGTTTCCGACCCCGTCACCGTGACCATCACCGGTCCGGGCGAGGGCAAAACCGCCTACGGCCACCTGCAGATCCGGCTGGACAACTTCGCCGTCGCCACGATCGTGCTCGATCAGCGCGGCAGCGGAACCTACGCCGAGAACGTCGAATTCGTGCTCGGTGACAGCGCCAAGCTCACCGTCGTCGCCGTCCAGGAATGGGCCGACGACGCCGTGCACGTCACCGCGCATCACCTGAAGCTGGGTCGCGACGCGAACCTGCGGCACGTGTCGGCGACCCTCGGCGGCGACCTGGTCCGCCTGTCGGGCACCGTGCGCTACGCCGGTCCCGGCGGCGAGGCCGAGCTGTTCGGTCTGTACTTCGCCGACGCGGGCCAGCATTTCGAGCAGCGGCTGCTGGTCGATCACGCCGAGCCCAACTGCAAGTCCAACGTGCTGTACAAGGGTGCGCTGCAGGGTGACCCGTCCTCGCCGAAGGGCGACGCCCGCACGGTCTGGATCGGCGACGTGCTGATCCGCGCCGCGGCCGAGGGCACCGACACCTACGAGGCGAACCGCAACCTGGTGCTCACCGACGGCGCCCGCGCCGATTCGGTGCCGAACCTGGAGATCGAGACCGGTGAGATCGCCGGTGCCGGACACGCCAGTGCCACCGGCCGCTTCGACGACGAGCAGCTGTTCTACCTGCGCGCTCGTGGCATCCCCGAGGACGTCGCCCGCCGCCTGGTCGTGCGTGGCTTCTTCTTCGAGATCATCCAGAAGGTCACGGTCCCCGAGGTCCGGGAGCGGCTCGAGGCGGCCATCGAGGCCGAACTCGCCACTGTCGGTATCTGACACCCACTTACTGCAACGAAGGATTCGAATTCGATGACCACCTTGGAAATCAAGGACCTGCACGCGGAGATCACCACCCCCGAGGGTGAGTCCAAGCAGATCCTCAACGGTGTGAACCTCACGGTGAAGTCCGGCGAGACGCACGCCATCATGGGCCCCAACGGCTCGGGCAAGTCCACGCTGTCCTACGTGATCGCCGGACACCCCAAGTACACCGTCACCCAGGGCACCATCACCCTCGACGGCGAGAACGTCCTGGACATGTCGGTCGACGAGCGTGCCCGCGCGGGCCTGTTCCTGGCCATGCAGTACCCGGTCGAGGTCCCCGGTGTCTCGATGTCGAACTTCCTGCGCACCGCCGCCACCGCCGTGCGCGGTGAGGCGCCGAAGCTGCGCACCTGGGTCAAGGAGGTGAAGGAGTCGATGAAGGAGCTCGACATCGACTCGGCCTTCGCCGACCGCTCGGTGAACGAGGGCTTCTCCGGTGGCGAGAAGAAGCGCCACGAGGTGCTGCAGCTCGGCCTGCTCAAGCCGAAGATCGCGATCCTCGACGAGACCGACTCCGGCCTCGACGTCGACGCGCTGCGCATCGTCTCCGACGGCGTGAACCGCTACAAGGATCGCGAGGACGGCGGCGTCCTGCTGATCACGCACTACACCCGCATCCTGCGCTACATCAAGCCCGACTTCGTGCACGTGTTCGTCAACGGCCGCATCGTCGCCGAAGGCGGCTCCGAGCTGGCCGAGGAACTCGACGCGAACGGCTACGTGCGCTTCACGTCCGCGACCACTGGAGCCTGACGACCATGACCGCTGTGTCCGTCTCGGGGTCGGCCCTCGACGTGGCCCGCATCCGGGCCGACTTCCCCATCCTGCACCGCACGGTGCGGGACGGGAAACCGTTGGTGTACCTGGATTCCGGTGCCACCTCGCAGCGTCCGCTGCAGGTGCTCGACGCCGAGCGTGACTTCCTGCTCACCCGCAACTCGGCGGTGCACCGCGGTGCGCATCAGCTCGCCGAGGAGGCCACCGACTCCTATGAGGACGCGCGGGAGGTCATCGCGCGCTTCGTCGGTGCCGACGCGGGCGAGATCGTGTTCACCAAGAACGCGACCGAGTCGCTGAACCTGGTGGCCAACGCCTTCGGTGACGACCGGTTCCCGTACAAGGTCGGACCCGGCGACGAGATCGTCATCACCGAACTCGAACACCACGCGAATCTCGTTCCGTGGCAGGAACTCGCGCGTCGTACCGGTGCCACCCTCAAGTGGTACGGGGTGACCGACGACGGACGCATCGATCTGGATTCGCTCGAACTGTCCTCCGCGACAAAGGTTCTCGCGTTCACCCACCAGTCGAACGTGACGGGTGCGGTGGCGCCGGTGGCCGAATTGGTCCGGCGGGCAAAGGAAGTCGGCGCGCTGGTCGTGCTCGACGCCTGCCAGTCGGTGCCGCACACGGCGGTGAACTTCCGTGAACTCGGTGTCGATTTCGCCGCGTTCTCCGGGCACAAGATGCTCGGCCCGATGGGTGTGGGCGGCCTGTACGGCCGTCGCGCGCTGCTCGAGGAGACCCCGCCGTTCATCACGGGCGGGTCGATGATCGAGACCGTCACGATGGAGAAGACCACCTACGCGCCGCCGCCGCAGCGCTTCGAGGCGGGCACCCCGATGACCTCGCAGGTCGTCGGACTCGCCGCCGCGGTGCGGTATCTCGAGAACCTCGGCATGGACGCGATCGCCGCCCACGAGCACGCGCTCACCGGTGCCGCGCTCGAAGGCCTCGGCGCGATCGATGGCGTGCGGATCATCGGACCCACCGAGAACGTGGATCGCGGTGGCGCGGTGTCGTTCGTCGTCGACGGGGTACACGCCCACGACGTGGGCCAGATCCTCGACGACCAGGGTGTCGCCATCCGGGTCGGGCACCACTGCGCGTGGCCGCTGCACCGCCGCTTCGGGGTCGCCGCGACCGCGCGGGCGTCCTTCGCCGTCTACAACACTCTCGACGAGGTCGACGCACTGGTCGCGGCCGTGCGGAAGGCTCAGACGTTCTTCGGAGTTGCATAAGACATGCGCATGGAGCAGATGTACCAGGAAGTGATCCTGGACCACTACAAGCACCCGCACCACCGCGGGCTGCGGGAACCGTTCGGTGCCCAGGTGCACCACGTGAACCCCACCTGCGGTGACGAGGTGACCCTGCGCGTGCACATCGACGACGCGGGCGAGGTCGCCGATGTCTCCTACGACGGCCAGGGCTGCTCGATCAGCCAGGCGGCCACCTCGATCCTCACCGACCAGGTGATCGGATTGCCGGTGCAGCAGGCGCTGAAGGTGGTCGACTCCTACAGTGAGATGATCTCGAGCCGAGGCACCGTCGAGGGCGACGAGGACATGATCGGCGACGGTATCGCCCTCGCCGGTGTCGCCAAGTACCCCGCGCGCGTGAAGTGCGCACTGCTGGGGTGGATGGCGTTCAAGGACGCCGTCGTGCAGATCGCCTCGGCCGAAGATGCCAAACCTGCCATGGGAAATGGGGATGCGTGATGAGTGAGACCAAGGCTGACGAAGCCACGACCGAAACCGCCGCGCCCACTCCCGAAGCGGAGTTGACGCCCGAACAGATCCAGCACATCGCGGATCTGGAAGAGGCCATGCGTGATGTGGTCGACCCCGAACTCGGGATCAACGTCGTGGACCTCGGCCTCGTCTACGGCATGTCCGTCGACGACGCCAACATCTGCACCCTCGACATGACACTCACCTCGGCGGCCTGCCCGCTGACCGACGTCATCGAGGACCAGTCCCGCAACGCCCTGGTGCGCAGCGGCCTGGTCGAAGACCTGAAGATCAACTGGGTCTGGATGCCGCCGTGGGGCCCCGACAAGATCACCGACGACGGCCGCGAACAGTTGCGCGCCCTCGGCTTCACGGTCTAGACAACACTTTTCGCCGCAGGCCCGGACCCCGCGTGGGTGCCGGGCCTGCGGCGTTTCCGTGGCCGTGTCGAAACGTGAAGTGCGTCACTACGATTGGCGGGCGGTGGTCCGAGGATGGTCCACTTGTCGGTTCCGCGATCGCGGAACTGTTTGTCAGAGGAGAACTTTCGAATGAGTTTCATGGGTAAGGCCGGCTTCGCCGTCGCGGCGCTCGGTCTTGCGGCCGGTTCGGTGTTCGGCGCCGGTGCCGCGAACGCGCAGAGCATGTTCGGCGCGATCGCTTTCAGCACGACCGATTGGACCTACGGGTCGAGCAGCAGCTGGCCGAGCGAGCAAGAGGCGCGCGAGCAGGCGATCGCGAGCTGCGGCACCAACGGCGCCGCCGACTGCAAGGTCATGATCTCGTGGGCGAACGGCTGCGGCACACTGGTCGTCAGCGACGACGGCGTCGCGGCGGCCTCGGGGCGCACCGCGGCCGAGGCCACGCGCGCTGCGTTCGAACGGCTCTCCGAGCTCACCCCGACCGCCCAGCTCGCGAACTTCGGGTCCTCGGACCTGAGTGGCGCCAAGGTCGCCCGCGTGGTCTGCACCGCGAACGCGCGCTGATCGACCGCACGACGCGGGCCCGGATCCTCTCGCAGGATCCGGGCCTGTCGTGTTTTCCGTCGGTGATGTGCCGACGTCGGTGATGTGAGATTTCGCGTTTCGGTTGGCCTTTCGCGCGAATTGCATGATGATCTGGAAAGTTCCGGACTTCCGGAACAGTTTCCAGAGGAGAACATTCGAATGAGTTTCACGAGTAAGGCCGGCTTCGCCGTTGTGGCACTCGGCCTTGCGGCCGGGTCGGTGTTCGGGGCGGGTTCGGCGAGTGCGGCGGGCGACCAGTGGGGCGCCATGGCCGTGGACGCCGACTGGTCGAACTACGGCCGTTCGGTCGACTACCCCACCCGCGCCGAGGCCGAGGCGGCGGCGCTGGAGCAGTGCGGCGCGGACGGCTGCGCTGTCGAGGTGTCGTGGGTGAACGGCTGCCTGGCCCTGGTGGAGAACGAGCAGTACGTGGCCTGGGGCAAGGGCGCCAACCGCGCCGAGGCCGAGCGGGAGGCCTACCTCGCGCTCACCGAGGGCACCCCGCAGAACCTGCTCGTCAACCTCGGCTCGTCGCAGATGGCAGGCGGCACCGTGATCGAAACGGTGTGCACCACCAACGCGAGCTGAACGCGAGAGCAATCGGACCCGGATCTCGAGCGGATCCGGGTTCTTTTGCATCGGTACCTTTACCTCTGGAGTTGGCTATTACCGAACTTTCGATGATGATCTGGAAGGTTCCGGACTTCCGGAACAGTTTCCAGAGGAGAACATTCGAATGAGTTTCATGAGTAAGGCCGGCTTCGCCGTTGTGGCACTCGGCCTTGCGGCCGGGTCGGTGCTGGGTGCCGGTTCGGCGAGCGCGGCGGGTGACCAGTGGGCGTCGGTCGCGCTGAGCGACAACGAGGCCATCTACGGCATCAGCGTGAACGAGGGCAGCGCCGAGGCCGCCATCGCCGCGGCGATCGCCGACTGCCACCTGGCCGACTGCAACGAGGTCATGACCTGGGCCAACGGCTGCGGCGTTCTGGTCCAGAGCAACGACGGCCTCGCGTGGGCGTCCGGTCCGACCCGGGCCGATGCCGAGCGCACGGCTTACGAGAGCCTGACCGAGCTGACCCCGACCGCCATGCTGGCCAACACCGGTTCGGCGAACCTGAGCGGCGCCCACGTCGTCGACGCGATCTGCACCGCCAACGCGCGCTGATCGTCACCACCTGATCGGGCCCGGATCCTTTCGCAGGATCCGGGCCTGCCGCATCACCGGGCCGTTTCGGCCTCGAGCGCCGAGGCGATCCAGGCGCCGATCATGTCGGCGGTCTGGTCGATCACCACATCGCGGTCCAGACCCTCGTCTTCCATTTCCACCGAACGCAGCGCCGTGGCGAAACCGGCGTTGAGCACCACGAACGCCATCGTGTCGATATCGATGGTCTTGGTCGGGCCGAGCAAGTGGATCAGATACAGCTTGATGATCATGCGCAGCCGCGGCTCGAATTCGGGGATACCGCTGCCGTAGAAGTGCAGGTCGGCGACGAGGGCGCGGACCAGGGGCCCGTTGGCGACGAGGATCTGCACGGCGGTGCGGATCACCTCGGCCACCGAATCGCGCGGTGTCTTGTCCGCGGCGACGGTGAGAAACTTGCTGTATCGGTCCTCCACCTGCAGAAACAGGCTGTCGGTCAGCTCTTTGACGATCTCGTCGCGGTCGTTGAAATACCGGTAGAGCGTGCCGATGCTGATGCCCGCCTCGCTCGCGATCCGGTTGGTCGAGGTATTGCCGATGCCGCGGGTGCCGAAAAGGTGAGCGGATACCTCCAGAATGCGTGCCCGCGTCTCCCTCGCCCGATCCTGTTTCGGACGTTTGCGCTGCTTATCGGCTTGTGGGGGCATCGGTGCACCTCGCGGGAAAGAGGAGTAGAAGGTGAGCGGTTACTCACCCTACAGTCATGTCACGAAGAAGGCCTCGGTGTCGGCCATCACGTTGGGACAGGTACCGGGGAAGCAGCACCGAACGGTGTGAACGAGGAGGAGTCGACGATGACGATCCCAGTGGACAGGGGGCTGACATCCACGCTGGTCACCCATTTCGTGAACAACGTGGCGACCTGCCGGACGTTGCCCGGTGACGCGATCTCCGGCGAGGTGACTTCGGTGACCAGGATGTGCCTCGAGATCTGCGCCGGGTTGCTCGACGGGCGTGACGAGGAGGCCAAGCTGCACCGGCTCGCGGTCGCGGCGGCCGGGTGGGCGCGCGAGGGCGTGCCCATCGACACGATCCTGCATGCGCTGCACGAGGGCTTCCGGATCGGTTTCGATGCCGCGTGCGCCGGGATGAGCCTGCCCGACGAGTTCCGTCGGCTGATCGCCATCTCGGATGTCCTGTGCACCACTGTGACTCGCGCCTACATCCGCGAGCACCGCGAGATCGCCGGTGAGCACCACACCGCCGTGCACACGCTCACCTCCGCCCTGCTCGCCGGGCAGCCGACCATCACGATGGCCCGCGAGTGCGGGATCGCGGTGGCCGAATCGTATGCGGTACTGGCCCTTTCGATCGGCGAGCACCCCGACGAGCACGATGCCCGCCTGAACTCCTCGGTGGTCGCGCGACGCAAGTTGCGCCGGGTGCAGGCCGCGCTGGCGCACCGGTGCGGGGAGCAGGCGCTGTCGCTGTTGTCGGTCGACGGTGGGACGCTGCTCATTCCGGCCGACCTGCTCGCCGACGATCAGCTCGACGGCCTCGTCGAAGCCCTGTCGCGGGCCGCCCGCGTGGACGTGACGGCGGCGCTGGTGACCTCGCCTGCGGCCGAGATCCCCGACGCGGCACAGCGCGCTCACGAACTGCTCGACATGGTGGAGCGGCTCGATTGCGAACCCGGCCTGTACCGCTTCGGCGATCTGGCGCTGGAATACCAGCTCACCCGCCCCGGTCCCGGCCGTGCCCGGCTCGGGGAACTGCTCGCCCCGCTGGACAAGCACCCCGAGCTGTACGAGACGCTGCGCGTGCACATCGCCAACAACATGAACCGGCAGCGAACGGCCCGCCTGCTGCACATCCACACCAACACCGTCGACTACCGGCTGCGGCGCGTCGCCCAGCTCACCGGGCTCGACCCGGCGCAGGCCTCGGGGCTGTGGCAGTTGCGGTCGGCGATGATCGCCCGCAGTTTCCACACCGGCCCGCGAGTGCCCGCCGAGCAGGTGGCCTCGACCGGCTTCGGTGGCGCGATGGGTACCAGCGGTCCGCGCCGGGCCCGGGCGGACGCCGAGGTCTGTCCCACACCGGGACTCGGCGGCGTCCGCTCGGCCTAGCTCGGCTCACCGGGTGATTCAGCGGCGCAACACCTTCCGGGCCAGCCAGTTGCCGAGGAACTGGACGGCCTGGACGCCGGCGATGATGATCAGGACGGCGACGAGGGTGACCTCCCATCGGAACTGCTGGTAGCCGTAGACGATGGCGAAGTCGCCCAGACCGCCGCCACCGACGGTGCCCGCCATGGCGGAGATGTCGACGATCGAGATCACCACGAAGGTGTAGCCGAGGATCAGCGGGCCGAGCGCCTCCGGGATCAGCAGCGTGAGGATGATGCGCAGCGGACCCGCGCCCACCGCGCGGGCCGCTTCGATCACCCCGGGGTCGACGGTGACCAGGTTCTGTTCCACGATGCGGGCGATGCCGAACGAGGCGGCGACGATCATCACGAACAGTGCCGCCTCGGAGCCGATGGTCGTGCCGACCACCTCGAGGGTGACCGGGCCGAGCGCGGCCAGCAGGATGATGAACGGAATCGGGCGCACCACGTTCACGATCACATTGAGCACCAGATAGATCGGTGTGCTGGCGAGCAGGCCGCCCTTGCGGGTGGTGTAGAGCGCGGTGCCGAGTACCAGGCCGATCAGGCCCGCGACGACGAATGTCACGCCGACCAGGTAGACGGTCGTCCCGATGGACTCGAACAGGGTGGGGCGCAGTTTCTCCCAGTCGGTGTCCATCTCAGCCCTTCCGTTCCAGATCGGCGACGACGCGGTCCACCGCGTCGTCGGGTCCGTGCAAGGCCAGGGTGATGCTGCCGAAGGTCTTGTCCTGCAGCGTGCTCACACCGCCGTAGACGATCTCGAAGCGCACGTCGGCGGCGGCCACGGCGGCCAGCGCCGCACCGATGCCGCTGTGGTCGTCGACGTCGACGGTGACCAGCCTGCCGCCGTGCAGCTCCCGCAGCCGGTCCAGTTCGCGGGCATCGGGCCGGTTGTGCAGCACGGTGCCGACGAACGATCGGGTCGACTCGGCCCGCGGTGCCGCGAAAACGTCGAAGGTGGGCGCCAATTCGACGATCCGGCCCTCGGCGAGCACCGCGACCCGGTCGGCGACCGCGCGGATCACATCCATCTCGTGGGTGATCACCACGATGGTCACCCCGAGTTCGGCATTGACCTTCTTCAGCAGCCGTAGCACCTCACCGGTGGTTTCCGGGTCGAGCGCGGAGGTCGCCTCGTCGGCGAGCAGCAGCGACGGGGACGTGGCCAGTGCCCTGGCGATTCCCACGCGCTGCTTCTGCCCACCCGAGAGCTGATCGGGATAGGCACGGGCCTTGTCGGTGAGACCGACGAATTCGAGCAGTTCGGCCACCCGCGCCTTGCGTTCGGCGCGCTTCCAGCCCGCCACCTTCAGCGGATACTCCACATTCCCCGCCGCCGTGCGGGATCGGAAAAGGTTGAACTGCTGGAACACCATGCCGATATCACGGCGCAGCGTGCGCACGGCCGACTCCGGCACCCCGGTGATGGGGGTGCCCGAGATCGTGACGGTGCCCGACGTGGGCTTCTCCAGGGCATTGATCAAGCGCACCAGGGTGGACTTGCCTGCCCCGGAATAGCCGATCACCCCGAAGATCTCACCGTGCTCGATGCGCAGATCGATACCGTCGAGCGCGACGTGCTCGTCCGCGCCGCTGCCGAACACCTTGGTGACCGAACGGAATTCGACAGCGGCGGCGGATCTCACTTGTTCGCCCGGATGCCCTGCTGCACCCGGTCGAGGATCTGTTCGAGCTCGGCGCCCGGGCGCGTCACGGCGACCGCGGTGTTCTTGGTGACCTCGGCATGCGCGGCGGCCACGGCCGGGTCCTTCCAGATCTCCACCAGCTTCAGATAGGTCGGGTTGGTCTTGTCCTCGGCGCGGGTGACGATCACGTTGATGTAGGGCTCGGCGGCCGGATTCTTCGGATCGTCCTTGTACAGCGCCGAATGCGGGTCGATGCCGGAACGCTCGAGGAAGGTGTTGTTGATCACCGAACCGTCCACCGAGGCCAGCGAGAGCGCGGTCTGCGCGGCATCGACCGGGGTCACCTTCACCTTGGACGCGCCCTTGTCGATGTCGGCCGGTGTGGGCTGGGCCGAGGTGCCGCTGAGTTTCAGCAACCCGGCGGCCTGCAGTACGAACAGGGCACGGGCCTGGTTGGTGGGATCGTTGGGGATCGCGATCTCGCCGCCGGGCGGGATGTCGGCCACCGCCTTGTGCTTCTTGGAGTACAGGCCGAGCGGCACGATGTAGGTCGAACCGATCGGGGTCAGCGTGTCCGAGCTCGCCACGTTGTACTGGCCGAGGAACTGCAGGTGCTGGAAGAGATTGACGTCGATCTGCTTCTGCGACAGCGCCGCGTTGGGCTGCTGGTAGTCGGAGAAGTTGGTGATCTTCAGCGTGATGCCCTGCTCCTTGGCCTTCTCCTCGAACACATCCCAGGCCTTGTCCTTGTCGGTGGTGCCGATCCGGACAACGGTGCCCGATTCCGCGTCGTCCGAGCCGCACGCCGTGAGGGTCAGGGCAGCGGTTGCCATGAGGACCGGGATCGCCAGTACCCGACGGAATTTCACTTGTACTCCCGAATTGCTCGCCATTGATGAACTCGGTCATCCAAGCCGCGCCCACCCCTGCCCGACAACGGTTCGAATTGCCTCGAGCCAAACCCTCACCAATAGTTGGACGCCCGTCTAACTTGCGGGCCTTGCAAGGCATGGGTCTCCTGCTCGGCGCGCTCGGTGCCGCCACGAAAAGCCCTTGGCGCGTAGCTCGTGCCGCATATATAGTTCATATGACCAAAACTAGAGACCGGGGTGGGCCGTGCGATCGGTCGAAGAACTGTGTGCGGCTGTCGAGCAGGGGGCTGTGCCGAAATACCTGCTGTTCTGGGGGCATCGGCCGCGTGCGGGCGGGACGCTCGGTTCGGGCTGCCTGAGTCAGTGGTGGCCCGCGCCCTTCTCGGTCGACGGGGAGCGGCTCGCCACCGCCCGAGCACTACATGATGTGGCGCAAGGCGCTGCTGTTCGGTGATTCCGAGGCGGCCGGGCGAGTGCTCGAGGTCGCCCATCCCGCCGAGGCGAAAAAGATGGGCAGGCTGGTTCGGGGGTTCGACCAAAGTATTTGGGAGGAAGCGCGATTCGACATCGTCGTGGCGGGCAGTGTGGCGAAATTCGGATCGGATGCGGGGTTGCGGTCGTATTTGGCGGGCACGGCGGGGCGGGTGCTCGTGGAGGCGAGTCCGCTGGATCGGGTGTGGGGGATCGGGCTGTCGGCGACGGACGAGCGGGCGGGTGATCCCGCGCGATGGCGGGGACTGAATCTGCTGGGGTTCGCCTTGATGCGGGCGCGTGCCGAACTCGGTGGGTAGAGCTATTCGGGAAAGGTATTTCTCGGTGGGGCTGTGGGCGTTCATGATTGGGGGTGGTCCCGGTCTGGGACCGAACTTTCGATGGGGAGAATTCTGATGTCTGTTGTGGGCAAGTACGCCCTCGGTGTGGCCGCCGTGTCCGCGGTGGCCGCCTTCACGGTGGTCGCCGCGGGTCCGGCCGCCGCCGGTGCCAGCGGTGTGGCGATCGCCGAAGCACCCGGTTACACCGCCGTGTCACGTGATGGCGGATTCCAGGCCGCCGCCGGTGACCTCTACGGCGCGCTCGCGCTGTCGTCGGACGAGGCCGTGGTCGCGTCCGCGGTGAACTACGGCAGCTGGGCAGATGCCCAGCATGCCGCGCTCGCCGAGTGCGGTGTATGGGACTGCCAGGTGGTCGTCTCGTTCCGCAATGCCTGCGGTGCGGTGGCCCAGGGCGCCGACTACCGGTTCGGCTGGTCGTGGGACCACTCGCTGGCCGCCGCCGAGCGGTCGGCGGTGGATGTGCTCGGTTTGAGCGCCCCGCCGTTCCCCGACCTGGGTTCGGCGTCGCCGCGTCCGGCGCGGGTCATTCTGTCCGCCTGCACGGCGAACGTCTGACGCATTTCTCGACAAGGGGCGCGAACCGAAGGGTTCGTGCCCCTTTTTCATCGTCGCGGGTGGTCGAGCGACAGACGGCCACGCCGGACGAGATCGTGTTTGGCGATCGGCGGCAGCGGGTCGTCGCCCGGCGTCTCGGGGTTGGTACGAACCAGCAGGGTGACGGTCGCGGCTGGCACGAAACCGCTGCGCCGCATCAGTGCCGCCGAGGCACCGTTGCGTTCCTCCACGTCGGTGACGATGTGCTGGGCACCACGCGCGAACAACGCCTCCGAGCAGACGTCGACCAACCGCCGGGCGATGCCGTGCCCCTGCATATCCGGCGCCACCGCGATCCACTCGAGGTAGGCCCAGTCGTCACGGTGCTCGAACTCCATCGAACCGAGCACGAAGCCGACCACCCGATCGGAGTCCAGGGCCACCCAGCAGGCGTTGTCGGGACTGTCCAGATGCTCGGCGACGGCCGTCAGCGACCAGGACGTATACGGCTTGGTCGTCGTGTCGAAAACCTGATGCCCGAGGTCGAGAACCTGACGCAGATGCCCCAGACCCATCGGTACGACGGCGATCGCTTGGTCCATGGGCCCAGTGTGCCCTAGGCCCCCTTGCGGGCCGTGGACTTGCTCGCCGTGGATTTGCTCGCCGACTTGCGCGGTGCCGCCTTCTTGGCCGCGGCCTTCTTCGCCGGCTTCTTCTTCGGGGCGGCCGACTCGCCTTCGCGCCGCCCGCTCGCCTCGAGGCTGCGCTGCAAGGCGGCCACCAGATCGACCACCTCGGCATCGGGCTGTTCGGCCGGTTCGGCGGCGGTCGATTCGACCTTGCCGGTGCCGCTGGCAATCGCCTCGTCCAGCAATTTCTGCAATTCGATCTGGTATTCGTCGGTGTATTCGCCCGGATCGAAATCACCCGACATCGACTCGACCAGCGTTTCGGCCATCTTCAATTCCTGGGGGCGCGGGGTCGGCGCGTCCTCGAGCGACGGGAAGTCGACCGCGCGCACCTCGTCGGGCCACAGCAATGTCTGCAGCACCAGCACGCCCTCACGCACGCGCAGCGCCGCCAACCGGGTCTTCTGCCGCAACGTGAAATGCACGAGTGCCGTCTTGTCGATCCGTTCGAGTGTCGCGGCCAGCAGTTGATACGCCTTCGGTGTCGCCGAATCGGGTTCCAGGTAATAACTCTTGTCGAACAGCACGGGGTCGATCTGATCCGACGGCACGAATTCCAGCACCGGGATCTCGTGCTTCTCCGCGGCGGGCAATTTGGCGAAGTCCTCGTCGGTGAGCACTACCTGCTCGCCGTCCGGCGACACATATGCCTTGTCGATATCGGAGAACTGCACCGATTTGCCGCACACCTGGCAGACCCGGTCGTATTTGATCCGGCCCCCGTCCTTGGCGTGGACCTGATGAAACCGGATGTCATGGTCCTCGGTCGCGGTGTAGACCTTGACCGGGACGTTGACCAGCCCGAAAGCGATCGAGCCCTTCCAGATCGACCTCATAGACCCCATCATGATCGATCCGTGCTCCGGGGGCGAGCGGGCGATGCACAACCGGTGCCCCGTCGTAATGCGCCGGCGCTTGATTCGATGAAGGGTCTGGTCAAATTGTCGGCGTGCGCGTTGAGTTGATCGTTTGTGGGTTGGGGCCCGCGGGCAGGGCCGTGGCCCACCGGGCGGCCGTGCGGGGTTTGTCGGTGGTGGCGATCGATCCTCGTCCGGAGCGGACGTGGACGGCGACCTATGCGGCGTGGGCGGACGAGGTCCCGGAGTGGGTGGGTGACGAGGTCTTCGCCGGAGACGGCGTGGAACCGACGGTGTGGGCGACAGGGGAGCACCGGATCGGGCGGGGGTACCGGGTATTCGATACGCCGCGGTTGCAGAACGCCCTGGCGGTGGACGGAGTGCGGGTGATCGCGGACCGGGTCACCCAGGTGGACGCGCGGGCGGGCTCGGTGCGGACGGCAGGTGGGCACGTGTTCCACGGCCGGGTGATCGATGCGCGGGGAGTCGGACGCGCGGCGCAGCGGGCTGAGCAGACCGCCTACGGGGTGATGATCGAAGCGGACGAGCCCTGCGTGTTCATGGACTGGCGGCTCGACAACGGTGCCGGACCCGACGAACCACGGTCGTTCCTCTACACGGTGCCGGTGGCGAAGGGCCGGATGCTGTTCGAGGAGACATGTCTGGCCGGGCGCCCAGCACTGACCCCCGAGCTGTTGCGCACGCGACTGGAATTCCGGCTCCGGCAGCGCGGCATCGAACTCGACGGCACGGAACCCGTTGAGCGCGTGCGGTTCCCGGTGGAGGGCGGCAAGCCCGGTGACGGCCGGTTCGGAGCCGCGGGCGGCCTGATCCACCCCGCCACCGGATACAGCGTCGCGGCCTCACTCGCCGCCGCCGACACCGTCGTCGAGGGCAACCGGCTGTGGACCGCACGCGCACGCGCGGTCGCGGCCCTGCGCCGGGCCGGACTACGGTCCCTGCTCGCCCTCCCGCCCCGCGATATACCGGTCTTCTTCGAGGCGTTCTTCGAACTCCCAGCGGCCCAGCAGCGCTCGTATCTGTCCGGCCACGACGACCTGACCGGCACTCTCGCCGCGATGACGACCCTGTTCGTCGGCCTCCCGCGCCGGGTGCGCCGGACCGTCGCCACCTCCTCACTCGGACTCGGCTGAGCGGCAGCGGTAACGGGGATATCGGAGCGACGGCGCGAACGTCGCGGGGTTGCTAACATCGCCGGGCGAACGCGCCGACCCGCCAGCAGGATCGGGCCGACGAGGCGGGCCGACCGGGTGACACCGAATACCGCACGTCGAGATGCGTGCCGCAGTGTTGCTCGACGAGACAGGGGTATACCGGTGTTCGAATTCACCAAGCGGCGTGGCTGCTGGGTGCTCGGTGTTTTCGCGGTGCTCGCGCTGGTGCTCGGAGCACTCGGCGCGACGCTGTTCGACCGGGTGGAGGGCGGCGGTTACACCGACAGCGGCAGCGAGTCCAGCCGGGCGCTCGACGTGCTACGCGACGAATTCGGCCAGGGCCCACCGAATCTGGTGCTGCTGGTGGAAACCGAGGACTCGGTCGACGACCCCGAGTCCACCGCCGCCGCGACAGCGCTCGTCGCCAACCTGCAGGAACGCGCCGGTATCACCGACGTGTTGTCCTACTGGACCACCCACCAGCCCGCGCTGCGCAGCCTCGACAACAAACAGGGCCTGATCGTGGCCACGGTCCTCGGCAGCGAACGTGAGATCGACGAACGGGTCGCCGCTGTCGCCGACGACCTCGCGGGCACCCAGGGCGAACTGCGGGTCCGCGTGGGCGGTTTCGCGATGCTCATGCACGAGACCGTCGAACAGAGCAAGACCGACATCGTCAAGGGCGAGGCCATCGCGTTCCCGCTCACGCTGCTTGCGCTGCTGTTCGTGTTCGGTGGGCTGGTCGCGGCGAGCCTGCCGCTGCTGGTCGCCGTGGTCACCGTGCTGATGACGATGGGCACGCTGTGGTTGCTCGCCGTGTTCACCCCGCTCGCGGTCACCGCGACCAACGTGGCGACTCTGCTCGGGCTCGGCCTGGCCATCGACTACAGCCTGCTGATCGTCAACCGCTACCGCGACGAACTCACCGAGGGCCGCACCCCGGCCGATGCCGTGCGCGCCACCCTGCGCACGGCGGGCCGCACCGTCGCGTTCTCCGCGCTCACCGTCGCGGTGGCGCTGGCGGGTCTGGTGTTCTTCCCGCTGCTGGCCATCCGGTCGATGGGGTACGCGGGCGTGATCGTCGCGGGCCTCGCCGCCCTGGTCTCTCTGACCGTGCTGCCCGCGATCCTGCTGCTGCTCGGCACCAACATCGACCGTGGTCAGCTCGGCTGGTGGTTCCTGCGCGCGCCACGGCCCGCACCGGGCGAGGGCGCCTGGCACAAACTGGCCACCGCCGTCATGGGCAAACCGATCCCGATCGGGCTCGCCGTCGCCGCGGTGCTGTTGCTGCTGGGCACCCCCTTCCTCGGGGTGAAACTCGGCTTCCCGGACGAACGGGTGCTGCCCCCGTCGATGAATTCGCGACAGGTCGCCGAGACCGTGCAGCGCGACTTCGGCGACAGCGACCAGGACACCCTCGTCGCGGTCCTGCCCGACAGTGCCTACAGCGCCGAGGGATTGGACGCCATCGCGCGCACGATGTCGGACCTGGACAATGTGCGCCGTGTCGACACCGCCACCGGCAGCTACGCCCAGGGCGGGCGGCTGGCCGAGCCGACCGCGCTCAACGCCCGCTTCCGGGCCGAACGGGCCGCCTACCTGTCGATCGTCCCGTCCACCGGTGACAGCCACGAACTCGGCGCCCTGGTGGAACAGCTTCGCGCCCAGGACGTTCCGAGCGAGATCCTGATCGGCGGGGTCGCGGCGGCCAATGTCGACTCGGTGAACGCCATCGAAGACGCCCTGCCGTGGGCGCTGGGCTTCGTGGTGATCCTGATGCTGATCGTGCTGTTCCTGCTCACCGGCAGCGTGGTGCTCCCGGTGCTCGCGGTGATCCTCAGCGCGCTCAGCCTCACCGCCACCTTCGGAGCGCTGGTCTGGATCTTCCAGGACGGGCATCTGTCGGGAGTGCTCGGCTTCACCGTCACCGGTGACCTCTCGGCCACCGTTCCGGTGATGCTGTTCGCCGCCGCGTTCGGCCTGGCGATGGACTACCAGGTGTTCCTGCTCTCGCGCATCCGCGAAGAGTACGACCGCACCGGCAAGAACGAGGCGGCCGTCGCGCTCGGCCTGGAACGGATCGGGCGCATCGTCACCGCGGCCGCCATCCTGATCTCGCTGGTGTTCCTCGGGTTCCTGGCCTCCGACATCACCTTCATGAAGGCGTTCGGCATCGGTTTGCCGCTGGCGGTGATCGTGGACGCCACGCTGGTGCGCGGGTTCCTGCTGCCCGCCGCGATGAAGGTGCTCGGCGAGGCCAACTGGTACGCACCGGATTTCCTGCGCAGGCTGCACGACCGGTGGGGTCTCGACGAGGGTGGCTCACGCGCGAATCATCCGGTGCCGGTGCGTGATCCGCTCGGCGTCACCGGGAAGCCGACCGTCGAGGTGATCGACCCGCTCGCTCGCGCCGAGGCCGAGCGTGCGGCCGCCGCCAAGGGCGACGACCCGCTCGCGCGCGCCGAGGCGGAGCGTGCGGCCGCCAAGGGTGACGAGGCGCTGGCGGGCGCTCGCGAGGAATGAGCCGAACGGGGCGGGCCGGGCAACGGCCGCCCCGTTCCCGTCTCAGATGCCGCCGGTGGCCAGCAACCCGCCGTCGACGCGAACACAGTCGCCGGTGATCCAGGACGCCTCGTCCGACACCAGGAAGGTGATCAGGCGCGCCACATCCTCGGGGGAGCCGAGGCGCTTCATCGGGTACACGCTGGCGGCCCGTTCCTCGTCGGCGGAGAACAGGGCATCGGCGAACTTGGTCTTCACGACACCGGGCGCCACCGCGTTCACCCGGATGTTCGGGCCGAGCTGCCACGCCAGCTCCTCGGTGAGCCGGATCAACGCCGCCTTGGAGGCGCCGTAGGCCGAGATCACCCCCGAGGAGCGGATACCGGCCACGCTCGCCACGTTCACCACGGCACCGCCGTGCTCAGCCATCCATGCCTTGTATGCCTGCTGGACATAGCCGAGCGCGGCCACGACGTTCACGTCGAAGATCTTGCTCACGGCGTTGAGATCGGCGTCCATCAGCGGACCGAACACCGGGTTGATGCCGGTGTTGTTGATCAGGATGTCGAGGGAACCGAACTCGGTGACCGCCCGCGACACTGCCTCGGCCCGCGCGTCGGCGTCACCGGAGTTGCCCGCGACGGTGCTCACCTGGCCCTTGTGTCCGAGGGCGCGCAACTCCTGCGCGGCAGCTTCGAGCGGTTCGGGTTTGCGGGCGGTGATCAGCACATTCGCACCCGCGCGCAGCAGTTCGGCGGCCGTCGCCAAGCCGATGCCCCGGCTGGCGCCGGTGACGAGAGCGGTACGGCCAACTAGATCGGTAGTCATGCGACGAGAGTAACCACGCTCACATCCGTCGGCGCCAGGTTCGAGGCGCCGACAGCGGGGCGGTAAAATAAGTGGTTCTTGCCGGAACCGTCGGTGCACCATGGAGACGGTTCGGCGACCATCTGCTTTCGACATCGAGGAGAAGCTCTGTGATCACGGCGACCGACCTGGAGGTCCGGGCCGGAGTCCGCACCCTGCTCTCGGCTCCCGGGCCGGCGCTGCGGGTGCAGTCCGGCGACCGGATCGGACTGGTCGGGCGCAACGGCGCGGGCAAGACCACCACCCTGCGCATTCTCGCGGGTGAGGGCGAGCCCTACGCCGGAAAGATCACGCGCTCCAGCGAGATCGGTTACCTGCCGCAGGATCCCAAGGAGGGCGATCTCGACGTGATCGCCCGCGACCGCGTGCTGTCGGCCCGCGGTCTCGACGCGCTGATCCGCGACATGGAAAAGCAGCAGCTGCGCATGGCCGAGGTCGCCGACGACGCCGAACGCGAGAAGGCCATCCGCAAGTACGGGCGCCTGGAAGACCAGTTCTCCTCCCTCGGCGGCTACGTCGCCGAGAGCGAGGCCGCGCGCATCTGCAACAGCCTCGGCTTGCCCGACCGGATCCTCGACCAGCAGCTGCGCACCCTCTCCGGTGGTCAGCGGCGCCGCATCGAGCTGGCCCGCATCCTGTTCTCCGCCTCCGACGGCAGCGGCGGGCGCTCCGACCGCATCCTGCTGCTCGACGAGCCGACCAACCACCTCGACGCCGACTCCATCACCTGGTTGCGCGGGTTCCTGCAGAACCACGACGGCGGCCTCATCGTCATCAGCCACGACGTGGACCTGCTCGACGCCGTGGTGAACAAGGTGTGGTTCCTCGACGCGGTGCGCGGTGAGCCCGACGTGTACAACATGGGCTGGAAGAAGTACCTCGACGCCCGCGCCACCGACGAGCAGCGCCGCGTCCGCGAGCGCGCCAACGCGGAGAAGAAGGCGAGCGCGCTGCGTCAGCAGGCCGCCAAGCTCGGCGCCAAGGCCACCAAAGCCGCTGCGGCACACCAGATGGTGCGTCGCGCCGAACGGTTGATCTCCGAACTCGACGACGTGCGCGTGGCCGACAAGGTGGCCCGCATCCGGTTCCCCGAACCCGCGCCGTGCAGCAAGACTCCGCTCATGGTCAAGGACCTGACCAAGCTCTACGGTTCGCTCGAGATCTTCACCGGCGTGAACTTCGCCGTGGACAAGGGATCTCGCGTCGTGGTGCTCGGCCTCAACGGTGCCGGTAAGACGACCATGCTGAAACTGCTCGCCGGGGTGGAGACACCCACCGCCGGTGGTGTCGAACAGGGCCGTGGCCTCAAGGTCGGCTACTTCGCCCAGGAACACGACACCCTCGACGACCAGGCGACGGTGTGGGAGAACATCCGCCACGCCTCCCCGGACGCGGGCGAGCAGGAACTGCGAAGTCTGCTCGGCGCCTTCATGTTCAGCGGCCCGCAGCTCGAGCAGCCGGCGGGCACCCTGTCCGGTGGTGAGAAGACCCGTCTCGCGCTGGCCGGTCTCGTCTCCTCGGCGGCCAATGTGCTGCTGCTCGACGAACCGACCAACAACCTCGACCCGGTCTCGCGCGAACAGGTCCTCGACGCACTGCGCACCTACGCGGGCGCGGTGGTGCTGGTGACCCACGACCCGGGCGCGGCCGAGGCGCTGAACCCGGAACGGGTGATCCTGCTGCCCGACGGCACCGAGGACCACTGGTCGGCCGAGTACGCCGAACTCATCGATCTCGCCTGAGCGAACTCGCTCTTCAGCACGGAGATCGGTGTGTCGCGAGGGAACTCGCGGGGTTTTCGTGAGGTTCGTCACTGTTTTTCGTTGATCGCCGGGTGCGGAGTGTCTAGCCTGGAATGAGCTGCTCGGCGACTCGGAGGAAGCCATGAGCGACAGTGCGAGACAGGCCGCTCGATCGGCCAAGGCAACATCGACAGGCAAGGCCGCGCTGGGGAAGGGCACCCGGGTCACGGGCAAGTCCCGTGACAGGTTGCAGTCCCAGCTGAAGAAGCAGTACGAGGCGGGTGCCAGCATCCGCTCCCTGGCCAGGGCGACCGGCCGCTCGTACGGCTTCATTCACAATGTGCTGGTCGAATCGCATGTCGAGCTGCGCGGTCGCGGCGGCGCCAACCGCAGGAAGAACCCTGAGACATAGCGGCTGGCGCCGCGGTTCTCGGCCCGGGAGGCCTCGATCTTCCCTCCCTCCGGGCACTCCTTCGTCGCACCCTCCGCTCAGTCCAGATCGAGGCGGCCGAGAACCCTGGACTGATCACCAGCCGGGAACCGCGCCGTCACCCTGCACCAGCAGATTCGCCAGGCTGGTGAACAGGGGCAGACCCGTCTTGATCTCCAGGTAGGCGAACTGGCCCTGCGGATTCACCTCGAGGAAGTAGTACTCGCCGTCGACGCCCAAGCGCAGGTCGACCACACCGAAACTCAAGCCGAGCGCGCCCATCAGGGTGGCCAGCGACTTGCTCACCGAGGCGGGTAGCCGGTCGGGGGCGAACGCCACCGAGGTGTCGAGCCGCGAGTCGACCCGGCCGACACCCGCCTGTGAGTCGATGCGCACCGCCCATTCGACGCCGTCGACCCACACCACCCGCAGATCGCAGGTGGCGTCCACGTAATCCTGGAAGGTCGTCGGCGTCGAACGGATCGATGTGAGCCGGCCCAGCTCGGGCCGGGTGATGATGCGTGTCTCGGAGAACTCACCACGGCCCGTGCCGGTGCGTTTGTAAACCACGGGGACCGAACGGGATTCGACGAAGCTGCGCGCCTCGTCCGGGTCGTTGGTGATGAGCGTTTCCGGGACGGCGAAACCGGCCCGGTGCGCCGTTTCGAGCTGCACGATCTTGCGGCTCGCGGTGCGTTCGGCGGCCGGGTCGTTCACCCAGTACGCCGGAATCGACCACAGCATCCCCTGCAGGAAACCGTCGCATTCGGCCTGGCGGAACTCGTCGTCGGCGGCACGCACGCCGTGCGGGACGCGGCACGGGTGCGGCCTGCGCCACCACACCGCACGCACGTCGTCCAGGCCGTGCACATGCGACAACGCCCGATTCGTTCCCGCCTTGTCGAGACGGAAACTGCCTGTCTCGGAAGGGAAGTCGCGCAGGTCGAGCCGGATGGGATCGAGGCGGTGGTGCTCGCGCAACGTGACGGCCAGTGCGTCGGCGTGCAGGTCGTCGGTTTCGGAGACGATGAGCACCGCGTCGGTCGCGCGTTCCATGACTGTGTCGGCCGTTTCAGTCGAGACTGTCGCAGTTGATGCCGTCGTGGAAGGTGAACGTCGCCCCGGAGGTGCCGCCACGCTCGGCGATCCGCAGTTTCGCCGCCCAGCTGCGGGTGGCTTCGGCGAGTTGCTCGTCGCCGAGGGCTTCCGACGGTGCGGGTGCCAGCGTGATGGGTCGTTCGACGAGTTCCACGCGCATCCGGCGGGTGAAATCGGCGGTGGCGCCGGGCCGGATGTCGACCTGCACCTGTCGCCCCTCCGCCGCGCGCTCCTCGGTGAGCCGCAGGATGTCGCGGCGATCGAAGGTCCAGGTCCCGCCGTCGACGCGGACCGAGACATCGCGCTCGGACTCGGCCACCAGCTGTCCGCGCAAGGCGGGGCCCCGGCTTCGGGACGACGCGGTAGCGGGGAGGTGGATGGCGTCGGTCATGGGCACTCACTCCGATCTTCTCGTCTGCTCGCGATTTGCCAGAACCCCTCTAGGCGCTTCGGATCATAACGTGAGCGAACCTTTCACCGAGGGTGTTCGCGAGATTTACGGAGCGCCGGGCAAACCGCCGAGCGGCGCGTGATCGCCTAGCGGGACGAGAATTTCGGGCAACCGGAGTGTGTGCAGGTATCCGACACGGGCAATCGATCAGCAAACGAAAACAGCAACGGCGCGGCAGGCACCCCGGCGAAGTTGCCGGTCGATACCTGCCGCGCCGTCGGCCATGTCCCGCGGCGTCGGCCGCTATGTCACAACCCGAGGATTTCGGGGTTCTCGGCGAGGGAGCGGAAGTGGCCCGCGGGATCGGCGACGAGTCGGCGGGTGGTCAGGTCCATCGCCCCCGCGGTGACGGTGATCTCGGCGGCGACCGTGCCGTCGAGTTTGATGATCCGGTGGTGGAAGCGGAACACCTTCTCGCCGTCGCGCCAGTCGAAGGCGCAGGTCACGGTGACTTCGTCACCGCCGCGCAGTTCGCGCTTGTACTTGATCGTCGACTCGAGCACCACCGCGCCGATGCCGCTGGCGATGAACTTGTCCTGCGGGATGCCTGCCGCGCGGAGCAGTTCCCAGCGCGCGTGCTCACCGTACTGGTGGTAGACGGCGTGGTTCAGGTGGCCTTGGGTGTCGAGCTCGTAGCCGCGGACGAGGACCGGTACCGAGAACGTCATACAGCGTACAACTGGCGCCTTCGCGCGCAATGTTCCCGATTCCGGTGCAACCTCGGCCACATTCCGGCCGCCCGCGTATAGGTCAGCGGCGCTGGGCGTTCCGTTCGGCTGTCCACGCGGGCGCGTCGATGAAGTAGTTGTCGAATTCCGCTTGGGCGGCGAGGAGTTCGGTGTGATCCGCCGTGCCCTTCGCGAGCCGGTCGAGCAGGCGGAAGTACTCGAATCGCTGCACGCCCGGCATCAGCGCGATGAGGATGCGGGCTCCGCTGTCGGGTGTGGCGCCGAAGGCGTGCGGCATCTGCCGTGGCACGACGAGCGATCCGCCCGCGCCCACGGTGAGGATGCGGCCGCCCGCCATCACCTGCAGCTCGCCGTCGGCGACGTAGAACAGCTCGTCGGAGCGGGTGTGATAGTGCGGCGCGGCCCCGTCGGCGCCCTGGTCGAGGGTCACTTCCACGGTGCTCACCGTGCCGTCGCTTGCCTCGGAATCGGCGAGCAGTCGCACGCGGCCGCGGTCGGTGCCCAGCGTCTCGGCGTCCTCGGGCAGGCAGAGGGCGATATCGCGGGTGTCCATGACAGTTCCGTTCGTCGGTTGATAATTCGCTACCGAACTATATCCCGTCGAATAGAATCCTGTCCATGGATGAATCGACCGCCGACGCCGTAGACGCGATCGCCGCACAGTGGCGCCGCGAACGCCCCGACCTCGACCTGGCGGCGATGGCGGTGTTCGGCCGACTCGGTCGGCTGCTGAATGTCGCCACGGCCCGGATCGAATCCGTGTTCACCGCGCACGGCTTGCAGCGCGGGGAGTTCGATGTGCTTGCCGCGCTTCGCCGTTCGGGTGCGCCGTTCGAACTCAATCCCTCGGTACTCGCGGACACTCTGATGTTGTCGCGCGCGGGCATGACCGGGCGGATCGACCGGCTGGAGGCGGCGGGGCTGGTGCGGCGCATCGCGGATCGGGTGGATCGGCGGGCCGTGCGGGTAGCGCTCACCGAGCAGGGCCGAGAGCTGGTCGACCGGGTCGTCGTCGCGCACACCCAGAACGAGACGGCCATGCTGTCGGTGCTGGACCGCGACGATCAGGTAGCGCTCGACAGGATCGCGCGAAAGTTGTTGGGGGAGTGGGAGAACGGACCCGATCCCGCTGCGGGGGATGGAGGCACGCGGTCTTCCCGCTGAGCGCTCGGGCGGCCATGGAGGCGGGAATCGAACCCGCGGCATCCGTCCTGCGGAAGTCGGCGCTCTACCGACTGAGCTACTCCATGGCCGAGTCGAGCCTAGCTCAGGACTCCTTGCGCCGCACGGACGCTTCGACGAGATCCAGTACAGCGGAAAGGTTTTCGTCGGTGTGGCCGGAGGCGATGCGCGCGATCAGGCCGTCGAGGACCAGGTCGAGGTAGCCGAGCAGGACGTCGGTGGGCACGTCGTCGCGCAGGGCGCCCGCGGCTTTGCGGCGCTCCAGGCGGGCGAGGGTGGCGGCGGTGAGTTCGGCCGAACGCTGGGTCCACCCCGCGCGGAAATCGGGATCGGTGCGCACGCGGCGGGCGATCTCGAGACGGGTGCCCAGCCAGTTGAATTCTTCGGGGCGGGCGAGCATATCGCGCATCACCTGGACGATGCCCTGGTTGGCCGCGACCTCGGCCATGCGTTCGGCGTCGTCCTTGGCCAGGGCGAAGAACAGGGCGTCCTTGTCCCGGAAATGGTGGAAGATGGCGCCACGGGACATGCCGATGGCCTCTTCCAGACGGCGCACCGTGGCGCCCTCGTAGCCGAATTCGGCGAAGCAGCGCCGGGCACCGTCGAGGATCTGGCTGCGGCGGGCGGCGAGGTGATCGTCGCTGACCTTGGGCATGATTCCTCCAGTGACACCATATGCGGACCCCCGCCCCGGAACACCGAGGCGGGGGGCTCACAGCACGAAGAGCATCCGAGCGGATGCCCTTGTGGCGCGGCGTCGTTCGACACCGCGCCACCGATCGGGCAACTAGCCGCGGATCATGTTGCGCAGCACGTACTGCAGGATGCCGCCGTTGCGGTAGTAGTCGGCCTCACCGGGGGTGTCGATGCGGACGACCGCGTCGAAGGTGGTGACCTTGCCGTCTTCGGCGGTGGCGGTGACCTTGACGGTCTTGGGGGTGACACCCTCGTTGAGGGCGGTGATGCCCTCGATGTCGAAGGTCTCGGTGCCGGTCAGGCCGAGCGACTGAGCCGACTCGCCCTGCGGGAACTGCAGCGGCACAACGCCCATACCGATGAGGTTGGAGCGGTGGATGCGCTCGAACGACTCGGTGATGACGGCCTTCACGCCCAGCAGGCTGGTGCCCTTGGCGGCCCAGTCACGCGAGGAGCCCGAACCGTACTCCTTGCCACCCAGCACGACCAGCGGGATGCCCGCGGCCTGGTAGTTCTGCGAGGCGTCGTAGATGAACGCCTGCGGGCCACCTTCCTGGGTGAAGTCGCGGGTGTAACCACCCGAGACGTCGTCGAGCAGCTGGTTGCGCAGCCGGATGTTGGCGAAGGTGCCACGGATCATGACCTCGTGGTTACCGCGCCGCGAGCCGAGCGAGTTGTAGTCCTTGCGGGCCACACCGTGCGAGTCGAGGTACTGCGCGGCCGGGGTGCCCGGCTTGATCGGACCGGCCGGGGAGATGTGGTCGGTGGTGACCGAGTCGCCCAGCAGCGCCAGCACGCGAGCACCCTTGATGTCGGCGACCGGCTCCGGATCCATCTGCATGCCCTCGAAGTACGGCGCCTTGCGGACGTAGGTCGAGTTCTCGTCCCACGCGAAGGTGTCGCCCTCCGGGGTGGCCAGGTTCTGCCAGCGCTCGTCACCGTCGAAGACGGTGGCGTAGGAGTTGCGGAACATGTCCTGGTTGATCGAGGACTTGATGGTGTCGTCGATCTCCTGGGCCGAGGGCCAGATGTCCTTCAGGAAGACATCGTTGCCGTCGGAATCCTTACCGAGGGAGTCGGTCTCGAAGTCGAAGTCCATGGTGCCCGCGAGCGCGTAGGCGATGACCAGCGGCGGGGAGGCCAGGTAGTTCATCTTCACGTCGGGGGAGATGCGACCCTCGAAGTTGCGGTTACCCGACAGCACGGCGGTGACCGAGAGGTCGTTGTCGTTGATCGCGGCCGAGATCTCCTCGGGCAGCGGGCCGGTGTTACCGATGCAGGTGGTGCAGCCGTAGCCACCCACGTAGAAGCCGAGCTTCTCGAGGTAGGGCCACAGGCCGGCCTTCTCGTAGTAGTCGGAGACGACCTGCGAACCCGGCGCCATGTTGGTCTTCACCCACGGCTTGGTCGACAGGCCCTTCTCGACCGCGTTGCGGGCGAGCAGCGCGGCGCCGAGCATGACCGACGGGTTGGAGGTGTTGGTGCAGGAGGTGATGCCCGCGACCACGACAGCGCCGTGGTCGAGCACGAAGTCGCCACGCTCGGCCGAGCGCACCGTCACCGGCTTGGACGGACGGCCCTTGGCGCCGTTGGCCGCCGAGTGCGCCGGGGTGTAGGCGTCACCGGCGTGGTCGGCCGAGACCGAGACCGGATCGGAGGCCGGGAAGGTCTCGTCGACACCCTCGTCGAGCGCGGTGTAGTCGCCCACGTAGTCGACGATGTCGGAGCGGAACGCCGACTTCGACTCGCTGAGCAGGATGCGGTCCTGCGGACGCTTCGGACCGGCGATGGACGGCACGACGGTGCTCAGGTCCAGCTCCAGGTACTCCGAGTACGCCGGCTCCTTGTCGGCGTCGTGCCACATGCCCTGTTCCTTGGCGTAGGCCTCGACGAGCGCGAGCTGCTCGTCGGTGCGGCCGGTCAGGCGCAGGTAGTTGATGGTCTCCTCGTCGATCGGGAAGATCGCCGCGGTGGAACCGAACTCGGGGCTCATGTTGCCGAGGGTGGCGCGGTTGGCCAGGGGGACCTCGGAGACGCCCTTGCCGTAGAACTCGACGAACTTGCCGACCACGCCGTGCTTGCGCAGCATGTCGGTGACGGTGAGCACCACGTCGGTGGCGGTGACGCCCGGCTTGATCTCACCGCTGAGCTTGAAGCCGACGACGCGCGGGATGAGCATGGAGACCGGCTGGCCGAGCATCGCGGCCTCGGCCTCGATGCCGCCGACGCCCCAGCCGAGCACACCCAGGCCGTTGACCATGGTGGTGTGCGAGTCGGTGCCGACACAGGTGTCGGGGTAGGCCTGGCCGTTGCGGACCATGACGGTGGGCGCCAGGTACTCGATGTTGACCTGGTGCACGATGCCCATGCCCGGGGGAACGACCTTGAAGTCGTCGAAGGCACCCTGGCCCCAGCGCAGGAACTGGTAACGCTCGCCGTTGCGCTCGTACTCGAGCTCCACGTTGCGCTCGAGGGCGTCGGCGCGGCCGAAGACGTCGAGGATCACCGAGTGGTCGATGACCATGTCGGCGGGGGAGAGCGGGTTGACCTTGCTCGGGTCGCCACCGAGGGTGGTGACGGCCTCACGCATGGTTGCCAGGTCGACGATGCAGGGCACGCCGGTGAAGTCCTGCATGATCACGCGCGCGGGGGTGAACTGGATTTCCACGCTCGGCTGCGCCGAGGGGTCCCAGTTCGCGATCGCGCGGATGTGATCGGCGGTGATGTTGGCGCCGTCTTCGGTGCGCAGCAGGTTCTCCGCCAGCACCTTCAGGGCGTAGGGCAGCTTCTCGGTGCCGGGAACAGCCGAGAGACGGAAGATCTCGTAGGAGTTGCTTCCGACCTCGAGCGTGCCTTTGGCGCCGAAGGTATCGATACTCTTCGTCACGTCAGCTCCACTCATTGGTGAGGGTGTGCCGCCGGCGGGGCTGTGCCGGCGGCTCGCGTCTTCGGAGGGGGATCCGGCGCCGTGAGATGCCGGTTTCCTCGCCGTACGAGCCTAACAGTACGCTTGTCCTATGAAATAATCGGGGCGCCGCGTCAGCTCATGGTGTGCCGTGGCGACCGGTTCCCGCGCGCCGTCGCGTACTGTGCCTGTCGAGCGAGTCGGGGACAGACGCAGTGACGCTCACCTTGGCAGTGTTGGATGCCCGTCGCATCGCGACCGGGGCTCGACAGACCGGATGGAAAATGACCGTCTTGCACACCTTTGCGCCGATGGCCGTCGAACTGCCGCCGAACACGGATCTGGGCAGTCTCCGCTCCGACCTCGCCGACAATCACGTGGCCGCGCCCAAGGGCAAGGATCAGCAGGAACTGGCCGCGATCGTCGCCGAGGCGCGGGCGGACGGCATTCCGCTCAGTGTTGTCGTCGTTCCCGGTAATCCCGGCCACGATTCGAGCCTACGTGACCTGGCCACCGAGCTGGGCAAGAACACCGAGGGCACGGTCGCGGTGCTCAGTGACGACTGGATCGGCACCTACAGCGACGACATCAGCCGGGTCCGGCTCGAGTGGGCCGAGGACGTGGCCAAGTACCGGGGCAACCACCCCGAGGAGGCCGTGTCGGCGTTCGTGGGTCGCCTCGAGCAGCCCGAGGGCGTGTCGTGGGGCGCCGTCACCGGCGTGATGCTGGCGCTGACCGTCCTGGTGATCGCGGGGCTCTACTTCGTGAAGGCCCGGCGTGGCCCCGACGACGACGCGGTGGTTGTCGCGGGCGACGATGCGGGTTCTCTCCGTTAACTGGTTTCTCTCCAGTCACATTTCCAGACCTTCGGTCTGTTTCTGCGCGTCGAAACATGGCGCACCTCAAGCTAATGCCGGGCAATCGCCGAATTGATGTCCCGTCATGCCGTGGCAGTTGTTTCCTTTGTGAAATATGTGTCGTACGGTAGCGGTGATCGCGATCGGGAAAGCAGTGGTACAGGGGGCATTGGTCGACCCTTGGGGTCGCTGAGTCGGCTGATGCGCCAGTGGCGTATGTCGAGTCGAGTCACTCGGAGGTGCCGTGCGCGGTGCGAGCGGGCAGGATCAACCAGGGCGGTTACGGATAGCGATCGGATTGCTGGCCGTGCTCGCTGTCGTCGTGACCGCGGGCCCGACGACGGCCGTGCCGCCGTCGCCACCACCGAACCCGTCCGACAGCGAGATCGCGGGCGCGGGCGCCGAGGTCGACGCGCGCGTCGGCGAGATCGGCGCCCTCATCAACCGGGTCGCCGCCGCCGATCAGCAATTACGTGCCCTCGACGACGCCCTCGCGGGCAAGCGCGAGGCCGTCAACCAGGCGCTCGTCGACCTGCAGACCGCGCGTGACGCCGCGGGCGCGGCCGCTGCCGCCGTGGCCGACAGCCAGACCCAGCTCGCCGACGTCGGCGCGAAAGTCGTCGCCGCCCGAGGCGATTTCGATCAGCTCGCCACCCAGGCCTATGTGCGTCCGTCGTCCAGTTCGGTGGTCACCTATTTCGCGTCGTCCACGCCGGACGCGGCGATGGATCGCGCGCAGGTGCTGAGTATGGTGTCGAAGAATCAGCGCCAGGTGCTCGACGACCTGCGACGCGCCCAGATCGCCCAGGCCAACCAGAATGCCGCGGCCCGCCAGGCCAAGGCCGACGCCGACGCCGCCGCGAGCGCGGCCGAACAGAAGAAGCACGCCGCCCAGGCCGCCGTCGACGTCGCCAAGGCCGAGTTCGACAACCAGGCGGCGGCCCGCGACACCCTCCAGCGCGACCGCACCGCCGCCCAGATCGCCCTCGACACCGCCCGCTCGACGGTGGCAGGCCTGCAGAGTCAGCGCGAGATCTTCCTCGACTGGGACGATCAGCAGAAGGCCCAGCTCTCCGCACTGCTGGCCGCCGCCAACGCGGCCGCCGCCCGCGCCGCCGCCGATCAGGCCGCCCGCGACCGCGCCGCCCGCCTCGGCGAGGACCAGGGCCCGCACACCGACCTGGAATCGACACCGACCGCACCGCGAAAATCCAAACCGAGATCGACGACCCCGCAGGTCACCGGCTCGGCCGCGATCGAGACCGTGATCGACCGCGCCATGTCCCAGCTCGGCGTGAGCTACGCCTGGGGCGGTGGCGACGAGGAAGGACCGACCCTCGGCATTCGCGACGGCGGCGTCGGCGACTCGCACGGCGACTACAACAAGGTCGGCTTCGACTGCTCGGGCCTGATGCTCTACGCCTTCGCGGGCATCGGTGTCTCGCTGCCGCACTACAGCGGCTATCAGTACAACGCGGGCACCCGGGTCCCCGTCGAGGAACGCGAACGCGGCGACATGCTGTTCTGGGGCCCGGGCGGCAGCGCCCACGTGGCGCTCTACCTCGGCGACGGCACCATGATCGAGGCCCCCGAATCCGGTGACGTGGTGAAGATTTCGCCCGTGCGCGAAGGCGGCATCATGCCGTACGCGGTGCGCATCGTCACCGAGTGAACGCCGCGGTACCGGGGGCTACTCGAGTACGACGGTCGCGCCGGCGTCACGGAGGGTGGAAACGGCCAGCTCCATCCAAGTCATCGGCCCGGCGAGTGTCTCGACCACCGTATCCAGGTGCCGCGCCGAGGCGTCTGAATCGCGCCATCGAACGGTCAGTCCGGGGCGATCCCGCGCGCACTCGCGCAATGCCATGAAGTTGGCGCCGAAATAGCCGCCGGGGCCATTGGCCGCTTCACCGATGGCGCAGTAGAAACCCGCGAGGTCGGTGATGTCGCCGCCGTTCACCGTGATCACAGTGGGCGGGCGCTTCGGCGGAAGGTGGCGTTCGTAGCGCATCGCGACCTCCAGCCAGCCTTCACGCTCCGCCTGCGTCAGCCCGACCCACTGTCCGGCGAGTGTCAGCCGCCCGTGACGAAGTCGATCCCACGCGGCATCAGCGGATCGATGCGCGAGTCGGCTCACCCATCCGGTCATCGAGAACGCGGGGCCGTGATCCTCGGCATGGGTCAGCGCGACCGCGCCGACCCAGTACCGTCCGATGGTGTTTCCGGCCTCGTCGAGTACGTCGAGGTCGAGGTCGCCGAGGTCGGCAGGCCGCCGCGTCGACTCGACGCTCGCGCGGAGCACCGGGCCGACCGACCGGATGCCGTCCGCCCGGAAATGTACCGGTACCAGGCCTTCGGGGGCATAGGCATCGAACTCGTCGCCACTGTTCGCATCACCGACGAAGAAGTCGTCGAGGCGATCGAACGAGGCGAGCAACGGGTGGTCGGCATCTTCCGAGCGGAGCGCGAATCGCGCACTCGGGCGCGGGTTCCCAGTGATTGTCATGCTCCACCATCAGTCGGCATAGACGATAATTCGCCCGTAGTGGTTGTCCGTCCAACCCACATCGCCATAGGCATTGCGAAGAAGCCGGAACTGATTACCGAGGCCGGGGACCTCGTAGATCGATGAATCCGCCCATTTTCGGGCAACAGCCGCTGGTGTGCCGGGTCGGCCTTCGAAGATGTCCGGTGTGCCGTCGGGGTTCAGCCGTTGCGGCAGTTGCCCGGCACGCAGTAGTTCGACAGCATTGCGAATCTCCTTCCTGGCGGACGGCGGCCCGCCCTTCGGTGCAGGGCAATTGTGCACGAGCACGCTCGTGTTCCCCGCGACCACGTAGTACGTGTGCGGGCCGTCGACCTCGAGGTTGTAGACCGGTGCGTGCGACACCTCCCGGCGCGCTTCGACGACACGTGGTCGTTCGTCCGCACGACCGGCGAGCAGGGTGCCCGGCTTCAGATCGCCGGCGTCCACCCACCGCGACAGGGTGGGCACCCAGAACGGGTGGTTGGTCGTCGCGGAGATGATCCCGGTTCGGTCACCGTCGGTGATCGTCAGGGTGACGAGTTCGCGGGATCGTCCGCCGATGCCGTGGACGACAGACCGCACCGACGATGTCGACCGCAGCCCTGCCGACGGCGCCGCCGCGGCGACCGGCGTCCCCTCGGTGATCTGTTGAATCGCACGAACTGTTCCGTCGGCCAACAGGACCGGAGTACCCGCGACGAAACTGTTCGCGGCGTCGCAGTCGGGCTCGCGCAGACCTTCTTCTATCGCGTCGAGCAGACCCTGCACCTGCGCCTGGCCGACGGCCTCGGCGACCACCTCGGTGTCCGCGGCGAAGCGGGTCTCGTAGTTCACGGTGCGGCGTTCGGCCTGTGCCTGACGCTCGGCGGCGGCCTGTTTCTCGGCGCTGACCGCGGCGAAGACCGCACCGGCCTCGGGCGCTGTACACGTGAGCTCGCCGTTGAACCCGTTCGTCTCGAGCGGGAACGAACCACTCGCGCTGCAGCGTCCACCATGGCGGCCTTCGACCGAGATCGTCGCGGTGAGGGTGACCGTCGCCGTTCCGGTGACGCGGGCTCGGTCCGAGCGGGTGATCCGGCCGGTGAACGGTTGCCGGACAGAGCATCCCGCCGTGCTGCAGGTCAACGCGCCCTGGCCGGGACGGAAGGTGAAGTCGCTGTTCACCGCGCCGGCGAGCCGGCCGATCGCGTTCTGCAACGCGGCCCGCACCTGATCGAGCGAGTCCGCGACTTCGGTGAGAACCAGCTCGGCAGCGTCGGTATCGTCGGCCGGCGCCCACCGCAGCACCCGGTACGGTTCCGAGACCGAGATATCGAGCGTGCCCTCCTCGGTTTCCGCGCGCAGCGCGGGTTCGTCACCCACCTGGACGCGGCCGCGGAGGTCCGCGCGGTCCAGCTGGGCTGCCAGCCAGCTCGCCAGCAGCGCGGGGGAGGAGAACACGGCGGCTTCGGTCTCGATGGCCTCGGGCGCGGTCTGCCATTTGTCCCGATTCGCCGCGCTGACCGGTGCCCGCCCCAGGTCGTCGCGCGTGCCCGAGGCAGGCCCGAGGTAGAGCTGCCCGCCCGCGCGCACGATCTCGGAGGACTGCCCGTCGACCGAAACCGTTCCGGTGGTGTCGCCGGTAGCGGTGACGGTCACGTCCCAGGTATGGGCACTGCTGGGCACGGTGGTCCGGTACCGCAGCGCCGGTTTGGACGACAGCGACGACAACGCCTGGTAGAACGGCGCGCTGCTGCCCGCCGGTTCCGGCCACGCCAGCCACACCGCCGCGCCGACGACCAACGCGAACACCGTCACCACCGAACCGACGACCAGCCCGATCACCCGCCCGCGCGGGCGTGGCTTTCGAAAGTCGAAGACCGGCTGCGGTGGGTAATGGATCGGGTGGCCACCATACGGCTGCCCCTGACCGAACTGCGGATTCCCCGGATACATCGCCAATCGTTCCCCCCGGCCCGAGAATTATTCGGGCGCAATGTGTTTCGCGAGGGAGGGTAACAAGCCGGCCGGGTTCGGGCGAGTCGTCGGCGAAATCGTCCGAACGCCCGGGCCGTCCACGCCGTTGCCCGGCCGCGGTTCGAGCAGGCCTGCCGCCACTGTCCGCGCGGGCGAGGAAGCACACGCACACACTTGTCGTGCGACGACAACGACACCGGTCGACGAATTCGGCGATGTCGCCGGACCCGCCGCGCACCTGGCGGATTTCGGCAATGATGCAGGTAGTGTCCCTGCACTCCGCGCTCGCGCCCGTTCGGGCGCTCGCACCGAGAGGGCCGAATTGCCGCCGAGTCATGGCCGGTTGCGGCGCACCGGGCGATTCAATGGAATAGTTGGGGCCGCACGCACAGGACCAAAGCGAAAGCGGGGATGTTGGTGACTTCGACGGAAGGTGTGAGCGGGCCGAAGCTGGCGAAGGACGCCGGTACGGCAACGCCGAGCACCCTGGAGCGTGACGTCCAGACTCTCGAGAAGGCGATCTACGAGGTCAAGCGGGTTATCGTCGGCCAGGATCGGCTCGTCGAGCGGTTGCTCGTCGGTGTGCTCGCCCGTGGCCACGTCCTGCTCGAGGGTGTACCCGGCGTCGCGAAGACCCTTGCCGTGGAAACGTTCGCCAAGGTCGTCGGTGGTTCGTTCTCGCGGGTGCAGTTCACCCCCGACCTCGTGCCGACCGACCTGATCGGTACCCGCATCTACCGGCAGGGCCGCGAGGAGTTCGACACCGAACTCGGCCCGGTGGTCGCCAACTTCGTGCTCGCCGACGAGATCAACCGCGCGCCCGCCAAGGTGCAGTCGGCCCTGCTCGAGGTGATGGCCGAGCGCAAGCTGTCGATCGGCGGCAAGACCTACCCGATGCCCGATCCGTTCCTGGTCATGGCGACCCAGAACCCGATCGAGAGCGAAGGCGTGTACCCGCTGCCCGAGGCGCAGCGCGACCGCTTCCTGTTCAAGGTCGTCGTGGACTACCCCTCCGTGGAGGAGGAGCGCGAGATCATCTACCGGATGGGTGTGAGCGCGCCGGAACCCAAGCAGATCCTCGAGCCCGAGGACATCATCCGCCTGCAGAAGGTGGCCGCCAACGTCTTCGTGCACCACGCGCTCGTCGACTACGTGGTCCGCGTCATCAGCGCCACCCGCACCCCGGCCGAGTTCGGCATGCCCGACGTGGCGAGCTGGATCTCCTACGGCGCCTCCCCGCGTGCCAGCCTCGGCATCATCGCCGCCGCCCGCTCGGTCGCGCTGATCCGTGGCCGCGACTACGTGGTGCCCCAGGACGTGGTCGAGGTGATCCCGGACGTGCTGCGCCACCGCCTGGTGCTGTCCTACGACGCGCTGGCCGACGAGGTTTCGCCCGAGGACGTCATCAAGCGGGTGCTGCAGACCGTGGGTCTGCCGCAGGTCGCGCCGCAGGCCGTCGGCGGCCCGCAGAACTCGCAGCCGCCGGTGCCCCAGCCGCCCGCTCCCCAGTCCCAGCCTGCGCCGCAGCCGGTGAACGGGCAGCAGTCCCAGCCCGCCGGCCACGTCGCACCCCAGTGAGTGCGCCGGAACCCGTTGCCCGCGTGCCCGAGCCGTCTCACGTACCGCCGTCGTTCCGGGCGGGTGAGCTGACCGACCCGAAACTGTCGGCCGCGCTGAAAACGCTCGAGCTGACGGTGCGCCGCCGCCTCGACGGTGTGCTGCACGGCGACCACCAGGGCCTGATCCCCGGCCCGGGTTCGGAGCCGGGGGAGGCGCGGCTGTATCAGCCGGGCGACGATGTGCGCCAGATGGATTGGTCGGTCACCGCCCGCACCACCCATCCGCATGTGCGGCAGATGATCGCCGACCGCGAACTCGAGACCTGGCTCGTGGTCGACCTGTCGTCGAGTCTGGACTTCGGCACCGGGCGCGTGCAGAAGCGCGACCTGGCGATCGCGGCGGCCGCGGCCATCACCCACCTCACCTCCGGCGGCGGCAACCGCATCGGCGCCGTCGTGGCGACCGGTCAGGATCTGGTCCGGATTCCCGCGCGCGCCGGGCGCCTGCACGCCCAGACCATGCTGCGCGGCATCGCGACCACCCCGCACGCGCGCGACGGTGTGCGCGGTGACCTGAAGGCGGGCATCGAATCGTTGCGCCGCCCGCAGCGCAAACGTGGTCTCGCGGTGGTGATCAGCGACTTCCTCGGCGACGTGGACTGGCAGCGTTCGCTGCGCGCCATCTCTGCCCGCCACGACCTGCTCGCGGTCGAGGTGCTCGACCCGCTCGACATCGCACTGCCCGACGGTGGGGATGTCGTGCTGCACGACCCGGAGACCGGGCACACCCGCGAATTCAGCGTGACCCCCACGCTGCGCGCCGATTTCGCCGCCGCGGCCAACGCGCAGCGCGAACAGGTGCACCAGGCGCTGCGCAGTTGCGGCGCGCCGGTGCTGAGCCTGCAGACCGATCGGGACTGGATCGCCGACGTGGTCCGGTTCGTGTCCACCCGGCGCCACAATCTCGGCGCCCCGAGCGGGCGGGTGCCTCGCCAGTGAGTATTTCGCATTTCACCGCCGCCGCCTGGCTGGGTTTCCTCCTCGTCGTCGCGCTGCTTGTCCTCGGTTATGTGCTCGTGCAGCGCGCCCGCCACAAGCGGATGCTGCAGTTCGGCAACATGACCGTGCTCGAGCGGGTCGCGCCGTCGCGGCCGAGCCCGATGCGGCACGTGCCGATCGCGCTGATCCTGGTCGGGCTGATCCTGCTCACCATCGCCGCCGCCGGGCCGACCGCCGTGCAGAAGGTGCCACGCAACCGCGCGACGGTGGTGCTGGTGATGGACGTGTCGCTGTCGATGGAGGCCACCGATGTGCCGCCCAACCGGCTGCAGGTCGCGCAGGAAGCGGGCAAGGACTTCGTCGAGGGACTGACCCCCGGTATCAACCTGGGTTTCGTCACGTTCGCCGGTACCGCGTCGGTGATGGTCTCGCCCACCACCAATCGTGAGGCGGTCAAGCACTCGATCGACAACATCAAGCTGGCCGAGCGCACCGCCACCGGTGAGGGCATCCTGACGGCCCTGCAGTCCATCGACACCCTCGCCGCGGTGCTCGGTGGCGCGGAGACGCCGCCGCCCGCGCGCGTGGTGCTCATGTCCGACGGCAAGCAGACCGTGCCCGACGACAAGGACATCGACAACCCGCGCCACGGTTTCACCGCCGCCCGCCTCGCCAAGAACAAGGGCATCCCGGTGTCGACCATCTCCTTCGGCACCGAGTGGGGCACCGTCGAGATCCCCGATTCCGACGGTGGCGGCTCGCAGCGGGTGAAGGTTCCCGTCGACAACGACTCGCTGCGCGAGATCGCCGAGCTGTCCGGCGGCGACTTCTACACCGCCTCCTCACTCGCCGAGCTCACCGCCGTCTACGACACCCTCGAAGAGCAGATCGGCTACGAGACCACCCGGGGCGATGCCAGCAGGCCGTGGCTGCTCGGCGGCATGTTGTTCGTCGCGGCGGGCGTGCTCGTCAGCTTGCTCTATCGTCAACGCCTGCCCTAGCTTGCCGTACTCGGCGTTGTGAGCAGTCGCAACGGTGCGACCCTGACGCCGGGCCCTGGAACCAGAACAGATAGGTTGGACCCTATGTCGAACGTCACATCCCGGTCGGTGCTGGTCACCGGCGGTAATCGCGGAATCGGTCTCGCGGTGGCCCAGCGCCTGCTCGCCGACGGGCACAAGGTCGCCGTCACCCATCGCGGGTCGGGCGTGCCCGAGGGACTGTTCGGGGTGAAATGCGATGTCACCGACAGCGAGTCGGTCGACCGGGCGTTCACCGAGGTCGAGGAGCACCAGGGTCCGGTGGAGGTGCTGGTCGCCAACGCGGGCATCACCGACGACACGCTGCTCATGCGGATGACCGAGGAGCAGTTCACCAAGGTCATCGACGCGAACCTCACCGGTGCGTTCCGCTGTGCCAAGCGCGCCAATCGCGCCATGCTGCGTGGTCGCTGGGGCCGGATGATCTTCCTGGGTTCGGTTGTGGGTATGAGCGGTCAGGCCGGTCAGATCAACTACGCATCCTCGAAGGCCGGTGTCATCGGCCTCGCGCGTTCGGTGACCCGCGAACTGGGTTCGCGTTCCATCACCGCCAACGTCGTCGCCCCCGGTTTCATCGAGACCGACATGACCGCGGATCTTCCCGAGGACATGAAGGAGATGGCCAAGAAGTTCATCCCCCTGCAGCGCCTCGGTCAGCCCGAAGACATCGCCGCTGTGGTCAGCTTCCTCGCCTCCGAGGACTCCCGTTACGTCTCCGGCGCCGTCATCCCGGTCGACGGCGGCATGGGCATGGGCCACTGACCCGCTGACCGACTTCCCGTGGCGGGCGATCAGCCCGCCGCATCCCCGAATCGCAGGAGAACCGAAAACCCATGGGCGGACTGCTCGAAGGCAAGACCATCCTGATCACCGGCATCATCACCGATTCCTCGATCGCGTTCAGCGCGGCGGCGGTCGCGCAGGAGCAGGGCGCGAAGGTGATCATCACCGGCATCCCCGAGCGGCTGCGCCTCATCGACCGCATCGCCAAGCGGCTGCCGCAGGAAGTGCCCCCGGCCATCCCGTTGGACGTCACCAACGAGGAGAACCTGGGCGCGCTGGCCGACGCCGTGCGTGAGCTGGCACCCGAGGGCATCGACGGCGTGCTGCACTCGATCGCCTTCGCGCCGAAGACCCTGATGGGTCCGGACGCGGTGCCGTTCCTCGAGGGCCCCGGCCCCGATGTGGCCAAGTCCTTCGAGATCTCCGCCTGGAGCTACGCCTCGCTGGCCCGCGCCGTGCTGCCGGTGATGAACGAGGGCGGGTCGATCGTCGGCATGGACTTCGATCCGCGCGTGGCGATGCCGTACTACAACTGGATGGGCGTGTCCAAGGCCGCGCTCGAGTCGGTGAACCGGTACGTGGCCCGGGAAGTGGGTTACGCCAAGAAGATCCGCTCCAACCTGATCGCCGCAGGCCCGGTGAAGACCCTCGCCGCCAAGGCCATCGCCGGTACCGCCACCGACGACGCCAAGCAGCTGCGTCAGCTCGACGAGTACTGGGACGGCGCGTCGCCGATCGGCTGGGACGGTGCCGACGCGCGTGCCGTAGGCAAGTCGATCGTGGCGCTGCTCTCGGATTGGCTGCCCGCCACCACCGGCTCGATCATCTATGTGGACGGCGGCGCGAGCCACAACATGTGGTTCCCGGAGAACTTCACCGCCAACTGATGGCCGACGCGCTGCTGCTGCTGTCGTTCGGCGGCCCCGAGGGTCCCGAGGACGTGCTCCCGTTCCTGGAGAACGTCACCCGGGGCCGCGGGGTGCCGCCGGAACGGCTGGCCGAGGTCGCCGAGCACTACCTGCATTTCGGCGGGGTCTCGCCGATCAACGCCCTCAACCGGCAGATCATCACCGCGCTCGAGGCCGATCTGGCCGACGCCGGACTCGACCTGCCGGTGTATTTCGGCAACCGGAACTGGCATCCGATGGTGGAGGACACCGTCGCCACGATGACGGCCGACGGTGTGCGCTCGGCCCTGGTCTTCCCCACCTCCGCGTGGGGTGGGTATTCCGGCTGTCGCCAGTACGACGAGGACATCGCCCGAGCCCGCGCCGCCGTGGGTGCGGGCGCGCCCGAACTGGTGAAGCTGCGCCAGTATTTCGATCATCCGCTGCTGATCGCCGCTTTCGCCGATGCGATCACCGCTGCGGTACAACAGCTTCCGGCCGACCACCGCGAGGGCGCGCGTCTGGTGTTCACCGCGCACTCCATCCCCGTCGCCGCCGACAATGTCGCGGGACCGCCGGCCGACGGTGGCCGCCTCTACAGCAGGCAGGTGGCCGAAGCCGCCCGATTGTCTGCCGCCGCAGCGGGTTTCGCCGAGTACGACGTGGTGTGGCAGTCGCGGTCCGGGCCGCCACAGGTGCCGTGGCTCGAACCCGACATCGTCGATCACCTGGATGTGTTGCACGCCAAGGGGATCGAGTCCGTGGTCGTGTGCCCGGTGGGATTCGTCTCCGATCATCTCGAGGTGATCTGGGATCTCGACAACGAGGCGGCCACCAGGGCCGGTGAACTCGGGATGGCCTTCGCGCGCGCCGCCACACCCGGTACCGATCCCCGTTTCCCCCGGATGATCGTGGAGCTGATCCAGGAGCGCCTCAGCGCGGGCGACGTGCGTGAGCTGGGCGAAGTCCCCGGTTACGGCTGCACGGTCGACGGCGCGCTGTGCGCTCCCGGCTGCTGCGAATTGCCCCCGCGCCCCGCGCGTGCGTGAGCACAACCGCATAACCATTCACCGCCCGCGCCTATTACGCGGGTAGGCTGGGCGGTTGTTGTGATCGACAGATCGGAGGCATCCGATGCGCTCGACAAAACGCCGTCACGCGGCCGCGCTGCTCCTGCTGCCCGTCGCCGGGACGTTCGCCCTGGCCAGCTGCGGCGGTGACTCCGGGTACGAGACCGGCCCCGAACCGACCGAGCCGACCATTTCCCAACCGACCGTCGACAGCCTGTGCAGCATCCTCGACTCCCAGCAGGGCACCTGGAAGGCGCTCGGCCCGGAGGTCGGCCGGGTGGCGTTCAACGGAGCCATGCGCCTGTGGGCGCAGCGCGACACCATCGCCAATGCCGCCATCTCCTACGACCGCTTCGTGGTCGACGAGGTCACCAACCGCAGCTGCCCCGGGGTTCGCGCCGACACCCTCACCGTCCTGGACTATCCGGATATGAAGACCGCGCTGAACGGATTCTGAAGCGGCGGTTCCCCGTTGGTGAATCAGGTGGGTTAGCATCGCCGGTGTTCTTCGGCCGGGAGGGTCGAGCAGCCGCGACGGGGGAGGCCCGATGAAGACTGTCCACACGGCGGAAACGATCTTTGCCAAGCGGGGTGGCGGTGGCGGGGTGAGCGTCGGGGTCGGCCTGCCCGACTGGGTGTGGCTGATCATCATCGCCGTGATCGTGCTCATCGTGGTGATCGTGCTGATCCGCAAATTCGGTGGCAACTCGAATCAGGGTGCGCCCCAGCACATGCCGCAGCAGTTCGCCCAGCATCAGCAGCCGTACCCGCAGCAGATGCCGCCGAACTACGGCCACCCGCAGGGCGGATACGCGCAGGCTCCCTATCCGCCGCAGTACCCGCAGGCGCAGTACCCGCGCCCGTACCCGCCTCAGCAGCCGATGCCCTACCCGCCGCAGCGGGCGCCGTACCCGAATCAGTACCAGCAGCCGTATCGCTGACCGCCGGCCCGCTCGTCGGATGAGCTGTCGGGCAACCTTTTCCGGTGTCAGGCCGCTGGTCGCGCGGCCGCGTGGATGGCGACCAGCCGGGCCTGTCGGATCGTGTTCCACAGCGGACGTAGCAGTGATTCGTGGGCGCCGATGGCCGTAGCCGAGGTCGGCGACGACGCCGGTTCGTGTTCGGCGACCGTGAGAATCGCCGCGACATGGTCGGCCGTGTCGAGAATCCGCTTGGCGCGCAACGGAATCGAGTCGGGATAGGCGTGCTTGGCGTAGGCGGCGAGTTGGGCTTCGATCTGCTCGCGCGGGTCGGCGTCGGACGGGCCGATCGAGGTGGTGTGCAGTTGCATGAGCGCGTCGGCGGCGTCGCGGACCGCTTCGCGCATCGTGTACTCGGCGGCGCCGAGGGTCATGTCCGGGTCACCGACGGGCGGGACGATCACGCTGTAGACGGTCCACTGCAGGGTGTCGTCGTCGTCCCAGTGCGGGATCAGACCGGTGCCCTCCTGGCCGGGGACGCCGATCAGGATGCCCTCCTCCGCATCGATGGCATCCGCCGCGAAGGCGCTGCCCACCGGCAGGCCGCGCACGTCGCCGGGTGCGGGCAGCACCAGGCGCAGGTGTGCGCCCGAGGGAGCCATCGCCTCACGGATGACCTTGAGCAGCGGCATGGCGCCGGTGCCGGGAAGGTCGCCGCGGGAGGTCCACGGTAAGTCGGTGCGGCCACCGGTGGCCGGGTCGCCTGCGGCGATGGTGTGTCGTGGCGCCCAGGCGTGCAGCGACTCCAGCACGTCGTCGGGCGCGCTGGTACCGGCCAGCCAGGAGCCGGCCCAGACCGTCAGCGTGGCACTGGGAGAGCACATAATCATCGAGCATAAAGGTTCGCCCCGATCCGTGTGCCGGGTCTGACCTGCGGTCGAGCTACTCGGGCTCGGTGACGAAGTCGATGAGCCGTTCCACCGCGCCGATCAGCGGCGCCTCGAGATCACGGAACGAGTCGACCGCGTTGTACACCCGGCGCCACCCCTCCTGCGGGGTACCCCAGCCGAGCCTGCGGCAGATGCCGGTCTTCCAGTCCTCACCGCGCGGCACCGTCGGCCAGGCCTCGATCCCGACGGCGGCCGGACGAACCGCCTGCCACACATCGATGAAGGGGTGCCCGGTGACCAGGACGTGCGGGCCGAGCCCTGTGGTGAGCTGGGACTCCTTGGAACCGGTCACCAGGTGGTCGACGAGCACCCCGACCCGCGCCCCTGGACCGGGCCCGAACTCGGTGAGGCGGGCGCCGAGATTGTCGAGACCCTCGAGATGTTCGACGACCACGCCCTCGACCCGAAGATCGTGGCCCCACACCCGCTCGACGAGTGCGGCGTCGTGCACACCCTCCACCCAGATGCGGCTGCCGCGGGCCACCCGCGCGCGCAACCCCTCCACTCGCGTCGAGCCGGACGCGGAACGGGTCGGTTGCTTCGGTGCGGCGACCTTCGGGCGGACGAGCGTCACCGGTTTACCGTCGATGAGGAACGCCGCCTCGCGCAGCGCGAACAGGCGGACCGCACCGCGCCCGTCCTCGAGTTTCACGAACTCGCCGTCGTAGCTGCGGTCGAAACCGACTACGGCACCGCAGAATCCGCTCGCCGCGTCCTCGACCACCAGGTCCCGTTCGGCCGCCACCTGCGGTACCGGCGTCTTCTTCGTCCGGTTGTGGCCTGCGTAGATATCGCCGCCGTACATGTCACGCGCACTCACCCGCCCGAGCTTAGAGCCGTCGGCGCCGGGGTAGCGGGAGCGGCGCGCGAAAACCGTTGGACCACAAGATCGGCTCCGGGGGCGGGCGACGCCGCCCGCGACGGCCCGATCGGGGCTAGGCTTGGGTGGTGGCCGCAATAGTCTGGCTGATCGCGGGCCTTGTGCTGGCGGCGGCCGAAATGCTCACCGGGGATCTCACGCTGCTCATGCTCGGAGTGGCGGCGTTGGCCACCGCGGGCGTCAGCGCCACCGCGGGGTTGCCGCTGTGGGGTGACGCGCTCGTCTTCGGCGCGATGGCCGGGGTGCTGTTCCTCGGGGTTCGCCCGGTGCTGCGCCGCAGGTTCGGTACCCCGCCGCCCACACCGACGAATGTCGATGCGCTGACCGGGAAGTCGGCGCTCGTTCTCGAGGACGTCGCCGAGTATTCGGGCCGGGTCAAACTCGGTGGCGAAGTGTGGACGGCGCGTCCGCTCGATCCGAGCGAAGTCTACGAAGCCGGTGTGACCGTCTATGTGATGAAGATCGACGGCGCGACCGCCGTCGTCTGGAAGGGTCCTTAGAGTCCATGGTTGCCTTGATCGTGGCCGCCGTCCTCGTCCTGCTGGTCGTGGTGGTGGTTTTCAAATCTATTGCGCTCGTTCCGCAGGCCGAGGCGGCGGTGATCGAACGGCTCGGCCGGTACTCGCGCACGGTGTCGGGACAGCTCACGTTCCTCGTCCCGTTCGCCGACCGGGTGCGCGCCAAAGTCGACTTGCGTGAACGTGTGGTGTCGTTCCCGCCGCAGCCGGTGATCACCCAGGACAACCTCACCCTGCAGATCGACTCGGTGGTGTATTTCCAGGTCACCAGCCCGCAGGCCGCGGTGTACGAGATCAGCAACTACATCGCCGCCGTCGAACAGCTCACCGTCACCACCTTGCGCAACGTGGTCGGTGGCATGACGCTCGAGGAGACGCTGACCTCGCGCGACCAGATCAACAACCAGCTGCGCGGTGTGCTCGACGAAGCCACCGGCCGCTGGGGTCTTCGGGTGGCCCGGGTGGAGCTGAAGTCGATCGATCCGCCGCCGTCGATCCAGGAGTCGATGGAAAAGCAGATGAAGGCCGACCGCGAGAAGCGGGCCATGATCCTCACCGCCGAGGGCACCCGCGAGTCGCAGATCAAGACCGCCGAGGGCGCCAAGCAGGCCCAGATCCTGTCCGCCGAGGGTGCCAAGCAGTCGGCGATCCTGTCGGCCGAGGGTGAGCGGCAGAGCCGCATCCTGCGCGCCCAGGGTGAGCGAGCCGCGTCCTACCTGCAGGCCCAGGGCCAGGCCAAGGCCATCGAGAAGGTGTTCGCCGCCATCAAGAACGGCAAGCCGACACCGGAACTGCTTGCCTACCAGTACATGCAGACGCTGCCGATGGTGGCGAAGGGCGATGCCAACAAGGTGTGGCTGGTCCCCAGCGATTTCGGCAAGGCACTCGAGGGGTTCGCCCAGAACTTCGCCACCAAGGGCGACGACGGGGTGTTCCGGTACGAACCGAACACCGAGGACACGCCCCCGGTGAAGATCGAGGACGACTCCGACGTGGCCGACTGGTTCGAGACCGCCTCGGACCCGAAGATCGAGCAAGCGGTCCGCGCCGCCGAGGCCACCGCCCGCCAGCCGGTCGAGGGCTTCGAACCGACGCTGCCCAAAACCCTTGCGCCCAAACCGGAACGAAACCTCCCCGAACCGCCGCCGGTGGGCCCGGCCCAGTCCCAGCCCGGCGACCCGTACGGTCGCCCCTGGCAGCCGCCGCAGCAGACGTAACCCGGGCCGAGCGCTGGAATCGGTGGCGCGTCGCCTCAGATGATCGTTGGGCTCGGACCGGTGTCGGCAGACGACACCGGTCCGAGCCTTTCGGTCAGCGGGGGAGGGGGAGCAGTTCGACGAGGGTGCCTCGGCCGGTGCCGGGTGGGAGGACCGCCAGGGCTTGGCAGCCGATGAGGCCGGCCAGGTGGGGGGTGTGGGCGGGGCCGGTGCTGCGCCAGACGCCGCCGGTCTGTTGCTGGACGGGGACGATGCGGGTGGCGTCGCCCGCCATCACGCCTGCGTCCGAGAGCCTGCCCCACATGGTCGGGCCGGGGGTGCGCAGGGTGAGGGTGTCGATGACAGCGGGACCGACGGCCAGCAGGGCGGCGACGGCGGCGAGCGGATTGCCGGGGAGGCCGAGCAGGACACGGCCGTCGGGGAGCTGGGCGACGAGGGTCGAGCCGCCGGGGCGGATCGCGACCCGGTCCACGACGATGCGGGCACCGAGGTCGGCGAGCAGGGTGCGCAGGTGGTCGGCGGCACCCCGGCCGGTTGCCCCGACCATCACCACCAGGTCGGCGTTCGATTTCAGGGCGAGCCAGGAACGCAGCAGGTCGCGTTCGTCGGCCAGATGCCACAGCCCGGTGCTCTCGATATCGCAGCAGCGCAGGAACTCCGGCAGTACCGGTCCGAGCGAATCGCGGGTCTCGCCCGGACCGAGCGGGCCGACTGCCCGGATCTCGTCACCGGTCATCACCACATCCGCGCGCAACGGCCCACGCACCGTGACGGTTTCGGCCTCGGCACTGAGCGCGGCCGAGACCAGCGCGGCCGACACCCGTGTGCCCGCGGGCGCCAATTGTGTTCCGGTGGACCAGTTCTCACCTTGCCGCCGGGTGTCGTCGCGTACCGGGGCATCGGGTGCGCGCAATACCACCGGTTTGCCGGACACCACGGTGGTGACGATGTGTTCGTCGCGCAGAGTGGCCGTGGTGCCCAGCGGGGTGGCGGCGCCGGTCGCGATCCGCACCGCCTCGCCCGGAGCGAGCACCACCGAGCAGGGCCGCCCCGCGTACCCGACCTGCTCGTGCACCCGCCACCACGGCCCCGGCCCCGCGACCGCGTAACCGTCCATGGCCGCCGTGTCCACCCGGGGCAGTGGCGTTGCCGCGCGCAACGCCACCGCCAGTGTTCCCCCGACAGCCTCGCCCACCGGTAGCTCACGCACCCCCACCGGCTCCAGACCCGCCGCGATCCGCGCACGCACCTGTTCCAGCCCGCACCGCGTCACCGCGACGATCTCCGCCCGCGCGCTCACCACCACGTCCAACCTTCCGCCCGCCGATACTCCGCCCATCGTCCGCACCCCCCATTGCCTGCGATTTTCTCCCCAGTTGCCGCCCGATAACGTTGTCCTCACCCCCGCCGGTCCCCGCCGGTGCGATGCGGTTCGGCGTGGTCTCGGTGCGCGGATCGGATTCGCGTGGCTGAATGGAGGGGTGGATACGGGACAGCGGGAGCGGGCACAGGCGTTTGTCGAGCTGCATCGATCGGGGTGTTTTCTGTTGCCCAATGCGTGGGATGCGGGGAGTTCGCGGGTGCTGGAGGCCGCCGGGTTTGCGGCGATCGCCACGACAAGTGCGGGGATCGCGTTCTCGTACGGCAGGCCCGACCACGACTTCCACGCCTCGGAAGAGGACGGGCGGGTCGACAAGGGCACGATGATGCGCCGGATCGGGGAGATCACCGGTGCGGTGGGGGTTCCGGTGAGCGCCGATCTCGAGGAGGGGTACGGGCCGGACGCGCAGGCCGTGGCGACCACCATCGCGGAGGCCATCGCCGCCGGGGCGGCGGGCGGCAATATCGAGGACTTCACCGGTGAGCGCGCGGCCCCGCTGTTCGAGGAGGTGCACGCCGTGGACCGGGTGCGTGCCGCCCGCGCGGCGGTGGCGGCCAGCGGTGCGCCGTTCGTGCTCGTCGGCCGTACCGACGTCCTGCTCGTCGGTGGCGGGCTGGACGAGGCGATCCGCCGGGGCAACGCCTATCTCGCGGCGGGTGCGGACTGCGTTTTCGTTCCCGGTGCCGCCGACGCCGAGACCATCGCCACCCTCGTTCGCGAGCTCGACGGCCCCCTCAATGTCGTCATGGGACTCACCGCCACCCTTACCATGGCCGAGCTCGCCGATCTCGGTGTCCGGCGGGTCACCGTCGGCGGCAGTATCGCGCGCATGCTGTACCGCCACCTGTTCGACGCCGCACGCGAACTGGCCGAACGTGGCACCTTCACCTACGCCGAGAACCAGCTCGGTCAGGACGCGTTGAACGACATGTTCACCCGCCGCGACCGATAGTTCACGGTCGTGCGCCGCGCAACTCGAGAAGCACACCGAGCGAGCCCATTTCGCGGCTCTGCGACTGTGCCATCGACCTGGCCGCCTGCTTGACCGGCCCCTCGGTGAGCAGGGCGTCGGCGGCGCGGGCCATGGTGATTCCGCCCGCGTGGTGGTGGTACATCAGCCGCAGAAACAAGATCTCGGCCTCGGAACCTCGTGCCGTGGTGAGAGTGTCGAGCTCGGCTCGGGTCGCCAGCCCGGGCATGGTGGCGGGGCCGGTCGAATGATGGTGTGCCGTCATCCAGCTCATCGGTGTGGTGGCGGTAGGCGCGGCGCCGGCGAGCTGCGTCCAGCCGAGCAGGGTACCGATCTCGACCCGCTGGGTGTCGGCGATCTGTTCGGCGAGCGCACGCACCCCCGCGTCGACGGTCGGGTCGAGCCGTTGCACGAGGATCATGGCCTGCTGGTGATGAGCCGTCATGTCCTGCACGAAACCCAGCTCGGTCGAGTGCAGCACCGTTGCGGGCGCGGATTTTTCGGAAGCGAGCAGCGGGCGCGACGCCGCGCCGAGGACGAAGAAGAACACGGCTGCCGCCAGCGCGGCCGCCACCCCGAGAGCCCTCGGGCGATCGGCGATCACCCTTATGACCCCAGCGTCGAAACCTGGTCGGCCGGCGCCCGATACACCGCCTCGTCCAGATTCAGCACCATGAACCCGTTGTCGGAACAGGTGACGTACAACTGATTTCCCCGCCACTCGGGCGGTGACATGCACCAGTCCGCCGACAGATCACCGAACGCGACCCGCCCCACCCGCGCCGACAACACCTGCGCGGGATCGAACAACCCGTCCGCCATGGCCCGCAGTGCGGCGGGCGCACTCATCGCGGGGATACCGATGATCGAGGCCAGCGCGTGCGGGGAGTTCCAGATCTCGAGGTTGCGTCCGGTGCGGGCGGGCGGGTTGAAATAGGCGATCTCACGGATCGCGGCGGGGTCGCGCACGTCGAACACCCGGATGCCGGAGGATGTCCAGCCACAGGCGAGCGCGGTCGGGTTCGCCGGGCGGTCCGCCGTGCAGTAGTGCGGATCGTAGGAGAACAGCGAATTGCCCATGGCCGAACCGATCTGGGCGTCGACGTGCTCACCGAGATTGATCTCGAGTTTGATCTTGTTCACGATGCGCGGCGCGGTGTCGTCGGAGACATCGATGAGTTTCACCCCGCCGGAACCACCTTCGTCGACGGTGAACAGATGCGGCACACCGTCATAGGTCACCGGCACACTGTGCTGGGTGGCCCAGCCGTCGGTCCAGAAGGTGCGCCCGAGATGGGGGACCTGCGGGTTCGGATCGCGACGTTGCACCGCGCTCACGTCGAGCACGGTGAACCCGCCGAGCGCGGAGATGTAGAGCCGGTTCCCGTCGGGGCTCACCCCGAAACCGTGCGCCTCGATCCCGGTGAGCCCCTGCCAGATCACGTGCGGATTCGCCGGATCGGTCAGATCGATCGCACTGAGCAGGCCGGGCGCGATGCCCGAGGCCCAGTAGGTGCGGCCGTCGGGGGAGAAGCCGCCCTCGTGCGTCGTGATCGGCAGCGGCATGGCCGGGTTCGTGCCCGGCCCCGGATTCAGCAGCCGGGGATGCGCGCAATCGGAGATGTCGTACACCGACAGCAAGCCCGCGCCGATGGCGAGCGGGACGCCGGTGCCGACGAGCAATTCGCGAGTCGTGTTGACCTTCAACGTCTCCCAGGTGCCGGCCAGCATCGCGGGTTCGGCGAGGGTCGCGGTGTGCCGTGGATTCGCCGGATCGGACACGTCGAGCACCTGCACGCCCGGGTGTTCGCCGAGCAGGGTGCCGGGGAAGAACGACCCGATGTAGACGCAGTGTTCGAAACTGGTCGACGTGATTCCGGCTCCGCGCCCGGTGTATCCGCCTGCCATCGACATATTGCAGTGATAGCCCTGCGCGCTGCGACCACTGTCCCGGTCGGCGGCGGGCACATCGCCCTGCAGCCCTGTCTCCGGTGCGGACCCCGGCCCGCACTCCGCGCGTGGCACCGATGTCCGCCCGATGTCGAAGAATTCGTGCACCAGCTGGTCGAAGGGCCGATCGGCGGCCGCGCCCGACGGCAGCCCGATCGCGATCAGCGCGGCCACCACCGCCGGTGCCGTCGCGCGCACGACCCGAGTCCACAGGTGCATCGTTGCCTCCTCGATCCGCCCCGACGGCTACTGACTCAGACAGTCGTCTGTGCGAATCGTAAAGCAACCGAAAGATTGCCGGAGGTGATTCCGGGGAACTAAGCCAAGGCTGGGTCGTGCCTTACCCGAGGTCCGCATCGATGCGCTGTACGGTTGCTGCAACCGGCCGGTTCGTCTGGGCGGGCCGGGGTGCGTGCGGCCGGAAAGGATTACGGACTTCATGTCGAACAACGTTGTTGACAGATCCGGTGACGCCGACGCGACACCGGGAGCGGTACCCCCGGGAGCATCGCGCAAAACGGGACTCGATCGATTCGTCTTCGCCGCCACCGCGATCGGTGCGCTGGCCTTCGTCGCCTGGGGTGCACTCGACGACGAAAGCCTCGCCGCTGCGGCGAGTTCGGCCCAGAAGTGGGTCATCACCAACACCGGCTGGCTGTTCGTGCTGGTCGCCACCGCGTTCGTGGTGTTCGTGATCTGGCTGGCGGTGAGCCGCTACGGGCGTATCCCGCTCGGTGCCGACGACGAGAAGCCCGAATTCCGCACGGTCTCCTGGATCGCCATGATGTTCAGCGCGGGCATGGGCATCGGATTGATGTTCTGGGGCGTGGCCGAACCGTTGTCGCACTTCGTGAATCCGCCGCCGCACACCGCCGAGCCGGGCTCACCGGCCGCCGCCGAGGTCGCGATGGCGACCACGCTGTTCCACTGGACGTTGCACCCGTGGGCGATCTACGCCGTCGCCGGCCTCGCCATCGCCTACGGCACCTTCCGGAAAGGCCGCTCGCAGTTGATCTCCTCGGTGTTCCGGCCGTTGCTCGGCCGCCACGCCGACGGTCTCGGTGGCCGAGCGATCGACATGATGGCGATCTTCGCGACCCTGTTCGGCTCGGCCGCCTCCCTCGGCCTCGGTGCCCTGCAGATCGGTGCGGGCATGGAGTTCAACGGTTGGATCGACGGCGTCGGCAAGATCGGTCTCGTCGCCGTCATCTCGGGCCTCACCGTGGCGTTCGTGTTCTCGGCGGTGTCGGGTATCGAACGCGGTATCCAGTGGCTGTCCAACATCAATATGGTGCTGGCCCTTGCCATCGCGGCGTTCGTGTTCATCGCCGGGCCGACGCTGTTCGTGCTGAACCTGCTGCCGATCGCCCTCGGTGACTACGTCGAGATGCTGCCGACCATGGCCTCGCGCACCGGCGCCGGTGACGAGGCGATGAAGGCCTGGCTGTCGAGCTGGACGATCTTCTACTGGGCGTGGTGGATCTCGTGGACCCCGTTCGTCGGCATGTTCATCGCCCGCATCAGCCGCGGCCGCACCATCCGCCAGTTCGTCACCGGTGTGTTGCTGGTGCCGAGCGTGGTGAGCCTGCTGTGGTTCGCCGTCTTCGGTGGCGCGGGTATCGCCGAGCAGACCAAGGACCGCGCGCTCACCGAACCCGACGGTTCGGTGGACTCGAACTTCGCCCTGTTCCACCTGCTCGACCAGTACCCGCTCACCTCGATCACCACCGTGGTGGTGATGGTCCTCGTGGCGATCTTCTTCGTCTCCGGTGCCGACGCCGCCTCCATCGTGATGGGCACGCTGTCCGAACGCGGCAGCATCGAACCGTCGCGGTGGATCGTCATCTTCTGGGGTGCGGCGACCGGTGCGGTCGCGGCGATCATGCTGGTCATCGCCGATTCCGACAATCTCGGTGGTGCGCTGACCGGCCTGCAGGCGCTGACGACGGTCGTCTCGCTGCCGTTCCTCGTGGTGATGATCGCGATGTGTTTCTCTCTCTACAAGGACCTGCGCGACGACCCGCTGATCCTGCGGGCCGACCGGGGCGCGGAACTCATCGAGATCGCCGTCGACAAGGGCACCGAGTTGCACGAGGGCGACTTCGCTCTGGTCACCGAGCCTGCCACCGAAGAGATCGTCATCGATCTGAAAAAGAAGGACGCCAGCGACTGACCAGTTACTTTAGGTTAGGCTGCCTTTCGTGAAATTGTCTGTGGGTCGGATCGGTCTGGTTTGTGTCACCGCCGCGGTGGCGAGCGCGCTCGTCGCCTGCGGCGAATCCGAGCAGGTCGCGGGTCCCGGCGCGGCGGCAGGCGGCGAAGGCCGCACCAGCTATCCGCTCACGCTGGACAACTGCGGGACCAGCGTCACCCTCGACGCGCCGCCGCAGCGGGTGGTGTCGCTGGATCAGGGATCCACCGAGATCCTGCTGTCGCTCGGGCTCGGTGACCGGGTCGTCGGCACCGCGTCCTGGACCGATCCGGTGCGCGACAATCTGGCCGAGGCGAACAAGTCGGTGCCGCGCCTGGCCGACAACGCCCCCACCTACGAGGTCGTCCTCGACACCGACCCGGACTTCGTCACCGCGTCGTTCGGCAGGCACTTCAAGCAGGGCGGCGTCGCCGATCGTGCCCGCTTCGCCGAAACCGGCATCGACACCTATCTGTCGCCCACCGATTGCGACAACGGGGTGAGCATCAACGGCGGCGGTAAGCGAACCAACCCGCTGACCATGGACTCGCTGTATCAGGAGATCCGCGAACTGGCGACCGTGTTCGACGTGACCGACCGCGGCGACCGGCTCATCGCGGAGCTGCGCACCCGGGCGGACGCGGCCGTAGCGGGGATCACGAAGTCGGACGTCTCGATGGCGTTCTGGTTCGCCGACACCAAGAGCCCTTATGTCGCGGGCGGTCTCGGCTCGGCGAACCTGCTCGCCACCACGGTCGGCGCGACCAATGTCTTCGCCGACCTCACCGACGACTGGCCCGCCGTCGGCTGGGAGACCCTGGTCGACCGCAACCCCGACGTGCTCGTCCTCGGTGACCTGCTGCGCAACCGTTTCCCCGGTGACCGGCTGGCCGACAAGACCGCCTTCCTCGAAGCCGATCCCGTCACCCGCGACCTCGAGGCCGTCCGCGCCAAGCGCTACATCGCGCTGCACGGCGCCGAGATGAATCCGTCCATCCGCGCCGTCGACGGCCTGGAGAAGGTGGCCGCCGGCCTGCGCGAACTGAAGGTGCCCAACTGAGTACCGTGCGCGAGCAGGCACGCACCACCGTCGGTCCGGTCCGGGAGCGTCCCCTGGTGCTCTGGTCGCTGATCGTCGTCGGTGGGTTCGCCGCGCTCGCGGTGTCGATCCTGATCGCCGTCACCCTCGGCCCGGCCGACATCTCGCCGGTGAACGTGCGCGATGTGCTGCTGAACCACCTCGGGCTCACCGATGTCCCCGTGCGGGTGTCGAAGAACGCGATCGTGTGGGAGGAACGCCTGCCGCGTGCCCTGGTCGCCGCCGCGTGCGGTGCCGGGCTCGGCATCTGCGGTGTGATCATGCAGTCGCTGCTGCGCAACCCGCTGGCCGACCCGTTCGTCCTCGGTATCTCCTCCGGTGCGTCGACCGGTGCGGTGATCGTCGGTGTACTCGGGGTGGGTGGGGCGGCGCTCGGGTTGTCGGGCGGGGCGTTCCTCGGTTCGCTCGTCGCCTTCGGGCTGGTGCTGCTGCTGGCCCGCATGTCCGGTGGCAGCAACGACCGGGTGATCCTGGCGGGCGTGGCGAGCACCCAGTTGTTCTCCGCGCTCACCTCGTTCGTCATCTTCGCGTTCGCCGACTCCGACGAGACACGCGGCGTGATGTTCTGGCTGCTCGGCTCGCTGGAAGGGGTGCGCTGGGACGATGTGACGCTGTGCGCGATCGTCGTGCTGGCGGGCGCGGCGGTGTGCCTGTACTTCGCCTACGTGCTCGACGCCTTCTCCTTCGGTGACGATGTGGCCGCCTCGCTGGGCATCGCCGTCGCCAAGGTGCGCATGCTGTTGCTGATCGTGACCGCGCTCATCACCGCGACCCTGGTCAGCGTCGCGGGCGCGATCGGGTTCGTCGGGCTTGTCCTTCCGCACGCGGCGCGGTTCCTGGTGGGTCCGCGCCACAGCCGGTTGGTTCCGGCGACCGCGTTGCTCGGCGCGGTGTTCATGGTGTGGGTGGACGCTATCTCGCGGGTGGCGTTCGCGCCGACCCCGCTGCCGGTCGGGGTGGGGACGGCCCTGGTGGGTGTGCCGGCGTTCATCGTCATTCTGTCGCGGCGAAGGAGTGTGCGATGACGCTGCACGCGCGCAACGTCACCTGGGACCGGGGTGGGTCGCTCGTCGTCGACGGGGTGAGTCTCACACCGTCGCCGGGGGAGACCGTCGGCCTGCTCGGTCCCAACGGGTCCGGGAAGTCCTCGTTGTTGCGGCTTCTCAACGGGGTGGTGCGGCCGACCTCCGGCGTGGTGACCCTCGACGGTGACGACCTCACCACGGTCAAACGCAGGCAGATCGCGCGGGCGGTCGCCGTGGTGAGTCAGCACGCCGACACCGACGTCGACATCACCGTCGCCGACGTGGTCCGCCTCGGCCGCATCCCGCATCGCGGCGCCTTCGGCGGCAACACCGTCGCCGACGAAGCCGCGGTGGCCGCCGCGCTCGAACACACCGGGCTCACGGCGAAGGCGGACCGGTTGTGGCACCGGCTCTCCGGTGGTGAGAAGCAGCGTGTGCAGATCGCGCGGGCACTGGCGCAGGAACCACGTGAGCTGCTGCTCGACGAGCCGACCAATCACCTCGACATCCACCATCAGCTCGAATTGCTCGCCCTGGTCACCCGGCTGCCGGTGACCAGCGTGATCGCCCTGCACGATCTGAACCTGGCCGCCATGTTCTGCGACGCGGTGGTCGTGTTGAAGGAGGGCCGGGTCGTGGCGGGTGGTCCGCCGGTCGACGTCCTGACCGCCGAACTGATCGCCGAGGTGTACAACGTGCGCGCCGAGGTGATCACCGACGCGGCGAAGGGCCGGTTGTCCATCCTGTTCGAACCGGGGCCGGTCCCGGTCCCCGCACCCTGATCCGCGGTGCCGGGTTCGGGTCGGCCCCTGCTCGACCGGTGGTCGCTGTCGCGTGATCTGGTCGCGGCCACTCCGGCGGTGCGGTTGCTCGTCCTCACCCAGCTGGCGTTCAACGTCGGCTTCTTCATGGTGCTGCCGTACCTGTCGGTGTACCTGACCGAGGATCTCGGGCTGCGCGCGGCGTTCGTCGGGGCGGTGCTCGGGTTGCGCACCTTCTCGCAGCAGGGGTTGTTCTTCGTCGGTGGTTCGCTGGCCGACCGGTGGGGTGTGCGACCCGTGGTCGTCGCCGGATGCCTTTGTCGCATAACAGGGTTCGTCGGCCTGGCAGCGGTCACCTCGGTGCCGGGCATCGTGGCGGCGACCGTGCTGATCGGGTTCGCAGGCGCGTTGTTCTCGCCCGCCGTCGAAAGCGCGCTCGCCACCGCGGCCGGGAGCGCGGGGCGGGCACGCACCGAGGCGTTCGCGTTGTTCTCGGCATTCGGGCAGGTGGGGGCATTCACCGGGCCGCTGCTCGGGGCACTGCTGCTCGCCGCCGACTTCGCGGTAGCGTGCCTGGTCGCGGCCGGGGTCTTCGTGGTGATCCTGCTCGCGCATCTGCGGTGGTTGCCCCGGACACCCGGTGCGCACAGCACCTGGCGCGAAGGCTGGCGGGAAGTGCTCGCCAACAAGCGGTTTCTCGTGTTCGCGGTGGCGATGAGCACGCAGTTGGTCGCCTACAACCAGCTGTATCTGCTGCTGCCGCTCGAGGTGGAACGAGCATGGGGTTCGCAGGCGCCGCTCGGCTGGTTCTTCGCGCTCTCGTCGCTGTTCGTGGTGCTCGCGCAGTTGCCGGTGACCCGGCGGGCGCGTTCGGCCACCGCCCTGCCGGTCGGGCTCCTGGTGATGGCGACCGCGTTCCTGGTGATGGCGGTGTGCGCGCCCGCCCGGTGGCACGGGGTGGCGGGGCTGATTCCGGCGGCGGTGTTCGTGTTGCTGCTGGCGCTCGGGCAGATGATCGTGCTCCCGGTGTCGCGGGACACGGTGGGGCGTATCGCCGGTGAGCGGCGGCTCGGGTCGTACTACGGGTTGCTCGCGTCCATCGGCGGGGTGGGTGTGCTGATCGGCTCCGTGGTCACCGGCGCGCTGATCGATCTGGTGCCCGGGGGGAGTGCGCCGTGGGTCGCGGTGGCGGTCGCGCTGTGCGCGAGTGCTGTCGTGCTGCGGCGCGGCGGTTAGGCGGCGAGCTGCTCGAGGGTGGCCGACAGTTCGGTGCAGGCGTCGCGTAATCGTGCGCGCAGCGTGTCGGCGGTTTCGGCGACGGCGGCCTGGGCGCGCACGTATTCCGCACGGCCGTTGGGGGTTTCGATGCGGACTGGTTCGTAGCCGAATTCCCGCAGGTCGTACGGGCTGGCGCGCATGTCGAGTTCTCGTGCGGTGCAGGCGAGTTCGAAACAATCGAGCAGCAGGTCCGAGGGGATCAGCGGGGCCAGCTTGAAACCCCATTTGTAGAGATCCATGTTCGCGTGGAGGCAGCCGGGTTGTTCCCGTCGCACCTGGTCGGCGCGGGTCAGCGGCTCGGCATTGCGCCCCACCGCGTCCGGGGTGAAGAACCGGAACGCGTCGAAGTGCGTGCACCGCAACGACATCGACTCCACCACCGCATCGGTCCCCGCATGCCCCAACCGCAACGGCACCTGCTGATGGCGCACCTCGTCGGTGCGGTACACCATCGCCCACTCGTGCAACCCGAAGCACGACAGCTGCGCGGGACGCGTCGCGGTAGCGGTCAGCAACCGCCCGACGAACTCCACCGTTTCCCGCCGCTTCACCAGATAAGCCGGATCGGCCGTGAACACATCGCCATCCACCCGGTGATACCCGCGAGCCCCCGCGTACTCCCGCGCTCCCCGCAAACCGATCCCGAACCCCGGATGCCACCGCCGCAACTGGGCGGGCTTGTTCCCGTAGTAGGTAAACAGAAAATCGATCACCGGATGCGTGGTCCCCGCCGCCCGCCGCTCCAGATACGGCCCGACCAGCCGATCGAGCCGCTCCCGGTGCGCGGACGCGGCGGCCTGCCACTCGACCTCGGGTAATATCCGCAGGTCGAGAGCGTAGTCCAGGTCAGCTTGATCGCTCACCTGAACATTCTCTCGCACCGATTCTGCGCGGTGGATTCCCCCCGAATCCAGGCTCTGGGCGACTAGCCAGTCTGGACCGAGGAGGTCTGATAATCGACGTCCGACACGCTTTCGACACGAGTTCAGCGCGAGGACCTACTGAGTAGGACGCGGAAGTCCTCGACCTCGTGTGGGGTGTCGATGTAGTGACGCTGAGCTATGGTGCCATCGTCGGCATGGCCGAGTTGGCGTGCCGCACGACTGGGCCCGTATTCGTTTGCGATGAGCGTTGCGACCGACTTCCGGAAGGTTTTCGGAGTGACCCAATTGAACGTTTCGCCTCGGGCTGCGCGCCAGCTCCGGCGGAAGTTGTGTGGGTCGTAGATTGCGCCGCCGCGGCCGGTGAACACCAGGTCCAGCGGGTTGGATATGGCAGTGGTCGCCCGGCGCCGCAGTGTCTCGACGACGAACTGGGGTAGAGCTACCGACCGATATCCGGCTTGGGTCTTGGTCCATTCCTGCCGGACAGCTCTCAGTACGCCATCTTCTTGGGTTACTCGGACGATGGTCCCGCAGATCGTCAGGCGGGGAACCTCTGCATCCAGATCGAGGTCCTGCCACCGAATCGCCAAGGCTTCGCCTATTCGTGCGCCTGTGCCCAGCAGCACATCGGCGACATCGAGAACGATGCGCGATCGGCGGGGACCGCGTTGGTAGGCAGGGGTGCCCGCTATCGCGCTGCCGGTCAACCACGTCTCGAGCTGCTCGCGTAGCGCGTGGAGCGTCGGGAGGTCGGCAGCTCTGGGTCGTTGAGCGTTGCGTGGAATGCGGGCGACGTTCAGCAGCGGGTTGTGAGTGATGACGTCGCGGCGAACAGCGAAGCCCATCATGCCTTTGAGAACTACCTTGTGCGCCCGCGCCTTCGATGGCCATGTGCGGGCGACCTCCCTGAGGTGGGCGTCCAGCCGCGTGGTGGTGGCTTCGCGGATGCGCAGTCCGCCCAGGGAGGTGTTGATCTTGACGGTGTCCTTCCGACCACGCTTGTTGGCCACATAGATGTGGGAGCGGTAGTCGTCGATCGTCTGCGGCGTAGCGCGGTTTTCGAACTCTAGTTCGGCAAGCCACATGTCGGCCAGATCGCAAAGCTTGGTATCCAGCGTTAGTTCCGCACCTGCGCTGGAAGCGCGACGACGCTCTTTCAGGCGGTCCTTCAACGCGGCGACGGCGCGAGCCTTTGTTGGGCCGTACGCCTGCACAGGTCGTGTGGTCCCGTCATCGTCTCGAAAGCGAGCGCTCGCACGCCAGCTGCCGTTGGGCTGTCGTTTGGTGTTGATCGCTCCGTAGGTGCCGATGGCAAGCGGCGGGTTTGGCATCAGTACTCCCAGTAAGCGGGCGATAGCCCGGTTGTTCGGGCATCGTCAGACGTTGGGTGCGCACGCCCTGCACACAAACCGCTGTCGTCTTAGGGGCGTGGGTCTGCAGGTGCGATCACGGCGCGTGGGTCGCGGTTCGGGTCGTGGAATGTGGCCGCATGGGTGGCGGAGAGAGGGCGGGGGAGCCGATCGAACTGGTCTCGCTCTGCCGTAGGTCCGCATTGTCACAGCGGCACAAAAGAGGGCTGCTCATGGAGGTTCAGCCGCAAAGCACATGGGCGACTGTTGTCAGCGACTATCCGCCCGATGGTCGTAGACGCTGAGTTTCCCAGTCGCGGACATCGCCGAGCCTGTACCGGCGGTAGCGGCCCATTCGGGCGAAGCGAGGTCCGGTTCCGGCTGACGCCCAAGCCGCGAGTGTCTTTATCGGGATCATCAGGCGCGCTGCCAGTTCAGCTGTGCTCAACCACGTTTCATCGTCTGGTTGGGGCGGTCGTTGTGGACCGGTCTCGAAGTGTGAACGTGGGGATGCCGAGTGGGATTCATGGGAAGGCATCGGAAACCAGGGCTTTCTCCCCTTGTCAGTGGCTCTTCCAGCTTCGAGTGTAGATGAGAACGCCGCAATGCCGCTGGCGATCGCTGTCGCCTGCGCGCGGGGCGGGCGCTTCATTGGATTGCTCCGCTCGCATCCCACCTTGGCGAGACTGTTGGGACACGGGATCTGCGAGATCTGTTGCCCGTTTGCCGCGTGGATTCGAAGTGAATGAAATCAGGCTGGTTTGCTCGGAGACCTGCGGGTGAAGATGTGTTGGCCCCGCACCCCCGGAAATGGGTTTTGCTCAGTCCCGCAAGGGAGTTCGGGGTCGATTTGGCGATACCGGGGTTGCGGACGTGTCGTGTCGGAAACGACTGCATTAGGTATTAGGTATTGCTCGGCCCGGTCCGTGTCGGTTGTTAGGTCTTGCTGGGGTCGCACAGCGCCCGGCGATCCAGCGAATCGTTGCTGTCCACCACAGTGCTGTCGATGCTGCGGCGAGGTCTGCCTCGGACCGACCGATTCCTATGCCTGCCCGCCACGTATACTGTGAAACGCCAACCATTAGCTTGCATCAAGTCTGTGCGCGGCCGATTACCCAATCACGAACGCCCCGAGCTCGTTACCTTCGAGCTCGGGGCGTTCGGCGTTGCACGGCGGGTGGGCTGGACGAGGGATCGGCGGATCGCGTGCACATGCGGGGGCTGACAGGCGGCCTGGCCGCCGATAAGTAAGTCTTATCGGTAGCCAGGGTCGACGTTGTCTTGGACAGCGGTCGGCATTGAGGTTCCCCCGCTTTCTCGGAGGGCTCTGATTGTGGTCCGATAGGACCGGAAGGAGTCATTCGTGGCAGCACCGAAGAAGTACCCCGACGAGCTGAAGACCCGGGCCGTTCGACTGTATCGGGAGTCAGACCCGAAGCCGACGATCCGGAAGCTGGCCGCCCAGCTCGGGGTGCATCACGAAGCGTTGCGGCTGTGGATCCGCCAGGCGGAGGCCGATGCCGGCGAACGTGACGACAAGCCGACGACCGACATGCTGGCCGAGAACCGGGCCCTGAAGAAGCGGATCGCAGAGTTGGAGCGGGTGAACGCCGTATTGCGTGATGCGAGTGCGTATTTCGCCTCGGAGCTCGGCCAGACCCGGCGGTGATCGTGGCGTTCGTCAGCGAACACCCGCAGCACCCGGTCGAGCTCGTATTACGGGTTCTGGGAATCGCGTCGTCGACGTATTACGGCTGGTTGCGGCAGGCGCGGGAGCCGTCGCAGCGGCGGCTGGCCGACCAGGAGTTGCTGGCCGATATCGTCGACATCCATACCAGCTCGGGCGGAACCTACGGGTCACCGCGGATCCATGCGATGCTGCGCCGACGGGGGATCTCGGTCGGCCGCAAACGAGTCGAGCGCCTGATGCGGGGCGCCGGTTTGCAGGGCGCGTTCCTGCGCAAGAAATGGCGGCTGGGCTCGACCCGGCAGGATCGGCGTGCCACCCCGGCCCCGGACCTGGTCAACCGCGATTTCACGGCCGGTGAGCCGGACCGGCTGTGGGTTGCCGATGCCACCCGCATCGTCTGCGGTGAGGGCGTGTGCTGGCTGGCCGCGGTCCGCGACGCGTTCTCGAACCGGATCGTGGGCTGGAAGTGTTCGGACCGGTGCGACACCGAACTGGTCCTCGGTGCTCTCGAGTACGCGGTCTGGACCCGCGATGTCCGTGACGGGCAGCTGGTCCATCATTCCGACCGCGGGTCGACCTACACGGCGATTCGGTTCGCTAACCGGTTGGCCGACAACGGGATCGCCCAATCCATGGGGTCGGTCGGTGACAGTTACGACAACGCCCTCATGGAGGACTTCTTCTCCACCCTGAAGACCGAGTTGGTGTATCGGAACAGTTGGCGGACAAGGGAAGACGCCGAGAACGCTCTGTTCGCCTACATCGACGGCTGGTACAACACCCAGCGGATCCAAAAACGGCTTGGCTGGCGATCACCCGACGAATACGAAGCCAGCTATCATCACCGGGTTCCCGCTGGAACCAGATAATCCGCTCTCCGGACTAGCGGGGGAACCTCAGGATGATCCCTTGCCTGGCGGCAGCTCGCCAGCCTGGACGTCCGCTACTGCTCTGCTCGCTGGTCGGCTGCCGCAACCCCGCCCCGGCTCCGGGCCGCGACGGTCACACCCGGTCCGTCAGCGGCGGACCTGCAAGCACTCGTCGTCGTCGGGGTCGATCGTCGCCCGGTACCCGGCGGCGATCAGGGCCTCGGCGTAACCGCGCAACTCCGCGGAGGGGTCCAGCTCTTCCGGCGCGCCGGACTCATCGGACTCGTCCGGCTCGTCGGCCTCGGCGAACCACACCTCGACGAAAGGCTCCTCGCTCTCGCGGGTGCACGTGTAGAAGCCGTCGTCCCAGCGGTCCTGCTCCTGATACCGGGCTTGGCGCAGTACCTCACGGATCGTTTCCTCGGGGCTCAGCGGCGTTTCCCTTTTCGCCTGCCGTGGTCCGGACACGCGCAACAACGATCGTCCGGCCTCCATCGCCGACAGGACTTGCCGGCGGTCGAAGTCCCAGAAGTCGGGGTCCAAACCGCGCAGTGCCCTCATCGACCGCGAACCGAGGTTCGGCAAAATCTGGTCCCGCAGGTCGAGGACGTGGCCCGCCCAGCTGCCGACCTGTACCTTCGCCGGGTCCGCGACTTGGAGGAAGTTCCCGGCGACGCCTATTTCAGCATTGAGGCGGCCGTGGAACTCGAACGCGTGCTGCTCAGTCAGCACGACCTCGGCGCGGGTGTCGCCCTTGATGACCGTGCGACCGTGGTTGTAGATACCGGCGAGAGTCTGTGCGACCTCCAGATTTCCCTCGACAAGGACTTCGCTGCCCGAGGTGCCGAAGTTTTTCGCGCGTACATCGCCGCGTACCAGGAGAAACGGGCCGAAATCCATCTCCCAGTTGGTTATCCAATCAGTGACGGTGAGGTCGCCGTCGACGACGAGACCGCTGAAGGACACCGAGTTGGTCGCCGTCAGTCCGGACCAGGTGTCGAGCTCGGTGAAGTCGAGTGGCAGGTTCTCCAGAGTGACGTCGCCCGAGACGACGACGACCTCCTCGTTGTCGTCCGCTCTGTCGAGGCCGAACAGCGACCGCAGCCGGAATCGCTGATCGGCCTCTCGCAACGTGACCGCCGTGATCTCCATGTCAGGCTCTCTCTTTCGCACCCTTGCACAGATCGGAGTCGGCCGACTCCACATCTACGCAGGACCCTAGTCACATTGGACCGCACGTCGCAGGTCTCCCAGCCGACGAACTCGCGCGTTCGGTCCTGTGGCTGCTGCAGCCCGACGCTGCTCGATCTTGCTGCCTGGAGAGCTACCGCACCGACCCGGATCCGGAACGTCGGCACCTCGCGGTTGAGTTGCTGCGTGTCGTCGCCACGCTGATGACCTCCCGCTGGTCGGTGAGTTCCTCGCTGACGCTGATCCAGCCGTCCAGACCCGGGGTATTGGCGTCCTCGATCAGCTTCTGTTCCGCGGCCAGGTCGACGACACGGAGCCCTTTCTGCAGGCCGCGGAGCATCACCCGAATCCCCAGGTCCGCGAAAAGCACACCTTCTTGCTCGAGTGTCTGGCATCCCGTGGGAGTCGCGATTGAACGCTAGCGCGGCCTGGCGAGTTCTCCTGATGATCGGCGGTCTGCCGGTCGAGCCTCGCCGGCAGTTCGTCCACGGGCGGCACGCCCCTCACCGGCCGAGTTGTCAACCCCGAAGGACTTTCGGCGCCGACCACTTAGCTAATGACATCCTCTATGGGTTGCATCGTTTTCGGGTGAGTACTCGGCAGCAGTCCGCCCCCGCCGCTCATCGGTAAGGCCTCCGTCGACCGGATCATCACCGACCTCGGTGTCCTGGATGTCACCGAAGGCGGACTGGTCCTCGTCGAGACGGCGCCGGCGTCACCACCGCCGAGATCACCGGCAGAACGAGCCAACGACATCACATCGAGATGCTTCCCGGACTCCCCGGTCCTGTTCTCGACTTCCCGAAGTACTGTCGCAGAAGACCATTCGTGTTCTCGTTGGTGCCTCGCTGCCACGGACTATGAGGATCGGCGAAGAACACCGGAATCCCTGTCTTGCTGGTGAATGCAACGTGGGCCGACATTTCCTTGCCGCGGTCCCACGTCAGTGACCTCAACAGCTTCACGGGAAATCGCTGCATAGCGGTCGCGAGGGCTCTGTTCATCGACTCAGCTCCGTACCCACTCAACGCGGGACCGTTCTTCACCGGAGCCGCAGCGCCCCAGCCCTTCTCGCGGGGCAGGTGGATGAGCATCGTAAACCGTGTCGACCGATCGACAACAGTGCCGATCGCAGAGCGGTCTGTACCGATGATGAGGTCGCCTTCCCAGTGGCCGGGTACCGCCCGGTCGTCGGCCTCCGGCGGGCGTTCGCTCAGCAGGGCGCCCGCAGTCACGTGCGCCCATGCCACCCGCTTGGACCGTGCTCGGGGCATCCGCAATGACCGCCCGGTACGCAGACACAAGATCAGTTCGCGTTCGAGCGCGCCGCGCCCGTCGATATATAGCGCCTGGTAGATCGCGTCATGGCTGATGCGCATCGATCGGTCATCAGGAAAATCGATCGCGAGGCGTTGAGAGATCTGCTGCGGACTCCACGCCTGCGCCCATCGCCGATCGCCGCGGTGTGGCTTGTTCCGGCCGGTCCACACACCAGGGTCGGGGCCGGCCACCGCGGTGCCGCCAGGACCAGCGATTTGCCCGGCCAAGCGCTGCTGGACGTAGTTGCGCAGGCGGGGGTTCGCCACCAACTTGGCAGCTTTCGGGCGTCGGGCGAATAGTTCGGCTTTCCACTGGGCGACCGAGGCGCGGTAGTCGAGCTTCCCGCCCCGGGTCGCGGCATTGCGCCGCAGTTCGCGCGAAATCGTCGATGGACTACGGCCCAGCGCTGAAGCGATGTGCCGGACACCGCCGCCTCGGGCCCGCAGTAGCGCGATCTCCTCGCGCTCGGCGAACGACAGGAACCGGCCCGACGGCGGGCTCCATGAATATGGCGACATCCCGCCAGCATCACGGAACCACCTGGTTCCCGCGACCGGTGAAACTCCCACCGCGACACCGGCTTCCGTCGGAAGGTCGCCGCGGGCGATCTCGTTCCAGAATGCCCGCTCGACGGCTCGCTGATGTCCGGGATGCCCAGGTGACCGCATCGGAGCTCGACCGGTCACCTCCTTCACCCAGTTCGATGGCCTTCCCACAACACCCTCCTGACCTTGGGTGTTGCTTCCACCGGTTGAACCTGATCAATTTCGAAGCCGGAAGTTCGTGGGCGCCTTGACTCGTCACGGCATGTCCGGATCGATGGGCCGTGTCGGCGCGGCCGGTGACAACGCCGCTATGGAGAGTTTCTTCGCGCTGCTGCAGAAGAACGTCCTCGACCGCCGCTCCTGGTGCAGTCGTGAGGAATTACGCATCGCGATCGTCACCTGGATCGAACGGACCTACCACCGCCGCCGACGGCAAGCCGCCCTCGGCCGTTTGACACCCATCGAATACGAATCCATCATGACCCCACCGGCCAGTCAGGCCGCGTGACCGAACCTGTCACCTGATCTTGCAGCAGTCCCGTTGTCCGAATCGCGCACGGACGCGGTGTGGAGTGCTGTGCGCGCGAGCTACACACGCGCCGCGACACGACCGCGAGCTAGCTGAGCCCGGCTGCCCGCTAGCACATACTGGTCGGATGGCCCAACCCGAGCACAGCGCCGAGGAGCGGCGCGCGAACTGGACCGAGCTGTTCTTCGACCTGGTGGCGGTGGCAGGGATCGGCCAGCTCACCCACCTGTTGCATCGCGGCCCGTCACTGGGCGAGTTCGGCTTGTATGTGGTGTTGTACCTGGCATTTTGGGTGGCGTGGGCGTGCGTGACCGTGTACAGCAATGTCGCGGGAGAGCAGGCACGCACCACGATGGTGTTGGGGTGCATGTTCGGGTTGTGCGTGATGATGGCCGCGGTCGGTGGTGCGCCCGACAAGCACATGGATGTCTTCGCGGCGATCTATGTGGTGGTGCGGGTGGCGTCGTCGGTGGTGTGGAAGCCCGGCCAGATCGTGGTGGATTGGCCGATCGCGCAGATCGGTGCGGGTGCCGTGCCGTGGCTGGTGTCGTTGTGGGTGCCCGCGCCGTGGAAGTTCGTGCTGTGGGCGGTGGGGTTGGGGATCGATCTGTGGACCATGTTCGCGATCGACTCCGAACGGATGATGGTCGGTGCCGAGCAGCAGCTGCGTGCCCGGTTGCGTCGCGGTCGCGGCGGGCCACCGCGTGGTGGTCCGGGTCGGCGGTCCGGCGCACTGCAACCGCCGAAATTGCAGGCGTTGCATGCCGATGCGCCGCATCTGGGGGAACGCCTCGGCCAATACCTGATCATCATGCTCGGTGAAGGGGTGATCTTGGTGATCGCGGCGATTTCCGTGGAGGAATGGACCCTCCCGGTGTGCGTGGTCGGGGCAGGATCGTTCCTGTGTCTGGTCGCAATGTGGGCGTTGAGCTTGCGTTACGGGTTCGTGCCGCGCCTGACGGGTGAGGCGCCGGACGCGGTCGGTCTGCCTTACCAACGGGTGATGGCGGCCCATTGCGGGGTCAGCGGCGCGATCGCCACTGTCGCCAGTGGGTTGGGTTTGGTCGCCGCGCACCCGTCGGGTCATCTACCTGCAGGGCTGGGCTGGGTGCTCGGCGGTGGTGCTGCCGCCTTCTTCGTGGTGTGTGGACTCAGCGGCATGCGCTATGCCGGGGCCAAATGGTTGGTGCGGTGGCCGCTGCCGTGCTCGGTCGTCGCACTCACGCTCGGTTGGGCTGCGCCGCATATCGGCGGGGTGTGGCTGGTGCTCGGAGTGATGGTCACTCTTGTGGGCGCGGTGGTCTCGGAGGCCCTCCGCACGCGGCGCGCATAGTGGTCAGAAGACCAGGTCACGCAGGGCCAGGAACCGGATGCCGCCGACGATTGCGGTGATGGTGAGCACCGCGAGTGCTTGGGCGATGTCGCCGAGGCCGGGCGCCCAGACGCCCAGAGCGGCCAGGGCTGCGGTGGTGATGGCCAGTCCCAGCAGCGCCAAGCCGCCGCCTTCCCATTGTGCGGTGAACCAGCCGACGCGTTCGGCGGCGTGAAAGGTGAGCTGGCGGTGCAATTCGTTGGCAATTATGGTGCTCACCACGGAGCCGACGATATTGGCGATCAGCGGGCCGACACGATGGAGAGCGAAGAACAAGGCCACATAGGCGATATTGCTCGATCCGCCGACCAGCGAGAACCGTATCAGCTGGGGCAATACGCGGTCGCCGCGCAGATAGCCCACGTCCCGCTGGATCCGCAGTGTGGACGATGGCAGGCGAGTGCTGGTACACGACACACGTGGCTTGGGTCGAGAGCACCCTTGTTGGCCGCTGGATTCACGCCGCACCGTCGAAGTTCTCACCGCAAGGATAGAAGTGAGAGAGGGCGTCCAATGTCACCCAGTAGTTTTGCCATGGAACTATTCTATCATGGAAGTGGTTGGTGGCGGGCTAGGTGACAGAGCTGAAGGGTCCTACATGTACGCGGCACAGTCGCTGATAGCGGATTGCTGACTTCTCAGCGCACGTGGCGTTGGCCGGCAATGCGTGAGGTCAAGCGTTCGCGGTCGAGTTCGGCGATCGCTGCAGCCGTCGAGCAGTGCCGACTGTGGGGCGGTTCGGCGGGCCGAGTTGTGATTTCGGAAGCGTGGCAATGAGGGCGAGCCGAGCGGCCTGGTGCGCGTGCGCGTCTGATCCCACAGATACTGCGAATGCAGTACGAGCAATGTCCTCCGTATGCACGATGCTGACTACGGAGCCGCCGAATCAACATGGTCGTATGGCGAAATTACTGTACCGGTTGGGCCGGTTTGCGTTTGAGAAACGGCGACTGGTCGTCGTCTTGTGGGTGGGTATTCTGGCCGCGCTCGTAGTGGGGGCGGCCAGGGCACCGACCCCTCCGCCGGATTCGTTCTCGATCCCCGGGACCGAATCCCAGCAGGCATTCGATCTGCTCGGCGAGCGATTCCCCGGCGCGAAAACCGATGGTGCCGAAGCTCGAATCGTTTTCGTCGCACCTGAGGGTCAGTCGATCGGCTCCGAGTCGAACAAGGCCGCAGTGGGCAAGATCGTCGCCGATGTGGCGAGCGGTGCGCAGGTGAGCAACGTGCTCGATCCGTTCGAGACCGGGGCGGTCAGCGAGAACGGAACGACCGCCTACGCGACCGTGAGCTACAGCGAGACCCCCGAAAACCTCACCGATGCCAGCAAAGCAGCCCTTACCGACGCGGTAGCGGTTGGCAAGGCGGCCGGGGTAACCGTGGAGATCGGCGGGACCGCCGTCGAGCTCCAGCCTGAAATCGGCGGAATCACCGAGCTCATCGGTATTGCCGTCGCGGCCCTCGTCCTGATGATCACCTTCGGGGCGTTGGCAGCGGCTGGTCTGCCGCTGCTCACCGCGTTGATCGGCATCGCCGTGGGCATCGCCTCGATTGTGGCGATCGGGATGTCCACCACGGCAACAACTCTCGCTGTGATGCTCGGTCTCGCAGTCGGCATCGACTACGCACTGTTTATCGTGTCCCGTTATCGATCCGAACGCGCCGACGGATACAGCGCTGAGGAAGCCGCGGGCCGGGCCGTCGGAACCGCCGGATCCGCTGTCGTTTTCGCCGGACTCACCGTCATCATCGCGTTGACCGGACTTTCCGTCGTCGGCATGACAGCCCTGACCCAAATGGGTCTGGCCGCGGCGGGCACCGTCGCCATCGCGGTGACAATCGCCTTGACGCTGCTGCCAGCGATGCTCGGGTTCTTCCAGAACGCGGTCATGCCACGCGCCGCACGCAAAACGGCGTCCGCCGACACTCAGTCACATGTCGGCGGAGATCCGATGCCGTCCGATCCGATTCCGGTGAAGAAGCCCAGCATGGGCGTGCGGTGGGCCGAGTTCGTCGTCCGACGGCCGGTCGCGGTACTGCTGATCGGTTTGCTCGGCATGGGCGCGCTGTCCTTGCCAGTACTGAGCCTCGAGCTGGGTATGCCCGGCGACGAATCACAACCGACGTCGACCTCACAGCGCCGTGCCTACGACGCGTTGGCCGCAGGGTTCGGTCCCGGCTTCAACGGGCCGCTCACCATGGTGGTGGACGCGCGCGGTGTCGCTGATCCCGACGCCGCATTGGATCAGGTTTCCAAGACCCTGGAAGCAACCGACGGTGTCGTCTCGGTGTCGCCCCCGATATTCAATGAGGCCCACGATACGGCCTTGCTGACCGCAGTGTCCGCCACGGGACCGACCTCGACCGAGACCAAAGATCTCGTGCATGCACTGCGCGGTGAGGCGGGCGATCTGAAAACAGCGACCGGTGCCAGCGTGCTGATCACCGGTACGACCGCGGTGAACATCGACGTCTCCCAGAAGATGTCGGACGCGGTGTTGCCCTACCTCGCGATTGTGGTCGGGCTGGCGATCCTGCTGCTTATGATCGTGTTCCGCTCGATCGCGGTACCGATCAAGGCAGCACTGGGATTCCTGCTCTCGGTGGGCGCGGCATTCGGCGTCATCATCGCGGTCTTCCAATGGGGTTGGCTGGCCGGCCTTCTCGGAATCGACCAGACCGGACCGGTCATGAGCATGATGCCGATCTTCCTGATCGGGGTCGTGTTCGGACTCGCGATGGATTACGAAGTCTTTCTCGTCACCCGCATGCGTGAGGCTTTCGCGCACGGCGAAAGCTCCCACGACGCGATCGTTACCGGATTCCGGCACAGCGGACGCGTGGTGGTGGCTGCCGCGGCCATCATGATCGCGGTGTTCGCCGGGTTCATCGGCGGTGACGCGCTGATGATCAAGATGATGGGCCTGGGCCTTGCCTCGGCGGTCTTCTTCGACGCCTTCGTCGTCCGCATGACGCTGGTCCCCGCAGTGCTCGCACTGCTCGGCGACAAGGCATGGTGGATGCCGCAGTGGCTAGCGAAGATTCTGCCGAACGCGGATGTGGAAGGGGAGAGCCTGAACCGGGTCGAAGCCGACGAGCCTGGTCCCCAGCTCGAATCTAGCCGAGTCTGAATCGAATCATGACAGGTAGGCCGTCCTGGAAGGGCGGCCTACCCGTCATTTCGAAACCTGCCGATTAGGCTTCACACAGGCGAGAAGGAGCCCCTATGAGCGACGAATGGTCGCAGTGGTCGCGACGGCACCGCCGCGTCGTCGATCTGGTCGTCGCCATTGTGCTGTGCGTTGTTGCCACGTTTGTGAGCACGCTTGTCGATAGCGATAGTGGGCACACGTTGGCCGACAGTAATAGCGCGCAAGGGATAGAGATCGGCCGACCGGTATCGATCGCGGTGTTGGGCTGGTCCGCGCTGGCGTCAGTGACACTGTTGTGGCGGCGGCGGCTTCCGCGTGCGGTGCTCGCGGCGACGACCCTCAGCGGCATCGCGATCGGCATGCTTGGCTTCCAGGTTTCGATTTTCACGGCGGGTGCGGCCTTCGTCGCAGCGTATTCGATCGGGATCTGGTCGCCGGATCGGCGCACGGCCATGTTCGCGCCCGTCGTGTCCCTCGGTGCGCTGCTGCTCACCTCGCTTCTGCACGACTTCGCGCCGGTGCTGACCGGGGAACGCTTCACGCTGATCGCGGCGTTCCTGGTGGCGGGGGCCTTCGCCGACGCCGGACGCAGTCGGCGCGACTATCTGGCGGCCCTGCACGCGAGAGCCGAGTTGGCCGAACGCACGCGGGAGGAGGAGGCCCGCCACCGCGTCGGGGAGGAACGAGTCCGGATCGCGCGCGAACTGCACGACATCGTCGCCCACCATATGGCCCTGGCGCACGCCCAAGCCTCCACTGCCGCATACCTTTTACAAAGCAACCCAGAACTGGCTCGGGAGATGCTCGATCAACTGGCCGGTAGCACCTCCGCGGCACTGCGCGAGCTCAAAGCCACCGTGGGCCTGCTCCGCGAGGACGACTCCGACGCCCCACTGGAACCGACGCCGGGCTTGGCTCAGTTGCCCCGGCTGATCACGTCTTTCGAGGCGACCGGCCGCACGGTGTCGCTATCCATTACGGGTGTACCTCGATCGCTTTCACCGGGCGTCGACCTGACGGCGTACCGGATCATCCAGGAGGCCCTGACCAATGTCACCAAACACGCGGGCGCCGCGGCGGCGAAGGTGCGGCTCATCTATTCGCGGCAACTGCTGACGATCAGCGTGACCAACGACGGTCCCACCATTGTCGAACACGGTCGCGGAGAACCGGATCCGGACAGTCAGGGCTACGGTTTGATTGGCATGACCGAACGAGCTGTCTCAGTCGGCGGTCACTTGAGCGCGGGCTCTCTCCCGGACGGCGGCTTCGAAGTCACCACCGAATTGCCCCTCGAACTGCCCAAGCCCTGACCCAAGGAACGGACATCATGACTATTCGGGTACTACTGGCCGACGATCAAGCGCTGCTGGCCGGCACCTTCCGGCTTCTGATCGATTCGGCACCGGACATGGAGGTCGTAGGTATCGCCGCAACCGGCCGCGAAGCTATCGAACTCGCTCAGGCGACCAATCCGGACGTTGTCGTGATGGACATCCGCATGCCCGACGTCGACGGCATCGCCGCGACGCAGACGATCTGTGCCGACCCAGCGCTGCGCGAAACCCGAGTGCTGATTCTCACAACGTTCGAACTCGACGAGTATGTTGCACAGGCACTTCGTGCCGGAGCCAGCGGGTTCCTCGGCAAAGACGTGGGCCCCGAAGATCTCCTACGCTCGATTCGTGCCATCGCGGCAGGTGATGCCCTGCTCTCGCCTACCGCGACCCGGACGCTGATCGCCCGCTATCTCGCCCGTCCCGAGAGCCGCCTCGGTGCGGCCGAATCTCTCGAGGTTCTCACTGCCCGCGAACGCGAAGTTGTCACGATGGTCGCGGAAGGTCAATCCAACGACGAGATCGCCGAGACGATGTATGTCAGCCCACTGACTGTACGCACCCATGTCCAGCGGGCGATGACGAAATTGGACGTGCAGAACCGCGCTCAGCTCGTGGTGCTCGCCTACCAGTCGGGGCTGGTACGCGTCGAACCGCCCCGATAGAGAGGCAGGGCCCTGCGCCGCGCGGAAGTCACGCGGCGTTCATAGACCACCATATCGTCGGCCGGCAGGGCGATTCGGACTCGCAGTATGCCCTCCGCGGTCGTTGAATCGACGTCAGTCAGTCCGTTCACCCGTTGCAGGCGGCAATCGATGGTGTTGGGATGCACATGCAGTGACTGGCCGGTGGCTTTGTTATTGAGACCGGTCGAAATCAGGCGCCACAGAGGTCCGCAGCGTCTCCAACAGTTCCGGGTGGGGGCGAGTGGGACTCGATCCAGACCGGCTGCCGACGGAGGTGGTCGGGTTCACTCCGTCGTGGCAGAGTCGGTCGGTCAGTCAGTCACGGCTCGGTGCGAGGTGGCGTGGGGTGGCGCGGCTGGTCGAGTTGGACATGCATCGCGGTGAGAAGTTCGGCGAGGAAGGTATCGAACTGCTCGAGCTGATCGCTGGAATACCGTGCCATGACAGCGCCGACCTTTACGCCGAGCGGGCCGAAGAACTCATCGGCGAGTGTGTGGACCTCGGGGCTGCCGCGCAGTGTGACGACGCGTCGATCATGGTGTTCGCGGGTGCGTACGAGATGTCCGGCGGCTTCGAGGCGGTTCAGTAGGGCGGTGGTGGCCGGGTTGGACAACCCAATGCGTTCACTCAGTCGCGCCGGAGACAGTAGCTTGCCGTGCTCCTCGGCAGACAGGATCTCGATCAGGGCTTCGGCGTCGGTGGAGTGCAGGCCCAGGAACTCGGCAAATCGACGGCTGAACTCGCGAAACGTCGCCCCGTAGGTGCGTAGTCGTTCGGTCACCTGGTCTTGCCTTTTCCGCGTTGCCACGTCGTTCATCGTCGTTGACCTCCCATTTCTGCCCGCCGCAGCGGTGCCGACGACATCAGTTGACAATGTACGTGCCTCCCGGCGCATTTCGCCGTGGAATTATTCTTCCATGGAAGGAGTTGCTGTGGACGAGGCGCAGCCTGAGGCCAAGATTTCCATGCTGCGTTGGTTCGGCTTGCTCGCTATCGCAGTCGGTGTCGCGCTGATCGTGGTCGACACCACGATCGTGAACGTAATCATCCCGTTGATCATCGAGGAACTGAACACCGGTTCGACTGAGGCGCAATGGATTCAGGAGTCCTTCGCGATCGTGTTCGGGGCGCTGCTTCTGGTGATCGGACGCATCGCCGACATCATCGGGGCGCGACGGGTGAAGTGCTGCACCATCAGTGTCAGGTTGCGGGTGCAGGAGGTGTGGATTGTCTCGAACGGAACCTGGTTCTCGTTGCGGTAGGTTTCGAGTTCGTCGACGAAGCGCCGGCCTTGGCGATGATGGTGCTCACCGCCGAGCCGACGACGTTGGCGATCAGCGGGCCGACGCCATGGAGGGCGAAGAAAAACAGCACGTAGGTGATGTTGCTCGACCCGTTACCAGGGAAAGCCGCATGAGCTGGAAAATCACGCGATCGCCGCGTAGATACTCACGCCCTGTTGGGTCACGATGCAGACGATGGTGGGCGCCGCGGTGAGTAGGGCTACGCCGGGCAAGCGGTCGCCGTGATCCTCGAGGATCTCGAAGCGACGACCGGGTGGAACGAGACCGGGGTTGACCGAGCTATTGGCGCGGGCCCGCCGGGCCAGAGCGTGATAGGCCTGAGCAGCGCTGAGTACCGGCTTCTTGTGGATGTCGAGATGTCACGACAAACTTGCCTTCAGCCACGCTGCGGTGAGCTCGATGTTGGCTCGGGTGTCGAATTCATGGCCTTCGTGCCCTGCGTTTCCGAGTACACAGAATGTCGACGGAACTCCTGCCCGAGTCAATGCGTCGTGCAGATATCGCCCTTGCGATTCGGGAACAATTCTGTCGCGGTCGCCGTGTGCGATGAGAAATGGCGGTGTGTGAGGGTGTACTCGGTGCACTGGGCTCGCTGCTCTGACGCGCTCGTCATTGCCGGCGATCGGCCCGTGGCCGAAGAGTGAGTCCTCAACGGCCGGTTCGAGGATGAGCTGTTCGAGCCATGAGCGCCGACTGTTGGCTATCAGGTCCGTCGGTGCGAACCAGGTGGCTACCGCCTGTACCGAACTCCGCTCTTGAGGGTGGTCACCGACATGACCGTCGAGATCTGGGTCGTCGGCGCTGAGCGCAACCATCGCTGCCAAACAGCCGCCCGCCGAGGCTCCCCACAGTCCGATGTTTTGCACGGCCAGTCCGTAGTGGGATCCGTGTGCGCGAAGCCAGCGCACCGCGGCTTTCACATCGTGAACCGGCGCCGGGTAGGTCGCTTCGGGTGCGAGGCGATAGTTCACCGAGGCGACGGCGATTCCTGTCCGAGCCACCGCCGCCAATCTGCCCTCGGAGTTGTCGCGTTTGTCGCCGGCTTTCCAGCCGCCGCCGTGGAGGTAGACAACCACCGGAACATCGGTATCCGACTGCGGTCGATACAGATCCAATGCCAGCGTCGTCTCGTCGACGACGGCGTAGGGAATGTCGTACTCGGTGGTGCTGGGGCGCATAGTTGTCCTGACTGGTTCGTCGATGCCCAGATGCCTCACGCGGAGGTTTCCTCGAGCGAGCGGTTGCGGGTTTCGATGGCGCCGAAAGCGACAGCGGCAAGCGCTATCACGGCGGCGACACCGAGGGCGGTGAATACTGCTGGTGTGCCGCCGTGCCCGGAGAGCATGAATCCGAAGACCGTCGGAGCGATGATCGATGCGAGTTTGTTGAGGCTCGCGGTGGCAGAGGTGGCCCAGCCGCGCATGCGGGTCGGGTAGAGCTCGCTGGTGTAGAGGTAGAGGAAGACCGCGGGCACGGTGGTGCCGACGACCATGGTGCAGCCGCTGACGAACATGATCTGCCAGGAGGTGTGGCCGAGGAGTCCGATCGCGATGAAGCCGTAGAGTGCGCCGATCGCTGCCACGGCTAGACCCGCGATCAGTAGTGGCCTTCGGCCGACGCGGTCGATCAGAGATACAACGATGTAGATGACGACCAGTTGCAATCCGCTGGTCACAATGGCAAGCAGTAGTGACTGTGATTGAGGCAGTCGGCCGACCTGGACGTACATGGTTGGCAACCAGCTGAGACATCCATAATTCACGAAGAAGGTGGCGAACCAGACGACGGCAAGCATTAGCGTGCGAGCGCGGTAAGCAGGGGAGAGCAGTTCGCTGAATCTGAATGTGTCCTCGGTTTGGGTCGACGGTTCCTCCGGCTTCTGGAGTTCGGTGCCGTGCCTGGCAGCGTCGTCTTCCATCGCTCGCACGTAGCTGTCGGCCTCGGCGGCACGACCTTTGACTGCCAGCCAGCGCGCGGACTCGGGCAGTGCGAAGTAGGCCCATGCCGCGATGACCAGGGGGAGCGCGCCGATCGCGAGCAGCACCCGCCAACCGGTTTCCGGTCCGAACGCACTGGTCGCGGCGAGCGCGGTCAGCGGTGCGAAGAAGATACCCCAGGCAAACAGTGACTGGTAGATCCCGAAGGTGCGACCGCGACCGTGTCGCCCGAGATACTCGCTCAGCAGGATCGCAGCGATCGGGATCTCCGCACCGAGGCCGAGTCCCTGTACCAAACGAAAGACCAGCAGGCTTGTCTCGTTCCACGCGAAGGCGCACGCGAGTGACATGCCGCCGAAGAGTACGAGGGAGATGATGAATGGTCGGCGCCTGCCGACTCGGTCGGCGAGGGCGCCGGCCAACAGCATTCCGATCCATTGCCCGACGTAGCCGGCGCTGATGATCAGGCCTGCTTCGGCGAGGCTGATGCCGAAGGACTTCACGATCAGCGGTAGAACGACGGCGATGGTCATCGCGTCGAAACCGTCGAAGAAGGTGCCGGCGCCCAGTTGACTCATCAACCGAGTGTGGAAGCGGCCGAACGGAATTCGGTCGATCCGTGCAGCGATCAATGAGGGACTCGATGGCGGGGTGATAGTGACGGTATCTGTTGTGGAATGTTTCGGGTCGAGCATGGTGGTCCTCCAGAGGGCGTGCGTGTGGCTGGACTCGTGGCGCTACGCGCGTTGCCGAGCTGGCGGCCGGTTGCGGGCGAGGATCTGCTGCTGGGATTGCCGAGCCGAATCCATCAAGGTCGCGGGGTCGATATCCGTGAGGTGGCCGTCGCGTTTGACGACTCGTCCTGCCACGAGGACCGTGTCGACATTGCCCTCGTGCGCGGCGAGCACGACCGAGTAGACCGGGTTGGTCACCGGTCCGAGGTTCAGGTCGTCGGCGCGGAGTAGGACGATGTCGGCTTGCTTGCCTGGGGTGAGGGAACCGATCTTGTCGCTCATCCCGACCGCTCGTGCCCCTTGGACCGTGGCGAACTCGAGGACATCACGCACCCGTAACTCGGGCACAACGTCCACCGAGGAGTGTCCGCCACCCATCCAGGAGCGGTGGTAGGCGTAGAGCATGCGCATCTGGGTGAACATGTCACCGCTGCATTTGGTTTCGGTGTCGCCGCTGAGGCTGGGCCGGATGCCGCGGGCGAGGAGCTTGTCGAGTGGGATATCGCCCATACCTTGGGAATTGAGCTCGCAGTGCACGCCGAGCGATACGGTGGCTCCGGCGTCGGCGATCATGGCGAACTCGTCGTCGTGGCTGCGGCTGCAGTGCACGAAGGTCATGTCGTCGCCGAGCACGCCGAGGCCGGCGTACTGGGCGACGGCGCGGTGGGGAGCGTTGTGGGGGTAGGCGCCGACGTGCACCGTGGTCCGGATGCCGAGTTCGCGTGCGAGCCGCAGATCCGCGACCCAGGTTTCCTCGGCTGCCATCTCGGGGCCGCGAGCGGCCATCGCGAGCGTCAGCAACTGGTCGTCGCTGGCGAAGTATTCGGTGCGCAAGCGGCGAATATCACCAGGATGGCCGAGTTCGCTGCGGTTGGTCCAACGGTCATCGGTCAGCAGTGGCCAGCCGTGGGCGAACACCGCGCGGATACCGGCCTCGCGCAGACCTGTGATGGCGGCGTCGGAGTGCGCCGGGGTGTTCTGGATGTGGGACCAGTCCACCAGGGTGGTGGTTCCGGCGCTCAATGCGGCCGCGGCGCCGAGCTTGTTGCCGATATGGACGTCATCGGGCTCGTAGGATGCGCCGATGCCGACCAGCATCTCGGCGAAGTACCGCGCCGGATCCATATCGGCGTAGCTGTGGCGCACCGCGCTCTGCCAGGTGTGGCGATGGGTGTCGATCATTCCGGGGATGGCGATCATGCCGGTGCCGTCGATCACCTCGGCGTGGGTGACGTCCAGGCGCTCGGCGATGGCCGAGATCTGGGTGCCCTCGATGAGGATGTCGCCGAACAGGTCGCCGAGGTCGTCGTCCATGCTGACGATCTGCGCTCCGCGCAGGAGCAGCCGCGCGGTCATCGCTCGACCTTCAGCCATCGCTCGATCTGCGCCACGGCCCGTTCGGGGGTCGGCGTGGCGGTATCCGCCCACGCTACATAGCTGTCCGGGCGCACCAACAGACTGCGCACATCGTGCAGTCCCGCCGGTGCGGGGGCCGGAACCCCGGATACGACGCGGACCGGTGCCCGGCCGAATTTCAGTTCGTCATAGTGGTTCTCACCCGTGCAATCGATGAGCACGAATTCGTGGCCTCGAAGCAATTCGCCGGTCCTGACGAGGCCGTCGCGGGTCTGCAATACGAGGTCGGGTGCGCGCTCGCCGACGAACGGATGATCGGTGGCCTCGCGCGGATAGGGAAAACTCAGGCCGTTCAGATCGCGAACCAGCGTCTGACCCACATCGGGCAGGGGGAAGAGGCGCTGTTCGAAGAAGCGTCGGTAGGCAAGTCCCTCGGGGCTGAAATCGAACTGCATAGCGCACTGTGCGGCGACGCTTTCCAGCAGCGCTTCGGTCACCGGTCGTCGCTCGGCTTCGTAGGTGTCGAGCAGCGATTCCTCGGCGACACCGTTGATCACCGCGGCCAGCTTCCAGCCCAGATTGAACGCATCTTGCAGGCAGAAGTTCATGCCGACACCGCTCGCCGGGTAGTGTACCCGGGTGCTCTCACCGACCAGCACGATTCTGCGGTCCCGGAAGCGCGAGGCGGTACGGGTTTCGTCGGTGTAGCGCGAACCCCAACGCAGTTCGGTGAAGTCCAGGGATTCCCCGAAGATCTCGCGCACGCACTGGTGAACCTCGGCGACGGTGACCGGCTCGGATTTGTCGGCGTGCCGACGTTGCTCGTGCACGATGTTGAACCGGGTGATGTGACCGGTCTCGTCGAAGGGAAAGGCCGCGGCCCAGCCGTGCTGATTGTGCCCGTTCGCGCGAGGTGCGTCCCACGGGAAGTCGAGGACGACGTCGGCCACCATGCCGGTGAATGTGGCGTCGTGACCGTCGAATTCGATACCCGCCGCCCGCCGGACGATGCTGCGGGCACCGTCGGCCCCGACAACGTATCGGGCGGAGTAGGTCTGTTCGGTGCCGTCGGTCAGCCGTGCTCGAACAGCGACCCCCGCGTCGAACTGCTCGATGGTTTCGACCGCGGCCCCGCGCACGATGCGCGCTCCCTGGGCGGATACGTGTTCGGCGAGCAGTTCCTCAGTGATGTTCTGCGGCAGGATGAGCCGGTAGCCGAACCGTGATTCCAGATGGCCCCAGTCCAGCGGCTGGAGCCCGGCCCAGATATGGAACGGGACCAGCGGGTTGTCCCGGATCGCCCGTGCTCGGTCGATGAAGGTCTGTGCCAGATTCCTGGTGTCGAACAGTTCGAGCACGCGGGGCAAGATGGTGCCTGCCCTCGATCCCACGGGTTCGGTCCGGCGTTCCAGGACAACGACATCGACACCGGCCGCGGCCAGTTCGGCGGCCGTCATCAGTCCGGATGGGCCGCCACCGACGACCACTACGTCCACGTTCATGGTTCTTCCTTAGATTGGCGATTGATGGGGATCGGCTCAGCTGGCGTCGGAGGGCGCTCCGATATCGAACAACCCCATGAGCTGAGCCAGGATGCGGTAGTAGCCGACCAATGCCGTCACCTCGGCGATCGATGTCCGGTCGAGCGGCTGCGCCGTGATGCGGTCGATCCCGGTGAGCGTCGGCTGATCCACCGCCCATGCGGTGAACATCGCGACGGCGGCCTCTCGGGCGTCAGCCGTGACGAATGTTCCGGCATGTAGTCGGGCGAGTTCCGTCTCGTCCAATCCGGCCGCGCGACCGGCAGCTTCGTGCGCGTACCGTTCGAATGAACTTGCGGTACAGCGTGCGACGGTGAGGATCGCGATTTCGCGCTCTCGACCGGTGAGTGTGGTCCGGTAGCGCAGGGCGGCACCGAGCGCCTGCAGCGGTCCGCCGATCTCGGGGAATTCGACCATGAGGCCGAAAGGGCCCTGGAGGTGACCGGCGTTATCGACGAGTGGAAAGTGTTGCGGCCCAGAGCCTCTCGGTCCGTTCACGATCGCGTCGTACACCTCTCGCTGCTGTCGGCTCAGTTCGTCGGTGTCCACGGGTTCAGCCCTGTGCAACGTAGGTGCGATGGAACCAGCCACTGGGTGCCGATCCCTCGACGACAATGGCGCGTTCCCGAATGAGCCAGCTGGTGTCGGCCTGCTTGCGGAAGGTATCCCGCCACACGCCCCAGTGGTCGGGGGCCGCTTCATCGGTGATGGCGAAGAAGAAGGTGTCCACCTGTGCTTCGGTGGGGCCGGTGAAGCAGATGTCGACAGTGGTGATGTGGTGGCGAATGTAGGCGGCCTCGCCGTCGCGGACGACTTTGCCGAGTTCCGACGGTGGGATCGGAGTTCCGTCGGGCAGGACCAGCACAGCATCAGCGGTGAACAGTGCCAGCATGTCGGCGAAGTCCATCTTGTCGCGCGCGGTATGCGCGTAGCGGTGGACCACTGCGTGGATGAGCGCCCGGTCATCAGTGCGTGCGCGGGTGAAGCTGCGTTCGGTCATCGGGGTTGTCCGTTCCAGAGTTCGGTGTGGAGGTGCTGAGCGAGTGTGTGTTTCGAACGTTCAGCCACTGGTCGAGCTGGCTCAGTACGTCGGCCGGGTCGGGCGGTAGTTCGGTCGCCCAGGCGAGGTAGCTGTCAGGGCGGATCAGCAGGCACGTGGCCTGGTCCAGTGCTTTCGGTGGCTTCGAGGGGTGGGCTTGCACCAGGCGGACCGCAAGGGAGTCGAGGTCGTGCAGTACTCCGGTGCCACTGAGGTCGAGCAATACGAATCGTCCGTCGCGCAGCAGTTCGTACAGGCGGACGGTAGATCCATCGCTGCGAAGCAGTTCGAAGTCGGGCACGGGGTGCCCGGCCATGGGGTGGCTGCGCTGCTCCGAGGGATAGGGAGATTCGAGGCCGTTCAGCTCGAGCTGCAGCTGGGAGTTGACTGCCGGTATCGGGAGGAACTTCTCTTGCAGGGCGCCCGAGAGCGTGAGACCCTCGGGGCTGAAATCGAACTGGATCGCGACCTGCGCATCGACGCTGCGCAGTAGATCGAGGCTGATCGGGCGGCGCTCTGTCTCGTAGGTGTCCAGCAGCGCTTCATCGGCGTGGCCTTGCAGTACGGCGCCGAGTTTCCAACCCAGATTGAACGCATCCTGTAGGCAATAGTTCATGCCCATTCCGCTGGCGGGGTAGTGAATTCGGGCGGATTCGCCGACCAGGAATACTCGGTCGCTGCGGAATCGGGCCGCGATCCGCTGCGCGTCGGTGTAGCGGGAGGACGCCCGCAATCCGGGGATGCTCACGGTTTCGCCGAGGATCTGGCTTACGCATTTGGTCAGTCCCGCGAGGGTGACGGGGGCGGACTTGGGTTCTGCGCGGTCGTCACGGTGGACCATCACGAACCGCGTGAGTTCGGGACCGAAGGGAAACGTGGTGAGCCAGCCGTATTCGTTGTGTCCGACACGAAGCCCGCCCCGCCAGGGGAAGGCCATTTCGGCATCGGCGATGACGCCGGTGAACGTGGCATCGCGGCCCTCGAAGGCGATGTTCGCAAGTTTCCGGACCACGCTGTGCCCACCGTCTGCGCCGACAACGTAGCGCGCACTGGACTGAGACGGGTTCCCCCCGGAGTCGCGTGAGGTGACTACGACCCTGTCTGCGTCATACTGCAGGTCGACGACTTCCTGGTGGAACCGGATGTCGACCCCCTTGTCGATCGCCCAGTCGCGCAGGATCAGTTCGGTCTCGTGTTGTGGGAGGAATAGCGTGAACTGGAACCGTGAGTCGCGGGTCGTCCAGTCGATGGGGTGCATGCCGCCCCAGATGTGCCAGCTTTGAAAGGGGTGCGGATTGATCTCGCAGGTCCGGCTGATGAATCGGTCTGCGATGCCGCGGGCGTCGAACAGTTCCAGTGGTCGCGGCAACAGTGTGCCCGCCCGCGACACCGGGTCGCTGCTGCGCTTTTCGAGGACGAGAACCTGCGCGCCGGTGGCCGCGATCTCCGCGGCGACGGTCAGCCCGGAGGGCCCGCCGCCGACCACGATCACGTCGACGTCATTGTCGGTCATGGTGTCTCCCTAGAGACGAGTCGTGCACCCGGACAGCAGTGCTCGACGTCGTTGGATATGTTTCGTTGGATGGGCCTCGGGTCGACGAGGCTGACCCGGCGTGCTGAGTTCAGGCGTCGTAGAGTCGATCCGCGAACCAGTCGGCGACGATGACATGCTTTTCGTGCGAGTGGTTGTAGAGGCAGTGATCGCCGTCGGCCCACTCGTCGAACCGTTTGTCGACACTCGCGGCGCCGTCGTATAGCGCGCGTGCGCTCTCGATCAGGAACACTTGGTCCGGGGTGCTGTGCAGCACAAGCAATGGGCAGGTGAGGTTTTCGAGCAGAGCCGGTGTCAGCCGGAACTCCTCCATTGCCTCGCGGGCCTTCACGGGATCGTCGATCCCGGTGACCGCGGTGATCTTGGTGATGAAGCGGCGGTAGCGATCCAGGATTTCGGCAGGTCGTACGGTGCCACCGTTGACACAGCACGAGGCGACGCGGTCGTCGGTGGCCGCTGTCAGCGCGGCCAGGTAACCGCCCATGCTGTTGCCCCAGACACCTACTGTCCCGGCGAGTCGCCGGTCGTCGAGCAGATGGTCTATCACCGTCGAATAGGCTTGTGCGACATCAGAATCCATGTACAAACCCTGGAACAGACGAGTTTCGCCCTGACCCGGGCCGTCCACGAGGAACACTGCGACGTTGCGATCGAGCAGGTATTGCGCGCCGACGTGGTACTCCTCGCGCCAGCCGTCGAATCCACCGGCAACGATGACGACCGGCGGGGCGGGGACATCCGGTGGTCGCAGCAGCCAGCCACACACCGCGCCGTCGCGGTACGGGATCTCGACATGGTCGACCGCCGGCTCGCTGAGCGCGCCCGCGTGTGCGAAGTGCTCGATCAACAATCGATACATGGCCAACTTGGCCGGGTCATTGTCGGGCAGTGGAACCTGGCCAACCCGATAACAAGCAGAGGAAAACAGGTGCCACTGCCGAGCACTCTTGGTATATCCCCGAGACAGAGCCACCGAGGCGCGCTGACCGTTGATCGCGCCGAGTTCAGCCGCGGCTTCCGCCCACGACTGCCCGGCGTCCACGCGGGCGTACAGATCGACGACATCCGCGTAGTCCATGCCATTGCCGGTGAGTCGCTGCACTGGCATAGCGCGTTTGTGCGCCTCGGCCTCGGCGCGCCACTCAGGCTCGGTCATCGAGCGACCTGCGCCGGAACGACTGCGCCGAGGCTCGTCTCGAGTTGATCGACGAGCGAGGCGATCGCCGCGAGTTCATCGGTGGCCGCGAAGATGTAGAAGTCGGGCCGGTACAGGATGGCGACGACTCGGTGTTCGGCAAAGTAGTCGGCGTAGTAGCCGTCGATATCGACGACCTCTCCACCGGATCCGGGCGCCGACAGCGTCACTACCGTGCCGCCGAGATGTTCCAGCACTGCTGTGCGGTGGGCGTCGATGTCGACGTCACTGCCGGGCGCCAGCAGCAGCACCCAACCCGAACCGAGCACGTCGTCGAATCGCCCGATGGTTTCGCCGATGGCGATGCGGCCTTGCGGGGCAAGGGTTCCCGCGATATCCGTTCCGGCGTCGGTGCCGAGAAGCCCCGCCTCGATGTGCGGGAAGGGCGGCGGCGGCGGTACATCGCCACGGCGGAAGGCTTCGTCACGCGCCGCAGCTGTGTCGGGATCGAAGGTGCAGGAGACTCTTCCTGCCTCGATGGACATCCCGATCAACGTGGCCACGTGTGGTGCGCGCTCGGCGCGGTAGGAGTCCAGCACATTGGTGCCGCCGATGCCACGCAAGGCGAGATCCAGGCGCCACGCGAGTGCCTTGGCGTCGCGTACTCCGGAGCACATGCCCTGCCCCATGAACGGGGGCATGACGTGCGCCGCGTCGCCGACGAGGAAGATCCGGCCCTCGTGCCAGCGATCGGCGAGCTTGGACTGGAAGGTATAGATCGCCTGTCGAACGAGATTCGCGTTCTTCTCGGTGACGCCATAGGGCGCCATCAATTCCCATGCCACTTCGGGGCTTTCCATCTGTGCGGCAGTCTCTCCCGGCAGCAGGGCGAATTCGAAGCGTCGGTGGTTCTTGCCCAGCTGGAACAGGCAATGTGGGCGTGCGGGATCGCAGATCTGGCCGTTGTCGAAGCCGAAATCGAGCGGTTCGAGCAGCTCCAGATCGCATACCAGCCAGGTTTCGCGGAAACCGAAATCTTGTTGCCCCGCACCGATCTGGCCTCGGACGAAGCTGTTGGCGCCGTCCGCCCCGATCAGGTATCGCCCTCGAACGATCCGGACATCGTCACCCAGGACCTTCTCGCCCTCGGCGCCGAGGCGCACCGAACGGAACTCCACCTCGACGTGGTCGGCGTGGCGCACCAGCGCGACGGCTTCCCATCCCTGATGGATGCTGACCGCGGGTAGTGCTCGTACGGCGTCATCGAGAGCGTCCTCGATCAGAGGCTGGTACATGATGTAGTCCGATGGCCACCCGGAGATGCCGTCACGGTCCCAGTCGAAGGTGATCAGTGTTTCGCCCGCGGCGTTGCGGAATACGTACTTAGTCGCGCGGAACATGTCCTCTTCCAAGCGTTCGGCGATGCCGAGCGATTGGAAGATCCGCATGATTTCGTGGTCGATGTGCCCTGCCCTGGCCCGCCCGTACAGCGTGGGCCAGCGCTCGAACACTGCCACCGAGTACCCGGCCTTGCCGAGCAACCCGGCCATGGTCTGGCCGACCGGGCCGTAACCGACCTGTACGAAGTCGTGAATTTCTTGCTGGGACATCATCGTCTCCTGGATGGATGAATCGGGATCAGCCGACGTGGTGTGCGCCGGTCATCAGCGCGGCCAGGTCTTCGGGATGCAGAAACGACGGCGGCGGTGGCGGTCCCCAGTTGAACAAGCCTTTAGCGCCTTCGAATGCTTGCGGCGTCCACAGTTGGTCATCGACGATGCAGTCCATGTCGGAGTAGTACTCGGAGAAGTTGCCCGCCGGATCTTTCAAGTACCAGAAGAAGTTCGATCCCGCGTGGTGGCGACCGAGCCCCCATACGTGCCGTTCGGGGTTGCCTTCCAACATGGCGGTCGCGCCGCGCCCGACGTCGTCGATGTCGTCGACTTGCCAGGAGGTGTGGTGGAGGAAGTTGACCGGTGCCTTCAATACGAGCACGTTGTGGTGATCAGTCGAGCACCGCAGAAACGCCCCGTGGCCCTTGATCTCGTCGGAGAGCTTGAACCCCAGTCCGTCGGTGAAGAATCGGCGGGTGGCATCGAAGTCGATCGTGCCGATCACGACATGGCCGAGTTTGCGCGGACGTACCGGATCTTCCCGCAAGACACCAGGGGCGCGGAGGTTGCTACGTTCGATCCGGCCGGGTCCGTTGTAGGCGGTGGCGGGTTGCACCGACTGCGCCAGCCGGTCGTCGACTCGAATAACGGCTCGGAAGCCGGCGACCGGTTCCAGCGCGGTGACGGACCCACTCGTCAGGTCCACCGGCAGTCCGAGCCCCCGCAACCGGATGGCTGCCGAGGCGATATCGTCGGAATCGTCGGCACCGATCACGATCTCGACCAGGCGGCGACTAGGTGCGGTGACCAGCCGCAACTGGTCGCCGGCGTCTCGGGTCGCCAGCCAGCCGTCGTCGGCGGGGGCGAGGCCGAATTCGGTGTAGTAATCCCGAGTGGTCGTCGGGTCCGGAACCCCGATGGTGACCGAGGACAGTCGATGCAGCGCCATTGCACGCTCCTTCGAAACGTTGTGCGGTCAGTGACCGGCGACCAGGAGGTGCCGCATCTCGCCGACGCCACGGACATAGCTGGTCAATTCGTCGTTCGGTGCGAGAAACCGTTCGGGAGTGCGCCCGAGACCGACGCCGGCGGGAGTGCCGGTAAAGATGACATCGCCCGGCAGCAACGGCGTGATCGCCGACAGGCGTGCGATCAGTTCCGGCACCGGGAAGACCATGTCGGAGGTCTTGCCCTTCTGCATCTGTTCGCCGTTGATCAGGCAGCCCAGTTCGAGGTCGTCGGGGTTGTCGAATTCGTCCGGGGTGACCAGCAGTGGGCCGATCGGGCCGAACCCGGGATGCGATTTGCCCATGCTGAACTGCGGGGCAGGGCCCACGCGCTGGCGGTCACGCTCGGAAAGATCCTGTCCTACCGACACACCCGCTACGTACCGCCAGGCGTTGTCGGCAGGGACACGGTGTGCTTCGCGGCCGATCACGACCACGAGCTCGACTTCCCAGTCGACCTTCCCCTCGGGGAGCTCGATGGTGCCGTACGGGCCGGCGAGTGAGGTCACGAACTTGGTGAAGACCGGTGGTTCCTCGGGCACAGCGAAAGATGACTCGGCTGCGTGATCGGCATAGTTCAGTCCGATCGCGAAGACCTGACGCGGCTGTGGCGCCGGATTGCCGAACGCCGACGAGGGGATATCGGCGAGTGGTCGACCCGAGTCGGTGACGGTGGAGCAGAAGGTGACCAGTTCGTCCCACCGGCCATAAGCTTCCTGCATCGTCGAGCTGAACCGGTCCGAGCTCGCCTGCGCGATATCCACGACGGTGTCGGATGCCGTGACCAGTGATAGTCGGTCGGAGATGTTGGCGAATCGCACGATGCGTGCTCCCTGGTTCAGGGGGAGGGCTATGCCATCCCCGCGCGTTGTTGTGCCTTGAGTCACTTTCGAAAGTAGCAACCTTGTTTCGATAGTTCAAGTGGCTTTCGTAGAACTAGCACGTGTTGCCGCGGGGTTGCGGGTAACCCTGAGCCTCCAGGTTCGCTCGGCGCCGGGGATGTAGACAGGTTACTTTCGAACTATCGATTGAGTTTCGATAGCTCAATCGTGTTTCGTATGGTGCTACCGTGGTCGCATGGTGAAGAGCAGCGGAACGACTCGCACAGACGGCGTCTACCAGGCGCTGCGGGCCGACATTCTCGGTGGGCGGCTGATTCCTGGGGCCCGGCTGAAGTTTCCGGAGCTGTCGGAGCGCTACAAGGCGAGCGTGGGTGCCACGCGCGAGGCACTGACAAAACTGGCGGCCGAGGGATTGGTGACGACGAAGGCCCATCAGGGTTACCTCGTACGGCCGCTGTCGCATCAGGATCTGGCCGATCTGACCACTGCTCGCGTCGAGATCGAATCCCTGGTGCTGAAGCTGTCGGTGCTCGACGGCGACATGCACTGGGAGGCGGATGCCCTTGCCGCACACCACCTTCTGGAACGAGCGCAGTTCCGAGACCCTGCTGACCCGAATCATCCGACCGATGAGTGGTCGACAGCGCACGTCGCATTCCACAATGCCCTCTTGGCCGGCTGTGGCAACCGCCGGTTGCTCGACACCGCGCAAGCGCTGCGTCAAGAGGCCGAGCTCTACCTGCAATGGTCGGTGTCCTTCGGCAACGAACCGGACCGCGACCTGGCGGGCGAGCACCGCGCGCTGCTGGACGCCGCCTTGTCCCGCAAGGCCGACCTCGCGCAGGAACTTTTGCGCGATCACATCGCACACACCGCCCAACTGCTGATCAGTTGTGCACTGGATGAACCGAATTCGGCGGCGGTCGAGCCCCGGTAGGAAGTCCCACACTAAGGGGGCAAGACGGTGGTCGGTGGGGGCTGGCCGTTCACGAGATCGGTTCGGCGTCCAAGAGTACGAACAGCACTCGGCAGGCTCGGTCCGAGCGATTCGCCCATCCGTGATTGGTTCCCCGCTGTATCAAGACGTCGCCGGCGCGCATCAATGTCGAATCGTCATCCATGACAGCGTAGATCTCGCCCTCGATGATGTAGGCGTAGTCCAGCGACGCGGTGCGGTGCATGTCGGGTGCGGATTCAGTTTCCGCCGGCGGGAAGCCGACAATTCGCAAGCCGGTGCCTCTGTCGGGTGGTTCGAGCGGGACAGCCTTGCGCTTCTCGGTCGCAGTGTCATCGTCGAGCGAGTCGTCGATGAACGGCGCACGGTCCACGGCGGACAGGGTCGTGCTCATCGGCCCGCCGTCTGTGTAGAACAGCAGGCCTCCGCAGTCATCGACTGGACACAGTGGCGGGTCAAGTGCTTCGCCTTCACGAAAGATCCTCCAGTCGATCATCTTCCAGCTCCCACGAGCTGCTGCGGACTGTGGTCATTCGATCTCCTCGGTTGGTCATGTCGGTTGGTGCACTTCGGTGGCACCAAACATTCAAGCTATAGCTTCTCATGCGAAAATATGTTGATGTGTCGAATCTATCGTGATACTTTCGAAAGTGATTCGAGACACATCAACCGCCCTCTCCTGGACGCCCGCGGCGACTGTGCACCACGACCGCTCTCGGAAGGTGATGCTCAGCCGCGCCGCAAGTCGTCGCGATGCTGAAGGCGTGCGCTCTGCTCAGTCGAAGCGCTGACGCTGTCCGGGCCCGAATCCTCTGCTCTGTACTGGGAAGGACACCTCTGCGATGACGCAGCCCACCGACCGCCTGGCAGCCTCAACTCCCCGCTGGGCGTTGCCCATCGGCGTGTTGGTCCTTTTCATAGATGGCTACGACATATTCGTCATCGGGGCAGTCGGTCCATCGCTGCTCGACTACTCCGACTGGGACGTCAGTTCGTCCATGCTCGGGCTGCTCGGCAGTGTGACCGCGCTCGGCATGCCGCTAGGAGCGTTCGTCGCGGGCCGTGCGAGCGACACCTGGGGGCGGGGGATTCCGATCACGGTGTTCCTGACGTGGGTTTCGGGCTGCATGATCATCACCGGTCTGGCACCCAACCTCACGGTCTTCGGCGTCGGCCGTTTCCTGACCGGAATCGGGCTGGGAGCTCTGACGCCATTGGTGATGGCGTTCGTAGCCGATTGGGCATCACCGGCAGGTCGTAGCGTTGCATGTCGGTACCGCTCTGACCGGAATCGGCGTCGGCGGGTTGGTGGCCGCGTCCGTTGGCCGGGCGGTGCTGCCCGAACTGCATTTCCAGTGGTTGTTCCTGGTTGGGGTACTGCCATTTCCACTCGTTCCGCTGTGTTGGAAGCTGATCCCGGCGGGATTGCCGACCGACGACCGGGCGAACACGCTGGAACCTTCACTGCCCGAGGCGACACCATTGCGGGAAGTGTTCGCACCCCGAGTGCGTGCCGCCACCTTGCTGTTCGCGACCGCCGGATTCTTCGGCCTGGTGCCGGTATACGGCGCCAGCACGTGGCTACCGACACTGATGATCCGTGCGGGGTACGACCTGCATTCGGCGTTGGAGTTCACCATCGCATTCAATGGTGGTGCGATCGTCGGAACGCTGGCCGCCACGGTCTTGGCGGATCGTGGCGGCCATATCAAGGCCATCACGGTCGTGTCGTTCCTCTGCGCCGCGATCGCCATGTTGGCGTTGAGCACACACCAATCGAGATGGCTGGTGCTGGCGATGTCGGCGGTAGCGGGACTGGGCGCGCTCGGCACGCAGAACTTGATCAACGCCTATGTCAGCCAGTATTACCAAGCCCGGCTGCGTGGCACGGCGCTAGGTGTGAGCCTGGGCCTCGGTCGACTGGGCTCGATCGTCGGGCCGAGCTATCTCACGCTCGTCACCGTCCTCATCGTCACGCCCGGCGCGGGCTTCTACGGGTTCGTCATTACGTATCGAAGCAGTCGCTGCTTCTTCGCCGGCGACGCCGCACACCAGAACCCGCCCTGGGGTGGATTCGGTGCGAACACCGGCATCGGAGATGCCGTCGACCTCGGCTGCTTGACCGCTGCCATCGAGGGCTGGGCAGGTCCACATCTGCTCGATTCCTACGAGATCGAACGCTGACCTATGGCACTGCGTGCGATCGCCGAGGCCGAACGCAACATGCAGGTACTTCACCGGCGAGCTGGTCCGGCCCGGGCTCGACGGTGACAGCGACGATGGCATACAAGCCCGGCTGAAGACTGCGGAGTTGATCCGGCAAACCAAACTGCCGAAATGTACACCCCAACCAAATACTTCGTCCGATGCGCGCGCTGGCTTGGGGCGACGTTCAGGCGCGGCCGAAAGACCGTGCAACACCATTTCAGAGAAAGTAGTCATGATGAGGAAAGTTTTGGCAGCGTCGGCGCTGCTCGCCACCGCCATCTGCGTGAGCGCGGGCACTGCTTCGCCGGTGCCGGGTAACCAGTCGACCGTGAATTACACGCTGAGCGCGACTGATCGGTACACCCTGATCAGTACCGACGCGGGTTCAATCACTGCTGATGACGGGGTTCTTGCGATCAAGGCAGCGAACGGGGCGGTGCTCGGTGGAACCGAGTTGTCGTTCAGGGTCGATGATTTCGTCTTTCCCATTGCCGCGGAGGTCAAGGACCGGACCGCGACTTTGACTCCGCAGTTCGACGTGGCGCACGCTGTTTACAGGCCGGTCGCGTTGCCGTATGAGAACCAGGCGCCGTGGAAGTCCGAGTACGAGCGTGAGCAAGCGGCGTGGTCTCGGTTGACGAGCACTATCGCGTTGGGTGCCTCGGTCGGGACCACGGTCGGTGGTCTTGGTGGTGCGGCGATCGGTTGTGTTCTCGGTGGTATCGCCGGCGCGACTGTTGCTTCGGCCACGATTATCGGTTTGTTCGGTGCGTTCATTCCGGCTGCTGCGGTTGGCTGTATCGGTGGGATTGTGGCGATCGGTGCGCTCGGCACGGTGTTGGGTCAGCTCTTCGTTACTGCTCCGGTCGCGATCATGGCTGCGGTGCAGTACTTTACGACGATCAACGCCCCAGCCCCGGTCCCCACGAAGTGAGAAACAGCCCTGCGGCACGGCTAGGTTAGCCGTGCCGCAGGGCTGTTCAATCGCAGTCGGACGCTTCATCGGGTCGACTGGTCGTTCCTGTCGACCGCTGCGGGACCACCACGCGATGGTCGCCAAGTCCGGTCGGTCGCAGTACGTCACGGCCGGGAGATGCCGCATGCCTCGAAGGCTGCCTTGGCCGACGCGATCTGCTCGTCCGAGGGCTTGCCTTCTGGCCGGTTCTCGCGAGTGAAACCGGCGTCGCTGAGGCACTGCTTCTGCTCAGCGGTGAGCTGGGCATGGTGGCTTTTCCCTTCGCCCGGCGCGGCCGATGCGGATCCGGCACCCAGACCGGGAGACAGAGCCATCCCCATCATGGCGGTGGCCACGAACGAATTGCGGACGATACGCATACCGACGATTCCTTTCCTGGACTCAGTCGCCGCGACCGCGGCGACTGCCTGAGTCTCGACGGCGCGGCTGGCGGGCTCTGGAGGAGTTCCTTGCGGTCTACTGGGCACCGGTTCACAGGAGATCACCAGGAAACTTCGAGCCACCTCACACCGTCGACGGGCATCCTGTCGCTATGCCCGCGACACCGACGCCACTGCCCGCAGGCCAGTCATCGTCGACGCCACCGCGGGTCCTCGTGGCCGACGACGAAGAGAACATCGCCTATCTGGTCGGCACCGGTTTGCGCATGGCCGGGTGCGCGGTGGAGATCGCGTCGACCGGCCGGGAAGCGCTGGCGTTGGCGGACAGCTCTCGTCCGGGCGCGATCGTGCTCGACATCATGCTGCCCGACGACGACGGCTACGTGGTCCTGACCAAACTGCGCGGTCGCGGATGCGACGCACCTGTCCTGTTCCTGACCGCGCGGTCCGATACCGCCGAACGAGTCCGCGGATTGAATAGCGGCGGTGACGATTACATCGTCAATCCGTTCGTCATGGAAGAAGTCGTCGCCCGCGTCCACGTCGCGCTGCGCAGGAGGGGCGCGATCGCCGACAGCTACTCGCGCAATGGTGGGTGGCAGGTCTGGTGCTCGACGACGAAGCACACCGTGTGTGGCGGGGTGACGAGGAAATACATCTGACGGTCACCGAATTCAGTCTGCTTCGATGTCTCATCACCAACGTCGGCCGAGTGGTCACCCGAGCACGGATTCTGGATCATATGTGGCAGTACAACTTCGACGGCGAGTCCGCTGTCATCGAAACCTTCATCAGCAGCTTGCGTAAGAAGATCGACCGCAGCGGCCCGAAGCTCATCCACACTGTGCGCGGGGTGGGTTACTGCATCCGGGACGTCTGATGTCGCTGGCGAGGCGGCTGATCCTGGCGCTCATCGCATTGACCCTGATCATGCTGGCCGCCGGTGGCGCGGTTGTCGTGATCCAGCGCCACTACCTCGTGCAGCAACTCGACACCCGACTGTCGCAATTGGCAGAGAATCCGGTGGTGCCGTTATTGCTGAGCCAGCGGTCGAGACAGGTCAGCAGGTTCCCGGCCGCGTTCGGCGACATCTACCTCGGGATGGGATTCGCAATGTCGACGGCACACTCACCACCATTCAGGCGCCCACTGACGACCCGAGCGTGGTGCCGAATCTACAAAGCATGCAGTCACTTCCCGTGCCGTCAGGTCGCCCGACGACGGCGGGGGTCGCGTCGGATATGCGGGTGATGACGATCGAATCCTTTGGACCGCGGTCATCGGGATCTCGGCCCAGAACGCACGGGATGCCACGTCGCGGTTGATCGTCGCACTGGCGGCGGCTGGTGGCATCATCGGACTGGTTGTCGGTTCGGTTGTCTGGTGGGTGCATCGTCTCGGCTTGGCGCCCATCGCGCGGATGACAGAGGCTGCCGATGCGATCGCCGCCGGAGCCACCGATCGTCGTGTCGAGGCGTACCGGCCGGGGACCGAGGCTGCCCGGTTGAGTCAGGCGTTGAACACCATGATCGACGCCATTCAGGCCACCGAGGACCGGATGCGGCGATTCGTCGCCGACGCATCCCACGAACTCCGCACGCCATTGACAACCTTGCGCGGATACTCCGCCCTGTACTCGTCCGACGGCCCCGTCGATACGGACGGGGTTCAAGACGCGATGCGTCGAATCAACGACGAAGCCCGTCGAATGGCGGGGATCGTAGAAGCATTGCTGGACCTGAACGATCTGGACGAGCACGGCATCGCAGATCGTGGAATAGTCGACGTCGCGGCTGTCGTCGACGATCTGCATGTCATCCAGCCCGAGCGCTGCATTCGTGTCGAAATGCCGAAATCCCTATGCGTCATCGCAGTTTCGGATCGGGTGGTCCAAGCAGTGCTGTCTCTGGCTACGAACACGCTGTGGCACACCCCCAGTGATGCCACGATCACCATCCGCGTCATCGGAATCGATAATTCGGTAAGGATCTCGGTCGATGACGCCGGGCCGGGTATCGCGCCCGAGCGCCTTCCGCACCTGTTCGACAGGTTCTATCGAGCCGACAGCGGCCGCGCGCGCAGTCCGGGCGGCAATGGTCTGGGTTTGGCGATCGTCGCCGCGATCATGCACGCGCACAACGGAACTTTTGGAGTCGACGCCCAGCTGGGTCGCGGTAGCAGCTTCTGGATCGAATTTCCCCGAGGTATCCCGGAGTGCGGCGGTGTCGGTCAGCGTGGTCGTTCAACGCGCACCAGACCCGACGCGATCGCTACCAGTTGAGTACGGTGGCGGACAGCCCAGCTTTCGTCATCGCCAGCTGGACCTGCGTGCGTACGGTCAGCGGGCTCACCGACATCTGTTCGGCTCGGGTCGATTCACCTGCTCGGCGTCCGCGTCGATGGTCTGTTGCACGATACGCATGGCTGAAAGTGCAGCGGGGGCACCGCAATACCCGGCGGTGTGGATGACCGCCTCGACGATCTCTTCGCGCGTGAGACCGTTGGCGAGTGCGCCACGTACATGGCCGGCGAGCTCCTCGTGCGCTCGCAGCGCAGTCAGCATCCCGAGATTGAGCAGACTACGGCTGCGTCGGTCCAGTCCGGGGCGAGTCCACACCGCACCCCAGACATGTTCGGTGACAAACCGTTGCAGTTCGGCCGACTCGGTTCCCTCGGTACGGGCCAGCGCCTGGTCGACGAACGAATCGCCCATCACCTCCCGGCGAACCGACATGCCTGTCTCCGACAGCGCGGATTCGCGTTGGGAGCTATCGGGAAACGGCACTGCTACCTCCTGGTGGCATAGGGCGAGTCCTCAGCCGAGGACTGTACCGATGGTCAGTGGTGTTCCGGTGGCGCGGCGCACCTGCTCGATGCTCACGCCGGGCGCGGTCTCGCGCAGAATCACCTGGCCTTCGGCGATATCGAGCACAGCGAGGTCGGTGATCACCCGCTGCACAACGGCTTGGCCGGTCAGCGGCAGGGTGCAGGTCTCGACGATCTTGGGTGAGCCGTCGCGGGTGGTGTGTTCCATCAGCACGATCACCCGGCGGGCGCCGTGGACGAGGTCCATCGCGCCGCCCATGCCTTTGACCATCGCGCCGGGCACCATCCAGTTCGCCAGATCACCGGTCCGCGAGACCTGCATCCCGCCCAAGACCGCTGTGTCGATGTGACCGCCCCGGATCATGCCGAACGACAGTGCCGAGTCGAAGAACGAGGCGCCAGGTTCGACCGTCACGGTCTCTTTGCCCGCGTTGATCAGATCAGCGTCGACGCCGTCCTCATGCGGGTAGGGCCCGGTACCGAGGATGCCGTTCTCGCTGTGCAGGACGACCGCCACTCCGTCGGGTAGGTGGTTCGGGATCAGGGTGGGAAGACCGATCCCGAGGTTGACGTACTCCCCGGGCGAGAGCTCCTGTGCCGCGCGGGCGGCCATTTCTGTGCGTGTCCAGCTCATCGGGTGGTCTCCTGTCGAACGGTTCGCTTCTCGATTCGTTTGTTCTGGGCGCCGGTGTGCACGATCCGCTGTACGAAGACCCCCGGCAGGTGAACGTGTGCGGGGTCGAGTTCACCGGCCGGGACGAGCCGTTCGACCTGGGCGATGGTGATCCGACCGGCCATCGCGACCAGTGGGTTGAAGTTCAGGGCCGATTTCTCGAAAACCAGGTTTCCCTCGGTGTCGCCGACGGCGGCGTGAACGAGCGCGAAATCGGCGACGATGCTCTGTTCGAGGACGTAGCGGCGGTGTCCGAACTCCCGGACTTCCTTCGGTGGTGAGGCCAGCGCCACTGACCCGTCCGGTGCGTAGCGCCACGGGAGGCCGCCGTCGCTGATCGGGGTCCCGACGCCGGCTGGGGTGTAGAAGGCGGGTATGCCCGCTCCGCCGGCCCGAAGTCGCTCGGCGAGGGTTCCCTGCGGGATCAGTTCCACCTCGAGCTCGCCGCCGAGGTACTGGCGCGCGAACTCCTTGTTCTCACCGACATAGGAGGCGGTCACTCGTGCGATTCGTCCGGCCGACAACAAGATTCCCAGCCCGTAGTCGTCGATGCCGCAGTTGTTGGAGAACACTGTGAGTTCGGTGGCCCCGCTCTCGGTGATCGCCGCGATCAGCGCGTCCGGGACACCGCACAATCCGAACCCGCCGACTGCCAACGTCGCCCCTGAGCCGATGTCGGCGACGGCGGCGAGTGCCGTATCCACCACTTTCGAAGTCATCCGTGGCTTGCCTTTCGTATGACCGTTCATTCATTGGACGCTTGTTTGTGTCGTGATCACAGAACACTCCAGCTGCTCCAACTGGCAAGATGGAATTCCACGGGAGCCAAAATTGCTCGGCGAGTGGACAGGCTGGGGTCATGTCGTCCATTGAGTGGACGTAGGATGCGGGCATGAGTGGAGTGCCGAATCCATCTGTGCTCGGGCGCGCGGCGTCGCTGCTGCGTGCGGTTGCCGCCGGCGGTGATGTGGGAGTGTCGACCAGTGATCTGGCACGTCGGGCCGATCTCGCGCGGCCTACCGCGCATCGGTTGCTCTCGTCGCTGGCCGAGGAGGGCTTTCTCGACCGGGACGCGGGGTCGGGTCTGTGGTTTCTCGGGCCGGAGCTGTTCCTCATGGGTTCGCTCGCGGCCGAGCGGTACGACATCACCGATGTGGCGCGTCCCGTGCTGCTTGAGCTCGCCCGCGAGACCGGGGAGAGTGCGTTCCTGTCCGCCCGCCGTGGTGACGAGACGGTGTGCCTGGTGGGCGAGGAAGGTAGCTTTCCGCTGCGCTCGCATGTGCTGCACGTGGGCATCCGATTCCCGCTCGGTGTCGCCTCAGCAGGCCTGGCGATTCTCGCGCACCTACCCGACCGCGACATCGAGGACTACCTCGGCCGCACCGACCTGAGTGCGCAATGGGGTGCGAGTCATTCTCGTGACCAGCTGGTGCCGCGTGTGGACGCGACGCGAGAAACCGGCTGGTGCGTGAATCCGGGCCTGCTTGTCGAGGGGAGCTGGGGGATGGCGGCGGCGGTGTTCGACCGTCGCGACGAGCCGCGGTGGGCTTTGAGCCTGACCGGAGTCGAGAGTCGGTTCCGTGCCGAGCGTCACGACATGCTGGGTACGCTGTTGCTCCGCCACGCCCACGCACTCTCCGTTGCGCTGAGCCGTCGCAGGTCCGGATCATCTACTCGATGAATCTGCTGATTGCGCTGCGTCCCGAACCGGCACCACTGGGATAGGCGCATCAGCTGTCTCTGAAGGAATCATGTGTGGCTGAGGTCGGGGGAGCGAGCTTGGAAGCGCCCCACAGAAACTCCACACTTTTGACCGGAATCAACGCGAATTCATGCGAATCGTTGAGAAGAACAGTTTCTTGAAAAGCCCTGGTGCTGAGCACTATTGGGTCCTGACGGGTAGCTTCTGGAGAACCGGAACGCGCGCCAGGTGGTCGCAGGTTCAAATCCTGTCAGCCCGACAGTGAAAACCCCCTTCGACCTGGGTCGGAGGGGGTTTTCTCGTCCCCGGAGATTTGACGTGGTTTGGCCAAACTCCACAGAAACTCAACAGTTTCGAATCTGATCAGTCGTCCAGTGGGTCGCCGCCGCTCTCCTGGGGACGGTCGGCCACGGTCGAGATGGAGCGTGAACGAGGGCAGCCGTGAACATCGTGCGGACGCGCCGGAGGGCGGCGGCGCTGGCATGCATCCCGGTGTCCGCGCCCCTAGCGAAGTCGTTCGTCCCGCGACACCCGGTGGCTGCGATCGGTTCTGGGTGTGGCTCCCGCATCCGTGGACTTGCGGTGCATAAGCTGAGTGGCGCCTGCGCTGTGGCGGCGGTGTAGGACGCAGGGGAAGGTCTCGCCTCAGTGAGCAAATTTGCCGAGGCGAGACACCTTGCCCTGGCCGCCAGATCTCAAAGGTAGGGGTACATCGCGTCTGTCGAGGTCTGTCGGCTCGCCCGCATGGCGTACGCCGTGGCCGGCGGTCTACGGGGACACGGCCAGCGGTGTCGATCGAGTACCGCCACGCGATCGGCCAGCTCGGATCGCGATACCTTGCGTCGGACCGCGAGCTGACCTCCTCGATAACCCCGAATCGAGAAGGTCAGGGGTTCAATTCGAGCAGCACCGTGATGTTGAGATCGACGTGGTCGGGCGCACGCCGTGGCGAGCCTGCTGTGGGGTACCCGGTATTGCAACCCGCATGGCACGAACCTGTCGACCACCACAGCCGACAAGCGCATTGCTGCAGAGGAGAACTGTCGGCCGAGGCGGGTGAGAATCAGTCGACCGAAACTTGACGTCCGACACGGGATCGACACGAGTTGAGGGGGAAACGATCGGAATTGTCGGGATAGGTTGGGATGCGAGCGGCGACCATTCCCCCAGGTAGTAGGTAGTTTTGGGATGTGGTGAGGCCAATGATGAGTACTACGAACCCTATTAGGTGAACAAGAAATCGATGACCGGATGCGCGGTCCCCGCCGCCCGCCGCTCCAGATACGGGCCGACCAGCCGATCGAGTCGCTCCCGGTGCGCGGACGCGGCGGCCTGCCACTCGACCTCGGGCAATACCCGCAGGTCGAGAGCGGAGTCCAGGTCGCTGTGCGTGCTCACCTGGTCATTGTCCCGCATCAGCCGGAGGCACCAACGACCCGCCGCAGGTCAGGCTCGGAGGAGCGCCGCCTGCACCTGTTGGAGCCGGTCCACATCCCCGCGGAAACCGGCGACCGCGTCGTTGTACAGGAACGCTTCCCACAGCCGCACCAGGGCGTAGGCCAAGGTGTCGCGGACGATGGGCGGCTGATAGCCCTCGGCCTCGGCGCGTTCGATCAGGCCCGCGACGACCGCGACCGCGGTCTGGTGGACGAGGCCGTCGCTGCGGGTGATCAAACGCAGGGCGCTGGTCGACTCGTTGTCGAAATAGGTGCGCAGTGAATCGTCCTCGACCAGCCAGTGGATGCAGCGGTCCAGGATCTCGTTGAGGCGTTCCGCGCCGGTCGCCCGGCACGTCCGGGCGGTGTGGGCGACCATGCGCTCGAGCTGGTGGGCGATCGCGGCTCCGAGCAGGCCGTCGCGGGAGCCGAACCACCGGTAGATGCTGGTGCGTCCGAGGCCGAGCTGGGCGGCGATGGCGTTGACGTCGACGCGCTTGCCCGCGAGGAACGTGTCGATCGCGACGCGCAGCACATCGTCGCGGGTGGCCGCGGCCGGTCGTCCGGGCGCCCGGGTCCCTTCGGTTCGCGTCACAGGGGACAGCATAGGCCGCCGAGGGTATTTGAAACATATCGCTCTCTGTGTAACATTCCCGAGCATGCAATTGGCACTCACCGAGGACGAGCTCGCCTTCCGCGACGAGCTGCGTGCCTTCTTCCGGCACGAAATTCCCGAAGACATCCGTAATCGCACCCGGCACATGGCCGAGATCAGCAAGGACGACATCGTCACCACCCAGCGCATCCTCAACGCGCACGGGCTCGCGGTGCCGCACTGGCCGGTCGAATGGGGCGGCCGCGACTGGACCCCCGTGCAGCGCCATATCTGGCACGACGAGATGCAGCTCGCCTCGGTCCCCGAACCGCTCACCTTCAACACCAACATGATCGGGCCGGTCATCGCCCAGTTCGGTGCGCCGGAGATGAAGGAGCGCTTCCTGCCCGCGACTGCGAATCTCGACATCTGGTGGTGCCAGGGCTTCTCCGAACCCGAGGCCGGTTCCGACCTCGCCTCCCTGCGTACGGTCGCCGTCCGCGACGGCGACGACTACGTGATCAACGGCCAGAAGACCTGGACCACCGCCGCGCAGAGCGCGGACTGGATGTTCTGCCTGGCCCGCACCGATCCGAACGCGCCCAAGAAGCAAGCGGGCATCTCGATGCTGCTGTTCCCGCTGGACACACCGGGCGTCACCGTCCGCCCGATCGAGTTGATCGACGGCGGCTTCGAGGTGAACGAGGTATTCCTCGAGGACGTGCGGGTGCCCGCCGACCAGCTCGTCGGCCAGGAGAACCAGGGCTGGACCTACGCCAAATTCCTGCTCGGCAACGAACGCACCGGCATCGCCGCCGTCGGCCAGACCAAGGTGCGGCTGTGGCTGGCCAAGGAACACGCCAAGCAGACCCGGCTCGGATCCGGCACCCTGCTCGACGACCCGATGTTCGCCGCCCGCATCGCCGAACTCGAAAATGAGCTCATCGCACTCGAACTCGTGCAGGCGCGGGTCGTCGCCGGTTCCGCCGACGGCGCACCGAACCCGGTGTCCTCGATTCTCAAACTGCGCGGCACCGAACTCCAGCAGGCGGTCACCGAACTGCTCGTCGACATCGCGGGTCCGGACTCGCTCGCCCGCGAGTCCGATGAACCCGACTGGGCGCGACGCAGCACCGCCACCTACCTCAACTACCGCAAAACCTCGATCTACGGAGGATCCAGCGAGGTGCAGCGCAGCATCATCGCCTCGACGATCCTCGGACTGTGAGACAGCGCAATGGATTTCGAATTCACCACCGAACAAAACATGCTGCGCGACTCCGTCCGTAGCGTCCTCACCCGGCACTACACCCACGAACGGCGCGCCACCGTCGTCGCCACCGACCCCGGCTGGGATCCGCAGGTGTGGTCGACCTTCGCCGAGATCGGCCTGCTCGGGCTCACCATCCCCGCCGACGACGGCGGACTCGACGCGGGCCCGATCGAGACCATGCTCGTGCTGGAAGAACTCGGACGCGCGCTCGCACCGGAACCGGTGCTCGACTGCGCGCTGATCCCCGGCGCCGTCATCACCCGGGCAGGCTCCGCGCAACAACGCAAACAGCTGCTGCCCGAGATCGCGGCAGGCGAGCGCAGGCCGGTCTTCGCCCATGTCGAGCCGGGGATGCGGCCACCGTCCGCCGCGGTGTCCACCCGGGCGACCCGCGACGGTGACGGCTGGCGGGTGACCGGGCGCAAGCACCCGGTCGCCGCCGCGGATTCCGCCGACCAGTTCATCGTCAGCGCGGCGCTGCCCGACGGCGGCACCGGACTGTTCCTGATCGAACCGACCGATCCGGGCGTCACCGTCACCGCCTTCCGCACCCACGACGGCCGCCGCGGTGCCGACCTCACCTTCGACAGCGCTACCGCCGAACCCCTCGGCAACCCGGTCGACGCCGCCGATGTGATCGGCGAAATGATCGTCACCGCCCAGGCCGCGCTGGGCGCCGAAGCGGTCGGTGCCATGTCCGAAGCGCTGCGGCTGACCACCGAGTACCTGGGCACCCGCAAACAGTTCGGGGTCGCACTGCGTACTTTTCAGACGCTCACCCACCGCGCCGCCGACATGTACGTCTCGCTGGAGCTCGCCAGGAGCATGAGCCTGTACGCCTCGATGTCTCTGGCCGACGGCATCGCCGACCCGCTGGTCGCCGCCCGCGCGAAACTGCGAATCGGCCGCTCCGGCAGGCACATCGGCCAGGAAGCCATCCAGATGCACGGTGGTATCGGCATGACCGCCGAGTACCCCGTCGGCCACTACACCGCCCGCCTCACCGCCATCGAACACACCCTCGGCGACTCCAGCGATCACCTGCGTTACCTGACCGCCCACGTCACCGACCACCAGCTGGCGGAGATCTGAGCCGAATTCCGGTCCCGGCGGGCGCGAGTGCCGCCCGCCGGGTGGTTCGGCGGGCGGACCGCTCCGGATAGGTGCGGTGGTCGAGGCCGTCACATGATTCACCGATGCCGGGCCTCCGGAGCGGTGGTGAGAAGTCTTCGCTCGCGGCCGGAGCAGTGCGGAGTGTTGTGAACGCGAGAGCGGAATGATCGTGTGTCGGAACAGAAGCCGGTCAGTGTGAGGACTCGAGGTGGTGGAGGCGGTCGAGGGAGGTCAGGGTGATCGTCGGGTCGTGGAGCGTGATCAGATCGTCCCGGTCGAATTCTTTGAGTGCCTTGTTCAGGGTGGGGACAGAGGTGCCGAGCATGGCGGCGAGCGTGCGGTGCGGCAGATCGACCGTGTTGTCGACGGCTTCGTCGAGCAGGAGCTGGGCGAGCTGGGTGGGCAGCGGGCGACCGAGCATATTGATGAGACGGCCCTGACCGGCGGCAAGACGCTTCGCCACGCTCGTGAGCCAGCGGCGGGAGATATCGGGGTGGTCGGCCAGGAGTGCGTCGAAGGCAGCGGCCGGTAGGAACAGGCAGTGCGAATCGGTGCGGGCGCGGGCGGTGTAGGGCGGCGGCGTTTCGAGCAGCAGGGCGAGGTCGCCGTCGAGGTCGCCCGGGCGCAGCACGTCGATGACCGTTTGCTCTTGCGCCGAGCCGACCGACAACTCGACCAGGCCCTGCCGGACGAACCACACCCCCTCCGGCGCCGCCCCGGCGACGAACAGCGACGACCCGGCGACCAGGGGTTTCGGCTCGAAACGGTCGGCGAGTTCGTCGTAGTCCTCGACGCGCAGCGGGCAAGTGCGCAGGCGGCCCACACACCGCGCGACCCAGGCCGCGTGCCGTAACTGATCGTCGCCGAAATTGTCTTCGCCCGTGGCGCGGACCAAATGGGAAAACGCCCGATGACTGTGGATCATTGCTCGCTCCTGGTGGTGGTGCCGCAACTTCGTCCCACTTCGATTATCCTCGCCGAACTGCGCGAATGCCCGCCTGCGCGAAGGCGCATCCGGTGGCTCACCGATCCGTCCCGGCACGGCACGGACCTGGGGCCGGCCACCGTCGAGGCGCGCCGACGGGGAATGCTCATCATGCGGGGGCGCCGGGGCGCATGCCAGACTAGCGGCGTGGGCGCGATGGGGAATGCGAGCGCTACGGCGCGAACGGACGGACAGCAGGGCCGCGACCGAGGCGAGGTGATCGGTGGCGGACTGCTGTGGCTGGCGAAATGGGCACTGTGCATCGTCGCGATCGCGGCGGGTGCGTGGGTGCTCGGCACGATCGTGGCGCGGCTGTGGGTGGTGCTGTTGCCGGTCGCGCTGGCGGTCGTGGTGACCACCATCCTGTGGCCCGCGACCAGGTGGCTCACCGCGCACGGGTTGCGGCCCGCATTGGCCGCGACGATCACGCTGGTGAGTTTCCTCGCGCTGGTGGCGGGCGTCATCGCGCTGATCGTGCCGTCGGTCGCCGATCAGGCACCGGAACTGGCGGACAAGTCGACCGCGGGCGTGAACCAGGTGCGTGACTGGATCCAGGGTCCCCCGCTGAACATTCGCGACGAACAGCTCGACTCCGCCGTCGACGCCATCGTGTCGCGACTGCAGTCCAGTGGCACCCAGATCGCCAACGGCGTCTTCACCGGTGTATCCACCGCCACCTCGGTGCTGATCACGGTGTTCCTGGTGCTGGTTCTGGTGTTCTTCTTCCTGAAGGACGGGCCGCGCCTGCTGCCCTGGATGAACCTCGTGTGCGGCAACCGCAGCGGCCGCCACCTCGAGGCCGTGCTCGAACGGGTCTGGGGGACCCTCGGCGGGTTCATCCGCACCCAGGCCATCGTCAGTTTCGTCGACGCCGTCCTCATCGGCGCTGCCCTGTTCATCCTCGATGTGCCGTTGGCGCTGGTGCTGTCGGTGATCACCTTCGTCGGCGGTTTCATCCCGATGGTCGGCGCGTTCGTGGCGGGCGCGCTCGCCGTGCTCGTCGCGTTGGTCGGCAACGGTTTCACCACGGCGCTGATCGTGCTGGGTGTCGTGATCGCCGTGCAGCAGCTGGAAGGCAATGTGCTGCAACCGGTGTTGCAGAGCCGCAGCATGGAGTTGCACCCGGTGATCGTGCTGCTCGCGGTCACCGCGGGTGGTTCCCTCTACGGCATCACGGGCGCCTTCCTCGCCGTCCCGGTGGTGGCGATGATCGCGGTGGTCCTGCGCTACCTGGGCGAACAGATCGACGCGAAGACCACCCCACCGGAATCGGCGGAATGCGAAACCGCGGCGAAGGCGGCCGTCCCACCCACCGCCCAACCCTCCGGCGATCCCGCCTGACCGGAAGCGTTGCCGCAGGGGAAACTCACCTGCCCGGCGTCGAAGTCGGGTAGTCCTCGGACCGGGTGACCGGCGGACCGGTAGCGTGCCGGTTCATGCTCGGTCGCGAATCCGATCCCGTCATCGTCGGCCTGGCCGCCATCATGCGGTCACGGCTCGACGAGTACGTCGCGGAGTTGGTCACTTTCACCAGGCAGCACATCGCCCTGTATCGAGACGAGACGGTGGTGTCGGACGACCTGCTGTCGCAGAGTTTGCGCCGGAACCTCACCCGTTCGCTCGACCAGCTGCAATACAGCGTGCCGGTCGATCTGTCGGCCGCGCAACGGACCGGGCGGGAACGCGCCGCGATGGGGGTGCCGCTGCCGGAACTGTTGCGCGCCTACACCATCGGCTTCGCGTTCTTCTGGGAGCGGTTGCTGAGCTGCGCGCGCGAGCACGGCCCGAAGGCCGTTGAGGTGGCCACCGACACCGTGTCCGACCTGTGGATGCTCAACGACGAGTTCTCGACCGCGCTCACCGAGGCCTACCGCGAGGAGATGAACGCGCGTCTGGTCGCCGAGGATCGGCGGCGGTCCGCGCTGGTCGCGGCCCTGATCGACGGCTCGGCCGGCGACACCCAGACGGCGTGGGAGATCTCGCAGACCCTCGGGTTGCCCTTCGAAGGCACCTTCGTGGTGGTCGCCACGGAATCGGCACCCATCGCCGACAATGCGACGCTGCATCTCGAGGACGTGCTGCGCCGGCGCGGCACCTCCTCGGCCTGGCGTTCCCAACCCGACCGCGAGATCGGCATCATCTACCGCGGCCGCAGCCAATCACTGTCCGACATTCTCGAGATCGTCTCCGCCACCGCCACTTTCCGGGTCGGCGTGAGCCCGGAATTCGGCAGGCTCGACAAAACCCCGAGGGCGGCTCGATTCGCCCGCACGGCGCTGGAGGCGATGCCCGCCGGAACGGTCGGGGTGAACCAGATCGTCGACACCCCCATCAGCGACCTGGTGATCGGCAATGTGGACTCGGCCAGGCAGTTCGTCTGGCGGGTACTCGGCCCGATCCTGCGGCTGCCCGCGGAGGAACGCGACACCCACCTCGCCACGGCCCGGGCCTGGCTGGCCGCCGACGGTTCGGCCGTGCGCGCCGCGGCCGCGCTGTACTGCCACGAGAACACTGTGCGGCACCGGATCCGCAAGCTCGAAGAACAACTCGGCTGCTCGCTGAGCAACCCGACCCGGCTGGCCGAACTCGTGGCCGCCCTGCAGGCCGTCGGCACCTTGCCCGACCTCGCGGGCTCACCGACACCGACCGGGCAGGGTTGGCGGCAACCCGCCCAGCCTGTCTGATTTGCCCGTTGTTGTGGTGGCGACAACGACAGGCCCGAAACGGTGTCGGCGCCTACAGCCGTCTACCCACCACCCCGCCCTAGACTCTGTGCGTCAGGTAATCCAGGGGACCCGCAGCGGCGAAAAGGGCATGGACACAACAGAATATGCCCTTCTGGCCCTGCGGTCAGGCGGAGAGGGGAACTCGATTTGTCATCGATTCTGGACCGGAGCTTTCGCCCCGAGCCGGTTGATATGCGCGGCGCGGCAAGACAATTCGTGATCGACCAGGTCGAATCGACCGGTGCGGCGACCAGGAACGATTTCGACATCGACCGCATTGTTTCCACCGCACACGATCAGATCGGTGATTGGGACATCCGCAGCATGTCCGGCACGGCCTTCTGGCGCATCGTTTCCTGCTGTATCCGGCCGTAGTCGTTCCTCGCCGAAGACACCTCGTGCCCAGCCTGTTCGGCACGCGGCTCAGCGGTCACCGAGGTCGGCACGCAGCAGCGCGACGAGGCCGAGAACGGCCATGATCACCAGCCATATCGCCGATCCGAGTCCCGCGAGGATCATCGTGCCCCACAGGATGATGAACGGTCCGTATTCGGCGACGCGGCCCCAATAGTCGCAGGGGCCGACGTCGCCCGGGATGGCGGCGCATTCCGGGTGTGCGTCGCCGGCGAAGGCCAGGGCTGCGAGGACCGAAAGCAGCACGGCCCCAGCGAAGATGAGGATCAGATGCCTGAGGGGGCGCATACTGCCCGACCCTAACGACTCGGGCGCGGGCCCGTGGTTCGAGCCGCATGGCAGGGGCCGGCTGCGCGGGGTGGCGGGAACCACCCCGCGCAGGTCGGGCCCCGCGAACTCACTCGGGTTTGCGATGGGTCCCGTCGCGCACGGTACCGACGAACTCCTCCACCAGGTCCTCGAGCGCGACGACGCCGACGGTGTTTCCGCGGGCATCCACCACCCGGCCCAGATGACTGCTGGTGCGGCGCAACCTGGCCAGCGCCTCGTAGAGCGCGGTGGTCGTGGTGACCGTCGGCAGGGGGCGGATGTCGGTGCGTGGGATCTTGGTGTCGGGGCCCGCGTTGTCGTCGGCGACCTCGTCGAGCACGTCCTTGATGTGCAGGTAGCCGACGAGCGAACCGTCGGCCGCGCGCACCGGGTACCGGGAGAACCCGGTCTCGGCCACGGCGGCTTCCACATCACCGAGCGTGGTTCCGTCGCCGCGCAACGGCACCGAACGCGCCTCGGCCAGCGGAACCATCACATCGCCCACGATCCGCTCGGAGGTGCCCAGGGCCTGGGTGAGCCTGCGGTGTTCCTCCTCGTCGAGCAGACCCTCCGAGCGCGACTCGCCGATCATCTCGGCCAGTTCCACCGTGGACACCGTCGCGTCGAGTTCGTCCTTGGGTTCGATGCGCAGCATCCGCAGGGTGAGGTTGGCCGCGTAGTTGTAGAGCGCGATGAGGGGACGCGCGATCCGCAACCACATCAGATGGATCGGTACCAGCAGCAGCGCCGAGCGTTCCGGACCGGCCAGCGCGATGTTCTTCGGGACCATCTCGCCGAGCAGGATGTGCAGGATCACCACCAGCGTCAGCGCCAGCGCGAACCCGACGGGGTGCAGCAGTTGCTCGGGCAACCCGAGCAGTTCGAACGGGCGCTCGATCAGGTGCGCGATGGCCGGTTCGCCGACCCGGCCGAGCAGGATCGAGCAGATGGTGATGCCGAGCTGGGCGGCGGCCAGCATCATCGACAGGTTCTCGCCTGCCTCGATCACCGTCGCGGCCTTCTTCTTCCCCTGTGCGACAAGGGCTTCCAGACGATCACGACGGGCCGAGATGAGCGCGAACTCGGCCGCGACGAAGAAGGCGTTGCCCGCGAGCAGCACCGCGGTGAGGACGAGTCCGAACAGGTCACCCATGGTTGTGCTCCCGTGCCGCGAGGTTCGCGTCGTCGACGGGCACCAGGCGCACCCGGTCGATCCGCCGTCCGTCCATCCGTTCCACCCGGGCCACCCAGCCGCCCGCACCGCCACGCGATTCGGGCAGGACGACCTCGTCGCCGCCCATCGGAATGCGGCCCAGCTGGGTGAGGACGAGTCCGCCGAGGGTTTCGTATTCGCCCTCGGGCGCGTCGTAGCCCGTCGCGCGGGACACCTCGTCGATGCGCAGCAGGCCCGAGCAGTCCCAGCCGTCGCTCACCCGGCGCACATCGCGTTCCTCCTCGTCGTGCTCGTCGCGCACGTCGCCGAGGATCTCCTCGATCAGGTCCTCCATGGTGACCATGCCCGCGGTGCCGCCGTACTCGTCGACGACGAGCGCCACCTGCATGCCGTCGGCACGGACCCGTTCGAGCACCTCGTCGCCGTCGAGACTGGCGGGCACGATCGGCACCGCGACGGCGAGCTTCCCGAGCGGGATCTGCTTACGCAGGTGCGCCGGATGGGTGAAGGCGTGTTTGACGTGGACGACGCCGAGGGTGTTGTCGAGGTCGCCGTCGATCACCGGAAACCGGGAGTACCCGGTGCGCGCCGAGGCGGCGATGAGGTCGGCGATGGTGTCGTCGCGGTCGAGCGACTCCACCTTCACCCGGGGGGTCATCAGGTCCTCGGCGCTGCGTTCACCGAACTCCAGCGAGCGGTCCATCAGCTGCGCGGTGCGCTGATCCATCGCGCCGCGCTGGGCCGAGGTGCGAACCAGCGATCCGAGTTCCTGCGGCGACCTGGCCGAACGCAGTTCCTCGGCCGGTTCGATGCCGAGCCTGCGGACCAGCCAGTTGGCGGCGTTGTTCAGGAAGCGGATCAGCCATTTGAAGAACACGGAGAACCCGATCATCGGGCCCGCGGTGAGCCGGGCCGTCGCCATCGGCTTGGCGATGGCGATGTTCTTGGGTACCAGTTCGCCGTAGATCATCGACAGCGAGGTCGCCAGGATCAGCGCCAGCGCGAGCGCGACACCGGTCGCGGCGGTCTCGCTCAGGCCGATGCCGTCGAGCAGCGGCGCCAGCAGCCGCGCCAGCACGGGTTCGGCGATGAAGCCGGTGATCAGGGTGGTGATGGTGATGCCGAGCTGGGCGCCCGAGAGCTGGAACGACAGGGTGTTGTGCGCCTGTTTGACCAGTCGTGACCGGGTGTCACCGGAGCGCGCGGCCGATTCGACGGCGCTGCGTTCCAGGGCGGTGAGGGAGAACTCGGCGGCCACGAACAGGGCGGTACCGAGGGTCAATGCGGCGAAACCGAGCAGGCTGAGCACTGTCAGCACGGTGGACATCCTCAGCACCACCCATGCGGTGCCGGGGCGAGACCAGTGGATCGGACGGACGCTGCGGAAAGGAGGACGCCGGGTTTGTCACCCGGCTCCGTAGAGGAGCCCTCCTGTGTGGCGCCCTTGGACGCGGGTGACAACTGGATCCTTTCGAGGTGGGAAAACGAGCTGTGCCGAGATCGGCAACTCCATAGTAATCCGTCGCCTCGGTTGATGCGTCAGCGGCGCGGCCGACCGGCGCCCGCACGGCGTCCGGTCGGCCGGGCGGTCACCAGCCGCTGGGCAGCGGCCTGCCCTCGGCGAAACCGGCGGCGGACTGCACACCGAGCACCGCGCGTTCGTGGAACTCGGGCAGGGTGCGGGCGCCCGCGTAGGTGCAGGAGCTGCGTACACCCGAGCAGATGTGGTCGATCAGGTCCTCCACGCCCGGCCGCTCGGGGTCCAGGCGCATCCGCGAACTGGAGATGCCTTCCTCGAACAGCGCCTTGCGGGCCCGGTCGAAACCGCTGTCGGCGGCGGTGCGGGCGGCGACGGCACGCTTGGACGCCATGCCGAAGCTTTCCTTGTAGGCGTTGCCGTCGCGGTCGACGCGCAGGTCGCCGGGGGACTCGTAGGTGCCGGCGAACCAGGAGCCGATCATCACGTTCGACGCGCCCGCGGCCAGCGCCAGGGCCACGTCGCGGGGGTGGCGGACACCACCGTCGGCCCACACGTGCACGCCGAGTTCCTGTGCGGCGGCGGCACATTCGGCCACCGCGGAGAACTGAGGACGGCCCACACCGGTCATCATCCGGGTGGTGCACATCGCACCGGGGCCGACGCCGACCTTGATGATGGTCGCGCCCGCCTCGGCCAGGTCGCGGGTGCCCTCGGCGGAGACCACATTGCCCGCGACCAGCGGCAGCCCGAGGCCGAGATCGGCGACGGTGCGCAGGGATTCGAGCATCTTGGTCTGGTGGCCGTGGGCGGTGTCGAGGACGAGGACGTCGGCGCCCGCGTCGGCCAGTGCCTTCGCCTTGGCGGCCACGTCACCGTTGATGCCGACGGCGGCGGCGACGCGCAGTTTGCCCTCGGCGTCGACGGCCGGGGTGTAGATGCCCGCGCGGATGGCGCCGGTGCGGGTCATCACGCCCGCCAGGGTGCCGTCGGGGTGGGTGAGCACGGCGAGCTGGGTGTGTGAACCGGCGAGCCGGTCGAAGATGTCGCGGGGCGAGGCGTCGACGGGGGCCTGCACGAAATCGGTCTGGGCGATCTCGCGCAAGCGCGCGAATCGGTCGACGTCGGCGCAGGCGGCCTCGGTGACCACACCGACGGGTTTGCCGTCCTCGACGACGACCACCGCGCCGTGCGCGCGCTTGTGCATCAGCGCCAGCGCGTCGGACACCGCCGCGTCGGGGTCGAGGGTGACCGGGGTGTCGGCGGTGAGCGAGCGGCTCTTGACGAACGCGATGGTCTCGGCGGCCGCCGGGATCGGGAGATCCTGCGGCAGGACGACCAGTCCGCCGCGTCGGGCGACGGTCTCGGCCATCCGCTTACCGGCCACCGCAGTCATGTTCGCGACGACGAGGGGGATGGTGGTACCCGAGCCGTCGACGCTGGCCAGGTCCACATCGAACCGGGATGCGACATCCGTGCGGTTCGGGACGAGGAACAGGTCGTCGTAGGTCAGGTCGTACGGCGGCGGTGGGCCAGGAAGAAATCGCACTGTGCCGATGATAGCCGTGTGAGCGGTCCGGCGGGCGGATCAGTGCGGGGTGCTCCTGACACGACGCCGGAAACGGCGCGTGGCCGAACCGTAATCGGTTCGGCCACGCGGCGATTCTTCTGTGCGATCAGTTTGCGGAACGGTTGCGGTTGCCCGCCGGAGCCGCCGGACGACCGGCGCGCCGCCGCGAATTCGTCGGCGTGTCGCCGCTCCGGGCGTGTCCGCCGGCGCCCGCCGGCTTGCGGGAACGCGACTCACCGGTCGGACGGTCCCGGCGCGGCGCGCCCGAACCCCGGCTGTGCCCGCCCTCGGAAGCTGTTGCGCCACTGGGCCTTGCGCGGCGCGGACGACCCGCACCGGTCGAGGTCCGCGTCGGCTGTGCAGGTGCGGCGGGGGTGGCGAGCGCGATGCCGCTGGGCTTGCGGGCACCGGTGATGTCCACCAGCTTCCGGTCGCCGGGGCGGACATCGATACCGTCGGTCCGCACGCCCGCCTTGCGGGTCATCGCGGCCACGTCCTTGCGCTCCTCGTCGGTGACGAGGGTGACGACCACGCCGTCCTCGCCGGCCCGCGCGGTGCGGCCGGCGCGGTGCAGGTAGGCCTTGTGCTCGGCGGGCGGGTCGAAGTGAACGACCAGCGACACACCGTCGATGTGGATGCCGCGCGCGGCCACGTCGGTGGTGACCAGCACCGGCACCGACCCGTCGGCGAAGGCCGCCAGCGTGCGCACGCGATTGTTCTGTGCCTTGCCGCCGTGCAGCGAGCCCGCGTCGACACCGGCGCCGCGCAGCTGCTTGGCCAGACGATCGGCGCCGTGCTTGGTGCGCACGAACATGATGGTCAGGCCGTCGCGGGCGGCGATCTCGGTGGCGACGGTCCGCTTGATGTTCTTGTCGCGCACGAAGAACAGGTGGTGGGTCATGGTGCTCACCGACGCCTCGGCGGGCGCGGTGGAGTGGGTCACCGGGTTGCTCAGGTAGCGCTTCACGAGCTTGTCCACGTCACCGTCGAGGGTGGCCGAGAACAGCAGGCGCTGACCCTGCTTCGGGGTGCGGTCGAGCAGGCGGGTGACCTGGGGCAGGAACCCCATGTCGGCCATGTGGTCGGCCTCGTCGAGGGCGGTGATCGCCACGTCGGACAAGTCGGCATTGCGCTGCTTGATGAGGTCGTCGAGGCGGCCGGGAGTGGCGATCAGCAGGTCGACACCGCGCGCGAGGCGGTCGGCCTGCCGCTTGATCGGTGCACCACCGACGACGGAGGCGACACGCAGACCGAGCGAGCGAGCGGCATCTTCGAGCGCCTTCTCGATCTGGGTGGCGAGCTCACGGGTCGGTACGAGCACCAGGCCACGCGGGCGGCCCGGCTTGGACGGCGGGCCCTCGGCCAGGCGGGTGAGGATCGGCAGGCCGAAGGCGAGGGTCTTGCCCGAGCCGGTGGGGCCGCGACCCAGCACGTCACGCCCGGCGAGCGCGTCACCGATGGTGGCGGCCTGGATGGGGAAGGGCTTGTCGATGCCCGCGTTGCGCAGGGCCTGCACCAGGGCCACGGGCAGGCCTAGTTCGGTGAAGGTCGGTTCGGTCGCGTCGGAGACAGCAGAGGTGGACAAAATGGCCTTTCGTTGGGCTGCGAATCGCGCTGGAAGATCACCGGCGCCGATTACCCGAAACACGCGAACGGCGTACGGGGTGCGGCCCAGCAGGAAGGACCGATCTCCCAGGATAGGCGTGATTGCGTTCGCGTGGGTAAACAACCTGGTCAGCGGTAACGACGAGCGCCGGTCCGGCCAGGAGTGATCAGCAGGGTTCGGGGTGCCGCGCGTCGCGTCCGGCTCGGCTGGGTGATCGCCAGGTCAGCCGTGGAACAACCGGCTCAGTTCCTGCAGCCACGGCACCGCGACGGCGAGGGTGGGAACCACCAGAATCGCCGCCGATCCGAGGTAGGCCGCGGTGGCGATTCTCACGTCGCCGTTGGTGCCCGCGAGGCGCTGGATGCGGATGAGGGTGCTCGGACCGCCCGCGGCGAGCGCGCCCTGCGGTGCGGTCGATTTCGCGCACGCCACCAGGGCGCGGGCGAGTGGTTTGGGGCCGGTGACCTTCACCGCGGAGTCGTCGGCGAGCAGTTCGATGAGCAGTTTCACCGAACCGAGCGCGGCCTTGCTGCGGACCACCCGGGGGAACGCCTCGTGGACGGCGGTGAACGCCTCGAGCACCAGGTCGTGGCGGGCCCGCAGGTGCGAGCGCTCATGGCTCACGATCGCGGTGACCTCGGCGTCGTCGAGGCTGGTCAGCGTGCCTTCGCTGAGCACAACGCGCTGGCGGAGCCCGGGCAGGCAGTAGGCGATGGGTTCGGTGGCGGCGAGCACCCGGATGTCGGCGGCGCGGCGCACGGGACCGCTCTGATCGAGCAGATCGACCAGCATGCGGTGCCTGGACCGGCGGCGGCGGGTGTGCACGCCGACACGCACGATGGAGAACATCAGGCGCGCGCCGATCATCAGCGTCAGCGCGAACACGGTGACGTACACGAGCCACAGCGGCAGCCCGAGCGCGTCGATCTCCTTGGTGGGGGAGGTGGTCGGCCTACCGTCGGGGCCGGGAACGAGCAGCAGGCTGGCGATGGCCAGCCCGGAACCGAAGGCGCTGAGCACGGCGGCCAGCGCGATGGCTTGCCACAACACGACCGCTGCCCGCGGACTGCGGTGCGGCCAGGTAGCACGGCTGAGCAGCGCGGGAACTGGCCCTGCGAGTAGCAAGGCGAGACCTGCGAAGACTGCCGCGGTTGCGTTCATCGACTCTGCTCACTGCGTTGTGGGGCCAGGGGCGCTCACGTCGTTGTGAGAGCCGCCAGGGAGTCTAGCCGCTGTTTTCGTCGGATTCGAGCTTGGCCAGTGCCTCGCGCAGCGCATCGGCTTCGTCCTTGCCGACCTGTTCCACGAAGTGCACCAGCGCCGCGGCGCGGCTGCCCGCCGCGTCGGCCTGCTGCAACGCGTCGACCATCAGGCTCGCGACCAGTTCGTCACGGCTGTGTACCGGGGCGTACCGATGCGCGCGATCGTCGCGACGCTGCACAACCAAATCCTTTTTCGCCAGCCGCTGCAGCACGGTCATCACCGTGGTGTACGCGAGCTCGCGACGAGCCGCCAGTGCTTCGTGTACCTGCCGCACCGTGAGCGGTTCGTCGGCGGACCACAACTGGTCCATCACCGCTTTTTCGAGTTCGCCGAGACCTGCCATCCCTCCGATTTTACGGACTCAACGACAAAGATGCGTACTACAGATTGTCGTAACGGGGTGTTTGCTGGTGTGTCATTCGTCATACCCGGCCGCGCCGTGCACGTGGCGCGTGCCGATCGGCACGACCATCGGCCGCCCCGAGACCGGATCGGTGAGTACCTTCGCGTCGAGTCCGAACACCTCGGCGAGCAGTTCCGCGGTGATGATGTCGGCCGGTTTTCCCTGCGCGACGATGCGGCCCGACGCCATCACCACCAGTTCGTCGCTGTAGCGGATGGCGAGGTTGAGATCGTGCAGCACCATCACCACGGTGCGTCCGAATTCGGCATGCAAGCGGTCGACCAGGTCGAGGACTTCCAGCGAGTGCGCGAGGTCGAGATAGGTGGTCGGTTCGTCGAGCAGCAGGATGTCGGTGCCCTGGGCGAGTGCCATCGAGATCCAGGCGCGCTGCCGCTGCCCGCCGGACAACTCGTCGAGGGTGCGGTCGGCCAGGTCGGCGATGCCGGTCTGGGCCAGGGCGGCGGCGACCTCGGTCTCGTCGTCGGCCGACCACTGCCGCAGCCAGGACTGATGCGGGTGACGGCCGCGCGCGACGAGATCGGCGACGGTGAGCCCTTCCGGTGCGACGGGGGTCTGCGGCAACATGCCGATCACCCGCGCGACGTCCTTGGTCTTCATCGACGAGATGGCCTTGCCGTCGAGCACCACCTGGCCTTCGCGCGGACGAAGCAACCGGCCGAGCGACTTGAGCAGTGTCGACTTGCCGCACCCGTTCGGTCCGATCACCGTGGTGACCACGCCGGGGGTGATGTCGAGACTGAGCCCGTCGACGATCACCCGCTCGCCGTAGCCGAGGGAAACGGTGTCGGCGGCGAGGCGATGGGCGGGGCTGGTCATGAGAGCGTGGCCTTCCGGTTCATGCGGACGAGCAGGTAGAGCAGGAACGGCCCGCCGAGCGCGGCGGTGACGATACCGACCGGCAGGTCGACGGGCAGCAGTGCGCGCGAGATGATATCGGCGCCCGCCACCAGCGCGGCGCCGGTGAGCGCCGAGGCGATCAGCGGTTCGCCGGGCGTGCGGAACGCCATCCGGGCGATCTGCGGTGCGGCCAGCGCGACGAATCCGACGGGCCCGACGGCCGCGGTCGCCACCGAGGCGGCGACGACGGACGCACCGATCAGCAGCGCCTGCTGGGACTGGATGCGCACACCGAGCACCCGGGTCGATTCCTCGCCGAGGCGCAGCGCGGCCAGCGTGCGCGCCGAGACGAGCGCGACGACGGTGACCACGGTGAGCGCGATCGCGGCGGGCACGACACTGGACATGTCGGCCGCGTCGAGCGAGCCGTTGAGCCAGACCTGGGCGCGGGCGGCGTCGGTGAGGCTGGCGCGGGTGAGCAGCCAGCTGATCGCCGACATGAGCACCGCGTTCACGCCGATACCGATGAGCACGAGGCGGAAACCGGTGACACCGCGTTCCCCGCCACCACCGCGACCCCACGCGAGCAGGTAGATGACCACGGCGGTGAGCAGGCCACCCGCGAGCGCCGCCAGGGGGGCACCGACCGTCGCGACGAGACCCGTTGTCGCCCCGCCGCTTCCGACCAGCACGGCGACCGCGCCCACACTCGCGCCGGTGGTGATACCGAGCACGTCCGGCCCCGCCAGCGGGTTGTGCAGGATGGACTGCATCAGCGCGCCCGCAAGCCCGAGGGCGGCACCGACGACCACGGCGGTGAGCGCCCGGGGGAGTCGCGATTCGAGGACGATGAACCGCTGCGATCGGGACCCACCCCCGCCGAGGACATCGAGCACCCGGCTCAGCGGGACATAGGTGTCGCCGACGGCGATATCGACGCAGAACAGCACGAACACAGTCACGGCCAACGCGACGACGAAACCGAACATCACCGGGCGCAGCACCAGCGACAGCGGACCCACTCGCAAGGCCGGACGCACCTTGCGCAGATCGGCGGTCGTGTCGATGCCGGCGCTCACAGCGTCACCAGCTTCTTGCGGCGCACGAGGGCGATGAAGAACGGTGCGCCCAGCGCCGCCAGCATCACCCCGACCTGCAGTTCACCCGGCCGGGCGACGACGCGGCCGGTGATATCGGCCGCCAGCAGCAACAGTCCGCCCAGCAGGGCCGAGTAGGGAATCAGCCACCGGTTGTCGGGTCCGGTGACGATGCGAGCGATATGCGGGACCACCAGCCCGAGGAATGCGATCGGCCCGACCGCCGCGGTGGCCGCACCGCTGAGCAGCACCACCGCGGCCAGTCCGAACGCGCGCGCCCGGCCGATGTCGACACCGAGCCCGCGTGCCACATCGTCGCCGAGACCGAGCAGGTTCAAGGCGGGGGCGGCGGCCAGCGCCATGCCCAGTCCGATCACGAGGAACGGCAGGACCTGCCAGAACACGTCGGCCTCGCGGCCGTTGACCGTGCCGACCACCCAGAACCGGTAGGTGTCGAGCGCCGCGTTGTCGAGTACGACGACGGCGTTGGTCATCGCCTGCAGGAACGCGGTGACCGCCGCACCGGCGAGCACCAGGCTCAACGGACTGGCTTTGCCACCGCCGATCGAGGAGACGCCGAACACGATCGATCCCGCGATCGCCGACCCGGCGAAGGCGAACCAGATGTACTGACCCGGCGCGGTGAAGCCGAACAGATAGATGCTGAGCGCCGCCAGGAAGCCGGCGCCCGCATTCAGTCCTAACAATCCGGCATCAGCTAGCGGATTCCGGGTATACCCCTGGATGAGCGCGCCCGCGACCCCCAGCGCCATCCCGGCGATGAGGGCCAACGCGGTGCGCGGGAGACGCAGCTCACGCACGATTTCCTCGGCGGTGGAGCGGGCCGGGCATCGGAACGGGCCGCCGTCGCAGCCGAGAGCGTGTGTGACGGCGTCGAACACCGTGGACGGTGCGAGCGAGCGGGTGCCGATGGCGATGCTGGCCACCACTGCCACGGTGAGCAGTACAGCGAGCAGGGCAAGCCCGGTCAGACGACGGCGTCTGACGGTGCCAGGGTGGATCACGGCGACGAACTTCTCCTGCCTCGAAACCGGACACGACTTGTGAAGTCTGGTAAGCCTAACCTATGTTCCGAGACATCATCGTCACGGGAACCAACCGTTCGAGGAGGTTCGATGCCCGAGCCCGTCACCACCACCACGACCCGCACCACCCTCGCGTTCGATCGCGCCTGTGCGCGGTTGCAAGCCCTGCAACCGGAGCATCCGCGGGTCTATGCCGTGGCGGCGATGGCCGGACAGGGAAAACGGCGATGGTGGCATGTTCCGAACGGGTTGTCCGAGGGCCGCGTCGAACTGATGTACCGCAGGCACGCCGCGGAGATGATCAACGACGAGATCGCCGCCGAAGTGGTGGCGACCGCGCTCATCCACGCCGTCGTCGGCCGGGTCACCGCGCTGTTCGTGATGTCGGCGCAGGCCTGGGATCCGGGGCGCGACAACCTCTGGATCCACCACGACAACGACGGCGGTATCGATTGGGCGGGCTTGTCCGACACCACGATTCGCGTCGTCGACGGTGATCCGCAGGCCGCCGAACCCGGCACCGTCGCACTGCCCTGCGAGGCGGCGATGGCGGTGTGGCTGGTGCAGCGCAGCGCGTCGTCGCTGATCCCGCTGCAGTCGGTGCTCACCCGCTGCTCGGGTCTGCCCGCGCGCCGCTTCTGGCCGCTGGTCGGTGAATCCGTCGTGGGCGCGGCCACCTATGTGCCCGACCTGGCGCGCACCGATGCCGCCGCCGCGGCGCGGCGGGGCCAGTTGCTGCTCACCGCCTTCGAGGAGCGTGGTTTGCCCGTGCGGCGCAGCAGCGTGCTGCAGCGCTGAGCGCGTCGCGCGCTTCACCGGCGTGGTCGCGGGTATAGGTTCCGCATGACCGTTGTCCTGAAGCGGGCTGTCACCACGCCGCTGCTGTACTTCTTCATCCTCGGCGACATTCTGGGCGCCGGGGTGTACGTGCTGGTCGGTTCGGTGGCCCGGGAATCCGGCGGCGCCGTGTGGTTGCCGCTCGTTATCGCGCTGCTGCTGGCCACGCTCACCGCGGGTTCGTATGCGGAACTGGCGACGAAGTTCCCGAGGGCGGGCGGGTCGGCGCACTATGTCACCCGGGCGTTCGGGCCCGCGGCCGGGTCGTTCGTCGGTTTCTGCATGCTCGCCGCCGGTGTGGTGTCGGTGGGTGCGCTGGCCAGGGCGTTCGCGGGGGACTATCTACAGGCGCTGGTCTCGGTGCCGGTGGTCGTGGTGGTCGTGGTGTTTCTCGTGCTGCTCGCGGCGCTGAATATTCGCGGCATCCGGGAGTCGTTGGGCGCCAACGTGGCCGCCACGTTGGTCGAGGTCGGCGGGTTGCTGCTCATCATCGGACTCGGTCTGTGGGTGATGCTGCGTGGAGACGCCGACCTGAGCCGCCTCACCCAGGTCGGCACCGCCGAACAGGGTGCGGTCGGTGCGGTGCTGGCGGGCTCGGTGCTGGCGTTCTACTCGTTCGTCGGGTTCGAGACCTCGGTGAACCTGGCCGAGGAGGTGAAGGACCCACGCCGGTCCTACCCCACGGCGCTGTTCGGTGCGTTGCTCACCGCCGGGGTGGTGTACGCGCTGATCGGTGTGGTCGCCAGTGCCGCGGTGCCCACCGAGAAGCTGGCGGAGTCGAGCGGGCCGCTGCTGGAGGTGGTGCGGGTGGCCGGGGAGGTCCCCGACTGGTTGTTCAGTCTGATCGCGCTGGTCGCGGTCGCCAACGGGGCCCTGCTCACCGGCATCATGTCCTCGCGGTTGGCCTACGGCATGGCCCGCGACGGCCTGCTGCCGTCCGCGCTCGCCCGCATCCTGCCCGGCAGACGTACACCCTGGGTGGCGATCCTGGCGACTTCGGCGGTGTCGTTGCTGCTGGCACTGACCGGCGAAGTCGATTCGCTGGCAGCGACATTGGTGCTGTTGCTGCTGTTCGTCTTCGGTTCCGTCGACGCGGCGGTGCTGGTGTTGCGCCGCGAACCGGGCGAACCGGGACACTTCCGGATCCCGACGATCGTGCCCCTGCTCGGCCTGGCGTCGTGCCTGTTCCTGTTCACCCGCATCGACGGTGAGGTGTGGGCGCGCGGGCTGGTCCTCGTCGGTCTGGGTGCGGTGCTGGCGGTGGTGAACGCGATTCGTGCCCGCGGTGGTGTGGATGCGGAAAAACGGGTAGAGCCAGCCGAGGAGAGGAGGAAGTTCATGACCACACCACGCGACCGCGACGACGACACCGCCGAACCGAAAGGTGGACGGCCTGGCCCCCGTGACGAGGGCAAGGACGGTGGCATGGCCACCCGCGAAGTCGCCCCCGATGTCGCCGAGACCGACGAGGGTGCGCAGGAACCGCCGGACTAGCCTGCGGCACCCCGGGCGGCCACGGCGTCGCCGAGTCGCCGGAACGAGCTCAGCAGCAGGTCGCCGTAGTGGTCGGGGTCCGGCATCATCGCCGCGTTGGTGGTGACGGTGACGGCCAGCTCCGCGCCCTGCGAGGTGATGAGATGGCGCAGGCCGTCGCCGTCGTGGATCGGCAGCGCACCGAGCACGCGCACCAGGGGCCGTCCGCCGAACCGCAGGTCGTCGCGGACCGGCGGCACATTGCTGATCGTGGTGTTGCTCAACGGGATCGAGGTCGCCGCGTCGAACCGGCGCAGGGTGCGCGCCCAGCCCGCGGCTCGCAGCAGCAGTGCGGGCGCGGTCTCGACGCGCGACTCGGTGCGCAGCGTGGCCGGGTCGGCGGCGGTGGCTTTGGCCCGCTTCGCCGATTCCTCGATCGCGAGCAGACGACGCACGGGGTCGTCGATGTCGGTGTGCAGATCGACGAACATCTGGGTGAGCTGGTTCACCGAATCCCACTGCGCCACACCGCGCATCGACATGGGCACCATGGCTGCGAGGGAAGCCTCGGGTGTCTCGTCGCGCTCGGCCAGATAAGCCGCGAGCGCACCCGACACGGTGGCCAGCATCAGGTCGTTGACGGTGACCCGGATCGGGCACGCGGCCTGCACTGCACGGACCTCGGTCATCGGCAGGGTGACGACATGCATGGTCAGCGGTGCGTGGATATCGCGGTTGAAGCGGGTCACGGGTTGCTGGGTCACCGCGGTCCTGTCGCCGGGTACCCGGGTCCGGGCCATGCCGAGCGCGAATCGCGCGGGGGCGGTGAGCACAGTGGCGGCGGTGCGCACGGCCGCGCCGATCAGGTCGTCACCGCCGAGTTCGACCTCGGGGGCGGGCGCGTCGCCGAACAGTTTCGCCTCGAGTTCGCGGGTCGCGACGCCGTCGCAGACGCTGTGGTGGAGTTTGAGCACCACCACCGTCGCCGTCCCGATTCCCGGCACCTCACGTACCCGGTCCAGGACATGGATCTCCCACGGCGGCTTGACGAGATCCATTCTCGCCGAGGCGAGTTCGGTGATCCGGGTCTGTGCCGCAGGCCACGTACCCGGCGCGTCGAGGAAGACGTGATCGGCCATATTCGCCACCGGAGCGGGCACCCAGTACGGCAGGTCGAGATCGAAGGGGGTGCGGCGCAAGCGGCGGTGGAACAGGGGGGAGTGGCCGAGGCGAGCCCGCGCCCACTCGCGAACCTCACGCGTGGTCAGGGGCGCGGTGCCGTCGTCGGCGAAGAAGTACACCGCGACGATGTGGGAGAGGTGCCGGTCGGTCTCGTCGTAGACGAACACCGCGTCGCGCGGCGCCAACCGCCCGGGGCGTACCCGCAGGGTGCTCACAGGCCGAGTGCCGTCGCCATCATCGGCCAGGAAGCGTGCAAGTCGTCTTCCCAATAACCCCATGAATGAGTTCCGGTCGCGCGCATATTGTAGGTGATATTCGTACGGCCCAGTTCGCGTGTCCGCTGGGCCATTTGCGCGGTGCAATACATGGTCGCCGCTTCGATTCCGCCACCGACGAGCATTTGATTCTGCAGAATGGACGCGGGGTTTTTTCCTTCGACATGTACCCGCGGATTCGCGAGGGTGTCGTGCACGCCCGGCAATCCACTTCCCGCGGCGATATAGATCGGGATATCGGGCAGCCGATGCGCTTGTACATACGGGTCGTGCTCGCGCCAGGCGGCATCGCCTGCCGGTCCCCACATGTTCTCCACCTTGCCGCCGCCGAGGCGGACCACGAGCGAGACGAACTCGCGGCCCACCGGATCGCTCGTCATCGCGCAGCCGCTGTAGGAGGCGACGCTCCGGTAGAGCTGCGGAGCCTGGATGGCCAGGTCGAGGACCGAACTGCCCGCCATCGAGATGCCCGCGAGCGAGTTCACGCCCGTGGTGTCGAATGCCGCGTCGATCACCGGCGGCAACTCCTGGGTGAGGAAGGTGGTCCACTTGTTGACGCCGTTGTTCTTCAGGTTCTTCGCAAGTCCGGGGTCGGGCTGGTGCCAGTCGGTGTAGTAGCTGAACGCGCCTTCCATCGGCATCACGACATTGACGTGCTTACCGGCGAAGAACTCGGCCGCATTCGTCTGACCTGCCCAGTTGGCCGAATCCTCGCCGCCGCCCGCACCGTTGAGCAGATACAGCGTCGGGGCGGGCGTCGCGGTGTCGGCGGGGCGGAGCACGCGCAGCGCGATGGTGCGATCCATCGACGGCGAATAGACGCTGATCTCGGCGGTCTGGCCGTTCTGTCCGCGGCTCACCAGGTGGGCGCCGGGCGCGGCGGTCGCCCGCGGGCCGTCGGCGAGCACGGGAGCGGTGGCAAGGGCGGCGGCACAGGCCGCGGCGAGGAGGGTGCGGAATGCGGGTGTGTTCATCGGTGGTACGAGCCTGCTGACTTCTCGAAGAGCGACCGGGGGCCGGCCGATAGGCCGGCCCCCGTGACAGAGCTGAGGGCTACTTGCCGGGCGACGGCGTGCCGCCGCTGGCCGAGATGAGCGCCTGCACGAAGGGCAACGCCGCATTGCTGAGGCTGCCGGCGCCGGTCTCCAGCAGTTCGTAGAGGGATCCCATGTGTTTCTCCTGGTGGTGATGGGTGAATCAGGCTCGCGTCACGGGCGAGCCGGGTGACCGGACGGCCGGATTACGGGAAGAAGGCTTCCACCGAACCGAGGAAGACGGCCAGCAGACCATCGCCTTCGGCAGCCGAACCGAGTCCCGCGATGGCCGCGGTCAGAAGCTCACTCAACGAGCCCATGTATCTCTCCTTGCGTTGTGGCCACACCAGGCTTCGATGTGACGCCGGTAACGTAACCCGCCACCCAAGGTGTGGCAACCCGATGTTTCACTCCGCTCGAACTGTTCATATTTTTCTTCCGGCCGGAATCAACTTGTCGATTGCCGGAACATCCTGTCTGCACTAGGTGTGACCTGTGGTTACTGCCACTGTCTGGCACAGTTATCAGTCGGTTCGCGGGGAACAACGGTGTACGCGGAACGGGTGTCAAGGGGGCTTTTTTCCGCTCTGAACTGCAGCGGTGCGGAACGAGTCGGAGTCGAGTCCGGATGCTCGGCTGATGCGCGGGGGGCGCGATGGACGTCGTGTCCGCTCGGCTCGGAACGCGCGGCGGGCTCGTCGGTGGGGTGTTGCCGGGTGGACGCGCAAGCCCCTTGTTTCGGGGCTATGCCTCGGGGAGATCTGTCATGCTGCCGACGACGGGCCGTTGAGTCGTTATGTCGTTCCGCTATTGAAAGGTAACTCTTGCTCGGGCCTGTGAACGGGTCGGAGGGGCTCGTCGGCCCGCTCTCGACCCGTTCGCCTGGTCGCTACTTACCGGGCGACGGCGTGCCGCCGCTGGCCGAGATCAGCGCCTGCACGAACGGCAGTGCGCCGTCGCTGAGGCTGCCCGCCCCGGTCTGCAGCAATTCGTAGAGCGATCCCATGGTGTTCTCCTCGGTGAAATATCGGGTTGTTTACGGGAAGAAGGCTTCGACGGAGCCGAGGAACACGGCGAGCAAACCGTCCCCTTCGGCGGCGGAACCGAGTCCCGCAATTCCGGCCATCATCAATTCGGTGAGTGAACCCATATCAGTTCTCCTTGCGGCATTTTCGGATCTGCATCAGCGGCGGTCGCCCGTCGTGATGCCGGTAACGTAGCCGCCGGCCATTTCGCATCACCCGATTTTTGGCGGATCCGGACAATTCGTCCCGAGTTCTTTCCGACGGAAAGTATCTCGCCCGGTTGGCGAACGTCACTACCGCTGATGCTGTGACCTGTGGCGACGCACAAGGCTTGTCACGCGTCGCCCGTCCGTCGGGGAGCCGCGTCAATCCCCCTGTCCGCCACCGGCGTCGGGCAGCACGACCCGTCCGCCGGCAGTCGGGCATTCGGCGCGGCCGGTGACGAGCATCAGCAATTCCGCAGCAGTGCCCGTGACCTCCGTCCCCGATCCTGCTGTCCACCCGGTGTCGGTCGCGCACAGCCGGTGTCCGGCGAGCCGCTTGCGCGCGTGGAACGGGGCACCCATCGCCCATACCCGCTCCAGCGACCACTGTGCGGGCTCCGTGGGCGCGACCCGCTCGATCCCGAGCGGCACCGCGATGTCCTGTCCGTGTACGAGCAGGTCCATCAAGCGGTCGAGCGGCGTCGTACCGATCGGGGCCGTGCGTGACCCGATCGTTTCCCGCAGCTGTGCGAGCAGTTCCCCAGTGGTCGTCCGGTCGGCATACCGAACGGCACTGTCACGGATGAGCCGGTCGATATTTCCGCGCGCCCGCACCAGCTCCACCAGGATCGTCCCGAGGGTGAATCGGGTCGCGAGTACCAGATGGGCAACCACGTCGCGAACTCGCCACCCTGCGCACAATGACGCTGCGTCCCACTCGGATTCGTCGAACCCGGTCAGAAGTTCGACCAGTGTGGCGCGCTCCTCGGCCACGCGCCGCCAGACCATGTCCGCGCTCGGTTGTTCGGTGGTCATCCTGTCTCCTTCGGTCGATGTCGTCGGTACCGTAGGAGCTCCACCGAGGTGGAGGTGCCAGCGGATGTGACCCACAACACACGCCTGACGATCGGCGAACTCGCCGACAGAACCGGCGTCGCAGTACGCACCATCCGCTACTACTGCGACGAAGGGTTGCTCGCTGCCGAGCGCACCTCGACCGGGCATCGGACATTCGGGACGGATGCGATCGAGCGCCTCGGCCTGCTGCGACGCCTGCGTGCGCTGGGAATCGGCTTGGCCGCCATCGCCGAGGTCCTCGCGGGTACCCGCGCCCTGGCGGAGGTGATCGCCGCCGAACGTGAAGCTGTCGGCGGTGAACTCGCCGCGTTGCGGCGACGCGAGGCGCTGCTGACCGCGGTGGCCGGCGGCGAGGTCGGGGTCGGGGTGAATCTGATTGCCGCCGTTGCTGATCCGGCTGCCGCGCACGGTGCGCTCGTCGGGTTCTGGCGGCATCAGCTGGCTCCGCTGCCCGCTCCCGTGTTGCACGACTTCATCGATATGAATGTGCCGGGCCCTCCGACCGATCCGGACCCGCAGTATCTGCTGACCTACGCCGAACTCGTGGCGGCCGTGCGTGATCCACGGCTGACCGCGGCGATGTTCGACACCGTCCGGCACAGCGCCGTTCCTGGTGTGCGTGACGAAAAGGACCTGCTGCTGTCCGTCGCACAGGCGTGTCTCTCGGCGGCCCCACTCGTCGCGATCGGCGAACAACCTCGGCCCGGCACCGAACTCGACCATTACGTTCACGCCCACGCCACCGCTCGCACCGAGCGAGACACCCCGGAATTCCGTCGGCGATTGGCCCTCGGCGCCGCCGACCAGCGCGTGCGCCGCTACTGGCGTCTCACCACGGCCCTGACGGGCGAGTCGGTCACCTCCGGCGCCGCGCACTTGTGGCTCTTCGACGCGCTGACCGTCTCGGTCGCACAATCGGTGGGGCTGAACCTGCCGGGGGACGAACGAGGGGAGGCCACGAGTGGCCTCCCCTCAGGGGACGGTCAGGGAACCACTTCGACGATGTCGCCGGGTTCGAGCCATTCGTAGTGCGCCTTGGCGCCGTCGGGGGTCAGGCGGATGCAGCCGTGGGACTGCTCCTCGGTGGGTCCGATGTGGTAGGCGATGTCGCCGTTGAAGAAGATCGCGTATTCCATGGGGGCGTTGTGCAGGGTGCTCCAGTGGAACGGCTTCTTGAACGCCACCTTGAACGTGCCCGGCGGGGTTTCGTAGCCGGGGCGGCCGTGCGACATCGGGGTGGGGCCGTAGGTCACCGCGCCGTTGTCCATCAGCCACGCGTTGTTGGTGGACAGCTGCAGGCACGCGCGGGCCTTCTCGCTGCACGGCGCCACCACCGGTTCCGGTTCGGGCGCGGGAACGATGGCGGGCACGCCGGGGATATCGGGCCCACCGGGCCACAGTGGTTCGGCCTGCACGGGTGCGGCGAGCGCGGTGCCCGCCACCGCCGCACACATCGCCGCGCACGCGGCCCACCGGGGAATACGACTACTACTCACGAAATCTTGCCTCTCTCGCCGCGCCCACCCCTGGTCGTCGTACGCCCAGAACATGAGCTTTCACCATCGACACAAGCCTCGGAACATAGAGGTGTGAATGATCATGGAGTATTGCGATTGTGTTGAGCAAGCCCTGGATAGGGCTACCGGCGCGTCGCATTCCGGCAGTTACTTGACCACTTAGGTAAGCCTGACCTATGCTCATCGTGGCGTATGGATGAGTCGGTGGTCCCGAGGGCTGCGGTCGACCCCCTCGTTCCTGCCGCGGCGGGCTCCGTTCTCGTAACGGGGTCCGCCGCTTCGTTTTCCCGGTGGCGCCGCCGGATTTCTGATGGTGTAAACCGGACGGTATGAGCGAAAATCCCCTGTCGTGGGCCGATATCACGCCCGAGCTGATGACCAAGATGAGTGAAGGCACCTTCACCGACCTCATCGGCATGCGCTTCACCGAGGTCTCCGCCGACCGTGTGCGCGGCGAATGGGAGGTGCGCCCCCAGTTGCATCAGCCCGCGGGCATCCAGAACGGCGGCGTGTACTGCACGGTGATCGAAACCCTCGCCAGCGTCGGCGGCAGTGTCTGGTTCGGTGAGCGCGGTCAGGTGGTCGGTGTCAACAACAACACCGACTTCCTGCGCGCGGTGCGCGAGGGCACCCTCACCGGCGAGGCCACCCCGATCCACCGCGGCCGCAGCCAGCAGTTGTGGGTCGTGGTGATCACCGACGCCGGGGGTCGCATGGTCGCTCGCGGACAGGTGCGCCTGCAGAATCTGGCGGCCTGACCTCAGTTCCCCGTGGAGTGGCCGGCTGCCGCCGGCGAGCCGGGCGTTCGGCCCGCGGCGACCTTTCCCGCCACATGGCGCACGTCGCGGTGCGCGATCAGCCATTCGCCCTCGTGCTGCTCGAACTCGTCGCGGTGGAAGAGCACGGGCGGTCCGGGCATGATCCGGTACTCGATCGGCTAGGCATCGGCGGTCCAGGCGCCGGTTCGTTAACTTCTCGTTAATCGAGCCGGGTTCGTCCCAGGTCATGGCATCGGCGGGCGATCCGTGGGGACACGCACGTGCCAGAATGTCGCTCACCGACCACGACCCGCCGAGGAGAATCCCGATGCGTTTGTCGCCGCACGAGCAGGAACGGCTGCTGCTGAGTTACGCGGCCGAGCTGGCGCGGCGCAGGCAGGCCAGGGGGCTCAAGCTCAACCATCCCGAAGCGGTCGCGCTCATCACCGATCACGTGCTCGAGGGCGCGCGGGACGGGCGGACCGTCGCGGAACTGATGTCCTCGGGGCGTGAGGTACTCACCAGGGATGACGTGATGACGGGCGTGCCCGAGATGATCCACGACGTTCAGGTCGAGGCGACCTTCCCGGACGGGACCAAACTCGTCACCGTGCACCACCCGATCGGATGAGACCATGATTCCCGGTGAGTACCTGTGTGCCGAGGGCACGATCGAACTGAACGCGGGCGCGGTGCGTGTGGAAGTGGACGTGGTCAACACCGGTGACCGTCCGGTGCAGGTGGGCAGTCACGTGCACTTCCCGCAGGCCAATGCGGCGCTCGACTTCGACCGTGCCGCCGCGCGCGGCCACCGCCTCGACATCCCGGCAGGCACCGCTGTCCGCTTCGAACCCGGTCTGCCGCAACGGGTTTCGCTCGTACCGCTCGGTGGCTCCCGCGAGGTCTACGGGATCAACGCCGACGCACCGGGCCGTCTCGATGGCTGAGCGCAACCGAACACCGCACGCCGTTTCGCCGCAGCTTCCGGGAGAGAGCCGATGACCGAACTCAGCCGCGCCCGCTACGCCGAACTGTTCGGCCCGACCACCGGCGACCGGATCCGCCTGGCCGACACCGACCTGCTCATCGAGATCACCGAAGACCGTTGCGGCGGACCGGGTCTGGCGGGCGAGGAAGCGGTCTTCGGCGGCGGCAAGGTGCTGCGCGAGTCGATGGGGCAGTCGCGCGCCACCCGCGCCGACGGCGCACCCGACACCGTCATCACCGGAGTGGTGATCGTGGACCACTGGGGCATCATCAAGGCCGACATCGGCATCCGTGACGGCCGGATCTGCGGAATCGGCAAGGCGGGCAACCCCGACACCATGTCGGGCGTGCACCCCGACCTCGTCGTCGGCCCGGCGACGGAGATCATCGCGGGCAACGGCCGCATCCTCACCGCGGGCGCCATCGACTGCCACGTGCACTTCATCTGCCCGCAGCTGATGGAGGAGGCCCTCGGCGGCGGCATCACCACCCTCATCGGCGGCGGCACCGGCCCGGCCGAGGGCTCCAAGGCCACCACCGTCACGCCCGGCTCCTGGCACCTGGCCCGGATGCTGGAGTCGCTCGACCACTGGCCGATGAACATCGTGCTGCTCGGCAAGGGCAATACGGTGAGCCAGGAATCCATGTGGGAGCAATTGCGCGGCGGCGCATCGGGTTTCAAGCTGCACGAGGACTGGGGTTCCACCCCGGCCGCCATCGACGCCTGCCTCACCGTGGCCGACGCGGCGGGCGTGCAGGTGGCGCTGCACTCCGACACCCTCAACGAGGCGGGCTTCGTCGAGGACACCCTCGCCGCCATCGCGGGCCGGGGCATCCACGCCTATCACACCGAAGGCGCGGGCGGCGGCCACGCACCCGACATCATCACGGTCGCTTCGCATCTCAACGTGCTGCCCAGCTCGACCAACCCCACCCGCCCGCACACCGTCAACACCCTCGACGAACACCTCGACATGCTGATGGTGTGCCACCACCTGAGCCCGTCGATCCCCGAGGACCTGGCCTTCGCCGAATCCCGCATCCGGCCCTCGACGATCGCCGCCGAAGACCTCCTGCACGACCTGGGTGCCATCTCCATGATCGGCTCGGATTCCCAGGCCATGGGGCGCATCGGTGAGGTGGTGCTGCGCACCTGGCAGACGGCGCACGTGATGAAACGCCGTCGCGGTGCGCTGCCGGGCGACGGCGCCGCCGACAATGCCCGCGTCCAGCGCTATATCGCGAAATACACCATCTGCCCGGCTGTTTCACACGGACTCGACGACGAGATCGGTTCGGTGGAAGTCGGCAAACTGGCCGATCTGGTGCTGTGGGATCCGGCGTTCTTCGGTGTCCGCCCGCACGCGGTCCTCAAGGGCGGCATGATCGCCTGGGCCGCGATGGGCGACGCCAACGCCTCCATCCCCACCCCCCAACCCGTCCTGCCGCGCCCGATGTTCGGTGCCGCCGCCCCCGCTGCGGCCGCCACCTCCCTGCACTTCGTCTCCGAACAGGCCATCGACGACCGTCTCGCCGACCGTCTCGACGTCCGCCGAAAACTGGTCCCCGTCAAAAACGTCCGCCGCGTCACCAAGACCGACATGCCCCACAACGACGCCATGCCACGCATCGAAGTAGACCCCGACACCTTCACCGTCCGCGTCGACGGTGAGGTCTGGACCGAGGCTCCCGCTACCGAACTCCCCATGGCCCAGCGCTATTTCCTGTTCTGAGGGCTGGCCGCCGAGTGTCGGCGGCCTGGGGTAATCTCGGCGCGATCCGAGCGGGGCGGGTATCGGTCGCCTCGCGTCACGTGCCGGGACGAACCGGCGGGAGGGGGCCGTTGTCGTGGACGATCTGACCGATGCCGCCGACGATCTGGCGCGCTGGGCGCAGGATCTCGAACGCAAGTCGCAGCGGTATCAGGAACTGCACACCAAGATGGCCGAAGTGAGTGTCACCGACACCTCATCCGACGGCCGCATCGCCGTGACAGTCGATGCCAACGGGTGCACCACCGCCCTCACCCTGGCCGCCGGCGTGCGTGGCATGGACCCCTCGGCCGTCGCCGCAGAACTGATGGCCTGCACCCGGCGTGCCCAGGCCCGGCTGCGCGACCGAGTCGCCGGGCTGGTGCACGACGTGGTCGGCACCGACGAGCCCGGGGCCGCGATCGTCGGTCAGTACACCGAACGGTTCCCCGATCCGATCGATTCGGAGCAGGTGCCCGTTGCCGCCACGCCGCCACCGCCGGTCACCGCGTGGCCGCCCGTCGAACCCGAGGTGCGCGCCGCCCGCAAACCTGACCGCGACCGGGTCGTCGCGCCCGTGGAACCCGACGAGGAAGATCTCTTCTACCAGCGCAAATCCTGGCTGCAGTAGCGCGATCTCGGCTGCGGCGAGTATTCGGGGGAACCCGAACGGGGTGGTTCCGCGTCCAATCAGTTCGAGACAGGTGCGCGGACTCGATCGGGTTCGCTTTCAGGAGGGAGTCAGCGTGACCGATGTGGTGAATGTCGACCCGAATGCGATCAGAACGCACGCCGGATCGGTGGACGGCGTCGCGAGCGGGGTGGCCTCCGCCCTGGAGGCGGCGAGCTACCTGGCCCACGCCGACGACGGCTACGGCCTGCTGGTGAAGCCGTACGCGGTGATCACCCTCAACACGCTGCACGACGAGATCGTCGACGGACTCACCGAACTCGATGCCCTGGTGGCGGCGATGCCGGGCAAGTTGCGAACCGCCGCCGACACGTTCGAAATGTGTGACACCACCCGGGCCGGACAGCTGAAAGCCACCACCGCCGAGATCGAGGGGACCGTCTGAGCATGGCCGACCAACCGACCGCCATCGGCACCTTCCTCAACGAGAACTCGGTGCTGCCGGGCACCGTCGACTCCTTCGACGACGCGCCCGCACCCGACAACGACCTGCTGGCCGATGGAACCAACTATCGCGACACCTACTACCAGGAATCGAATTTCCTGTTCAGCAACGTGGGTGTGCCGCGGATCGAGGAGAAGAACGGCGGGCAGGAGGCCAACGCGGGCATTCTCGAGGGCACTCTGCAGGGCGACACCTTCGAGAACGGGTACAGCCTCTACAACGCCTTCGCCGGTGGCGGGTCGACCACCGACAAGATCGACGCCATCGCCAAGGCCGGATCGACAGCGGCCGACTGGTCCTCCGCCGTCCAGACATTCGGCAAGGCCATCAAAGGCACCTCGGCGCCGGCGAAGTTCGACCCGTTCAACTTCATCGGCTCGCAGCTGATGAGCTGGATGCTCGAACACGTGGAACCGATGCGCAAGTCGCTCGACTCCATCACCGGCAATCCCGATATGGTCCAAGCGTATTCGGATTCGTGGAAGAAGATCGCCGACCATCTCACCACCACCGCCGGGCAGCTGGCCGCCGCCGTCGACACCGGCATCGGGGAGTGGACAGGCTGTGCCGCCGAGGCCTATCGCACCAAGGCGAGCGAACTCGCGAGCACGATCGCCGAGAAGGCCGCCGTGTCGCAGATCCTCGCCGACTGCAACAAGGCGATGAAGTCGATCGTGGAAACGGTGCGCGGCATCGTCGTCGAGATCCTCAGCAGCCTGGCGGGCATGCTGCTCGAGATGACCGCGATCCTCATCGCCTCGGCCGGAACCGCGTCGCCCGCGCTCATCGCTCGCGCGCTGGCCGATATCTCGCTGGCCACCATGACTGTGTGGCAGATGCTGATCAAGCTCGCCGAGGCGCTGGTGTCGACGAAGACCATGGCGCAGAGCGCGGTGCAGCTGGTGCGCGGGGTCGCCGGAGTGGAATCCGCGAAATAGGTGCCGGTGTGTGGTGGGGGTTGGTGGCAGACTGCGGGTATGACCAGTGCTGAGTGGGCCGATGTCGACAGTTATCTCGTCAGTGCGCTTGTCGGGGAGGAAGGGGTGCCCGCGCTGGAGGCGAACGCTAGTGCTGGGTTGCCGGCGATCGATGTGTCGCCGCCGCAGGGGAAGCTGCTGAATCTGTTGGCGCGCACCGCTCGTGCGCGTCGGGTGCTCGAGATCGGCACGCTCGGTGGGTACAGCACGGAATGGCTCGCGCGTGCGGTCGGCGAGGGTGGCACCGTGGTGACTCTGGAATTCGAGCCGCGTCATGCCAAGGTCGCGCGGGAGAATCTGGACCGGGCCGGGGTGGGGGAGCGCGTCGATATCCGGGTGGGTGCCGCACTGGATACCTTGCCCGAGGTGGCTGAGGACAGCAGCGAGCCGTTCGACCTGGTGTTCATCGATGCGGACAAGGTGAACAACTCGAACTATGTGCAGTGGGCGCTGCGGCTGACCCGTCCGGGTTCGGTGATCATCGTCGACAATGTGGTGCGGGGCGGGGCTGTTGCCGACGAGCACTCCGACGACCCGAACGTGCGCGCCAGCCGCGAATTGATCGACCTGCTCGCCGCCGAACCGAGCCTGGACGCCACGGTGATCCAGACCGTCGGCGCCAAAGGCTGGGACGGTTTCGCGTACGCGGTGGTCAACGGTTCGGAGGCCTAGCGGCACGACCTCGTCGCCGATCCGGCTGCCCGTGTCGGTACGACAGGGTAGCGCTGGGCCGGGGTACCCGGACCGGTCGGCGGCGTGCCGGTACCGCGACGGGTCGCGCTCGCGCAGGTCAGCGCACGGGTGACAGCGCCCGGGGCGACAGCGGCTGCGCACCGGTCGCGATGTCGATGGCTTCGGCCAGGTCGAGCCGCAGCTCGTGATCCGCTGCGGACGCGGGTCCGTCGTGGTGGGTGATCCCCTCGGCGGTGCGCACGTAGTGCAGCACGGTGTCGCCGATATGCACGGTGACTGTGCCCTCGTCGACGACCTCCGCGAGGGCCCGGCCAAGGGGCAGGGCCAGCCAATGCGCGCGCACCGCGTCGGTGGGATTGCGCTGCCCGAGCAGCGGCGCACCCCACCCGGCCAGCGCGTCGAGCACCGGTCGCAGCCCCCGGCCGAGTTCGGTGAGCTCATAGCTCGAGCGCATCCCGTTGCGGTGATGGGTGAGCACACCGTCACGTTCGAGCCCCTTGAGCCGGGTCGCGAGCATATCGGTGCTAATCCCGGGCAGGTCGGCGAACAGATCGCTGTAACGGCGTGGGCCGGAACACAATTCGCGGACAACGAGCAGGCTCCACCGGTCCCCGACGAGGTCGAGCGCGCGGCTCACGGCGCAGTAGTGGTCGTAGCTTCGGCGTGACACGGCTATCACTCTAACCTGATACTTGGAAAATCCAAGTGAGATCTTGGAAAAACCAAGTAGTGTGTGCGGCAACCACATCGCGGAGGGAAGTCCATGCAGTTCAAGCAGTCGAGCAAGCTGTCGGGAGTGTCGTACGAGATTCGCGGTCCGGTGGCCGAGGAAGCCGCCCGGCTCGAGGCCGAGGGGCATCACGTCGTGAAGCTCAACACCGGCAATCCGCTGATCTTCGGTTTCGACGCGCCGCCGGACCTCTTGCAGGACATGGTCCGAACCCTGCCCGCCTCCACCGGCTACACCTCGTCGAAAGGCCTGCTCTCGGCCCGGCGCGCGGTGGTGCAGTACTACCAGACGCTCGGGGTGCCCGATGTCGACGTGGAGCAGGTGTTCCTCGGCAACGGTGTCTCCGAGCTCATCATGATGGCGATGACCGCACTGCTCGAGAACGGCGACGAAGTCCTCGTGCCCGCCCCCGACTTCCCGCTGTGGACGGCCGCGACCGCGCTCAACGGCGGCACCCCGGTGCACTATTTGTGCGACGAGGGCGCCGACTGGTATCCCGACCTCGCCGACATCACCGCCAAGATCACCGACCGCACCCGCGCCATCGTCCTCATCAACCCCAACAATCCGACCGGTGCGGTGTACCCGCCCGAGGTGCTGCGCGAGATCCTCGAGATCGCCCGCAGGCACAACCTCGTCGTGTTCGCCGACGAGATCTACGACAAGATCTACTACGACGATCTCGAGCACACCGCGGTCGCCTCGCTCGCCCCCGACCTGCTGTGCCTGACCTTCTCCGGCCTGTCGAAGAACTACCGCGCCGCCGGTCTGCGTTCCGGCTGGCTCGTGGTGTCGGGCCCCGTTCAGCACGCGGCGAGCTACCTCGAGGGTCTCACCATGCTGGCCGGTCTGCGCCTGTGCGCGAATGTCCCGGCGCAGCAAGCCATCCAGGCCGCCCTCGGCGGGTATCAGAGCATCAACGACCTGGTCCTGCCCGGTGGTCGGCTGCGCGAACAGCGCGACCGGGCGTGGGAAGCGCTCAACTCCATCCCCGGTGTCTCGTGCGTGAAACCCAAGGGCGCGCTCTACGCCTTCCCGCGCATCGACCTGGACATGTACCCCATCCACGACGACGAGAAGTTCGTTCTCGACCTGCTGTTGCAGGAGAAGCTGCACATCGTGCAGGGCACCGGCTTCAACTGGCCGCGTCCGGACCACTTCCGCATCGTCACCCTGCCGCACGCCGACGAACTCGAGGCCATCATCGAACGCATCGGCCGCTTCCTGGCCACCTACCGGCAGTAGGTCAGGTGGGGCAGCCCTGTCCGGAGTCGCCGGACGCCGAGGCCGGGAGCTGGATGAGGCAGAGGATGAGTCCGGCCGTCTCGTCGGCCAGCTGGCCGGACCCGGTGTGAACCGTCAGGCGGTTCGGCCCGGTGATCTCGGCGGAGGCGGCGGGCGCAGCGAACAGCGGCGCCGCCGCAGCGCAAAGGATCAGCGCCGCGGCGGCGAACTTCTTCGGCATGATCGGCCCCTGTCTCCCGGATGACGTCTGGGCCCGATGCTACGCCGGGGACGTGACTGAGGCTTCGACGCAGCTACGAGGGCTCAGCGCAGCGACGAGGGACTCGCGCAGCGAAAGCGACTCAGCGCAGCCGGACCGGGAGGTCGAGCAGCCCGCGGATGAGCGTGCTCGTCTGCCAGTGCATGGTGGCGGCGGGATCGGCCAAGCGCAGGTCGGGGAAGCGCCGGAGCAGGGCGGTGAAGGCGACCTCGGCTTCGAGGCGGGCCAGGGGCGCGCCGACACAGAAGTGGATGCCGTGTCCGAAGGCGAGGTGACCCGAGGTCGGCCCGTCGACGGTGAGCGCATCGGGGTCGGTGAAACGGGCGGGGTCGCGGTTGGCGGCCGCCAGGGCGACGTTCACGATCTCACCCGCCGGAATCTCGACACCACCGAGGGTGACGGGCTCGGCGGTGAACCGCAGCGTCGCCATGTCGACCGGCCCGTCGAAACGCAGGAACTCCTCGATGGCCTCGGGCACGCCCGCCGGGTCGGCACACAGCGCCGCCCACTGCGTCGGCTCGCGCAGCAGGGCGTGCACACCGTTGCCGATCAGGTTCACAGTGGTCTCGTGGCCGGCGACCAACAGCAGGAACGCCATCGACACCAGTTCACGGTCGGTGAGCCGGTCGCCGTCCTCGTCGGCGAGCACCAGTTGCGACAGCAGATCCTCGGCGGGCCGGGACTGCTTGGCGCGCACCAAACTCGACAGGTACGCCGCCATCGCGGCCGCGGCGGCGGGCCGCCCCTCCTCCTCGCCGACCACGCCGACCAGCGACCGGGTCCAGGCCTGGAAGTCGTCCCGGTCGTCGAAGGGAACACCGAGTAGTTCGCAGATCACCGTCACCGGAAGGGGATTGGCGAAGGCCTGCATGAGATCGACCTCGTCGTGGCCGTCCATCGCATCCAGGAGGTTCTCGGTGATCTCCTCGACGCGGGGGCGCAGGGCCGCCACCTGCCGGGTGGTGAACGCCTTGTTCACCAGTTTGCGCAACCGGGTGTGCTCGGGCGGGTCGGTGCTGAGCATGTGTTGCAGCAGCACCATGGTGTTGGCGTCGGTGGGGGTGCCGTCGCGTTTGGCGCGCAGGATCTCGTCGGCACGAACCGTGTCCTTGCGTAGCCGGGGATCGGCCAGGGCAGCGCGCGCCTCGGGGTAACCGATGACGATCCAGCGGATCACATTGTCGGGGAACAGCACCCGGTGCACCGGTCCGGTGGTGCGCCAGCGGCGGTAGTGGGCGTGCGGGTCGTCGAAGAAGTCGGCGCCGATGGTCTCGACAGGGGCGGCGGCGGTGGTGGTGTCGGCCATTTCGTCACGGTACCGGGGTGGCCGCGGCGACGCGCCGAAAGCGACCACCGGAATTACCGAATTCCCTTGTGGCAGGTGATGTTCGGATGGGCGAAAACCGCGCCCGGCGAACGCGGTTTTCGCCGTTCCGTGTCAGCGAGCTGAGCCGTGTACCGCGATCTTGCCGTTGCGTCCCGGCGTTTCCGAGGCGACGGCCGCGTCTGCGGCCTTGTCGAGGGGGAACTCACCGTCGAGTTCCAGGCGCAGCGTGCCGTCGGCGGCCAATCCGACCAGTTCGGTGATGAGCCGCACGTAATCGGCGCGGTCGATCTCGGCGCTGCGCTGCTGGCCCCAGAAGCCCTTCACCACAGCCTGTTTGAAGATCACCGCACCGGTGTCGACGACCATCGGCTTGCCCGACAGCGCGCCGAAGGAGATGAGTTCACCGCGCGGGGCGAGCAGCGACATCAGCGTGGCCGCGGCCGGACCGCTGACCTGATCGACGGCCCGCACGATCGGTTCGCCACCGGTCACCTCGGCCACGCGGTCGGTCCACCCGTCGCTCTCGGTGTCGAGGACCGGGCCGTAGCCGAGGTCCTCGAGTGCCCGCACCGAACTCGGTCCGCGCACCAGGCTCAGCACCCGCACCCCGCGCTGCTTCGCGAACAGGTTAACCAGTCGGCCCACGGCGCCGTTGGCAGCGTTGACCACGATCCACTGACCGGGCTGCACGGCGAGGTCGTCGAGCAGCATCAGCGCGCTCAACGGCATGGCAAGCAACTGGCAGGCGGTCTCGTCGGGCACCGTCGGCGGCATCGGGACCACCTGGTCGGCGCGTGCGACGAAGAATTCGGCCCACGCGGCCCTTGCCCCGGCCACCGCGACCCGCTGCCCGACCTGCACCCGATCGGCGCCCGGGCCCACCGCATCGACGACGCCGACGGCCTCGGTGCCCGGAATCGCGGGCAGCGGTGGTTTGTAGCCGTATACCCCGCGCACGATCGCGAGGTCGTGGTTGTGGATGGGCGAGAGCGTCATCGACAGCCGCACCTCACCTGGTCCCGGTTCGGGCGCGGGCACGGTCTGTGCCGCGAGTACGTCCTTCGGCTCCCCGAATCGTTCGATCACCACTGCCTGCATGTCCGCCTCCGAAGCTGGTTGCGAGTCGTGCACGATGCGCCCATTCTTCCACCGCGCCTGACTTCCCCTGACTCCGCACGTTCCGGTCGCGCGTCTCGCCCACTCAGCACAGGGGCCGATGGCAGCCCGGCGTGTCAATACGCCGCAAGGGTGACCGATACCCCCTGCGACAGCTCCACCGAATCGGTCTCACGGGGGACGACCGGCGAGGCGCTCCGGCCTACTCTCGGTCCATGACAGCCGGAACCCCTTCACCCGCGGCATCTTCCGGCCGCCGCATCGGCGAGGTCGACATTCTGCGCGGCTTCGCCCTCTTCGGCATCCTGATCACCAATGTGATCATCGCGACCACCCTGTGGTCTGCCGTCGGCACTCGCGAGGACCCGCGTTCACTGTTCGACGGCACCGCTGACCAACTGGTCCGCGCAGGCGTCGACGCGCTGTTCACCGGACGCTTCTATCTGCTGTTCGCGTTCCTGTTCGGATACTCGTTCACTTTGCAGATCGCGGCGGCTCAGCGGGCGGGGGCGCCACCGGTGCGGCGGCTGCTGCGGCGGTGCGCGGCACTGATGGGAATCGGCCTGCTGCACGTGTACTTCCTGTGGGTCGGCGACATCCTCACCCTGTACGCGGCACTGTGCCTGCTGCTGATCGCCCTGCGCAAACTCTCGGCCCGCACCGCTGTCATCACCGCGATCGTGCTGTATTCGCTGTGGTCGGTCTTCGCCTTCCTGCCCGGAAGCGACACGGGCACACTCGGTCTGGGCCTGTTCTTCGACCTGCCGAAGATGTCGGCGGACTACACCGGCAGCTTCGCCGACACCTTCGCCGCCCAGACCTCCGTCGCCCCGGTGTTCGCGATCCTCATCTGGATAGCCCAGGGCGTGCCGAGCCTGGCGATGTTCCTGCTCGGCATGGTGGCGGGTAAACGCAATCTGTTCGAGGACGCCGCGACCATCGCGCGCTGGTCGCCCCGGGTGCTGTGGATCGGGTTCGGGCTCGGGCTCCCGATCTCGGCCATGACCTTCGCCCAGCTGATGGACTGGTGGCATCCGCCGGTCCTCGTCCACGGACTCCAGTACCTCATCGCACCCGCCATGACCTTCGCCTATGTCGCGCTGGTCCTCCGGCTGGCGGGCTCACCGCGCACCGGCCGGTATCTCGCCGCGCTCGCGCCCGCCGGGCGGATGGCGGCCACCAACTACATCGGTCAGTCGGTGGTGCTGATGGTGGTCTACACCGGATACGGGTTCGCCCTCGCCGATACCGTCGCGCCGCCGGTGGTCGTGCTCGTTGCGCTGGTCACCTTCGCCGCCCAGCTCGCGCTCAGTGCCTGGTGGTTACGACACCATCCCTACGGACCGGTGGAATGGGTGTTGCGCGCCGCCACGTATCTGACACTGCCCGCCTGGCGGAAACCGAAAGCGGCTGCGGCGCAGCCTGTTCGATGACCTAGCCGGACCGGTCGGCGCGCGCGGCGAAACCGTCGCAGAGCGCGTCGAGGCCCAGGTAGAGCAGATCCTGCGAGGTCAGCTCGCTCACACCCGCACCCTCCAGGTCCGCCAAGGCGGGCGGCACCGGGAACTGTGGTGTGCCTTCCAGCAGATCGCGCAGACCGTTGGGGTCGTCGGTCGCGGTGCGCTTGTCGGCGAGCAGGGCGCCACCGACCACCGGCAGGCTCGCGCCCGAGATGTAGTTCCACACCGTGAATGCCATCGTCGTTGCCTCGCGCGCCGACACCTCGAGCTCACGCAGGCCCGCCACCAGCCATGCCAGGCTCGCCAGCCCCTGGGGGCCGAAGCTGTAGCGGGGGACCGCGAAGGTCAGCAGTACCCACGGATGCTGCTGGTAGAGCTGCCAATCGATCTCGGCGGCGATGCGCACCCGGTCGCGCCAGGTCCAGTTCTGCCCGGTGGGGTCGGGATAGGGGTGCCGGGCGGCGATCTCGTCGGTCATCGCCGCGATCAGTTCGTCCTTGCTGTCCACGTGCCGGTACAGCGACATGGTCCCCACCGCGAGCCGGTCGGCGATGCGTCGCATCGATACCGCGTCGAGGCCGTCGGCATCGGCGAGGGCGATCGCGGCGTCGACGATCGCCGCCCTGGTGAGCTTGGCCTCAGTCATCCCATGACTCACTTTCGTCATCCGGTCTTAATGCGTACACTGTACCGGTGTCTCGCGTACGCCGTACGCATACCCCTGGAAGGAACTCGGAATGACGAAGCTGGAACCGGCGGTGCCCACCGCAGTCGCCGGTGGACGCCGCGCATGGCTCGGATTGGGCGTGCTGCTGCTGCCGGTGCTGCTGGTGTCGATGGACATCTCGGTGCTGTTCCTCGCCATGCCGACCCTGACGAGCGACCTCGACCCCACCGCCTCCCAGCAGCTCTGGATCCTCGACATCTACGGGTTCATGCTGGCCGGCCTGCTCATCACGATGGGCAATCTCGGCGACCGGATCGGCAGGCGCAACATCCTGCTCGCCGGCGCGGCCGTATTCGGTGTGGCATCGGTGCTCGCCGCGTTCGCGCCGAGCGCCCCGATCCTCATCGCCGCGCGCGTGCTGATGGGTATCGGCGGTGCGACCCTGCTGCCGTCGAGCCTGGCGCTGATCTCCACGCTCTTCCCCGACGCCCGCAGGCGCGCCACCGCGATCGGCATCTGGACGGCGTTCTTCGCGGGCGGTTCGGCCGTCGGCCCGATCATCGGCGGCCTGCTGCTGCACCACTTCTGGTGGGGTTCGGTGTTCCTCATCAATATCCCGGTGCTCGCGATCCTGCTGCTGTTCGGACCGTTCCTGCTGCCCGAACACCGCTCCACGACCCTCGGCCCGATCGATCTGCCGAGCGTGGCGCTGTCGATCGGCGGCATCCTGCCGGTGGTCTACGGCATCAAGCACATCGCCGCCGACGGGTTCGATCTCGTCTCGCTGGTGATCGCGGGTATCGGTGTGGTGATGCTCGTGCTGTTCGTGCGCAGGCAGCGTCATCTCAGCGAACCGCTGCTCGATCTGTCGCTGTTCACCCGGCCGCTGTTCCGGGTCGCCATCGGCGCCAGCATGGCGGGCATGATGTCGCTGGCCGCGATGAGCTATCTGACCAGCGTGTATCTGCAGTCGGTCACCGGGCGTGACCCGTTGCAGGCCGCGCTGCTCGGCATTCCGATGGCGGTAGCCGTGTTCGTCTGCTCGATGAGCGGGGCGAATCTCGGGCTGCGGATCGGAGTGCGGGCCGCGTTCACCCTGGCGCTCGTCGCGTCGGCGGTGGGAAATCTGATGCTGCTCGGCGTCGGTGTCGACGGCGGATTGGCCTGGTACGTGGCCGGTTCGGTGATCGCCGGTATCGGTTACGGCATCTCCTTCACCCTGGTGTCGGACGTGGCGGTGTCCGCGGTGCCTGCCGAGCGGGCGGGTTCGGCGGTCGGAATCTCGGAGACCAGCTTCGAACTCGGCAACGCGCTCGGGCTCGCACTGCTCGGTTCGCTGGCGGCGCTGGTGTTCCGCTCCGGCGGCGACTTCGACGAAACGCTGGGGGAGACCCTCGCGCACTCCGGTGGCAATGCGGGTCTGGCGCACGCCGCTCGCGAATCGTTCGTCAGCGGCATGCACGTCGCCACCACGTGCGGCGCGGTGCTGCTGCTGGCGATGGCCGCGCTGGCGTGGCGTTCGGCCCGGTCGACTCGCTGAGACTGCCGGTAGCGGCGTGACCGCCGCTACCGGTTTCCGGTCCCGCACAGCACTCGCGCGATGTGAGGAGTGCCACCGGGCGTGCGGCCGGACGTGGCTCGCCGAGCGTTCCGGCGACGCCGTTGCATAGGATCGTCGGATGCGAAACGAGGGTGCGACGGGCCTGGCGACATTGCTCGCCCTGGCCGATTCGCGCCTGCCCATCGGCGGGCACGTGCACTCCGGCGGCGTCGAGGAGGCCGTGGCCTCGGGGCTGTTGCGCGACAACGCGAGCGTCGAGCTGTACCTGCGCCGCCGCATCGCGACCACCGGTCTGGTGACGGCCTCGCTGGCCGCCGCGGTCTGCGAGGGCGCGCTCACTCCCGGGCGTGCCGACCTCGAAACCGACGCGCGCACACCATCTCCCGCCGCGCGCGCCGCGTCCCGTGCCCAGGGGCGCGGTCTGCTGCGGCTCGCCAAACAACTCTGGCCCACCCCGGTCCACGCGGGCGACACCGACCACCCGAACTGGTCGGCGGTCGGCACACGCCCGCACCTGTCGACGGTGTTCGGCATGGTCGGACAGGCCTGCGGTGCGAATGCCGAGGAACTCGCGGGCGTCGTCGTCTACACCACGCTGACCGGTGCCGCGACCGCCGCCCAGCGCCTCCTCGCCCTCGACCCCGCCGCCATCGCGGCGAGCACGCTGCGCCTGGCACCCCTGTGCGACCGGGTCGCCGCCGAGGCCGCCACGGGGTTGGCCGCGCTGTCGGATCCGTTGCAGGACGCGCTCGCCGAACGTCACCTCCACCGCGATATGCCACTGTTCGCGTCCTGACCCCGAGATGAAGGAGTTCCCATGCCGCCGCACCTGATCGATGGTGAACCGCACGATCACAGCCACGACCGGCCCAAGCGCGATCGGGTTCCCGGTGAGGCGCTGCGCGTCGGGATCGGTGGCCCGGTCGGCTCGGGCAAGACCGCGCTGGTCGCGGCGCTGTGCAGGCAGCTGCGCGACGAGCTCTCGCTCGCGGTGCTGACCAACGACATCTACACCACCGAGGACGCCGACTTCCTGCGCCGCCACGCGGTGCTGCCCGACGAGCGGATCACCGCCGTGCAGACCGGCGGCTGCCCGCACACCGCCATCCGCGACGACATCACCGCCAACCTCGACGCCATCGACGACCTGGTCGCGGCCAACCCGCCGCTGGACCTGATCCTCGTCGAATCCGGTGGCGACAACCTCACCGCCACCTTCTCCTCCGGTCTCATCGACGTGCAGATCTTCGTCGTCGACGTGGCGGGCGGCGACAAGGTGCCGCGCAAGGGCGGCCCCGGTGTCACCTTCTCCGACCTGCTCGTGGTGAACAAGACCGACCTCGCCCCGCTGGTCGGCGCCGATCTCGGCGTGATGGAGCGCGATGCCGCCAAGGTGCGCGAGGGCAGGCCGACCGCCCTGATCTCGCTCACCGAGGACCCGGCCGCCACCCCCGTGCTCGCCTGGGTGCGCGAACAGTTGCGCGTGGTCGCCGAGCAGGACGCGGCCGCGGGCGTTGCGCACTGAACTGAGCATCGTCGCCGCGCCGGGCCTGCTGCCGCGCATCGACGCGGTCGGCGGCCTGGCCGGCCGCCACACCGGCGCCGATACCGTGCACCTGATCGGCACCGCCGCCACCCCGCTCGGCGGGGACGAACTCGACATCCGCATCGTGGTGCGGCCGGGTGCGCGGCTGGTCGTGCGCTCGGTGGCGGCGACGATCGCGTTGCCGAGTGCCGCGACCCCGATGTCGTCGGCGCGGTGGTACTTCGAGGTCGGGGCGGGCGGCGTCCTGGATTTCGATCCGGAACCGACCATCGTCGCGGGCGGCGCCCACCACCACATGGTGACCACCGTCGTTCTGGCCGCCGACGCGCAACTGCGATTGCGCGAACGCGTCCAGCTCGGTCGAAGCGGCGAGGACGGCGGCGGGTGGCGCGGTGATCTCGTGGCCGACGTGGGTGAGGTGCCGCTGCTGCGGCATCGTCTCGAATTGGGGGCGGGTGCGTCGGCCGACGATCGCCTCGACGCGCCGCGCGCGATCGACAGTGAACTGGTCTACCCCGACGCTCGGCCCGCGTGGACCGGCGGCCTGGACGCGGTCCGCCTGCCGCTGGCCGCGGGCGGTTCGCTGGCGACGCGCACCAGTGCCCGCCTGCGCACGCCGGTAGCTGTGGGATAACCGAAAGTGGTGGGAGCCGGACGTATCCGACTCCCACCACGTCTGCGGGTCAGGCTTGGACGAGCTCGGATTCCTCGGCGTCGACCGCGTCGGGGGTGACCCCGCGCGGCGGGGCGAGGAAGCCGTTCGCGGCCCCGACCGCCGCGCCGACCCCGGCGCCGACGACCGTCGCGGGCACCGACACCGCCATGTAGCCGGCCATCCCGCCCAGGATCGGTCCCGCGACGAGACCGACCGGCAGGAACACCACGCCCGCGACCAACCCGGCCACGGCACCCACCGTGCTCGCCATCATCGCGGCCGGGATCGCCACGGTGGAACCGACCGCCGCGCCCCGTGCCGCCGTACCGATGGTCGACTCGGCGATCCGGTCCGAGCGGCTGCGCTCGAGCCCGACCGAGTCGAGGAAAGTCGCCAGATTCGCCTCGGTGACCGCCGAGGCGTCGTTGATCTGGATCGACGTCTCGACCGGAACGAAGTCGGGCACCGGAACCTGCTGGTCACCGAAGCGGAACTGGCCCGGCGGCGGCAGGATCGGCGGAACCGGCGCCACCGCGGTCGGCAGATGCAGCGGGCCGACCGGAGACAGGTAATCGGTCTCCGGGCCCGTGCGTGCCCACGGCAGCGAGCTGCGCGTGTTCGCGGGTTTCGGCGCGGTCACGTAAGGGGCGGCATTGGGCGCGACCGCGTCGTACTCCGGTGCGATCGGCTGTTCGGGCTGCGTCACCGCCGCCTGCGCGGGATCGGCATTCGCGGTGCCCGTGCCGATCAGGGCCATGACCAGGGGTACTGCTCCCGCCGCGACGACCGAACCGACCTTCTGCCGCTGCGGGCTCGGCGCCCTGTGTTTCCCCGTCGCCATAGATCACCTTTCATCCGGGGGATTTGGTCACACATATGACCTCCGACATTCGGACCGGTGCCGTGGGCGGATGGGTCCGAAACGTCGGCAACCCGCAATATCGGTGTGCCGGAAGGTAACCGGAGACGACAAAAGCCGGGTGGTTCGACGGAACCACCCGGCTTTCGCGCAGACGTGCTACCCGGACTTGCGCTCGTCGACCTGTTTGCGCCCCGACGGCGGGGCGCCCAGGTGGGCGGCGAGTTCGTCGGCCTCGGAGACGTCGGAGTTGACTTCCTCGATCGCCAACCGGGCGAACACCCACTGCTCGGTCGCCGCCATCTGACCGCGGTTGCGGCCGAGGAAGGAGACGAACCAGCCGATCACGGTGACGATCCGGCTGCGGTAGCCGACCAGGTAGTACAGGTGCAGGGCCAGCCACGCGAGCCAGGCGAGGAACCCGCTGAACTCGAGCTTGCCGATCTGGCAGACCGCGTCGAAACGCGAGATCGTCGCCATCGAGCCCTTGTTGAAGTACTTGAACGGCTTGCGTTCGGCCGGGGTCTGCCCCTTCAGCCCGGCCTTGATGGCCTTGGCCGCGTAGGTGGAACCCTGGATCGCACCCTGGGCCTGCCCGGGCACACCGGGCACCGACATCAGGTCGCCGACCACGAAGACGTTCGGGTGACCCTTGACCGTGAGATCGGGCTCGACGATGACGCGACCGGCGCGGTCCACCTCGGTGCCGTCGGAACGTTCGGCGATCATCTTGCCCAGCGGGCTGGCCTGCACGCCCGCCGACCACACCTTGCACATCGCCTCGATGCGGCGGGTGCTGCCGTCCTTGTCCTTGACGACCACGCCGTGCGCGTCGACGTCGGTCACCATGGCGTTGAGCTGGATCTCCACGCCCATCTTCTCGAGCCGCTTGGCGGCCTTGGCACCCAGCTTCGGACCCATCGGGCCGAGTACCGCGCCCGCGCCCTCGAGCAGGATGACCCGCGCGTCGCGCGGGTCGATGGTGCGGAAGGTGCCGTCGAGGGTGCGGTCGGCGAGTTCGGCGATCTGCCCGGCCAGCTCCACACCCGTCGGGCCTGCGCCGACGACGATGAAGGTGAGCAGCCGGTCCCGTTCCTCCTGGGTTTCGGCCAGCTCGGCCTGCTCGAAGGCGCCGAGGATGCGGGCACGCAATTCCAGGGCGTCGTCGATGGTCTTCATGCCGGGCGCGTAGGTGGCGAAGTGGTCGTTACCGAAGTAGGACTGCTGCGCGCCGGTGGCGACGATGAGACTGTCGTAGGGGGTCACCGTGTCGCGGTTGAGCAAGCGCGAGGTGACCGTCTGGTTGTCCAGGTCGACGTCGACGACGTCGCCCATCAGCACCTGCGCGTTCTTCTGCTTGCGCAGCACGAGCCGGGTGGCCGGGGCGATCTCGCCGGTCGACAGGATGCCCGTGGCCACCTGATACAGCAGCGGCTGGAACAGGTGGGTCGACGTCTTGGAGATCAGCGTGACATCGACATCGGCCCTGCGCAGGTGCCGGGTACCGAACAACCCGCCGAACCCGGAACCGATCACCACCACGCGGTGCCGCTGGTTCCCGACAGACTGAGTGCTCATCGTCCTGACTCCTCGGCTGACTGGGGTGATTACAGAACCGACCTTACGGGACGTGACGCCTCAGCGACCCGCAAGCAGGAGCTGGGCCACCTTGGTGTCGGTCTCGGCGCCCTCGGTGTAGCCGCCGTCGGCGCCGAGTGCGTTCATGATCGCCAGGGTATAGCGCTCGCCCTCGCCCGCGACGCCGACCGAGTTCACCACCCAGCCGTCGGCCTCGGCCGACCAGCCGTTCTTCAGGCCGGGACGCATCGCCGCACCGGCGCCCCACACACCCCAGTGCTGGTTGGAGTCGACCGAGCGCATCCGGTCGAGCAGGTAGGCCAGATCGTCGGGGTGCATGGTGTCGAGGATGGTGTTCATCAGGCGGTCCAGGTCGGCGGCGGTGCACTTCTGGAACGACCAGTCCGGGAACAGCGCGGTGTTGGTCGGCTGCGGGATCAGGCTGACCATGCCGTAGGCGCGGAAGGCGTTGTTGTAGGCCATCCGGTCGAAGCCGATGTACTTGTGCCACAGCACATCCGTCGCCTGGTCGTTGGACGTGGCGAGCATCGCCTCGATATTGCCGCGGTCCTCCGGCGACAGCGCGATGGCGCCGACGCGGGCCCGGTTGAGCAGGTCGGCGGCGATGGCCAGCTTGATCGTCGAGGCGGTCCACACCTGGTTCTCGGCGTGTTCGTTGGCGTAGATGCCGCCGGTGACGCGGTCGCGCAGCACGTAGCCGACGACGCCGGGACGGCCGGCCAGGTAGCTGTTGACCTTCGCGATCCGCGCACTCATGTCGCAGTCGAATCCGGACAGGCACGCCTGGGTCAGGACCGGCGCGGCCTGCGCGGTAGCGGTGAGTACCGGGACGCCCGGGGTGAGGGCGGCCGCGGCGGCGAGGAGACAAGCTGTTGCTGCGACCCGGGAAACGACGCGGGTGGCGGGGGAACGGTCACGCACGAGGCACCACACTGGCACATCGGCGGCTCATACGCACCCTTCGCTGCCGAATCGTCACAAATCGGCCTTGTGGCACAGCGGGATTGCGATCAGTGATGCGCGGCGTGCGGGGTGGCGATGGGGCAGCCGTTGAGCCGGTGGCAGTGCTCGAACGCCTCGCCGTGACGATCGAGGGGCCACGAGTGCAGCACCTGATCGGGGCCGTAGCGCCGGGAATTGATGAGTTCCCAGCGGGCGCCCGCGCGGCGGACGACGAATCCGCCGTCGGGAACCAGGGCAATCACCTGCGCGATCATGAACCGAACCCGCCTTTCGTACCGCGGCCGAACCGTCCCACCCGAGCCAGCAGAGTCCCACGCCCCGGTTTCGTCCCGGCGCAGGCGTGGCCGGTAACGCGTTGCAGTGTGGTCTATTTCACTAGCTCTTGCCGGGGGTGCGGGCGGGGTCGCATGATTGCGGGTCGGTCGCTGGGCGTATAAACGACGGATGCCGTTGCACCTCCATCGCGCCGAACGCGCCGACGCGCTGGCCGACGGTCTCGGGCAGGTGCTCGCGGTTGCGCCCGGTGATCCTTTCGCCACCGAGGTGGTCGCCGTTCCCGCGAAAGGTGTCGAGCGCTGGCTGGCGCAACGGCTGTCCGGTGTGCTCGGCGTGGGCGGCGCGGGCGACGGGGTAGCCGCCAACATCTCCTTCCCCTCACCTGCCGCGCTGGTCGCCGACGTGCTGGCCGCCGCGAACGGGATCACCGCCGAGGACGACCCGTGGTCCGGGCAGCGGGTGGTGTGGTCGGTGCTGCGGGTGATCGACGAGGTGGCCGCCGAACCGTGGGCGGCGGTGCTGGCCCGCCACCTCGGGCTGCCCGGCGGCGATCACCGGCTCGGCAGGCGCTATTCGACCGCCGCCCACCTGGCCGCCCTGTTCGACTCCTACGCCGCCCAGCGCCCGCGTGTGCTGCTCGACTGGGTCGCGGGCCTCGACACCGACGGCGCGGGCGGCCCGGTGCCCGACGACCTGGCCTGGCAGCCGCGGCTGTGGCGTGCCTTGCGCACCGCCATCGGCTCTCCGAGCCCCGCCGAACGCCTCGCCGACGCCTGCGCCCGGCTGCGCACCGACCCTGCTTGCGTCGACCTGCCCGAGCGGCTGTCGCTGTTCGGCCTCACCCGTCTGCCCGCCGACCAGCTCGCCGTCTTCACCGCCCTCGCCACCCATCGCGATGTGCACCTGTGGCTGGCACATCCGAGTCCGGTGCTGTGGACGGCACTCGCCGATGCTGCCGGACGCGATGCGACCGGCAACGCCTCGTTTCCGCAGTCCGGTACGGCTTCGCCGAGCACGGCTGCGGCTGCGCGTGGTGTCGATGGTGCGGGTGACTCGGCGAGCGGTGGTCCACCGGTCGGGGGCGGCTCGGATCCGGTCGCTGATGGGGATGGGTCGGCGCAGGCGAATCCAGCTGGGGTTCGGCAGTTCTCGGCGTCGCCTCGGTCTGCCGATCGGACCGCGGATCGCGTTTCGCACCCCTTGCTCACCGGCCTCGGCCGCGATGTCCGTGAGCTGGAGCAGCGGCTGAACCCGTTGCTGGACAGCGATAGTCATCTCCCGGCCCGACTCGATTCGACGACCCTGCTCGGCCGGGTGCAGTGCGCGATCCGCGACGACCATGCCCCGGCGGTGGGGGCGGTGCCGGACGGCAGCATCGAGGTGCACGCCTGTCACGGTGCGGCCCGGCAGGTCGAGGTGCTGCGGGATCTGTTGCTGCGCACGTTCACCGCCGATCCGACGCTGGAACCACGCGACGTGCTCATCATGTGCCCCGACGTGGAGGCCTACGCCCCGCTGGTGCGGGCAGCCTTCGGGCAGCGTGGGTCGGGCGCGGGGGACCAGCCCGTAGCCGGGGAACATCCGGCCCATCAGTTGCGGGTGCGGTTGGCCGACCGGGGCCGGGCGGTGACCAACCCGATGCTCGCGGTGGTGATCGATCTGCTCGAACTGGCCGACGGGCGCGTCACCGTGACGCAGGTCCTCGACCTGGCCGCCGCCGAAAGCGTGCGCCGCCGTTGTGGTTTCGACGAGGACGACATCGAACGGCTGCGTGGCTGGGCGGCCGAGTCCGGTGCGCGCTGGGGTATCGGGCAGCGCCAGCGGGAGGCGTTCGGCCTGGCCGACTTCGCCCAGAACACTCTCAATGCCGCGGTGGACCGCATTCTGCTCGGCGTCACCGCCGACGAGTCCGGTGACGACTGGCTCGACCTTGCCCTGCCCCTCGACGATGTCGACTCCAACGATGTCGACCTGGCGGGCCGCTTCGCCGAGTTCGTCGACCGGGTCGCGGTCTGCCTGCGCGACCTGCGCGGCCCCCGTCCCGCCGCGCAATGGACGGCGGTGCTGCTGCGCGCGCTCGAGCTGCTCACCGATGTGCCGGACTCCTACTCCTGGATCCGGGCCGAAGCGCGCCGCGAGATCGTCGCCGCCACCGAGCACGCGGGTGACGCGCCGCTGCGGCTGGCCGATGTCGCGGTGCTGCTGACCTCCCGGCTCGCGGGTGCACCCGGGCGCGCCAACTTCCGCACCGGCGAACTCACGGTGTGCTCGCTGGTCCCCATGCGATCGGTGCCGCACCGGGTGGTGGTGCTGCTCGGCCTCGACGACGACATCTTCCCGCGTACCGGCAGCGTCGACGGCGACGACCTGCTGGCCCGCGACCCGCTGATCGGTGAACGCGACGCCCGCAGCGAGGACCGGCAACTGCTGCTCGACGCGATCATGGCCGCCACCGAACAGCTGCTTGTGCTGCACACCGGCGCCGACCCGGTCACCGGTGCACCCCGCCCGCCCGCCGTCCCGGTGGCCGAACTACTCGACGTGCTCGCCACCCACGTGGGCTCGGCCGCGATGTCCCACGTGCACATCCGGCATCCGCTCCAGGCCTTCGACCGGCGCAATTTCGCACCGGAGCGCCCACGCAGCTTCGACACCGTCGCGCTCGCGGGCGCCCGGGCTGCCGCGCGTCCGTCCCGCCCGCGCCCACCGCTGCTCGCCGAACCACTCCCGCCCGCCCCGCCCGCGGACGTGGCACTGGCCGAACTGATCGCGTTCGCCGAACACCCGGTGCGCGCGTTCCTGTGGCAGCGCCTCGGCCTGCGGGTCCCCGAGGAATCCGAGGACATCGCCGACCAGTTGCCCATCGAACTCGACGGCCTGGCCAAGTGGGATCTGGGGGAGCGGATGCTCACCGCCCGCCTCACCGGCGCCGACCCGGCGGGATTGCGTGCGGCCGAATGGCGACGGGGGACGTTGCCGCCCTTCGGTTTCGGCACCCGGGTGCTCGACGAGGTGGAGGGCACCGTCGACACCATCGTGCGCACCGCCCTGCCCGACTACGAGGCGAACCCGCGCGCCGTCGACATCGCCGTCGACCTCGGCAACGGCCGGACCCTGGCGGGTACCGTCCCCGAAGTTCGTGGCGAAACCCTCGTCCGCACCACGTACTCCCGTCTGGCCCCCAAACACCGTCTCGCGGCGTGGGTTTCGCTGCTCGCGTTGGCCGCCACCGAGGACCGCTCGTGGCGGGCGATCAGCACCGGGCGCGGTCAGTTCCGCAGTCGCCCGGTCGCCCGGTCGATCATCACCGCCCCGGAACCCCCTGCGGCCCTTGCGATCCTGCGCGACCTGGTCCGCCTGCGCGACGAGGGCCTGTGCGAACCCCTGCCCGTCGCCCCCACCGCCACCGCTGCCTACGCCGAACGCCGCTTCCGGGGTGACAGCGTCGCCGACGCCCTGCTCGCCGCCGAACACGCCTTCGACGGCGGCCCCAACGGTCCCGACAAATTCGGCGACCACACCGACCGCTACCTGCGCTACATCTGGGGCCGCGCACCACGCTTCGAGCAGCTGACCGCCGAACCCGCCCGCCCCGGCGAACCGGAGACCACCCGATTCGGCGCCGTCGCCCGCCGCTGGTGGGCCCCGCTGCTCGCCGCCGAGAGTCAGGGGCAACCGTGACGACATCGCCGTCCATATCGACGTCTCGGTCCTCCGTAGGGGCGGGGCGGTGACGGGCACGATGTCGGCGCCGCCGACCGAGGCATTCGATGCGGCGGGACCGCTGCCGCAGGGCACCACCGTGCTCGAGGCGAGCGCGGGGACCGGCAAAACCCATGCGATCGTCGGGCTGGCCGTGCGGTATGTGGCCGAGCAGGGGATCTCGATCACCGAACTGCTGCTGGTGACATTCAGTCGTGCCGCCACCCAGGAACTGCGCGAACGCACCAGGGACCGGTTCGTCACCGTTGCCACCGCACTCGCCGAACCCGCTGCGGCACAGGCACATCCGGACGAACTGGTGCGGGCCCTCGCCGCAGCCGACCCGGCGACGGTACAGCTGCGTCGCCGCCGGCTGCTCGCCGCTCTCGCCGATTTCGACGCGGGCACCATCGCCACCACACACTCGTTCTGCCAGCGCATGCTCGACGAACTCGGCTTGGCGGGCGAACACGACCCCGGCGCCCGGCTGGTCGAATCGGTCGACGACCTCGTCGCAACCGTCACCGACGACCTGTACCTGGCCCGCTACGCCCGCGACCGCGCCCCCTTCACCCTGCGTGACGCCCACATCCTCGCGCTGGCCGCCGTCCACGACCGGCACGCCGAACTCGCGCCACGTACCGAGGGCGCCGCCGGCGAACGGGTGGCGTTCGCGACCGCCGTGCGCGCCGAAACCGACCGCCGCAAACGCCGTGCGGGACTGCGTGACTTCGACGACCTGCTCGTGCTGCTGCACGACGTGCTCGCCGACCCGGTGCACGGTCGCGCGGCCTGTGCCCGTATCCGCGAGCGCTACCGGGTGGCGCTCGTCGACGAATTCCAGGACACCGACCCGTTGCAGTGGGACATCCTGCGCCGCGCCTTCCACGAACACGCCACCATGGTGCTGGTCGGCGACCCGAAACAGGCCATCTACGCCTTCCGTGGCGCGGAGGTACTCAGCTATCTCGACGCGGTGGCGCACGCGCGACAGCGCAGCGAACTCACCCGCAACTGGCGCAGCGATGCCGGACTGCTGCGCGCGATCGATCACCTCTGTGGCGGCGCGGAACTTGGTCATCCGGAGATCAGCGTGTACCCGGTCGCCGCGACCCGCGCCGACACCTGGTTGCACGGCGACCCGGAGGTCGTCACCCCGTTGCGGCTGCGGGTACTGCCGCGCACCGGTGCCGGGCCGCGGAACAAGTCGGGGTTCCCGTCGGTCGGCAGGCAGCGCGCGAAGGTGGCCGAGGATCTCGCCGCCGACATCGTCACGCTGCTCGAATCCGGTACCAGCATCGAGGCCAAACCCGAACGCGGCGCGGACTATTCGCTCACCGAGGTCGGCGACGGCCGGGTGCGCAGACCGATCGGTCCCGGCGACATCGCGGTGCTGGTGCGCACCCGCACTCAGATCGACGTGGTGCGCGCCGCCCTGGACCGGGTCGGTGTGGCCTCCGTCCTCGCCGGTGGCACAAGTGTTTTCGCGACGCGGGCCGCCACCGACTGGCTGTGGGTTCTGCGCGCACTCGAGCAACCTCATCGCGGTGACCGCGTGCGGTTGGCGGCCTGCACACCGATCCTCGGCGTCACGCTCGCCGAGATCGATGCCGGTGGTGCCGATCTCGTCGGGCGGATCTCCACACAGCTGCGTGAGGCGGCCCGCCTGTTCGCCCGCGCCGGATTCGCCGCCGTGTTCGACAAACTCGCGACCGAAACCGAACTCGCGCCCAGGCTGCTCGCCGTCGACAACGGCGAGCGTGAACTCACCGACCTGCGTCACCTGGCCGGTCTCCTCGACGAAGTCGCCCACACCGAAGGGCTCGGTCTGACCGCCCTCACCCGCTGGCTGGCCGACCGGGTCCGCGACCCGGAGGCGGGTTCGGTGAGCGGTCGCAGCCGCCGCCTCGACCGTGACGCCGCCGCCGTGCAGATCGCCACGGTGCACGCCAGCAAGGGACTCGAATTCCCCATCGTGTACCTGCCTTTCGCGTGGGACAGTGCCAAGAACCCCTACCCGGCGACCTTGTTGTTCCACGACGACAACGGCACCCGGGTGCTCGACATCGGCGGCAAGGACGCCCCCGGTTACAGCGAACGCCAATTGCGCTGCGAGGCCGAGGAATCCGGCGAGGAGCTGCGGCTGCTGTATGTGGCGGCGACCCGGGCGATGTGTCAGGTGGTCACCTGGTGGGCGCCCGCCGTCACCACGGGTGCCGCGCCACTGCACCGGATGATCCTCGGCCGTCGTCCCGGTGCGTCGCAGGTACCCAGGCGTGCCGAGATACCCGCCGACGCGGCTGCCCTGCAACGCCTTTCGGAATGGGCTGCCCCGGCCGCCGACGTGATCACGGTGACGGCGGTCGACCGCCCCGAGAACGTGGCGCCGCGCCGGGTACGCACCGAACTACCCACCGGTGAGTTGGCAGCCGCCGAGTTCGACCGGCCCCTCGACCAGCTGTGGCGGCGCACCTCCTACTCGGCCCTCACCGCGGGCGCGCACGACCTGGCCTCGGTCAACGACAGCGAACCCGAGGACGGGCCGGGTCCCGACGACGAACCGGACACCCCGCCGCTCGACGTGCCGACGGTGGTCGCGGCGGCGCCGTCGCTGATGAACGCCCTGCCCTACGGTGCCGAATTCGGCACCCTCGTGCACAGCGTGCTCGAAACGGTCGACACCTCCGTCACCGACCTCGCGGCCGAGGTGCGCGCGCGGTGTGCCGAAGCGGTCGAGCACACCATGGCCGAACTCGATGTCGACCTGCTGTCGGAGGCACTGTTCCAAGTCCTGTGCACGCCGGCCGATTTCGGCTCGCTGGCCCGCATCCCGACCAGGGACCGGCTCAACGAGCTCGAGTTCGAACTACCCCTCGGCGGCGGTGACGACCCGCGCGGCCGGGCCGCCACCCTGCGTGACATCGCCGCCCTGCTGCGCACCCACCTTCCACCGGACGACGACCTGTCAGGCTATGCCGATCACCTCGCAGCCCTACCCGAGACGGTGCTGCGCGGTTATTTGACCGGCAGTATCGACGCCGTGCTCCGGGTCCCCGGCGACGGTGAATTCCAGTACGTGATCGTCGACTACAAAACCAACCGGCTCGGCACCGGCGACCTCACTGTCGAGCACTACCGTCGCGAACACATGCTCGCGGAAATGATCCGCTCCCACTACCCGTTGCAGGCGTTGCTGTATGCCGTCGCGCTGCACCGCTATCTGCGCTGGCGCCTCCCGAACTACGACCCGACCCGCCACCTCGGCGGCGCCCGCTACCTGTTCGTCCGAGGCATGATCGGCGCCGACACCCCACCCGGCCACGGCGTCTTCGACTGGTACCCACCCGCCGAACTCGTTGTGGCACTGTCGGACCTGCTCGCCGGGGAGGGTCCTCGATGACGGGCGCAGCTGTTTCCGCCGGGTGCGTCCGGTCGACCGACGCCCAAGGATCCGCACCGACGGATCCGGACGCGCATCGGGGAGTGCACCCGCACCTTCGACCCGACACGGTCGTGCGGCCGGTCCTCGGCATGCGGGGACATTCCAGGACAGCGATGTCGGCGGATGACCGCACCCGCGACGAAGACCAGCGTCCCGCCTATGGGCGGCGGATCGGTGGGAGAGCGAGAAGGTGACATCGATTCAGGTGGCGCAGCGGGGGACCGGTCTGCTGCGGGTCTTCAACGAGTCAGGTGTGCTGTCGGCTGCCGACGTGCATGTGGCCGTGCGGTTGGGGCGGCTCGGGCGTGAGGACAGTGAGGACGTGTTGTTCGCGGCGGCGCTCGCCGTGCGTGCGGTGCGGTCGGGATCGGTGTGTCTCGAGCTGGCGCGGATGCGTGAGATCGGAGTCGATGCCGACGAAAGTCGTGACGGCGTAACCGGAATCGACCCCGCGACACTGCCGTGGCCGGAGACGGAGCGGGTGCTCGCGGCGCTGCGGGCCAGTCCACTCGTGCAGGGTGGTCAGGCCGGACCGTTGCGTCCGCTGCGGGTGGTCGAGGCCGATGCCGACGGTGGGGCGCTGCTCTACCTCGACCGCTACTACCAGCAGGAACAGACGCTGCGCCGGGCACTTGTCGAACGCAGCGCCGACCACCCCGTCGTCGACACCGCCCTCGTGCGTGCCGAACTCGACCGCCTCTTCGCCGACCCCCTCGGCGAAGGCCCCGACCGGCAACGCCTCGCCGCAGCCCTGGCCGCCACTCATTGGACCACCGTCGTCGCGGGTGGTCCCGGCACCGGCAAAACCCACACGATCGCCCGAATCCTGGCCCTGCTCACGGCCCACCGCAGGGCGACCCCCAAACTGCCCGCCCTGCGCATCGCCCTGGCCGCCCCCACCGGCAAAGCAGCGGCCCGCCTGCAGGAAGCCGTGCGCGACCAGGCCGCCGAACTCGGCCTCCCCGAGCTCACCGCGTCCACCCTGCACCGCCTGCTCGGCTGGCAACGGGGCCGCACCACCCGTTTCCGTCACCACGCCCACAACCGTCTGCCCTACGACGTGGTGGTCGTCGACGAAACCTCCATGGTCTCGCTCACGATGATGAGCCACCTGTTCTCGGCCCTGCGCCCCGACACCCGCCTCGTCCTCGTCGGCGACCCCGACCAGCTCGCCTCCGTCGACGCGGGCGCCGTCCTGGCCGACCTCGTCGCCGGACCGGTCGTCGGCGTCCCGAACCCGGCCCTGCGCGAACTCCTGATATCCGGCACCGGGTCAGCATCCGCTGCGGCTCGTGCGGGGGAAGAGACCGCCTCCGGCGATGACGCCGCCGTTGTGACCGATGCGGCAGCCGGAACCTCTGCCGCTGACGGCGAAGGAATGCCCGCGAATTCGCCTGCGCAGGAAGTCGATTCGCTCAGTGCGCTGGAGATGCGGCGTCTGCAGGGTGGCATCGTGCGACTGACCCGTGGGCGGCGCTTCGGTGGGCGGATCGCGGATCTGGCTGTCGCCGTGCGTGCCGGGGATGCCGATGCTGCATTGGCGATTCTGCGCGCCGGGGGAGACGACGTATCACTGTGTGGTCCTGACGATATCCGTGCGGTGCGCGTCGACGTGACCACCGCCGCGCTCGCAGTCACGGAGGCTGCGGAAGCCGGTGACGCGGTCGGTGCGCTCGGCGCGCTGGAATCACATCGTCTGCTCTGCGCGCATCGGCAGGGCCCGTTCGGTGTCGAGCGGTGGGATCGGATGGCGGCCGAATGGGCGGCTGCCGGTGGCGCGGGACCCGAAGGGCCGCAAGCGGTGTGGTATCCGGGTCAACCGCTGCTCGTCACCGCCAACGACCACGAGGCGCGCATCTACAACGGCGACACCGGTGTCATCATCCGCCGCCCCGACGGTTCCCTGCGGGCCGCCCTGCAACGCGGCAGTGAGCCCTACCTCGTGCATCCCACCCAATTCCCCTCGGTCGTCACGGTTTTCGCGATGACCATCCACCGCAGCCAGGGCAGCCAGTACGACACCGTCTCGGTGGTCCTGCCCGAACCCGAATCCACGCTCCTCACCCGGGAACTCCTCTACACCGCGATCACCCGCGCCCGCACCCACGTGCGCATCATCGGTACCGAGGACGCCATCCGCGCCGCCATCGCCCGCCGCGTCCTGCGCGCCAGCGGTCTCACCCGCACCACCCTCGCCACCTGACGTCGGATCGAGATCACCACGCTCCGGTGGCGGGATTTCGGGCTGAAACCCCGCCATCAGAGCGTGGTGATCGAGCGCCCAGGTCAGCGGGCGGAGCTGCGGGAGAGGTTCCAGGCCCACCAGGGGTCGTCGTCGAGGCCTCTGCGGATGTTCGGCTCGATCTCGGCCCGGAGCGGGTCGGGGAGCCCGCGCAGGGCCGGGAGGATATCGGGGGACAGGGTCGTGAGGTAGGCGGTGTCGAGCCGCCCGTTCTGTTCCCACCGGGCGATATTCCGTTCGGCGACAAGGTATTCCGGGTTGATCGCCGCGAGGGCGACGAGCGTGGCCAAGGCGGTGCCGACGGCGGCGCGCGGCACCCAGCTCCACCGCAGCCGTCCGATCGCGACCAGCATCAGCACGTACAGCAACCCGACCCACAGCTCACACATCGACACCAGCAGGCGCAGCACCGTGAACCCGTAGGCCTGCTGGTAGGTCCACATGCGGCCGAGCGCGGAAACGACGATGATCAGCGTCAGCAGGCTGACCACACCGAGCAGCACCCGCACCCACAGCCGGTCGGCGGCGGTGTCCTTGGCCGAGAAGTGCAGGACGGTGGCGATCACCGCCAGGGCGAGGATGCTCACCGCCGACAGCTGCCAGAACCCGCTGCGCGCGTATTCGGCGTAGGTGAGCCCGGCGGTGCGCTGCACGTAGTCGTCGCCGCCGAACAGGGCGACGAACTGGCCACCGAGGAACACCCCGAACAACACCGCGAGCACCGCCACCGGCAACGCCCACTCACTGCGCGTCCACAACCGCCTCGGCCGGACGGTCTCGCCGGCGGCGGGCAGCGGTCCGGCCAGCAGATACAGCGCACCCAACGCGCCCATGCCCAGCACGGCGAACAGCACCAGCCACTCCCATGCGGCAGCGGAGTCCACCTCGGGCACCAGCCCGCTCAACAGCGTCGCGAACGTCGCGTCGGCCCCACCGAGCAGCGGCACGAACACCACGAGCAGCACTGCCGTCGCGGCCACCGAAACCCCGTACCGCCGCACCCGCGACAACTCGGTCGTCCCGGCCTGCCGCACCCCCGAGAACGCCCACGGCACAGCGACGAACGACTCGATCGGCACCGCGATCATGTCGAACCACACACCCCGCGTACTCCGCCGCCCCAACACCGCGAACGACCCCGCCACACAGGCCCCGATCACACACCACGCGAACAACCACCCCGCCGCCCGAACAGCCCCGACCCCCAACAGAACCAGCGCCAACCCGACCCACCAACTACGCCCCCACCGCAACGCCACCCGCTGCACCACCCGCACGACCGATCCCCCGGACCGTCCGCCCCGTCCCGCACCAACGACACCCGCACCGGCCCCGGCAATCCCGCTGTCCCCACCAGCAGTCACAACCTCAGGAGCCGTCACCCCACTCGCACCGGATTCCGCACTCGCAATTGGGCCGGCGTCTGCGCTGTCACCCGGGCGCGTGCCCGCATTCGCACCGGTTCCCGCAGGAATCTCGGTGCTCGCGCGCGCGGCCGTGTTGGTGTCGGCCTCTGATTCCGCGGCTGCGCTCCTAGATGTATCCGAGCGTGCGCTGGGCGTCGCGGTGGCGGGCATCGAGGGCGCGATGGTCTTCGTCTGCTCGGTCCGCGAGCCGTCCACGACTCGGGTGCCGGTCGCATTCGGCGCCGTCGTCGAGTCCGCGGCCACCGGCTTCTCTCCGGGATTCGCTGAATCGCCCTTGGCGGCACCAGGAATTCGCTCCGACGTTCGCGTGGTACTTCTGCGCGCCCGCTGGTCGACGGCGCAGAGGGCGGCGGTGATGGCGGTGCCGGTGAGGAGCCAGCCGATGCCGGGGCGGTCGGTGGGGATCACCGTGGCGCCGACGACGCCGACGAGCGCTGCGGCCGGAAGGACGCCGGACGGGCGGGCGACGCGGCGCCAGCGCGGTGGGGTCGGGGGACGTGGTGGTGCTGCCGTGTGCCGGATTGGCGACATCGGTTCCACGGCGGCTGCCTGCCAGCCGGACGTCCAGGACGGGGGAGTGGAAGTGCCCGATGCCGACCGGTCGGCGGGAGACGTCGTCGGCTTGGTCAGGGGGCCAGGTGGTCCGTTGGGCGCGGCCCTATCGGGTGCGGGGGTCGAATCGGACTGGACAGGTTCGCGCGCCTGGGCGGTGGTGTCAGCGCCGGAATCGGCAGTTGCAGTGTCCGAATCACCGGACTGCGCGGTATCGGACGGCTGATTGCCCTTCTGCGCAACAGAATTCGCGGTCGAATCGCCGGAATCGGCGCCGTGGTGCGACGCTCCGAGCTCGCTCTGCTCCTTCGCGCCGGGTGGGGCGGCATCGGGTTTCGCCTCGGATCGGGCGGTGTCCGGCACGGCGAGGGCGTCGGGGCCTGCCTCTGGGCTCGGCTCGACTCGGGCCTCTGGTGCGGGAGAGTCTCGGCGTTCCGCACCTGACCCGGCAGAGTCCGCCGGATTCGGTGTGGCATCGGGAAGTTCGTTGTCCTCGCCGGACCGCTCTGTGGTCGATTTCGTCATGTTTCCCCTCGAAAATAGGTGTGCTCGTCCGCCCCCGGGACCAGTGGTCGGGGGTGGTGATGTGGGCGAGTCAGGAGGTGGGCAGGACTACCCGGATGCGCGAGCCGGGGTCGGCCACCGCGATCGTGCCGCCGTGCAGGTCGACGACCCAGCGGGCGATGGCGAGGCCGAGCCCGGTACCGCCGCCGTCGGTGCGTCCGCCCCGGGTGAAACGGTCGAAGACGGTGGCGCGGTCGGCTTCCGGGATGCCGGGGCCGTCGTCCTGGATCTCGAGGACCACCGTGTCGGCATCGGCGCGGGCGGTCACGCGCACCTCACCGCCTGCGGGCCCGTGCCGGGCGGCGTTGTCGAGGAGGTTGAACAGCACCTGGTGCAGCCGGGAGCGGTCACCGAGGACCACCGCGTCGGCCGGTTCGACCGTCGTGGTGAACCGCACCCCGCGACCCAGCGCGGCCGTCATCACCTCGGCCTCGGCAATGGCCTCTGTCAGAAGTGTTGTCAGCGGAAGGGTTTCGCGATCCAGGGGACTGGCCCCCGCTTCGATGCTCGACAGGTCGAGTAGTTCGGCGACGAGCAACCCGAGCCGTTCGGTCTGTGCCAGCGCGGTGCGCAGGGTGGCCGGGTCGGGGTCGCTCACCCCGTCGACGATGTTCTCGAGTACGGCGTGCAGCGCGGTGACCGGTGTGCGCAATTCGTGCGACACATTCGCGATGAGATCGCGGCGCTGCCGGTCGGCGGCGGCCAGATCGGCGGCCATCTGGTTGAACGCGGTCGCCAGCTGGCCCACTTCGTCCCGCGACGACGCCCGCACCCGGAAACTGTAGTCGCCCTGGGCCATTCGCCGGGCCGCCGCCGTCATCTCGCGCAGCGGCCGGGTGATGCCGTGCGCGAGGATCTGCGAGGTGACCAACGCGATGAACATGGCGGTCAGGGTGGTGAACGTCGGCAACCAGCCGATCCGGAACCAGAAGTAGGCGAACGCAACCGCACCCGAACAGACCATCAGCACAGCGAGTTTCAGCTTGATCGAGCGCAGTGGGTCGAGCGGGCGAGGCAACCGGTCGGCGATCCGGTCCAGTGCGGTCGGCACGCTCATCGCGCGTCCAAGGCGTAGCCGACACCGTGCACGGTGCGGATGAGGTCGGCACCGAGCTTGCGCCGCAACGCTTTCACGTGCGAATCCACCGCCCGGGTGCCCGCCGCGTCCGACCAGTCCCAGATGTCCTCGAGCAACCGCTCCCTGGCCAGCACCGCACGCGGCCGCTGCGCCAACCGGGTGAGCAGATCGAATTCCAGTGGGGTGAGCCGTGCTTCGGCCTCGCCCCGCCACACCCGGCGCTCGGCGAGATCGATCCGCAGATCACCGACGACGATGCTGCTGTCGCCGCGTTCGGTGGCCCGGTCCACCCGCCGCAGCAGCGCGTGCACCCGGGCGGCCAGCACCCGCATGGAGAACGGTTTGGTCAGATAGTCGTCGGCACCGACACCGAGCCCGATCAGCTGGTCGGTCTCGTCGGTGCGCGCGGTGAGCATCAGCACCGGCACCGAACGCTCGGCCTGAATCCGCCGGCACACCTCGAGACCGTCGAAGCCGGGCAGCATCACATCGAGCACCACCAGATCCGGTTCCCCCGCCGCCGCGGCGGCCACTGCCGCCGGACCGTCGTGCGCCAGGTCGACGGTGAATCCCTCGGCGCGCAAACGCGCCGCCACCGACTCGGCGATCGTCACCTCGTCGTCGACGACGAGGACCCGCCGCGCCGTACCCCCACTGAGTTCCATGCTGCGACCCTAGCGACCGGGTGTGGAGGGTTGCGTCGCCAAATGTGGAGATCGTGTGTGGAGTACCCTCGGCCGGGTGAACCCGCGTTTCCGCTGCACCCCGCCGCCCACCTCCTGAGCGAGGTGCCCCCGCGCGCCGCGCGGGTCGGCAGGCCCCCGCCGTCGGGTCGACGGCACAGCGGTTCCGCATGTCCGCACCTCGCTTCTCGCGACCACTCATTCCTTCTGTCGCAGGAGCTTTCATGTCTTCTCTTCTTGCCGGGCGAGCGTCCCGGCCCACCGCACTCCGCCGGGCAGGCATCACCGAACTCGTTCTCGCGGGCGTCCTGTGGGGGACCGGCGGACTGCTCGGCACCGTGGTCCAGCGCGGGACGGGACTGTCACCGGTGGCGGTCGCCACTGTGCGGCTGGCGGTCGGCGGCCTGCTGCTGCTCGGGCTGTGCGTGCTCACCCGGCGCGCGATACCGCGCGGTGGACCAGCCTGGCGTCGCATCGCCGCGATCGCCCTGCTCGCGCCGATTTTCCAGGGCTGCTATTTCGGTGCCGTGGCGCTGTCGTCGGTGAGCCTGGCGACGCTGCTCACCATCGGCATGGCCCCGGTGATCGTCGCCGGGCTCGAATACGTCACCGGCCGACAACGCCTCGATACAGGCCGCGCGGCAGGCATCGCCCTCGCACTCCTCGGCCTCGTCCTGCTCGTCGGAACTCCGGGTGCGGGCGGTTCCGGGGTGCTGTTCGGTGCGGCGCTCGCCGTCGCCGCGGCGTCGGCGTTCGCGCTGCTCACACTGGTCTCGGCGGCCGAGGTGCCGGGCCTGGACCCGGTGACTGCCACTGGAGTCGGATTCACCATCGGCGCGATTGTGCTCGCCGTCCCGGCCGTTCTCACCACACGAGCCGTCGATCTCGCCCCCGGCTCGGTGGTGACGATTCTCGCGCTCGGACTGTTCCCCACCGCGATCGCTTACACGCTGTACTTCCGCGGTCTCACCGGTGTCGGCGCTGGAACAGGTGCCCTGCTCGCCCTGCTCGAGCCACTCACCGGCACTCTGCTGGCGGTGCTGGTGCTCGCCGAACGCCTGTCGCCGATGGGCTGGCTCGGTGCGGCATTGCTGTCGGTCGCGCTCGTCGCGGCGAGCCGCCCGCAGCGTACTCAGGAATCCGGGAACAGACCGGGCAGTTCCATCGCGTAGGCGAGGTCGTCGCGGGTGCCGAGGGTGACCAGCAGGATGCGGATCATGGTCACCCTCGCCTCCGACACCAGGATCGGGTCAGGATCGCTGCCCGGCTCGGCATCGGCCGTGAGCCGGTACACCACGTATTCGCACACGTGCAGCGCCGCGTCCAGATCGAGCGGCGCGGGCACCGTACGGCCGAGCTCGCCGAACGTCTTGCGCACCAGATCGCGGATGTCGTCGAGCGCGCGTTCCCGATAGGCCGACACCGGCGAACCCGGATCGTGCAACTCGGCGAACAACGGCCGCAGCATCGCACCGTGCCCGCGCGCCCAGTCCACATAGGCGTCGATGAGCCGGATGCCCAGCTGCACCGGCTCGTCGGTCCCGGCCAGCGCCGCGCTGATCCCACCGACCAGCCCGTCGTTGCTCGCGTCGAGCACCGCGCGCAACGGTTCGGCGGCATTGCTGAAGTACCGGTAGAAGGTCGGGCGCGCCAGACCGGCCTGCTCGATGATCTGCGCGACACTCAACCCGCGCGAACCATTGCGCGCGAATACCGCCGCGGTCGCCTCGACGATCCGGGCGCGCACTTCCTCGGCCTGCTCCTGGGTCTGCGGTGGCCTACCGCGACGCACCGACGTCGCCTCCTCGGTCATCGCACCTCCACTCCGTCGGCGAACTCGCTGCCGAAAGCTTGACACGAACCCGGGCCCACGCATTAATCTAACACCAGTGTTCAGCAAATAGCCGAATATCCGCGCCTGCACCGCGCGACCACCTGGTGAGGAGAAGGGCCGACAATGACGACCGCCCCCGAATTGACCGCCGAACCGACCGCGCTGCCGAAAACGCTGGTCAAGCCTCTGTTCGACCGGGCCGTCGCCGGTGGCGCACCGTCGGTCGAGGTCTTCGCTCCCGCTACCGGCCACAAGATCGGTGACCTGCCCCAGTCCTCGATCGCCGATATCGACCGCGCGTTCGCCGTCGCCCGGCACGCGCAGCGCGACTGGGCCAAGGTGCCGGTCAAGCAGCGCGTCGAGATCGTCCGCCGCTTCCACGACATCGTGCTCGCCGAGCAGGAGACGGTGCTCGACATCGTGCAGACCGAGACGGGCAAGTCGCGCCCGCACGCCTTCGACGAGGTCGCCGACGTCGCGCTGAACTCGCGCTACTACGCCGCCGTCGCCCCCAAACTGCTGGCCGACCGCAAGCCGCGCGGTGTGCTCCCGGTGCTCACCGCCGTCGACGTGCACAACCGCCCCAAGGGCGTCGTCGCGGTCATCTCGCCGTGGAACTACCCCCTCGCGTTGTCGGCCTCCGACGCCCTGCCCGCCCTGATCGCGGGCAACGCGGTGATCGCGCGCCCCGACAACCAGACCGCGCTGTCGGCCCTGTGGGCCATCGACGCCGCCGAGCGCGCGGGTCTGCCGCGCGGGCTGTGGCAGGCGGTACTCGGGCGCGGGCGCGAGATCGGCGGCGACGTGATCGCGCGTGCCGACTACGTCGACTACACCGGTTCCAGCGCCACCGGCCGCACCATCGCCCAGCAGGCGGGTGAACGCCTGATCGGCTACTCGCTCGAGCTCGGCGGCAAGAACCCGCTGCTCGTCCTGGCCGACGCCGACGTGTCCAAGGCCGCGAAAGTGGCTGTGCGCGCGTGCTTCTCCTCGGCCGGTCAGCTGTGCGAGTCGATGGAACGCATCTACGTCGACGCCTCGGTCTACGACCAGTTCGTCGCCGAATTCGTCGGCAACGTCAAGAACATGTCGCTCGGCGGCGAACTCGACTACAGCCGCGACATGGGTTCGCTGACCTTCCAGCGTCAGCTCGACACCGTCACCGCCCACGTGGACGACGCGGTCGCCAAGGGCGCCAAGGTCCTCGCCGGCGGCCGCCCCCGCCCCGACCTCGGCCCCTACTTCTACGAGCCGACCGTGCTCGTGGACGTGGCCCCCGGCATGACGGTCTACCGCGAGGAGACCTTCGGCCCGGTCGTCTCGGTCTACAAGGTGAACTCCGACGAAGACGCCATCGAGGCGGCCAACGACACCGCCTACGGTCTCAACGCCAGCGTGTGGAGCCGCGACGTGGACCGGGCTCGCGAGGTCGCGGCGCGGATCAACGCCGGATCGGTGAACGTCAACGACGGTTTCGCCGCCGCATGGGGCAGCATCGACGCACCCTCGGGTGGTCTCGGGATCTCGGGACAGGGCCGTCGCCACGGCCCCGAGGGCCTGCTGAAGTACGTCGACACCCAGACCGTCGCGGTGCAGCGCGTGCTGCCGATCGGGCCGCTGCCCGGTATGTCCGAGCAGCTGTGGGCCAAAACGATGACGCTGGTTCTCGGTGCCATGAAGACGCTGCGCCAGAAGTAGCGCGCACGAACGAGCAGGGGTAGGTAGCACATGAAGATGGAATCGGTCGCGGGCAAGCGGGTGCTGGTCACCGGCGCCGCCATGGGTCTTGGCAAGCTGTTCGCCGAGCACGCGGTGCGTGAGGGTGCCGACGCGGTGGTGTTGTGGGACATCAACGAGATCGCCTTGCGCGAGACCGCCGCACAGCTGTCCGCGCAGGGCGGCAAGGTGCATCAGTACGTGGTCGACGTGTCGTCGCAGGACTCCATCCGCGAGAACGGCGAGGCCGTCCGCAAGGAGATCGGCGGCATCGACATCCTGGTCAACAACGCCGGGATCGTGCGCGGCAACACCTACTTCTGGGAAACCGAGAACCGCGCCGACATCGACAAGACCATGGCGATCAACTCGCTGGCCCCGATGTACGTCACCCTCGAGTTCCTGCCCGGCATGGTGGCCGGTGCCGGTCAGGCGCGCATCCTCAACATCGCGTCCTCGGCCGGTCTGGTCGCCAACCCGCGCATGGCGGTGTACGCGGCGTCGAAGTGGGCGGCGCTCGGCTGGTCGGATTCGGTGCGGCTCGAGCTCGAGCAGGCCGGACACGACCACGTGAAGGTGACAACGGTCTGTCCCACCTACATCAACACCGGCATGTTCGACGGCGCCAAGGGCATCCTGTTCACCCCCATGCTCGAGCAGAACGACGTCGTCGACACCTCGTGGCGGGAGATGAAGAACGGTGGCGCCCTGGTGGTGCTGCCGTGGACCTCGCGGATGAACCGCGCGCTCACCGGTCTGCTGCCGATCAAGATCCGCGATCTGTACCTCAACGCGGTCGGCGTGTACCACTCGATGGATCACTTCACCGGACGTAAGTAGCCATCGCGATGCCCCCGCCGACCCGATGGTCGGCGGGGGCATCGTTGTGTCTGCTCAGTCCCGGCGGGTGCCGATCACCACCGTGGCGTAGTACTCCTCGGAATGCTCGACCCGGGGCGCCAATCCGTGCTCGCGAAGCACGGCCAGCGCCGAATCCACCTGTCCCGTCCCGGTTTCCACGTATACCGAGCCGCCGGGTGCCAGCCAGTGCGCCGCCCCCTCGGCGACCCGCCGGAAAATCGCGAGACCGTCGTCGCCACCGTCCAGTGCGACGAGTGGCTCGTGCTCGCGCGCTTCGGGCGGCAGATCGGCGATGCGGGCGCTCGGTACGTACGGTGTATTCGCGAGGAGTACGTCGACGCGCCCGCGCAGCTCGGTGGGGAGCGCGTCGAAGAGGTCACCCTCGTACACGGGTGCGTCCAGCGGAGCGAGATTCTCGCGCGCACACGCCACCGCCACCGGATCGATATCCGCGGCGATCAACTCGACCGAACATCCACGCCCGGTCAGTTCCGTGGCAGCCGTGAGCCCGAGTGCCCCACAACCGCAACACAGATCGACGACACGAACCGACTCCGCCGCCACATCCCGCAGCGCCTGCTCGACCAGGAACGCAGTCCGCTGACGCGGCACGAACACCCCCGCCCGCACCCCGACCCGCATCCCACGAAACTCCACCCACCCCAACAGATATTCGAGCGGCACCCCCGAAACCCGCTGCGCCACCAGCCCGTCGAGCCGCGCTGAATCAGCACCCGCCGCCTCGATCAGCAACGCGCCCTCCTCTTCGGCGAACACACACCCCGCCCGCCGCAAAGCAGCAACCACATCAACAGACCCGGTAATACCCATCCGCCGATTGTGCCCGCCCCAACAACCAGCTGCGAATCCCCAATCCGCCATGTCAGCATTCCCGGTCACACGGCACTGCTCGAGTGCGCCACCTACCGCACTCCCAGGACACGGCGCCACTCGAGTCCGCCACCTACCGCACACCCAGCTACACGGCACTACTCGAGTCCGCCACCTACCGCACACCCAGCTACACGGCACTACTCGAGTCCGCCACCTACCGCACACCCAGCTACACGGCACTACTCGAGTCCGCCATGACCGCATTCCCAGCCCCGCCCGACCCGACCTCGAGGAGGGTCCGCCGCGAAGCGGCGCAGCGGCCCGGCCGCGCGAACAGCGCTCGAAGCGCATGCGCGAAGCGCGAGTCTCGAGCGCGGTTCGCGC
>NZ_JAIWNA010000004.1:0-341154 GCF_020216065.1 Nocardia rosealba
TGTTACGGCGGTTATAGCGGTGGGGAAACGCCCGGTCCCATTCCGAACCCGGAAGCTAAGGCCACCTGCGCCGATGGTACTGCACTCGACAGGGTGTGGGAGAGTAGGACACCGCCGGACAATCATTCACGAAAAGGCCCTCCAGCCATGCTGGAGGGCCTTTTTGCGTTTTCCTGAGCATGCATGTCATGAGTCTCGGTAACGTCTCGCAGCGAGGACACGATTCACCGGGTGACCGATCTCGAGCCGTTCGAACAAGGGAATGTTCATGGGTTCTACTGACGCTCTTTCTTGGCTGCGCGAGGGCTACTTGGCCGGCGATCCGCTCCGCTCCGCGTTGTTCTCGGCGATCGCCCTGCCGATCCTGATCCTCGGCTCGCTCTCAGGCCAGCCGTTCTGACCTAGGTACCGCAGGTCCTTCGGCCGAGACCGGGGGACCTGTTTCGTCCCACGGAGCGGATTCAGAAGCGAATCGGCAACATTTCAAAAACCTCTGTGCCCGGCGCTCCGGTGCGCGACCATTATGCGACGTCGCTCTGGAGGTTGTCGCATGGACCGGCTCGCTCATCAAGTTCTCCGTCGCGGCGCTGCCGCACTCGTGCTTCCCGCCGCCCTCATCGGGGCGGTTCTCACCGCCGCACCGGTAGCCGCCGAACCCGGACCCGACCCGCTCGCGGGCATCACCGACCGGGTCACCGCCGATATGCTCGGCGCCGCGAATTCCCTTGCGGGAGTAGCGGGAATCGATCTGCCCGAAACCTACGGCCCCGAGACGGCGATCGTCGTTCTCGGCTACGGCCTGCAACCTGACGGCACCATGCGTGCCGAACTGAGCAACCGGCTGCACGCCGCGCTGGTCCAGGCCTATATGTCACCCGCCTCGCCGGTGATCGTCACCGGTGGCAATCCGCGCAACGGTGTCACCGAGGCGCAGGTGATGGCCGACTGGCTGCATGTACGCGGCGTGGCAAAGCACCGGCTGCACGCCGAAACCGAAGCCGGTTCCACCGTGCAGAACGCGAAATTCTCGGCGCAGCTCATGGCGGCACTCGGCGTGCAAAAGGCGGTGCTCATCACCTCGGCCGACCATATGCGCCGGGCGCTGGAGAACTTTCTGGCAGCCGGGGTGCCGGTCGTCGCGACGATGACGCCGGATGTCGCGCCGCTGTGGGCGCAGCCGTACGGCGCCGGCAAGTGAACCGAACCGCGCCGATGTCGGTGCCGGAGTTTACGATCATCGAATGCCGCCGGGGCGCGGCGCGGAAAGACAGGGGTTGATCGGCGATGGACAGGCCTGCCTGGGCACCGGACGGTGTCGATATGCAGCAACCGAGCCCGGCTCGGATGTACGACGCACTACTCGGTGGCTCGCACAATTTCGCGGTCGACCGGATGGCTGCCGAAATGGGAACCAAGCTCGTGCCGGATCTGCCGCGCCTGGCGCTGAGCAACCGTGCGTTCCTGCGGCGGGCCGTCCGGTTCATGCTCGACGCGGGCATCCGCCAGTTCCTCGATATCGGTTCCGGCATCCCCACCGCGGGCAATGTGCACGAGATCGTGCACGAACTCGACCCGCAGGCGCGCGTGCTCTACGTCGACATCGACCCGGTGGCCGTCATGCATTCGCGCACGATCCTGCACGGGAACGAGCGGGCGGGCGCGATCGAGGCCGACCTGCGCAAGACCGACGACCTGCTGGCCGCCGTCCGGGAGACCGGGCTGATCGACTTCGCGGAGCCGGTCGGGCTGCTGCTGATCGCGGTGCTGCATCTGGTGTCCGACGACGACGATCCGGCGGGGAAGGTGAGCGCGCTGCGGGAGGTGGTCGCGCCGGGCAGTCTCGTCGCCATCTCCCATCTGACCTCGGAATTGCGGCCGGAGGACGCGGGTAAACTGAGCGCCAACGCGGCGAACGAGAACCGGGTCGGTATCCATTTCCGGCCCAAGGACGCGATCGTCGCCATGTTCGATGGTTGGGATCTGGAGTCGCCGGGCGTGGTGGAACTGCCGGCGTGGCGACCTGAGTCGGAGCGAGATCAGCACGAGAAGCCCGGGCGTTCGCTCGGTCTCGGTGGGGTCGCGCGCAAGGGCTGAGCCCGTCGTCACGGCGGTGCGAGAGACGACGACAGGGGCGGATGAACGGTGGGGTCATGGGAGCTGGCGCAGCGGTGGGCTGACGCGCTCGACGGTGTTGTCGCTCCCACCCTCACCCGCTCCCAGATCGAGGACATGCTCGCCGCCCTGTGCACGGGTCTCATCGATGCCGCGCGCGGTGGTGAGGACCCCGATGTCGCCCGGCAGGCGGCGCGCATGCTTGTCGCGGTGAACTACCGCGACCCGGCCGCAGTGAGCCGCACGGTTCCGGTGCTGTGCACCGACCTCGTCGAGCACGCCGCCGCCGGCTCCGACGACCCGGCTCTCCCCGAAATCCGTAGCCGCGCAGTTACTTTGGCGGGTGACTTCGCGGCCGGTTTCACCGCCGCGCTGCGGGCGGCGGCACTGGCCGAACAGGAACAGACGCTGGCCGCAGTGCTCTCGGCCGCGCAGGAGGCAGAGGACCGGCGGGCCCTGTCGGAGGCCCGTTTCGAGGCCGTATTCGACGGTGCGCTGGTCGGCATCGGCACCGTCGACATGACCGGCAGCGTGGTGAACTGCAACCTGACCCTGGCCGAAATGCTCGGGCAGACCCCCGAGGCGATGGTCGGGCGCACCGTCGCCGACATCCTCGGCCCGGCGAACCTCAACGATGCCTTCGTCGAACTGCAGCGAATGGTCGCGGGGGAGTCGGAGAGCTTCCGGACCGAGACCGAACACGTTCGCGACGACGGGCGGGTCACCTCGATCGACCTGTCGATGTCGGCGGTTCGTGACGCCGAGGGCGCCATCCGGTTCCTGGTCGGTGTTGCGGTCGACGTCACCGAGCGCAAGCAGCTGGCCGACCGGCTGTGGCACGACGCCAACCACGACGCGCTGACCGGCCTGCCGAACCGGTCGCACCTGTTCAGCCGGCTCGCGGGCGCCGAACCGCCGGTGGGCGTGTGCTATCTGGATCTCGACGGCTTCAAGGAGATCAACGACCTGTGGGGCCACACCATCGGTGACCGGGTGCTGCGGGTGGTCGGCGACCGCCTTCGCGACACCCTCGGCCCGCGCGCGGCGCTGCCCGCGCGGATCGGTGGCGACGAATTCCTCGTGCTCGTCGAAAAGTGTTCGGGTGAACAGGCATTGACCGAGCTGGCCGACGAGCTGATGGCGGCGTTGTCGGCGCCGCTCGAGGTGGACGGGCACATGCTCGCCGTGGGCGTGAGCATCGGCACCGCGTTCTTCGAACAGCCACCGGCCGCCGCCGACGAACTGCTCCAGGCCGCCGACGCCGCGATGTACCGGAACAAACACCATGCGCGAGCGGCGATCCGGCCACAGGTGCACCGGTCGCCGCCCGCGCTCGATCAGACCAGCTGACGTTGCTTCGCGCGCGCGAGTGAGCGATCGCGCTGTTCCTCGAAGCGAACCACGTCGTGGCGCAACCGGTCGAGGAAGGCGGCCAGATCGTCGCGCGCCTTCTCGCCTCGCGGACCGAAATCGGTGCGATCGAAGATGTCCCATTTGCGCAGCACCGGCAGCAGGACTTCCTCGAGGTGCTGGCGCAGATCGTAGATGCCGTGCTTGGCCATCAGCACACCGTTGCGGCGCCATCCGGGCATGCCGGCGCCCGGCATCTGGAAACCGGCCACGATGGTCGCGATCGCCTCCATGGTCTGGTCGGGCGCCAGATCGAGGGCGGCCGCGCACAGGTTGCGGTAGAAGATCATGTGCAGGTTCTCGTCGGCGGCGATGCGGGCGAGCATGCGGTCGGCGATCGGATCGTCGCAGGCACGGCCGGTGTTGCGGTGGCTCACCCGGGTGGCCAGTTCCTGGAAGGTCACATAGGCCACCGAGTACAGGAAGCCGGCGCCGGAAGTGTCGCGCACATCGAAGGCGCCGGCCTTCTCGTCGACCACCGACATGGCCGAGTAGCCGTTGGTCATGTGGATCATCCGCGCGTTCTCGAGCGCGACCGGGTCGACGCCGCGCGTTACGACCAAATAGTCACGCATCACGATGCCGTGCCGGTTCTCCTCGGCGGTCCAGCGACCGACCCAGGTGCCCCAGGCGCCGTCCTGGGAGAAGTTCTCGGCGATCTCCCGGTGATAGGAGGGCAGATTGTCCTCGGTGAGCAGGTTGGTGATCATCGCCGCCTTGGCGACCTCGTTCAGGGCGGATTGCTCGGGCGCCCAATCGATTCCGCCCATCGATGCGAAATTGCGGCCTTGCTCCCACGGCACGTAGTCGTGCGGGTGCCAGTCCTTGGCCATCGATAGATGACGATCGACATTGCGCGCCGCAACATCTTCCAATTCGATCAGCAGTTCCAGCTGGGTGAGGTTCCTGGCCACGCTCGTGCCCTTTCGCTGCAGGGAAAAGCAAGAGTCGGTAATGTTGCCGGTCGTCGCCGAGAATAGACCCGGCACAAGGCACCTGGCGAAACGCGGTGCCATTCTCTACGCTTCACCAGTTCAGCTCCATCAGCGGTTCCCGTTCAGTCGTGGCATAGCTAGAGAGAGTGAGCGAAGAATTATGACGGACATCGTGGTCACGAGCCTTGCGGCGACCACGTCGATCGCGGGCGACGTCGACTCGACCTGGAAAGGTCTGCTCAACGGCGAGAGCGGGATCGACGTCCTGGAGGACTCCTTCATCGACGACTTCGACCTTCCGGTGCGGATCGGTGGTCACCTGAAGGTGTCGCCGGCGGCCTCGCTCACCCGCGAGGAGGCGCGCCGGTTGTCCTATGTCGAGCAGATGGCCGTGGCGCTCGGCCGTGAGGTCTGGCGCAACGCGGGCAGCCCCGAGGTCGACCTGGATCGGCTCGGCGTCTCCATCGGTACCGGGCTTGGCGGCGCCGAATCCCTGCTGTACGCGCGGGACAAGCTGTCCAACGGCGGCTACCGGAAGGTGTCGCCGCAGACCGTCGCGGCCATGATGCCCAACGGCGCCGCCGCGTGTGTCGGCGTCGAATTGGGCGCGCGCGCAGGCGTTTCCACGCCCGTTTCGGCGTGTTCGTCGGGTTCGGAGGCCATCGCCAACGCGTGGCGGATGATCGTGATGGGCGATGCCGACATGGTGGTGACCGGCGGGGTGGAAGGCTGCATCCAGGCGGTGCCGATCGCGGCCTTCACCCAGATGCGTGCCATGAGCACCCGCAATCACGACCCCAAGGGCGCCTCGCGCCCGTTCGACGTCGACCGCGACGGATTCGTCTTCGGTGAGGCCGGGGCGATGATGGTGATCGAGACTGAGGCCCATGCCAAGGCGCGCGGGGCGACGATCCACGCGCGCCTGCTGGGTGCGGGAGTCACCTCCGACGGCTTCCACCTGGTCGCGCCCGACCCCGACGGCACCGGTGCGGCTCGGGCGATGACGCGGGCCATGCAGACCGGCGGCATCAGCCGCACCGACGTCACCCACATCAACGCCCACGCCACCGCCACCCCCATCGGCGACACCGCCGAGGCCAACGCGATCGGCAAGGCCATCGGGTCGCATGCCTCGGTGTACGCGCCGAAGTCGGCACTCGGGCATTCGATCGGCGCGGTGGGTGCGCTGGAATCGGTGATCACCGTGCTCAGCGTGCGCGACAGCATCGTCCCGCCCACGCTGAACCTGGAGAACCAGGACCCCGCGATCGACCTCGACGTGGTCTCGGGTCAGGCGCGGCCGGGCCGCATCGACTACGCGGTGAACAACTCGTTCGGCTTCGGCGGGCACAACGTGGCCCTGGCCTTCGGGCGGTTCTGATGATCGGCGAGACACTCGACGACTACCTCGACGAGCACGGCGCCATCCGCATTCCCGGTAACCAGACGCTCATCGATTTCGTCGACAAGCACAGCGAGGCCAACGGCGACGAGCTGGCCTACCGGTTCATCGACTACTCGCGCGAACGCGACGGCGAATACCAGGAGCTCACCTGGCGTGAGTTCGGGGTGCGGTTGCGGGCGGTGGCGGCGCGTTTGCAGCAGGTCACCGAGCCGGGCGACCGTGTTGCGGTTCTGGCGCCGCAGGGGCTCGACTACGTGGTGGCGCTGTTCGCGGCGGTGTACGCGGGCAATGTCGCGGTGCCGCTGTTCGATCCGGAGGAGCAAGGGCACAGCGATCGGTTGCACGCGGTGCTCGGTGACTGCGAGCCGGCCGCGGTGCTCACCGTCACGGGTTCGGCGGCGGGGGTACGCAACTTCTTCCGCGAACAGCCGAACACGCGCAGGCCGAGAATCATCGCGGTGGAGGCGATCCCGGACGCGGTGGGATCGCGCTGGCGCAGGCCCGACATCTCGATCGACAGCGTGGCCTACCTGCAGTACACCTCCGGCTCCACCCGGGTGCCCGCCGGTGTGGAGATCACCCACCGCTCGGTCGGCACCAACCTGCTCCAGATGATCGACGCCATCGGCATCACCGAGAACGCGCGTGGTGTCACCTGGTTGCCGCTGTTCCACGACATGGGGCTGCTCACCGTGATCCTGCCGACCATCGGCGGCAAGTTCATCACCATCATGTCGCCGAGCGCGTTCGTCCGCAGGCCCTCGCGCTGGATCAAGGAACTCGCAGCCCAGGCCGACGGAGCCGAGATCTACTCGGCCGCACCGAACTTCGCGTTCGAGCACGCGGCGGTGCGCGGGTTGCCCAAAGGCGACGAGACGCTCGACCTGTCGAACGTGATCGGGCTCATCAACGGCAGCGAACCGGTGTCGGTGGCCTCGATGCGCAAGTTCAACGAGGCGTTCGCGCCGTTCGGGCTGTCCAAGACCGCGATCAAACCCTGCTACGGGATGGCCGAGGCGACGCTGTTCGTGTCGGCCACCCGCCGCGAGGACGAGGCGCGGGTGGTCTATGTGGACCGGGGCAAGCTCAATGCCGGACGCATGGTCGAGGTCGACGAGCACGCCGCGCAGGCGGTGGCGCAGGTGTCGTGCGGGTATGTCGCCAGGTCGCAGTGGGCCGTGATCGTCGATCCGGAGACGGGCATCGAGCGGTGCGACGGTGAGGTCGGCGAGATCTGGTTGCACGGCGACAATATGGGCATCGGCTACTGGGGGCGGCCGGAGGAGACCGCGCAGACCTTCCACAACCGGGTGACCCGCAATCCGGTCGGCAGCCGCGCCGAGGGCGCGCCGGAGGACGCGACCTGGATGCGCACCGGCGACTTCGGTGCCTACTACGACGGGGAACTGTTCATCACCGGCCGGGTGAAGGACCTCGTCATCGTCGACGGACGTAATCACTACCCGCAGGACCTCGAGTATTCGGCACAGGAAGCGAGCAACGCGCTGCGGCCGGGCTTCATCGCGGCGTTCTCGGTTCCGGCGGGAGAATTGCCCGCGCCGGTGCGGGTGGCCGATGCCGACGACATCGCCGAACAGTTGGTCCTGGTGGCCGAAAGAGGTTCGGGGGCGGCGAAACTCGATCCGCAGCCGATCATCGAAACGGTGCGTGCGGCGATCTCGCGCAGGCACGGTGTGACGGTGCGTGATGTGCTGCTGGTGCCTGCCGGTTCGATTCCGCGGACCTCGAGCGGCAAGATCGCCCGGCGTGCGTGCCGGGCGGCCTACCTCGACGGGACGCTGCGTGGGGGCTACCGGCAGCAGGACTACCCGGACGCTCCGGTCGACTGAGTTCACCGAAAACGGCTCGGCCGCTGGGAAACCGGTGGCCGGGCCGTTTTGTCGTCGGCTGCGGAGCGGCTCAGTTCACGCAGGGGATCGTGTCGCCGATGTTGGTGGTGAGTGGTTTGCCTGCGTCCGGCAGGGGCTGTCCGGCGACGCTGCTGGTCGTGGTGACGGGGCGGGTGGTGGTGGTCGGGCTCAGTTCGGCCGGGGGAGTGAAGTCGGCGCCGAGGACGACGCGCACGTGGCCGTCCTCCACCCAGGGCGACGCGGAAACCGGTAGGCCACCGAGGATTTCGGCGACAGCGCGCGCGTCGTGGATGGCGCCGGGGCCGTAGGTGACCGCCGAATAGGGCTCGTCGTTGCCGTCACCGCTGCCGACCTCGCCCGTGCCGTAGCCGCGCGCGGTCAGCATCTTCGACACCTGGGCGGCCTGCCCTGTCGTCGAGCCGACATTGTGCACGTCCACCACGGCATCGGGATTCGCCGCCGCCACAGTGGTTGTCGGGGCTTGTTGGCCGAAAGCCGCGCGCACCTCGCGTTTGATGGCGGCCGGGTCGACGATATTGACGTCCTGACCGTCGATCACGTCGTAGCGCAACACCGGCAGGGTGCGGAACTCGACCGGGATGCTGCCCGCCGCACCGAGGTCGCGGACGAACTCGAACAGGTCCCAGCCCTGCGACAGCACGACGTCGCGGTGGGCCGCATCCATCAGCGCCGACAGCTTGCTCAGATCGGTGAGGGTGCCGGAGTCCTTGAGCGACTTGGCAACCGAGGTGAGGAAGGCCTGCTGGCGGTGGGTGCGGTCGAGGTCGCCGTTGGGCAGACCGTGGCGCTGGCGCACGAACGCGAGGGCCTGGGACGCGTCGAGATGCTGACGGCCCGCGGGGAACACCGCGCCGGAGAACTCGCTGTCGTCGACGGCGTTGGTCAGGCACACATCGACGCCGCCCACCGCGTCGGCCAGGTCGTAGAACCCGGCGAGCGAGATCTCGGCGAACCGGTCGATCGGCACTCCGACCAGGTTGCGCACCGTGGTGACGATGGATTCGCGGCCCGCCTCCCGGCTGCGGCGCTCGAGTTCTACGGGGTCGTCGACGCCCTGCTCCATCAGTTTCGCCTGCACCACAGCCTTTTTCAGGCCGTATGCCTCTTTGATCTTGATGCGCGAGTAGCCGGGGATGCCGGTGACCGCCACATAGTTGTCGCGGGGGATGGAGAAGGCGACGATCTTGCTCATATCCGCCGGAATGTGCAGCAGGATCAGCGAATTGGCGTTGTAGCCACCTTCGCTGCCGTCACCGGCGTGCAGCTGGTCGAGGATCGCTTTCGGCAGGTCCTTGCCGTCGAGGTCTTTGCGGGTGTCCAGGCCGATCAGCAGGATGTTGACCGCGCCGTCGAGCGAGCGTGGCGCGTCGTCGCCGAGGGCGTCGGAGTGCAGGAAACCGGCATCGAAACCGTTCTTCGCCGACCAGGCGAGGCCCGTACCCGCCAGCACCGCGAGCGCGGCGGCGGCGACGAACATCCTGGTGACGATCGAGCCGATGCGGCGGAGCCGGGCACGGCCGGTCGACCGGGGGACGGGTGGGGCGCCGATACGCCTGGGTGGCTGCCGGCGCGGCCAGGGCGCCGGTGGTTCATCGATCCGGTTCACCTCAGGGCACTACCCGCCAGCCACTGGTCCCAGGGCACGCTCCAGTCACCGTTCTGCCACACTTCGAGCGGTGCGCCGCCGGTATTGCGGATCTCCACCACATCACCGGGCTGGGAGAACTCGTAGAACCAGCGCGCGTTCTCCCCGCTGAGGTTGAGGCAGCCGTGCGAGACGTTGGTGTTGCCCTGCGCCCAGATGGTGTCGTCGAGTTGATGCAGGTAGATGCCGTCGGTGCTGATCCTGGTCGCCCAGCCGATGGTCTCCTTGTAGCCGAGGCGCGAGTTCACGGGCAGGCCGTAGGTGGAGGAGTCCATGACGACCGGATTGGCCTTGTCCATCACCGTGTAGACACCGGGCTGGGTCCAGAAAGAGATGGTTTTGCCCGCCACTTGTTCGCTGCCGCCGCGACCCATCGAGGTCGGCATGGTGCGCACCAGCGTGCCGTTCTCGTAGACCTGGACCTGTTTGGTCGTGTCGTCGACGATCGACACGTGGGACGGGCCGATGGTGAAGCTGGTCTTGGTGTCCTCCTGGCCGTAGAGCCCCCCGCCGAGGTCCTTGCCGTAGATATCGGCGGCGAGCGTCACGCGGGTACCCGGCTCGTAGTAGTTCTGCGGGCGCCAGTGGGCGTTGCGGTCGTCGAGCCAGTACCAGGAGCCGGTGACGGGCGGGTCGGTGGTGACCGACAGGTGCCGTTCGGCGGTGGCCCGATCCGGCACGTTCTCGTCGAAGTGGGCCACGACAACCGTGCCGACGCCGAAGGTTCCCTGTGGCGACAGGGCCGTGCCGCCCGTGGTGCGGAAATACACCTTGGTCTGGTTGTTGGGGGCGAGCGTGGTGAACGTCGAGGTGGTCGGCTCGGTGCCGCGGTCGGTCGCGGCGGTGATCGTGTAGGTGCGGCCGTAGCCGAGGGGTTCGGTCGGCTTCCAGGCGGTGCGATCGGGGGTGAAGACGCCCTCGACCTCGCTGCCCTGCTCATTGGTCATCGTGACCGAGGTGAGCGTGCCTTCGCTGGTGCTGACCCGGACCGGGGCCAGCGGGTCGATCTCGGTGGCGCCCGACTCGGGCGACACCGAGACGACAGCCTCGGGTGGGGCCTGGGTCGAGGACCCGGAGTCGGTGGTCGAGCCGCCGCAGGCCGCGACCAGCAGCAGCACGAGCACGGCGGCCAGCGCGGCCGAACAACGTTGTCGGATCATCTGCCCCTCCCTCGGTCCGGTTCCGCTCAGCTCTGCAGGCCGACCTCGATGTCGAGGGTCAGGTTGATCTTGTCGCCGATCACCGCGCCACCGTCGGCCATCGGCATGTCGATGGTGAGGCCGAAATCGCGGCGGTTCACCGTGGCGGTCGCGGTGAAACCGGCGACCGGCGCGTCGGCCATGCCGGGGCCGGTGCCGAGGAACTCCACCTCGAGCGTGACCGGATGGGTGGTACCACGGACGGTGAAATCGCCGGTGACACTGAATTCGGTGCTCAGGGCCTTGAATCCGGTGGCTTTGAAGGTGGCCGTCGGATAGTTGGCGGCGTCGAAGAAGTCGGCGGTGGCCAAATGGGCGTCACGCTGGGGATTGTCGGTGGTGAGTGAGGCGACCTGGATCTCGGCTTCGGCGTCGGCGGTGCCGTCGTCGTGGACGACGAGGGTGCCGGAGAAGTCGGTGAACCGGCCGCGCACCTTGCTCACCATGAGGTGACGAACCGAGAATTCGAGGCTGGAATGGGCGGGGTCGATGACCCAGGTTCCCGCGACCAGTCCCTTGGCAGGTGCCGACATGATCTCTCCTCACTTGACGATCCGGCCGTGGGACGGCCGACGGGGTGTGAAGCGATAACGGAACCCAGCCTAGCCCGGCGGGGAGTATCGGTCAGCTATCGCTGCTCGTCCGTTCGCCGAGGAACCGCAGCAGCGCGGGGTCGGTGGAGGTGAACCGGTCGACCTCCTGGCCGCCGGTGCATTCGAACAAGCCGATGGTGACGCTGTCGGCGCGACGGGTGAGCACCCGCCAGATCGCGCCCGAATCCGCCCAGCGGCGCAGGGTTTCGACCGGGTCGGTGCTCATACTCGTTCACGATAGTTGGCCGCGACCAGCGCGAGGCAGCCCGCGGCGATCGCCGCGGTCACCAGATACATGGCGGGATAGCCGAAGCCGAAGCTGCCGTGCAGTGCCGACAGGATCGCGGGCACACCGAATCCGAGGTAGCTCACCGAATAGAACACCGCGTTCAGCCCGGCAAGGTCGCCGGGGCCCGCGATCCGCTCGATCTGCTGCAGGCCGGCGACCAGGCCGATGCCGTATCCGCTGCCGAGGACGACGGCGGTGAGCAGTGTCGCGCCGATGGTGAGGGTCGACGCGGTCCACGCGGCGAGCAGCATGCCGGCGGTGAGCAGCACGAGCGCGAGCACCGCGGCGCGGGCGGTGCCGGGCCGGTCGATGCGGCGCGCGACCGACTGAATGGTGAAACCGCAACCGAGCGTGACCATGGTGACCAGCGCGGAGAACGCGATCGGGGCGTCGCCGACCTGCCCGAGCATGAGCGTGGGCAGCACGGCGTAGGCGGTGGCGTTGGCGGTGAACAACCACAGGGCCACGGGCACCGCCACCCGGAGGAAGCGGCGGTGACCTGCGGCGGGGATCTTCAGATCGTGGAGCAGCCGGGTCGGATGTGTCTGTCGCCGCACGGTTTCCGGTGCTCGCACCAGCCAGGCCGTGGCCAGGACACACAGCGCCACATTGACCAGATACGCGGTGGAATCGGGCAGCGGACCCCACTGTGCGAGCACGCCCGCCACACCCGCGCCGAGGGCGAAACCCGCGGTCAGGCTCATCGCCGAGCGCCGGGCGCCGACGCCTGGCCCGGACAATTCCTTGAGCCAGCTGCCGCCGACGGCCATCGCCAGCCCGAGTGCGACACCGCACAGCATCCGCCCGGCCGCGAGCATCGGCACCGACGACGCCCCCGCCGCCAGCAACAGCGAACCGGCCGCGGCGATGAGCGGGGCGGGCAGCATGAGCGGGCGCCTGCCGAAGCGGTCCGACAGCGGACCGCCGATGAGCAGGGCGGGCACGATGCCGAGCACGTAGTAGAAAAGCAGCAGATCGACGGCCGTGGCGGCCAGTCCGTGCCCCTTGTACATCACCAGCAACGGGGTGAACTCGTTGCCGCCCCAGGCGATCGCCACCACGGCGGCCGAGACCGCCTGCCAGGCGCGGGTCGCCGGGACGGCACGGGGCCGCTCGCTGGTGAGAATCGCCATCACAGGCCCTTTCCGTCGTGCGCGCACCGGGGAAACGCGCACGGGCGAAATGGTGGCAACCGGTCTCATTTTAGGGACGGGCGCTCGCTGTAATACGGTCGGGTAGTGCGTGAGCTGCGGGTGGGGTGTGCGATGTGGACTCATCCGCAGTGGCCCGCGTCGGCCGAGAAGCTGCGTTCCTACGCCGCGCACTGCGGCGCAGTGGAGGGCAATACGACCTTCTACGCGACCCCCTCGGCCTCGACGGTGCAATCCTGGGCGCGTCAGACCGCGCCGGACTTCCGATTCGTCCTCAAACCGCCGAGGGCGATCACCCACGAACGAAGGCTCGTCGACGCGCGCGCCGAACTCGCGGCCTTCCTGGACGTGATGGCGCCACTCGGTTCCCGGGTGCACGCGCTGTGGCTGCAACTGCCCGCGTCGTTCGGTCCGGGTGATCTCGGCGCGCTCGCCCGGTTCCAGCGGGAGCTGCCCTCGGGTCTGCGCTGCGCCGTCGAGGTGCGGCACCCGGCCTTCTTCACCGACGACCGCGCCGCCGTGCAGCTGGAACGGGTGCTCGGTCGGATCGGTGCCGAATGGGTCCCCTTCGACACGACGGTGCTGTTCGACGGGCCGTCGGCCGACCCGGCCGAGGTGGAGGCGCGGGCGAAGAAGCCTCGGGTACCCAGGCGTACCCGAGCGCTCACCGAGTACCCGATCGTGCGCTATCACGGCCGTTCCGACGAGGAGCGCACGGTAGCCGGGTGGGAGCCCTGGGTGGAGACGGTGGCGCAGTGGTTGCGGGAAGGCCGGTCGCCGACGGTCTTCGTGCACACACCCGACAACGCAGCCGCCCGCGACCTGGCCCGCCGGTTCCACGCCGAGGTCGCCACGGTGATTCCCGAGTTGCCACCGCAACCCGCCGGCGGTACCGAGGAACCGATGACACTGTTCTGACCAGCCTGTCCGTGTCGATTCCGCGCACACTTGTCGGAGGGTCGTGGCATGCTGTGCGCCATCACTGGGGAGTGTGTGGGCGGGACTCGAGGGGACAGCCCATGTCTGGGTCGATGGATGGAACGTCGTTGTTGCCCGCGCCGCATTGTGAGCCGCGCTTGGAGCCCGGCGGGCGATCGGAAGCGGTTGTGCCGCACCGGGTTACCCGGGCGCGCACGCGGCGGTCCGGGCACGGGACGCCCGCCGGGATCAGGCGCGCGGTGCGCGGTGCGTGTGTGGCGCAGACGCCGGTCGCCGAAGCGCACACGGACACAATGCGATTCGCCGAGCAGGTGCTGCGGTGGGTGCTCGAAGTTCTCGATCGGCGTCGGTCGGTGACGCATCTGCGACCCTTCGCCGATCCGCTGGTGGTGTCGGCGGTCGCCACCATGCTCGCCCAGGATCTGGTTCCCGGAAAGGGATTGGGCGCCGCCAATCTCACGCGTGTACGTCAGACCTCGGCGGAACCTGGAGCAGCTGAAGTGTTCGCCCTGTATCAGCGGGGCGACCGCACTCTCGCCATCGCCGGACGGATCGAATCAGGCAAGGACACCTGGCGGTTGGTCGCGCTGCGAATGTATTGAAGAAGGCTATTCGGTGCCCGGCCGATGCTGGTCGGCCTGGTCGCGGCCGCTGTAGGGGGCGTCGTCGGAGCCATCGGGCAGGCGGCGCGTGCCGTTGGCCACCTCGGCGACGAGATCGTCGTAGCCGCAGGCCAATTCGTGCAGCCGCTGCTGGGCGGCGCGCAAATCGGCCTCGGCGCCGCAGGCCAGCGCCCGGTAGGTGAGCGCGGCGAAATGGGCCATGCGATCGACAACGGCGCCGATGCTCTCGGTGTGCATCGGCGCCGTGGTCGGTGGTTTCGGCGAGCGGAGCAGCACCCAGCGGTCGATCTCGCAGACCAACCGGGCGCGCTCCCAATCGATATCGCTGGTGTCGCCAGGCACCAGCTGTTCGCGGCGTTCGTGCAGGGCCGCCAGTTCGTGCGCGGCCGCGAGCACGGGATCGGCGGACCCGGCGACCCCGCACACGGCACGCATCATGTCGGCGCGGGCAGGCAGTCCCGGTTCCCTGTCCACGTTTCGCCGCACCATCCTTGTCCTGTTCGTACCGCTTTCCGAAGAACATTCGTCCCGGTTGCGGATACGGATAGGTCGGACGGTTCCGCCCGCGGTCCTACAGGCTGCGCGCGATGATCTCCTTCATGATCTCGTTGGTGCCCGCGTAGATCAGCTGCACGCGGTTGTCCACCCACATGCGCGCGATCGGGTACTCGTTCATGTAGCCGTAGCCACCGAACAGCTGCAGGCAGGTATCGGCGATCTGCATCGCCTTGTCGGTGCACCACCACTTGGCCATCGCGACGGTGGGGATGTCGAGCTCGCCGCGCAGGTGCTTCTCGATGCAGTCGTCGATGAACACGCGCGCGATGCGGGCCTCGGTGGCCACCTCGGCCAGCTTGAACTTGGTGTTCTGGAAACCGAACACCGGGCGGCCGAACGCCTCGCGCTCCTTGGTGTAGCGCAGCGTGTGCTCGAGCGCCACCTCCATGCCCGCGACCGCGCCATGGGCCACGATCAGGCGCTCCTGGGGCAGCTGCTGCATCAGCTGGACGAAGCCCTGGCCCTCCTGGGAGCCGAGCAGGTTGCTCACCGGGACGCGCACGTCCTCGAAGAACAGCTCGGAGGTGTCCTGGCCCTTCTGACCGATCTTGTCGAGCACGCGGCCGCGACGGAAGCCCTCGCGGTCGGCCTCGACCAGCACCAGCGAGACGCCGGAGGCGCCCTGGGTGGGGTCGGTCTTGGCGACCAGGATGATGAGGTCGGCCTGGGCGCCGTTGGTGATGAAGGTCTTGGAGCCGTTGATGACGTACTCGTCGCCGTCGCGGATCGCCTTGGCTTTCACGGCCTGCAGGTCGGAGCCGGTGCCGGGCTCGGTCATGGCGATGGCGCCGACGACCTCACCGGAGGCCATCTTGGGCAGCCACTGCTTCTTCTGCTCCTCGGTGCCGTAGGCGAGCAGGTAGTGGGCGACGATGCCGTTGTGCAGGCTCACGCCCCAGGAAGTGTCGACGGCGCGCGCCTGCTCCTCCATCAGCACCGCCTCGTGGGCGAAGGTGCCGCCACCGCCGCCGTACTCCTCCGGGATCGACAGACAGAGCAGACCTACTTCGCCCGCCTTGTTCCACAGGTCGCGATCCACATGGTGCTGCTCGCGGTACTTGTCGATATTCGGGACGAGTTCCTTGGCCATGAAGGCGCGGGCGAGGTCGCGCAGGGCGTCCAGATCCTCGTTCATCCAGCTGGACCGATTGGCGGCCATCGAGTCTCCTTATTACGGCTCGGCACAGCACCGGCCTCAGGCGTGACCGGTGGTTACGGATACAGTGTGTACCAATATTGGCGGAGTGACAATAGCGGCTTCGGTCGGGGTGGCGAACGGTGTTCGACAACATTTGAGCCGCAGTGAAGTGAAAAGTGGGCTGTTTCGGCCGCAGGTGTGAAATGCGCGTGTCGCTCGCGGCGCGCCGCATTTGGGCAGTGGTGTGGGAGCATCGGTTTCGCGCCGGAGGGTGAATGCATTAAGAATGGCGTGTGCCGTTCACACGTGTGCTCACCTGTCTGCCATCGCGATCCCGGGGCGGTGGTCTGGCATGACCAGCGAATCGCCCCTCGAGGACGACGTCAGCCAGCTCGCCCAGCGCGTCGAACGGGCGCGCGGACGACTCGCCTACCAGTTCGACCCGGCGCTCACCGACGCCCTGTCCGAGGACGAACTGCGCGCCGAACGTGAACTCGCCGAACGCATCCGCGAACAGGATCGCGAGCAGCGCTGGAAACACACCCAGGCGATGGCGCAGGCCTCGGACCGTGCAAGGCAGACCACCGAAGCTATCGAGAAGGCCGACATGCGAGATCTGCTGCTCGCCAGGAAGGCGATGGCCGCCCAGCGGCGCGAATCGAGCCCGCACGCCAAACTCGCCTCGCTGTATCGGCACCGGTCCTGGTCACTGAAAGCCCTTGCGGGCGTGGTCGCCGCCGGCATGCTGTGGTCGGCGGTGAACGTGCAGCAGAACATCGCGCCCGGCGGGCCGACCGACCCGCTGTTCTGGTTCAGTTACCTGCTCGAGGCCATGATCAGCGTGTGTCTGATCATCATCATGGTCGGCACCAACAAGGTGGCCGAGTGGGGAGTCATCGACAACCGGCGTCAGGTTGCGCTGGCCGAAATGGCGCTGCTCTCGCTCACCGTCACGCTCAACACCTATCCCTATGTGCGTGACGGCCGCTGGTACGACGCCGCCGTGCACGCCGTCGCGCCCGTGATGATCGGCGTCGCGCTGCTCATCCACGACGCGGTGAGTGCCAGGTACGGCCTGGCGATCACCCGGGCGACCAGCCAGGTCAGGGACCTGCCCGACCCCGCCGAGAGCATCCTCAACCGGCAGGCCGTCGACGGCGTGCGCCTCACCTACACCCCGCCGATGACCGGAAGCACCCGCATCGAGTCGGCACCGCCCGCGCCGTCGGTGACCGCCCCGATCACCCGCGAACCCGCCTGGACCCCGTCCGAGCCGGTCTCCAACGGCAGGCCGGCCGAGAAGCGCAAGCGTTTCGGCATCGGCAAGCCGTCCTCGGGCGACAAGGCAACGGCCAAGAAGACCGTCGTCGCCGCCGCCGAGCCGGTGAAGGAAACACCCAAGCCGGTCGAGCAGGTGAAGACCACCGACTCGGTCCCCGCCGCCCGCAAGAGCACGATCTCCGACATCGAGGCCCGAGTCGAAAAGGCCTTCGCCGAAGCCAACTTCGGCTACGAGGCCATCGAGCCGACCAGCATCTACGACACCGGCCAGTTCCGCATCGCCGAGAGCCTGGAGCAGGAACTCAACGAAATGCGCGAGGCTCGGCGGCAGGCCCGCAAGGAGCGCGCGGGGTCGTAGACGGGGCCTCGTCGCCTCGCACTCGCGGTCCGACATGCCGGGCGCCGCTCGGACGCGGAGCCACACCGAACGCTGAAACGGAAGCTACCGTCGTAGCCTCCACGACCGGCGATGCCGACGGCACCGAACCGTTTCACCATGGCGGGCGATTCGTCGGCGGCGTGGGCGCTGTTTCGGACGGCAGGGGTGTGAATGAACATGCGTGTGGTGGTCGCTGCGGCGGTCGGCTTGATCGGCGGGTATGTCAGCGGATGTGCGATCGCGTGTGCCGACCGTGCGTTCGCTGTTGTCGCGTCCGGATCGGGCTGGTTGTTTCCGCCGGAGCCGGTGTACGAGGCGACCGGGGCTGCCGTCGTCGCGGTGCTGACCATCGCTCTGATCAGTCGGTTCGCGCCGCGTCGGATCGTTGTCTCGGTCGCCGGGTCGGTCGGGATCGTGTTGCTTGTGGCAGGCGCCGGTACGGCTGTGGAACAGCGCGTGGTGGTCGCGGTCGGTGCCGGGCTGGTTATCGGGGCAGCCGTGCTTCCGGTGGGCGCGCGGGTGTGGTTCGTGGCCGGCTCGCTGATCGCGGCGCTGTACGGCGAGCGACTCGAGGTCGATACCGGGATGCCGGAGCGGTACGCGGACTACCTGGAAGCACCGTCGACTTCCGGGCCTGCAGTGAGTTGGGCTGTACTCGTCGCACTGGTGGCAGCGCTGGTCGTCTACGGGTTTCGCGGGCAGGCGGTGGATGGCGAGGCCACCGGCCGGGAAGTGCTGACGGGCATCGCTGTCCCGCTCAGCCTGGCGGTGTCGGTCGCGGTGACCGCCCAGGCCGGTGGAGATCCTGCTGTCGCGGTAGCGACGGTCGCCGTGATCGCCCTTGTCGCGCTGAGCTTTCGGTTGCCGCGGCAGGACGGAACGGCCGTGCTGACGGTGCTGGCGGTGGCGGCGATGCTCGCCGTGGACTCGTCGGCGGTCTCCGGGCCGGATCGGCTCGGTGCGTCGGCGCAGATCGGGCTGGTGGTGGTCGGTGTGCTGATCGGCGTAGCTCGTCGGCGGCCGCTGATAGGAATTCTCGGGTGCGGGGTGGTCACCGTCAGTGGGCTGCTCCCGGCCGTCGTCGACTCCACGACCCTCACAGACCTCACCTTCCGCTTCCTGCTGCCCGCCGTGGCCGGATTCGCGATCGGCACGTGTTTTCCCGCCGCACCGACTACCGCCGTCACAGCATTCGCCGTGCTGTTCGTCGCGACGTTGCTCGGAGACACCCGGTTCACCGGAGGCAGCGAGTCCGGGTGGACCGCGTACGTTCCCGACACGTACTCCCCGGCGCTGGACAGCAAGACGCCCGTCCTGATCGCGACGGGCGTCATCGTCGGCTGTGCGCTGCTGGTGTGGCGGCGTCACGCTCCCGATGAGCAGGGCACGCCGCACCGCTGACCGGGTCTTTCAGTGGCTGCAGGATGCGCGAGCAGCGCCGCAGCACTCGACCGTATGGGCGCCGGGGTGCTCCGTCGCTGACGTTTCGGGCATTGGCGGTCGATTGCGTGGCCGACGGCCCGACCCGGTGTAAACGCCGTTCAGCCGAAGAGGCTGCCGCCGGTGCCTGCTTGCTGGCCGCCGCCGGTGCCGCCGAGGAGGCCGCCGGGAGGGAGTTCGGAGGGCTGGACGATGACGAAGCCGCGGCCGGAGAAGGACAGGGTGCTCGCTTCGCCGGTGCTGCGGCCGATGAGGCGGCCCAGGCCGAAGGAGTCGTTGCGTTTGATGCCGGTCTGCAGGCTGGAGGACCAGGCCACGGCGGCGTTGGGGTCGGCGTAGGTGGCCTGGTCGACGGTGAGGACGACCGGGGTGCCGTGGGTGGTGATGGCGATGCGGCCGCGGCCGGTGAAGACGCAGTTGAAAAGACCCGCGTTGGAGGCGATTCCGGCCGCGCCCTGTACCCGGCCGATGTCGTAACGCAGGGTGGAGTCGAAGGCGAGCACGTTGGCGCCGTTGATGGTGAGACCGTCGGAGCCGTCGAGGTCGATGATGTGCACGTCGGCGGCGCTGTTGGCCAGGAACAGGTCGCCGCGCCCGCTCACCTTCATCAACGGCACACCCTCGCCGGTGAGATGCTGCCGGATCGCGCGGCCGATGCCGCCGGAGCCGAGCGCTTCGAACTTCAGGTCACCCTGGTAGGCCACCATCGAGCCGGACCGCGCCATCACCTCCCCGTTCAACCCGACCTTGACCATCTTGCCGCCCTGCTTCTGGATACCGAGGCCGTTGACCTCGGCATGCGAGGGGTCGAACAGGTCGCTGTGCACGGGCGGGGCTCCTTGCTGAGAGGCGTACGAAGATTGCGCACCAGGGTGAGCGGGTGGTGGGGAACCCGGTTGACCAGGCGGGGGGAACTGCCCGGGCGGCGGGTAGGCCGCCGGTCCGGGGGTTGGTGCATGTCCGGGCGCAGGGGTGTAGGCGCCTTGTCCGGGGGCCGGGGCCTGCCCAGGTGGTGGGTACGCGCCAGGTGGTCCGGGAGGTGCGAACTGCCCGGGAACGCCGTGACCAGGAAGGGGGTGACCCCCGCCCACCGGGGGCTGCCCGGGAGGCATCGGGGCGCCGGGATGCTGCGGCGCGCCCTGTGGCGGGTGCGCGGGAAGTGTCGTATTCCCTTGGGGCGCGGCGGGTTCCGGTTCGTCGTCGAGGTTCACCCCGTAGGCCGACGCGATGCCCGCGAGTCCGTCGTCGTATCCCTGGCCGATGGCGCGCACCTTCCACGCCCCGCCGCGTCGGTAGATCTCCACGCACACCACACCACTCTCGGTGGTGAGCCCGGAGACGGGGAACGTCAGGGCGGTCGGCCCGGACTGGATGGTGGCGGTGAGGTTGCCGACGGCGGCGAAGGTGGCGGGTCCGCGTCCGTCGAGGCTTGCCGTGACCACCACCTTGTCCACGTCGGCGGGCAGCGCGGAGGTCTTCACCTGCACGATGTCGGGCCCACCGTTGCCGTGCCGGTACACCACACCAGGCCCGGTCGGCTGGTTGAAGAAGACGAAGTCGGCGTCGGAGCGCACCTTGCCCGCGGTGTCGAGCAACAGGGCCGACACGTCGACCGGGGCCGAACAGGCCACGGTGACGGTCAGCTCATCGCCCGGCGCGGGCCGGTTCTCTCCCGGTGCGAGCACGGTCACGACACGGCACCCGATCGCGGGCGGTTTCGCTGCTGTTCCACGAGTTCGATAGTGCCGTGTGAGCCGTCACCGCGCCAGTTCCCGATCCGGCCGGTCGAGGGGGATCTCGAGGTGCACGGTCTGGAATCCGTCGTGCGGACCGCGCGCGTCGTGCACGATGTGGCCGAAGGTGAGCCAGAACTCCAGGGCGCCCGGTGTCCGCGCGTCGGTGTGCAGGTACAGCCGGTCGAATTCCGGTGTGTCCTGGACAGTTTCGACGGCGGCGGTGACGAGCCGGGTGGCCAGCCCACGCCGGTGGTGCTCGGGCCGGACGTAGACCCGGAACAGCTGGGCGGTGGTGCCGTCGGGATAGCGGCGTGCCAGCTCGGCCGGATGGGGTGGGTGCGCAGGCCCCTGCGCGCGGATCGCGGTGGTACCGACGACGACTCCCTCGTGCTCGGCCACCCACAGGCGATTGCGCGGGTGACGCAGGTACGTGGCGTCGAGGTCGATCACGTCGTGGTGGTGTTCGGGCAGGTAGCCGATGCCGAACACGTGGTAGAAGGTGTCGAGCATGACGCTGCGTGCGCCGGTCAGGTCGCCGGGACCAGCGGGGCGGACGAGATAGTCGGTGGTGGTCGAGGTCATCGCAGGCCCGCCAGTTCGCGGTCGAGCACTTCCAAACCCTCGACGGCGACCGGTCCCGGACCGGTGTAGCCGAAGGGTACGACGATGATCCGGTTCTCGCGGATGGCGCGCAATCCCGCCAGCTCGGGGCGCTGGCGAAGGGTGGTTCGCACCGATTCGGGGGTCTGGTCGCCCTGGGTGAGCAGGATGATCACCTCGGGATCCTGGGCGATGAGCGTTTCGGTGTTGGCTTCGAAATTGCGTTTGGCGATGTCGCCGTAGATGTTGGACAGGCCGAGGATGCGCATCTGTTCGTGGACGGTGCTCTGGGAACCGTAGGCCTTGAGCTGGGCCCCGTCGCGCGAAAGGATCAGTGCCGCGGCGCGTCGAGGAGCAGTTGTGCCGCTGTGCTTTTCGGTGACCGCTCGCACCCGCTGCCGCAGCGTGGCGACTTCGGCGTCGGCGGCACCCGCGGTGCCGAAGAGCTTGCCGTAGAGCGAGATGTCGGCGAAGACGTCCTCGAAGGTGCCCGCCGCGTCGCGGCAGTAGCCACGGGTGACGATCAGCGGGATGTTCACCTGGGCCAGGTCGTCGGGGGTCACCGACAGTCCCTCGACGCTCACCACCAGGTCGGGGGAGCGGGCGATGATCTCCTCACGAGCGAGTTCCGCTGTCGGGGCGGTGATTTCGATGTCTTTGAGGGCATCGCCGTACTGGCCCGGGAAGGCGGCGGCTTCGAAGGTGCGGGTGACGATCCGGTCGGCGGCACCGGCGGCGGCGATCGTGGGCGCGGCGATGGAGCCGACGGTGACGACCCGCTGCGGTGGCGCGGTGAACGTGACATCACGCCCACAACTCGAAACAGTGAGGGGGAAGCCGTCTTCCGCCGTGGTGGTGGCCGGTGCGGGCGCACCGCAGCCGGTGACCACGGCGGTGAGCAGCGCGAGGGCGGGGATCGCACGGTGACGTGTGGAGGAGACACCTGTGAACACGGTGATCGGTATTCCTTTCGATGGAGCAGAAATCAGGAGGCGCGGGAGCGCCGGATCAGCAGCAGGAGCAGTGGAGCGCCGACGGCGGCCGTGACGATGCCGATGGGCAGTTCGCGTGGCGCGAAAACGGTGCGCGCACCCACATCGGCGAGCACCAGGAACAGCGCGCCGAGCAGGGCGCTCACCACCAGCAGGTGCCGGTGGGTTCCGCCGACACACAGCCGCGCCACATGCGGAACGATGAGCCCGACGAAGCCGATCGCCCCCGCGACGGCCACCACCGCGCCGACGGCCAGTGCCACGATCAGCAACGCCCACAACCGGATTCGATTCGGGGCGAAGCCGAGCGTGCGCGCGGTGTCGTCACCCGCGGCGAGCGCGTCCAGGCGTGGCGCCATCAGCAGCACCGCGAGCAGGGCGCCCGCGACGACGGCGACGGTGGTCGCCACCGAGGACCACGCCGCCGGGGCGAGCGAGCCGAGCAGCCAGAACAGCACCGTCCGCGCGCCTTCGGGGCGGTCGGAGGCGAAGATCAGAAAGCTCGTGGCGGCCGAGAAGATGTAGCCGATGGTCACCCCGCCGAGCAGCAGTCGCAGCGAGGTGAGCTGCCCGTTGATCCGGGAGATGGCGAACAGCAGCACCGTGGCGATCAGTGCCCCGATGAACGCACTCGCCGCGAGTGCGGCGGAGGTGGCCGCCGCGCTCACGCCGAACAGCAGGTAGACGGCGGCACCGGTCGAGGCGCCCGAGGTGACGCCGAGGATGTGTGGATCGGCGAGCACATTGCGCACGATGGTCTGCAGAACGGCGCCGGTGATGGCCAGTGCGGCGCCGACGAGCGCGCCGAGTAGTACGCGCGGCACCCGGACCAGCCAGACGATCGAGTCCTGCGCGGTGGTCCAATCGGGAGTCACCGGTCGGCCGAACGTGTGGTGGCCGATGATCCGGGCAACGGTGCCCGGTGGAACCGCCACCGGCCCCAACCCGGCCGCCACCAACACGGTGACGGCGAGTGCGATGAGCAGTCCGCCGATCAGCAGCACTGCGCGCGTGCGGTGCCGTGCGTGATCGAGGTCGTCGACGATCTGCTCGACTTCCAGTGTCGCGGTCATCGCGTCGCCGCCTCTCGGGTGTCGGTCGTCGACGATGACCCGACGGGGCCGTCATCGGTGAGTTCTGCTGAGCCGCCGGGAGCGTGGTCGGCCGGCGCGGGGTGGATCTCGGCGGGAGGACGGGCTGTGTCGCCTGCGGTGGCCTCTGTCGAGTCACCGGACGTGGGGGCCGCCGGCGACGGATCTACCCCGGCCTGTGGACCTACGTCGTGCCGAGCCTCCCCGGCGGACAGGGATGTGGTTGATCTGCTCGAGGTTCGAGCACGCGGCGAGGCGCCGGGCGGAATGGTCGCCTGCGGTGGTTCGTCTGCTGCGTCGTGATGCTGGTCCGCGTCGTCCGACGGCCCGAAGAGGAGTTGGGTGGCGCCGAAGGCGGTGGTGCGGCGGACGGGGATGCGGTAGACGGGTTCGAGGGTTTCGGGGGTGAGGACCTCGTCGACCCGGCCTGCGGCGGCGACGCGGCCGTTGTCGAGCAGGACCAGGTGGTCGCAGTAGCGGGCGGCCAGGTTCAGGTCGTGCAGGACGACGATGGTCGTCGTCTTGTCGAGGCCTCGGACCAGGGAGAGCAGTTCGTGCTGGTAGCGGATGTCGAGGTGGTTGGTCGGTTCGTCGAGGAGCAGGTGGTCGGCCTGCTGGGCCAGGGCGCGGGCGATGAGGACGCGCTGACGCTCGCCGCCGGAGAGGGTCGCGAAGGGGCGGTCGGCCAGGTCGCGGGCGCCGACGCGGGCGAGGGCGGCGGCTGCGGTGATGCGGTCGGCGCGTGAATACCCTTGGAAGGCACCGACCCAGGGCGCCCGGCCGAGCAGAACCGTCTCGGCGACCGTGATCGGCGTGTCCGGTGGTGATTCCTGAGCGACGACGGCCAGGCGGGTGGCGAGGTCCCGTCCGCGCAGTGTGCCGACCGGGGTGGCATCGATCGTGATGGTCCCACCGGCCGGGCGCAGGGCGCGGTACAGCAGGCGCAGCAGCGTCGACTTGCCCGACCCGTTCGGGCCGATCAGCCCGACCGTGCTGCCCGGCTCGGCGCGGAAACTGATGTCGTCCAAGGTGATTCGTGCGCCGTAGCCGAAGCGGACCTGTTCGATGGTGATCATGCGGGTAGCTCTCTGCTCGGGAGACGCTCGTGCGGAAGCCGGTGTCCCCGGACCGGTCGGCGGGTCTGATGCACGCTCACCGCGCAGCCGAAGGAAGCGCAGAGCTGCTCTGCGGCAGCGAGTTTGGTGCGAAAGTCGCGGTCGTTCTCGCTCAGCAGGATTCCGGTGGTCGTGCCGCTGTGCGCGACGACGACACCCACCGCGCCGAGCGCGCGTGCTTCCCGGATGGTCGAGTCCAGATGCGGGCGGTGGCGGAACGCGGCACTGAGCACAGCACTGCGGGTGGCCACCGCGCCGATCGCCGTCACGTCTCCGCGCACGATCGCGACACCGAGTTCGTCGAGCAATCCGGCGTATTCGCGCTGGTGCCCGGGACCGAAAGACGGTTCGGTGCGGTTGAATTCGACGGTGTCGACCATGCCGCCCTCGTCGCCGGTGACGATGGTCAGCGGCGGCAGGGCGCCCAGCCGGGTGTGCAGACGCACTTCCCGATGGAAATAGGCGACCGTGCCGGAATACATCACCCCGTCGGAGGGCTCGATGGCACGCAGGTCGGCTTCGAGTTCGGTGAGGCCGACCGTGCGGCCTTCGGCGTCGGCGACCGCGCGAGCCGTCGCCACCAGGTCGGCGGTGGAGCTGGCCAGGCCTTTGCCCTCGGGCAATTCGCTGCGCACGGTGAGTCGTCCGCCGCGCAGCACCCGTGAGCGCGCGATCATCGCGCTCGCCAGGCGCCGAGCCTTCGACTTGTGGCCGGGGACGACGGTGATGTCGTCACCGCCGGGTTCGAAGACGGCGACGGAGCCGCGCTGGATAGGCAACGTGACGAGGAAATGGCGGTCCCCGTCGAGGACGCCTTGCAGCAGTTCCCCGCAACTGCCGTTGGCGCGGCCGATGCCGATACCCGGAGTGTCGGCCGTCCGGTGCTCGACGAAATGCGTGCGCCACTCGCGCACCGGATGGCGGGAATCAGTCATGTGCGGTCTCCCGAGTAAGCGATGTCGGCATCAGGCAGCACGGCCCGCCGATGCAAGCCGAGGATCGCGACCGCGGACAGCACGCCGGTCCCGGCGCACAGCAGTGCGGGCGGCCAGGTGAGCGACCCGCCCGCCCGGTCGAGCACCGCGCCGCTGAGCGAGGTCGCGACCACGGTGAACAGTCCCGATGCCAGGTAGAACGCCCCGAAATAGGTTCCGGTGAGCCGGTTTCCGGCGAAGCGGCCGATCGACTCGTTCACGAACGGCTGCACTGCCGTCACCCCGATGGCCAGCACCACCGCGCCCGCCACCACGGGAGTGACCCGCAGTACGGTCCCCGCGAGTCCACTGCCCACGCCGGTGACGACACCCGCGGCGGCCGGGGCGATCAGGAACGACACGCCCATGATCGCCATTCCGGCCGCCATCGCGGGCCCTCGCCGAGGCCGACGGACGAGCGCCGTGGTGACCCGAACCTGCAGGGCCACAACGGCTATGGTCTCCACCACGAACAGCGCGGCCACCGCCGCGGCGCGGTACCGGGGCTCGGCGCTGTCCTGTGCCTGCAACGTGAGCAGAAAATAGATCTGGCTCTGCAATGCGAACATCGGCATCAGGGCGAAGGTGAACGCCCAGAAACGGCGATCGGTGAACACGGTCGTGAAGTCGGCGCCGATCCCGCTCTCGTGCGCGGGCACCGGTCGCGCAGGCAGCAGTATCCACTGAACCACCGCAAGCACCACGAAAATCAAGGCCGCGACCAGGGCGGATATCCGGAAGCCCGCCGCGATCAGCACGGTCCCCAGCACCGGCCCGATCGCCGACCCAGCATTGCCGAACACATTGAACAGCGCGAACGCCTCCGCCGACCGCGAACCACTGTCGGTGGCGATATACGCGCGCACGGCCGGATTGAACAGCGCGCCCGCGAAACCCGTGAGGATCGCCGCCGCGAGCACCACTGGCAGTGAACCACCGAGTGCGAACAACGCGAACCCGAGCGCCCGCACGGCCAGCCCCACCATGATCACGCCCCGCGCCCCCAGCCGATCCGCCGCCGAACCCCCGACGAGGAACAGGCCCTGCTGACTCAGGTTGCGCACCCCGAGCACGACACCGACCACCGCGGCCGACAGCGCGAGGTCGTGCAGCAGATAGTCGGCGAGAAACGGGATCAGCAGATAGAAACCGATATGCCCGACCAGATGATTGACCAGCAGCAAGCGCACGCCCTCGGGCAGCGCGAGAAACGTCGTCCTCACCCGAGCACCTCGGCAGCGTCGTCGTGCACTGCGGTGGCGGGATCGGTCGACGCGGGGGCAGGATCGCGGACCACTGTGCAGCGACCCCAGCCGCTGACCTCGGCGCTGTCGGGTGCCGGGATGGTTGTGGGTTCTGTTGCGGGAGGGGCGAACAGGCCGTTCGCGCAGCACCAGGTGTCGTTGTAGATGGTTCGCAGGTAGCGGTGGGGGCCGTCGGGGAAGACGGTGAGTACGCGGGAATCCGGTTCGCGGTCGGCGATCCAGGCGGCGACCAGGGCGGCGGCACCGGTGCTCCAGCCGCCCGCGATTCCGGTGCGTGCCGCGAGTGCGCGGCAGGACGCGACGGCTTCGGCGGCGCCGACCCAGTGCACCTCGTCGAAGTCGGCATAGGCCACGTTGCGGGGGAGGATGCTGCTGCCGAGGCCGCGCATGAGCCTGCGGCGGTCGGGCTGACCGAAGATGCGTGAGCCCACGGCGTCGACGCCGACCACCCGCAGCCGAGGCCAGCGGGTACGCAGCACGCGGGTGAGCCCCGCGCAGTGGCCGCCGGAACCGATCGAGGCGACGAGCACGTCGACGTCGTCGACCTGCGCGAGGATCTCGGCGCCCATGGCCTGGTAGCCACCGGCATTGTCGGGGTTGTCGTACTGGTCGGGCCAGTACGCGCCGGGTGTCGCGGCCAGCAGTTCGGCCAGCCGGTCGAGTCTGGCCTGCTGCCAGCCGCCGGTCGGGTGCGGGGTGGTGACCACCTCGAGGGTGATGCCGAACGCCGAGAAGAGGGCGCGCAGGTCCGGTTCCAGTTCGTCGTCGACCACCAGCACGATCGGATGTCCGAGTGCCTTGCCTGCCAGGGCAAGTCCCAATCCAAGTGTGCCGCTGGTCGATTCGATGATCGTCGCACCCGGTGCGAGGTCGCCGCGCGCGGCCGCCGCCCGCATCATCGAGACGGCCGCACGAGCCTTCATCCCGGCGATGCTCGCCGATTCGAGTTTGGCTGTGTACCAGCTGTTTCCGGTGGGGACCCGGACGACCGGGGTGCCGCCGATCAGCTGCAGCAGGCCGGGTTGCGGTGCGGTCATGAGAGCTCCCGGTAGGTGACCAGGGTGCTCGCGGCACCGTCGAGAGAGAAGAACGGATACGGCTCGGCCGAGATGGCGTGCACTCCGGCGCCGAGGAACCAGGGCAGCACCGCGCTGCCCGTCTGCGCGAAGAGAACCAGGGGTAGTCCCCGCTCGCGCGCGATGGCGCGGAATTCGTCGAATGTGCCGTTGCCCAGGGTCATTCCGGTGACGAGCAGTCCGTCGTAGTCCGACGGAGCCGATGCCACGGACTCGAAGATCGGTTCGCCCCACTCGGTGACACCGCCCGCGAGATCGCAGGGCACATAGGCGATGCCACGGTCGCGCAACTCGGCCAGCAACGAACCGACCACCCCGACCACCAGTACCTTGGTGACCCCGGAGGGGAGCAGATCGATGACGGTGTCGGCGCGGCGCCGCGATTTCGTCAACGAGGTCGGTCCCGCCACAACCACGGGGCTACCGTGCAGACCACCTGCGTGGGGGTGCGGGTGCACATGCATCAGATAGGCATCGAGCGCCGCGACACGCACCGCCCCGACCCGGTGTTCGAGCAGGTCACCGACGGTCGCCGCGACACAGTCGTCAATCAGATCGCCGGTGGCCGAACCGGGTTCGAGCCCACACGAGCCGACCGCCGCACCGACCCGGATGCTGAGCACCTCGTTGCGGTAGGCGCGGGTGCGTCCTGCGTGCCTGGTGCCGTAGGTCGTGAGAAAGGCGGTCGATGCTTTCAGAGTGTCGGGGTCGGGGCCGAGTCGTCCGGACCGTGCCCACGTGGTGAGCTCGGCCACCGAGGCGGGGTGCGTCTGGATCACGCGGCACCGCCGTCGAGCTCGACGCGCAGCTCGGCGATCAGGGCATCGGCGAGTTTGCCTGCCTCGCCCGGATTTTCGGACGTCACGAGGACGTGGCCGAGGTAGGTGTTGTTGTCGGTGGCCGGTCGGACCTCGGCGCCGGGTTCCGGGAGTTTGTGTTCCACGATGCGCGGATCGTCGGCCCAGCCGGCCGCCCCGGCGACACGGGTCACCACGCCTGCCCGGTCGGGGACGGCGAAGGCGACGGCGGCGCTCCCTGCTTCGGTCTGCCGCGGGGTGAGCTCAGGTGTCCCGCCCAGGACTGCCTCGACATGGACCCTGGTGAGGTCGATGCCGGTGACCCGGCGGACCAGCTCGGTGATCCGGTTGCCTGCGGGCCGTGGGTTCACCTCGATCAGACACGGCCCGTCCGCCGTGAGCTTGACCTCGGTATGGGCGACGGTCGCGTCGAGACCGAGCGCTTCGACTGCCGCAACGGCGGTCTCGGCGACGGCCTGGTGGTCGATAGCCGACAGGTCGGCCGGGAACATATGGCCCGACTCGATGAAGGCCGGGGCGCCGGTGAGCTGCTTGTCGGTGACCCCGATGACAGTCGTCTGCCCGGCGACGGTCACCGTCTCCACGCTGAATTCCGGCCCCTGCACGCATCTTTCGACCAGCACCTGCGGTGACCTGCGCTGCTCACGCGCGTTCACCGGGAATCCAGCGATACGCTCGACTGCGGCGCGCAACTCGGCGTCGTCGTCGACCCGGCACACGAACATCCCGCCACACAGATCGATCGGCTTCACCACCAGCGGATAGCCCAATCGATCTGCGGCGCCGAGGATCTCGTCCATCGTCTCGGCGACCGCGAAGTCCGGCCCGGGAACTCCGGCGGCGCGACAGATCTCGCGGGTCAGGTACTTGTCGCACGCCGCCACCACCGCCTCTCGGCCGGGACCGGGCAGACCCAGATCGGTGGCGATCGCGGCCACCGTCGGCAGGTAGTAGTCACACGAGGTGAGTACGCCGTCGAAACCGAAGAGCTCGTGCAGCTTTCGTGCATACGGCAGCAGCGCGGCCTCGTCGTTGGTCTCGGCGGTGAACACATTGTCAGCGGCCAGCAGCGGGTGCGGCGACGGTGTGCCCGGGCGGAGGTAATGCCCGAGATCCCTGGTCAGGAAGCTGAATCGGTGTCCGCCGTCCTTGATTCCCTGCGGCAGCAGGGTGCTCATCGAGCCGACCCAGCTCTCCACCATCAGCAGATGTCCCACTACGACCTCCCAGCCTCATCGAGATGATAATGATAACCATTATCGCTACGATTGCCACCGCCGGTCACCGCGATCGGCTGAAATCGATGAGGAATCACCCATGTTCTTGAAGAAAATCGCTGTGCCCGTGGCACTTTCGCTCTCCGCTCTGGCCGTGACCGCAGCCGGAGCCCAGGCGGAACCCCCCGCACCGCGGCCGGTCGAATACACCGCGCACACCGACGGCACCACCTCGGTCATCGAGATCGAGCACGGTTCGCTGGTGGTCGACAACGGCACCCTGCAGGTGCGTGACTCCGCAGGCGCCGTCGTCGGCGCGACACCGCTGACCTTCGCCATCGACGACTTCCAGTTCCCCATCGACGCCCGGGTCGACGGTCGAACGGCGACCCTCACCCCCGCGCTGAGCATGGATAAGGCCGTGTACAAGCCGGTCGCCCTGCCGTTCGAGGACAAGGCGCCGTGGAAATCCGAATACGATCGTGAACAGGCCGCCTGGTCCCGGATGACGAGCACCATCTCCATGGGCGCCACCATCGGCACCCTCGTCGGTGGCATCGGCGGCGCGGCCCTCGGTTGCCTCGCCGGTGCCGCCGCGGGCGTCGTGCTCACCGGTGCCCTGCTCACGCTGTTCGGTGCGGGACCGCTGGCCGGTTGTGTCGCGGGTGCGGCCGCCGTCGGTTTCCTCGGTGTCCTCGCGGGTCAGATCTTCGTCACCGCGCCGGTCGCCATCGGCGCCGTGATCCAGTACGTCACCACGATCAACCAGCCGTTCACGGCGCCTGCCAAGTAGGGGCCCGCTCGTGCGGCTCGCCCACTGCCGGGCGGGCCGCACTGTCTGAGCGAAGTTCGTTACCCGCGCGTACGGTCGCGATTAGGCTGCGGTCATGAGCTCTGCCGTCCATGGATTCACCGACGACGCCCTCGGCGACCACGACGCCGTCGGCCTCGCCGCCGCACTGCGCGCCGGGGAGGTGAGCCGGGCCGAGGTGATCGAGGCCGCGATCGCCCGGACCCAGGCCGTCGACCCGCGCCTCGACGCCGTGCAGGTGCGCAGCTTCGAACGGGCCGCCTCGGCACCCGAAACCGCCGGCGTGTTCGCCGGGGTGCCCGCCTTCGTCAAAGACAACACCGATGTCGCCGGGCTGCCGAGTTGTCACGGGTCGGCCGCGTTCACGCCGCACCCGGTGACGGCGACCAGCGGACCCGCCGCGCAATTCCTGCACTCGGGTGTCGTCGTGCTCGGCAAGTCGACGCTGCCGGAGTTCGGGCTCACCGCGAGCACCGAATTCGTCCACCGCCCGCCGACACGCAACCCGTGGAATCCGGAGTTCTCGGCGGGCGCGTCCTCGGGTGGGTCGGCGGCGCTGGTCGCGGCCGGGGCGGTGCCGATCGCCCATGCCAACGACGGCGGTGGTTCGATTCGCATTCCCGCCGCCGCGACGGGCCTGGTGGGATTGAAGCCCACCCGGTACCGGCTGCTCGACCAGCCGGGCGCGCGCAAACTGCCGGTGCATCTGGTGGCCGAGGGTGTGCTCACCCGGTCGGTGCGCGATACGGCGCATTACTTGGCCGCGGTCGAGAGTTTCGGTGCCCACCCGAAATTGGCGCCGGTGGGGCTGGTGGAAGGGCCGAGTGCGCGACGACTGCGCGTCGGCGTGGTCACCGCCGACGTGTTCGGCAGGCCGGTGCATCCCGACAACCGGGCCGTCCTCGATTCGGCCGTCCATGTCTTCGCGGGCCTCGGGCATGAGATCGTCGCGAAGCGGCTGGAGGTCGACCCGCGCTTCGTCGACGATTTCAAGCAGTACTGGGCGGTGATGGCCGCGGCGATGACGCTGTCGTTCCGGCTCGGTCATCGCGGACGATTCGACGCGCGCAAACTCGACCCGTTCACCACCGGCCTGATCGGAATGGCCAAACGCAACCCACTGGGTTCCGCGGCGGCCGCGTGGCGGCTACGTGCCGGAACCGCCGCCTACGACCGGCACTTCGCCGATATCGATGTGATGCTCAGCCCGGTGCTGTCGCACCCGGCGCCGCGCATCGGTGAACTCGCGCCGGACCAGCCCTTCGACGACCTGTTCGCCAAGCTCGTCGACTATGTCGGCTTCACGCCGCTCAACAATGTCGGTGGGGGACCGGGCATCTCGCTTCCGCACGGACTGCTGCCGACGGGTCTGCCCGGCTCGGTGCAGCTGGCCGCCCCGCGCGGCGCGGAGCGAACCCTGCTCGACCTGGCCTACCAGCTGGAAGCGGCCAGCCCGTTCCCCCGGATCACCGACCGTCGCGCCGACGCGGGCGCGGCCTGAGGGCTCAGTTGTGGCGGGTCGCCACGTTGATCGGGCGGAGGCTGCCGGTGGTGCCCGCCTCGAACGCCCAGTGCTCGCCCCGCCAGGTGGGGTGCTCGGTGCGCCAGCGGTCCACCAGCCGAGGGTCTTCGAGGGAGGCGACGACACCGGCCGAACCGGTGTACTGCAGCCGCTCGTACTTGTGGCGGGTGATGGTGTCGACCGAGGTGACGGTGGCAAGAGCAGACATTCGAACTCCGGGATAGCGGGAACGGTGCGTGACGAGGCACGGCCCGGACCGGCGGCCCGGGGTGCTGCGGTGGCGCGTCACCGCTCGCAGCCGAGTATGCCGCTCGTCGCGATGTCGCGCGCAGGTTTCGAAAATCCTGTTGTTCGGATTAACGGATACCCGACACAAGATCGTTCGTCCGCCGCGAAGGGTTACGCCCTCACCAGCTCGGGCGGACCCGGCCGGGGGCGACCACCCGGGCCAACGCGTCCCTGACCTGCACGAGGTCGCCCGTGCCAAGGGTTCCGGACCAGTTTCTGGTGAGTTCGCCCAAGGCCGCGTCGGCGGCGCGAGTGCACGCCCAGCCGCGATCGGTGAGCGTGATGAGCCGGGCGCGTGCGTCGCGTGGGTGCGGATTGCGTTCGACGTAGCCCTTGGTGACCAGCTCGTCGACCAGTTGGCTTGCCGCCTGCTTGGTGACGCCGAGATGCTCGGCGATCTCACCGACGGTCGCCCCGTCGGGTGCCATTCGCACGAAGGCGAATCCGTGTGCCGGCCGTACATCGGGGAAGCCGGCTGCGGCGACCCCGGCCTGGACTGCGTCGGTCACCTGGGCGGCTGCCGCGAGCAGCAACAAGGGGAGGTCACCGGCAGGGGGCATGCTCGACATTCTGGCACTTGACGGGATAGGAAAGCTATTTGACTATATAGACAAGTAAATTGACCATAAGGGAGACGCAATGCCGGTAGTCCGTTCCGCCGACGCCCAGGTGCACGAAGTGCACAACGCCCGCTTCACCTCGTTGATCCGCCCCGGCACCGGCAGTTCCGACCTGTGCGTCTGGCAGACCGAGGTCGCGCCCGGCACGGTCGGCGTCGCTCACCGGATCCTCGGGGAAGAGGCATTCGTGCTGCTCACGGGCGAAATCGTCCTCACCATCGACGGTGAGTCGGCCACCCTGCGACCCGGTGATGCCGCCGTGGCGCCCGCCGGTTCGCTCATCGCGCTCACCGACGAAGCCGGGGCGGGTGCGCGATTGCTGGTCGCCGTCCGCGCCGGCTTCGCCGCGGAGTTGCCGGACGGGTCTACTTTCGTTCCGCCCTGGGCATCGTGACCGGTCACCGGCGCTGTTTCGGTGGCTGAACTTGAAAGTTCGGTCACCCGAACAATATAATTCCGGGATGAAGGTTGGGTTCCACCGTTCGTCGCGAGTACTCGCGGCGTGCGTGCTGAGTGTCATGGTGTTCGCGCTCACCGCTTGCGGTGGCGTCGCCGCGTCCGACGACGACCGGAAGGTGGTCCTCACCACTTTCACCGTGCTCGCCGATATGGCGCGCAATGTGGCCGGTGAGCATCTGCGGGTCGAGTCGATCACCAAGGTCGGCGCCGAGATCCACGGGTACGAGCCGACGCCGGGGGATATCAAGAAGGCCGCCAAGGCTGATCTCATCCTCGACAACGGCCTCAATCTCGAGGCCTGGTTCGCCCAGTTCGTCGCCGACCTCGAGGTGCCGCACGCCGTGGTGAGCGAGGGCGTGACACCGATGAACATCAGCGAGGACGCCTACGCGGGCAAGCCGAATCCGCACGCGTGGATGTCGCCGGTGAACGCGCAGATCTATGTGGACAACATGGTTCGCGCGTTCACCGACCTCGACCCCGACCACGCCGACGCCTACCGCGCCAACGGCGAGGCGTACAAAACCGAGCTCGGCGCGGTCCGTGACGAGCTGGTGGCCGCCGTCAGCACACTGCCCGCCGACCAGAAAGCCCTGGTCACCTGCGAGGGGGCGTTCTCCTACCTGGCCCGCGACGCGGGGCTGACGGAGAAGTACATCTGGCCGGTCAACGCCGAACAGCAGGCCACACCGCAGCAGATCGGGTCGGTGATCGACTTCGTCCGCCAGCGCGGGGTGCCCGCCGTGTTCTGCGAGTCGACGGTGTCGGACGCGCCGATGCAGCGCGTGGTCGAGGCGACCGGTTCGCGCTTCGGCGGCACGCTGTATGTCGACTCGCTGTCGGAGGCGGACGGTCCCGTGCCGACCTACCTCGACCTGATCCGGCACGACGCCGACACCATCGCGGCGGCACTGGCAGGAGCACCGAAATGACCCAGCCGGTTGTCGAAATCCAGGACGTGACAGTTCATTACGGTGATGTGCTCGCCCTCGACAACGTGGAACTCACCTTGAAATCGGGTCGGGTGTGCGGGCTCATCGGGATGAACGGGTCGGGGAAGTCGACACTGTTCAAGACCGTCATGGGGCTGGTGACGCCCGATCGTGGCCGGGTGCTGGTCAACGGTGGCGCACCCGCCGCCGCGCGCAAGGCGGGCGCCCTCGGGTACGTGCCGCAATCCGAGGACGTGGATTGGACGTTCCCGCTGTCGGTGCGTGATGTGGTGATGACCGGGCGCTACGGGAAAATGGGCTTCACCCGGCGCGCGAGCAAGGCCGACAAGGCCGCCGTGGAGGAGGCGCTGGCGCGGGTCGAACTCACCGACTTCGCCGACCGGCAGATCGGTCAGCTCTCCGGTGGACAGAAGAAGCGGACCTTCGTGGCCCGCGGCATCGCGCAGGAGGCGACCATCCTGCTGCTGGACGAACCGTTCGCCGGTGTGGACAAGCGCTCCGAGGCCACCATCACCGCGCTGCTGCGTGAGCTTGCCGCCGGTGGCGCGACGATCCTTGTTTCCACCCACGACCTGCACGCACTGCCCCAACTGGCCGACGAGGCAGTGCTTTTGAACCGCCGGGTGCTCGAACACGGTGACCCCGACGTGGTGTTGCGGCCCGAGAACCTGGCCAAGGCATTCGGATTGGACACAGACCGGTGACCCTCGAAGAATTCTTCCTCGATCCGCTGCGCTACGAATTCATGGTCCGGGCGCTGGCGACCACGGTCACCGCGGCCGTGGTGTGTGCGGTGCTGTCGTGCTGGCTGGTGCTGATCGGCTGGTCGCTGATGGGTGACGCGGTGTCGCACGCGGTGCTGCCCGGGGTGGTGCTCGCCTACATCGTCGGCTGGCCGTTCGCGGTGGGTGCGGTGATCTTCGGGTTCCTCGCGGTCGCGTTGATCGGGGTGGTGCGCGATACCAGCCGGGTGAAGGAGGACGCGGCCATCGGGATCGTCTTCACGACGCTGTTCGCGTTCGGGTTGGTGCTGGTGTCGGTGACACCGAGCCAAACCGACTTGAACCACATCGTTTTCGGCAATCTGCTCGGGGTGAGCCGCGGGGAGATGATCCAGATCATGATCCTCGCGGCGATCGTGCTCGTGGCGTTGGTGCTCAAGCGTCGCGACTTCACCTTGTACGCCTTCGACGCCACCCACGCGCACGCCATCGGCCTCAACCCCCGCATGCTCGGCACCGCCCTACTCGCCCTGCTCGCCCTCACCTCGGTCGTGGCGTTGCAGGCGGTGGGTGTGGTGCTGGTGGTGGCCATGCTCATCATTCCGGGTGCCACGGCCTACCTGCTCACCGACCGTTTCTCGCGGATGCTGCTGATCGCGCCGACCGTGTCGGTGCTGTGCGCGGTCACCGGTCTCTACATCAGCTACCACCTCGACACCGCCGCGGGCGGGATGGTGGTGGTCACCCAGGGTGTCGCCTTCACCCTGGTCTACCTGTTCGCGCCGCGCCACGGGATCATCGGCCGCCGCATCACCGCGAGCCGGGCCCGTTCGGCCAAGCTCGCCGTCTGAACCTGTCGGTGCGTTTTGAGATGATCGGATCATGACAGTCACCGGGGACGACGTCCGCACCTTCGCTCTGTCCCTGCCCGGCACCGCGGAGGAATTCGCCTGGGGCATGCCGATTTTCAAGGTCTCGGGCCGCCTGTTCCTCACCCTCCCCGAGAACGAGACCTCGATGGCCGTCCGCTGCCCGATCATCGACCGCGACGAACTCGTCCAAGCCGAACCCGCCAAGTTCTGGATCGCCTCCCACGAAGCGAACAACGCCTGGGTCCGCGTCCACCTCTCCGCCCTCGACGACCACGACGAACTCACCGCCATCATCACCGACTCCTGGACCCAGGCCGCCCCCCGAGCCCTCCTGGAGCCTCATGAGTCCGCTACCAACTAGGGTGGCGGGTCTTATGGGAATCAGCGCTACTGTGCACACTTTCGCTATTCAGCTCGCCGATGTGGATCGGGGGGTTTATGAGGAGTTGGAGTTGCGGGTGGCTCGGCATCCGTCCGAGACGCTCGAGTACATGGTGACGCGGATTCTGGCGTACTGCCTGCAGTACGAGGAGGGGATCGTGTTCAGTGAGGGTGGGATCTCGGCTACCGACGAGCCCGCGGTGCAGGTGCGGGATCTGACGGGGCGGACGACGGCGTGGATCGAGGTGGGGGCGCCGGACTCGGAGCGGATTCACCGGGGGAGCAAGCTGGCGGGGCGGGCGGCGGTGTACACGCATCGGGATCCGGTGAAGGTGCTCGCGCAGTACGCGGGGAAGAAGATTCACAACGCGGCCGCGATTCCGCTCTACAGTTTCGATCGGGCGTTCATCGACGAGGCCGCGCGGCTGGTGGATCGGCGCAATACCGCGAGTTTGTCGATCACCGAGGGCGTGGTGTACCTCGATCTCAACGGCTCGAGTCTGCGGACCGACATCATCGAACAACCGTTGGCCTGAACGGGTAATTTGGCGGGCACCTGTACGAGTGGAGGTTGCGGTGCCCACAGTGATGAGCCGGTTCGTGATTCCCGGGTTCCTGCGAGTAGCGCGCCGCAACCGGAACTACATCGATGCCGAACGCGCCGAGGCCCATATCCGCGAGTTGGCGCTTCGCCCACTGCCCTACGGCCCGCCACGCACCCTGCGCGGAGTCGACATCGCCGTGGTGCGCGATCGTGGCTGGCCCGTCTACACCCTCACCCCGCGCACCGGAAAACCACGCGGTGGCCTGGTGTACGCGCACGGTGGCGGCTGGGTCGGTGAGATCGCGGTGCAGCACTGGCGGCTGGCGGCCATGCTCGCCATCCGCGCACGGCTCACGGTGACGGTGCCGATCTACCCCCTCATTCCGTTCGGCACCGCCGCGGATGTGATTCCCCGCGTAGCCGACCTCGTCCGCACCAGCGCCGACGAACACGGCCCCACCTTCCTCGCCGGTGATTCGGCCGGCGGCCAGATCGCCCTGTCCACCGCACTGCACCTGCGCGACCTCGGCACCACACTGCCGCGCACCGTCCTCATCTCCCCGGCCCTCGACCTCACCCTCGAGAACCCGCAGATCGACATCGTGCAGCAGCGCGACCCGTGGCTCGGTCGCGACGGCGGCCTCGTCTACGGCCGCCGGTGGAGCGGCGAGCTGCCGATGAAGGACCCCATGGTGAGCCCCCTGTTCGGCGATCTCACCGGCCTCGGCCCGCTCACCCTGTTCACCGGCACCGACGACATCCTCAACCCCGACGCCCGCCTGCTGCGGGACAAGGCCCGCGCGGCCGGTGTCGACCTGGACTACATCGAGGAACCGGGCCTGGTGCACGTGTACCCGCTGACCCCGAGTCCCGAAGGTGCGCGGGCCCGCCGCCGCATCGTCACCACCCTGTGCGCCGATCTCGATGGCGCACAGGATGTTTCACCTCAACGCTGAGACAGGTGATAGTTGAACAGGATGGTCAGCTGGGTGACCGCCTGATCGAACGGATGCGCCGACTTGAGCGCCCGGCTGTGCACGATGGTGCCCTCGATGGTGGTGAGCAGGAACCCGGCCAGTGACACCGCCGTCGCGCGTTCGATCCCGGCCGCGACGATGCCGTCGGCCAGGCGCGCGGTCCATTCGGCGAAGGCCTGCCCGGCGATCGACTGCACCACCGGATCGCTCTCGTCCAGCGCGGCGGCCATCATGAACGATCCGGCCCGGAACTCGCTCTGTTCGAGCGGCACCCGCCAGAAGGCGAACAGGTCGGTCAGCCACTGCTGCGCCGACGGCGCGGTCTGTAGGGCGTCGGCCACGGCGCTGACGTGCGAGTACACCAGCCGCGACACGATGCGGGCCGCGGTCTGCACCAGTTCGCTCTTGCCGGAGGGAAAATGCTGGTAGAGCGAGTTGCGTGAGGTATTGCTCCGCTTGAGCAGCTCGCTCAACGCCGCCGCGTGCACACCGTGCTCCTGCACGGTCGCGATGGTGTGCTCGATCAGTCGGGCGCGTGGTCCGGCCGGCATCCGACTCTCCTCCCCGAAACGCTTGATTGAACCGATCGGTTCATGTTAGACCTTATGACGGATGAACCGATCGGTTCACATGGAGAGGATGTCATGCCAACCCCCATCGCCACCTCGATTCCGACCACCCACACGGGAATTCTCGGCCTCGGCGTGTACCGGCCGCGCCGCGTCGTGCCCAACTCGGAGATCGTCGAGGCCATCGACTCCTCCGACGAATGGATCAAGACCCGATCCGGCATCGCGGCCAGGCACTGGGCCGAAGACGACGAGACCATCGTGTCGATGAGCACCGCTGCCGCGCGCGACGCGCTCACCGCCGCGGGCATCACCGCCGATCAGGTCGACGCCGTGCTGCTGGCGACCTCGTCGCAGATGGTGCTCGGCCCCTCGGCGGGCGCGGTGGTCGCCACCGAACTCGGCATGCACGACACCGCCGCCTACGACATCTCCGCCGGGTGCGCGGGCTTCTGCTACGCGCTGGCCGATGCCGCCAACCTGGTCCGCTCCGGTCAGGCGCGCCACGTGCTGGTGATCGGTGTGGAACGGCTCTCGGACCTGCTCGACCGCACCGATCGCGGTACGGCGTTCATCTTCGCCGACGGCGCGGGCGCGGTGGTCGTCGGCGCCGCCGAGCAGGAGGGGATCGGCCCGGTGGCGTGGGGCTCGGACGGGTCACGTACCTCGGCGATCAAGCAGGACAAGGACTTCCAGGAGTACTTCGCCGAGGTGGCGGCCGCCGAGGCCAGTGGCGGCACGACGGTGCGGCCCTATATCCGGATGAACGGCACCGAGGTATTCCGCTGGGCCGTCACCTTTTTGGAGCAGGCGTGCCGGGAGGCCTTGAAGCTGGCCGGTGTCACCGCCGCCGACCTGGACGCCTTCGTGCCGCACCAGGCCAATATCCGCATCACCGACGCGCTGGTCCGCACCCTCGACCTGCCCGACACCGTCGCCGTGGCGCGCGACATCGTCGACACCGGTAACACCAGTGCCGCCTCGATCCCGATGGCCATGGAACAGTTGCTGCGCAGCGGCGGCGCCGAACCCGGCCAGACCGCGTTGCTGCTCGGCTTCGGTGCGGGTCTGGCGTACGCGGGCCAGGTGGTGCACCTGCCACCGATCGTCTAGCCGGTGAAGCGTTTCTCGCTCTCGCCCAACATCTCCAGCGCGCACCGCACCGACTGCTCGAGCACCTGCTCGGGTTCGCCGTCGAAATTCCGGTGCACGGCCCAGGAGGTGTCGCGGGTGGCGACAGCGCACCACACCGACCCCGCCGGTTCGCCGTCCTGATCGCCCGGCCCACCGACGCCGGTGGTCGCGGCGGCGATATCGGCGTCGGTCAGTGCCCGCACGCCTTCGGCCATGGCCAGTGCGGCCGTCTCCGACACCACCGGCACGTCGGGCACACCGAGAACGGACTGTTTCACCGTCACGGAGTAGGCGACGACCCCGCCGCGGAACCATTGCGCGGAGTCGGGTGCCGCCGCGAGGGCGGCGGCGAGGTTACCGCCGGTGAGGGATTCGGCTACGGCGACTGTCAGCCCGTGACGCTTGGCGAAGTCGCCGACATCTGCTGCGGTGGTGATGATGGCCTCCTTTGACGCGCCTGATCGCTGACCGGAACAGCGTAGGCCGCCCCGTCGCGGATGCCGAACTCGAACCGGCACGGGAACAGCGACGGCAGGCCGGTGGCGCGCAGGTCGTAGTTCGCGGCGAGGGTCTGCATGGCCCAGTTCTGCAAAGAATCCGGCAGCCGCAGGGTGGTGCCGTCGACGCAGGAAACATAGGCGTGGGTCTGTTCACCGTCGACCGGAAGCGGATTGCGCAATCCGACCGCGCCGATGTCGAGAATTCGCCCGGAGTTGTGGGGAGAAGCGACGCTCGGCAAATCCAACTCGATGTCGTCCATGTGGGAAACCGTAACGCAGCAACTATCCAGGGAACATCGAAATCACGCCCCCTATACCGAACTTCGCAACATTGGCTGACCGCCGCATGTGTGACGAACGGTCTGCGCCCATCGCAACACCATCGCAAAGAACCGGAAATCTTCTCGTTCCATGAGCTTCATCGCCGGGTCCTCGACTGGTTCTCACCCCGCCATGGGGCGCGTGAATGCTTCGATCCGGCCCTCGACGCGCCCTGCCAGGTGCCGACGTCGAGGCGATACCGCTCGAACCTGATGAGGGGAAGAATGACAATCAAACGCTTCTACGTGGCCACGGCCGCCGCGGTCGCACTCGGTGGTTTCGCCGCCGGTTCCGCCGGCGCCGACGCTTTCGTCCCGCTGCCCGACGGCCAGAAGGCAGGCCCGGGCGTGACGATCACCCGCACCGCCGAGCGCGCCACCGTTTCGCCTTCGCTTGCGGCCAACGGCGCCGGCCGCGTCGCCTGGGTCTCGGGCACCGTCACCGCCGACGTCACCGCGACGCCGGAGGGCGAGGTCGGCCCGTTCAACGGTCCGGCGGGCAAGGACGGCTCCAACAACTCCTCCACCCACGGCGCCTCGCAGCTGAACACCGGCTACATCGTCGGTTGCCAGGTGGCCATCGGTGACGACGCCATCTCCGCGGGCGTCTCCGGCGGCATCGACCTGTCCGGCGGCAGCATCGGCGGCTCGGTCGGCCTCGACCTTGGCCCCGGCGAGGTGAAGTTCGTCCAGATCGAGAAGAAGGACATCCTGAAGGCGGGCGTCTACTCGGTCGAGTACCAGGACGTCGAGATCGAGATCCAGGGCTGCGCCGGTTACGCCCAGGCCCGCGCCTACTCGGTCGTGGAGATCATCGGCGACCACTACTCCAAGACCACCCTCTACGGTGCCCCGTTCAGCATCGGCTGAGCGCATCCGACTTCGATCGCAAGGAATGACACACATGATCGACCGTAAGAATTCGGCCCGCATGGCCGGTCTGGTCGGCGCGGCCGCCGTGACCTTCGGCCTGCTGTCCGCCGGTGCCGCCAACGCCGACACCTTCGTTCCGCTGCCCGGCGGCGAGATCGTCAAGACCCTGTCCGACGGTTCGACCGTCACCGTCCGCCTGGTCGGCGAGTCGGCCCTCATCAGCCCCTCGATGGGCTCGACCCCGGTGCACCGCAACGCGTGGGTGTCCGGCTCCGCGCAGGTCGAGGTCTCCGGAAACGCCAAGGGCGGCAAGATCTACCCCGGTTACGTGGTGGGCTGCCAGGTCAACATCGACGGCGGCGGCGTCGAGGGTGGCGTCGAGGGCGAGAGCAGCTGGGACGGCGAGGACGTGAGCGTCGGCGCCGAGTCCGGTGCCGAACTGAGCCTCGGCCCCGGCCAGGCCAAGTCGTTCTACATTCTCGACATCGAGAAGGCCGACGACTACGGCAACGAGGACCACGGCACCAACAACAAGTTCAAGGGCAAGAGCGGCTCGGTGACCTGGGCCGACTCGACCATCGGCCTGAGCGGCTGCGGTGGCTACGCCCAGGCGCGTGCCTTCGTGAAGGTCAAGGTGGAGACCGAGAACGTGAGCTCGGTCGTCACCCTGTGGGGCCAGCCCTTCAGCATCGGCTGATCCCGACCGACCCCAGCGGGGCCCGGCGTCCGAGTGGCGCCGGGCCCCGCTGTGTCATGACGAGAAGTCACCGGTGTCGGTGTCGCGCGACGGCTTCGGGAATCGGCCGCGTGCCGTGGCAGCGCGACTTGTCCTCCTCCAGCCCGAGGCCGTGGCGATCACCCGACCCGGTGACCGTGACGAGAATGGACCACATTCATTGCGGCGGCTCGGACGTTTTCTTTGCGATCACGTGACGATCCAGCGCGGGCAGCGTCAACTCGAAGCGCGCACCGCCGCCCGGCCGCTCCGAGCAGCGGATCCGGCCCTGGTGTCCCGCAACGGTTTCGGCGACGAGAGCCAGGCCGATGCCGGTGCCGCCGGTCCGGCGCGACGCGGTGACGAAACGTTCGAAGATGCGCTCGCGATCGGCCGCTTCGACGCCGGGTCCGGCATCGTCGACGGTGACCCGCACGTCCTCACCGTCGCGCTCGACGCGCACTGCGGCCACACCGCCACCGTGGCGTTCGGCGTTGACGAGCAGGTTCAGCAGGGCGCGTTCGAGTTCCATCCGCCGCCCGCGCACCAGTCCCGGGTCGATGGTCGTGAGTACCTCGGCCTCGATGCGACGGCTCGCGAGTAGGTTGGCCAGCAGTTCGGCCAGCGACAGCGGCGCCGGGTCGGAGCGGTGGATACCCGCCTCGGCGCGCGCGAGGGCGAGCATGTCGTCGAGCAGACCGCGCAGGTAGGTGGTCTCCTCCACGAGCAGCCCCAGTGCGGCGCGCGGTCTTTCGGACAGTTCGTCGCGGTGCCCGGCCAGCACGGTCGCGGTGGTGGTCAGGGTGGTGAGCGGGGTGCGCAACTCGTGACTGAGGTCGGAGACGAGCCTGCGTTCGCGTTCGATGCGCCGCTGCAGGGAGTCGACCATGGCGTTGAAGGCCTCGACGGTCGGCGACAGGTCGACATCTTCGGGCCGCGACAAGCGCAGGTCGAGGTCGCCCGCGGCGATGCGCGACGCGGTGCCCGCCACCTGGCGCAGCGGGCGCAGCGCGAGGTGCGCGGCCCAGGCGCCGAGCGCGGCGGCCACCGCGACGGCGAGCACCGCGCAGGCGAAGAGGATGGTGCGCAGCATCTTCAGGGTGTCCTCCAGCTCGCGCAGCGGCGCGAATTCCTGGAGGACGGCACCGTTTTCGACGTAGGTCGCGGTGCGCAGATAGGGCTCGCCCGCGATCCGGACACGGGTGGCGGGCGACGGCACCTGGGCGGCCCGTTCGAGCGTGGCGACGGTGGCCTGGTCGGCGCCGAGCACACCGGTGCCCGCGGTGGTGTCGAGGAGGGCGATGGTGCCGGCGGGCAGCCGCAACGATTCGAGGGCCTCCTGCCCCGTGGCCAACGATTCCATCCGCAACCGCAGGATCTCGGCGTGCACTCCTACCGCGCGTTCGACCGTCCGAACCCGTTGGGACTCCATGTAATTGGTGCTGATGGCATACACCGAACCCGACAGCAGTACCGCGACGAGACTGGCACTGAGGACGAACGCCGCTGTCACGCGACCACGCAGGCCGCGTAACCGGGTGGGCAATTCAGGACCCGGCATCGAGGCGATAGCCGAGCCCGCGCACGGTGACGATCAGGCGCGGTTCGGCGGGATCGCGTTCGATCTTGGTGCGCAGGCGGCGGATGTGCACGTCGACGATGCGGTCGTCGCCGAAGAAGCCGCGGTCCCAGATCTTGTCGAGCAGCACCTGCCTGCTCAGCACGAGCCCGTCATTCTGTGCCAGTTCGCACAGCAACCGGAATTCGGTGAGCGTCAGGTGCACGTCTTCGCCCGCCAGCCGCACCGAACCGCGCTCCGGGCAGAGGATCAGCTGCCGGTCGGCGTCGAGGACGAGTTCGACCACCTCGCGTTCGGTGCTGTTGCGCGTGCGCCTGCCCACAGCCCGGATCCGCGCGGTCAGCTCCTTGACCTCGAACGGTTTGGTGACGAAGTCGTCGGCGCCTGCTTCCAGGGCGGCGACCACGTCGTGGGTGTCGTCACGGGCGCTGACCACGATGATCGGCACGTCGTGTTCGCGGCGCACCTCGCGGATGCAGGTGAACCCGTCCATGCCGCCGAGCATGAGGTCGACGATCAGGACGTCCGGCACGCCGACGTTGTGCACGTGTTCCAGCGCGTGTTCGGCGCTTTCGGCCTCGGCGACGACATACCCCTCGTCCTCCATCGCCAGCCGCAACGACTCCCGTACCCGGGTGTCGTCCTCCACGATCATCAACTGCGCGCTCATACCGGGCCCAAATATACGGTCAGCTGGGGCAGGGCGACGGTCGGGTGATCGGCGAAGATCGGGTCACCGATCATCGCGAAGTCCCAACCCGCACCGATGCGGTGCAGTTTGCCGAGGACGAATCCGGTGTGCGTGGTGGCGCTCGACAGGTCGACGCGCACGAGCTCCACCCCGGCGACGCTGTCGGCGACGCGGCAGAAGCCGTTGACGACCTGCTGGAAGGTCTGTCCGGTGTAGCAGGTGACGAGGAAGACGATGGTGCTGATCGCGGCGTCGACGCGGGTGAGGTCGACGGTGATGATCTCGTTGTCGCCGTCACCGTCGCCGGTGACGCTGTCGCCGAGATGGCGCAGGGCACCGTCCCGGGAGGTGAGCTGTTCGTGGAACGCCGCGTCGACGAAGTCCTGACCCGCGAACGCCAGGGCCGTCACATTGAGGTCGATGTCCTTGCGGGTATTGCCGAAGGGGCCGCTCGGTGGCGCGGGGTCCCAGCCGAGGCCGACGGTCACGTGGGTGAGAGACATGGTGGAGCTCCTGGATCAGGGTGGGGTCTGCTGATAGACGTCCGGGATGCCGTCGCCGTCGGCGTCTATGTGTTCCTCTTCGTCGAGGCGGCGGTACACGCGGTTGCGGGCGCGCAGCACGATGGTCGCCAGCAGGGCCGCGGCCAGCGTGCCGCACAGCACGCCGATGCGGACGTGGTCGGCGCGGGTGTGGTCGCCCGCGAAGGCCAGTTCGCCGACCAGCAGCGACACCGTGAAACCGATGCCGCCGAGCAGCGCGACACCCGCCACGTCCACCCAGGCCAGATCGGCGTCGAGTTCGGCGCGGGTGAGTTTGGCGGTGAGGTAGGTGGTCGCGGTGATGCCGACGAGCTTGCCGACGACCAGGCCCGCGATGATGCCGAGCGTCACCCGGTCGGCGAGGGAATCGGTGAACCCACTGAGACCGCCGATGGTGACACCGGCCGCGAAGAACGCGAACACCGGCACCGCCACCCCGGCCGAGAGCGGGCGGATGGTGTGTTCGAACCGCTCGGCCAGGCCGTGTTCGGTGTCGGTCTCGCCGCGCCCGGCCAGCACCGGAACGGTGAAACCGAGCAGCACGCCCGCCACCGTGGCATGCACGCCGGAGGAGTGCACCAGCCACCACGTCACCAGGGCCAGCGGCACCAGCAGGAACGGCGAACTGATCCGGCGCTGCACGGCGACAGCGAACAGGGCGATCGGGATCAGGGCAAGCGCCAGGTAGGGCAGGTGCAGTTCGCTGGTGTAGAAGACGGCGATCACAGTGACGGCGAGCAGGTCGTCGACCACGGCGAGGGTGAGCAGGAAGGTGCGCAGCGCGGTGGGCAGGTGGGTGTTGATCACCGCGAGCACGGCGAGCGCGAAGGCGATGTCGGTGGCGGTGGGGATCGCCCAGCCGTCGACCGCGCCGCCCCGGTTGATCGCGAAGTAGATGAGCGCGGGCACGGCCATCCCGCCGACGGCCGCCACCACCGGCAGCGCAGCGCGGCGCGGATCCCGCAGATCGCCCGCCACGAACTCGCGTTTGAGTTCGAGGCCGACGACGAAGAAGAAGACGGCGAGCAGCCCGTCGGCGGCCCACTGACTCAGCGTCAGGTTCAGGTGCAGCGATTCGGGGCCGATACGGTAGTCGCGCAGTGCCACATAGGCATCCGCCCACGGCGTATTGGCCCAGACCAGGGCGACGATCGCCGCGACGATCAGCAGGACACCGCCGACCGTTTCGCGGCGCAGCACCTCGCTGACGCGACGGGCCTCGGGCCAGCTGCCCCGGGTGAGAACGGTGCGACGTGCCGCGCGGATCATCCGTGCCGGGGAGAGGTAGGTGCGGACATGTGGGTTCCCGTCTTCGCTCGAACCCCGCTCGACCGAATTCGAGCCGGGCTGCCGACCAGACTTCCCGGCGCACCGAGCCTAACTTTGCCGCACCGACCGCACCCCGTGCAAACCGTGCGCGTCGCTAGCCGAGGGCGAAACGCAGCAGCGCCTGCTTGTCACCCTGCTTGATCTTGCCCTTGCGATCGAGCACCTCGAGCTGCCACACCGGCCCGTTGCGGAAGGCCCGCGCGATGGCGTTGGCGTTCTCGGCGCCGAGCAGCGACGGCCAGATATCGGCCACCGGCTGGCTGTCGGCGCCGGTGGCGTCGTAGATCTTGAACGAGACGTTGTTGGCCTTGTCGAACGAGGACCCCTTCTTGAACGCGGCGGCGACGAACACGATGGCGTCGATCGCGGTGGGCACATTCGCGAAGGTGACGTGCACGGTTTCGTCGTCGCCCGCGGCCGCGCCGGTCTGCTCGTCACCGGTGTGCAGTACCGCACCGTTGCCGAGCGGGTCGAGCGAATCGAGACCGGCGAAACGCACCGGCTCGCCACCCTGCATCAGGACGGCGACGAGGTCGAGGTCGACGCCGCGCTTGCGGCGGGCGATGCCGAGCAGTCCACCGCTGGAACCGGCCGACGGGTCCCAGCTCACCCCCACGCTCATCTTGGTGATACCGGCGAGATCGGCCGCGCCGTCTTCCTTCTTCAGAGTAATCACAGCTCCGAGGCTACGGACTTCCCGAGTTGCCCGCATGCCCAAGCGATTTCGCTACCTCACCACCATCCGAGCACGGGACCGATGGCGCGGCCGAGCGCGTCGGCGAGGGTGCGCGAGTAGGTGGCGGTGAGATGGTGCTCGTCGTGGTAGATCAGCACATTGCCCTCGGCGACGGCGCAGACGGTCGGGCCGCACACGGCGTCGGTGAGGTCGACGGGGAAGACGTGCGGGAAGGGCGCCGCCGCTTCGCGCTGCGGGTCGATCGGGTCGAGTGCGTCGCTACGGCGCATGCCGCAGCTGATGCGGTCGCCGCCCGAGGCGAGGCAGTCGGTGGCGCGGTAGCGCACGCCGTCGCGACGCAGCCACGGTGTGTCGCGCAGAGTGAGCACCGCGAGGCCGCGCTCGGACAGGGCCGTCCACACATCGAGGAATTCCTGCGGGGTCTCGTCGCCGCCCGCGTCGCGGGGCCGGGTACCGATGGTGAACACCCAGTCGGGGCGGTCGGTGCCGAGCCGGTCGATCACCTCGCGCGACCAGTCCCGGCAGTCGGGGATGGGTTCGCCGTTGTAGGTGGCGTCCTCGGCGAGGGTGAGGGGGCAGCCCATCTTCAGATACACCTGGATGCGGAAGGAATGCTCCTCGGCCAGTACCTGCAGCGCGGGCAACCAGTGTTCGACGTGGGAGCTGCCCGCCATGGCGATGGTTCGTTCGGCGTCGGGGTCGCCGTAGGTGCAGGTGATGACGGAGCGGGTGTTCCAGTCGGCGATGCAGCCGTCGAGCGTCGGCGGTGGCTGGTCGTTGCGGGCCTCGAAGAGGTTGGGCCGCAACGGTTCGGGGGCGACGGGTGTGTTCGCGGTGAGTGCTCGCGCCCCGGGGTACCTGGTCGCCTCGACGTCGGTGGTCGCGGCCGGTGGCGCCGCCCGCACGACGGCGAACTCCCAGGCCGACGCGGTCGCGACCACGGCCGCGAGCAGTGCCGCGACGCCCGCGGTGACCAGGCGCCTGCCGGGCCGGCGCGTCTTGGCGCGCAGTGGTTTCTCGATCAGCTGGTTGGTGAGCCAGGCCAGTGCCAGCGACACCGCGATTACTCCGGTGCCGCCGAGCAGGTCGACGTCGGGGCTGTCGCGTTCGGTGAGGAAGAAGATGAGAATCGGCCAGTGCCACAGGTACAGCGGGTAGGCGAGCTCACCGAGCAACCGCATGTGCCGGTGCGCGAGCAGCCGGTTGGGTCCGTCCCATTCGTGGCGTGGCACGTTGGCGACCGACACGATCACCGCGGCGGCCGCGAGCACCGGAAGCAGGGCGGCCGGGCCGGGGAAACGGTTGGCGGCGTCGCCGATCAGCCACCCGCACAGCACGACTCCCGCGATGCCGAGGGCCGCCAGCGGCGCCCGGCACCAGCGCGGCAGCACCAGGTACGGCGCGGCGACCGCGAGCGCCGCGCCGATCAGCAGTTCCCAGCCGCGCGCGAAGGTGTCGTAGTAGTTCCAGCCCTGATGGGTCGCGGTGCCCCGGGTCGCGTACACGAACGATGCCGCGGCAGCGGCGATCACGATCACACCGACAACGGCTCGGGCCTGTCGCAGCCGTGCGCACACCGCGACCAGGATCAGCGCGGCCAGATAGAACTGGCCCTGCACCGACATCGACCAGAGGTGTTGCAGTGGGCTCACCGACGGGTCGGCGGCCAGATAGTCGGCCCAGGTGAGCGCCAATTCCCAGTTCTGCGCGAACAGCAGCGAGGCCAGCGTCTGCGCCGCGACCGCCGACCACTGCGTGTAGGGCAGCAGCAGCGTCGAGGCAACCAACACCCCGGCCAGCACCACCGCCATGGCAGGCAGCAGCCGCCGCGCGGTCCGCCGCACCACCGGCCACACCCACCCGCGTGGACCGTGCTCGGCGCGGCGCAGCAGCATCCCGGTGAAGAAGAATCCGGACAGCACCAAAAAGACGTCTACGCCACCCGACACCCGGCCGAACCAGATGTGGAAAACCACGACCAGGCCGATCGCGAGGCCACGCAGACCGTCGAGGTCGGAGCGGTATTGCACTGTGCCGCTGCGTTGTTCGGCCGTCGAGCCCGAACCTGCCGAGGTCTCCGGCGAGAGAACCGAGGGTGACCACGCCATGTCATGTGACTATCACGCGGCCCGCGTGGATGTCACATCGAGGCATCGAAAACCGTGCGCCGCAGCGAACATGGCGCGACGGGTTTGCCTTCCACCCGAACAGGCGCCAAAATTTCGGGAAGGGACGCGGACATCACCGATCGATGCCGCGCGGGGCTGGGAGAGACCTGTGACACGCGAAGATCCGCCCGCCGGGGGTGCCGACGATCAGGGTTCGTGGTGGATGACACCGCGTGCCGACGGGCAACAGGCCGATGCCGCCCCGCCGACGGTGCGCGCGGATACGCCCGGTTTCGGGCAGCAGCCGCCGATGAGTCAGCCGCAGTGGCCGGTCGGTCAGCAGAGTCAGCCGTGGCAGCAGCCGCCGGTGAGTCAGCCGTGGCAGCAGCCGGTGCCGGGTCAGCCGATGCCCGGTCAGCCGATGCCCGGTCAGCCGATGATGGGGCAGCCGCAGTGGCAGCAGCCGCGTCCGCCGTACGCGCGGTCGGGGTCCTCGTCGACACCGTGGCTGATCGGCGGCGCGGTGGTCTGCGCGTTCCTCGTGCTCATCGTGATCGCGGTGGTGATCGGCGGCAACTCCGATTCCGATTCGCCGGTCGTCGCCGCGCCGACCACCACGTCCTCGACGGTGCCGTCCACCTACTCCACCACCTCGGCCGCACCGACCTCGAAGCCGTTCGACTGGAACACCCTCGACAGCGCCTCCACCGACGACACCCCGCTCACCGTGAAAGCCCTACTGCCGCAAAGCTTCACCGACTCCAAGGGCGTGCTCTACACCCTGCGTGCCAGCGGCGAACACGGGTGCGATCAGCCGGGCAACTCCGACAACGTGTCGTCCGCGATCACATCCAACGGGTGCACCACCAATATCACCGGCTCCTACATCGACAAGGACGACCACATCCTGGTGTCGGTGAACGTGCTGGTGTTCCCCACGAACTCCGCCGCCCGCTCCGCCTACGACACCCTCGACGGCCAGACGCAGGACTGGGGAATCTGGTGTCCCACAACGGGTCTGGCCAGCGACACCTGCCACGGTGACATCATGTCCGCCACCCGGGTGCAGTGGTCGGCCTACAGTCACCGCTACTTCACCCAGGCCACCGGCATCTACATCGACCTGTCCGACAACAGCAGCCTCGAGGAATGGTGCAAGGCGGGCGCCAACGCGGCGGCCACCACCGTCGGCCCGAAGAACTACTGGCAGAAGTGATCAGCGCGCGCGTCGTTCGGCGAGCAACGTGGTGAACTCCTCGGCGTAACCGAGCTGGCGGCGCAGTTTCGCGACGCTGTCCTCGGCTTTGGCGTGCAGCGCGGCGAGCAGTTCGCGGGCCGCCGGGTTGCCGAGATCGTCGAGGGCGGACAGCAATTCGCCCATCTCGGCCAGGGTGAAGCCGAGCGGCTTCATCCGGCGGATCACCAGCAGCCGGTCGATATCGTCCTCGGTGTAGAGGCGGAACCCGCCCGCGCTGCGTGCCGAGGGCCGCACCAGGCCGACCTCGTCGTAGTGCCGAATCGTCTTGACCGACAACTCGGTTCGTTCGGCGACCTGACCGATCTGCAAATGCGCGCGGGCGGGCATCTCAGTGCCCTGCCAGGTGCCCGGAGAGCCTGCCGTGGCGCTGTTCGGAGGCCGCGTCGAGCCCGACGATCTCGACCTTCTTGCCCTTGGACTCGTACTTGGTGGTGATCGCGTCCAAGGTGGCGACCGTCGAGGCGTCCCAGATGTGCGCGTCGGACATGTCGATCACGATATTGCGTGGGTCGTCGACGTAGTCGAATTGGTACACCAGGTCGTTGCTCGAGGCGAAGAACAGTTCGCCGCGCACCTTGTAGACCCGGGTGTCGATGTCGCCGTCGTGGTCGATATCGGCCTCGCCGATCTTCTCGACCTCGGTGAAGTGGGCGACGCGGTGGGCGAAGGCGACCATCGCGGTGAGCACACCGGCGATCACGCCGTAGGCGAGGTTGTGCGTCGCCACCGTGACGGCGACGGTGACCAGCATGACCGCGGTCTCGGCGAAAGGCATGCGGCGTAAGGTCTTCGGGGCGATCGAGTGCCAGTCCAAGGTGCCCACCGACACCATGATCATCACGGCGACGAGCGCGGCCATCGGGATCAGGGCGACGATGTCACCGAGCCCGACGACCAGGATCAGCAGGAACAACCCGGCCAGGAACGTCGAAATCCTGGTGCGCGCACCGGAGGACTTCACATTGATCATCGTCTGGCCGATCATGGCGCAACCGCCCATACCGCCGAAGAAGCCGGTCACCACGTTGGCCACACCCTGGCCCCAGCCCTCGCGGGTCTTGTCGGAGTGGGTGTCGGTGATGTCGTCGACGAGTTTGGCGGTCATCAGCGATTCGAGCAGGCCGACCAACGCCGTCGCCAACGCGTACGGGGCGATGATCTTCAGCGTTTCCAGCGTGAACGGCACATCGGGGATCAGCCAGGAGGGCAGGCTCGACGGCAGCTCGCCCTCGTCGCCCACGTTCGGCACATCGAGCGAGAACACGAGGGTCGCGGCGGTGAGCAGCACGATCGCCACCAGCGGGGCAGGAACGACGTCGGACAGCTTGGGCAGCAATACCATGATCGCGATACCGATGGCGACCATCGGATACACCAGCCACGGCACCCCGAGCAGGTGCGGGATCTGCGCGGTGAAGATGAGGATCGCCAGCGCGTTGACGAACCCGACCATCACACTGCGCGGGATGAACCGCATCAACCGCGCGACCCCGATCACGCTGAGTACGATCTGCAGCACACCGGCGAGGATGACCGTGGCGATCAGGTAGTCCAGTCCGTACTGCCGCATGACGGGCGCGATCACCAGGGCGACCGCGCCGGTCGCGGCCGAGATCATCGCCGGGCGGCCACCGACGAACGCGATGGTGACGGCCATGGTGAACGACGCGAACAACCCCACCCGCGGGTCGACCCCGGCGATGATCGAGAACGAGATGGCCTCGGGGATCAGGGCGAGCGCGACCACCAGCCCGGCCAGCACTTCCGTGCGGAGCCGGCGCGGGCTGCGCAGGGCGGCCATCACCGACCCTTCGGTCTGTCTACTGGCGGACACGGCTGTCCCCATCGGCTGCTCCCAACGAAAAGTGTCGCCCTCACGGCGCTCGGCCGGCACGAGCGGACGCCCGTGCGATCGACAAACTCTACCCTCCCGTAAGGGTAGAGTTTGTCGGCGCCGGTCACGACGAGATAACCGCAGGTGCGAGCTTCGCCACTGCCGCCCGTCCTCGTGATGGGGGAGTAGGCGCAGGATTCGGCGATCGACGGGGGTTCTGGCCGATCCCTGCTCAGGTCACGAACTGGTCAACGGCCCAGATCACATGGAAAGTGCCAGGTGGCGCGCCTAGGGTCGGTTACCGAGCTCGACGAGATGGAGTATTCGCCAAGAGGAAGTCGGGGGCGGACATTGCTTCGCAAAAGACCCAGCACACAGACGTGCCGTGACGCGGTGGAGATGGCCGTGCGAGCACCGTCGGTGCACAACACCCAACCGTGGCGGTGGCGCATCGGTCACGGCCGCGTCGACCTGTTCGCCGATTTCGGCCGACAGGTCGGCGCGACCGATCCGCGCGCCCGTGCGCTGACGGTGAGCTGCGGTGCCGCGCTGCACCATCTGACCGTCGCGTTCGCGATGCTGGGCTGGCACGCGGTCGTCGAACGACTGCCCGACCCCGCGCGGACCGATCACCTCGCGCGGGTCGAACTCACCCCGCGCTCGCCGAGCGACCACGACATCCGGCTGGCCGCCGCCATCCATGTGCGACGCTCGGATCGCCGCCGCTTTCCCGACCTGCCCATCCCGGCGCGCGACCTGCGTACGGTGTCGCGCTGTGCCGCACGGTTCGGCGCCGCGGCCCGCCACGTCCCGGACATGCTGCTGCCCGAACTGGCCGAACCCATGCGCTCGGCCGCCGCCCGGCACGCCGTCGACGGTGACTACCTCGCGGAACTGAGCGAATGGAGCGGTTGCCACGGTGAGCTCACCGGTGTGCCCGCCCACAACGCCCCCGCACCTCGCCGCCCCGACGAACTACCGGTGCGGGTCTTCGCCGACGCGCGGCTGTCGGAGTACACCGACGAGCCCGACGCCGCGCACTGGCTGGTGGTGTGTACCCCCCGCGACACCCGGCTCTCCCAGCTGCGGGCGGGCGAGGCGACGAGCGCCATCCTGCTCGAAGCCACCCGGCTCGGTCTCGCCACCAGTCTGCAGTCCGAACCCCTCGGCATGCTCGATCTGCGCGACCAGATCCGCACCACGGTCCTGCAGGAATGCGCCTTCCCGCATGTGATGGTCCGCCTCGGCGTCATGCCCCACGCCGCCGCACCCCTGGAATCCACTCCTCGCCGCCTCGTGGACGACGTCATCGAGTACGACGAGACCGTGTTCGCCATGGCCTAGTTCGCCGCCCGGCAGTCCCCGTCAGCGCCGCCGCCCGATCCGGGCGCGCGGCGCTGACGCGCGTTCGGGCTCGAACGAAATCGGCTCGCCATCCGTAATCATCTCTGCCACGCGGCGATATACGACTGTATCGCCAGACGCGTACTGCCGCTTCGGACAACGATACGTGCGGGTAACCCTGCCTCGCGGTACACATACGTGGCAGAAGAGGGCAGACTGCCAGCAATCGCGAGTTTCGCAACCTCACCCGTCCGGGCCAGGTCCTTGGAGAATTGTGGAAGGAGTCGGCGAGTGTTCAGCCGTATCGCCATCGTGAATAGGGGAGAGGCCGCCATGCGCCTCATCCATGCCGTGCGTGATCTGGCGGCGGCGACAGGACTACCGATCGAAACGGTAGCCCTGCACACCGACGTCGACCGCACCGCGACCTTCGTGCGCGAGGCCGACATCGCCTACGACCTCGGGCCCGCCGCGGCCCGCCCGTACCTCGATCTCAAGGCCCTCGAGAAGGCACTGGTCGCCACCAAGGCCGACGCCGCGTGGGTCGGCTGGGGCTTCGTCGCCGAGGACCCGGCCTTCGCCGAGCTGTGTGACCACATCGGTGTCACCTTCATCGGCCCGAGCGCCGACGCCATGCGCAAGCTGGGCGACAAGATCGGCGCCAAGCTGATCGCCGAGGAAGTCGGCGTCCCGGTGGCGCCGTGGAGCCGCGGCCCGGTCGACACCATCGACGACGCCATCGAGGCCGCGGCCCGCATCGGATACCCGCTGATGTTGAAGGCCACGGCCGGTGGTGGTGGGCGCGGTATCCGCGTCATCACCAACGAAGCCGAGCTCGTCGACGCCTACGAGCGCACCAAGCAGGAAGCCGCCCGCGCCTTCGGCAGCGGCGTGGTGTTCCTCGAGCGCCTGGTCACCGGCGCCCGCCACGTCGAGGTCCAGGTGATCGCCGACGGTCAGGGCAGCGCGTGGGCACTTGGCGTGCGCGACTGCTCGGTGCAGCGGCGCAACCAGAAGGTCATCGAGGAGTCGGCGTCGCCGGTGCTGAGCGCCGAGCAGACCGCCGATCTGAAGGCCTCGGCCGAGCGGCTCGCGATCGCCGTCGGCTACTGCGGCGCGGCCACCGTCGAATTCCTCTACCACCCCGGCGATCAGCTGTTCGCGTTCCTCGAGGTGAACACCCGGCTGCAGGTCGAGCACCCGATCACCGAGATCACCACCGGTTTCGACCTCGTGCACGCCCAGATCCGCGTCGCCTCGGGGATCAAGCTCGAGGGCGCCGCGCCCGCCGAGCGCGGCCACGCCATCGAGGCCCGCCTCAACGCCGAGGACCCGGACCGCGATTTCGCGCCCGCCCCGGGCCGCATCGTCCGCCTCGACCTGCCCGCGGGCCCCGGCATCCGTGTCGACACCGGTGTCAGCGAAGGCGACACCATCCCCGCCGACTTCGACTCGATGATCGCCAAGATCATCGCCTACGGTCGCGACCGCGACGAGGCGCTCGGCCGTTTGCGCCGGGCCATGGCCGAGACCCGCGTCGTCATCGAGGGCGGTGCCACCAACAAGAGCTTCGTGCTCGACCTGCTCGACCAGCCCGAGGTGATCGACGCCAGCGCCGACACCGGCTGGATCGACCGCGTGCGCGGCGAGGGCCGCCTGGTCACCCACCGCCACTCCACCGTCGCGCTGGCCGTCGCCGCGATCGACGCCTACGAGGAAGACGAACGCGCCGAACAACATCGGCTGCTGTCGACCGCGTCCGGTGGCCGTCCGCAGGTGCAGCACCAGAGCGGTCGCCCGCTCGACCTGAAACTGCGCGGCGCGAGCTACCGCGTGCGGGTGGCCCGCATCGGCGCGCACCGTTTCCGCGTCGGCATCGAGGCCGGCGCCGACCTGCGCACCGCCGACGTGGACCTCGATCGTTTCGATCGCCACACCGGCCAGATCGTCGTCAACGGCACCCGGTACCGCCTGATCACCGGCACCCACGGCCCCACCCACGTGGTCGATGTCGACGGCATCACCCACCGCATCAGCCGCGACGAGGGCGGCGTGGTCCGGTCGCCCGCGCCCGCGCTCGTCGTCGGCACCCCGCTGGAAGTCGGCGCCGAGGTCGAGGCCGGTGCGCCGGTGCTCGTGCTCGAGTCGATGAAGATGGAAACCGTGCTGCGCGCGCCGTTCCGCGCCCGCCTCAAGGAATGCGCGGTCTCGGTCGGTACCCAGGTGGAGACGGGTGCGCCGCTGCTGCGCCTGGAACCGCTGGCCGACGACGACGCCGAGGAGACCGCCGCCACCGGCACGGTCGTCCTCGACCTGCCCGCCGAGCCGACCCCGCGCAGCCCGCACGAGCGGATGTCGCGCGGGCTCCAGGACCTGCGCAGCCTGCTGCTCGGCTTCGACGTCGACCCGCACGACAACAGCCGCGTGCTCGACGACTACGTCACCGCGCGCAAGGAAACCGTCGCCGACAACATCCGCCCGCTCGGCGAGGAACTCGAACTGGTGCAGGTCTTCGCAGACCTCGCCGAACTGAGCCACAACCGGCCCGCCGACGACGACGGCGCCCACAGCCACGTGCACAGCGCCCGCGAGTACTTCCACACCTACCTGCAGAGCCTGGACGTGGAGCGGGCCGGGCTGCCCGAGTCCTACCAGGCCAAGCTGTCGGCCGCGCTCGGCCACTACGGCATCACCGAACTGGATCGCACGCCCGATCTCGAGGCCGCCGTCTTCCGGATCTTCCTGGTCCAGCAGCGGCCCGCCGAGACCGGCGCGGTGATCACCACACTGCTGCGCGAATGGCTCACCGAGCCCATGCCCGATCAGGTGCTGCGCGAGCCGGTGGGTCTTGCCCTCGAACGGCTCGTCGCCGCCACCCAGGTCCGTTTCCCCGTGGTCGCCGACCTCGCCCGCGGTCTGGTGTACGCCTGGTACGGCCAGCCGCTGCTGCGCCGCAACCGCGCCCGCGTCTACACCAATGTCCGCAGGCACCTGAGCTACCTCGACGCCAACCCGCAGGCCTCCGACCGCACCGAGCGGATCGCGGAGATGGTGCGCAGCACCGAACCGCTCGTCCGGTTGCTCGGCCAGCGGCTGCAGCGCGGCAAGCCCGACCACACCGCCATGCTCGAGGTGCTCACCCGCCGCTACTACGGCAACAAGGGCATCACCGGGGTTCGCACCGAGCAGGTCGGCGCGACCACCTTCGTCGTCGCCGAACGCGCCGGGTCGAGCCTGGTGTCGACCGCGGTGAGCTTCGCCGCGCTCGGTACCGCCCTGGACGGGCTGGCCGAGCTGGCCCGCGGCGCGGTGTCCATCGACGCCGACATCTACCTCAGCTGGGAGGATCAGCCCGAGGACTTCGACGCGATGGCAGTTGCCCTGCAGGAGGTACTCGGCGGGCATCCGCAACCGAACCAGGTGCACCGCATCACCGCCACCGTCGCGGGCAGCGGCGGCTCGGTCATGCACCACCACTTCACTTTCCGTCCCTCGGTCACCGGCATGGCCGAGGAGCGGCTGATCCGTGGCCTGCACCCCTACATCGCGCAGCGCATGCAGATGGAGCGGTTGCGCAAGTTCGACCTCACCCGCCTGTCGTCCTCGGACGAAGAGGTGTACCTGTTCCGTGCCGTGGCCAAGGAGAACCCCTCCGACGACCGCCTGATCGCCTTCGCCCAGGTGCGTGACCTGGCGGCGCTGCGTGAGCAGGACGGCAGGCTGGTCGCGTTGCCGACGGCCGAGAGCGCCATCGCCACCTGTGTCGATTCGATCCGCCGGGCCCAGTCGCGGCGCCCGTCGGCCAAGCGGCTCAACACCAACCGCATCGTGATGTACATCTGGCCGCCGATGGACGTCACCCGGGCCGAACTCGAGACCATCGGTGGTCACGTGCTGCCGTCGGCGGCGGGTGTCGGCCTCGAGGAGATCCTGCTCATCGCCCGCCAGCGCGATCCGCAGACCGGCGAGCTGAACAAGATCGTTGTGCGCATCTCCTTCGACGCCACCGGCGGCACCGAGGTGACGGTCGGCGAGCGGACCGACGAAGCCGTCGAACCGCTCGACGAATACCGCCAGAAGGTGCTGCGCGCGGCGGCCCGCAACACGGTCTACCCCTACGAATTGACCGGACTGCTCGGCGAATTCACCGAGTACGACCTCGACGAGAACCATGCGCTCGTCCCCGTCGACCGGCCGAAGGGCCACAACAAGGCGGCGCTCGTGGCCGGTGTGGTCACCACGCCGACCCCGCGTCACCCCGAGGGCGTCACCCGGGTGCTGCTGCTCGGTGACCCGACCAAATCCCTCGGCGCCCTGTCGGAGCCGGAGTGCCGCCGGGTGATCGCGGCACTGGATCTGGCCGAGCAGATGCGTTTGCCGCTGGAGTGGTACGCCCTGTCCTCGGGTGCTCGTATTTCGATGAGCTCGGGCACCGAGAACATGGACTGGGTCGCGGCCGCGCTCAAGCGGATCGTCGAATTCACCCAGGACGGCGGCGAGATCAACATCGTCGTGGCCGGCATCAACGTCGGCGCCCAGCCGTACTGGAACGCCGAGGCCACCATGCTCATGCACACCAAGGGCGTGTTGGTGATGACCCCGGATTCGGCGATGGTGCTCACCGGCAAGCAGTCGCTGGACTTCTCCGGTGGTGTGTCGGCCGAGGACAACTTCGGCATCGGCGGCTACGACCGGGTGATGGGCCCCAACGGTCAGGCGCAGTACTGGGCGCCGAACCTCGGCGCGGCACGCGATGTGCTGATGTCGCACTACGAGCACACCTACGTCGTCCCCGGTGAGTCCGCACCGCGCCGGGCCACCAGCACCGACCCCGTCGACCGGGACATCTCGAGCTTCCCGCATGTGTTGGCGGACAGCACCTTCGCCACCGTCGGCGAGATCTTCTCGGCGGCCGCGAACCCGGATCGCAAGAAGCCCTTCGACATTCGCACGGTGATGCGCGCGCTGGCCGACCAGGACCACCCGGTGCTGGAACGCTGGGCGGGCATGGCCGACGCCGAGACCGCCGTGGTGCAGGACGCGCACCTCGGCGGAATCCCGGTGTGCCTGCTGGGTATCGAGTCGCGCAATGTGGCGCGTCGCGGCCTGGTGCCGACCGACGGTCCCGACACCTACACCGCGGGCACCCTATTCCCGCGCTCGTCGAAGAAGGCCGCCCGCGCGATCAACGCGGCCAGCGGGAACCGTCCGCTTGTCGTGCTGGCGAACCTGTCGGGCTTCGACGGTTCGCCGGAGTCGATGCGCAAGCTGCAGCTCGAGTACGGTGCCGAAATCGGCCGTGCCATCGTCAATTTCGACGGCCCCATCGTGTTCTGCGTGATCTCGCGCTACCACGGCGGCGCGTTCGTCGTCTTCTCGAAGGCGCTGAACCCGAACATGACCGTGCTCGCCCTGGAAGGCTCGTTCGCCTCGGTGCTCGGTGGCGCGCCCGCCGCCGCCGTGGTGTTCGCCGGTGAGGTCAACGCCCGCACCGCCGCCGATCCCCGGATCGGCGAACTGGAGGCGCGCGTGGCCAACGCCTCGGGCACCGACCGGGCGACCCTGGCCGCCGAACTCGACGAACTCCGGTCGTCGGTCCGCGCGGAGAAGCTGGGCGACGTGGCCGCCGAATTCGACCGCGTGCACAACATCCAGCGCGCGGTGGAGGTCGGTTCGGTCGACGCGATCGTCAGCGTCGCCGACCTGCGCCCGCGCATCATCGAAGCGATCGAAACCCGCCTGGGCTAGGCGATTTCGGGTGACCGGCCGCCCGCTCGGGCGGCCGGTCACAGCTTCGTCATGATTCCGCTCGCCCGAACTGGGTAATTCTCGGTTGGCAGCCTGTCGGCTGTCGATCGAGAAGGGATAAGGTTTGTCGATTTCCGCTGACGAATCCCAGAGTCGAAATCCGAACAAAGGCTATATCGCCCTTTTGGGCTGGAGTTTGAACGCCGTAGCGGCTGTCGATCGTTTCGATCGGCGCTACATCGTGGTAGCCCCCGCATGGGCGCAAGATTATTGCACAGAACACGACATTCCCTATATTCCATGGGATTTCGAACGTCTCAACGATCGTTCGATGGAGATCGCGGAAACGCTGAAGGATCTGGGCGTCGACGTCGCCATTCCGATCTTCGAGGAAACCGTCGAATGGGCAGGCGCGATCAATTCGGTGCTGCTCGACAACCCCCGCCTGCTCGGGCAGGCCATGCTGCTGCGCGACAAGTCGCTGATGAAGCGGCGCGCCCAGCTCGGCGGCATCCGGGTCGGCATCTTCGAGGAGGCACACGACCGCGACGACGTGGCCCGTTTCCTCAAGCGGGTCAATCAGACCCTGCTCAAGCTCGACGGTGACCCCAACGACCCGATCCACCTCAAGGCGTTCGACAAGGCGGGCTGCCTGGGTCACCGCGTGATCCGCACGCCCGACGAGATCGACACCATCCCCGACGACGAGTTCCCGATGCTGATGGAATCGCATCTCGACGGCTGGGAGTTCGCGGTGGAGGCCTGGGTACACAAGGGCCGCATCTGCTTTCTCAACATCTCCGAATACGTCACCCTCGGCTATTCGGTGTTCGTCCCGGCCACTCCGGAGCTCGAGAAATACCGGCCGGAGATCACCCGTCAGGTCGAAAAGCTCATCAAGACTTTCGATATCGAGTTCGGCTTCATCCATCCCGAGTACTTCGTCACCAGCGACGGTGAGATGTATTTCGGCGAGGTCGCCTATCGGCCGCCGGGCTTCAAGGTGTTCGAACTGCTCGAACGCACCTACGGTTTCAACGCCTATCACGCGCTGGTGCTGGCCTTCGACCCGAAGACCACCGACGAGGAGATCGACGCCTTCTTCCCGAAGGAAGTCGTCGACGCCACCGGGCACGCCGGGTGCTTCGGGGTGTATCCGCGCAGGCGGGTGGTCAGCCAGCTGTCGATTCCGCCGGAAACCGAGGACCACGACTACTTCGAGTCCCACGAGCTCACCGAGCCGTTGGCCGAGAAAGTCACCAAGCGAACGGCTTTCGGCAACCATTGGGGCCTGCTCTATTTCTTCGGTGACGACCCGTACACTCTGCGGGATCTGCTGAAGCGACAAGAAGAGCTCGACTTCTACATCTGATCGGATCGGCGATTGAGTCCAAGCGACCAGGCGACGCTCGACAAGCGTCTCGCCACCCTCGACCACGCCACCGGGGCCCTGCACGACACCGGCGAATTCGGCAAGCAGGTGAAGCTGCCGAGAGTGCTCGACGCGCTGCGCCGGGTACTGCTGGTGCCGGGCGGGTGTGCGGCGGTGCGCGAGCGAGCGCAGCGCCTCGAGGCGGCAGGCCTGTTCCTCGGCACCGATTGGGCGCAGCCGCAGATTCTCATTCCCGCGCTGAGCACCGGTTCGCTGCGCAGCGCCAACGCCGACACCGTTGTGGTGGAGGCGGTGAGCGATCTGCGGTTGCTCGCCGTGGCCAAGGGTGATTACGAGCATCCGCTGATCTCGGCCGCGGCGGCCACTGAGCACCTGTCGCAGGTGCTCGCGGTGAATCTGTCGCTGCTGTTCTCGCCGCCCACGGAGGCCGAGCGAGAGCAGCAGGGGCGGATGGCGCAGGTGTCGCGCGAACTGCTGCACTACCTGGTCGCCGAGGTCGGGTACGAGAAGGTGCTCGAGAATCTGGTGGACGAGATCTGGCGCATTCTGCGACAGCGGCCCATCCAGGTGGACGCGGTGAAGCGGATGATCACCCAGATCGCGGTGGCCAGAGCCAATCCTGATGTCGATCTGGGGGCAAGCGGTCTCGGAGCGGATCGGCTCATCAGTAGCCTCTACGGCACCACCGAGGGGTGCCGGGAGGATCCCGGCGTCGAGATCTACCGCGCCCGGCTCGAATCCATGGACGACAGCGCGTTGCAGTACGAGGCGACAGGTTTCGCGCGCTCCATGCACGACACCGGCCTCGTATCGCCGTATCACGCTGTGCTGCTTCGCTTTCTGCTCGGCAAGGGTGAATATCTGCTCGGCGAGGCGATGGGCCTGTCGAGCACCGGCCGCGACAGCCTGCTCTGCTACCACGAACTCGTCCGCACCTTGATCGAGCAGGCCGTTTTCGTCGAAACCGCGCAGTGTGTCTACGGTTTGGCATTGCTGCTCGAGCGCGGCATCCTCTATCAGCCGCCGGTGGCGCCCGCGCTGTGGCGGCAACTGTCGCTGCGCCTCTCACCGCATTCACAGCAGCGGTTGACGCAGGTGTTCGGTGCCGTGCCCGACCCGCGCGCGCGGTTGCTCGCGGGGGTGCTGTCGGTGCTCGGTCAGCCGCTCGGCATCGGCCAGGGCGACAACCCCACCTGTCAATCGGCGCGGGCCCTGTCGATGTGGGCCTACAACGATCCCGACTACCTGCTGCAATCGGTGGTGTGGGCCGCGCGCGACGACGAGATCGTCATGCACTTCGAAGGTCAGCCGCTGTCCTCACGCGAGCACGGCGACCAGGTGAACGCTCTGCTGCACCACGACCTCGATCCGGTATCGCTACTGGTCGTGCCGCATCTGGACCGCATCTACGCCGAAATGGGCCGCCGGTGCGCGGGCCGTGAGGGCGACCCGCATCGCTGGATCAACCCCGAATTCCACGGGTGGTGGTCCGGGCGGGGTTTCCGCATCAATGTCGACGTCGCCACCGGCAACCTCATCGACCTCGACGATTTCCAGCGCCACTTCTACGCCGGCTACCACCCCTTCTACAACGGCAATCAGCCGGTGATCCACCCGCAGCCCGCCGGTATCGCGGTCACCGACAGCGCCGCCCGCTTCGTCGGCTGGCACGCGATCACCATCCTGCGCGTGAGCCTCGACCCGCAGGGCAAGATGCGCGTCTACTTCTACAACCCCAACAACGACAGCGGCCAGGACTGGGGCGACGGCGTGGTCGTCGGTACCGCGGGCCACGGCGAACGCTTCGGCGAAGCGTCGCTGCCCTTCGAGCAGTTCGCGTCGCGGCTCTACATCTTCCATTTCGACCCGCTCGAGCCCGGCGAATCGGCGGCCGTGGACCGCGCGGAACTCGATCGGGTCACCGGATACATCCGGCGCAGCTGGGGTGCGGACCGCCTGCCACCGGAAGATGTTGTGGCCGAACAGGATTAACTGTGCGTCGCAAGGTAGACCAGCGTGGCCACGCCGAGCGCGAGCGCGCCGAGAATGCCGCCGGCGATGGTGTCGGCGCGATTGGTCGCGATCCCGCGTTCGATCCGGTCCCAGCCGACGAACGCCGCGCCGACCGCGATCACGGCGGCGGGCACCGCGAGAAACTCACTCGCGAACGGGATCACGGAGAATCCGCACGCGAAGATGCCGAGTACCAGCGAGAGCAGTCCCGCACCGTTGCGCGGTGGCGGCACCTGGGGTCCTGGCATTCCCCGAGCGTAGTAGGAAGGGCGTCGGCGGGCACTGCGCTGTCGGCTGTGACGGCGCACATGAGCGCTCACTCATCGTCGGAACCGGAACGTCGCTGACCGGTTGCTGGTGAACGCCACGCATCTCTTCTATTTCATTTTCGTTCGGAAGTTACTCCACGTTATATCGTGCAATTCCCTGTTCGAATGTGCTGATGCTCAGGATGAAATGGGGTTGTCGACATGGTGGTCGGGGCAGAGAAGGGTTCGCTGAGAGGAAGCCATCGGGCGGTTCGGGTGCGTGCGCGGCGGCCGTTGCGGGTGACGGAACTGGTCACCGGGGCGATGGTGTTGCTCGCCGCGGGTGGCGGAATGGCGGGGCCGGTCATCGCGGCCGTACTGGTGTATCGGGCGGGTGGGCCGCAGGTCGGCACCGCCGTCACGGCCTCACTGGTCGTGGCGATCGCGGCGGTGGCGGTGTGCCTGGTCACCGGGCTCTGGCTGCTGGCCACCGCGTGGCGTCGTCGCACACCGCGCCCGGTCCCCGAGGCCACGACCGTGCGAACCCCGGTGTCCCACGGCCTCCGGCCCCGGCTGGGGATGAGCGGCGTCGCTGTGCGGGGTGCGCCATGACGGCGGCAGAGCGGGTCGGCGTCGTCGAGTGCCATCGGTGCCGATTGTTCGTCGAGGTTCTCGACCGGGACCGGTGCGGGACGCGGCTCGCCCAGCTCCTCGCTCGCGCCAGGCAGCACTGGATCAGCCACAGCGATCGCGCTGTGTTCGGTCCTCGGAACCACTGGGACGGCATCACCCTCGACGATGCCGTCCGCTGCCCGGGCGACCTGGTCGAGGCGGCCGCGGCCGGTTGCGGCTGCGGTGACCAGGCCGAGGACCTGGCCACCGTTCTCATGCTGCTCTCGGGCTGCCCCGTCGTGGTCGAGCCGGTCGCGGGGCAGCCGTGTTTCCTGCTGTCCCTGTACGGCCTGGCCGACGACGATCTGGGTCTCGCCGAAACCCTCGTCCAGGTCTTCGAGCTCGACCATTCCCTGCGCGTCGTCGACCGGACCAGCTGGACCGTTCCCGTCGCCGCCCGCTGACCCTCAGCCGCGGACCGCGAGCGCGTCCACCTCGAACAGCATTCCCGGCAGGGCGAGCGCGGCGACGCCGAGCAGCGTCTGGGTGGGCGGCCGCTCACCCCAGATCCGCGCGATCTGCTTGCCGAGCACGGTCAGCTTGTCGAGGTCGTGCTCGACGATGAACGTCCGCAGCTGAGCGACGTCACCGTAGTCGAGCCCCGCGGAGCGCAGCGCGGTTCCGAGGTTGGCGAAGGCCCGCTCGACCTGTCCGGCGAAGTCGTCGGTGGTGATGTGACCCTGCGCGTCCGAGTCGTACTGACCCGCGATCAGCACGACCTCACCGCTCACCTTCGCGACATGGCTGTAGCCGAATCCGGTGGGATCGTGCAGGTCGACGGGGTTACTGATATCCAAAGGCATGGCATCTCTCCTGTGTGCGCGAATGGTCGGCACAGAGGAGACGACGCACCGCCGGCGAGTGTGACAACCGCTAGCGTGCGTCCAAGGGGTGGGGTCCGGTACTGAAGGGGTTGGGCTCTTCGTCGGCGAGAACGCCCACGAAGGGCTCGCCCTCACCGGCGAACACGTACGCGCCGTCGGCGATGCGCTCGATGAGGCCGCGCGTCCACCTTCCTTCGCTGTCGGCCGAGTCGACCCACATGTGCATGATCTCGCCGATGTGCCCGAGCTGCCCCGGTCCCTGCTCCGGGGTGTAGTACTCGGTCACCGAGGTGCGCCACTGCTCGAGCTTGCCGATGCGCTGTTCGAGCAGGGTCACCACCTCGTCGCGGGGGAGGTCGACCATGAACCCGATGCCCGCCGAGAGCATGTCCACCTTCTGGTCGTAGGAGGTGAGGGCCTCGCGCAGCAGGGTGAAGTACTCCTCGGTGCCCGCCTCGGTCAGCTCGTACTCGACGCGCGGAGGTCCGCCGACGGTGCTCGGCGCGACTTCGTGGGCGAGTAGCAGTCCCTGCTTGGCCGACTGCTTGAGCGCGTGGTAGATCGACCCGGGTTTGGCGTTGGACCATTCGTGGGCGCCCCAGAACTCCAGGTCGTTGCGCACCTGGTAGCCGTGTGCGCGCCCGTGCTGACGGACCGCGCCGAGAACCAGCAGCCGGATCGCTGACATGGCCGTCTCCCTTCCGTGTGGTGGCAACCAAAGGTAGCAGCGGATCAAGTTTGACTACTCAGGCCAGTAATCAAGTTTGACTAATTGAGCTCACGAGCGTACGTTGGCCCGCCTAGTCAAGTTTGATTAATGGGAGGGTTGAAGTGAGCGACCACGAGATAGTCGTCGAGGGCCTGCGCAAGAAATACGGCGCGAAACAGGCGCTCGATGGACTCGACCTGGCTGTGCGCACCGGAACCGTGCACGCCGTACTCGGCCCGAACGGCGCGGGCAAGACCACCGCCGTGCGTATCCTCGCCACGCTGCTTCGTCCCGACGAGGGCCGGGTGGAGGTGGCCGGTCTCGACGTGCGCACCCGGGCCGACGAGGTCCGCGCCCGCATCGGATTGCTCGGCCAGCACGCCGCCGTCGACGAGGAACTCAGCGGCCGCCAGAACCTCGAGATGTTCGGTCGGCTCTATCGGTTGGGCGCACGCGGTGCGAGCGCACGCGCGCAGGAACTGCTGGCCCGTTTCGGGCTCGCCGACACCGGCAAGAAGGCGGTCAAGCAGTACAGCGGTGGTATGCGACGCCGGCTCGACCTGGCAGCCTCGCTCATCTCCGCGCCGCGGGTGCTGTTCCTGGACGAGCCGACGACCGGCCTCGACCCGCGCGGGCGCACCGAGGTGTGGAACTCGGTGCGCTCCCTGGTCGACGGTGGCACCACCGTCCTGCTCACCACCCAGTACCTCGAGGAAGCCGATCAGCTGGCCGACCACATCTCGGTGATCGACCACGGCAGGGTCATCGCCGACGGCACGGCCGACGAACTGAAGGCCGACACCGGCGGCGACCGCATCGACGTGGTGCTGCGCGACCCGGCCCACCTGACCCGCGCGGCCGCGCTCATCCCCGGCGATCCGGTGATCGATGAGGACCGCCGGATGGTCAGCGCCACCGTCGGGGACCGGATCGTCGCCCTCACCGAAACCGTCCGGGCATTGAGCGACAACGGCATCGAACCGGAGGACATCGCGATCCGCCGCCCCACCCTCGACGAAGTGTTCCTGCATCTGACCAAGGAGAACGCGGCATGAGCGTCACCCACCCCCACCCGGCCTCGACACTGAGCGCGGCGCTGACCGACTCCTGGACCATGACCCGGCGCGAACTCGCGCACTGGGCGCGCCAACCCGTCCAGGTGGGCGTCGGCCTGGTGTTCCCGGTGATGATGCTGCTGATGTTCGGCTACCTGATCGGCGGCGGACGCGGCATCGACGGCGACTTCACCGACTACCTGGTCCCCGGAATGCTCACCATGACAATGGTTTTCGGCCTCGATGCCACCATGGTCGCGGTGACCCAGGACCTCGGCAAGGGCGTGATCGACCGCTTCCGTTCGATGCCGATGAACTCGGCGGCGGTGCTGGTCGGGCGCAGCGTCGCCGACATGCTGTCGTCGGTGCTCGGCCTGGCCGTGATGATCGCGGCCGGATACGCCATCGGCTGGCGCTGGCACGACGGACCCGCCGCGTTCCTGGCCGGCGTCGCGCTGTTGCTGCTGTTGCGTTTCGCGATGCTGTGGATCGGGATCTATCTGGCGATGGTCGCGGGCAAACCTGAGCTGGTGCAGACCGTGCAGCTGCTGATCTGGCCGCTGAGTTTCCTGTCCAACGCCATCGCCTCGCCCGAGTCGATGCCGTCCTGGCTGGGCGCGGTCATCGAATGGAACCCGATGTCGGCCACGGCCACCGCCGTGCGCGGCCTGTTCGGCAACCCGGTCGCCGCGGGCGACTCCTGGGCAGCCGAGCACGCGGAACTGCTGGCGGTGGCGTGGCCGGTGGCGTTGATCGCGGTGTTCTTCCCGCTCGCGGTGCGGCGGTTCCGCGACCTGAGCCGCTGACCTATTCGACGGTGACGCTCTTGGCGAGGTTGCGCGGCTTGTCCACGTCGCGGCCGAGGGCGAGGGCGCAGTGGTAGGCCAGCAGTTGCAGTGGGATGGTGAGCAACATCGGGTCGAGTTCCGGCGCGACCTTCGGTACCCGGATCACGTCGTCGGCGATGCTGTCGGGAAGGTCCGCGTTGGTGACGGCGATGACCGGACCACCGCGGGCCTTGATCTGCTCGATCGTGTTGATGTTCTTGGCCAGCAGTTCGTCGTCGGGGACGATCACCACACTCGGCATCTCCGGGTCGATCAGCGCGAGCGGGCCGTGCTTGAGTTCGGAGGCCTGATACGCCTCGGCGTGCACATAGCTGACTTCCTTCAGCTTCTGCGCGCCCTCGCGGGCCACCGGCCAGGCACGCACCCGGCCGATGAAGAACATGCTGCGCGCCTTCGCGTAGCGCTGGGCGATCTCGGCGATAGCCGCTTCGTCACCGATCAGCTGATCGATGGCATCGGGCACGGCGCGAAGACCGTCGACGATGCGCTGCCCGTCGGCGGCCGAGAGGTCACGCACCCGCCCGAGCAGCAGGGCGAGCATGGTGAACGACACCGTCATGTTGGTGAGCGCCTTGGTCGAGGCGACCGAGATCTCGGGGCCCGCGTGCAGGAACACACCGGCACCGCACTGGCGGGCGATCGCGCTGCCCACCGCGTTCACCGCACCGATCACCCGGCCACCCTTGCGCTGCAGTTCCTGCACCGCGGCAAGGGTGTCAAGGGTTTCCCCGGATTGGCTGATCGCCACGTACAGCGCGTCGGGGTCGACCACCGGATTGCGGTAGCGGAACTCCGAGGCCGGTTCCGCCGTGGCGGGGATGCGGGCGAGCTCCTCCACCAGTTGCGCACCGAGCTGACCTGCGTAATAGGCCGACCCGCAACCGAGGAACACCACCTTGCTGATGCCGCGCAGTTCGCGCGCGTCCATGTTCAGGCCGCCCAGGCGCGCGGTGGCGAAGCGGTCGTCGAGGCGTCCGCGCAGGGCCCGGCGCACGGCCTCGCTCTGCTCGGCGATCTCCTTGCGCATGAAGTCGGGGTAGCCGCCGAGCGCGTAGTCCTCGGCGGCCATATCGATGGTGGTCGGCACCTTGTCGGTCTGCTCGGGTTCGGCGCCGAGGGTGCTGGTGCGGAAGCCGTCGGCGCGCAGGGTGGCGATCTCGCCGTCGTCGAGGAACACCACCCGCTGGGTATGGTGCACCAGGGCGGCGACATCGGAGGCGATGAACATCTCGCCGTCGCCGACACCGAGCACGATCGGGCTGCCGTTGCGGGCCACGACCAGTTCGTCGGGTCGGCGCGCGTCGAGCACCAGCAGTCCGTAGGTGCCCTGCACGCGGTGCAGCGCGGTGCGGACGGCAGCCTCGAGCGAGTCGGTGGCGTCGAGTTCGGCCGCGATCAGGTGCGCGATGGCCTCGGTGTCGGTATCGGAGACCAGCTGCACCCCGAGTGCGGTGAGTTCGGACCGCAGCTGTTCGGCGTTCTCGACGATGCCGTTGTGCACCACCGCGATTCGGCTGCTGGTGTCGGTGTGCGGGTGGGCGTTGGCGTCACTCGGCTCGCCGTGGGTGGCCCATCGGGTGTGCGCGATGCCGACATTGCCGGGCAACGTGGCGGTGTCGCCCTTGTCCCGCAGATCCTTGACCCGGCCCTGCGTCTTGCGCACCCGCAGTTTGCCCCGGTACGGCAACGCCAAACCCGCCGAGTCGTAGCCCCGGTACTCGAGCCGATGCAACCCTTCCAGCAGCACCGGAACCGCTTGCCGATGCCCGACGTACCCGACGATTCCACACATGCCGGCTCCTTTACCCGTAGACGATGCGCCGCAACTGCCGTTCGGTGAACCGGGGAGCCGCCACCGGCCGCTGCGCGAGTTCGCCCGCGAGCAACCGCCAGATCTCGGCATTACGCACCTGCCGGGCCTGCAACTCCCCGTGCCTGCGGCGCACGAACTCCTCGGCCGTCTCGTCGAAGTATCCGACGATATCGGCGACCACCCGAGCTGCGACCCGCTCCGGAAGCCCCGTGGACATGGCCACATGCCGCACCAGCTCCGCCGAGGATCCGTCGTTCACCGCCGCAATCTTGCCCGCCGCGACTGTTTCCGCCAAGTTCCCTGCCCGATTTCGGGCAGAATTGTTGCTCATGGCACCGCGCGGGTATTCGGCGGACACTGGAACCATGGTCGACAGAGAACAACGCACCCCCTTCTACGGGGTGGTGCTGATTCTCGCAGCGCTGGGAGCAACCATGGCGGTGACGTTCTACGGCCCGACCTGGCTGCGCGTCGTCGTCTACCTCTTCATGGTCGTAGCCATCATGGTCGGCGGCGTCATGACCTTCCGCGACTACTCCCGCTGAGCTGCGATCCCACCCGCGCCCCTGGTCCCGCCAGCGGGCGAGTTCCGAGCGTTCGCGATCTGCGGGTGCTTTCGGGCGCCGCTGCCGTGGCACCATGCGTGGGTGGGTGACTATTTCGAGCGGATCGTCGATGTCGAGGTGGGTGTGGCCGAGGCGGAGGCGCTCGGCGCGCGGGCAGTGGACTGGATGGTGTCGCGTGGCTTGCTGACGCGGGAGATGTCCAGCGAGTCGATGTACAGCGGGAAGGTCGAGGCGGGTTACGTCCCCGGGCCGCAGTGGGCGGCTGTCGCGGACGACTGGGGCGCCGATTGGGTGCCCGGCCCGGTGGCCGTCATCGTCGGCCGCCACGCCCACCACGGCGGCCAGGGCGAAACCGAACCCGAGTACGCCACCTGCCCGCATTGCGCCACCCGCACCGTCATCATCGATTACCCGAATCAATGGCAAGCCGATGCGGATGTCTGGCAACCCTTTTCAGCCGCGATCGAGGAATGGGTCACCACCGGCGCAGGCGACGTCACCTGTCGAACCTGTCGGACATCCGCGTCGATCACCGCCTGGACCTGGTCCGACGACTTCGCCCTCGGCGTACTGGCTGTCGAATTCTGGCACTGGCCACCACTGCACGACACCTTCGTCAGCGCACTCGCGACCCAGCTCGGCCACCGGACGGTGCACCACACCGGCAAATTCTGACTAACCGATTCGGCTGATTCCCGCCCACAGGTCGCAATGATGCTGGGCGGCAAAGGATTCGCCGGCACTGATCCCCGCGCTGCTCATTTCGAGGGTAGAGCCGGGGGTGGTCGGCCAGTCGGCGAAGTCCGCTGTCACCGGATCGCCGGTGTGGGCGAACCGGGCCCAGCTCTGCTGAATGCGGCGGGAGAGTTGGTCGCCTGCCGGTGGCAACGGGATCGGGATGCCGAGCAGATCGGTGAACACGTAGGGGAGTTCGGCCGCGTGAAAGGCGCCGGGCAGCAACGGGTTCTGGCCGAGCGGTGCTTCGTTGAAGCGGTATTGCCAGACCTCGGCGCCACCGGCGCGCGCGGCCTCGGTAGTGAAAAGCGCTGGGCAAGCGAAGAACCCGTCGGTGAGCACCTTTTCTTTCGCCTTGGCCGCAGAGGGGAAGTCGGCCGTCGGGTATCGGTGCAGAACCTGGCCGGCGTTGTCGCCGAACAGTTCCTGCGCCCAGGTCAGGTAATCGGATTCATCGGGGATCGTGCCCTTCAGGTAGTCGAGCAGGGCGATGAAAGCGGCACCCTCATCGGCATTGCTGCCGACCACCAGCGGTATATCGCGCGCGGCTCCGGCGGCGAGAGCCTCTTCGGGAGTGGAGGTCAACACGACCCCGTCCTGTACTGGACTCCAGGTGACCGCCATCGAATGCAGTTCGGCGCTGGGCGAATCCAGCAGTTTCTCGACCGGAAGCGCGCGCAGGCAGTTCAGTCGCGTGTGCGGATCGTGGCAACCGAGGCTCGCCGCGTAGTCGGCCGACCGCTGGAAGGCGAGTTCCCTGTCCGGCGGTGACAGCGGACTGCGCGCGCACGACCCGCTCTGGATGATCGCCCGGTGGAAAAGGCCCTGTGCCAGCGGCGAAGCGAGCTGTGTGCACACACTCATCCCACCGGCCGATTCGCCGAAGATGGTGACATTTCCGGGGTCGCCACCGAACGCGGCCGCGTTCTCCTGAACCCACCGCAGCGCCGCCTGCTGATCGAGTGTGCCGTACGTTCCGGTGATGCCGCCGGTGCTGTCGGCCAGTTCGGGCAGCGCGAGGAAACCGAACGGGCCGACCCGGTAGTTGGGGATGGCCACGATGACCTTGCCCTCACGCACCAACCGGTCGGGGGAGTCGTACTGAGCATTGGAGCCGAGTACGAAGGCGCCACCGTAGAGCCAGACCATCACCGGAAGTTTCGCGCCTGCGGCGTTCTCCGGCACATATATATCGATGCTCAGGCAGTCCTCGCTGGATTCCTGCAGCGCTAGTCCGAACGGCGCCGGAGAAGCCTGCGGACACTGCGGTCCATGCGCGACCGCCGCACGCACATCCGTCCACGGAGCGGCGGGTTGCGGAGGGGCGAAACGGTTTTCGCCCGCAGTTGCGGCAGCGAACGGAACCCCGAGATATTCGACGATGCCGTTGGTGTGCCGACCGCTGATCGGCCCGCCTGCGACGGTGACAACCGTGTCGTCGGGTGCCGCGGCGGCAGGCGAAACCACCGCCGCACCGGCACTCGCGAGGACAACGGCTACCGCCAGCAACTGACGGATGAACTTCGGGCTCCGCAACGCACGCTCCCACAGTGAAATACTTTTGAAACAAAACTACTGTAGGTGACCGGCCTCACAGACGGAAGAGTGTGCGACCTATTCGTCCAGCACGGACAGCAGCCGCTGCAAGGCGGGCACGGCGGTTTCCAGCGCCCGTCGATCCGCCGATGACAGTTTCGCCAGCGAGTCCCGCAGCATCGCCGCACTGGCCCGGTCGTACCTGACCAGCAGTTCCCGCGCCCGCGCCGACGCGACCAGCACCGCACCGCGTCCGTCCTCGGTCGACGGCACCCGATCCACCAGATCGGCCATCGTCCGAACCAGATTGCTCACCGTCGACTGCGCCACCTTGAGCTCGTCCGCCGCCCGCCCCGGCGCCAGACCATCATGTGCCACAAGCAATCTCAGCAGCTCGATCTGCGCCTCCGGCAGATCGGGCAGTCCCGCCAGCGCCCGCGTCCGCCGCAGTACCGCCCGCCGCAACGGTCCGAGCAACGCACTCAACTGAGCTTCGACGCCACCTGCCATCCCGCCATTCTCCCGGCCTCCGACGAATGGCTGTCCGCGGCTACCTACGTCAGGTGTCGAGAGCGGCGGGGCCGGCCGTGGTGTGCGGCAGTTCACTCGGACAGTTTCGGCATTTCGATCGGGCGGGAGCCCTCTCGGAGAGACCGCGCTCCCGCGACGCCGACCAGCGATGCCGCGATCGCCTGTTCTACCGGAACCAACGGTTGCGCCGTGTTCGACGCATGCGCGGAACCCCTCGAGGATGCGGACCGTGCCCTCGGCTTTCGGCTCGACTGGTGTGCCGTCGGCGAGATACCTGGGTGTGGGCGCGCGTTCTTCGTCGACGGTGGCGCCGCCCACCCATCCTTCGGTGCGCACCCGCACCGACCAGGCGCGATCGCCGGGCGCCCGCACCGATTCCGCCAGCCCTTCGGTGCCGCGCACCGAAACCCAGCTCCAGTGGCTGTCGGGCTCGCCCTGTAGGAACCCGTGCCTGCTGATCGCCAGCCCGCCCCCGCTGAGCCGGACCGCCATGACGACCGCCGCTAGCGCATCGGCGGTGTCGACCGGGTATGCCGACACCTCGACCGGCAGCTCACCGGTGAGGGAAAGAGCGTGTGGGTGCAGTAGGCCGTCGGTTCGATGCGTCCTCGCCAGTGCGCGGGATCGCCGATCAGGCCCGTCACGTCGGCGGGTGACATGGCGTGCAGATAGTCGGCCTCGGTCAGGGTTGGCCGGCTGATCTCCCCGTCCGCCAAGGCTTTCCGGATGAGATTCACATGCGGATGGAACACGTAGTTCTCGGCGAACGAATAGGTGGCCGACGACCGCCGCTCTGCCGCGAGCAACGCCGCCGCCTGCCGCTCGTCCACGCAGGCAGCCGATTCCGACAGGACGTGGATGCCCCGATCAAGGAAGGCGATGGCCAAGGGTGCGTGTTCGTCGAAGTCATTGGCCAGCACCACGGCATCCATGGGGTGATCGAGAAGCGCGGTCCATTTCCCGAAGAAGGTAGTCCCAGGCAGCATCGGCCGCCTCGCCCCGTCGTGCCGCATCCCGATCACACGCGGCGACCACCTCCATCCCCAGCCGACGACACCACATCGCCAGATGCAACCCCATCCGCAAACCCACGACCCCGACCCGCATTGCCCTGTCCCATCGTTCGTTTCGTCTGTCAGAGAGTGCAGCCGATCGAACAGATACGTCACCGGATGCAGAGCGCCCTCCGGCTGTGCCTCCGCCGACTGATGGACGGAAATCGGATTCAGACGACGTCCGCACGTTCAGCCAGGAATTGATCGAGCAGGTCGAACAAGACCTCGACGACGCGGAGTTCCTGCTCAGGACTGAGATCTGTTTCGTCGTCGCGCGCGGGCAGCGCAATCTGCGTAACCAAACCCGACCAGCAGAGGCTACTCTCGCGACGAAGGTGGTTGGCGAGAAGCCACTCGCGAAAGCCGTCCAGACCTCGACCTCCGGTCCGGCGAGCCGCGTAGTCGTAGCCGTTCAGGAAGCACGTCACGCCACGAACCGTGGTGAAACCGATGAACATGCCTGGGCGCGCGGCGAACTGGAGTAGGTACTCGCGCTCCGTCAATCCGTCCGGGGCTGTCGGCTTCCACTGAGTGGCGCGTGCCCGCCGTGCGAAGTGTGCATCGAGACCTGCAGGTTTCTCCACTTGGATACTTCACCATGTCGACGGTGACCACACTTCCGGTTCAGAGGCGGGTCGGCAGCAATTCGGCGATCAAATCCTCGATGCGTTTCTTGATCTCGTCGCGGATCGGGCGCACCGATTCGACGCCCTTGCCTGCCGGATCGTCCAACTTCCAGTCCCGGTAGTCGATGCCGGGGAAGTAGGGGCAGGCGTCGCCGCAGCCCATGGTGATGACGACTGTGGACGTCTCGACTGCTTCGGGGGTGAGGACTTTGGGGGATTGGGCGGTGATGTCGATGCCGAGTTCGGCCATGGCTTCGACGGCGGCGGGATTCAGGGTGTCGCCGGGGGCGCTGCCCGCGGAACGGACCTCGATCGCATCGCCCGCGAGGTGGGTGAGGAACCCCTGTGCCATCTGGGATCGTCCGGCGTTGTGGACGCAGACGAAGAGCACCGACGGTTTGCCGCTCATTTCATGTCCTCGGAAGTGAAAGCCGGCGTAGCACCGGCGAATCGGTTGCGCAGCGCCAGCGAGACGTACACCAGGGCTACAAGAACGGGGACCTCGATCAACGGCCCGACAACACCGGCAAGAGCCTCGCCGGAGGTGGCGCCGTAGGTGGCTATCGCCACGGCGATGGCGAGTTCGAAGTTGTTGCCCGCCGCGGTGAACGCGAGGGTGGTGGTGCGCGCGTAGCCCAGGCCCATGACGGCCCCGAGCGCGTAACCGCCACCCCACATCACGGCGAAGTACACCAGCAGCGGCAGCGCGATACGTGCCACGTCCCACGGGTGGGAGGTGATCTGGCTGCCCTGGAGCGCGAACAGGATCACGATCGTGAACAGCAGCCCGTACAGCGCCCACGGCCCGATCTTGGGCAGGAATGTCGACTCGTACCAGTCGCGGCCCTTGGTCCGTTCCCCGATGCGCCTGCTCAGGTACCCGGCCAGCAGGGGGATGCCGAGGAAGATCAGGACCGATTTCGCGATCTCCCAGGGGGAGGTGTCGATGGTGGTCTGTTCCAGGCCGAGCCAGCCGGGCAGCACCGACAGGTAGACCCAGCCGAGCACGGCGAACATGAACACCTGGAACACCGAGTTCAGGGCGACCAGCACGGCGGCGGCCTCGCGATCACCGCAGGCCAGGTCGTTCCAGATGATGACCATGGCGATGCAGCGGGCCAGGCCGACGATGATCAGGCCGGTGCGGTATTCGGGCAGGTCGGGCAGGAAGATCCAGGCCAGGGCGAACATGAGGGCGGGGCCGAGCACCCAGTTCAGCACCAGGGAGCCGATGAGGAGTTTGCGGTCGCCGGTGACGGTGTCGAGCCGGTCGTAGCGCACCTTGGCCAGCACCGGGTACATCATGATCAGCAGACCGATGGCGATCGGCAGCGAAACACCGTCGATCTCCACCGCACCGAGAGCGTCGCCGAGGCCGGGAATCATGCGCCCCAACAGGATTCCGGCCAGCATCGCCGCACCGATCCACAACGGAAGGAACCGGTCGAGGGTCGACAGCTTGCCGACGACGGGCGGCTGCTCGGCGGTGGTCGCCGTGCTCACGCGTGCACATCCTCGGTGCTCAGCGCGCTGGAAATGCGGGCGAACGCTTCGGGCACCACGCGGTAGTACACCCACGAGGCACGCCGCTCACTGGTGAGCAGCCCGGCCTCGCGCAGCACCTTGAGGTGATGGGAGATGGTCGGCTGGCTCACCTCCACACCGTCGGAGATGTCGCACACGCACGCCTCACCACCGGCGCGACTCGCGACCAGCGACAGCAACCGAAGCCGCACCGGATCCGACAACGCCTTGAACACCGCGGCGAGCTCGGCCGCCTCGGTGTGGGTCAAGGGATCACGAACAACCGGTTCCGCGCAGCACGCGGCCTCGACCATCAGGTTCAGCTCCGACTTCGACATACATCGATATTGACGTATATCGAATCAATGCGCAAACGGTAGCGGTGACAGCTGCCCAGGATGCGCCCGGTCAGCCGCCGAAAACGTTGTCGACGACCGACTCGTCGCCATGGATCTCGACCAACTGGAGGGCGCGCGCTTCATCCAGCGTCAGCGCGCCCGCAGCGAGGCCGAGAAGGCATCCGGGATCGGCGCGTACGCCTGCGTCGAGTTCGCGGCCGTCGTGTCGCCCGACCTCGAAGCCCGACCGGGTACCGCGCAGCTGGAAGAACTCCGCATCGATCTCGAGGCCGATCGTCACCGCACGGCGAAGCTCGACCCGTGCGTTGAGCAAGGCGGGGAGCGCGAGCGCGAGCCACCCGGGGCGGAACGAGTCACCCTCGGTCGGGCCGCGGCTCATCAGCGGCGTCGACCAGCGGATCAAGCCTTCGATCGGCTCGCGCAGCTCGGCACCCCACGGTGTGAGGGCGTACTCGACGATGCTGCCCTCGCCGGTCAACCGCCGCTCGACCACACCCGAAGCCTCGAGGTCTCGGAGCCGGTCCGCCAGCAGATTCGTCGCGATGCCGGGAAGGCCTTCCAGAAGGTCGCGGTAGCGGGCCGGGGCGAGGAGGAGTTCCCGGACTATGAGCAGATTCCATCGGTCGCCGACAACTTCGATGGCTCGGGCGAGCCCGCAGTACTGACCGTAGCTGCGCATCATCACCTACTATCGCTTGAAATTCTAAAGTGCGCGTGAGATCCTCAAGCATACTCTGATGTCGAGTTCTGAGGAGACCACCATGGCCGACACAACCAACAGCGTGCGGCCCGGTTGGGTCGACGACGAACTGTTCCCGTTCGAGAGCCGATTCGTCGAGATCGACGGGCACACCGTGCATTACGTCGACGAGGGATCCGGCCCGACACTGCTGTTGCTGCACGGCAACCCGACCTGGTCGTTCCTCTGGCGCGACGTGATCCGTGAGCTGCGCCCCGACTATCGATGCATCGCCCTGGACTACCCCGGGTTCGGGTTGTCGACGGCGAAGCCCGGCTACGGCTACCTGCCGGAAGAACACGCCGACGTGGTCACCGCCTTCGTCGACCAGCTCGGCCTCGACGGCGTCACCCTGGTCGGGCAGGACTGGGGTGGCACGATCGGGCTGGCTGTCGTGCAGCGTCGGCCTGCCGTCTTCGATCGGCTGGTGCTTGCCAACACCTGGGCCTGGCCGGTCAACGGCATTCTCCACTTCGAGGCTTTCGGCCGCCTCGCCGGCGGGCCGCTGAGCCGCTTCCTGATCCGCCGGTTCAATCTGCTGGTCAACACCTTCATTCCCACGGGACACCGGAGGCGCAAGCCGACAGCGGCCGAAATGTCGCACTACAGCAAGGCATTGGATACGCCGGAGCGCCGTCAGGCTTGCGCCGTGCTGCCCGGCCGTGTCCTGGCCAGCCGGGCATTCTTCGCCGAAATCGAGGCCGGACTCGCCGCCATCGCTCACCTGCCGACGCTGATCGTGTGGGGTGACGCCGACATCGCCTTCCGCGCTCAGGAGCGTGAGCGACTCGAAGCGACATTCGTCGCTCACAAGTCCGTGATCGTCGAGGGTGCGGGAACTTATGTGGAGTCGGACGCACCCGAGGAGTTCGTCGCCGCTTTCCGCGAATGGGCCGCGCGGTAGCGGAACCGTCTGTCCGAGAACGAAATCCGGTCGATTGCGCTCAGCACACGTCGGGCCGACCGGTTGACGGCTATCCGGTCGGCCGACGGTCCTGTTACGCCGCAGCTGCTCGAACCGCTCGACGGCCTGCCGCCGCGGTCACCCCGACCGTCGTGCCCGCACCGAGCACGACGGCGAGCGCATAGGGCAATGGAGCGAACGCGGCGAGCAGATCACCGGTCTTCACTACCGCGAACGGGACGGTGGTGACGAACGCGCCGAACGCACCGGTGACAGCGCTGATGATGACGGCTGCTGCGGCCTCGCCGACGAGCATCCGTTGTGACTGGCTCGCCGTCGCGCCGATGAGGTGCATGGTGGCGAACTCCGGGTGGCGGCGGGCGATGGAGGCGATCAGGTTGTTGGACAAGGCGATTGCCATGAACGCGGCGATGAGGAATACCACCAGGTAGTTGATGGTCGCCATCAGTTCCCCGTCGGTGCCTGCGGCGCCGTGACGGTTCTCGATGCTCTGCATGGACAGCGTGCCCGCGGCGACCCCGATGAACAGAGTCAGGAAAGTGACCGCGGGACGTATCCGTTCCGGTGCGGTGGCGAGGTTGCGTGCGATGAGGTGCCCGGCGGGGCCGTGCAGCGCGATGCCTACTCCTCGACGATGGCGGCAGAGAAAGAATCGCTTCTCGCCGCAGACCAGTCCGCACGCGACGTTGCCTACCAGCAGAGCCTGCCCACTCTGCGAGAAGGCGCGACGGCGGGCCTGACCGCCGCCACACTTGCGGGCGGGACCGCGTTCGTGCTGGCCGTGGTCGCCAGGCGCCGAGAAGGCAAGCGGCTCACTGAGTTCAGTGCGCAGGACTGGGCTGATATCGCGGGCGGGGCCGGCATGGGTTTCGGCAAGGGTGGTGTCCGAGGTCTGAGTATCTATGCGCTCACGAATTTCACCGCTACCTCCGCCGCCGTCGCGAGCTCGATAGTCACCGCTTCTTTCGGTATCGCAGAGCAAGCGAACAAGCTGCGTCGCGACGAGATCGACGAACTGGCGTTCATCGAGAACGCCGAGCTCGTGGCCTTGGAGGCCGCTGTGCGCGCGCTGTCGTCGTTCGTCGGCCAGGCGACGATCCCCATTCCTGTTCTCGGAGCTGTCATCGGCACCACGATCGGCACGGTGATGTACAAGGCCGTCGCGTCGTCGCTGTCGAAGCGTGAGGCGGCGCTGATCGAGCGCTACCTCGACGAGCAGCGCGTCCTCGACGAGCAGCTGGCCGCCGAGTACCAGGAGGTACTGGCGCAGCTGGATCGGGGCATGTCGGACTTTCTCGGGTTGCTCGAACGGGCCTTCTCGCCCGACATCCAGGTTGCGTTGACCGGATCGATCGAGCTGGCGGTAGAACTCGGCGTGGCTGTGCACGAGATCCTGGATTCCGAGGAGAAGGCTCTCGCCTACTTCCTCGATTGAGAGATACCCCCACACAGAACAGTCCCCGGTAGTCTCCATCGAACCGTGGGTTATCAGTCGTCGCTGACAGCTCCGGAATTCGACTGGCTTGCCGGGGGCTTAGCCGGATCCTGAAAAACAACTCACCGCTGTCGACGGACGTCTCTGTCGGTAGCGTAGCCATTTTCCGGTGCTCCGGTATGTCTCCAGTCTGCTCCGATTTCTCCTGCTGTCAATACTTGTTGCCTGACTATTTCGCCGAAATTCCGAGGTCGGGCGAGGTGTTGGTGTGCGGCATTGTGCGGACGGCCGGTGCGGAGGACAGTGGGTATGTCCGGTGGTGTCCACCGGGGGCGCCACTCTTGGAGAAGCAGGAGGTTGCCTGTGTACGCACGTTCGAGCACTATCGCGGCTCAGCCGTCTTCGATCGACAGCGGGATCGCGTACCTCCGTAACAACGTGATGCCGCAGTTGCCCGAGCTCGACGGATGGGTCGGCCTGTCGCTGATGGTGAACAGGGCGACGGGACGTTGCATCGCCACGACCGCGTGGGATTCGGAGGAAGCGCTGCAGTCGAGCCAGTCGCGTGCCCAGCCGTTGCGTGACGGTCTGGCCCAGGCGATGAGTGGGCGGCTGGAGAAGATCGACGAATGGGATGTTGCCGTCATGCACCGCGAACATCTGGCAGGCCCGCGCGCGTGCACCCGATGCACCTGGTTGCAGGTGGATCCGGCCGGGATGGACCTGCTGATCGACACATTCAAGAACAGACTGCTGCCTGCGTTCGAGGAGCTCGAAGGGTTCCGCAGCGCCAGCTTGTTCGTCGACCGGGAAACCGGGCGTGCGGTCGGCTCCACCGTCTGGTCGAGTGTCGAGGAGTTGGACAGCAGCCGCGAACACACGGACCGGATGAGGGCCGCGGCCTCGCGCAGCCTGAGCGCCGACGTCCTCGATGTAGCGGAGTTCCGGCTCGGCTTCGCGCACCTGCGCGTACCCGAATTGGTGTGATGCGCTGGGTGATCCGGCCGGGAGGGTGCTTCCGGCCGGATCGGCCGTGCCCGGCGGACACCGAGTCGAGGTGGCCCGGATCACGGCGTTCACCGAGGCAGTGGAGAGCTCGGTCCGCCTGATCTCCGGCCGGGGTGATCGTGTCGGTTTCGTCCAAGACGGGCGTTGGTGCCTCGACTTAGGGTGAGTGCAGTCCGACGCACGATCTTCAGGAGGAATCGCATGACACGCGAGCTGGTTTACACGGGATTCATGTCGCTCGACGGAGTGGTCGATTCGCCCGGTGGCACCGTTGAAGGGCATCGCAGTGGTGGGTGGGTCATGCAGACCGAGTTCGTGCCGGAGGCGTATTCGCTCAAGGGGGAGGAGCTCGCGGAGACCTCGGCGCTGATGTTCGGGCGACGCAGCTATGAGGCGTTCGCGCCGATCTGGCGGGATTCCGAAGACCACGCCGCGTACAAGGATCTGCCCAAGTATGTGGTGTCCTCGACACTGTCCGAGGACGATCTGATCGACGGCTGGGGTGACATCACGATCCTGCGGACCGTCGCGGACGTGGAGAAGCTGAAGCAGTCCGACGGTGGGGCCATCTTCATCCACGGCAGTGCCGAACTGGCACGGACTCTCGGTGACGCCGACCTGATCGACCGCTACAACCTGTTGGTCTTCCCGGTCCTGCTCGGCGCGGGCAAGAACCTCTTCAGCCATTCGGACCGACCGAAACAGCAACTGCGGCTGCGGGATTCGGATACCTACAGCAACGGTGTGGCGAAACTCGTCTACGACGTGGTGCGCTGACCGAGCGCGATCGCCCCGCCCGCACCTTCGCGTAATTGCCGCGCTGTGCGCCCGACATAGCGTCGCAGCGCGCGGGCGAGGTGGGGTTCGTCGTAGTACTCGAGCTTGGCCACGACATCGGCCGCCGTCTCACCCGCACTCAGCAGCTGAGCCGCGGTGCGGACGCGTTCGATCTGGCGGACCGCCCCCTGTGTGAGGCCGGTGGAGGTGCGGAATCGGCGTTCGAGTGTCCGCTCACCGACAGCGGGCTGTGCACCACGCAGTGCCTCGACGACCAGTTGGTCGCGACCGACCACGCCCGCCGTGACCAGCCGTCCGACGAGCGTCTCGGCGTCGTCCGGGTGTGGTGTCTCCCAGCGTGCTCCGTCGAGCCAGAAGCCGCGGTCGGTGATGTCCGGCAGCATGACTCCACCGTCTACCAGGGACGATGTCGCGACGGTACGCAACGAGGTGCCGACGGCGAACTGGACACCGAGAAAACTGGCGCCCTCGGGTACCGGCGCCGTTCCCGCCCGGCTCTCCGGCCCCGTCACCGCGGCTCCGCGCACACCGTCCTGGTCCCAGAAGACCAATCCCCACGTTTCGGTCGCCACGGAGGTCATCTCCGCCACGTGCTCGCTACGACAGGTCCATACCGTGGAAACCCACGGCGAATCGGACCCGCGCCCGTCGAACACCAAACCCACACGTCGATGCTAATAGGCCGTGCGACGATCTGGTCCCTGTCCCCGGTGCTGACCGCCGCCGTTGTCGCGGAAAAGTACCGTCGTAGGCATGCACGATCTGACCTACGCACCCGCAGGCTCGACCTGCCCCGCCGAGCGCATGTGGGCCGAAGGTCCCGACGGGTTCCAGCGATTCGAGACCTGCGTGGTGATCGGGGACGGTGAGCAGGTGTGTGAAGCGGCGAGGCAGGCGGTGTTGTGCTGGGGTGTGAAGCGGCGCAGTGGGTTTCGGGTCGTCCCGGATGGGACCGTCGCTGTCGGCGCGGAGTATCGGGTGAGCGTGGGGTGGGGGCCGCTGTCGATCCATGAACCCGTGCGGGTGGTGGCGGTGGTCGATACCGAGGACAGGTGTGGGTTCGCTTATGGCACCCTGCCGGGGCATCCGGTGTGTGGTGAGGAGGCGTTCGTGGTGCATCGACGACCTGACGGGACCGTGGAATTCACACTGAGGTCGCTCACCCGACCCGCGCCGACCGGATTCTGGCGGACGATCTTTCCGATCCTGCTCGTCGCCCAGCGCCACTACCGCCGCCGCTATCTGCGTGCACTGCTGCGCTGACCGCGTCGACGTGCGTTGTCGACGCGGCGACACCAGCCCACACGTCGATGCTGATCAACAGCGGTGACACCGCCAGAAGAGCCGCAGATTTTCGGTGGTGCAGCAGCGAACGGCCGTGCGACGATCTGGTCTATGTCCGGGGAGCTGACCGCCGATGCCGTTGTCGAAGAATGGAAGTCGCGACTGATCGCGCTCGCGCGCACGCCGGAGTATGTCTTTGTCGACACGCCGCAAGAGTTGATCGACCGGCATCGGGCACGGCTCACCACCTTCGAGGGCTGTACCGACGCGGAGCTCGAGGCTGTCGAGAAGCGGATCGGCGGGCGGTTCCCTGAGGTGTTTCGTCAGTACCTGCTGCAGATGGGTGAGGCGTGCGGTGACCTCTTCCGAGGGAGCGATCGCGGGGGTATCCGATGCTTCGATCGGCTGTGTGACGACGCACGGGAGATCGTCGAAGACGTGGGCGGCAGGTGGACACTACCGCCCGACGCCGCCATCGTTCTCACCCATCAGGGCTATACGTTCGATTACGTGCGTGCAGTCGGCGGATTCGACGGACCGGTTCTGCGATGGACGGATGGAAGTCCCGACGAGGACATTCAGATCGCGGCCACGTTCGCCCACTATGTCGACGCGCAGCTCCGGCTGAGTGAGCGCAACAACCGCACAGCCCGTGAGCGAGGTGGCTACTGCCTCGTTCTTTATCCAGGTGGCGGACAGCGCTTTTACTCAGCGCGAAACTCAGCTCGAACCTTCTCGGCCGCCGAGAATCAGCGGTGACTTTCGGACGGCCATCTCCAGGGGGGCCGTTCATCCCGGCGAGACCACGGCGCCGCCGACCGTGAGCCGGGCAATCACGCCGAATTCCGAACGCGGCATGCGTGTTTCAAAACTGTGCGCGAAAGGTGATTCGCATATCGATCGCGGATCTGAACCAAAGAATGGATTGGTCGATCGGCGCAGATGTGAAATAGATCACAAATATTGATTTAATATCTTTCGGCTATTACTAATAGCCCGGTCGACATTCGCTTGGTCCAGCTTTGGGGGGCAAAAGGTCGAGAGGGAGTAGTCAATGTTCATGCGTTCAACCCGCAACATTCTCCTCGGTGCACTGCCCGTAGTTGTGGCGGTCGCCTTCGCCGGTAGCGGCGTCGCGTCGGCGGACGCCGCCGCCGACCAGCAGGCTCAGCCGGCCACCGTGCTGGCCGTCCCGGGGGACAACTTCGCGACGGCCGTTGCCGCGTTTTCGTTCGGATCCGCCGTCCCGGCGGGCGCTGTGATTTCGCAGGATGCCGAGCCTTCGATTCCGCAGGCCGCCGAGCTTTCGGACGAAGGCTTGGTTTCGGAGGTGGCAGCTCCCGCGATTTCCGAGGCAACCGCCCCCGTTGTTTCGGACGTGATCGAGAACCAGGTGGAAGAGGTCGCGACCAATCCGAAGGCCGAGAACTCCGACCCGGTGGTCAATGGTGCTCTCGCCGGTGCCGGTCTTGGTGCGCTGGCCACGCTGGTCAACTGCATCCCGTCCGCGATCGTCTTGGGTGTGGGCTACCCGATCTGCCTCCTCCTCGGCGTTCTTCCCCACGCGGCAATCGGTGCCATCATCGGTGGCGTTGTGGGCCATGTGAATCCGGAGGTCGTTCCGCAAGTTCTGCCCTGACAATGTAGGTCTGTAGCTGCCCCTGCTTCGGGACTCCCGGTGCCGCTGTGGTGAAAAGCCCAGCCGCACCGGGGGTTTTGCTGCGGGGATACTGATGTGGTGCTCGGAGCGGAAGAGTTCGATCTCGTAATGGCTGTCATTCGTCGCGACATCGACGAGGTGCGACGCGCTCACGAGGCCGGCGTCGACCTGGCGAGCGCCACCGCGCCGGGAGGCACTCTTTCCGGCTGGGCTGCGGAGTGGGGCAGAACCGAGATCCTCGCGTACCTGCTGGCCGAGGGAATCGAGGTGGAGCCGAGAGCTCTTTCGAAGGCCGCGGACAAGGGACATGCCGAGACGGTGAGGCTACTGCTCGACCATGGCATGAATCCGGATCTTCCGACTGAGTGGCCGCCGCTGTGCGCAGCAGCAATCGGCGGCTCGCCCGAGTGCATCCGAGCTCTCTTGCGGGCAGGAGCACGGGTCGATGTTCGGATGGGCCCGCAGGTAGGCCTCGCGAGCGGAAAAACCCCTCGGGAGCTCGCCGCAATGCGTCCTACAGAAGGTACGGCGGAGATACTCCGGCTACTCGAACAGTAAACTGCGGCGCACCGCCACCGGCCGGACCGGCGACGCCGTCGTCCGAAGTCCCCTCGCAACTCACCGAGTCTGCCGCGCCCAAGCGAGCAGGGGCGGTGGTTCATGCAACGCGGACGGTGGGTCTCGGAACCTCATGGAGTACCTCGACCGCCGCACCGGCCTGTGGCTGAAGGTGAGCCACTTGGTCACCGTGCAGGACGCCGAGACGTTTCTCGCACGCGCCGGGTTCTAGACACGCGCGGGGCCCACTCGGCGCCGTCCGATCAGCCCTGATCTGACCCGAAGGTCAGGAATCTGTGCGCGAGAGGGGACTTGAACCCCTACGTCCGTGGACACCAGAACCTAAATCTGGCGCGTCTGCCAATTTCGCCACTCGCGCTGGATGTGTACGACCGTCCAAACTCTACCGGGCGAATCGGGCTCTCCCAAGCGTTGGGGCGGCGTGGCGTACTGGTGGGTAACACGACCTGGGGTTATAACGATTCGGTAAAGGTCAATATGAGGGGCACTCATGTTTTGCAAACGGACAGTAGGGCCTCACCTGCGGGTTCAAACATGAGGCGGGGTCATGTTTCAGAATAAAGTGGTACGGGCGTGCGGAAATACTGGGTGGTAGCTGCCGTGGGGGCGGGAAACGTGAGGCTTTCCTCATGATTTTGTGCGATCGTGGCTTCTAACAGGCCCGAGGGGCTGCCGGATACGTGTGCGTGCCGTCGGTGGGCGGAGCGCCAGGAGAAGGAAGTCGAGCGACTTGACGATCAACGAGAGCACCGAGATGGGCACGGGGTCGACCGCGAAAGCCGAAGGTCGTGGCCGGGCAACGGGTGTCCGGGTGTCGCTGCTCGAGCAGTTGCGCGGTGGCGCGGGATACGCGTTGGCCTTCGGTGGGCAGGGCGCGCAGTGGTTGCGTGAGCTCGAGGAGATCGGGCGCGACAGCGCGCTGGAATCCGAGCTGACGGCGCTGGTCGGCGAGGCCGCGGCGCTGGTAGATCCGGTTGCCACCCAGTTGCTGATGGTTCGTCCCGGCGGGTTCGACCCCATGGGCTGGGTGCTCGAGAGCGAACTCGACGAGCCGGAGGAGCCGTCCTCGGCGCCGGCCGACGCGGTACTGCGGTCGGCGGCCGTATCGATGCCCGGCGTACTGCTCACCCAGCTCGCGGCGATTCGCGCGCTGCGGCTGCAGGGTCTCGACCCGGCCGAGCACGCGCCGGTCGCCGTAATCGGGCACTCCCAGGGGCTGTTCGCCGCCGAGGCGGTGCGGGCCGGTGGCGCGCGCGACGCAGAGCTGCTGGCGATTGCCCAGCTCGTCGGTGCGGCCGCCGGTCTGATCGCGCGCAGGCGCGGGCTGATGCCGGTGGGGGAGCGCTCGCCGATGGTGGCGGTGTCGAATGTCGATCCTGAGCAGTTGCGCGCGATCGTCGCCGAGGTGAGCGAAGGGGTCGACCCGGCGCAGGCCGCGGTGGTGTCGATCCGCAACGGGCGCAGGCGGGTCGTGCTGTCGGGCGCGCCCGCGCAGATCGACCGGGTGCGGGCGCGTTGCGCGCAGCTGCACGAGGAACAGAACCGTGAGCGCGAGGCGAAGATCCGTGGTGGCGCGGTGTTCTCGCCGGTCTTCGAAGACGTGACCGTCGACGTCGCCTTCCATCATCCGGCGCTGGCCGAGACCGTCGACGTGGTCGCGGGCTGGGCCCGTCAGTGCGAGCTCGACGTAGACCTGGCCGCCTCGCTCGCCCAGCAGATCCTGGTCGACCCGATCGACTGGGTCGCCATCGTCGACTCCGCCGTCGAGGCGGGCACCCAGTGGATCCTCGACCTCGGCCCCGGTGACCTGCTCTCGCGCCTGACCGGTGGTTCGCTCAAGGGCACCGGTGTCGGTGTCGTCGCGGCCGCCACGCGCGCGGGGCAGCGCAGCCTTCTCACCCCGGGTGCGGCGCCCGAACCGTCGGTGCCGTGGTCGGCGTTCGCGCCCAAGCCGGTACGCCTGCCCAACGGCCGCATCGTCGTGGAGACCGCGTTCACCCGCCTCACCGGCCGTTCACCGATCCTGCTCGCCGGCATGACGCCGACCACGGTCGACGCGAAAATCGTTGCGGCGGCGGCCAATGCGGGGCACTGGGCAGAGCTGGCCGGTGGTGGACAGGTCACCGAACAGATCTTCGCCGACCGGATGACCGAACTGCGTCAGCTGCTGCAGCCGGGCCGCGCGGTGCAGTTCAACTCGCTGTTCCTCGACCCGTACCTGTGGAAGCTGCAGCTCGGCGGCAAGCGGCTCGTGCAGAAGGCGCGCGCGGCTGGTGCGCCGCTGGACGGCGTGATCGTCACCGCGGGTATCCCCGAACTCGACGAAGCCGTCGCGCTGATCGCCGAGCTCACCGAGGTGGGTATCAGCCACGTCGCCTTCAAGCCGGGCACCGTCGCCCAGATCCGGGCGGTGCTGCGGATCGCCGACGAGGTGCCGGACTACCCGGTGATCATGCACATCGAAGGTGGCAAGGCGGGCGGGCACCACTCCTGGGAAGACCTGGACGACCTGCTGCTGGCCACCTACGCCGAGTTGCGCGCCCGCGCCAACGTGGTCGTCTGCGTCGGCGGCGGCATCGGCACCCCCGAGCGCGCCACCGACTACCTCACGGGTACCTGGGCCAGCAACCACGGCTACCCCGTGATGCCGCTCGACGGCGTGCTGGTCGGCACCGCGGCCATGGCCACCCTCGAGGCAACCACCGCCCCCGAGGTGAAGCAGCTGCTCGTCGACACCCCTGGCACCCCCGACTGGGTCGGCGCGGGCACCGCGAGCGGCGGCATGGCCTCGGGCCGTAGCCAGCTCGGTGCCGACATCCACGAGATCGACAACGCCGCCTCGCGCACCGGCCGCCTGCTCGACGAGGTCGCCGGTGACGCCGACGCCGTGGCCGCGCGCCGCGACGAGATCATCGCCGCGCTCGATGCCACCGCCAAGCCGTACTTCGGCGACGTGGCGACCATGACCTACCAGCAGTGGCTGGAACGCTATGTCTCCTTGGCCGTTTCCAGCGATGTCCCGATCTCCTTCGATTGCGGCAGCGATATCGGTGACGCCATTCGCGACGCCACGCGCTCGGACTGGCTCGACATCAGCTGGCGCGACCGGTTCGCCGAGATGATGCGCCGCACCGAGGCCCGGCTGCACCCGGCCGACCGCGGCGAGATCGAAACCCTCTTCGCCGACGACGCCGACTTCGAGCACCCCGTGCAGGCGCTGTGCGCGCTGAAGAAGCAGTACCCGGCCGTCGCCGAGACCGTGCTGCATCCGGCGGACGTGCCGTTCTTCGTGTCGCTGTGCAAGACGCCGGGCAAGCCGGTGAACTTCGTGCCCGTCATCGACGCCGATGTGCGCCGCTGGTGGCGCTCGGATTCGCTGTGGCAGGCCCATGACCCGCGCTACTCGGCCGACCAGGTGTGCGTCATCCCCGGCACCGTCGCCGTCGCGGGTATCACCCGGGTCGACGAGCCGGTGGGTGAGCTGCTCGACCGCTTCGAGCAGGACGCCGCGTTCAGCCTGGTCCGCTCGGGTGTCACCCCGGCGCCGGTGGACGCGCGCCGGGTGGCCGGTGTGGTCGCGGGCCCGATCGACACGGTGCTGGCGGCCCCTGATGTGCAGTGGGCCGGGCGCACCACCGTCAACCCGGTGCATCGCCTCGGCGCGGTATCGGAGTGGGTGGTCGAGCAGGGCAGCGCGGTGCATACTGGCACCGGTGCCACCCTGACCGAAACGACCGGCCCGGAAGCCGAATTCAGCTACGTCGAGCTGGTTGTTCCGCTGCTCGGCAAGGACGCTGTGCGGATCCGGATCACCGTCCCGACGAGCGTGTACTCCGGCGGGGCGCCGGTCATCACCGAAGCCGATGCCGAAACCGCCATGTCCGCCCTGCTCGGCGTGGCCGCCGGTGCATCGCTGCCCGACGTGAAATCCGGTGTGGCACATCTGAACCTGGCCTGGCAACCGGATCTGATCGCCGACCACGCGGGCGTCACCGGCTCGGGTCTGCCCGAGACGCTCAGCACCCTCGGCCGCACCGCACCCGACGTGCTCGTCGGCGCCTGCTGGCCCGCTGTCTTCGCGGTGCTCGGCGCGGCCCGCACGCCCGCCGGCGGTTCGGTGATCGAGGGCATGCTCGACCTGGTCCACCTGGATCACCAGATCGAACTGCTCGCCGAACTGCCCTCGGAGACAGCGATTCTCGTCGTCCGCGCCGACGGCGGCGAAGTGGTCGACACCGATATGGGTCGCGTGGTCGAGGTGGCCGTGAGCATCGGCGTCATCCTCGATCAGGGCCTCGACGCCACCCCGCTGGCCCGGTTGGTCGAACGGTTCGCCATCCGTGGCCGCAACGGCGCCGGTGAACTCACCGACCCGCCGCGGGCCGCCGGGTCCGTGTCCGGCGCGGCCACCGACACCCCGCGTCGCCGCCGTCGCGATGTGAGCATGGCCGCGCCGCGCGCCATGCACGCCTTCGCCGCCGTCTCGGGCGACCACAACCCGATCCACACCAGTGAGGCCGCCGCCAAGCTGGCCGGCCTCGGCAGCCCGATCGTGCACGGCATGTGGCTCTCGGCCGCCGCCCAGCACGCCGTGGTGGCGGTGGATCCCGAAAGCTCCGTTCCCGCACGCACTCTCACGGCATGGACCACCCGGTTCCTCGGCATGGTGCGCCCCGGCGCGACCGTGGACGTGCGGGTGGAGCGGATCGCGGTGGACGCCGGCGCCGAGATCGTCGAGGTCTCCTGCCGCGTCGAGGGTGACCTGGTCATGACCGCGACCGGGCGCACCGCCGCCCCGAAGACCGTGTACGCCTTCCCCGGGCAGGGCATCCAGCGCAAGGGGATGGGCCTGGACGCACTGACCCGCTCGAAGGCGGCCAAGCAGGTGTGGGAGCGTGCCGACGCGCACACCCGCGAAGCACTCGGTTTCTCGATCCTGGCGGTGGTGCGCGACAACCCCACCTACCTCAAGGCGCGCGGTGTCGAACACCGTCACCCCGACGGTGTGCTGCACCTGACCCAGTTCACCCAGGTCGCCATGGCGACCCTCGGTGTCGCCCAGGTCGCCGAGCTGCGCGAAGCCGGTGCCTTCGTCGAAGGCGCCATGCTGGCCGGGCACTCGGTGGGTGAGTACAACGCACTCGCCGCCGTGGCCGGTGTGCTGCCGCTGGAAGCCGTGCTCGAGGTGGTGTTCCAGCGCGGTTCGGCCATGCACGAGCTGGTCCCGCGTGACGCGCAGGGTCGCAGCGACTACCGGATGGCCGCCATCCGCCCGTCGCAGATCGCCCTGCCCGACGACGAGGTCATCGACTTCGTCACCGGCATCGGCGAAGCGACCGGTGAATTCCTCGAGGTCGTGAATCTGAACCTGCGCGGCTCGCAGTACGCCATCGCGGGCACCGTCGCCGGGCTCGAAGCCCTGGAGACCGAGATCGACCGTCGCCGCGCCGAGTTCGGTGGCAAGCGGGCGTTCATCCTGGTCCCCGGTATCGACGTGCCGTTCCACTCCTCGGTGCTGCGCGACGGCGTGCCGGAGTTCCGGCACAAGCTCGAGCAGCTGCTGCCCACCGAGGTACACCCGGAGGTGCTCGTCGGGCGCTACATCCCGAACCTGGTGCCGCGGCCGTTCTCGCTGGAGCGTGAATTCCTCACCGAGATCGCCGAACTCGTGCCGTCGGAGCCGCTGCAAGCGGTGCTCGCCGACTTCGACAGCTGGGCCGAGCGCGACGCCGAACTGTGCCGCGTGGTGCTGATCGAGCTGCTGGCCTGGCAGTTCGCCAGCCCGGTCCGCTGGATCGAGACCCAGGACCTGCTGTTCACCGACACCGCCCATGGTGGTCTCGGCGTGGAGCGTTTCGTCGAGATCGGTCTCGGTGCCACTCCGACCGTGGCGAACCTGGCGAGCCAGACGCTGAAGCTGCCCGCGTTCGGTGGGGCGACGGTCGAGGTGGTCAATGTCGAGCGCGACGCCGCGGTCGTCTACTCCACCGACACCGATCCCGCGCCGGTCGAGGACGACATCGAGGAGACCCCGGCCGCCGAAACCCCCGCTGCCGCAGCCGCTCCCGTGGCCGCCGCACCGGTGGCGACCGGCGGACCGCGCCCCGACGACATCGCCTTCACCGCCGCCGACGCCACCCGCGTGCTCATCGCGCTGTGGACCAAGCTGCGCCTGGATCAGATCGGCCCGGTCGACACCATCGAAAGCCTCTGCGACGGTGTGTCCTCGCGGCGCAACCAGCTGCTGGTCGACCTCGGCGCGGAGCTCTCGCTCGGTGCCATCGACGGTGCCGCCGACGCCGACATGGGCGCGCTCGCGGCCACCGTCGAACGCCTGGCCCGCACCTACAAGCCGTTCGGCACCGTGCTCACCGACGCCATCGGCGACCACCTGCGCAAGGTCTTCGGGCCGTCGGGCAAGCGGCCCGCCGCCATCGCCGACCGGGTCAAGAAGGTCTGGGAACTCGGTGACGGCTGGGCCAGCCACGTCACCGCCGAGGTCTCGCTCGGCACCCGCGAAGGTGCCAGCGTGCGCGGCGGGGACCTCGGCGGACTCGTCGGTGGCGCTCTCACCGACGCTGCCTCCGTCGATGCCGCCATCGACGCGGCCGTGCAGGCTGTCGCCGCCCGGCGCGGGGTCGCGGTCTCGCTGCCCTCGGCCGGTGGCGCGTCGGGCGGCACCGTCGACGCGGCCGCGCTGGGTGAGTTCACCGAGCAGATCACCGGTCGCGACGGCGTGCTCGCCACGGCGGCTCGCGTGGTGCTCGAGCAGCTCGGCCTCAGCGAGCAGGTGAGCGCACCCGAAGCCACCCCCGATACCCTCGTCGACCTGGTGTCGGCCGAACTGGGTTCGGATTGGCCGCGTCTGGTCGCTCCCGCGTTCGACGCTCGCAAGGCCGTCCTCATCGACGACCGCTGGGCCACCGCCCGCGAGGATCTCGCCAAGATGTGGCTCGGCAACGACGCCGAGACCGCCCAGCTGTCGATCGACGGCTACTACGGTGCCGGGGAAGCGGTTGCAGCACAGGCGAACTGGTGGCGTCAGCGGGCCATGCACGAGGCCCGCTCGGTGCTGGCCGGGGTGTACGCGCAGATCGCGCAGGTCGCCCTCGACACCAGCGAACCGGGGCTGTGGTCCGACGACGTCGCCGTGATCACCGGTGCCAGCAAGGGTTCCATCGCCGCCGCCGTCACCGGCAAGCTGCTCGCCGGCGGTGCCACCGTGGTGGTGACCACCTCGAGCCTGAACGACGAACGGCTGCGGTTCTACCGTTCGCTGTATCGCGACAACGCCCGCCACGGCGCGGCGCTGTGGGTCGTCCCCGCCAACATGGCCTCCTACCAGGATCTGGACGCGCTCATCGAGTGGGTCGGGTCCGAGCAGGTCGACAACGCCGGTGGCGCCAAGATCAAGGTCAAGGACGCCATGACTCCGACGCTGCTGCTGCCGTTCGCGGCGCCGCGCGTCGCGGGTGATCTCGCCGACGCCGGTGCGCGTGCCGAGATGGAGATGCGCGTGCTGCTGTGGTCGGTGGAGCGGTTGATCGGCGGCTTGTCCGCCCTCGGCGCCGATCATGACGTCGACGCGAAACTGCATGTGGTGCTTCCGGGTTCGCCCAACCGTGGCCTCTTCGGTGGCGACGGTGCCTACGGCGAGTCCAAGGCCGCGCTCGACGCCGTGGTCGCCAAGTGGCGGGCCGAGAAGTCGTGGGCCGCACGGGTCACCCTGGTGCACGCGCTGATCGGCTGGGTGCGCGGCACCGGGCTGATGGGGCACAACGACCCGATGGTCGAGGCCGTCGAGGCGGCGGGCGTGCACACCTGGTCGACCACCGAGATGGCCGACGAACTGCTGAAGTGGTGCACCTCGCGTGCCCGTCAGGTGACGGTCACCGGCCCGCAGCAGATCGACCTCACCGGCGGCCTGGCCCGCGCCAAGCTCGACCTGCCCGCGCTGGCCAAGCAGGCACAGGAAGCCGCGGCCGCGGCCGAGGAGGAAGCGGCGACCGCCGCGACCATCGCCGCGCTGCCCGCACCGCCGACCATGAGCTCGGCGCTGCCGGTGCCCGAATGGGGCGAGGTGACCGCCGATCTCAGCGAGATGGTCGTCATCGTCGGCGCGGGCGAGCTCGGCCCGTACGGCTCCGCGCGCACCCGTTTCGAGATGGAGGTCGAGGACGAGCTGTCGGCCGCGGGCGTGCTCGAGCTGGCCTGGACCACCGGTCTGATCCGCTGGGAGAACGAGCCGAAGCCGGGCTGGTACGACACCGAATCCGGGGACTTCGTGCCCGAGGAAGAGGTGGCCGAGCGCTACCACGACACCGTCGTCGAACGCTGCGGTGTGCGCCGCTACGAAGACGACGGCGCCATGCTCGACAATGCCGCCCCGCTGCTCACCTCGGTGTTCCTCGACCAGGACCTGTCGTTCACGGTGGCGAGCGAGGCCGAGGCCCGCGCGTTCCACACGGCCGATCCCGAGCACACGGTGATCACCCCGGTCGCCGATTCCAGCGACTGGACCGTCACCCGCAAGGCGGGCACCGAGATCCGGGTCCCGCGCAAGGCGAAGCTGTCGCGCGTGGTCGGCGGTCAGATCCCCACCGGCTGGGACCCGACCATCTGGGGCATCTCCGCCGACATGGCGGCCTCGATCGACCGGGTGGCGCTGTGGAACATCGTCTGCACCGTCGACGCGTTCGTCTCGGCGGGCTTCAGTCCCGACGAGCTGATGAGCTGGGTGCACCCGAGCCTGGTGGCCAACACCCAGGGCACCGGCATGGGCGGCATGTCCTCGATGCGCTCGCTCTACGTCGACAACCTGCTCGGCGAGCCGCGCCCGAACGACATCCTGCAGGAGGCACTGCCCAACGTCGCACTCGCGCACGTGGTGCAGTCCTACGTCGGCAGCTACGGCGCGATGGTGCACCCGGTCGCGGCGTGCGCGACGGCGGCGGTGTCGGTGGAGGAGGGCGTCGACAAGATCCGGCTCGGCAAGGCCGAGGTCGTGGTCGCCGGTGGTTACGACGATCTCGGTATCGAGGGCATCGTCGGCTTCGGTGACATGTCGGCCACCGCCGACTCGGCGGCCATGCGCGCCAAGGGCATCAGCGACCGGTACTTCTCCCGCGCCAACGACCGCCGTCGCGGCGGCTTCGTCGAATCCCAGGGTGGCGGTACCGTGCTGCTGGCCCGCGGTGACGTGGCCGTGGAGATGGGCCTGCCGGTGCTGGGCGTACTCGCCTTCGCGCAGTCCTTCGCCGACGGCGTGCACACCTCCATCCCGGCACCGGGTCTCGGTGCGCTGGGTGCGGGGCGTGGCGGCAGCGGTTCGCGGCTGGCGGCCGAGTTGCGCAAACTCGGCGTCACCCCGGACGACATCGCGGTGATCTCCAAGCACGACACCTCCACCGCCGCCAACGATCCCAACGAGTCCGAGCTGCACGAGCGGCTCGCGGGCGCACTGGGTCGCAGCGAGGGCGCACCGCTGTTCGTGGTGTCGCAGAAGAGCCTCACCGGCCACGCCAAGGGCGGCGCGGCGGCCTTCCAGCTCATCGGCCTGTGCCAGGTGCTGGAAAACGGTGTGGTGCCGCCGAACCGGAGCCTGGACTGTGTCGACGAGAAGATGCAGGCCTACCCGCATCTGGTGTGGGCACGCGAACCGCTGCGCTTCGGCGAGAAGTTCGCGCTCAAGGCGGGTCTGGTGACCTCGCTCGGCTTCGGACACGTGTCGGGTCTGCTCGCGGTGGTGCATCCGCAGGCGTTCCTCGCCGCGATCGAACCGGGCGCGCGGGCGGAGTACCAGGAGCGGGCGCAGGCACGTCAGCTGGCGGGCAGGCAGCGTTTCGCCGAGGCCATGTGCGGCGGCGCGGCACTGTACGAGAAGCCGGCCGATCGTCGCCTCGGCGCCGACGGCACCCCGGCCAAGCAGGTCCGGCAGCTCGAGGCCGACATGCTGCTCTCGCCGACGGCGCGCCTCGACCAGGGGCTGTACCGGGCCAACGGAATCGGTTGCGAGACCGGGCTGCTCGGTTCCGCTCCGCAGACCAGCGAAGCGTCGTAGGCTGCCGCTTCGTGACGATTCTCGGTATCGGCTTGGACCTGGTCACCATTTCCGAGTTCGCCGAACAGCTGCAGCGGCCCGGGTCGGCCATGCTCAGGGAGACGTTCACCGCCGGTGAACGCCGCTACTGCCAGAGCAAGCAGACCGACCCGGCCCGCAGCTTCGCCGCCCGCTGGGCCGCGAAGGAGGCGGTGCTCAAAGCCTGGGCGTCGTCGCGTTTCGCGCGCAGCCCGCAGATCGGGGACAACCCGTATCCGCTGATCGAAGTGGTCAACGACGCGTGGGGCAGGCCGAGTATCAAACTGCACGGCCTGGCCGCGGAGTTCCTGCCGCGCGTGCGCGTGCACCTGTCGCTGACCCACGACGGCGACACTGCCGCGGCCATGGTGGTTCTCGAAGATCCGGGTGAACTAGCCGACCTCATCGAAGGACGGGTAGGAAACTCCTAGCGCCGCAGACGTTCCGGGCCCGGGTCGAGGTCACTCCTCCGACCCGGGTCCTTTCGCGTGCCTGGACTCCTTCTCGGCGACCAGCAGATACGCCACCATCAGCCGCTTGAGTTCGGCGACGGCGTCGGCGTTGGACTGCTCGTCCTGCACCGAGAAGTTGAGCATCGAATAGACGACGTGCACCAGCACCTCGGCCATCATCGTGCGCCGGGCGCGGGGAGTGCGCGGGGTGAGCGGCCGCAGCATCTGCGACACGACCTCGGCGAACTCCTTCTCGTGCAAAGCGCCCGTCGCCCGGGTGGACGGGGTGGACTGCATCGCCAGCCACACCTCGCGCCGCGACGGATCGGTGGTCCACAGATTCGCCAGGTGATCGACGAACTGGTTCATGTGCCGCAACCAGTCCAGCGACGGCACCTCGCCGTGGAAATCGGCCAGCTCGCGCGAAACCGCGACGAGGTCTTGCCGATTCAGCTCACAGACGATCACGTACTTGTTGGCGAAGAACTGATAGAGCGTGCCGATCGGCACCTCGGCGCGCTGGGCGACCTCTTCACAGGTGAACGATTCGAAACCCACCTCGACCAGCAGTTCTCGCGAAGCCTGCAGCAATGCGTCGAACTTGCGCTTGCTGCGCTCCTGGGTGGGCCGCTTGCGCGGCATCAATTCCTGTGGATCGTCCTGCAATTCCAGCGCGGGGTCCGGGCGGTGCTGCTTGGACCGGGCCTGCGCATGTACTTCCACCCATCCAGGCTAGCGCTAGAGGGACCTATACGACATCCGCATACCCGAAGCGTGTCAGGAACCGGTGTGATTCCCACCCATCCGACCCGTGACCGGTGACGAATCATCAGATGAGCGTGCGTGCATCCGCACGCTGATTCGCGGTTCGTACCGCACCGCGTCGCACAGGGGCATCGTTTCGCTACAGGGGAAGGCAAGACTGGTGGCAGCAGTATCAGTGGTAACCCTCGGCGTGAGCACCGAGCGTGGAGCCGTGCACGCGGTCGCGCTCGCCGAGACGGGCAGCACCCTCACCGATCGGATGGTGCTGCGGCGCACCGTCCGTACCGCCGGTGACAGCAGACCGGAGACGGCCGAAGCGGTACGGGTGGCGCTCGACGCCCTCGCCTCCGAACTCGGCGACGACTACGAGATCGCCGGTGCGGCAGTCGGATACCGCGACGCCGCCGATCGCCGCGCCATCGTCACCCATCTGGCGACCACGCCGTGGAGCTCGGCGTCGCTGGTGTCGGCCAAGTCGGCGCACCTGTTCGTCGGTGGCGTGATGACCTGGCTCGACGAATTCGACACCCTGCTCGTCTACGAGGCGGTGCCGGGCTACCAGGCGATGACCCTGCTCGATCCGGGCAGGCACCGCGTGCTCGCCGCGTGCTCGCAGACCGGTCCGTCCACGCCCGAGGCTCTGCGTGCCGGGGTGGCGGCGGCGGGCGACCAGCTGGATGCGGCATCGGTGCGGCCCGGCGCGGTGGTGCTCATCGGCTCGTCGGCCGACGCGCCCGCCGTGCGCGAGGCAGCCGCGGGCTTCGGGGTGCCGGTGCTGCCGTGCCGGCTGGCCGGCTACGCGCCCGCGGCCGGTGCCGCACTGGTCGCGCTCGGTGACACGAAGGTGGCGCCGATCACCGGGCCCGCGCGGTCCCGCCGCGGCACCGCGGTGGCCGCCGCGGCGGCGAGTGTGCTGGCGGGCGGGCTGGTGGTCGGTGGTTCCTACGCGCTGATGGACGGTGGCGCGCCGACGGTCGACAACACCGCCGCGTCCTCGGAACCCGGTGCGGCCCCCGCACATCCGGCCCCCGCTGTCCAGGAGGCCGCCGACACCGGATCCGCCGGAGGGCTCGGAGGTGGCAGCGGCCTCGCGGTCGACCCGACACCGCCGACCGACGTCTGGCCCTACGAGAAGGTGTCACCGAACCCGCAACTGGTCAACCCCGGGGTGTTCCCGCTCGACTACCCGACTCAGCTCTACGGCGACGCGGGCGAGGACGAGCCGCTCCCGCTGGAACCGGTACAGCCGGTCGCCCCGGAGATCCCGGTCGCCGCGCAGACGGTGCCGGGCACCGGTATCCCGCTCAGCATGCAACCCGCCCAGGCGATGACGCCGCCGGGCGGGATGTCACAGTCGGCCGACTGATACGGCACACGGGCCGCGCGAGATGATCGCGCGGCCCGTGCCGTTTCCGCTCAGGAACTGGTGCGGCGCTGGAACATCCACCGCGCGGCCAGATACCCGGCCACCGCGATGCCGCCGCACCACAGCACCGCGAGCAGGCCGCTGTCACCGATGGGCGTGCCCATCAGCAGCCCGCGCATCGTCTCGATCACCGGCGTCACCGGCTGGTTCTCGGCGAAGGTGTGCAGCCAGGTCGGCATGGTCGAGGTCGGCACGAACGCACTGCTCACATACGGCAGGAACATGAAGAAGAACGTGAACCCGTTGGCCGCCTCCGGGTTGCGGGCCACCATTCCCAGCGCCGCCGACAGCCACGACAGCGCGAACACGAACATCGCGAGCACGCCTGCCACGCCGAGCCAGCGCACCGGATCGGTGGTCGGCCGGAAGCCGAGCACCACGGCCACGCCGATCACGACGGCCGAGGTGACCAGGTTGCGCAGCACGCTCTCCACCACATGTCCGGTGAGGACCGCCGAGCGGGCGATCGCCATGGCCCGGAACCGGTCGACGATGCCCTCGGCCAAATCGGTCGACAGCGCCACCGCCGTGGTCGAGGCCCCGAATCCCGCACACAGCAGGATGATTCCGGGCACCACATAGTCGATGTAGGCGCCGTCGACCCGCATCGCGCCGCCGAAGACGTAGACGAACATCAGCAGGATCATCACCGGCAGGGCGATGGTCATGATCATGGTGTCCGGGCTGCGCAGGGTGTGGCGGATATTGCGGTCGAGCATGGTGACCGAATCCTGCACGGTGGTCAGGGCGCTCATGCCGCGACCGCCGTCCGGCCGGTCAACGCGAAGAACACATCGTCGAGGTCCGGTGTGTGCACGGTGAGCTGCTCGATGGCGATGCCGAGTTCGGCGAACCGGTCGAGCAGCAGTTTGATCTCCACTGCGCTGCCCGTCGAGGACACCTGCATGCTCAGTTGTTCGGGGTCGACCTGTGCGCTCGGCACCGCCTTCGCCGCCGCGGTGAGCAGGGTGTGATCGGCGAACCGGAACCGCAGGTGCCCGCCGGGGACGAGCCGCTTGAGTTCCTCCGGGGTGCCGTCGGCGACGATGCGCCCGCCGTCGAGGACGGCGATGCGGTCGGCGAGCTGGTCGGCCTCCTCCAGGTATTGCGTGGTGAGGAAGACGGTGGTGCCCTCGGCGGCGAGTTCGCGGATGGCGTTCCACAGATCACGGCGGCTGCGTGGGTCGAGGCCGGTGGTCGGCTCGTCGAGGAAGACCAGCCGCGGGCGGCCCATCAGGCTCATGGCCAGGTCGAGTCGGCGTCGCATGCCGCCCGAATAGGTGTCGACCGGCTTGGCCGCGGCGTCGACGAGATCGAACCGGTCGAGCAATGCGGCACTGCGGCGGGCGATTTCAGGCTTGTCCAGATGCAGCAGCTTGCCGGTGAGGCGCAGGTTCTCGTGGCCGGTGAGCACTCCGTCGACGGCCGCGAACTGGCCCGTGACGCCGATGAGCGCGCGCACGTCGTCGGCCTCGGTGACGGGGTCGTGGCCGAGGACGCGCAGTTCGCCGCGATCCGGTCGGGTGAGGGTGGCGAGGATGCGGACCAGGGTGGTCTTGCCCGCGCCGTTGGGGCCGAGCAGGGCGAAGACGGTGCCCGCACGGACCTCGAGGTCGAGGTCGTCGAGGACGACGTGGGTGCCGAATGACTTGTGCAGCTGCCGCACCGAGAGTGCGGGTGGTTCGGGTGCCATGGTGTTTTCTCCGATCGATGCCACTGTTTATGGCCTATATTGTTTATAGGCTAAACAGTTGTCGGACACAAGTGGGCCGCCGGTTACAGTCGTGGCAGAGCGAAGGAGGCGGACGAGTCGATGACGACCGGCGAAGCGGCGTTACCCAGAGCGGTGGAACTGATGTGGGGGCTGGCCCAGCCGGCCGGTCGCGGACCGAAACGGGCGCTCACCATCGACCAGATCATCGATGCCGCGATCGAGGTCGCCGACGCGGAAGGCGTCGCCGCGCTGTCGATGAGCAGGGTGGCCAAGCAGCTCGGCTTCACCGCCATGTCGCTGTACCGCTACGTCGACAGCAAGGACACCTTGCTCGACCTGCTGATGGATCGGGTGGTGGGCGCGCCACCGGACATCCCCGCCGGAACCTCCTGGCGCGCGGGTCTCGAACAATGGGCTTTCGCCGAGTTCGACCGGATCGGCAGGCATCCGTGGTGGATCGACATTCCGCTGGCCCGGCCGCCGATGGGCCCGAACAACATGGCTTGGCTCGAGGTGGCGCTCGGCACGCTCGCCGGGACCTACGTGCCGGAGCCGGCGAAGCTGCAGCTGGTGATGAACGTGTCGGTCTACGTCATCGGCAAACGCCGCATGCTGCGCGATCTGCAGACCGTCGAAGGTGCCGATTTCGCCTCGGTGATGGCGCGCGTGCTCGACCCGCGGCGGTTCCCCGCAGTGACGGCGGCCATGTCGGGCGCGGCGTTCGACGGCGACGAAGACGAAATCGACATCGACTGGGCCCGAGCCGATTTCGAATTCGGGCTGGCGCGGATGCTCGACGGTTTCGAGGTGTTCATCCGCACCTTCGCCGAGTAGCTACACCGACAGGTCGCGGCGCAGTTTGGCCACGTGGCCGGTGGCGCGCACGTTGTACTGGGCCACCTCGATCTTGCCGTCGGCGTCGACGAGGAAGGTCGAGCGGATGACGCCGGTGACGGTCTTGCCGTACATCTTCTTCTCGCCGAACGCGCCCCACTGCTGCAGGACGGTGCGCTCGGGGTCGGACAGCAGCGGGAAGGTGAGGCCCTCGGCGTCGCGGAACTTGGCCAGTTTGGCCGGCTTGTCCGGGGAGATGCCGAGGACGGTGATCCCGGCCTCGTTCAGCTCGGCGAGATTGTCGCGGAAATCGCAGGCCTGCTTGGTGCAGCCGGGGGTCGAGGCGGCCGGGTAGAAGTAGACGATCACCTTGCGGCCACGGTAGTCCGACAGTGACACGTCCTTGCCGTCGGCGTCGGGCAGCGTGAAATCGGGTGCGGTGTCTCCGGGGGAGAGGCGATGGTTGTCGGTCACCACCGCACGGTAACCGACCGGGTCCGCTGACGGCATGGATAGACTCGGGCGAGCACAGACACATACCTGGAGGTGACGGTGGCCAAGGACGACACCGACCGGATCGAACGCGAGATCGAGATCGCGCGCGCCCGGTTGGCGACCACGCTCGACGAACTGGCGGTGCGCGCCGATCCGCAGCGGATCGCCGACGACACGAAGGCGATCGTGGTCGCCAAGTTCAACGAGCCCAAGGTCAAATACACGCTGATCGGCGCGGGTGCCCTCGTAGCGGGCCTGGTCCTGGTCAAACTCTTCCGCCGCTGACCGAGCGGGAAAACACAGAACACCCGATGCGGCGGACCGCATCGGGTGTTCTCTTTCGTGCGAATTACTGCGTGGGGCAGGCCAGGCCGTCGCCGTCCGGGTCGAGGTGGGGGGAGTAGCCCGCCTCGCCACGGAACAGGGGGGCACGGCCTGCGGCCATCGCCTCGTCGCAGCTGCGGAACGCACCGCCGGCCGAACCGGACTGGACCAGGTTGGCCGAGCCGGTGGCGCCGAGCAGGGAGTCGAAGCTGGACGAGCCGGTGCCCGCGGAGCCCGTCACCAACGGATTCGCCTGAGCGGCGGGGGCGACGAGCAGGCCGAGGCCTACGGCGGCGAGGCTGACAGTGAGCCGACGAACGTTCATGAATTCCTCTATGTCTGCTGCGGTTCGGATGTTGGCCCGGACACACGCCTCGGGCGGCGAAGTCAACCTTCATGACGGGGCCCCCGCTTGTCAACCGCACCGCGTGTGCCTCGCCTGTTACTCGCCGAGCCTGCGCCCGGTGAGGTGCTCGGCGGGCACGGTGCCCATCCGTCCGGCCTGGAAGTCCTCGAGTGCCTCGATGATCTCCGCGCGGGTGTTCATGACGAACGGTCCGTACTGGATTACGGGCTCGCGCAACGGTTTTCCACCGAGCAACAGCACTTCGAGGTCGCCGAAGTCCTGTGCGGTGTCGGCGGTGAGCGTGATGGCCTCGCCCTTACCGAACATCACGAGCTGGCCGGTGTGGATCGGCCGACGGTCGGTGCCCGCCGTGCCGCTGCCCGACAGCACGTAGGCCATGGCCGTGAAGTCCTGCGGCCACGGTGTTTCGAGCTGCGCGCCGGGGCTGATCGAGGCGTGCGCGTAGGCGATCGGGGTGTAGGTGGAGCCCGGTCCGGCGAAACCGCCGACCTCGCCCGCGATGAGTCGCACCAGGGCGCCGCCGTCGTGCGAGCTGACCAGGGTGAGCTCGCTGCCGCGCAGGTCCTGGTAGCGCGGGGTGGCGAACTTCTGGGCGCGTGGCAGGTTCACCCACAGCTGGATGCCGTGGAACCGGCCGCCCGAGATCACCAGTTTCTCCTCGGGCAGTTCGTCGTGCAGCATGCCCGAGCCCGCCGTCATCCACTGGGTGTCGCCCTCGCCGATCACGCCGCCGCCACCCTGGGAGTCGTGGTGGACCATGGTGCCGTCGAGCATGTAGGTGACGGTTTCGAAGCCGCGATGCGGATGCCACGGCGCGCCCTTGGCCTCGTAGGGCTCGTAGGCCACGGGGCCCATCTGGTCGAGCAGGATGAAGGGGTCGGCCGCGCGCAGGTCGACGCTGGGGAACGGGCGCGTCACCTCGAAACCCGCCCCCTCGCGCTGACGGTGGGCGGTGACGATCTGACGTACCGGCCGCTGGGTTTCGGTGACGTCCGGGCGGGGGAGCCGGGGCAGCACCATGATGTCGTCGACGGTGATCGCGGGCATGGGAAGCGCCTCCTGGAGTGGAACCTATTTGGTTTCCATGTCAACCAATGTGGTTCTAGGATCATTCCCGTGACCCGATGGTTGTCCGAGCGAGAGCAGCAGACCTGGCAGGCCTTCATCCGGATGCGGCAGCGGCTGGACGCGGCGCTGTCGGCCGGGCTGGCCGGGCACGGGCTGTCGATGGCCGACTACGAGCTGATGGTTCCGCTCTCGGCCGCGCCGGAGGGCTGTCTGCGCGCCAGGGATCTGGCCGCCGAGGTGTGCTGGGACAAGTCGCGGTTGTCCAAGCAGCTGGCCAGGATGGCGGCGCGCGGGCTGGTCGACCGGGCCCCGGCCGCCGACGACGCACGAGGCATCGTGGTCACGCTGACCGACCACGGGCGCGACGTCTTGCGCGCCGCCGCGCCCGAACATGTCGAGCTGGTGCGAAAGTTGTTCGTGGACAACATGACCCGCCAGGAAGGCGCGGCATTGCGGTCACTCTCGGACAAGGTCGCCTCGGCGGTCGAGCAGAGCTGACTACCGGCGCCGCCGGGTGCCGAACAAGCTGCGGCTGATCTCGCGGCCCGCCGCACTGGCCGCCGAGCGCAGGAAGCTCTTCACGGCCGGGTTCTTCATGATCCGTTCGGCCGCCGAATCCGCGCCCGGTCCGGCAGGTGGCGGGGCTGTTTCCGGGGCGGGTGCGGCAGCCACGCTGGCCAGCAGCATCTCGTAGGCCGATTCGCGGTCGATGCTCTGCCCGTACTTGCCCTGCAACGAGCTCGACCGGGCGGCGGAGCGGATGGCGTCGTCACCGATGGTGTCCATCAGCGACCGCGGCGGCACGATCTTGGTCCAGGCGACCGGGGTCGGCGCACCCTTCTCCGACAACACTGTGACGATCGCCTCACCGGTACCGAGGCTGGTGAGTGCCTCCTCGAGGTCGTAGACCTCCGACTTCGGATACGTGCGAACCGTTTTCGCCAACGCCTTCTGATCGTCGGGGGTGAAGGCGCGCAGCGCGTGCTGGACGCGGGCACCGAGCTGCGACAACACCGCGTTCGGGACGTCGGTGGGCAACTGGGTGCAGAAGAACACGCCGACACCCTTGGAGCGGATCAGCTTCACGGTCTGCTCGATCTGCTGCAGGAACGCCTTGGAGGCGTCGGCGAAGAGCAGATGCGCCTCGTCGAAGACGAAGACGAGCTTGGGTTTGTCGACGTCACCCACTTCGGGCAGCGTCTGGAACAGTTCGGCGAGCACCCACATCAGGAACGTCGAGAACAGCGCGGGCCGCGCCGCCTGCTGACCCAGTTCGACCAATGTGATGACGCCCTGGCCGTCGACGACCCGGGCCAGATCGGCGGGATCGAGTTCGGGCTCGCCGAAGAACGTGTCACCGCCCTCGGCCTCGAGATTCACCAGCGAACGCAGGATCACCCCGGCGGTCTGGCTGGATACCCCGCCGATGCCCTTGAGGTCTTCTTTGCCTTCGGGGCTGGTCAGATGGGTGATGACCGCGCGCAGGTCCTTCAGGTCGAGCAGGGCGAGGCCCCGCTGATCGGCCCAGTGGAATATCAGCCCGAGGGTCGATTCCTGGGTGTCGTTGAGGCCGAGGACCTTGCTGAGCAGGATCGGGCCGAAGGAGGTGATCGTGGCGCGGATCGGCACGCCGATGCCCTCGGTACCGAGCGAGACGAACTCGGTGGGGAAACCGCTCGGCGCCCAGTCGCTCGCGCCGGTCTCGGCGGCGCGAGCGCGGATCTTGTCGTTGTCGGCACCGGGGTCGCGCAGACCCGACAGATCGCCCTTCACATCGGCGAGCACCACGGGAACGCCCGCCCGCGAGAGCTGTTCGGCGATGCCCTGCAGGGTTTTGGTCTTGCCCGTGCCGGTCGCTCCCGCGACGAGCCCGTGGCGGTTCATCATGCGCAGCGGAATACGCACGCGCGCAACGGGATCGGTGGTTCCGTCGACGACAACGGTCCCCAGCTCCAGTGCCTGACCGTCGAAGGCGTAACCGGCCGCGATCTGTGCGGCGGCACCCGACCCGGCCGAGGCGTCGGGTGACGTTGCCGCCGAAGCCGATTGCGCCGCCTCCCGCTCGGCGGCCTCCGCCGCGGCGGCTGCCTCGGCGGCGACGCGCGCCGCCTCTTCGGCTGCCAGGCGAGCCGCTGCCGCCTTCTCCTGAGGGGTGGTCATCGCGTCCTCCGTCTCGATCGCAAGAACATGAACGGAAAATCTCAGGCAAACTGTATCCGTGCCGGTCACCCCTGTGGTGGCCTTCGGCGGGTGTCGTCGGCAAACACCTCCGCCGCGCCCGCGCGACACACCTGTCGGCGAGGCGCGCCGATACCCCATTAGGGTGGCTCGGGTGTCCGACAAACTCTTGGTCTGGATGGATTGCGAGATGACGGGGCTCCGTCTCGACAGCGACAAGCTGATCGAGATCGCCGCGCTCGTAACCGACAGCGACCTGAACATTCTCGGTGACGGTGTCGACATCGTCATCCACGCCGATGACGCCGCCCTGGCCTGCATGCCACCCGTCGTCGCCGACATGCACGCGAAATCCGGTCTCACCGAAGAGGTCCGGCGCTCGACCGTGACCCTCGAGCAGGCCCAGGAGCAGGTGCTCGAGTACGTGCGCCAGTACGCGCCCGCCGCGCGCACGGTGCCGCTGTGCGGCAACTCCATCGCCACCGATCGCGGCTTCATCGCGCGCGATATGCCCGAGCTGGACGCGCACCTGCACTACCGGATGGTCGACGTGAGCTCGATCAAGGAGCTGTGCCGCCGCTGGTATCCGCGCATCTACTTCGGTCAGCCGGAGAAGGGGCTCGCGCACCGCGCGCTGGCCGACATCAAGGAATCCATCCGCGAGCTGGAGTACTACCGGCGCACCGCGTTCGTGGCGCCGCCCGGCCCGTCCTCGGCCGACATCGCAAGCATCGCGGCGGCGGTCACCGAGGCCGTCGACGTCGCCGGAACAGGGTCCCGACCAGCGGATTAGGGCTTCGGGGCCGGTACAAGCTAGTATTTACCGCGCCGGTGCAAGCCGGTGATGGTGACCGTAGTTCAGTTGGTAGAGCACCAGGTTGTGATCCTGGCTGTCGCGGGTTCGAGTCCCGTCGGTCACCCCGAAGAGAAGGCCCCGATCCTCAGGATCGGGGCCTTCTTCGTTGTCGGAGCCCGCATCCGCTTCATGACGCAGGTCACGTTTGAACCGCTACACTCTGGACGGCTGCCCAAATGTGTGGGCCGTCATATCCTCGTTCGACCGGAAAGACCCTTGATGAAGCGTTCCACCGTGGTCGTGGCCCTCGCGGCCGCCACCGTGCTCGGCCCCGTCGCAGGCACCTCGGCGGCGCAGACCCCCGGCCTGCCCCTCACCGACTTCACGGCCACCCCCTCGGGCGGCATGGAACTGCCGGGGCCGCCCGAAACGGGATCGGCGCAGAGCGGATCGACCGGCGGCCTGGAGACCACCGGCTCCTCCGGCACCGGCTCGGCAGGCCTGCCCAACCTCGACCGCCTGCTGTTCGGCGGACGCATCCTCTGCGGGGCACTCGGCAGCGCCATGGCCGTGGCGGGCGAGGCCATGATGGACTGCGCCGATCTGCCCACCCCGGTCTGATCAGGACACGAAAAAGGCCGCCGGAGACACCCGGCGGCCTTTTCTGCTGTAGGGGTCAGGAGACGTCGGCGTTGCCGGCCTTCCACTCCGCCCACGGAATGTTCCAGTCACCGAGCCCGTCGACGCCCGACAGCGTCCCACCGACCGTGTTCTTGATGATCGTGATGTCACCGCGCTTGGCGTTCTCGTACACCCAGCGCGCATTGGCGGGGCTCAGATTCAGGCAGCCGTGGCTGGCGTTCGAGTAACCCTGCTGACCCACCGACCACGGCGCCGAGTGGAAGAAGATGCCGCTGTAGGAGATCCGCGTGGCGTAGTCCACCGGCGTGCGGTAGCCGTCGGCGGAGTTCACCGCGACACCGTAGGTGGACGAGTCCATGATGATCTTCTCGTGCTTGTCGGCGACGATGTAGATGCCGTTGTCGGTGGGCGTGGAATCCTTGCCCATCGAGGTAGGCATGGTCATGATCACCTCGCCGTTGCGCTCGACCGTCACCTGATGGGTGTTGTCGTCGGCGGTGAAGATCACCGCGTCACCGATGGTGAAGTGCGAGGTGAGGTTGTCCTGGCCGTACAGACCCTTGCCCAGGTCCTTGCCGTAGACGTTCACCTCCACGTTCACCCGCGTACCCGGCTTCCAGAAATGCTCTGGGCGCCAACGGACTTCGCGGTTGTTCACCCAGTAGAACGCGCCTTCGACGGGCGGTTCGGTGGTGATCTTGATGGCGTCCTGCGCGGCGCGGCGGTCCGGGATGTTCTCGTCGAACTGGATCGCCACCGGCTGGCCGATACCCACCACCTCGCCCTCGCCGGGCATCAGGTACGGCTTGGTCTGGTTGTTCGGCGAGCTCGTGGTGAAGCTCAGGGTGGAGGAGTTCGTTCCGCCGAGGCCGATGGCTGCGGCCGAGAGCTGATAGGTCTTGCCGTAACCGAGCACCTCGGTGGTGGCCCACGAACGCCCGTCGGGCGCGAGCTGACCCGACACCTGCGTGCCCTGCTGGTTGGTCAGCTTCACCTCGGTGAACTTGCCGTCCTGCACCTGGAACTTCAGCGGCATCCCCGGCGAGACGCCGACCTGGCCGTCCTTGATCTCGGAGACCAGTTTCGGCTTGATGAGTTCGGTGATCGGGTTACGGTCGATCGCCACCTCGACCCCGGCACCCTCGGCCGACGAGCACGCGGAAGCACCGAGGGCGAAAACCGCCAACAGTGCCACCGGAACGATCATCCGCAATGACCGAGGTTTCCCCCGCTTCTTACCCATGTCCAACCCCGTTTCCATACCGACGCCCCGCCATTCTGCCAGCCCGCCCGGTCGCCACCAACGTCGAAAGCGCGGCGACACGACCCGAGTGGGCAATCGTTAGATACGTGCCGGGGCCCGATCTGTTAACACTGCGAACCGTCCGGCATCGGTGCTGGTCAGCGCCCGATTTCACTTTTCGCCCTCGGGCCTGTTAATGTTTCTTCCGCACCGCAGAGCGGAGCAAACGCACCGCGCAGCGGGGCAAAGCCAAGCGCCATTAGCTCAATTGGCAGAGCAGCTGACTCTTAATCAGCGGGTTCGGGGTTCGAGTCCCTGATGGCGCACAGTAGACCGCATCCCGGCAGTTACCACTGCCGGGATGCGGTCTTTTTGCGGTCTGCCAGCCTCGTCATCGATCGTTACCTTCGGTGCCTCGCGCGCCCGTTTTGCCACCGCGAACAGCCAGGAAACCTGATTCGGGCAAACTTTTTCTGTGACCCATACCACGGTCGTCGCAGTTCTAAACCCCCTGCATACATAACGATTCTGCAACCACCGGCAGAAGCGACCAAGATCGCCAGCACCTGCCGTTCAGATTTCGTTCATCTCACGTTAACCTACCGTGACCATTCTGTCATCAGGTCACAAACAGACCTGCGGTTTGGTTAGCCACCGGGAACCCGGATACCGAACAGCGCGTGGTCTCCCCGCAGCCAGCTGTGGAGCACCGTGCGACGAGCGGGACAGCCATCGAGCGTCTCCGTCACCACAGCGTCGCACATTCCCATACCGACAGAAACAACACATCGCCTGACCGGCGTGCGCCGCTGCGCGCGCTGCGCGGTCCACCGGGGCCCTGCGGTCGCCAGACAGAGATGAAGGAACAGAGAAGAACATGATCGTCAAAGACAAGCTCAACTCCATGATCGGCCACCGCCGCGAGGCGTTCACCGTGGCAGTCGCCGCGGTCGGTCTGGTGGCCGTTGCCGCGTCCTCGGCGGTGTCCTTCGCCGACGACAGCGTCCCGCAGCGTGCCGCCATGGTCGTCGAGCAGGCCGAGGCCATCCCGGCCGTCGGTGCCGCCCCCGCCCCCGCCGTGGAGGCCGTGCCCGCCCCCGCCCCCGAGGTGCTGCCCGCCCCGGCCCCGGCTCCTGAGCCGGCGCCCGCCCCGATGCCCGCGCCCGCCCCCGCGGCGCCGGTGTACCCGAACAACCTCGACGGCTGGATCCGTGAGGCCCTCGACATCATGGCCGCCAAGGGCATCCCCGGCAGCTACGAGGGCATCATGCGCAACATCATGCGCGAGTCGACCGGTAACCCCCAGGCCATCAACCTGTGGGACTCCAACGCCGCCGCGGGCATCCCCTCCAAGGGCCTGCTCCAGGTGATCGACCCGACCTTCGCCGCCTACCACGTGGAGGGCACACCCTTCGACGTGTGGCACCCCGTGGCCAACATCGTCGCGGCCTGCAACTACGCCGCCGACCGCTACGGCTCGATGGACAACGTCAACAGCGCGTACTGATACGCACTGCGAACACAGCAACGCCCGCGCACCGGTTGGGGAAGACCGGGGCGCGGGCGTTCGCCGTTAGAATGCCCTCGTGCCAGACAGCGCCGATCAGGCACCCGATCACGCGCATTCCGACGCGGCGACAGCGAGCCGCGTCGCCAAGGCCCGCCGCTTGGCGGCCTACCTTTGGGCTCGCGATATCAGCAGCGCCGAACTGCGCGCTCTGCCCGCGCCGACGCTGCGCAAGCTCGCCCGTGCCGCCGAGACCAACCCGCCAAGCACCGGCGAGACGTGGCGGGTGGTCGGGGAACTGCTCGATCAGAAGGACGGCTGGGCCGCGCGCAACCCCGATCACGAGGCCGCACGCCGCGCCCACGCCGACGAGAAGCTGCTGTGGGTCAAGCCGCCGGTGACGCCCTGGTCGTCGCAGTCCTGAGTCAGCCGAGGACGAGACCGATCGCGAGTGCGAGCATCACCACCGCGATCAGTGAGTCGAGGATGCGCCAGGCGAGGGGTTTCGCGAACAGCGGGCCGAGTCGACTCGCGCCGTAGCCGAGGCCGAAGAACCACAGCACGCTGGCCAGCATGGCCCCGGCCGCGAGGAACCAGCGCTCCGAGGGCGCCCAGGTGCTGGCGAACGAGCCGAACAGGACGAGCGTGTCCAGGTATACGTGCGGATTGAGCCAGGTGAGCGCGAGACAGGTGAGCACCGAGGCGCCGAGTGCCGCCGAGGTGCCCGTGAGGTCGGCCTGCAGTGCCGACGACCCGAACGCGCGCCGGGCGGCGAACAGGGCATAGCAGACCAGGAAGGCCGCCCCGGCCCACCGCGCGATGGTGACGACCGCCGGAAACGACTCGACGACGGTGCCGAACCCGGCCACCCCGGCCGCGATCAGCACCACATCCGAGAGCGCGCACACCGCGACCACCGGGAGGATGTGTCGGCCGCGCACGCCCTGTCGCAGGACGAACGCGTTCTGCGCGCCGATCGCGACGATGAGCGAGAGCCCGAAACCCAACCCGGAGAGTGCGGCCACTGCGGCCGACGATGTCGTCATATCCCTGACGCTAGAAAGCTCGGCACATTCAGTCCAGCTAATAATTCTGCAGAACCATTAGAATCACTGATGTGGATCTGCAGCTGGACCAGCTACGCGCGCTCGACGCCGTGCTCACCGAAGGCACCTTCGACGCGGCGGCCCGCAGATTGAACCTCACGCCGTCGGCCGTCAGCCAGCGGATAAAGGCACTGGAGGACGCGGCGGGCCGCATTCTCGTGCAGCGGTCGAAACCGGTGCGGGCCACCGAATCGGGGCTCGCCGTGCTGCGACTGGCCAGGCAGGTGCACGTGCTCGCCGCCGATACCGCGCGCGAACTCGGCGAACCGGACCGGCCGGTCGGGCGACCAGCCCGCATTCCGATCGCGGTGAACGCCGACTCGCTCGAGACGTGGGTGTTGCCTGCTGTGTCGCGGATCTCCGGCATCGCCTGTCTCGAACTGCACCGTGAGGACGAGGAACACACCACCCGGTTGCTGCGCGACGGCACGGTGATGGCGGCGATCACCGCCACGGCCACCCCGGTGCAGGGCTGCCGGGTGCAACCGCTCGGTGCCATGCGCTATCAGGCGCTCGCCACGCCGAACTTCGCGCAGTACTGGTTCCCCGACGGCGCGCGACCCGGCTCCTACACCCACGTGCCGATGATCCAGTTCGACCGCAACGACGACCTGCAAGCCCGGCACCTGCGCGGCGCCAATCAGCGACCCGCCGATCCGCCGACACATTTCGTGCCGTCCTCGACCGCGTTCCGTGAGGCGGTCCGGCTCGGCATGGGCTGGGGCATGCTGCCCGACCTGCAGACCGAAACCGACCGGGCCGAAGGCACTTTGGTGAACATCAACGGCCAGGCCCGCATCGATGTGCCGCTCTACTGGCAGCAGTGGAAACTGGATTCGCCGGCGCTGAACGCGGTCGCCGACGCCATCATCGGGGCCGCCGCGAAAGCCCTGCTGCCCGTCGAGTGACTCGTCAGCCGCCGAGCTTCTTGTAGAACGCGCCCGCGATCGGGGCCGTCATCGCGCGCGGACCATAGTTGCCCGCCACGCTCATGCCCTTGCTGATGAGGCCCGGGACGATGCGCATCTTGTTGCGGGCCAGGGCGTCGATCGACACCTTGGCCGTGTATTCGCTCGACACCCACAGGAAGTCGGGGACCATCTTGTCGACGATCGACTCCTCTTCCGGCGCAGGCGTTTCCGTGCGCACGGGACCGGGCGCCAGCAGGGTGACATTGACGCCGCTGCCCTTGAGCTCGCCGCGCAGCGACTCGGAGAACGTGTTGGCGAACGCCTTCGACGCGGCGTAGGTGGCGTTGTTCGGGATGGGCATATTGCCCGCCGCCGAGCCGCTGATCAGGATGCCGCCCGCCTTGCGCTCGATCATGCCCGGCAGCACGGCCAGGGTCAGGTCGTGCACGGCGGTGGCGTTGAGTTCCATCTGCGCGCGTTCGTAGGCGAAGTCGAGTTCGGCGACAGGGCCGAAGGTGGCGATGCCCGCGTTGTTGCACAGGATGGCGATATCGCGCACCGACAGCTCGTCGACCAGGCTCGCGCGCTGGGTGCGGTCGGCGAGGTCGACGGCGCGGACCTCGGCGGTGATGCCGTGCGCCAGCGTCAGCCGCTGCGCCAGTTCGGTCAGGATCTCTCCGCGCCGGGCGACCAGGATCAGCGAATAGCCGCGCCCGGCCAGCTCGGCGGCCAGGGCGGTGCCGATACCGGAGGACGCGCCGGTGACGACGGCACGATTGTCAGCAGTGGGGGAGGGCAGGCTCACACGGCGAAGCTTAGGGGATCGCCCGCCCGGCCATAGCATGGCTCTTGCTATGACTACTGACTCCTCGCCCCGCGCCCAGGAGGCGCCGCTGCTGCTCACCACCGAGCCGCCGCGCACGTTCGGGTTCACCGACCAGGCCGCCTTCTGGACCAATCTCGGGGTGAGCCTGATCGGGTTCACCGGCGCCATCTACGTGCTGCAACCGCCCGGGTACGACCGGTTGCCGCTGCTCGGAGCGGTGCTGGCGACCGTGGTCGGCACGATCGTCGGCACGTCGATGGTGGCCGCCGCCGGTGCGGTCGGCGCCGGAACCGGTGCGCCCGCGATGGCCAATTTCCGTGGGCTGTTCGGCACCAAGCTGTCCGGGCTGCCGACGGTGGCCAATGTGGTGCAGTGCATCGGCTGGGGTGTGTACGAGCTCACGGTGATCGCGGCGGGTATCGCGGCACTCACCAGCGACCGGGTGCCGCACGCGGTGGCGGTGATCGCGGCCGGTGTACTGAGCACGGTGATGGCGATCTGGCCGATGCACGTGGTCGGCATCCTGCGCCGGTACGTGACGGTGGCGGTCGGTATCGCCATGCTGTATTTCACCGTGCAGATGCTGCGTCAGCCGCTGCCCGACCTGGGGCAGACCTCGTGGGCCGGGTTCTTCCCCGCCGTCGACACCGCGCTCGCCGTCGCCGTGTCGTTCGTGCCGTTGGCCGCCGACTACACCCGGCATTCCCGGTCGGTGAAGGTGGCGGGCGGTGCCACCGTGATCGGGTACTCGGTGGCCCAGATCTGGTGCTACCTGCTGGGTATCGTCGCCCTGCTGCACGTGGGCGGCGACCCGAACCAGCTGTTCGACTCGTTCCTCGGGATCACCGCGGGCTGGGTGTTCTTCGCGGTGCTCGTACTGCGCGAGACCGACCAGTCCTTCGCCAACGTGTATTCCACGGCCATGTCGTTGCAGAACCTGCTGCCGCGCGTGGATCGCCGCATCCTGGCCGCCGTCGTCGGCGTGCTCGCCACCGTATTCGCCCTGAACGTGCGCGATTTCAGCTCTTACGCGAACTTCCTACTGCTCATCGGCTCGGTGTTCGTGCCACTCACCGCCGTACTCGTGGTCGACTACTTCTTCGGGCGCGGCCGAACCGGCTGGGACCTGTCCGACAACTCGCCCGCCCGCCCGATCATGCTGCTGCCCTGGGCGATCGGCTTCGTGCTGTACCAGCTGTGCAACCCCGGCTCGGTGTCGTGGTGGGCCGACCGGTGGACCGGGATCCAGGACGCGCTCGGCGTGCATCCGACCTGGTGGACATCGGCATCGCTGTTCTCGTTCCTCGCGGCCGGTGCCGCCACCGGGGTCGTCGTGGTCGTCGGTCGGCGACGGTGAGCCGGCGGCGCGGCGAGGTGCTCCGGCAGCGACGGCCCCAGCGTGTCGGCGCCGGTGACGCTTTCGCCGTCGGCTACCTGGCGGCCATCCCACGATGTCGAACCCGTCGGCCGTGCGTCTCCCCGAGCTTTCGGCCGACCGGACGGAGCCCGAGCGATGGATGATGAGCGCGTTTTCGGAATGGGCGACGAGCCCCTTGCCGCGCCGACCTGGCCCGCGCTCACCGAAGACGAATCCTCCTCGGCCGTCGCGGCTACGTGGGGCTTCGGTGGAGCGTCGATCGAATGGCGCAGTGCGCGACCACTTTCCGCGACGGTCGGGGTGCGTACCGGCAGTGGGGAGCGATTCGTCGTCAAACGGTTGCCGAGCGCGCTGCGCGACCTGGATGCTCTGGCAGAGGAGCACCGGTTCATGGCGCACCTGCGAGCACGCGGGATTCCGGTACCGGAGGTGCGCGCCGTCGCCGGGTCCGCGTTGCGGGTGGCTGGTCGGCGCGACGAGGCCGGAGAGCGCCGGTTCGGCGGAGAGCTTGATGGCTCCAGGCCTGTACGCGGTGGTTCGGGTGAGTTCGTCTATGAGGTTCATCGGGTGGGGGAGGGAGAGGATCGGTATCGCGCAGACTTTTCCTGGACACCGTTCCGCGACGTCGAGGATGCCGCCGGAGCAGGCACGATGCTGGCCCGATTGCATTCGGCGGCCGAGGGTTTCGATGCCCCCGCCCGCCCCTGCCGCCCGTTGCTCGCCACCATGCACAGCGACGTCATCAGCGCCTTCGAATGGCACACCGCCCGTCGGCCCGCCCTCGCAGCCTTCCTCGCCACCCGCGACTGGCGCACGGAAGTCCCCGACCTCCGCACCGACCTCACCACCGTCGAACCCTTGTGGACGCACGGTGATTGGCACCCGACCAATCTCCTCTGGCGCAACCACGAGGTGACCTCGGTGATCGATTTCGGCCTATCCGACCGCACCACCGCCGTCTTCGACCTCGCCACCGCCGTGGAACGTACCGCCGTGGACTGGATCTCCCTCCGAGACGGCGGCCCCGCCAACGTTCGTACAGACCAGATCACGGCCCTGCTCGACGGCTATCAATCCATCCGTCCGCTGAACCACGCGGAAAGCCGGCTGTTACCGGATCTCCTCCCGCTGGCCCACATCGGCTACGAACTCTCCGAGATCGACTACTTCCTCACGATTCCCCAGGAACCTCGCAACGCCGAAATCGCCTACCACAACTGGCTTCTGGGACACCTGCGCTGGTACGAAACACCCGAAGGCCACGACCTCAGAACACTGCTCCACGACCTATCCGCGCGCTGAAACCCTTGCCACCTCCCGCGCTGCCAGCCACCCCACACCACTCGAGTAGGCCACCTACCGAACACCCAGCCACACGGCACTACTCGAGTCCGCCATAACCGCACTACCAGCCACACGGCCCACTCGAGTCCGCCATGACCGCACTCCCAACCCCGCACGACCCGACCTCGAGGAGGGTCCGCCGCGAAGCGGCGTAGCGGCCCCTCAGGGGCCGCGCTCGAGCGCGCCAGCGCTCCAAAAACACAGCCAGCACCTCCTTGGCGCAATCCAAAAAGAGCCGGCCACCAACCCCCACGCCACCTCCCCACAAAAGACAACACCCCCACCCACCGGATGCGAGTTCGGTGAATGGGGGCGCTGCGAACGATCGTCCGTCGCGTCGGACGACCGAGTCTAGAGACGGGCAGCCAAACGAGTGCCCTGGTCGATGGCCCGCTTAGCATCGAGCTCAGCAGCCAATTCCGCCCCACCGATGAGATGCAACTCGACCCCGGCCGCCCGCAACGGTTCCTCGAGCTCACGCACCGATTCCTGCCCGGCACAAACGATCACGTTGTCCACCTCGAGAACCCGCGGATTCTCCCGCTTCTCCCCGAAGCTGATGTGCAGCCCGGCATCATCGATGCGCTCGTAATTCACCCCACCGATCTGCTCGACACCCTTGGCCTTGAGCGCAGCACGGTGGACCCACCCGGACGTCTTGCCGAGATCCTTGCCGAACGGAGTCGACTTGCGTTGCAGCAGAACGACATCGCGGGCGGCGGGGGAGGGGTTGGGCTTCTTGAGCTGGCCGGGAACCTGCTCGTTGTCGGAGTCGACGCCCCACTCTTCCTTCCACTCGTCGAGCTTGAGCGTGGGATGTCCGTCGACGGTGAGGTATTCGCTCACGTCGTAGCCGATACCGCCCGCGCCGATCACCGCGACCTTCTTGCCGACCGGCTTCTCCTGCTTCACCAGTTCGGCGTACGACAGGACCATCGGATGGTCGATGCCGGGGATGTTGGGGATGCGGGGACGCACGCCGGTGGCCAGGACGACCGAGTCGTAGCCGCCGTCGATGAGTTCGGTTGCATCGACGCGCTTTTCGAGGTGCAGTCGCACGCCGGTGAGCTCGATCTTGCGGCGGAAGTAGCGGATCGACTCGTCGAACTCTTCCTTGCCGGGGATGCGGCGGGCGATGTCGAACTGGCCGCCGATCTTGTCGTCGGCTTCGAACAGGTCGACGTGGTGGCCGCGCTCGGCGAGGTTCACCGCGGCCGAGAGGCCTGCGGGGCCCGCGCCGACCACCGCGATGCGCTTGGTGCGCCGGGTGGGCAGCAGGTTGAGGGTGGTCTCGCTGCCCGCACGCGGGTTCACCAGGCACGACACCTTCTTGTTGCCGAAGGCGTGGTCGAGGCAGGCCTGGTTGCAGGCGATGCAGGTGTTGATCTCGTCGGCGCGGTCACCGCGTGCCTTGTTCGCCCACTCGGGGTCGGCGAGCAGCGGGCGTGCGAGTGAGATCAGGGCCGCGTCGCCCCGGGTGAGGATCTCCTCGGCGATCTCGGGCATGTTGATCCGGTTCGACGCGCACACCGGGATGTTCACCTTGCGGGCGATCTTGGCGGTGAACTCCACGAACGCCCCACGCGGCACCGAAGTGACGATGGTCGGTACCCGCGCCTCGTGCCAGCCGATGTCGGTGTTGAGGATGTCGACACCGACAGCCTCCAATTCCTGTGCCAGCGCGACGATCTCGTCGAAGGTCTGACCCTTCTCAACGAGCTCGGCCATCGACAACCGGAACACGATGATGAAATCGGGGCCTACTTCGGCGCGGATGCGGCGGGCGATCTCCACCGGCAGCCGCCGCCGGTTCTCCGGGGTGCCGCCCCACTTGTCGGTGCGCTTGTTCACCCGTGGCGCGAGGAACTGGTTGATGAAATACCCTTCACCGCCCATGATCTCGCAACCGTCGTACCCGGCGAACTTGGCCAGCCCGGCGCACCGGGCGTAGTCGTCGATGGTGCGTTCGATGCCCTTGGCCGACAGTGCGCGCGGCTTGAACGGGTTGATCGCCGACTTGATCGCCGAGGCCGAAACGCTGGTCGGCATATAGGAATAGCGACCGGCGTGCAGGATCTGGATGGCGATCTTGCCGCCCTCGTCGTGCACCGCCTTGGTGATGCGCCGGTGCCGGTAGGCCTCGGTCTTGGTGGTGAGCTTGCCGCCAAACGGGAGGAGCCAGCCGGTGCGGTTGGGTGCGTACCCGCCGGTGATGATGAGCCCGACACCGCCGCGTGCGCGTTCGGCGAAGTAGGCGGCGAGCTTGTTGGTGTCCCAGGCGCGGTCTTCCAGGCCGGTGTGCATGGAACCCATGACCACCCGGTTACGCAGGGTGGTGTGGCCGAGGTCGAGGGGCTCGAACAGATGGGGATAGGCAGTCATGGGCGATGGTCACCTTTTCGCGGTCGCAGGGCCTGCAGTACTTCGTCGCACCATTCGACGTAACCGGTCTCCGCGCGGATACCCGCGCGCAGCACCAGGTACTGGTGCAGAGCGGTGCCGGAGAGCTGGTCCGGCGCCGGAAAGAATTTCTTCTCGCTGAGCTGGTACTCCTCGAGGCGTTGCGCGTGTTCGGCGCGATGGCGGGCCACCTCGGCGCAGACGGCGTCGATATCGCCGTGCGCGGCGCCACGCACCTTGACGCCGAGTTCGTCGCGGGTGGGCACCGATTCGGCGGGTTCGGCGATCCAGCGGGCCAGTTCCTCGGCTCCCGCAGGGGCGACCGAGTACACCTTCTTGTCGGGTTTGCCCTGCTGGGCGACCGATTCCACGGTGACCCAGCAGGCTTCCTCCATCCGCTTGAGCACGCGGTAGATCTGCTGGTGGGTGGCACTCCAGAAGTAGCCGATCGACTTGTCGAACCGGCGGGCCAATTCATAGCCGGAGCCTGCTCGCTCGCTCAGCGAGACCAGGAGCGCGTGCTCGAGTGCCATGCGACGAGGATATGCGCAACCAACGGTTCTATGCAACCAGGTTCATATGGATTGACGGCGTGGCGGATCATCGATGCCCTGCCGGGCGCCGAACACGCCGTTACGCTCGGTGCATGACCGAGGTGAGCGCGTCCGCGACCATCGGCGAGGCGGCTGGACGCGGACAGGTGATGGCGTGGGGATTGTGGGACTGGGGGTCCTCGGCGTTCCAGGCCGTGACGCTCACCTTCGTGTTCTCGGTGTATCTCACCGACAAGGTCGGCAAGGATCTGCCGGGAACGATCTCCGCGAGTGCGTGGCTCGGTTGGGCGCTGGCGGGTGCGGGTCTGGTGGTCGCGCTGACGGCACCGGTGTGCGGGCAGTACTTCGACGCGGTCGGCTCCCGCAAGCGCGCGCTGGCCACGCTGACCGCGCTCACCGTCGGTGCGATGGCGCTGATGTTCTTCGTCCACGCCGACTACCGCGACCTGTGGCTCGGTCTCGCGCTGCTCGGTTTCGCCTCGGCCACCTTCGAATTGGCGACGGTGCCCTACAACGCGATGATGCGCCAGGTGTCGACGCCGACGACGGTCGGCCGGGTGTCCGGATTCGGTTGGGCGATGGGCTATTTCGGTGGCATCGTGCTGCTGCTCGCCTGCTACGCGGGTTTCCTCGCCGGTGACGGTGACCGCCGTGGCCTGCTCGACATGCCGACCGATCAGGGCCTCAATGTGCGCCTGGTGATCGTGCTCGCCGCCGTCTGGTTCACGGTGTTCGCGCTGCCGGTGCTGTTCACCGTGCCCGAACTGCCACGCACCGGTGCCGATCCCGGCGCCGACCGCGTCGGATTCCTCGGCTCCTACCGGGTGCTGTGGCGTGACGTGCGCGACCTGTGGCGCACCGACCGGCACACCGTGTGGTTCCTGCTGGCCAGCGCGATCTTCCGCGACGGGCTGGCCGGGGTTTTCACTTTCGGCGCGGTGCTGGCGGTGGGCGTGTACGGCTTCGCTGATGCTGATGTGCTGCTGTTCGGGGTGGCCGCGAACGTGGTGGCCGGTGCGGCGGCGATCGCGGCGGGCCGCTTCGACGACCGGCTCGGACCCAAGCGTGTGATCGTCGGCTCACTGATCGGGATGATCGTCTGCGGCACGGTGTTGCTGGTGGTGACCGGTTCGCTGATGTTCTGGATCTTCGGTCTGGCCCTGACGGTCTTCGTCGGCCCCGCCCAGGCCTCGGCCCGATCGTTCCTCGCCCGCCTCGCCCCGCCGGGCCGCGAGGGTCAGCTGTTCGGCCTGTACACCACCACCGGCCGCGCCGTCTCGTTCCTGGCACCTGCCCTGTTCGGCCTGTTCGCCTGGGCCTTCCACAACGACCGCGCCGGAATCATCGGCCTACTCGTCGTATTAACCGTCGGCCTACTCGTGCTACTTCCGGTCCGTGCACCGAACACCGTCCAGGACGCCAAACCTGTGTAGCGTCACCGATTTCCCCCGTTCCAATTTGTGAACATCTGTACTCCCAACCGGTTCAACCGCAAATCCGCAAGAACATGGGTAACTCACCGGGTACGAACAAACGCAACCACGAACCTGTGTCTGGCCGCCGACCCAAGTCCCCCGCACCTGAGTCTGGCCTTAATTTTCGGGGAGGCGGGTTTGCCATGCGGCGATACCCAAGGCGATCAAGCGCATCTGCATCACCGTGCGCTCCACGACCGCCGCCTCCTCGCGCGGCGTCGCCGACACGAAGGAACCGATGCCGTCGGTGACAGTGCTGACCAGCAGATCCGCGGCGATCTCGAGTTCCGTTGTGCTCCACGAGTCGAGCGCGCGCAACCTCGACAGGTCGGCGACGATCTCGCGCACGATCAGCTGCATCTCCATCGCGATGGCCTGACGCAGTGGTGCCGAACCGCCGTGCCGTTCGCGCAGGAGGAATCCGAACAGTGCGCGCTTGGCGGCGACCTGGTCGAAGACGAACCGCACGGTGTCGGCGAGGTGGGCGTCGGGCTTGCGCCTGACCTCGCGCAATGCCAGCCGTAGCGCGGTGACACCCTCGTCGACGAGGGTGGCGCCCAGATCGTCCAGCGACGCGAAGTGGCGGTAGAACGCCGTCGGCACGATTCCGGCCGAGCGTGCGACCTCGCGCAGGCTCAGTGCGGCGAACCCGCGCTCCGCGGCCAGGGCCAGCGTGCCGTCGAGGAGAGCCGCCCGAGTGTGCGCTTTGCGCTCATTCCGGGTTCCTGCCTGCTCAGTCACATCGGTGAGCATACATCCGTTCACCATAGTCGCTTCCTTGGAAATGTAGTCCGGCTCACATCGCTGCCGGTTGACAGTAGGCCGGGTTCATCCGGCACACTGGTGAGTGTACAGGCGTGCACTGAAATTTTCGCCAGCACGTCCACGGAACATCCGCAGAGGGGCAACACACATGGTGGGACTGATCGACCTGGTGCAGACGTTGACGACGCCGCATCCGCTGGACCGGTACCTCGAACTCGTCAGCCCGGCGCTGACCGCGCGGGAACTGCGTGCCGAGGTCACCCATGTATCTCGCGCGGTGCCCGGCTCGGTGACGCTGACCCTGCGTACATCGCGCCGCTGGCGTGGACACAAGGCCGGGCAGTACATCCAGATCGGGGTGCTGATCGACGGCGTGCGCCACGTCCGCTGCTATTCGCCCATCGACCCCGAGGGCGGCAGCGACCGTTTCCTGCAGCTCACCGTCAAGGCACACCCCGGCGGGCTGGTCTCCAACTACCTACACGATCACGCCGAACCGGGCATGGTCGTCAACCTCGAGCCGGCGAGCGGCGTATTCGCGCTGCCCGAGCAGCGGCCCGCGAAGGTGCTGCTCATCAGTGGCGGCAGCGGCATCACTCCGGTGCTGTCGATGCTGCGCACCCTCGACGCCGAGGCATACACCGGTGAGGTCACCTTCCTGCACTACGCGCGTCAGCCAGAGATGATTCCGCACCGCGCGGAGCTGGCCGCGATCGCCAACCGGCGTCCCAACTTCCGGGTGGAATACCGCTTCCCGGTGGAGCCGGGCACGGTCGTCAACGGTGAGACCTCCACCGGCAGCGGCTTTTTCGACTACGACGAGCTCGAGCGCGTGGCGCCCTGGTTCGCCGACGCGCAGACCTTCGTGTGCGGCCCGCCGCCACTGATGAACGCCGTGAAGAACATCTTCGAGGCCGAGGGTCTCGCCGATCGGGTGCACAGCGAGGAGTTCACCCTCACCACCGTTCCGCTCGACCCGTCCGAGGCCACCGGCACCGTCACCTTCTCCGGCAGCGATGTCGCCGCCGAGAACAACGGTTCCTCGCTGCTCGAACAGGCCGAATCGGCCGGGCTCACCCCGGAATACGGCTGCCGCATGGGGATCTGCTTCTCCTGCACCGCGACCAAGGTGTCCGGCTGCACCCGCAACCTGCGCACCGGCGAACTCGACGCCGACCCCGACAAGCAGATCCAGATCTGCGTGAACGCACCCGTCGGCGACGTCGACATCGCCCTCTAGTCAACCGATTACCGCGAAACAACCCAGGGGAGATACTGCTATGACGATCCTCACCGAAACCGCAGACGGCCCGGTCATCCTGACCCCCGACCAGGTCGAAGAGCTCGGCAAGGCGCTCGACGACCTGCGTGCCCGCGTCGTCGCCGACCTCGGCGAACGCGACCGCGAATACATCTACAAGATCATCAAGACCCAGCGTGGTCTCGAGGTGGCAGGCCGCGGCCTGATGTACCTCGGCTTCCTCCCGCCGTTCTGGCTGGCCGGCGTCGCCGCGCTCGGCGCGTCGAAGATTCTCGACAACATGGAAATCGGCCACAACGTGATGCACGGCCAGTACGACTGGATGCGTGAGCGCGGCGTGAACTCCCGCGAATTCGACTGGGACACCGTGTGCCCGGCCGATCAGTGGAAGCACTCGCACAATTACATGCACCACACCTACACCAACATCCACGACATGGACCGCGACATCGGTTACGGCATCCTGCGTATCGACGAGGGCCAGAAGTGGAACCCCTACTACCTGGGTAACCCCGTCTACGCCTTCCTGCTGATGGTGCTGTTCGAGTGGGGCGTGATGGTGCACGACCTCGAGGCCGACAACATCATCAAGGGCAAGCGCAAGTGGTCGGACCTCAAGCCGCTGCTCAAGGGGCAGTTCAAGAAGGCGGGCAGGCAGGTCCTCAAGGACTACGTGGTGTTCCCGGCGCTGACCGGCCCGCTGTTCCTGCACACCCTGGCGGGCAACGCGGCCGCGAACCTGATGCGCAACCTGTGGACCTTCTCCATCATCTTCTGCGGTCACTTCCCGGCGGGCGTGCAGACGTTCACCAAGGAGGAGACCGCGGAGGAAACCCGTGGTGAGTGGTACGTGCGCCAGATGCTCGGCTCGGCCAACATCAACGGCTCGCGACTGTTCCACATCATGTCGGGCAACCTCTCGCACCAGATCGAGCACCACCTGTTCCCGGATATCCCGGCCAACCGGTACCCGGAAATGGCGCCCGAGGTGAAGGCGCTGTGCGAGAAGTACGGTCTGCCCTACAACACCGGCCGTTTCTCCAAGCAGATCGGCTCGGTGTGGGTCAAGATCTTCCAGCTCGCGCTGCCCGACAACATCATCAAGAGGGCGCCCAAGCCCGGTGTTATCGTTATGCGTAATCGGAAGGCAACCGAAGTGGGCGTGTAATGGTCGGCAAATTCGAAACCAACAAGGATCTCGTCCAGGAATTGACGACCTCCGGTGCGCAGCGGGTGGGCAATATCGCCGCACTCATCACCGGGACCGTCGCGGGAGTGGCTCGGGAGATCGGTGAGTTCATCACCGACGCGATCGAGATGAAGGAAGCGGCCGCCGCGGCTCGTCGTGACGCGGCCGCGGCCGAACCGGCCTCCGACGCCACCGACGACGAGGTGCGGGCGCCCGAGCAGCCCGTCACCGAGGCCGAGATCGTCGACGAGGCCGAGGTGGTCTCGCCGAAGCCGGTTCCCGAACAGCACTGATCACCACACCGGCAACCGGCGCCGGTGCTCGATCACATCGGTGATGAGATCGCGGTAGCCGTCGGCCAGTTCGGCCAGCCGGGACCAGTGCAGATGGGTTCGACCCTCCGGATCGCCGTCCAGCGCATGCTGGGCGGCGATCCATTTTCGTGCCATCCGGTCGATCACCGCGCCGAGGGTCTCGGTGTGCAGCGAGGCGCCCGCGCGATGGGCCAGGTTGGTGGCGACCCAGTTATCGATGAGCGCCATCTGGGTGGCGCGTTCGCGGTCTATCTCGTCGATCTGGCGCAGGATCCGCGCGCTCGAGACGGCCGGGTCGCGGGCCTCCTCGATCACCGCGCGCCTGCGTGCGTGGCATTCGGCGAGGGCGGCGGCCGCGTCGAGTACCCGGTGACGGGGCCGGTTCCGATCGATCGGCCGGACGAATGCCCGTAACAAGGCCGACGGTGACGGTGGTTGTGTCAGGTGGCCGGAGTCGATCGGCATGGTGCACGCCCCTGGAAAAGCTCGCGAGGGTGGATACGCCGGGGCCGGGGAAATCGCCGGGACGCGCCCCGGCACCGGCGTAGCCCCGCCCAGGCGCCGACGTATTCCGCGACGCTGCGGTGAGGATGACGGCCCGGGAAATATCGGGACCCTTTCAGGAAAGCGCGATCCGGGATCGACGCGCAATAGTATGGTGTACAAAACTCCGGGTCGGCAGAAATTGTTATGTGCCGATGACGGGCGGGTCACCTGGCGGTGACCGGGAAAACCGCTGCGGCACATTCACGGCAATCTCACCGGCGACAAGACCCGTGTATGCACTAGCCTCGGTAGATGTGCCGGCTTACGTGTCCTCGCCCGAGCTGACCTTCGGCTTTCTCTTCGCGCTGGAAGACCCGCAGCGAATCGCCGATGTGGTCCGCGACCTGATGGAACGCCGTGCGGTGTCGGTATTCCGGCTCGCCCGGCTGTCCGACGACGAAGGACCACCGCAGCGCTACGTGGTGAACTGGGCCGCCATCCCGCAGATCGCCATCACCACCAGCGCCCCCGACGCCGACGAGTTGCGCGCGCAGCGGATCATGCTGGTCAACGCCTTCATCGGCGAAGGCGGCGAGGTGAGCATGTACTCCGGTAACCCGAACGCTTGAATTCAGCGCGCAGACTCGTAGATTCGGCGCACCACGTCCTCGATGCCCGGTTCCTCGATGGACAGATCGCGCACCTTGGCCCGATCCGAGACCGCCGCGAGCAACGCCGCGGCGGTGGTGTGTTCGGCGTCGAAGGCCAGGCGCTGACGCATACCGCCCGCCGCGCTCGACAGCAATTGCGCACCGCACGGCAGATCGTCGAGATCCGGTGTCGGCTCGGCCAGGTCGACGACGAGCACCCGGCGCGCGCCGACGGTGGCGCCGAGGCCGGTGAGCGAACCGTCGTAGACGAGGGTGCCGTGATCGACTACGAGCACCCGCTCGCAGAGTCGTTCGATATCGCCCATGTCGTGGGTGGTGAGGAGCAAAGTGGTGCCGCGCTCCATGCGTTCGGCACGCAGGAACTCGCGTAATCGCTGCTTGGACAACACATCGAGACCGATCGTCGGCTCGTCGAGAATCACCAGCTCCGGCGAATGCAGCAGGGCGGCGGCCACCTCGGCGCGCATCCGCTGACCGAGCGAGAGCTGACGCACCGGCGTGTCGAGGGTGTCGGCCATCTCCAGTTGCTCGACGAGCTCGTGTGTCCGCTTGCCCGCGACCTCCGGATCGAGCCGGTGGATCGCGGCGAGGATCGAAAACGATTCGTGCAGCGGCAGATCCCACCACAGCTGCGACCGCTGCCCGAACACCACACCGATGCGCGAGGCCAGTTCCCGCCGCTGGCGCACGGGTTCGAGACCGCACGTGCGAACCGTCCCCTTGGTGGGGACGAGGATGCCGGTGAGCATTTTGATCGTGGTCGACTTGCCCGCGCCGTTGGCGCCGATATAGCCAACGGCCGAGCCGCGTTCGACCCGGAAACTCATCCGGTCGACGGCGGTGATGATGTCGCGATGTCTGCGCCAGCGGCTGCCGTTCTTGCGATACACGCTGAACTGCCGGGTGAGGTCGTCGATGTCGATGATCGGATCCGATGTGGCGTTGTCGTCCATCGTTATCCGCCTCCTCCCTGATAGTGCCTCGTCCCGACCCGCCACGCCGCCGCCGCGAGCAACCACACCCAGGCGGCGGCCAGTGGGGTGAGCCATGCCGACCACGCGGGCAGCAGCGGCGGACCCTGCAGACCGAGCAGCGCGATGGTCGGCACGTACGCCGTGAACGCGACCGGAATCGCGAACCCGAACAACAGTTTCAGCGGTGTCGGGAACACCGAGGCCGGCTGCATCGCGGCGAACGAGCCGCCGTAGGTGAAGCTGTTGGTGAGCTCGGCACCGTCTATCAAGAAGAACTGTAGCCCCGCCGCGCATACGAAAAGGCCACAGAACAGCGCGATTCCACTCAGCAGGGTGATCACGATCAAGGTAACCGGGACGATGCCCCAGTCGATTTCGTTGCGCCACAGCCCGATGCCGAGCACGATCACCGCGACGGCTGCCCTGGCGATGCGGCGCAGCGAGATGTCGCTGGTGATCAGCTGGAGCAGGAGTGGTTGCGGGCGAAGGTGATACGCGTCGAGGGTGCCCATGCGGATCATCGCCGGGAGCGAGTCGAGGTGGCCGACCAGGACCTGGGCGAGTGCGAAAGCGGTGTTGGACAGGCCGAACAGCAACAGTGCCGCGTCGACGTCGAGGCCGCCGAGGGTGCCGACGTTGTGGAAGATCACCCACACCTCGGCGAATTCCACCAGCCCGATCAGGAACGCGCTGAACACCTCGGTGGCGAACGAAACCCGGTAGACCCGCTGTGCTTTGACACGCGAACGCAATACTGCGAGGTAGGGGGTGAACCAGGTCCCGGACACAATGCGTGCGGTCTCCGGTTCAGCCACCCTGTACCTCCAACCTGCGTTGTCCCGCTCGCAACAACACCCTGCCGAGCAGTCCGATCACCAGTACCCAGAAACCTTGTCCCGCAACGACCGACAAGGCTTCCATTCCGACGACCCGCCCTGACAGCGTATCGATCGGGGACTGGAGGATGGAGGGAAACGGGGTAGCGTGGGCGATCAGACGCAACCACTCGGGAAACATGTGGACCGGTACGAAAAGCCCCGCAAGGAACGTGCCGACGATCTGGTACAGCATGCGGATGCCCCGGATCTCCACCACCCAGAAGCCGCACAGCGCGACCGCGAACAAGCACAGGAACGACAGCGCGACCGCGAGCAGCACACTCAGCAGGCCGAGCAGGTAGGCCTGCGGTGAGTCCGGCATCGACAGACCGAAGATCGTCGCACCGATCAGGATGCTCGGCACCGCGCGGGGGAGGAACGTGCACGCCGCCCGGCCCATATCGGTGGCGAGGTAGCCGAGTTGCACGTCGACCGGGCGCAGGAAATCGATGGCGACGTCACCGGTCTTGATCCGCTCGACCAGATCGATCGGCGGGCCCATGAACTGCGTCGCCCCGAGCAGGGCCTGCGACAACCACACGTACGCGGCGATGGTCGCCTCGTCGTACCCGCCGAAGTCCCCGGCCGATCGCACGGCCGCGACCATCACCGCGGCACGGACGAATCCGAAGATGCAGTTGGTGAACAGCCCGGCGAACATCGCCAGCTTGTACTGTGCCTGTCTCTTGAAACCCGCCCGCACCAGGGTCCAATACACCCCGGCGGTACCTGGTGTACGCCGTCGGCACCTGCGTCGGCGCACCGCGAGAACAATCCCCGCGTCCCCCTCCGCATTGCCCCGCACAATCAGTCAACTCTAGGCGGCAGAACCTTGAATCAGGACGAAAACGGCGTTGTTCGCCGATCGTTGTCAGTCCTTGGGGAACCCCGTCGCGAACAGGATCGCGATGGCGACCGAGCTGACCACAGAGATGGCGAGAATGATCCACATGGGGGGCAAGATTACCTGTCGCCCACACTTGACACGGCATCGGTCCGTCTCATCGCGGGCACTCGTGGCCGGACCGTCAGTGTGCGGTGGCACTCCGTGCCAAGAGTTCGTCCGTGTCGACGGTGGTCTCGGCGAGGAAGTCGGCGATCGCGGCCCAGCTGGTCGTGCGGGCGTCGGGGCCGGCGATGATGCCGAGGTGGCTGCCGTCGACTTCGACGAAGGTGACGGGGGCTCCGGTGAGGACATCGATTCCGGCGGCTACCGACGCGGCGGAGGCGAGGGTGTCGCGGTTTCCGCCGATCAGCAGTACCGGGACGGTGATCGCGGTCAGGTCGACGGCGTGTTGGGCGTTGAGATGCACCGTGCCGGTCCACATTTCGTTGCGGATGATGAGCTGGCGGTACACCTGCGAGTAGAAGCGCGCCGGGTAGCCCGGCATCGTGTCCATGAATCGGTCGACGGCCTGCATTCTGGCCAGGGATTCGGGGTCGTTGGCATGGCGCGCGATGTAGAGCGGTTTGGTCAGCTCGCGGTCGAGCGATTGGGCGCGGAAACCGATCCGAACGGCCTGTTTCGGGATGCCGCCGAGTAGGCGCACCGGCGTGGTGACGATCTTGGTCGGTGCGAGGCGGCCGAGCGACCTGGCCAGCGACATCGGCCCGTTGCGTCGTTGGTCGAACGGGGTACCGACCGCGGTCACCGACGCGACCGGGAGTTCGGGGTCGGCCGCGGTGGTCAACAGGCTGATGGTGCCGCCGAACGACCAGCCGATCACCTCGACCGGGGCGTAGCCGTGCTCGGCGCTGACCCGGCGGATCGCGTCGGGCACGATGTCGTCGACCCACTCCTCGAAGCCGAGATCACGGTCGGCGTAGGTGATCTCGCCGTAGTCGATGACGTACACCGCACGGCCGAGGCCGAGGAGGAACTCGACCAGGCTCTGGTCGGGCCGCAGGTCGTAGCACGAGATCGTGACCGCCAGCGGCGGGACAAGCAGGATCGGCTTGCCGACGGCTGGTGTGGTGCGGCGATAGCACCGCAGCCGCCGGTGGGGGTGGTTGTACACGTCGACCGACGGTGTCGGGGTGTAGGGCTCTATCCCCTCCCGGAACAAGGCGCCGATGTTGCGCACCGCGGTGCCCCATCCGACCATCGTCTTCCCTCCATCACTATGCCTGCGCTGACCTGGACATCGTGTCTCACTTACGCGATGAGCCGCAACTTTCCGTGGTGCGCACATCCGCGTGACCGGCGAATTCCCGGACTTCCAGGTATTGACTGGGACACGATGTCCAATATACCTTCCTGGTACACGTAGTCCCACGTACTTGGGATACGCGACACACAGGAGTGCGTACATGACACAGAAGGTGTTCGTCGTCGGCGTCGGCATGACGAAGTTCGAGAAGCCGGGCGCGCTGGAGTGGGATTACCCGGACATGGCCCGCGAGGCGGGCACCAAGGCGCTCGCCGATGCCGGAATCGACTACAACCAGGTCCAGCAGGCCTATGTCGGTTACGTCTACGGCGAGTCGACCGCCGGACAGCGCGCTGTCTACGAGCTGGGCATGACCGGCATCCCGGTGGTCAACGTCAACAACAACTGTTCCACCGGCTCGACCGCGCTCTACCTCGCCGCCCAGGCGATCCGCGGCGGCCTGGCCGACTGCACCCTGGCGCTCGGCTTCGAGAAGATGCAGAAGGGCTCGCTCGGCTCCACCTACGACGACCGCGAGCAGCCGATGATGCGGCACCTGCTGGCGCTGGCCGAACTGCAGGAGTTCGCCATGCCGCCCGCGCCGTACATGTTCGGCGCCGCGGGCAAAGAGCACATGGAGCGCTACGGCACCACCGCCGAGCAGTTCGCCAAGATCGGCGTGAAGAACCACAAGCACTCGGTGAACAACCCCTACGCGCAGTTCCAGAAGGAATACAGCCTGGAAGAAGTGCTGGCCGCCAAGCAGATCTACGGCCCGCTCACCAAGCTGCAGTGCTCACCGACCTCCGACGGCTCGGGCGCGGTGATCCTGGCGAGCGAGGCCTTCGTCGACAAGCACAACCTCGCCGACCAGGCGATCGAGATGGTCGGGCAGTCGATGGTCACCGACCTCGAGACCACCTTCTCCACCAAGAGCGCGATCAACCTGGTCGGCGCCGACATGTCGCGCACCGCCGCCGAAGCGGTCTACGCCCAGGCCGGGATCGGGCCCGAGGACGTCGACGTGATCGAGCTGCACGACTGCTTCTCCACCAACGAACTGCTCACCTACGAAGCGCTCGGCCTCTGCGCAGCGGGCGAAGGCGGACGTCTCGTCGACGACAACGCCACCACCTACGGCGGCAAGTGGGTCGTCAACCCCTCCGGTGGCCTCATCTCGAAGGGTCACCCGCTCGGCGCGACCGGTCTCGCCCAGTGCAGCGAACTCACCTGGCAGCTGCGCGGCACCGCCGACGCCCGTCAGGTCGACGGAGCGCGTATCGCCCTGCAACACAACATCGGTCTCGGTGGCGCGGTCGTAGTCACCGCCTACCGCCCGGCCAACCGCTGATTTCCGCCACCAATCTCAACGAGGAGTAACCCCCATGGCATCTGTGACCGTTTCCACCGACCTTCCCGTCACCCCCGAGCAGGCCTGGGCGCGGCTGAGCGACCTGGCGAACTGGGAGGAGTGGCTGACCATCCACCAGGGCTGGCGTTCGGACCTGCCCGCCGAGCTGACCGCAGGCGCGCGCTTCATCGAGGTCGTGTCGGTGATGAACATGGCCAACAAGATCGAGTGGACGGTGGCCGAGGTCGACCCGAACAAGTACCTCAAGATCACCGGTACCGGCATGGCGGGTGTCACCGTGGAATTCGCGCTGAAGGTCGAGCCGACCGCCACCGGTTCCTCCGCCGCCTTCGACGCCTCGTTCAAGGGCACCATGATCGTCGGCCCGATCGGCAAGGCCGTCGCCAAGAACGCCGAGGCGGATCTGAAGGAGTCGATGGCCAAGTTCACCGAGCTCGTCGGGTCCGCGGCGTGAGCAGCGCCGACGCGACCACGGCCGGAGTCGTCTTCGACGGCTCCGGCCTGGGGGAATGGACCGACGAGGAGCGTTTCTCGGTCACCGCCGAGCGGATCGCCGAATACGCTGCCGCGACCAATGATCCGATCGCGGCCCACCGCAACGGCGAAGTCGCGCCGCCGGTGTTCGCGGTGGTTCCGGTGTTCACGTCGATGGCGCCCGCCGCGCTGTCGGTGGCGCCGGTGGAATTGCTGATGAAGCTGGTGCACGGTGAGCAGGACTTTCTGTTCCACCGCCCGATCCGGCCCGGCGACGAACTGGTCGTGCGGGCCAAGCCGATCGGGTACGTCGGCAAGCCCAACGGGTCCACCGTCGTCGTCTACGCCGAAACCCGTGACGCGGCAGGCGAACTCGTCAACGAGCAGTGGATGACCGCGTTCTTCCGCAAGGTCGACGCGGGCCCCGGCGAAGGCGAGGCCGCACCGGAGCACCGCATCACCGACGCCGACCGCGCGGGCGAGCCTGCCGCACAGGTCACCGCGCAGATCGACAAGGATCAGACCTTCCGGTACTCGCCGGCCTCCGGCGATCCGATGCCGATCCACCTCGACGACGAGATCGCGCAGATGGCGGGGCTGCCCGGCATCATCAACCACGGCCTGTGCACCATGGCCTTCACCTCCTGGGCGGCGCTGACCGAGCTCGCCGACAGCGAGACCGCGCGCCTGCGCCGACTCGCCGTGCGCTTCGCCAAGCCCGTCCTGCCGGGCCAGGAGATCACCACCACCTTCTGGCCGACCGGGTCCGCCGACTCCGGTGTGCGTGCCTACGCCTTCGAGACCGAAGCCGCGGGGCAGATCGCCATCACCGACGGCCGCGTCGAATTCAATTAGGAGACAAGACTTATGGGAAAGCTTGATGGTCGCGTCGCGGTGATCACCGGTGCCGGTCGCGGTATCGGTCGCGAACACGCGCTGCTGTTCGCCCGCGAGGGTGCCAAGGTCGTGGTCAACGATCTCGGCGGCGCCAACGACGGCACCGGCACCGATGCCGGGCCCGCCCAGCAGGTGGTCGACGAGATCGTCGCCGCGGGCGGGCAGGCCGTGGCCAACACCGACAACATCGCCACCTGGGAGGGCGCGAAAGCCCTTGTCGACCAGGCGGTCAGCGAGTACGGCTCGCTCGACGTACTGGTCAACAACGCGGGCATCCTGCGCGACGCGTTCATCGCGAGCATGGAGGAATCCCAGTGGGATGCGGTCATCGCCGTGCACCTCAAGGGCCACGCCGCCACCCTGCACCACGCCGCCGCGTACTGGAAGGCGCAGACCAAGGCCGGTAACCCGGTCTCCGCGTCGGTGATCAACACCGCCTCGGCGTCGGGCACCTTCATGCCGAACGCGGGCCAGGGCAACTACGGCGCCGCCAAGGCGGGCATCGCCGCGCTGACGCTGGTCGCCGCCGACGAGCTCGAGCGCTACGGCGTGCGGGTGAACGCGATCGCCCCGATCGCCCGCACCCGGCTCACCCTGGCCACCCCCGGCATGGGCGCGCTGTTCGCCGCCGAGGTGCCCGAGGGCGAGTTCGACCCGTTCTCTCCGGCCAACATCTCCCCGCTGGTCGCGCACCTGGCCGAGGCCGACTGCCCGCTCACCGGCAAGGTGTTCGCGGTGCAGGGCGGCGCCATCATCGAACTCGGCGGCTGGCACGACGTGCGAACCGTCGAGACCGACGGCCCGTGGACCATCGACGGTGTCGCCGCGCAGCTGAAGGAGACCAGCTAGCCATGGCGCGCAACAGCTATGAGCTCGGCGTCGGCGTGAGCGAGGACCACCTGGCCCTCGCCGACGCGGTGAGCGGATTCGTCGAGCGCACCATCACCAGCGAAACCGTCCGTGCGGCAGTAGAATCCACCGACGCCGGGAAGCTGCCCTACTGGGACTCCCTCGTCGCGCAGGATCTGCTCAGCCTGCACATCGCCGAGGACCTCGGTGGACAGGGCGCGGGCCTGCTGACGCTGGCCGTCGCCCTCGAGCCGCTCGGCCGCGGCCTGCACACCGGACCGTTCGTGCCGACGGCACTGGCGAGTGCGGTGCTCGCACAGGACGGGGGAGCGTGGGCGCGTGCCCAGCTGCCCGGTCTCGCCGACGGCTCGCGGACCGGTGCGGTCGCGCTGTCGTCGTCGTTGACCGGTGTGCTGCGCGACGGCGTGCTGATCGTCGACGGGACGGCCGACGGTGTCGTCGGGGCGTTGTCGGCGGATGTGCTCATCGCGCCGGTCACCGTCGACGGTGACCGGCAGTGGGTCGCGTTCGACAATGTCGAGCTGAGCGTGAGCACCCAGGACAACGTCGACGTGCTGCGTTGCGCCGGGCGGCTGCAGGCGGAAGCCGTCGAGGTGCCCGCCGAGCGGGTGCTCACGGTGACCTCGACCCGGGTGCGCTCGGTGGCGGCGGTCGTGCTCGGCGCCGAGGCCGTCGGCGTGATGTCGTGGTGTGTCTCGACCGCGGCGGAGTACGCCAAGACCCGCGTGCAGTTCGGTCGCCCGATCGGGCAGTTCCAGGGTGTGAAGCACAAGTGCGCGCACATGGGTATCGCCCTGGAGAAGGCGCGCGCCGTGCTGTGGGATGCCGCCTACGCTCTCGATCGCGACGACGACACCGCCGACTACGCGGCCGCGATCGCCGCGCTGATCATTCCCGACGCCGCCGTCGAGGTGGCCCAGGACTGCATCCAGGTGCACGGCGGCATCGGCTTCACCTGGGAACACGACGCGCACCTGTACTACCGGCGCGCGCTCGCGTTGCGCGGTCAGCTGGGTGGGCGCGACGAACGGGCCGAGGCGGTCGCGGGGTACGCCTTGTCGGGGGTCACCCTCTCGAACGAACTGGAACTGCCCGAGGAAGCAGAGCAGATCCGGGCGGGCATCCGGGCCGAACTGGCCGAGATCGCGGCCATCGACGACGAGGACGACCAGCTCGTCGCGCTCGGCGACGGCGGCTGGAACCTGCCACACCTGCCCCGCCCGTACGGCCGTTCGGCCTCGCCGCTCGAGCAGGTGGTGATCTCGCAGGAGATCAAGGCCTCCGGTATCGCGATGCCGCAGTTGCTGATGGGCACCTGGGCGGTCGGCGCCATCGTCCCGCACGGTGACGAGCGGCAGAAGCGTGAACTTGTCGTGCCGACGCTGCGCGGTGAGCTCGTGTGGTGCCAGCTGTTCAGCGAACCGGGCGCCGGATCCGACCTGGCGAGCCTGACCACGAAGGCCGTCAAGGTCGACGGTGGCTGGCGGGTCACCGGCCAGAAGATCTGGACCACGGTCGCGCAGTTCGCGCAGTGGGCGATGCTGATCGCCCGCACCAGCCCGGACAAGCCGAAGCACGAGGGCATCACCTATTTCGTGCTCGACATGTCGAGCCCGGGCATCACGGTGCGTCCGCTGCGGGAGATGACCGGGTCGGCGCTGTTCAACGAGGTGTTCCTCGACGACGTGTTCATCCCGGACGAGAACGTGGTCGGCGCCGTCGACGACGGCTGGCACGTGGCCCGCACGACCCTGGCGGGCGAGCGGGTGGCGCTGAGCCAGAAGATGGAGGCCTACGCCACCGACACCGACCTGCTGCGGTTCGCGATCGGCCGCGATCTGTCGCCGGTGGCCCGCTACCGGGTGGGCGAGCTGATGGCCGAGAGCCGGGCGGTGGACGTGATCGGTTCCCGGGTGGTGCTCAAGCAGCTGTCCGGCATCGATGTCTCCACCACCTCGAGCGTCGGCAAGCTGCTCGGTATGGGTCTGGGACAGGCGATCTCGGAGTTCATCGTCGCCGAACTCGGTGTCGCCGGTGTCGTCTCGGTGCCCGGCGAGCGTAGCGATCACGCGATGGAACAGCTCATCGCCGGTCGCGCCACCACCATCTACGGTGGCACGACCGAGGTGCAGCTCAATGTCATCGGCGAGCGCATGCTCGGGCTGCCGCGCGACGCGGCGCCGAGCGCGTAACCATGCCGATCGGTCTGCTGTCCGGCTGTCATCACGTGACGGCCGGGCAGCACCTGCGCTGCGTCGATGCCCTTTTCGCGGGCAAATCCACGTCCGACCTCGCGGTGTAGGGTCCGACTGTGCCGAATCTGGAATCCGCCGCGCCCGCTACCTCGTCCGATGGTCGATCGCAGCGGTGGGACGGGCACAAGGCCGAACGACGTGACCAGATCCTGGCCGCCGCCGTCGTCGCCATCCGCGAGGACGGCGCGCGGGTCGGCGTCAAGGACATCGCCGCACGCGCAGGCGTCCCACGCTCGGTGGTCTATCGCCTCTTCGGCGACCGCGACGACCTCGACGAACAGGTCCGCATCCGCATCATCTCCGAATTGATGACACGGCTGACCCCCGTCCTCAACCCGGAGGGAACCGTCGGCGACGCAGTTACCAGGGCCGTCGAAACCTATATCGGCTGGATCGTCACTAATCCTCATCTGCACCGATTCCTGGCCGCCGGTTCGAAACGGGTCGTCGGCAGCTCCCCGTCGGTCTCCGACGCCCGCACAGCCGTCGCGGTGCAGACCGCCCGCCTCTTCGCGATCAGCATCGCCCGCCACGGTGGGACAACCGAGGTCGCCGAGCCCTTGGCCTTCGGTCTCGTCGGCATGGTCGACAACTCGGTCAACCGCTGGCTCAGCCGCGGCATGCAACCACTTACCGCCGACGAACTGTCACGCGTCCTACAACGCTGGATCGTCAACACGATCGCCGTCACCCTGGCCGACCTCGGCGTCGCCGTCGACGCCCAAACCCCGGTCGCCGACCTCTTCGGCCCCGACCAGGACAACTGAGAAGCCGACAACGGCCCTGGTGAGAATGGCGGTACGCCGACCCCGAGAACGAGAATCGAGCCCGGGAGGCGGTCCGGTTTTGCACGCCGGGCCTGCTCGTCCGGTGGGTACCCGAATGTCCGGCTGACCACGCACCAGTTGAGCCTTTACTCCCCGAACGACGCTTTGAATTCGGGACAATAGGACTCGATACCCAACGCGATCAAATGTGCGGCGTCATCCTGGCTCAGATTGGTCTTGATTTCGACTTTCTGCACAATTCGGGCCAGCTCGAAGGGATCGAGATTTGCGGGGTCGCCGGTCGATGCTGTCAAATCAGCGCACGAATTCTTGGCTTGCAATCGTGCCTGGTCGGGGTCGACCTGAAGGTTTCGCTCGGAGATCGCCTTGTCGAACCGTTCATCTGCATCAGAACTGCTGTCGCTGCTGCTACAGCCTGCCACGAGGGAAACTGCTGTCATGGCGGCAAGTGTGGATGCACACAATGCCTTGTAGGTCGGGTGATTGATCGTCATCGTGGTCTCCGTCGGTATCCCGCCCTATTCTGTTTGTCGCACTTGTTCTGCCTCTGTTACGTGAGGGGTCGCGCAACATGGTCTTGATTCCGATCGACTCGCCAGAACCTGCCACGACGGCATGTCGTATTTGTCAGTGCACCCGCCCATCGGCGCGGTATTTCAGTGTGGCGCCAGGATTGCTGCAACCGCAGGATCGGTGTTGTGAGCCTCTGGAAATACCGACTGGTGGGAAGGAGCCGGCATCCCTGGATGGGGCCGACGCAGCCAGGGGCCTGTTCGGTTACGGCAGCTCGTCCGCGAAGCTTTGAGACCTTGTCTGAGTAGTCCAGATCCGGCCCACGTCAGGGACTGTTTGCAGGTTCCTACCTACTGGTGCATCGAGCTCGAAGGTCAAGAAAGCCCCTGACCCGCGAATGTGCAGGTCAGGGGCTATTTTGCGCCCCCGGCAGGAATCGAACCTGCGACCTAGGGATTAGAAGGCCCTTGCTCTATCCAACTGAGCTACGGAGGCAGACGCATTCACCTTTGTCGATGTCGGCGTCGGTGTCCAGCGCGAAAAGTATAGCGACCGACCGGGTGGTGGGCGGGGTTGGGAGCGGCGCCCCATGGGCGCGTGGGGGAGCAGGTCGAACTACCCTCGTTGACATGTCGTTATCGCAAGACCCCTCCGCAGGAACCGTCGGCGACGGCGCTGGACCGGCGGAGACGGATCGGGCGGCCGCGACGGGCAGCAGTTCCTCGGCGGGTGGCCGGGCGTTCGGTGCGCTCGGGGTGATCGCCGGGGCGATGGCCGCGGCGGTCGCGGCGATCGTGGTCGCGTTGTCGGCGGCGCAGGCGCTGAGTCTGCTGGGGATTCCCGATCCCGGTGCGCTCACCACGTACGGGTTGCCCGCGTTGCGGGCACTCGCCGACCTGTCCGCCGCCGTGACGGTCGGCTCCCTGCTGTTCGCGGCGTTCCTGCTGCCGCCGAAAGACAGCGGGTTGCTCGAGGCCGGTGGGTACCGGGCGGTGCGACGGGCCTCGGACGCGGCGATCGTCTGGGCGGTGTGCGCGGCGTTGCTCGTGCCGCTGACGGTGTCGGATACGACGGGTCAGCCGGTGGGTTCGATCTGGCGGCCCGAAGTGCTGTGGCCGGTGATCGCCCAGGTCGAGGTGGCGGGCGCCTGGCGAACGACCACCGTGCTCGCCCTCGTCCTCGCGATCGGATGCCGACTGGCCTTGCGCTGGAGCTGGACGCCGATCCTGCTCGCGCTCGCGATCGGCACCATGATGCCGTTGGCCTTGACCGGGCACTCGTCCTCGGGCGGTTCGCACGACGTGGCGACCAACTCGCTCATCCTGCACATGATCTCGGCCGCGGTGTGGGTCGGTGGGCTGGTCGCGGTACTCGCCCACGCGATGCGCGGCGGCGCCGATACCGATGTCGCCGCCCGGCGTTTCTCGCTGGCCGCGACCGTCGCGATCGTTGTCATCGCGCTCAGCGGTGTGATCAACGCCTGGGTTCGGGTGCCGGCCGCCGAGCTGTTCACCACCACGTACGGCAGGCTCGTGCTCGCCAAAACGGCGGCACTCGTGCTGCTCGCGGGCCTCGGCTTCCTGCAGCGACGGTCGGCATTGCCGGCGCTGGCCGCCGACGCGCGCGATCGGGCGGCGCTGATCCGGTTCGCCGGCGTGGAGATGCTGATCTTCGCCGCCACGATCGGCCTCGCCGTGGGCCTCGGGCGCACCCCACCTCCGCCACCGACGTCCATCCCCACGCCGACGGAAGTGGAACTGGGCTACACCGTCGACGGCCCGCCGACCGTCGGCAGGCTGCTGTTCGACTGGCGGTTCGACCTGATCTTCGGCACCCTCGCCATCGTGCTCGCCGCCCTCTACCTGCTCGGTGTGTACCGGCTGCGCACCCGCGGCGACGCCTGGCCGCTCGGCCGGACCATCGCCTGGTGCAGCGGCTGCCTCGTGCTGTTGCTCGCCACCTCCTCGGGCGTCGGCCGGTACGCACCCGCCATGTTCAGCGTGCACATGGGCGCGCACATGGCGTTGTCGATGCTCGCACCGATCCTGCTCGCCCTCGGCGGTGCGGTGACCCTCGCCCTGCGCGCGCTCACGCCGGCAGGTCGCGGCGGGATTCCCGGCCCGCGCGAATGGATCCTCGCGGCCGTGCACAACCCGGTCTCGCGGTTCCTCACCCAGCCGGTGGTCGCGTCGGTGATCTTCGTGGCCGGGTTCTACGCGCTCTACCTCGGTGGGATCTTCGACGCCACCGTCGATTCGCACGCGGCGCACCTGATGATGAACGCGCACTTCCTCATCAGCGGTTATCTGTTCTACTGGGTGGTGATCGGCATCGATCCCAAACCGCGTGAGGTGGCGCCGTTGACCAAGCTGGCCATGGTGTTCGGCACCCTGCCGTTCCACGCCTTCTTCGGTATCGCTCTGATGAGCATGACGACCGTCCTCGGTGGCTGGTTCTACCGCACCCTCGACCTGGGCTGGAATATCGACCTGCTGGCCGACCAGCGCAACGGTGGCAGCTTCGCCTGGGCAAGCGGTGAGGTGCCGCTGGTCGTGGTGATGCTGGCGCTGCTGATCCAGTGGTCACGCAGCGATCAGCGGCTCGCCAAGCGCACCGATCGCGCGGCCGACCGCGACAACGACGCCGAACTCAACGCCTACAACGCGATGTACGCCGAGCTGGCGCGTCGCGACCGCGAGGTGCGTCCGTGACCGAATGCGGTACACCGGCGAGCCAGACGAGTCGACCGGTCGGGACGCCGCGTGTGCTGCGGACCGATGTGCGGACGGCTCGGCGCCGATTATCGGGGCGGGTGCGTAAGACACCGGTGTTCCACACCAGCGTCGACGGGCCCGACGGACCGGTTCCGGTGTCGTTGAAGATGGAATTCCTGCAGCACGGCGGCACCTTCAAGGTGCGTGGCGCGTTCAACGCGCTGCTGGCCGAGGAATCTGCCGGGCACGTTGTGGTCGCCTCGGGTGGCAACGCCGGGATCGCGTTCGCGCTGGCAGCGGCGCAGCTCGGTAAGGAATGCACGGTCGTCGTGCCCGAATCCGCACCGCACACGAAGGTCGCGGCCATGTGGGCGCACGGTGCGGAGGTGCTCTGGCACGGGGCGACCTTCGCCGAAGCCGAGCGCCACGCGGTGACCCTGGCGGCCGAACGCGGCGCCGGGCACCTGCGCGCCGACGACATTCCCGCGGTGGTGGCGGGCGCGGGCATCATCGGTCTCGAGCTGGAGGAACAGGTGCGTGGGCGGCCGCCGGTGCTGGCAGCCGTTGGATGCGGCGGGCTGATCGCCGGGCTCGGGGCCGCGCTCGGCAGGCGACGTCAGATCGTCGGGGTGGAATCCGAGCACACGCCCGCACTGTCGGCCGCGCTCGCGGCGGGCAGGCCGGTCGACGTCGCCGCGCCGTCCCCGGGCGACGAGCCGATGTGCGCGACCCGGGTCGGCGATATCGCCTACGACATCGCCAGTCGACAGCAGATGCGGGCCCTCGGCGTGGCCGACGACGCGGTGACCCGTGCGCGCGAATACCTGTGGCGCGAATTCCGGGTCGTCGTCGAACTCGAGGGCGCGTCCGCGCTGGCAGCGGTGCAGAGCGGGGCCTACACCCCGGAGCCGGGCGTGCGGCCGATCGTGGTGCTGTGCGGGGCGAACACCGAACTGCCCATGCTCTGACACGGCGGATATCCACAACCCGAGAAGTTGTCCCCAGATATCGGCGGTGCCGGATCGGCGGTGCCTGCCTGCGCCATCCTTGAATGGTCAGAGCAACAACACCGAATGTCTGAGCGGGGGCGGTTTCGATGTACGAGGCGAATGCGACGGTGATCGGCACGGTGGTCAACCATCCCGTGCGGCGGGATCTGGCCAACGGGGAGCAGGTGGTGTCGTTCCGGATGGCGAGCACGGCACGCCGGTTCGATCCGAGCGCGGGCGAATGGGTGGATGCGGGCACGCTCTATCTCACGGTCAGCTGCTGGCGCAGATTGGTCGCCGGGGTCGACCGATCACTGCGCCGGGGCGATCCGGTGATCGCCTACGGTCAGCTGCGCTCGCACGAATACCGGGGCAAGGACGGCGGCGAACGTCGTGATCTGGAAATGCGCGCTGTCGCGGTGGGACCCGATCTCGGCCGGTGCAGTGCCACCATCCAGCGACGATCGGAGGCGGCGCGGTTCACCCCGCACGTGGTACGGAATATTCCGGGCGATCAGGGCGCTGTAGTGTCGGCTGCCGCACCGCCGGGGGCGGAGGGCGAGTATGCGCCCGAGGACCGTTCTGCCGTAGCCTCTACGTCCGCGGCGGATTCCCTCCCGGCGCGATCGCCGGACGAGATGCCGATCGAAGGCATTCCCGCGCAGGTCGACGCCTGAGGGCAGGTCCGCGGCACCGGCCCCCGCTCCGCATCGCACCCCTGTTACCCGCACCGATAGGCTTCCATATATGGCTGAGTTCATTTATTCGATGATCAAAGTTCGCAAGGCGCACGGCGACAAGGTCATTCTCGACGACGTTTCGTTGAACTTCCTGCCCGGCGCCAAGATCGGCGTGGTCGGCCCGAACGGTGCGGGTAAGTCCAGCGTGCTGAAGATCATGGCGGGGGTGGACCGGCCGAACAACGGTGAAGCGTTCCTCGCGCCCGGCGCTTCGGTCGGCATCCTCATGCAGGAACCGGACCTGAACGAGGAGAAGACCGTCCGCGGCAACGTGGAAGAGGGCCTCGGCGAGGTCAAGGTGAAGCTGGATCGCTTCAACGAGATCGCCGAGCTCATGGCCACGGAGTACTCCGACGAGCTCATGGACGAGATGGGCCAACTGCAGGAGTTCCTCGACCACGCCGACGCGTGGGATGTCGACTCCCAACTCGAGCAGGCCATGGACGCGCTGCGCTGCCCGCCGCCGGACGAGCCGGTCACCAACCTCTCCGGTGGTGAGCGTCGCCGCGTCGCGCTGTGCAAGCTGCTGCTGAGCAAGCCCGACCTGCTGCTGCTCGACGAACCGACCAACCACCTGGACGCCGAGAGCGTGCTGTGGCTCGAACAGCACCTGGCCTCCTACCCGGGTGCCGTGCTCGCCGTCACCCACGACCGGTACTTCCTCGACAACGTCGCGCAGTGGATCCTCGAACTCGACCGCGGTCGGGCCATCGGCTACGAGGGCAACTACTCCACCTACCTGGAGAAGAAGGCCCAGCGTCTCGAGGTGCAGGGCAAGAAGGACCAGAAGCTGCAGAAGCGCCTCAAGGAGGAGCTGGCCTGGGTTCGTTCCGGCGCCAAGGCCCGCCAGGCCAAGAACAAAGCCCGACTCGGTCGCTACGAAGAGATGGCGGCCGAGGCCGAGCGGCACCGCAAGCTGGACTTCGAGGAGATCCAGATCCCCGCGGGTCCGCGCCTCGGCGACATCGTGGTCAATGTCTCGCACCTGGACAAGGGCTTCGGCGATCGTCAGCTCATCAAGGATCTGTCGTTCACGTTGCCGCGCAACGGCATCGTCGGGGTGATCGGCCCCAACGGTGTCGGTAAGACCACGCTGTTCAAGACCATCGTCGGGCTCGAGGAGCCCGACAGCGGCGAGGTGAAGGTCGGCGAGACCGTCAAGCTCAGCTACGTCGACCAGAACCGTGCGGGCATCGACCCGAACAAGAACGTCTGGCAGGTCGTCTCCGACGGGCTCGACTTCATCGAGGTCGGCAACCAGGAGATGCCCTCGCGTGCCTACGTCAGCGCGTTCGGTTTCAAGGGCCCGGATCAGCAGAAGCCGGCCGGAGTGCTCTCCGGTGGTGAGCGCAACCGCCTGAACCTGGCGCTCACCCTCAAGCAGGGTGGCAACCTGATCCTGCTCGACGAGCCGACCAACGACCTCGACGTCGAGACCCTGAGCTCGCTCGAGAACGCGCTCGAGCAGTTCCCGGGCTGCGCCGTCGTGATCTCCCACGACCGGTGGTTCCTCGACCGCACCTGCACCCACATCCTGGCGTGGGAAGGCGACAACGACAACGAAGCCAAGTGGTTCTGGTTCGAGGGCAACTTCGAGGCCTACGAGGCGAACAAGGTGGAGCGGATGGGCGCGGAAGCCGCTCGCCCGCACCGGGTTACGCACCGCAAGCTCACTCGCGACTGATATCCGCGCGGACCGCATCGACGGCCCGGCCTGACGATCGACTTGTCGATCGAACGGCCGGGCCGTCGGCGTTTCACAAGTTACCGGCGGGGAAGCCGGATTTCCGACGGCACGGCTCGCGCGGCGGCGTTAGTCTCGGAATCGCGTCACCGGACTTTACGGAATCGAAGCCAACCGAAACATGGGAGCAGGCGAAAGATGACGGTCTCGTCGGAAATGTCGAGTGCGGGCTGGGCGGCGGGAATGCCACCGAGTTTGCGCGACGATCTCGCGACACTCGAGGAGGCGTATTTCCGACACGTCGACGCGGGGGACGTGGATTTTCCGATCACCGGGATCACCCAGATCTTCCGCCACCACATGGAACTCGCCGCCCGCCGTCAACCGGGTAAGGCCCTGGTCGAGGTGCATCATCCCGACGACGGGTCGGGCATGGGAGCCGCCGTGCAGGTGGTGACCGACGATATGCCGCTGCTGGTCGAGTCGATCACGGCGGCGCTGGGCCGCATGCAGGTGAGCGTGAGCGAGCTGATCCACCCGATCTTCGAGGTCACTCGCGACGCCGACGGCACGCTCGTCGGCGCGGCACCGCACGAGGTGGACGGCAACGGCGCCGAGGGGCTGGCCGAGTCGTGGATGCATCTGCAGTTGCACCCGTCGACCGAGCAGGCCCAGCTCGACGAGATCGAACGCACCCTGCCCGAGGTGCTCGCCGACGTGCGTCAGGTGATCGACGACACCGAGGCGATGGTCGAGGCGCAGAGTTCGCTCGCCGATCGTCTCGATCGGACCGCTGCGGCGGGCACCGCGCCCTTCCCGTCGGTCGATCTCGCCGACTGCGCCCAGCTGCTGCGCTGGCTGGCCGACGGCAACTTCACGCTGCTCGGCTACACGCGCTACCAGCGCACCACCGAGAACGGCCACACCGTCCCCGCGCGGGTTCCGGGCACCAGCCTCGGTGTGCTTCGCCCCGACATCGGCACCGACTTCCAGGTGCCGATCAACGGCGGTGACCGCCCGCTGCTGATGCTCACGCAGGGCTTGGTCCGCGCGACCGTGCACCGCTCGGTGTACCCGTACTTCATCGGGGTCGCCGATGTCGACGACGCCGGCGCCGTGGTCGGTGTGCACCTGTTCATCGGCGTGTTCACCGTGAGCGCCGTGCACGAGAACGTGCTCGATATTCCTGTCATCAATCGCCGCGTACGTACCGCCATCGAGGCCGCGGGCTTCGACAAGGACTCGTTCTCCGGGCAGGCGATGCTCGAGGTGATCGAGTCGTTCCCGCGCACCGAATTGTTCTCCGCCGACACCGCGACCATGCGGCGCACCGCCGTCGCGGTCCTCGGCGTCGGTTTGCGCAGGCAGGTACGGCTGTTCCTGCGCTGCGACACCTACGGCCGGTTCGTCGCCTGCATGGTGTACCTGCCGCGCGACCGCTACACCACCGCGGTGCGGCTGGAAATGCAGTCCATCCTGGTGCGCGAACTCGGCGGCGTCGACATCGACTACTCGGCCCGGGTGAGCGAAAGCGAGCTCGCCAGTGTGTATTTCACGGTGATGCTGCCGCCCGAGGCCGCCGGTCAGGACGGCCCCGACACCTCCGAGGAGAACCGGCGCCGCCTGCAGTCGCTGCTGAACGCGGCGAGCCACTCCTGGGACGATCGGATCGGCGACGAGGTCGCGTCGTCGACGGTGCTCGATCCCGCCGTGGTCTCGCGTTATTCGAAGGCACTGCCGGAGAGCTACAAGGAAGACTTCGCGCCTGCCCGAGCCCTGGCCGACATCGCGCGCCTCGAGCAACTGTCCGAAGGTGGCATCGATCAGCACCTGTACCGCCGGTCCGAGGCCGAACCCGGTTCGTGGCGGTTCAGTCTCTACATCGCCGGGCGTGGTGTGTCGTTGAGCCAGGTGCTTCCGGTGCTGCAGAGCCTTGGCGTGGAGGTCGTGGACGAGCGGCCCTACCAGCTCGAACTCGACGGCGGAACCGAGCGCTGGATCTACGATTTCGGCTTGCAGGCCCGTCCCGAACTGCTGCGCAACGCCCTCGGCGGCGATCTCGACGCGGAATTGCTCGAACACCCGGGCCAGGCCGACGGCCTGCGCGCCCGCTTCACCGAGGCGTTCGAGGCAGTCTGGTACGACCGTGCCGAAGCTGACGGTCTCAACGAACTCGTGCTGCGGGCAGGCCTGCCCTGGCGCTCGGTCGCCATCCTGCGCGCCTACGCGAAGTACCTGCAGCAGGCGGGTTTTCCCTACAGCCAGGTCAATATCGCCCGCGTCCTGCTCGCGCATCCGGAGGTGGCGCGCGACTTCGTCGCCCTGTTCGCCGCGCGATTCGATCCAGACACCGTCTCGGCCGAGCACGCCGCCGAACTGGAAACACGCGTGCGCGCCGGCATCGACGAGGTGGTCAGCATGGATGCCGACCGCATCCTGCGCGCCATCCTCGGTCTCATCAAGGCGACCCTGCGCACCAACAACTACGTCGTCGACGCCGACGGCGCACCGCGCGGCTACCTGTCGCTGAAGGTCGAGCCGCGAGAAATCGCCGAACTGCCCAAGCCGCGACCGCAGTTCGAGATCTTCGTGTACTCGCCGCGGGTCGAGGGTGTGCACCTGCGCTTCGGTTCGGTGGCGCGTGGCGGTCTGCGCTGGTCCGACCGGCTCGAGGACTTCCGCACCGAGATCCTGGGTCTGGTGAAGGCCCAGGCGGTCAAGAACGCGGTGATCGTGCCGGTCGGTGCCAAGGGCGGGTTCGTGGTGAAGCGGCCGCCCGCCGCCACCGGCGACCCGGCCGCCGACCGTCAGGCGAGCATCGCCGAGGGCATCGACTGCTACCGCACCTTCATCTCCGGCTTGCTCGACGTCACCGACAACGTCGACCTGGCCACGGGTGCGGTGCTGCCGCCCGAGCGCGTGGTCCGCCGCGACAGCGACGACACCTACCTCGTGGTGGCCGCCGACAAGGGCACGGCGAGCTTCTCCGACATCGCCAACGATGTCGCCAAGCGCTACGGCTTCTGGCTCGGCGACGCCTTCGCCTCCGGCGGGTCGGCAGGCTACGACCACAAGGCCATGGGCATCACCGCCAAGGGCGCGTGGGAGTCGGTGAAACGCCACTTCCGGGAGATGGGCATCGACACCCAGAGCCAGGACTTCACCGTGGTCGGCGTCGGCGACATGAGCGGCGACGTGTTCGGCAACGGCATGCTGCTCTCGCGCCACATCCGGCTGGTCGCGGCCTTCGACCACCGCCACATCTTCCTCGACCCGAACCCCGACGCGGCCACGTCCTACGCCGAACGAGAGCGGCTGTTCGCACTGCCGCGTTCGTCGTGGGCCGACTACGACCGCAGCCTCATCAGCTCGGGCGGCGGCGTGTTCGAACGCACCGTGAAATCGGTGCCGATCTCGCCGCAGGCCAGGGCGGCGCTCGGCCTGCCCGACGCGGTGCAGGCGCTGTCGCCGCCCGAACTGGTGCGTGCCATCCTGCTCGCGCCCGTGCAGTTGCTGTGGAACGGCGGTATCGGCACGTATGTGAAGGCCAGTACCGAGACCAATGCCGAGGTGGGCGACAAGTCCAACGACGCGGTCCGGGTGAACGGAAACCAGTTGCGCGTCAAGGTGATCGGCGAGGGCGGCAACCTCGGCGCCACCGCGCTCGGGCGCATCGAGTTCTGCCGCGCGGGCGGCAAGATGAACACCGATGCCCTGGACAACTCGGCGGGCGTCGATTGCTCCGACCACGAGGTCAATATCAAGGTGTTGCTCGACGGTGTGGTGAGCGCGGGCGCGCTCGCACCGCAGGACCGCAACCCGCTGCTCGCCTCGATGACCGACGAGGTCGCGCGAATGGTGTTGCAGGACAACGTGGATCAGAACTTCCTGATCGGTATCGCCCGCACCGACGCGGCACAGATGGCCAGCGTGCACGCGCGGGTGATCTCCGATCTCGAACAGCGACGTGGTCTGGATCGTGAGCTCGAGGCGCTGCCGTCGGAAACCGAGTTGCAACAGCGGGAGGCGGAAGGCGTCGGTCTCACCTCGCCCGAGCTGGCGAACCTGCTGGCCCACGTGAAGCTCGGCCTCAAGGCCGACCTGCTCGACACGGACCTGCCCGACAGCGCCGCGTTCGCGGGCAGGCTGCCGCTGTATTTCCCCACGCCACTGCGCGAACGGTTCGGTGCCGAGATCAAGAAGCACCGGTTGCGCCGCGAGATCGTCACCACGATGCTCGTCAACGAGGTGGTCGACTACGGCGGAATCACCTACGCCCACCGGCTCAACGAAGAGGTCGGTGCGACCACGTCCGACACGGTTCGCGCGTTCGCCGCGGCCACCGCGATCTTCCAGCTGCACGACGTGTGGTCGCGTATCCGCAGCGCCGACGCCCCCGCCGCGGTCTGCGACCTGCTCGAGCTGGAATCCAAGCGCACTCTCGACCGGGCCTCGCGCTGGTTGCTGAGCAACCGCCCGCAGCCCGTCGCCGTGGGCGCGGAGATCAACCGTTACCACCGGCGGGTGCAGGAGCTGGCGCCGCAGGTGCCCGGCTGGTTGCGCGGGCACCACGTCACCTCGCTCACTCAGGGTGCGGCCGAACTCATCGCCCGTGGCGCCCCGACCGAACTGGCCACCGAAGTATTCGGACTGCTCGGTCTCTTCCCGCTGCTCGACGTGGTCGACATCGCCGACATCACCGACCGCGACGGCGCCGAAGTCGGTGCGCTGTACTACGCGCTCAACGAGCACCTCAAGATCGATTGGCTGCTCGAGGCGGTGAGCCACCTCGAGCGCGGCGACCGCTGGCACGCGCTGGCCAGGCTCGCGCTGCGCGACGACATGTACGGTTCGCTGCGCTCGCTGACCCTCGATGTGCTGTCGGCGGGCGACCCGGAGGAGACGCCCGACGAGAAAATTGCATACTGGGAGTCGAAGAACCAGTCCCGGCTGGGTCGTGCGCGCGCTGCCCTGTCGGAACTGTTCGAGTCCGGGACCCACGACCTCGCCACACTGTCGGTCGCCGCGCGACAGGTGCGGAGCATGGTGAGCGGGGTGGGCGCCCAATCGGAGGTACCACGGTGACGAGTTCGCCGAACGGCAGCACCGCCGCGCCCGAAGCGCAGCTGGTTCTGCCGCAGCGTTTCCACGCGAAGGTCGAGATCCGCTGGTCGGATATGGACGTGTTCCAGCACGTCAACCATGCCCGCATGGTGACGTTGCTGGAGGAGGCCAGAATCCCCTGGCTGTTCGACGACGACAAGCCGACCGCGTCGATGGGCAGGCAGGGTTGTGTGCTCGTCGATTTGCACGTGAAGTACCGGGGACAACTGCGCCACGAGGACACCCCGCTCGATATCGCCATGTGGATCAAGCAGTTGCGCGCCGTCGACTTCACCGTCGGCTACGAGGTGCGGGCCAGCGGCGCCGCACCGGATTCGCCGCCCGCGGTCACCGCGACCACCCAGCTCGCGGCGTTCGACATCGACACCCAGCGGTTGCGCAGGCTCACCGACACCGAACGCGACTACCTGGCGCTGTGGCGGGCCTGATTTCGTGAGTTCCGAACAGCGAGTGCTGCATACGCCCGACCCGGCCGAACGCGAGAACCTGGCCACCTTCCTGTCGCGGGCATTGCGCTTGGACCAAGCGGCGGTGGTGCGGTTGCGCCGCCGCGGCTCGAGTCTCGTCTCCGCCTGGGTGGCAACGGGTTTCGAGACACTGGCGGTGCGCACGATCACGGCCGAACTCGGTGTCGACGATGTCACGGTCGGTGCCGACATGGTGCTGGCCGGGCTCGGTACCGGGCATCCGATCGACCTCGGCTATTCGATGGACTCGGCCTGGCGCGGTGCGCTCCCGCCGACCGACGGCTTCGCCCACGTCGACGACGTTCCGGCCCGCGCACTCGTCGAATTGGCCGAGCGCGGAGCCGATCTGGCGCGCGAGCACGGCGGCGCCCACGGTCCGCCCGCGTCCCTGCTCGACCAGTCGGTGCTCACAGTGACCGGCGCGGGTGATCTCGCGGTCGAGGTCCCGATGCGCGTCGTCTTTGCCCTCACCGCCATGGACTTCATCCCGCACGCGGGCGATAAGGCCGAATCCCGGCGCATTCAGCCCACCGAACTGGTCCGCGTCCGCACCACCCGCACCTGGCTACGCCTCGACGCCCGCTACGGTTCCGTCGCTCGCCGCCTGGGTGGCGGAATCCCCTTGTCGCCCAGCTGAACTCACACGCAGCAGCGCTAGACGCCAACCGGCAGGCACGCAGGTGCCGAATTCGACCCGAGCGCCGTGCGATGTGATCGGGCCGCGTATTGCGATCGGTCGGTATTTTGCCGCCGGGCCGCGCTACGCCACCGGGCCGCGCTACGCCACCGGGAGGCACTCTGCCACAGGCCGGCACCTTGCCATGGGCCGGCGCTACGCCCCTCGACCGATCGCGCGGCGCGGGTGGGACTCGGCTCAATGCACGCCGACGAGCCGAAGCAGTGCGGTCGTGGCGGCTGCGGCGATCACCGTGACGAGTAAGGGTGCCCGTCGCCAGGCGAGCACACCGCCGACCGCCACCCCGGCGGGCAAGGCGACGCCGAGTTTCCCGGTGCCCGTCGGCAACGTCGCCGTCGCCACCAGCGCGGCCAGCAGAATCAACGCCCCGGTGTCGAGCAGCGCAACAGTGCGCGCCGACAACCGGATTCGATCCCGCAACGCCGGCCCCGCCCACCGCAACGCATAGGTGCCGACCGCCAGCGCCATCATCGCGGGCACCAGGTAGGGCGCGTTCACGTCGCATCCCCGCGCGAGAATGCCGCAGCTGGGCAGCAATCCGCGCCGGCGACCCACACTCCTGGCTGCACGCCGGCACCCGCCACGCCGACGCCTGCTACGCAACCATCGTCCACCGCTGAAACCATGCCTCGGTCGCCCAGAGCGCCGACCTTCGCATGGCGAGCCGATCGGACACCTTGTGGTGTCGCCGAGGTTGTGGTGTCCGGTGCATCGGCTTCCGCATAGCCGGCCTTCGGGACGCGCTGTGGTGTTGCCGGCGGTGTTGCCCCCGCCGCGTGGCCGACTCCGCCGACGCTCTCCGGTTGAGCCGCTGAGGAATCCGATGGCTTCGCAGGCCGGGACGCCAGCAGCAACCCGATCAGCGCGATCAACACCGGCAACCCGGCCGGCACGAATGGCGCAATCGCGACTGCCAGCCCGGCCCCGGCCAGTACCGGGCGCAGCGTCGCGCGGTCACGCAGCGCGGGCAGCAGGAGCGCCAGCAGGATGACCGGGAACACCGCGTCCAGGCCGAGTGCGGAGGTGTCGGGGACGAGGGAACCGAGGGCGGCGCCGAGGGTCGCGCCGAGCGGCCAGCACAGTGCCACCCCGATTCCGCAGGCCCAATACGCCGCACGCTTGCGTTCCCGAACGCCGGGTGCGGTCGCGAAGGCCACCGATTCGTCGTTGAGGACGTGGATCCCGAGCAGCCGTCGCCAGCCGTGGCCGAACACATCGGGGGCGGCCAACCCGTACGGCAGGTGCCTGGCATTGAGCAGCAACCCGGCGACGACGGCGGCGAGCGGGCTCCCACCGGCCGCGACGATCCCGAAGAACAGCAGTTCCGAGCCGCCGGCCAGCACCGTCACCGCGGCGACGATCGGCATCCACACCGGGAACCCGGCAGCGATGGTCGAGGCGCCGTAGGAGACGCCGAAGAGGCCGACGGCCAGGCAGGCCGCGGCCACGGCGGCGGCGGTCCGCCGATCGAGTGTTCGCCAGATCGAACGCATGTTTTTCATAGTGAACGCTGCGGGTCGGTAAAGTCAACGCGGAAACAGCTCCGGAGGAGGCGTTGATGGACCGGCAGGACCCGGTCGCCGGACCACCGCAAGCGGTGATCGCGGCGGCCCTACGACGAGAACGCGCCCGCGCCGGCCTGTCGCTCACCGAGGTCGCCAGCCGCGCGGGTGTGGCGAAGTCCACACTGTCGCAACTGGAATCGGGCACCGGTAATCCCAGCCTGGAAACCCTGTGGGCGCTGTGTGTCGCCCTGGAGATGCCGTTCTCGCGACTGCTCGATCCGCCGCGCCCGAACGTGCAGGTGATCCGCGCCGACGAGGGTTCGCAGGTGCCCTCCGCCGACGCGGATTATCGCGTCACGCTGCTCGCGGCAGGCCAGTCACACACGCGCTGCGATGTGTACCGGATCGCGGCCGAACCCGGTCAGATTCGTCGCTCGGAACCGCACACGCCCGGTGTGGTCGAGCACGTGGTCCTCGCGGCCGGTCATGCCATCGTCGGTCCCGCCGACGAGCCCGTGGAGATGCGCCCAGGTGACTACATCCGCTACCTGGGTGATCTCCCGCACGTCTTCGAGGCTCTCGAGCCGGGCACGTGGGCCACGATGGTCATCGAGAGCGCCTGATCAGGCGGCCCCTTCGCCCAGGTACTGCAACCAGAGCGGGTCGAGGTCGGCGGTGGTCGACAGCAACCGCCAGTGCGGGCCCTTGGGCGAGACCAGCGGATGACGCAGCGTCCAGCCCAGCTCGGTCAGCATCTTGTCGGCTTTGCGGTGGTTGCACGGCGCGCAGCTGGCCACGCAGTTCTCCCACGAGTGCTCCCCGCCGCGACTGCGCGGGATGACGTGGTCGATGGTTTCGGCTTTGCCGCCGCAGTAGCCGCAGCGGTAGCGGTCGCGGTGCATGAGTGCCGCCCGGGTCATCGGCACCCGGGCACGGTAGGGGACGCGCACATAGGTGCGCAGCCGGATAACGGAGGGAATGGCAACCGTCGCGCCCGCCGAATGCAGGACCGGGGCGGCGGGATCGTCGTGGACCGCGTCGGCCTTCGCGCAGATCAGCAGAACGACAGCGCGGCGAGCGGACAGTGCGGTGAGTGGTTCGTAGGTGGCGTTGAGAAGCAGCACCCGGCGTTTACGCCAGGCGGCGGCGTCGTGATCGCCGGCGAGATGCAGTGGCGCGGGGCGATGCGGCAGGTCGTGCAGACCGTGTGCGCCCGGATGGTGATCGGACAAGATGTGCAGCGGAATAGCCCCCGAGCCACGATTGTGGACGTCGGCGGGCTGGAGTTGTCGGTGCGCGCGCGCCTCGTGTGACCTGGCGCTTGGCCGCTGCTTCATTGTGTGACCTCAATTTCATGATTGGCAGGATCATGTGGTATCTGGGGCCGATACTGTCCCCCAGTTGACCACGGTTGAGCCCGTATTGCACGGTTATTTTTCAAACTTTCGGGTGAACTGTGATTGAAGGCCCGGCACGCGCTCGGGGCACAATGGAGCGCGTGACTTCAGGTGAGCAGACAACGACCTCGTTCTACGACGCGGTGGGCGGCGCGGAGACCTTCCGCCGCATCGTGTCGGTGTTCTATCGCGAGGTCGCTGCCGACGAGATCCTGCGCCCGCTGTATCCGGAGGAGGATCTGGGGCCGGCCGAGCGCCGGTTGCGGATGTTCCTCGAACAGTACTGGGGTGGGCCACGCACCTACTCCGACGAGCGCGGCCACCCCCGGCTGCGGATGCGTCATCATCCGTTCGTCATCGGGGCGCTCGAGCGGGACGCGTGGTTGCGCTGCATGCGGATCGCCGTCGACGAGATCGAACCGTCGATCCTGGACGCCGAGCACCGCAAGGCGATGCTGGACTACTTCCAGATGGCAGCGGCCTCGTTGCAGAACGCTCCGCACTGAGCCCGGGACGCCCGGGATTCGCTGGTGACGTCCAGGTAGAGGCCCGATTTCGGACCTGCGCCCCGGTTTACCGCGATGTTTCCGTCCGGCGTGGCGAACGCTGGCGATTTGCCGGATTCGAAGAAAGTCTCGCGCCGCATGAATATTGTGGGCGTTCTTTGGCAATATTGCGGTTGTGACACAGACACCTGCCTCGCCGGTGCCGGGGGACAACAGCACCGCTCCGTGGTGGAAAACCGCCGTGTTCTATCAGGTCTATCCGCGTTCGTTCGCCGACTCCGATGGTGACGGGGTCGGCGACCTCGGCGGTGTGCGCGAGAAGATGGGCTACCTCGAGCTATTGGGTGTCGACGCGCTGTGGATCTGTCCGGTGATGCGCTCACCGCAGGCCGACGGCGGCTACGACGTGTCCGATCCCCGCGACATCGACCCGCTCTTCGGTGGCCTCGAGGCCCTCGACGAACTCATCGCCGAGGCCCACGATCGAGAGATCAAGGTCACCATGGATCTGGTGCCCAACCACACCAGCACCGAGCATCCGTGGTTCGCGGCCGCGCTCGAAGCCGCACCGGGCAGTCCCGAACGGGCCCGCTACATCTTCCGCGACGGTCGCGGCGAAGACGGCGCCGAGCCGCCCAACAACTGGCCGAGCATCTTCGGCGGCCCGGCCTGGACCAGGATCACCGAACCCGACGGCACCCCCGGTCAGTGGTACCTGCACATCTTCGCCCGCGAACAACCCGATCTGAACTGGGACAACCCCGACGTCGCCGCGGATTTCGAGAAGACGCTGCGGTTCTGGCTCGATCGCGGGGTCGACGGTTTCCGTCTCGACGTGGCCCACGGCATGGCCAAGCCGGAGGGCCTGCCCGACATGGCGCAAGTCGACACCAAGATGCTGGTGCACGACGACGACGATCCCCGCTTCAACAACCCCGGCGTGCACGCCATCCACCGCCGCATCCGCACCGTGCTCGACGACTATCCGCACGCGGTGTCCATCGGTGAGGTGTGGGTCGACGACAACGTGCGCTTCGGCGAGTACGTGCGCCCCGACGAACTGCATCTGGCGTTCAACTTCCGGCTGGCCGAGGCGGCCTTCACCGCCGAGGACGTGCGCACCGCCATCACCCATTCGCTCGAGGCGGTGAGCGCGGTCGGCGCCCCACCAACCTGGACCCTGTCCAACCACGACATCGAACGTGAGGTCACCCGCTACGGCGGCGGCAAGACCGGGGTGGCCCGGGCGCGGGCGATGATGATGGTCGAATTGGCGCTGCCGGGTGCGGTATTCGTCTACAACGGCGCCGAGCTCGGGCTGCCCAATGTCGACGATCTGCCCGAGGAAGCGCTGCAGGATCCGGTGTGGGAACGCTCGGGTCACACCGAGCGTGGTCGCGACGGGTGCCGGGTGCCGATTCCGTGGGAGGGCAGTACGCCGCCGTTCGGTTTCACCACGGGTGCACCGTGGCTGCCGATGCCCGCCGAGTGGGCCGACCGCACCGTCGAAGCCCAGCTGGAAACCCTGCACTCCACGTTGTCGCTGTACCGCCTGGCGATCGATCTGCGCGGTACCCGGCCGGAATTCGCGGGCGAGAAGATCGACTGGTACGGCAGTCCCGCGGGGTGTCTGGCGTTCCGCAGGCCGGGTGGGCTGGTGTGCGTGCTCAACGCCTCCGACGGGCCGATTCAGCTGCCGCCGGGGGAGTTGCTGCTGTCCAGCGCTCCGGTGGCCGACGACCGCCTGCCCGCGAATTCAGCGGCCTGGTTGGTCTGACACGCGCGTTTCCGACGACCGGAGATGAACTACTACACAGCATCGTCTAACGTTTCACTCGTGAGCATTCTCGAGACAGTGCTGATCTTCGTCGGCATCCCGGCCGCGATCTACTTCGCGATCGCGGGTTTGTCCTATCTCGGTAAGCCACTGCCCGGTGAGAAGCCGGCCCACTTCGAGCTCGGGCAGAAGTGGACCCACCCGCCGGTGCTGTGGAGCGCTACCGACGAGGTGACCGCTGCGTCCGGTCACCACCACGCCGAACCGCATGGCAGCCATGCGGTTCTCGAACCCGCGCACGCGGAGCTGATCGGAGGCCGGGCAAGTGGCAAGTTCTAATTGGCCCGCGGTTGTCGAAGCCGACCTGCCGCACGGGTACGCGCTGACCAGCAGTGGCCGCGTCTCCGGTGTGCACGAGCCCGGCACGGTGTTCGACGAGGTGCCGTTCACCGATCGTGAGCGGGTCGCCCTCGACAACGCGCTCACCGACGCCACCCGCGCCACGAAGGTGCGCTTCAACATCTACCTCGGCGACCTGGGTGCCGACCCGGCCGCGGGCGCCGACGCGCTGCTGCCGAACACCCCCGAGTCCGCCGACTCGGTCCTCATCGCGGTCTCGCCCAACCAGGGTGCCGTTGAGGTCCGTTCGGGTGCCGCCGTGGCCGAGCGCGCCAACGACCGCATCTGCCAGCTCGGCGTCACCGCCGCCTTGGCCTCCTTCCGTCAGGGCAACCTGATCGACGGGTTGATCTCGGCTGTCCGGGTGATGGCCGCCGCTATCGGCCGCTAGTCCCTTTCTCCGCGCACCGGCGCGTTCACCTTCAGAGGTGAACGCGCCGTTCGTGTTTCGGGGAAGAAATTTCTGCGCATCGGGAATCAACCTGACGGCTGTCGACTTCTAACCAGTGAAACAATTTTCACCGGTTAGGAAGTGGCGGGCATGCGGCGAGAGAATCTTGCCTGGGCGGGACTGGCGGCGATGACCGTGTCGTTCGGGCTGAACTTCACGATGGGGGTGTTCTTCGCTCCGACCGCCGCGTCGTACGGGGTGTCGGCGACGGCACTGGCCGTGGCGGCCGCGTTGGGGACGGCGGTCACCGGGGTGGCGCAGCAGGGGATCGGGCGGCTGCTCGATCGGCTCGGGCCCAAGCGGGTGCTGATCGGCGGGCTCGGCCTGATCTCGGGCAGCTATCTCGTGCTGGCCGTGGTCACCCAGACCTGGCAGTTCGTCGCCGCGTACATGGTGCTCGGCGGGCTCGGGTTCGCCTCGGCGTCCACCCTCACGGTCACCACGCTGCTCGGGCGGGCGCACGGCGCGCAGGCGGGACCTGCCATGGCGCGGGCGGCGATCGGCATCAATCTGGGTCAGCTCGTCACTCCGTGGGCGGCGACCGCGTTGTTCGAGCCGATCGGTGTGCGCGCCACCTTCACCCTGCTCGGCGCCGTCGGCCTGGCCGTCACGTCCGTGCTGTGGCGGCTGCTGCCCGACGATCAGCGAGCCACCGGTGTGGCCGGTGCGAGGGAGTCGCTTGCGGATCGGTGGAAGATGTTGGTGGCGTTCGGATTACACTCCGCCACCCTGTACGTGGTCGTGCTGATGCTGCCCAAGCACGCGGTGGAACTGGGGTGGTCGGTCACCGGGGCGGGCAGGCTGGTCGCCGTCGCGGCGCTCGCGGCCGGCGTGACCTCCGCAGCGCTGGTTCCGCTGTTGCGCCGTCACCGACCCGAAGACCTGCTGCGGATCCTGTTCATGGTGCGACTCGCCGCGCTGCTGCTCGCGGTGTTCGTGCCGGGCTCGCTGGTGCTGGTCGCGGTGCTGTTCGGCATCGCCTCCTTCCCGGTCATCCCGCTCACCATGGCCATCGTGTCGCGTGGACTCGATCCGGCGCGCATGGGCCGAACCCTGGCTCCCGCCTGGGTGATTCATCAGCTGTCGGCCGCCGCCGGGCTGGGTGTCGCCGCCGTGATCCACGCGCTCACCGACAGCTACCGCGGCTATTTCGCGCTCACCGTGGTGTTCACCGTTGCCGCCGCTGTCCTTGTCGCACCGGTTCGCCGTCGCGAACCGGTCACCGTCTGAACCTCCGAAATACCCACCGAGAAAGAGAGATCCATCATGAGCAAGGTTCGTCACAACACGGTCCAGATCCAGGGCCAGTCCATCTTCTACCGCGAGGCGGGTGACCCGTCGGCGCCGACAGTTGTTCTCCTGCACGGATTCCCGACGAGTTCGGCGATGTTCCGGAACCTGATCCCAGCCCTCGCCGCCGACTATCACGTGATCGCGCCCGACCATCTGGGCTTCGGGCAGTCCGGGATGCCGACGGCCGACGAGTTCGACTACACCTTCGACAACCTCACGGCCCTCACCCTCGAACTGCTCGACACCCTCGGCATCGACCGGTTCGCGCTCTACATCCAGGACTACGGCGCGCCCATCGGCTTGCGTATCGCCGCACGCAACCCGCAGCGCGTGAGCGCCCTCATCACCCAGAGTGGCAACGCCTATCTGGAGGGCTTCACACCGTTCTGGGAGCCGCTGTTCGCCCACGCGAACGACCGCGCCGCCCACGAACCGGAGGTCCGCAAGCTGCTCGAGCCCGACGCGACGAAATGGCAGTACACCCATGGTGTTCCGGCCGAACGGTTGTCGCTGGTCAGCCCGGACACCTGGACTCTCGACCAGGCCTACCTGGACCGTCCCGGCAACAAGGAGATCCAGCTCGACCTGTTCGCCGACTACAAGAACAACCTCGACGGCTACCCCGAATTCCAGAAGTACTTCGCCGAGCACCGTCCCCCGACGCTCATCGCCTGGGGCGAGCACGACGAGATCTTCGGTGCCGACGGCGCCCGCGCCTACCTGCGCGATCTGCCCGACGCCGAACTGCACCTGCTCGACGCGGGGCACTTCGCCCTCGAAACACACGGCCCAGAGATCGCCACGCTGATCGGTGATTTCCTCGGCCGGGTCCTGCGCTGAGACACTGCGGACGGCCGGGCACCCGCCCGGCCGTCCGCGCGTGATCGAGTACCCTGAGCGGCGGCTTTCGCGGCCGGCACGGCCGGTCGCCGGTGAAGGGGGATCATGCGCACAGCACTGGCTCGGATCGTCACCGCGGTAGTGGTGACCTGCTTGTCGACCGTCGGCTGCGCCGACGACTCGTTCCGCGACACCGAACCCGCCGCCGGTGCACCGACCTCGGACTTCTACACCGCCGACGGTGAAACCCTGCCGGGCGCACGGGGTTCGGTGATCCGCACTCGTTCGCTGCCCGATGCCGTACCGGGTGCCCGCACCGAGCTGATCCTCTATCGCTCGATCGACGCGCACGGGGCGACGGTCGCCGTCTCGGGAACGGTATCGGTGCCGCCGGGGACGCCGCCGGTGGGCGGCTGGCCGCTGATCTCCTTCGCGCCGGGCACCAACGGCGTCGCCGACGTGTGCGCGCCCTCGCGGGCCGACGGTGCGTCACCGACGAGGGACGAGCTGGCCCGCTGGGTCGCCGCCGGGTACGCGGTGGCCCGCACCGACTACCAGGGTCTTGGCACACCCGGCGGCCACGGCTACCTCATCGGGGAGACCGAGCAGCGTGCCGTGGCCGACATCGTCGTCGCGGCAAGGGAATTCAACCGCGATATCGGTGCCCGCTGGGTGGCGATGGGCCACTCCCAGGGTGGGCACGCGGCCCTGTTCGCCGCGAGCGCGGCCGGCGGTTGGGCTCCTGCGGTCGATCTGCTCGGTGCCGTCGCGCTCGCACCCGCGTCCCATCTGGCGGAGCAGGTGCGCATGGCGAAGTGGGCGGTGTCGAACCCGCTCGGCTCGGTCGGGACCGGTGGGCTGGCGGTGTACCTGCCGATGCTGGTTCGCGGCGCGCAGACCGTCACCGAGCTCGACCCGGCCCGGTTCCTCACCGAGCGTGCGGTGTCGATGCTGCCACTCGCGGAGACCGACTGCGCGGCGGCCCTGAGTGAATCGGGCAAATGGGGTGGGCTGTCGGTCAAGGACGTTCTCGAGCGCGATGGTGACCTGTCCGGGCTGCTGCGCGTCCTCGACGACAACGACCCGAGCGGGTTGAGTTTCACCGAACCGGTCCTGGTGCTGCAGGGCCGCGACGATCACACCGTTCCGCTGAAGTCGACCGATGCGATGGTGGCCCAGCAGCAGATGCGCGGTCAATCGGTGGATTACCGCAAATACGACGGCGTCGACCACAGCGAGATCATCTCCGCGTCGTTCACCGACGCCCTCGGCTGGGTCGATACCCGCTTCGGCATCACCCGTTGACGCGTATGCCGTCGGATCGACGCGAGCTGCGGTGTCACCTGGCTGAAGGCGTCGTCGCGCTGTCCCGGCACTGCCGCTGAGTTACGCCCACAGCAGAAGAACCGGGTGTGTCGCGCCGGCAGTCCTTACGCTCGGAGCATGGGCGAGCACAAGGGTTTGCGGGTGATTCCAGGCGGGCGCGAGGAGCGGCGGGCACGCCCCGAACTGCTGTGGCGCGAGGCCCTCGGCGAACGGCTGCGTACCCTGCGCCAAGAGCAGCGCTCGACGCTGGTCGACACCGCGGGCCGCGCGGGCATCTCCCCGCAGTACCTCTCCGAGGTGGAACGCGGCCGCAAGGAACCCTCCAGCGAGATGATCGCCGCCCTGGCCGGTGCACTGGGCACCAGCGTCGGCGACCTCGTCGGCCAGGTGGCGGAAATGATGCGCCAGCGCACAGCCGTCGTCGTCGGCGGCGACCGCCGCATCGCCGCCCCCGCTATGCCGCGCACCACGATGATCGCACCCAACGCACTGCTGATGGCGGCCTGACACCAATCCTGATGCGCTCGTCCATCTTCCGATGATCGGTGACCGCGCGGTTGTCGGTGGTGCCGTGCATGATCGACGCATGCCGATCACGAACCGCCAGATCGCCGGGCATCCGTTCCTGCGAGAGATGTACGGAGACCCGTACTATCCCGATGTCGTGCTCGACCGGTGCAAGGCGGTCCTGCTCCGCCTGTGCGAGACCATCGAGTCGGAACGGCCGTCGGATCTGGCGGCCCTGTACATCCTCACCCAGGGCGCCACAGCGGAGTTCAACGACCTGGAGGCGGAATTCGAGGCGGCCGGCAGCGAAATCGAGACGGTCGCACGCGAAGTGATCGCCGATGACTTCTGCGCGATCGCATCGGCCTACGGCTTCCCGAATGCGGACTCCGAGGAACTGCTGGCCGGGCGCGACTGGTGACGGGCTGTTCACCGCAGCGACCACCGATCACCCCCTGGCCGTCGAGCATCGAACCGGAATCACCTCGGCCCGAGTTCAATGGTTCGCCGAACAAATCCTGCACACCGACAACCCCTTGTGCTGAACCGATCATCAGGCTGTCGGGACGGGGCGGTCACGATCATTGCGCCGAACGCGTTGCTGACGGGGCACAACCACGCGTGTCTTCGCCTGATCGACAGGGCGTTTCGCGTTACCCCGGAACGCCGAGGGTGCGTGAGATCTGCTGGAGGCGGTCGTCGTCGAGCTCGACCGGGGCGTAATTGCGGCTGCGGGCGTGGTCGCGGAATTGCTGGGACGGGTCCACGCGATAGGCCCGAACGTAGTCCGCCCAGTCGAGATTCCAGACCCATTCCCCATCGGTCATGACGCCCAGTGGTAACAGCAGGCGCCCGGTCAATCGATCCGGAAGCCTGCTCGCGGCTATCGCCAGCACGGTCGCCGATTCCAGGTACCCGGCCAGAAGCTCGGCCTCTGCTTCGGCCAGGCGGTGGGGAACCAGTGCCGTCCGAGTGTCCGGATCACTGAGCCGTTTAGGCGGAACGAGATAGACGACGCGCTTGACAAGGCTGATCGTGCGTCCGGATGGTCGCGGCGTCGCGAAGACGACCTCGGCCCGGACACCCTGATCTTCCAATCGCTCTCGGAGCAGCGACATCTCCGCGAGTGTCCCCGCACGCCCGTTCGCCACCAGATCCTCGGCCGCAGCTCTCAGCTCATGGAGCGGCAACGATTCCCGGCTGCGGATCACCCGCATCATCGCGCCCACCGAGGGATCCGGATCCACAATCCGCAGCCCGCTCGGACCGTTGTCGGCGATGATCGCGGCGCGAACCTCCGCCGAAATACCGTTCCCACTGGCATGCCAGATGTGTTCGCATTCGCTACAAGAGCCTTCGATGGCCCACTCGAACGTTGCAGCGTTAACAGTTTCACTGACTACGCTCAACACCTCTGCACCACACTGGTCGCAGGGCCCGACCCGCTGAGCAGATTCGTAGACCATCTGTCCCCCGTGAACTAGACCTTCAGGCGCGACTGCGGATTCGGCCGGATACGAACAGTCTCGTCCATCGCGACTCGGGGGACGGAAGCGCGCCCTGCCTGCCGTCTGCCTTGTAGACGACGACCGTTACGGCACCGGCTATGGCATGGAGAAGTCGCCGCGGTGTCTACCGATTTTCGCCGCCCGCGGCCCACTGGATCGACGTGGTTCGATTCGAGCTTGGGTGCCCGGTAGCGGATCGATTCAGCTGGTTCGGACGATGGTCAGTTCGCGGAGCATGTCGACGAGGGCGGTTACCGGCATCTCCGGGTCGATGGCGCGCTGGACGCCGAGGCCGATGCCGAGGGCGAGCATGCGCAGGGCCGCTTCGTCGGCGGGGACGGGGAGGGTGATGCCGAGTTCGGCGGTCTGGATTTCGATCAGGGAGGCCAGGACGGCGGTGAGGGAGCGGCGGCGTTCGGCCAGTTCGGTGCGGATATCGGGGAGGTGGCGGGTGCTGGTGGCGAACTCGACCTCCAGGGCTGTCCAGCCGACGTCGCCGATGTTCTCGTCGGCCCACCGGGCGAATCCCTCGATCCGTTCGGCCATGGTGTCGGGTCCGAGAATCGCGGCCGACAGGGATTCGGCCCGCTCCACGTGCACCACATCGAGCACGGCGAGGCCGAGTTCGTGTTTGGTGGCGAAATTCGAGTAGACCGCGCCCTTGGAGTAACCGGCCTCGGCGGCGACCTTCTCCAGGGAGGTCACGTTGTAACCGTCGGCCAGGAACAGGCGTTTGGCGGTCTCGACGAGACTTTCGCGCGTCCGTGCGTGGGACTCTTTGCGCGTCAGCCTGGTCATATGCGGCAGTTTAGCAAAAAGGGGTACCGGTGGAATTCGAATACCGTTAGTATCTGGATTATGAGCACTCGACGTGGCCTTGCCATCGGTTGCGGTGGTGTCCTCGGGTTCGCCTGGACCGCTGTGGCCCTCCATGCGGTCGAACGCGCGCTGGACTGGGATGCTCGATCGGCCGACGTGCTGATCGGGACCTCGGCCGGGGCGGAGATCGTGGCCGCCCTCGGTTCCGGCCGCACACCGGCCGATCTCGTGGCAGCCCTCGACGCCGAGCCCGACGCCGACCCGGTACTCGCGGCGCACATCGCCGTCGACCCCGGCAAGTTCCCACCGCTGCCCGGTATCGGCCTGCCGAACCTCGGCCTGATCGGTGCCGGACTCCGCGCGGGCTCGGCCTACAGCGCCCTGGCCGGGCTGCTGCCACGCGGACGCGGTGACGCGAGCTGGCTCCGCTCGTTCGGCCGGGAGCTCGCCGATGCCGACGGCTGGGTGGATCACCCCGCGACCTGGTTGGTGGCTGCCGACGCCGCGACCGGGCAACGGATCGCCTTCGGTGCCAACGGGTTCGAGGCCGATTCGCTGCATCGGCCCGCCGAGGGCGCTCCTGTCGACCTCGGTGACGCGATCGCCGCGTCCTGGGCGATCCCCGGCTGGTTCCCGCCGGTACGGATCAACGGCCGGGACTACGTCGACGGAGGAGCCGTCTCCTCGGTCTCGGCCGACCTGCTGCTCCCGCTCGACCTCGACGAAGTGGTGGTGGTCGCCCCGATGACCTCCGCGGGCGGCGTCCCGGCCACCGGCCTCGACCGCATCGAACGCCTCCTGCGCACCCAGATGACCCGCGGCCTCGACCGCGAGGTGAAGCTCTTGCGCGACAACGGCGTCCGCGTGATCCGCGTCGAGCCGGGCCCCGCCGAACTGGCCGCGATGGGCCCCAACTTCATGGATTCCCGTCGCCGCCCGGCGACCCTCGCCGCCGCCCACGCCAATGCCCATGCCCGCGTGCACGAAGCACTGCGCACCGCGAGTCTCGCGCGATGATCGGTAGCTCGCAGATCAGAGCACGAACTCGGTGCGCGGCAGGCCCCGGCCGCCGGAAGGTGCCCTGTCGTCTGCGGGCGCGGGCCGCGGCCACAGGCGTGCGGCATCTGGCCCATGAGCTCATGCACACGACGAGCACACAGTGACCCGAGATTCTGCGAAGAAGGAGAGCCGGATGACTCAGCACCATGAGGTGATCGTGATCGGGGCGGGGGTGTCCGGTGTCGGCGCTGCCGTCAAGTTGCGGGAGGCGGGGGTCGACGATGTGGTGATCGTCGAGAAGGCCGAAACGTTCGGGGGGACGTGGCGGGCCAATACGTATCCGGGGTGCGCGTGTGATGTGCCCTCGGGGTTGTATTCGTTCTCGTTCGCGCCGAACCCGGAGTGGTCGCGGCTGTTCGCGACCCAGCCGGAGATCCTCGCCTATGTGGACCGGGTGGCACGCGAGCACGGCCTCGCCGAGCGCACCCGTTTCGGGGTGACGATGACCGGAGCCCAGTGGGACGCAGGAGCCGAATTGTGGCGCCTGGACACCACTTCCGGCGAATTCACGGCGCGCTTCGTCGTCTCGGCGGCGGGCCCGTGGAACGAACCGCGCTTCCCCGACATCACCGGCCTGGACGAGTTCGAGGGCGAGGTCTTCCATTCGGCGCGCTGGAATCACGACTACGACCTGCGCGGGAAGCGGGTCGCGGTGATCGGAACGGGTGCGTCGGCGGTGCAGTTCGTGCCGCAGATCCAGCCCGAGGTGGCCGCACTGCACCTGTTCCAACGCACCGCGCAGTGGGTGCTGCCGAAGCCGGACCATCCGGTGCCGGGCATCGAGAAGCAGGTGATGCGCCGGGTCCCGTTCGCGCACAAAGCTTTACGTGGCATCGAGTACGCGATGATGGAGGGACTCGGAGTGGCCTTCCGGCATCCGCGTCCGCTCATGCAGGCGGTGCAGGGGATCGGTTCGGCGTATCTGCGTGCTGTGGTGCGTGATCCGGCGCTGCGGGCCAAGCTCACTCCCGACTACCTGCTCGGTTGCAAGCGGATCCTGTTCTCCAACAACTACCTACAGTCGCTCACCGAACCCAATGTCGACGTGCACGCCACCGCCGTCACCGAAATCCGGGGCAACACGGTGATCGGTGCCGACGGCAGCAGTGCCGAGGTCGACGCGATCATCCTCGGCACCGGCTTCCACATCCTGGACTCCCCGCTGGGCGAGATCGTGCGCGACGCCGACGGACGTTCACTGGCCGACCACTGGAAGGGTTCACCCGAGGCCTACCTCGGCACCGTCACCACCGGTTTCCCCAACATGTTCTCCATCCTCGGACCGAGCCTCGGTACCGGACATTCCTCGGCGTTCGCCGTTCTCGAAGCCCAGATCACCTTCCTGGTTTCGGCGGTCACCCGCGCCCGCCGCGAGGGCTGGCCGGTGCTGGACGTGCGCCCGGAGGTGCAGGCCCGGTATGTCGACGAGGTGCAGGCCGCGCTGCCCGGGACCGTCTACAACTCCGGTGGCTGCAGTAGCTACTACCTGGATGTGAACGGGCGCAACAGCTTCAGCTGGCCGTGGTCGACCGGGGCCCTGAGGAGCCGGGTCAGTTCGTTCGATCCCGCCGATTTCACCGTCACCGAGAGCAAGGTGCTGTCATGAGCTATCCGAAGATCGAACTCGACGGCGCGCTCGTCGCCATCACCGGCGCGGCGCGTGGCATCGGCCTGGCCACCGCACGTGCCTTCGTGGCGGCGGGTGCGCGGGTGGCGCTCGGCGATCTCGACGAGGCGCTGGTCGTGCAGGCAGCGGCCGAATTCGGTGACCGGGCAATGGGACACGCGCTCGATGTCACCGACAAGGATTCCTACGCACGGTTTCTCGACGCCGCCGTCGACTGGCACGGCCGCCCGCTCGACGTGCTGGTGAACAATGCGGGCGTGATGCCCAACGCGCCGTTCCTCGAACAGTCCGAGCGCATCGACCGGCTCACCATGGACGTCAACGTCTACGGGGTCATCCACGGCATGCGGCTGGCGCTACCGGCCATGGTGGAACGCGGTTACGGCCACGTGGTGAACGTGGCCTCGCTGGCGGGCAAGTTCCCGCTCAAGGGGCTGGCGGTGTACAACGCGAGCAAGTTCGCGGTGGTCGGGCTCAGTGCGGCGACCCGGCTCGAGATGGATGGAACCGGGGTGAGCGTGAGCACCGTCCTGCCCTCGGCCGTGCGCACCGAACTGAGCTCCGGCATCGACGTGGGCATTCTGCCGACGGTCGAGCCCGAAGACATCGCCGCCGCCGTGGTCCGCACGGTGAAGACCCGGGCCGCCGAGACATCGGTCCCGTCGTATGTCGGCGTCGCCGCGAACGCCGCCACGCTGCTGCCGGAATCGCTGATCCGGTTGGTGCGCAAGGCCGCTCACGACGACGCCGCGATCAACCGGGTCGACGACGACGTGCGCCGGGTCTACCTCGATCGCATCGAGAAGCAGTAGCGCACGGGTCACTCCCGTTCGTGCAGGACCTGGTCGACCAGCCCGTACTCCAAGGCCGTCTCGGCGGTGAACACCCGGTCGCGATCGGTATCGCGACGCAAGGTCTCCGGGCTCTGACCGGTGTGTTTGGACAGGATCGCCTCGATCGCCGCCCGCATGCGCACGATCTCGTCGGCCTGCAGGATCAGATCGGGAATCGTGCCCTGCCCGCGAGTCGCGGGCTGGTGCAACACGATTCGGGTGTGCGGGAGCATCGCCCGGTGCCCGGCCTCGCCACCGGCGAGCAGCACCGCACCGACCGCGATGGCCTGACCGACACAGGTGGTGTGCACGGGTGCCTTGATGAAGCGCATGGTGTCGTACACGGCGAGCATGGCCGACAGGTCGCCGCCCTCGCAGTTGATGTAGAGGCTGATCGCCTGGCCCGGGCTGTCGGATTCCAGGTGCAGCAGCTGCGCGATGAGCGCGTTGGCGACGCCCGAGTCGATCGGTGTGCCCAGGTAGACGATGCGTTCGCTGAGCAGGTGCGAGTAGATGTCGGTGATGCGTTCCCCGCCGCGGTGCTGGGAAACCACATTCGGAATGGTGTAACTGGTCATGGCAGCTCCTAGGCCGTGATGCCGATGCGGCGGCGATTGGGGACGACCTGGTCGAAGGACTCCACCACGTGGTCGATGAAGCCGTACTCGAGGGCCTGGGTGGCGGTGAACCAGCGGTCGTGCAGGGAGTCCTCGTAGACGCGGTCGAACGGCTGGCCGGTGTCCTCGGCGATCAGTCCGAGCACGGTGTCGACGGTGTAGCGCAGGTCGTCGGCCTGCACCTCGACCTCGACGGCACTGCCGCCGATACCCGCCGAGCCCTGGTGCATGAGGATGCGGGCGTGCGGCATCGCGTACCGCTTACCGGGCGTCCCGGAGGACAGCAGGAACTGCCCTGCGCTGCAAGCCAATCCGAGCGCCAGTGTGGACACCTCGCACGGCACCAGCCGCATCACGTCGCGGATGGCGAGCATCGACGGCACCGAGCCGCCGGGGGAGTGGATCCACAGCGAGATCCCCGCTTCGGGTGCCTGGGCGGCCAGGGTGAGCATCTGGGTGATGAGCAGGGTCCCGTTGTCGTCGTCGAGCGCACCGTCGAGCACGAGAATCCGCCGCCCGAACAACTGCTCACGCATCCGCCAACTGAACATCGGTGCTTTGTCGTCGTGTGCCATGAGTCAACGGTGCCTCGCGCACACCACAATTCGCCGCCGATGCTGCCCCCAGCAGATCTGCTCACAGCAGCGAACACGGCGACACCGGAGCACGGCGGCCGTGCCGTGATGACAGCGAATTGTTTCAGCGGGAGGCGGAGACTCCGAGGTCTCTCGCGCACGCATCCAGGATCTTCCCGAAAACCATCGCGGCGATCGGTGTGGTGAGCCGGGTGATCGTGGCGGCGGCGAACGGGGCCTTCACCTCGCCGACGCTCGTCCAGCGCACCCTGGTTCCGCCCGGCTCCGCCGTGAACGTCATGGTCCCGCCGTCGTGCCGCGACGGCGGAAAACTGCGTTCGACGAGGTAGTCGAAGGCATGCGGCGGGTCGTATCGGGTGATCCGCTCGGTGAACCGGCCGATCAACCACAGGTGCCGGCGAACCGCGCCGACGCCGTAGGGCGCGTCTGTCCCCGGCCGGACCCAACGATTACGCAGCACCCAGAACGAACGCCCGTAATTCCTGGTGTCGGCGCACCATTCGAAGACCTGCTCGATCGGCGCCGCGATAAAGCGCTCGGCCGCAATGGTTTCCATCCCGCTTCTCCTTCGAAGATCGACATGGAGGAAATCCCCCGACTCGAATACTACTCTCAGTAGTAGTTCTGTCGTGGCGAAATGGGTCGAGCTACGCCGTGCCGGAACGGCCGATGGCCCCGATCCGGCGAGATCGGGGCCATCGGGTCCGTGGCGCTACTTGGCGTCGAATTCCCGTGCGCGCAAGGCGCGTTCGATGCCGGCGCGACCCTCCGAGACCAGGCGGTGCAGGGCAGGCGGGTGGTCACCGGCGAGGAATTCGTCGGCCTCGGCCATCGCTTCCTCGGTGATCGCCCAGTGCGGGTACAGGCCGACGACGACGGTCTGGGCCACCTCGCTCGAGCGGCGTTCCCAGACGGCGGGAACCTCGGCGAAGTAGCGGTCGACATACGGGGTGAGCAGCTCACCCTGGCCCGCGGGGGCGAAGCCGCCGACGATGGCGCGGGCGGTGATGTTGGGGACCGTGTCGTCGCCCATCACCGTGTTCCAGGCCTGTTCCTTCACCGCCGCCAGCGGGCGGGCAGCGCGGGCGGCGGCGGCCTGGCGCTTGCCCGCCGCTGTCGGGTCACGGTCCAGCTCGGCGTCGATCACCGGGGACTCGGGCCCGTCGGCGTCGATGCGTCCCGCGGCGGCCAGTGCGGTGACGACGCGCCAGCGCAGGTCGGTGTCGACAGTGAGCCCGCCCAGCCCGACCTCCACCGGATCGCTGTCGAGCAGCTGGGCGAGCGCATCGGTGTGCCGGGTGTCGAGCTTGGCGCCGGTGAGCGCGTTGACGAACGCCAGCTGATGATCCGAACCCGCCTCGGCGCCGCGCGCCAGTTCCAGCAGCCGATCGGCGAAACCGGGCCAGCCCTCCTGCTCGGCCCAACCGGGCTCCGCGTAGCTCGAGATGGCGGTCGCGGCCTGCATGAGCAACCGCTGTACCACCCCGATCTCGGACTCGGCGCCGATCCCGCGCTGCACGAGCGCCACGAAATCGCGCGCCTTCATCTCTGCCTGCCGGGTCATCTCCCAGGCCGCCGACCAGGCCAGCGTGCGCGGCAGTGATTCGGCGATGTCACCGACACGGTCCACGACCACCGCGAGCGAATCGGGATCCAGGCGCAGCGAGCAGTAGGTGAGGTCGTCGTCGTTGACCAGTACCAGGGCCCCACGCGGCACCCCGACCAGCTCCGGAACCTCGGTCCGCGCGGCGGCGTCGAGGTCGAGCTCGATGCGCTTGGCACGCACCAGCTTTCCGTCGACATCGTCGTAGACACCGATCGCGATCCGGTGCACGCGGTACTCGCCCGCACCCGGTGCGGCGCCCTCCTGCACGACGGCGAAACTCGAGAAGGTGCCGTCGGCCGCGACGGTGAAATCGGGCCGCAGGATATTGAGGCCCGTGGTCTTGAGCCACTGCGCACCCCAGTCCGACAGATCACGCCCCGACGCCTTCTCCAGCGCGGACAGCAGATCGTCGAAAGTGGCGTTGCCGTAGGCATGTTCGGCGAAGTAGTCGCGCAGACCGGCCAGGAACGGCTGCAACCCGACATAGGCGACCAGCTGCTTGAGCACCGAGGCGCCCTTGGCGTAGGTGATGCCGTCGAAGTTCACCTCCACCGCGTGCAGGTCGGGGATGTCGGCCGCGATCGGGTGGGTCGAGGGCAGCTGGTCCTGGCGGTAGGCCCAGGACTTCTCCACATTCGCGAAAGTGGTCCAGGCACTGGTGTATTCGGTCGCCTCGGCCTGGCACAGCACCGACGCGAACGTCGCGAACGACTCGTTGAGCCACAGGTCGTCCCACCACTTCATGGTGACCAGGTCGCCGAACCACATGTGCGCCATCTCGTGCAGCACCGTCTCTGCGCGGCGCTCGTACGACGCGCGGGTCACCTTGGACCGGAACACATAGTCCTCGAGGAACGTGACCGCGCCCGCGTTCTCCATCGCGCCCGCGTTGAACTCCGGCACGAACAGCTGGTCGTACTTGCCGAAGGCGTACGGCACACCGAAGTTCTTGTGGTAGAAGTCGAAACCCTGCTTGGTCTCGGTGAACAGCCGCTCGTGGTCCATGTGCTCGGCCAGCGAGGCCCGGCAGAACAGGCCCAGGGGGATCTCGCCGTGGCTGTCGGAATAGGTGTCGGTCCACGTGGCATAGGGACCGGCGATCATCGCGACCAGGTAGGTGCTCATCCGCGGCGTGGTCGCGAACGTGTGGCGCACGACGGCGCCGACCCTGTGCTGGTCGATATCGGCGCCGTTGGACACGACAACCCAGTCGCTCGGCGCCGTCGCGACCACATCGAAGGTGGCCTTGAGATCGGGCTGGTCGAAGCAGGCGAACATCCGCTTGGCGTCGGCGGTCTCGAACTGCGAGTACAGGTAGACCTTGCCGTCGGCCGGGTCGACGAAGCGGTGCAGGCCCTCACCGGTGTGCGAGTACTCGCAGTCGGCCACCACCACGAGCTCGTTGTTCTCGGCCAGGTCCGACAGGGCGATACCGGTCTCCTCGGCGTAGGAACTCACATCGAGGTCCCGACCGTTGAGCACCGCCGAGCGCACCCGCGCCGCGACCAGATCGATGAAAGTGCTCGCCCCGGGCTTCGCGGTGAAGGTGACGGTCGTCGTCGAACCGAAGGTGTCCGACACCGCCGAATCCGCCCCGCGCGGCTGGTCGGTGAGGTCGAGCTCGATCCGGTAGTTGTCCACGGCCACCACGGCCGCGCGTTCGACCGCCTGGTCGCGGGTGAGATTCGGGGCAGACATTGATCTCCTTCGTCGTCGACGAACACGGCACGCCTCGCGCGCTCCGGCCTCGGCCGCGCGCACATCAGCGTCCACAATGCCACTTGCCGCCGACACCCGCTCACGGGTTTCGGCCCCCTCGGTACAGTGCCTACGGAAAAGTTCGCACCTACCAGGAGGCTCGACGTTGAAGCATGTGCACGCCGGGAAAGTCCGTGACCTCTACGAGGACGGCGATACCCTGCTGCTCGTCGCGTCGGACCGCGTCTCGGTCTACGACGTGGTGCTGCCCACGCCGATCCCCGGCAAGGGTGCGCTGCTGACCCAGCTGTCGAACTGGTGGTTCGAGTACTTCACCGACATTCCCAACCATGTGGTGTCGGCCACCGACGTGCCCGCCGAGTTCGCCGGGCGCGGTATCCGGGTGAAGCCGCTGAAGATGCTGCAGGTCGAGTGCATCGCGCGCGGGTACCTGACCGGGTCGGGACTCAAGGAGTACCAGCAGTCGGGCACCGTCTCCGGTATCGCGCTGCCCCCGGGGCTGCGCGACGGCGACAAACTGCCCGAGCCCATCTTCACCCCCTCGACCAAGGCCGCCGAAGGCCACGACGAGGCGATCAGCTTCGCCGACGTGGTGAACCAGGAAGGCCGTGAGGTCGCCGAGAAACTGCGGGACCTCACCCTCGAGATCTACACGCGCGGTGCCGAGCACGCGGCAAAGGCGGGCGTGATCGTCGCCGACACGAAGGTCGAATTCGGCTGGGACGGTGAGGTTCTCACCCTCGGTGACGAGGTGCTCACCTCCGACTCCTCGCGCTTCTGGCCCGCCGACGAATGGGAGCCCGGCCGCCCCCAACGCTCCTTCGACAAGCAGTTCGTCCGCGACTGGTCCACCTCTACCGGCTGGAACAAGGAATACCCCGGCCCGGAGATCCCCGCCGACGTGGTCGAGGCGACCCGGCGCAAGTACGAAGAAGCCTACGAGCGCATTACCGGTGCGAGCTGGACGGGTACCCGGGGATAGTCTTCGCCGCGCTCGTCAGTGCACGGGTGCGGCAACACCTTTCACCGCACAGATGTGGTCCATCTGCTCGTTTCCCCATTCGCCGAGGCTCACCAGCGCGGCGTTGAGCGAGACCCCGCGCTCGGTGAGGGAGTACTCCACCTTCGGTGGGACCTGCGGGTAGATCTCACGGCTGATGATGCCGTCGTGCTCCAGTTCGCGGAGCTGCTGGATCAGCATCTTCTCGGTGACACCGGGGACGAGGCGTTTCAGGTCGCCGAAGCGCTGGGTGCCGGTGGACAGGGCCCACAGGATCAGGGCCTTCCACTTGCCGCCCACCACGTCGAGGGCGGCATCGATGCCGCATGAATACGGATGCTGTCGCTGCTTCATCTTCGCCTTACTTACTTTTTTGTAGGTATTGCACTTCACAGTCGGTACTTGTGAAGTCTAGCGCAACGGGCGAATCTGGAAGTGCATCGCCGAGCGACGGCGACAACCTTTCGGACTAGGGGAGCAATGAGCAACTCGACTGCGGTACAGCGCGTTTCGGTGATCGGTCTCGGCGCGATGGGTGCCGCGCTCGCGAAGGCGCTGCTGGCGGGTGGACACGAGGTGACGGTGTGGAACCGCACCGCCGCGCGGGCCGAACCGCTGGTTGCCGAAGGCGCGACGGTGGCGACCACCTCGGCCGAGGCGATGGCGGCCGGGGACCTGGTGATCCTGTGCGTCCTCGACGACGCGGCGGTGCGCGAGCACGTGGAGCCCGCCGCCGAGCAGTTGCGCGGCCGCGTGGTGGTGAATCTGACGACCACCACCCCGGAACAGGGGCGCTCGCTCGGCCGCTGGGCCGAGGCGAACGGCGTGGAGCTCGTCGACGGCGGCATCATGGCGGTGCCGTCGATGATCGGCGGGCCCGCGGCCTTCCTGCTCTACAGCGGTATCACCGCCGCGTTCGACCGGTTCCGGCACGTTCTGGATCTGTTCGGCCGCGCCGAATGGGTCGGTACGGACTACGGTGCCGCAGCCATGTACGACCTGGCGATTCTCGGCGGCATGTACTCGATGTTCGCCGGCTTCCAGCAGGGCGGGAAGATGGTGCGCACCACCGGTGGTTCGGCTGCTCACCTGGCCACCCTGATGGGCCCGTTCCTGCAGGCGATGGCCGGGATGTTCGCGCAGTACGCACCCGGCATCGACGACCCGGCAACCTATGTTCCCGAACAGAGCGCCGAATTCACCGCGGGCGCGCTCACCACCATCAACACCGCCGCGGACGAGGCGGGTACGCCCTCCGAGTTGCTTCAGGTGCTGCTGAAGACGGTGCCCGGCATCTGAGCCCGAGTACGCGGTCCGACCGTGCGAAAGTTCCGCGATCGGACCGCGCTGTGTGCCCGGCGACCGGGCCGGGGTCAGGCGTTCACCAACTCGGCTGCGAGGAGTTCGTCGACGAAGCCCTCGGCCCGCGCGTCGAACGCGGCGTAATGCGCGGCTCGTGCGTCACCCGCGATGGCCTCGCCGATCACCAGATTGCCTTCGGCGTCGATGGTTTGGGGCTGGTCCTCGGCGTCGGGCAGCAGGCCGACGCGGGAGTCCGCGAAGCCGCTGTAGTACGCCAACCCCTCGTTGAGCTGGGCCTCGAGTAGCTGCTGCATGCCGGGAACGATCGCGTCGCCCGCGGTGGCGCCCGCCAAACCCAGCCACAGGATGCGTTTGCCCGCCAGCTTCGGCTTGCTGCGGCCGTAGGCGAAACCGTAGTTCCAGACGCTGTCGATCCAGCCCTTGAGCATGGCGGGAACGCTCTGCCAGTACACCGGGAACACGACGACGATCACGTCGGCGGCCTGGACCCGGCGCATGTGCGCCTCGATGGTCGCCGAGTACACCTTGTCGCGATTGCCCCATTCGGGCTGGTCGGCGACGGTCATCCGGGGTTCGAAGTTCTCGCGGTGCAGGTCGAGGAAGTCGATCGCGTACCCGGCGGCGGTGAGCCGGGCGACCGCGCGGTCGGCGACATGAGCCGACAGGGAATCGGCGCGGTGATGCGACAGGACCACCAGGGCCCGCCGGTCGATCGCCGATTCTCCTGCGTTCCCGGGGTGAGCGAGGCCGGTGGACGCGGGAGGCGTTGCGGTGCGCGCGGATTCGGGTGTAGCGGAGGGCTGCGACATGGTGACTCCCTGGTCATCGGTGGTGCGGGCGGTTTGCCCTGTGTGCTTCGAGTCAACCGTGAATCGCGTGGACGATCTATGGGTGATCATCTCCAGTCGATAGGAATTCGTCTACGCTGGTGGCGTGGATCCGTTGAGTTCGCTGTTGAGTGGCATTCGTGCCGAAGGATCGGTCGTCACGCACGCCGTGCTGCGGTCGCCGTGGACCATCCGTTTCGCCGACCGTGCGCCCCTGGTCATGGTCACCGTCCTGTGTGGTGGCGGCACTCTCGTGCTCGCCGACGGGTCGTCGACCCGGCTGGTGGCCGGAGACACCGCCGTCGTCCAGGCCTGCGAACCGTTCCACCTGGCCGATACCCGCGCCACGCTCGACCGCCCGCACATGGGCTACGAGTTGTCGTGTTTCGTGCCCCGCGGTTTCGGCCCGGCCGATCTCGCCTGTGCCACACCGGAACTCGTCGAGACGGCGACCGGCGCGCCCGAGGAGACATCGCTCGTCGTCGGCGCCTATCGGGCGTCCGGGCGACGGCACGAACGGCTGCTGCGAGCGTTGCCGCCGGTGATGGTCGTCAGCGACGACCCGGAGGTCTGCGCGTGGCTGGAACAGTCCGCCGCCGACGCGGTCCGGCTCAGCGCGGGCTCACAGGCGCTGATGGACCGGCTCCTGGACTGGGCGCTGGTGTGCACGCTGCGCACCTGGCTTGCGGCACAGCAACATTGCGCGCCCGCCTGGTATCGCGGTATGGCCGACCCGGTCGTCGGGCCCGCGCTCGAGGCCATCCACAACGATCCGTTCCGGCGCTGGACGGTGGCCGATCTGGCGGCCGAGGCGGCGGTGTCGCGGGCCCTGTTCGCGCGCCGGTTCAGTGAGGTGATGGGCGAGACGCCGCTGGCCTATCTCACCGAATGGCGGATGGCCGAGGCCGAGGAACTGCTCGCCGACCCGAATCGTAGCGTCGCCCAGGTGGCGACGACCGTCGGCTACTCCGATGCGTTCGGGTTCAGTGCCGCATTCAAACGCCTTCGCGGACAGAGCCCTTCGGAATTCCGCTCCACGCTGCGACAGCCCGCCCTGGCGAGGGCGTGAGTCACGGCGTCGGGGCGGTACCCGCGAGGTGCTCGGCCAGGCGCTGCAACAGCGGACGCTGGCCCTTGACCAGCTTGGGCTCGGCGATCGCCGGGGCGGACCAGCCCACCCGGTCGATCTCGGGGAACTCGCCGAGACGGCCCGAGCGCGGCGGCCACTCCATGGTGAAGGTGCCCGGGACGATCGCGTCCGGATCGAGATCGCCCTCCACTGCCCACACCGTGACCGTCTTACGGCGCGATCCGCTGCCGTACTGCACGTCACCGAGCGCGATCCACGGGCCGTCCGGCACCGGCAACCCGAGCTCCTCGGTGAACTCGCGTGCGGCGGCCACCTCCGCCGATTCGACCCCGATCTCGTACTCGCCCTTGGGAATCGACCACGCCGACTCGTCCTTCTTCGCGAACAACGGTCCGCCCATGTGCCCGATCAACACCTCGATCCCGGCCTCGCCACGCCGGAACACCAGTACACCCGCGCTGTAGACATTCACGCCGTCGAGTCTGCCAGGTGCGGGAAACGCGGTGGCGGCTCAGTCGAGGGCGTCGACGAAACGGGTGAGCAGGCGGGCGAATTCGGTGCGCTCGGTGGGGGTCCAGCCGGACATGGCGCGATCGAAAGCGCTCTGGCGGCGTCGGTGGGCGGCGGCGAGGATGCCGGTGCCCCGGTCGGTGAGCTCCAGGAGTGACCGTCTGCCGTCGGTCTGATCGGCCACGCGGCGCACCGAGCCGTCGGCCACGGCGGCGGCGACCAGCTTGCTCGCGCGCGGTTGGTCGACGGCGAGGGCGGCGGCGACGGTGGAGACAGTGGGGCTCTGGTGTGCCTCGATGACGTCGAGTACATCGAACACCTGCCCGGTCGGCGCGTCCGGCGACAGCGTCCGCCGGGTTTGGCGGCGCCGGATACCGATCATGGCTCGTTCGATGTGCTCGATCTCGTTCACGCCATCATGATAGCCTTTTACATGTACATGTCCTTTGACATATACATGCGTTGGGAGGTTTCTCATGGCTGAGCGTCGGCTCATCGGGTACCAGGTCAAGCGGCTGGACCAGCTGATCGAGGCCGCCTTCGACCGTGCCGTCGAGTCCGTCGGCATGACGCGCCGCGAGTGGCAGACGCTCTCGACGATTGAGTGTGACCACCCCGACCATGCGGAATTGGTGCGAGCGCTTCGCCCGTTCTGGGAGCACAACGGCGAATCCGTCGACGCGGTGATCCAGGGCTTGACCGAACGCGGCTGGATCACCGGTGCATCGACGGGTCGCTGGGAACTCACGTCAGCGGGTCGACGCGCCTACGAGTCGGCGACCGATTCCGTGGGGACCATCCGGCGCCACCTGTCCGACGGCATCGGCGCGGACGAATTCGCCGCCTGCACAGCGACTCTCGAACGCATGATCGCGAACCTCAAGTCGGCGACCTGAGCTGCTCGCTCACAATTCGGTGTTCGGATCCGCCAGATGCTCGGGGTCGACCGGTTCGCCCGAGGTCACCAGGTCCTTGATGCGATCGGTGACATCCCAGACATTGACGTTCATGCCCGCGCGCACGCGGTTGTCCCGGTCCAGCCAGAAGGCGACGAATTCCGGTTTTGCCACATCGCCGCGGACGACAACCCGCACGTCGTCGTCGCGACCGACATAGCCGGTGTACTCCATGCCGAGGTTGTACTGGTCGGTGAAGAAATAGGGGAGGCGGTCGTAGGTGGCGGGCTTGCCGAGCATCGTCAGCGCGGCGACGGCCGGCTGATTCAGGGCATTGGCCCAGTGCTCCACGCGTACCCGCTTGCCCAGTAGCGGATGCAGCTCCTCGGCGATGTCGCCGACCGCCACCACATCCGGGTCGCTGGTGCGCAGGGACTCGTCGACCAGGATGCCGGTACCGGTGGCCAGCCCGGCGGCTTCGGCGATCTCGATATTCGGCTGCGCACCCACCGCGACCAGCACCGCGTCGGCGGGCACCACCTGGCCGTCGTCGAGCTGTACGCCCGTGGCCACGCCGTCCTCGGTGAGGATCATGTCGACGACGACACCGGTACGCAGGTCGACACCGTTGCCGCGATGCAATTCGGCGAACACGGTGCCCATCTGCGGACCGAGCACCGACACCAGCGGCAGCTCCGCCGCCTCGAGCACCGTCACCTCCACCTGCCTGGCCCGCGCCTGCGCGGCGACCTCGAGCCCGATCCAGCCGGCGCCGACGATCACCAGCCGATGCTTCGAACGCAACACCTCGAGCAGCCGATCGGAGTCACCGATGGTGCGCAGGGTGTACACATTGCTCGCCTCGGCGCCGGGAACGTCGAGTGTGCGCGGCCGCGACCCGGTGGCCAGCGCGAGCTTGTCATAGGACAGGGTCGAACCGTCCGGCAACGACACCGTCCTCGCGGCCGGATCGAACGCCTCGACCGTGGTACCCAAGCGCAGGTCGATGTGGTGATCGCGGTACCAGGCCGGCGAATCCACCGTGAAATCCGGCAGCTGCTGATCACCGGCCAGGTGCTGTTTCGACAGCGGCGGACGCTCGTACGGTAGGTCGTCCTCGGCCGCCAGCAACGTCACCTGGCCGTCGAAATCGTTGGCGCGCAAGGCTTCGGCCAGTTTGGCGCCGGCCAGCCCACCACCGACGATCACGAAATGCTGATTCGAGCTCATACACGGACTCCTTCTCACGGACGTTCCGGTTTCCCTCACCGTCGAGCCTAGCCGCGGCCGGCGATCAGGGGAACGAATCAAGCACCGGCACGGTTGCACCAACCAGCGGGCCGCCCTGCCCGCCCCAGCTGACCCGAGAGGAAGACCCGTGAGCGATCAGGCCACCAAGGATCTCGCCGAATTCTGGTTCGACCCGCTGTGCCCGTGGTGCTGGATCACCTCGCGCTGGATCCTGGAAGTCCAGCAGGTACGCGACATCGAGGTCCGTTTCCACGTGATGAGCCTGGCCGTGCTCAACGAAGGCAGGGACCTGCCGCCGCAGTACGTCGAACTGATGGCCGCGGGCTGGGGCCCGGTGCGCGTCGCCATCGCCGCCGCCCAGAAGCACGGCGAGGAGATCCTGGCCCCGCTCTACACCGCCCTCGGCACCCGCATCCACGACCGCAAGGCCGAGTTCGAACGCGCCACCACGCAGGAAACCCTGACCGCCGTGATCGCCGACGCCCTCGCCGAACTCGACCTGCCCGCCGAACTGGCCGAGGCCACCGACAGCACCGACTACGACGAGGCGCTGCGGGTGAGCCACCACGCGGGCATGGACAAGGTCGGACCCGATGTGGGCACGCCGACCATCCACGTCAACGGGGTCGCGTTCTTCGGCCCGGTGCTCTCGCGCATCCCGCGCGGCGAGGACGCCGGCCGGGTGTGGGACGGCGTCGTCGCCCTCGCCTCCTACCCGCACTTCTTCGAACTCAAGCGCACCCGCACCGAAGAGGCTGTGTTTGATTAGCGGCTGGCGCCGCGGGGTTTTCGGCCCGGAAGGCCTCGAATCCGAGGGGCGATACTGCGGCTTCGCCGTTACGTCTCGCCCCTCGGATTCGAGGCGGCCGAAAACCCGTGGTGGTTGCGTCGGGGCTCAGAGCGGTTTCGGGGGGAGGGCTGGGGGTGCGGTCTGGAGGGGGTAGCCGCCTGGGGGTGGGAGCATTCCGGGGTGGGGTGGGGTCGGGTGCCAGAACATGGGGCCCGGTTTGCTGCGGTCGCGCAGGGCCCACATTCGCCAGGTGAGGACCGGGTGGCTGGACATGGCGTTCACCAGCAGGACGAAGCCGCCCTTCTCGGTGGCGGCGCGGTCGGCCATCTCGTCGAAACCGACCTGTGTGTTGAGGTACTTGCCTGCCGCGAGGGTGGCCATCGCGCCGGCCGCGCCCTGGTGGCGGTTGCAGAAGCCGTGATTGTCGGCGGTGTACTCCTGCGCGCGGATCAGCGACGACCCGAGAATCGGTAGGTACGGCGCGACGAACATGCCGAGCTGGCGCCAATACGACACGTGACCAGCGGCGATATGGCCCACCTCGTGGCCGATGATGAAGGCGAGCGCGTCGGGCTCGCGTGCGGTGCCACCGATCTCGAACAGATCGCTGTAGACCACGACGAACCGGCGGAACCCGTGCCCGGAGGCGAAGGCGTTGATCTGGCCGTTGCCGAGGATCACGTACGCGTCGGGCGCCTTCGACATGCCGAACCGCGCGGCCGCCTCCTGCACCATCCGGTACCCCTCGGGGAACTGGGTGGGTGACATCTTCACCCCGTTGATCCGCATACGCGCGAAATTCATGCCACGTCCGGCCCACAGCAGCACCGGCGCGAACAAGAGCACCAGCACATACGGGCTGGTCAGCAGCGAGCCGCCGGACTCGGGCTGCCCCTGGGCGTCGACAACGGGCTCGGCGACCAACTCCACAAGCAACATCAGGATCGCCAGCAGATACGCCACGCCGGTGATCATGATGACCACCACGAGCAGCGGAATCTCCCACGGATGCCGCGCGGGCATCCCGAACGGCGAAAGCCCACGCGGCATCGGCTGCGTCGTCCCCGGCGGGCCTCCCGGCGGGTAGAAACCTTGCGGCACAGACGGATACGCACCCGAACGCGGCGCGGGAAACGCACCGGTCGGTGGGCCCGGCTGCTGCCACGGCGACGACCCGGCGAACCCCGGCTGCCCCTGCGGCCACGGGGGCGGTGGATATTCGCCCGGCCGCGGCGTGGGCTGGTCGGCGGGGGTGGCGTCGCTCGGCCGGTCGGCGGGTTGGCCGGAACGCTCCGGTGGGGGACCTGCCGAATGCGGTGAATGCGGTTCGTGCGGGTGCATGAAACGACTCTAAGCGCGCCTGCGACAATCGCAGCCATGCGCGTTTACCTGGGTGCCGACCATGCCGGTTTCGAACTGAAGAATCACGTCAAGGCCCATCTGCTCGAGGCCGGACACGAGGTCGTCGACTGCGGCGCCCTCGAATACGACGCTCTCGACGACTACCCCGCCTTCTGCATCGAAGCGGCGCGGCGCACCGTCGCCGACCCGGGCTCCCTCGGCCTGGTCTTCGGTGGCAGCGGCAACGGCGAACAGATCGCCGCCAACAAGGTCCCCGGCGCCCGCTGCGCCCTGGCCTGGAGCGTCCAAACCGCCAAGCTGGCCCGCGAACACAACAACGCCCAGCTCATCGGCATCGGCGGCCGCATGCACACCACCGAGGAAGCCCTCGCCATCGTCGACGCGTTCATCGCCCAGCCCTGGTCGGAAGAGCCACGCCACCAGCGCCGCATCGACATCCTCGCCGACTACGAGAAGTCCGGCGAAGCCCCCGCGGTCCCCGCTTACTGATCCGCCTCCCCGCGAATTTCGGCCAGACTCAGGTGCGGGATGAGTCCCTGACGCGGCAAGCTCTCTCGAGGTGGCCGGGTCAGCCCGTGCCCGGTGAGTTACCCATGTGCTTGCGAGATCAGTTGGTGAGTTCGGATCGAAGGGTGTGTGTCTATGCCTGAAGGGCACACCCTTCATCGCATTGCGCGGCTGCATCAGGAGCGGTTTGCTGGTGGGGTAGTGCGGGTTTCGAGTCCCCAAGGGCGGTTCACCGAGGGGGCGGCGCTCGTGGACGGGCAGGTGCTCGAGCGGGCCGAGGCGTATGGGAAACATCTGCTGCATCACTATGCGTCCGGGTTGACGGTGCATGTGCATCTGGGGTTGTACGGCACGTTCAGCGAGGTGGCATTGCCGATGCCCGCGCCAGTGGGGCAGGTGCGGATGCGGATGGTCGGTGCCGCAACGGGATTCGGTACCGATCTGCGCGGGCCGACCGCGTGTGAGGTGCTGCACCCGCCGGAGGTGGAGGCGCTCACCGCGCGCCTGGGTGCCGACCCGCTGCGCCCCGACGCCGATCACGAGCGGGCGGGTGCGCGGATCCGGCGCTCCCGCAGGGCGATCGGTGCGCTGCTGATGGACCAGGCGCTGATCGCCGGCGTCGGCAACGTATACCGCGCCGAAGTCCTGTTCCGGCACGGCATTTCGCCGTTCCGACCGGGCACTTCGCTCACCGCGAGCGAATGGGACGCGCTGTGGGCCGATCTCGTCGAACTCATGCCGACCGGCGTGGAAACCGGCCGCATGCATGTGGTGCGGCCCGAACACGACACCGGCGCACCGTCCTACGCCAAGTACCGCCCACGCACCTACGTCTACCGACGCCAGGGCGAACCCTGCCGCGTCTGCGGCAGCCCGGTCTCCCACGGCACGATGGAAGCCCGAAACCTGTTCTGGTGCAGCGTCTGTCAGCCCCGCTGACGAAAACACCTCGGCCACGGTCGAAACCGTGGCCGAGGTGCGCAGAGAAGGTCGACTGAGCCCGGGCCGCGAAGTGCAGGCTTCGCGATCCGGACTCAGCCGGCGACCGCCGTTCCCAGTTCGGGGTCGCCCGATTCGGCGAGGGCGAAACGCCGCCCGCCCGCCGATTTCGCCGAATACATCGCGCGGTCGGCGCGACGCAGCAGGTCGGTGAAATCGCACGTCTTTCCCGGTGGGCAGAACGCGGTGCCCACGCTGGCCGACACCGGCACCGGGCCCGCGCTCGACCACACCGGGTCGCGCAGGGCCGCGACCACACGGTGCGCCAGCTCGCTCAGGGTGTCGCGGCGCGGGTTGGCCGCCACGACGAACTCGTCGCCGCCGTACCGGCAGATCACGGTGTCGGGCGGGCACACCTCGCGCAGCCGGTTGGCCAGCTCCACGAGCACCTCGTCACCGATCGCATGTCCGTAGCCGTCGTTGATCTGTTTGAAGCGGTCCAGGTCAACCACCAGCACCCCGACCCCACGGGTCGGGTCGGCGGCGAAGGCACGCACCCGTTCCTGCAGGAGTGTGCGGTTCGCCAGGTCGGTCAGGGCGTCGTGAGTGGCCTCGTGGCGCAGGCGGTGCTGCAGCGCGGCGATCTCCTGCACGCGCAGCGACACCTTCGCCGAGATGTTCTGCTCCTGTTGCGCCAGTGCGCGCTCCTGTAGTGCCTGGGCGTAGCTGTCGATGGCCTGGCTGGCCACCAGCGGCCAGCGGGTCGCCACCAGGGAACCCGGCACCCCCGAGGGGAAACCGAGCAACCAGCGGGTGGCATGGGCCAGCATTCTCGTCCGTTCGAACGGCGCCTCGGCCAGCCGTGCGCCGAGCTTGCGTGCCTGCGGTACCGGGAACGGTTCTGTCCTCGCCAGGTGCAGCAGGCGCTCGACGATCTCGATGAGCACAGGCTCCAGCTGATGCGGTGCCACGGACGATCCCGGTTCGGCACACACCGCGCGGGCCCAGGCGCGGGCCATCGCGGCGACCGGTGGCTCGATGTGTGCGGACATCGACATCACCGGCAGAAGGTGGCGACGGTCTTGCCACCTCGATCGTTCGCACTGCTACGCGGTTGGGTCCGCCGAGTTCGGCACACGCTCACCGCCCCCTTTCCAGATACCCCCGTCCGGCAAAAAGGATCCTAGCAAGCCACTCGAGACTCGAAAGCCGCGTTCTAGAACGCGTTACAGTCTCTCGCGAATGGCGATCGGCTATGACATCGCTACAGCCGCCCGGGCGTTACACACTTCGCGAAAAAACTTTGGAAACACCGAAACGTGCAGCGTGTTGCCCGGTTTTCGGGCGGTGGGCGTGTTGTCGCCATGGTCCCTCCTGGCAAAGGTGTCGCGCCGACCGGTAGAGCCGCCGCGCGCTCTTTTATGGTGGCCTACCCGCCGCCCCCATGCCAGGTTTTCGAGGAAAATTCTCCTTTATATTCCCCCGGTGGAGCAGGCGTCGGTCCCCTGAGACGCAATCACCATCGTGTCCGGTACCCGTGGTCCCGCAATAGGGCCTAAGGGCCCTAATCGGGCGCGGAAAGAAGGGGACTCACCGCAGTGCCGAGGCGTTTCGCGGGGCCGGATTGGCGTTCGGCGCGCGGGATTCGGTACAGTCGTGGCGCACACGACATCGTGGCGATCCCATCGATGTCGTATGCCTGCGGGTGTAGTTCAATGGTAGAACCTCAGCCTTCCAAGCTGATGGTGCGGGTTCGATTCCCGTCACCCGCTCAAACATGACTTCCCTCGACGGCGTGAACCGCCCCGAGGTATCGGGGTGTAGCGCAGCTTGGTAGCGCATCCGCTTTGGGAGCGGAGGGTCGCAGGTTCAAATCCTGTCACCCCGACCATCACGACGAACGCGCCCCGATAGGGTGGCGCGCATGTCCACTACCTCACGGGTCGCGATCGTCACCGGTGCCGCACGCGGAATCGGTGCCGCCGTCGCGAAGAAGCTCGCCGCCGACGGTCACGCCGTCGCCGTTCTCGACCTCGACGAAGCCGCCTGCGCCGACACCGTGTCGGCCATCGAAGCCGCCGGGGGAACCGCACTGGCCGTCGGTGCCGATGTGTCCGACGAAGACGCCGTCGCCGCCGCTGTCGAACGGATCGCAGGCGAACTGGGCGCGCCGACCGTGCTGGTGAACAACGCGGGCGTGCTGCGCGACAACCTGCTGTTCAAGATGTCGGTGCAGGACTGGGACATCGTCATGAACGTGCACCTGCGCGGCGCCTTCCTGATGACGCGCGCCGTGCAGAAGTACATGGTGGAGGCGAAGTTCGGGCGCGTGGTGAACCTGTCGAGCACCTCGGCGCTCGGCAACCGTGGCCAGGCCAACTACTCCGCCGCCAAAGCCGGCATGCAGGGCTTCACCAAGACCCTCGCGTTCGAGCTCGGCAAGTTCGGTGTCACCGCCAACGCGATCGCTCCCGGTTTCATCGAGACCGAGATGACCGCGGCCACCGCCGCCCGCGTCGGCGTCGACTTCGAGGCCTTCAAACAGGCTGCGGCGGCACAGATTCCGGTGAACCGGGTCGGTACGCCCGACGACATCGCCCACACCGCCTCGTTCCTGGTGAGTGAAGGCGCGGGTTTCGTGTCCGGTCAGGTCATCTATGTGGCGGGCGGTCCCAAGGACTGACGGCTACGCGCAGCGGAAACGGAATTCCGCGCGTGCCTCGGTGCTCGCGGTGACCGTGAGCCGCACGGGTTCGGTGTCGGCGAGGGCGCAACCGCCCGGCACCGTCGCCACCCGCGCCTCGTAGCAGCCGTCCGGCAGCGCGACGCTCGCGCTGCCGTCGGCGCCGCTCACCAAGGTGGTGACGACCTCCTCGGCGCCGCAGGCGCGGACCTCGATATCGGCCCGGTTGACCGGCATCGGTTCGGAGCCGGTGATGGCGCGAACAGTGAGTGTCCCGGTTCCCGGCGGCGCCGGATCGGCGCTCGCCACCCCGGCGATCATCAGTGGAGCCAGAACGGACAGTGCGAGCAGACTACGGCGCATGAACCTCTCCTCGTCGATGAGTCGGGTCGTCCGCTGCTGATGGTAGGCCCTAGTCGGGCACCGGTGTGATACCCGCTCGTTCACACCAGACCTGCTCGGCGGGCACCGACAGGGTCTCCAGTTCCGGGTAGCGCAGGGCCGACAGCGTGCCGCCGAACACCACGCCGGTGTCCAGGCACAGCGTGTTGTTGACCCATTGCAACGCCGTGACGGGTGTGTGCCCGTAGACGACCACCGGTGTGCCCCGGTAGTCCTGCGCCCAGTCGTAGCGGATCGGCAGGCCGTGCACGTCCACTTCGCCGGTGGGCGCGCCGTAGAGCGCGAAGGAGCGGGCGCGCCCGGATGTGCTGCCGTGCAGGCTTTCCGGCAGTCCCGCGTGGGCGACGACCAGCCTGCCCTTGTCGAGCAGGTAGTGCCCGGGCAGTTCCCGCAGGAAAGTCTGTGCGGCGGCGCGGAATTCGTCGTCCTCGTCGGCCAGCTGGGCCAGGGACTGCTCGAGCCCGTGCGCGATGCGCACATTGCGGCCGTCGAGGGCGCGCACCAGTTTGTAGTCGTGATTGCCCGCCACGCACAGTGCCGTACGGTCCGCGACCATGCCCATCACCAGCCGCAGCACACCGGGCGTGTCGGGGCCGCGATCGACGAGATCACCGACGAACACCGCCGTGCGACGCTCGGGGTGTGCGGCCGTGACCGGCCTGCCCTTGTCGTCGCGCTCGATGACGTAGCCGAGCTTCCCGAGCAGTGCCTCGAGCTCGGCGCGGCAGCCGTGCACATCCCCGATCACGTCGAAGGGACCGCGCAAGTCGCGGCGGTCACGCGGGAGTATGTCGATACGGCGTTGCTCGGTCATCGCCTCCATCGTCGGCCAGTCGCGACCCGTGCCGCAACCGCGTTACGTCACAGTGGGGACCGACGCCTCCGGCCAGACCCAGTTCGCGACGGCCGGTATATCCTCGCCGTGCTCCCTGGTCCAGCTGCGCGCGGCGAGCCGGGCGTCGACCATCTCCTGGCGCAGACCCGCCGCCCGCGTGCGCAGGCCGGGCACCCGGTCGATCACGTCGAGCACCAGGTGGAAGCGGTCGAGGTCGTTGAGCATCACCATGTCGAACGGGGTGGTCGTCGTGCCCTTCTCCTTGTATCCGCGCACGTGCAGGCCCGCGTGATTGCGCCTGCGATAGGTGAGCCGGTGCACCAGCCACGGGTAGCCGTGGAAGGCGAAGATCACCGGCCGGTCGGTGGTGAACAGGGTGTCGAAATGGGCGTCGGACAGCCCGTGCGGATGTTCCTCGGCCGGCAGCAGCCGCATCAGGTCGACCACATTGACCACGCGCACCCGCAGGTCGGGCAGGCGGTCGCGCAGGATCGCGGCGGCGGCGAGCGTCTCCAGCGTGGGGACGTCGCCCGCGCAGGCAAGCACCACATCGGGGGTGGTGCCCTGGTCGTCGTTGTGCCCGGCCCACTCCCAGATGCCGACCCCGCGCGCACAGTGCACGGCGGCCTCCGGCGCCGAAAGCCAGTCCGGCCCTGGCTGTTTGCCCGCGACCACCACGTTCGCGTAGTGCAGCGAACGCAGGCAGTGGTCGTAGGTGGACAGCAGGGTGTTGGCATCGGGCGGCAGATACACCCGGACGATCTCGGGGCTCTTGTTCACCACCACATCGAGGAAACCCGGGTCCTGATGGGTGAAGCCGTTGTGGTCTTGACGCCACACATGCGAACTCAGCAGGTAGTTCAGGCTCGGGATGCGGCGTCGCCAGGGCACCGCGAGGCTGGCGTCGAGCCACTTGGCGTGCTGGTTGAACATGGCGTCGACGATGTGGATGAAGGCCTCGTAACAGGTGAACACGCCGTGGCGGCCGGTGAGCAGATAGCCCTCGAGCAAGCCCTGGCACATGTGTTCGGACAGCACTTCGACCGTGCGCCCGGTCGGTGACAACGCCACATCCCAGCGCCCGACCTCGGCCTGCCAGTCGCGGCCGGTCACCTCGAGGATGTCCTGCAAGCGGTTGCTGGCGAGTTCGTCGGGGGCGAAGGTCAGGAAGTTGTGCGGGTTGCGAGCGGTGACGTCACGCAGCCAGCCGCCGAGCACCCGGGTCGGTTCGTGCCTGCTCGCCCCCGGCTGCTCCACGGGCACGCCGTATTCGCGCCAGTCGGGTAGGTCGAGATCGCGGACCAGCAGCCCACCGTTGGCCACCGGATTGAGGCTCATCGGCCGATCGGGAATCCGGTCGAGCAGGGCGGGCACCGGCCTGCCCGCTTCGTCGAAGAGTTCCTCGGGCCGATACGACCGCAACCACTCCTCGAGCACCCGCCGGTGCTCCGGGTCGGTGCGCGCCGCGGGCAACGGGACCTGATGGGCGCGGAAGGTGCCCTCGACCCGCTCGCCGTCGACCACCGGGGGACAGGTCCAGCCCTTCGGCGTGTGCAGCACGATCATCGGCCAGCGCGGGCGGGTGGTGTCGCCGTCCTCGCGCGCGGCCCGCTGGAACCCGGCGATCCGGTCGAGGCAGGCGTCCATGGCGGCGGCCATCTTCTGATGCACTCGCGACGGATCGTTGCCCGACACGATCAGCGGTTCGTAGCCGTACCCACGCAGCAGTTCGATGAGCTCCTCGCGGGGGATGCGGGCGAGGATCGTCGGATTGGCGATCTTGTACTCGTTGAGCGCCAGGATCGGCACCACCGCGCCGTCGCGGGCCGCGTTGAGGAATTTGTTCGCGTGCCAGCTGCCCGCGAGCGGGCCGGTCTCGGCCTCGCCGTCACCGATCACGCAGAACACCGTGAGATCGGGGTTGTCCAACGCGGCGCCGTAGGCGTGCAGCAGCGAATAGCCGAGCTCACCGCCCTCGTGGAACGAACCGGGGGTCTCGGGGGCGCAATGGCTCGGGACGCCGCCGGGAAACGAGAACTGATGGAACAAGCGGCGCATACCGTCGGCGTCGCGGGGGATGTCGCGGTAGAGCTCGGCGTAGGCGCCCTCGAGCCAGGCGCAGGCGTTGGGGCCGGGTCCGCCGTGGCCGGGGCCCGCGACGAAGACTGCGTTCAGGTCGCGTGCGCGGATCACCCGGTTCGCGTGCGCCCACACCAGGTTCAGGCCGGGCACCGTGCCGAAATGGCCGAGCAGGCGCGGCTTGATGTCGGTGGAACGCAGCGGCTCGCGCAGCAACGGGTTGCGCATCAGATAGATCTGGCCGACCGCGAGATAGTTCGCGGCCCGCCACCACGTGTCGACCGCGATCAATTCCTCGCCGGTCAGCGGACCTGGGGTCGCGGTGAGTGAATAGGGTTGAGGGGCAATGGATTCGCCTTCGCCTCCGCCGCCCACGTTGTCGGCGGCGGTATCGCCCTCGCTGTTGCTGAGCCGGGTCATCGCTGACTCTCCTCGCACTCGCCTGAGCTGCGGCGTCGCCCGCCGCCGGACTGGTCGGCGCGCCGGAGGACACCCGGCGGCGCCGGTGGAGAAACGCAGTGCCGAGCCTACCGTCGTGCCGGTTCGCGCCGTCGGATCCGCGCTCCACTACTGTGCGGGCCATGGTTTCTCTCCCCAGGATCATCGGGACCGGACTGGTCGCCCTCGCCGCCCTCGCGAGCGCGGCGTGCGGGTCCGACAGCGGAACGGCCGAATCCAAGGCGGCTCCCACCCGCGAATGCATCGCCGAGGACATCAAGGTGGCCGGTGGCTTCGGTGACCCGCCGGAGATCACCATCCCCGACGACTGCACCCCGCCCAAGTCGCTGCTCGTCAAGGACCTGGTGCCCGGCACCGGACCCGGCGCGGTGGCCATGCAGCCGCTCACCATGAACTACGCGCTGGTCACCTGGTCGGACAAGCAGACCCTCGACAGCTCGTTCAAGCGCGGTGCGCCCTTCGACCTGACGCTCGGTGCGGGCCAGGTCATCGAGGGCTGGGACAAGGGCCTGCTCGGCGTGCAGCAGGGTGCGCGCAGGCTGCTCATCGTGCCGCCGGATCTCGGCTACGGCGAGGGCGGCAACGGGGTCGCACCAAACGAGACACTGGTCTTCGTCACCGACGCGGTGCAGGTCGGCAGCTAGCCGCCACCGCAACCAACCGCCGATTGCACGACCGCGCCTGCGGTCAACTACCCTGGTCGGGATGCGTGCGTCCGCACCGACTCAGGGCGCGACGCCCCATGCGGGGGCCACCACCATGAACTACGAACCAAGGAGCATGTCCGTGAAGAGCACCGTCGAGCAGCTGAGCCCGACCCGGGTCCGGATCAACGTCGAGGTGCCCTTCGAGGAGCTGAAGCCCGACTTCGACAAGGCGTACAAGGCGCTGGCCCAGCAGGTGAAGATCCCCGGCTTCCGTCCCGGCAAGGCCCCGGCCAAGCTGATCGAGACCCGCGTCGGCCGTGGCGCCGTGCTCGAGCAGGTCGTCAACGACGCGCTGCCGAACAAGTACGCCGAGGCCGTGCAGGCCGGCGAGGTGAAGGTCATCGGCCAGCCCGAGATCGAGATCACCAAGATCGAGGACGGCGACGAGCTGGCCTTCACCGCCGAGGTCGACGTTCGCCCGGAGATCGCCCTGCCCGACTACTCGGGCATCGAGGTCACCGTCGATTCCTTCACCATCGGCGACGAGGACATCGAGCAGCAGCTCACCTCGCTGCGTCAGCGCTTCGGCACCCTGACCGGTGTCGAGCGGGCCGTGCAGGACGGCGACTTCGTCTCGATCGACCTGTCGGCCACCGTCGACGGCGAGGACGTGCCCGAGGCCGCGACCACCGGCCTGTCGCACGAGGTCGGTTCGGGTCAGCTCATCGAGGGCCTCGACGAGGCCGTCATCGGTCTGAAGGCCGGCGAGTCCGCCGAGTTCACCTCCACCCTGGTCGCCGGCGAGCACGCCGGTAAGGAAGCCGTGATCACCGTGACCGTGCAGTCGGTCAAGGAGCGCGAGCTGCCCGAGGCCGACGACGAATTCGCCCAGCTGGCCAGCGAATTCGACACCATCGACGAGCTCAAGGAAGACCTGAAGGGCCGCGTCGAGCGCACCAAGAAGATCGAGCAGGCCGGTCAGATCCGCGACAAGGTTCTCGACACCCTGCTCGAGACCGTCGAGGTGCCGCTGCCCGAGGCCGTCGTCAAGGCCGAGGTCGACGCGGTGCTGCACGACGCCGTGCACGGCTTCGACCACGACGAGGCCAAGCTGGCCGAGGCGCTCGAGGCGCAGGGCTCCTCCCGCGAGGAGTTCGACAAGGACACCAAGGAAGCCGCCGAGAAGTCGGTGAAGACCCAGCTGCTGCTGGATGCCATCGCCGAGGCCGAGGGCACCCAGGTGGGCCAGCAGGAGCTCACCGAGCGCATCCTGTTCCAGGCCCAGCGCTACGGCATGTCGCCGGAGCAGTTCATCCAGCAGGTGCAGCAGGCCGGTCAGCTCGGCGCGGTCTTCGCCGACGTGCGCCGCGGCAAGGCGCTGGCCGGAGTTGTCGGTCAGGTGAAGGTCACCGACACCGACGGCAACGAGGTCGACACCACCGAAATGTTCGGTGACCCTGCGGAATCCGCCGAGACCGAGCAGGGCGAAGCCGCTGCTGAGTAAGTTCGCGCCGCGTGATTTGATTGCGCTGTGAGCGAAGAAGGGCGGTACCGGGAGTTCGGTGCCGCCCTGTTTCGTTAGTGTTTGAGACGACGACGAACCGTAGGCCGTTTGCAATCGGTGAGAAGAGAAGGCAGGTATCCGTGACAATCAACCAGGCAGGGGTCATGACAGCCGCTACTGCTGGTCTCAACCTCAGTGATTCCGTGTACGAACGGCTGCTGCGCGAGCGCATCATCTTCCTGGGCACCCAGGTCGACGACGAGATCGCCAACAAGATCTGCGCGCAGATCCTGCTGCTCTCGGCCGAGGACGCGACCAAGGACATCTCCCTCTACATCAACTCCCCGGGTGGTTCGGTCACCGCGGGCATGGCGATCTACGACACCATGCAGTTCGCCGAGTGCGACATCAGGACCGTCGCGATGGGTCTGGCCGCGTCGATGGGTCAGTTCCTGCTCACCGCGGGAACCAAGGGCAAGCGTTTCGCGCTGCCGCACACCCGGATCATGATGCACCAGCCGTCGGCGGGCATCGGTGGTTCGGCCGCCGACATCGCGATCATGGCCGAGCAGTTCGCGCACACCAAGCGCGAGCTCAACGAGCTGCAGGCGCTGCACACCGGCAAATCGGTCGAGCAGGTGACCGAGGACGCGGACCGCGACCGCTGGTTCACGGCGAAGGAAGCCCTCGAATACGGCTTCATCGACCACGTGGTCAGCCACGCGAACCAGACGAAGTAACCGCCGCCGCGCCCCGACACACTCGACTCGACCCTGGAGACAACCATGGCCAATCTGATCGACCCGCGCGCAGGCCTCGGTGGCGCTGCTGCCGCCAACCCGCAGTCGCGCTACATCCTGCCTCAGTTCACCGAGCAGACCTCGTTCGGCGTCAAGACCTCCGACCCGTACAACAAGCTGTTCGAGGAGCGCATCATCTTCCTGGGCAACCAGGTCGACGATGTCTCGGCCAACGACATCATGGCCCAGCTGCTGGTGCTGGAGTCGCAGGATCCCGACCGTGACATCACCATGTACATCAACTCGCCCGGTGGCTCGTTCACCGCGCTGATGGCGATCTACGACACCATGCAGTACGTGCGCCCCGACGTGGTGACGGTGTGCCTCGGCCAGGCGGCCTCGGCCGCCGCCGTGCTGCTGGCCGCCGGTGCCCCCGGCAAGCGGGCCGCGCTGCCCAACGCGCGCATCCTGATCCACCAGCCGTCCTCGGGCGGCGTGCAGGGTCAGGTGTCCGACCTCGAGATCGCCGCCGCCGAGATCGAGCGGATGCGGCGTCTCATGGAGGTCACGATTTCGCGGCACACCGGCAAGTCCGAGGAGCAGGTCCGCAAGGACACCGACCGCGACAAGATCCTGACCGCCGAGGAAGCCAAGGAATACGGCATCGTCGACCAGGTCTTCGACTACCGCAAGCTCAGCGGACAGAAGTGACACGCCCGGGTCCGTCGTCTGCTACCCGGCGGCGGACCCGGTTTTCTGCTACAACCCAACACATCGAACATGCGCGAGTTGTCGACCTGGCTCGCGCACAGCAGGTACGGTCGACTCAGGGACCATTGCTCTGATTGTCGGCACCGAAACGTATTCCGGCCCAATCGGAGGACGAGGGTCGCACTCGGACATAGGAAGTAGGGACCTACGAGATGGCGCGCATCGGAGACGGCGGCGATCTGCTCAAGTGCTCGTTCTGCGGAAAGAGCCAGAAGCAGGTCAAGAAGCTCATTGCGGGCCCTGGGGTCTATATCTGCGACGAGTGCATCGATCTCTGCAACGAGATCATCGAGGAAGAGCTGGCCGAGTCGAGCGAGGTCAAGCTCGACGAGCTGCCCAAGCCCTCGGAGATCCGTGATTTCCTCGAGAACTACGTGATCGGCCAGGACACCGCCAAGCGGACCCTCGCCGTCGCGGTCTACAACCACTACAAGCGCATCCAGGCGGGCGACAAGGGTCGCGACAGCCGGGGTGAGGCCGTCGAGCTGATGAAGTCGAACATCCTGATGCTCGGCCCCACCGGTTGCGGCAAGACCTACCTCGCGCAGACGCTGGCCAAGATGCTGAACGTGCCGTTCGCCATCGCCGACGCCACCGCGCTCACCGAAGCCGGTTATGTCGGTGAGGACGTCGAGAACATCCTGCTCAAGCTCATCCAGGCCGCCGACTACGACGTGAAGCGCGCCGAGACCGGCATCATCTACATCGACGAGGTCGACAAGATCGCCCGTAAGAGCGAGAACCCGTCGATCACCCGCGATGTCTCCGGTGAGGGTGTGCAGCAGGCGCTGCTGAAGATCCTGGAAGGCACGCAGGCGAGTGTGCCGCCCCAGGGCGGACGCAAGCACCCGCACCAGGAGTTCATCCAGATCGACACCACCAACGTGCTGTTCATCGTGGCGGGCGCGTTCGCGGGCCTGGAGAAGATCATCTCCGACCGCACCGGTCACCGGGGTATCGGTTTCGGCGCCGAGGTGCGCTCCAAGGCCGAGGTCGACACCGACGACCACTTCGCCGACGTGATGCCCGAGGACCTGATCAAGTTCGGTCTGATCCCCGAGTTCATCGGCCGTCTGCCGATCGTCGCCTCGGTGACGAACCTGGACAAGGAATCGCTGGTCAAGATCCTCTCGGAGCCGAAGAACGCGCTGGTCAAGCAGTACGTTCGCCTGTTCGAGATGGACGGTGTGGACCTCGAGTTCACCCCCGACGCCCTCGAAGCGGTCGCCGATCAGGCCATCCTGCGCGGCACCGGTGCGCGTGGTCTGCGGGCGATCATGGAGGAAGTCCTGCTGCCGGTGATGTACGACATCCCGGGCCGCGACGACGTCGCCAAGGTGGTCGTGAACGCCGACACCGTCACCGAGAACGTCCTGCCGACCATCGTGCCGCGCAAGGCCCAGCGCACGGAGCGTCGCGACAAGTCGGCCTAGGCCGTCCCCGAACACCACAGCGCCCGCCGGATCCGATCCGGCGGGCGCTGTGCTGTGTGGTGAGTTGTCGCGGTCGCTCAGTTGTCGCGGAAGGAAGGCGCCGCCGACACGATGTCCTCGTCGTCCTCGGCGGGGATCTCGGCCGAGGCACGGGCGATGGCGGTGCTGTAGCGCGCGCTGGCGGCATTGTGGATGAGCAGGGCCACACCGATCATCACGGGGGCAACCGCGTGCACGGCGGCGTCGTACCAGTTGCCCGCGCTCAGATGCGGGTAGGTGTTGAGGGCGATGGTGAGTGCGAGCAGGAACCCCTCGGCGACGAACACCTGGGTGCGGTTGCCCATCACGCCCCACTCCGAGACCCGGGTGGTGCCGATCATGATGATGACCAGGCAGACGCTGATCATCGCCTCCAGGCCGAAACTCGCCCAGAACAGCGGGTCGCTCGGGCCGCCGGGGGCGATGTTGTGCTGCACGTTCACCGCCGACCACAGCATGCCCGCGATCACCACGCCCGCCAGTGCGCGCAACGACCAGGTCCGGTGCTGGTAGAGGGAGGCCAGCCGGGCGCGCGGGTTGGATTCGCGGCGCTGCGCGGCGATGGCCTTGCGGGCGAGCATGAGGTCGGCCATCTCGGCTCGTTCGAGCTCGGCGGTCGTCTCGCGCAGGCGGTCGGCGTGCGTCGAAGCGGCTTTGATCTGCTTCCAGCGCTGATCGCGCTCGTAGGTGCGGATCTTCTCGGCCAGCTCGCGTTCGGCGCGCAGTTCGTCTTCCGAGAGCGCGTCGGTCAGCGCCGGGTCGGATTGATACGTGATGCGTTGCCGGGCACGTTCCACCCGGACGGGCAACGCGAGGACTTCGTCATCGAGCGGGTGTTCCTCGCGCATCGCAACTCCAGTGTGCAAAAGGGTTCGCCTGGTCGCGTCATTGTTGCGCATCGAGGCGCCCGAGGCACATCCGAGGTCCGGGTCGATCGAACATGCGGATGCCGGAAACTTCTGGCGCACAACTGTGTAGGTGTTTTCAGAGGCCTTCGTGGACACGGTGACGAACGATTCGCATCGTTCGCGCCCGGTTGCCGAGGAGCTTCTTTGATCCTCCGTGGTTCGCCGTTGAACCTTTGTCCCGTTCAGTGCTTCTGTTGATGATGTCGCTACCGGTCACCAGCGTGTTACCTGGTGTTCGGAAACCTTCATTTCGTCCGTTTCGTCCGCCTTGCAGGGCGTTCACCCATTAAGACGGGCTCACCTCGCAAAACTCATCGGCGTATCCTCGCGGTGTGTCGGACTGATGCTGCTGATTTCGTGCTGTTTACTCGGTCCGTCAATCAGATGTTCGAGTGACGAGTGGAAGCGGAGGAGACATGGCACTGCCTACGATGACCGCCGAACAGCGCACCGAGGCGTTGGCCAAAGCGGCTGCCGTGCGCAAGGCGCGCTCGGAACTGATCGGCAAGGTGAAGGAGGGCAAGGTCACCGTCGCCGATCTGCTCAAGAAGGCCGACAGCGACGACCTGGTCAAGAAGACCAAGGTCGCGGCCGTGATCAAGGCGCTGCCGGGCGTTGGCCCGGTGAAGGCGGCCAAGCTGATGGATCAGGCCGAGATCCCCGAGGATCGTCGTATCGGTGGTCTCGGTGCACGCCAGCGCGCGGCACTGCTCGACGCCCTCGAGGCCTGAGCCGGATCGTGATCCGGCGCCCGTGGTGCACCACGCACGGGCGTCGGGATGGTCTCGGGCTCGCCGGAGCTCAGACGCAGTAGGTCAGCAGGAAATCATTGATACGCAGGCGCCAGCCCGGCTGCAGCTCGATCGGGAGGGTGCCCACCCGCGACCAACGGTCGCTGTCGGGGGCGGCGAAATAGGTGCCGGAGGTGGCGGGCGCTTCGCGAACGAACACCTTGCCCCGGTCGGGATCGACGAAGGCATGAACCCGCGAGACCAGCCGATCGCGTTCGATCAGGATCGGCGTGGCCGCGGACTGGCGAACGGAATTGTCGCCAGAGGGGTTGCGGCCAAGCACATATGGCCGGTCGAGGGGATAGCTCATTCCGTCCTCGGTGACCAAGGCGCCCCGCGGACTGGTCGAATTGCCCAGGTGCTCTTGGCTTTTGCGCAGCCCCACGGGCTCGGCGCGCTTGGCGGCATCGATCGCCTGTGACCACGCCAGCGGTGCGTGCGTGGCGGGAGAATTGCGCGGACCGGTGCTCACAGTGGCGCCCTCACCGGAATCGGGCCGACCACCCACGCTCACGGTCTCACCCTCCGGAATGCTCGTCACCGGCTCGTCGGCCACGGCGAAACCACTGGTCGACGGCTGTGCCGAAACGGGCTCGGCCTCGCTGCGCGGGCGCACCGCCTGGAAACCGGTGGCCTCGGTGGGTGGCGGTTCGTCGATCGCCTCCACCCGGCGCGGTGCGGGCCCGCGACGACGGCCCAGGTTGAGCACGAAACCGTTGCCGTTGACGATGCCCGCGCGTAGATCCGTTCGCGGGTTGGCGCTGGTCGGGTCGGCCATCTCGGCGCCGATGGCGATGCGGCGCACCGGTTCGCGAATGATCTCGTCGACCCAGGTGAAGGCGCGGTCCCCGGCCAGCCGGCGGTTGCCCTCGGCGCCGGAGACCTCCGCGATCACGGTGCCGCGCAACAAGATCAGGATCCCGTCGGCGGTGGGGGCGAGAACACCGAACGGTGGTGGCGCCGACGCGCCACCGAACACCACCCCGGCCAGCCGCTGGGCGAGTGCCGCACCGGGTGCCGAGGCCGTGGTGTTGAGCGCGACGGTCTCGACCGCACCGAGTAACCGGTCGGTCGACGGTGTCTCGCCGGCCAGATAGACCACGACATCGCCGAACCGAGCGACGATTCCGGTACCGGGCACGATTGCCACGGTGGACGAATGCGCGCGCATCAACGCCTCCTTGTCGGACGGGGTCACTGCCAGCATAGAGGGACACGGCGGGCTCGGAAGCGGGTTGTCGCAGGCTTCGCAAACTGACCGGACGGTCTCGCGAACATTGTTCGTCGCAAACGACGTTCGGGTGGCGAGTAGGATTACCTGCCATGAATGCCGCACCCGTCAGTCGCCGGGCCAGACCGGCGAAAGCTCCACTGAGTCGTGACCTCGTCATCGAGACCGGATTGCGCATCCTCGACTCCGAGGGATCGGCCGCGCTCACCATGCGCCGGGTGGCGCAGGAACTCGATACCGGTGCCGCCTCGCTCTACGTCTACGTCGCCAATCGCGACGACCTGATGACGGGCATGCTCGACCACGTCCTCGCCGCCGTACCGACACCAACCCACGGCGACTGGCGCGAGCGCCTGGAAACCCTCGTCACCTCGGCCGTCGACGCGCTCGGCCGCCACGAAGGTCTCGCGCTCATCGCGTTCGCCCGGTCCACCGGTCGCGCGCTCGGGCTGATCGAGCAGTTGCTCGGCCTGCTGCGCGAGGGCGGGCTCGACCCGGCCAGGGCCGCCTGGGCCGTCGACCTGCTGTACCCGCACATCACCGCCGCGGCCGCCGAGCGGGCCGTCTACGACGACACGACCGTCTCGCGCCGCCTCGCCGACCTGCCCGCCCGGCGCTACCCGAACATCACCGCCGTCCGCGAGCACCTGGCGGGCGACGCCGCCGCGCGCACCCGGTGGGCACTGAACGCGCTGCTCAACGGCATCCTCACCACCCCCGTGGAGGTGCGATGACCGGCCTGGAGCACGTACCCGCGCTGGTTACCCGGACCGGCTACTCCATCGAACCGGGCGACTCCGTTCGGCGCCGCGAACCGATCCGGGTCGGTGAACTCGGCCGGCCGGGTGGGCCGATCCGGCTCGCTCGCGAGCGCGATATCGCCGCGCTGCAAGAGATCGAACGTCGCGCCGGTGCGCCGTTCGCCGAGATCGGCATGGTCGCCGTCGCCGAGGACGAGCCGCCGTCGGCGGAACTACTGTGCGAGTTCCTCGTCGGCGAACGCGCCTGGGTGTGGCCGGATGCGCAGGACCAACCGATCGGCTACCTGCTGCTCGGCATCGTCGACGGGCAACCGCACATCGACCAGGTGTCGGTCGACCCCGCCTACTCCGGTCTACGGATCGGCAAGAGCCTGATCGACCACGCCGTCAGCTGGGCGAAATCCCGCGGCCTGCGCGAACTCACCCTCACCACCTTCACCGAGGTGCCCTGGAACGGGCCCTATTACGAGCGGCTCGGCTTCACCTACATCCCCGTCGACGACGAACCACCTGGCCTGCGCGCTGTGCGCGCCGAGGAATCCGCCAACGGCCTCGACGAATGGCCGCGAGCGTGCATGCGCGTCGATCTGACGAGCTGGGTGTACGACTGAACCGACGTTGAGGGTCCGAGTCGGTGGTGCCCGCCCGGATCACCAGTCGCCACCCGTCCGCCGCCGCTGCGTCTAGGCGGCGGGTGTGCGACTGTCCTGCGCCCTATTCGCAATGCTTGGCCTTGCGCCGGCCATGGCTCCTCGAGTCGGTGTAGCGGTCGCTTCCGGAGTCGGGCGGCTTACGAGCGACGTCCGATGATCGCGGCGTTGCGGGCGAGGGCGGCTTCGGCGGCCGGGGTCGCGGCGGCGCGGTCGGTGGGGACAAGGCCGATGCGGGTGCGGCGGTCGAGGAGATCGTCGACCGTTTCGGCGCCCTCGTGGGTGATGGCGAAGTCGAATTCGGCGGCGGTGACGTCGATTTCGGGGGCGACGGGTTCGGCGCGGGTCGGGTCGGCCAGCCAGGCCGAGACGATGGCGCCCGCTTCGTGCCCGTAACGCTCGATCAGGACCGGTGGGGCGTCGATGCGGTCGCGGGCGGCGCCGGACACCGCGCCGACCAGCGGGAGCCGGGTGGTGCGGCACGGTGCGGCCGACAGGCCCGCCTGCGCGATCGCGGCGTCGACCGCGTCCTGCGCCATGCGCCGGTAGGTGGTGAGCTTGCCGCCGACGACGGTGATGAGCCCGTCGGGTGCGGTGAGCACGGCGTGCTCGCGGGAGATGTCGGCGGTGCTGTCGTCGGCGGTCTTCAGCAGGGGCCGTAGTCCGGCGAAGCGGCCACGGATGTCCTTGCGCGTCAGCGGTTCCCGCAGGGCGGTGTTGATGGTGTCGAGCAGGAAGTCGACCTCGGCTTCGGTGGGCTGGGGTTCGTCGGGGATCGGGCCGGGGGCGTCCTCGTCGGTGAGGCCGAGGTAGACGCGGCCGTGGGCCGCAGGCAGAGCGAACACGAAGCGGCTGATGCTGCCGGGCACGGGCACCGTGAGCGCCGCGCTGAGCCCACCGAAGGCGGCGGCGTCGAACACCAGGTGGGTGCCGCGGCTCGGGCGCAGTTCGATGCTGCTGTCGACCTCGCCCGCCCACACACCGGTCGCGTTGACGACGGCACGGGCGCGCACGTCGAGCGTCTCACCGGTGCGCGTATCGCGCAGCCGCACCGAATTGCCGTCGGCAGCAAGGGCTTCCATGCGGGTGAGCACGGTCGCGCCCTGTCCGGCCGCCGTGCGCGCCAGGGCGACGACGAGGCGGGCGTCGTCGACGAGCTGCCCGTCCCACGCCTGCAACCCGCCGCGCAGGCCGTCACGGCGCACGGTCGGCGCCAGCCGCAATGCCTCCGCGGCGGCGACCTTTCGCGATCGCGGCAGGATCGCCGCCCGGGTGCGTGCGGCCATCCGCAGCGCGTCACCGGCGGCGAAGCCCGCACGGATCAGCGAACTCTGAGCCGCACCCATACCGGGCAGCAGCGGAACGAGCTGGGGGAGGGGGCGAACCAGATGGGGTGCCGTGGTGCGCAACAGGATGCCGCGTTCGACCGCGCTCTCGTGGGCGATGCCGACCCGCCCGCTCGCCAGGTAGCGCAACCCGCCGTGCACGAGCTTGGAACTCCAGCGGCTCGTGCCGAACGCGAAGTCGTTGCGTTCCACCAGCAGGGTGCGCAGGCCGCGCGCGGCGGCGTCGAGCGCGGCACCGGCACCGGTGACGCCCGCGCCGATCACCACCACATCCACCTCCGGGTGGTCGCCGAGCGCGGCGAGGTCGGCGGTGCGGCGAGCCGCGTCGAGCGCGGTGGGTGAATCAGCAGTCATCACAATCCTTGTCGGGGTTCAGGGAAGCAGGTAACCCTCGATCGCCCTCGCCAGCTCGGTGTCGAACTGCGCGCCCTCGAGCAGCGGCGCCATCGTGCCCGCCGACTGCACCGCCGACTGGGCGATGAGCAGCAGCATGGCGGCAAGCTGCTCGGGCTCGCCCGCCCGGATCGACCCGTCTTCCTGGCCGATCCGGATCGCGGTGGCGAACAGTTCGATGAGCGTGCGCTGATTGCGCCCGAGCCTGCCGAACACGTAGGTGAGCATGAGGTCGGTGTCGGTGCGGAAGATCTTGGCGAACACCGCGTTCGCCCGCACTGCCGCCGCGCCCGCCACGATGCCGCGCACCAGTCGGTCGAGGCCGAGGCCCGTGTCGGGCATGGTCTCGGCGACGATGGTGCGCAGCTCGCGCACCAGCAGTTCCGCGATCAGCGAGCCGGTGTCCGGCCACCGCCGGTACACCGTCGGCCTGCTGACACCGGCGCGGCGTGCCACTTCGGTGAGCGTGGTGCGGCGCACCCCGAAATCGACGACGCAGGCCCGCGCGGCATCGAGAATCGCCATATCGGTAGGCGAAAGCCGCTGGTCAGCTCGAGCCGCGAGGTCGATCATGCTGTACACCCCCATGGTGTTCGACGGCGCCGTGGTGGGGCGCCGTGGTCTGGCCGGAACGCCCAAGGGTATCGAGCGCGCCGGTGGGTTCGTCGCCACGAATTCGCGGCAGTGACATCCGACAACTGGGTAGAGGTCGACTCGAGGAGAACTCGTGTAGTTACTGCTTGACACTATATGTCAGGATGTAACGCATGGTCGAGTTGAACAGCGAAATGTCCGGATCGACGGCGGAACGGCCGAGTATGGTGTGGGACGCCTGGGGTGTGCCCGCCGGACATCAACCCCTGTCGGCGCAGATCCGCGGCCTGCTCACCCAGGTCTTCGGGATCTCGGGTGAGCCGGCGGCACGACGCGACGAGGGCGACGTGCCGCTGGTCGAGAGCACGCTCACCGCCGCCACCCGCGCGGACCTCGCTGCCCTGGTCGGCGCCGAGCACGTCAGCACCGACGACATCGACCGGCTGCGGCACGCGGGCGGCAAGAGCACCCTCGACCTGCTGCGCCGCCGCGACACCCGCCCTCAGGACGCGCCCGACGCGATCGTCGCGCCCGCCGACCACGACGCGGTGCTTGCGGTGCTGCGGTACTGCTCCTCGCGCGGCGTCGCCGTGGTGCCCTTCGGTGGCGGCACCAGTGTGGTCGGCGGCGTCGACCCGGTGCGCGGCCGGTTCCCCACCGTGATCGCGCTCGACCTGCGCAGGCTCGACACCCTCACCGACGTGGACCCGGTGAGTGGCACCGCCACCCTCGGTGCCGGGCTCACCGGTCCGCAGGCGGAGAAACTGCTTGCCGCACACGGTCTTTCGCTCGGGCATTTCCCGCAGAGTTTCGAATTCGCCACCATCGGCGGGTTCGCCGCGACCAGGTCGTCGGGACAGGCCTCGGCGGGCTACGGCCGCTTCGACGACATGGTCCAGCGCCTGGTTGTCGCCACCCCGCAGGGCACTCTCGATCTCGGCCGCGCGCCCGCCTCGGCGGCCGGGCCCGACCTGCGTGAACTGTTCGTCGGGTCCGAGGGGACGCTCGGCGTGATCACCTCGGTCACCGTGCGGGTGCACCCGATCCCCGAAACCACCGACTACCAGGCCTGGTCGTTCCCCGACTTCGCCACCGGCGCGGCCGCCCTGCGCACCGTCGTGCAGACAGGTGCGGCGCCGACGGTGCTTCGCCTGTCCGACGAGGCCGAGACCGGTCTGAACCTGGCCCGCTCGAGCGATATCGGTGGCGCCCCCGTGTCGGGCTGCCTCGCGGTGACGACCTTCGAGGGCACCGCAGCCCACGTCGCGGCCCGCAGCGCCGAAGCGAGCGAATGGCTCGCCGCCGCAGGCGGAACCGCGCTCGGGACCGCCCCGGCCGAACAGTGGGAACACGGCCGTTTCGCCGCGCCCTACCTGCGTGACGCCCTGCTCGATGTCGGGGTGCTGTGCGAGACGCTGGAAACCGCGACCAGCTGGTCGAACCTGACGAACCTGAAGGCGAAAGTGACTGCCGCGCTGTCGGATTCGCTCACCGCGCAGGGCACGCCCGCACTGGTGATGTGTCACATCTCGCACACCTACCCGACCGGTGCGTCGCTGTACTTCACCGTCGTCGCCAAGCAGCTCGAGGATCCGATCGCGCAGTGGCGCGTAGCCAAGACCGCCGCGGGCGACGCCATCATGGCGGCCGGTGCCACCATCACCCACCATCACGCCGTCGGCGCCGACCACCGTCCGTGGATGGGTGCCGAGGTCGGTGACCTGGGCGTACAGGTGCTGCGGGCGGTGAAACACGAACTCGATCCCGCAGGCGTGCTGAATCCTGGAAAGCTGGTGCCGTGAAACAGCATTCGGTACAGCGATTATTGCTCGTCACCAACCCGCACTCCGGTGCCGGTCGCGGCGACGGTGTCGCCGAGGCGGTCCTGGCGGTAGCCCTGGCCGGTGGCGTCGAGGTCGCACAGGTGCGGGCGCCGAGCGCGGCGGAATCGGTGGAGCAGGTGGCCGCCGCGATCGCCGACCCGGCCAGGCGGCCCGACGCGGTCGTCTGCGTGGGTGGTGACGGTCTGATGAACGTGCTGCTCGCCGCCGTCGCCCACACCGGCGTGCCGCTCGGGCTGGTCCCCGCGGGCACGGGCAACGACCTCGCCCGCGAACTCGGCATCCCCACCGGCGACCCGCGCGCCGCCGCCGAGATCGTGCTGCGCGGCCGCACGAGGACCATCGACCTGGGCCGTATCGAATCCGTCGGCGCCACGCCCACCTGGTTCGCCACCATCGTCGGCGCGGGGTTCGACGCGCGAGTCACCTTGCGCGCCAATGCGATGCGCCGCCCGCGCGGCCCGCTGCGCTACACCTTCGCCGCCGCCGCCGAACTCATGCGCGGTTACACGCTGCCGTTCCAGATCGAGATGTCGGGTCTGGCGCCCGGCGCACTCGACAACCCCGACGACGCGCACGCGGTGATCTACACCGACGCCGTGATGACGCCCATCGGCAACACCCGCACCTACGGTGGCGGCATGCTGGTGTGCCCCGAAGCCCTGCCCGACGACGGCTACCTCGACATCACCGTGGTCGGCGCGGTCTCGCGACTCGAGATGGCGCGCCTGCTGCCCGCCCTGTCGGCGGGCAAGCGCATCGATCACCCCTCGACCAAGCGCTACCGCGCCCGCCGCATCACCGTCACGGCGTCGGGTGGGTATGCCACCGCCGACGGTGAACCGGCGGGCACCCTTCCCGTCACCGTCCAGGCGATGCCGGGTGCGTTGACGGTGCTGGTGCCCTGACCCGCAGCTGTGAGTGCGGGCGTTCTCCGAAGCTCGCGACCCGGCGATCAGGCGGCAGGGGTGAAGGCGATTCCCGAGATCGCGGTGAGGGTCGGGCGGTCGACGATCACCACGGATGTGGCGGGCAGTGGAGTGCGTGGTTCGGTGCCGCGGGCGCCGAGGTCGCGCATCAGGCTCTCCCAGCGGCGGCAGTGCGCGCCGAAGGCGACCGTGTTCACCCGCCTGCCGCGGGTGACCTGACCACGCCTTGCCTGGGTGGCGGGCACATCGATCAACACCATGTGCACCTCGCGCTCACCCGAGCGCGCCCACCGCGCGATCAGGCGACGGCTCCAGGCGAAAGTCGCGCAGTCGTGGATGGCGACCGGCCCGTCGGCGACCAGCAGTGCCGCGCGGATCGCCCGGTAGTGCGCCAGGTGCACCAGCGGACGCCACAGGGGATAGGGGACCCGGCCGAGCCGGTGCCGCAATCGGTTGCGGGCGTGGTTGGAATCGAGCACCAGCGCACCCGCTGCCGTCCGCACGGGCAGCTCCGCATTCGGGTCGGCGCCGAAAAGGCGATGCAGCGCAGTGGATTTCCCCGCACCGGGCACTCCGGCGAAAATCAGCACCGCCGTGGCGGGGTAGCGCAATTCGTCGACGTGGTCCGCGCGTAAGTCCAGCAGTGAGACGGGAATGACGGTCCGGGACGGCACGGATCGATCGGTGGAAGGGGAGCTGGCATCGAGCGGAGGCGTCACCCTCTCCAGAATCCGGGAAAACAGACAATTCGGCAATCGGTGAACACCCTGAGTTCGCGTCGACCGGCCTGTCGGACAACAGTTTCCGCGTGTCGATGGAGACACTCACAAACCTCGCCGACCACCGCTTGGAAGAATCTGAGAATTGGCTATGTATTCGAGGGGCGGCCGAAAATCGCCGGTAGAGTCGACTGCGAGAGGCGAAGTCTTCGGTGTCCCTCATCCACCGAAGACCTCGCCTCTGTTTAGTTGGAGCGCTGGCGCGCGCGAGGTTCGCGGCGGACCCTCCTCGAGGTCGGGTCGTACGTGGCTGGGACTGCGGGGTGAGGCGGGGGAAACCCGGTTGTCCGTTCCCCTTAGGATTGGGGCGTGACCAGCGCAGCCCCAGACAACTCGCGTAATCGTGCCGATGCCCTGCCCAAGAGCTGGAATCCCAGCGAGGTAGAGGCCGACCTGTACGAGGGCTGGGTAAACGCCGGGTACTTCACCGCCGACGCCACCTCGGCCAAGCCGGCGTACTCCATCGTGCTGCCGCCGCCGAACGTCACCGGCACCCTGCACATGGGTCATGCGCTCGACCACACCCTCATGGACCTGCTCACCCGCCGCAAGCGGATGCAGGGGTACGAGGTGCTGTGGCTGCCGGGCATGGACCACGCGGGCATCGCGACCCAGACCGTGGTGGAGTTGCAGCTCGCCGTCGACGGCAAGAACAAAGAGGACTTCGGTCGTGAGCTGTTCATCGACAAGGTGTGGGACTGGAAGCGCGAGTCCGGCGGCCAGATCCAGGGACAGATGCGCCGCCTCGGTGACGGTGTCGACTGGGGCCGCGACCGGTTCACCATGGACGACGGGCTCTCGCGCGCCGTGCAGACCATCTTCAAGCGGCTCTACGACGCGGGACTGATCTACCGCGCCGAGCGCCTGGTGAACTGGTCGCCGGTGCTGCAGACCGGCATCTCCGACCTCGAGGTCGACCACAAGGAGGTCGACGGCGAGCTCGTGAGCATGCGCTTCGGCTCCCTGAACGACGACGAACCACACGTCATCGTGGCCACCACCCGGGTGGAGACGATGCTCGGCGACACCGCCGTCGCCGTCCACCCGGACGACGAGCGCTACAAGGCGCTCATCGGCACCACGCTCTACCACCCGATCACCGGCCGCCAGATCCCGATCGTCGCCGACGACTACGTCGACCCGGAGTTCGGTTCCGGCGCGGTGAAGATCACCCCCGCCCACGACCCCAACGACTTCGAACTCGGTCTGCGCCACGGCCTGCCGATGCCGACGATCATGGACAAGGCGGGCCGGATCGCCGACACCGGAACCGAATTCGACGGCATGGACCGTTTCGAGGCGCGCGTGAAGATCCGCGAACGCCTCGAGGCCGAGGGCCGCATCGTCGGGCGCAAGTACCCCTACAAACATCAGGTGGGTCACTCGGAGCGCTCCGGCGAGCCGATCGAGCCGCGCCTGTCGATGCAGTGGTGGGTCAAGGTCGACACCCTGGCCAAGGCCGCGGGCGACGCTGTGCGCGACGGTGACGTGAAGATCCATCCGGCCAGTCAGGAACCGCGCTGGTTCGACTGGGTCGACAACATGCACGACTGGTGCATCTCGCGTCAGTTGTGGTGGGGCCACCGCATCCCGATCTGGTACGGGCCCGAAGGCGAGATCGTCTGCCTCGGCCCGGACGAGCAGGCCCCCGAGGGCTGGGTGCAGGACCCCGACGTGCTCGACACCTGGTTCTCCTCGGGTCTGTGGCCGTTCTCCACGATGGGCTGGCCCGACGCGACCCCCGAGCTGGCGAAGTTCTATCCGACCAGCGTGCTCGTCACCGGTTACGACATCCTGTTCTTCTGGGTGGCCCGGATGATGATGTTCGGCATGTACGTCAGCGACGACCCGGTGCTCACTGCGGGCAAGGGCGGGCAGAAGCAGGTCCCGTTCGAAGACGTGTTCCTGCACGGCCTCATCCGCGACCAGCACGGCAAGAAGATGTCGAAGTCGCGGGGCAACGGCATCGACCCGCTGGACTGGATCAACTCCTACGGCGCCGACGCGCTGCGCTTCACCCTGGCGCGCGGCGCCCAGCCCGGCGGCGACCTGTCGGTCGGTGACGCGCACGCGCTCGCCTCGCGCAGCTTCGTCACCAAGCTGTTCAACGCCACCAAGTTCGCGCTGATGAACGGTGCCCGCACCGGCGACCTGCCCGCGCGCGAGACCCTCACCGACGCCGACCGGTGGATCGTCGACCGGCTCGACCAGGTCCGCGCCGATGTCGACGCCGCGTTCGATTCCTACGAATTCGGCAAGGCCTGCGAGGCGCTGTACCACTTCGCCTGGGACGAACTGTGCGACTGGTACCTGGAACTGTCGAAGGTGCAGTTCGCCGAGTCCGACGCGCGCGCCGAGAGCACCTCGGTGGTCCTCGGCAACGTGCTCGACGCGGTGCTTCGCCTGCTGCATCCGGTGATCCCGTTCGTCACCGAGACCCTCTGGAAGGCGCTCACCGGCGGTGAGTCGGTGGTCGTCGCGCCGTGGCCGCAGGCCAGTGGCGTCGCCGCCGACGAGCGGGCCGCCCAGCGGGTCGCCGACGCGCAGCGGCTCATCACCGAGATCCGCCGCTTCCGTGGCGATCAGGGCTTGGCCGACAAGCAGAAGGTGAAGGCCACGCTGGTCGGCATCGAGGAAGCCGGACTCGCCGGCTTCGCGGCGTCGGTGGCGAACCTGGCCCGCCTCACCGAACCCGGTGACGACTTCGCGACCACCGCCGAGGTGGAGGTCCGCCTGTCCGCGGGCACGGTGACCGTCCAGCTCGACACCTCCGGTGCCATCGACCTCGACGCCGAACGGCGCAGGCTGGAAAAGGATCTCGCGGTCGCGCAGAAGGACCTCGACCAGACCACCGCCAAACTGGCCAACGAGGCCTTCCTGGCCAAGGCACCGCAGCAGGTGGTCGACAAGATCACCGCCCGCCGCGAGGTGGCCACCGCCGAGGTCGCCCGGATCAGTGCGCGCCTGGCGGAGCTGAGCGCCAAGTGAGCGACATCGGCCCCGACGACGGCGATCTCGGCCCCGAGAACGCGGGCTTCGGCGGCGACGACTACCGCCCGGCCCAGCTCGGCACCGGTCCGTCGCCGGTCGAGCTGGCCGAAATGGCGCTCGTCGAAGCCGAACTCGACAAACGCTGGCCCGAAACCAAGATCGAGCCGTCGCTCACGCGCATCAGCACATTGATGGATCTGCTCGGCAACCCGCAGCACAACTACCCGGCCATCCACATCGCGGGCACCAACGGCAAGACCTCGGTGACCAGGATGATCGACGCGCTACTCACCGCCCTGCACCGGCGCACCGGCCGGATCACCAGCCCGCACCTGCAGCTGGCGACCGAGCGGATCAGCATCGACAACGCGCCGATCAGCCCCGCCCGGTACGTGGAGACCTACCACGAGCTCGCGCCCTACATCGACATGATCGACCGGCGTTCGGCCGAGTCGGGCGGGCCCGCGATGAGCAAGTTCGAGGTGCTCACCGGCATGGCCTACGCCGCGTTCGCCGAGGCACCCGTCGACGTGGCTGTCGTCGAGACCGGCATGGGCGGTACCTGGGACGCCACCAACGTGATCGACGGCCAGGTCGCCGTGATCACCCCCATCGGCCTCGACCACACCGAGTACCTCGGTCCCGACCTCGAGTCGATCGCCAAGGAAAAAGCGGGAATCATCAAGCGCGCCAAGGAAGCACTTGTTCCGGTCGACACCGTCGCGGTGATCGCCGAACAGGCCCCCGAGGTGATGGACGTGCTGCTGCGCCGGGCCGTGGAGGCCGACGCGGCGGTCGCGCGCGAAGGCGCGGAATTCCGGCTGCTGGAACGGGCCGTCGCCATCGGCGGCCAGCTGCTGACCCTGCAGGGGCTCGGCGGTGTCTACGACGAGATCTTCCTGCCGCTGCACGGCGAGCACCAGGCCCGCAACGCCGCGCTCGCGCTGGCCGCCGTCGAGGCGTTCTTCGGGGCGGGTGCCGAGCGTCAGCTCGACATCGAGGCCGTGCGCGCCGGATTCGCGGCCGTCACCAGCCCCGGCCGGATGGAACGGATGCGCAACGCGCCGACCATCTTCGTCGACGCCGCCCACAACCCGGCGGGCGCGCAGGCGCTGGCCAACACCCTCACCGGCGAATTCGACTTCCGCAAGCTGGTCGGTGTGGTCGCCGTACTCGGCGACAAGGACGCGGCGGGCATCCTCGACGCCCTGGAACCGGTGTTCGACGAGATCGTCGTCACCAGCAACGGGTCGCCGCGCGCCATGGACGTCGACACCCTCGCCGACCTGGCCGTCCAGCGTTTCGGCGACGAGCGCGTGATCACCGCCGACACCCTGCCCGACGCCTTGGAATCGGCGATCGCCCTGGCCGAACAGGCCGGCGACGACGGCGACGTGATCTCCGGAGCGGGCGTGGTCGTCACCGGTTCGGTGGTCACCGCCGGCGCCGCACGCGCCCTGTTCGGAAAGGGGCCCTCATGAGTGCGGTTCCACCCCCCGCCACCGACCCCTGGAAGGGGTTTCGCGGGGTGATGGCCGGAACGCTGATCCTCGAGGCGATCGTGGTGTTGCTGGCGCTGCCGGTCGTCGGTTCGGTCGGCGGCGGGGTGACCTGGCTCTCGGGCACATACCTGGTGGTCCTCGCGCTGTTGATGATCCTCGGTGCCGGATTGCAGCGGAAGCCGTGGGCCATCCCGTTCAACCTCGGGCTGCAGGTCCTGGTGCTGGCGGGGACGTTCATCCACCTGTCGATCGGGATCATCGGGCTGGTGTTCGCGGCCGTGTGGGCATTCATCCTGATGCTGCGCTACGACGTGCAGCGACGCATGGACGCCGGGTTGTTGCCGAGCCAGCGGATGCGGCGGACCCAGTCCTGAACGGGGTCGTTCGGCGTAGACGCCGACCCGACGCTAGGGTTAGCGCGTGACTGAGCAGACGTTGGTACTCATCAAGCCGGACGGTGTCTCCCGTGGCCTCGTCGGCGAGGTCCTGGCGCGCATCGAGCGCAAGGGCCTCACCATCAAGGCGCTGGAGCTGAAGAACGTGTCCGCCGAACTGGCGGGCGAGCACTACGCCGAACACGCCGAGCGGCCGTTCTTCGGTTCGCTGATCGAATTCATCACCTCCGGCCCGGTCGTCGCGGCCGTGCTCGAGGGCCCGCGCGCGATCGCGGCGTTCCGTCAGCTCGCCGGTGGCACCGACCCGGTCGAGAAGGCCGTCCCCGGAACCATCCGCGGCGACTTCGGTCTCGAGACCCAGTACAACCTCGTTCACGGCTCCGACTCGCCCGAGTCCGCCAAGCGCGAGATCGCGCTCTGGTTCCCCGAATTCCCCGCCTGACGGTGCTGTTCTCGCTCGTCGCGTCCGGTGCGGACGCGACGGGCTCGAGTGACGGTTCCGCGCGCGAGTTGCGCCGATGGCGATCACCGCGCGAACCATATGGGATACTGAAGACGGATGTGTTCGATACCGATGTCATCGCAGCCCCACCAGGGCGGTCGGTGACAGCCTGACGCGCAGGTACGCGGCAGCGGCGACGGACATGACCGGATGACACCGCAGTTGGATGCCGATCATCGCTGCCATGGACAACCCTGTTGCTGGGGTTGCCGGGCACGCTGGATGAGCGCCTCAGCGCGCGGCGTCACGCCGTACAGCCAGGCGCCGCGTGACCGGTTGGCCCGCCAGATGATCGATTCCAGGCGCGACCGGATACGCGGGGCGAGACCAGATGACCCTCGTACCATCGGGTACGAGGTGCACGGACGATGCCCCCGCGCCGGCCGCGTCACTCCCGTACCGGGGATGGACGCGCCCGGGGGCCCGAGGAGACTTCGTGGCCGAACAAGAGCCGCTGGACACAACACAACAGGATGCCGATCAATTGCCGGAGCGAATTCGAGTTCATGCACTGGCCAAACGACTGGGAGTGACCAGCAAGCGCATCCTGGCCAAATTGGCGGAGCTGGGCGCCGAGGCGCGCAGCGTGCAATCCAATGTCGACCGAGCGGTCGCCGAGACCGTACGCGACGCGATCGCCGCCGCCGACGCCGAAACCGGCGAACCCCCGGCACCCGCCCCGACCACCAGGGGTAGGAAGAAAGCCACCGCACCCGTCGCCGAGCAGCCGGCCGACCCGACCACCACCTTGTTCTCCGCGCCCGAGGTCGCGCGCCCCGACGAGGTGTTCGCCCCGATGGCCGACGACGCCCACACCGGGCTGTTCACGCACCGGGCGACCGAGGAACCGGCCCCCGAACCGGTGGCCTTCGAGGCGCCCTCGGTCGGTATGCCGCTGTTCCTGCCGCCCGACGCGAGCGCCGCCGAAGAGGCGCGCAAGCGCCGTCGCGCCGAACGCGCGCCCAAGAAGGTGGAAGAGCCCGTCGAGGAGCCCGAGGCGCTCGACGAGACCGAGGCCACCGACCAGTCCGGTGACACCGACACCGATACCGACTCCGACAGTGACAACGACGCCGACGGGCAGCCGCGCCGTCGTCGTCGTGGGCGCCGTGGTCGCGGTCGCGGCCGTGGCGAGCAGTCCGCCGACGGCGAGGACAACGACAGCGACGAGCACGACACCGAGGACGAGCCCGCCGCCGAGCAGCCCGCCCCGGCCGAGGCCGAGCAGTCCGACGACTCCGACGAAGACGACGACAACCAGCCCGAGGGCGCGAGCCGTCGCCGTCGGCGCCGTCGTCGTCGCAAGGTCGGTGGGGACTCCGCCGACACCGACGCCGCCGAGGACGACCCGCCGAACACGGTCGTGCACGAGCGCGAGCCGCGCAACAAGAGCCGCAGCCGGGCCGGTGCCTCCGACGAGGTGCAGGGCATCTCCGGTTCCACCCGCCTGGAAGCCAAGCGTCAGCGCCGCCGCGACGGCCGCGACGCGGGCCGCCGTCGTCCGCCGATCCTCACCGAGTCGGAGTTCCTCGCCCGTCGCGAGGCCGTCGACCGGGTGATGGTCGTGCGCGAGAAGGCGTTCGATCCGGCCGAACACGCACCGGGCCACCAGACCACCACGCAGGTCGCGGTGCTCGAGGACAACATCCTCGTCGAGCACTTCGTGACCAGCTCCGGTCAGGCATCGATGGTCGGCAACGTGTACCTGGGCAAGGTGCAGAACGTGCTGCCGAGCATGGAGGCCGCGTTCATCGACATCGGCCGCGGCCGCAACGGTGTGCTCTACGCCGGTGAGGTGAACTGGGAGGCCGCCGGTCTCGGCGGCAAGGAACGCAAGATCGAGCAGGCGCTCAAGCCGGGCGACACCGTGCTGGTCCAGGTCTCCAAGGACCCGGTCGGCCACAAGGGTGCGCGCCTGACCACCCAGATCTCCCTCGCTGGTCGCTTCCTGGTGTACGTGCCGGGTGGCACCTCCACCGGGATCAGCCGCAAGCTGCCCGACACCGAGCGCAAGCGCCTCAAGGAGATCCTGCGCGAGATCGTGCCCGCCGACGCGGGCGTCATCATCCGCACCGCCTCCGAAGGTGTGAGCGAGCCCGAGCTGGCGCGCGACGTGGAACGCCTGCAGGCCACCTGGCGCACCATCGAAGAGGCCTCGAAGAACGCGGCCAAGGACGCGCCCAAGGCTCTCTACGAAGAGCCGGACATGCTGGTGAAGGTCATCCGCGACCTGTTCAACGAGGACTTCGCCAAGCTGGTCATCGAGGGTGACCGCGCGTGGAGCACCGTCGAGAACTATGTGCGAACCGTCGCCCCCGACCTGCTGCCGCGGGTGAACCGGCACGAGAACAACGGTGTCGACGTGTTCGACGCCTACCGCATCGACGAGCAGCTGGCCAAGGCGCTCGACCGCAAGGTATGGCTGCCCTCGGGCGGCACCCTGGTGATCGACCGCACCGAGGCGATGACCGTCGTCGACGTAAACACCGGCAAGTTCACCGGTTCCGGCTCTTCGAACCTCGAGGAGACCGTCACCAAGAACAACCTGGAGGCGGCCGAGGAGATCGTGCGCCAGATGCGGCTGCGCGACATCGGCGGCATGATCGTCGTCGACTTCATCGACATGGTGCTCGAGTCCAACCGCGATCTGGTGCTGCGCCGCCTCACCGAGGCCCTCGGCCGCGACCGCACCCGCCACCAGGTGTCGGAAGTCACCTCGCTGGGTCTGGTCCAGATGACGCGCAAGAAGCTGGGCACCGGCCTGGTCGAGGCGTTCTCCACCACCTGTGAGCACTGCCACGGCCGCGGCATCCTCGTGCACTCCTACCCGGTCGATTCCGGGTCGGGCATCGAGGAACCGCGCGGCAAGGAGAGCGGTTCGCGGCGTCGCCGCGGCAAGGACAAGGACCGCGACGCCAAGCCCGCGCAGGCGGTCGCACCGGCCACCAACGGCACCGCGCCGGTCGCCGAGGCCGACGAGGAGGATATCGCCGTCAAGCGCGCCCACCCGGTCGCGCTGGCGATGGCCGCCCACCACGGCGACGAGGACGGCGAGACAGTGTCGGCCGAGGTCGAGACCGAGCAGCCGGCTCCCGAGCCGACCCGCTCGCGCTCCAGGTCCCGGTCGCGGCGGTCCAACCGCGCCGCGCAGGCCGAGACCGCGATCGACAGCCCCGCGCTGACCGGGGTCGTCCCGGCCGAGGACGAGGTGGTCGAGGAAGTCGTCGTCACGCCTGCCCCGGCCGACGAGGCGCCGACGGTCGAGCCCGTCGAATCGTCCTCACTCGCCCGGGAGCCCGTCGCTCCGGCCGCCGAGGAATCCCCGGTGGCCGAGGAACCGGCCGCCCGGGCGCCGCGTAGGCGTCGTGTAGCCCGTTCGACGGCGGCTCCGGCCGCCGACAGCGCGGGCGCGGTGTTCGTCGTCTCGGCGAACGAGCAGCCGCCCGCGGCAGCCGTCGTGGACTTCGACGCCGAACCCGTCGTCGTCCCGCAGCGCAAGCCGCGCAGGCGTGCGGTGGCACGTCCGGCGGGCGCGCCTGCGCCGGAATCGAACTGAGGTGACGTCCCCCGATTCGGCCCTGACCGGCCGAATTGGGGGACGGCATACCGTTCTGGTAACCTAGGTCGGTCGCTGCCCAGCGATTGGGCATCTGGCCGGACGGCCGGGTGATACCGCAGGCAGGCAGCTAACGTTCTTCCCCCGCACGTGCGGGGATGAGCCCAGGAATACGCGTCGCAGCTGCGGCGTGGACATGTGCAGGACCAACGTGAGTGGAGGAAGCCGACCGATGGCAGCGTACGCAATCGTCAAGACCGGCGGAAAGCAGTACAAGGTCGCGGTCGGTGACCTGGTGAAGGTCGAGAAGATCGAGGGCAAGCCCGGCGACGCCGTGGCCCTGACCCCGGTTCTCGTCGTCGACGGCGCCGATCTGACCACCGATGCCGACAAGCTGGCCAAGATCTCCGTGGCCGCCGAGGTCGTCGATCAGACCAAGGGTCCGAAGATCCGGATTCACAAGTTCAAGAACAAGACCGGCTACCACAAGCGCCAGGGTCACCGTCAGCCGCTGACGGTCATCAAGGTCACCGGCATCAAGTAAGAATTCCCGAGGAGACGAAGCAATGGCACATAAGAAGGGTGCATCCAGCTCCCGGAACGGTCGTGATTCGAACGCCCAGCGCCTCGGCGTGAAGCGCTTCGGCGGCCAGAAGGTCAGCGCGGGCGAGATCCTCGTCCGTCAGCGCGGAACCCACTTCCACCCCGGCGTCAACGTCGGCCGTGGTGGCGACGACACCCTGTTCGCCCTCGCGGCGGGCGCGGTCGAGTTCGGCACCAAGCGTGGCCGCAAGACCGTCAACATCGTTGTCCCGGAGCCGGTCCAGGCCTGACCGCCTGGAGCGTCAGCTCCCCACGGACACCAGAGCGGGTCAGGGTTTCCCTGACCCGCTCTGTCGTGTTCTTCCACCCTTACCGCAAACGACAAGTCAGAAGGAGGAGGATCAACCCATGTCCAAATTCATCGACCGCGTCGTGCTGCATGTTCGTGCCGGTAGAGGTGGACACGGTTGCGCCTCGGTGCATCGTGAGAAGTTCAAGCCGCTCGGCGGTCCCGACGGGGGCAACGGCGGCAACGGTGGCGATGTGATCCTCGAGGTCGACGCCAACGTGCACACCCTGCTCGATTTCCACTTCCATCCCCACGCCAAGGCGGGCAACGGCAAGCCGGGCGAGGGTGGCAACCGCGACGGCAAGCAGGGCACCGACCTGGTGCTGCAGGTGCCCGACGGCACCGTCGTCGTGGACAGCGACGGCAAGGTCGTGGTCGACCTCGTCGGCGTCGGCAACCGGTTCATCATCGCCCGTGGTGGTCGTGGTGGGCTCGGCAACGCCTCGCTGGCGTCCAAGGCGCGCAAGGCGCCCGGTTTCGCGCTGCTCGGTGAGGAGGGCGAGGAAATCGATCTCGTCCTCGAGCTGAAGTCGGTTGCCGACGTCGGTCTGGTCGGGTTCCCGTCGGCCGGTAAGTCGTCGCTGGTCTCGGTGCTCTCGGCTGCGAAGCCGAAGATCGCCGACTACCCGTTCACGACGCTCGTGCCGAACCTCGGCGTGGTGCAGTCCGGTGACACCACCTTCACCGTCGCCGACGTACCCGGCCTGATCCCCGGCGCCAGCCAGGGTCGCGGCCTCGGGCTCGACTTCCTGCGCCACCTGGAACGGTGCGCGGTACTCGCCCACGTCGTGGACTGCGCGACACTCGAACCCGGCCGCGACCCCGTCTCCGATGTCGACGCGCTCGAGGCCGAGCTCGCCGCGTACAAGCCCGCGCTCTCCGGTGACGAGAGCCTGGGTGACCTGGCCGATCGCCCGCGCGTGGTCATCCTGAACAAGACCGACGTCCCCGACGGCAAAGAGCTCGCCGAGATGGTGACGCCCGAGTTCACCGCCCGCGGCTGGCCGGTCTTCGAGATCTCGGCCGTGAGCCGCGCCGGTCTGCGCCCGCTGACCTTCGCACTGGCCGACATGGTCCGCCAGTACCGCGAAGACCACCCCAAGGCGGCACCCAAGCGTCCGATCATCCGCCCGATCGCGACCGACGAGTCCGGTTTCAGCGTGATCGCCGATCCGCAGGAACCCGGCGGTTTCATCGTGCGCGGTACCCGGCCGGAACGCTGGATCCGCCAGACCGATTTCAACAACGACGAGGCCGTCGGCTACCTGGCCGACCGGTTGGCTCGTCTCGGTGTCGAAGCGGAGCTGGTCAAGCAGGGTGCCGAACCCGGCTGCCCGGTGACCATCGGCGAGGTGACCTTCGAGTGGGAGCCGCAGATCTCGGCCGGTGTCGACATGCAGCCGACCGGGCGTGGCACCGACCTGCGCCTCGAGAACAACGACCGCATCGGCGCGGCCGAGCGCAAGCTCGCCTCGCAGGCGCGGCGTGGTCTGCTCGACGAGAACGGTGAACGGAAGAGTTGACGGTGGTGTCGCGCCCGGCGAAATTCGCTGTCGGGCGCGACGAGTCGGTCGGCATACTGCGGTAGGGCTCCTGCGAGCCCGTCGACGACGATTCGTGCAGGGAGTTGGGCGATGCAGGTGGGTTCGGAGCTGAGTCAGGGGCGGGCCGCGATCGTGTCGGCGCGCACCGTGGTGGTCAAGATCGGGTCTTCGGCTCTGACCAGCCTCGAAGGCGGTCTCGACACCGGTCGGCTCGATCTGCTCGCCGATGCCGTCGAAGCGCGGATGCGCGCCGGGTCCGATGTGGTCGTCGTGTCCTCGGGTGCCATCGGCGCCGGGCTCGCACCGCTCGGCCTGTCGAAGCGGCCCAAGGATCTGGCCACCAAACAGGCCGCGGCCAGTGTCGGCCAGCTGGCCCTGGCGCACGCCTGGGGAACCTCGTTCGCCCGCTACGGCCGTACCGTCGGCCAGATACTGCTCTCCGCCGACGATTTCGCCCGCCGGGAGCACCATCGCAACGCGCAGCGCACCCTCGACCGGTTGCGCTCGCTCGGGGCGGTCGCGGTGGTCAACGAGAACGACACCGTCGCCACCGAGGAGATCCGTTTCGGTGACAACGACCGCCTCGCCGCCCTCGTCGCCCACCTCGTCGGCGCCGACGCCCTGATCCTGCTCTCCGATGTGGCCGGGCTCTACGACGGCGACCCGCGCAAGGGGCCCGCCAATTTCATTCCCGAGGTGCGCGGCAGCGCCGACCTCGACGGTGTCATCGCAGGCAGCGGTGGTGCGCTCGGTACCGGCGGCATGGCCTCCAAACTGTCGGCCGCCCGCCTCGCCGCCGACGCGGGCATCCCCGTCCTGCTCGCCTCGGCCGCCGAAGCCGCGACCGCCCTCTCCGCGGGCACGGTCGGCACCGCCTTCGCCGCCCGCCCCGTGCGCCTGTCGGGCCGCAAGTTCTGGGTCCGCCACGCCGCCGACACCCGCGGCGCCGTCCTGCTCGACGACGGCGCCGTCGCCGCCGTCGCCGAACGCCGCTCCCTGCTCGCCGCGGGCATCACCGGCCTGCGCGGGCGCTTCTTCGGCGGCGACGTGGTCGACCTCGTCAGCCCCACCGACGAGGTCGTCGCCCGAGGCGTCGTCGAATACGACAGCACCGAACTGTCCACCATGCTCGGCCGCTCCACCACCGACCTCCCCGAAACCATGCAGCGCCCGGTCATCCACGCCGACGACCTCGTCAAGGTGTGAGCGTCCCGACCTCGACCGACAAGCAGCCGGAGCCGAGCCGCGACGCTGTGGTCCTCTCGGTGAATCGCGCTTTGTGGCACGAGGTTCGGCCGCTGTCAGGGCGGTGTTCTGCAAGGTGGAAGACGGGGTGATCTCCATCAGGTTCGTCGTCGAGGGAGCGATCACCGACGACGATCGCGATTCGACCAGCTGTGTAGCCGCCGAAGTGATCGCGGACTTTCCGGATCACCGGGTGGACGAGCGCATCGAACGCTTGGATCCGCCGACGAGGGTCGCCATGCCTCCCGGATGGCATCTCGTTTTTCATCGGCGTGAAGGCTGATCGACTGCAGCATGCACACTGACGGCCCGGCGCCTGAGGAGAACGTGCCGTCGACGACGGGCGGAAACCGGCCCTGACGGTGGGCGGCTAGTTCCGGATCAGCGTCGGACGGCTCGCGCTGACCGGCGTCACCTGCGCTGACCGCGCCGCGTCGACCCGTCTGGCTGCGCCGACCGCGACGCCTAGAGTGCAGCGCCGGTACCAGCCCCGGCAGCTCGTCCCGCTGAGTTCGGTCCGCTCGTGATCGTCTTGGGCCTGTCCCGAGCTGTACGGGTTGTCCTGCAGCCGTCGACCTATCAAGTCGATGCCTGAAGTTGCCGGCGGGATGACATCAGGCTGGTCCACGTCGGCCGCGAGACGCGACCGGGGTGAGCGTTCCCCGGCCGAATGCGTCGGATTTTATCGCTGCGGCGGGATGACGCCCGGCTGGTCCAGGCCGCCCGGGGGTTGGGGTGGTGTGGGTCGGGGCGGTTCGGCGCCGGGGACGGGGCCGGTGACGCCGGGTTGGCCGCCGGGGTCGGACATGTCGGGGGCGTTCTGGGGTGCGGGTGGTACGACCGGCGGAGTATTGGTGTCCGGGGCGGTCGGGTTGGAGTCCTGCTGGGTGGGCGGTGCCGGGGGCTGGCTCGGCGGTGCAGGGTTCTGGCTCGGTGGCGCGGGAGGGTCGCTCGGCGGTGCCGGGCTTTCCGCCGGTGGCGGAGCAGGATTCGCCGTCGGCGGTGCCGGTGGCTCGCTGGGCGGGGCGGGATTCTCGCTGGGCGGTGCCGGGAGTTCGGTTGTCGGGCTGGGGGTTTCGCTGGGCGGTGCCGGGAGCTCGCTCGTCGGGGCGGGGCTCTGGCTGGGCGGTGCCGGGAGTTCGGTTGTCGGGCTGGGGGTTTCGCTGGGCGGTGCCGGGAGTTCGGTGGTGGGGGAGGGGCTTTCGCTCGGCGGGGCTGGTGGCTCGCTGGACGGGGCCGGAATCTCGCTCGACGGGGCCGGGAGTTCGGTGGTGGGGGCGGGGGTTTCGCTGGGCGGGGCAGGTGGCTCGCTCGTCGGCGAGGGGCTTTCGCTGGGGGGTGCCGGAAGTTCAGTGGTCGGGGCCGGGCTTTCGCTGGGGGTAGCGGGGTTGGGGCTCGGCTGTCCGGGTGGCGCCGGGTTTTCGGTCGGCGCAGGTGCTTCGGTCGACGGTGCTGGGGGCGCGGGGTTTTCGGTGGTGGGGGCGGAGTTGTTCGGGCTGGCGGGTGCCGGGGTTTCGGGGGTGACCTCGGCAGGGGGAGTGCCGTTGGTTCGGGGCGGGTTTTCCAGTGGGACAGGGGAATCCGCAGCCGGCACGGGAAGGGCGGGGACGCCGGTTCCGGCCAGGGTGTAGGCGGGCTTGTAGATCATGTTCATGGCCAGGAGTGCTTCCTGGCGCAACGCTTCGGCCGCCATCTGCGCGTCGATGACATCCGCGGCTGCCAGCAGACGGGCGATGGTGCCGATCGGGCCGGAGTCGCCGGGGGCGACCACCGCCAGTTTCACCGCTTCGGCGGCGGCCGCCACCCCACCGAGGCGGGTGCCGACTTCCGCCATCACCGCGGCCAATTCGTCGATGGCGGCGGCGAAGCTGCGGGTGCTCGCGGCGGCGGCTTCGGCGGCCTCGCCTTCCCATCCCGCCTCCTCCATCACCTGATCGGCGTTGGACTTGGCGACGGGGAGGGTGACGAGGGCAGCGGCGGTTTCCAGCCAGGCCATCGAGGCGCCGAGGATCTCCCCGGCGTCGATCTGCTGGGTGCGGGCGTAGATCTGTTCGTGCGGCATGGATTCGAAATGTTCCATCGCACTGATGTAGGTGGGATCAGTACTCATCAGTGCACCCGCGTATCGATGGCGCGCAGCGCTGCGGAGGCGGCGGCGTCGGCTTCCTCGTAGAGGCCCGCGCTGAGCAGGAACGCCTCACGCATCCGGTAGGCCGCTTCGATGTAGCGATCGAGCAGATCGGCGGCATCGCGCGCCTTGTGGGCGAAGCCGGCCTGTAATTGCTGTGCGGAGACGAAACCACCGAATCCGCCTGCCTCGGCGGCGTTTTCGAGATCGTGGCGTAACTCGGCGAGCCGGTCGGCCTGCTGTGCGTAGAGATCGGCACACCGGCGCGCGGCCTCGGGATCGAATTTCACCGTCCCCGCCGCGGCGGCGCTGCGGAACCGGGAGATCTCGGCTCGGCTGCTCTCGATCGTCATCGCGTCTCCCCTCCAGATCAAGCGTCGGTGTCCAGGCTAGCCGGACCTACGATTGTGCGAACTGTGCGCCGGTGCCACCCGGCGCTGCAGTTGCGCGGCGAGCTGACCGGTCGAAGCGGGAACCACGTGCACCGTTTCCCCCACGCGCAGCAGGTAGCGCCCGTCGTTCGCGACGTCGATCCAGCTGTAATGCAGCGGTGGGGAAGGGGTTTCGCGGTCGAGTCCGGTTTCGATGCGGATATGCCCCTCGGCGGTGTGCGGGCGGCGCAGCAACCGCTGGATCCGGGGAACCGCGGGATGGGCCGCGATCACGGTCTCCTCGTCGCGCACCGCGTCGGCCGCCGCCTCACGAGCGGGTTCACGTCCGGGTGGTGTGTCGGGCAGGCAGGCGGTGACGCGCGCGCCGATTCCGGCGCTGTGCCCGATCGAAACCCGCACCTGCCCACCGTAATCGGGCCGGGTGCCGGGTTCCTGCACCAGGAGAACCGCGTGATCGTAGACAGCGCAGGCCAGTAACCGGATCTCGCTGCCCGGCGTGTGCCCGCCGCCGACGAGCACGATCCTGGCGTGCGGTTCGGCGACGATCCGCAGGCACGCGGTGAGGTCGGGATCGGTGCCGGGCGTCAGTCGCTGATCGAGAGTCGAACGTAATCGGCGCGCTTCGTCCTCGGTGCGCGGCGTTTCGAGCAACCGCAGCGGAAACGGCACCCGGTCGCGACCGGTCTCCCGCCAGACGTGCGCGAACTCGTCCGCGGTGAAGGTCCATCCCATTGCCGATCCCATCCTTACCGAACCAGGACGAGCTCAGCCTAACCGCAGTGTCCGAATCCGGCGCACCGTTCATCCGCCCGAATGGAAACTCCGGCGCAATGAGTACCCGGATGAGTATTTCGGCGGACGTCTGTTGCCGCTGTGACTCCTACCGTCAGGACAGATCCGTTGACTGGAGGAGCTATGACCTACGTTCGAGGCGGCCGTCCGACTCGCGGAACCGGGGTGAGGACCATGCGTACTCGCGGCATCACCACGGCACTGGCCGCCGTTCTCGTGCTCGCCTTCGGCGCGGCCTGCGGTGACGACAGTGACGCGACGACTTACTACGGCGACGAACTCGCCCTCGGCAACGGGCAGATCCGCACCTACGTGACCACCGATGACTCGGGCAAGCCGACCGAGGTCGGCCTGCGAATCCAGGAGGCGGCACTGGAGGGGCTGCCCATGCCCGCCGGTGCGCCGGAGGGCCCACCGCCCGCCGGTAGACCGTTGGCGCTGCCGAAGGAAGCCGCGGGCGCGGTGGTCGACCATCTCACCTTCGATTGGGTGCCGCACGGCCATCCACCGGCAGGCATGTTCGACAAGCCGCACTTCGACGCCCACTTCTATTTCATCGACGCCGCGGCGGTGACGGCGATCAGCCCGCAGGATCCGCAGTTCCTGGCGAAAGCGGCCGTGAACCCGGACGCGAAATACATGCCGGCCGGCTACGTGACGGCGCCCGAGCCGATCGAGATGCAGGCGGTCCCCGCGATGGGCGTGCACTGGCTCGACATGAGCAATCCGGTCGCACCGGGCCAATTCACGCAAACCCTGATCAACGGCTCCTGGGACGGCCAGTACATCTTCACCGAGCCGATGTTCACCCTGGAATGGCTGCTCACCAAGCCGTCGTTCACCGGTGACATCCCGCAGCCGCAGGCCTACCAGCACACCGCGCGGTACCCGACCACCTATTCGATCAGCTTCGACGATGCGTCCGACGAGTATGTGGTGAAGGTCGGTGGGCTCACCGATCGCACCGCTTCCTGACCCTTCTGCAAGCCCCTCACCTGCGAGTAGGCTCGTCTACTCGGAGGTGAGGTGTGATCACCGAGCTGATCGGGCGCGAGTGGGAGCTGGCGGACCTGCTGGCCCGGCTCGACGATGCGGTCCACGCGGTTCCACAGCAGGTGATCTGTACCGGCGAGGCCGGGGTCGGCAAGACCAGGCTGGTCGCCGAGCTGGCGGCGCGCGCACGTGAGCGAGGGGTGCGCACGCTCTGGGCGCGGGCGCTCGAGCTGCCCGATCCGCCGCCGTTCTGGTTGTGGCGCCAGGCGCTTGGCCCGGGGATCGCCGCGCCCGACGGCGACCGGGTCGCACTGTTCGAAACGTTCGCGGCGAGCTTGGACGACGGCGCGGCAACCGGCACGCTGCTGGTGATCGACGATATCCACTGGGCCGACGAGCCCTCGCTGCAGGCCCTGCTCTATGTCGTGCGCGGGCTGCGGGATCGCCGGGTCATGGTGTGCGCCACCGAGCGCACCGGTGCCGAGGACGGTGGCTGGACCGCGATCAAGCCCGAACTCCTTCGTGAACCGGTGACCGCCTCGCTGCCCGTGCGTGGGCTCTCGCCTGCGGACTCGGCGCGCTGCTTGCAGCTCGAAGCGGGCCGCGCGCTACCCGCCGAACTGGCGGACCGTGCCTTCGACATGACTGGTGGAAACCCCTTCTACCTGCGTGAACTCGGTCGGTCGATGCGCGGTAGCACCGACGACGCGCTGCACCTGCCGACCAGTCTGCGCGAGGTGGTGCGCGCGCGGATGGTGCCGCGGTCGGCCCGGGCCGTGGAACTGTTGCGGGCGGCCTCGATTCTGGGTGAGCGGTTCTCGATCGCGGTCGCCGCGCGGCTGGTCGAGCGCTCGGCGGCGGACTGTCTGGCCGCGGTGGACGAAGCGGTCGACGCGGGTCTGCTGGCGACCGACGACGATCCGGGCACCGTGCGGTTCGCGCACGCGCTGGTGCGGGCCGCCCTGCTCGACGATCTGTCGCTGCACCAGCGCGTGGTGCTGCATCAGCGGGCGGCCCTGGCCATCGAAGCGTTGTATCCCGATGCGGTGGAGGCGAATTCGGCCGCCTTGGCCTGGCACTGGGCGAATGCCGCGGTGACCGGAGCGCACGAGCCCGCCGTGCGCTGGGCGCGCCGCGCCGCGCAGGTGGCGTTGCGGGAGCTGGCTTTCGAGGACGCCGTGCGGTTCTACGGGCTGGCGGTGACCCATGCCGCCGAGCTGGAACCGCTCGAGCGGGGCAGGTTGCTGCTGGAGCGGGCCGCCGCACAGGTCAGGGCGGGTCACCTTGTCGCCGCCCGCGCCGATTGCGCCGCTGCCGAGGCACTGGCCCGCAAGGCAGGGGAACCAGTCCTGCAGGCCGAAGCGGCCTTGGTACTCGAACCGATCGGGGAGCGCGGCTGGGACCGCGATATCGCCGATGCGTGCGCCGAAGCGCTCGCCGCCGACGGCCTGCCTATTGCACTGCGAGCCCGGTTGCTGGCCCGGTCCACCGAAACCGCGATCTACCTGGGCCGCTCACAGGGTGTCGACGCGTCGAGCCGGGTCGCGCTCGCGGTGGCCGAGCGCAGTGCCGACCCGGCCGTCCTCGCCGCCGCGTTACGGGCCCGTCAGCTCGCCTGCAGCGGGCCCGACCATCGCGAGGAACATCGCGAACTCGCCACGAGAATGATCGCCGCGGGCGAGCACGCGCGCGACCCGGCCATGGAGATGTGGGGCAGGTTGTGGCGCATCGATGCGCTGTGGGAGCAGGGTGATCTGGGCGCGATCACCGGCGAGTTGTCGTGCCTGTCCTGGTGTACCGAACACACCGGCGGCCCGATGGCGCGGTGGCACCGGCTGGTCGCGGAAGCCGCGCTGGCGCAGGCGCGCGCCGAGTTCGACGACGCTCTCGACCGGGCCCGGCGGGCGCACGAGCTGGCTACCGCGCTCGGCCATCCCGCCGCGTTCGGCGCCTACCGGTCATTGCTGGTCGTGGTCGGGCACCATCGCGGCCATCCGCCGGAGACACTGACATTGCCGCAGGCACCGTTGCGCGGCGAGGTGCGCAATCTGCTGTTCGCCGCGCTCGGCACCGCGTTCCCGATGGTGGACAGCGGCATGACCGCAGCGGCCGAGTCCCTCTACCGTGGCCTCGGCCGCCCCGGAACCTGGGTGTTCCCACCGTATTTCGCGCTCAATGTGCTCACCGTCGGTGGTGCGGTCGCGGCTGGACTCGGCATCATCGAGGACGTGGCCTACTTCCGTGAGCGGCTGACCCGTTACCGCCACGGCCACGTCACCGGTGGCGGTGGCACCGCGCACTATCTGGGACCGGTCAGGTTGTGGCTCGGGAAATTCGCTGCCGTACTGGACGATCCGGATACCGCCGAAAAGGATCTGCGCGCGGCGGCGCGGACCGCCCGCACGATCGGTGCCCCCGGGTTCGCCGTCGAGGCCGACTGCGAACTGGCCGAACTCCTGCTCGCCCGGGGCGCCACCGCCGATGCCGTCGCTGTAGCCGGGGGTGCGTTGCCGGTGGCCGAATCGGCCGGGATGACCCCGTGGATCGAGCGGTTACGGATGGTCGCGGTGCACCGAAACGGCGACACGACACTGACTCCGCGGGAACGCGAGGTCGCCCGCCTCGTGGCACGCGGCCTCACCAACCGGGAGATCGCTGCCGCGCTCGTCCTGTCCGAACGCACCGCGCAGAACCATGTGCAGCACATTCTCACCAAACTCGGCTTCACCAGCCGCAGCCGGATCGCATCCTGGGTGGGCAGCGGCCGGATCGGTCAGTAACCGCGCTGCGGATCCACGATCGCCCGCAAGGGTTCGCCCGCCACGAACCGGGTGACGTTGGCGCCCACATGATCGGCGAAGGCGGCCAGGCGCAGTTGCGGCGGATTGGAGTCGTGCGGGGTGATGATCGCGTTCGGCAGGTCCCACAGCGGATGCCCGTCGGGCAGCGGTTCCGGGTCGGTGACATCGAGTCCGGCACCGCCGATGATCCCCCGCCTCAGTGCGTCGACCAGCGCGTCGGTGTCGATCAGGCTGCCACGCGCCACATTCACCACCCACGACGACGGCTTGAGCCTGGCCAGCTCGTCGGCACCGATCAGATGACGGGTCTGCGCGGTCGCCGGGGCCGCGACGACCACATGGTCGGTGTGCGACCAGACCCGTCCGAGCTGATCGGCGGGCACCGTCTCCACGTCGGCGCCGATTCCGGGTCCGGTGACGCGGTTGCCCGACCGGTTCACCGCGATCACGTGCGCACCGAGCGGGGCGAGCATCGGAATCAGCGCGCGGCCGATACCGCCCGCGCCGACGATCGTCACGGTCTTGCCGCGCAACGACCCGACGTGGGGGAAGAATTCGCGCTGCCGCCACGAGGTCGCGCGCAACTGCTCGGGCAGATACCGAACGCCGGCCAGCAACAGCATCAGCGCGTGCTCGGCGACGCTGTGCGCGAAGGCGCCCGCCGCGGAGGTGAACGTCGGGCCCGGGTGGGCGGCGAACACGCCTGCGTCGAAGAAGTCCTCGATCCCCGCGGCGGGCAACTGCACCCAGCGCACCGACGCAGGCAGTTCGGCCGGGAAATCAGCGGGCGTCCCCGTCCAGATCAGGGCGTCGGCGTCGGCGAGCGGACCGACCCGGGCACCCGCGCCGACAACCGCCTTCTCGAGCAGTCGCGGAGCGTTCGGGTCCGGACCGATCGCGACGGTGATCGCGGATTCCTGCACAAAGTCCTCCTGATTGGTGCCGGGGCGGGCAGAGTTCCGATTCTCCCGGACCGCCGGGACCGCGTCGAGCCAGGAACTCACGATTCGTCGAGATCGACGGGTTCGTCCACGCCGTGGCGGTCGGCGAGTTCCAGCAGTGGGGTGATGTCGAAGACGGCGTCGTCCATGTCGGCCTGGATGTCACCGAGTTCGGCGTAGCGGGCGGGGACGGTCCGGATCGTGAAATCACGGGGATGGATGGAGTCGATCTCGTCCCAGCGCACCGGTGTCGACACGGTGGCCTCGGGGACACCACGCACCGAGTAGGCGGCGGCGATGGTGTGGTCGCGCGCGTTCTGGTTGTAGTCGACGAACAGGGCACCGGGGTCGCGATCGCGGCGCCACCAGGCGGTCGTCACGTCGTCGGGCGCGCGTCGCTCGACTTCCTGGGCGAAGGCCAGCGCCGCTCGGCGCACCTGCTGGAAGCCGTGCTCCGGGGCGATCCGCACGTAGACGTGCAGACCGTGGCCTCCGGAGGTCTTCGGCCAGCCGACGGCACCGAACTCGTCGAGGACCTCGTGCACCACCCCGGCGACGCGCTGCACCCGCGACCACGGGCAATCCGGCATGGGGTCCAGATCGATGCGCCACTCGTCGGGCGACTCGGTGTCGGTCGAGCGGGAATTCCAGGGATGGAACTCCACGGTGGACATCTGCACCGCCCACGCGACGTCGGCGAGCTTCTCCACACAGAGTTCGTCGGCATGCCTGCCGTAGCGCGGGAAGTACACCCGAACGGTCGGAATCCAGTCGGGCGCACCGGCGGGCAACCGCTTCTGATGGACCTTGTCACCGGCCAGCCCCTTGGGGAAGCGGTGCAGCATGCACGGCCGGTCGCGCAGCGCGTTGACGATGCCGTCCCCGACGCCGAGGTAGTAGTTCACCAGGTCGAGCTTGGTCACGCCGAGCTCGGGAAAGTACACCCGGTCGGGATTGCTGACCCGTACCGTGTGCTCACCCACCGGCAGTTCGACCGCCGGAGCCGCAGACTTGGCCACACGCGCAACGATAGACGAGCGGGCCCGCCCCGTGGCCGGGTAGCGGACCCGCGTGGCGCCGCGACTACAGCTCGTACACCCCGAAGGCACGGTGCTGGATGCACATCGGCATCACATGTACCTGCTCGGTCCATTCGAATTTGGCTGCCGCCTCGACGGTTTCGCGTTCGGCGACACACACGGTGTTGGTGCCGGGCATCGTCAACGGGTTGAGCACCGCCAGCGGGATGCCCGCGTGGATGCCGCTGTAGAGACCGCCGCTGAAGCACAGCGGGGTGATGGCGATGCCGCGCCGCGCGCTTTCGCGGTCGGCGGCGGCCTGGGCGCCCGGCACCCCGGAGCAGTCGAGGGGGTTCTCGTTCGTCGCCTGGGCAGGGGCGGTGAAAAGGGTGAAGCCGGCCGCACAGCCCGTGGCGACGGCCATCAGGGTTCGAGCAAATGTGGTCCTGGTCATAGCCGCATTGAAACACTGCTCACCGGCGGTACACACAATCGGCGACGGCGTGTCGGGCCCGATCAGCGCGCGACGGCCTCGAGTACGCAGACCGGCGCGACGGTTTCCACCGTGCGCGTCAGGGTGAAACCGCCGCGGTCGAGCAGGGCACGGAACTGGGCTTCGGTGCGTTCGTGGCCGCCCTCGGTATTGACCAGCATCTCCAGATCGACGAATTTGCCCGGGTGCGGCCGATGATGCTCGGGCAGCACCAGCTCGATCACCAGCAGCGTCGCGGTCGGGCCCATGGCGGCGCGGACGGTGCGCAGGATGCGTTCGGCGTGCTCGTCGGACCAGTCGTGGACGATGTTCTTGAGCAGATAGGCGTCGGCGCCCGTGGGCACGGCCTCGAAGAACGAGCCCGCTTGCACCGTGCAGCGTCGCCCGAGTCCGGCAGCCGCGAGATCGGTGCTCAGATCCTCGACCACGCCGGGCAGATCGAACACCACCCCGCTGGTCGCGGGGTGCCGGCGGAGAATCTCGACGAGCAGGCTGCCACGTCCGCCGCCGACGTCGACGACGGTGTGGAAGCGGCCGAAGTCGTAGGCGGCGAGCAGCGGTTCGATCGACAGCGTGCCGATGCTTGTCATCGCGCGGTCGAACAGGTCGCCCACCGCACGATTGCGCGCGGCGTATTCGAAGAAGCTCGCGCCCTCCAGCGCCTGGCCCACCGCCTCGCCGGTGCGGACGGCATCGCCCAGATGGGTCCAGTGGTTGCGGTGGTAGGGCGAGCCGAAGAACCTGGCCACCTCACGCATGGTCACCGCCGCGTCGCCCCGCAACGCCTCGCCGATGCGGGTCAGGGCGTACCTGCCGTCGCGGCGCTGGGCGAACACCTCGTAGCTCACGAGCAGCCGCAGGAGCCTGCGCAGTCCGTCCTCGTCCACCTCGAGCGCGCCAGCCAGTTGCGCCGAGGTGCGCGGGCCGTCGGCGAGCTGGTCGGCGATGCCGAGCTCGGCGGCGGTGCTGATGGCCTGGGAGAGGAACCCCGCGAACTGCAGTTCCAGCAGCGCGATATGGCCGGGGACGAGCCGCCGATGGAGCCTGGCCAGCGCGTCGCGCACCCGGTCGAACGCGTGGACCACGGGAATCGGGGGCAGCTTCTTCGTCGTCATCGCGACTCCATCGTCGGCCGTTCGACCTGCGCGTACGTGCTGAGGGTACGGGATTCGCGACGCGCCGGGCCGGAGTGGATCAGGTCGGCGTGGCCAGCGCGAACGGCAGCACCGCGTCCGCGCCGCTCGCCCGGAGGGCATGGGCGGCGACGGTCATGGTCCAGCCGGTGTCGGTGAGGGTGTCGACCAGCAGGATCGGTCCGTCCACCTGCGACAGGTCGGGTACCTCCCAGTAGTCGAACAATCCCGCGACGCGGTGGGCCGAGTTCGCCGCCGAGACCGGGGGGCGGTCGGGGCGCGCGTGCAGCGTGCCCAGATCGGTGAGGCGGCCGATCTGGGCGAGTCGCTGCGCGAGGCTGGTGGTGAGCTGGGGATAGCGCGGCGATTCCAAGGCGAGGACCGAGGTGGGGCGGGCCGCCCAGTCCCAGTCGCGCAGTACGGCGATGCAGGCGTCGAACACCGCGTCGGGTACCGGGGCGTCGGGCCCGTCGAGCAGGGCGCGCAGGCGCTGGCCCCAGCCCAGATCGGTGAGCCGGCCGAGCACACGGCCGGTCTCGGCGCCGCCGGTGATCTTGCCCGACAACGGAATTCCGAGTTTCGCCATGCCGGTCGGCCACTGTTTGCGCGGGGCGAGGTCGAGGCCGGGGCGATCGAGGCGGGCACGGGTGGCGGCGATCGCGGCGTCGTCGACGCTGGTGTCGGGGCGGGTGCCGGTGCAGTTGTCGCAGCGGCCGCAGTCGAGCTCGGCGGTGGCCAGGCCGTCGAGGCCTGGGTCGTCGAGCTGGCGGCGCAGGAACGTCATCCGGCAGGTCGTGGTCGACTGGTAGTCGATCATCGCCTGCTGCTCGGCGTCGCGGGCGGCGGCGAGGCGTTCGTAGCGCTCGGTGTCGTAGGTCCAGTTCTGTCCGGTGGACAGCCAGCCGCCGCGCACGCGGCGAACCGCGCCGTCGACGTCGAGCACTTTCAGCACCATCTCGAGCCGCGAACGGTTCAGCTCCACGAGCGGTTCGAGCGCCGCCGTCGACATCGCCCGGTTCGTGTCCAGGGCGGCGAGTACCGAGCGCACGATGTGTTCGCGAGGAAACGCCACGGAGGCGAAATAGCTCCAGATGCGCGCGTCCTCCGGGCCGGGCAGCAGCACCACCTCGGCGCGGTCGGTGCCGCGCCCGGCGCGGCCGACCTGCTGGTAGTAGGCGATCGGCGAGGACGGCGCGCCGACGTGCACCACGAACCCGAGGTCGGGCTTGTCGAAGCCCATTCCGAGTGCCGAGGTCGCGATCAAGGCCTTGACCTCGTTGTTCAGCAGGGCCGCCTCGAGCGCTTCGCGTTCGGCCGGGTCCGTTTGGCCGGTGTAGGCAGCGACGGTGTGGCCGTGGGTGGCGAGCACGTCGGCCAGGTCGTTCGCCGCGGCGACGGTGAGGCAGTAGATGATGCCGGAACCGGGCATCCGATCGAGGTGGGCGCCGAGCCACGCCGTGCGCTGCACCGCGTCGTCGAACCGGACCACCGACAAGTGCAGCGACTCACGATCCAGGGTGCCGCGCAACACCAGTGTGTCGGTGCCGATCTGTCCGGCCACATCGGTGACGACCCGGTCGTTGGCGGTCGCGGTGGTGGCCAGCACCGGCACGTCGGTACCGAGGTCGGCGATGAGGGTGCGGATGCGGCGGTAGTCGGGACGGAAATCGTGACCCCAGTCCGACACACAGTGCGCCTCATCGATCACGACCAGCCCCGCGTCGGCCGCGAGTTTCGGCAGTACCTGGTCGCGGAAGTCGGGATTGTTCAGGCGTTCCGGACTCACCAGCAGCACATCGACCGCACCGTCGGCGACCCGCTGATGGATCTCGTCCCACTCGGTGACATTGCCCGAGTTGATGGTGGCCGCCACCACCCCCGCCCGTTCGGCGGCGGCCACCTGGTTGCGCATGAGGGCGAGCAGCGGCGACACGATCACCGTCGGCCCCCGACCTGCCCAGCGCAGCAGTTTGGCCGCGATGAAATACACCGCGGACTTACCCCAGCCGGTGCGCTGGACGACCAGTGCCCGGCTGCGCCGCACGACGAGCGCCTCGATCGCCGTCCACTGGTCCTCGCGTAGCCGGGCCTGCGGCCCGGCGAGGTCGCGGAGCAGCTCCTCGGCGCGTTCGCGCAGGTCGGGAGCCATCAGGTCGAGCACGTCGTTACCTGCCGCTGTGGTCATGGGCCCTATGCTGCCCCACCCCACCGACAGGTTTGATCGGCGATACAGACCTTCCGCCGGGTCACCCCTTCACGCACAGGACCTGACGCAAGGTCGCGACCACGTCGACCAGATCGGCCTGGGCCGCGATCACCTCGTCGATGTCCTTGTACGCGGCCGGGATCTCGTCGACCACGCCCGCGTCCTTACGCGACTCCACGCCCTCGGTCTGGGCGATCAGATCCGCGACGGTGTACTGCCGCTTGGCCGCGCTGCGACTCATCCGTCGTCCGGCGCCGTGCGAGGCCGACTGGAACGACAGCGGGTTTCCCTTGCCGCGCACCACGTAGGACCGCGTGCCCATCGAGCCCGGGATCAGCGCCAGTTCACCGGCACCTGCCCGCACCGCACCCTTACGGGTCACCAGCATCGGCACGTCGTCGATGATCTCCTCGGCCACATAGTTGTGATGGCAGCTGATCGGCTCCTCGAAACGTACCGGCCGCTCACCGAATTCGTCCCGCACGGCCTGGCAGACCAGCGACAACATCACCGCGCGATTGCGCGCAGCGTATTCCTGGGCCCAGGTGAGGTCCCGGCGATAGGCGTCCATCTCCGGTGTCCCGGAAAGGAAAACGGCCAGATCGCGATCGGGCAGCGGCTGGTTGTGCGTCAGCGCCCGTGCGATCGCCATGTGCCGCTCCGCCAGCTCCTTGCCGATATTGCGCGAGCCGGAGTGCAGCAGGATCCACACGGCGTCGTCCTGGTCGAGGCAGATCTCGATGAAGTGATTGCCGCCGCCGAGCGATCCGATCTGCTTGTGCGCCTTGGACTCCAACGACGACACACCCGGGTGCAGCTGCCCGAACGCGCGCCAGAACCGGTCCCAGCTGTTGGCACGCAATGCCGCCTTGCCGTGCGAGTTCGCGAATCCGGCATCCAGTTTCGTGACGTTCACGGCTTCCTTGTGCGCCTGGAACCCGACCGGCACCGCCTGCTCGATCCGCGCACGCAACGAACGCAAGTCGTCTGGCAGATCGGAGGCCGTGAGCCCGGTCTTCACGCTTTCCATCCCGCACCCGATGTCGACTCCCACCGCCGCGGGCGCCACCGCGTCCCGCATGGCGATGACCGAACCGACCGTCGCGCCTTTACCCAGGTGCACATCCGGCATCACGCGCAGTCCGTGCACCCAGGGCAGTTCGGCGATATTGCGGAGCTGCTTCAGTGCGGCCTGCTCGATCTGGTGCTCGTCTGCCCACATGAGCGTCTGCGCTCGGGTACCGCGCAGCTCGACGGGAAACATGGTCGGTCCTTTCCTTGGTGTATCACCAACGGTAGGGGCCTTGTCGTGGGCGGCGCACCCCATTTACCACGCGGTCGCGGGTGGGTGGAACGTTGCCTGTGTCCCATTCGCTCCTAGCGCTCTGGCGCGGTCGGTGCCGAACTCGCCACCGCGGATCAGCGATTCTCGGCGAGCGCGGCCGCGATCTGTTCCCGTCCGGGGATGGACGCGCTGGCGCCGAGCTGGGTAGTCGCCAGGGCGCCGGCTGTGTTTGCCCAGTTCAGAGCGGCGGCTGCGCCCTGAGACCACGTTGCGACGAGGGCGCCGGTGAAGGCATCGCCCGCGCCGGTCGTGTCGACCACGTCTACACGGCGCCCATCGGCGGTCAGTTCCGTGCCGTTGCCACGGTAGATCGCACCGTCGGCGCCCAGGGTTCGCACCACGTGCGCCACCGGCCCCAACGTCGACGAGAAGTGTTCGTACTCCAGCGAATTCACGATCGCCAGGTCCACATCGGCCCACAGTCGTGCGGGCAGCAGCTGGACGGGGGAGGGGTTCAGGGCTACGAGTGTGCCTGCGGAGCCGGCGTGGTGTGCGGCCGCTGTGACTGTTTCGAGGGGGATCTCGAGCTGGCACAGCAGGATGTCGGCGGCCTCGATCGCCGCGAGCTCCGCTTCGGTCAGGTGGGTCATCCTGCCGTTCGCCCCGGCCACGACGATGATGCTGTTCTCGCCCGCACCGTCGACCACGATCGTCGCTACCCCGCTCGGGCCGGGGACCGTGCGCAGGAGGGTGGTGTCGATGCCCGCGTCGTCGAGGGTCGCGCGCAGGGTGGCGCCGAAGGCGTCGTCGCCGATCGCGCCTAGGAACCGCACGTCGGCACCGGAGCGAGCCGCCGCGATCGCCTGGTTGGCGCCTTTCCCGCCCGGAACCGTGGCGAAGCCGGAGCCGAGCACTGTTTCTCCGGGGGCCGGCCGATGCGCGGTGGTGGTGACCAGGTCCATATTGACGCTGCCCAACACCACAACGGTCGGTGCGGCGGAGTGGTTCATAAACGTCGAATTTAGCGGCGACGGCGTTGCGCGGTGCCCGCTTGCGACGCGATGTCAGTGGTCGAGTCGCGGGGCGCCTGCCCGCAAGACCCTGTGGATAACTCGGTCCCGCTGCCGGTCGGAGCCACATTCCGGGTCCCGGGTGGCGTCGAGCGGGACGGGCACAATGCGTACGCTGATACCCATGACGGTAGAAGTGACCCCCGAGCTCGACATCCGCGCAGCGGTGCACGACGCCGCCCGCAGGGCTCGCGTCGCGTCCCGTGCGCTCGCTCAGCTCACCACGGCGCAGAAGAACGACGCACTGCACGCCGCGGCCGATGCGCTGCTCGCCGCGGCCGACCGCGTGCTCGCGGCCAACGACGCCGATATCGAGACCGCCCGCGCGGCAGGCACCCAGGAGAACCTGCTCGACCGGCTGCGGCTCACCAAGGCCCGCATCGACGGCATCGCCTCGGGCCTGCGTCAGGTCGCCGGCCTGCCCGATCCGGTCGGTGTCGTCGTGCGCGGCAGCACCCTGCCCAACGGGCTCGAGATCCGGCAGACCAGGGTGCCCCTCGGCGTGGTCGGCATGGTGTACGAGGCCCGGCCAAATGTCACCGTCGACGCCTTCGGCCTGGCACTGAAATCGGGCAACGCGGCGCTGCTGCGCGGCTCGTCCTCGGCGGCGAACTCCAATGCCGCGCTCGTGGAGATCCTGCGCGAAGCGCTCACCGCCCAGGGCATTCCGGCCGACTCGGTGCAGCTGCTGCCGAGCAACGACCGGTCCAGCGTCACCCACCTGATCCAGGCGCGCGGCCTGGTCGATGTGGTCATCCCGCGCGGCGGCGCGGGCCTCATCAACGCCGTCGTCCGCGACGCACAGGTGCCGACCATCGAGACCGGCACCGGCAACTGCCACGTCTACGTGCACAGCGCCGCCGATCTCGACATGGCCGAGGCGATCGTGCTCAATGCCAAGACCCGCCGTCCCAGCGTGTGCAACGCCGCCGAGACGGTCCTCATCGATGCCGCCGTCGCCGAGACCGCGCTGCCGCGGCTGAGCAAGTCACTCGAGGACGCGGGCGTCACCATTCACGGTGACCTGCCCGGTCAGGTGCCCGCCACCGATGCCGACTGGGGCGAGGAGTACCTGACCATGGATATCGCCGTGAAGGTCGTCGACGACCTCGACGCCGCGGTCGAGCACATCAACACCTGGGGCACCGGCCACACCGAGGCCATCGTCACCGCCGACCTGGCCGCCGCACGCGAGTTCACCGCCCGCGTCGACGCCGCAGCCGTGATGGTCAACGCCTCCACCGCGTTCACCGACGGCGAGCAGTTCGGCTTCGGCGCCGAGATCGGCATCTCCACCCAGAAGCTGCACGCCCGCGGCCCGATGGCACTGCCCGAACTCACCTCCACCAAGTGGATCGTGTGGGGCGACGGCCAGACTCGGCCGGTGTGACCGTGACTCTGGTACAGGAACCGATCTTCACCTCGGTCGACGACGTCATCGCCCGGCTGGCCACCACCGGCTACCTGGCCGACAAGGCCACGGCCACTTCGGTGTTCCTCGCCGACCGGCTGGGCAAACCGCTGCTCATCGAGGGCCCGGCGGGCGTCGGCAAGACCGAACTCTCGCGCGCGGTCGCCCAGGTGGCCGACGCCGAACTTGTGCGTTTGCAGTGTTACGAGGGTGTCGACGAGGCCCGCGCCCTCTACGAGTGGAACCACGCCAAGCAGATCCTGCGGATCCAGGCATCGAGCGAAAACGATTGGGCCGAAACCAAAGCCGACGTCTTCACCGAGGAGTTCCTGCTCTCGCGTCCGCTGCTCACCGCGATCCGGCGCACCGACCCCACGGTGCTGCTGATCGACGAGACCGACAAGGCCGACGTCGAGATCGAGGGCCTGCTGCTCGAGGTGCTCAGCGATTTCGCGGTCACCGTTCCGGAACTCGGCACGATCACCGCCACCCGTAAGCCGTTCGTGGTGCTCACCTCCAACGCCACCCGCGAACTGTCCGAGGCCCTCAAGCGTCGCTGCCTGTACCTGCACCTGGACTTCCCCGACGAAGACCTCGAGCGCCGCATCCTGGCCAGCCGGGTACCCGAGCTGTCGGCGGTGGTGTCCGAGCAACTGGTGCGCATCGTGCATGTGCTGCGCGGAATGCAACTCAAGAAGCTGCCGTCGGTGGCCGAGACCATCGACTGGGGCAACACCCTGCTCGCACTGGGTTCCCAGGACCTCGACGACGCCACGGTGCGGGCCACGCTCGGCGTGGTGCTCAAGCACCGCAGCGACCACCAGCGTGCCCTGTCCGAGCTGAAACTGGCCTGAGGAATGACCGCGCCCGCGCCCCACGGCATCAGTGGTCACGTCGCGGGTTTCGTCGCGGCGTTGCGCTCGCGCGGGGTGCCGGTCGGTCCGTCGGAAACCGTCGACGCGGGCCAGGTACTCACGGTGCTCGACCTGCTCGACCGGGAAGCGGTGCGGGAGGGCCTGGCCTGTGCGCTGCTGCGCCGCCCAACCCACCGCGCCACCTTCGACAGCCTCTTCGACCTGTGGTTCCCGGTTGCCGTCGGGCAGCGCAGTGCCGAGGCGCCCGAACTGCCCCGCACCCCCGACGGACGCGTCGATTTGCCCGCCCTGCGCGAACAACTCGCCGAACTGCTCGCCACGCCCGACAGCGGCAACCAGCTCGAGTTGCTCGCCGCCCAGGTGGTGGAGCAGCTCGGGCGATACCAATCGGCGCGTGGACCATCGTTCTCCGCCTATCAGGCGCTCAAAGACCTTGCGCCGCAGACCTTGCTGGCGCGTGCGCTGGCCGGTCTCGCCCTCCCGCCCGACGCGAGCGAACGCGACGCCGAGATCGCGCAGCGCCTGCTGCGGATGCGCATCGCCGGGTTCCGGGCCACCGTGGAAGAGGAGACGAACCGCCGCGTCGCCGAGCAGATCGGACGGGAACGGGTCGCCACCTACGGGGTCGCCCGGCAGGCCGAGGACGCCGATTTCCTGCGCGCCTCCGAACGTGAACTCGCCGATCTGCGGCGGGGAACCCACCGGTTGGCACGGATCCTCGCCTCGCGATTGGCGGTGCGGCGCAAGCGTTCCCGTCGCGGCGAGATCGACCTGCGCAAAACCCTGCGGGCATCGATGTCCACCGGGGGCGTGCCGATCGACCTGGTGCAGCGCAAACCACGCCCCGGGCGCCCTGATCTGGTTCTGCTGTGCGACATCTCGGGCTCGGTGGCCGGCTTCAGCGGCTTCACCCTGCTGCTGGTGAGCGCCCTGCGCGAACAGTTCTCCCGGGTGCGGATCTTCGCGTTCGTCGACCGCACCGACGAAGTCACCGACTACTTCGGCCCGCAAACCGGTCTCGACGACGTGCTCACCAGAATCTTCACCGAGTCCACCGTCATCGACTCCGACGGCCACTCCGACTACGGCCAGGCCTTCACCAGTTTCGCCGACAATTTCGGTGACGCCGTCACCAGCCGCACCTCGCTGCTCGTCCTCGGCGACGGTCGAACCAACTACCGCAACCCGAAGGTGGACACGCTGCGCGGGCTGGTCGAGACCGCCAAACACGCGCACTGGCTCAACCCCGAGCCGCACAACCTCTGGGGCACAGGCGATTCGGCCGCACCCGACTACGGTGCGGTGATCGAGATGCACGAATGCCGGTCGGCGCGCCAGCTCACCGACGTCGTGTCGAAACTGCTGCCGGTCTGAGGAGCCGCGAGATGGATGTACTGGCGTACTGCCTGGCCAAACCCGGTGCGTGGGAAGACGAACCGTGGGAGGGCGACACCGTGGCCAAGGTGGGCGACAAGGTGTTCGCGTTTCTCGGCGCGGGCACATCGATCGGTCTCAAATGCGGGCGCGACCGCGCCGAAGCCGACGAACTGGTCACCATCTACCCCGACGATGTCGCCGCCTCGGCCTACATCGGCCGCTACGGCTGGAACAGCATTCGCGTCGGCGGCGCCGTTCCCGACGACGAAATACGCGAACTCATCGACGCGTCCTACGACGCCGTCGTCGCCAAACTCCCGAAGTCGAAAAGGCCGCTGCGCTGAGACGTTGAGCGGACGTTAAGCCACTCGTAGGGGCGAACCACCAAGATCACCGCCATGCTGGCAGGGGCGTCGCGCGACGACGGGCGAACTGAACATCGGGGGACGGATCGAAGAATCGGGACCGTCGCCCGCTTCTGTGTCGTGCGGATGTGGTTCGCCCGGTGAGCGATCGGTTCGCCGCCGCCGAGAACGATGACGCTCGAGCCGAATTCGCCGCCCCAGCCGAACCCGCTGCCCAAGCCGCACTCGCGGGGTCGGCCGACCACGCCGTGCGAGTCGCAGGGGCGATCGACGAGGGCGCTGTCCACGATGCGCAGTTCCGGGTCGGTGCTCCCGCCGGCCAGGTAGATGCCGCCGGTTCGGCTGCCGCCGAGGCAGCCCGCCTGCTCGAGCCCGGTTCGCTGGCCCGCGCCGCGCGAAAGCTCGCGACGATCGCGGCGGCGCGCCTGCTCGACGCACCGGGCGCGGCGGAGGAGCAGTTGCGGCGCGCCCTCGTCGTCGGCGCGGCGGAGCTCGGGGCACGGGAGCGGGCGGAGCTACGGACCCGGCTGGTCACCGCGATCGCCGCCCAACCCGGTCGCGCTCGCGATATCGCCCGCGCGGCTGCCGCGGCCGCCGCCGATTGGGCGCCGATCTCGGCGGCCGACTCGGCACATCTGTGGATCGTCGCGGGCCGCTCCTGGCATCGAGCACGAGCACATACCGAGGCGGCGCGGGCGTTCGACCACGCGCTGCTCGACGGGGCCGCAGTCGGCTACCCACCCGGCGAGCTCGCGCGGGTCCGTGCGGTCTTCGCCGAATCGCTCAATCACCTCGGCCGATACCGCGAGGCGGCCTGGCAGTTCACCGAGGCCGCCCGCCTGATCGCCGGCTCGCCCACCGAGCGGCACCGGCACGCCGATCTGCTGTGGTCGGCTGCGGTGGCCAGGGAATGTTGTGGGCAGGAATCGGAGGCGCTCGGGGGCTATCTGCGCGCGGCCGGGCTCTGGGGCGAACAGGACAAGATCGTGCCCCGCGCGCGTTGCCTGCGCGCGGCGGCTTGGCTGCAACTGCGCGGCCCCGGCGGGACGCTGCGCGGCCCGTGGTGGGTGACCCTGGACGTGCTGCTCACCGAACTGAACCGCCTCGTCGCCACCGACCCGGCCGCCCACCACGTCGAGGAGTTGCGTCGCACCCGCAGTCAGTTCGCTCAGATGTGCGCCCAGGCCTCGGGCACGGTCGAGCACCGACCGGCCGAAGCGGGCCCGCGAGTACCGCGAGCCGATCGGTCCCGATTCCCGGAGCCCTCCGATCCGTACGAATGGTGGCGGTCCTATTAAGCTCGGACCTCATGCACGAGACAGCCCGGCCGCGCCGCAAGCTCGGTGTGATGGGTGGCACGTTCGATCCCGTTCACCACGGTCACCTCGTCGCCGCCAGCGAGGTCGCGCACCTGTTCGACCTGGACGAGGTGATCTTCGTCCCGACCGGTCAGCCCTGGCAGAAGGCGGGCAAACAGGTCAGTCCCGCCGAGGACCGCTACCTGATGACGGTGATCGCCACCGCGTCCAATCCGAGGTTCTCGGTGAGCCGGGCCGACATCGAACGCAACAAGGTCACCTACACCGTCGACACCCTGCGCGAGATGCAGAGCGCCCATCCCGACGCCGAGCTGTACTTCATCACCGGTGCGGACGCGCTGGCCAACATCCTGACATGGCAGGATTGGGCCGAACTGTTCGAACTGGCGAAGTTCGTCGGGGTGAGCCGTCCGGGGTACGAGCTGAACACCGACCATCTCGAGGAACATCTGCGGGACCTTCCCGCCGATGCCGTGACGATGATCGAGATCCCCGCGCTGGCCATCTCGTCGAGCGAATGCCGGCGCCGCGCCGCCCAGGGTCGGCCGGTCTGGTACCTCGTCCCCGATGGCGTGGTGCAGTACATATCGAAGCGGCACCTCTATGTGCCCGCAGGAACGGAAGGTAAGGCATGAGCGCCACCGCCGAAGCGGTCGAGATGGCCAGAGTCGCCGCACTCGCGGCCGACGACAAGCTCGCCACCGATGTCGTTGTCCTCGACGTCTCCGAACAGCTGGTGATCACCGACTGCTTCGTGATCGCGTCGGCGCCCAACGAGCGTCAGGTCAACGCGATCGTCGACAACGTCGAGGAGAAGCTGCGCGAGGCCGGGCACAAGCCCGTTCGTCGCGAAGGCACCCGCGAGGGACGCTGGGCGCTGCTCGACTACGTCGACGTGGTCGTGCACATCCAGCACAACGACGAGCGCAACTTCTACGCCCTCGAACGCCTGTGGCGTGACTGCCCGACGGTTCCCGTCGACGGTATCGCCGCACCCAAGGCCCCGGCCGCCGACGACGACGCGCAGGCAGAGGCAGACAGCGAGTGAGCAAGTACGCCCATGTGCGCACGTTGATCCTGCTGCGGCACGGGCAGACCGAATGGAACGCCGCCGACCGGATGCAGGGCCAGATCGACACCGATCTCACCGAGCTCGGTCGTCAGCAGGCCAAAGAGGCTGCCCGAGAACTGGTTTCACGCAACGCCATCGCCATCCACGCCTCCGATCTGCGTCGGGCCAAGGAGACCGCCCAGGCTCTCGGTGACCTCAGCGATCTGCCGGTGATCACCGATACCCGCTTGCGCGAGACCAACCTGGGTGACTGGGAAGGCCTGACCCACCTCGAGGTGGACGCCGACTACCCCGGTGCGCGGGTGCAGTGGCGGCTCGACGCCACCTACCGTCCGCCTGGCGGCGAGAGCAAACTCGAGGTCGGCGCCCGGTCGCTGCCCGTGGTGCGCGAACTGTACAACGAGCGGCAGGATTGGCCCGGTCGGACTATCATCCTGGTTGCGCACGGCGGGCTGATCGCTGCCCTGACGGCCGCGTTGCTGGATCTGCCACCGGAGAACTGGCCTGCCCTCGGTGGGCTGGCCAATACGAGCTGGGTGCAGCTGTCCAGTCACGGCCCGGATGTCGACCGACCCGGCTGGCGCCTCGATGTTTGGAACGCAGCGGCGAAGGTAGCTCCCGATGTCCTCTGAAGAGCCCGTCCGATCGGTACCGGACGAATTGTTCCAGCAGGTGACGGCCAAGCCCGGACGGCAATTGCCGGACGCGCTGTTCGGCCCGCCACCGGCGCGGCCCGCACGCCCCGAGCGTGAGGAGCCGATCCGTTCGGTACCCGACGAACTCTTCAAGCAGGTCACCGCTCGCAGTACCCGTTCGCTGCCCGACGCGCTTTTCGGGCCGCCGCCTTCCCCGGTCGCCGAACCCGAGACCGATTCGTCGGCCGATGACGAGTCCGGTTCGGGTGCACACGATTCCGGTGAGGAGTCGTCCGACGACGAGGGTTCCGTAGCGGCGAAGGTTGTCGACGATGTCGGTAATGCTGTCGGCGCGGGCTCGGCGGATGGCACCGACGCGCTGACCGAGGGCTCGGATTCCTCTGCGGCCCAGGTTGATACCGGCACTCCGGTGACTTCGGCCTCGGGCACCGACTCCGTGTCGCGTGCGCAGGACGACTCGAACACCACGGTCGACACGCAGACTGTGGACCGGGCCGACTCGACTCTGCCTCGGGCAGGTGAATCGGTTGCTGCCGAAGCGGAATCCCGTCCCAGGCAGACGGAAACGGCTCAGCCGCAGGCGAGCACTTCGACTGTTGCTCAGGTCGAAGCTACTCCCGCGCAGGACGGCGCTTCCGGTATCGCTCACGCGGAATCGGTTTCGGCGCGCGCTGATACGGCCGCCGAAGCGCTGCTCGGAGCTGAGACGGCAGAATCCGGCTCCACGGCCGAAGGGGAGCCCGGTGTGCAGTCGCAGGCCTTGCTCGCGCCTTCCCCGGTCCAGCCTGCCGACGGTGTGAGCGCGATGCCGAGTGTTCTCGCGGAACCTTCTGTCCCGCAGAATCAGTCGATCAGCACCGTCGATGCGGAGGCACCCGCGGTTCGGCAGGAGGTATCGACCGAGGTGGTCGAGCAGGCCTCGCCTCGGCCGGTGCTGTTGGTGATCGCCGATTCGCTCGCCTACTTCGGGCCCAAGGGTGGGTTGCCGGCCGATGATCCGAGGATCTGGCCGAATCTCGTGGCGGCCGAACTGGATTGGGATGTCGAGCTGGTCGCCCGGATCGGATGGACCTGCCGTGACGCCTACTGGGCACTGATCGGTGATCCCCGGGTGTGGGCCGCCGTGCCGCGCGCGGGGGCTGTCGTGTTCGCTGTCGGCGGCATGGACACCCTGCCGTCTCCGCTGCCCACCGCTCTGCGGGAGACGATCCGCTACATCCGTCCGCCCCGGCTGCGTCGCGGGGTGCGGGCCACCTACAACTGGCTGCAGCCGAAGCTGTCGAAACTCGGTCGCCCCGTTGCTCTTCCACCGAGGGTGAGCGTGGACTATCTGGAGCAGTCGCGTGAGGCGCTGACCCAGTTGCGTCCGGAGCTGCCGGTGGTCGCGGTGTTGCCGTCGGTGCATCGCTGCGATGCCTACGGTCGCGTGCACCGTGGTCGGCCGCGCGCGGTGAAGGCGTTGCGGGCGTGGTCGGCGCGCACCTCGGTGCCGCTGGTCGACCTCGGCGAAGCCGTGCGCGACGACATCGAATCGGGATCGGCCAACCCCGACGGTATCCACTGGGGCTGGGCCGGGCATCAGGCTGTTGCCACCGCCATGACCAAGGCGCTGCAGGAGGTTCGGTAGTCCGTGGCCGTTGTGGTGGTCACCGATTCGGCGGCCGGGTTGTCCGCCGACCTCGTCGCCGATCTCGGTATCGAAGTGGTGCCTCTGCACGTGCTGGTCGGTGATCGGCAGCTGCGCGAGGGCGTCGAGCCGGTCGAGATCGACTACAGCGCCGACTCGGTCACCACGTCGGCGGCCTCGCCGGGTGAATTGCGCGAGGCCTACGAACGCGCCATGGACCACAGCGGCGGCGACGGAGTGGTCGCCGTGCATCTGTCGCGCATGCTGTCGGCGACCTGGGAGGCCGGGCGACAAGCAGTGCGCGAGATGGGCGCCGACGGCCGTGTGCGCCTGGTTGATTCGCTCGGCGCGGGCTTGGCCACGGGGTTGCCTGTACTCGGCGCCGCCCGCCGTGCCCGGGCCGGTGACACCCTCGACGCGGTCTACGAGTGTGCGGCGGCCGCCGCCACCCGTGCCCGCACCTTCATTCTGGTGAACCGCACCGAACAGTTGCGCAAGGGCGGCAGGCTCAGCAGCGCGGCTGCCTTCTTCGGCAGCGAGCTCGTCACCAAACCACTGTTGCAGCTGGTCGAGGGCAAACTGGAGCTGCGGGAAAAAGTGCGTACACGGTCGCGCGCCGTCACCAAGCTCGTCGCCGCCGCGACGTCCGCCGCGGGCACCGACGGCGTAGCCCTCGGTATCCAGCATCTGGGTGCCGCCGAGGCCGCCGAGTCCCTGGCCGGCCAATTGCGCGAACAGAATCCCACCCTCACCGAACTCCACATCGCGGAATTCGGCCCCACTCTCGGTGTCCATCTGGGTGTGGGCGCCCTCGGTGTCGCGGTGCTGCCCGGCGGATGCACCTAGGTAGAGAATCTCGGTGACGACAACCGGCGCGCCCGGATCGGTTGCCTGCTTACGGTAGAGAACATGACCGCCTCCACCACGCGACCGACCCCGCCTGCCGTCGAAGTGCTGACCGTCGACTGGGAGCATCCGGACGCGGACGTGCTGCGCGCGGAGATGTCGGCAGAGGTCGGCCCGCGCTACGCCTACATCGAATTCGTCGGGCCGCCGCCGACACTCGTCGACCCGCGCACCGTCCACAAGACCTTCGTGGCCTACGCGGGCCGGACGCCCGCGGGCCATGCCGCAGTACGCTGGAACGCCGGGGATCTGGAGCTCAAGCGGATGTTCGTCCGACCGGCCTTTCGTGGCACGGGCACAGCCACGGCTTTGCTCGCGGCCGCCGAAGCGGCGGCGCGGGAGGCGGGGCAACCGCGACTCATCCTGCAGACCGGGCATCTGCAACCCGATGCTGTGCGGTTCTACGAACGCAGCGGATATCACCGGATCCCACTGTTCGCGCCGTATCACGAGCTGCCGCTGTCGAACTGCTTCGCCAAGAACCTGGCCTGAAAGGGTGCGGTGGCCGGGCTCTACGATGCCAGCGTGACCGCATTCGACGAGTTCGACTTTCCCGATACCTCGAACATGCCGCCGCGCAGGCAACACATCCTCGCGGTGATCCGGGATTCGGTGCTCGCGCACGGTTATCCGCCGAGTACGCGCGAGATCGCCGAGGCGGTGGGGCTGCGATCCACCTCGACGGTCTCCAAACATCTGAAGGCGTTGGAGGAGGACGGTTTTCTGCGCCGCAGTGCGGCGATGACCCGGCCCATCGACGTGCGCCTGTTCCTGCGTGGCGCACCCGGCGCGGGCTCCGATTCCGCCGTCAGCGTGCCGGTTGTCGGTGACATCGCGGCAGGCACGCCGATCACCGCCGAGCAGCATGCCGACGATGTCTTGACGCTGCCACGCGAGCTGGTCGGACGCGGTGAGGTCTTCGGCCTGCGCGTGCGCGGCGACTCGATGATCGACGCCGCCATCTGCGACGGCGATCTCGTCGTCGTCCGCAGCCAGCGTGAGGCCGACTCCGGCGACATCGTGGCGGCCATGATCGGTGAGGAGGCGACCGTGAAGGTGTACCGCCGCCGCAACGGCCACATCCACCTCGAACCGTGCAACCCCGCCTATTCGACGATCGACGGCGACGACGCCGTCATCCTCGGCAAAGTCGTCTCGGTGATGCGCCGCCTCTGATCCCGCTACGCCGGACCGAACCAGTCCAGCGACCGGCCGTGCGGGTCGGCGAAGCCCGACGCGACCTCGTCCAGCGCGAGCACCATGCGTGCTTTCTCGGACGCTCGTGGCGGGAGCCGGTCGGACAGCCAGGGCAGCACGCCCGTGCCTTCCTGGGAAATCCAGTGGCAGGGCAGTGATCGCACTGTCGCGCGGAACTGTTCCCTGGCTTCCGGCGCCAGGTAGGTGAGGACGGCGCTGTGGAAGACCACCACGGTGCTGTCGGGCGGCGCGGCGTACACGAGTTCGGTGATGCGTTCGTTCAGGTCGCCCGTGACAAGGATCGGTGGGTCGGCCGCGACGATCTCGCAGGCCGCGCGCAATCGGGTCTTCCGGTCCTCCTGGCCGGGCCAGACGAGTGCCTCCAACCATTCGCGGCTGTGCCGGTCGGTGACGTCGAGGGGGTTCAGATCGACGCCCGCCCGGTAGACGACCTCCGGCAGGGCGGTCGGCACGGGGACCGGGCCGGTCACGGTGCAGGGCAACACCACCGGTGACTCGCCGTCCGGCGGGTTCAGCACTGTTGTGCCGTATCGGTAGCTGAAACGGTCCGGGTAGAGACACAAACCCGCGGAGGCACCGACCTCGACGAGTGCGAGTGGGCCCGGCAGCCCGGCCAGCATCGGAAGCAGTGTCGCCGCACGGCCGACCTCGTTGGTCTGTGTGCGGTGGGACAACGCGGTTGTCGCGATCGCGTCCCACCGTTCGATCAGCTGCGTGCGGAATTCGCTGTAGGCCACCGCGTTCACACCGTTCACCGTCGCGGCGGCGAGCACGAGGTTGGGTTGCTGTTTCTCGGCGGGCAGCCGTGCGAGCAAGGCCAGCACGGCCGGGTCCTCGGCGATGTCGAGGGCACGGCGGTAGTACAGCGGGGAGTTGGTGTGGACTTCCCGCACCGCGAAGTCGCGGAAGCGTTGTGCCAGGTCCATGTGTACCTGCGTACTGCGAATCGGCCATGAGCGCACGGTATTCGGTGAGCACCGCCGGGGGTCGGCGGAAAAGCGCCGCTGACCGAGAGTTGTCCACAGGGTGCGAGTTATCCACAGGCCCGTCGAAAGTGCAGGTGGGCAGCGGGTTTCGAGGAGAGCCGATGGCTAGCGTCGCCGCCATGCCACGACACGAAGAGCACGAGCGAGTTCGGCAGCGGTTGGGCGGGCTCGCGGTGCAAGACAAACCACGACCGCACACGACGGCTCGGTGGGAGGCGGACGACGAGCCCCTCGATTACCGGCGAGGCGGGGCCGCTGACCCGCCACGGGCCGGCCACTGGGACGACGACGAACTGACTCCTGCGGACGGTCCGCCGGGCGAGGTGGGGACGCCCGGCTGGCTGGACGAGGAAGGTCGACGCGGACGGAACAAACTGGTGCCGGAACGTTTTCGTCAGGCTCGTATGGATCCGGGACGGCGCGGTGCGCTGGCGCTCGGGATCATCGGCTTGGTCGCGGTGGTGCTGACCGGAGTGATGGTGATGCGCGATCGCCCGGTATCGCAGGCGGTGCCACCGGTACCGGCACTGCGCGCCGAGCACATCACTCCACGCGCTGAACAGACCGCTGTGGTCGCGGCGGCGAGCGGTGCCGCGACCGCTGATCCGGGAGCCGGAATCGGGGGCGGGAGTGGGGAACTCGTCGTCAGCGTCGTTGGGTTGGTGCACCGTGCCGGATTGCATCGTCTGCCCGGCGGGGCACGGGTCGCCGACGCGATCGAGGTGGCAGGTGGTGCCCGCGAGGGTGCCGACCTCGCGGGGCTGAACCTTGCCCAGCGGCTGACCGATGGTGATCAGGTGGTTGTCGGTGCCGCAGGGCCGCTGGCGGGCCAACCCGTGCAGGGCAGCGCGATGATCAGTGCCGCCGGTGGGCCACCGGGTTCGAGCTCGGCGGGGGCCATCGCGGGCCCCGGTCCCGGTGCGGCCGGAGGCAGTTCGCGAGTCGACCTCAACTCGGCGACCGAGGCCGAACTCGATGCGCTGCCCGGCGTCGGACCGGTCACCGCGAAGGCGATCATCACGTGGCGGACGACCAATGGCCCGTTCACCGATGTGGCGCAACTCGGTGAGGTGAACGGTATCGGTCCGGCCCGACTGGCTCGCCTGCGCGATCTGGTCACGACATGACCCGTGTGCGGGGCGCGGTCGGCACCGGCCGGCGTGATCAGGCTGTGCACACCGCCGGTGCGGCGGGATGAGGGTCGGGGCGGATAGGGCGAGAGCGAAAACGCTGAGTGGGGCTGTCGATCGGCCGTTGGCGACCGGTTCCGCGTCGGTCGGCAGGTCGTTCACATCGCCGGGGTCGAGCCGTCGTCCATCGGTGAGGCCGGAGAACACGGCGGCCGACGAGGATCAGGAGGAGCCCGAGGTCCTCGATATGCGGCTGGTACCCGCGGCGCTCGGGTGCTGGGCGGCAACGCTCATCGCCCTGACCCTCGGGTGGCGAGCGGGGGTGGTGCTGGCCGTCTTGGTGGTGCTGGGAGCGATCGGCGCGTGGGTCGGGTTGTTGTGGGCGATAGCGCATCGGCGGGAACGGTGGCGGGTCGTCGCTGTGGCGGGGACAGCGACGATGCTGCTCGGCGCCGGGTTCGGGGCGGCGGCCGCGTGGCGCGAACATCACATGCAGGCGCATCCGTTGCGGGAATCGGTCGGGCGAACCGTGACCGTGGTAGCGGAGATCTCCGACGACGCCAAACAGATTCGGGCAGGCTCGTTCGGCGGTGAACGGCGATGGATCATCCGGGCAGGACTGCGCGAGTTCGGCAATGGTGCGCACCGCACACACGCCGGTGGCGCGCTGGTGGTTCTCGCTGCCGGGGAGGAGTGGGCGAAACTCGCGCCGGGACAGGTGGTTCGGTTCCGGGGAACGGTGAGCGAACCGTTGCGGACCGACCTCACCGTTGCCACGTTGCGGGCGATCGCCGAACCGGAGCGCATCGGTGTTCCGCCCTGGTGGCAACGACTCGCGACAGGTGTACGCGCCGACCTATCCGACGCAGCGGCGCGCGCCCTCCCGCCCGACGCGGCGGGACTGCTACCCGCCCTGGTCGTCGGCGACACCGCCGCGCTGTCGAACGAGGTCAGGGATGCCTTCGAAATCGCCGGCTTGCAACACTTATGCGTCGTCAGCGGCGCCAATTTCACAATCTTGTTGAGCGCGCTGCTCGGCTTGACCCGTATCCTCACCGCCGGACCGCGAACCAGGGCAGCGACCGCCGCGGGGGCAGTGGTGATGTTCGTGATCCTCGCCCGCCCGGATCCCAGCGTGCTGCGCGCCGCCGCAATGGGTTCGGTGACGGTGCTTGCCCTGCTGACAGGCCGACGCAAACAGGCACTACCCGCACTGTGTGGTGCGGTGATCGGATTGCTCGCCGTCGCACCGGAATTAGCGGTGAGCGCGGGATTCGCACTGTCGGTACTCGCCACGGCCGGGCTGATCCTGCTCGCACCGAGCTGGGCGGACTGGTTGCGCGAGCGCGGGTGGTGGCGTGTATCCGCCGAGATTCTCGCGGTGTCGGCGGCGGCCTTCGTCGTGACACTGCCACTGATGGTCGCCCTGTCCGGGCGGGTGAGCCTGGTAGCCGTCGCCGCCAATGCCCTCGTCGCACCCGTGGTCGGAGTGATCACGGTGATCGGAGCGGTCGGTGCCGTAGTCGCGTGCCTGTGGGTGGACGCGGCCGTGTGGGTGCTGTGGTGTGCGCGCCCGCCACTGTGGTGGTTGCTCGGCGTCGCCGAACACGCCGCCGCCCTCCCCGGTGCCGCCGTCACGGTGCAGTCGGGCACTGCTGCGGGCCTTGTGGCGGCCGCTCTGATGATCGTCCTGGTCGCGGCCCTGCGCTGGTCGCGGGCGCGTCGGCTCCTTGCCGTCGTCTGTCTCGGTATCGCCATCGTCCTGGTCCCTGTCCGGCTCTGGCACCCCGGGTGGCCACCCGCGGGCTGGGTCCTGGCCATGTGTGATGTCGGCCAGGGAGACGCCCTCGCTGTCGCTGTCGCCCCTGATGCCGCCATAGTCGTCGACGTCGGCCCCGACCCCCGCCCCATCCGCCGCTGCCTCGACCGCCTCCGGGTCACCCGGATTCCCCTCCTGATCCTCACCCACCCGCACGCCGACCACATCGACGGTTTCGCGGGCGCCCTCCACGGCCGCGCAGTAGACGTCATCGCCACCGCCCCCGGCGAAACCCACCCACCCACCTGCCCCACGCCAACTTTTGGATCACAGCCGAGGACTGCTGCGGAGATGCTGAGAGTTACCTCGGGGCTGCCGACAGCCTGTGCTCGGTCTGCGTCGAGTGAGACGACCGCAACGGAGAGCATTGGCGCTCATGACCATTCAGGCGACGGGGTGCGCAGGGTCGTGGAGCTTGCGGAGGACGCGGGGATCCCGCTGATCGAGCTGCATCAGGGGCATGTGTTGCGGTTCGGGGCGACAGAACTCGACGTTCTCGCGCCGGGGGAGCGGGCACCTGGTTCGCTGGAACTCGATGATGCCAATGATCGGTCGCTGGTGGTGCGGGCGCGCACGGCACTCGGGACGGTTCTGCTGACGGGGGACATCGAGAGCGAGGCTCAGCGGAAGATGATGCGCGACAACGACATCAGGGCCGACGTGCTCAAAGTTCCGCACCACGGTTCGCGGACGACGACAGCGGAATTCCTGCGCGCGGTCCGGCCGCGCCTGGCATTGATCAGCTCCGGCACCGACAACACCTTCGGACATCCACATCCCGATGTCATCGGGGTGCTCACCGCCCTGGGCGCGACAATCGCCCGAACCGACCTCGACGGCGATGTCATCGTGCTCGGGACAGCGACAGAACAACGGATGGTCAAGTCCCGCCGACTACCGCCACCGACACTTCGTTCACGTCGAGCACTTCGGTGCCGGGGACGGAGCGATCCCATCCGTGAGGCGCTACAGGGAGAAGCCGACACAACGCGATCGCTCGCGCGACAGGACCCGTGCGCGGCGGACGAGCAGCGGTATCGCGACCCTCGCCGATCCCGTCGGTCCCCCTACGTAGGATCGCCTCGTGAGCGAACTCCCTGCGGTGCATCTGGTTCTCGGTGACGAGGAACTGCTGGTCGAGCGCGCTGTCGCGCGGGTGATGAGCGAGGTACGGGCGGGGGCACCCGACCCGGACTCGGTGCCGGTGGACCGGATGCGCGCCGGTGACGCCAGCACCGCCGAACTGGCCGAACTGCTCAGCCCCTCACTGTTCGCCGAAGACCGCGTGATCGTGCTCGAATCGGCGGCCGAGGCGGGCAAGGACGCGGTGGCGGTGATCACCGACGCGGCCGCCGACCCGCCGCCCGGCGTGGTCCTGATGGTGCTGCACTCCGGTGGCGGCCGCGCCAAGGCGCTGGTCCCGGCGCTGCAGAAGCAGGGCGCCGTGGTGCACGAGTGCGCCAAGCTCACCAAACCGGCGGAGCGGGTGGAATTCGTACGCGGCGAGTTCCGGGCCGCGGGCGTGAAGGTCGGTGCCGAAGCGGTGCAGGTGCTGATCGAATGCGTCGGGTTCGAGCTGCGTGAACTGGCCGCGGCCTGTTCGCAGCTGGTGTCCGACACCGGCGGCAAGATCGATGTGAACGCCGTGCGCCGGTACTACTCGGGCCGCGCCGAGGTGACCGGTTTCGATGTCGCCGAACTCGCTGTGGCAGGCGACCGGTCGGCCGCGATGGAGGCGCTGCGCTGGGCGACCGACCGGGGCGTCCCACACGTGCTGCTGGCCGACGCGCTGGCCGACTCGGTCCACACCATCGCCAAGGTGGGATCGGCCGGTCGCGGCGACCCGTTCAAGCTGGCTCAGCAGCTCGGTATGCCGCCGTGGAAGGTGAAGAAGGCCCAAGCGCAGGCGCGTGGCTGGAACCCGGCCTCGATCGGCACCGCCCTGCAGGTGGTGGCCGCCCTCAACGCCGACGTCAAGGGCGGCGCCGCCGATGCCACCTTCGCCGTGGAGCACGCGCTCGCGCGCATCCTCGACCTGCGTGCCACCGGCTGAGGGTCAGTCGCCGATGACGGCGAGGGCCTCCTCGTCTTCCTCGAGGTCCTCGTACCGGCCCTCCCACTCCTCGTAGAGCGGGATCTCGTCCTCACGGGTGACGACCCAGGCGACGCTGTAGCCGCCGTCCTCGTCGGGCACCATCACGTTCTCGATCTTGAGACCGAGCCCGAGGATCTCCGCCGCGCGGATCACCTCGGCCAGGTCGTCGCCTCGTACCACCGTCTGATTCGCGTACACCGTCAACATGCGCGGAATGGTAGCCGACGACAAAAGCCGCCGTGGTCATCGAGGCCACGGCGGCTGCGTCTTGCGAACCGGGTACAGCGACCCGGGCAGATCAGATCTTGTTCAGAGCCAGCGCGAGCGCGGACTTCTTGTTGGCGGCCTGGTTGGCGTGGATGACGCCCTTGGAGGCAGCCTTGTCGAGCTTGCGGCTCGCGAACTGCAGCTGCTCGGCAGCCTTTTCCTTGTCACCGCTGGCAGCAGCTTCGCGGAAGTTGCGGATCGCGGTGCGCAGCGCGGACTTGACCGACTGGTTGCGCTTGCGCGCTTCCTCGTTGGTACGGATCCGCTTCATCTGGGACTTGATGTTGGCCACGCCTGTATCCTCTGGTTTCCTGTCGCTGGGTGGTATGTCTTGAAAGCTCGTCGGGCGCGCGCCCACGATGCAGCAGATGGTGCTGAACTACGGGTAACACCGCGCCGAAGATCGAGGTTACCAGCTCCGCACCGCCCGGCGAAATCGGCCCTGCCCGTCCGCGCCGGTGTGGGCGGCGAGTTCACCCGTTTCAGGTGATGCGAGAAATTTACGTGTGGCTCACACGACGTTGTCGCCGGGTAGTGGACAGTTTTCTCCCATGACCTCCACCACAACGCCGGGTACGGCACGATCCGCCTCACCGGCGTTGGTGAGCACGAACGGTCATCCGGCGGTCGCACACACCGGTTTGTTCCACGGCTACGGGCCCGGTCGCTTCGCCGATGCCTTCGACGAGATGTTCGACGCGAACGGCAAGGCCCGCGCGCCCTACCGGGGCATTCACGCGGCGATGGCCGCCAACGACCTCCACGATCTGGCCAAACGCTCCGCTGCCCTGGATCGCGCGTTCATCGATCAGGGCATCACCTTCTCCCTGTCGGGCCAGGAGCGGCCGTTTCCCCTCGATCTGGTGCCGAGGGTGATCGCGGCCGCCGAGTGGGCGCATCTCGAGCGGGGCATCACCCAGCGGGTCCGCGCGCTCGAGCTGTTCCTGGCCGACGTGTACGGCGAGCAGAACATCCTGCGCGACGGGGTGATCCCGAAGCGCCTGGTCACTTCCTGCGCGCATTTCCACCGCGAGGCCGCGGGCATCGTCCCGCCCAACGGTGTGCGTATCCATGTGTCGGGCATCGACCTGGTGCGTGACGAGCACGGCGATTTCCGGGTGCTCGAGGACAACCTGCGCTCGCCGTCGGGGGTCTCCTATGTGATGGAGAACCGGCGGACGATGGCGCGCGTCTTCCCCGACCTGTTCTCCTCGCACCTGGTCCGCGCGGTCGGCGACTATCCGGCGCACCTGTTGCGGGCATTGCGTGCCTCGGCGGCACCCAACGAGGCCGATCCGACGGTGGTCGTCCTCACGCCCGGCGTGCACAACGCGGCGTATTTCGAGCATTCGCTGCTGGCCAGGCAGATGGGGGTGGAGCTGGTCGAGGGTCGTGACCTGTTCTGCCGCGACAATGTCGTCTACCTGCGGACCACCGAGGGGGAACGGCAGGTCGACGTGATCTACCGCCGCATCGACGACATCTACCTCGACCCGATGCACTTCCGCCCGGACTCGGTGCTCGGCGTCGCCGGTGTGCTCAACGCCGCCCGCGCGGGCAATGTGGTGATCTCCAGTGCCGTCGGCAACGGCGTGGGCGACGACAAACTCATCTACACCTATGTGCCGGCGATCATCGAGTACTACCTGGGCGAGAAACCGATCCTGCCCAATGTCGACACCTTCCGGTGCTGGCTCGACGACGAACGCGCGGAGGTGCTCGACCGGATCGACGAACTGGTGGTCAAACCGGTGGAGGGGTCGGGCGGCTACGGCATCGTGATCGGCCCCGACGCCGACCGCGCCGAACTCGATGCCGTCCGCCGCAAGGTGTGCGCCGATCCGAGAGGCTGGATCGCGCAACCGGTGGTGCAGCTCTCGACGGTGCCGACCAAGATCGGTGACGACCTGGTCCCGCGGCACGTGGATCTGCGCCCGTTCGCGGTGAACGACGGCGACAGCATCTGGGTGCTGCCCGGCGGCCTCACCCGCGTCGCGCTGCCCGAAGGGTCGCTGGTGGTGAACTCGAGCCAGGGCGGTGGCAGCAAGGACACCTGGGTGCTGGCAGGCCGCTCCGACGACAGCGAGCTGGCCGGTCCGCAGCTGGTGAGTGATCCGCTCCGCGCCGATCCGTTCGAGCAGGGCCGCGACCTGACCACCTCGCAGGCTCATCAGCAACAGCAGCAGCAACAACAGACCCAGCGGCTGATCGGGGATTGACCACATGCTCGCCCGCAATGCCGAATCCTTGTACTGGATCGGCCGCTACGTCGAGCGCGCCGACGACACCGCCCGCATCCTCGATGTGGCCGTCCATCAGCTGCTCGAGGACGCCACCGTCGATGCCGACCGCACCTCACGGGTCCTGCTGGAGGTGCTCGGCATCGAACCGCCCGACGGGTTGCGCCTGGACGTCTGGTCGGTCACCGATCTGGTCGCGTTCAGCCACGAGCACGGTGTGTCCATCAGCGAGTCCATCGCGAAGGCGCGTGAAAATGCCCGTGGTGCACGGGAAGTCACCTCCAGCGAGATGTGGGAGTGCCTCAACACCACCTACAACGGGCTGGCGGCCGCCGAGCAGGCGGCACGTGGGCTCGGTCCGCACGAATTCTTCGCCTACGTCAAGGATCGCGCGGCGATGTTCACGGGCCTGACCGACTCGACGCTGAGCCGCGACGACGGGTACCGCTTCCTGCTGCTCGGTCGTTCCATCGAACGCATCGACATGATGGTCCGCTTGCTGCTGTCGCGCGCCGGTGACCGCACCTCCTCACCCGCCTGGGTGACGGTGCTGCGCTCGGCGGGCGCCCACGACACCTACCTGCGCACCCATCGTGGCGCGCTCGACGCGGCACGGGTGGCCGAATTCATCCTGCTCGACCGCCTTTTCCCGCGTTCGGTGTTCCACGCGTTGCTGGTCGCCGAGGCCTGCCTGACCGAGCTGGATCAGCGGCCGGGCAGCCGCGTCGGTGCCCGCCACGAAGCGCAACGGGTGCTCGGCCGGGCCCGCAGCGAACTGGAATTCCTGCCGCCCGGCGTGCTGCTGGAAAACCTGCAGACCCGGTTGCTCGCCTTGCAGAAGGCGTGCCGCGATGTCGGGGAAGCGGTGTCGCGGCAGTACTTCCACGCCGCCCCGTGGGTGGCCTGGACCGATGTGCGGCGCGGCACCGACGCCACCGTGACCGTGGAGGGGGAGCTGTGAGCTGGCGAATGCGGGTGGTGCACACCACCGGATACATCTACGACGCGCCGGTGACGCGCTCGTTCAACGAGGCAAGGCTCACTCCGAGGGCCGACAGCAGGCAGAACGTGATCCTCAACCGCGTCGAAACCGTGCCCGCCACCCGGTCCTACCGCTACACCGACTACTGGGGGACGGCCGTCACCGCGTTCGATCTGCACGCCCCGCACACCGAGCTGGAGGTGAGCGGGTCCTCGGTGGTGGAAACCGAACCCTTCACCGAACCGGCGACGGAACTGACCTGGGCCGAGCTGCGTGGCGAACGCACCGTCGACCGGTTCGACGAAATGCTCGGTCCCACCTCCTACGTTCCCCGCGACGAGTCCCTGGACGCCGTGGCCGGGCAGTTGGCGCACGGCGTCTCGCCCGCCCGAGCGGTGGTCCGGGCGGCCGAATGGGTGCACCGGGAAATGGACTACAGCGCGGGCACCACCTCGGTGCACACCTCGGCCACGCAGGCCTTCGCCGAACGGCGTGGTGTCTGCCAGGACTACGCGCACCTGACCCTGGTGTTGTTGCGCGCCATGGGAATTCCCAGTCGCTATGTGTCGGGATATCTGCATCCGAACCCGGCCGCGCCGATCGGGGAGGCGGTCGCGGGGGAGTCGCACGCCTGGGTCGAGGCGTGGACGGGACAGTGGTGGGGTTACGACCCGACCAACAATCTGGCGCTCAATGAGCAGCACGTGTCGGTGGGTGTCGGGCGGGACTACGCGGACGTACCGCCGTTGAAAGGGGTGTTCTCCGGCGGCGGCTCGACGGACCTCGCGGTCGTTGTAGAGGTCACTCGCCTGGCGTAATGTCCGAAACGCTCGTGCGGACCCCGCTCGTCGCGGGGATCATTCTCCCGGAGAGGTGGTCGCGATGTCGCTCACAGCACAAGAACTCAGTGAACCCGAAGTCATCCCCGAGCCCAAGAAATGGGCCGCGGAAGCGCTCGGCACCTTCCTTCTCGTCATGGGCGGTGTCGGCACCGCGGTCATCGCCGGTGATCGGGTGGGTGCGCTCGGTGTGGCGCTGGCCTTCGGTCTCACCCTGCTGTTCCTCGTGTACTCCATCGGGCCGATCTCGGGCTGCCATGTGAACCCCGCGGTCACCCTCGGCCAGTTGTTGCTCGGGCGGGTCACGGTCGTCTCGGCGGTCGGGTACTGGGTCGCCCAGCTCATCGGTGGCCTCCTGGCCGGGCTGGTGCTGTTCGCGGTGGCCAAGAACCTGCCGAGCTACGACCGGCCGGTCGACGGTCTCGGTGCCAACGGCTGGGGCAAGCACAGTCCGTCGGCGGCCACCGGCCCGCTCGGCGAGGTCGTGGTGCAGAACGGGTACGGCATGGCGGCCATGATCATCATCGAGGTGATGCTCACCGCGGTGCTGGTCTTCGTCGTGCTCGCGTCGACCGACCGCCTCTCGGATGTGCCGCTGGCCGGTATGTCGATCGGATTCACGCTCGCGGTGATCCACCTGATCTCGATCCCGGTCGACAACACCTCGGTCAATCCGGCGCGCAGCCTCGCGGTCGCCCCGTACCAGGACGGCGCGATGGGTCAGGTGTGGGCGTTCTTCGTGTTCCCGCTGATCGGCGGCGTGCTCGGGGCATTGGTGTACGGCATGATCTTCGGCCGTTCCCGGGATGTACTGAGCTGAACCGGGCTGTCACGACCCCCGATCCGGTGCGTCCGGGTCGGGGGTCGTCGCGTCAGCTCCAGCTGTATTCGGCCACCAGCCGATGCGCGACCAGGTCGAAGGTCTTGCGTTCGACGATCGCGCCTTCGCGCCGGATACCGTCCTCGGGCACATCGAGCACCCGGTCCAGCCGCACCCAGCTCGCCCGGCCCGCGTGGTCCCAGGGGCCCGAGCCGATGCCCACCCAGTTGCGGTCGTGCGCGCGTTCGGGTTTCGACGACAGCATCAGCCCGAGCAGCGTTTTACGGTCGCGGCCGACCACCAGCACCGGCCGGTCCTTGCCGTTGGTCGGGTCCTCCTCGAACGGCACCCAGGTCCACACGACCTCACCCGGGTCGGCGCGCCCGTCCAATTGCGGGCAGTACACGATCTGGCGGGCCCGATGCGCGGTCGGCACCGGTGTCGAGGCGGTCGGGCGCACCGGCACGACGGGGCCGGGCTTGGCGCCGCCCAAGGCACCCGCCAGCTTCTCGAGCAGCCGAGGTCCCTGCTTGCGCACGATCTTCGGCCCCTGCTCCTTGGCGATCACGCCGAGCTGCTTGCCGAGAGTGTTCCAACTGCTGGCCATGCTTGGAAATATAACGACTGACCCGGCTCCGGTGCACCGGTGACAGAGCCGCGCGTGTGGTCATGGGACGATGGACCCAGTTCGCCGATACCCCTCGAGGAGTGGAGTGGCTTCCAGCTTTGCCGATACGACGTTCACCGATCCGTCGCGGATCAGGAACTTCTGCATCATCGCCCACATCGACCACGGCAAGTCGACCCTGGCCGATCGGATGTTGCAGCTGACCGGTGTGGTCGAGGAGCGGGCGATGCGCGCCCAGTACCTGGACCGGATGGACATCGAGCGCGAGCGCGGGATCACCATCAAGGCGCAGAACGTCCGCCTGCCGTGGCAGGTCGACGGCACCGACTACGTGCTGCACCTGATCGACACCCCGGGCCACGTCGACTTCACCTACGAGGTGTCGCGCGCGCTGGAGGCCTGTGAGGGTGCGATCCTGCTGGTCGACGCCGCGCAGGGGATCGAGGCACAGACCCTCGCCAATCTCTACCTGGCGATGGACAAGGACCTCACGATCATCCCGGTCCTGAACAAGATCGACCTGCCCGCCGCCGACCCGGATCGCTACGCCGCCGAGATCGCCCACATCGTCGGCTGTGAACCCGACGACGTGCTCCGCGTGTCCGGCAAGACCGGCGTCGGTGTGCCCGCGCTGCTCGACGAGGCGGTCCGGTTGGTCCCGCCGCCGGTCGGCGACGCCGACGCGCCCGCCCGCGCCATGATCTTCGACTCCGTCTACGACACCTACCGCGGTGTGGTCACCTACATCCGCGTGGTCGACGGCAAGCTGACCCCGCGTCAGAAGATCAAGATGATGTCGACCGGCGCGACCCACGAACTGCTCGAGATCGGCATCGTCTCGCCCGAACCCAAGCCCACCCAGGGTCTGGGCGTCGGCGAGGTGGGCTACCTCATCACCGGCGTGAAGGACGTTCGCCAGTCCAAGGTCGGTGACACCATCACCAGCGCCCGCGACGGCGCGACGCAGGCCCTCACCGGGTACCGCGAACCCCAGCCGATGGTCTACTCCGGCCTCTACCCGGTGGACGGTTCGGACTACCCGAACCTGCGCGACGCCCTGGACAAGCTCCAGCTCAACGACGCCGCGCTCACCTACGTGCCGGAAACCTCGGTGGCGCTCGGTTTCGGCTTCCGCTGCGGCTTCCTCGGTCTGCTGCACATGGAGATCACCCGCGAACGCCTCGAGCGCGAGTTCGGTCTCGACCTCATCTCCACCGCGCCCAATGTGATCTACCGCGTGGTCATGGAAGACGGTAAAGAACACATCGTCACCAATCCCTCGTTCTGGCCGGAGGGCAAGGTGCGCCAGGCTTTCGAGCCGGTCACCAAGTGCACCGTGATCGCACCGAGCGAGTTCATCGGTTCCATCATGGAGCTGTGTCAGTCCCGGCGCGGCGAGCTGCTCGGCATGGACTACCTGTCCGAGACCCGCGTCGAGATGCGGTACACGCTGCCGATGGCCGAGATCATCTTCGACTTCTTCGATTCGCTGAAGTCGCGCACGCGCGGCTACGCCAGCCTCGATTACGAAGAGGCGGGCGAGCAGGAAGCCGCGCTGGTGAAGGTCGACATCCTGTTGCAGGGTGAGGCTGTCGACGCGTTCAGCGCCATCGTGCACAAGGACGCGGCCCAGCCCTACGGCAACAAGATGACGACCAAGCTGCGCGAACTCATCCCGCGTCAGCAGTTCGAGGTGCCCATCCAGGCGGCGATCGGCTCGAAGATCATCGCGCGCGAGAACATCCGTGCCATCCGCAAGGACGTGCTCGCCAAGTGCTACGGCGGTGACATCAGCCGTAAGCGCAAGCTGCTCGAGAAGCAGAAGGAAGGCAAGAAGCGCATGAAGACCATCGGCCGGGTCGATGTGCCGCAGGAGGCTTTCGTGGCAGCGCTGTCCTCGGACGCCTCCTCGGACAAGCCGAAGGGCAAGTAACTCAGCCGGGTTCGGTGGGCACACGCACGGTGAGGCGTGTGCCGCCGAGCGGGCTGCGGCTCAATTGGGCTGTACCGCCGTGTAATTCGGCCTGTTGACGAACCAGCGCCAGGCCGAGTCCCGATCCGGGTGAACCGGGACGTTTGACGAAGCGGTCGAAAGCGTTGGCGCCCAGGTGCTCCGGGATGCCGGTGCCGTTGTCGTCGATGGTGATCGAGCCCGGCTCCGCCCGGACCTGCACCACGCTCGCCCGGCCGTGGTGTACCGCGTTGGCCACGGCGTTCGTCACGATCAGCATGATGCCGCCGGGCAGCCCGGTCATCGGGACCGGATCGCAGGCGGTGAGGGTGATCTCGGTGCCGGGGTGGGTGCGGCGCGCGTTCTGTACGGCGCGGTCGAGGGTTTCGCACAGTTCGAACGGTTCGAATGCGGCGCGGTCGGTGAGTTCGCCGACGGCCAGGCGCTCGAGATCGGTGAGGGTGTGCTCGATCTGGCGTTCGGCCTCCAGCACGTCGGCCAGGACAATGCCGCGCTGCTCGGCGGGCAGTTCGGTACCGGCGAGCACCTGCAGATCGGTGCGCATGGCGGTGAGCGGGGTGCGCAGTTCGTGCGCGCAGACGGCGGCGAAATCGCGGGCGCTCGCCAGGGCCTGATTGGTCTGTCCGTGCGCGGTTTCCAGACGCGTGAGCATGCGGTTGATGGCGTCGGACAGTTCCTCGGCCTCCCTGACCCCGCGCCCCGGCAACGGTGGCAGGCGGTCGAGGGTGTCGATCTCGTGTGTGGCCGAGGCGAGCCTGCGCAGCGGCCGGGCCGCGAAACCGGCGAGCACCCAACCCAATCCGGCCGCGACGAGCACTCCGCCCACGCCGATGCCGAGCCCGATCAGCTGGCTGCGGGTGATGGCGGCATCGATCAGATCGCGGTCGGGGTTCAGCCGCACGACCATGCCCGGCGCGCCCTGCACGAGCGCCAGCCCGACATCCGGCGGCGCGGGGCGAGTGAGCGGTCGACCGTTGGGTAGCGGACCGGCCGAGCCGTCCGGTGCGACCTCGTCCGGTGCGGGCGCAGGTGACGTTTCGAAGGGAGTCGCAGGCTCGGGCGGAACCGGTGGTGCGGAAGGGATTCGATGGGCGGGATGGGCGACGATCACCCGCATCGTCGACACGGTCTCGTCGAGCTGACGATCACCCGCCGCTTTCAACAGTGCCGCGTAGGTGAGCCCGAGTGTCACCGCGACGACCGCGGCGACCACCGCCGACACCACCGCCACCCGGGTACGCAACGACCAGGAGCGCGTTCTCACGGCTGCTCCCGCATGACGAACCCGACCCCGCGCACGGTGTGCACCACTCGCTCCACCCCGTCGGCCTCCAGTTTCCGGCGCAGATACGACACGAACACATCCACCACATTCGTGTCGGTGCTGAAGTCGTAGCCCCACACGGTGGACAGGATCTGTTCGCGACCCAGCACGATGCCCTCGTTACGGGCCAGCATCGCCAGCAGTTCGAACTCGCGCTTGGTCAGGTCGACGGGGCGCCCGGCCGCGCGCACCCGGTGCCCGGCCAGATCGATCGCCACCTCACCGACCCGGATCGTCTCGCCGTTGGACGCGCCGGTGACCGGTCTGCGCCGCAGCAACGCACGCAACCGGGCCACGAGTTCGCCGAGGTCGAAGGGCTTGGTGAGATAGTCGTCGGCACCCTTTTCCAGGGCGGCGATCCGGTCGGTCACCGCGCTGCGGGCGCTGAGCACGCAGATGGGGATGTCGTTGCCCAACGCCCGCAACGCCGTGACCACGCCCACGCCGTCGAGCTCGGGCATGTTCACATCGAGCACCATGGCGTCTGGGGTGGCCGAGCGCACCAGGGTGAGGGCAGCGGCGCCGTCGCTCGCGGTGAGCACCTCGAACCCCGACAGTTCCAGCCCGCGCCGCAGCGACGCGAGCACGCGGACCTCGTCGTCGACGACCAAGATCTGCTGTCCGGTCATCTGCTCACCCTAGTGCGATCGATCGTGACAGCAGGTCAGCGCGGAAGAGCCGGACGCGCGGGGCGCGCGCCGTCGGGCAGCTCGATGACGGTCCGCTCCCCGCCCGGTGCGATCCGCACACACTCGACGCCCTCGGGCAGCTCGCCGGGCGCGCCCGGGCCGATGTGGATCGTGTGGTCGTGGCCGGGATGTGCGGGGAAACGCTCGAGGTCGATGCGCGGTTCGTGCGGGGGTTCGGGCGGCACGGGCAGGTCGCCACCGGGAGCGGTACAGATGATCCGGACGTGTTCGCCGTGGTCGGGTGCGCCGGGCTGGGCGAGCGCGGCGCCGCTGAGAGTCGCGGTGAGCAGCGCCACGCCGCCGACGGTCGCGGTGACGACGCCGATGCGGCGGCGCAGGGAGGAAGTGGTCATGATCGGTCTCCTGGCTGTGCGGTCGCCGACTCGTCTCGGTCGGCGAAACCGACGCTAGGCAGGCGATCTTCACGCTTCGTTGAGCGATCGTTAGAGTTCTCTTGGGATCTGCGCCCCCCTGGTTCCGACGGCTCGCCGAAAGGCGTTGCTCGCCATAAGGTGGGACCGGCCGTCCTGGTGGAAATGACAGTACGAATCCGGGCAATTAGTGTTGGATGATCTTCACTTCGCCTCGTTCGTGGGTGGGGAGAGTCAGCGATGCGAGTGGTGGAGCAAGAATGACGCGGGAACTGCCTTTCGACGACGATGACGCGCGCGCCGACGGCACCGACACGGCCTATCTGGTGGCCAACGGTGTGGCTCGGGTGGCGCGGGCCGGCGCGTACGTCACCGGTGGCGCGCTGGTCGCCGCCAACGGGACGAGCCCGGAACAGGGCAGCAGCAACGCCGACAGCCGCTACGCCGGCTGGTCGTCGCAGGTGCCGACCGATCCGGAACCCGACGCGCCGAGCCCGGTCCTCACCTTCCCCGACCTGCCCGCGGAACCGGCTCCGAACCCGTTGCCCTACAGCCCCTTCGGCACGCAGCGTCCCATGGACGGCGATGTCACGCTGACCTCGCAGCCACGCGAAAGCGGTTGGCGCCCCGAGATTCCGGGTTCCGACGGCGACCAGGGCATGCGGATTCCCGGCACCGACGACGACGATTCGTCGAACGGCATCGGCATCCCGTCCTACGGGCCGAAACCGGGCTACGGCGACAGCGGTTTCGGCATCCCGGGCACCGACAAGCCGAGTGCCGGCCAGCCCGGCACCGGCCAGCCGGGCGCCGGATTCCCTGAACTCGACGGCATTCCCGGCATCGGCATCCCGGGATACGACGGACTCCCCGGCGGTATCCCCGGTTACGACGGCATCCCCGGCGGCGGCATCGGGATCCCCGGCTACGACGGTCTGCCCGGTGCGGGCATCCCCGGCTACGACGGTGGCGCCCCCGGTTTCGGCGGCGGCATCCCCGGCTACGACCACGGCCTGCCCGGCTTCGGTGGGCTGCCCGGCTCCGACGGGGCCAGCCAGGTCGCCGACCCCGGCGGCGCCTTCGACGGCATCGGTGACCTGTTCGACGGCTTCGGTGCGATGGTGACCTCCGACTGGCAGGTCGACATGCACGCCGGGCTCGACGGTGTGTGGTTCACCTCCCAGATGAAGGTCGACGTGCAGGTCGGCAATGTCGGCGACGCGCTCGACGACTACAGCCAGTGGCTCGGCGACGGAATTCGCATCCCCGGCGAGCCCGCACCGCTCGACGGTGCGGCGAATGGGGTACCCGGTGCCTCGACCGGCCAGGCGCTGCCCGGTTCGGCACTGCCTGGCTCGGACGTACCCGGTGGATCGACGGGTCCGGCGCTGCCCGGCTCCGAGGCCCCTGCGGCGAGCCCTGGTCTCCCAGGATCCGCAGCGGGTGCCGACCTGCCCGCAGCGACTGTTCCCGGCTCGACCGGTGGGCCCCTCGCACCCGGACAGAGCGCACCCGGTCAGCCCGCGCCCGGCGCGCCCGGTCAGACCGATTCCGTCACACCTGGCCCCAGCGGATCGGCCGTGCCCGGCGCCACCGTGCCCGGTCACACCGGACCGGGTCAGACCGCACCGACGCAAGGCACGGTCGTGCCGGGTCAGTCCGCGCCGGCCCCCGGCCATGCGGCCCCCGGCGGCGTAGCACCGGTAACCGGTGCGCCCGCGCCCACCGCCGTGGCGCCCGTCGCCCCCGCACCGGTGGCCCCGGCGCCGATCGCTCCGGCCCCCGCCGCCATCGCGCCCGCACCGATCGCCGCGGCACCCGCTCCGGCACCCGTCGCCCCGGTCCCGGCTCCGGTTCCGGTCGTCGCCGCGCCGATCGCACCGAGCCCGGTGGTCAGCACGCCCCTGCAGACCACCATCCAGCCCGACGCGGCGACCACCCCCATCGCCAATGTGCTCGGCGGCCCGGCGGGCGCGTCCCCGCTCACCGCGCCCGCCGCGGCTGTGCCGGGCCTGCTCGCTCCGGCGCCGGTCACCAAACCCGTTGTGGTTCCCGAGCCTTCGACCAGCACACCGACGACCCTGCCGACGGTCACCCCGCCCTCGTCGCCGACCACCGTCGACCTCAGCACGCCCTCGACGGTGAAGCTGCCCGAGGTGCCGACCGTGACCGTCCCCACCACGCGCCCCGACGTGACGGTGCCGACGGTCACCGTGCCGACCACCGGTGTCACCGTCCCGGTGACGCCCACCTACCCCGACGACGACCTCACCACCGGCCCCGGCACGGGCGCGACCACACCGAGCACCCCCAGCGTCGATACGCCCGCCGACCCCACCGACCCCACCGACCCCACCGGCCCGACCGCGTCGGTGCCGACGGCGACCGTACCCACGCAGCAGCCGACCGCGCCGACCAAGCAACCGACCGTCGACGTCGACCCGCCTGCGGTGGTCACCCCGCCCGCCACGGTGGCGCCGACCGTCGCACCGGTGAAACCGCCGGTCATCGAGACCAAGCCCATCGCCGCCGAGTTCGACCAGCACGACGGCGGCTACTATGGCGCCTCGGCCGGTCTGTTCGAGCCGGGCGTCGGTGCCGCCGACTTGTCGTCGGCGTTTCCCACCGCGCACGCTGGGTACGACTTCGTCTAGTCCCAGAACGAGGACCGGGCCCATGCGACGAGAGTGAGGAACAGGTTGTCTGCCGCGACCGGACTGCAGACCGCGACGGTGAAGCACCCGGACGCGATGGCACCGGTGGTCTCGCTCGTCGACGAATTGCGGGACCTGGTCCGCTCCGGCGGGCGCGACGACCTCGATGCCCGCCTCGGCATGGTGCGGGCAAGGCTCACCGATCCCCGGGTGCGCATGGTCGTCGTCGGTGAACCGGGCGCCGGGATGAGCACCCTGGTCAACAGCATGGTCGGCACCCCGGTCAGCGCCACCGACGGCAAGCCGAGCGTGCCGGTGATCGTCGAATACGGCCGGACACCGACCGCGACGCTGGTGAAGTCGGATCCGCGCGGGCGGATGGAGCGCGTGCCGGTCGACCCGCTCGATCCCGGCCCGGCGCTGATCTCGCTCGGCGTCGTGCGCGCGGAATTCGCCGAACCGAGCCCCCTGCTCGCCGACGGTCTCGTGGTGATGGACGCACCGGGCTCGACCACCCACGACAAGGCGGCCTGGTCGATGATCGCCGCCGCCGACGTGGTCCTCTACGCCACCGATTCGGCTGCCGAACTCACCCCGGCCCAGCTGGACTACCTGCGCCGCGTCGAACGGGTCTGCCCGTCGGTGGTGTGTGTGCTCACCAAGATCGATCGCAACCCGCACTGGTCGCTCACCCAGCGCCGCAACCGGGCCTTGCTCGACGAGGCGGGCTTGAACTTCGCCGTCGCCCCCGTGTCAGCGGTGCTGCACCGCCAAGCGGGCGAGACCCGTGACCCGCAGCGCGATATCGAATCCGGGGTACCCCAGCTCATCGATCATCTGCGCGAATTCGTGGTCGCCCGCGCCGATTCGGTCGCGGTGACGGCGGCGGTGCGCGATATCGCGCTCGTCACCGACCAGCTCACCGTCACCCTGCGCGCCGAGGCCGACACCCTGCGCGACCCGCGCCGCCGCGCCGAGATCACGCAGCGACTGGCCGCCGCCCGCACCGAGGCCGATCAGCTGCGTCAGCGCACCGCCACCTGGCAGGTCACCCTGGTCGACGGCAGCGCCGAACTGGGCGCCGATATCGAACACGACCTGCGCCATCGCCTGCGCAGCCTGGTCCGGGAGGCCGAGGCCGAGATCTCGCGGATCGACCCGGCGCGCAAGTGGGCCGATTTCGCCACCGAACTCGACGCGCGGATCTGTGAGGCGGTCGAGGAGAACTTCGTGATGGCGCACTACCGTGCCGTCGAGCTGTCCGAGCAGGTGGCCGCGAAATTCCCGCCCGACAACCGCACCCCGCCGCTGCCGGAACTGCGGCTCACCAATCCGGGCGAGGTGCTCGAACCGGTGCAGCCGCTGGAACCGTTGGAGAGCGCCAAAGCCGGTGTGGGACAGCAGTTCCTGTCCGCCCTGCGTGGCTCCTACGGCGGCATCCTGATGGTGGGTCTTGCTACCAGCCTGCTCGGTATGTCGCTGGTGAACTGGTACTCGGCGGGCGCGGGTGTGCTGCTCGGTGTGAACGCGCTGTGGGACGACCGGCGAAACCGCAAGCAGCGCAGGCAGGCCGAGGCCAAGGTGGCCGTCGCCCGGCTCGCCGACGACGTGATCTTCCAGGTGGGCAAGGAGTCTCGCAACCGGTTGCGCACGCTGCAGCGGGTGCTGCGCGACCACTACACCGAGATCGCCGCCGAGGTGTCGCGCACCGCCGAGGAGGCATTGCGCGCCGCCGAGGAGACCGGGCTGCGCTACGGCGACCACCGCGAGCTGCGCCTCACCGAGATCGACGCCGGACTGCGCACGGTGGCCGCCCTGCGGGCTCGCGCCGAGAAACTCGCCTACTGACTCGCCTGGTGATGCGCCGGGCTGTGCGCGGGCTGGAACTGTCCGGCCTGGCGTGAGTCCTCGGCCCGGATCACGTGGGTCACCGCGTTGATGAGCGCCAGGTGGGTGAACGCCTGCGGGTAGTTGCCCAGGTGCCTGCCCGTGCGCGGGTCGATCTCCTCGGCGTAGAGCCGGAGCGGACTGGCCAAGCCGAGCAGCCGTTCGCACAGGTGGGTGGCGCGTTCGAGCTCACCGATCTCCACCAGCGCCGACACCAGCCAGAACGAGCAGATCGTGAAAGTGCCCTCCTCGCCGGACAATCCGTCGTCGGTGGTATCGGTGTCGTAGCGCAGGACCAGCCCGGACACGGTGAGCCGGTCGGCGATGGCGAGCACCGTGGCCCGCACTCGCGGGTCGTCGGCGGGCAGGAACCGGGTGAGCACGATCAGCAGCAGGGAGGCGTCGAGAGTGGTGCCGCCATAGGTCTGGGTGAACACCCCGTCGGCATCGACACCGTTGGCCAGGACGTCCTCGCGGATCTCCTCGGCGATCTCGAACCAGCGCGTCGCATGGGTGTGCTTGCCGTGCAGCTGCGCCAGCCGGGCGCCACGGTCGAGCGCCACCCAGCACATCACTTTCGACGCGGTGAAATGCTGCGGTTCGCCGCGAACCTCCCAGATGCCGCGATCGGGTTCACGCCAGTGGTTGATCGCCGCGTTCACCGTGCGTTCGAGCATGGGCCACAACGAGTCCGGCACCTGCTGGCGCGATTTCATGTGCAGGTACACCGCGTCGAGCATGGTGCCCCAGATGTCGTGCTGGTCCTGGTCGTAGGCGGCGTTGCCGATACGGACCGGCTGGGAGTAGTCGTAACCCGACAGCTCGGGCAACGTTTCCTCGGTGAGGTGGCGTTCGCCGCCGATACCGTAGAGCACCTGCAGCGGGACGGCGTCGCCGTTGTCGCCGGTGGTCACGTCGTTGAGGAAGTTGAAGAAGTCGTCGGCCTCGTGGTCGAGACCGAGGGTGTACAAGCCCCACAGCGCGAAACTCGAGTCCCGCACCCAGGTGTAGCGGTAGTCCCAATTGCGTTCGCCACCAGGTGTTTCCGGCAGCGACGTGGTCGGCGCGGCGAGCAGGGCGCCGGTGGGGGCGTAGGTGAGGCCCTTGAGGGTCAGTGCGCTGCGCTGCAGATAGTTGCGCCACGGGTGGTCGGGGAAATCGCCGAGGGTGATCCAGCGCCGCCAGCATTCGGCCGTGGTCCACATCTTGTCGGCCGCCTCGTCGAAGGTGGCTGGCGCGGGCAGTTCCGACCAGGTGAGCGCGACGAATCTGTTGTCGCCCTCGCTGAGCCTGGTCCGCGCCCGCGCCTCGCGGCCCTCCAACCCGAGCCGCAGATCGGTGGTGAGTGTCAGGCTCGGGCAGGTGTCGTCGGCGGCGCACGACGCGGTGGCCTGCTCGTACACCTTGCCGGTGTACTCCCAGCGCGCACCGTCGCGGTGGTAGTCGAACGACGGCTCGCAGCTCATCTCCAGTTCCACCGTGCCGCTCACACACTTCACCGTCCGCAGCAGGATGTGCTCGGCGTCCCAGTCCATCGGGGTGCGGCGGAAGCTGCGCGAACGCGAGGTGGTGTTGTGCCAGGGGCCGAGGACCAGCGCGTCGCGCACGATCATCCAGCCGGTCTCGGTCTGCCAGGTCGTCTCCAGGATCATCCCGCCCGGCAGATAACGCCGCGCGGCGGGCACGTGCACGCCGTACGGGCCGATCCGGAAATGGCCGGCGGCACGATCGAGGACCGCGCCGAACACGCTCGGCGAGTCCGGCCGCGGCACACACATCCACTCCACCGAGCCGCTGCTGGCGATCAGGCAGTTGGTCTCACAGTCGGACAGAAAGGCGTAGTCGTCGATCGGTGGGAAGGCGCCTCGTCGACCACTCGAGAGCACCGGCGTCAGAATCGGCAGGCTGTCTTCGTGAGAAGAGGGCATACCCCATGATCTGTGCGATGTCGGCCCGCGTCCACCGCACCGGATAAACCGCCCGGTCGTGAGGGGTGTTCACGACGACCGACTAGGGTGGTCGTCGTGCAACGGATCGCAGGATGGTGGGACGGCTTCGAACTGTGGGTGGCCGGGCTGCCGTTCATTCCCCAATTCCTCGTCGTCCTGGTCGGCATGGTCCCGATCAGCTTCGCCATCGCCTACGGCCTCGACCGCGCCCTGCGTGCGATCTTCCGTGCGCTCGGCCGCGACGACCGTCCCGAGCTCGCGCCTGTCCCGGCGCCCGCTCCGGCGCGCCCGACGGTCGGCAGCGGGGCCCGCTGATGCCACGTTCGCGCGTTCAGCTCGCCCTCGTCGCCCTGCTCGTCCTGGTCGTCATCGCCTGGTTCTTCACCAGGTGACCGGCGCGCGCGAATAGCCCACACCGGTCGTCCGGATCAGTTCTTTCGCCAGTCGTCGAAACGTTTGCCCAGGTCGGCGACGGTACGGCCGACTTCCTGGCCGACGGTGTTCACCGCCGATCCCACATCGCGCCCCAGATCGCGCACGGTGCGCACCAGCATGTCCTCGGACTGGTCGAACGACTCGCGATAGTGGCGGGCCGCCTCCTTCACCTCGTCGCTGATGCGCGCGTTGCGATCCTGCTCGCGTCGGGGATAAGTGCCCGAGAGCACCCGGTCGTATTCGCCGGACTGGATCCAGCGGCGCAGTTCGGCCGCGCGCAGCACCGAGAACGGATGCGACTGCAACTCCAGGTTGAGCAGCTTGAGCACCCCGTCGCGCAGGTCGCCCGAACGCAGGTAGTCGTCGGCTTGGTCGAGGAAGGCGCCGTGGTTCATCTCCTTCAGCCAGGCGCCACCCGCCGTCTTCATGTGCACACGCACCGAGGCGTCCACGTCCTGACAGCACAGCAGCCCCGCGCGGTCGCCGGACAGTTCGGACTTGCGGCTCCACTCCATCAGCGCCGCGACGATCGCGCGCAGCGCCCAGCCACCCACCGGCATCCAGCCCACCGAGGCCGACAACCGCATCAAATGCATCAGCATCGTGCGGTACACGGCGTGCCCGGACAGCGCGTGCCCGAGTTCGTGCCCGATGACGAACCGCAGCTCCTCGGTGTCCATCAGCTCGAGCAGGCCGGTGGTGAGCACGATGAACGGCTTGTCCATCCCGATGGTGAAGGCGTTCACCGACGGGTCCTGCAGCACGAACATCTCCGGCGTGGCCTGCGCGTCGAGCACGCCCACACAGTCGGCGCGCAACTGGTGCAGGGTGCGGAACTGGCGATCGTCGACCCGCACCGCGGTGGCCAGGTAGAGCAACCGGTGCTGACGTTCCCGCAGCAGACTCGACAGCGCGCGCAGCACGGTGTCGAACCCGCTCAGCGACCGCAGTGTCACCAGCGCGGTGCGGTCGGCCGGGTGCTCCCAGGTGCGCGTGCTGATCTCCGGAAAACTGGTCCGTACCCGGTCAGGAGCCATGGTCATGGCTGAAATCCCCCCTCGTTGTTGAACTCTCGTCGATTCGAACCATCATGCACAAATCTGCTACAGTTCGCCTGTGTCATCGAGTGTCGCTCCGCAGATCCGCCATGAACTGGCGTTGATCGCTGTCGGCAACCTCGCTGTCGCCGATATCCTCTGTCGTTGATCGGCCACCGGACACTCCTGCGCGTTTCCTCCCAGTAGACTGGCGCGCGCTTTCCTTTCGCAGGTGTCGTCCGTCACCCCGGGGGCCCGGAGCCCGAGTCGCGCCAACTGCCCGGCACTGTTCGCCCGGTAGGTCTACCGATCGACAAGCATCAACCCGCGCCAACGAAAACCGTTGTCCGGTCGGCTTTTTCCGAAAGGTTCACCCCGATGTCTCGCATCACCCGATTCGGCTCGCGCCGTCGCGTCGCCGCTGTCGCCCTCACCGCTGTCGCCGCCGTCACCCTGTCGGCGTGCAGCGGCGGCGCCAGCGACTCCACCGGCGGTGACTCGGCCGCCGACGGCAGCGCGGGCACCATCAACCTCTACGCCTACGCCGTGCCCAAGCCGGGCTTCGACAAGGTCGTGCCCGAGTTCAACAAGACCGAGGCGGGCAAGGGCGTCGCCATCCGCCCGTCCTACGGTGCCTCGGGTGACCAGTCGCGCAAGGTCAAGGACGGCGCCGAGGCCGACATCGTGAACTTCTCGGTCGAGCCCGACATCACCCGCCTGGTCGACGCGGGTCTGGTCGAGTCGAACTGGAACGCCGACGCGAGCAAGGGCATCCCGTTCGGCTCGGTGGTGACCCTGGTGGTGCGCAAGGGCAACCCCAAGGGCATCAAGGACTGGGACGACCTGGTGAAGCCGGGCGTCGAGGTGGTCACCCCCAACCCGTTCAGCTCCGGTTCGGCCAAGTGGAACCTGCTCGCGCCGTACGCTGCCAAGAGCGACGGCGGCAAGAACCCACAGGCGGGCCTGGACTACCTGACGCAGCTGATCTCGCCTGAACACGTGAAGGTGCAGCCCAAGTCGGGCCGCGAAGCCACCGAGACCTTCCTGCAGGGCACCGGTGACGTGCTGCTGAGCTACGAGAACGAGGCCATCTTCTCCGAGCGCAACGGCGACCCGATCGAGCACGTCAACCCGCCGGTCACCTTCAAGATCGAGAACCCGGTCGCGGTGCTCAAGAACGCCAAGAACCAGGCCAAGGCGCTGGCTTTCCGTGACTTCCTGTTCACCCCGGCCGGTCAGAAGGCCTGGGCCGAGGCAGGCTTCCGCCCGGTCGACCCGAAGGTCGCCGCCGAGTTCGCCGACGACTTCCCGCAGCCGGCCAAGCTCTGGACCATCGACGACCTCGGCGGCTGGAAGACGGTCGACAAGGAGCTGTTCGCCCAGGGCACCGGCAAGGTCGCGGTCATCTACGACCAGGCCACCAAGTAGGCCGTGACCCAGCGCACACGCGATACTGGACAACTGTGACTGACAGCAGTGGGCACGCCGGGACTGGGGCAACCCCCGATCCCGGCGGTGCCACGAAACCCGAAAAACGCCCGGCAGTCCGCCGCTTGCCGTGGCTGCGCGTGACCGGTTCGGTCGGCCCGGTCGGCATCGGTGTGGCTGTGCTGTGGCTCAGCGTCATCGTGCTGCTGCCGCTCGCGGCGCTCACGGTCAGCTCGTTCGAGGACGGCTGGGGCGGATTCTGGGACGCGGTCACCGCGCCCGCCGCGCTCGACTCGCTGAAGGTGACCATCGGCGTCTCGGTGATCGTCGCCGTCATCAACGTGCTGATGGGCACCCTCATCGCCTGGGTGCTCGTACGCGACGAATTCCCCGGCAAGGGGATCGTCAACGCGCTGATCGATCTGCCGTTCGCGCTGCCCACGATCGTCGCCTCGATCGTGCTGCTCTCGCTCTACGGCCCGAACAGCCCGATCGACATCCATCTCAACGCCTCCCAGCCGGGCCTCGTGGTCGCGCTCGCCTTCGTGACGCTGCCGTTCGTGGTGCGTTCGGTGCAGCCGGTGCTCATCGAGGTCGACAAGGAGGTCGAGCAGGCGGCGCTGTCGCTCGGCGCGAGCAACTGGATCACCTTCCGGCGGATCGTGCTGCCCACCCTCGCACCCGCGATCATCTCCGGTGGCGGCCTCGCCTTCGCCAGGGCGATCGGCGAGTACGGGTCGGTGGTGCTGATCGGTGGCAACATCCCGCGCGAGACCCAGATGACCTCGCAGTACATCCAGCAGCAGATCGAAGTCGACCGGCCGATCAACGCGGCCGCGGTGTCGGTGGCGCTGCTGGTGATCTCGTTCGTCAGCCTGCTCGTGCTGCGGCTGCTGGCCGAACGGTCCGCGCGCAAGGAAGAGGCGGCCCGATGAGACTGTCCGCGTTCACCCGGCTGTCGTTGCGTACCGTCGCGCTCGGCTACCTGGCCGTGCTGCTGGTGCTGCCGCTGGTCATCATCCTGTGGCGCACGTTCGAACGGGGGATCGGGGCGTTCCTCGAGTCGATCACCACGCCGGCCGCGCAGTCGGCGTTCCAGCTGTCGATGATCATCGTCGCCATCGTCGTTCCGCTGAACGTGGTGTTCGGTGTGGTCACCGCGCTGGCGCTGGTGCGCAGCAAGTTCCCCGGGCGCAGCCTGGTGCAGGGCATCGTCGACCTGCCGTTCGCGGTGTCGCCGGTGGTCGTCGGTGTTTCGCTGATCCTGCTCTGGGGTGCCGGTGGCTGGTTCGGCGGGCTGGAGACGCTCGGTTTCAAGGTCATCTTCAGCCTGCCCGGCATGGTCATCGCCACCATCTTCGTCACGCTGCCGTTCGTGGTGCGTGAGGTGGAGCCGGTGCTGCACGAGATCGGCGACGATCAAGAACAGGCGGCCGCCACGCTCGGCGCGTCGCGCTGGCAGACGTTCTGGCGCATCACGCTGCCCGCCATCCGCTGGGGTCTGACCTACGGTGTCGTGCTCACCGTCGCCCGCGCGCTCGGCGAGTTCGGTGCGGTCATCATGGTCTCCACCGCGCTGCCCGGCGAATCCCAGACGCTGACCCTGCTGGTGCACGGCCGCTACATCAACGACCACAACACCTTCGGCGCCTACAGCGCGGCCACCCTCCTGATGGGCATGGCGCTGGTCGTACTCCTCCTGATGACTCTTCTCGAACGCAAGCGGGGCACCGAATGATCACCGTGACCAACGCGCGCAAGAACTACGGTTCCTTCGCCGCTCTCGACGACGTCAGCATCGACATCCCCTCCGGCGAGCTGACCGCCCTGCTCGGCCCGTCCGGTTCGGGCAAGTCCACCCTGCTGCGTTCGATCGCCGGCCTGGAGAATCTGGATTCGGGCGTCGTGGTGATCGCGGGCAACGACGTCACCCACGTGCCGCCGCAGAAGCGCGACATCGGCTTCGTGTTCCAGCACTACGCCGCGTTCAAGCACATGACCGTGCGCGACAACGTCGCCTTCGGGCTGACCATCCGCAAGCGGCCCAAGAAGGAGATCGACAAGCGCGTCGACGAGCTGCTCGGCATCGTCGGCCTCGACGGTTTCCAGCACCGGTATCCGGCGCAGCTCTCGGGTGGTCAGCGTCAGCGCATGGCACTGGCCCGCGCGCTGGCCGTCGACCCGCAGGTGCTGTTGCTCGACGAGCCGTTCGGCGCGCTCGATGCCAAGGTGCGCACCGATCTGCGTCAGTGGCTGCGCAGGCTGCACGACGAGGTCCACGTGACCACCGTGCTGGTCACCCACGACCAGGAGGAAGCCCTGGACGTGGCCGACCGGATCGCGGTGATGAACAAGGGCCGCATCGAGCAGGTCGGTTCGCCCGAGGAGGTCTACGACCGGCCCGCCAACGAGTTCGTGATGTCGTTCCTCGGCGCGGTCGCCCGGCTCAACGGTCACCTGGTCCGCCCGCACGACATCCGCATCGGGCGCGATCCGAGCATGGCGCTGGCCGAGCACGAGGGCACCGCCGAGTCGGCCGGGGTCACCCGGGCCACCGTGGAACGCATCGTCCGGCTGGGTTTCGAGGTTCGTCTCGAATTGCGCAATGCCGCGACCGGCGATCAGTTCGCCGCGCAGGTGACGCGCGGTGACGCGGCCGCCCTCCGGCTCAACGAGGGCGAGACCGTCTACGCCCGCGCCACCCGGATTCCGGACCTGCCGCACTCCTGAATCTCCAAGGCGAAGGCCCCGCGACAGTTGTCGCGGGGCCTTTGTTCTTGCGTGGATCGCCGCAGGTAGTCGGTACCGCCGGTCCCGCGACACGCCCCTCCGCGAAGAATTTTCCCGATCTCACCGTGTGGGCTCACGGACTGTGCATGACACGGTGTCACAGGTAGGGGCGTTTTTACTGGTGAGTAGCTTGTCCAGCCGCCGCGTCGACGCGCGCGCCGGCCGGATTCCAGGGGTTCGCGGAGTTGACGTGACCACTCGTAGGTGTAACTATTGGAAACAGTAAACGTCCCTTGAGGAGAGGCAGTGACGACGATGTCTGCGCCCACCAACCCTGACGTCGATCCTGTAGTCGCGGAGGCTCAGGCGTACGCCGAGAAGTTGCTGATGCTGTCCGAGGCTTCGGTGAATCGCCACTTCGACCCGTTCGAGGACATCGACTGGGACAACCCCGAATTCGATCCGGACTACAAGCCGGAGCGCTGGGTGCTTGTCACCTCCGCCGACCCGATCGGTCGCCACCCCTGGTACCAGGCTCTGCCGCTGGACGAGAAGATCGCCATCGGCAAGGTTCGCCAGGCCAATGTCGCCAAGGTCGGCCTGCAGTTCGAGGCCATCCTGATCATCGGCATGATGCAGCACATCTTCAATCTGAAGAACAACGATCCGGAATTCCGGTACTGCTCGCACGAGATGATCGAAGAGCACAACCACACCCTGATGTTCCAGGAGATGGTGAACCGCGTCGCCGACGTGCCGGGCATGAACCCGCTCGTGCGTCAGCTGCGCCACCTGGCCGCCCCGGCCGGTGCGCTGTTCCCGAACTTCTTCTTCATGGCCGTGCTCGCCGGCGAAGAGCCGATCGACCACATCCAGAAGGACATCCTGCGCTCGGGTGACGACATCCACCCGATCATGCGCGGCGTGATGGCGATCCACGTGGCCGAGGAAGCTCGCCACATCTCCTTCGCCCACGAGTTCCTGAAGAAGAACGTGCCCGCGCAGCCCGCGGTCAACAAGTTCGTGCTGTCGATCGCCATGCCGATCGTCATGTTCGTGCTGGGCCGTGCCATCGCTACCCCGCCGAAGACCTTCTTCAAGCAGTTCGAGATGCCCAAGGCGGTCCGCAAGGAACTGTTCTACGGCTCCAAGGAGGCCAAGCAGGTCTTCGCGGACTACTTCATCGACGTGCGTGCCCTGGCCGAGGAGATCGGTCTGATGAACCCGGTCGCCAAGAAGGTCTGGAAGCTGCTCGGCATCGATGGTCCGTCGAGCCGCTACCGTTCCGAGCCCAAGCGCTCCGCGAAGCACGCCGCCTGAGACGATAAATAGATGCCCTACGTTGTAACCCAGTCGTGCTGTAGCGACGCCTCGTGCGTCTACGCATGCCCGGTGAACTGCATTCATCCGACTCCGGATGAGCCGGACTTCCGTACGGCGGAGATGCTCTACGTCGACCCGGCCGCGTGTGTGGACTGCGGCGCCTGTGCCACCGCGTGCCCGGTCGACGCGATCACCTCCTCGAAGAAACTCACCGAAGAGCAGAAGCCCTTCATCGAGATCAACGCCGACTTCTACCGGGTGCAGCGCTCGCGTCCCACGCTGGCCGCCCCGGTGATGCCGCCCGCCATCGACACCGAGCGCTCGCCGCTGCGGGTGGCGATCGTCGGGTCGGGACCGTCGGCGATGTACGCCGCCGACGAGCTGCTCACCCAGCCCCGGGTGGCGGTGACCATGTTCGACCGGTTGCCGCAGGCCTACGGCCTGGCCCGCCTCGGCGTCGCGCCCGACCACAAGCGCACCCGCAAGGTGGCCGACCTGTTCGACGTGATGTCGAAGCAGGACGACTTCGGCACCTACCTCGATGTCGAGATCGGCACGCACATCAGCCACGCCGAACTGCTCGAGCACTTCCACGCGGTGATCTACGCGGTCGGCGCGTCGGCGGATCGCAAGCTGAACATCCCCGGTGAGGGGCTGCCCGGCAACGTGTCGGCCACCGACTTCGTCGCCTGGTACAACGGTCACCCCGACCATGCCGAGGATCAGTTCGATCTGAACCAGAAGCGCGTCGTGATCGTGGGCAACGGCAACGTCGCCCTCGACGTGGCCCGCATCCTGACCGTCGACCCGGCCACCCTCGCCGATACCGACATCGCGCCCTACGCCTTGAAGGCGTTGCGCGAGAGCAAGATCGAAGAGGTGGTCGTGCTCGGCCGCCGTGGTCCGGCCGAGTCGGCGTTCACGGTGCCCGAGTTCGTGGGCCTGCTGGCCGCCGATATCGACATCGCGATCGAGGGCGAGCTCCCCCCGGTGACCCCGGATCTGCCCTACAAGGTGGAGCAGAAACTGCGTCTGCTGCACAGCGTGGCGCAGCGCCCGTTCGGCGACCGCAAGCGCATCGTGTTCCGGTACCTGTCCTCGCCCGTGGAGATCCTCGGTGCCGAGACGGTGACCGGGGTGCGGGTCGAGCGCAACGAGCTGGTCACCGACGCCGAAGGTCGCACCAGCGCGGTGCCGACCGGCGACACCGAACTCCTGGAAGCCGGCGTCGTGCTCACCTCGGTGGGTTATCGAGGCGTACCGACCAAGGACCTGCCGTTCGACGACGCGCGCGGCGTGATCCCGAACGAGGCGGGCCGGGTGCTCGACGCTCCCGGCGGCGATGTCGTGTCGGGAACGTATGTGACCGGCTGGATCAAGCGTGGTCCCACCGGGTTCATCGGCACCAACAAGTCCTGTGCACAGGAAACCGTGCAGCAGCTCGCCGACGACTTCAACCGGGGCGCGCTGCGTGACCCGGCACGTGATTCGGGCGAGTTCGACAAGCTGGTGCGTTCGCGTCGTCCGCAGGCGGTGGCCGGTGGGGCCGCCGCACCGCGCGCGGCGAGTGGCGGCATCAAGCGCCTGCTCGCTCGCGGCTGAGCGAACAGCCAAGGCCCGCTACACCGACTGCGCGGTGTAGCGGGCCTTCGTCGTTCTCACCGAGCGGTGCTCACTGTGCGGTGAAGCCACCGTCGACGGTCACCGCAGCGCCCGTGACGAACGATGCCTCGGCACTGAGCAGGAACGCGCACAGCGCCGCGATCTCGGCGGGCTGCGCGATACGCCCGATCGGGTGCAGCGCCGCGATCGCCGCCTCCCCTTCGGGAGTGGCGCCCATCGACGCGCGGAACGCCGGGGTGTCGACCGCGCCGGAGACCAGCGCGTTCACCCGCACACCGGCAGCCGCGGTTTCCAGCGCCACCGACTTGGTCAGGCCGACCACGCCGTGCTTGGCCGCCACATAGGGCGCCACCGAGGCCATTCCGACCACGCCGAGGTTGGAGGCGTTGTTCAGGATGGCGCCTCCGCCGGAGGCGATGATCGCGGGGACCTGATGGCGCAGCCCGTAGAACACGCCGGTGAGGTTCAGCTCCAGGTCGGCGCGCCAGGCGTCGTCGCCGATCTCGGCGACCGGCCCGAAGGCGTTCACCGCGCCCGCGTTGTTGAAGGCGGCGTCGAGCCTGCCGTACTCGGTGAGCGCGGCCTGGGTGAGCCGCTCGACATCGGCGTCGACGGTGACGTCGGTCGGCACGAACAGTGCGCGCCCGCCCTCGGCCCGGATCTGCTCGGCGACCTGCTCGCCCTGGTCCTTGCCACGGGCCCCGAGTACGACGGCCGCACCCTCGGCCGCGACCCGCAGCGCCACCGCCTTGCCGACGCCGGAGCTGGCACCGGTGACGAGGACGACCTGGTCGGCGAAACGAGTGGACATGCGTAGTACCTTCTCTCCCTTGATGTTTCGAAGACCGTGTGGGTCGGTCTCCCGGTCTTCGAGTCAACCGTCGGGGGGCCGTGCGCGCTGGCGGATTTCAGCCGTTGCGTTGACATGTCACGCTTTCCGGGGGTTATACAAATCGAACTTTTGGTTTTCCCGACACAGGTATGCGAACTCGCAGTAAATGAATTGATTACCGGTCGGTAATTACTGTCATGCCGGTCATAACAAACCGAAAGAATGTATTTTCGATCAGCTTCCGACGATTACTCCTGGGTAGCTGCTTCTCGGAGTCTGTAAGCGCTCGCGCGGACGTTCAGGGGACTGGACGGTCGACCTCATGGTGTCCTACCTGCGAATATGCACCCTCTTGCATCCGAGGTGGAGTGTCGGGTATCAATCTCACAGCAATTCGGCCATGTTGCCGTTAATCTAGGCGAGCTGTTTGGAAGACGACCGCGGCCACATGAGTGCGCTCGCGTGCTGGACGTGGTCACGGTGCGTTGACGGGATAGCAAAACAATGACCAGAGGTCTGGGTTTGAGCATCGGCACGGTCAATGCGATTTCGGCGGTTGTCGCCGAGGATCCGGCCAAGCCGACGGTACGCACACGCCGTACCGCCCTCACATTCGACGAAGCGGGCCGCCCCCGCATCGGCGCGATCAACGAATTCGCCTCGGCGATCACGGATTTCGCGGACCTGAGCCGCGAACCGGAGCCGATGGTGATCGCGGGGCGTTTCTACTCCGCCACCAACCTGATCGCCGCCGTCGCCACGGGGCTCATCGAACTGGCCGAGCCGGCCGCCGGGGTGGTGCTCACCTACCCGGCCACCTACACCGAGAAGCAGGTCGCCCTGCTCGGTCAGGCATTACACCTGGCGGGTGCCGGTCAGGTGCTACTCGTGCCCGAACCGGTGGCCGCCGCCGAATGGCTCGAGGTCGAACACGGCCCGCTCGCACCGGGTTTCGTACTCGTCTACGACCTGGGCGCCAACAGCCTCGACCTGACCGTGCTGCGCGTCGGTCCCGACTGGCCGCACCACCCGATGGTCGGCACACCCGCGCGGTCGACCGACTTCGGCGGAAAGCCGTTGGGCGAGATGGTCGCCCGGTATGCCGTCGAGTCACGCAACGGCCGCGCCACGGCGACACTCACCTCGATGGTGAACACCGACAGCCTGCGCGCCGAACACATTCGCGACACCTTCCCGCTGGTCAGCAAGACTGTTGCCGCCGCGGGCCTGCGGCTGGCCGACATCTCCCGCATCCTGCTCGTGGGCGGGGCCACACGGCCGCCGGAGGTGGCGCGCACCCTCGCCGAGCTCGGCGTCCCGCTGGTGACCGTCGCCGATCCCGGTCAGGTCGTCGCGGCTGGTGCGGCCGCCCTGGCCGCCCGCACCTTCGCACCGGCTCAGCAGAGCGGCAACTCGGCGCCGCACGTGGCCGTCTTCTCCAGCGCCGCCGTGGTTTCCGCGCTCGCGATGTCGGCGATGACGGTGTTCGGCAGCCCGTTCGATCCGGGCCTGACCCCCGTCCTCGAACGGTTCCCCGCCCTCGGCGCTCCCGCCGACGCCCTGCTCTACGACATGAGCGCCGACCTGCTCGCCGCCCAGACCACGGGACTGGTCAACACGATCGACCCGGTCACCGGCAAGGTGCGCGTCGTCAGCGCGGCCGCGCGCACCGCGTACGAGATGATCGTCGGTGCGGCGTCGGGTGCACCCGAGCGTGGGGCATCGCAGGCGGATTCCGATGGTGGCGAACGGTTCCGGCCCGGCGGTGACGACTGCCGTTCCCCGGTCCCGGCCCGCACGTCCTACGGGGACCCCGCCCACTTCGTCAACCCGCTGCCGTTCGACAAGCCTTCCGCCGAGCTGCCGAAGGACCCCGGCCCCATCACCAACCCTGGTCCGGGCCCCATCACCGACCCCGATCCGATCGCCGGTGTCCCCTCGGCGGGATCGCCGAATTCCGGAATTCCGTCCGCCGGAACCCCGACCGTTCCCGGTGACACCTCCCTCCCGGCGCCCGGCACCGGTGCTCCCGACATCTCACCGCCCGCCACGGGTGGCATCGATATCGGCGTGTCCGACGGAATCGGCAGCGGTGCGGGGCCTTCCGACAACCCGTACAACCCCGGTGGTACCGGCGGCATCCCATCCGGCGGCACGTCCGGCGGTTATCCGGGTGGCACCGGCGGTACCGATTCGGGTGCGTCGACCGGCGGCACGACCGGCGGCGTCTCCGGCGGGACATCCGGTGGCGCGTCGGGTGGAACTGCCGGCGGAACATCGGGTGGGACCTCCGGCGGTTCGGACGCAGACGGTTCCACGGGCGGCGCCTCGGGTGGTGACTCCGGCGGCGCCGGCTCCGGCGGCACGTCCGGCGACAGCAGCTCCGGCGGGTCCACCTCGGGCGGAACGTCCGGTGGCTCCCCATCCGGTGGCTCGACCTCGGATGGCACGTCGGGTGGTTCGACTTCGGGTGGTACCTCGGGCGGGTCGACCTCGGGTGGTACCTCGGGCGGCTCGACTTCAGGTGGCACCTCCGGCGGCAGCGACTCCGGTGGCTCGTCCGGCGGCGACGGCGGTGGAGACGGCGGCGGTTCGCGCCGCTGAGGTCGAAGACAGTACGTCGGGCGGCGTCAGACAACACGTCGAACGGCGGCAAATGCTCAGCGACGATAGGCATTTCGTCGGTCAGGGGCAAGCATTTCGTCGGGCGGCGGCAGACGCTCAGCGGCGGTGGTCCTTTCGTTGGGCGGCGGCAGATGCCGAGCGGCGGAGCGCATTTTGTCGGGTGGCGGCAGACGCGGAGCGTGGCGCGGTTCTTCGTCGGGCGGCGGCAGATGCTGAGCGGCGGTGGTCTTTTCGTTGGGCGGCGGTAGTTGCCGAGCGGCGGAGCGCATTTTGTCGGGCGGCGGTAGTTGCCGAGCGGCGGCAGGCATTTCGTCGAGCGGTGGCAGACCTCGAGCGGCGGCAGGCATTACGTCGGGCGGCGGCAGGCATCGACCGGCGGCGGAGTGTCCTCGGTCTGGGTGACCACCGATTGAAAGTCCTTGGGCTGCAAAGTGGTGCGCTCGGAGCCCATTCGCACCCTCCCCGCACACCGACACCTGCGGCCCTATCGGAAATCTGCTGGACCGAGCATCCAGGTGATCCGACACTGCACGGATCCGCGTCCGGGTTCCGCTAGGTGCTGCCGGATCTACCGTTGGTCGCGCATCCCGGACCGCTGAGAGGCCATGGGGTAGAGAAGATTCGGCTGCGCGGGCTGGAGCAAGGGCGTCAAGGGCTGTGAATTCCAGGGCAGATCGGGGTGGCGGCGGGCAGAATGGGTGGATGGCTGCACTCGGGGGAGCGCCGAAACTGATCGCGCTCGATATCGACGGGACTTTGTTGGAGTCCGGTTGCCCCATCAGCGGGCGGGTGGTCGCGGCAGTGCGGGCGGCAGTGGCCGCGGGATCGCATGTGGTGGTGACGACCGGGCGGACCGTCCTCACCACCCGGCCGGTGTTGCGCGAACTCGGTCTCATCGAAGGGCACGCGCTGTGTTCCAACGGTGCGGTGCAGATCGACGTGGCACGTGGTGAACCGGTCGCGGTGGAACTGTTCGACCCGGCACCCGCTGTCGGCGCGTTGCGAACGCTGTTCCCCGAGATGATCTTCGCCGCCGAGCGGGTCGGCGTCGGCATCTGGGCAACGGGTCACAGCCCGGGGGAGTACTCGATCGGCGATTTCCAGCTCGTCGACCACCACGTGCTCAGCAGCGAGCCCACACCCCGTCTCAACGGGTGGTGGCCCGGTGGCGACGTCGCGGAGATGGTGCGTCAGCTCGACAGTCTCGTGGTGCCCGAAACATCGTGGGTCCACGGTGAATTCGGGCCGTGGCTCACCGTCTCACGTCGTGGCGTGTCGAAAGGCTGGGCGCTGGAACGCCTCCGGTGCGCCCTCGGCGTCGACGCATCGGCGACTCTCGCCATCGGCGACGGCTTCAACGATCGCGAAATGCTGCGCTGGGCGGCACATTCGGTCGCCATGACGGGCTCACCCGACGACGTGCTCGCCATGGCCGACGAGGTGACCGGCCACGTCACCGAGGACGGTGTCGCCACCGTCCTCGAGCGCTGGTTCTGACTTCAGGAGCTCAGCGCCGCCTCCCGTACGGCCGTCATCGCCACGAAGTGCGGGTTGTACATGATGCCGAGGACATTGCCGAAGGGATCGAGGACCGACGCCGTGACGAAACCCGCTCCGTCGCCGTGTTCGGTGACCGGTTCGTACTCGGTGGCGCCGAGTTCGAGCAGCCGGGTGCGGGTGGCGGCGAGATCGTCGACGTGCCAGTACACGATTCCGCCGCCACCGGGCGCATTACGGGCACCGGCCGGCGCGTAGGCCCGGTTGATGATGCCGAGCTCGTCCTGCCCCGGGCCGAGCCGGAACTCGTAGTAACCGCCCGGCACCTCGTAATACGGTGCCAGGCCGAGGAACTCGGTGTACCAGTCCTTGGCGGCGGTGAGGTCGTCGGCGTAGTAGGTGGTGGTGGCCATTCCGCGCAACATGTCTGCTCCTGGGTCGGTGTGCTGGTGTTTCCCTGAACTCTGCCAGCCAAAGTGCTCACCGAATGAGCACTTTCTTCGGCAGAATCGTGAGTATGCGAGCGGACCGATTGGTAGCGACCCTGTTGTTCATGCAGGCGCGAGGCCGGGTGACGGCGGCCGAGGTCGCCACCGAACTCGAGGTGTCGGTGGCGACGGCTCGCCGCGACCTGGAGGCTCTCTCGGCGGCGGGCATTCCGGTGTATCCGCAAGCCGGACGCGGGGGCGGGTGGTCGCTGATCGGTGGCGCGCGCACCGACCTGTCCGGTCTCACGGCCGGGGAGACCAGGGCGCTGTTCCTGCTCGCGGGCCCGGCGGCCGCCGCGGCTCCCGAGGTGAAATCCGCCTTGCGCAAACTGGTCCGGGCCTTGCCGCAGACCTTCCGTGCCGACGCCGCGGCGGCCGCCGACGCGGTGGTCGTCGACCCGGCGCGCTGGGGAAGGCCCGACCCGCAACCACCCGCCGTGCTCGACACGTTGCAGCGTGCCGTGGTCGATCGACGACGTGTCCGCATCGAATACACGCGGGCGGGGCAGCGCACGATGCGCACCGTCGACCCGTGGGGCCTGGTCGAGAAGGAGACGATCTGGTACCTCCTCGCGGGGACCGAGCGAGGGCAGCGCACCTTCCGTCTCGACCGCATCGGCGCGGTGACCGTTCTCGACGAACCCGCTGAGCGACCAGCCGACTTCGACCTGCACGCAGAGTGGTCCCGGGTGGTCAACCGAATGGAGCGACGCCGCTCGGCCGTCGCCGCCCGCGTTGCGGTGTCGGAGCGCCTGGCTCCCATCCTCGCCGATCAGCAGGGCCGCAACTGCGCCCTGGTCGGCAGCACCGACGACGGCCGGGTGCTGGCCGAGATCACCGCCGACACCCCCAAGATGGTCGCCCGCCAGCTCGCGGGCTGGGCGGGCGATGTGGAGGTGCTCGGCCCCGCCGAGGTGAAAGCCGAACTGGCGGCTATCGGTGCGGAACTGTTGCGCGCCAACAGTTCACAACCTGGTGAACCCGGTCAATAGCGGTCGCACGGTCACCGCTCCGACCGGGCCCGATCGCAATCCCTCGAGCACCGCGTCCGACATCTCCCCGAAGGTCTCGAACGACTCTATGGTGCAGTGCGCCATCACGTCCTGGATGTAGGGGTCCGACATCTGCCAGTGCGCGAGAACCGCTTCGGAGTCCGGATAGAGCTGGAAGCTGTGCGCCAGCCCTGCCTCGGCATCGAGAAAGACCTGCACCATCAGCTGCGGTCCGTGCTCTCGGACGAAGGACACCGCCCGCCGAACCGCCTCGCTGAATTCCTCGGTGTGCCCTTCGGTGATCCGCATGGTGTTGTGAAACAGGATGCTCATGAGGTCATCGTGAAACCTCGAGCGCGGTTGATGTCAAGGTGGTCATCCGCTGCTTCGGCGAACGGCTTTCTGGTCTGCCACCAGCGCGCTGTCCGCCGCCGTTGCTGCCGTCTCTTGTGCGGTGGTGGTCCGGTGCAAGATCGGCTCCTAGTTCTGTGCGTTCGACGGCACGAGGAGGAGTAGCGCGACGGCCAGGCCGATCGCCGCGCCGATGGCGAAGACTGTATGAAAGGCGCGCACCGCGTCATCGGGGACGGCGGTGAAGACCGCGGCGAGTACGGCGACACCGACCGCGCCACCCACCTGACGAGCGGTCACGTTCATGCCGATGCCTGCCGCGAACTGTTGTGGAGGAACCGAACTCGCCGCAGCGGTACCGAGCACGGTGACAACGATGCCGATGCCGCCGCCGCCGAGCAGCCCGGCGGGCACCCACGCCGACCACAGTGCGGTGTCCGGGCCGAAAGCGTCGGTGCTCATCCAGGCGAGCGCGGCCGTGTACATCAGCGCACCGAGCACTGCGGCCCACCGCTGCGCCGTTGCCGTGGTTATCCGGCCGACGAGCACCGAGGTGACCATGGAGGCGCTCGCGCCGACGGTGAGCGCAGCCGCAGATTCGAGGACCGAGTACCCCCACATCGCGTCGAGGAACAAGGGTCCCGCGAGTAGCCAAGCGAACATCGTCGCGCCGAACAGCAGCGATCCGGCGTTGGCGAGAGCGAATCGGCGATTCCGCCAGAGGTTGACGGCCACCGCGGGCGCGGGGTGGCGCAGCGAGCGAACCAGCGCGAATCCCACGAGCGCGGCGCCGCCGATCAGCGCGACGAGAGTGCCCGGTGCGGTCCAGCCCCAGGTTTGCCCCTCGGTGATCGCGGCGACGACCGCGCCGAGGCCGAGTGCGATCGCGACAATGCCGAGCGGGTCGGGCAGGGCCGTGTCGGCGCGCGGCTCGTCGATGGGCAGGCGCAGGGCAGGCACGATCAATGCCACCGCGACCGGCACGTTGACCAGGAAGACCGCGCGCCAGCCGAGGGTCTCCACCAGCGCGCCGCCGATCGCCGGACCGATCACCGCGGCGAATCCGCCTGCGGCCGTCCAGGCGGCGATGGCGGCGCCGACCTTCTCCCTCGGGGTGGCGACCAGGACGAGCGCGAGCGCCGAGGGAACCATGAATGCCGCTGTCAAGCCCTGCAGCAGGCGTCCGGCGATGAGCCAGCCCGCACCCGGCGCGAGCCCGCACAGCACGGAGGTGACGGCGAAACCCGCCAGTGACAACGCGAACATCCGCCGCCGTCCGAGGTGGTCGGCGAGTCGCCCCGCAGGGGTCAGCAGGGCGGCGAAGGCGATCGCATAGCCGCTGACGATCCAGGTCAGCGTGCTGGCCGGGGTGTCGGGGTAACTGGATGCGATGGTCGGGAAGGCGATGTTCACCACGGACAGATCTATGAAGGCGATGAACGCCGCGCCTACGGCAACGGCCAGGGTGCGCGTCGCAGCGCGGGTATCGGAACTGGTCCGCGGATGCTCGGGCCGAGTGGAGACGTCGGTCATGAGAGGGCCCCTTCGGGGAGAGAAATAAGAACGTACGATCGTTCGTAAATAAAGTACGACCGATCGTTCGTGCGAGCAACTGCGGGTGGGATAATGGCAGCTATGACCCAGATCGAGCCCGGCGATCAGCGACTGGCGAAGGGGGCCCGCGCGCGTGCCACGATCGCACGCCGCGCGGCCGAATTGGCCTCTGTCGAGGGTCTCGACGGCCTGAGTATCGGCAAGCTCGCCGCGGATCTCGGTATCAGCAAGAGCGGTATCGCCACGCTGTTCGGTACCAAGGAGGCGCTCCAGCTCGCGGCCGTGCAAGCCGCCCGCGACGTGTTCATCGAGCGGGTGATCGCGCCGAGCCTGCGGGAGCCGCGCGGCATCGACCGAGTCAGGGCGCTGATCGATCGCTGGTTCGACCACATCGCTGATCCACCGTTCCCTGGTGGCTGTTTCCGGGTCGCGACATTGACCGAGTTCAGTAGCAAGCAGGGCGCCGTGCACGATGCGATCGTGGCCGATCGAGAGGAGTGGCTTGGCCTGTTGACGACCGAGGTTCGCGAGGCTCAGGAACGCGGCGATCTGGCGGTAACCGATCCCGATCAGCTGGTTTTCGAGCTCGACGCGCTGGTCAGCGCCGCTAATATCGCCCGCCAGCTTGGTGATTCGACCCGTTTGGGCGCCGCGCGGACCATCACCGCCCGCCTGTTGGCGGATCGGTGAGGAAATGCCGATGGCGCCACCACCGTGGGGTGGAGGCGCCGCTCGCGGGGTCGGCTATTCGGCGGTGAGGGTGAAAGCCGCGGTGCGGACCACGTCGCCGTGCTGGAAGTCCAGGAACAAGCGGTAGGTTCCCGGTCCGGGAACGGCTGTGTGGAAGGAGATTTCGGGTCCGGAAGGTGTGATGCCGTCGCCGGGTTCGCCGTTGGGGTGCACGTGGACGTAGGCGAGGTCGCCCGCCCGCAGGATCACCAGGTGACCGAAAGCCGCCAGGTAGGGCTGCAGATCGGTGACCGGCGCACCATCCTTGCGTACCGTGAGGGTGAGCAGATCGCCCTCGGCGCGCAATTCACCGTCGACGGTCACGGTGTACCCGTCGACCTCCGTGCTGCGATTAACCGCCGGAACCTGTTGCGGCGCATATTGACCGGCGATGGCGAGGTCCGCTCCGAGGGTGATGGTGCGGCCGAGAGCGCGCGGCGCGATATCGGTGAACACCCGGTAGGCGCCCGCCTCCGGCAGTTCCAGCTGGATCGTCCAGGTGCCGTCGGCCTCCCGGCGCGGATGCACATGCCAGAACCCGGTCAGCTCGCGCCGCGCCACGATCAGGTGCAGTTCGCGATCGTGGATGGGATCGAACTCGGTCACCGCGGTCCCGTCGGGACCGAGAATCCGGAACCGGAAGTCGATCACGCCCGGCTGGGCCACGGTGGTCTCCAGGTCGAGGGTGTAGCCGTCCTGGGTGATCTGCAACCCGCCGGGAAGCCCGGCAGCGTGCGCGTCGTGGTCGCCGTGACCGGCATGATTCCCCTGCTGTGCTGCGACTGCGTCGCCGGTGCCATGACCCACATGGCCGGAATGCGCTCCGTGATCCTCGTGCGCGGCCTGGCTGTCGCGGCCGCCGTGTGCTGCATGGTCGACGTGATCCGCATGGGCTGCCTGCGCTGCATGTGCGCTGTGCCCGTGTCCTGCGTGCGATTCCTGCTGCGCCTGAGTGCCGTGTTCGGCATGGCCGTGGGCGCTGTGGGCGGCGTGTTCGCCGTGCGCGCCAAGGTGTGAGGTGTGTTGTGCCGCAGCGCTTTCGGGAGTGGTGTCGAGAGCGTTCGTGTTGTGGGCGGTGTGTGAGTTGATGGTCATTGTCTTGCCTCTCTGATCCCTAGTGCGTTGACACGAATTTATACCCCCTAGGGGTATGCAGTAAAGGGATCGGAGTGTGATCTGGCGCACTAGCGCAGCTGACTTCGGGAGCATTTCGGGAGATGCAGGCGAGGCGTCAAGGGCGCGAGCTATGCGCAGGAAAGGCGCCCGGAGGCGTCTGCGGATTCTGTGCGCCGAAGATCGGCGCGGAGAGCGGGCGCGACCAGATCCTCGGCGGTGCGCCGGCGGGATTCGTCAGGCGGAGAGTTCGAGGTCTGTCGCGATCGCCGCGTCGTAGCGGGACCAGATCACCTCGGTGAGCGCGGGGTGCGGGCCGATGACATCGGCGTGCACGAGACGCGGCGCGTGGTGGAGCAGGCGATCGGTGAGCAGCCCCGGCGCGAGGAACCACGGAGCGACGACGACCTGTTCGACACCGCGCGCACGCAACCGCTCGACCGCCACCTTGATGCTGGGTTCGACTGTCGCGAAGCACATTTCGGTGCGAAGTCCGGTCGTCGATGCGAGCCGTCGAGCCACGGCGGCGGTCCGGCGATTCGCCGACTCGTCCCGAGATCCGACAGCGGCAACCGCGACCCCGACGGCGGCAGGACCGCTTTCGGACGCTGAGGCCGCGGGCATAAACTGCCGGGAAAGCGAAACAGGCTCGGGCACTGGGAAACCCGCCGCAACGGCGACCCGGTCCGCCAACGCCGCGATCAACCGCGAATCCGCGCCGAGCACCTCGGTCTGGGTCAGCCGCACCAGCGGATGCCTGCTCGCGGATGCCGCCAAGAGGGCGGGCAGATCGACTCGCGCGTGAAAAGCATTGCCGAGCAACAACGGAACAACGATCACATCGCGATGCCCGAGCGCGGCGAGTTCGTCGACAACTTGGTCGAGCGAGGGCGCGCTGAGATCGAGAAAAGCCAACCGGACCGTCAGATCCGGCCGGGCAGCGGCGACCGAGGCGACCACCGCCGCCATCGTCGTCGCCGAACGCGGATCGCGGCTGCCGTGGGCCACCGCGATCAGCGCGGACCCGCCTCCGCCGCGCGGCACCGGAACGGCACCGCGCGACGGGACGAGCGAGCGTGTCATCAGACCGTGGTACCGACCTCGACCGAGGTCAGCACATCGCCGACCAGGCCGGCCGCGAGGGTGTTGCCACCGGCGGGATCGATCAGCAGGAACGAACCGGTGTGCCGGTTGGTGCGGTAGTCGTCGGCCGGGATCGGCTCGGCCAGCCGCAGCGACACCCGCCCGATGTCGTTGAGCTCCAACGTCTCCGGACTCGGCTGCGCGGTGAGCGTCTGCTCGTCGAACCGCTCCACCAGCGCGCCGACGATCGCCTGCGTGGTCTTGGCGCCGTGCTTGAGCAGCAGCCGCGCGCCGGGACGCAGCGGCTTGTCGCCCAGCCAGCAGACGGTGGCGTCGAAGGTGTCGATCGCCTCAGGGGCGTCGGCGACCGAGGCGATGATGTCGCCGCGCGAGATGTCGACCTCGTCGGCGAGGATCAGGGTTACGCTGCGTCCCACCTGGGCAACGGCCAGCTCACCGTCGGGGGTATCGATGCGCTCGACGGTGGTGCGAATACCCGAGGGCAACACCACGATCTCGTCGCCGGGCGACACCGAACCGGCGGCGATCTGACCGGCGTACCCACGGTAATCGGGGTACTCGGCGGTGCGCGGACGGATCACGTACTGCACCGGGAACCGCAGCCCCAGCGCGTGCGTGCCCGTCGAATCCGCATCCACCGGAACCGATTCCAGGTGCTCGATCAGCGAAGGACCGTCGTAGTACGGGGTGTTCTCGGAGCGGCTGGCGATATTGTCGCCGTGCAGCGCCGACACCGGGATCTCGAGAACGTCCTCGTCGGCCCAGCCCAGCTTCGAGGTCAGCGAGTTGAACTCCGCGGAGATCTCGGCGAACACCTCGGCCGGATTGTCGACCAGGTCGATCTTGTTCACCGCGAGCACCAGCTTCGGCACCCCGAGCAGCGCCAGCACCGCGGCGTGGCGACGGGTCTGCTCGATGACGCCCTTGCGCGCGTCGGTCAGCAGGATCACCAGCTGCGCGGTGGACGCGCCCGACACGGTGTTGCGGGTGTACTGCACGTGGCCGGGAGTATCGGCGAGCACGAACGAGCGCTTGGGCGTGGCGAAGTAGCGGTAGGCCACGTCGATGGTGATGCCCTGCTCACGCTCGGCACGTAGACCGTCGACCAGCAGCGACAGGTCGGGGGTCGACAGACCCTTGTCCACCGAGGCGCGAGTCACGGCATCGATCTGATCGGCCAGCACGGACTTCGTGTCATAGAGCAGCCGTCCGACCAGAGTGGACTTACCGTCGTCGACAGAACCGGCGGTGGCCAGCCTCAATAGGTCGGACATATCAGAAATAACCCTCTCGCTTGCGGTCTTCCATGGCGGCTTCGGAGACGCGGTCGTCGCCACGGGTGGCACCACGCTCGGTCAGCCGGGACGCGGCGACCTCGGCCAGGATGGCCTCGTTGTCGGCGGCGTCGGAGATGATGGCGCCGGTGGTCGAACCGTCACCGACGGTGCGGTAGCGCACGGAGCGGGTCTCGAGGACCTCGTTCTCGTTCGGGCCGCCCCACACGCCGGGGGTCATCCACATGCCGTCGCGCTGGTACACCGGGCGCTCGTGGGCGTAGTAGATCGAGGCCAGGTCGATGTCCTCACGGGCGATGTAGCGCCAGATGTCGAGCTCGGTCCAGTTGCTCAGCGGGAACACGCGCACGTGCTCACCCGGCGCGTGCTTGCCGTTGTAGAGGTTCCACAGCTCGGGACGCTGGCGCTTCGGGTCCCACTGACCGAAGGCGTTGCGCAGCGAGAAGATCCGCTCCTTGGCGCGCGAACGCTCCTCGTCGCGGCGACCGCCGCCGAAGACCGCGTCGAAGCGGTGCTCGGTGATGGCGTCGAGCAGCGGAACGGTCTGCAGCGGGTTGCGGATGCCGTCGGGACGCTCGGTGAGGCGGCCGTCGGCCAGGTACTCCTCGACCGAGGCCACGTGCAGGCGCAGCCCGTACTTCTCCACCACCTTGTCGCGGAACTCGAGCACCTCGTCGAGGTTGTGCCCGGTGTCGACGTGCAGCAGCGCGAACGGCAGCGGCGCGGGCCAGAAGGCCTTGAGCGCCAGGTGCAGCAGCACCGTGGAGTCCTTGCCGCCGGAGAACAGGATCACCGGCCGCTCGAACTCGCCCGCGACCTCACGGAAAATGTGGATCGCCTCGGATTCCAGCGCCGCGAGGGTGTCGAACTCGGTCAGGCCGAGGTCGCGTTCGGTGGTGTTGGTGCTCACAGGCTCACTCCCGGTGGTGGTGATGGTCATGATTGGTGCAATCCGCATTCGGTCTTGGCCAGGCCTGCCCAGCGGCCGCTGCGCGGATCGGACCCCGGCTCGGGCTTGCGCGTGCACGGTGCGCAGCCGATGGACGGGTAACCCTCCTCCACCAGGGGGTTGACGAGGATGCCGTTGGCCTCGATGTAGGCCTGCATCTCGTCGTCGGACCACGGTGCGATCGGGTTGATCTTCACCAGGCCGAAGGCTTCGTCGAAGGAGATCAGCGGTGCGTTGGCGCGGGTGGGTGCCTCCACGCGGCGGATGCCGGTGACCCACGCGTTGTAGCCCGCGAGGGACTTCTTCAGCGGCACGACCTTGCGCAACCGGCAGCATTCCGCGGCGTCGCGGGCGAACAGGTCCTTGCCGAGCAGCTCGTCCTGTTCGGCGACGCTGTGCTCGGGGCGCACGTTGATCACGTTCACCCCGTACACGGCCTCGACCGCGTCACGGGTGCCGATGGTCTCGGCGAAGTGGTAACCGGTGTCGAGGAACAGCACGTCGACGCCGGGGCGGGTCTGCGCGGCCAGGTGCACCAGCACGCCGTCCTGCATGTTGGAGGCGACGATGTAGTTGTTGCCGAAAGTGCGGTCGGTCCAGGCGATCAGGTCGGCGGCCGAGGCGTCGGGGCCCAGTTCGGCCGCGCCCTGCTCGGCGAGCGCGCGCAGTTCGTCTTCGGACAGCTTGGCGGCGAGATTCGTTGTCACAGTTGAGATCTCCTCATCCACTAACGGAGGTCGGCCTCGTCGGCGCGAACCGCCCACACCGCGAAACGTTCACCGTCTTCGCGGTTCTTGACGAAGTTGCGCACGACTCGCTCGATGTAGTCGCCGAGCTCGACACTGGTCACCTTGTGCTGACGCAGCTTGCGGCCGAACCCGCTGTCCAGGCCGAGGCTGCCACCCAGGTGAACCTGGAAGCCCTCGACCTGATTCCCGTTGCCGTCGTCGACGAGCTGGCCCTTGAAGCCGATATCGGCGATCTGGGACCGGCCGCAGGAGTTCGGGCAGCCGTTGATGTTGATGGTGATCGGCACGTCGAGCTGCGCGTTGATGTCGGCCAGGCGCTGCTCGAGCTCGGGGGCGAGCACCTGCGAGCGCTTGCGGGTCTCGACGAACGACAGCTTGCAGAACTCGATGCCGCTGCACGCGAGCAGGTTTCGCCGCCAGGCCGACGGACGTGCCTGCAGGCCCAGCGGTTCCAGCTCGTCGATCAGCGCGTCGACCTGGTCGTCGGCGATGTCGAGGACGATCAGCTTCTGGTACGGGGTGAACCGGATGCGGTCCGAGCCGTACTTCTCGGCGGCGTCGGCGACCTGGCTCAGGACGGTGCCCGAGACGCGACCGGCGATGGGGGAGAAGCCGACGGCATTGAGGCCGTTGCGCAGCTTCTGCACGCCCACGTGGTCGATCGGCTTGGCGGGCTGCTCCGGGGCGGGACCGTCGATCAGCTTGCGCTTCAGGTACTCGTCCTCGAGGACCTGGCGGAACTTCTCGATGCCCCAGTCCTTGATGAGGAACTTCAGGCGCGCCTTGGTGCGCAGGCGGCGGTAGCCGTAGTCGCGGAACAGCGACACCACGGCTTCCCAGACGTCGGGCACCTCGTCGAGTGGCACCCACGCGCCGACGCGCTTGGCCAGCATCGGGTTGGTCGACAGACCGCCGCCGACCCACAGGTCGAGGCCGGGCCCGTGCTCGGGGTGGTTCACGCCGACGAACGCGACGTCGTTGATCTCGTGCACCACGTCCTGCTGGCCCGAGATCGCCGTCTTGAACTTGCGGGGAAGGTTGGAGTACTCCTTCTTCCCGATGTAGCGCTTGACGATCTCGTCGATCGCGGGCGTCGGGTCGATGATCTCGTCGAGCGACTCACCGGCCAGCGGCGAACCGAGGATCACGCGCGGGCAGTCGCCGCACGCCTCGGTGGTGTGCAGACCGACCGACTCCAGCCGCCGCCAGATCTCCGGGACATTCTCGACCTCGATCCAGTGGTACTGGACGTTCTCGCGGTCCGACAGGTCGGCGGTGTCGCGACCGAACTCGGTGGAGATCTGGCCGATGGTGCGCAGCTGGGCGGCATTGAGCGCGCCACCGTCGCAGCGCACGCGCATCATGAAGTACTTGGCTTCGAGCAGGTCGATGTTGTCGTCGTCGGTCCAGGTGCCGTCGTAGCCCTCTTCACGCTGGGTGTAGAGACCCCACCAGCGGAAACGGCCACGCAGGTCGGCTTTGTCGATCGAATCGAAGCCGCCCTTGGCGTAGATGTTCTCGATCCTGGCCCGCACATTGAGCGGGTTGTCGTCCTTCTTGGACTGCTCGTTCGGGTTGAGCGGTTCGCGGTAACCGAGGGCCCACTGGCCTTCGGAGCGGCGGCGGACCGGCTTGCCGGTGCGCTCGCGCGGCGCGACCGCGCCTTCGGGGCGCGGGCGGTCGGGCCGGACGCGGCGCTCGGTGACCGGGCGCTCGGGACGGGCCTGCGCCGTCGACTGTTCGGTCGAACCGGCGTCGGTGCTCGACGTCATGTGGGGTCGCTCCTGCGGGGGTGGGTGAACATCCGTGCTGAAGGCGCGAGGGGCTGGCTCGCGTCAGGTGGTCAGCGGGCCGATGAAAGTCGAAGGCACCGGGAGATTCCCGGGCGGACGCCGCTGCGCTACCGGTGGAAACCGGGCCGACAACAGGCGCTGCAGACACGTTGGAAGTCGACGTGGCGACGGGCCACGAGTCGTACTCCAGTTGCGTGCATGCGCCTATTGTGCCATGTCAGGGGGGTCGTTCCGACCGCAAGGAGATATTTCCCGCACTTTTGAGGGAAATCCCCTGGACGACCGTACCGTTCTGTGACAGGGGTCATATTTCCGGCCCGCGAAGTTATCGGCGATTCGACGGCGGCACGCGTGTGTCAGGTGTCACATCGGTTGACCTCAACCGCCGTTGAGGGCCCACAGTGATCGCATGAGCAACGACGTCACCGTAGCGGGCCGGACCCCGGCCGGTCTCGACACCGAACTCGCGGCCATCCGCGCCGTCGTCGAGACCATCGCGCACGCGCAGGACAACGAACTGATCGACGAGTTCACCTCGGTCTTCCGCGAGGACGCGATCTGGACCACGGGCCACGGCAAGCGGCTGTTCGGCCGTCCCGCCATCGCCGAGTTCACCGCCGAGGTGCTGCCCGGCGCGACCACCCACGGCAAGGCGACCTACGAGATCGAGCACGTGCTGTTCCTGCGGCCCGACGTGGCCGCGGTGAAGATCCGGCAGAGCTACTTCACGCTGGACGGCGAGCTGTCGGGGCAGGGCACGCCCATGTACGTGATGACCAAGGAGGACGGCGCCTGGGTGCTCACGGCCAATCAGAACACCCCCGTGGTGGACTGACCGCCCCGCCATCGTGCACTGCCCGTCGCCGGCGTCCGGGCGGGGTTCGGACTTTCCGGCGACAGGCGCATAGCTGGGCCACGGGTCGCTCGCCCGGTCGGTCGAGCGGCCCGCGCGGTGCCGAGTCCGGCTGGGTCCCGCGTGGCTAAGCGTGGGCGCAACGACCGGTTCCGGGGCCGGACGCGGCAGTTCGCCGAGGCCCGGCAGACTGTAGGGGTGACTACCAGCGCAACTCCCGTGGCTCCCGTGGCGACACCGGCCGACGCCGAGCGCCCGGTGCTGCGCGATTTCGGGGGCGGTGCGTTCGGGGTGTATGTGCACGTTCCCTTTTGTGCCACACGCTGCGGGTACTGCGACTTCAACACCTACACGGCGGGGGAGCTCGGCACCTCGGCGTCGCCGCAATCGTGGCTCGAGGCGTTGCGTGGCGAGCTCGCCACGGCGGCGACCGAGTTCGACGCGCTGCCGAGCGCCACTCCACAGGTTTCGACGATCTTCGTCGGCGGCGGAACACCGTCGCTGCTCGGCGGTGACGGGCTCGCCTCGGTGCTCGACGCGGTGCGCGCGAACTTCACCCTCGCCACCGATGCCGAAGTGACGACCGAATCCAACCCGGAATCGACCTCGCCGGAGTTCTTCGACCGCCTCCGCGCGGCGGGGTACACCCGGATTTCGCTCGGCATGCAGTCGGCCGCAGCGCACGTTCTGAAGGTGCTCGACCGCACCCATACGCCGGGCCGGGCGGTGGCCGCGGCGAAGGAAGCGCGCGCCGCCGGATTCGAGCACGTGAACCTCGACCTCATCTACGGCACGCCCGGTGAGACCGACGCCGATCTGGACGCGAGCCTGGACGCGGTGCTGGCCGCCGGTGTGGATCATGTGTCCGCCTACTCCCTGATCGTGGAAGACGGAACCGCGCTGGCGCGCAAGGTCCGCCGTGGTGAACTGCCCGCACCCGACGACGATGTGCTCGCCGCCCGCTACGAGCGCATCGACGCCCGCCTGGCCGAGGCCGGGCTCGGCTGGTACGAGGTATCCAATTGGGCCGCAAACGATTCCGCGCGCTGCCGACACAACCTCGGCTACTGGGCCGGTGGTGACTGGCTCGGTGCGGGTCCCGGCGCACACAGTCACGTGGGTGGTGTGCGCTGGTGGAACGTGAAGCACCCCGCCCGCTACGCCGACCGCGTCGCCCTCGGCGGTCTGCCCGCCGCGGGCTGGGAAGCCCTCACCGACGACGAGCGCTACACCGAACACCTCATGCTCACCGTTCGCCTGCGCACCGGCCTTCCCCTCGCCGACCTCGCCGCCTCCTCGCGCCCAGCTCTCGACCGTGTTCTCGCCGACGGCTTGGCCCAGGTCGTCGACGACCACCTCGTCCTCACCGATCGTGGACGACTGCTGGCCGACGGCATCGTCCGCGATCTCCTCGGCTGAGCGCCACCGACGCTCTTTCACCAACAGCTACTCGTCGTAGCGCCTTGCGCTGCGTGGTCTCGTCGGACTGCCCCCGTGCCGGCCCTGGAATTCGTTCGCTCGTTCGCGGGGGTCGTGGCACGATCCGGCTCGTGTCCACATCACGAAGTGAGCTGCTGCGGTGGCAGTTCGATCTCGTCTGGTCGTTGTTCGAGTATCACCTCGAGCGGTTGCACGAGGAGGACTTCCTGTGGGAGCCGAGCGCCCTGTGCTGGACGATGCGCGAAGATCCCGCAGGCGGGTGGGTTGCGGACTGGGCGGATACCGAACCCGATCCGATTCCGGTACCGACGATCGGCTGGCTCACCTGGCACATCGGGTGGTGGTGGAGCGTGGCCATCGATCATCTGCGGCAGCGAGCACCACGTGAGCGAACGGATATCGCCTGGCCGGGACCCGGCGACAGCACCATCGAGTGGCTCCGCCGCCTACGGCAGGAGTGGCTCGACACGCTGAGCGAACTCGACGACGCCGACTTCGACCTCCCCTCCCGTTATCCATGGCCTGCCGACGTCGGCCTGACCGTCGCGCATCTGGTCGGCTGGGTCGATGCCGAACTGATGAAGAACGTGGCCGAGATCGGACAGCTGCGGTTGCAACGCGCGGTACGCGATGCCGTTTCGTGACGTCTTTTTCGTGGCATGGTCGCGCTCACCGCGGCTTCGGTTATCCCCCGGTCATCGGGATGATGTGGCCTGATGCACACCCATCGGCGGGGGTCGGCCACCGGGGTATCCGAACCGATTCTTCGGTGGGTTCGGGGCCGAAGATAACGATTGGGGGCGTAGGCTTCGGGTCGAAACCTAGGGAGCTATATGTCCACCGAACGGCACATCACCCTCGTCCACGAGCAGAGCGAGTTCGCTGAAGCGCGCTCTGCTGAGAAGGCGGAGAACGCTCGTCAGTGCGCGGTCGCCGCACGGACGGTCGCTTCGCATTCCAACGATGCCGAAGATTGCGTGTCACTGTTGGCCATGCTCGGCCTGGATGCCCTCGCGGGCAAAGAAGTGGGCGCCGCCCACTCACCCGCCCGCGTCGGCGCCGCCCGCCGCATCTGATCGGCTCACGGTCGCCCACCCCGGGCGACCGTGACCCGACTCCTCCACCCGCGGACATCAATACCTCCGCACCGTGGACCCGTGCCCGTCACCCCGCACCCCACCGATCACCCCATCGGTAATGGTCGGCGCCGGTCGACCGAGCAACACCTCGGTATTGGCCGAGGTGATCAAGTACTCCGGCACCCCACGGGCGTGCTCCTCCTGCTCTGTGTCAGGCACACCCGGCGCCGGCGCAACGTAGTGGAACCACCGCGCGGCCACCTGCCCCGCGCCGGACGCCTTCGTCTCGACTCCCGCATCGCCCGCCGTCGGCGCATTTCCTGCCGGGGCCCTATCCGCCGCTAGTACGTTGCCTGTTGGGGCGTTGTTTGCGGCGACTGCGTTGCCAGCCAGAGCGTCGTTTGCGGTCAACGCCATACTTGCGAGCGCGATGCGGTCTGCGAATGTATTGCGTGCCGCCGCACCGGGGCTATCAGCCTCTGTGTTCGCCTGGCCTGCCTCGCGTTGCCCGCTGCTCGAGCTCGGGCCACCGCAGGCATTCGGCCCTGGGGATTCACCGACACGCATCACATCGACCTTCGCCGCGCCGACGTCCAGTGCGCCTGCTGTTCCTTCGCCACCGGCTCCGATGCGGATACCCGTCGCAGCTCCGCTCGCGCCGTCGAGGTTCGCGTCGAATCGCCTTGTGTCAGTACCCGGCAGGTCAGCGAGGGAACTGGGCACCGCGCCGGTAACGGCAGACCGATCCACATCGTGGCCCGAAGACGCTGCGGGCCCGGATGATTCGTCGCATGTTCTCTGCACATTCGCGTCAATGGCAGGGTCGGTCCCGATGGGTCGGTAATGCTCGGGGCCCGGGACTACGTGGGCCGGCAAGGGCGTGGGCAGGTCGTTGCCGAGAGGGCCGCCGTTCCCAGTAGTCGCGTCGAGAGGAATTGGCCGCAGTATCAAAGGAATTCGGCTGAAGATCTCGCCGAAAGGCCGGATGTAGCGATCACGCATGGCGGCTCTCGCCTCTTCTTCCCGGATGCCGGCCTCCCGCATGCCACCCGAATCGGTGGACCACACCGGCACAGCGGACTCCTCGACGATTTCGGGAATCGCGTACTTGGTCGCGACTACCGCGTCGGCCGCCGCCTGCACCAGAACGGAGATGGCATGGACCGCGGCGACGAGTTCCCGTGCCTGATCGAGATATCGCCGGATGGAAGACATCGCGACCTCCGCACCGACACCCGACCAGGCCGCCGGCAGCCCCACGCTGATCGCGTGATCGAAGGCATCCAGCCCCTCTTCCCAGCACCGCGCCACCTGCTGGAACGTGTCCGCTTGTGCGACAGCATCGGTGGCATCGAGGGATGAGAACACCTCGGTGATCTCTCGATGCCGCCAATGGTGGACGTTCTCACCACCGCCCGGCGTCATCGGGCACCGACCGCGAACAGATCACGCGTCCCCAGCGCGGCTTCCGCGTCGGTCAGACGCAGGGCCCACTCTTCGTCGACCGCCACCAGCCGGTCCCGCGCGATCCGATACACCTCGCGGAGGTCACCGACGATCCGGCGGTGCGCCTCCATCGCGGCACCCACCGCTTCCGCCGCCTCCCGGAACCGGCCGACCAGCGCGGGCCCGGAGATCAGCCGCCCGTCACCTTCCCCGAGACCCCAGTGCGTCTGCGAACGGATCTGCCCGGCAAGCAACGACACCCTCTCGACTACCTCGAGAAGCGTCACACACGCCCGATCTATCCCGGCGAATTCCTCCGGCCACACCACGACCGCAGAGTCACCCCGGCACCACTCGTCACCGAATCGCATAGCAAACCCCTCCCGCCCCGGAAAAGCGCTGGTAAAGCGCCTGATTCACGACCGAACGTACGCTGGGCGCAATACCGCGACAAGCCCCGATCCTCGCCCTGTGGATAACTCCGCCCTGTGGAGAACTCACCGGAGAACGAGACAATTTAGACTGGACTGCAAGACGCCCCGAGCGCCCGCGTGCGAGTCTGTGCCCAGCACTACAAGCAACGCGGGCCGACGACGTACCCGGCACGAGCGAGGAGGTGGGGTCGATGGCTTCGAGCACCGAAGATCGGCGATTCGAGGTCCTGCGAGCGATTGTCGCGGACTACGTCGCCACCAAGGAACCGATCGGCTCGAAGTCGCTGGTCGAACGGCACAATCTCGGAGTGTCCAGCGCCACCGTCCGTAACGACATGGCGGTCCTGGAAGCGGAGGGGTACATCACCCAGCCGCACACGAGTTCCGGGCGCGTGCCGACCGACAAGGGCTACCGAGAATTCGTCGACCGGATCGCCGAGGTGAAGCCGCTCTCGGGCGCCGAACGCCGCGCGATCATGGAATTCCTCGAATCCGGCGTGGATCTCGACGACGTGTTGCGCCGAGGAGTGCGACTGCTGGCTCAGCTCACCCGCCAGGTCGCCGTCGTGCAGTATCCGACGGTGTCGGCGTCGACCGTGCGCCACATCGAGGTCGTCGCGCTCAATCCCGCCCGCCTGTTACTGGTCGTCATCACCGACACCGGTCGCGTCGATCAGCGCATCGTCGACCTCGGCGCGGTGATCTCCGAGGACGACCTCGCCGCCGTGCGTGGCCTGCTCGGCGGCGCGATGGACGGCAAACTGCTCTCGGTGGCCAGCGCGTCGGTGGCCGGACTGCCCGAACGCGCGCCGGCCAAGATCCGCGATGTGCTGATCCGGGTGTCGACCGTGCTGGTGGAAACTCTGGTCGAGCACCCGGAGGAGCGTTTGGTGCTCGGCGGCACCGCCAACCTCACTCGCAATGTCGCCGACTTCGGTTTCCCCGGCTCGCTGCGCACCGTGCTCGAGGCGCTCGAGGAACAGGTCATCGTGCTGAAGCTGCTGGCGGCCGCCCAGCAGCCGGGTCAGGTGACCGTGCAGATCGGCGAGGAGACCCAGGTCGAGCAGATGCGCGGCACCTCCGTGGTGTCCACCGGATACGGCGCGGCGGGCGCGGTGCTGGGCGGTATGGGCGTGCTCGGCCCGACCCGGATGGACTATCCCGGCACCATGGCGTCGGTGGCGACCGTTGCCCGCTATATCGGCGAGGTCCTGGCCGAAAGGTGACCGCCGGGTCGGCGGCGACCGTGCGGGCACTGTTATGGTCGGTACTTCGACCGGGGTAAAGTTGAGTCGAACAGACTAAAGGATGCGCCCGGCGTTCGGCTGGACCACAGCGACCAAGGACTAGAGAACTCAAGTGGCACGGGATTACTACGGACTGCTCGGCGTCGGCAAGAATGCCACCGACCAGGAGCTCAAGCGCGCGTACCGCAAACTCGCCCGCGAACTGCACCCCGACGTGAACCCGGACGAGGCCGCGCAGGCCAAGTTCAAGGAAGTGTCCACCGCCTACGAGGTGCTGACCGACCCGGAGAAGCGCCGGATCGTCGACCTCGGCGGTGACCCGCTCGAAAACGGCGGCGGCGGTGCGGGATTCAGCGGTGCCGGGTTCGGCGGTCTCGGTGATGTGTTCGAGGCGTTCTTCGGCGGGATGAGCGGCCAGGGCGGCGGTGCGCGCAAGCCGCGCGGCCGCGTGCAGCCCGGCGCCGACTCGCTGATCCGCACCAGGCTGAGCCTGGCCGAGTGCGCGGTGGGCGTCACCAAGCACCTCACCGTCGATACCGCCATCCTCTGCGACCTCTGCCACGGCGCGGGCACCAACGGCAACTCCAAGCCGGTGCGCTGCGAAACCTGTGGCGGCGCGGGCGAAGTGCAGTCGGTACAGCGCTCGTTCCTCGGCCAGGTGCTCACCTCGCGTCCCTGCCCGACCTGTCGCGGCGCGGGCGAGGTCATCCCCGACCCCTGCACCAAGTGTGGTGGCGACGGCCGCGTGCGTGCGCGCCGCGAGATCGCCGCGCCGATCCCGGCCGGTGTCGCCAACGGCATGCGGGTGCGCTTGGCCGCTCAGGGTGAGGTCGGCCCCGGCGGTGGCCATGCGGGCGACCTGTACGTCGAGGTCGTCGAGCAGCCGCACGACACGTTCGTCCGCGACGGCGACGACCTGCACTGCACCGTTCGGGTCCCGATGGTCGACGCGATCCTCGGCACCACCGTGGTCGTCGACACCATCCTCGACGGGCCCACCGAACTCACTATCGGCCCGGGCACCCAGCCGGGTGAGGTCATCCACTTGCGCGGACACGGCATGCCCCGGTTGCGTTCGGGCGCGCGCGGCGACCTGCTGGCCCACCTCGACATCGTGGTGCCGACCAAGCTCGACGGCAAGCAGACCGAACTGCTGCGCAAGTTCAAGGGCATGCGTGACAAGGATCGCGCCGAGGTGATGTCGTCGCAGTCCGAGCACAACAGCGGCCTGTTCGCCCGGCTGCGCGCCTCGTTCAGCGGTCGCTGAGGCCCGATGGCCGCCACGGTCTTCTACCTCGACGACATTCCCGAGCCGGGCGCTGTCGCGGTGCTCGACGGCCCGGAGGGCAGGCACGCCGCGACGGTGCGCCGGACCCGGGTGGGCGAGCTCATCACCCTGTCCGACGGACACGGTGTGCTCGCCGACTCCGAGGTGATCGCGGCGGCCAAGGACCGCCTCGAGCTCACGGTGCGCAACCGCAGGCTGGCCGAACCGGTCATCCCGCAGGTCACCGTGGTGCAGGCACTGCCGAAATCGGATCGTTCCGAGCTGGCCGTCGAGTTGATGACCGAGGCGGGCGCCGACCTGATCGTGCCCTGGCAGGCCGCGCGCTGCGTCGCCAACTGGGAGGCCAAGGCCGCCAAGGGCATCGAGAAGTGGCGGGCAGCGGCGAAATCCGCGGCACGGCAGTCGCGCCGCGCCTACATTCCCGAGGTCGCCGGCCTGCACCGCACCCGTGACCTGCTCGAACTGGTGCGCGCGGCGAAGGCCGACGGCGCGGTGGTTGCCGCTCTGCACGAGTCGGGCACCGGCAAGTTCACCGAGCTTCCGCTCGCACAGAGCAGGGAAGTGGTTCTCATCGTCGGCCCGGAAGGCGGCTTGGACGACGCCGAACTGGTCGCTCTAGCCGACGCGGGCGCCGAGATCGTGCTGCTCGGCCCGACCGTCCTGCGCACATCCACCGCCGCCGCGGTCGCTCTCGGCGCCCTCGGAGCGCTGACCGAGCGCTGGTGAGGCACGCGAAATCGCGCCGTGGGGGTACCCCGGCCGGGTAGGGGCGGGTCCTCTACCACGTCCTGATTTTTAACCGCTGTGCGGTGTCGGTGGGCGGCGGTAAACTGGTCTCATCGAACACCAGGTCGAGACCGGAAGCAGGCTATAGCCACTTTTGAAGAACACAGGCGAGATCGGCGATCCCACCCTCCCCGTCCCAGGCGTCGGCACCGACGGCAACGGAGCATCCCCGGCGGCGCGAACCGTGCGTTCCAGCATCGAACTCGCCCCCGAATCCGTTTTCCCCTTCCTCGGCTCGGCCGACCAGAACCTCCGTCAGCTCGAGCAGTTGCTTCCGGCCGACATCCACGTGCGCGGTAGCACCGTCACCATCACCGGCAAGGCCGCCGATGTGGCACTGGCCGAGCGCGTCGTCGAGCAGCTGGTCGCGCTGACCGGCCGCAACCGGGTGATCACACCCGAGGCGGTCCGGCACACCGTGTCCATGCTCACCGACGCGGGCGTGTCCGAATCGCCCGCCGAGGTGCTGAGCCTGGACATCCTGTCGCGGCGCGGCAAGACCATCCGGCCCAAGACGCTGAACCAGAAGCGCTACGTCGACGCGATCGACGTGAACACCATCGTGTTCGGCATCGGCCCGGCCGGTACCGGCAAGACGTACCTGGCGATGGCCAAGGCGGTGCAGGCCCTGCAGACCAAGCAGGTCACCCGCATCATCCTGACCAGGCCCGCGGTCGAGGCCGGTGAGCGTCTCGGCTTCCTGCCCGGCACGCTCAACGACAAGATCGACCCGTATCTGCGTCCGCTCTACGACGCCCTGCACGACATGATGGATCCGGAAGCCATCCCCAAGCTGCTGGCCTCCGGTGTCATCGAGGTCGCGCCGCTGGCGTACATGCGTGGTCGCAGCCTCAACGATTCGTTCATCATTCTCGACGAGGCGCAGAACACCACGGCCGAGCAGATGAAGATGTTCCTCACCCGTCTCGGCTTCGGCTCGAAGATGGTGGTCACCGGCGATATCTCGCAGGTCGACCTGCCCAACGGGCAGCGTTCGGGTCTGCGGGCGGCCTCGGAGATCCTCACCGATATCGACGACATCCACTTCTCGGAACTCACCAGCTCCGATGTGGTGCGTCACCGGCTGGTCTCCGACATCGTCGACGCCTACGACCGCTTCGAATCCGAGACCCGCGCGGTTCCCGCCCCGCACTACCCGGGCAACCGGGCCCAGCGCCGGGCAGCGGGCCGGGCGGATCGCCGGTAGTCACCAGCCACACGCTGCGACGATGCCCATCGATACGACGCGGCGTACTCGGTACGTCGCGTCGTAGGGCGGTGCACAGGACTCGGTCCAGCGGCCCGTACCCTGAACACGTGAGCATCGAGATCGCCAACGAATCGGGTATGGACATCCCCGAAGAAGACCTGGTCAGCGTCGCCCGTTTCGTGATCGGACGGATGGACGTGCATCCGGCCGCCGAACTGTCGATGGTGCTCGTGGATCTCGACACCATGGCCGACCTGCACGTGCGCTGGATGGACCTGCCCGGCCCCACCGATGTGATGTCGTTCCCGATGGACGAACTCGAGCCGGGCGGTCGCCCCGACAGCCCCGAGCCCGGCCCGTCCATGCTCGGCGACATCGTGCTGTGCCCGGAATTCGCCATGGGCCAGGCGCAGAAGGCCGGTCATTCGCTCGACCACGAGCTGGCCCTGCTCACCGTGCACGGCGTGCTCCACCTGCTCGGCTACGACCATGCCGAGCCGGAGGAGGAGAAGGAGATGTTCGCGCTGCAGGCCCAGCTGCTCGAGGAGTGGTACCAGAGCCTGCGCGAAGAACAGCTGCGCGCCGAACTGGCCGAACGTGACGCCCGCCTGCTCGGTAAGGCAGGGTTCACCGCACCGGGTGACGCACTGGGCCCCGCGTGACCTCGATGGTGCAGATCCTGCTCGCCATCGGGCTGATCGGCCTGGGTGGTGTGTTCGCAGGAGTCGACTCGGCCCTCAATACCGTCTCGCGCGCACGGCTCGACGACATGGTCCGCGAGGAACGGCCCGGCGCCGCGCGCTTGCGCACGATCGTCGACGACCGTCCCCGCTACGTGAATCTGATGGTGCTGCTGCGCATTCTGTGCGAGATCAGTGCCACCGTGCTCTTGGCCGCCGCGACGCTGGAACTGTGGAGCCCGACGACGGCGCTGCTGGTCGCCGCCGCCTCGATGGTCGTCGTCTCGTATGTCGTTATCGGGGTCGGCCCCCGCACCCTCGGACGCCAGCACGCCTACTCGATCGCGCTGGCCGCGGCAGTCCCGATGCAGATCATCGGCGCGGTGCTGAGTCCGGTGAGCCGGCTGCTCATCCTGCTCGGTAACGCCATTACTCCTGGTAAGGGGTTCCGCAATGGTCCGTTCGCGTCGGAGATCGAGCTGCGCGAGGTGGTCGACATGGCCCGCGAACGCGGCGTGGTCGCCGACGACGAACGCCGCATGATCCAGTCGGTCTTCGAACTCGGCGACACCGCCGCCCGCGCGGTGATGGTGCCGCGCACCGAGATGGTGTGGATCGAAAACGACAAGACCGCCGCCCAGGCGATGTCGCTCGCGGTGCGCTCCGGACATTCGCGAATCCCGGTGATCGGCGAGAACGTCGACGACGTACTCGGCGTGGTCTACCTGAAAGACCTTGTGCCCTATGCCGATCGCGCCCGCAAGGTGGCGGTGCGCGAGGTGATGCGCCCGGCGGTGTTCATCCCTGATTCCAAACCGCTCGACGCGCTGCTCGACGAGATGCAGCGCCGCCGCAACCACATGGCCCTGCTCGTCGACGAATACGGCGGCATCGCCGGGCTGGTCACCATCGAGGACGTGCTCGAGGAGATCGTCGGTGAGATCGCCGACGAGTACGACACCGACGAGACCCCACCGGTGGAGGACCTCGGCGAGGGCCGCTACCGCGTGTCGGCCCGCTTGTCGGTGGAGGACCTCGGCGAGCTGTACGGCCTCGACATCGAGGACGAGGACGTGGACACCGTCGGTGGCCTGCTCGCCCACGAACTGGGCCGCGTCCCGCTGCCGGGTTCCAAGGTGACCGTGCACGGCCTGGTGCTGCGCGGCGAGGGTGGCGCCGACGCGCGCGGGCGGATGCGGGTGAACACCGTGCTGGTGCGCCGCGCGGCCGACAAAGAGAAGAAGACAGACAAGGCCCGCAAGGGCAAGCCCGACGAGGCGCAGGCCGAGACCGACCCGGTGACAGTGCCCGCAGACAATGGAGAGACCGATGAGTGAACTCGACGCAGAGGACAACAAACTGCTGGTACTGGCGCGCGGCGCGCTCGGCCGTACCGGTGGCGTGAGTGGCGCGGCGGTGCGTGACACCGACGGCCGCACCTACGCCGCGGGCGAGGTGAACCTCGCAGCACTCCGCCTGACCGCGTTGCAGGCCGCGGTGGCCGCCGCGATCTCCAGTGGCGCCGAGGGTTTCGAGGCGGCCGTGGTGGTCGGCACGAGCGGGGCGGACGCGGGCATCGCGGCAATGCACGAGGTGTCGCCCGGTGCGACGGTGATCCACACCGACCGTTCGGGTGCCGTGCTGAGCGAGGTGCGCGGTGGCTGACACCGAATTCCGTTCCGGCTTCGTCTGTTTCGTCGGCCGCCCCAACACCGGCAAATCGACGCTGACCAATGCCATGGTCGGGTCGAAGATCGCGATCACCTCTTCGCGTCCGCAGACCACCCGGCACACCATTCGCGGCATCGTGCATCGCGAGCACGCCCAGCTGATCCTGGTCGACACCCCCGGTCTGCACCGTCCGCGCACCCTGCTCGGTCAGCGTCTCAACGATCTGGTGCGCGACACCTACTCCGAGGTCGACGTGATCGCGCTGTGCATCCCGGCCGACGAGAAGATCGGTCCCGGCGACCGCTGGATCGTCGAGCAGATCAAGCAGATGGCGCCCAAGACCACCGTGATCGGGGTGGTCACCAAGATCGACAAGGTGGGTCGCGACGAGATCGCCCACCAGCTGATGGCGCTGTCGAAGCTGCTCGGCCCCGAGAGCGAGGTCGTTCCGGTCTCGGCGGTGAAGGGCGAACAGGTCGAGGTGCTCATCGACGTGATCGCCTCGAAGATGCCCGAGGGACCGGCGTTCTACCCCGACGGCGAGATCACCGACGAGCCCGAGGAAACCCTCATGGCCGAGCTGATCCGCGAGGCCGCGCTCGAGGGTGTGCGCGACGAACTGCCGCATTCGCTGGCCGTGGTGATCGAGGAGATCGAGCCCTACGAGGCCAACGAGGACATGCTCGAGGTGCATGCCCTGCTGTATGTGGAACGGCCGAGCCAGAAGGCGATCGTCATCGGCAAGAACGGTTCTCGCCTCAAGGAGGTGGGTACCAATGCCCGCAAGCAGATCGAGCACATCCTCGGCACACGCATCTACCTGAATCTGCACGTGAAGGTGGCCAAGGACTGGCAGCGCGACCCCAAACAGCTGGGGAAGCTGGGTTTTTGACCGTTTGCGTGTCGGCGGTTCGGGGTATCGTTCGGCGAACACGTCGATTGTGATCGGCGTTGTTCGCTGATCACCCCGGGGAGGCTTGGACGTGCCCGATGCCAACGATGTCGGCAAGCTGCTGGAGCTGCTGCGGGCACTGGAGATCCCCGACACGCGCCCCCGCGTGTGGCGCACGTTGGTGCACGGCAGGCGCACCCTGCCGCGCCCGATCGTGGAGATGGTCGGGTTGCAGGGCCACTCCGCGCTGGTCGCCGATCTCTACGGCTGGCTTGGGGAGTCGGGCGGTCGGCGGGCCGCTCCGCGCGCCAAGATCGACCTGCACGCCGCCGATCTGCCGCCCACCCGGCTGAGCCCGGATGTCAACGCGTTCAACGCCGGTCCGCACGCCGACGACCAGGAGATCCCGGACCACTGTCTGCCGATCATCCAGCACCTGATCGCCGGTTTCGCCACCGACGACACCGCGATGGGGGCCATCAAGTTCCCGCGCTACCGCACCGCGGACTGGCTGACCAGGCAGCGCGTCACCGCCGACGAATCCGAGGCGCCCGACGAACTGCGTAGGCGTCTGCCGAGACTGCTCCGTAGTGGTTCGTCCGCCAACCGTGCCGACGCCACCGAAGGCGCAGCGGGCGGCATGATTTCGAGCGTAGTCTTCGCTGTGCTGGCCCTGTGGCCGGTGCTGCGCCTGTGGTTGTGGGTGTCGGGACGCATTCCCGGCATGTCGAAGGTGACCCGCTGGTTCCTGCATCAGCGCTATCTCGCACCCGAATTGTCGGGCAGTTTCCTGGGTTTCGCCGCCCGCCTCACCGCCTCGCACCGGGTGGACGAGAACGAGGAACAGGTCGCCAAACTCCTGATCCACGCCTTCCTGGAAGACCTGCGCGACGCGTATCGCCGCCGCATCTGGCGGCCGTCGAGCTGGCGGCGCACCGCCTACCCGGTTGCCCTGCTCGGTGGTCTCAGCGAGGGCGGGGACGGTGCGCGCATCCTCACCTGGATCAACGAGATCCGCAACGAGACCGGCCTTTTCGATCCGCTGGTGGTCGTCGCCTTCCGTGACGAAGGGCCGACGCGTGAGGTGGGGGAGCTGTCCAACATCAGCGATCTGCGCACCCTTCGCACGCTGGAAAGTCTCGCCGATCAGCCGACCGCACAGCCACCCGACCCGCTGCAGACCTGGATCAGGGAGATCGACAGCAGGCGCACGCACCGCCAGGCCGACGCCTGGTTCCTGCCGCTGCGCGCGCTGATACCGCCGGATTCCGCACCGCGCGTAGGTGATCCGCGTTTCCGTGGGCAGTCGTTACCGCCCGCCCCGCCGATGGCCTCGCGCAGCTGGTTCGTCGGTTTGTGTGTGCTTATCCCGATCGTGCTCGCGGTGGCCGCCGCGCTGGTGTACTTCCCGCCACTGCGCGGCGCCTCGTGCTCGCACTGGCCGTGGACGGGCGGGGTGAGTGTCAGCATGGTCGACGGCGAATGCGTCGGCTACAGCGACAACGTCGCCCAGACCTTCGCCGACGATCCGGAACTGTCGGCCATGCAGCGCGAGGTGTTCCGCCTGAACGAGGCGGCCGTCAGTGCGCGCGAGAGCAACCCGAATCGGCCGCTGATCTCGCTGGTGTACTTCGCCGGGCTGAGTTATGTCGACACGAATGTGCGCTACCCGCACGCGCAGGTGGAGGAACTGGCGGGGCTCGCGGTGCAGCAGCGCCGTGCCCTGCTCGCCTCCGACGAGTCGGAGCCGTTGCTGCGGATCATCATCGCCAACGGCGGCTCGGATATGCGCCATGCCCGGTGGGTGGTCGAGAACCGGCTGCGCCCGCTCGTCACCGACGACCCGAGCGTGCTCGGCGTGGTCGGCATCGACCGTAGCACCGACGAAACCCGCAAGGCCATCACGCGATTAGGTGAGCTGGGCGTGCCCGCGGTGGCGACCACCTTGTCGGCCGACGGGCTGGAGCAGGCATCGCCGCTGTATTTCCAAGCGGCGCCGAGCAATTCGGTCCAGGCCCGGTTGGTCGCCGACTACATGCAGGGCGCGCGCGCCGCCGACGGCACTCCGCGCTACGACAAAGTCACCATCTACCACCCCGAGGCACCCGACGACCTGTACGTGACGACCCTGGTCGAGGATCTGCAGAAGGAGCTCACCGAACGCGGTGTGACGCACCGGAGTACGAGCTGGCGCGCGCAGCAGGAGCTCTACGGTCTGCCCGCACCGTGCGAGGCGGAGTCCTTCGATCGGCGCGAACTGCTCTTCTTCGCGGGCCGCAACGACGACTTCCCGACCTTCGCCAAGGCCCTCAGTCGCGGTTGTATCAGCGGTGACGGACCGGCGCTGCTCGGCAACGACGCGGTGACGAGGCTGATCACCGATCCGCGTGCGACCATCGCCCTGCCGGCCAACCTGACGGTGCGCTACGTGGCCAAGGCGGCGCCGGTGATGCTCGGCGGTGCCGACTGCGTGAAGGGCGTCGGCAAACTCGGTGACCGGCCGGTGCCGTTCGAACACGAACAGTTGTGCGCCGAGCTCGCCGGTCTCATCGAGGACCTGCGCGCCTATCCGGACATGGCCGAATACCAGCCGACCTGGGCGGGGGACAGGACCGGGCTCGCCTTCGATGTGAGCGGGCTGTTCCTGCAGGCGGTACGCGCCAGCCGTGGCGTGCTCGGCGACCAGCCGCCGAACCGCACGGCGATCGCGGTGCAGTTGCGCGAGGCCGACTATCGCGGTGTCACCGGCACATTGGGCTTCTCCACCAAACGGGTCGCCGACGGGTCGTCGATCGCGGTGCTCGTCACCACCGCGGTGGGCGGGGGTGGGCCGCAGCGCTGCCTGATGATGTTCCCCCGCCAACCCGGCCAAGACGGGTGCCCGTCCGGAACCAAGAGCGATCTCGAAAGCTGGCGCGAACCGGGCCGGTAGCCCGTTCGCACCCGGAATTGCTGGACCGCACAGCCTGATCCGTGCTGTTATAGTCGCTCGGGCATGGTCGGGAACCGTCGATTTCCGGGGGCTGACCTGGTGCGGGCCGACCATTGCGGTCCTCGCGCCTGTTCTCTGCCGGAAGGGTCCCGGCAGTGTGGTGAACGTGGGAGACCAGGCGGGTGAGTATTGCCGAGGGCGCGGAGTTCGCCGGCTATCTGATCGAGCGGAAGCTTGGCTCCGGTGGCATGGGCACCGTGTACCTGGCGCGGCACCCGCGTCTGCCCCGCCACGACGCGATCAAGATCCTCGCCGACGACCACGCCGAGGACGCGGAGTACCGGGCGCGGTTCCTGCGCGAAGCCGAATTCGCCGCCGGGCTGCAGCATCCGAATCTGGTCGCGGTGCGCGATCGCGGCGAAACCGACGGCAAGCTCTGGATCGCCACCCAGTACGTCGCGGGTTCCGACGCCGCCGACCTGATCCGGCGCGCTCCCGGCGGGCTCGACCCGGCGCGCGCGGTGCACATCATCGGTGAAACGGCCCGCGGCCTCGACGAGGTGCATCGTGCGGGACTGCTGCATCGCGACGTGAAACCGGCCAATATCCTCGTCGCCGAAGAGGCGGGCCTGCCCGATCGGGTGCTGATCACCGACTTCGGCATCGCCCGGCACGCCGAGGACACCGCGACGCTGTCGGCCGGTGGCGGCTTCACCGCGACGCTGTCCTATGTCGCGCCCGAGCAACTGGGCGGTGACCACGTCGATCGCCGTGCCGACGTCTACGCCCTCGGCTGCTCGCTGTTCCAATTGCTCACCGGCACAGTCCCGTTCCCCCGGCAGACGCCCGCCGCGGTGATGTATGCCCACCTGCACGAACCGCCGCCGCGGTCGTCCGCGTTGCGCCGCGAGCTTCCGGCGGGCTTCGACGCGTTGATCGCGCGGGCGCTGGCCAAAGACCCGGCGCAGCGGTTCGATTCGTGTGGTGCGCTGGCCGCCGCGGCCCGCGAGGCGATGAACGGGTCGGTACCCGCACCGTCGGCACCGCAGGTGCGCAGCCCTGCGGCACCCGCCTCCGCCGCTGTCCCGAACTCGGTGCATCCGTCCACCCCGTCTCCGCAGTACGTCGCGGGAGTTGCTGCGGCAGTGCCGGATCCACGAGCGCGCTTCATCCACGAAGACCCTTTCACAGCGGTGCTGCTACCACGGCGCACCCCGTTCGCCCGGCTCGTCCGCCGCCGTGGTTTCTGGATCGCGGCAGCGGCGGTGCTCATGATCGGCGTCGTCACCGCCGCGATGCTCGGGACCGGTGGCGGCACCGAGTCGCCGAGCGCGCAGGCCACCACCTCGCCGCCGCCCCTGCCCCCGGCGACCGCGTGGGGCGCCTACAGCTTCATCGCCGACCTGTTTCCCGACCTGCTGCCCGCCTTTCAGCTCGGCGTCGGATACCAGGAGTTGACGGCCTGCTACATGATCAACGACAACGGCGACCATGTTCCGACCGACACACTCGCGCCTTTCGCGCGAATGCGCTGTGAAGGCAACCGCGACCCGGCGGTGTCGGTCACCATCGAATGCAAGACCGACCGCTCGCTGATGTCACCGCCGCCGAGCACGGACACGGTGGAGGGCAGCGAACAGTGGCGGCGTGCGTCCGGGACCGGAAATCTGCACTGGGGCAGGAACACCGATGTGGACGGGAATCTCCTCGGCAACCTGTCGATCTACTTCGATGATCCCGCCCGGTCGTTCTGCCGGATCAGGGTCGTCGGCGGCGCCAACGGCGCCGAACTGCGCGAAAGGTGGTGGGCCGATGCGCCGCTGTGATTCCCGCGCCGCCCGCGGTCTGCTCGGTGCCGTCCTGTTGACCGCCGGGGTGACGGGCTGCCGGGTCTCCGGGACGGCAGAGCCGGTCCGGGTCGACCTCGCCACCTTGGATTATGGGCACTACCAGCATGTTCCGCTGCAGGCGCCGCCGGGAACCGAATACTCGGGCAGGGTGATCGAGTCGCTGCGGATCGGCGAGGTCATGGTCAATCCGGCCGAAGCCGATTCCGCGCTGTCGGTCCCGCCCTCCAGATGGGATGCCGTTCCGCTGCCGACTCCGGCGAAGGTATCGGGTGTGCTGTCCGATCAGGCACGTGCCGTGCTCGCCGAGCACGGCATGCTCGCCGGTTTCGTCGTCGGCGGGACCGACACGGCTCAGGTCCGGCAACTGACCGTGCTGGCCCTGCGTATGCCGACCGCGGATGCGGCGACCGCGGCGGCGGCGGGACTCGACGCCACCGACGCCGCGGTCAACGCCGACAACGTCGCGGTATCGATCCCGAACTATCCTGCGGCCAAAGCTCATTGGCGTCCCACGGTGGCGAGCATGGCGGCCACCATCGCGCACGGCGCGTTCGTGGTCAGCGTGTACGCCGTGCACACCACCCCCGATGCCGCAGCGCTGACCACTCTGATCGGCGCAGCGTTGGATGCGCAATTGCCCGAACTGGACCGCTTCGTACCGACGCCGCCCGAGCGGTTCGCCGACCTGCCGATCGACGGTGAGGGCATGCTGGCCAGGATGGTGCCGGAGAAGGTGGGGCGCTGGTCGGCGCCCGCGGTGGTGCTGGTCGACGCGGACAACATCGCGGGCGGCAAGGGCGTGCTGCACGCCCGGGGCGTGGTGTACGGCCCCAACGCGACCTTTCTGATGAGTTCACGCCAGCACCGGAGCGCCGCGAATGCCCTGGCGTTGATCGGCTTCGACGGACTCAAGCGCTATTCCGATGCCACCGAGGCGCGCCAGGCCTACGAGCGCGGCGACACAGACTGGGCGGACCTGCGACCGCTGCCCGGTCCCGCGGGTATCGAGGACATCCGGTGCGGTGACTTCGGCGCGCCCGGTAGCGAGCCGGAGGTTCGCTATGTGTGCGCACTGCTGCACGGCCGCTATATCGCCACTGTCTTCGCGCCGACCGAGCAGCAGATCCGGCAGAAGTCGGCTGCCCAGTACAGCCTGCTGGAGCTGGCCGAATGACCGCGCAGTTGCGCCCGGGTTCGGTCTTCGCCGGGTATGTGATCGAGCGAGTGCTCGGCAGTGGTGGCATGGGCACCGTCTACGCCGCGCGTCATCCGCGACTCCCGCGCTGGGATGCGCTCAAAGTGCTCGGTGACGCGCACAGCACCTCCGCCGAATTCCGGGCCCGGTTTGTCCGGGAGGCCGAACTGGCGGCCCGGATCGACCATCCGAATGTGGTTGCGGTCCACGATCGCGGGGTGGACCAGGGCGTGCTGTGGATCGCGATGCAGTATGTGGCAGGCACTGATGCCGCTTCCGTACTGCGCAACGGCCTGCCCGATCCGCGGCTGGCATTGCACATCGTCACCTACGCCGCCGCCGGTCTGGACGCGGCCCACCGCGCCGGACTGCTGCATCGCGACGTCAAGCCCGCCAACTTGATGCTGGAATCGCGTGCGGGCGAGCCGGACCGAGTGCTGGTCGCCGATTTCGGCATCGCCAAATCCGGCGCCGACGGCACCGCACTGACCGAGTCCGGCGCTTTCCTGGCCACCCTCGCCTACGCCGCGCCGGAACTGATCCGGCTCGACGCCGTCGATCACCGCGCCGACCAGTACTCGCTGGGCTGCACGCTGTATGAGCTGCTCACCGGCCGCAAGCCGTTCCCCCGGGACACACCCGCCGCCGTCATCAACGCCCACCTGACCGCGCCGCCGCCCCGGCCCACCGAGCTGAATCCGCATCTACCACCCGCCGTCGACGCGGTGATCGCCCGCGCGCTGGCCAAGAACCCCGACGATCGTTACGCCAGCTGCGGCGCCCTCGCCGCGGCCGCGTCCGCGGCATTCGGCACGCCGGTGCCTCCGGCGCGCGCCGGGCAGCCCGGGGCGTTGCTGCCGCGGAATCCACCGATCGGACAACTCGGCGCGTCACCGGGGGTCGGCGTGTCCAGTGGTGCGCCAGGAGTTTCGCGCGACGTGCCGGCAATGCCGGGCGGATCGCCGGGTACACAGGGCGCTTTGCACGGCGCACGCAGCGTGCAGGGGCGTGCACCGGAGACTCCGGGAGGAGTACACACACAGGCTATTTCGCACGGTGCACAGCAGGGGTGGGTTTCCGGCGGCGGCTTGACCGTCGACCGACCGCGCAGGCGGCGGTCGCTGGTGGCCGGCGCGGCCGTCGTGGTCACCGTCGCCGCACTCGCCGTGGGGATCGTCGCGCTGAACCGGGACGACGCGAGGACCCCCGAGATCGCTGCGACATCGGCGGCCCCGACGACGGCCGCCGAATCACCCTGGAAGGCCCACGAATACATCGTGCGCGCGTTTCCCGAGCTGCTCCCGAAGACTCCGTTCACCAGTGGGTATCAGGGCACCCGGTGCGCCGCGATCGACAAGAACTACGACCCCGTACCGCTGGACCAACTCGGTGACATGGGCACCCTCAGCTGCAACGGCGATCGCGCTCCGGTCGAGCGGATGACGGTGGCCTGCAAAGGCAATCGCGCACCGGGCACCGCCGGTAAGTTCGACGATGCCTTCGCGACCAGGGAAGAGTTGTGGGAGCGGCCGTCGGGCCGGGGGCGGATCGTCATCCAGGACATCCCCGGCCGCGTTCCCGGTACCGTCGCCGGCGCGCTGAGCATCCAATTCGACGACACCGCCCGCAACTTCTGCCTGATCGTCGTCCTCGGCGGGACGGACGGCACCGACCTCTACAACCGCTGGTGGGTGAACGCCCCGCTCTGACTCACCACCACGGTGCCGGCCGGTGGCGCTCCCAGTGCAGGACCGATTCGAGCTGCGCCGCAACAGAGATGAGCAGGGGCTCGGTGTTCGCGGTGCCCATCAGTTGCGCGCCGATCGGTAGGCCGGTCTCGGTGAAGCCCGCCGGCACGTTCACACTCGGCCAGCCGAGGACGTTCCACGGCCACGTATACGGGCAGGCGCCGGTGATGAGCGCATTGGTCGAGCTCACGCCGATGCCGTCGATGTCCTCGGCGCGAGGTGCGGGAGTAGCGGTGGTGGGCGCGAGCACCAGGTCGTAGTCGTCGAAGAAGCCGCCGATCCGCTTGTGCAGCAATGGTTCCAGGCGGCGGGCGGCGAACAGTGCCGGACCGTCGAGCAGTCGTCCGATGCGCGCGTTGGCGGTGGTTCGTGGATCGACGACGGCGCCGGGCATCGCACGATGCACTCGGCTGATCCCGGCCATCGAGCGTGGCAGGAACGACGCGCCGACCAGCAGACCGTAGTGCAGATCGGCCACGGTCACCGTGTGTCCCAGTTCGCGCAGGGTGCCCGCCATCGCGTGCACGGCTGCCGCGATCTCGGGATCGAGTGCTGTCCTGGTCGCGGTGAACGGAATGTTCAGGGACACCGCGATTCTCAGCTTGCCCGGGTCGCGCCCGACTGCGGCGCGCGCGTCGATCTGGGTCGGGGTGTGCAGGTCACCGTCGTGCGGGCCGGCGGCCACGTCGAGCAGCAGGGCAGCGTCGGCCACCGTGCGCGCCAGCGGTCCGTTGACGGTGAGCCCGTGGAACGCCTCCGGCAGCGGCCAGGTGGAGATCCGGCCGCGTTGCGGTTTGATGCCGACCAGATTGGTCCACGCCGCTGGGATCCGCACCGAACCCGCGCCGTCGGATCCTAATGCGGCAGGGACCATTCCGGCCGCGACCGCCGCCGCCGAACCGCCCGAGGAGCCACCCGGCGTACGGGTGCGGTCCCATGGATTGCGGGTGTGCCCGAAGGCCGCGCCGCTGGTGAACGGCAGCTGGCCGAGTTCGCACGTGTTGGCCTTGCCGACGATCACCGCACCCGCCGCACGCAACCGGCGCACCGATTCGGCGTCCTCGGTGGCGGTAGGGAACTCGCCGCCGCATCCGAAGGCGGTGGGCTCACCGGCCACATCGGTGTCGTCCTTGACCGCGACCGGCACCCCCAGCAGCGGCAACCGGACACCGGCGGCCAGCCGAGCGTCGGCCTCGGCGGCCTCGCGCAGGGCGGCCGCCCTGCGCACCACCCGGAACGCGTTGAGCGTCGGCTGCGACGCCTCGATGCGGTCGAGTGCGTCGGTGACGGCGGCGACCGAACTGGTCGTGCCGCCGGTCAGGGCCGAGGCGAGTTCGGCGAGGCCGAGGTCGGCCGGTGGCGGCGCGATGCGGTCGGGCGCGGACATGTGAACTCCGTCTCTGCAGGTAGTCGCCTCGACGCTATCCCTCAACTGGTCACTCGTCCACATACCCTAGGTGGATATTCCAGCCTAGACATACATACGGTATGTATGTGACAGTGGTGAGGCCAAGCTTTCGATCAGGGGAGGACCCCATGGGAATCAGCTCAGCACTCGGCCCGGCGCACGACCTCACGCTGTCGTCGGGCCGCATCCGCTATCACGACACCGGAACAGGATCGCCGGTCGTCTTCGTCCACGGCCTGCTCGTCAACGCCGATCTGTGGCGCGGTGTCGTTCCCGGCCTCGTCGCGGCCGGACATCGCTGCCTCACACCCGACTGGCCGCTCGGCTCGCATTCGATTCCGATGCCCGACGCCGACCTCTCACCCGTCGGCCTGGCCGACCTGATCGCGGAGTTCCTCGACGCGCTCGACCTCACCGACGTCACGATCGTCGCCAACGACACCGGCGGCGCGCTCACCCAGATCCTGATGACCCGCCACCCGGAGCGGATCGGCCGCGTCGTCCTCGCCGCCGTCGACTGCTACGAGGTCTTCCCGCCGCAGCCCTTCACGACCCTGGTCCGCCTGACGAAGATCCCCGGCGCAATCGCCGCGTTGCTCGCCCCGTTGCGCTGGCGGCCCGCACAGCGACTGCCGCTCGCCTTCGGCTGGGTGACCAAACACGCACTGCCTCAACCGATCGCGGAGTCCTACCTCGGTCCAGCCCGGCGCGACGCCGCGATCAGAGCGGACCTGCGTCGCTTCGCCGCGGGCGTGGACGCCCGGCACACCATGGCGGCCGCCGAACGGTTCGCCGAGGTCGATCTGCCGGTCCTCGTCGTCTGGTCCACCGAGGACAAGCTGTTCCCGATGTCGCTGGCCCATCGGCTGGTCGCCGACCTGCCGCAGGCGAGCCTGCGTACCGTCGGCGATTCCTACACCTTCCTGCCCGAGGACCAGCCGGAGTTGCTCGCCGAACTGATCGTGGAGTTCACTCGGCTGCATGCAGCGCCGTAGTCAGGAGGACCGCTCCCGCACCACCCGCGCCGCGCTCGAGCGGGCAGGCCGTGACCTGTTCGCCGAGCGCGGCTTCGCCGGTACCTCCGCCGAGCAACTGGTGGCGGCCGCCGGCGTCACCCGCGGTGCCCTGCACCACCATTACGGCGACAAGCGCGGGCTGTTCCTCGCGGTGCTCGAACAGATCGAGACCGAGGCCACGGCAGAGATCGCGAGCGCGATCGACGCGGTCGACCCCGGTGACGTCGTCGCGGGCATGACGGCCGGTCTGGCCTGTTTCCTCGATATCTGCGGCCGCCCGGAGATGGTGCGCATCGTCCTGATGGACGCCCCTACGGTGCTGGGCTGGCCCGACTTTCGGGAGTTCGAGTCCCGGCACGGGCTCGGTCTGATCACCGCCGAACTCCAGCGCGCCGTCGATTCCGGCATCGTCCCCGCTGTCCCGGTCCCGGTGCTCGCGCAGCTGCTGCTCAGCGCGATCACCGAAGCCTCGCTCATCGTCGCGCACGCCGAGGACCCCGACCGCGCTCGCGCCGAAACCCAGCAGTCGCTGCTGTTGCTCATCACCGGTCTGCTCAGGCCGAGCTGACCGCTGGGCGAGGAGTCCGCCGTGTCCGTGGACGCGGTGTCGGGGCGACGTGGAAGACTGGGCGCGTGCGGTTGTATCGGGACGAGGCGGTGGTGGTCCGTCAGCACAAGCTGGGCGAGGCCGATCGCATCGTCACGCTGCTGACCAGGCAACACGGGCTGGTGCGCGCCGTCGCCAAGGGTGTGCGGCGGACCAAGTCGAAGTTCGGTGCCCGGCTCGAGCCGTTCGCCTACATCGACGTGCAGTTGCACCCGGGCCGCACCCTCGACATCGTCACCCAGGTCACCACCGTCGAAGCGTTCGCCGCCGACATCATCGACGACTACGGCCGCTACACCACCGCCTGCGCGATCCTCGAGACCGCCGAGCGTCTCGCCGGTGAGGAACGCGCCCCCGCCCCGAAACTGCACGCGCTCACCGCGAGCGCTTTGCGTGCCATCGCCGCGAAGCAGCGCCCCCACGAGCTGATCCTCGACGCATACCTGTTGCGCGCCATGGGTTTCGCCGGTTGGGCACCCGCGCTCGACGAATGCGCCCGCTGCGCCACCCCCGGCCCGCACCGCGCCTTCCACGTCGCCGCCGGTGGCGCGGTGTGCGTGCACTGCCGCCCACCCGGCGCGAGCACGCCCGCCGCAGGCGTGCTCGACCTGCTCGTCGCGCTGCTGAAGGGGGAGTGGGCCTACATCGCGGAGGTTCCCGACAATGTGCGCCGCCAGGCCAGCGGTCTGGTCGCCGCCCATCTGCAGTGGCATCTCGAACGCCAGCTGCGCACCCTGCCGCTGATCGAGCGCAGTCGTGTCGAACCCGGCGCCGCGACGGCCGGTCGCGCGGGCTGAGAGTCGGAGCGCGTGCGGGGCTCTGTGAGGGATCGGGCATCGACGGGGGAGCCCGTGTTGTCGTGCGGTCCGGCCGCGATGTCGGAGCCCGTGCGGAGTGCAGCGGGGGATCAGGCAGGATGGAGGCCGTGATCCTCCGTCGTGACCCCGCCGCTGGGAGCAGCTCGACCCGCACCGTCCGTCCGCCGTCGCAGCACCCCTCCGGTGCCCGCCCGCCGGCCATTCCGCCGGAGCTGGTGCCCAACCACGTCGCGCTGGTGATGGACGGCAACGGACGCTGGGCTCAAGAGCGTGGTCTGCCGCGCACCGCGGGCCACGAACGCGGCGAGGCCGTGCTCATGGATGCGGTCGAGGGTTCCATCGAGATCGGCGTGAAGTGGCTGTCGGCCTACGCCTTCTCCACCGAGAACTGGCGTCGCAGCCCCGACGAGGTCCGCTTCCTCATGGGCTTCAACCGCGACGTGATCCGCCGCCGCCGCGACGAGATGCACGAGATGGGTGTGCGGGTCCGCTGGGCCGGGCGCCGACCGCGCCTGTGGCGCAGCGTCATCAAGGAACTCGAGGTGGCCGAGGAACTCACCAAGGACAACGACGTGATGACGCTGACCATGTGCGTCAACTACGGCGGTCGCGCCGAAATCGCCGACGCCGCACGCGAAATCGCGCGCCGGGTGGCGGCGGGGGAGATCGACCCCGAGAAGGTCGACGAGTCGACCGTCGCCCGCTACCTCGACGAGCCGGACATGCCCGATGTGGACCTGTTCCTTCGCCCGTCGGGTGAGTTCCGCAGCTCCAACTTCCTCATCTGGCAGGCCGCCTACGCCGAATTCGTTTACCAGGACACGCTTTTCCCCGACTTCGACCGGCGTAACCTGTGGGCCGCGTGCCTGGAATACGCCAAGCGCGACCGCCGTTTCGGTGGAACCAAATGAGCGACGGAGCCGACATGGACGCCACGGTCACCCCCGAACTGGACCTGCAGGCGCGCACCGGCGCCTGCCTGCAGATGCAGGACGTCGACGTGCGCGTGGACGCCGACGGTTCGCTCGGTTTCGAGTACGACGGCGCGCTGTCGTCGATCCGCGCTGTCACCCTGGCGCCCGGCCTCACGGTCCTGTCGATGACGTGTGTGCTGGCCTGGGACCGACCGCTCAAGCCGCAACTGCACAAGCGGGTCGCCGAACGCAATGCCGAGATCCAGTTCGGTTCGGTCACCCTGATCTCGCGCGGCAAGCTGGCCGACATCATCCTGCGCTACACGTTCCCGGCCGAGGGCCTCGACGATCAGGCCCTCACCACCATGCTGCTGCTCACGCTGTCCGGCGCGAGCAAGGCCAGGCAGGGTCTACTCGCGCCGTAGCCGCTAGCTGCTCGGCTTCCAGGTGATCTTGCCGCCCTGGAAGTCCTGGGCCTTGCCGCCCTGGTAGTCGTATTCGTCGCTGGTCGGGTAGCCGTAGCGGCCGTTCTCGCCGCCCGCGCGGATCCAGTCGGCCTGGATGCTGCCCCATACCGCGTGCGCGCCGGTGGTCGAGGACCAGTAGATGGCGCCGGTGGGGAACATGGTGAACTGGCCGTCGGCCTTGCCCGCCTTGGCCACATCGGTGAGCGGGAAGCCGAGCGGGCTGGACTCCCAGCCCAGGGCCGCCCACTTGTCCTTGATCGGGCCGCTGATCTGGTGCGCGCCGGTGCCGACGGACCAGTAGATCGAGCCGCGCTGGAAGTGGTTGAACCGGCCGTTGCCCGCCGGGGTGGACAGTTCGCGGGTGACCGGGTAGCCGAGTGTCCCCGACTCGTTGCCGAGGGCCGCGTACTTGTCTCGGATCTGCCCCGCGACGGTGTTGGCGTTGGTGTCGGGGTGCCAGTAGATCGCCGCGTTGTTGGCGAAGGTCTGGTACTTGCCGCCCGCCGCCGCGTCGGCCTCCGGGCCGGTGGGGTCGCCGAGCGCGGCACCGCCCACCTGGTCGTATTCGGTTTCGATCGCACCACCCACCTCGAATGCGCCGATCGTCCTCGCCTGTGCCGTCCCGGCGGCGGCAGCGGCTGCCACGGTGACGGCGGCCAGGACGGTCAGGCCGCGTGTGCGAAGCGTTCGTCGGTGTAGTGCCACAGGAAACTCCCTGGTCGGATCGATATCGGCGATGTCCGGCGCACGGGACCCCCTCCGGTGCCGCCCCCGAACCTACCCCGAACGCGCCGGTCTCAACAGTGAGGTTCCTGACAACAGCTACGGTCGCGGCCCGGGAAGCATCACGTCGACGCCGCGCGCGAAGTCCTCTGGCGTCACGTCGTCGAGCAGCAGATGCTGGAGGATGAAACCCGGTAGGAGGCCGATCAGTGTCTTGGCGAGGGCGTCGACATCGGTGTCGGCCGGGACCCAGCCGAGCTCGCGCATCCTGGTCGCGTACTCGACCCACAAATCCCGCATCCCCGCGATCGACTCGCGCACCGGGATCGCGGCGGCGTCGGGCTGGACCATCGCCAGCGCCCACACCTGCGGTGCGAGCCGCAACGGTCCGTCCGGACCGCTGCGCGCGACGATCTCGCCGGTGAGCATGCGGACCACCTCGGCCGGGGTCGGCGGTTTCTCTGCCCTGATCTTGTTGGCGAGCAGCTCGCGCAGGGGTCCGAGCGTGCGGGCGACGAGCGCCCAGATGATCTGGTCCTTGCTCGCGAAATACCGGTAGACAGCGCCCGCCGACATCCCCGATTCGGTGAAGACGTCCTGCATGGACGTCTCGTGGAAGCCCTTGCGGGCGAAGCACAGTTGCGCGGCATCGAGGATCTGCTGCCTGCGGCGTTCCAGGTGTTCTTCGCTGACTCGGGGCATGCCTAAAAGTAAAACGAATACTCGTTCTTGACAAGCGAGCGAGGGCGGTGTCATCGTTGAACCAACAAAAAGAACGAACATTCGCTTTTAGGGAGAAATGCCATGACGATCACCCGCCGAGCGGTCGGTCTCGGGCTCGCGGCCACCCTGCTGCAGGCTTTGATGCTGATTGCATTCGCCTGGCCCGCTGTCAATCTCGCCCCCCGCGACCTCCCGATCGCCGTCGCAGGCCCGCAGGCCGCGCAGGTCGGTCAGCAGCTGCAACAGCGCAGCCCCGGCGCTTTCGAGGTCACCACCCTCGCCGGCGCGGACGCCGCCCGCACCGCCCTCGCCGACCGCGAGGTCTACGGCGCGATCGTCACCGGTGGCGGCGCACCCCAGGTGCTCGTCGCCTCCGCCGCGTCACCGGCCGTCGCCCAGCAGCTCACCGCGCTGGCTCAGCAGTTCGGCGGCGCCACTTCCGTCCCGGTCCAAGACGTGATCGCCTCGGACCCCGACGACCCGCGCGGCGCGGGCTTCGGTGCGATGGTGCTCCCGCTGGTCATGTCCGGCATCGCCGCGGGCGTCCTGCTCACCCTGGTGGTCCCCACCCTCGGTGCCCGCCTGGCGGGTCTTGCCACCTTCGGCATCGTCGGCGGCCTCCTCAGCGCCCTGATCTTCCACACCTGGCTCTCGATCGTCCCCGGCTCCTACCCGACCCTCGCCGCCATCGCCGCCCTTGCCTCCTTCGCCGTAGCCGCGACCATCGTCGGCCTCGCCGCCACCATCGGCCGCGCGGGCATCGGCCTCGGCGCCCTCCTCATGCTCCTCATCGGCAACCCCTTCTCCGCCGCCACCTCCGCCCCCGAACTCCTCCCGCAGCCCTGGGGCACCCTCGGCCAGCTCCTCCCACCCGGCGCCGCCGCCACCCTGATGCGCTCGATCGCCTACTTCGACGGCGCGGGAGCCACCTTCCCCCTCGCCATCCTCCTCACCTGGGCCATCGCCGGAATCGCCCTCCTCGGTCTGGGCGCCCTCCGCACCCGCCAGCCCCACCCCACCGAATCCCACCAGCCCGTCCCCGCCTGACCATTCACCAAAGATCCCCCGCGCGAACAACTGTCGCGTGGGGGATCTTTGCGTCATTCGGAAGCCCACCCCCCACACGCTGCGTTCAGCGGACGTCGACGTCGGGTGGATTCGCTTCACATTGTGCAGCGAATAGCGGGCGTAATCGCTGCACGCCGAGTCGATCTCCGGACTCGCAACGAGCGCGCTGCTCGCGAAGCGCTTGAACCTCATACGACCGACTTACGGAGCAGGCCGCTTGTCGTCAACGGTCGCGTAGCACAGGGAGTCATAGGTCTGGTCACTATCGGCTCTCAGCCGGCAGGGACTGGATCAAGTCCAATAGGGCAGGGAAATCATTGTGGCGCAGGCCTATCTGTGGTTCGACGCGGTAGAGCAGCGCCCGTCCGTCGTGGTGAGCAGATACCCATTCCCGGTCGCCGTCGCCGATTTCGTCGTCGATCCAGATGAACGAGCGACCCGACGCGCAAGCGAGCAATGCGCGTGTCTTCCAATGCAATCCGTACCATTCGTCGACGCGATCGTTGTGTGTCTCGGGCCACTCCACAACGGCCAGTGTCGGCAACCCGAGGGCCGGGCTCACCACGCGGTTCGCCTCATGCATCCAAGTTGTTGCCCACACCGGCTCGCACGGCAACGCCGTCAGCAGTGGGCCGAGCGTGGGATCCAGGCGTGCCAGAAGCGGATTGGTGCCGGGCCGGGGTTCGCGGCATGGCGCTGGAACCGACTCGTGTTCAGGTATTTCACCGAAAGGAAGCAGCGGTCCATCGACATCGAGGAAGAGCAGTGGACGAGGCAGCTCGTTCGGCATCTTCGCAGGCTAGTGGATTGTGCGGCGATCTCGGGTGTTACTCCGTAGGCCACGATCTGATGATTTCATCGCGACCTGGTGACCAGTCGAAGATGGCCTCGGTCAACGATTTTCGGGAATTGAGGGTGTCCCGCTCGGGTGTGAGAGGATGCGGGCATGTTCGAAGCATTGGGTAGTTTGTTTGCGTTCGTGCTGGTTTTCGGGGGGATCATTCTTGTGATCGTGAAGGTGTCGTCCGGGTCTCGGCGGCCGCCTGTCCGTGGTGGGGTGCCGCCGTATTACCCGGGGCAGGTTCCGCCGATGGGGCAGCAGTTTCCGCAGCAGGGGGCGTACCCGCAGCAGGGGATGTATCAGCCCCAGCCCGGATATCAGCAGTACCCGGGGAATCCGAATGCTGTGCAGCAGGGTTACCCGCAGCAGCCGGGATATCCGCCGCAGGGGATGCCGCCTCAGCGGTAGAGAATTCAGGGGTTGGGGCCGAATTCCTGGTGGTAGCGCTGGGCTCGGGTGAGCATGCGGTGGATGCCGGCGATCATTCGTGAGGTGGGGAGGGGTTCGGCGATGATCGGGTCGCCGGTTTTGACGTAGTAGCGGCCGTCGGGGTAGTCCATCCACCAGAAGCTGCGGGCGGGGGTGGGGCGCGAGTCGAGGGCGGGGCCCGCGAGGGCGGAGATTTCGCCGACAGCGTGGCGGGGGCGGCTGAAGATCCGGTTGAGCTGTTCCAGGGAACTCAGGCGTCCCGCGCGGTATTCGAAGTGTTCCTCTTCCTCGGCGAGGCGTTCGCGACGCACCTCGACGGGCGGTTTGGTGCCGGGCTTGGTACGGGGAAGCGCCGCGACGGTCAGGGCGGCGACCTGGTCCGCGGTGCAACAGGTGAGAACGACATCGCTGCCGGTGTCCTCGGCGGTCCCCGGTGCCTGGGCGAGGGTGGCGCCGGCCCGGCCCCGAATAGCGCCGTGGAAACGGATGACGTTCGAGACGTCTTGGCCGACATAACCTTTGGACTCGACCCTGGCATCGGGTACGAGCAGCACGTCGATGGCCTGTTCGATCGCCGGATCGTATTTGGCGAGCAGCTTTTCCACGGCTGCTTCTCGGTTGCGTTTCAGTTCGTCGAAATCGGCGATGTCGGTGCGGTACTGGAGTGGGTAGGGGAGGCGGTCGCGGCCGTAACCGGACCAGAGGATCTCGAATTCGATGCCGGTGAACTCAACTCGGTGCACTGTCGTGGTCTCCGCCGATCACTGGGGGCACGGTTTTGATTCCGTCGGTTCCGATCAGCAGGTCGCCGTTGTCCTGGGTGATCAGGTAATCGGGAATGCCTTTGGTCCGGTCCTCGTCCGAGCCGGCGCCCCTGGCACCGGGCGCGCCCATGGCGCCCATCCCGGGTGCTCCGCGACCGCCACCGGCCGCCGCGCCTGCCCGTGAACCGGCGGCGGCAGCTGCGGCAGGGGAGTGGTTGCCGGGGCTCGATTTGCCCGGCGCTGCGGGACTGCCGGCTGCCGAGCCACCGCCACGGCCCGCGCTGCTGCCTCCACCTCGGGCACCGTTGCTCCCGCCGCCGGGCCCGGTCGCTCCGGGAGCGGTCACGCCGGGCCCGGTCGCCGTGGGGGAACCGGCGGACGGGGCCGAAGTGGACGGCGTGCTGGATTGTGGTGTCGCCGTGGAACTCTGCGAGGTGGTCGAGCTCGGGTCGGTGGATTGCGGTGTGGTGGCAGCAGGGTCGGAATTCGGGTTCTCGGTGGTCGTCGGGTCGTCGCCCGCGCCGGTGTCTTCAGGGCTGCTGCCGGCCGAGTCTCCGGGAGTGTCGCCGGTATTCGAATCACCACCGCCCGCGCCGGGACCACCGGGACCGCCGCCGTCGCCCGCGATGACCGGTGCGGTCGGCAGGAAGGGCACCCCAACATCGGCCTGTCCCGCCACCTGGCTGTAGACGGTGCGCAGAATCCTGCGCGCCTCCTGCGTGGCTTCTTCGCGATTGTGATCGTCGACCTTCATCACCCCCTCGGTCGGCAACGTCTTACCGGTGACATTCTCGCGCTCGGTGAGCCCCGGCATCAATGCCTGCGTCTGCTCGATTCCGGTGCGCATCTCGGTGAGCTTCCAGCTGATCGCGGTTGCCGCCTGCGACAGCGGGATCGAACGTTCCGAGTAGTTGTTCACCGCCGCGACCGCCGCCGACGCCGCCGCACCGGTCCATCCGCTGTGCCCGTTGGCGCCGGTGACCGTGCGGGAGAACTCCTGATTGAACTTCAGGAAGGTGCCCATCAGATTCATGCCGATATTCGCCCAGGCAGTCACGGCGTCGTCGACCAGGCGGGGTTTCATCGCGGCGACCGCGGCCTGCATCTGTTCGAGTGACATGCTGTCGTAATTGTCGGGGGTGGTGATATGCGGCGGTTGCAGGTCGCCGTCGAAAATGGTGGCGTAGTTGCCGTCGGCATAGCTGGCGTAGATCTTCGACCGTTCGATGTTCCACTGTTCCTGCGCGGCGATCACTCTGCTCTTGTAATCCTCGTAGGTCACAGGTGTTCTCCCGTCGCGGAGATCTGGTCGCTTGCCGCCTGGTCCTGGGCGACGAAATTCGCGATCGCCTTGGCGACAACCTCTTTCGCGGTCTGGACGACTTCGATGTGCTTCTTGAGTACTTCGTCGAGTGGGCGGTCGCCGCCGGACGCGGTCAACGAAAACTTGCGCTCCAAGGTCTGGCTGGAGTTGAACGAGCCGAAACCGGTGATGTTGCGTACCTGGTCGACCTGGGCATAGATCTCCTCGAGCCGGTCCAGGTGGTAGTCGCACGCCTGGTCGAGGCCCTTGCCGATGTCGGGGTCCAGCGACAGCTGACCGGACTCGGCCTGAACCAGCAGTTGATTCCATTCGTTGGGGTCGATGCTCAGCGGCATTGTGGCTCCCGGTCAGTTCGCCGGAATGTACTGAACCAAGGAGTCGGCCAGTCGCCCCACCTCCGGGCACGGAGACGGCGGCGCCGACGCGCTCACGCGGTTGAGCACCCGGAACATCACGGAGCCGTCGGGAACTTCCACGACGATGCTGCAGCCGCTGTCATGCGTGGACCCGGTGGTCCGGAGCTGCAGAGCGTTGTGGGAGCCGACGGTCATCGGAACGAAGTCGGTGAAGTCGGTTCTCGCCCGCGAATCTGCGATCGGGTGCTCCGACGACATCACGGAGAACGTGTACTGCTTGGCGGAATCGCTCCAACTGCACACCTTCCACCCCGAAAAATCCACCCCCGCAACATCCTTCTTCTTACTCCCCACATTCAACCCGACCCCACCGACCGCCGAATCCGGCAGCGAACACGGATCCCACACCTTCGCCTCGGCATCCACCGAGGTAGGACTGGCCGCCACACTCACCTGGCTCGGCTGCGGAGTGGCCGCCCCCTGCTCACTCCCGCACCCGGCGACGGCAAACCCCACTGCCGCCACAACCCCCACCATGCCTGTACCCCGTCGAACTGCCATGTCTGTCATCCCTCCCGCAGAACCGGTACCGTGCACGACGTTCCCGCGATCGTAGCCACTGTTGTCTCCCACTGCGACACCCCGAAGTCTCACTCGGCCGCGCACGGTGAGGTGGACGCCATGGTGAAGCGCACCTCCTGCTTGTCGGGCCCCACCCGGCTGCGCGACGACGACACCGAGAACCCACGCGCGTCCCGGTAATACCTGCTCACCGGGTCCGCATCGGGGTTCTGACTCGGCACCAGGGTGAACCCGCGAGCGGTCATCGCCTCGAGCTTGGCCATCGCCCGGTCGATGAACTCCTGCGACGGGTCGACCTGCTCCCGCTGATATCGGGGCCGCCAGGGTGGGCCGTCCATGCTGATCGAGTCCATCCTGCTGCGGCATCCGGTGCTCGTGTCGACCGTCGCCGGGTCGACGGACAGCTCCTCCGGCCAGATCAGCTCGAAGTTGTCAGCCACAACCGGCTTGCTCTCGGTCACGGTCAGCCCCGACCGCCGCATGATGTCCTCATTGGTCGGACCGTGCTCCTCGACCAGTGAGCACGCCGTGAGCGCCAGCGAAACCGCCAGCACGGCAATGATTCTCATCGGATCTCGATCCGGGCGCCGAGTTGCGGATTGTCGGTCACGCGCGGGTCGGCGTACGGGTTCTCGATATCGAGGACGGCCTGCGCGGTGGCGGCGCGACCGGCGTCGAACGCTTCCTTGCCGCCGTTGCCGTTGTCGCCGAGACCCACATCCACCCAGGGGGTTTCGATGCCGCGCTCCACGTAGGCGGTCGCGTCCGTTCCCGCGATGACGCCGACGATATTGCCGAAGGCGGTCGATCCGGGATCGTCCCAGTACTTGCCGTGGCCGTCGGTGCCGAACACGACCTCACCCGCACGCGACGAGCTGTCGCCGTAGTAGCCGGTGTCGAGCCGGATCACGCCGGGAACCTCGTCGGGGTCGCCGCCGAGGACATCGGAGGCGTGCGGGTTGCCGGGCAGGCGCAGGCCGGGGAGGCTGAGCCCGGCATCCGGGTAGGACTGGACGACGCCGATGAGGTCGCCGGGCGCGGTCATCGAATAGCGCTGCACATCGGGATTCGGGTTGTTCCACCCACCTTCGAACACACCGGTTCCCGCCGACGACGCGTGCAGGATCCGGTCGGCCCGCAGCCCGAGTTGCTCGGCGGAACCAACCACCGACCCGCCGTAGGAGTGCCCGACATACGTCACGGGCGTGCCCGGCGCGTGGCTGCTCACCTCCCGATCCACTTCCCGACCGAACTCGACCAGTTTCGGCGCCATCTCCGCGGCGAACGACGGGCTCGGCGCACCATCGGACAGGCTGGTGAGACTCTGCGGAAAGTCGCCCTCCATGTAGAGGAGGATCGGTCCGCCGGTCCGGTCGGCCAGGTTCCAGGCGGCGACGTGGTTCGAACCGGACGCATTGAGATTGGTGCTGGTGCCCGGCACGTAGACACCGACACCGGGTACCCCCGATCGGATGCTGCCGAGCATCTCGATCATCCGCCCGTTGCCCTCCGTGCTGAACATGACGAACTTGCGGTCCACCATGCCCAGCGCCGCGGCCGAGACGGTCGCCTCCGGATCCGGGATCGGCGACAGCATGGCTTCCAGCTGCCCCACCCGGGCCGCATCCGGCACCGGCTTGGCTTTCTCCCTGGTGAGCGCGTTGCGGATGTTGATCTCGTTCGCCTCGACCCGCATCGCGAACGGCACGCCGTTGAGGTTGCCGAGGGTCTCCGGCGCGGCGATCACCAGCTGACGCTGGGCTTCCGGACTCAACCCGGCCAGGAAGGCGGCCCGCTCATCGGGCGACAGCGCCGCCAACCGTGTCACCACCGCGTCGGGGTCGTGCATCGAGCCATCGGCGAGCGCAATGCTGGGCTGACCATCGCGAATGGCGGCCAGATCACCCACCGCCTCGCGCAATCGACCACCGAACAGGGTGTCGAGCCGTTCGATCTCGTCCAGTCCGCTGCGCAGGTTCAGCTGGAAAACCCCTGCGGCGCCTTCCTTTTCGGGCTCCGGATGACTCACGGCACCGTCGGCCGAAACAGTGAACCCTTGCGACACCGCGAGGTTCTTCTGTTCCAGCACATACGTTTTCGCGTGCTTCAGCCCTTGACACACATCGGCGGCGTCGTCGGCGATGCGCAGCAGCACCGCACGCACTTCGTACCCGTGATCGACTTCCTCATCGATGCGCTGCGTGGCCGCGTCTTTCGTCCGGCCGTGCCAGCTTCCCGCCGCCGACAGTGCGCGCGAACAATCGTCCACCGAGGTGGAGAGCAGGTCGGCGTTCGCGCGGGCAGCTTCGGCGGCCCGGTGCACGGCGTCGAGATTCCAGGTGTCGAGCTGGGGGATCGTCGGCCGCATCAGCGCGGCTCCAGCTTCGTGATCTCGGCGGCGGTCGCGCCGTCGGCGGCCTGGATGTCGGCCGAGAACTTGTCGAGCAGATCGGCCAGCGCCGAATACCTGGTCGCGATCGAGGTCATCGCCTGGCGCGCCGGATCGGGGACGCCCCGCAGCACGGCGAGCACGTCACTTCCCTCGCCGGTCGCCTCGTTCATCACCGCCCAGCTCAGCGCCTCCACGGCCCCGGCCTCCGCACGCCAGGTGGTCGCCATCGCCGTCAGCTGCCCGGGTTCGACCCCCAAGAATCCACTCACGAAATCCCCTCCTCCGCTACCGCGCCTCGTCGTTGTGATGGTTGGACGGGGCACGCGGAGCAAGGGTTCCATCATGTGACGTGAGTCACACGGAGGCGGACTCGCTGTTCTCGGCGGCGGCGCGCACGCAGTCGCGGCAGGTGCCGAAGATCTCCAACGTGTGGCTCACCTGGGTGAAGCCGTGTTCGCCCGCGATCGCCTCGGCCCACGCCTCCACGGTCGGGCCCTCCACCTCGACGGTGCTGCCGCACTGCCTGCACACCAGGTGGTGATGGTGTCCGCTCGAGCACTGGCGGTACACGGACTCACCGGAGTCGGTGCGCAATACGTCGACCATGCCGGCGTCGGCCAGCGATTGCAGGGTGCGATACACGGTGGTCAGGCCGATGCCTTCGCCGCGTTTGCGTAGTTCGTCGTGCAGCTCCTGCGCCGAGCGGAACTCGTCGATATCGCCGAGCAGCGCCGAGATGGCGCTGCGCTGACGGGTGCTGCGAACACCGACCTGCTTGCCGGAGTGGTTGTCTGTCAACGGTTTCACCCTTCCTCGGCATGGGCGACGGCATCGACGACGATGTGCGCCAGATGATCGTCGACGAGTTCGTAGAGCACCTCGCGACCCGAGCGTTCCCCGTGCACGACGCCCGCCGATTTGAGAATGCGCAGATGCTGGCTGACCAGCGGCTGGGTGACCCCGAGCGCGTCGACCAGCTCGTGCACGCAGCGCGGTGACTCGCGCAATTGCAGCACGATCGCGATCCGCACCGGGGCGGCCAGGGCGCGCAGCAGCTCACCCGCGTCCTCGAGCACCGTGCGCGCGGGCACCGGCGCGGGCGGCAGGGACTGATACGGGCTGTGCTGGTGCGCAGGCGCGGCATCGGTGGTCATCAACCAACTCCTTAATGGAAACCGATACCATTTTGACATGCAAAAGTGCGCATGTCGAATGTGGCGCGGCGTGGCATGGGTCGGCTGCTGATATCTCCCTGGACCCGGCCCGATACGCTGGACCAAATGCGTTCGGAAAACCGTGCAGGCTGGTTACCGAACAACCGACTCGCAGTGGATGGAGAAATCTCGCGTGGCACCCAAGTCGAAGGTGGACACCGTTGCCAACCTCGCCAAGCGCCGGGGTCTGGTCTACCCGTGCGGTGAGATCTACGGAGGCACCAAGTCGGCGTGGGACTACGGTCCGCTGGGCGTGGAGCTGAAGGAGAACATCAAGCGGCAGTGGTGGCGGACCATGGTCACCAGCCGCGAAGACGTTGTCGGCCTGGACTCCTCGGTGATCCTGCCCCGCCAGGTCTGGGAGGCCTCGGGCCACGTCGCCACGTTCTCCGACCCGCTGGTCGAGTCGCTGCACACCCACAAGCGCTACCGCGCCGACCACCTCCTGGAAGCCTACGAGGAGAAGCACGGCCGCCCGCCTGCCAACGGCCTGGCCGATATCAACGACCCCGAGACCGGCCAGCCCGGCAAGTGGACCGAGCCGAAGAACTTCTCCGGTCTGCTCAAGACCTTCCTCGGCCCGGTCGACGACGAAGAGGGCCTGCACTATCTGCGCCCCGAGACAGCGCAGGGCATCTTCGTCAACTACAAGAATGTCGAGACCACCGCGCGCAAGAAGCCGCCGTTCGGCATCGCCCAGATCGGCAAGAGCTTCCGCAACGAGATCACCCCCGGCAACTTCATCTTCCGCACGCGCGAGTTCGAGCAGATGGAGATGGAGTTCTTCGTCAAGCCCGGTGAAGACGCCGAGTGGCACAAGTACTGGATCGACACCCGCCTGGCCTGGTACACCGACCTCGGCATCGACCCGGACAACCTGCGCCTGTTCGAGCACCCGAAGGAAAAGCTGTCACACTACTCGGCCGGTACCACCGACATCGAGTACCGCTTCCGCTTCCAGGGCAGCGAGTGGGGCGAGCTCGAGGGCATCGCCAACCGCACCGATTACGACCTCAAGACGCACTCGGAGCACTCGGGCACCGACCTGAGCTTCTTCGATCAGGCCTCCGGTGAGCGCTACATCCCGTACGTCATCGAGCCCGCGGCCGGTCTGACCCGTTCGCTGATGGCGTTCCTGGTCGACGCCTACGCCGAGGACGAGGCGCCCAACGCCAAGGGCGGTGTCGACGTACGCACGGTGCTGCGTCTGGATCGTCGCCTGGCGCCGGTCAAGGCCGCGGTGCTGCCGCTCTCACGCAACGCCGACCTCACCCCGAAGGCCAAGGACCTCGCCGCCCAGCTGCGCCGCAACTGGAACATCGACTTCGACGACGCGGGTGCCATCGGCCGCCGCTACCGCCGTCAGGACGAGATCGGTACCCCGTTCTGCATCACGGTCGACTTCGACACCCTCGACGACCAGGCCGTGACGGTGCGCGAGCGCGACTCGATGGCCCAGGAACGCATCGCCCTCGACCAGGTCGAGTCCTACCTCGCCGCGCGCCTCATCGGCGCCTGACCCGCCGAAAGCCCGCGCTCGTCGCGGGCTTTCGCATGTCTGGACACGTGATCATGGTCGAGCCGCGTTGATCACACTGTGTAGCTGACGGTTTGCGTCGGCTGGGTGGGTAGTTCACGATTTCGGTGTGCTGTGGGAACCGGAAGACGTGGTGCGGGTGCTCGACCCGTCGGAACAACGATTCGTTCGGCACGGCACGTTCACCGGGCGCTCGGTGACGGTGCACGGGGAACTCGACGCCGCCGCGCTGGGGGCGGCGTTCGCGGCATTGCAGCGGGCGTTCCCGATTCTGGTGTGCCGGATCGTCGAGGACTCCGACGGACACGGAATCCTGTTGCGGCCGGGAGATTTCGAGGCCGTCGGTGCGTGGGTGAGTTTCGGTGATCCCGACGAGGTGCGGGTGCCCGCCGAGACCATGGACCCCGCCGATCAGCTCGGATACCTGGATGTCGTTCTCGCCGAGGAGGATCGGGCCAGGGTCACGTTGTTCGTGCACCACGGGGTGGCCGACGCCGGGCATTGCGTCGAGCTGTTCGCGCGGCTGTGGGGGTACTACACCGATCATGTGGAGACCGGGAAGATCACCGCGGGGGCGCGGACGCTGCCGGTGTCGCTGGAGATGATGCTGGCGCAGCGGGGGATCGGGCGCGGTCCGAGGTCGGGGCTGGAAGCGGTGACGCGGCCGCTCGTCGTGGCCGAGACCGGTGGGTCCCAGCGCGCCGAGCCCGCCGCCCTCGCCAGACCCGCTCGCGTGCAGCTGGATCCGGCCGAGACCGCGCGCGTGCTCGAGCTGGCTCGCGCGCATGCGGTGAGCGTCAACGGGTTGGTCACCGCCGCCGTGCTGCGGGCATACCGCGGGCTGTACGGCGGGGAGCGGGTCGGCTGTGTCTACCCGGTCGATCTGCGCAGGCGACTCGACCCGCCGGTGGCGGCGGAAGCGGGGACGAACGTGTCCGGGCTCGCGGCGTTCGCGACCGACGACACCGACGATGTCGTCGGCCTGGCCCGCCGCATCGGCACCAGCCTGCACAACGACCTGGCCGACGGCGTCGTCGAACAGTCGGTGCTGCATTTCCCGGACTACTACGGCCCCGACCGGATCCACTCGACCGCGGGCCACATCGCCGTCACCAACACCGGAACGGTGCCGCTGTTCCGCGCACCGGCCGGCCTCATCCTCGACGACTACGAGATCGTCTACCTCTCCGCCCACCCCCGCCCGTCCACCGGTGCGGCCGCAGCGGTCACCTTCCTCGTCTACACCTACCTCGGCAGGCTGACGATCGGCCGCCTCGGCGGCGGTGCACGCGCAGCCGAATTGCTGACAGCCGTTGTCGCAGAACTCACCTGGGCCTGCTCACGCGAAACCGCAGCGTCCGCCTGAAGTCACCCGGCGCATCGGGGACGGCCGACCGCCCACGCGGCACCGGAGCCAAGGCGGCTGGTCGACTCGACCACGCGGCCGACCGGAAGTCGTGCCGCGCGCCCGCCCATGGAGGGTCCATCCGCAGCGGCGGGCCGATTCCACTACCTCGCGGCCAGTGGTTCCTGCAACTCGGTGACCCATCCGTTCGGATCCGGTGTCCATTCGAGCGTCACCTCACGCACCGGGGCGGCCGTGCGGTACCCGTTGTCCTCCACCCAGCGACCCAGTTCCTGCCACGCCTCACCGATCCCGCTGACATTCCCGTGGTAAACCGTCGTCGCCACCCGGTCGTGGGCGGGCAGGTCGACGATCGAAATGTCGGGTACCGCGCCGGGTTCGGCATTCACCGGCACACAGGCGTGCACCCGAACGGTGCCGTCGTCGGCGGGCTCGTAGTACGCGATGGCCGGACCGGCGATCGCGATGCCCGCCTGTGCGAGCCGATCGCTGAGCCCCTCGAACAACGGCTGGATCACCGGGCTGACGTGGGCGGGTTCGAAACCCGCCGCCACCCCGCTCGACCTGGCCACCCGCACCGCGGGCACGGACTTGATCACAACATCCTGCTCGGGCATGACGCCCTCCTTCTCGATGATGCGGAGTCTCGCCTCGACCTCGGTCAGCCGCGCGCGGTCGGCCGCCAACCGCTGTTCCAGTTCCGCCCGGCGCAACGTGAGCATGCCGCGCAGCTCCCGGGGTTGTGGCCCCGGCTCGAGCATCCGGCCCACCTGCTCGAGACTGAACCCGAGCCCCTTGAGCGCGACGATCCGGTTGAGCCTGGCCAGCTGCGCGGCCGAATAGAACCGGTAGCCGGTGGCCGGATCGACCCGGGCTGGTCGCAACAATCCGACCGCGTCGTAGTGGCGCAGCATGCGCACCGACACCTGACCGTGTCTGGCGAAATCTCCGATACTGAACATGACGCCCTCCGGTGTACGGCCTCACACAGTGTGAGAGTCAACGATCAGAATCTGCCGCCTCGGCTCACGCGGCGCGACCCCGACGATCCACCGAACGATCCGGGCCGGTACCCGCCCCCGCGTGAGCCGTACCCGCCCCCACGCGAGCCACTGATCGCCCCGCGCAGCAGACCGTCGAGCAGGATCCCGCCGAGCACCGCACCGGTCTGTCCGCTTCCGGACATGGGTTGTCTTGTCTCCCAGGCCCGTACGCTCGCCTCCGCCTGTTGCAGGGCCCGCCCGCCCAATTCGGCGGCGGCCTGTGCGCTCTGCAAAGCCAGTTCGGGATCGGTGCCTGCCTGCTGCCGCGCCTGTCCGAGATGACGTTGTGCCTCCGCCAGCCGGGTGCGTGCCTCGGCGTCGACACCGCCGCGCCGCGTGGTGATGAACGACGAGGCGGCATCGATACGGCTGGTCGCGTCGAGCAGTGTGCGGTCGAGCCGGCGGCGCAGGTCCTCGACGGCGAGCTTGCGGTCCGAGGCGGCGGCGATGGCCCGGTCGAGGTCGGCGTCGGCGGTGACCACCTCGTGGAAGGCGCCGAGCGGATCGGCGTCGTCCACCGTGTTCAGAGTGGTGGTCGCGGTGGCCATCGCGCCGCTGAGCTGGGTGCCACCGAATTCGGTCAGGGTGGACGCGGCGGCGAGATCGGCGCGCAGTTCGTCCAGAGCGGCGGGCAATCCGTCGCGGGCCTGCTGGATGTCGGCCGCAGCGTGCTCGACGGTGTCGAGCAGCGTGCGGGCCTGGCCGAGAGCGGCCTCGGCCGCGCGGATCGCCGCCACCGCACCACCCTGCTGCCCGGCCGGTTTCGTGAGTACGTCGCGGGCGGCGTCGATATTGGTCTGGGCGAAGGCGATTCGCTCGCGGGCCATGCGCACGTTGTCGCGCACGGAGGTCAGCATCGTCGGGGGATAGGTCGCGTCGAGCCGGGTCAGTTCGGTGTCGGCGGCGGGCAGGCGCGCGGTGAGCTCGACGACGGTGCGGGTGAGAGCGTCGAGGCGGGCGGGCGCGTCGATGAGCAGATCGCGCATAGCGTCGAAGTCGGCCACCTGGGCGTCTAGTTCACGGTCGGCCGTCCCGGTGGTCGACAGCAGGTCCAGCAGCAGGGCGCGCTGCTGATCGGGCGTTTCGGGAACGGCGTCGTCGAGTTGCTGACGGAGGGCGAACGCCTTCGCGGTCGCCGCGCGGGCCGCGTCGAGGGCGTTCCGGAACGGTGTCACCGCCGTCTCGCCGAATTCGCCGGTCGCCAGCGCCAATTCCTCCTCGCTCGTCCGCACCGCGTCGTCGATCTCGACCAGGCGCTCCTTCGACAACGCGTGCAGCGTCGGCAGCGAAAGACGCGACAGCGCAGCCGAATCGGTGGGGTCCATGCCGCGTGCTGTCGCGAGTTCCGCCCGGTCCTTGGTCTGGCGACGCCTGCGCATGACGAGAACGAGCAGGCCGGCCGCCACCACCACGGCCAGAGCTATCAACACCAGCACACCCCACGACGTGCCACCACCGCGCGCCGCCGCCCCGAGTCCCTCGGCGGTGTCGATCCCCGCCTGCGCCCATTTCTGTTCGCGCAGATCGGGTTCCACCGTGTCGGCCAGCAGCGACTCCACCTCGGCGTCGGTGATGCTGGCGGGTGGGACGCCGTCGAACCAGTAGCCGCGATCGTCGACGGCCACCGCGAGCAGCAGATCGCGGTCGCCGAAATCGGAGAGCTCGGCCGTGCGCGCTGCCCAATCGCGGGCGGACATGGACCCGAAGTCGTGGACGTAGACGAGCCAGAGTTTCACCTGGTGATCGCGGTAGAGGGTGTCGATGGCGCCGAGCACCTGTTGTTCGTCTGCCGGGCCGAGCGCCTCGGCGGAGTCGACCAGTTGCGGACCCATCCGTGTCGGTGGCTCCGCACCGGCCGCCGGGGCACACAGCAGAAGCAGCAACGCGCCGAGCAGATTCGCGACGAAGCGCTTCCCCGTGTCCGCGCCCCAGAGTTGCCCCGCCGCTGATCGATCGGACGTGCGGGCTCGCTCGACGCACCTCACCGATCGGATATGCGGACTCTTCCTCGGCAGCGGCATGAGTCGAATCTAACGGCCCGGGCCGAGTGAGACGGGTACGACAGGGCGGCGCGTGCCTCATTACCATCGGGGCATGGTCACTGTCGATGCTCGCTACACCGGTCAGGTCGCCCCCGGCGGCGACGCCCACCAGCGCGAAGTACCCGGCGCCCGCATCGTGAAAATGGCCGTCGGCGCCATGAACAACAACACCTACCTCGTGCGATGCGCCGCCACCGGATCAACCCTGCTGATCGACGCCGCCAACGAGGCGAGCCGCATCCTCGAACTGGTGAACCAGGAGGCGGAGGGGCAGGTCGAACTCATCGTCACCACCCACCAGCACCCCGACCACTGGTGGGCGCTGGCGGATGTGGCAGGCGCCCTCGCCGTCCCGTCGGCCGCGCACCCCCTCGACGCCGAACCACTGCCCGTCACCCCCGACCGCCTCCTCGCCGACGGCGCGACCATCGACCTGGGCGAACTCACCCTCACCGCCATCCACCTGCGCGGCCACACCCCTGGCTCGATCGCGCTGGCCCTGACCGACGGCGCGGGCCGCACTCACCTGTTCACCGGTGACTCCCTGTTCCCCGGCGGCGTGGGCAAAACGCACAACGCCGAGGATTTCGACTCCCTGCTCACCGATGTGACCACCAAACTGTTCGACCGCTACCCGGACGACACCGTCGTCTACCCCGGTCACGGCGACGACACCACCCTCGGCGCGGAGCGACCCCAGCTGCCCGAGTGGCGGGCCCGGGGCTGGTAGTCCGAGGCCGACCAGGCACGGCGCGTCGTTCACCGGACCGGAATTCAGTAGTGACCGCTGAGCCGACGGCCGGTCGGTGCCACCTGGCAGACTGAGCAAGGTGAAATCGGGTTCTTCGCGCACGACCGTGCCCGCTCCGGATGCCCGGCACCGGCGCGGCCTGCTCTCGACGGTCTCGATCTGGATCACCAGGCTGGTCGCCGGCGCGATCGTGATGGGCTTGGTCCTGGTCGGTGGGACGGCGTTCCGGGTGTGGCAGGTCGCGCGGATCGACGACCACACCCCGGCCGACGCGATCGTGGTGCTCGGCGCCGCCCAGTACTCGGGGACGCCGTCGTCGGTCTTCGAGGCCAGGCTGTACCAGGCGTGGCGGCTCTACGAGACGGGTGTGGCGCCCCTGGTGATCACCGTCGGTGGCAAGCAGGAGGGCGACCTCTACACCGAAGCCGCCTCGGGCAAGCAATATCTCGAGGACAAGGGTGTGCCGAGCGCCGACATCCTCGCCGTCGAAACCGGTTCCGACACGTTGCGCAGCATCGAAGCCGTCGCCGCCGCCATGCACGAGAACGGCTTGTCATCGGCCGTACTCGTGAGCGACCCGTGGCATTCACTGCGAACCAGGACGATGGCGCGAGACGCCGGTCTGCACGCCTGGACCGCACCCACCCGCACCGGGCCGGCCGTCTACACGAGGGAGTCGCAATTCCACGGCATCGCCCGCGAGACCGGTGCGCTGCTGTGGTACCAGCTCACTCATTTCTCGGCAGATTTCCCTTACGAGGCGGGACAGTGAGATGACCGATACCTACACCCCGCACGACCGCGAACGCATGGTCACCGAACCGGGCAAAACCGCCTGGCCGGGTGCGGCGGGCAAGGGCCACCGCAGCGAATTCTCCCGGGACAGGGCGCGTGTGCTGCACTCGGCCGCGCTGCGTCGCCTGGCCGACAAAACCCAGGTCATGGGCCCGCGCGAAGGCGACACCCCGCGCACCCGGCTCACCCATTCGCTCGAGGTCGCCCAGATCGGACGCAGCATCGCCGACGGCATCGGCGCCGACCCCGACCTCGCCGACCTGGCCGGCCTCGCCCACGACATCGGCCACCCGCCCTACGGCCACAACGGCGAACGCGCCCTCGACGAATTCGCCGACGCCTACGGCGGTTTCGAAGGCAACGCCCAGAATCTGCGCATCCTCACCCGCCTCGAGCCCAAGGTCCTCGACGCCGACGGCGAGAGCGCCGGACTCAACCTCACCCGCGCCGCCCTCGACGCCACCCTCAAATACCCGTGGGGCAGAAGCGGTTCCGGCACCAAGTTCGGCGCCTACGTCGACGACCTGGAGCGCTTGGCGTGGGTGCGCAAGGACGCTCCCGAGCGCAAGCAGAGCCTGGAATGCCAGATCATGGACTGGTCCGACGACGTGGCGTACTCCGTGCACGATGTGGAAGACGGCGTGATCGTCGGCCGCATCGATCTGCGTGCCCTCGCCGACCCCGCCGAACAGGCGGCCCTGGCCGAACAGGGCCACGGCGAACACCCCGACCAGTCGATCGACGCCCTGGCCGCCGCCGCGCAACGGCTGTCCGAACTCGACGTGGTCGCCGAGGCGGCGGGCTACGACGGCACCTTCGCCGCGTCGGTCGCCCTGAAACGGCTCACCAGTGAACTGGTCGGGCGCTTCGCGACCGCCGCCATCGTCGCCACCCAGGAGCACGCCGGGCCGGGCCCGCTGACGCGCTACGAGGCCGATCTGATCGTGCCGCCGGTGGTCGCGGCCGAGGTGGCCGTGCTCAAGACGGTCGCGCTGCGGTACGTGCGTTCCGATCGTGGGCACCTGGCCAGGCAGCAGACCCAGCGCGAACGTGTCCAGGCCGTCGCGGACCGCCTGCTCACCACCGCTCCGGCCCACCTCGACGACCAGATGCTGCCCTGGTGGAACGCCGCCACCGACGACACCGCCCGGGTGCGTGTGGTGATCGACCAGATCGCCTCCTACACCGAAAGCCGCTTCGAGCGGGTCGCGACCGCGCTGGACTGCCGCTGACCTGGACCCACTAGACTTGCCGCGTGGCCGGACGAATCCCAGATCGCGATATCGCGGCGATCCGTGAACGTGTCCGGATCGAAGACGTTGTCGGAGAGTACGTGGCGCTCAAACGCGCCGGTGCCGACTCGATCAAAGGCCTGTGCCCGTTCCACGACGAGAAGTCCCCGTCGTTCCATGTGCGGCCCAATCACGGCCTGTTCCACTGCTTCGGCTGTGGCGAGGGCGGTGACGTCTACAAGTTCCTGCAGCAGATCGAGCACATCGGATTCGTCGAGGCCGTCGAGCAGATGGCCGACCGCATCGGCTACCAGATCAACTACGAGGGCGGCGGCACCTCGGTGCAGCGCGACCGCGGCACCCGCTCCCGGCTGGTCGCCGCCAACGCCGCCGCGCAGGAGTTCTACGCCGAGCGGCTGTACGAACCCGAGGCCGAGGCCGCCCGCAAGTACCTGACCGACCGAAACTTCGACCAGGCCGTCTGGCAGCAGTTCGGCTGCGGTTACGCGCCCGCGGGCTGGGACACCCTCACCAAACACCTGCAGCGCCTGGGTTTCGAGTTCAAGGAACTGGAAGCGGCCGGGCTGTCCAAGCAGGGCAAACGCGGCCCGATCGACCGTTTCCATCGCAGGCTGCTGTGGCCCATCCGCAACCTCGGTGGTGAGGTGATCGGGTTCGGCGCCCGCAAGATCTTCGACGACGACACCATGCCCGGCAAGTACGTGAATACGCCGGAAACGTTGCTGTACAAGAAGTCTCAGGTGCTGTTCGGCCTCGATCACGCCAAGCGCGAGATCGCCAAGGGGCATCAGGCCGTGGTCGTCGAGGGATACACCGACGTGATGGCCATGCACCTGGCGGGCGTGAAGACGGCTGTCGCCTCCTGCGGAACGGCCTTCGGCGAAGAACACCTGCAGGTGTTGCGCAGGCTGCTCATGGACGACAACTTCTGGCGCGGCGAGATCATCTACACCTTCGACGGCGACGCGGCGGGCCAGGCGGCCGCGCTGAAGGCCTTCAGCGGCGACCAGCGGCTGGCCGGGCAGACCTATATCGCGGTGGCGCCCGACGGGCAGGATCCGTGCGAGCTGCGTCAGCGCTCGGGCGACTCCGCCGTGCGCGACCTCGTCGCCCGCCGAACCCCGCTCTACGAGTTCGTGATTCGCGGCGTGCTCGCCGAATACAACCTCGACACGGTCGAAGGACAGGTCGAGGCGCGTCGGCGCGCGGTTCCGGTGGTCGCCCAGATCAAGGACAACGCGACCCGCAAGGGTTATGCGACGAAGCTGGCCGGCTGGCTCGGCGTGGACGACATCCAGTCCCTGGTGCGCCAGGTCGGTGACGAAGCCCGCAAGCACTTCCGCGGCGGCGCGGCGCCCGCCGACGACAAGGGTGGCCGCCGCGGCGCCGTCGCACCACGGCCCGTCGCGCCCGCCCGCGGCAACGGCGACTCGGCCCGCCCCGACCCCCGCGAACCGACGTTGCTCGCTCAGCGCCAAAGCCTGTGCGCGGCTCTGCAATACCCGGGGATCGCGGGCCCGGCCTTCGACGACGTCGAGGCCGACGCGTTCATCCACCCCGCCTACGTGATGGTCCGATTGATGATCGCGAAAGCCGGCGGCACCGCGTCGGGTCTCACCGGCGCCGAGTGGGTCGCCGCAGTAGCCGATCAGAGCGAGGACCTGCTCATCCGGGCCCTCGTCTCGGAGCTGGCCAACGAACAACTGCCCGTCCGCACCCAGGAGGACGTCCCGCGGCTCATCTCCGGGGTGCTCGCCCGCGTGCAGGAGATCTGGGTGGGCCGCCAGATCGCCGAGCTGAAGTCGCGCCTGCAGCGCATGTCGGCGTCCGATCAGCCCGACGGTTACATGGAGCTGTTCGGCGACCTGGTGGCCCTCGAGGCGTACCGCAAGGACCTCGGGCAGCGAGCGATGGGAAACGACCCCAACGTCACCGGCGTCTAACGCCCCCGGCGCAGCTGGTTGTGCGGCACCATCACCGTGGTCCGCTCGTCGAGCGGCTCCATCGGCTCCAGCTTCGGCTGAGTGCTCAGCTTGTCCGACAGCTTCTGCCTGCCCACCGACACCAGCTTCTTCGTCACGGGGCTACCCGTCACCGCCCGTGTCGCCGCACTGATCTGCTCATAGCGCGCCCGCCCGGCCTTCGTGCCGAGCACATACCCGGCCGCTACGCCGATGATCAACCGCAGCATCTCCTGGAGCTCCTCCCACGTCTGTGTGCGCGCCCCATCCTGCCCGACACACCCCACCCCTGTCGATCCGCCCCACCCCCCAACCGCCCCACATGTCCGCAGGTAGCAGCCCGATTTGGGAACCCACGACCCCATACGCTAAAGTTTCATCTCGTTCAGCCAGCCAAGCTGACCCGAGCCCTACAGCTCAGGATATTCCCCTATAGCTCAATTGGCAGAGCAGCCGACTGTTAATCGGCAGGTTTCTGGTTCGAGTCCAGATGGGGGAGCAGTGAAGCCCTCTACCGCAGCGGTAGGGGGCTTTTTTGTTGCAGTACGATGCGTATCGTGCCGAAAACCTGTACGGTACAGGTATCCCGTACAAGGATTGGGAATCTCATGACAGATACCGTCTCTGCGAGCGAAGCACGGAACAAGCTGTTCCCGCTCATCGAAGAGGTCAACAACGACCGCACCGCCATTCACATCACCAGCAAAAAGGGCAACGCCGTCCTGCTGAGTGAAGAGGAATTCAACTCGATGCAGGAAACTCTGTACCTGCTGCGTTCGCCTGCCAACGCGGCGAGGTTGGCGCAGGGCATCGCACAGGCGGAGTCCGGTGATGTGGTCGAGTTCCAGCCTGAAGGAGACCGATGAGAGTCGTCTTCGTCAAGGTTGCTTGGGAAGACTACACACATTGGGTCAGCACTGACCGCAAGATCGCCATCCGGATCAACCGCCTGATCGATGACATCGCACGCGACCCGTTCGAGGGCCTCGGCAAGCCGGAGCCGCTTCGCGGTGACAAGTCGGGTTACTGGTCTCGCCGCATCGATAGCGAGCATCGGCTGGTCTACTCGGTCTCGGGAGATACCGTCACGGTCGTTCAGGCCAGGTACCACTACTGATCAGTCCTGTGCTGTCCGAAGGACTTCGACGCTCAGCGGCGACGATCGAGCGTACAGAGCCTCAGCCGGACGGGTGCCTGCCCGAGTCGAGAACTTCGGGGTGTTGCAGGGCGCGTCTGATGTCCTCCGCGGAATCGTCGGTTTCTGGGATTTGAAAGTGGCCGACGAGGAGTATGCGGGTTCCGATGGCTCGGAGGTGGAGGGGAATGGTTCGGGTGGGGATGTCGCGGGTGATGACGGACTCGCCGGTGACGCCCTCCAGCACCACCTTGGTGAACCCACCGTTCAGGTGCATGGTTACCCGGGCGGGTTGGCGAAAAGGCCGTCCGTCCTTCATGAGTCGGCCTTCCGCGCTTGAGTTCTATCGCTGCCCGTGAGTTCGGTCATTGCTTGGTGAAGGCGATGTGCATCCAGGAGTGCCAGGTGGTGCCGTCTTCGGAGCGTTCCCACCGGGCGGTCATCGAGGTGCCGTCGGGGGCGACGGTGAGGGTGGAGCGGACGGCGGTGGTTTCGGTGTTTGTGGGGGCGGCGGGGGTGGCTATTTGGGGGCCGCCGGTGAAGTGGAAGGTGTGGATGTCGATGATTTCCACGCGCATCAGTTCGGTGCTGCCGGTGTTGTCGTAGGAGCGGGCGAGGAAGGCGGGGCCGTCGGGGTCGGGTTCGCCGATTATCTCGATACCGCGGACCGGTTGGTCGCCGACGGTGACGTCGATGTGGTGGATCAGGAAGTGTCCGCCGGGGAAGACGTCGTAGGTGTCGAAACCGAGGACAGGAATGGGTGGGTCGGCCAGGACGTGGCCTTTGGTGGCCCACCGGCCCGCGAGGCGGTGCAACCGGGAGGCGTCACGTGGATCGTCCGGCGTGGACATGCTCCATGCCTACCACGGGCCTCGCGACCCGCCAATGCCTCGCGAACAACCCGGTAAGAAATCGGCGGCGCGCGACACCAAGAGATCATGACTGTTCAACTCACACAGGCCGCGTTGTCCGCGGTCGACACCGTGCCGGGGGAGGTGCGGGAATGGCGCAGCCGGTGGTTGGTGGCGTCGGGGTTTCCGCCGTGGTTGGCTGAGACGGTGACGTCCGATCCCGAGGTCGATGTGCATGCGTTGTCGCAGCTCGTCGACCAGGGCTGTGCGCCGGAGCTGGCGGTGCGGATCCTGGCGCCGTTGCCGGGGAAACCGCGATGAGCACGCTGCCGCCGACCACGTCGGGGGTCGCGCGGCCGGACGCCGATCGGGAATGGCTCACCGACCTGGTCGACGACGGGCCCGCGGGCCGGCACGCGGTGCGGCGGTTGCGGGAGGTGTTGTTGCGCGCCGCCCGGCATCAGATTTGGCGATTGCGTGACCTGCTGCCCGGAGCAGGCGCCACCGAACTGGAAGACCTCGCCCAGCAGTGCGCGGACGACGCAGTTGTAGCTGTCCTGCAACGACTTTCGACCTTCGAAGGACGCAGCAGGTTCACCACCTGGGCGTACAAATTCGGGGTCAATATCGCCGGTGTGGCCGTGCGCAGGCAGGCATGGCGGCACCGCGAGATCCTGCTGCCCGACGCCCTCGCCTGGCACATCGATCCCGCACCCACCCCGGACGCCCTCGCCGGCGCCGCCGACCTCGCCCGCGCGCTCGAAGCGGCCATTTCCCGCGAACTCACGCCGCACCAACGCCGCATTCTGCTGTCGCTGGTGGTGGAGCAGGTGCCGATCGACGTGCTGGCCGAGCGGCTGGGCAGTACCCGCAACGCCCTCTACAAGACACTCCACGATGCCCGCCGGAAGCTGCGCGCCGCTCTGATCGCGAGCGGGCATCTCGACAACCGTCCCGATCGGAGCACCCCATGACCGATCCGACTCCCACGGTGATCGACGCCCTGCTGACCGACACCAGCCCCTACCTGTCGTGCGACGAGTGCTTCGACCGCATCGACGTCTATGTCGAGCGCCGTCTCGCCGATCCCGGCTACGACGACCCGGCCATGCGCATCCATCTGGCCGGTTGCGGCGCGTGCGCCGAGGAGGAACAGACCCTGCGCGAACTGCTCGCCCAGGATCTGAACAGGTCCTGATCGGTAAGACACGGCGCGCTCGCCGCAACAAACACTACGAACCACTTCCGCGCGGCCCGACGCTCGGCCGTGCCCACTTCGAGGAGAACACCATGACCGCCACCGATCGCGCTGTGTCCGTCAAAAATCCGGGCTACCAAGCTTTCTGGGCTCTACGGCTGGGATTCGGGGTCCTCCCGATTCTGTTCGGCATCGACAAATTCACCACCCTCCTCACCGCCGATTGGACCCGCTATCTCGCCGACGCGTTCGACACCCTCGCCCCTGGTGATGCGAACACCGCCATGCAGATCGTCGGCGTGATCGAAATCGTCGCGGGCATCGCGGTCCTGGTGCTGCCTCGGCTCGGTGCCCCGCTCGTCGCGGTCTGGCTGGGCACGATCATCGTCGACCTGCTGATGGTGGGCGGCTACGGCGATATCGCCCTGCGCGACTTCGGCCTCATGGCGGCGGCCCTGGTGCTCACCCGGCTGGCCTGGGCCTACCCGAACGGGCTGCCCGCCCGATCCTGAGCCCCCGCGACCTGGGGTTTCTGTCGAAAGTTGGGATCGGTAGGCGGCGAGGGACACCGTCTACTGAACCCATGACATCTTCTCAGCTCCCCCCGAACCAGTCCCCGTCCACCGGCTTGGACAAGAAGACCAGCGCGATCCTGTCGTACGCGCTGGGCTGGCTGACCGGAATCATCTTCCTCTTCGTGGGAAAGAACGATCCGGACGTGAAATTCCATGCCGCACAGTCCATTGTCTTCTTCGGCGCCGTCTCGGTACTCAACATCGTCCTGAGCATCGCCGGCTCGCTCCTCGGGGCCTTGGGGATCATCTTCAGCCTCGCCGGGCTCGCGCTCGGGGTCTTCGCGCTCGTCGTCTGGATCATGGCCATGGTCGGTGCGAACAACAAGGGCGGTGTCCGTGCCGAACTTCCCATCGTCGGAAAGTTCACGGCACCCTACGCCGATCAGCTGGCCGGCTCGATCAAGTAGCCGCGTATCCGAAGTAACCACGACACCGAGAAGCCGACGGCCCGAGTCCATCTCGGGCCGTCGGCATCGGTGCCGTCCGGCAGGAGCTCGGGGAGCCCGGTCCTGCATGCCCCCGATTCTCGCCCGTCTCGGCTCCGAAGCCGACTGCGAATTATGTGACTGGCTGTTTCTGGCATCGGTAGGCGTCATCAGCCTTGTGGGTAGCGACCGTATACGTTGCACAAGGCCGTCGTCGCTAACGACCCTGGTGTCGAAAATATGGCTAGAACAGGTTGCAATCGGAGAAGTTACGGCCGAATAGCCCGCTGAGTTCTGGGATCGAGCGCTGCCGACCATCCTCGGCAAAACGCCTGCATAGCCGCGATCGTCGCTGTTAAGTTAATACTCATTCCGCGCGTGCTCGGGCTACCAGAATCGGTCGTTCCCTGCGGTCGCGGTGTGCTTGTACTCGACGAGGAGTGACGCAATGGATGGACTCAACAGGCGTGATGCGCTGAAAGCTGGTGGCGTCCTGGGGGCGCTGGGGGCGTTGGGGTTGGCGACGACGGCGCGGGCGGAGCCGTGGAGTTGGTCGCCGGAGGAATCAGTCGCCGGGTCGGGGTCGGGGGCCGACCCGTTGACGGTGTGGGATCCCGAGGCCGACCCGGTGGTGGCACGGCTGATCGACAGCGGCCAGGTGCCGCGGGTCAACGAACTGCTGCGCACCTGGACGCGCAACGGTCAGCCGCTGCCCGACGGATTGCCCTCGGAACTAAGGGATTTCATGGAATACGCGCGGCGGATGCCGCAGTGGACCGACTACGGGAAACTGAACACCGCGATCGAATTCAACAAGAAGCGCGGACTGTATCTCGGGGTGCTGTACGGGTTCGCCAGCGGGATGATGAGCACCGTCATCCCGAAGGAGGCACGGTCGGTCTACTACTCCAAGGGTGGCCACGACCTCGAAGACCGTATCTCCAAGACCGCGAAACTCGGCTACGACATCGGTAGTGCCAACGCCTACGCACCCGATGGCGAAATGGTCGTCACCTGTGTGAAGACCCGCCTTGTGCACGCGGCGGTGCGCCACCTGCTGCCACAGTCGCCGCACTGGGTGCACGTGGCCGAGGAGGACGTGCCGATCAGCCAGAACGACATCATGGTCACCTGGCACAGCTTGCCGACCACGGTCATGAAGCATCTGAACAACTGGAAAGTGCCCATCCCGCAGTACGAATCGGAAGCGTTCCTGCATTCCTGGCAGGTGGCCGCGCACATGCTCGGCGTGCGCGACGAGTACATCCCGAAATCCTGGCCCGCCGCCAATTCCCAAGCGGCACAAGTGCTCGACCCGATCATCGCCGCCACCCCGGAGGGCGCGAAACTCGCCGACCGGCTGCTGAGCCTCGGCGCCAATATCGACCTGGCTGTGTTGACCAAGCCCGTGCTCGGCTCGTTCACCCGCTTCCTGCTCGGCGACAAGATCGCCGACGGTCTCGGCATCCCGCGCGAACCGGTCTGGGATCCGTTGCTGCGCTTCAGTTGGGGCCCGTTCATCGCCGTGCGCGAGGGCGTGCTCGGTGCCGTCCCGCCGGTGGCCGACGCCTACTGGCTGCTCGACGAGTTCCTGCGCAAGGCGGCGCTGACCTATCTGGCCGAATTGCGCCTGCCGATCAGCATCGAGATCCCCACCATGAACCGCGACATGAGCGTTCCCCCACGCTGATTCACCCGCACCGACCGAGGAGCATTATGCGTACCACCCTCCGCCTCACCGCCGCCGCGATCGTCGCGACCGGCGTACTCACCGCGACGGCCACCGCCGCAGCGCAACCGGCGCCGATCGCCACCGAATCCGAAACCGGTTCGTCCGCAGCCGACGCCGGGTCGGCGGCAGCACAGTCGGCCGGCTACCTCGCCCAGAACGGCGACCTGATAGGCCTCATCGTTCTGCTCGGCATCACACCCTTCCAGATGCTGACCAGCGGAATCTGCGACCTCGCCACCATGTCGTCGCTCTACAGCCCTTGCTCGCCGGGGCGCGCCCACTACACGGTGGCGAACTCGGAACCCCTGCCACACAGCTGAATCGGCTTTGCCGCCGCCGGAGGGCTCACCTCGAACCGGCGGCGGCCAGTCGACTCCGTCTCCTGACCAGGGCACTGTCATTCGTTCTGAGGGGCCTGGACCAACTTCCTTTCACGTCGAGCCACCGCAGCATTGCTGTGGTGGCTGACCCTTTGCAGAGCTCCGCCGCGAGCATCACCGGGCGGGGTTCAGCGGCTGCGGGGACTGACCAGGCCCGATTCGTAGGCGAAGACGACGAGTTGGGCTCGGTCCCGGGCGTGGAGTTTGGTCATGGCCCGGTTGAGGTGGGTCTTGGCGGTGTGGGGACTGATGAACATCTGGTTGGCGATGTCGTCGTTGGACATTCCTCGTGCCGCCAAGGCGACGGCCTCGCGTTCACGGGTGGTGAGTTCTTCCAGACCGGAACCGACTGGGGGAGTGGGTGGTTCGGTGACATAGCGGGCGATGAGGCGGCGCGTGATGGACGGGGCGAGTAGGGCGTCGCCGCGGGCGGCGACCCGGATGGCGTGCAGGAAATCTTCGGGCTCGATGTCTTTGACGAGGAAACCGGCGGCGCCTGCGCGGAGAGCTTCGAACACGTAGTCGTCGAGGCCGTAGTTGGTGAGGATGACCACGTGCACGTGGGCAAGGGCGGGGTCGGCGGCGATTCTGCGGGTCGCCTCGATGCCGTCGACGTGTGGCATCTGGATGTCGACGAGCGCGATATCGGGCAGGTGCGTACGGGCCAGGTCGACACCTTCGCCACCGTCACCGGCCTCGGCGACCACCTCGATATCGTCCTCGATATCGAGCAGGGCGCGGAACCCACTGCGGATCAGGGGCTGGTCGTCGACCAATAGAACGCGAATCACGATCGCTCCAAAGGTAATTCGGCGTGCACGGCGAAACCGCCGGTCGGCCGTGGCCCGGTGTGCAGGCGTCCACCGAGTGCGGTGACCCGCTCACGCATGCCGAGTAGCCCGACCCCGCCCGTGCCGACGGGAGCGGCGCGGCCGTTGTCCTCGACGTCGATGACGAGACCGTCTGCTCGATAGTCGACGCGGACCGTCGCGGTCGTCGCGCCGGCGTGGCGGGTGGTATTGGTGAGTGCTTCCTGCACGATGCGGTACACGGTTCGGTCGACGGCCACCGGCACGTCCGTGCGGTCTCCCTCGACGGTCAACGAGGTGGCCACACCGGCTGCGCGGGCACGTTCCAGCAGGTCGTCGAGGTGGGCGAGGCCGGGACGTGGTGCCTCGTCGTCGCGCAGGGCGGTCAAGGTCGCCCGCAGGTCGCGGGCAGCTTCCCGGCCTGCGTCCCGGATGGCGAGGAGGGCGGCGGGCACGTCCTCGCCGCGCTTGCGTGCCACGTGTACAGCGGCTTCGGACTGCACCTTGATCACCGAGATCTGGTGGGTGAGCGAGTCGTGCAGCTCGCGGGCGATGTGCAGGCGTTCCTCGTCGGCTCGGCGGCGCGCGGTCTCCTCGCGGGTGCGTTCGGCTTCGTCGGCTCGGCGCTCGGCCTGCCGCAAGGCTTCACCGGCCGCGCCCGCCGCGATCAACCAGGCGAGTTCGAGTGCGTCGCGACCGCGAGCGAGGGCCGCGGCGGTGTCGTGCAGGGTGATCATGGCGGCCAGCGGCAATGCGACGATCAGGGCGACCGCCGCGATCACCGTCACGACATGGTGCCCGGCGCGGACCGCGAAATACACCGCGAACAGGAACGCCACAACGGGCACGTCGAAGCCGAGCGCCTGATAACCCACCGCGCACAACCCGGTCACCACCAGCACGGCCACCGGTGCACGCCGACGCCCGGCCAAGGCCAGACCGCTCGCGACGAGCAGCGCGTAGCCGAGCCACTCGGGGCTGCCGTGCGCTCGGCTCACCCCGGTGACCAGCAGTGCCACCGCCACACCGACGGCGACCACCCAGTCGACCACCCGTGCCCTACTCATCCGTGCACCCTAGCCCGGACCCACGATCGACCGCGTCGTCCGGCTGGGTGACTCGTCGACTACCACGAACGCGGTACTCCGAGCGAAGAACGGCTCCGCCCCGCTCCGTCGGTACCGCATCCGCAGCATCACGAATTGTCCACTGCGGCATGATGACCGGACCCTGCGCTTCAGCCATTCTTGAACTGATCGCCGACGACCTCCGGCACGAAGCCGGTGGCGACGACGGCACATCGGCGCGGTGAACGATATCGCTCGCCCGTCGGCGCACTCCAAAAACCGATCGCCACCACCCGCGGCGGTGGGACGCTCCTCGACATCCGGGGAGGTCGATGGTGGCACATCGGCTCGTGGGCTGCGCCGCTCGTGCGAGGCGTACTCCGAAGCAGGTCGATCGTCGCCACGCGGTGATTCCGCCTCCGGTTCGCAGTCGGCGATCGGCCGGTGCCGCGTCCACATCGATTTCGGCGCGTGCAACGACCGCCCGGTCGTGCATCTCACTGACACGTCCACACGAAGGAGAACATCATGCCCACCTCGATTCGCACCCTGGCCGCGCTCGCTGTCATCGCTCCGCTTGCCGTCGGCACGGCCGCCCCCGCTTCGGCGGCGACTGCGCTCGCCGCGTCCTACGGCATGACTTCCGGTCGTCTCGTCGCGTCATCGGCCGCGGTCATCGGCCTGCTCGGTGTGCTCGCGGGTGGCTGGGCGCTGGCCCGACCCGCCGCGGCCCGAGCGGTGTTAGGGCTGGGGGCGGGGCAGGTAGGCCACGGCGGGGGCGCCG
>NZ_JAIWNA010000004.1:341164-466024 GCF_020216065.1 Nocardia rosealba
CGGGCTCGGTGGGGGGGGGGGTGGGGGGGGGCGGGCCCGCCCCCCGGCGACCAGAGCGGTATTCGCTCTGGTCGCGGGACTGATCGCCATCGTCGGTGGCGCCTGGGTGGTCACCACGGCCGAAGGAGGACTCGGCACCGGGAACGGTCTCGGCGGGGGCGTCGTGGCGATTGCCTTCGGGCTGGCGAGCGTGGTCGTCGGCGGGCTTTCGCTCGCCCGCGCCCGTCGTGTCGGCTGACGCGACGGGCCGTGCTCACCGGGGGCTCAGTGACCTCGCGCGATCCACTCCGCGAGCGACGGTTTCTCCGCCCCGATCGTCGTGCTGTCACCGTGACCGGTGTTGACCGTCGTGTCCTCCGGGAGGGTGAGCAACCGGTCCCGTATCGAATCGATGATCGTGTCGAAATCGGAGAAGGATCGCCCGGTCGCTCCCGGCCCACCGGAGAACAGGGTGTCGCCGGTGAAGAGGGCCGCGAGGTCGGGGGCGTACAGGGAGACCGAACCGGGGGAGTGGCCCGGGGTGTGCAGGATGTCGATGTCGGTGCCCGCCACCGTGATTCGGTCGGTGCCGTCGAGGGAGCGGTAGCCGACGGACGGGTGGGTCATCCGCCACAGCGGTTCGTCGCCGGGGTGGAGGAGGATGGGGGCGTCCAGGCGGGTGGCCAGGTCGGGGGCGACGGTGACGTGGTCGTTGTGACCGTGCGTGCACAGGATCGCGGTGACGTTCCGATTGCCGACGGCGGCGGCGATGGCGTCGGCGGCGTGGGCGGCGTCGATCACCAGCACCTCGTCATCGTCACCGATCAGCCACACATTGTTGTCGACGTCCCAGGTGCCGCCGTCGAGGCTGAAAGTGCCGGAGGTGACGACCTTTTCGATGCGGGCGCTCACCAGACCACCACCGAGCGCAGCACGCGACCCTCGCCCATGGCGGTGAAGGAAGCCTCGACGTCGTCGATGCCGATGCGTTCGGTGACGAACCGGTCCAGTGGCAGTCGGCCCTGCCGGTACAGGTCGATGAGCATGGGGAAGTCGCGCTCGGGCAGGCAGTCGCCGTACCACGACGATTTCAGCGAACCACCGTGCGAGAACAGGTCGATCAGGGGCATGTCGAGGCTCATGTCCGGGGTCGGGACGCCGACGAGCACCACGGTGCCCGCGAGGTCGCGGCCGTAGAACGCCTGCTTCCAGGTCTCCGGCCTGCCGACCGCGTCGATCACCACGTCGGCACCGAAACCGTCGGTCAGGTCTTTGATCTGTTCCACCACGTCGCCGCTGGTGGCATCGATCGTGTGGGTGGCGCCGAAGTCCTTGGCCCACTCCAGCTTCCGCGCGTCACGGTCGATCGCGATGATGGTGCCCGCGCCCGCGAGATTCGCACCGGCGATCGCGGCGTCACCCACACCGCCGCAGCCGATCACGGCGACGCTGTCACCGCGCGAGACCGAACCGGTGTTCATCGCGGCGCCGATACCGGCCATCACACCGCAGCCGAGCAGGCCCGCGACAGCCGGATCGGTGCCGGGATCGACTCGCGTGCACTGCTTTTCGTGCACCAGCGTCTTGTCGGCGAAGGCGCCGATACCCAGCGCGGGGGTGAGCGGGGTGCCGTCGGCAAGCGTCATCGGGACGCTCGCGTTGTGGGTGTCGAAGCAGTACCACGGGCGGCCACGCCGACACGCACGGCACTCACCGCAGACCGCGCGCCAGTTCAGGACGACGAAATCGCCCTCGGCCACGTGGGTTACCGCCTCGCCGACCGATTCGACGACACCGGCCGCCTCGTGCCCGAGCAGGAACGGGAACTCGTCGTTGATCCCGCCCTCGCGGTAGTGCAGATCGGTGTGGCACACCCCGCACGCCTGCACCCGGACCACCACATCGTGCGGTCCCGGGTCGGGAATCACGATGTCGACGGTTTCCACGGGCGCGTTCTTCGTGAGAGCGACGACACCGCGCACTGATTCAGGCATGCGGACCTCCTAATGGTTTGCGTGGTGGCCTCCACGCTAGCCGGGCCCGCGCCGGATTCAATCCGGGATCGGCGGAATGTCCCCGGTCGGCGTGCCGAGCTCGTCCTTCACGTGGTGCTCGACCAGCAGGGGAACGAAGTCGCGCACCTGCGCCGATCCGAAATGCTGGTAGGTCTCGCGCACGATGTCGGTGATCTCTTCGTGTGGGATGTTCGGGTACCGGATGGTCAACCGTTCGATGACCTCGTCGAGTTGCTGCTGCTCGTGAGTAGTCATGCCCGTGGAGTACCCCGAACGGGCCGGGTCAACAGGCTAGGGGCTCAGTCGTTCCAGCACCGCGCCGACCACCAGGCACGCGCTGTCGACCACGTCACCGATCGGCTGGCGGTAGTCCGACAGCACCCACTGCTGGGCGATGATGACGATCGCCCCGACCAGCCCGAGCAGCACCGTGCGCACGCTCACCGCCGGGTGGGCGTCGTGGTCGACGTGCGGGGTGAGCAGGGCGAGGCAGATGTCGACCAGTGCGTCGAGCACGTCGCGATAAGCCCGGTCGACGGCGGGACTCACGCCGAGGATCTCGAAGAAGGCGATGCGCGGCACGCGCGGGTCGTCGTGGATGAGCTGGAAGTAAGCGGCCAGCGCCACCCGGACCTGAGTCGTCACATCGGTGTCGGCCGTGCTGATGCCCGCGTGGATCGACTCGATCATCCGCGCTGCGATCTCGCGGTACACCTCGAGCAGCAAATCCTCACTGTCGCTGAAGGATTCGTAGAAGTACCGCTTCCCGACGCCGGCGGCCGCGCAGATCGTGGTCACCGTGGTGTTGCGGTATCCCTCGGTGCCGAATGCTTCGGTGGCGGCTTCGATGAGCCGGGCACGGCGTTCCTGCTGGCGTTGTCCGGGGGCGGCGCCCCGGTATCGGCGACCGTCGGCGTCGAATCCGGGCGCAGTCACAGGGGTGATTGTGTCAGGTGGAGGTGATGACGCCGGTCGGCGGGCGGCGGAGAGCACATCGTTGCGATCGCGTGTGACACAGGCTACGTTACTTTCCGGTACGGGAACGACACGGTTCCCGATAGCGGGAGGGCTGACGTCGACGTATGGGCAAATATCGTGGGCGACTGGCGGCGCTGATGGCGTCGGTCGTCGTATTGGCAGGTGCGGTGGCATCCGCGCCGATGGGCTCGGCCGCACCGGCCGCCGAAGGGCTCGACGCGCAATTCGTGGCAACCCATACCGGACCCCAGCAGTATCCCAACGTCTTCATCGAGTGGGACGTCCCCATCACGATGAGCGACGGCACGGTATTGAAAGCCAACGTCTATCACCCGGCCGGTGCCGACGGTCAGCCCATCGCCGAACCCACGCCGACGATCGTCAATATGACGCCCTACACCAAGCTGGTGTCCAACATCGCGGACTCGGCGCTCGCGGTGCCCGGCCTGTCGGATCTGCTGATGCCGGTCTTGCAGAACCTCGACTTCTCGCCGTTCGGCTTCAGCAGCCTCAGCGACATGATGAAGGCGCTGCCCGGCGGCGCGGCGCGCACCTTCGGTGTCGACCGCAATCTGATCCGCGGTGGATACACCCAGGTGGTCGTCGACGTGCGTGGCACCGGGTTCTCGCAGGGCACCTGGCAGGTGTTCGGTGAACGCGAGCAGCTCGACGGCGTCGAGGTGGTGGACTGGGCGGCGAAACAGCGCTGGTCGGACGGCAAGATCGGGATGAGCGGCATCTCCTATTCGGGGATCAACCAGCTGCACACCGCTCAGCGTCAGCCCGAGGCGTTGAAGGCGATCTTCCCGGTGGTGCCCGGTAGCGACCTGATCCGCGATGTCGCCGCGCCCGGTGGCGCACTCGGCGTCGGCTTCATCCCGGCCTGGCTGCTCGCGGTCGACGGCGCCAAACTACTGCCCGACATGGTTTCGATCCTGGCGGGCAAGTTCGACTGGGTATGGCTGGCCGACCGGGTGCGCGACCCGTTCACCTTCTTCAATGTGCTCATCGCCGCCCTGACCACCCCGACCGTCGAGCAGATCCCGCCGGAGATGTCGGCGATCCTCGACGACGATTCAGCCCTGCGCACCGCATGGGTCGGGCAGCCGGAGAAGGTTCAGGTGCCCGCGTTCCTCTACGGCGGCTGGCACGACATCTTCACCTACTCGACCCCGCGCATCTACAACGCGCTCGATGTGCCGGCCGAGCAGAAGAAGCTCGTCATGGGCAACGTGTACCACGTGACCGTGAGCTCGGGACTCGGTCAGCCGGGTGCGCCCGCGCCGCTCGAGGCATTGCAGCGCGCGTGGTTCGACAAGTGGCTCAAGGGCATCGACAACGGCATCGATCGGTACGACCCGGTGACGCTGTGGCAGCAGGGCAGCGAGCAGTGGACCACCGATGTGTCGTTCCCGCGTCCCGGCATGGAGTACCGCCGGATGTATCTGGCCGCCGCGTCGTCGGGGACCGCGCCCGGTGCGCGTCACGACGGCAGTCTTGTCACCGCTCCCGGTGGGGCACAGCGTCTTTCGGTGGATCCGAGTTTGTCGACGATCTGTTCGCGTGATGCCGCACAGGGCACCGCCGGACTCGTTCCGCTGCCCGATGTGTGTGTCAAGGATGCCCGGATCAGCGAGGGTGCCGCGCTCACCTTCACCACCGCGCCGGTCGACAAGCCGACACGGATCTCCGGGGCGATCGCCGCGCACCTGAACACGGTGCTCGACACCACCGACGGGTACTGGACCGTCACCGTCAACGATGTGGCGCCGGACGGACGTTCGACGGTCTGGTCGCAGGGTCAGCTGATGGCGTCGCTGCGGGCGATCGACGAGGCCAAGTCCACCCGTTCGCCCAACGGCGACTACACCGATCCGTACCCCATCCTCACGCTGGACACCCGCCAGCCGACGGTGCCGGGTGAGCCGACGACCATCGAGATCGGCATCCGCGCCACCGACGGTGTGCTGCTGCCGGGGCACCGCCTGCGTGTCGACGTGTTCGCGGGCAACTTCCCCAGCGCGATCCCGCTGCGGCCGCTGCTGAACGAGAGCGGCCTGCGGACCCAGCACCTCGAGCTCGACCCGTCGCGGCCGAGCTGGATCAATGTGCCGATGGATGTCGATCCCGGCTGGTGATCAGGCCCGCTCGAACAGGTGGGTCAGGTCGTCGACGAACTCGGCGTAGGCCTGGGTGCGGTCGGTCGCCCGCAGCACCGAGGACGGATGCACCGTCGCGCCGACCCGGAAATGTTCGAGTTCGACCGTGCGGCCACGCAATTCGGTGACCTTCGCCTTCGGGCCGAGCACCGATTGCGTGGCGATGGCACCCAGGCAGATCACGAGTTCCGGTGCGATGAGGTCCAATTCGCGGGTGAGCCAGGGTGCGCAGGCGACGATCTCGGTGCGCCGGGGTTGCTGATGGATGCGACGTTTGCCGCGTTGCTCGAAGCGGAAGTGCTTCACCGCGTTCGTGAGGTAGAGCGTTTTCCGGTCGACGCCGATATCGTCGAGCGCGCGGTCCAGCAGTCGTCCGGCCGGTCCGACGAACGGGTGCCCGTCGAGGTCTTCCTCGTTCCCGGGTTGTTCACCGATCAGGACGGTGCTCGCGTGCGGTGCGCCCTCGCCGAACACCGTCTGGGTGGCATCGCGATAGAGATCGCAGCCGTGACAGGCGTCGGCGGCGGCCGCGAGGGTGGCCAGGTCGTCGGTGCTCGGCACGTACTCGGCCGCACCGGGGTATTTGGTCGTGGTCATGAGGCGGCCCGCAGGGTGGACAGGTCCGGCACGCGGGTCACCTCGGCGCCCGCACCCTCGGCCAGGTGGGCGAAGGTGACGGCGTCGCGCACGGCCGCCCCGCCGGGGTCGTTGTTGAAGTAGACGTAGCAGTCGGCGTCGGCCGGGAAGATGTCGAGCAGACGGTGCACCCAGCCGTTCAACGCCTGCCTGCCGTAGTGCGGCGGTGGGTTCGCGCGCCCGGCGTGCAGGCGGAGATACGCCCAGTCGGTGGTCCGCCACAGTGGGGTCACCGGCCGGGAATCACGATCCGCCCAGGACAGCGCGGCTCCGCGTTCACACAGGACATCGCGGATCTCGTCGGTCCACCACGACTCGTGCCTCGGTTCCACGGCCACCCGCACCGAGGACGGAAAACAGCGCAGACAGTCGTCGAGCAGGCCCGCGTCGGCCCGCAGGGTGGGTGGCAGTTGCAACAGGATCGGGCCGAGCCGGTCGCCGAGGCCTTCGGCCCGATCGAGCAGGCGCTGCACCGGTTCTTCCGGCTCGCGCAGTCGTTTGATGTGGGTGAGGAACCGGCTGGCCTTCACCGCGACAACGAAATCCGCAGGCGTGCGCTCGCGCCAGGCGGCGAAGGTTTCCTGGCTCGGTAGCCGGTAGAAGGCGTTGTTGGATTCCACCGTCGCGAAGGCCTGCGCGAAGTGCTCGAGCCAGCTTCGTATCGGCAGCCCCTCCGGATACAGCACACCGCGCCAATCACGGTATTGCCAGCCGGAGGTACCTATCCGCAGGGGCATCGCCGATTCAGCCCTCCGCGCGCAACAGCGGTTGGAGTTCGCTGCTGTAGAAATCGAGGAACGCGTCGACATCGGGGCCCGCGTTCATCAGCACCACCCGGTCGAAGCCGGCGTCGGTGGCCTTGCGGACAGCCTCGACATAGCGCTTGGGGTCGTTGCCGCAGACCATCGCCTCGAGCATGTCGTCCACTCGCACGGTGGTCGACGCGGCGGCGAAGTTCACCGGATTCGGCAACTCGCTCATCACTTTCCAGCCGCCGGTCATCCACCGATTCGTCGACAGCGCGGCCTCCGCGGCCCTGCGCTCGTCGGGATCGAAAGCGACACCGACCTCTACATAGCGTGGCCCCATGCCGCCGGAGTCCCGGTAGGTGCGCACCAGGTCGGGGTCGGGTTCGGTGGCGAACAGGCCGTCGCCGAGTTCGGCGGCGATCTCGGCCGCACGTGGGCCACCCGCCGCGACAGCGATCTTCGGCGGTGTGTCCGGCAGATCGAAGACCCGCGCGTCCGACAGCGACAGGTATCGACCGTCGTAATTGCGGTATCCGCCGCGCCACAGCAGGCGGATGATCTCGAGCGCCTCGCGCAACATCCGCTGCCGAACGAGCACCGGCGGGAATTCCTGGCCGACCACGTGCTCGTTGAGCCGCTCACCGGAACCGATCCCGAGGGTGAAGCGTCCATCGGAGATCAGCGCCGTGGTGGCGGCGGCCTGGGCGATGATCGCGGGGTGGTAGCGGATGATCGGGCAGGTCACGCCGGTCGCGAGCTCGAGGCGGTCGGTGCGCGCGGCAATCGCACCGAGCACCGACCAGGCGAACGGTGAATGGCCCTGATTGTCCAGCCACGGATGGAAATGGTCGCTGATCTCGACGAAATCGAAGCCGACGGACTCGGCCCGAACGGCCTGGCGGACCAGCTCGTTCGGGTCGAAGGCCTCGGCCGCCAACTTGAATCCGATCTGCATGGCGAACCTCCGGGGTCAGTGGCGTCCGAGGGCGTTGGCCAGTTCCTGCTTGTTCATCTTGGAGCGGCCGTCGATATTGCGGCGGCGGGCCTCTTCGTACAGTTCGTCGCGCGTCTTGCCGCTGCCCTTGGCCTGCTGGCCGCCGCGACGGGAGGTGCCACTGGACTTGCCGCCGGATTTCCCGCCGGAAGACGACCCACCCGACTTGGTCTCGCCGTGCTGGGCGCGGGTCTTGTTCACGGTGCGGGCGGCGATCTCCTCCGCGCGGTCCTCGCTGCGGCCCCGCTCACGCTCGGATTTCTTGATGTCCTTGTACTGACGTTCGCGTTTGTCGCTCCACGCTTGCTGCGGCATGAGTCTGCACCTCCTGGGTGGTGGGCGTTCTGGTTGCGGCCTACCCGGTGGGTGGCGAGAGAAACACTCCGGGTAGACAAAGACGGGTGACGGCGCCGCGAAGGCGCCGTCACCCGTCTGGGCCTGCGATCAGACGAATAGGGCCACGATCGCATCGAAGAAATCTTTGAAGAATTCCCACAGCATGAGACTCACCTCCTTCCCTCCGCATCCGGATAGCTAACCGGCAGGCGGTCACGGTGTTTGTGCAGCTCGTCCACCACAATCCCCTGGTAGATGGGCTTCTAACCGCATATATCGAGGATACCCAGATAGCTGTTAGCAATAACTCAGCGATCGATTTTAATCTCGTATCGATACACGAATGAAGGATTTTGGTGTTACGCGGAGTACGAGATAGTTGTACGATCAGAACCAACCCGCGAGGCGCACCGTCGCGCCCCGGGCGCACAACGATCGTGCGGTGATCGAGGAGTACCGATGAAGTTACTTCGCTGGAGTGCCACCCGACCGGACGTCGATCCGGGAGCGGTCGCGCTGCACGCGCGCAATGTCACCTTCGACTGGTCCGGCGTCCCCTTGCAATGGATGCCCGCCGAACCCGTTGCGGGACATCTGATCTGCGCTTTGAACATGCTGCTGCCCGAGGGTGAGCGCATGTTCATCGCGACCTACCGCGAGGCGCTGGCCTACGTCGAGGACGAGAAGCTGCGTGAGGACATGCTCGGCTTCATCGGCCAGGAGTCCATGCACGCGGAAACCCACGCCAAGGTGCTCGTCGACATGCTCGCCGCCAACGGAGTCGACACCGCGCCGTACGAGCGGCAGATGGAATACCTGTTCCGGGTGACGCTCGGCAAGCGCGGCGAGGGTCGCGCGGGCAAGCAGATGCTGGTGGAACGGCTGGCGTTCATCGCCTGTCTCGAGCACTTCTTCGCCTGGCTCGGCAACTGGGTGCTCAATGCCGACCTGGAGAAGTTCGGCGCCGACCCACGCATGGCCGATCTGTTCCGCTGGCACGGCGCCGAGGAGGTCGAGCACCGCAGCGTCGCCCATGATGTCGCCGAGTACTTCGGTGTCGGCTACCTGCGCCGCGGCGCGACGATGACGCTGGTGTTCCCCATCTTCCTCGCGCTGCTCCTACGCGGCACGCGTTTCCTCGTGCATCAGGATCCGCAGCTGCCCGACCACGGGTATCCGAAGCTGCTCGCCGGTGTGTTCGGCGCGATGTGGCGTGGCGCGATCCCCGGTGTGCCGTCGCTGCTGGTGAGCGCGCTGTCGACCTTCCAGCCGGGGTACAACCCGGAAAATGTCGGGTCGACCGCCCAGGCGCTGGCCTACCTCGCCGCCTCGCCCGGCGCCCGCGCGGCCGCGTCATGACCGTCCGCGACCTTCCCGGTGATCTGTACGGCAAGCATCGGCACGACCCGGGAATGCGGGTGATCGACACGATCGCGACCTTCCGGCTGCGGTGGAGCGCGCTGGTGAACCGCCGCGATCCGCGCTCGCGCGTCGCCGACCACCGGCTGCCGGTGGTCGTCACCGAACGCCGGATCGAGGCGCACGACCAGGACGTGGTGAGTCTGCGCCTCGAGTCGCCCGAGGGGCGGGTGCTGCCGCGCTGGCGTCCCGGCGCACATCTGGATCTCGAGCTGCCCTCTGGCCGCCTGCGGCAGTACTCGCTGTGCGGTGACCCCGCCGACGCGCACGCCTACCGGATCGCGGTGCGCCGGATCCCCGACGGCGGAGGCGGCTCGGTGGAGGTGCACGACGAACTGCCGGTGGGCAGCACGCTGATGGTGCGTGGCCCACGCAACGCTTTCCCGTTCGTGGTGCCCGGGCACGGTTCGCCCGCACGGCGTCTGCATTTCGTGGCCGGCGGTATCGGCATCACCCCGATCCTGCCGATGGCCCGGCTCGCCCACCGTCTCGGCGTGGAGTGGACCATGGTCTACAGCGGGCGCAGCCGGGCGACGATCCCGTTCCTCGACGAGCTCGAGGCGTTCGGCCCGCACGTGATCGTGCGTACCGACGACGAACACGGCCTGCCGGGCGCCACCGATCTGCTGCCCGGCGTCGGACCGGGCACTGCGATCTATGCGTGCGGTCCCACCCCGATGACCTCGGCCGTCGTCGGCGCGGTGCGCGAGATGCCGGAGGTGGAACTGCACTACGAACGGTTCTCGCCGCCGCCGATCGTCGACGGCGAACCGTTCGAGATCGAACTCGCCTCCACCGGTGAAGTCCTCACCGTCCCCGCCGATCGCACGGTGCTCGACACCATCCTGACCGTCCGCCCCGACCAGCCGTACTCGTGCAGGCAGGGCTTCTGCCGCACCTGCGTGGTCCGCGTGCGTGGCGGCGAACCCGACCATCGAGAGAGCGTGCTCTCCGAGACCGACCACGCCGCGGGCGACATGCTCGCTTGCGTATCCCGTTCCCGCGGTGAGCGTTTGGTGCTCGACCTGTGAGCCCGGTTGCGCGACCTACCCACACGAGGAGTCCGAAAGTATGACGATCGACCCGGCCAACGAGCGCATCGTGCGCAATGGTGCCTTCGATATCGCGGTGTTCGAATACGGTGATCCCGCCGGCGAGACGGTGGTGCTCGTGCACGGCTGGCCCGACACCCATCACCTGTGGGAGCGGGTGATCCCGCTGCTCGCCGACCGCTTCCACGTGGTCGCCTACGACACGCGAGGCCACGGCGCCTCCACGCGCACACAGCGCACCGCCGATTTCCGGCTCGACGAACTCGCCGGTGACTTCTACGCGGTGATCGACGCGGTGAGCCCCGACCGTCCCGTGCATGTGCTCGCGCACGACTGGGGTTCGATCCAGCTCTGGGAGGCGGTGTGCGAACCGCAGGCCGCCGAGCGGGTCGCCTCGTTCACCTCGGTGTCGGGCCCCAACCTCGACCACATCGCGGCATGGATACGCAACCGGCTCTCGCGGCCCACCCCGCGCAATGTGTGGCAGCCGCTGACTCAGCTGGCGTCCTCGGCTTACACGTTCTTCTTCATGACGCCGGGCCTGCCGCGCGCGACGTTCAACGCCATCGGCACCGAAAAGTTATGGCAGCGTGCGGTTTCCCTCATGAACGACACGCCCGCCGCGAATGTGAAGCTCGGTCCGACCTTCCGTCGCGACATGGTCGACGGGCTGCTCATCTACCGCGCCAATATCGTGCAGCGCCTGCTCGCCCCGCGCGAGCGTCGCACCACCGTGCCGGTCCAGCTCATCGTCGCAGGCCGCGATGTCGCCCTGCGCCCGGCCGGTTACGACGACTCGCACAAGTGGACCGACCGGCTGTGGCGGCGCGATGTACCCGCCGGGCACTGGGTGCCGTTCTCCCATCCCGAATTGCTGGCCACCGCCACCACCGAACTCATCGATGCTCTCTCCGGTGCCGGTATCTCGCGTGGGCTGGCGCGCGCCGAAGTCGGCCGCACGCGGAGGGAATTCGACGATCACCTCGTGGTCGTCACCGGTGCGGGCAGTGGCATCGGCCGCGAGACCGCGCTCGCCTTCGCCCGGCTCGGTGCCGAGCTGGTGCTCTCCGACATCGACGAGCTCGGCGCCAAACGGACCGCCGAACTGGTCGCTGCCGAAGGTGGTGTCGCCCATGCTTATCCGCTTGACGTGTCCGATGAAGACGCCGTGCGGGAGCATGCCGAGACGGTGATCGCGGCGCACGGTGTGCCCGACATTCTCGTCAACAACGCCGGTGTCGGACAGGCGGGCGGGTTCCTCGACACCCCCACCGAGGAGTTCGACCGGGTGCTGCGGATCAACCTCGGCGGCGTGGTGAACGGCTGCCGCGCCTTCGGATCGGCCATGGCCGAACGTGGACTCGGCGGGCACATCGTGAACCTGTCGAGCATGGCCGCCTACAGCCCGCAACGCGATATGAGCGCCTACGCGACGAGCAAGTCGGCGGTGTTCATGTTCTCCGACTGCCTGCGTGCGGAACTGGCCGATCGCGGGATCTCCGTGTCCACTGTCTGCCCCGGCATCGTGCACACCAATATCGTTGCCACCACTCGCATCTCGGGTGTCTCGGCCGACGTGGAGGCCGCGACTCAGCGCAAGTTCGACAAGCTCTACGAACGGCGCGGCTACACCCCGGACAAGGTGGCCGATCAGATCGTGCGTGCCGTGCGCGAACGCCGCGACATCGTGCCGGTGACGCCGGAGTCGTGGTTGCAGTACCGGGTGAACCGGATCGCCCCCGGCGCGGTGCGTTTCGCGGCGCGCCGGATGAAACTGGTCAAGTAGGGGCTCACGCCCGGTGCAGTTGCCGCTCCACTGCGGCGACGTGCCGGGCGTCCACACCCCACGGGTTCTCCACACCGACCTGGCGGTCCAGATCCCACAGCACGCATGGCTCACCGGGCGCCGCGACCATCGACCACGCGACCACCGTTCGCCCGAGCTGTTCGAGCATCGGTCCCGCGTCGGTCGGTGTGTCCGCGGCGACGCCGTCGGGGAAGTGGTGCAGGAACCGGCCGTAGGCCCGATCGCAGAACCGGGCGTAGAGCTGGGTGCACAGGATGAAACCGTGCCAGGCCTCGTCGACCGCGTGCGAGGGCATACCGATCACCTGATCGTCGCGCAGCGCGGCACCACAGCACCGCAACCATTGGCGCAGACCGGTTTCCACCAGATCGCGCGGCTGCCAAGGGCAGGTCTTGAAGATCGCGTCGGGGAAATCGAGGTCGGCGACGGTGCGATCGACCGTCGCCAGATCGACCGGTCGCCGACGAAGTCCGGGGATCGTGATGGCCATGCTTCACTGTAAGGCCCCTGGGCGTCGGGCTGCCGGGAACATTCCGGCGGGTTAGCCTGCACGTATGACCGTCCTGATCGTCCTGTTCTTCCTCGCCGCCGGCATCGGGCTGGTGGTGACGACGGTGGTCGTGCTCGTGCGGAAGCTGAGTGCGCCCCGGATCGACCCTCACGACCCGCGCTGGGTCGCCGGTGCGGCCGGTGCGACGGGGTTCTTTGACGGGACGCCTGGTCAGCCGTGGACGAACAGTGGGTCGGGGTGTTCGGCCGGCTGGCCCGGGGATCCGGGTTCCGGGGGCGGGGGTTGCGGTGGTGGCAGTAGTAGTGGATGCAGTGGGGGAAGTAGCAGTAGCTGCAGTGGCGGAAGCAGTAGCAGCTGCAGTGGCGGTAGTAGTAGCAGTTGTGGCGGTGGGAGCAGCAGTAGTTGTGGCGGCGGAAGTTAGTGTCGGGCGGTGCGCAGGACTCCGCGGGGTCGAGCGCCAGCTGTCGTCCGGTGTGGGTCGACAGTGCGTTATGTGACGGCGGTCTCAGCACCTTGACCTGAACTCTGCTTCAGGTTTGAAGCTTGTGGTGTCCCGGTGAACACCACAAGGAGTCGCGATGCGTGCAGTGCAGGTCAAGGAATTCGGCGGAGTCGATGTGCTCGAGGTGCGCGAGTTGGCCGCGCCGCGGCCCGGTCCGGGTGAGGTGCTCATTGATGTAGACGTGGCCGACGTGATGTTCCTCGATACCCGGCTGCGGGCGGGCTGGGGACTGGACTTCTTCCCGTTGAGCCTGCCGTACATTCCCGGCGGCGCGATCGGCGGTGTGGTGCGTGCGGTCGGCGCGGAGGTCGATCCCGCGTGGGTCGGCAAGCGCGTCGTCACGCAGACGGCGGCCAGCGGCATCGGCGGCGGCCTGCCCATCGGCGGGTACGCCGAGCAGGCGCTCGCACGGGCGGCCACGCTGGTGGAGATCGTCGACGGGCTCAGCACCGTGCAGGCGGTCGCGCTGGCCCACGACGGCCGTACCTCGCTGGCAGTCTTCGATCATGCAGGGGTGCAACCGGATTCGTGGGTGCTCATCACCGCGGCGGCCGGGGGCCTCGGCACACTGCTCACCCAGTTGTCCGTCGCGGCCGGTGCGAAGGTCGTCGCGGCCGCCCGTGGAACCGAAAAGCTGGCTCTCGCACAGCGACTGGGTGCCACCGCTGTTGTCGACTATTCCTCCGACGGCTGGGCGGAGCGGGTTCGCGAGATCACCGGCGGGGGAGCGGCGGTGGTCTTCGACGGTGCCGGCGGTGACATCGGTGGTCACGCGCTGACCGCGACCGCCGACGGCGGCTTGTTCCTCGGATACGGCTCGGCCGCAGGCGACTTCGCCAACGGCGACACAGCGGCGGCGAGTGTGCGTCACGTCACGATTCGTGGCCTGTTCGACATCGTCGGCGGCGAAATCGACTGGCAGTCCATCGCCCGCCGCGCACAGTCGGCAGTGGCCGCCGGTGAGCTGGAAGTGGTGGTTGGCCAGGCATTTCCACTCGAGGAGGTCCGCCGGGCGCACGCCGTCATCGAGGACCGTTCCGCCCTCGGACGTACCGTATTGACGATCGGCGCGACAGTGTAACTTACCCTGCGGCACAACGGAATACACGTTAAGTTCAATATGTGCAGGGAATAATTGTCGCCGGGGTGACAGTCGCGGTCTTGTTGTTGGTAATCGGAGTCATCAAACTCGCCAGCAGTCCAGGGGGAAGTGTCAAGCAGCGCGACCGTTCGGACCGCGCACGCAGCGAACGGGAGAAGGCGAACCGGTCCTGACCGGTCCGGTCCGCCACCCCCCGCACGAGTGGTCAATCTCGCAACCCACCGGGTACCATGCGACTCGCCCGCGGAGACCGCGGTCAGGGGCGGTAGCTCAGTCGGTTAGAGCCGCGGACTCATAATCCGCTGGTCGTGGGTTCGAGCCCCACCCGCCCCACATTTGGTCCTTCACCAGCGGTTATGCCGCCTGGGACACCTGTTTGCGCGGACCGTGCCGGATGAGTTCTCGGTTGGGATCTGCAAGGTCCGACCTCGTCGAATATCGTTCGCGCATGTTTCCCCTGTGGCGAGTCGCGTATGTCAGAGCGGCCGTTCAGCAAGCGCCCTGGCATTCCGTCGCTCTCGGGCTGGCGAGTTGGATCGTCACGGTCGGGGCGCCGGCGGTGTTCGTCGGCATCGTGTTGACGATCGAATCCGATGCCGCCGCAGGGGGATTCGTTATCGCCATTTGGGCGGTGCTCGTGGTGGGTGTCCTGCTTGTCGCGGGCGGGCTGTGGGCGTGGCGGGTCAGTGGGCTCGTCGACAAGGAAGTCAGGGCGCGCTACCACGGGCTGCAGGAGGTCGAGTCCGAGCGGCTGCTGGTGCGCCGACCGGTACCGCAGGACGCGGTTGCGCTCGCCGCCACGATCGATGCGGAGATGATCGCCGGCAACGGGTGGACCGAACGCGAGGCTCGGACAATGGTGAAGTCAGTCCGGTCGGGGCATCCGGTCGCGGGGCTGTTCGTCTTCGAGTCGCGGTCGGATCGGGCCCTGGTCGGTGGCGCGACCGTCCACCCGAGTGACAACGACCCGTCGTCGCGAACCCTCGGTTGGTGGATCGGGCCACGGCACCGGCGCGCGGGCTACGCGAGCGAAGCGGTGGCCGCGCTGGTCGAAGCGATCCATGACGCCGGTTTCGCCACCGTCGAGATCGGTACCTCCGAGTCGAATCTCGCGGTGCGGCGAATCTGCGACAAGATCGGCGCGACGGAAAAGGACCGGCGAGCACAACGGTTGCCGAACGGATCGCTCGTCCCGTCGATCTGGTACGAGCACCGACAGGTGGCAACAGACGAGCCGTCTGCGTCACCCGCCGGATGACGCACCCTCGCTCGTGACGGGATCGACGCCGTCGACAGCGCGCGTCAGACGTTGCGCCGCCTCGCCGGGATCGTGCACCGCCAACGCCTGGTTGACGATCAGCCAGTCCGCGATGTCCTCACCCGAGACGTATTTGCGGAAGCAGTTGTAGATGGCGTAGTAGGCGAACTCGACCGGATCGGGAAAGGTCAGATCGTCGTCTTGCAGTGCGGTTATGGGCTCGAGATAGCGGCTGCTGATATTCGCGAGGTCCACGCCGGCCCGAGCAGCCCCAAGGGCATCGATCGGAAGCTCGACGTCTACGTGGTGGCGCATCCCGACCACCGAGTCGCGGTAGCGAAGCGCGGAAGGCTTGCCCCGAACATAATCGGTCCACGCCGGAAGGACATCGGCACACAGCGACAGATGAACCTGCCGCCGTTGATCGGCTCCCAGCCGGAGGAAGCGCTCATTCGGTGTCATGATTCAGCCCGCGCCGTCGCCAGCAGCTCCCGCCACCGCACCATCAGCAGTTCGGTGTACTGATCCGCCGCGATCCGGACCGGCGTACTGCAGGTACGCGATGGTGAAATCCACCCTGCGCCTCCCGATCTCGAGGTCGAGTACTCATCCTACGTGCGTCGGCGGACCTCGTCCGTGGCTGCCGGGTTTGGCCTAGGGTGTGGGGCATCGGGTGCGAGATGAGGGGCGTGCGATGGCTGCTGTGCTGGTGAAGGGGCAGAATCTGGGGCTGGCGGCGGGGGAGGTGAGGCTGTCGGTGCGTGGTGGTGTGGCGGCGGATCTGTCGGCGCTGCTGGTCACCGAGGTGGGCAAGGTTCGAACGGATGCCGACTTCGTGTTCTTCAATCAACCCCAGGCCCAGGGGGTCCGTCTGGACGGTGCGACACTCCACGTCACGCCGGCCCAGGTGCCGGGTGACATCGCGCAGATCCGGGCGGTGATCACGGCCGACGGGCAGACCTTCGGGAGCGGATCGGCACCGGTCGCGGTTGTCGCCGATTGCGCTGGAAATACTTTGTGCGAGTACGTGATCGAGGGCCTGGATCGAGAAACGGTGGTGATCGCGCTCGAGCTGTATCGCCGGGGTGAGCAGTGGAAGGTGCGGGCGGTCGGGCAAGGGTATGCCGGCGGATTCGCCGATCTGGTCACCGATCACGGGGTGAGTGTCGATGACGAACCGGAAGTCGTCGCGGCGCCGAGGACGGTGCCCGGCGAGCACGCGCTGTCGTTCGAGAAACGGCAGAAACTGGACCTGCGCAAGGAGGAAGTCGCCAAGATCCTCATCGACAAGAGCGCGTTCGGAACGCGGGCGCGGGTGGTGCTGGTAATCGACAAGACCGGCAGCATGCAGAAGATGTATCGCGCCGGAACCGTGCACCGGGTGGTGGAGCGGATGATCCCGGTCGCCACCCAGCTCGACGACGACGGCACCCTCGAGGCCTACCTCTACGCCCTGTCCTACGCGAAACTCCCGGACATCACCGTGGCCGATGCCGAGCGCTGGACGCAGACCTATCTGCACCTGAACGGCACCCACGACGGTATCGACTACGGCAGCCTCGGCGGACGCAACGACGAACTGCCGATCATGCGCGCGGTGATCGACACCCTGCACGGCAGCACCCGGCCCACACTCGTCCTGTTCTTCACCGACGGCGGCTTCGCCAAGAAACGCGAGATCGCCGCGCTCATGCGCGAGGCCGCCCACCTGCCCGCGTTCTGGCAGTTCATCGGACTCGGCCCCGCCAACTTCGGTGTGCTGCGCACCCTGGACGAACTCGACGGCCGGGTGGTCGACAACGCGGGCTTCTTCGCCGTCCCCGACATCGACCAGCTCGACGACGCTGAGCTCTACCGACACCTGCTCAGCGAGTTCCCCGACTGGCTGCGTGCCGCCCGAGCGGCCGGAATCGTCCGGTAATGGTGACTATTCCGCCGCGACGGGAATGTCTTCCGAGGCTCGGGCGATGACGTCGTCGAGGACATCCCTGGAGCGGATCAGGTCGGCGATCGTGCGGTCGATCCGGGCTCGTTCGGTGCAGAGTTCATCGATGAGTTCGGGCGTGGCGTTCTCGTTGGCGCGGCCGTCGGCGTCGCGGATGCAGCACAGGATCTGACCGATCTTCTTGCTGGTCAGCCCGGCCGCGTAGAGCTCCTGGATGTGGATCACCCGGTCCACGGCGAGATCGGGATAGTCACGGTGGCCGCCCGGGGTTCGGTCAGCGGCAAGCAAACCCTGCTCCTCGTAGTAGCGAAGTGACCGTTCGCTGACGCCGGTCCGCGCCGCGAGCTCCCCGATTCGCATGCGCCACCAGGCCTTTCACGCATCGACTTGAACTTCACACCAATGTCAAGTTTTACCGTATCCGCATGACGAAGAATGCAGTACCCAGCCTTTTCGATGCGGCCGTTCTCGGTGCTCTCGAACTCCCCAACCGGCTCGTGATGGCGCCGATGACGCGCAACCGGGCGGCCGAGGACGGTAGCCCGACCGAACTGATGGCGACCTACTACGCCCAGCGCGCCGACGCCGGTCTGATCATCGCCGAGGCGGCCAGCCCCAACCAGGTGGGCATCACGTTCGCGGGCATCCCCGGCATCTACACCGATGCCCACATCGCCGGCTGGCGCGGGATCACCGAGGCGATCCACGCGGCGGGTGGGCGGACCTTTTTGCAAGTGCAGCACGGTGGGCGCGTCGGGCATCCGGACAACAGCGGTGCCACCCCGGTCGCCCCCTCGCCGGTTCGGCTGTCGACGCCGATCCGCACCGCGGCAGGCTCGAAGGACGCGGTGATTCCCCGGGAGCTGAGCATCGACGACATCCACGGCACCGTTCAGGATTTCGCACAGGCGGCCCGCAACGCGATCGCGGCCGGGTTCGACGGCGTGGAGGTGCACAGCGCCAACGGCATGCTGCTGCATCAGTTCCTGTCCGACAACACCAACCAGCGCACCGACGAATACGGCGGCACCGTCGACAACCGCATCCGGTTCACCGTGGAGGTGGTCGAGGCCGTGGCCGCGGCGATCGGACCGGAGCGGGTGGGGGTGCGCGTCGCGCCCGGTGTCGGCGCCAACGACATCGTCGAATCCGACACCGAGGAGCTGTACACCGCGTTGGTCGCCGCACTCGGCGGTCGCGGTCTGGCCTACTTGCACGTGGTGTTCGCCGACCCACGGACACCGGTGTTCGAGCGGATCCGGACGGGCTGGGACGGTGTGCTGATCGCCAACCCGGTGCTCGGCTGGGGTTCGCCGTTGCCCGCCGACGGCGGCAGGTCCGCGGCCGAGGAACTGCTCGCCGCGGGCGCCGACCTGGTCTCGCTCGGCCGGTCATTCCTGGCCAACCCCGACCTCGTCGCCAGGTTGCGCGACGGCGCGCCGATCAACCAGTTCCGTGAGGACTACTTCTACGGTGGCGATGCGACCGGCTACACCGATTACCCGGTCCTCGAATCCGTGGCGTGACCGGGCGGATGCCCCGGCGGCCGGATCGCCGCCGGGGCACGGAGGCCGTGTGAGCTGGAGAAACTCGGTTGTCAGCAGGTCGGCAACTCGTTAGCGTGGCTACGTTTTGTGTTCGACTACCGAGAGGAATGCGATGGAACCCATCACCGAACGCGAGATCAGAGCGTCGTTCGTCAACTGTTCGAAAGGCGACGCCAAACGTCTCAATGTCCCCCGTGACCTGGCCGAACGTCCGTGGGAAGATCTCGACTTCCTCGGCTGGACCGACCCCTCCTACGCGGGGCGCTGCTACATCGCCGTGCCGCGTGACGGCAAGCTGGTGAGCATCGCGCTGCGCCACGAGACGGGCGGTTCGGGCAAGACACAGATGTGTGCGCTGTGCCTCACCAGCCACACCGGCGGCGGGGTCTCGCTGATGACGGCGAACAAGGCCGGGGAATCGGGGCGGCGCGGGAACACGATCGGCAGCTACATGTGCACCGATCTCGCGTGCTCGCTGTACGCCCGCAACAAGAAGAAGCCCTCGATGGGCAGCCGATACCGCGAGGATCTGACCGTGGAGCAGAAGGCCGAGCGCGTGGTGGAGAACCTCTACGCGTTCGTCGACAAGCTCTACACCTAGCGAACCCGCCCGGCTGACAGAAAGGAGGTTGCTGCCATGTGCCGACACAGTAGAGCCCAGCTGAAGCGACCCGGGTTCTGTTGAACCACAACAGAACCCGGGTCGGGAGTCCTTGCCGGTCGAGGCGGCCCGGTTCATCCGGACCGGCCCGAGCGGACGGGAATCAGATCATGGCGTTCATGATGGTGCCGCCGCTGGTGGCGACCACGCCGCCGATCATCGCGCCCGCGACCATCCGCGGCGACTGCATCGCACCGCCGGTCCACTTCTCCCAGGCGAACTTGCCACCCGCGTAGGTGATGGCGATGATGCCCGAAAGCAGCACGAACCAGGTGAAGTAACGCACCATCTGCAAGAGCTTCTCCGACAGCGGCGGCGCCTCGGGTGTCGGATTGCCGATCTGGGCCAAGGTATCGGTGAAGACCAAGGTATCGGCGACAGCGGCCAGAATCATGTTTGCTCACTCGGTAACTCGGGGGAACGGCGATGAACTGCTGTGGCCGATGGTATCCCGTCCGGCGCGGCGTCGCAGCCACCCCCTCGACAGAACCGATCGGTTTTGTTGGTGCGCTGGGGGGTTCGCGGCCGTATCCTGGAACTCGTCCGAATACGGCAGCGCTGGAACGTAGTTCGCTATACGCGGAAAAGGGGAGCAGGCTATGAGCATCATTCTGACGTCGATGGCCGACACCGTCACGACGTTTGCGCAGGTCGGCAACCCTACGCCGGAGGCGCCGCCGCTCTCGGACAAGATCATGCAGATGGTCCAGTACCTCACCTGGTTCATGATTCTGTCGGGCATTCTGGCCATCACCGTCGCGGGCGGAAAGTTTGCCTGGGAGAAGTGGAACGGCAGCTCCATGGAGTCGCCCAAGATGATCGCCGGCGCCATGATCGGCGGTGTGGTCGCCACCAGCGGCGGCACCATCATGAACGCGGTTCTCGGTAGCTAGATCCGGGCGCCCTTGGCTCGGTTGCAGGCCCGGCACAGGATCTGCAGGTTCGACGCGCTCGTCGCGCCGCCCCGGCTGAGCGGGATGATGTGGTCGAACTCCAGGTAGTGCCGGTCGCCGCATTCCACGCAGGCGCCACCGTCGCGCTGCCAGACCAGGGCCTTCACGTCCTGGGGAATGCTGCGGCTGTCGCGCTGGCCGGGCGTGAGGACCAGGCGTTTGGCCACGCGCAGCGCGCCTTCGAGCGCGGCCGCCACATAGTCCGGGTCGGCCACGCCGAAGGTCGCGCCGCCGCGCGCGGAGGTCGCGGCCACCACGACGGTGCCGTGTTCGGGGTGCACCGAAACCACCCGGGACCAGGGCAGTTCGACGCCGGTGCCGTCGCCGACGAAGCGCAGCTTCTTGGAGCTGCCGATCAGCCTGCCCTCGGAGTGGCGTGGACCGCGCGCGAGCATCCGGATGTGCACGGCGGGCAGGTCCAGGTGGACGCGTTCGTCCGGGTCCAGGTGCAGGCCCGGTGTGTCGACGGCAGGCAGCTCGCCTGCGCGCAGCCGTGACAAGGTGCGGCCCCGGTGCATTCGCCTGCGCAGATCGTCGACGATGGGGCCGCCCAGGTCGAGCTCACCGACGACGTGCTCGAACGCGTCCAGTTCATCGGCGAACACCTCACCGTCGGCGAACGCGAAAGCGACCATCCGCTCCACCTGGGTGAGGCCGTCCTCGCGCAGAAACGCTCTGCCCTGTTCCTCATCGATGCGCTGGAACCGCAGCGACGCCCACACCTGTGTCCACTCCGGTGATCGGGTGCCGGGGCCGGTGAGGACCCGCACGGCTCGGTTGCGCCAGTGGGTGAGGAACTCGTCGATCTCGGCGGCACACGTCTTGCACGGAGCGTGACCGCCGAACAGCTTGCGGCGCAAGGTATTACCGCAGCGTGCGCAGTGGCCCCGGGTCGGCGGGAGATATGGGCGCACGCTCGATGTCCATTCGTCGCCGTCCCACCAGCGCAGGCGGTCGGGTGCGTCCGGGTCGGGATGCCAGTCGGCCAGGTCGGGGTCTGCCGGTGGCGGTGGCGGGGTATCGATGACGCGGCGGGTCAGGGCGGGCGCGCCGGACAGTTCGGCACCGGTCCGGCCGGTGCGGCCTTCGTCGGCTCTGCCCACGGAGGCCGGTTCGTCGACCGTGACGCCGAATTCGACGGCCAGCCCCCGCAGCCCGCCTGCCCAGCCCTGGCCGATCGCACGGAACCGCCAGCCACCGTCGCGCCGGTAGAACTCCCCGAACATCATCGCCTGGACGTCCTCGATGCTGTCGACGGCGAAGCGGGCGACCGGACCGTCGGCGGCGTGCACGGTGAGAGTGAGGTCGTCGAGGCGATCGAAGGTGGTGTCGTCCACTGATGCCGTGACGACGATGCGGGCGATATCGGCTTCGGTGCGGGGCAGGGAGACGCTCAGCCGAGCCGTACCCGGTTCGGGTTCCTGGTCGAGCGTGACCGCCTGCGAGGCGTGGCGAGGGGCGTTGAAGAAGACGAAATCGCGGTCGGTGCGGACCAGGCCGGATTCGGTGACCAGGAGTGCGTGGGCGTCGACAGCCTGCGCTCCCCGCCATGAAACAACCACGGCGAGAAGCGATGTCGGTACCGGCGAATTCGCGCCCTTGCGTAGTTCCATGGTCCTCGCATGATGCCACGGAGGTCCGACACGGTTTGCCGGAGCGCCGCCCCGGCCACCTCGGTGAGTGTGAGCCATCTCGCAGGACCGGGCCTGGTTTCACCCATCCTCAGAGGTTTAGCGTTGGGGTCCGCTCGATAACGAAATCCGTTGTGATATAGGGATATTCGGTGCAAAGCGGACATTTTGGCGGCCGCCGCGTTCGGTGCCGACGGCCGAGCTGACGAGGAGCTGGTCGGTATGTCGAATGGTCACTTACTCACCCGACGAGGAGCGCTTGCCGCGCTCGCGCTGCTCGCGGTGGCGGGGTGCGGTGGGTCGGGGCAGGCAGCGCACACTGACGTGCACTGGGATTACGACGCGGAAGGGCCCGACCACTGGGCCGATCTGGACAGCCGGTTCGTGACCTGCCGCAGCGGGCACGCGCAGTCGCCGATCGATCTGCCCGCCCATACGGAACTGCATCCCGACGAGCACATCGACATCGAGTACCGGCCGATGTCCTCGGTGCAGGTGGTGAACAACGGGCACACGATTCAGGCGAACGTGGCGTCCGGCTCGGGTAACCGCATCGTCGTCGACGGGAGCGCGTTCGAGTTGACCCAGTTCCATTTCCACCTGCCGAGCGAGCACACCGTCGACGGGGCGGAAGCGGCGATGGAGCTGCACTTCGTGCACGCGGACCGGGCAGGCAGGCTCGCGGTACTCGCGGTGCTGTTGCGCGCGCAGCCGGACTCGGCGCCGCTGGGGACGGTACTCGCGGCGGCACCGGATCGGATGGGTGCCACCAGGACGGTGACGAGCATCGATCCGCGCGCGTATCTGCCGACCGGGTTCGCCCAGTTCCGCTACGAGGGTTCGCTCACCACGCCGCCCTGTACCGAAGGGGTGCGCTGGATCGTGCTGCGCGAACCCGCGCCGGTCGCGATCGCCGATGTGGAGCACTATCGCGCGCTGTTCCCGCACACCAACCGCCCGGTGCAACCGCGATTCGGCCGACCGGTCGTGCTGGCCGGACAGAACTGACGGACACGGCGGCTCCTCCCTGCGCACGAGGCCACCGTGGGGCACAGTGGAGACATGACGAACCCGAAGAAGCGGGGGCGCACGCCGCAACCACCACCGGTGCCGCCGCAGGCGCGCAGGGTGCCGGGCGCCGATCTGCTGTCGGCGGCGCAGGCGGCGGTCGGCGCGGCACAGTCGGCGGCGGGGCAGGCCATCGACGCGGCGCAGCAGACGGCGGGTTACGCCTTCGACGCGGCGGTACGGCTGCCACCGGCCTCGGCGCAACTCGCCGCGCAGCTGCCGGATCTGGTGGAGAACCTGTCGATCGCGGTGGACCGGCTCAACAGCACCATCGACCGTCTCGACCGCACGCTCGCCCTCGCCGACCCCGTGTTCGCCACCTACGACCGGTTGCTGCCCCGCCTCGAGGCGATGATCTCGCTGGGTGAGGACCTGTTCGGCGCCCTCGCGAAACTGCCGGGTGTGGGTCTGATCGGCCGCTTCACCGGGCGCGGCGGCGAGGAACCACCACCGGAACCGGAGAAGCGCCGACGTCGCTAGAGTGCGCGGAAGGTCGCCGCGGCCTTGAGGACCATCTCGGCGTACTCGTCCTCGGCGTCGGAATCGAGCACGATCGCCCCGCCGGCGCCGATGGTCCACTCGTCGTCGTGGCGCACCGCGGTGCGGATGACGATATTGAGGTCGGCGGTTCCGCCGAGCCCGAGGAAGCCGATGGTGCCCGAATAGATCCCGCGCGCCCGGGTTTCCAGCTCGTCGAGGATTTCCATGGTGCGCAGTTTCGGCGCCCCGGTCATCGACCCACCCGGGAAACAGGCGCGCACGCAGTCGACCACACCCGCACCGGGACGCAGGGTGCCGCGGACGGTCGATACCAATTGGTGCAGGGTGGAATAGGTTTCGGTGACCATGAGCGCGGGCACGTGCACCGAACCGACCTCGCACACGCGCCCGAGATCGTTGCGCAACAGGTCGACGATCATCAGGTTCTCGGCGCGCGTCTTCGGGTCGGCGGCCAGCGCGTCACGCAACCGGGCGTCCTCGGCGGGTGTCCGGCCACGCGGTGCGGTGCCCTTGATCGGCTTGCTCTCCACCACCCGGTCCCGGTCGACCTTGAGGAACCGTTCCGGCGACGAGCACGCCACCTCGAGCCCGTCGAACCGCAGGTAGGCGGCGTAGGGAGCGGGATTGCAGCGGCGCAGGCGGCGGTAGAAGGCCAGGCCGTCGTCCTCGCCCGCCGCGACCGCCACCGCGTCGGTCAGGCAGATCTCGTACGACTCACCCGCGTGCAGCCGCTCCTGGCACACGGCGATATCGGCCAGATAGCGGTCGCGGCCGCGCACGAGATGCGCCTGGACCGCGTCGGGATCGGCGCGCACACGCAGGTCGACGGGATTCTTCCAGGTCGGCAGGTCGGCGAGGGCGGACTCGGTGGTACCGAGCCAATCCGCACCCGCCGCTTCGCTACCCGGATCGGTGAGAGCGAGTAGATGGGTGCGGCCCGCCACGTGGTCGACCACGACCAACCGGTCGGCGAAAATCCACTGTGCGTCCGGGGTAGGGGAGCGGTGCACGGCCCGCGCCCCGCAATCGGCCTTCACCTCGTAGCCGAGATAACCGACATAACCGCCCGCGAAATCGAAAGGCAGCAACGGTGTTTCGCAGTGCCTGGCGCGCAGTTCGCGGTCCAGGTAGTCGAGTACGGTGCCCGCGACGGTTCGGGTGCCCGCGCCATCCGTCACCGTGACGGCGCCGTCGCCTACCCGGTATCCGACGATCTCGGCGTGCGGTCCTGCCGCGTCCCCGAGGAAGGAGAACCGGTCCAGGCCCGGTTCGACGTGCTCGCTGTCGAGCCAGAACGCGGTCGCCGAGTCGCCGTAGCAACGCAGGAAGATCGCCTCGGTATCGATCGCCCGTTCGATCACCCTGTGCCGCAACACGAACCGTCTCGTCGGCGGATCCGACGGTACCTCGGGCCCACGCACGACGACCGGCGCGGCCGCCGGGGTCCGAGCCTTGGTGAGATCGGCGAAATTGCGCAACAGCGCGGCCCCGAACTCGCTGGACACCGACTCCGGATGGAACTGCACACCCCACTGCGACCGCTCGCGGTGCCGCACACCCATCACCACACCGTCGCCCGTCGTCGCCGTCACCTCCAGCACGTCGGGCAGCGGGCGCAGCGCGGCCAGCGAGTGGTATCGCACCACCGTGAAGTCCTGCGGCAACCCGGCGAACAGGTCCCGGTCGTCATGAGCGACCCGATCGAGGTAACCGTGGCGCGCCTCGGGGGCCCGACCGACCTGTCCACCCGCCCCGATCACGATGCCCTGATGCCCGAGGCACACCCCGAGCAGTGGCAACTCGGCCTGCTCGAGCACCGCCGTCGAAATCCCCATGTCCCTGGGCCGATCGGGACGGCCCGGGCCCGGCGAGATCACGACATTGTCGAATCGGTCGAGGCCCAGTTCGCCTACGCTGCCCACCTCGTCGTTGCGCACGACGACGGGCTCGCTCCCGTTGACCTCACTGATGAGCTGGTAGAGGTTGTAGGTGAACGAGTCGTAGTTATCGATCAACAGCGTGCGCATCGTGGCCAAAACCCTACGCCGGACGCGGTTCGGGGCAGAATGTGCGCCATGGCTGTTTCGCAACCGGATCTCGCGGCGCTCGGACGTTGGATGGACGAGCAGGGCTTACCCGGCGACACGATCGGGGAGGTCAGCCCGATCGGCGGCGGCACCCAGAACATCATGATCCGCTTCACCCGGGGCGGCCGCGAATACGTCCTGCGTCGTGGACCCGAACATCTGCGGGCCAAGAGCAACGAGGTGATCGCCCGCGAATCCCGTCTGCTCACCGCGCTGGACGGCACCGAGATCCGCGCCCCACGGGTGATCGCCGCCTGCACCGACCCCTCGGTGCTCGGGGCGGTCTTCTACCTGATGGAACCCATCCGCGGCTTCAATCCGCAGACCGAACTACCCGAGCTGCACGCGAACGACCCGGAGATCCGCAGGCGGATGGGGCTGTCGGCGATCGAGGCCATCGCGCGCCTCGGCACCGTCGACTACCTGGCGCTCGGCCTGGCCGACTACGGCCGGCCCGAAGGCTTCCTCGAACGTCAGGTGCCGCGCTGGCTGCGCGAACTCGACACCTACGCCGCCAACGAGGGCTACCCGGGCCCGCAGATCCCCGACGTGGAGCGGGTCGGCGACTGGCTCGACCGCAACCGTCCCGCCGACCCGTCACCGGGCATCATGCACGGCGACTGCCACCTGGCCAACATGATGTTCGACTACGACGGACCCGAGGTGGCGGCCATGGTCGACTGGGAGATGTCGACCATCGGCGACCCCCTGCTCGACCTCGGCTGGCAACTGGCGACCCGCCCCGAACCCGGCACCGTCGGCGCCGGGCTGATGGGCACCCTCGGCACCGTCGGCGGCCTGCCGACGCCCGAGGAGATGATCCGGCACTACGCCGAATTCTCCGATCGCGACCTGCGCGCCGTCACCTGGTACGAGGTGCTGGCCTGCTTCAAGCTCGGCATCGTGCTCGAAGGCACCCACGCCAGGGCCTTCGCGGGCAAGGCGCCCAAACAAGTGGGCGACTTTTTGCACGCGGTGACCCTGGAACTCTTCGAGAAGGCGCGCAAGCTGATCGACTGATGCCCGGATCTCGACGATCATTGGCCGAATATCAATGGACGTCAAGATTGCGACGCCATAGCCTTGGCGACATGATCGTGCCTGATACCAAGGACTGGACCTGGGTCCTCGAAAAGCCCTGCGCGGAGTGCGGTTACGACGCCGCGTCGATCGCGTTCGAGCAGGTGCCCGACCGGACGCGGGCCGCTGCCGCCCACATCGCCTCGGCGCTGGACCGCGACGACGTGCGTGTGCGGCCCGACGCGCAGACCTGGTCGGTCCTGGAATATGCCGCCCACGTGCGCGATGTCTGCCGCATCTTCGACACCCGGCTCGCGCTGATGCTGGACGGGGACGGCGCGACGGCCCCGCGATTCGAGAACTGGGATCAGGACGCCACCGCCGTCACCGACCGCTACAACGAGCAGGACCCGGCGGCGGTCGCGCAAGAGCTGTCCGCCGATGCCGAGCAGGTGGCCGCGGCCTTCGCTGCCGTGCCCGCGGATCGGCTCGACTGGCGCGGTGCCCGCAGCGACGGATCGCTGTTCACCGTGGCCTCGCTGGGCCGATACTTCCTGCACGACCTCGAGCACCACGTCCACGACGTGCGCGGATAGAGAAATCTTCACCAGATTTCTAGAACGTGTTCCAGAATCGGCCGAAAGTTCGTAGGGTGGGAGCAGTCACAACGAGGCACTGCTTGGCGAGAGGTCGATCGTAATGAAGACGAAGGGCGCGATCCTGTGGGGCGTCGACCAGGAATGGTCGGTCGAGGAGATCGAGGTCGGCGACCCCGTGTCGGGGGAGGTGCAGATCCGCATGGAAACAGCGGGCATGTGCCACTCCGATCACCACATCGTCACCGGTGCCACGCCGATGCCCGGCTACCCGGTGATGGGTGGCCACGAGGGCGCGGGTGTGATCACCAAGCTCGGGCCGAACTGCCCGAGCGATCTGGCCGTGGGCGACCACGTCATCCTTTCGTTCATCCCGGCCTGCGGACGCTGTCCGTCATGTGTGTCCGGGAATATGGCGCTGTGTGACCTGGGTGCGGGATTGCTGATGGGACAGGCGATTTCGGACGGCACGTACCGCATCCAGGCGCGCGGCGAGAACGTCATCCCGATGTGCCTGCTCGGCACCTTCGCCCCCTACATGACGGTGCACCACACCTCGGTGGTCAAGATCGACCCGACCATTCCGTTCGAGGTGGCCTGCCTGGTCGGGTGCGGCGTGCCCACCGGCTTCGGCTCGTCCACCCATGTGGCCCAGGTCCAGCCGGGCGAGACCGTGGTGATCGCGGGCATCGGCGGCGTGGGGATGAGCGCGCTGCAGGGCGCGGTGCTCAGTGGTGCGTCGAAAGTCGTTGCCATCGACCCGAATCCGTGGAAGCGCGAGCAGGCGCAGAAGTTCGGCGCCACCCACACCTACGAGAGCATGGCCGCCGCGATCATGCCGCTGATGGATGCCACCGAGGGCCGGATGGCCGAGAAGGTCATCCTCACCATGGGTGAGATGCACGGCGACTACATCGAGGAAGGTCTGATCCTCACCGGCAAGGCGGGCACGCTCGTCGTCACCTCCATGGGCCGCATGGACGCGGGCGAGGTGAAGATGAACAGCTTCCTGCTCTCGATGCTGCAGAAGACGGTGAAGGGCTGCATCTTCGGCGGCGGCAACGCCCGCCAGGATGCGCCGCGGCTGCTGTCGCTGTACAAGGCCGGTCAGCTCAATCTCGACGACATGGTCACCCGCAGCTACTCCCTCGAGGAGATCAACCAGGGCTACCGGGACATGCTGGACGGCAAGAACATTCGCGGCATCATCCGCTACACCGAAGCCGACTGGTAGCCGAAGGTTCCCAGTACCTCGCCGGGCGGACCCCCGGCGAGGATCCTGCCGTCGCGCAACTGCAGGCAATGATCGGCGCGTGCGGCTTCGGCCGGGTCGTGGGTCGCCTGCACCACGGTGACCCCACCGGCCGCGATCTCGGTGAGCGCACCCGAGATCTCGGCGCGCGCGGCGTCGTCCAGTCCGGTCGCCGGCTCGTCGAGCAGGACCAGATCGGACTCTTGCGCCAACGCCTGGGCCAGGAGTGTGCGCTGACGCTGACCGCCCGAGAGCGTGTCCAGGCGCCGTGTCGCCAGGGCCGTGAGGTCCATCCGCTCCAGGCAGGCCTGCACGATCTCGCGGTCGGCCCGCGTGAGCCGCCGCCACAATCCCCGATGCGCCCAGCGTCCCATCGCCACCGCCTCGCGCACCGTCATCGGCAGCGCCGCAGGAATCGCGGTGTGCTGCACCACGAACGCGGGTCGCCGGGTCGTCTCGCGGTGCACCGTGCCCGACCGGACGGGCACCGTTCCCGCCAGGACGCCGAGCAGCGTCGATTTCCCCGAACCGTTGGGTCCGACGATCGCGGTCACCTGTCCGCGCGGGATCGACGCCGTCACCTGTGACAGCACGGGCATGCGGCCGTAGCCGGCGGTGACGTCCTCGATGCGGATCGCCGGGTCTGCTGTGTGTTGCATCTCACCTCGTTTGAAACGATAATCGTTTTCAGTATATCGTCCGTTGCCATGGAGTGGCTGATCGCCCCGTTCGAGGTGGCATTCGTGCAGCGGGCGCTGTGGGGCGGGCTGCTGGTGTCCTGCGTGTGCGCCCTGGCCGGAACGTGGGTGGTGGTGCGCGGCATGGCTTTTCTCGGTGACGCGATGGCGCACGGCATGCTGCCCGGTGTCGCGGTGGCGGCGCTGCTCGGCGGCAATCTGATCGTGGGTGCCGCGATCAGTTGCACTGCGATGGCTTTCGGCGTCTCGGTGCTCTCGCGGAGTAAGCGGTTCGCGGCCGATACCGCGATCGGGCTGTTGTTCGTCGGGATGCTCGCGGCCGGTGTGATCATCGTGTCGCGTTCGCAGTCGTTCGCCGTGGACCTCACGGGGTTCCTGTTCGGTGATGTGCTCGCGGTGCGCACTGTCGACCTGTGGTACCTCGTGGCCGCCGTCGGGCTCGCGCTGGTTGTCGCGGTGGTCGGGCATCGGGCTTTCGTCGCGCTGACCTTCGATCCGCGCAAGGCGCACACGCTCGGGCTGCATCCGAAGGCTGCGCACGTCGCGCTCGTCGGTCTGGTGACCCTGGCCATCGTCGCCTCCTTTCACGTGGTCGGCACGCTGCTGGTGTTCGGGCTGCTCATCGCGCCGCCCGCCGCCGCCGTGTACTGGTCGGACCGGATTCCGGTGGTGATGGTGCTCGCCGCGCTGATCGGCGGGTTCTCGACCGCTGCCGGGCTTGTCGTCTCGTGGCACGCGGGTACGGCGGCCGGGGCGACGATCGCCGCCGTCGCGGTCGGGTCGTTCTTCGTGTCGGCGGTCGTCTCGGCGCTGCGGGAGCGGTTCGGGAAGGTCGGTGTCGCCGCGTTGGCCGCGGTGTCGGTGGCCGGGTGTGCCGCGACCGAACCGGTGATCGTCGAGGAGCCGCCGCACGGGTATGTCGCCGGCGCAGAGGAGATGAGCGAGGCGCAGACCCGGCTGGTCGTGAGCGATCCGGCCACCGGTGACATCCGGGTGATCGATCTGCTGACCGAGCAGGTCACCACACTCGCCGGACGCGAGAATACCGCTGCACCAGAGGGCTCGGCCCTGGTCGGCGACGGTCGGTTCGGATTCCTGAGTGCCGGTGGGTCGGTGCGTGTGGTCGACAGCGGAGGGTGGACCGTCGACCACGCCGATCACCGCCACTACTACAGCGCCCCGGTGCGTGAAGTCGGCAGCATCGCGGCGCCGGGTGCAGTTGTCGCCGCATACGGCGATCCGGCGGTGTCGACGGTGGTGCTCGATTCCGGTGCCACGCTGGTGTTCGATCGGGTGGCGCTCGGTGACGGGCAAGTCCGTGAGCCGCACCGGATCGACGGCATCGCGCTGCCGTACGGCGAGAAGCTGGTCGTCGCCGACGGGGCGGGACGAGTGGATGTGCGCGGGCGCGACGGTGCGGCTGGTGAGCCACTGCCCGGCTCGTGCCCGCAGCCGCGTGGTCAGGCCGTCACCCGGCGTGGAGTCGTATTCGGTTGTGCCGACGGAGCTTTGATCGTCGCCCAGCGCGACGGTGCGTTCGTCGCCGAGAAGGTCGGCTATCCAGAACCTGGCGCCGATCGGGCGACCGCGTTCACCCATCGACCCGGCAGCACGACGTTGACCGCGCTCGCCGGACGCACCGGTGTGTGGACCCTCGACGTCCGCAAGAAGACCTGGAAGCACACCCCGATCGCCGACGCGGTCGCGGTGAACACGGCCGGTGAGGGGTCCGCGGTGCTCGTCCTCACCCGGGACGGTGTGCTGCACGGCCTCGACCCCGAAACCGGTTCGGAGACCGCACGTGTCGCACTGACCGGCCCGGTCGAGGGCGAGCCGGTGCTCCAGGTGGATCCGAACCGCGCCTATGTCAACGACATTCGTGGCCGAACCGTCCACGAGGTCGCCTACAACGACAACCTCCGTATCGCGCGCACCTTCCCGGTGGACATCGCGCCCGCACTGCTGGTGGAGACAGGTCTGTGAGTTACGAAGCAAGGGTTCGCGTCCACGCTGTGCCGGACGGTGCCGCCGGATCTCACCTTTCGGAGACCGTGCTCGCCGGGGCCGAACCCATGCCCACTCGGTCGCACGCCACGTCGGGCAGTGGTGCCCGAAGGGTCGCTGCACGCGAATCCCGTTCGGTGCTCGGTCGCCGCGGCGCATCTCCGCGGTCACGGGTGTCGCCGGGGGCTGGATTCCGGGGCGCTCCACGCATCGCAGGACTGGCACTCGTCGTCATCGCGTTGCTCGCGTCGATCACCGCGTGCGGCACGGGCGGCGACCGCAGCGGAATCATGGTGACCACCAACATCCTCGGTGACCTGACCAAGGCCGTCGTCGGCGACACCGCCGAGGTGACGGTGCTGATGCAAGCGGGGACCGATCCGCATTCGTTCGGCATCTCCGCACGTCAGGCCGCCGATATCGAACGATCCGCACTGGTCGTGCACAACGGCCTCGGGCTCGAGGAAGGCGTGGCCCGGCACGTGCAGGCGGCCGCGTCGGCAGGTGTGCCGACGCTGGCGGTCGCCGAGCGGGCCGACCCGATCACCTACACCTCCGACGAATCCGCCGGTCAGCCCGACCCGCATTTCTGGACCGACCCGGCGCGGGTGCGCAAAGCCGTCGAGGCGATCAGCGCCGAAGTCATCGCGCGGGTCGACGGCATCGACGCCGAGGCCGTGCGCGCCAACACCGCCCGCTACGTCGGCGAACTCGACCAGCTGGACCGATGGATGACCGACCGGTTCGCGGCGATCCCGCCCGAACGCAGGCAGTTGGTCACCGACCACCACGTCTTCGGCTATCTCGCACAGCGATTCGGGTTCACCGTGATCGGCGCCGTCATCCCCAGCGGCACCACCCTCGCGTCCCCGAGTGCCTCGGACCTCGACGACCTCGCCACTGCCATCCGCACCGCCGGGGTGCACACGATCTTCGCCGATTCGGCCGCGCCCGACCGCCTTTCGCGTGTCCTGGCCGAGCATGCGGGCCTGCAGGTGCAGGTAGCCGCTCTGCACACCGAATCGCTCACCGAACCCGGCGGCGGCGCCGCGACCTATCTCGAGATGGCGCGCGCCAACACCGAGGCCATCGCCCGCGGCTTATCCGGGCCGACAACGTAATTCAACAAGAGATGGAGCACGACATGCACAGTCGGTCACGGGCCACCACGATGGTGGCCATGTCCGGGGCGCTCGCCTCGGTGGTAGCGCTCAGCGGTTGCGGCAGCGACGACGTCGAAACCCACGACCACGCCCCGGGCGCCGAACCGATCGCCCTCACCTACGACGGCGGCATCTACGTCCTCGACGGCCTGACGCTCGCCCAGGAAGGCGAGGTGAAGCTCGACGGCTTCAACCGGCTCAACCCCGCGGGCGACGACGACCACCTGATGGTGACCGTCAAGGACAGCTTCCGGGTGTTCGACGCCCACAAGGCGGAATTCACCGGCACCGAGTACGCCGCGAGCAAGCCCGGCCACGTCGTGCGGCACGCGGGCAAGACCGTGCTGTTCGCCGACGGAACCGGTGAGGTGACCGTCGTCGACACCGACAAGATCGACAGCGGCAAGCCCACCGAGGTGTACAAGGCGGCCGCCGCCCACCACGGTGTCGCCGTCGAACTGAGCAACGGGAACCTGCTGGTCACCCTCGGGACCGAGGATGCGCGGGTGGGCCTGGTCGCCCTCGACAAGGACCGCAAGGAGATCGCCCGCAACGAGGACTGCCCCGGTGTCCACGGTGAGGCCACCGCCCAGAACGAGACCGTGGTGGTCGGCTGCCAGACCGGTGCCGTGGTCTACCGCGACGGCAAGATCACCAAGGTGACCAGCCCGACTCCCTACGGCCGCATCGGCAATATGTCGGGCAGTGACGTCTCCCCGATCGTGCTCGGTGACTACAAGCAGGACAAGGAGGCCGAGCTCGAACGGCCGACCAAGATCTCGCTGGTGAACACCGCCGACGGCAGCCTGCGCCTGGTCGACATCGGCACCAGCTACTCCTTCCGTTCGCTCGGCCGCGGCCCGCAGGGTGAGGCGCTCGTGCTCGGAACCGACGGCAAGCTCTACGTCATCGACCCGGTCGCGGGCGCGGTCACCCGCACGATCCCGGTGACCGGTGCCTGGCAGGAACCGCTCGAATGGCAGGACGCGCGCCCGACGCTCTACGTCCGTGACGGCATCGCCTACGTCACCGAACCGGCAACCAAGCAGGTCCACCGCGTCGACCTCGCCGAGGGCAAGATCACCCAGTCGGCCACCCTCCCCGCCGCGCCCAACGAGATCAACGGGGTCTCCGCCCACTAGAGGCTGCCCGCGCTCGAGATCACCACGCTCTGTCGGCGTTCGGCTTTCGACCGATGCCGCCACCAGAGCGTGGTGATCGTCTGTCCAGGTTCAGCGTGTGGCGCAGTCGAGGACAGCGGTGCGGAGGTTGCGGCTGCGGACGTCGTCGAGGATGGCCATGCCGAGACGATTCATGGTGTAGCCGAAGCCGAGACCTGTTGTGGAGTCGGCGAATCCGAACGAGCCACCGAGACCGGTTGTGCCGTAGGCGCGTTTGTCCGAGCCGAAGCGGAAACTTCCGCGTGATTTGCGGAAACCCAGGTGGTAGCGGCTCTTGGTGTGCAGGACGAGGTCGGCGGCGGGGACCGAGTCGACGGCCGGGGCGGCGAGCAGGTCGAGGACGTCGTCGCTGAGGGGGAGTGCGCCGGTGCGCCCGGCCGCCGCGCCGTAGACGCGGGCCAGCGCGCGGGCGTTGCCGACGCCGTTCATACCGGGCCATTCGATGCCGAGGAACTCGCGACGAGTGGCACGGGCGGGCGCGCCGGGGCGCGGATTGGTCAGCGCCGCATAGGAATGCCCGCGTTTGGCGTACACCTCAGCGCCGATACGCAGCGGGATGTCGGCGAGTTCGTAGCGCAGGATGTCGAGGCCCTTGGTCGCCGACAGCTGGGCGACGCGGTCGAGGGACTCGTCTTCGGGCAGCCCGATGAACAGGTCGGCGCCCACCGGTGCCGCGATCTCCTCGGCGAAGAAGCGACCGAGACTGCGGCCCGCCGGATCCACGCGGCGCAGCAATTCGCTCTGGTACAGGCCGAGGGTGAGCGCGTGATAGCCGTGCCGGGTGCCCGGTTCCCACGTCGGCTTCTGCGCGGCGAGCAGGTCGGCCAGGCTCTCGCGGTCACCGAGTTCGCTCAGCTTCACGATCCGGTCCAGGCCCGACAGACCGGCCTGATGGTCGATCAGCTGGCGCACGGTGATCCGGTCCTTGCCGTGCGCGGCGAACTCCGGCCAGTACTTCGCGACCGGGGCTTCGTAGTCGAGCAGCCCGCGCGAGACGGCGGTGGCGATGGTGAACGCCGACATGCCCTTCGACGACGAGAACACCGGGACGATCGTGTCGCGCTCCCAGGGAACCGCACGGGCGCGGTCGCGATGGCCCGCCCACAGGTCGACCAGCGGTTCGCTGCCCGCGTAGACGGCGACGGCGGCGCCGATCTCGCCGTGCGAGGTGAAATTGCGGCGGAAAGCGTCGGCGACAGGGCCGAAACCGGCCGCCACGTCGCCGTGAACTGATGGTGCGGGACTCATGGTGTCGTCGATCGTAGCTACGCTGCCGGATATGCGTTCGTTGGAGCAGGTTCAGCAGTGGCCGGTGGCGCACGCCGCGGCTGCCGTGGTCACCGTCGACGGGGTCCACACCACGGGTGAACTCGACCGGGTGTTCCGGCTGGCTTCGGTCACCAAGCCCCTCGTCGCCTACGCGGCCCTGGTCGCCGTCGAGGAGGGCGCGATCGAACTGGATCAGCCCGCGGGCCCGCCCGGATCGACCGTGCGTCATCTGCTGGCTCATACCTCCGGTGTGGCCTTCGCCACACCGGAGGTGATCGCGAAACCGGGTGCCCGCCGCATCTACTCGAGTGCCGGATTCGAACTGCTCGCCGATTTCCTCACCGAAAGCACGGGCATCCACTTTCCGGACTATCTGCACGAGGCGGTATTCGAACCACTCGGCATGCGCGACGCTGTTCTGGAAGGGTCGGCGGGGCATGCGGGACGCGCGAGCCTTCGTGACCTGACACTATTCGCCACCGAGTTGCTGACACCCGAATTGATATCTCGGCAAACACTCGACGAGGCCACCTCCGTGCAATTCCCCGACCGCGACGGAGTGCTGCCCGGATACGGCTCCCAGCGGCCCAACGACTGGGGTCTCGGCTTCGAAATACGTGACGGGAAAACCCCGCACTGGACCGGTCATTCCAATTCGCCGCGCACCTACGGGCACTTCGGTCAGTCCGGGACGTTCCTGTGGGTCGACCCCGAAATAGGGGTAGCCACGATCGGTTTGAGCGACGAGAATTTCGGCGACTGGGCAAGAACCGCGTGGCCGAAATTTAGTGATTCCGTGATCGCAGAGACACATAACACGCAGTGAGGTAACACCCGCAACATCGCTCACTTCGCCTACACTCGCACCACACCAGTCCGACGGACCGTTGGGGAAGACGCTCCTTGTCGAGGCTGGAGGTGTTGGTAGTGCGCGCATCGAGTCAGTTCGCTGACGCGACGGCAGGTGTGGTCTACATCCACTCCTCGCCCGCCGCGTTGTGTCCGCACATCGAATGGGCACTGTCCACCGCGCTTTCCACGCCGGCGAAACTGCGCTGGACGGCGCAGCCCGCCGACGGACAGCTGCGCGCCAGCGGTGACTGGATCGGCCCCGTCGGAACCGCCGCCCGGATAGCCCAATCATTGCGTGCCTGGCCGGTTCTGCGGTTCGAAGTCACCGAGGACCCCAGCGAAGGCGTGGACGGCGAACGCTACAGTTTCGTCCCCGCCCTCGGCCTCTGGCACGGCTCCACCGGCGCCAACGGCGACGTGATGCTCGGCGAAATGCGATTACGCGCCCTCCTCCAAGCCGCCACCGAACTGAGCACCTTCGACCTCGGCGCCGAAATCGACCGTGCCCTCGGCACCGCCTGGGACGAGGACCTCGAAGCCTTCCGCCAGGGCACCGACTGCACCGGCGCCGAAGTCACCTGGCTGCGCCGCCACGTCGGCTGAGCACCACTTCTTTTCGGAATTTCGGCGCCTGTGCCGAGACCTCCGAGCTCCTTGCCCCACAGCGTCTTCCATCAGAACTCGGTCGGACAGTAGACGCGGCAGCGTGCGCCGGGACCGTGGGTGAGGCCGGGATAGTTGTTCACTCGGTGCCAAGCGGCTGTGTCCGGGGCGCTCTCGATGAAGGCCTGATGCGCTTCCGGGGCGGTCCAGTCGGAGTAGTTGAGGACCGAATCGCCGTGCGTCGAGAGGTGCTGGGAGAGGAGGCCTTCGACGGGGTGGGATCGGAGTGCTTCGGCGAGGAGATCGGTCCAGGTGGTGGCATCATGCTCGGTCGGGAAGGTGAAGGTGGTGACGACCGTGCAGGCGGTGGCGCCGTCGGGGGCGAAGATCAGGCTGTGGCGGGGGCGGAACGCGGTGGTGGCGGCGGGTGGGATCGTCCAGAGTTCCTGGGTGATTACGGCGGTGCCGCGCAGGTCGAGGAGAACGGTGACGGCATCAAGTCCGGGTGGCAGGTCGCGTTCGGCGAGTCGTGCCGCCACGGATTGCTGGTGTTCGAGGTCGTCGACCTGGTGGCGGGTGAGGACGATACCGGCGAGATCGGGGTGGGAGAGGTTCATCGTTGCTCCATATCGGTGAGGTCGTCGCGGAGGAAGCAGGCGAGGACGAAGGCGAGGGCAGCGCACAGACCCGCTGCCAGGAAGGCATCGATGACGCTCGCGGTGACCGGGGCGCGCAGAGCGTGCCGGACCGGTTCGGGCAGAGTCGTGAGATCGGTGTGCTCGAGCTCGGGCAGCCCGGTCAGATGTCGTGCGTAGAGTGCGCCGAGCAGGGAAATGCCGAGGGAATTACCGAGATTGCGGGCCAGCATGGCGGTGGCACCGGCCGCGCCGATGTCGTCGAGGCCGACACTGTTCTGCGCGATGACAACGGTGAGCTGCATGAAACACCCCATGCCCGCACCCGTCGCCAGCATTCCGGCGACCACCGGCAACCATCCGCTGTCGACGTCCAGTGACGCCAGGACAGCCATGCCGAGGGTCATCGCCGCCGCGCCGACGACCGGATACACGCGGAACCGCCCGCTCTTCGATACCGCCGCACCTACCACGGGCGCCACGACCAGCATCCCGCCGAGCAGTGGCAGCATCAGCAGCCCGGATCCGGTGGCCGAACGGCCCTGCGCGATCTGCTGATAGAGCGGCAGGAATGTCACCGCGCCGAACATGACCAGGCCGCTGAGGAATCCGAGCACCACGGCGATCGTGAAATTACGTTCGCCGAACAGCTGCGGCGGAACCACAGGATCGCTCGCCCGCCGCTCCCAGCGCAGAAAGAACACCGCACCGACAGCCGTTGCCAGCGACAGCAGCAGCACCGGAAGTGAGGCCAACGCCCACGTGCGACCGGCTGCCGAGGCGAGCACGGTGATGCCGACGATGCACACGCTGAGCGCCACCATCCCGACCACGTCCACGCGCACGGAATCCCGGGTGCTCGGCGGCAACCGCAGCTGCGTCACCAGCAGGATCAAGGCCACCGCGCCGAGCGGCAGGTTCAGGTAGAACGCCCACCGCCACCCGATGCTGTCGGCGCACCACCCACCGATCAGCGGTCCGCTCACGATGGCGAGCGGCATGATGATCGCCATCAGCCCCTGCACCTTCGCCCGCTGTCGCGGCGGGAACAGCACGCCGACGATCGCTATCCCGCCGACGAGCAACCCACCCGCACCCAGCCCCTGGAGCGCGCGAAACCCGATGAGCTGCGGCATGTTCCGGGCCGCCCCGCACAACGCCGACCCGATCAGGAAGATCGTGAACGCGGCGATGAAGACGTTCTTACGGTCGTAGAGGTCGCCGAGTTTGCCCCAGATCGGCGTGGTCACCGCCGTGGTGAGCGCGAACGAGGTGACCACCAGCGACAGATCCGCGAGCCCGCCGAGCTCACCCGCGATGGCGGGCAGCGCGGTGCCGACGATGGTGAAGTCGAGATTGGCGACGAGGAAGGCGATGACAAGCCCGCTCATCGCGGCGAATATCCGGGCGGGCGGACCCTTCTCCAGGGCGGTGGCGGGTTCGATCGACATGCCCAACTCCTGTGTACGTCGTAGACTGTGTGTACAACGTAGACTCAAGATTGCGGTGTACACAAGGCTGTTAGGGTGAGCCGGACCGTGACCACGAAGGAGTGAGCCTTGGCGAAAGCGGATGGGACCATCTGGGAGCGACTCGGTCGCTCGCCCGCCGAGCAACGCGCTCCGCTGAGCCATGACCGCCTCGCGTCCGCCGCCATCGAAATGGCCGACCTGCACGGTCTCGACGCCCTGTCCATGCGCAAACTCGCCGAGCACCTAGGCGTCACCGCCATGGCGCCCTACCGCTACATCTCCGGCAAAGACGACCTCTTCGAACTGATGGTGGACACAGTCCACGCCGACATCGCCCTGCCCGCCACGGCGGGCAACTGGCGGGAAACGTTGGGGGCCTATGCCGAGCAGGTCCGCGAGATCACTTTGCGTCACCCTTGGCTCGCGCAGATCTTCGCGCGCCTGCCCGGCGTGCTCACCCCGCGCATGGCCGATATCGCCGAGCAGGTCCTCGCCTCCATGGACGCTGTCGATGCCGATGTCGACGCGAAAATGGCGATGCTCGCGGGCGTCACCGCTTTCACTCACGGTGCGGCCGCCGCGGAGGTCGCCCAACATCAGTTGATGGGGCGCCGCGGCTGGACCAGCGACGACGACGTCCGCAGCGCCTACCACCCCTACATGGCCGAACTCACCGCCACCGGCCGCCATCCCCACCTGGTCGACTATCTCGTCGGCGGGTCCAACCAGGACACCGCCGAGTGGCAGTTCCGTTTCGGGCTGGAGTGCTTGCTCGACGGCATCGCCACGAAACTGCCGCGCTGAGATGTCGTCGCCGGCGGCGGTGAGGGGTCATCGCGCCTCGACCCGTATCGCGCGTCGACGCGATGGGTCCTCAGGCACCACCTCGTCGGCCGCGTCGGGTAGTCGCAGGCGTGGCCAATCCGCCAGGTCGGCGAGCATCTGACGGTCGTGAGTGGCAACCACGACGGTGATGGGGGTGGTCGTGAGGGCGGTGGTCAGGTCGTCGACCAAGGCCGTCGAGAGGTGGTTCGTCGGTTCGTCGCAGAGCAGGACCGTGGGGTCGGCGGCCAATTCGATGGCGAGGTGGAGGCGGCGTTGCTGGCCCTGTGAGAGTCGACCGAGGGGCGTGCGGTGTGCTTGTTTCTCCAGCAGCCCGAAGCTGGTCAGGGAGCGGGCGCCGTCCGGGGTGTGGCGGGCGTAGATATCGCCGGCTGTCGCGGTGGGGTCCCATTCGGGTACTTCCTGTCCGAGAAGCGCGACGCGCGCCGTGCTGTGGAGGTGGACAGCACCTGTGACCGGGGCAAGTGTTCCGGCCAGCGCCGCGAGCAGGGTGGATTTGCCCGCGCCGTTGGGGCCGGTGATCAGGAGGCGGTCGCCTGCTTCGAGGATCAGGTCGATCGGTGCGTTCAGGCGGCCGGGGACGGTGATGCCTTCGCACCGTAGCGCCGGTGTTCCACGGACGGAGAGCTCTGGAAAGCGCAGGCGCAGTGGGGGTTCCGGCACGGTGATGGTGTGGGCGTCGAGGTCCGACTGACGGCGTTTCAGCATCTGGACCAGGCCGGGGGCTCGGGACTGACGCTGATGCTTGCCGTGGCCCTTGTCCGGACGCCACCCGGTGCTGAGCCGGTCGCGGGCACCGTCCACCGCCTCCCGCAGTCGTGCGCGTTCGGCGAGCTGCTCTTCGTAGTCGTGTTCCCAGCGGTCCCGAGCACGGCGTCTGCCCTCCTGCCAACCGGCATAGCCACCGGCGAAAAGCTGAGGGCGACCGTCGGGGCTCGGGTCGAGATCGAGGAACTCCTCGGCGACCGCGCGCAACAGGGCGCGGTCGTGGCTGACGACGACCAGGCCGCCGGGGTGGGCGCGCAGGCGGTCGGTGAGGAAGTCGAGTCCCGCGCGGTCGAGGTGGTTCGTCGGTTCGTCCAGGAGCAGGATGTCGTGGGTCGCGCCGAGCAGGCAGGCCAGACGGACCCGATAGCGTTGTCCCACAGACAATGTCGACAGCGGGCGGGATCGGTCGGTGCAGGCGTTCAAGGCGGCCAGGGCTATGTCGACGCGTCGTTCGGTGTCCCAGGCGTCGAGTCTTGTCGCGGCATCCAGGGCCGCGGCGTAGGCGTCGTCGGCGCCCGGCGCGTCCTCGGTGAGCAGCAGGGTGGCGGCGTCCAGATCGCGCAGGGCACGCTGGGCCGGTTCGATGGTTTCGGCGACCAGATCGCCGACCGTCTCGCCCGCGCGAACAGTGATGTTCTGCTCGGCGACTCCGACGGTGCCGACCCGGCTGACCGAACCGCTGTCAGGGTTCAGCAGACCGGCGAGAACATGCAGCAAGGTGGTCTTGCCACGCCCGTTCTCGCCGACGATCGCCAAGCGCGAACGTGCGGAGACGGTGACGGAGACGTCGGTCAGCACCGGGCGTGAACCGAGTGTGACGTGGATGGATGCGGCCCGGATGTGGGCATGCGCACCAGCGGGCAGGGAAGGAGAAGTAGGCACAGAGAACTCCGCGGCTCGAGAAAGGAGCCGGGCAGCACGAAGAAACCGCCCGGCGGATGACCCGGGACGGCGGCGTCAGAAGGGAGATGGGATGCCGGTCGCCGCCGTCAGCGGAGCGACCAGGGCTTCATCATCGCGGTGCCTGTGTACACGTCGGCGACGATACCGATCCGTGCCCGCGCTGCCAACGGGATTTCCGGCACGGCCGCCTTCCGGATCGGCCGTTCATAGAGTGCGGCGGGCCGGAAGGGGGATGCGATCGAGGTCGTGGGCGAGGACTGCGCCGGGAAAGTCGGCCTGCTCCAGGAACGTTCGGTCGTCGGCCGCGGTGTAGCGCTCCGAGAAGTGGGTGAGCACAAGTGTTCTCACCCCACACGCACGGGCGACCTCGCCCGCCTGACGGGCGGTGAGATGCCCGCGTTCGTGCGCCTGCTCGGTTTCCGAATCCAGGAAGGTGGATTCGATGATGAGCATGTCCACATCGGCCGCCAACTCGAAGACGTTGTCGCACAGGCGGGTATCCATCACGAAGGCGACCTTCTGGCCCGGCCTCGGCGCCGAACACTCCTCGAGCAACGGCCCCGACAGTTCTCGCACGGCGGCACCGGAGATGCCGTGTTCGCGCAATTTCTCCGGCAGGAATGTGCGTCCGTCCGGTTCGGCCAGGCGGTAACCGTAGGTGGGGATGCTGTGCGACAGAGGTAGCGCGGTCAGGCTGAACCCGTTGCCCTGCAATGTTTCTCCCGCACCGCTCACCGGGTGTTCGACGAGGGTGGGCGAGCCGTAATAGCTCGTCGCGAACTTCAGCCGCTCCCAGTACTCGATGCCCTCGGCCGGAAACACGGCGTGTACATCGTGGGGAACACCGTCGCGCCCCAGCCGCTGCACGATCCCCGGCACGCCGAGCGAATGATCCCCATGGAAATGGGTCACACACAACCAGTGCAATTCGGTAGCCGAAGCCCCCGCATGCGCCATCTGCCGCTGCGTCCCCTCACCCGGGTCGAACAGCACGCCCCGCCCGTCCCACCGCAACAGATACCCGTTGTGATTGCGGCGACGAGTCGGCACCGCCCCCGCCGTCCCGAGGACGATCAACTCCCGTGTCGACATCGCCCCATCCTCGCCGCTCCCGCCACCACTGTCACATCGATTCCCCGACGACCTCACCCAGCTTCGTCAACACCTGCCGCCACCCTCGTTCGAGATTGTTCCGCTGCATGTGCTGCCCGGCATCAGTCACCGCTCGATGAGCGCCGGTTCGGTGAGCGTCCGCCACACCTGGTCGAGGGCTTGTGGATAGAACCTGCCCAACTCCACCTGGGACGGGTCGAGTTCGTTGTCGGTGCTCATCGAATGCCCCCTGTGCGTTTCGGCCTTAGCCCATATGGTGGCCAGCGTACGCACGTGGGCGGTGGTGAGATGGGATGGTCGGCCGGAAGACGCGCGGCTCGGCAGCCGAGGGAGGTCGGGATGGAACTGTTCGATTACGACGCTGAGTTGCGGTTGCACAATGTGCATCTGCGGGCGGCGGCGGGGGTGCGGGCGCGGGATCGGGTGCTCGATATCGGTTGTGGCGCCGGCGGAACCACGCGGGAGGCGGCGCGGGACGCTGTGCAGGGGGAGGCGCTCGGGGTCGACGTGTCGGCGGTGATGGTCGAACGGGCGCGGCGGATCAGCGTGGAGGAAGGGCTGGGCAATGTCGGGTTCGAGGTTGCCGATGCTGAGGTCCACCCCTTCGCGGCGGGGGCTTTCGATCTGTGTATCAGCCGGTTCGGGGCGATGTTCTTCGCCGATCCGGTGGCGGCGTTCCGCAATATCGGGCGTGCGTTGCGGCCTGGTGGGCGGCTGGTGATGATGGTGTGGCAGGGCGGTGAGCGCAACGAGTGGGTGACGGTCTTCCGCCGTGATCTCGTCGCGTCGATGACCCGTCCCGGGCCGGGGCCGTTCTCGCTGGCCGACCCCTCGGTCACCGAATCCGTCCTGACCGCAGCGGGTTTCACCGATATCGGCTTCAGTGAGGTGCACGAGCCGGTGTACCTGGGTGCCGACGGTGCGGCCGCCTACAGCAACCTGCACTTGCTCACCGGATTCCGTGCCCATCTCGAAAGCCTCGAACAGGCCGAAGGCGAGCGAACCCGCGCACGGCTGCGGGAGGTGCTCGCCGCGCACGAGACCGATCAGGGCGTGCTGTTCGATTCGCGAGCGTGGATTGTCACCGCGAAACGGCCGTGAATCCTTTTTCGCGTCTCGCACCTCTTATAGGTGTCCGCGCACCGTGCGGGGACGAAACGGAGGTTGTTGTGATCGTCGGAACCGGAATCGTCGTCGGCCTGGTGTTGATGTGCACGTGCGTGTACGCCCTGCGCCGCAAACGGGCCGGGCGTGACTGACTCGCGCTGGCCGGCCGAGGAACTGATCGTCTCCGCCCGCGACGGGGACGTGGATTCGATCGCCGCGCTGGTGTCGGGTTCCTACCCGAACATCCAGCGCTTCGCCCGAACCCTCTGTGCCACACCGGAAGACGCGGAGGATGCCGCTCAGGAAGCCCTCATCATCCTGTATCGCAAGATCGGGATGCTGCGGGCGTCGGGGGCGCTGGCGTCGTGGATGTTCCGGATCGTGCGCAACGAATGCCTGCGGCGGGCGCGGATCAGGCCGCAGCATCCACCGGCGGAAGTCACCGTGACAGCTTCCGCCGAGGACGAAGTGCTGCGTCGCCTGGAAGCGGCGAGGGTGGCGGCCGCCGTCGCCACCCTGCCCGACGACCAGCGCCAGGTCCTGATCATGCGCGATATCCAGGGCCTCAGCGGTCGCATCGTCGCGGACGCGCTAGGCCTCAGCACCACCGCGATGAAATCGCGCCTGCACCGTGCCCGCGCTTCGGTGCGCCAAGCACTCCAGGCCCCGCCTGATCCACCTCCCGGAGGGAAGAATGTCTGACCAACCCGACTTCGCCAGCGCGTCACTGACCCGCCACCTGACGCGTGGGGTCTTAGGCTTCGGCGCACTGATCGGCTCGATCGCCCTGCTGCCTCTCATCGGTGCGATCAGCCTGCTGTTGCTACCCGTCGGCGTCATCGCGCTGCGTGGCTGCCCGATGTGCTGGGCCATCGGCCTCGCTCAAACCGTCTCGCGGGGACGACTTCGCCGTTCCTGCGACAACGGGCAGTGCACGCTGACGGTCGCTAAGACGGCTGTGTAGTACCTGCCGACGCTGCGAAGGCCGCGCCGAGATCAGACGAGCATCTCGGCGAGCCGGTCGGTGACCTGCACCACCCAGTCCGGCTCACCGTGCTGTCGTCCCCACAGCGCGGCTCGCACCGCTCGCACCTGTGCCCATCGGCGTGCCCGATCACGGTCGATCCGGGCTGCCTCGCAATACATGTCGAGGCCGCGACGGAGGCCACGCGCCGGGTCGGCACTGAACAGCAGGGGAGCGAAACGGTAGCTGCGGATCACGGTGATCGTGTCGTAGGCGCGGTCACCGACGTAACCCTTGGGGTCGATCGCCAGCCAGGGCTCGCGGTCGCCGCGCAGGACATTGGCGTCGTGGAGGTCGCCGTGGACGAGCGTTTCGGGTTGGTTCGGGCCGAGCTCTCGCAGAGTGGCGAGGGCGGCACTCATGACGCGGCCAGGCAGCGGATTGCCTACTTCTTGTGCGGCAGCCGCTATTTCGTCGGGCCATTCGGCGACCAAGCGGCTCAGGCGTGGCAGAGCCGGCGGGGCTTCGACGGCCAGCCGCCACGACAATTCACCCAGTGCGGTCACGGCTTCGTCGAAGTCGGCTACCTCCGACAGCGATCCGCCCGGGGCACGCTCCAGCAACATCGCATAGTGCGCGGTGTCGCGTTCGAACAGCCGCACCGCGCCCGCGCCGTTCCAGGTGTCGAAGGCGGCGGCCTCGAAGTCGTTGCCGGGGTGGGGAAAGGACACCTTGATGACCGCAGGCGGGTGGTCTGCGTGGACGACGGGCAGCACGACCCCGACATTTCCGTGCATCAGTGGCCCGTCCGGTCTGCAGGACCAGCGTTGCAGCAGATCCTCGAGCAGCTGGGGGAGCGCGGCGATCCAGGCGCGGCCCGGCTCACCTTCGCGTCCGATGGTCTCGTGCGCGAAAGCCTCGGGGATTTCGATCATCTCGGTGCCTCCACGGGTTCACCGTAGGCCGGTACGGTCGGGTGTGGGGCTTCGGTACGCCCCCGTCGCTTGTGGGGGTTTCAGATGGGCCAGGTCGATGACCTCCGAACCTCGAATGTCGCCGATTCCGCGGTGCGGCGAGCGATGTGGGCTGCGGGTGCGGCCGGGTGTGTGCTCGCAGCGGTGCTGCTGGCTTGTTCGTTGCGGGTGATCGTGTCCGGTCTCGACTCGCCGTATCTGCTGATGATCTGCGTGGTGGGTGCCGTTCCCGGGCTGGTCGGCCTCGGCCTGCTGTTCGCCTTTCAGCAGGTATTGCGTGGGAAGATCGCGGGGATCGGCGGGGCGGCTGTAATGCTGTTCGCCGTCGGCGTCCTAGTGACGCTCGGTTGTGTGGCAGCGATCAACTATGGGCCTTGGATCGCGAGAATCGTCATGGCCGGACTGGCGGGCGCGACGATCGCGACAGCCTTCCTCCTCCGTGCCGCCCATCGTGCCCTGCCGGCCGGTCGATAACGGGATTCGGCCTGGTAGGACGCGCCGAGGATCTGCCGCGTGAGCGGAGCCGCACTACGCCGGGAATAGGCTGATCATGTGGGGTTCACGGTCCCGGCACCGATGCTGGCCAAACCCGGACGGCCACCGCAGCCGCCAGGCGGCTGGTGCGCGGAAATGAAATGGGACGGTGTGCGCGCGATCGCCCATTGCACCCCGGCGGGGATCAGCTTGTGGAGCCGGAACCTGAGCGACATCACCGGCTCCTACCCTGAGGTCGTCACCGCGCTCACCGAGATCACCGATGGACGCACCCTGCTGCTCGACGGCGAACTCGTCGCGCCGGACGATCGCGGCGCACCTTCGTTCTCCCGGTTGCAACAGCGCATGCACGTCCAGCGGCCGACACCCGCGCTGATCGAGCAGGTCCGCGTCGACTATCTCGTCTTCGACGTGCTCGGTGTCGACGAGGAGGTGCTGTTCGAGGACTCCTACCGCACCCGCCGCGCCGAACTGGCCGACCTGACACTCGACGACGGTGTGCGCGTGCGGGTTCCACCGATGTGGTCGCTGACCGACACCAGCGCGGAGGAGCTGTTGCGCGTGGCGACGGACTCCGGGTTGGAAGGGATCGTCTGCAAGCACGGCGATTCGATCTACGAACCGGGCCGCCGCTCCTCGGCCTGGACGAAAGTCGTCCTCCGACTCACAACAGAAGCCGTGATCGTCGGCGCGGTTCCCGGCAACGGCGCCAACGCCGCGACCTTCGGCGGTCTTGTCCTGGCCGCCCACACTCCGGAGGGTCGTCTGCGCTGCATCGGCGGCGTCGGCACGGGCTTCACCGCCGCCTCCCGCCGCAGCATCCGCGCCGCCCTGGACCAGGTGCGCCGCGAGACGACACCGCTCGACGATCCACCACCGGCACCGGTCGCCCGGACGGCCTGGTGGGTCGAACCGGTTTTCGTCGCCGATATCGAATATCGTGAGATCAGCGGTGACGGACTGCTACGGCATCCGAGCTTCCGCGGGATCCGCACCGACAAAACACCCGAGGAGATCGGGCTGCCCACCTGACCGTGGTGGTGTGCGACAAGATGTGGGCGCAGAGGGGATCGAACCCCCGACCGCTGGTGTGTAAAACCAGTGCTCTACCGCTGAGCTATACGCCCCTGCATCGCCGGTGGGACCGGCGGTGTCGGGTTATGAATCTAGCGCGGCCAGCGCTTTCTCCCAAGCCGCCTGGTCACGGGCCTCTCCGGGGCCGTTCATCTCCGCGAAAGTGATGTATCCGGACTTGTCGATCACGAAGGTGCCGCGGTTCGGGTAGCCGGATTTCTCGTTGAAGACGTCGTAGGCCTGGGCGACCGCGCCGTGCGGCCAGAAATCGGACAGCAGGGGGAACAGATAGCCCTGTTCGGCCGCCCAGATCTTGTGGGTGGGTGGTGGGCCGACGGAGATCGCGAGGATCTCGGCGTCGTCGTTCTGGAATTTGGGCAGCTCGTCACGCACCTTGCACAGCTCACCCTGGCAGATGCCGGTGAAGGCGAGCGGATAGAACACCAGCAGGACGTTCTTCTTGCCCCGGTAGTCCGACAGGGTGACGGGCTGGTTGTTCTGGTCTTTGAGCGTGAAATCCGGCGCGAGAGTGCCAACCTCTAGCGGCATAGGGGAGTTCCTGTCGTCGTGTCGGGTCTCAGCCGAGCGTTCTCGTCCGGCTGAGACCTTAGCGAACGGCGGTTTCAGCGCTGTTTGGACGGTGCCTTCGGCTGAACCAGGCGCGAGCCCGTCCAGCTGCCGAGGCTGATGGTTGATGTCTGGGTCAGGCCGGCCGTGGGTGCGGCTTCGGCGATCTCGCTCGGATCGACATGGCCCGGTTGACCGGTTTTGGGGGTGAGGACCCAGATGAACCCTTCGTCGGCCAGCGGGCTGATGGCATCCATCAGCTCGTCGGCCAGATCGCCGTCACCTTCTCGCCACCACAGCAGGACGGCGTCGACGACCTCGTCGGAGTCTTCGTCGACCATCTCGCCGCCCGTGATCTCCTCGATCTCGGCGCGCAATGCGTCGTCGGTGTCCTCGTCCCAGCCCAATTCCTGAACAACCAAGCCGTGAGAAATGCCAAGCTTCTGAGCGTAGTTCTGCGCGTCCGCCGCGGCGACCACGGTGGTGTCCTCCCTAAACTGCCGACAGTAAGATACGTGCAAGCGAACATGGTTATCGGCCGCAGCGCAAGCCGATCGGATGAATCGGTACCGTACGCCGCGTGTCGGCGACGTGAATTCAGCGCCGTGGGCAGGCCTGTTGTACCTCGGTACGCGCCTGATTGATTTTACGGCTCGCATCGTTGAGACCGCCCACCGGAGAGCTGTATGTCATCTTGCGTGTCTCGGCGGACAGCTCGCGCGCGGCGACGACATAGGCGGTGAACTTGTCGGCCAGCTCGGTCGGCAGGGCGCCCGCGGCGGCGGCCACACCGGACTCGACGGCCGTCGCGGCGGTGTCGAGCGCGCCTGCCGCGGCCTCGCGTTTGGCGGCGTAGTCGGGGGCGTTCTCGTCGTGGGCCTTCACGAAGTCGTTGTAGGCGGTGACGCCCGCACCGGTGGTGGTGGGGAACTGCCCGCAGTTGTCCTCGATGGCCTTGGTCCGGGCGGCCGCCGCGCGTGAGGACGCGGCCGCCGAGGAGGACGCGGCCGCCGCGGTCTTGTAGGCGGCGACTTCGGCGGGATCGGTGGTCGGGTTACCGGTGACCTGCTGGGCGCACCCGGCGATCACCGAACCGGCGATCACCGCGACCGATGCACAGATCAGCCCGAGTCTGCGCGCGTGCGGCACCCTCATCGTCGAACCCGTTCCCTCTCACTTCACCGACCGGTAGGTCCATCGCGAATCTAGTGGATTTCCTGCTGAGATGATGACCTGGGCGACCCTTTCGGCAAGGATGGGGGTCGCCCGAACCTTTCGAGACGGGTGCTCCGCACACCAAGCGGGCAAGCCCGGGGACCGCGACGCCGACAAGCAGTTCAGCCCCCAGTACGAGGAGCAGATTTGACCGACCTGATCCACTCTGCAGCTTCTTCCGATTCGCCGAACGACCCCGCGCCCGGTGCCAAACCCACCGGGGAACGCGTGCGGGTGATCCGCGAAGGCGTGGCATCGTATCTACCCGATATCGATCCGGAGGAAACCAGCGAATGGCTGGAATCCTTCGACGAGATGCTCGACCGGGAAGGCCCGGGCCGCGCGCGTTATCTCATGTTGCGGCTGCTCGAACGCGCCGGTGAGCGTCGCGTGTCGATCCCCGCGCTCACCTCGACCGACTATGTCAACACGATCCCCACCGAGAACGAGCCGTGGTTTCCCGGCGACGAGGAGGTGGAGCGTCGCTACCGCGCCTGGATCCGCTGGAACGCCGCGATCATGGTGCATCGCGCGCAGCGTCCCGGAATCGGTGTGGGCGGGCATATTTCGACGTATGCCTCGTCGGCGGCGCTCTACGAGGTTGGTTTCAACCACTTCTTCCGTGGCAAGGACCATCCCGGCGGCGGCGACCACATCTATATCCAGGGGCACGCCTCGCCCGGAATCTACGCGCGCGCGTTCCTCGAGGGTCGCCTGAGCACCGACCGGCTCGACGGGTTCCGGCAGGAATACAGCCACGGCGGCCTCGGCAAGGGTCTGCCGTCCTACCCGCATCCGCGCCTGATGACCGACTTCTGGGAGTTCCCGACGGTCTCGATGGGCCTCGGCCCGATGAACGCGATCTACCAGGCCAGGTTCAACCACTACCTGCACGATCGCGGCATCAAGGACACCTCCGACCAGCACGTGTGGGCGTTCCTCGGCGACGGCGAGATGGACGAACCCGAGTCGCGCGGCCTGATCCAGGTGGCCGCCAACGAGGCGCTCGACAACCTGACGTTCGTGATCAACTGCAACCTGCAGCGTCTCGACGGACCGGTGCGCGGTAACGGCAAGATCATCCAGGAACTCGAGTCGTTCTTCCGCGGCGCGGGCTGGAACGTCATCAAGGTGGTCTGGGGCCGGGAATGGGACGCGCTGCTCGGCGCCGACCGCGACGGTGCCCTGGTGAACCTGATGAACACCACCCCCGACGGCGATTTCCAGACCTACAAGGCCAATGACGGCGCCTACGTGCGCGATCACTTCTTCGGCCGCGACCCGCGCACCAAGGCGCTGGTCCAGAACATGTCCGACAACGAGATTTGGAACCTCAAGCGCGGCGGCCACGACTACCGCAAGGTCTACGCGGCGTACGCGGCGGCGATGACGCACAAGGGCCAGCCGACGGTGATCCTGGCCAAGACCATCAAGGGCTACACCCTCGGCAAGCACTTCGAGGGCCGCAACGCCACCCACCAGATGAAGAAGCTGACGCTGCAGGACCTCAAGGACTTCCGCGATCTGCAGCGCATCCCGATCTCGGACGCGGAACTGGAGAAGGACCCGTACCTGCCCCCGTACTACCACCCCGGCCAGGACGCGCCGGAGATCCAGTACATGCAGGCCAGGCGCAAGGCGCTCGGCGGGTACCTGCCCGAACGGCGAAGTGCGGCAAAGCCGTTGACGCTGCCGGGCGACGAGGCCTACCGCTCGGTGCGCAAGGGGTCGGGCAAGCAGAACGTGGCGACCACGATGGCGCTGGTCCGGTTGATGAAGGAACTGTTGCGCGACAAGGAGATCGGCAAGCGCATCGTGCCGATCATCCCGGACGAGGCGCGCACCTTCGGCATGGACTCCTGGTTCCCGTCGCTGAAGATCTACAACCGCAACGGCCAGCTCTACACCTCCGTCGACGCGGAACTGATGCTCGCCTACAAGGAGAGCAACGTCGGCCAGATCCTGCACGAGGGGATCAACGAGGCCGGGTCGACGGCGTCGTTCACGGCGGCGGGCACTTCGTACGCCACGCACGGCGAGCCGATGATCCCGCTCTACATCTTCTATTCGATGTTCGGTTTCCAGCGCACCGGCGACGGCCTGTGGGCCGCGGCCGACCAGCTGGCCCGCGGCTTCGTCCTCGGGGCGACGGCCGGGCGCACCACGCTCACCGGTGAGGGTCTGCAGCACAACGACGGGCATTCGCTGCTGCTCGCCTCGACCAACCCGGCCGTGGTCACCTACGATCCGGCGTTCTCGTTCGAGATCGCCCACATCGTGCGCGACGGGCTGCGCCGCATGTACGGCGGCGGCAACCCGGATCCGGGCACGCTGCCGGGCACCCATCCGCAGGAGACCGGGACCTTCGGCGGAGAGAACATTTTCTACTACATCACCCTCTACAACGAGCCCTACCAGCAGCCGGCCGAGCCCGACGACCTCGATGTGGCCGGCTTGCTCAAGGGCCTGTATCTGTACCAGCGCGGTGAGGAGGGTGAGGTGCGCGCCCAGATCCTGGTCTCCGGTGTGACCGTGCCCGCCGGTCTGCGCGCCCAGCAGATCCTGGCGCAGGAGTGGGATGTGGCGGCCGACGTGTGGTCGGTGACCTCGTTCGGCGAGTTGCGCAAGGAAGCCGTCGAGAAGGAGATCCACGCGCTCAAGCACCCCGATGCCGACCCCGGCGTCGCCTACGTCACCGAGGCGCTCGCCTCGGCGCGTGGACCGGTGGTGGCCGCCACCGACTGGATGCGCGCGGTTCCCGATCAGATCCGGCAGTGGGTGCCCGGCGACTACATCACCCTCGGCACCGACGGGTTCGGCTTCTCCGACACCCGTCCCGCCGCCCGCCGGGTGTTCAATGTCGACGCGGAGTCGATCGTCGTCGCGGTGCTCGAAGGCCTGGTGAAAGACGGCACCTTCGACAAGGCCAAGGCCGTGGAAGCGGCCGCGAAATACCGCATCGACGATGTGTCCGCCGCGCCGAAGCCGAGTGCGGACGCACCGGAGGAACTGGCGTAGCGGACTATTGGACTGTGGAGCGCAAACCGCCGCGGCCCCGTCGGATCACCGAGGGCACAAGCACGCACGAGGTCTACCTGCCGACCGGGGCGCTGTCCCCGAACCGGCAGACCCGTGACCCGCTGCCCGACACGCTGCTGCGACGGGTCAAGCAGTTCTCGGGCCGGCTGTCGACCGAGGCGGTCGGCGCGATGCAGGACCGGCTGCCGTTCTTCGCCGATCTGGACGCCGCTCAGCGGGCAGGCGTCCAGATGCTGGTGCAGACCGCGGTGGTGAACTTCCTGGAGTGGTTGCAGGATCCCGAATCCGACATCCGCTTCAGCCTGGACGCCTTCCAGGTGATTCCGCAGGATCTGGCGCGGCGGCTCACGCTGCGCCAGACCGTGGACATGGTCCGGGTGGCCATGGACTTCTTCGAACAATGGCTGCCCGCCCTGGCCCGCAACGACCGCCAGCTGGTCGCGCTCACCGAGGCGGTGCTGCGATACGGGCGTGAGCTCGGTTTCGCGGCCGCCTCGGTGTACGCCAGCGCGGCCGAATCGCGCGGCGCCTGGGACACCCGCCTCGAGGCGCTGGTGGTCGACGCGGTGGTCCGCGGGGACACGGGCCCGGACATGCTCTCCCGGGCCGCCACGTTGAACTGGGACGCCACCGCACCGGCAACGGTGCTCGTCGGCACCCCGCCGCAGGACCAGGGTGTGTCGACGGTCGGTGCGGTGCACACCATCGCGACGAGGCACGGTCGTGCCGCGCTCGCGGTGGTGCAGGGCGCGCGGCTGGTGATGGTGGTCAGCGGACACCTGGGCGACGCGGGGATCGGTTCGCCGTTCCTGTCGGATCTGCTCGCCGAGGTGTTCTCCGACGGTCCGGTGGTGATCGGCCCGACCATGCGCACCCTCGGCGCCGCGCACGCCTCCGCCATCGAGGCACTGGCCGGAATGGAGGCCGTTGTCGGGTGGCGGGGCGCGCCAAGGCCCGTTCACGCCTCGGAGTTGTTACCGGAACGGGCCCTGCTGGGCGATAGAGCTGCGATAGAGGCGCTGAACGAGTATGTTGTCGTCCCGTTGGCGTCGGCCGGATCTTCGTTGTCCGACACATTGGACGCCTACCTGGATTGTGGCGGAGCAGTAGAAACGTGCGCGCGTCAGCTGTACGTCCATCCAAATACTGTCCGGTATCGCCTCAAGCGAATCGGCGAGGTGACCGGACGTGATCCGCTCAATCCGCGCGACGCGTATGTGCTCCGGATCGCGGCCACAGTGGGCCGTTTGACACGAACACATAACGAATCATCAACTTCTGTCACGGAAACCCCGTCAACCCCAATGGCGCAGGACCCCCTGTAACGGGATTCGTGAATCGGTCGATCCGGACGCCCCACCTCGGATTTTGTGGGACCCCTACAAAACGCGTTCCAAACCTTCATTCGCGCCGACATCTCGTGCGGCGGGGGTCACAGTGTTTTCTTAGGGGGTGATCGCGTTGTTCACCCCTGGACAGGGGTCCCAGACACCCGGCATGCTCACGCCCTGGCTCGCACTCCCCGGTGCGGCTGATCGCCTCGAGCTGTGGTCGAAGGCCGCCGGCCTCGACCTGGTCCGTCTCGGCACCACCGCGACGGCGGAGGAGATCGTCGACACCTCGGTGACGCAGCCGCTCGTGGTCGCGGCCGCACTGCTGGCCTTCGCCGAAATCGCCCCCGAAACCCTTCCTGCGGATACGATCGTCGCCGGGCATTCGGTCGGCGAATTCGCCGCGGCCGCTGTCGCGGGCGTCATCACCCCGGACGAGGCCGTCGGCCTGGCCGCCATCCGCGGCCGGGAGATGGCCAAGGCGTGTGCGCAGGAACCGACCGGCATGTCCGCGGTGCTCGGTGGCGACGAAGCCACCGTGCTCGCACGGCTCGCCGAACTCGATCTCGTCCCGGCCAACCGCAACGCGGTCGGCCAGATCGTCGCGGCGGGCCGCCTGGAAGCTCTGGCGGAGCTCGCCGCGAACCCGCCGGAGAAGGCACGGGTCCGCGCATTGCCCGTCGCCGGTGCGTTCCACACCGCTTTCATGGCCCCGGCACAGGCAGCTGTCGCCGATGCCATCGCCCAGATCTCGCCGAGCGACCCGATCCGGACCCTGCTGTCGAACTTCGACGGACAACCGGTCACCTCGGGCGCCGACGCGATCGACAAGCTCGCCGCGCAGGTCACCCGACCCGTGCGCTGGGACCTGTGCACCGAGACCGTCCGTGCGGCGGGCGTCTCGGCGGTGGCCGAACTGCCACCGGCGGGCACCCTGGTCGGCATCGCCAAGCGGGAACTGAAGGGCACCCCCAACCTCGCCCTCAAGACTCCCGAAGACCTCCCCGCGTTGGCCGGACTCACCTCCGCGGGCTAGCTTTCCCCCCGGCGGTCGCGCACGACGAAGTGCGTCGGCTGTTCAAGACCCTACAAATGAGAAACAAGAAGGGAGCCACCAAAGTGGCCGCTCTGACCCAGGAACAGATCGTCGAAGAACTCGGCAAGATCATCGAAGAGGTTACGGGTATCGAACCCTCCGAGGTGACCATCGAGAAGTCCTTCGTCGACGACCTGGACATCGACTCGCTGTCCATGGTCGAGATCGCTGTGCAGACCGAGGACAAGTACGGCGTCAAGATCCCCGACGAGGATCTCGCCAGCCTGAAGACCGTGGGTGACGCTGTCTCCTACATCCAGAAGCTCGAGGCGGAGAACTCCGACGCCGCCGCGGAGCTCAAGGCCAAGTTCGACGCCGAGTAGAGGCTGAACCAGTGACCACTCCTTCCACCTTGAACGGGAATTTCCCCAACGTCGTCGTCACCAGCATGGCGGCGACCACGTCGATCGCGGGTGATGTCGATGCGACGTGGAAGGGACTCCTCAACGGTGAGAGCGGAATCGACGTTCTCGAGGATTCCTTCATCGAGGAATACGACCTGCCGGTGCGTATCGGCGGTCACCTGAAAGTCAGCCCCGACACCCTCCTGAGCCGGGTCGAGATCCGCCGTATGGCGTATGTCGAGCGCCTGGCGACCGTGCTCGGTCGCGAGGTGTGGAAGAACGCGGGCAGCCCGGAGGTCGACCACGACCGCCTGGGTGTCGCGATCGGTACCGGTCTCGGTGGCGGCGACGCGTTGATCGACTCGGTCGACAAGCTGAAGAACGGCGGCTATCGCAAGATCTCGCCGCTGGCTGTTCAGATGGTCATGCCGAACGGTCCGTCGGCGGTCGTCGGTCTAGAGCTGAAGGCCAGGGCGGGAGTGGTCACTCCGGTCTCGGCGTGCTCGTCGGGTTCGGAGGCCATCGCCAACGCGTGGCGGATGATCGTGATGGGTGACGCCGACATGGTCGTCACCGGTGGCGTCGAGGGCTTCATCGACTCGGTGCCGATCGCGGCGTTCTCCATGATGCGGGCGATGAGCACGCGCAACGACGACCCCAAGGGTGCTTCGCGTCCGTTCGACAAGGATCGTGACGGTTTCGTCTTCGGCGAGGCAGGCGCGCTCATGACGATCGAGACCGAGGAGCACGCGAAGGCTCGCGGTGCGACCATCCACGCGCGTCTGCTGGGTGCGGGCATCACCTCCGACGGTTTCCACCTGGTCGCTCCCGATCCCGAGGGCACCGGTGCGGCCAGGGCGATGACTCGCGCGATGCAGACCGCCGGTCTGACCAAGCGCGACATCACCCACATCAACGCCCACGCGACCGCGACTCCCATCGGCGACACCGCCGAGGCGAACGCGATCAACTTGGCGGTGGGTAACCACGCTTCGGTGTACGCGCCGAAGTCGGCACTCGGTCACTCGATCGGCGCCGTCGGCGCCCTCGAGTCGGTGCTCACTGTGCTCGCGATTCGGGACGGTATCGTTCCGCCGACGCTGAACCTGGACAACCAGGATCCGGAGATCGATCTCGATGTGGTGCACGGGGAAGCCCGTCGCCAGGAAATCGAGTACGCGATCAACAACTCCTTCGGCTTCGGTGGGCACAACGTCGCGCTCGCCTTCGGTCGGGCCTGACGCACGGATTTCCCGGTGGGGGGTCGGCCAACTGAATGGTTCGACCCTCCGCCGTGATCCGGCGGAGGCCGAGAGATTTTCGACAACGAAGGTAGGAGTGGACGCGATGACCATCATTGCTCCCGCGTTTCAGGATTCGGTCACCGACCCGCGTGACCCGCTCGGTCGGCTCCAGCGCTTCTTCGACCCCGGCACGATACTGCCGCTGCATCCCCGCGACCGCTCCGGTGTGCTCGCCGCGATCGGCGAGGTCGACGGTGTTCGCACCGTCGCGTACTGCTCCGACGCCACCGTCATGGGTGGCGCGATGGGCGTGGAGGGTTGCAAGCACATCGTCGACGCGATCGACACAGCCATCGAATCCGGCATCCCCGTGGTCGGCCTGTGGCACTCCGGCGGCGCACGCCTGGCCGAGGGTGTCGAGGCGCTGCACGCGGTCGGGCTGGTCTTCGAGGCCATGGTCCGTGCGTCCGGGCTCGTTCCCCAGATTTCGGTGGTGCTCGGCTTCGCCGCCGGCGGCGCCGCCTACGGCCCCGCGCTGACCGATGTGGTCATCATGGCGCCCGAGGGCCGCGTGTTCGTCACCGGTCCCGACGTGGTCCGCTCGGTGACGGGCGAGAACGTCGACATGGAGACCCTCGGTGGTCCCACCACACACTTCAAGAAGTCCGGCGTCTGCCATATCGCCGCCGACGACGAGGCCGACGCGCTGCACCGGGCCCGCAGGCTGGTGTCGATGTTCGCCGAGCAGGGCGAGTTCGACCTGGTCGCCGCCGCGCACGGCGATGTCGACCTCAAGGCGATGATGCCGGAATCGGCCAAGCGCGCCTACGACGTGAAGCCGATCATCCACGAGCTGCTCGACAATGTGGAGTCGCCCGACGGCGCGACCGAGTCGTCGTTCGAGGAGCTGCAGGGCGGTTACGCGCGCAGCATGGTGACCGGTCTCGGCCGCCTCGGTGGGCGCACCGTCGGTGTGCTCGCCAACAACCCGCTGCGTCTCGGTGGCTGCCTGAACTCCGAAAGTGCCGAGAAGGCCGCGCGTTTCGTGCGGTTGTGCGATGCGTTCGGTATTCCGCTGATCGTGGTCACCGACGTTCCCGGTTACCTGCCGGGTGTCGGTCAGGAACTCGAGGGTGTGGTGCGCCGCGGCGCCAAGCTGCTGCACGCCTTCGCCGAGGCTCGCGTTCCGCGCGTCACCCTGGTGACCCGCAAGATCTACGGCGGCGCCTACATCGCCATGAACGCGCGTGCCCTCGGTGCCACCGCCGTGTTCGCCTGGCCCGGTTCGGAAGTCGCCGTGATGGGCGCCAAGGCCGCGGTCGGGATCCTGCACAAGAAGGCGCTGGCCGCCGCACCGGAAGAGGAGCGTGAGGCGCTGCACGAGCGGCTCACCGCCGAGCACGAGCGGATCGCGGGCGGAGTGGAACGCGCCGTCGCGATCGGCGTGGTCGACGAGGTGATCGACCCGGCCAAGACCCGCAGCACCCTCGCCGCGGCGCTGGCCTCGGCGCCTGCCCGCAAGAGTCACCACAAGAACATCCCGCTGTGAGCTGACCTGACCGGAAACGGCCGCCTCGTCGTCGAGGCGGCCGTTTTCCTGTCCACGCAGCGCCGCGGCGCATAATGGCAGAGTGCGCTATGAGGACCTTGCCGATGCCCCGTGTTCCATCACGCGGCCCCTGGTGATCCTCAGTGACCGCTGGACCCTGCTGATCCTGAAGTACTGCTTCGCGGGCGTCCGCCGGTTCAACGCCTTCCAGAGCGCGCTCGGCATCTCCCGCAGCCGCCTGCACGACCGACTCGATCGCCTCGTCGAGCACGAGATCCTCGTCAAACGCCCCGTCGACGACGGCGCCTACGAGGAATACCGCCTCACCGAAAAAGGCCACGCCATCTACCCGATCCTGATGGCCATCCGCGACTGGGGCGACACCTACATGGCCCCCGAAGGCCCACCGGTCGAATACCGCCACCACGACTGCACCGGCGAAGCCCACGTCCACCTCACCTGCGACGCGTGCCACGCCGAGGTCACCGCCCGCGATATCGATCCGCAGGCGGGCCCCGGCATCGCCGGCGTCGCCTGACTGGTCAACCGATCACCACGCTCTGGTGGCGTTGCCTCTCGCGCGATGCCGCCACCGGAGCGTGGTGATCTCGAATTCAGGAGGTGTGCCAGGTGACCTGGTCGTCGAGGGGCGCTCGGGCGGTGCGGAAGCCGTTGATCGGGTGGTCGACGTCGGGGTAGCCGAAGGAGACGCCGAAGACGACCTTGCGGGTGTCGGGGATGTCGAAGTACTCGTGGATGAAAGGGGAGTAGGAGGCGAGGGCCGCCTGCGGCGCGGCGCCGAGGCCGAGCGCCTGGGCGCCGAGCAGGAAGTTCTCCAACCACAGCCCGCAGTCGATGGCGCCGTACACGCCGAGGTCGGCCTCGGAGGTGACGATCGCGACGTGCGGTGCGTCGAAGAGTTCGAAATTGCGGACCATCTGGCGCATGGTCTTCTCGTGGTCGCCCTTGACGATGCCGACGCTGTCGTAGAGCTGGAAACCGCAGGCGCGGCGCCGCTCACGGTAGACGCCTTCGTAGGCGGCCGGGAATTCGAAATCCGGTGTGTTGGCGGCGGTTTGGATGTGGGCCAGCAGTTCCTTGCGGAACCGGTCGGTGCCGTCGCCCGCGGTCACGACGATTTGCCAGGGCTGGGTGTTGCACCACGACGGGGTGCGCTGTCCGAGGGTGAGGAGTTGTTCGATCGTGGCGCGGTCGACCTGATCGGGCTTGAACTGGCGGCAGGTCCAGCGTTCGTCGGCCAGGCGCCGTAGGGCGGCGAAATCGGGGTGATCGGTCGGCGCCATCGCGCGGCTCCCTCGGTAGGTCGTGAGAACTAGTCTCATTTTGAGACCAATTTAGCAGTCGGGGCGGAAACGCGGAACCCGCCCGCGCCACGAAGATTCGGGCGGGGGCGGGTTCTGATCGGCGAGTCCGTCGGCGGCCGACGGTCATGGCCGCCGACCGGCGCGGCGGGGGCGCGAGAAGGGATCCGGGAGGGATCAGGCTCGGCGGCGCACGACCACGACCACGGCGACGCCGATACCGACGAGCAACACAATGCCCGCGCCCACCAGTGCGTACCGAGTCCACGGGCGGGTGGTGGCCGTTGATCCGTCCACTGTCACCAGCTGGTCCTGGCTCTGCTCGCCGAGCACGTCACCGCCGCCGCGATAGGCCGGGCCGGGTTCGGCCGCGCCCGAGACGCTGACGTCGAGTTGCACCGGCGTCGGCGGCATCGTATCCGCGCTCGAGGGCTGGCCGACCTTCACCGCGAGATAGTGCCAGCCCGCGATCGCCTGCTGGTTCACCGCGGAGTCGGACTGCTCTCGATTGGTGTAGCGGACCGGAACCGACTCCACCGACAGCTCGGCACTGGATCTGCCGGTGTAGGCGTTGGTGTCGGTGGCGATCTCACGGCCGAGCGGCGAGTACAGCACGGTCTCCACGTTCGCCGCCGAGGTGTTGTTCGCGCCGCCGGTGTCGGCGAACTGCACGCGATAGGCCAGGCCCTGCCCCCAGTCCAGGCGGACCCGGTAGAAGACGAACTCACCGGATTGCAGAGTGTCACCGAACTTTCCGCTGCCGGGCAAGGTCGCCGCGACGGTGAAGGAGCCACCGCCGGTCACCGGCTGGACCGGCCCGCCCGGGTCGGTGAAGGTGACGGGCGTCGGGGTTGCCGCAGGCCCGGGATCGGCGACGCCTGGTTCGATGCCGATCAGGATCTCCATCGGCAGGCGAGCGGGCGCACCCGTCGAGGCCAGGTCCCAGTTCACCTCGAAGTAGTAGCGGCCGCCACCACTGCAGGTGCCGCCTGCCTCGGCGGCGCCGTCGAACGTGGTGGCGACGGTGAGGGCGACACCGTCGCTGGAGCGGGTTTCGAGCTCGCGTTCGCGCTTCCCGCAATCGGCGCCCTCGCGATCGCGCACCCGCAGTTCGAGGGCGTTCATGTCCTCGGTGGTCGAGACGTCCTTCGCGCGGGGGAACGACACGATGCCGGTGAAGTGGGCGGTTGCGCCTTCGGGCACATCGACGGCGTAGTACCGCTTCTCGTGCTGACCGATCGTGTCGAGGTACTGGCCCGCCTTCGCCACCGGCGCCGAACCGTACTCGGTGGAGCCGGTGATGGGTGTTCCGGTGGCCTGGTAGCTACGCAGGGCGGTGGAACTCACGCGGGGCAGGACGCGTTCGAGGGCGGCGCCGTCGGCGGCGTCGGTGTATGTGCCGCTGGTCGCCTGAGCCATGCAGGTGAGCTGAGCGCGGGCCTTGTCGTCGACGGCGAAACCGATCGCGTGCACGACGAGATCGACGCCGGCGCGCTTCAGTTCGGCGGCGACTTCGCACGGGTCGGGCGGTGCGCACGTGTCGTCACCGTCGGAGACCAGCACGATGGAGCGCGGCCCCGAATCGGGCAGCGCGTCGGCGGCCTGGCGCAGCGCGGTGCCCATCGGCGTCCAACCGCGCGCCTGGATGCCGTCGACGGCGGTGGTGAGCGCGGCCTTGTCCAGGGTGTTCGGCTGGTGCAGCACCTGCACATCGCGACAGCCCTGAGCCTTCTCCGCCTCGGTGTTGCCGGTGCCGGTGCCGTAGGTGGTGAGGCCGACCGAGGCCTGCGCGGGCGCCGAATCCACGAAGCTGCGCACCGCCTGTTTGGCCGCGTCCATCATGGTTCCGCCGCGATCCGGCCGTTCCATCGAGCCGGAGGCGTCGAGGATGATCATGGTCGGCGCGTATTCGGCGGGATCCGCCTGCGCCGGTACGGGCAATAAAACAAGAGCCGCCGCAGCGATCGCGGCGGTGCGGAATTTCAACATAGCGAGCCGACCCTACCGCGAGTCGCCGCCCCGGTCCTGACCCGATTCCCACGGGCGCGGCCGGGTCACACCATGCACGAAGAGCCATCGATGACGCGCAGTCGGGCCGAGTGCGGTTCATGCCGGTGGCAACCCACGCAGGTTCCCCGCAACGCGGCGAGGAGGCGTCGACGCCGCGCCGGTTCGGGGCGGCCGACTGTGGCCGGGGGCGATGGCAGCCCGCGCCTGACGCGCAATCGGGGCGTGGCGGGGCACAATCGGACTCATGGCGTTGCAGTCCCGCGATGCGCAGGAGCGCAAACGGCACGGCAGGCACTACACCCCGCCGGAGCTGGCGCGGTTTCTGGCGCGCCGGGCGCTGCTGTACGCCCCGTGCGGCGCCGAGTTGCGGGTGCTCGACCCGGCCTGCGGGGACGGGGAGCTGCTGCTCGCGGTGCATCGGGAGATGGTGTCGTGCGCACCGGGTGTCGCGGTCCGGCTCACCGGGTACGACCTGGACCGTGCCGCCGTCGGTGAAACGGTGGCGCGGGCCGCGGCCGAGGGGGTCGAGATCCACTGCCGGGCAGGGGATTTCCTGGCGAAGGCGCCGCGTCTGGCGAAGGGCTCCTTCGATCTGATCATCAGCAACCCGCCGTATGTGCGCACGCAGCAGCTCGGCGGGGCCACCGCGCAACTGCTCAGCCGAAAATTCGGGCTCCGTGGGCGTATCGATCTCACGCATCCCTTCGTTGCCTTGGCGCCGCGTCTCCTCGCGCCGGGTGGCGTGCTCGGATTGCTCTGTGCCAACAGGTTTCTCACCACCCGAGCGGGTGCCAACCTGCGCCGCATCCTGACCGCCGACCTGACCCCGGTCGAGCTCTACGACCTCGGCGACACCAAACTCTTCTCCGCTGCCGTCCTCCCCGCGATCACCATCGCCACCAGATCAGCCGCGAGCGTCGCGCATGCCCGCGTGTTTCCCGGCGAAGGCACGATCCCAGCCGGTGACGGTGCGAGCGGTGTAGGCGCCGACAACGCGCATCAGAACCGCGGAACGCGCGCATATGCCGCAGCTTCCACCTCGGTGTCCAGCACTGCGACGGGGGGCACTGCGGCAGGCGGTGCTGCGGCGTCCGGCACTGCGGCGGGCGGTGCTGCGGCGCCCGCGATCGTGCCCACAGATTCCCTGTCCGCCGGCGGATTCGCGAAGCGAAGCGATCCGGCGAACGTTGCCGAGAGCTCGGCCGGTTGCCGGTACGTCTCCGTCTATGAGCGAACTGGCGACGAAACAGGCTGCGGTACAGAGCTGTTCGACGCGCTAGCCGGGGAGACCGACTGCCTGGTCGGTGCTGGGGGACGCGTATTCGCGGTTGAAGTGGGGACGTTGGCATCGCAGGGGCGGGAAGCGGCGAACGGGCCGTCGGCCGGCCAGGTGATCAGTGATCACGAACGTCCGCACGGGGAGACGGTCTGGCGGATGTCGCGCCCGGCCGTCGACCGTTGGCTCGACAAGATCGCCGACCGAACCTGGCACACCTTCGGCGAGACGGCGCGAATCCGGGTGGGTATCAAGACGACCGCCGATCGGGTGTTCATCTCCGACCACTGGGACGACCTCGACCCGACGCCCGAACGAGAACTGCTGCAGCCCTTGATCACTCACCACGACCTCGAACGGTGGCAGATCAAGAAGGATCGTGGCACCAGAGTGCTTTACCCCTACGACCTGCGGAAAACACGGCGCACCCCGGTCGATCTGGCCGAATTTCCCTGCGCAGCAGAGTATCTGCGCACCCATGAGGAGGCGCTGTCCGGTCGACGCTATGTTCTCGACGGCGGCCGCAAGTGGTACGAGATCTGGGTACCGCAACGACCACACCTGTGGGGCGCGCCGAAACTCGTCTTCCCCGATATCAGCGAACGGCCCCGCTTCGCCCTCGATCGTTCCGGTGCCGTGGTGAACGGCGACTGCTACTGGATCTCGCTCACCGACCTCGACGCAGGCAAGTCCGCGACCGAGTTGGCGTATCTCCTGATGGGCGTGGCGAATTCGGCGCTGGGCCTGCGGTTCTACGACGCGGTCTGCGGCAATCGTCTGTATTCGGGCAGGCGACGCTGGATCACCCAGTACGTCGCCCGGCTGCCCTTGCCCGATCCTGGCAGCCCGGCCGCCGTCGAGATCGTGCGTCGCGTGCGCGAGCTCATGGAGGGCGGTGTGCCGGTATCCGATGCCGCCGTCGACGAAGCAGTCGCCGAGGCGTTCGGGGTGCCCGCTCAGTAGGTGGGACGGATGCCGACCATCGGCAGCAGGGTGCGGCGGGCGAATTCACGTCCGGCTTCGGCGTCGTCCAGCGGGATCAGCCCGTCGGGAGTCAGCGCCAGCGACAAGGCGAGGCGAGCCATGATCTCGGCGACCAGGTCGGGGTCGAAGTCGGGGGAGCCCGCCTGCACCTCACGCAGCTTGTCGGCGAGATATTCGCGCCCCACCGCCAGGATGGGACCGGCGTCGGTGGTGAGTTTGGGCAGGATCATCTCCGGCTCGGTGCCGAGCAACCGCCGCAGCAGCTCGTTGCCCGCGATGGTCGTGACGAAGGCGACGAAGATCTCGACCAGCCGGTCCTCGGGTTCGGTGACCGCGCGGACCCGCTCGTCGATCTCGCCGACATAGCGCTGCGCCTCACGCACGCCAACCGCTTCGACCAGGTCGTTCTTGGATTCGAACCGTCGGTACAGGGTGGCCGGGCTGATGCCGGCGCGGCGCGCTATCTCGCCCATGCTTGTCCGTTTGATCCCGAAATCCAGAAACGCCGACAGCGCGCTGTCGAGCAGTTTCTCCCCGTCGGTGACGGGTTTTTCCAGGATCCGCGCGAGGATGGTCGAGACAGTGGGCATCAGCCCATTATCCCCGTGGTGGGAGATCCAGCGCGACCATCTCTTGCTCGATCGCGTTCGCCGCGAAATGCACACCCCGGGAACGTAATTCGTGAACACGGCACTGAAGTGCCTCGATACCGCCTGGTTGTGCCGCGATATCGGCCACGCTGAGCCTGCCCCCGGATCGGTGCACACCTACCTGCGCGTATGCCACCGTGATACCTCCTGCCCCGCGTACCGGTGCCGGCCCTGAAGACTCGGTGGACCGGTCGCGATACGCAGGGCAAATGTTATCAGGTTTCCCTACTGGTCATTTGCTCAGTGTGATGCGTCACAACACTTCGGCGTCCCGATGTGTGGCGAGATTGTGTAGGTACACCGCGGCGTTGAGCTTGATGCCGTCCTGCTGTGCCTCGGTGAGCTCGCGACGCACCTTGCCCGGCACCCCGGCGACCAGCGACCCGGGCGGAATCTGGGCGCCCTCGGGGATGAGCGCGTTGGCCGCGATGAGGGTGCCCGCCCCGATCACCGCGCCGTTGAGCACGGTGGCGCCCATGCCGACGAGCACGTCGTCGCCGATGGTGCACCCGTGCAGAATCGCGTTGTGCCCCACCGACACACCGGAACCGACGGTGAGCGGGAAGCCGGGATCGGCGTGCAGCACGCACCCGTCCTGGATGTTGGTCCGGTCGCCGACGGTGATCTGTTCGAGGTCGCCGCGCAGTACCGCCGAGTACCAGACGCCGACCTCGGCGCCCAGGCGCACCCGTCCGATCACGGTCGCGTTCGGCGCGATCCATGCTGACTCGTCGATCTCGGGCGCGAACCCGCTCACCTTGATGATCATGCGGCGATTATCGCGCTGCGCGTCGGCACCGGGCGCGGCGGGCAGCGCGGCACCGATTCTCGGGCGCTGTGGCCCGGGGTCGGCGCGTTGACGCTCGATTCCCCGCTGTAACGCGAAAACCGTTAGCGACCATAAGAATTCGAGTCGCCGCGACAGTCGTGGGACTTCGTCCGGAGGAGAACGCAGTGTTGCTGCACAGATGGACGGGTATCCGGTTGCGTGCGATGTCGCGCCTGCTGTTGGCGCTCGTCGTCCCGGTGCTCGTGGTGAGTGGATGCTCCTCGGAAGGCGGCGGCGCCGACGGGACCCCGGTACCGAGCACGTCGCTGACCGCGACGACGTCGGCACCGACGAGTACGCCGGCGACATCGACGAGCGCACCCGCTGCCGCGACCGACCCGGGCGTACCGGACCAGGATGCCGGTGGTCCTGCCGCCCCGGTGCCGCAAGCGCCCGGGCAACCAGCGGCAGCGCCGCCCGCGCAGGCCGAGATCCCGCCCGGGCACACCTGTGTGCCCGGCCCGGAATGCGGTACCGACAGCTGCGGGCCGGGCGAGTGCGGCGAGACGGGGCCGGGGTGCCCGCCGGGCGAGCGGTTCTGCGGAACCGACCAGTGTGGACACGGCAACGAATGCGGGCAGACCGACCCGCCGACCACAACCGCCGCGCCCGTCACCACGACGCCGCCACCGGCGACCACGACCGAACAGCCGCCGTCGACATCCGCGACGGCCGGCGCGTCGGAGACCACGTCGAGCCCGGTGGTCGCGGCGCCTGCCGGGTAGGGATCCGGACACGCCTCGAATTCGACTGCGGCCCGTCGAAACAGGATCTAGTCTGGGTGAATGACGGCAACGGGCGTAACTTCCGGTGTTCCGGCCGAGGTCAAACCGCAAGAATTCCGGGTCGCAGTGACTCCGGCCGGCGCCGCGGAGCTCGCCGCCCACGGGCACGAGGTGCTCGTGCAGGCGGGTGCGGGCGTCGGCTCGGGCTTCGCCGACGACGACTACCGGGCCGCCGGTGCGCGGATCGCGGCAAGCGCCGACCAGGTGTGGGCCGAATCCGACCTGGTGTTGAAGGTGAAAGAACCCATCGCGCAGGAGTATTCGCTGATGCGGCGCGAGCAGGTGCTGTTCACGTATCTGCATCTGGCCGCGTCGAAGGACTGTACCGACGCGATCCTGTCGTCGGGGATCACCGCCATCGCCTACGAGACGGTCCGGGCGGCCGACGGTTCGTTGCCGTTGCTCGCGCCGATGAGCGAGGTGGCGGGCAAGCTCAGCGCGCAGGTCGGTGCCTATCACCTGATGGCGCCGATGGGTGGGGAAGGCGTGCTGCTCGGCGGCGTGCCCGGGGTTCGGCCCGCCGACGTGGTGGTGCTCGGCGGTGGCGTGGCGGGCACCAATGCGGCGAGCGTCGCGGTGGGGATGGGTGCGCGGGTGAGCGTGCTCGATACGAATCTGGCCCGGTTGCGTGAACTCGACGCCCGGTTCGCCGGGCGGGTCGGCACCCTGGCCTCGCACGCCCTCGAGATCGAGAAGGCCGTGCTCGCCGCCGATCTGGTGATCGGGTCGGTGCTCGTGCCAGGGGCCAAGGCGCCGAAACTGGTGTCCGACGAGCTGGTCGCGCGGATGCGTCCGGGTTCGGTACTCGTCGACATCGCCGTCGACCAGGGCGGTTGCTTCGAGTCGACCCGGCCGACGACGCACGCGAATCCCACCTTCCCCGTGGGGAATTCGCTCTTCTACTGTGTCGCGAACATGCCGGGTGCGGTCCCGCACACCTCCACCGTCGCGCTCACCAACGCCACCCTGCCCTACGCGCTGGCCATCGCCGACAACGGCTGGCGTGGGGCGTGCACCGCCGACCCGGGTTTGTCGGCCGGGCTCACCGCGGTGGACGGGAAGTTGCTGTCGGCGGAAGTGGCCGCCGCGCACGGGTATTCGCTCGGGGTCTAGGGCTCCGCGAAGATTCCCTCGGTGATGACGGAGTCCGCCAGGAGCGGGCGGGTGATCGACCAGCGCTCCGTGAAATGACTGCGTGACATCTTCCAGCGGCCGTCCTCGATCACGTAGTCGTCGTCGTAGTCGCCCGTCGAGACGAACTCGGTGTTGTCGATCAGATTGACCTGGCGGAATCGCAGGGTCCACCGGCCTGTCGCGGTGTGTTCCCCGGTGACGGTGATGTCGGGGTGGATGCCGTGATGCATGTCGAGGACGACGTGTTTGCCGTCGACCTTGTGCAACGCGATGCGGGTGAAGATTTCGACCAGCGGCCCTGCGTCGTGGAAGGTGCCGATTGGGCCGTAGTCCAGGTCGGCGCCGGACCGGATGAAGCAGTCCCGCATCGTCTTCGGGTCCTTGTTGTCACAGGCTCGCCAGTACCGGTGCTTGAGTTGTTTGATCGCTTCGATCTGTTCGAGGGTGTCGATGCGTTGTGCGAGATCCATCGGTTGCCTGCCCGGGTGTGGAGTGGTGAGCGAATGGTCGGGTTCGCGAGGTCAGTCGACGACCGCGTCGGAGAACACCGGAGGGTTACCGAGGAATGGCCGGTGCGAAGGCGGCTGCTGGCCCCGGGTGTCCTCGACGCCGAGTTCCTGTGCGATCTCGGCGCCGATGAGCACCCGGCCGGTACGGTCCATCAACTTGGGATCACGCGCGAGGGCATCGATGACACGACCGGTGAATTCCGGCGATTCGGCTGTCGCGGCAAGACCGTCGTAGGCACCTGGATTCGCGGCGAACGCGGCGAGCGTGCGCTCGGTCGCGAGCAGACCCATCCAGATCGAGACGACCGCCACGTTCCACGGACGGAAGTCGACGGCCATATCGTGCGCCATCTTGTCCACCGCCGCCTTGCCCGCACCGTATGCGGGTCCGTGCATGTAGCAGGTGCCGCCGAACGACGACGTGTTCACGACCAACCCCGCGCCATTGGCCACCAGCAGCGGTGCGGCGTAGTAGGTGGCGACGTAGCTCGAGCGCATACCTACATCCAGCAGGTCGAGCAAGGTCAGCGGCTTTTCCCAGAACGGCCCCTTCTCGGTCAGGCCGTCGGGTACCGCGAGAGCGTTGTTGACCAGGATGTCGAGCCGTCCGTGCTCGTCGCGAAGACCCGCGAAGAAGGACTCGACCTGGGCATCGTCGCCATGGTCGAGCACTACGGGCACGCCGTGGCCGCCGCGGCGGGTGATCTCCTCGGCGGTCGCGAACACGGTGCCCGGCAGTGGGGAATCGCCTTCGTTCCGCGTTCGCCCGGTGACATAGACCGTTGCCCCGGTTTCCCCCAGCGCGAGCGCGATGCCTTTGCCCGCGCCGCGACTGGCGCCGGTCACCACCACGATTCGTTCCGAACCCACCATCGACTCCCTACACTGCCCGACCGGCCACTCCGTGCGACACCTTCCACTACTGAACCGGACGGGCCGGAAGTACCACAGGGATCTTCCCGGTAGCCGGGAAAGGTGACGGCCCGGCGACCGGAAAGCCCTGTGTGTGCAAGCCATCCGCTCAGCGAAGTGGAGCGACGACTTCGCAGGTGACGTCGCGCAGGTGTGCGCCTAGTCCTCGGCGCGACCCATGTACCAGTCGGGTGCGCCCGCGGTCGGCAGGTCGCGCAGCTTGTCGGGGTTGCGGACCACATTGATGGCGACGATGCGGCCGTCGTCGACGACGAACGAGAAGACACCGATGTGGTTGCCGTCGAACACCACCAGCCCCGGTGCGCCGTTGACCAGCACCGCACGGCCCCAGGCATCCGTCGCCGACGGCGCGTGGTACCAGCCGAGCAGCATCTTGGCGATGAGCTCGGCGCCGCGCACGGGCTGGCGGATCGCGGGCACCTTGCCGCCACCGTCGGCGGTGAGCACCACCTTCTCGTCCAGCACGCCGAGCAGCGAACTGAGGTCACCCGAGCGCCAGGCGAGGGCGAACGCCGAAACCACCTTCTCCTGTTCGGCGGGCGACGCCGGGAATCGCGGCGTGCCGCTCTCCACGTGCTTGCGCGCACGCGAGGCCAGCTGACGCACCGCGGCCGGGGTGCGCCCGACCACCTCGGCGACCTCCGGACCCGACATCCCGAACACGTCCTGGAGTACGAAGGCCGTGCGTTCGGCGGGTGAGAGCGATTCGAGCACGACCAGCAGTGCGGTGGTGACCCGTTCGTCCTGGGAGATGCGGTCGGCGGGATCGTCCATGGTGCTGACCTCCGGTTCCGGCAACCAGTCGCCGACGTACTGTTCGCGCCGGGCCCGCGCGGACCCGAGCTGGTCGAGGGCGAGCCTGCCCGTCACGGTGGTGAGCCAGGCGCGCAGATTGTCGATCTCGTCCGCCTTGCCCGCCTCGTGCTGCCGCTGCAGCCGCAGCCACGCCTCCTGCACCACGTCTTCGGCGTCGGCCAGGCTGCCGAGGGTGCTGTAGGCGAGCCTGCGCAGGTAGGCGCGGTGCTCCTCGAAGCGTCGCGCCAGTTCCGCGCGGTCGAGATTCGCGGTGTCGGTCATCGTGCCAGCCGTTCGGTCGAGAGTGGGCGGTCGCCCAGGATGCTGTCATGTAGACGACGAAGCAGACGCATCCGGTGTGACATCGCTGCCCCACCGGTTAACCTCGCCCGGTGCACAAGGGGATTTCGACCGCCGCGGGACTGCTGCTCGGTTTCGCACTCGACCGGGCATTCGCCGACCCGCGCCGCTGGCATCCGGTAGCCGGATTCGGTACGGCGGCAGCGGCATTGGAGCAGCGAACCTACGCCGACACCCACCGCGCCGGAATCCTGCACGAGACCGTTGCGGTCGGCTCGGTCCTCGCGTTCGGTGCGGTAGCCGCGCGCGGCGGCCTGCTCGCGACAACCCTCGCGACCTGGACCGTTCTAGGTGGCCGCAGCCTGGCCCGGGCCGGCCACGACATGGCCGACCGGCTCGACGCCGGCGATATCGACGCCGCCCGCGAACTGCTGCCCTCGCTGTGCGGACGCGACCCCTCGGTCCTCGACGCCGACGGATTGGCCCGCGCCGCACTGGAATCCATCGCCGAGAACACCTCCGACGCCACCGTCGCACCGCTGCTGTGGGGTGCCGTGGCCGGAGTTCCCGGGCTGCTCGGATATCGAGCGGTGAACACGCTCGACGCGATGATCGGCTACCGCAACGACCGCTACCTACGCTTCGGCTGGGCAGCCGCCCGCACCGACGACATCGCGAATCTCGTCCCCGCCCGACTGACCGGACTGCTCACAGTGGTGCTGGCCCCCCTCGTCGGCGGCAACCCCGGGGAGGCCTGGCAGGCCTGGCGGCAGGACGCGCGCAAACACCCGAGCCCCAACGCCGGAGTCGTCGAGGCATCGATGGCAGGTGCTCTCGGAGTCCGACTCGGAGGCCGCACCCAATACCGCTACGGAGCAGAACTACGCCCGACACTGGGAACCGGACGCGCCCCCGAAACCGAAGATCTCCGCAGAGCCGTCCGAATGTCGGAAGCAGTACAGATCGGAGCCGTAGCAGTCAGCGCCACGCTGGCACTGCTGCGCAGGTGAGCGTCAGCGAGTGCGGCCGTACCGATCGGCGAGACGCGCTTCCGTAGTGCTCTCCTGAGAAGTCGAAGCAGGCTGATCGGACACCTCGGACCCGACTTCTCCACGCTCCCGCCGCCGAGCCCGCATTTCAGCGAACACGAAATACCCCAGCCCGAGCGGAGCCATCACACCGAAGGCCAGCCATTGAAGGCCGTAGGACAGATACGGCCCCGCATCCAGCTGAGGAAGGGGAACAGGCGTGAACGACCCCGGCTGCCCCTCGGCAAGCTGAAGATAACCACCCTTATCGGTCCCGGTAGGGATAGCCGTCAGCGGGATACCGAGAACAGTGGATTCCTGAGTGGTGTCGACGGTATACACCTGCCGGAACCCGTCCTGCGTGCTCGGCACTTTGTCCGGGACGACCCCTTCGGACGCACGGACCCGCGCTTCGATGCGCTGAGCCCCACCCGGCGGTTCGGCAATCGCAGGCGGCCGCGTCCCGTCGACAGCAGCGACCAGACCACGGTCGACGAGCACTGTACGACCATCATCGAGCCGAAACGCGGCGAGAACCGCATACCCCGGCGCACCGTCCAGATGGCGCAACCGGACGAGCACCGTCGAATCCGGAAGGAAGGTCCCGGTGGCGATCACCTTCCGCCACTCGGTATGGGTACCGGGATCACCGGCGAGGATGTCGGTAACAGCCACCGGCTCGGCCTGCACCGAGTCGGCGATCAGCTGATTACGGTGCTCGGTGCTGCTGTTCTTGTTCAGCTGCCAAGGCGCGAGGATCGTGAAACACAGGTAGGCGAACGCGACGACGACGAGCGCCAGAATCAGCCAGCTCGGCCGCAGCAGAAAGGTGAGTTTGCGCATCAGCGTCGCGCGGCGGCCGGGTCGCGGGCCTCGAGTTCGGCCCGGACCCAGTCGAGCAGGCCGGGGACGGCTGCCTCGATCTGGTCGCGGACCAGGTCGAAGTCGGTCTGGTCGCCGTAGTACGGGTCGGGCACGTCGACTCCGTCGGCGGCGGGGTCGAAGCTGCGCAGCAGCCTGCGCTGTTCGGTGGGGACGCCTCGGTGGGCGAGTTCCCGGTCGTGGCTGGTGTCGAGCACCACGATCAGGTCGGCGTCGCGATGTTCGTCGCCGAAGGTGGCGGCGATGTGTTCGGCGGCGTACCCGGCGTGGCGCAGGGTCGCGGCGGTGCGCGGATCGGCGGGGTCGCCGACGTGCCACGATCCGGTGCCCGCGCTGCTCACCCGCACCCGGTTCGCCAGACCGGCACGGTACAGATGCGCTTCGAACATCTTCGCCGCCATCGGCGACCGGCAGATGTTCCCTGTGCAGACGAAGGTCACGTGCAGCTCTCCCACGGCTCCCATTGTCGCCGGTAGGGCCGAGGCACCGCCACGTAGGGTGTTCAGTTGTGTTCGAGGACTCGGTCGACCCCGCGATGCTGCGCCACCACGGCGACGTGGAAGCGCGCCCGGGCATGCTCGATTTCGCGGTGAACGTCCAGGGCACCGCCCCACCGGCCTGGCTACGCGACCGGCTCGCCGCCCGCCTCACCGACCTCGGCCGCTACCCCGACGCAGGCGAGGAACTCGCCGCCCGCACGGCCGTCGCCGCCCGCCACGGCCGCACCCCCGACGAAGTCCTGCTGCTGGCAGGCGCCGCCGAAGGCTTCGCGATGCTGCCCCGCCTGCGCCCCCGCCTCGCCGCCGTCATCCACCCGTCCTTCACCGAGCCGGAACTGGCATTGCGTGAGGCAGGCGTCCCGGTGGCCCGCGTCGTCCTCGAACGCCCGTACACCCTCGACCCTGCCCAGGTACCGGAAGAAGCCGACCTGGTCGTCCTGGGCAACCCAACCAATCCCACCTCGATCCTGCACCCCGCCGAAACGATCCAGGCCCTGCGCCGCCCCGGCCGCATCGTCGTCGTCGACGAAGCCTTCGCCGACGCGGTCGCCGAGCTCCGAGCGGCGGCGGGTTCGTCGACTGCACGACCCGAGGTCGGTGGCGCCGCGCCCCAGCGTGTAGTGGATGGTGGCGCTGCGCCCCTGAGTGCGGATGCCGACGCAGTCCCCGGTGCGGTACGTCCGAAGGGCATCAGTGGCGAACTCGAGTCGCTGGCCGGGCTGAGCGCACCGGACGTCCTGGTGCTGCGCAGTCTCACCAAGACGTGGGCGCTGGCCGGTCTGCGCTGCGGCTACGTACTCGGTGCTCCCGAGGTGCTGGCCCGGCTGACCGAGGGCCGCCCCCACTGGCCGCTTGGCACCCTGCAGCTCGAGGCGATCCGCGCCACCGCCGAACCCGCCGCCGTCGCCGAATCCCACCACCTCGCCCAGCGCATCGCCGCCGACCGCGACGCCATGATCGACCGTCTCACCGCGCTCGGCATCGACGTGCACACCCCGGCCGCCGGCCCGTTCCTGCTCCTGCGCGTCACGGACGGCGCCCTGGTCCGCAAGCATCTCGCCGACCGAGGCATCGCAGTCCGCCGCGCCGACACCTTCCCGGGTCTCGGCCCCGACTATTTGCGCGTCGCCGTGCGCGGCCGCGACGAGGTGGATCAGCTGATCGACGGGTTGCGGGCCGCGCTGTGGTGATGCCGATTCCTCACGGGGGCCTTGTGCGATCAGGGCGAACGAATGTCGAACCTGCCCACGACGGCGCAGGTCTCAGCGGAGCGAAGGAGGCGGCGGTGACCGACCTGGCCGAACTGATCGGGGTGCTCGACGCGGCGTACCCACCGAAACTGGCCGAATCGTGGGATTCGGTTGGCCTGGTGTGTGGTGATCCGGCGCAACAGGTTTCGAAGGTGCTGTTCGCCGTAGACGCCACCGCAGCCGTCGTGGACGAGGCGATCGCCTGGGGTGCACAGGCTTTGGTCGTGCACCACCCCCTGCTGCTGCGCGGCGTCGACACCGTGGCGGCGAATACGCCGAAAGGCGCCCTGCTGCATCGGTTGATCCGCTCCGACTGCGCACTGTTCTCCGCGCACACCAACGCAGATTCCGCGGACCCAGGCGTCTCCGACGCGCTCGCCGCCGCTGTCGGCCTCACCGTCACGGGCCCGCTCGACCCCAAACCGGTTGCCCCGATGGACAAGTGGGTCATCCAGGTGCCGCAGACCCACACGGCCGCTTTGATGTCGGCGCTGTTCGCGGCAGGCGCAGGAGCGATCGGCGACTACCGCGAGGCGGCCTGGTACACCTCCGGCACGGGCCAGTTCCTGCCGGTCGACGGCGCGAACCCGGCCATCGGCGCGGTCGGAACCGTCGAGACCGTCACCGAGGACGCGATCGAGGTCGTCGCGGCGCCGTCCGCGCGCACCGCCGTCCTCGCGGCCCTGCGCGCGGCCCACCCCTACGAGGAACCGGCCTACCACGTCACCGAACGCGCACCCCTGCCGTCGTCCCTCGGCCTCGGCCGCATCGGCGAACTCGCCGAACCCGAGACACTGCGCGAGTTCACCGCCCGCGTGGGCAACGGTCTACCGCGCACCGTCTGGGGTGTGCGGGCCGCGGGCGACCCCGACCGCACGATCAAGCGGGTGGCCGTCTGCGGCGGTGCGGGCGACTCCTACCTCGACGCCGCCATCCGCGCGGGCGTCGACGCCTATCTCACCTCCGACCTGCGCCATCACCCCGTCGACGAACACCTCCGCCGAGGTGGCCCCGCCCTCGTCGACGCCGCCCACTGGGCCACCGAATTCCCGTGGTGCGCCCAGGCCGAATCCGTCGTCACCCGGGCGCTGCCCGCCCTCACCACCCGCGTGTCGACCCTTCGCACGGATCCGTGGACGGTCACGGGCTGAGTCACCGCACCCCGCTCGGTCGCGGATCCGGGTCATGGCGTGTTCGCCTCGTGCGGCGCGGTACGGTTGATCGATCCATCCGTCCACCGTGTTCAGGAGTTCGTGCCCGTTGAATGTCGAACCGTCGGTCCAGTCCAAGCTGTTGCAGCTCGCCGCTGTCGATGCCGAGCTGACGCGGATCGCGCACCGGCGCACCGCGCTGCCCGAGCAGCAGGAGGTCGCGCGGCTGGCGGCCGAGCGCAACGGCTACAAGGACGCCGCGGTCGCGGTCGAGATCGGCATCGACGACCTGGATCGTGACATCCGCAAACTCGAGGGTGAGGTCGAGGCGGTGCGCAAGCGCGAGGACCGCGACCGCGCCATGCTCACCGCGGGCTCCGTCGCCGCCAAACAGCTGTCCGAACTCCAGCACGAACTGGGCAGCCTGGAACGCCGTCGCGCCGTCCTCGAGGACGAACTGCTGACCGTGATGGAGCAGCGTGAGGCGATGGCCGCCGACCACGACCACGCCGGTGCCCGGCTCAGCAAGGCCGACCAGGACCTGGCCGACGCCGAACGCCTGCGCGACGAGGCGATGGCCGACCTCGAGGTCGCGCAGCAACGGTGCGAGAACGACCGCGCCGCACTGATCGGCCTGTTCCCCGGTGAACTGCTCGCCGTCTACGACAAGCAGCGCGCCGCCCACGGTGTCGGTGCCGCCCTGCTGCAGGCCCGCCGCTGTGGTGCGTGCCGCATCGAGATCGACCGCGGTGAGATGCAGCGCATCGCCAAGGCCGCCCCGGATGCGGTGGTCCGCTGCCCCGAGTGTGGCGCGATCATGGTGCGCACCAAGGAATCCGGACTGTGACCGCTGGGCCGGTTGGTGTGCGTGAGGTGATCGTCGAGGCCGACGGCGGTTCACGCGGCAATCCCGGCCCGGCCGGTTACGGCGCGGTCGTCTTCGCCGACGACCATGTGCGCGTGCTGGCCGAACGCAAGGAATACGTCGGCGTCACCACCAACAATGTGGCCGAATACCGTGGGCTGATCGCGGGTTTGGAGGCTGCGACCGAACTCGGTGCGCGGGTGGTGACGGTGCGCATGGACTCCAAGCTCGTCGTCGAACAGATGTCGGGTCGCTGGAAGATCAAGCACGCCTCCATGATTCCGCTCGCCGAACAGGCACGCCGGTTGGTGTCCGGTTTCGAGCGCGTGAGCTTCACCTGGATCCCGCGCGCCGAGAACTCCCACGCCGACCGGCTGGCGAACGAGGCGATGGACGACGGCGCCCTCGTCGGCACCGTCCGCGAGTCGCTCGCCGCGGGCTACACACCGGGAGATCAGGTCGCCCTCGGCGCGGCGGATGATCGGGCCGCAGCCGAGGTGGAGCCGAGCGTCGTCGCCGGCGACGAAGCATCGACTACGTCGGACGTAACCATGACCCCGGCCGGCGACAAGGCTGCTGTCACACCGACGGGCGAGCAGGTGGCTGTTACGCCGACAGGTGAGCAGATCGTCGTCGGTGGCGCGGACAAGACGGAATCGCCTGCCGCCCAAAAGGTTTCCACCTACTCCCCGGGCTGGACCGGCGCCATCGGCCGTCCCACCCGCCTGCTCTTGTTGCGCCACGGCCAAACCGAGCTGTCGGTGCAACGCCGCTACTCCGGCCGCGGCAACCCGCCGCTCACCGAACTGGGCCGCGAACAAGCCGACCGCGCCGCGAAAATGCTTGCCGCCAAAGGCGATATCGCCGCCGTCGTGAGCTCACCGTTGCAGCGGGCCCGTTCCACCGCCGAGGCCGCCGCTACCGCACTCGATGTGCCCCTGCGCATTCTCGACGGCCTCATCGAAACCGACTTCGGCCAGTGGGAAGGACTCACCTTCGCCGAAGCGGCACAGCGGGATCCGGCGCTGCACGCGGACTGGCTTGGCGATCCGTCGATCCCCGCGCCCGGTGGCGAGAGCTTCGACCAGGTGCGCGAACGGATCGAAGGCGTGCGGCGCGACCTGGTGGCGCTATATCCCGGCGAGAACGTCGTCGTGGTCAGTCACGTCACCCCCATCAAAACCTTGCTGCAGCTGGCGCTCGGGGTCGGCCCGTCGCTGCTGTACCGGTTGCATCTGGACCTGGCGTCGCTGTGTATCGCCGAGTTCTATCCCGACGGTGGCGCTTCGGTGCGCCTGGTCAACGACACTTCCTATCTCTGAGGTGGCCCCGTGTCACCCGGGCGCGGTACGGTCGCCCGGGTTCGCGATGCGCGTCACGTCGACGCATAGCCGGTCGCGGCCGTCGAGAAAGGTACTTGATGAAGTTTCTACGGATGGCGGCGTTCGCGGCGGCCATCGCGGGGGCGCTCACCACGTCTGCCGGTGTAGGCAGCGTGTCGGCTGATCCGAGCGTGGTGCTCGGTGCCGGTTCGGGCATCGTCTTCGACAACAACTCCGGCTGTTCGCTCACGGCCATCGGCCACGACAACGCGGGCCGGCTGGTCGGTCTCACCGCCGGGCACTGCGCGTCGACCGGTGCCAAGGTCGGCGCCGAGCAGGCGCTGCACGCGGGCGTGATCGGTACCGTCGCCTTCTCCGACGACGGCGACTACCTGGATTTCGCTGTGCTGCAACTGGATGCGTCCAAGGTGGTGCCCACGCGCACGATCGGCCAGACCACCGTGGCAGGCATCGGCCCCGCACCGGCACCGGGCTCCACCGTGTGCTCCGACGGCCGGACCAGCGGCCGCAGCTGCGGTGTGGTGTGGGGTGAGCTCGAGGGCAACTCGATCAACCAGTACTGCTCGCAGCCGGGCGATTCCGGTGGTCCGGTCGTTGTCGGTGACCGGCTCGTCGGCATGAACCAGGGCAGGCTCACCGGCCTCGGCCCCGTGGACTTCGACGTGCCGTGCACCAACGGCGCCAACCCGATCCACTCGCCCGCCTACTTCCAGCCGATCGAGGTGATCCTCGATGTGGTGAACCGCGCGGGTGGGGTCGGCGCGGGCTTCCAGCCGATCTGATCGCCGCACGAACACTTAGGGGCGCAGCATCATCACGATGCTGCGCCCTTTTCATGCGTTGTCAGGGGCGCAGGATCGACACCAGGAAGTCGGTCTGGTCGCGCACGACCTGTTCGAAGACGTCGTCGAAGTACACGTCGAAGTGGCCGACCGGGTATTCCTTGACCACCGCGTGTTTGGTGCGTGCGGCCGCCTTGCGGGTGGGGCCGGACGGTGCGACGGAATCGTTCTCGGCGATCGTGTACAGCACCGGGACCTTCAGCGACTTGGCGCGTCGGCCGGGGGCGTCGAACAGGGTGGAGAAAGCTACGCGGGCACCGACTTTGGGGTCGTAGGTCGGGCTCTCCTCGGCGAGCCTGCCGAAGCCTTCGGGCACATCGGAGGCACTCATCAGGGCGGCGGCGCGTTTACGGCCCGCCAGGCGGATGCGAATCGGCTTGCGGCGCAACGGGCCCAACAGCAGATCGGTCATGGCGACGGTCGCCACCTTGGTCAGGCTGATCGGTCCCTTCGCCCGCGCCGACGCCCAGCCGCTGGTGAACGGCACCTGGGCGACCACGGCCGCCAGGTAGTCGTCGTCGGGAGCGACGGAAAGCACGTGCCCACCACCGAAAGACGTGCCCCACAACGCGATCCGGGTGGCGTCGAAGCCGCGGATGCTACGCGCGTAGGCGATCGCGGCCTTCCAGTCCTGACGCTGCCTGGCGATATTGAGCACCTGGCGGGGCGCACCCTCACTGGCGCCGAAATGCCGATAGTCGAAGGCCAGCACCCCCATTCCCGCCGCGACGAACCGTCGCGCATACCGATCCAACCCCATCTCGCGGGTCGCCCCCAGCCCGTGTCCCATGATCACCAGCGGACGCGGCCTCGGCGCACCATCGGGGAGGTAGAGCCATGCGGCGCATTGCTGGTCACCCGATGGGAAACTGACGTCGACACGTTCCATGACTGATAACCGTACCGAGTACCATGGCGGAGCGGACGAGTCGGCCGGGCGACCGCGGTGACGGGAACGGGCACATCGGTGTCGCCGCCCGCCACCGAGGAAAGTCCGGACTCCACAGAGCAGGGCGGTTGTTAACGGCAACCCGGGGTAACCCGCGGGACAGTGCCACAGAAAACAAACCGCCGCACGCTCAACGTGCGGTAAGGGTGAAACGGTGCGGTAAGAGCGCACCAGCGCCCCGGGTGACCGGGGCGGCTAGGTAAACCCCGCCCGGAGCAAGGTCGAAGGCCGCACCGGCGACGGTGCGGCTGCGCAGGTGTTCGAGGGCTGCTCGCCCGAGCCTGCGGGTGGACCGCTCGAGGCACCCGGCGACGGTGTGTCCAGATGGATGGTCGCCCCCCGGCGCGAGCCGGGGACAGGATCCGGCTTACAGGCCGGCTCGCCCGCCCAGGAAACGACGAAGACGGCGGTCCCGCACGGGACCGCCGCCTTCGTCTGTCCCGAGGGGACTTCAGCACATCAGCTTGGCCATGTCGTAGACCGCGCGCGCTTCCTGCTCCGTGGCCGAAACGGAGCCGTTGGTCGAGCTCTTCACGATTCCGGCGATGGTGTCGGCCTCGGCCTTGCCCGCCTTGATGTCGGAGCACGTCTGGTTGAGCACCCCACTCACCGCTAGGTCGTCACGGCCGGCGGCCAGCTTCGGGAAAGCGTTGCGATAGCTCACCACGAACATGCCGGCCTTACCGGGATCGACCTGAACGGCCGGGGTGGTGGTGGTTGCGGGGGCTGCGGCGGTGGACGAGTCCTCGCCGCAACCGGTCAGAAGCAGGGCGAAGACGGCGGTGCCTGCCGCGAGGGCGGCGGTAGTTCTACTCACGCAGCGGGATGCTAGCGGCCCAGGAAACAAGGCGCCTCCCGTCAGGTTAACGGGAGGCGACATGTTGATTCGTGTGACGGTGAGTCAGGCCGGGTTGATCATCAGCACCTGGGCCCAGTAGGTGGCCTGGTCAGGCCCGAGGATCGGCAACAGGTAATCGTAAATCAGCGACGACATACGCTCGGAACTCCCATTTATCGACGTGGGTGCAACACTTTTCCGGCTTGTGCCGGATGTGCCGTCGCCACAGTAACAATTCGTGCGAGACGCGCGACGGGGCGGTGAATATGCGCGGGAACTCGTCGGGAACGTGAGCGAGGTCATAGAGTGTTGCCCGTCGGCAGGGCCCGTTGTGCGGGCTCACACATCGATCGCGGAAGCAGGTCACATTTCCATGCGGGTAGTTCGTTCCATTGTCGCCGGTGCATTGATCGCCGGAGCCGCCGCGGTGCTCACCTCGATGGGTGCCGGTTCGGCGGGTGCGGTCGCGGTGACCCCGCTGCCCGGCGGGGTCCAGGTCGACCTGAGCCCGGCCGATACCGCCTGGGTGCACCAGAACAAGTTCGGCCGGACCGTGGCCGGTCTGCCGCATCCGTCGGCGGCCTCGTTCGGTCAGGCGCTCGACGCGGCGGCCGCCGTGTCGTCGTCGGTGCCGGGTGGCCGGGTCACCTTCACCGTGTACGGCCCGTTCGATCAGCTCAACGGCACCATGCTGGCACTGCAGTAACAATCGCTACGCTGCCAGGATGGAACTCCATCAGCGGATCGTCTCGGCGCCGGTAGATTTCGGCGCCATCCGTTCCGAATTCGGGCTGGCCTCGGACTATCCGGCCGAGGCTGTCTCCGAGGCCCGCGACGCGGTCGACGCGTTCGCGGGCACCCGGGTGGACCGCACCGGCCTCGAACTGGTGACCATCGACCCACCGAGCGCCATGGATCTGGACCAGGCGCTGCACCTCGAACAAACCGCGACCGGTTTCACCCTGCACTACGCCATCGCCGATCTCGGCGCGGTGATCGTGCCCGGCGGTGCCCTTGCCCGTGAATCCGAATCACGCGGCCAGACCTTCTATCTCCCCGACGGCACCGTGCCGCTGCATCCGCCCGTGCTGTCGGAGGGGACCGCGAGCCTGTTGCCCGGTGTCGACCGGCCCGTCGCGCTGTGGACCATCGAACTCGACAACGACGCCGCGCTCCTTCGTTTTTCGGTCGAGCGTGCCCTGGTGCGCTCCCGTGAACGCTTCGACTACCAGCAGGTCCAGGCCGCCGCCGACGCCGGAACACTGCACCCCTCGCTGGCCGCGCTGCCCGAATTCGGTCGGCTGCGGATCGAGGCCGGTCTCGCGCGCGGTGCGATCTCGCTGCGCCTGCCGGCCCAGGACGTGGTGCGCCACGGCGACAACTGGCGCCTCGACCTGGAACCGCACACGGCCGCCGACGACTGGAACGAGCAGGTCTCCCTGCTCACCGGGATGTGCGCGGCACGAATCATGCTCGATCACAAGGGAACCCGGCTCGGTCTGCTGCGCACCATGCCGCCGCCGCCCGACTCCGCCGTCGCCTCGATGCGCCGCACCGCCGCCGCCCTCGACATCGCCTGGCCCGACGACCTGCCGGTCGGCCGCATGCTGGCGGGCCTGGACCCCAACACTCCCGCCGGGCTGGTCCTGATGTCGGAGGCGACCACCCTGCTGCGCGGCGCCGGCTACACCCTGCTCGCCGACCTCGACGACCCCACTGCCGACCAGCTGACCCACAGCGCCATCGGCGCCCCCTACGCTCACGTCACCGCCCCGCTGCGCCGCCTGGCCGACCGCTTCACCACCGAGATCTGCCTGGCGCACTGCGCGGGCACCGAGGTACCGCAGTGGGTGCTGGACGGCCTGGCGCCTGCCGCGGAAACCCTGCGCCGCACCGATTCGCTCGCCAACAAAGTCGACCGCGCGTGCGTCGACCTCACCGAGGCCACCATCCTCGGCCCGCGCGTCGGCACCGACTTCGCCGCCCTGGTCCTGCGCGAGGCCAACGGTTCGCGCGACGCGGAGATCTTCGTCGCCGAACCCCCGATCCTGGCGCGCTGCGCGGGCAAACCACCGGAAGGCGAACGCGTCTCCGTGCGCCTGCGCACCGCCGATCCCACGACGAGAACCATCGAATTCGCCTATTCCGCCGATGGGAACGGCGCGCCCGCCGGCATCGAGTGAGCCCTGGCGCGCGTCGAGGTCGACGCGCTGCCGACGTTTTCGAACCCGCTGCGACCGATGGGGCATCGATCCTGCACGGCGGCACAGCCTTTCGGTCGACACTCAGTTCGGCATGCCGTGGCCGGTGTCGTGAGTGACAGCCGGGTTCGCCGGTGGTCAGTCGGTCGAGATGAACGCCGCGGCAGCGGGATAACCCGCGATGGCCCGGCCCGCCGCGGCTTCCTCGGTGTCGGCGAGGAGTTCGTAGACGGTGGCGTCGGTGGAATCGCCTGCGGCGGCGAGGATGGCTGCGCGGGATTCCACGGCGTCGCGGTGGTCGCCCAGGACCGATTGCAGGCGTTTGGCGCGGGTGCCCAGGTCGGTGGCGTCGGTGCCGAGGACCTCGCCCGCCGCTTCGCAGGAATAGCGTAAACGCTTGGCACCCTTGCGGATGTCGTGCAGCAGCTCCACCCGGTCGGCGGGGGTGGCGCTCGGCTCGGCGAAGACCAGTTTGCGCAGGCGTTTGCGGTCGCGGCCGAGCACGCGCGCGAACACGTCGTCCGCGTCGTCGCCGGCGAGGGAATCGTCGAGCGGGGGATCGGTGCGCCACGTGGTGAGGACCTCGCGCAGGGCCGCGTACCGCTCGCCGTCGAGGGCGGTGAGGATCTCGTCGTGGGCCTGGGCGTAGGCGTCGTCGGCGGCGCCGACGAGGCGGCGGGTGACCTCGGTGGGCACCTCGCCGAACCCGTCGAGCAGTTTCGCGAACCGCTCACCTCGGACCTCCGCGTCGCGGGCGACCCCGAGCAGTTCCGCGAGCCACTTCAGCTCCGTCACCGTCTCGGCGGCGGCGTCGCTGTCGAAGAGCTTGCGGTAGGAACGCAATACGCTGCGCAACCGGCGCGTGGCCACCCGCATCTGGTGCACCGAGTCCTCGGCGTCGGCGCGGACATCTGGTTCGGCGGCGAGCAGCCGGTCGATGTCCTCGCGCAGCGCCGCGACGACGGCGGGTCCGGCTTCGATCGCCATGGGTCAGTCTCGCTTCCCGAACAGGTCGGTCGCCTCGACCAGGTGGTGGGTGATGCCGGGCTCGTGCGCGGTGTGCGCGGCGTCCTCGACGATGTGCAGGGTGGAGCCGGGCCACGCGTTGTGCAGTTCCCAGGCGCTCACCGCGGGGCACACCACGTCGTGGCGGCCCTGCACGATCACTCCGGGGATGTCGGCGATCCGATGGATGTCACGCAGCAACTGTCCCTCGTCGAGGAATCCGCCGTGCCGGAAATAGTGGTTTTCGATGCGGGCGAAGGCGAGGGCGAAGCGTGGCTCACCGGTCTCGGCGACCCGATCCGGGTGCGGCAGTAGCGAACTCGTGGCGCCTTCCCACGTCGACCAGGCGACGGCGGCACCGAGCGCGATCTCCGGATCCGGCGAATGCAGCAGCCGGTGGTACACCTCGACGAGGTCGTCCCCGCGTTCCTCGGGCGGCACCGGTGCCAGGAAGTTCGCCCACTCGGCGGGGTAGATGTTGCCCGCCGCGCCGTTGTAGTACCAGTCGATCTCCTTGCGCCGCAACAAGAAGATGCCGCGCAACACCAGCTCGGTGACCCGTTCCGGGTGCGCCTGGGCGTAGGCGAGGCCGAGGGTGGAACCCCACGACCCGCCGAACACCTGCCAGCGTTCGACACCGAGGTGCTCGCGCAGTGCCTCCATGTCGGCGATCAGGTGCGGTGTGGTGTTGAACTCGAGGCTCGCCCCGTCGGCGATGTGCGGCACCGACTTTCCGCACCCGCGCTGATCGAACAACACGATCCGGTACACCGCCGGATCGAAGAACCGGCGTTGCAACGGACCGGTGCCGCCGCCGGGGCCGCCGTGCACGAACACCACCGGCTTGCCGTCGGGGTTGCCGCTGACCTCCCAGTACACCGACTGGCCGTCGCCGACATCGAGGAGACCTTTGTCGAACGGTTCGATCTCGGGGTACAGGGCGCGCATCAGAACGCCAATCCCGCGGCGAGGTCGGGCAGGTCGAGTGCGGTGAGCGTTTCGGTGCGCACATCGGGGCAGGCCTCGGTCGTCACCCGGTCGATCATCGCCTTGTCGGCCAGCACGTGCCCGTTGATGCCGCCGTTGCGCAGCGCCCACTCGTGCACCATCGTGTTCAGCGCGAGCCGGCCGAGGGTCGGGCCCTGCACCCGGAAGTTCGACAGCTCCGGGCGGATCATGTCGCACAACTGGCTCGCCGAGGAGTCGCTGATCTCCAGCGTGGTGCTCGGCGTCGCCGTCTTGGTGGTGGTGGCACCGGCGGTCGTGGTCGTCGCGGACCCGCTGGGCGTGACTTCCGCACCGCCACAGGCTGTCAGGGTCACGGCGGCGAGAACACCGGTGACAACGAGCCCGGGACTGGTCTTCCATCGGCGATGCATGCGTACCTCTTCGAGTCGGCTGTTTCGACTCCGAGTCTGCCATCTCGCCGTCGGCCGCGCCGCTGCCCGACCCCGCCGTACGACGGGGCCGGGTGCGCGCGGATCAGAAGCTGTGTTCGGGTCCGGGGAAGGTGCCCTGACGCACCTCGTCGGCGTAAGCGGCTGCGGCGGAACGCAATTCGTCGCCCACATTGCCGAACCGCTTCACGAACTTGGCCGTCTTGCCGATGGTGTAGCCGGCCATGTCCTGCCAGACCAGCACCTGGGCGTCACAATCTGCGCCGGCGCCGATTCCCACGGTCGGGATGGTGAGCTTGCGGGTGACCTGACCGGCCAGCTCGGCGGGCACCATCTCCATCACCACGGAGAAGGCACCGGCCTCCTGCACCGCGATCGCGTCGGCGACGAGCTGCTCGGCACCGTCGCCGCGACCCTGCACCCGGAAACCGCCGAGTGTGTTCACGCTCTGCGGGGTGAAACCGATGTGGGCCATCACGGGAATGCCCGCGGCGGTGATGAGCGCGATCTGCTCGGCGACCCGCTCGCCGCCCTCCAGCTTCACCGCGTGGGCGCCACCCTCCTTCATGAAGCGGGTGGCGGTGGCCAGCGCCTGCTGGGGCGAGGACTCGTAGGTGCCGAACGGCAGGTCGGCGACGACCAGGGCGTGCGGCGCACCGCGCACCACGCCACGGACCAGCGGGATCAGCTCGTCGACAGTGATCGGCACGGTGGTGTCGTAGCCGTAGACGACGTTGGCGGCGGAATCGCCGACCAGCAGGACAGGGATGCCCGCCTCCTCGAACAGACGGGCCGAGGAGTAGTCGTAGGCGGTCAGCATCGACCAGCGCTCACCCTCGGCCTTCATCTGCTGCAGATGCTGGACGCGGGTCTTGCGGCGAGGCTTGGGGGTGGTAGCGGGAGCGGCACCGTAGGCAGGGCTCTGCTCATCGGATACGGACATCATCGTCCCTACTTTCGTCTGGTTCCTCGAGGCCCGTAGCGGGTCCCCGGGTTTTTCTGACGCATCCAGTGTGCCACCTCGCCCCGAACCGTTTTAAGGGCGTGGCCGGTGGGATCGGTCACACCCGCGCTTCGGTTACCGTGATGGCGAGCCCGTTCGGGTGCGTCGTGTTGCGCCGCCCGGCGCGGAAAGGTTGGCCAACTGTGCAGCGAGGCAGGCTCGTCGTTGTTCTCGGCGCCATCTGCGCGCTGGTCGCCACCGGATGCGGATCCGGCAGCGACAGCGCCACCCCGCCCACCCCGCTGCCGCCGTCACCCCCCGGGCTGAACGATTTCTACGAACAGCGCATCGACTGGGGTTCCTGCGAGGAGTTCGGCAGCCCGGAGGAACGGTTGCCGCCGAGCACCCAGTGCGCGCGCGTCACCGTGCCGATCGATTACGCCCGGCCCGACGGTCCGACCGCGCAGATCGCGTTGTCGCGCATCCCGGCCAGGGGAGACAAGATCGGGTCGCTGCTGATGAATCCGGGCGGGCCCGGCGTCTCCGGATTGTCGATGGTCACCGTCGGGCACCGCACCGAACTGGCCGAACGATTCGACCGCATCGGTTTCGATCCGCGTGGCGTCGGCTCCTCGCTGCCCGCGATCATCTGCCTGACCCCGCCCGAAGCCGATGCCGAACGCGCCGAACCGCCCACCGACAACACCCCGGCGGGCATCGCCGAGGCCGAGGCCGAGAACCGCGAATACGCCGGCCGTTGCGCCGAGCGCTCGGGCCTCGACCTGCTCGGCCATGTCGGCACCCGGGAAGTCGTCCAGGACATGGACGTGCTGCGCTCGGCCCTCGGTGACGCGAAACTGACCTACCTCGGCTACTCCTACGGCACCCGCCTCGGTGCCGCCTACGCCGAGAAATACCCGCAGAACGTGCGCGCGATGGTCCTCGACGGCGCCGTCGACTCCTCCCAGGAACCTGTGCAGGAGTCGCTGCGCCAGGCGGCGGGCTTCCAGGGCGTATTCGACGCCTACGCCGCCGACTGCGCGAACAGCGCCGACTGCCCGCTCGGAACCGACCCGGCAGGTGCGGTGGCCCGCTTCCGGCAACTCGTCGACCCGCTGCAAGCCGCCCCGGCCCGCACCGAGGATCCGCGCGGCCTGAGCTACAACGACGCCATCACCGGCGTCCAGCAGGCCCTCTACAGCGACGAGATGTGGCCACTGCTCACCCGTGGCCTCACCGAACTGCAGGGCGGCACGGGCGACACCCTGCTGCAACTGGCCGACCTCTACGACGGCCGTCGCGCCGACGGCACCTACGCCAACACCCAGGACGCCTTCAACGCCATCCGCTGCGTCGACGACCCGCGCATCACCGACCCCGCGGTCGTCGCCCGCCAGGACACCGAATACCGCAGGGCAGCACCATTTCTCGACGACGGCAAGGGCACCGGCGCGGCACCGCTGGAACTGTGCGCGTCCTGGCCGGTGTCGAACACGAGCGAACCGCACCGGATATCGGCGCCCGGCGTGGCGAAGATCGTCGTCGTCTCCACCACCGAGGACCCGGCCACCCCGTACCAGGCCGGTGTCGACCTGGCCGAGCAGCTCGGCGCCGCGCTCGTCACCTTCCGGGGCAACCGGCACACCGCCGCCCTCGTCGCCGGTGACCGGTGCCTCGACGACGCCGTCATCGCCTACCTCACCGAACTCGCCACGCCCACGCCCGGACTCACCTGCGGCGGGTGAGACCGCGCACACCGCCCGGTCACGCCACGTGAGAAGTGCGGACGATGTGACGTAATAGCAAACGAGTCGGCGTATGTAACACGGATTTAACGCCGGGTGCCTACGCTCGCCGTATGGATCGCCAGAAGGAATTCGTGCTGCGGACGCTCGAAGAGCGGGACATCCGCTTCGTACGTCTCTGGTTCACCGATGTGCTGGGCTACCTCAAGTCCGTCGCCATCGCCCCCGCCGAGCTCGAAGGCGCCTTCGAGGAGGGCATCGGCTTCGACGGGTCGGCCATCGAAGGCTTCGCGCGCGTGTCCGAGGCGGACATGGTCGCGCGGCCCGATCCGTCGACCTTCCAGGTGCTGCCCTGGGCCAGCTCCAAGGGCCACCAGCATTCGGCGCGCATGTTCTGCGACATCACCATGCCCGACGGTTCGCCGTCGTGGGCCGATCCGCGCCACGTGCTGCGCCGTCAGCTGAACAAGGCCGCCGACGTGGGCTTCAGCTGCTACGTGCACCCCGAGATCGAGTTCTTCCTGCTGGAGAACCAGCTCAAGGACGGCTACCAGCCGATGCCCGCCGACAACGGCGGCTTCTTCGACCAGGCGGTGCACGACTCGGCCCCCAACTTCCGCCGCCACGCCATCGACGCGCTCGAGTCGATGGGCATCTCGGTGGAGTTCAGCCACCACGAGGGCGCGCCCGGTCAGCAGGAAATCGACCTACGCTACGCCGACGCGCTATCCATGGCCGACAACGTGATGACCTTCCGCTACCTCATCAAGGAGGTGGCGATCGACGAGGGTGTGCGCGCGACGTTCATGCCCAAGCCGTTCTCCCAGTACCCCGGTTCGGCCATGCACACCCACATGAGCCTGTTCGAGGGCGAGTCCAACGCCTTCGCCGACCCGGACGACCCGAACAACCTGTCGAGCACCGCTCGCTCGTTCATCGCGGGCATCCTCGAGCACGCCCCGGAGATCAGCGCGATCACCAACCAGTGGGTCAACTCCTACAAGCGCCTCATCCACGGCGGCGAGGCTCCCACGGCCGCGTCCTGGGGCCGTTCGAACCGCTCGGCGCTGGTCCGCGTGCCGATGTACACGCCGAACAAGTCGTCGTCGCGGCGCGTCGAGATCCGCAGCCCCGATTCGGCCTGCAACCCCTACCTCACCTTCGCGGTGCTGCTCGCGGCCGGCCTGCGCGGCATCGAGAAGGGCTACAACCTGCCGCCCGAGGCAGAGGACGACGTGTGGTCGCTGACCGACGCCGAGCGCCGCGCGATGGGCTTCCGCTCGCTGCCGGGCACCCTCGACGAGGCACTGCAGGCGATGGAGCGCTCGGAGCTGGTCGCCGAGACCCTCGGCGAGCACGTGTTCGACTTCTTCCTGCGCAACAAGCGCCGCGAATGGGCCGACTATCGGAGCCAGGTCACCCCCTGGGAGCTCAAGGAATACCTCAGCCTGTGACATGGCGGCTGGCGCCGCGGGTTCTCGGCGATCCGGCGTGACGTCGTTGTAGCCCGGACCATGTAAGTTTTGACGCATGGTTCGGCCACCGACTGCCCGCTCCACTGTTCCCGGCGTAGGTCGGCTCGGGTTACTCGAACCCACCGCGGCGGACTCCCTGCACCAGCTCGGCTGGGACAATGTCGACGGCGTGCCCGTGCTCTGGGCGCTGTCACGTTCGCCCGACGCCGATCTGGCTCTGTCCACGCTCGTGCGGTTGCGCGAAGCGCTCGGAAACGAGTGGGGTGAACTCGATTCGGCGATCCGCTCGGAAACGACGCTGCGCGGCAGGCTGTTCGCGCTGCTCGGTTCCTCGACGGCGTTCGGCGATCACCTCGTTGCCGTACCGCAGCGCTGGAAAGTGCTGCGCGCCAGTCGGCTTCCGGATCGCGACGAACTGATCGCCGACCTGCTCGACGCCGTCGACGCGAAACCCGAGACCGGCCCCAACGCGGGCCCCATGCTGTTCCGGGCCGGTATCTCCGGTCCCGAGTCGATCGCGTTGCTGCGCGACCGGTATCGCGATCAGCTCATGCTCCTCGCCGCGATCGACCTGGCCTCCACCGTCGAGAACGAACCGGTGCCGCCGTATCAGGTGGTCGGCAGGCACCTGTCGGATCTGGCCGACGCCGCGCTCACCGCCGCCCTGTCGGTGTCGGTGGCGCGGGTCTGCAAGAACGGCGAGGTTCCGGTGCGCCTCGCGGTGATCGCGATGGGCAAATGCGGTGCGCGCGAACTGAATTACGTCAGCGATGTGGACGTGGTCTTCGTCGCCGAGCCCGCCGACACCACCGCCACGCGCTTGGCCGCCGAGATGATGAGCGTCGCGAGTTCGGCCTTCTTCGAGGTCGACGCCGCGCTTCGCCCCGAGGGCAAGGCCGGTGCACTGGTGCGCACCCTCGATTCGCACCTGGCCTACTACAAGCGCTGGGCCCGCACCTGGGAGTTCCAGGCCCTGCTGAAGAACCGGCCGATGACCGGCGATCTCGAACTCGGACAGCAGTACCGCGACGCACTCATGCCGATGGTGTGGGCCGCCTCCGAACGCCCCGACTTCGTCGCCGACGTGCAGGCCATGCGCCGCCGGGTGGAAGACCTGGTGCCCGCCGACCTGCGCGAACGTGAACTCAAACTCGGCGCGGGCAGCCTGCGAGATGTCGAATTCGCCGTGCAGCTACTGCAATTGGTGCACGGGCGGGTCGACGACTCGCTGCACGTCACCAATACCGTCGAGGCGCTCACCGCGCTCGCGGCGGGCGGGTACGTCGGCCGCGACGACGCCGCCAACCTCACCGCCTCCTACGAATTCCTCCGCCTGCTCGAGCACCGCCTGCAACTGCAGCGGCTGAAACGAACACACACCCTGCCCGCCGCCGACGACGAGGAAGGCATGCGCTGGCTGGCGCGCGCCGCCCACATCCGGCCCGACGGCCGTCAGGACGCGGTCGGCGTGCTCGACACCGAGATCCGCCGCAACGCGGTGCGGGTGCGCCGCCTGCACGCCAAACTCTTCTACCGGCCGCTGCTCGACGCGGTGGCCCGGATGGATTCCGACGCCCTTCGCCTGAGCCCCGACGCCGCCGTGCGCCAGCTCGCCGCCCTCGGTTACGCCGCCCCGGAGAACGCGCTCGGGCACCTCAAGGCGCTCACCGGTGGAGTGTCGCGCAAGGGCCGGATCCAGGCGCTGCTGCTGCCGACACTGCTCGAATGGCTCGGTGACACACCGAATCCCGACGCGGGCCTGCTCGCGTACCGCCGGGTGTCGGAGGGGCTCGACGACCAGATCTGGTTCCTGCGCGAACTGCGCGACGAGGGCGCCATCGCCCAGCGGTTGATGATCGTGCTCGGCTCCTCGGAGTACCTACCCGATCTGCTCATCAACGCCCCCGAGACCATCCGCATGTACGCCGACGGCCCCGGCGGGCCACAGCTGCTCGGACCGCAACCCGAGGACGTGGCGCGCGGCATCCAGACCGCCGCCGCCCGCTACGACGACCCGAAACGCGCTGTGGCGGCGGCTCGTTCGCTGCGCAGGCACGAACTGGCCAGGGTCTCCTCGGCCGACCTGCTCGGCATGCTCGACGTGCCGCAGGTGTGCGCGGCGCTGTCGTCGGTCTGGGTGGCCGTGCTCGAGGCGGCGCTCAGCGCTGTCATCCGGGCCTCGGAAGCCGAGCGTGGCGCCCCCGCGCCCGCCGACATCGCGGTGATCGGCATGGGCAGGCTCGGCGGTAAGGAACTCGGCTACGGTTCCGACGCCGACGTGCTGTTCGTATGCGATCCCCGCCCCGGCGAAGACGAGACGACCGCGGTGAAGTGGGCGACCAATGTCGCGGAGAACGTGCAGCGGCTGCTCGGTGCCCCCAGTGTCGACCCGCCGCTGCAGGTCGATGCGGGCTTGCGCCCCGAGGGGCGTCAGGGCGCCCTGGTTCGCACGCTCGCGGCCTATCAGGCCTACTACGCCCAGTGGGCTCAGTCGTGGGAGGTGCAGGCGCTGCTGCGTGCACACCAGGTGGCGGGGGATCAGGACCTGGGTGTGCGGTTCCTGCACGTCATCGATCCGGTGCGCTACCCGGCAGGCGGGGTGTCGCCCGAGGCGGTGCGCGAGATCCGCCGTATCAAGGCGCGCGTGGATTCCGAGCGGCTGCCGCGCGGCGCCAACCCCGCCACCCACACCAAACTCGGTCGCGGTGGCCTGGCCGATATCGAGTGGACGGTGCAACTACTGCAGCTGCGGCACGCCCACGAGGTGCCCGGCCTGCACAACACCTCGACACTGCAGTCGCTCGACGTGATCGAAGCCGAGGGCATCCTCGAGCCGGAAGACGTTGCACTGCTGCGGGAATCGTGGCTCACGGCTACGGCGGCCCGCAACGCGCTCGTACTGGTGAAGGGCAAGCCGACCGATCAGCTGCCCGGTCCAGGCCGACTGCTGTCGGCGGTGGCGCGCGTGGCCGGCTGGCCCAACGACGACGGCAGTGAATTCCTCGACAACTACCTGCGCATCACGCGCCGGGCCAGGGCCGTCGTCGAGCGGGTCTTCGGGGTATGAGGACATGAGAAAGGCCCCGCACCAGTGGTGCGGGGCCTTTCTACAGCATCACGCCGAAATCAGATGGCGCGGACGTCCTGAGCCTGGGGGCCCTTCTGGCCCTGACCGACCTCGAACTCCACGCGCTGGCCCTCTTCGAGCGACTTGAAGCCCGAGCCGCCGATGGCCGAGTAATGCACGAAGACGTCGGGGCCGCCTCCGTCTTGGGCGATGAAGCCGAAGCCCTTTTCGCCGTTGAACCACTTAACAGTGCCTTGAGTCATGTTTTTAAAAGTCTTTTCCGTAGGTGAGCCACGGCGATCACTTGCGATCAGCCCAGTCTCAGCGTCCAAGTATGCCACACTCGTCAGCAAACCGCGCATCCGACTGCATCACACCACCGTATGGGCGGAGTCTGCGGAAATCCCCGGGCGTGTCGCACGCGGTTTCGGTCATCCTTCGGCCTCCCTCACCCACCGCCGCGAAGTGTGCCAATCTGGGCACCATGGACATCGACCTCGCCATGCGGGTACTCGACGCACACGTGGCCTTCGAGAAGCAGCGGCTGCGCGATCCCGCGGGTTTTCTCGAACTGATCACCGAGGAGGTGGACGGCGCGCTCGCCGAGGCCGACGTGCTCACCCTGGCCGAGGCCGTCACCCGCGAGCAGATCAAGGCCGTCGCGCACAAGTACGCGGTGCAGTTCCCCGTCGAGGGCGCCATCCCCGAACTCGTCGGTGAGGTGGCCGCGCGGTTGTACAACCATCGCGTCAACGACGAGATCGAGGTCGGCGAGGTCGTCGACACCCGCCACTTCGACGACCTCGTCGACGCGATCGCGGGCATGGAGGTGACGCACCGGGTCCTGCGCATGGTGCTGAACAGTCCCGTCACCGTCGACGCCTGCGTGGAGGCCGTGCAGCGCGCGGTGGTGACCGCGGTCGACGACGGGCGCCATGTGGAGGGCGGCGGGCTGGCCGCCTCGCTACGTGGTGCGCTGTCGCGGCTGGCCGAACCGGCGATGCCCGTGATCGAGAACGGCGTCGGGCGCATCACCCGCACCGGTGCGCGATTCGTGTTGCGCGGCAACAGCAACGACGCCGACGAGGTGCTCATCGACACCGCCCGCGAGACCTGGCGCAAGCACGTCGGCGATTCGGTCGGCACCTTCCGTGAGGTGGTCTCGGCCGACGACGTCGAGGACATCGTCGTGCTCGCCTTCGAATTCTGGCGCTCCTTCCGCGACACCGACTACTTCCACGCCCTGCTCGACGAGGGCATCGACCACGTCTTCGACAAGTACGGCGACACCGCGCTCACCGAACTCCTGGCCGAGCTCGGCGTGAGCCGCGCCGACATCATGGAGGAGGCACTGCGTTTCGGCCCGTCGGTGCTCGAAAAGCTCGACGAACGCGGCTATCTCGACGCACTGTTGCGACGCAGGCTCGCACCGTTCTACGCCTCGGCGGAGTTCCGTGCCGCGGTGGCCGGGACCGGGTAGCGCGGCACTCGACCCGCCAGTCCTGTTCGGGCGCTGGGATGTCGGAGCCTGTCGGTACGATCCGTGCGACGATGGGGCGGTTCGCCGCTAGGAGGAACGCGATCGAAAGGCTGTCGTGACACGTCTGTCCACCCTGCTCGACCAGATCGATTCCGGGGCCGTGCTGCTGCCGGAGTTCCAGCGCGGGTACGTGTGGAACCGCGATCAGGTGCGTGGGCTCATGCGGTCGCTGTACCTGGGTTACCCGGTCGGTGGCTTGCTGGTGTGGGAGACAGGATCCGACGACATCGCGGTGCGCGGCACGGCCGCCGGCTCGGGCCTGCGGCAGCTGCTGCTCGACGGCCAGCAGCGCATCACCACCCTCTACGGCATCGTGCGCGGGAAGGCGCCGTCGTTCTTCGAGGGCGACGCCGTCGCGTTCACCGGCCTCCATTTCGATGTCGAGCGTGAGCTTTTCGAGTTCCAGGTGCCAGGTCGTGACATCAGTCCGGCGTGGATCGATGTCACCGAACTGTTCGCGCTCGGCCCGATGCACTACATGTCCAGGTTCCCCGACGAGTCGCCGGAAACGCTGGCGCTGTACCTGGACCGGTTGAACAAGCTGCGCGAGATCACCCACCGCGAGTTCAATGTCGAGACCATCACCGGCTCGGATCGCACGGTCGACGAGGTGGTCGACATCTTCAACCGGGTGAACTCCGGCGGCACCAAACTCTCCAAGGGCGACCTGGCGCTGGCCACCCTGTGCGCCCAGTGGCCGCAGGCGCGCGGCAACCTGCGCGATCACCTGATCCGCTGGGACAAGGACGGCTACACCTTCACCCTCGACTGGCTGCTGCGCAATGTGATCGCGGTCGGCAACGGGCGCTCCCATTTCGACGCGCTCGGCGACCTCGAACCCGCCGAATTCGAGCTGGCGCTGAGCGAGTCGGCGCGTCAGGTCGACACCTTCCTCGACACCGTCGCGGGCAGGCTCGGCCTCGACCACGACCGAGTCCTCATGGGCCGCTACGCGATTCCGGTCATCACCCGGCTGCTGTTCCTCAACGGCGGGCAGTTCGACAACGACCTGCACCGCGACCGGGTGCTGTACTGGTACATCCATTCGGCGCTGTGGGGCCGCTTCAGCGGGTCGACCGAGACTTTCCTGCAGCAGGACTACGACACCCTCGAACGCGGTGGTATCGACGCGCTGATCGCCTCCCTGGAACGCCTGCGCGGCGGCTCGCTCGACCTGTGTGCCGACGACTTCGCCGGCGCCACCCGCGGTTCGCGTTTCTATCCGCTGCTGTACCTGCTCACCCGCGTGGACGGTTCGCGCGATCTCGGCACCGGAACCGAACTCGGCATCGAACAGTTCGGCGACCGCACCCCGGTGCAGGTGCACTACCTGTTCCCCAAAACCCTGCTGCGCGAATACGGCTACGAACGCAACGAGATCAATGCGATCGCCAACTTCTGCTTCTTGAGTCCCGGCTCGGAAGCCGAAGTGGGCGAGCGTGAACCGGCCGACTACTTCGCGGAGATGGAGCGGCGCAACCCGGGCGTCCTCGCCTCGCAGTGGATTCCCACCGACCCCAACCTCTGGCGCGTGGAGAACTATCGCGAATTCCTGCGCGCGCGGCGCATGCAGCTCTCGCGGGCGGCCGATACGTTCCTGGAGAAGCTGCGCACGGGTAACCTGCACCGGCCGACGCTGCTGACGGTCGGCGTCGCCGGTGTCACGGTCGGCGACCCGGCCGTCGACCAGGTGAACGCCCTCGTGGAGGACCTCGTCGCCGACGGCTTCGGTTTCCCGCTGCTCGACAGCGAGGTCTCCGACCCCATCACCGGCCGCGAACTCGCGGTGGCGGAGGCGTTCTGGCCCGAGGGTCTGCAGCCCGGTGTCGGGATGCCCGTGGTGCTGCTGCTCGAACCGGCCGATGCCGACCTCACCCGCTTCTCCCAGCTGGGTTACGCGGTGTTCACCTCCGTCGACGCCCTGCGCGGCTACGTGGAGAACCTGCGTGCCGAGGCGTCCGGCGCTCCCGGCTTCGACGGTCCCGCCGCCGATGTGGCCGCGCTGGCCGAACGGCTGCCCGCCACCTGGGTCGGCAACTCCGAACTGGTCTGGTTCACCTACTCGTGGGCGCTGCTCGAGCAGGACCGGGCGAGCGGTCCCGAGGTGGTGGAACTCAGTCCCGAACAGGTCGCGTTGCGCTACATCGCGCTGTGGGCGCTCACCCGCACCTTCTACATCCACGCCTTCGACCAGGGCAACCCCGGGGAATGGCGCTACTACCTCGGCGACGCCATCGGCCCCAACCCGCTGATCCCGCGTGAGTGGCTCGCCGAGCGGGCGGTCCAGTCCGGTGCCCTGGCGCCCGGTGCGGTCCCCGGTGACGAGGACATCGCGATCGCCCTGGTGCACGGCGTCATCGATACCGTCGACGAGGTGGCCAACGCGCTCACCCATATCCTGGGCGGGCCGGGCCTGTTCGCTTCGCTCTGGGCCTCGGCGGGCGCGGCCGAACACTACGGTTATCCGCTCTCGACCGATCAGATCAACGACCTCATCAACCAGGTCGTCAACGATCCGGCGTCGCGAAAGATCCAGGCCTACAACTGGATCGAAGCGGGCATGCCGCTCTAGTCCGGTGCGCCGGTCACGCGCTGGAAGGTCGTGACGAATTCGCGCAGGGCATCGGGGTCGGCCGTTTCCACGGTGATCGGGGTGCCCGCGCGCACGTCGAGTTCCGGCCAGCAGACGGGCAGGACCGGCAGCTGCACGGTCCGGGTACCGATGGTCATGGTGATCGCGGGGGTGCGGCTCGTCGCGACGGTCATCAGGTTCTCGACGGCCTGCTCGGTGAGCTGCCCGGCGGCACTGAATTGTTCGATGTACACGGCCACCTCCTTCTCGGCGGCCAGTGTATGCCCCTCAGAGAATCCTCAGAGGCACCACAGCGAGGCCCGATGCGTACCCGCTTAGGCTGCTCGCATGATGCGTGAATGGATGGATCGAGCACTGCTCGTCCTGGGGTGGGGCGCAATGATCGCGGCGGTGGCCGGGATCGTGTTGCACGTCGGGAACTGGCAGCAGAAATCTTTGGTCTTGCTGGCTTCGGGGGCGATGTGGCTGATGCTCGGCGCCGTGGTGGGGGTGGTGTTGCTGCTGCTCGCGCGCGGGTGGCGCAGTGCCGCCGTGGGGGCCGCGGTGCTGGTGGGGGCGGGCGCGCTGGTCGTGCCGTCCTACGTTCCTGAGGCGCGCGCCGCCGACGGGCCGGAAGTGGTTGTGCTGCAGTCGAACATCCTCTTCGGCAAGGCCGACCCGAACGCGGTGGTCTCGACGGTGCGCGACAACGACGTCGACCTACTCACCGTCGAGGAACTGACCTTCGACGCGATCACGGCGCTGCGCGCGGCCGGGCTGGAGGAGCAACTTCCGCACTTCTACCTCGAAGCGGCCCACGCGGGCGGCGGCGGCACCGGAATCTACAGCCGCTATCCCTTGCGTGACACCCGGAAATTCGACGGATTCGTGATGAGCAACCTGGGTGCGACCATGGAACACCCGCAGCGCGGCCCGATCTCGGTGTTCGCCTTCCATCCGATGCCGCCGAACCTCGACTTCGTGGCGTGGTCGAACGAGATGCGCCGGGTCGACGAGATCCTCGCCGCCACCAGCGCGCCCGCGATCGTCGGCGCGGATTTCAATGCGACCCAGAATCATTCGGCCTACCGGGCACTGCTCGACGGCCCGTTCGCCTCGGCCGCCGACCAGACCGGCGACGGCATCCTGCTCACTTACCCCGCCGACCGCCGCTGGGGTCCGCTGCTCGGTATCGACTACGTGTTGGTCGCCGGTGGCGTCGCCGAAGACGTTCGCACACTGACCCTTCCGGGTACCGACCACCGCGCTGTGCTCGCCACGCTCCGAATGGACCGCTGACACTTCTGGATTACCATGTGAGCGCTCGACAGCGGAGGCTTCGTGTCCGCGTCATTTTCCGGGGAGGACAGCGTATGAGAAGACATCGGTTCGGCGTGGCCGTGGCCGCGGCACTGATGAGCGTGGGGGTGCTGGTCACCGGTTGCTCGACGGTGAACACCGTCGCCGGCGACCAGGCGGTACCTACGCAGGACAACCCGTGGGAGGTGGCGGGCGCGACCTCGAGCGAGGGGCCGAGCGGCCCACGCCCGGGTGTGCCCGACACCGACAAGAAGGCCGAGAACACCGACAACGGTGCCATCGACAAGCTCGCGATGAACGCGATCGCCGACATCGAAGAGTACTGGCAGGGGGAGTATCCCAAGACTTTCCGCGGCGACTTCAAGCCCGCCTCGAAGTACATCTCGTGGTCGGCGCGTGCCTCGGAGGCCGAGTCGGTGGAGTTCTGCTTCGGCAGTACCTACAAGCTGGTCAACGCGGCCTACTGCCCGCTCAACCACACCATCGGCTGGGACCGTGAGGTGCTGTTGCCGCTGCTGGTCGACAAGTACAAAGAGATGTCGGTGGTGATGGTGCTGGCCCACGAGTACGGGCACGCCATCCAGGCCCAGGCAGACCTGCTGCGCGGCTTCCTGATGGACGGCCTGGTGAAGGAACAGCAGGCCGACTGCCTGGCCGGTGTGTTCCTCCGCCATGTGGCCGAAGGCAATTCGAAGCACTTCACCCTCAACACCACCGACGGCCTCAACGGGGTCCTCGGCGCGACCGTCGCCGTGCGCGACCGCGACCCCAACGATCCCGACGCCATCCACGGTTCGGCGTTCGAGCGGGTCACCGCGGTGCAGATGGGTTACACCGACGGCGCCAAGGCGTGCAAGGCCATCGACAAGGACGAGATCGCCAAGCGCCGCGAGGGACTGCCGGTCACCTTCGAGGAGGACGAGCGCGACAAGCAGTTGCCGGTGAACCAGGAAACGCTCAGCACGCTCGCCACCCAGCTCGGCAAGTCGATGCCGGTGCAGAACGTGCCGAAGTTCGACTACAGCGGCGTCACCCGCAACTGCGCGAAAACGACCACGACCGAACCGGTCTCGTACTGCCCGTCGTCCAACACCATCGGCACCGACGTGCCCGCCATGGCCAAGCGGGCAGGGGAAGGCGCGAGCGGTAAGGAGGAGCCGCTGTCGGCGGTCGTCACCGGCGACTACAACGCCGCCGTGGTGTTCGTTTCCCGCTACGCCGTTGCGCTGCAACAGGATCGGAAGGTCTCGCTGACCGGCGCGGCCACCGCCGGCCTTCGCACGGCCTGCCTGTCGGGTGCGCTCACCACGAAACTCAGTGAGCCGGGCAGTGATCCGCGACTGTCGGCGGGTGACCTCGACGAAGCGGTCTCCGGCCTGCTCGCCGACGGCCTCGCCGCCGGCGACGTCGACGGCAAGGTGGTGCCGAGCGGATATCAGCGCCTCGAGGCCTTCCGCACCGGCGTCCTGCAGGGCGAGCAGGCCTGCTGGACTCAGTTCCAGTAGGTCAGGAAACCGGCAGCGATCGGAGGGAGCTGAGGGTGTTCGCCACCGCGCGGGCAGCCTCGGCTCCCTTCGTCACGAAGTGGTTGGTGTAGTAGTCCACGTGCTCGCTGTGCTCGTGGAAGTGATGCGGGGTGAGCACCACCGAGAACACCGGCACGTCGGTGTCGAGCTGCACCCGCATCAGTCCGTCGATGACCGCCGAGGCGACGAAGTCGTGGCGGTAGATGCCGCCGTCGACGACAAGGGCGGCCGCGACGACGGCCTCGTAGCGACCGGTGGCGGCCAGGCGCTTGGCGTGCAACGGGATCTCGAAGGCACCCGGCACGTCGAACACCTCGACCACCGCCGGGTCGAAGCCCAGACCGGCGTACTCGGCGAGGAAACCCTCGTGTGCCTTGGTGACGATGGAGCTGTGCCAGCTGGCACGGATGAAGGCGACGGCGCCCGGAGTGGTGTTTCCCATGGTCGGAGTCTACTAGCCGACAAGTTACTTGTCGGTAATATGGGTCGTGAGCCAGTCGACGACGTCGCCGATCACCTCGTCGCGCTCGGGTTCGTTGAAGACCTCGTGGTAGTAGCCCGCGTAGCGGCGCACGGTCTTGTCGGCCGAGCCCGCGTCGCGTTCGAGTACGTCGGAGCTCGACGGCGCGGCGATCGCGTCGCCGGTGCCGTGCAGTACGAGCAGCGGTGCGGTGAGCGAGCCGAGGCGTTGTTTCACCAGGTCGGTGTGACGCAGGATTTCCACGGCGGTGCGGGCGGGCAGCTTGCCGCGGAACACCAGCGGGTCGTCGTCGTAGGCGCGAACCACGTCGGGATCGCGGCTGATCTGTGACGAATCCAGTTTCAGCACACCGAGATTCGGGGCGAGCCGGGTGAGTAGTGGCGCGGCGGCCCGCTGCACCGGGTTGCCGAGCGGGATGTCGAGCGGCGGCGCCGATACCACCACGCCGGTCACGTCGAGGGGCGCGCGGGTAGCCAGGTGCAGCACGACGAGAGCGCCCATCGAATGCCCGAGCACAAATCGCGGCAGCCCAGGGTTGGCGGCGCTCGCGAGGTCGAGCAGGCTCGCCACATTGTCGGCGGCGGCGTCCATCGAATCGATGTTGGCGCGACGACCGCCCGACTGCCCGTGCCCGACATGGTCGAGGGCGTACACCGCGAACCCGGCCTCGGCCAGCGCGGCGCCGAGGTATTCGTAACGGCCGGAGTGTTCGGCCACGCCGTGCACGAGCGTCACCACCGCGCGAGGTGTCTCGGGTCGCCATGCGCGCCAGGCGATCCGCCCGCCGTTGCCCGCGAAGTCACCGGTCTCGGTTGTCATTGCTGCGTTCCTGTCGGCTCGGGCGCTGTCCGGCCGGTCGTGGCCTGCTCGGGAGCGTCGCTCGACGCGAGCCACTGGATCAGACGCCGATTGAATTCGATCAGCCGAGCGTAGTTGAGCCGTGAGATCCGCTCGTCGGTTCCGTGGATACGTTCCAGGTCTTTGGCGTCGAGCACAATCGGCGCGAAGTTGCAGCGCGTTTCGACCAAATCGTCGTAGTGGCGGGAATCGGTCGCACCGGGCACCAGGCCGGTCGTCGTCACGATGCCCGGCACCAAATCGGTGGCGATGTCGGCGATGACGTCGTAGGCGGGTCCGGCGCCGCTGACCTGCGACGGTTCCGACGTGGGGCCGACGAGCTCGACCGTCACGCCGTCGTCACCGATCACCCGGCGGCAGTGCGCAAGCACCGACGACACCGAATCACCGGGCAGGATACGGAAATTCACCAGCGCCTCCGCGCTCTGCGGCAGCACATTGGCCTTCACCCCACCCGCGATCACCGTGGGTGCCGTCGTCGTGCGCACGAGCGCTTCCGTGCTGGGAGCCAGGGCCATGATCCGGGTGAGCAGCGGTGCCGCGAGCCGCGACAGCACCTCGGAATCGGTGAGCCCGAGCAGCTTGCGGCGTGGCCCGGGCAGGGCCACGCGCATCCGGGCGAGCATGTCGGCGATCACCGGCGTCAGCCGCAACGGCATCGGCCGGTCCTGCACCCGGGCCACCGCGCGAGCCAACCGGCCCACCGCGGTCTGGCGCCCGGGCATCGAGGAGTGCCCACCGGTCTCGGTCACCGAGAGCCGCACCGTCGCGTAGCCCTTCTCGCCGAGCATGATGCTGGCCACCGGGCGGTCCACTCCGTCGGCGACGCCGTCGGTGATGACACCGCCCTCGTCGAGCAGCAGATCCGCGTGCACGCCGAGATCGCGCAGGTGCTCGGCCATGCGCACCGCGCCGCCGTCACCGAACACCTCCTCGTCGTGGCCGAAGGCCAGGTAGACCGTGCGGCTCGGCCGGATGCCGTTCCGCAACGCCCACTCGACGGCCTCGAGAACGGCGAGCACCCGGCTCTTGTCGTCGATCGCGCCCCGGCCCCAGATGAACTCGCCGTCGACCACACCGGCGAACGGCGGATGGGTCCAGCGTTGTGGGTCGTCGGCCGGGACCACATCCTGATGGGCCAGCAGAATCGCCGACACACCCTCCTCGACGCCCGGCCAGCGGTAGAGCCTGCTGCGGCCGAACAGGGTGAGCTCGAGTTCGGCGTGGGTCAGCGGGAATGCGGCCTCGAGGTGCTCGGCCAGGCGGGCGAATTCGGCGTCGGCGCTGCGGGCGGGATCGTCGGTCGAGACCGTCGCGCAGCGCAGGGCCGCGGCCAGCCGTTCGGCCACCTCGTCGTCGGCACCGTCGGTGACGGGGGAGTGGGCACTGTTGTCGGTGATCGGGCGCACCTGCGCCATTCTCGCCGGACACGCGGCCGAAAGTGCGGCGAATCGTCGCGAGTGTCATGCGGTCCGACCGGCGCGCGACGGTGCATCTAAGCTGAACACCATGGCAGGAGGCAAGGGCGGCAAGCCGTCGAAGGAAGCCAAGGCCGCGGCTAAAGCGGCCCGTAAGCAGGCATCACGCGAACGTCGTCAGCAGTTGTGGCAGGCGTTCAACATGCAGCGCAAGGAAGACAAGGCGCTGCTGCCGCTGATGATCGGCGCACTCGTGGCCACGACGGTGGTGTTCTTCGTCATCGGCCTGATCTTCGACATGCAGTGGTTCCTGCTGCCGCTCGGTCTGCTGCTCGGTGTGCTGTTCGCCTTCATCATCTTCGGGCGGCGCGTGCAGAAGAACGTCTACCGCAAGGCCGAAGGCCAGGCGGGTGCGGCGGCGTGGGTGCTGGAGAACTTGCAGGGCAAGTGGCGGGTCGCCAACGGCGTGGCCGCGACCACCCAGCTCGACGCGGTGCACCGCGTGATCGGTCTGCCGGGCGTCATCTTCGTCGCCGAGGGTTCGCCGCAACGGGTCAAGTCGCTCATCGCGCAGGAGAAGAAGCGCACCGGGCGCCTCATCGGTGACACCCCCATCTACGAGGTGATCGTCGGCAACGAGGAAGGACAGACCCCGCTCAAGGATCTGCAGAAGTTCCTCACCAAGCTGCCGCGCAATATCGACGTCAAGCGGATCGACCAGATCGAGGGCAGGCTCTCGGCCCTCAGCTCCCGCAGCGGCGGTCCCGCGATGCCCAAGGGCCCGATGCCCCCCGGCGCGAAGATGAAGGGCATGCAGCGCGCCATCCGTCGCCGCTGATCCACCCCGTCGCGAGCCCGTCACCGTGCAAGGTGACGGGCTCGCCGCTTTTTCAGGCCTGGGGCGTGCGGCCGGTCAGCAGCCACAGGACACGGTCGTAGGCCAACAGGTGATAGCCGACGAGAACAGCCGCCGAGATCAGCGCCAGCCGGGGCAGCGCCGCTGCCCACAGCGCCGCGGCCCCGCCGAAGAGCGCAGCGAGCTCGACGCCGAGCCGCACCGGACCGGGGACGGCAACCGGCGCGTCACCGCTGCGGCTCGGGTCGTCGGGGACCGCGAGCGTGCCCCACAGCACAGCCGCCGCGACCGGCAGCACCACGACGAGCAGATATCGCCACGGGGAGTCGAAGGCACGCCAGCCGAACACTCCGAACGAGGTGATGGCGATCAGTTCGAGGAGAAAACGTACGGCCAGCAGGGCCGGATTCAGTGACACGGCCTGATCGTATGGCCGCGCCGCACGCCTCGCGCTCGATCAGCGGGCGTTGACCAGGGCGGTGCCGGTGGCCTGGTCGTGCATGCCGCGACCGTCGGCATCGGTGAACAGCGCGGGCACCACGAAGAACACCAGCACCTGCCGGGCCAGCGCCCGCACGAACCCGACCGGCACGGGCGCATCGATGCGCGCCACCCGCATCCGCAGGAAGTACTGGCCGGGGGTGAACCCGAACAGCGTCACCGCGAGCACACCGATCACGAACCACACCAGCAGCGGCACCGACGACGACGCGAAACTGCCGGTGATGACGGCCGCGATGCCCACCGCGATGAACCAGTCGACGAACAGCGCGACCACCCGCCGCCACGTCGGGGCAAGCGACCCCGCGCCCTCGCGAGGCAACCCGTAGAGCTCGCCGGGGTAACCCGAGGTCTCGTCGTCGCCTTCGGTGGGATTGCCCGAGAGCCATGTGCCGGTGATGCGCGCCATGAGTTCCAGGATAGAGCCGGGTCAGCACCCGCTCCCGACCGCATTGACGGAGGTCACGTGAGCGCGCGCGGGTGGAGATGGCAGGATTGGGCGTGCAGGTCGCGCCCGGATGGCAGACATCACCGTCGCCCGGCATGCGCGTAACACTGGCGAAACACAGCCTTGACTGTAGGGAAACACCGCGTCCATAACGTCAGGTCGCGACGAACCCACGCATCGTGACGGGCTGGGAACCGATCCGTAAGGAGAACAAGTGACGTTCAGCACGGCCGAAGAGGTCATCCAGTACATCAAGGAACAGGACATCGAGTACGTCGATATCCGTTTCTCGGACCTTCCCGGCGTCCAGCAGCACTTCTCGATCCCGGCCAAGGCGTTCACCGCCGACCTGGCCGAAGAGGGTCTCGCGTTCGACGGTTCCTCGGTGCGTGGCTTCCAGTCGATCGACGAGTCGGACATGCTCCTGCTCCCCGACTTCAGCACCGCCCGGATCGACCCGTTCCGTGCCGCGAAGACGCTCAACCTGAACTTCTTCGTGCACGACCCGTTCACCCGTGAGGCCTACTCCCGCGACCCGCGCAACATCGCGCGCAAGGCGGAGGAGTACCTGCGTTCGACCGGTATCGCCGACACCGCGTACTTCGGTGCCGAGGCCGAGTTCTACATCTTCGACGGCATCCGCTACGGCTCGGGCATGAACGGCTCGTTCTACGAGATCGAGTCGATCTCGGGCTCGTGGAACACCGGCAAGGAGTTCAACCCGGACGGCAGCCGCAACCTGGGCTACAAGGTCCGCAACAAGGGCGGTTACTTCCCCGTCGCCCCGTACGACCACTACGTCGACCTGCGCGACAAGATCTCGACCAACCTGCAGAACGCGGGCTTCGAGCTCGAGCGCGGCCACCACGAGGTCGGCACCGCCGGTCAGGCCGAGATCAACTACAAGTTCGGCACCCTGCTGGGCGCTGCGGACGACCTGCAGCTGTTCAAGTACATCGTGAAGAACACCGCGTGGCAGGAAGGCAAGTCTGTCACCTTCATGCCGAAGCCCCTCTTCGGTGACAACGGCTCGGGCATGCACGTGCACCAGTCGCTGTGGAAGGACGGCAAGCCGCTGTTCCACGACGAGGCCGGCTACGGCGGCCTGTCGGATCTGGCGCGTCACTACATCGGCGGCATCCTGCACCACGCCCCGTCGCTGCTGGCGTTCACCAACCCGACCGTCAACTCCTACCACCGTCTGGTGCCGGGCTACGAGGCCCCCATCAACCTGGTGTACTCGCAGCGCAACCGCTCGGCTGCCGTGCGTATCCCGGTGACGGGCAACAACCCGAAGGCCAAGCGCATCGAGTTCCGCGCGCCCGACTCCTCGGGTAACCCGTACCTGGCCTTCGCCGCCATGATGATGGCCGGCCTGGACGGCATCAAGAACAAGATCGAGCCGCTGGCTCCGGTCGACAAGGACCTCTACGAGCTGCCGCCCGAGGAGGCCAAGAACATCCCGCAGGCCCCCACCAGCCTCGCGACGGTCATCGACCGCCTCGAGCAGGATCACGACTACCTCACCGAAGGCAACGTCTTCACCGAGGACCTGATCGAGACCTGGATCCAGCTCAAGCGCGACAACGAAATCGCGCCGGTGAACCTGCGTCCGCACCCGTACGAGTTCGAGCTCTACTACGACGTGTAAATCTCACCTGTGCGAACGGGCCTGATCGGCCCTTCGGTTCGCAGCTGGTACGCAGTTCGAAAGTCCCCTCCGGCACCGTCGGAGGGGACTTTCGTCTGTGGTGGTCCGCCGCCGGTGACCGGTCGATTGTGCGCCCCCGGATGTCGGGGCTGGACGGGGTGGGCGGTAGCGGTCATAGTGCTCGGGTGCGATGGGGTGTTGTGGTGGCTCGGGCCGTGGTCGGCGTGGCGTTGATGTTCGGTGTCGCGGCGACGCCGGTGTCGGCGGATGAGCCACCGATCGAGGTCGAGTTCAGCTGGACGCAGGAGTATTTCACCGCTGCCGATGGCACTCGGTTGCACGCGGATGTGTTGCGGCCCGCCGGGTTGGCGGCTGACGCCCGCACCCCTGTTCTGCTGACGGCGAGTCCGTACCGTGCGCACCTGGCGTATCTGAGCGTGCCGCGCCCGGGTGGTGGCCCGTCGACGGAGAATCTGCCGGTCGAGTGGGCGCTGCGCGCCGGATACACCTATGTGATCGTGGATTTGCGCGGCTTCGGCGGGTCCAACGGCTGCCCTGATTACGGCGGTCCGGGGGAGCGCTCGGATGTGGTCGCGGCGGTCGAGTGGGCGGCGAGCAGGCCGTGGTCGACCGGCCGGGTCGGCATGGTCGGCACCTCCTACGAGGGCTGGACCGGGATGATGGCGCTGGCCGAGAAGCCGAAGGGGCTCGCGGCGGTCGCGGCGTTCGCGCCGGTCGTCGACCCGTATTCGTACCTGTACATGCAGGGCACCTCGTGGAAGTTCGGTGGCAAACCGCTGACCGAAGACGGTGTGCGCCCCGCCGACATGGCAGGCGGCGAGCACCTGGCCATCGCATCGACCCCCGGACACTGGGCCGACAGCGACGAGTACAAGGCCAACGCCGTCCAGATGACCCAGGCCTGCGCCGACAGCTATCTCGGGCTCACCATGAACCACAACGGTGCCGACCCCGGCTGGCGGGAACGCGACATGGTCGAGGACCTGCGCGGCAACACCACTCCGCTGTTCCTCGGTCAGGGCTTCCTCGACGCCAATACCCGCGCCGACCGGGTCATCGAGGCCTGGGAAGCGCGGGGCCCGGGCGAGCATCGTGCCTGGTTCGGACAGTGGGGCCACTCCGATTGCCGGGAGAAGTGCGGCACACCGCATTTCGCCGCCGAACTGTACGCATTCCTGGACCGGCACGTGGCCGGCGCCGACGTCGAGGTGCCCGGCCCGCCGGTCACCGTCGGCCAGTTCGACGGCGGGTGGCGCAGCGAAGACGTGTGGCCGCCGGTCGACACGCGGCGCACGACGGTCCAGTTGCGCACCGGAACCTACGTCGATCGCGGTCTGCTGCCCGGTGCCGACCGGGAGATCTGGTCCATCTCGGATCCGGTCACCCAGCCGGTGCACCTGGCGGGCCGCCCCACCGCGTCCCTGACGTTGTCCGGCCCGCCCGAGGCGACGGTCGCGCTCGAGCTCTACGACATCGCACCCGACGGTCGCGCGACGGTGATGAGCCGGGGGATCGCCCCGGTTCGCACCGAAACCCAGGTCCGGCTGCTGTGGCAGGACGCGCGGTTGGCTGTCGGGCACCGGTTGGGCGCGCGCATCACCGATGTGGTCGACGACGTGTGGTCGCATACGCCGACCAATGCGCGCGTCACCGTCGAGGCGGCGCGGGTGGAACTGCCGTTGCTCACCGCCGCCCGCGAGCTGAACCTGTCCGGTGGTGTGCCGACCTGGCATGCGCGGTGGCGCGGTGCCGAAACCGTCGAACTCGGGCAGGCGCTGCTGAACGATCCGGCCGTGCGAGTCGAACTACCTGCTTAAGGGCGCTGGGCGACAGCCATTTCCGAGCCCTTGATCACGCGGATGACCTGGTCGGGATGGGTCAGCTGCGGGTAGTGCCCGGCACTGGCGATGGTGGTGACTCGGTGGGTGGTCGGTTGGGTCAGCGGGTCGTCGGCACCGACGACGATATCGACCGGAACCCGGACCTCGGCGAGTTTCGCGGCCAGGTCGGCACGGAATCGGTCCTGGCGTACCGACCGCATGATCGCGAACGTTCGCTGTGCCACTCCGTTGCGCCGCAGGCCGGCGACCGCCGACTCGATCGCCGCACCGTTCGGAATACCGAGGCGCGCTGCGAGTTTCGCGGCCGGAAGCCGCTTCGCGACAGCGGCAGCGACGGGCGAAGCGGTGATCCACGGCAGCTGGGACTGGAGGAACCAGGGTGCGATCAGCACCAGTCGCGAAACCCGGTCCGGGTGGCGGAGGGCGTATTCGACAGCCGCGCCGGCGCCGAGTGAGTGGCCCACGAGCACAGGTGTGCTGTGTACGGGCACGAGGAGATCGTCGATCCACTCGGCGGTCGACATCCCCGAGGGGGCCGAGCGGCCGAGGCCCGGCAGATCCGCGGCGAGGACAGAACCTTCCAGTGCGTCGGCGAGACCGGACCAGGAATCGCTGTCGAGCGGAATTCCGTGCAGCAGCACATAATCAGGCTCGGTGTGGGCACCACTGAGCCACGTTCCCGCTCGGAAACCGGAAGCCGACGTCCCCTCGACGGCTCCGTTGCGAGTGGCGACGATCCGGTCGGCGTAGGCCCGCAGTAGATCACCCACCGGTGGTTGTTCGATTCCCAGCCGTGCGGCGACTTCGTCGCCTGCGGAAGTGTCGTATCGGTCGCTGCTGACAAACGACAGCGTCTCGGGATCGGTCCCCGTGAGCGCCCGGGGCAATCGCCGCAACAGTTCGGCGGGGACAGTGAAGCGCGGTGCGCGGACACGCAAGTGGTCGGCGACGAGTCGAATCAGCTCGGGAAGATTCGGCGTCGTGGCGTCGAGGATCGGGTAGGAACGTCCGGCTGTGTCGGGCAGGGTGGGCAGGCCGACGATGAAACGGGTGAGGTAATCCAGGTCGACGACCGGGATGAACGTGTCGGCCGACCCGGGCAGGACGGGCAGCTTGCCACGCCACAGCAAGTCGATCATGTCGGCCGGCCCGAAGTACTGCCCCGGACCGACCACGCTGGACGGGTTGGCGAAGGTCAATGGAATGTTCTTGTGAGCAGCCACTTTTCGCAGCAGAGCATCGGCTTCGACCTTCGAGGCCTCGTAGGCACCGGAACGGTAGTCGGTGTGTCCGGCCTCCACGCGGTAGCCGGTGATGTGCACGATACGACGCAGATCCGGCTGTCGCGCTGCCCATTCCAGCACGTGCAGCGCACCGTCGAGATTGACCCGACGGGCCACGTCGGCGTCGAGCCCGAACTTCATCAACGCGGCCGCGTTGTACACATCGCGTACCCCTTCGATCGAGTCGCCCAGTGCGAGATCGGGTTCGGCGATATCGGTGGTGGTGATCGTCAGGTCTGCGGTGTCCACGCCCTGTTCGGCCAGCCATGTGGACAGGCGGTGTTCACTCCCGGCGCGCACAGCGGCTGTGACGGTGTGCCCGGTGCGCAGTAGTTCCGCGACCAGTGAGCGGCCGATGAATCCGGCAGCCCCGAAAACGATCGAATCGGTATGAACCATGATGTCCTACTTTCAGTAGACCGATTGGCATATTTTGTGGTCATAAGAGAACCCCGCTGCGGGCGCCGCGGGGTCAGACGAGGAGGTCGATGGTGTCGGCCAGTTGATCGAGGGGTCGACGATCGCGGTGCGCTCTGGCCAGCACCAGTCCGCCCTCGATCAGGGCGAGCGACGCCGTGGCGAGGCGTTCGGGCTCGGGGTGGCCGAACGCGGTCAGCCGCTCCCGGATGGCGTCCTCCCACAGGCGGTAGGTGTCCGAGCAGGTCTGTCGCACAGCGTCATTGGTCGACGCGGTATCCAGTGCCACGGCCGCGACCGGGCAGCCGATGGTCCAGTCGGAGGCCTCCAGTTGGTCGCCGAGCAGCCGGAGCATGGTGTGGGCGAATTCCCGCGCGTCGGCCGCCTCGATCGCGCGGATCAGCTGCGCCATCTCGGTGCCGCTGTCGGTGAGTGCCGCCGAGATCAGTTCGTCCTTGCCGCCGGGGAAGTGGAAATACAGCGACCCGCGTGGCGCTCCGCTGTCCTCGACGATCTGCTTCAGGCCGGTGCCGAAGTAGCCGCGTGATTCGATCAGTGACCGGGTGGTCCTGATCAGTTTGCACCGGGTTTCGGCTCCTTTTGCGCCCACGAGACAAAACTAGACCGGTCAACATATTTTCGCAAGGATCAGTCTGCCGTGAGCAGCTCCGCGGCCTCAGCGCAAAGGCGCGCGATGGTTTCGGCGACCGGTTCCACATGCGTGACCAGCCCGACGCCCTGCCCCGCGTCGACCGGTGCGATCCGTGGGTCGTCGGCGGCAATGGCGGTACGCAGATCGTCGACACCGGGCGGGTTCTCGTCGCCTTCGGCTCTGGTCCACGGATCGGTGAATTCGTTGCGCAGCACCCGCGCCGGATAGATCGGCGGCCACGGCAGGTCGAGTGCCTCGTCGAATTCGGTGGTCACCACGGTGCTGGTGGAGTCGGCGGCGAGCATGGCCCGCCGCGCGTTCTCACCCAGCAGCGACTCCTCGGCCGCGGCGAGACAGGTACCGAGCCACGCGCCCGACGCCCCGGCGGCCAGAACCGCGGCCAGTGTCCGTCCGGAACCGATGCCGCCTGCGGCGAGCACCGGCACGCTCGCGATCTCGAGGACCGCGTCGAGCAGCGGCATGAGCGCCAGTCGGTCGGCGCCGTGCCCGCCGCCTTCGCTGCCGCGCGCGACGATCACGTCGATGCCCGCCTCCTGTGCTCGATGCGCGCCGGGCACGTCGTAGACCTGGGTGATCGCGAGAATGCCCGCCGCTTGTACCTCGGGCACCCAGGAGAAGTCCGCTCCGAAACTGATCGACAGTGCACGTGGCCGGGCGGCGAGAGCGGTGTCGAGCAGGTCGGCTTCGCGTGTGCGTACCCAGTCGACCAGTCCGATCCCCACCGGGGCGCCGCCTGCCTCGCTCAGTTCGCGGCGCAGTGCCTGCGCCGATCCGGCACTGCCCATCCCGATCATGCCGAGTCCACCCGACTCGCACACTGCGGCCGCGAGCCGGCCCCCCGCCGCGCCGCCCATCGGCGCGTTCACGATCGGGACCCGCAGCCCGAGCGAGCGCGACCAGGCGGTGGACAGGACCGGATCGGGGGTCATCAGCGCGGCTCCTCTCGTCCCGGACGGGCGCCGGGCGCGGCAGTTCCCATCATGACAGCCCGAATGAACGCGACCTGTCGGCCAGTGCGCGTATGTTCGACGGCACTGCCGCATCGACACCAACGGGGGTCCGGATGACGATCAGAGATCGACTGGAACAGGCGATCACCGAACCGCCGACGGTCTTCGGCGAGCCAACCGACACGGCCGATGGTGCCACCGTCATCACCGTCGCTCGCGGCGGCGGCTTCGGCAGGCCCGCGCGGCCCGTCGGTGTCTTCGTCATTCACGAAGGCCGGGCGCACTGGTCACCGGCGGTCGACGCCAATCGCATTGCCCAACTGGGGGAGTGGATCGGTCTGCTCACCGGCGTGATCCTGGCGCTTGCCCTGTTGCGTCGTCCGCCGTGGCCGGATCTGCGCCGCTACTGATCCCGTTCACCACCAGCTTCTCGAACTGCTGCCATGCCCGCGCGGCGGGCAGCGGATCGGCCGGGTCGATGATCTCCGCGGTGAGGCCGAGCAGTCCCCAGGACACGAAGGCGACAGTGGTCGTCGGCCATTCTTCGAACAGTTCGGCGATCAGGTCCGCCAATCCGCGCCGGTAGGCATGGATCACGGTGGTCGCCGCCTTGGGCCCGACCAGCGGCCGGTACACCTCGGGATACCGGCCCGCGAGCTGGAACAGCACCCGCAGCCGGCCGAGCGGGGAGGCCCCGGCGGCGGTGTTCGCGATTTCGCGGCGCAGGAATTCGGTGCAGCTCACCAGCAGCAGGTCGTCCTTGTCCCGATAGTGGGCGTAGAAGGTGGACCGGCCCACGTCGGCGCGTTCGATGATGTCGCTCACCGTCACCCGCTCGTAGCCACGCTCGATCATCAGCTCGATCAGCGCGCGGTGCAGGGCGTCGCGGGTGCGCCGGACGCGGCGATCGGTGTGCTCGGACATCGTGCCTCCCGGACGGATTTCCCGGATCTGTGCGGAAACGGACAGATCGCCATATCTTGCGCCTGGCCGCGGCCACGACCTCGCCCGACCATAGGCTCATGACAGGAAATCAGCTTCTCACTCCCATGTTCGTCGACGACGGCGACGGCCTGCTCATCGCGGGCCTGCGCCGCTACAACGTATTCACCAGCGTGTTCTTCCTCGGCAGGCATCGCGCGCTACTCACCGAGCTCGTCACAGCCGCAGGTGTCCGTACCGGTGATCGTGTGCTCGATATCGGCTGCGGCCCAGGGAAACTCGTCCGCGCTCTCGGTATCGCGACGGGCTCGACCGGTGCTGCTGTCGGTGTCGACCCGTCGGCGGCCGCCATCGATGACAACCGGCGGCGCGATCACACCCCTCATCACCGCTACGAGCAGGGCCCCGCACAGCGATTGCCTTTCGGCGATGCCGAATTCGATGTGGTGACCAGCACTTTCGTCATGCATCACATCCCGGAGCAACACCGTGTGGAGGCGCTGGCGCAGATGTGGCGTGTGCTGCGTCCCGGTGGTCGGTTGCTGCTCGCCGATGCCTCACCGTCGCCACGGATGCGCCGATTGCTCGCACCGATGTTCGGCGGCTTCGACGCTGTCGATATCCGCCGCTACCGCGAGCAGCTGGCCGCCATCGGATTCACCGAGCTCGGCTACACCCAGAGCCGTTATCAGACCGGCATTCTCACCTGTGTGAAACCCGAACCCGGCACCGCTCAGCGCTGATCGGCCCGACTTGTCGGTGCCCTCGGCTAGGGTCGGGGCAACAGGATCGCAATCGAGCACGGGGGTGTCGCATGGAGTTCGATCAGCGCGAAGCGCAGGCACGGGAATTCGCCGTCGCGGCGCACGGTGACCAGCGTTATGGGGAGCGGCCGTACGTCACCCATCTCGCGGCCGTGCGCGGCGTGCTCGACGACTTCGACTTCGGCGGCGATCTCGCGGTGGCGGCCTGGCTCCACGACGTCATCGAGGACACCCCGGTCACCGCCGAAGAGGTCGAATCCCGTTTCGGGCGTGCGGTTCTCGATCTCGTCTGGGCGGTCACCGGCGTGGGTTCCGACCGCAAGGCGCGAAACCTCGACGCCTACACCAAGATCACCGCCCACCCCCGCGCCGTGATCCTCAAACTCGCCGACCGCACGGCCAATGCCGAGGCGAGCCCACCCGCCTCCAGCTGGATGGGCATGTACCGCACCGAACACCCCACCTTCAAAGCGCATCTCGGCGGATTGCTCGCCGACGACCCGACGGTCGCCCGCATGTGGGAACGTCTCGACCGCCGATTAGACCCCGAGGTGGCCGCGCCGTCCGCGCAATGGGCCGAGATCGACCGGCTCGTCGCGGCGGGCGAACACGCACAGGCGGTGGCCGCCGTGCGCGCCGCCTTCGAGTGCGGCCCGGGTGAAGCCGAACGCATCCTGGCCGAACGCGCCTGACCTCAGAACGACTGCCACACAGGCTTGTTTGCGAGGGCGTATTTGTAGTAATCGGCCAGCTTCAGCTTGCTCGCGGCGGCTTCGTCGATCACCACGGTGACATGCGGATGCCACTGCATCACCGAGGCCGGGCAGAAGGCCGACAGCGGTCCCTCGGCTGCGGCCGCGATGGCGTCGGCCTTCCCCGCGCCCAGCGCGATCATCACCAGGTGCCGGGCTTCGCAGATGGTGCCGAGTCCTTGGGTGAGGACATGATGCGGAACGTCGTCGGGGCCGTCGAAGAACCGGGCATTGTCGCGGCGGGTCTGCTCGGTGAGCGTCTTCACCCTGGTCCGTGAGGTCAGCGACGAACCGGGCTCGTTGAAGCCGATGTGCCCGTCGGTGCCGATGCCGAGCAGCTGCACGTCCACCCCGCCGGCGGCGGCGATCGCGGCGTCATAACGCCTGCCTTCGCCCGCGATGTCGCCCGCCTCCCCGTTCGGGCTCAACACACGCGCAGGATCGAGGTTCACATGATCGACGAATTCCGACCGGATCACCGAGAAGTACGACTGCGGATGGCTTTTCGGCAGCCCGACGTACTCGTCGAGCAGAAACCCGCTGGCCGTGGTGAAATCCAGTTCGCCGTCGCGGTAGCGGCGCGCCAGTTCCCGGTAACTGCCGAGCGGCGACGACCCGGTGGCCAGGCCGAGGATCGCATTGCCCTGGCGCACATAGCCGCCGACGATATCGGCGACCGTGGAGGCCACTTCGTGTTCGTCCGCGCGGATCACGATTTCCATCAGCTTCCTTCCGTTCCGGCGACGAACACCCGCCGCACCTGCCATTGCCGATCGACCACGAGCACATCGGCCCGCGCACCCGCCCGCAACGTGCCGCGCTCGGCCTCGAGTCCGAGCACCCGCGCAGGCGTGCGCGTGGCAGCCCTGACCGCATCGACGAGGGGGATACCCGCATGCTCGACCGACCACCGCACGACCTCGAGCAGTGTTGCCGTGCCGCCGGCGATAGCGCCCGGCGAACCGTCCTCGGTGGCGAGCCGAGCGATCCCGTGCCGCACCTGCACATCCAGGGCGCCGAGCCGGTAATCACCGTCGCTCATCCCGGCGGCCGCCATCGCGTCCGACACCAGGGCGATCTGGTCGGCGCCGACGGTATCGAACACCATCGCGACGGTCTCGGGCGCCAGATGCACACCGTCGGCGATCAACTCGACGACCATCTCGCCGCGGCCGGCGGCGGCCATGCAAGCGGCAACGGGTCCGGGCCTACGGTGATGCAGCTCGGGCATCCCGTTGAAGAGGTGGGTGGCGGTGATCGGTTCGCCACCGAACCGCACTGCGCCGCCGGCTTCGGTTCGGGTCGCTCCGGAGCTGTCGAGGGGCTGCGGAGCCGTACCGGGGTTTCGTCGTGCGGATGCCTGCTCGGTTGTTCCGCGCGGGCGGACCCACTCGGCGATCCGAGCCGACGTCGTCGCCGCGTCGGCATCGGTATGTCCCAGGCTCGGCAGCACACCGTATTCGTGCATCGCGGCGAGCAATTCGGCGAAGTGCGCGGTTTCCGGCGCCAGCGTCATCGACCGGACGGTCCCGCGCGACGCCCGGTAGATCCGCTCGAACAGCACCGGATCCCCGGCAACGATGGCCGCCGGATCCTGCGCACCACACCGCACCGCATTGATGAACGGCCCCTCGAGATGTACCCCGAGCAGTTTCCCGTCGTCCACCAGATCCGCCAGCACCGCCGCCTGCTCGACCAACACCTCCGGCGCCGCCGACACCAAGCTGCCGAGCAACCCGGTGGTGCCGTGCGCGCGATGGTGCGCCGCCGCAACCCGCGCGCCCGCCCCGTCAGCATTGGGAAACCCGAACCCGGCCCCACCGTGGCAATGCAGGTCGATCAACCCGGGCAGCACAAGGTCATTCGTGGCCTCTGGAAGTTCCTGCGGGCGTGGATAACTCGCCGCCGCACCAACCCACGTAATCGTCGCCCCATCGAATTCGACCACACCATCGGCAATTTCACCCTCACCCGCACCGACGACACACCCCCGCAAGGCAGTCACGCCGACCCACCTATCCCTCTCCCGATACCGCCGGATACCGGCCTGCCCGCAACCGCCGCACCCCGCGGGCCGATGATCGACCAGCGCGCCGGCAGCGGCCCGACCGTTGGCAGCGTCACTGCCCGGTATGCGCTGACCACCATCCCCGCCACTGGCCCGACCGCTGAAATCCTTGCTGCCGGAAGCTCGGCTGCCACGACCGCAGCCGGCGCCCCGGCCGATGGCATCGTTACTGCCGGGGGCATGGTCGCCACGACCGAAGGTTTCGTCCCGGCCGGTGACGCAGTTGCCACTGGTTCGGCTGCCACAACCGCCGCTGGCCGCCTGGCCGGTGGCACCGTTGCTGCCGGGAGCGTGCCGGCCATGACCGCGGGCGGTTGTCCCGCGACCGTTGGTTGCCCGATCGGTGACAGCATTGCCACTGGGGGCATGTCCGCCACGCCTACTAACGGTTGCCCGGGCGAAGTCGTTGCTACTGATGGCCCGGCGGCTACCGCCGCTGCAGGTTCGACCGGAGGCACCGTTGCTGCCTGGGGCCCACCCGACCCGACCGGAGGCGGCGGCCCTGCCGGTGATTTGGTTGCAACTGGAGGCCCGATCAGTGACATCCCCGCTGCCAGGGGAACGGCTGCCACCACGCTGTCGGCGGCCGAACGTCGCACGCCGCGCGCAGCCGCAGCGACCACCGAGCCGCTCGACCCCCCCGTCACCACCTCATGCCCGTCCAACGATCGCCGCGACCACCTCACGTGCCGTCTGTGGCCCGCGCGCAGCACACGCCGCATCGGCCGCTTCCTGGCAACGCTGGATGTCGATCCCTGCCAAGGCCGCTCGGACAGCGGGCAGGGCAGGCACCGACATCGACAGGCTCGTCACTCCGAGCCCGACCAGCACTGGCGCGAGCAGGGGATCCGACGCCGCCTCACCGCACACACCGACCGACTTGCCCGATGCCGTTCCCGCCGCGCCGACCATCGCGATCAAGTCGAGCACCGCGGGCTGCCAGGGATCGAGGAGCTGCGCGAGGCTGCCCGCCATCCGGTCCGCCGCACAGGTGTACTGGCTGAGGTCGTTGGTACCGATGCTCACGAAGTCCAGGTGCGCCAGCAGATCGGCCGCCCGCAATGCCGCCGCCGGGATCTCGATCATCGCCCCGAGCTTGCGCACCCCGGATTCCCTTGCCAGCGCCGCGAATCCGGCCGCCTCGTCGGCCGTGGCGACCATCGGTGCCATCACCCACAGATCGGCACCGGTCGCCTCACCCGCGCGAGCCAAAGCGGTGAGCTGGGTGGCCAGTGTTTCCGGGAACACCGACCCGATCCGCAACCCACGCACGCCGAGCGCCGGATTCTCCTCGGTCCCGAGATCGAGGAACGGCAGCGGTTTGTCCGAGCCCGCGTCGAGCGTGCGCACCACCACGCGGCGGCCCGCGAACTGTTCGAGAACCGCTGTGTAAGAGGCGGTCTGCTCGTCCAGCGTCGGCTCCGAGGCCTTGCCGAGGTACATGAATTCGGTGCGGAACAGACCCACACCCTCGCTGTCGACCGGCGCCGCCTTCACCGCGTCGTCGACCGTGCCGATATTGACCAGCAGGTGCACCGGGGTGCCGTCGGCGGTGCGCCCCGGCCCGCTGGCCGCCGCCAACCGCGCCTTGTCTGCGGCCGCTTGCTCTGCCGCCGCCTTCTGACGTTCAGGGCTCGGGTCGCCCACCACCACACCGGTCGAGCCGTCGAGCAGCACCGGTGCACCGTCGACGAGTTCGTCGGTCTGCGAGCAGTTCACTACGGCGGGCAGGCCGAGCGATTTCGCCAGGATCGCGGTGTGACTGGTAGGCCCGCCTTCGCTGGTGAGCAGGCCGACCACATCACTGCCGCCGAGCATCGCCGTGTCGGCCGGCGCCAGATCGCGCGCGACGAGCACGAACGGAAATCCCGGCTCGGGGATACCCGGCATCGGTTCACCGAGCAGCACCGCGATGGTTCGCCCGCCGATATCGCGCAGATCGGTCGCGCGTTCGGCCATGTACCCGCCCAGCGCCTCGAGCTTGGCGCAGAACCCCTCGAACGCCAGGTGCACGGCGTGCGCCGTCGGCATTCCCGCCTTCAATTCCTTCTCGGCGGCGGCGACGATGCCCGGGTCACGCGCCATCGTCGCCGACATCGAAAGGATCTCCGCCGCAACACCGTCCACGCGCGACGCCCTGGCGGCCATTTCGTCGGCCACCCTCGCGAGCGCCGCCTTCACCCGGGCCAGTTCCTCGTCGGGTGGCCCGCCGACCGGGTCCTGCGCGGAGGTCTCGAGCTGCGAACCGAATCGCAACCACGGCGCACACACCACCCCGGGACTGACCCCGAGCCCACGGATCACCTGTTCCGGCATCGGGCGTCACTCACCTTCCGGCTTCTTGTCCAGCTTCGTCTCGGTTCCATCGTTTCGAGTATCGTCGCTGTCCGCCGCTACGGGTTCGGCTTGTGCCTCGGCCACGCCGGAGACCTCCTCATCGGTCTCCGCCTCGCGGCCGGGTGTGCGCAGGTTCCACTTCTTGATCACGAAGCTGAACAGCAGGTAGTACACCAGCGCGTACCCGAGCCCGATCGGGATCAGCAGCCACGCATCGGTCGCCTTGCCGAAGTTCAGCAGATAGTCGATGGCGCCTGCCGAGAAGGTGAACCCGTCGTGGATGCCGAGCGCGTTCACCAGCGCCATCGACGTACCGGTCAGGATCGCGTGCACCACGTACAGCGGCCACGCCACGAACATGAACGAGAACTCGAGCGGCTCGGTGATGCCGGTGACGAACGCGGTGAGCCCGGTGGAGAGCATGATGCCGCCGACCAGCTTCTTCTGCGACGGCCGCGCATTGCGCCAGATGGCGAAGGCAGCGGCGGGCAGGGCGAACATCATGATCGGGAAGAAGCCGGTCATGAAGGTGCCCGCGCTCGGGTCACCCGCGAAGAAGCGGTTCAGATCGCCGCGCACCAGCTGACCGGAAGCATCGGTGTAGTCGCCGACGAGGAACCAGACCGTGGAGTTCAGAATGTGGTGCAGTCCGGTGGGAATCAGCAGCCGGTTGGCCGCGCCGTAGATACCGCCACCGACCACCGAATTGTCCGCGACCGCCTCACCGACCCAGGTGAGCGCCGAGTTGAACGCCGGATACAGGAAGGCCATCGCGACACCGACCACCAGACCGGTGACGGCGGTGAGGATGGGCACCAGTCGTCTGCCGTTGAAGAACCCGAGGAAGTCGGGCAGCTTCGTGCGATAGAACCGCTGCCACAGGATCGCCGAGAGCAGACCCATCACGATGCCGCCGAGCACGCCGTAGTTGATGAGAGCCTGTGCGCCCTTGGGGTCGGTCTTGCCTTCCAGCACGATCGGCGACATCGCCTCGAACACGCCGTTGATCACCATGTAACCGACCACGGCGGCCAGTGCGGTCGACCCGTCGGCCTTCTTGGCCCAGCCGATGGCGATGCCCACGGCGAAGATCAGCGGCAACCAGGTGAACACCGCCTGGCCCGCCGCCGAAATCACCGACGCCGCGCTTTCCAGCGCGGAGAAGCGGCCGAGTAGGTCGTCCTGGCCGAGACGTAACAGGATGCCCGCCGCGGGAAGCACGGCGATGGGCAGCATCAGGCTGCGGCCCAGGCGCTGCAATCCCGCGAATGTCTTGGATTCTTGCTTGGGGCTGTCGGTAACGGCAGTCATGTCGACCTTCTTCGTCCAGCGGTTGTGAACCAGTGGCTCTGACGGGTACTGTCCGGTCATAACCAGTTGTCAGTTTGACCAGGTGGCCGTCGGATGTCAACCGTGAAATATGACGTGGCGCACAACCGAGGCTCCCATACTGGAACCGGCTACCACCGCGGAAAGGGAGAACACATGTCCAAAGCGGAAGCGATCGTCCAGGGCCTGGGCGGCGCGGAGAACATTGTCGAGATCGAGGCGTGCATCACCCGTTTGCGCACCGAGGTACGCGACGGCGCCAAGGTCGACGAGGCCGCGCTCAAGGCGGCAGGCGCCCACGGTGTCCTCAAGTCGGGCACCGTCGTGCAGGTCGTCGTCGGCCCCGAAGCCGACACCCTGGCCGAGGACATCGGGGACATCCTGTGAACGTCACCGCTCCACTCGCCGGCCGCGTCATCCCGCTGTCGGAAGTTCCCGACCAGGTCTTCGCCGATCAACTGGTCGGCTCCGGCGTGGCCATCGACCCCGACCGCACCCGAGGCCCCCTCACCGTCACCGCCCCCATCACCGGCAAGCTCCTCAAACTCCACCCCCACGCCTTCGTGGTCTTCGGCGGCGGCGTCGGTGTCCTGGTCCACCTCGGCATCGACACGGTGAAACTCAAAGGCGAAGGCTTCACCCTCCACGCCACCGAAGGCGAAACCGTCGAGACCGGCACCCCCATCGTCACCTTCGACCCCACCGAGATCGCCGCCACCGGCAACCCGATCATCTGCCCGATCGTCGTAATGGATTCCCCGAAGAACTCCATCAATCCCGACACGATCGACACAGTCGTGGAACCCGGCGCACCCTTGTTCGATACGCCTTAACCGCGCGTAGCCAGCAGAGAATCAGCTGTTCTGGCAGCCGATCCCGTTCCCGTCGGCATCGAGCCCATATTCGTCGGGGCCGATTACTCGAACCGGGCCCGTGTATGCGGGCCCGTCCCCGCTGCCGCCCGCACAGTCGGCGTCGGGGGCGGTCGGAACGCACGGATCGTAGGAGGGATGGCACTCGCGGGGCGGCGGCGGTGGCGGTGGACAGAACTGGCTCGATCCGCTGTTGCACAGCAGATCGGTGACGGGATCAGCACTGGCTTGCGCCGGAAGCACGACAGCAAAAGCTATCGCGGCACAACAGGCTGGTCCGAGAAATGAGCTCGGCCTCATGACAACTCCGATCCTGTGAACTCTGCCCAGCCTCTCGCAAACAGGCGGCAATCGACAGCGGTGAGATCGAATCGTTGGGCACGCGGTGAACCGTGACGTTTCCTTGTCCGTTCTTCTTTCAGCAGGCTGTTCCAGCCCGCCTCGAATCAGGAGGACCCAAGTGAGCGCAGTGGAGCAGACCAGTGAGCAGTTCGCGCAGCGGTTGTTCGAGGCGGCGCTCGGCACGGTCGACATCCTGGCCATCCATCTGGGCGACCGGCTCGGCTGGTACTCGGCGCTGGCCTCGGGCCCAGCCGACGCGGCCGACCTCACCGCCCGCGCCGGCGGCGATCGCCGATACGCGCGGGAATGGCTCGAACAGCAGGCGGCGACGGGCATCCTCACGGTGACACCAGACGGCCGCTTCGCCCTCCCGGCGAGCGTGGCCGAGGTGCTCACCGATACGAACAGCCTGGATTACCTCGCCCCGCTCGCCCGGATGCTGGCAGGCGCGGCGGTCCAGCTGCCCGCCCTGGTTCGCGCCTATCGCGACGGCGGCGGTGTCGGTTGGTCCGAATACGGCACCGACGTGCGTGAATCCCAAGCCGACATGAACCGTCCCTGGTTCGAACACCGCCTGGCCGCCGACCTCGCCACCGTCCCCGACATGCATGCCCTGCTGTCTACCCCCGGTGCGCGAGTCGCCGATATCGGCTCGGGTGGCGGTTGGTCCTCGATCGCCTTGGCCCGCGCCTACCCCGACCTGCGGGTCGACGGCTACGACATCGACCAGCCGTCGATCGATATGGCCACCACCAATGCCGCCGCCTTAGCCGACCGCGTCCATTTCCACCATGCCGACGTCACGGCCGACCTCCCGGAAGCGACCTACGACGCCGTCTTCGCCTTCGAATGCGTGCACGACATGCCGTACCCGGTCGAGGTGCTGTCGGCCGCACGCCGTGCGCTGCGTCCGGGCGGGGTGATGATCGTGATGGACGAGGCCGTCGACCCGGACTTCGCTTCTCCCGCAAGCGATGTCGACCGCCTCATGTACGGCTTCAGCCTGCTTATCTGCCTACCGGACGGCATGGCGCACCCCGGCTCGGCGGGCACCGGAACTGTAATGCGCGCCGAGCAGCTGGGGGAGTACGCCCACAAGGCGGGCTTCACCACCGTCGACATCCTGCCAATCGAGAATTTCGGCTTCTGGCGGTTCTACCGGTTGACGGTCTGAGCGACCAGCTGATCGGACTCGGCAGGCCAATGCCGGGCGAGCACGTCGAAATACCGCTGGCTGCTCCACAGTCGATAGTTGCCGATCACGTACACCCGCCGCCGCGCCCGCGACACCGCCGCGTTCAGCACATTCGGGTTGGCGGCGGCCCAGCGCCGCGAACCGCCCGCGGCGGGTGAGGTGCCGAGTACCAGCACAACCACCTCGGCCGAGTTTCCACGCATGCCATGGATCGTGCCCACCTGGGCGGCGGCGAACTCGTCCCCGAGCACCTCGCGGGCGACACGCCGCGCACCGTCGGCGACATCGCGAAAGGGGCTGACCACCCGGATGTCGTCGGCCGCGACCCCGTCCTCCCGCAACTCCGTCAGCAAGGCACCGAGCGCCTCACCTTCGCCGGGAATCCAGTTCCCTTCGGCGCGTGCGGATCTCACATCGATCCACCGATCGTGTCTGGGGAAGTCGGGCCGCTCGGGCGTGCCGAAGACGAGCAGGTCGTCGTCGTAGGCGATCCGGTGGGTCAGTTCGAAGATCGGCAGATCGCTGCGCCGATGCACCCGCAACGGCGTTCCCACCCACACCGGCCGGTCGTAATCAGCGGGTGTCAGCCAGGTCCCGAACCGCACGCCGCGATCTGCCGCCTGTCGCGCCGAGGCCAGATCCGGCATCCACTCCGCATCGAGCCCGTACTGGTGAACCAGCGCCTCCTGCGCCGAAGTCGGCAGCGTCACAACAGGTCCCAACTGGCGATGATCACCGACGATCACCGCCCGGCGCGCGCGCCACAGACCACCCGCCACCGCCTGCGGTGCGGCCTGGCCCGCGTCGTCGACGAACAACCAACCGAGCGCCTCACGCCCCAGCCCGGCGAACAACTTGGGCAGCGCGGCGAACGTCGTCGTGAGCATCGGCACCGCGAGGAACAGCGTCTGCCAGGCGGCCGCGATGGTTTCCGCCTTCGGTGTCAACGCGAGTTCGTCACGGATCAGTGCGATCGCCACGATCAGGTTGTCGCGCACCCGGGGCGCGGCGTTCAGCAACAGCGCTCGATGCAGCCGCAGCGCCGAGAGGAAGAGCTCACGCCGAGCCGTCGAGTACTGCTCGTCGGCCCATGGATTACACAGCTGGAACTGCTCGTCGTCGGCCGCGACATCACCGAAAGGAATTGTCTCCGACCAGTTCTCGCGCGCCGCTTCGATGATGTCGAGTGCTCGTGCCCGCCGCTCGGTCAACGCGACGTGGTCGCGGATGAGGGTGCGCCCGTGCTCGGCCGCCTGCGCCCACTGCTCACGTGCGTGGTCGACCTCGCCCTGCCTCCGCCGCATCTCCGCCTCGGCGTCGTGCCGTTCGCGTAACAGCTCGTTGGAGCGCGCACTCCACCGCCGCCCCGCCCGGAACCCGGTCGACAACGACTCCGCGAACCCTGGTTTGCGCCCGCCGTGCTCGGTGAGCAACGTGCTGACCCGATGATGCGTGGCCTGCGCCGCACGCAGCTGTTCGGTTGCCTGCTGATGCTGTGCGCGCCAGTGTGCGTGTGCCGCATCGGCATTGGCGATCTCCGCCGACAGCGACAACAGGTCGTCGTTCATCGCGGGCAGTTCGGCGACCGCCTCGGCCACGTCCTGACGCTGCTGTGCGAGCGTTCGAACGTGCTCGCGCCGGCTCTCGAAGTCGCGCACGGCGGTCTGCCAGTCGGGCACCGAATCCGGATCCGCCTCAGCCTGTTTGAGCAGATCGAGCATTCCCGCCGAACCGGCCTGCGCCTTGCGTTCGGTAGCGAACCGGTCGCCGAACCAGAACTGCTCCCCGAAGGTTCGTCTCGCGCCGCCGAGAGCCGAGGCGATCAAACCCCACGCAGGTTCGCCGCTGACGAATTCGGCCAACTCGCCGAAGTGGTTGATCCGCACATCGGCGTCGATCGCGTCGCGGTGCTGGATCTCGGCCACCACATCGGCGGCGCTCCGGTCGCTGCCGGTGGCAAGCACCACCTCGAACCCGGTCATCTCGGGTGCGAGCCGGTGCGCGCCGACGGTGTAGTTCTTGGCGACCTGCACCTGCTCGGTGACACCGGTGAACACTTCCATCGGGTCGTCGAAAGTGGCCAGCCGCTCGGCTCTTTCGACCACGATCGCCGCGAGCAGGTCCCGCAGCATCGTCGTCGTTCCGGTGCCCGGCGCGCCGTGCACGGCGAAAATCCCTGCCCTGTCACGGAGTTCGGTCATCGCCTGATCTACCGCGAACTGCTGGCCCGCGACGAGCGGATCACCCGGCCACCGCCCGTCCGGAACGCGCTGGGGCAGCAGCCCCTCGACCATCACGTCCTGTCGCTGACGAACGTCGATCCGCCGATCGATGGGCAAGGTTTCACTCGCCGCGAGGTAGTCCCGCAGCGCCGCCCCGACGTCCCCACGCTCCACCGCCGCAGCGAGCGCACGCAGCTCCGCGCCCAGTCCGCTGTTGAGCCGATCCTCGGCCGCCGTGCTGTCGGCATCCCTGGCCGCGACCTGCACACACGCCACCCGCACCCCACCGGCGCGTAATTCGGACCGGATCGAGAGTGCCCCACACAGATCCCCCGCGAACGTCTGCAACGCCCGCCCGGTCACCAGTGGCGTACCGAATTCCTCGTTCGCCATGACGCCGCGCACGAACGCGGCGGCCGACATCCCCGCCAGCCCCGGCGAAACGACACCGTCCGCACCCGCCGCGATCAGCGAGGCGCCGACGCCACGACCGACCACATCCAAGGCACGCCAGCGCGGGCCGGGATCGTCGGCGTCCGGATCGACGCTCGGTACCTCGGTGGTCAGCAGGTCGAACGCGGCGGTGAATGCCGAGGAATCGTGCTCGAACCCGTCGGCCCAACCCGGATCGGCGGGGCCGGGGGAGCGCAACCGGTTGATCGCCCACGCCAGCCCCGACAACGTCGCCGATCCCTCGACGACCATGCCGTCGTCACTCAATGTCACTGCGAAAGTGGCTGTGGTTCCGGACTGTCGCGCGTCCGGCTCCAGCCCGTCCCGCCCGAAGGCGCGCATCAGCGATTCACGCGCACGCCCCACTTCGAACAGCCCGCCGAACACCACGAACTGCCATACCCGGCCCGGTTGCAGCGCGGGGAGCGCGGTGAGGTCTTCCCACGGTGCCGGTTCGTCGGCGCCGAGTTCCACCACCAGCGCACCGGTTTCGCGGCAGACCCCGACCTCCGGTACCAGTTGCGGACCGAACAGTTCAACGGTCCGCCAGAAACGCACGAGCCGCGCGGCATGCTCGGACCCGTTCACGATGCACCCCATTCCGTCGGCCAGCATGCTGACAACTCGCACCACGGTACGTGATGGCGCGTGCACGGGCACGGTAGGCCGATGGTCCCGTCACCGTCGGCGAGACCATCGGCGCTGGTCCTACAGGCGAGGCAGGCACCCGGCGGCCCGAAGCCGCGCCGCCAGCGACGAATTCACCATCGCGCTCGACCCGCCTCCGCCGGTGAGTGCCACCAGCACGTCACCACCGAGTCCGGCGCCGATCGAGCACCCGAGCACATTGACATCGATGTAGATGTTCTCCTTGGACTCCGGTTCCGCGACAGCCGAACCGGCCCCCATCGCCGTGGCGGCCACAACGGCCAGCATGATCCCAACAGCTTTGACGATGCGCACTAGCTCTCCTCGAATTGCGGTGATCGGAATCGGTCCATCCGGTCGCGGACCGACGAGAGGGTTGACCGAACCCCATCCGAAGAAACCTCGAGTCCGGTCCATATTTGCGTTGACGGCCGAACCCCGGAACCGCACGCTGACCCGATGGACGAGTTGAACCGCGCCGCAGACCTGTTCGCCGTCGGCGAGCTGGACGAGTCGCACCTGACGATGATCGGCGCCGAGGCTGTGGCCCGAGGGTTCGATTCCCCGGCGCTGATCGAACTCGCCTGCCTGCACCGAACCGATTGCCGCGACGCCCCGGAACTGTTCCGCACTGCGCTCGCCGAACTCGAGATCGTTCACCTCGGGGGTTGGCGCGAACAGGAGGTAGCCGTCCGGCTCAGGCGCGCGAACCGCAACGCCGCCGCCCTACTGGCCGACGAACAAGACGCCGACGAGTGCCTTCGCATGATCTTCACCGATCTGTTCGAGCTGACGATGCGTCCCGAGCCCGAACCACCGGAGTTGGAGGAACTCGCCTGGGACTTCTACACCATGCAAATCAGCCTGGAGGACGGCCTGGATGCCGCGATCACGTGGGACGAGATCCGCACAGGATGCCGAAACCTCCTGGCGGGCCCTCCCTATGCGCCTGTGTACCCGCGGGCCGGCCGGGTGAATGAAACCCCGCCCGAGCCGCACATCCCTGCGGAAACACCCGACCGTCCGACGCTGCTGGATCGACTTCGCGCCGGGCTCGCAGCAATCCTGCGCCGATGACCCTTCGGCAGATCAGCGCAAGATCATCTCGACGACCGCCTTGGGCGCCGCCAACCACTCCCGGATGTTGTTGCGCACCTCGGTGGCCCGCCTGCACTCGCAATAGGCGACCACCCCGTCGGCGTCGATATCCGCAGCCCGGCACAGCGCGACCGCCCGAGGCAGATGCTGGTACTGGCTGACGATGATCGCGCGCTCCACCCCGAACATCGAACGCGCCCGCTCACACGTCTCCCGCGTGGACAGGCCCTCCCCATCCGCTCGCACGATGCCCGGATCGACTCCGTGCTCGAGAAGATAACGCCGCATCGACGCGATCTCGTCGCCGGAAGTACCGCCGGCATCCCCAGACAGCAGGATCTCGCGCGCCTTCCCCGCCGCGACCAATTCGATCGCCACATCGAGGCGCCCCCGCAGGTACGCCATCGGCGTCCCGTCCGGCGCGACCCGCGCACCGGGAACAATGACAACCGGAACAGTGGGCGCTCCGGCCACATCACTGCGATGCCCCGACGACAACATCCACATGGCCGCATTGGCACAGACCGTCACCAACACCACGCCACTGGCCAACACCACGCCGGCCTTCATAACGCGACGTAACCGCCGCCGCCTTCCACTACGTTCCTCGCTCAACGCGCGACCCTCCCTTTGTTGTGGTTCGAAACCCGGCCTGACTAGGGAATTTGACATCGGAATTCCAGCCACGTAACTTTATTCCAGTCAGAGCGACACGGACACCGACCCGGTGCCGAAGAGCTGGTCCGACAGGGCCGCTACGGTACAGGGAAACGAGGTAGGACGATGAGCGCCTGACCGATCATGTGTTCAGGGTTCTTCCGGATTTGCGTCCGGCGGGTTGCTTGGACTACAGTACGAACCCTTGCCTCACCGAAACCCTTCACCGGGTGGATGTTTGTGCGTGTGTTCTTTGAGAACTCAATAGTGTGTCGATGAATGTCAGTGCCAATATTTTTATTGGTTCCAGCCTTCGCGTACCCCCCGGTCGTGGGAGGTTGGACATTTTGAACAACAGCGAATCTTAATTTGCTGGTGTTCGCTTTGCTAGATTTTTCGGACTCTAGTTAGATATTTCTGATTCGCCCCTTTGGGGGTGTTTCGAGAGTCTTCAACGGAGAGTTTGATTCTGGCTCAGGACGAACGCTAGCGGCGTGCTTAACACATGCAAGTCGAGCGGTAAGGCCCTTCGGGGTACACGAGCGGCGAACGGGTG
>NZ_JAIWNA010000005.1:0-246463 GCF_020216065.1 Nocardia rosealba
CGCGAACCGCGCTCGAGACTCGCGCCTGCGGCGCATGCGCTTCGAGCGCTGTTCGCGCGGCCGGGCCGCTGCGCCGCTTCGCGGCGGACCCTCCTCGAGGTCGGGTCGTGCGGGGCTGGGAATGCGGTCATGGCGGACTGGAGTGGCGCCGTGTGGCTGGGAGTGCGGAAGGTGGCGGGCTTAAGTGGTGCCGTGCGGCTGGCAGTGCGGTAGGTGGCGGACTTAAGTAGTGCCGTGCGGCTGGCAGTGCGGTAAGTGATGGGCTCGAGTGCTGCGGTGTGGGCTGGAGTGCGGTAAGGGACAGGCTCGAGTAGTGCCGTGCGGGCTGGAGTGCGGTAAGTGACGGATTCGAGTAGTGCTGTGCGGTTGGCAATGCGGCGGGTGGCGGGATGGGTGGGGGTCTCGTTCGGGCGGGGCGGTCGGGGTCGTGGCTCACCGAACTGTGGATAACTGGGGCCCTGTGTACAACTTCCGGCAGATCCCGTTCGAGACCTTCGCTGAGCTGGGCTCATGCACCGTCACTACTGTCCGTCGGCCTGCTGCCACTAGCGCGCGAAGATTAGCCGCGTGCTAGCGTTTTGGTGCACATTCAGCACCGAGCTTCCTGCTCGAACAGATCGAGCAAGTGGGGGAACTGTGACCGACAACGACCATAATCCGACTTCTCCGCCCTGGCTGCAGAGTCCGTCGGCTGATACGGCCGACGCTGCGTCCGGTCCCTCCGGGGTGCAGACGGTGCGCGACGACGAGAACGAAGCCGTCGAGGCCGCTGCCGAACCGGCGGCCGAGAGCACCGACAAGCCCGATGAGCAGCCGCCTGCCGAGGCGGAGGTCGGGATCTCCGAGCAGACTGTTTTCCAGCCGGGCGGGTTCGTGCCCGGACCTTTTGCGCAGAACACGTTTTCGGTGCCCGACCCGTATCAGAGCGGTGGCGCGCACCCGGTGGCGAACGGGCCGGAGCAGCAGCCGTGGCCCGGTCAGCCGGGCCAGTACCCGACGGGTGAGCAGCCGTATCCCGGTGCGCCGCCGCAGCATCCGGGCCAGGAACCGCAGGCCGGGTTCGAGCAGCCGCAGTTCCCGGGGCAGCAGTTCCCGGGCCAGGAGCAGCCGCAGTTCCCGGGACAGGAACCGGTCGCGCCGCAGGGCCCGCAGTCGGAGCCGATCTACAGCTGGGCGCCGCCGCCCCCGCTGATGTACCAGCCGCCCATGCAGGGTGGGATGCCGCCGGGTCCGCCGCCTGGTGAGTTCGGCCAGCCGGGCCAGATGCCGTCCGGTGAATTCGGGCAGCCGGGCCAGATGCCGGGTCAACCGCAACCTGGCGAGTTCGGGCAACCGGGACAACCGCAGCCGGGTGAATTCGGTGGGCAGCCGATGCAGCCGCAGGGGCAGTTCCCCGGTGGCGCGCCGATGGGAGCGCCGGGGCAGCAGTGGGGTGCACCGCAGCAGCAGCCGTTCCAGCCGCAGCACATGACGCAGCCCGGGCAGCCGGGGCATTCGGTCAACGATCTGAATCTGCTTAAGCGGGCGCGTAAGTCGCCGCGCAGCGGGTGGCGCAAGGCCGTGCACAAGGTGTCCGGTGGTGTCATCAATCCGGGTGAGTCGGCGGCCGATGTGGTGCATCGCGATCTCGTCGAGCGCGTGAATCAGCCGGTGCGCGGCGATTACCGGATCGCGATCCTCTCGCTCAAGGGTGGTGTCGGTAAGACGACGACCACCGTCGGCCTCGGTTCCACCTTCGCGTCCCAGCGTGGTGACCGCGTGATCGCCATCGACGCCAACCCCGACCTCGGCACCCTTGCCCACCGGGTTCCGCGCCAGACCCGTTCGACGGTGCGCAACCTGCTCGAGGACCAGAGCATCACCCGCTACTCGGATGTGCGTGCGCACACCTCGCAGGCGCCGAGCCGGCTGGAAGTGCTTGCCTCCGAGCAGGACCCGGCCGTGTCGGAGGCGTTCAGCGAGGCCGATTACCGCAAGGCGATCGGCATCCTGCAGTCGTTCTACAACATCATCCTCACCGACTGCGGCACGGGTCTGATGCACTCGGCGATGGCCGGTGTGCTGGATATGGCGAGCTCGCTGGTGCTGGTCACCTCGCCCGCGATCGACGGTGCGCGCAGTGCGTCGGCGACGCTGGACTGGCTCGACCACCACGGTTACTCCAAGCTGGTCGAGCGCACCGTCGTGGTGGTGAACGCGTCGCGGCGCGGCGCCTCGACGGTCGACCTGGACCAGCTGCGCAAGCTGTTCCTCGACCGCACCCGCGCGGTGCAGGTCGTCCCGTTCGACGACCACCTGGCCGAGGGCGCCGAGATCGACCTCGAGCTGGTGAGCAAGCCGACCCGGCGCGCCCTGCTGGAGCTGGCCGCGATGGTCGCCGACGATTTCGGCTACCACGGTCAGCAGCAGTTCCAGCCGGGTATGCAGGCCCAGTTCCAGACCGGGCAGTTCCAGCCGGGCCAGTACCAGCACGGTCAGTTCTGACGTAGTCGGCCGGCGTGGCCTCGCCACGTCGGCCGTCGCACCGCGCAGGCCAGTTCGGTGCGCGACTGTCGAGTCGGCCGGCCTCAGCGAGTCAGCACGTCCGCTGCGGCTGCCTCGAAAGCCGCGAGCACCGTGGCGATCGCCGGACGGCGATGTGCCTGCGGCCGGGTGACGATCTCGTACACCCGCGCCGCCCGCACCCCGTCGAGCCGCAGCACCGTCAGGTCCGGGTGGGCGACGGCGAATCGTGGCATCAGCGCGACGCCGTAGCCCGAGGCGACCACGGTCTCGATCACCCGGAACTCGTTGAGCCGCTGCGCGATCCGTGGTCGCACCCCGGTGACGGTGGCAATGGAGTTGAGCACGTCGTCGACCGGGAAACCGCCGCGCACACTCACCCAGGTCTCGTCGGCCAGTTCCTCGGGCCGCACCGAATCACGGTTCGCCAGAGGGTGATCCGCCGCGACGACCACATCGATCGGTTCGCGCATGAGTACCCGCGCGGCGAGTCGTGGTCCGGCCAGCGAGGGTGCGCGTTCGTCGCGGTGGGTGAGCACGATGTCGTAGTCGGCGAGCAGCTTCCACGCTTCGCTCGGCGGCAGATCCTCGTCGCCCGCGACGAGTTCCACACCGCTGTCGGCGAGTGCGGTGAGCACCGGCGGCAGCAGCAGGGCGGCACCGGACGGGAACGACGCCACCCGCACCTGACCACGCGGCGACCCGCGATAGTGGGCCATCTCGGCCACGGCCCGGTCCATGGCGGCGAGCACGTCGTCCGCGCGGAGCACGAGAGCCTGCCCGGCGTCGGTGAGCCGCACCCGCCTGCCGTCCGGCTCGAGCAGGGCGACGCCCGCTTCCCGGGCGAGCACCTTCAATTGCTGCGACACCGCCGAGGGTGTCATCGACAGCGCCTCGGCCACCGCGGCGACGGTGCCGCGCTCGGCGAGTTCTCGCAGAATCCGCAACCGGTCGACCGAAAACATGAAGTAAACCTACTTCATTCGTCCAGTTTAATTCGATTGTCCTGATGATTAGCCGACCGCACGATAGATCACGTGACCACCCGTGACCGCCTGCTCGGCCTGACCGTCGTCGTCCTGTGGGGCCTGAACTTCCTGGCCATCCGCATCGGCCTCGACCACTTCCCGCCGTTCTTCTTCGCCGCCCTGCGCTTCGCCGTCATCGCGCTGCCGGTGCTCGTGTTCATTCCGCGCCCGGCCGTGCCGACACGCTGGCTGCTGCTCTACGGCGCCGGTTTCGGCATCGCGCAGTTCGCGTTCCTGTTCACCGCCATGCACCTCGGCATGCCGACCGGCCTGGCCTCACTGGTCCTGCAGTCCTCGGCGCCGTTCACCGTCGTGCTCGGCGCGGTGCTGCTGCGCGAACGGTTGCGGCCGGTGCAGATCGCGGGCCTGGTGGTGGCCGTGCTCGGGATGACGGTCATCGGTGCGGACCGCATGGCTCATGCCACCCTGCTCCCGGTCCTGCTCACCCTCGCGGGCGGTCTCGGCTGGGCGTTCGGCAATATCGGCGCCCGTAAGGCAGGTGCCGACTCCCCCGGCTTCGACCCACTGCATCTGACCCTGTGGATGTCGGTGGTGCCGGTGCTGCCGCTGCTCGCCCTGTCGATGGCCGTCGAGGGCCCGACGACCGGTTTCGCGGCGCTCGGCTCGGCCTTCGCCACTGAAACCGGCCCGCCCGCGCTGGTCGCGGTGGCCTACATCGCGATCCTGGCCACCGTCTGCGGTTCCGGACTGTGGACGTACCTGATGAGCCGCTATCCGGCCGGTACCGTGGCCCCGCTGTCGCTGCTCGTCCCGGTCGTCGGCATCGCCGCGGCGTGGCTCGTGCTGGACGAACAACCTACGGCCGCAGCACTTTTCGGTGGCGTGATCGTCATCGCGGGAGCCTTCGCGGCGACCACCGCCAAGGCCCTTCCGGCGCCGACCAGCAGTCCGCAACCGCTCCCGGTCGATGCCGCGGTCGGTCAGTCCCTGCGCCCGCCGAGCGCACGCACGATCGGGAACGAGGCGAGATAGCCGAGCACACACAGCACCACCACGACGCCCAGCCCGATCAACGCCACATTCCGCGCGGTGTTGTCGGGGGCGGCCGGGGTCGGTGGCACGGCCAGCTGCACCTGGCGTCCCTCCGCGCTCGACGGCTTCTTCACCAGCGGGGTCGTGGTGTCGACGTCGTGGGTGAGCGCGGCGACGGGGTCGATGGTGCCGAACCCGCCGTAGGGGTTCCAGCCCTCCGGGGTGGAGTGGGTGGTCGCTTGGATGCGATGAATCACCTGGGCGGCGGTCAGGTGCGGGAACCGGGCACGCACCAGCGCGGCCACCCCGGCGACATACGGTGCGGCGAACGAGGTACCCGCGATATTGCTGTCGCCCTGGTTGGTGACGGTCGCGTAGGCGAGCCCACCGCTGTTGGGATCCAGCGACACGATCTGCTCACCGGGCGCCGACACCCCGACCCACGGGCCGGGCACGGTGAACGACGAGGGCTGCCCGTTGAGGTCGACCGAGCCGACCGACAGCACGTACTCGTCGTACCAGGCGGGAGTCACAGCGGTAGCCAGCGAATCCCACGGGTCCGCACCGGGTTTCAGCGGGTTGATCCCCGGATTGCCGGTGCAGGCCTTGTTGTCGCTGTTGCCGGCCGAGGCGATGATGACCGCGTCCTTCACCGTCGCCGCGTACGCGACGGCCGCACCGAGCTTGCGGTCGTTCATCGTCGGTGAGCCGCACGCGACTTCGGAGATGTTGATGACGGTGGCGCCCATGTTGGCCGCGTGCACCACGGCCTCCGACAGGCTCGACACATTGCCGACGCCGCCGCCGTTCTTGGGGTCGTTCGGGTCGACCTCGCGGCCCTTGGGCCGGTACGCGCTCGACGACTGCCTGATCCCGATGATCTGCGCCTCCGGTGCGACACCGGAGAAGCCGTCCGTCGAGGACGGTTGACCGGCGATGATGCCCGCCACGAAGGTGCCGTGAGCATCGCAGTCGACGGTGCCGTCGCTGTCGGCGACATAGTCACCGCCGCCGATGATGTTCGGCAACCGCGGATGGCGCGCGACGCCGGTATCGATCACCGCGACGGTCTGTCCCGCGCCACGGCTGAACTGCCAGGCCGGTTCGAGACCGAGGAATTTCTGGGCCGGTGGGGTGGAGGTCGACGGGCTGGTCCGCGTGCTCGTGCACGGGTTCGCCGCTTCGACCTCGGTGTACGGCTTGGGCGCCCCGTCGCCCGGCAGGGCCGAGGCGTCGATGGCGGGCGGCCGGGCCGCGGCGGCGGTCGGCGTACCGATACTCACCGAACAGCCGACGATCCCCGCGACGAGAACAACCCGTGTGACTACGTTGTGCGCCCGCCGGCGCCCCCACCAATTCCCACGCACTGCGGCATTGTCGCACATCCGCCACCCACCCGGTTCGCCGGTGAACGGCCGGACCCGATTGCCGAATCGCCGCCGCGACCGGCCGGTGGTCGCTAGCATGTGACCGGTCGGTTTCGAGCTCGGCGAACTGCGCACAGGTCGATATAGCCAGGTCTTCGCCGCGCTCTAGAGTGGTGGCAAATAGCAGGCAATACTCGAGCAAGGCAGCTGAACAGCGTATGGCGGAACAGCGGTGGCCCGTATCGCGCAGGAATTTTCTGCACGGCACGGTCGCAGCGGGGGTGGTAGCGGCGGGGGCCGTGACAGGAGTGCCCGCGAAGGCCGCTCCACCCGGACGCCGGGTCGCGGTGCTCGGCGGCGGTGTAGCCGGGTTGACGGCGGCCCACGAACTCGCCGAGCGCGGTTTCGAGGTGACGGTCTACGAGGCGCGGGCACTCGGCGGCAAGGCGCGCAGCATCGCCGTTCCCGGCACCGGGCGCGACGGCCGCCCCGACCTGCCCGGTGAGCACGGCTTCCGTTTCTTCCCCGGTTTCTACCGGAACCTGCCCGACACGATGCGCCGAATCCCGGTGCGCGGCAATGCCGATGGGGTGTGGAACAACCTGATCGCCGTGCCCGAGGCGCGGTTCTCCCGGCGCGGCGGCGACGACATCTCGCTCGCCCTGCCCGGCACGGGCCTGCCCGTGACCACCGCCGACGCGGTCCGCGAAACGCTCACCGCGACGATCACCACCACCTCGAAAATGCCAGCCGACGAGGCCGCCTATTTCGCCAACCGGCTGCTGGTGTTCAACAGCAGCTGCCAGGCCCGCCGATTCGGGCAGTGGGAGCACACCTCGTGGCGTGATTTCGTGCAGGGGCACACGCGCTCGCGCGAGTTCCGCGCCATCGTGGCCCGCACGCTCACCAGCATCATGGTGGCCGCCAAGGAAGACCTGGCCAGCACGAGAACCATCGGCAGCATGGGTGAGCAGTTCCTCGGCAACCCGTTGGGCATCGGCAACGACGGTGGGCTCGACCGGGTGCTCAACAATGCGACCAATACCGCCTGGATCGACCCGTGGGTGGCGCATCTGCGCGGGCTGGGTGTGCGCTTCGAGCTGGACGCGCGAGTGGAAGAGCTCGTCGTGCGCGATCGGCGCATCGCCGCGGCGCGGGTGGCGGGGGTCGGCGAGGTCGATGCCGACTACTTCGTTGTCGCGCTGCCCGTCGAACACGCACGGACCCTGTGGTCGGCCGAGGTGCTGGAGCTGGCGCCGCAGTACGCGGCGATGGACCGGCTGCACGTCGACTGGATGAACGGCATACAGATCTATTTCCGCGCGCCGCTGCGCATTTCGCGTGGTCACGCGGCGTACGTGGATTCGCCGTGGTCGCTCACCTCGATCAGCCAGAACCAGTTGTGGACACGCAAGCTGCCCACCTTCGGCGACGGTTCGGTGGCCGACTGCCTGTCGGTCGACATCTCCGATTGGCACACCCCCGGCGTCCTCTACGGCAAACCGGCCACCGAGTGCACGCACGAGGAGATCTTCCGCGAGGTGTGGGCGCAGCTGAGCGAACACCTCAACGATCGCGAGCAGCTTTTGCGTCCCGCCGAGGTGCATTCGTGGTTCCTCGACCCGGGAATCTCCTGGCAGGGCGGTCGCAATGCCAATGCCGACCCGCTGCTCATCAACACCGCCGGCTCCTGGGACCACCGCCCCGAACCGCACGGTCCCATCGAAAATCTGTTCCTCGCAGGCGATTACGTCCGCACCGATGTGGACCTGGCGACGATGGAGGGTGCCAACGAGTCCGCCCGCGCAGCGGTGAACGCCCTGCTCGAGGTGGCCGGTTCGGCGGCGCCGCGCTGCGAGGTGTTCCACCTGCGCCGCACCCCCGGCCTCGAACCGCTGCGCGTGATCGACATTGACCGCTACGCCAAGGGCCTGCCCAACCTGTTCGACGTGCCCCTGTGAACGCGACTGGACGCAGCTCACACCGCTCCCGAAAGTCAGCCGTAACACCGCGCACATAGACTCGCGTCGTGGCAGACATCTCGGTGCGTGGGCGCCTGGCCTTGCGAGCGGCGGCGGCAGCGTCGTGGGCTTCGCAGAAGGCGGGCCGCGGCAAGGGTTCGATGATCGGCGGCCTGATTGCGCTGAAAATCGATCCGACGATCATGACTCAGCTGGGTCGCGACCGCCGGACGGTGCTCATCACCGGCACCAACGGCAAATCGACGACAACCAGGATGACGACCGCCGCGCTGGGCAGCCTCGGTCAGGTCGCCACCCAGGCCGACGGCGCCAATATGGACGCCGGCATCGTCGCGGCGCTCAGCCAGCACCCCGGGGTGGCGCTGGCCGCGATCGAGGTCGACGAGCTGCATCTGCCGCACGTGTGCGACGCGCTCGACCCCGCCGCCGTCGTGCTGCTGAACCTCAGCCGCGACCAGCTGGACCGGGTCGGCGAGATCAACATGATCGAACGCAAACTGCGCGCCGGGCTGCAACGTCATCCCGATGCCGTGGTGATCGCCAACTGCGACGACGTGCTCGTCGCGTCGATCGCCTACGACCATCCCAATGTGGTGTGGGTCGCCGCGGGCAGCGGCTGGGCCGTCGACGCGACCAGTTGCCCGCGCAGCGGTGAACCCATCGTCTGGGAGGGTGAGAACTGGCGTTCCACCGGCACCGATTTCCATCGCCCGCAACCGGATTGGTGGCTCGACGGCGAACAGCTGTGCGGTCCCGACGGTTTCCGTGCGCCTCTGCACCTTGCCCTGCCCGGCCGGGCCAACCGCGGCAACGCGGCCCAGGCCGTTGCCGCTGCCGTCGCGCTCGGCGCCGACGCGACCAAGGCCACCGATGCCACCGGCACCGTGCGTGAGATCGCCGGCCGCTACCGCACCGTCACCGTCGGCGAACACGACGCGCGGCTGCTGCTCGCCAAGAACCCGGCGGGCTGGCAGGAGGCGCTGTCGATGATCGAGCCGTCCTCGGCCGGGCTGGTGATCGCCGTGAACGGGCAGGTGCCCGACGGTGAGGATCTGTCGTGGCTGTGGGATGTGCGGTTCGAGCACTTCGAAGGGGTGCAGGTGGTCGCCGCCGGTGAGCGGGCCACCGACCTGGCCGTCCGCCTGACCTATGCCGGTGTGGAGCACACGCTGGTGCCCGATCCGGTGCGCGCCATCGCGTCGTGCCCCGCCGGGCATGTCGAGGTGCTGGCCAACTACACCGCGTTCCGCGATCTGAATCGTGATCTGGAGGCCCGCAAATGAGCGAGTCCACTGTGCGTATCGGGCTGGTGCTGCCCGATGTGATGGGTACCTACGGCGACGGCGGCAACGCGCTCGTGCTGCGTCAGCGGTTGCGGATGCGCGGGTACGACGCCGAGATCGTGGAGATCACCCTCGCCGACCCGGTCCCCGATTCGTTCGACATCTACACCCTCGGCGGTGCGGAGGATTCCGCCCAGCGCCTGGCGACCCGTCACCTCCAGCGCTACCCCGGCCTGCAGCAGGCGGCGGCCAAAGGTGCTCCCGTGCTTGCCATCTGCGCCGCCATCCAGGTGCTCGGCAACTGGTACGAGACCTCGGCGGGCGAAAAGGTCGACGGTGTGAGCCTTTTCGATGTCACCACCTCGCCCCAGGACACCCGCGCCATCGGTGAGGTGACCACCACCCCCTTGCTCGAAGGACTCTCCGCTCCGCTCACCGGATTCGAAAACCATCGTGGCGGAACAACTCTCGGCCCCGATGCGAAACCCCTCGCCCGCGTCACCCGCGGTGTCGGCAACGGCGTCGGCGACGGCACCGAAGGCGTCGTCCAGGGCTCGGTCCTCGGCACCTACCTGCACGGCCCCGCCCTGGCCCGCAACCCCGAACTCGCCGACTACCTCATCGCCCGAGCCCTCGGCATCTCCCCAACCGCCCTCACCCCCCTCGACCTCCCGGTAGTCGACCGCCTCCGCCGCGAACGCCTCCGCGCCTGAATCAACACCGCAGCGCGGACACCTCGTACTGCACTACCGTCAGCCGACCGGGGCGACGTCTACGGAGACGTCGATGGTCGAGGTGGCGGCTTCGGTGTAGATGATTCCGCGGAGGGGGGCCACGTCTTGGTAGTCGCGGCCCCAGGCGAGGGTGGTGTAGCGGTCGTCGGGGAGTTGGTTGTTGGTGGGGTCGAAGGGGAGCCAGGTGGTGGGGGTGGGGAGCCAGACGGCGGTCCAGGCGTGGGTGGCGTCGGCGCCGATCATGCGTTCGCGGCCGGGGGGTGGCTCGGTGGCCAGGTAGCCGGAGACGTAGCGGGCGGCCAGGCCGTGGGAGCGTAGGCAGGCGGCGGCGAGGCGGGCGAAGTCCTGGCAGACGCCTTCGCGGGCGGTGAAGACGTCGGCGACGCTGGTGCTCACCGTTGTCGAGCCGGTGCGGTAGTGGAAGTCGTGGTGGATGCGGGAGTTGAGTTCGGTGATCGCGTCCAGGAGTGGACGGCCCGGGGTGAAGCTCTGTGCGGCATAGGCTTTGACGTCGGGTGTGATTTCGGGTGGGGTCAGGTCGAGGGTGAATTCGACGGCGAGGGGGCCGGTGTTCGCGGTCGGACGGGCCTGTTCCCAGGGGAGATCGGCGTCCGGCGGCGGGGGTTGATCGACTTCGACGAGCGATTCGGCGGTCACCACGAGCTGGCGATGTTCCTGTGTCACATGGAAATACGTGGTCGGGTTGCCGTAGACGTCAGGGCCTGCGGATCGGTCCGATGGGCCGGGATCGATGTGGATGTCGTGGGCGAGCAACCGCTGGCCGGGGAACTCGCGCGGCGTGAGGTAGGCGCGTCCGTAGGAGCTGCTCACCTCACCGGAGTAGGCGTAGGTGGTGCGGTGCAGCACGCGGTAGGTGCTCATCCGACAGTCCTCGTGGTGCCCCACAACGGTTGGAAACCCTGCGGGACAGTGAGTTTGGTTGTCTCGAAGGATTCGGACAGCTTGCGCAACCGCAGGTGCACCCCTTCCAGAAGTTCCACCAGCTCGGTGCGCACACCGTCGTCGGCCTGCTCGAGATCGGCCGGATCCACCCGCCGCACCATGCGTTGCGCGTCGGCGAGCAGTCGTTGTGAACGAGACGTCCCGGAACTGCCCGGCAGCGCCTGGAACCCGGCTTCGAGCCGGTCGAGTTGGTACACCAGCGAGCGGGGGTTGGCCGCGTCGAACAGCAGCAGTCCCGCCAGCGCGGCGATCTGCGGTGCCCCGCGATGCCTGCGCCGGTACATCACCGCCGACTCCGTGGCGGCGAGCACCGCGTCGAACAACACCTGCTCCGCCTCCGATGAATGTTCCCGCGCGAGAGTCGATTCGAGCAGCGACACCAGCCCGAGACCACGCTCGATCCGCTTGCCGATCTCCATCACCTGCCAACCCGTGTCGCGCACAAGGGATTCCGCCCCGATACCCGACAACGCGAGCAGACCCGCGAGCGTCGACGAATGCACCGCCGACATCGCCGTCTCGCCCTCCGCGCCGCGGAACTCGGCCAGCGCCCGATCCACGGCACCGAGAATCATCCAGGTATCCCCCGAAACCTGGTCGCGCACAGCCCTGGCCGCCGCCCCGTAGTGCTCGATCGCATACGCCAACGATCCCGCCGACTGCCGGTCCCCGGTCAATGCCGCCAGATACCTGAACCCCTCCGCCGACGCACCGACCACGCGCTCACCCGCATCCGGCAAGCGCACGCCGACTCCATCGGCAGCTGCCCCGGCCTCCGAGTTCTCACCGGCCGCCGCCTCCCGCGAGTCCGCACCATCGGCGGACGCCTCAGCCGATGGCTCGGCGGACCCGTCTACCTCCGCGAGCACGGGGTGGTCGGTGCTCGTTGTCGTTGCCAATGCCCGGAGCAGAACCGGCAGGGCCGCACCGCCTTCCATCCACGGGCGGTAGCGATAGTCCTGGTAGACATCGTGGGTCGCGGCGAGCAGCCGGACCACCGATTCGGCTCGTTCGCCGTAGCGACCCATCCAGAACAGGTCGTTGAGGACGCGCGGGGAACTCACCGCCTCCACCACCGGCGCGGAGCGGCGCGTGCGGTCCTCGTGCGGGAGATCGGCTGCGGCGGGTGCGGCAGCCGGAGCCGCCCGCACCCAGACATCCTTGGCCGCCACCTTGATCGCGACGTGCCCCGGTTCGCGCCGCAACCACTGCTGACCGAGACCACCGGCCATCGCCGTGTACCCACCGCGCCGAGCCAGCGAGAACAACCGCATCCCCACCGGCGCGGGCGCCAGCCCCGACCGCTCCTGCACCGACGGCGCGACGGAGAATTCGGCGGGTTCCTGACCGACCCACCGCCACGTCTCGGCCTCGATCCGTGCCGCGAGTTCCGTGCGTTCGGCGGCGGCGAGATTCGGCCCGAAGATGGTCGTCCCATCGACGGCCGAACGAATCACCAGTTCACCGACATGTGAAACCAGATGGGCGCGTTCAGTTTCCACCTCGCCCCAGTACGACTGCACCCCGTCGAGCAGCAGCTCCTCACCGAGTACCGTGCGCGCGATCCGTGGCAGGCAGACGCTCAACGCGGGTGATTCGAGCAACCCGCTACCGAGGGTGTTGACCACCGTCACCGCTCCGCGCCGCAACACCTCGACCAACCCCACCACCCCGAGCCGCGAATCGGGACGCAGGTCGAGCGGATCGGCGAACTCCGCGTCGACGCGCCGCAACACCACATCGACCCGTTCGAGACTGCCGAGCGACCGCATCCACAGGGCACCGTCGCGCACGACCAGATCCGCGCTCTCAACCAGCGGGAAACCGAGGGTCTGCGCCAGATAGGCCTGATCGAAGGCGGTTTCGGACTGCGCACCCGGGCTCAGCACCACCACAACGGGTTCCGCGCCGTCGGCCGATTCGGGGGCCGCCTCGGCGAGCATCAACCGCATCGCCCGTGCGAACGGGCTCAGCGGACGCGGCCCGGCGTGTTCGAACGACTCCGGAATCGCCGAGGCGACAACGCGGCGGTCGGCCAGCGCGTACCCCGCCCCCGACGGCGCCTGCGCCCAGTCGGCGAGCACCCGGAAGTCACCGTCACCGAACCGGCTGATGTCGCAGCCGTGCAGGAACAGCTGATGCGTGCCGGGCACGGTGATGCCGTGCGCGGCGCGCACATACCCGGCGCTGCCGAAAACCACCTGCGGCGGCAGTACACCGGAGGTGAGCAGCCTGCGCGGGCCGTACACATCGGTGAGCACCTCGTCGAGCACGCGGGAACGCTGCACGAGACCCGCTTCCAGACGGGTCCAGTCGTCGGCGGAGACCAGCAGCGGGATGGGATCGAGCCGCCACGGTCGAGCACTACCGTCGGGGCCGGTGTAGGTGACGCCGTCGTCCTCGATCCGCCTGCGCACCCGGTGATCGATATCGGCCAATCCGGCCACACCGTGCTCGGCGAAGGCCGCCGACAGTTCGGCCCACATCGGGCGAACCCGGTCCTGGCCGTCGACCAGTTCGTCGTAGTAGCCGTGGGTCGGCCCGCCGCATTCGTCGAACGGCGCGTCGGCCCGGCTCGCGGACCGGTACCGGGCGAACTGCTCGGCCACCTGCGCCCGCACGCCCGGCGCGAGTCGCGCCTCATCGAGCTCGGTCACGGGCCCTCCGTATCGTCGCCGGTCGACACCACGCACATCGGCCCCGATTCTCCCCCGCCGCCGCCCCGAGCGGAGTGTTCCCGCCCTCGGTGAGTTCTGTCCGAGCACCTACGTAGGGTTGACCAGGTGAGCTACGACCACATCCTTCTGCCGTCGGGCGCGGCCTCCTCCATCGACGAGGTCGACGCCTACCTGACCGCGCAGGAAGGTCTGCCCGAGACCGACGCCATCGCCGAGATCGCGGCCGAACTCAACGCCCGCGACAGCGCGCTGCCCGAGGAGGACGGCTTCCTCAGCAGTCCCGTCAGCGGTCCGACCGGCGACACCCTGTTCGTCCCGTCGCCGTACGACGCGATCGGCTTCGTCCGCAATCTGCTGTTCGAGCTGGCCACCCCGCGCGGCTACGCCGTCTACGACCCGCAGCTGTCGTGGCTGATCGACCCCGACGGGCACATCCCGATCGCGGTCACCCACGGCGGCGCGGGCGAATTCCCTTACCTCACCGAGGAATTGGCCCACCGCTGGGTAGCGGGCCTGGCCGCGCCGAACCCGTACCTGATCGTCGAACGCGGCGAACAGAGCTACATCCAGACCTACCGCGACCCCGACGGCACCTACACCCTCGAATACCGTGACGGCTCGGCCGACCGGCACTTCGGGACGAAACTCGGCGACGATGCCGAGGTCGCCCGCATCATCTGGGACTGGACCAACGGCAAACCCGTTGCCGACGAAGCGGACTGGACCCGGGTCGAGCTCTAGAGCGCCCGTCGACCCGACAGCGCGCGACCGAGCGTCAGCTCGTCGGCGAACTCCAGGTCGCCACCCATCGGCAGACCCGACGCCAGCCGGGTCACGGTGAGCCCGGGGAAATCGCGCAGCATGCGCACCAGGTAGGTGGCGGTCGCCTCGCCCTCGGTGTTCGGGTCGGTCGCGATGATGACCTCGCTCACGTCGACACCGTCGTCCTGATTGCCGATGCGGGTCAACAGCTCCCGGATCCGCAACTGGTCGGGCCCGACGCCGCTGAGCGGATCGAGCGCACCACCGAGCACGTGGTAGCGACCACGGAACTCGCGGGTGCGCTCGATCGCCTGCACATCCTTGGGTTCCTCGACCACACAGATCATGGTGCGGTCGCGGCGGGGGTCGGCGCAGATCCGGCACAGCTCACCATCGGCGACGGTGCCGCACGACACGCAGAACTGCACGCCGTCGCGCACCTTCTGCAGCACGGCCTGCAACCGGTCGATCTCCGGCGGCTCCACCTGCAGCAGATGAAAAGCGATGCGCTGCGCGCTTTTCGGACCGACGCCGGGCAGCTTGCCCAGCTCGTCGATCAGATCCTGTACCGGCCCCTCATACATCAGAAATCAGGCAGTCCGGGCATCGAACCGCCGAGGCCCTGCGACAGCGGGCCGAGCCGTTCGGCGGCCAGCTGCTGCGCGTTGGCCATCGCGTCGTTGATCGCGCCGATCACCAGATCCTGCAGACCGTCGACATCGGACGGGTCCACGACCTTGGGATCGATGGTGAGCGCGGTGATCTCGCCGCTCACTTTGATAGTCGCCTGCACGAGACCGCCACCGGCCTGACCCTGCACCTCCGATTCGGCGAGCTCGGCCTGGGCCTGCATTACGGCCTGCTGCATCTGCTGGGCCTGGGCAAGCAGCGCTTGCATGTCGAACTGACCATCACCGGGTTGCACGAAGGCTCCTGTGTTGTTGGCGGCTGGCGCCGCGGGTTTTCGGCCCCGTGAGCCGCGGCCGACGACCGGATGGTGCATCGGGTGGGGGCTCGGGCCTTGTCCACGTCCCAGCCTAGTCGGGGTGCTCGGAGGGTGGTGCCTGGCCTTCGGCGTTGCGCGCGGCCTAGGATCGATACAGGTCGGGCTACGGGTCAGCAACCCTAGGAGATCGGATGAATGCCATGCGTGCTCGTCTGGTGACCACATCGGCTCTATGTGCGAGTCTGCTCGTTCTCACCCCGGTCGGCGCCGCCGCCGATCCACCGACACCCGTCGCCGATTACGGCGCCGGCTGCGTGCTCGACCCCGGCGATCGTGCCGCGACCATCGACGCGCTGCGGTTCCGCTGCAGCGTCGGCCAACAGGATCAGATCTACCGCGACGCGAGCGCGGGCGCGGTGCCGATGGGCGTCACGAACGGCTGGGTGGTTCGGCCGGAACGGCTGGACGGCATCGCGCAGTCGGTGTGGATCGGCAAGGTGTTCCGCACCGGACCCGACGGCGGCACGCTGACGAACCGGGTCACCGGTGCCGGGCTCGAGGCCTTCCCGGCCGACGTCTACCAGGCACCCTCGATCCTCGACGCCGCCCCGGCCTGGGCCCTGAACTACCCCTCGCCGGTCTACGACGAGATCAGAGAGGTGACGCCCGGCGTCTGGCTCGGCTATTCCTGGTGGCGCGGCGGCGGCCTGATCGCGGCATTCGTGCTGGCCCCGGCCTGATCGTTGACCTTCCCGCTACTGGAGGGTGTTGGCTTGTCTCCATGACAGCCACCGTGACGATCGGCGAGTTCGCCCGCCTCACGCTTCTGAGCGTCAAGACGCTGCGCTACTACCACGAGATCGAGTTGCTCGAGCCGGTCGCGGTGGCGCCCGGTTCCGGGTATCGCCGCTACTCCGTCGACCAGGTCGAGCAGGCGCACCTCATCCGCAGGCTGCGCGATCTGGCCATGCCGTTGCCACGGATCCGTGAGGTGCTCGCCGCCCCCGACCCGACCACGCGTGACGAGACTCTGCGCGCACACCTGAGTGCGATGGAAGCCGAACTGCAGCGCACCAGGGACGTGGTCACCTCGTTGCGCGCGCTGCTCACCGTGCCCGCGCCGATGCTGCGGGTGGAATACCGGATCGAGCCGGCGTGCACCGCGCTCACCCGCACCGATCGAGTCGCCCGCGACGCCATCGGCCAATGGTGCGGGCTCGCCTTCGAGCAGCTGTTCCAGACGGTCCTCACCGCGGGCGTGACACCGGGCGGAATCGCGGGCGCCACCTACTCGACCGAATTCTTCACCGACGAGTCGGGCGAGGTGAGCGCCTACCTGCCACTTCCCACGGGCACGAAACTCATCCCGCCACCCGGCCTCGAACTCACCGACATGCTCGCCCGCCGCTACGCCGTGGCCGTGCACACCGGCGCGTTCGACGACTTCGACCGCACCTACGGCGCCCTCGGCAGCTATGTCGCCGAACACGACGAAGCCCTGCCCGACGAACCGATCCGCGAGCGTTACCTCGTGGGACCGCAGCACACCGACAACCCGGCCGAATACCGCACCGAAGTGTGCTGGCCCATCACCGAAGGAGAAACCCGATGACCCTCGCCATCGCCAATGTCGTCGTCGACTGCCACAACGCGGCAGCCCTCGCCGAGTTCTACGCCCAGCTGCTCGACATGCCCGTCGAACCGGCGGCCTCGCCGTTCTTCGCCGAGGTCGGCCGGTCGACAGGCATGTCGCCGGTGCTGATGTTCATCCAGGTGCCCGACCGGACTCCGGGCAAGAACGCCGTGCACCTGGACTTCCACTCGACGCAGTGGGCCGATGCCCTCGAGCGCGCGATCAGCCTGGGCGGCAAGCACATCGGCGACTTCGACCAGTACGGCGTGCAGTGGGTGACCGTTGCCGATCCCGAGGGCAACCTCTTCGACATCGGCAAATACTGACTCAGGCCAGTTCGCGCTTCAGGTTCTCCAGCAGCTCGGCCTGGATCTTCTTCAGGCCGAGCGGGGCGAAGATGCCCTCGAAGATGCCCGCGATGCCGCCCGCACCCTTCCAGGTGGTGCGCACGGTGACGCGCGAACCGGTGCCCTCGGGCGTGACGGTCCAGGTGTTGACCATGGTGGAGTTGGCGTCGCGCTCGGTGAGGATCGAATCGGCGACCGTCACGCTCGCGCGCACATTGCGCACCCGCTTCTCGGTGGCCTGCAGGGTCCACTCCACCACGGTGCCCGCGCCCTTACCGCCCTCGATCACCTTGTAGTCGCGGTAGTGCGAGGAGAGGATGCGCGGACGAACCGTCTCGTAGTCGCCGATCGCCTCGAGGGTGCGCTGCGGATCCGCCGCTACGACGATCGAACTGCTGGCACTGACCTGACCCACCGTTGACTCCTGTGTTTTTTGGAGCGCTGGCGCGCTCGAGTTCGCGGCCCCACCGGTCCCGACGATGGGCGGGGCTGGGTTACATCTTGCCTTGCGCCCCACTGCGTTGCCCGGTCAGGTGGGCCGGGAAGAAACAGCTGAGTGACATTTCACCGTGGCGTGCATCTATCTGGTAGCCGCGCGGGCGGGCGCGTACTAGCGTCGACACAGTGGCAGTGAGTCTTTTGGGTAGGGCCGGCCACGAACCGGCCGCACGCGAGTCTGGATACGCCGCGCACCGCGCGGGTGTGGAGCGACTGCTGGCAAGCTATCGCGCCATCCCACCGGGTGCCGTCGTCCGGTTGGCGAAGAAGACATCGAACCTTTTCCGTGCGAGGGCGGCGACGACCGCGCCCGGGCTCGACGTGTCGGGGCTGGGGCAGGTGATCGCCGTCGACCCGCAGGCCCGAACCGCCGACGTGGCAGGCATGACCACCTACGAGGACCTGGTGGCGGCCACCCTCCCCTACGGGCTCGCCCCGCTGGTGGTTCCGCAGCTCAAGACCATCACCCTCGGTGGCGCCGTCACCGGGCTCGGCATCGAGTCGACCTCGTTCCGCAACGGTCTTCCGCACGAATCCGTGCTGGAAATGGACATCCTGACCGGGTCGGGCGAGATCCTCACCGCGACGCCGACCGGCGAGCACGCCGACCTCTTCCACGGTTTCCCCAACTCCTACGGCACCCTCGGCTACTCCGTTCGCCTGAAAATCGAGCTCGAAGCTGTCAAGCCCTATGTCGCGCTGCGGCACGTGCGGTTCCACGACCTGCGCACGCTGGAAACCGAGCTGGAACGCATCGTCACCGAGCGCTCCTACCAGGGCGAACAGGTCGACTACCTGGACGGCGTCGTGTTCAGTGCCACCGAGAGCTACCTGACTCTGGGCAGGCAGACCGACGAACCCGGCCCGGTCAGCGACTACACCGGCATGGACATCTACTACCGCTCCCTGCAGCACGACGACGGCGTGAAGACCGACCGGCTCACCATCGCCGACTACCTGTGGCGCTGGGACACCGACTGGTTCTGGTGCTCGCGCGCCTTCGGCACCCAGAACCCGAAGATCCGCCGGTTCTGGCCGAAGTCGTTGCGCCGCAGCAGCTTCTACTGGAAACTCGTCGCACTCGACCGCAAGTACCACTTCGACGACCGGCGCCGGGCCCGCAAGGGACTCGCGCCGCAGGAGCGGGTGGTGCAGGACATCGAGGTGCCGGTCCACCGCACCGCCGACTTCGCCGAGTGGTTCCTGCGCGAGATCCCGATCGAACCGATCTGGCTGTGCCCCTTGCGTTTGCGCGAAACCGGCGCCGCCGACGGTGCGCGTCCGTGGCCGCTGTACCCCCTCGAACCGCGCCACACCTACGTCAACTTCGGTTTCTGGTCGGCGGTGCCCACCGTACCCGGTCAGCCGGAGGGGGCGGCCAACCGCGCCATCGAGAAGATCGTCTCCGAATTCGACGGACACAAGTCCCTGTACTCGGACTCCTACTACGACGAGGCAGAATTCGCGCAGCTCTACGGCGGCGAGACCTATACCGCACTGAAGAACCGTTACGACCCGGACCAACGACTGCTGAATCTGTATTCGAAGGCGGTGCAACGCAAGTGACGACATTCAAGGACAGATCCGAGATCCTCGCCGAGCTGGGGACCCGGCTCAGCATCGCGGAGGTGTTCGAGAGCCTCATCGACGGTGACATCCCTGTCCGGCTGACGGCCTACGACGGCAGCGCGACCGGGCCCGCCGATTCGCCCTACACCCTCGACATCAAGAACCCGCGCGGCATCAACTACCTGGCCACCGCCCCCGGTGACCTCGGCATGGCCCGCGCCTACATCGCAGGTGACATGGTGGCCGAGGGGGTGCACCCCGGTGACCCGTACGACATCTTGAAGGCCATGCAGGACATGAAGTTCCATCGTCCGTCGGCCCTGTCGCTGGTGACCATCGCCCGCTCGCTGGGCTGGGAGCGGCTCAAGCCGATCGCCCCGCCGCCGCAGGAGACCCTGCCGCGCTGGCGCCGCATCGCCCTGGAGGGCTTACGCCACTCCAAGACCCGTGACGCCGAGGCGATCCACCACCACTACGACGTCTCCAACAAGTTCTACGAATACGTGCTCGGCCCCTCGATGACCTACACCTGCGCGGTGTACGGCGACCGCGACTGGACGCTCGAGCAGGCACAGGAGAACAAGTACCGGCTGATCTTCGACAAGCTGCGCCTGAAGGAAGGCGACCGGCTGCTCGACATCGGGTGCGGCTGGGGCGGCATGGTCCGCTACGCCGCCAAGCGTGGCGTGCGCGTCATCGGTGCCACGCTCTCGGCCGAACAGGCGGCGTGGGCGCAGCAGAAGATCGTCGAGGAAGGGCTCGCCGACCTGGCCGAAGTCCGCCACAGCGACTACCGCGACATCGTCGAGGGCGAGTTCGACGCCGTCTCCTCGATCGGTCTCACCGAACACATCGGGGTGCACAACTACCCCTTCTACTTCGGTTTCATCAAGGACAAGCTCCGCGACGGCGGCCTGTTCCTCAACCACTGCATCACCCGTCCCGACAACACCCGAACCACCAAGGCGGGCGATTTCATCGACCGCTACGTCTTCCCCGACGGCGAACTCATCGGCTCGGGCCGCATCATCTCCGAAATCCAGAACCTCGGCCTCGAGGTCCTGCACGAGGAGAACCTGCGCGAGCACTACGCCCTCACCCTGCACGAATGGTGCAGGAACCTGGTCGACAACTGGGACGCCTGCGTCGACGAGGTAGGCGAGGGCACCGCAAAGGTCTGGGGCCTCTACATGGCAGGCTGCCGCCTCGGCTTCCAGCGCAACGTCGTCCAACTCCACCACGTCCTCGGCGTGAAACTGGACAAGAACGGAAAGTGGGACGTCCCCCTTCGTCCCTGGTGGCAGCCCTAGTGCGCACCGGTACCGACTCGGACCAGTCCGAGTCGGTACCGGTCAGGATCGGGGTACGGCATCGCCGAAGCACTACGCACTGCCCTCACATCTGCCAACACCGAAGTCGACTCCCTCCTGTCCAGCGGGTGGAAGGGCGATCTCGCCACCCAGTTCGGTACCGGCTGGACCGAAACTCATGACGGCGGCGCCACGATCATCGCCGCACTCACAACGATGGCCGAGAAGCTCGGCATCACCGCCGAGAACTACCAACAGCAAGACACCGACCACGCCTATACGTTGAACATGTCCAGCCTCGACCTGCCGGCGGTGTGACATGGGGTCGGAGTTTTCGGTAAACATGGACCAACTCGATCAAATCGTCGCACGAATAGCCGGACTCGCAGGCTATGTTTCCGACCATCTCGATGACATCGATGACAAGGTGGCCACCCTCAGAGGTAGTACCTGGGAAGGCATAGCCGCTGACGCCTACCAGGTAGCTCATACCCAATGGGTAACCGGGGCAAGAGAATTCGTGGACGGGTTACGCGACATGAGCACCGCAGCCGCCTAGCCATCGGCCCGCTACTTGCCGCCCTGCAAAACGAATGCGGCGGCATGGCGGGCAACCACGACTCGTGCAATAGCTGGATCACCACCTACGATACCCACGCCGCCGATATCGTCACTCTCGCTGCAACATTGGCCAACGCGCTGCAACGCTACGGCGACGTCCTCAAAGCCAATGGCTACAACTGGTGGTATTACAACCGGACAACCGCTACCGGCGAGGCACCCGTTCGCCGGACCGAATCGGAGCCGCTGTACGACTCCGGCACGTGACGCGTGGAAGACCTTCGCCGAACACGCCACGGTCACCGGCGCAGCGACCCGGATCAACGGGGTCAGCGCGAAATTCGAAGGCAACAGCGATCCGAACATCATGGCTATCGATGAAAAGCTCGCCACCCTCGAACAAGCAGCGAAGCTCCTCGCCGAAGCAGCCAAAGGCATCACCACGCCGCTGACCGAACACAACGACGCGCTGAGCACCATGCGCGAGGATATCGGCAAACAAGTCGCGGCCGCCGCGGTAGAGCTCGGCGCCGCCATCGCCTTGACCGCCGTGGTCGTCGGTGTCGCCGCCTTTCTCACCGCCGGAGTCGGTGCTGCTGCAGCCGGTGCTGGTGGAACCGCGATCACCGTAGAAATCGTCCAATCGACGGCGGTGATCATCAAGAACACTGTCACTGTGAGCCGGCTGGTCACGGCGGTAGGAGCGGTGGTCACCATCGGCGCCGCTAGCGGCGGATTCACCGCTATACCCGACCTCGCGAGCGCAGGGGTCTCAGCAGCAATAACGGCCATCGCTGGGATGACCGTCTACGCCGCCTCCGAGGAGGCCGAGGCCGTCAGGGACGTTGTAACGAACGACAGCGGCAACTTGATCGGGAATGAGGACGCCGACAACGTCCAAATCGTCAGTCCCACAGAACTCGATGCTGCGCGACGCGACCTCACTGATAAACTCGGACCCCCCGAAGTGAAGTCGACACCAAAGGGCGATATCGAGGTCTGGAAGATCCCTGGCGATCCGCCGTCGACAGTGACCTATCGCCCATTCAGTCGATCAGGCGGCCCCACGATCGACTTCAATAATGTTCCCGGCGTGTCGGTAAAGAGGTGGCATATCTGATGAAATATCTAGACAGTCGGTTTGTGAATTTTCGCGACTACAAGTTCGACAGCGACACCGGCCACAAATTTCAATGGATCGATATCAAGAATTTTGCGATCACAGATCATCTGCCGACTGACAGGCTGATTCTTCGTGCACTGGTCGAATCGGTCGAGTACAAGGACGACTACGTCGGCGGCGGGGTGGATCCCGCTGGGACCCGCCATGGTCCTTACTGGCTCTCAGCCATCGGGCCGCAATCCTTCGACCCGATCAACGCTGACGATGCCATCGCCGTTGTCAACGCCTGGCTGGCAAATTGCCGGGGCATACCCGAAGAGCTGCACGCCACCGTCGCAACCGAGGTTATCGAGCCGATTCGAGCAGGCGAGGCGGTTTTCGAATTACGCGACCTGGGCCCCGTTACTAAGAATGACTATGGCGATCTGCACATCGAATTTCACGAACTGGTCGTGATTTCGAGGGAACGAGCGCGGGTAGCGTTGATCGTGCTCACCGACGATTGATCAGTCCGACAGGAGTTCGTCGAGGAAGTGGCCGGGCATTCCGTCGAGGATGGGGTGTTGGGCGGTTTCGTGGGACTGGGTGCGCAGGACGTGTAGGAGGCCGACTATGCCGGGGCCCGCGTCGAGGAGGGGGCGGGTCCAGCCGAGGTCGGCGCAGGTGCGCAGGACCGGCAGGACCAGGTTGGTCGCCTCGCCGATCCAGCCTGCCGCCGCGAGGCATTCGGCGAGTAGCAGGGTGGCGTCCAGTTCCGCACGGGGGCGGGATTGTTCGAGGACGCGGGAATAGAGGACACGGGCGTGGCGGGCGGCGCGGTCGTCGGCGCGCAGGCGCTGTTCGGTGAGCAGGGTGCGGATTTCGGCCACCTGCCTCGCCTCGGCGATGAGGGCGGCGGCGCCCGTCTTGCGCCGTCCGCCATTGCCCGACGGGTCGATGACGATCCCGTTGGCGCCGTTGCCCGGCGGCAGGCCGAGGCGGGAACGTTCCGCCCGCACGTTGGCGTCGAGCCTGGCCAGGCTGTTGGCCGCGGCCACGCGCGCGCCCTCCTCGAGCCGGGCCGCGGCGGTGTACTGGTCGCCGAGGGCGGCTTTCACGCGTGCTCCGATGACGAAGGTCGCGACGAGGAAGTCGACGGGACCCACGCGGGTGAGCAATTGGTGGCTCTCGTCGAGCAGCCGGTCGGCCGTGGCCAGGTCACCGCGCCGGTAGGCCACCTCACCCAGCATGGTCGCCGCGACGCGCGCGGCATCCGAACGCGGACCCGCCTTGGTACGCGCGGTCTCGTAGGCCTGCTCGAGACAGGCGGTTGCCGTGGCGATATCGAGTTGTTCGTAGGCCGCGGCGGCGCGGGCGCAGAGGCCGAAGACCGGGCCGAGCGGGTCCTTGGAACGAGCGTGGTACTCGGCGGCCCAGTCCTGGGTGGCGGTGGCCTCGGCGAAATCGAACTCACACAGGCGCACGAACGACATCAGGTTGGCCGCCGTCGAGACGATCCAGTCCGGCAGCCCGTCCGGCGCTCCCAGGCAGGTGGCGAGCTGATCGGCCACGCCGTCGGTGTCGTCGTGCGCCACCCGATCCGCTGCTTCGAGAACCGTTGCCGCGCACCGCTGTTCCGCCAGCTCGGGACCGCCGGTGGCGCCTCGGGCCAGCAGATTCGACAACCTGCCGAGGGCGGTGCGAGCAGTGCCCGACTGTTGCAGGTTCATATTGGCCCGCGCCACCGCCATCAACAGCTTCGACCGCGAACTCACCTGCTGCATCGGCAGTTTCGACACACTGCCGAGCAACGTCGCGAGCCGTGAACCGTCGATGAGGTCCATTCCGCCGCTTTCCAGCAGGTCGGCGGCCAGTTTGAGATCGGTCGCGGCCAGTGCGTGATCCACCGACTTGCGCAGCAGCTGATGCTCCGCGTACCAGCGAGCGGCCTTGCGGTGCAGCACTTTCGAGCGCCCGGGATGAGCGCGTTCGAGACGCGCGCGCAGATGCTCGGCGAACAGCGGCTGCATGCGATACCACTCCGGATCGTGCTGGAGCCGATGCAGGAACAGCTCGCGCTGCTCGGCCTGCTCCAGCAGGGCGGCACCGTCGGGCACGTCGGCGAGCAGGGTGGCCAGCGAGCCGTTCACCCGCTCCACCACCGAGATCGCCATCAGGAATTCCAGCAGGTCCGGTTCCAGCGTGCCGAGCACGTTCTCGGCCAGGTACTCCCGCATCCCGTGCCCGCCTTCGGCGAGCTGCACCAGCAGCTGACCGGGATCGGCGGTGCCGCGCAGCGTCAGGCTCACCAGCTGGATGGCGGCGGGCCAACCGTCGGTCGCGGCGTGGATCTGCTCGACCTGTTCGTCGGTGAGCGCGAAACCGTTGCGCTCCACCAGGATCTGGCGGGTTTCCGACTCGGTGAGCCGCAACGCCGCCGCGTCGAGCTCGACCAGCTCGTCGCGCACCCGCAGCCTGCTGATCGGCAATCCGGCCTGGTCTCGGCTGGTCACGACGAAACGCACATGGTGGCAACCATTGTCGAGCAGCGTCGCCATCGCCCGGTGCACACCGGGGTCGTGCACGCGGTGCCAGTCGTCGACGATGACGACCACCGGCCGGTCACTGGCATGGATCTCGTCGATCAGCGTGGCGATCACGAACGCCACCGCATCGGACGGGCGTTCCTCCAGCACCTGCTCGAGGCCGGCGCCGACATCGGGACGCACTCGCCGGATCGCCTGGATCAGGTGCGCGAGGAACCAGATCTCGCTGTCGTCGTCGGAGTCGATACCGAGCCAGGCCACCGGAATATCGCGGGCGGCGAGGTCGGCGCGCCACTGGGTGGCGACGGTGCTCTTGCCGAATCCGGCGGGCGCGTGGATCAGCGCGAGCCTGCGCAGACCACCCGAACGCAAGGTGTCGAGCAGTCGTGGGCGGGGGAACGGATCGCGCGCCGGGGTGGGCGGACGGAACTTGGTCGCGGCGGTGGGCGGCAGGGTGCCGCTGGTCGGCTTGTGTACCGGCACCGACGCTCCCGCCGGTTGCAGGGTGAGCGGCCAGCTGCGGCGCGCGGTGACCACTTTGAGGGCTTCCGGAGGCGGCTCGGCGAGCTCGTCGCCGGTGACCAGCAGCGCCATCTCGTCGGGCATCTGACCGTGGGCGCGCTGCACGTCGCGCAGGAGTTCGCCGAATTCGTAGGCCGAGGCCGGGCGATCGGCCGGATCCTGGGACATGGCCTTTTCGATGGCGGCGGCCACGTCGGCGGGGAAGTCCTTGGCGCGCAGGTCCGGGACGGCCTGCGTGGTGATGCGCAGGAACTGGGCGACGACCTTCTCTCCCGCCTGCCGCTCGAATGCGGCATGGCCGGTGAGCAGCGCGAACAAAGTGGCACCGAGCCCATAGATATCGGACTGCACGGTCGGTTCATGGCCTCTGAGTACCTCGGGGGCGGTGAACGCGGGCGAACCCGTGATGAGGCTGCTCGAGGTCTGGAACCCGCCGGGAATGCGGGCGATACCGAAGTCGGTGAGCTGCGGTTCGCCGTAGCCACTGATGAGGACGTTGGCCGGCTTCACGTCGCGATGCAGGATGCCCGCCCGGTGCGCCGACTCGATCGCCGCCGCCAGCTTCACGCCGGCACGCAGGGTGTCTTCCCAGGTGAGCGGGCCGCGGTCGTGGATAAGACGCTCCAGCGAGCCGCGCGGGCAGTACGGCATCACGATCAGCGGCAGACCGGTGCCCGTGACGTCGACCTGCAGGATATCGACGATATTCGGGTGCCCCGACAGCCTGCCCATGGCCTGTTCCTCGCGCAGGAACCGCTCGCGGCTCTCCTGATCGATCTCCGAGGACAGCACCTTCACCGCGACGACGCGATCCAGCGCGGGCTGCACCGCCCGGTACACCACGCCGAACCCGCCGCGCCCGATCTCGGTGGCGTCGGTCAATCCCATCGCGTCGAGTTCGGCGACCACGGCCTCGTCGGTCTCGCCCGGCGCGGCGGTCCGTTGCGTATCGGTCCCGACCGGCGACGATCCGGGTCGCCCATCCTGGATGCGCGTCGGCTCCGGTTCCATGTGACCACCTCTCGATTCGAAATGGCGTCACCGGTCTTACATATCCAAGCTAGCGCGATCCGGCATCCAACGGGTGGAGATTCGATGCTGTGGCGGCAACGGATGGCCCGACTGTCAGCGAACGGCCAGAACGATCACCTGGCTGCGCTGGCGCGCGCTGAAGTTGTTGTCCGCGACCAGCACCAAGGTCCGCTCGCCTGATGACAGCCGAGGTCCCCACGTCATCGCCTCGATGTTGTCGACGGCCGCCACGCCGAGGTCGGTGAGGTCGGCGACGAGACGTTTGGTCACCGGACGCGCACCCGCGACGGGTGCGTCGAGGATATTCGTCGCGTCTGCCGTGCCGATCTCGAAAACGCGGACCCGGTTGCCCGCACCCTCGGCGAACGCGCGCTCGAGCACCAGGAATCGGGTCGGGTCGACGGGATCGACGGCCAGGATCGCGGTGACGCCGTTGCTGGCCCGGCCGGGCTCCGGACGCGAATCGGTGAAGACCGGTTCGAGTGGATACGGGTACTGGGCGAGGAGCGGACCGAACCTGGCCTGCACGGTGATCCGGGTGATCGCGCCGCTCGTCGGCGTCGCCTCGGGACCGTCGCCGAGCAGCGGTCCTTCCAGCGCGGTGACGAACAACGCGCCGCCCGCCGCGAAGGTCGCCGCTTCGAGTGCCTGGTTCTGGCGAGGGCCCGAATCCGGCAGCATCCGTTCGTTTTCCGGGATCGGCAATTCGGAGATGAAACTTCCGTCGGATCGGGCGACGCGCACCGAGGGATCGGCAAGCACTCCGGCCCGCTCGCCCTCCTGCGTCCAGAAATAGTCACCGGTCAGCGGGTCGACCCGAATGTCCTCCGGGTCGACCGACTTCGGCGGATACATCGAACCATCGCCGCGACGCAACGGCACGGTTCCGGTGAATTCCACCGCCCCGACACCGGTGTCTCCGAGCGGGACCCGCGCCGTGTATACCCGGGCCGGGCTCTTCTCGGAGCGATCGTCGCTGATCAGCACGAAATCGCCGCTGCCGGGCCGGTAGTCGATGCCAGACAACCCACCGACCACCGTGCCCTGAAAGTCGAGGTCGTGCTCGATGACCTGCTCTCCGAGCACCCGCACCATCGGCTCGGCGTCACTGACCGGGGCCCACACCCCGGCCAGTACCGCACCGAACACCACCGCACTCAGTCGACGTCCCATGACCGGCACGCTAGCCACCCCGGAGTGCCGTCGGGTGAACGCCGTTCGAATACTTCCGCCAACCCGGCCGGACAGCGCCGATCGGTAAGCTCGGGGGCAGGCTCGGGCGCGATTGTCGTCCGTGGAAGGGGGAGCTGAGATGACTTATCCACCACAGGATCCCGCCCCGTGGGGGCAGCCGTCGAAGGAGACGGCGTATCCACAGTTCGCGCAGGAAGTTCCGCCGCTCGCACCGCCGCCGCGCAACTCCGGCGGGGCATGGATCGTCATCGCGCTGGTGGTGGTCGCGGGGCTTGTCGGCGGCACGGGTTTGCTGGTGTGGGCGGGTAATAACGGGGTAGACGGTTCCGCGGTCGCGGCGTCGGCGACGGATGTACCGTCGACCCGCAAGCCGACCACGACGAGTACAACGGGTAAACCACCGTCGAAATCCGGTGAGCGCCTGAGTTATACCGATTACGAAGGGCCGTGGGATTTCAAGTTCGACAATGTCGAATTGCACGCGGATTGGGTGGACGGCCGCGATCACAACAGTTGCGCCCCCATCGAGCACGCCGGGAAACTCACCGAACTCGGTTGTCAGTACGCCGCCGAGCTGGTGTTGTCGGCCGAGGGTGGCGGCTTGAAGTTCACCCAGTTCATCCTGGCGATGCCGGACAAAGCCACCGCCGAGGCGGCCGCCGACAAGATCGAGGACAAAGACTTCGAACTCCGCCCCGGCAGCTACATCAAGGATTTCGCGACCGGCAAATGGCGCGCGGGGTCACAAGCCGAGTTCGTGGTGATCACGCTGGCAACCGCCACCTCCGCCGTCGACGCGGCCACCGTCGAGAAATACCTCCGCTACCGCCACACCGACATCATCACCGCGATCCTGTTCCGATAGCGGCCCTACCCTTGCGCACCTCGGCGCAGAGGCGAAGGATGAGATTTCTCGGTGGGCTCGGCCGTGGGCCGTGCCAGGCTCCCACACGGTGGACCACGACATGACCGCTCATCACCCGAGCAGAAGTGAGATGTCATGTCCACGCTCATCCGCATGAACTTCGACGCGCCCGAGGAAACCCGGCCGTTCGAACAGAACAAGGGTCGACTCGACCTGGTCAACACCGAAGCAGGCCCGGTCGGGCGGGCCGTCTTCGAACCCGGCTGGCGCTGGAGCGACCACGTGAAGCCGATCGCGGGCACCGACAGCTGCCAAGCACCCCACATCGGCTACTGCCTCTCGGGCCGCATCGTCGTCGCCATGGACGACGGCGAACAGCAGGAATTCGGCCCCGGCGACGTCATGGTCATCCCCCCGGGCCACGACGCCTGGGTCGTCGGCGACGAACCCTGCGTCATGCTCGACTGGCAGGGCTACGCCGACTACGCCAAGCCCCACTGATACGCCGACAGCCCCGGCTCGCGGTGGCGAGGCGGGGCTGTCGGGTCAGCAGCGCCGGGGTGGGGCGCTGGTGGGTACTACTTGCGCAGGGAGGCCGGGACCTCGAAGCGGGGGCCGAACTTCTTGGCCAGTTCGTCGGCGCGGGCCACGAAGGCCTCCTGGCCACCGGGGTAGCCGACGATGAACTGGTGCGAGCCACCCGACCAGGCCGGGAAGCCGATGCCGAAGATCGAGCCGATGTTCGCGTCGGCGGTGCTGGTGAGCACGCCTTCGTCGAAGCACTTCTGGGTCTCGATGGCCTCGGCGAACATCATCCGGTCCTTGAGGTCCTGGAAGGTGACACCCTCCGGGAGCTCACGCTGGGAGTTGTACAGCGAACGCAGCTCGCTCCACAGGCCGACAGCCTTGCCGTCGACGTAGTCGTAGAAGCCGGCGCCGCCCGCCTTGCCCTTGCGGTCGAACTCGCCGACCAGCTTGTCGAGCACCGCGGCGGTGGTCTCCGCGGCAGCGTTCAGCTCGCCACCGGCGGCCTTGATGGCGTCGGCGGTCTCCTTGTAGATCTTCTGCATGGTGGTGAAGTTCAGCTCGTCGCTGAGCTTCAGCGGCGCGGCCGGGTAGCCCGCCTGCAGACCGGCCTGCTCGACCGTCGAGGGGTCGACGCCCTCGGCGACCATGGAGATGGCCTCGTTGATGAAGGTGCCGATCACGCGCGAAGTGAAGAAGCCACGGCTGTCGTTGACGACGATCGGGGTCTTCTTGATGGCGAGGGTGTAGTCGTACACCCGGGCCAGCGCCTCGTCGGAGGTGTTCTCACCCTTGATGATCTCCACCAGCGGCATCTTGTCCACGGGGGAGAAGAAGTGGATACCGATGAAGTCCTCGGACCGCTTCACGCCCTCCGAGAGCAGGGTGATCGGCAGGGTGGAGGTGTTGGAGCCGAGCAGCGCGTCGGGATCGACGATGTCCTCGATCTCCTGGAACACCTTGTTCTTGAGATCGGGGTTCTCGAACACGGCCTCGATCACGAAGTCGACGCCCTTGAAGTCGGCGGCGTCCGCGGTCGGGGTGATGCGGGCCAGCAGCGCGTCGGACTTCTCCTGGGTGGTCTTGCCACGGGAGAGGGCCTTCTTCTCGATGGCCTCCGAGTACGCCTTGCCCTTCTCGGCGTTGGCGAGCTCGACGTCCTTGAGGACGACCTCGTAGCCGGCCTTGGCCGAGACGTAGGCGATGCCCGCGCCCATCATGCCCGCGCCGATGACGCCGATCTTCTTGATCTCGCGCTTGGGCACATCCTTGGGACGCGAACCGCCACCGTTGATGTGGTTCAGGTCGAAGAAGAACGCCTGGATCATGTTCTTCGCGACCGGGCCGGTCAGCAGGCTGATGAAGTAACGGCCCTCGATGGCGAGCGCGTTGTCGATGTCGACCTGCGCACCCTCGACCGCCGCGGCCATGATGGCGCGCGGGGCGGGCATGTTGGTGCCCTTGATCTGCTTGCGCAGGTTGGCCGGGAACGCGGGCAGGTTCGCCGCGAGCGCCGGGGTCGACGGGGTGCCGCCGGGGATCTTGTAGCCCTTCTTGTCCCACGGCTGGGCAGCCTCGGGGTTGGCCGCGATCCACGCCTTGGCGGCGGGCAGCAGCTCCTCGACGGAGGAGACGACCTCGTCGATCAGGCCGATTTCCTTGGCCTTGGTGACGCGGTGACGCTGACCCTGCAGCAGCACCTGCATCAGCGCGTTCTGCAGACCGAGCATGCGCACGGTGCGAGTCACACCGCCGCCGCCGGGCAGCAGGCCGAGGGAGACCTCGGGCAGGCCGATGGCCGAACCCTTGACGTCGGCCGCGATGCGGTGGTGGGTGGCCAGCGCGATCTCGAGGCCACCACCGAGGGCGGCACCGTTGATGGCGGCGACGACCGGCTTGCCGAGCTGCTCGAGGCGACGCAGCGGGGCCTTGACACCGTCGAGCATCTTCGCGACGTCGGCGGCGTTGTCCGGGCCGACCTGCATCATGTTCTTCAGGTCGCCACCGGCGAAGAAGGTCTTCTTGCCGGAGGTGATGACGACACCGGTGATGTCGTCCTTCTCGGCCTCGAGGCGGTCAACGGTCGCGGCCATCGAGGTGATGTACGCGTCGTTCATGGTGTTGGCGCCCTGGCTCGGGTCGTCGATGGTCAGGACGACCACGCCGTCGGCGTCCTTCTCCCAACCGATGATGTTGTCAGTCATAGTTTTTCGTTCTCTCCTATGAGAAGTTCCGGTTGGAAGGTCAGACCCGCTCGATGATGGTGGCAACGCCCATGCCGCCACCGATGCACAGCGTGATCAGGCCGTAGCGAGCGTTGCGGCGCTCCAGCTCGTCGAGCACGGTGCCGGTGATCATCGCGCCGGTGGCACCCAGCGGGTGACCCATCGCGATCGCGCCACCGTTGACGTTCAGCTTCTCGTCCGGGACGTTCAGGTCCTTCTGGAACTTCAGCACCACGGAGGCGAAGGCCTCGTTGATCTCGACGAGGTCCATGTCCTCGATCGTCAGACCGGCCAGGGCCAGCGCCTTCTTGGCGGCCGGGGTGGGGCCGGTGAGCATGATGGTGGAGTCGGCACCGGAGGTGGCGGTGGCCACGACGCGGGCGCGCGGGGTCATACCCGAGTTCTTGCCCGCATCCTCGGAACCGATCAGCAGCAGGGCGGCGCCGTCGACGATGCCCGAGCTGTTGCCGCCGTGGTGGACGTGGTTGATCTTCTCCACGTAGGTGAACTTCTGCAGCGCGACCGCGTCGAAGCCACCCATCTCGCCGATGCCGGCGAAGGCCGGGTTCAGCTTGGCCAGGTCCTCGGCGGTGGTGCCGGGGCGCATGTGCTCGTCGTTGTCGAGCACGACCAGGCCGTTGATGTCCTTGACCGGGACGATCGACTTGGCGAAGTAGCCGCCGGTGGTGGCCTTGGCCGCCAGGTCCTGCGAGCGCACGGCGTAGGCGTCGACGTCATCGCGGGTGAAGCCCTCGATGGTGGCGATCAGGTCGGCCGAGATGCCCTGGGGCACGAAGTAGCCGTCGTAGTTGGTGGCCGGGTCCAGGGCCCAGGCGCCGCCGTCGGAGCCCATCGGCACGCGCGACATCGACTCGACGCCACCGGCGATCACGAGCTCGTCGAAGCCCGAGCGCACCTTCTGCGCGGCCAGGTTCACGGCCTCGAGGCCGGAGGCACAGAAACGGTTCAGCTGGAAGCCACCGACGGTGTCGGGCAGGCCGGCGATGGTGACCGCGGTGCGGGCGATGTCCATGCCCTGGTCACCGACGGGGGTGACCACGCCGAGGATGATGTCGGAGATCCGATCCTCGTCGAGGTTCGGGAAGCGGCCACGCAGCTCCTGGATCAGACCAACAGTCAGATCGATCGGCTTGACCGAGTGCAGCGAGCCGTTCTTCTTGCCGCGGCCGCGCGGAGTGCGGATGGCCTCGTAGATGTAGGCCTCTGTGGTCATATCGGAGTGTTTCCTTCCTTGGGGTGCGGTGGCCGCACGAACGCCACGACCAATCGTCTTCGACGCCGTACAAATCCGGCAAGCACCAGCGGAGCATAGGACCATGCCCATCCGGAGTTCCCGGCCACCCGTTCATACTACCGTGGTGTGCGAACTCCGGTTAACTTAACGCGGTATGGACGGTGGCTGTCAACCGTCCAGAGACTTTGCGCCGAGCTCGCTGCGCAGCAACGCCAGGGCGACCTCGTCCGGGTCCTGCCGGTCGCCCGGAGCCACCGGAACCGCGGCGGCGGCCAGCATCTCCTGCTCCTCCTCCGGGGTCGGCGGCGCGGGAATGCCGGGCGCGGGACGCGGGGCGCCTGCCGACTCGCCGCCGGAACGCGCCGGATCGGCGGCATAACTGTCCTGCGGACCCGGGTCGTCGGGTAAGTCGGGGAAGTCGGGCGGCGGAATGTCGTCGTCGGGCTTGCTGGTGCGCGCCCGCCCACCCTTGGCCTGGCTCGGCCGCGAGAACTGCGGCCGCGCGGCGGGCTTGCTCTCCGCCGGACCCGCCGTGTTCTTGGCCTGCGGCGCCGGGCGTGCCGCGGGCGCACCGGTCTCCCAGCGCACATCCAGTTCCCGCCCGAGTACCGCCCGCACGGCCGCCCGCACCGACTCGATATTGCGCGGATCGGACAACCGCTGTGCCAACGGAGCACTCTGATGCGCGAAAACGATCGTCTGCCCCTCCACCCGCGACACCGCGGCCCCCGACATCAACGCATGCAACGTGAGCCCGAACTCGCGCACCTTCGTCTTGATGTCGGCCCACGCCGCATCGACGAGGGCGAGCAGATCCTCCGCGGGTGCCTGCCCCTGCGGCACCTCGGGGTTACCGGTCGCAGCCGAGGACGCGCCGGCCTGCGCGGGCGTCGAGGTCGCGTCGTCTCGCCGAGACCCCGCCACAGGCTCCTCTGCCGTACCAGCGCGCGAATCACGCTGCGGCGAGGAAACTTCCGGACCCTCACTGCGGGCGTCCGACACGGCCGGTGCCGATACGGAGGCGGCGGAAGCCGAGTCGACCGAGGACGGCGGAGCCGGATCGACGCCCTGCGTGTCGACGACCGGTTGGGAGGCACCGGACGACCGAGCAGCACGATCTTGTTCGTCGTGCGCCGACGATGCGGCCGTTTCGGTGGCACTCGGCGGCGGCACGGCGGGCGTCTGGTGCGCGACGGACGGACGCTGCGGCGCAGGCGAGGCCTGCTCAGCACCCCGATCAGCGCCGGCAGGCTCTTGCGCCGCCGACGCCTGCGGTCGTGAAACCGCATCGCGCTCGGTACCTCGCATACCGGTGGCGCTCGCACTCGCTCGCTGCGGACCTTGCGAAGTCGGATCCTGTCCCGCGAGCGCGTTCGGCGCCGTCGCGGCGGCCGGTGGCGATGCAGCCGAGTCGGCGGCCGGTGCAGCCGATGCCGATGCAGCCGAGTCGGCGGCCGGTGGCAATGCGGCCGACCCCGCAGCCGGTGCCGATGCAGCCGAGCCCGCAGCCGGTGCCGATGCAGCCGAACGGTCGACCGGCGATTGCGTGGTGGCCGAGTTGTCGGTCGTGGCCTCGTGAGCGGCGGGGACGTGCGGCTGTGGTGCGCGATCATCGGCGGCGGAAGCATCGGACTGGCGCGCACCGGCTTCCTCAGCGCCGGAAGCTCCCGACTTGCGCGCGGCGGCTTCCTTTTCCGCCAGGGCGGCGGCGAGGATTTCCGCGCCTCGGCGGCGGCCCTCGGCGCTCGAACCTTGCGCACTCGACGAGGCGGGTGCTTCGGCGGCGGGGCGGGCGGGAGTTTCGCCGGTCGGGCGAGCGGAAGGGATTGCCCCACCGGCGAATCCGCGTTCCAGGCGTTCGAGGCGTTGGAGGGTGGCGGATTCGGTGTCGGAGACCGACGGGAGGAGCATGCGGGCGCAGATGACCTCGAGCAGGAGGCGAGGGGCGGTGGCGCCGCGCATCTCGCCGAGGCCCTCGTGGAGGAGTTCGGCGTAGCGGGTGAGGGTGGCGGGGCCGATGCGGGTGGCCTGGTCGCGCATGCGCTCGAGCACGTCGCCGGGGCCCGCGACGAGGCCTCGCTCGGCGGCATCGGGGACCGCGCGCAGCAGGATCAGGTCGCGCAGACGCTCGAGCAGGTCGACGGCGAAGCGGCGCGGGTCGTGCCCGGCCTCCATCACCTGGTCGATCGTGCCGAACAGGGCGGCGCCGTCGTCGGTGGCGAGCGCGTCGACAGCGTGGTCGATCAACGCCACATCGGTGACGCCGAGCAGCGAAACCGCCCGCGGGTAGGTGACACCCTCCGGCCCGGCACCGGCGAGCAGCTGGTCGAGCACGCTCAGGCTGTCGCGCGGGGAACCCCCGCCGGCCCGGATGACCAGCGGATACACCGCCTCCTCCACCGGCACGTGCTCCTGCTCGCAGATCTTGCCGAGCAGTCCGCGCATGGTCGCGGGCGGCAGCAACCGGAACGGGTAGTGGTGGGTGCGCGACCGGATGGTCGGCAGCACCTTGTCGGGTTCGGTGGTGGCGAAGATGAAGATCAGATGGGCGGGCGGTTCCTCGACGATCTTGAGCAGCGCGTTGAAACCGGCCGTGGTGACCATGTGCGCCTCGTCGACGATGAACACGCGATAGCGCGACTCGGCGGGCGCGTAGAAGGCACGATCGCGCAGCTCACGGGTGTCGTCGACACCACCGTGACTTGCCGCGTCGAGCTCGATGACGTCGAGGTTCCCCGATCCACCCGGCCCGAGCGCCACACACGACCCACAGGTGCCACACGGCCGCGAGGTCGGTCCTTCCACGCAGTTGAGCGAGCGGGCGAGGATGCGCGCCGAGGACGTCTTGCCGCAGCCACGCGGCCCGGAGAACAGGTACGCATGGCTGATGCGGCCGGTGTCCAGCGCTGTACTCAGCGGGTCGGTGACGTGCTCCTGACCCACTACCTCAGCGAATGTCGCCGGTCGATATTTCCGGTACAGAGCCACGGCCCAAAGGCTACCGGTGTGGTGTGACATCCCGACTGGCGCCGCAGAGGTGGAGCCGAAAGGCATAGCGGTACAGCGGGTTACATGTGTTGTAGATCACATGGTGGTTAAAGGTTCAACTCATGGCCGCATAGCGGGCACGGTGGGTGCAACTGACCGGTTATCGAGGGTTATCGATTCGGCGAATCGAGACAGGACGAGTTCGTCGATCCTGGTTGTCGCGTAATTCCGTACCAGGTCCCCGAATATCGACCCGTTTCCAGATGTAACGAAACCGTGAACCGTCGTGACAGCGGCGCAAGCGGCTGGCTACCGTGGTTATCGGCAACTTCGGTGGCCAAACCTTCATCAGGTTGGTGACCCCGGCCGGTCCCTCATCCCGACCGGGGCACAACCTTCGCGCACCGATCGCTCCCCCACCGCATCGACCGGAGGAACGTTTCATCGTGCTGTCGTGTGATGACATCGCAGCCGCCTGGCTGGCCCACACCGAGTTCGCGGGCGACCACGCCGCGGTCGGACTGCTGAGCCGGGCGATCAGCCCGCAGGACTTCGACATCAAGCGCGACTCCTTACCCGTCGCGGCGGCCGCCGACCCGGCCACCGCCGCCGCCATCCTGCAGCTGCTCGAGCGCGGGCAGGTGCCGACGATGGCCGCGATCCGCACCCTCACCGCGCAGAACGAGATGCGCCGCGAGGCCGAACGGATCGAACGGCTCGGCAGGCGGGCACAACGCAGCATCGACGAGTTCGGCCGGATTCTGGCCAAGCTCGCGGCCGCGCACTGGACCGAGCACGGCATCGGCCCCACCCGCCGCGACATCCTCGCCGACCCCCAGATCACCGAACTCATCGCCGATCGGGTCGGTGAGATCGCGCCGACCGCAGTGAAACACCTGTGGCTCATCGAACGCGCTCAGCGCGCCGGCTGGATCGCCTCCAACGCGAACCCGGGTTCGCTGTGCCCCGCCCGCCGTTGGCACACAACGAAATACGGCAACCGGGTGTCGCAGAAACCGGTGAACATGATCGGGAAGATGGTCGCGGGTTTCGTCGCCGAGCACACCGTGGACAAGGGCCGGGCCCCGAGCTGGGCGGCACTGTCGCGCGATCTGCGTGACGACCGCGGCCGCCGCGTGTTCTTCGATGTGGCCGACGCGCACGCCCAGCGCCGCTGGCTGGTCACCGCCGAATGGCTCGCCGACACCGGCGACGACCTGCCAGCCCCGGGCAAACGCGGCCTGCGCGCGCTGGCCAAGGACGCTCGCGGCTGACTCAGCTCACGTCGCCGGCCGCCGCGATGAAGGTATTGCATTGGGGCGTCAGGTTTTCCAGACCGGCTTCGAACCACTTGCCGCCGTTGTCGGCGGTGCCGTGGTCGCGCATGTCGCCCGGCTGGTCGCCGCGCCCGTAGGAATCGCGGGTGGCGAGGGTGACCTGGTCCGACGACAGCGAACCGCCGCCCTTGGACGCGGCGATGAACATGGCGTCGAAACAGTTGGCCTGCAACTCGACTCGGCGTGACAGCTCGAGTCCCTTGGTCGAGCGCGCTCCCGCGTCGACCCGTTCGCTGTTGGCCTTGCGCAGAATTCCGGACTGCGCCTGGATGTGGTGCCCGTATTCGTGCGCGAACACCGACAGGTACACCACCCAGTTGTCGCGGAACTGATCGGTCTGCAACTGGCTGATCGGCATGTAGATGGTCTTGTTCGCCGCGCAGTAGAAGGCGGCGAAGTTGCTGGTGGAGCCGGTGCACGGGGTGGTGATGCCGTCGGTGGTCGCGCTGATGCTCAGCGTCGGCGACTCGAAGGGCAGCCCGTTGGCGGCCATCAGCGGCTTCCACGCCGCTTCCAGGCAGCCCGCGGCGGACTCGAAGAACTTGCGCGCCTTGTCCACCTGGGTGCCCCACGGCGCGTAGTCGCAGGAGGCGGGCACCAGCGAGCCGTCCGCATCGGTGACCAGCGGGTTGTCACCGGTCTTGGCGGGCGCGCTCCCGGGTTGCGGCGTGTAGGTGGTGGTCGGCCTCGGGCCGAACGCGTCGATGCCGAGATCGACGCCTTTGTTCACGGCGAACTTCACCAGACCACCGACGACGAGGAAAATCACCACCAACATCAGCGAGGTGAAACCGCCGCGTCGCTTGCGGGGCGGCGGAGTCGGCCTGCCCGGCGGACCGTAGGGCATCGGCGGCGGACGGTAGCCCGGCGGCGGTCCGTAGGCCGGACGCTGCTGTGGATATCCTTGCGGCGGTGGGTATCCGGGCGGACCGTAGCCCTGCTGCGGGCGATAACCCGGGGCACGACCATAGCCGGGGGGTGGCGGAACCGGTCGTCCACCAGGCCCGTATGGGCCGTAGCCGTACGGTGGTTGGTTCACGTCCCCCGTACCCCCTCGTCTAGTTCGTCGCCGACAGCCGCTGACGCAGGATAGCAAGCTGTCTAGAGTAGGCAGCCATGCTGACTTTTCGGGGGGGCGCCGCGGGCGCGCTGCTGCTCGCTTCGGCGGGCCTGCTCGCGGCCGCTCCGGTAGCCCACACGCAGCCCGCGGGGGTGTCGATCACCGCCGATCTCACCTTGACCGAGACAGGCGTGCTGCGGGTCGTCGAAACCGTCGCGGTGCCCGCCGACGGGAACTTCACGATGTCGCTGCCGTTGCGCCTGGGCCTGGGCGACGGTGTGGAGCGGGTGTTCAAGGTCACCGATGTGTCCGCGACCGGGGCGGGCACCGCGACCACCGTCGACGACCAGTTCGTCGTCGAGGCCAAGCCCGGTGAATCCAAGTTCACGTATACGGTGCACAACACCGTCGCCGACGCGCCGGGCACGCAGATGTTCCACTGGCTCGGCGTGCTCAACGCCGACATCGCCTCCCTCGATGTGTCGGTGATCAGCCCGAGCTTCCAAATGGGCATCGTCGACTGCAAATTGGGCCCCGCGGGCAGTGCGCGCCCATGCGCCGAGGTGCACGTCGAACCCGACGGTGTGCTGTATCTGAGCCAGACCGACCTGCGCAAGGGCGACGCGATCGACCTCACCCTGCAGATGCCGCCCGGCACGGTGCCCGCCAATGCCGATGTGCGCGACGGCGATTCGAACAACTTTTTCGCCTTCACCACCCCGGTCCTCGCCGCCTTCGGCGCCCTGCTGCTGGCCCTGGCCGGGATGATCGCCTACGTGCTCACCGCCCGCAAGCGCGGTGCGACGGCCCGCGCCACCAGCGACACGTTCGACCCGCTCGTCACCACCGGTGACCGGATGGAATTCACCTCCCCCGACGGTGTCCTGCCCGGCGAGGCCGGTCTGCTGCTCGACGAGCACGTCGACCCGGTCGACATCGCCGCCACCGTCGTCGACCTGGCGGTGCGCCGTTACCTGTGGATCGCCCCGGTGAACGCGCGCGGCGAGGACGACTGGCGGATCAGCCGCGTGAACGCGCCCGACGACCAGCTGCGCGAGTACGAGAGAGTCGTCTACGACATGTTGCTGCCCGAGGGCACCGACACCGTCGCCGTGCGCGAGCTGCGCGCACCCGGGCGCCTGCAACTGGACCCGATCCGCGAGGCCATGCGCCGCGACGCGGTGTCGACCGGCGCGCTGGCCGATCCGAAGCAGCGGATGCTGCCCCGCTGGATCGGCGCCGCGCTGATCGCCGTCGGCGCCGCGACCACCGTCGCCCTGGCGTTGACCGCCGGGCACGCCTTGGTCGGCGTGGCGATCCTGCTGGCCGGGGTGGCCGCGGTCGTGCTGCCGAACTACCTGCCGACCCGAACCACGCTGGGTGACACCGTGGTCGGCCGGATCAAGGCGATGGGTCGCGGACTCGACTCGGTGTCACGCGACCGCATCCCACCGATCGATCAGGAGACGATCTTCTCCCGCGCCCTGCCCTACACGGTGATCAGCGGTCGCGCCGACAACTGGATCCGCACCTTCCGCGATATGGATCCGTCCGCCGATTCCCAGCCCGGCCTGTACTGGTTCGCCGGCTACGACCGCGACCGCAACCTGCACCGCTTCGCCTCCCAGTTCCCGTTCTTCATCACCGCTTTGGAAGGCGCGTGCAAGTAGCTACACCCGGCGCAGGGCGGCCAGCGGGTCGGCGTACAACGCACTGAGCGAGGTGACGACGGCGGCGAATTCCTGGACCTTGCCGCCGAATCCGCTGACCCGGATGTCGGTCGGGGGCAGCTGGGTGCTCTGGGTGAACGCGCGGGCCACGTGTCCGAGGGCCGGGCGGTAGCCGGTGAAGGCCTGCCCGCCGAGGACCACCCGGTCCGGGTTGAGCATGTCGCGGACCAGGGCGACGGTCTGGCCGAGCATGGTCGCGCGTTCGGCGAGCAGCTCGCGGGCACCCTCGGAACCGGACTCGGCGGCCCGGTACAGGTCGGCGATGGTGGTGCCCGCGGTTCCGTTGTGCGCCGGGATGATTCCGCGCCCGACCGCACGCGCTTGCAGCGCCCGATCGCCGACGGTCACTTCCAAGCAGCCACGCCTGCCGCAGGTGCACTGCACGTCCGAACCGGTGGGCAGGTGCGCGATGGAACCCGGGCCGTTGCTCGGGGTGTGCACCCGCCCGTCGAGGGTGACGGCGATGCCCGCCGTCTCGCGGACGTAGAAGTACAGGCTGCTGCCGGGCTGGTCGGCGGGCTGTTCCGGGCCGCGCGCGTCGAAGGTCGGCAGCAGCAGTTCCGAGGCGGCCATCGCTTCCACGTGGGGTGCGACGGAAACCGGGAGCTCGAGCACATCGCCGAGGACCTGGCCGAGCGGTGCGCCCTGCCACGCCAGTTTCGGATGGTCGACCACACCGGTGTGCGTGTCGACCCGTCCGCCGATGGCGACGCCTGCCCACAGCGGGGTGCGCCGGTGCCAGCGCTGCAGGAACGCCTTGGCGCTGCGGGCGACCGTGGTGACGGCGAAGTCCTGCCCGGTCTGCGGTGTCGCGATGGCCAACCCACCGAGGATGCGGCCGCGCAGGTCGGCGGCCACGATCTTCGTCGCCGCGGCGCCGATGTGGATGCCGATGGTGAGGTAGGCGTCGTGGTCGATCTCGAAGGGCACCCGTGGCCGTCCGACCGCACCGGCGGCGGTGAGATCTGCGCGCTCACGCAGCAGACCGGCCGAAAGCAGCGCGGCCACTTGGCGGTTCACCGTCGCGATGCTCAAACCCGTTGCGCGGGCGGCATTGTCGCGGGAGATGGGGCCGCCGACTGCGGTACGCAGCACGGCGGCGGCGGGGTTGTCGCTGCGCCGCAGCTCGGGGGCGACGACGGGACGCGAAACTCGGGGACGACCGGTGACCACCCGCGAAATGGGGCGGTCGAGAATGGGGGCAGACATATGCAGTTCCTTGCCGAAAATCCCGTTTCAACAACGGGTTTGCCTACACGAGGGGTGTGGCAGCTCGCGAACCCGAGGGGCTCAGCTGCAGCGGCAGGAACGACACAGTTCGCGCGTCAACGGCAACCGCAGACCCAGCGCGGCGGTCACGTAGGTGACCCGCGGGGCGGAGTGATGGTTGCCGGACATAACAATCAAATTAACACCGAATCGGCGCCCATCCAAGACCGACCGGCGAATTGTGTGGTGACACACAGCAAATCACCAGGTCAGCGCGGTGCAGTGCAAGGCGTAATGATGCTGTGACACAGCACGAACCCCTCCCGAGGACGCCGGGAGGGGTTCGCGCGCGGACGGCCTACTTGGCCGGTGGCGTGAAGGGCTGGTTGATGGTGGTGAAGTACTGGATCGCGGCGGCGACGGCTACCGGTCCGGTGACGAACAGCTGCCCGGCGACCACGCCGAGGAAGCCGACGGCGGCCGCACCCGCGACGCACCCGCCCAGCGGACCGAGGCCGAACAGGGTGAGCAGCGCACCGGTGGCGACGAGGCCGAGTGCCGCGCCCGCGATGCAACCGGCGGCGGCCCCGCCGAGCCCGCCGACCAGGGTGCCGATGGTCGCACCCATCGAGATCGTCGAGGTCAGGCGCTGCCAGGCGGCCTGCTCACGCTCGTACTCCGTCTTCCAGGGCGCCTTGTCCTCGTACGGCAGGGCGACCGGCTTGTACACGGCCTTGGCCGGGTCGAGCTGCGGGGTGAGGGTGGCGGTGTTACCCGAGATCTCGGCGGCGATCGGCAACTCGAACTCGTCGAGCCGGAACGTCAACGGGGTGGCCGCGACGGTGGTTCCATCGGCCGCTTTGATCTTGAACGCGCCGTCCTCGGTGACCAGCGATCCGGCATCGGTGGTGACGACGGCCCTCGACTCGTCGACGACCTCGGCGGTGTAGTTGATCGGTGCTGCTTGCTCGGGCGCCGCGTTGACGGTGCCCGCGGTGACCCCGGTCGCCACGGTCAACAGTGCCGCAACCACGGCGAACTTCCTCATCTTCATGCCGGAAAGCTTCCGGTAAACGCGTTTGCCTGACGAGGAATAAACGCACCAAGATCGCAATCGCCGAATTCACTCGGCCGCTTTGGCCGCGGCTTTCGCTTGTTTCTTGAATTCCCTTACTTCGGCGAGGGTTTCGGCATCCACGACGTCGGCGACCGAACGGCGCGAACCCTCGTCGCCGTAGGCACCCGCCGCTTTTCGCCAGCCCGCCGGTTGCACACCGCGTTGTTTGCCGAGCAGGGCGAGGAAGATCTTCGCCTTCTGCGCGCCGAAACCCGGCAGGTCCTGCAACCGGCGCAGCACTTCCTTGCCGTCGGGGTCGCCCTCGGTCCAGATCTTCGCTGGTACGCCGTCGTAGTGCTCGATGATGTAGTTGGCGAGCGCCTGCGCGCGCCGGGCCATCGAGCGGCCGTACCGGTGGATGGCGGGTGGGGTGGCGGCGAGTTCCTCGAATTCGGCCGGGTCGGCCTCGGCGATACGGCGCAGATCGAATCCGCCCATTCGCCCGGCCAGTTTCTGCGGCCCCCGAAAGGCGTGTTCCATCGGGTACTGCTGATCCAGGAGCATGCCGAGCAGCAAGGCGAAATCGTCGGTGCTGAGTAGTTGATCGGCCTCGGCGTCCTGGGCAAGGCACAGCGTTCGGGTCATATATTCATCGTGACACATTTCACTGCACCCACATCGGCGGTACGAATGACGGATTACACCCCACGCCCGGACCGTTTCGATCAGGCGGGACAACCCCAGCTGATCGATGCCCATGACCTGGAGGTGACTCAGCCCGGCGTGCGCGCCCTCGGCGCCTGGACCCATGAACGACTCTCTTTGCAGCCCGGCGACAGCGCGCTCGACATCGGTTCGGGCACCGGCTCGGAAGTGTTCACCTTCGCCGACGCGGTCGGTCCCCGTGGCACCGCCGTCGGCGTGGAACCCGACCCGGATCTACTCGCCGCCGCCACCCGGCGCGCGACCGAACGCGGCTCCACCGCCACCTTCGTCTCCGGCGACGCCTACGGATTGCCTTTCGGCGACAACACTTTCGACGCCGTTCTGTGCGAACGCGTTTTCCAGCACCTGACCGCCCCCGCCCGCGCCGCGACCGAAATCGCGCGCGTCCTTCGCCCCGGCGGCCGCGCGGTAGTCGTCGACGCCGACTGGGCGACCGCCATCATCCATCCCGGCGTCCCCGAGGTGGCACGCGCGGTGATCGACACCCTGATCTCCTCCACCACCAACCCCCTCTCCGGCCGCAGACTGGCCGGCCTCCTCACCGACGCAGGCCTGACCGTCGACGAGATCGGCTCCCACGCGCTGGTCCAGGACCGAACCATCGGCGCGGGCGCCCTGGTCAACCGCATAGCCGACCTCGCGGTGCTGCGGGGAACCGTCACCCCCGAGGCCCGGGACCAACTCCTCACCGACCTCAAAGAGGCCGCACCCAAGGGCCACACCCACATCTCGGTGACCGTCTTCGCCACCCTGGCCCACAAGAAATAAGCGAAACCCCGCGTATCCCGGCAGGCGGGGTACGCGGGGCCTCGTTCGTGATCAGGCTTCGAGCAGCTTCTCCGTCGCGGCGAGCAACACACACGTCGCCAGCCCGTCCATCGCCTTCTCCAGCTCCGGCAGCTGCGGGAAACTCGGCGCGATCCGGATGTTCTTGTCCTCGGGATCGTTGCGGTACGGGAACGCCGACCCGGCGGCCGTCAGCGCGATCCCCGCGTCCTTGGCCAACGCGATCACCCGTGCCGCAGTCCCCTCGAGCACATCGAGACTGATGAAATACCCACCCTTGGGCTCGGTCCACGAAGCGACCTTCGACGCCCCGAGCCGATCCTCGAGGATCCGGCGCACCAGCGCGAACTTCGGCTCGAGCAACCGCCGATGCTTCTGCATGTGCTCACGCACGCCTTCGGCGTCGGTGAAGAACCGCAGGTGGCGCAGCTGGTTGAGCTTGTCGGGGCCGATGCTCTTCTTGCCCGCGTGGTCGAGGTACCAGTCGATATTGGCCTTGGACGCACCGAAGAAGCTCACGCCAGCACCGGCGAAGGTGATCTTGGAGGTCGAGGCGAAGACCAGCGGCCGGTTCGGGTGACCGGCGGCCGCCGCCATGCCGAGCACATCGAGCACCGGTGCGGCGGTGTCGGTGAGGGGGTGTACGGCGTAGGCGTTGTCCCAGAAAAGGCGGAAGTCCGGTGCGGCGGCCGGCATCGAAACCAGCTCGCGCACAACCTCTTCGGAGAAGACCACACCGGTGGGGTTGGAGTAGTTCGGCACCGCCCACAGACCCTTGATCTGCGGGTCGTTTGCCAGCAACCGTGCGATGGCATGGGTGTCGGGGCCGTCGTGACGCATCGGGATGGTGATCATCTCGATGCCGAGCGCCTCGGTGATGGCGAAGTGCCGGTCGTAGCCGGGGGCGGGACACAGCCACTTGATCGGCTCGTCGGAGGCCCAGCGGCGCGGGGAGTCGGGGGTGCCGTAGAGCATCGAGAAGACGATGATGTCGTGCATCATCTCGAGGCTGGCGTTGTTGCCCGCCACCAATTGGTCGACGGGGATGCCGAGCAGTTCGCCGAAGACGGCGCGCAGTTCGGGCAGGCCGGTGAGGCCACCGTAGTTGCGGCAGTCGGTGCCGGTGCCGTCGCGGAAGTCGCCGTCGCCGGGTAGGGCCAGCAGGGGCGAGGAGAGGTCTAGTTGTTCCGGTGACGGCTTACCTCGGGTGAGATCCAGCGTGAGCTTCTCGGTCTTGAGCGTCGCGTAGTTCGCGGTCTGGGACTCGTGCTCGGACACGAGTTCCGCGTGGCTCATCAAACCGATCTGCGTTTGCCGGGGCATCCTGGGCAGCCTTTCGAAGCAGCAAGGTGGGTGTACCCGCAACGTTACCCGGCGGTTGCCGGGAATCGGCAGGGTATCCAGGGAGGATGGGCTCGCACGCTGCGAAGGTGTGCAGCGGAGTCCGGAAATTTAAGGGGACCCCGCGCACCCGGCAGAGCCCGTTGACCCTTGCTGCCTTCCGGCCCTGGGGGAGTTCACAGGATGCGCGCCGCGCGGGATCCGTCGGCCAGTGTAGCCGCAATCGCGCGTACTAGCGATTTCGGGGTTCGAACAGCAGGTCGGCGGCCCGGATGAGCACCTCGACGCGGGTGCGGCCCTCGTGATCGGCGGCGAGGAAGTGCCCGCCGATCACGGCGCAGAAGGCGAGCAGGGCGCGGGCTTCCACTTCGTCGGGATCATCGCAGAATTCGCCGATCGTCTCGCGCAGCAACGCCATTCGCGCGTTGTCGACGCGACGCAGGCGAGCGGCGACGTCGTCGTCGCGGCGGGCCCAGTCGCGGACGGCAAGATCGATCGGCAGCAGCCGGTGATCGGAGAGGGTGAGGACACCGGCCATGCGCGCCCGGTTCTTGGGGTCGAGGCCCGCGTGGTCGACCTTGGCGAGCACCTCGTCGACCGCCTCGCGCTCCCACGCTTCCAGCATCGCGGTCAGCAGGGCCTCGCGGTCGGCGAAGTAACCGTAGAAACCGCCCTTGGTGACGCCGATGCGTTTGGCGAGCGCTTCCACCCGCACCGCGTCGACACCCGAGCCGGCGAGCACGTGCAGCCCCTCTTCGATCCACCGTTCGCGTGGTGTTCGCGCGACGCCCACGTGTGCTCCGTTTCTGCTCGCCCGACGACGGAACAACCAGTGTACGTAGGCGTATAGATACGTCATCCCCTGCCGAAGCTGGCTACGATCAGTGCGACATCGGCAAGGGGGGTCCCGGTTCCCCATGACTACGAGGGGGTTCCGCGCGTGACCGGCCCGAACCAGCAACCGCCCGGCGGCGACGTACCGCCGTCCGACCCGACTGTGCAGTGGTGGGAACGCCCAGGCCCCGAGTCGGGTCAGCCACCACAGCAGGCCGATCCGACCATCCTGCGCGGCGACATCGGCACGCCCGGCCCCTACACCGCGCCGCCCGCACCGCAGCACAGCGGCGCCAACCCCTACACCGCTCCCCCGGCGGCGACGCCGTATCAGAGCGGTGCCAACCCGCAGCCCTACACCGGCATGCCGTACCAGGCAGGCGCCACCGCACAGCCGTTCGCGGCGCCGCCGCAGTACCCGGCCCAGCAGTGGGGGACGCCGCCGCGCCCGCCGTCGTCGGGCAACAAGGCCGTGTGGTGGATCGTCGGCGGCGCGGTGCTGCTGGTCGGCGTGCTCGTGATCGGCCTCATCGCCTTCGCCGCGAACAAGGCCGACGAGACCAACCCGTTCGGTCCCAACCCGTCCGAATGGGAAGGCGACTACGCCTTCCAGAAGGGCAAGAACGCCTGCGACCTGATCGACCTCACGGTGCTCAACCAGTGGTCCTCGACCAGGGAGACGACCACGCACACCGAGCGTGAGCCCTCGGAGTACGGCGGTGGTGGCTCCTACAACTGCGATGCCAAGAACCAGGACTCCGGCCGCAGCGGTACCGGCGCGAAGATCTCGCTCGAAGTGGCGTTCAAGTCCAGCTACGAGACCGAATCGGACTACTCGCGCTGGAAGGGCTACGACACCAAGACCACCGGCAAGGACTACGACCACGGCCCGCTCAGCGGCCTGGGCACGGAGGCGTACTACGCCTACGAGCAGCGCATCTACGGTTCCATCCCGAACGACTACATCTACGTGGTCGCCGCGCACGACAGCAATATCTCGGTGAAGGTGGAGATCGAGGTGGACAAGATGGGCAGTGTCGACAAGTCGACCCTGCGCTCGGCCGCCGAAACCCAGGTCCGCAAGGTCCTGACCGCATTGAAGAAATAGCAGGTCAACGGGGTGAGATGGGGGCCGGTTTGGCATCGGCCCCCGTCGACCCGCTATGCTGCTCCACGGAGGATTCGCCTAGTGGCCTATGGCGCTCGCCTGGAACGCGGGTTGGGTTAACGCCCTCAGGGGTTCAAATCCCCTATCCTCCGCCACAGCAGGGCCCTGATCGGTTCGCCGGTCAGGGCCCTGTTCTTTTTAATCCGGTGGATCTGTCGGTGGGTATCCGTAGAGTGACCCCCGATGGTGCGGGAGACCCCCACCGCACCCGACCGCCGTCGTCGCCGCGATAAATCGCGCGTGCAGACACAGCGGAACTGGGTATTAAAGGCTTCGTGCCCGTCGAAACCGACGGCGCACACCGGCCGGCGCCGAGAGCGCCGACCGAACACACCAAGAGGAAACTTTCGTGAGTACACCTGACACGACTATCGGTCGCGACACGGCGGGCCCGATCCGGCTGATGCTGCGCGACCGCAAGACGGCACCCGGCCCGATCGACGGCGCCTGGTGGCCGCGTACCGACACGCCGATGACCGAGATGCACCAGCTGGTCACCGCGGTCGGACCGCAGATCGGCAAGCTGGCCCAGCTCGGATTCGACTGGACCGCCGACGAACCCGGCGCCGATGAGGCCGCGCGCATCATGCACCTGGTCGGCAGCAACGGCGCGAGCCTCGCGCTGCTCGTCATCCCCGCCTCCACCGAGGCGGCCGCCGCGCGCAGCCAGATGCGCTGGGCCGCGGGCAAGCCACGGATCCAGGACCCGGCCCCGGCCGACACCGCCGCCGACGGACCGCGCACGCTGATGGGCGCGATCTGAGTCAGCGGTCGCTGGTGTAGGTCGGGTCGAAGTCGCGCGGTGTGCCGCGGCGGCTGAGCAACCGGTCGAACCATTCACCGAGAATGACGCCCGCCGCGAGCGCGCAACCGACACCGAAGGCACCGAGGATCTGCCCGAATCCGAGCAGCGTTTCGTCCTCGAGCAGGGCGTACAGCCCTCGGTACACCTTCAGACCCGGCAGCAGCGGCGTGATGCCCGCGGCCGCGACGACCAGCGGCGGAGTGAGCGCGCGCCGCGCCATCAGACCACCGGCCATGCCGATCAGCGTGGCCGCGGCACCCGAGGCGACGACCGGCCCGAACCCGATGTCCTGGACCACGAGGAAGGCCACGGTGCCGCCCGCGCCGCTGAGAGCTGCCGCGAACAAGGCCCGGCGCTCGGCATAACAGGCCATCGCGAACGCGACAGCCGCCACCGCACCGGCGCTGAGTTTGAGCGCGAGGAACTCGGTATCGCGACCGGCGTTCGCCGCGATCTCAGGCACCTCGATCCCGAGGATCGTCGAAATCCGCAGTGCGAGACCGATGCCCGCGACGATACCGCCGGTCATCATCACCACTTCGAGCATGCGGGCCGCGGCGGTGACCGGCGCACCGGTGATGGCGTCCTGCACCGAACCGACCAGTTGCAATCCGGACAGCAGCACGGTGATACCCGCCGCGACGATGAGCGCCGCATCGGCTCGCCATTGGTCACTGAACGCGGCAAGCGCTATCGCCGGGGTCGAGGCGATGACGCCACCGATCATGTTCTGGAAGAACAACGGCAGACCGAGCTGATGCAGCGCCCGGTTCACCAGGTCGATGACGGCGGTCGTCGCGAAACTGATCACCGCGAGTATCACGCCACCGCCGAGCAGCACCGCGATGGCCGCGGCGAGCAGCGACCAGCCCGCCGTCGACACCCAGCGCGGATACGGGTGCCGAGCGGAGACGATCTCGTCGAGCGCGGCGTGCGCGTTCTCCACCGGAACCACCTGGGTGCGGATGCGCCGGGTCAACCGGTCGACGGCGGCGAGGCGGGTGAAGTCGAGCGAGCGGTACTTCACCACCCGCATATCGCTGGCCGGCGGCAGGTACGGGCCGCGGTCGGCCCAGATGCGGATCGCGTCGAAGGTGACGTCGATATCGCATTTGTCCAGACCGTAGGTGGAGGCGATGAAGCGCACCTGCGCGGAGGTGTCGCCGACACCGGTACCGGCGGCGAGCACCACCTCACCCACCCGTACCGCCAGATCGAGTACCTGCGACACCTCGGCGTCGTCGGTGAGGTCGATCGGCCGCAGCGGGGTGGGCGCGGCGACGATGTTGTCGGCGGTCGCGCGTTCGAGTGGACGCCAGAACGGGCGGCGCAGGCGCAGACGCGGGCGCGAACCGAGGCGTCCGAGGGACGAATCGTCGCCGTCCGCCGTGTGCTCCGCTGTCATACTTCGACCGTAACGGCGTTTCGTGCCGGTTCGCCGCCTCGTCACGAGTTCGTCAACGTGTCGTTCGTAACTCCCCGCGACCTGCTCAGATGTCGTCGATCAGACCCGTGCTGTACGCGGTGGCCGCGAGGTGCTGCAGGCAGCGTGGTCCGCACCCGTCGTGCTCGGTCAGCACGAAACGGGCCTGCTGGAGCGAAGAGATGGGAGAATCGGCCACGCAGTCGGCATGTGCGGTGCGCCAGTGATGTTCGATATCGCCGGTGACGACCCGTGGCGGCGGGTCCGGCGCGGATGTGTCGGGCAGGGTGTGACGGTAGGGGCCGGCAATGGAGGCGATGACTGTATGAACACCGGGACGGGGAAGGTGATTCAGGAGCGGCGGCGGTTGCTCGGGCTGTCGCAGCCCGCGCTCGCCACCGCCATCGGGGTGAGTTCGCGGCAGATCACCCGGTACGAATCCGAGGAGCAGTCGCCGACCCTTCCGGTCGCGATCCGGTTGGCCGACGCGTTGCGCATCTCGCTGGCGGAACTGGCCGGGATCGTCGACAACCGGGTCGACCTGGCGGGCCGCTGGTGGGCAGCCTGGCAGAAGGCGGCGAAACACGGCGACGAGGTCGAGGTAGCGGAGGTGACGATCCGGCACGAGGGCGACCACCTGCTGCTCGACACCGCCGAAACCGCTGCGGCCGAGGACGATCCGGGCCCGGGTGTGCGTGGTGAGATGCGGGTATGGGACGGCGACGCGATCACCGGCTGGGTGCGTGGCATGGATGTCGCCTTCCCGGTCGGCACCATCTACTACTCGCTGCACCCCCAGGGCGCTCATGCGGTGGGTTCGTGGACGACGAAGTCCGGCCCCGACGGTGTGGTGCGCGGCTGGAGCGCGCTGGCCAGGGAGAAGTCCGACGCCGAGAAGCTCCTGTTGGAGATGTTGCGCGGCGACGGTGTCGTCGAATCGTGGCCGGGTGCCCGCTCGGACTGAATCCTGCGGCGGATGTCGGCGACGGTCGGACGGCCGGTGACGGTCTCGGCGGGCGGTAGTAACAGCAGGTACCGGGTGAGTGCCCCGAATCCCAAGAGGCCGACGGCAATCCACAGGTAGACGTCCATGCTTTCCCCTCCGAACGTGTCAGTGCTGCACGGGTGGCGCGGTAAGGTTCTGGTGAAGCCGCCAGGAAAAGTATGGTCACTGTCAAGACCTTTTGGACAGCAAAAATCGTCTACAAACGTCTACAGTTCTCTACGATGGCTGCATGTCCAGTCGGGGCGAGCAGGGGAGACTCGTAGGCGCGCGGTTGCGGCGGCTGCGGGAAGAAGCCGGATTGTCCTTGGCGGGGTTGGCCACCCGCGTTCCGTACAGCCGGGCCGCGCTCGGCCACTACGAAACCGGCACGCGCGCCGCGCCTTCCGAGGTGATCGACTGGTACGAGCGGGTGCACGCCCAGGCGGTGCCCGCCCTCCCCCGCGTGCGGCGCGATCCGCGTGCGGCCGACGCGGCACTCGCCACCGCCATCGCGCAGCGGACCGGCCGCCCGCTCATCGAGATCGGCCGCCCGCACCAGGGTGATTCGGGGTACTTCTGCCCGTTCCGGATCGACGGGTTGATCGAGGGTGAGGCTGCGGGCACCGATGCGACCACCGCGCTGCGTTCGGCGCTGCGGGCGATCGGCGACGAACTGGGGCGGGCCGGCAAGCGTTAGCCACGCACGGCGTCCACCGCTTCCGCGAGCAGGGCCAGGTACCGATCGGGATCCGGCACGGCCGCTTTGTCGGAATGCACGGAGAGCGTGATGGTTTCGCCGAGTCCGTGGATGCCGTGGGTCAGGTGCATGACGGTGCCGAGCGCCGGAAATCCGCCGGTGAACAGGACCGGTGCGCCCGCGAAGGTGAGGTCGGCGGCGCCACGGTTCACGCTGGAGACGACGGTGTTGCCGTCGATCGTCTGCGGGGGCGTGTCGAGGTCGGCGCGGGCGACGTCACGCACCGCGAACAGCGCGGGAACGGTTTCACCGACTTGATCCTGCACGGCGAGAAGCGGATTCAGCGCGCGTTCACGACGGGTTCGCAGTTCGTCGGCGATCAGTTCGGCACGGACGCGCAGGTCTGGTTCCTCGATGTGCAGGTCGATGGAAAGACCTTGGTAGTTGTTGTGCGCGTTGCTCGATGCGGGCACGGCCATCGGCAGCGCGGCACCGAGGCGTTCCGGTGCTCGACCGTGCTCGGTGAGGTAGGTGGTGAGTGCGCGCGAAATCGCGGTCAGCGCAAGCACTGTCACTGTGACGTGCGCGCGGCGCAGCGTGTCCGCGGGGACGACGAGCATGCGGACCTGATGATCGAGCGCCGCGACGGGCCGCATCGTGTTGAGCGCACCGGGCGTGAAGCCGGTTGTGGGCGCGGGCACTTCGCCGACGGCGGTGCGCTCGGCGAGTTCCCGTTGGGCACGGCCCGCCGCCAGACCACGGCGGAACGTCGCGATCAGCTGCTGGGGAAAACGTAGTACCCCAGGCACACTCGGATCCATCCATCCACAGAGTTGTCCCCAGTAATCCACAGGCCTCACCGGCGTTTTCACAGGATCTACTCGGTGTTTCACCGAGTTATCCACAGACACATCGGGATGCCTGTGGACAAACAGGGATCTGGTGAGTGCGGCCGCACGGGTGCCGTCGGCGAGAGCATGGGAGATCTGAACCACCGCCACCATCGACGGCCCGATCGACATCGGCGCATCACGGACACCACGGAAAACATGCAGCCGCCAGGGCCGTTCGGTGGCATCGACACCGGTACCCAGAAGTTCGCCGAGCCGGTCGAGCAGAGTGGGCCACGGCAGGCCGTCGGGCCGGTGGGCAATGAATTGCTGGGGAATGAATTCGGCCGGAATCCAGTGCGGATAGTCGAGGTCGCGCGCGGTCTCGCGCAACCGGCAGCACAAGTCGGGAATGTGCGCTACGCGTTCGGCAACGGCGGCGCGCAGTTCCTCAGTAGGAGTAGGGGTTTCGGCGAAACAGTAGAGCAGGAACACATCATTGGCGGTGCGGCGCGACAGCCAGAACATCGTCGCGTCGCGCGGGGCCATTCTGGTCACCCGGCCACGATAGGCCACGCCGAGAGAAGGCCCCGAGTCCTATCGACCCGGGGCCCGAACTGCCCGGTTCAGGCGCATCGGCGGTTCAGCCGCGCGCGAACTGTCCTGCGGTGACGTCGGCGAGAAACGCTCGCCACGCTCCTGGTCCGAAGGCCAGCACGGGGCCACGCCCGTGATCCTTGGTGTCGCGGACCGCGATCTCGCCGCCGGTGAGAAAGGCGACTTCCACGCAGTTTCCATCGGGACCGCTGTAGGTGCTCTTGCGCCACACAGCGCCCGTCACATCAACCTCCACAGCACTTGCTCCTTTGCATCAGTGAGAACGGGATAACACCGCCGAATCGGTTCAGCATTTCCGATTTCCGGCGCGACCGACGAGTTACTTCGTGGCACCCACAGCACTGCCACCCGGAACGCGCAACCGATCGGCACGAACCAGCGCATGAGGCGTTTCCGCCTCCGGGGGCTGCCCCCGCGGAAGAAACACTAGCAGGTCTTCCGCAAGTTTGCGGATGAGAATTTGCTTTCTCATATCCGTTTGCCAAGCTTGCGAAGGTTTGCGTTTGCGGCAGCATTGCCAGGCCCTCCTACCCATTCCCCACGGGCTTGACACATGCGGATTTACTTCCATGTGATTGGTTCGTGATACGTCACATTCCTGCTCGCCTCACAGGCCACATCAGCACCATCCGAAGTGGACGTGGATCATGGGGGGATGATCTCCCGTGACCGCGACGCCGCAGGTCGTGCCCGTAACGACCGCCCACGCGACCGACTGGGCCGACCACTGCCGCCCGGCAGTGCCGGAGTAGCCCGAATTCCCGATGATCTCGAGTTGACCCCCCAGCAAACTCTGACCTTCGCCCAGCAACTGCTGGACGACGGATTGGCATTCAACGCACACGAGGTTTTGGAGGCGGCCTGGAAGAACGGGCCGGTTGCCGAGCGGATGCTCTGGCAGGGTCTTGCCCAATATGCCGTCGGCCTGACCCACATCCAGCGTGGCAACGCCAAGGGTGCGACCACGCTGCTGCGGCGCGCCTGCGAGCGGCTCGGCGCCTACCCGGCGAATGCCCAGCAGCACGATGTCGACCGTGCGGGCCTGATCTCCTACGCCGAACAGCTGCTCGACGCCGTCGAAGGCGGCGCCCAGCTCACCGACGAACAGCTGCGGCCGAGGCTGCGCCGCACGACCGACTAGGATCGGACAGGTGTCCAGTTCACCAGGTGCAGGCCGCTATGCCCCGAGCCCCTCGGGCGAGCTCCACCTGGGCAATCTGCGCACCGCCATCCTGGCCTGGCTCTACGCCCGCACCACCGGGCGCGCGTTCCGGATGCGCATCGACGACCTCGACCGCGTCCGCCCGGGCGCGGCACAACGCCAGCTCGACGACCTCGCCGCCATCGGACTCGACTGGGACGGCCCTGTCCTGCGGCAATCCGACCGGCTCGCGGTCTACGAGTCGACGATCGAGGAACTCACCGCGGCCGGGCGCACTTACGAATGTTTCTGCACCAGACGTGAAATCCAGCAGGCCGCCGCCGCACCGCACGGGCCGATGGGGGCCTACCCCGGCACCTGCCGCACCCTCACCGACGCACAGCGTGCCGCTCGCCGGGCCGAAGGCCGTTCGCCCGCAGTGCGATTGCGCGCCGACGTGACCGACTACGAGATCACCGACCTGCGCCACGGCCGCTACCGAGGCGCCGTCGACGATCTGGTGCTGCGCCGGGGTGACGGCATCCCCGCCTACAACCTCACCGTCGTGGTCGACGACGCCGCCCAGGGCGTGGATCAAGTGGTGCGCGGCGACGACCTGCTGCCGTCCACCCCCCGCCAGGCCTATCTCGCCGACCTGCTCGGCCTGCCGCGGCCCACCTACGCCCATGTTCCGTTGGTACTCAATACCGAAGGCAGAAGACTCGCCAAACGCGATGGGGCGGTGAGCCTTTCCGACCAGATCGCGCTCGGCAACACGCCCGGCGACGTGGTGGCGGCGATCGCCGATTCACTCGGATATGCCGCTCGCACAACGGCAGAGCTCCGCGCGGTTTTCGACCCGGCGCGCATCCCGGAGAAACCATGGATACTCGAGCCTATCGGGTTGTTCCAACCAGACCGATGTCCGTAACGTACGCAACGACCGATCTACTGATCACGACGAGGACGAATTTATGACCAGCGGTGGTTACGACCCCAATCAGTACCCGCAGGGCGGTCAGCCCGGCGGCTACGGCCAGGACCCCTACGGCCAGCAGCAGCCGGGATACGGACAGCAGCAGCAGCCTTACGGTCAGCCGACTCCCGGATACGGCCAGCCGGTGCCCGGTTACGGGCAGGCCGACCCCTACGGTCAGCAGCAGCCCGCCTACGGCCAGCAGCCGTACGGGCAGCCGCAGCCCGGTTACGGTGCCGATCCGTACAACCAGCAGGGTTTCGGTGGCGCACAGGCAGGTGACCTCGGTACCCGCCTCGGCGCGAGGGTCATCGACGGTTTCATCATCGGTATTCCGCTGGGAATCCTGAACTTCGTCCTCGGTATGGCACTGATGGACAGCCCGTTCCTCGCAGGCATCATCCTGTGGGTGATCATGGGCATCGCTTACGTGGGCTACAACGTGGGCTTCGAAGTGACGCAGGGCACCACCCTCGGCAAGAAGCTGCTCGGCCTGCGGGTCGTCGCCCCCGGTGGCGCGCCGAAGCTCACCCCTGAGGCCTCGCTCAAGCGCAATATCTTCCTTGCGCCCCTGGCCATCTACTGCCTCGGTGGCCTGGTCACCACCGGCCTTTCCATCTACATCGCGGTCACCATCAACAACGACCCGAACAAGCAGGGCTGGCACGACAAGCTCGCAGGCGGAACCCAGGTCGTCAAGGGCTGATTCAGCTCCGACCTGCGAAAACGCCAAGGGGCGCTTCCGGATTCCGGAAGCGCCCCTTGTGTTGTCCGCGTAAGTCAGTAGGTGGACGAAGAATCCATCCCGCCGACCACACCGAGGACCACCACGAAAACGATGTAGAGCAGCCAGAGCACCAGGGAGATGGCACCGATCCAGATGCCGGCCTGCGCCATCCCCTTGCCTTCACCCCCGCGTTCCTTGATCTGGTTGATCGCCATCACACCGAGAATGATGCCGACCACCGAACCGACACCGCAGCTGCACAGGCCGATCAGCGACGACACCAGGGCACCGATGGCGAGACCGTTCGTGCCCTGCGGCTGCGGGTACGCACCGTACGGGTTGTAGGCCCCGGCCGCCGGATACCCGCCGTACTGCGGCTGCTGCGGATACTGCGGCGCGGCAGGCTGCTGATAGTTCGGGTACTGCGGCTGCGACGGCGGCGGCTGCTGCTGCGGGTATTGCGGCGCGGACTGCTGCGGATTGGACGGGTAGCTCGAAGGCTGCGACGGCGGGGCGGTCGGGTACTGCGGCACCGAACCCGGCGCGCCGGACTCCGGTGACACGCCGGAACCGCCGTACTGCTTCCACCACTCGTCGGAATCGCCGGGATTCGTCATTGCTACAGACTATGGCATGCATGGTTGGAGCGCTGGTGCGCTCGAGCGGGGCCCTTCGGGCGCCTGAGGGAGGATGTAACCCGTGACTGATGCAAACTCGCTCGACAAACCCGCCGAATCTGGGCACCCCGCGCCGAAGCATGCGGCATTCGCCCAGGTAGCGCGGGGGTTCTATCCGGTAATCGTCGCCGTGTTCACCGCGACGCTGATCATTTCCAACATCTGCGCCACCAAGGGCGTGGAGTTCTTCTCCGGCAGTTCGGTCGTGCTCGGCCCGCTGCAGATCCTGCCGATCGCCACCGACGGCGCCTTCTTCCTGTTCCCGCTGGCCTACATCCTGGGTGACGTGCTCAGCGAGGTCTACGGCTTCCGCGCCACTCGCCACGCCATCTACACCGGTTTCGCGGCGCTGCTGCTCACCGTCGGCTGCTTCTTCGTCGCCGTCCGGCTGCCTGCCGCCGGCTTCTACGAGAACCAGGAAGCGTTCCGCACCGTCCTCGGCACCACCCCGCAGCTGGTGCTCGCCGGGCTCGCCGGGTACTTCGTGGGCCAGTTGCTGAACTCGGCGACGCTGGTGTTCATCAAGGAACGCACCAAGGAGAAGCACCTGTGGGCCCGGCTGATCGGGTCGACCGTGGTCGGCGAGTTCGCCGACACCCTGATCTTCTGCTCGATCGCCGCCCCGGCGATCGGCATCGACACCTGGCAGTCGTTCGTCAACTTCGTGATCGTCGGCTTCATCTGGAAGACGGTGTGCGAGGTGCTCGTCCTCCCCATCACGTACCGCGTCATCGCGATCCTCAAGAAGAAGGAGCCGACCTACGCCCCGGCGCAGGTCGACGCCCTCCACGACTAGGCCGCACGCTGACAGCTGGGCACTTGATCACCACGCTCTGGTGGCGTTCGCCTCTCGGCCGATGCCGCCACCAGAGCGTGGTAATCGAACGACCAGGTCTACTCCCCCGGGGCTTTGATGCGGCCTTGCCACTGGCCGAGGAATTCCTTTTTGAACTCGTCGAAGTAGCCGCCTTCGATGCTCGCGCGGATCCGGTCGACCAGGCGGACGGTGAACCGCTCGTTGTGGATGGTGCACAGCGTCGCCGAGAGCATCTCCTTGGCCTTGAACAGGTGATGCAGGTAGGCGCGGGTGTAGTGCGCGCAGGTGTAGCAGTCGCAGTTCTCGTCGATGGGGGTGAAATCGCGGCGGAAGCGGCTGGTGTTGATGTTGAACCGGCCTTCGTCGACGTAGATCGCCGCATTGCGCGCCACTCGTGAGGGGTTCACGCAGTCGAAGGTGTCGGCGCCGTTCTCGATGGCGACGAACATGTCCTCGGGCTCGCTGATGCCGAGCATGTGCCTCGGCTTGGCCTCGGGCAGCTCGTCGCAGCACCAGCCGACGATGGTGCCGAGGTTGTGTTTCTCCAGCGCACCGCCGATGCCGTAGCCGTCGAATTCTGTTCCGCCACTGCCCCGGATCGATTCGAGTTCACGGCAGGCCTTGCGGCGCAGGTCTTCGTACTGCGCGCCCTGGATCACCGCGAACAGCGCCTGGTACGGCCGGTGCGTGCGGGCGGCGGTGAGCCGTTCGTGCTCATCGATGCAGCGTTGCGCCCACTCGTGCGTGCGCTGCAGCGACTTCTCCTGGTAGCCACGGGTATTCATCAGGGTGGTGAGTTCGTCGAAGGCGAACATGATGTCGGCGCCGAGCTGGTGCTGGATGCCCATCGACACCTCGGGGGTGAACCGGTGCTTCGAGCCGTCGAGGTGGGACCGGAAGGTGACGCCGTCGTCGTCGACGGTGGCGAGGCGCTCCTTGCCTGGCGCGATCACCTGATCGGAGCGCACCCCGACCGCCTCCATCGCGAGCACCTTCTTGAAGCCGACACCCAGCGACATCACCTGGAAGCCACCGCTGTCGGTGAAGGTCGGCCCGTCCCAGTTCATGAACTTCCCGAGCCCACCCGCCTCGTCGACGATGTCGGACCCCGGCTGCAGATAGAGGTGGTAGGCGTTGGCGAGCAACGCCTGCGCCCCCAGCTCCTTCATCGTCTCCGGCAGCACAGCCTTCACCGACGCCTTCGTCCCCACCGGAATGAAGGCGGGCGTCGCGATCTCCCCGTGCGGCGTGCCGATGACACCGGTACGCCCATGCCGGCCCCCGTCGAGACGGGTACCTACCGTGAAGGAGAATTCGCTGCTGTCGGCCACCCGCCCATGGTGCCAGGGCCCTACTGGGCGGCCGCGAACTGGGCGTTGTACAGGCGGTAGTAGGCGCCGCGTTCCTCTAGCAGGCGTTCGTGGTTGCCGTGTTCGACGATGCGGCCCTTCTCCATCACCACGATCAGGTCGGCGTCGCGAATCGTCGAAAGCCGGTGGGCGATGACGAAACTCGTGCGGTCGCGGCGCAGCGCGGCGGTGGCGTGCTGCACGAGCAGTTCGGTGCGGGTGTCGACCGAGCTGGTCGCCTCGTCGAGGATCAGGATCGACGGCTTGGCCAGGAACGCGCGGGCGATGGTGATGAGCTGCTTCTCACCGGCGCTCACCCCGCCGCCTTCCTCGTCGATCACCGTGTCGTAGCCGTCGGGCAGCGAGTGCACGAACCGGTCGACATAGGCGGCGCGGGCGGCGGCGATGATGTCGTGCTCCGAGGCGTTGGGATTGCCGTAGGCGATGTTCTCGCGGATGGTGCCCTGGAACAGCCAGGTGTCCTGCAACACCATGCCGATGCGCGAACGCAGGTGGTCGCGGGTGATGGTGGTGATGTCGACGTCGTCGATGGAGATGGTGCCCGCGTCGATCTCGTAGAAACGCATCAGCAGGTTCACCAGCGTGGTCTTGCCCGCACCGGTCGGGCCGACGATGGCGATCACATGGCCCGGGTCGGCCACCAGTGAAAGCCGTTCGATCACCGGGGTTTCCGGGTCGTAGCCGAAGGACACCGCGTCGAACTCCACCCGGCCGCGGTCGACCGGGCGCGAGTTCTCCACCAGCGGGTCGGGGCTCTGTTCCTCGGCGTCGAGGATCTCGAAGATCCGCTCGGCCGAGGCCACCCCGGACTGCAGCAGGTTGGCCATGGCGCCGATCTGGGTGAGCGGCTGGCTGAACTGGCGCGAGTACTGGATGAAGGCCTGCACCTCACCGAGTGAGAGGTTGCCGGTGGCCACCCGCAGGCCGCCGACCAGCGCGATGAACACGAAGTTCACGTTTCCGAGGAACATGATCGCGGGCATGATCAGGCCGGAGATGAACTGCGCCTTGAAGCTGGCGTTGTAGAGCTTGTCGTTACGCTCGTCGAACTCCCGGCCCACCTCGCGGCTGCGGCCGAACGCGGTGATGATCTCGTGGCCGGTGTAGGCCTCTTCCACCGAGGAGTTCACCTCACCGGTGTATTTCCACTGGTTCACGAAGTGCGGCTTGGACCGTTTGGCGATCTGCGCGGTGACGACGATGGCCGCGGGCACCGTGAGCAGGGCGATCAGCGCCAGCAGCGGCGAGATCCAGAACATCATGATCAGGATGCCGACCACGGTGAACAGCGAGACGAGCAGCTGGCTCATGGTCTGCTGCAGGCTCTGGGAGACATTGTCGACATCGTTGGTGACGCGGCTGAGCACGTCGCCGCGCGGTGCGGTGTCGAAGTAGCGCAGCGGTAGGCGGTGCAGCTTGTTCTCCACGTCGTCGCGCAGGCGTTTGACCGTGCGGTTGATGACGACGTTGAGAAGATAGCCCTGCAGCCAGCCGAACACCGCCGCGACCACGTACAGCACGAGGACCAGCGTGAGCACCCGGCCGACAGCACCGAAATCGATACCGGTGCCGGGGATCACGTTCATGGCCGAGAGCATGTCGGCGCGGGTGTTCTCCCCGCGCTGACGCAGCATCTCGACAGTTTCGTCCTTGCTCAGCCCCGCCGGTAGTTGCTTGCCGACGAACCCGTCGAACACCAGGTTGGTCGCCTTGCCGAGCAACCACGGGCCGAGTGTGTTGAGCACCACCGAGGTGACGACGAGCGCGATGATGACCGCGACGGAGAACTTTTCCGGCGCGAGTCTGCGCAGCAGCCGCTTCAGCGACGGAACGAACGATTTCGGTTTCGTACCCGGGGCGCCGGGGACGGGTCCACCCGGCCTCATCGAGCCTCCTCCACACTGAGCTGGGACTCGACGATCCCGCGGTACTCCGGGCACCGCTGCATCAGCTCGTCATGGGTGCCGAGGCCTGCCATCGCACCGTCCTCGAGGACGACGATCTGGTCGGCGTCGCGAATGGTCTGTATCCGCTGGGCCACGATGAGCACCGACGCGTCGGCGGTCTCGGGTTTCAGCGCCGCGCGCAACCGGGCGTCGGTCGCCACGTCGAGCGCGGAGAACGAATCGTCGAACAGGTAGATGCGCGGCTTACGCACCAGCGCGCGGGCGATGCACAGGCGCTGACGCTGACCACCCGACACCGTCGTGCCGCCCTGGGCGACCGGGGTGTCGAGGCCCTGCGGCATCTCGCGCACGAAGTCGGCCGCCTGGGCGACCTCGAGCGCGTGCCAGAGCTCGTCATCGGTGGCGTCGGGTTTGCCGTAGCGCAGGTTGCTCGCGACGGTTCCGGAGAACAGGTACGCCTTCTGCGGCACCAATCCGATTCCGCCGCGCAGTGTTTCGAGGTCGAGGTGCCGTACGTCGGTGCCGCCCACGTACACCGCGCCGTCGGTGACATCGATCAGGCGCGGGATCAGATTGACGAGCGTGGTCTTGCCCGCACCGGTGGAACCGACCACGGCCGTTGTCGTTCCGGGCGCCACCTGGAAGCGGATGGCGCGCAGCACCGGCTTCTCCGCACCGGGGAAGGCGAATTCGGCGAACTGCAGGTCGACGGTCGCCGGATCGCCTGCGAAGGGCTGCGGCAGGCGCGGCGGGCGCACCGAGGACTCGGTCTCGAGCACCGCGCCGATCCGGTCGGCCGAGACCGCCGCGCGCGGGGCCATCATCGCCAGGAACGAGGCCATCATCACGGCCATCAGGATCTGCATGATGTAGGACAGCATCGCGGTGAGCGAGCCGATCTGCATGGTGCCGTCGTCGACGTGATGCCCGCCGAACCAGATCACCCCGACGGCGGTGACATTGGAGATGAGCATGACGATCGGGAACATCAGCGCCATCAGCTTGCCCACGCGCAGCGAGGCATCGGTGAGCGAGGTGTTGGCCATCCCGAAGCGCCAGATCTCCTGACGTTCCCGCACGAACGCGCGGATCACCCGGATGCCGGTGATCTGCTCGCGCAGCACCCGGTTCACCCCGTCGATGCGTTCCTGCATCTGCCGGAAGCCGGGCACCATCTTCGCCACGACCAGGCCCATGCTCAGCGCCAGCGCGGGCACCGCGATGAGCAGCAACCACGAGAGCCCGACGTCCTCGCGCACCGCCATGATGATGCCGCCGACGCACATGATCGGTGCCATCACCAGAATCGTCACCGACATCACGATGAGCAGCTGCACCTGCTGGATGTCGTTGGTGGAGCGGGTGATGAGCGAGGGCGCGCCGAACAGGCCGACCTCGCGCGCGGAGAACGTCTCGACCCGGTGCAGCACCGCGCCGCGCATGTCCCGGCCCGCGCCCATCGCCGCCTGCGCACCGAAGTACACCGACGCCGACGAGGCGATGATCTGCACGCAGCTCACCGCGAGCATCCACAGTCCGGTGGTCCAGATGTAGCCGATATCGCCCCTGGTGATGCCGTTGTCGATGAGGTCGGCATTGAGGCTCGGCAGGTAGAGCATCGCGATGACCGAGACCAGCTGGAGCACGAGGACCCCGGCCAGCTGGGCGCGGTACGGGGCCGTGTAGGTCCGCAGCAGGGTGATCAACATGATGGACGCAGGCTACCGCGTGCGGCGAGGCCGCGTCCCCCGGTTATCCAGGCGTTTCACCAGGCCTGTGGATAAACCCGAACCTGTGGACAGATCACGCGTCGGCGGGAGTACGTGGCTCGCGCCGGGCCCAGGCGCCAGGATCCGCGATCAACTCATCGATGAAACCGGGCAGTCGGTCGGCGGCGATATCGGCGATCGACACGTTCTCGAGCACGGCCCGGATATTCACCCGCAGCGCGATCCACACCCGCTGCAACGGCTCGGCCGCACCGGGGTAGCGCACGTCCTCGGGACGCTGCCCGCGCACCGAGGCCAGCGGCGACTCCACGCCACGGATCACGTCGGCCACCGAGATCTCCTCGGCGGGCCTGCCGAGGCGGTACCCGCCGTCCGGTCCGCGCCTGCTGCGCACCAGTTCGGCGCGACGCAGCTCGGCGAGCACGGTCTCGAGGACCTTGGGCGGGATCTGCGCCGCGGCGGCGATGGCCTCGGCCTTCACGACCCCGTCGGCCGCGGCGAGCTCGAGCAACGTTCGCACCGCGTAATCGACCCTTGCGGTGATATGCACGGTCTCGAACCTACGCGGTCGCGCCGCCGGCCAGCACGGCGGTCGCCGCGTCGAGCAGCGTCTGCTCGACGAGCGCGTCGGTGGCTCCCGGCGCCAGTTCGGTCGACAGCAGCGCCACCCCGAGCACCTCGATGGCACCGGCCGCGCGCAGCATCGTCTCCGGCGTCGGGTTCGGTCCGGACAACCAGGTCCGCAGCTCGCGAGTGGGTTCCATGAGATCCGGGTAGCGGTCGGCGATGGCGTTGACGATGGCGGCGGTGTCGCGCACGCACAGCGCGCCCGCGTCGCGGTGGCGGATCATGCCGCGCAGATAGGTGCGCAGGACGGCGCGAATGCCCTCGCTGTCGTAGGGGACGGCGTCGATATCGGTGACGATGTCGCGCATGTGATCGATGATCGGGTCGATGATCGCCAGCAGCAGATCGAGCTTCGACGCGTAGTGGTAGTACAGCGACGCCTTTGTGATTCCCACCATATCGGCGACTTCGCGCAGGCTCGTCTGTTCGAAGCCTTTCGCGGCGAACAGCCGGAGCGCGGCATCACGAATCGCCTGTTTAGTGCCTCCACCTGCGGTAACGGTGTCGGCGGTGTCCCGGGCAGCCATGTGGCAATCCTCCCATGAATCGGTTGTGATCTATCCGGCGCCCATAAAATTGAGGTTGCCCCTCCGCTTACGCCGTCGGTAGTCTACCTACCGCACGGTAGACAAATCATTCGCGATGTGGAGGCGGGGACACGTGTCCGTATACCTGTACCGATGGGGAAAGTTCGCTTTCCGCCGTAAATGGATAGTGTTGCCGGTCTGGCTACTGCTGTTCGTGCTGCTCGGCGGGCTCGGCGCCACCCTCAGCAAGCCGATGAGCAACGACTTCAGCATGCCCGAGCTGCCCTCGGCTCGCGCCAACGAAATCCTCGACAAGCACTTCCCCGGCATGTCCGAACAGTTCAAGTTCGACGCCGTGGCAGGCACCTACGTGATCGCCGCGCCGACAGGCCAGCAGCTCACCGACCCGGCCAACCGTGCCGCGATCGACGCGTTCATCGGCAAGCTCGGTGAACTGCCGATCGTCGACAAGACCAAGCCGCTGACCAACCCGATCGAGATGACCGACAAGATGGGCTGCCTGAGCAACCCTGACCCGTCGACCTGCTCGGGTGCCCCGCTCAACGTGCTCAACGAGTCCGCACCCAAGACCGTCGCCACGCTCACCGTGCCGTTCACCATCAAGAACGTCACCGACGTGACCGACGCCGAGCGCGACGCCGCCTTCGAGGTCGGCGCCGACGCCCGCAACGCCGGCCTGACCGTCGAGCTCAGCGGTTCCATCGCGATGAAGCAGGAACAGCCGAGCGGCAAGTCCGAGCTGATCGGTATGGCCGTCGCCCTGATCGTCATGGTGATCGCCTTCGGCGCCATCGTCGCCGCGGTCGTCCCGATCGTCACCGCCATCGTCGGCCTCGGTGCCGCGACCTCGACGATCATGCTCGGCACCTCCTTCATGGAAGTGCCCGGCTTCACCACCTTCCTCGCCTCGATGATCGGTATCGCGCTGTCGATCGACTACGCGCTGTTCATCGTCTCGCGCTACAAACACGAACTGTCCGTGCGTGATTCGGCCGAGGAAGCCGCCGGTACGGCGCTCGGCACCGCCGGTTCGGCCGTGGTGTTCGCCGGTCTCACCGTCATCATCGCGCTCGGCGCGCTGAGCATCGTCGGCGTGGAGTTCCTGACCTTCATGGGTCTCGGTGGCGCCATCGCCGCCGCGTTCGCGGTGCTCACCGCCGTCACCCTGATGCCCGCGCTGATGGGCGCCTTCGGCAAGTCGCTGTTCAAGCCGAAGCTGCCGCTGGTGGCCCAGCACGATCCCGAGGACGAAAACTCGGTCACCAACGGCCAGCGTTTCGCCCGCCTGATCGGCAAGGCACCGTGGGTCGCCCTGATCCTGTCGGTGGTCGTGCTCGGTGCGCTCGCCGCACCCGCCGCGGGCCTGAACCTCGGCCTGCCCGGCGAGGACAGCCTGCCCAAGACCTCGACCGTGCGTAAGGCCTACGACCTGCGCACCGAGGGCTTCGGTGAGGGCAGCAACGGTGTGCTCATGGTCGTCGCCGACCTGAGTGCCACGCCCGAGGGTCAGCGTGAGGCGGCGCTCGGCGCGCTGCGCGACAAGCTCGCCTCCTACGAGGGCATGGACTACGTCACCGAGCCGCAGTGGAGCGAGGACAAGCAGGGCGCCATGCTCAACGGCGTCCCGGTCTCCGGTCCGAACAACCAGGAAACCAAGGATCTCGTCCAGTCCGCGCGCGGCGCCGAGGCGGAGCTGCAGGCGCAGTACGGCATGCAGTACGGCATCACCGGTACCACCGCGATCTACGCCGATGTCGACCACGCGCTGCTCAGCAAGATCGTGCCGTACCTGGCGATCGTCGCCGGTGCCGCGTTCATCCTGCTGATCCTGGTGTTCCGCTCGATCCTGGTTCCGCTCACCGCGGCCCTCGGGTTCCTGCTGTCGATGGCGGCCACCTTCGGTGCCACCGTGCTGATCTTCCAGGAGGGCACCTTCGGGCTGATCGAGGACCCACAGCCGCTGGTCAGCTTCCTGCCGATCATGTTGATCGGCTTGGTGTTCGGTCTCGCGATGGACTACCAGGTGTTCCTGGTGACCCGCATGCGTGAGGAATTCGTGCACGGCCGTTCGCCGAAGGACGCCATGGTCGCCGGTTACCACCACGGCGCCCGCGTGGTCACCTCGGCCGCGATCATCATGATCTCGGTGTTCGGCTCCTTCATCATGGAAACCGACGTCACGGCGAAGTCGTTCGGTTTCGCGCTGGCCGCCGGTGTCGCCATCGACGCCTTCGTGGTCCGCATGGTGATCGTGCCCGCGCTGCTGGTGATCATGGGCAAGTGGGCCTGGTGGATGCCGAAGTGGCTCGACCGCATCGTTCCCGATATCGACGTCGAGGGCGCCAAGCTCGAGCAGCTGCGCAACTCGGGTACCGAGACGGTGAAGCACCCGGTCGCCGTCGGCTGACCACAGGTTCCCCACACGACCCCGCGATCCGCCCCTTGGATCGCGGGGTCGTCGCATGTGCGGGCCCGGTTGCTTGATATCGCGGTATCGCGGCACCAGACTCAGGACTAGTTCGACCCGGCTCTACTCCACGCTCTGCATCGAATCACCGAGGAGAAACCCGTGTCCGTCTATCTGTACCGGTGGGGAAAGCTGGCCTTTCGCCGCAAATGGATCGTGCTCCCCGTCTGGTTACTCTGCTTCATGGTGCTCGGCGGACTCGGTGCCCAGCTGCAGAAACCGATGACCGACGACTTCAGCATGCCGAACCTGCCGTCGGAGCGGGCGACCGAAATCCTCGACAAGCACTTCCCCGGTATGTCGGAGGCGTTCGCGTTCGACGCGGTCACCGGCACCTACGTCGTCGGCGCGCCCGCCGGCCAGAAGCTCACCGACCCGGGCAATCGCCAGGCCGTGGCGGCGATGATCGAACGGCTCGAGCAGTTGCCGATCGTCGATCACACCGAACCGATCGTCGACCCGATCGCGGCCACCGAGGAGATGGGTTGCCTTACCGCGCAACCTGATCCGTCGACCTGCAGTGGCGCACCGCTCAATGTGCTGAACGAATCGTCGCCCGACACGGTCGCCTACTTCAGCGTGCCGTTCACCATCAAAGAGTTCGCCGATGTGAAACCCGAGGACCGCGAGGCCGCCTACGCCGTCGGCGACGACGCCCGCGCCGCCGGGCTCACGGTGGAGATGAGCGGCAGCCTGCCCATGGAGCAGGAGATGCCGAGCGGCAAGTCCGAGATGATCGGTATGGCCGTCGCGCTGGTGGTGATGATCGTGGCGTTCGGCGCGATCGTCGCGGCCTTCGTGCCGATCATCACCGCCGTCGTCGGCCTCGGTGCCGCGACCTCGCTGATCTTCCTGTCCACCACGGTGCTCGAGATCCCGAGCTTCACGACGTTCCTGGCCTCGATGATCGGTATCGCGCTGTCGATCGACTACGCGCTGTTCATCGTCTCCCGCTACAAACACGAACTGACCGTGCAGGATTCGGCCGAGGAAGCCGCCGGTACCGCGCTCGGCACGGCGGGCTCGGCGGTGGTGTTCGCCGGTCTCACCGTGATCATCGCGCTGGCCGGGCTGGCCATCGTCGGTGTCCGGTTCCTGACGTTCATGGGTCTCGGTGGTGCGGTGGCGGCCGCGTTCGCCGTGCTCACCGCGATCACCCTCATGCCCGCGCTGCTCGGTGCGTTCGGCAAGGCCCTGTTCAAGCCGAAGCTGCCGCTCATCGCCCAGCACGATCCCGAGGACGACAGTGTCGTCACCAACGGCACCCGTGTCGCCCGGGTGATCGCCAAGTTCCCCGCGGTGACGATGATCCTGGCCATCGTGGTGCTCGGTCTGCTCGCCGCGCCCGCGCTGAACCTGAACCTCGGTCTGCCCGGCGAGGACAGCCTGCCCAAGTCGACCACCGTGCGTAAGGCCTACGACCTGCGCACCGAGGGCTTCGGTGAGGGCAGCAACGGCGTGTTGCAGGTGGCCGTCGACCTGGCCGACACCCCCGCCGACCAGCGGCCCGCCGCGCTGAACGCGTTGCGCGACAAGCTCATGTCCTATCCCGACATGGATCTGGTCACCGAACCGCAGATGAGCTCCGACGGTGCGGGCGCCCTCATCAACGGTATTCCCAAGGCCGGTCCCAACGATCAGTCGACCAAGGATCTGGTGCAGTCGGCCCGCGATGCCGAGGCCGCGTTGCACGAGCAGTACCAGATGTCTTACGGCATCACGGGAACCACCGCGATCTACGCCGATATCGACCACGTGTTGTTGAGCAAGATCGTGCCGTACATGGCGATCGTCGCGGGCGCCGCGTTCATCCTGCTGATCCTGGTGTTCCGCTCGATCCTGGTCCCGCTCACGGCCGCGCTCGGATTCCTGTTGTCGATGGCGGCGACGTTCGGTGCGACGGTGCTGGTCTTCCAGGAGGGCAAGCTCGGGCTGATCTCGGACCCGCATCCGCTGGTGAGCTTCCTGCCGATCATGTTGATCGGCTTGGTATTCGGGCTCGCGATGGACTACCAGGTGTTCCTGGTGACCCGCATGCGCGAGGAGTACGTGCACGGCGCCGAGCCGACCGAGGCGGTGGTGAAGGGTTATCACCACGGCGCGCGCGTGGTCACCTCGGCGGCGATCATCATGATCTCGGTGTTCGGTTCGTTCCTGCTCGAATCCGATGTCACCGCGAAGTCGATGGGCTTCGCGTTGGCGGCGGGCGTCGCGCTCGACGCGTTCGTCGTGCGCATGGTGCTCATCCCCGCTCTGCTTGTGCTGCTGGGCAAATGGGCGTGGTGGATGCCCGCCTGGCTGGACAAGATCGTTCCGGATATCGACGTGGAGGGTTCCAAGCTGCGCGAGATCCACCGCAACGACCGCGAGATGGCGGCTGCGGAACTGTGAGATCCGGGCCGGGCACTCGTTCGGGTGCCCGGCCTACTTGCTCGGCTGCGGAACCTCGCATTCGGTGACCCGCGGGTTCAGCCCGATGTAGTTCCCCGGTCCCGCCGCCGCCGTGACGGCGATCGTCGCCCAATCCGAGCACTCCCTCGGGAGTTTCGAGAAATAGTGCCGCTGACCTGCGGCGAGCAGCCCTACGGCCACCCACCCGAGCACGATCAGAACCAAGAGCTTCCCCCCGAGCCCGATCCCGGACTTCGCGGGTGGCGGCACACGCCCGCGCATAATCATCGTTCCTTCCCGGATTTCGGTGTAACTCAGTCTATTACGCGAGTACTACACCGCAGGTCGGACGCAGGTGAATAGCCGTCGACAGCTCTCGATCAGCGCGTTGTGGGTTTCGCGGGTTCACGACGGGCGGCGGCGGGTGGGCACACACCGTGCCTGATGGCGTTCGCGGCGTGAATGCCAAGGGCGAATTCCTTCAACTTCTTCCACATGAATCCATGGTCGCGAGCCGCGAAGGCTACGAGAAGTGGCGTAGATGACGACTACCGCTAATATTCAGACATGGGTTCGAGCGTGTCGGTTCTGGCCTACGACGGGATGACGGCGTTCGAGGCCGGCATCGTCATCGAGGTGTTCGGCCTCGTGTGGCCTGATATCGATCAGCCGTGGTACGAGCTGAAGATCTGCACCGAGACCCCCGACCCCATCCGGGTGATCGGCGGCGCGACCATGAGCAGCCCCTACGGTCTCGCCGACTTCGCCGCTGCCGACACCGTGGTGGTGCCGAGCGTCGCCGACCCGCGCGCCGCCACCTCACCGGAGCTGATCGAGGCACTGCGGCAGGCACATCGCAACGGGGCACGCATCGTGTCGATCTGCTCGGGTGCTTTCGCGCTCGCGGCGGCCGGACTGTTAGACGGTCGCCGGGCCACCACGCACTGGCGATACGCCGACCTGCTGCGCGAGCGGTATCCCGCCGTGGTCGTCGACGCCGAACCGCTCTACACCGACGACGGCGACATCCTCACCAGCGCGGGCTGCGCGGCGGGCCTCGACCTGGCGCTGCACCTGGTGCGCACCGACATGGGCGCGTCCGTCGCGAACGCGGTCGCCCGCAGGCTGGTGATCCAGCCGCACCGCACCGGCGGCCAGGCACAGTACATCGAGTCCCCGATGCCGCCCGAACCCCTCGACGACCCGGTCGGCCGCAGCCTGGCCTGGGCCGCCGAACACATCCACGAGCCGATCGGCGTCGCCGACCTCGCCCGGGTCGCGGGCCTGTCCCAGCGCACCTACCTGCGTCATTTCGTTCGATCCACCGGCACCACCCCGAGCAAATGGCTCACCACTCAACGCATCCAGGCCGCCCTGGCGATGCTCGAAACCAGCGATGCCCCGGTGGAGGAGATCGCCACAGCCGTCGGCTTCGCCACCGCGGTCACCTTCCGCCACCACTTCGCGAAGGCCCTGCACACCTCCCCCTCGGCGTACCGCAACACCTTCCGAACCGCGCAAAGCAAAAGCCCCTCACCTGCCTGAACAGGTAAGGGGCTTGCTGGCGGTGGCGGAGGGATTTGAACCCTCGGACGGGGGTTACCCGTCACACGCTTTCGAGGCGTGCTCCTTAGGCCGCTCGGACACGCCACCGCCGACTACGGTACCGGATAGGGGGCTCGATCACTAAATCGGCTGGTCAGCGCTGGTTACGGAAGAAGGTGTCGAGGAGGGCGACGCACTCGGATTCGAGGATTCCGGCCCGTACCTGAGGGCGGTGGTTGAGGCGACGGTCGCGGACTACGTCCCACAGGGAACCGACCGCCCCGGTCTTGGGTTCCCAGGCGCCGAAGATCACCTTCTCCACGCGGGCAAGTACCAGCGCGCCCGCGCACATCGTGCACGGTTCCAAGGTGACAGCGAGGGTCGCGCCTTCGAGCCGCCAACCGTCGCCGTGGACGGCCGCGGCTTTCCGCAGGGCGAGGACTTCCGCGTGGGCGGTCGGGTCGCCGAGGGCTTCGCGGGCGTTGGCCGCGCGGGCCAGCTCACGGCCCTGCGCATCGAAGACGACGGCGCCGACCGGCACATCGCGCGGGTCGGCGTCAGCGGCGGCCGCGAGCGCGGCGCGCAGCATGTCCTCTTCGGTCACTTGTGCAGTTTGTCCAGCACCGCGGCGTATTCGTCGGCGAAACCGAGGCGTTCGGCGATCAGTTTCAGCTGTTCGTCCGGGTAGAGGTCGGTGTCGGCGAGGATCACGCTGAGTACCGGTTCGGGCAGGCCGAGGTCGGCGAGTACGCCGAGGTCGCCCTCTTCCCATGGTTCGATGTCGTCGAGCTCGTCGGGGTCGATGTCGGGGATCTCGACATTGAGTGCGTCGAGGACGTCGGCGGCGATGTCGTAGTCGATCGCGGCGGTCGCGTCGGAGACGAGCAGCCGGGTGCCGCTCGGCGCGGGCCGCAGCACGATGAAGAACTCGTCGTCGACGTCGAGCAGCCCGAACACCGCACCGGAGCTGCGCAATGCCTTCAATTCGGTCTCGGCGGCGGAGAGATCGACGAGGGCGTCGTGGCTGAGAGGACTGCACCGCCACGTACCTTCTTCGCGGACCACCGCCACGGCGAACCCTTCGACGTCGAAGTCGTCATCCGACGTCGCCCTGTTCGTGCCCGAGCGCTGTGCTGCCATGGACCAAACGGTAGTCTGTCCCGCCCGTAATGATGAACTCGTGTGCCAATCTGTTCCCGTGAGTATCGACGAGCGTGGCGCCGTATGTGTCCTCGGAACGGGTCTGATCGGCGGCTCCGTGCTGCGCGCGGCCGTGGACGCCGGGTACGAGGCGTTCGGGTACAACCGGTCGGCCGACGGCGCGCAGGCCGCCCGCCTCGACGGTTTCGACGTGTCGAGTGACCTGCCCGAGGCGCTGGGCCGGGCTGCTGCCGTCGACGCGCTCGTGGTGCTCGCGGTGCCGATGCCCGCCGTCGCGCCGGTGCTCGCGGAGGTCGCCGCCTATGCGCCGGGATGTGCGCTGACCGATGTGGTCAGCGTGAAGGGGCCGGTGGCCGACGCGGTGCGCAAGCAGGGGCTCGAGGCTCGGTATGTGGGCGGTCACCCGATGGCCGGTACGTCTGAATCCGGCTGGGCGGCAACCGATCCCGAGCTGTTCCGCGGCGCGGTGTGGGCTGTGGGCGTGGATGAGGGCACCCGGGTGGAGCCGTGGTCGCGGGTGGTTCGGCTGGCTTTGGACTGCGGTTCCGTCGTGGTTCCGGTCGTCGCCGAGGAACACGACCAGGCCGTCGCGCGGATCTCGCATCTGCCGCATGTGCTGGCCGAGGCGTTGGCCGCGGCCGGAGCGGGCGGGGGTGAGCTGGCGCTCGGGTTGGCGGCCGGTTCGTTCCGCGACGGGACCCGGGTAGCCGGTACCGCGCCCGACCTGGTTCGCGCGATCTGTGAACCGAATGCCGGGGCATTGGAACTGGTGCTCGACGAAACCATCGAGGCGCTGATCGCCGCGCGTGACGCTCTTCGCGCCGACGGCACGCTCGGCGAGGTTGTCGAGGCGGGTTACCGGGGGCGGTCGGCGTACGACAGCCGGGCGCAATGGGAGATCACGGGGGTGACGCCCGGCGCCGACGGCTGGCTCGACGAGCTGCGGCGTGCTGGTCAGCGCGGTGGGGTGCTGCGGGCGCTGTAGTCGGTCGCGACCGTTCCCCGGCCGCCGTGCCCGGTCGATCAGGGCATTGGGCGGTCGGCGCCGACAGGTGGCCGTCGGCGATGGGCGGCCGGTGCCGCGGTTCAGACCCGCTCGGCCAGTCCCGGATAGTCGAGGACGAACCCTTCCGGATCCACCTTCAATGTGGCGCTCGAAACCGGGGAGAGCACGTTGATGCCGTCGGCGGCACTCGAATAGGTGAGTTCGGCCTCCTGCACCAGCAGGTCGGGCAGACGCACGTAGACGACCGGCACCTGCACGTCGCCGACGGCGTTCTGCAGGCAGAACCGGCGGATCGGCAGGGTGTTGAAGAACGGGCTGAGCACCACGTCCACATCGAGGGCGCCGGCGAAGGTCGAGCGCACGTGGGTGCCGCCCGCGTCGACGAGCCAGTAGTTCTCCTCGTCCCGCGACACCGAGGCGTGGCGTTCACCGGCGGCGGTCGTTGTGCGCAGCGACAAACGCCTGGTCGCACCCGCTTCGTCGGTGACCAGATCGTAGGAGGCGCTGAACGCCGGGTGCTCGTTGCCTGCGCTGCCGATCATCCGGCCCGCGGCCCTGATCCGGTTGCCGTTCACCGTCACCCGGACCGATTCCATCCGGGAGTTGTCGTGGGCTCGCCAGGTGAGCACCGCCGGCCACCGAGAGGCCGGTCTGTTCTCGGTGGGGCCTGCGGCCGGGCCCGGGGCTGGGGTCGTCACCTCTCTACGGTAAGCGACACCGGCCCCGGCGCTGTACAACACGAGCGCATCACACCAGCGAATCCCGCCAGGCGGCGTGCAGTCCGGCGAAGCGGCCCTGGCCTGCGATCAGCTCGGCCGGTGCGCCGTCCTCCACCACACGGCCGCCGTCGAGCACCAGCACCCGGTCGGCAATGGCGACCGTGGACAGCCGATGCGCGATGATGACGGCCGTCCGGTCCCGCAGCAGCGTCTCCAGCGCGCGCTGCACCAGGCGCTCACCGGGGATGTCGAGACTCGACGTGGCCTCGTCGAGCACGATCACCACCGGATCGGCGAGGAACACCCTGGCGAAGGCGACGAGCTGACGCTGACCGGCCGATAATCGCCCACCCCTGGTTCGCACGTCGGTGTCGTATCCGTCCGGCAGCGACCCGACGAACTGGTCGAGCCCGACGGCGCGGGCCGCCGCCCGCACCTCGGCATCGGTGGCCGACGGCCTGCCGAGCCGGATGTTGTCGGCGATCGTGCCGGAGAACAGGTACGCCTCCTGCGTGATCATCACGACGTGCCTGCGCAGCTCGGTGTCGGCCAGTTCGCGCAGGTCGACACCGTCGAGAGTGATGGTGCCGCCGGACGGGTCGTAGAACCGGGTGAGCAGCTTGGCCAGCGTCGACTTGCCTGCCCCGGTGGCACCGACCAGTGCGACGATCTGCCCGGCCGGGATGTCGAGGTCGAATTCGGGCAGCACCGGCGAGGCTGCGTCGTAGCCGAACCACACCTTGTCCATCCGCACCGCACCGGTGGGGTGATCGACCGTCACTGCTTCGACCGGTTCCGCGACCGCCGGTTCCTCCTCGAGCACACCGGAGATCTTCTCCAGTGCCGCCGCGGCCGACTGGTAGGAGTTGAACACCTGGGCCAGCTCGTCCAGCGGGCCGAAGAACTGGTCGAGGTAGAGCAGGTAGGCCGCGAGCACACCGATGGCCAGGTTGCCCTCCATCACCTGCCAGGACCCGACGAGCAGCACGACAACGGTTGTCACCTTGCCGATGAAGTTCGACAGGCCGACGTAGTCGCCGACGCCGCGCATCGCGGTGGTCGTCGCCTTCTGGTACGCCGCGTCCTCGACGCCGAGTACTTCCTGGTTGCGGTGTTCGCGCCGGAACGCCTGCACCGCCCGCATGCCGCTCATCGATTCGACGAACTGCACGATCACCCTGGCGATGGCGCCACGGGTCCGCCGGTAACCAGCCCGCTGACGCCGCTGCGCCCACCGGGTGACGAACACCAGCGGCACGAACCCGAGCAGCACGATGGCCGCGAGCATCGGGTCGAGCCAGACGAGCAGGACGGCGATGGTCACCACCGAGAGCAGCGCGCTCGCCGCCTGGTTCAGCGCGCCCTCGAGGAGGTCCTGCAGCGCCTCGATATCACTGGTGAGCCTGGTGACGACCTTGCCCGAGGTGTACTTCTCGTGAAACGACACACTCAACCGCTGGGTGTGCGCGAAGGTGCGCACCCGCAGGTCGAACAGCACCCGCTGGCTCAGCGTTCCGGCCGCACGCAGGAAGGCGAAGGTGGTGAGACCCGACAGCACCGTCACCGCGACGAACCCGGCGACGGTCGCGATCAACGGCGTCCAGTTCCCTTGGCGCCCTTGCGCGATCCCGTGGTCGAGCCCGTAGGCGATGAACAACGGCACCGACACCTTCGCCGCGTTGTCCAGCACGATCAGGACGAAGGTGAGGACGGCCAGCTTGCGGTAGGGCCGGACCAGATCGAGCAGCAGCCTGCGGGAACGGCCGGCGAGCACCACGTTTCCGGTGCCGGTGACGGCATCGTCCTCCTTGGCGATACCGCGCCAGTCGGCCGCCTGATCCTGTTGTGGTTCAACTGTTTCGGTGGTCATCAGGCACCGCCCATCAGTTCGCGGTAGTGGCGGCTGGTGCGAAGCAGCTTGTCGTGGGTGCCCTCGGCGACGATGTGTCCGTCGGCGAGCAGCGCCACCCGGTCGGCCAGTGCGGCGGTGGACGGGCGGTGCGCCACCAGCAGGGTCGTCGCACCGGAGAGCACCGCGCGCAGCCGATCCTGCACGCGCTCCTCGGTTTCCACGTCCAGCGCGGAGAGCGGGTCGTCGAGCACCATGATCCGGCCCTCGGCGGCATCCGCCGCACCGGTGAGCACCGCCCTGGCCAGCGCGAGCCGTTGCCGCTGCCCGCCGGACAGGCTCATGCCTTGCTCGCCGATCCTGGTGTCGAGACCCCAGGGCAGCGCGTCGACGAAGTCGGTGGCCTGGGCGATGTCGAGCGCGCGGCGCACGTCGTCGTCGGTGGCGCTCGGGTCGCCGAGTGCCACGTTCTCGCGCACGCTCGCCGAGAACAGCACCGGCTCCTCGAAGGCCACCGTCACCACCCGGCGCAGGTCGGCCAGTCGCAGCGTGGCGATATCGACGCCGTCGATGGTGATGCGGCCGGCGTTCACGTCGTAGAGGCGTGGGATCAGCTCCAGCAGTGCGGTTTTGCCGCTACCGGTCGCGCCGACGAGCGCGACCGTCTCGCCCGGCCTGATCCGCAGCGAGACATCTTCCAGCACAGCGTTTTCCGGACCACCGTCGGCACGCGGGTAACCGAACCGGACGCCCTCGATCACCAGTTCGCCGCGCACCGGCACGGGTAGGGCGACCGGGTCCGGCGGGTCGGCGATGTCGAGCGGGGTGTCGATGATCTCCCAGTACCGGTCGGCGGCGGTACGCGCCTCGAACAGCTCCGACAGCAGGAAGCCGAGCCAGATCACCGGCCACTGCAGGAACGTTTCCAGCGTGACGGCGGCGACCAGGGTGCCGATGGTCATGGAGCCCTGCGCCACCGCGTATCCGCCGACACCGAGCGACAGCGCGATCGCGATGGTCGGCAGGGCGACCAGCGCCGACCACAGCGTGGCGTCCAGATGCACCTTCGTCAGCTCGGTGCGTTGCAGTTCACGCGACAGCGCGGTGAAGCGGGCACCGAAGAACTGGCCACGGCCGAGCGCCTTGAGCACACGCACGCCCTGCGCGGATTCCTGGGCGATGGTCGCCAGGTCCCCCGCCTGGTCTTGGGAGCGGCGCGAGGCCACTTCGAACCGGCGGACGAAACGTGCGCAGTACACGGTGAGCGGCAGGCAGGTCACCGTGAAGATCAGCCCCACTTGCCAATTCAGCACGAACAAGGCGACGAGCCCGACGGGCGCGATCACCGAGTTGACGATGAGGAACGGCCCGGCGAACGCGACGAACCGGCGCAGCGCCGACATGTCGTCGACCGCACGCGAGAGCAGCTGACCGGACTGCCACCCGTCGTGACGGCCGATCGACAACGCCTGCAGCTTCGCGAACAGCTTTGCCCGCATGGTGATTTCGAATGTCGTCGCCGGTTTGGACACCAACCAGCGCCTGCCCCACATGCCGAACGATTCGAGTGCGCCGAGCAGGAACACGAACGCGACGGGCACGAGCAGACCCGCGAAATCGCGGCGCGCGATCGGTCCGTCGATGATGCGGGCGATGACCAGCGGTGTCACCACGGCGGTCGCGGCCATCATGATGGCCAGCAGGTTCGCCAGGATCAGCGGAACCCGGTACGGCTTCAGGTAGGGCAGGAACCGGCGCAGCGAGCGCATACCCCCGCGTGCTCGCTGTGTGGGCTGCCCCGAACTGTCGGCCTCCGATTCGGTGACCGCCAGTTCTGATGTGACAGACAAAGACTCCCCCTCGGGTCCGGTTGGATGGGTTGGTTACCGGAACGGACTCCCAGACGATGTTCGCATCGGGGTCCGACAAGTAGGCCCTTCCAGAGTCGCACCGGACCCCCGTTCCCGGCCACCGAATTTTCTGCCGGACGAAAGCATCCACAGGTGTGCGCAGCCCCGGCTGCTACGCCCTCTGCCGCTGTTCAGCGGCCCGATACAATGCCGCAGGCGCGAGAAGTGGGTGTTTGCGCGTTCCGACAAGCACAGGAGGACTGTTGACGCGGATGGTCGGGTTGTTCGCCGGGATCGGCGGGCTCGAACTCGGCCTCGGCAGACACGGATGGTCCACCGAGTTGCTGTGTGAGATCGATCCGGGTGCGCAGGGCGTGCTCGCCGCGCGTTTTCCCGAAACACCACTGCACGCCGACATCACCCGGCTGCGTTCGCTGCCCGCGCGCACCGAACTGGTCGCGGCGGGGTTCCCGTGCCAGGACCTCTCGCAGGCCGGGCGCACCGCGGGTATCACCGGTCGCCGTTCCGGGCTGGTCGACGAGGTGTTCCGGCTGGTCCGGCGGCAGCGTGGGCCGCGCTGGCTGCTGATCGAGAACGTGCCGTTCATGCTCCAGCTGGGTCGTGGTGCGGCGATGCGGCACATCACCACCGCCCTGGAGGAACTCGGGTACACCTGGGCCTACCGGGTGGTCGACGGTCGCGCGTTCGGGTTGCCGCAACGGCGCCAGCGCGTGCTGATGCTCGCCTCCCGCACCGAGGACCCGCGCCAGGTGCTGTTCGGTGACGACGCGGGCCCGCGCGACTACGGCGACCCCGACCGCGACCCGTGCGGCTTCTACTGGACCGAGGGCGTGCGCGGCCTCGGCTGGGCGGTGAACGCGGTGCCGACCTTGAAGGGCGGTTCCGGGCTCGGCATCGCCAGCCCGCCCGCGGTGCGGCTTCCGGCGGGCGAGATCGTCACCCCCGGCATCATCGATGGGGAACGATTACAGGGTTTCGATGCCGAGTGGACCGCGCCCGCGCTCGACGTACCGGGTGTGCGGCAGGGGCATCGGTGGAAGCTGGTCGGCAACGCGGTGAGTGTGCGGATGGCGAACTGGGTGGGTGAGCGGCTGGCCGCGCCGCTGGAGCCGCTCACCGTCGGTGCGCCGCTGCGGCCGGGCGCACCGTGGCCGAGTGCGGCGTGGGGGCATGCGGGCGTGGTGCATCAGGTGCCGCTGTCGACGTGGCCGGTCCACGAGCCCTACGAGGATCTGAAGAACTTCCTCACCGAACCGCGACTGCTCTCCCCGCGGGCCACGGCCGGGTTTCTGCGACGAACGTCCATGGGCAACTTGCGTTTTCCACCCGGATTCCTCGACGACGTGCGCGACCATCTCGATCGCATGGGTGGCTGGGCGGCATGACCGGGAGGCGGGACCACGGAGACGATGCGCCGCGGTCGGCACCCGTCACCGACGCGGCGACCAGCGCGCGGATGTCACGCCAACGCCGTGCCGACACCGCTCCCGAACTCGCCTTACGACGCGAGCTGCACCGCGCGGGCCTGCGCTATTTCGTCGACCGGGCACCGATCAAGGGCCAGCGCCGGCGCGCCGATGTGGTGTTCCCACGCCGTCGCGTCGCCGTGTATGTCGACGGCTGCTTCTGGCATCGGTGTCCCGAACACGCGACCGATCCGAAGAACAATGCCGAGTGGTGGGCGCAGAAACTGGCGGGCAATGTGGCACGCGATCGCGCCACCGATGCCGCGTTGACCGAGGCGGGCTGGCAGGTGGTTCGGGTGTGGGAACACGAGGACCCGCGGGTCGTCGCCCAGCAGATCGTCGCGTTGGTTCGCGGAACTGGCTGACCGGGGTTCGGCCCTCGTCCGAGAATGCCCGGTGACCGGGCGCGCTTGGTCAGCGGCGGCGGGGCGAGCGGTCGGCGCGGACGCGGACCAGGGAACGGGGTGCGTTGGCGGCGGCGTAGCCGGATACCACCATCGCCAGCATCGTGGCGAAGCCGGCCAGTGCGATCACGTAGCTCATCTGAGACCTTCCGGTTGGTGACATCGCCCAGCTTGCCCGCCCAACCTGACAACAACCTGTGCGCCCTGTGATGAAACCGCATGTGACCCGGTCACACACCCCGTTCGCCCCGCCTACTTCACGGTGATCTTCACCGTATGACCTCCCACCTTCGCGGGCAGCTTCGTCGTGTCGACCACCAGCACCTCACCGGTGTCCTGTAATCCGTTGGCCAGCGTCTTGGGCTTCAACCCGAACGGCGGGTGCTCGCCGGTGCTCGCGGCGAGACCGAAGTCGCTGTCATTGGCGATGTAGACGGTCTTGCCGCCGTCGAGCGAGGCGATGCCCTCGATCTTGTCGTGGCCGAAGAACCTGCCCTTGTCGTCGAGTGCGGTGACCAGGGCCGCCAGGTCGAGGTTGCTCTTCTTCTCCACCGGTGTGATGCCCGATTTCTGCAGTGCGGCAATCGCATCGGTGGTCGGGACGGTGCCGATCAGGGTTTCGATCGGCTTGCCGTCGACCAGCAGGCCGCCCTGCTCGGCGTCGTACCGAGCGCCCGCGAGGGTGGAGTGGGGACCGACGTCGGTGGCGCCGGCGATGTCGATCGTCCAGATCTTCTTGTTCGCCTCGGGCGCCAGGTTCCCGTCACGTTCGGCGACCAGGAAGGTCGTCGCGCTCAGCGCCGTGATCTCGGAAACGGCGACCTTGTTCTGCTTCGGGTTCTCCAGCGGGTACAGGAATTCCTTCTGCGCCTTGGTTTTCAGATCGACGGTGACGATCCGCGCGAACGGAACTTCCTTGGCCGAGCCGTCGAGGCCGGGCGTCTTCAGCGCGCTCTGCACCATGCCGACCAGCGTGCTGCCGTCCGGGGTGACGGTGAGCCCTTCCATGCCCTGGTTGGGGCTGCGCAGCGCGATCTCCTTCGGCAGCCCGCTGCCGGGTGCGAGCCGTTCGATCTCGGTGCCGTCGGCGGCGAAGTGCACCAGGAACGGTCCGTACTCGTCCGATACCCAGAACGTGCCGTCGGCAAGGGCGACAAGTCCTTCCGGGTCGAGGCCGTGGTCGGTGGCCGGCAGCACGGTGCCTGCCAGATCCTTGATCGTCTCGCCGGTACTTGCCGCCGAGTCGACCTGTCCGTTGAACGGGACGCCCGCCCGGTTGCGCAGCTCGATGCTCGACTGCAGCACGGCCTTGCTGCCGACCAGCTTGAACTTGCCGATCTTCGGAACGAACGTCGGTGTGGGCGAGAGCTTCTCGTTCTTTCCCGGACCGTCGACATTGGGGCCACGGTCGGTGAGGCCGTAGAACTCGTCGGTGGTGCCCGGCACCGGTGTCCACGCCGACCCGAAACCGCTGCCCTGCACCGTGGTGCCGCCGAATTCGCCGAGCACCGGGATGTCGGTGGTGTACAGCCGGACCGCGTCGCTGGTGGTCACGGTGAACTGGTCGAGCCCGGTGTAACCGGCGCTCGGTGTGTACACGTAGGACCCGTCGGTCTTGCGGGTGAGGTTGCCGTGCTCGGGCTCCATGCTCACGCCGAGCACCGCGTCCCCGCCCACGCTCGCCACGAGTTCGTCCAGCGAGATCACCAGCGCCTGGTCTTTCGCGGTGGTGAAGTCGGGATCGGAGCCCGGCATTGTGCATGCCGCCGTGACGGCCGCGGCACACAGCGCGGCCGTGAGCGGGAAGAGACGAAGTGCTGGTCGTGCGTTCATCCGCCTTGCGTACCGCGCGCAACCGACCAGCAGACGACCGGGAAATGAATTGTCCTCCCGCAACCGGTGGCCCATTCTGGCCACCATGACAACAACACGGCTCAACATTTCCTCTGCCTCCGACTTCGAGGATGTCGTCGGGTATTCGCGTGCCGTGCGGGTGGGCGACCATGTGCTGGTCAGCGGCACGACGGCGGCGCTGCCCGGTGGGGGCGCGGTGGGTGGCGACGATATCGGCGCCCAGACCCGCGAGATCCTCGCGCGGATCGCCACCGCACTCGACCAGGCGGGCGCGAGTGTGCGCGATGTGGTGCGGACCAGGATGTTCGTCACTGATATCTCCCGTTGGCCGGAGGTCGCGGCCGCGCACGCCGAGGTATTCGGCGATATCCGGCCCGCGGCGTCGATGTACGAGGTCACCGCGTTGATCGCGTCGGGGCTGCTGGTGGAGATCGAAGCCGATGCGATCGTCGCCGGCTGATCGTCGCATCACGGGCACTTCGCACCCTGGGCGTCGACGGCGAAAAGTGCACAGTTATCCACAGGTTTCGAGCTATCCACAGGCGGGGTCGAGGGCGTCGTGAACGCCGGTGCCGCGCGCGCCGAACTACTACCCTTGATCTCGTGACCAGCGAAATGGCAACGCCCACCGACCTGTTGGCTCAGGTCTCCGCCTCCACCGCGCGTCTCGAAGCCTCGATCGGCGCGCTCGGCGAATCGGCTCTGGCCGAGCCGTCCCAGCTGCCCGGCTGGACCCGCGGCCATGTCGTCGCCCACTTGTCCCGCAATGCGGACAGCTTGCTGAACCTGCTGCTGTGGGCGCACACCGGCATCGAGATCCCGCAGTATCCGAGCGTGGCGGTGCGCGACGCCGACATCGAAACCGGTGCGGGCCGCGCACCCAACGTGCAGCGGGCCGACTTCGCCGCGTCGGCCCATCGCTGGCAGGCCTTGGCCACCACCATGTCCGCCGCCGACTGGGCGGCCGAGGTCCGCAACCGCCAGGGCGGCACCCTCACCGCCGACATCGTTCCGTGGATGCGTCTGCGCGAAACCGAGATCCACCACGTCGACCTCGGCGTCGGCTACTCCCCCGCCGACTGGCCGAAGGAATTCGTCGCCCGCCTGCTCCCCGAAACCGTCGCCGACCTGTCGGCCAAGGTCCACCCCGAAGCCACTCCGACCTTCGACATCCAGGCCACCGACACCGACTTCATCGCCACCATCGGCCCCGACCGCCCCCACCACACCGTCCTGGGCCCCGCCACCTCCCTCCTGGCCTGGCTCCTCGGCCGCACCCCCGGCACCGACCTCACCGGCCCCCTCCCCCCACTCCCCGCCTGGAAGTAAGCACACAAAAAAAATCCGCCTCCTATCGGGAGTACCGATAGGAGGCGGATTGTTGTGCGCCCGAAGGGATTCGAACCCCTAACCTCTTGATCCGTAGTCAAGTGCTCTATCCGTTGAGCTACGGGCGCATGGTCTTCAGTTGTACCGGCGAACCGGTATGGCGGAGGCGAGAGGATTTGAACCTCCGGTCCCCGTGAAGGGACAACTCATTAGCAGTGAGTCCCATTCGGCCGCTCTGGCACGCCTCCTGGAGCCTTCTCTTTCGAGGGCACCGGTCCTTGTCGAACCGCCGGGAATGAAGATTACACGAGCAGTCGTAGGAGTCCAAAACGCCTGGTCAACTAGCGTAAATTGCTGTCGAACCAGTCGAAGATGCGGGTCTGGGAATCGATGCGGATGGCGGTGGCCGCGTCGTCGTCGGGGTCGGGGCGGTCGGCGCGGTGGCGCAGGCCGGGGTAGGTGATGGTGAGACTGGCCACATTCGCGCGAGCGGTGGCGTCGCGGAGCTGGTCGACGGCCTCGGGTGGGGTGGCGGGATCGTCGGCGCCGAACAGGCCGAGCCAGGGGGCTTGCAGGCTGGGGGCAACCTCCACCAGCGAGGTGCGCTGGTCGGGGAGCGGGTCGACGATGCCGGCGGCGGCCACGCTCACGGCCGCGCCGATGGGTCGGTTGGTGGCCACGAGGAAGGCGGCCGTGCCCGCGGAGTCGAAACCGAGTACGCCGATGGTGTCGGGGAAGACCCCGCGGCGGGTGAGCCAGTCGAAGCCCGCGTCGAAGTCGACGAACAGCTCGTCGCCGAACACCTCGTGGATGTTGTCGTCCGGGAGACGGTCGAACAGGTGCGGGGCGACGACGAACCAGCCTTCCAGCGCCAGCGAGCGCATGAGCTCGACGAGCTGGGGCGGGAACTCCCGCGATTCGTGCAGGACGACGATGCCGCCTCGCGCCGTTCGTTCCGGCTCGACGACCGTGATCGGCACCGAGGTGCGCGCGCTGGTTTCGGCGCCACCCGGCTCACCGGCGGACTCGACCGGCCGCAGTGGGGCGACATCGTTGTAAGTGCCCGGCATATTCCCAGCGTAGGCGGCAGAACTGGTCTTGGGTAGGGTGGAGCGGTGACAGCGCGTATCCGGCCCGACCTGGCCACCATTCCCGCCTACGTTCCCGGCCGCACCCACCCGGACGCGGTGAAACTGGCCTCGAACGAGACGACGTTCGGCCCGCTGCCGAGCGCGGCGAAGGCGATCGCGGCGGCGGCCGAGCAGGCCAACCGTTACCCCGACAACCAGGTCACCGAGTTGCGGACGGCGCTGGCCGAATTCCTCGGTGTGAGCGTTGCCGACGTGGCAGTGGGCTGCGGCAGCGTGGCGCTGTGTCAGGAACTCGTGCAGATCACCTGCGATGCCACCACCGACGAGGTGGTGTTCGCGTGGCGCTCTTTCGAGGCGTATCCGATCGTCACCCAGGTGGGCAATGCCACCGCGGTGCCGGTGCCGCTGACCGCCGATCATCGCCACGACCTGGACGCGATGGCCGACGCGATCACGGAACGAACCAAGCTGATCTTCGTCTGCAACCCGAACAACCCGACGGGCACGGCGCACCCACGCGCCGAGCTGGAGCGTTTCCTCGATCGGGTGCCCCCACACGTGCTGGTGGTGCTCGACGAGGCGTATTTCGAGTATCTGCGGCTGCCGGAGACCGACGGTATCGAGATCGGCCGCACGCGACCCAATGTCGTTGTGCTCCGGACGTTCTCGAAGGCGTACGGCCTGGCCGGGTTGCGCGTGGGTTACGCCGTGGGCGATCCGGAGGTGATCGCCGCACTGCTGAAGGTGCACATCCCGTTCAGCGTGAACCGGGTGGCGCAGGCGGCCGCGATCGCGTCGTTGGAGGCGCACGGCGAGCTGCTCGACCGCACCGACGTGCTCATCACCCAGCGGGCGCAGGTGCGCGAGGCGCTGCTGGCCGCCGGGTACGAGGTGCCGCCAAGCGAGGCGAATTTCGTCTGGCTGCCGCTCGGTGCGCGCAGCCTGGAATTCGCCGAGGCGAGCGCTGCTGCGGGTGTGCTGGTTCGCCCCTTCGCCGGTGACGGCGTGCGTGTGACCATCGGTGACCCGCACGAGAACGAGCGTTTCCTCGCCTTCGCCACCGCACCGGAGAATGCGGCGCGGTTCAGCTGAACCCTGCGCCACTTGCTGTTTCGGGCCCAAAGATGGACGGCTGACCGATTACGTCGCGTCCTTCGCGGGCCCGATTCCATATCCCCGCCCTCACCTCGGGTTGTTTGGCCCCCTGGGCCCCGGGTATTTGCCGCCACGTAGCTGATCTGGTCAACCCGATCACTGCGTCCCGACTGGTCACCCACAACCCACGCGGACCGTCACCCGGATCGGGATCGACGGCCTCCGCTCCCGGTAGGAGGGATGAAAAATGAGCAAGGCAACATTGGATTCGCTGATCGGCGCCACCGCCTATGACGAGCGGGGCGAGAAGATCGGCAAGGTCAAGCAGATCTACATCGACAACAACACGGGCTCCCCGACCTGGGCCGCGGTCTCGACCGGCCTGTTCAGCGCCGACTCGCTGGTGCCGCTGGCGGGCGCCGAACACAAGGCCGACGAGGACACGTTGCGTCTGCACGTCGACAAGGAGCAGGTGAAGTCCGCCCCGCATCTCGACGACGGCGGCCGCATCAGCGCCCAGTCCGAGCAGGAACTGTTCCGTCACTACCACGTGGACCCGCGCTCGGCCGGCTGGAACACCTACGGGCGTCAGCAGATTCGCCCCGGAACCGACGAGCCGATGACCCACGGCAATCCGGCGGCCATGAATCGTGGCACCACCGACGATTCGATGATCCGTTCGGAGGAGCAGCTGCGCGTCGACACCGAAAGCGAGGAGGTCGGCACCGCACGGCTGCGTAAGTACGTGGTGACCGAGGAGCAGACCATCAAGGTCCCGACCACCCACGAAGAGGCGCATATCGTCCGTGAGCCCATCACCGGCGAGCGCACCGGTCGCACCGATATCGGTGACGACGAGCGCGAGGTGACGCTGCACGCCGACCAGGTGCACGTCCAGAAGGAAGCGGTCCCGGTGGAACGCGTCCGTCTCGAGGTGGACGAGGTCGCCGACGAACAGACCGTCTCCGACACCGTCCGCAAGGAGCGTGTGGAAACCGAAGGCTTCGACGACGATCGCCGTCGGAACAAGCCGTGACGTAAATGCTGGCCTGAGCCCCGGTATCGCACCGGGGCTCAGGCGCGTCCGGCGTCAGATCGCCAGGGCGATCCAGGCCACGATCAGGAGCACACAGAACGCCAACGCCACGTAACTGAGTGCCACTCCGGGCGTGGCCTGACGTTCCGCGCCCAGCGCACCCTTCAGATAGATCTGCGCGGGCGCGGAGTAGTGCACCTCGGTGGTATGACCGGGGAAGACCTGCACGGAGGCGTGGTTACTGCGAGAACGCCCCCTCGAAACAACCCGGTACCGGGCGAAAAGCCCAGCAGTGGCGGAGACGGAGGGATTTGAACCCCCGATGGTGTTACCCATGCTCGCTTTCAAGGCGAGTGCATTCGGCCGCTCTGCCACGTCTCCCTGAGCAGAAATACTAGCGGACGCGACCGCGACAACAGATCTCGCACGAACATGGGTAACTCCCCGGGCACGGGCTGACTCGCCCAAGACCATCCGCAAGACGCCAACACACAGCACCACGCACTTAGTCTGGCCAAAAGACGCGGAGAGGCGGTCGAGCATGCGTGCTATCGAGCTGGACGGGTTCGGCGGGCCCGAGGTGATGGAGTGGACCGTGACGGTCGACCCAGAACCCGGCCCGGGCGAGGTGTTGGTCGAAGTTGTTGCCGCAGGGGTGAACCGGGCCGATGTGATGCAGCGGCGCGGCTTCTATCCTCCGCCGCCGGACGCCAGTTCCGTGCCCGGTCTCGAGTGCTCCGGAACCATCGTCGAGCTCGGCCCGGGGGTCACGGATTGGCAGGTCGGTGATCGGGTGTGTGCGCTGCTCGCGGGCGGCGGGTACGCCGAGCTGGCGGCGGTGCCGACCACCCAGCTGTTGCCGGTGCCCGAGGAGATGGACCTGGCTGCCGCCGCGGGCTTGCCCGAGGTGGCGGCGACGGTGTGGTCGAACCTGGTGATGACCGCGGGGATGCGCTCGGGGCAGCTGGTGCTGATCCACGGGGGTGGGGGTGGGATCGGTACGCACGCCATCCAGGTGGCGCGCAGGCGGGGCGCGCGGGTGGCGGTGACGGCCGGGTCGGACGAGAAGCTGGCCAAATGCGCGGGCCTCGGCGCCGAAATCCTCGTCAACTACCGCACCCAGGATTTCGTGACCGAACTCGCCGACGCCGGTGGCGCCGACATCATTCTCGACAACATGGGCGCCGCCTACCTCGAACGCAATGTGGAGGCGCTCGCCCCGCACGGCCGGTTGGTGGTGATCGGGCTACAAGGCGGCAATACCGGGTCGCTGAATATCGGTGGGCTGCTGCGCAAATGGGGTTCGGTGCACGCCACGAACCTGCGCGCCCGACCACGGGCGGGCGAGGGCAGCAAGGCCGAGGTGATCGCCGCGGTGCGCACGCAGTTGTGGCCGGATGTGGCGGCGGGCGAGATCTTTCCGGTGATCTCGGCGGAACTGCCCATCACCGAAGCGGGCAGTGCCCACGAATTGCTCGACGCACCCGAAACTTTCGGCAAGGTCGTGCTTCGAGTACGCGACTGAGAACTCGAGCGGAACAGCTGCGGGCGCGGCCTACTCGAGCGAGCTGAGGGCCCGGCCGAGCTGGTCGATTTCGTAGCGCGTGGTGTACGGGGCCAGGCCGATGGTGACGGCCCCGCCCTCGTCGTTGACACCGAGGGCGTCGAGTAACCGGCTGCCGCCGTGTACCCCGCTGACCGTGCCGATACGGGCGTCGGCCAGCTTGGCCGCCACCTTCTCCGCCTGCATGCCCGCCATCGTGAAGCTGACGGTGGGGATGCGAGTGGAGGCGCGCCCGATCACGGTCAGGCCCTCGACCTGCTCCAGCACCTGCATGAGGTGGTCGAAGAGCTGGTCGTGGTAGTCCTGCAGCGAGGTGATCGAGATTTCGAGGCGTTCGCGGCGGGTGCCGGTGGCGCGCTCGTCGAGTCCGGCGAGGAAGTCGATCGACTGGGTGAGCCCGGCGAGCAGCGCGTACTGGTGCCCGCCCACCTCGAGGCGTTCAGCCCCCTTGGCGTAGGGGTTGAGCGACATCGACGGGATGCGGTCGAGGAAGGCGGGGTCGCGGAACACCAGGGCGCCGACCTGCGGACCGCCCCACGACGGCGCGCTCAGGGCGACCACGTCGGCATTGAGTTCGTCGATGTCGATCAGCGCGTACGGTGCGGCGCCGAACGCGTCGGCGACAAGCAGACCGCCCACATCGTGGACCCGGTCGGCGGCCACCCGAACGGCGGGCGCGGAACCGACGATCGGCGACGCGGCGGTGAGCGCGACCAGGCGCGCGGTCGGCCCGATCAGCTCCTCGAACTGCCACGACGGCATCTCACACGTCTCGATCTCCACCTCGGCCCAGCGCACGTGCGCGCCGTAGCGGTTGGCGATGCGCAGCCACGGCGCGACATTGGCCTCGTCGTCGAGACGGGAGAGCACGATGCCCGTGCCCAGACCCAGGCGCGAACTCAAAGACTCGGCAAGCCAGGCGAGCAGAACCGCACGATCGGGACCGAGCACGACGCCGGCCGGATCTCCGCCGACGAGGTCGGCGACCGCCTCCCGGGCGGCGTCGAGGATCGCGCCGCTGCGGGTCGCCGCACCGTGGCGGCCGATGTGGGAAAACGAGGAGGTACGGAAACCCGTTGAGACGGCACGCGATACCGAATCGGGAACCAGCATCCCCGCCTGCGGGTCCAGATGGATCCAGCCGTCGCCCAGGGACGGTATCAGGCCCCGAACCCTCGCGACGTCATAAGTCATGGTGGCCACTTTAAGGGCAGCGGGCGTCACGGTGTAACCGCGTGGGGGTTTTAGCGCGAAGCCGACACACGCGCAATGATGGGGCTATGACGCACTCGGAGGACACCCCCGAATCCATCGTCGTGATCGGTCCCGACGGTCGGCCGGTCACCGTGCCCGCCGACTCCGACGCCGCGGCCGAGTACACCGCGCAGGTGGTCGACGGGGACAAGAAGGCCAATGACGACCGCGACGAGTCGGCCGAGTCGCTGGCCGACATGGTCGAGCAGCCCGCCAAGGTGATGCGGATCGGGACCATGATCAAACAGCTGCTCGAGGAGGTGCGCGCCGCTCCGCTCGACGACGCGAGCCGCTCGCGCCTCAAGGACATCCACAAGTCCTCGGTCCGCGAACTCGAGCAGGGCCTCGCCCCCGAACTGCGCGAGGAACTCGAACGCCTCACCCTCCCCTTCACCGACGAGTCCGTGCCCTCGGATGCCGAACTGCGCATCGCCCAGGCCCAGCTCGTCGGCTGGCTCGAAGGCCTGTTCCACGGCATCCAGACCGCCCTGTTCGCCCAGCAGATGGCCGCCCGCGCCCAGCTCGAACAGATGCGCCAGGGCGCCCTCCCGCCCGGCATGCACGCGGCCGATGGGAAGGCAGGCCATGGCCATGTCGGCGGCGGGCAGTACCTGTAAGGTCGGGGACCGTGCCCGCTGCTGCCGCTCGTTCCGAATCGGTCTCCGACCAGGGTGACGCGCGTACCGAAGAGAGCCCCGTGCATACCGACGAGACACCGACCGAAGCCGAGGTGGCCGCTGCGGCCGCCGCCGAGCAGACCGACGACGCCCCGCTGCTGGTCAAGACGCCGATGGTGTCGGATTCGCAGACGTTCCGGCGCGCGTTCAAAGACATGCGCGACGGGTTCCATCAGCGTGAGCTGTGGTTGTCGCTGGGTTGGCAGGACATCAAACAGCGCTATCGCCGGTCGGTGCTCGGTCCGTTCTGGATCACCATCGCGACCGGTCTGCAGGCGCTGGCGATGGGCCTGCTGTATTCGACGCTGTTGAATCAGCCGATCAGTGAGTATCTGCCGTATGTGACCGTCGGTTTGATCGTCTGGAACGTGATCAGCGCGTCGATCCTCGAGGGTTCGGATGTGTTCATCGCCAATGAGGGACTGATCAAACAGTTGCCCTCGGCGCTGAGCGTGCACGTGTATCGCCTGGTGTGGCGCCAGTTCCTGTTCTTCATCCACAACGCGGCGATCTACGCGGTGCTGCTGCTCGCGTTCTCCATCTGGCGCGATCTGGACTGGACGTTGTTGCTGGTTGTTCCGGCGATCCTCCTGCTGTTCCTCAATGCCATGTGGGTGTCGATCGTGTTCGGCATCTTCTCCACCCGCTACCGCGACATCGCCCCGATCCTCGGCTCGATGACGCTGATGCTGTTCGTGCTGACCCCGGTGATGTGGTCGACGAAGGCGCTGGAGAACTCGGTCGGCGGCATGAGCGACCGGGCCAAGCTGATCGAGATCATCCCCACCTTCCACTACCTCGAGATCGTGCGCGGCCCGCTGCTCGGCGAGCCGACCGACTGGCATTCCTGGGTCATCGTCGGCGCGATCACGGTGGTCGGCTGGGTGGTCGCGATCCTGGCGCTCAAGCAGTACCGTGCCCGCGTCCCGTACTGGGTTTAGGAGACTGTCGTGAGCCGTGTGAGTATCGAAACCCATGACGCCTGGGTCGAGTTCCCGATCTTCGACGCCAAGTCGCGGTCGCTGAAGAAAGCCTTTCTCGGTAAGGCGGGCGGCGCGATCGGACGCAACAGTTCCGACGTGGTGGTGGTCGAGGCGTTGCGCGAGATCAACCTCTCGCTCAAGGAAGGCGACCGGATCGGGCTCGTCGGGCACAACGGCGCGGGCAAGTCGACGCTGCTGCGCTTGCTCTCGGGCATCTACGAACCCTCGCGCGGCAGTGCCCGCATCCGCGGCCGGGTGGCACCCGTGTTCGACCTGGGTGTCGGCATGGATCCGGAGATCTCCGGCTACGAGAACATCATCATCCGCGGCCTGTTCCTCGGGCAGACCCGCAAGCAGATGCTGGCCAAGATCGACGAGATCGCCGACTTCACCGAGCTCGGCGAGTACCTGTCGATGCCGTTGCGCACCTACTCCACGGGTATGCGCGTGCGCCTGGCGATGGGTGTGGTCACCTCCATCGACCCCGAGATCCTGCTGCTCGACGAGGGCATCGGCGCCGTCGACGCCGAGTTCATGAAGAAGGCGCGCACCCGGCTCCAGTCGCTGGTCGCGCGGTCGGGCATTCTCGTTTTCGCCAGCCACTCCAACGAATTCCTCGCCCAGCTGTGCGATACCGCGATGTGGATCGACCACGGTCGCATCCGCGAACAGGGCGGCATCGAAGACGTTGTGCGAGCGTATGAAGGGCCCGAGGCGGGTAACCACGTGGCACAGGTGCTTCGCGAGCTGGAAGCCGAATCCGGCGACAAAGAATTGGAGCAGAACAAGGCATGAGCGGTCAGAGTGAGGACGCTGTCCCGGCCGCCGTGCCCGGTGGGTTCAGCATGGCCGATCGGCTCGAGGCGGGGGTTGCCCCCGTGGAGCCCGCCGCCGTGCTGCCCGTGACCGAGGAACCCGAGCTGCCCGCAGGCGCCGAACCGGCCGACCTGAGCACCGAGACCGGACCGAACGCGCGGATCATCGCGGTCGTCGTCACCCACAAGCGCCGCGAGCTGCTCGCCGAATCGCTGAAAGTGCTTGCCTCGCAGTCACGTCCGATCGACCATTTGATCGTCGTCGACAATGCCAACGAGGACGAGGTGGCCGAGCTGGTCGCCCAGCAGCCCATCGAGGCCACCTACCTCGGCTCACGCCACAACCTCGGCGGCGCCGGCGGTTTCGCGCTCGGCATGCTGCACGCGCTCACCCAGGGCGCGGACTGGGTGTGGCTGGCCGACGACGACGGCCGACCCGACGGCCCGGAAGTCCTCGCCACGCTGATCGATTGCGCGCGCAGGCACAATCTGGTCGAGGTGTCGCCGGTGGTGTGCGATATCGACGAACCCGACCGGCTCGCCTTCCCGCTGCGCCGCGGGGTGGTGTGGCGGCGCACGCGGTCGGAGCTCGGCGACGACGACTTCCTGCCCGGCATCGCGTCGCTGTTCAACGGCGCGCTGATCTCGGCGAAGGCCGTCGACCTGATCGGTGTGCCCGACCTGCGCCTGTTCGTGCGCGGCGACGAGGTGGAGGTGCATCGGCGCCTGGTCCGGTCGGGCCTGCCGTTCGGCACCTGCCTGCAGACCGCCTACCTGCACCCCAACGGTGCCGAGGAGTTCAAGCCGATCCTCGGCGGGCGCATGCACACCCAGTACCCCGACGATCCGGTGAAGCGCTACTTCACCTACCGCAATCGCGGGTACCTGATGTCACAGCCCGGTATGCGGAAGTTGTTGCCGCAGGAGTGGATCAGGTTCTCCTGGTTCTTCCTGGTGACCCGTCGCGATCCGGCTGGGCTCAAGGAGTGGTTCCGGTTGCGCTCGCTCGGCCGCAACGAGCACTTCGGCAAGCCGGATCAGGGCCCGCGGAAATAATCCCCGGTGCCCACGCTCGGCAACGGCGCCTACCCGTTCCAGGTGATCGCCCCCACCGGTCCCGGCCGGTTCCAGCTCACCGTGCGTACCGACCGGCCGAGCCTGCCCGCCTCGACCGGGTCGTCGTTCCCTGACCTGCGTCGATGCCGCCGCGGAGCTGATCGGGCGCTTGTCGGCATAAATCGGTTGTGCGGTGTCGCGGGTATGCGGCACAGTAGGAGCAACGTTGGAGAGGAGGTGGATGTCCGTGAGTACAGACGTGTGGATTGCCGTGCCCCGGGTGCGCGATGGCGCCCCGACAGCTCCGGACATCACCTCTGCTCGCTGAGCCCCGACGTCGGGCTCGGCGCCCGACGAAGGACTTCTACCGATGGTCGACTACGACCTGCTCGTCCCTTACGGCTGGACCGAAGCCGTAGCTTCCGAATATCTCCCGCTGCTCGGCGATCTCGTGCCCGCACGCATCGTCCGGATGGATCGCAGCGAATGCGATGTGGTCGCCCCGAGCGGCCCGTCTCGTGCCGCCTGTCCGCGTGACATCACCGGCTTGTGTACCGGCGACTGGGTCGGTCTCGACGCGGAAGGCACTGTGCGCCTGCTGCTTCCGCGCCGCTCGGCGATCATGCGCTCGTCGGTGTCGGGGCGCTCGGTCGCCCAGGTGCTCGCCACCAATGTGGACACCGTGCTGATCTGCAGCGCCGCCGACGGTGACGTCGATCTGGGACGGATCGAGCGCATGCTCGCCCTCGCCTGGGAGAGCAATGCCCAACCCGTGGTTGTGCTCACCAAAGCCGATGCGGCGGAACATCTTCCGCTCGACGAGGTGCGTGCGGTCGCGCCGGGGGCGACGGTGCTCGCGGTGAGCGCCGCCGCCGAGACAGGGCTGGATGTGCTCACGGCCGTGCTGCACGGCACCGTCGCCTTGATCGGGCCGTCCGGCGCGGGCAAGTCGACCCTGGCCAACGCCCTGCTCGGCGCGGAAGTGTTCGCCACCAACGCCGTTCGCGCGGTCGACGGCAAGGGCCGCCACACCACCGTCCACCGGGAACTGCGACCGCTCCCCGGCGGCGGCACCCTCATCGACACACCGGGTCTACGCGGCATCGGCCTCTACGACGCCGCCGACGGTATCGGCAAGACCTTCAGCGACATCGAATCCCTCGCCGCTGATTGCCGTTTCGCCGACTGCGCGCACGAGACCGAGCCGGGCTGCGCGGTCCAGGCGGGCATCGCCGACGGCACCATCACCGAGCGCCGCCTCACCAGCTACCGCAAGCTGGCGAAGGAGAACGAGTGGATGGCCGCCCGCACCGACAAGCGCCTGGCCGCCGAACGCGAACGCGCCTGGCGCTCCATCGCCAAGCAACACCGCAAGCAGTACCGCGAACGCGGCTACCGCTGACCTGCTGAGCCGAGCACCACGCCTGGTGGCGGACGATCCCGCCACCAGGCGTGGTGATCTCGGTCAGCTGGGGTCGATGCCGTAGAGGCGGGCCCAGTTCTCGCGGCTGGTGAGTTCGGGGACCGCCGCGCGGTATTCGGCCTGGAGCCTGGGCAGTTCGCGACGGAGTTTGCGCAGGGTGCGGTAGGTGCGGATGAGCAGGGCGCGGGCGCGGGCCTTGTCGCGGCGACGCACGCGGACGCCGGACTGGGAGGCGTCGGTGACGACCACGTGGTCGAACAGGCCCACATGCCACCAGTGCGCGTCCTCGCGGGTGACACCGATCAGCCCGTGCTGGGTGCGCCCGGTCCACTGCATGATCGCGCGCTTGATGAGCACGAGGGTGATGCGGCTCGGCTCACCGCTCGCCCGGCGCACCTGAATCTCGGCGGAGTTCACCGGCGGGGTCGCGGCGGGATGCTTGATGGTCTCGGGGTAGTCGTTGCGGGAGGTGCGGGCCGCGGCCAGCGCCTCGATTCCGCCGTCGCGCAACACCTTCGGACCCTTCATGAAGTCCTCGATGCCCTGCAGGGTGGTGTGCACCAGGCCGTACTGCATGCCGACGAGATGTTCGGCGATGTAGCGGAAGAAGTCCTTGGTGATGGCCTTGCCGTCGAGATCGGTGTGCAGGGCGCCGACGATGAGCGAGTTGCGCGTGGAGAAGTAGCGCGCCCAGTCGTCGTAGTCCTTCCAGTAGAAGTCGGCGTGCCAGACGGCGGCATTGGGCAGGGCGACGGTGACGAAACCGTTCTCGCGGGCCCGGATGCCGTATTCGACATCGTCCCACTGGAAGAAGATCGGGACCGGAAGGCCGATCTTCTTCACGACCTCGGCCGGGATCAGGCAGGTCCACCAGGCGTTGTAGCCGGCATCGACGCGGCGCTCCTGGTTCTTCTTGAGCATGGAGGTGTTGCGCAGCGCCTTGGGCACCTTCTGCCCGTGCTTGAGCTCGCCCAGGCGCACGTCCTCGGCACCGACATTGAGGTAGTCGGGGTTGAGCAGGAACAGCATCTGCGCGCCCACCAGGGTCGGCTCGACCGTCAGGTTCGCGAAGGCCTGCAGGCGCAGGACGGTCTCGGGCTCGCAGAGGATGTCGTCGTCCATCAGGATGACGTCGGCGTGCTCGTTGGCCGCCGACACCTCGTACAGGCCACGGGTGAAGCCGCCCGCGCCACCGAGATTCGGCTGGCGGATGTAGCGCAGCTTGTCGCCGAAATCGGGGCGGACCTGCTGGAACAGCGGCCGGTTCTCGACCAGATCGGTGCCCTGGTCCACGACGTAGACAGCGTCGATGGCGGCGAGCACCGTGGGGTCCGAGGCCAGCGCGGCGACGGTGTGGGCGCAGTCCTCGGCCCGGTTGAAGGTGCAGATCGCGATGGCGACCGGGCGAACCGCCTCGGGCGCCTTGGCGGTCCAGGTGAGCTCGGTGATGTCGAGTTCACCGCCGATCGCGTCGAACTCGAGCCACAGCGCGCCGCCGTCGACGTACTGGTCGAGCGGCGCGGACAGGCTCACGAACCCACTGCTGGTCGCCACCAGCGAGGCGACGATGCGGCGGTGCCCGGCGATATCGGAGGCGACCAGCCGCACATTGGCCTTGTGCCCCACCCGCAGGTTCGCGGTGGCGGTCACCTCGGTGACGGTGGTCCAGCGCTGCCAGTAGCTGGCGGCGAACCGGCCGAAGTAGGTGTTGGTGTGCGCGGTCGCGCCCTTGGGCAGGTGCAGCGACAGACGCTCGCGGATGGCGGCACCGCCCTTGACGACGGCGTAGAGCTCGTCGCTCACCCGGGCCGACGGGCCGGTGAAAATGCCCCTGGCCAGGACCAAGCGTTCGGGTGCCGAGTGTTCACCACGCAGTGACGCGGGTGCGGCCTCGTGCCGTTCGTTCGATTCGGTCACGACTCGAGTAGCCGACTGCTCCATGAAGTCCTCGAAATTCTCGGTATCGACTGCGCCGACGCAAGCAGTCACGTAAGGAAAGGGCGGCGCGGCGGGCGGGGTGAGGATATCAATCACCGCCGGGCCGGGCGCCGTCAGTGAGGGGTAACAGCACCCCGCGCGTGTTGCTCACCGGTTGCCTCGGCGCCGGTGAACACGAATTTGTCGTAGGCCCAATAACGGAATATGACAGCAAGCGTCTGGCCGATGACGGTGGCGGAAATGTTGTCCGACAGCGGCGACGACAGATCGAGCACATAGCGGGAAAAGCCGAGGCAGCCCAGTTGCAGGCCGATCGCCACGACATTCACCAGCGCGTACAACAGGTATTCGCGGCCCGCGCTGCCGGACTTCTTGTGCGCGAAGGTCCACCACTTGTTGCCGAAGTAGGTGACCACCGTCGCCACCACGATCGCGACGACTTTCGCGGTGAGCGGGGAGTGATAGAGCACACCTTCGGACAGCGACAATCCGCCGCCCCAGAACACCAGCAGGTTGTACGTACCGGCGTCGACGAGGAAACCGACCGCGCCGACGACGAGGAACGCCGCCCCCTGCCGCAACGCCGTCGTCACCTTCGTCAGCAGCGAAGCGGGGGCGGGCTCGGATAGATCAGGGTGGGACACGGGCCGACGGTACACCGAAGACCGGCGAGTCCCCGAGTTACGCTCGGCGAACCGGATGAGCGCCGAAGACCTGTGCTGTGTACCCTCCCGGTGACCCTTTTAATGCCTACATCTGAGGATTGACCCGGGTGGACTCCACCGAGCTTCGCATTGCCGCCGTGGTCCCCTGCCACAACGAAGAGGCCGCAGTCGCCAAGGTCGTCGCCGACCTCAAGGCCGCTGTGCCGGGGATCGTCGTCTACGTCTACGACAACCTGAGCACCGACCGCACCGCCGAATGCGCCCGCGAGGCCGGGGCGATCGTGCGCTACGAGAACACCAAGGGCAAGGGCAATGTGGTTCGCCGCGCCTTCGCCGATATCGAGGCCGACGTCTACCTGATGATCGACGGCGACGACACCTACGAGGCTTCGGCCGCACCGCTGATGATCAAGACCCTGCTCGAGGGCCCCTACGATCACGTGCTCGGTGTGCGCAAGCAGGACGAGGACACCAACGCCTACCGGTCCGGGCACGAGACCGGCAACAAGGTGCTCAACGGCGTGGTCGGCAAGGTGTTCGGCGACAACGTCGAAGACATGCTGAGCGGCTTCCGGGTGTTCTCGCGCCGCTTCGTCAAGAGCTTCCCCGCCGTCTCCCGTGAGTTCGAGATCGAGACGGAACTGACCGTGCATTCGCTGCACCTGCGGGTTCCGCAGACCGCGGTGCAGGTGGGTTTCCGTGACCGCCCCGCGGGCAGCGAATCCAAGCTGCGCACCTACCGCGACGGCACCAAGATCCTCGCGCTGATCCTCGGTCTGGCCAGGCACGAACGCCCGGTCGCCTTCTACGGCCTGTTCGGCACGCTGGCCCTGCTGTTCTCGGTGATCCTCACCGTGCCGATCGTGATCGAGTTCTACAACACCCACGAGGTGGCGCGGTTCCCGACGCTGTTCTTCGCGTTCACGCTGATGCTGCTCGGCTGCCTGGCCTGGACCGCGGGGCTGATTCTGGACGGCATCCGCCGGTCGCGTCACGAAGCGGCGCGGCTGGTGTACCTGCGGTATTCGGCCGTCGGCGAGCGTGCGGACATCGCGGCCGGAGACCGTCGGTGACCAGCACCGTCGAGCCGGAAACCGTCGCCGCCGAACAGGTACCCGCGACCGAACGCAAAGATCGCCTGCCCGCCCCCGTCCGCTCGCTGACCGGCCGGTTCGGTGCCGCGACGGTGGCGTTCGCCGTGCTCGCGACGGTGTTCGGCGCGCTGTTCGCCGTGCTCACCCCCGCGTTCTGGGGCCACGACGAGATCACCCAGTTCGGCCGTGCATACCAGGTGGCACACGGCGGGGTGTTCCCGCAGCGCATCCACGACGATCGCGGTGTCGCCTACGGCGGACAGATCCCGGTGAGCATCGACGAGCTCATGGGCTACGCCTTCCGCGACTACAACGACAACCCCGAGGAACCCGGCGCGATGGTGGCCGACCCCGGCGCCTACGACCGGCTCGCCGGTGCCGACATCTCCTCGGCGACCCGGCCGATGTGGTTCACCAACACCGCCGCCTACTCCCCCGTGCCGTATGTGCCTGCCGCCGTCGGCATCCGGGCAGGCGAGGCGCTCGGCCTGAACATCGGCGGGATGTACCTGCTCACCCGGCTGGCCGGGTTGGCGGCCTACCTCGCGGTGGTCGGGTTCGGGCTCTACGCCCTGCGGCAGCGGCGCACCCAGTGGCTGGTGTTCACCGTCGCCGTGCTGCCGATCGCGCTGTTCCAGGCGGGCACCGTCACCGCCGACACGCTCACCAACGCGCTGGCCATTCTGGTGTCGGCGCTGCTGGTGAAGGCGCTGTTCATCGGCGACCGGCTGAGCAGACCCGAGACCGCCGCCCTGCTGGCCGCGACGATCGCGCTGCCGCTGAGCAAACCCGCCTACGTGCTGCTGGCCATGCTGATCGTGGTCGTGCCCGCCGAACGCCTCGGTTTCACCGGCAAGCTGAAAGTGCTGCCGTGGGTGTTCGCGATCACCGGCGGCACGCTGTTCCTGGCCTGGACCAAGATCGCCGCGCCGACCGGCGACGGCATGAGCCTGATGCGCCCGCCGCACCAGTGGGGTCAGGTACGGCCCGGCGACCAGTTGCGTGGGATCCTCGGCGACCCGCTGCACTTCGTACACACCTTCGGCGAGAGCATCGCCCTGCGCGATCACCGCTGGTTCAACCAGTTCTTCGGTGAACTCGGCTTCGCCTACGTCGACGCGCCCGCGCTGACGATGCTGGCCTGCCTGATCGCGTTCGCGGTGAGCTTCGGCATCGCCGATCTGCTGACCAGCACGCTGCGCCGCACCCTGATCGTCGCGGCGACGGTGCTCGCCAGCGTGGCGATGGTCTACGTGACGCTGTACATGTCGTTCACGCCGGTGGACTACTACATCATCGACGGCGTGCAGGGCAGGTACTTCGTGCCGCTGGCCATCCTCGGTATCGCGGTGGTGATCCGCTGGGTTCCGCTGCGGCTGCGCGATGCCGACGGTGTCGTCCCGACCCGCGGGCCGGGACTCGCCGTGGCCTGCGCGTCGCTGATCGCGCTGATCGCCGCTGCCGCAACGTATTACACCGTCGTCTGGGGCTGACCCCGCGGACGACGGTGTAGTCCGTCAGAGTTTCTGCTCGCCCGCCGCCGCGTAGGCGCGTTCGGTGTCGGCCTTCTTCGGCCGCCACCAGTCCTCGTTCTCGCGGTACCAGGTGATGGTGTCGGCCAGCCCGGCCCGGAAGTCGCTGTAGCGCGGTGACCAGCCCAGTTCCGTGCGCAGCAGGCTCGCGTCGATCGCGTAGCGCTGGTCGTGGCCGGGCCGGTCGGTGACGTGGTCGAAATCGGTGGGATCGCGATCGAAAGCTTCCAGAATCAACTGCACGACGGTGAGATTGTCGAGTTCACCATCGGCACCGATGAGATAGGTCTGCCCGATTCGGCCGCGCTCGAGAATGTCCCAGACCGCGCGATTGTGATCGTCGACGTGAATCCAGTCGCGCACCTGATGACCGGCACCGTACAAACGCGGGCGCACGCCGTCGATCAAATTGGTGATCTGGCGTGGGATGAATTTCTCCACGTGCTGATACGGGCCGTAATTGTTGGAACAGTTCGACAGCGTGGCGCGCACTCCGAAGGAACGGGTCCAGGCGCGCACGAGCAGATCGCTGCCGGCTTTCGTCGCCGAATACGGGCTAGACGGGTTGTAGGCCGTCGTTTCGGTGAAGGCAGGGTCGTCGGGGGTGAGGTCGCCGTACACCTCGTCGGTGGAAACGTGGTGGTAGCGCACGTCGTGGCGGCGCACGGCCTGCAGCAGGGAGTAGGTGCCGACGATATTGGTCTGCACGAACGGCCACGGTTCGGCGAGCGAGTTGTCGTTGTGCGATTCGGCGGCGAAATGCACAACCGCGTCGACACCGCTGACGAGATTGTCGACGAGGTCGAGATCGGCGATGTCGCCGTGGACGAATTCGATGCGGTCGGCCACCGGATCGAGCGACGAGCGGTTTCCGGCGTAGGTGAGCGCGTCGAGGACGGTCACCGCTACGTCGGGGCGCGTGGCCACCGTCTGCTGGACGAAATTCGCACCGATGAATCCGGCCCCGCCGGTAACGAGCACTCGCACGTCGACAACGATACGTGCTCGCGATCGGGGACAGAAAGCGAACCGGCACTCGCCCAGGTAGAAACAGTCACGGTATTTACACCGTGATGTCCGTCACACTGGGCGGGTTCAGGTTACGGCCCGGGGTCTGCTTTCCTGAGAAAAACCCTAGTCGGCACTCAGGTTTCTAGCTGCGCACCGGCCCTGGGGTATCAACGGTGAACAGAATTTGAATAGAAGTACACAGGTGGTTCACCGCTCGTTAGCTGCGGGGGCTTTTGATCATCGGGTCCCCTCCGAACGCTCCAACATCGAGGTTCAACAAAAATGCTGATGAGGAAATTCGCCGCCACTTCGGCGCTGCTGATCGCTGCCATGGGCGTCGCCGCCGGCACCGCGCACGCCGAAGAGGCCCCGGCCGCCGCTGCCCCGATCAACTACACCGCCGAAATCGTCGAGGACTCGAAGGCCGTCGTCACCACCGACGCCGGCTCGATGGTCGTCGAGGACAATGTCCTGAAGATCAAGGCGGCCGACGGCACCGTCGTCGCGGGCACCCCGCTGGCGTTCCGCATCGAAGAGCACGAGCTCCCGATCGTGGCCGAGATCTCCGGCAACACCGCCACCCTGACCCCGGTGATGGACCCGGCCAAGGCCGTCTACAAGCCGGTCGCCCTGCCTTACGAGGCGCAGGCGCCCTGGAAGAGCGAGTACGACCGTGAGGTCGCGGCGTTCAACCGTCTGAAGGACACCATCTCCGTCGGCGCCACCATGGGTGCCCTCGTCGGTGGCCTCGGTGGCGCGGCTGTCGGCTGCATCGCCGGTGCCGGTGCCGGCCTGGTCCTGACCGGTGCCCTCCTCGCCCTGTTCGGCGCGGGCCCGCTGGCCGGCTGCATCGCCGGTGCCGCCGCTGTCGGCTTCCTGGGCGTGCTGGCCGGTCAGCTGTTCATCACCGCGCCGGTCGCCATCGGTGCGGCGATCCAGTACTTCGCCACCGTCACCTCGCCGTTCACCCCGCCGGCCAAGTAATTCCGGTTCGGAACGTGCGATAACCGCACTCGCGTAAGCACATTCGCGAGCAGGTACGCCAGGTGCCCCGCTGCGGCTCGAAAGAGTTGCGGCGGGGCACCTGTCGTTTTCGGCTGGGGTCAGGCGGTGCGGGCGCGTTCGGCGGGCGCCACCACTTCCCGCACGAACTTGGCGACCCGTCCGAGCGCCGAACGGCTCTCCGGCATGTCCGGCAGGATGCTCATGAAGGCGTGCACCTGCCCCCGCCACAGTTCGAGTGTGTGCGGCACACCCGCCGCACCGAGCCGGTGGGCCATGAGTTCGCAGTCGTAGCGCAGCAATTCGTCTTCGGCCGCGATCAGCAGTACCGGTGGCAACCCGGCCAGGTCGGCATTGACCGGCGAGAGCTTCGCGTCGAGCGGACCGGCGTGCTCGGCGCCGAGGCGGACCACGGCCTCCAGTCCGGCCAGCGGAATGTAGGCGTCGCGGCGCACATTCACGTAGTCCTTCTTCGCCCGGTAGTCCAGATCGAGCAGCGGACTCAAGCCGACGAGACCGGCGGGCAGCGGCAATCCGATGTCGCGGGCGCGCAGCGCGGTGGCGAAGGTGAGGAACCCGCCCGCCGAGTCACCGGCGAAGACGATGCGGCCCGGGTCGGCGCCGTGGCGCAGCAACCAGCGGTAGGCCAGCACGCAGTCGTCGATGGCGGCGTCGATCGAACCCGGCAGCTGACGGTATTCCACATTGAGCACCGGCAACCCGGTCCGCCTGGCCAGCCCGGCGGCGACGGCCCGATGGGTCGACAACCCGCAGACCGCGAAGCCGCCACCGTGCAGATACAGCAGCGCGCCGTGGCGCAGCGCCCGCGAGGCGCCCGCAGGACGGATCATCTCCATCTTGAATCCGTCGAGCTGGATCTGTTCGCGTTCGATGCCCGTCGGTTCGGGGCGCAGTCGCGCGAGCAGGTCGACGGCGATGCCGCCGATCGGGATGGTCCGTCGGTTGATGGGGACGGTGCGCAGCAGCGGCCCGATGACGCCGACGCAGGCGCCCATCAACACGCGCGAGGACGTACTGCCCCGTCCGGAGTTGACGACGATGCCCGCCGCTTTCGGACTGGTGGCGCCCCTGGGGGCGGCGGGGACGATCCCGCCCAACACACCGGGCCTGCCGATCTTCGAGGCTTCCATCGCGCACCTACCTCACACTGGCGCGTCGACTCGATGGCTCGGGTGCGAGCCCCGGATCGGATGTCGACGCTGACATCTAACACAGTGATGTTTCACACATCGACGCTCACATAATCAGATGAACGCCGTCGTGTCCCAGTTATCGACCGACACACCCGGTTGCGAAACGTTCGTGATCAATTCGTCCACGTGTCGGAACCTCCCCGACTCCTGCGACGCCGGAACTGGCAGACTTGCCACCTATGCGCGGAATCATCTTGGCGGGCGGCACCGGATCGCGGCTGCACCCGATCACGCGCGGGGTGAGCAAGCAGCTCGTCCCGGTCTACGACAAACCGATGGTCTACTACCCCTTGTCCACCCTCATGTTGGCAGGGATCGACGACATTCTCGTCATCACCACGCCGGAGGATGCCGAGGCGTTCACCCGGCTGCTCGGTGACGGCAGCCAGTTCGGGGTGTCGCTCAGCTATGTGGTCCAGCCCGAACCCGACGGCCTGGCCAGGGCTTTCGTGCTCGGCGCCGACCACATCGGCACCGAACCCGCCGCGCTCGTACTCGGCGACAACATCTTCCACGGCCCCGGCCTCGGCGCCAGCCTGCACCGCTTCCACGACATCGACGGCGGCGCGGTGTTCGCCTACTGGGTGAGCGACCCCACCGCCTACGGCGTGGTGGAGTTCGTGGACGGTCGCGCGGTCTCCATCGAGGAGAAGCCGAAGGTGCCGCGCTCCAACTACGCCATCCCCGGTCTGTACTTCTACGACAACGACGTGGTCGAGATCGCGCGCGAGCTGCGTCCCTCGGCGCGCGGGGAGTACGAGATCACCGACATCAACCGCGCCTATCTCGAGCAGGGCAGGCTCAGCGTCGACGTGCTCGCGCGCGGCACCGCCTGGCTCGATACCGGCACCTTCGACTCGCTGCTCGACGCCGCCAACTACGTGCGGACCATCGAGGAACGCCAGGGCCTCAAGATCGGGGTGCCCGAGGAGGTGGCGTGGCGCCGCGGCCTGATCTCCGACGACCAGCTGTGCGAACTGGCCGAACCGATGGTGCGCTCCGGCTACGGGCGCTACCTGCTCGACCTGATCGACCGCGGAAAAGACTGGTAGCACATGGAGATCCGTGAACTGGCCATCCCCGGCGCGTGGGTGGTCACTCCCCGCCTGCTCGGCGACGACCGTGGCATGTTCTGCGAGTCGTTCAAGGCCTCGGAGTTCGAGAAGGCCACCGGCCGGCCCTTCGACCTGCACCAGGTGAACACCTCGGTGTCGGCGGCGGGAGTGTTGCGCGGCATCCACTACACCGAGGACCCGCCGGGCCAGGCCAAGTATGTGACGTGTGTGCGCGGCGCCTTTCTCGACGTGGTCGTCGACCTGCGACCGGGTTCGCCCACCTACGGCCGCTGGGACAGCGTGCTGCTCGACGACGTGGACCGCCGCTCGGTGTTCCTGTCCGAGGGGCTCGGCCACGCCATCCTCTCGCTGGAGAACTACTCGACGGTGACCTACCTGTGCTCGCTCGAGTACACCCCCGAATTCGACCGTGACCTGGACGCTTTCGACCCCCGGCTGGCCATCGACTGGCCGACCGAGGGCCGCGACGGCCGCCCGCTCACCTTCATCCGCTCCGCCAAGGACGAGGCAGCGCCGCGGTTACATTAGCGGCTGGCGCCGCGGGGTTTTCGGCACGGAAGGCCGAAAACCCGCGGTTGCCCGGCACGCCGAAAAGGCACCACCGCGACATGGTGGTGCCTTCAGCGCTTCGGATCAGACCGTCTGGAGCACCTTCTCCTCGACCACCGGCGCGTCGGTGACCCGCTTGCGCGGCCAGAAGACGGTGAGCGCGACCAGTGCGCCGAGCACCGTGACACCGGCGGCGAACTCGAGGCCGGGGCGGTAGGTGTCGAGCATCTGCTGCGGCGAGGTGCCGTGCGCGGTACCGGAGGTGACGATCGCGGTGGTCACCGCGAGCACCACGGCCGCACCGACCTGCATCGAGGTCTGCAGCACGCCCGCCGCGAGACCCTGCTCCTCGTCGTCGATACCGCTGGTGGCCTGCACGTTGATGGCAGGGAAGCCCACCCAGCCGATGCCGATCAGCAGGACCGCGGGCAGCAGCACGGTCAGGTAGTCGGGCGCGGTGTCGATCCGCAGGAACAGCAGGTAACCGACGGCCATCACAGACATGGTCACGGCGATCACCGGTCCGGTGCCGAAGCGGTCGATCAGCTTGTCGGAGAAGAACGCCGAGGCGACGACAAGGATGCCGACCGGAAGCAGCGCCATGGCGAGCTTCAGCGGCGACCAGCCGAGGGTGTCCTGCAGGTACAGCGTGACGATGAACTGCCAGCTGAAGTACGAGCCGGCGACCGCGATGATGGCCAGGCTGGCCCGCACCAGCGACACCTTGCGCAGGATCCCGAGCCGGACCAGCGGGTGGGCGACACGCTGCTCGGTGACGACGAACGCGGCGAACAGGGCGACCACGGCGATGAACGAGATGACGGTCCGGGCCGAGGCCCAGCCGACCTCGGGCGCGGTGACCACGGTGTAGACCAGCAGCAGCATGCCCGAGGTGGACAGCAGCGCGCCGAGCAGATCGTGGCCGCCTTCCTCGGCCTTACCGTCCTTGGGGATCAGCACGAACGCCGAGATCAGGGCGGCGACGGCGATCGGGACGGGCAGCAGGAACGTCCAGCGCCAGCCGACACCGGTCATCAGGCCGCCGAAGAGCAGGCCCATGGAGTAACCACCCGCGCCGAAGACGGTGTAGATGGACAGCGCCTTGTTGCGCGCTTTTCCTTCGGCGAAGGTGGTGGCGATGATCGACAGGCCGGTCGGCGCGGTGAACGCGGCGGCCAGACCCTTGATGAACCGGGTGACGATCAGCAGCGTCGGGTCGCTGACCAGGCCGCCGATCAGGGACGCGACCGCGAAGACGGCCAGGGCGATGAGGAACACCTTGCGGCGCCCGAGCAGGTCGGCCGTGCGACCGCCGAGCAGCAGCAGACCGCCGTAGCCGAGGACGTAACCGCCCACGAGCCACTGCAGGGTGGAGGTGGACATATCGAGTTCGGCGCCGATGGACGGCAGGGCGACACCGATCATCGAAACGTCGAGACCGTCGAGGAACAGAACAATGCACAGGGTGATCAGCAGGCCCCAGAGGCGAGCGGACCACCGGGTCGGGTCGGTCGCCTCGGCGGCCGAGAGCGTTGCTGGCGAAGTCATGCGGAGGACATTACATGCATGCGCATTTAATGCCAACACATTTAATGCAGTTGCATAGATCCGTCGGGCGCACTAAGATGGCCGCATGTCGAACCCGGCCAACACAGCTCGGCGCAACGAAGCGCCCACCGAGCTGGTCGGCCAGTGGCGCGCATTGCTCGACCGGCACGCCGCCGTGAGCTGCGCACTGGAGAAGGCGCTTCAGAACGAACACCGGATCGGACTCAGCGAGTTCGAGATCCTCGACCGTCTCGTCGACGCGGCCTGCGAGAAGTACCGCATGACCGACCTGTCCGGCGACATCTACCTGAGTCAGAGCGCGCTCTCGCGCGCCGTGGCCCGGCTCGAACGCGACGACCTGGTCGAACGCAGCACCTGCGACGGCGACCGGCGGGCGTGTTTCGTCAAGCTCACGGAAAAGGGCAGGGCGGTCTACGACCAGGCCCTGCCCACGCACCGTTCGGTACTCACCGACTCCTGGTAGGAGCTACACCGTCGCGCTCGCCGCGGCGGTGATGTCGGTGAAAGCGCTTCGGTAGCGGTCGAATTCGGCCGGCTTGTCGAGATAGACCGAACCGGCGAAGGTCTCCACGTAGACCACCGGCGGTTCCTGCTTGTCGACCGCGTTGTCGCCGTCGAAATCGAGCACGGTGAACCGGCCCGACTCGAGCCCGGCGTGGTAACCGGAGTCGTCCGGGATCACCCGGATGTCGACGGTGTCGCGTTCGGCCAGCTCGCGCAGCCGCGCACGCTGACCGGCGAGCACCCGATCGTCACCGATGCGGCGCGACAGCACCGCCGCGGCGAGCACCACCCGCAGCCGCAACGGCGAGCCCGTCCTGGTGAGCAACGCCTGCCTGGCCGCGCTCACCCGCAGCCGCCGTTCCAAGTCGGCGTCGGTGAGTTCGGGAATGGTCCGTTCGAGCAGCGCCCTGGTGTAGTCCTCGGTCTGCAACAGCGCCGGGACCAGGCCGTCCTCGTAGATCGACAGCTCGGCCGCCGCCTCCTCGAGGCCGATGTAGACCTCGAAGCCCTCCGGAATGACGTCGCCGTAACTCGTCCACCACCCCCGCGCCTTGGTTTCGCGAGCAAGTGCCGCCAGCGGTTCCACCTGATCGGCGGGCGCTCCGTACACCTTGCACATGGCCTCGACATCGAGGCTGCGCAGCGATGTCTGCCCCGTTTCGATCCGCCAGATCTTCGCTTCCGACCACTCGAGTTGCGCCGCCGCGGTTCTGGTGGTCATCCGCGCGCGGTTGCGCAGGTCACGTAAGTGCCTGCCCAGCTGCCTGCGCGGCATGGTCGAACCGGTGACGCCCTGCGGTGAAGCCATACTTCCCCCCTGTATCCAAATCCGGCCTCCCCCTTGTTCTCTGGAGGCCGCCGTTCGCAGCTGACGCATCATCAGATCTGCGGACGGATTGTTTCACAACGAATCGGACACCGCGCAAGACCTACTTCTTCTTCCGGAACCGCCAGAACTGAACGGCGCGAACATCTTCGGACAGCTGATTCACCGGTTCGGCCACATCGGACAGTGCTTGGAACAGTCCGTCGGCGAGTTCGCTGATGTGCTCGACCCGGCCCGCGAGCCGGGCTGCGTTGTCGGCGAATTCGAGCATCAACCGCACCGACGCGGCGATGGTGAGCCCGAGCGGAACGGCCACGAGAGCGGCGAGCACGCCGAGCACCGCCGAGGCCTTCCACATCAGCACCGTCAGCGCGATCGGCAGGCCGATAGCGAAGGAGATCACGCACAGGATGTAGGCCAGCGGCAGCAGCGTGCGGGTCGCGGGCCTGCGGAATTGCACGTCGAGCAGGGAGCGGAGCGCCTCGGCGCCCCACTGGGTGGCCGAGCGGGTGCTGCGGAACGGATCGTCGAAGCCCGCGTCGCGCGCGAGCCTCATCGCCTCGGTCTCTTCGGAGTCCTCGGCCTGCTCTCGCGAACGCGACGCCGTACGCTTCACGTCGGCCTCTTTCCAAGAGAGCCAGCGGGATTCGGCCTCGAACTCCTCGGCCTCCGGCTCACCGGCGGGGGTGGTGTTCGGCACGTCGGTCATGGTCCGAATCCTGCCCGCTTTCCGACGACACGCCAACACCACGGGGACCGAACCTGCGATAGCGAAGGTTCGTCGAATGAGACGAAGCAGACACTCTCGATTATTTTTCGGAATCCGCGTAACAACTCGGCCACCTTGCGCCGATACGCCCATGAACGCAGGAACAGAGCTCTTCGGGGAATGGAGAACACAGTGCGCACGACGTTTCCGACCAACACTATGGCCGCCGACAAGGGTGCCGCCGCGCTGGACTACGCCGCGCGGGGTTGGAACGTCGCCGAAACCACCAACGGCCTGTGCCTGGTGACCGACGAGAACGTTTCGGCCATCGAGATCACCGGCGAGATGGCAGGCGAGGTTCGCCGCTTCCTGCGCGCCAACAACCTGTCCGGCCCCGTGATCGAGATCCCCGGCGCCGAGCGTCGCGAGATCCACCTGGTGACCGGCGTCGCCAAGGCCACCATGGCCATCGCCGCGATGCGCGAGGCCGGTGTGCTGGTGCACACCGACGGTGCAAGCATCCCGCTGCCGCCCACCCAGCTGGCCGCCGGTTCGGCGTCGTGGGGCGTCGCCCCGTCCGAGGCCCGCTGGATCCCGCCGGTCGTCGCCCTCGGTGCCGCCGTGCGCGCCGCCGCCACCCGCAAGCGCGCCACCCTGACCGTGGCCTGCTGAGGCAGCTTTTCACAGCCGACCCGCGACCGCGACGGATCCCCACGTCGCCTCGCGGGTTTTCTGCGTTTCCCGGTGCCGAGCGGCCGAGGTGGAGTAGGCATGAACCATGGCTCCGCGTTCGTTGCTTCGCACCTGTCCGCTCTGTGAGGCCGTCTGCGGCCTGAGCATCACCCTCGACGACAACGATCGGGTGCTCTCGGTGCGTGGCGACCGCGACGACCCGTTCAGCAAGGGCTTCATCTGCCCGAAGGGCGCCGGTTTCGGCAAGCTCGACGACGACCCCGACCTGGTCACCACCCCGCTCATCCGCGACGGCGCCGACTTCCGCCCCGCGAGCTGGGACGAGGCGTTCGACCTGATCGCCGAGCGTTTCGCCGCCGTCCGCGCGGCGCACGGCACCGGCGCCACCGGCATCTATCTCGGCAACCCCAATGCCCACACGATCGCGGGCGCCCTCTACGCGCCCGCGCTGGTCCGCGCGCTGAGCACCCGGCACGTGTACTCGGCGAGCACCGCCGATCAGATGCCCAAGCAGGTGGCCGCCGGGCTGATGTTCGGCGACCCGATGACCGTCCCCGTTCCCGACCTCGACCGCACCGACTACCTGCTGATGCTCGGTGCCAACCCGCTGGAATCGAACGGTTCGCTGTGCACGGCGCCCAACTTCCCCGGCCGGTTGAAGGCGTTGCGGGCGCGCGGCGGCAGGCTCGTCGTGGTGGATCCCCGTGCGACGCGCACGGCGGAACTGGCCGATGAACACCTCTTCATCCGACCCGGCACCGATGCGTATCTGCTGTTCGCGGTGGTGCACACATTGTTCGCCGAAAACCTGCTCGACGTGCGCGTGGAGGTCGACGGCCTGGACGAACTGCGCGCGGCCGCAGCGGATTTCACGCCCGAGATCGCGACGGAACGCACCGGAATTCCGGCCGAGACCATCCGCCGCATCGCCCGCGAACTGGCCGCCGCCCCGACGGCCGCCGTCTACGCCCGGATCGGCACGTGCACCACCGAATTCGGCACGCTCACCCAGTGGCTTGTCGACGCGGTCAACGTCCTCACCGGCAATCTCGACTCCCCCGGCGGCGCCATGTTCGCCACCCCGGCGGCACTCGGCATCACCCGGACAAAGCCGTTCCGGCCGGGCCGTTGGACCAGCCGGGTTCGCGAATTGCCCGAAACCATGGGCGAACTCCCCGTCGCCACCCTCGCCGACGAACTCGAAACCCCTGGTGAAGGGCAGATCCGCGCGCTGGTGACGGTGGCGGGCAACCCGGTGCTCTCCGCGCCGAGCGGTGCGCGGCTGGACGTGGGGCTGGCCGGGCTCGACTTCATGGTGAGCGTCGACCGGTATGTCAACGAGACGACTCGGCACGCGAATGTGATTCTGCCGCCGCCTCGTTCGATCCAGTCGCCGCACTACGACTTCGCGCTGCTGCACTTCGCGGTGCGCAACTACGCGCGCTACTCGCGCCCGCTGGTGCCGCTCGACGGCAGGCCGTCGGAATCGGCGGTGCTCGCCCGGCTCGCCGCAGCCGTGAGCGGGCAGCCGCATCACAGCGACGAAGCCGTCGCGATGATCGACGAGCTGGTCATCGCCGGCATGCTGCACAAGGCGGGCATGAGTGACCGGCGCGACGAGCTCGAGGGCGCCGACACCACCGAACAGCGCGTCGACCTGATGCTCAAACTCGGCCCCTACGGCGCGTGGAACGGCGGCGACCTCGGCCTGCGCACCCTTCTCGACAACCCGCACGGCATCGACCTCGGCCCGCTGCAGCCACGTCTGCCGGTGGTGCTGCGGACCGCATCGGGACGCGTCGACCTGGCACCGCAGCCCTTGCTCGCCGATGTGTCGCGACTACGGGAAGGCCTCGCGGCGAGTGCGCCGCCCATGGTGCTGATCGGGCGCAGACAGCTGCGTTCCAACAACAGCTGGATGCACAACATCGAGGCCCTCGTCGGCGGATCCAACCACTGCACCCTGCACATCCACCCCGACGACGCCGACCGCCTCGGCATCGGCGAGGCGGCCGAGATCACCTCGGCCGCCGGATCACTGACCGTGCAAGTGGAGCTGACAGCGGCGATCATGCCCGGGGTGGTGAGCCTGCCGCACGGGTGGGGTCACGCCGCGAGTATCACCCAGTCGGTGGCCCGCGCGCATGCCGGTGTGAATGCCAATGCGCTGACCGACAATTCGATCGTCGACGCGATCACCGGAACCGCCGTCTTCAACGGAGTGCCGGTGACGGTCGGTCCGGCCTGATCGGTCGTCGTCCAGGAAACCCGAAGCAAACCGCCCGTTACGGTCCTTCGCAATACTGGACTCGCCACGCCGCACGCCGAACTCCCCTAGACTCCAATGAGATTGTGGTCACAGCACTTCGGCAGCAGAGGGGCCCCGATGCCTGGAACACAGGTCGGCAGCGACGGAGAGCACGAACTTCAGGAAACGTTGGGCACCACCGAACGCGCCGAACGGTTCTACGACGACCAGGTCATCGACTATCTGAACCCGATGATGATGGAATTCGTCACCCGGATGGACATGGCGTTCATCTCCACCGCCGACGCGCACGGCGAATGCGACGCCAGCTTCCGTGCGGGAACCCCTGGTTTCCTGCACGTGATCGACGATCGCACGATTGCGTACCCCGAATACCGAGGTAACGGGGTGATGGCCAGCCTCGGCAATATCCTCGAGAACCCGCACGTCGGCATCCTGATGATCGACTTCGTCCGCGACCTCATCGGCCTGCACGTGAACGGGAAGGCCCGCATGGTCGCCGACAGCGAACTACGCGAGACCGTCACCGATCTGCCACCCGCCGAACGGGGCAAAGCGGCGCAGGTGTGGGTGGTCGTCGACGTGGAAGAGGCATACATCCACTGCCGCAAGCACATTCCGCAGATGATCCCCGTCTCCCGCGACCGCCGCGAATGGGGTACCGACAACGTCCGCGCCAAGGGCGGCGACTACTTCGGTGTGAAGGCGGGCCGTCAGCACGCCGAAGTCAAAGCAGGCTGACCTACTTGATCTTGAAGATCACCACACGCTGCACGACGAAGTTGATCACCGTCGCCGTGCCCTGCGCCACGACGAACGCCACCGCCTGACGCCACCACTGGTCGGGCAGCGCGAACGCGAACGCGGCATACATCCCGAGCTGCACGGCGAACGTCACCGCGTACAGCGCGACGACCGCCACGAACCGCTTGCGGCTCGGCTCGGCCTGGAACGTCCAGCGACGATTGATCAGATACGCCGTCGTCGTACCGGCGATGAAGCTGATCGCCTTGGCGAGCACCTCAGGCACCCCGAGCACGTTCGACAGCAACAGCAGCAAGCCGAAGTCGACGATCGCCGAGAAACCGCCAGTGAGGGTGAACCGGACAATCTGCGTCTTCAGATCGACATCGGTACCCCCCGGCTCGTCGACCAGCGGAATTTCGGGGGGCAGGGGCAGATGCGGCTGTGCTTGCACGTGAGGAAGGGTACGAGACCGGTCACAGGTTGTGCCATGCCTGTAGCCTCTAAGCCGATGTCTGAGAACATTTCGACCACCAACGACGGGCCGTTCGTGCTTCCTACGCGCACGCGCAGGCTCACCGGTTGGGGTCGCACCGCACCCACCTCCGCCGAAGTGCTCTCGACCGGCGATCCCGAGCTGATCGCCGAGGCCGTGCGCATGGTCGCCGAGGACAACGACAGCAAGCCGGCGCATCTGCGACGCGGCGTGATCGCCCGTGGCCTCGGCCGCTCCTACGGCGACCACGCCCAGAACGCGGGCGGCCTCGTCATCGACATGCCCGCGCTCAACCGCATCCACCGCATCGACCGCGACACCCGCCTGGTCGACGTGGACGGCGGCGTGAGCCTGGACCAGCTGATGAAGGCCGCGCTCCCGTTCGGGCTGTGGGTTCCCGTGCTACCCGGCACCCGCCAGGTGACCATCGGCGGCGCCATCGCCTCCGATATCCACGGCAAGAACCACCACAGCGAGGGCAGCTTCGGCAACCACGTCCGCTCGATCGACCTGCTCGTCGCGGACGGTTCGGTGCGCACGGTGTCACCCGACAACGACGCCGAGCTGTTCTGGGCGACGGTCGGCGGCAACGGCCTCACCGGCATCATCCTGCGCGCGACCATCGAGATGGCGCCGACGGAGACGGCCTACTTCCTCAACGACGGTGTGAAGACCGCGACCCTCGACGAGACGGTCGCCGCGCACAGCGACGGCAGCGAGGCCAACTACACCTACTCGAGCGCCTGGTTCGACGTCATCAGCCCGCTGCCCAAGCTGGGCCGCGCCACCATCACTCGTGGTCGCTTGGCCAAGCTCGATGAGCTGCCCAAGCGGCTGCAGAAGAAGCCGCTGAAGTTCGACGCGCCGCACCTGATGACCGTGCCGGACATCTTCCCGAACTTCACCATGAACAAGCTGACGCTGTCGGCGATCGGTGAGGCGTACTACGCGATGGGCGGGAACTACACCGGCAAGGTGCAGAACCTGACGCAGTTCTACCACCCGCTCGACATGATCTCGGAGTGGAACCGTGGCTACGGTTCCAACGGGTTCCTGCAGTACCAGTTCGTGGTGCCGACCGAGGCGGTCGAGGAGTTCAAGCGGATCATCATCGACATCCAGGCGTCCGGCCACTACTCGGCACTCAACGTCTTCAAGCTGTTCGGCCCGGGCAACGACGCGCCGCTGAGCTTCCCGATGCCGGGCTGGAACATCTGCGTGGACTTCCCGATCAAGCCGGGCCTCAACGAGCTGGTCACCGAGCTGGACCGCCGCGTGATGGAATTCGGCGGCCGTCTCTACACCGCGAAGGACTCGCGCACCAGCGCCGAGACCTTCCACAAGATGTATCCCCGGATCGACGAGTGGATCAAGGTCCGCCGCAGCGTCGACCCGAACGGCGTGTTCATGTCCGATATGGCCAGGAGGCTGGAGCTCCAGTGATCAACGCAGTTGGCAACCCGCAGACCATCCTGCTGTTCGGCGGCACCTCCGAGATCGGTCTCGCGATCTGCGCGGAGTACCTGCGCAAGAGCCCCGCGCGGATCATCCTGGCGAACCTGCCCGGCGACCCGCTGCTCGACGACGCCGTCGCCAAGCTGAAGGGGGCCGGTGCCACGGCGGTCGAGGTCATCGACTTCGATGCGCTCGACACCGACTCGCACCCGAAGGTCGTCGACGCCGCGTTCGCCGGTGGTGACGTGGATGTCGCGATCGTGGCATTCGGTGTGCTCGGCGACGCCGAGCAGCTGTGGCAGGACCAGCGCAAGGCGGTCATGACCGTCGGCATCAACTACACCGCCGGTGTGTCGGTGGGTGTGCTGGTCGGCGACAAGTTCAAGGCGCAGGGTCACGGCCGGTTCATCGTGATGTCGTCGGTGGCCGGCGAGCGGGTTCGTCGCTCGAACTTCGTGTACGGCTCGACCAAGGCCGGCCTCGACGGCTTCTACCTGGGTCTGGGCGAGGCGCTTCGTCCCTACGGCCCGCGCGTCACCGTCGTCCGGCCGATGCAGGTGCGTACCTCGGCGACCAAGGCCCACTGGGAAGCGACCGGCTCCAAGGAAGCGCCGCTCACGGTCGACCCGGAAGACGTCGCCCGCCAGGCCGTCGCCGCCTCGGAGAAGGGCACCGAAATCGTGTGGACCCCCAACGAGGCCCGCTTCGTGATGTCGGCCCTGCGCCACGTGCCGCGCCCGATCTTCCGCAAGCTCCCCATCTGATCGAGAGCCACCGCGACTGCCGCACCGCCACTCCGGCGGTGCGGCAGTTTCTTTGTGCCGGGGGCATCGGCGCGAGCCGACGGAGCCCGAGCCCTCCACTAGGCTGACCCGGACCGTCGAGCAGAGTGGACCCGGAGGAATGCGCGCCGATGACTACCGATGACAACGTGCGGGCGGGGCGCGCGAGCGCGACCGGTCTCGCCGAAGGTGCCGCGGCGGCGCTCGTCGCGCTGGTCGTGGCGGTGGTCGGGTTGTTCGCGTTCTCGGCGGTGCAGTGGCCTGCGTTCAACTCCTCCAACGTGACTCGGGCGCTGACCACCGTCGGGCAGGTCGTCTCGGTGGGGCTGCTGGTGGTCTCGGTGTTGCTGATCCGGCTGCGGAAGTGGCCTGTGGTCGCGAAACTCGCCTCCTGGGTGGGCGTTTCGGGATTCGTCACGGTGACACTCGGGATGCCGTTGGCGGCGACGAAGCTGTACCTTTTCGGTGTTTCGGTCGACCAGGAATTCCGCACCGAGTATCTGACGCGGCTCACCGACAGTGCGGCACTGCGGGACATGACCTACGTGGATCTGCCGCCGTTCTATCCGGCCGGGTGGTTCTGGATCGGTGGGCGGGTCGCGAACCTGCTCGGCATGGACGGCTGGGAGGCGTTCAAGCCGTACTCGATCGGGATGCTCGCCGTGGCCGCCACGGTGGCGCTCGTGCTGTGGGCGCAGCTGGTACGCGCCGACATGGCCGTGGGTGCCGCGGCCGCGGTGACCGCGATGACTTTGGCCTATGCCTCGCCCGAGGCGTACGGGGCTGTGTTGGTCGTGTTCGTTCCGCCGGTGCTCGTGCTGGCGTGGGGTGCGCTGCACCGCCGCTCGGGCGGGTGGGGCGCGGTCCTCGGGACCGGGTTGTTCCTCGGGGTCGCGGCGTGTTTCTACACGTTGTACCTGGCGATCGCGGCGTTCACCGTTGTGCTGATGGCGGTGGTCGCCGCCGCGTGCGCGCTGTATGCGCGGCGAGCGAGCGGGCGGGCGATCGGCAGGCGCGACGCTGCGGTCACCACCGAGCCCGCGTGGCGGGTGGTTGTCGTGCCGTTCACGCGACTGGCGGCGATCGGCGTGCTCGCGATCGCGGTATCGCTGGTGGTGTGGACGCCGTATCTGCTGAAGATGCTGTCGGGTGCGAAGTTGCCCTCCGGCAATGCTTTCCACTATCTGCCCGAGTCGGGTGCGCAGCTGGCGTTCCCGATGCTCGAGTTCTCCCTGCGTGGGGCGCTGTGTCTGCTCGGGTTGCTGTGGCTGGTCGTGCGGGCGGGATCGTCGCGGCGGGCGCAGGCGCTCGGCATCGGCGTGGTGGCGATCTACCTGTGGACATTGCTGTCGATGGCCGCGACGGCGGCGGGCACCACCCTGCTGTCGTTCCGGCTGGAACCGGTGCTGCTCGCTTTGCTCGCCGCCGCAGGCGTTTTCGGCTTCGTCGAGGGTGGTCGCGCGGTATATCAGGCGCTGAACGAACCCGCGCCGGTGCGTACCGCGGCTGCCGCGCTCGCGGTGCTCGGTGCGATGGCCTTCGCCCAGACGATCCCCACCGTCCTCGTCCACGAGATCGACACCGCCTACACCGACACGGTGCCCACCGAAACACCCGACGCCTACGGCACTTTCGGTGAACGCGGCGACAAGCGCCGCCCCTCCGCGGTGGCCTACTACCACGCCGTCGACGAGGCGCTACTGGCGCAAACCGGCCGTCCACGTGACGAATCCGTCGTCCTCACGGCCGACACCAGCTTCCTGTCCTTCTACCCCTACTTCGGTTTCCAGGCCCTCACCTCGCACTACGCGAACCCCCTCGCCGACTTCAAGGCCCGCGCCGACACCATCGCCGCCTGGAGCAGACTCGACTCCCCCCAGGCCCTCCTCGACGCCATGTCGGCCGCCCCCTGGCGCGCCCCCGACGCCTTCCTCTTCCGCCGCGACGGCGACAACTACACCCTCCGCCTCGCCGAAGACGTCTACCCCAACGACCCCAACGTCAAGCGCTACACCGTCACCTTCCCCCGCCCCCTCTTCACCTCCCCAGCCTTCACCACCACCGACATCGGCCCCTTCACCCTCATCACCGTCAACCGCTGATCCGGCGAAAACGAGTTCGCGCAACCCTGTCTTCCGGGTGGGGCGGCGCACTACACTTGGCGGTGCGGAACGGTCGTCGTCGGTGGGGGTCGGCGGATGGCGAAGGTTATCGATCCTGCACGTTGTGGGTCCGGGTGGCCCGTTACCGGAGGAGGACTTCATGTCCGATCCGTTGCACACCAGGGTGTGCCTCACCGGAGTGAATTGCATCTGTCCGAGTATCAGTGTGTTCGTGGTACCCGAGCCGCTGGTCAGGGGTGGGCAGATGCTGCATCTGCTGGAACAGGCGCCGGTGGCCGAACGTGGGCCCGAACCCGATCCCGACCTGATCGACCTCATCGAGGCGGTGCGCATGCCCTTGAATCTGCCCGGGCTCGCCCGGATGCAGCGCGTGGCGTTCACCGGCCCACGGCACGATCCCACCGCCGCGCGCACAGTTCTGCACGACCATCTGATCGAGGAATCGGCGCCGATCGGCCTCGATATGGACGATCCGGCGGAGCTCACCCGGCTCTCGATGCTGCCCGAACACCGGATCGGACCCCGGCGCATCGACGACTTCCAGGCGCACTCGGTGCGGCAGGCGATGGCGGCGGTGTACCAGTTTTTCGGCGTGGACCAGCGGGTACCCCTGGTCTACCACGGTTTCGCCGATCCCGGCGACGGCTGGTTCGCCCTGCGCGCATCGGCAGCCTGACCGGACATGTGTCCATAGACACCCGGTAGCTACTGGTGTGCGGAGCACCGATAGACAACAATATGTGCGGTTGCAGCGAACAAACCGCACAGTCCGTCGGACGGGGCGAGTACGCTGCGAAATGTTGACAAGTTCGGCCGACCGAAATCAGTTTTGGTAGCGCTGATCGGTACGGATGCAGAGGTATAGCTATGACGCTCAGCAGACCGGAGCGAATCGATTTCCTGATGCGGGAACACCGCCAGGACGCCGAACCTGCGCCACGGGAACAACTGCACTCACTCGGCGATATCGAGAAGTTCGTGGTCGATGCCGCGATCGCCATGCTCTCCCCCGGTCAGAAGTTCGCCTTGCTGTGGTCGCTGCAGGTCGGCGGGCATCTGGTGGCGGGCGTTCAGGTCAAGGAACGCGACGGGTCGGTCACCAATATGGTGCCGCCGACCGAGGTCGTCGAATACCTGGCCGACCACAAGCGCATGTCCTACGACCCTGCGGTCGGCGCGTGGCTGAGTGCGGAGATCTTCATCGCCGGACCCACCCGTTTCAAGGCCACCTACTCGGCGGGCACCGTCGCCGACTGGATGCCCGAGGTGTCGGTCGACGATCTGCGCGCCGAGTTCGTGGCCTACCCGCGGCCGGCCGCGGAGATTCCCGATTGGGCCCGCTCGCAGCTCGATTGGTCGAACAGGATGACCGGATAGGACGCGGCGCCCCCGCACGATCGGGTCGGGTGGCTAGCATCAACCCCCGTGCGACCGGACCGATCTGAACGAGCGTTCACCCGATACCGCCTGATCGCCCTCGTCTGTGGGCTGCTCGGGTTCGTGCTTGCCCTGCTCACACCGCTGTTGCCGGTGCGCCAGGACCGCGCGAGCCTCGACTGGCCGCAGGCGGGTGCGACGAGCGTGCAAGCACCACTCGTGTCGTATGTGCCCCAGCAGGTGAACGCGCAATTGCCGTGCCCGGTGCTGCGCGGACTGCCGGGTGGTGACGTGCGCGGTCCCGAGGGCGAGAACCCGACACCGCAGCCGACGACCTTGCTCACCACGATCCCGGCCGAATCCGGGCAGATCACCAAGGGGCTGAGCGTCGTCGCGCGCGAGGGCGTGCTCACGGTGCAGGCCCGCGATGTGCCGATGCTGTCGGCGCCGATCGAGGAGATCGCGAACTGCGACCACATCGCGATCGACTCCACCATCGCCGCGACGACCGTCGAGTTCGTCGGGGTGACCCGGGCCGACGGTAGTCCTTTCCGCAACACCGTCACCGTCGACAAGCGCCCACAGATCGTCGGGGTGTACACCGATCTCGACGAGAACCAGCTCACCGGCGCCCGGTTCCACGCCGATATCGACTCCCGCTTCACCTCCACCCCGACACCGCTGAAACTGGCCGTGATGATCGTGGCCGCGCTCGCCACCCTCGCCGCGCTGGTCGCCCTGCACCTGCTCGATCGCGCCGACGGCCGCCGCGCCCGCCACTTCCTGCCCCGGCACTGGTGGCGCATCACGCCGACCGACGTGGTCGTGGTGGCGACGCTGCTCGGCTGGCATGTGATCGGCGCCAACACCTCCGACGACGGCTACATCCTGAACATGGCGCGCGCCTCCGGCCCGTCGGGCTACATGGCGAACTACTACCGCTGGTTCGGGGTGCCCGAGGCGCCGTTCGGGTGGTCCTACGAGCTGCTGGCCTGGATGACGAAGATCTCCGACGCCAGCCTGTGGATGCGGCTGCCCGCACTCGCCGCGGGCCTGGTGTGCTGGGCGGTGATCAGCCGGGAGGTGCTGCCCCGCCTCGGTGCCCGGGTGCGTCGCGACAAGGTGGCGCTGTGGACGGCGGGCCTGGTGTTCCTCGCCTTCTGGCTCCCCTACGACAACGGTCTTCGCCCCGAACCGCTCATCGCGGCCGGCGCCCTGCTCACCTGGTGCGCCATCGAACGCGCGATCGCCACCGCCCGCCTGCTCCCCGCCGCCCTCGCGATCCTCATCGCCGCGTTCTCCCTCGCCGCAGGACCGACCGGACTCATCTGCATCGCCGCGCTCATCGCAGGCACGCGACCGGTCATGCAGATCATCATCAAGCGCGCCCAAGGTCTACGTCCTCGCGAAATCGCCGCTGACAGAGACGGACTCGACGCTGCCGCCGAGGACAGCGCGGCCGGTGCACCCGCCCCGACAGAAGCGCCGATCACCGATGGCGAGCTCGAGGCCCGGAGCACAGCCGGCGGCGCCCACGCATCGGGTCGACTTTCCCTGGCCGCCAAGATCTTCCGCTACGCCGCCCTCCTGGCACCGGGCATAGCCGCAGGCACCCTGGTTCTCATCGTCGTCTTCGCCGACCAGACCCTGGCGACCGTCATGGAAGCCACCCGCGTGCGCACCCTGGTCGGCCCCAACGCCGCCTGGTTCGACGAACGCACCCGCTGGGATTCGCTGTTCATGCTCTCCCCCGACGGCTCGCTGGCCAGGCGTTTCGGTGTCCTCGTGATGTTGCTGTGCCTGCTGGTGTGCATCCTGCAGGTGTTGCGCAAGGGCCGCATCCCGGGCACCTCGCGCGGCCCGTCGGTGCGCATTCTCGGCATCGTGTTCGGTGCGCTGCTGCTGATGATGTGGACGCCGACGAAGTGGACACACCACTTCGGCGTGTACGCGGGCCTGGCCGGGTCGCTCGCCGCACTGGCCGCTGTCGCAGTGGGCGCCAACGGTATTCGCGCACCTCGCAATCGCGCTCTGTTCACCGCGGCGGTCCTGTTCCTGCTCGCGCTCACGTTCACCGGCTCCAACGGTTGGTGGTACGTGTCGAGCTTCGGGGTGCCGTTCTGGGACAAGGCGCCGATGGTCGCGGGCAAGGGCGTGTCGACGCTGCTGCTCGGGCTCAGCGTGCTCGCCCTGCTCGTCGCCCTGTACTTCCACCTGCGCGACCCGTACCGCAAGCCTTCACGCCCAGCCCGTTTCGATCGTTTCGCCACCATGCCGTTGACGATCGCGGCCGCGCTGCTCGTGGCATTCGAGGTGGCCTCGATGCTGAAGGGCGCGGTCACGCAGTACCCGGCCTATTCGATCGCCAAGTCGAATATCGAGTCGCTGCAGGGCGATACGTGCGCCCTGGCCAACGACGTACTGGTGGAGACGAATACGGCCGATTCCCTGCTCACTCCCATCACCGGCGCTCCCGCCGACGGACTGAGCACCGAATCGGCGGCCTTCACCCCGAACGGTGTGGCCGCCGACCTCACCGCCGACGCCGACGAGACCGTGGTCGGCGGGGCCAACTCCGTCGACAAGGATTCGGCCAACAAGACGACCAACACCACCGGCGCGGGCACCGGCGGCGGCACGAGCACCGAGGCCGGTATCAACGGCAGCACCGTCGCCCTGCCGTTCGGCCTCGACCCGGCCCGCACGCCGGTACTCGGCTCCTACCAGGACGGCGTGCAGCAGCAGGCGAAGCTGACCTCGCAGTGGTACGGCGCCGATATCGACGCCGTGCGCGACGATCCCGCCTACCAGGCGCTGGTCGTCACCGCCGCGGGCCGTATCCGCTACGTCGACAACGACGGCGTCGTGCACTACGGCCAGGACCTGCTCGTCGAGTACGGCACCCGGGCCGAGGACGGATCAGTGCAGGTCACCGGCTCGATCCAGCCCCTCGACATCGGTCCGTCGCCGTCGTGGCGCAACCTGCGCGTGCCATTGGACCGCCTGCCCGCGGGCGTGAACGCGGTGCGCCTGGTCGCCACCGACAACGACATCACCCAGAAGCAGTGGCTCGCGGTGACCCCGCCGCGCCTGCCGAAACTGGCCTCCCTCGACTCGGTGGTCGGGCACACCGATCCCGTGCTGCTGGACTGGCACGTCGGCCTGGCGTTCCCCTGTCAGCGCCCGTTCGAGCACCACGACGGTGTCGCCGAGGCGCCGAAGTGGCGGATCCTGCCCGACCGGGTGGGTTCGGACGCGGCCAACGCCTGGCAGGACGACATCGGCGGCGGCCCGCTCGGCTGGACAGGTCTGCTGATGAAGGCCGAGACTGTGCCCACCTATCTGGATAGTGATCTCGGTCGCGACTGGGGCTCGCTGGAGCGGTTCACCCCGTACGAACCGGCGCCGCCCGCCGACATCACGGCGCGGGTGGTAGACCAGTCCGGACGGGCGAAGGAGCCGGATATCCGCGCGCGGTAGAGACTGGGGCAGCGCATGGGCAGTGATCGGGCAGTTGCGCTGCTGTTTCACGAAAACCCTAGTGTCACTGGACATTTCGGTTCGGTGAAAGACCCGTTAAGGAGCGGCTCAACTTGGCCCGTTCTCAGGTTTGGGCACGTACCCTGGTGGGTATGACAGGAGCCTTCGATGACATGGACCTGCGGGATCTCGTCGACCTGCTCAGCGACGACGAGAAGAAGGAACTACGACCTGCCGTGATGCGGGTGCTGGAAAGACTGCCCTCCCAGGAGGTATTACGCCGCGATCTCAACCGTCGCTTGCTGAACGTCTGACTACCCGACCACGACATACAAACCGAAGGCGGGGACCACGATGGTGGTCCCCGCCTTCACGCTTTCCCGCCTCAGAACACCCGAAGCGGTCCCGGGCTCCAGAACCCGTCGCGACCGGTCGTCGCGGTCTCGAGCTGAGCCGGTTCGGCCTGGATGTGCTGGTCGTAGCGTTCCAGCGAACCCCAGTCGCGGGCCCAGTCGTCCTTCAGATAGGTGGGGATGGTCACCCGGGCGGCCAGCATCTGCGTGAAGCCGAGCGGGCCACCGAACTCCTGGGCCTGCCAGGTGTCGGTCGAGGAGATGGCCAGCGGGCGGTCAGGCAGGATGCGGTAGTTGGGCACCTCGGCCACGCCGTTCTCGTGCGAGAACGGACGCTGGCACGGGAACTGCAGGCCGACGGCCCAGTCGAGCAGCACCGGCTGGGTGCGACCGATGAAGCTGTCGAGGCTCTGCAGCTTGGGCACCCGCGGCGGAGTGAACGCCAGCCACTGGTCGCCGATCAGGATCGGGTCGTTGGCCAGGATGCGCACGGCGTTCGCCTCGGGCGCCAGCTCGGCCAGCGGCACCCGCAGGTTGCGCCACGACGGTGCCGGGCCGATATCGCGCGGCTGGTAGGTGCCGAGCGGGGTGACACTGCCGTCGGGGTTGCGCGTGCCGTACTCCACGAGCAGCGACTGACCGTACTTGTCGGCGCCGGTGTCGTCCTTGGAGGCGATGCGACCGGCCGCGCTGATGACGACCAGCGGCGACTCCTCGGTGCGCGCGGGCAGCCCGTACCAGGACGACTCCAGGCGGGCGCGCTGCTGCATGCCCTCCTGATAGGAGCCGAGCACCGGCGTCTGCGCTGGATCGAGGCCGAACGGCAGGGCGACGGTCGACCCGTTGACACCACGCGCACCCTCACCACCGCCGGTGCCCGCGCTCTCACCTTCGGCGAAGGCGGCGCCGACCGACTGGTTGCTGGTGTTGCCGGTGCCCGGCTTCACCTCGACGGCATCGGCCGACAGGTCGCCCGGCACGCCGTTGGGGCTGAACCCTTCGGCCAGCGTGCCGCGCAGCGGGTCGGCGGGGTCGACCAGCGGGCGCGACGGGTCGACGATCGGGTCGAGCCTGCCGCTGTTCGGGTCGGCTTCCACCAGCACGTCGCGGGCCAGGCCGCAGCTCTCGCCACCGAGCGCGTCGATGTTGGAGCGGGCAAGCGAGTACGCCGGGTACTGCTGGGTGGCGCCCTTCACCAGCGAGAGCACCTCGAACGCGACCATCAGCCCGACCACGACGGTGAGCGGGATGGCGGCGAACTTGCGGATCCGCCTGCCGCGCTTGGTCTTCGCCGACGGCTGCGGTTTCACATAGTCCTCGCGCAGCGCGTACCAGCCGACCAGGGCCAACCCGACACCGAACAGGATCAGCATCACGGTGTTGGAGTGCACCCCGCGCAGCGAGATGGTCTTGTCGAACCACGGCACGCCGTAGCTGGACACGTACCAGTACCCGTTGATGCCCGAGAACGACAGCGCGAGCACGAACAGCAGCCCGGCGAGGAAGATCGCCCGGTTCTTGCGCGAACGCAACGCGCTCTGCGACACGGCTACGGCCGTCACCGCGGCCAGCGATCCGGCGATGCCCGCGTACGCGCCGAAGTGGTGGGTCCACTTCGTCGGGTTGAACATCATGAAGAAGATCGTGCCGAACACCACGGCCATCAAACGCCAGGTCGGACCCGACGCGATACCGGGCACCTGACGGCGGCGCAGCAGTACCAGCAGCGTGGTGAACAGGCACAGCAGCATCACCAGGAAGGCGAAGCGGCGGGCCAGCGAGCCGTCGACGGTCTCGACGAACATGTAGTAGTAGCGCAGGTAGTCCTCGTACCAGGCCAGGTTCGGGCCGGTGGCCTGGCGCACCCGGTTGGCCTCCTGGATACCGGCGAAGGTCTGGTCGCTGTAGACCACGGTGAGCACGAGCAGGCCCGCCGAGGCGATCGGCGCGAGCAGCGCGGCCGTGCCGAACTGGCGATGACGACGCACGATGATCCGCACCAGCGGCCGGATACCGGCCAGCAGCGCGGCCACACACATCAGGCCGGTCGGTGCCGCGGCCAGCGTGAACGCGGCGACGAGCACCGCGATCCCGGCGGGCAGCAGCCGGCCGGTGGCGATGGCGCGTTCGATCGAGACCCAGGTGAGCAGTGCGCCGAGGGCAACGATCGGCTCCGAGCGCAGGCCGTTGTCGAAGGGCAGCCAGAAGGCGAGGAACACCAGGCCACCGGTCCACAGCGCCACCTGGCTGCGCTTGACCGCGTTGCCGAGGCGGGGCACCACCTCGCGGCTGATGACCATCCAGCACAGGATCGCGCAGATCAGGGCCGGGACGCGCACCCACGGGCTGGCCGTGGAGACCTCGGCGAACACCTGGATGACGTAGTAGTACCAGCCGAACGGCGCCTCCGGCACGCCGTACCAGCGGAAGTAGTTGGCCATGTAGCCCGCTTCGGGCGCCACCCGGACCATCGAGAGGATGTAGCCGTCGTCGGAGGTGTTGGCGCCGACGAAATGCCAGACGAGCAGCGTGCCGATCACCGCGCCGTCGGCCCAGGTGGGCTTCAGCCAGTTCTTCGGCAGGAACCGGCGGTGCCCACGCCCGTCGCTGCCGTCGAGCTGGGCGAGCGCACCGAGTGCCAGCAGGGTGCACAGCACGGCCGCGATGATCGCGATGAGCTTCACCGCCGACGGGCTCGACGAGAACCTGGTGTCGATGGTCGAGGTGAGCGAGAGACCCTGGGGTACTTCGCCTTCCAGATCGGAGAACACGCCGACGATCTGCGGGCGCAGGTCGCCACCGAGCTCGCCCTCCACCGGGACGAGCACCGTCTCCGTCGCGCCCGGCTGACCGGGGATCGGCCGCTCGATCTCCGTCATCAGGCCGTCGAACGAGGCGCGGGTGCGGTGCTGGTCGGAGGCGATGGTGATGGTCGAGCAGCCGCTCATCTCCGAACGCGGCGCCGAGGCGACCACCGCGTTGCGGTCGACCACGTCGACGGCGGTGTCGGAGACGCGAACGAACAGCGCCTCGAGCGCGGCGCCGTCGCCCTGGGGCGGTGCGGTGGCCAGCAGCATGCCGCCCTGGGCGGGCAACCGGTCCACCGCGGCGCACGGAATCGTGGCGTTGAGGTCGATCGGCACCTGCGACATCAGGGGCGCTTGCAGATTGCCGAGCTTGCCGTTCTGCGGCCAGTTCAGCTGCGCGGTGGTCTGGGTGACCGGCAGGAACGGCGTCGCCACCGCGAACACGGCTCCCAGGAGTCCGGCGATCAGCGCGATCCATCGCGCGATGCGGAAGTCCTTCGCGGAGGCCACCGGTTCTGCGGGTGGCTTGGAGAGAACAGCGGTTGCGGCGTCTGGCACGGTTCGACATGGTATCTGCTGGGTTGACTCAGCGTTGGTGCGCGCGAGTCAGCGGCCGTGAAGTCGTCGGCGTACCAGTGTGAAGTTCAAGTATTTCATTAGGTTTAACCTGATAGAGCCCGTGCCGCTCCCGCCGGCCCCGCTTGTTTCGCGATGATGCATATCGGCTATCGATCCAGGTCCGTTCCGCGTGACAGGAAGTGGCCGAAGAAGGCACAGGAGTTATCCGATGATATCAGCGCGAGCACTTCGTGTTGATAAAAAGTGCGGTAACTGTTACACGCAGTAACGTCGATGCATTCTAAAGCCGGAATCGGCGCAAAAGCACCCTTTTCACGAAGGTTTCCGCACGAAATCGTCGCGATGAATCGAGCGCTGTAAACAATTCCCATTCGTACTCTTGAACGTGACAGCTTTCATCCCGAAAGTCTGTCGGCTTCACCTAGGAGTACGCATGAGCCATACCAATTTCTATACGCGTGCAGCCCTGGCTTCCGTGAGTTGTGCGGCAGCCGCAATTGCCTTCGGAATGGGGCCGGCGCACGCCGCCGGGTCCACCACCGTTTCGCCCGCCGGGGCGAATGTGTCGGCAACCAATTCGGGGACGGTGAAGTTCGTGGCGGGCAGCGTCACGGTGACCTGCACGACCTCGAGCACCACCGGCGCGGTACCCGCCGCGCCGAACAACTCGAACCCGAGCGGGCCGGTGACGGTTCCGATCGCGGCACCGAGCATCACCGGCTGCACCACGAGCATGTGGGGTGTGAGCGCCACCGTCACCACCAGCGGCAGCTGGGCGATCACCGGCCAGAACGGCTCGCCCATCACCGGCAGCCTGGTGATTCCCACCGGTGGCGCGGTGATCAAGACCTCCGGTCTTGCCACCTGCACCGCCGTTGTCGCCCCCACGGCACCGGCGAATGTGGCCGGTTCGTGGACCAACGGGTCACCCTCGACGGTGTCGCTGACCAACGCCTCGGCGCCCATCAAGGTGACCGGTGGATTCGGCTGCCCGACCAGCTCGACCACCGGAACGGTGACGGCCACCTACAAGGTGAACAACACCACCAACCCCTCGGTGCCGATTACCGTCGGCCCCTGATTTCAGGGTGGATATTCCGGTGACGGGTAACGCGACGAAGTCACCGCGAATCAGGTGAAGCACACCGGTGTGCAATAAATAACGGCCCGCATGCGTCCGAGGACGCATGCGGGTCCCTGTATTACCGCGGCGAGGATTGTTTCTCGTACGCGGTTTTGTCATGCCCGGGCCCTGGTTCGCCGGTTATCGGCTACGAGATCACCGCTATGGATATCCGATCTGAACAGTCGATTCGGACCACGCCTGGCAAATCCTCGGGGTGTGGAGTTCAACCGTTTTATTGTGTTTAGAACCGGCAACTACCGAATTTGCAACGGTCCAGCTGTTTGTTTCATCACGATGCCGAGTAACTATTACAGCAGGTCAGGGCGACTTGCCTTCGGCATCTGCAGCTTTGACACAGAAATAGCTGCCATACTACCGGTCAACTGTGCAGCCGTTGATAAGAACGATGGTAACTGTTATGCCTGGTAACGGCTGGGCATTCTAAGCTAATCGAGCCGTATTCAGACCTCGAACGGCGAGTGATTCCCGATGAAATGGTCGCCACGAAACACACGACATGAACAATTCGGATTCGTACTCTTGCTCCTGACAGCATTCATTCCGAATGCTTGTCGGCTTCACCTAGGAGTACGCATGATCGAAAACAAATTCTGGACACGCGCCGCCTTGGCAAGCGTGAGTTGTGCGGCAGTCGCCGTCACTTTCGGCATCGGACCGGCCAACGCCGCCGGCTCCACCACCATTTCGCCCGCCGGCGCGAATGTGTCGGCGACGAATTCCGGGTCGGTGAAATTCGTTGCGGGCGGTGTCACCGTCACCTGCACCACCTCGAGGACCACCGGCACGGTACCCGCCGCGCCCGGCAACACCAATCCGAGTGGGCCGGTGTCGGTGCCGATCGCGGCGCCGAGCTTCGCCGACTGCACGACGAGCCTCCCCGGCACCAGCGCCACCATCACCACCAGTGGAGATTGGGCGATCACCGGCCAGAACGGCTCGCCCATCACCGGCAGCCTGGCGATCCCCACCGGCGGCATGGTGATCAAGACCAGTGGCATCACGGCCTGCACCGCCGTGGTCGCGCCCACTGCCCCGGCCGACGTGGCAGGTACGTGGACCAACGGGGCGCCCTCCACGGTGGCGCTGTCCGATGCGCCGGCACCGATCAAGGTGACCGGCGGGTTCGGCTGCCCGACCAGCGCGACCAGCGGCACGGTGACCGCCACGTACAAGGTGGACAACACCACCGATCCGTCGGCGCCGATCACGGTCGGCCCCTGATTACAGGGGTGATATTCCGGTGACGGGAATCGCGACGAAGTCACCACGAATCAGGTGAAGCACACCGGTGTGCAATAAGGCCCGCGTGCGTTCGATGCGCACGCGGGCTTCTGATCGATTATGTCCCCCGACAGGGTATTTCCCGCTCGGGGGGACCCTTCTGCCAGGAGTAGTTTTACCGGCGCGCCGGACCCCGGTCACTTCCTGACCCCTCCCCTCCCTAGACTCGACCGCATGACCAAGGTGAATCTCGTAACAAACTACGGACCGATCGTGCTCGAGTTGGACGACCAGGCCGCGCCGAACACGGTCGCCAACTTCGTGAACTACGTGAACTCCGGCCATTACAACGGCACCGTGTTCCACCGCGTCATCCCCGGTTTCATGGTGCAGGGCGGCGGCTTCGAGCCCGGCCTGAAGCAGAAGCCCACCCAGGCGCCCATCCAGAACGAAGCAACCAACGGCCTCAAGAACGACAAGTACACCGTCGCGATGGCCCGCACCAACGACCCCCACTCGGCCACCGCCCAGTTCTTCATCAACGTCTCCGACAACGCCTTCCTCAACCACACGGCCCCCCAGGGCCAGGGCTGGGGCTACGCCGTCTTCGGCAAGGTCGCCGAGGGCACCGAGGTGGTCGACAAGATCGCCGCCGTCCCGACCGGCAACGCGGGCCCCCACCAGGACGTCCCCACCGCCGACGTCATCATCGAATCTGCAACCGTCGCCTGATCTTTCGACGCTTGCCCCGGGCCGCCACCTTCCTATCGGCGGCGGCCCGTTGTCGAATTCCTCGGACCGTCCGAATGCGGCCGATACACACGCGGTATGGTGCCAAGACTTGTCAAAGTTCTTGGGGGAACACGTGAAAGACCTCATCTATTCTGCGCTGGGCGTTGTGTTCGGCGGCTTCCTCGTCTTCGGTGGAATCGTCACTCACAACAGTGGGGCCGACTGCGACGGCACGGCCATGTCGGCTGGCCAGACCTGCGTGACGACCAGCAAGGGTTCGTCGGTGGAGCGTGACGCCGCCGAGCAAGAGGCACAGAACAAGCGCACCGGGTGGATGCTGATCGGGGGTGGGGCGGTAATGAGCCTCGGCTGCGCGTTCTGGTTGCGAAGCAATCTCCGGTCGCGCCGGGGACGCCGCACCGCCGCCGCCCCGCAGGGTTACGCCCCCGCCGGCCAGCCTGGTGCACAGGGCCAGTGGCCGACACCCGCCCCACAACCTCAGGTCCAGTGGCCGCAGGGCGGTCCCGCCTACGGCGCACCCACATACCAACCGCAGCATCCGCAGAATCACCCGCAGGGCACTTACAACCCGAACTACCGCAGGTAGCTCGCTGGTCGGCTTCTATCGGTCCGTCCGACCGCTGAACAGCTGGTCCAAGTCGATGACGGATCGCTGCTGCGGACCGCTGAGCTCGAAGTACTTGCCTGCGGGGATGTGGTGCAACGATGCGATCAGCAGGGGATTTCAAGCACCGCGGCTTCTATCGAACCGGAAGCCACTCCCGGCGTCCTGGGCGCCGCCTACCGCCCAAGGCCCACATTGACGGTCCCCTGCGTCGCAGGTAGCTTTCATCCTGGCATCGGCCGACTGCGGGAGTCGCCGACCATCACCGCGTGCTCGGGGAGGGTGACCAGGTGACGATCACGAATCACGAACAACTCGGCGACCTGCTGGATCAGATTCACAACCAAATCGACGCGTTTCATACCCGCGCTTCGAGCGCAATATCAGGGGCCTCGCATGAATCTTTCACCGGCTATTCGAACGATCGGCGCGTAAAGGCGGTAGTCAGCAACGACGGGCGGACCGTCCTCGACATCGAACTGAAAGCAGGTTTCGGCGATCTCAACCGCCCAGCCTGGCTCCTCGCCGACGATGTCGACCTGACATGTCGCGGGATCGTTGAGGCGATAAATGCCGCACGAGAAGGAGCAGCCGAGCGTTCAACTACAGCTCTGGCGGAGGAATTTCCTGAAGCATTCGAACTACTCAAGGATCTTAAAGAGTGACAGATTTCGACGAATTATACGCACTGACACAAGATCTGAATCTGAGATATAATCGAACAGTTGACAGAGTCAAGCGAGGAGAGTTCGCGCAACAACAACGTCACACAGTTCAAATCGTCGACCAATATCTCGACGTACCGTACGGTTCACTCACGATTGATGATTCAGGCCAGCTGTACGATATTCAGCTCGACGCTTACGAAGTATCACAATCGGGGCAGGACCAGGTAGTCTCACTTATACTTCAAACCGTGAATAGCTCACTACGTACCAAACTTGGGGGATGAAATGACCGACCTGAGCGTATGCCCAGAAGCCCTGCGAATGCAAGCCAGGGAAATCGAAGATTGCTCGGTGCATTACACCACATCTGCCGCATCTGTCGGCGAGAATCGCCTTTCGCCACTAACATTAGGTGCACTCGGCCGGGATATCGTTCAGATATTCAATGATATGAGCCTAGATGTCAGTAATAAGCTGAAGGAGAGTTCCGCAACCATCCATTCCGCCTCCGCTGGGATCTATGCATGTGCGGCGCACTTTCAGAGCGTAGACGATGACTACTACCGCAAGTTTGGATATATCAACGAGACCTTGGGGTACTGAGAGCAATGGGGAGTAGGACGACAAAGGGATATCCGGTCCCAGCCGATCATAACCCGCACAACCTACCAGAGGAGCTGATCTTCCCTTGGGGTGCGGCGGGCACGCTGGTGACTACGGCCGAGCGTATCGGCGTACCGGGCGTCCGCACACTGATCGATAGCATCCAGACGATGCTGGGCAATCCGAATGAAGCGTCCGCAACAACGACCGCATGGCAAACCGCTGTACAAGAATTGACATCCGCCGTGGACGGCAGCGGTACCAACAATATCGGACTCTTGACTGCCAAAGATGAGCTGGGCGCTCGATGGAATGGCACCGCACGTGAAGCAGCTGTCGCCTACGTCGACCGCATTGTAACTACAACGAATTCTATTCGTGACGCCATTAAGAGCATGGCAACACAGATCGACGAACTCCGCACAGTCATTATGACGAACTACAAAGAAGCGATCGCGCTCATAACCGAGTACGCTCAAAATGTCGTGGAGACTGCCGGAGGAATGATGGCGTTTGCTGACGACCTTCTCAAGTTCGACCCCACTGGCGTGATCGACTCGCTCACCGACTGTCTTTCAAAATTTGTCGAGCTTGCCGGCAAAAAGGTACAGCTGGTCATTGAATTTCGAGATTCGGTGATGACGATAATTCAGGGTATCAAGAACAATGCAGTCACCATACCGGTGCAATCTGCAATAGCTCCAGCCGCACTTGACAATGCTGGGTGGCAGCCTAGGCATCCAGTCGGGAAGCCGGTTGGAAATGGCTAGAATATCCCCTCACCTTCCGATACTGGTAGCTGGGGCGCTGATGCTCGCCGCATGTGCCGACGACCAACCGTCTGAAGTCGCAAGATTTGATCACACGCCGAAATCTTGCCGTGCACTCGCAAATTTTACAAGCTCTGCAATCTCGCGTTTTGTAGGGCCGATATACACGGATGAGGGACTGTCCGAAGTGAATCTCGACGAGCTTCCACCAACTCCTGGCGCCCGAAATTACGGATGCGATGTCCACTTTATAGCTGCGGGCTTCCCCAGCGGGCCGGCCGGAGAGCCGGCCACGCGATCGGTTAATGTTTCGTTCAAGCTGTATGACTCAGGCGACCGAACAGGGAAAGCGAAAGACAGCTTCCGACTTCTGCGCGATTCCGCTACCGAGAAGCCCAAAGTGTCAGCAGCCAAATCGATTACGGGACTTGGCGACGAGGCATACGTGGTCGATGACGCCAGCTTGAGCTCGGCCTCCACGGCGGTCACCTTTCGCATTAGCAACATGATGGTTACCGTCGGTGCCCGAGGAAGCGACTTCGGTGAGGGCCGATCGAACAACGGGGAACCGTCACCCGGACTGGTGGCCAGCGTCCACAGCGCGACCGAGGCAATCGCCCACGCTGTTGCGCCGAACCTCGATTCCATCGTCAACGAGTAATCTGTCGTTCTGCTTCCTCCGCTGTCCAGTTTTCGGCTGGTTGCCTGCAACATTGGGAGTGTGTAGCGTCGCACGAACAAGAACGGCCTCCCGGTGAGCTGGAACTCGTTCGTGATGAACATGGATCGCCCGCACGATCAGCCCTGCCTTGAACGGGCAGCAGCGTAGCTTCTGCAGTACCTTCCAGGTCTTGAGCTGGGCGAATGCCCGCTCTCTCCGGCCCCGCCGCTGTGCGTGGGCGCGGTTGGCGGCCTTCTGCGAGGGCGGCTTGTTGCGACCTCGTACGGAGTCAGCACCCCTGACTACCTTGATAACCCTTGTCGCCCAATACGATCCAACCCTGGGCTTCGACTTCGTGGAGGACTCGTCAGACCCACGCGGCTTCGCTGTCGTGCACACTGCCCGGCAGCGCCGGTGACAACCAGACGATTTCACCTTCGGGCGAGGTGATGACTGCACGTTCATGCCGTGGCGGCGGTGCTTGCCGGAGTAGAACGGCCGGTCCGCGGCAAGTCAACGACCCCCTGCTGAACCTGCAGTGCCTCAACGGCTTTCACCAGCAGGTTGAAAAGAGCTCCGTTCGGGCCGCAAGACGAGCAGAACACGCATCAGCCATTCGAGCACGCAGTCGTGATCCCCGTCGGCAGGGCCTTGGCCCCTAGTTTCCCCTCGACGAACTCCAGCCGAACACCTGACCGGCGGCCCGCGCGAGTTCCTCGAACTCACCGGTCGTCATGAGCGGGTCACGCGCTGCATACATGAAACCAACGATACCCACCCGATCGCAGACTCTTTTACATCGATCTATCCTTCACCGCAGACGAAACCCAGTCTAACCGCCGTGATATCCCCCGCCCGAAGTCGCTGCACATCAGCGGGGTCGATATCCCATTTCGTCAGATCCTTTGAGGTCGGATCCTGTGGGCTGGCGGTCATGTGGCAGCCATCGTCGAACTTTCCTTTGATGCCCCAGTTGTAAGGTTCTGGGCCACCAAGAGAAAAACGCCCACCCATGGTCAAACCAGGACCGGAGATCTTGTCAACCCAGCCGTCACCCGTACCAACCAGATACATATACTCGTAAGAGCATCCGGCATTTCCACAGTTGGATTCGAAATACACGCGCTCATGTCCGATTATCACCGTTTGTTCGGCATGCCTCCGGGCCACGGAGTTCGGCGTTTCTCGTGCGTAACAGTACGACGCAACCCCGAGGATCACAACGATGAATAGCAAATTTCCGAGCCAACGACCGCTATTACTCTTTCGGCCTACTTGCATGTATATACACCATCGATCATCCGAAGCTATCTGGCGAGAGATATCAAATCGGTTGATATAACCCTTGGCTGCGGGGCCGAACTCTTCATTCGGGATATAGGTATCCAAGAACTTGGTCTCCGAATTATACCCCGCCGCCAAATACTTATCCCGCGTATAATTCTCCTGCAGCCCATCTGGAGCTTTCCCTCCCCACTCCTCTTGGATGCGTTTGAGGTTGAAGGCTGCCGCCTTGACGGCCAAGGAGTCGTCGTCGGCAACGAGCGCCCACTGTTTCCCAGCGAATTCCTCGGGATACTTCTCCTTGAGTTTATTGAAGGTTTCTTCCCTCATGTTCGTTGTCCCCAGAGAGTTTCCGTATCCATCAGTCACTTCTCTGGGCCTCGTGGTGACATATCTAAAAGCGTCGTAGCCCCAGCTTGCGCTCTCCTGCAGGGCGCTTTCGGCGCGGTCTCCTCCTTCTTGGTACAAAATGGCCAATACTACTCGTAGGATCAACACCAGCTTGGGTTCCATACAGCACCGCATCGTCGATCCATTCCCTCATGTTGGCATTCGCAACGCTGAGTCATCACACCGCGTCCACAGTGGCGTCCGAAACCATCGCCCACCTCCCCTCGGTGCCAGGCCGGCGTGAGCCCCGGTTCGAAGGCCGGCGCGGCGATCTCGACGCTGCCGTCCAGGCACGCCACCCAACCCGGCTGTCCCCCCTAGTAAAAGTCCAACGCTTCGTCAAACGCCCCCGCGTAGGCACCGGCGAAATCGCGGTCTACCCCGGCTACCAACTCGACTCCCGCCCCACCGACGACGGCCCCGCATTCCTCTGGCTCGACTACCCGACGACGGCCGCTACCTCATGCAGTACCACGACGCCCAAAACTTCACCGTCATCCCGGGCGCCACCGAGGAAATCACCCGCCGCCTCCGCACCCGAATCGACATGATGTGCAGACAAGTCGAGGGCGTTCGATAGGAGCGAAATTCCCGTCGAGCAGCAATACAGTCGCGCACTGGCCGCAGCGCGACTGCCTGCCTCGAAATTCGCGGCAGGCAGTCGCGGGCGAACTACAGCGGCAGGACGTGGTGTTTGCGGGGGTTGCGCTGGAGTTTCTTGTCCTGGAGGAGTTTCAGGGCTCGGCGGAGTTCCAGGCGGGTGGTGGCGGGTTCGATGACCGCGTCGATGAAGCCGCGTTCGGCGGCTACCCAGGGGGTGGCGATGTTGGCGTTGTAGAAGTCGATCAGGTTTTGGCGGATGGCGGCGCGCTGGTCTTCGGGGGCCGCGGCGATCTGGGCGGCGCCGAGTAGGCTGACGGCGCCCTCGGCGCCCATCACGGCGAGGCGGGCGGTCGGCCAGGCGAGGTTGATGTCGGCGCCGAGCTGCTTGGAGCCCATCACCGCGTAGCCGCCGCCGTAGGACTTGCGGACCACCAGGGTGATCTTGGGGACCGAGGCTTCCACGTAGGAGAACAGGAAGCGGCCGCCGCGCTTGATGACGCCGACCTTCTCCTGTTCCACACCGGGCAGAAAGCCGGGGGTGTCGACGACGAAGATCAGCGGGATCTCGAACGCGTCGCACAGGCGCACGAAGTGCGAGGCCTTGTCCGAGGCGCGCGCGTCCAGGGCGCCGGCCGAGGCCAGCGGCTGGTTGGCGACCACACCGACGCTGCGGCCGTCGACCCTGGCGAAACCGGTGATGATGTTGGGCCCGGTGCCCGCGCTGATCTCCTTGAACTCACCGTCGTCGAAGATGCGCAGCAGGATGTCGTACATGTCGTAACCGGCGTTGTCGGAGTCCGGCATGATCGTGTTCAGCTCACGATCGGAGTCGGTGATCTCGGGCTCGATGCCCGGGTTCACGACCGGCGGGAGCTCCTGGCAGCTGCTCGGCATGTAGGCCAGGTACTCACGCACCCACTGGAACGCGGCGGCCTCGTCGACGGCCACGTGGTGGATGTTGCCGTACTCGGCCTGCGTCTTCGCACCGCCGAGCTCCTCGAGGCTCACGTCCTCGCCGGTGACCTCTTTGATGATCTTCGGGCCGGTGACGAACATGTGCGCCGACTCGGTCGCCACCACCACATCGGTGCAGATCGGCTGGTACACCGCGCCACCGGCGCAGTTGCCGAGGATCACCGACACCAGCGGCACCATGCCCGACAGCGGCTCCACATTGGTCGCCATCCACGCGTACCAGGCCAGCGAGCTGATGGCCTCCTGCACGCGCGCGCCACCGGAATCGTTGATGCCGACCAGCGGGATACCGACCTTGGCGGCGTACTGCATGATCCCGCACAGCTTGCGGCCGAACGCCTCACCGACCGAACCGCCGTACACGGTCTGGTCGTGCGAGAACACCGCGACCGGACGGCCGTCGACCTGCCCGTGCCCGACGACGACACCGTCGCCGTAGAGGGCGGTCGGGTCGCCGGGCTTGCGGACCAGCGCACCGATCTCGACGAAGGTGCCCGGATCCATCAGCATGTTGATCCGGTCGCGGGCACTGGGAATGCCCTTACGCGCCCGCTTTTCGATACCCTTCGCGCCCGCGGGCTCTTTCGCGAGCTCGAGCCGCTGGTTCAGATCGGCAAGCTTTTCGGCGGTCGTGCTCAACTAACTCAATCTCCCTTTGCGGAAATCGCGGCCAGCTTGGCGGCGAGGTCGGCACCGATCTGGCCGATCCGCGGTTCGTCGACAATCTGCAGGTGGTCGCCCGGGATGTGGATGACCTCGAGGTTCGGGATGTATTCATCCCAGCCACCGTTGGGGCGGCGGTTGGCGTAGCGCGGCTCGAGCTCGATCATGCCGTCCTGGTAGGTGTCGGCGAGATAGAGCACCACGTCACCGTCGTAGCGCGAAGGCTTCGTCTTCGCCAGGTGGCGGCCCTCGATCCACGAAGTGCGCTGGTGTTCGAGCACGCCGCCGGGGATCTTGGCGCCGCTGAGCTTCACCAGCGTGGCGACGATCTCGTACTGCTCCTCGTCGTCGGCCTGTGCCAGTTCCTGCAGTTGCTCGTCGGGCAGGTCGCCATCGACGCCGTAGGTCTTCTTCGCGAACTGCTGGTACCGCTGGATCCGGCGCACCCGTTCCTCGGGGCTGTTGTCCTCGTCTTCGACTGGAAGGGCGAGGTCGATCAGGCCGACGACGCGCACATCAGCGCCTTCTTCCCGCAGGAACTGCGCGGTCTGCAGCGCGAACACCGCGCCGAGCGACCAGCCGTACAGCACGTACGGACCGTCGCCCTGAATCTTGCGCAGTTCGGCCACGTACTGGCGAGAACGCTCCTGGATATCGCCCTCGACCCGCTCGAATCCGTACATCGGGGTATCGGCCGGAAGACGCTTCAGAAGCGGCTCGTACACGAGCGTGTTGCCGCCAGAGGGGTGAAACACGAAGACCGGCACAGCATCCGAGCCCTCGGGCCGCGGTCGCAGCGGACGAATGAAGCCGTCTACGTCCGCGCCGCTGTCCTGCAGGTTACGAACGATCTCGGCGAGCTGCTCGATGGTCTCGCAGTCGAGCACATCGTCGACCGTGACCTCGGCGCCGACCCGCTCGGTGAGGCGGGCCGCCAGCTTCTCGGCGACCTCCTCTTCCAGGATCGGGAGCGTGTTGAAGACGCCGCCAGGAGACGTGCCGGTGACGACGGCCCAGCTGGCGTAGGTCAGCCGCTCGGCCGCGTCGCGCGGCGGCACGTTGTCCTCGCTGCCTCTGGCGTCACCGAAGTAGTCGACGTCGATGGCCGCCTCATCGGAAACCTGCTCCGAAACAGCATCGGTCGCGGTTTCGGCCCCGCCGATGCCGCCATCGGTAGCGGCACTGTCTTCAGTGGAGCCTGTGTCCGAAATCGCTTCGCTGACAGCGGCTTCCGACGGCAGCTCGGCACCGGCCTGCTTGGCCGCGGCCAACGGGTCGTCACCCTTGGCGATGGCCGCACGGGCAGCCTCGACGAAGTTGGCGTCGACACCGATCTCGACATCCTCGCCCGCAGCCCGAGCGGCAGCCTGCTTCTCCGCCATCGCTGCGACCTCGTCGCGGTGCTCGATGGCGTAGCGCAACACCTTTGACACCTCGTTGAGGCTGGCGTCGCGCACGGCCGACACCTGCAGCTGCGGGATGTCGAATTCGTATTCCACGCGGTTCTTGATGCGCATGGCCATCAGCGAGTCGAGCCCGAGTTCCATCAGCGGGATCTCCATGGGGAGGTCCTCGACGGCGTAACCCATGGACTCGGCGACGATCACGCACAGGCGCTGCTCGACGGTCTCGCTGCCGTTGGGGTCCCAACGGTCGCTGGTGGCGACGGCGATCTCGGCGGCGGAGGGCTCGGCAGCCGGAACCGCAACGGGCGCAACCGGTTCGGGCAGGGCGGCACCGGAGGTGACGACCGCGTCGAACAGCAGGGTGAACCCGACCGGCGTCTTGGCGTGCACCTGCACCGACGCCCCACCGAGGTGCGGGGTGAGCGTGGTGGTGAGGGTGCCAGTGGTGGGCAGCTCGGCGTGCGGGTGCGTCACTGTGACGGCGACATCGGACAGCACCTGCGTGGCAGCGGCCTTCACCAGGGCGGTGAGGTCGTTGACCGAGGCCGCCTGGACCTCCCAGGCGTGACGGCCGTCGGGCATCGCGACGTGTGCGCCGGGCACGCGGGTGTTGCCCGAACCCGACGACATCGTGACCTTGGGCCAGTACTCCTTGCGCACGAACGCGGTACGCGGAACATCGGCGTAATCACCTTCGGGCAGCAGCGAACTCAGGTTCACCGCATGACCGTGCACGTAGAGCTGGGCGAGCGCGCCGATGACACCGGCCGACTCGTCCTCCTTGCGCTTCAAGGTCGGGATGAGCTGCGCGTCGTGCACACCGGCCGCGAAGGTGGTGCCCAGAACCTGCATCAGCGCAACGGAATTCGGGGCCAGCTCGAGGAACGTGGTGTGCCCGGTGTCGACGGCGGCCTTGACCGCGTTGGTGAAGTACACGCTGTGGCGCATGTTCTTCACCCAGTACGGCTCGTCGTGGATCGGGTCGGTGCCGGGCTTGAAGTACAGGCCCTCGTGCACGGTGGAGTACAGGCCCACCTTCAGCGGCGTGGGCTCGATGCCGGCGAGTTCGGCGGCGAGCTCGCCGAGCAGCGGATCCATCTGGGAGGTGTGGCCTGCGCCGCGGGTCGGGAGGATGCGGGCGAACTTGCCCATGCCCTCAACCTCGGCGACGATCTGCTCCACCTGATCGCGCGGACCACCGATCACGGTGTTCGTCGGCGCCGCGTACACCGCGCACTCCACATCGGGGAAGCGCGGCAGCAGCTGGGCCACGTCGTGGGCGCTGAGTTCGACCAGTGCCATATTGCGCACGTCGTCCTCGGTGATCATCTGCTCGCCCTCGCCCATCAGGCGCGAGCGGGCGCAGATCACGCGCACCGCGTCCTCGATCGACAGACCGCCCGCGATGTAGGCGCCGGCGACCTCACCCATCGAATGACCGACCACCGCGGCGGGTTCCGCGCCGTGTGCGCGCAGCACCGCGGCCAGGCCGAGCTGGATGGTGAAGATACCGACCTGGCAGGTGCCGACGTCGTAGTCCTGCTCGTCGTCGAGGAACATCTCGCGGATCGAGTAACCGGCCTCGTCCTGCACCAGTTCGTCGACCTCGTCGACCGTCTTACGGAAGATCGAGTTCTCGGTGTAGAGCTGCTTGGCCATCTTGCGGTGCTGGGAGCCGAAACCGGCCATCACCCACACCGGGCCGTTGGACGCGGGCGAGTCGGCGGTGAACACACCGGCGCCCGGCTTGCCCTCGGCGATCGCGCGCAGACCGGCCACCGCCTCTTCGTGCGTCTTGGCGACGACGACACCGCGCGAACGCTGGTGGCTGCGCTTGGCCAGCGAACGGGCCACGTCGGCCAGCGGCACATCCTTGCCCGCGCCCTCGAGCCAGTCGGCGAGCCGGGCGGCGGCGCGCTTGCGGCGCGACGGCAGATAGGCGGACACGGCGAGGATCACCGGCAGCGGCTCCTCGCGGTCGCCGTCCCACTCGAGCGGGGCGGGTTCGACGGCGGCCTCGGTGATCGCGACGGCCTCGGCGACCACATCGGTGGTCTCGGAGCCCTCGACCTGCGCGGCGGCGACCTGCTCGGACGTCACGTCCTCGACGACGGGCTGCGACGGCACGTACTCCTGCAGCACCACGTGCGCGTTGGTGCCACCGAAACCGAAACCGGAGATACCGACGGTGGCGACACCGCTGTAGCGCGGGAACTCGGTCGGCTCGTCGACGACCTTGAGGTTGGCCTGCTCGAACGGGATGTACGGGCTCGGGCCCGCGTAGTTGATGTTCGGCGGAATCACGTTGTGCTGGAACGACATCAGCACCTTGGCCAGAGCGGGCACACCCGCACCGGACTCGAGGTGGCCGAAGTTGGTCTTCACCGAGCCGAGCAGGGCGGGCTTGTCGGCCTCGCGACCACGGCCGATGACGCGGGCCAGCGCGTCGGCCTCGATCGGGTCACCGATGGGGGTGCCGGTGCCGTGCGCCTCGATGTAGTCGACCGAGGAGGGGGCGATGCGCGCGTCGCGGTAGGCGGCACGCAGCACGTCGACCTGGGCGTCGGGGTTGGGGGCGAACAGGCCGTTGGAGCGGCCGTCGGAGTTCACGGCGGAACCCTTGATCACGCCGAGGATGTTGTCGCCGTCGCGTTCGGCGTCGACGAGGCGCTTGAGCACCACCAGGCCCGCGCCCTCGGAACGGACCATGCCGTCGGCGTCGGAAGAGAACGCCTTGATGTGCCCGTCCTTGGCGACCGCGCCGTTCTGGTCGAAACCGAGCGTGATCACCGGGGCGAGGATCATGTTCACGCCGCCGGCGAGCGCCACATCGGCCTCGCCGTCACGCAGCGCGCGCACCGCCTGGTGCACCGCGACGATGGTCGAGGAGCAGGCGGTGTCGACGGTGATCGACGGGCCACGGAAATCGAAGAAGTACGAGACACGGTTCGCGATCACACCGGTCGACGCGCCGAGCAGGGCATAACCCTCGGCCGACACCGGCAGATCCGGATCACGATCGCCCAGACCCAGCGAGGCGAGCAGCTGGAAGTCGCTGGTGGAGGAGCCGACGAACACGCCGACCTTGCCGCCCTTGAGGTCACTGGCCGGAATGCGCGCGTGCTCGAGCGCCTCCCAGGTGAGCTCCATCATCAGCCGCTGCTGCGGGTCGACCCGCTCCACCTCGACCGGCGACATCGCGAAGAACTCCGCGTCGAAGCCCTTCACCACGTCCTGGTCCAGGTAACCGCCGAGGGTGTTGCCCGCCTCGATGGCCGCGGCGACCGACGGGTCCGCGCGGAACTCGTCCCAGCGGCCCTCGGGCAGCTCACGGATGGCGTCGCCGCGACCCATGATGAATTCCCAGGTCGACTCGGGGGTGTCGCCCGCGCCCGGCAGCCGCGTCGACAGGCCGACCACGGCGATGTCGTGCGCCTCACCGGGGGTGAAGCTCGCGGTGTACTCGTCGGCCGACTCCTCGACCTCCTCCGGCTCACCGTTGACGATGATCTCGGCCAGCGACGCGATGGTCGGGTGCTGGTAGATCACCGTGGGAGCCAGCGAAACGCCGGTGCGGTCCTCGATATCGCCGCCGAGGGCCAGCGCGTCGCGCGAGGCCAGCCCGAACTCCTCCATCGGCCGGTCGACGGTGATCGCGTCGATCGACTGGCCGGTCGCCTCGGCGACCCAGCGGCGCAGCCAGTCACGCAGCTCGGCGACCGAGAGTTCGCTCTGCTCCGCGGGGAGGTCGGGGTTCTGGGTGGGCGTGCCCTCGTTGTCAGCCATCAATTCCTCAAGCTACCTGTCTGCGTACAGGGCGCGCCGTGGATTGACGCCCGGTGTGGTCGCACCGGGCGTCAGCTCCGAGCCGGTCGGCCGATTACTCTTCCGGTGCATCGGGGAAAGCCTGCTGGGTGTAACCACCGCGCAGCGTTCCCTCGAGGTAGGCGGCCTTGCAGGCGCGCCGGGCGATCTTGCCGCTGGACGTACGCGGGATGGAACCTGCGGGCACCAGCAGCACGTCACGCGCGGTGACGCCGTGGCGCTGCGAGATCGCCGCACGCACCGCGTCGGCGATCGGGCCCGGGTCGGCCTTACCGGCGCCGGGTCCGCGTTCGGCCACGATCACCAGCTGCTCGGACGCGTCGTCGGCGTCGAACTTCAGGCCCGAGTGGCTGTCGGCGGCGAATACTTCGGCGGGCAGCTGGTTGGCGGGCACCGCGAAGGCGGCGACGAAACCGGGGCGCAGCGCCGTCGAGGCCTCCTGGGCGGAGTACTCGAGGTCCTGCGGGTAGTGGTTGCGTCCGTCGACGATCACCAGGTCCTTCACGCGACCGGTGATGTACAGCTCGCCCTCGAAGTACACGCCGTAGTCGCCGGTGCGCATCCAGTCGGCACCGGGCTCGGTGCCCTCGGTGTGCCCACCCGGCTGCGCTTCGGCGATCTTGTTGCGGAACGTCTTGGCCGACTCGTCCGGGCGACCCCAGTAGCCGATGCCCATGTTCTTGCCGTGCAACCAGATCTCGCCGACCCGGCCGTCGGGCTGCTCACGGCCGCCCTTGGGATCGTCGATCGACTCGGGGTCGATGATCGCGGCCCACTGCGACAACCCGACGTAACCGCAAGATACCTGTGCGATGGCGTTCGGTGCGGTCGGCTCGACCCGAACCATCCGGCCCGCGTTCAGCTCGTCGCGGTCGACGTAGATGTACTTGGCTTCGTCCTCGGCCTTGGTCGCCGAGACGAACAGTGTCGCCTCCGCCATGCCGTAGCACGGCTTGATGGCCGTCTTGGGCAGACCGAACGGCGCGAACGCCTCGTTGAACTTCTTCATCGAGGACACGGTCACCGGCTCGGACCCGTTGATCAGGCCGATCACGTTCGACAGGTCGAGCGACTCGCCCGCCTTCGGCACACCACGCGCGGCGGCGTGCTCGAACGCGAAGTTCGGCGCGGCCGCGAACGTGCCCGCACCATCGGAGACGGCGGCCAGCTCGTTGATCCAGCGCGAGGGGCGCCGCACGAACGCGCTCGGCGACATGATGGTGATGAACTTGCCGCCAACGGCGGGCAGGATCACGGTCAGCAGGCCCATGTCGTGGAACAGCGGCAGCCAGGTGACGCCGCGCGAGTTCTCGTTCATGTTCAGCGAGTTGATCATCTGCAGCAGGTTCGTCCCGACCGCGCGGTGCGTGATCTCCACGCCCGCGGGGGTGCGGGTGGAACCCGAGGTGTACTGCAGGTAGGCGATGTCGTCGATCGCGGTGTCGGGGCGGACCCACGAGTCACCGAGGGTGTCGGGGATCGCGTCGACGGCGATGATGCGCGGGCGCTGAGCGGCGGGCAGCGAACGGAAGAACTGGCGCACGCCTGCCGCCGAGGAGGTAGCGGTGAGGATCGCCGACGGCTCGCAGTCGCCGAGCACGGCGTGCAGCCGGTCGGTGTGGCCGGGTTCGTCGGGATCGAACAGCGGCACCGAGATGGTGCCCGCGTAGATCGCGGCGAAGAAGGAGATCACGTAGTCCAGGCCCTGCGGCGCGAGGATCGCGACCCGGTCGCCCGGGTTGGTCACCTGTTGCAGGCGAGCGGCCACCGCGCGCAGCCGAACTCCGAACTCCTGCCAGGTCAGCTCGTGCACCTCGCCGTCGCGTTCCCGCGAATAGTCGATGTAGCGGTACGCGAGCGTGTTCGCATCGTTACGGGTGTGCTTCTCGACGTGATCGACCAGGGTCCGACCCTCGGGAATAACGATGTTCCCGGTCTCGTCCAGGTAGTCGTCGAAAGTCTCTTCCATTCCTTCTTCTCCTCCGAGGCCGAGTCACCGGTGAATTCGTCCAACGCATTTCGACGTTGACGCCGGTGCGGCCACGACTCGCTATCGCCACCGGCCCCCGGAGCACGCCGGAGCGTGCATCCTGACAACCTGCGGATTTTCGAGCGGTCTGCGCGGTAGACCGCTATCGGCTAGATGTTCTCAAACCAGAGTCATGTTACAGAGAACCCCCGCTCAGTCCTCCCGCAGCAGCGGAATGACAGGCGCGAACGCGTCCATCTGGGTGGGAAAGATGCCCACATACGACATCGACGTGAGTTCGCGCACACGCTTGATCTGTTCGGCGATTTCCTCGAACGTACCGATCGCGACGTAGGGCGAGTTCAGAATATCTTCCACCGATAGTTCCACGTCGACCTCGAGGTCCGGGTGCAGGCCGCGATCGATCGCGCGCAGCGCCATCTCGGCGGTCTTCTCCCGGTCGTCGGTGATGACGATGGCGGTGATGGCCCAGTTCAGTTCGATGTCGGCGAACCGGTCACCGGCAGCGGCCTTGACGATGTTGACCTTCTCGATCGTCTTCTCGAGCGTGATGCCCGAGAGCAGACCCTTGCCGTTCTTGGTCGTCTGCGGCACCACCGAGACGATGTCGGCGTGCTTGGCCGCCAGGGCGAGCATCTTCGGGCCGCCACCACCGGTACACAGCGGCGGACGCGGGCCCTGCCTCGGGCGCGGCGTGCCCTTGATGCCGCGCACCTGGTAGTGCTTGCCCTCGAAGTTGCATTCCTGGCCGCGCAGCAGCGTGTCGAGAATGGTCAGCGACTCGTCGAGCTTCTCCAGGCGCACGCCCGGACGCTCGTACGGGATGCCCGCGTTCTCGAACTCTTCCTTGATCCAGCCCGCGCCGACGCCGACTTCCAGCCTGCCCTTGGACAGCACGTCGATGGTCGCCAGGTCCTTGGCGAGCACGACGGGATGGCGGAATCCGTTGGCCAGCACCGAGGTGCCCAGCCGGATCTTGCTCGTGGCCTGCGTGAGTGCGCCCAGCGCGGCGATCGGGCCGATCTGGTCACCCAGGTGATCGGGCACGACGAACGTGTCGTAACCCATCTCCTCGGCTTCCTGTGCCGTCTGGACGAACTTGCGCGCGCCACCCTCCTGCTTGTTGCCCTCGCCCGCCGCGGCGAAACGGAACGGACGCAGCGGCGTACCCAGCGCGGTCAACTCACCGACGGGTGCCCCAGCTTCGGTCATGAACTCTTCGCTCCTGGCTCTCCGGTGTGTTCGGGCGCAATCACCAGCGCACTTTACAGCGTGCGAGCGAACAGTACTGCGGATGTCACAGCGAGGCATGAACCACGCCAAACATGGCGCCCCTGTGACTGTGACAACCTCGTCTTGCGAAACTCAGGAATGCGGTGGATGGGGGGCGTTCTGGATGAGTTCGCTCGCCCAGTTCACCGTCCACTGGGTGGCGGTGGTGCCCTGTCCGTCGACGGTATTGCTCGCGTAGAGGGCGTGCACCGGGTTGCCGGCCGACCGGATCAGCGCCGCGAGACTGCCCAGCGCGTTCACCGGATTGAGGGCCTCGCGTGGCGCGTCGCAGATCATGTCGCCGGGGGCGCAGATGGAGAACACCTTCGGTGCCAGCTCGCCGAAACCACCCTCACGCGGGCCGGTCATCGTGATGCCTGGCACGTTCACCCCCCGCAACGCGACTTCGGCACCCTCGCCCGCCGGCGGCGGGTCGCCGATCTCGGTCGGCTGGCCGGGGCCGGTGTTCGCGGTGCGGCGGCCGTCGGCGATCACGGTGACGCCGAGTACCCGGTCGGCGGGGATCGGGCCGTTGCCCGCGCCGATCTGGGCGGCCACGTCACCGGCGATCACCGCGCCCTGGGAGAACCCGGCGATCACGTAGGTGGTGAGCGGGCACTGCTGGTGACGCTGGGCCAGGATGTCGGTGGCCCGCGCGGTGCCCTCGGTGCGGCTGTTGTTGTAGGAGGCCTGACCGTCGGGCGGGATGGCGATGGGGTTCGAGAACTGTGCCACGTAGGGCACGGTGTACACCTCGAGCCGGTTGTCCGGGAACTGGGCGCGCAGCGGGTTGGAGATGCTGAGCATCAGCGAGATCGGGTTGGCCGTCGGGTTGTACGGGTCGTCGTTGCTGGCCGACTCCCAGGTACCGGGAATCGACAGCAACATCACATCGGGACAGTCCGCCGACTGCGACGTCGGTGGCGGGGGCCCGGGCGGCGTCGGCCCCGGCTCACGCAACCGGCCCGCGAGCAGGTACCACAGCAGCACGATGACGATGATCGCCAGGACGAGCAGCGCGAGTACCGTCAGACACCCCGCAGGCCAGAGCCTGCGGGTACGTCGCGTCGGTCGGGGATTCATCAGCAGTAGGTGGAGTTCGCGGCCGCGATGTAGATCTCGGCGGCCTTGTTGACGTCCATCTTGGCCGGGTCGAACGCGGCGTCGGTGCCCGCCATCGCGGCGACGAAGGTGGCGATGTCGGCGTCACTGGCGCCGGTGCTCTTCGCCGAGCAGATGTAGGTGGCGGCGGTGATCGCGCTGGTCTGGTCGGCCGGATGGATGCCGTTCTTGCCGAGCTCGTCGAGGAACGCCTTGTCCTTGCCGGTGGCCGGGGTCTCCTCGACGGTCGGCGCGACCTGCGGCTGCTCGGGAGCCGAGGTCTCGGACTCCGGCGCCGCCGAGGTGGTGTCCTCGGCCGCCGAGGTGGCGGGAGCCTGCGTGGTCGCCGACGCGGCGGCGCTCGCACTCGACGACAGGGTCGGTGTCTGCGAGGCGGTCGAGTCGTTGTCGCCGCAGGCGGACAGCAGGGCGACGGCCGCGAGGGCCGCGACCGATCCGGCTACCTTGCCAGGGATCCGATGCATGAAGATGTCTTTCCTCGATCGTTAGTCAGGGGAGCGGTCGCTGCCAAGGCTAGCCGGACACACGGGTGGTCCGGGCGCCCCGGCACGAACCTCAGCGAGTTCTCAGCCCGAGCTCACACACCGTGCACTTCGGATCTGCCGTCCCGCACCACGATGAACCCGGTCTGAAAGTTCTGCTGCACACCACCCGGAACGGTGAACTCGTCGCTCACCGGATACCCCAGACGACCGTTCTCGAAGCCCTGTGCGGCCCAGGCATCGGCCAGCGGGCCCGGTCGCACCACGAAGGCACCCGAGAGCGGGCTCCAGTAGATGGTGCCGCCCTCGAACCGGGTGGCCCGACCGAAGTCCTTCAGCGGCAACTCACCCGACACCGGGAACCCGAGCGGGCTGTTCTCGAATCCGAGCTGGGCGTACTTGTCGAGGATGAAACCCTCCACGCGGTGCGCGCCGGTGGCGGCGCTGTGGAACATGGTGCCGTGTTCGAAGGCCTGCACCGCACCGTCGCGGCTCGGCGTGCGCGCCTCGGCGGCCAACGGGTAGCCCGCGGGCCCACCCTCGAAGCCCTGCCTGCCCCATTCCTCGAGGAATGCACCGCGCACCACCTGCGCGCCGGTCTGCGGCGACCAGTAGATCGAGCCGCCCTCGAAGGTCTGCATGCGGCCGCGCCCGTCGGGCAGGCCGTGCTCGTCGCCGGTCGGCAGGCCCAACGGCGAAGCGGCACCGCCGATTCCGGCGTAGGTGCCACCGATCCGGCCGCCGACGGCGTGGGTGCCGGTCGCGGCCGAATGGAACACCCGGCCGTTCATGAAGTCCTGCACCACTCCGGCGCCCGCCGCGTACTCCCCCGTGACGCACCCGCCGAGCCAATTCGCCACCTGCACAACCGAACCGATCGCCCCGCCCGCCGTGCACTGCGCCCCGCCGGGCTCGGTGCCGAGTGCGGCCGCGGCTTGCGGCCACGACTGACGCATTTCGAAATCCCAGTACGGCCACGAATGTGTGCCCGCCGGACGGTAATTCGCCTGCACCGGGATCGCGAGCTTCTCCAGCTTGGTCACGAAGTTCTGCGTCGACAGGCGCGAGAGGATCTCCAGCCCGGTACCCGCCCAGTTCTCGCTCAGCAGCGGGATCTCGCCCGCCTGATCGTGGCTGCCCGCCAGCCCGCTGCCGCTCGAGACGTACATGCTCACGCCTTTGAGCTTCTCGGCGAGCAGGTAGGGATCGTGGGCCGCCCACTCCGGGCTGCCGGGCGGACCCCACATGGCCGAGGACTCGAACCCGCCCGCGTCGCGCACCGCGAATTCGATCGCCTGCGGCATACCGAGCGTCGTGGTGGTGAGCAGGCCCGAGTACGAGGCCACGTACTTCATGAGGCCGGGATTGCGGCCCGCCAGGTTCATCGCGGCCGTGCCACCCATCGAAAGGCCTTGGACGCCACGCACATCCGTCGTACGCCAATCACGTTCGAGCACCGGCGGAAGTTCCTTGGTGAGGAAGGTCTCCCACTTGTACACATGGCCGTTGTTGGGCTCGAGCCAATCGGAGTAGAAGCTGGACTGACCGCCCACCGGCAGCACCACGTTCACGTTCTTGTCGGCGTAGAAGCCTTCGGCGTCGGCGTCTTTGGTCCAGCCGTTCTCGTCGTCCTTGGCACGCAGGCCGTCGAGCATCAGCATCATCGGGAACGCGGCGTCGGGCCGGGCGTGCCAGTCGCGGGCCAGCAGCATCTGCACCTGGATGGGGGTGTTCATGGCGGGTGAGAAGACCGTCAAGGCCACTCGTCGGTCCGTCAGCCACTCCACCCGTTGCACCGACGCCACCGCGGCCTGCGCGGGCGTGGGAACGGCGAGCGCGGGACCGAGCAGGGCGGCGGTCATGGCCGCGATTCCGAGGATCCGCCGAATCGGCGCCCGGAGACGATGTTTCTGCAACACGCGCGACCTCCTATCCCCACCCTGGGACACAGCCTCCGTCACGTTGTACCGCAGTACCGGCCGATAACCGGGGAAGACACGCGAAGCGCCCGCACAGCAAAAAGACCGGCCCACCCTGCGGGTGAGCCGGTCTTCTCAGCGTTGCTGTGCGGAAACTACTCAGGCACCGAGCGCGCCCAGGATCTGCGGGCGAGCCTTCCACAGCTGGTCTTCCCAGTACTTCCACGAGTGGGTACCGCTGGCCGGGAAGTCGAAGGTGGCCGGGATACCGAGGCTGGCCAGACGACGCTGGAACGCCAGGGTGCTCACGAACGAGATGGCCTCGATGCCCATCGCGTTGGCGGTGTTGTACACCCCGCCCAGACCAGCCGGACGATCGTGCTGACCGGGCAGGCCGTTGGCCGAGGAGATGAACATCGGCAGACCACGCAGCTCCGGCGCGAACACCATCGGGTCCATCCGCAGCCACGCCGGGCTCCACGGAGCGGCCATGGAGTCGACGTTGAAGCGGCCCGCGTCGAGCATCATCACGCGGATCGCCTCACGCATGCCGGGGGCACCCCAGTTCAGCGGGCCCGACAGCGAGGAAGCGTGCTTGAACTGGTCGCGGTGCAGGGCGGCCAGCCGCAGCGCGGCCGGACCCGACATCGACAGGCCGAGCACCGCGTTGTTGTGGCGGGAAACGCCGTAGCCCTCGAGGAAGGCGGGGAGCTCTTCGGTGAGGAAGGTTTCCCACTTGTAGGTGGTCTTCTGACCGTTGGTGTTGGACGCGGCGGTCCAGTCGGCGTACCAGCTGGACTGGCCACCGACCGGCATCACCAGGGTGACGTTGTCGTTGGCGAACTGCTGCATCGCGTTGGTCTCGAAGGACCAGGCGTTGCGGTCGTCGCGGGCGCGCAGACCGTCGAGCAGGTACAACGCGGCATTGCCGCCGTTGCGGGCCCACTGAACCTGGACCTTCACCGGACCCATCTTCGACGGGACCATCAGTTCTTCGTAGCCACCCGCGGGCGCACGCAGTGCGACACCCGGAACCGGCGCGGCGAACGCAGTCGGGGCCGCCGCACCCGCGGCGATCGGCAGCACGAGGGCTGCTGCGCCGACAGCTAGAATTCGATTACGCCAACCACGAGGTGCTGTGCCCCGGGATGTACCCGGCTGGTCACCCTTCGGCGCGACGGCCTTGCCGAAACGCATGTGAATTCCGCTCTCTTTCTGCTGTTATGGCATGCCAGACACGTCGGTGTCGACAACCGGATCCCGACAGTCCGGTCGTCAGAAGAGATGAAACAACGATCTGGTCACACTTACGCTCGCTGGAGGATATTCGACCGGCGAATTAACTGCAAGGGCAGGGATATTGGCGGCTGGCGCCGCTGGGGTTCTCGGCCCTGAGGGCCTCGCACCCGAAGGGCGATACTGCGCCTGCGGCGTTACGTCTCGCCCTTCGGGTGCGAGGCGGCCGAAAACCCGTTGTTGTCCGGACACACGAAACCGGCGCCGAAATGTTCGGCGCCGGTTCATGTTTTGTCAGCCGATATTGTTCGACAGGTCCGGGATCATGCGCAGGGCCTCGTCGTTCCAGGTGTTCCAGGCGTGGATGCCGAAGGGCGGGAACGAGTAGGTGACGTTGCGCGCGCCGAGGGTGGCCATGCGGACTTCGAAGGCGCGAGTGTTCGCCAGTGCCAGCGCTTCCAGCGCCATTCCGTTGACGGTGTTGATGTTCGGTCCGTCGGAACTGGTCGGCAAGCCTGAGCCCGCCGCTATCCACAGGCGAGTGTTGTTGCGGACCAGGTTGGGGGCGAACACGAACGGGTCCATCCGCAGCCACTGTGGGCCCCACGGCGGGGCCATGGAGTCCACGTTGTAGCCGCCCGCGTCGATCATGCCGAGGCGGATGGCCTCACGCATACCGGGCGCGGAGATGTTCAGGTAACCGGAGTAGGCGCCCGCGAAGGAGAACTGGTCGGGGTGGTAGGCGGCGAGAGTGAGCGCCGCCGAACCGCCCATCGACAGGCCGAACACGCCGTTGCGGGTGCGGCTGAAGCCGAGCCGGTCGCCGAGCGCGTTGGGCAGTTCCCTGGTGAGGAAGGTTTCCCATTGGTACCGGTAGCTCTTGCCCGGTCCGCCGGCGAACGCGTCGATCGCGCCGGAACCGGTGGCGGGACCGTTGCCGGGCACACCGAAGAAGCTGCTCGGGGAATTCCAGTCGGCGTAGAAACTCGACATTCCACCGACCGGCATCACCACGTTGATATCGGCCCGTGCGAGCGCGTTGGGGATATCGGTCTCGATTTCCCAGCCGTTGAGATGCTCGGGGGCGCGCATACCGTCGAGGACATAGACCACTCGATTGGTGTTGCCGTTGGCCGCGCGCAGAATGCGCGTCTTCACCGGGCCCATGCCGGAATCGACCCAGAAGTCGAACGCGGCCGGGTTGAAGCCCGCGGCGGCCGGCGCGGCGGTGCCACCGACGGCCGTGGCGAGTGGGACGAGCAGAGCCATGGATACGCCCGCGGCCCATCGCCGCACCCACGATCCGCGGGTGGCGGTCTTCACGGGTCCACGCTCGCGGCGCAGTGTTCGCATTCGACTAGACCTTTCTCGGCAGACCGATAGCGCAAACCCCGAGCTACGCAGTCGGATTCCTCATCGGGCGCCGAAATGTGATCGAACCAGGGCAAAACGGACGATTCAACCTCGACGCATGCTCACTGAGTATCAAACGCTTCACGAACGCTTACATGTTGCTGGAAAGTGACCCGCAACACAACTCTCGGTGATCTGTCGCACATGATTCGTCACCGTCTTTGTCTCGGATCGTGACGCGAAAGCACAAAACCGCCCGGGTGCGAATGCACCCGGGCGGTTTCGCGTGAAACCAGCCGACTCAGCCGATATTGGCCGAAAGGTCGGGGATCATGCGGTGGACTTCCGCTTCCCAGTTGCGCCAGTTGTGCACGCCGGTGATCGGGAAGTCGAAGGTGGCGTTGCCGCCGCCGAGGGTCGCCATGCGGACCTGGAACGCGCGGCTGTTCACCATCGCGAGCAGCTCGAGCGGAACGCCCTGCACGATTTCCATCGGGTTGGACACATCGCCGGCACCGGGGATACCGCTGGCGGCCGAGACCCAGACGCGGGTGCCGTTGGCGACCAGGCGCGGGGCGAAGACGAACGGGTCCATCCGCAGCCACTGCGGGCCCCACGGCGGCGCCATCGCGTCGATGTTGAAGGCGCCCGCGGAGATCATGGCGGTGCGCATCGCCTCACGCATGCCCGGCGCGGAGATGTTCAGGTAGCCGGAGAACGAACCGGCGTAGCTGAACTGGTCGGGGTGGTAGGCGGCCAGGGTCAGGGCGGCCGAGCCACCCATCGACAGACCGAAGACACCGTTGTTGTTGGGGTTGAAACCGAGCCTGCTCGACAGCGCGTTACGCAGATGCGTGGTCAGGAAGGTTTCCCACTTGTAAGTGTTCTTCTTGCCCGCCACCTGGGCCGGAGCGATCGACGAACCGGTCATCGACGAGCCGGTGGCCGCCGAACCGGTGGAGCTACCGCCCGAACCGGCGTCGAGGCCGAAGAAGTTGCTCGGCGCGTTCCAGTCGGCGTAGAAGCTGGACTGGCCGCCGACGGGCATCACGACGTTGATGTTGGCGTCCATCAGCGCGCGGGCGACGTTGGTGTCCTTCTCCCAGCCGCTGAGGTCGTCCTGGGCCCGCATGCCGTCGAGCGCGTACACGACCCGGTTGGTGTTGCCGTCGGCCGCACGGAAGATCCGCGACTTGATCGGGCCCATTTCGGAGTCGACCCAGAAATCGAAACCACTGGGATCGAATGCCGCCGTCGCGGTGCCGGTGGGACCTGCCACCGACGCCCCGAGCGGCAGCACGATCGCCAGCGAAACCAGCACCGACCGCTTGAGCCAGCCGGCTCCCCTGGTTCTCAGACGTCCGCCACGCATTCTGTGTTGGGCCTTTCCTCATGCGGTTCACGCGGAACCGCGGTTGCAATGACCGCCGACTGACATCCGGCACACCAGTGCGCCGACGGAAGTTCCTCGTTGACCCTATCGCTACATCGATAGCCTGGCGTTACCAAAAAGTAATTATGTGATCGATTCAGCGCTGTGGCTCGGGGTAGGGGTTGACCAACCCGCACCGCTGGATCTCGTACTTCGGGACGCGGTCGATGCGGTACTTCGCGAAGGTCATCGCATTGCGGAGGTTGTGCTTGAACCGATCGAGGGTGAGCGGGTCGCGCACGGAGATCATCAGGGCCTGCGTTTCGGGGCACGACATGGCGGTGCGTGCCTGGGTCACCCACTTCTCGTCCATGAACCACGGCATCCAGGGATGGATGTCGACCATGCCCGAATCGACGACCACCCAGTCGGGGTACAGGCTCTTGTCGTGGCCGATGCGGCCGTCGACGAGCCGGTCCGAATGCGCGGCCAGCGGGTAGGCCAGGCCCATCGGGTCGATCACGCGCACGCTCAGCGGCACGTTCATGCTGGTCATGCCGAGGTTGAGGAAGTACACGGTGTGCCCGGCGCCGCCTTCGGGGATGGGCTGCGGCGGCGGGTCGAGGTACCAGAAGGTGAACGACGGCGAGTTCAGCAGCAGGCCGCCGTTGGGGTTGTTCGCGATGTCGTTGACCATGGCCCGCATGCGCGGGTAGTCGAGGTAGTCCTCGGCGCGGATCGGGTGGTCGTGACCGGTGTTGAGCACGTAGTACACGCGCTCGTCGACGATGCCCGAGGCCGAGATCTTGGTTCCGGTGGTGATGGCGGTGGTGCTCGCCGCGTACAGCGACCAGCCCGCCGTGCCGAGCAGCGCGACGAGCAGCACCGCGAACGACCAGTCCCTGGCCGCGAACGCCCGCACCGGGATGGGGACGACAGCCACCGGCAGCAGCAGCAGGAACAGCTGGGTGAGCAGCATCCGGCCGTGCATGAAGTCACCGCCCACGCGTACCGCGTACACGGTGAGCAGCACACCGCTGACCAGCACCATCACCACGACCGCGCTCGGCGAACGGAACCACGCGCGAATCGCGGCGATCGACCAGGTGGGCTTCACCCGGAACCCGTGCGCCATGGCCGCGAGCACGCCCGCGACCAGCAGCACCAGCAGCGGGATCCACAGGTAGTAGGGCCCGACCAGATCGGCCAGGTACTTCAGGCCCTGCCCCCACTTGGCACCGCCCGCGTCCTTGGCGACGGCGGTGTTGGGGTAGGGCAGGCCGTAGTAGCCCATGCGCCAGATCTGGTAGGCGACCGGGACCAGCCCGGCGACGAGAACGATCAGCGCGCGCAGCACCACGGGCCCGAACCGGAACTGCGGCATCGGCGCGAGGAAGATCATGCCGAGCGCGAGCACCCCGATCAGGGTGGCCTCGGGCCGGACAAGGGGTGCGAGACCGGCAAGGAACACCAGCCCGAGCAGGCCGGGAACCCGCACGACGGCGGCTTGGCTCCACCGGATCATCAGCCACCACAGCAGCCCGACCCAGCAGATCACCAGACCGCTCTCCAGCCCGGAGGTGGCGTAGTCGCGGGCGGGCGGCAGCGCGATGTAGACGAGCACACCCGCCGGGATCAGCAGCTGACCGGTGCTCCCGCCCCACAGCCGCGCGGTGCCGAGCATGGCGAACACCATCGCGAGCACCGAGACGACCAGGGCGACACCGAGCACCACGTATTCGAGCCTGGCCTGGGTGACCCAGCTGAAGAACCAGACGATGTAGGTCCAGGCGGTGCTGGTATTGGTTTCGACCCGCTCGTCCATGTTGAAGACCGGGCCGTTGCCCGCGAGCAGGTTGCGCACTGTGCGAAGGACGATGAGCCCGTCGTCGGCGATCCAGCGCCGCTGCCAGGCACCGATCGCGAACAGCGCGGCGGTGAGCACGACCCCACCGACGAATGTGGCCCGGGACGCGGCTGCGAAACGCGCGGCCGGGCGCGCCTGTTCGGCGCTGCCCAGCCGTTCGTCTTCAGATGATTCCCGCTCCGCTACCACGATCTCGTCAGGTGAGATAGACAGCGACACCTACCGCTCCGATCCAGGCAATAGCGAGGAACTGCAGGATGCGGTCCCCCAGCGCGATCTCTTCGGGTTCACCGGCCTCGCCACCATCGACGTCGACCGCGTAACGCAGGACTGCGATGGTAAACGGCACCATCGAGATCGCGTACCACTGGGTGTCACGGGCCTCACCCTGCTGGAACGCCCACAGTCCGTAGAACACCACGAGCGCGGTGGCCGCGAGCGTCCAGACGAAGCGCAGGTAGGTCGGGGTGTAGTACTGCAGCGACTTGCGGATCTTGGCGCCCGTGTCGAGCGCGATCTGCAACTCGGCGTAGCGCTTGCCCGCCGCCATGAACAGCGAACCGAACGCCATGATCAGCAGGAACCATTGCGACAGTTCGATATCCGCGGCCGCACCACCGGCGATGGCGCGCAGCAGGAAGCCCGAGGACACGATGCAGATGTCGAGCACGGCCTGGTGCTTGAGCCCGAGGCAGTACGCCAGCTGGATGCCGATGTACACGGCCATCACCACGGCGAGATGCCAGGACGCGAGGAACGAACCGGCGATCGAACCGACCAGCAGCACGGCTGCCAGCGCGTAAGCCAGGTTGACAGGAACGACGCCCGCCGCGATCGGCCGGAACCGCTTGGTCGGGTGGGCGCGGTCGGCCTCGACGTCGAGGGAGTCGTTGACCAGGTAGATGCCCGAGGCCGCCATGCAGAACACGACGAACGCGATCGCCACGTGCGCGAGGATCCCCAGGTCGCTGACGGCCTCGGGGCCCGCGGCGAGCGGCGCGGCGAGCACGAGCACGTTCTTGACCCACTGACGTGGGCGAACGGCCTTGACGAGCCCGCCGGCCAGGGTCTTCGGCGGGCCCTTCACAGCAGCCTCGTCCAGGACGGCGGCGGACGGTTCTTCGCTCATCTCAGCCAGAGTTCTTTCGGTAGCGGTCACGGGCGGCGTCTCTTTTCGGCGGCGAGCACGGCGGCGGCCGACGCGGCCCCCAGTGCGGAACCGGCGAGCACATCGGAAGGGTAATGCACCCCGAGCACGACCCGGGACAACAGCATCGGTGGCACGAGCACCGCAGGCAAGGGTAGCCCGGTGAGCCTGCCGAGCAACACCGCCGCCGCCGTTGTGGAGGTGGCGTGCGAGGACGGGAAGCTCAGCTTGCTCGGCGTCGACACATTGACCTGCACCGACGGATCGTTCGGGCGCGGCCGACGGACGATGCGCTTGATGACGATCGACGCGGCGTGCGCGCCGACCGCGCCGACGGCCACGCCCGCCCACTGACGGCGGCGCGGCTTGTCGACCAGCCAGCCCGCCGCCGCGATGCCGACCCAGCCGAGCGCGTGCTCACCGAAGTGCGACATCGCCCGCGCGGCCGACACGACGGCCGGGTTGGTGCCGATGGTGCCCTGCACGGCGTTGAGGATCGCGACCTCGACGGGCACCTCCACGTACTCGCCACCGCACGCGCAGTCGCCGCCGCAACCCTCGTCGAGGAGTTCCAGTTCCGGGTTGATCGCGTTCACTTGCTTGTTCCGTTCAGGCCGAAGGTCTTCTCCCACGCCGCCGTGCTTGTCAGCTCGGCATGCGCGGCCCGGTAGCGCTGCTGCATCTCCGGGAAGCGGGCGGTGAGCTCCTTGCGCAGGCGCAGAGCTTCCTTGAGCAGCTCCGCCGCCTTGCGCGGGTCGCGCTTGCGGTACACCACGCCACGGCCGTCGGCGGTCGTCACGGTCACGCCGTCGACCTGCGAGAGCAGGAACCAGCGCGCGTCCAGCGTCGGCACGTTGAGCTGCGGTGTCTCGTGGGCGGCCGGGTCGGCCTTGCGGAAGTTGTGCACCACGCCCTTGGCCAGGCGCGCCACCTTGGCGATGGGATTGCCCGGCTCGCCGACGGCACCGACACCGTGGCGGCTGGCCAGCGGCAGTTCGGTCGAGGACGGAACCACCACGGCGTCCGGGAATTCCTTGCGCATCGCGTGGATCTTGCCCAGCGCGCTCGGCAGCAGGTCGAACAGACCCTCCGGCCCCGCGAGGAAGTCGCGGATCGCCTCGTTCTGGATGGCAACCGTGGAGTACTCGAGGCACAGCAGGTGCTTGAGGGTGGCCTTGACCGTGTTCACGATCATCGGCTTGCCGTCGCCCGGCAGGTGCAGCGAGGCGACGACCAGGCGGTTGCGCAGGTGGAAGTAGGCCTGCCAGTCGATGGCGTCGTCCTTGTCGGACCAGGCCATGTGCCACACGGCGGCACCGGGGAGGGTGACCGTGGAGTACCCCGCGTCGCGGGCTCGCAGACCGTATTCGACGTCGTCCCACTTGAGGAACAGCGGCAGCGGCTGCCCGATCTGCTCGGCGACCTGGCGCGGGATCACGCAGGTCCACCAGCCGTTGAAGTCGACGTCGATGCGCCGGTGCAGCAGCTTGGAGTTGTCGCGGTCCTTGAGCGGATACTTCGAGAAGTCGTGGTCGTACTCGACATTCGGCGCCGAGGACCACATGAAGATCCCGCGATCGACGACCTCACCCATGCTGTGCAGGTGCGAGCGTTCCTGCAGGTTCAGCATCTGCCCGCCGACCAGCAGCGGCGACTTGGCGAACCGGGAGAACGCAAGGGCGCGCAGGATCGAGTCGGGCTCGATCTCGATGTCGTCGTCCATGTAGACGATGAACTCGGCGTCGGTCTTCAGCGCCTCGTACATCACGCGGCTGTAGCCGCCGGACCCGCCGAGGTTGGGCTGGTCGTGGATGCTGAGCCGGTCGCCCAGCGTCGCGGCGGCCTCGGTGAAGCCGGGCTCGTCGACGACCTTGCGGTTGCCCTGGTCGGCCACGATCACCGCGGCGACATTGCCGAGCACCAGCGGGTCCGAGCCGAGGGCGGCCAGGGTCTTGACCAGGTCGGTCGGCCGGTTGAAGGTGGGCATGCCGACGGCGATGCTGCCGGTGCCCGGCGCCTCCTGCGGTGCGTACCACCCGCCCGCGAGCAGGGTGACCGCCGTGTCGGTGGTGATGTCGAACCAGATCCAGCCGCCGTCCTCGAACGGGCCCAGGTCGGTCTCGAACTCCACCGACACCGAATCCGCACCCTGCGGAACGGCGAACTCCTTGCCCTGCACGTGGATTCGCGAACCGTCCGCCTTGGAGCGGTACACGTCGACGCGACCGTGCCCGGCCAGTTCCAGGCGAAGCACCACCGACTTCAGCACGCTCCACCGACGCCAGTAGCTGGCGGGCAGCGCGTTGAAGTAGGTGCAGAACGACACCTCCGACTCCGCGCCGATCGACAGCGCGGTGCGGCTGGTCGCGTGCGCGCGGCGGGCGTTGGTGGTGGATTCCTCCAGGTAGAGGGTCCGCACGTCCAGCGGCTCACCCGGGCGCGGCAGGATCACGCGCTGCAGCAGGGCCTTGGCGCGCGTCTCGGTGGTCACGTCTTCGAGCATCGGTTGCGCGCTCATGCCTCGTCCACCAGGGGCGCACCCGACTCGAGGTGCGGACGGAGCACGTTCTCGAACATGCTCAGCGCCGAACCGATCGCCATGTGCATGTCCAGGTACTGGTAGGTGCCGAGGCGGCCACCGAAAAGCACCTTGCGCTCGGCGGTTTCACGCTTGGCGCGCTCGCGGTAGGCGAGCAGCTTGGCGCGGTCCTCCGGGGTGTTGATCGGGTAATACGGTTCGTCGCCGGTCTGGGCGAAGCGCGAGAACTCGCGCATGATGACCGTCTTGTCGGTCGGGTAGTCGCGTTCCGGGTGGAAGTGGCGCGGCTCGATGATGCGGGTGAACGGCGCGTCGGCGTCGTTGTAGTTCATCACCGAGGTTCCCTGGAAGTCGCCGATCTCGAGCACTTCGGTCTCGAAATCAATGGTGCGCCAACCCAATTCACCTTCGGCGTAGTCGAAGTACAGGTCCAGCGGACCGGTGTAGACCACCGGCGCGTCGGGATTGGCGGCGCGGACCTCGTCCCGCACGTCGAACCAGTCCGTGTTCAGGCGCACGTCGATGAGGTCGGAGGCGGCCATGTTCTCCAGCCACTTCGTGTACCCCTCCTTGGGCAAGCCCTCGTAGGTGTCGTTGAAGTAGCGGTTGTCGAAGGTGTAGCGCACCGGCAGACGGGTGATGTTGCCCGCGGGCAGTTCCTTCGGGTCGGTCTGCCACTGCTTGGCGGTGTAGTCGCGGATGAACGCCTCGTAGAGGGGACGGCCGATCAGCGAGATCGCCTTCTCCTCGAGGTTCTGCGCGTCGGCGGACTTCACCTCGGCGGCCTGCTCGGCGATGAGCTTGCGAGCTTCCTCCGGCGTGAAGTAGCGGCCGAAGAACTGCGAGATCAGCCCGAGCCCCATCGGCAGTGGGTACGCCTGGCCCTTGTGCAGGCCGAACACGCGATGCTGGTAGCCGGTGAACTCGGTGAACTGGGTGACGTAGTCCCACACCTTCTTGTTCGAGGTGTGGAACAGGTGCGCGCCGTACTTGTGAATCTCGATTCCGGTTTCCGGATCGGGCTCGGAGTAGGCGTTGCCACCCAGGTGGTAGCGGCGGTCGATCACCAGCACCCGCTTACCCAGCACGTTCGCGGCCCGCTCGGCCACGGTCAGGCCGAAGAAGCCGGACCCGACCACGATCAGGTCGTACTGGTTTGCCTGGCTGGCGGAATCTGCGTTGACGGAGTTACCCGAGGACGATGCGGCGGTCACGGGTGCCCAGCGTATCGGAAGACGCCGGATTGTCCCGGCGGAGTCCATGACCGACTCCTGACCTGCGCTTTTATCAGCCACTACCCGGATAGGACCGAATCGATGCCGATGCGTACGGCAACGTCGGGTGTGAGTCGCTGTTCCGAGGCGGAGTCAGGTGTCAGTAGTGGGGATACGCATTCGGGCGACCGGCGCGGATCCAGCGGCCCGTCGAGGGGGCTGCGGTCAGGATGAGGATGATCAGGGGGAAGAACGAGATCACGAGGGCGCCCGCGATCGCGCCACCGGCCTCCGACGAGGAGGTCTGGCTCAGTGCCATCAGGACCGAGACCCAGGTACCACCCAGGGCGAGGACGGACAGCAGGATCAGGAGCACGCGGCCCGCGGTCTTGCGACGGAACAGCAGGATGGAGCCGAGGAACCACAGCAGGCTGGGGACGGCGGCGATGGCGAGGCCGATGGTCACCTCGGACCGGCCCGCTTCGTCGGTGGCGCTGGTCGGCTCGGTGGCGAAGATGAAGGCCGCGGCGATTCCGAGTCCGCCGAGGGCGATCAGCGACAGCAGCAGTGAGATGACAGCAGCGGTGATCGCCGTCCCCCCGCCGGGGCGTGGTTGTCCGTAGCCCGGCGGGTACTGGCCGTAAGCCGGTGCGCCGTAACCGTATTCGGCATACGGCTGGGCACCGTAGGGCTGGGCGTAGGGGTCGGGGGCGTAGCCCGGTTGTGCGTAACCCTGTGCCGCGTACGGGTCGTAGCCCTGTGGGCCGTGCGGATACCCCATCGTTCCCCCTCCTGATGAGCTGTGTGCCCTGGTGCTGACCAGCTGAAACTATACGGCCGATCCGACAAGATCTTTCGGGCGTGCGCGCGTGTAGTTCGCCGTCCACGGCAGGAGTGCCATGAGCAGCACGATCGCGCCGAGCCCGGTCGCGGTGGCGGCGGCCGTCCAGTTGTGGTTGACGATCGCCGTCACCGCTCCCGGCACCCCACCGAGACCGACGAAGATCGAACGCAGTACCGATTGGTCGGCGAACCAGTGGATGCCGTACCCGGAGTCGTAGCCGATGAGCGTGGCGAGCAGGGCCAGCAGCCCGAGGCCGAGTTGCGCTGCGGCGGCGGCGATCAGCACCCAGCGGCCGGTGTCGTCGCGGCGGGCGAGCAGCAGCGCGCCGTAGCCGAAGGCGAACGCGGCGGCCAGCGCGCCGAGCGTGCTGAAGAGGACGAGCGAATCGTCGAGCAGCTCCGGGTCGCCGAAGAAGGTGCGCAGGACATACGCCGCGCCGAGCAGATTCGCCACGGCGGCGAGCGCGCCGAGGGTCACGGCGACGACGGCCGTCACGTCACCGAGAGTCGTTGTCTTCTCCTGCTCGAGCATGGTCCGACCGTATCCCGTCCGCCGCTATCGCGTCGCGGTCCAGCGTCGCGTCGGCTCGATCACGCTGAACGCCACGATCACCACATTGAGCCCGAGCCAGCAGTCCAGCGGCCCGAACCGCCAGCCGTGACTCGCCCCGTTCAACACCACGACCAGCCCCGTCGCCCCCGCCATCACCGCCGCCATCGTGAGCAGCACTCGCCTACCGAGCATCCGGCGCCGCAGCAACAGCACCGCGCCGAGCAGGTACACCACGCCGAGCCCGCCGACGATCCCCGCGCCCACATAGTCGAGATCGATCTGACGCCCGAGCGTCCGCAATACCGCGGTCGCCACCCCGACGACGATCCCCGCAACGCCGACCAGTACCCCCAGCCAACCCGCGATCAGCGCGGTCACCGCGCGCAAAGGCCCCTCCGGCCGCACCTGCTCCACACTGTCCCCGCTACTTGTCGTCGTTCGGAGTCAGTTATACGGGGCTTGCGTGATCTGCGCCGGGGTGTGCTTGGGTTGCGGTCTCAGCTGTACGGAACTACCTCGGCGTTTTGTGCACCACAAAGGTATTGGGCTGTATTTTTAGAGCGCTGGCGCGCTCGAGCGCGGCCCCTGAGGGGCCGCGCGAACAGCGCTCGAGACTCGCGCTTCGCGCATGCGCTTCGAGCGCTGTTCGCGCGGCCGGGCCGCTACGCCGCTTCGCGGCGGACCCTCCTCGAGGTCGGGATGTGCGGGGCTGGGAAGGCTGTCATGGCGGACTGAATGTGCTCGTCAGGGGGTGCTGCCGTTGACCGGTGTCAGGTCCTCGCCGTCGACGTCTTCGTCGGTGAAGGCGGGCGGTTCGCCCTTGGCGGCGGTCGAGCGGGCGGGGCGGACGGCCTTGTAGCCGACATTGCGGACGGTGCCGATGAGGGATTCGTATTCGCTGCCGAGTTTGGCGCGCAGGCGGCGGACGTGGACGTCGACGGTTCGGGTGCCGCCGAAGAAGTCGTAGCCCCACACCTCTTGCAGCAACTGGGCGCGGGTGAAGACCCGGCCTGCGTGCTGGGCGAGGTACTTGAGCAGCTCGAATTCCTTGTAGGTGAGGTCGAGCGGGCGGCCGCGCAGGCGGGCGGTGTAGGTGCCTTCGTCGATCACCAGTTCGCCGAGGGTGATCTTGCCAGTGTTCTCGGGGCTGGCCACGCCGCCGTTGCGGCCGACGAGCAGGCGCAGGCGCGCGTCGAGTTCGGCGGGGCCGGTGCCTGGCAGCAGGATGTCGTCGAGGCCCCAGTCGGCGTTCACCGCGACCAGTCCGCCCTCGGTGAGCACGGCGACTACGGGCACCGACGAACCGGTGCTGCCGAGCAGTCTGCACAGCCCGCGCGCGGCGGCCAGATCGGTCCTGGCGTCGACCAGCGCTACATCGGCGCTACCCGCCTCGAGCAGGGAAGACACCTCGGTCGGCGCGGGGCGGACGTTGTGCGCAAGCAGCGTCAACGAGGGCAGCACCGCATCCGGGTTGGGGTCGGAAGTCAGTAGGAGCAGCTCCACCGGGCTCTCCTCCTATCTCGTGTCTGCGCGACGAGAGCAGCCGCACAGCTACGTCGCCGAAACACAGGGTTAGTCGGTGCAACATTAGCGCGTCACAGGCCATGACCTCGCAACACGGGCACACTTACGAGTGTTCGGCCGATACCCGGGCCCCCGGCACCCGCGTGCGTGGGCGCTACTCTCACCTCATGCGCAAGCTGATCATCGGGCTGCTGTGCCTGGCCGGGTTGGCGGTGGTGATCGATTTCGGCGCCGCCGCCTACACCGAGTACCACGTGTCGCGGCAACTGCGGGCGGGCGCCGACCTGTCGGCCGATCCCGAAGTGACCTTCCACGGTTTCCCGTTCACCGCCCAGGCCCTGGCCGGGCGCTACGACAACGTGGCGATCCGGGCCCGAAGCATGCGCCCGGACATCCCCGGCGAGATCGGCATCGAAGCCACGCTGAACGGTCTGCACGCGCCTGCCGGCGAGCTGCTCGACGGTGCGGCGCGCTCGGTGCAGGTCGACCGCGTCGACGCCCGCATGCGCATCGAACCCACCGAGCTCGGCAGGCTCTTCGGCATCCCCGACCTGCAGGTCCACACCCGTCCGGCCGACAAGTCCGACGGCACGGGCGGTTCGGGTGGTTCCGGCATGACCACCGGGGGCGCGCTCGTGCTCACCGGCACGCTGCCCACCGCGCCCAACGGGCGCATTCTCGGCGCGGGTGTCACCCCGTCGAGTTCGGCCAAACGCGTACCGGTGCAGATCCAGGCCGACCTGCTGCTCGACGGCGACCTGGTCCGCATCCAGGCCACCGGCTTCTATCACGACAAGAACAGCGGCCCGGCCGACACGGCCAAGACCAGCGAATCGGAGATCCTCGAGGCCGATCGCGGCGCGGTGCTCGAGCGCTTCAGTCGTACGATCGATACCAAGGAGTTGCCGTTCGGCGTCCGGCCCACCGAGGTGGAGGCGCTGGGTGGGCACATCGTTGTCGAGGGCGTCGGCCGCAACGTCACCATCGACCTGGACCGATTGCAGCAACCATGATCGAACTCGCCGTACTCGCCGCCGTCGTGCTGGCCGCCGTCGCGGTCGGCCTGCTGCTGCGCCGCAACCAGGGCCGGGTCCGGCCCGCCACCCTCGACCCCGACACCGAACAGCGCGCCCGCCTGCTCGACGCGGCGGGTGTCTCCGGTTCGGTGCCCGCGGTGCTGCACTTCTCGGCCGACTGGTGCGGTCCGTGCGACGCCGTGCGGCGGGTGGTCGCCGGTGTCACCGCGGAACTGGCCGATTCGCCGAACGCACCCCGCGACATCGAGATCGACATCGACGCGCAACCCGCGCTGGCCCGCGAACTCAACGTGCTCTCCCTGCCGACGACCTTCGTCTTCGACGCCGAGGGCAAGGAGCGTTTCCGCATCTCCGGCGTACCGAAGGCGGGCGACCTGCGCACCGCCCTCGAGCCGCTCACAGTGTGACGTTGTCCCCCGTTTCGAGGGGGGCCTGCCCATTTCCCGGGAAGACCGGGTAAACTCTTCATCGTGCAAACCGACCACGAGCTGATGCTCACCCGACGCCGCACAGTTGACCTGTGTCGCCTCGGTGGTTGTTGCTGCCTGTGCCGCTGACCGGTCGGCTTCTCTCCCGAGATTCCTGACGCCGACCTCTGTTCGCCGCGCGAGTGATCGTTTCGATCCCCCGGCGAACTGGCAGATCCCACTGAATCGTCTCAGCGCAGGAGTTCGCACCATGACCTCGTTTTCTGATTCCCCACCTCGCGTCGATGTCCGCGGGCCGCGTTTCGTGGCCTGGGTGACGACCGGGGTGCTCGTCGCGGTGCTGCTGGTCGCGACCGTTTCCCCCGTCGCCGCCGCGATCCTGATCGGCCTGCAGGCCGTGGTGTTCGCGATCGGCGCGGCGGCCGGTCCCGCCAAGCACCCTTACGGCCGGATCTACGCGGCGCTCGTCGCGCCGCGAGTCGGCCCGCCCACCGAGACCGAACCCGTGCCGCCGCTGCGTTTCGCGCAGGCACTCGGCTTCGCGTTCGCCGGTGTCTCCCTGCTGGGCTTCGCGCTCGGCTCCCCGATCGTCGGCGCGGTGTTCGCCGGCTTCGCCCTGTTCGCGGCGTTCTTGAACGCGGCGTTCGGGGTCTGCCTGGGCTGCCAGATCTATCCGCTGGTAGCCCGCTTCCGCCGGTCGCCTGCTCCGGCACCGAACTGACCCACCCTGCACGTCTGTTGAAAGGAACAACATGGCTCGCTCCGATGTCCTGGTCTCCGTTGACTGGGCCGAAGAGAACCTCAACGCCCCCGGCGTCGTCTTCGTCGAGGTCGACGAGGACACCTCCGCCTACGAGGGTGGCCACATCGAAGGCGCCGTTCGCCTGGACTGGAAGAACGACCTGCAGGATCAGGTTCGTCGCGACTTCGTGAACCAGGAGCAGTTCTCCGACCTGCTCTCGGCGCGCGGCATCGCCAACGACGACACCGTGGTGCTGTACGGCGGCAACAACAACTGGTTCGCCGCCTACGCCTACTGGTACTTCAAGCTGTACGGCCACAACGACGTCAAGCTGCTCGACGGCGGCCGCAAGAAGTGGGAGCTCGACGGTCGTCCGCTCTCGCGTGACGCGGTCAACCGCCCGGCCACCCAGTACAAGGCTTCGGCTCCCGACCTGAGCATCCGCGCCTTCCGCGACGAGGTCATCGCCGCGATCGGCACCAAGAACCTGGTCGACGTGCGCAGCCCCGACGAGTTCTCCGGCAAGATCCTGGCTCCCGCGCACCTGCCGCAGGAGCAGAGCCAGCGTCCCGGCCACATCCCGGGCGCGATCAACGTGCCGTGGAGCAAGGCGGCCAACGAGGACGGCACCTTCCGTTCCGACGAAGAGCTCGCCGAGCTCTACAAGGATGCGGGCCTGGACGGCGAGAAGGAGACCATCGCCTACTGCCGCATCGGCGAGCGTTCCTCGCACACCTGGTTCGTGCTGCAGGAGCTGCTCGGCCACCAGAACGTCAAGAACTACGACGGCAGCTGGACCGAATACGGTTCGCTCGTCGGTGCACCTATCGAGTTGGGAGCGTAATCAATATGTGTGCAGCACCTACCCAGGGTCAGGCCATCCCGGCCGGCGTCGATGTGGAGAAGGAAACGGTCATCACCGGCCGTGTCCTGAGCACCGACGGTCAGCCGGTCGGCGGCGCGTTCGTGCGTCTGCTCGACGGCAACGGTGACTTCACCGCCGAGGTCGTCGCCTCCGGCACCGGTGATTTCCGCTTCTTCGCCGCGCCGGGTTCGTGGACCCTGCGCGCGCTGTCGGCGTCGGGCAACGGCTCGGCCGAGATCAGCCCCGAGGGCGCGGGCATCCACGCGGTGGACGTCGCGGTCGCCAAGTAAGAAACCTCACAACGGCCCTGGTAGTTCCTGTGCGGGAACTGCCGGGGCCGTTTTCGTATCTTCGTTTCGGACTCGCTAGACTCCGAAACGTGGTCCTCTTCTTCGAGATTCTCCTCATCGCCGTGTCGATCCTCATCGGCTGGTTCGGCCTGTACGTCTTCTACCGGCTGTTCACCGAGTCATGAGCGGGCTCGCGAGCGAAGGTTCCGATCCGGCCGAGCGAGCGAGTGACGTGCAAGACGCTTCGGCACAGCGTCGCAGTGGCGACGAGGCGGTGAATGTCGCCGCCGAGCGTGCGAAAGAAACCGGGGTCCGAAACATTTCGGTCCTCGGCGGTCTCCCCATTCCCGAGGACACCGCGAATCTGCGCGAGGGTCCCGATCTGAACCACGCGATGCTCGCGTTGCTGCCGCTGGTCGGTGTGTGGCGCGGCGAGGGCGAAGGCCACCACCCTGCCGACGGCGACTACCGCTTCGGTCAGCAGATCATCGTGTCGCATGACGGTGGCGACTACCTGGTCTGGGAATCGCAGACCTGGAAGCTCGACACCGAGGGCGCCTACGAAAGCCCCGACCTGCGCGAGAGCGGGTACTGGCGGGTCGGCACCGACGCCGACACCGAGATGCTCGAACTGCTGCTCACCCACAGCTCCGGCGTCGTCGAACTGTTCTACGGCACCGCCCTGACCCAGTCGTCCTGGGAACTGGCCACCGATGTGGTGATCCGCAGCCAGTCCGGCGCAGTCGTCGGCGGCGCGAAACGCCTCTACGGCATTGTCGAGGGCGGCGACCTGGCCTACGTCGAGGAACGAGTCGACCCCGACGGTGCGCTCATCCCCCGCCTGTCGGCGCGCTTGCAGCGCTACATCGGCTGAGATCCCGATCGGACGCCCCGCGGTTTCGCGGGGCGTTCGTCGTTTCCGCGGCGGAAATGGAGCGACCCCCGAGCCATACCGTCTCGTTCCGGGGAACGTGGCGGTCCCGGGTGGATAGTCCGGGGGCTCGGGGGCCGGGTGTCTGCCTGGGATTCGCTCAGCGCACCGCTGGGGAATCTCCCGCAGGGGTGCTGCTAGCGGGCAGCCACCTCACGCATCCGTTGAACATACATTCTTCAGACCACCTCCTCTCTTGTGTACCGATGAATCTATCGGCACGCGCCGAGCTCGGCAATTGATTTTCCGGGTGCTCCGACCTGCTGAAATCGCCTCACTTTTCGGACAGTGACCGGCCGTCGACCCGACAGGCGCCGGTCCGGTCGACGGTGACGACCGTGTCGGCACGATGGTCGGGCGGAAGCTGATGGGTGACGACCACGACGCGACGCTCCGGCGCCACCAGGCCGCTGTCCGCGTCGAGGAGTTCGCGCAGGAGCTGGTCGCCCTCCTCGGCGGAGAGGTGTTCGGTCGGCTCGTCGAGCAGCAGGGTCTCGGCCGGTGCGATCAGTGCCCGCGCCAGCAGCAATCGCCTGCGCTGACCGCCCGACACGGCTGCCGCCCCCGCTGTGAGCGAGGTCCGCACGCCGTTCGGCAGACTGTCGAGCCAGGGGCCGAGACCGACTCGCCGCAGGGCGCTTTCGGCTTCGGCCTCGGCGAGATCACCGCGCGCGACCCGCAGGTTCTCGAGGATGGATGTACCGAACAGATGCGCATCCTCGGCGAAGAACGTGACGCCCGCACGCGGGGTGTCGAACAGGCCCGCCCACTCCATCAGCAAGGTCGTCTTTCCGGCCCCACTCGGCCCGACAACGGCGATTCGCCGCCCCTCCGGCATCGCCATGGTCGCACCCGGCCCGGCAAACGCATCGCGCCCCGCCGTCGCATCGCGTCGAACAGGGTCGCCGGATCCAGCGGTCACGCCGGGGCCGAAGGTCGAACCAGCCGGTGGGGTCGATGAGGCGGTTATCGTCCGCCCGGTGGGCTGGGGGCCTGCGATGGACTGGAGGCGGTGGAGGGCGGCGCGGGAGGTGGTGAGGGTGGTCGCGGCGGTGGGGAGGGTGGCGACGGCCTCGAAGGCCGAGAGGGGGACCAGCACGAGGATGGTGAGGGCCATGGGCGTCATGCCGCCGGGGAGGCCACCCGTCGGCCCGTAGGCGGCGATGCCGACCAGCAGGGCGCCGAGGGCGCTGATCCCGATCGACAGCGGGGTCGCGGCGGCGGCCCACGCGCTGCGGGAGGCGGCCGAGTCTTCGGCGGCGACCGCGCGCCCGGATGCCTTGTCTGCCACCGTGAGTGCCGCGTCCAACCGTCCGGCGACACGCAGTTCGGCCGCGTGATCGAGCACGGTGAACGCCTCGGCCGTGAACTCACCCCGATCCCGCCGCACCGCACGTTCGGCGTCGCGCCCGGCCACCGCCGACAACCACGGCGCCAGCACGCCCGAAACAGCAAGCGCCGCAGCCAGAATCACGGCTGCCGCCACAGAAATGGTGGCGATCAGCCCGACCGCCGCCACCGACAACACCACTGCGACGGCCACCGGCACGAACACCCGCACGACCACAGCACCGAGATCATCGATATCGGCCCCGACCCGAACCAGAAGATCCCCTCGCCGCAACTCCCCCAACCGCCGTCTCCCCGGCGACCCGGGCTGCTCACCGTCGAGCACGATCCCCGTCGACCTGCCCTCGACCGTCCCGCCACTCTCGACTGCCCGGTCACGCCACCACCAGATGTCCGACTGCGCGAGGGTGCGGTACACCGTGGTGCGCGCCGTTGTCATGGCTCGCAGGGCGACGTCGTGGGTGGCCAGTCGCTCCAGGTACCGGGCCAGCCCCCGGGAGATTCCCAGCGCCCGCACCGCCGTCACCGCCACACTCAGATGCAGCACCGGCGGCATTTCCCAGGCGCGCGCGATCAACCACGCCGCCAGCGCCGCCAGCGCGAGTCCACTCCCGAGCGCCAGCACCCCCCACGCCACAGCCACCGCGACCCGCCACGGCGACAGCCCGAGCAGCCGCCACATGTCCCGCAGATCGGCGATCACAAAGCCCTCCCGTCCGAATCGTCCCGCCCGCCCCGCCGATCCTCGGTTTCACCGACGACCTCGACGACCACGTCGGCCGCCGACAGGACGGTCGGGCGGTGGGCGACGACCACGACGGTCGCGCCTTCGGCGGCAAGGGTGCGCAGGGTGGTGAGGACTCGGTGTTCGCTGACCGCGTCGAGGTGGGCGGTCGGTTCGTCGAGCAGCAGGATCGGGCGGTGGGCGGCGAGGGTGCGGGTGAGGGCCAGGCGCTGGCGTTGGCCGAGGGACAGGCCGGTGCCGCCTTGACCGAGGACGGTGTCCCAGCGCTGTGGGAGCTCGTCGAGCACGGTGTCGAATCCTGTTGCGGCGCTGATCTGTTCCAGCCGGTCCAGGTCGGCGGCGGTGCCGGGCACACCGAGGAGTTCGACATTCTCGCGCAGCGTTCCCGGAACCAGCACCGGCCGCTGCGGCAACCAGGCGATGCGCGCCCACCAGCTGTCGGCATCGAGGTCGCCGACATCCCTTCCATCGACGAGAACAGTCCCACTGTCAGGCTCGATCAGTCCCAGAATCGCCTGCAGCGTAGTGGATTTCCCGCACCCGTTCGCCCCGGTGAGCACCGTTACCGAGCCCGGCATCAACTCGGCGGTCAACCGATGCGGCGCCGTCCCACCGCGCGCGGTGACGGTCAACTCGCACAGCTGGATCCGCGAACCCGACCGTTCGCCCGGCCCCACCACAGACCCTGGATCACGCCGATCCGCCCGCACAGCGCAACCCACCGACGATGCCGATTCCGGCGGCGCAGCGTTCGTATCTGCGTGCACGGCAACCACATCCGCGGCATCCACGTCGGATGGCTGAAGTGATCGTGCAGCAGCGTGTTTGGCGCCGTGAGCAGATCCGGTGGTCGAATCGAGCACGGCGAAGGCTCGTTCCCCAGCCGCCATCCCGTCCTGCGCGGCGTGGAACTTCTCCCCCACCTGCCGCAGCGGCCAGTACACCTCCGGTGCGAGGATCAACGCGACGAGCCCGGCGTACAGGGTCATCTCCGCGAACACCAGTCGCAAACCGATGGCCACCGCGATCAGCGCCACGCTCAGCGTCGCCAATCCCTCGAGCACCATCGAGGACAGAAACGCCATCCGCAACGACTGCATCGTCCGCTGCCGTAGCGAATCGCCGAGCGCCTGTACTTGTTTCGCCATACCGGCCACGCCCGGACCTTCGCGCCCGAGTGCCCGTAGCGTCGGCATGCCGGCGAACAGGTCGAGAATCTGATCCGACAACCTGGTGCTCGCGGCGAGCGTCGCCTTGGCCCGACCCTGGGTGAGCAGCCCGATGAGCACCATGAACATCGGGATGAGCGGCACGGTGATCACGGCGATCACGGCCGAAGTCGGATCGTGAAAAGCGATGACCACCAGCACGATCGGTGGAACGAGACAGGCCAGCAGCAGCGCGGGCAGGTAGCCGGTGAACCACCCGCGCAACCCGCTGAGCCCGTTGCCGACCACCACCGCGATCTCGGTACGCCGCGAGTCCAGTTCGCGCGGAGACAGCTCCGCCCCGGCCCGCAGCACCGCGTTCTCCAGCTCGGCCACCACCGCACTGCCCGCCCGGTGCGCCAGCCGCGCCTGCCACCAGCTCGCCACCCCACGCACCACCACGACGACGCCGAACACGACCAGTTCGGTTGTCCACGAGTCGAAGTCGCGCCGCGACGGGTCGGTGACAACACCGGCGAGCACCCGCGCCAGCAGCACCGCCGTCACCACGATGGTCACCGTGATGACCAGCGCGATCAGCACCGCGATCACCAGGTGCGGCCGAGCCGACCGCGCGTACCGCAGCAACCGCGGATCGATCGGCCCGCGCCGCCGTACTTCGGGCGCCCCCGCCGACCCATCGAGCGCGCCCATCACCTCACTCCTTACCGACGAACGGCAGCCCTGTCGGCGCCGGGATCTGGTCGACGGTGAGCCGCTTGCGGAACACCCAGTACGTCCACCCCTGGTAGATCAGCACCACCGGCGTGGCGAGCAGGGCCGCCCAGCTCATCACCTTCAGCGTGTACGGCGAGGACGACGCGTTGTCGATGGTGAGGTCGAACGCCGGGCTGATGGTGGAGGGCAGCACGTTCGGGTACATCGAGCCGACGATGAGCACCGTCGCCGAGATCACCGTCAGCGTGGTGCCGACGAAGGCCCAGCCGTCGCGACCGACCATGTTCGCCGCTCCGGCGACGACCAGTCCGAGCAACGCCACGCCGACCGCCGCCCAGGTCCAGCCTGCGCCGTAGGCGAGCTGAGTCCACAGCCCGAACGCACCGACGACCAGCACGGTCGGCACGAGCAGCAATCGGACGACACGCTGGGCGTCCTCGCGCACCTCGCCGCCGGTCTTGAGCACCAGGAACACCGCACCGTGCAGCAGGAACAGGATGCCCGTCGCCAGTCCGCCGAGCAGGGCGTAGGGGCTGAACAGATCCCAGACCGAACCGACGATCTGGCGGTCTTCGTTCAAGGGCACGCCACGCACCAGGTTCGCGAACACCCACCCCCAGGCCAGGGCCGGAATCCAGGAGCCGATCCCGATACCGCGGTCACACCACGCCCGCCACTTCGGGTCGTTGATCTTGGCGCGGTATTCGATCGCGCAGATCCGCAGGATCAAGGCGACGAGCAACAGCAGCAAGGCCAGGTAGAACCCGGAGAACAGGCTCGCGTACCACTCGGGGAACGCGGCGAACATCGCCCCGGCCGCGGTGATCAACCAGACCTCGTTGCCGTCCCACACCGGGCCGATGGTGTTGAGCACCACGCGGCGTCGCGTGTCGGAGCCCTTGCCGAGAACGGGCATGAGCATCCCGACACCGAAGTCGAAACCCTCGAGCACGAAGTAGCCGGTGAACAGGACGCCGATCAGGATGAACCAGAACAATGGCAAACTCATCGCCGTCTCCTAGTACGCGAAGGACAGTTGTTCATCGGCAGGCGGACCGTCGTGGTGCACTGGCTCGTCGGGTCCGGCGATCGTGTATCGGCGGATCAGGTAGAACCACACCGCCGCGAGCACACCGTAAAGCAGCGTGAACACGATCAGCGAGAACAACACCGTCATCGGCGCGTGCTCGGACACCGCCTGCTGCACGGTCATCCGGATATTCGGGTCGCCGGTGGGGTTGGGCACCACCGCCCACGGCTGCCGCCCCATTTCGGTGAACACCCAGCCCGCACTGTTGGCCAGGAACGGCGTGGGGATGGCGAGCAGGCTCAACCACGCGAACCAGGGACGATCGGGCACGCGCCCGCCACGGGTCATCCAGAATGCCGCGAACAGCAGCAGCACAGACCCGGCGGCCAGGCCGATCATGGCACGGAACGACCAGTACGTGACGAACAGATTCGGCCGGTAATCACCCGGTCCGTATTTCACGTTGTAGGTCTTCTGCAGGTCGACGACACCGTCGAGCGTCACATCGTCGAATTTGCCTTCGGCGAGATAGGGCAGCACATAGGGCACCTTCAGCACATGCACGACGCTGTCGCAATTGTTGTGGGTACCGACGGTGAGAATGGAGAAATCGGGGTCGGTTTCGGTATGGCACAACGATTCCGCCGACGCCATCTTCATCGGTTGCTGTTCGAACATCAGCTTGCCCTGGATGTCGCCGGTGAACAGCACGCCGACCCCGGCCACCGCGATGACGACCAGCGACGCGCGGGCGGCGGGCCGCCACATCGTGCGTGCCTGCTCGAGTTTGTCCGCGTCACCGCTGCGCGCGTTGCGCACCATCCACCAGCCGGCGATCCCGGCGACGAAAGTGCCTGCGGTGAGGAATGATCCGGCGACGACATGGGGGAACGCGGCCAGGGTTGTGTTGTTGGTGAGCAGCGCCCAGATGCTTTCCAGTTCGGCGCGCCCGGTCTCGGGGTTGTAGCGGGCGCCGACCGGGTGCTGCATGAACGAGTTGGCGGCGACGATGAAATAGGCCGAGGCGTTCACACCGATCGCGACCATCCAGATGGTCGCCAGGTGAACGAGTTTCGGCAGGCGCGTCCAGCCGAACACCCACAGGCCGATGAAGGTCGATTCCATGAAGAACGCGACAAGCGCTTCCAGCGCGAGCGGTGCGCCGAAGACGTCGCCGATGAAGCGGGAATATTCGCTCCAGTTCATCCCGAACTGGAATTCCTGCACGATGCCGGTGGCGACGCCGAGGGCGAAGTTGATCAGGAACAGTTTCCCGAAGAATTTGGTGAGCCGGTACCACTTCTCGTCACCGGTGACGACCCACGCCGTCTGCATCATGGCGATCAGTGGCGCCAGACCGATGGTGAGCGGTACGAAGACGAAGTGATAAACCGTGGTGATGCCGAACTGCCACCGGGAGATGTCCAAGGTGTCCATCCGGCCTCCATCCACTACTACGACGTCCTGTAGTAGAGAGTACGCGCACGGGTACCCCGATCAAGGGTGACAACCGCCACGACCCGGCGCAGGGGCGCGCCCACCCGCGCCCCACAGGCGCTCACCAGTCGCCGATGGTCCCCGGCCGGTCGATCCCCGCGTCGACCATGTCGATGATCTCCTGAGCGTTGTCGGGCGCGGACAGCCGCACCCCGTCGAGCTGATTCACCCTGGCCGCGAGCGTGATGCTCGACAGCAGCCAGATGCTGTCGCAATCGAAAAGGTCAGCGGTGAAGATCGACTGGTACTTGCATTCCCAGCCCTTCTTCTCCGCCACCGTGAACAGGGCGCGCTGGGTGACACCCGGCAGCACACCGATCTTGGCGGGCGGGGTGATGAGCTGCTTGTCGCGCGCGATCACCACGGTCGAGCGCGGGCCTTCCAGCACCCGGTGTTCGGTGCTGTGGAAGATCACGTCGTCGGCGCCCATCCGCCGGGCGAACCGCAGCGCGGCCATGTTCGTCGCGTACGACAGCGTCTTCGCGCCGAGCAGCTGCCACGGCGCCGCCTGCGCCAGGTCGACGGAGATGCCACGGGCCAGCGACATCACCTTCACACCTTCGGCACGCGCCTGCGCGACCCGCGCGGGCACCGGGGAGACGAGCACATACGCCGTCGGTGCCGGCTCGTCGGGCACGAGACCCGAGCCGGGCGCGTCGAATTCGGAATCGCGGCCGCGGGTGTAGATCAGGCGGAGCATGCCCTCTTCCTCGGCACCCCACTCCTTGACCGCCAGCTCGACCGCGCTGCGCCATTTCGCCAGCCCCGGCTCGGGCAGTTCCAGCGCCTGGGCCGAGCGGCGCAGCCGGGCCAGGTGGAATTCCAGCGCGGTGGCCGTGCCGCCGCGCACCAATATCGTTTCGAACACACCGTCGCCACGCAGCGCTCCGATGTCGTCGGCATAGAGCGACGGCGTGTTCGCGTCAGCGACCACACCGTCGAGTGTCACAAGAACCCGTTCTCCCATGTGACGAGCGTAGGCGTTATAGCTCTGTTATGCCTACGGCTGCCGTGGATCCGACGCGGCGCGACCGCCCACCCTCGGCGCGTGCGGGCGGACACGCCTACAGTGGTGGTGTGTCCGTGGACGTCGCCCCCAGTCCTGTTCTCCAAACCCCTGGCGCCGTCGCGGGTGCGCCGGGCTCCCCTGATGCCGCGGTCGCCTGGCACTACGGCGACCCGTTCGGCGAGCAGAAGGCCGCCGCGCAGCGCGTCGCCGTGGTCGACCGGTCGCATCGCGGTGTGTCCCGCATCACCGGCGCCGAGCGGCTGAGCTGGTTGCACACCATCACCAGCCAGCACATCGCGAACCTGCACGACGGCCACAGCGCCGAATCACTCGATCTGGACCTCAACGGCCGCGTGCTGCACCACTTCGTGCTCACCGACCTCGACGGCACCCTCTGGCTCGACACCGAGGGCGGGCACGGCACCGAGCTGCTCGGCTTCCTGCAGAAGATGGTGTTCTGGGCCGACGCCAAACCCGAGGCAGCCGATTTCGCCGTCCTGAGCCTGCTCGGCCCGGAGACCGACACGCTGCTCCCCGCCCTCGGCCTCGGCGAACTGCCCGGGCTGTACGCGGCCGTCGCGCTGCCCGGCGGTGGGTTCCTGCGCCGGATGCCCGGCGATTCCTTCGACCTGCTCGTCCCCCGCACCGACCTCGCCACGTGGTGGACGAAGCTCACCTCGGCCGGTGCCCGTCCCGCGGGCATGTGGGCCTACGAGGCACTGCGCGTGGCCGCCCTCCGTCCGCGCGTGGGCATCGATACCGACGAGCGCACCATCCCGCACGAGGCCCGCTGGATCGGCGGTGTCGAGGAGCAGGGCGCGGTGCACCTGAACAAGGGCTGCTATCGCGGCCAGGAAACCGTTGCGCGCGTGCACAACCTGGGCAAACCGCCGCGCAACCTGGTGCTGCTGCACCTCGACGGTTCCGCCGACGAACGGCCGGCCACCGGCGACGACGTCACCGCGGGTGGGCGCACCGTCGGTCGCCTCGGTACCGTCGTCGACCATTACGAACTCGGCCCGATCGCGCTGGCCCTGGTGAAACGCTCCGTCCCGGCGGGCACCGAACTGGTGGTCGGTTCCATGGCCGCCGCCATCGATCCCGACTCGGTCCCCTCGGAGGAGGGCGTGCAAGCCGGGCGCGCCGCCGTCGACCGCCTGCGTGGTCGATGAGCCGCCCGCAGTTGCGCGCCGGTGACACCGGCCGCGTCGAGGCCGTGTGCGTGGTGCACGCCGAACTCGAGATGCGCACCCGCGTGGGCCGCAGCGCCATCGACAAGCGGCCCGTCGCCGGTCGGGTCGGGGTGCGTGCGCTCGGACTCGACGGCGATCACGTGTGCGACACCGTCAACCACGGCGGCGTGCACCAGGCCGTCTACGCCTACGCCGAGGAAGACGCCCTCCGCTGGTCCGAGGAACTCGAGCGCGATCTGCCCGCGGGCTGGTTCGGCGAAAACCTGCGGGTGACCGGCCTCCCACTCAGCGACGCGGTGTTCGGTGCCCGCTTCGCGATCGGCGACACCCTGCTCGAGGTGAGCGGTCCCCGCGTTCCGTGCGCGACCTTCCAGCAGTGGTCCGGCGAGAAGCAGTGGGTGAAACGCTTCGCCCTGCGCGCCGACACCGGCACCTACTTCCGGGTGCTCACCGAGGGGACGATCGGCGCGGGCGACGAGGTGCGGGTGGTGCACGTCCCGGCCCACGGCATCACCGTGCGCGACCTGTTCACCGGCGCCGATCCCGCACTGCTCACCCGGCTGCTCACGGAGGAGCCGACCATCTCCGACGACATCCGCAGGCAGATCGACCGGCACAACAGGAAACGAAGCGTGGAGGTCCGGGCGTGAGCGTGGAACTTGTCGAGGTGGTGCGGTCCGGCTTCCGCGAGTGCGTGCACCGGGGTTCGGTCGTCGTGCTCGACGCCGACGGCACCCCGACCGTCGAGCTGGGTGAGGTGCACGGCCCGATCTTTCCCCGCTCGACGAACAAGCCCATGCAGGCACTCACCCTGCTGCGCAACGGCTTCGACCCCGTCGATGACGACGAACTCGCCATCACCACCGCCTCACATTTCGGCGAGCCCGACCACATCGCCCTGGTCACCCGGCTGCTCGACCGCTTCGGCCACACCCCGGCAGACCTCGCCTGCCCACCCGACCTGCCGTTCGAGGAGAACGCCCGCGCCGCCGCCATCACCGGCGCGGGCCGCAGCCCGCTGTACATGAACTGCTCCGGCAAACACGCCGCGATGCTGGCGACCTGCGCGATCAACGACTGGCCGCGCACCGGATACCTCGACCTCGAACACCCACTGCAGCAGGCGGTTCTCGCCACCGTCGCCGACGTCACCGGCGAACCCGAGACCGACCTGGGGATCGACGGCTGCGGCCTGCCGATCGTCCCCGTCTCGCTGATCAACCTGGCGCGCGCCTTCGCGGCGTTCACCACCGCCGAGCCCGGCACCGCCGAACGCCGGATCGCCGATGCCGTGCGGAGCAATCCGCGAGTGATTTCCGGCACGAACGGGCCCGATCTCCAGGCGATGTCGGCCACGCCCGGACTCTTCTGCAAAATCGGCGCCGACGGCGTGCACGCGGGTGCGCTCCCGGACGGACGTGGGTTCGCCTACAAGATCGACGACGGTCACGACCGTGCCCGAATGCCCCTGACGCTGGCAATTCTGCGCAAACTCGGCATCGATTGGACCGACGAACACACCGACCTCGCGGCCACCGCGGTCCTCGGCGGCGACGCCCGCGTCGGGGTGATCCGGGCGATCCCCGGAGTGCTCTGACACCCGTTCGACAGCTCTTCACCCACTCCTGGGAGCGCGACCGCCGGACACACGCTAAAGTGTCTGTCAGGAAGAGTATTAATTCGAACGGGGCCGCCAACAAACCCCAGGCCGCCCCGCAGTGACGCGAGGGGGTCAGCCATGGGCCGTGGCCGGGCTAAGGCAAAGCAGACCAAAGTCGCACGTGAGCTCAAGTACAGCTCCACGCCGACCGACTTCGCGAGCCTTCAGCGCGAGCTGGCGGATAGCACTCCACTCCACTCCCGAGGGAGTGGCGGCTTGCTATCCGACGAGCACGACGCGGATGATTCGCCGTCCCGTTGGAACAACGAGGACGACGACTACGACAGCTGGCGTCGCTGACCGAACGCCGGTGAAGGGGGAGGCTCGTGGTGGCCTCCCCCTTCAGCCGTTGTTCCGCGCAACGTCGCAGGCTCGCAGCAGCAGTACGGCGAACATCCGAATACACGACGAGCGTCCTGTGCACACACAGGACGCTCGTCGTGTTCGCCGGACTCGAGACCCCGACCTCCTCGAGGCGGCGGACCCTACCTTTGTCGGATAGCCGTGCGGGGCCGTCGGCAAACCCCTGAACACGACAAAGCCGGGCCGCGCGTTCGCGACCCGGCTGAGTTGTCGGACGATCAGAACCTGGGGTGGTCGCCCAGCAGCAGCGCGCGCGGCGCGTCGGCGTCGGCGGCCTTCTTGACCTGACCCAGTGTCCAGCAGTCGATGTGGCGGGCGGTGAGCACCGCCAGCGCACGGTCGGCGTCCTCGGGGGCGACGATGGCCACCATGCCGACGCCCATGTTGAACGTCTTCTCCATCTCGAGCCGCTCGACCCGGCCGCGCTGGGCGATCATCTTGAACACCGGCGCCGGATTCCAGGTGCCGCGATCCAGTTCGGCGACCAGCCCGGCGGGCAGCACGCGCGCCAGATTGGCGGCCAGACCGCCACCGGTGACGTGCGAGAAGGTACGCACATCGGTTTCGGCGATCAGCGCCAGGCAGTCCTTGGCGTAGATGCGGGTCGGCTCGAGCAGTTCCTCACCGAGGGTGCGGCCGAATTCCTCGACGTGCCCGGTGAGCGACATGCGGTCGATGTCGAGCAGCACCTTGCGGGCCAGGCTGTAGCCGTTGGAGTGCAGACCCGAGGAACCCATCGCGATGACGACATCGCCGGGACGCACCCGGTCGGGGCCGAGCACGGAGTCGGCTTCGACCACGCCGACGCCGGTGGCCGACAGGTCGTAGTCGTCGGGGTCCATCAGCCCGGGGTGTTCGGCGGTTTCGCCGCCGAGCAGCGCGCAGCCCGCCTTGATGCAGCCTTCGGCGATGCCGGAGACCAGTTCGGCGACCTTCTCCGGGACGACCTTGCCGATGGCGATGTAGTCCTGCAGGAACAGCGGTTCGGCACCGCACACCACCAGGTCGTCGACGACCATGGCGACCAGGTCGAGGCCGACGGTGTCGTGCTTGTCGAGCGCCTGGGCGACGGCGATCTTGGTGCCCACGCCGTCGGTGGAGGCGGCGAGCAGCGGCTCCCGGTACCCGCCCTTGAGCGCGAACAGTCCGGCAAATCCGCCGATCCCACCCTGCACCTCGGGTCGGCTGGCCTTCTTCGCCAATGGTCCGAACAATTCGACGGCGCGGTCACCGGCTTCGATGCTCACGCCCGCGGCGGCGTAGGAAGCGCCTGCACCGCTGGGTGTCTGTTCAGTCATTGTGGGGAAAGCTCCAAACCGAATCGGCGGATAGATGCCTGTTAACTCTAAGTGATCCGCCAGTCCCCCCGCCGTCCGGCTCCTCGCACTTACAACGCGGGCCCGCGGGTGGTGGACTCGCCCCACCCGCGGGCCGCTCGGTGCGGTTACCGACGGCCGGCCTCAGCCGGTGGCCAGTTCGGTACGACGGCGCCGCTGTTCCACCGGGTCGGGGACGGGAACGGCCGCGACGAGCCGGCGGGTGTAGTCGTGCTGGGGATTGCGCAGGATCTGTTCGTTGTCGCCTTCTTCGACGCAGGTTCCGTCGCGCAGCACCATGATCCGGTCGGCCAGCTGGTCGACGACGGCGAGGTCGTGGCTGATGAACAGGCATGCCCAGCCGCAGCCGCGCTGCAGTTCGGCGAACAGCTCGAGGACCGCGGCCTGCACCGAGACGTCAAGGGCGCTGGTCGGTTCGTCGGCGACGAGCAGGTCGGGGTCGAGGACGAGGGCACGGGCCAGACTGGCGCGTTGACGCTGTCCGCCGGACAGTTCGTGCGGGTACCGGTTCTCGGTGCCCGCGGGCAGGTGGACGTCGTCGAGCATGTGCCGCACCCGTTCCCGGATGCTCGCCTTGTCACCGACCCCGTGCACCAGCAGCGGTTCGGCGACGCATTCGCCGACGGTCATCCGGGGATTGAGCGAGCCCGCCGGGTCCTGGAACACGAACCCGAAGCGGCGCCGGATCGGCCGCAGCTTGCGCGGGGACAGGCCCGCGATGTCCTGGCCGCGGATCAGCACGTGACCTTCGGTCGGCCGTTGTAGAGCGGCGACGCACCGTCCGATGGTCGACTTGCCCGAGCCCGATTCACCGACCAGGCCGAGGGTCTCCCCCGGCCGGATCTGCAGGCTCACCTTGTCGACGGCCCGGAACGGCGGCCTGCCGAACGGCCCCGGGAACGTGACGACCAGGTCGCGCACGTCGAGCACCGGCTCGACGGTCCGGTCCGGCTCCGGCCGCGCCGTCGCCGACCCCAGGTGCGGAACCGCGTCGAGCAGCGCCCGCGTGTACTCGGCCTTGGGGCTGGCGAACAGTTCGTGCACCGGCGCCTGTTCGACCACCTCGCCCGCGCGCATCACCACCACCCGGTCGGCCAGATCGGCGACGACACCCATGTTGTGGGTGATGAGCACGATCGCACTGCCGAGCCGGTCGCGCAGATCACGCAGCAGTTCGAGGATCTCGGCCTGCACCGTCACGTCGAGCGCGGTGGTCGGTTCGTCGGCGATGATCACCTTGGGTTCGCACGAGATGGCGATGGCGATCATCACGCGCTGCTTCTGCCCGCCCGACAGCTGGTGCGGGTAGTAGTCGACCCGGTGCTCCGGATCGGGCAGCCCGACCAGGCGTAGCAACTCGACGGCCTTGGCCTTGGCGTCCTTCCGGCTCATCCCGCTGTGCGCGCGCAGCGCTTCACAGATCTGGAACCCGACGGTGAACAGTGGGTCCAGCGCCCGGGCGGGCTCTTGGAACACCATCGACACCGCACCGCCGCGCAGGGCGGTGAGCTGCTTCTCGGTCATCGACGTGACCGGTCGATCGCCGATGGTCACCAGACCGCGCACCGACGCGGACTGCGGCAGCAGCCCGATCGCGGTGCGTGAGCTCACCGACTTGCCCGACCCGGACTCGCCGACGATGGCGAGCACCTCACCGGGAAACACCTCGTAGGACACGTCGCGTACCGCGTTCACCGGGCCCGCGTCGGTCGTGAAGGTGACCGACAGGCCCGAAACGGCCAGTGCGGCAGTCTTCTCACTCATCGACGGACTCCTTCGAAGTGACCGCACGCCTGGTACGCAGCAGCGGATTCAGCGATTCGTCGAGACTCTCCCCGACCAGGGTCATGCCGAGTACCACGAGCACGATGGCGGTGCCGGGGAAGATGGAGGTCCACCAGATCCCGTTGGACACATCGTTGAGCGCCTTGTTCAGGTCGTAACCCCATTCAGCGGCCTGGGTGGGTTCGATGCCGAACCCGAGGAAGCCGAGCGCGGCGAGGGTGAGGATGGCATCGGCCGCGTTGATGGTGACGATCACCGGCAGCGAACCGGTGACATTGGACATGATGTGGCGGAACATGATTCGTGCCGTCGACGCACCGGTCACCCGCGCGGCGTCCACGTACGGTTCCGTCTTCACCGCCACCGTCGCGTTGCGCACCACCCGGAAGTACTGCGGCACATACACAACGGTGATGGCGATCGCCGCCGACAACATGCCGCCCAAGCTGCTCGACGTGCCGCCCGCGATGACGATCGAGACGACGATGGCGAGCAGCAGCGACGGAAACGCGTAGATCGCATCCATCACCATCACCAGCACCCGGTCGACCCACCGGCCCACGTAGCCCGACAGCAACCCGAGCGGCACCCCGATCAGCAGCGACAGCGTCACCGCGATCGCGATGACGAGCAGCGCGGTGCGGGCGCCGAACAGCACCCGTGACAGCACGTCCTCGCTGCGCACCGAGGTACCGAACCAGTGCTCGGCCGACGGTCCCTGCTGCGATGCGAAAGCCACACCATCGGAGGTGTTCTGCGCCAGATCGTAGGGCGCGAGCAGCGGCGCGAAGGCCGCGACCAGCACGAATCCGGCCACCAGAATCAACCCGGTGATGAGCGTGACCCGCTGCATCCCAACGGTTTTCGACAACAATTCGGTGCCGGGCAGCCTGCGTTTCGTGACTGCCATCAGAACCTCACCCTCGGATCAATCAGTGCGACAACGGCATCCACCAGGAAGCTCATCACCGCGACGAGCAGTGCGATGAACGCCACGATGCCCTGCACCGCGATGAAGTCACGGGCCCGCAGGTATTCGGCGAGCTGATAGCCGAGGCCCTTCCATTCGAACGTGGTCTCGGTGAGCACCGCGCCGCCGAGCATCATCGCGATGCACATGCCCATCACCGTGATGATCGGGATGAGCGCGTTGCGCACCGCGTGCCGCCCGGTGACCACCCGCGAGGACAACCCGCGCGCCCGCGCCGCCTCGACATAGTCGCTACGCAGGGTCTGGATCAGGTTCACCCGGACCAGCCGCAGGAAGATGCCGCCGGTGAGCAGGCCGAGCGCCACCGCGGGCAGCACCGCGTGTTCGAGCACGTCGAGCACATAGGACGGTTCGCCGTAGAGAATCGAATCGATGAACAGGATGTTCGTCTTCGGCGACACGTGCTGCAGCGCCAGCTCCACATCCGTACTGGCCCGGCCACCGACCGGGAACCAGCCCAGCCACACCGAGAAGACCAGCTTCAGCAGCATGCCGACGAAGAACACCGGCGCCGCGTAGGCGAGCACCGCCGAGAACCGCAGCACCGCGTCGGCAGGCGTATCCCGGTGTGTCGCAGCGTATCTGCCCAGCGGGATACCGACCGCGAACGCGACGAGCAGTCCCCAGAACACCAGCTCGAAGGTGGCCGCACCGTAGGTGACGACCACATCGGCGATGGCCTCGTTGTCCTGGGTCCGCCCGAAGTCACCGCGCAGGAACCCGGTGATGTACTCCCAGTACTGGGTCAGGATCGGCCGGTTCAGCCCGGCCGCATCCTTGCGCTCCTCGATCTGATCCTGGGTCAACCGGCCACCCATGGCCGCGCTGATGGGGTCACCGATCACCCGCATCAGGAAAAACACCACTGTCACCAGCAACCACGCGGTCGGCACGATCAGCAGGAGCCGGATCAGCAGGTACCGCAGCAAAGCCACCTGGCGGGAACCCCCGCCGCGCATCCACCCGAAACGTTGCGCCCGGACCGGTGATCCGGGCGCAACGGGAACGTCACTCACTTGCTCAGTACCGTGAACCGGAACTTGAAGGAGCCGTCGAGGGTTTCATCCACACCGGTCACACCGGGCTTGGACACCGCGACCTGCTTGCCCGAGAGCAGCGGCAGCGTCGGCAGGTGGTTCTGCGCCAGGTCGGCCTGGATCTTCTTGATCAGCTCCACCCGCTTGACCGGATCGGCTTCGGTGAGCTCGGCGGTCAGCTGGGCGTTGATGCCCGGGTTCTCGAAATGCGACTGCAGGAAGTTGTTCGGGCCGAAGAACGGGGCCAGGTAGTTGTCGCCGTCCGGGAAGTCCGGGTACCAGCCGAACTGGTACATCGGGTAGCCGTCGGAGGCGCGTTCCTTCTGGTAGGTGACCCATTCGGTGGACTGCAGGTTCACCTTGAACAGGCCCGACGCCTCGAGCTGGGACTTGACCGCCGCGTACTCCTCCGAGGAGCTGGAGCCGTAGTGGTCGGGGTTGTACTGCAGGTTCAGCGTCACCGGGGTGGCCACGCCCGCGTCGGCGAGGAACTTCGCCGCCTTGTCCTTGTCGGGCTTGGCGCCGTAGAGGTCCTTCAACGGCTCGGCCGCGCCGATCATGCCCTGCGGCACATAGCCGTACGCGGGCTGGTAGGTGCCCTTGTACACACCGGCGGCCAGCGCCTCGCGGTCCACCGACGACGCCATCGCCTTGCGCACGGCCAGCTTCTGCTCGGGGGTGTTGCCCGGCATGGTGTTCATGTTGAACACGATGTAGCGCAGCTCGCCACCGGGCCCGTCGGTGACCTTCACCTTGGAATCGGCACGCAGGCTGTCGATATCGGTCGGCGTGAACGAGCGGTAGCCGACGTCGATGGCGCCGTTCTGCAGGTCCAGCTTCAGGTTGTCGGAGGTGGCGTAGTACTTGGTGGAGACCGAGTCGTTCTTCGGCTTACCGAGGATGCCGTTGTAGTCGGCGTTGGCCTTGTACTCGACCAGCTTGTTCTTGTCGTAGGTGCTGATCGTGTACGGGCCCGAATAGCCCTTGGCGGCAACGACTTCCTCGTCGGTGGCGACCTTGTCGGCCGGGAACACCTTCTCGTCGACGATCGGTCCGGCCTGGGTGGGCAGGATCGTCGGGAAGGTCTGATCGTTGGCGACCTTCAGGGTGAACGCGACGGTGAGATCGTCGACCACATCGGTCTTGTCGAGGTTGCCGAGCAGTGCGGCGGGACCGTGCGGGTCGTTGATCGCGACCATGCGGTCGAAGGAGAACTTGACGCTCTTGGCGGTCAACGGATTACCGTTGGCGAATTTCAGACCCGACTTGATCTTGCAGGTATACACCGTCGGTGCGGTGAATTCGCATTTCTCCGCCGCATCCGGCTTGGGCGTGGTATCGCCGGGTGCGAAGTTCAGCAGATACGAATAGATCTGGTTCTCCACGAGCAGCGACCCGTTGTCGTAGGCCGCGGCCGGGTCGAGGGCGAAGATCTTGTCCGTGGTGCCGACGACCAGCCCCGCGCCGGAGCCCGCGTCATCGGTGCGTCCCGACCCACAGGCCGCAAGCGAGGCGGCGACAACAGCCGCAACACCCACTGCCGCAGCTTGTTTCGCGCGATTCTTGCGAGCGCTCTTTGCACTGTTCAACATCAGGTCCCATTCTCGAACGCCGCGATGTCGCCGCACCCGGATCACGGGAGCGGCGACGACGCGGTGAGCTAGCGATATAACGAGGGACCGTACAGGCGAACCATTACCGCCCAGTTTCAAATCGAGCGAAAAATTACGCGGATGTTATGAACAAATCTTACGTAATTCGGATAGGCCGGAAAATTGTAGGTACACAACACAAAAGGGACCGATCAGGTTTATCCTGACCGGTCCCTTGTGCGGATGGGTTATGGGCGGCTGAGCGCGTCGACGTTCACATTGCCGCCGAGCAGCGCGGCCTCGGACTGGCCCGACAGCATCCCCTCGAGCACGTTCTTGCCGATGGCGGCCTCCTGCGGCAGCTCGATCGGGTACTCGCCGGTGAAGCAGGCGGTACACAGCCGCGAGGCCGGCTGCTCGGTCGCCGCGATCATGCCCTCGGTGGAGATGTAGCCCAGCGAATCGGCACCGATGGAGCGGCGGACGTTCTCGACCATCGCCTCGTAGCTGTCGTCGGAACCGCCCGCGCCGTTGGCGATGAGCTCCGCGCGCGAGGCGAAGTCGATGCCGTAGAAGCACGGCCACTTCACCGGCGGCGACGCGATGCGCACATGGATCTCGAGCGCACCGGCCTCGCGCAGCATCCGGATCAGGGCGCGCTGGGTGTTGCCGCGCACGATGGAGTCGTCGACGACGATGAGCCGCTTGCCGCGGATCACCTCGCGCAGCGGGTTGAGCTTGAGCCGGATACCGAGCTGACGGATGGTCTGGCTCGGCTGGATGAAGGTGCGGCCCACATAGGCGTTCTTCATCAGGCCCTGGCCGTACGGAATGCCGGAGCCCTGGGCGTAGCCGACCGCGGCGGGCGTGCCCGACTCGGGCACCGGGATCACCAGGTCGGCCTCGACCGGGCTCTCCTTGGCCAGTTTGCGGCCGATCTCCACGCGGGTGGAATGCACCGAACGACCAGCGATGGTCGTGTCGGGGCGCGCCAGGTACACGTATTCGAAGACGCAACCCTTGGGTTCGGGGTTGGCGAAGCGCAGCGAGCGCACACCGTCGGAGTCGATGGCGAGCAGCTCGCCCGGTTCGATCTCCCGGACGAAGGCGGCGCCGACGATATCGAGCGCGGCCGTCTCCGAGGCGACGACCCACCCGCGATCGAGGCGGCCGAGCACCAGCGGACGCACACCGTGCGGGTCGCGCGCGGCGTAGAGGGTGTGCTCGTCCATGAACGTCAGGCAGAAGGCGCCGCGCAGTTGCGGCAGCAGTTCCATCGCGGCCTGCTCGATGCTCGAGTCCGCCGAGGCGTGCGCGAGCAGCGCGGTGACGATGTCGGAGTCGGACGTGGCACCGGTCATCTGCGGGCGACCGTTCACCACACCCGCACCGATCAGGCCGAGTTCGCGTGCGCGCCCGGCCAATTCGGCGGTGTTCACCAGGTTGCCGTTGTGGCCCAGCGCCAGGCCGGAGCCGACGGCGGTGGTGCGGAAGATGGGCTGGGCGTTCTCCCAGGTGACCCCACCGGTGGTGGAGTAGCGGCAATGGCCGACCGCGATATGGCCGGGCATGGCGCCGAGCGTCTGCTCGTCGAAGACCTGGGACACCAGGCCGAGATCCTTGAAGACCAGGATCTGGGAACCGTCGGAGACCGCGATACCGGCCGCCTCCTGTCCGCGATGCTGCAACGCGTACAGGCCGTAGTAGGTGAGTTTGGCCACGTCCTCGTCGGGAGCCCAGACGCCGAAGACGCCACACTCCTCGCGAGGCTCGTTTTCGGGCTCGTCGGAAATGGCGGATGTTGTGTCGATCGTCGGATCGGCGTCGGTCACCGTTTGCTCCCTGTTCGGGCGGGCTGGGGGCACTCGTCAGTCTACGGGTGAATTGCCGGTGCGTACCACGGGTGCTCGCATCCCGGCAGCAATCTCCGCGCGGAACACGCTGATCGGCCGCTTCGAGCTGTTACCGTGCCGATTGTGACGACGGACGACAGTGCAGACGTTGCAGCCGGTGAATCGCGTTCGAACAGTGAGAACGCCAGGTCGACGCCGAGCGATTCCCGCAAGACGTCCGCCCGCGAAGCGATGTTCGACACATCGACGCGCCCTCGGCGTCACTGGGCCAAGATTGTGTTCGCCCCGACACTGGTGCTCGCCGTGCTCACCGGCCTGCTCGGGGTGATGTACCTGGGTTATGTGGCCGATCCGGAGAAGAATCTGCACGATTTCCCGGTCGCGCTGGTGAACCTCGATGTGGGCGATGTCCTCGACACCGGTGGTGAGCACCGCCGGGTCGACTTCGGCAAGCAGGTCACCGACGCGCTCGTCGCGAACGTGCCCGCCGACAAGATCGACCTGCGGGTGGTCGGCAAGCCGGAGTCCGAGCAGTTGCTGCGTACCGGCCAGGTGTACGGCGCGATCATCATCCCCGGCGACTTCAGCAAACGCCTGGGAATTCTCGGCGCGGGCTCGATCGTGCCGGGCGAGATGGAACAGCCCATCATCACCCTGCAGACCAATCCGCGCATGGGCGCCTACGGTGACGCCATCCTGCAGCGGATCGGCGAGCAGGCGCTGGCCGAGGTCGACAAGCAGGTCGGCGTCCAGCTGGTCGATCAGGTGCAGGCCACCCTCGCGCAGACGCCGGAGGGCGCGCCCGCGCCGCAGATCTCCGGTGCGGCGATGCTGAGTCTCGAAAGTCCCATCGACACCGTCACCCAGGAGTACCGACCGCTGCCTCCCGGCACCGGTCAGGGCCTGACGGCGTTCTTCTTCGCCCTGCTCCTGCTGCTGGCGGGGATGGTGGGGGCGATGGTCATCCACACCATGGTCGACGCCCAGTTCGGTTTCGTACCAACCGAGTACGGGCCGTGGTTCGTGCACTATCCGACGTCGTCGATCTCCCGGTTCCACACCCTGCTCGTCAAGTGGGGCGTGTCGACGGTTGTCGCGGTGGTGGTTTCGGCGGTGTTCCTGCTGGCGGCGAAGCTCGTCGGCATGCCGATCGACAATCCGCTCGCCCTGTACCTGTACTCGGTGCTCGCCATGGTCGCGGTCGGCTGGACGGCGCTGATGACGCTGGCCGCACTCGGCACGGCGGGTCTGCTGGTGAACCTGGTGCTGTTCGTCATCCTCGGCCTGCCGTCCTCGGGTGGCACCGTGCCCATCGAGGCGACCCCGACCTACCTGTCCTGGCTGGCCGAATTCGAACCGATGCACCAGGTGTTCCTCGGCGTGCGCTCGATCCTGTACTTCGACGCGAACTACTCGGCCGGCCTCGATCGGGGCATCTGGATGGCACTGCTCGGCATCGCGATCGCCGTCGTGGCGGGCACGATCATCACCCGTTACTACGACTACAAGGGCCTGCACCGCAAGAACAACTCCGACTGAGCCGTCAGCCGCGCGGGCGGCTCGTCAGCGCGGCGTCGGGAGGGGAACGATCGGCAGCCAACCGGCGATTTCCGCCGCCCTGGTCCCGGACGCCGAGACCGCACCCGAGGACACGGCATCGTCGAACTCCAGCAGCCCGGTGGCCAGCAACAACCACGTCCGCGCATCGGTCTCCACCACATTCGGCGGATTTCCCCTGGTATGCCGAGGCCCTTCGATGCACTGCACCGCGACGAACGGTGGCACCCGCACCTCCACCGAATGCCCCGGCGCACTCGCCGCCAACGCCCGCGCCGTCCCCTTCACCGCCGCCCCCAACTCCGTACGCCCCGGCGCGGGCACACTCTCGTCCCCGAGCCACTGCGCCACCGCCAACACCGCCGCCCGCACCTGAGCGGGATCGACCACATTCCGACCAGCCATGACGTGAAACGCTACCGACCGCCCCCGACAGCAATCGAGAGACCGTATGCCCCGAGTTGCCGGACGCGCCGAGAAGGGCGAAACCGTCGCCCGAGCATCGCGGTCCGCGACATCGCGGCCGCCTCTAGGGCTGGATGGTCAGCGGGCCTCGCAGCCGGCCGATGCCTGATCCAGCGGCAAGTCGGGTCTCGACGTAGGTGGCCAGGGTCGGCAACAGGGCGCCGCCCGCGTTGATCGTGAGGTGCAGGAGGGCTGGGGCGGTGGCGCTGTCGGCGCGGCGGCGCAGTGCGCTGAAGATCAGGCCGGCGACGGTGGTCGCGGCCAGGGTGACGGGGAGGGAGTCGCCCGCGGTGCGGGCGGGGTGGATGTGCCAGAGGGCGAAGTCGGCGGCGCCGACGATGGGCGGGCAGCCGCGGGAATCGAGGAGCGGGTCGAGGGTGGCGCGGAAGACGGCTTCCTCGGCCAGGACCGTGCCGACGGGAATGTGGACGGCGATCCATTCGAGGGTGGAGGTGTCGGGGACGCGCACCGCGACTTCGGCGGGCAACTTGCGCAGTGCCGGAACGGCCAAGACCACGCCGTAACCCGCGAGAACCACCGCAGAACTACCGAGACCCCACCGTAAACCGCTGGCGGACAACCAGTTCGGGCGACCACTGAACACCCCGGTGTACGCGCCGGCGAACAGCACGTTGGCCACCGATCGTCCGCGCAGAGGCAGACCGAGGGCAGGCAGAACCCAGTTGTTCCACACCGGCGGTATACACAGCGCCACACCGACTTCGACCACTCGACGCACTCGAGTGCTCCGCACGCGTGCCCGGCGCCGCATGAACGCGCGCCCGGCTCTCATCTCACGCGCACCGCCCGTTACCGGTACCGTCCAGACCCCGGCACCCGATTCATTCGCACAGATCCCGGTGCCCGCTTCCCGCCCGGCCCCAATCACGTTCTCCCCGGCTCTCACTTCACCTCCCGCTCCAGCTTCTCGGCGGATTCCACTGCCACCCTGGCCTTCTCGACCACATCGGCACTCACCGACTGCCCCGTCACCGCCAACCACCCGTCCAGCACGAGGCTCCCGTACCGATGCCCGTGCCCGTCCGACACCCCTTGCGCATTGGTCAGATCGGCCGTGACCTGCCAGAACGTCACGAACGGCGCCCATCGCATCTGTGTCGACACATCGTCACCACGTGGTTCACGCAACCAGTCCGGCCGGGTGAGGATCAGGTCCGCCGACCACCACACGATCGGGTCGGAGGGATGCTGCAGGTAGGCGATGCGGGGCTCGCGCCATACCTCTGGGGAGTCGAAATCCGTTGCGTCATCGGCGAACCGGACGACCAGCCCGTCGGCATACACCGGCGCCACCTCTCGCGAACCCGGATCGCGCCGGGCAACGAACTGCCGCCACAGCCGATTGGAATTGGGCGGCCCTACCCACAGCGCCCCGTCGACCTTCTCCCGCAGATCGGCCAGCCCGTCGAAGGCCTCCTCCGACCCCTGCGACCCGAGACTCTCCCCGTAGACGAACAGCTTGGGCCGCAACTGTTCCGGCTGCGCCGACCACCGCCGGTACACCGCGTCGAACAGCTCACGGCTCGCCGCGGCGGCCTTCTCCCGGTCGGACAGAAACGACAACACGCTGGGCAGATACGAGTACTGGGTGGCCACGATCGACGTGTCACCTCCGTAGAGATATTCGAGCGAACCGGCCGCCATCCCGTTCACCCACCCGGTCCCGGTGGTCGTCACCAGCACCATCGCCGCCCGCTCGAAGGCCTTGGTCCGCTCGAGTTCGGCCACCGCCAGCTCGGCCGCCGTCTGCTCCCCGCGCACCGATTCCAACCCCACATAGGCCCGGATCGGTTCGCGCGCAGGCCTTCCCGTCACCGCGGTGATGTCGGCGGCATCGGGACCGTTGGCGACGAACCACCGCCCTTCGAAACCGAGTGTCTCCCAGGGCGCGAGCGAAGCCGGGCTCCCGGACTTCTCCGGTGCCACGGGCTGCACCGCGTACTCGGTGGTCCGGTCGTTGCGCACGCTGAACGCGGAGTTGGCGACGGCGAAGAACGCCCGCGAGGCCACCCCGTTGAACACCGTCACCGCGAACACCACCAGCACCAATGCCCCGGCCGACGGCGCCAATTCGCGTGGCACCCGCACCCACCGGTTGAGCTGACGGGCCAGCACGAGGATCAGCGCGCGCACCGTCCGATACACCGCGACCACCGCCACCCCCACGGCCACACTGAGCAGCCCGGTCCGCAGATACGCGGGGGTGGTCGTGCCCTCCATCCCCATCAGCGAGGTGATCTCCCGCTGCCAGCGCGCCGACTGCACGAGCATCCCGGCCGCCACGACCGCGCACACCACCAGCACCACGGCCTTGATGGCGTATCGCACCCGGTCAGGCGGCCCCGCCAGCGGAATCCGTGGCCGCGCCCACCGCCGCAACCCCCACTCGAGCACGCACCCGAGCCCGTAGCCGATGGCCGCGTTGATCCCACTGATGAGCCCCTGGAACAGCCAGTCGCGCGGCACCAGCGACGGCGTCACCGACAGCGCGAAGAACAGGGTGGCGACGACGAGTCCGGGGTAGTTCAGATCGACGATGTCCTCGACGCGCCGCACCACCCGCTTGCCGCGCGTACGCAGCGTGACGAGGGTCGACCCGGTCGCAGACACCGATCAAGTATGGCTGGCGGGCGCGCCAGGGGCAGTCGTTGTGAGTGGTGGGTCGGTCACTTTCGGCAAGTACCCATCGCCGGTGAGTAGTTTCACGCGCCCGCGCGAATCCTGCGCCGCCCATGCTTGTTCCATGAGCACTCCCAATGCCAAGCCGAAGAACACCACGGCCTACATGGCCCAGGCCGCAATCGCCTTCGCCGTCAGCCTGTTCGGCACCGGCGCGGGCATCGCCTACCTGCCGCTGGACGGCTGGCAGCGCGCCTTCCTCGCCATGTCGGGCCTGTTCCTGGTGACGAGCTGCTTCACCCTCGCCAAGGTGGTGCGCGATCAGCAGGAAACCCAGACCGTGATGAGCCGCCTCGACGAGGCACGCATCGAACAGCTGATCGCCGAACACAATCCGTTCAAGTCGGTGTCGTAGCCGCAAGTAGCCGATCGAGGGGTTCGGCTACTTCAGTTGATGCTCGGTGGCCGCGGATTCGTCGAGGAACAGCCGGATCCGCTGCGCCAATTCCGGTGTGTAGTCCGGTGGTCGAGCGATCGCTGCCCAGGCATCGGGCACCAGGTTCCCGTAGTTGTGGCCGTGTCCGTTCGAGACCGATTGCGCGCGTGGCAGATCCGCCGCCACCTGCCAGAAGGTGACGATCGGATACCACGACATCGCCGGTGACACATCGGGACCACGTTTCTCGGTGAGCCAGTCGGGCCTGCTGAACAGCAGGTCGGGCGACCACCACACCACCGGGTCCGAGGCGTGCTGCAGGTACACGATGCGCGGATCGGTCCAGTTGTCCGACGGCCGGGCGAGCTGATCGGCGCTGGCGGCGAAGCGCACCGAGAGCCCGTCGGCGAAGATCGGGGTGATCTCGTCGGTCCCCGGATCACGGCGGGCGACGAATTCCGACCACAGCCGGTTGGAGTTGGGCGGGCCGACCCAGAGCACACCGTCGGTGCGGTTGCGGATGTCGGCCAGCCCGGAGAACGCGCCCTCCGACCCCTGGGAACCGAGGCTCTCCCCGTAGACGAGCAGCTTGGGCCGAGCGTTCTCGGGCAGCGTCGACCAGCGTTCGTACACCTTGTCGAACAGCATGCGGCCCATGCTCATCGACTTGTCCCGGTCGGACAGGAACGACAGCGCACTCGGCAGGTACGAGTACTGGGTGGCGACCAGAGCGCTGTCCCCGCCGAACATCAACTCGACCGATTCGGCGCTGGTCGAGTCGACCCAGCCGGTGCCGGTGGTGCTGATCACCACCAGCACCTTGCGGTCGAAAGCCTTGGTTCGTTCGAGTTCGGCCACGGCCAGGTCGGTTTGCGCCTCGAATCCGTCGGCCGATTCCAGCCCCGCGTATACCCGGATGGGTTCGCGGGCCGGTTTGCCGGTGACCTGGCTGATGGCGAGGGCGGTCGGTGCGTTCGAGACGAACCAGCGGCCTTCGGAACCGAGCGTTTCCCACGCCGCCAGCGAGCCGGGGCTGCCGGACCGTTCGGGCAGCGTCGGCTGGATCGCGTGCGCGGAAGTGTGGCTGTTGCGCGCGCTGAACGCCGAATTCGCCACGGTGAAAAAGGCTTTCGCCAGCACGCCGTTGAACAGCAGCACCGCGCCGATCACCACGATCAGCACCCCGAGCGGTCGCGCGAACGACGCGGGCACCCGGATCCACTGATTGAGACCGCGCGCCACCGCACGCACCAACTTGCGCACTCCACGCGCGATCCAGATCAGCAGCCCCACCACGGCGGCGCCGAGCAGCACCGTGCGCGCGTACGAGTCCGAAACCGGCGCCATCCCCATCAGATCGGTGATCTCGCGTTGCCAGCGACCCGATTGGATCGACATCAGCACCGCGAACACCACGCACGCCACCACGATCAGCGCCTTCACCGCCATCGGCGTCCACCGCGGACGCTCCGCCCACCACGCGGCGAGCTGCTCCGGCACCGTCACCCGCGGCACCACCCACCGCCGCCAAGCCCAGGCCAACGCACACCCGAGGCCGTACCCGATCGTGGCATTGATACCGCTGACCAGGCCCTGGAAGAACCAGTCGCGCGGCAGCAGCGACGGTGTGAGCGACCAGCCGAACAGCATGGTCGCCACGAGCAACCCGGTGTAGTTCGGGTGGAAGAACCGTTCCGCCAGGTGCACTCCGCGCAACAACGGGTTGTCGGCGGGTGCAGCGGTGGCGCCGGTGGGTGCCGAGCTCGTCTCCGATGTGGTCAAGCTCGGCTCCTCCTGCTCTAGGTGTGCGCTCCGAACAGCTTAGGCAGCGTGCCCTCGAAAACCTCACGCAATTCCGCGAGCGTCACCGAGAACTGGCCCTGCACCTCGATCGAATCCGAACCCTGGTCGACCACGCCGATGCGCACCCACGGCAGCTGCCGCGCGTCGCACATCTTGGTGAACCGGGTCTCCTCCGAGCGCGGCACCGCGACGAGCACGCGCCCGGCCGACTCGGAGAACAGCTGCACGAACGGGTCGCTGCCCTCGGGAAGCACGATGCGGCAACCGGTTTCACCGGCCAGCGCGGCCTCGACGACGGTCTGCGCGAGACCGCCCTCGGACAGGTCGTGGGCGGCCGAGATCATGCCGTCGCGCGAACCGGAGACGAGCACCTCCGACAGCAGCTTCTCCCGGGCCAGGTCGACCTTGGGCGGCACACCACCGAGATGACCGTGCACCACCTGCGACCAGATGGAGCCGTCGAGTTCGTCGTGCGTGTCGCCGAGCAGGATCAGCGACTCACCCGGCTCGAGGCCGAGGCCGGTCGGGATGCGTCGGTGCACGTCGTCGATCACGCCGAGCACGCCGACCACCGGGGTGGGCAGGATGGCGTCCTTGCCGGTCTGGTTGTAGAAGCTCACGTTGCCGCCGGTGACCGGGATGCCGAGCGCCGCGCAACCGTCCGCGAGGCCGCGCACGGCCTGCTGGAACTGCCACATCACGCCCGGGTCCTCCGGCGAACCGAAGTTCAGGCAGTTGGTGACGGCCTTCGGGGTGGCGCCGGTGGTCGCGACGTTGCGGTAGGCCTCGGCCAGCGCCAGTTGGGCGCCGGTGTAGGGGTCGAGCTTGGTGTAGCGGCCCGAGGCGTCGGTGGCCAGGGCGATGCCGCGGCCCGAGGTCTCGTCGATGCGAACCACGCCCGCGTCGGCGTGCTCGGCGAGCACGGTGTTGCCGCGCACGTAGCGGTCGTACTGCTCGGTGATCCACTTGCGGCTGCACAGCTGCGGGCTGGCCAGCAGGGTCAGCAGGGTTTCGCGCAGCTCGTCGGCGGTCTTGGGCCGGGGCAGGTTCGTGGTGGTGTCGGCGATCAGCGCGTCCTGGTAGTCCGGGCGCTGCACCGGGCGCTCGTACACCGGGCCCTCGTGGGCGACGGTGCGCGGCGGCACGTCGACCACGGTCTCGCCGTGCCAGCTGATGACGAGGTGGTCGCCGTCGGTGACCTCACCGATGACGGTGGCCAGCACGTCCCACTTCTTGCACACCGCCATGAACGCGTCGACGTTCTCGGGGGTGACCACCGCGCACATGCGCTCCTGCGACTCGCTCGACAGGATCTCGGCGGGGGTCATGTGCTTGGCGCGCAGCGGCACCTTGGTGAGGTCGATGTGCATGCCGCCGTCGCCCGCTGCGGCGAGTTCGGAAGTGGCACAGGACAGTCCGGCGCCGCCGAGGTCCTGGATGCCGACCACGAGGCCGGCCTTGTACAGGTCGAGACAGCACTCGATGAGCACCTTCTCGGTGAACGGGTCGCCCACCTGCACGGCGGGCAGCTTCTTGCGGCCGGTGCCGGACTCGTCGCCGGAGAAGCTGTCGGAGGCGAGCACCGACACGCCGCCGATGCCGTCGAGGCCGGTGCGCGCACCGAACAGGATGATCTTGTTGCCCGCGCCGGAGGCGAAGGCCAGGTGCAGGTCTTCCACGCGCATCGCGCCGGCGCACAGCGCGTTCACGAGGGGGTTGCCCTGGTAGGAGGCGTCGAACACCGTCTCGCCGCCGACATTGGGCAGGCCGAGGGAGTTGCCGTAGCCGCCGATGCCGCGCACCACCCCGTCGACCACGCGACGGGTGTCGGGGGCGTCGGCCGCGCCGAAGCGCAGCTGGTCCATCACCGCGATGGGGCGCGCGCCCATGGCCATGATGTCGCGCACGATGCCGCCGACGCCGGTGGCCGCGCCCTGGTACGGCTCCACGTACGACGGGTGGTTGTGGCTTTCGACCTTGAAGGTGACGGCCCAGCCGTCGCCGATGTCGACCACACCGGCGTTCTCGCCGATGCCGGCCAGCATCGAGGCCTTCATCTCGTCGGTGGTGGTCTCACCGAAGTAGCGCAGGTGCACCTTCGAGGACTTGTAGGAGCAGTGCTCGCTCCACATCACCGAGTACATGGCCAGCTCGGCGTCGGTGGGCCGACGGCCGAGAATCTCCTTGATGCGGGCGTACTCGTCGTCTTTGAGACCGAGTTCCTTGTACGGCTGCGGAGCATCCGGGGTGGCTGCGGCGGTGGCGACGGTGTCGACCTGCAGTGTCACGGGAGACCAGGGTCCTTTCGGCCGGGGGGAACTTGGCTCCGAGTCTATCGGTAGGGCCGTCGCGGCCCGCCGCCTGTACTCCCCGGCCGCCGGTGGTGCGCGGATCCGGTCTGATCACACTTGCGGTTCACCGCGGTGAGCACCCGTTACGCTGGCGCCGTGAACGAAAGTCCGGGGGTTGCCGAGCAGGTAGAGCCGCCGTTTTCCGCGCGCATCGCGTCGGGCGCCCGGGATCGGGAACAGAACTCGCGGCCGGGTCGGCAACGGCGCCTGCTGGCCGCCGCGATCGCGTTGTTCGTGGTCTCCGGCGTGATCGCCTTCGCTGCGAACTGGTGGACCGCCTTCATCGACCTGCAGGTGTACCGCACCGGTGCCCGTGTCTGGCTCGACGGCGGCGACCTCTACGGACCGATGCCGCCGGTGCGCGGGCTCGGGCTGCCGTTCACCTATCCCCCGCTCGCCGCGTTGTTCTTCGTCCCACTCGCCCTGTTGCCGCTGGTCGCGGCCGAGGTGCTCGTGCTAACCACCTCGTTGCTCAGCCTGGCGATCGCGCTGTGGCTCGTGCTCATCCGGGTGCGGCCCGAGTTCGACCGGATCACGGTGCTCGCCGTGGTGATCGCCGGTCTCGGCTTGGCGCAGTTCCTGGAACCGGTGCGGCAGACGGTCAATTTCGGGCAGATCAACCTGATCCTGATGGCGGCGGTCACCGTCGACATCCTGGTGCGCAAACCGTTCTGGCCGCGCGGAATGCTGATCGGCATCGCCGTGTCGATCAAGCTGATCCCGGCCGGTTACCTGCTGTATTTCCTGCTGCGCCGCGATTGGAAAGCCGCGGCGACGCTTGTGGTTTCGGCCGCCGGCGCCGTCGGCGTCGGCTTCCTGCTCTTCCCGAGTGATTCGGTCGAGTACTGGTTCCACACCGTCACCGACACCGGCCGCATCGGCACTCCGTATTTCGCCGGGAACCAGTCGATCAAGGGCACTCTGTACCGACTGGGCATCGACTCCTCGGTGGCCACCGCGCTCTGGGTTCTGTTGTCGGCGTTGACGATCACGCTGGCAGCGGTATGGATGTACCGGCTCATCGAGGCGGGCCGCGACGTGGCGGCCATGCTGGTGAACGCCGCCGCGATCCTGCTCGTCTCGCCGGTGTCGTGGTCGCATCACTGGGTGTGGGTGGCCCTGGCGCTGGTCGTCGCCGTCGACCTGGCGGTGCGCAGGCGTTCGCGCGCGTTCACGACGCTGGTCGCCGTGTTCACGGTGGTCTTCATCATCGGCCCGCAATGGTTGCTGCCGCACAACCGCGATCACGAGCTGGACTGGGCGTGGTGGCAGCAGATCATCGGAAGTACTTACGTGTGGGCCACTTTCGCGGTCCTGGTGTACGCCGTGATCACCTATCGGCCTCAGTCCAGGGGCGTCGGCGTGAGGAAGGCGGCCAGCGCCGAGGCGTAGGCGGGGATGTCGGCGGCGCCCATCAGTTCGCGGCACGAATGCATGGCCAACTGCGGTGCGCCCACGTCGACAGTGGATATGCCGGTGCGGGCCGCGGTCATCGGGCCGATGGTCGATCCACACGGCAGGTCGGCGCGGTGCACATATCGCTGCAACGGCACCTCGGCCTGGGCGCACGCCAGCGCGAACGCACCGGCACCGGCGGCGTCGGTGGCGTAGCGCAGGTTCTGATTGACCTTGAGCACCGGCCCGCCGCCGACCTCGATCCGGTGCGCGGGTTCGTGCCGGTCGGGATAGTTCGGGTGCGTGGCATGGGCCATGTCACCGGAGGCGACCACCGAACCGGCGAGCGCGGCAAGATAGTCCGCGCGTCCACCGCCACGGGCGAGCACGATCCGCTCGAGCACGGCGGGCAGCAGATCCGATTGGGCGCCGCGATCGGATTGGCTGCCCACTTCCTCGTGGTCGAACATCACCAGTACCGCCGTGGCCGCGCCGGGGTCGTCGGCGGCGGCGAGGAACGCCTGCAGTCCGGCGTAACAGGTGCCCTGATTGTCCAGTCGCGGCGCGCTCACCAGGTCGTGCCGGCGGCCGACGATGGTGCTCGGCGCCAGATCGTGGGTCATCAGTTCCCAGCCGAGCACCGAGTCGCCGTCCACCCCGGCACGCTCGGCCACGAAATCCAGGAACGAGGCGGGCGAATCACCGATGCCCCAGATGGCGTTCACGTGGCGTTGCGGGTCGAGCGTCACCCCGCGCCGGTCCTCGGACAGGTGGATCGCCAGCTGCGGCACCCGCAGAATCGGTTCGTCGACGCGCACCAGCACGTCGCGCATCCGTGCACCGTCGCGCACACTCAGCCGCCCCGAGATCCCCAGCTCCCGGTCGAGCCACGAATTCAGCCAGGCACCGCCGTAGGGCTCGAGCCCGACCAGCTGCCACCCGAACCCGGCCAGATCCGGATGCTGCTTCACCCGCAGATTGGGGCTGTCGGTATGCGCCCCGACCACGCGAAACGGGTCGGCGGGCGCCGCGTCGTAATCGGCCCAGGCGATCAGCGAACCGCCACGGACCACATAGTGTTTCCCACCCGCGTCGTCCCAGGACTGCGCCTCGGTCAACGGCGTGAAGCCATTGGCATCCAATTCCGCCGCGACGGTCGCGCACACATGAAAAGGCGACGGCGAAGCATCGATGAACGCACACAATCCACTGGCCGTGGCCGCAGTCAGAGATACCGGCATAGGGCCGATCCTAGGGGCAATACCGTCGGCTCCGGCGGCCGAACGCCGGGACCGGCACCCGCTACTGGTCGGCGATCACCGCGAGCGCAGCCACGAGATCGTTGTAGCGTCGGGCTCCCAGCCGCGCCTTCAACTCCTCTTCGGCCAGCTGTTCCTCGCGCCGGATCTTGGCCACGAGCTTGGCGCCGAGGCTGCTCAGTCCGATGAGAATCCGGCGCCGGTCATCGGTTGCCGCGACGCGGAAGATCAGGCCGCGCTCGGCGAGATTGTCGGCGTGCCGGGTGGCCGAGGACGGGGCCAGGCGGGCCTGCGAGGCCAACTCCGACATGGTCACGCCGTGCTCGGTGGACAGCTGGGTGAGAATCGCCCAGTGGTCATCGGTGAGATTGTCGGCCGACAGCGCCGCGTCTAATCGGCGAACCCAATTTCGCTCTGCCGAGCGCAGCGCGCCGTGCAGTGTGGAACAGCCACTTATGATGGACACCGATCGCATTCCCACCTGCCGAGAAATTCATTCGAACAAGGCTGCTCGAGCTAGGCGATAGAGTACAGAATGCCCACCTTCGACGAGAGCCGGGATGAGACGATCGAGATTCTCTCGATCGTGCCCACCCAGGGCCCGGGTGGCATCATCGCACCGTCGTGTACTGCGGCGATATCACTGGCTGTAGACGAAATCAACAGCGGCACAGGAATTCTCGGCCGCGAGATCAGGCTCACGACCATCGACGGCGGCCGCCCACCGAGCGTGGTCGCCAACGAAGTCGAGGCACTGCTGGCCACCGGAATGGTCGGCGCGATCACCGGCTGGCACACCTCGGCCGTGCGCCGTGCGGTGGCCACGGCCGTCGACAGCCGGGTGCCGTATCTGTACGCCACCGATCACGAAGGCCTGCCCGACGAACGCGCGGGCGTGCTGATGGTCGGCGAACATCCCGATCACCAGACCGTGCCCGCCGCCGCGTGGATGGGCCGGGAGCTGGGGGTGCGCCGCTGGGCGGTGATCGGCAACGACTACGTCTGGCCGCGCCAGACCGCGCACGCGCTGCGTCGCGCGCTGCCCTCACCGGCCGATATCGTGCTGGAACGCTATGTGCCGATGGGCACCACGGATTTCGCGAGCTTCCTCGACGAACCCGCCCTGCTGTTCGCCGACGCCGTCCTGATCCTGATGGTCGGTGCCGACACCGCGCGCTTCAACAAGCAGTTCACCGCCGTGGGACTACCGACTTTCCTACCGCGCCTCAGCCCCGCCGTGGACGAGAACGTGCTGCTCAGCGCGGGGCCCGGCGCCAATACGAATCTGTATGTCGCCTCGAGTTTCTTCCTCGACGACAGCGACGACCGCCGCGCCCGCTACCGCCGCCACCAGGGGAAATTCGCCCCGGGGCTCACAACGTTCGGCAACTCCACCTATGAGGCGGTGCATCTGCTGCGCAGCGTGGCCGACACCGTCGGCACGCTCGACGTGCCGACCCTGCAGGCCCGGCTGGCCGAGGGTCTCGCGGTCGACAGTCCGGCCACCCGGCGCGGTTTCCTCGGCAATCAGGCCGTCGGCCCCACGCACCTGGCGCGGGCCGACGGGGTCGACTTCGACATCATCGACCGGTTGGACTGATTCAGGCGTTGACGAAGCTGTCGATCACGGAGAAGAACATCCCGAGACCGTCGTCGCTCGGCCCGGTGAGCGCCTCGGTGGCGTGCTCGGGGTGCGGCATCAGGCCGACGACCCGGCCGTCGGCCGAGGAGATACCGGCGATTCCGCGCTGCGAACCGTTCGGGTTCTCGCCGGAGTAGCGGAACACCACGCGGCCCTCCCCCTCCAGCTCGTCGAGCACCTTCGTCGACGCCTGGAAACGGCCCTCGCCCGACTTGAGCGGGATGAGGATCTGCGCGCCCGGCTCGTACCGCGAGGTCCAGGCGGTGTTCGTCGCCTCGACCGTGAGCCATTCGTCCCGGCAGATGAAGTGCAGGCCCTCGTTGCGGGTGAGCGCACCGGGCAGAAGCCCGGCCTCGCACAGCACCTGGAAGCCGTTGCAGATGCCGAGCACCGGCAGGCCCTGACCGGCGGCCCGGACCACTTCGCCCATCACCGGCGCGAACCGGGCGATGGCGCCGCAGCGCAGGTAGTCGCCGTAGGAGAAGCCACCGGGCACGATCACCGCGTCGACATCCTTGATGTCGGCGTCGGCGTGCCACAGGCTCACCGCGTCGGCGCCCGCCAGGCGCACCGCGCGGGCCGCGTCGACATCGTCGAGCGTGCCCGGGAACGTGATGACCCCGATGCGAGCACTCATGAGACCCGGACGACCTTCCAGTCCTCGATCACCGTATTGGCCAGCAGCGCCTCGGCGATCTGTTCGAGCTGGGCGTCGGAGACGCTGTCGTCCACCTCGAGCTCGAATCGCTTGCCCTGCCGTACATCCGAGATGCCGGCGAATCCCAGACGTGGGAGCGCGCCGACCACGGCCTGCCCCTGGGGGTCCAGAATCTCGGCCTTCGGCATGACCTCGACCACGACTCGTGCCACGCAATGCTCCTCATGTGGTGTGGGGGTTACCTCAGAAATCCTAGTTGACCCGGCCGTCGTGCCAGCCCTCCGGGGTCTGTGGCGCTTAGCATCGGGTCATGCGTATCGCCCACTTCGGCCATTCCTGCATCCTCGTGGAACTGCACGGCGCGAAAGTGCTGTTCGATCCCGGCACGTTCGCGCACGGGTTCGAGGGCATCACCGGTCTGGACGCGATCGCGGTGACCCACCAGCACCCCGACCACATCGACCCGAACCGGATCGCCGACCTGATCGACGCCAATCCGGGCGCGCGACTGCTGTCCGACCCGCAGACCGCCCAGCAGCGCAGCGAGGGCTGGGAGCCGGTATCGGCCGGTCAGGTGCTCGACATCGGCGACTTACAGATCACCGGTGGCGGCGGCCGCCACGCGGTGATCCACCCCGAGATCCCGGTGATCGACAACACCGTCTTCCAGCTGGGCACCGCCGCCGATCCCGCCCAGCTGGTGCATCCGGGTGACTCGCTGTGGGTGCCGCCGGTGCCGGTCGGTGTGCTCGCCATCCCGGCCGTCGCCCCGTGGATGCGGATCTGGGACACCGTCGACTACCTGCGCGCGGTCAACCCACGCACCGCCCTGCCGATCCATTTCGGCATCATCGATCGCTCCGCGCACGGCATCTACTTCGGCCGCCTCGCCGAGATGGCACCGGCCGGTACCGAGTTCCGGGTGATCGACCCCGAGGACCAGGACCAGTTCTAGCGCCCGTAGGTACTCAGGAACAACGCCTCGGCCAGCGCCATGTGCTCGATCTCGCTCGGATCGACGCTCTCGTTGGGCGCGTGGATGAGGCATTTGGGTTCCTCGACCCCGATCAGCATGATCTCGGCCTTCGGGTAGGTGTCGGCGAAGACATTGCACAGCGGGATGGAACCGCCCTGACCTTCCGTCGTGGCCGGTCGGCCGTACGCGGTCGCCATCGCCTCGGACATGGCGTCGCGGGCGGGGCCGTGTTCGGCGGCGACGAACGGTTCGCCGAGCCCCTCCAGTTCGATGTCGAGCCGCGCGCTCCACGGTGTGTGCGCCCGCAGGTGCTTTTCCAATAGTTCGTAGGCGTGTTGCGGGTCGGTGCCGGGCGGGATGCGCAGGTTGAGCCGCGCCCTTGTGCTCGGCTGGATCGCCGCCGACGAGCCGACCACGGCGGGCACGTCCATGCCGAGCACGGTCAGCGCCGGACGTGCCCACAGCATGTCGGCGACGGTGCCGCCGCCGATCAGGTCCACGCCGTCGAGGACGCCCGCGTCGGCCCGGAAGTCCTTGGGCGGGTATTGCACCCCGGTCCACTGCTGGTCGGCGGTGAGGCCGTCGACGGTGGTGTTGCCGTGCTCGTCACGCAGGGACGACAGCAGCTGGATCATCGCCGCCAGCGCGTCGGGTGCGGGCCCACCGAACATGCCCGAATGCATCGGCCCGGCGAGGGTCGTCACGGTGACGACGACATTCACCTGACCGCGCAGGGTCTGGGTGAAGGTCGGCAGGCCGACGGCGAAATTGCCGCAGTCGGCGACCAGGATGGCGTCGGCGGTGAGCAGCTCGGGATTCGCGACGACGAATTTCTCCAGCCCACCGGTGCCCTGTTCCTCCGAGCCCTCCGCCACCAGCTTGATGCCGACCGGGAAGTCGGGGCCGATCGCCCGCAGGGCCGTGAGGTGGGTGACGATATTGCCCTTGCAGTCGGCGGCGCCGCGCCCGTACCAGCGGCCGTCCTTCTCCGTGAGCGTCCAGACCGGGGTTTCCCATGCCTGGTCATCGAGTGGTGGTTGCACGTCGTAGTGGCAGTACAGCAGCACCGTCGGGCTGCCGGGCGGACCCGGCCGGTGCCCGATGACGGCCTGGCTGCCGTCGGGCGTCTCGTGCAGGCCGACCGTCAGCCCGAGCTCGGTGAAAGCATCGGCCACCCACTGCGCTGCCTGCGTGCAGCCTTCCGCCGGGAATTGGCGCGGGTCGGCCACGGATCGGAACGAAACCAGCTGTGCGAGGTCGCTTTTCGCCTCGCCCATGAGTCCGGAAACCTTGGCGCGCAGCGCGTCGACATCGGGAGCCTTGGTCATCGTGGCCTCACTTCGTCGTGTCGTCGAGATGCAGGGTGTCGAGATGTGCACGGTAGTCGGCCAGGTGTTGCGGGCAGTAGACGGCGATCGCCTGGCCGACCGCCTCGGCGGCCTCCTTCGAGCCGATCACCGGGCGCTGTCCGGGCCCGGAGGCGCCATTGCTCAGTGCGGCTTGGTATTTCGCCTTGATGTGGGCCGCGTCCGGGTCCTGGCACACCGAACCACCGTCGTCACCGAGCGCCGAGGCGATGACATCCGGCTCGGGTGCGGGCAGGCCTGCGGCGAGCAAATTGCTGTGCAGCTGTTGGGCTTTCGCGGTCGCTTCGTTGTTCCGGTGGATTTCGTCGAAGGTGAGCAGCCCGATCAAGGCGAAGACGACGAGCAGCACGGCGGCCGTGAGGTATATCCAGATCCTGGTGCGGTCGGGGGCATCTGCGGTACTCATCACTGAGCCTCCTGCGGAACGGCGATCTTCCAGCTTTCCCGGCGATTCCGGTAGAACAGATAGGGAATGAGCAGCCCGACGATGCCCATTCCACCGCCGACGATCGCGAAATACACCAGCGGACTACCGCTGCCGAATTGCGAGGGCGGCACGAATCCGATGGCGAACGCCGCCACCGAGGACACCGATCCGAGCAGACACAGCGCGTACAACGCGGGCGCCCGGTAACCACGGGGATGATCCGGGTCGTCGCGGCGCAATTTCGCGGCCGCGGCGAACATCAGCACATACATGATGAGATACACCTGCGTGGTGATCACCGACAGAATCCAGTACGCGCTCGACACATTGGGAATCAGTGCGTAGAGCAAGGCGATGGCCGTGGTGAAAACGCCCTGGGCGACCAGCATGTTCTGCTGCACACCGTGCTTGTTGAGCCGGGTGAGAACCGGCGGCAGATAGCCCTCGCTCCGCCCGATCAGCAGCAGCCCCTTGGACGGTCCGGCCAGCCAGGTGAGCATCCCGCCCAGTGCGGCTGCCACCAGGGCGATGCCGACGATCGGGGTGAGGAATCCGATGTGAAAGTGGCTGAAGAATCCGTCGAACGCCTGCATCACCCCGGCCGTCAGGCTCAAACTCGCCGAGGGCACCACCCAGCTGATCGCGAGCGCGGGCAGGATGAAGATGACCAGCACCAACCCTGCCGCCAATGCCATGGCCTTGGGGAATTCCTTGCCGGGATTGCGCAGCGACGACACGTGGACCGCGTTCATCTCCATTCCCGCGTAGGACAGGAAGTTGTTCACGATCAAGACGAGGCTCGCCAGGCCGGTCCAGGCCGGTAGCAGATGCGCCGAGTCCATCGGTGCCGCCGAAGGATTGCCCTGGCCGAGGAATACCAGCCCGAGGACGACGAGCAGCGTGCCGGGAACCAGCGTGCCGATGATCAGTCCCATGCTGGACAACCCGGCCACCGTCGTCGTGCCGCGCGAGGACACATACACCCCCGCCCAGTAGACGGTGATGATCACGATCGCCACGTACGGGCCGTTCGACGCGAGCGAGGGATGAATGATGTAGGCGAAAGTGCTTGCCACATAAGCCAGCAGGCTCGGATAGTAGAAAATCGTCATGGCGAACTGGCACCACACCGCGAGGAAACCCAGCGGTTTACTCAGGCCGTCGCCCACCCATTTGTAGACCCCGCCGTCCCAGCCCGATGCCAATTCCGCCGCGACCAGCGAGGTCGGCATGAGGAAGAGAACGGCGGGAACGATGTAGAGGAAAACACAGGCAAGTCCGTAGACGGCCATTGTCGGTGCGGACCGCAGACTCGCCACCGAACTCGTGGTCATCAGCGCCAATGTCACCCAGGACAGGTATTTCGTGGTGGTCGCGGCTTTCGTCGCGGTGCCCGTCATCAGCGCTGCCTCCTGCCGTGTTCGCACAACTAGCGGAAACCCTCGAATAACGCTCGAGGATCGTAACCGTGTGGCAGCCGACCGGCGGCTTCGAAACGGGCACGATTACAGCGCGAATATTCGGACAGCGCAGGCAGGGGCAGCCGATAGGCCGCCGCCGCGCGCGGGTGATCGCCGATACGCGCGCGGCGGGGCCGGTCAGGCGGCTTTGCTCGCCGGGACCGGCTCCCAGCGGTAAACAGTGCTCCGGGCGCCGTGGTAGAGCGCGAGGTCGACCGCGTCGAGCACTGCCTGGCGCGGGCCCGAGCGCTGCAACTGCGCCCCCGAGATCGCCAGGCGCAGGACGCCGCCGCGCCGGGCAGTGCGGGCCGCGCCCATCACCAGCGCCCGGCACCACCAGGGTTCGGCCCGGAAGCCCTCGCCGATGCCGTACACCCGCGAACGCTGCGCCACATTGTTTTCCAGGTCGAGCATGGTGGTCAGGCCGAGGGCGAGGCGGAAACCCACGTCGGGGAGCGCGGCGAGCGCACCGGCGGAGGCGTCCCAGCGCGGGGCCGCGAACAGCCGGGTGCGCAACTGCACCTGTTCCATCACCCGATCGGCCGCTTTGAGCCGCAGCGTCGCCTCGTGCCGGGGCAGCGTGGCGAATTCGGCCCGCCTCGACTTGGTGGCCGCCTGGTCGTAGCCGTGCAGCACGATGGCGTCACCGGCCAGCCGCCGCCCGCGCAACCACGATTGCGTCGCCGGATCGTCGACCAGCCGGTATTTGCCCTTCAGCCGGGGCGCGACCAGCAACGACAGCCGCACCCCGCGCTGATCCATCAGCTCCGCGAACTCGATCGCGGCATCGCGCGTGGTATCCCGGATTCCCGACACCGAAACGATCAGCTCGCCGTTCATGTGTCAACGATGGCAGCCGGAGGTGACGGCAGCGTGGTTGCGCGATGAACAGTAGCGAGCGTCTATTTGTCGGCGAGCGTCTATTTGTCGGCCAGGCCCACCGTGTCCAGCACCCAGGCGTACTCGAACGCGACTTCCTTCCACTTCTCGTAGCGGCCGCTCACCCCGCCGTGGCCCGCGCTCATCTCCGTTTTCAGCAGCACTTCACTGTCACCGGTCTTGGTGGCGCGCAGCTTGGCGACCCACTTGGCCGGTTCCACGTACAGCACACGGGTGTCGTTGAGGCTGGTGATCGCCAGGATCGGCGGATAGTCCTTGGCCTCGACGTTCTCGTACGGCGAGTACGACTTCATGTACTCGTAGACGTCCTTGTCGGCCAACGGATTACCCCACTCGTCCCACTCGATCACCGTCAACGGCAGCGACGGATCGAGGATGGAGGTGAGCGGATCGACGAACGGGACATTGGCCAGGATGCCCGCGAACAGCTCCGGCGCCAGGTTGGCCACCGCGCCCATCAGCAGACCGCCCGCGCTGCCGCCGTCGGCGACGAGCCGGTCGGGTGCGGTGGTCCCCGCGTCGACGAGATGGCTTGCGACGGAGACGAAGTCGGTGAAGGTGTTCATCTTCGACAGGGTCTTGCCGTGCTCGTACCAGAGCCGGCCCATCTCGCCGCCGCCGCGCACATGGGCCACCGCGAACACCATGCCGCGCTCCAGCAGCGACAGCCGCGACACCGAGAACGACGGATCGATGCTGGCCTCGTAGGAGCCGTACCCGTACAGCAACATCGGCTTGGGCCCGGCGGGCAGATCGCGCCGCTGGATCAGCGAGATCGGGATGCGGGTGCCGTCGGAGGCCACTGCCCAATCACGATGCTGCTCATAGTCTTCGGCGTTGTAGCCACCGAGCACCGGCTGCTCCTTGCGCAGCAGCAGTTCCCCGGTGGCGGGCACGTAGTCGAACACCTGCATCGGGGTGATGAACGAGGTGACACCCACCCGCAGCGTCGGCTGCTCCCACTCCGGGCTGGATCCCATACCGGCGGAGAACAATTCGAGCCCGAACTCGAGTTCGGTCAGCTCGCCGTAGCCCGCGGGGGTGAGCGGCCACACCGCGAGGCGGGGCAGGGCGCCGCGGCGGTAGCCGAGTACCAGGTGGTCGGCGAAGGCATCGATGTCCTCGAGCCGCACGTCCTCGCGGTGCCCGATCAGGATCGTCATGTTCGACGGGTCGGTGGCAGGCGCTTCGGCGAGCACGAAGTTCTCCGCCTTCACGCCGTCGACCACGTCGTTGTGCAGGATCAGGAAACGGTCCGCACCCGCGATCACCGCGTGCTCGGCCGAGTACTCCACACCCTCGCGCCGTGGCAGCAGCACCCGGAACTCGCCCTCGGGGGTGTCCGACTCCAGCACCCAGCCCTCGGTGGTGATCTTGGAACCCAGCCAGATCATCAGGTACTTCTCGGAGCGGGTGGCGCCGACGCTCACCCAGTAGCGCTCGTCCGGCTCGTGGAAGACCTTCACGTCGTCGGTGGACGCGGTGCCGACGCGGTGCCGCCATACGGTGTCGGGGCGCCAGGATTCGTCGACGGTCTGATAGAAGATGTGCGTCCCGTCCAGCGACCAGGTGGCCCCCGGTGCGGCGCCGACGACCTCGTCGGGCAGCAGTTCGCCGGTGCGCAGGTCCTTGATGCGCAGGGTGTAGCGCTCGTCGCCGGTGCTGTCGACCGAGTAGGCGAGCAGGTTGCCGTCGTGGCTCAGCGAGAACGCACCGAGTGCGAAGAAGTCGAGGCCCTCGGCGAGCACATTGCTGTCGAGCAGCACCTGCTCACCCTCGATGGAGGTGTCGACCTCGAGTTGCGGCGGCGTCCAGGCGTCGATGCCCTCGGCCTCGGCGTCGATCGGACAGCGGCAGTGCACGCCGTACTGCTTGCCCTCGAAGCTGCGCGAGTAGTACCAGTACTCCCCCAGCCGGGTCGGCACCGACAGGTCCGTTTCCTGGGTGCGCGCCTTGATCTCGTCGAAGATCTTGTCCCGCAGGGGCTGCAGCTGATCGGTGCGCGCCGCGGTGTAGGCGTTCTCGTCCTCCAGGTACGCGATGACCTCGGGATCTTCCTTGTCCCGCAGCCACTCGTACTCGTCGACGAACGTGTCACCGTGGTGCACCCGTTCGACGGGCACCTTCTTCGCGATCGGCGCCGACACCACCGTCTGATTCTCGCCAGCCATGTGTCCACCGTAGTCGCCGCCCCCGACCCCGGCCCGCCAACTCGGCCGTCACCGGGATCCGCCCCGCTCATGGCGGTGAGTATTTCTGCGGATGGCGGCTCGGGGCGGGGTCCGTAACCTGCTCGCATGGGGATTCGCGGGACGGTTCGTTCGCTTGTTGTCGCCGGTGCGCTGCTGCTGGCTTCCGGTTCGGTTGTCGTGGCGCCCGCGGTGGCGTGTGCGTGTGGCGGGGTGGTGAGCGGCGACGGCTCGGCGCGGGTGGACAGTGAGACCGCCGTGCTCGGTTGGGACGGTCGACGCGAAACCATTCTGATGCGGTTGGGGATGCGGTTCACCGGTGCCGATGCGGCGTTGATCGTGCCGACGCCCACGCCTGCCACGGTGTCGGCGGGTAGTGCGGCTTCGTTCGCCGAGCTGTCGCGGCTGACCGCGCCGGAGGTGGTGGTCGACCGGTACTGGTTCGACAGCGACAGGTACGAGTCCTCCGGTGGCGCACCGGGTTCCGGTCCAGAGGTGCTCGGCCAGGTGCGATTGGGTCCGCTCGAGGCGACAACGCTGCGCGGTGGTGACCTCACCGGTGTGCGGGAATGGTTGTCCGCCAACGGCTATCAACTGCGCCCCGAGGTGAGCGCCACCCTCGAACCGTACCTGCGCGAAGGCTGGTCGTTCGTCGCCATGCGGCTCACCAGCCCCGAACCCCTCGACGGCGCCCTGGACCCGGTGCGCCTCACCTTCGATTCCGATCGCCTCGTCTACCCGATGCGCATGTCGGCGGCGGCTACCACTCCCCAGTCGGTGCACCTCTACGTCTTCGGCGACCACCGCCTGACCCGCACCGACGCCGACACCGAATCCCAGTTCACCACGACCGAATTCGCTTCCCCCGTGGGCGCACTCACCGACCCTGATCTGATCGCGCTCGCCGCGGGCAAGACCTACCTGACCGAACTGTCGGTCTCCATTCCCCGCCCCGCCACCATCACCACCGACTTCACCTTCGGCCCGGCCGACACCGACACCGCAGTGCGCGACCGCGTAGTCGAGAAGGAGTACGTCGAAATCCTCGGCTTCCCCGCAGGTTACGTCCTTGTCGCCGTGGCACTGTCGATCCTGGCCGTGGCAGGCGGCGCATTGCTGCGCCGCCGCTCGACACGTTAGGCCCCGAGAGCGGGTCCGATGGTGGGCCAGGAGTGGTGCAGGGCGTCCTGCCAGTAACCCCAGGAGTGGGTGCCGACAGGGTGGTAGTCGATGTCGGCCCCGATGCCCGCGGCCGCGAGCCGCTGGCCGAAGGAAGCCATGCAGCCGTTGACGCCGACCTCGATGGGGCCACCGAGAACGATGTTCTCCGGCAGCTGAGGCTTGAGCTGGGCCTCGTGGTGGCCGGGGATGCCGGTGCCGGTCGACATGTACAGCGCCTTGCCGCGCAGGTTGTCGAGCAGCTGGGCCGGGTCGTGCGCCGCCCATTCGGGACTGCCCGGCGCACCCCACATATTGAGTGGGTTACCACCGCGGTTGGTGATGGAGAACATCATCGCGCCCGCCGCCATGCCCATGTCGGGGCACGCGCTGTAGCCGGCGACGGCCCGGTAGAGGCCGGGGTTGCGAGCGGCCAGGATGTAGGCCGCGTTGCCGCCCATCGACAGGCCACCGATGGCGTTCACGCCGTTGCCGTCGAAGCGAGCGTCGATCAGGCCCGGCAGTTCACGGGTGAGGAACGTTTCCCACTTGTACCGGCCGAAACGCGGGTCGTCGGCGATCCAGTCGGTGTAGTAGCTGGCCTGCCCGCCCATCGGCAGCACCACGTTCACGTGCTTGCCACGGAAGAACGCCTCGGCGTCGGTGGCATTGGTCCAGGTGCTCTGGCCGATGCCCGGATCGAGGCCGTCGAGCAGGTAGTACGTACCGCGCGCTCCGCCACCCGCCGGGTGCAGAACCTGCAGCTCGATATTGCGCCCCATCGCGGGCGAGGTGACGGTGATCGCGGTGCGGTTCGGGGTGAGCGCACGCTCCCCGACGATGTCCGCGGCCGCGGCGGGTGCGGGCTGCAGAACGCCCGGACCGATGAACGCGATGGCGAATGCCAGCACTGAAGCAGCAACACCTGAACGACGCACGATCTACCCTCCATAACCGCATGCCAATGACAGTCCAAAGTAACCCACCGATGAACACCAAGGAAGCATTCGGCGATTTGGGCGTTTCTTCGGCAAACTTTTGGGTATGTATTGACCGCTTCGTCCGAAATCGCAGGTCAGCGGGTAAGAGCGCCCCGGATCGAGCCCGCGAGGTAGTCCAGATCGGCGCGGGCGGGCGAGGTGGGTCGCGCGCGCAGCCCGAAGCCGTCGCCGGGCGTGCGCGGAATGACGTGCAGGTGCACGTGGAATACCTCTTGGCCGGCCGTAACCCCGTCGGCGAGAAAGAAATTCACGCCGTCGGCGGCCACCTCGCTGTCACGCAGAGCCGCCGCGATCCGCTGCCCCACCTGAAACAGCTTGCCGCCCAACTCCGGATCGAGTTCGGCAAGGCTCGGCGCGGCCACCTTGGGCACCACGAGCACATGGCCGGGCGTCACGGGACGAATATCCATGAACGCCAGGACATCATCGTCCTCGTACACCTTGGAAGCAGGCGCCCGACCGGCGACGATGTCGGCGAAGATCGTGTACGGATTCATCCGCGCACGGTATCGAAAACGCACGAGAGCCCGCCACCGCCGCCGCAGGGCGGGCAGGGGCGGGCTCATGCGCACGGCTCTACAGAATCGGCGAGGGCGTGTACCGCGCGGCCTCCGGGTTGGCCTCGACCAGCTTCTGCACCTGGGCGATCACCTCGGACACCTGATCGGTGGCCGCGCCGATGAACGCGGACTTGTCGGCCAGCGCCGCGTCGAGGGCGGCACGGTCGAGCGGCATCCGGTCGTCGGCGGCGAGCCGGTCGAGCAGATCGGGTTCGCGCCCCTGCTCACGCATGGCGAGGGCGACGGCCACCGCGTGCTCCTTGATGACCTCGTGCGCGGTCTCGCGGCCGACACCGGCGCGCACCGCCGCCATCAGGATGCGGGTGGTGGCCAGGAACGGCAGGTACCGGTCGAGCTCGCGCGACACCACCGCCGGGTAGGCACCGAACTCGGCGAGCACGGTCAGGAACGTCTCCATCTGCCCGTCGATGGCGAAGAAGGCATCGGGCAGTGCGACGCGACGCACCACCGAGCAGAACACGTCGCCCTCGTTCCACTGCGCGCCCGCCAGCTCCGCGGCCATCGAGCCGTAGCCGCGCAGCACCACCTGCAGACCGTTCACCCGCTCACAGGAGCGGGTGTTCATCTTGTGTGGCATGGCCGAGGACCCGACCTGACCCGGCTGGAACCCTTCGGTGACCAGCTCGTGGCCCGCCATCAGGCGGATCGTGTGCGCGAACGACGACGGCCCGGCACCCAGCTGCACCAGCGCCGAGAGCACGTCGTGGTCGAGCGAGCGCGGGTACACCTGGCCCACGCTGGTGAAGACGTTCTTGAAACCGAGGTGGGTCGCCACCTGCTGCTCGAGGGCGGCGAGCTTGCCCGCGTCACCGTCGAGCAGGTCGAGCATGTCCTGGGCGGTGCCCATCGGGCCCTTGATGCCGCGCAGCGGGTAGCGGTCGATCAGCTCACGCAGCCGGGTGAGCGCGACGAGCACCTCGTCGGCGGCCGAAGCGAAACGCTTGCCGAGCGTGGTGGCCTGCGCCGCGACATTGTGCGAGCGGCCCGCCATCACCAGCGCCTGATACTCGGCGGCCCGCTCACCGAGCCGCGCGGCGATGGCGACACCGTGGTCGTAGACGTGCTCGAGCGAGAGCCGGATCTGCAGCTGCTCCACGTTCTCGGTGAGGTCGCGGCTGGTCATGCCCTTGTGCACGTGCTCGTGCCCGGCCAGCGCGTTGAACTCCTCGATGCGGGCCTTCACATCGTGGCGGGTGACCCGCTCGCGCTCGGCGATCGAGGCCAGGTCCACGTGATCGATGACCCGCTCGTAGTCCTCGACCACCCCTGCGGGAACGTCGATCCCGAGCTGCGACTGGGCGCGCAGCACCTCGAGCCACAGCTTGCGCTCGAGCACGATCTTGTTCTCGGGCGACCAGAGCGCGACGAGCTCCGGGCTGGCGTATCGGGTGGCGAGGACATTCGGGACGAGGCTCACGAGCACTCAGTCTAGTTGCCTGACCCGTTCGCCCTGCTGGGGCATCATGTTGGGCACCACGGGCGGGGCCACGATGTCGATCATCTCGAGCAATCCGGCTCGGGCGGGGCGGCGCGGCTCGGGGTGTCCCTCGATCAGCGCGGCGACGACGGCACCGTCGACGACGGCGACGAGCCTGCGTAACTGCTCGGGGCGCACCACCCGGTCGGAGCGGCGCAACACGTCGGCGAGCAGGTCTTCGAGCTGGGTGCGTAGTCGTAGCTGCACCTCGCGCAGCTCAGGATGCCGCGCGGAGGCGACCGACCGCTCGTAGCGGGCGATCAGTTGCCCACGGGCGTCGAGATCGCTGTCGTCGGGGCCGACCAGCAGGTCGAGCACCAGATCGACGGTCGCCTCGGTGCCGCGTCGGCGGTGGCTCACGTCGCCGACGCGGCGGCGCATCGCGTCGAGTTCACGGGCGCCGCTGAACTCGACGGCGCTGGCGATCAGATCTTCCAGTGAGGCGAAGTAGTAGGTGGTGGACGCGAGGGGAAGATCGGCTCTCGAGGCCACCGAACGATGTCGCACGGCGTCGAAGCCGCCTTCGAGCAACAGTTCAGCCGCCGCCGCCACCAGAGTCTGGCGACGTCGTTCGCCTTTCGGAGTCGTCGCGGTGGTCACCGTGCCATCGTGCCAGTCATCATCAGTTCAACCGTGCGCAATCGTCATCGGGGAAACGCTGGGAATTCGGGATATCTGAGTTTTACCGTATCCCGGCACCGATGTGTTCGTACTAGGGAAAGTTGTTGGGGGACATCACCGTTGACAACCGGTCCAGCGCTGCGGAAATGTCGTTTGTGGCGCCTGCGAAGGAAAAGCGAATCGTGCGAAGACCGCGCTCGGTATCGAAGTCGAGTCCCGGTGCCACCGCCACTCCGGTTTCGGCGAGAACCCGTGCGCACCACTCCAGTGAATTACTGGTCAAATGACCGATATCCGCGTAGGCGTAGAAGGCACCGTCGGCGGGCGCCAGATCGGTGATGCCGAGCGCGGGCAAACCCTCGAGCAGCAACGCCCGATTGGTCGCGTACCGGCGCACGTGCCCGTCGAGTTCGTCCTTGGCCTCGGGCCCGAAGGCGTGCACCGCCGCGTACTGCGAGATCGCGGGCGGGCACACCGTCATGTTCGACGCCAGCCGCTGCAACGCGGGGCGCAGGTGCGCGGGCGCGAGCATCCAGCCCAGCCGCCACCCGGTCATCGAGAAGTACTTCGACACCGACCCGATCACCACCGCGTCGCGGGAGAACTCCCACGCCGAGGAGGTCGGCGTGCTCGCGCCCGCGTAGGTGATGCCGTGATAGATCTCGTCGGAGATCAGCAGCGTGCCGTGCGTTTCGCACCAACAAGCGATGGCGGCCAGCTCCGCCGGGTCGATCATGGTTCCGGTCGGATTCGCCGGGCTCGCCAGCACCAGCCCCGCAGGCGGTTCGGGTAGTGCCTCGAGCATCGCCACCGTCGGCTGGAAGCGGGTCTGCGGGCCGCAGTCCAGCTCGACGACCCGGCAACCGAGGGCGGTGAGCGTGTTGCGGTAGGCCGGGTAGCCCGGCCGGGCGACCACGACGGTGTCGCCCACGTCGAAGGCGGCGAGGAAGATCAGCGTGAACGCGCCCGACGATCCGGTGGTCACCACCACCTCGTCGGGGTGCACGTCGTAGCCGTAGGTCTCGCTGTGATGGCCCGCGATGGCCTCGCGTAGCGGCAGGATCCCGAACGTCTCGGTGTACCCGAGCAGCTCGTGGTCGATCGCCGCACGTGTCGCCCGCAGCACCGGCGCGGGCGCCTGCGTCGACGGCTGCCCCGCCGCGAGTACCAGCACGTCACCGTGCGACCTGGCCCGTTCGGCGGCCGCCTTCCACACGTCCATCACGTAGAAGGGAGGAATGGTCGACCGTAGCGATTCTGTGGACACCCGAGAGACGGTAGATCACCCGATCGCGCGCCTGCACAGATATGGTCGGCACAATGGCTCCGACAGCGAATACGCAGGCACCGACGCCACTGGAAGCGTGGCGCCGGGACAGGGTCGTGGGGGCGGTATGAGGCGGACCGAGGTGGACGGACTCGCGTCGGGTGGGGTGCGCGAGCCTGCCGATGCGGGGCGAGGAGTCGTCGCCGATGCCGTGCCCGGAGCGATGGTCGATCGCGACACCGCGTCCGCCGATGCGAACACCACCGAGGAGGCGCACGGGATCGAGGCCTGCGACGTGCAGGCGAACGGTGATTCCACGCCACGCGGGACAAGGGCGAACGGCGATGTCGTCCCGACGGCGGGCCACGCCGCACGGCCGAGGGCGGGCTCGGACGGCGGTGCCGAGTCGGACAGCGATGAAATGGGGGCTGTCACACCGAACAGGTCGGGTACCTTACATACTCGCCGTTCGACCATGAACGGTCTTGTGCTCCGGGCGAATTGGCGTGAGCATCTACCTGCACAGGTGCCGGTGCGTGATCGGGTGTCGGCGTGGGCCGGCAAGCATCCGGCGCTCGGGGATATCGCGGCTGACCTGCGCCGTGGTGACATTCGGAAAGTGTTCTGGGAGCGGCCTTCTCGGCGGGCGACGGAACTGTGGTCGCGCAGGCCGAGCAGCGAGCGGGTGCGTGCGGTGCTCGTCGAGCGGCGTGTGCTCATCGCGGGCGTCGCGGTGGTCGCGGTGCTCGCGGCTTCGGACGGGCAGTTCAGCGGGCTCGTCGACCGGCCGCTCGCACCGGGTGAGGCCCAGCGGGTCGCCATCGCCTATCCCCCGCAGATCCCACCCAACCCGCAGTCGGTGCGCCGCCTGCTCGTCGCCATCGACAACGGCGAGAAGCGCCGCGAGGCCGCGGTGGTCGCCGCGGCGGCCCGGGCCACCCTGGAACGCGCCAAAGCCGAGGCGGCGGCCGCGTCGTCGGGCCAGTGGCAGGACTGGATGGGCGAACGCGCCCCCGTGGTGCCCGGCGTCATGGTTCCCGGTGCGAGCACCCCGTCGACCGGCGGTTTCAGCCTGCCCGCCAAGGGGCTGTTCACATCCGGTTTCGGCTCACGCTGGGGCACCATGCATCGCGGCATCGACATCGCGGGACCCATCGGCAGCCCCATCTACGCCGTCGCCGACGGCACCGTCGTCGAGGCGGGCCCCGCCCAGGGCTTCGGCCTGTGGGTCCGCATCCGCCACGACGACGGAACCATCAGCATCTACGGCCACATGTACGACTTCTTCGTCTCCCCGGGCGAACGCGTCCCCGCGGGCATGCAGATCGCCCGCATCGGCAACCGCGGCGACTCCACCGGCCCCCATCTGCACTTCGAGATCGTCCAGAACGGCCAGCACGTGGACCCCCAGGCCTGGCTGGCCCTGCACGGCCTCAGCCTGACCTGACCGGCTACCGCTTCCGTTCCGGGACGACGACCTCGGTGGCGCCGATATCGGTGCGGAAATGGCTGCCGGGAAGCTTGATCTTGGCAAGACGGGCGTAGGCGCGTTCGCGGGCCTCGGCCAGGTCCTCGCCGATGCCGACGACATTGAGGACGCGGCCACCCGCCGAGACCAGGGCCTTGTCCTCGCGCAGGGCCGTGCCCGCGTGCAGGACGAGGGTGTCACCGTCGAGCGCGCCTTCCTCGGCACCGGTGATCACGTCGCCGGTGCGGGGACGGGCGGGGTAGTTCTCGGCGGCGAGCACGACCGTGACGGCCGAGCCGTCCTTCCAGCGCGGCGGATCGATCTCGGCGAGGCGGCCGGTGGCGGTGGCGTGCAGCAGCTCGGCGAACGGGCTGTCGAGCAGCGCGAGCACCGCCTGGGTCTCGGGATCACCGAAGCGGCAATTGAATTCGACGACGGCCGGACCGTTGGTGCCGATCGCCAGACCGGCGTACAGGAGCCCGGAGAAACCGCTGCCGCGCCGAACCAGTTCGGCCGCAACGGGCTTCACGACATCGTCGACGATCTCGGTGAGCGTCTCGGCGGGCAGCCACGGCAGCGGGGTGTAGGCGCCCATGCCACCGGTGTTGGGGCCCGCGTCGCCGTCACCGACGCGCTTGTGGTCCTGCGCGGGCAGCAGCGGCACCACGGTCTCGCCGTCGACCAGGCAGAACAGCGAAACCTCCGGCCCGTCGAGGAACGACTCGAGCAGCACCGGATGACCCTGCTCGAGCAGCTCGGCACCGTGATCGCGGGCGGCCCGGCGATCGGCGGTCACCACCACACCCTTGCCGGCGGCCAGGCCGTCGTCCTTGACCACCCAGGTGGGGCCGAAACGGTCGAGCGCGGCATCCAGGTCGGCCGGGGTGTCGACGATCTCGCTGTGCGCCGTCCGCACACCCGCCGCCGCCATCACATCCTTGGCGAACGCCTTGGACCCTTCGATCCGCGCCGCGTCGGCCGACGGGCCGAACACGGGGATCCCGGCCGCGCGCACCGCGTCGGCCACACCGAGCACCAGCGGCACCTCGGGCCCGATCACCACCAGGTCGGCCGCGACCTCACCGGCCAGCGCGGCCACGTCCTCGGCCGAGCAGGGATCGACCGGCCGCAGCTCGGCCTGCTGGCCGATACCGGGATTGCCTGGGGCGGCGATCACCGCCGTCACCGACGGATCCCGGCGCAGCGCCAGGACGAGGGCATGTTCACGGGCTCCGGAACCGATGACGAGTACGCGCACCGGAACAGATTAGTCGCGCCGCCGCGCGCACACGCGCGACCCCCTGATCCCGACATCTGCCCGTCGACCACGGTTCACCCTGGCCGTATCGGGTCGGCTTGGGCCACAATGGATCCAACAGCGGAAGCGGGGGACGATCGTGGGATTGCTCGACGGCATGATGGGCAACGCGGGTCGCATCGACCCCGCCGCCGCCCAGCAGGAATACGCCAAACTGTTCGGCCAGGGCGAGCAGGTGTACGCCGCCTACCTGCTGGTCCGCGACGCCATGCTGTTCACCAACCGGCGCCTCATCATGATCGACAAACAGGGCGTCACCGGCCGCAAGGTGAGCTACCACAGCATCCCGTACCGCTCGATCACCCACTTCGCCGTCGAAACAGCAGGCACCTTCGACCTCGACGCCGAGCTCTACATCTGGCTCAGCGGCAGCCACGAACCGGTCAAGCAGCGATTCAACCGCCAGGTCGACATCTACGAGGTACAGGGCATCCTGTCCCACTACGTCGCCGTGTGAGTCACTTGTAGTAATACCAGTGTCCACCCAAGTGGACATAATTTGTATCACCACTGCCGATTCCGTCCGGATTTCGGCCGGAGGGGATATAAACAAACCCGTTGCCAACACCCTGATAGCCCTTCGGAAAATGGAATTCGCATTCTCCATCAGGCCCGTCTTCTATACGATGGAATTCGTACTGCCCGATCAGCGCGGCAGGATCGCCGGATGTCGCATTCCTGTACTGGGCGCCCAATCTTTCACATTCGGCTGCGGCACGCTCCATATCACCTCGCGACATCTGCCAGCCGATTCGACCAGGTACATAGAACTCGGTCAGCAACACGGTGATGATCACGCACAACGGCAGAACCAAACTCCAGCGCCACCACCCCGAATACCGTATGGCAGAAATGATCGTCGACACGAGCCACACCATGATCGGAACGACAGCGGCCGCCCCTGCCCAAAACCTGACCTCGTCATCATCGAAAACCCTGCAGCACGCCCACAACAACCAGGCGCAGCTAGCGAGCGTTGCGACCGTGGCCACCGCCATCGGTATTTTCCAAACCATCGGCAAGGGTGGCCGCCGGCGCTCAGACTGTTCCATCGTTATGCCGATACTCCGTATTTCCGTTCGCCGAGTTCTCATTCACCAGTGTGTAACGTAGAGGTGTCTGTTCGCCCGTGAATTTATCATTGACCGAGACTCCCATATCGGAGGTGAATCGGCTCCAATCGTCGGGCGGCATTGTCTGACACCCCGCGCTGGCGACGCCCTCCTTCTCCCCCGCCCCTTCCTCCCTCCCGCAATGCCAGTACATAGTTTCGCCACCCCCAGCACGGACGTTCTCATTGAACAACCCGTCGTGATCGGTGTCGTACTCCGCTTCCGCTTTCGAACCCTCCGGCATCTTGAATACGTTTCCGTCACCGACGCTGTCATGCTTGTTCTTGAACCAATTGTGCCCGTATTCATAGGACCCGGCGGGGAGTCGGCCGAGCTCCTTCTTGCCGTCCCCGTTCACATCAACCGCCTCATCTGTGTCGATGTATCTATTCGTCGGATCCGTGTTGGCTTTGTACTCGCTGACGTGCTTTACTCCACGTTCGTCAACCCAGAGTAGAACTGCCTTGTCGTCGTAAACCCCGTTTCCGCCGTTCGCGGCAGTATTCGTCTCCTTTCGAATGGCAAGCAAATTCTTCTGATCAACCCCCTCGTCGAAAGTTCCCCCATTTCGTTCGATCAGCGCCTTATAATAGTCGTACTTGGCGTCGACGATCTGCTGACCAGCCGAGGTCGGTCCTGGCGCCAGGACCTCTGGGTCGGAGACATTCTGGGGGTTCCCGGCTAGGAGCGTGGTGGGAGAGTCGCCTTCAGTCAGACTTGCGAACGCCTTCTGGAGCGCCGTCTCGACCGCGACAGCTGCCGTGCGGGCGTTCTCCAACGCATTCTTGATTGCAACTGTGGACGCATCAGCATCGACCTGCAGCGCGCCAGCCGCAACGGAATACGACGACGCGTCGGGGAGTTGAGCGAGCAAGGTCTGGTGGGTAGTCGTCGATATTGTGACGGTGCCGTCATCGGCGACTTCGTATCCATTGGACTTCGCGGTATCCACGGCGTTCCTCACAGCGGTTTTCGCCGTGGTCAAGCTGGTCTCGCCCTGTCGCGCGGCCGTGGCACCATCTTGCAGCGCCACGATGAGGGTCTTGGTCGTGGCGCGGACTTCTTCGTGTTTGGTCCGCATCGCGTCGCCCGCGGTACCGGTCCAGTAGTCGTGGCTCGCGTCGACCGCCCGGGCTTTCGCGTCGTCGAATGTCGTCAGCTCCACTGCTTGCGCGGTCCATCTACTTCCCAGCGTGCTGAGACTATCGGTGTTCCATCCGAGGACCTGCGCGACTGTCAACGCACCAGCATCAGTTGCTGATTTCTGCTCCGATGGACTCAACGTGGTCATGCCAACGCCCCCTGGTTTGCGGCGATACCGCTCGCGGTGGTGGTGTCCTGGTTCTCGAACTCGATGACGGAGGTTGAGGTGCCGGTCGACAGCGCCTCGTACTCCGAGATCAGAGTGCGGGAGGCCTTGGACACTTTGGTGAGCGCGGTAGTCGCTACATTAGGAATGTTCGTGCCAGGCAGCGTGACACCAGCATCGCCGGTCTCGCCCTCGAACACAGTCGCCATGTCCGACTCTGCGTTGCCAAGCGTTGTCGCGAGTTCTTTCGCGCGTCCTGTATCCAGGCTCAGGTCTACTGCAGCCATGATCTTCTACTCCCCACTCTCGAGCTTCACCCATCCGTCGATGAGCCATCCATTGCGATTGCGTTCGCGGAAGTACAGTGTTTCCTCATCGACCACATCGGTTGGTTCGACGACCATGTCGCGATCGGGTTTTCGTGCTACGCGGGCCCGGTCGGTTGAGCGGGGACTGCGGGCGCGGCCTGTCCTCCGTTGCTGCGGCAGTTGTGTCTGCGCAGACTGCTGTGCCTCTACCACGTTCGCCGGTCGGTTACTCATTGGCGTGCTACTCACCGAAGGGCTACTCGCTGGCGGCTGCTCCGCCGACGGGGCGGCCAGACTATCGGCGACCGCTCGACGTCCCTCCCGCAACCGCGGATCGTTCCCCAAAGCCGCCACCGCCTTGTGCATAGCCTCAGCGGCTTGCGCCTGAGCCTGGCGATGCAGGTCGACTACCATCGCAACGACCTGTTGCGGTGTGAGCGCTTCCCCTTCAACGGTCAATTCAAGGCTGTGGAAGGTGCCATTGGCGCCGACTTCGGCCCGAAGCGCTCCGTCCGGGCTCGTCGCTGTGCCTCGCGCGTCGTTGAGTGCGCGCTGAAGCTGTTCGATCTGACCAGAGACAGGATCAACATCTGGCAAGCGAATCTCCCCTCCATAATCGCGCCGCCAGTACTTTAATGCACGACTCTCGACCCGTCAGGCGATGCTCAGGGCCGATTCGCCACGACCCGCCCGACCATTCATGCGGCCCGATGACCACGTCCTCGACACCCAGCCGCGAATCACCCGAGCAGAGGCACGTCGCAGGTCGATGTCGGCGTGGCAGACAACAGCGGGAGGTGACCACTCGCCCTCGACGGCAGCAGGCGGGGGTGCCAAAGGGCAGATTAGGCTCGCTCTATGGCATCCGTTTTCAGCGCGATCATCGCAGGTCAGATCCCCGGCCGCTTCGTCTGGGAGGACGACGAATTCGTCGCCTTCCTCACCATCGCCCCCGTCACTCAGGGCCACACCCTCGTGGTGCCCCGCGCCGAGATCGACCAGTGGCAGGACATCGACCCCGACGTGATGGCCCGCCTGATGGCCGTCGCCCAGAAGATCGGCCAGGCCGTCCGCGCCGCCTTCGAGGCCCCGCGCGCAGGCCTCCTCATCGCCGGCCTCGAGGTCCCCCACCTGCACACCCACGTCTTCCCCGCCTACTCCATGGGCGACTTCGACATCTCCGGAGCCGACAACTCCCCCACGCCCGAATCCCTCGACGAAGCCCAGTCCAAGATCAAAGCCGCCCTCCGCGACCTGGGCTACGGAGCCAACGTCCCCGCCTGATCGCTACTGGTGCCCGTGCCAACCCACGGGCACCGCCACGGCGACAACTCGGTCGCCGCCGATATGGACACCGTGGATACGTTGGCGAGCGGCTTTACGTCGCCCGGCCCAGCCGCAACGCTCGCGGGCCGCGGGAGGCTGACAGCGTCGGCCCGTCAACTCGAGGGGTTGGTCGGCAATGGAACCGGAATGGGTCGGCGCGCGTCTAAAGAGAGCGAGTGGTTCTGTGCGAAGAGGAGAGACGATGCGACTGGTGGGGATCGCCGTGGGGGTGGGCGTTGCGCTCGTGCTCTCCGGGTGTGGGCAGAGTGTGGACGGGCAGCCGGAGGTGAGTGGGGCTCCGTTGACGAAGGAGCAGTTGTTCGATCCGTGTGGGGTGCCGGAGAGTGCGTTGGTCGCGGCGGGACTCGACCCGGCGTCGAAGGACACCAACCTTTTCTCGGTCCCGCGGGCGGAGTGGAAGGGCTGCGCGTGGCGGGGCGGCGATCACTTCATCTCGTTCATGTCCACCGTCTACACCATCGAAGAGATTCGCGCTAACGATCGCTACCACGACTTCAAAGATGTCACGATAGGTGACCGAAAAGCCCTGCGATTCACAATCGGCGACGAAGCAGTTCCGGTCGAGTGCGAAATTGCCGTGGAAACACAGCAAGGTCGCGCGCTCATCAACGCCACAAAGTTTGTCGACAGTAAGTCGACTATCGACCCATGTGTCCTTGCCGAGGATGCTGCCCCACACTTCATCGATTACATCCCGCAGTAGACGCCCTCTGCCGAAAGGAGCCGACTGCCATGACTAACGCTGCCGCACAAGAATTTCAGCGACTGGCTGGTGAAGCCGCCGGCGGGCGCTTGATAATCGAATCCGACGCTGCTGAGCGTTGCGCGAAGTGGTGCGAGGACTACATCACCGACCTGCGGACACTCTCCCTGCGTACCCGAAGGATGGTCGACGCCGACTCGTTCGGCGACCTCAATTCCGCAGGTACCCTCGCGAAGAAGTTTGCCGACCTCGCGGAGGGCGGGCCGGGAAGCGGATCATACTTGGATGCGGTAACCCAACACATCGAGATCCTTACTCAAATGGCCGACATGTACCGCAAAGCCGGTGCCGCATTCAAGAACTGCGACGAAGCCTCTCAACTGGCGATCAAGCAGCAGACCAACAAGCTCGACTGACTACTGGGGGAACCATGCCGTTCGTAGCTTTTATGACCGGACTGTCGAATCTGCGCGCGGCCACGGATCGCGTCGGCTCACTGTTCGATTCCGATATCGCGCCGGCGCAGTCCGAACTGGACGCGCAGGCCGACGGGAACAAGGAGCGGAACCGCATCTACGGCGAGAACCAGGCGCTGGCCTCGGGTTTCTCCGGTGAGTACACCCAGCAGGTCGTGCCGCCGGTGATGGAGACTTTCACCGACATGTCGCATTCCCGCATCATGCAGTTCGTCGAGTCGATCGACATCGGCCAGATGAGCACAAGCATTCAAGGCTGGACCCAGCTGGCCAACGATACGACGGCCAAAGCGACCGCCTTCCACGACAACATCAGCAAGGAGATGGAGCGTGGATGGGCGGGTAGCGCTGCCACTCAGGCACTGGCCAGCACCAAGGCGTATCTCGCGGATATCCACAAGGTCGATCAGGCCGCCAAGCTGATCGCCAACAAGATTGACGAGGCGCGGTCGGGCTTTCAGCAGGTGAAGTACTCGGTCCCGCACGAGTCCGACGACCAGGGCGACAGCAAATTGGGAATCCTGGTGTCCGTTCTCTCGCCCGCCACCGGGAAGGTCATCGATAGCGCAAGCGCCGGCCGGGCGGAAGCCGCGCAGGCCGCCGCCCGTGAGGTCATGCGAACCGTCTACCAGCCGGTTGCCCAGCAGTCCGACACCCAGGTCCCCAAGGTGCCGGGACCGTCCAAACCGCAGCAGGACAACCCGGGGAACGGCGATCCCGGCGACGGCCCCGGCAGCGGAATCACCAACGGCGACAACAGCAACACCGGTGGAACCCCGGGTACGAGCCCGGCAAACACGACCACCGAGCCGGAAGACCCGACAACGACCGAACCGGGCGACGACGAGGACAGCGGCGACGATTCCTCATCGTCGACGGAGGAACCCGCCGCCACGACACCCGAGGACACCACACCGGCCTCCACCCCGGCGACGAACCCAGCCGCAACCACGCCAGCAGGCACCACCCCGAACGGCCTGGGCTCAGGCGGCGGCGCAGGTGCGGGTGCAGGTGCGGGCGGCGGAAGCCCGAGCGTTCCCGGCGCGGGCAGCTCGCTCCCCGGCGCAGGCGGTGCCGCCCCCGGCGCCGGAGCAGGCCAGAAGCTCGCCGCGTCCGCAGGCGGGTCGGCGGGCCGGGCGGGGATGCCCGGCATGGGCGGCATGGGCGCACCGGGCGCGCGCGGTGGCAAGGACGACGAGAACGAACACGGAGCTCCCGACTATCTGCGCGGCGTGCACGAGGAACTGCTCGGTCCGGACCGGGCGCATGTCCCGCCGGTCATCGGTGGCGACGCATGACCGACAACTGGGAGCTCACCCAGTTCGAATTCTGGGTCGCCTGGGAAACTCTCGGCCGCGACCGCATGCCGTGGCCGCTGACCTTCACCGCAGGTGTGGAAACGCAGGCCGAGTTCGACCGTGAATGCCGGATCGCCGCCGACTCCCTGATCGCCAAGATCGGCGACGACGAGTCGCTGTACCACGCCCTGCACGCCTTGGCGCATCCGGAGATCCGCATCGAATTGTTCGGTCACCGTTTCGACGGCCGGACCCGCATGGTCCGAGCGTGTGCGACAACCGAGTCAACCATCGGCACCGTCGCGGCTCAACTCCCCGGCCCCGAATACGGCCAGGGCGCCAACATCCTCATCTACCTGCGCCCCGCCCACGCCGTGACCCAGCGGCTGATCTCCATCCTGCCGACGGTTCCGCCGGGCACAAGCCAGGGTTTCGACCTGCACCGCGACGAATTCACCACCACCCCAGACCCTTACGCCACCCGTCGGACTCCGGCCGAACACGCCCTGGCGTTCCTCAAACGCCCGTTCCGCACCTACGCCGAATTCCGCGTCGACAAGGGTCCCGCCCTGGACGGCTGGCAAGAAGGTGGCACAACACTCCAGGTCATCGACTACACCGACGACGGCCGCTATCTCCTTCGAGACGCGACCCGAGTCTCAGCCCACCCCCTGACCTCCGACCGCTTGAACAAAGAGCTCCAAAACCTCATCGCCCGAGCGGCCGCCGACCAAAACCAGTCGGCTTGGTAGGCAGACTCTTTCACTGCGCGGTGTAGCCACCGTCTACGAGGTGATAGCTGCCGGTGATGAAACTGGCGGCGTCGCTGGCGAGGAACAGGACCAGGTTGGCGACCTCTTCCGGCGTACCGAGGCGGCCGATCGGGTGCTTGTCTTCCAGGAACTTGGTGGTTTCGGGATCGTCGGCCAGGAGCGGGGTGCGGATGTAGCCGGGTCCGACGGCGTTCACGCGGACATTCTGCCTGGCGTATTCGAGGGCACCGTTCTTCGTCAGACCGAGCAGCGCGTGCTTGGCGGTGACATATCCGGCGTATTCGGGATTTCCGACACTGGCGAGGATCGACGCCATATTCACGATCGCCCCGCCACCGTTGGCCGCGAGCACCGGCAATTGCTCGCGCATTCCGTAGAACACGGAATCGAGATTCACCGCCATCACCTTGCGCCACCCCTCGATCGAATAATCACCGATCGCGTTGCGCTCCCCCGTGATCCCCGCATTGTTCACAGCGATCCCCAACGGCAACATCTCCTGCGCGGCCGCCACACTCCTTGCCACGTCCCCCGGATCAGCCGCATCCCCGGCCAGCGCCACCGCAGTCCCCCCGTTCACCACGATCTCGTCGGCAACCTCCCGCGCCGCCCCCTCGTTCAGATCGAACACCACCACCGACGCCCCGTTCCCCGCCAGCCCGAGCGCCACCGCCCGTCCGATCCCCGACCCCGCCCCACTCACCACAGCCGACCGATGCCCCACCTCGTAAACAGCCACGCCGATCCTCCATCCCGTTGCTACCGCACCGATGAATCAGGACGAACTAACCGTTTCAGAGTAATCAGAAGGTCGGCCCGACGGCAGTGTAGAAGTAATGCGTTCCCTCCCGAAGTGAGAGGATCCAGCGCGAGCTCCCCGAATCCGCCTGTTACTCAGGCCATCCTGGTTCGGGTGGCAATTCTGGAAGCGCCGCAGGTTGCCTGAAGGGTTGCGGGTTGCGCAGCTCCGGAGGCACTGGATTCTCAACTGTGGCGCAAGGGTCGCTGCTCGCGCGCGTGGACCACTTCTCGGTGATGGTGGTGTCGCGCAGCACCCATCCTTCGAAAACGTCGTCGGTGGGGTATCGCGCAGGCCCGGACAGCGTCGGCACCGCCACTGGCCTGTCGGTAGCCCGCCTGAAGTCGAGCGTTGTCCAGTGTGGATTGAGGGCGTTCGCACCGAACGGCTGAAATTCGCGGGGCCCCCGCTGAGTCACCACCGCGTCGGCCCAGGTACAGACCCCCGCACGCCAACCACCGTCGGGTTGCTGATCGAGGTCGACGAAATGCGCGTACATTGTCCCGAAAGCTGGTCGATCAGCGGCGATGACTTCATGTCCGAACTTTCCGAAATACAAAGTCCTGCTGGTCTCGGCATTATCGAAAAATACCCGAAATCCCGGATACGTTGTGTCGGCAACACCTTCGTGCAGGAAGGTTGTATTGGTCGCCCATGCGACAAACGACGATTCAACGAATCCCCGGACAACTGCAGCGGGTGCGGACCGCACCTCGATACCCGGATCTGCCGACCAGCGAAAACTGACATGAAGATACTCGGGCAATCGGTAAGGCTCCGCATCCTTCGGTGAACAGCCGGCGCACGTACCGACGAGAACTACCGCGGCGGCGCCCCACACTCGCGCCCACCCCATTACCGCGTCCCGCTCTCGCGGGGATCCTTCCCGTTGTCCCACTGAGCTTCGTACTGTACGAGACCGGGGAGAAAACGCATCATCGCACCATTGAACTCGACCAAATTCGTCTCGGGGGAATCTCCGTTCATCCGGCCGATATCCTCGTACGACTTCAGTTTCCCTGTTGCCGGATCGAAGAATTGTCCGACGTCGGGGTCGTTACGATAGTCCGGTTGTCCGGATGCGAGCGACATCCCCTGCAACACGTTGTAGTAGCGCTCGGACGAGTTCCCCTCCGCGCTGATGTCGGCTTGTGGTCCGATCTCGGGCACCGATCCGAGGAGCCACGAACGCACGTGGGGAGAAGTCATCTTCCATGCCAATTCGGTACTGTCGTCGCCGATAATCGGCAATCGCTTGCCCGCAAAGGCGGTGCCCTCACGCACAGAATCGAACAACGCCTGCTTTTCCTTGAGCGCCTCGGCCTGGTCCTTGATACGGGTGTCCAACTCGAGTTGCATCCCGACCTGGGCTCCCTGATCGATCTTGCCTGCCCACATGCCAAGCGCCGAGTCCTGGCCACCGCTCAGCCCGAACTGCTGATTCAGCTGCGAAATCGCAGCATAGGCCGAGGTGTTGAAATTCACGGCCGTTTGGGGATTGGAATCCATCACCGCGAAGATATTGTTCACCTGATCCTGACCGAGTGCACTGAATCCACCGGTCTGCAGTAGTTCGGGTCGGACGCCGACCATATTCGGGATGTAGTTCGACATCAGATCGCCGAGCGCCCCGGTAATCTTGGGATTCGCCGAGCCGATCGACTCCACACTGCCGTCTATATGCAGCAGCTGATCCTTGTGGGAGCCGATGTATTCGGCAATTTCCCCGGCCGAGGCCCCCGCTTGCGAATTCAGATGCTGGTCATCCGACATCGCATGCGCATCGATGCCCTGCAACACGGCGGTGAGTCCCTGTTCTTGGCCCGCCCAGTTGTTGTCGAGCAATGCGCCGATGTGCTGTTGTGCATCGTAAGTCTGCCCCGGAGACACAGTTGCGGACATATTGTCGCCGGTCAGGAAGTCGTGAACCGCCTGATGGTCGCCCGATGCCGCCTCCAGCATCCGACTGGCGAGCTTGTCCGGATTGTCAGCGGTGATTCCGGTTTCGCCGACGGTGTTTGCCCCGCCCACGATTTCCGCCGCCTGTTTCAGAACACCCCGGTCCAGATCGCTGCCTTGTGCGAGACCGTCGTCGCCGCGGTTCATCAACTCGGCGAGCGTGGTGAAATCATCGGCTCGGGGCACGGTGTCGCCGAGGTCGACGGGATTGCCGTGGCCGGAATCGCCCGGTTTGCCCTTCTGCAGCGGGCTCTCGGTGAGCAGTGTGCGGATCGGGGCCGGCAGCTGGGTCATGCCGCCGCGATCGGCAACATGAGCGGTATCACCCACCATGCCCATTGTGGTGACCTGTGGGTTCGACATGAGCTGCAGTGCGTTGGCGACACCGGCGCTGACGGTGTTCTGCTGGTCCTCGGGCAACCCCGCACCGATCGCCGCGATCTGTTCGACGCTCTTGCCCTCCATCGAGCGCATCAGTTGCTGCAGGTAATCGTACTGTTCTTGGGGTAGATCCACCGGTCGCCCAGCGAGCAGGTCGGCACGCTGCTGCTCAGTGAGGGTGGTGGCGAGGGTCAACCGCTCGAGTTCCTCCGGCGTAGCTTTCCCACTCATGAAGTCCGCGAGGTCGCGTTCGGCGGCGGTCGGGTTGAGGCCCGCCGACTCGGGCGCCAGCGTGGCAATCGCGGTGAGAGCGGTACGGATGGCCTGTGCGCATGCCTCATCCGCCCAGCCGAGCTCGGCGGCGAGACGCTGCAACGACACCGTCTGATTGGCCGCTTCGTTGGCACGGACCGCATCGGGTGCGGCATTGGTCAGCGTTTCTGAGACATCCCACTGCTCGTGCACAGTGAAACTGTCCGCCTCGAGGTCTCGGACGGTTGTCTTCAGGGTCTGCACGATCGGCGCCATCGCCGCTTGCCCGGTGCGGCATGCGGCGGCCAGGTCGTCGAATGCGCTTGCCAGAACGCGCATCTGGGTCTGCTCGCGATCGGCGCGGGTCGCGGCGGCGGTGTACGCCTCGCCCGACCAGTCGAGCCCCGCGATCGTCGTGTACATCTTCGACGCGGCGGTGACGAGCCCTTGGCTGATCGAATCAGCTTGTCGCGCCGGGTAATCGAGGTCGATATTCCAGTACATGACTTGTGAACGGGTAGGCGCCATGTCAGCGCACTCCCGCGTTGAGGTCGCCTAGCGCACTCAGCCGGGTCGCGGTGTCGATATCAGTTTCCCGATAGGCGTCGGCGCTGTGCCGCAGCACGCTGGCGAGCTCGCTGTACCGTCCGGACACCACACGCAGGGCCTTGGTGCGGGCTGATTCGAGTTTGTCGAGTTCGGGACCGGTGAGCGAGCCCTGCATGAACGACCCGAGCGTTCCGAGCACCCCACCACCCGCATCGAAGGCTGGTAAACGCCCGATATCACCGACGACTTCGTCGATGGTCCCCGCCGCCGTCCTGAGTTCTTCTGGTGAGACCTGCACGCAACCCCCCGTTGCCACTGAATTCGGTCGAGCCTGGTGTTGGATGCTAGGCGCGAATCACCGCTCGGTAGAGGGGCCGATGGGGGTGTTCACCAGAGATTCTTCTCCTGGCCACGGCCGGTGAAAGGTGGCGGAGAAATAGAAGAACCCGACCTGATCCACAAGTCGGGTTTCTCGGAGCCCCCTGTCAGGATTGAACTGACGACCTTCGCTTTACAAGAGCGGTGCTCTACCACTGAGCTAAGGAGGCGGGTACTGATGTGCCCCGGAGGGCAGCGACCATCATAGCCGGACACGTCCGCCGCGTGACACCGAGTTCGGTGTCACGCGGGGACGCCCAGCGAGCGGTCCCGGCGCAGTATTCGGAAGGTACCGGTCAGGACTGGGCGCGGGCGGCGTCGTCGGCGGCCATGGCGTCACGCAGGCTCTTGGGACGCATATCGGTCCAGTTCTTCTCGACGTACTCGACGCACGCGGCCCGGCTTTCTTCGCCGAACACGACGCGCCAACCCGCCGGGACCTCCGCGAACGCGGGCCACAGGGAGTGCTGCTCTTCATCGTTGACCAGAACGAAGAAGCGGCCGTCCTCGTCGTCGAAGGGGTTGGTGCTCATTTCACCTCACTGGATACTGGCGCTGTGTACGGGATCGCTGAGGCCGGCAAGCCCCGAGCGTTGTGTCGACCCTAGCAAGCCATACGTTACGCGTAGGCGGTTACCTCAGCTCGCGAAGAAATCGAGCAGGATCTTGTTCACGGCCTCGGGCCGTTCGAGGTAGCCGAAATGACCCGCGTCGGGGATTTCCTGGTACCGGGCGCCGGGGATGGCCTCGGCGACCTCGCGCGACAGGTACGGGGGAATCATGCGGTCGTCGGCGAAACCGATCGCCAGGCAGGGCACGGTGATCGCGCGGTAGGCGGCCACACGGTCGAAGTCGTGGTCCATGGCGCGCTGGGCGCGAATGCCCGCGGTGGCCGGTCCGCCGGTGAATTCGAACAGGTCGAGCCAGTCGCGGGCGGCGTTGCGGTCGGCCATGGTGGCGGGCGACAGGTTCATCACCGCGGTGACGGCCGCCTCGAACTTGGCGGGCAGTTGCACGCCCGAGGCGTCGAGGTCCTGCTCACCGGCCGACAGGGTCTTCTGGAACTGGTCGAGACGGCCGTGACCGGCCATGAACACGGCCTTGCGCACGAGATCGGGGCGGGCAAGCGCCAGTTCCTGGGCCACCCGCGCGCCCATCGACGTACCGGCGACCAGCGCGGGGCCCTCGTCGAGGAATTCGATGAGCGCGGCGGTGTCGGCGACCAGTTCCTCGATGCGCATACCGCCCGCTGCCTCGTAGGACGGCGCGATGCCGCGGTTGTCGAAGGTGCACACCCGGTATCCGGCCGCGACCAGCGCAGGCACCTGGTGCAGCTCCCAGACGCGTCCGGGCGAACCGGTTCCCATGATCAACACCACCAGCGGACCGCCGCCCTTGACGTCGGTGCCCTTGGTACGGTCGCCCTTGACCTGATAGTTCAGTGCGATGCCGTTCACCGTGGCCAGTGGCATGGGGAAACCTTTCGGTCGGGTTGACGAACCAATCCACGGTAACCGGCGCCCGATACTATTGACTACTCGCACGAAGAGCGTTGGAAAACCGGGAGGACGAACCACTATGGCCGCGAAGAGCACCGCCAACGACATCGCCGACGACGAGCTCGAACCGCTGGCCGACGAGACCGCTCGCCAGGCCCAGCGCGTGGTCGCGGCATATGCCGAGGACGCCGACGAGTGCCGCATGCTGCTGTCGATGCTCGGCATCGGCCCCAGCTGAGCAATCACCTACTACAACCTCAAAACGGCACCCTGCGACGCAAAGGATGCGTGAGTGGACCAGATGATCGATGAACAGTCCAACGACCGTCCGTCCGAGGAACCCGTGGCACCCTCGGGTGCGGGATCGGGATTCGTCGTCGTCGCCAACCGGCTTCCGGTCGACCTCGAGAAACTGCCCGACGGCACCACCCGGTGGAAGCGCAGCCCCGGCGGTCTGGTGACCGCACTGGAACCGGTACTGCGCAGCAACAAAGGCGCCTGGGTCGGCTGGGCCGGGGTGCCCGATGTCGACGTCGAGCCGATCATCGAGGACGGGCTCGAGCTGTATCCGGTGCCGCTGTCGTCGCAGGAGGTGGAGGACTACTACGAGGGGTTCTCCAACGGCACGCTGTGGCCGCTGTACCACGACGTGATCGTGCGGCCCGTGTACGACCGGGCCTGGTGGGCGGCCTATGTGGAGGTCAACCGGCGCTTCGCCGAGGAGACCGCGAAGGTGGCCGCCGAGGGCGCGACGGTCTGGGTGCAGGACTACCAGCTGCAGCTGGTGCCGAAGATGCTTCGCATGCTTCGCCCGGATCTGACCATCGGGTTCTTCCTGCACATCCCGTTCCCGCCGGTCGAGCTGTTCATGCAGATGCCGTGGCGCACCGAGATCGTCGAGGGCCTGCTCGGTGCCGACCTGATCGGTTTCCATCTACCCGGTGGCGCGCAGAACTTCCTGTACCTGGCCCGCAGGCTGGCCGGTCAGCCCACCTCGCGCGGCACCATCGGTGTGCGGTCCAAGCTCGGTGTGGTCCAGGTCGGTTTCCGCACGGTGCGCGTGGGCGCGTTCCCGATCTCGATCGATTCCGCCGAACTCGACGAGCACTCACGACGCCGGTCGGTGCGTGAGCGCGCGGCCAAGATTCGCGCCGAACTCGGCAATCCGAAGAACATCATGCTCGGCGTCGACCGTCTCGACTACACCAAGGGCATCGACATCCGCCTCAATGCCCTCCAGGAGCTCCTGGAGGAGGGTCGCATCGACCCGGCCGAGACAGTGATGGTCCAGCTGGCAACGCCGTCGCGTGAGCGCGTACAGAGCTACATCAAGATGCGCGGCGACATCGAACGTCAGGTGGGCCGGATCAACGGCGAATTCGCCCGTGTGGGCTACCCGGTGGTGCACTACCTGCACCGGCCGATCCCCCGCGACGAGCTGATCGCCTTCTTCGTGGCAGCCGACGCCATGCTCGTCACACCGCTGCGCGACGGCATGAACCTGGTCGCCAAGGAGTACGTGGCCTGCCACAGCGACCTCAACGGCGCCCTGGTCCTCAGCGAATTCACCGGTGCGGCAGCCGAATTGCGGCAGTCCTACCTGTGCAACCCGCACGACCTGGACAGCGTGAAGGACGCGATCGTCGGCGCCCTCGACGACGACCGCGACACCAAACGCCGCCGCATGCGCTCCATGCGCCGCCAGGTCCTCACCCACGACGTGGACCGCTGGGCCCGCGCCTTCCTCGACGCCCTCTCCCAGGGCAGTGTGGCCGGCTCCGCGCTACTCAGCGAGGACGACGACAACTACCCCGAAACCAGCCGTTAGGACTCAGACCGGCGTGACCTGGGAAACCAGCCAGCGATCGCCGGTCTTGTCCAGCGAGACCCGGACGCGGCTGCCCGAGGCGGTGCCCTGCGGCGTGTCCTTGCTCGTGGTCACCTGATTCAGGTACAGCAGTACCACCGCGTGTTCCGGTTCGGCGGAGATCACGCCTTCGGCCTGCGTTGTCGCCTTGACGGTGAGCTGCTTCTCCTTGGCGCCCGGCGCGATGGCTTCCTCGATGAGCCGCAGGTAGTCGTTGCGGAACGACTCGCTCAGGCCGTCGGCCGCCTTGGGCAGCTCGGTGTCGACGGTGACGTGCTCATAGCTGAACATGGCGCTCACCGTGCGGCTCGCCGTGCTCATCGCCTCGCCGCGGGCCTGCTCGGTACGGTCGTGCTGCCACAACTGGTAGCTGCTGACGCCGAGCACGGCGGCGGCGGTCAGGCCGAAGACGGCGAGGATGCCGAAAATGATCTGTGCGCTTCTGCGGCTCATCCCACGAACTCCACTTTCGACACGGTCATGCCCGTCTCACCGTTGGTCACGGTGATGCGGAATCGGTACTGACGCGATTGGGGTTCGGGCGAACCGTTGTTGGTCACCGTCTGTTTCGCGGCGACGAGCACCTGCGCGGATTCGAGGTCGGCCGAGACGATGGCCGACTCGACGACGCTGCCGTTGGACACCACGTTGGCCTGCTTGACGACATCCATGAACGGGTCGACACGACCGTCGAACTCGGACTTGAAGTCGCCCGACGCCACGGCCAGGATGCGGTCGATGTCTTCCTTGGCCGATTCGGCGCGGATGGTCGTCAGGTTCAGCACGGCCTGGCGTGCGGTCTCGGTGTACTCCGCGCGCAGGTCCTCTTCGGCGTCGGTCATGAACGCGGCGACGGCGGAGGCGCCCGCACCGACCATGAGCGCGAGTACGAGGACGGCCGCCGCCGCGACGGCGAGGACGCGACGCACGCGCGACTTCTTCTCCCCGTCGGGAACGTTCTGCACCGTCGCGTCCTCGGACTGCGCGATGCCGCCGGCGAGCTTCACGGTCGGAGCGGACGAATCGACGGCGTCCTTGTCGAGCCGGGCGGCGGGCTCCACGGCATCCTTGCCGAGTTTCACCGTGGGTGCTGCCGCGCTCTCGGCGCCCTTCGCGCTAGCAGCGGCGGCGACCTCGGCGAACTTCACCGTGTCGGCCGACCTGGCGGCAACCTCGGCAGCCGGTGATGTGGATTCGCTCTTACTCACGGCCACCGTCACGGCCGCCTTCTCCTCGGCCGGTGGCCCGGCCGAGCGTGCGGCCCGGCGACGCGGGCGGCGGTTGTCGTTGTCGTTCATCGTTGCTGCTCCTCCAACATCGCCTGCCAGCTGGCCGGAACGGTGCCCGAGCCATCGGTGGCGATGTCACCTTGGCGGTAGGTGCGTCCGTCTGTGCCCAGGTACGTACCCGTCGACGGATCATAGGGGCGCGCTGCGGCGGGCGTCACAGCGCCCGTCGATGCGCCTGCCGGTGCGGACGCCGGAGCGACCGGCTCTACCTCGCCGAACGGCGGGTTGTTGCCCTCGGGCACGAACCCGGTCCGGCACAGTTCGGGGGTGGGTGCGCGGCGGCCGGGGAACTCCATGCACGGGGTGTTGCGGATGCCGCGGACCGCGATGTTCGAGTCCTGCGGGACCTTGCAGTACAGCCCGGGCGGAGTGTCCATCGGCGTCAGGTCGCTCGGCTCCCGCCACTGCTCCGCGGGCAGGAAGCCGGTGGTGCAGGCGGGCGGGTCGTTGAGCACGGTCATGAAGTCGACCATCACGCCGTATTTGGCCGGACCGCGGATGGCGGTGCGCAGCGCCGCGATCAACGGCGGGAAGACGACCAGAAGTTGTTCCACGCTCGCGTTGTAGGTCACCCCGACCTGCCCGAGGCTCACCAAGTTTCGCGCCAGCAGCGGCAGGGTGGGACGCAGATCCTGGAACTGCTTGTTCACCACCTCCATCGCGGAAGGGCCGTTGTTCAACAGGTTTCGCAGCGTCGGGTCGCTTTCCCGGAGCTGGTCGGTGATCGTGGCCAGATCGTTTGTCCAGGAACGGATATCGGCTTCGGACTCGATCTGCGTGTCGAGCAGGGGGCCGATCTGGTCGAGCAGCTTCTTGGTCGGTTCGATGTCGGTCTCGGCCTGCTGGATCAGCAGCGCCGCGGAGTCGATGAACCGTTGCAGGTCGGGTCCGGCGCCGTTGAACGCCAGGAACGCCTCGTCGATCACCTGGCGCAGCCGGGTATCGGCGACGGTGGCGAGCAATTTGTCGGCCTGGTCGAGCATCGCGCCCACGTCTTGCGGCAGGTGGGTGCGCTGCACCGGGATCACCGAGCCGTCGCGCAGGTGCCCGTCGGCGGGCTGTTCGCTCGGCACGAGGTCGACGTACTGCTCGCCGATCGCCGAGACACTGCGTACCCAGGCACTCGAATCGGCGGGGACCTTGTAGTCGCTGTCGATCGACAGGTCCGCCTCGACGCCCGCGGGCGTGAGCCGCACCGCCTCCACCTTGCCGATGTTCTGGCCACGGTAGGAAACATTGGCCGTCGGGTAGAGCCCGCCGGTGGCGGCCAGTTGCACGGTCACCGCGTACCGGCCGATGCCGAACATCGCGGGAACATGCAGGTAGCTGCCGCTCATCACGACCAGACCGATCACGGTGAGCACCGCGAAGATCGCGAGCTGGGCTCGCACGAACCGGGTGAGTTTCATCGACCCGCCCCTTCCTGGCCGGGCAGCGGCGCGGTGATGCCGGGGATGGCGGGCAGACCGGGAATGGCCGGTAGCCCGGGAATGGCGGGCGCGGGTGCGGGGGCCGGTGCGGGCGCCATCGGCGCGGTGGCCGGGTCACCGGCATCCGTCGCGGTCGACGGCGCGAACGAGCCGACCACACCCTCGACACCACCGAAGCGACCGCCGAGCGGCGTCCCGGTGAGCCAGTTGCTGTCGAGACGGCTTGCGGTCAGGTCGAAGGTGATGAACAGATTCAGGTAGTCGCCCATGATCGCGTTGTCGATATTCCTGATCGGGAACGGGAAGGTCGGCAGGATGCCGAGCGCCTGGATCAGGTTGGTCCCGGTGTCGGCCAGCGTCTGCAGCACGGGGCCCAGACTGCGCAGGTTGGCCACCAGGTCGTCGCCGCTGTTCTTGATCAGTCGTTCGCTGACGTCGCCGAGCTCGCCGAGCGCCGTGATCGCCCTGGCGATATTCGCCGATCGGTCGGCCAGCGCGGTGAGCGCGGGATGGATCTGCTCGATCGCCTCGGCGATCACCTCACGCTGACCGGCCAGTTTCACCGCCAGCCGATCCAGACCCTCCATCGCGGCGATGATGCTGCCGGTCTGGCGCTGCAACCCGGTCGTCAGCTCGTTGAGCTGCGGGAGCAGGTCGGCGATCTCGTCCTCGCGACCGTTGACCATCGCGTTCAGCTCGGTGGTGATCGTCTCGAGCTGCGCGATACCGCCGCCGTTGAGCACCACCGACAGCGACGACAGCACCTGTTCGGTGGTCGGGTAGGCACCGGCCCGTTCGAGCGGGATGACATCGCCGCCCCGCAGCTGACCGGTCGGCGGTTCGCTTGTCGGCGCGGCCAACTCGACATGGTTGCTGCCGAGCAGACTGGTCTGCCCGATCTTGGCGACCGCGTTGGCGGGCAGGCGCACATCGGGGTTGAGCGAGACCGTCACCAGCGCGTGCCAGCCCTCGACCTCGATCCCGGTGACATTGCCGACCTCGATGTCGTTCACCCGCACCGGCGAATTCCGGGTCAGCGTCGTGACATTGGGCATCTGGATGCGCACCGTGTAGGAGCCGTCCATCCGCCCCTCGGAGCCAGGCATGGGCAACGAGTTGAGCCCGTCGAACTGACAACCGGTGGTGCCGAGCGCCACGGCGACGCCGACGGCCAGCCCGGCGAGTATGCGCCGCCTCATCGCGGTCCTCCTGGAATGGCAAGCCCGGCAAGACCTTCGGGCACGGTGATCGGCGACGCGACCGGCGCCTGATCCTGCTCGACCGCACCGGCCAGGCTCGGATCGCTGTACACCAGCTGCTCGGGGAAGGCGGTGACGCCGGTGGCCGGGTTGGTCATGATCGGCACGTAATTCATTGCCAGCGAACTGATCACCGGTGCGAGGAACTCGGCGCACAGGTCGGCGGAGCGGTCGGAGTTGTTGTGTTCGATGGCCCGGATCGATCCGCACAGGAAGCTGAGCGGATTGGCCGTGTTGTTGAGCGCCACCGCGCCGGTGAGCGAACCCTGAGCCGGTTTGTAGAGCTGGTAGAAGTTCACCATCGCCGTGGGGCCGGAGTGCAGCACCCGTTCGATCTCGGGCCGATTGTCCACCAGGGTCTGGGTGACGTCGGCGAGCCGCTCGACGCCCTCGGTCAGCTCCCCACCGGTCCCCTCGAGGAACCGCTTCACATCGGCCAGTGCCACATCGAGACTGTCCAGACCGGCGCCGAGTTCTTCCGACGCACCGGCAAGCACCGACGACACCGACGCGAGCCGGCCGCTGAACTGCACGATCTGCTCGTTGCTCGCCGAGAGCACCTCGACGAACTTCTGCAGGTTGCGGATGGTGGCGAACAGGTCGGTTCGCCCGTCGGACAGGGTGGTCAGGGTCGCCGAGAGTTCACGCAGGGTGTCGCGGAACTTCTGGCCGTTGCCGTCGAGGTTCTGGGCCGCGGTGTCGACGAAGCGGCCGAAGGAGCCCTGCTTGTCGTCACCGACCGGACCGAGCGCCGCCGACAGTTTGGTCAGCTCGGCCTTGATCTCGTCCCACTCCACCGGCACCGCGGTGCGCTCGAGCGGAATCTGCGCTCCGTCGGCCAGTTTCGGGCCGCCGGTGTAGGCGGGCGCGAGCTGCACGAATCGGGCCGAGACCAAGGACGGCGCGATGATGACGGCGCGCGCGTCGGCGGGCAGATCGATATCGCTGTCGATGCTCATCTTCACCTGAACCTGGCCGCGGCCCGGTTCGATGGAGTCGATGCTGCCGACGGTGACGCCGAGTACCCGCACCTCGTCGCCCGCGTACAGACCGGTGGTCGAGGTGAACGAGGCGGTCACCGTGTTCTTTCCGGCGCCGGTCACGAGGTAGACACCGACCGCGACCAGCGCCGCGATCACCACCACCGCCACCGCGATCGTCCAGCGCGGCAACCCGCGCACCTGCTGGGTCGAGCTCATCGCGGGGGATCCTCCTCGGCAGGAGCGATGTACGGCGTCCTGGGGTGGGTGAAGATGTCGATCACGTCCTGGGGCAGTTGTTCTGGCCAGACCAGCGCGTCGACGAGCGGACGGAGCTCGACACTTGTCGCGTTCACCACGTAGGCGTTGAACCAGGGTCCGTTGCCGACCTGCTCGCCGAGCGCGGCGGCGTAGGGGCCGAGACCGTCGAGGGCATCGTTGAGGTTCTGCTTGTTGCGCTGGAGCAGGGCGAGGACCGAATTCAGGCGGTCCAGCGTCGGCCGCATCTGGGGCTCGTTGTCGGCGACCAGGCCCGAAAGCTGTCTGGCCACATCGTCGATGTACACGACGAGCTGGTTGATCGCGGCCCGGCGCCGGTCGAGCTCGCCGAGCAGCGCGTTGCCGTCGATGAGCAGCGTGTTGAGCTGGGTGCTGCGGTCGGCCAGGATCTTGGTGACGTTCTGCGCCCTGGCCAGCAGGTCGGTCAGCGCCTGGTCGCGGGTGTTGATGCTGCGGGAGAGCGCGGTGACGCCGTCGAGCGCGTTGCGCAGCGGGCCCGGTGTGTCGGCGAACGCGGCCGACAGCGTATCGAGGGTCTGGTCGACCTGCTCCAGGTCGAGGTCGCGCACCGTCCCGCCGAGATCGCTCAGTGCTTCGTTGAGCGAGTAGGGCGAGGTGGTCCGCTCGACCGGAATGGTGTCCCGTGCGCCGATGGCGCCGGGGCCGTCCGGCACCACATCCAAGGATTTGCGGCCGAGCACGGTGTTGGTCTTGATCGCGGCGGTCGTCTTCTCCCCCAGCACGATCGACTCGTCGAGATCGAATTTCACCAGAACCTTGTCGCCGTCGAGGCTCACCTGCCGTACCTCGCCGGAGCGCACACCGGCCACATGCACCGGGTCGCCGGGGACGAGACCGCCCGCGTCGAGGAAGTTCGCGGTGAAGGCGGCCCCCGAGCGGATGAACGGGAGGTCGGTGAATTGCAGCGTCGCGAGCGAGATCGTCAGCGCCAGCACCACGCCGACGATGCCGATCGTCGCCGCGGGCGACTTGTCCTCATTCATTGGGCTTACACCTTCCGGTGACCTGCAGCGCCGGCATGTGGACTTCCATCGGCTTGCCATCGGGGCCACTGATCAACAAGTTGGTACCGCAGATGTAGAGCTGGAGGAAGGAGCCGTAGGCGCCGATCCGGATGAGTTTCTTGTAGGTATCCGGCAGTCTGTCGAGCACCCATTGGATGTGGTCGGACCCCTCGTCCAGATTGGTGGCGAGCCGACCGGTCTGTTCGATCGTGGAGCGCAGATCGGGACGGGCCTGCACCAGCAGGTCGTTGACCTCCTTGGTCGCGCCCGCGATCCTCGGCAACGCGTTGCCGATCGGATCGCGCTCCGCGGACAGGTCGCTGACCAGGCGCTGCAGTTCGTCGATGGTGGTGGCGAATTGATCGCCGCGATCGCTGACCGTGGCGAGCACGGTGTTCAGGTTGTCGATCACACTGCCGATCAGCGCGTCGCGATCGGCCAGGGTCTTGGCGAAGCCGCCACCGCTGTTGAGCAGCGACACGAGCGTTCCGCCCTGGCCCTGGAAGATCTGCAGCAGCGCCTCGGTGAGGTCGTTGACCTGCGCCGGGTCGAGCCCGCGCAGCAGCGGCTTGAATCCGCCGAGCAGCAGGTCGAGGTCGAGGGCGGGCTGGGTCTGCTCGAGGCCGATGGTGTCGCCGTCGGAAAGCCGGCGAGCCGAGCCCGGCCCCTCCAGCAGCTCCAGATAGCGGTCGCCGACCAGGTTCTCGTACTTGATCGCCGCCCGGGTGCTGGCCAGGACCGCGTACTTGGTGTCGACATCGAACTCGACGTGCGCGAGGTTGTCGTCGCCGACCTTCACCGAGGTCACCGAACCCACCGGCACACCGGCGATGCGCACCTTGGCGCCGGGCACCATGCCCGAGGAGCTGGTGAACACCGCGCGATAGCCGTTCTCGCTGGAGAACCGCGCCTGGCTCAAAACGATTGCCAGACCGGCGAATACCAGCGTCATCACCACGGTGAAGATCGCCAGTTTGATCGTCGTCGAGGTGTTCTTCACCGTGTCACTCCCGGCATTCCGTCCAGCAGCAGCTGGAAGACCCGAGGCATGCCGTGGAATTCGTGACGCGTGGTCGGTGCGTACGGCGCGCCCTCGCTGGTGTCGGTCACCAGGTAGTCCGAATGGCTCTCCGGGACGCGGTCCAGCACGCCTTCACAGCGCGGGCCTCCGGTCGCGTTCACCTTGGGCAGGTCGTCCGGGTAGCTGTAGGGCTTGGCACCGAGCATGAAGCTCGCGTTCATGCCGACACCGGGCAGCAAACCACCCATCATGTCCTCGGCGATCGGGATCAGTGTGCCGAGTCCGTTGACCACACAGCTCACCGATTCGCGGTAGTCGTACAGCAGCGCGGTGGAAGGACGCAGCAGGTCGAGCGCGGTCACCAGATCGTTCTCGTTCTCCCGCAGGACAGTTCCGGCCGTATCGGACAGGCCGATCACATTCACCAGCACGTTGTCGAGCTGCCCCTGCATTTCGGTGATGGTCTGCGCGGTGCCCGTCGAATTGTCGACCGTGCGCAACAGTGGATCGGCGACATCGGCGTAGATCCCGGTCACCTGCGCGGTCTTGTCCAGGTCTGTCTGCAGCGTGGGCAGGTACGGATTCAGTTCGCGCAGATAGCGATCCGAACGGACGAGCAGGTCGCCGAACTTGTCGCCGCGCCCTTCGAGGGCGGTGCCTAGCGCGGTCAGGGTCGCGTTCAGCTTCTCGGGCTCCACTTGGGCGAGCACGTCGGACAGGTGCTGGAACAGGGTGTTGAACTCGACGGTCACCGAGCTCGCCGAGACAGTGCTGCCCGGCGCCAGCGACTTCGCGGAAGGCTGTTCGGGCACAATGAAATTGACGTATTTGGCGCCGAACACCGTGGTCGAGCGGATGTCGACCCCGGCATTGTCTGGCACGAGCTTCAGCTGATCGGGGTCGAGCTCCAACCGCAGGGTCGCACCGTCGGCGGCCAGGTCGATGTCGGCGACCCGGCCGATCTCGACGCCGCGCACCTTCACCTTGGCGTCGGGGTCGAGGACCAGGCCCGAGCGAGGCGCGTCGACCAGCACCACGGCGGTGTTGGTGAACGCGCCCTGGAACAGCGCGATCGCGAAGGCCGCGCCCGCGACGAGTACGCCGACGAGGGCCAGGGCCGCGAGCTTGCGCCCCAGCCCGCCCTGCAGTGCGGCAACGATCCGTGAGGTGTCCATACCGCTATCCCGAGAGGTGGAAGTTGCCGGAGGTGCCGTAGATGGCCAGTGAGATCAGCAGCGTCACCGTGACGACCGCGACCAGCGAGGCCCGCACCGCGTTGCCGACTGCTACACCGACCCCGACCGGACCGCCCGCGGCATGGAAGCCGTAGTAGGTGTGGATCAGCATCACGGCCAGGGCCATCACCATCGCCTGCGCGAACGACCACAGGATGTCGCTGGGGATGAGGAAGGTCGAGAAGTAGTGGTCGTAGACGCCCGCCGACTGCCCGTAGATCACCACGGTGGCGAAGCGGCTGGCGATGAACGAGGCGATCACCGCCAGGGCGTAGAGCGGCACGATCGCGATCATGCCCGCAAGCACCCGGGTTCCCACCAGGAACGGCACCGGCCGGATCGCCATCGATTCCAGCGCGTCGATCTCCTCGGCCACCCGCATGGCACCGAGCTGGGCGGTCGCGCCCGCGCCGATGGTGGCGGCCAGGCCGATACCGGAGATCACCGGCGCCGCGATGCGCACATTGATGAAGGCGGCGAAGAAGCCGGTGAGCGCCTCGACGCCGATATTGCCGAGCGAGCTGTAGCCCTGCACCGCGATGGTGCCGCCCGCCATCAGCGTCAGGAAGCCGACGATGACCACGGTGCCGCCGATCACGGCGAGAGCGCCACTGCCCATGCTGATCTCGGCGATGAGCCGGATGGTCTCGGTGCGGTAGTGCACCAGGGCGCGCGGTACCGAGCCGAGTGCCTTGACGAAGAAGATCGCCTTGTCACCGAGGGAGTCCAGCGCTTTGGACGCCCGCTCGTATCGACGGACCGCCCGCGGGAATTTGGAACGAACTACAAAGGCCATGTGTTCACCGCACCGTGAATTTCAGGCCGATCGCGGTGACGACGACATTCACCACGAACAGCGCCATAAAGGCGAACACGACGGTCTGGTTCACGGCGTCGCCCACACTCTTGGGCCCGCCTTTCACCTGCAGCCCGAGATAACAGGCGACCATTCCGGCGATGAGCCCGAACAGGCCCGCCTTGATTTCGGAGATGATCAGCTCGGGCAGATTGGTGAGCAGCGGAATGCCGTTGACGAATGCACCGGGATTCACGCCTTGCAGAAACACCGAGAACGCGAAGCCACCGACGATGCCGACCGTGCACACCAGGCTGTTGAGCATCAGCGCCACGAACATCGAGGCGAGCACGCGCGGCACGACGAGCCGGCTCACCGGGTCGATGCCGAGCACCTTCATCGCGTCGATCTCCTCGCGAATGGTGCGGGCACCGAGGTCGGCGCAGATCGCTGTCGCGCCCGCTCCGGCCACGATCAGCACGGTGACGATCGGGCCGACCTGCGTGACGGCGCCGAACGCGGCGGCCGCCCCGCTGAGGTCGGCGGCACCGATCTCGCGCAACAGGATGTTGAGGGTGAAGACGACGAGCACGGTGAACGGGATCGCCACCAACAGCGTCGGCAGGATGGAGACGCGGGCGACGAACCAGGACTGGTCGACGAACTCACGCCATTGGAACGGCCGGCGGAAGGCGGCTCGTGCCACTTCCGCGCCGAGTTCGAAGAATCCGCCGACTGCCCGCAACGGGACAGCAAGGAGGTCGTTCACCGGCAATCCTCCTCGTTAGACGGGCGGACCATGGCGTCCGCGTTTCCGTACTTCACCGCCACCCCGATCTGAAGACTGCCCAAAGACTAGAACACGTTCTCACGAATGTCTGCGATTTCCGGAGACTTGTACCAGGAGTTTTTCCCGGAAAATGCCGTCCGAACTGAAACGACTCCTGACCGCTTCACCCAGACCTCCTGTGAGACACCACACATGCCGACGTCCATGTCTACCAATACCTGGACCGGCGTACAACAGATCTGCGGCGAGCCGGGACGGAGACTTTCCGCCCGGCCAACATCCGGCAACCTCAGCCGAGATCGCGAAGCGCTCGCGCCGAGAAAGTGTGGTCGGCCGGGCGGCCGGCGAAGTACTGCTGCAGGGTCGAGGCGAGATCGTCCTCGGCCCACTGCTCGCCCGCGGCGTCGAAGCGCTGCTCGACCGTCGGCGGCGCCATCAGCGCGACCATCGGGCCGTAGACCACGAAGACCTGCCCGTTCACCTCGTCGGCCGCGGGCGAAGCCAGGTAGGCGACCAGCTTCGCGACATGTTCGGGAGCCAGCGGGTCGACCTGACCCTCGGGCGCCTCGGAGAAGACCGCCTCGGTCATGGCCGTGCGCGCACGCGGGCAGATCGCGTTGGCGCGCACGCCGTAGCGCGACAATCCACGCGCCGCCGAGAGGGTGAGCGCGGTGATTCCGGCCTTGGCCGCACCGTAGTTCGCCTGCCCTTCGGGACCGAGCAGACCGGCCTCGGAGGAGGTGTTGATCAACCGCCCGTACACCGGTTCGCCCGCCGATTTGGAGGCCGTTCGCCAATACGAGCAAGCATTGCGCGACAAAAGAAAATGGCCGCGCAGATGAACGGCGAGTACCGCGTCCCAGTCTTCGTCGGACATGTTGAACAGCATGCGGTCGCGCGTAATACCCGCATTGTTGACAACGATATCGAGGCCCCCGAGCGATTCCCGCGCGGTAGCGACGAGCGCGTCGGCGGTGACACGTTCGGCGATACTTCCACCGACGAATTCCGCTTTACCGCCGAGTTCGCGAATTGTGGCGATCGTTTCGGCGGCCGCGTCCTCGGTGAGGTCGTTGACGACCACCGCCGCGCCCGCCGAGGCCAGCGCGAGCGCCTCGGCCCGACCGAGACCCGCGCCCGCACCGGTGACGATGGCGACCCGGCCCTCCAGTGAAGTCTGCATCACACTCATCGGGCCGACTTTAGAACGTGTTTCACCATCCGACAAGAGGCGATCACGCCAATCTCAGCGCGGCCTTCGGGCACTGCGCCACCGCCTCCTCCGCATCGGCGACGCGGTCGGCGGCGATATCGCCCTCGGCGACGGTCAGCTGATCGTCGTCATCGAGTTCGAACATGTCAGGGGCGATTCCGACGCAGACGCCGTTCGCTTCGCAGCGGTCGAAATCGACGATGATCTTCATGGGATCTTCCTTCCAGACGGTCTCGGCGAGAGTAACCCGGATGGCATACCTCGCGCGGCGGAACCGGCACCGATTCACTGTCAATACTGGAACATGTTCCAGTTCCTGTGCAATGATCGGCTCACCGAAGCTGGAGTTCGACACCGAGGTGGGAAGCATGCGCGTCGCGTACACGCCGCAGCAGGAAGAATTGCGCGCCGAGCTGCGCGCGTATTTCGCCGGGCTCATGACCCCGGAGCGCAAGAAGGCACTGAGCCTGCAGACCGGCGAGTACGGCGAGGGCGATGTATACCGCGAGGTGGTGCGTCAGATGGGCCGCGACGGCTGGCTCACGCTGAGCTGGCCCAAGGAGTACGGCGGCCAGGACCGGACCACCATGGACCAGCTGATCTTCGTGGAAGAGGCCGCCATCGCGGGCGCGCCCGTCCCGTTCCTGACGCTCAACTCGGTGGCGCCGACCATCATGCAGTACGGCACCGAGGAGCAGAAGAAGTACTTCCTGCCCCGCATCGCCGCCGGTGAGCTGCACTTCGCGATCGGCTACTCCGAGCCGGGCGCGGGAACCGACCTCGCCTCGCTGCGCACCGCCGCGGTGCGCGACGGCGACGACTTCGTCATCAACGGCCAGAAGATGTGGACCAGCCTCATCGCCTATGCCGACTACATCTGGCTGGCCGTGCGCACCGATCCCGCTGCCAAGAAGCACAAGGGGATCAGCATGTTCATCGTGCCGACCTCCGCCGAAGGGTTCTCCTGGACGCCCGTGCACACCATGGCCGGGCCCGACACCAGCGCCACCTACTACCAGGATGTTCGCGTGCCCGCGTCGTCGATGGTCGGTCCGGAGAACGGCGGCTGGTCGCTCATCACCAACCAGCTCAACCACGAGCGGGTGGCGCTCACCTCGGCCGGGCCGCTGTCGCTCGCGGTGACGCAGACGACCGCGTGGGCCCGCGACACGCTGCTCCCCGACGGTTCCCGCGTGATCGACCAGGAATGGGCGCGGCTGAATCTGGCCCGCGTGCACGCCAAGGTCGAATATCTGAAGCTGCTGAACTGGGAGATCGCCAGCCGCGCCGACCAGGGCGGCGAGGCCGCGCCGCGCCCGTGGGATGCCTCGGCGTGCAAGGTGTACGGCACCGAACTGGCCACCGAGGCCTACCGGCTGCTGATGGAAGTGGTCGGCGCCGACGCCTACCTGCGCCAGGACTCCCCCGGTGCGGTGCTGCTCGGCAGGCTGGAGCGGATGCACCGCGCCGCCCTGATCCTCACCTTCGGCGGCGGCACCAACGAGGTGCAGCGCGACATCATCGCCATGACCGCCCTGCGCCAGCCCGCCGCCGCCCGCTGATCCACGAAAGCCGGTAAACCGCCATGGATTTCACCCCCACCGAAGCCCAGACCGACCTCGCCCGCCTCACCGGCGAGGTCTGCGCCAAACTCGTCACCGCCGATCGGCTGCGTGAGCTCGACACTCCGGGCCGCTTCGACGAGCAACTCTGGAAGGCGCTCGCCGAAACCGGAGTACTCGCGGCCGCGCTGCCGGAAGCGTTGGGCGGCAGCGATTTCGGTGAGCTCGAGCAGTCCGCCGTGCTGCGTGAGCTCGGACGTGCTGACGCCGCCGTGCCGTACCTGTGGTCGGTCGTGCTCGGTGCGGGGGCGCTCGCGCGATTCGGCGAGGAGGACCAGCACGGGCTGGCACAGCGCGCAGGGGCGGGCGAGGTGGTGCTGACGGCGGCTCTGTCGGCGTCGCTGCACGATCCGATCGGCGCACCCGGGATCACCGCGACTCCTGCCTCTGCCGACAGCCCCGCTTCCGCGGCCGATCCGGCGAGCAGCAACCCGACCGCCGCCGGTATCTCGGCCACCGATTCAGCCGGTGACGATTCGCCTTCGCGCGGCACGGGTGCCGCGTGGACATTGACCGGCGTCGCGACGACCGTCCCGTACGCGGACCGGGCGGAGCGAATCCTGGTCCCCGCGTCGATCTCCGGCAATGACTCGGCTGCCGGCACCGTGGCGGTCTTCCTGGTCGACCCGGCGAATACCGTGGTGACGCCGCAGCAGGTCGTCGACCTGTCCCCCGAATTCCTCGTCGAGTTCGATGCCGCTCCGGCCGAACTGCTCGGCACCGTGGAATCCGGCGCCGACATCCTCACCTGGCTGCGCGAGCGCGCCTGGCTGGGGCTGTCCGCCTTGCAACTCGGCACCCTGGAACGCGCCCTGGAGATCACCGCCGAGCACACCCGCACCCGCGAGCAGTTCGGCAAGGCCATCGGTTCCTTCCAGTCCGTGGCCCAGCGCCTGGCCGACGCCTACATCGACATCGGCGGCCTCCGCCTCACCGTCACCCAGGCCGCCTGGCGCCTGTCCGAGGGCCTGCCCGCCGCCGAATCCGTCCACATCGCCAAGTTCTGGGCAGCCGAGGCGGGCCACAAGGTTGCCCACACCGTCGTCCACGTCCACGGCGGCCTCGGTATCGACCGCGATCACATCACCCACAACTACTTCACCGCCGCCAAGCACCACGAATTCGCCCTCGGCGGCGCGACCCCCCACCTCCTCGCCCTCGGCGCCCAGCTGGCGGGATAAGCGACAACCGCCGCGCGCCGCGTTGCGAGCCGGCGGCTCGACCTGCCGGTCGCCCGCTGCGACCACGACTTCGACGCGGTCGCAGCGGTTTTCGCATACTCGTGATCGCGCGCTCGCGACGCTTCATCCGGCGGGTTGCGCATACCGATGCCGACCAGGGCTGTCGGTCGCCGACTCATAAGGTCAAGTAGCGCTGCAAGGTCGGGGCGATGTCGGTGACGAGCTGGGCCGGAGTGAGTGCCACTACCGGTGGTAGACGCAGGACGTAGCGGCACAGGGCCAGACCCAGGAGTTGGGTGACGATCAATCCGGCTCGGCGGGGGGCGTCGGCAGGATCGCCGAAGCGCAGGACTGCGGGCAGGACCTGGGCGGCGAAGATTTCGCGGACTCGCTCGGCTACCGCCTCGTCGGTGATCGAGGTGCGCAGCAGGATCAGCAGGACGGTGTTGTCGTTGTCCTCCCAGATGGTGAGGAAGCGGCGGATCAGTAGCTCCCCCAATGTGTTCGGGTCGGCGGCACCGAGGTCGGGGAGGTCGAGGTCGATCTGGGCCGCGGCGGCGAAGAGGCCGTCTTTGGAGCCGAAGTAGCGCATCACCATCGAGGGGTCGATCTCGGCGTCGGCGGCGATGGCGCGGATGGTGGCTTTGGCGTAGCCATCGGCGGCGAAGCGGGCGCGGGCAGCGGCGAGGATGGCCGCGCGGGTGGCATCGGAGCGCCGGACCGGCTGCTCTTGCTGGGCGGATGACATGCCAACGATTGTAGGCCAACAACTGTTGACTTTCTAGCGCCGCCGGGTCTACCGTTATGCCTACAAGCGTTGGCAAACACTCGTTGACCAGGAGTCGAAATGGCCGCCGTCACCCTCCCCGCAACCACTTCCGTCGTCATCGTCGGCGCGGGCCCCGCCGGCCTCACCACCGCGATCGTGCTCGCCGAAGCGGGCATCGATCACGTGCTCATCGACCGTCTGGCCGAGGGCGCCAACACTTCTCGCGCCGCCGTGGTGCACGCCAGGACACTCGAGGTGCTCGACGAGCTCGGTATCGCCGACGAACTCGTCGGACTCGGCATCGAGGTGCCGACCTTCAAGGTGCACGACGGCCCGAAGACCTTGGCCACCATCGAATTCGGCGGTCTGCCGACCACGTTCCCATACACCCTGATGGTGCCCCAGGATGTCACCGAGCGCGTTCTGCTCGACCGCCTCCACAAGGCGGGCGGGCGGGTACACCGGCCGATCACGGTGACCGGTATCCGTAACGAAAAAGACTCCGCCACCGTCGAATACGTGAACGCCGACGGCACAGCGGGCAGCATCGCGGCCGACTACGTGGTCGGCACCGACGGTATGCACAGCGTGGTCCGCGAGCAGGCGGGCATCGGTTTCACCGGCGACACCTACCCCGCGTCGTTCGTCCTCGCCGACGTCCGGATGACGTGGCCGTCCCCGCGCAGCGAGGTCTCCCTGCACCTCTCCCCCGAAGGCGTCACCGTCGTCGCCCCGCTCCCCGACGCGGACGGCGAGCGCTACCGCGTGGTCGCCACCGTGGACGAGGCACCCGAACACCCCACACGCGAGGACATCCAGGCCGTCCTCGACGCCCGCGGCCCGGCGGGCGAGGTCCGCGTCGACGAGGTCCTGTGGAGCTCACGCTTCCGCGTGCACCACCGCGTCGCCGACCACTACCGCGCCGGCCGTGTCCTGCTCGCGGGCGACGCCGCCCACGTCCACAGCCCCGCGGGCGGCCAGGGCATGAACACCGGCATCCAGGACGCCGCCCTGCTCGGCACCCTGCTCGCGAAAGTCGCGGCGGGCGAGCCGGATTCCCTGCTCGACACCTACGAAACGACCCGCAGGCCCATCGCGACCGAAGTCGTCGCCTTCACCGATCGCATGACGAAAATGGCCACCCTCGGCTCCACCCCCGCCCGCGCACTCCGCAACACCGCCATGCGCGTCCTCACCCGAATCCCCGCCGTCCGCACTCGACTCGCCTACCAACTCGCCGAACTCCGCGCCCGCTGAGCCACCACGCTCTGGTGGCGGCAAAGCCCGTGAGGCCACCGCCACCAGAGCGTGGTGATCACATGTCCAGCGGTGGCGAAGGCCCGGTAGACGCGAATCGGCCCGCTCAGCGAGATGCTGGGCGGGCCGATTCGATGGTGTCACCTCAGGAGGCGCCTGCGTCGGCGTGCTCATCGGCGGGACGAGCGTCGGTCTGCTCCTTGGCCCAGCGGTAATCGGGCTTACCGGCGGGTGAGCGCTTGATCTCGTCCACGAACCACAGGCTGCGTGGCTGCTTGTAGGAGGCGATCTCCTGGGTGAGCAGCGGCCTCAGCTCGGTGAGGGTGGGGCGCTTGTCACCGCGACACTGGACAACGGCACACACCCGCTGACCCCATCGCTCGTCCTCCACACCCACGACGAGCGCGTCGAAGATCTCGGGGTGCGCCTTGAGCGCGCCCTCCACCTCTTCGGGGTAGATCTTCTCGCCACCGCTGTTGATGCTCACCGAACCACGGCCGAGCATGGTGACGGTGCCGTCCTCCTCGACGCGCGCGTAGTCGCCGGGGATGGCGTAGCGAATCCCGTTGTACTCCTTGAAGGTCGCGGCCGACTTCGCCTCGTCCTTGTAGTAGCCGAGCGGGATGTGGCCGCTGCGCGCGAGCATGCCGACGACGCCGGAACCGGGCTCCACCGGCTTGCCGTCCTCGTCGAGCACCTGGGTGGCCGCGTCGATCTTCACCCGCGGACCACCGGTGTGGGTGGCGCCCTTGGTTACCAGCGCCAGACCGCCGAAGCCCGTCTCCGAGGAACCGATGGAGTCGGAGATCATCCGGTTGGGCAGTACCTCGAGGAACTTGTCCTTGAGCGAGGGCGAGAACAGCGCGGCGGTGCTGGCGAGCACGTACAGCGTCGAGAGGTCGTAGGGCTCACCGGTTTCCGGGTTGCCCTCGGCGAGCGCGTCGAGCATCGGGCGCGCCATCGCGTCACCGGTCATGAAGAGCAGGTTCACGCCGTGCTTGTCGACGGCCTGCCAGACACCGTGCCCGCTGAACTCCGGGATCATCACGGTCTTGCCACCACCGAACAGGCTGTGGAAGGTGGCCCACTGCGAGCCGCCGTGGATCATCGGCGGGATCGGGTAGCGCACCATCGGCGGATTGGCGGCGCCGACCTTGGCCAGCTCCCACTCGTCCTTGACGTATTCGCCGGTCACGAAGTTGATGCCCGCGCCGAGCACCCGCCAGACGTCCTCGTGGCGCCACACGACGCCCTTGGGCAGGCCGGTCGTTCCGCCGGTGTAGAGCATGTAGATGTCGTCGGGCGAACGTTCGCCGAAGTCGCGCTCGCCGGACGAATCGGCGAGGGCCGACTCGTATTCCACCGTTCCCGGCGCGGTCGGGGTGTCGGTGCCGTCGTCGACGACGATCACCGTCTTCAGAGCGGGCACCTTGTCGCGCACCGCGGCCACCCGGTCGGTGTAGCGGCGCTCGTGGATCAGGGCGACCATGTCCGAGTTGTCGAAGATGTGTAGTAACTCGTTCTCGACGTAGCGGAAGTTGACGTTGATCATCACCGCCCGCGCCTTGAAGACGGCGACCATCGCTTCGACGGCCTCCACGGTGTTCCGGCTGTAGATTCCGACTTTGTCGCCGGGACGCACACCCTGTTCCATCAGGTAGTGGGCCAGTTTGTTGGCCCGCTCCTCCAGTTCGGCGTAGGTCGACTCACGATGCTCGCCAACCAGCACGATCCGGTCGGACATCAGGTCGACGGCGTGTTCGACGAGATCGGCTATGTTGTAGCTCACAAAGACAAAAATAGAACGTGTTACTGTTTCTGACAAGGCTGAACGTCAGGAGACATCGAAATGGCCCACTGTCTGGTCGAGAAGCGAGACCACGTCCTCATCGTCACCATGAACCGTCCGGAGGCGCGTAATGCCCTGTCCGGCGAGATGATGGCGATCATGCGCGACGCCTGGGACCAGGTCGACAGCGATCCCGACATCCGCGTCGCGATCCTGACCGGCGCGGGCGGCGCGTTCTGCGCGGGGATGGACCTGAAGGCGATGAGTTCGTCGCATCCGGGCGACACCGCGGCGGGCGGCGGCTGGGACCCCGCCTACCTCCCCGCGCTGCTGAAGGGTCGGCGCCTGAGCAAGCCACTGATCGCGGCCGTCGAGGGCCCGGCCATCGCCGGTGGCACCGAGATCCTGCAGGGCACCGACCTGCGCGTGGCCGGGGAAAGCGCCAAGTTCGGCGTCTCCGAGGCCCGCTGGGGCCTGTTCCCGCTCGGCGGATCCGCCGTGCGCCTGGCCCGCCAGATCCCGTACACCGTGGCCGCCGATCTGCTGCTGACCGGTCGGCACATCACCGCCACCGAGGCCAAGGAGATCGGCCTCATCGGCCACGTGGTCCCCGACGGCACCGCCCTCGACAGGGCCCTGGAGCTGGCAGGCAAGATCGCCGACAACGGCCCCCTCGCCGTCCAGGCGATGCTGCGCACCCTCCGCGAAACCGAGGCCATGCCGGAAAACGAGGCCTTTCCCATCGAGGCGAAAATCGGCATCGAGGTCTTCAAATCAGCCGACGCCAAGGAAGGCCCCCGAGCCTTCGCCGAAAAGCGCAAGCCCAACTTCACCGGCTCCTAGCCCACTCGAGTCCGCCATGACCGCATTCCCAGCCCCGCACGACCCGACCTCGAGGAGGGTCCGCCGCGAAGCGGCGTAGCGGCCCGGCCGCGAGTTAGCCGCCGGTGCGCATGCGCGCAGCGCGAGCAACGGTGGCTAACTCGCGGCCCCCCAGGGGCCGCGCTCGAGCGCGCCAGCGCTCCAATAAACACAG
>NZ_JAIWNA010000005.1:246473-316461 GCF_020216065.1 Nocardia rosealba
CCCCCCCCCCGCCCCCCCCCCCCCCCCCCCCCCCCCCCCCCCCCCCCCCCCCCCCCCCCCCCCCCCCCCCCCCCCCCCCCCCAGGGGCCGCGCTCGAGCGCGCCAGCGCTCCAATAAACACAGCCCAATACCTTCGTGGTGCACAAAACACCAAGGTAGTTCTAAGCCCCCGGGTAGTTCATGAAGAACGGCTCCCACTGGTGCCCGTCGGGGTCGATGAAGGTGCGGCCGTGCATACCCACCTGCGCCTCTTCGGCCCGCTTGTCATCGTTGACTTCCTCGCGAGCACCGGCCGCGACAGCAGCGTCGGTCAGCGCGTCGACCTCCTCGGCGCTCCCCAGCGACAGGGCGTAGGCCGCGGCGACCTGGCTGCCGGTATCGGCGATGGGGCGCTTGCTGAACGTCGTGAAGAAGTCCTTGGTCAGCAGCATGAGGCAGATGTTGTCGTCGACGACGATGCAGGCCGCGTTCTGGTCGGTGAAATCCTCGTTGACCTTCCACCCGAGCGCCTCGTAGAACCCCTTGGAGCGGTCGAGGTCGGCGACGGGGAGGTTGATGAAGATCATCTTGCTGCTCATGGTTCAGCCTTTCGGAGCGTCGTTGCGGTCTCGTTCATGTAGACGCTGCGACGGATGAGGATTCATCGCCGGACCGGAAAATTCGCGAAACTTCGATAGTCCGATTCATCCCCTGTCGGCTGTCGGACCCCTGTGGCATCGTGAAACCATGACGGACGCCACAACCGCAACCACCGGACCGGACCCCGAGGTCCTCGCCGAATTCGAAACCCACCGGCGCGAGTTGTGCGCGTACGCCTACCGCATGCTCGGCTCCTCCTTCGAGGCCGAGGACGCGGTGCAGGAGACGTTCACGCGCGCCTGGCGCTCCTACGATTCCTTCGAGGGTCGCGCCAGCCTTCGCTCGTGGCTCTACAAGATCGCCACCAACATCTGTCTCGACATGCTCGATCGCCCGCAGAGCCGAGCCAGACCGATGGATCTGAACGGCCCGGGCCGCCCGGATTCCCCGCTGCCGATGCCGCAGCCGGATTACGTGTGGATCGAGCCGATCCCGAACGCGCTCGCCTTCGGCGCCGACCCGGCCGAGCACGCCTCGACCAAGGACACCTTGCGTCTGGCGTTCGTGGCCGCGTGTCAGCATCTGCCCGCCACCCAGCGCGCGATCCTGATCATGCGTGAGGTGCTGCGCTTCTCGGCGAGCGAGACCGCCGAGGCGCTGATGATGTCGCCCGCGTCGGTGAACAGCGCGCTGCAACGCGCCCGCTCGACGATGTCGAAGGTGCAGCCCACCGTCACCGACGGCTTCGACGACACCGACCCTGATCAGCGCAAGCTCGTCGACGATTTCGTGAAGGCCTTCGAGGCCTACGACATGGACGCGCTCACCACCTTGCTGAAAGCCGATGTGGCGCTGTCGATGCCGCCCTTCGACCTCTGGATCTCCGGACCGGAGAACGTGGCGGCTTTCATGCTCGGCACCGGAAGCGCCTGCCGCGATTCGCGGATGGTTCCGCTGGAGGGCGCCAACGGCCTGCCCGCGTTCGGCCATTACAAGCCGAGCGAGGAGCCCGGCGTCTGGGTGCCGTGGTCGATCACGGTGCTCGAACTCGAGGGCGACACCATCGCCGGCCTCAACTTCTTCCTCGACACCCAGCGCCTGTTCCCGCTGTTCGGCCTGCCGCCCGAGTGGCGCGAAGCCGTCTGAGCGGCAGGCTCTTTCAGAGCAGTCTGCGCTTGTACAGCTTCCCATTGGGGTCGCGAGGCAGCTCCGCACGGTATTCCACCGTGCGGGGCAGCTTGTACTTGGCGAGCTGACCGGCCGCGAAGGCGAGCAGGTCGGTGGTGAGTTCGTCGTCGCCCGCGACACCGTCGACCGGCTGCACGAACGCCTTCACCTGCTGACCCCAATCCGGGTCGGGCACACCGAGAACCGCCACGTCGGCGACCTTCGGGTGACTCATCAGCACGCCTTCGATCTCGGCCGGGTAGATGTTCACGCCGCCGGAGAGAATGAGGTCCGAGCGCCGGTCGCAGAGGAACAGATAACCGTCCTCGTCGAGGTAACCGATGTCGCCGACGGTGAACAGATCACCGACGCGCGACTCCTCGGTCTTCTCCTTGGCGTGGTGGTATTCGAAACTCGAGGCGCCCATCTTCATGTAGACCAGGCCCTCTTTGCCCGGCGGCAGTTCGGTGCCGTCGGTCTCGTCGAGGATCTTGATGACCGACCACGGCCAAGCCTTGCCGACCGATCCGGGCTTGGCCAGCCATTCGGCGCCGGAGATCACCGTGCCGCCGCCCTCGGTGGCGGCGTAGTACTCGGTGACGACCGGCCCCCACCACTCCAGCATCTGCCGCTTGGTCTGCGGCGGGCACGGCGCGGCGCCGTGCACCATGCTGCGCAGCGAGGACACGTCGTAGCGGGCGCGCACCTCGTCGGGCAGGGCGAGCAGGCGATGGAACTGGGTGGGCACCATGTGCGAGTGGGTCACCCGGTGCCGTTCGATGAGCGCGAGCATGTCCTGCGCGTCCCAGCGGTCCATCAGAACGAGCTTGTGCCCCAACTGGATCGAGATGGTCGAGAAGTTCAGTACGGCGGTGTGATAGAGCGGCGAACCGCAGATGTGCACGTGGTCGTCGTAGGGCGCGAGCCCGAAGAGGCTGAAGAACGCCTTGTTAGGTGCGGGAACCTCGTCGGGATCGGCGCCGGTCAGCGGGCGGCGAACGCCCTTGGGGCGCCCGGTCGTTCCGGAGGTGTAGAGCATCGGTGCGCCGACCGAACGCTCGTCCGGCCTGCCGGTATCGGCCGCGCCGAGCCACGACACCGGCCGGAAGCCCTCGATCGTGCCCACGGCGAACCGCGCGTCGGTGGGGAGTCCGGCCTCGTCGGCGGCCGCGGCGGCGGTGGCGGCGAACCGTTCGCTCGCCAGGAAGGCCGAGGCGTCACTGTCCTGGAGGATGTAGGCGATCTCGGGCGCGGTCAGATGCCAGTTGACCGCGACGATGTAGAAACCGCACTGGTAGGCGGCGAAGTACGCGGCGATCGCCTCGACGCCGTTGTGCAGCATGCTGACAACGACGTCTCCGGTTCGCAATCCGATCCCGCGTAGCCCGTTGGCGTACCGGTTGGCGAGGGTGGCCAATTCTCGATAGGTGATCTCCCGGCCGTCCGGGTCGACGACGGCGACCCGCTCGGGTTCGGCCGCGGCGATATTCCACAGTCCGAGGATTTCCGTTGTCTGCTGACTGCTCACCCCTACGAATTTAGAACGTGTTCTACCGCGTAACAAGGGGTTGGAGCCGACGAAGTTGTTCGGCATCGGAAACCGAGATCAGCATCATGGTCACGCCGGCGTCCTCCCATTCCCGCAATCGGGTGCGGACGTGCGCCTCGTCGCCGAAGATCGCGGTGTCGGTGATCAGCTCGTCGGGTACCGCGGCGGCGGCCTCGGCCTTGCGCCCGGCCCGGAACAGCGCAGAGATCTCGTCGACCTCCTTGTCGTAGCCCATCCGCTTGTAGACCTGGGCGTGGAAGTTCAGCTCGGGCGCGCCCATACCGCCGATGTAGAGCGAGGTGACCCAGCGCATCCGCTCGATCTCGGCGGCCGGATCGTCGGTGACGATCACCTGCGCGCTGGCCGCGATCTCGAAATCCGCACGTGAACGCCGAGCGCCCGGCCGTGCGAAGCCCTCGTCGAGCCACTCGTTGTACATGCCTGCCAGGCGCGGGGCGTAGTAGATCGCGAGCCAGCCGTCGGCGATCTCGGCCGTCTGCGCGATATTCTTCGGGCCTTCGGCGCCGAGCCAGATCGGCAGGTCGGCGCGCAGCGGATGAACGATCGGCTTGAGCGGTTTACCCAGGCCAGTGGCGCCGGGACCGGTGTAGGGCAGGCCGTAGACCTGGCTGTCGGAGGTCACCGGCGCCTCGCGGGCCAGCACCTTGCGCACGATGTCGACGTACTCGCGGGTGCGCCGCAGCGGCTGCGCGAACGGCTGCCCGTACCAGCCCTCCACCACCTGCGGCCCGGACACACCGAGCCCGAGGATGGCCCGGCCACCGCTGAGATGATCCAGCGTGAGCGCGTGCATGGCGGCCGCCGCCGGGGTCCGCGCCGACAGCTGGGCGACCGAGGTACCCAGCCGCACGCGCTGCGTGGCCGAGCCCCACCAGGCCAGCGGGGTGAAGGCGTCCGACCCCCAGGACTCGGCCGCGAACACCGCGTCGAACCCGACCTCCTCGGCCGCGACGACCATCTCGCCCGCGTTTGTGGGCGGCTGCGCACCCCAGTATCCGAGTTGCAGTCCGAATTTCATGGCCGACGCCCTTTCCGGCGAATCCTTGCGTGCAGAATAAGAACCTGTTCTACTCGATATCGTGACCCAGGGGAATACCGCAGTGGAAGTATTGAGTGCACCCCTTCGGGTGCAGTTCGACTACACCAGATCCGTCGGACCGATCATCGGAGCCTTCCTGACCGGACTGCGCGAGCGCCGCATACTCGGCGTGCGCGGCAGTGACGGCCGGGTGCTGGTACCCGCCCAGGAATACGATCCCATCACCTCGGCCCCATTGGCCGAACTCGTGCAGGTGGAGACGACCGGCACGGTGCGATCGTGGACATGGGTGGCCGAGCCGCTACCCGGCCAGCCGTTCGACCGCCCGTTCGCCTGGGTGCTCGTGCAGCTCGACGGTGCCGACACCAGCATGCTCCACGCCCTCGACGTGACCGAGCCCGCCCAGGTGAGCACCGGCATGCGGGTGCGCGTGCGCTGGGCCGAGGAACGCACCGGCACCATCGCCGACATCGCCTGCTTCGAGCCGGGCGAGGGTGCGACCGCACCGCCCGTCGAGGATGCGGCCGAGCCGGTGACCATGCTGGTGACGCCCGTCGACATGAGCTACAAGCACACCGCCTCGCCCCAGGAGAGCGTGTACCTGCGCGGTCTCGCCGAGGGCAAGCTGATCGGCGGCCGCTCCGAAACGGGCGGAGCCGTGTACTTCCCGCCGCGCGGCGCCAACCCGACCGACGGCACCCCCACCGACGACCTCGTCGAACTGCCCGACAAGGGCACGGTGACCACCTTCTGCATCGTGAACGTGCCGTTCCTCGGCCAGCGGATCAAGCCGCCCTACGTCGCCGCCTATGTGCTTCTCGACGGTGCCGATATCCCGTTCCTGCACCTGGTTCTCGGGTGCGAGGCGTCCGAGGTGCGCATGGGCATGCGGGTCGAGGCCGTGTGGAAGCCCCGCGAGGAATGGGGCCACGCACTGGCCAACATCGACCACTTCCGCCCGACCGGCGAGCCCGATGCCCCGTACGAGTCCTACCAGCACCACCTCTGAGAGAGGCGACGTGACTATTCCCGAAATCGCGGTCGTGGGGTTCGCCCACGCACCGCACGTGCCGGAGACCTTCGGCACCACCAACGGCGTCGAGATGCTCGTGCCGTGCTTCCAGCAGCTCTATGCCGACCTCGGCATCACCAAGTCCGACATCGACTTCTGGTGCTCGGGTTCCTCGGATTACCTTGCCGGCCGCGCCTTCTCGTTCATCTCGGCGGTCGACGCGATCGGCGCGGTGCCGCCGATCAACGAGTCGCACGTGGAGATGGACGCCGCGTGGGCGCTCTACGAGGCGTGGGTGAAACTGCTCTCCGGACAGGCACAGACCGCCCTCGTGTACGGCTTCGGCAAGTCGTCGGCGGGCACGCTGCGCCAGGTGCTGAGCAGGCAACTCGACCCGTATCTGGTCGGCCCGCTGTGGCCCGACTCCGTCTCCGTCGCGGGCCTGCAGGCGCGCGCGGGACTCGACGCGGGACGCTGGACCGAACAGGACATGGCGGCCGTCGCCGGTGGTGACATCGAATCCCTGCTCGCCGCACCGTATGTCGCCGATCCCTTACGAGCGCACGACATCGCGCCGATCACCGACGGCGCGGCCGCGATCGTGCTCGCCGTCGGCGACCGGGCACGCGAACTGTGCGAGCGCCCGGCCTGGATCACCGGCATGGCGCACAATATCGACCCCCAGGGATTCGGCGTCCGCGACCTGACCCGCTCGCCGTCGACCACGCGCGCGGCTGCCGCCGTGACCCGGGGCAACACGGACTTCGACGTGGCCGAACTGCACGCACCGTTCAGCCATCAGCAGCTGATCCTGGCCGAGGCGATCGGCCTGTCCCCCGACACCACGATCAACCCGTCCGGCGGTGCGCTCGCGGCCAACCCGATGTTCGCGGCCGGTCTCGAGCGGATCGGCAATGCCGCCACGGCCATCATGTCCGGCACCGCGAACCGGACCCTCGCCCATGCGACCAGCGGCCCAGCGCTGCAGCAGAACCTGGTCGCCGTCCTGGAATCCGAGGCATCATGAGCTTCCCCGCAGCGGTGCTCGGCACCGGTCAAACACATCACGTGACAAAACGTGCGGACGTGTCCATGGCGGGCATGTGCCGCGAGGCGATCGATCGCGCGCTAGACGACGCGGGCTTGACCATCGACGAGATCGACGCGGTCGTGGTCGGCAAGGCGCCCGACTTCTTCGAGGGCGTCATGATGCCCGAGCTGTACCTGGCCGAAGCCCTCGGCGCCATCGGCAAACCGCTGCTGCGCGTGCATACGGCGGGATCGGTCGGCGGTTCGACCGGCATCGTCGCCACCAACCTGGTGCAGGCCGGTGTGCACGGCAAGGTGCTCGCGATCGCGTGGGAGAAGCAGTCGGAGTCGAATGCCATGTGGGCGTTGTCGATTCCGGTGCCGTTCACCATGCCGGTCGGCGCGGGCGCGGGCGGCTACTTCGCCCCGCACGTGCGCTCCTACATCCGCCGCTCCAACGCGCCCATGCACATCGGTGCCCAGGTGGCGGTGAAGGACCGGCGCAACGGTGCCAAGAATCCCCTCGCGCACCTGCACCAGCCCGACATCACCCTCGAATCGGTGCTGGCCTCCCAGATGCTCTGGGACCCCATTCGTTTCGACGAAACCTGCCCGTCCTCCGACGGCGCCTGCGCGGTGGTGCTCGGCAACGCCGAGGCCGCGGCCGCCGTCGAGGCACAGGGCAAGACGGTCGCCTGGGTGCACGGCACCTCGATGCGCACCGAACCGACCACCTTCTCCGGGCGCGACCAGGTGAACCCGCAGGCCGGTCGCGACGCGGCCGCCGCGCTGTGGGCCGCCGCGGGCATCACCGATCCGCTCGAGGAAATCGACGTCGCCGAGATCTACGTGCCGTTCTCCTGGTTCGAGCCCATGTGGCTGGAGAACCTCGGCTTCGCCGCCGAGGGCGACGGCTGGAAGCTCACCGACAAGGGCGAGACCGAGATCGGCGGCAGGCTGCCGGTGAACCCGTCGGGCGGGGTGCTCTCGTCCAACCCGATCGGTGCGTCGGGCCTCATCCGTTTCGCCGAGGCGGCCAAACAGGTGATGGGCCGGGCAGGCGACTACCAGGTCGCCGGCGCGCGCAAGGCGCTCGGCCATGCCTACGGTGGCGGGTCGCAGTACTTCGCCATGTGGGTCGTGGGAAGCGAGCGCCCCGAATGAAATTCACCCTCGGTGTCGCGCTGAGCCCGCTCGACCAGCTCACCGAGCTGGCCAAGACGGCCGAGGAGTGCGGCTTCACCTCGATCGGCCTGCCCGACTCGCTGTTCTACATGAAGTCCCAGAGCGCCGACTACCCGTACACCCCGGACGGGAGCCGGTTCTGGGGCCCGGAGACACCGTGGGTGGATCCGCTCATCGCCGCCGCGTCCATGTCGGCCGTGACGACGACCCTGCGGTTCTACACCAATGTGCTCAAGCTCGGCTCCCGCAATCCGCTGCTACTGGCCCGCCAGGTCGGCTCGATCGCCAACATGTCGGGCAACCGCTTCGGCTTCGGCGTCGGAATCGGCTGGGCTCCCGAGGAATTCGAGTGGTGCGGGGTGCCCTACGCCAAGCGTGGCGCCCGGGTGGACGAGATGATCGAGGTCATCAAACTCGTCCTCGACGGCGGCATGGTCGAGTACCACGGCGAGTTCTTCGACTTCGACCCGTTGCAGATGAGCCCCGCGCCCACCGAGCGGGTGCCGTTCTACATCGGCGGTCACACCGGTCCGGCCCTGCGCCGCGCGGCCCGCGTCGGCGACGGCTGGACCTCGGCGATGATGAAGTTCGACGAGCTCACCGGGACCATCGCGACCCTGCGCACGCTGCGGGCGGAATACGGCAGGGACACCGAGCCCTTCGAGATCCAGGCGGTCTGCATCGATCGCCACGGCCGCAGCGGCTATCAGGACCTGGCCGACGCGGGCGTCACCGACATCATCGTGGTGCCGTGGCTCTTCGACGGCATCGGCTTCGACGGCGAACTCGCCGCCAAGCAGGACTCGCTGCGCCGCTTCGCCGAGAAGTACATCGCCGATCCCATCGTGGCGGCGTCGTGAACGCGCGCGATGCAGGACTGGCCTCCCAGGCCGCGGTCCGCGCCAAGGACCGCGCCGCCTGGATCGCGTTGTTCGCCGAGGACGGCATCGTCGAAGACCCCGTCGGCCCTTCGGGTTTCGATCCCGAGGGCGTGGGTCATCGCGGCCACGAGGCGATCGGCGCGTTCTGGGACAAGGCCATCGCCAATACCGATTCGATCGAGTTCCTGTTCGAGGACTCCTTCGCCTGCGGCAACGAGATCGCCTTCACCGGCCTGATCCGCACCACCATGGCCGGCTACCTCATCGACGCCGAGGGCGTGTTCACCTACAAGGTCGACGCCGACGGCAAGATCGCCGCCCTGCGGGCCTTCTGGGAGGTCGACCGCGCGATGGCGACCAGCCGCAAGGCCTCCTGAGTCTCGAAAACGCAACGGCCCCGGACCTTTCGGTCCGGGGCCGTTGTCGTTCGGTACCTCAGTGCGAGACCGGGCAGCCCTTGGTCTTGTAGTCGACCGGGAGCTCCTTGATGCCGTTGAGCCAGCCCGAGCGCAGACGCTTGGGGTCGCCGATCTTCGTGATGTCGGGCAGATGGTCGGCGATGGCGTTGAAGATCAGGTCGACCTCCAGGCGGGCCAGGTTCGCGCCGACACAGAAGTGCGCGCCGGTGCCGCCGAAGGACAGATGCGGGTTCTCCTTGCGCATGATGTCGAACTTCTCCGGGTTCTCGAAGACGTCCTCGTCGAAGTTCGCCGAGCGGTACAGCATCACCAGGCGCTGGCCCTTCTTGATCTGCACGCCGCCGAGTTCGGTGTCCTCGAGCGCGGTGCGCTGGAAGGAGGTGACCGGGGTGGCCCAGCGGATGATCTCGTCGACCGCGGTGGCCGGGCGTTCCTTCTTGAAGAGCTCCCACTGATCGGGGTTCTCCATGAACGCGATCATGCCGTGGCTGATCGCGTTGCGGGTGGTCTCGTTGCCGGCGACCGCGAGCACGATGACGAAGAAGCCGAACTCCTCCGCACTCAGCGACTCACCGTCGACGTCGGCCTCGATCAGGGTGGTGACCAGGTCGTCGGCCGGACAGGCCTTGCGCGCCTCGGCCATCTGGTACGAGTAGCCGAGCAGCTCCATCGACGCCGCGACGGGGTCGACATCGACATTGTCGGGATCGTCGTAGCCGGTCATGTCGTTGGACCATTCGAAGACCTTCATCCGGTCTTCCTGCGGCACACCGATGAGTTCGGCGATCGCCTGCAGCGGCAGCTCGCAGGCCACCTGGGTGACGAAGTCGCCGCCGCCCGACTCCGCCGCTGCCTTCACGATCTTCTCGGCGCGCGAGGACAGCTCGGCGCGCAGACTGTTCACCGCGCGCGGGGTGAAGCCCTTGGCGATCAGCTTGCGCAGCTTGGTGTGCTCGGGGGCGTCCTTGTTCAGGATGACGAAGCGCTGCAGCTCGATCTGCTCGCGCTTGATGTCGTCGTTGAAGCGCGGGATCGCGGTGTTCTCGTAGGTCGAGAAGACATCGCTGCGGCGCGAGACCTCTTTGACGTCGGCGTGCTTGCTGACCACCCAGAACCCGTCGTCGTGGAAGCCGCCCACCTCGGGCGGCTGCGGGTTCCACCAGATCGGCGCCGACCGGCGCAGCTCAGCGAACTCCTCCGCCGGGACACGTTCGGCGTAGATGGCCGGGTCGGTGACGTCGAACCCCTCGGGCAGGTTCGGCAGGGTACCCGTGGCTTCGTTGCGCGGATCTACCACCAGATGTCTCCTTCGACAAACTGAAACACGTTCTACAATCATTCAAGCACAGGGTATGCCACGACGGAAGAACCTCGCGGTTTTGCCCCGCTTACATAAACAGAACACGTTGCAGTTCAGAGGGAGATCCAGATGGGCACACCGGTAATCGTCGAGGCAGTGCGAACCCCGATCGGCAAGCGGCGCGGGCGGCTTTCCGGCCTGCACGCGGCCGAACTGCTCGGCCTGGCCCAGCGCGGACTGCTCGACCGGGCCGACCTCGATCCGGCCGAAGTGGAGCAGGTGATCGGCGGCTGCGTCACCCAGGCAGGCGAGCAGTCCAACAACGTCACCCGCGTCGCGTGGCTGCACGCGGGGCTGCCGTGGCAGACCGGCGCGACGACCATCGACGCGCAGTGCGGTTCGGCCCAGCAGGCCAACCACCTCGTCGCGGGGCTGATCGCCACCGGGGCCATCGATATCGGCATGGCGTGCGGTGTCGAGGCGATGAGCCGGGTGCCGCTCGGCGCCAATGTGGGCACCGAGGCGGGACCGCGCAGGCCCGAGTCGTGGTCGATCGATCTGCCCGATCAGTTCGGCGCGGCCGAGCGAATCGCGCGGCGGCGCGGGCTCACTCGCGACGACCTCGACCGATTCGGCCTGCGCTCACAGCAATTGGCCGCCGCCGCCTGGGCCGAAGGCCGCTTCGATCGCGAGGTACTGCCCGTGGTCGCGCCCGTGCTCGACAGCGAGGGCGCGCCGACCGGCGAGAAGGCCGAGGTGACCCGCGACGAGGGCTTGCGCGCGAGCACGATCGAGGGCCTGGCCAAGCTGAAGCCGGTGGTCACCGACGGCCTGCACACCGCGGGTACGTCGTCGCAGATTTCCGACGGCGCGGCGGCGGTGCTCCTGATGGACGAAACCGTCGCCCACCGAAAGGGTTTGCGACCGCGCGCACGGATCCGCACCCAGGTACTCGTCGGCGCCGAACCGGAGTTCCATCTGGACGGACCTGTGCAGGCATGCACGCGACTGCTGGAACGCTCGGGAATGGCGATCGGCGATATCGATCTTTTCGAGATCAACGAAGCATTCGCGGCGGTTGCCCTTTCGTGGGCTTCTGTACATCAGCCGGACATGGAACGGGTAAATGTCAACGGCGGTGCGATCGCAATCGGGCATCCTGTCGGTTCCACCGGTTCTCGTCTGATCACGACCGCATTACACGAGCTCGAACGCACCGGCAAGGGAACCGCGATGGTTCTCATGTGCGCCGGTGGAGCCCTCGCGACCGGCACGATCATCGAACGCCTGTAGACTGGGCGTACCGAAACCGGGCGCCCAGGTTGAACATTCATCTCCAGGCGCCCGGAACGTGTCGTACGCCACACGATCCGAGGGGCGAGGGGGATGATGAGGCATCAGCAATCTTTGGGCTATCATGGGTCCGAGGTGGAAGACCCCCGCGACGGGCACGAACTCCGGCACCCATCGGCTCCACAAGAGTCGTTGACGTGACCCCGCAAACGCGGCCGTCGCGGGCCCTGTACGCAGGTGAGCGTCGGAATCCGCAGAGAAATCCTGAATCAGGCGTAGGTTTTCAGTTACTGAGCCGCTAATATCAATGATACGTATCCGAGATAACGACTGTTAGTACAGTGAAGGGAATTGGGCGGCTCACAATGGCTGATTTCGCGGCGCGGCTGAACAAGCTGTTCGAAACCGTGCATCCCCCGGGGCGCAAGCCGCACACCAACGCAGAGGTTGCGGCTGCGCTGACTGCCTCCGGGCATCCGATCTCCAAGCCGTATCTCTCGCAGCTGCGGTCGGGACAACGAACCAACCCGTCCGACGAGACGGTGGCCGCCCTGGCGAAGTTCTTCAAGGTCAAGCCTGACTACTTCTTCAACGACATCTACGCGGCCAAGATCGATCACGACCTGGAACTGCTTGCGCAGCTGCAGGGTTACGGGCTGCGTCGTCTGTCCAGCAGGGCATTCGACCTCTCGGAAGAATCACAGAATCTGCTCACCTCCATGGCGGAGAAGTTGCGGGCCAGCGAAGGCTTGCCCGAAATTCCTCCGGACGGAACGGAATAGGAACAACCAGGCGGATACGCGAAGAACGGGCCTGAGCCGGTGGAAACACCAGCTCAGGCCCGTTCTTGTTGTCTGCGTCAGCTCGACGCGGCGGCATTCTGCGGTGCGCCCGCCGTGGCCACCGCCACCTCGTATCGCTTGGCCAGTGCCAGCACCCAGCCGCGTGGGCTCACGCCGGGCGGCGGCGCGATCCAGCGCGCGTCGACGAACAAGTCCCCCAACGGGTTTCGGGCCCACTCGGCCACCACGGCCGCGCGCTCGGGGACGGAGTTCGGCGGCTCACCCGCCGCCGGGATGACGATGCCGCTGCCCGACAGCAGATACAGCGCGTCCATCACCTGGGCCACGTGATCGGAGGCCTTCAGCTGCGCCGAGGTGGCGTTCTGCTCGGGTGCGACGACCTCCGGGAACCGGCCGACCATCAACTTGTGCAGTGGGCGGATACGCCGCAACAGGATTCGGGCCCGCCACCACAGCTCGATGACGATCGACACCGCGCCGAGCGAGATCAGCAGGCTCGCGATCTCCCACGCCTGCCAGCCCCACGTCGGCTGACCGGGCGGGGTCGGCTCGGCGCCCTGGAAGGCGCGGCCCGCGTTGGCGAAGGCGAGCACGGCGACCAATGCCGTTCCCGCCGTGTAGATCGCGATGCCGCGACCCAGCGTGGTCCAGTCCAGATTGCGCAGACCGGTGGTGACGATGAAGACCGCGCCGAGCGCGACGACGATCCAGCCGAAGGTGAACGACCAGGCCAGCGTCAGCGCGATGGCGAGGGCACCGATGCCGTAGACGATCATCGCGACCTGGCGCAGGTTGCGTCGCGACACGACCGGCCAGGCGGCCGAGGCGACCACCGACGTGGCGGTGGTGAACAGGATCCACGCCGAATCGACGATGCCCGTGGACAGCCAGCCGCTGTGCAGGCCGCCCGGGAGCAGATTGTCGACGGCGACGGCGATATCGGGGATGGCGACGGTCGAGGCGAGTGCGACGGCGGCGACCGCGACGACGATGGCCACGCGGGCCGTTGTCGCGGGCTTGACGAGCACGCGTCCCACTCGCGCACCCGCGGCAACCCAGACCAGCAGGGCTGTCAACCAGAGTGTCATCCGAGTGCCTCATCGAATCGAAGGACCGAGACGCCTGCGCCTCGGTTGTTGAAGACGCGCAGTCGTGTCATGAGCATGGCCGCGAAGGTCTCGGCCTCCCACTCGGCCAGGTCGTCGGCTCCGTCCTCGACGATCTGGGCGTGGGCGCGCTGACTGAGCATGTAGGCGATGAGGTCGTCGCTGACCTCGAGTGTCGTCTCGACCGCGGGCGCGCCCTCGTGGTCGAAGACGATGTGCCCGAGTTCGTGGGCGAGGGTGTGGTCGCGGCTCGGCAGGGCGTCGGCGAGCACGATGATGTCGCGCTCCGGGTAGAACCGCCGCTGGCCGCACACGCCGGGACCCAATTGCGCACTGGTGATCTCGATTTCGCGCTGCCGCTCGAGCGAGACCGCCGCGACCACCTCATCGAGGGTGGTCGCGTCGGAGTCGGCGGCGACCGCGCACACCGCGTCGACGGCGGCGGCGACGCGACGATAGGACCGCGAGGTGGACTGGGTCTTGCTCTTGCTCATCGAAGATCCCCTCACGACCTCGGTCCGAAGAACTCGGCACGCGCCGCGTTCACCCGCGCCTGGGCGGCGGCGGCACCTTGGAAACTCACTGCGCCCGAACCGGTTCCGGCCAGGGCGAGCGCTATCAGGCCGCCGATCACCGACAGCAGTTCGGGTTCGGGCAGACCGTTGTTGTCGCTGGTCGGCCGGACCTCGTGGTTGGGCTTGGCGGCCTGAGCGGGCGCGGCGGCGGCAGGCGGCGCGGGGGCGGCGGCCGGGGGCGGCGGCGCATCGGCCGGGGCCGGTGCCGCCACCGCCACATTCGGCGCGGAGATACCCGGGATCGACGGCGTGCCCGGTGCGGGCGGGATAGCGATCGCGGGCAGCGCGGGCGACGGTGTGGGCGGGGTCTGCAGCAACAGCAACAGCAGCAGCGGCGAGGCCGAACCGACAGCGGCCGAGCCGACGGCGGCCGAACCGGTCGCAGCCGAACCAGCGCCCGCGGAACCGACCGCGGCGGAACCGACGGCAGCCGAGCCGACGGCCGCGGAGCCGGTACCGGCCAGTGCCGAGCCCGTCCCCGCCGCGGCCGAGCCCACGGCGGCCGAACCGGTGCCCAGTACCGCGGCCGCACCAGCCGAACCGGTGGCGAGTACAGCGGCGGCACCGGCGGAACCGGTGCCGAGGATCGCGAAGGCGCCTGCCGAGCCCGTGCCGAGCACGGCGCCGAGGCCCGCTGAGCCGGTGCCGAGGAGCACGCCGAGGCCTGCCGACCCGGTGCCGAGCACCAACCCCGCGGCGGCCGAACCCGCGCCGAGAACGGCGGAGCCGGAGGCCGGACCGGCCACTTCCTTGGTCGGGAGTTCGGTGGTGTCCTGGCCGGGGATGCTCAGCGGGGTCCACTCGGTCTCTTCGGCGACTTCGGCACCGGTCTGGGGTGGGTCGCCCTGATTCGCCGGTGCCGGGTCGTTGCCGCTGCCCGTACCCGGCAGGGTGAGTTCGATCGGCTTGCCGTTGCCCTGGGCGGGATCCTCGGCCGGTTCACCGCCGCTTCCGCCGATGCCGGTGCTCCCGCTGCCGGACGGTTGCGCGGCGGGCGTCGGCGGCTTTTCCGGCGCGGCGAATGCGGCGACGGGCCCCAATAGGGCGCAGCCGGCCAAGACACTCGCAGCGGCAAGAACGCGCAACATGCGACCAACGGCCATGCGCCTGTCATCCCCTTTAAGTAATTCCGCGCAGCATTACCCCCGGTCGCGACACATTCCGGGATCGACGAACAGTAGCCCATAGTAAACCCACGCGCAGAACCCCGCAGGAGAGCGCAAGAGCCGTCCAGCCCCCTGGACGCCTATGACATGGCAAAACCGCAGGCCCGGCGGCTTCGCTCAGTGTCCTCTTGCGAAGTTAGCTATGCACCGTAAACCGGCTCCGGTTCGGCGCCCTTCTCGATCAGCTGAGCCACCACCGGACCGAGCTCGGCCGGATCCCAGCGCGCACCGCGATCGACGGCGACGCCGTGCCGCCAGCCTTCGGCCAGCGCGACCTTGCCGCCCTCCACCTCGAACATCCGCCCGGTCACCCCGGCGGACTCGGGGCTGCCGAGCCAGACGACCAGCGGCGAGATGTTCGCCGGGTCCATGGCGTCGAAGCCGGCATCGGGCGCGGCCATGGTTTCGGCGAAGACCGTTTCGGTCATCCGCGTGCGGGCCGCGGGCGCGATGGCGTTGACGGTGACGCCATAGCGCCCGAACTCCGCCGCGGCGGTGAGCGTGAGCCCCGCGATGCCCGCCTTGGCCGCGCCGTAGTTGCCCTGGCCGACGCTGCCCTGCAGACCGGCGCCGGAGCTGGTGTTGACGACGCGGGCGTCGACCGCGCACCCGGCCTTGGCCTCGCCGCGCCAGTACTCGGCGGCATGACGCATGGTGGCGAAATGGCCCTTGAGGTGCACGCGGATCACCGCGTCCCACTCGTCCTCACTCAGGTTCACCAGCATGCGGTCGCGCACGAAACCGGCATTGTTGACCAGCACGTCGAGCCCACCGAAGGTGTCGACGGCCTGGCGGACGAGCCGGCGCGCGCCTTCCCAGTCGGCCACGTCGTCGTAGTTGGCGACCGCCTGCCCACCGGCGGCGACGATCTCGTCGACGACCTGCTGTGCGGGCGTCTCCGAGGTGGGTGCGCCGTCGAGCGCGGTGCCCACGTCGTTGACGACGACGCGCGCACCCGCGGCGGCGAAGGCGAGCGCGTGCGCGCGCCCGATCCCGCGACCCGCACCCGTGACGATCACCGTGCGGTCGGCGCAGATCAACTGCTGGTCCATCGAAACTCCTAGTTATCCGTGGTTCGTATTCGCGGCATCGAGAAAAGCGGGCCGCTCCCCCGCGCCGTGCACCAGCAGGCTCGCGCCGCTGATGTAGGCGGCCAGCGGGGAGGCGAGGAAGAGGGCGGCATTGCCGACGTCGGCGGGGGCGGCGAGGCGGCCGAGCGGGATGGTCGCGCCGACGGCGGCGACACCGTCGTCGTCGCCATAGTGCAGGTGGCTCAGTTCGGTTTCCACCGGTCCGACCACCACGGAATTGAGGCGGACCTTCGGCGCCCATTCCACCGCGAGCGAGGTGGTGAGGTTGTCCAGTCCGGCCTTGGCCGCGCCGTAGGCGGCGGTGCCGGGCGAGGGCCGGTGCCCGCTGACGCTCGAGACCATCACGATGGAACCGCCCGAATCCTGTTTCTGCATCACGGCATTGGCCTGCTGCGCGATCACCAGGGGGGCGAGCAGATTCAGCTCGATGATCTTGGTGTGGAAGCGCGGGCTCGCCGCGTCGGCCAGGGCGAAGGGCGCCCCGCCCGCGTTGTTCACGACATGGTCGAGCCGCCCGTGCGCGGCGAGGATCTCGTCGAACATGGCGGCGACCGCGCTGTCGTCGCGCACATCGCAGGAGTAGTGCTCGGTGCCGTCGATCGGGGTGTCGGCGGGTCTACGCGCGCAGGTGAGCACTGTCGCGCCCGCCGCGAGGAAGGCACGGGTGATGCCCGCGCCCACGCCGCGCACTCCGCCGGTCACCAGAACGATCTGGCCGGAAAGGTCGATTTCTATCGCCACCGTGTTAACCTACCAAGCAATTGCTTGCTTTGTCTCGGGTTCGCCCGGGCACGCACCGATAGGACAGTTGCCATGGGAATCGACCGGCATACCGAAACCGAGGGGGTGGAGGTCGTCACGGTCGACTATCCGCCGGTCAACGCGCTGCCGTCGGACGGCTGGTTCGCGCTGGCCGACGCCGTGCGCGCCGCCGGACGCGACCCCGGCACCCGCGTGGTCGTGCTGCGCGCGGAGGGTCGCGGCTTCAACGCGGGCGTCGACATCAAGGAGATGAACGCCGACACCGGGCACACCGCCCTGATCCGCGCGAATCACGGATGCTTCGAGGCCTTCGCCGCCGTGTACGACTGCGAGGTTCCGGTGGTCACCGCCGTCAACGGGTTCTGCCTCGGCGGCGGGATCGGCCTGGTCGGCAACTCCGACGTCATCGTGGCGTCCGACGACGCCACCTTCGGCCTGCCCGAGGTGGACCGCGGTGCGCTCGGTGCCGCGACCCACCTGTCGCGGCTGGTCCCCCAGCACCTGATGCGGACCATGTTCTACACCGCGGGCAAGCTCACCGCCCAGCAGCTGCACCACTACGGGTCGGTGTACAAGGTGGTGCCGCGCGCCGAACTCGACGCCGCGGCCATGGAGGTCGCGAAGAACATCGCGAACAAGGACGGCCGGGTGATCCGCGCCGCGAAGCGGGCACTCAACGGCATCGACGTGCAGGACGTGCACCGCTCCTATCGCTACGAACAGGGCTTCACGATGGAGCTCAACCTGGCCGGGGTGGCCGACGAGATCAGAGCGCGTTTCGACGACGACCTCGCCGCGCAGAAAAAGGGGAAGTAGGAAAAGCTATGCGCGACAAGAGAATGACCCTCGACGAGGTGGTCGGCGAGCTGCGCAGCGGCATGACGATCGGGCTCGGCGGTTGGGGATCCCGGCGTAAGCCGATGGCGCTGGTCCGTGCGCTGCTCCGCTCGGATGTCACCGACCTGACCGTTGTGACCTACGGCGGGCCGGACCTCGGTCTGCTGTGTTCGGCGGGCAAGGTGCGCAAGGCCTACTACGGCTTCGTCTCGCTCGACTCGGCACCGTTCTACGACCCGTGGTTCGCCAAGGCGCGCACCGAGGGTGCGATCACGGTGCGCGAGATGGACGAGGGCATGGTGAAGTGCGGATTGCAGGCCGCCGCCGCCCGGTTGCCGTTCCTGCCGATCCGGGCCGGGCTCGGCTCGGCGGTGCCGGACTTCTGGGAGGGCGAGCTGAAGACCGTCGTCTCGCCGTATCCGCACGCCGACGGCCGGACCGAAACGTTGATCGCCATGCCCGCCCTGAATCTCGATGCGGCGTTCGTGCATCTGGACCTGGGCGACAAGCACGGCAATGCCGCCTACACCGGCGTCGATCCCTACTTCGACGACCTCTACTGTCTCGCGGCCGAACGACGCTACGTCTCGGTGGACCGCCTCGTCGACACCGACGAACTGGTGAAAGCCGTTCCGTCGCAGGCGCTGATCCTCAACCGGATGATGGTCGACGGCGTCGTCGAGTCACCCGGTGGCGCCCACTTCACGTTCTCGGGCAGCTACGGACGCGACGAGAAATTCCAGAAGCACTATGTGGCGGCCGCGCAGTCGCCGGAGTCGTGGGCCGAGTTCAGGGCGCGCTATCTCGACGTGAACGAAGACGAATACCAGTCCGCCGTCAAGGCTTTCGCGGAGGAGCAGCGATGAACGCAGTACCGGCGACCGGCCAGATCACGCGCGCGGAGGTGTGCGTCGTCGCGGCGGCGGAGATCTTCCGTGGTGCGGGCGAGATCATGGCCAGCCCGATGTCGACGATCACCACCATCGGCGCGCGACTGGCCAGGCTCACCTTCGAACCCGACCTGCTGCTGTCCGACGGTGAGGCACTGTTCTTCGCCGAGGTGCCCGCGATCGGCGCGAAAGCCCCGGTGGAGGGCTGGATTCCGTTCTCCAAGGTGTTCGACGTGGTGGCCTCGGGTCGGCGGCACGTGGTGATGGGCGCCAATCAGCTCGACCGCTTCGGCAACCAGAACCTCTCGGCGTTCGGGCCGTTGCAGCAGCCGCGCAGGCAGATGTTCGGTGTGCGCGGGGCGCCCGGCAATACGATCAACCACGCGACCAGCTACTTCGTGCCCAAGCACAACCCGCGGGTGTTCTGCGAGCAGGTCGACATCGTGAGCGGTGTCGGCTACGACAAGATCGACCCGGCCAACCCCGCCTTCCGTTTCCATCACCTGCACCGGGTGGTGTCCAACCTCGGCGTCTTCGATTTCGGCGGCCCCGAGCACACCATGCGCGCGCTGTCGCTGCACCCGGGTGTGACGGCCGAGGAGGTCGCCGAGAACACCTCCTTCGAGATCGCCGGGCTGGCCGACGCGGGCGAAACCCGGCTGCCCACCGAGGAGGAGCTGCGGCTCATCCGGACCGTGCTCGACCCCAAGGGTTTCCGCGAGAAGGAAGTGGCCGCATGACCGCCCGCCTGCGTACCCCGCTGACCGAGCTGATCGGCATCGAGCATCCCGTCGTGCAGACGGGAATGGGCTGGGTGGCCGGACCGCGGCTGGTCGCCGCGACCGCGAACGCGGGCGGGCTGGGCATTCTCGCCTCGGCGACGATGACCTTCGAGGAGCTGGAAGCGGCTGTCGCCAAGACGAAGTCGCTCACCGACAAGCCGTTCGGGGTGAACATCCGCGCCGATGCCACCGACGCGCCCGAGCGCATCGAACTGCTCATTCGTGAGCAGGTGCGGGTCGCCTCGTTCGCCTTGGCGCCGAAGAAGGAACTGATCGCCCGGCTCAAAGACGCGGGCGTGGTGGTGATTCCGTCGATCGGTGCCGCCAAGCACGCCGTGAAGGTGGCCTCGTGGGGTGCGGACGCGGTGATCGTGCAGGGCGGTGAGGGCGGTGGGCACACCGGACCGGTGGCCACCACGCTGCTGCTGCCCTCGGTGCTCGACGCCGTCGACATCCCGGTCGTCGCGGCCGGCGGTTTCTTCGACGGGCGCGGGCTCGCGGCGGCGCTGTCCTACGGTGCCGCCGGGGTGGCCATGGGCACCCGGTTCCTGCTCACCCAGGAGAGCACCGTCCCCGACGCCGTGAAACAGGAGTACCTGGCGCGTGGACTGGGCGACACCGTGGTTTCGGTGAAGGTCGACGGCATGCCGCACCGCATGCTCAACACCGAACTGGTGGAGCGCCTGGAACATTCGGGCGGCTGGCGCGGACTGTCGGCGGCCGTCGGCAACGCCGCCAAGTTCAAGAGCATGACCGGGATGAAGTGGTCGACGCTGATGCGCGACGGTCTCGCCATGCGGAAGACCAAGGACCTCAGCTGGTCGCAGGTCGTGATGGCGGCCAACTCGGCGATGCTGACCAAGGCCGGTCTCGTCGAGGGCCGTACCGATGCGGGTGTGCTGCCCGCGGGCCAGGTCACCGGAATCATCGACAGCCTGCCGACGGTGGCCGAGCTGATCGACGGCATCGTCACCGACGCGCTCACGCGCATCGCGGCCGTCGGCACGCTGGTCGACACACCGGTCACCGAGCAGAGCTGACTCCAGACCCATCCCGGCGAGCCCCCCACAGCGGTGCGCCGGGATGCCGCCCGACGGGTCTGAGCCTCCCGTCGAAAGGGCGAACAGGGCACCGAACCGGATGTGGTACTCACAAGGCGCGCATCCGGTTCGGTGCTCTTTCCACTCAGAATTCGGAGACCGCGAACTCCCCGGTGCTCGGCAGATGCGCCAGCGGCGTGGTGCGGATGGTCGCCTCGATCCGTCCGGCGCCCGTCGCGAGTGTCAGGCCCACCTCGGGGCCCGGTTGCCCGCTCGGACCGCCTGCGACGACAGTCGCCGCCGAACCGCCCGCACCGGTGTCGAGATTGCGCCACTCGACCGTCGTCGTCACCGTGCAGCCGCTCTGATGTGAACCGGGGGTCGCGCTCCAGAACGTGCCGCGCAGCCGCATCTCCGCCTCACCGGACCTGGTGATGCCTTGCCCGGACAGGGCAGTCGCGTCGATCTGACCTGCGCAGGTCCAGCCGGTGGCGAGGGTGTAGGTGGGCTTGAACGGAGTCATTGCCGAGGCGGGGGTCGTCGCGCCGAGGAGGAGTCCTGCGGTTGCCGCCGCGACGAGCGTCGCGCGGCCGGTGTACTTCCACATCACTGCGTGCCTTTCGTTCGGTGATCGCGTGCGGTTCTTGTCAGCGGGGTACCACCTCCACCCGGTTGTCGTGGAAGACCGCGCCGCCGCCGAAGTCGGCGTCGCGTTCGGCGATCGTGGCGTTGACGGTCGCGCCGCCGGAATCCTTGGCCCAGCGTCCCTTCGTGGTACCCGCTACGCCGGGTCTGACACGGTCGGACACCTCGGCGATCGCCTCGAAGGAACCGCGAGCGTTGACGACCGACACCGGGGCACCGTCGGCGATTCCGCGCGCGGCGGCATCATCGGGATGCAGCGTGATACGGGTTTCGCCTGCGCGGCGGCGCAATTCGGGGTTGGCACCGAAGGTGGTGTTCAGGAAGTAGTGCGAGGCGGCCGAAATCAGCACGAGTCCGTCGCCGGGGTCGGCGGGTGGGGTGTAGGTGGGCAGCGGGTCGTGACCCGCGAATTGCGCGCGAGGAGAGACGAACTGGAGTTTTCCTGCGGGGACGGGCCCCGGTTGCACCTTCAAGAAGCCGTCGGCGCGCAACCGGTCGAGATCGTGACCCTTCAGTAGCTGACGGGCCAGTTCCTCGTCCGATTCGTACAGCGCCGGTTCGGTGAGTCCGAGGCGACGGGACAGCCGGCGGAAAGTCTCTGTGGTGGACAGGCATTCGCCCGGCGGCTCGACGGCGGGCTCGTTCCACACCAGGTACAGGTGGCCGTAGCCCGCGATCACGTCGAGATGCTCGGGTTGCATGGTCGCGGGCAGCACGATGTCGGCGTAATCGACCGTGTCGGTGGTGAAATGCTCCAGCACCACGGTGAACAGGTCCTCGCGTGACAGGCCTTCGATCACCCGGCGCTGATCCGGATTGGAGCCGACCGGATTCGCGCCGATCACGAACAGCGCCTGCACCGGCGGCTCGTCGACGTCGAGCAAGGCCTCACCGAGCCTGGTCATCGACAAGGTGCGCACCGGGTGCGGCAGCAGATCGTCGCGCACCAGGGCGGGCAGGTCGAGTTCGAAGTGCCCGCTCGTCGAATAGTGCAGGCCACCTCCGGGAAGCGCCCAGTCACCGGTGACGCCGGGCAGGCAGCCGAGCACCCGCAGCGCCATCCCGCCACCGGCGTGGCGCTGCATGCCCTGGGAGGCGCGGATCGCGGTCGGCCTGGTACCCGCGATCCGTTCACCGAGCGCGACGATCTGTTCGCGCTCGAGGCCGGTGATCGCGGCCACCCGCTCCGGGGTGAATTCCATGATGCGCTCACGGAATTCGGGCCAGCCCTCGGTGTGCTCGGCGATGAATTCCGTGTCCTCGGCACCCAGCGAGACCACCACGTGCAGCAAGCCGAGCGCTAGGGCTGCATCGGTGCCGGGCAGGGGTGCGAGGTGTTCGTCGCAGCGTTCGGCGGTCTTGGTGCGCACCGGGTCGATCGCGACCAGGTAGGCGCCGCTGTCCTGCACGAACTTCCACAGGTGATGACCGGAGGTGAGCGGATTGGTGCCCCACAGCAGGATCAGCTTCGACTTCGCGAAGTCCTCCGGGTCCATGCCGCCGGAGGTGCCGAGTGTGTAGCTCAGCCCCGCGCTGCCCGCGACCGAGCAGATGGTCGCCGCATGGTGGGAGGCGCCGAGCACGTTGAACATGCGGCGGCCGGGATACCCCTCGAGGCCCTGAAGGTAGCCGAGGCTGCCGGTGCCGTGGAACGGCCAGATCGCCTCGGCACCGAACTCGTCGATGATGCCGGTGAGCCGGGTGGCGATCTCGTCGAGGGCCTCGTCCCAGCTGATCCGCTCGAACCGCCCGGAACCCTTGGGACCCGTCCGGCGCAGCGGATACCTGAGCCGGTCCGGCGCACCGACCTGCTCCAGATAGCGATTCACCTTCACGCACAGCGCACCGCGCGTGACCGGGTGTTCTTTGTTGCCACGCAGGCCGGTCGCGACGCCGTCCTCGACCGTCACCACCCACGAGCAGGCATCAGGACAGTCGAGTGGGCACGCGCCGAGCACCTTCACCGCTCCCATCGTAGGCCGGTGCCCGACGCCCGCGGAGCAGGAGAGGCGGCGACCGGGTCGGCCCGATGGGACCGACCCGCCGCGCTCACTCCGTTTCGATGGTCGGGTTGAGGATTCCGCACACCCGCCAGCCGCCGTCCTCCTCGACCAGCTTGTAGGTCGCGGTGGAGGTTGTGCTCTGGCCGAGGATCGTCATGCTCATCGCCGTGGTGAACGTCCCGGACTTGCTGCCGGAGGCGACATCCACGCTCTTCAGCGTCGTCGTGACGCTCGGTGCACCGCCGCCCGACGGTGCCTTGGTCGGCGTGGCCTGGTTCTCGTACTTCGCGATCTCGTCGCGGTCGGAGGCGCACACCAGGTCTTCGAGCTCGCCCTCCTTGTCGACCCAGGCCTGCGCCGCCGCGCGCGGGGTGTCGTAGCCGCCACCACCGAGCGGACCGCCGCCACCGCCGAACATGTAGATCGCGCCGACCGCGATCGCGACCAGCACGACCAGACCGCCCAGGATGAGAACGATCTTGCCGCCGCCGCCCGACCGACGCGGCGGCTGCCCGTAACCACCGGGCGCGCCGTACGGCTGTCCCTGCGGATACGGCTGTCCCTGCGGGTACGGCTGACCCTGCGGGTACGGCTGACCCTGCGGGTAGGGCTGACCCGGCATCGGCTGGCCCGGATACGGCTGACCAGGCTGCATCGGCTGACCTGGCCGACCTTGATACGGGTTGGGCGGTTGTGGGTAACCCATTCGAAATTCCTGTTCCCTGTTTCCACGAGCAGTACCTGACCGGCACCGCTTCAGCACATGGCTTACCCACTGCGCCAACGTGTTATCGCGGTGGCGCCGGGAGAGCAACCGCTCAGTCTCGGTGACCGATCGCTCGCCCGCAAGTCCGCCGGACGCACAGCGGCCCGATACCGGAGTGTCCGGTACCGGGCCGCTGGCGGCTTCGTGTCGAATTACTCGCTCGCGCCGAGGCGTTCGATGATGGTGACGTTCGCGGTGCCGCCGCCCTCACAGATGGTGAGCAGACCGTAGCGGCCGTTCACCCGCTCGAGCTCGTGCAGCAGGGTGGCGAACAGCTTCGCGCCGGTCGCGCCGAGCGGATGACCGAGGGCGATGGCACCGCCGTTGACATTGACCTTCGCCGGATCGGCGCCGATCTCCTTGATCCAGGCCAGGACCACCGGCGCGAAGGCCTCGTTGATCTCGATGACATCGATGTCGTCGATGGTGAGCCCGGTCTTCTCAAGCGCCCACTGGGTGGCCGGAATGGGCGCGCTCAGCATGAAGATCGGGTCGGCGCCGCGCGCGCTGACGTGATGGATGCGGGCCCGCGGGGTGAGCCCGTACTCCTTGACGGCCCACTCCGAGGCGAGCAACGTCGCGCTCGCACCGTCGGAGATCTGGCTGGCCACCGCGGCGGTGAGCGGGCTGCCCTCGCTCAGCGGTTGCAGCGTGGCCATCTTCTCGAGGCTGGTCTCACGCGGGCCCTGGTCGACGGTGAAGTCACCGACCGGCACGATCTCGGCCTCGGAGCGGCCCTCGGCGATGGCCGCACGAGCCCGCTGATGGCTGCGCAGCGCCCACTGCTCCATGTCCTCGCGGGTGATGCCCCACTTCTCGGCGATCAGCTCGGCGCCACGGAACTGCGATACCTCGCCGGTGCCGTAGCGCTGATCCCAGCCGGTGGCGCCGACGAAGGGCGAGTCGAATCCGTATTCCTTGCCCGCGAGCATGGCCGCCGAGATCGGGATGGCGCTCATGTTCTGCACGCCACCCGCGACGATCACCTCCGCGGTGCCGCTCATGATGGCCTGGGCGCCGAAATTGATGGCCTGCTGGCTGGAACCGCACTGCCGGTCGACGGTGACGCCGGGAACTTCCTCGGGGAAGCCCGCGGTCAGCCACATCGTGCGCCCGATATTGCCCGCCTGCGGGCCGATGTTGTCGACACAGCCGACGATCACGTCGTCGACGACAGCCGGGTCGATACCGGTGCGCTCGACGAGTCCGCGCAGTGCGGCGGCGCCGAGGTCGGCCGGGTGCACACCGGCCAGCGCGCCGCCACGCTTGCCGACAGCGGTCCGCACCGCATCGATCACATAGGCCTCCCGCAACGGGGTGTAGGGGCGGCGCTCGGCGGGTGCGGTCATGGGGTACTCCTAAGGCGCGTCGCTCGCGGGCACGGTGAGCCCGTCGAGCACGATGGTCAGATATTGCGAGGCAAGGTTTTTCACGGTGATGGGACCGCCGGGGGTGTACCAGCGGACCGCGACCCACACGGTGTCGCGCAGGAAGCGGAAGGCCAGTTCCACGTCGAGTTCGGGCCGGAAGCTGCCGTCGGCGACGCCGGCGGCGAGCACCCGGTGCCACAGATCGCGGAACTCGGTGTTGAAGTCACGGATGTAGCCGAAACGTTCCACGTCACGCAGGTTCTTGGCTTCGGCCTGGTAGATCGCGACGGCGGCGTGATGCCGGTCGAACGCCTCGTAGGAGGCGAGGACCAGGGCCTCGAGGGTGGCCCGCGAACTGAGTCCGGCGGCGGCGATCTCGCGGTAGCGACCGAACAGGTCGTCGAGGAAGCCGCGCAGGATCTCGTCGACCATGGATTCCTTGGAATCGAAATGGTGGTAGAGACTGCCCGAGAGGATGCCTGCCGAATCGGCGATGTCGCGCACCGTGGTGGCGCGCAGGCCGCGCTCGGCGAACAGGTCGGCGGCGAGGGCGAGCAGTTCGTCGCGGCGGGTGCGTTTCGCGGTATCGGGTGCTGTCACCCTAGACATCGTACAACCAAGCACTTGCTTGGAATGCTGCTGCCGTCATGCGCGCTGACTACTCACGGAAACCACCTCACCGGTCAGGTACGAGGTGTAATCACTGGCCAGCATGGCGATCGTCGCCGCGACCTCCCACGGCTCGGCCGCGCGCCCGAAAGCCTCACGCTCGCTGAGGTTGTCGAGCAGTTCCGATGAGCTCACCTTGTCCAGGAACGGGTGGCGCGCGATGCTCGGCGCGACGGCATTGATGCGCACCCCGAACTCGGCGGCCTCGATCGCGCTGCACCTGGTCAGCGCCATCACACCCGCCTTGGCCGCGGCGTAGTGCGCCTGGCCGTGCTGCGCTCGCCAGCCGAGCACGCTGGCGTTGTTGACGATCACGCCGCCGTGGCCCGCGTCGCGGAAGTAGCCGAGCGCTGCCCGCGTGCAGCGGAAGGTGCCGGTGAGGGTGATGTCGAGAACCTGGTCCCACTGCTCGTCGGTCATGTCGACCACGGGGGTCTCGCCGCCGAGGCCGGCGTTGTTGATCATGATGTCGATGCGCCCGAGTTCGGCGGCAGCGGCGGTGAGCAGCTGATTCACCTGGGCGGTGTCGCGCACATCGCACACCACGGCGCCGACGGTGCGCTCCGGGAATTCCTTGGCGAGCAGTTCGGCGGTTTCACCCAATCTCCGCTCGTGCCAATCGGATACCACCACATCGGCACCCTCGGACAGGAGCCTGCGGGCGGTGGCCGAGCCGATGCCGGTACCGGCGGCGGCGGTGACGACACCCTTGCGGCCGGTGAGCAGGCCGTGGCCGGGGATGGGCGCGGGCGGGGTGGCGAGCGGGCCGGTCACGGTCGGGCCTCGCGCGGCAGACCGAGCACCCGCTCGGCGATGATGTTGCGCTGCACTTCGTTCGAACCTCCGTAGATGGTGTCGGCGCGGCTGAACAGGTACAGCCGCTGCCATGCGGTCATGTCGTCGTCGGGGATCACCAGACCGGCGGCGCCCTGCACCGCCATGGCCAGCTCGCCGAGGTCGCGATGCCAGTTGGCCCACAACAACTTCGACACCGAGGCGCCGCCCGCGTCGTTCTCGTCGCCCATGGTGCGCAGCGCGTGGGCGCGCAGCACCCGAAGGCCCACCCAGGCGCGGTCGAAACGCGCGGCGATCAGCGGGTCGTCGGCGGCACCGGTGCGGCGGGCGAGGTCTTCGATGTCGGTGAGTTCGCGGGCGAAGCGGATCTGCTGGCCGAGGGTGGAGATGCCACGCTCGAAGGTCAAGGTGCCCATGGCGATTCGCCAGCCGTCACCCGGCACGCCGACGACGAGGTCCGCGTCGGTGCGGGCGTCGTCGAAGTACACCTCGTTGAATTCCGAAGTGCCGGTGAGCTGCTGGATCGGGCGAACGGTTATGCCCGGCTGGTTCATCGGGACGAGCAGGTAGGACAGGCCGTGATGACGGGTAGACCCGCGTTCGGTGCGGGCGATCACGAAGCACCAGTCGGCCACGTGGGCCAGCGAGGTCCAGATCTTCTGGCCGTTGATCACCCACTGGTCGCCGTCGAGGCGGGCGGTCGTCGACACGGCGGCCAGGTCGGAACCCGCGCCCGGCTCGGAGTAGCCCTGACACCACAGCTCGCCGACCGAACGGACGCCGGGCAGGAAGCGCTTCTTCTGCTCCTCGGTACCGAAGGCGAGCACGGTCGGCCCGAGCAGTTCCTCACCCACGTGTGAGACCCGCGCGGGCGCGTCGGCCTTGGCGTACTCCTCGTGGAAGATCACCTGCCTGGCGACGCTCTCGTCGCGGCCGCCGTACTCCACCGGCCAGCCGAGACACGTCCAGCCGGCGGCGGCGAGATGACGATCCCAGGCCAGCCGTCGCTCGAAGTGCTCGTGTTCTCGGCCCGGCCCGCCGGTACCGCGCAGGTCGGCGAACTCGCCCGCGAGGTTTTCGGCAAGCCAATCACGGATCTCGGCGCGGAACTCCGCGTCGGAGGTAACTGAATCTGCGGTCTGGATCACGCCCACCACGGTAGAGTAACCTACCAAGCACTTGCTTTGTTAGCTGCTTCGTGAAGAACAGCGAACCGCACAACGGTGAGGACCCCGTGACACCCGCTGCACAGACCACCCCGCAGGCGCTGCGCCAGACCGCCGCGGCGTATCCGCACGAGCCTGCCATCGTCGACGGCGAAACCCGCCTGACGTGGGCGCAACTGCTCGACCAGGTGCGGATCGCGGCGCGCGCGCTCATCGCCCGCGGCATCGAACCAGGCGACCGGGTCGCCATGTGGGCACCGAATACCCATCACTGGGTGGTGGCCGCGCTGGCCGCGCATTCGGCCGGTGCCGCGCTCGTGCCGCTGAACACCCGGTACGTGGCGGCCGAGGCGGTCGACGTGCTGAACCGGGTCGATGCGAAGGCACTGTTCGTCGCCGGTCCGTTCCTGGGCCGCGACCGGGTCGCCGAGCTGCTCACCGAAGCACCGGAATCGACCATCGGAACGGTTGTCGTCATCCCGGTCGAGCCGGGCGCGGCCACCGGGACCGGCTCGCTCACCTGGGACGATTTCCTCGCCGAGGCCGAGCGGGTCACCGAGGCCGACGGCGAAGCGCGCGCGGCGCAGGTCTCCCCCGACGACATCTCCGACATCCTCTTCACCTCCGGCACCACCGGCCGCAGCAAAGGCACCCTGGTCGCCCACCGGCAGGCTCTGGATGTGGTGCGTGCCTGGTGCGCCTGCTCGACCGTGCGCGCGGGCGACCGCTACCTGGTGATCCCACCCTTCTTCCACAACTTCGGTTACAAGGCGGGCATCCTGGCGTGCCTGGTCACCGGGGCGACGATCGTCCCGCAGGCGACATTCGATGTCCCGGCCGCGCTGCGCCTGGTCGAGTCCGAACGGATCACCGTGCTCACCGGGCCGCCGACGATCTACCAGACCATCCTCGATCACCCCGAGCGCGGCGAGCGGGACCTCTCTTCGCTGCGCGTCGCGGTGACCGGCGCGGCGACCGTGCCGGTGGTGCTGATCGAGCGGATGCGCGACGACCTCGACTTCGAGGTGGTCATTACCGCCTACGGCCTGTCGGAGACCGCAGGCTTCGGCACCATGTGCGACCCCGACGACGACGCCGAGACCATCGCCAACACCTGCGGCAAGCCCATCGCCGGCTTCGAACTGCGCCTGGCCGACAACGGTGAAGTGCTGCTGCGCGGCCCCAACGTGATGCTCGGCTACCTCGACGATCCCGAGGCCACCGCCGAGGCGATCGACACCGACGGCTGGCTGCACACCGGCGACATCGGCGTGGTCGACGACCGCGGCTACCTCAAGATCACCGACCGGCTCAAGGACATGTACATCACCGGCGGATTCAACGTCTATCCCGCCGAGATCGAGCAGACCCTCGCCCGCCTCGACGGTGTCGCCGAGTCCGCGGTGATCGGGGTGCCCGACGAGCGGATGGGCGAGGTCGGCATGGCGTTCGTCGTCCGCAAGCCGGACACGGACCTGACCGCCGACGACGTGCTCGCCCACGCGAGCGCCCATCTGGCGAATTTCAAGGTGCCCCGGTTCGTCGAGTTCCGCGACCGGCTGCCCTACAGCGCGGCGGGCAAGGTGCTCAAGCGCGAGCTACGTGAGGAGAAGTCGTGAGTTCCGAAACCGAGGTCGTCACCTACGAGGTGCGCGGACCGGTGGCTGTCATCACCATGAACCGGCCCGATTTCCGCAACGCGCAGAACTCGAAGATGACCTACGCCCTCGACGCCGCGTTCGTGCGCGCGGTCGAGGACGCCGCGGTGAAGGTGATCGTGCTCGCGGGCAACGGAAAACACTTCAGTGCCGGGCATGACATCGGCACACCGGGCCGCGACCACGACGCGCACTACGAGAACAAGGCCGCGCTGTGGTGGGACCACGTCGACCGCACCGGTGGCGACCAGCGATTCGCCCGCGAGACCGAGGTGTATCTCGGCATGTGCAGGCGCTGGCGCGAGATCCCCAAGCCGACGATCGCGATGGTGCAGGGCGCGTGCATCGCCGGTGGGCTGATGCTGGCCTGGGTGTGCGATCTGATCGTCTGCTCCGACGACGCCTTCTTCTCCGATCCCGTTGTCCGCATGGGCATTCCGGGTGTGGAGTACTTCGCGCATCCGTGGGTGATGGGCCCGCGCGCGGCCAAGGAGTTCCTGTTCACCGGTGACCGGTTCGGGGCCGCGCAGGCCGAGAAGTGGGGCATGGTGAACCGGGTCGTGCCGCGCGGGGAGCTGGAAGCCGAGACCATCGCGCTCGCCGAGAAGATCGCCACCATGCCGCAGTTCGGGCTCGCGCTCACCAAGAAGGCGGTGAACCAGGCCGAGGATCTGATGGGGATGCGCTCGGGCATGGACTCGGTCTTCGGACTGCATCATTTCGCGCACGCGCACAATGCCGAGGTCGGTGCCGATTCGCTGGGCGGGATGAACGCCAAGACGATGAAGACCGCCGCGGCCGAACAGAACGGGTCGAAGTAGATGGATCTCGAGATCGACGAGGCAGCCACACAGTTCCAGCTCGAGGTGCGCGAATTCCTCGCCACCCATGTGCCCCGCGAACCGCTGCCGTCCATGGACACCGCGGAAGGCTTTGCCGCCCATCGTGCCTGGGAGGCGACGCTGGCCGAGGCTCGGCTCTCGGCAGTGTCGTGGCCGCGTGAATACGGTGGGCGCGACGCCTCCATTCTCGAATGGGTTTTGTTCGAGCAGGAGTACTACGCGGCGGGCGCGCCGGGCCGGGTGGCCCAGAACGGCATCTTCCTGCTGGCGCCGACACTGTTCGAGCACGGCACCGAGGAGCAGCTGGCCCGGATCCTGCCGAGAATGGCTCGCGGCGAGGACATCTGGGCGCAGGCCTGGTCGGAGCCGGAGGCGGGTAGCGACCTCGCGGGCCTGCGCTCGACCGCCCGGCGCACCGAGGGCGGGTGGGTGCTCAACGGTCAGAAGACGTGGAGTTCCCGTGCGTCCTACGCGGATTGGGCTTTCGGCCTGTTCCGCAGCGATCCCGAGGCGCAGCGTCATCACGGGCTGACCTACGTGATGTTCCCGCTGACGGCCGAGGGCGTGAGCGTGCGCCCGATCCCGCAGCTCGACGGCGAACCCGGCTTCGCCGAGATCTTTCTCGACGACGTGTTCGTCCCCGACCACGACGTGATCGGCGCACCCAACGAGGGCTGGCGGGTGGCGATGGCCACCTCGAGCAACGAGCGCGGCCTCTCGCTGCGCAGCCCCGGCCGATTCAGCGCCACCGCGCAACGCCTGATCGATCTGTGGAAGCAGACCTCTGATCCCACCGACACCGCCGCCCGCAACGCGGTGGTCGACGCCTGGCTCGGGGCCGAGGCATACCGGCTGCACACTTTCGGAACTGTCACCCGCCTGCAGGACGGCGGCCAGCTCGGCGCGGAATCCTCGATCACCAAGGTCTTCTGGTCCGACCTCGACATCGCCATGCACGAAACGGGCCTCGACCTGCTCGGACCGGCCGCCGAGCAGCGCAGTTCGTGGACCGACGGCTACCTGTTCTCCCTCGCGGGCCCGATCTACGCGGGCACCAACGAGATCCAGCGCAACATCATCGCCGAACGCCTCCTCGGCCTGCCACGGGAGAGCAAGCGATGAACACCCGCTTCCTGCTGCATCTCGAGCAGCGCACAGGTGAGGTGCGCGCCGCCCGCGACGAGCTCGGCGGCGCCCCCGGCTCTGCGATCGACCTCCCGGATGCTCGGACACAGCTCAACTTCTCCACCCACCGGCGCGAGGTCCCCGACGGCCGGACCCCTCTCGCCGCGACCACCGGGCCCGCGACCCGGACGTCGAACGATGTGAGTCGAATCGACCACCCGACAACAGGAGGTGTGCGATGAGATTCGCCCTCAGTACCGAGCAGCTCGACTTCGCCGCGGAGCTGCGCAAGATCCTGGATGCGGGGCAGGTGCCTGCCGCCGTGCGCGCCTGGTCCGAGGGCGACACCGCCCGTGGCCGCGCGATCCTGCGGCAGGTCGCCGACATGGGTGTCTTCGGGCTTATCGTCGACGAGGAACACGACGGCGCGGATGCCACGCCGGTCGACCTGGTGGTGGCACTGATCGAACTCGGGCGCGCGGCCGTACCTGGTCCGGTGATCGAATCGTCCGCCGTGATTCCCGCTCTGCTGCAACATCTCCCGGCCACCGCCGAGCGCTGGCTGTCGGGGGTGGCGACTGGTGAACTGCTCGGCACCATCGCCTTCGAGCACGGCGGCCGCACCGTCGCGCTCGACGCGGATGCCGCTGAATTCGTCCTGGTGGCCGGTAGTGCACAGGTCTCCACAGGTCAGCCTGGCCTCGGCGCCGCTACCGCCGACCGATCGCGGCCCGGGACCGGTGAACCCGACGAAACCGCGGATGTCGGCGCCGATGTCCGTGGTGCGCGCCGGTTCGAGACCACGGCGGCGATCGCGTCGATCGATCCGGCCCGCAAGCTGTTCGAAGTGTCCGCCGACGAGGTGGTGGCCGAGGATTCCGATGCCGTCGACTTCGCCTTCGATATGGGTGTGCTCGCCTGCGCGGCACAGCTACTAGGAGCGGGTCGCGCCATCCTCGATCAGACGACCGCCTATGCCAAGCAGCGCAAGCAGTTCGGCCGCGTCATCGGTGAATTCCAAGCGGTGAAGCAGCAGCTCGCCGATGTACGGATCGCGCTCGATCTGGCCGAGCCGCTACTGTACCGCGCCGCCCTCACCCTCGACTCCCCCGATCGCGCGCGCGATGTATCGGCAGCCCTCGTGGCCTGCGGCGATGGGGCTCACCGCGCGTCACGGGCCGGCCTGCAGGTCCATGGCGCGATCGGCTACACCGCCGAATGCGACCTCTCGCTGTGGCTCACCCGGGTCGCCGCTCTGCGCACCGCCTGGGGGACCGCCGACTTCCACCGAGCGCGGATCGCCACCGCCCTACGCACCGAGGAAACCCATGTCATCGAATGAACTGCTCGAATTCCGCTCGTCGGTGCGGGCACTGCTGGCCAAACACGCGACTCCGGAAGCCCTTCGCGCGGCGATGGACAGCGACCTCGGGTACGACCCGAAGCTGTGGCAGCTGCTGTGCGAGCAGGTGGGAGTCGCGGCCCTCGCGGTGCCGGAGCAGTGGGGCGGCGTCGGCGCGAGTCTCGTCGAATCGCTCATGGTCGTCGGCGAATTGGGCCGGGTGCTGAGCGGCGTGCCGATGCTCGGTTCGGCCGTACTCGGCGTCCAAGCCGTCCTGCTGGCCGGCGATGAACAGGCTTGCGAGCGGCTGCTCCCCGACCTCGCCGAAGGCGCTCGCACGGCCGCGCTGTGCTGGGCGGATTCCCAGGGCTGGGACAACTGCGGCGTGCGCGTGGAAGGCGGATTGCTCAGCGGGACAGCGCATTACGTGCTGCACGGCGCGCAAGCCGACGTCCTGCTCGTACTCACCGACGACGGATTGTTCGAAACCTCGCCTACCGCGGCAGGTGTCACTGTGACGCCGACGCCGGGACTCGACCACACCCGCACCCTCGCGAGCATCACCTTTACCGAAACCCCGGCGACCAGGCTCGGCGACCCGGGCAGCCGGCTGCGTGACATCGCGTGGGCGGCGCTGGCCGCCGAACAGGTCGGCGCCGCACGACGCTGCATCGAGATGACGGTCGAATACACCAGCGCGCGAGTGCAGTTCGGCAGGCCGATCGGCAGCTTCCAGGCGCTCAAGCACCGCATGGCCGATATGTATGTGCTCGTCGAATCGGCGGAATCGGCCGCGCTGCTGGCCGCCCAGTCGCTGGCGGCGGGCAGCGATTCGGCCGCCGAGGACGTGTGGGTTGCCCGCACCCACTGCACCGAAGCGTTCAACGCGGTGGCCGCCGAGACCATCCAGTTGCACGGCGGTATCGCCATCACCTGGGAACACGACGCCCACCTGTACTTCAAGCGGGCACACGCCACCGCGGAACTGTTCGGAACCGCCCGCCGCCCCGCGACCATCGGGGCGGCGTAGCGGCTAGGACGGGTTGTCGGGGACCTCGAGCACGCCCTCGTCGACCGCCCATTCGATCGTCTTCTGCAGCGACGGACAGGTGTCCGGCCGACCCGGCCGGGCACCGTGGGAACTCAGCTCGGCGAAGACCGGACAGCGCGTTTCGGGCCGTTCGGTCCACTGCACCGAGGTCTGGTGCGCACTTGCCTTGCGCACCAGCACCTCCGTGCTGCATGCCTGACACCGCAGGGGCGTCAGACCTTCGTCGAGATACCGTTGCTGGTCGAGGGCGGTCTGGGCCCGCACCGCCGCCCGGCGGGCGGGCTGATCGGCGAAATCCGGTGCCTTGGCCCAGCTGGCGGCCATGTCACACGCCCGCTTCCTCGGCCTTGCGCCGCAGGTTCTCGGCGACCTCGGCCTCCCAGGCCTCGTTCGCCTTGGTCGTGTCGACCTCGAACTCGAAGCGCTGGGTCATCTTCTCGGTGACATCGGCGATGTCCACATAGAACTGGTCGTACCAGCGTCGCAGCTGGTAGACCGGCCCGTCCTCCTCGCACAGCAGCGGGTTCTCGACCTTGGACTTGTGCTTCCAGATCTCCACGTCCTGCAGGAAGCCGTCGCCGAAGAACGTGGTCATCGTGTTGGCCAGCTTGGTGGCGGTCTCGTCATCGATGCCCTTGGGCTTCTCGACGGTCAGGCCCCACTGCAGCACGAACGAGTCCTGGGTGACCGGATAGTGGCAGTTGATCAGCACGACCTTCATCTCGTACCCGCTGTAGATGTTGATCAGCGGGTTGATCATGTAGGACGGACCGAAGTACGACGCCTCCGACTTGAGCAGCGTCTCACCACCGTGCTTGGCCGCCATGCCGATATCCGGGCGGCCCTTGGTCTCCAGGAACTGGGTCGCCACATGGCCTTCGAAGACGTTCTTGAAGTACGTCGGGAAGGCGTAGTGGATGTAGAAGAAGTGCGCCATGTCCACGACGTTGTCGATGATCTCGCGGCAATTCGCACCCTCGATCAGCAGCGAGTTCCAAGTCCAGTCGGTCCAGCCGCTGTCGTGGGTTTCGCTCGGGTTGCCGTCCGCGTCGGTATACACGCCCTCGATGTGCGGGATCGTGACCTCGGGCGGCGGTTCGTTGCCCTCGTGGTCGTGCCACACGAACAGCTGACCGTTGCGTTCCAGCGTCGTCCACTTGCGCGTGCGCGCCAGCGGCGGCACCCGGCGCCCGTAGGGGATCGCGGTGCACTTGCCGCTCGCCCCCCAGCGCCAGTCGTGGAACGGGCAGGCGATGTCGTCGCCCTTCACCGAGCCCATGCTCAGGTCGCCGCCCATATGCCTGCAGTAGGCGTCGAGCACGCGGAGCTGGTCGGACGTATCGGCCCAGATCACGAGTTTGGTTCCGAAGATCTCGACCGCGTGCGGTTTACCGTCGCGGAACGTCTTCGCGAGACCGACGCAGTGCCAGCCGCGCGCGAACCTGGTCGGCGTGGTACCGACATCGAGTTCTCTCACCTTGGGGTTGACTGCCATCCCGAACCCTCCTTCTTCACTAGAACACGTTACAAAATACGGCCGGTTCACGCTAGCTGTCCGCGTTATTCCCTTCTCGACAGGAATGGGAACCTGTTCTAGTCTCAGAGACGAACGAGAACAGTTTGTCGATTCCGACAGGGCAGGAACGGGCTGGCGAAATGACGCAAGAAGTGACCGAACGGGTCGAGGCGCTGCTGCCGACGCTGCGCGAACGCGCGCAGGAGGCCGAAGACCTGCGCCGCATACCCGACGAATCCATGAAGGCACTGCAGGAGACCGGGTTCTTCCGGCTGCTGCAGCCCAAGCAGTGGGGCGGGCATGCCGCCGACCCGGTGGTCTTCTACGACTCCGTGCGCCGCATCGCCAGCGCCTGTGGGTCGACGGGCTGGGTGGCAGGCATCATCGGCGTGCACAACTGGCACCTCGCACTGTTCGACCAGGCCGCCCAGGAGGAGGTGTGGGGTGCGGACACCGACGTGCGGATCTCCTCGTCGTACGCCCCCATGGGCATGGGCCAGGCGGTCGACGGCGGGTACATCGTGCGCGGGTCGTGGGCGTGGTCCTCGGGCTCCGATCACGCGACCTGGGCAGTGCTCGGCGGACCCGTCATCAAGAACGGGAAGCCGGTCGACTTCGGCAGCTTCCTGATTCCGCGCTCGGAGTACCGCATCGACGACGTGTGGAATGTGGTCGGCCTGCGCGGCACCGGTTCCAATACCGTTGTGGTGGAGGACATCTTCGTACCGACGCACCGCTTCCTCAGCTTCCGCGCGATGAGCGAGGGCCGCTCGCCCGGCCTGGCGCAGAATCCCGATCCCGTGTACAAGATGCCGTGGGGCACAATCCATCCCACCACCATCTCCACCCCGATCGTCGGCATGGGTTACGGCGCCTACGAGGCGCACGTCGAGCATCAGGGCAAGCGGGTGCGCGCGGCCTACGCGGGTGAGAACGCCAAGGACGACCCGTTCGCCAAGGTCCGTGTGGCCGAAGCAGCCAGCGATATCGACGCCGCCTGGCGACAGCTCTCGGGCAATGTGGCCGAGGAGTACGCGCTGCTGCTCGCGGGCGAGGAAGTGCCGTTCGACCTGCGTGTGCGGGCCAGGCGCGACCAGGTGCGCGCCACCGGCCGGGTGATCGCCTCGATCGACAAGCTCTTCGAGTCCTCCGGTGCCACCGCGCTGGCCAACGGCACTCCGCTGCAGCGCTTCTGGCGCGACGCGCATGCCGGACGAGTGCACGCGGCCAACGATCCCGAGCGCGCCTACGTCATGTACGGCACGCACGAGTTCGGGCTGCCCGTCACCGACGCCATGGTGTAGCCGATGACCCAGACCGCTGAGATCACCTACGCATCGACCTCACGCTTCGCGCAGGTCACCCCCTCATTGAAGTTGCACTATCACGAAGCGGGCGTCGGCAACGGTCCGACGATCGTGCTGTTGCACGGCGGCGGGCCCGGCGCCTCGGCGTGGTCGAACTTCGCCCGCAACATCCCCGTGCTGGCCGAGAACTTCCACGTGATCGCCCTGGACCAGCCGGGTTTCGGCAAGTCCGAGAAGCCGGTGGATCATCCGCAGTACTTCGTGCACGCGTCCACCGCGTTGCTCGCGCTGCTCGATCATCTCGAGATCACCGATCGTGTTCACCTGCTTGGCAATTCGCTCGGTGGCGGCACCTCGGTGCGCTTCGCGCTCGACAACCCCACGCGCGCGGGCAAACTCGTGCTGATGGGTCCGGGCGGGTTGAGCACCAACCTGTTCGCGCCCGACCCGACCGAGGGCGTCAAGCTGCTCTCGGCGTTCAGCTACGCGCCGACCAGGGAGAACCTCGAGAAGTTCCTGCGGATCATGGTCTTCGACCAGTCGCTGGTCACCGAGGAGCTCATCGACGAACGGTTCGCCCAGGCGAGCACCCCCGAATCGCTGGCGGCCATGCGCGCGATGGGCAAGTCCTTCGCCGGCGCCGATTTCGAGAAGGGCATGCTCTGGCGCGATGCCTACAAACTGCGTCAGCCGGTGCTGTTGATCTGGGGCCGGGAGGATCGGGTGAACCCGCTCGACGGCGCGCTCGTAGCCACCAAGGTGATTCCCCGGGTGCAGCTGCACGTGTTCGGCGGTTGCGGCCACTGGGCGCAGCTGGAGAAGTTCGACGAGTTCAACCGGCTCACAGTCGATTTCCTCGGGAGCAAGTGATGAGTATTCGCGCACTCGGCTACATGCGCATCGAGGCCACCGACATGGCGGCCTGGCGCGAGTACGGCCTCAAGGTACTCGGCATGATGGAGGGCACCGGGCTGAACCCCGACGCCCTCTACCTGCGCATGGACGATTTCGCCGCGCGACTGGTGATCGTCCCCGGTGAGCAGGACCGGCTGCTGGTCTCGGGCTGGGAGGTCACCGACGCGCGTGGTCTGCAGCAGTTGCGGGAGACCCTGGACAAGGCCGGGGTCGAGTACACCGAGGGCACCAAGGACGAGCTGGGCGAGCGCCGTGTCGAGGGCATGATCCGGTTCCAGGATCCGTCCGGGAACACCCTCGAGGCGTTCTACGGCGCGCAGTACCTGGGCCGCCGCTTCGTGAGCCCGTACGGCCACAAGTTCGTCACCGCCGAACAGGGACTCGGCCACGTGGTGCTGACCTGCACCGATGATGCTGCGGCACAAGCCTTCTACCAAGATGTGCTGGGCTTCCGCCTGCGCGACTCCATGCGGCTGCCACCGCAGATGGTCGGTCGACCCGCCGACGGCGACCCCGCCTGGCTGCGCTTCTACGGCTGCAACCCGCGCCACCACGCGCTGGCGTTCCTGCCGCTGCCGAACCCCACCGGCATCGTGCACCTGATGGTCGAGGTGGAGAACTCCGACGATGTCGGCCTGTGCCTGGATCGCGCCCTGCGCAAGAAGGTGAAGATGTCGGCCACCCTCGGCAGGCACATCAACGACAAGATGCTGTCGTTCTACATGAAGACGCCGGGCGGCTTCGACATCGAATTCGGTTGTGAGGGACTGGAAGTCGACGACGACAACTGGACGGCCCGCGAATCCACCGCGGTCAGCCTCTGGGGTCACGACTTCACCGTCGGATTCAAGCAGCAATAGGAATGGCGGCGAGGGACATGACCGAACAGACACCGGCGATCGACGGCCGGCAATTCCGTAATGTGCTCGGGCAGTTCTGCACCGGCATCACCGTGATCACCGCGCTCGACCCCGACGGTGCGCCGATCGGGTTCGCCTGTCAGTCCTTCGCCGCCCTTTCCCTCGATCCGCCGCTCGTGCTGTTCTGCCCCACCAAGGGGTCGCGCTCGTGGGCGGCGATCGAGGCGGCGGGCAAGTTCTGTGTGAACGTGCTCGCCGAGGAACAGCAGCCGACATGTGCCCGCTTCGGCTCCCGCGAACCCGACAAGTTCGCCGGAGTCCCCTGGCACACCTCGGATCTGGGTGTGCCCGTACTCGACGATTCGCTGGCCACGATCGAATGCACGGTGGATTCGGTGGTCGACGGTGGTGACCACTTCATCGTCATCGGACGAGTCCAGGCGCTGGCGGAATCGGAGACGACGACCAATGGTCGCCCGCTGCTGTTCTACCGGGGCCAGTACACCGGCATCGAACCGGACAAGACCACCCCCGCCCCCTGGCGCGCCGACCTGGACCACTTCCTCACCACCACCAGCCTCGACACCTGGTTGTAAGTGGCGCCGGTGCTCGAGTGAGCACGCATCGCCGACGTGCACGAGCGCTGACGCCCGGTTGTGGGCTCAGCCGCGATCAGGGCGGTCAGCAGGGCGGACGACAAGCCTCGTCGTTGGCTTCGGGCACAGCCCAGCTTGTCGTTGTGAAACTCATCGTGGCGGGTCGGGCGTGCCGACGTAGTGCGTCGCGGGCTCAGCGTGCCGCGATGAGGGCTGTCAGCAGGGCGGACGACAGCGCCGCGGCGTTGCTGTCGGGGGTGGCCCAGCTGCGGGTGGTGATCGTCATCGCCGCGGGGTCCGGTGCGCCGAGGCAGTGGGACGCGAAGGCTTCGAAGAACTGGTCCGGGTCGAGCAGCGTTTCAGGTGCGTGGACCCCTGGACATGGGTTCGCGGCCAGCAGCAGCGCGCCGACAGCCAACGGGACGCCGGTGTTGTCGGCCATCGACAGGCCGGGGACCTGACTCAGCGCAGTGGCGACCCTCGCGGGGGAGCCGTCCCGTTGCCCCTCGGCGATGGCGAACAGCGGCGGCAGTCCACCGGCCGCGACGAGAGTTGCCGGGTCCGCCGGGAGCAGGCGTTCGAGACGGGCAGCCAGGATCGCCGCGCGATCGACGGTCAGCAGGCGGCGGTTCATCGCCCAGCGCAGTGCCAGCAGCGCGGCCGAGGTCGGACGATCGGCGACGACCACCGAGGTCGCGTCCCTGACACCGGGGAAAGCCAGCGGCAAGGTGATCGCCTCCGGGTGACCGAAGCTGCGGCCCTCACCGGTGCCGAGTCCCGGGTATTCGAGCCGAAACCGTTCCAGTGCAGGGCGTTCGACGCGTATTCCGGCCCTGGTGACCGGGATGTTCCCGCTGATCTGGCGCATGCCGTGCACGACGGCGGCGGTCGCCGCGGCGCTTTCCTCGGTGTGGGCCGAGTGGATGTTCCAGCCCGTCACCAGGGAGTCGACCCGATCGAGTTCGGCGCCCGCCCGGACCGCGAGCAGGTTCGCCACACCCGGACTCGCGCCCATGCCGAGCAGCGCCGTCACCCCGGCCGCTTTCGCCTCGGCGTCGAGTTCGAGCATGTCGGCGGTGGGTTGTGGATCGTCGCAGATGTCGATGTAGTCGCAACCCGCCGCGATGGCGGCGGCCAGGATCGGCGGGCCGAAGCGGAAGTACGGGCCGACGGTGTTCACCACGAGGTCGGTCTCGCGCAGTGCCGCGGCGAGTGACGGACCGTCGGTGACGTCGAGTGCTCGTGCTTCGGCACCCAATTCCCCGGCGACCTTGCGCGCCGCCTGTTCGTTCCGGTCGGCGATCGTCAACGCGGTGACCCTGTCGTCGCCGCGCAGGACGCGCGCCGCGACACGCCCCATTTCCCCTGCCCCACCCAGTGCCAGAACTCGCATCACTGCCTCCCCTTCGAATATATTGACTGTCATGACAGTAAATAAAATCGGCCGGCCCAGCAAGGCCCCCGAGCGGATCGCGCAGATCCTGCGGGCGGCACGCTCGGTGGTAGCCGCCGACGGGTTCGCGAATACGACGCTGTCACGGGTCGCGACGGCGGCAGGCGTGCAACGCACCCTGGTGTTGCACTACTTCGGCAACCGGGACGGTCTCATGCAGGCGTTCATCACCGACGCGGTGGCGGAATACGGCGACACCCTGCTGCGGATCGGCGCCGATTCGCCGATCGAGGAACGGGTGGCACGAATGTTCGAGCCGGGCGCTTATGCGAGTCGCGACGACCTGGTCGTGTGGTGCGAACTGGTCGCGCTCGCTGCGCGGGAACCTGTTGTGCGGCAACGGCTCACGGATCTGTGGGCGGAGCGCTGGTTACCCGGACTCGAGCAGCAGCTGGCCGCCGCGTACCCGGCGGCCGCACCGGAACGGGTGGCCGCCACCGCGTACGCCCTGGCGTGCCTCTTCGAAGCGCACTGGGCTTTTCACCTCCAAGGTGTGGACCAGCCCGAGCGCACCGAGCAGGCCAAACAGGGCGCACACACCTTGCTGGCCGCTCTAACTGCCGCGTAGGGCGCTCGTCAACCGGTCGTTCTACACGTGGAAATCGACGAGGAAACTGCTCATTCGGTGAGCACTTTGGCGAGCAGGATGATTCTCATGACCGCGAGCATTGAATTCATCACCTGCGCCGACTCCGCCGAATGGGAATCGTGGCTGGCCGCGAACCACGCCTCGGTCGACGAGGTGTGGGTGCGGATCGCGAAGAAGGGCGCGCCGGAGCCCTCGGTGACGATCACCGAGACGCTCGACGGCGCGCTCTGCTACGGCTGGATCGACAGTCACCGGCGTTCCCTCGACGCGCATCACTACCTGCAGCGGTACTCGCCGCGACGGGCCCGCAGTCCTTGGTCGCAGGTCAATGTCGCCAAGGCCGAGGCGTTGATCGCGGCAGGCCGGATGCGGGCTGCCGGGTTCGCGGCGATCGAGGAGGCCGTTGCCGACGGTCGGTGGGCGGGGGCCTACGAACGGCAGCGCACCGCCGAGACGCCTGCGGAGCTGGCTGCCGCCCTTGCCGAATCACCGAGCGCGGCATCGGCTTACGCGGCGCTCAACCGTTCGGATCGGTACCGACTGTTCCTACCGATCCTCAAGGCCGCTACGTCGCAAGAGCGGGCGACCCGCGTCGCCCAAGCCCTCGCCGCACTCTGACCGCGACCGTTCAGCGAGGCCCCGGCGGGGTCACGTGCACCGTCCGGTAGGCCGAATCCGACGCGTGCGGACGCGGCCCGGCGCACCACCCTGGGGCCCCCGGGCCAGGACGAAGCTGCCCGGGTACTCAGAGCTCTTTCACCAGGATTGCGCGAGTGTAGAGGAGGGAGAATCCTCGGCCTTGGGCGTTCTGTTGCGACTTGGAGCCGGGCGCGGTGGTGACTGTCGCCAGGTCACATCCGGCTTCAGCCGCGTCGATGAGACGTGCGGTGAGCAGCGCGGTCTGAACCCCACGCCTGCGATGCGTAGGGAGGGTGGCCGCGCCCGCGAGTGCGGCGATCCCACCATCGGTGCGCATACTCGCGCCACCGGCCGCCACACCGTCACGGTAGGCGATGTAGCGACGAGTCTCGTTGGCCGAGGCCATATTTCGCATCACTTCCGCGATGGCTTCGCGCGGGAATTCCTCATGCGTCGGACCGTCATCGGGATGGGCGAACCCGTCGACGACCACATCGAGCCACGGCCCGAGATCGTCCCCGGCATCCAGTCGCACCTCCACCCCGTCCGGCGCCACCCACCCGCCGCCGTCCAACGGCATTCCCAGCACATTCTCGAACGACATCAACCGATACCCCCGCCCCGTCAGCTCCTCCGCGATACGCGGTTCCCCCAACTGCGACAACTCCACCTGCACCGGGCACCCCGCCCGCGCATAAGCCTCCTCGATCGCCTCCCACTCCCCCACCGAAGGCACCCCACCGAACCCGACCCCCACCACCTTGTTCAACGGCGACCCCACCCCCGCGAAACAAGCCGCCCCACCCCCGACCTCCCGGACGAACCCGTCGACTCCCTGCCCGATCCCCACCCGAGCAGCCCCGACAATCGCGGAAGTCTCCACCCGCTCGATCCGCGCCGCCAACTCCCCACCACAAAACAACGACAACCCGTTTTCGCTCATCCCCCACTTATAGCCCCCGTGTCCAGCGAGTTTCCGCACCGAAACCAAGATCACCACGCGCTGGTGGCGGCGACCTCTCGGCCGATGCCGCCACCAGAGCGTGGTGATCAGGTGTTCAGGTCAGGCGATGCGCAGGGTGACGTCGCCGAGGACGGGCGCGTCGTCGCGATCGACGGCCGTGACCACCGCGACGAGCGTGTCGGCCTCCCGCCAGACCTTGGTGCGCAGGGTTTCGCCGGGGTAGAGCACGCCGGTGAACTTCGCGCGGAAGCCCGCGACGCGGGTGGCGTCACCGTCGAGCAGGACATCGGTGAGCGACTTGCAGACCACGCCGTAGGTGCACAGCCCGTGCAGGATCGGTGCGGGAAAACCGGCCGCCTTCGCGAATTCGGGATCGGAGTGCAGTGGGTTGCGGTCACCGCAGAGGCGGTAGAGCAGTGCCTGCTGCGGCAGGGTGGCGGTGGTGAGTTCCGCGTCGGGGGCGCGATCGGGGAGCTCGGCTTTCGTGCTCGGTCCGCGTTCGCCACCGAAACCACCCTCGCCCTTGGCGAAGATCGACGAGCGCGCCGTCCAGAGCGGCTCCCCGTCGGCGCCGGTGACGGTGTGCTCCTGCACGATCACCGCATTGCTGCCCTTGTCCCAGACCTCGGAGATCCGGCCGACGGACACGGCCTTGCCCGCCGCGGGAATCGGCTTGTGCACCACCACTTCCTGATGACCGTGCACCACCTTCGCCAGGTCGATCTCGACGCCGGGGAAGCTCACGCGCGGCGCGGCGGTCTCGCCGAGGGTCGGGGCGACGGTGGCGAAGGTGGGCAGCACCTGGGGTTCGCTGTCGTCGAGATAGCGCAGCTCGACCGGATCGGTGCAGCGCGCGCCGGCGCCGAGACCCAGGTGGTAGAGCTGCACATCCGTGGGGGTCCAGCTGAATTCGCGGCTGGGCAGCGCCGCGCCGAGCGCGATCTGGGGATCGATGGGCACTACTTCACTTCCTTTGCGGTAGCGGACTTCTTGCCGACGATGTCGAGCACGGACAGGTAGGCGAAGGTGATCGCGGGACCGATGGTCGCGCCGGGGCCCGCGTAGGTGTGGCCCATCACCGGCGAGCTGCAGTTGCCCGCGGCGTAGAGGCCGTCGATCACCGAATCGTCTTCCCGCAGCACACGTCCGGCGGTATCGGTGACGAGGCCGCCCTTGGTGCCCAGGTCGCCGGGGACGATCTTCGCGGCGTAGAACGGGCCCTGCGAGATCTCGGCCAGGCACGGGTTGGGCTTCACGGTCGGGTCACCGTAGTAGCGGTCGTAATGGCTGTCGCCCCGACCGAAGTCCTCGTCTTTGCCTTTGGCGGCGAAGCCGTTGAACCGCTCGACGGTGCCCGCGAGCGCGTCGGCGGGAACACCGATGCGGGCGGCCAGTTCGGCGATCGTGTCGGCCTTGACGATGTTGTCGTTCTCCATCCAGCGCTTCGGAAAACGCTGTCCCGGTTGCAGTCCCGCGAAGATGTAGCGGTTGCGGTAGCGCTGGTCGAACACCAGCCAGGCGGGCACGTTCTCGCCGGGACCGGGGCCCTGGCCGTACTCGCCGCCGTACATGGTGTGCACGGCCTCCACATACGGGGCCGACTCGTTGCCGAAACGCACGCCGCGGTCGTTGACCATGATGGTGCCGGGCAGGTTGCGTTCGGCGAGCGCGAACCACGGCTTGCCGCCCTTGAAGATCGTCGGACCCCACCAGGCGTCCTCCATGAACCCGACCGTCGCTCCTGCCGCCATACCCGCGACGATGCCATCGCCGGTGTTGGCCGCGGCACCGGTTGTCCACTCAGTGGTTATCGGCTGCCGCTGGTACTTGGCGCGCATGTCGGCGTTGTGCTCGAAACCGCCGCTGCCGAGGATCACGCCGTAGCGCGCGGTGAAGGTGACCGATTCGCCGTCGACGGTGGCCTTCACGCCCGTGATCCGGCCGTCGGTCTCCACCAGGTCGGTGAGTGGGGTGTTGAGCAGCACCGGAACGCCCGCGTCGAGCAGGCCCTTGCGCATGGCGGCGATGATGGCCTGGCCCATGCCGAGCAGGTGCTTGCCGGTGAACTTGGCCAGGTAGGTGCGCGCGCCGACACGCAGCGCCCGCATCATGCCCTTGGGGTGGCGGCGGATCAGGTTGAGCCGCACGAAGTCGGCCTGCATGACGACCACGTTCATCGGTGCCTTGGCATACGGCGGCTCGAGAGCGGCCAGCTCCGGTCCGAGCACCTTGCCGTTGAAAGGGGTCGGTTCGCACGAACGGCCCTGGCCCAGGCCGCCCGGAGCCTCGGGGTAGTAATCGGAGTAGCCGGGCACCCACTTCATTTTCAGCGGGGTGTGGTCGAGCACGAAGTCGAACGCCTCGGCACCGCGATCGAGGTAGGTGTCGATCTTCTCGGCGGGCACCACGTCGCCGATGATGCTGTGCAGGTAGGTGCGCGCCTCGTCGCGATCGTCGGGGCGGCCCGAGGCGAGCAGCGCCTTGTTCCCCGGAATCCACACACCGCCCCCGGACCGGGCGGTCGACCCGCCGTAGTGCGCCGCCTTCTCCAGCACCACCACGCTCAGCCCGTGGTGCGCCGCGGTGAGGGCGGCGGTCATTCCAGCGGCGCCACTCCCGACGACCACCACATCGTATTCCCGATCACTCATGTAGAACACGTTATAGAATCAGGGCGCTGTTGCGCTATGTTGTCTGGAAGAAGAGCAGATATTCAGCTCCGAAACCGGTTACAGTTTGACTGTCCGGCCGAGCAGATTTTTCCCAGGAGGTACCCGTGCTGTCCGACGCGCAGCGGAGTGAACTCGCCGATGAACTGGCGCGCGCCGAACACGATCGGGTGGCTGTGCCGCCGCTGGTCGACCGGTATCCGGGGATCGACGTGGTCGACGCCTACGAGATCCAGTTGCTGAACATCCAGCGCAGGTTGCGCGACGGCGCCCAGGTGGTCGGGCACAAAGTCGGACTGTCGTCGAAGGCGATGCAGCAGATGATGGGTGTCGACGAACCCGATTACGGGCATCTGCTGGCCGAGATGGAAGTCTTCGAGGACGTTCCCGTCGACACCTCCCAGTACCTGCTCCCCCGCGTGGAGGTCGAGGTCGGCTTCGTCCTCGGCAAAGACCTGCCCGGCGAAGACTGCACCGAAGCCGACGTGCTGGCCGCGACCGTCGCCTACGCGCCCGCGATCGAGTTGATCGATTCGCGGATCAACGACTGGAAGATCGGGTTGGTCGACACCATTTCCGACAACGCGTCCTCGGCCGGGTTCGTACTCGGCAAGCAACGGGTGGCTCCCGCCGATATCGACATCAAGGCGATCGATGCGGTCCTCACCCGCAATGGTGAGGTCGCCGCCGAGGGTCGCAGCGACGCGGTCCTCGGTGACCCGGTGATCGCGGTCGCCTGGCTGGCACGCAAAGTCGCCACCTTCGGAGTGCGACTCAAAGCCGGTGACATCGTGCTGCCCGGCTCCTGCACTCGCGCCATCGACGCCCGCCCCGGCGACGACTTCCACGCCGAATTCACCGGACTCGGTTCGGTCCGTTTGCGTTTCAGCTGACCTTCCCTAGGAGTATTCCGTGACAAGTAAAGTCACCGCCGCGATCGTGGGGTCCGGCAATATCAGCACCGATCTGCTGTACAAGCTGATGCGTTCGGACAAGATCGAGCCGCGCTGGATGATCGGCATCGACCCGGACTCCGAGGGGTTGAAGCGGGCGAGCGGGCTCGGCCTGGAAACCTCCGCCGAGGGCGCGGACTGGTTGCTCGCCCTGGACGACAAACCGGACCTGGTGTTCGAAGCCACCTCCGCCTACGTGCACCGCGCGTACGCACCGAAGTACGAGGCCGCGGGCATCCGCGCCGTCGACCTCACTCCCGCCGCTGTCGGCCCGGCCGTGATTCCGCCGGTGAACTTGGATTCGTTGCGGGACGCACCGAACGTCAACATGATCACCTGTGGTGGGCAGGCGACCATCCCCATGGTCGCGGCCGTTTCCCGCGTGGTGCCGGTGCAGTACGCCGAGATCGTGGCGTCGGTGGCGTCGGTGTCGGCCGGGCCCGGTACCCGCGCCAATATCGACGAGTTCACCAAGACCACCTCCAAGGGTGTCGAAACGATCGGTGGCGCCCAGCGCGGCAAGGCCATCATCATCCTGAACCCGGCCGAGCCGCCGATGATCATGCGCGACACCATCTTCTGCTCGATTCCCGAAGACGCCGACCGCGACGCCATCGCCGACAGCATCCTGCGGATGGAGAAGTCCATCCAGGAATACGTGCCCGGCTACCGGTTGCTCAACGAACCCCAGTTCGACGACCCGTCGGTGGTGTCCGGCGGCATGGCGAAGGTGTCGATCTTCGTCGAGGTCGAGGGCGCGGGCGACTTCCTGCCCCCGTACGCGGGCAACCTCGACATCATGACCGCCGCCGCGACCCGCGTCGGTGACGTGCTGGCCGATCAGATCATCTCGGCTCGGGTGTAAGGAGTTTCCGCAATGAGCACAATCCTGAAGCCCTTCTCGGGCGAACTCGATGTCCGCGTCACCGACACCTCGCTGCGTGACGGGTCGCACCACAAGCGCCACCAGTTCACGGTGGCCGAGGTACGCAACATCGTTGCCGCCCTCGATGGTTCGGGCGTCCCGGTCATCGAAGTCACCCACGGTGACGGGCTCGGCGGGTCGTCGTTCAACTACGGGTTCTCCAAGACCCCCGAACAAGAACTCATCAAAGCAGCCGCCGAAACGGCCAAGCAGGCCAAGATCGCCTTCCTCATGCTGCCCGGCGTCGGCGTCAAGGAAGACATCAAGATCTCCCAGGACAACGGCGCGTCGATCTGCCGTATCGCGACGCACTGCACCGAAGCCGATGTCTCCATCCAGCATTTCGGTCTGGCCCGCGAACTCGGCCTCGAAACCGTCGGGTTCCTGATGATGGCGCACTCCACCACCCCGGAGAAGCTGGCGAAGCAGGCGCGCATCATGGCCGACGCCGGTTGCCAGTGCGTGTATGTCGTCGACTCCGCCGGTGCCCTTGTGCTCGAACAGGTTTCCGACCGGGTCTCGGCCCTAGTCGCCGAGCTCGGTGACGACGCGCAGGTGGGTTTCCACGGCCACGAGAACCTCGGTCTCGCCGTCGCCAACTCCGTCTACGCGGTGCGCGCCGGAGCCACCCAGATCGACGGCTCGGCCCGCCGTTTCGGCGCGGGCGCGGGCAACCTCCCCGTCGAAGCGTTCATCGGGGTCTGCGACAAACTCGGCATCAAGACCGGCGTCGACTTCTTCGCCGTCACCGATGCCGCCGAAGACGTCGTCCGCCCCGCCATGCCCACCGAATGCCTCCTGGACCGCCAGGCCCTGATGATGGGCTACGCGGGCGTCTACTCCAGCTTCCTCCGCCACGCCGAACGCCAGGCCGAACGCTACAACGTCTCCGCTGCCGAAATGCTCGTCCGCGCGGGCAAGCGCAAGCTCGTCGGCGGCCAGGAAGACCAGCTCATCGACATCGCCCTCGAACTCCAACGCGAAGCCGCCACGTCCTGACCCCCTGATCACCACGCTCTGGTGGCGAAATCGGCCGAGAGGTCGCCGCCACCAGGGCGTGGTGATCTTGGTCAGGGCGGGGGCAGGGTGGTGTGCGGGGATTGGGGGGTGAGGGTGGTGGTGAGGAAGGCGTAGATGGTGACGATGAGGATGGGGGCGGCCAAGGGGGCCCAGGCCAGGTGGACGGGGACCAAGGCCGCGGTGGTCGCGGCAATGGTGAACAGGACGGCGCCGCCTACCGAGGGGATGGTGGTGGGGACTACGCCTTCGGGAGCGTGCAGGACCGCGGCGTTGAGAAGGTAAGTGGTTGCTACCAGACCTGTTGCCGCGGAAGCGATTACGCCGACGTCGGCGAAGGCGAGGGCGGCGATGGCGGTGAGGACCGCGGCGACCGAGGCGGGGCGCCACCACCAGCTCGCGATGACGAAAGCCAGGGCCGGTACGCCCAGGATCGGGTTGATCAGGGCGACCGAGGCGACGAGCAGCAGGCCGGCCAGCAGGGCGAGGAATCTGGTCATCGGCGCACCCGCACTGTTCGGCGATGTTCGGGCAGCAGGCGCATGGCCTGGTCGAGGCGGGTGCCGTCGGGCCAGGCGATGATGTCGACGCCGACGGTGCCCATGTCGCGATACATCGAGGCCCGCTCGAGCTGCCACATCTTGGCCATGGTCGGGTCGAGGCCCTCGGCGAAGGGGGTACCGCGCAGCACGTCCACAGCGACCACCACGTGACCGCGTTTGCGCAGGTCGATGAGGGCGAGCGCGAATTGGGTGTCGAGCAGGGTGGAGAAGGCGACGATGATGGCGCCGATCGGCACCGCGGCGTGCGGGGCGAGGGTACCGGTGTGCTCGACATGTTCGTCGCCGACGCCGAGCACGGTGTCGACGATCCGGTAGAACTGCCTGCGCCCGATATCGGGACGCAACCAACGCGGCTGCTCACCGAGACACACCACGGCGGTGCGGTCACCGGCCTGCAGGGTGGACTGCACCACCTGGGCGGCGCCGCGCACCGACAGTTCCAGCGAGTCGCTGGCGGGGCCGGGTGCCTGCTGGGAGGTGTCGACGAGGACGACCACGTCGGCGGAGCGGTTGGTGAACCGCTCGGTGACATAGAGCCTGCCGCGACGCGCGCTCACCGGCCAGTTCACGGTGCGTAGCTGGTCACCGGGGGCGTAGGCGCGGATGTCGGCGTATTCGACACCCGGCCCGTGCTTGCGGGTGAGGTGGGTGCCGATGCGATCGGGCAGCTCGGTGCGCGGCATGCGCATCCGCTGCGGATCGGCGATCGGGTAGACGTAGAGATTCGCTGCGGGCAGCTCGGCGTGGGCGACGGCGAGCCCGGCGGGGCTCAGCGCGGTCACCGCTGCCTGCACCGGGTAGCGCCCCCAGCGGGTGGCCGAGAGTGCCAGCCGCATCCCCGCCGGTGCGCCACCGGAATCGTGGGATTCCTCCACCTCGAGGTCGAGACCGGTGAGCGGAACCGGGGCCATCCGCAGCAGCGCGTGCCCGCTCTCGACGAACGCCGCGGCAACGGCGGTGACGACCTCACCCTCGAAACAGCGGACGGTGCCGCTGCCGTCGACCTGGATTCTGGTCGGGTTCTGCTGCCACGGTGCGGTGGCGAGCACCCCGAGCATCGGCGCGGCGAAGACGACGAGCTGCCACTGCCCGCGCAGCACCGCGACGACGAGCGCCGCCGCGGCGCAGCCGGCCAGGATGAACACCAAAGGCGCCGGGCGCCACCGCAGGTCGACCTCGACGGTCTTCGATTCGTCGCGGTGCTTCATGTGCTCGTGGCGCGGGGAACCGGTAGCCTGCGCAGCAATTCGGTGATGACGTCCTCGCCGCGGATGCGCCGCACCCACATCTCCGGTCGCAGCGTGATGCGGTGCGCCATGGCAGGCACGGCGAGCGCCTTCACGTCCTCGGGGATCACGTAGTCGCGGCCGAGCAGCAGGGCACGCGCGCGCGACATCTGCACCAGGTCGAGTTCGGCGCGCGGGCTGGCGCCGACCTCCACCTGCGGATGGCTTCGGGTGGCGGAGGCAAGCGCGACGACGTAATTCACCACATCCGGGTGCACGGTGACGAACTCGACCGACTGACGCATCTCCATCAGCCCCTGCGCGTCGACCACCTGGCCCACCTGCGGTGGGGTGGAACCGCGTTCGAGCCTGCGCCGGATCATCTGGGTCTCGTCCTGTTCGGACAGGTACCCCAGGCGCAGCTGGATGGCGAACCGGTCGAGCTGGGCCTCGGGCAGTGGGTAGGTGCCCTCGTACTCGATCGGGTTGTCGGTGGCGAGCACGATGAAAGGCTGTGGGAGCAGGTAGGTTTCGCCGTCGATACTCACCTGCCCCTCGGCCATCGCCTCGAGTAGTGCCGCCTGGGTCTTGGGCGGGGTGCGGTTGATCTCGTCGGCGAGGAGCACATTGGTGAACACCGGTCCGCGCCGGAAATTGAACCGCCCGGACGACATGTCGTAGATCGTCGATCCCAGCAGGTCGGCGGGCAGTAAATCCGGCGTGAACTGCACGCGGGTGAAATCCAGGCCGAGCGCGGCCGCGAAGGAACGCGCGATCAGCGTTTTGCCGAGGCCCGGCAGATCCTCGATGAGGACATGGCCTCCGGACAGCACGGCGATCATGATGAGTTGCATCTCATCGCGCTTGCCGACCACGACCCGGCCCAGCTCACGCAGCACTGCGTCGGAGCGCTGGACGGTCACGTTCAACGGCATTGTCATCGGTGGCCTCTAACCCCTCACATCGACTGCAATCGGCGCAGGATCTCGTCCAGCGCCGCCCTACCCGGTGCGCGACCCGTCTGGTCGCGCAACGACGAATTCGCCGGGTCCACCCAGCGCCACAGTTCGGGACCGAACTGCAGCTGACCGGCTGCCTCGATGGCTCTGCGGTTCTTGGATACCCGCATACCGGTGGACAATTCGAACTCTTTGGCCAGCAGCGGGCGCAGGTGCCGGTCCCAGTCGGCGCGGGTGCCGTCGGCACGGGCGACGAGCATCTCGGCGCGGGCATGCCAGCGGCCGAGCATCTCGGCCGGACCGTTGTCGATGTACTCGGTGAGTGGCTCCTCGCGCCGCACCCGATAACGCAGCGACCACACGAGCACGCCGAGTGCCACCGCGACCGGCAAAGCCACGGCGAGCGGAAGCAGATCGCGGTCGAGCCGCAACAGCACGACCTCGAGCACCAGCACCGCGACCACCGCCGTCACGACCACGGTCGTCCGGTTGGACTTGATCTCTTCACCGGGATTCACGCGACCTCCACGCGACGGGCCGCCCGACGTGGGCCGGTCATGCGGGTACCACCCTTCGCTGCAGGTCGGAGAGCACGATGCGCAGCAGTTGTTCGGCGCGCATGCGCTGCCATTCGAGCATCGAGTGGGGACTGAACCTGGCCTCTTCGAAGAGCGCGACGAGTTCGCGGGCGGAGGCGTCGTGCAGCACGCCGCTCTCGAAGGCTCTGGCCAGCACCTCCATCGGGGTGTCGGAGGCCTTCGGGCGGGCGATGCTGTCGGTGGACAGACCGCGTTCCATGGCCACGTAGCAGGCGATGATCGCGGTGCGCGGGTCCTGGCCCGGTGCGTTCATCGCGGCCAGGCCCATTTCGGCGGCCCTGGTTAGCGAGTCGACATCGCTCGCGGACGGTGCGGCGGGCTCGTCGGCGACGGCTTGCTCGGGGGCACGCCGCGCGGCGACCGCGACGGCGGCGAGCCCGGCCAGCGCGACCGCGATCAGGGTGATGGCCAGCCCCGCCGCGATGAGCAGGGCGGTGCCGGTGAGTTCGGCCGGCCCCGCGGTGGGGTCGGGAGCGGGCGCGTCGGTGGGGGTCGGCACCGGGCCCGAGCCCTCGGACAGTGTCTCGGCGGCCGGACGCACCGGCCGGGCACCGGGCAGCAGGAACAGTGCGGTGACCCCTGCGGCGAACATCAGGGCGACGGAGGCGATGAGCATCGGCACGAGCACCGCGAGCCTGCGCCACTGGATTCTCGGCAGCCCGATGTCCTCGTGTTGCGGCTTGGCGAGCGGGAGGCGATGCTGGCTGGCGACAACTCCGGCCACCAGGATGACGATCGATACCAGCAGCAGCACCGGCATCACCGCGACGAGCAGCGGTGACGGTGCGCCGGAGGACTCGTCTGATCCGGCGCCGGGGAGACTGCCCTGCAACGCGAAAGTCGCGCAGGCCACCAGTGCGATCACGACGATCGCCCGCGTAATGGGCTGATTCACCCCGATCACAGCTGTACCACCAAACCCCAGAGACTGCACAAATCAGCCACATAGTTACATGCCGGGCGGTTCGCTCGGGAGGAAATCGGCTCTTTTGGATTTCCTCCTATTCATTGTCCCCCTCGAGGCAAGGGGCACGCTACGCAGTGCGAACGGTGTGAGATCCGGTTAGTGAGAGTTCACCGAGCCGGCTGGCGGTGCGCGCGAGGTCCGGCACGACCGGTACCCCGGTGGTCAGCTCGGTGACGGGTTCGGCCGCGTGGACCGTGCACGGCAGGTCGGCGTCGTAGAGGATGTCGACCAGATTCACCAGCCGCATCGCCCAGTCCGGTGGAACCGCGCGCAGCGGCGGTACCGCGACCAGGGTCCAGCGGCGAAAACGCGTGGTCAGGCGCAGGTAGTCGGCGGCACTGGTCGCGGCGCCGCACAGGTGCTCGAAGGCGAAGGTCACCGCGTCGCCGTCGACGGATTCCGCGCGCACGGTTCGCCCGTCGGCCAGGTCGAGCACCACGCCGGGACCGGTGGCGCGCTCCGTCGTCACCACGTACCGGCCTGCGCAGAATCCGTGATCGTCACGGGTGCCGACAGTGCGGTAGTCCAGCGGACCGTCGAGGGTCACGACCTCGAGGTTGGCGAGGATGCGCTCGCTGGTCGGCACGAACCGGTCGTGGAAGAGCGGATTCGGTAGCAGCCCCGCGGGCGGGTAGTTCGAGGTGACCACCAGGGTGCGACGCTCGGCGAACAGGGTGTCGAGCAGCCGGGCCACGAGCATGGCGTCGCCGATGTCGTGCACGTGGAACTCGTCGAAACACACCAGATCCGCGTCACCCAGCAAACGGTCGATCGCATTATCGATCGAACCCAGTTCGTGTACCGCGGTGTGCAATGCGGCGAAAAAATTGTGGAAATGGAAGCGGCGCTGACGAATCGGATCGGCCGAAGCGAAGAATCGATCCATCACCATTGTCTTGCCACGCCCGGGCCTGCCGTGCAGATACACCCCGCGCGCCCGTTTGCGCACCCGCCCGTTCCGATCGAGCAACTCCCCGAGCCGCCGCGCCGCCGCCGTCTGCCCGGCATCGAGAACCACCGTCACACCGACCTCCTCGTCCCACCCAGTTGTAGTGGGGCGAGGAAGCCGGGCAACACACATGGTGACGTGCTCAACAGGTGCGTTGAGTCACCCAGGCGCGAAACCTCAGGCGGTGAGCACCAATCCGGAGGTGGGGACGCCCGTGCCCGCCGTGACGACGATGCGTTCCAGGTCGGCGACCTGGTTCACCGAGGTGCCGCGGATCTGGCGGACGGCTTCGGCGATGCCGTTCATGCCGTGGATGTAGGCCTCGCCGAGCTGGCCGCCGTGGGTGTTGAGGGGTAGGCGGCCGCCGAGTTCGATGGCGCCGTCGGCGATGAAGTCCTTTGCTTCGCCGCGACCACAGAAACCCAGTTCCTCGAGTTGCATAAGGACGAACGGAGTGAAGTGGTCGTAGAGGATGGCGGCCTGCATGTCGGCGGCGGTGAAACCGCTTTGTGCCCAGAGCTGTTCGCCGACGAGGCCCATTTCGGGCAGGCCCGTCATGGCGTCGCGGTAGTAGCTGGTCATCACGTACTGGTCGGGACCGCTGCCCTGCGCGGCGGCGGCGATGACGGCGGGGCGCTGCGGCAGGTCACGGGCGCGTTCGGCGCTGGTGACGACGATGGCGACGCCGCCGTCGGATTCCTGACAGCAGTCGAGCAGATGCAGCGGCTCGGCGATCCAGCGTGAATCCTGGTGCTGTTCCAGCGTGATCGGCTTGCCGTAGAAGAAGGCGTTCGGGTTCACGGCCGCGTGCTTGCGATCGGCGACGGCCACCTTCCCGAAGTCGGCACTGGTCGCACCGGTGACGTGCATGTACCGGCGCGCGACCATCGCCACCTGCGCGGCGGGCGTGCCGAGGCCCTGCGGGTAGGCCCAGCCCGCGTCGATCCCCGAGGACGTCGGCGCGGCGGCGAGGGCGGGTGAGAACTGGCCGAAGCGGGCGCCGGAGCGTTCGTTGAAGGCGCGGTAGGCGACCACCACGTCGGCCACACCGGTGGCCACGGCCATGGCCGCCTGCTGCACGGTCGCACACGCCGCACCGCCGCCGTACCCGATGTGGCTGAAGAACTTCAGGTTCGGGATGCCGACGGCCCTGGCCACGGCGGCCTGGGTGTTGGTGTCCATGGTGAAGGTGGTCAGGCCGTCGACGTCGGCGGGCGTGAGACCCGCGTCGGCCAGGGCAGCGGTGACCGCCTCCGCGGCCAATCGCAATTCGCTGCGGCCGGAGTCCTTGGAGAAGTCGGTGGCACCGATACCGACGACGGCCGCGCGGCCGGACAGCGTGCTCATTTCGGCTCCAGATCGGGAACGGCGATGACCGAGGTGGCGATGATGTGTTCACCGAGGCTGTCGCGGCCACGGACGTCGATGGTGATCAGGGTGCCGTCGACAGCGGTGACGGTGCCCGAAAGGCTCAGCGTGTCACCGGCATACAGCGGAACCCCCAGACGCAACGCGATCGACTTCACCCGTGCGCGCGGACCGGCCCAGTCGGTGACGAAGCGCTGCACCAGGCCGGTGTCGGTGAGGATGTTGACGAAGATGTCGTCGGAACCGCGCCGCACGGCCTTGTCGCGGTCGTGGTGCACGTCCTGGAAGTCTCTGGTGGCCAGGGCGGTACTGATCACGAAGGTGGGATCGGCATGGATCACCAACTCCGGCAGGGTGGTTCCCACCGCGAGAGCGGCGGGATCGATGGTGGTTGTCACGAGCGGGTCCTTTCCGGACGGGCAGAGCGAGTCGACTCGGCGCACCCCACGCACTGTTCCGCGACGGCTGGGCGGATCAAGCGCGACGAGGTGCCGCGCTCACCGCTCGGCCTGCCAATACGGCAGCACGGTGCCGTCGGCCAGTTTTTCGAAGGCCACGCGCACCGGCAGGTCGATGGCGACCTCGGCCGGATCGATGCCGCGCAGTTCACCGAGCATCCGCACGCCTTCGTCGAGTTCGACCAGCGCGACCACGAAGGGCAGCTCCCGGCCGGGCACCTTCGGCGCGTGATGCACGACGAAGCTGAACACCGTGCCGGTGCCCGCCGCGACGACGTAGTCGGTCGGCTCGGCCTTGTCCTGCCACAGCGCCGGAATCGGTGGGTGCCGCAGCGTGCCGTCGGGCAGGCGCTGGATGCGCAGCTCACCGGCTTGGGTTCCGGCCCAGAAGAACTCGGTGTCGCGGGAGATCACCGGGCCCACCCGCTCGGCGGGCGCGACCTCGACGGCGTCCGCCGACGTGGAGTCGGTATCGGCGGGCGAGGGGGCGGCCGGTGCGTACTTCAGGATCCGGAACAGCATCTCGGTGACCACCTCGTCACCGACCGTCCAGGTGGTGGTGAAGGTGAGGAACCAGCCGTCGCCGAGCCCGGTTCGCTTGGGCCCCTTGAACTCCGAGAGACGGCTGGTGACCGTCACCTCCTCGCCCGGACGCAGGTACCGGTGGTAGGTCTGCTCGCAGTTGGTGCCGACGACGGAGGTGTAGCCCGCCGCGTCGAGCAGTTCGTTGACGCGGCCGATGGGGTCGTCGGCGGCGCGCTCGCCGTGCAGGCCGGTCATCGTCCAGACCTGGGCCATGGCGGGCGGGGCGACGATGCCGGGGTGACCGGCGGCCTTGGCGGCGGCCTCGTCCACATAGATCGGGTTGGTGTCGCCGATCGCCTCGACCCAGTTGTGGATCATCGGCTGGTTCACCGGGTCGCGGCCGACGCGGGGAGCGCTCGCCCCCGCCGCGACCAGCGCGGTCAGGCCCGCCTGGATATCCTCGGGCACAGCAGTTTCCGGCACACGCCGCTCCTGGTTCATCGGGGCACGCGCGGCAGTTCCAGGCCGGCCGAGGCCACCAGTTCGCGCATGATCTCGTTGACGCCGCCACCGAAGGTGACGACGAGGTTCTGTTTGGTCCGCCGGTCGAGCCAGGCCAGCAGCTCGGCCGTGTCGGGATCGGCGGGGTCGCCGTAGCGGCCGACGACCTCCTCCACCAGCCGACCGGCCTCCTGCAGGGCCTCGGTGGAGAACACCTTGGTGGCCGAGGCATCGGCGATCACGGTGTTCTGCGCGGCGGCCGGGTCGGCGGCGGCGACCTGCCAGTTCAGCAATTCGTTGAGCCGCACCATGGTTCGCACCCGGGCGAGCACACGGCGCACATCCGGCCGGGTGAGTAGCTCGCGCGCCGCCGACCAGTCACGCAAGCGGTCGTAGAGCTGTTCGATCTTGCCCGACGGGCCGAGGCTCACCCGCTCGTGATTGAGCTGGGTGGTGATCAGCCGCCAGCCCCGGTTCTCCTCGCCGACCAGCATGTCGGCGGGCACCCGCACGTCGTCGAAGTAGGTGGCGTTGGTGTGGTGGGCGCCGTCGCAGGTGATGATCGGCGTCCACGAATAACCGGGGTCCTTGGTATCGGCGATGAGGATCGTGATGCCGCGGTGGCGGGATTCGACCGTGCCGGTGCGGCAGGCCAGCCACACGTAGTCGGCCTCGTGAGCGCCGGTGGTGAAGATCTTCTGCCCGTTGACGATCCAGTCGCCGTCGCTGTCGCGCACGGCGGTGGTGCGCAGCGCGGCCAGGTCGGTGCCGGCCGACGGCTCGGAATAACCGATGGCGAAATGGATGTCACCGGAAAGGATTCCGGGCAGGAACTTCTTCTTCTGCGCATCGGTGCCGTACTTCTGCAGTGTCGGACCGACGGTCAGCAAGGTCACCAGCGGCAACGGCACATCGGCGCGCACCGCCTCGTTGAAGAAGATCTGCTGTTCCATCGGGCCGAAGCCCTGCCCACCGAACTCCTTCGGCCAGCCGACACCGAGCCAGCCGTCGCGGCCCATCCGGCGAACCACCTCGCGGTAGGCGTCGCCGTGCCGATTGATCGCCATCTCGGCATGTTCTTCGGGCGTGACGAGATCGGCGAAATAGGAACGCAATTCCTCGCGCAACCGCCGCTGCTCGGCGGTCAGATCGATGAACATCTGGCTCCCAGGAGGTCGAGCCGCAGATCCGCGCCGCCGAGCAGCCGCGCGAGATCCTTGGCCTGTGAGTAATACCGGTGCATCGGGTGGGTGATGTCGACACCGAGCCCGCCGTGCAGGTGATGGCACTGCTGCATGGCGCGCGGCACCTGCGCCGCCGCCCAGTACGCGAGCACGGCGAGGTCTTCGTCGATGCGGTCCTGGTGCTCGGGCGAGGCGTCGTTGTGGGCCAGTGCCCAGCACGCCGACTCGGCGGCCACGTGCAGGGTGCGCGACACCACGTACAGGTCGGCGATCTGCTGGGCGACCGCCTGGAACTCCGCCAGTGGTCTGCCGAACTGTTCCCTGGTCCGCACGTGTTCGGCGGTCAGGGTGACCGCCCCCTTGAGCAGGCCGTCGGCCACCGCGCCCAGGCAGGCGACGGCATAGCGGTGCAGGCCGGGCAGCGCGTCGGGCAGGAGCTGGTCGGCGGGAATCTCCACCTCGTCGAGGACCAATGAGGCCTCGGGAACGCCCGCCGAGCCTGCTACCGGGATCACCTCGAGACCGGGGGCGACCCCGTCGACCAGGGCGACCCCGGCATCGGTCGGCACCAGGATCCAGCGTGCCTGTTCGGCGTAGAGCACGCCGGTCTTGCGGCCGGTGACGCGCACGGTGTCACCGTCGCGTACGGCCTTGGTCGTCGGCGCGGTGGTGAACGGCGCGCCCGGCTCGTTGAGCGCGGCCGTGAGCACGGTGCCCTTGCCGATCTCGGCGAGCACCCGTTCGGCCAGGTGATCGGGCAGCACGGGCAGCAGCGGAAGCACACCGAACCCGAAGGTCGGCAGTGCGGGCACCGCCGCCGCGTCGGTGGCCAGTTCCATCAGCAGGGCCGCCACCTCGGGCAACCCCATTCCGTCACCGCCGAACCGCTCGGGCACAGGGACCGCGAGCAGGCCCGAATCGATGAGACTCGGCCACAATTCCATGTCGCGGGCAGGCTCACGTTCGAGCAGGCTCACGACAACCTCGGCTACGGCATCGGCACTTTCGTCGCGGGTGAAATCCACGGCGTCCTCCTTCGAGCTAACTGTCCGCATCGCGCGGCATGCCGAGAATCCGTTCGGCCGCCACGGTCAACAGGATCTGCTCGGTACCGCCCGCGATGGAGAGACAGCGTGTGAGCAAGAATTCTTTCAGAACGTCGCTGTCCAGGGAACCTTCCCGGCCGGAAAGTTCCAGGGCATATTCCGCGAGCTCCTGGCGGTACCGGACACCGACGAGTTTGCGGACGGCCGCCTGGGCGCCCGCATCGGCTCCGGCCACCGTGGCCGCCGCGATCCGCTGATCCAGCAAAGTGCCAGCAATCGAGGTGGTGATCAGGGCGCCGAAATGATCCTCGCGCAGTTCTGTTCCCCATCCACCGGGTGGGAAACCGGCGAGCAGCGCTTCCAGCGCACCACCGATCCCGCCGCCGCCCATGGCGACCCGCTCGGCCGACAGGGTGGCGCGGGCGATCTTCCAGCCGTTGTTCAGGGCGCCGACCAGGCAGTTGTCGGGCACGAACACGTCGTCGAGGAACACCTCGCTGAACTTCTCCTCGCCGGTGATCTGCACCAGCGGGCGCACCTGCACGCCCGCGGCGCGCATGTCGACGAGGAAATAGCTGATACCGCGATGCTTGGGTGCGGACGGATCGGTGCGGGCCAGGCAGATGCCCCAGTTCGCGGTGGAACCGAGCGAGGTCCACACCTTCTGACCGCGCAGCACCCATCCGCCCTCGACCCGCTCGGCGGAAGTGCGAAGGGCGGCCAGGTCGGACCCGGCGCCCGGCTCGCTGAACAGCTGACACCAGACCACCTCGCCGTGCAGCGTGGGCCACACGAAGCGCTCGATCTGCTCCTCGGTGCCGAAGCGAAGCAGGGTCGGCACCGCCCAGCCGGCGACCGCGAGGTCGGGGGTTTCCACCTCGGCGCGGCGCAGCTGTTCGGCAATCTGTAGGCACGTCATCGGATCCGCGCCTCGCCCATAGGGTTTCGGCCAGTGCGGCATGATCAGGCCCGAGTCGGCGAGGGCGCGTGCCCGGTCGGCTGCCGGGAGGGCGGCGATGGTGGCGATTTCGGACGACAACGCGGTGTCGCCCTCGGTGTCACCGAGGACGCGCTCGGCGCCGGTGGTCCGGCGCTGCCCGTCGCGGGTGAGTTCGGCGACCCTGGCCCGCCAGCGCGCCGACCCACCGAGCAACTGCCGCAGCGAACTGGCGCGGCGCAGATAGAAGTGCGCGTCGTGTTCCCAGGTGAAGCCGATGCCGCCGAGCACCTGGATGGCGTCCTTGGCGGTGTCGACGGCCGCGTCGAGCGCACAGGCCGCGGCGACAGCGGCCGCGATCGGCAGCTCCTTGCCACCGGCGTCGAAGGCATCGGCGGCATCGGCGGCGACCGCGCGGATCAGTTCGGTGCGGCACAGCATCCATGCACACAGGTGCTTGATCGCCTGGAAGCTGCCGATCGGCTTGCCGAACTGCTCGCGCACCTTGGCGTAGTCGACGGCCGTTCGCAGGCACCAGCCGGCCACGCCGGCCAGTTCGGCGGCCGCGAGGGTGACGAACAGATCGGTGACGTCGAACGACGGCGCGAAACATCGTTCGGCAGCGGCACTCTCGGCGGTTACCCGCGCCAGCGGCACCGTCGGATCACCGCCGGACAGCGGCGTGATCGTCGCATCGGTGAGTACGAACCAGCGGGTGCCGTCGGCGGTCTCGGCAGGCACGAGCACTTGCGTGTCCGCATCCGCGCCGTAGACGAATTCCCAAGTGCCGCTGACCTTCCAGCCCTCGGCATCCGAACCCGTCGCCGAACCCGACGACGCATCGGGCAGCGCGACACCACAGGGTGTCCCGGCGGCCTCGCCGGTGACCAGACCGGCGAGCGCGGTGGCCAGCACCGGGCCGTTCACCAGGTCGTCGGCCGTCTGTTCCAGCAGCACGGCCAGGTCGGCGACAGTGCCGCCGAGTCCGCCGTGATCGTCGTCGAGCGCTACCTCGAACAACCCGAACTCGGCAAGTGCGGGCCAGCACTCGCGCCAGCTGCCGCCCGCCCGCATTGTTGCAATCGGCGCCGCCGAGCTCGCCCAGCTCCGCAGGGAGGCCGCGGCGGCTTTATGCTCGTCAGTGGTGGCGATGGTCACAAGAAAAACCGCCCTTCCGGCGTGGCTCCCACTCCTAGAACATGTTCTAATATCCGGGGTGGGTGTAAGTCAAGAGACCTTCACCGGCAACCATGTTCTTCCGCCGTACTCAGCGAAAGGGTTTCCACGATGGACAGTCCCGCACCAACGCCCACCGTGACAACGCTGTCCGAAGAGGAGCTGAGTTCCGCCGCGCAGCGTGAACGCCGCAAGCGCATCCTCGACGCCACCCTCGCCCTCGCGTCCAAGGGCGGCTACGACGCGGTGCAGATGCGCGCGGTCGCCGAACGCGCCGACGTGGCCGTCGGCACCCTCTACCGCTACTTCCCCTCCAAGGTCCACCTGCTGGTGTCCGCTCTGGCAAGGGAATTCGAGCAGTTCGAGAGCAAGCGCAAGCCGCTGGCAGGCGACGGTCCGTCCGAGCGCATGCACGGCCTGCTCACCCAGATCACCCGGATGATGCAGCGCGACCCGCTGCTCACCGAAGCCATGACGCGCGCGTTCATGTTCGCCGACGCCTCCGCCGCCGCCGAAGTGGACCGCGTGGGCAAGGTGATGGACCGGGTGTTCGCCCGCGCCATCGCCGACGGCGAACCGACCGAGCGTCAGCTCGCCATCGCCCGCGTGATCTCCGATGTGTGGCTGTCGAATCTGGTGGCCTGGCTCACCAGGCGCGCATCTGCGACCGATGTCACCGAGCGCCTCGAGCTCACCGTCGACCTGTTGCTGGGCGATCGCGGATAACCCCTGCTCACCCGTTGGTACGGCCGGACGAGGACCGACGGGATTAGCCGCGAGGTCGCGGACTACCCGGACGACACTCGTGCGCACAACCCGCCGCGCCGCTCGCGCGCGAGAATTGACCCAGTATTGTTTTTGGCGCCCCCTGATCCACTCCTCCCATCACTAGGTTGGATGCGTGAGCGCACAGGAACTGCCCTTGGATGTCCGCCGTGCACTGGCGTCGGTCGCACGAGTGCCACGGCTATTGGTCGCCTCGGACTACGACGGGACAATCGCCCCGATCGTGTCCGACCCGTCGAAAGCGTTTCCCCAACGGGAATCGGTGAGTGCGCTACGCGCGCTCGCGGGGCTGGCCAATACGACGGCAGCGGTGATCTCCGGTCGGGCGCTACGCGATCTCGCCGCGCTGTCGCGGCTCCCCGTCGAGGTGCAGCTGATCGGTAGCCACGGCTCCGAGTTCGATGTCGGCTTCGTGCACGCCATCGACAACGACGCCAAGCAACTGCTTTCGGAGATCCACGCCGCCTTCGCCCAGATCGCCGCCGACAACCCCGGCGTCACCGTGGAGATGAAACCGGCGAGTGCGGCACTGCACGTGCGCAACGCCAGCCCCGAAATCGGCAGGCGCGCACTGAATGCCGCGCGCCAGGGCCCGGCGTGCTGGGTCGGGGTGCAGGTCACCGAGGGCAAGGCGGTGATCGAACTCGCGGTGATCCCCACCGACAAGGGCACCGCGCTCGACACCATCCGGCACCAGGAAAGCGCCTCGGCCGCAGTGTTCTTCGGCGACGACGTCACCGACGAGAAGGCCTTCCGGGTGCTGTCGGGCCCCGATGTGGGCATCAAGGTCGGCGAGGGCGAGAGCCTGGCCAAGCTGCGCGTCGACTCCACCGAGGACGTGGCGCGCGCGCTGGCGTTCCTCGTCGAGGAGCGGCGCACCTGGCTCGCCGGTGCCAGCGCACCGCGTATCGAGCGGCTGAGCATGCTCGCCAGCCCGCGCTCGGTCGCCCTGCTCACCCCCGACGCCACCGTCACCTGGTTCTGCCACCCCGAACCCGATTCGGCGGCGGTGTTCGCGCACCTGCTCGGCGGGTCGGCGGCCGGTCACTTCTCGGTGGCGCCGGAGCGGCCGAGCCTGCCGTTGTCACAGCGCTACGTCGACGGCACCATGACCGTCGAAACCCGGTGGGCCAGTTTGCAAGTGGCCGACTACCTGCCGCACGACGTGACCCCCAACCGCACCGACCTGACCCGCGTCATCACCGGTACCGCCAAGGCCGTCGTGCACTTCGCGCCGCGGCCGGAGTTCGGGCAGGTGCCGGTGCGAATCGAGGCCGTGCACAACGGGCTTCGGGTGAGCGGCACCAACGATCCGATGGTGCTCCGCTCCCCCGGCGTGCAGTGGGAGATCACCTCCGACGGCATCAGTGAGCAGGCGCGCGCCGTGGTCGATCCGGCGGTGGCGCCGGTCGTTCTCGAATTGCGCTGCGGTACGGCCGATCTCGCGCCGTCGATGACGCCGGAGTCGCAGCGCCGTCAGTTGGCCGAGCGGTACTGGACCGAGTGGGCGAGCGGTCTGCAACTGCCGCCACTCAAGCCGGACCTGATGAAGCGTTCGGCACTGACCCTGCGCGGACTCGTGCACCGCCCGTCCGGATCGATCCTCGCCGCCGCGACCACCTCGCTGCCCGAGGACATCGGTGGCGTGCGCAACTGGGACTACCGCTACTGCTGGCTGCGCGACGCCTCACTCACCGCGCAGGCACTGGTCACGCTCGGCTCGCTCACCGAGGCCGAGGAATTCCTGGACTGGGTGCACAAGGTGCTCGCCACCCTGCCCGGCCCGGAGCGGCTGCACCCGCTGTACACGATCTACGGCGAGACGCTGCCGCCCGAGGCCGTCATCGACCTGCTGCCCGGATACGCCGGTTCGCGGCCGGTGCGCGTGGGCAACGCGGCCAATATGCAGGTGCAGCTCGATGTGTTCGGCCCGATCGTCGACCTCATCACCACCCTGGCGCAGGAACGGGAACGCCAGGGCGCCACCGACGCGGCCGAGGCGCTGCCCGACGCCGACTGGGAACTGGTGCACGCCATGGTTTCCGCGGTGCAGCGGCGCTGGACCGAACCCGATCACGGCATCTGGGAGATCCGCGGCAACCCGCGCCACCACGTGTACTCGAAGGTGATGGGCTGGCTCACCGTCGACCGCGCGCTCACCCTCGCTCAGCGTTTCGATCGCGCCATCGATCCCGAATGGGTGACCCTGCGCGACACGATCGCCGAAGAGGTGAAGGCCAAGGGCTGGAACGAGGAGGTCCAGTCCTACACTGCGGCCTACGACGGCACCGACCTCGACGCGGCCACCCTGCACATCGGTCTCAGCGGCCTGATCGACCCCGCCGACCCGCGTTTCGCGGCGACCGTCGTGGCCACCGAGGCCGAACTGCGCAGCGGTGCGACGGTTTACCGCTACCACCACGACGACGGTCTGCCCGGCGGCGAGGGCGGTTTCCACCTGTGCGCTGCCTGGCTGGTCGAGGCGTATCTGCTGATCGGCCGCCGCTCCGATGCCGAGGCGTTGTTCGCCCAGCTCGTCGCCGCGGCCGGCCCCACCGGCCTGCTCAGCGAGGAGTACGACCCCGTCGCCGAGCGCTCCCTCGGCAATCACCCGCAGGCCTACAGCCACCTCGGCCTGCTGCGCTGCGCTCAGTTGCTGAGCGCTGCCCGCCTCCCCGTGACATCAGGCCAGATCTAGGCGCGGGGATGCTATAGGCAGGCGGCCGACGTTCTCCAAAGGGGAACGTCGGCCCGTGCCCGATGAGTTACCCATGTGCCTGCGAGACAGGGACGGCAGTCCGGTGGCCACGTTCACGGGCCAGCATCATTCCTGCTAATCTAAAACGGTAACGATTTCCATTATGATCTGACGCACAGCCGTGTGTGGTCCGGTCGTGGTTTGCCCCAGGAGTCCCGCGTGAACAGTCGAATCGCCCGTGCGTGTGCCGGTCTCACGGCGGGAGTGGCGGTCGCCGCCGTCCTGACGGCCTGCGGCGGTGGCTCCGAGGAGTCCGGCACTCCCTCGATCGTGGCGTCCACCGATGTGTGGGGCTCGGTCGCGAGCGCGGTCGCCGGGCCGGACGCCCAGGTCAGCGCCATCATCACCGATCCGGCCGCCGACCCGCATTCGTTCGAGACCTCGGCGACCGATACCGCGAAGATCAGCGACGCCGAGCTCGTGGTGTTCAACGGCGGCCACTACGACGAGTTCATCGAGCAAGCCATCTCCGGTAAGGACAAGCGGACCGTCGAGGCGTTCGAGGAGCGCACCGACAAGAGCGACGAGAACGAGCACGTCTGGTACGACGTCACCACCGTCGCCGCCGTCGCCGACCGGATCGCCGCCGAACTCGGCGAGATCGACGCGCCGCACAAGGACGCCTACACCGAGCGCGCCGTCGCCTTCAAGAACCAGCTGATGGGCATCAGCACCATCACCGGGGCCATCGCAGCGCAGACGCCGAACGCGGCGGTCGCCCAGTCGGAGCCGCTGGCGCACTACCTGCTGCTGGCCGCCAAGGCACAGGACAAGACTCCGCACGAATTCCAGGAAGCGATCGAGCAGGAGACCGACCCGTCCCCGGCCGCCGTCGCCGCCACCCGCGACCTCATCACCGGCAAGCAGGTCAAGGCCCTGATCTACAACACCCAGACCCAGGACAAGGTCACCCAGGACCTGCGCGCGGCCGCGCAGGCTGCCGGTGTGACGGTGGTCGAGGTGACCGAGACGCTGCCCGAGGGTGTCGACTACGTGCAGTGGCAGACGGCCAATGCCAAGGCGCTGGCCGCGGCTCTGCGCTGACGCTCGGAACTCGCGCTGCCGACGAACCGGCTCGCCGAATCCAGACCGCTGGAGATCTCACCGCTGAAAACTCGATCGAGGACCTCATGACCGACGCAACCGCCCTGTCGGCGCCCGGCACGACCGGCGCGCCTGCCGCAGGCATGGCCGGCGCGCAAGCGGATCCGGCGATCCGGTTGCGCTCGGCCACGATGTCGTTCGGCGAACGGACTCTGTGGAGCGACCTCGATCTCGAGGTTTCGCCCGGTGAGTTCATCGCGGTGCTCGGCCCGAACGGGTCAGGTAAGACCTCGCTGTTACGAGTGCTGCTCGGCACGCTCGGGCTCACCGCGGGCAGTGCCGAGATCGCCGGGCGGCGAGCCGGGGTGGGCAATCCGGGCATCGGGTACATCCCGCAGCAGAAGACGATCGACGCCGGAGTGCTGTTGCGCGGCGTGGATCTGGTCGGGCTCGGCGTGGACGGACACCGCTGGGGCCTGGGCTGGCGCAAACGTGGTGAACGGGCCGAGCAGGTCGAGGCCGCCATCGCCGCGGTCGGCGCGCAGAAGTTCGCGCAGGCCCCGCTCGAATCGCTGTCGGGCGGCGAGCAGCAGCGGTTGCGGGTGGCCCAGGCGCTCGTCGGCGACCCCTCGGTACTGCTGTGCGACGAACCCCTGCTCAGCCTCGACCTGGCCAACCAGCGCCTGGTGGCCGAACTGATCGACAAGCGCCGCCGCGAACACGACACCGCCGTGCTGTTCGTGACCCACGAGCTCAATCCGATCCTGCCGCTGGTCGACCGGGTGCTGTACCTGGTCGACGGCGAGTTCCGGATCGGCACACCCGACGAGGTGATGACCTCGCAGACCCTCTCGGAGCTCTACGGGACCGAGGTGGAGGTGCTGAGGGTGCGCGGGCGGCTCGTGGTCGTCGGCACCGGTGACGATATGGACGCCCTGGCCTGATGGACAAACTCAGCAAAGTGCTCACGTCGATGTTCGACATCGGCACCACCGCGAACCTGCTCGGCTACGACTTCGTGCAGCAGGCGCTGCTCGCCGCCGCCCTGCTCGGCCTGCTCGCCGGGCTGATCGGGCCGCTCATCGTGGCCAGGCAGATGTCGTTCGCCGTGCACGGGACCAGCGAACTGTCGCTCACCGGTGCTGCGGCGGCGCTGCTCGTCGGCGTGGGCGTCGGGTTCGGTGCCATCGCCGGTTCGGTGGTCGCGGCCGTGCTGTTCGGCTGGTTGGGTTCGCGTGCGCGCGAACGTGATTCGGTGATCGCGGTGGTGCTCTCGTTCGGGCTCGGCCTGTCGGTGCTGTTCCTGTGGCTGTCCCCCGACCGCGCCGGATCGAAGTTCTCGCTGCTCACCGGGCAGGTCGCAAGCGTCGGCTACGACGGGCTCGCCCTGCTGCTCACCTGCACCGCCGCCGTGCTGGCCGTGCTCGCCGTGGTGTACCGGCCGCTGCTGTTCGCCAGCGCCGACCCCGAGGTGGCGGTGGCGCGCGGGGTGCCGGTGCGAGCGCTGTCGGTGGTGTTCGCGGTACTGCTCGGCATCACCGCCGCGTTCGGCGTGCAGATCGTCGGCGCGCTGTTGGTGCTCGCCCTGCTCATCACCCCGGCCGCCGCGGCCGCGCAGGTGACGTCGAGCCCGCTGCGGGCCACCGTCCTCTCGGTGATCTTCGCCGAGGTCGCCGCCGTCGGCGGGCTGCTGCTGTCGCTGGCGCCCGGCGTGCCGGTGTCGACCTTCGTCACCGGCATCTCGTTCACCATCTACCTGGTGTGCCGGGTCGTCGGACACCGGCAGCGCAAGCTCGCACCCGTGCGCTGAAATCGCCACGGACCGCGCACGGCAGCGCGATGATTCATCCATGATCGATTTCTCGGTACCGGAGGATCTGGCCGCCCTGCGCGATCGGGTGCGCGCGTTCGTCGTCGACCGGATCGTGCCGTTCGAGCGCGATCCGCGGCTCACCGCGCACGGCCCCACCGACGAGTTGCGGACCGAACTGGTCGAGTTGGCACGGGCCGAGAAGCTGCTCACCGTGCAGGCGCCCGTCGAGTACGGCGGGCTCGGGCTCAGCCACGTGGAGCAGGCGCTGGTGTACGAGGCGGCCGGGTGGTCGACGCTCGGGCCGGTCGCGATGAACTGCGCGGCGCCCGACGAAGGCAACATGTACCTGCTCGGCAGGATCGCCGACCCCGAACAGATCGACCAGCATCTGATGCCGATGATCCGCGGGGAACGGCGGTCGGTGTTCGCCATGACCGAACCGGGCGGGGCCGGCTCGGACCCCGGGCAGCTCAGCACGCGGGCCGTGTTCGACGGCGAGAACTTCGTGGTCGATGGGCAGAAATGGCTCATCACAGGTGCCGACGGCGCCGCGACCTGGATCATCATGGCCGACCTGGCCGAGAACCCGCACCTGCCCGCCGGGCCGACACTGTTCCTCACCGAGGCCGACACGCCGGGCATCGTCATCGAGCGGATCATGAACACGATGGACCGCAACTATGTGGGCGGCCACGCGGTGGTCCGATTCGAGAATCTGACGCTGCCGCCGAGTGCGGTGCTCGGCCGCACCGGTCAGGCCCTGCGCTACGCCCAGTTGCGTCTGGCCCCCGCCCGGCTCACCCATTGCATGCGCTGGCTCGGCGCCGCCGAACGCGCGCAAAGCATCGCCCTCGACCACGCGCGCACCCGCACCGCCTTCGGCAAACCCATCGGGCAGCACGAAGGGGTGTCGTTCATGTTGGCGGACAACGAGATCGCGCTGCACCAGTGCCGGCTGACCGTCTGGCACACCTGCTGGCTGATGGATCAGGGTCAGCAGGCCAGGCACGAATCGTCGATGGCCAAGTCGTATGTCTCCGAGGAACTGTTCAAGGTCACCGACCGGTGTGTGCAGGTGCTCGGCGGGATCGGGATCAGCGACGAGACCGTGGTGGAAATGCTGTTCCGCGACATGCGCGCCTTCCGGCTCTACGACGGGCCGACCGAGGTCCACAAATACGCGATCGGCAGACATCTGGTCGGCCGCTAGTACCATTCGATCCCATGAGTTCGGAACTGCTGGTCGATGTCCGCGCGGGCGTCGCGGTGCTCACGCTCAACCGTCCTGCCCAGCGCAACGCCGTCACGGCGACCATGACGGCCGAACTCGGGGCGGCCCTGCGCCGCTGCGACACCGACGACGCCATCCGCGCCGTCGTCATCACCGGTACCCCGCCCGCCTTCTGCGCCGGTGCCGACCTGTCGGCCGGTGCGGGCGGTGCGAGCGCGACGCTCGACCCGTCACCGTGGCAGGTGCGTAAACCGGTGATCGCCGCCGTGAACGGGCACGCCGTCGGCATCGGGCTCGCCCTCGCCTTGCAGTGCGATCTGCGCTATTTCGCCGACGACGCCGTGTACGGCCTGAGCCAGGTTCGGCGCGGTGTGCTCGCCGACGGCTACGCGCACTGGACCGTGCCCCGCCTGGCCGGGCTCGCCAACGCCGCCGACATCATGCTCACCGGCCGCACCTTCGACGGCGACGAAGCCAAGTCGATGGGCCTGGCCAATGCCAGCCTGCCCGCCGCCGAGGTGCTGCCGACCGCGCTGGCCGTCGCCGAGGACATCGCCGGCGGCCCCGCGCCGCTCCCCGTTGCCCTCACCAAGCGGCTCATCTGGGAAAGTCTCGGGATGACCCCCGCCGTGGTCGGGCAGCTCGAATCCGAGCTCAACGCGCACGTGGCCAAGAGCATCGACGGCGGTGAGGCGATGACGGCGTTCAAGGAACGTCGTCAGCCGAACTGGTCGGGCAGCGTCAACGACGAGTGGCCCGCCTGGGATGCCCCCGGCGAACGCCCGAGCCTCGACTAGCTCAGAAGTTCCCGTTGCAGGACCCCGCCAGGTACAGCAGCGCGAAACAGATCATCAGAATCGTGCCGATGATCCCGCCGATGTACCCGATCAGCACCTGATGACGCCCACTGAGCCCACCGTAGGAAGCGTCGATCTCGTTGAGTGCCCGCTTCCCGAGCGTCCACGCGACCGGCCCGAAGATCCCGCAGCAGAACGGGCTGAGCAGCCCGAGCACGAGAATCATGTTCGCCTGCGGGTGCTCGACCGTCGGGCCGATCGGTTGATTAGGGATCGCCACCCCCCGAATTCTACGGTGTGCGACCACGATTCAGCGTCAGCAAACCACAAAGTCCGCCACCTACCGCACTCCCAGCCCCGTGGCACCACTCGAGTCCGCGATGACCGCATCCCAGCCCCGCACGACCCGAGTGGCACCACCCGAGTCCGCCACCTACCGCATTGCCAGCCGCACGGCACTACTCGAGTCCGCCACCTACCGCACTCCCAGCCACACGGCACCACTTAAGTCCGCCATGACCGCACCCCCAGCCACACGGCGCTACTCGAGTTCGCCACCTACCGCACTCCCAGCCAAAGCGGCGCCACTTAAGTCCGCCATGACCGCACTCCCAACCCCGCACGACCCGACCTCGAGGAGGGTCCGCCGCGAAGCGGCGCAGCGGCCCGGCCGCGCGAACAGCGCTCGAAGCGCATGCGCCGCAGGCGCGAGTCTCGAGCGCTGTTCGCGCGACCCCTCA
>NZ_JAIWNA010000005.1:316471-451538 GCF_020216065.1 Nocardia rosealba
CCCCGGGCCCCCCCCCCCCCCCCCGGGCCCCCCCCCCGCCCCCCCCGCCCCCCCCCCCCCCCCCCCCCCCCCCCCCCCCCCCCCCCCCCCCCCCCCCCCCCCCCCCCCCCCCCCCCCCCCCCCCCCCGCGGCCCCTCAGGGGCCGCGCTCGAGCGCGCCAGCGCTCCAAAAACACAGCCAGCACCTCATGGGCGCAATCCAAAAAGAGCCGGGCACGCTACAAAGCAGCACCCCCCGCCCTACAGCACCTCACCCCAGTCGACGCTGCCGAGCGATATCAGCCAACACCACACCAGCAGCCACCGAAGCGTTCAACGACTCGACCGGCCCCGCCATCGGAATACTCAAAATCGAGTCACAGGTCTCCCGGACCAGCCGCGAAAGACCCTTACCCTCGGACCCGACAACAACCACCGTCGGCACACTGCCGTCGAAATCGTCGAGTGCCGTATCACCACCCGCGTCGAGCCCGACGATCTGGATACCCTGAGACGCCCAGTCCTTCAACGTGCGCGTCAGGTTGGTCGCCCGCGCAACGGGCAGACGCGCCGCCGCACCCGCACTGGTCCGCCACGCCACCGCGGTGACGGCCGCACTGCGACGCTGCGGGATCACCACACCCTGACCACCGAACGCGGCGACCGAGCGGATGACCGCGCCGAGGTTGCGCGGGTCGGTGATGTTGTCGAGGGCGACGAGCAGCGCGGGTTCGGCGGTCGACTTCACCCGGTCCATCAGGTCGTCGGGGTGCGCGTACCGGTACGGCGGCACCTGCAGTGCCACGCCCTGGTGCAATCCGTTGGCGCTCAACCGGTCCAGGTCGGTGCGTGGCACCTCGAGGATGGAGATGCCGAGGTCGGCGGCGCGCTGCACGCTCTCGGTGAGGCGGTCGTCGTTCTCGGTGCCGACCGCCACGTAGAGCGCGGTCGCGGGCACATCCGCGCGCAGGCACTCGAGCACCGGATTGCGGCCGAGTACCAACTCGGGACCGTCGTCGGACTTGCGGCCGGCGCGCGGTACGCCGGACTTGCCGGTCGGACGACCCTGTGCCGCTTTGGCTTTGGCCGCGGCGGCCGCGCGTTTGGCGGCGGGATGCTTGGTGCGTTCGACCGCGGGCGGGGTCGCGCCGCGCCCTTCGAGGCCGCGACGACGCCTGCCGCCGGAACCGACGACAGCACCCTTCTTGGTGCCGCCCTTCCGAATCGCTCCGCGTCGCTGTGAATTGCCTGCCATCAGTTCGCCTTTCCGCTAGCTGCGCCCAGCGACCATTCCGGCCCCTGCGGGGTATCGGTGACTTCGATACCCGCCGCGATGAGCCGATCCCGTGCGGCATCGGCTTCTGCCCAGTTCTTGTCGGCCCGCGCGCTCGCCCGGCGGTCCAGCTCCGAGCGGACCAGCACGTCGAGCGCGTCGAGCGCCGCCGAATTGTCGGCGGGGGTATACCAGTGTTCGTCGAACGGGTCGACGCCGAGGATGCCGAGCATCGCCCGCACCTGCCCAGCCAGTTCGGCCGCCGTGTCGAGTGCGCCCGATTCCATGGCGCGATTGCCCTCGTGCACCACGTGGTGGATCTCGGCGAGCGCCTTGGGGATCGCCAGATCGTCGTCGAGCGCGGCGGCGAACGCGTCGGTCCATTTGCCGACCGGCACCGCACCGGCCCGATCGTGTACCCGCCGTACGAAAGCCTCGATGCGCTGATAGGAAGCGACCGCGTCGTCGAGTGCCTTGTCGGAGTATTCGAGCATCGAACGGTAATGCGCGCTGCCGAGATAGAAACGCAATTCCACCGGCCGTACGCGGGTGAGCACATTCGGCACCGAGAGAACATTGCCGAGCGACTTCGACATTTTCTCCCCGCCCATCGTCACCCAGCCGTTGTGCAGCCAGTAACGCGCGAAACCGTCGCCTGCCGCCTTCGACTGGGCGATCTCGTTCTCGTGGTGCGGGAAGATCAAATCCATTCCGCCGCAATGAATATCGAATTCGGGGCCGAGATAGAACTCGGCCATCGCGGAGCATTCCAGGTGCCAGCCGGGGCGACCGGGGCCCCACGGCGAAGGCCAGCTCGGCTCGTCCGGTTTGGCGGCTTTCCAGAGGGTGAAATCGCGGGGGTCGCGTTTGCCGCGGGTGGGGGTTTCGCCCTGGTGCACGTCGTCGAGTTTGTGGCCGGAAAGTTCACCGTAATTCGGCCAGCTCACCACATCGAAATACACATCGCCCTCGGCGGCGTAGGCATGCCCGCGCTCGATCAGCCGCTTCATCAGGGCGACCATCTGGGTGATGTGCCCGGTGGCGCGCGGTTCGGCCGACGGCGGAAGCACACCGAGGGTTTCGTAGGCGGAATCGAACGCGCGCTCGTGCGTGGCCGCCCATTCCCACCACGGCCTGCCCGCCTCGGCGGCTTTGTTCAGGATCTTGTCGTCGATATCGGTGACATTGCGGATGAACCGCACGTCGTAGTCGTGTGCCAGCAGCCAGCGGCGCAGCACGTCGAACGCGACGCCGCTGCGCACATGCCCGATATGGGGCTGACCCTGCACGGTGGCACCACACAGATACACCGAGGCACGGCCGGGGACCAGCGGGGTGAATTCCCGCATGGTCCGCGTGTCGGTGTCAAAAAGGCGCAAGGTCACGGCATTCGATCCTAGTCGGTGGGATGAGAGTGGGGTTGACCGGCCGGTTCGTGGCTCGCCGCGTTTCCTGGCGGCGACGGTGGGGCGGTCGGGTGGGGTGGCCCGTCAGGGCTGCGAACACTCCAGCAGACAGGTCGCGATGGCGGCGACACCCTCACCGCGCCCGGTCAATCCGAGCCCGTCGGTGGTGGTTCCCGATACCGAAACCGGTGCGTCGAGTAATTCGCCGAGTACTTTTTGCGCTTCGGCGCGGCGCGGGCCGATCTTCGGGCGATTGCCGATGACCTGCACGGCGGCGTTGACGACGGAGTAACCGTCGTCGGTGAGGAGTCTGCGGACTTCGGTGAGCATGGCGGCGCCGGTCACGCCGGCCCATTCGGGGCGGCCGACGCCGAAGACGGCGCCCACGTCGCCCAGGCCGGCGGCGGAGAGCAGTGCGTCGCACAGCGCGTGCACGGCGACATCACCGTCGGAGTGGCCCGCGCAGCCGTCGGCGTCGGGAAACAGCAGACCGGCCATCCAGCAGGGACGACCTGGTTCGATGGGGTGCACGTCGCTCCCGATGCCGACTCTCATCGAGCGACCTCGGTCCGGACGGCAGAGTGACCGAGCTGCGCGGCGCCGCCGACGGGTGCGGACTCGGCAGCGGGCGTGAACCCCGGCTCGACCTGTGACGCAGTGGCGTCGGCCGAGGTGGCATCGCGCCGCCGGGCGAGGACGGCGTCGGCGAGGGTCAGATCGAGTGGCGTGGTGATCTTGAAGGCCAGTGGGTCGCCTGCGACGGTGTGCACGGCGACGCCGAGGCGTTCGACCAGGCCCGCGTCGTCGGTCGCGCCGACGTCGGTGGCGTAGGCGCGGCGCAGCAATTCGGCGTCGAAGCCCTGGGGAGTCTGGATGGCGCGCAGGTCGGCGCGGTCGGGTGTGCCGGTGACAACACCCGCGTCGTCGACCGATTTCACGGTGTCGACGACGGGCAGGGCGGGCACGACGGCCGGGCTGCCTGCCTGTAGTTCGGTGGCGACGCGCGCGATGAGTTCGGGCGGCGTGAGCGCGCGGGCGGCGTCGTGCACGAGGTAGTACCCGGCGTCGGGTGCGGCCGCGATGCCCGCGCGCACCGAATCCGTGCGCTCGGCGCCGCCGACGACGACCTGCACCGGCACAGGGGGCATCGAACCGCCGGTCAGCGAAGTGGTGGACAGCAAGGCAGACGCGGCGTCGACCAGTTCGGCAGGTACGACCACGACCACCCGGTGCACAGCACCGGACGCGATCAGCCCATCGACGGCCAGCCGGACCATAGGTGTACCGCCGACCGGGACGAACGCCTTCGGGGTGGGTTCACCCAGGCGCACGCCACGACCGGCGGCAGGAACCAGTGCTACGACAGGTCGCACACTACGAGGCCGCGGCGAGGACCTCGTCGAGCAGCGATTCGGCCTTGCCGTCGTCGGTGCCCTCGGCGAGCGCGAGCTCACCGACGAGGATCTGACGAGCCTTGGCCAGCATCCGCTTCTCACCGGCGGACAGACCGCGATCCTGCTCACGACGCCACAGGTCGCGGACGACCTCGGCCACCTTGTTCACATCGCCGGAGGCGAGCTTCTCGAGGTTGGCCTTGTAACGGCGGGACCAGTTGGTCGGCTCCTCCGTGTGTGGCGCGCGTAGCACCTGGAAGACGCGGTCGAGACCTTCCTGGCCGACGACGTCGCGCACGCCGACGTATTCGGCGTTTTCTGCGGGAACGCGAACGGTCAGGTCGCCTTGCGCGACCTTCAGGACCAGATACTCTTTCTGCACACCCTTGATGGTGCGGGTCTCGATTGCTTCGATCAGCGCCGCTCCGTGGTGGGGGTAAACGACGGTGTCTCCGACCTTAAAAATCATGTGTCCCGTGCCCCTTTCGATGTTCACAGTTTAACATGCGACTCGGTAACGGCGCGATCAACTGTGCAGGTCAGGGCCACAACGAGGACATCCCAGGGGTTGACAATCAAGAATTGTTGTGCATTGTGTTGCGCCAGAACAGGTTAACCACCAGCACAACGACCGGTATTCGCACTTCGGCCGTCCGGCATCGACGTGGCAACCACGTCCGGGACACCGAACTGTTACTTCCGCACCCGCGCGTCGCGAGCCCCGACGCCACGCGCGCGAAGCGAACTACTACGCTGCCTAGTTACTACCCTCCGGTCCCCGTGTGGAACGGAGTGAGCCCGGTCGACATGGAGGACAAACCGTGACTGCCCTGAAAGCTGTGACCGCCCCGTCGGCGCGACGTCGCATGGTGACGGTTGCCGCGCTCGCCGCTGCCGCGGGCATCGCCCTGACCGGCTGCAGTGCCGGCCAGCACACCCAGACCTCGTCGCAGGCCGCCGCCATCAACGGCAACCACGCCGATGTCGGCGACATCTCCCTGCGCAACGTGCACATCGTGTACCCCGAGGCGGCGTCGGAGCACCAGAAGGGCGGCAAGGCCGTCCTCGCCCTGTCGATCATCAACGGCAGCGAGACCGTCACCGACGAGCTCACCAGCGTGAGCACCGACCTCGGCCCGATCAAGATCACCGGCCCGGCCGGTGGCAAGTTCGAGCTGAAGCCGCAGGAGACCGTGCTGGTCGGCCCGCCGAGCGTCACCGCCGCGGCCGAGACCGGCGATCACCACGGCACCACCACGGCCGCACCGACCACCACCGCGGCACCGACCACGGCTCCTGGTGGCGGTAACTCCAGCGCCAGCGACGCCGCCGCCGAGCCGGCGAGCATCGAGATCACCGGCCTCACGGAGAACATCACCCCCGGCCTGACCTACACGGTCACCTTCAACTTCAAGGACGCGGGCACCGTGCAGGTGGCCGTTCCGGTCGACGCCGCCACTTCCGAGCGCGTCGAGAACGAGAAGTCCGGCCCGGCGCCCGAGGGCGCGGGCGGCGGTCACTGAGACCAGCTGTCGAGAAAAGCCGTCGCGAACTTTCGCGGCGGCTTTTCTTGTTGTCGGACCCGATCCGTAGGGTGCGCGTGTGGCCAAGACCAAAGCTGTTTTCCGTTGCACCTCGTGTTCGCACGAGGTGTCGAAATGGGTTGGCAAATGCCCTGATTGCGGTGCGTGGGGCACCGTGAACGAGGTGGCGGTCTCGGCCGCCGCGGCGGCGCCGGGGCGCCGGGCCATGCTGCCGAGCACGGCGGCGGCACCGCTGTCGCAGATCGACGCGAAGGTCACCCAGGCCAGGTCGACGGGGGTGAGCGAGCTCGACCGGGTGCTCGGCGGTGGGGTGGTGCCGGGATCGGTGGTGCTGCTGTCGGGTGAACCGGGCGTCGGCAAGTCGACCCTGCTGCTCGAGGTCGCGTTCCGGTGGGCCGCCCAGCGCGCCGAGACCGCGCTGTATGTGACGGCGGAGGAGTCGGCGGGTCAGGTGCGCCTGCGTGCCGACCGGACCGGGGCCGTGCACGACCGGGTGTATCTCGCGGCGGAATCCGACCTGTCGATCGTGCTCGGGCACGTGGAGCAGGTGCGTCCGACGCTGCTGGTCGTCGACTCGGTGCAGACGATGCTCGCCCCCGAGGTCGACGGCGTGATCGGCGGTGTCACCCAGGTACGCGCGGTGACGGCGGCGCTCACCTCACTGGCCAAGGCCAGCGGGATCGCGGTGCTGCTGGTCGGGCATGTCACCAAGGACGGCAATGTGGCCGGTCCGCGCACGCTCGAGCACCTGGTGGACGTGGTGCTGCAGTTCGAGGGCGACAAGAACTCCTCGCTGCGCATGGTGCGCGGCATCAAGAACCGCTTCGGCAGCGCCGACGAAGTGGGCTGTTTCGAACTCCACGAGGACGGCATCGCCTGCGTCGACGATCCGTCCGGATTATTCCTGCATCACCGCACCGATGCCGTGCCCGGCACAGCGGTGACGGTCGCGATGGACGGCAAACGTCCGCTGGTCGCGGAGGTGCAGGGGCTCACGGTGAAGACCGAGATCCCCCAGCCGCGTCGCGCGGTGAGCGGCCTGGACTACAACCGGGTGGCCATGGTGCTCGCGGTCCTGCAGAGCCGTGGCCGGGTGTTCCTCGGCAAGCACGACGTGTACGCGGCGACCGTCGGCGGCATGCGCCTGGTCGAGCCGACCGCCGACCTCGCCATCGCCCTGGCCATCGCCAGCGCCGAGGCCGATATCGCCCTGCCCGCGGGCTGGGTGATCCTCGGTGAGGTCGGCCTGGCGGGTGAGGTCCGCAAGATCACCGGGCTCGGCCGGCGCCTGGCCGAGGCCGAGCGATTGGGCTTCACCACCGCCCTGGTACCGCCGGGTTCGGAGAAGTCCAAGAGCGGTTCGATGCGCATCCACGAGGTCGGCGACCTGCGTTCGGCGCTGCGATTGGCCGAACTCCGCAAATCCCGGGCACCCCGCGAGCCTGCGGCCGTGGAATAACTCCGGCAAACCGCGCTTTCCGGTCGAATTCGGCATTTCGGCGGTAACAGCCGTTGACACGGCGGCCCGTCCTGCGAATTCTGCAAATCAGCCGTCTTGGACATGTGATTTACAGCGCATCCGCATAATGCCCGGTCGGACGGTATTCAGTCGGCCAGGTTGAACGGTTCGGCCGCGCTGCGGATGGAACCGAGCTGTGCGACAACCATGTACGCACCCGCCGGGACCGGCAACCGCTCCCCCGCGCATTGGGGCTGGGACGTGGTGCCGAACCAGGTGCCCTTGTACGACAGCTGTTCGCCCGCCTTCAGGGTTTTCACCTCAGGCGGCCCGTCCGGGGTGCAGTCGTTGCTCGCCCACAGCCTGCGCTGCCCGTCGAGGGTGAAGACGAGGAACTGCGGGCCCGCGCCGAGATCGCGCGAGCACGCGGCCGTAGAGATGTTGGTGATGACGGTGCCGAAGCCCGGCTGGTCACCCACCCGGTAGGTCGGCTGGTTGACCGTCACCTTCAGCGCCAGCGACTGATCGCTACACGGCTGGGCCGCGGGCTCCGGGGCGGCGGACGTGGTCGACGACGGTGCCGCCGACGTGCTGGTCACCGAACTGCTTGCCGCCGAACTACTGGCCGCACTGCTGGTCTGGGACGTGCTCGCGACCGTCGTCGAGGACGCGGCCGCGCCCGAACCGGACGAATCACCACCGCGCGCCACCATCGTGACCAGCCAGACCACGATCGCGAGCGCGACGACGATGACGCCGATGGCCAGCGCGCGACGACGCCAGTAGATCTCCGGTGGCAGCGGTCCATTCGGTTCCAGCACGCTTCAAAGGTAAGCGCAGCGCGCGAGGGCGCGCTCGATGACCTCGGCGTGTCGGGCGCTTACCGCCCGATTCAGACCGTCTCGCCGATATTGCCGACCACCCGGCGCAGGTGCGCGCGACCGTCGGACAACTGGTAGGTGACGCTCGCGATCGCGCACTGACCAGTGGCGACGCGCTGGGAGATGATCATCGAGCGTTCCATGAGCAGCTTGCTGGTCTCCACCACGTGCCGGGCCTCGAGGTCGTCGACCGTCGTGAGCCCTTCGCGGCGGCCGAGCAGGATCGAGGGGGTCACCTTCTCGACCACGCTGCGAATGAAGCCGCCGGGGACGGCGCCGCCGTCGAGCGCGTCGATCGTGGCCTTCACCGCGCCGCAGCTGTCGTGGCCGAGGACCACGATCAGCGGCACATTGAGCACCTCGACGCCGTATTCGATCGAGCCGAGCACCGAGGAGTCGACGACGTGGCCTGCGGTACGCACCACGAACATGTCGCCGAGACCCTGGTCGAAGATCAGTTCGGCGGCTACACGCGAATCGCCGCAGCCGAAGAGGATGGCGTGCGGTCGCTGTCCGTTCACGAGCTTGGCCCGGTCTGCTGCGCCCTGGCTAGGATGCAGCAGAGTGTCGTTGACGAAGCGCTCGTTGCCCTCGCGCAGCGACTTCCAGGCACTTATCGGATTAGAACCAGGCATACCGACCATTGTGCACACGCTATCGGTTACCAGCGAGTCTGCGCTGTTACGCCTCGGCAAAGTCGGCCTGGCAGAGATGGAACGGGAACAGTGAGTATCGACGCCGAGGTCCTGCTGGATTGGTTCACCGAGCGGGCGCGTGACCTGCCGTGGCGGCGGCCGGAGGCGACCGCCTGGCACATCCTGATGAGCGAGATCATGCTGCAGCAGACACCCGTGGTGCGGGTGGAGCCGATCTGGCGTGAGTGGGTGGCGCGCTGGCCGGTGCCCTCGGCGATGGCGGCGTCGTCACAGGCCGAGGTGCTGCGGGCATGGGGCAAGCTCGGTTATCCGCGCCGGGCACTGCGGTTGCACGAGTGCGCGCGGGTGCTGGCCGCCGAGCACGGCGACGCGGTTCCGGCCGACGTCGACGTCCTGCTGAGCCTGCCGGGTATCGGCGCCTACACCGCCCGCGCGGTGGCGTGTTTCGCGTACGGGCAGCGAGTTCCGGTGGTGGACACCAATGTTCGCCGCGTCGTGGCGCGGGCGGTGCACGGCCGTGAACCCGGTAATCCGTCCTCGCGCGATCTCGCCGAAACCGAGGCGCTGCTGCCCGCCTCGGTGCCGCGGGCCGCGAAGTTCTCGGCGGCGCTGATGGAACTGGGCGCGCTGGTCTGCACGGCCCGCAACCCCGACTGCGGCAACTGCCCGCTGCCGCGCTGCGCCTGGGTCGACGCGGGCAGGCCGGCCGCCGAGGTGGTGCGCAAGGTGCAGAAGTACGAGGGCACCGATCGGCAGGCGCGCGGCAGGCTGCTCGATGTGCTGCGTGATGCGTCGGGGCCGGTCGAGCGGGTGCGGCTGGACATGGCCTGGACGCGCGACCCGGGTCAGCGGGCTCGGGCCCTGGATTCGCTGCTGGTCGACGGGCTCATCGAGCAAACCGAGGACGGTCTGTTCGCCCTGGCCGGCGAGGGAGCCTGACCTCCGGACCTGCGGCGGAACTGTTCGACCAGGCGCAGGCGTGCCGATCGGAACCGTGCCAGAAACCGTTCGACCAGCCGCGGGCGTGCCGATCGGAACCGTGCCGGAATCGTTCGACAAACCCGGCACTCAGACCCGTGCCAGAAACCGTTCGACGTGCGCGCGGTATTCCTCGGGCCGCTCATCGTGAATCAGGTGCCCCGCCCCGGGAACTCGCACGTACTCCGCGTCCGGATGCACCTCGGCCATCGTCCGCATCTGCCCCGCCGGGGTGATGGTGTGCTCGCCCTCGATGAGCAAGGCGGGAACGCGCAGCGATTTCCATTCGTCCCAGAAGTCGCGCGTTCCCCATTCCTCGGAGATCGCACGGAAGGTGTCGACCTCGCCGTGGAGCCGGTAGCCGCTCGATTCGGTGAACGCCCGCAGGAAGTACCGCCCGGCCACCGGCCCGAAATAGTCGATCACGGCCTGCTCGTCGGGGAAGGGTTGCGGCCAGGAGTGGATCAGTTCGGCCCAGTGGGCGGCGGTGCGGCCGGTGAAGTCCGGGGCGATGTCCTCGACGACGATCGCGCGGACCCGCTCGGGATGGGTCGCCGCGAACACCCACCCGTGCAGCGCACCCATCGAATGCCCGATCACGATCATCGGTTCGGTGATCGCCGACGTGTGTTCGGCGAGGTCGGCGACGAACGCCTCGGTGCTGAGCTCGGCGGGCGGAACACGACCGTGACCCGCGGCGTCGAAGGTGTGGACATGACCGAACTCGCGCAGCCACGGCACCTGATCCGACCAGGTACGCGCGCTTCCCATCAGACCGTGTAGCAGCAGAATCGGCACCCCGACCCCGCCTTCGTCGTACAACACGCACCCGATTCTGCCCCGTATACAGTCGACTCATGGCTGTTGTGAAGATCAATGCGATCGAGATTCCCGAGGGCGCGGGCCCGGAGCTGGAGAAGCGGTTCGCCGCGCGGGCCCACGCGGTGGAGAACTCGCCCGGGTTCCTCGGCTTCCAGTTGCTGCGCCCGGTGGCCGGTGACAACCGGTATTTCGTGGTGACGCAGTGGGATTCGGAGGAGTCGTTCGCCGCGTGGCGCGACGGGCCGGCCCGCGCGGCGCACGCCGGTCACGGTGCCGACGGTGAGCGGCCCAAGCCGGTGTCGACCGGTGCGTCGCTGCTCGAATTCGAGGTCGTGCTGGACGTGCCCGCGAAGTCCTGATCGGGGCGTTTCCCCCGGGATGTATTGACGCGCCCTGGCGGCGGCTGTCACAGTTCGAGGGAAATTACGCGAGGGTGCGCGGTAATCCGGTGAGATTCCGGAGCGGTCGCGCCACTGTATTCCGTGCCGGATTCCGGTGCGGACAGCCAGACATCGGCATCCTCGCCTATCGCTTCGATCGCGGGACGCGCATCCCGGAGGAGGACCCGAATGGCTATCGCGCATTCACCCAGCCGGTCTACCGGCCTCGACACCCTGGCAACCGTGCTGGTCACGGTCGGTGTCGTTCTTCTTGCACTGCTCACGCTGTACCTGGTCGGTTTCGATCAGGGGGCCGTCTCGCGTAGCGGGATGTTCCTGCACGAGCTGATGCACGACGGACGTCACCTGCTCGGTGTCCCGTGCCACTGACCGGATCCTTCAAAACCCTGCTGCTACGTGGCCTGCTGGCCGGTCTCATCGCCGGTCTGCTGGCCGCGACAGTGGGCTATTTCATCGGCGAACCGCACATCGAGGCGGCGATCGCCATCGAGGAAGCCGGATCCGGCGGGCATTCGCACGGGACCGTCGAGGACCAGGCGCACGATGAAGAACCGCTGGTCAGCCGATCGGGGCAGCAGGCGGGTCAGTTCCTCGCGCTCGCCTTGGCCGGTATGGCGTTCGGGGCGATCTTCGCCGCCGTGGTGAACGTGGCTCGCCGTTTCACCACGCTGAGCGGGCCCCGATTGTCGCTGACCACAGCGGGTTTCGCGTGGGTGGCGATCGTCGCGGTGCCGTTCTTCAAGTACCCGGCCAATCCACCGGCGGTCGGCGACCCGGAAACCATCGACCAGCGCACCTGGCTGTGGGTGGCCGTCGTCGTGCTCGGCCTGCTCGCGGTCGCGGCGGCCGTCGCGGCCTATCGCGCGCCGGCCGGTCAGCTCGACTCGTTCCGGATCGTTGCCGCGGTAGCCGCGTTCGTGTTGGTCACCACGGTCGGTTACGTGCTGCTGCCGGGGGTGAACGAGGTCTCCGACGATTTCCCGGCGACGCTGCTGTGGCAGTTCCGGGTGGCGTCGCTGGCCGAAACCGCCACCCTGTGGGCGGCTTTGGGACTGGTGTTCGCCGCGCTCACCGAATGGTCGAGCGCGCGTAGCACTCCGGTAGCACGCGAGGTCGCTACCTCGGGGTGATCCTCGTGAGTACCGCGGGAGGGCAGTGTCGGCATCATGACCGACACTGCCTTCTCTGTTTCCGTCGCCCGTCCGGGCGCGGTGCGCGTGGCCTTCGCCGGGCTGGTCACCGCGCTGGCCGCCGGAGTCGCCGAAGGACTGCTGCGTGCCGTGCGCGGTGGGACCGAATTGGGCGCCACCGCGACGGGTCTGCTGCCCCGGCTGGCCATCTACCTGGTGGTGCTCGGGGTCGCGATGCACATGGCCAACGGCAGCCGGGTGTCGCGGGCCCTGCTCACCGTCGGCATCGGGATGATCGGATTGGTCTCGCTCATCATCGAACCGCTGGCTGTGCTGCTTTCCACCGACGATTTCGGCGCCCTGTTCGGTGGGCTCGCGCCCGATTCAGCGGTCCTCGTCGCCTGCCGGGCGGTGCACATCCTCGCGGTGGTGATCGCGATTCCGGCGATGTACACCCCGGCGGCGCACCGCTGGTTCACCCAGCGGTGAGTGTTCAGATGAGTTCGGCGTCCAGTTCCACCTCGGCGACACCGGCGAGCGCCTTGCTCACCGGGCAGCCGTTCTTGGCCGCGGTCGCCGCGGTGTAGAAGCCCTCGGCGTCGATCCCCGAGGCGACGGCGCGCACGGTGAGCTTGATCTTGCTGATCCGGAAACCGCCCGCCGGGTCGGGGCCGAGGGTCACGTCGGCGGTGACGTCGAGGCTCTCCGTGGTACCGCCCACGTTGGCGAGCTCGGCCGAGAGCGCCATCGAATAGCACGACGAGTGCGCGGCCGCGATCAGCTCTTCGGGGCTGGTGCCCTCGGCGGTGTCGGCCGTGCGCCGGGGCCAGGACACGTCGAATTTGCCGAGACCGGAGCTGACCAGCTCGACCTGCCCTGAGCCGTCCTGCAGCCCGCCTGCCCAGAGTGTGCGTGCGCTACGAATCGCCATCACGTTCCTTTCGCCTCAGTCGAGAAATGTGTGTGCGATACCGAACCTACGTGAGCTCAGACCGGGATACTCGTCACTTCGTCTAGGCGTTCCAGCTTCTCCGGCCACACCTGCCGATGCAGGTCACGGATGGCGGCGGTGGGGAAACCGGAGTGCCGCAGCCGCAACCTGATGCCGCGTGGTTGTTTCAGGAACTCGGCGGCGACCACGGTCTCCACCCCTTCGGTCGCGGCGGTGACCCAGGTGAACTCGATCCGGCGGTTGGCTTCGAGCGTCAGGATGCGGCCGTAGTGCGGGTTGCGTTTCTCGGCCGAGCCGGTGTCGAAATAGAGGGGCTCGTTCACGGCGGGTCGCATCAGAACCGATCCGGGGACGGCCAGCCACAGGTCGAGGCCTTGGGTCCAAGCCGCGTACAGCAGGCTCGGCTGGGCCTTCATGACTCGCTCGACGGTGAGCTCGTGGGGCCGAGTGGACAGGTCCGGGGGGCGAACTGGCTGGTCCATCAGCCGACCCTACCGGTCAAGTGCCCGCCGAGCCCGCATCGGGTGTGCCACAGGGTCACTCGGGGTTGGTGACGCGCGCGAGCACGATGCCACCGAGAATCAGCGATAGGGCGAAGACCCGGCCGGCGCTGAGCGGGTCCTTGTGCACGAGCACACCGAGACCGATCGCTCCGAGTGCACCGATCCCGGTGAACACCGCGTACGCCGTGCCGACCGGAAGGGTTTGCATGGCGCGCGAGAGCAGGTAGACCGCCAGCGAACCGAGCGCGATGCACAGCAGGGTCGGGCCGAGTCTGGTGAAGTTCTCGGTGGGTTTGATGGTCTGCGACCAGGCGATTTCGACCAGGCCGGCCACGCCGAGCAGGATCCAGTTCATCGCGTGTAATCCTTTGCGAGCAGGCGTACTTCGGCGATGGCGGCGTCGAGTGAGGCCTCGTGCTCGGTACGCAGGTGGGCAAGGTTGGGGTCCGAGACAGCGTTGGCCAGTTCGGCATTGACGAAAACGGTGTCGGTGACGGCGTAATGGCCTGCGAAGAAGTCGCGCAGGTAGCGCTCCTGATAGTCGAACGCGGCTTTCGGCGCGCCGGGCGAGTAGGCGCCGCCGCGTGCGGAGACGACGACGAAGCGCCTGTGCCCCAGCGACATACGCGGGAACGTCACCTGATCGAGCCAGGCCTTGAGCGTGGCGGGGATCGAGTAGTTGTACATCGGGGTGCCGATGAGGATGACGTCGGCGGCCAGCAATTGCGCGAGCAGGGGTTCGACGATGCGCCATGCGGCGCGGGCGGCGGGCGTGACGGCGAGGTCCGGCAGGCGATCGAGATCGGTACTCCCCGCCGCGAGAACGGCATCGCACAGCTCGGTCCACCCTTCGTCGATGAACGGAGCGGGGTCGGTGGCGAGGTCGCGGTAGGTGTAGTCGCCCCCGGGCTCCGCTTCGCGCCAGGCCCGCACGAATTCCGCGCCGAGCCTGCGGCTGAGGGAATTGGTCCTGGCGCTGGCGTCGAGGTGCAGCAGGTGGGTCATGTCGAGCCTTTCGATAACCGGACGTTGTGTCCGCTTGGTTCGACGATAGAACACAAGTGGACACCTTGTCCACATTTGTGCTTCTCGGTTAGAGTCGACCCCATGGAGCCTCGATCCGACCTGCTCACCGGCACGGCACCACCACCCGAACGCACCGATGCCGCCCGCAACCGCGCCAAAGTGCTCGCCGCGGCGGCCGATCTCTTCGCTACCCGCGACCCGCGCACCGTCACCATGGACGACATCGCCAAGGCCGCGGGCGTCGGCCGGGGCACCCTCTACCGCCGCTACCCCGACCGCAACGCCATCGCCGTCGCCCTGCTCGACGAACACGAACGCGCCGTCCAGGAGCAACTCCTGCGCGGCGAACCCCCACTCGGGCCGGGCGCGCCTCCCGCCGAGCGCCTCGCCGCGTTCTATGCCGCGATGATCGAATTGCTCAGCGCCCACGCGCATCTGGTGCTCGGCGCCGAGACCGGCGGGGCCCGCTTCGCCACCGGCGCCTACGGGTTCTGGGCACTGCACGTGCGGGCCCTGCTCGTCGAAGCCGGTATCCCCCAGCCTGATTCGCTGATCGATACCGTCCTGGCCCCCTTGGCGGCCGAGGTCTACCTTCAGCAGCGTGAACGCGGCTTGTCCCCGGGGCAGATCACGGCAGGTTTGTCGGTCCTCGCTCACCGGTTGCTCGGGGCCGGGTAGGCGCGATGTGTCGGTGGCTACGGCTACCGTCACGCGGGTGAGGACACTTCCTACCGATGCCGAAGTCGACCGGTTCTGGGCCATGATCGAATCCGCCTGGGGTGCCTGCGGTGCGCCACGCACCGAGGAGCGACTCGACGAGTTCCTGGCCGAATTACGCGCGCTCAGTGCTGATTTCACCAGCGAGGAGCTCACCGCACTGGACCGGGTGGCCGAGCGCGCGCTCTACGACATCGACCGTGCCGATATCCACGCGGTGATCGGCGGGTCCGACGACGGGTTCCTCTATCGCCGCGGCTTCATCGTCGCGCTGGGTCGCGACTACTACCGCGCGGTTGTGGCCGATCCGGCGGCCGTGCGATCCCACGGGGAATGTGGGCAGATGGGTTATTTCTTCGCCCACCTGCACAACGACCGGTTCGGGACCTTCCCCGACCGGAATTCGGGAATCTCCAGGGAGACGGCGTCGAACCCGGCCGGGTGGTCGTAATCGGGGTCAGGTGAGGTCGCGGCGGGAGGTGAGCCAGATGGTTCCCGCCACGAAGATCGTCACGTAGACCGCGAGGACGACGAGGGACTCGCCGCGGGTCAGGATGTCGAGAACACCCGGCGTGGCCGGACCGTCCTCCGTGCGCATCGCCCCGGCCAGTGAACCTGCGGCGGTACCGGGAAGCAGATCGGTGACCGCTTCGACGTGGCCGAGGATTCCCGCGACCCCGCGCAGCAGGTCCTCGACGACGAGAACCCAGATCAGGCCGAGCCCGACAGCGAGAGCGGGGCCACGGGCCACGGCGCCGATGAAGGCGCCCGCTGCGGTCCACATACTCAAAATGGCTGTGCCGGTGAGGAGTCCGAGAAGGGATCGGTCGAGCGCGGGCAGCGTGACCGCCTGACCTTCCGTCACCGCGATGAGCGACGCGACACCGAGGTCGACGACGAACGCGGCACACACCAGGACGACCACCGTCACCAGCAGGCCGAGCAGCAGCCCACCGACCGCGTTCGCGCGGCCCGGCCCCTGGGTGAACACGGTCTTCCACGTCCCCCAGCCGTACCCGCTACCCACCGCCAGCGCACCGAGGACGAGCATCAGCGCACCGCCGAACATGGCCATACCCTGGGTGAACACCTCGGGGACGGCGGCGGGCACGAGCCGGCCGAGCAGCACGTCGCGCGGCAATCCGTCGGACATGGAACCACTCTCACCGGAGCGGTAGGCCAGATAGTTGAACAGGTAGGCGAAGGTCAGATTCAGCACGATCCATGTGCCGAGCACGATCCAGAAGGTCGGCCACCGCCGAAGACGCAGCGACTCGGCTCTGATACTTGCCGTGAGATCTCTTGTAGTGCTGGTCATTTCGCGACCTCCGTCAGCTCGAAGAAGACTTCTTCCAGGGATTTCTCGTCGACGCGCAGCTCGAGCAGGTCCACACCCGCCTGCACGACAGCTCGCGCCACAGCAGGCGCCATCGCCGTCGTGGTCGCTATCCGAATGCCCTCGGCGCTCACACGCACCGGCGCGTCGGACACCGCGCGGACCGCCTCGACGGCCACGTCGACCGGTTCGGCACGCACGAGCAGCGATGCGGTGCCGCGCAATTCGGCGACCGTCGACTCGGCGAGCAGACGTCCACCGGAGATCACCCCGACCCGGTGGCAGATTTCCTGCACCTCGGCGAGCTGATGACTCGACAGCAGCACGGTGTGACCTTCTGCCGCGAGATCGACGATGAGCGAACGCATTTCGGCCAGTCCGGCCGGGTCGAGACCGTTGGTCGGCTCGTCGAGGACGAGCAGATCGGGATCGCCGAGCAGGGCCGCACCGACTCCGAGGCGCTGCTTCATGCCGAGGGAATAGGTGCGGAAGCGGTCGTCGGCGCGGGTGGTGAGGTCGACGCGGGCCAGCGCCTGGGTGACCTCGCGGTCGCCGAGTCCGCGGTAGCGGGCGAGAACGCGCAGGTTGTCGCGACCCGACAGGTACGGGTAGAAGCCCGGGCCCTCGATCAACACCCCGACCCGGCGCAGCACCTCCGGGTCGCCGGGGGCGCTGCCGTGGACCGTCGCGGTGCCCGCGCTCGGCCGGACGAGGCCGGCCAACATCCGCAGCGTCGTCGTCTTGCCCGCGCCGTTGGGACCGAGGAAACCGTAGATCTCCCCGGTCCCGACCCGCATACTCACCGCGTCCACCGCGAGGTGTTCGCCATAGCGTTTGGTCAACCCGGTGGTGACCACGATTGATTCGTTCATGCGATAGACGATCCGCGCCGAAGGGGTGTCCGCACATCCGTCGCGCGGCTCGTTCGGGCCTACGTCGCGCGATGTACGCGGGGGTCCGGGAAAAATACGTGCGTAGGCCGACGCTTCTGCCCGGGTGACGCAATAGGGTTGCGTGGGTGGGAGCGAAGTGGGAGCGTGACGCGGCCGTCCGGGACTGGGGGCTGGCGGTGGTGGTCGCGATAGTGCAGCTGGCAGGCAGTTCCGGGGCGAACGCGCAGCAGACCGGGGTGCGATCGCTCGACGCGTTCGCGTATCTGTTGCTGCTGGCCGGGCCGATCGCGCTCGGCTTCCGGCGGTTGCTCCCCGAGCCGGTGCTGGTGGTGGCCTTGCTCGCCGCCGTGTCCTACGTGCTGCGCGACTACGGGTACGGGCCGATCTTCCTTTCCCTCATCATCGCGTTCCTCACGGCTGCGGTACACGGATCACGCTGGCGCACTTACCCTTTGGTCGTCGTCGGCTACCTGACGATGGTGTGGCCGCTGCCCGCCCTGCTCGGCCGCGACACCAACGGCTGGCAGGTTTTCGGCCTGCTGGCCTGGCTCAGTGTGCTGGTCGGAATCGCCGAGGGAATACGTCAGCGGCGCACGGTGGTGCTCGCGCGCCGAGAGCGGGCCGAGGCGGCGCAACGCGACGAACAGGCCCAGCAGGCGCGGGCCGCGTCCGAGGAACGGCTCGCCATCGCCCGCGAGCTGCATGACGTCCTGGCACACAGCCTTTCGCTGATCAATGTGCAATCCTCGGTGGCGCTGGAACTGTTCGACCGCAAACCACAGCAGGCCGCCGCCGCGCTGGCGACGATCAAAACCACCTCCAAAGAAGCGCTGACCGAGGTGCACACGCTGCTGCACGCGATCCGCAGCGGCGCACCCGTCGCCCCCGAATACCCCGAAACCCCTGCGGCCGAGCCGGTTCCGGCACCCGCACCGCGTGCCCCGGCACCGACCCTCGACGACCTCGACACCCTGCTGCAACGGACCAGGGCGACCGGCCTGCCCGTCGACACCAAGGTCATCGGCACACCCAAGAAGCTGCCGAGCGTGATCGACGTGGCCGCCGCCAGGATCATCCAGGAATCGCTGACCAATGTGGTGCGCCACGCACCGGGGTCCACGGCGATGATCACCCTGCGCTACACGCCCGAAACGGTCGACATCACCGTCGACAACACCCGCCCTACCGGTACCGCCGTGCGCACCGGGGTCGGCGGAAACGGGATCATCGGCATGCGGGAACGGGCGCATGCGCTCGGCGGGGCGCTCACCGCCGGACCCCGGCCGTCCGGTGGGTTCCGGGTGGCCGCGCGGTTGCCCTCCCGGCCGGCCGGGGCAGAGACATGATCCGGGTGCTTGTCGCCGACGATCAGGCGCTGGTGCGCGGTGGTTTCGTCGCACTGCTCGACGCCCAGGACGATATCGAGGTGGTCGGCGAGGCCGAGAACGGCGAGCAGGCCGTGCGGATGACACGCACGCTGGAGCCCTCGGTGGTGCTGATGGATATCCGCATGCCCGTCCTCGACGGGCTGGCCGCCACCCGCATGATCGCCGACGACGCGCAGCTAGCCGACGTGCGCGTCGTCGTGCTCACCACCTTCGAACTCGACGAGTACGTCTTCGAGGCGATCCGCGCCGGTGCCACGGGTTTCCTGGTGAAACACACCGAACCCGCCGACCTGCTCCGCGCCGTCCGGGTCGTCGCGGCGGGCGACGCGCTCCTGTCCCCCGGCGTCACCCGTCGCCTGCTCACCGAATTCGCCACCCACGCCAAACAACCACCCCCACCCGCCCTCGCCGACCTCACCGACCGCGAACGCGAGGTCCTCACCCTGGTGGCCGAGGGCCTCACCAACGCCGAAATCGCCGCCCGCCTCTACCTCAGCCCCGCCACCGCCCGCACCCACGTCAGCCGCATCCTCACCAAACTGGCCGCCCGCGACCGCACCCAACTCGTAGTCCTCGCCTACGAATCCGGCCTCGTCCGCCCCGGCTGGCAGTAGTGTCTTCGGGTCAGCGGTCCGTACCCGCTCGGCGGCGTTCGTCCTCGGAGAAGCGGGCGCGGCGGGCCATTCCGGCGGGGGCAGCTTGGGCGCGGGCCGAGTAGGCCGAGAGGGCGTCGAAGGCGCCGCGGACGCCGCCTGCGACGGGGGCGTAGGTGATGGAGGAGCCGGGGTCGAAGCCCAGGTTGGAACCTACTTCGACGGCGTCCATGTTGGCGCCGAGGAAGACGAAGGTCCAGTTGTAGACCTCCTGTTGCTGGGTGATGAGGGACTTGACCGCCGCGTGGGTCCATTCGCGGCTGGAGTTCTCGTGGCCGTCGGTGAGGACGACGACGATCACGGTGCCGGGGCGCTCGTGCTCGGGGCGGGCCGCGAGCTCCTCGCCGACGCTGGTGACGAGTTTGCCGACGGCGTCGTACAGCGCGGTCCCGCCACGCGGCAGCAGATTCGGCGGAGGCACCTGATCCAGCGGCACATTCGAATAGACCACCTCGTAGGTGGTGTCGAATTGCGCCAAGGTCACCTCGATCCGCTTCGGCACCTCCCGCTGCTGCTCGAAATACGCGGCCAACCCACCTTCGGTATCGGCCTTGATCGTCTGCATCGAACCGGAACGGTCGAGCAGAACAGCGATGAGCGTGCGATCGGAATCAGTCATGTGCGTGAACACCCCCGTGTCGTGTGGCCTGGCCCAACCCACGGTACGCCGCGAATTCACCTGCCGGAGGCCGTGAAAAGCGGCTCGAAAGGTATCTCCAAGTTCGCATTCCTACCTTCGCTCCCATGGGCCCAGTTCTCGCATTCCACCGAATTTCCGACGCCGACGCCGCCCGCATCACCGCCGATGCCGAAGCCGCCCTCGACCTGATCGACCAGCTCGACCACCCCGGCGAACCGGCCGGCGACATCGACAAGGCCTGGGACGGCCTGCGCTACCTGCTCGAGGCCGCGAATATCGACCTCGACCTCTTCGGCGACCTCGATCCCTGGGCGGGCGACGGCGCAACCAAGATATGGACAGCCGCCGAGATCATCACCGCCGCCCACACCCTCACAGCCACGCCCTACAGCGTCCTCGAACGACATTTCGACCCGGCAGCCATGGGCGACAACGACGTCTACCCCGAAATCTGGGATACCGATTTCTGCCGAGAATTCCTCCGCGAAAACTACGAAACACTCCGCACCTTCTTCATCTTCGCCGCCGAACAGAACTCTCAAGCCGTCGCGCTGTTCCAATGACCGCTCGGCAACGAAAAAGCCCACCTTCCGAGTTCAGAAGGTGGGCTTTTCGTTCAGCTGGTTACTCGCCGGAGGCGGCGGTGTCGGGGGCGGTGCCCTCGGCTGCTCCGGTGAGGACGACCTCGGGCTTGTCGTCGCCCGTGGGTGCCTTGGTCAGCTTCGTCTTGCCGGTGAAGGTGAACTTGGCGTCTTCGCCCTGGCCTTCGCCGTCCCAGTTCTCGACGCCGACCGTGATGGTCTGGCCCGCGCCGATCTCGCCGAAGAGGATCTTCTCCGACAGCTGGTCCTCGATCTCGCGCTGGATCGTGCGACGCAGCGGACGCGCACCCAGGACCGGGTCGAAACCGCGCTTGGCGAGCAGGCTCTTGGCCTGGTCGGTCAGCTCGATCGCCATGTCCTTGTTCTTCAGCGCCTTGGCGACACGGTTGATCATCAGGTCCACCATCTGCACGATCTGCTCGCTGGTGAGCTGGTGGAAGACGATCACGTCGTCGATGCGGTTGAGGAACTCGGGGCGGAAGTGCTTCTTCAGCTCGTCGTTGACCTTGAGCTTCATCCGCTCGTAGTTCGAGCCCTCGGCGTTGGACTGGGTGAAGCCCAGGCCGACAGCCTTGGAGATGTCGGAGGTGCCCAGGTTCGAGGTGAAGATCAGCACGGTGTTCTTGAAGTCGACCGTACGACCCTGACCGTCGGTGAGACGGCCGTCCTCGAGCACCTGCAGGAGGGTGTTGTAGATCTCCTGGTGCGCCTTCTCGATCTCGTCGAACAGCACCACCGAGAACGGCTTGCGCCGCACCTTTTCGGTGAGCTGGCCGCCCTCCTCGTAGCCCACGTACCCGGGAGGGGCACCGAACAGACGAGAAGCGGTGAAGCGGTCGTGGAACTCGCCCATGTCGATCTGGATGAGCGCGTCGTCGTCGCCGAACAGGAAGTTCGCCAGCGCCTTGGACAGCTCGGTCTTACCGACACCGGACGGACCGGCGAAGATGAACGAACCGGACGGACGCTTCGGATCCTTCAGGCCGGCGCGAGTGCGGCGGATCGCCTTGGAGACGGCCTTGACGGCATCCTCCTGGCCGATGATCCGCTTGTGCAGCTCGTCCTCCATGCGGAGCAGACGAGTGGTCTCCTCCTCGGTGAGCTTGAAGACGGGGATACCGGTCCAGTTGGCCAGCACCTCCGCGATCTGCTCGTCGTCGACCTCGGCCACGACGTCCAGGTCACCCGAACGCCACTGCTTCTCCCGCTCGGCGCGCTTGGCGACGAGCTGCTTCTCCTTGTCGCGCAGGCGCGCGGCCTTCTCGAAGTCCTGCGCGTCGATCGCGCTTTCCTTCTCGCGACGGGCATCGGCGATCTTGTCGTCGAACTCGCGCAGGTCCGGCGGCGCGGTCATCCGGCGGATACGCATCCGCGCGCCCGCCTCGTCGATGAGGTCGATCGCCTTGTCCGGCAGGAACCGGTCGTTGATGTAGCGGTCGGCCAGCGTCGCGGCGGCCACGAGAGCGCCATCGGTGATGGAGACCCGGTGGTGCGCCTCGTAGCGGTCGCGCAGGCCCTTGAGGATGTTGATGGTGTGCTCGACGGTCGGCTCGCCCACCTGCACCGGCTGGAAACGGCGTTCCAGGGCGGCGTCCTTCTCGATGTACTTGCGGTACTCGTCGAGGGTGGTGGCACCGATGGTCTGCAGCTCGCCACGGGCCAGCTTCGGCTTCAGGATCGAGGCCGCATCGATGGCGCCTTCGGCAGCACCCGCGCCGACGAGCGTGTGCAGCTCGTCGATGAACAGGATGATGTCGCCGCGGGTGTTGATCTCCTTGAGCACCTTCTTGAGGCGCTCTTCGAAGTCACCGCGGTAGCGGCTGCCCGCGACCAGGGAACCCAGGTCGAGGGTGTAGAGCTGCTTGTCCTTGAGGGTCTCGGGGACCTCACCGTTGACGATGGCCTGTGCCAGGCCCTCGACGACGGCGGTCTTACCGACACCGGGCTCACCGATCAGCACCGGGTTGTTCTTGGTGCGGCGGCTCAGCACCTGCATGACGCGCTCGATCTCCTTCGAGCGGCCGATGACGGGGTCGAGCTTGCCTTCCAGCGCCGCCTGCGTGAGATTGCGACCGAACTGGTCGAGCACCAGCGAGGTGGACGGCGTACCCGCCTCACCGCGCGAGCCGGTGCCCTCGACGGGCTCCTTGCCCTGGTACCCGGACAGCAGCTGGATGACCTGCTGACGGACCCGGTTCAGGTCGGCGCCGAGCTTGACGAGCACCTGGGCCGCGACGCCCTCACCCTCACGGATGAGGCCGAGCAGGATGTGCTCGGTGCCGATGTAGTTGTGACCGAGCTGCAGCGCCTCGCGCAGACTCAGTTCCAGCACCTTTTTCGCACGCGGGGTGAAGGGGATGTGACCGGACGGAGCCTGCTGGCCCTGCCCGATGATCTCCTCGACCTGGCTGCGCACACCCTCCAGCGAGATGCCAAGGGACTCCAGCGACTTCGCCGCCACGCCCTCGCCCTCGTGGATCAACCCAAGCAGGATGTGCTCGGTGCCGATGTAGTTGTGGTTGAGCATCCGGGCCTCTTCTTGGGCCAGGACAACGACACGCCTCGCGCGGTCGGTGAACCTCTCGAACATCGCTCCCTCACTCTCCTGCTCCGACATTCTGGCAACAGACGCCGCTGTGTGCTCGGTACAACCTTGGGCGCCGGAGGCGACAACTGTCGCCGTCAGCCTGCCATGAAGCCCGGGGGTTGCGGCCCCCGCCATCCACTCTAGTTGGCAGGGGATTCCGCCGTCGCCGCTCCACCCTATTGGGGACCGGTGACAACTTGGTCATTCACTCACAACGCGCACGTCGCGGCATTCGTTTCCGCTCCAGTTTTGCCTACAGCGAAATCGCCGTCAGCCGGTGAACGGGGGCACGAACTCGCACGGCACGGGCGCCTGCCTGGCCGGATCGAGGGCGTTGAGGGCGTGACCGGCGGCACGCGGACTGCCCGCGATGGCCATGTGCTCGGACCAGTCCTGCGCGCAACCGTCCTGCACGACGACCGAGGTGGCGTTGGGACCGGGCACCAGGCCCGAGGTGTGCGGCACGACGAGCTCGTCGAGGACCGTGACGATATTGACGTAGGTGACGCGCGGGTCGTACACCCCGTCGGCATTGAGCGCGGTCATGAACGGCGAACCGCTGAACATCTGCGCGCAGGCCTGGCACAGCGAGCCGGTGGCGGCGTCGAAGACCGGTCCCGCGCCGAGGGCCCGGCTGAAGTGGGCGATATCGCCCGCGCCGAACGCGTTGGTGCCGAGCCAGGGCGGCGCGATTCCGACCAGCGTGCCGACCTTCTCCCCGCCGCCGAGTCGCTTGAGGTAGTAGTTGCCGACGATATTGCCCTGCGAGTGGGCGACGAGGTCGACTCGTTCGGCGCCGGTGCGCGCGAGGACACCGTCGACGAAGGCCGACACCTCCGCCGCACTCTGCTCGATGGGACGCATCCCGCCGATGGCCGAGACGGGCCAGGGCAGCGCGTACGCGCCGTAGGTGAGGGTGAACACGCAGTAGCCCTCGTTGGCCAGCAGCGGGGCGTACACGCCCCAATTCGTCTGCGCCCCACCGCCGGTGCCGTGCAGCAGGACGACCGGGTTCGGATGTTCCGGTGTGGGAACACAATTCGGGTCGTTCGCCCCGGGCAACGCGCCGCCCGGATTCGTCAGCTCGGGCGCTATACCGGCGAAGAAGTTGTAGTCGACCGGGTTGGGGCCGGCTGCCGCGCCACCTGCCCCCACGAGACCGAGCAGTATGGCGACGGCTAGAACGAGCATCGACTTACTTCGCATGGAACCACCCCTGGCTAGAACGTGTTCCAGTCATCATGGAACACGTTCCAGCCTTCGCGTGGCACTACGGAGCGATTCAGCGCACCAGCGCGTGGGAGACGCTCTGTCCCGGGACCGCGGCGGCGGCGTTCGACTTGCCCTGCTGCACACCCGCGGCGAACAGCGCACCGCACAGCACCAGGAACGCCGCCGTGTGCAGCACCGCCCGCAGGATGTTCCAGCGCACCCACGCCGCTTCGAAATCGGCGCGCACCGAGGCGGTATCGGCCAGCGTCGCCGGATCACCCGCCGCGGCCAGGGCATCGTTGAGCGGCACGTTCTGCCCGGCGGTGACCGCGAAGGCGATCACGTTGAGCACCAATGCGATTCCGATCCAGATCAGCGTGGCGCGATGATCGCCGCCCAGGTGCAGCGCGGCCGCGAGTGCGGTGAAGCCGACCGTACCGAGGAAGCCGAACATGAACCACGGGTTGATGATCACCACGTTGATCTTCTGCATGACCTCGATCAGCGTGCGATCTCCCGTGCGCGCCAGGGCGGGCATCACCGAGATCGCGTAGGCGTAGAACACACCGGCGACGAGGCCGGTGCTGAGCATCGCGAGAACCAGCGAGGACAAACGAATGGCCGACATGGGAACCAACTCCTGACTCGAATCCGGAGTCGCACTCCGGTGACAGGACTCAGTCAACCGCAGGACGGCCGTCGCCGACATCGTTCAGACGCTCGGCCACCTAAGCGAGGCGCGCACCGCCGACCGCGAGGCTCACAACTCGTGGTCGGAGATCATTCCGCTCTGCATCGCGAGGGCGGCGAGCCGGGTGCGCTTCTGGTTCTGCGGCAGATTCTCCACCCCGAACTTCGCGAAAAGGGCACGCAGGTGGGTTTTGATCGCGTCGATCGACAGGAAGAGTTCCTCGGCGATCTGCTGGTTCGACGCGGGCGTCGCGAATCCGGTGCCGTGCTTGTACGGACGGCACAGGGCGATCAGCACCGCGCGCTGGGTTTCGGTCAGCGAACGCATGGTGGGGATGGAACCGGAGGCGGTATGCGTGGCGTCGTCGACGACACCACCGAAATCGAAGAAATGCACCAGCGTGGTGCCGACACGAATGCGGTCGCCCGGGCTCAGCCTGCGCCTGCCGACCAACCGCTCACCGTTGACGAACGTCCCGTTGCGCGACAGCCCGTCGTCGATGATCGTCCAGTGCGCACCGAGGTGTTCTACCGCAGCATGCAACCGGGACACCTCGGCATCCCACGCGAGCACGAGATCGGCCTGAACGTTGCGCCCGATGGTGATCCGCTGCTGCGCGGGGTCCAGCGGCAATTCATGCTGGCGCCCGGTGTTGTCGGTGTACCGAAGAAAGGAGCTCACCGCACATCTCCCAAGACTCGAAACACCTTGCGCACAACCATCAGTCTATCTTTCCAGACCGCGCCCCCGCCCCCGCACATCCCGACCTCGAGGAGGGATCGCCGCGAAGCGGCGGTCGGCGGCCGTCCCGACGATCAGGCGCCGTGGCGTAGGCGACGAAGGAGCAAGCCACGATGCCTGATCGTCGGGACCGCAGGGGCCGCCGACTCGAGCGCGCCAGCGCTCCAATATCTCAGCTCTTGCCGACCTCTTTGTTGTAGGCCTCGGTGATGTCGGCCGAGATACGGCCGCGTGCGGAGACCTTGTGGCCCTTACGACGGGCCCATTCACGAATTGCGGCGCTCTGTTCGCGGTCCATGGAAACGCGGCTCTTGCCCTGCGGCGCCGGCGCACCGGCGGCCTTGGTCCGGCGACGGCCACTCACGCGACGCGCGTTGGCGACCCACTCGTCCAGGCCTTCGCGCAGGCGCGCCGCATTTGCCTCCGACAGATCGATCTCGTACGACACCCCATCGATAGCGAACTCGATGGTTTCGTCCGCGATGGACTCACCGTCGACATCGTCGATCAGGCTAACGGTGACCTTCTTTGCCATGAGATGAACGTCCTCTCGAAATCGTCAAGCCTGCCTCCAGGCCGAATACCCGAGGCAAGAATACCCCGAAATGCGAAATTTCCAACACGAGGCCTTCGCCCCGCGAATTCACAGGTCAGCGACTACTCGGGCGCACAATGGGGAACAGGATCGTTTCCCGGATTCCCAAACCCGTGAGTGCCATCAACAAGCGATCGATTCCCATACCCGTTCCGGTGGTCGGCGGCATACCGTGTTCCATCGCGGTGAGGAAGTCTTCGTCGAGCACCATCGCCTCGTCATCGCCCGCCGCGCCGAGGCGCGCCTGGTCGACGAACCGTTCCCGCTGGATGACGGGATCGACCAACTCCGAATAGCCCGTGGCCAACTCGAAGCCGCGAACATAGAGATCCCACTTCTCCGTAACGCCTGCCTTGCTGCGATGCTGACGGGTCAGCGGTGAGGTCTCCACGGGGAAGTCGCGAACGAAAGTCGGCGCGTAGAGCTTGTCGCCATAGACGTGTTCCCAGAGTTCTTCGACCAGTTTCCCGTGGCCGTAGCCCTTGCCCGACGGAATTTCCAGACCGACCCGTTCGGCGAGTGCCAGCAATTCCTCGACAGTCGTTTCCGGAGTGACCTCCACACCGATCGACTCCGACAGCGACGGATACATCTCGACCGTCGTCCACTCGCCACTCAGATCATATTCAGTACCGTCGGCAAGAGTCACCACGAGGGTGCCGAATGCCTCTTGTGCGACTTCCTGGACCAATTCCCGGATCATCGTCGCCGAGTCGTCGTAGGTGCCGTAGGCCTCGTACGTTTCCAGCATCGCGAACTCGGGCGAATGGGTGGAGTCGGCGCCTTCGTTGCGGAAGTTCCGGTTGATCTCGAAGACCTTCTCCAGGCCGCCGACCACGCAGCGCTTGAGGAACAGTTCCGGCGCGATACGCAGGAACAGGTCCATGTCGAGGGCATTGGAATGGGTGACGAACGGGCGCGCGGCGGCACCGCCGTGGATGGTCTGCAGCATCGGGGTCTCGACCTCGAGGAAGCCGCGGCGCTCGAGCGCGGTGCGCAGCGCGCGGACCACGTTCACGCGGGTACGGGCCATTTCCCTGGCCTCGGGGCGCACGATGAGGTCGACGTAGCGCTGACGGACGCGCGATTCCTCGTTCATTTCCTTGTGCGCCACCGGCAGCGGGCGAAGCGACTTGGCCGCCATCGACCACGAGTCGGCCATCACGCTCAATTCGCCCGTGCGCGAGGAGATGACCTCACCGTGCACGAACACGAAATCGCCGAGGTCGACATCGGACTTCCAAGCCGCGAGCGCGTCCGCGCCCACGCCGTTGAGGCTGATCATCGCCTGCAGTTTGGTTCCGTCGCCCTCCTGCAGGGTGGCAAAGCACAGCTTGCCGGTATTGCGGACGAAAATGACGCGGCCGGCGACACCGACCTGCAGACCGGTTTGCGTATCGGGTTCGAGATCCGGGTAGGCGGAACGGATTTCGGCCAGCGTGTGCGTGCGCGGCACGACCACCGGATAGGCGTCACCACCGCCGGCGAGCAGCCGTTCACGCTTGTCCCGGCGAATCCGCATCTGCTCGGGGACATCGCTGTCCACGGCGGAACTGACGGCGCGGCCGGTCTCGGCGGAGTTAGGGGTGCTCACATTCGATAACAGTAGCGTGCACCGGAAAGGACCAGTGCGCCGCCCGTTACAACGAAGCCAGCGACTCCACTTCCCGGGCGAAGTGCGGCACCCCGACGCCCACGGTGAGCATGCCCGCCGACTTCAGCGCCTGATAACCGCCGATCAGATCGGTCGCGCGGTGCAATCCGAGTTCCTGTAGCGAGGCCGCGGCCAAACTGGAGGTATAGCCCTCCGAGCAGAAAATGATCCACTCCACATCGTGATCGCGCGCGAGCGACAACCGCGCCGACGACGTGGGATCCAGCCGCCATTCCAGCACATTGCGCTCGATCACCAGCGCGCCCGGCAGCGAGCCCTCCCGAACACGCTGCGCGGCCGGGCGGATGTCGACCAGAACGGCGCCTCGGGCCAGCGCGGCGGGGACGTCGTACACATACAGCCTGCGCAGCTTGGCGCGTGCGTTGTCGAGCATCTGGTCAATCGACAAACGGCTCATCACAGATCACCTTCGGGCTGGTCGGTGAGGACGGTTTCGGTGCGTCGCAGGGTGCCGTGGCCGGTCACCTCGTAATACGACATGGCGGTCAGCGGCGGCGAATACGCGTGCACGCTGAGGGTTGGATCGAGCGGGCCCGCCGTCGCGTCGGCGGCGCGGACCACATCGTGGACCCAGCCGATCGGAAACGACGCCTGATCGCCCGCGGCGAGGGTGCGCTCGCGTAACTCGGTGCCATTCCAGCGGAATTCCGACAGCGCGCCGCTGAGCACGGTGAGCGCGCCGAGCGAACCGGCGTGGTCGTGCAATTCGGTGGATTTCCCCGGCGTCCAGCTGATGAGCCAGACATCGACCTCGTCGTCGGCGATCAGGCGGGTGGCCCAGCGCTGTTCGGTCGGCCAGAGCCCGTCGGCGGGCAGCAGATGGTCGTAGCGACCGGCCAGGACATCCTCGGCGCCCTCGTCGGTGAGACGCAGCAGGTCGGCGGGGCGCAGCCGGGTGGGCAGGGCCGAGGCGACCGCGCGGTCGAGCGGCGGGGTCGCGGAGTATTCGTCACGGGCCGACGCCAGGGAAAGAACAGAAGAACGCATGAGCGCATCTCCAAGGAGTGAGAATCGGTCGAGGGGAAAACGTCAGCCTCGAACGGTCGAGGCAGGTCAGCCTCGACAACACTCCTGGGTGCTCACACGGAAAGACACGGGAGCGAGCTTAGCAGGCTCCCGTGTGGACGAGCCAATGACCTGGATCACTTCTTGTTGCGCTCGTAGACGTGGCGCAGACCGGTGAGGGTGAGATGCGGTTCGTGCTGGTCGATCGTTTCCGATTCCGGCACGATCAGCGGCGCGCCCGTTCCGGTGGCGACGACGGTGACATCGGTACCGGCGAACGCGTCGAATTCGTCGCGAATGCGGTCGATCAATCCGTCGACCAGGCCGGCGAAACCGAAAATGGCACCGGATTGAATGCACTCCATCGTGTTCTTACCGAGCACCGAGCGCGGCCTGGCCAGTTCGACGCGGCGCAAGGCACTGCGTTCGACCAGTGCCTCCGTCGACACCTCGACGCCCGGCGCGATCACGCCACCGAGGAACTCGCCCTTGGCCGAGACCAGGTCGACACAGGTGGCGGTACCGAAGTCGACGACGATCGCCGGGCCGCCGAACCGGCGGAACGCGGCGAGGCAGTTGACGATGCGGTCGGCGCCGACCTCCTTGGGATTGTCGACCAGCAGCGGAATACCGGTCCGCACACCGGGTTCCACGACCACATTCGGCACATGCGACCAATAGCGGGCGAGCATGATGCGCAGTTCCCGCAGCACCGGCGGCACCGTCGACAACGCCGAGACACCGACCACCTGGTCGAGATCGGCACCGACCAGACCGCGCACCTGCATCGCGAACTCGTCGGCGGTGAGCAGTGGGTTCGTGTGAATGCGCCAGTGCCGCACCAGTTTCGAGTGCTCGCCGAGACCGGAGAACAGGCCGAGTTCGATGGCGGTGTTGCGGACGTCGATCGTCAGCAGCATGTCCGACCCCCGCCGCGATCAGGCGATCGACAGGGAACGCGGCGAGGTGAGCCCGGAACCCTCGGGCGCGTGGGCGGGATCGGCGCCGAGCTCGACGGGCCGGTTGCGGTCGTCGACGAAGACTACCTTCGGCGCGTACTCGCGCAGCTCGGCCTCGTCGAGCTGGCCGTAGGCGATGAGGATGACCAAGTCACCGGGGTGCACGAGATGTGCGGCGGCGCCGTTGATCCCGATCACACCCGAACCGCGTTCGCCCGCGATCACGTAGGTCTCGAGGCGGGCGCCGTTGTCGATGTCGACGATGCACACCTGCTCACCCTCGAGCAGGCCCGCGGCGTCGAGCAGATCCTGGTCGACGGTCACCGAACCCACGTAGTGCAGGTCGGCGTGGGTCACGGTGGCACGGTGGATCTTCGAGGTCATCATGGTGCGCAGCATCGGCTTCGCCTTTCTCAGTGCGCCTGCGGAGCAGGCAGGGAGTTCGCGTCGGGGTGCCCGTCGATCTGGGCGCCGAGAACAAGGGGTGCGTTGTCGATCAGGCGGGTGCTGCCGACCTTGGCCGCGACGAGCAGACGCGCGTTGCCCGCTTCCGGGGCGGGGCCGAGGGTGGAGTCGCGCAGTTCGAGGTAGTCGACCTCGACACCGTCGGCCGAGTCGAGGACGGCGCGGGCGGCGGCGAGGACACCCTCGGGGCCGAGGCCCGCGGCGTGCCTGCCCGCGGCCAGTGCGGCCGACAGAGCGAGCGCCGATTCTCGTTGCGCCGCATCGAGATAGCGGTTGCGCGAGGACAGGGCGAGACCGTCGGGTTCGCGGACCGTCGGGTAGGCGACGATCTTCACGTCGAAGTTCAGGTCGCGGACCATCTGGCGGATCAAGGTGAGCTGCTGGTAGTCCTTCTCCCCGAAGTACGCCTCCGAGGCGTGGGTGAGCTGCAGCAGTTTCGCGACGACGGTGAGCATGCCCGCGAAATGCGTCGGCCTGCTGCCGCCTTCGAGCTCGGCGCCGAGCGGGCCCGGCTGCACGGTGGTGCGCGGACCGTCGGGGTACATCTCGTTGGCCGACGGCGCGAACACCAGATCGACGCCCTCGGCCGCGAGCAGCTCGAGGTCGGCGTCGAGGGTGCGCGGGTAGGCGTCGAGATCCTCGCCCGCGCCGAACTGCAGCGGGTTGACGAAGATCGACACGATCACGATCTGATTGGTGAGCCGCGCCTGACGCACCAGCTGCAGGTGGCCCTCGTGCAGCGCGCCCATGGTCGGCACGAAACCGATGCTGCGACCCGCGCCGCGCAACGCCTTGGCCACCGTCGACAGCACCTCGGGGCTGTGGTGCACGGTGAGCGCGCCGGACTTGAACGCGCCGGTCGCCCGCGCGCCGCCCTGGTGGTGATGCACTTCTCGGGGTTCCATCAGTGGCCTTTCTCGGCGAGCAGCTCGAGCAGAGCGGGATTGGTCCGTGCGAGTTCGGCCGTGCGCAACGACATGGCGCGATACGACGCGGCCAGGCGTTCGTCGAACGACTCGACGGCATTCAGGTGTGCGGCGACCGCGTCCACGTCGCCCCGGGCGACCGGGCCGGTGAGCGCGGCCTGACCACGGCGCAACGCGTTGTCGAGGGCGGCGGAGACCAGCGGGCCGATGAGGCGTTCGGGCAGACCGCCCGGTTGCTCGTCGACCACCGGCTGGCCGAGCAGACCCGGGCCCGACATCGCTTCGCGCAGCGCCGAAACCGCATCGACGATGAGCGTGACCAGGTGATTGCTGCCGTGCGCGAGGGCCGCGTGATAGAGCGTGCGCTGGTCCTCATCGATCCGCACCGGCTCGCCACCCATCTCGATCACCAGCGCCTGGGCGATGGCGTAGCCGACCTCGTCGGCGGCGGTGATGCCGAAGCAGGCATTGGCGAGGCGGGCGATGTCCTCGTCGTGACCGGTGAAGGTCATCGCCGGATGGATCGCCAGGCCCAAGGCGCCCTGCTCGGTGAGCGGGGCGAGCACGCCGACACCGTTGGCGCCGGAGGTGTGCGCGACGATCGTGCCCGGCCGGACCACACCGGCCGAGGCCAGACCACGAACCAACCCGGCCAGCTCGGCATCGGGCACGGCGAGCAGCAACAACTCGCTGCGCTGGGCCACCTGCTCGACCGGCAGGATCTGCGAATCGGGCAGCCGGGTGCGCGCCCGGTGCACGGAGGCATCGGAGATCGCGGCGACACCGAACACCACATGCCCGGCTCGCTCGAGCGCCACACCGAGTGCCGAACCCACCCGTCCCGCCGAGACGATTCCCACCGTCAGCCGTGCGGGCGCTGGATCGACACCTGAGTTCGCGCCATCAGAATCGACACTTCTCGAGGTCAACATTGTCCTCTCGATTGCGTTCCAGTCCCGCTGTGCGGGTACCAGACGTACGGGTCGAGAATAACGGGCCCTACGCCCGCCCCGCCACGCCCCCCTGTCGTGATCTAGCACACCCGCCTCTCCGGGAATTCAGGCCAGACTCAGGGGCGGGGTGACGTGCGTCGGCGGCCAGACCATGTGCGCGGTTGCGGTTGCCCGTCCCCGGTGAGTTACCCATGTCCTCACTGACCCGCCTCCCCGAGAATTCAGACCAGGCTTATGCGCGGAGAGACTTGCGTCGGTGGCCAGACCATGTGCGCGGTTGCGGTTGCCCGTCCCCGGTGAGTTACCCATGTCCTCACCGAAGTGGGCGGGTGCGCGGCGGATTCAGCGGTGCGGTTCGGGTGGGTGGCCCGCTGGACGGTGATCTTGGTGCGGCTATGTGCGGGTGGACTCCGATTGGAGGTTGGCCATGATGTCGGCTACCGAGAGGCGGGTGCCTTCGGATTCGGCGCGACGGCGGCGGCGGGAGCTGGTGCCGACGGTGGGGGTGGTGGCCGGGGTGGCCGACGGGTCGGTGCCGGTGGGTGCCGGGCCGGAGTTCGGGGGGGCTTCGAAGCCGGATTCGGTGGTGGTGGCCGCGGCAGGCTGTTCGATCGGAGGCTCAGGGGTGGTGTAGCCGGTGGGTGCCGGGGTGGCCGACGGGTCGGTGCCGGTGGGTGCCGGGGTCGCAGACGGGTCCGCGTCGTTCGACGACGTGGGGGCCGAGGGCTCGGGGTCGAGGAGGCGGCCGTCGTTGTCGACCTTGCGGGTGTGGGGGGCCGACAGGCGCGGGGGTGGGGTTTTGGTCGACGACGACTTGGCCGGTTCGGGTTCGGGGGTCGACTGCTGGGACTCGGCGTATTCGTCGAGCTGCACGGCCGAGGTCTCGGCGGTGACCGGGTCGTCGTAGGGGTCGGCGAAATTGGCCGACACCGGCTGCATGAAAACCGGCTTCAGGGCGCTGGGCGGTTGCTGCCAGGGGCCGAACCAGGCGGCCGCGGCAGCCTCGTGGCTATCGTCGATTTCGGGCTCCGCCTCGTCGAAGGCGTCGAAATCGGCATGGGCCGTCGCGCCGCTCGGCAGCGCATCGATGCGGACCGCGTCGGCCTGCAGGGCAGGCTGGTCATCGGGCAGGGCACCTTCGAACAGCACCTGCAGGTTCTGGCGCAGCAACGTGAGCTCCGCACGCAGGGCCGCGATCTCGGAAGCGTCGGCGCCCACTTCGGCGCGCACTCGTGCCTCGACGCCCATCTCGTATTCGCGGCGGGCGTTGATCTCCCGCTCGAGCTGCAACTCGTACACCGTCTGCAGATCGCGCACCTTGGCCTTGTCGACGGCCGCGTCCTTTCGATATCGGGTGGCCGCGAGGGCACCGATCACGGCCGCCCACAGCGCCGCTACCAGGCCGATCCGGACGAATTGCACATTGTCGCTGAAGACGAGGAAAACGCTGGCTGTCAGGCCGAGGAGAAGTAGGGCGCCGATGAAGAGCTTTCCCGCGTCGTCCCGCCGTCGACGGGGCGTGGTGCTACGGGAGGGTGAAACCATGGTGGCCAGGGTAGCCGGAAACAGCTGGTCGGCACACCGACAACGGGGGTGATTCCATTCGCAAGTTGCTAGGTGGTTGCCGGTTCGTCCGGTGGTTCGTCGGGCGCGCGGCAGCAGTACTCGAGCCACAAAGCCGCGGCAACCAGGGCGGAACCGGCGAGCAGACCGACCACCGCGCCCGGTGAATCCGACGCCGCCGCCGTGACCGTGCCGCTCTGTGGGAAGACCCACAGCAGGAAGCCCAGCCACACGCCCGCCGCCAGCGAACCGACCTGCAACGACGCCTTGGCCAGCGCGGCCGCCCGCGCCACATTGATCGGATGCAGTTCACCCGGTCCGTCGCCGATGCGCTGCTCGGCGATCCGGTTCTTGACGACGAACCCGAGCGCCGCCTCGATTCCGGCCACCGGCAGCAGCGAGGCGCCTGCGAGCACCGAGATGGACGGAAAGGTCGAGTAGGCGAAGCGGGTCGCAGTCCAGGCGATGGCCGCGGCCAGCACGACATTCAGGGCGAGGTCGAGCAGCCGGGTCGGTTTCAGCACGGGCGGGCGCCTTCGCCGAGGACCAGGTCGGTGCGGATCACACCCGCGCGTTCGGCGGGGTCGACGGCGGCGAGCAGGTCGGCGACGGGCACCTCGGCGCCGTCGACGTAGAGCCGAGCATCGGGTTCGACATCGAGCCACGGAACCAGCACGAATGCCCGATGGTGCGCCTCGGGGTGAGGCAGGATCAGCGTCGGATCATTGTCGCGCACAACGGCTTCGCCGCTGTCGACGCATTGCACGATGTCGACGTCGAGAGTCCTGGCACCCCAGCGCACTTCACGCACCCGGCCCGCCGCCTGCTCGAGCCGCTGCCCGAAACGCAACCAGTCGTAGTCGTCGAACGACGGATCCTCGGCCACCACAACGGCATTCAGATAGTCGTCCTGCGCCACCCCACCCCACGGCGCCGTGGTGTACACCGGTGACACCGCGCGGGTGCGCTCCCCCAGCGCGTCGAGCACGCTGCGCAGATTGGCGAGCCGGTCGCCCAGGTTGGCGCCGATCGAGAGCACCGCACGGGTCATCGGCGCGGCTCCGGCACCGCGGTGCGGTAGCGAGTGGCGACCACGCGCACACCGGTGAAGGTGTGCGGGATCGGCGCCTTCGGCTTGTGCAGCACCGCTTCGACCGCTTCGATCCGTGGGTCGGTCATCACGTCGTCGGCGATCTCGGAGACGACCGTTTCGATGAGATCGCGCGGCGGACCCGCGACGATGCGCACGGCGCGTTCGGCGAGAGCGCCGTAGTCGACCGTGTCGGCCAGATCGTCGGAGGCCGCGGCGGCCGCGAAATCGACCCACACGGTGAGGTCGACGACGAACTCCTGACCGTCGCGACGCTCGAAATCGAACACGCCGTGCCTGCCGAACACGGTGAGCCCGCGCAGTTCTATGCGCGAGGACGCGGGCCGGTCGGCGGGCGGGGGCAGCAGCGGTGAGTTCATCGGACGGCTCCTCGGGCGGCGGTGGCGCGCTGCCACGCATCGACAACGGTGACGGCGTCCAGCGAAGCGCGCACGTCGTGGACGCGCACGCCCCAGGCGCCGTGGGTCGCGGCCAGCGCCGAGACGGTCGCGGTGGCGACCTCGCGTCCGTCGGGCGGGCGCGGGCCGGATTCGTCGGCCAGCAGGGCGCCGAGGAAACGTTTGCGAGACGCGCCGATCAGGATGGGCAGGCCGTCGGCGACCAGGTCCGGAAGGGCACCGAGCAGGGCCCAGTTGTGGTCGGCGTTCTTGGCGAAACCGAGGCCGGGATCGAGGATCAACCGGTCGGCGGCGATACCCGCGGCCACGGCCAGGTCAACCTGGGTGCGCAGTTCGGCGCGCACCTCGGCGACCACGTCGTCGTAGTGGTCGGCCGGGCCGGTGTGGCGATAGTCGGCGCCCGCACGCCAGTGCATGAGGATCCACGGCACACCCGCGTCGGCGACCACCCGGACCATGTCCGGGTCGGCTCGCCCGCCGGACACGTCGTTGACGACGGCGACACCGGCGGCCAGCGCCGCCTCGGCGACCTCGGCGCGCATGGTGTCGACGCTGGTCGGTACACCCGCCGCGACCAACCCGCGGATCACCGGCGCCACCCGTGCGGCCTCGGTGGCCGGGTCGACGCGGTCGGCGCCGGGCCTGGTGGACTCACCACCCACATCGACGATGTCGGCGCCCGCCTCGTACAGGGCGACACCGTGCGCGATCGCGAGGTCGGGATCGAGATAGCGGCCACCGTCGGAGAACGAATCGGCGGTCACGTTCACCACGCCCATGACCACGCACGAGCGGCCGCCCCGCGCGGTCACGAGGGGCTGGTTCATTTGCGCAGGATCAGGTCCAGCGCCTCGGATCGCGAGGCGGCATTGGTCTGTAAGATGCCACGCACCGCCGAGGTGGTGGTGCTCGCGCCGGGCTTGCGGATACCGCGCATCGCCATGCACAGGTGTTCGGCCTCGATCACCACGATCGCGCCGCGCGGGTCGAGCCTGCGCATCACCGCGTCGGCGACCTGGCTGGTGAGGCGTTCCTGTACCTGGGGGCGTTTGGCGTAGAGGTCGACCACGCGGGCCAGCTTCGACAGGCCCGTCACCCGGCCGTGCGGCCCGGGGATGTAGCCGACGTGCGCGACGCCGTGGAACGACACCAGGTGGTGCTCACAGGTGGAGAACATGGGGATATCACGCACGAGCACGAGTTCCTGGTGGCCCTCGTCGAAGGTGGTGGCGAGTACCTCGTCGGGCTCGGTGTAGAGGCCGGCGAACATCTCGCGGTAGGCGCGGGCCACCCGGGCGGGGGTGTCGACCAGGCCGGGGCGATCGGGGTCCTCACCGACCGCGAGCAGCAGTTCACGCACCGCGTCCTCGGCGCGCTGCTGGTCGAACGCGCGGCCTGTCGCCAGCGCCGTCAGCTGGGCCGGGCTCGTCTCACCGAGCTCACCGGCCGGGTCGAAACCCGAACCGTTCCCGGCCGGCTCAGCGACTTTCCTATTGGCCGACAACTTCTCCACACCTCCGGGGCATAACGCTGCCGGGCCGATCCGGCAGTGGTCGGGCCACCAGAGCCGGAAAGTCCCGGCTCGAACGGCAACCAGAGCCGAATCGATCCGGCTCGAACATCCCAGCGTAGTTGGCGCGTGGCCGTCGGCAGCAGCTCGGCCCGGTGTCGATGGTCCGCGTCCACGACACGTGCCCGGTCGGGGCGCCGCCCGGTGTTGTTCCAGGCGGCGCACCGACCGGGCGGGCGCGACGGAGGTCCGTCAACGGCCGTTCGGGCCGTTCCATTCGTTGGTGTCCGGGTCCGCATCGCGCGCAGGTGGCTGCTGCGGCGGTGCGGTCGGCTGCTCGCCCCACGGCTCGAACTCGCTGCCGTGGCGCGGCTGGTGCTGGGGCGCCTGCTGCTGGGGCGGCTGTGACCAACCACCCTGGCCCTGCGGCTGCTGCTGTTCCTCGCGCGGCGGCCAGCCGGGTGCGGACCAGCCGGCCGGGGCGCCGTAGTCCGGACGCGAACCGTGCGTGCCCGTCGTCGGACGCGGGAACGCCTGGGTGGGCGCGTTGGGCAGCGGGTATCCGCCGGCGGGCGGGGCAGGCTGACCGTAGGGCTGCTGGCCCGGGTAGCCGTTGGGCTGCTGCGGCGGGGCACCGTTGGGCACCGGAACGGGGGCGGGCTGCACCGGCGGCCACGGCTCGCCACGCTCGAGCGCCAGCTCGCCCGGGGTCTTCACCGGCGGCTTGTCCGAGGGCAGCCGCTCACCGAAATCGTTGAAGGCGGTGATGCGCGGACGCTTCTCCACACCGGCGAGAACCTCCTCGAGGTCCTTGCGGTGCAGGGTTTCGCGTTCCAGCAGCGCCGTGGCCAGCGCGTCGAGCTGCTCGCGGTACTCGCTCAGGATCGACCACGCCTCGGTGTGCGCGGCCTCGATCAGGTTGCGCACCTCCTCGTCGATCTCGCGGGCGACCTCGTGTGAGTAGTCGGCCTGCACGCCCATGGAGCGGCCGAGGAACGGGTCGCCCTGCTCCTGGCCGTAGCGCACCGCGCCGAGGCGGGCGCTCATGCCGTACTCGGTGACCATGCCGCGCGCGATCTTGGTGGCCTGGTCGATATCCGACGACGCACCGGTCGTCGGCTCGTGGAACACCAGTTCCTCGGCCGCGCGGCCACCCATCGCGAAGACCAGTCGCGAGATCATCTCCGAGCGGGTCATCAGGCCCTTGTCGTCCTCGGGCACCGTCATGGCGTGCCCGCCGGTGCGGCCGCGCGCCAGGATGGTGACCTTGTAGACCGGCTCGATATCGGGCATCGCCCACGCGGCGAGCGTGTGCCCGCCCTCGTGGTAGGCGGTGATCTTCTTCTCGTGTTCGCTGATGATGCGGCTCTTGCGACGCGGACCACCGATCACGCGGTCGACCGACTCCTCGAGCGATTCGCCGGTGATGACCGACCCGTTCTCACGGGCGGTGAGCAGCGCGGCCTCGTTGATGACGTTGGCCAGATCGGCACCGGACATACCGACGGTGCGCTTGGCCAGACCCTCGAGGTCGGCATCCTGGGCGATCGGCTTGCCCGCCGAGTGCACCCGAAGGATGGCGCGACGCCCGGCCAGGTCGGGGTTGCCCACCGGGATCTGCCGGTCGAAACGACCGGGGCGGAGCAGCGCGGGATCGAGGATGTCGGGGCGGTTGGTCGCCGCGATCAGGATGATGTTGGACCGGTCGCCGAAGCCGTCCATCTCGACCAGCAACTGGTTGAGGGTCTGCTCACGTTCGTCGTGACCGCCGCCGAGGCCGGCGCCGCGCTGGCGACCGACCGCGTCGATCTCGTCGACGAAGATGATGCAGGGGCTGTTCTGCTTGGCCTGCTCGAACAGGTCACGCACACGCGAGGCACCGACACCGACGAACATCTCGACGAAGTCGGAACCGGAGATGGTGAAGAACGGCACACCGGCCTCACCGGCGACCGCGCGGGCCAGCAGCGTCTTACCGGTGCCGGGCGGACCGTAGAGCAGCACGCCCTTCGGGATCTTCGCGCCGAGCGCCTGGTAGCGGGCCGGATTCTGCAGGAAGTCCTTGATCTCGTACAGCTCTTCGACGGCCTCGTCGGCTCCGGCCACGTCCTTGAACGTGGTCTTGGGCATGTCCTTGGACAGCAGCTTGGCCTTGGACTTACCGAAGCCCATCATGCCGCCGCGACCACCGCCCTGCATGCGCGACATCACGAAGATGAACAGGCCGACCAGCAGCACCATCGGCACGATGAACAGCAGCAGCTGCGACAGCCAGCTCTCCTGCTTGACCACCGTGTCGTAGGGGGCGCCCGACTTCTGGACCGCGTCGAGGATCTTGGCGGAGGTCTCGCCGCCGCCGGGGTACTTGGCGACGATCTTGGCGTTGTTCTTGGTCGCGTCGTTGCCGTTGTTCAGTTCGACGCGGAGCTGCTGCTCCTTGTCGTCGATCTGGACGTTCTTGACGTTGTCCTTGTTCTCCAGCTGACTGAGCGCCACGGAGGTGTCGACACTCTCCCAGCCGCGCGTGTCATCGCCGAGATAGCTGAACAGCCAGATCATGAGCATGATGCCCGAGATGATCGCCAAGGTGCGAAACACTGTCTTGCGGTTCATAGAGCGTCGGCCGGACGGCCCAGTCCTTTCCGGTTATTTCTCCGGGGTGTGCCTAGCGAAGCTGTCGAGATCGGCGGGATTCGGATGCGGACATGCCACGTTACCGCGTACGGTCTAGTCGATACATCGCGCAGTTCGGCTGCTGGTGCAGCTGCACTGGTAAACGGCCGGGGAACGGGAGAGGTTCCCGAGTACCCCGTCCGGGTTGTTGCAAGTGGCCACAATCATGTCATGCCCGTCTTATCGTGGGCGAGGACACAACTACAGCGCAGGGGGTACGGACATCGTCGAGCTACGAACACCCACAGCGATTCTGCGCCACGGCGAAGGGCGGCTCACCGTCCTGCGGCCGGGTACCGACGGCGAACGGGTTCTCGACGTTCCCATCGCCGACCTGCTCAAAGTCCGGCTGAACCGCCGCGCCGACGACGCGGTGGTGATCGAGATCTATCTGCGTTATCCCACCGCCGTACTCACCGGTGTGCCCGCCGACCGCACCCCGCTTCCGGTGCTGATCGCCGAACACGACGTGCCGACCGCGCTCGGCATCGTCGACCGGATCAACGACCAGATCATGGCCACCCAGCGCACCGATATCGCCGCGCCCGATCTCACTCCGCCCGCTCCCGAGTGGGGCAAGTCCGGGCCGGTCCGCGCCGACGTGGATCGTGCCGTGCGCCGGATGGCGCCGCGCAAGGACGCCCGCTCGGCGATCAACGCGCTGCACCGGTACGTCACCTCCGACGAATACGTGCTCGAGACCGCGATCGCCATCGCCTCGCCGCCCGCCGGCTCGGGTACCGGGCTGCTCGCGGCGACGACCGACCGGCTGCTGTTCATCGGCATCGGCGGCGATCGTTATGCCCACGAGCTGCCCGTTCCCGCGATTCTGGGCGCCAGGACGGTCGAGAGTCATGCGGCGCCCGGTGAGATCGACACCAGGCACGGCGGCTCGGGGATGGATGTCGGCGACGGCAATCGCACCCTGCATTTCGCGGGTGTCGACCGGGCCGATATCGAACGGGTCACCTGTGCGGTGAACTTCGCCGTGCGCAGGCAGGCGGCCGACGGCGCGCCGGGGCCCGCCGATCCCGGTGTCACCCAGCTCTACAGCGAATGGGAACTGCTGGTGGAGCGGCATTCGCTCGGCATGGTCGACGACACCCAGTTCCAGCGCTACGGCCGCGGGATCCTACGCAGCCTGTAGGCCGGTCAACTGGGTTCTTCGGTCGGCGCCTCGGTCTTCGGTTCTGAGTCGTTGAGTTCGATGCGCCGCCAGGGGCTGGTCGGGCGGGTCCACAGCCGCAGCAGTTCCATCCGCCGGTCGACGCCGCCGTTCTTGAGTTCGGCGAGGTCCTCGGTGGCCTGCCAGTAGGTCCAGCCCGCTAGATAGGCGTCACCGAACTGGCGCCAGTTGCGGTAGCGGCGCTGGGCGGGTGGCAACGCGCGCATGACGTACTCCCATGCCACATCGGCCTCTAGATAGCCGGCCGTGAACGCCATCCGCGCCACCGCGACCACGCGCGCCAGGTCCCAGGCGTGGATGTCGTTGGGCAGGGGGCGGGCCAGGTGCTCGGTGAAACCGATCTTGATGGCCTGGGCCCAGATGTCGTAGTCGCGGACCAGCGCCTCCGGGTTGTCCATCCCGCGGAAGGAACCGACCTGGCGCAGGAAGGCGCGGTGCCGGTCGGCGCGTTCGCCGAAACGGTCGCGTTCACTGGCATTGACAGACGCCATCACCAGCGGATGCACCAGCGCGTACAGGGGCGCGTGCATGCCTTCGAGGAGCTGTTCCATCGAGGCGCGCGCCTCGTTGCCGTCGGTGATCCCCCACGCACCGGTGAGCGTGTCGATGGCGAGTTCGCGCCGGTCACCGAGAGGGTGTTCGCGTTCGGGACCGAGCAGCATGGCGTCGTGGAAGGCGTCCCAGCGGGTGGAATAGAAGGCACCGAGTGCCAGGGCGCGCAGTTCGTCGTCGCTGACGCCCGCCCCCGACCAGTGGTCTTCCTCGCGCTCGTCGAGTTCCGGGTAGGGAAAGGTGGTCAGCGCTGGTACTCCCCGAGCAGGCATGCGGCCGAGTCTAGTGTCTTCTTGCCCTGCAGTGATGTGCCCCACAGGTCTATTGTTCTGTCATGTGTAGAAATATCACCGTCTTGCGTGGTCTGGAGCCTGCCGCCACCGAGCAGGAGATCTACGCTGCCGCCTTGCAATATGTGCGCAAAGTCGGCGGCATCTCCGGGCTGAGCAGCACCACCAAACCCGCGGTCGACAAGGCCGTCGCCGCCATCGCCGCGGCCACGACCACCCTGCTCGCCGAACTCCCCGACCGCCGCGTGCCGCCGCCGACGGAACCACCGTTGCGCCGGATCGCGGCACGCGATGCCGAGGTGTCCGAGACCGGCTAGACCGAGGACGATTCGCGCGCACCGGGGAACCGGTGCGCCGATAACCCGTGACGTACGGGCACGACCGTGCCAGGCTGGTTGTGATTCACACAACGCAGTGGGGAGCACAACCGTGACACATATCGACCAGGTGATCGACGTCCGCAACCCGGCAACGGGCGAATCCGTGGGAACGGTGCCCGTCACCGACCCGGACGACGTCGCGGCCGCCGTCCGCGAACTGCGCCTCTACCAGCCCGAATGGGAGGCCATCGGGCCGAACGGGCGCAAGGAGTGGCTGCTGAAGCTGCAGGACTGGTTGATCGACAACACCGAACACCTGGCCGATGTGCTGCAGTCCGAGACCGCCAAGCCGCGCGTCGACGCACTGATCGACCCGGCCTTCGCGGTCGATCTGGCCGGCTACTACGCGCGCCGGGCCGCCAAGTTCCTCGGCGACGATCACCCGTCGCCGCACAGCCCGCTGGCCAGGGTCAAGGCCCTCACCGTCACCTATCGGCCGTATCAGGTGGTCGGTGTCATCACGCCGTGGAACTTCCCGCTCGCGATGCCCGCGATCGACGTGTTCCCGGCGCTGGCCGCCGGTGCCGCCGTGATTCTCAAGCCGTCGGAGGTGACGCCGCTGTCCGCGGTCGAGCTGGCCCGCGGCTGGGCCGAGATCGGCGCGCCGCCGGTGTTCAAGGTGGTGACCGGCGCGGGCGCGACCGGAGCGGCCGTGGTCGACAACGCCGATTACATCCAGTTCACCGGTTCCACCGCGACCGGCCGCAAGATCGCGCAGGCCTGCGCCGACCGCATGGTGCCTTACAGCCTCGAGCTCGGCGGCAAGGACCCGGCGATCGTCCTGGCCGACGCCGACTTGGACCGCGCCGCGCACGGCATCGCCTTCGGCGGCATGTTCAACGCCGGTCAGGTGTGTATTTCGGTGGAGCGCGTGTACGTCGAGGCACCGGTCTACGACGAATTCGTCGAGAAGCTGACGGCGGCGGTCGCGGCGCTGCGCCAGGGCGCCGACGACCGGGAGTCACGCAACGACGTCGGCGCGCTGGCCAACGAGAACCAGCTGCGCATCGTGGAACGTCACGTGAACGAGGCCGTCGCGGCGGGCGCGCGGGTGACCACCGGCGGTAAACCCACCGGCGTCGGCACCTTCTTCGAGCCGACAGTGCTTGTGGACGTTGATCATTCGATGTCGTGCGTCGCCGAGGAGACCTTCGGTCCGACCCTTCCGGTGATGAAGGTGGCCGACGAGGACGAGGCGGTACGGCTCGCCAACGATTCGATCTACGGCCTTTCCGCGTCGGTGTGGACGGGTGACAAGGCGCGTGGGCAACGCGTGGCGCGGCGACTGAACGCGGGCGCGGTGAACATCAACGACGTATTCGCCAACCTGTTCAATTTCGCCATGCCGATGGGTGGCTGGGGCAAATCCGGCGTCGGCGCACGCTGGGGTGGCGCGGCCGGAATCCGGAAGTACTGCCGCGCCCAGGCGATCACGGCGCCGAAGCTGCCGACCATGTCCAAGGAACTGTTCTGGTTCCCCTATGACATGAACAAACTCGTCGTGGCGGTGGCGGCGATGCGGTTGGCCGGTGCGCGTGGGCTGCGGCGAGTGGACCTGGCCAAGGTGTGGCGACTCAAAGGCGGCAAGTAGGTCCCCCAAACCACATTGTGATCAATGTCACTGACTTGTCGGTTCTGCGTGGTCAGCGAGCCGCCGCAAGGCCCCGCGACAGCGCACGGAGCGCCGTTCCCGCTGTGAAAAGCAACGCATTTACCCTGGTCAAACGCCCAGGTGTCGCGATGCGGCCGCTCACATCGGTCGTCGGCGAAATTCGATCAGGCTCGGTGGTGCGTTGCACCATGCCAGGCCATATGCTGTGAGATACCGACCTGGTGACTGTTTTGACCCGCTTTCGCGAACTTCTCTGCCCGTTTTGGCTAGATTTTCCCGACCGATTCTGATAGCAAGGTGCTATGGACCCGCATTTGCGCGATCTGCGGTATTTCGTCGCCGTCGCTGAGGAACTGCATTTCACCAACGCCGCTCAGCGGCTGCATATCGCCCAGCCGACGCTTTCCCGCCAGATCCGCCAGCTCGAACGCCAGCTCGACGTGGTCCTGTTCGACCGCAATCAGCGCAGCGTCGCCCTCACCGTCGCCGGTAAGGAACTACTCGAGGGCGCCCGCAAGATCCTCGAGCTGTGGGAGGTGACCAACGTGTCCCTCCAGGAAGCAGGCGAGGTGCTGCGCGTCGGCATCCAGTCCGCGCTCGGTCGCGGCCTGCTCAATGATCTGGAAAGCGCGAGCGGACACCGCCTCGCCCTGCACGCGGCGTCCTGGAACGACCCGTCGAGCGGGCTCGCGGGCCGCCAGGCCGACCTGGCCCTGGTGTGGCTGCCGCTGCCCGACCCCAACCGCTACCGCTGGCAGGTGCTGCGCACCGAGCCGCGCTGGGTGCTGCTGCCGGAGAACCACGCGCTGGCCGAGCGCGACACCATCGAGTTCGCCGATCTGCTCGACGAGCCGTTCGTCGCCCTGCCGACCGAAGCCGGCGCGGTGCGCGACTTCTGGCTCGGCAACGACGCGCGCGGTGGTCGCGCGGCCAAGATCGGCGCCGAAGCCGCCACCCCCGAAGACAAGCTCGAGGCCGTGAGCCTCGGCCTCGGTGTGTGCCTGCTGGCCGAGAACAATGTGCCGATGTACCGCTGGCCCGGTCTCACCGCGCGACCGGTCGCCGGTCTTTCGCCGTGCGAGCTGGCCGTCGCCTGGCGCGCCGACGACACCCGTCCGACGATTCTGGAATTCGCCGGTCGCGCTGTCGACGGTGGTTTCTCCGAGCCCGCGCAGGCACCGCAGCCGATCGCGGTCTAGTTCGTCAGTTCGAGTTGGGCGGCCAGGCCGAGCAGGGTCGCCTCGGTGCCGGGTGGGCCGGCCAATTGCGCGGCGAGCGGGGTGTGCGCCTCGGGATGGATGCCCATCGGCAGTGACGCGGCCGGCCAGCCGACCAGATTCCACACGCCGGTGAACGGTGCGTAGCGCACCGACGACACGACATTGGCGGCCCAGCCGCGCCTGCTCCACTGCCGCGCCTTGGGCGGCGGGGCGGCCAGCGTCGGGGTGATCACCACGTCGAAATTCTCGAAGAAGTCGAGCAGCCTGGCTTCGGCCCGGTCGGCCTGACTCGGCCGGACCAGGCGCAGGCGGCGGATGAGCCGGCCGAGGGCCAGGTGCCTGCGGGTGCGTGGTTGGAGCCGGTCGGGGTCGGCCAGTCGCTCGGCGTCGGCCAATCCCGCTGTCGGCCAGCGCAACAGCATCGCCAGTGCCGCGTCGCCGTAGGGCAGTTCGACGGGCTCCACCAGGTGCCCGGCCGCTGCCGCGCGCGCACCCGCGGTGCGCGCCGCCGCCGTCCAGTGCCGATCGACCCGGACCAGTCGCGACGGCGGAGCCACGGCCAGTCCGATACGTAGTCGCTGCGGTGGCCGTAGGTCGGCCAGATCGCTGCGGTCGGCCAGCACCGAGAGGGCGAGGGCGGCGTCGGAGACGGTGGTCGCGAGGATGCCGTTCTCGGCCATGCCCGCCCAGGAGTCGGCGCCGATACCGGCCGGAACCACGTCGCGACCGGGTTTGATGCCGAACACACCGCAGGCGGCGGCGGGCACCCGGATCGAGCCGAGCCCGTCGTTGCCGTGTGCGATGGAGACCAGGCCTGCCGCCACGGCCGCGGCCGCGCCGCCGGAGGAACCACCCGGCGTGCGGCCCACATCGCGCGGGTTGCGGGTGACGCGCCCGTCGGCGTCGGTGTTGGCCCACAGGCCGAGCTCGGGCATCGCGGTCAGCCCGACGACGATCGCGCCCGCCGCCCGCAATCTCGCGACCACCGGGTGATCGGCCGTTTCCACCTCGGCGGACGTGGCGGCCGAGCCGGCCGTGGTCGGCTCCCCCGCGACGGCGATGTTCTGCTTCACCGCGACCGGAACCCCGGCCAACGGCAACTCGTCCAGGTCGGGTCGCGCGGTGAGTTCGAGTGCCTCCGCGCGCGCCTGCTCGGACCGCACGACGGTGAAGGCGTTGATCTTGTGGTTCTCCGACGAGATGCGGGTGAGCGCGTCGGCGACCGCGTCGGCGGGCGTGATCGTGCCCGCTCGCACCCGCGCGGCCAGTGCTGCGGCCGGGCCGCCGATCGGGAAGTCGTCGGCGGGTTGGTGGGAGGAGTTCATCGCCACCTCAGCGTCCGTCACGCCGTCGTCGTCGACGGACTCCCATGCTACCGCTGTGAGGTCATCGTGCATGTGCGGATTCGCCCCCGTCGCATGGTCGTCGAAAATCGGGTGATCAGCTCTCCAGGCGCAAGTTATCATTTCGGGTACGGCTCGGGGCACGATGACGTCGGGTGTGGCGGATGGAAATTCGTACCGATCCGCGCGAACCTTAGGTCGGCTGATGAGTGATAGCACCGCAAGCGGTGAACAACCCGACGCGAGTACCGGTCGGTATCTGAACGTGCGCGCCGACATGGTCGAGGCATTCGCCGCCGCCTGGGGCACGGTCGACGGTGAACCACCCGATATCGCCGAGTTCCTCCCCGATGCGCGCACGCTGCGCAGGCAGGCGTTGCACGAGTTGATCCGGGTGGATCTGCGTCAGCGGTGGCTGCATCACGCCGCCGAGACCATCCCTCGCAAGCGGCTCACCGAGTACTGCGCGGAGTTTCCCGAACTCGAACCCGAGGCGCTGCCCGCCGGGTTGGTCTTCGAGGAGTTCGTGATCCGCAGGCACAGCGGTGAGCGGGTCGATCCGCGCGACTGTCTGCGCGAATACCCGCACCAGGCCCCCAGCCTGCGCGCCCTGCTCAACGCCGACGACCTGGACCAGAGCACCCACCGCGTCGTCGACCCCGAGGCGACGGTGAACCAGCCGGCCGAGCAGACCCGTAGTACCCAGATGTCGAACTTCGACTTCACCGCGACAGCGACCGCGCCCGCGTCAGCGCCCTCGGCCGCCACGGCGGCCGGTTCGGTGCCCGGTGCGTTCGTCGCGCTCGACCGGATCGAGATCGGTCAGCGGATCGGCGACTTCGAGTTGCTCACCGGACTGGGTACAGGTGCGTTCGCACGGGTGTTCCTGGCGCGGCAGCGGTCGATGCAGCGGCTGGTCGCGGTGAAGATCTCCGCCGACCGCGGTACGGAGCCGCAGACGCTCGCCCAGCTCGACCACGACTACATCGTCCGCGTGTTCGATCAGCAGTTGCTCGACGCGGATCCCGAGCCTACGGGCGCGCGCCGGTTGCGGCTGCTGTACATGCAGTTCCTGCCGGGCGGCACGCTGCTCGGCCTGTTGCGCTGGGTCCGCTCGACCGCGCCCGCCGAGCGCAGCGGCAAACTGCTGCTCGAGGCGGTCGACGCGGCGATGGAGGAGAAGGGCGAGATCCGCCCGACCGATTCCAGTGTGCGCGCCGAGATCGCCGCCCTGAGCTGGCCCGAAACCGTCGCCTGGTTGGGGCGCAGGCTGGCCGAGGCGCTCGACTACGCCGCCGCGCACGGTGTGCTGCACCGCGACGTGAAACCGGCGAATGTGCTGCTCACCGCCGAGGGCGTGCCCAAGCTCGCCGATTTCAACATCAGTTTCAGCCGGTCGGTCGAAGGCACGAGTCCGGTCGCCTACTTCGGCGGGTCGCTGTCGTACATGTCGCCGGAGCAGCTCGAGGCCTGCCATCCCGGGCGCGGCCGCAGCGCCGCCGACCTCGACACCCGCGCCGACATCTACTCCCTCGGCGTGGTGCTGTGGGAGCTGCTCACCGGGGCGAAACCGTTCGACGACTCCACCGCCGAAGCCGAGGGCCGAGGCGACGAGACCACCCTCGAGGCCATGCTCGAGCGCCGCAGTTCCGGCGTCGACCCGGCCGCGATGGAGCGGGTACCGCCGAACTGCCCGTCGGCGCTGCGCCGCGTTCTGCTCACCTGTCTGACGCCCGATCGGGCGGGCCGCTGGGCCGACGGCGCGACGCTGGCCAAACAGTTCGACCTGTGCCTGGACGAACGTGCTCGTGACCTGGTCGACCCACCGCCGAACAGCTGGCGGATCCGGTTGCGGCGTTGGCCGCTGCTGGTTCTCGTACTGGCCATCGGCATTCCCAACGCGCTGGCTTCCTGGTACAACATCCAGCACAATCAGACGCTGGTGGTGAGCCGGCTCGGTGAGTCGGCTCAGCAGACGTTCATCATCATCACGGCCGGGGTGAACCTGGTGTTCTTCCCCGCCGGCGCGGCGCTGCTGATCTATCTGGCCCGTTTCCTGTTGGGTGTGCCCGGCGGATTACGCAAAGGCCGACGCTACGACCCGGCCACCCTGCGCCGGGCCAGACACGACACCGTGCGGTTCGGCGACCAAGCGGTGGTCGTCGCGTTCTCGCTGTGGGCGCTGGCCGGGGTCACCTTCCCCATCGCGCTGCAACTGGCCACCGGCAATGTGCCCGGCCGGGCGGTGGTGCACTTCCTCGCGTCGCTGCTGGTGTGCGGGGCTATCGCGGTGGCGTATCCGTTCTTTCTCGTCACGTTCTACCTGATCCGCTGCCTCTACCCCGTGTTCCTGCGCCACGGTGAGATCAGCGCCGACGACAGCGCCTGGCTGCGCGGGTTGAGCCGCCGCTGCACCTGGTACCTGGCCGTGGCCGCCTCGGTGCCGCTGCTCGCGGTGGCCGGGCTGACGTTCCTGCCGCCCGCCGACATCCCCTCGGTGATCGTCGCGGTCCGGGTGCTGTGCGTGGGCGGCATCATCGCGTTCATCTGGTCGTATCTGCTGTTCCGTGCGCTCGAGGCCGACCTGCGGGCACTGGAACGGGTGGTGAGCTGAACCATCACGCACGCGCGCGCGTATGCCCAGCCGTGAGCCCCACCCGCACCGCGGAAGCGACCCGGCCCTCGCCTGTCCACAGCGCGACCATGCATCCGGCCGATTGCCGTGCGCTCGACCGGATCGAGGTCCATACACGGCTCGGCGATTTCGAATTGCTCACCGAATTGGGCGCGGGCGCGTTCGCGCGGGTGTTCCTGGCAAGGCAGCGGTCGATGCAGCGGCTGGTCGCGGTGAAGATCTCCGCCGACAGCGGCACCGAACCGCAGACGCTGGCCCGCCTGGACCACGACTACATCGTGCGCGTCTTCGACCAGCAGGTCCTCGACGGCCCGACCCCGCTGCGCCTGCTGTACATGCAGTTCCTGCCCGGTGGCACCCTGCTCGGTGTGCTGCGCTGGGTGCGCGCCACCCCACCCGCCGAACGCACCAGCGCCCTGCTGCTCGACGCCGTCGACGCGGCCATGGAGGAAAAGGGTGAGATCCGCCCGGGCGACTCGGCGGTGCGCGGCGAGATCGCCGCACTGACCTGGCCCGAGACCGTCGCGTGGCTGGGCAGCAGACTCGCGGCCGCGCTGAGCTACGCCGCCGCACGTGGCGTGCTGCATCGCGACGTGAAGCCGGCCAACGTGCTGCTCAGCGCCGAAGGCGTGCCCAAGCTGGCCGATTTCAACATCAGTTTCAGCCACTCGGCCACCGAGGTGTCCGCTGCGTCCTACTTCGGTGGCTCGCCGGCCTACATGTCGCCCGAGCAGCTCGAAGCCTGCTACTTCGGGCGCGATCCCGCCGACCTGGACACTCGCGCCGACATCTTCTCCCTCGGGGTGTTGCTATGGGAACTGCTCACGGGGACAAAGCCTTTCGACGGCGACAACGACGACCCGGCCGCGGTGCTGGACCGCCGCCACGGTGCGGTGGTCGGCGAGCTGCCCGCCGATTGCCCGGCCGCGTTGCGCCGAATTCTGCTCACCTGCCTGTCGCCCGAACGCGAGAATCGCTGGTCGGACGCCGACCTCCTGGTCGCGCAATTCGAGCTCTGCCTCGACCCCCACGCCCGCGAACTCGTCGACCCCCCACCACGCAGCTGGCGAAACCGCTTGCAGCCGTACCTGTTTCCCGTACTCGCCCTGGCGATCCTCATCCCGAATCTGCTGGCTGCCTACTACAACCGGGGACTCAACATGTCCCTGCTCCACGGGCTCGACCCCGCGGTCCAACCCATCCGGCGGACCTACGCGATCACCATGAACGCGGCCTTCTTCACCGCGGGCGCCGCAACCATGATCTATCTGGGCAGAAGGCTGCTCACCGTGCCCCGCCGACTGCGCGCGGGCAGACCGTGCGAGCCGGCCGTGCTCGCGCGCACCGGCCGCGATTGCCTGCGCCTGGCCGACTGGGCCGTGGCCGTGGCCTTCGTCCTGTGGATCGCGGGCTCGGCCGGACTGGCGATCACATTGAACCTGGTCGACGACCCACCGATGCGCACCGCGATCCACCTGCTGCTGGTCGCCTGTCTGTGCGCCGCGGTCGCGATGACCTACCCGTTCTTCCTCATCACCCTGTACCTGGTGCGCTGCGTGTATCCGCTGCTCCTGCACCACGGTCAAGACCTGCGCGCCGACCACGCGGCGCTGTCGGGCCTGCGCGCCCGCTGCCACCGGTACCTGGTGGTGGCCGCGTCGATTCCGCTGCTCACCATCGCGGGCGCGACGTTCCTGCCGGTCGACGACCTGCTCGCGACGCTCGCCCCGCTGCGCACGGTGTGCGCGGGCGGGGTGCTCGGTTTCGTCGGGGCGCTGCTGGTGTTCCGGGTGATCGAGACCGATATCCGCGCGCTACTGCGCGTGGGCTCGGCTCAGGAGTAGACGGCGGGGTTCAGGGTGCCGATGTAGGGCAGGTCGCGGTAGCGCTCGGCGTAATCGAGGCCGTAGCCGACGACGAACTCGTTGGGGATGTCGAAGCCGACGTGAGCCACGTCGACCGGGGTGCGTAAGGCGTCGGGCTTGCGCAACAGGGTCACCACTTCCAGCGAGGCCGGGTTGCGGGTGGCCAGGTTGCGCTTGAGCCACGACAGGGTCAGGCCCGAGTCGATGATGTCTTCGACGATGAGGACGTTGCGGCCCGCGATGTCCTTGTCCAGGTCCTTCATGATGCGCACGACGCCCGAGGACGAGGTGGACGACCCGTAGGACGACACGGCCATGAATTCGAGCTGGGTGGGGATGGGCAGGGCCCTGGCGAAGTCGGTCACGAAGAAGATCGCGCCCTTGAGGACGCAGATCAGCAGCAGGTCGCCTTCGGGAGAATCCGGCGGGTACCGCTTGGCGACGAGTTCGGCGAGCTCTTCGATCTTTGCCTTGATCTCGTCTTCGGTGATCAGCACCGACGCGATGTCGTCTCCGTACACGGAAGTGGGTATCCCTTCGTGGTGTCGGTCCCGGCTCGACCGATCCATTATGTGGCATCGAAACGCGGCTGGGCGCGCACGGTCAGCGTGCCATGTTCACGCACTACGACCAACCGGTGGGCCCTGCTCCCGCCCCCGATCGCCACCCCGCCCTGACCGCGCCAGTTGCTCACCAGCTCGTCGATCGACTGTAAGTGGGTGTTCATCAGGCCGCTGACGCCCTGTTCGGTCAGCCAGGCGCGGATCGCCCGGCGACGCAGGGCCGCCGGTGCAGTGGTCAGAATCTCGATCGCGAGGGCGGACCGATCGCTGTCGTCGCCGCCACTGCCGGGTCCGGCGTCTGCCCCTTCGTGGATCATCGGCCCACCGGTCTCGCCGACGCCACCAGCGGGCCGAGCCGACGACGGCCCTTCAGCGGTCGGCGACCGGGTCTCGCCGAGCACAGCTCGGGGTCGAACGGCAGGCATTCGGGCGGCGCCCAGGAGTTCGCGCGCGAGGTCGTCGAGGACGGCACCGTCGGCGCGCAACTGGTCGGCGGTGCGAGCCAATGCCTGCGCCACGCCCCCGCCGAGCACGTCCTCGAGCAACGGCAGCACTTCGTTGCGCACTCGCACCCGCGTGTAGGCCGGGTCGTCGTTGTGCGGATCGCGCCACGCCTCGAGCCCCAGGTCGGCGCACAGCTGCTCGGTCTGCGCCCGCCGGACCCCGAGCAACGGCCGCCCCCACGGCTCGTTCCACGCCGCCATCCCCTGGATGGACCGCCCACCCGACCCACGCGCCAAGCCGAGCAACACCGTCTCGGCCTGATCGTCGAGGGTGTGCCCGAGCAGAACCGGCCGACCGTCCCGCACCGACTCCAGCGCCGCGTACCGAGCCGCTCGAGCCGCCGCCTCGACCCCGCCCTCGCGTCCGACCTCGACCGCGACGACCTGCGCGTCCACGCAGCCCAGCGCGAGGGCTTGTTCGGCAGCCCGCCGGGCGACCTCGCCCGACCCGTCCTGTAGCCGGTGATCCACGACGACGGCGGTCACCGCCCCGCACTCGATGACGGCGCCCGCGACCAATGCCAGCGAATCGGCGCCTCCCGACAAGGCGACGACGATCGGACCGCGCTCACCGTGCGCGCTGAACCACTGACGCACGGCACGGCGAACTGCCAGCACCGCCGGGGTTTCGGGGAGTTTCGGCGTCCGCACCGGCTACAGCACGCGGTCGATCCACCGTTGCGGCGCATCGACCTCGTCGAGTCGAGGCAGCGTGTCCGCATTCGTCCAGATGGTGTTGAACTCCGTGACACCCACCCGCTCGACCACCGCGTCGACGAATTTCTTGCCCCGCACGTACTGCGCCACCTTGGCGTCCACGCCGAGCAGCGCCCGCAGGATCCGCTGGATCGGGTTGGATGGCTTCTGCCTGCGCCGATCGAAGGCGGCCCGGATGTGGGCGACGCTCGGCACCACCGAGGGGCCGACGGCGTCCATCACGTGGTCGGCGTGCCCTTCGAGCAGGGTGCCGAGCATGAGCAGCCGGTCGAGTGCCTCGCGCTGAGGTGGCGCCTGGGCCGCGCGCAGCAGGCCGACGATGCCCTTGGCGTTCGGATCGTCGGCGAGGTCACCGCTGCGGCGGGCGCGCAGTTCGCCGACGAGCCGGGTGAGCATCTCGCTCATCGGTTCCTCGCCGACCTCGCTGAGGATGTCGACATTGGTGCGCATGTATCCGGCGAGCCAGGGTGCGGAGGAGAACTGCACCCGGTGGGTCACCTCGTGCAGGCACACCCACAGCCGGAAATCGCTGGAGTCGACACCGAGGGCACGTTCGACACCGAGAATATTGGGCGCGACCAGCAGCAAGGTGCCGTCCTCACCGGTGAACGGGTCGTATTGGCCGAGGATCGCGGTGGACAGGAACGCCAGCATGGTCCCGGCCTGCACGCCCGCCGGTTTCCCCGCGAACGGGCCTTTGCCCGCGCCGGTGCCGGTGAGCACCGACATCGAGTCGGCGGCCGCCGCGATCCAGCCGGGCCGGTCGACGATCCGCGCCTCGGGTACCGGCCGGTCGTCGAGCAGCCCGCTTACCTCGCGCACCGGCATCTCGGCGAGGATCGAGGCCGAGGCCAGTTCGGCGACGACCTGTTCGGCGGTCTCGCGCGAGGTACGTGGTCCCGGTGGCGCGAGCAGCGCCCCGGTCCTCGCGGCCAGCCGCCAGTCGACGACCGCACTGAATCCGGGATTCTTGCGCCCGGTCTTGTCCTCGCTCATCGCCACCCGCTCTCAGGAACATCCACAGTTGCGCAGGGCACCCGCCACCGCGTCGAGCGCGGGTCTGCTGACCTCCGGCAGCCGGTCGTTGGACATGAGCGCGAAGGTCAGTACCCGCCCGTCCCGGTCGAGCACATATCCCACCAACGCGCTTGCCACGCTCAGAGTTCCGGTCTTGGCCCGCACCCAGCCCGCGCCCTCGCGGTTCTGGGTGACGAAGCGCGGGGCCAGCGTCCCGGTTCCGCCCGCGACGGGCAGGTCGTCGAGCAGGGGCGCCAGAGCCGCTGCGCGTGGATCGTTTTCGGGCCTGGCCTGGGTACCGGCCGGCACCACGGCGGCGTCGCCGGTGGGCTTGGCGGCGGTGGCGACGATGGTGTCGAGCAGTCGCGGCGGCACCCGGTCGTCTACGGACAGGCCGCTGTTGTCGGCCAGGTGCAGGCCGCTCACGTCGAAGCCGGCGCTGGTGAGCGCGGCGGCGGTGGCGGCGGTGGCACCGGCGAAGGACGCCTCGCGTCCGGTGGCGACGGCGAGTTCGCGCCCGATGGTCTCGGCGAGCACGTTGTCGGAATGGATCATCATGTCGTGCAAGCGGATTCGCAGCGGCGCCGACTCGACCTTCGCGATCTCCGCACCGTTGCTCGCGGCCTGGCCGACGCGCACGGCGGCCGGGTCGATGCCGAGTTCGGCGGCGAGGGCGCGGCCCGCGTCGAGTGCGGGGGTCGAGGTGCGCGGTGAGTAGTCGGCCGACGGGTCGAACCGCCCGCCGTCGAGCATCACCGGTTCGATGGGGGTGATCGAGCCCTCGGGGATGTCGATCGGGTCCCAGCCGGCCGCCATGGTCGGACCGGTGTAGGCGGAGGTGTCGACGACGATCGCGCTCGCCTGCTTGCCCGCCGCCTTGATCTGTGCGGCGAGGTCGGCGATGCGCGGACCGTCGGTGTAGTAGCCGCCGTCGGCGCGGGTGGTGAGCGTCGGATCGCCGGCGCCGACGAGCACCAGCTCCCCCGGCGCTCCGGCGACGACGCGGGTGGCGACCCGCTGATCGTCGGGCAGGGTGAGCAGCGCGGCCGCGACCAGCATGATCTTGGCCGTGGACGACGGGATCATCGCCTTGGTCGGCTCCTGGCTCCAGAGCACAGTTCCGCTGGTCGGATCGGTGACCTGGCCCGCGAACGCGCCGAGATCGGGGCTGCTGGTCACCTGCGCGAGCGCGGCGGCGATCCCGGCGACCGTCGGCGCGGGTGCGTCCGATCTGGCCGGGGCGATGGCGGTGGTCGGGGTGGCGGCAGACGGCGCGTCGGCGACGGTGAGCCCGCCGTGCCGGAATTCCGGCGTCCACGGCCGGGCGATCACCGCGAAGCCGCCGCCGATCAGCAGCAGGGCGACCACCACCGCTGACAGCCAGATCCACCCCGACCGGCGACGTCGCGGCTCCTGCCATCCGGGATTCTGTTCGCTTGGACCGATCACGACCGTCGTTTCTCCTCTAGCCCGCCCGACGCCCGGCCGCGCTGAGCCGCCTGCCGCACCGGTGTTCCAGCACACCACACTATCCTCGTTGCGCAACGGTTCCCCAGAACGATCTGGCGATTCGGCACACAAGCACTCGAACGAACAAGGAGATGGCGTGGAGTTCGACGTCACCATCGAGATTCCCAAGGGTTCTCGGAACAAGTACGAGGTCGATCACGAGAGCGGCCGGGTGAAGCTCGACCGGTACCTGTACACCTCCATGGCCTACCCGGCCGACTACGGCTTCATCGAGAACACCCTCGGTGAGGACGGCGATCCGCTGGACGCGCTGGTGCTGCTGCCGGAATCGGTGTTCCCCGGAGTCATCGTCGAGGCCCGCCCCGTCGCGGTGTACCGGATGACCGACGAGGCCGGTGGCGACGACAAGATCCTGTGTGTGCCCGCGGGCGACCCGCGCTGGGATTACATCCAGGACATCACCGACGTCCCGGACTTCGAGCTGGCCGCGATCAAGCACTTCTTCGAGCGCTACAAGGATCTCGAGCCCGGCAAGTTCGTGAAGGGTTCGGAGTGGCTCGACCGCGCCGAGGCCGTCAAGATCATCGACGAGGCCTTCGCCCGGCTGAAGGAATCCGGCCACTGAGCCGATAGACGCCGAAAAGCGGGAAGTCCGAAGGGGATTGGACTTCCCGCTTTTCTGTTCCTGGTGGATCAGTACCAGATGTAGAGGTCCCAGCCCTCCCAGGTCTCGACGCACTGCCAGTAGTAGCCGCCGGTGTAGGACGACTCGCCGTCGGCGCGGCACTGGTAGAGCTCGTAGTAGGTGCCGTAGTACGTGCCCTCCGGCGCGGCCGCTGCGGCGGTGCCCGCGGTGACCGTCGACACCCCGGCGACGGTAGCCAGGGCCAGCAGTGCGGCGGCGATGGTGGTCTTGATGCGCATGTCGTTCTCCTGATGTTCGTTGCGACATCAGGAACGTTATGGCTGTTCGACCGCCGAAACAGCCACCCCTAGGGGGCCTTTCGGGCCCACCTAGGTCGCTTCACCTTTCCCACCCTTCAACGACTGCGCGGCGGTGTCGGTCAGGGCGCCGATGCCCTCCGCGGCTTTCGCGTCGCCCGCCGCCTGCAGGCCACCCGACATTCGCAGCGGCACTTCCTTCCAGAACAGCACGAGCAGCAGTGCCAGCAGCGCGACACCGGTGGCGAACAGGAACACCGTCGACATGGAGTCGGCGAAGCCCACCTGGAACGGTTCGGCCAGCTGCGGGTCGAGCTGCTGGATGATCGAGCTGTCCTGCAAGACCTTTCCGGCCGCCGAGGTGTCCTGGGCCAGCAGACCCTGCGACAGCGCGGCGTCGGCCGGGTTGCTGCTGCGGGCGCCCTCGACCACGGCCTGCTGGTAGGCCGGATCGGTCGCCGCCTGCCGCAGTTCGTCGGTGATGTTCGGGGTGAGCAGGGTGAACAGGACCGAGAGGAACACCGCGGCACCGAGGGTGCCACCGATCTGCCGGAAGAACGTGGCCGCGGCGGTGGACACACCCATGTCCTTGGGCGGCAACGCGTTCTGCAGGGCGAGGGTGAGCGGCTGCATCAGATTGCCGAGGCCGAAACCGGCGACCGCCATGAAGATCATCGCCAGCCACAGCGGGCTGTGCGCGTCGAGCAGGTGCAGCAGGAACAGGCCGAGAGTGAGCGTGGCCGCACCGATCAGCGGAAAGGCGCGGTAGCGCCCGGTTTTGGAGATCAACCGGCCCGAGAGGATGGACCCGAGCATCAGCCCGAGCACCATCGGCAGCATCTGCAGACCCGCCTCGGTCGGCCCCGCACCGCGCACCACCTGCAGGTATTGCGGCAGCAGCAGCATCCCGCCGAACATCGCCGCACCGACGACGAACGAGATGACCACCCCGAGGGTGAAGGTGACATTGTCGAAGATGCGCAACGGGATCAGCGCCGCGTCACCCATGTACTTCTCGATCGCGACGAACCCGATCAGCCCGAGCGCGCCGATCACGTAGCAGACCACCGAACCGGTACTGCCCCAGCCCCACTCGCGCCCCTGTTCGGCCACGATCAGCAGCGGGACCAAGCCGACCGCCAGCACGAGCGCACCCGCGAAGTCGATGCGGTGCGTGGCGTGCGGCTTGCGCGGCAGGTGCAGCACCCGCGTCACGACGACCAGTGCGAGCAGGCCGAGCGGCACGTTCACCAGGAAAACCCAGCGCCAGCCGGTGATGCCGAGAATGCTGTCCTGCCCGGCCAGCAGGCCGCCGAGCACCGGGCCGAGCACACTCGAAATACCGAACACGGCAAGGAAATAGCCCTGGTAGCGGGCGCGTTCACGCGGTCCGATGATGTCGCCCATGATGGCGAGCGCCAGCGACATCAGGCCGCCCGCGCCGAGGCCCTGGAAGGCGCGGAACGCGGCGAGCTGATACATCGATTGCGCCAGCGTGCACAGCAGCGAACCGATGATGAACAGCCCGATCGCGGTGAGGAAGAACGGCTTTCGGCCGAACATGTCCGAGAGCTTGCCGTAGAGCGGGGTGCTGATCGTCGCGGTGATGAGGTAGGCCGTTGTCGCCCAGGCCTGCAGCGAGTAGCCGTGCAGGTCGTCGGCGATGGTGCGGATGGAGGTCGACACGATCGTCTGATCGAGCGAAGCCAGCAGCATGCCGAGCATCAACCCGGACAGGATGGTCAGAATCTGGCGATGGGTGAAACCGGCGGGCGATTCCTCCAAGGCCACGGTCGTCGTCACGAGTCGTTCTCCGATGGGTTGAGCGTGAGGAGCAGGGGCCGGGCCCGGTCGTAGTCCTCCACGAAGCGGGTGAGCAGGGCGGCGAAACGCTCGCGGTCGGGTTCGGGCCAGTCCTGGGTGACGATGGTGATGGATTCGCGACGCCGCTCCCGGATCCGGTCGGCGGTCTCGCGGCCGTAGTCGGTGGCAGCCAGCACGGTGGCGCGGCCGTCGTCGGGGTCGGCCATGCGGACCACGAGCCCGCGTTCCACCAGCTGCGCCACCTGCCTGCTCACCGTCGAGGCATCCGAATTCACCGCCTCGGCCAGCGCGCCCGAGCGCATCGGCCCGTCGCAGACCAGCCGGAACAGCACAACGAAGCCCGCCGGTTCGATGCCCGAGCGGTCCTTCATCTGGGCGAGGGCGCGGTCGCGCAGCCGGTGCAGGCGCACGAGTTGGACGGCGATCGTGTCGATCGCCGGGTCGTACTCCGTCACCGCATCACCCTTTACTTGTATCAGTCAACTAGTTGTGTAATGCAAGTATGTGGGCAGACCGGCTGCCGGGGCAACCGTTTAAGCTGGCTTTACTCGCCCTTGAACTGCGGGGCGCGCTTCTGGAAGACCGCCGTCATCGCCTCGGTGAGGTCGTGCGAGGGCAGGAACGCCGCGTTCCACGCCGAGACGTAGCGCAGACCGTCGGCCACGCCCGGGGCGGTGCGGTGCTCGAGCACATCCTTGATGCCCTGCACCACCAGCGGCGGATTGTCGGCGATCTCGCGCGCCATCGCGTGCGCCGCCGCGAGCACCGCTTCCTGATCGGCGAACACCTCGTTCACCAGACCGATCCGCTCGGCCCGGGCCGCGTCGATATCCTTTGCGGTGTAAGCCAATTCGCGCAGGTGGCCCTCACCGATGATGCCCGGCAGACGCTGCAGCGAACCGATATCGGCCACGATCGCCACCTTCGCCTCACGCAGGCTGAACTTGGCGTCGGCGCTGGCCAGGCGGATGTCGGCGGCCGCGATCAGGTCGAGCCCGCCACCGATGCACCAGCCCGACACCGCCGCGATCACCGGCTTCACGCAGGTGGCCACCGAGGTGACGGAGTCCTGCATGCGCCGGACCTCCTTGAGGAACTCGGTGCGCTGGGCCGCCTTGGCGCCGTCGGCCAGCACCGGGCCGAGCGTGCCACCCATCGCGGCCAGGTCGAGGCCGTAGGAGAAATGCTTGCCCGACCCGGTGAGCACCACGGCGCGCACCTGCGGATCGGCGTCCAGCTCGGCGAAGATCTCCGGCAGTTCGCGCCAGAAATCCGGTCCCATCGCATTGCCCTTGCCGGGCCCGGTCAGGGTGACCTGGGCGATATTGTCGGCGATCTCGACGGCGAAGGCCTTCCATTCACTCATGCGCTGATTATGGCCTCATCGGGTGCGCCCACCCCGTCCGGCGTCCGGAGCGAATTCGCGGCAACCCGAAAATCTCACTCTCCCGGCATAATTCGACCGACAGTCCTACTCTGGATGACATGCGCAGGTCGTCCTTGCCTATGGTCGCGTGCCGGGTGGCCGACACGCTCATCGCGCGCGGCCACCACGGCGTCATCGTCTCCCCCGACACGCCGACCACCAGCGCCCTCGATGCCGCGCGCGCCTTCGGTGCCCACCCCAGCGCCATCACCACCGCGCAGCTGTTCCTCCTCGACAACGACCCGGTCCTGCTGCTGGTAGCCGCCCATCACCAGGTGGACCTGCACCGCACCGGCCCCCGCCTCGAAGGAAAGCTCACCCCCTGCCCCACCGCCCTCGCCGAGCGCGTCACCGGTCAGCCCATCACCGGCACCGCCCCCGTCGGCCACCCGACCAACCTGCCCACCTGGGTCGACACCGCCCTGTCCGCCCATCGCGAAATCTGGGCAGCGGGCGGCCACCCCACCACCGTCTTCCGTACCAGCTACCGCGAACTCATCCGCATCACCGCGGGATTGCCGGTGGACATCGACTGAAGGGTTTTCCTCGGCGTGAGCCTGTCCATAGGCGGGCTCGGATGGCGGGCGTAGTTTGGGGCCTGTGGGTGATATGCAACGAACTCCGGCCGACCTCGTCGTTCCCGACGACCTGAGTGGGATCACCGCCGAGCAGTATCGGGCGTCGATGCGGCACTATCCGGCGGGCGTCACGGTGGTGACGATCGGCGCCGAGACCGGACCGGTGGGTTTCACCGCCACCTCGTTCGCGTCGCTGTCGCTGGAACCGCCGCTGGTGTCGTTCAATATCGCGCACACCTCGTCGAGCATCGCGGCCCTGCGCGCCGCCGACTCCGTGGTCATCCATTTTCTCGGCGAGCACCAGCACCACCTGGCCCACCGCTTCTCCCGCTCCGCCGCCGACCGCTTCACCGACCGAGCCCTCTGGACCACCCTCGACACCGGCGAACCGATCCTGCACGGCACCCCCATCTGGCTCCGCACCACCATCCACCAACTCATCGACCTGGGCGACCACACCCTCGCGGTAGGCCTGGTAACCCGAGTCCACGACGAATCAGCCGACTCCCCCTCCGCCGCCCCCCTGCTGTATTACAACGGCAGATACCACCGCCCCACCCCCCTCGACACCTGATCCGCTCCCCGCCATGAGCGAGTTCCGCGTGACCGGCGTCTACCCCGTGAGCTTCCGGCCGACTCCGTTCGTAGTCGGCTATGCCAGCGGGAATTTCGATACGGGCGATACCGTCGAACTCCGGCGAGCAGGCACTCCGATTGCTCGAGGGGTCCTACAGGGGATGCACATCCACCTCAGCCCTCGAGGCGAATACTCGTTCTTCTTCTCGGACAACATCTCCGAACACGTCCGCATCGACGATGTCATCCACACCATCGACACCACGGCTTAGCTGCTCGACGCGTAGCCGGTTCCGCGTTGTCAGCGCCGTTCGCAGGCCACGCCGTCGCCGTCTCGGTCCAGATGGCTGCCATAGCCGGGTTCACCGCGATGGAGCGGAGCAGCGCCGGCTCGTCGCGCGGCCTCGCAGCTGTCGTAGTAGACGTCGGCGGGCGACGGAAGCTCGGGTTCGGGCAAATCGACCGTAGGCGGCGGCACATACGGCGTAGTCGCCGGTGGGGGCGGGGCAACCGGCGTGATAACCGGCGGGGCCGAGGTGACCGTCGTTGTCGGTACCACCACCGTCGGACGCGCCACCGTCGTCGTCACCGTCGCGACCGGTGGCGGCGCAATCGGTGCCGCTGTCTCGACCGAGGTAGGGGGCAAGACGATCGAGGTGGTCGACGATGGGACGACGCGCGTCGTCGAGGTCGACACGATCTTGTCGGACTCCGATTCGCCGAACACAGCTCCGATCACCGAGAGCCCACACAATCCGAGAACACCGATTCCGACCACCCACGGCCATCGCCGCTTCTTGTCGCGCTGCCTCGGCGGACGAGCCCACGGATCGGGTGGCTGAATCGGTCGCGTCATTATTTCCCCTTAGAAGTACCTGGTAGGTCGGGGGCTTCATCGCGACCGATTCGGGGCTCGTTACCCAATTCGGTGACACGCCAAACGCATTGGTCGAACTTTGCTTCCCGATCAGCCGATCAGCCGATGAGGCAAGGGGTAGCGCCGGTGGGGTCGGGGGTGAGGGGGCGGGTTTCGGGGGTGGGGTTCCAGTGGCCGTTGGTGGGGGCGTAAGTCCAGGTGGGGCCGGTGGTTACCAGGGTGGTGAGGGCGGTGATCAGGCGGTCGATGTCGGCGGGGGTGGTGCCGAGGCCGATGCTGGCGCGGAGGGCGGCGTCGAGGCCGAGACTCGTCAGGAGCGGATGGGCGCAGAAACGGCCGTCGCGCAGGCCGATGGCGTGTTCGGCGGAGAGGTAGGCGGCGACGTGGCCGGGGGTGTAGCCGTCGACGGTGAAGGCGACGATGCCGACGGAGTCGGGGCTGTCGGACCAGATGCGGACGGGTCGCACACCGGGGATCGCGGCGAGGCCGTCGCGCAGCCGGTCGGCCAGGGTGCGTTCGTGAGTGACCAGTTCCTCGGGGTCGAGGGCGGCGAGCGCGTCACAGGCGGCGGCGATGGCGGCCGCGCCGAGGACATTGGGTGAGCCGGCTTCGTGGCGTTGCGGCGCCGGCGCCCACTCCGCTTCCGCCACACCGACATTGCGCACCGCGCCACCACCGGCCAGGTACGGCTCGGCCGCGTCGAGCCAGTCGCGCCTGCCGACGAGCACCCCGGATCCGAACGGCGCGTACAGCTTGTGCCCGGAGAAGGCCAGGTAGTCGATGCCGCTCTCGCGCAAGGAGATCCGCCGGTGCGGCGCCAGCTGGGCGGCGTCGACGAGGATCCGGGCACCACACAGATGCGCGATATGGGCCAGGCCCTCCAGCGGCAGCACCTCACCGGTCACATTCGACGCGCCGGTGACGGCGAGCAGAGCCGCCGGCCTGCTGCACAATTCGGCGACGATCCGCTGAATGGTCTCCTCGAGCGTCGCGGCGGCCCGGACAACCCTTCGCCCGTTGCGCGTCCACGGCAGGAAGTTGGCGTGGTGTTCGATATCGAGCACCACCGTCTCCCCCGGCACGCATCCGGCCAGCAGGTTCAGCGAGTCGGTGGTGTTGCGGGTGAACACCACGACCTGGTCGTCGGCGGCGTCGAGGAACCGGGCGACCGAGCCGCGCGAGGCCTCATAGCACTCGGTGGAGATCCGCGAGGCGTACCCGGCGCCGCGGTGCACGCTGGCGTAGTACGGCAGCAGTTGCGAAATCCGGTCGGTGACCTGGCGCAATGCGGGTGCGCTCGCCGCGTAGTCGAAGTTGGCGTAGGTGTTCGTTCCGCCCTGGACGAGCGGAACGCGCAGGTCGGCACCGGAAACGGCGGCGAGGGCACAGGTGGGGTCGATAACAGCGGTCATGACGAATATCCCGTCGGCTCAGGGACTCACCACGTAGAGAGAGTCCGCGCTTGCCGCGTCCACTTCGGACGTCGGCCTGGTCGTCACCCGGAGCACCCCACCGCGGAGGAGGGTTGCCGACCAGCTAGCCGGGGCTTGTCGCTGGTACTCGTGACCTGGCATCGAGATTGGCAGACGATCCGGGCCGCTGTCAACCACCGATCGAAAGATGTTGCTCGCCACCATGTCTCGATTGCCCCTGGATTGCCCATGCGCCAACAGGCGGCAATCCCGATCATGGACACCCCAAATGATTGAGTCCCCCCACTATTTGCTAGAGTGGCCGCCATGCCTTCGACCACGAACCCCGAACGCGGCCTGGCGCGCTACCCGGTGTACGCGCTCGGCAGGCTCACCAAAGCCATGCACGCCGAGATCGACGTCCCGCTGCGTGACCACTGGGTGCTCACCTTCATCGAGGAGAACGCCGACCTCACCCAGAAGAAAGTCGGCGAGTCGCTCGGCATCGACCGCAGCGAGGTGGTCCGCCTGATCGACGCACTGGAGGGCGCGGGCCTGGTCGAACGCACCCGCGACGGCAAGGATCGCCGCAAATACCGGCTGCGCATCACCGACGCGGGCCGCAAGCAGTGCAAGCGCACCGACAAGCTGATCGCCGAGGCCACCGCTCGCGCTCTCGCCCGGCTCGACGCCGACGAACAGGCCACCCTGCACCGGCTCGCGCTCACCGCACTCGGCGAGACACCCGCGGCGCCCGCCCCGTAGCTGCCGGGCGCGCCCGACAACTCCCGGTACCGTTGGCAACTGGTGACCATCCCGTTTGCCCTCCGGTAACCCGACCGTGAAACAACAGACACCGATGGGGGTCAACCGATGAGAGGTGGACTGAGCACGATGCTCGAGCCACGCACCGAGGGCCCGGCGAACCGGCGGCACGATCCGCTGCTGCGCGCCGATCTGGCCGCGCCGCCACGCACCCTGGTCGACATTCTCACCAGCACTGCCCTTGCCCACCCCGACGCGCCCGCGATCGACGACGGCACGACCGTGCTCAGTTACATGGAGCTGGTCGCCGCGATCGAAGCCAGGATGACCGAGCTCGCCGAGGCCGGGGTCCGCCCGGGCGACCGGGTGGGCGTGCGGATGCCCTCGGGCAGCGCCGCGCTGTACGTCACCATTCTCGCGGTGCTCTACTGCGGTGCCGCCTACGTGCCCGTCGACGCCGACGATCCGGAGGAACGTGCCCGGCTCGTCTTCGGTGAGGCGCGGGTGAGCGCGATCGCGACCGCCGCGGGCATCGAGTCCGACACCGCCGTCGCGGGCAACGGTCACAGCGATCCGCACACCCTGCCCACTCCCGCCGACGATGCCTGGATCATCTTCACCTCCGGTTCCACCGGCACCCCGAAAGGTGTTGCGGTGACCCACCGCAACGCCGCCGCGTTCGTCGACGCCGAGGCCAGGTTGTTCCTGCGCGACGCCCCGATCGGTCCCGGCGACCGCGTGCTGGCCGGCCTGTCGGTGGCGTTCGACGCCTCCTGCGAGGAGATGTGGCTGGCATGGCGCAACGGCGCCTGCCTCGTTCCCGCCCCGCGCGACCTGGTCCGCACCGGCGCCGATCTCGGGCCGTGGTTGATGCGCCGCGAGATCAGTGTCGTCTCCACAGTGCCGACACTGGCCGCCACGTGGCCCTCGGATGCCCTGGAATCGGTGCGGCTGCTGATCTTCGGTGGCGAGGCCGTGCCGCCGGAGCTGGCCGAACGTCTGGCGGGTGCCGACCGCGAGGTGTGGAACACCTACGGCCCCACCGAGGCGACGGTCGTCGCGTGCGCGGCGCTGCTCACCGGTGAAATGCCGGTGCGCATCGGTCTGCCGCTCGACGGCTGGGACCTCACTGTCGTTGACCCGCAGGGCAATCCGGTACCGACGGGCGAAACCGGTGAACTCGTGATCGGCGGTGTCGGCCTGGCCCGCTACCTCGACCCGGCCAAGGATGCCGAGAAGTACGCACCGCTGCCGTCGCTCGGTTGGGAACGCGCTTATCGCAGTGGCGATCTCGTGCGCAACGACCCCGGGGGCCTGATCTTCCTCGGCCGCGCCGACGATCAGATCAAGATCGGTGGCCGCCGCATCGAACTCGGCGAGATCGACAATGCCCTCCAGCATCTGCCCGGCGTGAGCGGTGCGGCCGCCGCGATCCGGACCACCAAGGCGGGCAACAAGATCCTCGTCGGCTACCTCACCGGCGCCGGACCGGATTTCGACGCCAAACAGGCCAGAAAGATACTGGCCGAACAACTTCCGGCACCGCTGGTCCCGCGCCTCGCCGTGGTGGCAGACCTGCCGACGCGCACCTCCGGCAAGGTCGACCGCGACGCTCTGCCGTGGCCGCTGCCGAGCACCGACGACACCGCCGACCACGGGCTGAGCGGCACCGCCGCCTGGGTCGCGGGACTGTGGGACGCCATTCTCGGCGCCGAGGTCACCGATCTCGACACCGACTTCTTCGATGTGGGCGGCGGTTCGCTCTCGGCCGCCCAGCTGGTCGGCGCGCTGCGTGAGCGGTATCCGCATGTCACCGTGGCCGATCTCTACGATCATCCGCGCCTGGGTTCGCTGGTGCAGTTCCTCGACGGCAGCGCCCCTGTCGCCGCCGTCGACGCGCGGGTGGTGGAACCGACTCCCCTGCGCGCTCAGCTCACCCAGGTACTGGCCACCATCCCGCTCACCACGCTCACCGGGTTGCAGTGGGTCACCTGGCTGGCGGTGGTGTCGGCGATCGCCGGCTGGTCCGGTTCGCTGCCGTGGCTGCCCCGGTTGTCGTGGTGGTGGATCGTGCTGGCGTTCGTGCTGTTCATCTCGCCGATCGGCCGGATGACACTGTGCGTGGCGGGCGCCCGCGTGCTGCTCGCCGGGTTGCGCCCCGGCACCTACCCGCGCGGTTCGTGGGTGCATCTTCGCCTGTGGGCGGCCGTGCGGCTCTCGGAAGCCAGTGGCGCCGAAAGTCTTTCGGGCGCACCGCTGATGGTGCCGTTCGCGCGGGCGCTCGGTGCCAAGATCGGCAAGGGCGTCGACTTGCACTCCCTGCCGCCGGTCACCGGCATGCTCGAACTCGGCGACGGCGCGAGCGTGGAACCCGAGGTCGATCTGTCCGGTTACTGGGTCGACGGCGACCGCGTGCACATCGGCGGCATCACCATCGGCGACGGCGCGGTGATCGGCGCCAGGTCGATCCTGCTGCCCGGAACCAAGATCGGTAAGCGGGCCGAGATCGCGCCCGGTTCGGCGGTGTCCGGCAAGGTCAAGGGCGAACAGGAATGGGCGGGCTCACCAGCGGCGAAGACCGGTAAGGCGCCGCGTCGCTGGCCCGACCACTCCCCCGAGCGCGCCAGGCACTGGCTGATCGTGTTCGGCCTGTCGTCGATGGCGCTCGCCGCGATGCCGGTGCTCGGCCTGGCCGTCGGCGGCACGTTCATCGCCTGGTGGGTCCGCGAGGAGACGACCATCGGCGCCGCCGCCCTGCGCGGCTTCGCGATCCTGCCGGTCGCCACCCTGCTCAGCCTCGGTGTGTACGCGGTGGCGACCGTGATCGCGGTCCGCCTGCTCGGCATCGGCCTGCGCGAGGGCTACCACCCGGTGCGCAGCCGCACGGGCTGGCAGGTGTGGGCCACCGAACGCCTGCTCGACTCGGCCCGAACCTTCCTGTTCCCGCTGTACGCCAGCTTGCTCACCCCGATCTGGTTGCGGCTGCTCGGCGCGCGGATCGGCAAGAACGTCGAAGCCTCGACGGTGCTGTTGCTGCCCAAGTTCACCGTGGTCGCCGACGGTGCGTTCCTGGCCGACGACACCATGATCGGCAGCTACGAACTCGGCGGCGGCTGGCTGCGCATCGGCGAGGCCAAGGTCGGAAAGCGCGCCTTCCTCGGCAATTCCGGGATGACGGCGCCCGGTCGCCGGGTGCCGAAGAACGGGCTCGTCGCGGTGCTGTCGGCGGCGCCGAGCAAGGCGAAGGCCGGGTCGTCGTGGCTGGGCAGCCCGCCCGTGCGGTTGCGTCGCGCGGCCGAATCCTCCGATACCTCTCGCACTTTCGACCCGCCGCTGCGGTTGAAACTCGCGCGCGCGTTCGTGGAGACCTGCCGGCTGATCCCGGTGATGGTGACCTTCGCCATCGGCCTCGGCGTGCTGTTCACCATGGCCCTGATCGCCCAGCACAGCGACTATCTGGTCGCGGCGCTGCTGTCGGGTCTGGTGCTGATGGTGGCGGGCGCGGTGGCGGGCATGATCGCCGTCGCCGCGAAATGGCTGCTGGTAGGCCGCATCCGGGCCGTGGAGCATCCGCTGTGGAGCTCGTTCGTGTGGCGCAACGAGGTGTCGGACGCCTTCGTCGAGACCGTCGCCGCGCCCTGGTTCGCCCGGGCCGCCACGGGTACCCCGGTGATGAATCTGTGGTTGCGCGGACTCGGTGCCAAGATCGGCCGAGGGGTATGGTGCGAATCCTATTGGCTTCCGGAGGCAGACCTGGTGACACTCGGTGACGGCGCGACCGTGGAACGCGGCTGCGTGGTGCAGACCCACCTGTTCCACGACCGCATCATGTCCATGGACACGGTGACCCTCGACGCCGGCGCGACCCTCGGCCCGCACTGCGTCGCCCTGCCCGCCGCCCACATCGGCGCGGGCGCCACCATCGGACCGGCCTCGCTCGTCATGCGCGGCGACGTGGTTCCGCCCTCGACCCGCTGGTGGGGCAACCCCATCACGCCCTGGGCCAGTTGATGCGCTCGTTCTACGAGGACCCGATCGACGTCTACCTCCCGCAGAACGGCAATCGCGGCTACCGGGTGTCGCGCTACGAGCTGGAGCTGAGCTACAAACCGGCCAGCAATCGGCTGGCCGGGCGCGCGGTGATCATCGCGGTCACCACCGAGGTCCGTTCGTCGTTCACCCTCGACCTGTCCCCCGCGCTAGGGGTGTCGAAGGTGTTCGTCAACGGGTCCAAGTCGGTGAAGTTCAGTCATCAGCGCAGCAAGCTGGCGCTCACCCCGCAGCAGAAGATCCCGGCGGGCGGGGTGCTCGAGATCGCTGTCCACTACTCGGGCACGCCGAAACCGGTGCGCGGTCCGTGGGGCGAGGTGGGCTGGGAGGAACTCACCGAGGGCTCACTGGTTGCCAGCCAGCCCAACGGCGCGGCGTCGTGGTTCCCCTGCGACGACCACCCGAGTTCCAAAGCGTCCTACCGTATTTCGATCACCACCGACAGCCCGTACTACGCACTGGCCAACGGCACCCTGATGCGTAAACAGGCCAAGGCGAGCCAGACCACCTGGGTGTACGAGGCACCCGAACCGATGGCCAGCTACCTGGCGACCATCCAGATCGGCAACTACCGCAAGTACCGCGTGGGCAGTCCCGGCGAGCCGGTGCCGATGCAGGCCATCGTCCCGCCGCGCCTGCGCACGAACTTCGAGCACGACTTCGCGCGCCAGCCGCAGATGATGGCGTTGTTCACCGAGAAATTCGGGCCGTACCCGTTCGAGAACTACAGCGTGGTCGTCACCGACGACGATCTCGACATCCCGATCGAGGCACAGGGCATCTCCATCTTCGGCGCCAACCACTGCGACGGCAGGCGCGGCGCCGAACGACTCGTCGCCCACGAACTGGCACACCAGTGGTTCGGCAACAGCCTCACCCTGCGGCAGTGGCGCGACATCTGGCTACACGAAGGCTTCGCCTGTTACGCCGAATGGCTCTGGTCGGAGGCCTCCGGCGGGCCGGGCGCCGATCAGCTGGCGCGCGCCGCGCACGCGAACCTCGCCCGCCAACCGCAGGACATCATCGTCGGCGATCCCGGCCCGGCGGACATGTTCGACGACCGCGTGTACAAGCGCGGCGCCCTCACCCTGCACGCGTTGCGCCTGGAACTGCGCGACCACCTGTTCTTCCAGCTCATCCGCGAATGGACCGCGCGCTACCGGCATTCGTCGGCGACCACCGAGGACTTCGTCGACCTCGCGGGCCATTACAGCGTCGCGCCGCTGCGCGGGCTGTTCGCGGTGTGGCTGGGCACCAAACCGTTGCCGCAGCTGCCTCAGAACACCAAGTAGCGCTGGGCCAATTCCTCGACGAGCGGGTCGTCGGCGGGCACCATCTCGAGTGCTTCCAGATCGTCGGCCACCGAGATGTGGCGGTTGTCGTCCTGCTCGGGGTCGGGCCCGTCCTCGGCGAGATGACGCTGCAACTTCTGCCGGACCCGGTCCTTCAGTGAATCGCGCATAGTTCCAGGTTGCCCGTCGACCCGCGCGCACGCCAGCCTCAGACGGGCGTGAGCCAGGTTCCCCACGGGGTGTTGCGCAGCACCGAATACCCGATGAGCAGGCCGAAGAATGTCCACACCGTCACCGGGCTCAGGCCGGGTAACCGCCAGCCTTGCCCACGTCCGGCGCGCAGGAACCAGTCGACGACGAAGGCCGCGAACGCGAGGGTCAGCGGCAGCGCGAGCAGGTTGCTGTGCAGGGAATCGATGATGCGGCCGTCGGTGAGGTTGTGCATCGCGCGCATCCCGCCGCAGCCGGGGCAGTACACCCCGAACATCGCGTACACCGGGCACAGGCCGTAGGAACCCTCCACGTGCGGGTCGCGGAAATGCAGCAGAGCCAGGGTGCCGATTCCGAGACCTGCGGCGATCAGCGGCGGCGCGAACCGTCGCCAGGCCGGCGCCGGGGTGCTGGCTGCGCCGGAAATCCCGGTCGCGACGTGCGCGTTGTCCACCCTCTTACGGTAACGGCGCCCGCTGGGGGCCGCCACAACGCCTGTAATTCCCCGGCCGCCTCGGACGATTTCACAAGGTAAGCAGGTGTCGATACCCACTCGGCAACAAATGGGACACTCTGACCCGCTAACACTAGCTAGCACGCAAGCTCGCACTGTACGGTGGCCTACGACACAAAGGAGTGCCGATATGCTTGCGAAGTCGATGATGACGCTCGCGGCAGCGCGTTCCACGGTCTCGAGTTTCGAGTCCGGCGCACTGACCGCCCAGTTCCGTGCCGGGCTGCGTACCCGCAGTTTCGCCACCGCGAAACTCAACGCCCCCGCCGCCCCGCACCGGGTCGTCCCGGTCACCACGGCCGACGGAGCCGAGCTCCGGGTGCACGTCTACGGCGACGACACCGCACCGACGCTGGTGCTCATCCACGGCTGGGCGTGCAGCATCGAGTACTGGAACCCGCAGATCAGCGCCTTCGCCGACAGCTATCGCGTGGTCGCCTACGACCAGCGCGGCCACGGCGAATCGACGCTCGGCACCGCGGCCCCCAGCGAGCACACGCTCGCCGACGACCTCGCCACCGTCCTCGAAGCGACCCTTCGCCCCGGTGAGCAGGCCGTACTCGCCGGTCACAGCATGGGCGGCCTGACGATTCAGGCCTGGGCCAAGCATCATCCGGAGCAGGTCACCGAGCGAGCCGCCGCCGTGCTGCTGGCCAACACCGCCAACTCCGACATCCGCGCCGAGACCGACCTGCTGCCGCTGCTCAACAAGCAGCTCACCGTAGCCACCACCCCCGTGACCATCCTCGGTGCACCGATTCGGATGCCGCAGCAGATCAGCGAAACCGTGCTGTTCACGCCGGTCCCGATTCCCGGCGGCTGGCTCACCGAGCAGGTGTTCCGCTACCGCATCCTCACCCCGGCGGCGACCGCCGACGAGATCGACTTCGCGATCGGCATCATCCGCTCGTGTCGTCCGCTCGCCCGCGCCCGGCACGCCGCGGCCATGGCCGACATGGACCTCACCGCGGGCACCGCCAACCTGACGGTCCCCACCACGGTGATCGCCAGCGCCCAGGACCGCCTCCTCCCGCCGCGCATGTCACGGCCCATGGTCGAGGTCCTGCGCCGCTCCGGCCACCTGACCGACTTCCACGTCCTGCCGCACGGTCACCTCAGCAATATCGAAGACACCGACGCCTTCGACACCGCCCTGCGCCGAATTTTGCGCACTGCCACGAACTCTCGGTTCACCCGAGGCGCGACCGCCACGAGCTGACCCGAGCTTGCTCTTCCTGAGTCCGATCAACGGCGATCGGCTCAGGAGGACCCGCCACCGAAGGCCCTCGACCGTCGCGGTCGAGGGCCTTTCCAGTTCCCGGCTCTGGCATGATCGAGACGACTCGCCCGACTGTTCGGAGGGCTGATGTACGTCTACACGAATCTGTCCGCGGCACTGCGCGACAAGACCTCGCCGCTGCGCGAGTACCTGCACAGCCGTTATCCGAATACCCGCGCCGTGCAGGGTGCTTATCGTCGCGCGGCCGGACCGCTGCTCGTCGACACGGGCGGCGCCAACCCCGCCACGCTGGGCGCAGCGTTCGACTTCGAGGTCCGGTTCCTGCTCGTCCCCGACCATGAGCCGGTGCTGCCGCTACTCGGCTTCTTCGGTTTCCCGCAGGAGTCGGCGGTGATCGAATCGGTGATCGAGACCGCCCAGGCCGCGGTCGCCTCGACGGCCGAGGACGTCGACCGGCTCGGCCGCGCCTGCTGGGCACTGGCCCTGTGCACGGATGTGTACCGCCGCGGCCTATTGCGCGAATCCGCCCTCGACAACCTGCTCAGAACGGGCCGCTTCACCCCCGACCACCTGCTCGCCCTTGCCCCACCCGACGCGATCCGCCAACTCTGGGAACTGCGCGGCCTCGCCGAAGAACACCTCTTCCCCCACCTGGGATCCCCGACATACCCCGGCCCCACGTTCGACGCATCGGTCCTGTGCAACGCCGACGCCGACCTCATCAGCGCCCACACCCTGCTCGACCTGAAAACACATCTGGGCCCGAAGAATCAACGCACCGGCATCCGCTCCGACGCCCTGACCAGCAACGACCTGTACCAGATCATCACCTACGCCCTCTTCGACCACTCCGATGCCTACCACCTGACCGAGGTAGGCATCTACTCCGCCCGCTACGCCCATCTGGAAACCTGGCCCCTCACCCACCTGCTGGCCATCCTCGCAGGCACCGACATCGACCTCACCGAGGAACGCGAAACGGTCTGGAGGCTCCTCGGTGGGCCGCTGCGTTCCTAGTCGCGATACACCACGACATAGGCGTTGGTCGCGGTCCCGACGCTGTAGGGCCCGATGCACGAAGCCGATCCCTGCCCCGTCGCCTTGATCGCGCCGCTCCACGAGCCCTGGTAGGGCCCGATTCCCATGAGCGGGAACGCATTCGGGATGCCGGCCAGTCCCCAGCATTCGACGATCAGGCTGTACTCGCGACTCGCGGGTGCACCGGTGTCATGACAGCTGACCGAAGCGCCGACCAGATCGCGGGTGACAACACAGTCCTGTGGGCCCGCGTGCGCGGCGCCGGAACCGACAACAGCCGAGAACCCCACCACCGACGCTGCGGCGGCGGTGAGGCGAACTGCCGCGATCACTGATTTCCTCATACGGAATCTCCCTTGGCTCGTTATATAGCAGTCGGGCATATCGTTAGCGTTGTTACACATCAGGGCGACAGCAGTCCCCAGTACAGGGCCCACAGGGTGAATCCGATGCCGCCGACGACGACCAGTACCCATCGGACGCGCGCACCCTTCCCCGCGCCCTCGAGTATGGACCCGCGTCGGGCGATGAGGTAGACCAGCGAGCACACCGCACACACCGCGATCACCTGCAGGGCCAGCCAGGGCAGCGTGCGACCGAACAGCAACGGTCCGAACGAGGTCGCCCTGGTCGACGCCACGTACAGCACCTGCGCGATCGTGCCGATGATGCCTGTCCCCGCTGTTGTCACCAGCAGGCGTGCGACTCCGGCTCGCGGCAGACGCCAGGTACTGGCAAATCCGGTGCACGCGTAGCCGAGCAGGGCGAACACGGTACCGAGGAAGAGCACCGACAACGCCGTCGGCGATGCCCACCACGCCTGTGGTTCCAGCGGTGTCACCGAATGTGCTTGCGGGGCAGGTTCATCCGAGTGCTTGCCCGCTGATCCGGGCAGGCCTTTCACCCAATCGCCCACGAGCCCGGGGTATCCGGGCGCCAGGTCCGCACCCTTGTCGAAACCGTCGGTGGTCGTGAAGGCGCCGTGCTGCGCATCCGTCAGCGTGCGCAGGGTGTAGTCGGTTTTCCCTACTCGATCGAAGGCGTCGCGGAACCCGCGCAGACTGTCGCCGGGTGGGGTGAGCCGGTCCTTGTCGCCCCAGATGGCGAGCACCGGCTGCCCGATGGTTTCCAGCACCGGCACCGGATCGTAGTACGCCTGGGCGAACAGACCCGCGGCCGCGCTGACACGAATCGCGTTGCGACCCAACGTATCCACCATCGAACCGCGCACGCCCGCAGCCCCGAACCGGGTCTCGTTCGCCCAGGCCTGCTGCGCCGCCGGGGCACCGGCATTCGCACCGACGACGATCAGGAATGCGACGTCCTGCGAACGCGAAGCAGCGAGCGGCGCAACCCATCCGCCTTCGGACAAACCCCACAGACCGACTCGTGCGGGGTCCACTTCGGGTCGATCGCGCAGGGCCGCCGCACCCGCGAGGGCGTCATCGGCGAGCAGCGAGTAGTCGCGGTGCGCCGGTGTGTAGTCCTCCGTTCGCTTCTCGTACCGGAGCGTGACGATGCCCTGACGTGCGAAAGCAGTTGCGATCTGCGCGTATTGAGGACTGCGTCCATCGCCGGATCCGTGCACGAGGACAACTCCCGGCAGCCCGGTGGCACCCACCGGGGCGTGCACGGTGGCCGTGGTTGTGGTGCCGTCGAAGCGGGTGAAGGTGATGTCGGTGGTGGTGGTGTGGTCGGCGCCTGCTGGCGGCGCGAAGGCGACGAGAGCCGCGATCATGCTGGTGAGCAGGATGATTCGGGTGATCATGCGGGTTCCTACTCGTCCATCCCCGGTGCGGGGAACGCGATGAAACGGGTCAGCACCCGGCGCGCCCCAGGCCGGTTTTCGGCGTGCGTGGCCTGAAAGCGTTTGAGCAACGCGAGATACTCCTCGCAGAAGGCGTCGAGTTCCTCGCGCGTCGCATAGATCGCCCCGCGCGAAAACGGCATCACGTCACCCCACTCGCCGAGCCTGTCCCGCTCGGCCTGGAACCGCCCGAACAGCTCGACATCCTCAGCGATGTGCTGCGCCACCAACCCCTCGAGCAGCTCGCGCATCTCCGGCGATTGCGACTTGTCCAGCCGATACCGCAGATCCTTCGGCGGCGACCGCCACCACCGCTCCTTCCCCTTGGCCAGCTCCGGCGCCTCCTCGATGAACCCGTGCTCGGCCAGCTGCCGCAGGTGATAACTGGTAGCCCCCGTGTTCTCCCCCAAAACCTCAGCCAACCCCGTAGCGGTCGCCGGTCCCTTCTCCGCCAACGCCCGCAGAATCCGCTGCCGCAGCGGGTGAGCCAAAGCCCTGAGCGCCACCGGATCCGTAATCTCCCTGGGTTCCACACCGTCCATACATGCACACTAGTCTTTGCAAAGCATTCTGTGCAAAGAACGATATGCACACATCCTCGAATGGGACGCTGCGACCTCTGGCACAGGCGCCCGAAAATCAAAGGAAGTACGCGATCGACCCTGCGAGGCAGTCACCAGGCAGCTCCGCAGCCCCCAGCAAGCTGAGATGTGGCAACCTGCGCAGCGCGGGCGAGGCGAAAGCCAAGAAGATTCAAACGGATCGTTAAGTCCGTAGCGGCAACCTGATCACATGAATTCTCTAGCAGGACAGTTGGTTCCGCCGATCGCCATAGCTCTTGCCGTCGCCGCGCCGACGATCGTGCTCGCCGCACCAGCGCAAGCGGACAGCATCTACTACGGATCCATCGCCATCTCGGAATCGACCGGGACCACCGGACGTTCGTGGAACTACGATTCGGCCTACGACGCCGAATCGGCTGCAGTCGACTCCTGCGATGTATCCGACTGCTACGCCTACGTGACCGTCGAGAGCGGATGGTGCGCCGCCGTGGCACTGGCAAGCGATGGCACGTGGTCATGGGCACGGGCAGGCAATCGCGCAGAGGCCACCGCGAACGCCGTCGGGGTTTCATCCGGCCCGAACCCGATCGTCCAGTCCTCAGTGTGCCAGGACTAGCCCCGGATACAGGCACGGCGCTCTGCGGAGCCCAAGCGGAATCAACTACTCGGATTCGGCAGCGCCTCGCGTGGCTTCGCCAGGCGACCATTGTTCGGCCAGAATCGGCAAAGGCCCTCTCCGGAATCCCGGAAGGGCCTTTGACCTCGGAGCCGCCTGGGGGAATCGAACCCCCGACCTTTTCATTACGAGTGAAGCGCTCTACCGACTGAGCTAAGGCGGCGTACCTTTCGGCGGTGCGAGTCTATCGCCTCGGGGTCGGAACGCGAAAACCGCTGGTCATTGTGGGGTCAGCAAGAAGGTTGGAAGGGGTAGCAGGAGGGGGGTGTGAGAGGTGGGGCCGGCGGAATCGGGGTGGCCGACGGCTCCGGCGCGATCACGGTGGTGGGCGTGCTCTCCTTCTCCGGCGACTGCATGTTGAGGGCGGTCAGAACTGCCAGGAAGAGGAAGGCGCCGACGACGACTGCGGCGAATACCCACAGGATCGGCGTCGGCGCCGCGCTGCGATAACCGTGGACGTGCAGCGAGCGGTAGCGACCGGGGCGGGAACGTCGCCTGCTCATCGATTCGGCCCTGATCTCCGAGACGCCACCTCGAACGCTCCCCCGCCGGTGCCCCATTCCATGGGGAAAGTATGCCGGTGCGTCCGGCGGGATTCATCGGATCCGGCAGCGAAGGTTTGGGTGAAATAGCCAGGGCGGCAACAGGTCAGGTGAAGCGGGCGGCGATGAGGGTGGCGACCATGGCGGCTACCGCGAAGCGGGGTTTGACGTTGAGGTCGAGGGCTTCGCGGCAGGCGAGTACGGCGTCGATGCTGCGGAGGAGGCCTTCGGGGCGGACCGAGGCGGCGAGGTCGGTGATCTCGTCGGCCATGTCGGGGTGGGTGAGGGTGATGGCGGCGCCTCGGCCGGCGAAGCGGAGGGCGAGGGCGTCGCGGTACATGCCCGCTACGTCGATGAGGGCGCGGTCGAGGGCGTCGCGGCCGGTGCGGGTGGCGCGGGATTTCTGGCGGCGTTCGAGTTCTTTCAGTACGCCTGCCGAGCCGCGGGTGGCCGTGGCCGCGCCCTTGCCGGTGCCGCCCGCACCGAGGGCGGTGGCGAGTTCGTCGCGTTCGCGGTCGTCGCGTTCGGAGCTCATCTGTTTGGCTTCGTCGTCGGCCGATTTCACCAGTTCGTCGGCGGCGGCGTAGGCGGCACCCGGGCGCTCGGTGGCCTTGACCAGGGCGAGGGCGCGCTGACGGCGTTTGCGGGCGTCGTCGTCGGTGGCCAGGCGACGCGCCCGGCCGACGTGCCCGCCGCTCACCGAAGCGGCCCAGTCGGCGGTCTTCGCATCGAGCCCGTCGCGCTCTTTCAGCACTTGCGCGATGGACGGCACCGACGGCGTGACCAGGTGCACATGCCTGCAACGCGAACGCAGCGTGACCGAGATGTCCTCGGGGTCGACCGAGGGCGCGCACAGCAGGAAGACCGTGCGGTCCGGCGGTTCCTCCACCACCTTGAGCAGCACATTGCCCGCCGCCTCCGTGAGACGATCGGCGTCCTCGACCACGACTACCTGCCACCGGCCGGTACTCGGGCGCCGCGAGGCGACCTGCACGATCTCGCGCATCTCCTTCGTGCTGATGCTGAGGCCTTCGGGTACGACCCGACGCACGTCACCATGCGTTCCGGCCATCGTGGTCGTGCAGGCATGGCACCTACCGCAGCCGACGGTCTCCGGGTCCGTGCACTGCAGAGCCGCCGCGAAACACAGCGCGGCGATGGAACGCCCGGAGCCGGGCGGCCCGGTGAAGAGCCAGGAATGCGTCATCGCACCGGTGACGACACCGGCCCGCGCCGCTGTGGCGGCAGCGGTCAGCTCGGTCTCGACCACGTCCTGGCCGACCAGTCGATCGAAGACTCCTGCCACGGCACACACCCTAGTCGCGCGCACCGACAACCTCGAGAGCGGTGGCCGGCAGCCGCACCCTGGCGCAGAACCCGCTCACGGCCGCCGCTCGTCAGCCGCACGGAGTTACCGCCGCGATCGGGCGACACCGCCGAACACCGTCAGCCGCGCTCGCTGAGCGCTGCCCCAAGCGCCGCTGCCCAGCCGTTGAGAACGTCGAGCCATCACTCACCGTCAGCCGCCACGGCCCGAACTGTCGAAGAACGTGCTCCTCGCCGTCCGCGTCCTCGCGTCTTCCGACGAATCCCTGCGCACCCGCATGGAACTGTTCCAAGCCGATCGCCTGCTTCATCGCCGAACCCGTCCAGGGCGAGGGCGCTCGCGCGTCAGTCCTCGCTCGCCCCAGCACTTTTCGATGCCGCCTTCTTGGCAGGGGCCTTTTTCGCAGCAGTCTTCTTCACGGTCGTCTTCTTGGCTGTGGTCTTCTTGGCCGCCGTCTTGGTCGCCGTCGACTTGGCCGCGGTCTTCTTGGCGGGCGCCTTCTTGGCCGCCTTCTTCGCCGTCGCCTTCTTCTTCACCGGGCCCCGCGCGCGCCGTTCCGCCAGCAACTCGGAGGCGCGCTCGTCGGTGATCGACTCCACTTCGTCACCCTTGCGCAGGCTCGCGTTGGTCTCACCATCGGTGACGTACGGACCGAAACGGCCGTCCTTGATGACCATGGGTTTGTCAGTGGCCGAATCCTTGCCGAGCTCACGCAGCGGTGCCGCGCTCGCCGCCTGCCGCCCACGCCGCTTGGGTTCGGCGTAGAGCTTGAGCGCCTCGTCCAGGGTGACGGTGAACAACTGCTCTTCCGATGCCAGCGAACGGGAGTCGGTGCCCTTCTTCAGGTATGGGCCGTAGCGGCCGTTCTGTGCGGTGATCTCCTCGCCCGAGGTGGGGTCGTTACCGACCACGCGCGGCAGCGACAGCAGCTTCAACGCGTCGTCGAGCGTGATCGTCGACAGATCCATCGACTTGAACAACGACCCGGTGCGCGGTTTGACCTCCGCGGCCTTCTTCGTCGTCTTCTTCGCGGGCGCGGCGGCCGGGTCCGGCGCGGGCGGTTCCGGCAGGATCTCGGTGACGTACGGCCCGAAACGTCCTTCCTTGGCGACGATTTCGTGCCCGGTGGCCGGGTCGACGCCGAGCGAACGACCTTCCTGCGGCGTCGAGAACAGCTTCTCGGCGACCTCGGGAGTCAGCTCGTCGGGCGGCAGATCGTCGGGCAGGTTGGCGCGCTGCGAGATCGGATCACCGTCCGGGTCATCGGGATTGACGACCATGCGCTCCAGATACGGCCCGAAACGACCGACGCGGACCACCACGTCGCGGCCCTCGTCGTCGACGAACATCTTGATCGAGTTCACTTCGCGCGCGTCGATGTCGTCGAGCTGCACGGAGACCATCTTCTTGAGGCCACCCGAACGCGCGACCGAACCCTCGGCGCCGTTCTCGCCACCGAAATAGAAGCTGGACAACCAGTTTCCGCGCTGCTCGCGGCCACCGGCGATCGCGTCGAGATCGTCCTCCATGGCGGCGGTGAAGTCGAAGTCGACGAGCCTGCCGAAGTACGCCTCGAGCAAACCGATCACCGCGAAGGCCACCCACGACGGCACGAGCGCACTGCCACGCTTGTACACATACCCACGATCGAGAATCGTCTTGATGATCGAGGAGTAGGTCGAGGGGCGGCCGATGCCGAGTTCCTCGAGCGTCTTGATCAGCGATGCCTCGGTGTAGCGGGCGGGCGGGTTGGTGCTGTGGCCGTCGGGGTCGAGTTCGACGGCGGTGACCGCCTGGCCTTCTTCGAGCGCGGGCAGGCGCGACTCGGCGTCGTCGGACTGGCCGCCCGCCTCCTCGTCGACACTCTCGACATAAGCCTTGAGGAAGCCGGGGAAGGTGATGGTGCGGCCCGAGGAGGAGAACACGCACTCCTCACCGGAGCGTGCGGTGCCGGTGATGCGCAGGGTGAGCGTGGTGCCGCGCGCGTCGGCCATCTGCGAGGCGACGGTGCGCTGCCAGATCAGCTCGTAGAGGCGGAATTCGTCCTGGTCGACCTTCGACGCGAGCTGGCCCGGCGTCATGAAGGTGTCACCCGACGGGCGGATCGCCTCGTGTGCCTCCTGCGCGTTCTTGACCTTGCGGTTGTACTGACGCGGCGTGGGTGACACGTACTCCGCGCCGTAGAGCTGGGTGGCCTGCGAGCGGGCCGCCGCGATCGCCGACTCCGACAGCGTGGTCGAGTCGGTTCGCATATAGGTGATGTAGCCGTTTTCGTACAGCCGCTGCGCGACGCGCATGGTGCGCTCAGAGGTGAACCGCAGCTTGCGGCCCGCTTCCTGCTGCAACGTCGAAGTCATGAACGGCGGATACGGTTTGCGCGTGTACGGCTTGGCCTCGGCCGAGCTGACCACCAGGTCGACACCGTCGAGCGACTCGGCGAGCCGGCGCGCGTAGGCCTCGTCCAGCACCACGACACCGGAGGCCGACTTGAGCTGACCGTCGGAACCGAAATCGCGACCCGACGCCACGCGCGCGCCCTCGACCTGCACCAAGCGGGCGCCGAAGGTACGCGGGTTGGTGGAATCGGACTTCTCGTCGGGGCCCGCGTCGAGCTTGGCGGCGATGTCCCAGTACTCGGCGGAGCGGAACGCGATGCGCTCACGCTCACGCTGCACGATCACCCGGGTGGCGACGGACTGCACGCGACCGGCCGAAAGCCGCGGCATGACCTTCTTCCACAGCACCGGGCTGACCTCGTAGCCGTAGAGCCGGTCGAGGATGCGGCGGGTTTCCTGCGCGTCGACCAGGTCGTTGTCCAGGTCGCGGGTGTCGGCGGCGGCCGCGAGGATGGCGGGCTCGGTGATCTCGTGGAAGACCATCCGGCGCACCGGGACCTTCGGCTTGAGCGTTTCGAGCAGGTGCCAGGCGATGGCCTCGCCCTCGCGGTCGGGGTCGGTGGCGAGGTAGAGCTCGTCGGCGTCGGCCAGCAGGCCCTTCAGCTCGGCGACCTTGGCCTTCTTGTCGGGGCTCACGACGTAGATCGGCTCGAAGTCGTGATCGACATCGACACCGAGGCGAGCCCAAGGCTGGCCCTTGTATTTGGCAGGCACGTCGGCGGCACCGCGTGGGAGGTCGCGGATGTGGCCGACGGAAGCTTCGACGGTGTAGTTGCGGCCGAGATAAGGCGCGATCTTGCGGGCCTTCGTCGGGGACTCGACGATCACGAGACGACGCAGGGGTCGCCCCTGGTCGGCTGAACTGCGGTCTCGTGTTGCCACCGGCGAACACCTTCCTTCTAGATCCGCGCCTCGGGAGGTCCGCTCGGAGCGCGGCTGGGGCAGACGGCGCGACGTTCGACATCGCCACCAGTGACGTTTATACCCTGCGCCCATGGGAAGAAGCGCCGTCGGCGGCTGGCGCCGGGGTTTTCAGGTGCGCGTGCTCGCGTGTCCCGGGTCTGCCGTTCTGGCCGATCGTACCCGGAAATGGCTCGTCCCCCACCTCCGCGCACGGGGGTGGGGGACGGGCGTAGTTGTGTTTCGCAGCTCAGGAGAGCGCGCGAACGCCGGTGGCCTGCGGGCCCTTGGTGCCCTGGCCGACCTCGAACTCGACCTTCTGGTTTTCCTCGAGGGTACGGAAGCCCGACCCCTGGATCTCCGAGTAGTGGACGAAGACGTCAGCGGAGCCGTCCTCGGGCGCGATGAAGCCGAAGCCCTTCTCCGCGTTGAACCACTTCACAGTTCCCTGTGCCATTCTGTTCCTTCTCTTTCTTACCGGAACGGCGGACAACTGGGTTCGTCCACCGGGTCCGTTGAGACCGCTGTACTGTTGGATCCCCCTGCAAGGAAAACCTGAGCACGGCGTTCGCAACATCGATCCTGCTGATGGTTGGACTTTGGATCCGTACCTCGAACACAGAAGCTTGCGACCGAGACCCAGTGAACCATGTCTCCGAGCAATTCAACAGTCGAGTTACCGACAATTTGCAAAATTCTTGATCTTGCGAATGCGCAGGTAAGGGGACGATTGGGTGTATCCGTACTTTCAGTCTGTTTGCTTAAGGATAACCGGGTGAGCTTCCAGCAAACCTCCTGTGACCCAGGTCGCTATTGGGTTACGAAAACCCAGGTGGCCCTCGGCGCACACACACGTTTCACACTTCCGATGTCGCATGAGAGGGCAACCGGATGAATCCGACAGGGCGGACCGAGCTCCGCGCGTCGTCCGCGGCCGAAAGCTACGGTCGATCGTTGCTGAATCGTGTCCTGCTCGATGCGGCATCGAGCACTGGTCCGCTGACCCACGTCGCGGAGCTGCCCGCGCGGGCGGCCCATACAACGGTCTGGCCGGATTGGGTGCCGTCGGAGCTGGTCAGCGCGCTGAGTGCACAGGGAATCGAGCGGCCGTGGGCGCATCAGACGCGGACGGCCGAGCTCGCCGCCGCGGGCGAACACGTCGTCGTGAGCACCGGAACCGCCTCCGGTAAGTCCCTCGGATACCAGTTGCCGGTCCTCACCGCCCTGCGCGAGGACCCGCGCGCGACCGCCCTGTACCTGTCCCCGACGAAGGCTCTGGGTGCTGATCAGTTGCGGGCCGTCGGCTCGCTGATCCACGACAACCCGCTGCGCGAGGCCCATCCGGCGAGCTACGACGGTGACACTCCCGCCGAGGTCAGGCAGTGGGTTCGGGCCAATGCGCGCTGGATCTTCACCAATCCGGACATGCTGCACGTCGGGGTGCTTCGGTCGCATCAACGCTGGTCACGGGTCTTGCGCAACCTTCGGTACGTGGTGGTCGACGAGTGCCACGCCTACCGAGGGGTGTTCGGGTCGCATGTCGCGCTGGTGCTGCGCAGGTTGCGAAGGCTCGCACGGTTCTACGGTGCCGACCCGGTGTTCATCCTGTGCTCGGCCACCAGCGCCGATCCGGCCGAGTCGGCGAGCCGGCTCGTGGGGGCGCCGGTCACCGCCGTCACCGAGGACGGTTCACCGCGCGGCGCGCGCACTGTCGCCCTGTGGGAACCGCCGTTGAGCGCCGTGGTGACCGGGGAGAACGGGGCGCCTGTTCGGCGTACCGCGACGGGCGAGGCCGCGAAGATCATGGCGAGCCTGGTGGCCGAAGGCGCGCGGACGCTGACCTTCGTGCGTTCCCGGCGCGGAGCCGAGTTGATCGCGCTCGAGGCGCGCCGAGTCCTCGCTGATACCGCACCTGAGCTGCGAGAACACATCGCCGCGTATCGCGCGGGCTATCTGGCCGAGGACAGGCGGGAGCTCGAGCAGGCGCTGTCACGCGGCGACCTACTCGGCGTGGCGAGCACCAATGCGCTCGAGCTCGGTGTCGACATCGCCGGACTCGATGCCGTCGTCATCGCCGGTTTTCCGGGCACGGTCGCATCCTTCTGGCAGCAGGCGGGCCGGGCGGGCAGGCGTACACAGGGTTCGCTGGTGGTGCTCGTCGCAACCGACGATCCCCTCGACACCTATCTCGTGCATCACCCGGAAGCCCTCCTCGACCGACCGATCGAGGCGACGATCACCGACCCGTACAACCCGTACATCCTCGGTCCGCAACTGCTGTGCGCCGCACTGGAACTGCCGCTCACCGATGCCGAGGTGATCGAGCTCCGGGCCGCCGACGTACTCGCTGAACTGGCCGAACAGGGTCTGATCAGGCGCAGGCCCGGATCCGGGCGCCTGCCGGCGCGCTGGCATGTGACCGCGCAGAGTCACCCGCACGACGCCGTCGATGTGCGCGGCGGACTCGGCACGCCCATCGCGATCGTCGACGCCGAGAGCGGGCGGTTGCTCGGCACCGCCGACGCCGGCCGGGCACCGGCGACCCTGCACGACGGTGCTGTGCACCTGCATCAGGGCGAGACCTACCTGGTCGACGAACTCGACCTGGATGGTGGCGTCGCGTTCGTCAACGAGGTGGATCCCGGATTCACGACCAGCGCCAGACAGGTCACCTCCATCAGCATCGAAGCGGTGCTCGAGCAGCGGATATTCGGGGCGGTTACGACGGCGTCGGCGCAGGTCGCGGTGACCAGCCAGGTGATCGGCTACCTGCGCACGCTGGTGACCGGCGAGGTGCTCGACCAGGTCGAGCTCGATCTGCCCGCGCAGACCTTGCACACCAAGGCCGTCCTCTACACCGTGACGCCGGGGTTGCTCGCCGCCGCGGGTATCACCGACGACCAGCTTCCCGGCGCCCTGCACGCCGCCGAGCATGCGGCCATCGGGATGTTGCCGCTGGTGGCGGGGTGTGACCGCTGGGATATCGGCGGTGTCTCCATCGCCGAGCACCCCGATACCGGCGCACCGACGGTATTCGTCTACGACGGACAGCCGGGTGGTTCAGGCTTCGCCGAGCGTGGATTCGCCCAGCTCAGGGCGTGGTTGACGGCAACCCTCGACGCGATCCGCAGCTGCGGGTGCCACGAGGGTTGTCCGTCCTGTGTGCAATCGCCCAAGTGCGGCAACGGCAACAATCCGCTCGACAAAGCGGCCGCCGAACGTCTGCTGGTGGCGGTTCTCGGCGAACTCGCGGGCCATTCCGACGGCTCCGCAACGGTGTGATGCCGCCGTCGCGCCATCGTGACCGCCGCTACACCCGACCGAAAGTTTACTGGTCAGTTGTCCGAATTTGCCCTGACCAGTCCTAACGCCCTGCGTGTTACTCGCCGGTAGAATAAAAAGGAATCTCCTTCCATTAACTGACACATTGCCAATCAGGCATCGATCGTGTTCATCGTCATTTGTTTCATTTTTTTCGCGGCACCTCCAATAAAAGCGCTGGAAATGGCCGGGGAGGCGTTCCGGTAAATTCGAGTTAGTTCAGCACGGAAGCACGCCGACCTGTGCAAACGCGTGGCATCACCCGCTCTCCTCGACCGGGCCGGCCCGCGCCGCGCCGACCACGGACCGCACACCGAACACCCCGAGCCCCACCTGCCGTTCGACAGTCACCACGGCATCCCACTGCGCCACCTCGCACCGTGACACGCGCGCCCCCATCCGCCGCGCGACATCGTCCGCCTCCGCGCACCCCACCTCAGCCCCCTCCACCAAAGCACCCGCAGCGGCCAGCGCCCCCAGATCGGCCGCCGCCTGCACTCGATGCCGCGCCACCACCACGGCACCGACCTGCCCCACCATCAAGGTCGAACAAATCAGCCCCGCCAACGCCACGCACGCGAAAACTGTCGCACCACCCTGGTCGCCTCCCGAAGCTGCGGACCGGTACCGCCGCCGGTTGCGGGAGGCCGAGCCACACCGGGGTCCGGCCAGACGGCGGCTGTGCGGCCCCTGGCCGTTCGGGTGACGCAGAGCCTGGGCGAGTGCGGTGCGCATCGGTCCTGAGTCACATGGGCAGGGAGAACAGGCCGCGTGGTCGATAGATGGCGTGTCCCGAGGTGGGATCGGTGTGGTCATGGCTGGGATCCGGGTTCGATGACGGCTACCGCTTCGGCTCGGAGGTGCAGGCCGGGGAGTAGTGGGGTGGTTGCGGCGACCGTGGCGGTGACGCGGTCGCCGTCGTCGCGGAGTTCGACGGTGGCCCCGGGTGGCGCGACGGTGCGGCCTGCGGCGATGGCGTGGGTGGTGTCACCACGTGCGGCCAGGCGCGCGGTTTCGCGGGCGGCGTCGACACAGCGCACCTGGGTCGACGCCGCGAGCAGCGCGCCGACGCAGAGAGCGACCGCGCATACGAGGGCGGCGAGGGCGATGGCGGCCTCGACCGTCACCGCTCCCGTCTCATCGGCGAGACCGTCAGTGCGACAGCGATTTACACGCTTGTGTTGAGCGCCTTGTCGATGATCGACGTCAGCGCGTTGACGATGTTGTCCCCCGTGACCACCGCGTAGAGCACCGCGCCGAAGGCGGCCGCGGCAATGGTCCCGATCGCGTATTCCGCCGTCGACATCCCGGCGTCGTCGAAGAGCAGACGGGTGAAGCGGGCTCGGACCTCCAGGCAGACGGTGCGTACGTGCGTCATCGTGATCCCCTCTCATTTCCCACCGCGCGGACGATCCGCCCGGTGACGTTTCGTGGCCCGTGTGGCGGGCGTTCACGGCAGGCCGCCGTTGCCGAGGACCCGGCCCGCCAAACCGACTACGACCGGGACGATCCCGAGGCAGACGAAGGCGGGCAGAAAGCAGAGACCGAGTGGTCCGCCGATCAGTACCCCCGCACGTTCGGCGCGTGCCACGGCGGCGTCTTCCACCACTTCGCGCCGCTGCGTTGCCAATTCGGCGACCGCGGTGGCAAGTGAAGCGCCCGACCGGGCCGAGCGTCGCGCCATCCGCGCCAGCGACTCGACTTCGTCGGCACCCGCGGAGCCGACCGCGTCGGCGGCGGCGCGCTCCCATGCCGTGGTGGCGTCGGCGCCGAGCGCCAGTAGGTCGGCGGCCCTCAGCAGAGCCGCGCATAAGACCGGTGGTGCGGTGGGAGCGCTGGCTCGTGCGGCTGCTGCCATCGGCAGCCCGGCGCGCAGACACGCGGCAAGCAGATCGAATGCCGAAGCCGACCCCAACGGGTCCGCCTTCGCCGTCTGCCGCACCGGAGCCAGTGCCGCCACAGGTCCGAATCGTCGCAACCTCCGACTGACTGCCACCCTCCCGGGCAATACCAGCAGTGCAACAGCCAGAATCAGCACCGCGAGCGGTAGCGGCGCACCGAAATCACGCTGCACAACAACCCCTTTCACTCGACATCGACAACCGTCCACACCGATCCACAGCTCTGTGCACAGTCCGCAACCGCTGGTGGGCCGACTCTGGGTCGGCGCGTGGGCGGTGCACGTCTCGCCGGGTCGGCGCACTCCGGCTCGAGTCGGCACCGCGCAGGCGGACGAACACATGCGGCCGGCTCCCGCCCGGCGAACATGAACGCGCGTGTGCACTCGTCCTGGGTGGGGACACCCTCCACAGCAGTTCACAAGTCGGCAGTGACTCGAGAATCACCGGAACGCTCATGCCGTCCCCCTTCGGGTGATGACATCCGTCCACAGCAGTCCACAGCAGGCCAAGGCGGTGCCGAGGGGCAGGAGGAATTCACCTGCGGGAGAAGCGAAGAGGACGGACAGGGGTGCGGCACCCATCAGCTGGCCGAGTCCTATCCCTACGAGCGGGAGTCCGGCGAGGACCGTGGCGGAGGCTCGGGCGCCCGCCAGCGCGGATTCGGTGCGGTCGCGAAAGCGGGTACGGGCGAGGAGGTCGGTGCGGGCGGCGGAAAGGAGTTCGGCCAGCGCCAGGCCGTGTTGCTCGGCGACGCGCCAGGCGGTCGATATCCGCGACAGCTCTTCGGCGACAACGGAATCCGGATGCACCAATCCATCGGCGCCCGAACCACCGAGACGGCTTCGACCCGCGCTGATCGCAAGCACGCGCGCCGCCTCACCCCGTGACTCGCCCGCAGCCGATTCCGCCGCCGCGCTCGGGTGAGCTCCGACCCGCAGCTCACCGACGACAGCTTCCAGCCCGGCCAGCAGATGCGCGCATTCCTGCCGACGCTCCCGCTCAGCCCGCCCGCGCCGATTGCGCACAGCGACAGTCACACCGAGTATGAGCGCGGCCGACCCCGTTCCGACGCCGAAGCCGAAAGCCGCGCACCCGACCAGGATTCCTGCACACCACTCCACAGGCACACGCGGCAACCGGCTCCGCTGCCCCACCTCGAACAGCCGCCCGAACCTCCGCTGCCCTCCCGAAACCGGAAGCACAAGCATCGCGACCGCACAGCAGAGCAGTCCAACGCCCACCTCTCTCACCTCCACTCACGTTTCGCGACAACACGTTCGACAAGCAGCTGTTGTCCACAGGCGCCCACATCGGTTGAACATCTCTCGCCCGTCGACGGAGCCGCATACGCATACGTGCCGTTCGGCGGCAACCGAGGAGAATCCACTTGCAGGGTTGCGCCGGTGGGCGACTCACCCTCGAGAGCTCTGTGCACGTCACCCTTGGGAGCTCTGTGCACGTCACCCTTGGGAGCTCTGTGCACGTCACCCTTGGGAGCTCTGTGCACAACTCGCGACGAGCTTCTCGAGGCGGCGACGCAGCAGGCCGAGGTACGCGCGTCCTCGCGCCTCGTCTCGCCACTCGGGAAGGTGCGGACCGAGGTCGGGTGTGTCCGGCGCCGATGACCGGCGAGGCGGGCAGATCGCTCACTCATGCGAGCCTCGATTCCAGAAGCCGGGCCAGTTCCGGAGCGCCCGGGGTCGGGGCCGCATCGGAACGCCAGGCGGGGGTGATGTGGATGGAGTCGGTGTCGCGCTGGAGGATCCCTATTTCCCGGAGGCCTCGGGTGCCGTCGGCGCGGCGGTGCACGTGCAGGACGACCTGGACCGCCGCGGCCAGCTGACTGTGCAGAGCCGCGCGGTCCATTCCACCCAGGGCGGCAAGGGCTTCCAGCCGGGCAGGAACTTCCTGGGGCGAATTGGCGTGGACCGTCCCCGCGCCGCCGTCGTGACCGGTGTTGAGAGCGGTGAGCAGATCGACGACCTCCGCGCCGCGGACCTCACCGACGACGATGCGGTCGGGGCGCATCCGCAGCGCTTGACGGACCAGATCGCGAACGGTGACCTCGCCTACTCCTTCCACATTGGCCGTGCGCGCAACCAGGCGCACCACGTGCGGATGTACGGGTGCCAGTTCCGCGGCGTCTTCCACGCAGACGATCCGCTCGGCGGGATCCACGGCCGCCAGCAGCGCGGACAACAAGGTCGTCTTTCCCGCACCGGTTCCACCGACCACGAGGAATGCGAGGCGGGCGCGCACGATATCGCCGAGAAGCGCACGGGCCGCGGGAGGTAGCGAGCCGGCGGCCGCGAGGGCGTCGAGACCCTGGGTGGCTGGGCGCAGGACACGCAGCGACAGGCAGGTGCCGTCGTGGGCGACAGGCGCGAGGACGGCATGCAGCCGCACGCCGAACGCATCGCCGAGGGTCGCCTCGGTGCCGGTGAGTTTGCCGTCCACCCACGGCTGGGCGTCGTCGAGCCTGCGACCCGCCGCCAGGGCGAGACGCTGGGCGAGCCTGCGCACTGCCGCTTCATCGGCGAAACGCACGTCGGTGCGCTCGAGGCCGTGGCCACGATCTATCCACACCGCATCGGGTCCGGTGACCAGAACATCGGCCACCCGCGGATCGTGCAGCAGCGGTTCGAGCAGGCCGGCGCCGGTCATCTCGGTCTGCAGCAGACGCAGGGCGCGCAGCAGGTCGGTGTCGGCGAGGACACCGCCCGCTTCGGCCCGGATCGCGGCGGCGAGTTGGGCGGCATCGGGTGCGCCCGCGTGCTCAGCGAGGCGTTCGCGGACCCGCTCGAGCAGGTCGACGGTGACGAACGTCGTCATCACACCTCAGCCCCGACCATGGCGAGGACCGCGTCGGCCGCGTCGCGCAGCGGACCGCGCCTGCGCACGCTGAGCCCGCCGCGTTCGAGCCGCGCGGCCAGCCCGGCCTGTCCACGCACGGCCGCGAGCAACGGCAACCCCAGCACCTCGGCCACCTCCGCGCCGCGCAAACCGCCCGGTGCCGGGCCGCGAACCACCAAGCCCCGGTTCGGGTTCCGCTCGCCGAGATACGCCGACACCACCTCGGCGGCGGCAACCGAACGCAACCGGGCGGGCACGACGAGAACGACGAGATCGGCGGCATCAACCATCACGTCGGCCGCCGCACCGCGCTCCCCCGACACATCGCAGACGACCAGATCACCTGCGGACCTACCGGATTCGATCACCGCACGCACCGCCGCGGGCGCCAGCTCGGCGGGCGGACCCGCGCGCCCACAGGAGAGCACAGCCAATCCGGGACAGGCGGCGGGCAGCGCGTTGTGCAGCGCGGCGGCGGAAACCCGCCCGTCCTCGATCACCAGGTCGGGCCAGCGCAGCCCGGCGACGTTCTCCATCCCGAGCACGAGGTCGATGCCACCGTCCAGGGGCGCACCGTCGATGAGCACCGCATCGCGCCGCACACGCAGCGCCGCACCGCGTAAGGCCGTCGCGGCGGCGAGCGTCGACGCGCCGGCTCCCCCACCCGCACCGGTCACGGCGACGACCACCCCCTCCCCGGTGCGCGACTCGGCATGCTCGGCGAACTGCTCGACCAGCGCGACTGCCGCGCCCGGCAGCCCGACGACGCGTTCGGCACCAACGGCGGTGGCGGCCTGCCAGTCGGCAACGGCCGGTTCACCTTCGGTGACGAGCACGATCCCCGCCCGTCGCGGGCAGCCCGCCGCGGCGGCGGCGATCGCGGCATCGGTGTCGAGGATCACCAGGCCCGCGCTCGCCCAGGCGTGCCTGCCGACGGGCATGTTCCGTTCGTCGGTCACCCGCTCGGCGGCCGCGGCCACGCGGCGCACCTCGGCGCGCAGCCGTTCGTCGCGCACGAGCACGAGGGCGGGCGAGATCGGAGCGGAGGCGGGGGCGAGGTTCATGCGGTTCAGCGTGCTCGCGGAGGACCTCGGCCGACACCCGTCGAACGGCGATTGTGGATAACTCGCGGGGTGTGGATAACTTCCGAATACGCTGCCGGATGAAACTAATCGTCCTGAAAATAGAGGACGGCCCCAGCCGGGGGGGAGGAGGCTGGGGCCGTCGGGTTCAGCCCCGGGGGGTCGGGCTGAACGCGCCTGGACCATGTCCAGGTGCCAGCAATACTACACCCATCACCCGCCGAGGGCGCAAGTAGCGTCGGCCGACATTCTTCGGCGATTCGCGCCCTCCGGCGTCCACGGGGCAAACGCCGAACAGTTGCCTGAGCGGGCGGATCCCACACCCGTCGGTGCGCGTGCCTATCCTGTTGTCGTGACCGCCGATCCCCGCCAGACTCCGCCTACGGACACAAGACTCGATTCCTCGGGCCGTGCGCCGACGGCCGGCGGGCGTGTGGCCGCGTTCTTCGATCTCGACAAAACGGTGATCGCGAAATCGAGCGCGTTCGTGTTCAGCAAACCCTTCTACGCGCAGGGCCTGCTCAACCGCAGAGCCGTACTGGAGAGCAGCTACGCACACTTTTTGTTCCTGCTGTCGGGTGCCGATCACGACCAGATGGAACGAATGCGGGCAAACCTGGCCAACATGTGCGCGGGCTGGGATGTGCAACAGGTGAAATCCATTGTGGCCGAGACGCTTCACGAGTTGGTCGACCCGCTGATCTACGCCGAAGCCGCCGACCTGATCGCCGATCACAAGATCCGCGGCCACGACGTGGTGATCGTTTCGGCGTCCGGCGAGGAGATGGTCGGGCCGATAGCCGAGGCGCTCGGCGCCTCCCACACCGAGGCGACGCGGATGGTCGTCGAGGACGGAAAATACACCGGCGAGATCGAGTTCTACTGCTACGGAGAGGGAAAGGTGGCCGCGATCGAAAAGCTGGCCGCCGCAGAGGGTTACGACCTGTCCCGGTGCTACGCCTACTCCGACTCGGCGACCGACCTGCCGATGCTGAGCACGGTCGGTCACCCGACGGCCGTGAACCCCGACCGCGCGCTGCGCAAGGAGGCCGTCGCACGCGGCTGGCCGGTGCTCACCTTCTCCAATCCGGTGTCGCTGTGGTCGCGGTTCCAGGCGCCGTCGAGCACCACGGTGGCGGCGACAGCGGCGGTCGGACTCAGCGCCGTCCTGGCGGGCGCGATCAGTTACCGGCTGCTGCGTAAACGCCGCTGACCTGCGACGAAGGCTTGGCCCACAAGCACGGATCGCGGACTGACACGCCGAAAACACGCGGATTCGGTAATGCCGGAGAAACGCTTGAAGTGAGCACGGTCACAGTGTAAGAATGGAGTCACGGAAGGACGGAAGGCCAAGACGGGACCGGAAGAGAAGGTTTCGCCTCCCATCCCACCCTTCCCAGCACGGACGCCAGGCACCCACGCGGAGCGCGCCGCGACAAGGGCAGCAGAGTTGTGGGCCTGCGAAATTCGGGCAGTCGTCGGCGAGAGCCTCGCACAGGTTGCGGGGATGAACCGGCGGGGTTCGGATGATCGCCGAGGCCACCGAACACAACCCACCCCAGCACGCTTGGTAACCAGGTGTTCCGTGCTAGCGGGCGGCGAAGTCGAGCAATCGGCACGCCGCCCGTTTCGATGTGTGGGGAAGGTCAGCCCGCGGCCGCGTCGGCGATCGAGTTGGCCTCTCGCGCACCGTCTTCGAGTGCGCCCGCACAGAACAGCACCCACCCGCCGACACCCTCCGGCGTGCCCATGCCGAAGCCGGCGGCCGCATCGAGGTAGGCCTGCCTGCGCCGCAGCCAGAACACCTCAGGAACGCCGAGGCTGCGGGGATCGAGCCCGGTCGACACCGCGACCAGTCGCGATGCCGCGCGGGCGACCACGCCGTCGGCGGTGCCGAACGGGCGAAGTGTCATCAACTCGCCGTGCACGACGGCGGCGATCACCGGCGCGGGTGCCTTGCTGGTCTGCACGGTCTGAGCCAGCAGGTCCAGCCGCTCCGCCACCCCGGGTACCGGGCGTGGCCTGCCGAGTTCCTGCTGATCGGTGACGAGGTCGGCGGCGGCGAGCAGATGCAGCCGGGCCAGCGCCTGCAGCGGGGCCCGGCGCCAGGTGCCGACCAGATTGGTGAGCGCGTCACCGTCGAGCGCCTGCCCTACCCGCAGCGCGCCGGCCAGCACCGGATCGCTGACCTTGCCGTCGGCGGGCAGATCGGTGCTCGCGCCCTCGATGGCCGCGGATGAACGCGCCGCGCGGACCGCGGCCTCGGCCGCGGTGGTCGCCCAGCCGCGCCGGTTGGACTTGTGCCGGTGCACCGCGGCGAGCGCGTCGCGCGCCTTGTCGGCGGCCTCACGCACGCCGGGCAGGTCGACCAGGGGCTGCAGCGGATCAGTCACGACATACGAGGCTACCGTTCCAGCGCACCGTCCCCGACGGCCACATGCATCCCGCCCGCCCTCGGCCAGACCCGGTCGGGCCACAGCACCTCGGCGAGGCGTTTCGCCGCCGGGGTCTTGGCCCGGCGGCGACGCGCCTCCAGCTCGGCCTGCCGCTCCGCATCGATTCGATCCACCGGCGCCTCCCCACCTCAGCGAGTCACATCGCACCACCTCGGACCAGTCAACGATACGCTGCTGAGCTGCGCTGACGCGGCCATTTCACGAGCTCCCGCCGCCCCCCGTAGTCCAGCGACAGCCGGCGCTCTCGCTACCCAGCCAACAACTCCCGCCCCGGGATCGCCTCGAGCAAATCCCGCGTGTACTCCTCCCGCGGCGCGGCGAACACCTCATCCGTCGTGGCCGACTCGACGACCTTCCCGGCTCGCATGACCAGCACGTTGTCCGCGATCTGCCGGACGACGGCCAGGTCGTGAGTGATGAACAGGTACGTCAAGCCCAGCTCGGCTTGCAGGTCGTTGAGGAGGGTTAGGATCTGCGCCTGGACCAGCACGTCGAGCGCGGACACCGCCTCGTCGCAGACGACCAGTTCCGGCGACAACGCGAGCGCGCGGGCGATCGCCACCCGCTGACGTTGCCCACCGGACAGCTCGTTGGGATAGCGACGCAGCACCGACGACGGCAGCGACACCTTGTCGAGCAGGTCGCGCACCACCTTCTCGCGTTCGGCGGCGGTACCGATCTTGTGCACCCGCAGGGGTTCCTCGACGGTGCGGAAGATGGAGTACATCGGGTCGAGGGAACCGTAGGGGTTCTGGAAGATCGGTTGCACGCGGCGGCGGAAGGCGAAGGCGGCCTTGCTGTCCAGCGACGACACCTCCTGACCGTCGAACAACACCGAGCCTGCCGTCGGTTCGAGCAACCCGAGCACCATCTGCGCGATGGTCGACTTGCCCGAGCCGGACTCACCGACGATCGCGGTGGTCGTGCCGCGTTCCACACAGAAACTCACGTCGTCGACGGCGGTGAAAGCCGTCGACTGCCACGGTCGTTTGCCGCGAATCTTGAACGCCTTGGTGAGGTTTCGCACGTCGAGCACGGTGTCGGGCAGCGCCTCGGTGGCGGCCACCTCGACGGCACGGTCACGCACCTTCGCCCGCTGCCGCGACGACGACATCCGCTGCGCCGCCAGCGAGGGTGCCGAATTCACCAGCTTCTTGGTGTAGGCGTGCTGCGGGTCGCGCAGGATCTGCAGGGCCGGACCGGATTCCACCACCCGCCCGCGATACATCACCACGAGGTGTTCGGCGCGTTCGGCGGCCAGGCCGAGGTCGTGGGTGATGAGCAGCACGGCCGTCCCCAGCTCGGTGGTGAGCTCTTCGAGGTGACCGAGGATCTGGCGTTGCACGGTGACGTCGAGCGCCGAGGTGGGTTCGTCGGCGATGAGCAGTTTCGGCCTGCACGACAGCCCGATCGCGATGAGCGCACGCTGGCGCATACCGCCGGAGAACTCGTGCGGGTACTGGTTCACCCGCCGCTCGGCATCGGTCATCCCGGCCTCGGTGAGCAGTTCCACCGCCCGTTCACGCGCGGCCGCGCCCTTGGCGATGCCGTTGGCCTCCAGGGTTTCCCGGATCTGGAAACCGATCTTCCACACCGGGTTCAGGTTCGACATCGGGTCCTGGGGAACCAGACCGATCCCGTTGCCCCGGACGGCGACGATCTCCTTGGCCGAGGCCTTGGTCAGGTCCTTGCCCTCGAACCGGATGGACCCGCCGGTCACCTTGCCGGTGCCGGGCAGCAGATCGATGATCGCGTGCGCGGTCGTCGACTTGCCCGACCCGGACTCGCCGACGATGGCGACGGTCTGTCCGGGATAGACGGTCAGATTCACCCCGCGCACGGCGGGCACCGGCTTGCCGTCGGAGGTGAAACTCACCTCCAGATCGCGGATTTCGAGCAGGGGTTCGGTGGTCATCGGGTGCGCTCCTTCGGATCGAGCGCGTCGCGCACCGCGTCGCCGAGCATGATGAAGCTCAGCACCGTGATGGCCAGCGCGGTCGCCGGGTAGAACAGGATCGGCGAGGTACGGATCTCGGACTTGGCACGGGAGATGTCGGCGCCCCAGGCCACGATGTCGGGCGGCAGACCGACACCGAGGTAGGACAGCGTGGCCTCGGTGACGATGAAGACGCCGAGCCAGATGGTCGCGACGACGATGAGCGGGCTCGCCGCGTTCGGCAGCACGTGCCGCATCAGCGTGCCGAACCGCGACACACCGAGCGCCTTCGCCGCCGTCACGTATTCGCTGTTCTTGGCCTCGATCACCGCGCCACGGGCGATGCGCGCGGCCTGCGGCCAGGTGAACGCCACGAGGATCGCGATCACCGTGCCGATCCCGGCCGGCCGCAGCAGCTGCAGCAGCACGATGGCGGCGAGCACCATCGGGATGGCGTAGAAGATCTCGGCGATGCGCGAGACGACGGTGTCGAGCAGTCCGCCGTAGAACCCCGACAGTGCGCCGAGCACCCCGCCCACCACCAGGAACAGCAGCGCCGAGCCGACACCGACGGTCACCGAGGCGCGGGCGCCGTAGATGGTGCGCGCGTAGATGTCGCAGCCCTGCTTGTCGAAACCGAACGGGTGACCGGGGCGCGGCCCGTCCATTCCGAATTCGCCGAGGCAGTGGCGGGGATCCTGGCTGGTGAACAGCGACGGCCACACCACGACCAGCAGCACGAGCACGATCAGCACGACGGCCACGAGGAACACCGGGTTGCGCCGCAGCCGCCGCCACGCATCGCCCCAGATGCTGGTCGGAGTGCCCGCGTCGAGCACACGGTCGGTGGCGAGCACCTCCACCTCGTCGGCGGGGGCCACGAAATGCGGTTGCTTGTCAGGCATAGCGGATCCTCGGGTCGAGCGCGGCATAGAGCAGGTCGATGACCAGGTTCATCAGCAGGAACAGCACGACGAGCACCGTCACGAACGACACGACCGTCGGCGGCTCACCACGGATGATCGCCTGATACATGGTTCCGCCGACACCGGGGATGTTGAAGATGCCCTCGGTGACGATGGCGCCCGCCATCAGCGCACCGAAATCGGCACCGAGAAAGGTGACGACCGGAATCATCGAATTGCGCAGAATATGCACCGTGACCACGCGCCGGCGGCCGAGACCTTTCGCCGTCGCCGTGCGCACGTAGTCGGCGGATTTGTTCTCCGCCACGGAGTTTCGCGTCAGGCGCAGCACATAGGCGAACGAGAGCGAGCCGAGCACGAAAGCCGGGACGATCAGTTCACCGAGACTGGCGCTCCCGGTAACGGTTACCGGCGCGATGCCCCATTTCACCCCGAGCAGGAACTGCGCGAGATAACCGACGACGAACACCGGGAGCGCGATGATCACCAGGCTCGCGATCAGCATCGTCGAATCGAACAGTTTGCCCTTGCGCAAACCGGCGATGAGACCGAACAGGATGCCGAAGAAGCCTTCGATCAGCACGGCGAGAAACGCCAGTTTGATGGTGATCGGGAAGGCGCGTTCGAGTTCCTCGCGGACCGGCCTGCCGGAGAACGAGGTACCGAAGTCGAGGGTGAGAATGCCCTGCAAGTAGTGCAGGTATTGCATGATGAACGGCTGATCGAGGTGGTAGCGGGCGCGCAATGCCGCCTCGGCCGCCGGGGTCAGCGCCTTTTCACCGGCCAGCGCCTTGATCGGGTCGCCGGGAATAAGGAAGACCATCGCGTAGATCAACAGAGTGGCGCCGAGGAAGACCGGGATCATCTGGAGCAGGCGCCGGAGTATGTACCAAGTCATCATTCCTCCGAAAACGGCCGGGCCGAGCCACTTTTCGTGACCCGGCCCGGCGGCGAGTGGTTACTTCTCGATGTTCTCGAAGTCGAACAGGCCGTTCCAGGCGAGTTCGGCCTTGGTGACCCGGTCGGAGCGACCCGCGGCGGCGATGTAATCGAACACCGGGATATCGGCCATTTCCCGGATCATGATCGCCTGTGCCTGCCCGATGAGTTTGTAGGACTCCTCCTTCGTCGCCGCGGCCATGGCGGCGTCGAAGAGGCGGTCCACCTCGGGGTTGTTGTAGTTGACATTGTTGGTCTCGGAGTAGCTGTAGTAGTTCGACCCGAGGAACTGCATCATCGTCGGGTAGTCACCCTGCCAGCCGTAACGGAAAGCGGCGCCGATGGTTTCGGCGTTCACCGCGTCACGCACGTCCTTGAACGTGGGCACCGGATTGGCGACGGCGTCGATGTTGAGGGTGTTCTTCACGCTGTTGGCCACCGCTTCGATCCAGGCCTGGTGGCCGCCGTCGGAGTTGTAGGTGATGGTGTAGCGCGAACCGGCCCACGGCGACATGGCGTCGGCCTGGGCCCACAGCTTCTTGGCCTCCTCCGGGTTGTACTCGAACACCTCGGCGCCCGGCAGGTTCGGGTTGAAGCCGGGCAGCGTCGACGCGGTGAAATCGCGTGCCGGGTTACGCAAGCCGTTGAAGATCTTCTCGATGATCTGCGGGCGGTTGATCGCCATGGAAATGGCCTTGCGACGCAGCACGCCCTCCGCGCCCGCGAAATGCGGGACATTGGACTGGATGCCGATGTGCTGGTTCTGCGCGGTCGGCTTGGTGATCGCGCGGTCGCCGAGATCGCTCTTGTAGGTGCTCAGGGCGCTGTCGGGAATGGTGTCGAGCGCGTCGAGATTGCCTGCCTGCAGATCGGCGTAGGCCGTCTCGTAGGACTGGTACATCACGAAGCGCAGGCCCTTGTTCTTGGCGGGCCTGCCACCCGGGTAATCCGGGTTGGGCTTCAGATCGATCTTGACGTTGTGTTCCCAGGATTCGAAAGCGTAGGGGCCGTTGCCGACCGGCTTCTCACCGAAGGCTTTCATGTCCTTGAACGCCACCTCGGGCAGCGGATAGAACGGTGCGTAACCGAGGGCGCTCTCGAAGTCGATCGACGGCGACTTGAGTTCCACGGTGAAGGTGCGGTCGTCGACCAGCTTCAGGCCGGACATGGTCTGCGCCTTGGGCTGTTCGGCATTCACCTCGTCGAAACCGGCGATCTGGCTGAATGCGTAGCCCTGCAACTGCGCGTTCGTGCCGAGCGCACCGTAATTCCAGGCATCGACGAAGGACTTGGCGGTGACCGTTGTGCCGTCGGTGAATTTCCAGTTCGGCTTGATGGTGATGCGATACGACTTGCGGTCGGTGGTCTCGATCTTCTCGGCCATCTCGTCGCGTGCTTCGCCGTTGGCGTCGTAGTACTTCAGGCCCGCGAACAAACGGTCGACCACGCGACCGCCCATGTTCTCGTTGGTATTGGTCGGTACCAGGGGATTCTGTGGCTCTCCCGCATTGGTGGTGACAATGCCTGCATCGGCACTGTCATCGGACGAGCACGCGGTGAGACCGAGGCTTGTGGCCACGAGTCCCGCCGCGATCAGCGCGGTCGCTCTGATGAATCTCAACGATCTCTCCCGGTTCGCTTCCATGACATGAAGGGGGCGCAGTCATCTTCCGCGTCACATGTATCCCTACGGTTACATGCCGAATACGCGGAAAAGATTGCCGAACCCTTCCTGTTCGACAGAAAAAAATGAACAATTCTCGGAACCATCAGCTGAACGGTTGATCTAAAACGATAGCCCGGGATCGCCTGCCCTGTCCGCGAACTCACCGGATGAATCAAGCCCACTGAACGTCTCGGAAACCGAGCTCACGCAACGCTCACAAGGGGGCGGATACGTTCGTTACTGTCGAGGTGCCACGGCTGCGCCCTGGCGACCGACCCGACCGCACCAGGCATGTGAGGCTGACATCGACATGACCGAAACCGCTGCAGGACATCAGGATTCGTATCCGCCGAGCGTCGAGTTCGCGGCTGCCGCCAATGCCGGTGCCGAACTCTACGAGCGGGCCGACGCCGACCGCGAGGGCTTCTGGGCCGAACAGGCGCGCCGCCTGCACTGGCACACACCCTTCACACAGGTCCTGGACTGGGACGATGCACCCGTGGCGCGCTGGTTCGCCGATGGCGAGCTGAACATTAGTTACAACTGCGTCGACCGCCATGTTCTCGACGGCCACGGCGACCAGGTGGCCATCCACTGGGAGGGCGAACCCGGCGATTCGCGGGCGATCACCTATCGGGAACTGCTCGAGGAGGTTTCGCGGGCGGCCAACTACCTGACCGAGCTCGGGCTGGTCGCCGGGGACCGGGTCGCGATCTACATGCCGATGGTGCCCGAGGCGATCGTGGCGATGCTGGCGTGTGCGCGGCTGGGGCTCACCCATTCGGTGGTGTTCGCCGGGTTCTCGCCGAGCGCGCTGCGTCAGCGGGTCGACGACGCGCAGGCGCGGCTGGTCATCACGACCGACGGGCAGTGGCGGCGGGGTAAGCCCGCGCCGCTGAAGGAGGCTGTCGACGAGGCGCTGGCCGCCAAAGGCGATGTGCCGTCGTCGGTGGAGCACGTGCTGGTGGTGCGCCGCGTGGGGACCGAGGTGCCGTGGACCGATGGGCGCGATCTGTGGTGGCACGAAACCGTCTCCGCCGCTTCGCCCTCACACGAGGCGCAGGCGTTCCCGGCCGAGCATCCGCTGTTCATCCTCTACACCTCCGGGACCACCGGAAAGCCCAAGGGCATCCTGCACACCAGCGGCGGATACCTCACCCAAGCCGCCTACACCCACCACAACGTCTTCGATCACAAGGCCGGACAAGACGTCTACTGGTGCACCGCCGACATCGGGTGGGTAACCGGGCACAGCTACATCGTCTACGGACCCCTGGCCAACCGCGCCACCCAGGTCGTCTACGAAGGCACCCCGAACTCGCCCAACGAGCACCGACACTTCGAGATCATCGAAAAATACGGTGTCACCATCTACTACACCGCTCCGACCCTGATCCGCACGTTCATGAAGTGGGGTCGCGAAATTCCGGATGCCCACGACCTCACCAGCCTGCGTCTGCTCGGCTCGGTGGGCGAACCGATCAACCCAGAAGCCTGGCGTTGGTACCGCGAAGTGTTCGGCGACAACAAGACCCCCATCGTGGACACCTGGTGGCAGACCGAGACCGGCGCCATCATGATCTCGCCGCTGCCCGGCGTCACCGCTGCCAAGCCCGGCGCCGCCATGCGTCCCCTGCCCGGTATCTCGGCGAAGGTCGTGGACGAAGAAGGCAAGGCGGTTCAGCTCGGCGAGACCGAGGCCAACGGGTACCTGGTGCTCGACAAGCCGTGGCCGTCGATGCTGCGCGGCATCTGGGGCGACATGGACCGCTACCGCTCCACCTACTGGGAGCGCTACGCCGAGCAGGGCTGGTACTTCGCCGGTGACGGCGCCAAACTCGACACCGACGGCGACCTCTGGGTCCTCGGCCGCGTCGACGACGTCATGAACGTCTCCGGCCACCGCATCTCCACCGCCGAAGTCGAATCCGCCCTCGTCGGCCACCCCGCCGTCGCCGAAGCCGCTGTCGTCGGCGCCACCGACCCCACCACAGGCCAAGGCATCGTCGCCTTCGTCATCCTCACCGGCTCCACCACCCCCGACGACACCCTCGCCGACACCCTCAAAGCCGAGGTATCCAAACAGATCAGCCCCATCGCCAAACCCCGCGAAATCCACATCGTCCCCGAACTCCCCAAAACCCGCAGCGGCAAAATCATGCGCCGCCTCCTACGCGACATCGCCGAAGGACGCGAACTCGGCGACACCTCCACCCTCGTCGACCCCGCCGTCTTCGAGGCCATCCGCACCGGCGGCAACTGATCGGGGACCGGCACGCTACGGTTGCGGCGATAGCCGTGTCGGTCACCTCCAGGGCAGCATCGCTGATCGGATCGGCGCTAGTGTTGCGCCAAGACGTGTGCACACCGCGCGCCGCGATGCGGACCAGTTACCACAGGGAGAAGGGTCGACGAAGTGAGTTACACCCAAGGCGGAAATGACGGTCGGACGGTCACTTCCATCCCGTTGACCGACGCCAATCCGCCCGGATCGGCCAGCATCGGCAGCCTTGTCCGCGACGCCACCGAGCAGCTGTCCACGCTCGTGCGCGCCGAGGTCGCGCTGGCCAAGGCCGAGGTCACCGGCGAGGTCAAGAAGGGCCTCACCGGCAGCGTTTTCTTCATCCTCGCGCTGACGATCCTGCTGTTCAGCTCGTTCTTCTTTTTCTTCTTCCTCGCCGAACTGCTCGACGTGTGGCTGTACCGGTGGGCGGCGTTCCTCATCGTCTTCACGCTGATGGTGCTCGCCACCGCACTGCTGGCCTTCCTCGGCTATCGCAAGGTGAAGAAGCTGAAGGCGCCGGAGAAGACGATCGGCTCGCTCAAGCAGAGCGCCGAGGTGCTGCCGCAGGCACTGGCCCACCGCGAGCACGCCCCGTCGCTGGAGAAGGCGAAGAACTGACGGGTCCGACCCCGGCGGGCCCGGTCGCCACGACCGGACCCGCCCACTAGGCTCGATCGGCGTGTCGTCCAACTCATTCCCGGATCCGTCCACCGTCCGTTACGACGGCCCGTGGACCCACCGGGACGTGCACGCCAACGGGATCCGCTTCCACGTCGTCGAAGCCGACGCCACGGTGCGCGCCGACGCGCCGCTGGTGCTGCTGCTGCACGGATTCGCCGACTTCTGGTGGTCTTGGCGTCATCAGCTCACCGGAATCGCCGACCACGGGTACCGGACCGTCGCCGTCGACCTGCGCGGGTACGGCGATACGGACAAACCACCCCGCGGCTACGACGGATGGACGCTCGCCGGTGACATCGCCGGGCTCATCCGCGCGCTCGGCCACACCGAGGCGACCCTCGTCGGCCACGCCGACGGCGGCCTCGTCTGCTGGGCCACCGCGGTTCTGCATCCCCGGCTGGTTCGATCCATCGCGCTCGTGAGCTCGCCGCATCCCGCCGCTCTGAAGAGCGCCGTCCTGCGCGACCCCGCCCAACGCTCCGCCTGGCTGCCCCAGTTCCTGCGCTACCAGCTGCCCCGATACCCGGAGAACCTGCTGACCCGGCGCGGCGGAGCCGAGGTGGAGCGCCTACTCCGCGAGCGTGTCGGCGATTCCTGGTCGCGCACCGCCGAATTCACCGAGACCGCGTCACGTATGCGGACCGCTATCCGCATCCCCGGCGCCGCCCACAGCGCACTGGAGTACCAGCGATGGGCCTTTCGGAGCCAATGGCGGCCGGACGGCAAGCGGTTCATGGCGACGATGCGGAACCCGATCGACATACCTGTACTCGGGTTGCGCGGTGCGAACGACCAGTATCTGCTGGCCGCGACCATCGAACGGGATCAGGAGCTCTCCCCTCGTCGGGCGCTGGTGACCATTCCGAATGCGGGGCATTACGCCCATCAGGAGAACCCGGGCAAGGTCAATGAGGTGCTTACCGCGTACTGGCATGAACAGAACGGTGCCAATGACACTCCGAAGGATGACTTGGTCTCGCCCTGACGTTGTCTGACGGCGCGGTGGTGGGCGCTTTCAGCCGAGTGGCACCCACTCGTAATGGGCTGCCTGTCGAACTCCAGCCACATGGCACCACTCCAAACCGCCGCCTACCGCACACCCAGCCGTGCGGCGCCACCTCGGTGTTTTGTGCACCAAGGAGGTATTGGGCTGTGTTTTTGGAGCGCTGGCGCGCTCGAGCGCGGCCCCTGAGGGGCCGCGCGAACAGCGCTCGAGACTCGCGCTTCGCGCATGCGCTTCGAGCGCTGTTCGCGCGGCCGGGCCGCTACGCCGCTTCGCGGCGGACCCTCCTCGAGGTCGGGTCGGACGGGGTTGGGAATGCGGTCATGGCGGACTGCTGGGAATCCCACCAGGGACGCGCATCACTCACGACTTCCACCTAGCGGTTGACTTACACCTAGCGGGTTTCCGGTGTTCGCGTCAGCTCAATACGCAGGCTCCTGTGTCGACCGAAGCGTTGCTGACGCGGGCGGCTGCCAGCTCCGAGGCGACCTCGTCGAGGGTCAGCACGTAGCCTGTGTCGTCGTCGGTCACGGCGGCGCCGAAGACGACGCCCAGGACCTGGCCATCGGTGTCGACCAGGGGGCCGCCCGAGTTGCCTGCGCGGACCTGGCCGCGAACTGTGTAGACCTCGCGTTCGACAGTTCCGTCGCGATGGATCGTCGGGCCGGTCAGGTCCAAGGTCTCGCGGACGCGGGCCGCGCTGGCGGTGTACGGCCCACCGCCGGGGTAACCGAGCACAATCGCGCTCTCGCCGGACGTCGCGGGTGTGGGAGCCAGCGGAATCACCGGCGAAGTCAGGCCGGGAACCGCGAGGACCGCGATGTCCTTTGACGGGTCGAACAGCACGACGTCGGCATCGAGGGGTCCACGTGCGGTGTCGACCGACACGCTCGTGGTGCCGGCGACGACGTGGGCATTCGTCATCACGCGCTCCGGCGCTACGACGAAGCCGGAACCTTCCAGTGCCCGCTGGCAGCTCGGGGCGACACCACGAATGCGCAGCACGCTCGGCTGCAACGACGCGGCGACGGGGCTGGCCAGAACGCTCGGGTCGGGCGGTTCCACAGCGGCGATGGGCGCGCGGCCGAACGGTCCGATGACGTCCGGAAGTCCGGAGGTGTTGAGCAGTTTGGAGAACTCGTTGGGCAGTTTGCGCAGCCAGGCGGGGGCAACCGCGTTCACATCGGCGAGCACCCGTGAACCGTTGATGGCGGCAGCCACACCCGGTTGGGAGGCGGTGGCCAAGGGCAATGCCATCAACCAGGCGGCGACGAGCACCGTGAGCGCCTGCAGCACCGCCCCGACACCGCTGTCGACGCTGCGCGCGAACGGATGCCGAATACCGGAGCGGGCGGCCCGGCCGAGGACCATGCCCGCGACCTCACCGACGATCACCAGCAGCACGATCAGCAGGATGCCGCCGAGTACCCGGCTGCGGCCCTCACTGAGGTGCTTGAGGATGTGCGGTGCGATCAGAATGCCCGCGACGGCACCGAGTGCGACGCCGAAGAACGCCAGCGCCGAGGCCACCGCCCCTTGCCGCCACCCCGTGGACGCCGCGACCAGCGCGATCAACACCACCGCGATATCGAGCCAAACCGAGGCGCTCATGCTTGCGCCTCGCAGCCGCTCGGCTCCGACCTGACCGCGATGGCAGCTGTGCCGATGTGCCGCGCGCTCACAGGGTCATTCCGACCGCAGCCAGCGAGCTCTCCAGATCACGCACGTCGCCCCGATCCCAGTCTCGTTCCCACCCAGCAGTTTTGATGACGCCGGCGAGGATACCGCCGGTGAGCCCCCACACCAGCATGCCGTCGACCTGGAAGGCGGGACTCTGGTAGCCGAGACTGCCACGCACCATGAATCTGTGTGCGGGATCGAGTAATTCGCTCAGCGGCACCCGGACCACCCGTTCGGTTTCGCCCTGGTCGACGACCCGCACGTCGCTCGGCTCCCGCCACCAGGCCAGCACGGGGGTGACGTCGAACTTCGACGGTGGAACGAACAGGGTGGGCAGGGTCGCGAAGGGTTGCACACCCGCCGGGTCGAGACCGGTCTCCTCCACGGCTTCGCGCAGCGCGGTGCCGACCGGGCCGTCGTCGCCGGGATCCTCGGCGCCGCCGGGGAAGGCGACCTGGCCGCGGTGCTGACGCATGGTCGAGGCACGCTGGGTGAGCAGCACCTCGGCGTCGGCGGGTGGCGCGCCGGGGCCGCCGTCGGCGGAGCCGCCGAACAGCACGAGTACCGCCGCTCGCCTCGGTTTGCCGGTGATGGACATGGCCCGGCGCAGGGCGCGGGAGGTGGCGAGGGTGTCGTCGGCGTCGGGGCCGCCGTGCCTCGTCGCCGGGTGGAGCCAGGCCGGAATCCCGGAGTCGTCCAGTCTCGCCACACCGTTCACGCTGTCATCCTCTTCGCCTGCCACCACACAACGCTGTCTGTCATACCGTGATACCGAGCTTCGCGGCGACCGTATCGGCGATGTCGGTCACGTCGGCGAAGGTTCGCACCTCCACACTCGCCACGCTGCCGTCGGCCCGCAGCAACACCGAAACCGGGAGTACCGGCGGCGCGCCGACCGCACCACGCACCGCGGCCGCCGGGTCGGAGACGCCGGGCAGGGTGATGCCGAGACCGGCGAGCCGGGCCAGCGCCTTCGCCTCGTCGGGATCGCTGTGCACGGTGAGGACGGTGAGCGCCGAACCCGCCCGCTGCGCGAATTCCTGCAGGTGAGGAAGCTCGGTGGCACACGGACCACACCAGTAGGCCCAGAGATTGAGGAGTGCGGGCTTGCCCGCGAGGGCGGCGGCCAGGTCGGCTCGGGTCCCGTCGGCGAGGCAGCCGACGGTGAGTCCGGCCAGCGGTCCCGAACCCGGCGTACCGGGGGCGGCGGCCGGACAGGCTGTCAAACCGGCGGCGGCACGTTCGGCGGCCGACACGCCCGACTCCTGTTGCGAAGTTTTGCGAGTTTCGGTGGAGCCGGAATCCTCGCGCGGCCACAGAGCGACCGTCGCCGCGACGACGAGAATCAGCGCGGCGAGCACCCAGCGAACTCCGGGACGGGCGAGCGGGGACGCCTCGCTCACAGCCCGGCCATTTCCAGCAGGTGATCGCGCTCGGGCCCCTTCACCAACTCGGCGGCCACGGCGGGATCGGTCGGCCCGGCACCGAAGGACGGGCAATCGTTGGACAGCACGCACGCGCCACAGGCCGGTTTGCGCGCATGGCACACGCGGCGGCCGTGGAAGATCACCCGGTGCGAGAGCATCGTCCAGTCCTTGCGCTCGAACAGCTCGCCGACCGCGTGTTCGACCTTCACCGGGTCTTCCTCCGTGGTCCACCCCCAGCGGCGCACCAACCTGCCGAAATGGGTGTCGACGGTGATACCCGGCACATCGAAGGCGTTGCCGAGGATGACGTTGGCCGTCTTGCGCCCGATGCCGGGCAACTTCACAAGTTGGTCGAGGGTGTGAGGCAATTCACCGTCGTATTGCTCGACCAGCGCCTGGCCCAGACCCATCAGCGCACTGGTCTTGTTGCGGTAGAAGCCGGTGGGCCGGATGAATTCCTCCAGCTCCACGCGGTTGGCCTCGGCATAGTCGCGGGCCGTGCGGTACTTGGCGAACAGCGCGGGAGTGGTGAGGTTCACCCGGACGTCGGTGCACTGGGCCGACAGGATCGTCGCGACCGCCAATTCCAGTGGAGTCGTGAAGTCGAGCTCGCAGTGCGCGTCCGGGAAAGCCTCGGCGAGCGTGCGGTTCATCCGGCGGGCACGACGGACCGTTCCGATCCGCGTTTCCGCAGCTATAGCGCGATTCTTGCGTTTGCGGGCCGCCGTGATCCCGGTGGTCACCGGCACCGGAACGGCGTCGCCTGCGGCGGCGGTTGCGGGGGAAACGGGCACCGCACCACCATACGGAACCGGTCCGACAACATTGCGCGACCGAGTTGGGCACCTGTGTTCCATCTGAGACCTGGACCGTGTTTACTGCCTGTCATGCAAGGACTCGCTGTGGTGCTCTTCCCAGTGCTGTTGATGCTGTTCGCGCTGGGGATGGAGCGGGTCGAGAATCGGCTCCGCAAACTTCTCGAACCCGATGAAGAGGTTCAGCAGTACCTGGACAACGCCAGCAACGCCGAAGTGAAAGAACTGACCAAGCTCGGGCTTCCCGCCGCGGTCGCGCGGGTGCGCAAGCGCCGCGCACGGACCCCGGACATGGATGTCGCCCGGGCCAGCTGACCCATCTCCCGATCCCCTCAGCCACAGTGTCGCGGCTCGCGCAATCCACTCTTTACGTGGTGTCTGTCACTGTGCTGCCGTAATGCCGCGTAGACTGCGCTGTTGGTCGATTCGCTCGACCAGGTTCGCAAGCCATATCCCATAAGGAGCACATTCGTGGACGAGGCCCTCGCCAGAGCAGGCATCTTCCAAGGCGTCGAGCCCACCGCGGTGGCCGCGCTCGCCAAGCAGCTGCAGCCCGTAGATTTTCCGCGCGGCCACGTCATCTTCAACGAGGGCGAACCCGGCGATCGGCTGTACATCATCACGACGGGCAAGGTGAAGATCGGTCGTCGCTCCCCCGACGGCCGGGAAAACCTGCTGACCATCATGGGTCCGTCCGACATGTTCGGTGAACTGTCGATCTTCGACCCGGGTCCGCGTACCTCGACCGCAACCACGGTCACCGAGGTCCGCGCCGTCACGATGGACCGCGACGCACTCAAGTCGTGGATCGATCAGCGCCCCGAGATCGCTGAGCAGCTGCTGCGCGTGCTTGCCCGACGCCTTCGCCGCACCAACAACAACCTCGCCGACCTCATCTTCACCGACGTGCCCGGCCGTGTGGCCAAGGCGCTGCTGCAGCTCGCACAGCGTTTCGGCACGCAGGAGGCCGGTGCGCTGCGCGTGACGCACGACCTGACCCAGGAAGAGATCGCCCAGCTGGTCGGTGCTTCTCGTGAAACCGTGAACAAGGCGCTCGCCGACTTCGCGCATCGCGGGTGGCTGCGGCTCGAGGGCAAGAGCGTGCTGATCTCGGATTCGGAGCGCCTCGCGCGTCGCGCGCGCTGACGTCCGGAGATTCGTCTGCCGTCCCGGTACGGCGGTCCGCTGCGTGTGGCTCATGAGGATGAGGGCCTCGTCCACACCAAGGCGGTTCCGTCATGCCGGGACTTCGGCGTTTTCGCACACGACCTGATCGCCGACACGTGCTGTGCCGGCGATCAGGAAGCGGTCAGCCCTTCTCGGCCCGCAGGTATTCCAGCTGGGCCCGCACCGAGCTACGCGCCGCGGGCCACAGGCGTTTGTCCACATCGGCGTACACCTTGCGAACAACCGCGAGAGCGCCCGCGTCGGAGCCCAGCTCGACCAGCGCCGCCCGGACCTGATCGAGCCGTTCGCGGCGGTGGTTCAGGTAGTACCGCACCACCGGCTCGGCATCGGGGTGATCGGGACCGTGGGCGGGCAGCAGCGCCTTGCCCGCGCCGCGCTCGAGCAGCAGCTCCAGCGACGACAGGAACGCGGCGAGCGCACCACCCGACGACTCGAGCACCGTGGTGCCCTGGCCGAGCACCGTGTCACCGGTGACGACCGCGTCATCGAGCAGGAAACTCACCGAGTCACCCGTGTGGCCCGGCGTCGCGAGCACGGTGATCCGCAACCCCGCCGCCTCGATGACCTCACCGTCGGCGAGCGGAGTCACGGCGCCGCGCAGGTACTTCGGATCCACCGCCCGCACCGGCGTCCCGGTGGCTTTCACCAGGTGATCGATACCGCCGGTGTGGTCCGGATGGTGATGGGTGATGAGGGTGAGCGCGATGCGCCCACCGGTGGCCGCGACGATGTCGGCGGTGTGCTTCTTGTCCTTCGGGCCCGGATCGACGACCACATAGTCGTCGCTGCCGGGTCCGCGCAGCAGCCAGGTGTTCGTCCCGTCGAGCGTCATCTGGGACGGGTTGTCGGCCAGCAGCACCGACGCGGTCGGCGTGACCGGCCTGACCTGGCCGTACGCGGGATGTTCCAGTGCCATGACGGCTACCTATCCGACCTCGACGATCAGTTCCACCTCGACGGGGGTGTTCTTGGGCAACTCCGAGACGCCGACGGCCGAACGCGCGTGCACGCCCGCCTCGCCGAACACCTCACCGAGGAACTCCGAGGCACCGTTGATGACGATCGGCTGATCGGTGAATCCGGGCGCCGAAGCGACGAATCCGACGACCTTCACGATGCGCACCACCTGGTCGAGCCCGACCAGATCGTGCACCGCGGCGAGCGCGTTGAGCGCGCACAACCGCGCGGCCTCCTTGGCCTGCTCCACATCGACGTCGGCGCCGACCTTGCCGACCGCCGACAGTTCACCGTCGACGAAGGGCAGCTGACCGGAGGTGTACACCAGCGAACCGGTGCGGATCGCCGGAATGTAGGCCGCGACGGGAGCGGCGACCGGCGGCAGGGTGACCCCGAGCCGGTCGAGCGCGTCCTTCCACGCGGTGGCCACGACTACTTCCGCCGCTTCAGGTAGGCGACGTGCTGTTCGCCGGTCGGTCCGGGCAGCACCGTGACCAGCTCCCAGCCGTCGGCGCCCCACTGATCGAGGATCTGCTTGGTCGCGTGCGTCAACAGCGGCACGGTCGCGTACTCCCACAGGGTGACTTCACTCATGGTGTGAGTTTAGGGCTCACCCCGACCATCCCCGCGAAACGGGTTATAGGCTCGGCGACGTGGGAGCACCAACAGCAGAGCCGGTTTCCTCGGTTCCGGAGCCGACGACCGGGTGGCCAGAGCGCGCGGTCAAGGCCCGTTTGCATTACGTGACAGGCAAGGGCGGCACCGGTAAGTCGACGGTTTCGGCCGCGCTCGCCCTCGCCCTGGCCGCAGGGGGACGCAAGGTGCTGCTGGTGGAGGTCGAGAACCGCCAGTCCATCGCGCAGCTGTTCGACCGGCCGCCGCTGCCGCCCACCGAAACCCAGATCGCCACCGCCGACGGTGGCGGCGAGGTGGTGGCGCTGGCGCTGGACACCGAGTACGCGTTCCTCGAATACCTCGACATGTTCTACAACCTCGGCTTCGCGGGCCGGGCGATGCGCCGGATGGGTGCCATCGAGTTCGTCACCACCATCGCGCCCGGTCTGCGCGATGTGATCCTCACCGGCAAGATCAAGGAATGCGCGGTGCGCGTCGGCAAGGACGGCAAGCCCGCCTACGACGACATCGTCGTCGACTCGCCGCCGACCGGTCGGATCGCGTCGTTCCTCGACGTCACCCAGGCCATGGCCGAGATCGCCAAGGGCGGCCCGATCGCCTCGCAGGCCGAGGGCGTCTCCAAGCTGCTGCATTCGGATCAGACGATGATCCACCTGGTGACGTTGCTCGAGGCGCTGCCGGTGCAGGAGACCGCCGACGCGGTCGCCGAACTCACCGCGAACGATCTGCGCATCGGCACGGTGATCGTCAACCGGGCGGCCGCCGGTCAGCTCGCACCCGCCGACCGGGTCGCCGCCGTGCGCGGTGAACTCGACACCGCCGCGATCGCCGCCGGTCTCACCAAGGCCGGAATCACTTTGTCCGACAACGATTTCGCCGGCCTGATCACCGAAACGGCCGACCACGCGACGATGCTCACCGCCCAGGACGCGAGCGCCGCCGAACTGGCCGAGGTCGATGTTCCCCAGCTGCACCTGCCCGCGCTGAGCGACGGCATGGATCTCGGCGGGCTCTACGAACTGGCCGAACAGCTATCCGCGCAGGGAGTGCGATGAACGACCGTGTGACCACCCCGCCTCCCCTCGATGTCGCCGAGATCATCGCCGACCCGCAGGCCAAGGTCATCGTGTGCTGCGGTTCCGGCGGTGTCGGCAAGACGACGACCGCCGCCTCGATCGCGTTGCGCGCGGCGGAGTCGGGCCGCAAAGTCGTGGTGCTCACCATCGACCCGGCGCGCAGGCTCGCCCAGTCGCTCGGCGTCGCCGAACTCGACAACTCACCGCAGCGCGTGGAGCTCGGCCCCGAGGTGCCCGGTGAACTGCACGCGATGATGCTGAACATGCGCCGCACCTTCGACGACATGGTGCTCGAGCACACCAGTCCCGAGAAGGCCGAGCAGATCTTCGCCAATCCGATCTATCAGACGGTGGCGTCGTCGTTCGGTGGCACGCAGGAATACATGGCGATGGAGAAGCTGGGGCAGCTGGCCGCGCGCAAGGAGTGGGACCTGATCGTGGTCGACACCCCACCCTCGCGCAATGCGCTCGACTTCCTCGACGCGCCCAAACGGCTCGGCACGTTCCTCAACGGGAAGATGATCCGGCTCATCATGGCGCCGGGTCGCGGTGTCGGCCGGTTCGTCACCGGGGCGATGAGCCTGGCCATGCGCGGGGTGTCGACGATCGTCGGCGGGCAGATGCTCAAGGACGCCTCGACGTTCCTGCAGTCGCTGGAGTCGCTGTTCGGCGGTTTCCAGGACCGCGCCGAACGCACCTTCGCGATGCTGGCCAAGCCGGGCACCCACTTCCTCGTCGTCGCCGCGGCCGAACCGGACGCGCTGCGGGAGGCGTCGTTCTTCGTCGACCGGTTGTCGACCGAACAGATGCCGCTCGCCGGTCTGGTGCTCAACCGCACGCACCCCGTGCTGACGAGCCTGTCCGGCGATCACGCGCTCACCGCCGCCGATCAGCTCGCCGACACCGACCCGCTCACCGCGTCGGTGTTGCGCATCCATGCCGAGCGGGTGGCTACCGACAAACGGGAGCAACGGCTGCTGCACCGGTTCACCGGGGCGCATCCCAAGGTCCGGATCGTGTCCGTGACCGCGCTGCCGTTCGAGGTCTCCGACCTCACCGCCTTGCGTGCGGTCGGCGATCAGCTGACCGGCAAGACTGCTTCCTAATCAGACATATCGGCTATCGCTTGCTTCGGCGGTAGTACCCGCCAACGGCGCCGATCCCGCAAACCCAGCGGTCTCGGCGCCGTTGTGGTAACGGGCGGTTTCGCTCTGTCAGATGGCCACTTGGTGCTGGCGCTGAGCCTGGAAGAAGTCGGCCCAGGAGGTCACATCGGGGTGCTGCTTGAGCAACGCTCGCCGCTGGCGTTCGGTCATGCCGCCCCACACGCCGAACTCCACCCGATTGTCGAGAGCGTCGGCGCCACACTGCATCAATACCGGGCAATGACGGCAGATGGTGGCCGCCTTACGCTGCGCCGCACCGCGCACGAAGAGCTGATCCGGGTCCACTTCCTTGCATCGCGCCTGGGCAACCCAAGCGATCCTTGCCTCGGCCTGCTCTACATCCAGTCGAGCGATGGGGGTTGTGATGTGCATTTGATGTGCCCCTTTGCAGTCCGAACACCGTTGTGCGGCGCTCCAGAATCGCGAGCGCGGATCACAGCAACCCAACTACCGCTGCGTTCCGCACCACATTCCACTTTGAGTGTTAGCTCTATCACACTGGGTTCTCAATCTAGGTAAAGGTATGGCCGTTACGCAAGACCGGCCGCCGATTTTTTGGTACGGGCGTCCATTCAAATCGCGTGTCGACGCGGCAGCGGCGCTGTTCACCGGCGTGCCCGGCCGCGACACGCCGATGTGATCATTTTGTTGACACGCCCGAGCAACCCCCCTGGCACCGGGCGGACAACTGACGTCGGCCAGCAGACCGTGTCCCTCGACACGCCACCCTTTAGTCTGGACCGGTGCCGATCACTCAAACGCTTGCGAGGCTGGCCGGCAGCTGCGCGCTGGCCGCCGTGCTAGTCGCCGGGCTGTTGTTCCCCTTGGCCGGTGGGTTCGGGTTCATCTCCAACCGAGCCGCCGATGCCGTCGACAACGTGTCAGCCGAGCTGGTGGAGGGCACCGTCCCGGCTGTGTCGACGATGGTCGACGCCAACGGGACACCCATCGCCTGGCTCTACGAGCAGAGACGGTTCGAGGTGCCGAGCGATCGGATCTCGAACAACATGAAGCTGGCGATCGTGTCCATCGAGGACAAGCGCTTCGCCGACCACAAGGGTGTCGACTGGCAGGGCACGCTGCGTGCGTTCCTGACCAACACGTCCTCCGGTGAGGTGCAGCAAGGCGCCTCGACGCTGGATCAGCAGTACGTGAAGAACTTCAACCTGCTCGTCGTCGCCAAGACCGACGCCGAACGGCGCGCCGCCATCGAGACCACCCCCGCGCGCAAGCTGCGCGAGATCCGGATGGCGCTCACCCTCGACCGCGAGCTGTCCAAGGACGAGATCCTCACCCGCTACCTGAACCTGGTGCCCTTCGGCAACGGTTCCTACGGCATCCAGGACGCCGCCCAGACCTACTTCGGTGTCGACGCGGCCGACCTGAACATCACCCAGTCGGCGATGCTGGCGGGCATGGTGCAGTCCAGCTCCAAGCTGAACCCCTACACCAACGTCCAGGGCGTCACCGACCGCCGCAACACCGTGCTCGACACGCTCATCCAGAACATCCCGAGCCGGGCCGAGGAGTTCCGCAAGGCCAAGACCGAACCACTCGGCGTGCTGCCCGAGCCGAAGGGTCTGCCGCGCGGCTGTATCGCCGCCCAGGACAAAGGCTTCTTCTGTGATTACGCCCTGCAGTACCTGGCCGAGTCGGGCATCAGCCGCGAACAGATCGACAAGGGCGGCTACCTGATCAGAACCACTCTCGACCCGGTACTGCAGGAATCGGTGAAGCGGTCGGTCAGCGAGCACGCACCGCCGGATCTCGAGAACATCGCCGAGGTCATGTCGGTGGTCTCCCCAGGTCAGGACGCCCACCATGTGATGGCGATGGCGTCGAGCCGCACCTACGGCCTCAACCGCGACGCCAACGAGACGCTGCTCGGCCAGCCGTACTCGCTGGCCGGTGACGGCGCGGGCTCGATCTTCAAGCTGTTCACCACCGCCGCCGCCATGGAGAAGGGCCTCGGCATCAACGCCCAGGTCGACGTGCCGAGCGTGTACGCGGCCAAGGGCATGGGTTACAGCAACTCGCCCGGCTGCCCCGCCGACTCCTGGTGTGTGAAGAACGCGGGCAACTACCCGGGTTCGATGTCGGTCACCGACGCGCTGGCCACCTCGCCGAACACCACGTTCGTCAAGATGATCCAGGACGTCGGCGTCTCCGCCGCGGTCGACATGGCCGTGCGCCTCGGCATGCGCGCCTACACCCAACCCGGCACTTCCGGGCACGGCAACACGAGCCTGGCCGACCACATCAAGAACAACAACATGGGTTCGTTCACCCTCGGCCCGTTCGCGATCAACCCGCTCGAGCTGTCGAACGTGGCCGCCACGCTCGCCTCGGGCGGCAAGTGGTGCCCGCCGTCGCCGATCCGCGAGGTGATCGACCGGCAGGGCAAGACCGTGCCGCTCACCCAGCAGGCCTGCGAGCAGGTGGTCGACCCCGGTCTGGCCAACACTCTCGCCAACGCCATGAGCAAGGACGACACCTCCGGTACCGCCGCCGCGGCGGCCCGGGCCAACGGCTGGAACGCGCCGATGTCGGGCAAGACCGGAACCACCGAAAGCCACCGCTCCTCGGCCTTCGTCGGTTTCACCAACTCGCTCGCCTCGTCGGTCTACGTGTACGGCGACAGCCCGACCCCCGGCGAGATCTGCTCGTTCCCGCTGCGCAACTGCGGCGCGAGCGACGCCAACGGCCTGTTCGGTGGTAACGAACCCGCCCGCACCTGGTTCGGCGCGATCAAGCCGGTGATGGACCGGTTCCCGCCGCCCGCCCTGCCGCCGCTGGACGACAAGTACGTGCGCGGCGCGAACAACTCCCAGGTGCCGGACGTGGCGGGCAAGTCGCAGGGCGAGGCCACCTCGATCCTGGTCGGCGCCGGTTTCCAGGTGTCGGCGGTGACCAGCCCCGGCTCACAGCCCAAGGGCACGGTGATGGGCAGCTCGCCGAACGGTTCGGCCATTCCGGGTTCGGTCGTCACGATCTACATCAGTGACGGCTCGGTCCGGGTGCCGGTGCCGACCACGCCGCCGCCCGCCGCACCGCCGCCGGCCATCCCGGGTCTGCCGCAGATTCCGCGTCTGCCACCGATCCCGATCCCGGTGCCGCGTTAGAACACGACAAGGGCCGCCGTCCAATCCGGACGGCGGCCCTTGTCGTCGAGTTCTACAGGCGCGACTTGACCGCCGCCGACAGGCGCGAGCCGTCGGCCCGGCCGTTCGCCAGTACCGTCGCGGCCTTCATGACCTGACCCATCTGCCGCATTCCGGGCCGCTCACCGAGTTCCTCGGCGACCTGGGCGATGGCGGTATCGGCCACTTCGGCCAGCTCCGCCTCCGTCAGCTGCGTCGGCAGGTACTCCTCGATGATCGCTTCCTCGGCGCGCTCGTTCGCGGCCAGCTCACCGCGCCCGTTCTGCTCGTAGACCGTCGCCGACTCGTTGCGCTTCTTGGCTTCCTTCTGCAGGACGGCAACCACATCGGTATCGGACAGTTCGCGCGCCTGCGTTCCGGAGACCTCGGCGTTCTGGATCGCGGCGAGCAGCATCCGCAGGGTCGACAGACGCAGTTTGTCCTTGGCTTTCATCGCGGAAGTCATATCCGCGCGCAGCTGTGCTTTCAGTTCCGACATGGGCTCACGGTAGCCCGATCGCCCGAAAACTCCCATCACATTTCGACGCACACAGAAACATCCGGGTGAAATTCCCGACTCTTGTGCGGAAACACACGCGCGGTTCCGGCAGGGGGTCGCCTATGCTGGGCAAATGCCCGTTATCTCGACGACCGCTGTCCGCCGAACCGCGTTGGGAGCCGCCGGGGCCGCCGTCGCAGGCATCGGTTACGCCACTCTGATCGAACGGAACGCGTTCGTCCTGCGTGAGGCCACGATGCCGGTGCTCGCACCCGGGTCGCCCACGCTGCGCATTCTGCACCTCAGCGACCTGCACATGATGCCGGGTCAGCAACTCAAACAGCAGTGGCTGCGCGAACTCGACCGCCTCGAACCCGACCTGGTCGTGAATACCGGTGACAATCTTTCCCACCCCAAGGCCGTGCCCGCCGTTGTGCAATCCCTCGGTGCGCTGCTGGCCCGTCCCGGCTTGTTCGTGTTCGGTTCCAACGACTATTTCGCGCCGGTTCCGAAGAATCCGCTGAAGTATTTCGACAAGGATCATCGCCGCGTCTACGGCGACCCGCTGCCCTGGCAGGATCTGCGCGCCGCGTTCACCGAGCGCGGCTGGCTCGACCTCACCCACACCCGCCGCGACCTCGAGGTGGCCGGCATCCGCATCGCCACCGCGGGCGTCGACGACCCGCACCTGCAGCGCGACCGCTACGACACCGTGGCCGGGGCGCCGAACCAGCTGGCGCAGTTGAGCATCGGTCTCACCCACTCCCCCGAGCCGCGCGTGCTCGACCGTTTCGCCGAGGACGGCTACGACCTCGTGCTCGCCGGTCACACCCACGGTGGTCAGCTGGTCGTGCCCGGTTACGGCGCGCTGGTCACCAACTGCGGTATCGACAAGTCCCGGGTGAAGGGTCCGTCGCAGTGGGGTGCGCACACCCAGCTGCACGTCTCCGCCGGCATCGGCACCTCCCCCTGGGCGCCCTACCGCTTCTGCTGCCGCCCCGAAGCCACCCTGCTCACGCTGGTCGGCGCGCCCCCGAAGCGGCCGGCCGCCGATGCGGGATACGGCATCTCCACCTCGCAGGCCGTCGCCCGCTAAGGTCGTCCCCCGAAAGATTCTTGTCTCGAGGGGGCGGCCGTGAGTGCATCCGACGATCCGAACCTGTCCGGTGATCCCGGCGCGCAACCGGCCGATCCCACGGCGGTGTGGGCGCCGGGAGGCACGGGTCTTCCGCCGATCTTGCGATGGGACGGGTCCGGGCCACCGCCCGGGCTGCCGGATCCGACGCCGTGGAATCCTGCTGGGCCGCAGTTTTGGCAGGATTCCGGTGCTCTTCCGAACCAGGCGGGACCCGCCGCACAGGCGAGCCAAGGGCAGTGGGCGGGGCCCGGTAGTCAGGGGCAGCCGCTTCCGAACCAGGCGGAGCCGGGCGGGCAACCGAATCCATGGGCAACGCCCGGCAACCCGGGCCAGAACCAGGCAGGGCCCGGCGGGCAGCATTGGGGCGCCGGGCAGCTTTCCGCGCAGTCGCAATGGGGCGCACCAGGATTCGGGGCGCAGCCGAATGCGCAGTGGAATTACGGTGCGGGACAGGCCGGCTCATGGGGACAGCAGCCCGTGCAGAAGTACGGTGAGGTTCCGCCGCTCGAACATTACGGAGTGCAGCCTTATGGGCAGCCCTTTCCAGGCGGGCCGAAAACCGGTGGGAAGGCGTGGGTTTGGGCTGCGGCGGGCGTGGCGGCGCTGCTGCTGGGCGGAGTCGCGATCACGGCCGTCGCCTTGTCCGGTGATGAGGCGTCCTCGACGGCAGGCACGAGCACCCCATCGATGGTCAGCGCCCTGACCACCTCGCCGGCTTCGTCGTCGGCCAAGGCGAAAACCACCACCCCCTCGCCGACGGGTGCGTCAGCCGCGAAGGCCCCGCTCATCGAGGGCTACCAGGTCGTGGCCGCCCCCGACCGCGGCGCCGCCTACGACGTCCCACCCGGCTGGAAGGTCGCGACCGAAACGACCATCGGCGGCGTCGGCGAACCACCCGGCGACACAGTGATCGGCAAGGGCTACGCCACCGACGGCCGCGACTACTGCCCCGGCTCCACCCGAACCATGTCCCTGCTCACCGGCTCCAAACAGACCGACCACGCCGCGGCAGGCGCCGAACTCGGCACCAAAGCGGCCCGCCTCGCCTACGGCGGAGCCACCGGCACACCCCGCCCCGCCGAACCCTTCACCTCCATCGACGGCACCACCACCGGCATGTTCACCGAAACCACCGGCACCGTCCCCGCCCCAAAACCCGGCTGCGCCCCCACGTTCTCCATCTACACCTACGCCTTCGAAGGCACCAAAGACGGCAGCTTCGCCATGGTGATAATCGCCGACACCGGCGTCCCCGACGCCGTAGACCCCGCGACCGCCAAACGCATCTTCAGCTCCATCCGCGCCCTCTAACCCCACCTGACCAGCCAATTTAACGTTTCCCACCCCCACGTTGTAAGCTACTTCAGGTTCGCCTCACGGGGTGTGGCGCAGCTTGGTAGCGCGCTTCGTTCGGGACGAAGAGGTCGCAGGTTCAAATCCTGTCACCCCGACGTGTTGGTTGAGACACCAAAAAGCCTCTGACCGGGTTCACCTGGCCAGAGGCTTTTTGCATACCCGCACCTCGTCCTTTTACATACGTGGTTTGCTAGACTGAACACAGGATGTCCAACGACTCCGATTAGCCTTCGACCCTGCCTTACGGCGGGGTCGTCGTGCGTTTCAGGGCTTCCAGATGTGTACCGAGCAGACGTTCGGTTCGATCACCGACCAGAGCATCTCATTCGCCTTCTTAGCTCGCTCGTCCGAGACTTGTGTTCGACGCATCCGATAGTGCATATAGGACACCAGGTCGGCGGCTTGGAGCAGACGGCTGTCGCATGAGGGCGCGAAGTGGATCGTGTCGGCCACGTTCGTCAGCATGCGGCCGTCGATGCCACCGGTCCCGATGTGCTGGTATTCCCACAGGCTCTTACGGTGACCGTCGTGGCCGTCTACTTCGTCCGCGATAACGAGGATAGGTAGACCCTGGCGAACCGCCTCGTCGTTCAACCGCTCGAGCAGACGCTCCAACACGACCCGGTGCGGGTGCCAGGGAACTTCGTACCGCGCTTCCAGCGCCTGACGATCGACACCTTGGAGCATGACGAGGAGGCCGCGGGTGTCCGCAGTAGCCCGCAGCGCATCCCTGTACACACCGATTCGCGCGCGGACCTGCCGGGCGATAGGCGCCCAATCGTGCTTTCCCTGAACGAGATCGTTGCCGTGCAGCTCGGCCCGTTCACTCGTGCCCCAGGTCCCCGTCGCCTTCATGACAACGGCGTCCAGTCGTGCTGCCAGACCGAGTATTTCAGCAGAAGGACAGACAACAGCGGCTATCCAGTACTCACCCTTATCGTATGACTCGTCCAGGAAGGCCAGCAGCACCCGGCGAGTATTCCATCAGTGGGCAATCTTTCGGCACACAATCTCGATCCCGGGGCCGACCGGGATTCGCTACTCGTCGATCCGCTCGGTGCCGATCGCCGGACGCGATCGGTGACCTTGACGGTCGGCGGGGTTGGGCCACCAGATGGTGATGGCGGTGATTGCTATCAGGGTCAGGATGAGTGCCAGGATCGCGGTCGAGTTGTTCATGGGCCCTCCTCTGTTGAGAAGGGTGCGCTCGGTGTGTGTCGGTGGGGGGTACGGGGGTGTTGAGGGGTGGTTGAGAAGTGCTCTCGGTGGGGTGGGGCGGGTGGTGAGGTGTGAGGAAGGGATAACGTGGTGCTTACTTTCTGTCACTTGATAGAAATCCGGGGTGCCTAGCGTATACAGGCATGTCGACAAGGGTGGGTACTGCGGGGGAATCGCTGCGTGACGTGGTGTATTCCACCTTGCGTGGGGAGTTGATGAACGGGGATATCCGGTTCGGGGAGCGGCTGACCGAGCCGAAGCTTTCGGCGCGGTTCGGGATGTCGCGGACGCCTGTGCGGGAAGCGTTGACGATGCTCTGCTCGGACGGGTTGCTCCAGCGCGAGGAGTTCGGGTTCAGTCCGGTGCGGCCGAGTGTCGCGCGGATTCGCGACCTTTACGAGCTGCGGCTCACCCTCGAACTCGGCGGGATGACCCGGATCATGGACAACCCGGACCTCACCCACGACGAGGAGGGCTTGCGGGCCGAACAGCAGCGCTGGCTGGCCCTGCAGGCCGACCCGCCCGCCAAGGAACCGGGGTTCGTCGTGGTCGACGAGGAATTCCACGTCGCCCTGCTGACGGCGGCGGGCAATGCGGAACTGGTGCGCGCGTTGGTGGCGGTGAACTCCCGGATCCGGCATGTGCGGATGTACGACTTCATGATCAACAACCGGATCGAGACGACGATCAGCGAGCATCTCGGCATCCTCGACGCCGTGTTCGCGCGGGACCTCCCCCGCGCACATCGGCTGCTGCACACCCACATCGGTGATTCGCTCGATGTCGTGCTCGAGCGGATCTCGCGGGCGATCGCCGCCATGTCCATGAGCGAATAGAGGAACCGATGCCCAAATCCCCCACCACCCGGGTCGCCGCCGCTTATCAGCGGATCGCCGAGGTCGACAGGCCGGAGGTCTGGATCACATTGCGCCCGCATAGCGAACTCGACGCCGAGGCACGGGAATTGGAGCGAAGGCTCGCCGACGGCGCCGAGCTCCCGTTGGCGGGCCTGCTCCTCGCGGTGAAGGACAACGTCGATGTCGCGGGCCTGCCGACCACCGCCGCGTGCCCCGAGTTCGTCTACATGCCGACCGAAACCGCCTCGGCCGTGCGGCGACTGGCGGACGCGGGCGCACTGATCCTCGGCAAGACCAACCTCGATCAGTTCGCCACCGGCCTGGTCGGCACCCGCAGTCCGTACGGCGCGGTCCGCCATGCCCGGCATCCCGAATTGGTCTGCGGCGGTTCGAGTTCCGGTTCCGCCGTCGCGGTGGCCCTCGGCATCGCCGATATCGCGATCGGCACCGATACGGCCGGTTCGGGCCGTGTCCCGGCCGCCTTCCACGGCATCGTCGGGATGAAAGCGAGTCTCGGCATCATCCCGGCCCACGGCGTGGTCCCGGCCTGCGCCGACTACGACGCCGTCACCGTCTTCGCAGGCACGCTCGACCTCGCCGTCACGGCTGCCGCGATCATGGCAGGCCCGGACGCGCGCGACCCACGCAGCCGCACCTGGCCCGCGGATGTCCCCCTGGCGGGCACCCGAAAACTTGCCATCCCCCACGATCTCAGCCCGCTGAGCACCGAATACCGTGCCGCTTTCGCTGAAACAGTTGCGGCCCTACGCAATCAGGGCGTCCAGACAACCGAGGTTGACATCACCCCACTACTCGACGCCGCCCGCCTCCTCTACGACGGCGCCATCGTCGCCGAACGCTATGCGGCGGTGGGTGAGTTCATCGACAAAGGCGCGAAGGGCCTCGACAAGACCGTCGCCGGAATCATCAGCGCGGCAAAGCATCTGGATGCGCATACCTTCGCCACAGACCTCGACACCCTCGCGAACGCCCGCGCACAGACCAAAGCCCTACTCGCCGACTACGACGGCCTGCTCCTGCCGACCACCACCGAACACCCCACCATCGCGGCAGTACAAGCCGATCCGCTGACGATCAACCGCCGCCTCGGCACCTACACCAACTTCTGCAACCTCCTCGACCTCGCCGCCGTCGCCGTCCCCGGCGCCACGACGACCGCCGGCCTCCCGTTCGGCGTGATGGTGGTGGTCCCCACCTTCGCCGATCAGATCGCCGTCGACCTCGCCGCCCTCGTCACCGGCACCACAGCACCCCTCCTGGTGAAAACCGGTGTCCCACTGGCGGTTTTCGGCGCCCACCTGCGCGGCCAACCCCTGCACTGGCAACTCGAGGAACTCGGCGCCCGCTTCGCAGGCGAGATCACCACCAGCGACGCCTACCGCCTCACCGCCCTGGACACCACCCCGCCGAAACCGGGCCTGGTCCGCCACGGCGACGGTCTCGGTGCCCCCATCGCAGGCGAACTGTTCCTGCTCTCCCCGGGCGCACTCGGCCGCTTCCTCGCCGACCTACCCGCACCCATGGCCTTGACGAGCATCGAATTGTCCGACGGCACAACAGTTGTGGGCTTCGCCTGCACCTACGACGCGGCCGTGGCCGCCACCGACATCACGCGCTATGGATCTTGGCCACGGTATCTGCGGGAACACTGATCCCGAGTTCGGCGAGCAGACCCGTCACGCGACGGCCGATATCGTCGCGGATGGGTCGCACCTGTTCCACCTCGAGACCGGCGGGGTCCTCGATGATCCATTCCTCGTAGCGCACGCCGGGAACGAGCGGGCAGGTGTCACCGCAGCCCATGGTGACGATCACGTCGGCGGCGCGGATGATCTCGTCGGTCCACGGCTTGGGGTATTCGCGGGAGATGTCGATCCCCACCTCGGCCATCGCGGCGACCGCCGCCGGATTGAGCTGCCCACCGGGCACCGAACCGCCCGACCAGGCCACGGCGCGGTTCAGGGCGAGCGCCTCGAAGTAGCCGAGCGCCATCTGGGAACGGCCCGCATTGTGGGTGCACAGGAACAGCACGGTCGGCCGCGGCTTGGCCACCTTGCCTTCGATCTTGGCGACGGCGTTCAGGCGCTGGGCGGCGAACCGCTCGGCCAGCAACGGCAGATACAAGGTCACCGTCGCTCGCGCCGCGAAGTCCTCGTAGGAACTGTGGAGGAACTGGTGGATCGTCGCCGGATCGAACATTGTCGCGAACTCTTCTCGCAACCGTTCTTCGGCACGATCAAGGGCATCGGAGTGCTCGGTTATGTCGACCACTCCTCAACCCTTACCGCACTGTCCACGTAACGCAAACGACCGGGCCGCTCACCCCTCGTCGACCGGCCCGGCCGATATCCTCCTGTGACACCCCATCGGAAGCGGCTTCGGTCGTAGTCCCTCGGTGTGGTTACCGTCGGCAGTTCGTCTTCAGCGTCTGGAAGAGCCACCCTCCGGCTACACCGCCGGGTCCGGCTGATCACCCCTCGAGACCTGCCGGACCCGGTTGCTCCCGGTGCCCGAGAAAAGAATGCGACCTGGGTCTCTAGAGGTTCTTAAGAACAACTTGTCGGTTCTCGGCGAGAATGGAAGGACCGAAGAGATGGAGTACGACGATGGAGACGATGATCGTCTGGTTGCTGGCGAGCCTGCTGTACTGGTTCAGCAACTTCTGACACCGCACAACGGCGCGGAGCCGAACAGCTCCGCGCCCCGACCTGCTCGGGCAGTGAGCAGCGTCACCACCCGGATACCGGAATAGTTCGCGGGGCTCACCGGTTGAACACCACTGTCGGCGTCCGAACAGCCCCGGGCCTCACCCCTTTGTCGCTACGAGCGACCACTCGCCGAGAGGCGCTTGTGGGGCGTCGACACCCTGACCGGATTGCCCCACGCGATCCGTTCGACTCGCGAACGCCGCCAGGTCACCCTCATCGACCTGGCGGCGTTCGTCGTTTCCCGGGTCGCGCCGGTGACCGCGATGCCCGACGATGGTGTCCATGGAGCTGACGCGGGGTCTCGGTCTGCGCGACTGTGTGGTCATCGGGCTCGGCGCCATGATCGGTGCCGGGGTGTTCGCCGCGCTCGGTCCCGCCGCCGGTGCGGCCGGGTCGTGGATGCTGCTCGCCTTGGGCATCGCCGCCGTCGTCGCCTATTGCAATGCCCAGTCCTCGGCCCGGCTGGCCGCGCTCTATCCCGTGTCGGGCGGGACGTATGTGTACGGACGGGAGCGGCTCGGGCCGTTCTGGGGGTATCTGGCCGGCTGGGGCTTCGTGGTCGGGAAGACGGCATCGTGTGCGGCGATGGCATTGACGGTCGGCAGCTACGCGTGGCCCGACCACGCGCACGTGGTCGCGGTGGCGGCGGTGGTCGTCATCACGGGCATCAACTATGTGGGGGTGCAGAAGTCGGCACTGGCCACGCGGGTGATCGTGGGGTCGGTGCTCGTCGTGCTCGCGGCTGTCGTGGTGGCCGGGGTCAGTGGAAATCATTCGGCGGCAATTGTTCTCGATGGCGAGATCGGCCCGTACGGCGTGCTGCAGGCAGCCGGGCTGCTGTTCTTCGCCTTCGCCGGGTACGCGCGCATCGCGACGCTCGGCGAGGAGGTGCGCGACCCGCAACGCACCATTCCGCGCGCGATCATGCTGACGCTGGCCGGTGCCCTCGCGGTGTACACGCTGGTGGCGGTGGCCGCCCTGCTGACGCTCGGCTCCGGCGGACTGGCCGCCGCGCACGACCCGCTCGCCCGCGTCGTCGAGGCCGCGGGTGCCGGGTGGCTGGCCCCGGTGGTTCGGGTCGGGGCGGTGCTCGCGGCGGCCGGATCGCTGATGGCGCTGATCCTCGGCGTCTCGCGAACGACACTGGCGATGGCGCGTGACGGGCATCTGCCCGCCACCTTGGCCGCCGTCCATCCGCGCTATTCGGTGCCGCACCACGCCGAACTCGCCGTCGGTGTGGTGGTCGCCGTACTCGCGGCGACCGTCGATCTGCGCGCCGCCATCGGATTCTCCTCGTTCGCGGTCCTGGCCTACTACCTCGTCGCCAACCTCTCGGCCGCGACCCTGAGCACCGCCGAAAACCGTCCGGCGCGGTGGGTTCCGGTGGTCGGTGCGCTCGGCTGTGTGATCGTCGGGTTCTCGCTGCCGCTCGGATCGGTGCTCGCGGGCCTCGCGGTGCTCGCGCTCGGTGCGGCCGTGTACGCGGTGCGGCGGAACATACCCGCGGGTTAGGGGCCTCGCTATACGGGTTACGGTGCCGCAGGGCATCTACCCTCGAACTATGCGAATCAGGGGTGTTCTCGCAGGGGTATTCGTTTCGACACTGGTATCGGCGACGCTGTTCGCCGCCCCGGCCCAGAGCGCACCGCAGGCGAGTTGCGAGGTGACCTCTGCCCGCGACCTGGAACGCGCCGAACCCGAAGCGGTCGGCTTGGATTCGGCGAAACTCACGGAAGCACTGCAGTTCGCGGCCACCCGCAACCGGCTCAATGTGCAGGTGTTCCGGCACAACTGCCTCGTCGGCGAGGGCCTGCGCAATCACGAGACCGGCAAGGTGGCGTGGAACATCTGGAGCGTCACCAAATCGGTGACATCCATGCTCGCCGGAATCGCCTCGGACGAAGGCAAACTCGCCATCGACGCACCCATCGACCGCTACCTGCCGCCCGGCCTCGGCGATGCGACGCATCGATCCATCACCGTCGAGCACCTGCTCACCGAGACCTCGGGCATGAAGGTCGGCGTGCTCACCGAGGGCATCACCGCCGTGGTGCCGGTCGACCCGAACAGCGCCGTGCAGGCGCTGGCCGTCCCGCTGGCCAACCCGCCCGGCGCGGCGTTCAGCTACAGCCAGCGCAATGTCGACTTGCTCTCGTACGTCATCGAATTGGCGGTCGGCGAACCGTTGCAGCAGTTCGCGCAGCGCGAGCTGTTCGACCCGCTCGGCATCCCCGCCACCGACTACTACTGGGCGCGTGACCGATCCGGCCACACCTACGGATACGCCCACCTGATGCTGCCGCCCGACGACCTCGCCAAGATCGGCCTGCTCGTCGCCAACGACGGCCGCTGGGGCGCCGAGCAGGTGGTCTCGGCCGACTACCTGCGCAAAGCGCGCACACCGTCGAAGCAGAACCCCTGCTACGGCTACCTGTTCTGGGTGGGCGCCGGCTGCAACGAGTCACCCGAATTCCTGCCGGACAACACCTTTTTCATGTCGGGCCTGGCCCTGCAGAACGTCTTCTTCCTGCCCGAACTGGACATGATGGTGATGTGGACCGGTGCCTTCGGCAACATCACCGCCTACGGCCCGAGCGGCATCCTGGCCCACGCCGAAGAACTCCCCCACGAATTCTTCCGCCGCCTCTTCGCCGCCATCACCGACGCCCCCGTGCCCACCCCCGCGCCGTACGTCGAACCGCCCCTGAACTTCGACCCGAAATCCCTGGTAGACGCCGAAATTCTGTTGGCCGTATTCGGCATCGGCCCCGGTGCCTACCCCGGCTGCACCGTCTTCAACTGCCTCAACCAACCCCTTGCCGCCCCCTTCGCCAGCATTCCCCCCGGCTGCGCCATCCTCGCCTGCGTAGGCAACGACCCCCGAACCCCCGGCATCCGCTGACAAAGCCGGGCCACCTTCGAGGTGACCCGGCTTCGGAAAGTACCTGTCAGCGGTTGTTCAGCAGAACTTCCGCGATCTGAATCGTGTTGAGGGCAGCGCCCTTTCGCAGGTTGTCACCCGAGATGAACAGGGCGAGACCCCGACCGTTCGGCACACCCGGGTCCTGACGGATACGCCCGACGAGCGAATCGTCCTGGCCCGCGGCGGCCAGCGGAGTCGGCACGTCGACCAACCGCACGCCCGGCGCCTTGGCCAGCAACTCCTGCGCCTGCTGCACCGAAATCGGTTCGGCGAATTCGGCATTGATCGACAGCGAGTGACCGGTGAACACCGGTACGCGCACACAGGTGCCGCTCACCAGCAGGTCGGGCAAGCCGAGGATCTTGCGGCTCTCGTTGCGCAGCTTCTGGTCTTCGTCGGTCTCGCCCGAGCCGTCGTCGACGAGCGCGCCCGCGAGCGGGATCACGTCGAAGGCGATGGGCGCCACGTACTTGTTCGGGGCGGGGAAGTCGACGGCCGAGCCGTCGTGCACCAGTTTCTCGGCGTCGGCGGCCACCGCGCGCACCTGCGAGGCGAGCTCCTCGACACCGGCCAGCCCGGAACCCGACACCGCCTGGTACGACGACACGATCAGACGCTGCAGGCCTGCCACGTCGTGCAGCGGCTTGAGCACCGGCATCGCGGCCATGGTGGTGCAGTTCGGGTTGGCGATGATGCCCTTGGGCAGCGAGCGGGTGGCTTCGGGGTTGACCTCCGAGACCACCAGCGGCACATCGGGATCCTTGCGCCAGGCCGACGAGTTGTCGATGACGGTGACACCGGCGGCCGCGAACCGCGGTGCCTGCACCCGCGACATGGTCGCGCCCGCGGAGAACAGCGCGATGTCGAGACCCGACGGATCGGCGGTCTCGGTGTCCTCGACGACGATCTCGCCGCCGCGCCACGGCAGCGTCTTACCGGCCGAGCGGGCGGAGGCGAAGAAGCGCACTTCGTCGGCCGGGAAGTTGCGCTCCTCGAGCAGCTTGCGCATGACGGCGCCGACCTGACCGGTCGCGCCGACAACACCTACACGTACACCCATGATCAGCGCCCCGTTCCGCCGTGGACGACAGCGTCTTCGTCGCCGCCGAGATCGAAGGCCTTGTGCAGCACCTGCACGGCCTCGTCGAGTTCGGTGTCGCGCACGAGCACCGAGATCCGGATCTCCGAGGTGGAGATCAGATCGATGTTGACGCCCGCGTTGGCCAGCGCCTCACAGAAGGTGGCGGTGACGCCCGGGTGCGACTTCATGCCCGCACCGACCAGGGACACCTTGCCGATGTGATCGTCGTAGAGGACCTGCGCGAAACCGATCTCGTCCTGCCGCTTGGTGAGCATCTCCACCGCGCGGGCGCCGTCGGTCTTGGGCAGGGTGAAGGTGATGTCGGTCTTGCCCGTGTCGACCTTGGAGATGTTCTGCAGCACCATGTCGATGTTGATCTCGGCGTCGGCGACCGCGCGGAACACCTTGGCCGCGTAGCCCGGCTCGTCGGGCAGTGCCACGACGGTCACCTTGGCTTCGCTGCGGTCGTGCGCGACGCCGGTCAGGATTGCCTGCTCCACGGGAATGTCCTCCATCGATCCGAAAACAGTTGTGCCGATCTTGTCGGTGTAGGACGACCGGACATGAACGGGCACGTTGTAGCGGCGCGCGTACTCGACGCAGCGCAACATGAGCACCTTCGAGCCGCAGGCCGCCATCTCGAGCATTTCCTCGTAGGAGATGTTGTCGAGCTTCTGCGCGTCTTTCACGATGCGCGGGTCGGCGCTGAAGATGCCGTCGACGTCGGTGTAGATCTCGCAGACATCGGCCTTCAGCGCCGCGGCCAGGGCGACGGCGGTGGTGTCGGAACCGCCGCGGCCCAGCGTGGTGACGTCTTTGCTGTCCTGGCTCACGCCCTGGAAGCCGGCGACCAGCACGATCTGGCCTTCATCGAGGGCTTCCTGCAGGCGGCCGGGGGTGACGTCGATGATCTTGGCGTTGCCGTGCGCGCCCGTGGTGATGACACCGGCCTGCGAGCCGGTGAACGAGCGCGCCTCGGCGCCGAGGGTGTGGATGGCCATGGCCACCAACGCGTTCGAGATGCGCTCGCCGGAGGTGAGCAGCATGTCCATCTCGCGAGCAGGTGGCGCGGGGGCCACCTGCTCGGCGAGATCGAGGAGTTCGTCGGTGGTGTCACCCATCGCCGAGCAGACCACGACCACGTCGTGGCCCTGCTTCTTGGTCTCCACGATCCGTTCAGCGACGCGCCGGATCCGCTCGGCGGTAGCCACCGAGGATCCTCCGTACTTCTGAACAACGAGAGCCACAGCAAGGTCCTTCGCGATCGGGTATCAGTTCGGTATCAGGGACCTAGAGTACCGGCCGCCGGTCCCGTGATCTGCCGCTACCTCCCTGACCTGTGCAAAACGACACAGGCTCGTCACCTGTGCACAATCTCGGCGATCAGGCCCGCTCGAACCAGGTGACCTGGGCGCCGTTCCCGTAGACCTCGCGCCGCACGGCGGTGAAACTTGTCGGTTGGAAGACGCCGCCGAAGGCCGGAATGCCGTCGCCCGCGACCACCGGATAGCTCTTGACGATCATCTCGTCGATCTCTTCGAGGAGCTGACTCGCCAGTTTCCCGCCGCCGCACAACCAGATGTCCAGGCCATCCTGTTGCTTGAGTCCGCGCACGAATTCCGCCGCGTCGCCGGAGACGATCTCGACGTTCGGGTGGTCGACCTCGAGCGTCGAGGAGAAGACGTACTGCTTCAGGTGTGCGAAGGGGTCGACCGCACCGAGGAGCAGCCCCGGTTCATAGGTGCCGCGCCCCATCAGCACCGTGTCCCAGCGCTTGTTCGGCGCATCGACGTCCATGCCGACATGGGCGCGCAGATGGGTGGGAATGGAATCGGGGAATTCCGCTCCGAGGGCGGCCTCGTACTCCGGGGTGACCGGGTAGAAGTCGACTTCACCGCCGGGACCTGCGATGTAGCCGTCGAGGGTGACGCCGATGTAGTAGACGAGCTTTCGCATGGGTACCGCCTCAGTCGTTGTACTATGTGTGAAGTGGTTAAAACGTAGTACTACAGACGGAGTGGTGTCAAGTGCGAAGTAATCCCGAACGTCGACAAGCCCTGCTCGACGCCGCCATCGAGGTCCTCGCCGCCGAAGGCGCCCGCGGCCTCACCTTCCGCGCCGTCGACAAACAGGCGAACGTGCCCGCCGGAACCGCCTCCAACTACTTCGCCAACCGCGACGAACTGCTCACCCAGGCCGGCAGCCGCTTCTACGAGGTGGTCCAGCCGACCGAGGAGACACTCGCCCTGGTCAGCGAGGGCCCCAAAACGGTCGAGAACATCACCGCGCTGATGAAAGAGGTCGTCGGCAGGCTCGAATCGCACCGCACCGCCTACCTCGCGCTGCTCGAATTACGCCTCGAAGCGACCCGTCGTCCGGAGCTGCGCAAGGTGCTCACCGAACGGGTCGGCGCGGATCTGGAATTCAATGTCCGCAATCACCTGGCGTCGGGTCAGCCGGGCGACGAAGCCTCCGTACTACTGCTGTACCTGGCGCTGAACTGGCTGATCCTCGAACACCTAACCCTCCCAGGGGTGTTCACCGAGCAACAGAGTTCGCAGCTGATCGAAATCGCCGTCGAGCGGGCAATTCGCGGCTGACCCGGTCGTTTGTCCAGACCATAGACGTGTTGACGATCACTGGTACAACTGTGCACAATCGGGCGCGAGAGACAGCGGGGGTTCGGAGGACAGGCAAGATGCGCTCGAAGATCGACATCCGTTTCACCGTTGAGGCTCATATCGACCAAGTCATGGATGCACTACTTGCCGTCGACCGCATGGCGGAATGGTCGCCGTCCTACAGCGATGTCCGGATGGGGCCGCCCGACGCCGACGGCAGGCCACGACGGGTCTTCGTCGCCGCCCGCATCATGGGAGACATCGACACCCAGGTACTGGAATATCACTGGGAACCGAACCGGGTGTCCTGGGAGGTCGTCGACAGCAGTCGCGGGTCCAAGGGCGGCGGCTCGTTCGAGCTGTTCGAGGCGGGCGAAGTCACCGAGGTCGATCTGCACGTGGAACTGCGCTACCCGCTGCCCATCCCCGGCATCCTGTTCAACCGCACCTTGCGCAAGGAGAACGAGGAAGCGGTCGCGAATTTCATCGACTTCGCCGAGCGTTTTCCCGAGAACGAGGGCTACGCCGTCGGCTGAGTAGCGCGCCGCCTCGGCTCCGAGGTGACACGATAGGCCCATGATCGGAAAACCACGGGCCAGATTCCAGCCCGTGACCGAGGGCAGCTCGGTCACCCAGCTCGAACTGTTCTTCGACCTGGTGATCGTCTTCGCGTTCACGATGGTCACCGACTTGGCCGCCGACAACACCTCGGCCGTGAACATGCTGCGCGCCCTGCTGGTGCTCGCGCTCATGTGGTGGTTGTGGATCGCCTATTCGTGGCTGGGCAATGTGGTGCGCGCCGACGAGGGCATCGCGCGGGTCGGCATGTTCGTCGCCATGGGCGGTGCGTTCCTGGCGGCACTTACCATCCCCGAGGCGTTCGTCGACCTGCCCGGCGGCTGGTACGGGCCGCTCGTGTTCGCCATCGCCTACCTGGTCGTGCGGTTGGTGCATGTCGTCATCTTCTGGACGGTGAGCCGCGACGATCCCCAACTGCGCGGGCAGTTGCTGCGCTGGGCGCTCGGGTCGATCACGGTCGGCACCGCACTGCTGGTGATCGCCGCGACCACCTCCGGTCTCGCGCAGATTCTGCTCTGGCTCGCCGCGATCGTCGGCGACATGGTCTGGACGGCGGTGGCGGGCACGGATTGGCGGATCAACTCGGCCAAGCATTTCGCCGAACGGTACGGGCTGATCGTCATCGTCGCGCTGGGTGAGTCGATCGTGTCCATCGGCATCGGCGTGGCCGGGTTGCCGATCTCGTGGCCGATCACGGTGGCCTCCATGCTCGGGCTGACGGTGTCGGGTCTGCTGTGGTGGCTGTACTTCGACGTGGCCGCCATCTCGATGGAAGAGGGACTGGCGAACGCGAAGGGCTCGGCGCAGATCAAGATCGCCCAGTTCAGCTACACCTACGGGCACTTCCCGATGATCGCCGGTGTCATCGCGCTCTCGCTGGGGCTGAAGAAGGTGCTGTACTACGTGGGCGACTCCTCGCACCATCAACTCACCGATCCGCTCTACGGCATTCCGCTCGGCGCGCTCTACGCCGGGCCCGCGGTGTTCCTGCTGGCGGTGGTCGGCGCGAAATATGCCGCGGTGCGGCAGTTCTCGACCGCCCGAGTGCTGGTGGCAGCCCTACTGTTCGCGCTGATCCCGGTCGCCGCGCAACTGCCCGCGCTCGTCTCCCTCGGCCTGCTGTGCGCGATCCTCGCCGCGCCGGTGATCTGGGAGACGGTGCACTATGCGCGCAGGCGCGACGAGATCAGGCACGCTTGATCTGCGAGAGATGATGGCGCACACCGTGTTCGGTGGGTGTGGCGCCGCGCTGTGAGGGCGGCACCCGCACGCCGGCGCGCACGGCCTCGTTGATCTGGTCGAGGTTCTCGCGCAGCATGTCGGCGACCAGTTCGTCGGTGCGCGGATCGTCGAGCAACTGGTTGAGCATGCGGTACACGGTGTCGGCGACGAGCCGGATGATGTCGTCGTGGAACGGCACGTAGCGCAGCTTGCCGGTCTGCGGGTCGTTCTTGATGAGATCGACGATGAGCTGGTCGATCTCGGCGTGGTTCTCCTCGAGCGCGGCGGCGATGTTCTTGGTGTAGTGGCCCGCGCGCAGCACATTGGAGACCTCGTCGAGGATCGCGACGGTCATCGGGCGGCGGATCACGTCGACGATGGTGCCGACGAACCGGTTGACGATCTTGGCCGTCACCCGCTCACCGAACGCCCGGTCGGCCACCCGGCCGAGCCGGATCAGGATCACCACGATCCGCAGCAACCGGAAGCCACGGAAGATCGGGCTGGTCACCGGGATCATGCCGAGCACTTCATACCAGTAGACGAACGGGAACGTCCACGGCCAGCCCGCGCGCCGCCAGCGCCAGAGGAACTCGATCGCGAAGATGCCGCAGATGGTCCAGTCGGCCACCACGATCGCGTGATAGGTCTTGCCCGACACCGGGAAGAAGGTGATCCAGGCGACCAGCACCACCGACACGATCGCCAGGACGAGCATGAAGATGTCCAGGCGCAGCGACGGCGTTGTGGTCCGCACGTCCTGTACCTCGACCGGTTCGATCCCCGGTGACGCCAACTCGACCGCTCCTGTGGTTCCGGCGGCTGACGCCGCTACTCGGCCCGCCCGATCGGCGGCAAGTACTTTGCCCACGCTAATTGGTTGCGGCGCCGTCCGAGTGGGCTTCGGCGCGTGTCAGCCGCGCAGGATCGCCTCGATATTGCGTTCGGCCAGCGCCGTGATGGTCAGTGACGGGTTGACGGTGGCGGTGCTGCCGGGAATCGCGGCACCGTCCATCACGTACAGCCCGGGGTGTCCGTGTACCCGGCCGTAGGCGTCGGTGGCCTTGCCGAGCACGGCGCCGCCCAGCGGGTGCGCGGTGAACTCGGCGTTGGCGTCGTAGCCGAGGGCACCGTATTCGGCCAGCGCACCGGCTCGGTCGGCGATCCGGCGGTCGACGGTGCGTGCCGCGTGGACCACGGCATCCTGGGTGGCGGTGGGCCAGGTGAGGCCGACACCGCCGGTGGCCGGGTGGTAGCCGAAACGGGCGCGGGTCGGGTCGAGCACCATGCCGAGCGAGGCGAGCGCGCCGGTCTCGAAGGGGATGCCGGGGATGTACCAGTTCTCGAGCGTCAACGGCATCGTCGACTCGTCGTAGATACGGCTCGCGCTCGGCACACCCTGACCGAAACCGGCCAGACCGCTGGCACCGCGGGCCAGGACCACGTCACCGTTGGTGCCCCAGCCGTCGCCGATGTGCTCGTTGAGGTTGGGCAGCGCGCCGGTGGCCTGGGCGCGCACCAGCAGTTCGGAGGTGCCGACGGAACCGGCGCCGAGGAACAACTTGTCGCAGGTCAGGGTGCGGGTGCCGAGCTGCGCGCCGGTCGGGGCCAGTTTCGTCACGGTGACCACGAACTTGCCGCCGGCTTCCTGGGCGATGCTGTCGACCCGGTGACCGGGGTACACCCGTGAACGGCCGGTCTGCTCGGCGTAGCGCAGGTAGTTCTGGTTCAGGTCGAATTTGGCGCCGTTGGAATTGCCCAGGTTGGACCGGGCGACGGTGGCCGACGGACGCGAGCCGCCTGCCAGCTCGGCGCGCAGCACGTCCCAGGTGAAGATCGAGTCGTTGGGCACCGGCTGGTACCCCGCCGCGCGTACCTGATCGTCCCAGGCGCGGGAGTGCGTGAACGGCTGGGACTGGTAGATGTCACCAGGCATGGGGTCCAGGCGCAGCATCTGGCGGACCCTCGGGAAGTACACCCGGTCCAGTTCCCCGTAGTCGACGACACCGCCGAAGACCTGGTCGAAGAGCCTGCGCTCGGGAGCGACCATCGCGCCGGTGAAGATCACCGAACCGCCGCCGACGGCCGCCGCCCGCCACACGTCGATACCCGCGTACTCGGTGACATCGAGGACACCGCCGAAGGCACCGAAACTCATCGGCACCTTGGTGACGCCGGTGAAGCTGGTGCGATGCCAGAACCCGCGCCCGTCGGGCAGGTCGTCGCCGGTGAAGATCTCGCGCCACGGGTCGTTGGGCCAGCGCGAACCACGCTCGAGCACCGTGTTGTCGATGCCGGCCTCGGCCAGGCGCAACGCGGTGACGGCCGCGCCGAAGCCGGAGCCGATGACGATGGCGCTCGTGTGCGCGGGCGCGTCCGGAACCGGGGCGAAGATCTCGGGAACCCACGACTCGAACATCGCCGAGCGCGGGTCGGCGTGCGCGGACGTGCCCGTCAGGGTCGATCCGACAGTCCCGGCGAGCGTCGCCAGTCCCGCCGCCTTGAAGAAGGCACGTCTGTGCACCAGGCCACCTCCCTCATCACGCATGGCCGAGCGCAGAATACCGCGCAACTTCCGAATCGACCCCGCTAGTGGCCGGATTTGTCACCGATCACCAGGAGGCGCCCATGTCAGGTCGTCAACAGGCGGATCACGGCGATGGAACCGACGACGACGATCACCGCGCGCAGCACATTCGGCGGCAACTTGCGGCCGACCTTCGCGCCGAGCTGACCGCCGATGATCGAGCCGACCGCGATCAGCGCCACCGCCTGCCAGTTCACATCGGCGATCACGATGAAGATCACCGCGGACACCGCGTTCACGATCAGCGCGAGCACGTTCTTCACCGCGTTGAGCCGCTGGATGTCCTCGTGCACGAACACACCGAGCAGGCCGAGCAGCAGCACGCCCTGCGCCGCGCCGAAGTAGCCGCCGTAGATGCCCGTGCCGAACACCGCGACCAACAGGATCGGGCCGCCGTGCGCAGGTGCGGGCGCGCCCTCCCCACGACGGCGTTTCACCCAGGCCGCCAGCCGCGGCTGCACGATCACCAGGACCAGCGCGGCGATGATGAGCACCGGAACGACGGCCTTGAACGCCGATTCGGGCATGGTCAGCAGCAGCACCGCACCGGTGATACCGCCGAACAGCGATGCGGTGCCGAGCTGCAGCAGTCGCGCCCGCTGCCCGACCAGTTCACGCCGGTACCCGATCACCCCGCTCACCGAGCCGGGGACGAGGCCGATGGTGTTCGAGACATTGGCGGTGACCGGTGGCAAACCGAACGCCAACAGTGCGGGGAAGGTGATGAGCGTGCCGGACCCGACGATGGTGTTGATGCCACCCGCCGCGATTCCGGCCGCGAAAACGGCCAGTTGCTGTAACCAAGTCATGCGAATTCCTTTGTGACGTCTCGTCGTGCGCGAAGGCACGTACAAGCGCTGGGATCCCTCGAACCGTACCGGTCGGCCGGTGCGGTGCGGATCCGCACACCTATTTCCGCAGGCCGCTTACCAGCGGGGGCGGGCGCACGGTAAGCTCGGGGCATCATGCAGCGGGCACTTCTTCTCGGCCGCCGCGACGGGTTCTGATACGGACCGGCTCCCGTCGCGGGGTTCCAACGCGCCGGTCGACCCGCTCCCATCAGGGAATCCACCACACCCACGGAGAAACTTGCATGTCCTCGGCTGACGCATTCGTATCCGCTTCGCGCACCATCACGGCCCCCAGCAAACCTGCCCCGGCCGACCAGCCCGGTTGGAACAACCAGAAGAACTCCTCGATGCCGGCCTTCCGGTACCGCCCGTACGCCGAGGAGGTCGAGCCGATCACGTTGCCCGACCGCACCTGGCCGGACAAGATCATCGACCGCGCGCCCGCGTGGTGTGCCGTCGACCTGCGCGACGGCAACCAGGCCCTCATCGACCCGATGAGCCCCGCCCGCAAGCGTCGCATGTTCGACCTGCTGGTCCGGATGGGTTACAAGGAGATCGAGGTCGGCTTCCCGGCCGCCAGCCAGACCGATTTCGATTTCGTCCGCGAGATCATCGAAGACGGCGCCATCCCCGCCGACGTCACCATCCAGGTGCTCACCCAGTGCCGCCCCGAGCTGATCGAGCGCACCTTCGAGGCGTGCAACGGCGCACCGAACGTGATCGTGCACTTCTACAACTCCACCTCGATCCTGCAGCGCCGGGTCGTGTTCCGCGCCGACCGCGACGCGGTGAAGAAGATCGCCACCGACGCCGCCGCGCTGTGCCTGGAGATCGAGAAGCGCTACCCCGACACCGAATGGCGCTACGAGTACAGCCCGGAGTCCTACACCGGCACCGAGCTGGACTACGCGCGCGAGGTGTGCGACGCGGTCTCCGAGATCATCGCGCCCACCCCCGCCAAGCCGCTGATCATCAACCTGCCCGCGACCGTCGAGATGGCCACACCCAACGTGTACGCCGACTCGATCGAGTGGATGCACCGCAACCTGGCCCGCCGCGACTCCATCGTGCTGTCGCTGCACCCGCACAACGACCGCGGCACCGCCGTCGCGGCCGCCGAGCTGGGCTACCAGGCCGGTGCCGACCGCATCGAGGGCTGCCTGTTCGGCAACGGTGAGCGCACCGGCAACGTCTGCCTGGTGACCCTGGGCATGAACATGTTCTCCCGTGGCATCGACCCGCAGATCAACTTCTCCGACATCGACGAGATCCGTCGCACGGTGGAGTACTGCAACCAGCTGGCCGTCGCCGAACGCCACCCCTACGGCGGCGACCTGGTCTACACCGCGTTCTCCGGCAGCCACCAGGACGCCATCAACAAGGGCCTGGACGCGATGAAGGCCACCGCCGACTCGCGCGACGCCGACGTGTCCGACATCGTCTGGGAGGTCCCGTACCTGCCGATCGACCCGAAGGACGTCGGCCGCACCTACGAGGCCGTGATCCGGGTGAACTCGCAGTCCGGCAAGGGTGGCGTCGCCTACATCATGAAGACCGATCACGGGCTGGTGCTGCCGCGCCGCCTGCAGATCGAGTTCTCGCAGGCTATCCAGGCGATCACCGATGGTGAGGGCGGCGAGGTGACGCCCAAGGAGATGTGGGACGTCTTCGCCACGGAGTACCTGAATCCGATTCTGCCGCTGGAACGCATCAAGCAGACGGTTACTGCGGCCGAGACGGATGGTGGGGTGGACTCCATCGTCGCGACCGTGAAGGTCGGTGGGGTCGAGCAGGAGATCAGCGGGTCGGGTAACGGGCCGTTGGCTGCCTTTGTCGATGCGCTGGCGACTGTGGGTTACGACGTGCGGGTGCTCGACTACAGCGAGCACGCTATGTCTGCGGGCGACGATGCTCAGGCCGCTGCTTACGTCGAGGTTGCTGTGGGTGACAAGGTTGTGTGGGGTGTGGGTATTGCTACCTCTATTACGACTGCGTCGCTGCGCGCGGTCGTCTCGGCTGTGAACCGGGCTGCCGCCCGTTAAGGAAGACCGCTGAGGGCCGGGCAGCGTACGCGTTGCCCGGCCTTTGGTGTTTTGGGCGCGGGAGTTGCCTACCGCACTGTTAGCGGGGCGGAACTACCTCGGTGTTTTGTGCACCACGGAGGTATTGGGCTGTGTTTTTGGAGCGCTGGCGCGCTCGAGCGCGGCCCCTGAGGGGCCGCGCGAACAGCGCTCGAGACTCGCGCCTGCGGCGCATGCGCTTCGAGCGCT
>NZ_JAIWNA010000006.1 GCF_020216065.1 Nocardia rosealba
AACCACGCACCCTTCCCGACCTCGAGGAGGGAACGCCGCGAAGCGGCGCAGCGGCCCGGCCGCGCGAACAGCGCTCGAAGCGCATGCGCGAAGCGCGAGTCTAGAGCGCTGTTCGCGCGGCCCCCCAGGGGCCGCGCTCGAGCGCGCCAGCGCTCCAACAAACACAGCCCAATACCTTTGTGGTGCACAAAACACCAAGGTGGTTCCATACCTCCCTGGTGCACAAAACACCGAGGTGGTTCCTTACCACTGGGAGCCCAGCACCTATCCAACTCCGCCCCAAACACGCCAAAAGCCCCGCTCCACACGGAGCGGGGCTTCGAACGAAAAACCTTAGTTCTTAGGCTTCTCAGCCCAAACCGTGGTGCCATCCGGCGCCTGCATCACATTGAGCAGCTCGATACCGGCGGCCAGCATCGTCGGCCCACCGATCGCGATCATGCCGATGATGCCGCCGACGGCCGCACCGAGCGGCAGACCCGCGAGGCAGCCCACACCGAACAGCGGCAGACCGAAGACACAGCCGACAACGGCGCCGATGGCGGTACCGACGAAGGTGCCGATGGCGGTGCCGATGCTGAACTTCGAGGAGAAGTCGTTGATGGCCTTCTGGTTTTCTTGAGCCGAGGCGATGGGGTCGGCCTTGAGGACCGGCTTGACGCCGACCGGCTCGGTGCCGAGCTCGACACCCGCGGGGCGCTCGGGGGTCAGCTCGAGGACGGTGTTGTCCTTGACGACCTCGGCCTTGGCCGGGATGTCAGTGCCGTTGATCGTGAAGTCGATCGGCAGCGAGACGACGGTGGCGCCGGTGGTGTCCTTGATCTCGGCGACCTTGGTCTTGGGCGCTTCGGGGGTTTCGCCTTCTTGCTCGACGATGGCGAAGGTGCCGTTCTGCAGGGTCGCGACGATGGTCTTGTCGACCATCTTGACCGAGTACTTGATGTCCTGTGCCGGAGCGGGGACAGGCTCGGCGTGCGCGGTCCCCAGCGACACAGTCATCGCCCCGATAACCAGTGCGGCACCCGCAGCGGTTTTACGGAAGTTCATTGAGGTTCCTATCCATCAGGTTTGTTGCGGCGTGCGATCAAGCGACACGCGAGACTCGTCAAGCGGACGCACCCTTGTGAGATGCTCCCAACTTCTCCCCGAGCAGTGTGAAGACCGGCACAGCAGACAGAACGTCTGGAGCCTAGTAGACCGAAACCCCTGATGCCAGCACAGTTTCCAGGGGCATGGGTGAGGCTGCCCTAACCCATCGCGTCGGCAGACGAGGTTTCCCATGCTCAATCACAAACATGACCCGACCGGGTCAAACATGCTAGTGACATACGTCACATAATCAGCGGTACGAACGGCTCTTCAGGGACCGCCCCGGCAACCTGCCCGCAAGAAAATCGACGGCGAATCCGAGGACACCGATCACCAGGATGATGGCGACCACCTGATCGTAGGCGAGCTGGTCACGGGCGTTGAGGATCTGGTACCCGAGTCCCGATCGCACACCGAGCATCTCGGCGGGCACGAGCACGATCCAGGCCGTGCCGAGCCCGAGCCGCAGCCCGGTACGGACGTGGTCGCGCACGGCCGGAATGATGACAACGCGCAGCTGCTCCGCCCGGGTCGCGTGGAACGAGCGCGCCACGTCGAGGAAGCCCCGATCGATGGCGTGCACCCCCGCCACCGTGTTCAGCATGATCGGCCACACCGCCGCCGCGGCGACGAGGAAGTACACCGGTTGGTTGCCGATGCCGAACACGGCGATGGCGATCGGGGTCCACGACAGCGGCGAGATCATCCGCAGGAACTGCACCACGGGCGAGGCGGCCTGTTCGATCCGGGTGCTGAGCCCGATCAGCAACCCGATCGGCACGCCGAGCACGGTGGCGATCGCGAGCCCGATCAACAACCGCCACAGGCTGATTCCCGCGTCGGCGATGAGCACACCGCGTTCGTGCAGATCGGCGATGGCGGGCAGCACGTGCTGGGGCGCGGTGCGGCGCAGCAGCGAGTGTTCCGGGGAGAACACCGTTGTCGCCGTCCACCACAACCCGACGGTGACGAGCACGGCGAGCACCGGCGGCCACACCCTGGCCAGGACCGAGCGCGAGACGGTCGAGCCGGTTTTCGGTGGGGCTTGGGTCGTTGTAGTCACAGCAGGTGCACCTGTTCAGTTCGGTCGAGGCCGGTGAGCCCGAATGCTTGCCCCCCACCCTGTGCGGCAAGGGAATTCAGCACGAAGGTGTCGTCGACGAGCTCGCTGTGCGCGCGGGCCGGGTCGAGGGTGTCGAGGAAACCCCGGTCGCCGTCGACGACGGTCTCGTGCATCTCCTCGACCAGCCGCCGGGTGAAGCTCGGGTACGGGTAGGGCTGGAACCCCACCAGCTGCGGCGACCAGTCGGGCCGCTGGAACTGATAGGGCGGGTTGGGGTAGGCGAGCGCGGTCCGTACGGCGGGCAAGGGTTGCGGCAGGTAGCTGCCGGCGGTGAGCGCTTCCGCGGCGCGCGGCCGGTCGGTGCCGATGCGTAGCTGCGCCGCGACCACCGCGTCGGTGACGGCCTGGACGGCGTGCGGTCGTTCGGCGATCACGTCGTCGCGGGTCACCAGCACGCAGCAGGCGTGTTCACGCCACACGTCACCGAGGAACACGTGGATGCGCCCGATCTTCTTGATCTGGGCGATGGCGTTGAACGGGTCGGCGACCACATAGCCGGAGATGGACCTGTTGGCCAGGGCGGGAACCATGTCCGACGGACTCATCACGATGAGCTCGACGGTCCGTTTGGCGCGCGAGGCAGTCCGGCGAACCACGGGTGTGATGTCGTGGGCGCGCAGGAGTTTCTGCAGCACGATGTTGTGGATCGACCACCAGAACGGAATGGCCACCTGGGTTCCGATCAGCTGTTCCAGCTCGGTGATGTCGGGTGCGACGGTGAGCGCCGACCCGTTGGTGTGGTTCCACCCGAGCACCCGCACATTCGCCCCGAGCACCTGCCGCAGCTGAATCGCCATGGGCATCAACAGGTGCGCCACATCCACCTGTCGTGAGACGAACGCTTCCGCCAGCCCCGACCAGCTGCGGAACATCACCGGTTTGGCGCTGCTCACCGACCCTGCGGGGTAGAGGTGTGCCGAGTGCGCGATCAGCAGCGGTGCCGCGTCGGTGATCGGCAGGTACCCGATCCGCAGTGCCTGTTCGCGCCGTTGCCCGGCGCCTGCCGCGCTGCGGACCAGGTCGGCCGACCCGTAGAGCCCGGCGGCCGCGGTGAGTCCGGCCGCTCCGGCGAGCAGGTGACGTCGTGAAAGCCCGCTCACGACACCACTACTTCGTCCGGGTGGTACTGCCCGAGAATATCGGCGCGCAACGCGTCGCCGCCGTCGCGCACCTCGGTCCATTCGCGCCGGATGCGGCCCTTGTCGAGCAGCACGATGCGGTCGGCCAGATCCATCGCCTCGTCGACGTCGTGGGTGATGAGCACGACCGTCGCCTCGATCTCGGAGACGAGTTCGGCCAGCCACTTCCGCAGGTCCAGGCGGGTGGCCGGGTCGAGCGCGCTGAACGGTTCGTCGAGCAGCAGCAGCCGGGGCCGGGTGGCGGCGGCGCGCAGCACTGCGACGCGCTGCGCCTGCCCGCCCGACAGCTCGCCGGGGTACCGCTGCGCCAGCGCCCCCAATCCGAAACGGGCAAGCAGGATTTCGGGGTAGTCCTTGTCGAACTCGCGCCGGTGCGCGGCGAACCGGCCGGCGAGCGAGATGTTGTCGATGACGGTGAGCCAGGGCAGCAGCAGCGCCTGCTGGAAGACCACCCCGGTACGCGGGCGGGCGCCGTCGGTGCTCCAGCTGATGGTTCCGGTGGTCAGCTGTTCGAGTCCGGCCAGCACGCGCAGCAGCGTCGATTTGCCGCTGCCGCTCGGACCGAGCACGGCGAGGAATTCACCGCGGTCTACGTGGAAGTCCACGTCGTCGAGCACGGTGCTTTCGCCGAATGTCTTGCCACCGCCGTCGACTTTCAGTTCCCAGATACTCAATTCGGCCGTCTCTCGAGAAAAGTGTCACCAAGGGCCGCGCGCACCGACGTCGGCGCCGGTGCGCGCGGAGTGCCTACGCGCCTTTGACGCCGGTCAGGCGGGTGTACATGCCGCCGTGCAGGTAGTCGACGACCACATCGGTCAGCCGGTCACGGAAGACCTGCTCGAACGGGTGCAGCTCCCGGAAATGCGATCCGACGATGCCCGACTTCACGAAGTTGTAGCCGTTGATCGGGTACCGGCTCAGCCCCGACGTGCGCGGCAGCGCGTCGATGATGCGCACCTGGGTGCCCGGCGTGAGGTTGCCGAGCAGTTCGGCCAGCTTGTCCGACGGGTGCGGCACACAGCTGAACGCGATGCAGCTGAACAGGACGTCCACGTCCTGGTTCACGGGCAGCTCGGCGATGTCCTCGGTGAGCAGAGTGACGTTGGGCCAATGGTTCTCGTCGACCCGCTTCTGCGCCTTGGCGAGGATGGCGGCGTTGTTGTCCACCCCGATCACGTGCCCGGTCGGTCCGACGGCGGAGAGCAGCGCCGGGAAGGCGAGGCCGGTGCCGCACCCGAGGTCGGCCACCTTCTTTCCGGTGAGGTCCAGGCCTTCGACCAGGCCCGGATGCAGTTTGTCGATGCCACCGAGGGACAGGAACCACGCCGTCCGGTCGTAGATGGGGGCCGCGATGTCGTACCGCTCTGCGAATTTCATGCGAATCTCTCAGATCTCTCGTCGGTGGGTTATCGGGGGGTGAGCCGGACGTTGAAGCCGCCCTTGATCATCGGCGCGAGGCCGGGGTCTTCCACGAGCTGCCAGTTCGGCGGGAGCTCGATCTTGTAGCGGCTGAAGATGAGCGCGACCAGGTACGGCGCGATGAGGTAGCCGAGCTGTGCGCCGGTGCAGCGGTGCGGGCCCGCGCCCCAGGCCAGGTAGTGCAGCACGCGCGGCTGGTCGACCCGCTTGCTCTGGTCGTAGAAGCGTTCGGGGTCGAACACATCGGGGTCGGTCCACCAGCGCGGGTCGCGGTGGATCGTCGAGATCGGCACGCCCAGCATGGTGTTGGGCGCGATGTCGTAGCCCTGGTAGTTCGCGCCCCGCGCGGTGAATCGCAGCAGCAGCGGAAGGCCCTGCATGCGCATGCCTTCCTCGAAGCACGCCTTCACCCAGTGCATGCTGCGCACCGATTCGATGGTCGGCTTGGACAGGTCGACCGAGCTCGCCTCTTCGACCAGCCGGTTCTTGGCTTCCTCGGCCAGGCAGGTGCGCACGACGGTCTGGGTGATGGCGCCCGCCGTCGTGCCGTAGGAGGCACTGGTCATGGTCGCCACGTCGAAGCACAGGTCCCAGAACGTCATCGGGGTCTTGAGCTTCTTGTAACCGGCGAGCATGCCGTCGAGCACGTCGTTGTAGGTGCCGAGCGACGGCGAGTTCTGCCGTTCGACCACCCGGTCGCGCACGATCTTGCCGGCTGAGTACACCGCCCACGGCCGGATCTTGTACCGGCCCCAGGGGCGAACCAGATTCGGCGGATCCGCGATCTTCAGCGTGGAGCCGAGGAATTTCGTGAACGTCGACAGACCGTCGTGCAGATCGTGAATTTCCTTGGGCGTGAACGGTTCTGTGAAGGTCTGGGCCAGCACGCCGCGCAGCAGTGTCTGGAAGATCGCCTCTTGCAGGTCGGTCACACCGTCGGCATCGGTCGCGGCGGCGATATTCGACTCGAGGCTGGTCAGGTAGGCATCGGCATTGGCGTGGAAGGTGCTCTTGAGGCCGTCGCGGGTCACCAGCGGGCTGACGATGCGTCGCCGCTCGCGGAACAATTCGCCCTCGATGAAGGACAATCCGTTCTGCCGCTTGGCAATTGCCGGGTGGTAGTTGCCGAATTTGCTGTAGTCGCCGGAGGTGTCGCCCATCGCCGCGTGCGCGTCTTCGGGATTGGCGATCACCACCAGGTCGCGCAGCGGCAGTTTGATCCGCACCACATCGCCGTACTGGCGCACCGCGTCACGCAGGAACTTGTTGCGGTCCTTGGCGTATTCCGGATAGGAGCCCATGATCCGGTGGCCGGGCGGACCGGGCAGGTGCCGGTTGGAGAGCCTGCGACTGGTGATTCCGGTGACGGATGGCACCTTCTCCGCCGTGGCGTGGGGACATTTCTCGGTCATCACAAACCTTTCCTCTTACGGAAGACGTGGGCACGGACCAGCCCGCCGAGGTGCCGGGCCGTGGATTCCAGTTCCAGGCCGGCGTTCTCGCAGCGCGCGAGGGTGTGTTCGACGCCGCGATCGAGTTCGACTTCCCTGGTCATGTGGGCGACGGAATCCATGCCCGCGATGGCGGCGGCACCGCGGATGAGTCGCAGCCGCAGCTTCAGCAGGTTGCGCAGCAGCGGACTGTCGGGCATGGCGAGTTCGATCAGCAGGAACCGCCCGTCGGCGCGTAGCACCCGCACCGTTTCGGCGAGGGCGGCGGCGGGGTCGTCCATGTCGTCGAGGGCGAAACACATCACGGCGGCGTCGAAACTCGACGACGGGAAGTCGAGCGATTCCGCGCTGCCGAGGGCGAGCTGCCAGTCGTTGCTCGGCCGCTTGCGCCGCAGCCGGGCGAACTTCTGTGCGGCGACGGCGAGCATCTGCTCGTTGAGGTCGACGGCGACATACGACAGGCGCAGCGGGTACACGGCCGCCAGTGCGGCCCCGATCTCGGCCGTTCCGGCGGCGATATCGAGCACTTCCGCGCCCGGCGGCAGGTCGAGCGCGCGGACGGCGCGGCGGCGCAACCGTTTGTCGCCGCCGAGGGTGAGCAGCGAGTTCACCGCGTCGTAGCGCGGTGCGATTCGGGTGAACATGGCCTGCGGGGTGGCGGGGCGTGTTCCGGCCATCGCGATCTCCTCGGGTTTCACCGGCGCGGGTCGGCGCGGCGCGCGACGCGCACCGCCTTCTCCGCGCCGAAGGCCAGCAGGGTGGACAGGGCGCCGGTGCGGGCGTTCTTGCCGTCGCGGGCCCACCCGGTGAGCAGGCCGGCGAATTGGCGGATGTGCGCGCGGCCGGCGAGCACGGGTGCTTCGGCGGCGGGGATTCTGGCGTCGATCAGCGTCGGTCCGTCCCCGGCGAGTGCGGTGCGGAAGGCGTTGCCGAACTCCTTGGCGGAGCGCACCGTTGTCGCGCGCACGCCGCAGTGCCTGGCGAACCCGGCGAAGTCGATTTCGTGGAAGCCCGACGCACGGTCGGGCCAGCCCATGATCCAGCTCTCGAATTTGATCGCGGCCAGGGCGTTGTTGTTGAACACCACGATCACCAGCGGCGAACGTACGTCGGCGGCGTTGCGCAGTTCGGCCAGGGTGATGCCGATACCACCGTCGCCGACGATCGCCACGGACACCTCGTCGGGGTGGCGCACGGCCACGTCGACGGCGGCGGGCACCGCGAATCCCATGGTCGCGAACGAGGCGGTCCACAGGTAGCGGTGGGCCGAGCGCACGTAGCGGTAGGCCCAGAGCGTGTTGATGCCGACGTCGACGCTCAGGGTGGACGGCTTGTCCAGGTGGGCCAGTTCGTTGTCGATGATCTGGGCAACCGTGGCTGCGCGCAGCTTGCGTGCGCTCTCCCTCGGCTTGCGGCGCGGCCGTTCGGTGGCTTCGGGTGCGCCGCGTTTCTCGCCGAGCAGACCGACAAGTGCTTCGAGAGTTTCGCGTGCGTCACCGAGCAGCCCGACCGAATCCGACGGCAAGCGAAGGAAGGTGAGCGGATCGGTGTTCACCGAGATCACCGGGTTGTGGCCGACCATCTCGAAAGCCGAACCGCGCCAGGACACTCCGACCACGATGACGAGCCCGCTGCGCCGGACCCGCTGCATGGCGTCGTCGGTCCCGGAGGTGCCGACCAGTCCCGCGCAGTGTTCGCCGACCACGTCGGCCGCCAGCGCGCCCATCGTGCAGTAGAGCGGACTGCCTGTGCGGGCGGCCAATTCGACGAGTTCACGTCGCGCACCCGCCGCCCCGCGCCCCACGATGATGGAGATGTCCTCGGCGGCGCCGATGAGTTCGGCGGCCCGCACGATGTCCTCGGGTGCGGCGGTGGCGCGGCCGGGCAGCCCGATCAACGACGGTGGGATCGCGAACGACCGAGCGCTGTCCACGAGGGCGCCGCTGTCGCGGGCGGCGATGGCCGTGCGTGTCACGTGGATGTGGGTGACGCCGCGGCCACCACCGGCGATGGTCGCGAACGCGTCGCGCAGCCGGACCGCGTCCTTGGCACCACCGTCGAGAACCACCGAGACGGCGGCGATATCGGCGAGCACGTCGACGGGATCGAGCAGCCAGGGTGTGGTCTCGACGGAGACCAGCACCACGGACGCGTCGTCGAAGGCGGCGTCGTAGAGCCCGTTGAGCTGGCCGAGGAGTTCGGCGGGCGAGGTCACCACCGCGCAGGAGGTGGTTCCGTCGGCCTTGTACGCCGCGGTCGCTCGCATGGCCGCGGCCTGCACATCGGCGACGACGTGCAGGTCCAGCTCAGCCGTGGCACCGAGCCGCGCGCGGCTGTTCTTCGACAGATACGCGGAGCCGATACCCCGGTGCGCGAGTGCCGCGAACAGGTCGGTGACGTAGTCGACGACATCGACATCCGGAGCCGGAGTGGGTTGATCGTCCTCGAGCGCCGAGGTGAGGACGAGCGCCGGACCGTGCCGGTCCTCGCTCAGGCGGGACCGCAGTTCGGTGGCGTCACCGGCCCAGAACACCCCGATGCCGAATGCCTTGGCCAGGTCGCTCACCGGCACACCGGGTGCTGCCCGGCATACCACGGTGACGGGCACGTCATACCGTGCGGCAGTAGAGAATTCGGAGATGTACTGGTCGAGCGAGTCCAGGTCGGTGAGCGCGTAGGAGCGAGCACCGTTCGCGAGGGCCAGGCCGATGGCCAGCGGCAGCGCGGAACCCTCCGCCTCGAAATTCCAGGAACTGTGCAGCTGCGCGCGCTCACCGAGGTAGCGGCGGGCGAGTTCCCTCGTCGCCCCGGGATCGACGGCCACCGAGGCACCGGCGAGGGCATCGGCGAGCACACCCCAGCCCTCGGGTGCGTTCGGATCTGCCGGTGCGACAGGGGCACTCGCCGCGGGTGGGGTACCGCGCCTGCTCCACACGGCCGACACGAGCGCGTGCAGGATCTGCGGGACCTCCCCCGCGATCCCGATCCGCCTGCTTTCCTCGTCGAACCCCGACGTGGCCACATCGGTGATCTCGAGCAGCAGCTCGAGCGACGGAAAGTGCCGTGCCACACCGGCGGTCGGCCTGCCGATCAACAGCACCTGCCGGGCGTCGGACTCCTCGACCGGCGGCACCGACCAGTCCGGAATCCCCGCTTCGGGCAGGGCTGCGATCGGCACACCCAGCGCGTCCGCGAGCAGCAGCGCACAGTCCGCGACCGCCGTGCCGCCCGCACCGAGCACGATGACACCCGGTGCGGAGCAAAGGTATTCGGCCAGATCTTCGACGCGCTTCTTGTCCACGTCGGGCGCTGTCCGTGCGCCGAACCGGTACGGGCTCTGTTGCTCGAGCCCCTCGATGGGGGAGTTGAGCACATCGGACGGCACGGCCAGGTGCGCGGAGGTCTGTTCGAGCCGCACCGACAGCACTGTCTGATCGAAGACGGCGAGCTGATCGGGCGAGACGATGTCGGTGGACCGCCACGTTCCGTCACGGAACAGTCGCGCCGAGTCGATCTCCTGGAACGATTTCGTGCCGATCTCGGCACGCGCCACCTGGCCGGAGATGGCCAGCACCGGCAGCCGGTCGTAGAGCCCGCCGTACACGCCGGGCAACAGGTGGGTGGCGCCTGGACCGGCCGTGCCGAAGCACACTCCGACGGTGCCCGACCCCTGCGCGTAACCGACCGCCATCCAGGCGGCGGCACTCTCGTGACGCACCGCGATGAGCTCGATTTCCGGCCGCCGTCCTACCGCGTCGACCAGGCAGTTCACCGATTCGGCGGGCATGCCGAACAGGTAGCGCACGTCGTGGCCGATCAGCCGGTCGACGAGGGCGTCGGCGAATCGTGGCCGCCCGAGCACGTCGGCGCCCAGGTTGGTGTTCATCTGCATGTCAGTGCCTCCACTCGTCTGTATCCCCGCGCGAGTACGTCGACGACGTCGGCGAGGTGCCCCCTGGCAGGAACCGTGATCCGGACGCCCGCGTCCGGGTAGCAGCGCACCGCGATGCCCGACTCGGCGAGGTGCGCCACGAGTGCTGCCGGATTCGGCGTCGGCACCCAGACGAAGTTGCCGGACGAATCGGGCACGTCGATGCCGTGTCCGCGAATGGCCGCGACGAATTCCGTTCGCACCGCGATCACCGAATCGACCTGGGCCTCTAGCTCGTTCACCACGCCGAGCGAGGCGACGGCCGCGGCCACCGCGAGCCGGTTCACCCCGAACGGCATCGCCATCGAGCGGCAGGCGCCGATCAGGTCACCGTGTCCGACGGCGTAACCCACGCGCAGGCCCGCCAGCCCATACGCCTTCGAAAAGGTGCGAAGCACAACCAGATTGGGATGTTCCCTGGCCATTCGCAGGGCCGCCGACCGGTCGTTGTCCCGGTCGAATTCGATATACGCCTCGTCCACCACGACGACCGTGTGCTCCGGCACCCGCGCCAGTACCTGCTCGATCTCCTCGGGCGTCACCTGTTCACCGGTCGGGTTGTGTGGTGAGCAGATCAGGATCGCGGCCGCGTCGTCGCCCGCCGCGTCGACCATCTCCGTCAAGGGTTGCCATCGATTCGGTGTCCCGATCACCGGCACCGCGATACCGCCCGCGCCGAGGACCACCCGTTCGTAGGCGTCGAAGGCGGGCACCGCGTACACGACCCGGCCACCGTGGCCGGCGACCCAGCGCAGCAGATAGGCGAGCACGCCGACACTACCCGGCCCGACGACGACCTGGTCCGGTGTGCAGTCGGCGAATTCGGCGATGGCGCTGCGCAAATCGCCGTACGCGGCGGCAGGGTAGGCGGCCGCGTGTTCCACCTCGTCGGCGATCGCGGTGCGCACGCTCGGCAGGGGTGCGAAGGGCAGCGCGTTGTTGGACAGGTCGAGCGCGGCCGCCGAGGTATCGGCCTCCTCACCGGATCGATATTCGTCGAGTAATACCGTGTCGCGCACCACCGTCATCCTTTCCGCCGTCACCCGATGTCTTCCTTTTTCCGGGTATCGAGTTTCAGCGCGTCCATAGCGAAAATGACCACCAGAGATCCGGCGACGACCAGCAGCGAGGAAATCGAGGGATCGGCCAGCAATACCCAGGTCGACAGATATCCGGTCGATACGATCATGTCGAACCGCAGCATATTGTTCGCCGATTGATTGTCTTCGCGCAGGATCATTCGCGCGCCCTGCAAACATGCCACCGGGAACCAGGCCAACGCGAACAAATACCTCGCTTCGAATTGCCCGGCGACCACCAGGAAAAGCGGCCCGAGATAAACGAGAACAGTGGCGGCGGCAGCAGCGACAGCCGCCTGCTGCCGTGTCGCGAAAATGGTCGCCGAGGTCGACAACCCAGCTTCCCGGTCACCCTGGAAATCCGGCAGGTTTTTCACGAATCCCTTGGCAACGAACCAGAGTAACAAATACGCGGCCATGCTGAGGAAGGACCAATTTCCCGCAATCGCCGGACCGTTCTCCGCGACGGCGGGCGCCATCAAAAACGGCAATGCCACATCGAGCGCGAAGAACACGAGCGAACCCATCGGCCGCGCCTTCATCCGCAGCGGCGCCAACGAGTACTGATGAGCGATGAGCAGGCACAGGGCCGTGAGCAGCAGGAATGCCGGGCTCACCACGGCTGCGGCCACGAGCATCACCGCACCGGCGGCGTAGCTGCTCCGCAGCAGTCGCCGGCGCCCGTACAGGCCGAGCAGGTACAGCCGTGCCGGGATGTTCTGATTGTCTTCCGCGATATCGGAATAGGCATTGAACAGGTTGGCCACGGCGCTGTAGAGGAACGTGACGAAGAAGCCGAGCAGAACGTCGATACCCATCGGCACGTCCAGCAGTACACAACCCAGGTAAAACGCGAGCATGCCGGGCAGGCAGGTGCGCGGCCGCGCGAACGAGAGAAACAGGCCGACCCGTTCCACCGTGCCCGTGGTGAACCCGTCGGACGAGTTCACCCAGTCGATTCTTTTCTCCGCCGATTTATGTAGGAATTCGTCAAGCGTCGGTTCAGGAATTGTTCCAGTCACAATCAAAGCCCACTCGTCACCCGTTTGCGGCCCGGCCGCGGAAGAGGCGGCTGGGGCGACCATACCCGAGTTTCGAAAAGAGCGGCAGTGTGTGCAACCGACGCTTTCTCCGGTTGCACACTCCGGCCGTTTCACAAATGGGGTATAGGTTTCCCTATGCTGATCGACTTCGTGCCCGACAAGAACCTCTACCCCTTCGAGTCACGCTGGTTCGACTCGTCCGCAGGCCGTGTCCACTACATCGATGAGGGATCGGGGCCGACGATTCTGTTCTGCCACGGCGTCCCCGCCTGGAGCTTCCTCTACCGCCACGTCATCGCCGAGCTGCGTACCAGGTACCGGTGCGTCGCCGTCGACTATCTCGGCTTCGGCTTGTCCGAGCGGCCCGAGGGTTTCGGCTACACCGTCGCCGAGCACACCGGCATCCTCGGCGAGCTCATCGACCACCTCGGCCTCGACGACTACGTGCTGATGGGGCACGACTGGGGTGGCCCGATCGGCCTGGGTGCCAGCATCCCCAGAGCCGAACGCCTGCGCGGAATCGTGCTGGGCAACACCATCTTCTGGCCCATCGAGGCGATGGCGAATCGCGTCTTCGCCCAGGCCATCCGCACCGGACCGATGCAGCGGCGCGTTCTCGAGCAGAACTTCCTCGTCGAGCGCGTGTTGCTGTCGGAACTCGGTAAGACGTTGAGCCCGGCCGAGATCGACCACTACCGGTTGGTGCAGCCGTCGCCGCAGGCACGCAAGGGACTCGCGGTGATCGCCAAGCAGATCGTCGACGCCCGCCCGCTGATGGCTCAGCTCGCCCGCGACGTGCCCGCGGTCCTCGCCGACAAGCCGACGCTGCTGGTCTGGGGCATGCGCGACATGGTGTACCGACCCAAGGCCCACATCCCCCGCATGGTGTCGACCTTCACCGACGTGGAGGTCGTCGAGCTGCCGCAGGCCCGTCAGTTCATCCAGGAGCACGCCCCCGTCGAGATCGCCGAGGCCATCGCCAAACGGTTCCCCTAGGGCAGTGCGGTCGCGGCGACCGGCGCGGGCGCATCCGATTCCGCGCGGGATCGCCGCGCCAGCAGGAACGCCGCGACCGCCGCCGGCCCACCCATCACGATCCCGTAGGTGGCGGCGGGCACCGCCATCGCCTCGCTGCCGAGCGCCGACACCGCGACCGCGATGGCCAGCGTCGCGTTGTGGATCCCGATCTCCATGGACGAGGCGATGGCCTGCCGGATATCGACTCCGAACCAGCGGGGCACGTAGTAGCCGACAGCCAGGCTCAGCACCGACAGCAGCAGCGTGATCGCGCCGAGCTTGCCGAAATTCGCACGCAGCGTGTCGAATTCGGAGCCGACTGCCACACTCACCGCCAGCACCAACACCGCCATGGAACCGAGCTTCACCGGTTTACCCATTCGGTCGGCGAACGCGGGCCTCGCGTGCCTGATCCACATCCCGAGGGCCACCGGCACCAGCACGATGACGATCACCTGCACCAGCTTGGCCGGTTGCAATCCGACCGAGGCGTCACCGTCCATGAACGCCGCCACCGACAAGGTGATCACGATCGGCATGGTGAACGCCGCGATCACCGAATTGATCGCCGTGAGCATGATGTTGAGCGCCACGTCGCCACCGGCGAGATGGCTGAACAGGTTGGCCGAGGTGCCGCCCGGCGAGGCGACGAGCAGCATCATGCCGACCGCGAGCACTCCAGTCAGGCCGAAGCCGAGCACGAGCAGCACACAGATCAGCGGCAGCACCACGAGCTGGCAGACGAGGGCGACGGCCGCCGCCTTGGGATGGCGGACCACCCGCCGGAAGTCGTCCGGTGTCAGGGTGAGTCCGAGGCCGAGCATCACCACCACGAGCGCGATCGGCAGCACCACCGCGAATTGCGAAGAACCCATCATCACTCCTGTTTCGCCCGGTCGGCCACCAGCAACTGCCCGAGGGCGATCCCACCGTCGTTCGGTGGAACCTGCCGGTGGCTGTACACCGCCAGCCCGGCGCGTTCGAGCATCACCATGCAGTTGACCAGCAGGAATTCGTTGAGGAACACGCCGCCGGAGAGCACCACCTGCCGGATGCCGGTGGTGTCGGCCAGGTTCAGGCACTGCCGGACGACCATGGCGACGACCCCGCTGTGGAACCGCCTGCTGATCTGGTCGAGCGCGGTCCCGGCGGCCAGGTCGGCCGCGATCGCGTGGACCACCGACCGGTGGTCGACTTCTGTAGCGGTGTAACCGAACTCGTACCCGTCGACGAGCGTGAGGTCGCGATCGAGCAGGCCCTCGAGTTCGATCGGGCCCTGCGCCTCGTATTCGGCCCGCGAACACACGCCGAGCAGAGCCGCCACCGCGTCGAACAACCGGCCCATACTCGTCACCTCGGGCGAGTTGATGCCACGGGCGCACATGGTCGCGTAGACGTGCCTGCGGTCGTCATCGAGCGTCTCGAGCACCGGAAAGGCTTGCACCGCAGCATCGATGGCTCCGAACGCGTCGACAGCGACAGCGACACCCGTCCGGATCGGTTCGCGCACAGCCTGATCGCCACCGATCAGGGCCACACGCCGCAGGTGCGCTGCCCGTTCGACCTTGCCGTAGTCACCGACCAGGAACTCACCGCCCCAGATGGTGCCGTCCGTGCCGTACCCGGCACCGTCGAACACCACGCCGATCGCGGGCCCGTCGAGCTTGTTCTCCGCCATGCAGGCCGCCATGTGCGCGTGATGGTGCTGCACCGCGATCGGCTCACCTGTCTCACCGATACCGCTGTGGCCCAAATTGATCCGGAAGTCCGGATGCATGTCGTAAACCCCGGCCTCGGGCCGCAGGTCGTACAGCGAGGCCAGGTGGGCAGCGGTTCGGCGGTGCGATTCGAACGTCTCGTCGTTCTTCAGATCACCGATGTGCTGGCTCAGATACACCCGCGTGCCCGCCGACAACGCGACCGTCGTCTTGAGTTCGGCACCGTAGGCGACCAGCGGTCGCAACGGACGACCCACCTCCACCGGGTACGGCGCGTACCCGCGCGCACGGCGCAGGAAGGTCAGCAGTGGCCCGTCCAGATCCGGATGGATCGACACCCGGACCACGGAATCGTCCACCCTGGACTCGATTTCGCGGTCGTGGTACAGAATCGCGTCCGCGATCTCGAACAGGTGCGCCAGCGCATCGGCATTGCGGTGCACGATGGGGTATCCCGACACATTGCCGCTGGTCATCACGAGCACATCGGTGTCGGCCTCGTCGAGCAGCAGGTGGTGATGCGGCGCGGAGGGCAACATCACCCCCAGGTTCGGGTTCCGTGGCGCGACACTTTCCGGTACCGCGCCGGTTCGCTTGCGTGCCAACAGAATCGGCCGAGCAGGCGAACGCAGCACCTGCTCCTCGGCAGGCGACAGTTCGACGATCCGATGCGCGGTATCCAGATCCCGCACCATCACCGCGAACGGTTTCGAATCGCGCCGCTTGCGTTTCCGCAGCAACGCCACCGACGCGGCATTCATCGCATCGACGGCCAGATGGAAACCGCCCACACTCTTCACCGCGACGATCCGACCGTCCGACAGCTCACGCACACTGCGGCGCAGCGCGTCCTCGTGCACCGTCCCGTCGGGGTAGGCGAGGAACAGCCGCGGCCCGCAGTCCGCACACGCGTTCGGTTGCGCGTGGAAGCGCCTGCTCATCGGATTCCGGTATTCCGCATCACAATTCGCGCACATCGTGAACGCGCGCATGGTGGTCTGCGATCGGTCGTAGGGCAACGCGCGGATGATCGAATACCGTGGCCCGCAGTTGGTGCAGTTGATGAACGGGTAGCGATAGCGCCGGTCGGCCGGGTCGCGCAGCTCGGCAAGACAGTCCGCGCACACATGGGTGTCGGCGGGGACGAGCGCCACCTTCTCCCCCGTGTGCTCGCTGTGCACGATCTCGAAACTCGACGCGACCGGACCGTCCGCCACCCGGCTCAACGCCACCACCCGGTCCACCCGCGCCAGCTCGGGCGCCCGGTCGGCCAGCTCCGCGCAGAACGATTCCAGCGCGGCCTCGGCGCCGCTCGCCTCGACGAGCACGCCCTCGGGGTCGTTGCGCACCCAGCCTGTGAGCTGCCGTTCGCGGGCGAGTTTGTAGACGAACGGGCGGTATCCCACGCCCTGCACGACCCCGGTGACCCTGATCTGCCAGGTGGCGGTCATGGCGGCCCGGTCAGCACAGGCGGGGCAGCTCGGCGCCCCGCAGTGGTTGCAGTGTCGATTCGCGTCCGGCGGTGTCGCGCAGCACGACGGTCGCGCCGTCCCGACCGGTCACCTCGCCGATCACCGTGGCATGCCTGCCGTACTCGTGCCCGCGCAGCGCGGCCACGATGTCGGCGGCGGCGGCCGGGTCGGCGAATATCGCCAGGCAGCCCTCGTTGGCGCAGTTGAGCGGATTGATGCCGAGCATGTCCGCCGCCATCGCGGTCTCGTGCTGGATGGGCAGCGACTGCTCATCGATGGTGATGGCCTTGCCCATGCGGCCCGCGTACTCGTGCAGCACCGCCGAGAGCCCACCTCGCGTCACGTCCCGCATCGACCGCACCGCCTCGCGCGGCACCGCCGCGAACATGCTGTCGATCATCAGGTTGAGCGGCGCGCAGTCGCTGAGCACCCGGCTCTCGAAGCCGAGACCCTCCCGGATGGAGAGCAGGTGCACCGTGTGATTGCCGATCGGACCCGACAGGATCACCGCGTCGCCGGGGCGGACCGCGTCCATCCGCAGCGGTTCGCGCAGGAAGAACCCGACGCCGCTGGTGTTGAGGTACAGCTGGTCGGCCTCGCCCGCCCGCACCACCTTCGTGTCACCGCACACGATCTGCACCTTCGCCTCGCGGGCGGTCTCGCGCACCGACGTGAGCACGCGCTCGAGCTGGTCGAAGGACAATCCGGCCTCGAGGATGAGCCCGAGGGTGAGATAGCGCGGCACCGCACCCGAGACGGCCAGGTCGTTGACGGTGCCGCAGACCGCGATCTTGCCGATGTCGCCGTTGCCGAAGAACGGGGGGTCCACCACGAAACTGTCGGTGGTCATCGCGATCCGGTCACCCTCCACGGGCAGGACCGCACTGTCCTCCATCTCCCCCACGTACACATCGCCGAGGGTGCGCGCGATGAAGTCGACCAGCTCGCCCGAGAGCACCGCGCCGGTGCCGTGGTCGAGCTGGATGTGCTGCGTGGCCACGGTCATGGTGTCTTGGTCTCCTTGCGCGGGATGCCGCCGGTGGTGTCGATGAGCCGCAGGATCTCGGCGGAGTCGGCGACGGTGGCGCAGTAGCTCTCCAGCCAGTCCAGCGCGCGCACCCGGTCGGCCTCCTGCGCCGAGAACACGCAGTCACCGGGCACCGCGACGATGTAGCCGCGGAAGAAGGCGTCGGCGGCGGTGGTCTGGATACAGATCTGGGTCTGCAGACCGATCAGCACCAGCGCTTCCACACCGGCGGCCTGGAGCCGGTCGTGCAGGTCGGTTTCGTAGAAGCCGCTGTCCTTGCTGCGTTCCTGGATCACATCGTCGGGGTCGACGAATTCCCGGATCACCTCGGCGCCGGGGGTTCCGCGCAGAGCAGGTACACGACCGTCGTAACGCTCGGCCAGCGGGTCGTCGGGCTGATTGAGGAGTTGCAGGTGATACACCGTGCAACCTCGTTTGCGCATTTCGGTCAGGAATTCGTTCACGCGGGGTGTCGCGGCCGCGATAGCGGCTTCCCGATCGGGATTCTTCCCGACGATGTCGTATTGCAATCCACTGGTGACAACGGCGATTTTGGACATGCCGATCCTTAGGTCCGTAAGAATGGGAAACAGGTCGGAAATTCAGGCCGAACGGGCGTCCGGCGAATTACCGTACGCATTATCGGAAGCGGCTTGCAGGGCCTGGGCAATATTCGCCCAATTGGCCGCGCATTGATTGGCGAGTTCGATCACATGGTAGGAGGAATGGGGTCGCACGAATTCGACGATCTTCTCGGCGTCACCCGCGTTCACCGCGTGCTGATGCAGCCACCGCAGCAATTCGCGCCCGCCGACGCTCATCCGTAGCGCCGGGTCGCGGGAGAGCACGGCGAGCAGGGCGTCGAGGTCCACCTGCTTCTTGTGCGGTGTCGGCGCCAGGCGGTCGTTCTCCGCCGGTCCGCCGGGCGCCGGGGTCCTGGCGTCGTCGGGCTGGACGAGCGGGCCCATGCCGCTTTCCAGCCGGGCACGGACGTCGCGGACGGTCGACGGCGAGAGGCCGACTTCACGTGCGATGGAACGCAGCGAGGCATCGGGGCGGGCCAGCAGGAGTTCGGCGGCCGTTTTGCGCGCCGAATTCGTGTCGACCGGCCGGAGCCTGCCGTCACTGCCGAGCCGATGACTCGCTTGCGACGTATCGCCGGTACCGCTTCTGATCGAGGCCACGGTTTTCGCGGAGAGCCCCGCAGCGGTGGCGATCGACCGATTCGACCAGTGCGGATGGGAAAGGATGATGCGTTCCGCCGCAGCTCGGCGATCGGCCAGCGACAACGGCAGGCCGTGCCGCACATTCTCTTGTACCCCGAGAATGAACGCCAATTCTTCGGAACCTTCGACCATATACGCGTCGATGTGCGTAAGGCCTTTGCGTAGCGCCGCGCTCGTCCGGTGAAATCCGTCGATGATCCTATTCGTCGGACGATGGACGAGAATGGGCGGCAAAGGCCATTCCGCCTCGACCAGCCGCTCGATATGAGCGGGGTCCTCCCCCTCGAATCTGGGGGAGCCCGCCATGACGAGCGAGGCGATTTCCACAGACTGTTTTACCCGGTTGGATTTCAGCGGGCGATTCACCTATCAAGCCCCCCAGTCTTTCAAGCTGTGCATCGATATCAAGATCAAGAGCCGCGTAAAAAAATATCGCAGTGAGCCAATTCGGGCAAGTGTTCGATCCGAGACCCTCGCCCGGGTCGCCGCGCCGGTCAGGGGCGTGCGGCGCCCTGCCCGACCGGCCGGTAACGAACCGACCTGACGGTGTCCAACTGGTGAAACCCACAGTTGGACAAGCATGTTCATGCCCCGAAGTCACGATCCGCCCAGCCGGCGCGCCGAGAATAGAATGGTCTATGCAACTCACAGCCGTGAGCCCGCTCAGGTGAGAATGTGAATTCGCTGGGAATTATTTCCACGGACCGAACAAACTGGACGATAGATTAATTCCATCTTGTTTCACATCGCCGCCCAGCATCGGGCCCCGGCGCACGAGGCCCCGGCTGTCGCACCCGCCGCCGCGCAAGCCCCATCGACACGCGGGCCCGCCCGCGGCGATCCCGGAACAGGCCGCAACGGCCAGGCGCCAAATCAACCCCTGAACTGCAACGTTAGGATGATTCCCAGCTCCGGGAAGACATCGAAGCTACCCACCGGTAACATAGAATCCCTACCCCTACTGGCGGGTAACTTGGACCGTACTATGATGCGACCTGGGACGAGCGGCACCGCGTCGCTTCGTGAACGAAAGGCCACAGCATGAGCCCCATATCTTTGACGTTGGGCATCATCTCCATTCTGGTCGGTGTCCCCGCGTGGATCGGGTTCGGCCTCGCCATCCGGAAGATGGCTCGGACGATCATGCTCGGGCAGCCCGCCCCCGACCGGTTCACTCCGTTCGTGCCGCGGTTCGCCACCATGATCAAAGAGTTCGCCGCGCACACGCGCATGGTGAAGTTCCGGACCGTAGGCTGGGCGCACTGGCTCGTCATGGTCGGCTTCATGCTCGGCTTCGTCACGGTCTTCCAGGCGCAGGGGCAGATCTTCAGCCCCACGTTCACCTGGCCGCTGGTCGGTAACACCTTCGTCTACCACCTGCTCGACGAACTGCTCGCCCTCGGCACCATCATCGGTGCGATCGTGCTGATCGTCATCCGTCAGCTGAACCACCCCCGCGTGCCCGCACGGCAGTCGCGCTTCTCCGGCTCCAACTTCTTCGCCGCCTACTTCGTCGAGCTCATCGTGCTCGTCGAGGGCATCAGCATGCTCGGCGCGAAGTCCCTCGTCCTGGCCTACACCGGCGAATCCCACGCCAGCAGCGACTTCGTCAGCATGCACATCGCCTCGGTGCTGCCCGCCAGCGCGGAAGCGGTGTCGGTTTTCGCCTTCTTCAAGCTGATGGCCGCGCTGGTCTGGGTCGTCGTCGTGAGCCGCAACGTCAACTGGGGCGTCGCCTGGCACCGTTTCGCCGCGTTCCCCAACATCTACTTCAAGCGTGAGGCCGACGGCGGCGTCGCCCTCGGCGCAGCCAAGCCGATGATGTCGGACGGCAAGGTCCTGACCATCGAGAACGTCGACCCCGACACCGACATCCTCGGCGCGGGCAAGATGGAGGACTTCTCCTGGAAGGGCTGGCTGGACTTCACCACCTGCACCGAGTGTGGCCGCTGCCAGTCGCAGTGCCCCGCCTGGAACACCGGTAAGCCGCTCTCGCCCAAGCTGCTCATCATGTCGCTGCGCGACCACGGTTACGCCAAGGCGCCCTACCTGCTGGCCGGCGGCCGCAAGGACATGGGCGGCGACGAGATCGGTCTGGTCGACGCCGAAGGCAAGCCCGACGAGGCCAAGCTCGCCGCGATCGCCGAGGAAGCCCGCACCGAGGCAGAGCGCCCGCTCGTCGGCGGCGAGGACGTGCACGGTGTGATCGACCCCGAGGTGCTGTGGAGCTGCACCACCTGTGGTGCCTGCGTGGAGCAGTGCCCCGTCGACATCGAGCACGTCGACCACATCATCGACATGCGCCGCTACCAGGTGCTGATCGAGTCGGAGTTCCCCTCCGAGCTGGCCGGTCTGTTCAAGAACCTCGAGAACAAGGGCAACCCGTGGGGCCAGAACTCCAAGGACCGCCTGAACTGGATCAAGGAAGTCGACTTCGACATCCCGGTCTTCGGTAAGGACGCCGACAGCTTCGACGGCTACGAGTACCTGTTCTGGGTCGGTTGCGCCGGCGCCTACGAGGACCGCGCCAAGAAGACCACCAAGGCCGTCGCCGAGCTCCTCGCCACCGCGGGCACCAAGTTCATGGTGCTCGGCGCCGAGGAGACCTGCACCGGTGACTCGGCTCGCCGCGCGGGCAACGAGTTCCTGTTCCAGCAGCTCGCGATGCAGAACATCGAGGTCATCAACTCGGTGTTCGAGGGTGTCGAGCAGTCCAAGAAGAAGATCGTCGTCACCTGTGCGCACTGCTTCAACGCGCTCAACAACGAGTACCCGCAGGTCGGTGGCACCTACGAGGTCGTGCACCACACCCAGCTGCTGAACCGCCTGGTGCGGCAGAAGAAGCTGGTTCCGGTGGCCACGGTGTCGCAGAACATCACCTACCACGACCCCTGCTACCTGGGTCGCCACAACAAGATCTACAACGCGCCGCGTGAGCTGATGGAAGCCTCCGGTTCGACCCTGGTCGAGATGCCGCGCCACGGCGAACGTTCCATGTGCTGTGGTGCCGGTGGCGCCCGCATGTGGATGGAGGAGCAGCTCGGTAAGCGCATCAACGTCGACCGTGTCGACGAGGCGCTGTCCACCAACCCGACCAAGATCGCCACGGGTTGCCCGTTCTGCCGCGTCATGCTCAACGACGGCGTCACCGCGCGTCAGGAGCAGGGCCAGGGTGAGGGCGTCGAGGTGGTCGACGTGTCGCAGCTGATGCTCGACTCGATCACCCGCATCGATGCCGCCGAGCTGTCGGCCAACCTGCTCGTCGTCCAGGAGCCGAAGGCCGAACCCGAGCCGGAGCCCGAAGCCGAGCCCGAGCCGGTCGCCGAGGCTCCCGCCGAAGCAGCCCCCAAGGCCGCACCGGCTGGTGGCGGACTCGGCATGAAGGGCGCTGCCAAGGCCCCCGGTGGTGGCCTGGGTATGAAGGGTGCCGCGAAGGCTCCCGGTGGCGGTCTCGGCATGAAGGGTGCCGCCAAGGCGCCCGGCGCGAAGGCCCCTGCCGCCGAAGCGGAGTCGGCCCCGGCCGCGCCCGCCAAGGGTCTCGGTATGAAGGGCGGGGCGAAGGCGCCCGGTGGCGGACTCGGTATGAAGGGCGGCGCGAAGGCTCCGGGTGCGAAGGCGCCCGCTGCCGAAGCTCCGGCCGCCGAATCGGCCCCCGAGACCACCGCTCCCCCGGTCAAGGGTCTCGGTATGAAGGGTGGCGCCAAGGCACCCGGTGGCGGACTCGGCATGAAGGGCGGTGCGAAGGCGCCCGGCGCCAAGGCTCCTGCCGCCCCGGCCGCCGATGCGGCTGCTGATGCGGCTCCGGCCGCGGAAGCTCCCGCCGAAGCTGCTGCCACGGAGACCAAGCCCACGGTCGCCGCCAAGGGCCTCGCGATGAAGTCCGGCTTCAAGCGCCCCGGCCCCAAGGCTCCGGGCGCCCCGAAGCCCGCGGAATCGGCAGCGGCCCCCGCCGAGCCGGCCGCGGACCCCTCGACCGAGTCCGCAGCGACTCCCGAAGCCCCTGCTGCCGAATCGGTTTCGGCCCCCACTGAAACCAAGCCGACCGTCGCCGCCAAGGGCCTCGCCATGAAGTCCGGCTTCAAGCGCCCCGGCCCCAAGGCCCCCGGCGCCCCGAAGCCCGCGGAACCGGCAGCGGCCCCCGCCGAACCGGAAGCCCCGGCTGAGCCCACCGCCCAGGAAGACACGGCCTCCGAGCCCACACCTTCCAACGGCAACGGCACCCCACCGGTGGCCCCGCCGACCGCCAAGCCCGGCGGCCTCGGCTTCAAGTCCGGAGCAAAGGCTCCCGGCCGCAAGAACTGACAACTGAACACCCAGTGAGGCGCGGATTCCAAGAATCCGCGCCTCACTGCTGTTTACGGGGCACTGCCAGGCCCTGATATCATCGAAGTGAGAGTTTTGATATCTGGAGGTTGCTGTATGTCCCGAACCTTGATCGACATCGACGACCATGCCTTGAGCCTGGCCGCAGAAGAGTTGGGGACGAAGACCAAGGTGGCGACGGTCAACGCCGCACTACGCGAGGTCGCGAACCGACGTGCCGTGGCGAAGATGCTCCAGCATCTGCGTGATACCGGCACCGACTTGTCACCGGAGGGAATGCAGGGGGCCTGGCGCTGAGGACGATGTTCATGCTGGCGGACAAGTCCGCCTTCGAGTGGGTCCTCCGGGACCCCGCAGCGGCAGCGGATTTCCACGCTGCCACAAGCACGCCGGGAGCACTTGTCGCGGCATGCCATCTCACCGCCCTCGAGATCGGGTATTCGGCGCGAACGTTGTCCGATTACAACGAACGGATCGGCCTGCAGAAGTCGCTGGTATGGCTGCCGGTCACCGAGGAAGTAATGGATCGCGCACTTGCCGTGCAAGGTCTGCTGGCCGAACGTGGTGCACATCGAATTCCTATCCCCGACTTGATCATCGCAGCGACAGCGGAGGTCCACGGAGCGATCGTGATGCATGTGGACAACGACTATCAGACGATCGCCGAGGTAACAGGTCAGCCGCATCACCGGCTGTCGACCAGTTGAGTCAGCAGTCGGCGAACCAGGCCTTGACGTAGCCCGCGGATTGGTAGACATAGTCCCAGGCCCAGCGGGCGGGCGATAGGTGGGGTTGTGGGTCGACGAAGAGGAGTTCGCCGGGCCAGCATTCGCCGAGGATGTAGCGGGCGCGGGAGACGTGGGGTGTGAAGGTGATGACGATGACGCGATCCCAGTCGGCACCGAGACGGGCGAGGGCGCGGCCTTCGCGAGTGTGGTCCGCGGACTCGGATCGAAACAGATCACCTCGAACGAGTAACCCCCGTGGCAGATCCGATTCACCATCGCACTGCGCTCATACGGATCCGATATCAACACCCGCGGCGCGAATCCCTCTGCGGCCAACCGCAACCCGACCTCTTCACGCCCGTCATGCGCCCCACCGAGCACCAGAATCGCATCCGCACGCCGCGGCTCATCCGTCTGCGGCCGCCCGTACACCGGCCACAGCACCACCCCGAACAACACCACGGCGACCACACAACCCACCACCACTTTGCGGCGCATCCGCCGATGGTAGGCCCCCATCCGGTCACCGAGCCCGGCTGACCCCGCCTCGAGCAACATCGACCGAGCACCCACCCGACCGAGGCAACACCACTGGCCGAGCGGCCGGATCCCGGATAGGTTGTGCCACAGGATCAAACATCGTGCTGAACAACAGCATTGGTGACACCGGGGGGAATCCGTGGGAACAGAGCTGCGCGGCATACAAAACCGCGAAGCAACACCAGCCGCGATCGAAGAGCTTGCGGCACAACACAACCTGGGTGCGCTGCGTGAGGTCTTCGGCCCGTATCAACGCTGGGTATTCACCCGCCTGAACAACGCCCGCCTCTACGTCTACGAGGACGGTCTGGCCTTCACCGGCGACCACCCACCCACCGCCTTCGCCTGGCGCTCGACCTCGGTCTGGAACTACAACCGCTCCATCAACGGCGGTCTCACCGACAGCAGATGGGTGCTCGTCGGAGACGACCGCCGCGCGTTCGCGATCGGTCGCGGCGCCCACGTCACCACCCCGCGCCTCGAGGGTCGACGCGTCACCGATATCCAGCGCGGCGCCCCGTTCGTCTTCGAAGGCGTGTGGGGACCCGAGGTGCAGGCAGGCATCGCCCGCACCCAGCTCCCCGATGCCTGGGCCGACCTACAGCGCGGCAAGACGCTGGACTTCCACAAGATCGCGATCAGCGCCACCGAGCTGCAGGTGGGCTCGAAGTCACGGGCCTGGTCCGACCTTGTGAAAGCGACCGCGGCCGACGGCATGCTCTGGTGCTACACCCGCTCTCGAAAGTCCATCCCCCTGATCGGACTGGACGAGATCCGCAACCTCGGCTTGGTCATGACCCTCATCAAGCTCCTGGCCGAGCACCACAAACCGAGCTAGCCACTGCTCGATGCACGCCCACGAACCGAACCATGCACACAGCAGCGACATATCACCGCAGGTAGAAGCCCCATACAACGGCGGGACGAACTCACGTTCCCCCCTGTACACCAGATGTTGCGCCCGCCCTTGCCTCGCTGACGCGGCGTAGCCACGCGCGCCGCTTACCAACGAGAGTATGCGATGCACAGTCTTCGGAACGGGGTACCTGGGGGCCACGCACGCAGCGTGTATGGCCGAGCTGGGGCACGATGTGGTCGGGGTCGATGTCGACCCCGGCAAGGTGGCCAAACTGGCCGACGGGGTGGTGCCGTTCTACGAACCGGGGCTCGACGAGGTGCTGCAACGCAACCTCGCGGCGGGCAGGCTGCGGTTCACCACCGACTACGAGGACGCGGCCGCGCACGCCGATGTCCACTTCCTCGGTGTCGGCACACCGCAGAAGAAGGGCGAGTACGGCGCCGACCTGAAGTACGTGCACGCCGTGGTCGACACCCTCGTCCCGATGCTGGAACGTCCGGCGATGATCGTCGGCAAGTCGACCGTCCCGGTGGGAACCGCTGCCGCCCTCGGCATCCGGGCTCGCGCACTCACCGACATCGACGTGGAGGTGGCCTGGAACCCCGAGTTCCTGCGTGAGGGCTTCGCAGTGCAGGACACCTTGCGTCCCGACCGCCTCGTCCTCGGCCTCGACCGCACCCGCGAGCGCGCCGATTGGGTCGAACAACACATTCGCGACATCTACGCCGATCTCATCGATGCCGAAATCCCTTTCCTGCTCACCGATTTGGCCACCGCGGAATTGGTGAAAGTTTCGGCGAATGCCTTTCTGGCCACAAAGATTTCGTTCATCAACGCTGTTTCCGAAGTCTGTGAGGCAACGGGCGCCGATGTCACGATGCTCGCCGATGCGCTCGGTTACGACGCACGCATCGGCCGTCGATTCCTCAATGCCGGGCTGGGTTTCGGCGGCGGCTGCTTACCGAAGGACATTCGCGCTTTCATGGCCCGCTCGGGCGAACTCGGCGCCGATCATGCGGTCGCATTCTTGCGCGAGGTCGACAACATCAATATGCGCCGCCGCACCAAAGTGGTCGACATGGCCGCCCGCGCCTGCGGCGGCTCCCTGCTCGGCGCGAACGTCGCCGTCCTCGGCGCGGCGTTCAAGCCGGAGTCCGATGACGTGCGCGATTCGCCCGCGCTCAACGTGGCCGGGATGATCCAGCTGCACGGCGCCGTGGTCACCGTGTACGACCCGAAAGCGGTGGAGAATTCGCGTCGCGTCTTCCCCACTCTGAACTACGCGACATCCGTCGCCGAGGCGTGTGATCGCGCCGATGTAGTTCTGGTCCTTACCGAATGGAATGAATTCACGGATTTGACGCCCGCCGATCTGGAACCGGTGGTACGTTCCCGCTCGATCATCGATGGTCGCAATTGTCTGGATCGTCACGCCTGGCGTGATGCCGGGTGGGTGTACGCCGGACTCGGCACCCCGTAGAGTTACGGCGGGCGGGGGCTGGCAGGTTGTGCAGGCTCCGCATGTCGTGCAACGAGATGGGCAGCTGATGAGTGCGGTTTTGGGAGTTTCCGTCGGAGCGGCGACGGTGCGCCTGGCGCGCCCGCAGCCCGGTGGCGCACCGAATTCCTTTCAGGTGCATACCCTTCCGGTCCCCGAACAACACGCGGAAGAATCGGCGGCCGACGCGATCGCCGCCACCCTCGCCGCGGGCCCCGAGGTCGCGGCGACCACCGTCACCTTCCGCAGCGAACCGCAGGCTCGTGCCATCCGCGCCGCCATGGCCCGCAGGCAGCTCACCAACTACCAGCTGATTCCCGAAGCCGTTGCCGCCGTGCATTTCGCGCACGCCACCGCCGACCTGCGTGAAGTTTCCACGCTGGCCGTCTACGACCTGGGCAGTTCCGGTCTCACGGTGAGCGTGGTCGACGCGCGAACCAGTGATGTGCGCCAGTGTGAACGCATCAGCGACATCAGCGGTGACTACCTCGATTCGCTGATCCGCGAGCAGCAGATCGCGTCGGGCCGCATCGCCCACCCCGCCGATCCGGCCGGCCTGGCCGCGCTCGACGCGTTGTGCCGGGCGGCCAAGGAGCAGCTGTCGAGCAGCAATGCGGTGGCGTTGCCGAGCGAGCAGGGGCTGGTGCTGCTCACCCAGGAGAACTTCGAAGCGCTGATGATGCTGGCGATCGAGTCGTCGGCGCGGATGACCCGCGATGTCATCATCCGGGCCCAGCACCCGGTGCAGGCGGTGCTGGTGATCGGTGGCGGGGCCCGGATTCCGCTGATCGCGCGGGTGCTCGAGCGCACGATCGGGGTGCCGGTGATGGTCCCGCTCGAGCCGGAGACCGCGTTGGCGCGCGGTGCCGCGCTGCTGGCCAGGCCCGCGCAGGTCGCACAGGCGCCGGTCGCGGCGCCGATCGCACCCATCGAGCAGCTCGACGAGGTGACGCCCGCCTGGCTCACCGCCCCGACCCGTGGCAGGCGCCCGCTCGCCGCCCTGACCGGTCGCGGGCACAATCGCCGGGAGTTGAACGGCGCGGTGCTCACGGTCAGTTCGCTGGCGGTGGTCGCGGCGATCGGTATCGGCCTCGGCTACGGCCCCGAAGTGCTCGAGAGCGGTAATTCCAGCGACGGTTCGCAGGCAGTACCGGCCAGTTCGACGCCGCGCCCGACCGTACCGACCACGGCGCCGCCGTCTACCACCGAAGCGGTGCACGGCACAGTGGCGGCTCCGCCCGTCCAGCTGCCGCCGAATACCCCGACGGAGGAACCGGCACCGACGCAGGGCCCCAACACCTTCACCGTGATGCCGGGCCTGCCGCCGATCATCGTGCCGACGTTGCCGCCGGTGGTGCTGCCCGGTATGCCGCCGCCCGGGCGGTAGTTCAGTTCCTGGCGTGCCGGGCGCGTGGCGGCGCGACGGTCGCCTTCTGCGCCCCGAAGGGCCGGGCGAGCAGCACCGCGATGCCGGTGGTCAACGGGACCGACAGGGCGAGGGCGATACCGCCGACCGCGGATCGGGTGATCTCGATGGCGACGGCGTCACCGGTGAGCACGTCGGTGATGGATCGCCCTGCCACGCTGAACAACAGCAGCAGCGGTAGCGCGCCACCGGCGTAGGCGAGCACGAGGGTGTAGACGGTGCTGGCGATGTGGTCGCGTCCCACGCGCATGGCGGCGGTGAAGATCTCGCGCCGCGAGGCCCCTTCGTCGAGGGCGGCGAGTTCGAACGCGGCCGAGGCCTGGGTGATGGTGACGTCGTTGAGCACGCCGAGCGAGCCGATGATGAATCCCGCGAGCAGCAGCCCGGTGATGCTGACGTGCTGGATGTAGGTGGCCACATTGGTGTTCTGTTCTTCGGACAGCCCGGTGAGGTGGGTGACCTTCAACGTCAGCCACGACAACCCCGCCGCCACGAGCATCGATGCCAGCGTGCCGAGCAAGGCCGAACTGGTCCGCAGATTCAGTCCGTGCGCGAGGTAGAGCACCACGTAGAGGATGAGCGCTCCCGACACGAGCGCGACCGGGATCGCCGGTTTTCCGTCGAGCAGCGCGGGCAGCAGGAAGATCACCACGACGCCGAAGGCGAAACACAACCCGACGAGCGCCCGGAAGCCACGCCACCGCGCGACGATGCAGATCACCGCGACGAACGCGATCACGATCAATGTCAGCGGCAACCCGCGCGAGTAGTCCTCGAACCCGTAGATGGTCCCGCCGCTCGGGTCGGCGGCCCGCACGATCCGGATCTCGTCGCCCACCCGCAGATCGGGCTGCCCCGGCCCCGGCGCGATTTCGAACAGCGTCTTCTTACCTTTGTCGGGCCCCGACCGGATGTCGATGATGCTGCGCTGACACGAGTACCCCACCTGCGGCTGCACCGGCTTGTCGGGAAACGCCTTCCCGTGCGAGGGACTCCCACACAGCCCCACCTCCTGCATGACGACAGTCCCCGCCTCGGTCTGCACCGCCCCACCGCTGACGGTCCCCATCGGCGCGGGAATATCGATCTCGGGCTTACTCGGCCACAACAGCGCGGTAGCAATCAACACCGCCACCCCGATAACCGCCAACAGCCCGACAACAACCTTGGCCGCGGTAGCCCCGATAGCGATGGGCCCCGAATGATCGTGGTGATGATGGTGATGATGATCGCTCACCCGAGAGAGCTTAAGGGAATCCGTTTTCAAGAACGACTCACGCAGCCGTAGAACGCAACCCCAGATCTCGCAAGAACATGGGTAACTCACCGGGCACGGGCTACCAGCACCAACAACGCAAGTCTGGCCGCCAACGCAAAGAAACCCCGCGCGTGAATCCGGCCCAAATTCGCGGGGAGGCGGAAAGGTACAGGGCGGCGGAGAGCAGGGGGTTGTCTCCGCCGCCCGTCAGGCAGGCGCCCAGGGGGGTAGGCGCTCGTACCTAGGGCTCTCGGTCGTCCAGGGGGGGTAGACGACCGGGCCGGGGCGCCGAAGCGCCGATGCCCACTGTACACAAAACTTGGACTTTTGCGCTAGTGCATCTTCAAAATCCCGAGATTTCCCAACCCCGAGTTGGTTTCAGCCGGTCTAACCCTATGCCGTCCCCGTCAAGGCCCCTGACACTGTGACACTCACTGTCGGTAACTGGACAAGAAGTTACCGAACCTTTCGATCGCCACGGCCAAGTCCCGTGCCCACGGCAATGTCACGATCCGCAGGTGATCGGTGGCGGGCCAGTTGAAGCCCGTGCCCTGCACCATGAGGATCTTCTCTTGTAACAACAGATCGAGCACAAGCTTCCCGTCGTCGTGGATCTCGTGCACATTCGGATCCAGACGGGGGAAGGCGTACAGCGCGCCACGCGGCTTCACACACGACACGCCGGGGATCATGTTCAGCCGCTCCCACGCCACATCGCGCTGCTCGAGCAACCGCCCGCCAGGCAGGATCAGGTCCTCGATGCTCTGATGGCCGCCCAGCGCTACCTGAATAGCGTGCTGAGCGGGCACATTCGGGCACAGCCGGGACGAGGCGAGCAGATCGATCCCCTCGAGGAACCCGGCCGCGTGGTCCTTGGGCCCGGTGATCGCCAGCCAGCCCGAGCGGTACCCGGCCACCCGATAAGCCTTGGACAGGCCGTTGAACGTCAGGCACAGCAGGTCCGGAGCCAGCGAGGCCAGCGAGATGTGCTTGGCGTCGTCGTAGAGGATCTTGTCGTAGATCTCGTCGGCGAGCAGCAGCAACCGATGCTTGCGCGCCAGGTCGACGATCTGCTGCAGCACCTCCGCCGAGTACACCGCGCCCGTCGGGTTGTTCGGGTTGATCACCAGCAGCGCCTTGGTGCGGTCGGTGATCTTCGATTCGATATCGGCGATATCGGGCTGCCAGCCGTTCTCCTCGTCGCACAGGTAGTGCACCGGGGTGCCGCCGGCGAGGCTGGTCATGGCGGTCCACAGCGGGTAGTCCGGCGCCGGGATCAGCACCTCGTCGCCGTTGTCGAGCAGCGCCTGCATGGTGACGGTGATCAGCTCCGACACGCCGTTGCCCAGGTAGACGTCGTCCACGTCGAGCTCAGGGAAGCCCGGCACCAGCTCGTAGCGGGTGACGATCGCGCGTCGCGCCGACAGAATCCCCTTGGACTCGGAGTACCCCTGCGCGTACGGCAGCGCCGCGATCATGTCGCGCATGATCACATCGGGCGCCTCGAACCCGAACGGGGCCGGGTTGCCGATGTTGAGCTTGAGGATGCGATGGCCCTCGGCCTCCAGGCGTGCTGCCTGCGCGTGTACCGGCCCACGGATCTCGTAGACCACGTCCTGCAGTTTCTTCGACTGCTCGAGGACGCGCGGGGCGACATGCGGATGCTGTGGACTCACCCACCCCATGTTAGGGATGGTTGCCGACAACATTCACAGCCGGGGTTTGCCCGCCTGAGCCGCCGTTTCCAGGCAGAACTCCTCGATGCGCTCGTCGAGCCCGCGCGCTTCGACCGCATTGCGGTAGTTAGGGGCGGCGATTCGGCGGCGCAGACCGACCAGCCGTTCGCCCAGCTGAGCGATGCGCCGGTCCTCCGGGAGGCCGAGCACCGGACGCAGGGCGTCGGCCGCGCCGTCGATACTCCCGTTGATGAGGTGCGCGGCCGCATTGTCGACGCGCGCCAGCGACTCGGCACCGTAGGAGCGCTGCAGCGGCGGCCCGCTCGAGTACAGCGCGATCGCGCGTTCGGTGGCCGCGAGCGCCTGCTCGGCGCGGCCGAGCTGGATGCAGGTGGCGCCCGCGTAATAGGCGGCCTTGGCCGTCGGGAAGCCGAACACCCCGCCGATCTCGTCGTGCAGCTCCTCGCGCCGGTCCGGATCGACCGACTCGGCCGCGCGCAGGCATCGGTCGGTCTCGGAGTCGTTGCCCAGCCGCGCCCACACCCGTGCCTCGATATTGAGCAATCGCACACGCGCCAGCCCACCCGGTGCGAATTCCTGTCCACCACGGGCTAATTGGACGGCGTTGCATGGACGGTCCGACCAGTTCTCGATCAGCGCGTGCATGCCGCGCGTCCAGGCCCGTAACCCGTTGTGCCCGCTGAGTTCGGCGTAAGCCCAAGCGGCCCTGATCTGTTCGCCCGCGGCATCGAGATAGCCGAGGTCGGTGCTCGCGTTGGCGAGCAAGCCGGACAGCGTGCCCGCCAGTAAATACAGGTGCGAGGTGTCCACCGGCTTCTGCTGTCCGTCGAGCAGTCGGTACACCCGCCGCCGCACCCGCAACATCTCCACCATCATGGGAGCCGGTGCGGCATAGACGTATTCGGTGGCGATCCGTCGCACGTCGGCATCGAGCTGGGCCAACGTGGTCGGTCCGACATTGGTGCTCTCCGCGGCGGCCGCGTGTTCGCTGGCCTCGTGCGCAGCCGCCATGATCAACTCCCTCTCCGACATCAACTCGGGCACAGCGCTTTTGCTTACCCCCGCGTCGACGAAGGCGAGCAGGTCGGTCTCGCCCGCCGGGGCGAGCAGCGCCGTGAATCTGGCGCGGACCACCTCGTCGGAGCGGGCCAGCGACGTATCGAGTGCCGCCTGGTTCACCGGTCGCGGCTTCACCCGCGCCCCACCGGCTTCCCATTTCGACACCAGCCGTTCGTGCACGCCCAGATGAGCCGCGAACTCCCGGATGCTCATTCGTTTGGCATCGCGAAGAGCTCTGGCCTCTCTACCCGTCCACTCCCCGACCACGACGTCACCTCATCCGATGGACAACACCTTCCAGAGTACGAGCGCGACAGTGAGACACACCACATGTTCGCCGAATCGGTTGCCTGAGGCAGCGAAAGGGCGGTGCGGGGCAGTGGTCACCGACCGCCGTGAGGGGCGATCCTGGAGGGGTGGAAGCCAGGACTGTCGATGACTGGGTGCGTTGCTACCAGCGCGAATTCGGGCTGCCCGTGCGCGAGCGTGGTGGCTTCGTGATGTTGCCGATCACCGATCGGCTGTGTGTGGTCCATCTGCCGACCGCGCGTGCCGAGAAGGTGTTCGCGGTGCTACACGAGCAACGAACGGAGGGCCCGGTGCTCGCCCGTCAGATCCGCTGGAGCGTGCTCGCCACACCCGATGCCAGACCCACCGACGATCTCGCCGCCGAACTGTCGGGCCTCGATATCGACGTACCGGGCATCGGCAGCGCCGTGATGCTGCCGACCAGCCTCGGCCGCTGGAGCCGCGAGGGCTGTCACTGGGTGCGCCCGCCGTGCCCCGGCGACGTGTTCCCGCCGCTCACGAAGGTGCTGCGGATCGCTCTGGAAGTCGGTCCTCAGCGCGTCTCGACCGCGTTGAGCGAATCGGGCGACAGGGGAAAATTCAGGTACGACCGCGACGGCGTCGGCCCCCGCTGACCCTGATACTTCGACCCGGCCGCCGCACTCCCGTACGGATGCTCGGCCGGGCTCGTCAACCGGATCAGGCACAACTGCCCGATCTTCATCCCCGGCCACAGGGTGATCGGCAGGTTCGCCACATTCGACAGCTCGAGCGTGATGTGCCCGCTGAACCCCGGGTCGATGAACCCCGCCGTCGAATGCGTGAGCAACCCGAGCCTGCCCAGACTCGACTTGCCCTCCAACCGCCCGGCCAGGTCGTCGGGCAAAGTGCACATCTCCAGTGTCGACCCGAGCACGAACTCCCCCGGATGCAGCACGAACGGCTCCCCCGGCTTCGGCTCGACCAGACTGGTCAGCTCGTCCTGCTGCTGGGCCGGATCGATATGGGTGTACCGGCTGTTGTCGAACACCCGGAACAGGCCGTCGAGCCGAACATCGATACTCGACGGCTGGACCATCGACTCGAGCATCGGCTCGACCCCGAGCCGCCCAGCGGCGATCTCGGCGCGAATGTCACGATCGGAGAGCAGCACCGGCCCAGTTTAAGCAGGTGACGCCCCCACCACCCGACCGAGCCCCCGAAGACTTGCATCCCCGCACGCCAGTTCTGATAGAGTCGCGATCGCACAACTGCCGATGTAGTTCAATGGTAGAACTCCTGCTTCCCAAGCAGGTAGCGCGGGTTCGATTCCCGTCATCGGCTCTCCCCGCCTCCCCGCGAACTCAGGCCAGCCCTGGACGCGGGGAGGCTTTTTTGTGCCGCCCTCGCCACGCGAGCGCCGCGAGCAAGCCAGGGAACACGCCCCAGACGGTGATCAGCACGAGCCAGAACACCGGTGGCTGCGCGACCGGGCCGGGCTCGGGGTGCTCGTAGCTCGGCAGCCTGAAAACTCCCGAGTACCAAACGAGCCAGAGTGCGAAATCGGCGGCGAACAACAAACAACCGCCGAAGATCGCCCACCTCCACCCACTCGCGGCACCGACGACCAACGCCACACCCGCGAAAACCGCGACGACCACCTTGGTGACGAGCAGGGCATGACTACCCGCCGAAACCTCCTCGTCGGGCATACCTTCGACCATCAGCAGGAACGAGTAGACCAACACCAGAACAGCAGCGACACAGGCCCCGAGCCCGGAGAAGACGCGCGCCCAGACGCTCGATGACGACATGACGGCATGGTAATCGTACGGATCTGCCTACTGCACACCCTGATCCAGCAAAATCAGCGACCCCTACCATCCGATCGGCGCGGTAGCAGCAAGGCCGGAATCAATGCGAGCGCGATCATGACCGGAGCGATCAGGTAGGTGTGCTGGAACGCTTCGGCCAGGGCGGGAGCGAGCTCGGCGCGCTGGACCGGAGCCATGTCGTGCAGGGCTTGCAAGCCGCCGGTCACCGGGAGGAGTGCGCCGAGGGTCACCGAGGAGACCGCGGTGCCGACCGCAAGGGCGGTGGTGCTGATCATGTTCAGCACCGTCGATCCCGCAGGCTGGTCGGCGCGGCTCAGCGACCGGGTCGCGGTGGTCATGACCGGCATCATGGTGCCGCCGCCACCGGCGCCCATCAGCAGCATGCTCGCGCCGAGTGCCCAGTACGGCGCGTCCGCGTCCAGTTGGACGATGAACGACACGAAACCGATGAGCGCCACCGTGATCGACAGCGGTAGGTAGCGGCCGGGCGGAATCCGATCGATCAATCGGCCCGCCACCTGCATGGTGAGACCGGAGGCCAGCGCGAACGGGATACCCAGGGCGCCTGCCATCAGTGCCGATTCGCCACGGACCACTTGGAAATACAAGGGCAGCAACAGCATCGAACCGAAGTAGCCGGCTGCGAACAGCGCGAGCAGCAGCGCAGCAGGGCCGCTGATCCGGTTGCCGAGGACCCGCAGGTTCAGCAGCGGATCCTCGATGGTCAGGGACCGGCGGACGAAGGCGGCGATGAGCACGGCCCCAGCCAGCAGCGGGACGAGCACCGCGGGCGTGGCGAATCCGGCCTGCTCACCGGCCGCGGTCACCCCGTAGATCAGCAGGGCCAGGCCGGGCGACATCAACAGGAGTCCGGGTAGGTCGAGTGCGTGCCGCGGTTCCGGCACATCGTCGGGCACGATCCGGGCTGCCAGGACCAGCACCAGCACACCCATCGGCAGGTTGATGAAGAACATCCACCGCCACGACACCTCATCGATCAGGTAGCCGCCGATCACGGGACCGAGCAGCGGACCGACCAGAATGGCCAGACCAAGGGTGCTCATCAACCGGCCGAGCCCATCCGGCCCGGCCGCGCGCAGCAGGATCGTCATCGCGACCGGCATGAGCAGCCCGCCACTGGCGCCCTGCACGACCCGGAAAGCGATGAGCGACTCCATGTTCCAGGCCAGACCCGCCAGCACCGAACCGATCGCGAACGCGGCGACCGCGGTCAGGTACAGCCGTTTGGCGCCGAACCGGCCGACCAGCCACGCCGAGGCGGGCACCACGGCACCGAGCGCGAGCGAATAGCCGGTCGCCACCCACTGGATGGTGTTCAGGCCCGCGTCGAATTCCGCGGACAACGTGTTGATCGAGACATTGACGATGGTCTGGTCCAGCGTGGCCATGATGGTGCCGAGCACCAGCACCAGGGCGATCGTCATCGGGTTGCGAGCGACGACGGACGACGCGGCAGCCTTCGCGGTAGTGGTCACGGCCCTCACGCCCCGTACGGGTTGGCGGCACGGGCGGCACGCAGTGCCTCACCCCACCAGGTCAATTGCTTCAGCATCGCCTTGGTGGCGGTAACCGCGTCGGACGAATCGGCCAGCTCACCCGCGTCATCGAATCGACGCCACGGATTCGCGAAGCTGACAGTGTCGCGAATGGTGACCGCGTGCAGTTCGGCGAAGACCGGCCGCAGATGTTCCACCGCCCGCAGCCCACCGGAGATCCCACCGTAGGAAACGAATCCCACCGGCTTGGCCTGCCATTCGACATGATGTTCGTCGATCAGATTCTTCAGCGCACCCGGGTAGCTGTGGTTGTACTCCGGCGTCACCACCACGAAAGCGTCAGCACGGGTGAGCGTTTCGGTGGCCTCGGCCCGTGACGGGTGATCGGTGACCGCACCGAACGAGTGCGACAGTGCGACCTCCCGGGTATCGACGATCTCGACCTCGAGAGTGTCGTGGCGCCGCAGCCGACCGACAAACCAGTCCGCAATGGTCGTGCCGAACCGACCCTCCCGTGTACTGCCGATGACTACCGCAACCCGCAACGGAGCCGGGACCGCCCCGTCCTGCGACCCTTCGATATCGACGTGGTTGCTCATGAGGCCCCTCCTCTGGACTATCGCACCAGCCTTGGCGCTGCCCACAGCCTCCAACCTCAACCAAAATTCAGGTCAACCCCGTGTGATCGGGGCCATACCAACCACCCCGCCTTGCTCGGGTTGTCAGCCGCCCAGCTTCACGCACTCGGCGGCGATCTTCGCTTGGGCCGCACCCACTTTGGCCGCGTCTTCCTCGTTGAGCTCCTTGGCCTGGTCGCCGGCCTGGCCGTTGGCGACCATCACGCGCAGGCCGTCTTGGGACATGCCCGAGTCGAGGAAGACCTGGGCGGCGCAGTCGGCGAGCGATACGTCCTTGAGGCCCTTGTCCTGCAGGGATTTCGACAGTTCCGCCTGGGTTACCGCAGGCTCTTCGCTGCCGCAGGCCGACAGTGCCGGCAGCGCGATGAGCGCTGCGGCGATCAGACAGATCCGCACTCTGTGTGTCCTCCCGGTCGACACGCATCGGCCGATGCGTGGCCGAGTTGGATCATGCCCGAACGGCGGCGGATGGGCCACACCCCCGAACTGACTCACGAGTAAGATCGGGTCATGGGAGAGCACATCGATCTGCGGTTCGAGAACGCACGCGCTTATGTCACGCTGAATCGTCCGGCGAAACACAATGGACTGACTCTGGAAATGTTGCGTGACCTAGTCGCAGCGGCAGATGCGGTGTCCGGGCACAAGGAAATTCGCGCGGTCATCGTGACAGGTAACGGCCCGAGTTTCAGTAGCGGTCTGGATATCGCCGCCGCGACCCGCGACCCGATCGCCATTGTGCGCGAATTCCTGCCGCGACCGTGGCGGGGCACCAACACTTTTCAGGAAGCCTGCTGGGCATGGCGTCGCCTGGACGTCCCGGTGATCGCCGCGGTGCACGGCCGCTGCTTCGGCGGCGGACTGCAACTCGCCCTCGCCGCCGACTTCCGCATCGCCGCCCCGGCTGCCGAGTTCTCGGTGATGGAAGCCGCGCACGGCCTCATTCCCGACATGTCGGGCACCGCGTCGTTGTCGCAGCTCATCGGCATCGATCAGGCTCTGCTGCTCACCATGACCGCGGAGCGCGTCGACGCCGATCACGCCAGAAGGATCGGTCTGGTCACCGATATCGCCGACGATCCGGTGGCTGCGGCGGAGTCTCTCGCCGACCGGATCGCGGCCCGCGATCCACGCGCGGTCGCCGCCGCCAAGCGCCTGTTCGACCGCTCCTGGCACCGGCCCGCACGCGGCAGTTTCGCCGCGGAACGGGCTGCACAAATCCCTCTGCTGCTGCGTAAGGCGATTTTTCGCTGACGCGGACAAATAAACGCAACCTCAACTCTAGGCCGCGTCACAGTACTTTCTCGCGCTTCCGGCTGTTAGTTTCAGTTCACTAATCCGACGGAAAAAGTACACCCGATTCAACTGGGTGTGCTTATTCCCGTGTGCCCGGAGGCTGACGTGAACTCGCTCGCGATGACCGTATTGGCGGGGGCCACCGCATTGCTGCTCGTCGGGACGGCGCCCGCCGCGGCCGACCCGAACGCGATCAACCCGATCCCGGTCCTCAACGGCACCTACGGCCTGCCGATCCTGCACGGCCGGGCGCAGGCCGTGTTCCAGGTGACCGGCATGGCGAGCCCGAACGCCACGCACACCTACAACGTCCTCGGCACCGACCTGGGCATCATGTGGGACAACGGGCACGGCGAGATGCTCACCGCGTTCGGCGACACCGCGGGCGTCGGCCTGCCGAACCTGCTGCGCGACAGCAAGTGGGCGTGGCGCTCGAACTTCCTGGCCCGCAGTTTCAGCCGCAACCCGGCCGAGGGCATCCATTTCCACAGCGTGGTGCGCGACGGTGTCGGCCAGGCCCGCGAACTCGTCTTCAGCCCGAAGGACGGCGAGGAGATCAGCCGGATCCCCACGGCGGGCGTGTCGGTCGGCGGCGTGCAATACATGTCGTTGATGTCGGTGCGCAGCTGGGACGCGCCCGGCGAGTGGACCACGAACTATTCGGGGTTGGCCGCGTCGTCGGACAACGGCGAGACATGGGCAGACCTTGCCCATACGCGCAGGCCGAACGACCACGGCCACAACAAGTTCCAGATGAACGCCTTCCTGAAAGACGGCGGCTACGTCTACGAATTCGGCACCCCGCCGGGCCGCGACAACGAAGCCTTCCTCGCCCGCGTGCCCGAGGGCGAGATCGAGAATCTCGACGCCTACGAGTACTGGGACGGCGGCGGCTGGAAGCGCGGCGACGCGAACGCCGCGGCCCCCGTCATGGCCGGGGCAGCCGAACTGTCGGTGATGTACAACGAGCACCTCGGCCAGTTCGTCTCCCTCACCACCGACCCCGGCAACTCGGTGGTGCTGCGCCGCGCACCGTCACCGGAAGGCCCGTGGAGCCCGCCCGAGATCCTCATCGATGCCCGCGAACTCCCCACCGCCTACGCCCCGCAGATCTTCCCGTACCAGACCGGCCGCGACCTCTATTTCCTCACAACCGTCCACACCCAGTACAACGTCATCCTGATGCGCACACCCCTCTGACAGTTCGACCACCACAAGCAAGCACATGGGTAACTCACCGGGCACGGGCTAACATGACAGCGACACACCGCCAGCCGCGTCGCAACCGAGAACGCACCTGAGCCTGGCCAGAATTCGCGGGGAGGCGGAACAGCATGGACGCGGCGGAGTGGGACGCACGCTATGCCCGCAGCGAATTGGTCTGGGGCGCACCACCCAACAGCACGGTCGTCGAATACGTCCACGGCCTCGACCGAAGGCTGCCGCTGCAAGCCGACGGCACCGCCGCCCCGATGCGCGCCCTCGATCTGGCCTGCGGTGAAGGCCGCCACGCGCTGTGGCTGGCCACTCACGGCTGGCAGGTGCAGGCCGTCGACTTCGCCCAGGTGGGTATCGACAAGGGGCGAACGGTCGCCGCGCGCCTGTCGCGTTCGGTTCGTTCGCGCGTCGAGTGGACCTGCGCCGATATCACCGACCTCGACTCGGCGGGCGTCAGCGGTCCGTTCGAACTGATCCTGGTGGTCTTCGTCCACCTGCCACCGCAGGAGCGCCGCCCGCTCCTCCACCAACTCGCGTCGATGCTCGCCCCCGGCGGCATGCTGCTGGTCCTGGGCCACGCCACTCGCAATATCACCGACGGTTACGGCGGCCCCCAGGATCCGACGATCCTGTTCGCTCCCGACGACATCCGCGCCGACCTCGACGGCACCGGCGTCACCATCACCACCGCCCGCGAGGTGTTCCGCCCCACCGAGGGTGCCGATGCCATCGACGCCCTTGTCGTTGCCGAGTCAGTCGAACCGACCGCGTAGCTGCTCGGCGAAAGCCCTGGCCGAGGCCAGATCGTCCGCGCTCGGCCGCCCCTTGTTGAGCCCACCGACCAGCGCGAGCGGTCCCATCGTGTCGAGCCCACGGCAGGAGAACCCACCGACCAGCTCGAAACCTTTGTCTTCGAGCTGATCGCCGAGGTTGCGCAGGTACGGACGTACACGCAGCTCGGGCAGACCGCTGGTCGCGAAGATGAAGGCGTCGCGGTTCTGTCCGGCGGGCAGCGCGTCGACGAAGGTGCGCAGCCGGGCGTCGAGCGACATCCAATACACCCCCGACCCGAACCCGATCAGGTCGTAGTCACCCAGCTCGTCGGCGGTGATCTCGGCCGGATCAACCACTCGAGCGTCGAGCACCGAGCCGATGGCGTCGGCGACCTTCCTGGTATTGCCGAGCGCCTTGGACGTGCACACGATGAGCGCTTTCATTACTCCCCCTACCTGGTCCGATGTGCCGAAAGCCTAACTCCACCGGCCGAACCACGGTTGCACTGTCGCCGCGATCACGTCGAATCCCGTGCGGAACGAGTGAGGTTGCTTCGGAATGACGCGCACCTCGGCGGCATCGGCGGGATCGGGGATCCCGAACGGGTCGCTGCCACCATTGATGACGACCACCTGCGCGTCGCCCACCGACACCAGCTCGTCGCGCCGGGACTTCTCGGGCTTTCCGGGCGGATGCAACGGGAAAGACAGGGCGATCACCCCGCGCGCACCCAGTTCGACGGCAGTGCGGCACGCCACCCGCGCACCGTTGCTCCGGCCACCCTGCACGAGCGACACACCGGGGAATCGATCGCGCAACGCCGTGACGATCTCGACCCAGGCCTGGTCCTGGGTCACCGCATTGCCCGGCGCTCGCCGACCGGCAACCCGGTACGGCTGCACCACACGGGCTACCGCGGCACCGGCGGCGAGGGCCGAATCGCGCACGGTGAGAATGTCTTTCGCATCGACGCCGCCGCCCGATCCATGGGTCATCACCAGCAGAAATGCCGGGTCGGCCACCTCGTCCAGCTCGATCTCGGCCGGTCCGGCTGACGTCTCGATGCGCACACCTCACGGTAGCCCCGTGGTCGCCGCGAGCAACGTCTCGGCACGCGCGCATGTTTTTCACGTCACATTGCTGGCGAACCCCTTTGCCGAGAGCCTTACCCATCGGTAATATGGTCGATAAGTTACCCGCGAGTAGCATGCGGAAAACCGGACAGCTACCCGGTGGACGACCTGACGGGCGGGAACGGCACACAACCGACCGCACCAGAACTCAACGGAGAGTGAGTACTCACATGGGCCACTACAAGGCAAACGTTCGCGACCTCGAGTTCAACCTCTTCGAGGTTCTCGGCGTCGGCAAGGTGCTGGACGCGGGCGCCTTCGGCGACCTCGACACCGACACTGTCAAGGAAATGCTCTCCGAGGTCCGCCGCCTGGCCGAGGGCCCGCTGGCCGACTCGTTCGCCGACGCGGACCGCAACCCGCCGGTCTTCGACCCGAACACCCACACCGTCACCATCCCCGAGTCCTTCAAGAAGTCCTACAAGGCGCTCGAGGACGGCGAGTGGGTCAAGGTTCCGCTGCGCGAGGAGCTCGGTGGCCTCGGTGCCCCGTCCGTCATCGGCTGGGCCCTTGCCGAGATGGTGCTCGGCGCCAACCCGCCGATCCAGATGTACGCCGCAGGCGCGGGCTTCGCTCAGGTGTTCTACAACAACGGCACCGATGAGCAGAAGGAATGGGCGAAGAAGATCGCCGACCGCAACTGGGGCGCCACCATGGTGCTGACCGAGCCCGACGCGGGCTCCGACGTCGGCGCCGGCCGCACCAAGGCGATCAAGCAGGAGGACGGCTCCTGGCACATCGAGGGCGTGAAGCGCTTCATCACCTCGGCCGACTCCGACGACATGTTCGAGAACATCATGCACCTGGTGCTGGCCCGCCCCGAGGGCGCCGGTCCGGGCACCAAGGGCCTGTCGCTGTTCTACGTCCCGAAGACCCACTTCGACTTCGAGACCGAGACCTTCGGCGACCGCAACGGTGTGTTCGTCACCAACGTCGAGCACAAGATGGGCATCAAGGCCTCGGCCACCTGTGAGCTCACCTTCGGTGGCCACGGCGTCCCCGCCAAGGGCTGGCTGGTCGGCGAGGTGCACAACGGCATCGCCCAGATGTTCGACGTCATCGAGAACGCGCGAATGATGGTGGGCACCAAGGCCATCGCGACCCTGTCGACCGGTTACCTGAACGCGCTCGAGTACGCCAAGACCCGCGTGCAGGGTGCCGACCTCACCCAGATGACCGACAAGACCGCGCCGCGTGTGACCATCACCCACCACCCGGACGTGCGTCGCGCGCTGGCCATGCAGAAGGCCTACGCCGAGGGCCTGCGTGCCATCTACCTCTACACCGCCGCGCACCAGAACCCGGAGATCGCCGAGGCCGTCTCGGGTGCCGACAAGGACGTCGCGTTCCGCGTGAACGACCTGCTGCTCCCGATCGTCAAGGGTGTCGGTTCCGAGCGCGCCTACCAGTACCTGACCGATTCGCTGCAGACCTTCGGTGGCTCGGGCTTCCTGCAGGACTACCCGATCGAGCAGTACATCCGCGACGCGAAGATCGACTCGCTGTACGAGGGCACCACCGCCATCCAGGCGCAGGACTTCTTCTTCCGCAAGATCGCCCGCGACCGCGGTGTGGCCCTGGCCCACGTGGCCGGCCAGATCCAGAAGTTCCTGGACGCCGACAACGCCAACGAGCGCCTCAAGGGTGAGCGCAAGCTGCTCGCCACCGCGCTCGAGGACGTGCAGGCCATGGCCGCCACCCTGACCGGCCACCTGATGGGTGCCCAGGAGCAGCCGTCCGAGCTGTACAAGGTCGGCCTGGGTTCGGTCCGCTTCCTGATGGCCGTCGGCGACCTGTTCATCGGCTGGATGCTGCTGAACCAGGCCGAGATCGCCCTGGCCGCCCTCGACAGCGGCGCCACCGGCTCCGACGTGCCGTTCTACACCGGCAAGGTCGCCTCGGCGCAGTTCTTCGCCCGCAACGTCCTGCCGGAGCTGACCGCCACCCGCCAGATCCTCACCACGCTGGACAACGACATCATGGAGCTGGACGAAGCCGCCTTCTGAGGTTGACAGCTCGACCGAACGGCCCGGAGCTTTTGCTCCGGGCCGTTTTTCTATTCGGTGCGGTCCGGTGCGAAGTAGTGTTCGGCGCCGCGCTGCTCGACCGTCTCGAGGAGCATCTGCACGAAGGCTCGTAAGCGCGCCGTTTCCGCGCCGGGCATCCATACCGGGCGCCACACGTGGCCCTGTCCGTCGCTGAACGGGACGTATACCGTTCCGCGGCGGGGGTAGTGCCGCTCGGCGTGGGCGCCGGCCGGGTGGACCCCGGCTCCGAAAGCGACGGCGGTCAGTACGTCTTCGAAGGTTTGGGCGCCGTTCGGGCCTGCCGGACTGATGTGCCAGGTTTCGTCGAGGTAGCGGTGCCAGTACGCGCCGGCGGGGCCGCCGATGGCGATCACCTCGGTGCCCGTGGTGGTGCTGTCGATCGAGCTGCTGCGGGCGAGGGCGTGATCGCGCGGAACCACCAGGCCGGTGGGTTCGGTGAGCAGCTCCGGTCCGGCGACCAGGTCATGTTCGCCGACCGGGGAGTGGCTGATGACCAGGTCGAGTTCGTCGCGGCGCAGCGGGCCGAACACGTCACCGAGATGGACTTCGCGAGCATTGATCTCGCATTCGGGATGGCGCCCGCGAAAGGCCGCGACGGCGTCGACCAACAGACTCGCCGCCAACCCACCCAGGTAACCCACGCGCAGTGTTCCTTTCACGCTGCGCGCCGCCGCCTGCGCGCGTTCGATGGCGCGGTCGAGTTGCGTCCGGATCGGGATCAGATCGTCGCGCAGCATCCGGCCGACCGGCGTGAGCCGCACCTGCCTGCTGGTTCGTTCGAAAAGTAGCGCGCCGAACTGCCTTTCGAGCTTCTTGATCGTCTGGCTGACCCGTGCCTGCGTCAGATACAGACGTTCGGCGGCCCGCCCGAAGTGCAGTTCCTCGCACAGGGCCAGGAAGATCTCGATCTCCTGCCGTTCCATAACTCCCGCTAATCGACCATGTCGGCGACGGCCGTTGATGCACGTGAACGCGACCGGCAGTCTGAAATCACTCCATTCGAGACCGTACGTCCGGGTACCGACACGAATGGCGTTAACGGAACAATTTTCCCACTAAGGGAGTTGCACACTCACATGACCACCACACTGACCGCCCCGCCCCGGGCGGGGACCGACCGGCCCACCCTCGCCCTCGGCGCGCTTGCGCTGGGCGCCTTCGGAATCGGCCTCACCGAATTCGTCATCGTCGGACTGCTCGGCGTGATCGGTGACGACCTGTCCATCTCGGTCCCGACCGCAGGCCTGCTGGTCTCCGGCTATGCCGCGGGCGTCGCCGTGGGCGCGCCGCTGATGACCGCGCTTGGCTCGCGCGTCCCACGCAAGACCATGCTCGCGACACTCATGGGCCTGTTCATCGCGGGCAATCTCCTCTCGGCTCTGGCGCCCACCTATGAACTGCTGCTCACCGGCCGGATCGTCGCCGCGCTCACCCACGGCGCGTTCTTCGGCATCGGCTCCGTGGTGGCAGCAGGTCTGGTGGCACCCGACCGCCGGGCCGCGGCCATCGCCACGATGTTCACCGGGCTCACCCTCGCCAATGTCGCCGGTGTGCCGCTGGGCACGGCGCTCGGCCAGGCATTCGGCTGGCGGTCGACGTTCTGGGCGGTGACCGCCGTCGGTGTGGCCGCGCTGCTCGCCGTCCTCATGCTGGTCCCGAACCAGCCACGCGGCGAATCCATCTCTCTGACAGAGCAATTGGCTGTCTTCGCTCGCCCGCAGGTGTGGCTGGCGCTGTCGATCACCGCGCTCGGATTCGGTGCCGTCTTCGCCGCGTTCACCTTCTTCGAACCGATCCTGACCGAGGTGACCGGCCTGCCCGACGGGGCCGTCCCATGGCTACTCGTCGTTTTCGGCATCGGCCTGTTCGCGGGCAATATCGTCGGCGGCCGGCTGGCCGATCGCGCCCTGCTGCCTACGCTGATCGGCGCGCTTGCCGCGCTGACCGTGGTGCTGATGATCTTCGCGGTAGTCGCCGGGCATCCGGTCGGCGCGGTCGTCAGCATTCTCGCGCTCGGAGCGACCGGGTTCGCCATCGTCCCCGCCGTCCAGATGCGCGTACTGGACACGGCGGGCGGCGAATCGGCGCTCGGCTCGGCCGCCAATATCTCCGCCTTCAATATCGGCATCGCGGTGGCTTCCTGGCTCGGCGCCGCCGCCATCGACTCCGGGTTCGGCCTGACCGCGCCCGCCTGGATCGGCGCGGCTCTGGCCGCCGCCGCCCTGCTCACCACCCTGTTCGCCCGTGCGCTCGAGCGCCGCGGCTAGACCGACTACCGAGAATCGACGAACCCATGCACGTCTGGAAGAAGATGATGACCGCCGCCATCGCGATCACCGCCACCCTCACCGCGGCCTGCACCAGCACCGAGGCCGCTCCCGCCGACACCGCGAACACCGCATGGTCGGTGCCGATGCAGCAGCCGAGCACCGGTTTCGAGCCGAACTGGTCGCTCGACGGTTTCGCCCAGCACACACTCCGGCAGGTCGTCCGGGTCACCAGCGGTGGTGATTCCGCCCGGATCACCCTCTCCAACCGCTTCGGCCGCACCGATCTCCGCATCGCCTCGGCCACGATCGCCCGCACCGATTCCGGGGCGCGCGTACATCAGGACACACTGCGCCCCCTCCGCTTCCACGGCAGCGAAACCGCCACCATCGCTCCTGGCACCGACCTGACCAGCGACCCCGCCCAGCTGCATTTGGCGCCCCTCGAATTCGCTACGGTCACTTTGTATCTGGACGAACCCACCGGGCCCGCCACCTTCCACGCCCAGGGCTATGCGACGTCCTACCGCGCGCCAGGCAACCACGCCACCGACGCCGACGCCACCGCCTTCACCGAGACAACGCACTCCTGGTACTACCTGTCGAACGTGCAGATGAGCGGCGCCGCCTCCGCGGATGCGATCGTCGCGTTCGGTGACTCGATCACCGACGGTTTCGGCTCCGACAACGACGGCAACAACCGCTACCCCGACGCCCTGGCCGACCGCCTCGCCGCCGCCGGCACCCCCCGCCCCGTCCTCAACGCGGGCATCGGCGGCAACACCATCATCAGCGATTCCCCCTGGTACGGCGAGAGTGCATTGCGCCGCTTCGATCGTGACGTCCTCGCCCAGGAGGGTGCCCGCACGGTCGTCATGCTCGGCGGACTGAACGATATCGGCTTCTCGGAGGTGGACCTGCCGACCTACAAGCCCAACCCGGTCGTCACCGTGGACCAGCTGATCGCGGGCTACCGCGACATGATCGCCCGCGCCCACCGAGCCGGACTGCGCGTCATCGGCGGAACCCTCCTGCCGATGAAGGGCGCCGAGTACTACACCCCCACCTCCGCCGCGAAGCTGCGCGCACTGAACGAATGGATCCGCACCAGCGGCGAATTCGACGCCGTCGCCGACTTCAACACCGCTGTCGCCGACCCCGCCGACCCGGAACGCCTCAACCCCGCCTTCGACTCCGGCGACCACAAGCACCCGAACGCCGCAGGTTACCGAGCAATGGCCGCCGCAATCGACCTGAACACCCTCTAGGTTCATCTCTCCCGAACGGCCCGGAGCTTTCGAGCTCCGGGCCGTTTCGTTGTTTCCGGGTGATCTTTGCGGCGTACTCTTGGTTTTACCGTCGTCGGGGTGAGGCTCGGGGGTTGGGATGGCTGAAAGTTCTGCGCTCAGTGTGTATTTGCGCGAGCGGCGGTTGGCGGCGGGGTTGGCGCGGGCGGAGCTGGCGGCTCGGGCGCAGATGGCGCCGCTGCTGGTGACGCAGATCGAGACCGGGGCCCTGGTGCCCAATACCGCGATGCTGCAACGGCTTTTCGACAGTCTCGATGTGCCGCCGTGGTATCGGAAGCACATTCTCGTGCTCGGTCTGCCGTCGGTCGATACCGGCGCCGCGCCGACGGCACCGTCGACCGAGGACCTCGCCGACCTCGGCAGTCTCACTCACCCGGCCTGCTACCAGCGCTTCCCCACCATGGACCTGCTCGCCGCGAATGCCGAGTACCAGCGCATCTTCCCCGGCACCGGCGCCGGGGTGAACCTGCTCGAATGGATGTTCCTGAATCCGGCCGCCAAGAAGGCGCTGCTCGACTGGACCACCGAAGCCCAGGTGCTGGTGCATGCCTTCCGCATGCTGTCGCCGCTCGCTCCCACTCAGCGCGTCACCGCGATCACCACCGCCTGTGCGGTCTCACCCGATTGGGATGCGGTGTGGGCCAGCGAGATCCGGCCGCAGGACGTCGCCCGCCGACACGTACGCGTACGCGACCGAACCACCGGCGTCGAACGGCGCTACCTGCTTCGCATCTACGACCCGGCCTTCCCCACCCGTCCGTGGTGGCTGTACCGGATGATCCCGTCGCGGTAAACACACAAAACGGCGCCCGTCGAAATCCGACGGGCGCCGCGTTGAACTACCTCGATGCTCAGCCGGCCGACCCGGAGGCGAAGGCGGCGAGCAGGGGCAGAATCTGGACCAGGGTGTCGAACATGCTTCTCCTTCTAGACGAATAGTCACTTCTTATCAGTGCCGAATTACGCAGCACATAATTCGGATGAACGTGAGAAGAACTCATCGTCACCGACGGCCGGTCCCGTCGGTGCGTTCGCACCCGGCCCGGGGTTGTTACTCGGCAGGCGTCTCGGCGGTGCCACTGCTCAGCAGCGCGAGCAGCGCGGCCAGATCCAGCCCTTCGGCAGAACCGGTGGCGGGCTCCTCCGCCACGGTCTCGGCCTCGCCCGAACCACTGCTCAGCAGCGCGAGCAGAGCCGCCAGGTCCAGGCCCTCGAGCGAGCCGGTGGGCTCCTCCGCGACCGGCTCGGTCTCCGCGGTGCCCGAGGTGAGCCCGCTCAGCAGTTCAGACGATCCGGTGGCCGGTTCCTCGGCCGCCGCGACCCCCATGCCCATCATCGACATGCTCGCCGCCGCGACCATCGCCACACCGAATGCACGAATCTTTGCCATTGTGAACCCCTCATCTTTCAGATTTGCGGCGAATTTCCGCCGCACAAGATGTCTAACACCACGGCAGACCGCTCGGCAGACGTCTGAAAGGGGGCAAGACAGCAGCCGAGGGTTTGCTCAGGCGCCCGAACCGCTGGTCAGCAGGCGTATCAGACCCGTCATCGCCCACAGCATTGTCGTAACCGGCCACGTCGGCCATTCTTCCGCGATACCGAACACCCGAAACCCCTTGTTACTCATCAATTCACCGTAAAGTCGACAGCTTAGTGATCACCCGATGCGGAACCGATTCCGGTACTCCGCAGGGGTGGTGTCGAGCCTTCGACGGAAAGCGCGCGCCAACGTATCGACGGTATTGAATCCACAGGTGGCCGCGATGCGCTGCAGCGTTTCGTCGCTCGTCTCGAGCCGTTGCCGCGCGACCTCCACTCGCGCCGCCTCGATATAGGCGGCAGGCGTCATCCCGAGCTCGGTCCGGAAAATCCGCGTGAGCTGGCGTTCACTCACATGCGCTTGTTCGGCCAGCTCGGTCACCGTGAGTGGTCGCGCGATATTGCCCGCGATGTAGTGCCGCAGCTCGTCGATGCGGCGGGTGGTGGAGACCGGCTCGAGCGAAACACTGAACTGACTCTGCCCGCTCGGCCGCTTCAGGAACATCACCAGCTGGCGGGCGACGCGCAGCGCGAGTTCCTCACCGAAATCGTCGGCGACCAGGGCCAGCGTGAGGTCAAGACAGGCGGTGAGCCCCGCACCGGTCCACACATTGTCGTCGCGGATATAGATCGGATCTGCGTCTACCCGTACCGCCGGATGCTCGGCGGCGAGTTGGTGCGCGGTCGACCAGTGCGTGGTGGCACGCTTACCGTCGAGCAACCCCGCCGCCGCGAGCACATGCGCCCCCACACACACCGAAGCCACCCGGCGGGCACCGGCTGCCATCATCGAAACCGCCTCGACCACAACGGGTTCCACCACTGCGCGGACTTGTCGCCGCTCATCGGTCTCGACCGCGCCCGGCACGACGATCGTGTCGATCCGCCGCCCGGTCAACCCGTCGAACGTCACGTCGGGCAGCACCCGGACACCCGCCGAGGTCGTGACGGGATCCAGCGTCTCGGCGGCCAGCACCACTTCGTAGCCGGTCGGCTCGTCCATCTCCCGCTGCAACAGCGAGAACACCTCGGGCGGCCCCGTCACGTCCAGCAGGTCGACCCCCTCGAACAGCACCACCACAATGAGTCGTCCCACCATCCACCTCCTGCCGATGTCCGAATCTGCAGGTTACATGACATTGCAGACATCTCCGCGCGGCCATAGCGTGGAACCCATGACCTCCACAACCCTGCGCCAGCTCAGCGGCCTCGACGAAACCCCCGCCGCCCTCGCCACCTCGACCCTGATCCTGGTCGACTACCAGAACACCTACACCCGCGGTGTCATGGAACTGACCGGCTGGGAGCAGGCGATCGACGCTGCCGCCGACCTGCTCGACCAGGCCCGGCAAGCAGGCGCCACCGTCATCCACGTGATGCACAACAGTGGCGAGGGCAGCCCCTACGACATCACCACAGATATCGGTCAGATCCACCCCAAGCTCGCCCCCACCGCCGACGAAGCCGTCGTGGTGAAGTCCTTCCCCAACTCCTTCGTCGACACCGAACTCGGCGACCTGGTCGACGCCGCGGGCAACGAATCCGTCGTCATCGCCGGCTTCATGACCCACATGTGCGTCACCTTCACCGCCGAAGGCGCCTTCCTCCGCGGCAACAAACCCACCGTCGTAGCCAACGCCTGCGCCACCCGCCCCCTCGCCGAAGTCACCGCCCCCCAACTCCACGCCGCCGCCCTCGCCACCATCGGTGATATCTACGGAGTGGTAGTCCCCACCCCGTCCGACCTCACCACCGCATAACCCGCCAGATCGCACGAAGCGAGGTCATGCACTGACCGGATAGCGTGCCTGGAATGCGAGTCTCCGGTCGGCGCCGGCGGCGATCCGGTCGAGTTCGTCATCGAGTGCCATGAATACCTGCCAAGATTCCTGGCCCTCAGCGACGGCCAGGTGCCGCACCACCAACTCCTCGAGTTCAGGAACGCGTTTCGCCTTCCACACCTTGTCCGCCAGGCTGACGAGCAGGTCCTCCATCCGCACCTCGGGCGCGGTCCACGAGCCGTGGGTCCACGCGAAGCGCGCCGATTCCTCGGCAAAGCCTTGCGCCACAAGCAGTTCATACCCCGCCTGCTCGTGGGCCGAGCCCGGCCCGGATAATTCGTCCGGATGAAGAATCTTGCCGATGTCATGTGTTGCCGCGCCGAACAACACAGCATCGCGGTCGAACAACAAGCCTCGGTAGTGGCTGTCGACCCAGTCGACCAGCTCACACGCCACCTCGTGCACTGCGCGGAGGTGAGCGGCCAGACGAGGTGGAGCCGCGAGGTTTCGAAGGAGATCCTCTACTCGCGTGGGCAGCGTCCTGAGCCCTGGGTCAGTCAGAGCATGTTGCAGAAGAATGCGGCTCAACGGCGACCTTTTCGAGCGTGATGCCGAGGTTGACCGATATCGATCAGCGCGTAACCAGGCAAAGGGTGAATTCGTCTGTGCGGCGGGCGTCCGCCGGGTGAGCGGGTTCTAGTTCAGCGGGGCATCGCGCCACCAGTTCATGACCTCGCCCGGTGTGCCGTATCCGTCGGTGAACATGAGGAAGGTTGCGCGTTGGGCGTCGCCCGAGAAGGTGGTGATGATCTTGTTTCCGTTATCGGTGTACTGATGGTTCGTGTACTCGCGGCCGTGATTGACGTCTGTTGTCATCGATGACGGCGGTAGGCCGGCGACCACCGACTGAACGTCGACGGAGGAGTGGTAGGCGTAGATCCGATAGAAGGGGTCGTTGCCATCCCCTCCGTCATAACACCGCCACTGCCACGCCCAGTTCCCGAATTCCGGGTCACCCGCATTGGCGCTGGGAACGTATCCGCGATCGGTCTGCCAGCAAGTCGCACCCCGGTACCCGATTTCACTTTCCGCACTCCGCGGAACCAACCGCGGAAACGCAGCGCTGATCGATTCGGCGGTCGGTGTGACGGCCTCCGACGAACCGCTGGGCAGGCCGGGAACCGCCGAAGCCTGAGCACCCAACAACGTCAACGCGAGCCCCACCGCGACAGCAGACCCAAATGCCCTCATCTTGTACACAGCTGATCCTCCGAATGATTAATGATCCGAGCACGCCCCCGCAATATCCGACGAGAGGTGGTCTGAACGCGCGCGGCAAACACGGTGCGGACACCAGAGTTTCCCTACGAGCTGCCGGACTGACCGAAGAAGCGCCGGAAACGCACTGCCGACGAAGACCGTGCTCGGTGAGGGTTGTCGACGGCGGCCGTTGAATTCCTGGATTCGGAGGCGCCGTATGCGAAGCGGGACTCCATGTTCCACTGGCCGTTCGGCAACTTCGAGTAGCGGTACCAGAGATCTTCGAGGTTGGTCTGGTGCTCAGCGTGCAGGTCTACTATTCGGCCCGCGAGTGTCAGGGTGTCGTCGGAGGGGACGATGAATGGTTGACAGGTCGACTGCAGGGAGACGCGGAATTCGCCTCGCCCTGATGTGCTGATGTGTAGTTCGGCGACAAGGTCCTCTTCCGTCATCTCGGCCAGGACCGAGCCGCCGAGTTCTGTGTCGAGCGTCCCGTGGCGGTCGAGTGGCATTCCTGGCATCGAGCATCTCCTGCGGGATCGAGTGGTTCGGCTGACGCAGCGGCCGATGCTGTGCCGGTATGGCAAATGCCCCGTCGGGGACGGGGCATTTGTTTTCTACGTGCTGATGAATCAGGGGGTGGTGGTGTCCGGGTCGGTCGGCTCTTCGGCACCGGCCGAGCCCGAGGACAGGGCCTCGAGGATGGTGGCCAGGCTGTCAGCAGAACCGGTGTCCGGAGTCTCCGCCGGCTCCTCGGCGATGTCGGCCGGATCGGTCGGCTCTTCCGCGCCGGCCGAACCCGAGGACAGGGCCTCGAGGATGGTGGCCAGGCTGTCAGCCGAACCGGTGTCCGGAGTCTCCGCCGGCTCCTCGGCGATGTCGGCCGGATCGGTCGGGTCCTCCGCAGCAGCCGAACCGCTCGACAGGGCCTCGACGATGGCGGCCAGGCTTTCGGAGGAGCCGGTTGCGGGCTCTTCGGCGGCGGAGGCCACGCCGGTGCCGAACATGGCGATACCGGCCGCGAGGGCGATGCCGAAACCGAGCGTGCGGATCTTCTTCATGAAGTGGAACCCCTTGGTATTAAGCATGATTGCCGACTGCGTTGCCGACTGGAAAGTTTCTAACACGGGGGGCGGACAGTTCCGCAGACACTTGTTTTCGGGGCACTTGCCAGGGCAATGCTGAACATTTGCCGTCAAGGAAGAGGTGACCGGAGAGCGGTGCGAGGGTTTCAGAACGATCGTTCGGAATCCAGAACTCGATGCCAGCTGGAAAAGTTGAACACTGCAGTACAAGCGGTCGGTTGCGGCTCCGAGGCGGATTCGGCCCGAAGCACCACGCGCTCGCGATCTTTCGTCACGGCGCCGAACTCATCTTGTTACCCAGCTAATACCTGGCGTACACCATGATTGATGTCACACGCAGGACCGGTAACAGAACGATCAGCCAGAACGATTGTCGCGCAACCGGTTTGATTGACACTGTATAGCTACTGGTTGCCCGTCATATAACCACGTGCGCAACGGAAAAGGCCGCATATCCCGAATGGGATACGCGGCCTTCCGGCAATGAAGAACTCAGCGCACGGTGGCGGTGAGGTGGGGGAAACCCTTCTTGGGGTGCAGCATCGACAAGTCCCAGCCGGTTCCGGCCTTCTCGGCGTAGATGTTCACCGAGGAGGGCAGGAGAATCGGCTTACCGAATTTGACCGTGTACGTGGCCTTTTCGGGGACCCGGCCCTCGATGGTGCCGAGGATGGTGGCCGCCGACCACATGCCGTGGGCGATGGTGGTGGGGAAACCCATTGCCTTGGCGCCGATTCCGGAGACGTGGATCGGGTTGCGGTCGCCCGAAGCGGCGGCGTAGCGGTTGATGATCTTCTGATCGACACGCTGCACGCGCAGCGGCGGCGGGGGTACCTCCTCCGGCGGGGGTGCGGACTTCGGACCGCCGGACAGCGAGGTGCGCTGCTGGTGCAGCATGGTCGCCACCTGACGCCACACCAGTTCCCGGCCGACGCGGATCTCCGTAACCGCGTCTACCAGCAGGCCTTTCGGGTGCTCGCGCAGGTTCTCGGTGTGCACGGTGAAGTCCAACGGCTCGGCCGCCGAGATCTCCCGGGTGCGTTCGATGACGTTCGAGAAGTGCACAGAACCCACTGCGGTGAACGGGAAGTCCCGTGCCACGAGCAGTTCCATCATCAGCGGAAACGCCAGGACGAACGGGTAGGTGAGCGGCAGGGTGTCGCCGAAGCGCAGGCCGGTGGCGTGGCAGTAGGCGGCGAGGTGGTCGGGGTCCACCCGCACACCCTCGATGGTGACCCGGCGGTCGGGCAGTGTGGGCTTGCGGCCCGAGAGCGGCGCGGGCAGCGGGACGGCGCCGAGGGCCGCCTTCGCGTACAGCGCGCCGTTGCTCGGGATCTCGGTGAGCGTGATGGTCTGGGTCATCAGGCGCCGATCAGGCTCTGCCCGCAGACGCGAACCACGTTGCCGCTCACCGCGTTCGACGCCGGGCTGGCGAAGAAGGCGATGGTCTCGGCGACGTCGACGGTCTGGCCGCCCTGCAGCAGCGAGCTCATCAGGCGGCCCGCCTCGCGGGTGCCGACGGGGATGGCGGCGGTCATGGCGGTTTCGATGAAGCCGGGGGCCACCGCGTTGATGGTGATGCCCTTCTCCGACAGCAGCGGCGCCTCGGCGTCGACCATGCCGATGACGCCCGCCTTGGACGCACCGTAGTTGGTCTGGCCGCGGTTGCCCGCGATGCCCGCGATGGAGGACACGTCGATCACGCGGCCACCCTCCTTGAGCACACCCTTGGCGACGAGGCCGGAGGTGATGCGGTGCGGGGCGGCGAGATTGACGTTGATGACCGAGCTCCAGCGACCCTCGTCCATATTGGCGAGCAGCTTGTCGCGGGTGATGCCGGCGTTGTGGACGACGATGTCGATGCCGCCGAAACGCTCGGTGGCGAACTCGGCGAGGCGCTCGGCGGCGTCGGGCGCGGTGACGTCGAGCGCCAGGGCGGTGGCACCCACCTTGTTGGCGGTCTCCGACAGCGCCTCACCGGCGGCGGGGATGTCGGCGACGATCACGGTGGCACCGTCACGGGCGAACACCTCGGCGATGGTTGCGCCGATACCGCGCGCGGCACCGGTGACCACGGCGACCTTGCCCGCGAGGGGCTTGTCCCAGCTGGCGGGGGCCACGGAATCGGCCTTGCCGACGCGGATGACCTGACCGTCGACGAACGCCGACTTGGCCGAGAGCAGGAAGCGCAGGGTCGACTCGACACCCGTGGCCGAGGAGCCGGCTTCGGGGTGCACGTAGACGAGCTGGGCGGTGGCGCCGCGCAGCAGTTCCTTGGCCACGGACCGGGTGAAGCCCTCGAGCGCGCGCTGGGCGATCTGCTCGTCGACCGAGCCGACCAGCTCCGGCGTGCTGCCGAGCACCACGACGCGGCCCGACGGGGCGAGGCTGCGCATGGCGGGCTGGAAGAACTCGAACAGCTGCGACAGCTTCTCGATGGAGTCGATGCCGGTGGCATCGAAGACCAGCGCGCCGTACTTGGTTCCGGACTCGAGCGAGTCGGCGATGGTGTAATCGGTGAGCAGGGCACGGATCGGCTCGGCGAGGCGACCCTTGCCGCCGAGCAGCACCGGGCCCGGAAGCGCGGGCTCGCCTGCCTTGTAGCGGCGCAGCTCCGCGGGCTGGGGCAGGCCCAGCTTGCTCGCGAGGAACGCGCCGGGGGCGGAGTGGATGAAGGATCCGTAGAGGTTGGGTGCGCCCTTGCTCTTGGCTGCCACTGTTCCTACCTTCACATTCGCGGGTACGGTGTCGACAACGAACTTACTCCAGAGTAAGTTGGATGACAACCGATCACCCGACGAGACCATGGAGAACTCGAGTGACAAGCAAAGCCCGCTCGACGGCGGCCAAGGCAAGTACCGCCAAAACCGCGAAGACGCAGCGCCCGGTCGCGATCGTTGGCGGTAACCGAATTCCGTTCGCGCGCTCCGACAAGGCCTACGCGCACGCGTCCAACCAGGACATGTTCACCGCCACCCTCGACGGGCTGGTCAGCCGCTTCGGCCTGCAGGGCGAACGCCTCGGCATGGTCGTCGGCGGTGCCGTGCTCAAGCGCGTGGGCGAGCACAGCCTGATCCGTGAGAGCGTGCTCGGCTCCAAGCTCTCGCCCTACACCCCCGCACACGACCTGCAGCTCGCCTGTGGCACCGGCCTACAGGCCGTGGCGACCGTCGGCGACGCGATCGCGATGGGCCGCATCGAAGCGGGCATCGGCGGCGGTACCGACACCACCTCCGACGCGCCGATCGGCGTGAGCGAGGACATGCGCGAGTGGATGCTCGATGCCAACCGCGCCAAGACCAACAAGGACCGGCTCAAGCTGGTCGGGCAGCTGCGCCCCTCGATGCTGGGCATCGAGATCCCGCGCAACGCCGAGCCACGCACCGGGCTGTCGATGGGTGAGCACGCCGCCATCACCGCCAAGGAATTCGGTGTCTCCCGCGAGGCGCAGGACGAGCTGGCCTACCTCTCGCACAAGAACATGGCCGCCGCCTACGACCGTGGCTTCTTCGACGACCTCATCACGCCGTTCCTCGGCCTGACCCGCGACGACAACCTGCGTCCCGGTTCGACCGTCGAGAAGCTGGCCACGCTGAAGCCGGTGTTCGGCACCAAGCTGGGCGACGCCACCATGACCGCGGGCAACTCCACGCCGCTCACCGACGGCGCGTCGGCGGTGCTGCTGTCCAGTGACGAGTGGGCCGCCGAGCGCAAGCTGCCGGTGCTCGCGCACCTGGTGGACTCCGAGGTGGCCTCGGTGGACTACATCCACGGCCCCGACGGCCTGCTGATGGCGCCCACCTACGCGGTGCCGCGTCTGCTGGCCCGCAACGGCCTTACCCTGCAGGACTTCGACTACTACGAGATCCACGAGGCCTTCGCCTCGGTGGTGCTGTGCACGCTCGCCGCGTGGGAGTCCGACGCCTACTGCAAGGAGCGCCTGGGTCTCGACGGCGCGCTCGGCTCGATCGACCGCAGCAAGCTCAACGTGAACGGTTCCTCGCTCGCCGCGGGCCACCCGTTCGCCGCGACCGGCGGCCGCATCGTCGCCTCGACGGCGAAGATGCTGGCGGAGAAGGGTTCCGGTCGCGCGCTGGTCTCCATCTGCGCTGCGGGCGGCCAGGGCGTCGTCGCGATCATCGAGCGGTAGTCATACGCTGAAACAGCTGCGGCGGCACCCGGAATCCGGGGCCGCCGCAGTTGTTTTCGGGCCTTTGTCAGCGGCACATCGGGTTCGGGTGCGGCTCGGCAGCGCCCCAGGGACCGCAGATGATGAGCTTCATGATGCCGAGGGGGAAGTCGATGAGGGCGGAACCGGTGCCCGCGGAGCCGGACTCGGCGATGACCGCAGGCTGCGCGGGGGCGGCGAGGGCCGGGGAGGTGGCGCCCGCGGCGATGCCCGCGACGGCAGCGGTGGTGACGAGGACTCGGATCATTCGACGGTGCATGGGGGAACCTCTCGGGTAACTGAGCAGAGCTAACTGTCACATCGGGGGTTTCAGCGAGAGCGTTTCCGAAACTTGTGGGGGCTTGACTCGCCGAAACTTATTGTGTAACGGACTATTCCGCGCCGATGGCGGCGGCGAGCAACGGCCAGGAAGCGTGCAGATCCTGTTCCCAGTAGTGCCAGGTGTGCGCGCCCGCAGGCCGGAAGACGGTGTGCGCGGGGATGTTCAACTCGGTGAGGCGAGCGGCCAGCCGCTGAGTACAGAAGTTGGCCGCCGCTTCGATGGCGCCGCCGAGCATGATCTGGTTGGCCAGGCCGAGAGCTTTGCCGGGAGTCGCGCCGGGCGGAAGGGTTTCGGCCGGCCCGGGGAGCCCGGAGGCACTGGACAAGTAGATCGCCTTGCCGCGCAGTCGATCCGCGTTGAGGTAGGCGTCGTTGGCGCGCCAGGCGGGATCGTGCGGCGGGCCCCACATGTTCACCGGATCGGCACCCGCTCGGGCCAGCACCAGATCGATGAACGCGCGACTCATCGGATCTTCGACCGTGGCGCAGCCGCTGAAAGCACCGACGGCACGGTAGCGATCAGGTGCGGCGATGGCCAGGTTCAGGGCAGCTGTGGCCGACATGGACAGGCCCGCAACGGCATTCACCCCGGTGGTGCCGAGGGTGGTGTCGATGATCGGCGGTAGTTCCTCGGTGAGGAAGGTCTGCCATTTGTTGCGGCCGAGCTTGGGATCGTCGCGCTGCCAGTCGGTGTAGTAGGAGAACGCGCCCTCGGCGGGGGTGACGACGTTGACGTTCTTGTCGGCGAAGAACTCGACGATGTCGGTCTGGTCGTACCAGTTCGCCAGGTCCTCGCCCCCGCCCGCCCCGTTCAGCAGATACAGGGTCGGGCGGGGTTCGCTGGTGTCGAAGGGCGTGATGACCCGCAGCGGGATCACCTGGTCCATCGACGCGGAGTACACGTGCAGCGTCTGCTGCCGCTGGCCGGGCCGCTCGACGCTGTCGAGGCGGGAGACGTCGGCCCCGGCGGTGCCGACCGTGAGCACGATCGACGCCGAGATCGCTGCCACGATCGAACACAGCCGGGCGAACATCAGCTGCCGATCAGGTTGCGCAGCACGTCGGAAAGGATGTCGGTCGCCGAACCGGTAGAACTCAGCTGACCCTCGGAGGACCCGAGGCCGTTCTCGCCGAGACTGCCGATCACCGTCTCGCCCGCATTGGCGCCACGTGCGGTGAAACACGCGGTGAGGTTGGGCATTTCGTTGCTCACGCCCACCGTGCCCGCGACTCCGACACCACCGCTGGTCACCTGCTGACCGGGCTGCAACGAGGACGGGACCGGGTAGGTGATGGTGAGGGTCACGGGGTTGCCCGAGTTCACGAACCAGCCGGTGCTGGTGACCTTCCAGCCGCCCGCGTTCGGTTCGGGTGTCACATCCTCGGTGACCTGGCCGCCGATGGCGTGATAGGCGGTGACAGTGGTCTTGACGGGGGCACCGAAGCCGCTCGGCGGGAAGTCGGTGATGGTGTTGACGTAGGGATTGCCGATACCGGTGGTCCCGACGACCACCTTGTAGGTGACCGTGGTGCCCACGCCGATCTCCTCGGCGCTCGCGATCTTGTCGTAGACGTGGGTGACGCCGACGGTGCTCGCGTCACGCTTCTCGGCGTGGCTACGCACCGAGCAGGTGGTGTCGGCGGCGGCGACGCCGGAGCCGAGGGCTACGCCCGCGCAGGCGACGACCAGCGCGGTCGTGGCGATTCCCGCGGCGGTGCGCGAAGTCCGGAACATGATTTCCTCCAAAGCCCCACCTGGACGGGTGGGGCGAATCCTCATCGAGTGGTGCTCCCCCTCTGGCGACAAGGTAACGGTGGAATTGGACAGTTGTCCTGGAAAACAAGAACACGTTCCAATATTTGTGGAACATCCTTGTTTTACTCTTGAAGGCCGGTTTGACCAGGTAATCTCCGGAAGTTTGTGCCCCGCTCCGGCCTCCCGTGGTGACGGGAGGCCGGGTGCGGAGGACTACTTCGGCAGCTCGATGTGGCCGCCGAACGCCTTGCGCATGGCCGAGAGCATCTTGTCGGCGTATTCGGCCTCTCCGCGCGAGGAGAAGCGCTGGAACAGCGCGGCCGACAACACCGGGACCGGGACGGCGGTGTCGATGGCCGCGTCGATGGTCCAGCGACCCTCGCCGGAATCGGACACCCGGCCGCTGAAGGAATCGAGGTTGGGGTCGGCGAACAGCGCGCCCGCGGTGAGGTCGAGCAGCCAGGACGCCACCACCGAGCCACGCCGCCACACCTCGGTGATCTCCGGGATGTCGAGCTTGTACTGGTAGTACTCCGGGTGCTCGAGCGGGGTCTCCTCGGCCGAGTGCTCGCCGCCGTGATCGGCGCCCATGTCGGCGTGCTTGAGGATGTTGAGGCCCTCGGCGTAGGCGCTCATCGCGCCGTACTCGATGCCGTTGTGCACCATCTTCACGAAATGACCCGCGCCCGCCGGGCCGCAGTGCAGCCAGCCCTGCTCGGACGGGGTCGGCTCACCGGTGCGGCCGGGGGTGCGCGGTGCGGCATCGACGCCGGGCGCGATCGACTTGAACAGCGGCTCGAGCGCGCGCACCTGTTCGTCCTCGCCGCCGATCATCAGGCAGAAGCCACGCTCCAGACCGAAGACGCCGCCCGAGGTACCGACATCGAGGTAGTGGATCCCCTTGGGTGCCAGCGCCTTCGATCGCTTGATGTCCTCGTGGTAGCGGCTGTTGCCGCCGTCGATGATGGTGTCGCCCGGCTCGAGCAGGTCGGCGAGCTCGTCGATCGCGGCGCCGGTGGCACCGGCGGGAATCATCACCCACACCACCCGTGGCGCGTCGAGCATCCCGACGAATTCCTTCAGGTCGGTGCTGCCCCGGAAGCTGTCGCCGAGCTCGGCGGCCAGCTCGTCGATGTGGCCCTGGTGGCGCTCGTGCCCGACGGCGCTGTGCCCGTCACGCACGATGCGGCGCACGATATTGGCGCCCATCCGGCCGAGGCCGATCATTCCCAACTGCATCAGTTCTCCCTCGTTGTCCGGTCCCTGGTGGCGAGTCTCACCCCTGATTGTCGCGCGCGACCGAGCCCAGCTGCCCGGCGGCATCGCGCGCCCGGTCGAAATCGATCGAAAATGGGCTGTAACGCCCCGGTGAGGGCCGCGATAAACAGATCGGCTCCGTGTAGTTGCCAGACCCCCGACCCGGCAACTACACGGGGCCTTCCTGTTGTCTGCCCCACTTCGCCGGGCTGCCGAGTGCGCGCCGGGCCGTTACCCTTGGCGAGCACCCGGTAAACCCAACGGGGCCCATGAAACGGAAGGACCTCCGTGCCCAGCGAGTCGACCGCCGGACGACCGGCGGACCGAGGGCGGGGCGAGGTCGGACTACGCAAGCTGCTCGAAGCAAATCGCACTTTCGATGCCGACACCACCGCCCTGCCCACCCAGCCCATCAGCACCATCGCCCGTGACCACCGCCCACAGGCGCCCCAGCCGACCCCGCCGGGCGACCAGCAGCTGGTCAAGCGGATCGGGATCGCCGTCGGTGCCGTGTTCGCGGTCGGCACCGCCGCCTACCTGGCCGACTTAGCGCTGAACGTGGGCGAGGTGCCGCGCGGCGTCGTCATCGCCGGCGTCGAGGTCGGCGGGATGGAGCAGGGCGAGGCCGACGCCAAGCTGCGCAGCGTCCTCGGACCGCGCGCCGACCAACCGCTGCCCGTGCGCATCGGCGATGTGCAGGCCAGCATGGTGCCCTCGGCGGCCGGTCTCGGCATCGACTGGGACGCCACCTGGGACGCCGTCGGCGGTCAGCCGCTGAACCCGGTCGGCCGATTGGTCTCACTGTTCGGGACGCGCGAGGTCTCCGTGTCCAGCACCGTTGACAACGCGGCGCTCGATCAGCAGCTGAGCACGTTCCGCACCCACGACAACCCCACCGTGGAAGGCACCGTTCGCTTCGAGAACGGTGCGCCTGTCGCGGTGCCGCCGGTCCCGGGCCGGGTGCTCGACATCGACGGCGCGCGCAGCACCATCACCGAGCGCTGGGCCGAGGTGAGCCTGCTCGACCTACCCGTCGTCGCGGCACCGGTGGAGGTGCGAACCGAAGCGGTGCAGGCGGCGTTGCGCGATATCGCCACACCCGCTGTCGCCTCGCCGATCACGTTGGCGGCCAAGGACACCCGGGTGGCCCTCACGCCCGAGCAGATCGCGAGCGTGCTGAGTTTCGTACCCGACGGCAAGGGCGGGCTCGCCCCGCAGATCGACAGCGACGCCGTGATCGGGCTGCTCGGCCCGCAGGTGGTGACCACCGAGATCGAACCCAAGGACGCCACGTTCACCGTCGGCGCCGGGAAGCCGACGGTCGTACCTGCCGTGGTCGGCGAAAAGATCGACTGGGCGAAGACGCTGGAGAAGCTGCCCGCGCTGCTCACTCAGCCGGGTGAGCGGTCGTTCGAGGCGGTTTATCAGCGCATCGAACCGAAGCTCACCACCGAGGCCGCCGAGAAGCTCGGCATCAACGAAACCATCGGCGAATTCACCACCGGCGGGTTCAGCGGACCCTCCGGGGTGAATATCCGTACCGTGGCCGCCAAGGTGAACGGTGCCGTCGTGAAACCCGGAGATACGTTCTCGCTCAACGGTTTCACCGGTCCGCGCACCGCCGCGGAAGGGTATGTCGAGTCCGGCATCATCGACAAGGGCAGGCCGAGCACGGCGGTCGGCGGTGGCATCAGCCAGTTCGCCACCACGCTGTACAACGCCGCCTACTTCGCCGGCATGGAAGACGCCGGGCACACCGAGCACAGCTACTACATCTCGCGCTACCCTGCCGCGCGCGAGGCGACGGTGTTCGACGGCGCGATCGACCTGGCCTTCCGCAACAACTCCGAACACGGTGTGTTCATCCAGGCCGTCGCCACCGGGTCCGACATCACGGTGCGGCTGTGGGGAACGAAAACCGTTGATGTGGAGTCGATCACCGGCGAGAAGTCCAAGCCGACGGAGCCGACCGAGATCACCCTGCCCAAGGGCAAGGACTGCATCGCCTCCGAAGGCGCGCCCGGATTCACCATCTCCGACACCCGGGTGATCACCGATCGCAAGACGGGGCAACAGATCTCGCGGCACACGCGGACCGTGAAGTACGACCCCATCCCGATCGTGAAGTGCGAGTGAGGTTTTCCTAGCAGTTGCAGTCGCAGCAGCAACCGTCGCCGCAGCATTTGCCGCACTCGCCGCAGTTGCCGCAGCACTCGCACGCGTCGCAACAGTCCTTGCATTTCTTGCGCCAGGCTTTCTTCCGCCTGCCGTCGCAAGGACTGTTGTGGTCGACGCAGCACGCCGCACCGGTGCAGTAGACGCCGCAGACCTGGCCGATCGCCTTCAGCGGGCCGGGTCCGGACGACTTCTGCTCCGGCGCGGAAGGGAATCGGTAGGGCTCGTGATTCGCCGAGGCGCGACAGGTGTGCCCGGTGATGAGCCCGAGCCCGCGGCCCAGGTTGCGCAGGAGCGCCGCGAGCGGATCGAGCAGCGCCCAACGCACCGTCGGTACCTGGTCGAGTTCGGCCTCGACCGCCGCCCGGCGGATGCTCGCCTCGCTCTCGCGGACCAGTTCGTAGGCGCGCGGCATGTCGGTGCCGGTCGCGTCGAGCGGGTTGAAGCGGCCACGCGCGCGGTCGCGTTCGAGGTCTTCGATCGCGTCCGCCAGGTGAGCGATGCGGCCGACGTGGCGGCCGATTTCCTGCAGGGCCGCAACGTTTTCCGGGCGGCCTGCCAGGGTGGCGGTGTGGCCGAACAGGGTGGCCGCGCACAGCTGGGTGGGACCGGTGAGGTCTTCGAGGCACCCTTCCGCCGCACGCGCTTCGAGTCCAGGCTGTGCGGCGATCGCGGTCAGCAGCGGGGCCACATCCAGGCCGATGGCGTCGGCCTGGCGTTGTGCACGGGTCGCCCACGAATCGGAGATCTTGCGCATCGGGCGGCGCGCGAACGCTCCCGCGTCACCGTCGTCGACGTGATCGCGAATCTTGGCCGCGCCCAACAGGAGTGACGCCGTGGCCGCCAGCTGCACACCCGGTGCGTCGGCCGCGACCACCGAGGCCCGGCGCATGCCGCGCAACGGACAGGGGGCGGCGTTCGTCCGAGAACCCGTGCCTGCCTGCGCCTCGGTGAGCACGCTGAGCACGATCGCATCGGTATTGGTCGCCGCTCGGGCCAGCTGGCCGTGACCGTCGCGCAGGCCGAGACACAGCCCGCACATGTGCGCCTGCCATTGGTCCGGATCGATGCCGTACTTCGCCGCACCGTGCGCACACGGCTTCAACACTCCGAACACTGCCACCCCGTCGTTCGTGAACTACCAGACAAGCACGATCGCAGGTCGCGACGGCCGGGGCAACCGCTACTCGGGTTTGCGACCCGCGAGGCCGCGCCAGGCCAGATCGTCGAGCAGGTCGACCGCCTCGGCCACCTCGATCCGGCCGCCGGCGACCCGGTCGGCGATGGCCTCCCCCGCACCGATCACGGCGGCGGCGACGACCTCGAAATTGGTGCCGGGCTCGGCGTGCCTGGCGCTGGATTCCAGCAGCTTCGCGGTGAGTTCGATGACGCGCTCGCGGGCGTTCTCGATCTCGGCGGCGAATGCTTGCTGACCGATTGCCTGCCGGTAGAGAACCTGCCAGGATTGCCGGTTGCGGTCGACGAAATCGAGGAAGCCCTCGAGCGCCGTTCGCACCTGCTCGTGCGGCTTGAGTTTGGGGTTGCCCGCGGGCGCGACGGCCTCGATCAGGCGAAGTCCCTCGCGCTGGATGCACGCGCGGAAAAGCTCGTCCTTGGAGCCGTAATACAGGTAGAGCATGGGTTTGGAGATCTTCGCCTCGGCGGCGATCGCGTCCATCGATGTGTCGTGGAAGCCTTTGCGCGCGAATACCTCGACGGCGGCATCGAGCATCTGCTGCTCGCGAACCGCCCGGGGAAGCCGCTTCGTCCCGCCTGCCATCCACTCTCCTACCGCAGGGTGAGACTCCATCTTACTGCAAGGTAAGTTCCACCCGTGCCCATTTGCCGCACAGTCGCCACGCCGCTCAGCAGCCCAGTGCGACACCCTTGTAGCGGGCCATCCGCAGCACCGACGCATCGACTCGATCAGCGGGCAGTTTGCCACTCGACACCGACAGCTCCAAGCGGTCGAGTACCTGCGGCACCGCATCGGTGGTGATCCAGAGCGCATTGTCGGCCCCGGCGACGAGCGCGGCCTCGACGGCTTCGGCGATCGTCATGCGGTCGGTGATGGCGGCCATGCCGCCCAGATCGTCCGTGAAGATCGGGCCGTTGAACGGTGCGGCGCCATAGCCGGTGCCCTGGCGCAGCAGCGACATCACGGCCGGGCTGATGCTGGCCGGGGTGTCGGGTTCGGTGAGGCCCGGCACGTCGAGGTGGCCGACCATCACGGCGGCGCCGGAGTTCACCAGATTGCGGAACGGCACCAGGTCCTTGGTCTTCAGCTCGTCGAACGGCGGCGTGCGCACCGCGCCCGTGTGCGAATCGCCGGAACCGGAGCCGTGACCGGGGAAATGCTTGATGACCGAACCGAGGCCCACCTCGTTGGAGGCACGGATGTAGGCGTCGGCGTACTCGGTGACCACCTGCGGGTCGTCGCTGTAGGAGCGGTCGCCGATGACGCTGTTGTCGGGCTGGGCGCTCACATCGGTGTCGGGCGCGAAATCGACCGTGATGCCGAGGTCCTTCAACGCCTTCGAGCGGGTGAGCGTGTTCTGGTAGTGCTGTTCGGGTGTCTGGGTCTGGGCGACCACCCGGGCCGAGGGCGCCTCACCGATCACGGCCGACGCGCGCGAGACACGCCCGCCCTCCTCGTCGATCGTCACCATCAGGGGCGCCTTGGCGAGAGCTTTCACCGCGTCGAGCTGGGCGCGATCGAGTAGGCCCGGATCGGTCCAGCTACCGACGAAGATGCCGCCGACCTGCTCGGTGGTCACCACATTCGTGGCGTCGTCGGCGCCGGTGATGCCGACGGTGAGCAGCTGGGCGAGCTTCTCGCGTTGCGAGAAGGTACCGAGATAGTCGGCCCCGCAAGGTTTTTGGGCTCCGGTGGTGGCGACCGGGGCGCCGGCCTCCGACGACGGCGCCGTGCCGCTGCTGCTCGCGGCGGTGGTCGTCTCGGTCGACGACCCTCCCGAACACGCGGTGGCGACGGCGGCGACAACTGCGAACACGACCACAGGCGATTTCCGCATGCACTCCACGGTAGACCCGGACCGGAACCGGTGGCGCCGTCAGGTTCGGTTCAAGCGGCAAATGGCCGGGTAACCTGGGGGAAAGACCCTGCGCAGGAGGTCGTCATGCCGTGCGATCGGATGCTCATCGCCTACGACGGTTCCGAACATGCCAAGCGCGCCGTGCAGTACGCGGGCCGGTTCCTCTCCGCCGAACGCGCCATTCTGCTCACCGCCTGGGAACCGATGGTCCGCCAGGCCGCCCGCATCTCCGGGCTCGCCGGGGTGATGCAACCGGAATGGGTGCCCGACGAGGAGATCGAGGACATCGCCTACACCGATGCCCGCAAGATCAATGCCGAGGGCGTGCGGCTGGCCAAGCAGGCGGGTATCGATGCCGAGGCGCGAACCGTGGAGTGCACGACAACCATCTGGAACGCCATCGTCGACTGTGCCGACGAGCTCGATGTGGACATCATCGTCGCAGGTACACGCGGTAGCACCGGCTTACGTGCACTGCTGCACAGCAGTGTGGCCGAGGCGGTGCTCAAGCACGGGCACCGGCCGGTGTTCCTGGTGCCGCCCGAGCACTGAGAGTTGCGTCGCTCTCGCGGTTCGGCGGTGGGTACCCGGCGTTATGGTCGAAGCACTATGAACCGATTTCTGCTGGCCCGGCCGGACGCGGTGCTGCGCGCCGAGGGAGTGCGCGCGAGTTTCGCCGATCCCACGGCGGCGGTCGCGGCGCTGCGCGGGTGGCGCGACGGCGGATCGGCCCGCGACGGGTCGCCCGGGTTGGTCGTCGGCGCGTTGCCGTTCGATCCCCGTGAACCCGCCGCGCTGTGGCAGCCCGAGACGGCCCTGCACACGACCGGACCATGGCGTCCGGCCGCGCTGCCGCCGTTGCCGCAGATGCGCGTTGTCGCCCGATCGCCCAGTGCGGCAGAGCATGTGGCGCGTGTTCGGAAGCTGGTGGAACGGCTGGCCGATCCGGCCGACGAGTTACGCAAGGTAGTCGCCGCGCGCAGCGTCGTCGTCGAAGCCGATGAGCCGCTCGATCCCGAAGTGCTCGCGGGGTATCTGCTGACCAGGCATCCGACGGCCAATGTGTACGCGGTCGACCTGTCGGTGGCGGGCCGGGCGGCGGAGACACTGCTCGGTGCCACGCCCGAGGTACTGGTCACGCGCCACGGTGATCGCGTGAGCCTGCATCCGCTCGCGGGTACGTTGCCGCGCCTGCCCGATGCCGAAGCCGACGCGGCGCAGGCCCGTAAGTTGTTGTCCAGCAGCAAGAACAACGACGAGCACGGATTCGTCATCGAGTGGATCCGGCAGCAGCTGGCGCCCGTGTGCGCTGAACTGCACATCCCTGACGGGCCCGAACTGCTGAGCACCGAACAGGTCTGGCACCTCGCCACCCCCATCAGCGGGGTGTTGCGTGACCCGTCGACCACCGCGCTCGAGCTGGCGCTGCTGCTGCATCCGACGCCCGCCGTGAACGGCACCCCCTTCGCCGCGGCGCTCGACGCCGTCACCGCCGACGAACAGCGCGGTTTCTACGGCGGGGCCGTGGGTTGGTGCGACAGCAACGGCGACGGTGAATGGGTGGTCGCCATCCGGGGCGGGGAACTGTCGGCCGACCGGCGCGTCCTGCGGGCGAGCGCGGGCGGCGGGATCGTCGCCGACTCCGATCCGGCCGAGGAACTGGCCGAGACCACCGCCAAATTCCGCACTCTGCTCGCCGCCCTGCGTTGCGAACTGCCCGAACGCTGACCTACCGGCGCACACCTGCTAGGTTGGCCACCAGACAGGCCCCGACGTCGACGTATTGGAGTGCGCGATGAAGTTTGCTGTTCCGGCTGTTGCCAGCGCGGTCGGCGGCGCCCTGCTGAGCGCGATCGCCGTCTTCGCCATCACGGCAGCGGTGCAGCAGAACTCGGCTCCCTCGATCGACCGCAGCGGTGACAAGGACTCCTCGCTGCTCAACGCTCCTGAATACGGCAGCCGCTGACGCGCAGGCCCGTGCGTCGCGCCCCTCGGGGCACCTGAACAAGGCGCCACTGGGCTGGCGCTGGTTCGTCGGCTCGGTCGTAGCCGCCTTCGTCCTGACCTTCGCGCAAGCGCCCGGCCTCACCGTCGCCGACACCAAATACGACCTCGCCCAGAACCCCCTCGGCTTCCTCGCGCGCGCCGCGCACCTGTGGAGCAGCCAGGCGCCCATGGGTCAGGTGCAGAACCAGGCTTACGGCTACTTCTTCCCGCACGGCGCGTTCTTCTCCGCAGGTCACCTGCTGCATGTGCCCGCGTGGGTGACCCAGCGCGTCTGGTGGGCGCTGCTGCTGCTCGCCGGATTCTGGGGCATCGTCAAGCTGTGCGAGACGCTCGGTATCGGGGCGCGCGGGTCGCGGGTGATCGCGGGTATCGCGTTCGCGTTGTCGCCACGGGTGCTCACCACGCTCGGGTCGATCTCCTCGGAAACGCTGCCGATGATGCTGGCGCCGTGGGTGCTGCTCGCGCCCGCCGCGCTCGGGGTGGCGCTGCGCGGTAAGTCCACGAGGGTCGACACGGCGCGGGAAAGTCCGCGGCCCGACAGCGAGCGGTCCGACAGTCCAGGCGACAACGCGCCGGACGACAGCGTGGCCAAGCCTGCCACCACCGGCACCGCGGCGAGCACGGCCGGGAATGCCGAGTCCGGCGAAGTCGGTCGCCTGCGTGGCCGAGGAGAGCGGGCCGGTCGCGGCTCGAGCGCAGGCGAGTCGGTTGCGTCTGGACCCACGCGCGGCGGAATGCTCTCGCCCGCCGGTAGTGCGCTCGCGCTCGCGTTGATGGGGTCGGTGAATGCTGTCGCGACGGTGGCGGCGTTCCTGCCCGCCGCGCTGTGGTGGGCCTCCTACCGGCCGAATCGGCGGTGGTGGCGGTTCACGCGGGCGTGGATTCCGTTGCTCGTGCTCGCCACGTTCTGGTGGGTGGTGCCGCTGCTGCTGCTCGGGAAGGTGAGTCCGCCGTTCCTCGACTACATCGAGTCGTCGGGGGTGACCACACAGTGGGCGGCGCTGAGCGAGGTGCTGCGCGGTACCGACAGTTGGACGCCGTTCGTGTCGCCCGAGCGGATCGCGGGGGCCGTGCTGGTGACCCAGCCCGCCGCGGTGCTCGCCACCGGGCTGCTCGCGGCGGCGGGAATGGCGGGGCTCGCGCGGTCGTCGATGCCGTATCGCGGGCGGTTCGTGCTGATCCTTTGCGTGGGATTGGCGGGGATCTGCGCCGGGTATGTCGGCACGCTCGGCGGGCCGTTCGCGGAATCGGTGCGGATCTTCCTCGACTCCGGTGGTGCGCCGCTGCGCAATGTGCACAAGCTCGAGCCGCTGATCCGGTTGCCGCTGGTGGTCGGGCTCGCGCACCTACTCGGCCGGGTGCCGCTGCCCGCGTCGGTGCCGATGCCGGTGTGGCGCAATGCTTTCGCCCATCCCGAGCGCGATCGTGTCGTGGCCGTGGCGGCGCTCGTCCTGGCCGCGCTCACCCTCGCGACCTCGCTGGCGTGGACCGGCAGGCTCGCCCCGCGCGGCGCCTACGACCGGGTACCCGCCTACTGGACCGACACCGCGCGATGGCTGGCCGACAATGCCGCCGACACCCGTGCACTCGTCGTCCCCGGGGCGCCCTTCGGCAGCCAGATCTGGGGATTGACCCGTGACGAACCACTGCAGGCACTGGCGAGTACCCCGTGGGCCGTGCGCGATTCGGTGCCGCTGAATCCGCCGGGCACCATCCGCGCCATGGACTCGGTGCAGCGGCTCATCGCCGACGGTCGACCGTCGACCGGGCTGGCCACCACCTTGGCGAACCAAGGCATCGGAATCGTGGTGCTGCGCAACGACCTCGACCCGGAGACCTCCCGCTCCACCCGGCCGATGTTGGCGCACCAGGCCATCGAGGGTTCGCCGGGGCTCACCAAGGTCGCCGAATTCGGTTCGCCCATCGGACCGCGCGCCGACGACGCCGGGCTGGTCGTCGACAACGACCTGCTGCCGTCGTACCCGGCCATCGAGATCTACCGGGTTGACCCCGCGACGCCGGGCACGCCGACGCAGGTGCGCAGCGGCACCGGCGCGCCCGACTCTGTCCCCGGCGCCTACACGGTGGGACTCGACTCGGTGCCCGTCGTGCGCGGCGGACCCGAGGTGCTCGAGCGTGTTCGTCGTGACGGGGCAAGCGCCCCAGTGCTTCTCGAAGCCGATGCCGCGCGCGCCGGACTCCCGGCCGAACCGGTGCTGCTGACCGACACACCCATGGACCGGGAATCGGATTTCGGGCGGGTGGACAACCACAACTCCGCTGTCCGCGCTCCGGACGACGCGCGTCGAACCCACAACCTCGTCCCCGACTACCCCGTCGACGGCACCGAACTCGTCCGTGGCCAGTGGTCCGGTGCGAAGGTGACCACCTCGAGTTCGGCGGCCGACGCCACCCAGATCGGCGGCGCGGCACCCGGCAGTTCCACCGCCGCCGCCGTGGACGGCGATCCGAGCACCGCATGGATCAGCAACGGCGCGGAATCCGCACTGGGACAGTGGCTCCGGCTGGATCTGGACAAACCGATCACCAGCGGTTCGCTGCAGTTCACCACGACCGCCGCCGCGCTCGGCGATCCGGTGAAGTGGGTGGAGGTGCGCACATCGCGTGGGACGGTGTCGGCTCGAATCACCGAGCCCGGTGCGCCGGTCACCGTCGCCCTGCCCGCGGGCCGCACCGAGTGGGTGATGATCACCGCCGCGCGCACCGAAACCGGCACCCGCGGCGGGCAATTCGGGATCAGCGAGCTCACCCTCGACGACTATTCGGTACGCGAGTCGCCGGTACGCGTCGATATCCGGCATCGAGTCGTGCTTCCCGATGTTCCAGCGGGCACCACGGTGACCGGCTGGGACCTCGGACAGGAATTCCCCGGTCGCACAGCGTGTTTCGATGGACCTCTGCGGGTGCACTGCAGCAAGGGACTCGGCCTGCCCGCCGAGGAACCCGGCGTCTTCGGGCGGACACTTTCGGTGCCCGAACCGATGCGGGTGAGCACCGACCTGACCGTGCGCACCCGCCCCGGACCGGCTCTGGAAGCGCTGCTCACCGACCCGACCAGGCCGATCGCGCGCGGTAAGGCCGATGTGGCCGACCTGCGCGGCGCCGCCTTCGCCGCCACCGACGGCGACCCCCGAACCACCTGGACCGCGCCGGAAGCCACCGTCCGTGGACTCGCAGGCGCCAAACCCACACTGGTGCTGGAACTTCCGGAGCCCGCGCTGGTGACCGGGCTCGACATCACCACGGCCCTCGGCGGCCTGCCCGCCACCGCCACCTCCGTGCTGGTGAACCTCGGCAACGGTCCGCAGATGCGCGAACTGCCCGAACGCGAACACGGCGAACCGGCACGGATCTCGCTGCACCCCACCGTCACCGATCGGGTCGAGGTGAGCATTCAGCAGTGGAACGAGGTGCTCGATCGCACCGCGCTCGGCTTCGTCCTCACCCAACCGGCCGGTCTCGCCGAAGTGGAAGTACTCGGCCCCGACTACCCGGCCCGCGCACCCGGCGACCGGCTCGTGACCATCGGCTGCGAGGCCGGGCCGGTGATCGCCATCGGCGGGCGCGCAGTGCACACGACCGTCACCGCGACCGCCGACGAACTCCGTTCGGGTGCACCGGTTTCCGCACGTCCCTGCGAATTGGACGCGGCCGATATCGAATTGCTGCCCGGCAAGCCCGACCTCACCGTCGTGCCGACGGAACTGTTCACGGTCGACCGAATTCGGCTGCCGCGCACCGATCTCGCGGCCGCCCCGGTCCTCGGCGGGACAAGCGATTCTTCCGAATCGAGCCCTGGCGGCGAGAACAGCAGTAGGGGCGATCCCGCCGGCCCGGCCGAAGAGAACAGCACTGCCGGCCTGCCCAGCGAGCCGATCGACGAGAACAGTGCGGCTGACGCGCCAGCGAGCCCGACCGACGTCGACAGCTCAACCAGCGAATCAGGCGCTCGGGGTTCAGCCCCCACCCGCGATGCGACCCACGAAGGCCCCGCTTCGCCGACAGCCGATCCGACGAAGGCAGGCTTGCTGGTACTGCCGTTGAGCACCAATGTCGGCTGGGAAGCACACACCTCCGACGGGCAGCTGTTGAAGCCCGTCGTGGTCGACGGGTGGCAGCAGGCTTGGCTTGTTCCGGCGGGGACGAGCGGGGAGATCACCGTGTCGTTCCCGGACGACCGGTGGTACCGGCTGGCGATCTTCGGTGGTCTGCTGCTACTGATTCCGCTTGTGCTGCTTGCCATTCCACGTCGGCGACCGGTTCCCGACCTCAGCCCGGCGCCGACCACATGGGGTACCCGCCCCCTGGCCGCACTCGGGCTCACCGGTGCGGTGGCGGTGGTTTCCGGCCCGTTCGGGGTGGTGTGCACCGTTATCGCGGTGGCGTGCAGTCACTTCCGGCCCGCGGTGACGAGTCGGGTGCTGCCCTGGGTCGCCGGTGTCGGGACGTTGGTCTCGGTGGCGGCGTTGTCGACCGGCACGTGGCGGTCGGGGGTTACCTACATGGGTGGCTCGATCTGGGCGCAAGCACCCGCGGTTGTCGCGGTCGTCGCGGTGGGAGTCGCCGCGCTTCCGCGCCGTCGCTGATCCGAGGCAGCCGGGCGGACTCTCAGGCGCGGGCGGTTTCCTTCGCCCGAGCGGCGCGCTTGTCCCAGCGCCGGACCAGTCGGCGCGCGGGTTCCTCGATCAGCGCGTAGCTGGCGGCCGCCAGCGGCAATGTCAGCGCGGTGGTGAGCACGAGGACGTACAGGAAGTTGCCGCTGAACGGCAGCAGGCTGAACACCGGGAACACCATGGAGAGCACGACCAGGTGCCACAGGAACACACCGTAGGACCACCGGCCGAGCACCGCCGCCGTGCGCGATTCCAGCCAGCGATGCGGTGGCGCGTCGGCCGGGCGCAGCACCAGCGGCGCCAGCAGACCGAACCCGATGACCGCCCCGAGCAGCATTTTCACCGCGTACTGCCACGGCTCGGCACGTTCCAGACCGGCCGGTCCGCCGAACTCCGTCGCCGAGATCAGGAACGCGACCAGCGCGATGCCCCACATCAGCGGCTGATTCGCCAGCAGCTTCGGCCAGCGGGCATCGGTGCGCAAGCGGTAGATCAGTTCGGCGAGCAGCATGCCCGCCGCGAACCACGGGATGTAGGCGGGCAGCCAGTTGTCGGCGTGGATGGCGTCGGGTGTCGGCACCGGCCACAGGTTCCACGTCAGGCTCACCGCGGCCAGCGCACACAGCACGGGGACACGCCACCGCGCCGACGGACCACGCAGCCGGACGAACGCCAACGCAAGTACCGGAAGCACCAGGTAGAAGGCCACCTCCACCGACAGGCTCCACATCTGGGTGAGGCCGTCGGTGAGTGTCAAGGGGACGAACACCTGCAGCAGGAACAGATTCGACACCCATACCCGCAGGTTCGCCGTCTGCGCGGCGCCGGGCAGCAGCACGAGCACGAACACCACGACGGCCCAGTACGCGGGCATGATCCTGGCGAAACGATGCAGCAGGTACCGCCCCGTCGACGGCGCCGCACCCACCCCGTGCGCGGCCGCCGCGTGCGGCCGCCACAGCAGGAAACCCGACAGCGCGAAGAACACCGCGACCGCCATGTCGAAGCGCTCCAGAATCGGCCCGAGCACCGGTGTTCCGGATGCCGCGGTCTGGAAAGCCACATGGGTGACGAGCACGCCGAGCGCCGCCATCCCACGCATTCCTTCCAGGGCGGGGATGAAGGTGCGCGGCGGCGGAACGGGGGCGTGCGGGCTCGTCATCGGGGTCCAGTCTGCCGTGTCGGCGATTTAGCGGGCACAGCGCCGCCTTCCGTCGTCATGGGCTGTTAGTGTCGGCTCAATCCGTGTTCGAACGACGAGGAGAGTTTGCATGGCACTGAGTGCCGGTACCAGAAGGACGGTCGCCTGCGTGCTCGTGGGTCTGGGCGCGGCATTGCTCGTTGCCGCGCTCATGATCCCCACCTACACCGTGAGCAAGGTGGCCAAGACTCCGCTCGACCTCGAGATCACCACCATCGCGGAGAACCAGCCGGGCGAGGACAGTCTCGTCCTCGACTCCAAGTCGCTGACCTCCGGTGACGGTCCGGCCGTTGTCAACAAGAACGTGCCGCTGATCTCGCAACGTTTCGTCACCGTCGAGGAGCCCTCCGACGCCGACAAGATGACGCTGCAGGCGGGTCAGACGCTGCGCCGCACCGATGTGCAGGGTGACACGGGCCTGCTCACCGCGGCCATCGACCGCGTCACCATCTCGCGCACCACCGGCATGCCGGTCGACGAAGAGCCCAACGGCTCCATCGCGGTCACCGTCAACAAGGACGGCAGCGTGATGGAACCGGTGCAGCACACCGGCATCGGCTACCGCTTCCCGATCGGCACCGAGAAGAAGACGTACCCGTACTTCGACATCAACGTGCGAAAGTCCTTCGACGCCAATTTCATCGAAGAGACCGAGATCAACAGCACCAAGGTGTACCGGTTCCAGATGATCGCGCCGGTCACCAGCACCTGGGACGTGGTGCAGTCACCGACCAACCGGCTCACCCTGCCCGCCGCCAAGTGGGGCGTCACCGACGTGCCCGCCGACGCGCCGGTCACCATGACCCGCTACTACACCAACGTGCGGGACCTGTGGGTCGAGCCGGAGACCGGCACCGTCGTCAAGGGTGGCGAATCGATCCACCTGTTCTACGCGCGCACGGCCGACAAGCCCGAGGTGACCGCGCTCAAGTCGCACATCGTGTTCGACGAGTCGACCGTCGAGTCGCAGCTGGCCATCGCCAAGGAGAACACCGACAAGCTGTCGCTGTTCGGGCGCGTCGTGCCGATCGTGCTCGGCATCCTCGGCGTGATCGCGCTGCTGGCCGGGCTGTTCCTCGGCCTGCGTGGTGGTAGCGCCCCGGCCCACGCCTCACCGCGTGGCACCCGGCCGACGCCTGCGCCCACGGCCGCCGATACCGGTGCCACCCGCTGGGACGGCGACGAAGCGCCGACCACTCAGTTCCCGCGCGGTGACTACGATTCGCCGACCGAACAGATCGACACGAACAAACGCCCCTGAGGCAAGCGGTTCACGACGGCCCCGGTCACCGACCGGGGCCGTCGTCGTTTCGCGCGGTGCGCAGCACGACCAAGGCGACGATCGTCGTGGTGACGGCGGCGACGCAGACGGCGATGCCGATGAGCGAGCCGATGCTGTCGGCAAAGGCGAGCATCAGGGCGACCTCCACGGCCAGACCCACCCAGGTGACCATCGCCAGGCCGGTGCGTTCCACCGCGATCGCCGACAGCAGCGCGCCCTGCAGGACGGCGAGCATGGCGCCGTGCAGCGCGAAAATCCACAGCATGCCCTGGATGGGCGCGTAGTCCTGACCCGCGAACAAGGGCGCGAGCGGGGCGGCGAGGGCAGCGCCGACAACCGCGACGACGCCGATCAGCGACAGCACCGACAGGGCGTCGCGGATGGCGCGGGCCGAGTGCGTCGGCTGGGCCATGCGTGGGTACAGCACAACGCCCACCGCCTGCGGGAGCCAGAAGGCGATCTTGGTGGCGATGGTGCCGAGGGAGTAGCGGCTGGCGTCGGCGTCGTCGAGGACGATGCGCACGACGATCAGGTCGGCCGAGGACAGGGCCATCAGCGCGGCCTGCACTTGGACGGCACGCAGGACCGGGAGGACACCGATCGCCTGCGCGTGTGGTTCGACGGTAGCGGCTCGCCCACCGATCGACAGGTCTGCTGAATCGCTCGCGGTAGCCGACCGAACGATGCGGCCCGCGACGAACGCGGCGGCGACGAGTCCACACGCCGCGGCGAGCAGGGCGCCTGCCGAACCGCCGCCGAGGGCGAGCGCGATCAGCGCGGGTGCCACGCGAGCGGTTCCCGCCAGCGCGAGCACCGTCGCCAGGGCGCGGAACTGGTTGGCGCCCTGGAGGATTCCCTGTTCACCGGACAGGATCACCAAGGCGGGCGCGGCGCCGAGGGCAGCGGCCGAGGCCAGCACACTGACGTGCAGCACCGTCGCCACGACCGGGATCAGCACCACCGCGACCGCCGCGACCAGCGCCGCACACCGCCACTGCATCGCCCGCACCGCGCGCAGACCGGCACCGCGCACCACTTCGCGCGCCACCACGTTCTGCATCGCCAAGGCGGGCACCGCGCACAACAACTGGACCGCGAGCAGACTCGCGAACTCGCTGAAGCCGGCCACACCGAGCCAGCGACCGGCCAACATCTGCAGCAGGTAACCGGCGACATTGGCGGTCATCGCGCCGGCCGTGACCCAGGTCAGATCGGCAACAACAGGGGGGCGGCGGACCGAAGACACGCCCCATCGTCGCACCTCATCGCCCATGCGGTGGGCGGTACCCCGAAATGTGAGTCCGAGCGGACTCACCCTGCGCTTCGCTTCTGGAGCGCCGGCGCGCTCGAGGCGGGCCCTTCGCGTTGTCGCACTCCCTGGTCGGTCCAGATCAGGGCGGGCCCCGCTGCGCTCACCGCAAGCATCTAGGGTGCTCTGATGTGACAGGTAGCGCGAGGCTCTGGGTTGCCGCGTACTGCGCGCTCCTCACGGCTGTGATCGTCGGCCCGCTGGCAGGCTCCGGGTACCTGCTGCTGCGCGACGCGGTGAGTACCCCGCGCTCCTACCTGACCGACTCCGCACTCGGACTCGGCGCGGCCGCACCCCGCGCGGTGCCCCAAGACGCCCTGCTCGCGTTCCTCTCTCCTGCCGTCGACGGCGGCATCCTCGTCAAAACCATCCTGATCGTTTCCCTGTGGTCGGCAGGCTACGGCGCCGCCGTCCTCGCCCGCCGCTTCGTCGGCGCGACCACCGGCCCCCAACTCGTCGCCGCGACCCTGGCCCTCTGGAACCCCTTCGTCGCCGAACGCCTTCTCCAAGGGCATTGGAGTCTGCTCGCGGGGTATGCGGCATTGCCATGGGTGGCGTTGGCGGCAACGCGTCTGCGCGAGCCGGACGTCGATTCGTCAGTCGGCGTCGGGTCGTACGGGCGCGGCCACACAGAGGCGAGCCTCGCCCGTGGTACAGAGTCGACCGCCGAGACAGGCGCCGGCAGAGGATCACCGGGCAGCTTCAGCGAGGTCGACTCGGCACGTGCGAGTGGTACGTCCGGGTCGATTGTCGGACGCGCACGGAGCGGTGTTCAGGCCCGCCGTTCCCGGGCGGGAGCACGTGTCGGTGCGTGGGCTGCGCTGGTCGCGGCGTTCGCGGCAGCCGGATTGACGCCGACCGGGTCGTTGCTGGCGGCCATCATCGGACTGGCGCTGATCGGGTGGCGGAAGATGCTGCCCGCGGGCGTTCTGTGGGTGCTCACCTGTGCGCCGTGGTTGACGGCGACCGCATTGGGAGCCGGGGCCGAGCCGTCGGATCCCGAGGGTGTTTCGGCGTTCGCGGCGCGGGCGGAGCCGTGGTTGGGGACGTTGGGGAGCCTGGCCGGGCTCGGTGGGATCTGGAACGCGGAGGCGGTTCCGGGCAGCCGGACAACGCCGGTGGCGTTCGTCGCCACGATGTTGTTGCTCGGGATAGTCGCGCTCGGAGTGCGGGCGGTGTGGGCGCGGGGGCACCGGGCGCTGTTGATCATCGCGGTGGTGGCCGTGGTCGTGCCCGCGCTCGGTGCGACCAGCGGGGGGATCGCGGTCGGCGAATGGTTGGTCGTGCACGTGCCCGGTGCGGGGTTGTTGCGCGACAGCCAGAAATACGTGGCGCTCGCGATGCCGGCGTATGTGTTGTGTGCGGCGGCAGCCTGCACCACCGTGCTCACCTTCGCCCGCAGGTTCGCGCCGACGAGCCAAGACGGCGTACGAACCGGAACTGCCGCTGTCGCAACCCTTTTCATCGGACTGCTGATTCTCCCTCTCCCCGACCTGGCCTGGGGCGTCGGCGGCGAGATGCGCCCCGTCCACTACCCCGCAGGCTGGGAAAAGGTCGTCGAACACGTCGACGCGCCGGGCGATGTAGCAGTCCTCCCCGCAGGCATGTTCCGCCGATTCCCTTACAGCGGAACAGCTCCCGTCCTCGACCCCGCCCCCCGAATCCTCCCCAACGACGTCCTCCAAACAGGCGAACTCCGCGTCCGAGGCTACGCGGTAGCAGGCGAAGGAAACCGAGCCCGCACAGTCGAAACCGCCCTACTCGAAGGCGCCCCCGCCACCGACCTGGCGGCCCTCGGCGTCGGCTGGATCCTCATAGAACGCACCACCCCCGGCCCCCTCGGCGCCTCCCAATCCACCCTGACCACAACCCAACTCACCTACGAAGACCCCGACCTGGCCCTCTACCGAGTCCCCAACCCAACCCCCACCGACACCGCAACCCCCACCCAACGCCGAATCTCCGCCACCGCCCACCTCCTCTGGGCCGCCCTCCTCCTCGGCGCGCTCCTCACAGCCACCCTCCGCCGAAACCCCAACTGACGGAGCGTCATCCGGCGAGCCCTGCCGAAGCGGCTGCCGAAGACCTACCTCTGGCGGCCCTGTCAGCGATAACCCACGCCACGAGTCCTGAGATCGGTGCGATACTGGAAGCGCTGGCCGCTGCGCTGCGGCTCGCTGGTGACCGGGACGATGCACAGATCTATGCCGAACTTGTCGAACTGGGCCTCGGCCGTACGCGAGGCGCCCGAATCTGGAGGAAGTTGATGTCGGTAGACCTGTCGTTCTTCCGCTCCGAGACGTCACAGCGGATTCGCGAAGAGGGGCGCGAAGAGGGCGTCTCAGAGAGCATCATTCGAATTCTGCGGCGGCGCGGAATCGCTGTTTCAGCTGCGGCGGAAAGCAAGATCGTGTCGTGTCACGACCGCGCGCAGCTCGGTGAATGGCTCGATCGGGCGATCGGGGCGCAGACCGTTGACGATTTGTTCAGTGATTGAGAGCTGACGGGGCTACGAGGCCGGTGGTGTAGGTGCCTCGGGCTGCGGCGGCGAGGACTTCGTAGACGCCGGAACCTGTTTGTTCCCAGGAGAATTCGTGGGCGCGGGCGCGGGCCTTTTCGCCCATCATCGCGCGGGTTTCCGGGTCGGCGAGGAGGTCGGCGGCGGCTCGGGCCAGGGCGGGGGCGTCGTCTACGAGCAGGCCGGTGACGCCGTCGACGATGGAGTCGGTGAGGCCCCGGGAGCTGCGGTAGCCGATGGTGGGTACGCCGTGCTGGGCGGCTTCGATGACGGCCAGGCCCCAGCCCTCTTTGCGGGAGGGCATCACGTGCACCCACGCGGTGGACAGGATCTCGTGCTTGCGGCGTTCGTCGACGTGGCCGTGGAAGGTGACGGCGTCGGTGATGCCGAGCTCCTCGGCGCATGCGCGCAGGTTCGGCGCCCACCAGCCGTCGCCGATCACGTCCAGGTGCACCTCGGGGAAGCGTTCGCGCAGCGTGGCGACGGCGGTGAGGGCGTCTTCGATCTGCTTGTGCGGAACGAGACGAGACAGCACGGCGATGCGTGGGTGGGCGGCGCGGGTGCTCGCGCCACCGGGGACGACCTCGGCGGGCACCGGCTCGGCACCGTTGCGGACGACGGCGATGCGTTCGCGATCGACCCCGAGCACCGACAGCTCCTCGGCCGAGGGCAGCGACACCGTGAGGTACTGGTTGTCGCGATGCACGCGCGGCGACAGCTTGGACTCGATCCACCAGCCGATCCGCCCGACCAGCCGCCCGGCGACCGGCCACTGCTCACGATGCCCGTGGTGCACGAGCACCACCGACGGCACACCGGTGACCGCCGCGAAGAACGGGATGCCGTTCTGGGTGTCGATCACCACGTCGGGCCGCACACCGCGCAGCGGGCCGACACCGAGCCGACCGGCGAGGATGGCGGCCAGCGCGCGCGGGTACACGGTGAAGCGGCCACCGGCGCGGCTGATGTCGATACCGTCGATCCGCTCGCGGCGCGGCGCACCGGGGTACCCGGCCGTACGCAGGGTGACCTTGACCCCACGGGCCGCCAGCTGCGCACCCACCTGCTCCAGGTACCGCTCACTGCCGCCGCCCTGTGGGTGCCCCGTGTCACGCCAGCACAACAGGAGGACTTCACGCACGGTCGGGCTCGCAATCGGATCGGCTTCGGACAAACGTCGGCCACCACCCTAGCGGGTGTGGCCCACGCGACACGGCAGTATCACCACCGAACCCGCACACGGCCGCGATGCGCCGCCGCCGAGCCCCTAAACTCCTGCCGTGCCGACCGCATCCCTGCCGAGAACCGACCAGCCGGGCCGAGCCCCCCGCTTCGCCCGTCGCGCCACGCTGCGCCGCTCCCTGCGCCTGCTGACGAGCTTCCGGTTCGAGCAGTCCGACCCGGCCAGGTTCTACGGCGGCATCGCCACCGACAGCGCCGAGCTGATCGACGACTTCTACGCCGACATCACCGGCCGCGATCTCACCGGAACCGTGGTGCTCGACGTGGGTGGCGGACCCGGCTACTTCGCCGACGAGTTCACCGCACGCGGTGCGCGCTATATCTCGGTGGAACCCGACCCGTCGGAGATGCACGCCGCCGGCCTGCGGGTGGCTGGTTCGGTGCGCGGCTCGGGCATGGCACTCCCGTTCCGCGACAACGCCTTCGACGTGTGCTTCTCCTCCAACGTCGCCGAACATGTCCCCGAGCCGTGGGCGATGGCCGACGAGATGGTCCGCGTGACCAAGCCCGGCGGGCTCATCGTCTACTCGTACACGGTGTGGCACGGGCCGTTCGGTGGGCACGAGACCGGACTGTGGCATTACCTCGGCGGCGAGTACGCGGCCCGAAGGTATTTCCGTAAGCACGGTCGTGAACCCAAGAACAGATTCGGCAGGTCGCTGTTCGCTGTCACCGCCGCCGACGGTTTGCGCTGGGCGGCAACGACACCGGCGGACGTGCGAACCGTTTTCCCTCGTTATCACCCGCGCTGGGCGTGGTGGTTGGTTCGGATTCCGGTGATTCGCGAGCTACTCGTGAGCAATCTCGTTGTGGTGGCGACGAAACGGTGATTCAGGCCAGCCAGCTCAGTCGCCGCGTCCGGCGCACCGGCTCGGGTAACGCACTGGCCCAGGGGGATTCCTGAATCGCGAGGCCGACTGTCTCCAACGTGGTCAGGCCGACCTGATCGGCGAGCGCTCCGACCATCGCGACCGCCTCAGCGGCCTGAATGGCGGCAGTTGCCTGCTCGATCGTCAGTGTGCGGCCCGGAAGGAATGACACAACCCATCCTCCACTGCCCACACTCTTCGCTTGATGGTCGGTCTGGTCGCTGGTCATCAACGATCGGCCGATCACTTGCACAGCCATGAGTCGGTCTCCCCAATTCGCTGTAAAGGTCCGATGAATCGAGCGAGCTGATCAGTAGCTAAAGCATCCCCTTTTCACCACGAGAACGCAATAGTGCGTTTTCCCGAAAAGCGAACCGACGGGTTGGAATTCGTGCACTTCAGAGTGCCCGCGACCAGGCAAAGTAGAACGTGTTGCAGACAATCCGGCCGCGAAACTGTAACGTGTTCTCATGCACTACGACAGTCTGTTCATCGGCGGCAAGTGGACCACCCCGGCCGGTAGTGACCGCATTCCCGTGGTCTCACCGGCCACCGAGGAGACCGTGGGCAGCGTGCCCGCGGTAACGAAGGACGATGTCGACGCCGCGGTCGCCGCGGCGCGCGACGCCTTCGACAGCGGACCGTGGCCGAAGAAGGATCCACTGGAACGAGCCGAGGTGCTCGGCAAGGCCGCGCGGCTCATCGAGCAGCGTTCCCCGGAATTGCTCGCCGCACTCACGGCCGAGATGGGCGCAACTACGGTAGGCGCCTTGACATTCAACCAAATTCCCGCCGTGGCGGCGCTCGACGCGATAGTCTCGCTCGCTGAGACCTTCCCCTGGAACGAGACTCGGGTCGGCCCGTTCGGAACTACCCGTGTGTCAAGGGAACCGCGCGGTGTCGTCGCCGCTATTACCGCGTGGAATGTTCCGATGTTCCTCGCGGTGAACAAACTCGCGCCCGCATTGCTCGCCGGGTGCACCATTGTGCTCAAACCGTCGCCACTCACCCCGCTCAGCGCGAATATCCTCGCCGATATCTTCACCGAGGCAGGCGTGCCGGACGGCGTGATCTCGGTACTGCCCGCCGAAGCCGAGGCGAGCGAATACCTCGCGGGTCATCCCGGCGTCGACAAGGTGACCTTCACCGGAAGTACCGCCGTCGGACGGAAACTCGCGGCCGTCGCGGGCGAACAACTCAAAACCGTTTCGCTGGAATTGGGCGGTAAGTCGGCCGCCATCATCCTCGACGACGTCGACCTCGCCGCGAGCATTCCCGTGCTCGCCTTCTCCGGGCTGATGAACAGCGGCCAGGGTTGCGTCGCGCAGACCCGCATCCTCGCACCCCGCAGCCGCTACGAAGAGATCCTCGACGCGCTGGTCGCCCACGTGAGCACCCTGAAGACCGGTGACCCGACCGACCCGTCGGTGCAGTTCGGCCCGCTCATCAGCGAGCGGCAGCGCGAGCGTGTGGAGGGCTACATCGCCAAGGGCAAGGCCGAGGGGGCACGGCTGGTCCTCGGCGGCGGCAGGCCCGAGGGGGTGGAGCGCGGCTGGTTCGTCGAGCCGACGATCTTCGCCGACGTGGACAACTCCAGCACCATCGCCCAGGAGGAGATCTTCGGGCCGGTGCTGTCGGTGATCCCCTACGACACCGAGGACGAGGCCGTCGCCATCGCCAACGACTCCGTGTACGGCCTGGCAGGCTCGGTGTGGACCACCGACATCGAACGCGGCGCGAAGATCGCCGCACGGGTACGCACGGGCACCTACGCGATCAACTGGTACGCCTTCGACCCCACCGCACCGTTCGGTGGGTACAAGAGTTCCGGCATCGGCCGCGAGAACGGGCCCGAGGGCCTGGACGCCTTCTGCGAGCAGAAGTCGGTGCTGATGCCGATGGGCTGGACCGGTTAGTCCTCCGGCATCGCTACCCGCAGCACCGGCTGGGCCCGTACCTCACCGTTGGCGGGCAGGTCGACCACGTCGACGCGCCATCCGGGTGGCAGGACTCGCTGCAGGCGACCTGCCACCCGGTGCAGTGGCGTGCTCGAGCAGGTGTCGTCCTCCGGGCGGGTCACCAGATCGGTCATGCGTCAACCACCTCTCAGCGTCGATCTCAACGGAGTTTGCTCGGGGGATGGTGCGACGTTCACAGAAACCTGACTGGGAATATAGGTGACGGCGATTCCCTTGCCCCAGCGACTCTCTGTCATCGAAATAGATACCCGAAATTCACACGGGGGAATCGTCTTATTTTGTGCCCGAAAGGAAACTCCGCGTCGGGAAAGTGGGTCACTGACGCAATGAACGTCGATATGCGGACGGGGTAAGCCCGGTGGCCGCCCGTAAGTGCTCGCGCAGGGCCGTCACACTTCCGAAGCCCGATCGCTGGGCAACCGTCTCCACGGTGAACGTCGTTCGCTCGAGCAGTTCCCTGGCCCGTCCGAGCCGTTGCGCGTCGAGCCAGGCACGCGGTGTGGTGCCGACCTCGGCCTTGAAGCGGCGGATGAAAGTCCGTTCGCTCATCAGCGCGTGCGCGGCCAGCGCGGAGACATCCACCGCGCTCTCGGGATCAGCCGCTGCCCAATCGAGCGTGGCCGCCAGACCACCGTGCGCTGCGACGCGGGCCATCGGCCGCGGAATGTACTGCGCCTGACCACCTTCGCGGTGCGGCGGCACCACATTCCAGCGGGCGAGGTCGGCGGCGGCCGCGGCACCGAGTTCGCGGCGGACGATGTGCAGGCACAGATCCAATCCGGCGGACAGGCCCGCCGAGGTCAGAATGTCGCCGTCGTCGACGTAAAGGGCGGTGGGATCGAGTTTCACGGCCGGGTACAGCTGGGCGAATTCGTCGCAGTAGCCCCAGTGGGTGGTGGCCGGGCGGCGGTCGAGCAGCCCGGCCTCGGCCAGGATGAAGGCGCCGACACAGATACTGGCGATCGTGGCGCCGCGGGCGGCGGCCGCGCGCAAGGCGTCGAGTACCGGTTGCGGGGTCGGCATGGTCGGCAGGCCGATACCGGGGACCACGATCAGATCGGCGTCGGCGAGCAGCTCGAGGCCGTGCTCCACCCGCAGCTCGAAGCCGTTCGGCGTCCACACCGGGCCGGGACGCACACCGCAGGTGCGCATGTCGAAGCCGGCAGGCTCGCCGGTTCGGCCAGGTCCGTGGCGGAAGATCTGGACCACGCAGGCGAGGTCGTAGGTCATCACGCCGTCCAGGGCGAGTGCGGCCACCGAGATCACTCCACGAGTTTGGCACGAATCCGGGCAGTGCTGGCATGTCTGCCACTCGTTCCGTCGGTCCGGTCCGGCTTTGCTTGACGTAAGCGACAAGGGAGATCTGATGACGAATCCGGCAGGCGTCGACTGGACCTGGGCACAGCGCACCGGCGGAAACCTCACCGCGGCGCAGCGCCGGCGGCTGTTGACCGTACTCGCGCGCACCGTGCCGAAATTCGTGCCGGGACGGCTGCGCCTGGCACTCGGCCTGCGCGGCACCGGACGCGTCGACGACGTGCGCCTCCCGGACACCCGGCTCGCCAGAGAGGCGGAACTGCTTGCGCGCGAACAGCTTTCGGACGCATTGCTCGCGCATTCGTTCCGCACCTACTTCTTCGGTCGCGCCCTCGCCGACCTCGACGGCGCCGAGTACGACGAGGAAATCGCCTACGTCTCCTGCCTGCTGCACGACATCGCCCTCGAAACCCCGACGCCTGGACGGTGTTTCGCGGTGGTCGGCGGGGAGAGCGCGGTCGGCCTCGCGCAGCGCCACGGCGCCTCCGCCGAACGGGCCGCGATCATCGGTGCGGCCATCGCCGCGCATCTCACCCCTGGCATCGCGGCGGATCTCGGCGACCCGGGTGGTTTCGTCTCCGCGGGCGCGTCGGTGGACGTGCTCGGCGACCGGCTGGCCGACCTCGATCCCCGATGGGTCGGCGAACTGCTCGCCCGGCACCCGCGTCACCAGCTGAAGAAGCACCTCGCCGCGGTGTTCGCCGCCGAGGCCGCCGCGGTCCCCGAAGGGCGGGTGGCCTGGCTGACGTCGACCGGATTCACCCAGTTCGTCAGGTTCGCGCCTTTCCCCGAATAGAACGAAACCGCCCGCACCGGAGATCGGTGCGGGCGGTTGGTTGTTCGGGGGATCAGCCGAGGCGCTGCTTGAGGGCCTCGAACTCGTCGCGGACACCCGAGGGGAGGCGGTCGCCGATGAACTCGAACCATTCCTCGATCGACGGGATCTCCTGGCGCCACTCGTCGGTGTTCACCGCGAGGGCCTCGTCGACGTCGGCCGGGTCGACATCGAGGCCGTCCAGGTCGAGGTCGGCGGCCGTGGGGACGTGGCCGACGGGGGTGGACGACGCACCGGTCGAACCCTCGATGCGGCCGACGATCCACTCCAGCACGCGGGAGTTCTCACCGAATCCGGGCCACAGGAAGCGGCCGTCGGCGCCACGACGGAACCAGTTGACGTAGAAGATCTTCGGCAGCTTGGTCGAGTCGGCGTTCTTGCCCAGCTCGATCCAGTGGTCGAGGTAGTCGCCCACGTGGTAGCCGAGGAACGGCAGCATCGCCATCGGGTCGCGGCGGACGGTGCCCACCTGGCCCTCGGCGGCGGCGGTCTGCTCCGAGCCCATGGTCGCGCCCATGAACACGCCGTGCTCCCAGCCGAACGACTCGGTCACCAGCGGGACGGTGGTCTTGCGGCGACCGCCGAACAGGATGGCCGAGATCGGCACGCCCTGCGGGTCGTCCCACTCGGGGGCCAGGATCGGGCACTGCGACATCGGGGTGCAGTAGCGCGAGTTCGGGTGCGCGGCGTGCGTGCTGGACTCGGGGGTCCAGTCGTTGCCCTTCCAGTCGATGAGGTGCTGCGGGTCGCCTTCCAGGCCCTCCCACCACACATCGTTGTCGTCGGTCTGGGCGACGTTGGTGTAGACGGTGTTGCCCGCGTCGATGGTTGCCATCGCGTTGGGGTTGGAGCTGTGGTTGGTGCCCGGCGCCACGCCGAAGAAACCGAACTCCGGGTTCACCGCGTAGAGGCGGCCGTCCTTGCCGAAACGCATCCAGGCGATGTCGTCGCCGAGGGTCTCCGCGCGCCAGCCGGGAATGGTCGGCTGGATCATCGCCAGGTTGGTCTTACCGCAGGCGCTGGGGAACGCGGCGGCGATGTAGTAGGCCTTGTTCTCGGGCGAGATCAGCTTGAGGATCAGCATGTGCTCGGCCAGCCAGCCCTCGTCGTGGGCCATCGCCGAGGCGATGCGCAGCGAGTAGCACTTCTTGCCGAGCAGGGCGTTGCCGCCGTAGCCCGAGCCGTAGGACCAGATCTCGCGGTCCTCGGGGAAGTGGGTGATGTACTTGGTGTCGCTGCACGGCCACGGCACGTCGGCCTGGCCCTCGGCCAGCGGAGCGCCGACCGAATGCAGCGCCTTCACGAACGGACGGTCGGTGCCGAGCTTGTCCAGCGCCGCCTGGCCCATCCGGGTCATCACGCGCATCGAGACCACCACGTACTCGGAGTCGGTGATCTCCACGCCCAGCTTGGGGTCCTCGGCGCCGAGCGGGCCCATGCAGAACGGCACCACGTACATGGTGCGGCCCTTCATCGAGCCGCGGTACAGCTCGGTCATGGTGGCGCGCATCTCGGCGGGGTCGACCCAGTTGTTGGTCGGGCCCGCGTCGGCCTCGGTCTTGGAGCAGATGTAGGTGCGCGATTCCACGCGGGCCACATCGGAGGGGTCGGACAGGGCGAGGAAGGAGTTCGGTTTCTTCTTCTCGTCGAGCTTCTTGAAGGTGCCCGCTTCGACCAGCTGCGTGGTCAGGCGATCCCATTCCGCGTCGGAGCCGTCGGCCCAGACAACGCGGTCAGGCTGAGTGAGCTCTGCGACTTCCTGTACCCAGGCGAGCAGTTCACTGTGCTCGGTCGGCGCGGTGCCGTCGGATCCACGAAGACCAGGAATGGTCGCTGAGGTCATGAAAACTCTCCTGAGATGGGCGGGGGCGCCACCGTGGCGGGAAGACGTCCGGCAGCGAACCAGCCACCGCACAACCCCAATGGACGGCGTACAGGGCCGTACACGGACGGAGGCCGCGCATCGACTGGCACGGAGCAGGACGCCCAGGTTCCTGCTTAAAGGTTAACGCGATATGACGATCGATAAGGAATCGGGTTCGCCCAACCTAGTACCCATCGGCGGGTGGACCAATCGTTCTCGTCACACCTTGTCGAGTGTCTCGATATCGCGTTCGCAGGCGGAAAGTTGTGCAGGCTGCTCGGCGGCGAGGCGCCGGACGAGCGTGTCGAGCTCGGCGATACGCCGGTCCACAGCCACCGCGCGGGCTGTGGATTCGCGGACGACATGTTCGGCCAGCTCCGCCTCCACGTCCACCAGGACTGCCGCGACACGCTGCTCGAGCTGGGCTTTCACATTAACCAGCGCCTCCGACACCCACTGCGACATGTGACTGCGTTCGGCCAGTTGCCCGCGCGCACGCACCACCCATGCCGCCGCACCGGCACCGAGCAGCAACGCCACCGGCACGCTCGCCACATCGAGCGTCGGCACCAGCGACAGCGGCGCGACGATCAACCGGCCTAGACCGACACCGGCCGACGCGCCGAGCGCGATCACCAGGTGATCTTCGACACCACGGTGCCTCGGCGTGGGTTCCGGACCCACTCGGGGCGCCGCGTCGTAGCGGCGCTGGGCGGGTGCGGCGGTGCCGACACGCCGCGCGGTCTCGAGTACGCGCTCGTCGATGACGGCGTCGACCGCGGCCGACAGTTCACCGGCGGCCTGCTGCAAGCGCTCGGGGTAGGCGCGCAGTTCGGTGCGGTCGCAGCGGTCGAGTTCGGCGCGTGAGCGCATGTGCAGGGCCCGGACCATGGCCCCGACCTCGGTCGACAGGTCGACGCGGGCCAGCTGCACCTGGCTGCGCACCGCTGCCAGACCGGTCTGGCGGCCGCCGTCGCGCTCGGCGAGCAGGGCGACCCGCTCCTCCCTGATGCGTGCGGTCTCGGTGCCCGCGCGCAGTGCCGCGATCTGCTCGGCGATGCGCGCCCTGGTGTCGGCGAGCACGCGGGCGAGCACGGCGGCACGGCGTCGGGCGCCGTCGACCGGGGTCTGCGCGGTGGCCGCGGCGAGGGCGGCGTGCAGGGCGCCGAGACCGGAGCGGTCGAGCAGGGCGGAGTCGTCGGCGGCGCGGGCGGCGGCGGCCAGCCGGGCCGAGAGGGCGAGAATGTCGAGGTCGTCGCTGCCGCGGGCGGCGAGCAGGGCGAGGCTGCGTTCGCGCATCGCACGCCAGTCCTGGTAGGCGTGGAAGCCGTTCATGGCGAGCAGGATCGGGGCGCCCGCGCCGCGCAGGCGGTCGATGAGGGCGAGCAGGTCGGCACCGATCACGCTGCCCGCGTCGAACAGGATCAGGGCCGGGGCGGGTTCGGTGGTCGGGGTGGCCGGGTCGATCAGGTCGATGCGCGGTTCGAAGCGGGCCAGTTCGGTGCGCAGCAGGGTGGTGTTGGCGTCGTCGGGGGCGTAGAACAGCACGCTCGCGGCGGCGCCGGAACCGGCCATCGCCCGCAGCAGCGCCTTACCCTGCGGATTCCATCGTTCGATGACGGCGTCGACGTCGGCGGGCAGTGCGGCCTCGTCAGAGTCCGGCACTGCTCATCCGCTCCCAGGCTCTGATGTACCCGTTGTGGACGCGCAGCGCGGCGCGGCGGGCGGCGGGCGGCATATCGCTCGACACCACAGCCCGCCAGCGGGTGGCGCGCGAGAGCGCCTCGTCGGCGTCGCCGGGCGCGGGCGAGGGATATCCGGCGGCCAGGTGGGCGACCTGCGGGCAGGCCAGACCGGCGCACAGACCGATCCACAAGGCCTCGTCACCGGCCAGGTACTGCTCGATCAGCGCGCGGGCGCGCCCGCCGTCGCCGGGGACGGCGCGCGCGGCCAGCCGGACCAGCTCGTCGAGCAGTTCGCCCCCGCGCACGGCTTCGACCTGCTCGTAGCGGCGGTGGACCAGCCGGTGCAACGGGTCGATGCCGCCTGCGGAGTGCAGGATCTGGATCAGCGCGGCGGAGGTGAGATCCGGGTCGGCGCGCAGCGCGGTGAGCGCGCAGTCCACGCCGTAGAGGTCCCAGTTCTCGATGAGGCGCCTGCGGGCGTCCTGATCGGAACCGGCACCGATGAACAGGTCGGCGGCCAGCACCGACGGCACATCCGGGCCGACGGCGAGCCTGCGCAGATCGCTGAGATCAGCCGCGTCGACACTGCCCGCGCGGGTGCGCGCCGCCAGCGAGGCGACCACCGGAACCACCGGCAAGCGCAGCTCACGGGCGAACCGGTCGGCGGCGGCCACGGCGTCGCCCCAGCGCGAACCCATCGCGTCGGCCTTGTTCAACACCACGATGCTGCGGTCCCTCGGCAGCGTTTCCAGTACCCGCAGATCGGCCGCCTGTGGCGCGCCTGCCAGCACATACACCACCAGATCACCGTCGAGCACCGGATCGGGCAGCTCGGGCTGGTCGACCGGGTCGGTCTCCTGCGCGGACAGCAGTGCCAGCGCCGCGAGGACGGTGGTCCGGCCGCTGAGCGCACGCCCCGCCACCTGGATCCGCAGCGGCCTGCGTCTGCGGTGTACTGCCTCGACGAGCCGCTCGGCGATCACCGGGTCGGTTCCCCCACCTGCGCCGAGGTCCGAGATCAGCTGATCGAGCTGGTCGGACGGCCGTGTCTGTGCGGTCATGGTCCCTGTCGGCATTTGCGCGCACCCCCTTTTCGGAGGGCATTCTGTCAGATCCGGCGTGAGGCGGCTGCGACGTAACTCGGCGCATGCTGGACAATGGACGACGTGAACGACGCCGCCAACCACCCTGTCGAGTCGGTTCCCGGGCCGCCGTCCACTGCCCCGGAGCACTTGAAGCTCTCGGAGATGCCGAACGAAGCGGGCCGCCGCTCGACCACCGGATCCCGGCTCTACCCCCGCGTGACGAGCTTCCGCTCGCGCCGAGGGGCATTGACGCCCAACCAGCAGGCCTCCTGGGAACGTACGTGGCCGGTGATCGGCCGGGACGTGTCCAACGAGCCCATCGACGCCGACGCCTGGTTCGGACGAAGCGCCCCGCTGGTCATCGAGATCGGTTGCGGAACCGGCACCGCCACGGCCGCCATGGCCAAGGCCGAGCCGCACCTCAACCTCATCGGCATCGAGGTGTACAAACCGGGTCTGGCCCAGCTGGTGCAGCAGGTGGAACGCGAGGAGATCGGCAATATCCGGTTGCTGCGCGGTGACGCCGTCGACGTGCTGGAGAACATGGTTGCCCCGGAATCGCTGACCGGTGTGCGGGTGTTCTTCCCCGACCCGTGGCCCAAGGCCCGCCACCACAAGCGCCGGCTGCTGCAGGCGCCGACCTTCGCGCTGATCGCGAGCAGGCTGCAGCCGGGCGGTGTGCTGCACGTGGCGACCGACCACGCCGACTACGCCGAACACATTCTCGAAGTAGGCTCACAGGAACCGCTGCTCACCGGCCTGAACGACACCACAGGTGGCGACAGCGCGGCCAACCGCGACACCGCGCCGATCGGTTTCGACCGGCCGGTCACCAAGTTCGAGGGCAAAGGCCTGCGTGCCGGAAGCGTCATCAACGAGTTCATATGGGGGAAGATCGAGAGATGAGCGTGAGTGAGATCGCCCCCGAGATGCCGGAACTCGATCAGTCAGGTGCCGGCGCCGAGGCGTTGAGCGGTTCCGGGCCCGATGTCCGGCGCGTCCTGCTCGTCTGGGACGCGCCGAACCTCGACATGGGACTCGGCGCCATCCTCGGTGGACGTCCCACGGCCGCTTATCGTCCCCGCTTCGACGCGCTCGGCCGCTGGCTGCTCGCCAAGACCGCCGAGCTGTCGGTGGGTTCCAAAACCCGCATCGAAGCCGAAGCAACCGTCTTCACCAATATCGCCCCCGGCACCGCCGACGTGGTCCGACCCTGGGTCGAGGCATTGCGCAACGTGGGTTTCGCGGTCTTCGCCAAGCCGAAGATCGACGAGGACTCCGACGTCGACGCCGACATGCTCGCCCACATCGCCATGCGGGCACGGCACGGCGGACTAGCAGGCATCATGGTCGCCTCCGCCGACGGCCAAGCATTCCGCGAACCACTGGAAGCCATCGCCGCCAAGGGAACCCCAGCTCACGTGCTCGGATTCCGTGAGCACGCGAGTTGGGCTGTCACTTCCGATACTCTCGAGTTCGTCGACCTCGAGGACATCCCGGGAGTTTTCCGGGAACCGCTACCGCGGGTGAGCCTCGATTCGCTGCCCGACGAGGGCGCATGGTTGCAGCCCTTCCGGCCGCTTTCTGCGCTACTCACATCTCGCCCTGGTCAAGGAGTCGCTTAAGTGTTCACCCGCTGGGGCGATCTGGTCTATCGGTTCCGATTCGCCGTCATCGGTGTGGTCGGGGCCGCCTTGTTGGCGCTCGGTGGTTTCGGCTTCGGGCTGGAAGACCACCTCAGTTCCAGCGGGTTGGACGATCCGAACTCGGAATCCTCGCAGGCAGCGCGGATTTCCGATGGCGCGTGGGGCCGTAACCACGATTCCGACATCGTCGTCATGTACAACGCCCCCGAGGGCAAAACGATCGACGACCCGGAATTCAGCCAGAAGATTGTCGAAAATCTGGCTGGTCTGACGGCGAAATACCCGGATTCGATCGACAGTATCGTCGGTGCGTACTGGCGTATCGACGGCAAGGTGCCGACCGTGCCGTCGACCTTCGGGTCCAAGGACAAGAAGCACGCCTTCACCGCCATCCGGCTCAAGGGCAACAACGACACCGAGACTCTGCGCAGCTACCGCGCGACCAAGGACGCCTTCGACGTTCCTGGCGTCGACACCGAGGTCTCCGGTCTGCAGGGCATGGCGGGCACGCTCAACGACACGATCGCGCACGACACCAAACGCATGGAATTGCTGGCGATTCCCGCCGTCGGCGTGCTGTTGTTCTTTATCTTCGGCGGCATCGTCGCGGCCGCGCTTCCGCTGATCATCGGCGGGCTCACCATCCTCGGCGCCAACGGCATCATCATGGCGTTGACTCATGTCACCGAGGTGAATTCATTCGTCACCGGCGTCGTCTCGATGATCGGTCTCGGTCTGGCGATCGACTACGGGCTTTTCATAGTCAGCCGGTTCCGGGAGGAATTGGCCGAGGGTTACGACACGCGTGCCGCCGTACGGCGTTCGGTGATGACGGCCGGTCGGACCGTCGTGTTCTCGGCGACGATGATCGTGGCCAGCCTCGGCGGCATTCTGCTGTTCCCGCAGGGCTTTCTGCGGTCCATCGCCTATGGCACCATCGCGACCGTCACCTTGGCCGCGCTCACCGCCATCACCATCCTGCCCGCGATGCTGGCCATTCTCGGTCCGCGCGTGGACATGCTCGGTCTCAAGCGTTTCCGCAAGGACAAAACCGCGGAGGAGATCGAGAACGGCTTCTGGGGCAACCTCACCCGGTGGGTGATGAAGCATCCGCTCAAGATCGCCATCCCGATCACCATCGGTCTGCTGCTGCTCATCATCCCGGTGAAGGACTTGGCCTTCGGCGGCATCAACGAGAAGTACTTGCCGCCCGACAACGAGACTCGCCTGGCGCTCGAACACTTCTACGAGGTGTTCCCGATGAAGAAGACCGATCCGATCGAGATCGTGTTCGTCGGCGAAGACACCAACGCGATCGGCGCCGCCTGGAAGGCCGCGAACAAGGCTCCCGGGCTGGTCGGTCCATTCGGGGTGCCGTCCACGGCCCCCACCGACAAAACGATCTACCGGACTTCGGCGACGCTCGTCGACTCCGACGAAGCCAATCAGACCATCGACTACCTGCGGGCGATCGAAACCCCCGACAACGTGCAGATGTACGTGGGCGGCCAGCCTGCGATCATGAAGGACAGCATCGACGCGCTGCTCGATCGCATGCCGTTGATGATCGCGTTGGTGCTGCTTGTCACCACGATTCTGATGTTCCTGACCTTCGGCTCACTCGTGCTGCCGATCAAGGCCGCCGTGATGAGCGCACTCGGTCTCGGGTCCACGCTCGGCATCCTGACCTGGATCTTCATCGACGGTCACGGGTCCGGCATCCTGAACTTCACTCCGCAACCGATCAGTGCGCCGGTGCTGGTGTTGATCATCGCGATCATCTACGGCTTGTCGACCGACTACGAGGTCTTCCTGCTCTCGCGCATGGTCGAGGCCCGCGCGCAAGGTGCGTCGACCACCGAAGCAGTGCGCATCGGTACCGCCCAGACGGGGCGCATCATCACCGCCGCCGCGCTCATCCTGCTGGTCGTCACCGGTGCGTTCGCGTTCTCCGATCTGGTGATGATGCAGTACATCGCCTACGGCATGATCGCGGCGCTGTTCATCGACGCGACCATCCTGCGCATGCTGCTCGTGCCCGCGATCATGAAGCTGCTGGGCGACGACTGCTGGTGGGCGCCCAAGTGGATGAAGCGGATCCAGGAGAAGGTCGGCCTGGGCGAGCCCATTCTCGACGACGAGCGCCCGGACAAGGGCGCGGTCGTCGACCTCGTGAAAACCACCCCGATCACCGACCCCCCGACCATGCAGATGGTCTCCGTCCCCGACGCCAAACTGGCCAAGACACCGCGCCGTCCGCGCACGGTGGCCGAGATCGAGGCCGAGGCGCCGACTCAGCGCATCGACAAGATCACCGAGTCCGCCGAACCGGCCCGGCCGCGCAAGCCGATGTCGCCAGATCCCACGCGGCCGCGGGCGTCGATGCTTTCGGGTGAGCCGACGCGGGTGCTGCCGGTTGTGCAGCCCGGTTCGGCGAAGCCTGTCGGCGCCGATGACGAGCCGACGCAGATGCTGCCTGCGGTGAAGCCGGATTCCCCCGCCCCTGAGCCGGGCAGCGAAAATCGCCCTGGCCGTGGGGATTCGGGCATGCCTACCGGATCGTCCGAAGACGGGTCGAACCGTGGGGGTACGGCCGCACCTGGGGAGCCGACCGCGATCCGATCGGAACATGGGGAAACAGGCGCCCCTGGGGAACCGACCGCGTTCCGATCGGGACGTGGGGATACAGGCGCTTCCGGGGAGTCGACTGCGATCCGGCCGGACCATGGTGCGGTCGCGCCTGTGGATCCGGCAGCTGGAAACCGTTCCCACCACCAGGCTTTCGGCACAGGTCCCGGCACGCCCGCCCACGACTCGGCTGCCGGAGACGATCAGAGCTACCCGAGCTCGACACCCGTCGATTCAGCTGCGGAGAACCATTCGGGCCGTGCGGAATTCGGTGCCGACGGCGTGATCGGCGGTTCCGGACCGGCCGATGTGGCAGCCCCCGTCGATGGTGTGATCGGCGGTCTCGACCTGCCCGATTCCCGGGGCAACGCGCCCACGCCGCGCGGTTCGGAGCGGGTCAAGCCACCTGCGGGATACAGCCCGACGACGCCTCGCATCTCGACGCCCGGCATGCCTGTCGGTGGTGAATTCCCCGGGGACACACCGGAATCCCGACCGAGCATCGTCACGCCCGCTCGGCCGAGCACCGACACGCCGCGCCCGGTGACGCCGTCGCCGAGCATCGTGAACACGCCGCCTCCCGTGACACCGCCATCGGGCATCATGAACACGCCGCCTCCCGTGACACCGCCATCGGGCATCGTGAACACGCCGCCTCCGGTGACGCCACCGCCCAGCATCACGCACCCGCCGACACCGCATCCGGTGTCGCGTCCTTCCGATTTCCCGGCGGGCGGAACCTTCAACGGGTTCACTCCGCTCCCGCGAACCGGCGAGGACGCGGGTCGCGCATCGCAGGATGCACCGGAACCGCAGGCACCCGTCGCCGACCGGATCAGCCGACCCGCTACGGAAGATGCTGCACGCCAACCGGACTCACGTCCGCAGGGTTTCGTTCCGCCCCAACCCGACCTGACCGCGACTCCCGGTGCCCACCGCGCGGATGCGCAGCAGGCCGCCGAGCCGGCGTCCGATCTCCCGGAATTCCCGGACCTCCCGATGCGCCGCCCCGCGCCCGACGAACGCGACGCGCAACCGCAGACCCCGGCTGCCCAGAACGTTTTCGGTACTCCGGTTCCCGTCGACCCACAGCAACTCCCGTGGACCGACGGTGTCCCGGGTGATGCGCCGACCGCCGAGGCAGCGGAGCCGCCGATGTCGGCCGGTGCGTCGTCGATGTGGGCGTCGATCGACAATGCGCGGCGGTCCGCGCAAATAGGTTCCCCGGACAACGCGCAATCGACCGAGAGCCGCACGCCGCAGGACCCGGCCGCGCGGGAACAGTCTGCGGCACAATCTGATACGAGCCGCTCGCCGAACGTTCTGCATCCTCAGGTCGCGCCGCCCGGATTCACTCCGATCCCGAATTCCGATGCGGCAGAACCGTCGTCACCGCCCGCCCCGGACGCGAACGGTGCCGCCTCCTCGGAAAACGGCTCGGCGGCAACTCCCGAGGACGACCCCCAGGCGGACACCCGCACGGAGATCGAGAACTGGATGGCGCAACTTCGTTCCTCCCGCCGCGGCAGCACTCCGGTCGACGAAGGCCGCCACCACGGCGACGACGGCCGCACGGTGAGCGTCAACGAACTCCTCCGCCGCCGCAACGACGAGACTCCGTAAGCCCCCTCCGACAAGAACTCCGGCCACGGCCCCTCCGGGATCACCGTGGCCGGAGTCGTCTCCTCGGCACATCCTCATGGTCCGACGCCGACTGGTTCGTGAGAACCACGCTCGGCCCATGAGCGTGGTGATCGACGACGAACCAGCGAGTATCCGCCGGGGCCGAGTGGCCCGATAGCTCCGCGAGATCCGGACGACTGATCACCACGCTCTGGTGGCGGCATCGGCCGAGTGGCTCCCGCCACCAGAACGTGGTGATCGCCTGACCAGGAGGGCGCGGGGTTATCTCGCGTGGTTGGGAGCACGGTAGGTGTGGGTTCGACGGGGTCAGGGCTTGTGGTCGGGGGTGGCGAAGGCTTGGGCGTAGCGGGTGCCGGTGAGGAGCAGGAGGGTGCCGACTGCGAGGAAGGCCGCGACGCGGATGAGGCCGGAGAGGGTGGCCAGGTCGAAGAGGAAGAGTTTGGCGAGGGCCGCCGCGACCACAAGGAGGCCGGAGGCCAGGCACACTTTGGCGACGGCAGGGGCGGTGCGGAGGTTGCGTAGGCCGACGAAGAGTGCGGTCGTCGCAGCTGCCATCCAGATGATGGTCGCGATGCTGTGGCCGATGAGGAAACCCTGTGTGCCGCTGAGGGATACACCCGTCGACACCGTCGCGACCAGGACGAAGTACAGGCTGGCGAGGCTGACGGCGACCCATGTTCCGGTGATGAGCGCGTCGTTCCCGCCGGGCAGTCGCCGCACGGTCCAGGCGACCATCGCGGCGGTGCCGAGGCCGAGTAGTGCGGCGAGCACCGTGGCGCCGTCGAGATGGCGGATCGCGAGGCTTTGCGCCGCAAGGGTTTCCGGGTCGGCGATCGCGAAGAGCACCAGTCCGCCGAGCAGGGCGAAGGCAACACCGAGTCCCGCGCAGACCCGGTTTCGGCCGGCTGCGGCGACACCGAGGAACGCGAGCGCGGCCGTGAACAGCGCGGTCGGCAGGAAATGCGGATTGTCGCCGGTCGCCGTGGTGCAGGTCTGCAGCAGCGCAACCGCACCGGTGAGCGCCGAGACCAGCGCCGTATGACGTGGGATGTTCAGCCGCCCGGCCATTTCCGGTCGCAGCGCGGTCGCGGCCACTGCGAGCAGCATGCAGGCCAGGACACCGGTGATGGATGCGGAAACCGCTCGGTCGAACAGCGGCGCCGCGGCGAGTACCGGCAGTGCGGTGAGGGCGATGGTCACACTGGCGGTGATGTCCCCGGCGCGACGCCGCACCGTCAGCAGAGCACCGCTGATCCCGACCACCGCACACGCGATCGCCGCCATCAGCAGCCCTTGCCGCTGCGCTGCCTCCTCCCCGGCAATCCCCGCCTCGAAGCTGCTGACAGCGATCAACCCGAGCGCGGCCAGCACCACCGGCAGGGTGCGCGCCACATGCAGCACCGGCCAGTCCCGCCGCAGCTGCACCGGCACCCCGGCCGCCTGCAACACCACGAGAAACGCGAGCAGCATCAACTCGCTCGCCACCGCGGGCGACAACACCGCCGCCCCGACCACGACCCCCACCGCCAACGGCTGCGACTGCCACCGCATCGCCAACCCGAGCCCGGCCAGTGCCACAACCAACGCCACCGCGAGCCCGACCCCACCCGGCACCCAACGATAAAAGCCGGTCACCGCAACAACATCCAGGTACAAGCCCGCGATGCCGGTGGAAATCAATGCCAAACCGCCGACCCGCCCACCGGCTCGGCCCATCACCCGGCAGCCCACACCGACCAGCGCCACCGAAAACACCCCACCCGCAACAACTCTCGCCACCGGCCCGAAGAACCCTGCCTGAGCGGCCAGCACCAACAACATCAACACCCCGATCAAGGTGACCCCGGCCCCAGCCACCGCCAACACCCGAGCAATCACCCCTTCCCGCTGCCACCACGCAACCTGAGGCTCTGCCGGCGCCCGCCCTGCCCCCACCGGCCCACGCTGCCCGAAGCCCGGCCCCCAACCGGTCCAAGCACCGTGCGGCGACTGGATGTGCGTCCCCGTCCCAGGTACATAACCCGTCGCCGACCCTCGCACAGCAAGCCCTGGCGCTGGAAATCCGGCCGCCTCGGCCCCGCGCGCCACCGAATCCCAGGGCGACGGGGAACCAGCCACCCCATGCCCCGGCACCGCAGACCCGGACGCCACATTGCCTTGCAAGGCAAACCCGGGTATGCCCGCGCCCTGTCCTGCAGATACGGATGACGCCGAACCAGCCGACGCAGACACGATCGCACCGGCCCCCGATTCAGGCGGGCTGGATCCGACGGCGAACCCACCGGGGCTCGACGGATCTTGCGCCGGCAGACCTCCGGCGGCGTTCTCCCACCCTCCGTGCCCTTGCCCGGCCGGATGGCCTACCGCGCCCCGCCCAGCCCGATCGGCACCATCGCCGGTACCAGAACCCGGCCGAACCTCGCTCTCCCTCGACGGCCCACCACGAGCCGCCGTCAAACGAGCCTGCGCGAGCAACCACCCGGCGGATTCCCGTCCACCCGACGCCACGCCGGCCTGCGTACCAGTCGATCGCCCGGCACAAGTCGGCGACTGCCCAGGCAGGGTCAACTGTTCACGCAGAACACCCAGATCCGCCCCGACACGGCCCAACCGCACCCCGAGGGTCGTCAGTTCGTCAGACAGGCGTGCGACCAGCGCAGGATCGATGGCGTTCATAGCCCCATGGTCCGCTCACCACGGTCGCCGGGCATGAGTAGAACCACCCGGATGGGGGTGGTTCCTACCTGATCATTGCCCGAGGAAGCGCCGCCACTGCACCATGAGGGGGTACTTGGCGGTGACCGAGCCGAAGCGGACGCGACCGTGGACCACCAGGTGCAGTGGGCCGATGGGTGGGCCGGTGCGGACGCGGTTGTTGGCGCTGGAGCCGATGAGGGTGAGGCCGTTGAGGTCGACGGTCGCGGCGGCGGGGACGAGCAGGGTGAGGCTCGTGCAGTAGTCGTCGACCTGGATTTCGACGACCTGGGTCTGCATCACGGCCGAGGTGAAGTCGAGGGTGACCCCGGACATCAGGCCGTTGAGGTGCAGTCTCGGCGGCACCTGCCACGGCCCACGCCGCTGCACGCTGGACAGCCTGCTGCGGATGACGGCCGGGTTGGTGCCGCCCGGTACGGGGGTGTGCCGGGGTTTCGGCATGGCGGCCGGTTGGGGTGCGCCCGCGATCCGCATGCCGGGCAGGTCGACGAGGACGGCGTTCAGTTCGCCGCGCGTCTTGGCCGCGAGCGCGGTGTCCATCCGCTCGGTGAACTCGCCGAGCGACAGCATGCCGAGGCCGACGGCGCGCTGTAGCAGCTGGCCGACGTGTTCGCGTTCGGAATCGGATACGCGCAGGTCACGATCGCCGACCGGGCCCGCCGTCGGCGTGCCGGGGACGAAGGCGCTGGGAGCGAAGAGGGAATCGGGACCACCCATGTTTCGAGGCTAGCCAGGAACACCGACCCGCGCATCAGGGCAAACCCCCAATTCCGTGTCCTACTCGAGGCCCTGTTCGATGGCGTACCGGGTGAGTTCCACCCGGTTGGCGAGCTGAAGTTTGCGCAGCGTGGCCTGCACATGGTTCTCGACGGTGCGGTGCGAAAGGTTGAGCCGCGCGGCGATCTGCTTGGCGGACAACCCCTTGGCGACCATCCGCAGCACCTCGGTCTCGCGTTCGGTCAGCGACGGCCGGTGGGGTTGGTCGGGTTCGGCGGGTGCGGTGGCCATGCGCCGGTATTCGCCGAGCACCACCCCGGCCAGGCCGGGCGTGAACACCGGCTGACCGGCGGCGGTGGCGCGCACCGCGTCGATGAGTTCGGCGGCCGACGCGCTTTTCACCAGATACCCGCTGGCCCCGGCTTTGATCGCCTCGAGCACGTCGTCGCGTTCGTCCGATGCCGAGAGCACGAGCACCCGGCTGTGCGGTGATACGCGCAGCACTTCGGCGGTGGCGGTCGCCCCGTTGCCGTCGGTGAGCTGCATGTCCATCAGCACCACGTCGGGTTGCACGGCGGCGGCGCGGCGGGTGGCGGTGCCGACCCCGTCGGCGGTGGCGGCCACGGTGAACCCGGCCTCGGTGAGGTCGCGCGACACGCCCTCGCGCCACATCGGATGGTCGTCGACCACCATCACACTGATGTCGCCCATCGCTGCTCCTAGCTCGCTCGGTGCGCCGCGTGGCGCGGGATCCGGAATTCCCATTCGGTGCCGAAGTCCTCACTCAGCAGTTCGGCCGTGCCACCGAGCGCCGAGATGCGCCCGACGATCGAGCGCGAAACACCCATCCGCCCTTCGGCAGCGGCTTCGGCCAGTCTGCCCGGCGCGATGCCGACACCGTCGTCGCGCACACTCACCACCAGCATGTCACCGGTGTCCTCCAACAGCACGTAGGCTTTCGCCGCCGCACCGGCATGCAATTCGACATTCGACAGAGCCGTCGCCACCGCGGCCGAAATCTCCTGGGCGACAAGCCTTCCGACGAGCACCGGGTCGCCGGGTGTGGCCACCGAGACCTTCGGTGTGGCGCGTGCGGTGAGCAACGGCCGCAGGTCGACCTCGGCCGCGCCGGAATCGGCCCGGTCACCCTGTTCGGAGAGCAGCACCCGAAGCGCCACCTCCTGCTCACCCGCCCGCTGCGCGAGTTCGCTTGCCGCCCCGCCTATCTCGCCGCCGCGCCGCTTGATGTAGGCGAGCACCTGCAGCACCCCGTCGTGCACTTCACGCGCCAAGCGCTCGCGTTCCTGCGCGGCGGCGGTGATCCGCAGCGCCCGTTCGAGCTGCCCCTGCGCACGCCGCGCCGTATTTGCCGCCAATCCGAGCGCCAACCCCACCGACACCAGCACAGGCGCGGTCGCATCACCCCACACGTCCTGACCCCACTGATCACGCACGGTCACCACGACGGCCGACATCACCAGCCCCGCGACAACTCCCGCGACGGGTCCACGCAGAATCGCCATCGAGATCACCGAGTTGGCGATCCACAGCGTGGTCGGCAGGGTCTGATGCCCGTGATACCAGTCGTAGTCGGCGACGAGCCGGGTGGAGGCGATCAGCAGCACCGTCACCACCTGGTCGCCGACGACGACCCATCCGCGAATCCGGCTGGTCGCCTCGGGGAAGTACCACTGCGACAACATCAATGCCGAGGTACCCGACCAGATCGCCATCAGCGCGATCAGCACCCAGCTCAGCCGTGGGTGCTGGTAGTAGGGCACCGACGCGATCTGCTGACCGATCGCGTACAGCAACGTGACCAGCCGGAATGCCTGGGCGGCCCGCCACAGGGGCGCGGTCGCCGCGTCGGCCGAGCTCAGCTCAGCTGTGTGGGTCCGCATCGCCGGACTCGTCTGTCGCCTTGCGCAACCGCGCGGTCACGTCGAACCGGCCCGGCTCGGGTTTGTCGGGTTCGGCATCGAACAGGCCGCCGTCCCTGGCACCGGCGAGCTCGCCGTACGCCTCGTCGGGGGTGTCGGCCAGCAGATAGCGAATCGCGGTGTTGCCCACCGCGATCAGCGGCACGGCCAGCAGCGCGCCCGCGATCCCGCCGACCACGAGGCCCGCGGTGATCGCCAGCACCACCGCCAGCGGGTGGATGCTCACGGCACGCCCGAGCAGCAACGGCTGCAGCACATGCCCTTCCAGCTGCATCACCGCGATGATGATGCCGAGCACGATCAGCGCGGTGACGAAACCCTTGGTGACCAGCGCGATGAACACGGCGACGAACCCGGCCACGACCGCGCCGATGATCGGGATGAACGCGCTGATGAACACCAGCGACGCCAACGGCAGCGCCAGCGGAACGTGCAGAATCGCCAGCCCCGCACCGATGCCGATCGCGTCGACACCAGCCACGACCACGGTGGCCCGCACGAAACCGACGAGTGTGCCGAAGCCCAGTTCGCCTGCGGTGCGCACCTTTTCGCGATGCGGTGTGGGCACCACCCGGGTGATGAAGTTCCAGATCTGATCGCCGCCGTAGAGGAAGAAGATCAGGATGAACAGGATCAGGAAAGCGCCGGTGAGGATGTGACCGATGGTCGTCGCGGTGGTGAGCGCACCGCTGGTGAGGCTTTCGCGGTTGTCCTGGATGGTGCGCACGATGGTGTCGCCCGCACTGCGGATCTGCTGGTCGCTCAGGTGCGCGGGCCCGTTGATGAGCCAGTCCTGCACCTTGTGCACGCTGTTGGTGACCTCGTTGGACAACGCGGGCACACCGTCGACGAACTGTTCGACGACGAAGGTCATGATCCCGGCGAGCAACCCGATCGACCCGATCAGCGCCACCGACACGCCGATCGCGCGCGGAATCCCCACCCGCTGCATCCAGTCGACCAGTGGCGCGAGCAGCGCGGCCGCCAGCAGCGCGATGGCCAGCGGGATGACGACCGTCGCGAACTTCTGCACGATCATCCCCAGCGCGATCAGCGCCGCGAAGATGATCAGCAGCCGCCAGCACCACGCGGCCGTTTTACGGACCAGCGGATGTACTGCCTCGGCGTCGGAACGCCACGGCGTGGACGCGGGCCCGGAATCCGGCTTCTGGACGGTCACCCGAGAGAGCCTATCGGTCGCAACGCTAGATTGGTTGTCGTGTCGGCGCCTCTGGAAGCGGTCAAACAGACCATGCGAACGCGCTGGCCGCTGTATCTGACCTCAGTACTGCTGGCCAATGCCTTCGGCGCCGTGCTGGTCTGGGCGTTCATCCAGTACGGTCTGCCGGTCCCCGAGGGTCATCAGGGTGGTGTGCGCGAAGCGGGTCTGCTTGCCCCGCTCGTGGTGTTCGGTGCCGCCGCGGTGCTCAGCATCATCGCCGCTGCCATCATGTTGCGCCCGGTGATGCGCTGGCAGATGCGCGGTGGCCCGCCGAGCAGACGCGAACAGATGGCGGCGCTGCACGTGCCGTTGCGGCAGTCGATCGTGCACCTGATCCTGTGGATCATCGGCGGCGCCATCCTCGCCGCCCTCATCATCGCCGAATCGCCGGAGCTGGCGGGCGCGGTGATCGTCACCGAATGTATGGCCGCCACCATCGTGTTCGGCTTCACCTACATGCTCGGCGAACGCATTCTGCGGCCGGTCGCGGCCGAGGCGCTCACCGAGGGCACCTTCGACCACACCCTCACCCCCGGTGTCGGTACGCGTATGGCGATGACCTGGGGAATGGGCACGTTCGCCCCGACCATCGCGATCGTGCTGCTGTGCGTCACCCAGATCTCCTCGGACGTGAAGTTCTCGGCGAAGTCGCTGGCCATCTCCATCCTGCTGCTGTGCGGCGTGGTGATCCTGCAGGCGCTCGCGCTGTCGATGCTCACCGGATCGTCCATCTCCGACCCTGTTCGTCAGCTGTCCCAAGCCATCAACAGGGTGCAGGCGGGCGCGCGTGACGTGCAGGTGGAGGTGTACGACGGCAGCGAGATCGGCCTGCTGCAGGTCGGTTTCAACCGGATGATGGAAGAGGCCGCCAAACGCCGCAAGCTGCAGGAGCTGTTCGGTCAGCACGTCGGTGAGGAAGTCGCGCAGCGCGCGCTGGACTACGGGACCGAACTCGGCGGTGAGACTCGCTTCGTCGCGGTGCTTTTCGTCGACATGGTCGGGTCGACCGCCGCCGCGGCCGAACGTCCGCCCACCGAGGTGGTGAGCCTGCTCAACGAGTTCTTCCGGGTGGTCGTCGACGTGATCGATCGCCACCACGGCTTCGTCAACAAGTTCGTCGGCGACGCCGCCCTCGCCATCTTCGGCGCACCGCTCGACCGCCCCGACGCACCGACCGCCGCCCTGGCCGCCGCCCGCGAGCTGCGCGAGGCGCTGCGTGAAGTGACCACCCTCGATGTCGGCATCGGCGTGTCGGCGGGGCTGGCGGTCGCGGGCAATATCGGCGCGGCGAATCGTTTCGAATACACCGTGATCGGCGACCCCGTCAACGAGGCGTCGCGACTCACCGAACTGGCCAAAGAGCACCCCGGCCGCGTTCTCGCTTCGGGTAGCGCGCTGTACTTCGCCTCGGAAAGCGAGCAAGACCATTGGGAGACCGGCGACGAGGTCCAGCTGCGTGGCAGACGCAGAAAAACCCGCCTGGCCTGGCCGAAGCCGGTCGCGGCCAGGTCCGGCGTGGACCAGGGAGAACAGTCGCGTTCGCTAGGCTGACATGGTGACGGCCGACGGCGACCTAGCAGGCGATCCCGCCGCGCATCCCGTCGTGCGCCGGCCCAACCGTTTTCGCTGGGTGAAATGGGTGCTCGGCGCGATCCTGCTCGCGCTGCTGGTCGGCGAGGGCGTGTACCTGTGGCCCCGGCTGCACGAATCGTGGCGCACGCTCACCGAGATCCACTGGGGCTGGGTGCTGCTGTGCGTGTTCACCCAGGCCGTGTCGATGAGCGGGTTCGGGCGGGTGCAGAAGCAGCTGCTGCACGCGGGCGGGGTCGACGTGAGCCAGGGCAAGTCGGTGTCGGTGGTGTACGGCGCCACCGCCATGTCGCTGACGCTGCCCGCGGGCCAGGTGTTCTCCACCGCCTTCACCTATCGCCAGACCCGGCGCTGGGGCGCCAGCCCGATCGTGGCGTCGTGGCAGCTGGTGTTCTCCGGGGTGGTCGCCGCGGCCGGGCTCGCGCTGCTCGGTATCGCAGGCGCTGCCCTGGTCGGTCAGGGCATCGGCGTGAAACTCATCGCCACCCTTGTTCTGCTCGGTGTGGTGCTGGTGGCGGGCAATTATCTGGCCCGGCATCCGGGCACGCTCGAGGCGATACTGCGCAAGGTGCTCGCGCTGGTGAACCGATTACGGAAGAAGCCCGCCGGCCACGGCATCGCCAAGCTGGCCGAGATCCGGGCGCAGTTGGAATCGGTCGACCTGGGTAAACGCGACGGCGCGCTGGTCGGGGTGTGGGCGCTGGTGCACCGGTTCGCCGACGTGGCCTGTCTCGGTGCGGCGTGTTACGCGGTGGGCGCCGATCCCAAGCTGTCCGGTCTGCTCATCGCGTTCGCCGCGGGCAAGGCGGTGGGTTCGATTCCGTTCGCGCCCGGCGGCATCGTCTATGTGGACGCCACCCTGATCTACGGTCTCACCGCCGGTGCGGGCCTGCCCGCCGCGCAGGCGGTCGCCGCCGCGTTCGTGTACCGGTTCGTGAGTTTCATCCTGGTCGCGATCGTCGGCTGGATCGTTTTCGCGTTCCTGTTCCGCACCAAGCAGGCCGACGACGAGGAATACGAGGCCGAGTTCAAACAGCGCCGGATCTAGCGCAGCGCACGCACAGCCGCGCGCCACCCGAGCAGGAACAGCGCGAGCACCGAGGCCGCCACGATCATGAAGCTCACCGCGGTCCCCTGCCCACTCACCGCCCGCAACACCATCCCACCGACGAACGTCGATCCCCAGATCACCACCCCACTCGGCCACAGCGCCGCCGGATCAAACCGCCTCCCCCGTGCGATGACCCAGGCGATCCCCCACCCGATGAGAAGCCCGACCGCGAACGGCCACACCGTCTTCACCAGCCCGGCAAGCACATCCTCGTCATGACTACGCCGCCCGATCGCACAAAAGACGATCACGAGCAGCACATCGACAGCGAGGGGCGCGAATCTCTTCACACCGTGCAGCCTAGTTGTGCGCTTCTCAAGCTTCGGGGGTGGCCAGGGACTTCAGGAGGACGGAGGCCAGGCGGGAGGTGGCGTCTCCGCTGTCGACATCGGCGATGTGTACCGCGAAGGCCAGATCCCCCATCGTGGCGAGCAGCCAGCCGTCGGATCCGCCGGTCGCGGCGAACGCGGTGACGTCGCGGAAGCCACGCAGCGCGGCGGTTTCCGGCTTGTTGATGCCCTCGTGCATCATCGCGCGCAATCGGTCGACGGCGGGCGGGGGCAGGGCGGGGATCGGGTTGTCGACCTTGCCCGGCTTGCCTGCCTCGATCATCGGCGCGGCCACCTCGCCACGCGCGATAGCGGCGGCGGCGAGCGCCATACCGAACGGGCTGGCGAGCACCGCATCGGAACCGGCGCCCTGACGCACCTGTTCGGTGCTGCGCCCGGGTGCGGCGATCCGTCCCGTGACCTCGTCGAGCCCGGCCACCTTGAAGTCGACACCCACGCCGAGCGCGGCGGCGGCCTCCGAAGCTTCCTGCACCGAAACATCCTGCGGCGCTTTGTTCTTGGTCGCGGCGGCCACTGCACGGAACAGGTCCATGGTGCCGCCCGCCGGGAACAGCCCGGTGAACGCGATGGGCCCCTTCTCGGTGGCGTAACTGTTCTGCGCCACCGCGACGACGGCACCGGTCGACGGCTGGATCGCCACCACCGAGGCGGGCGTGCCGACGCTGACCACCGCGTCCTCGGCGGCCCGCTGCAGGCGCTGATCCATGGTCGCGGCGATATCGGGACCGGCGGGGCCCTGGTATCCGGCCACCTGGTTGACGAACCGTCCGTCGGCCTCGAAGATCTGCACGCCCCAGCCGGCCGTGGCCTCCAGACTGGCCTTCCACACCTCGCGCAGCGAGTCCAGCATCGGCGACCAGGTGCGGCGATCGGCGGAGATCAGCTTGGGCTGCTTCTCCATCACCACGCCGGGCACCTTGGCCATCCTCGGCTCGAGAATGGCGAAATCGCCCTCGCGCAGATTCACCGCGACCACCGGCTTGCCCTGCGAGGCAGCGAGCTGCTCCATCAGGTAGGGCCCGGTGATGAGCGGGGCGACGGGTTCGATGGCATCGGCCAATGCGTTGGTGGAGGCGACGAGGTCGCCGGTGCGGGCGGGGTCGATCTTGATGACATTGATGACCTGTTCGGTCATCAGCGGCTCGCCCGCCAGGTCGACCACGCGCGGCGGCGGCTTGGCCGTGGTTCGCACGAGCTTCACGGTGCGGTTGTTCGTCAACTGCGGCATCACCACGGCAGGGTCCCAGCTGATCCGCCAGCCGATGGCGAGCTTGCGGACGGTGCCCTGCAGCGTGTAGCTCCAGTCCTTGTTCTCGCCGAAGTTCCAGGCCACGTCCATGCTGAAAATGGCCGACTGGGCGTCGAGATCGATGACCTGGGTCTTCTCGTAGTCGACAGTGCCCGACTGCAGCCCCTCGAACATTTGCTTGATGGTTGCCGAAGCGGCGGCGGGGTAGGAGGTCAGATCGGCGGCTTTGGTGTAGTCCTGCTTGTCGAGCAGGTCGGTGAACCGCTGGACGACGGTCTCGGACTCACTCGTCTTCCCACCCACGCCACACGAGCACAGCGCCATCGCGAGGGTCGCAACCCCCGCGATCGCCATTGCGCCCCGGACGCGAAAGCGGCGGGATCCCCACACATCCATATCGCCCACTCTTCACTCTTGCCACTCCGGTAACAAAACAACCGTACCGGAAGTTGACCCGTCTCCGATGCCCCGGTAAACGGGACGCTATCCGACCTCAGCACCTCGATTGTGCCCGAACTCCGACCCCGTGAGGGGATGATTTCGAACCTCGCCCTGCCAGTGGCAACAACTGGCGCGCTTACCGTACCGGCAGGCCCGCACACTTGTGAGTATCTCGCATCGTCTGGCGATTCACAGCGAGGGTACCCATCGCCACCGACAACCAATCGCCCGCCACCGATCATCCGAATTCGCGTTCACCCACGGCACAATCGCGCACCCGAATTCCGGCGTAATCTTGTAATCACTGCAACACATGCACTCTCCGACAGCAGGTGATCATCATGCGCAACGCCCATCGCGAACGCGGATTCGGCCGTCCCGGCGGCTGGCAACAGGCCGATCTACCCGACGCGGCCGATGCCGCCGACTGGTTCGCCGGACGATTGCCCGCCGACTGGTTCACCGGCCCGCCCGAACTCGAGATCGACCGCGACGAGATCGTCGTCGTCGGCGAACTCCCCGATCCCGGCGACGCGGACGCACCCGCCTCGCCGGCGACCCGCGAGGGCGCGCTCGCCCGCTTCCGCGAGTCGACCCGCCCGGCGCGCATGCGCATCGCCGACGAGGCTCAGCGCCGGTACGGGCGAAGCGTCGCTTGGGGCGTTCGGGTGAACGGTGAACGAATCCTGTTCACCCACTTGGCCGTTCCCGTGATGACGCGCCTGCGTCAGCCCGAACGCCAGGTGCTCGACACCCTGATCGATGCGGGCGTGGCCCGTTCCCGCGCCGACGCGCTGGCCTGGACGGTGAAGCTGGCGGGCAAGCACGCCGAGAGCTGGTTGGCCGAATTGCGCGAAGCCATGCGCAAAGTGGACGACCTACGCGCGGAAGGTCCTACCGGCCTCTGAGTTCCCGGCCCCGGCTGCGGGAGCACTCGACCCGATGACGGTGCGACGACCCGAGGCCGGGGCCGCGGGTTAGGCTCGACCCATGGAGACGTCCGTGCAGGCCACCGGTCCGATTCTCGTGCTGAACGGGCCGAACCTGAACATGCTCGGCACCCGTCAACCACAGATCTACGGTTCCGACACCCTCGACGACGTGGTCGCCCTCTGCGAGCGCACGGCGGCCCGGTTCGGGCGCGAGGTGGTGGCGTTCCAGTCCAATCACGAAGGCGCCCTGATCGATCGGATCCATCAGGCGCGCGGTGTCGCGTCGGCCATCGTCGTGAATCCCGGTGGCCTCACCCATACTTCGGTCGCCCTGCGCGATGCCCTGGTGATTCCGGAGGTCCCGATCGTCGAGGTGCACATCAGCAATGTGCACGCCCGCGAGGAATTCCGGCACCACTCCTTCGTCTCCCCCATCGCCACCGCCGTCATCGCCGGACTCGGCATCCAGGGTTACGCGGCGGCGATCGAGTTCCTGAGTACGCGGGTCTAGGCCAGGCGGAAGACGGGGAATCCGGGCGCGATCGCGGCGAGTTCCTCCTCGGTCGAGTCCTTACCGACACCCTCGAAGAAGGCGCCGACCTCCCAGCCGAATTTCTTCAGGTAGAGGCGCAGTACCGGCACCTTCTCCGCATCGGGAACCTCGGTGGCCGAGAAGGTTTCGGTCTTGCGCCCGAGGCGCAATTCGCCCCCGCCCGCGACGCGCAGATTGCGCACCCACTGGGTGTGGCCGCGCGGCGCGACCAGATAGCGAGTGCCGTCGGCGTCGGCGAGCACGTTCACCATGGTGGTGCGCCATTCGCCGCTGGTGCGGCCGCGCACGGCGAGCAGCCGCGAACCCATGATGCTGATGCCAAGTCGCGGCAGCTGATTGACGACCCTGAGCAGGGTCGCCTCGATACCCGAGGGAGCCAGATAGCGACTCGCGTTCTCCATGCGCCAAGCATGTCAGCCATCGACCGGAAGCGAGCATCGAGATCCGATTTGCCCGTTTTCACGAAAGCATTGCCGCGATGAGTTGTAGTACATATGCTACATATCATCGAAGGTCGATGACTGGGAGGAATCATGGCTTCGAGTAACGGCGTCGTTCTCGACGTCCAGCGGTTGCGGATGCGCTACGACGAGGCGGACGTGCTGCACGATGTGACATTTCAGGCCGCGCGCGGGGAGGTGCTCGTCATGCTCGGGCCGAACGGCGCGGGCAAAACCACCACGATCGAGATCCTCGAGGGGTTCCGCAGGAGGTCGGCCGGTCGGGTCGATGTGCTGGGGGCCGATCCCGAACACGGTGACGAACACTGGCGCGCCAGGGTGGGGGTGGTTCTGCAGTCCTGGCGCGATCACGCGAAATGGCGTGTGCGCGAACTACTTCAGCACCTCGGCACCTACTACCGCCCCTATGCCACGGCGAATATCCAACGGCCTTGGGAAACAGACGAGCTCATCGAACTCGTCGGACTCACCGAGCAGGCGGGTGCGAAGATCGCCACACTCTCGGGTGGGCAGCGGCGCAGGCTCGATGTGGCCATCGGCATCGTCGGCAGGCCCGAACTGCTGTTCATGGACGAGCCGACCGCCGGTTTCGACCCGGCCGCGCGTCGCGATTTCCACGATCTGGTGCACCGGCTGGCCGATCTGGAGAACACCACCGTCCTGCTCACCACCCACGATCTCGACGAGGCGGAGAAGCTGGCCGACCGCATCCTGATCCTGGCCGGTGGGCGGGTGATCGCCGACGGGTCACCCGACGCGCTCGCCCGCTCGATCGCGGGGGAAGCACAGGTGAGCTGGACCGTCGACGATCAACGGTTCGTGCACACCACCACCGAGTCCACCAAGTTCGTGCACGAGCTGTTCACCCAGCACGGTGCCGACATCGCCGACCTCGAGGTGCGCCGCGCCTCGCTGGAAGACACCTATATGACCCTGGTCCGGCGCGCCGAGTCCGGCGAGACCGTCCACGCACTCACGGAGGTGACCCGATGAACACCGCTCTGCGCGCCGGTTTCGCCCGCGGCCTGATCGAACTGCGGCAGGTCTACACCAACGCACCCGATCTGATCGGTCAATTCCTCACCCCGGCAATCACTCTCGGCGTGCTGTTCCTGCTGCGCGACCGCGACTACGGCGACAGCGGGCTCGGTATCGCCGAGCTGGCGGTACCCGGCCTGCTCGGCAGCATCATCGCGTTCAACGGGATGTACGCCATCCTCAATGTGTTGGTGCTCGACCGCGAGGACGGCACGCTGCTGCGGGCCAAGGCGGTGCCCAAGGGCATGGTCGGCTACTTCGTCGGCAAAATCGTGAGCACCACGGGGGCGGTGGTGGCGCAGGTGGTTATCGTGCTCGGTGTGGGAATGGCGATCATCGGCGGCTCGTCGCTGAGCGGACCCGGCGCGGTGGCGACCTTCGTGTGGGTGCTCGCGCTCGGCCTGCTGGCCGTGCTGCCGATCGGCGCGATACTCGGCAGCGTGCTCGACACCAGGACGGCCTTCCTGCTCACCATCCCACTGATGGGCCTGATCGCGATCTCCGGCGTCTTCTACCCGATCACCGCCCTGCCCGGCTGGTTGCAGGTGCTCGGCCAGCTGTTCCCGATGTACTGGCTCGGCCTCGGCATGCGCTCGGCGCTGCTGCCGGGTGAGGCCGTCGGCATCGAACTCGACCAGTCCTGGCGTCATCTGGAAACTGTTGGCGTACTCGGCATCTGGGCCGTCGTCGGCTTGGCTCTCGCCCCGGTGGTGCTGCGGCGGATGGCCGAGCACGAGTCGGGCGCGACCATGGCGACGCGACGGGACAAGGCGATGCAGCGTGCCTTCTGAGGTCATCTACAACCGCATCGCGATGTTGCGCGCCGAGCGTGGCATCTCCCGGCGGGACCTCGCCGAAGCACTCGGCGTGCACTACCAGACCATCGGCTACCTCGAACGCGGCGAATACAGCCCGAGCCTGCACCTGGCGCTGCGCATCGCGGCCTATTTCGAGGTAGCCGTGGAGGTGGTGTTCTCCACCGAGCCGTTCCCCCGGCTCGGCACCGGAACGGCCTAGAACGAGCGAACCGTCCGACCCCACGTCGGACGGTTTCGCTGCTGCCTCAGGAGTTCTCGCCGCGCATCAGCTCATAGGTCGACACGGGCTTGCCCGCGGCCTCGGTGGCCGCGATGGCCTTGCGCCAGAACGACTGCGCCAGGTGCGAGAACGCCGCGTCGACACCGACTTCCTCGCTGGCGTCGATGATGTGCTGCGCGCCCGCGTCCATCATCTTCAGGCTGGCCAGGTCGGCCCAGCCGCCGTTCTGGTTCGCCACCGAGAACTGCTCCATGAAGTACGGGAAGGCCTCGCTGGCGCGGACCGCGAACGGAACGAACTGGGCGATGTCGTGACCGGACTTCGCGATCACGGCGGTGGCCTGGTCGAAGGCGAGCAGCCAGGGGTGGAAGATCACCAGCAGCGCCTGGTAGAAGACCTGTGCGAGACCGTCGTCGGCGCCGAGGTACTCCTGCGGGCTCAGCGGGCGAAGCAGGTCGGCGTGCGCGTCGAACACCGCTTTGGGACCGCTGTAGAAGATGTAGGACGCGGGATGGGCGATATTGTCGCCCGCCGACATCACGCCACCCGAGAAGAACTCGGCGCCGCGCTCACGCACCCACTTCGCACCCGCCCGCGCCTTTTCCGGCGAATCGGAGGACAGGTTGGCGATCACCTTGCCGGGCAGGTGGTCGACCGCCTGGCCGAGCACGTCGTACATGGCGTCGTAGTGGGTGAGGCTGAGCACCGACACCTCGTTGGCGTCGAGCGCCTCGGCGACGGTCTCGGCCCGCTTGGCGCCGAGGGCGACCATGGCGTCGACCTTGGCGGTGCTGCGGTTCCACACGGTCACCTCGACGCCCGCCTCGAGGAAGGCCTTGACCATGGACTGACCCATCGGGCCCAGGCCGAGAACGGAAACTGATCGGGTACTCATGGTGTAGCCCTTCGCTTTTTCGATACGGATTGGTTCGGCGCCGGTTTCCATGGTGTCGGCGGCGGCAGCGCGCGGGAAGACCGCACGTCGCAGTGCGGTTGCTTACCTATAGGTTCGAAATACGGTCAGAAGGGTGCGCAGACGATGAGCAGTGACGCAGATCACCAGGTGTGTGGCATGAGCCTGGCCATCGACGTGGTCGGTGGCAAATGGAAACTGCACCTGATGTGGGTGCTCGGCGAAGGGCCGCAGCGATTCGGGAACATCCGGCGGCTGCTCGACGGTGTGAGCGAGAAGGTGCTCACCGAGAACTTGCGCCATCTCGAGGCGGCCGGGGTGGTGCGTCGCGAGATCTTCCCGGAGATCCCGCCGCGCGTCGAATACTCGCTGACCCCGCTCGGCGAAACGCTGCGCGACGCGCTCGCCCCGCTCGAGGCGTGGGGCGACCGGCATCGTGCCGTGCTGGTGTGACCGGCGGCTACAGGTATTCGCGGGCGATGCGCTCGCCGATGCGTTCGAGTAGTTTCCCGGCGGTCAGCATCGACCGCGCCGCGTCGGGTTCCAGTTCGCTGAGCGGATAACAGGCGGCGAACCCGGCGGCGCGAATCTCGCCCGGCGACAGCATCGTTCGGCCAACCGCCGCCACTACCGGTACCCGCGCCGCGTTGGCCGCTGCCGCGACCCCCACGGGCGCCTTGCCGTGCATGCTCTGGTGATCGAGCGACCCTTCACCCGTCACCACCAGCGCCGCCCCCTTGACCAGCGCGGTGAATTCGAGCAGCTCGAGCAGCACGTCGATGCCGCTGCGCACCTCGGCGCCGAGGACGGCAAGCGCACCGAAACCGGTGCCGCCCGCCGCGCCAGCACCCCCGATCTCGGCATAGCCGGTGCCGAGGATGGCAGCCCAATTGGTGAGTGCGGCTTCGAGTTTCACCATCATGTGCCGGTCGGCGCCCTTCTGCGGCGAGTACACCGCCACCGCACCGGCCGGGCCGAGCAGCGGGTTGTCGACATCGCAGGCAAGGGTGAACCGCGCTCGCGCGACAGCGGGATGCAGGCCGGCCCGGTCGACGGCCGCCACCCGGCTCAGCAGGGTGACGACATCCATCGCGGTGCCGTCCAGTTCGTCGTTGTTCTCGTCGAGCAGGCGCAGGCCGAGCGCGCGCAACAGCCCAGACCCGCCATCCGTCGACGCACTCCCACCGAGCCCGAGCACGATCTCGCTCGCCCCCGCGTCCAGCGCGTGCGCCACCACGACGCCGAGACCGAAGGTGTCGGCGCGCAACGGCGCGAGCCTGCCACCGGGAAGTTTCACCAACCCGACCGCCGCGGCCAGCTCCACCACCGCGGTCTCGTCGCGTATCGCGTACACCGCCCGCGAAGGCTCGCCCGTCGGCCCCGGCGCGTCGATCTCCACCCGCTGCCAACCGGCTGCGGCGAAGGCCTCGACCATTCCGTCCCCACCGTCGGCCACCGGCACCGCCCGCACATCGGCCCCGGGCGCCCGGCGCCTGATTCCCACCCCCAACGCGGCCGCCACCTCGGGCGCGGTCAGCGAACCCTTGAACTTGTCAGGGGCAAGCACCACTCGAGGACCACTCATCCCGACATTCTCCGGGCAAACCTCCGAACCCGCCACCGTCTTCGACAACCCCACTGCGCGAGTACGCACCACCCCCGCCTTCCCGGCCCCGCACTCCCCGACCTCGAGGAGGGGACGTCGCGAAGCGGCGGTTCGCGGCGGGACCGGCGGGGCCGCGAACTCGAGCGCGCCAGCGCTCCAACAAACACTGTAGCTTCTACACATGGCGACCGAGGTCCGCGAAAATACCGCGCTGGAGCGGTTCGAACTCATCTCCGACGGTACCCCCGCCGGCTATATCGAATACCAGGACACCGGTGCCGAACGTGCCCTCGTCCACACCGAGATCTACCCGGAGTTCCAGGGCCGCGGGTTGGGGAACACGCTGGTCGAGTCGGCGCTCACGGCCAGTCGCAAGGAAGGGTTCGAGGTGCTGCCGATGTGTTCGATGGTGCTGCACTTCATCACCGAAAACCCCCGCTACATCTCCCTGGTCCCACAGGGAGCCAGGGAGATGTTCGGGCTGCCTCAGTAGTTGGCGACGGCCCCGTCGACGGCGGCTTGCAGTTCGTCCTTGACAAGGCGGGCGATATCGCCCGGTCGCGCGGGTAGCTCGAGCACGGGCGTTCGGAAGTAGAAGCTCGACGACACCACCTCGTCGGCGCCGGGTTCGATCGCGTCGGCGGGGCGCGGCCCGTAACTCAAGCCGATGGCGACGAGGGCGGGCGGGGCGCCGAGTTTGGCGGCGCGGAAGGCGATGTGCCCGATACCGCTGCCGACCGGCTGCACCGTCTTGTGGTCGACGAGGTTGCAGGTGCCCTCGGGGAAGACCGCGAGGTGATCGCCGTCGGCGAGGCGCTGGGCGCACACGTCCATCATGCGCTGACCTGCCGCGTTCACCGCGCGAATGCCGTGGTCCTTGCCCCGGAACACCGGGATCCCACCCATCATGTCGACCTTGCGGCGCTGTTCCGGATCGGCGAACAGTTCGTCCTTGGCCAGCACACGTACCCGGCCGATCTTGGCGCGCAGCGGTGACCGCCAGGCCGCGGCGGCGACGGTGTACGGGTCGCTCGTGGACAGGTGATTGATGGCGTAGATGATCGGCCGCTTGCCGCGCACCAGCGCGGCGACCTGCGCCTTGGCGCCCTCGGCGTAGCTGATCCTCGGCCGGAATCGCCGGGCGAGCACCGCGTAGGAAGCCAGCGCCTTCCACCGGTTCTGCCGATGTCGCAGGTAGTAGTCGTACACGGCGTCGCTGTCGTCGAGCAGGACTTCGGGCGTGTGCATGCCGCGACCCTACCGGGCATCGCCGGGCCGGTCGGGATGAGATATTTCCGGTTCTCCCCGGGTCGAGGGAAGCGCGGGACACCCATCCAATGCGATGATGGGCCGGTGGCACGCGGAGACGACCCGGACGAACGCCGGACTCGCGACGGGCACGGCGACGACCGACGGCGCGGACAGCTCGGTGCCCGCATCCGTGCCGGTAACCTGCTGGTGTCCGCGATCGAACTGGTAGAACCTACTTTTCGGCGGACAGTCGTGTACGTCATCGAGCACAACGACGCGGGCAGTCTCGGCGTGGTACTCAACCGCCCGAGCGAGACCCCGGTGCGCGATGTGCTGCCGCTGTGGGCGGATCTGGTGGCCGAGCCGACCGAGCTCTACATCGGTGGACCGGTGAAACGCGACGCCGCGCTGTGCCTCGGCGTGCTCCGGGTCGGCGCCGAGATCGGTGAGGTGCGCGGGCTGCGCCGGGTGGACGGGCGGGTGGTGCTCGTGGACCTGGACGCCGATCCCGCCGAGATCGCCCCGCTGGTGGAGGGCATCCGCGTGTTCGCCGGGTACGCGGGCTGGTCGATGGGGCAGCTCGAGGGCGAACTCGACAACGACGACTGGGTGGTGGTGTCGGCATTGCCGTCGGACCCGGTCGCGACCGATCGCCACGACCTGTGGGCGGGGGTGCTGCGGCGTCAGCCGCTGCCGCTGTCGCTGCTGGCAACCCACCCGATCGAGCTGGAACGCAACTGAAGTCCGGCCACCCCTGGCGAGGTGGCCGGATCTTGCTGTCTCTCAGCGGGTTTGTTTGCGGAAGATCGACTTCGACCAGAGGAACCCGCCACCGGCGATCGCCGCGCACCAGGCCAGCGACACCCAGCCGTTCACCCCGATCTCGGTGCCCATCAGCAGTCCGCGCAGGGTTTCGGTGATGGGGGTGAAGGGCTGGTACTCGGCGAACTGACGCAGGCCGACCGGCATGGTGTCGGTGGCGACCAGGCCACTGCCGAGGAACGGCATCATCACGATGGGAAACGGTGCGTTGCTGGCACTTTCGGCGTTCGGTGACAGCAAACCGAGGGCGATGGCGAGCCAGACGAAGGCGAAGGTCACCAGCGCGAGCAACCCGAAGGCCGCCACCCATTCCAGAGCGTTGGCGTTGGGCCGGAATCCGATCAGCAGCGCCACAGCGGTCATCACCGTGATGCCCGCCATCGCTTGGATTAGCGCGCCGAGCACATGACCGGTGAGCATCGAGGATTGCGAAATCGCCATCACCCGAAAGCGGTTCACGATGCCCTTACTGGCATCGGTGGCTATCGACACCGCCACCGACACCGTCATGTAGGCGGGCAGCAGCAACAGCATGCCTGGGGCCAGGTAGTCGATGTACTCACCGCCGGAAGACTTTTCGAGCGCGCCGCCGAACACGTAGTTGAACACGAGCAGCAGCACGATCGGCATGATGATGATGCTGAACGTCATGCTCGGGTAGCGCTTGGCGTGGGTGATGTTGCGGCGCAACATCGTCATGGTGTCGGCGAACGTGTGATCGCGCCGGACGGTCTGGGTGCTCATCGCACGGTCTCCTGGATGGTCGGCTTGCCGGTGAGGGTGAGGAATACGTCGTCGAGGTTCGGGGTGTGCACCGAGATGCCACCCGCCTCGATGTGATGGGCGTCGAGCACATCGAGCACCGCGCGCAGCGAACGCACGCCGCCGTCGCCCGGCACGGCGAGAGTGAGGCCGTCGCTGCCTTCGAGCACCTGCGCCGAGGAACCGAGGGCGAAGCGCGCCGCGTCGAGGCGGGCACGGTCGGCGAAGTCGATGCGGATGTGTCCGCCGGGGATGAGCCGTTTGAGTTCTGCCGCAGTGCCTTCGGCGACGATGCGGCCCTGATCGAGCACCGCGATGCGGTCGGCCAGCTGGTCGGCTTCCTCCAGGTACTGGGTGGTGAGGAAGACGGTGACGCCGAGGTCGTCGACGAGCGAGCGGATGATGTCCCAGATGGAGCGGCGGCTGCGCGGGTCGAGACCGGTGGTCGGTTCGTCGAGGAAGATGATGCGCGGATTGCCCACGAGGGTCATGGCCAGGTCGAGCCTGCGGGTCATCCCGCCGGAGTAGGTGCTCGCCGGCTTGTCGGCGGCCTCGACGAGGTCGAACCGTTCCAGCAATTCGGTGGCGAGACTGCGGATCTCCCGCTTCGGAAGGTGGTTCAGGGCACCCATGAGCTCGAGGTTCTCGCGGCCGGTGAGCAACTCGTCGACGGCGGCGAACTGACCGGTGACACCGATGAGTTCCCGCACGTCGTCGACCGAGGCGCGCACGTCGTGGCCGCCGACCCGGATCTCGCCGTCGTCGGCGCCGATCAGGGTGGTGAGGATCTGCACGGTGGTGGTCTTGCCCGCGCCGTTGGGGCCGAGCAGGGAGAAGATCGTGCCCTCGGCGACGGTGATGTCGATGCCGTCGAGGACCGTGTGCTCGCCGTACGCCTTACGCAGGCCGCGGGCGGTGATGGCGGGGTGAACCATGGTCGTCCCTTTCCAGAAGATTGCATTCATCGGTGCGAATAAGTGCATGTTTTAACCACACCGCCCCCTCGGGCTGCGGTGTCGGTGGGAGTTGTTGTGGTGCGCTAGATGTCGAGGTCTTCGATGCGCGGGTGCGCGGTGACTTCTTCGACCTTGCGGTACAGGTTGTCGGGGATGCGGTCCTTCAGGTCTTTCAGATCGTCGAGGATCTCGTACTCGTAGTCGCCCCAGTCGGTGGCCTGCTCGCCGATGCCGAGCAGGCGCCGCCAGTTCTTCCAGTCCTTCAGATCGCCGAGGTCGTCGGACGGGTAGTCCTTCCACTTCGCGGTATGGGTGGCGAGCACGAACTTGCCCTTGCGGCTGCGATACACCTGCTGATGCAGCGTTCGCTTGTCGGTCATATCGCGCCATTCGCCCAGCAGAACGCCCTGGAAGCGCACCTGCCGCACGCCGTCGCGACCGACCCGGAGCACGACCTCGTCGAACCCGGCCGCGCGACCCTCCTCCGACTCGATGAGCTTGCGCAGTGCGCTGACCACCGTGCTGGAGAGGTTGCCGCCGACGAGCTCCTGTGCCCGCTGGAACACCGGCAGATCGTCGTCGGATACGTAGATCGTCTTGTTGGGCATGAACTCAATATACATAGATGTATACGTACACACAAGGGTTGGTATTCGCCCACCCTCTGAACTCGGCGTCGGCGTGCCACGTAATCCCAGGTGACAGCAGTGATCACCGCTGTGGATCTTCGTGGCGGAGAAGGAGTGCCGATGCCGGACCGTGTGGTGGACTACCTGGTGCGGGCGGTGGCCGACCGGGGCATCGGCCAGATCTTCGGCGTCGACGGCGCCAATATCGAAGACCTCTACGACGCGATCTTCGACGCGGGCGGCCACCCGGCCGGAATCATCGCCAAACACGAGTTCTCGGCGGCGACCATGGCCGACGGGTACGCGCGCAGCACCGGTGGACTCGGAGTCGTCGCCGCGACCTCTGGCGGCGGGGCGGTGAATCTTGTCGCGGGGCTGGCCGAGTCATTTGCATCGCGGGTGCCGGTACTCGCGCTGGTCGGTCAGCCGCCGACAAGCCTGGAAGGTCGCGGCGCGTTCCAGGATTCCAGTGGGCTGGCCGAATCTCTCGATGCGGCAGCATTGTTCGCGACCGTGAGCCGATACTGCGCGCGGGTCACCGAACCGGCGCAGGTGCCTGGGCAACTCGTCGAGGCAATCGCGGCAGCCGAGTCCGGTGGGCCTGCGGTGTTGTTGCTACCCAAGGATATTCAGCAGCAGATGATGCCGGATCTGATCGCGGCACACAGCAATGGTCAACGGCCCGCGACGGTCGGCCGGGCAGTCACGGTACCGACCACCTCGGCCATCCACCAGCACAGCGCCCTTGCCGAGGTCGCCACTCAGCTCGCCGCCGCCCGCAGGTTGGGAAAGGTCGTGGTCATCGCGGGCGATCAGGTCGCCCGCGACAATGCCCGCATCGAACTCGCGGAACTGGTCGAGGCACTCGATGCCTCGATCGGTGTGGCACCGGACGCGAAGGACGTGTATTCCAACACCGGCCCCGGCTTCTGCGGCGTCGCGGGCAGCATGGGTCACGCCGACCTGCTCGATGCGCTGGAAACGGCGAGCGCCTGCCTGCTGGTCGGCACCCGCCTGCCGGTGACCACCCGTGCGGGCCTCGACGCCGCTCTCGCCGCGTTACCCCTGCTCAGCGTGGGCGCGCTCGCGCCCCATTTTCCCGCCACGCACGCCACCAGCACCGACCTCGCCACCGCGCTGACCGTCCTTCGTCCCGAGCGACACCACCCCGTGGTCGGCCACGACTCAGCCGTAACCACACGCACCGAACCGCACAACACCGACCTCACCCTCATGTCCGTTCCGGCCGCCGACGGCCCCGGCCTGCGCTACCGCGCAGTCGTGGAGGCGATTCAGCGCGAATTACCCGAGGGCGCCGACCTTTTCGTCGATGCAGGTAACACCGGCGCCTCGGTGGTGCATTACCTACGGGTGCCCGAGGGTGGACGATTCGTCGTCGCGCTCGGCATGGGTGGCATGGGTTACGCGTTCGGCGCCGGAATCGGTTCGGCGTTCGCCCGCGGTGCCGCCCACCGCACCGTCGTGATCGCCGGCGACGGGTCGTTCTTCATGCACGGCATGGAGATCCACACCGCCGTCGAATACGACCTGCCGATCACCTTCGTGGTGTTCAACAACAACGCGCACGCCATGTGCGTCACCCGTGAGCAGATCTATTACCGAGATCGCTACAGCTTCAACCGTTTCCGCACCACACGTCTCGGGGCGGGCATCGCCGCCATGTTCCCCGGACTACCCGCCCACACCGTCGACGAACCCACCGAACTCGACGCGACCCTGCGCCGTTGCCTGACCACCGACGGTCCGTCGTTCGTCGAAATCCGCTGCGACCCCGACGAAATCCCGCCGTTCCTGCCCTTCCTTTCCTGACCGACGAGGAGAACACCGTGACAACAAGTGCCCTGCCCGCACTCAGCGACATTCCCGACCGGATGGTGCCCGGCGTACTGCGCATCGAGAACTCGGATCGGGAGGCGACGACCCCGATCATCATGGACATGCTGCGTTCGGTGTACCCGCACGACCAGATCTTCGGTGACTACTGCCCGGTCCAGACCTATATCGACGCACCGCCACGCGAGGTCTTCGAGTACCTCGCCGACACCCGCTCGCTCGAGGAATGGACCTACAGCCTGCGTGGATTCACCGAAACAGACGAACCGGGGCTGTGGCTTTCCTACGACCGGCTCGGTGACGAGACGAAGTGTTTCACCCGCACCGTCGCCCACGCCGACGCGATGACCGTCGATTACCACTGCGCGTGGGACCAGTCCGAACACCTGTGGATGATCTACCTGATGCGGGTGGTCGACGCGAAACTGGTGTTCGACAAGCCCGGTTCGGTGGTGCTGTGGGTGAACTGCAAGCACCCCTTCTACGACGAGAACGGTTATCCGGAGACCGCGCCGCCGAAGCGGCCGGTGTGGGTCGGCGATTTCTGGGAGATGTTCTCCGCCGGTCATCAGCTGGAGCTGGACAACCTCAAGGCCATTTGTGAATACCGCGCGGCCAACGGGCTGCCGATCAAGCCGGAGTGGATGCAGTGAGTATGCCGTCAGTGAGTCTGGTCGATGTCGCGAGTTACCTGCCCGGTGACCCGGTGCCGACCGAATACTTCACCCAGTTCTCCCGCTCGGAGCGGATGGCCAAGAACGTGATGTTCCGTTCGCCAACCGGCCGCCACCATGTTGGGCGCGACGAAACCGCCGTCGACATGGCCGAACGCGCCTTCGACGTGCTGCGCGAACGCCACGGCGCCGACCTCGCCGCCGAGATCGACATCATCATCACCCACACCCAGCTGCCCGACAATCCGGTGCTCGGCGCCGCACCCGAGCTGGCCCGCAGGCTCGGTGCGCGCCCCACCCAGGTGCTCGACGTGCACAACAGCGGCTGCGCGGCCTTCGTGCACATGATGGCGATGGCGCGGATGATGATGGCGACCAGCGACGCGAAGACCGCGCTGATCGTCGCGGCCCAGAATTGCGCGGGCCCGGTGTTCACCCAGCCCGATATCCGCAAACTCGCCCAGGCGCCGGTGCCCGGCGACGGTTGCGGAATCGGCCTGCTGCGCAAGGACGATTCGGCGCCGATTCTGGATATCGAATGCCGCACCTACCCCGAATTCGCCGGCGACATGGACTTCACCACCAACGGCACCCGCAAGTACTGGGAACCGGGCGAGGGCCAGGGGTGCGTGAGTTTCTCCGAATCGAAGATCACCAAGGTGTTCGCGCGCGGCAACCGGCTCGTCCCGGAAGTGGCGCTCGCGGTGTGTGATCGGATCGGGGTGAAGAGCCGCGATATCGATACCTTTGTCACCAATCAGCCCAATCGGCTGTTCCTGCGCAATTGGCACGACGCGCTGGAATTGCCCGCCGAACGCCACCCGGACACCTTCGACCGGTGCGGCAACCTTTTCGCCGCGGGCATTCCCGTGACGCTCGATGTGGAGAACCAGGCCGGACGATTGCGCAACGGTTCGGTTGTTCTGCTGTCGGCGTTCGCGCACGCGGGTGACTTCGCCGGTGCCGCGGCGGTGCGCTGGGGAGCGGCGCGATGAGTGTGCGGTTGGTCGAGCCGACCATCCCGTCGCAGCGGTTCGGCAGCGAACCGGTACCGACCACGTTCGACCTCGGACTCAGCGAGAATCCCTTTCCGCCTTTGCCTTCTGTTCTCGCGGCGGTGAAAGAGACGCTCACCCAGGCCAATCGGTACCCCGAGTTTCTGCCGCAGGAACTGCCCCGGATCATCGCCACGCATCTCGGTGTCTCCTCCGCCGACGTGGTGGTCGGTGCCGGGGCCACCGGGGTCGCGATGCAGGTGATGCGTGCCCTGGGTGGCGGTGAACTCGTCACTGGCACACCGACATTCGACGGGTATCCGATCATGGCGGAGATGGCCGGGATGGCGGTCGTCCCGGTGCCGCTCGATCTCTCCGGAAACCAGGATCTCACCGCCATGCGGCGGGCGGTGAACCGGCGGACGGCGCTCGTCGTGCTGTGCAGGCCGCACAATCCGACCGGGACGGTGCTCGACGCGGGCGCCGTTCGCAAGTTCGTCGCGGCGGTGCCACAGCGGGTGCCGGTGTTGCTCGACGAGGCCTACGTCGAATTCCTCGCGGCGGGCGATCGGCTCGATCTGCGTGCTCTGCTGACCCGGCATCCGAACGTGCTCGTTCTTCGCACGTTCTCCAAGGCGTACGGGCTGGCGGGGCTGCGTATCGGCTACTGCGTCGGGCGCGGTGCGCTCATCGAGCGGGTCCGAGCGCAGCAGTTGCCGTTCGGGGTCACCACCGCCTCGGTCGCCGCCGTGCGGGCCGCCTACGCGGCAGGCGAGGAACTGCGTGAGCGGGTGGAGCACATCAATCGTGAACGCGATGTGTTGCGCTTGTCGTTGCGGGCATGCGGTTTCGACATTCCGCAAAGTCAGGCGAACTTCCTGTACCTGCCGGGCCCCGGCGTGGCGACGGCGCTGCGCCGGGCCGGGATCAAAGCCAAGGCCTATCCCGACGGCAGCGCCCGCATCGCGGTAGGCGATCCGGCGGCGGGACGCGCCGTGCACGCTGCCCTCGCCTGGCTGCGTGGAGGTGGTTTCATGACGACATGATCCGCAGGTGCACCCGAGAGTTCGTCGCCAACCCGGCTCCGGCGGTCGGCACCGCCAGCCGTACGCTGCTGCGCCTGCGGCTGGCGGGCCGCGACATCGTCGTCCGCCGCACCCGTATCGTTCCCGGCGGCACCAGCGGCTGGCATTTCCACGACGGAACACTGTTCGTGCTGGTCACCCGTGGTGTGCTCGATCATCCCTACCTTGCTCGCGGCCCCGCCGAATATCGCCGGTTCCGGCTGTTCCGGGAGCCGTGCGGGCCGGACAACGCCCACGTCGCCCGCAACAACGGGACCACCGAGGTCCGCATCCTCGTGCTCTACGTGAACCCGGCGGGTGCGCCGCTGTCGCGCCAGGTGCCTCCCCCACCCAACGGCTGACATCAGCAGCCGCCGCCTCCACCGCAACTGCTGCCGCCACCCCCGCCACAGCTGCTGGACGAACTCGAACCGGAGTCACAGCTGCTGCTCGACGAACCGCCGTCCGACCAGCCGCTGGACGAGCCACCCGAATAGCCGCCGTTGTAGGTCCAGTCGCTACCACTGGACCAGCGGTCGTTCCGGTTCCGGCGCTGACGCGGGCCCGGCCGGTACTGCGGAGACTGCCGAGATCCCGAACCGAGTGCCGCCTGCAAGATCGCGGCGAGAATGGCCAGCGGAACGAATACCACCATCGCCACAACCAGTACAGCGACGCCAACACTGAGAACCGTGCCGACGAGATCGACAAAACTCATGGCTCCTCCTGATTCGGGATCTGCCTCTCGATCCCGAATCTAGGTGCGCCACCTTGCGATTCACTTACTGCGAACTAGCAGCGCCACCCGGTCAGCTGCCGCCTCCGCAGCCACCACCCCCGCCGCAGCCGCCACCACCGCCACCGCCATCTCCGGAGTGACCACCACCGCCACCGCCCCAGTCGAAGAACCCCGCCGCCGACCAACCGCCACCAGTGGCACCCGCCGCGCCGGCACGACGAGCCTGCGGCTTCGTCAACAGGACCCGCTCACGCCTGCTCTGCACGATGCCGACGACGAACAGCACCCCCGCGAGCACGAACAAGGCGATGCCGAGCCAAGGAATGAAGCTGACGGCGACCACGCCACCGAACGCTACGAGAACCACCACTCCGAAAATCATCATGAACCCCCCGGTAAGTACCTACTTCCGTTGTACCGGAAGGGCGGCGGCGGGACCAGGAATCAGTTGGCGGGGGCGCAGGTGTCGCGTAGGGAGCAGCTGCCGCAGGAGGAGCCGCAGCCGCCGGCCGGGGCGGGGGGCATGAGGGGTTCTACGGTGCGGGCGGCGGCGTTCGCGCCTGCGCCGAGGGTGAAGATGGCGATCACGGCGACGGCGGCGGCTACGCCGAGGGCGGCGAAACCGCCCGCGACCAGGACCACGAGGCCGCCGGCGAACAGCAGGGCGCCCGCGCCGACGGAGGTGGGGGCGGCGATGCGGTTGGCGATGCGGAAGTTGTCGTCGCTGTGCAGGGCCGCCTCGGTGGTGACACCGAGGAAACGATTGCGGGGCAACTTGCCGAGCAGTCCGAGCACACCGGTCGCGATGGCGACCGCGGCCAGCGCGAACAGCAGGAGAGCGACGACGACCATTCATGCAGGCTAGCGCACCCTTGTCGAGTACCGATCCGGTGCTCCCCACCGAGGTGACCCGCCGCACAGCGCGCCCCGCTATACGGCCCTTCGGAAATGAACTGGCCGCAACGTTCTACCCTGTTAGACGATGTTTACCCCTGATCGGCGAGAACAAGAAGGCGGGACCGTGCAGGACACTCGTGCGACCGAGAGTGACGTACCTCAGCACCGGTACAACGCCGAGCTGGCGGGGCGGATCGAACAGCGCTGGCAGCGCAACTGGGCCGAACGCGGCACCTTCAACGCGCCCAACCCGGTCGGGCCGCTCGCGGGCGACACCCCCGACGACAAGCTGTTCATCCAGGACATGTTCCCGTTCCCGTCGGGCGCGGGTCTGCACGTGGGCCACCCACTCGGCTACATCGCCACCGACGTGTTCGGCCGCTACCACCGCATGCGCGGGCGCAATGTGCTGCACGCGCTCGGCTACGACGCCTTCGGTCTGCCCGCCGAGCAGTACGCCGTGCAGACCGGTGCGCACCCGCGCGTCACCACCGAGTCGAACATCGCGACGATGCAGCGTCAGCTGGACCGGCTCGGCCTGGGCCACGACCCGCGTCGCTCCTTCGCCACCACCGATCCCGAGTACTACCGGTGGACGCAGTGGATCTTCCTGCGCATCTACAACGCCTGGTACGACCAGGAGGCCGGTCGTGCCCGGCCGATCGCCGAGCTCGAAGAGCAGTTCGCCAGCGGTGCGCGTCCGGTGGCCGAGGGCGACTGGGCGTCGCTGAGCGCCACCGAGCGGGCGGCCCTGCTCGATTCGTATCGCCTGGTCTACCAGTCGGATTCGATCGTCAACTGGTGCCCCGGTCTTGGCACGGTGCTGTCCAACGAAGAGGTCACCGCCGACGGGCGAAGCGAACGCGGCAACTTCCCCGTGTTCCGTAAGCGCATGTGGCAGTGGATGATGCGGATCACCGCTTACGCCGACCGCCTCGTCGACGACCTGGACGAGCTGGACTGGCCCGACAACGTGAAGTCCATGCAGCGCAACTGGATCGGGCGTTCGCGCGGTGCGCAGGTGCGTTTCGACGCGCCCGAGGGCGAGACGATCGAGGTGTTCACCACCCGGCCCGACACCCTGTTCGGCGCCACCTATGTGGTGCTCGCGCCGGAACACGAGCTGGTCGACAAGCTGACCGCCGCCGCCTGGCCCGCCGACACCGACACCCGCTGGACCAACGACAGCGCCACGCCGGCGGAAGCCGTTGCGGCGTACCGGAAGTCGATCGCGGCCAAGTCGGATCTGGAGCGGCAGGAGAACAAGGAGAAGACCGGCGTCTTCCTCGGCTCCTACGCCACCAACCCCGCCGACGGCAGCCAGGTGCCGATCTTCATCGCCGACTACGTGCTGAGCGGCTACGGCACCGGCGCCATCATGGCGGTGCCCGGCCACGACCAGCGTGACTGGGACTTCGCCACCACCCTCGGCCTGCCGATCGTGGAGGTCATCTCCGGCGGCGACATCACCGAGGCGGCCTGGTCGGGTGAGGGCGAGCTGGTGAATTCCGGCTTCCTGAACGGTCTTTCGGTCGACGAGGCGAAGGCTGCCATGATCGGCCATCTCGAAGCCGAGGGCCACGGCACCGGCACCATCCAGTACAAGCTGCGCGACTGGCTGTTCGCGCGGCAGCGGTACTGGGGTGAGCCGTTCCCCATCGTCTACGACGCCGATGGTGTCGCGCACGCCCTGCCGGAATCCATGCTGCCCGTGGAACTTCCGGAGATGGCGGACTTCGCGCCGGTCACCTTCGATCCCGACGACGCGAACTCCGAGCCGTCCCCGCCGCTGGCCAAGGCCACCGACTGGGTGAACGTGGAACTCGACCTGGGTGACGGCCCCAAGCAGTACCGCCGCGACACCAATGTCATGCCCAACTGGGCGGGTAGCTCCTGGTACCAGCTGCGCTACGCCGACCCGACCAATACCGAGACGTTCTGCGCCGAGGAGAACGAGAAGTACTGGCTCGGCCCGCGCACCGACAAGCACGGCCCGAACGACCCGGGTGGTGTCGACCTGTACGTCGGCGGTGTCGAGCACGCGGTGCTGCACCTGCTCTACGCGCGGTTCTGGCAGAAGGTGCTGTTCGACCTGGGTGATGTGTCGAGCAGCGAGCCCTACCGCCGCCTCTACAACCAGGGTTATGTGCAGGGTTACGCCTACACCGACGAGCGCGGTGCGTACGTGCCCGCCGCCGAGGTGGTGGAGCGGGACTCGAAGTTCTTCTGGACCGGTCCCGACGGTGTCGAGATCGAGGTTTCCCAGGAATACGGCAAGATCGGCAAGTCGCTGAAGAACGCCATCTCCCCCGACGAGATGTGCGACCTGTACGGCGCCGACACCTTCCGGTTCTACGAGATGTCGATGGGCCCGTTGGACACCTCGCGTCCGTGGGCGACCAAGGACGTCGTCGGCGCGCACCGGTTCCTGCAGCGGGTGTGGCGACTGGTGGTCGACGAGGAGACCGGCGCGGTGAAGGCCACCGACGCCGCACCGTCCGACGAGACGCTGCGCCTGGTGCACCGCACCATCGCCGGTGTAGACGAGGATCTGGCCGCCCTGCGCGACAACACGGCGGGCGCGAAGCTGATCGAGCTGACCAACCACCTGACCAAGAACTACCCCGACGGCGCACCGCGCGCGGCCGTGGAACCCCTGGTCCTGATGCTCGCTCCGCTGGCGCCTCACATCGCCGAGGAACTGTGGGAACGGCTGGGCCACAACGCTTCCCTGGCCCATGGTCCGTTCCCCACCGCCGATCCGGCGCTGCTCGTGGCGGATTCGGTGGAGTACCCGATTCAGGTGAAGGGCAAGGTGCGCAGCCGGATCCAGGTGCCCGCCGACGCCGACCCGGCCGCGATCGAGGCAGCCGCGCTGGCCGACGAGAAGGTCGTGGCACTGCTCGAGGGCGCGGCCCCGCGCAAGGTGATCGTGGTGCCCGGCAAGATGGTGAACATCGTGCCGTAGCCGTTGAGCTACCGATGGGCCGGCGAGTTCTGTTCTCGCCGGCCCATTTTCGTCAGGCTCGGACCTCGAGAACGTCGTTCAGCGTGACCAGCGACAGGTTGCGCTCGCGGATGATGTCGACGAGTTGCCCGTAGCAGTGGGTGACCGGCGGGAAGTTGGCGTGGCCGATGATGATGGTCTGCGCGGCGAAGTACTTTCGGGCGCACTCCATCAGGTACTCCTCGGTGATGAGACCCGAGTCGGACAGGGAGCCGTACCACATGGTCGGCACGGTGTAGCCGAGGTCGGCGGCGATCTTGTCGACCGTGGCGTTGTGATAGCCGAAGGGCGGACGGTAGTACGGGGTGCCGTCGACACCGAAGTTGTTGTGCAGGAATGTTTTCGTGCGGCTCAGCTGGTCGACGACCCCGTCGGCGCCGATCTTGGTGAGTGCCTCGTGGCTCCAGGTGTGGTTGCCCAGCTGGATCTGACCGGAGTCGACCAGCGGGCGCAGGGCATCGCGGTGGATGGTCCAGGCCTCGAACGAACCGGTGACGAAGAAGGTGAAGCGGGCGCCGGTGTCCTCGGCCCACTTGATGTAGGCGCCGACCACCTCCGGGCTCGCGCCGTCGTCGACGGTGAGGGCCATGCTGGTGCCCTGGCCTGGCAGGGCGGTGATGGTCTCGGCGCCGATGATCGACTTCGGACCGGCGGGCGGCGGGGGCAGTGCCGGTCGCGGCGGCGCCGGTGCGGGCGGCGGTGGGACAGGCACGACCGCCTCGCCCACGGGCGCGGTCTCGCCGCCCGCACTCGCACAACCGGCCAGTGCCCCGACCGTCCCCGCGGCGAGCAAGGTCAGCATTCGACGTCTGTCCATCCACTCCTCCTCGAGACCACATCGGCACAGCTCAGCGGACCGTAACCCGAGATTCCCTCGAGCAGAAGAACCAGGGAGCACATTTGGACGAACACCCATGCTCAGCAGGCCTGTCCTGTTCTCGGCGCGCCTCCGACTCTGGACTGACCGGAGGGCGCGACGAAGGAGTGCCCGGAGGGAGGGAAGAGGCGGAGTCGAGCGCCGAGAACCGCGGCGCCAGCCGCCAATGTTTCAGCGCGGGCGAAGAACGATCTCCGTCGGATGCGCGTCGCGCGGAGTGTCGACGGCGTTTCGTACCGCCCGCGCCACCGTCTCGGCGGTCAGGAATTCCTCCGGACGGTACTCACGCCCTTCATCGGCCACGATCGCCTGCTGCATATCCGTATCGATGCGCCCGGGAAACACCGAGGTGACGCGCAACTGCGGCTCCTCCAGACGCAACGCGTCCGCGAAGGCCCGCAACCCGAACTTGCTCGCCGCGTACGAACCCCACCCCGCGTTGGCCCGCAGGCCCGCACCCGAATTGATCAGCACCACATGCCCGTTCGCGGCGCGCAGCGCGGGAAGCAGCAGCCTGGTGAGTTCGGCGACGGCGATCAGATTCACCTCGAGGGTGTTTCGCCACTGGTCGAGCGAGGTTTCGGCGACGGTGCCGAGGTCGGCGATGCCCGCGTTGTGCACGAGCACGTCGAGCCGCTCGATGCGCGCGGCGGCCTCGGCGACAGCCGGATAGTCGGTGAGCGGCACCGGCCAACCGGTCGCGCCCGGCAGCTCGTCCAGGATCGACGTGAGCGCGTCGGCGGAGCGGGCGCCGAGCAGCAGATCGTAGGTCGGCGCGAGCTCGCGGGCGATGGCGGCGCCGAGGCCGCGGCTCGCGCCGGTGATGAGGGCAATCGGGGCGGGAGTACTTGTCACCGTCATAGGCCCCACGCTAATCCGGCGCGTCGACGCCGACACCTGTGCGTTCCTCGGGCGGATGTCGGCGTGCACTAGTACCGTCGCACTATGACCGATCCCCGGTACAACTACGGACCCTCGGACCCGCAGTATCCGCAGCAGCAGGGCCAGCCGCACTACGGCCAGGGCCAGTACGCCCCGCAGCCGGGCGAACCCCAGGAGCCCAAGGTCAATGTGGGCAAGCTGTGGGCGGGCGGCATCGGGACGGCCGTCGTCGCCGCGCTGCTCGCGGTCGTCGCGATCATGCTCGTGCGCGGTGTGCTCGGCATCGCGATCCTCTCCCCGGAGGGTGCCGGCGCCTACGGCACCGTCTCCACCACGTCGTATGCCGTCGCCGCCGCCGGTGCCGCCCTGCTGGCCACCGCGCTGCTGATGGTGCTGCTGCTGGCGATGCCGAGTCCGATGACGTTCTTCACCTGGATCTGCCTGTTGCTCACGGCCGTGGCGGTGATCCTGCCGTTCACCTTCGTCGCCGATATCGAGGCCAAGATCGCGACCGCGGTCATCAACCTGGTGCTCGGGTTGTGCATCACCACCATGCTCAGTTCGGTCGGCACGGCGTCGCAGAATGTCACCCGCGAGACCGGGTACTGATCGTCACAGTCATGTCGGGATGCCATCGGTGCTGCTCCGCCGCAGAATAGGGAGATGACCGACCCGGGTTTCACCCCCACGCAGCTCGCGGCACGCGCCGCCTACCTTCTGCGCGGCAACGACCTGGGCACCATGACCAGTGCCGCGCCGCGCCTGTATCCGCACATGTGGAGCTGGGACGCGGCCTTCGTCGCGGTCGGGCTCGCGCCGTTGAGCGTGGAGCGGGCGGTCGTCGAACTCGACACGCTGCTGTCGGCGCAGTGGAAGAACGGGATGATCCCGCACATCGTGTTCGCCAACGGTGTCGACGGGTATTTCCCCGGGCCCGCGCGTTGGGAGTGCCGCAGGCTGGCCGCCAACGCCCCGGAGGGGCCCGACACCTCCGGCATCACCCAGCCACCGGTGCACGCCATCGCCGTGCAGCGCATTCTCGACCATTCGCGCAGGCACGGGCGTTCCACGCGGGCGGTGGCGCAGGAGTTCCTGAATCGGCGGTGGCCGGATCTGGTGCGCTGGCACCGGTGGCTCGCCCATGCGCGCGACCCCAAGGAAAATGGCCGGATCACGCTGTACCACGGGTGGGAATCCGGCATGGACAACTCGCCGCGCTGGGACCGCGCCTACGCCAATGTCGTTCCCGGCGTGGATCTTCCGCCGTATCGCCGGGCCGACACCGTCGTCATCTCCGACCCGACCCAACGTCCGAGCGATCGTGAGTACGACCGGTACCTGTGGTTGGTCGAACAGATGCGGCGCGCCAACTACGACGACTTCCAGCTCACCTCGGTGATGAGTTTCGCCGTGGAGGACGTGTTCGTCTCCGCGATCTTCGCGCTGGCCTGCGAGGTGCTCGCCGATATCGGCGAGGAGTACAAGCAGCCGCATGCCGACGTGCGGGAACTGCACGGCTGGGCGGCGCGCTTCCGCAAGGGTGTGGCGGCCACGGCCGATGAACGGACCGGTGCCGCAAAGGATTACGACGTGCGGTTGGGCCGGTGGATCAGTACCGAGACGCTGGCCATGTTCGCGCCGCTGATCTCGGGCGGCCTGTCCCGGCCCGCCGAACGCGCCCTGCTCAACACCTTCGAGGGCCCACGATTCTGCGGCCACCCCGACCTGCGCTACGCCCTCCCGCCCTCGACTTCCCCTGTCGCCAAGGATTTCCGGCCCCGGGAATACTGGCGCGGCCCCGTCTGGCCGGTCATGAGCTGGCTGTTCTCGTGGGCCTTCGCCCGCCGAGGTTGGGCCGAACGCTCCTACCTTCTGCGCGCCGAGGGTCTGCGCCAAGCCGCCGACGGCAGCTTCGCCGAGTACTACGAACCTTTCACCGGCGCCCCGTTGGGCAGCATGCAACAGTCCTGGACGGCCGCCTCGGTCCTCGACTGGCTGGGCTAGCTCCCGAGCTCCACCGTGATGCCGAGTTCGCGGGCCAGCGTGGCGGCGAGCGTTTCGAGGTCGCCGCCCTGAATCGTCGCGCCACGCAACGCGGTGACCCCGTAGATGCCGGTGAGATCGCACTCTTCGAAACGGAGATCCTGCTGGATGCGGGCTCCGGTGAACCGCGCACCCGCGAGATTGCAGCGTTCGAAGCGCACATTGCGGAAGTCGGTGCGCTGGAAGTCGGCCTGGCGCAGATCGCAATCCCGGAAAACGACCTTGCTCAAACGGGATTCGGCGAACGAGGCCATGTCGGCCCGCGTCGACTCCACGAGCACGTCACGCAGAACCCCTGCGGTCCACGACAACCCGGTGATCCGGCCGTTGCCGACCACACTCTCGAACATCGAGGAATCATCGGCCTGCACATTCGCCAGATCGCACACCTGCAATTCCGATTCCGCGATGGTGGCCTGCCGCAACAAGGTCGGGAACCGCACACTCACGAACCGGCACCCCTCGGCACCGAACCCGTACACCTGCGCATCGGCGAAATCGACGTCCCGATACTCGACCCCGGAAACCTCACCTTCCCCGACCGGATCGTCATCAGGCGAAACCGCGGCCCGCAACTCCCCCAGCACCGCCACCCCTGGCTCGAACCGCACCCGCCTACCCACCTTCACACCACTCCCATCGCCGCCGTGCGCCCCAACATACGTCCACCCACCGACGAGTCCTGATCCGGCGGCGAGGACATGACAAAGCCGCTACCCGCCCAGTCGGGTAGCGGCTTCGTCAGCAGATCGGGTGTCGGCGCGGGTTAGACGCCGATGCGACCGCCGTTCTTCTTCCAGACCACCGCGACCGACGGGCGGGGTTGGGTGGTGCCGCCGTCGGGCCAGTTCGACAGGGGCTTGTCGACCGTGGCGTCGTCGGACTCGCCGGGGTGCTGGACGGAGACGATGACCTGCTTCTCGGTGATGATCGGACCGCAGGTCTCGCCGCCGCGGGGGACGGTGAGGAACTGTTTGGTCTCACCGCGGTTGGGACCGTCGAGGACCACGGCGAACAGGCCGTCGTTGGACTTCAGGGCGTTGCCGTCGGTGGAGATCCACAGGTTGCCGTAGGGGTCGAAGGCCAGGTTGTCGGGGCAGGAGATGGGGCTGACCTTGGACTTGTCGAAACCGCTGAAGTAGGTGTCGGCGGCGGCGGGGTCACCGCAGACCAGCAGCAGGGTCCAGGTGAACTCGGTGCCGGTGTGATTGTCGGTGAGCTCGAGGACCTGACCGTTCTTGTTCAGCTTGCGCGGGTTGGCCTCGTCGGGACCCGGCTTGCCTTCCTCGCCGCGCTTGGTGTTGTTGGTCAGCGCCACGTACACCTTGCCGGTCTTCGGGTTGGTCTCGAAGTCCTCGGGGCGGTCCATCTTGGTCGCGCCGACCTTGTCACCGGCCAGGCGGGTGAACACGGCGACCTCTTCGGCCGACATGCCGTCGACGAACGACTTGCCCTTGCCGTCGGCGCCGGTCTCGAGCAGGCGGATCCACTCGCCCTTACCGGTGAATCCGCCGGTGGGGACCTTGCCGGAACCGTCGATCTCGGCGGCGTGGTCGCCGGTGAGCTTGGCGACGTAGAGGGTGCCCTCGTCGAGGATGGTCATGTTGTGGCGCATGCTCGACGCACCGACGCCCGGCTGCACCTTCTTGGCGGAGACGAACTTGTACATGTAGTCGAAGCGCTCGTCGTCACCGCTGTAGGCGACGACGCTGCCGTCGGCGGTGACGTGGATGGTCGCGGCCTCGTGCTTGAAGCGGCCGAGGGCGGTGTGCTTCACCGGCGCCGACGAGGCATCCCACGGATTCACCTCCACGACGTAACCGAAGCGGTTCACCTCGTTGAGTTCCTGGGTGAGATCGAAACGGGGATCGAAGTTCTCCCAGCGACGCTCCGACGCGCCACCCTCGATGCCGTAACGCTTCAGCTTCTTGGCGACATCGGCATCGGTCACCTTCTCGGCGTTGCCGAAGTACTGGTTGAAGTTCTCTTCACCGGAAAGCACGGTGCCCCACGGGGTTACCCCACCGGAGCAGTTGTTCAGGGTGCCGAGCACCTTGGTACCGGTCGGGTCGGCCTTGGTCTTCAGCAGCGCGCTCCCGGCGGCCGGACCACGCACCTCGAACTCGGTGGTCGCGGTGATGCGACGGTTGTACTTGCCGAACACCGGCTTCAGCTGACCCGAGCCGGCCTGCCCGTGTACCTCGACAACACTCAGGCCGTGCGAGGCGAGGGCGATCTCGAACTGCTCGCGGGTCGGCGCGTCCTTGTTGTAGCCGCGGAACATCATCGGCTCGGTGCTGTACTCGTGGCTCACGACCAGCACGTACTTGTCGACCTCGCCCTCGATGGGCAGCAGGCCGGCGAAGTCGCAGTTGTAGCCGAATTGCTTGGCGGCGGCGGCCGGAGTCTGCTTCTCGAAGTCGAAGGCGGGTGCGCCCTCGATCACCGCGTCACCCCAGCGGATCAGTACCGACTGCTCGTAGCCCTCGGGGACGACGACGGCGTCTTCCTTGTTCGGCGCGACGGGAGTGAAGCCGGTGCCGGTGCCGGGCGAGCCGGCCGAACCGGTGTCGGAGCTGTCGTCGCCACAGGCGGCGAGCACGCTCGCGGCGCCGACGGCGAGCACTGCCGCGGCGCCGCCCTTGATGAGTCCGCGACGGTTCAGCCGGGCGACGATGTCACCGAAGTACTCGCCGTCGGAGGTGTTGGGGACCTCGTGGAAGCAGGCGTTGCCGCACTTGTATTCGCAGGTGATGGCCGAGCGTGACGACTGACCGTCGTGGGTGACGAAAAGGGCGAGCGGTTTCAGACTCACGGTTACTCCTGATTAGTGCGGTTTCCGGCACGGTAGGCAGCGCAGGCGAGCCGTCGGGAACGTGAAGGTGAACGCACGACCAAAACTCGGCGCGTGGGCAGCACGCGCCGAGTGGGTGGTGGGTCAGGCATTGATGGGCAGTGAGATCACCACCTCCTGTTCGTCACCGGGCAGGTAGTGGACGCCGATGATGCGTCCCACCTGCACCGATCCGATCGCGGTCGGCGGCAGGTACTTCTCGGCACCGGTCTGGAAGGTGGTGCCGTCGGGCCGGGTGACCACCAGTCCGAGCACCACCTCGGTGTACCCGCCCCGGATCCGGCCGGGCACATCCAGACTGCGGACCACCGCCTGGGCGGCGATGCCGCGTTCGGCGATGTCGAGCTTGTCCCGGGTGGTGATGCCCTTGCGGATGAGCGATTCGTTCATGGCGCGCTGGGCGGCGCCTGCATCGCCGGAGCGGTCGACCTCCACCTTGTCGGTGCGGCCGGGCAGGTATCGCACCGGCAGGACCACACCGGGTCGCAGCAGTGCCAGTTCGGTGAGCGGCACGATCATCTTCGCGTGGGAGTCGAAGGTCTTGCCGTCGGCGCCTTCGACCCGGAATTCGATCCGCACCTGCGGCTGGTCGTTGACCGACACCCCGGTCTGGCGGAACGAGGTGATGGTGCCGATACCGATCTCACCGCTGCGGAACTCCGAGCTGTTGTGACCGGTGAAGGCCTCGAAGATGCCGTCGCCGGTGAAGGCGAAGACCATCGGCACGATCGTCAGCGCGATGATGGGCAACGCCATCTGCGGGCCGACCCAGCCGAGCATGGTGCCGGTGAATTCGTCGGGGGTGTAGGTGAGGCCGTAGTAGAGGTAGTAGCCGATGGCCAGGATTCCGAAGGCGACCGCGGCCGCACGCAGCTTGGATTTCATGATTCTCCTCGGGATGGATGCGACCGGATCGCGATCAGGGGGTCAGGTCAGCCGACGATGGTGGAGCAGGCGAAGGTGATGTCGAACTTCACCGTCGACGGGCCCGCCAGCGGGTTGGTCATGTCGGGGGCGCCGACGCCCTCACCGGTGACGCGGAAAGTGTTGCCGTCCTTGGCGAGGGTGGCCGAGCCGCCGGGCTGGCCGTTGCCGTAGCCGACGGCGTACGGCATGCCGCTCGACCCGCCCTGGCTGCCCGCGATGGCGACGGCCTGCACCGTTTCGCCCTCCAGCGTCGCGCTCACCGACAGGCTGCCGTAGGTGGCGTTGGCCGTGTCGGTGAGGGCGAGTGCCAGTGTTCCGGCCTGCTTGGCGCAGGTGGTGTCGAACTTCGCGGTCAGTTCCTTGCCGTCGACGCTGGCGGTGGACCTGCCCGCGGCCGGCGCCGGGGCGGCGGTGCTGGACGGGGTGCTGGTGGAGCTGCCGGTGTCGCTGCAGCCGGTGACGAACAGGGCGGTCGCGGCGGAGGCGGCGGCGAGGGTGGCGATCAGCTTGGTGTTCATGGTGTTTCCGTTCTCTCTCGGTGTGAGCGGGTCGGTGAACCCGTTGCGAGAAAGGTAGAAATCGCGCGCCGCCTACCGATCCCAAGTTTTCCCTCGGACAGTCGGCTGACCTGCGGTTACCCTGGTCGAATGCGAAGACCCCGCGCCATGGTGCTCGACGAGGTGTGGCGCGGGCTCGACGGTGTCGACGCCTTGAGCGGACCACAGGGTGCGCCGTTGCGGCGCACCGTGAAACTGATCCTCGACCCGCTGGTGATCCGGCCGGTGCAGCATCCGCGGTGCGCGGGCAGCGTCCTCGACGCCGACGGCGTCACCTTGCTGACCTCCCTGGTACTCGCGCGTTCCGATGCGCTGCGGGCCTGCGCGAGCTGGTTCACCGTGCTCAAGCAGGCGCGGCGCGCCTTACGGATCACCGAGGGCAACGCGCAGGATCTGTACTTCCAGCGGTGCTTCGAACTGGCGACTCTGCACGGTGAACCGGGAGCGGATGCCCGCGAGCGTGCCGTCGCGGTGCTACGCGAGGTGCACGAGGGAACGGGCGGGCGCACGACGACGGCGCTGAAAAACCTGGTGACCGAACCGAACCGGCTCGCCGAACTGACATCGCTCATCGAGTCCGCTTGGCGCACACGGCCATTGGCGAGCTCTGGTGCGCGCGACCTCGCCTCCGCGCTGATCGAACTACTCGACGCGAGCACTCTGGCCCGCGAGGGTGACCCCGCCGACGCCGGCCCGCTGCTCGACGAGCTGATCGAGGACAAGGTCGGCACCCACCGAGGAATCGCCCTGTGGCGCCCGCATCCCAGGCACGGTGCCGACGACCTGGGCCTGACCCTGCACGAATGCCCACCACGCCCCGTTGTCGGCGCCACCGCATCGACCGCCACCCTCGCGCTCCCGTTCGACCGGAGCATCTACGAACGTGTCTTCACCGTTCTGCAGGGCAGCATCGACCGGACCGACCTGCCCGAACTGCCGACGTTGGTGAGCACCGAGGTGACCCGGAGCTGTTCGCCGTGGGGGTTGCTCGACGAATCTCTTCGGGTGACGGCGTCAGCGGGTTGTGAACTGGCGCTCGGACTTTCACCGTTGGGTGCGATGTCGGTAGCACCGAACCCGGTCGTGATGTCCGACGCTCGCGGTGAACGCGGGTCGCGGGCGCACGCGGTGGTGAACGCGCGATGGCGTCGGGAAGCATATGTCCTGCAAGCGCGGCGCTACTCGGTGCACCTCGGTGAGATAGCGAGCGGACCGCTGGACGTGGTCGCCGCTGAGCTGCGGATACCGTGGCGCCCGTATCTGCGCAGGTTGTGGGTGCGGTTGCACGGCCGGGACGTACGCGAGCTCGCGGTGTTCGATCCGGCCGAGCTGTGGGATCTGCTCGATGGGGTGGCGCGGTCGGTGATGCTCGATCATCGGACGCGGGTGAAACAGGCGCTCACCGTCGCGACTGTCGATATCGAAGAGGCGAGGGCCAGTTGATGATTCGGCTCAGCCGCTCCGAGGGGTTGGTGACCGTCGGTCCCGGCCCCTTGATCACCGATATCTCGGCACCGTTGGACGCGATGGTTCTCGAAGTTGTTGGTGGACATCTCAGTTGGAGCGTTCTCGACGATCGGCAGATGCCTGCCGCTGTGCTCGACGATGCGGATGCCGCGCAGGACTGGCTGTGGGCGATCTATGGGGAGAGCGTCGCGCTGGCGGTGGCTGACGGTGTCGACGGCGAGCTCGCCACCGAACCAGCGCGCGCGGATCTGGTGGTCGCTTTGCGGCGGCTGGCCTACGCGCACTGGGCTTCTCGATGGTGGCCCGCATCGACTGTCGACGGGATACCGGCCCTCGACCCAAACCTTCTGGACGAGGAAATTCGGCAGCTTTCCGAGAGGTGCGAGATGGTGCTCGCGGACTCGGAGCTCATAGGGATCGGCACGGGCGAGGACCTTGCCGACCTCACCTACCGGCGAGACGCGCCCGCCCAACAGTCCGCTCCACCCGCCCGGTCGACGCAGTCGGGTGACGACGCGACCGGCCCGATGGCCGAAGCGGGGCATGAATCAACCTCTCGCGCTGATGATTACGCGCTTGCCGCAGGCGGGACGCGGGCCGGCGACGGCCTTGTCATGACACGTGGAAGTGGTGATTGGGATTGGCGGCGATGCCCGCCGGGGCTGTTCGACGCAGGCGGGAATACGTTGTCCTGGAACGTTGTACGCAGTTCCGGTGGGTCCAAGGTGCGCGTCACGGTTGTTGCCGCACCGGACTGCCCACCGAATGTTCCCGAGCACCTGCGCCCTCGCGTCGGGCTCGGCTTCGACATCGGAACCGAGCTCTTCGTCACCATCGGGCTGAAGCTGCGGACAGACAGCTGGTCGGCCGAGATCCAGCTACCGGAGGGCGTCGAAACCTTCACCACTCTCTCGGTTTTCGTCCCCGGCGTCGGCCCGGAGAGCACCCACGACGAATCCGCTGAGCGTGCGCGCATCCGCGACTTCGTCCGCAGACGGCTCACCGGCCAGACCACCGACCCGCTGCTCACCGCCGAATCCGCAGCGGCCGAGTCCGACGAGGACTTCTGATGCGCGCAGGCACCGCCCGAACGACAAGGAGCCGATGCGATGGCAGCGACCGGTAGAACATCGGACGGCGACGACGACCAGCTCGCCGCGGGCTATGCGGCCTACCAGCGTGGTGACGTGCTCGGGGCGCTGGAGATCTTCGAACGCGCCGCGCAGGACGCACCGCCCCGATTGCGCAGCGCCGCGCTGATCAATGCGGCGAGCATGGCCGACGAGCTGGGCGAGCATCGACGGTCGGTGAGTCTGATGCGGACCGCGCTTGCCGTGATGCCGGCCGACGCGGCGCATCAACGACCGGCCGCACTGGTCAATCTGTCGCAGGCATACCAGCATCTGGGTGAACTCGATTCCGCCCAGGAGACGCTGGAAGAGGCCCGGCTGCTGCTCGCCGACGGCACCGACCAGGGCTTGTTGCCGGTGGCGTGCCTGCTCTCGCTGACGGCTGTCGCGCTGCACCGCCAGCAGTGGGCGCGGGCCAATGAGCTCGCCGCCGAGTCGCTCGACGTCACGCGCCGGCTGGCGCCCGAGCTGATCGGTCATCCGCTGATGAATCTGGCGGCCGCGTCGTTCGAGATCGGCCGACGTGAGCTGGCCGTCGACTTCGCGCAGCAGGCGCTGGCCGCGTTCGAGGCGGCGGGCGATGCCGCGGCCGTGGCCGAAACCCAGCAGAACCTGGCCATCATGTTCGTGCGGTCGGGCCGCTTCGGCGATGCCGAGGAGCCGTTGGCGGCCAGCCAGGGGTTCTTCGCGGGAGCCGAGCTGGAGCATCGCGCGGGTATCGGCGCGAAAACCTACGGCTACCTGGCCGAAGGCAGGGGTGACTTCGACACCGCGCGCGCCCGATATCGGCATGCGCTCGATTGTTTCGACAAGGCCGGTGCAGTGCTCGACGCGGCCGATGTGCGGTTGCGGCTGGCCACCGTCGCCGCCGCCGAGGACGACCTCGCCCTCGCGGAGGAACTGCTCGCGATGTCGTTCGAGGTCTACGCCGAACACGGTCTCGGAATGCACTGCGCGCAGCTCGATTACTGGCACGCCGAATTGTTGCACCGGAGGATCGAGTCCGACGCTCAGCCCGATCCGGCCACACTGTCGCGCGCGCTCACCCTCGCGGTCCCTGCCGCGCTGGCCATCGATGCGGTCCGCCACACCCTGCCCAACGGGAACCAGCGCGAACACTGGCACCGCACGGTCGCCGAACCCGCCATGCGCCTGGCCTTTCAGTGCGCGGCCCGCACCGGGGACGGGCAATTGGTTGCAGACCTGGTCGACAGCCGTTGCGCGGGAACAGCTCTCGATGTCGGGCTCCTGGCCGAACCGCCCTCGGCCACTCTCGAATTCGAGCTGCTCGACCCGCCCCCACCCGACGACGCGACCCCAGCCCTTCACCTCGGCACCGCCCTCGCCGACGTAGCCGCAGCAGCAGGAATCCCCGTGGCCCCACCGCCCCGCCTTTCCGATAACGGTCGACTCCTTCTGTCCGACTACATTTCCCACGCCGAGCAGCGGTACGGCCGGCTGATCCGCGACGAACGGGTGATCGCCCTGTGACCGCCGCACTCCCGAGCGCAACGAGCCGGCGCCCGCTCCCCCGCAAGCAACCAGCCGGCGCCCGGCAATCGGCAAGCCGGCGAGTGCCTGCGCGCCACGAGTCTGTGTCTGCGGCTGTCGACCCCCGAGAGCAATGAGTGAGTGACCGTGAGCATTGAACAGCCGACCACGCTGATCCGGATGGCCGATGCCGGCGACGTCTACGTTTCCTGGAGGTGGGTCGGCGACACTTCGGCGCGCGGGGTGGCGATGCTGCCGCGTGATGATGTGCGTGCGGTGTTGCGACAGCTGGCCGCAGCTGTGCCTGATCCCAGCCGCCCGGACGAGTTGAGCCGGGTGATGACCGAGGGCGCACTGGTCGATCCCGAGGCGGAAAACGCACTGGCGCAGGCATTGTCGCGGGCACTGCTCCCATACGGGCTGGCGGTGCAACTGTACGAACTGTCGCAGCGGGGCACTCGACCGCATCTGCGGATTCAGCCGTCGCCTCGGCTCGCCCAGGTTCCGTGGGAGATCATCGCGCCCGATCCGGCGATCCGGCTCCTCGATATCGCCGATGTGAGCCTGCTGGCGCCGGTGTCGGTGGTTCGGGCACCGGATCGAATGGTGCGGCGCTGGAGTGAGACCCGGGACCTGCCGGTGGTGGCGGTGCTGGATCCGCGAGTTCCCGGTTTCCGCGCGGACTCCGAGCTCGGGTCGGTGCTCGGCCGCCCGAGTGCGGATTCCGTTGTGGCGCAACATTTCAGTACCTACGGTGACCGCGTCGTGCCGACGGTCGCCGATACGGTGGAACTGTTCCGTCGCACCGATCTGGACCGCGACTGGCTGTCCGACACACTCCGCGCGGGCGCGAGCCGCCTGATCTACGTCGGCCATGTCACCGCACCCGCACCGGAGTCCGGGGAAAGCGAGCACGCGCAACTGCACCTGGCGTGCACCACGGACACTCGTGGCTTCGCGGCGCCGACCCGCTCCCACCGCCCGCTGTCGGCCAAGGACCTGCTGCTCGGCACCTACACCCTCGACCCCACCCCGGTCCCCGGCCGCGACCTGTGGCCGATGCCGAGCCGGGTAGCGCTCATCGCCTGCGAAAGCGGTGGCGACCAGCGCTTCACCGAAGCCCTCGGCCTGACAACCGCAGCGCTGTCGGCAGGCGCCGAACTAGTCACCGCCACCCGCTGGCCGCTGCCCACCGACCACGCCTTCCACACCCTCACCGCGACGACCGGCTACCCGCTGCAAGCCGCCATCCGCGCCGTCGACACCGCCCACGACTCCCCCACCCCGGTATCGACCCTCCTGAACTGGCAACGAACCCAGCTCGCAGCATGGCAAACCACCCCGACCCCCGAGAACTCCCCGCTCCTCTGGTCGGCCTTCGCCACTGTCACCGATTGACCAGCTTGCCTGGTCGGCGGTGCAACCACCGCGACCGCTCAACCGGCGATCCCGACCGCAACCCCGGTCTCGGCCGCGACGGCGATGTCTCGGTTCAGCCGCCCTCGCTTTCAGCGACATCCTCGAAGACCCGCAGTGGCTGCGGCCGGCGGCACCACAGCGGGCCGGGGCGGTCAGTGGTCGTCGTAGTGCCCGTCGTGGGGTGCGTGGCGGTGGCCGTCGTGGATGTAGTCGACGTGGTCGTTGTGTGGGACGGCGACGTGCCCACAGCCGGGGCCGTGGACGTGGTCGTGGTTGGAGCAGGCGACGTGTGACGAGGGTTCGCACTCGTCGAAGTGGCCCTCGTGTTCGCGGTGCAAATGCCCGTCGTGGACGTAGTCGACGTGGTCCTGGTGGGGGACGGCGACGTGCCCACAGGTGGGGCCGTGGACGTGGGTGTGCTGCGGATGTTCGGCGTGCGCGGTGGTCATCTGCTCTCCTCCGGGTCGAATCGAGCTTGCAACTCTCCCGACATTAGCAGTTGCGCATACGTTGCTGCGAGCCCTTCGTGCTGGTCAGAGGACCTGATCGAGGAAGCGGCGCAGACGCGGGGTCTTGGCATCGTCGAACAGTTCGCCGGGCGCGCCGGTCTCCACGACCTGGCCCTGATCCATGAACACCACGCTGTCGGAGACGCTGCGCGCGAACCCCATCTCGTGGGTCACCACGATCATCGACATGCCGCCGGCGGCGAGGTCGGCCATGAGCGCGAGCACGCCCTTCACCAGCTCGGGGTCGAGCGCGGAGGTGGCCTCGTCGAAGAACATCAGTTCCGGTTTCATGGCGAGGGCGCGGGCGATGGCGACGCGCTGCTGCTGACCACCCGACAGCGAACCTGGTCGCGCGTCGGCCTTGTCGGCAAGGCCGACGATCTCGAGCTGCTCCACCGCGAGCGCCCGTGCCTGCTCGGTCGAGAGCCCGCGCAGTTTGCGCGGTCCGAGGGCGATATTGTCGGCGACCGTTTTGTGCGGGAACAGGTTGAACTGCTGGAACACCATGCCGATGCGCTGACGCAACCGGTCGGGGTTCTCGCGCAGCACCGATTCGCCGTCGAGCAGGATGTCGCCGGAATCGGGTTCGTGCAGGCGGTTGAGCACCCGCAGCAGGGTCGACTTGCCGGAACCGGACGGCCCGATGACGGTGGTGGTCCGGCCCGCGTCGACGTGGATGTCGACGCCGCGCAGGATGTGATTGTTGCCCAGCGTCAGATGCAGGCCGGTACCGGTCAGGGATGCACTCATCGAGCTGTAACTCCTTCGCAAGCGCGGGCGGGCGTGGCGGTCATGCGCCCCGGCCTTCCGTGATGACGGCCTGTTCGAGCGGATCGACCGGGGGAACCGGTTTTCCGGTGCGCATCCGGCGGTCGATGTAGTTCACCAGGTGGGTGAGCGGGATGGTCAGCACCAGATACATCAGACCCGCCGCGACCAGCGGGGACAGGTTGCCGGTCTGGGCGTTGAGGTCGCGGCCGACCGCGAACAGCTCGCGCTGGGAAGCGAGCAACCCGAGGAAGTAGATGAGCGAGGAGTCCTTGATGAGGGCGATGAACTGGTTCATCAGCGCGGGCAGCACCCGGCGCACACCCTGCGGGATCACCACGAGAGTCATCGCCTGGCGGTACCCGAACCCGATCGCGCGGGCCGCTTCGAGCTGACCCGGCTCCACCGACTGGATACCGGACCGGAAGATCTCCCCGATGTAAGCCGCCGCCAGCAAGGCCAACGCCACCGCGCCGAGCCAGTACGGATTGCCGCCGGTGACATTACGAACCACCGGGCCGATACCGAGCCCGATCAGCAGGATGATGACCACGGCGGGCAGGCCGCGGAAAATATCGGTGTACACGCGGGCGGGCCAGCGCAACCAGCGGGTGCGCGAGATTCCCATCACCGCGAGCAGCATGCCGAGCACCGTGCCGAGGACACCCGAAACCACGGCCAGGATCAGCGTATTCGGCAGACCGGTCTTGATGAGGTCGGGGAAGGCCTTGGTGTACAGCGACCAGTCGAAGAAGGTGTCCTTCAACTGCTGGATGGTCGACTTCTGTTGCGCCACTTCGGCTTCGCCGGGGTCTTTGCTCGCGGCGATGGCGGCGAAGTCCGGAAGCTGCGGCGCCGGTGCGGCTTTGGAGCCCGGCTTCCAGCCCGGTGGCAGCTCGCGCGGCACCCAGTCGGCGTAGAGGCGCGCGTAGGTGCCGTCGGCGATCACCGCGTCCAAGCCCGCGTTGAGGGCGTCGATGAGCGGCTGGTTGTTCTTGGCCACCGCGTAGCCGACGAAGTTGTCGAGACTGAAGGTGTTCTCCGACACCACGATTCCGTCGCCGGGTTTGATCGCGCCCTCGGCCTGCGCCGACGGGGCGACCCAGGCGTCGACCTGGCCGGACTTCAGATTCGCGTACGCGGTGTTGTAGTCGGGGAACTTCACCGGGTCCAGGCGCAGCTGGTTCACCACGAACTCGTCCTGCACGGTGCCCTGCACCACGGCGATCCGCGAACCCGAGTTCAGATCACCGAAGCCCTTGACCGCCGAACCCTGCGGAACCACCAGCGAGAAATAGCCGAAGTCGTAGCCGTTGGTGAAGCCGACGAGTTCGCGCCTGGCATCGGTGGTGGTGATGTTGGACGAACCGACATCGAAGCGCTTGCCCGCCACCTGGGCGAGCAGCCCGGCGAACTCGGTGCCCGAGAACTCCACCTGCAGGCCCAGTTTCGCGCCGATCTCACGCAGCAGTTCGTTGTCGAAACCGGTGAAGGTGCCCTGCCCGTTCACACAGATGCTCGGCGGCGCGTCCGAGAGGGTGCCGACGCTGAGCTTGCCCGGGCTGAGCAGGCCGAGCTTGCTGGTGTCGATCGACTCGAGCGGCACCGTGGTCGGGGTCGTGTAGCGGTCGGTGCCCGCAGTCTCGGAGGAGGCGAGATTGGTCGGCGCCGCGGCCGCCGCGCTCTGGCCCGGAGGCGAGCACAGGTCACCCGTCGACGTCTCGCCACCGGAGCCACCGCATCCGGTCGCGGCCACGCCGACGAGGAGCAACAGCGCGGCAATCCGCGCCCGGGTTCGCACAGCACGCACACCTGCCATGCCGATAGACCCTAATGCCCGCCCGTGTCCCCACTCGCCACCCGCGCCTGGTGTGGTGCATCCGGGCAGGTCAAAGATTTTATGCGAGGCCTTCCAGTAATTCCGGGTTCACTTCGTCGCGCCACTCGATCGCGCGGCGCACCTCGGCGAGGTCGTAGTCGGGACCGGAGACGCCGATGGTGAACAGGCTCACACCCGCCGCGCGCAACTGTTCGGCCTGCGCCCGGCCCTGCCACTGCACCGACCGTTCGATGCGGCTCTCGTCGGTGCCGACGGCGGCGGCGTGCTCGGCCAGGATCTTGTTCTTGTGCGCCAGCGTCTCCACGTCGACGAAGGAATGCCAGATGTCGGCGTACTCGGCGACCAGGCGCAGCGTTTTGCGCTCGCCGCCGCCACCGATGAGGATCGGGATGTCGCGCACCGGCGGCGGACTAAGCACGCGCAGGCGGGCGGTGAGCCGGGACATGTTGTCCTTCAACAGGTTCAGCCTGCTACCGGCCGTACCGAATTCGTACCCGTACTCGGTGTAGTCGCGCTGGAACCAGCCCGCACCGATGCCGAGAATCAACCGGCCGCCGCTGATCCGGTCGACCGTGCGCGCCATATCGGCGAGCAGATCGGGATTGCGATAGCCGCCGCCGGTGACCAGCGCACCGAACTCGACCCGCTCGGTCTGCTCGGCCCACGCGCCGAGCATGGTCCAGCATTCGAAATGCGCGCCCGCCGGATCACCGGTGAGCGGATAGAAATGGTCCCAGTTGAAGACGATGTCCACCCCGGCGTCCTCGGCCCGCAACACCGCATCACGAATCAGCCCGTAATCCGGTGCGTGCTGGGGCTGAAGCTGGACTCCGATACGAACTGGACGACTCATACCGCGCTCCTCGGTACTCGGTGGGCTCCGGGACCGAGGCTACCGCAGCACGTCCGGAGCACCGGGCCGCTACGATCCGAGCCGACCCTGTTCTCGGATCGTCCGGCACGTTCCTGCCGGGATGGGAAGAATGATCTACGCATGGCTACCGTGACCTTCGAAGGCGCCACCCGGCTCTACCCCGGTGCGGGCAAACCCGCCGTCGACGCCCTCGACCTCGAAATCGCCGACGGCGAATTCCTCGTCCTCGTCGGCCCCTCCGGCTGTGGCAAGTCGACCTCGCTGCGCATGCTCGCCGGCCTCGAGGAGGTCAACGGCGGGCGCATCCTCATCGGCGACAACGATGTGACCCACGCCGAACCCAAGGATCGCGACATCGCGATGGTGTTCCAGAACTACGCGCTCTACCCGCACATGTCGGTCGCGGAGAACATGGGTTTCGCGCTGAAGCTGGCCAAGGTGTCCAAGACCGAGCGCGACGAAAGGGTGCGCGCGGCAGCCGAATTGCTCGACCTCACCGAATACCTGGACCGCAAGCCCAAGGCACTCTCGGGTGGTCAGCGCCAGCGCGTGGCGATGGGGCGCGCGATCGTGCGGCAGCCGCAGGTGTTCCTGATGGACGAGCCGCTGTCGAACCTCGACGCCAAGCTGCGCGTGCAGACCCGCACCCAGATCGCCCAGTTGCAGCGGCGGCTCGGGACGACGACGGTGTACGTCACCCACGACCAGGTCGAGGCCATGACCATGGGCGACCGCGTCGCCGTGCTCAAGGACGGCCTGCTGCAGCAGTGCGCGTCGCCGCGCGACCTGTACCGGGACCCTGCGAATGTTTTCGTGGCCGGGTTCATGGGCTCGCCCGCGATGAATCTGTTCACCCTGCCAGTCACCGACGGCACCGTCACCATCGGTGGCTACCCCGTCCCGGTACCGCGCGCGGTGGCCGACGCGGGCGAGGGTTCGGTGGTCCTCGGCATCCGTCCCGAGCATCTCGAGGTCGGCGGTCAGGGGATGCAGATGGAGGTGGACGTGGTGGAGGAACTGGGTTCCGACGCCTACGTCTACGGCCGGGCACTGTCCACCGGTGCGAGCGGCACGTCCGGGGAAACCCTTGTGGCGCGGGTGGATTGGCGTAACCCACCGGCCAAGGGCGAGCGGCTTTCGCTGTCCACCGATCCGGCGAACCTCTACTTCTTCAGCACGGAGAACGGTCAGCGGCTGCGCTGATCGGCCGGACATGCCGACCGCATCATCGGTGCGGTCGGCTTCCGTCGTCGTACCGATCAGGCACCGGTGCCCTCCGGTCGGCGGCCCGCCTTCTTGCGGGCACGCAGGTAGTCCGGGTTGACGCGAATGGTGAGCTGTTCGAGTTCGACCGGTTCGCCGGTGGGTGTGGTGAGCCGCGCACGGACCGGTTCGCCGGTTTCGGTATCGACGCGCAGTAGCGGCGCCGGGCCCGGCTGGAGGTAGGTGTCGCCCCACTGCCACAGCGCCACGACCGCCGGGAGTAGGTCCCTGCCCATCTGGGTGAGGACGTACTCGTGCCGGGTGCGCTTGCCTTCTTCCTGGTAGGGGTGCTTTTCCAGGATGCCCGCCGCGGTGAGTTTGCGGAGCTGGCTCGCCGCCGCCGCGTCGGTGATGCCGACGCGGCGGGCGAAGCCGTCGAAGCGGGTGGTGCCGTAGTAGGCCTCGCGCAGGATGAGGACGGCCGAGCGGGTGCCGATGAGCTCCATGGCTCTGGCGATCGAACAGCCTTCGGTCTCCCACCTACTCAGATCGGCCAAGGGTCCTTCCATCACCGCTGCCATAGCCGTCATCATACGCCTCCCTGACTTGAGCAAATGATAGCTAGCGTCTAATCTGGCTATTGTCTGATATAGCCAGAGGGAAGAGGACTCCCATGCGAGACGCGGTCATCGTCGAAGCGGTACGCACCCCCATCGGCCGGGGCAAACCCGACGGCGCACTCCACGACGTCCATCCCGTCGACCTGCTCGCCCACAGCCTGCGCGCGGTGATCGAGCGCAGCGGCATCGACCCGGCGCTGGTCGACGACGTGATCGGCGGCATCGTCACCCAGGTCGGCGAGCAGGGCGTGAATATGACCCGGCGGGCCGCACTGGCCGCGGGGTACCCCGAGTCGGTGCCGGCGACCACCGTCGACCGGCAGTGCGGAAGCAGCCAGCAGGCCATCCACTTCGCCGCCCAAGGCGTCATCGCGGGCGCGTACGACATCGTCGTCGCGGCAGGCGTCGAGTCCATGGGGCGAGTCCCGATGGGCGCCAGTGCGGTCGGGGCCGCCGATCTGTCCGGGGTCGCCTTCGCGGAACGGTATCCGGAGGACCTGGTCCCGCAGGGCATCAGCGCCGAGCTCATCGCCGCCAAGTGGGGGCTGAGCCGCACCCAGCTCGACGAGTTCGCGCTGAACAGCCACGAAAAGGCCGCCCGCGCAACGAAAGATGGGCTCTTCGCCGACGAACTCGCCCCGCTGAACGGGTTGACCGCCGACGAGGGCATTCGCATCGGCTCCACCCTCGAAACGCTGGCGAAGCTGAAGCCCGCCTACTACGACCCGGCCATGGCGGCGCGCTTCCCGCAGATCGGCTGGGAGATCACCGCCGCCTCCGCCAGCCAGGTCAGTGACGGCAGTTCGGCCGTGCTCATCATGTCGGGCGAGCGGGCCGAGCAGCTCGGCCTGCGCCCGCTTGCCCGGCTGCACAGCTTCGCCGTCGCGGGCGACGACCCGTTGCTCATGCTCACCGCGGTGATCCCCGCGACCGAGAAGGTGCTGCGCCGGGCGGGCCTCGACCTGTCCGACATCGACCTGATCGAGATCAACGAGGCGTTCTCGCCCGTCGTCCTGGCCTGGGCGCAGGAAACCGGCGCCGACCACAGCAAGGTGAACGTCAACGGCGGTGCCATCGCCCTCGGTCACCCGCTCGGTGCCTCCGGGGCACGTCTGATGACCACCCTGGTACACGCCCTGCACCAGCGTGGCGCGCGTTATGGCTTGCAGACCATGTGCGAAGCGGGCGGGCTCGCCAACGCGACCATCATCGAAAGGTTGTGAATGCGGTCGCCGGCGGCGTCCACTCGGATGCCGCCGCCGACGGTCGTCCTCGGCTACGGCCGAGACCCGTCACCGGTGCGCCGTATCCGACCGCGCCCGTTTCTGCCGTCTGGCCTGCGACCCGACTTCTACGGTCCGGCGTACAAGTAGGCAGAGCAGGTCACCCTCTCCGACACTGCGCAACGCTTAGGGTGATGGCGTGGACTTCGAGACCTTTGTTTACGCGATTCCGCTGCGTACGCGGTTTCGGGGGATCACCGTGCGCGAGGGGATGCTGATTCGCGGGGAGAACGGGTGGGGAGAGTTCTGCGCGTTTCCCGAGTACGACGATCGGGAGGCGGCGGGGTGGTTGGCTACCGCTGTCGAGCAGGCGACGATCGGGTGGCCTGCGCCGGTGCGGGAGCGGGTGCCGGTGAACTGCATTGTGCCTGCCGTAGATCCCGAGCGTGCGGCGCGAATCGTCCGTGAATCCGGTTGTGCGACAGCGAAGGTTAAGGTCGCCGATCATCCTGATTCGTCGGCCGAAGATCTGGCGCGGGTGGCGGCGGTGCGGGCGGCGCTCGGGGATTCCGGCGCCGTCCGGGTCGACGCCAATGCGGCGTGGGATGTCGAGACAGCGGTGCGGCGAATTCGGGAACTTGATTCGGCGGCAGGCGGATTGGAGTACGTCGAGCAACCGTGCGGGAGCATCGAGGAACTCGCTGAGGTGCGGGCGCGGGTCTCGGTGCCGATCGCGGCCGACGAGTCGATCCGGCGGGCGGAGGACCCGTTGCGCGTTGCGGTGGCAGGCGCGGCGGATGTTGCGGTGCTCAAATGCACGCCGCTGGGTGGGGTGCGGCGGGCGCTCGCGGTTGCCGAGGCCGCCGGGCTGCCGACGGTGGTGTCGTCGGCACTGGAGACGAGTGTGGGGCTGGCAGCCCAGATCGCTCTGGCCGGGACGCTGCCGGAGCTCGAATTCGCCTGTGGGCTCGGCACTCTCGCGCTGTTCGAGGGCGATCTCGTTGCCGATTCGCTGCGACCGGTGGACGGGTGGTTGGCGGTGCCGACCAGTGCGCCGGAACCCGATCCCGCTGCGATGGATCGATACCGGCATCCGGATGCCGAGCGGGCCCAGTGGTGGATGCGGCGGTATGAACGGGTGCGCGCATTGCTCGAGGACGGTTCAGCTGCCGACCCCGGTCCGTAGGCGCCACTCCTAGACGCCTCGGCCACCGAGGGTAGCCATCGGCCCAATTTGGTTGCACACAACTTAATTGTGCGCTATGGTTTTTTCATGACCGACGGACTCACCCTCGACGAGCAGCTGTGCTTCCCGCTCTACGCGGCCTCGCGAGCGATGACGGCGGTCTACCGTCCGAAACTGGAACAACTAGGGCTCACCTACCCGCAGTACCTGGTGATGCTGGCACTGTGGGAACGCGACGGCCGCAGCGTCGGCGAGCTCGGCAGGGCGCTCGATCTGGACTCCGGCACTCTGTCACCGCTGCTCAAGCGGCTGGAAGCAACCGGGTTCGTGCAACGCAGGCGCGCGGCCGACGACGAACGCCGCGTCGACATCGTGCTCACCGATCACGGGCGGGCCGTGCGCGCCCGAGCTTGCGCCATTCCCACGGAAATGGCGCAAGCCGCGGGTCTGACCGGCGACGAAGCCGCGGCCCTTCGCACTCTGCTCCGCAAACTGACCGATTCCCTCATCGAGAAATGAGACTCCCCATGCAGGTTCTCTACACCGCTGAAGCCCTTGCCACCGGCGAAGGCCGTACCGGCTCCGCCCGCACCACCGACGGCAAGCTCGACGTGGTGCTCGCCCCGCCGAAGGAAATGGGCGGCGACGGCGCAGGGACCAACCCCGAGCAGCTGTTCGCGGCCGGCTACGCCGCGTGCTTCCACTCCGCGCTGCGCCTGGTCGGCAAGAAGGCAGGCGCGAATATCGCCGATTCCGCTGTGGGTGCGCAGGTTTCGATCGGCCCGAACGACAAGGGCGGCTTCCAGCTCGCCGTCACCCTCGAGGTCACCCTTCCCCACCTCACCCGCGAGGAAGCGCAGCAGCTGGCCGACCAGGCACATCAGGTGTGCCCGTACTCCAACGCGACCCGCGGCAATATCGACGTCGACGTCCAGGTCACCGAGGACTGATCGGCAACACCCGTCCAATCGAGGTCCCGGTGCGCCTGCACCGGGGCCTCGAGCCTTATCTACAAGCGGCCGTTGAGAATTCATTAGCCCCCTTCCCGCACGATCGACTCGTAGCCGAGAACGAAGGGGAAACAATGAGAACAGCAATTGCCGCCGCGATGATCGCCGCGTTCAGCGTGATGGGGGTCGGCGTGGCCGCCGCAGCGACACCAGACCCCGCGCAGTCGAGTTTCGTCGCTGCTCGGGGATCGCTCGGCGGTGGCGGGAGTGGCGGTTCGACGAGCGGTTCACCCTGCACGGACAGCAAGTCCTGCACCTCGACCGGTCCGCGCGGAAGCGGACAGGGCGGGCGCGGCAGCGCCCCGGGCAGCACCGGGGGCCGGTAATCGAGGCTTACCCGAAGCGGACTCCGCAACCGGCGAATGTCGCCCGGATCAGCAGAGCCGCCTCGGGACCGATCACGCCGTCGGCCAATTCCGCATAGCGAGTGCAGAATTCGGGTCCGTGCGACACTTCGTCGGGGGTCGGCGCCAAATGATGGGCGAGTTCGTGCAGAACAACCAGTTCCCGCAACGCCCATGCGGTGGCGCCGGTATGGAGTGGGACGGCGAGCACGGCAGCGGCACGTTCGTAATGTGCCGCGGCCGTGCCCGCCCGCGCACGGACCCGCACCGAAACCACCGCCCGATCCCATCGGGCTCGAACCCAATTCAGCGTAAGCACCTTGTCGACATAACTCTGCACCGATTCCACCGACGCGAATCGCCGCTCGACCGGCAAGGTCACCTGCGAACCATAGATATCGACAGTGCGATGCCCGAATTCCTCGGCGCGATCGAAGACACCACGCACCAACTGCTCGGCGTCGTATACCCGCGCCCGCTGCGTGTCGCGCCGCGGAGCCGGACGGGAAACATCGTCGCGATTCATCGTCCCGTGAGCTTGCCGCGAGCGGCAGGTAGTTCGGTGGAGGGGCCGAGGCGGGCGTTGCGGCCCGCCCGGTCGCCCGCTTGCCGGGCGGCGGCCGAGTGGCCGGTGGAGGTCTGCGGTCCTCGCCAGGTGCCGCGCGCTTCCGAGGTGGCGGTGTAGAAGTCGGTGAGGGCGAGTTCCTTGTCGCGCAGGGCGAGTGCGGTTCCGGTCGACTCGACCGCCGATTCCTCGGCGACCACCTCGGCCTTCACCTCGGCCAGTCGAGCGCCGATCCGCGCCGCGAACGCCATCTGGAAATTCAGTCGCGCCGTCACACCTGCGACCGGGGCCTGCACCCTGCGACGGACCGTGCGGCCGAACCGCTTCTCGGCGACCACCTTCACCACCGTGGCCTCGCGATACGCACCCGACTTGATGTAGTGATCCGAGGCCCGCACCATCTGCACCAGCAGACTCGCGTACAGCGCCTCGCAGGCGTCGATATCGGCTTCGAAACCGTAGGCGTAGACCTGCGTGGAGGTGCGCGCGACATCGCAGCGCACGTCGTTGGCCGTGGCGATGGCGACGAACAACTGCACGTAGGTGCGCAACCCCTTCCGCCCCGGCTCCCCGATCGGGATGATCCGCTGCACCGGGGTGGACCTGCGTTCGCGCCGCGCCACATGCGAGCGCGCGACCGCCAGATCGATCGACGACTTCGTCGCGAGCCGTTGTGCTGCCGCGAGAAAGGCCTCGGCCTCGTGTTCGTTGTCGGTGGCCTCGGCCTTGCGCAGCAAACCACCGATCCGGGAGAGCATCCGGTCCGGCCCCGCCGACGATGCAATGGTCACCCGATCGAGGGTAGGCCACCACACCGACACACTTCAGCACGCATAACCGCACTCCCCGCCACCACATCCCGACCTCGAGGAGGGATCGCCGCGCAGCGGCGGTTCGCGGCCGTCCCGACGATCAGGTGCCGTTGCGTAGGCGACGAAGGAGCAAGCAACGGTACCTGATCGTCGGGACCGGCGGGGCCGCGAACACGCGGCGCCCGCGCCGCCACAAATCCTGTATGTTTGCCCCTGCACCGACGCACTGTGCTGCTGCTCACTGTCTCGACCCTGGAGTGTCTGCGATGGCCTTGAAGTTTGTCCCCAGAGCGACGATGGCTGCTGCCTCGATTGCGTTGCTTACCGCATCGTTCGCCAGCGCCTGCTCGAGTGACAACGGCGGCAACGCCCTCGACCAGAACCTGACCGGGCGTGGGCCGATCACCTACGTCGAGGGTAAGGACGTCTCCGAGACCGGCATGGTCAAGCAGCTCATCGACCGCTGGAACGCCGCGCACCCGAACGAGCAGGTGACGTTCAAGGAGCAGTCGGCCGACGCCGACCAGCAGCGCGACGACATGGCCGAGCACTTCCGCTCCAAGCAGGACGGCTACGACGTGGTCGCCCTCGACGTGCCCTACACCGCGGAGTTCGCCGCCAAGGGCTGGATCCAGCCGCTCGAGGGCAGCTTCGCCATCGACACCGCGCCGCTGCTCGCGCCGACCGTCGCCAGCGCCACCTACAACGGCAAGCTGTACGCGGCACCGCGCAACACCAACGGCGGCCTGCTGTACTACCGCAAGGACCTGGTTCCCAACCCGCCGCGCACCTGGTCCGAGATGCTCGCCCAGTGCCAGATCGCGCGCGACAACAACATCGGCTGCTACGCCGGTCAGCTGTTCCCCTACGAGGGCCTGACCGTGAACACCTCCGAGGTCATCAACGCCTACGGCGGCAGCTTCGTCGGCGCCGACGGCAAAACCCCCACCGTGAACAGCCCCGAATCCAAAGAGGGGCTGAAGGTTCTGGTCGACGCCTACCAGCGCGGCGACATCCCCAAAGAGGCCATCAGCTTCAAGGAAGGCGAGAGCGCGAACGCGTTCGAGTCGGGCAAGCTGCTGTTCCTGCGCACCTGGCCGTACCTGTACGGCCAGGCCAACGGCGAGGGCTCGTCGGTGAAGGACCGCTTCGGCGTGGCACCGCTGCCCGGCAAGACCGATGTCGGCGCCTCGACCCTCGGCGGCTACAACGTCGCGATCAGCGCGTTCTCCAAGAACAAGGCCACCGCCGCCGACTTCGTTCGCTTCATGGTCAGCGAAGAGGCACAGCAGATCGTCGCCCAAGGCGCCTTCCCGCCGGTGCGTACCTCGCTCTACGACGACCCGGCCCTGATCGCGAAGATGCCGTACCTGCCCGCGTTGAAGGAGTCGATCGCCAACGCGGTGCCGCGACCGGTCTCGCCGTTCTACGAGGCGGTGTCAAAGGCCATCCAGGACAACGCATATGCTGCTCTGAACGGCACGAAGTCCGTCGACGACGCAGTCGCAGGCATGCAAAAGGGCATCGAGACCGCTGGTTCGTAGCGGTACGCGCAGCGGACCCGACCAGACCGTAGGAGAGTAGAAACGGTGTCGGATCCTTCGGGAGCCAAGCAGCGCGGGCTAGCGCTGCAACTGAGGCAATCGCGGCGGGCGTGGCTGTTCGTGACGCCGGTGATGGTCGCACTGGCCGTGGTCATCGGTTATCCGGTGTTCCAGGCGCTGTGGATGTCGTTCCGCAAGGACGCCGGCATCGACCCGGCCACCGGCATGTTCGTCGAGGGCGGCAGCGCGGGCTTCGACAACTACACCCATTGGCTACTGCAGCAATGCAATTCGCTGATGGGTACGGTGTCGTGCCCGACCGGCACGCTCGGGTCGCAGTTCTGGGCGGCGGTCGGGGTCACCCTGTTCTTCACGGTGGTGACCGTGACGATCGAGGCGACCCTCGGCCTCGGCATGGCCATGGTGATGGGCAAGACCTTCCGTGGCCGGGCGCTGTTGCGAGCCGCGGTGCTGATCCCATGGGCCATCCCCACCGCTGTCACCGCGCGGCTGTGGGAGTTCATGTTCCAGTACGACGGCGTGGTGAACCGGGTGCTCGGCACCGAGATCCTGTGGACCTCGGATGTGTGGGCCTCGCGGTTCGCGGTGATCGTGGCCGACGTGTGGAAGACCACCCCGTTCATGGCGCTGCTGATCCTGGCCGGGTTGCAGGTGATCCCGAACGACGTGTACGAGGCGGCCAAGGTCGACGGCGCGTCGGCCTGGCAGCGGTTCGTACACATCACCCTGCCGTTGCTCAAGCCCGCTCTGCTGGTCGCGGTGCTGTTCCGCACCATGGACGCGCTACGCATGTACGACCTGCCCGCGATCATGACCGGCGCGAACCCGGCCACCAGCACCCTGTCGATCCTGGTGGTCGACCAGGTGCGCCAAGGTCCCAACAGCGCGGCCGCCCTGTCGACGATCACCTTCGTGCTGGTGTTCGCGATCGCGTTCCTGCTGGTGAAGGTGTTGGGCGCCAACGCCGTTCGCACGCAGGAAGAGCAGCGGAAGGCGAACTGATGAGCATCTCGATGACCAAAGAGCCCACCGTCGAACGCAAACCCGTTGCGGAACAGTCGGTTTCGTGGCGGAAACGGCTCGGAACCGTTCGCCTGTACCTCGGTGTGGCGATCGTGCTCGTGTGGGGGCTCGGACCGTTCTACTGGATGGCCGTTGTCGCGTTCCGCGACCCGGCCCACACCTTCGACAGCACTCCGTGGCCGACCCACGTGACGCTGGAGAACTTCCGCAACGCCTTCGACACCAGCCGTGGCAACGACTTCGGCAAGGCGCTGCTCAACAGCGTGATCATCGGCTCGGTGACGACGGCGGTCGCGTTGGTGCTCGGCGTGCTCGCCGCGTACGCGCTCGCGCGGATGACCTTCGCGGGCAAGTACCTGGTTTCGGGGCTGATCCTGTCGGCGTCGATGTTCCCCGCCGTCGTGCTGGTGACGCCGCTGTTCCAGCTGTTCACCGACCTCGGCTGGATCGGCCAGTACCAGGCGATGATCATCCCGAACATCTCGTTCGTACTGCCGATGACGGTGTACATCCTGGCGTCGTTCTTCGCCGAACTGCCCTGGGAGCTCGAAGAAGCCGCGCGCATCGACGGTGCGAGCAAGCTGCAGGCGTTCCGGCTGGTCATGCTGCCGCTGGCGGCGCCCGCGGTGTTCACCACCGCGATCCTGGCGTTCATCGCCTCGGTCAACGAATATCTGCTCGCCCGGTTGCTCTCCGGTGAGCAGACCAAGCCGGTGACGGTCGCCATCGCGAGCTTCTCCGGCAACGACCCGCTCGTCCAGCCGTACGCGGCGATCATGGCGGCCGGTGTGATCGTCACCGTACCGCTGGTGATCATGGTGCTGATCTTCCAGCGCCGCATCATCTCCGGCCTCACCGCGGGCGGCGTGAAGAGCTGACGGGCGCGCTCCTCCCGGGTTGTGCCGGTGCAGGCGGGTAAAGTCGCCTGCACCGACGGGAGGAGATGGTCGTGGCCGGCAGGCGCGGGCGTTCCGACGAGGACGTGCCGTATACCTCGATCGCGGGCTTCCGGGATCCTCTGCGCGAGCAGCAGCCGCGCAAAGGGGCGGCCCGGCGAGCCCAGGCTGCCCGGCTGGCGGGCGACGACGACCCGGAACCCCGCCCGCCACGCACCAGGGCACAGCGGATCCGGCGGCTGGTCTTCGCGCTGTTCGTGATCTTCGTGTGTGTGCCCGCGCTGCTGTTCTTCGCGGTGTACTGGAGTTCGGAGATCCCCGAACCGGGCGAAGTGGCCGTCGAGCAACCGGCGACGGTGCTGGCCGCCGACGGAACCACGGTGCTGGCGAAAATCATTCCGCCGCAAGGCAACCGGATTCCGATTCCGCTGACCGAGGTGCCGATGCACGTGCGGGAGGCGGTGCTCGCGGCCGAGGACCGCACCTTCTACACCAACGCCGGATACTCCACGAGCGGGTTCCTGCGCGCGGCGCGGGACAACCTGGCCGGGCACGACAACGCCGGTGGCGGGTCGACGATCACCCAGCAGTACGTGAAGAACGCCTTCCTGAGCTCCGAACGCACCGTCACCCGCAAGATGCGCGAGCTCATCATCGCGGCGAAGATGTCGCGGCAGTGGAGCAAGGACGAGATCCTCGCCGCGTATCTGAACACCATCTACTACGGTCGCGGCGCCTACGGTATCGCGGCGGCGGCCAAGGCGTACTTCGGTAAGCCGGTGCCGGAACTGACACTGGCCGAAGGCGCCGTGCTGGCCGCGGTGATCCGCTCGCCCTCGGTGCTCGACCCGGAAACCCACTTCGACCAGTTGCGCGCCCGCTGGCAGTACGTGCTCGACGGGATGGTCGAGATGCGCGTGCTCGCCCCCGGTGACCGTGACGCGACGGTGTTCCCGCCGATCCTGGCCCTCGACGACGTGGCGACCGAGCCCGAGACATCGGGCCCCGAGGGCCACATCCGCACCATGGTGCTGCGGGAACTGCGCGCCGCCGGACTCACCGACGCCGACATCAATACCGGCGCCCTGCAGATCACCACGACCATCGATCCGGTCGCGCAGGCGGGCGCCGTCGACAGCGTGCGAGCCCGATCCTCTTGGCAGCCACCGGAATTGCGGGCGGCCGTGGTGTCGATCGACCCTCGAAGCGGTGCGGTGCGCGCCTACTACGGCGGCGAGGATGGCACCGGATTCGACTTCGCCCAGGCGCCGCTGCAAACCGGTTCGGCCTTCAAGGTTTTCGCGCTCGTCGCCGCCCAGATGCAGGGCATCCCGGTGACGCGGGCGATCGACAGTTCACCCATCACCGACCGTGGCACGACCATCACCAATGTGGACGGTGACTCGTGTGGGCGGTGTTCGCTGGCCGAGGCACTGAAACGCTCGCTCAACACCAGCTTCTACCGGCTCACCATGACGATGGCCGACGGTCCGCGCTCGGTGGCCCAGGCCGCCCATCTCGCTGGCATCCCCGAGCACATCCCGGGGGTGGAGGGCGAGACGCTCACCGAGAACGGCGAGCCGCCGCTCAACGGAATCGTGTTGGGGCAGTATCTCGTTCGGCCGATCGATATGGCATCGGCGTATGGCACCCTCGCCGCGTCGGGGGTGTACCGGCAGCCGTACTTCGTGCAGCGAGTGACCACCGGCAACGGCCGGGTGCTGCTCGATCGTGGTCCGCCGGAAACCCGCAGGGGCAAACAACTTCCGGAGCCGGAGCAGCGCATCAGCCCGGCCATCGCCGACGCGACCACGCGGGCGATGGAACCGATCGCCAACTACTCCAACGGGCACGGCCTGGCGGGGGGCAGGCCGTCGGCGAGCAAGACGGGGACGACCCAGCTGGGTGAGACCAAGGCCAACAAGGACGCCTGGATGGTCGGGTACACGCCGTCGCTGTCGACAGCGGTGTGGGTGGGCACCGAGCATCCGCAACCGTTGCGCGACGGACGCGGCAACCCGATCTGGGGTTCGGGGCTGCCCGCCGACATCTGGAAGCAGACGATGGACTCCGCGCTCGCCGGTTCGCCGGTGGAGGAGTTCCCGACTCCGCCGTTGGGCGGCAGCGGGTCACTGGTACCTGCCCCGCCGCCCTCGTCCGGTGGCGGCGGTGGCGGTGGCGGTGGCGGTGGCTTCGACATCCTCAACCCGCCGAGCGACACACCACGCAATCCGGCGCCGATCATCATCATCCCGCCCGCTCCGAGCCCGAGTACACCCGGCGAATGGTTCCCCGGACTGGGTGGTGAGGCGCCGCGATAGATCACGGATTGGACAGGCGTGACCACACATCTGCACGAACATGGCAACATCGTTGGCCAGTGCGCATCCGGAGTCGGGCGCCGGCGGAATCCCGGCGCGGAACCTGTCGTATCCATGCGGGAAGATGTGCGCTCGAGCGACGACGAGACTAGACATAGGGGCTACGCAGGTGGATTTCAATGTCGTTGACCGTCCCGAGATGCTGATCGCGGGCACAGTGCTGCGCAGTCCGGCGCTCGCTGTGGAGGGGCCGCGACGCGCCAAAGTGGTGGAAGCGTGGCAGCGGCTACGGGCACGACAGGACTTACCCGGACCGTTCGCGACGGGCTACGTCGACTTCGCTCCGGAGATCAACTCCTACCTCACCCATATCGTCGGCTACGAATGCAAAACCCTTGCCGACCTGCAGGTAGGCGATGTGCTCGCGCGGATTCCGGCGGGCCGCTACGCGCGGTTCGTGGCGCACGGTGACGAGATCGGCGACACCATCGTCGCCCTGTGGCGGCAGGTGTGGGACGCCGAGGCCGCGGGCGAGTTCGTGCGCGCCTATACCGGCGACTGCGAGCAGTACCCCGACGAACGCACCGTCGAGATCTTCGTTTCCTTGACCGACGACGCGCAGAGCGGGGAATAGCCGATGACCGCCGACTTCGAGATCGTCACCCTGGACAACAGCCTGATCGCCGGACTCACCGTGCCGCTGGCCGGTCGCGAGGTCACCGCCCGCGATCTCGACCTGGTGAACTTCACCTGGGACCGCTACCTGTCCCGCGAGAAGCCGGTCACCCGGGCCGCCGCCTACATCGGCCAGAACGACCATGCCGTAGCCGTCCTCGGCTACGAGGTCGCCGGCCTCGACGATGTGGACGAAGGCGACGTCCTGACCCGCATTCCCGCGGGCCGCTACGCCAAATTCGTCGTCTCCGACAAGCCCTACGACCTCCTGCGCACCGCGTGGGCCCAGGTGATCAAGGCCGAGAACGCCGGGACCATCACCCGCTCCCACACCGCGGAACTGGAGCGCTACACCGGCCCGACCAGCGTCGAGGTGTACGTCTCCCTCGACTGAGCAGACAAAAAAGCCGGGCGCACCGATGTGCGCCCGGCCTTTCTGTTCAGTGACTAGTCGGCACCGATGATGAATGCCTCGAGCTGCTTACGCGCGACATCGTCGGCGATCTGCTCCGGCGGGGACTTCATCAGGTAGGCCGAGGCCGGGATGACCGGCCCGCCGATGCCGCGGTCCTTGGCGATCTTGGCCGCGCGCACCGCGTCGATGATGATGCCCGCCGAGTTCGGCGAGTCCCACACCTCGAGCTTGTACTCCAGGTTCAGCGGCACATCGCCGAAGGCGCGACCCTCGAGGCGCACGTAGGCCCACTTGCGGTCGTCGAGCCACTCCACGTAGTCCGAGGGACCGATGTGGACGTTGCGGTCGTGCACCTTGCCCGCCAGCGATCCGCTCAGGTTCGAGGTGACGGCCTGGGTCTTGGAGACCTTCTTGGACTCCAGGCGCTCACGCTCGAGCATGTTCTTGAAGTCCATGTTGCCGCCGACATTGAGCTGGTAGGTGCGGTCCAGCGCCACGCCGCGGTCTTCGAACAGCTTGGCCATCACGCGGTGGGTGATGGTCGCGCCGACCTGGGACTTGATGTCGTCGCCGACGATCGGCACACCGGCGTCGGTGAACTTCTTGGCCCACACCGGGTCGGAGGCGATGAACACCGGCAGCGCGTTGACGAACGCGACACCCGCGTCGATGGCGCACTGGGCGTAGAACTTGTCGGCCTCTTCCGAACCCACCGGCAGGTAGGACACCAGCACGTCGACGTTCGCGTCCTTCAACGCCTTCACGACGTCGACCGCGGGGGCCTCGGACTGCTCGATGGTCTCGGCGTAGTACTTGCCGATGCCGTCGAGGGTCGGGCCACGCAGGACCGTCACGTCGGTGGGCGGCACGTCGGAGATCTTGATGGTGTTGTTCTCGCTGGCGAAGATGGCCTCGGCCAGGTCGAAGCCGACCTTCTTGGCGTCGACGTCGAACGCGGCGACGAACTTCACGTCCTTGACGTGGTAGGGACCGAACCGGACGTGCATCAGACCCGGAACGACCGCGTTCTCATCGGCGTCCTTGTAATACTGCACGCCCTGCACCAGCGACGATGCGCAGTTGCCGACACCGACGATCGCGACGCGTACTTCGCCGGATCCAACCTTGTTGACATCACTCATGGCCGCTCTTTCCCTCTTTCTGTGGTGCCGCCTTCGTCGATTGCTCCGCCGCAATCAACTCGTTGAGCCAGCGCACTTCGCGCTCGCTTGATTCCAATCCGAGCTGGTGGAGCTGGCGGGTGTAGCGATCCAGCGAGCCGCTGGCCTTCTTGATCGCTTCCCGCAGACCCTCTCGGCGCTCCTCGACCTGGCGTCGCCTGCCCTCCAGGATCCGCATCCTCGCCTCGGCGGGGGTGCGGCTGAAAAAGGCCAGATGAACACCGAAGCCGTCATCGGTGTAGTTCTGCGGACCGGTATCGGCGAGGAGTTCTTTGAACCGTTCCCGCCCGACCGGCGTGAGCCGGTAGACGCGGCGCGCACGGCGCGCGGTCGCGCCCTCCGGTATCTCCTCGGCGATCAACCCGTCGGCCTGCATCCGGCGCAGCGTCGGGTAGAGCGAACCGTAGGAGAAGGCCCGGAACGCCCCGAGCAGGCCCGTCAACCGCTTGCGCAGCTCGTAACCGTGCATGGGCGCGTCGAGGAGCAGGCCGAGAATCGCCAACTCGAGCATGCCGACCTCACTCCCTGACTATGACGGCCTGACAGGCCGAACGGACCTAACCGATGGATGCGACTTCCCACTATATCGGAGCGATACATCAGGGCGTAGTCGTATCCCTCACATGAGCAGGGGACCGACTGCCCGGTTCGGGCGAATCAGCAGGTCAGGCGTCTGCCGGGTGCACCGCGATGGGTTCACCGCTGAGCCGGATCTTCAGATATCCGCTCTGTTCCGCCTCGTTCTTGACGTAGATGCTGATCTCGGGTTCGGCATCTTTGCCGCCGGCCGGTGGGAACCGGACGAGTACGTGTGACACCCAGCCGCCGGGCACGCGGGTGGTCTGCGGAGCACCCGACATCATCCGCGCGTACTTCGCCAGGTCGACGGTGGCCAGGTCGAACGAGCGGGTGTCGGGCGGTCGCGAACCGGGCGAACCCCACCGGTCGAAATCGCCACGATATTGCAGCTCGTCCTGCTTGCCCGGCTTCCCGGAATCACGCTCGACCAGCGCGTACTCCGGGTAGAGCGTCAACTCGTCGGCGAGCGCGCTTCCGTATTCGGCGCGGTAGTCGGCGAGGAAATGGGCGAAGCCGTTGCCGGTCGTGAGATCGGGCAGCGGCGGCGCGAGGACGGTACTGCGCCCGAGCAGACCGGCACCCGCGCCGACCAGGCCGGCGAGGATCACCGCGCCCACCGGGAGCCACCAGCGGCGCGGGGCGCGAGGGATTCCGCGCGCTACCGGGGTGGCGGCCAGGCCGTCGGGGATCTGTAGGTCGTCGACGAGGCGGTCGAGGTCGCCGAAGGTCTCGGCGCGCATGGCGGTGGCGGTGCGTCTGCCGTGCTCAGCCTCGGTGAGCTGACCGTCGGCCAGGGCGGCGTCGAGCAGGGCGCACACGTCGGCGCGGTCGGCGTCGCGGGCCCGCAGGTTCTTCGCCGGGGAGGTGGTCTTCATGGCGTCATCTTTCGTACGGGTAGGTCTTCAGCACTTCGCCCGAGAGCGCGAGGACGAGATGCGCGGACTGGGAGACCTCGTTGCGCACGTAGACCGTGATCGAGGGCCTGCCGACCCAGCTGTCGTTGGCGATCCGGTAGTGGGAGACCACGCCGTCGGGGACGCCAAGGGTGGTCGCGGCGGTGTTCAGCACCGCGCCGAGAGCATCGGTATTCACCTGTGCCAGGTCGATGTCGACCGCCTGGCGGTCACGGGTGGTGACCTGCGAATTCGAGCGTTCGAACCCGCCACGATAGGTGTAGCTCACCGTCCAGTCGCCGTTGTCGGGTGCGCGGCGGACCGCCGAGGCGTGCTCGTCGTGTAGCACGGCCTCGTCGACGACGGCGTCGCCGAACTTGGTGCGGTAGTCGTCGCGGAACTGCACGAATCCGGCGATGGTGTTGAGGTTCGGGGTGGGGATCACCAGGGGTGGGGCCGCGTCGTAGTTGATCGATGCGGCGGCTTCCGCCGCGGCCGGTTCGTCGGCCCGGATCGTCCAGGCGAAGCCGCCGACCGCCGCGAGCACGACGGCCGCGATCGTCGCGATGCGGAAGGTGTTGCGCGCCTTGGGCTTCACCGGCGCCGCCGGGCGCTGCTGCAACTCGGCGACGAGGGTGGCCAGCTCACCGAGCGTGCGCGCTTCGGCGGCCAGCTCGGTCATCGCCGTGTGCTCCTCGGCGTCGAGCTGACCGTCGGCGCGGGCCGTGTCGAGGGCGGCGATCGTGCGTGCCCGGTCGGCGTCGCGCGCCTTGGTCTTGGTCGGGTACTCGCCGGAATGCCTGCGACCGAAGCGCTTCCGTTCGGTGGTCGGGCCGAATACCGCGGGCGACTGCAGATCGGCGGTCAGACCACGCAATTCACCGAGCGTGCGTGCCGAACCGGCCCGTTCCACCCGGTCGTGGTACTCCTGGGCACCGAGCTGGCCCTCGGCATAGGCCGCGTCAAGCACGGTCGACACCTCGGCGCGATCGATATCACGCGCCCTCGTCCGGGAATCGGCGGCGGAATGCGCCTGCGGGGGATCTGCCATCTACTTGCCACGCCTCACCTGCGAAAAGACCCGGAAAGTACCCGGTATCGGGAGTCTAAGGCCGCAGGGGGCAACAAGCGGTGGCACCGGCGGTGAAAATCAATCCCGGCTACTCTGGTGATCGTGCGAATTCAGCGGCAGGTGGTGGACTATGCGCTCCGGCGCAGGTCGCTGCTCGCCGATGTCTACGCGGGGCGGGTCGGCGTCGCCGAGGTGTGCGATGCCAATCCCTACCTGCTGCGGGCCGCGAAGTTCCACGGTCGCGGCAGCGAGGTGACCTGCCCGATCTGCCGAAAAGAGCAGCTGACGTTGGTGTCGTGGGTGTTCGGCGACGGGCTCGGCCAGGCGGCCGGGTCGGCGCGCACACCCGACGAGTTGACGCGGATGGCAGAGTCGAACGAGGAATTCTCGGTGCATGTCGTCGAGGTGTGCCGCTCGTGCAGCTGGAACCACCTGGTGCAGTCGTACGTGCTCGGGTCGGCGCCCGCGCCCGCCCGCCGCCGGGCGAGCCCCAGAGCGGGACGTCGCTCTGCCGCCGAATGACGGCGGCCGCATGATGCGCCGCAGTTCGGGGTGCAAGATATCCGCGCCGGTTCGCCGGCGCGGATGTTGTGTGCCGGTTGAACCTTACGAGTTATGGAGATCTGGTCAGTGAGTTCGCCCTACGAGCCCTCCCCCTACGGTGACGATCCGCGCGGCGGCCGCCCGTCGCGGGGCGCACAACCAGGTCCGCAGTCCGGTGATCGTCCCGTGGGGCCGCCGCGTCGGCCGACGCCGCCTGCCGGTCCGCCGCGTCCGCAGGGTGGTCCCGGTGGGCGTCCACCCGCGCCGGATGGGCGTCCGCCCGCCCCGGGTGGGCGTGGGCCTGTGCCGGGCGCGCGTGGTCCGCAGCCGCAGAACCGTCAGCCTGCGCCGCCGCCGGGTGGGGTGCCGCCGCGTCGGCCGGGTCAGCCCGGTCAGCCGGGTCAGCGTCCCGGTGCGCCGCAAGGCAGGCCCGCGCCGGGTCGTCCGGCCGCACCCGCCGCCGGGGCTGCCGGCGCCACTCAGAAACTTCCCCGTCCCGGTGTCGACGAGTCGACGGTGCGGGCGAATCATCCGCCGCGGACCGTGCGCGAGGAGGCAGGTCGTCCGCGGACCGGTGGCACTCCAGTCGCCGCGCGACCCGGCGCGGGTCGCCGCCCGGGCGGACCGACCACCGGTGAACGCCGCGCCACCGGTGCGGGCGGCACACCGCCGCCGGTCGGGCCACGCAATCGCCGCGATGGTGGCGGGGGCGACGACGGCTCGGGTAGGGATGGTTCGGTGACCAAGAAATCGCCGTGGCGTGCCGTGCGCCGGACAATGTATGTCCTGATGGCCTTGGCCATCGTCGTGCCGAGTGCCGTTTTCCTCGTCGCCTACACCACCGTTTCGGTGCCCAAGCCGGAAGACCTCGAGACCAATCAGGTCGCCATGATCTACGCCTCCGACGGGACGAGCGTGATCAGCAAGGTGGTGCCGCCGCAGGGCAACCGCACCGAGGTCTCCATCGACCAGATCCCGCCGCATGTGCGCAATGCCGTGATCGCCGCCGAGGACCGCGACTTCTACACCAACCCGGGCTTCTCTGTGTCGGGCTTCGCCCGCGCCGCCCGCGACAACATCCTCGGCAAGGAGAGCGCCGGTGGTGGTTCGACCATCACCCAGCAGTACGTGAAGAACGCGCTGGTCGGTGACGAGCGCTCGATGACCCGAAAGATGCACGAGCTGGTGATCTCGGCCAAGATGGCCCGCCAGTGGAGCAAGGAGGAAATCCTTGCCGCCTACCTGAACACCATCTACTTCGGTCGTGGCGCGTACGGCATCGACGCCGCCGCCAAGGCCTACTTCGGCAAGCCGGTGCAGGAGCTGTCGGTGTCCGAGGGCGCCGTCCTCGCCGCGACCATTCAGCTGCCCTCGCTGCTCGACCCGGAGAAGAACCCCACCGGCGCGAAGTCGCGCTGGAACTACGTGCTCGACGGCATGGTCTCGGGCGGCAACCTCGCCGCGGCCGAACGTCAGTCGATGCAGTACCCGGCCGTGGTGCCCGCCGCGTCGCTCGGCGAGAACAGTCTGGACTCCGGGCCCGAAGGGCACGTGAAGAACCGGGTGCTCGAGGAGCTGTCGGCCGCGGGGATCAGTGAGCAGCAGCTCAACACCGAGGGTCTGCAGATCACCACGACCATCGACCCGAAGGCGCAGGAGGCCGCGGTGAACGCCGCGCGCAACAAGCTCGACGGGGAACCCGAGAACCTGCGCACCGCGGTGGTGTCCATCGACCCGCGCACCGGTGCTGTCCGCGCCTACTACGGCGGTGAGGACGGCCAGGGCTACGACTTCGCCAACGCGGGGCTGCCGACCGGTTCGTCGTTCAAGGTGATCGGTCTTGCCGCCAACCTCGAGCAGGGCATTCCACTGTCGCAGATGTACGACAGCTCGCCGCTCAAGGTCAACGGCATCGAGATCAACAATGTCGAGGGCCAGTCGTGCGGTATGTGCACGATCGCCGAGTCGCTGAAGCGTTCGCTGAACACCAGCTTCTACCGGATGCAGCTCGACATGCAGAACGGTCCGCAGAAGATCGCCGACATGGGTCACAAGCTCGGTATCGCCAAGGAACTGCCGGGCGTCGGCCCCACACTTACCGAGCCCAACGGTGCTGGCCCCAACAACGGCATCATCCTCGGCCAGTACCAGTCGCGTCCGCTCGACATGGCCTCGGCCTACGCCACGCTGGCCGCCTCCGGCATGTACCACGCACCGCATTTCGTGCAGCGCGTCGTCACCGCCGACGGACAGGTGCTGCTCGATCGCGGTGAACCGGCCGGTGAGCAGCGGGTGAGCGCGGCCGTCGCCGACAACGTCACCGCGGCGATGAAGCCGATCGCGGCCTACTCCAACAACCACAACCTGGCCGGTGGCCGGGAATCGGCCGCGAAGACCGGTACCCACCAGCTCGGCGACACCGGCAACAACCGCGACGCCTGGATGGTCGGCTACACGCCGTCGCTGTCGACCGCGGTGTGGGTCGGTACCGAACAGGGTGACCCGCTGAAGAACTACGGCGGCTCGCACATCTACGGTTCCGGCCTGCCGTCCGACATCTGGAAGGCCACGATGGACGGCGCCCTGGCGGGCACCCCCACCGAGACGTTCCCCAAGCCTGCCGCGATCAAGGGCCAGGCCGGTGTGCCGGAATGGTCGGCGCCCTACACGGCGCCGGAGACCACCGCGCCCACCATCGCGCCGCCGGTGATCGTGCCGTCGCAGGTGGAGATCCTGCCCGGCATCCGCATCCCCGTGCCCGGTGTGCAGCAGCCCGCCGTGCAGCAGCCGCAGCAGGCGGAGCCGACCACCGGCCCGCTGCCCGGTCAGCCGACCGCGACTCCCGGTGAGTCCCCCGGCAACGGCAACGGTGGTGGCAGGCCGGGTGGCGGCGGCGGCAACGACGACGAGGAGAGCGGCGGCGCGGGAGCCACACCGACGCGCTCCCGATAGCCACCGGTAGCCTCGGATGTCGTGACCGATCAGCAACTCGCGGACCAGCCGGCGCCGAATGACACCTGGCCCGGCCGCGAGCCGCAGTACGTGTCGCCCGCACCACTGGCACCGGACCTGCGTTCGATCGACGCGCGAGACCGCCCGAGCCGCAACGATTCCCTCACCTCGCAACTGTCGACGGTGATCGGCGGCCCGGTCGGCGAGCACGCGCTGATCGGGCGGGTCCGGTTCTGGACGCCGCTGCGGGTGCTGTTCGCCTTCACCGTCGTCTTCCTCGCGCTGGGCTGGGCGACGAAGGCCGGCTGCATCCAGCAGACCGACGACGGCGCGGGCGGGCTGATGCTCGACTGGAACAACGGCCGCCAGTACGTGGCCATGTGCTACTCCGACACGGTGCCGCTCTACGGCGCCGAGCGGCTCAACGAGGGCGCGTTCCCGTACAAGAAGTACTGGCTCGAGTCGACCCCCGACGGTGGCACCGAGGTCAGATACATGGAGTACCCGGTGCTTTCGGGGCTCTACCAGTACGCGGCCATGCAGGTCGGCAATGTGTGGGATCACCTGCCGCTGCCCGGTGCGCTGTCGGTTGTCGTGTACTTCAATGTGGTCGCGCTCGGGTTGGCCGTCGGGTGGTTGATCACGGTGTGGGCGTCGTCGCGACTAGCCGGGCGACGGGTCTGGGATGCCGCGTTGATCGCGGTGTCGCCGTTGGTGATCGTGCACATCTTCACCAATTTCGACGCCCTGGCAACGGCTTTCGCGGCCACCGGACTGCTGGCGTGGGCGCGGCGGCGGCCGGTGCTCGCGGGGGTGCTGCTCGGTCTGGGTGGTGCCGCGAAGTTGTATCCGCTGCTGCTGCTCGGACCGATCATTGTGCTGTGTCTGCGCACCGATCCGATGCGGCGTCTGCCCGCCGCCGAGGCCGGCCTGCGATTACGCGATATCGACAGTCTCGCCGCGGCCCGCGCCTGGCTGCGCGCAACACCGACGCGGACACAGGTTTTCGCGCAGCGTCCGCTCGGCTCGGCCACGCTCGCCGTGGCGGCGGCACTCGGCACGTGGGGTGCGGTGAACCTGCCGATCGCGGTGTTGTTCCCGAACGGGTGGCGAGAGTTCTTCCGCCTCAACACCACCCGTCACGCCGACCCCGACTCGATCTACAACGTGATCTCCTCGTTCACCGGCTGGGAGGGCTTCGACGGTCCGCTGTCGCACGGTGAACCCCCGACAATCCTGAACACGGTCTCGCTGCTGCTGTTCGTGCTGGCCTGCGCGGGCATCGCCTATCTGGCACTCACCGCCAACCGCCGTCCCCGCCTCGCCCAGCTGTGCTTCCTGGTGGTCGCCGCGTTCCTGCTCACCAACAAGGTGTGGAGCCCGCAGTACTCCCTGTGGCTGGTCCCCCTCGCCGTCCTGGCGCTGCCCCACCGCCGAATCCTATTGGCCTGGATGACAATCGATGCCCTCGTCTGGGTACCGCGCATGTTCTACTACCTCGGCGAAGACAACAAGGGCCTGCCCGAACAGTGGTTCACCAGCACGGTTGTACTGCGTGACCTGGCCGTCGTCGGCCTGTGCGCCATGATCATCTACCAAATCCTGCGCCCCGAAGCCGACCTGGTCCGCCGCGACTACGTAGACGACCCCGCGGGAGGAATCCTCGACCGCGCCCCGGACCCCCTCCTCCCCTGGCTTCCCCACTTCCTCCAGCCACGGCGGAGCTGGACCGACGCCGCGCATCCGGACGCTGTCCGAGTAGACGCGGGACCACCCCGCATCCTCTGAGCCGTCCTACATCCGCAAGTAGCGGGCCTGGAGTTCGGGTTCGAGGGGGAGCATGTCGAGGTCGAGTTCCCAGGCGTTGCCGGTCCAGGGGTCGAAGAGGGGGGTGCCGGGGAGGGTGGGGAGGTGGCGGCAGGATTGGGAGAGGAGGGTGGCGGGGGCGTCGGCCGCGTCGGGGGTTGCGGTGCCGACGATGAGGAGGGAGAGGCCGATGAGGTCGCCGCGGACCATGAGCTGGCCGAGGCGGACTACATCGGTGGCTTGGTAGCCGTGGGGGAAGTCGGCCGCTACCAGGATGCGATGTTCTTTCGGGGGCGCGACTTCGCCTGCGTGGTAGGCGATTTCGGCCAGTTCGGCGGCATTGGCCAGTTCGGCCAGGCGCGGGGAGATGTCGAGGTGGTCGGTGATCACCGGGCCCGCGAGTAGTGGGGACAGGGGTGTGGCGAGGCTGCGGAGGCCACCGGTGAGGTCGATCAGGTCGATGCGGGTCGGCCGGTCGGGGATGGCGGCGACGAGGCGGGCCAGCAAGGCGCCGACCACGCGGGAGGCGGCGGCGCTGGACTCCGTGTCGACCCACAGCGGCCGGTTCAGTGGCACCGGAACGCAATACGGGACACGGAGGTCGCCTCGGTCGGGTGCGTAGAGTTCGCCGAGGCGGATGCCGTCGCTGGCGGCGGCGCGGGTGGTCCAGGCGGGCGCGAGCCAGGAGGCCAGGGCCGCGGGCATCACGGAATCGGCCTCGGCGATCTCGCGGGCGAGCATGTCGCTGTCGCGACGGTGGTCGGTATCGGCGCGGCCGATCAGCTCGTCGTGGCGGCGTTGCGCGGCCTGACGGGCGGCCTCGGCGGCGGGGGTGTTGCGGGTGGCGGGATTCGACACCGCTTCCGACAGTTCCTGATCCAAGCGTTTGGCGGCGTAGTCGCGCGCCGAGATGAGTGCTGCGGCGGAGCGTGCGGCGTCCTCGAAGATCATCCACATGCGCTGTAGGCCGTGGTCGACTTCGAGGGGGATGCCGGGGGCAGGCGTCGGTTGGGCGAGCGATTCGGTCGAGGCAGCAGCATGGCCCGAAGCCGGTCCCGCCGACGCGCCTGCTCCATGAACCGGTGCCACCGGCACCGTCCCGTCCGGAACGTGACCGCCGTGCGCAGCACCGCCAGGCACACCGCCCTGCGCACTACCGGGCATGCCGCCCTGCGCGCCGCCGCCGGGCACACCGCCCTGCGCACTACCGTCGGGCACGCCGCCATGCGCAGCACCGCCAGGCACACCGCCGAAGGCAGCACCGCCAGGTACGCCACCTTGGGCACTACCGCTGAATGAATCGCCCTGCGCGCCCGACCCGAAACCACCGGACGCCGACGGCACGCCATTTACCGCGTTGTGCCCGAAAGCGGCAGCACCCGAAGCACTTTGGCCGGGAACGCCATGTGTGCTCAACAACTGAGCCACACCACCGGCATAACCCTGGCCGAGCGCACGCAACTTCCAGCCCGGACCCCGCCGATACACTTCGAGACAGATCAGCGAACTCTCACCTGACGTCGGCGAGATGACGAATTCCGCTGCGGGAACACCGTTCTCGGCGAACGAGGCAGTCACCGGCCCGAGCACGTGCCCGGCGGCAACGAACAACAGCACCGCGTGCGCATCCGAACGCACCTGGGACAGGGCTAGTTCCACCGACGAACCACCGAACCGCACACCGGGAGCCGAGGGACGCGACGCGCACACATGATCGTGTTCGTCGCGCACCCGCAGGTTCTCGCCGACCACGAGCGCGCCGAGTTCGACGGTGCCCGTGGTCTGCGCGGTGAAGCGCACGGAGTCGGCGGTCAGTGCGGTGTTCTGCCCTGCCTTCAGGTGAATCACGGTGTCTGCCTTGCTGTGTGGTGCGGAAGGTCAGTCGCGGCCGAGGAAACGGCCGAGCTGTGGGACGGCCTCGCCGGGATGCTTGGCCTGGAAACCCTCGCCGAGCGCCTGCATCTTCCAGTCACCACCGGAGCGGTACACCTTCGCCATCGCCATCGCGGTGAACGGCATGCCGCCGGCGAGGGTGTAGCGGGCGAGTTCGCCGTTGGTCGTGCCGTCGATCAGGCGGCAGAAGGCGTTCTGCACCTGCTCGAAGGTGTGCCCCTTGTAGGAGGTGACGATGAACAGCAGCGTGGAGATGTGGGCTGGGATGCGGGTGAGGTCGACGAGGATCATCTCGTCGTCGCCTTCGCCCTCACCGGTGAGGTTGTCACCCTGGTGGCGCACCGATCCGTCCTTGGACGAGAGCTGACCGTAGTAGGCCACGTCGACCAGGTTCTGGTCGGCGAACAGGCACACCGAGGCGTCGAGGTCGATGTCTACGGTGCGGTTGCCGAACATGCCTCGGGTGCGCACCGGGTCCCAGCCGAGACCCATCTTCACGAAGGTGAGCGCGGCGCCTTCCTTGCGCAGGGTGACCCGCTGCCCCTTCTGCAGGCTGACCGGCCGGTCCTTGCTCAGGCTGACCTCCCCGGTCGGCTGCGGCGGCGCGGCCGGCGAGGCGGCGGGCGGGTATCCCCCACCGGGCGGCGGCGGGTAACCACCCTGCTGCGGCGGCGGATAGCCACCGCCCGCGGGGGGCTGCTGCGGCGGCGCGGGCGGCGGGTAACCCCCACCGGGCGGCGCGTAGGCGGGCGCGGGCTGCTGGTAGCTCGGCGCGGGCGGCGGCGGTGCGGCCTGCTGGGGTGCGGCGGCGGGCTGAGCGGGCGAATCATCCACCTGCACACCGTGATCGGTGACCAGCGCGGCGAACCCACCGGCGTACCCCTGACCGACGGCGCGCACCTTCCAGCCACCTTGACGGCGGTACAGCTCCAACGCGATCACGATCGACTCGGCGTTGAGGCCCTCGATGAGATACGAGTACAGCTGATTGCCCGCGGCGTCGGAGACGATCGCGGTCGGCGGGGCGAAACGACCGAAATTGCTCGTCGCGTCGTCGAGGGTGATGACCGCGCGGATCTGGTCGATCTCGGCGGGCACGGCGGACAGCGACACCGCGAGCGAGGCGGGCTGCCCGGCCGGACCGGGTCGCAGGTCCACACCCGGACCGCTCGGCTGGTTGTAGAACACGAAATCGGCGTCGGTGCGGACCTTGCCCTGCTCGGTGACGAGCAGCGCGGACAGATCGGCCGGTGCCGTGAGCTGGAGTGAGATCACCACGTCACTGACGGCCAATGGACCGTTCTGGCCTTTGGCGAGTGTTGCAGACAAGTTCGACCCTTCGCTTGTCGGTGCGGTCTTGTTGTCACTGTACGAGAAACCGGGCCCGGGCGTTCAGCCTCCCGATCGGTTAGGGTGACGTCGCTGTCGGAACGGGGCGTCGCACCCGCCTTACAAAGGGGCCAGGAATGGCGCAGTTGTTCGAACAATCGAAGAAAGTGATCGAGGCACATCTCGCGGGGACCAGTATCCGCGCGATCGCGGGCTCGATGGTTGCCTACGAGGGCAATGTGCAGTTCAAATCGGCGGGTTTCGGCGGCGGCGAGGGCGTGCTCAACGGTCTCAAGCGCCGCGCCACCGGCGAGAAGCTGTCGTTGATGGAGTGCACCGGCAACGGCCGGGTGTTCTTCGCGGTCAACGGCCAGAACGTCACCGTGGTGAACCTGAACAACGACACGTTGCAGGTCGAGTCGCAGCAGTTGCTGGCCTTCGCGGGCAATCTGCGCACCGACGTGCGGTTCGCCGGCGTCGGCGGGATGTCTTCGGGCAGTGGCCTTTTCACCACAACGGTGAGCGGTCAGGGCCAGGTGGCGCTGCTGTCGGCCGGTGGGCCGCTGATCCACCTCGAGGTGTCGCCGCAGTACCCGCTGATCGTCGACCCCGATGCGTTCGTCGCGGCGCGCGGCAATCTCAACCAGTCGTTCGTCACCGACGTCTCCTGGCGCACGATGGTCGGCCAGGACGCGGGCGAGGCGTTCTCGCTGCGGTGGGACGGCCAGGGCGTTGTGCTGATCCAGCCCGCGGAACGGTAAGGGAAGCGACGATGTTCGAGAAGGTCAACAGCAAGGTCGTCAAGGTCGACGTCGCCCAGGCGGGCGGGGTGGTCGGGCGCACCGGCGCGATGCTGTTCTACACCGGTCAGGTGCAGTTCTCCCCGCACCAGATTCCCGGCGCGGGTGGCGGCATGGGCGGCGGTGGTGGGCTGATGCGCATGGCGGGGGCCATGATCGCGGGCGAACACGAACGAACGATGCTGGCTCGTGGAAACGGTTCCGTCCATTACGGATTCGCCGGGCTCGAGGTGCACGTGGTGCAGATGCAGCCCGGTGCGGTGTTGCGGGTGGAGGCCTCGCGGCTGCTGGCGAACACCGCCGGGTTGCAGGCCTCGGTGGTGTCGGTGGCCAGTTCCGGTGGTGGTGGCGGTGGCGGCCTGATGGGTGCGCTGCGCGGGGCCGCCGCGGGTGTGGCGACCGGGCAGGGCATGTTCACCACGCAACTGAGCGGTCAAGGTTCGGCCGCGCTGCTGGCGCACGGCGGCTTCCTGGAATTGCAAGTGGGCGGGCCGAATCCGGTGGTCGTCGACCCGCAGGCATTCGTCGCTGCGTACGGCAACGTGCAGACCGAATTGAAGGCGGCGATGAGCTGGCGCGACGCGGTGGGTCGCGGATCGGGCGAGGCGATGCAATTGCATTGCCACGGTCAGGGTGTCGTGTATGTGCAGGCCTCCGAAGAGAAGTTGTGAGTCATGAGCGAAATCCTCTCCCCCGCGAATCTCGGTGCCAGCGACAATATTCCGAACAACAGCTACGCCTATTGCATCGATCTGACCGGGCCGTGGTTCATGCGCAAGGGCGCCATGATCGCCTACTACGGCCAGATCAATTTCCAGCTGCTCACGCACGGTCTGCAGGGCCACCTCACCCAAATGGTGAGCAGCCAGTTCTCGGCGCCGCTGTTCGCCGGTGAGTACGTGGTGGCCGAGGGCCACGGCAAGCTCATCATCGGCGACCGGGGTTACGACATCAATTCCTACGATCTCGAGGACGGCAACCTCACGATCCGCGGCGCCAACCTGCTCGCGTTCGAACCTGGCCTGGCGCTGAAACAGTCGATCGTGCCCGGCTTCCTCACCCTCATCGGCACCGGCAAGTTCCTCGCCTCGTCCAACGGACCGGTGATGTTCGCCGAACCCCCGCTGCGGGTGGACCCCGAGGCGCTGGTCGGCTGGGCCGACTGCCCGTCCCCGAGTCACCACTACGACCAGGGCTGGATCACCGGTTTCCTGTCGGCGGGCGCGGCCGCGATGGGCGCCACCTCCGGCGAGGAACGCCAGTTCGACTTCACCGGCGCGGGCACCGTCCTCATCCAGTCCTCGGAGAAGGTGATGAGCGACAACGCCCTGGTCCGCACCATCGAGGGCCAGTTGCAGAGCGGCGTGAGCGTGGGCGGCCTGCAACGCATCCAGGCCGTCGTCACCCAGAAACTCGCCGGTCAGCAGCAGTACTAGACCGGATCCGCGACGGGCAGGGCGGCGTGGAACCAGTCGAGGATTTCCACGCCCGCCAGGATGCCAGCGGTGGTGGTGACGGTGAGGTTGGGGGCGGTGTAGGCGAGTTCTTCGAGTTCGCCGTGGCGGGGGCGGATGGCGGCGTCGGCGGATTCGAGCATTTTCGCGTCGAGGGCGCCGTCGCCTGCGGCGAACAGTCGCGCGCCGTCGGGTAATTCGCCGGATTCGGTGAGGCGGCGACGGACTTCGGCGACGGCGAGGCTCTTGCAGACCGCGTCGGGCATGGTGTAGATCTTGCGGCCCTGCTGGGAGGCCGACCAGCCGTTGGCGCGACACCAGGTGTCCCATTCGGCGAGGAAGCCCGCCGGGACCGCCTCGGGGCGGACGACCAGGTAGCAGAACAATTCGTCGGCCTCGCGATACTTGGTGACCCAGGAATCGCTGATCCGCGAACGTAACTCGGCGCCGACGGCAGCCAAGGTCGCGCCGGTGGCGTTGACCTGATCGTCGATGGACAACCGCCACGCCGGGTCGGGAATGCCGTCGACGAGGATATTGCCGCCGTTGCTCGTGATGGCGAAACGCCACGGCGCACCGGGCAATTCGATGCGCTGGAACTGTTCGATGGTGCGGGTGGTCGTCGGGATCACCGGCGCGTTCGCGGCCAGCTCGCGCAAACGGGCGATCGCGGTGGTGGTCATATAGGACAGGGGTTCGCCCTCGTAGTACTCGACGCATTCCTTCTCGACACTGTCCGCGCCGTGGCAGGCGTTGCGCGAGAAGATCATCGTGCGATCCAGGTCGGTGGCGAACAGGGCGGTCACTGCGATAGCTCCTTGATCAGGCCCATGCAGGAGTAGGCCAGATCCGGCACCACCTCCACCGGGACATTGCGTGCGGCGGCGAGCAGGCGGATGTGGGCGTGCTCGGGTGCGTCGGCTTCCCGTACCAGCACCCGCCACGGTACGCGGCGCAGCAGCACCCGGGTGGTCTCGCCGACGCCGGGCTTCACGTAATTCACTGTGCTGATGCCGTATTCGGCACGCACCTTCTCCACCGACGCCCAGCCCGACCAGTCGGGTGTTCGATCGGAATCCCGCATCGCGGCGACGGCGGCGGGCACCTTGTCGCGAATGGATTCGAAGGCGGCGGTGACGGTGTCGATCAGTTTGTTCGACACGTCGTCGGCGGCCAGTTCGCGATAGAACTTGGCGCCGTGGAAGTCACGCGGGCCGATCAGCTTCTCGTTCAGGACCGTGCGTGAAACGAGGCCGGAGACAGTCGAATTCAGGCAGGCCGAGGCGATGAGGAAATCGTCACGGGTACCGAAGGTTCGCACGCAGTTGGCCGGGTCGGCCAGCACGACGAGTTCGTCGTCGAACCTGGCGCCGCCCGCCGCGTGATAGGCGTCGAGGGCGGCTGTGAGTTCGTGGGTGATGGCACCCTTGCCGGTCCAGCCGTCGACGAACACGATCGTGGACGGATCATGGTGGTGAGCAAGGTAATCCAGGGCGACCGAGTCGATGCCGCGGTCGCGGACGATGGACACCGCGTAATGCGGTGCGTCGAGGGCCGGACGCCCGATCCCGCTCACGAGCCAGCGCCGCATCAGCACACCGATCGGTGTCCCCGCGCGCGCCAGCGACACCAGCACGATGTTCTCGCCACGTTCGGCGACGACAAGTTCGGCCACCGTCGCCACGGCAAGGGCGAGCCGCTCGGCGCTGTCGGCGAGCACCCGATCGAAGAGTTCGCGGTAGGCGGCGTCGGGCTGATACTCCACCGGCAGTGACTCGGCGTAATGAGCCTTGCCCGCCTGGATGCGCCGTTCCCGTTCGGCCACATCGGCTTCCAGGTCGACATCGGAGAGATCCTTGAGCAGCCACGACACGTCTTCGCGCGCGTAGGAGCCGAAATCCGGGCCGTGCAGTGGCGCCGGGAACGCCCGCGCCTCCACGGGCTCGTGATCTGGGGCCACCAGCTCGTCCCGGCCGGCGGCACTGCCCGGTGCGCCGTTCGTGGCCCGGATCAGCCCATCCCCTGCTTGCGTACCCTCGTCCGATACCTGCGCAGTGCGCGAGGAGTTCAGCACGCGAGGGTCGGCCCCCGGGACAACGGCGACCAGCACATCCGCGCCGGATGTCGTGAGTACATCTACCAATCCACCCGGTGCGACGAGTTCCGCGGTGTCGGCGGGTGGGTCGATGACGACCAGCAGAACTGGGTTCTCACCGTCCCACTGCGCGTTGTAGAGGTAGCGCTGTGCGGTCGGGTCGGGTTCGGGGGCGGTGAAGCGAAAACCTCTGCGCAGGGGGTATCCGGGTTCGTCGAGGACGTAAGCCGGTGAGCGAGTGGTGGTTTGGAAGCGAGCGGGGATGCCCGCGTCGGCCAGTCCGGCAGCCAGGCGGACCGGCATGTACATGAGTTCCTCGTGGCCGAGCACGATCACCGGCCGTCCGGCGAACTCGGCGTCCAGCCGTGCGCGTACCTCGTCGACGACATCGTCGAGCGCGGCACCGAAAGCCGGGGCGTCGACGCGCAGGACACCATGGCGTCCGCCCTCGGGAACATCGTTCGGCCAGGTGAGTTCGAGTCGGCTGTACGAACCGGGCTCAGCCGCTTCAGGATTGAGTCGCGGCTCGGGCAGCGCCGCGACCGCGTCGACCAGACCGTTGGGCAGATCGACCAGACCTGTTGCCAGACAGACGGTATCGATACGCGCACCGAGCTCGGCGGCGAACTTCTCGAACTTTTCCCGGTCGGCGGCGGTCCGCAAGTCGACCAGCGAGGCCAGCACGTAGTGCGAACGCGGTGCGAACTCGTGCAGGGCCCGCACGGCATCGATAGCCGTATCGCCGGTGGAGATTTCGTCGTCCACGAGGACCAGCGGCAGATCATTGGCGAAGATGTCGGCCGGTGCCGGTTGCAGCAGGTGCGAGGTGGCATGGGAATGCCCCTCTTCGAAACCGGTGAGCGTGGTGGCACGCGATTCGTGTCGACGGGTGGAATGCAGGTAGCACCCCGCGTCGAGGTGCGCGGCCACGCAGTGCCCGAGACCTGTTGCCGTTTCCGCGAATCCGAGGACCACAGCCTCCCGCCCGCCGAGCTTGTCGGCGACCAGGTCGGCCAGACGGTCGCCCGCCCCGATCACCACGTGCGGGTCGGTCGGCAGGTGTTTGCCGAGCACGGTCGAGACCAGCAGATGCGCGCGACGCGGATTCCGGCGCAGCCCCGGACGCACCAATTCACCGATCGCCAGGTCGCGGGGCAGCGCACCCGATACGTCGGCGGAGAAAGCCTCCCCGTGGTGCAGGCGGATCCCGAGATGCCGGGTAGCCCAAGGTATTTCGATCGTGCTCACCGCGGTCATTCGGCAACCATCGCTGTCAGCAGATCCACGAAGGACACTCCCTTGTTCGCCACCCCGAACGCACGAGCCCGGACCAGCGTCTGGCGGGCCCAACTGCGATGGGGACGCATCTCGTTCATCTTGTTGCGGTACTCGGAGGCCGCCACCCCGCCGACATCGGCCTCCATGATGTGCAGCGCGTCGGCGTATTCCTCGTGCGTCACCACCGACAGCGCGTGCACGGCGGCCACGTGCGACGGGTGGATCACCGTTTTGCCCTGGATGCCGTTGGCGCGGTCGAGGGTGATCTCGCGCAGCAACCCGTCGAGGTCGCGGCTCACCAGGTACTGACGGAACGGCACCGCGTCGGATTCCTCGAACGGGGCGGTGCGCAGCAGCGGGCGGAACATGCGTTCGTGGTCGGCGAAGTACTCCCACACCGGGCCGGTGATGATGAACCCGGTGCCGTCGGCGCGGCCGAGGTAGTTGACGATGTCGGCGATCACGTCGGCGATCACCCGCACGTCGTAGATGGTGAGATCGCGGTCGCGGCGGATACCGAAGGTCGAGCACATGTCGGTGGCGCCGATGCGCACCGCGAGCAACCGGTCCCGATGCTCGGCGAGCAGCTCGGCGATGCGCGAGAGCTGTTCGTCGCGGGTCTGGCGATGCACGAGGTTCGCCGATTCCAGCACCGGCATGCCGTAGACGGGGCGGCCGAGGCGGTCACCGGCCGCGTCGAGCGCGGCCAGGTAGGCGGGCCCGGTGACGGCGTCGAACTTGGGGAAGACGAAACCGGTGAGCATGTCGGCGCCCGGGCCGAGCCGGTCGGCCAATTCGGTGACAGTCTGCACGTCCCGCACCCGGACGAACAGCATCGGCACCGGGTCGGCGACACCGGCGAGCAGGTCGAGGGTGGCGACCGCGTGTTCCTTCGCGGCGTCGACCTGATGGTCGGCCACGGCGTCCTCGAGGTCGATCACCATCGAGCACACCCCGCGCGCGGCGCGACGCAGGATGGTCGCGGCCAGATCGGGACGGGTCGCGGGCACGTACAGGGTGGCGCCGAGCGCGGTGGCGAGCAGTTCGCGGTCGGCGGTTCCCGGAATCGGTTCCGGTTCCACCAGGAACAACTCACGGCTGCGCGGGCCCTGCAAATTGTGGAAGTGGCGCAGCGGCACCTGCTTTCGCAGGTTCACCTCCGGTGCGATGGCGTAGCCTGCGGTCATTCCCCCCACCTCATTCGTCGACCCGTGTCATGTCGTGTGCGGTCCTAAGTGCTGTCGGTTCCTACGGTTTTTCGCATGCGATCGACCACTCCGGCGATGAACTCCGCGACGGTTCGCAGTTCAGAAACATACGCCCAATAGTCTGGATGACGACCCGTCAGTCCGGCCGTCATGCGATCGAGGCGTTCGGCTTGCGCGTCGAGCACCGAACCCCACTCGCCGACCAGCCCTCGATCGACGGCGAGCATCTGCGCGTCCCGCAGCCGGAATCGTACGGTGCGCAGCTGCGCTTCGGGGTCCGCACGCACCTGGCGCAACAGTTCGAGCCGCCGGGTGACGGCGTCGACGAGCTGTTCGGACTCGGCGAGGTGTTCGCGCGCGGTCGCTGTCAGGTCAAGGGCGGTCTCCGGGTCGCGGTCGGCAGCCGCGACACGCGCGCGTACCAGCGCCGCGTCCGCGGCCTCGATACCGCGCCGGCTTTCGCGTTCATTGTTGGTCAGATCCGCCGAACTCGCAGCGTTGAATTCGCGCAGCAACGCCGAGTACGCGGGGCCGAGCGCGTCGGCGCGGTTGCGCACGGCCGCCAGCCGGGTGGTCACCGAGGCGATCGCGTTGGTCGCGGCATTGGCCCGAGATGGTGCCTGCGCCAACGCTTCCCGCAATTCCACGCACGCCTGGCGCACCTCCGTCGCGACCTCCCGCGCGGCCGCCACAGCAGTACCCGGATCGACACCCGCCGCTGTGACCAGTGCCTCACTCAATTTCCGCACGCCGACGGTCACCGAGGGGTAGGAGGCGTACTCCGACGACTCGGCCGCGGCGAGCTCCTGCTCGGCCTCGCCCCGCACCTGCGCCAGCAACTGCGGCACCGAGGCCCGCACGCTCACCGCGTGCTCGAGTCCGGCCCGGTGCGCGTGATAGAACTCGTCGACCCCGCGCGCGGCGTCGGCGAGTTCGCGGACCAGCGCGTCGGCCCTGGCCGGGCCGTCGGCGATGGCGGTCCCCGCGGCCTCGGCGCTGTCGAGTTCGTCGGTGAAACTCAGATAGGCGCCCGACGCGGCATAGCACCGCGCACGCACCGGTTCCCATACCGCGCCGATGTGACGCTCGGGGAACACCTGCTCGCTCGCCGCCACACCCGCCTCCGCTGCCGTCTGCCTGCGATCCATATCGAGGAAGGCGGCGGCCGTCGCGGCCCGCGCCCCACTGATCCAGGCATTGTCCGGCCCCGACCTGAACCATCCGCGTCTGCGAGGTGTCACCGGCGTATCCCCTTTCCGAACCACGCAGCGGTCACCCGCCCGCTGACCCGATCGTAGGAGATTCCCCATCGCTACCAGGGCTCTCGGCTGTTCCTACGCAAGTTCGCCGAAACCTATTACTGTCGTAGCGGTACCCGGCGATTCGGACATGCTGGGAAACGACACACCGGACTAACCGAAGGGATTCCCGCATGGGTGTCAGTCTGTCCAAGGGCGGCAATGTCTCGCTGACCAAAGAGGCCCCGAACCTGACCGCGGTCGCGGTCGGCCTCGGCTGGGACGTGCGCACCACCACCGGCACCGACTTCGACCTCGACGCCAGCGCCATCGCGACCGGCGCCGACAAGAAGGTCGTGTCCGACAAGCACTTCGTGTTCTTCAACAACCTGAAGTCCCCCGAAGGCGCGATCGAGCACGCCGGCGACAACACCACCGGTGAGGGCGAGGGCGACGACGAGGTCATCAACGTCGACCTGGCCAACACCCCGCCGACCATCGAGAGCATCTTCTTCCCGGTCTCGATCTACGACGCGGAGACCCGTCAGCAGTCGTTCGGCCAGGTGCGCAACGCCTACATCCGCGTTGTCGACCGCGCCAACGGCACCGAGCTCGCCCGCTACGACCTGTCCGAGGACGCTTCCACCGAGACGGCTATGGTCTTCGGTGAGCTGTACCGTAACGGTGCCGAATGGAAGTTCCGCGCCATCGGTCAGGGCTACGCCTCCGGTCTGGCCGGTATCGCCCGCGACTACGGCGTCAACGTCTAGTCATCATCATGAGCAGGGGGCTCCAGGTTTCGGGCCCCCTGCTCGTGTGACACAGAAAGGTCCCTCCGCGTGATAACGCGCATCTTCGGCCTGTCCATCGTCATCACGGTGCTCTCGCTGGTCGTGGCCTACCTCTACGGTGGTCTGACCGCCCTCGCACTGTGTGCGATCCTCGGCATCCTCGAGGTGTCGCTGTCGTTCGACAACGCCGTCATCAACGCCACCGTGCTGGAACGGATGAGCGAATTCTGGCAGCGGATCTTCCTGACCGTCGGCATCCTCATCGCCGTGTTCGGTATGCGTCTGGTGTTCCCGCTCGCCATCGTGTGGGCCACCGCCGGACTGAACCCGGTCGAGGCCTTCGACCTGGCGCTGAACCCGCCGGCCAACGATGCCCTCGAGTTCCCCGACGGCAGCCCCAGCTACGAGAAGCTGCTCACCGACGCGCATCCGCAGATCGCGGCCTTCGGTGGCATGTTCCTCGCACTGCTGTTCCTGAACTTCATCTTCGAAGAGCGCGAGATCACCTGGCTGAGCTGGCTGGAGAAGCCGCTGGCGAAGGCGGGCAAGCTCGACATGCTCTCCGTCGTCGTCGCGGGCACCGGCCTGGTGCTGGTCGCGGAGTTCCTCGCCGCCGACGACAAGCGTTCGACCGTGCTCATCGCCGGCCTGCTCGGCATGATCACCTACATCCTCGTCGACGGTCTCGGCTCGATGTTCCACACCGAGGAGCTCGAGGAAGGCCCGCAGGGTGGCCCGTCCACGCTGGTCAAGGCCACCGGTAAGGCCGCGTTCTTCCTGTTCCTCTACCTCGAGGTGCTCGATGCCTCGTTCTCGTTCGACGGTGTGATCGGCGCGTTCGCCATCACCTCCGACCCGATCATCATCGCGCTCGGCCTCGGCCTGATCGGCGCGATGTTCGTCCGATCGATCACGGTGTACCTGGTCCGCCAGGGCACGCTGGCGGACTACGTGTACCTCGAGCACGGCGCCCACTGGGCGATCGGCGCGCTGGCCACGATCCTGCTGGTCTCGATCGGCGTGCACGTCGACGAGCTCATCACCGGCCTGATCGGTGTGGCGTTCATCGGCGCGGCGCTGATCAGCTCGATCATCCGCAACCGCAAGGCGGAGCCGGACGCGATCGAAGACAGCAAGGAACCCGCGTCGGTCTAGATGCGGTGACCTGCGGCGGCGGATCCTCGACGGATCCGCCGCCGTTGTCGTTTCTCAGGCCGGTTGCAGTTCGCGCCGGAGCTGTCCGGTGACGCGCTGGTCGGTGCGGCGTGGGCCGGCCCGCAGGAACACGAAGAACAGGATGATGAGCAGGGCGATCCGTGTCCAGACACCGAACTGGACGATGCCTTCCATGAGGTGCACGTTCTTCCCCTCGCCCATCGCCGCGAAGTAGCGGAAGACGCCGACGCCGACCGCGATGTCGGCGACCAGGTAGCCCGCGACGAGTGTCCACGGCACCTCGAGCAGCACGAGGAACGGAATTATCCACAGGGTGTATTGGGGTGAGTGCACCTTGTGGAAAAGCAGGAAACCGGCGAGCATCGCGCCGCTCACGCCCACCCAGGGGAACGCCGAGGCCGGGGTCCAGCGCCGGTAACCGAGCCACAGGGCAAGGGCGAACGACGCGAAGATCAGCAGCGGTGAGACCACCGAGACCATGGTGTGCCAGCTCTGCGAGGTGTCGGCGGTCCGGCCGAACAACGCCTGATGACCCCAGTACCAGATCGAATTGGTCGTGATGTCGGCCTGACGCATCTGCTGGAAGGTGATCGAGGCCCGCCACCCTTCCACCCCCGCGACCACGAACGGCAGATTCACCGCGACCACCGTCGCCATCGCCGCGAGCAATGTCTGCGACGCGCCTGCCACATCGAGTTCGCGCAACCGGCGCCCGTCGCGCGGCGCACCCTCGGTGAGAACGTAGAAGGCCAAGGGCAGCACGAAGATTCCGGGATAGATCTTGAGGCAGAAACCGAGCGCGAGCAGTACCCCGGCGATGATTCCCCTTGTCCGCACGGACAGACCGGTCAGCATCGTCGTCACATAGACCGCCGCCACCGCCGTGCACACCACCGGCAGTTCCCAGTTGTGGAAGGCGTAGAGCACCAGCGGCGGGCCGATCGCCCACAGCAGCGCGGCCGGACCTGCCATTCGCGCCAGCATCCAGGCGGTGAGCAGGGCGAACGGGGTGAGCAGCAGCGCCGAATGCCACAGGAAGTCGGCGTCGTTGGTCGCGCCGATCGCGCCAGCCCACATCAGCAGGCCGCTCAGCACGGGGTACTCGACGGCGCCGCCGGTGAGCGCGCCGTCGTCGGTGATGGCACCGTCGACGTACGGGAAAACGTGATTGTCGATATCGCGGCCAAGCCAGAGGAACTGGATATCCGAATAACAGACAGCGGTGTCCTTGCGCTCCTCGAAGACCAGGCTGCGGCCCGATTCGTCGATCGCGCCGCCCGCGCACCGGGCCTTGTTCGCATACGCCAGGGCGAGGGTGAGCCCGCACAACAGCACGATCAGGAAGGTCAGCGCCGTGGCTGTCGCCGCACGGCGTGCCGAATGCTGCTGCGGTACGGCCGTGGTCATGTCGACCACATTAAGCGGAACCGGCGCCGGAGCCCGGCGATCACCCGCCGCGCCGACCGGTTTCGATTCCACTCAGCGGCTCATGTAGCCTTGTCGGGTTGCTGACGCAACGAACCCTCCTGCCACGGAAAGTCCGTGGCCGTTTACCAGTCCACAGGAGGTGATTGGTCCGTGCGTCAATATGAAGTGATGGTCATCCTCGACCCCAGCCTGGACGAGCGCATCGTCGGGCAGTCCCTGGATACTCTGTTCTCGGTCGTGAAGACCGAGGGCGGCAAGCTCGACAAGGTCGACATCTGGGGCCGCCGCCGGCTCGCCTACGAAATCGCCAAGCAGGCCGAAGGCATCTACGCGATCGTCAACCTGACCGCGACCCCGGCCACCGTGAGCGAGCTCGACCGCCAGCTGGGCCTGAACGAGACGGTGCTGCGCACCAAGGTTCTGCGCAACGACAAGTAGTTCACATCTTTTGTGTCGGAGCCTGGCTTTAGGCTCAGCGCAAATCCCGAGATGTGGACTGCACCCCGAGCAGGAGGAACCCCATGGCAGGCGACACGGTCATCACCGTCATCGGAAACTTGACGGCAGACCCCGAGCTTCGTTTCACGCCCGCGGGCGCAGCGGTGGCTAATTTCACCGTCGCTTCGACTCCCCGTGTGTTCGATCGCAATTCGAACGAATGGAAAGACGGCGAGGCACTGTTTCTGCGCTGCAACATCTGGCGCGAAGCAGCGGAGAACGTCGCCGAAAGCCTGACCCGAGGCGCTCGCGTGATCGTGAGCGGACGGCTCAAGCAGCGCTCCTACGAAACCCGCGAGGGTGAGAAGCGCACGGTCGTCGAGCTCGAGGTCGACGAGGTCGGCCCGTCGCTGCGGTACGCGACCGCGAAGGTCTCCAAGGCCGGTCGTGGTGGCGGAGGCGGTGGCTTCGGTGGTGGTTCCGGTAATGCCGGTGGTGGTGCAAGCGCAGGCGGCTACAACGCCAACAGTGGCGGCGGACGCCCGGCAGGTAATGCCGGCGACGACGACCCGTGGGGTAGCGCGCCCGCGGCCGGCTCCTTCGGGGGCGGCGGCCGCATGGATGACGAACCGCCGTTCTGATCGAACGGCACTCATAGTACGGAGAGAAAACCATGCCTAAAGCGCCCGCGCGCGAAAAGGTACTGAAGAAGAAGGCCTGCGCTTTCTGCAAGGAAAGCAAGTCCGGAATCGTCAATATCGATTACAAGGACACCACGCTGCTGCGTAAGTACGTCAGCGATCGCGGCAAGATCCGCGCCCGCCGCGTCACCGGCAACTGCGTGCAGCACCAGCGTGACATCGCCGTTGCCGTCAAGAACTCGCGTGAGGTGGCTCTGCTGCCTTACGTGTCGACTGCTCGCTGAGAAAGGGAGTCGGACAGATGAAGCTCATCCTCACTGCTGATGTCGACAATCTCGGCGCCCCCGGCGACCTTGTCGAGGTCAAGGACGGCTACGGCCGCAACTTCCTGCTGCCCCGCGGTCTGGCCATCCAGGCCACCCGTGGCGCCCAGAAGCAGGTCGACGGCATCCGCCGCGCCCAGGACGCCCGCAAGGTGCGCGACCTGGATCACGCCAACGAGCTCAAGCAGGCCATCGAGGGCCTGACCGGTGTCTCGCTGACCGTGAAGACCGCCGACAGCGGCAAGCTGTTCGGTTCGGTCACCACCGCCGACGTGGCTTCGGCCATCAAGGCCGCCGGTGGCCCCGTGGTCGACAAGCGCAGCATCGAGCTGCCGAAGTCGCACATCAAGGCGACCGGCAAGCACGGCATCGCGGTGCACCTGCACCCCGATGTGGTTGCCAAGTTCGACCTCGAGGTCGCTGCGAACTAGTTTCGCCGGAAACCACCCCCGTGTTGTCACGGGGGTGGTTTCTGCTGCCCTTGTCGAGGGATCTTCTCCGATAGCTGGCGAGTAGCCGGGATTCGGGTTCATTGTGGTCGGGTAACCCGGCCCACAGTCGGCAACTGCCTGACCTCCTGTTATTCAGCCTGTGGATTACCGAGGAAACCGACCGGCAGAATTGTGACTCCGGTCATAACGTGAACGCCCGCTGTTTACCCAACACGCCCGGTTGTTCACGTTGGACGACACGCCGCAACTTCTTTAATCCACAGGGCCGGAGTCTGGTAAAGGGCGATCTATCAGGGCGTTCTACCGCACTGACCTGGGTTTTCCCCACGTTTTCCACAGGGGCTGCACAACAACAGGTGAACTACCCCCAAGTTATCCACAGTTGTGTGCACATGTCGGTTTGGCGTGGCTCGAAAACGTCGCCTAGGTTCATCGCATCGCCTCGCACGTGACCCCGGGAATCGTGCAGGGAACCGATTGCTGGCACTCGTGTCGGTGCCCGGGAGTACAACGAGTACATCGATGTGAAACCCCCGGTTCTGCGGGCAGAGAGGACGGTCGATTCTGGTGACTACCACCGGTGACCGCGCGCATACCGAGTTTCCACCCGAGCCCCCGGGCGAGGACTTCGGCCGTCAGCCCCCGCACGACATGGCTGCCGAACAGTCCGTCCTCGGCGGCATGCTGCTCAGCAAGGACGCCATCGCCGACGTGGTGGAGGTGCTGCGTCCCGGCGACTTCTACCGCCCCGCCCACCAGGCCGTCTACGACACCATCCTCGACCTGTACGGCCGCGGCGAACCTGCCGACCCCGTCACCGTCGCCGCGGGCCTCGACCGTCGTGGCGAACTGAAACGCATCGGCGGCCCCGCCTACCTGGTCACCCTCACCCAGACCGTCCCCACCGCCGCCAATGCCGGCTTCTATGCCGAAATCGTGGCCGAGAAGGCCATCCTGCGCCGCCTGGTCGAAGCGGGCACCCGCATCGTCCAGTTCGGCTACGCGGGCGCCGACGGCCAGGACGTCGCCGAGGTCGTCGACCGCGCCCAGGCCGAGATCTACGAGGTCACCGAACGCCGCACCACCGAGGACTTCACCCCCCTCGAAGAACTCCTCCAGCCGACGATGGACGAAATCGACTCCATCGCCTCCCGAGGCGGAATCTCCCTCGGCGTCCCCACGGGCTTCACCGAACTGGACGAGCTCACCAACGGTCTACACCCGGGTCAGATGATCATCGTCGCGGCCAGGCCTGGCGTCGGCAAATCGACCCTGGGAATGGATTTCATGCGTAGTTGCTCGATCAAGCACGGCATGGCCAGTGTTATTTTCTCGCTCGAAATGAGCCGGACCGAGATTGTGATGCGTCTGCTCTCGGCCGAGGCGAAGATCAAGCTGGGCGATATGCGTTCGGGTCGGATGAGTGATGACGACTGGACGAAGCTCGCACGGCGGATGAGTGAGATCAGTGAGGCGCCGCTGTTCGTGGATGATTCGCCGAACTTGACCATGATGGAGATTCGGGCGAAGGCGCGGCGGCTCAAGCAGCGTCATGACCTGAAACTCGTTGTGGTGGACTACCTGCAGCTGATGAGCTCGGGGAAGAAGGTCGAGTCCCGGCAGCAGGAAGTTTCGGAATTCTCGCGTCACCTCAAGCTGCTGGCCAAGGAACTCGAAGTTCCCGTGATCGCGATCTCCCAGCTGAACCGTGGTCCGGAACAGCGAACCGACAAGCGCCCCATGGTGTCCGACCTCCGCGAGTCCGGCTCGCTCGAGCAGGACGCCGACATGGTCATCCTGCTGCACCGCCCGGACGCCTTCGAACGTGACGACCCACGCGGTGGCGAGGCAGACCTCATCGTCGGCAAGCACCGTAACGGTCCGACAGCCACCATCACCGTTGCGCACCAGCTGCATCTGAGCCGGTTCGTGGATATGGCCCGCGGCTGATCGGTGCGCGGAGAGCCGTCGCGCGCACCGATCTACCGCTTTCCCCGGCACCGCCACTACCAGCGTGATGATCAGCACGAACGCAACCAATGCTGTGCCGGTGCGCAGGAAGTGGAAGATGTCCCAGCGGGTGAGCAGGGTGGTGTAGTCGGCGGAGACGCCGTTGCGCGCCCAGTCGTTGATCCGGTGGTTGATCGGCACGTTGCCGAGGCGGGTGATCAGGAACGAGCCGATCACGAAGACTGTTGCCGCAGCGGCGAGTAGACGTTCGCGGTGGGCTGACACCACGGCGAGGACGAGGCAGCTCAGTGCGGCCACGGCCATGGTGAGTTGCATGCTGATGCTGTTGTTGCGCATCAGCTCGGTGTGGAATTCGAGGCGCATCTGTAGCGGCACCCGGTGGAACGTCGGGATCAGATTCGCGGCGCCGTAACCGAAGGCGCCGACGAGTAGGCCGGTGGCGAGCAAGGCGAGCGCGCGCAGCAGTGCGAATTTTATCGGGTCACGACTTTCGGAGCAAAGGGACGCAACGTTTTCGGCGGTGCGCTTACCCAGAAGATATCTACAGCCAGGCTGCGCGATTGGTGAAGTCGAAGGGGTCGCCATCGATGCACCAGGAGATGATCCGGTCGGGGTGGATGCGGATCAGAACAGGATCAGTGCGGTGCACAGGGCGGCGATGGCGGTGAACTGCAGGGTTACCCGGTATTTCAGGATGCTGTCCCACTTGTCCTGCAGTGCACGGGCATCGGCGGGGATGATGCCGCTCAGTGCGGCGGCGGTCTGCCGGGAGTTGATCGGCTTGGCGATGCGCACGTAGAGGGCGAGCCAGGTGAGTAGCGCGGCTACCGCGAGACCCGCCGCCACGGCAGCGCCGAGTTGGCCGGCGAGCAGCGCGATCAGCAGGGTGAGCACGGCGGTGACGATGCCGCCCGCACCGACGACCGGCATCCGTTTGTCGCCGTAGTAATGCCCCCACCCCGCACTCACCGTCACGGTCGCGTCGTCGAGCTTCCGGTAGACCGACCGCATGATCACCGCCCCGCAGACATCGGTGCCGTAGACGACGGCATTGGCGAGTACGGCGACGGTGGCAATGATCTGGCCGGTGACAACAAGCATTTTCGGCTTCCCTTCCTGGGGCTTTCTCGTATGTCCGAGAATGCGCGCCGGGGTTTGGAAGGCACTAGGAGCGGACTTGGAAACGGCGGACGCCCCCGTGTCAGCGGGCGTGTAGGTCGGGTGTCAGGGCGGTGTCAGGAGGTGGCGTGACAGTGGTTCTCGTAACGGCGAGAACGAACTGGAAGGCAAGAGTGATGACTGCTCAGGGAACAAATCGGGGTAATGCGTGGAGCGGCATGGTCGAGGTGGACGACACCGCGTTGGCCGTGACCGACACCGGTGGCGACGGTATTCCGGTGATCTACCTGAACGGGCAGTTCGCTACCCAGGGTTACTGGAAGAAGACCATTGCCGAACTGGGTGACGGCTTCCGGCACATCACTTTCGACGAGCGGGGGCGCGGGCGGAAGTCCAAGACGTCCAAGGACTACTCGTTCGAGGCGGCGGTGCGGGATGTGGATGCGGTGCTCGCGGCCAGGGGTGTGGAGCGGGCCATTGTCGTGGCGTGGTCCTATGGCGCGGTCGTGGGAGCGCATTGGGCGCAACGGAATCCGGAGCGGACCATCGGGGCGGTGCTCGTGGACGGCGCGTTTCCCTACGACTGGCTCGATGACGCGATGGAGCAGCGCATCCGGAAACTGTTCAAACGGTTGAACTGGGTGATGCCGTTGCTGCGGCCGACGGGGTTGACGCCGCGGTTGTCAGCGGCCGAGCAGGCCGAGAGCAATATCGAGCTCGGGAAACTCTCGCGGGAGAGTGCGCTGGGTCCGGTGCTGGACGCGATCACAGTTCCGGTGCGGTATGTGATCGCTTCGGGAACGTCGTTCGGCAGCAAGAAGGACGAGCAGGAGAAGATCCGCAAGGGGTTGGATTCGGCTGTCGCCCGCAACGAGAACATCGAGCTCGGGGCGAAGGTGCCGAGCAATCACGGTGCGATCCTGCGGAAGGATTTCCGGGCGATCGCGGATTCGGTGCGCGAAATCGCCGGATGAGGCCGGCGGGGCCGGGAAGCGACAGACTTCCCGGCCGGGCCGGTCAGGAGTTGACGCGCTCGGTGGGGTCGTCGTCGGGAGAACCCTTGCGGCGCATCCGCTTGACCACCTCGACGACGATCGGCAGCACGGAGACGGCGACGATGAGCAGGAAGATCAGGTCGACATTGTCGCGGACCACGGCGATCTGCCCGAGCAGGTAACCGAGGTAGGTGACGCCCGCGCCCCACGCAACACCGCCGATCACGTTGTAGAGCGCGAAAGTCCGGTATCGCATGGCCGACGCGCCTGCCACGACGGGCGCGAAGGTGCGCACGATCGGGACGAAGCGGGCGAGCACGATGGTGATCGGTCCGTGCTTTTCGAAGAATTCGTGGGATTCGTCGATATAGCGCTTCTTGAAGAACCGGGCGTCGTTGCTCTTGAACAACGCGGTCCCACCGCGCGCACCGATCACGTACCCGACCTGGTCGCCGAGGATCGCGGCGACGGGGATCAGCACGAGCAGCACCCCGATCGGCGCGAACGGTTCGATCTCGGTCGACTTCGACGCCGCGATCAACCCGGCGGTGAACAGCAGGGAATCGCCGGGCAGCAGCGGGAACAGCAAACCGGACTCGATGAACACCACCAGCAGCAGCCCGGCGAGCATCCAGGTGCCGAAGGAGTTGAGCAGGTTCACCGGGTCGAGGAAGCCGGGCAGCAGCGCGAGGTGCACGGTGTCGGCCGGGAGGTGCGAGGTCATAGTCCTACCTGGGGATGACGGGTCGGTTCACGTCGTAATTGTTCCATTCGGACGCTATCACCCGGGCCGCGCCACCACCCTCACCACGATAGCGAGCCCGCATGACCACGGACATAGCGGCATACGGCCCCGTACGCCGCAGTAACGATCTTGCAGGTGGGGGCGACATGGTTCGTGACATGCGGCCCGTCGGGGGGCCTGCCCACCTGTAGGTCGTTCGAACGGGATCAACATATGAATCTGCGTGCGTTTCTCGCGAAACATCGCATCGCTTCTGCTGTTGCCGCGCCTGCGGCGTTGGGGGTCGCGGCCATCGTCGCCGCGTCGTTCGCGGTGACATCGAAGCCCGCCTCCCCCGAATACACCCTCACCACATCGGTGACCGAGTGCCGCGAGATGGTGACCATCTCGGTGGCCGGTCGCAACGACACCCCGGTCGAGGGCACCACCGCCATGCTGCTCGACGCCAACGGCAACCCGCTGCCCGCCGCGCTGTCGGGCGACCACAGCAGTGTGTGGGTCGACCCGGTGGTGAACGCGCCACGTGACGATCTGGCCGAAGGCGAGTACGCGGCGGTGTACATCGCGTACCCGGCGGACATGTCGACCTACGAGGACGCGGTGAACGCGGGTGTCGCCAACACCCAGCGCGTGATGCGGGAGATCTCCGCGGCCTGCCCGGACACCAAGTTCTCCATCGTCGGCTACAGCGAGGGCGCCGACGTGGTTCGCCGCGTCGCCGAGGGCATCGGCAACGACGACCCGGCGGACGGCTACGGAGTGGTCGATCCCGACGACGTGCTCGGCGTGGTGATGTTCGCCGATGCCGGTCGCGGGGCGGGTGAGGGCCCGTTCATCGGCGCCGAGGACCCCTTCGCCAACCCGGACGGTTTCGACCAGAAGTACCAGGACGGCACGAAGCCGATCTCGGGCAAGGGCGTCACCACGGGCGGCGACTTCGGCGCCCTCAACGGCAAGATCGCCTCGTTCTGCTCCGAGGGCGACCTGACTTGCGCCGCGCCGGAGAACATTTCGCTGCTGCAACTGGCCGCCAACGTGGGCAGGCAGATCAATGTCGACGATCTGCAGCGCGACGGTCTCACCCCGGCGACGGGCCAGGACATGGCGTTCACCCTGGGCCGGATCGCGATGGCCGCCTTCTCCGATATCGCCGCGAACCCCAATTGGATGGCCAGCGACGAAACCTTCCTCGATGTGCTGCTGAAGGTGTCGGACCCGGATTACAAGCCGGGTGTGACGAAGGCGCCGGCGAAGGCGGACACGATTGCGGCCGAGAAGATCTCGCCGCTGGCGTACCTGCCGCAGAAGGTGTTCAACGAGATCGTCGGGCTGATCGTGACGAACCAGAACACCATCCCGGTGGCGCTGAGCGATCCGTACCAGCTCACCCTCGGCCCCAACGGCACCGGTCATCACTTCGACTACTGGCGCGATTCCGATGCGGCCAACGGTAAGCCGCTGACCTCGGCGGAGTACGCCGCCGCCTGGCTGACACACCTGGCCAAGCAGGCGCAGGCGGGCGAGACGGTCGACGCGAAGTCGGCTCCGGAGGACTCCGATGTGACGGCCGCGCTCGCCGCGCCGACCAAGCCTGCGACCACGACCACCTCGGCGGCGCCGAGCACGTCGAAGACCGCCGAGCCCACGTCGAGCACGTCGAAGGCGGCGACCAGCACGTCGAAGCCGTCGACCACCGTCGAATCGTCGACCGTCGCACCGTCCACCACGACGGCCCCGCCGACCACCACCGAAGAGCCGGCGACCAACCAGGCCGCCGCCCCGGAAACCACCACCCAGGCGCCCGCGCCGAGCACAACGGTGGCTCCGACCACAACGGTCGCGCCGAGCACCACTGTCGCGCCGTCCACCACCGCGACGAACTGATCGACGCCGAAGAACCCGGTGTGACCTCGTGTCGCACCGGGTTTTTCGTGTCCGCGCCCGCCGGGAAAGCACCGACATCGCGGTCCGACGCGCCGATCATGGTGACTGTGACGGGCCTCGGTGCAATGATCGGCGGGTGACTCAGTGGCTCCCACTCCTCGGCTCGCTCCCCGTCGCCGGCGCAGTTCTGGTCGGCGTGATCGCCAACAACCGAACCCACCGCGATGCACTCGCGGCGGCCGACGAGCGTGGCAGGCAGGCGCTCGACGCCGCGCAACGCCATGTCGAGCTGTCGAACATGGTCGGTGACCAACGCGATCACGAGGCGTGGCGGCGCGAGGCCGTGCTCGCCGCGGTCGCTTCGATCCTGGAGACCTCGGCGTCGGTGCGGGCCGATCTGGCCAGCTGTGGCGATTGGGAACTGCTGACGACCGAGGAGATCGACAATGCGGGCGCGCAGATCCACAAGCTGATCTGGGGTGGCCCGAGCGGGATGCTCACTCGGTTGCGGGTGGTTGCCCATCGCCGCATCCCCAACAAGTGTGAAGACCTGTTGCGCACGCTCACCGTCGCCCAGCACATCACCATGCAGCGCCTGAAGCTCCACATCGATGTGGAGGCGACGGTCGAGGAGCTCGAGGAGATGGCGTCGCTGTGGCAGAAGGCGATGCGGCATGCGGCCGAGCAGGAGCGGGCGCTGGTGGAGACCACCCGGATCGAGCTCGGGATCGAGATCGCCTCGAAAACCGTAGGCGCGGAACCGGCTCCGGCACCTGCTCGCGTGGTTGCCGAAACCCAGTCGCCGACAGCCCATTCCGACGCAGCCGAGTCCGTGGAGCAGGAGCAGCAACCTTCCGTGCCACCGCAATCCGCTGACCCCCAGGCCCAACCCGAACAGGTCACCGAGACTCAGCCGATCGCGGAATCACCGCACCCGACCGAAGCACTGGACAACGATCCGCGCGACGCGGCCGACCCGCGCGAAGCCGAAACGGTCAGGGCCTGATCCGTCCTCGCATGCGAGACCGACGGGCGCACTGATTCGCGGCTCGGTGTGCTCGTCCGGAGCGCTGTTTTCCAGTACGAGGTGAAGCAGTGGTGCGCTGTGGAAGTTCGGCAGGGTCGCGACGTTCGGCTGACGTCACCCGTACCACCGGGTAGCGTGGATACATACGGCACGCAGGGGTGCCGTACCCGACAGCGTGGTCGATCATCTGAAATCTTTGCCATCACCTGTCGTCAGGGGGCGATCTCGCATGGATCTCATAGCGCCGTTGGATGCGCTGTTCTTGCTCGCGGAATCTCGGGAACACCCGATGCACGTCGGGTCACTGCAACTGTTCGAACCGCCCGAGGATGCCGGGCCCGACTATCTTCGCGAACTGCGCGAAACGCTACTGGCCGACAACACCGTTCGGCCCACCTTCAGCAGGCGGCCCGCCACCTGGCTTGGTGCTCCGCAGCTGGCGTGGACCCAGGACGACGAGGTCGACCTGGATTATCACCTGCAGCACAGCGCACTGCCCGCGCCCGGCGGGATGGACCAGCTGCTCGACCACGTCTCGACCCTGCACAGCGCGCTGCTCGACCGGCACCGCCCGATGTGGGAGATGCATTTCATCGAAGGTCTGGCCGACGGCCGCTTCGCGTTGTACGCGAAGATGCACCACGCGTTGATCGACGGGGTCTCCGCCCAGCGGATCATGCAGCGCACCCTCACCACCGACCCGTTCGCCACCGAGGTGACGGTTCCGTGGAACCTGCCGCGCAAGGAGCGCACGCCGCGGACCGCGCAGCCGAAGACGGGACTGCTCGGCGCGCTGTCGTCGGCGAGTTCATCGGCGGCCGCGCTGCTGAAAGCCACCAGGACCGGGCTGCTCGAGCAGCAGCTCACCCTCCCGTTCGAGGCGCCGCGCACCCTGCTCAACGTGCCGATCGGCGGCGCCCGCAAGTGCGCGGTGCGCAGCTGGTCGATGGACCGGCTCAAGCAGGTGAAGAAGGCGACCGGCACCACCCTCAACGATGTGGTGCTCGCGATGTCGGCCGGCGCGCTGCGCGCATACCTGCTGGAGCACAACGCCTTACCGGACAAGCCGCTGATCGCGATGGTTCCGGTGTCGTTGCGCGACGAGGACGACCTCGACACGCAGGGCGTGAAAGTGGCTGCGCTGCTGTGCAATCTCGGTACCGATATCGAGGACCCGGCCGAACGCCTTCGGGTGGTGAGCGATTCGATGCGGCGCAACAAGCAGGTGTATCACGGTCTCGGCCCATTGCAGACGCTCGCCGTGTCCGGGGCGGTGGTGAGCCCGATGGCGGCGATGCTGCTCCCGGGCTTCGCGTCGATGACGGCGCCGCCGTTCAACATCGTCATCTCCAATGTGCCCGGTCCGCGCGAATCGATGTACTGGAACGGCGCGCGGCTGGACGCGGTCTTCCCGCTCTCCATCCCACTGGACAGCCAGGCCGTGAACATCACCCTCACCTCCAATGCCGACAACCTCGATTTCGGCCTGGTCGGCTGCCGTCGCACCCTGCCCGACCTGCATCGATTGCTCGACCACCTGGAGGATTCGCTGTCGGCACTGGAGGACGCGGCGCTCTAGAAATTGGGCATTCTCCACCAAACTAGAACGTGTTACAGTTCGGTATGCGTACCGAATTCTGCGAACAGCTCGGCATCGAATTCCCGATCTTCGCCTTCACCCACTGCCGCGACGTCGTGGCGGCGGTGAGCAATGCGGGCGGACTCGGGGTGCTCGGCGCGGTCGGCTTCACCGCCGAACAGCTCGAGGTGGAGCTGGCTTGGCTCGATGAACACGTCAACGGCATCTACGGCGTCGACCTGGTGATCCCCTCGAAGTACGAGGGCAAGGGTGTCGACGGCCTGACCCCCGAGCAGCTGGAAAAGCAACTGGCGCAGATGGTTCCGCAGGGCCATCGCGACTTCGCCCAGCAGATCCTCTCCGACCACAACGTGCCGCCGCTGCCCGACGGCGAACACCACAACGAGCTGCTCGGCTGGACCGCGACCACCGCCGGCCCGCAGGTCGACGTCATCCTGAACCACCCCAAGGCCAAGCTCGTCGCCAACGCACTCGGCACCCCGCCCGACGATGTCATCAAGCGCATCCAGGACTCCGGCCGGGTGATCGGCGCGCTGTGCGGTTCGGTGAAGCACGCGATGAACCACAAGGCCGCGGGCCTGGACTTCGTGGTGTGCCAGGGCACCGAGGGCGGCGGGCACTGCGGCGAGGTGTCCTCGCTGGTGCTGTGGCCGCAGGTGATCGAGGCGATCGGCGACACGCCGGTGCTGGCGGCCGGTGGTATCGGCAACGGCGCGCAGGTCGCGGCGGCGCTGGCGATGGGCGCGGCGGGTGCGTGGACGGGCTCGCTGTGGCTCACCGTCGAGGAGGCCAATGTGCCACCCGCGCAGATGGAGACCTACCTCGAGGCCGACAGCCACTCCACCATCCGCTCGCGGTCGTGGACGGGCAAGCCGTGCCGCATGCTGCGCAACGACTGGACCGACGCCTGGGAATCGACCGACACTCCCGACCCGCTGCCGATGCCGCTGCAGATGATGGTGGCCCTCGACGGCGTCAAGCGCGGACACCGCTACCCCGAGGCCGCCAAGGACGTGAACTTCAATCCGGTGGGCCAGGTGGTCGGCATGATGAACAAGGTGGAGCGCAGTGCCGACGTGATCGAGCGACTGGTGAACGAATACGTCACCGCGTGCGATCGGCTCAGCACTCTCAACTCCTGACCGTCCGGATGCCGGTAGGTTGCCGGCGCCACACCGTGTCAGCGGCACTGCTCGCCTAGACTCGCGGTATCTCACCCAGGTGCACAGTGCCCAACGGTTGCGGACGGCGGTGACATGGCTTCCGAACACAGGATCAGCACGTGGGCGGCGGCGCGCAAGCGAGTCGCCGAGGCAGTGGCGACCACCCGCGCGCAGTACCCCGGCCGGCCGGCGCCGGTGGACGACCCACCGGTACCGGCCGATCTGCTGAACCTGCTGTGCCGCCTCGGCGTGGCGCTGGTCGGCTCGGGCGAGACCTCCCAGGGCGTGCAGCAGATCCTCGACCGGCTGTCCAAGCGATACGCCACCGACAACATCCATTTCATGGTGCTGCCCACGGCGGTGTTCGTGCGCGTTCGCACGCACGAGGGATCCGCGGTCGACATGCTCGACGCGCGGGTCGGCACCCTGCCGCTCGACCAGATCGCCGGGCTCTACAAGCTCATCGACAAGATCGAGCAGGACGCGCCGCCGCCGGCCGAGGCATCGGCCGACCTCGACGAGATCCTGTCGGCGAAACCGGGCAGTCCGCCGTTGGTGATCCTGCTCGGTCACGTGGTGCTGACAGTCGGTATCGGCATGATGCTCAATCCCGGGGCGCGGGCACTGGTCGGGTACGTGGTGCTCGGGCTGATCGTCGGGTTGCTCACCCAGCTGGCCGACCGATTCCGGCTGTTGAAGTCGTCGTTGCCGGTGGTCGCGGCGGCCGTGGTCGCGATGCTGTCGTTCGGGTTCCCCGGCGCGCTGGCCGGTGGCCAGCCGCAGCAGTTACTGATCCCCGCCGTGGCGACGCTGCTGCCCGGGGCGATGCTCACCAACGGCACGATCGAGCTGTCGACGGGGTCGATGGTGGCGGGTGCCAGCCGGCTGGTCTACGGCATCAACATGCTGTTCCTGTTGGCTTTCGGGCTGTTCGTCGGTATCAGTCTGCTCGGGCAGTTACAAACGGTCCCGGTGAGTTCGGCCCAATTGGGTTGGTGGGCACCACTGCTCGGGGTGCTGCTGATCGGGTACGGGCATTCGTGGCGGTCGAGCGCGCCGCAGAATTCGGTGGGCTGGCTGCTGCTCGTCCTCTACATCACCTATCTCGCGCAGTTCGCCGGTAAGGCGCTGTCGGGCCCGCTGACCGGCACGTTTCTCGGCGGTCTCGTCGCCGTGCCCGCGGCCTATCTGATCCGGAACCGCAAGAACGCACCGCCGACGCAGGTGGCTTTCCTGCCCGCGTTCTGGATGCTCGTGCCCGGCGGCATCAGCCTCACCGGCATCTCGGAGCTGGTGCTGCGCACCCATGGTGGTGCCGCGAGCGGCGGCCTGGAAGTGATTGCCTCGGCATTGCTGTCGGTGATGTCGATCGCGCTCGGCGTGATGGTCGGTTCGGGCCTGCGGGCCTCCTACCCGCCGCACGTCGGACCGATCCTCGATTCGATCGTGCCGAGAGCGCACCTGCCGTGGCATCACACGGCCGACGCGCGGCACGCCGCCGACGCCCGCCGCCACGGCGACCCAGACAGCTCAGGCTGATTCGGCCTCGGCCGCGGGGGCGGTGATGCCGAGCAGATCGTCGAACCGGGCGATCACCTTCTCGTGGTACAGCGCGAAAAGGTCGACGAACAGGGCCGATTGCGCCTCTGTCGGCTCGGAGCCCGACTCCCACACCGCGAGCAGCGCACGCCAGACGAGCACGTGCAGGTCGGCGGCGACGGCGAAGTAGGCGGTGACCGCCTCGGGCACCTCGGCGACCATGTCGCCGATCGTGTTGAGCACCGCGCGCTGCATGCTCATCCCGAGCGCACCGAGTATCCGCCGGATCAGGGCGATCTCGGTGGCGATGATGCGCGGATAGTCGGGCACGGTGTGGCGGGCGAGCGCCTCCAGCTCGTCGACGGTTGCGGCGAGTTCGCGGTGGTCGAGCGTTTTCGCCGCGCCGGTGTAGGTGAGCAAGGCCTCGAGCACGATGCCGCGTTCCACCTCGACGATGTCGGCGAACATCTCCGCCGCGATCTCCGGCGCCGACAGGGAGAAGCGGAACAGGTGCCGGTAGGCGTCCATCCCGCCTTCGGAGCGCACATCGCGAATGGTGAAGCCCTTGCCGCGGCGCGCCTCGACGAAGCCGTAGGACTCGAGCCTGCCGAGGGTGAGCTGGGCGGTGGCCCGGTTCATCCCGAATTCGTCCGCGACCTGGCGCACCGAGGGCATGAGCTCGCCCGGCCGGTACTCGCCGGTGGCGACACGGCGGGCCAGCTCGTCGGCGACGTCGGCGACCACCGTCCGGGATCCCATCGAAGAAACACCTCTCGGTCATGATCCGGCTACGTCCCAGACAGCTTAGGCGCTGGACACGACGCTTGGCACGGTCGGCAATCCTCGCGGTGATTCCCCACCCCGGCCGATCAGCAAACCGATCCGACCGACCGGCATGTTCAGCGACCGGCAGGCAACCGTCGATTCGGGCAGCGAGAATTCCCGATTCGGCTGCGCGCGGATCAGACAGCGTTGCGCCGCATCGTGATTGAATGCGCACGTATCGGCGGGACCCCAGACTCTGGAGGATGCGTTGAAGCAGATTCATTTCGTCGCGTGTGCGGTCGCCGCGCTCACCGTGATCGCCGGATCGTCCGGCTGTGGTGAGGACTCCGGCAATCGGTCCGCACACCCGAGCAGCACCGTCGCGCCGACCACATCGGCCCAGGTGATCGCCCCGCCGAGTGAGATCGTCGAGTCGACCCGCGCAGCGGCATCGAGCACGACCAGGGCGACTGCCACCGCGTCGAGGACCACGAGCGCGGCCCCCGACGAGCCCGTCGAGGACGTGGACTGCGGGCCGGTCACCGACGCTGTCGGCGGCACCCGCACGGTGATCGCCGTCGGCTCGCCTGCGGGCCGACCCGGCTGCACCGAGGCGATCGACGTCGCCGCCACCTACGTGACGACGATCCAACCGTCCGACGAGCTCGAGGTCGACGGCTGGAGCTGCCACGCCCAGCCCGACCCGGCCGTCCCGTCGGTCTGCGAGAAAGACGGGCTCACCATCGCGCTGCGGGCGAACTAGATCATGTTCTTCTCGCCCATCCAGCGCATGATCGGCCAGCCGAGCGCCACCGGGATCCAGCAGGTGAGCACGCGATAGAGCAGCACGGCGGGCACCGCGATCTCGGCGGGCACCCCGAAGGCGGCCAGACCACCGATCAGGGCCGCTTCCACCGCACCGACACCGCCGGGGGTCGGCGCGGCCGAGGCGAGGGTGCCGCCGATCATGGTGACGATCGTGACGGCCACGAAATCGGTTCCGCCACCGAAGGCCTCGACGCTCACCCACAGCACGAACGCCTTACCGAGCGTGATCACCGCCGACCCGCCGACGATCACGGAGAACCGCATCGGGTTGCGGGCGAGCGCGACGACCTCGCCCACCACCTCCCGGATCTGCGGCCACACCGAATGGTTCACCCAGCGGCGCAGTTTCGGCACGAACATGAACGCGCCGATCAACCCGACGCCCACCCCGGCGGCCAGGTACAGCACGGTGGCGTCGGGCACGATGTGGGCGAGGTTGGTCGAAGTGCCAGCGACGACACTGAACACGACGAGCAGCACCAGGTGGGTGAGCACCTGCATGGACTGCTGCAGGGCGACAGCGCCGGTGGCCCGCGCGGTCGACATGCCCGCCTGTACGAGGAACCGCACGCTCAGGGCGAGTCCGCCGACACCGGCCGGGGTGGTGGTGGCGACGAAGGTGTTGGCGAACTGTTCGAGGAACAGGTCACGGACTCGGACCAGCCCATCGGCACAGGCGCCGAGCGCGGCCGCCGCGCCGACGTAGGTGAACGCGGTGATGACCAGACCGAGCAGCGCCCACCACCAATTCAGGGTGCGCAGCTGGCTGAAGAACGTGGGCACCTGGCTGAAGAACGGGTAGGCAACGTAGACGAGCGCGACGAGCAGCACCAGCTGGATCACCTGATTGCGGGTGAACCGGGTGAGCTGTTCGGAGCCGATGCGGTCGTGACCGGTCTGCTCCCGCACCTCTTCCCGCGCGGTGGCCATCACCTTGGCCCACTTCGGCACCGTCTTGCGGATGCCCGCCGGCATGGCCGATTTGGTGAGCCTGCCCGCGGCGGTGACGACGGCGCTCTCGCCGAGTACGGCGACGGCCGCCGACACGGCCTCGTGCTTGCCGAACAGCGCGGTGGTCGACACGAGCAGCTGCGCGATGTCGGTTTGGCGCTGGGAGTCCGACGCCCCGAATTCGGCGGCGGCGAAACCGTTGAACAGGGTGTCGCCCTGGCACATTCGCACATGGTCGGGGCGCAGGTCGCCGTGGCTGATCTGGTTGTCGTGCAGGCGGACCAGCGAGCGCCACACCCCGGGCAGCACCTGCGCGGAGAGCTTGCGCAAGGGGGTTCCGCGAGGGACGGTGTGCGCGTACAGCATCCAGCCACGGTTCAGGCTCGCCACCGCGACCTGATGCGCCGAGGCCATGCCGAGATCGCCGATGGCGATACCGAGCAGCGCGCGATGTTCCACCGCGCGGTGCAGTGAGCCGTGTAGTGGCGCGGTCTCGCTGGAGCGGAAGGTGAGCCAGCGCCACAGCTGGCGGATGGCGCCGAAACTGCGCTGGTTCTTGCCGTACAGCTCGACGATGAGTTCGGATTCGGGCCCGTCGACGGCGGTGGCGAGCAGCAGCGGCCCGCGACCGGCGGGGCGGACCACCCGGAACGAGTTCACCGTGTAGCCGCGTTCGGCCAGCACCCGCACGGCGGCGTCGAGGGGCACCTCGAGTGCGGGTGTGCCGACCAGCCAGACGATCACGGCGCCGACCAGCCAGCCGACGACCAGACCGAGCATCGCCCGCGCGGGCACCACCGAACTCACCACCAGGTGGATCGGCGCGAACATCAGCAGCAGAAACCACATCCAGCGCCTCGGCCGCACCGGCAACCACGGGCTCGACACGGTGAGCATGGCGGCGAGCATCGCGATCCAGCGCGGATCGTCGAGGAACTGGGAAAGGAACGTGTCGAACCGGTCGGGCACCGGCAGATGCCATTTGGGCGTGGAGATGCCCGCCCCGGTGATCGACAGGGCCAGCACCGCGAGCAATCCCGCCGCGCCGTAGCCGAACAGCAGTTTCCACTGCCGGCGCACCACGAGTTCGATGAAGATGGCGAACGGCAACGCCAGGATGAGCATCCCGTAGATCAGATAGACCAGCGTCGACTGCTCGGGACTGAGGAAGTCGACGATCTTGGCGACGGACCGTTCCAGCGCCAGCCATTCGGGCCGGGTGATGAGCGAACCCGCCACCACGACGCCGACGCCCAACGACGCCGCGACCACGCGGACGATGTCACTCGTCCGCCTGATCCTCGGCTGCAGGAGACTCCCCGTGACCGGGATCTCCCGCCCGTCGACTCGCATGAGCCGCACGATACACACCGACACGCCGTGGAACCGCCGTGACATCACCCAATCTCGTAGTCGCCTTTGACCAGCGTGAACCGGGTCACAGACCGTCACATCACGACGCCGCGTCCCGTCCAGGAAGCAAGGAACTACCTCATCGGAAGGAACGATCATGCAGGTTCTGCTCGCCGGGGCGACCGGTGCCATCGGGCGCCCTCTGATCCGCGCACTCACCGCCCACGGGCACGCTGTCACCGCCATCGTGCGCAACCCGGCCAACCACGGGCTGGTTCGCGAACTCGGTGCCGAACCCGTCACCGCCGATGTCCTCGACCGCGACGCACTGCTGCGCGCGCTGGACGGTCTGCGCGCCGACGCGGTGATCCATCAGGCCACCGCGCTGCGCGATGCCAAGCCCCAGCGCCGCATCCCCGCCGACGATCCGACCGGCCTGTTGCGCACGGTCGGTTCCGCCCATCTGCTCGAGGCGGCCGAGCTGGTCGGTGCGCGGCGCTTTCTCACCCAGTCGCTGATCCTCGGCTACGGCTACCGCGACCACGGCACGGTTCCGCTCACCGAGCGCGACACGTTCGGTGTGTACGACGGCGGCGTGGCCGACGAAGTCGTGCGGGCGTGCGTGTCGGCGGAGGAGCAGGCGTTCGCGGCGCCCGGCCTCGAGGCGATCGCGTTGCGCTACGGGCTGTTCTACGGTCCGGGCGCGTTCAGCGACCTGTTCGGCGACATGATGCGCAAGCATCAGCCGGTGGGGCCGCGCGGAGAGGGCGGGGTGAACAGCTGGCTGCACACCGAGGACGCCGCCGCCGCGACGGTGGCCGCGCTGGAACGCGGGGTCGCCGGTCGCGCCTACAACCTGGCCGACGACACCCCGATCACCTGGGGTGAGTTCTTCCGTCTGGTGCGGCACAGCAAGCAGGCGCCGCGGCCGATCCGGTTGCCGCTGTGGCTGATCCGGCTCGGTGTGCCCTATATCGCCGCGCTGATGGGTGATACGTCGATGCGGATATCCAGCGAACTCGCGCACGCGGAATTGGGTTGGCAGCCCAGGTATTCCAGCGTCGCCGAAGGACTCGCGGCCCGTTGACCTGCTCGCGCGGTCAGGATGCGGTGACGCGGGCGTTGACGGCGGCGCGGTCGTGGGCGGGGATCACTTCGATCTCCGGCGGCAGGGCGTGCAGGCGGTGGATGGTCTCGAACGCGGCTGTGCGGTCGTGATCGACGAAATCGCCGGGGATCGGCGCCTTTTCGCGGATCAGTTCGATCTGCCGCCTGCTCCACACCGCGTCGCCCGCCAGCAGCACACGGCTGCCGTCGTCCACGGCCAGGAGTACACCGACGCTGCCGGGCGTGTGGCCGACCAGGTCGACGATGAGGACCGAACCGTCGCCGAACAGGTCGTGGCTGCGACGGAAGGTGAGTACCGGTGGGCCGTCGAGGTCGTACAGGTCGAACACCCGTCCACGCAGCGGGCCACGCGCCACGGCGAACGGGGCACCGGAATCGCCCATGGCCCAGCGGTATTCGGCTCCCGGCACGCGGATCGGCACCCAGCCGGGCAACTCGTAGAGCCCGGAGACGTGATCCCAGTGCAGGTGGGTCGGTAGCACGAAGTCGATGTCGGCGCCGGTGAGTTCGTGGTCGGCGAGCGCCTCGCTCAGACCGCGCACGGGATCGTCGAGGGCGACCACATGCGCGATGGGGAAGGCGAGTTCGGGCAGCACCCGCTGGTGCACACCGGCACAGAGGGCGGGGTCGACCAGGAAGGTGGCCTCGGGGTGGCGGATCAGGAAGGCCGACATGGTGAGTGGGGTGCAGCGCAACGTCCGGGTGCCCTCGACGACCGCCGCAGTCGGTGCCGACAAATCGGCCTGGGTGAGCGCGGCGAGCGAGACGGTGTGCCGGGCCGGTGGCAGCGGCGCCTGCTCGAGTGCGGCGAGGAAGCGGGTGTCGGCGCCGCGCGGCCACAGCAGCCGTGGGCCCGAGGCGATCGCGGCGACACCACAGGTGAGAAGCGTCGTCAACATAGCTCTGTGCTCACCCATGAGTGCCACCGTAGGCGATGGCGGTGACGACCGACCACCGCAATGATTCCGCATCCACATCCAGCGAATACCGGGCTATCAGTCGATGCGTCCCATCAGCCGGTCCGTCTCGCGGCGTTCGCGTTTCGTCGGCCTGCCCGCACCACGATCGCGGCGCGGCAAGGTGGCCAGGACTTCCTTCGGTGGGGGCGGTGGACTGCGGTCGATCAGGCACTGGGCGGCCACGGGTGGGCCGACGCGCTTGTGGATGATCTGCTCGACCACGACGATGCGTTCGGTCCCGGCATGCCGGATCCTGATCTCGTCACCGCGACGCACCGGCTGGGCCGGTTTCACCGTCACCCCGTTGACGCGCACGTGCCCGGCGCGGCAGGCATCGGCCGCCGCCGACCTGGTCTTGAACAGACGAACCGACCAGGTCCACGCATCGACGCGGGCCTGGTCGGGTGATCGTTGTTCCGCTGGGGACACCCCTTAGACGATACGGCGTGCCGTTACGACGTCGTCGGCGGAGAGCTGGGTGTAGGACACCGGGGTGCCCGACTGCACGGCGTTCAACAGCTGGCCGTTGCCCGCGTAGATGCCGACGTGGCCGCCGCCGTTGGTGATGACGATGTCACCGGCCTGCAGGTTGTCGAAGGATACGGGCGCACCCACGTGGGACTGCTCGAAGCTGGTGCGGGGCAGCTCGACACCGGCCTGGCGGTAGGCCCACTGCACGAGACCGGAGCAGTCGAAGCTCGACGGGCCCGCGGCGCCCCAGTTGTAGGAGGCACCGAGCTTGCTGCGCGCGGCGTCGAGGGCGATGTTGCCCGCCGACTGCTGCTGCTGCTCGAAGGGGTTGTCGAACTGCACGCTCGGCAGCTGCGGCGCGGCCTGGCCCTGCGGGGCGACCATGGACTGCAGCTGCTTTTCCACCTGCTGGGCGGGCTGTTCGAGTTCGGGCGGCAGATCGAAATTGCCGAGGCCCGGAATGTTGATCGTGGCGGCCTGCGAAATCGCTGGCATCGCACCGGTTGTGGCGGCCACCGCACCCATGACGAGTGCACCCTTGACGGAATTCGGCAGACGAGAATCCCGCTGCAAGCTGTGTTTACCCACCGAGACGAGTCTCCGATCTTGCTGCTCACCCGCCGCGCTGTCGTGTTCGCTTGGGAAACACGACTATTCGGCGGTGACCCGTGGCGCCGCTTCTCTGACGAAGCGACAGACTCCACTAAGTCACGAGAAGATTACGGCCTGTGATCCACGGTGTCCAGCGGTGCCCGCAAGTTGTTTTCCCGCTGCCGCCAAAGCCCTGTTCAGCGCGCTGCCACGGCGTGTCGAGAGGGATAACGGTCCGGTCTCCCGATGTCGCGCGGTCTCTCGATGTCACTGCCCGTCGCGGTCGCGCAGCGCCTGTTCGAGTTCGGCGATGCGGCTGCGGGCATCGGCGAGGTCGGCCTCGAGGCGGCCCAGCGCCGCGACGACCGGACCGATGGCGATGTGGGCGACGGCCTCCACGGGGTTCATGTCGCCGGTTCCCGCCGCGAGGGCGGCCAGCACGCCACGCTTGATGGTGTCGGCCCGGTGCGCGCCGGGTGGCACCCGCCAGCCGGCGACGATCTGGGCGGGCGTCAGGTAGACCGGTGACGTGGCGTCCTCGTCTCGCGATGGTTGCTCCGAGCTTGGCTCCTCGAACATCGGGCTCCGTTCTTTCTCGGGTTCGCTAGCAGTATCTAGGACACGGCACAGAGTTACCGAGATTCTGCCGTGCACACGCGCTACGGTTGCCAGGCATGGACCCCGTGCGCAATCCCTATGCTCCCGGCGCCGGTCAGCGTCCGCCCGAATTGGCCGGGCGCGACAAGCAACTCGCCGCCTTCGACATCGTCCTGGAACGGGTGGCGCGCGGGCGGCCGGAGCGCAGTGTGATGCTCACCGGGCTGCGTGGAGTGGGAAAGACCGTGCTGCTCAATCAGCTTCGGTCGGCCGCGGTGTCGCGCGGTTGGGGTACCGGCAAGATCGAGGCACGGCCCGATCAGGATCTGCGCAGGCCGCTGTCCTCGGCGCTGCACATGGCGGTGCGCGCGGTCGCGATGGCGCATCGCAATCCGGAACAGGTCGACGATTTCCTCGGCATCCTCAAGGCTTTCGCGTTGCGCGCCACCGCCGACAAGGGCATGCGGGAACGCTGGCAGCCCGGTATCGATGTGCCCGCGGTGACCGGCCGGGCCGATTCCGGCGATATCGAGATCGATCTGATCGAGTTGTTCAAGGAGGCCGCCGCCCTCGCCGCCGCGATCGGCGTGGGCATCGGCATATTCATCGACGAGATGCAAGATCTGGGGCCCGCCGATGTGTCGGCGATCTGCGGCGCCTGCCATGAATTGAGCCAGGATGCCGCGCCGTTGATCGTGGTCGGTGCGGGTCTGCCGCACCTGCCCGCGGTGCTGTCGGCGTCGAAGAGCTATTCCGAGCGTCTGTTCAGCTATCACCGCATCGATCGGCTCGACCGGGAGTCGGCGGATCAGGCGCTCATCGCGCCCGCCGAGCGTGAGGAGGTGAAGTTCACCTCCGAGGCGCTCGATTCGCTGTACCAAAGGGCCGACGGTTACCCGTATTTCGTGCAGGCGTACGGGAAGGCGGCCTGGGACCAGGCGCCCGAGAGCCCGATCACGGCCGAGGACGTGGCCGTGGCCTCCCCCGCCGCCGAGGAGGAACTTGCCGTCGGCTTCTTCGGTTCACGCTACGAACGCGCGACCCCCGCGGAGCGCGAGTACATGCGGGCGATGGCCGATCTGGCCGGGGACGACGGCCCGGTCGCCACGGCCGCGGTCGCCGCCGAGCTGGGCCGTAAGCCCGCCTCGGTCTCCCCTGCCCGCGACGGGCTCATCAAGAAGGGCCTGATCTACTCCGCCGAGCGCGGGACGATCGGCTTCACCGTTCCGCATTTCGGGCGCTATCTGCGCAGCGTATAGAAGTATCCAGCTCTATAGCCATTTTGCTAGATATCGGTATAAAGAGCTGACGAAGGCCCTCTCGACACTCGTCTTCGGGTTTCTGGACGAAACCCTAGATTCCTTTAGAGCTTCCTGCGATCACAAGAACGGCCACGCCGGAGTCTTTTGCGCATCGGCTGAATAACGCGAGGCATGCCCGGTTAACGCCAGGGCTACCTAGGTCGAAACACCACCACAGCCCGCGCACGCAGTCGACCAGGAGGCCCAGCCCATGGACACCACAACGGCCGAGGCCCGCCGCTGCACCGTCGTCGCCGACGACGGCACGCCGATCGCCACCCGCACCTACGGCTCCCCCGACGCCCCCATGACCGTCGTCTTTGTGCACGGCCACTGCCTGCACACCGAATCGTGGGCCCGCCTGCGCGAACAGCTGCACACCCGATGGAGCTCCGACACCAAGATGGTCTTCTACGACCACCGCGGCCACGGCGAATCCGGCCACGCCCACCACGACACCTACACCATCGACCAGCTCGCCGCCGACCTCGACGCGGTGCTGCGCACGATCGCACCGGCCGGCCCGGTGGTGCTGGTCGGGCACTCGATGGGCGCGATGGTGCTGCTCGCCTACGCCCGGCTGTACCCGGAGACCATCGGTACGCGGGTCACCGGCGTCGGCCTCATCGCGGGCGCGGCGGGCGGGCTCACCGAGCTGGGGCTCGGCAGACTGCTCAACCGGCACGCCGTCGCCTCCCTGCAGCGTGCGGTGGTCCACGCGCCACGGGTGATGCAGGCCTCGAAGCGCCTGTCACGCTGGGTGTTCGGGCCGCTGATCCGCGAGGGCCGGGAGCGCACCCGCACGACGGCGATCGCCACGGCGATCCTCAACGAGACCGCCCTGCTCACCATGGCGGGCTTCCTGAACTCGCTGCTCACTTTCGACGAGGCGCACACCCTGCGCCGCTTCGGCGACCTGCCCGCGCTGGTGCTCGCCGGGTCCGCCGACCTGATGGTGCCGTTCACGCATTCGATCGCGCTGGCCTCGGAACTGGCCGGTGCCGAGCTGGTGCGGATCGAAGGTGCCGGTCACAGCGTGATTCTCGAACACGCCGAGGAGGTGGCCCACGCCATCGCCGCGCTGGTCGAGCGCTCGGGTGTGAGCATTCACAACCGCTACGCCATCGCGGGCTGACATCCAACAGTTATCCGACGGCAACCGCCGAATCCCCAGCAACTTCGGGCGTAAACCGAAAAGATCAGTTACTGTGGTGGAGATCACGTTGTGTGGTGAGTCACACGGCTCGGTGCAGTGCGGCCCGGGAGCTTTTCGGGCGTGCCCGTGATCCGGCGAGTCGGTATGCCCGCCATATACCCAGGAGGTAACGATGACACGCAGCGATATCGCGGAACTGCGCTACGCGGTCGGCCAACTCCGGCAATCGATCGGCGCACTGCGCTCCAACTACGGCGACGCGGCCACCGTGCGCCGGTTGGAGAACGACCTCGAGCGGCTCGTCATCGACGCCGAGGACTTCGAGCAGGCGCCCCCGCCGGAACTGGCCGTACCGCGCCGGGCGGAACCGATCTATGTTCCCGACAGCAAGTCCGACGAGGCGGCCTGGATGGGTGCGCAGGACGAGGGCCTCGGCTTCCACTCGCGGCCCAGGACCAAGTAGGAGCACGACCTCGGCGCGGCAGCCTCCGGGTTGCCGCGCCGATCCCTGTCCGCGGTGCACGGGCCTGACACACTGCCGCGTGTGGCTCGCCCGCGGTGCAGGCCGACCGGTCAGGCGCGGTGTCTACCCAATCGGCGACCGCCGCGGACACCATGGAAGCGGGCGCCGCGTGGGGTCTCCACCGGCTCGTCGGATTCGACCGATTCGAACAGCGCGGCAATGCCGTGGTCGTGGCCGAGGGCGATGGCTTCCAACCCGAATCGCCCACCGGTGCGGCCGAGTTCGTGCAGCATCGTGGTCATGATCCGCAGGCCGGTCGCACCGACCGGGTGACCGAGCGCGATGTCGGAGCCGTTCACATTGAGGCGGTCGAGTGGGTCGAGTTCCCAGGCGGTGGCCAGTGCCAGCACCTCCACCGCGTAGCCCTCGTTGATCTCGAGCAGATCGACATCGTCGAGTGTGTGACCGGTGCGGCCGAGCAGTTTGGCGACAGCCGGTGCGGCGCCGAGCGCGGGACCCGAGGTGTCACAGCCCGCGGCGGCCCAGCCCGCGAGGAAGGCCATCGGGGTCAGGCCGAGCGAGGTGAGCCGGTCCTCGGCGACGACCAGGCAGGCCGACGCACCGAGCCGATGGCTACTCATGTTCCCCACCGTCACCACGCCGTCGGGCAGCAGGGGTCGCAGGCCGGCCAGGGTGTGCGTGGACAGGTCGTCGCGCACGCCTTCATCGCGGCCGATCTGGTGCCCACCGTGTCCCGGGCCGACATCCACCGGAACCACCTCCGCACCGAACGCGCCCTGGCGCCAGGCGCGCGCGGCTTTGCGATGGCTGGCCACGGCGAACTCGTCGGCCGCGGTGCGATCGATCCCGTAGTAGCCCGCCAACCGCTCGGCATTGTGCAGGCCCTCGACGCCACCGGGTAGTCCGGCCGGGGTGGTCACGCATTCCACTCCCCCGGCCACCACCACGTCGGCGGCGCCGGTCTGCACCATCATGGCGGCGGTGATCACGGCCTGCAGCCCACTGCCGCCGTGCCGGTCGGTGAGAAAGCCGGGCACCGCGAACGGCAGTCCGGCGCCCCGGGCGGCCAGCGCGCCGACGGCAGGCACGTTCGCCAGACCGCCGTCGACGCAGGCCATGGCGACGTCCTCGATGCGCAGCGGGTCGATGCCGGAGCGTTCGATCACCGCCGAAAGGACCGTCGTCGCCAGCCACTCGGCGGGCATTCCCGACAGCGCCCCGCCCTCCACCCCGCTCGGGGTACGGACCGGCGCCACGATCGCGGCTCTTCTCATGGCCATAGGGCACCACACGTTTGTTGCACGGGCATGACGCGCCTTCACAGGCGCAACGCTGTGATAGAGATCACCGCCATGCGAGGCAGGCGAGTGCGTGCGACCCGACTCGAGCGGCCGGAACACAGGCGTATGGTGCTCCACATCACAGTCCACAGCGGTGGGGAATGATTGCCGCCGCACACCTGCAGAGCAGCGAGGCATCGACCGTGAGTGCCGCACCGACCACCACCCCCGCCGCGGGGACCGGCGTCTTCAGCCGAACAAGGGCCCGTATCGCCGCGCGCACGTTGCGCACCGACCGCTGGTGGCTGCCGCCGCTGCTCACCACCCTCGGCCTGACCGCCTTCGTCGCCTACGCGACGGTCAGATCGTTTGTGCGCACGGCCTATTGGGTGCCGGAGTACCACTATCTGACGCCGTTCTACTCCCCCTGCCTCAGCGATTCGTGCGTGCCGGGTTCGAGCCATTTCGGTACGCCGTTTCCCGAGCTGCCGATGTGGATTCCGCTCGGGTTCGTGGTGCTGCCGTTCCTGCTCGGGTTCCGGCTCACCTGCTACTACTACCGCAAGGCCTACTACCGGTCGATGTGGATGTCGCCGCCTGCGTGCGCGGTGGCCGAACCGCACGCACGCTACAGCGGTGAGACACGTCTGCCGCTCATCATCCAGAACGCGCACCGCTACTTCTTCTATGTGGCGCTGGTCGTTTCACTGATCAACACCTACGACGCGCTGTCGGCGTTCCACGGCAGCGGCGGCGGTTTCGGCTTCGGCCTGGGCAATGTGGTGTTGCTGGTGAACGTCATCCTGCTGTGGGCGTACACGCTGTCGTGCCATTCGTGCAGGCACATCGCGGGCGGCAGGCTCAAGCATTTCTCGGCTCACCCGGTGCGGTACTGGTTCTGGACCCAGGTGTCCAAACTCAACACCCGCCACATGGCGCTGGCCTGGACCACGCTCGGCACCCTCGTCCTCACCGACTTCTACGTGATGTTGGTGGCGAGCCAGACCATTTCGGATCTGCGGTTCGTGAACTGAACCGCGACAACGCGAGGAGCTTCATTTCGATGCCAGAGGTGGAACGGCACGACTACGACGTCGTGGTGATCGGGGCGGGCGGCGCGGGTCTGCGAGCCGTGATCGAGGCACGTGAGCAAGGCTTTTCGGTGGCGGTGGTGTGTAAGTCGCTGTTCGGCAAGGCACACACCGTGATGGCCGAGGGCGGGTGCGCGGCCTCGATGGGCAATGCCAACGAGAAGGACAACTGGCAGACCCACTTCAAGGACACGATGCGCGGCGGCAAGTTCCTCAACAACTGGCGGATGGCCGAACTGCACGCCCGCGAGGCAGCCGACCGGGTGTGGGAGCTGGAAACCTATGGGGCGCTGTTCGATCGAACGCCCGACGGACGCATCTCCCAACGCAACTTCGGCGGCCACACCTACCCGCGTCTGGCGCATGTGGGTGACCGGACGGGGCTGGAACTGATCCGGACCATGCAGCAGAAGATCGTGTCGCTGCAGCAGGAGGACTACGCGGCGACCGGCGATTACGAGGCGCGGATCAAGGTTTTCGCCGAGTGCACGGTCACCGAGCTGCTCACCGAGGACGGAAAGATCGCCGGCGCGTTCGGCTACTACCGGGAGTCGGGGCGATTCGTGCTGTTCCGGGCGCCGGCGGTGGTGCTCGCGACCGGCGGTATCGGCAAGTCCTACAAGGTCACCTCGAACTCCTGGGAGTACACCGGCGACGGGCACGCCCTCGCGCTGCGCGCGGGCGCCACGCTGATCAATATGGAGTTCCTGCAATTCCATCCGACCGGCATGGTGTGGCCGCCGAGTGTGAAGGGCATCCTCGTCACCGAGGGGGTGCGCGGCGACGGTGGCGTGCTGAAGAACTCCGAGGGCAAGCGGTTCATGTTCGACTACATCCCGCCGGTGTTCAAGGGCCAGTACGCCGAGACCGAGGACGAGGCCGATCAGTGGTTGCGCGACAACGACTCCGCGCGCCGCACCCCCGACCTGCTCCCCCGCGACGAAGTGGCACGCGCGATCAACGAGGAGGTGAAGGCGGGCCGCGGCACCGAACACGGTGGGGTGTACCTGGATATCGCGTCCCGGATGCCCGCCGAGGAGATCGTGCGGCGGTTGCCGTCGATGCATCACCAGTTCAAGGAACTGGCCGATGTGGACATCACCGCCGAACCGATGGAGGTGGGGCCCACCTGCCACTACGTGATGGGTGGCATCGAGGTCGATCCCGACACCGGCGCGGCCGTGGTGCCCGGATTGTTCGCTGCCGGTGAGTGTTCCGGCGGCATGCACGGTTCCAATCGGCTGGGCGGGAATTCCCTGTCGGATCTGCTGGTGTTCGGCAGAAGGGCCGGCCTCGGCGCCGCGGCCTACGTCGGCGGGCTGACCGAGCGCCCCGCACCGAGCGACGCCGATATCGAGTCGGCGTCGAAAACCGCTCTCGCACCGTTCGATCCGCCGACGGACGGCGCAGGCGAAAACCCCTATACCCTGCACGCCGAGCTGCAGGAGACGATGAACGACCTCGTCGGCATCATCCGCAAGGAACACGAGGTGCGCGAGGCCATCGACAAACTGGCCGACCTGCGCGCCCGGTACGCGCGAGTCACCGTCGTCGGCGACCGGCACTTCAATCCCGGCTGGCACCTGGCGCTCGACCTGGCCAACATGCTGCTGGTGAGCGAATGCGTTGCCCAGGCGGCGCTGTTGCGCACCGAGAGCCGAGGTGGACACACCCGCGACGACCACCCGGGCATGGATCCGACCTGGCGCAATTCGCTGCTGGTCTGCGCGCTGGATCCGGGGCGCTCGGGCGGACTGGTGCCCGGCGTCACCGTCACCCGCAAGGAACAGACTCCCATGCGCGAGGACCTGCTGGCCCTGTTCGAATTCTCCGAGCTCGAAAAGTACTACACCGAGCAAGAATTGGCCGCCCACCCGGCGGCCGAAGGAAAGGCGTGACCATGGGATACGACGCTCGTTTCCGGGTCTGGCGCGGTGACATCGACGGCGGCGACCTGCAGGACTACACCGTCGCGGTGAACGAGGGCGAGGTGGTGCTCGACATCATCCACCGCCTGCAGGCCACCCAGACCCCCGATCTGGCGGTGCGCTGGAATTGCAAGGCGGGCAAGTGCGGTTCGTGTTCGGCGGAGGTGAACGGGCGGCCACGGCTGCTGTGCATGACCCGCATGTCGACGTTCGCTCCCGACGAGGTCATCACGGTCACCCCGATGCGCACCTTCCCGGTGGTCAAGGATCTCGTCACCGATGTGTCGTTCAACTACGAGAAGGCCAGGGAGATACCGTCTTTCGCGCCGCCGGACCTCGCGCCGGGCGAGTACCGGATGAAGCAGGTCGACGTGGAACGCTCGCAGGAGTTCCGCAAGTGCATCGAGTGTTTCCTGTGCCAGAACACCTGTCACGTGGTGCGCGACCACGAGGAGAACAAGCAGGAATTCGCCGGGCCGCGCTACCTGATGCGCATCGCGGAACTGGAGATGCATCCGCTCGACACCGCCGACCGGCGCGAACTCGCCCAGGAGGACGCGGGCCTGGGCTATTGCAATATCACCAAATGCTGTACCGAGGTGTGCCCGGAACACATCAAGATCACCGACAATGCGTTGATTCCGCTCAAGGAACGGGTGGTCGACCGTAAATACGATCCGATTGTCTGGCTCGGCAATAAATTGTTCCGGCGGTGAGACCGTGGCTGTCCGCTACAAGACAGCCACGGTCCCTACCGCTACCGATCCGACCAGTAATCCGATGAACAGCGCCGCGAGCAACGATCCGGTGAGTGTGTAGATTCCGATCGCCGATACCGCGAAAAGCAGGATCATGATCAGGCGTTCCACCCCGTCCTCAGGCGCCAGCCTCCGGTACCGGGGTGCAGTTTTCTTCAACCCTCGGTCCATGAAGAAGGATTACCCACCGGGGGCATTCGGCAAACGTTACGGGCGGTCGAACTCACCGTCGTGCACGCCCGCCGTGAACGCCGCCCATTCGCTCGGGGTGAAGATGAGCACCGGGCCGTCGGGGTTCTTGCCGTCACGCAGGGCTACGTTGCCCTCGTCGAGCATTGCCACCTCGACGCTCGCGTCGTCACCGTCGCCGGCGCGCTGCCAGGTGGCTCCGGTGAGATCGATATCGCGTTTGGTGTTCACGCCAGTACCCCGGTGTCGATGCTGCGGGTGAAGGCGTCCCAGCTCGGTCCGTCGAAGACCAGCGCGGGCCCGGCCGGATTCTTGCTGTCACGCACGCCGACGTGACCGCCGAACAGAAAGGCAACTTCCACGCAATCTTTGTTCGCGCTGCTGCGGGTGCTCTTGAACCAGTGTGCGTCGACGAGATCGAAACTCATGCCACATACTCCTTCGCGACCCGCCGGAGCAGGTCTCTACTCGGTTGACAATCCAGCGCATGGCGCCGGAGGCACTCGTGAGCCCGGTCGTACCGTGTGACATCCGTGCGTCGTTCCAGGTAGAGGTCGCCGGTAAAGCCTTCGGCGTACACCACCGGTGGTTCGACCGGTTTACCGCTGCCATCGGTGCCGAACTCGAGAACCGTGAAAGGTCCGGTGGAGACTCCGAGTGGAACACCGGCGGCAAACGGCAGAATACGCAGTGCGACATTGCCCCGGGTACCGAAATCGGCAAGATGGCGCAACTGCGCAGCCATCACCTTGGCATTACCGACGACGCGATGCAAGACCGACTCGTGCACAACGACATCGAGTTCGGCCGGTTCGTGTTCGCGCCCGATCAGGGTCTGGCGTTGCATGCGCAGCGATACGCGCCGTTCGAGTTCGGCGGGTGAATCTTTCGGGCAGGCAAGCTGATTCAGCGTGCGCACATAGTCGGCGGTCTGCAGCAGTCCGGGGACGAGCTCGGATTGATAGGTGCGCAGGCTGCGGGCGGAGGCCTCCAATCCGATGTAGATGTCGAAATTCTCGGGAATGAGGTCGCCGTATGCGTGCCACCAGCTCTTGACGGCGGCCTGCTGAGCCAGGCCGGCCAGCCCGTCGGTCACCTCGCGCGGGACGCCGTAGATGCGGCAGAGTTCGTTGATATCGATGGTGCGGATGCGGTCGGCGTGGCCCTTTTCCAGGCGTTGCAGGGTGCTCGCGCCCCATTCCATACGTTTGGCCGCCTCGGCGATGGTCAGGCCCGCCTTGGTCCGCCATTCACGCAGATGGCGGCCGAGTTGACGGCGCGGCAGCGTAGACGCCGCCGGAGTTCGGTTAGATGCAGTGGCCACAGCCGTGCTCCTTCGATTCGCGCTGTGGGGAATCCTGCACTCTCCCTTGGGTTCCGTGCAGTGAATTGGGACCGATCGATCAGCGGTCGCGGTGATCGGTGATCGGGGTGCGTGGACCGAATTTCGGTTTGTGGGCCTGGCCGCTGAGCATGAGCAGACGCACGGCCCGATACCGGTGTGGGCGAAGAGGTTCCAGGTAGGCGACCATGGCGTCGTCGTCGATGGGGCGCCCGAACAGGCTCCAGCCGACGGTGGCGGCCAGGTGGTAGTCGCCGACGGAGAGGGCGTCGGCGTCACCGAACGCGCGCTGTGCGGTCTCGGCGACGGTCCACACGCCGATGCCCGGGATGCTGCGCAGCCGGGTCGCCGCTTCCCGCGGGTCGAGGCGGGCGGTGCGTTCGATGGCGTCGGCCACGCGGGCGGCGCGCACGATCGTCTGCGCGCGCTGTGGGCCCACATTGGCGCGATGGAATTTCCACGACGGGATCCGCCGCCAGGTGTCGGCGTCCGGTGCGATCATCAGGTCACCCGGCCCGGGGGCCTTGGTGCCGAACTCGCGCACCAGCGTGCGGTACGCCGCGAACGAGGACTTGGTGTGCACCTTCTGTTCGAGAATCGCCGGGATCAGCGATTCGAGCACCAGGCCGGTGCGCAGCATCCGCAGGCCGGGGACGCGGCGGTGCGCCTCGACCAGCTTGGGATGCTCGGGGGCGAAATCCTCGACGTTCTCCTCGAGGCACAGCATGCGGTCCAGGCCGCTGAGGAACTCCTCGGCACCGGGGCCCCAAGCGCGCGCGTGCACGCCGTCACGGCCGTCCTGGGTGAGCCGGTAGGTGACCGGGCCGCTCGGTAGGCGCGAGGCATGCCAGTGCGAGCCGTCCGGGTCGGTGCGATGGCAGGGATCGCCCATTCCCCGGCGCAGGGGCGCCACCGTGAGCCCCACGTCGAAGGGCCTGCTCGACCGGACCGTCCGCGACAGCCCGGCCAGGTCCGGGTTCAGGGTCTGGTCACGCACCGACCCATTGTGCGCCCTTCTCCCCCGGCGACGCCATTTCGTAATACCGACCGCATTCGCGACGATGAAACCCTCGTCGGCAAACAGTCGGCATCCCCTCGTCACAGGAGGCAACGGATGATCACGGACGCGCTCAACTGGCTGCTCGCCGCATGGGGCAATATCTTCGCAGGCAGCTCCGGGTATCAGATCCCGCCGGGCACCCTGCCCTTCGGCAGCTGAGCCTGCTCACCGTTCCAGCAGGTACCTGGCCAGATGCAGGCCGGGTCTGCGGGCCAGCTGGGCGGCCTGGGTGCGGCAGGAGAAGCCGTCGGCCAGGAAGATCGCGTCCGGTGCCAGCGTTTCCAGCGCCGGAAGCAGAGCATTGTTCGCGACCGCTACGGAGATGTCGTAGTGGCCGTGCTGCATGCCGAAGTTTCCGGCGAGCCCGCAGCAACCGGCCAGTTCCCGGACCGTCACGCCCATCGCCGCGAGGATGGTCCGTTCGGCGGTGAAGCCACCGACGGCATGCTGGTGACAGTGCGGCTGGACGACGACCGTGTCGGCCCGGGCGGGCGGGCGCCAGTCGGGGTGCTCGAGGAGGAATTCGGCGAGCGTGCGGACAGACGCGGCCACCCGGGCGGCGCGTGGGTCGTCGGGGAGGAGCTCGGGGAGGTCGGCGCGCAGGGTGGCGGTGCAGGACGGTTCCAGCCCGACCACCTTGCCGCCCTCGGCCACGTGCGCGGCGAGCGCGTCGACGGTGCCGCGCAGGCGGGTGCGGGCGCCGTCGAGCTGGCCGGTGCTGATCCAGGTGAGACCGCAGCAGACCCGGGTGGCGGGGACGACGACCCGGTAGCCGAGCCGTTCGAGGAGTTCGGTTGCGGCGAGGGCGTTTTCGGGGTCGAAGGTGTCGGTGAAGGTGTCGATCCAGAGCATGACGGTGCCGCGCTCACCCGGCTGAGTGCCGGAATCCCGGCCGATCGCGAGCTGCGCGAAGGGGGAGAACGCGCGCGACAGTGGCTCGGTGCGCTGGTTTCCGCCCAGCGTCGACCATATTCGGCGGAACGACTTCGGTGCCAGCGTCGGCATCTCGCGGCGAGTGTCTATGCGAGACAGTCGCATTCCGATTCGGCGCAAGAAGGTCGCGGCGGCGAGGGTGTTGACCAGGCGTGGGGCACGTTGAGCCAGGGCGAGCCAGCGCGGGAGTTGGCCGAGCACGTAGTGATCCACAGGGCGAAGGCGGCGGCGGTAGCGGCGGTAGAGCGTCTCGGACTTGTAGGTGGCCATGTCGACGCCTGCCGGGCAGTCCGAGGAGCAGGCTTTGCACGACAGGCACAGGTCGAGGGACTCCTCGACTTCCTTTGCGCGCCAGTCCAGTTCCCCACGGACCACTTCCTGGAGGACCCGCGCGCGGCCACGTGTGGTGTCCTTTTCATCGCCGGTCGCCAGGTACGACGGGCACATGAAGCCACCCGATGCACCGGTGTCGGCTCGGCACTTGCCGATTCCTACACATCTGTGCACAGCTGTGGATAAATCACCCTTGTCGTTGTGGAGGGCGAAGCCATGGGCGCGGACCGGGCTCAGACCGGCTACGCGCAGGTCGGTATCGACGGGGCTCGGGGCGACCAGCACGCCCGGGTTCAGGATGTCGTCCGGGTCGAACAGGGATTTGAAGCCGGCGAAGGCGGTGCGTGCGGCCGGTGAGTACATGACCTCGAGCAGTTCGGAGCGGGCGCGGCCGTCACCGTGTTCGCCGGACAGTGAACCACCGTGGCGCACAACCAGATGCGCCGCGTCGAAGAGGAAGGAGCGGAAGCGCTGTGGGGCGTCGGTGATGGGGAAGTCGAGGCGGACATGGATGCAGCCGTCACCGAGATGGCCGTAGAGGAGCCCGGATACGTCGTATTCTTCGGTGAGCGAGGCGAATTCGCGCAGGTAGGTCCCGAGATTTACCGGCGGGACTGCGGCATCCTCCCAACCAGGCCAGGCAGGCTTGCCGTCGGGGGAGCGGCCGGCGAGTCCCGCACCGTCGGCCCGGATACGCCAGAGTGCTTTCGTCTCAGCGGCATCCGTGACGATGCGGTGGTCGTCGGCGTGAGCTTCCCTGACGAGTTGCCGGGCTACCGCCAGGGCTTCGGCGGGTGTGGCGCCGGCGGTTTCGACGAACAGCCAGCCGCGGCCGCGTGGGAGGTCGGGGACCGTGCCGCGGTGGGTGCGCACGACGTCGACCAGACCGGCATCGATTCCCTCCACCGCGATCGGTGCGCACTGCATGACAGCCGCGATATCGTCTGCGGCCGAGGCGATATCGGCGTAGCCCAGCACGGTGAGGACTGTCGCGCCCGGCAGGGGTGCCAGCTCGACTTCGGCCTCGAGCAGCAAGCCGCACGTTCCTTCCGAGCCGACGAAGGCCTTCGCTATCGACGAACCTCGTTCCGGTAAGAGGTGTTCCAGGCTGTATCCCGACGCCTGCCTGTCGAACCGGCCGAGTTCTGTCCGCAGCACCGCGAGGTTGTCGCGGGTGAATTCGGCCAGGCCCGGTATCGCGGAAAGCCCGGATGTTCGGAGGCCGCTGTCCAGCAATCGGCCGTCGGCGTGCGACCGCGCAAGCGTGGAAGGGCCGGTGCCGAAGCGCCGCTCGGTGGCCGTTCCGTCGAGAATGCGCAGTTCACGCACCGTGTCGGAGGTTCGGCCCCAGGCCAGGGCATGGGGGCCGCAGGCGTTGTTGCCGATCATGCCGCCGAGGGTGCAGCGGTCCTGGGTGGAGGGATCGGGACCGAAACGCAGGCCGTGCGGGCGCAGGTGGGCTTGGAGGTCGGAGAGTACGAGACCCGGTTGGACCCGTGCGGTTGCGGACTCCACGTCGACCGCACGCACGGCATTCATATGGCGGCTGAAGTCGACGACGATCCCGGGGCCGATCGCGTTTCCGGCGACGGAAGTGCCCGCCCCGCGCGGGGTCACGGACAGGCTGTTCTCGCGCGCGAATTCGAGCGTCGCCGCCACATCGTCGTCGCCGCGCGGGAACACGACCATGGTGGGCCGGACGCGATAGTTGGAGGCGTCGGAGGAGTACTCGGCCAGTCTGCGCGAGGACACATCGACCACGCAGCCGACCCGCGCTCGCAAGGCATCGGCCGCCCGCTCCGCATCAACGCGCCTCGTCACCCGTCCAGCCTATTCCCGGTAGTTGCCTCGGCCCGGGCGCCCACCCGGACGCACGCCGGGCCATTCGGCACTACTCGGGTCGACAAGCTCCGGCCGTGCCGCCGCAGCCGACCGGGGAGGCCCGCCTCAGCAAGGACCGGCCGGTCAGCCTGCAGAAGGGGCAGCGGGTCACCCCGCACAGGCCCCTGCACTCGGCACCATGCAGTTACTGCCACCTCCCGGTCCAGGTGTATGGTGCCGAATTTCGGCTTGCTCTCAACCTAACTTGAGGTTCTACTGTCGGTGGGCAGGAGTTGACTGGGCGGGGAGCCGAGGGAGAACACACATGAGTATCGAGTCCGTGGCCTACAGCCAGATGTATCGGCGGATGAACGCGCCGGAGGAGGAGCGGCCGTTCAGCATGGCCACCGCGCGCCGGATCCTGCTGTTCGCGCAGGCACATCGGCGCCGGATTTCGGCGTTCCTGCTGCTCAGCGTGGTTGCCGCCGTGCTCGGCGTCGCGACACCCGTGCTGGCGGGCAAGGTGGTCAACGGCATCGTGAATGGGTCGGCGCCGCGCACGGTGGTGATTCTGGCGCTCGCCATCGCGGGGTTGGCGATCGTCGACGCGGGGCTCGGGCTGGTGATCCGGTGGTTGTCGGCGCGGATCGGCGAGGGGCTGATCCTCGATCTGCGGACCGCCGTGTTCGACCACGTGCAGAAGATGCCGGTGGCCTTCTTCACCCGGACCAGGACCGGTGCGCTGGTGAGCCGGCTGAACTCCGATGTGATCGGGGCGCAGCGCGCGTTCAGCGACACCCTGTCCGGCGTGATCACCAATCTGGTGACGCTGCTGCTCACCCTCGCGGTGATGCTCAGCATCTCCTGGCAGATCACGCTGCTGGCGCTCGTGCTGCTCCCGGTGTTCGTCATCCCCGCCCGGCGCGCGGGTAATCGGCTCGCGGAGATGCAACGCGAGGCCGCCCAGCTCAACGCGGCCATGAGCACCCAGATGACCGAGCGGTTCTCCGCGCCCGGCGCCACCCTGGTGAAGCTGTTCGGCAGGCCGCAGCAGGAGTCGGCGGAATTCGCGGTCCGGGCCACCCGGGTGCGCGATATCGGGGTGCGTACGGCGATGCTGCAGACCACGTTCGTCACCTCGCTCACGCTGGTATCGGCGCTGGCGCTGGCCCTGGTCTACGGCCTCGGCGGTTGGTACGCGCTGGCGGGCAGCCTCGACGCCGGGTCGGTCGTCGCGCTGTCGCTGCTGCTGACCAGGCTCTACACTCCGCTCACCGCGCTGGCGAGTGCCCGGCTCGAGATCATGTCGGCACTGGTGAGTTTCGAGCGGGTGTTCGAGGTGCTGGACCTGAAGCCGCTGATCGAGGACGCGCCCGGGGCCGTCGCGGTGCCCGACGGCCCGGTCTCGGTGGAACTGGACGGCGTGCACTTCGGGTACCCGTCGGCCGACAAGGTGTCGCTCGCCTCGCTCGAGGACGTCGCGACGCTCGACACGCGCGGCGGGGTGGAGGTGCTCCACGATGTGTCGCTGCGCGCCGAACCCGGCCAGCTGATCGCGCTCGTCGGCTCCTCCGGTGCGGGCAAATCGACCATCGCCCAACTGGTTTCGCGCCTCTACGATGTCGATTCCGGCGCGGTCCGGCTCAACGGCACCGACGTGCGTGAGCTCACCACCGAATCGATCCAGCGCGCCGTCGGCCTGGTCACCCAGGACGGGCACCTGTTCCACGACACCATCCGCGCCAACCTGCTGCTCGCGCGCCCCGAAGCCACCGAAGACGAACTCTGGGACGCGCTGCACCGCGCCCGCCTCGGCGACCTGGTCGACTCGCTCACCGACGGCCTCGACACCGTCGTCGGCGAACGCGGCTACCGCCTCTCCGGCGGTGAACGCCAACGCCTCACCATCGCCCGCCTACTGCTCAAGCAGCCCCGCGTGGTGATCCTCGACGAGGCAACCGCCTCCCTGGACTCCACCTCCGAAGCCGCCGTCCAGGAAGCCCTCACCGAGGCCCTCACCGGCCGCACCGCCCTGGTGATCGCCCACCGCCTCTCGACCATCCGCGCCGCCGACCAGATCCTCGTCCTGGAAGACGGCCGCATCATCGAACGCGGCACCCACGCCGACCTCCTCAACGCCGACGGCCGCTACGCCGAGCTGTACCGCACCCAGTTCGCCGACGACCCGATGACCCCCGCCATCGCCTGACCCAGGCACCACTCGGCCGGAAGCCACCCGAGTCCACCACCGACCGCACTCCGCGCCCACCCGGCACCAACCGAACCCACTACCCGCCAATGCGGCGTTGCCCTTCGTGCAGGCGCTCATCTCGGCCAGCGGCGGCACGCTGTCGCCCGGCAAGTAGCCCTCAGCTCTGTCACGGGGGCCGGCCTATCGGCCGGCCCCCGGTCGCTCTTCGAGAAGTCAGCAGGCTCGTACCACCGATGAACACACCCGCATTCCGCACCCTCCTCGCTGCGGCCTGTGCCGCCGCCCTGGCCACCGCTCCCGTGCCCGCCGACGGCCGACTGCGCGCCCACGTGGCACCACCCCAAATCCGCCACCTACCGCACAACCTGGCCGCCTACCGCACCCCCAGCCCACGTGGCACCACACCAGCTGGCCACCTGCCGCACCCCGCAGCCGATGCGGCACTGCTCAAGTCCCGCCTCCCACCGCACACCCAGTCCACCTGGCACCACACCAGCTAGCCACCTGCCGCACCCCCCAGCCGACGCGGCACCGCGCAAGCTGGCCACCTGCCGCACCCCCCAGCCCACGTGGCACCGCGCAAGCTGGCCGCCTACCCCAACCCACGTGGCACCGCTCGAGTCCGCCACCTACCGCACTCCCAGCCGCACGGCACCACTTAAGTCCGCCATGACCGCACTCCCAGCCCCGCACGACCCGACCTCGAGGAGGGTCCGCCGCGAAGCGGCGCAGCGGCCCCTCAGGGGCCGCGCTCGAGCGCGCCAGCGCTCCAACAAACACAGCCCAATACCTTTGTGGTGCACAAAACACCGAGGCAGTGCCGCGTCCTAAAAAGGCCCCCGACCTCAGAACTCGCCCGCGACCCCGATCACCGTGCGACCGGAGTGCGTACCCTCCTTGATCGACTGCAGGACATTGCCCACTTCGACGATCGGAGCGAACGACTCCAGCGATGAAAGATGCTGCGGCCGAAGCTCTTTACCAAGAGCCGTCCACAGTGCACGGCGCTTCTCGATAGGCAGGAACACCGAGTCGATACCCAGCAGACTCACCCCGCGCAGAATGAACGGCAGCACCGTGGCGGGCAGGTCGGACCCGCCGGTGAGCCCGCTGGCCGCGACCGCACCGCCGTAGCCGATGGAGCTGAGGACGAATGCCAGCGAGGAGCCGCCGACGCTGTCGACCGCGGCAGCCCAGTTCGCCTTGTTCAGCGGGCGCGGCTTGGCCTCAGGATCGAGCGGGAGCCGACCGATCACCTCGTTGGCGCCGAGTTCGGCGAGCAGGTCGCCCGCGTCGGTCTTGCCGGTCGAGGCGATCACCTCGAAGCCCAGGCCGGACAGGATGTCGATGGCGACGGTGCCGACACCGCCGGTGGCGCCGGTGACGAGCACCGCGCCGTCGTCGGGGGTGAGGCCGTGGTCGAGCAGGGCCTGCACGCTCATCGCGGCGGTGAAGCCCGCGGTGCCGATGGTCGCGGCGTCGCGGGTGTCGAGGCCGTCGAGTTTGACCACCCATTCGGCGGGCACCCTGGTGTATTCGGCGAAGCCGCCGTTGCGGGAGACACCCAGGTCGTAGCCGTGCGCGATCACCTGGTCACCGACGGCGAAGTCCTCGGACTCCGAGGCGGTCACCTCGCCGGTGAGGTCGATGCCGGGGACGATCGGGTAGTTGCGGACGACCCCACCGCGCGGCGTGATCGCCAGCAGGTCTTTGTAGTTCGCACTCGAGTAGTGGATCTTGATCGTCACATCGCCGGTGCCGAGGAAATCGTCCCCTACCTCCTCCCGACCGAGCACGATCCCACCATCCGACTCACGGGCCACCATCGCGGAGAAGTTCATGAGCCGAGCATACGAGTCATCCACCCGTCCAGCGACGAATCAAATCCTGGACGTTCGATCATCACCCTCCGGTGGCGCGAGCCTCCCGGCCGATGCCACCACCAGAGCGTGGTGATCACTCGTCCAAGGGCAGGAGCTCGAGGCGGACGCCGAGGAGGCGGACGGGGCGATCGAGGTCGAAGCGGTCGATGACGGCAAGGGCCGTGTCGACGATGGTGGCGATGTCGGAGGTCGGCTGGGGGAGTTTGCGCTGCTTGCTGCGGGTGTAGAACGTTTTGGTTCGCACGGTGACCGAGACTCGGGTGCTCACGCGGTTATGGGCGAGCATCTCCTCGGCGACTTCGGTTGCGATGCGGGCGACCTCGCGGCGGATCTCCTCGGGGTCGGTGAGGTCGTGTGGAAAGGTCTCGGACTTGCTGCGGCCCACCGGGATTCGCGGAGTGGTGGTCAGCTCGGTGTCGCCTTTGCCGTGGCCGAGAACCCACAGGTACGGGCCGGTGTTGGGGCCGAACTCGGCGGCGAGGCGTTGGCGGTCGGCGGCCATCAGATCGGCGACGGTGGCGATATCGAGTTCGGCCAGACGTTTGGCGATGCGTGCCCCGACGCCCCAGAGCGCATCGGTGGGGCGGTGGCCCATGAGTTCGGTCCAGTTCGCGGCGGTGAGCTGGAAAATGCCCCCTGCTGCTCCTGCGTCGTGTTCGGGTTCGGCTGACGTTTTGCCGGTGGACTTGGCGAAGCCGGTGGCCAATTTGGCGGTGAGCTTATTGTCCCCGATGCCGACGGAGCAGGTGAGACCTAGTTCGGTGACAGCACTCCGGATTTCGGCGGCGAGCTGCCAGGGATCACTGTCGGAGGCGACGAAGGCCTCGTCCATGCCCCACACCTCCACCGCACCGGCCACCCGGGCGAGCGTGGCCATGATCTCCTCGGAGGCGGCCTCGTAGGTCGCCATGTCCAACGGCAGGAACACACCGTCGGGACACTTGCGCTGCGCGGCTTTCAGCGGCATCCCCGCGCGCACGCCGAAGGCCCTGGCCGGATAGGAAGCGCAGGTCACGACCTTGCGGGGTTGGGATGGGTCGCCCTCACCGCCCACGATGACGGGCTGTCCGCGCAGCTCGGGGCGACGCCGGAATTCCACCGCCGCCTGGAACTGGTCGAGATCGACATGCAGGAGCCACCGGGGCACTGTTCCGTTCTATCGCATCACCGCCGCGATGGCGCCCACCTCTTGCGAACGGCGCAAAACAGAACTAAATTCTGGTTATGAAGATCCGAGATCGGTTGCTGCTCGCCGCGGAGCGGCAGTTCGCCGAACACGGTGTCCTCGATGCCACGCTCAACGACATCCGCGCCGCCGCCGAAGCCAGCGTCGGCGCGCTCTACCACCACTTCCCCGACAAAGCCGACCTGTACCGGCAGGTCTGGGTCAACGCGCTCACCGACTATCAACAGCACTTCTACGACGCCGTCGCCGACTGTGCCGACGCCGAGACCGGCGTCGTCGCGGGCGTGCACGCGCATCTGCGCTGGGTGCAGGAAAACCAGTACCGCGCAACCGTTCTCACCGCCGCACGACCGCCGGGTGTGCGCGAGAGCGAGCGCAATCTGGAGTTCTTCGCCTCGGTCCGCCGCTGGTGGCGGACCCATGTCGCGTACGGCACGGTGCGCGACCTCGAACTCGACCTCGTCTACGCCCTGTGGCTCGGGGCGGCACAGGAATACAGCCGCCAATGGCTTGGTGGCAATATCCGTACCGCGCCAACCGATGTCGCTCCCGAACTCGCCGCAGCCGCTTGGGCGACCCTGCGGGTCGAGGGCGCCGAATAGTCACCGAGCACCGCCACTCGAAGAACGGAACACCCGATGCCGACCGAAGCCACCTCCCTCGACCTCGACCTGGCCCGGCAGGTACTCGCCGCGCAACCCTTCGCTCGTCTCGTCGGTACCGAACTGACCGAATTCGGCGACGGTGCAGCCACATTGGTGATCGAGATCCAGCCCGAGCACGGCCAGCAGTTCGGCTTCGTGCACGGCGGTGTGCTCGCCTACGCAGCCGACAACGCACTCACCTTCGCCGCCGGAACCGTACTCGGGCCCAATGTCCTCACCGGCGGCTTCACCATCACCTACCTGCGCCCGGCCAAGGGGGAGCGGCTGCGCGTGCACGCCACGGTGCTCGGCGCCACCCGCCGCCAGGCCGTCACCCACTGCGACGTCTACGCCGAGACCGAGGGCGAGGAACCGATCCACTGCGCCGTGGCCCAGGGCACGACCCGCCGCGTCGAGAAGGACCTGACCCCCACGGCCGAAACGGACGAGGACACCGAATTCGAGGACGACGAGGACGAATACGAGACCGACCAGCTCACCGTCGTCACCGCGGACATGGCCGAACTACCGCCGACCGTCAGCCGGTAGCCCGGCGCACGAGAAAAGGGGCCACGCACGAATGCACGGCCCCTTTTCGATCAGGCGCTGACGGCGAACGTACCGTCGGCGGCCGGTTCGGCGATGGGCTCGATGGCGTAGGCCAGGATGTCGGCCACGTCGGCGACGGGGCGCACGTCCAGGGCCTCGAGCACCTCGGCGGGCACCTCGTCCAGGTCCGGTTCGTTGCGGGCCGGGATGAAGACCGTCTTCAGGCCGGCTCGCTGCGCGGCGAGCAGCTTCTGCTTCACCCCGCCGATCGGCAGGACCCGGCCGTTGAGAGTGACCTCGCCGGTCATCCCCACATCGGCGCGCACCTGACGATCCAGCGCCAGCGACACCAGGGCGGTGACCATGGTGACACCCGCCGACGGACCGTCCTTGGGTACCGCGCCCGCCGGGAAGTGGATGTGGATATTGCGGTCGAGCACCTTCGGCTCGATCCCGATCTCCTCCAGGTGCGAACGCACGTAGGTGAGCGCGATCTGCGCCGACTCCTTCATCACGTCACCCAGCTGGCCGGTGAGGGTGAGCGACCGCTCGCCCTCGGCGGCGTTGGCCTCGATGTAGAGGACATCGCCACCGGCACCGGTCACCGCGAGGCCCGTCGCCACACCGGGGACGGCGGTGCGTTCCACCGAGTCCGGGGTGAAGCGGGGGCGGCCGAGGTAGTCGGTCAAGTTGTCCACATCGATCACCAGGCTCTGCACCTGGCCCGCCGGCTGCGGACCGGTACTGATGTCGATGACATTGTCGTAGCCGAGTTCGGGGTCGTACCCGAGAGTCGCCTCGCCGTCCGTCGCAGCGCTGACCTGCGCCTTGTCCGTGAACGCCCCACTGCTCGGCTCCGCATCACCGGTCACCAGGCGAGTTGCCGCCTTGCGCAAGGCCTTTGCGACCAAACGCTCCATCTGGCGAACTCCGGCCTCCCGGGTGTAGTTCGCCGCGACCTCCCGCAACGCCTCTTCGGTGATCGAGACCTCTTCCGCCGTCAGCGCATTGCGCTCCAGCTGCCTCGGGACGAGGAAGTCGCGCGCGATCGCCACCTTGTCGGCCTCGGTGTAGCCGTCGACCGTGATGAGTTCCATGCGGTCGAGCAGCGGGCCGGGGATGGTGTCCATGACGTTGGCGGTCGCGATGAACAGCACGTTGGACAGGTCGAGGTCCAGATCCAGGTAGTGATCGCGGAAGGTGTGGTTCTGCGCGGGGTCGAGCACCTCGAGCAGCGCCGCCGCTGGATCACCGCGGAAGTCGGAACCGACCTTGTCGATCTCGTCCAGCAGGACAACGGGATTCATCGACCCCGCCTCCTTCACCGCGCGGACGATGCGGCCCGGCATGGCACCGACGTAGGTACGGCGGTGGCCGCGGATCTCGGCCTCGTCGCGCACGCCGCCGAGGGCGACACGAACGAACTTGCGGCCCAAGGCCTTCGCGACCGACTCGCCGAGCGAGGTCTTACCGACACCGGGCGGGCCGACGAGCACCATCACCGCACCCGAGCCGCGGCCGCCGACGACCTCGAGCCCACGCGACGCGCGACGCGAGCGCACCGCGAGGTACTCGACCATGCGGTCCTTCACCTCGTCGAGCCCGTGGTGATCGGCGTCGAGGATCGCACGGGCACCCGAAACATCGGTGTTGTCTTCGGTTTTCACCGTCCACGGCAGGTCGAGGACGGTGTCGAGCCAGGTGCGGATCCAGCCCGACTCGGGGCTCTGGTCGCTGGCGCGTTCGAGCCTGCCGACCTCGCGCAACGCCTCGGCGCGCACGTTCTCGGGCAAGTCGGCGTTCTCCACGCGGGTGCGGTAGTCGTCGGCGCCGTCGGGCTCGTCCTCGCCGAGTTCCTTGCGAATGGCGTTGAGCTGCTGGCGAAGCAGGAATTCGCGCTGGCTCTTCTCCATGCCGTCGCGCACTTCTTCGCTGATCTTCTCGGTGACCTCGACCTCGGCGATATGGGCCTTGATCCACTCGATCTGCTTGGTCAGCCGCTGCGCGACATCGGGGGTCTCCAGCAGTTCGCGCTTCTGCTCGTTGGACAGATACGGCGCGTAACCGGCGGTGTCGGAGATGGTTTCGGGGTTGTCGAGCTGGTTGACGATATCGATGATCTGCCAGGCCTCGCGGCGCTGCAGGACGGCGATCACCAGCTTGCGGTACTCGGCGGCGAGCTCGGTGGTCCGTTCGTCGGGCGCGGGCGCCTCGACGGGTTCGGCCTCGACCCACAGCGCAGCACCCGGCCCGGTGACCCCGTGTCCGATCCGCGCCCGGCGCTCGGCCTTGAGCACGGCCGCGGGCGCGCCACCGCGCATCCGGCCGATCTGTTCGATGGTGGCGACCACGCCGTAGGAGGCGTAGCCCTCGTCCAGGCGCGGCGCCACGAGCACGGCGCCGGTCTTGCCTGCCTGCGCGGCGTCGATGGCGGCCTGCGCGGATTCGTCCAGTTCGATGGGCACGACCATGCCCGGCAGCACGATCGGATCGGTCAGGAACAGCACCGGCAGGTTCTGAGCTGTAGTCATATCGACCCTTCCAAAAGTTGAGCTTTGCTGACTCAACTACAGAAGATCGCACTTTGTTCCGACCCCGGCAACCGTTCACTCACGGCGAACGAAACGCCGAACGCCCCCTGCTCCCGAGGGGTAGGTGGGAGCCGAGGGCGTTCGTGCGTTGATGGTGTTTCGAGGGTTCTAGAGGTTGCGCCGGAGCCTTTCGGTCGGAGGATCAATCGTGCGGCCACGGCTGCTCAGCACACCGAGGACGATGCCCGCGATCACGAAGATCGCGCCGAGGATGCCGAGGATCACCGGCAGGGTCTTGCCGAAGAGGTCGAGCTTGTCGAGGCTCTCCTGGGTAACGGCGAGCTGGGCGTCGATGGTCTCCTCGTCGAAGACCAGGTGCGACTTCAGCACGGTGACGTCGACCTTGTCCGCGCTGCGGCCGTAGAACATGTGGATGCTCTCGCCGCCCTTGAGAACGGCGCCGGTCCTCGGCTCCACCCACACGTCGCGGGTGTTGGTGTAGTAGCGGGTCATGGTGACCGGCTCGGTGCCCTCGAGGCCCCACTTGGCGGCGGGCAGGGCGAGCTGATACGAGGGGTGCTTGACGACGTCCCACATGTTCGTCACCGGGATGGTCTGCCGGAAGTGGTAAACCGGCACGCCCTTGATCTCCGACTCCTCGACGAAGTCGATGTCATAGGTGGCGCGGGCGTTGAGGTCGAAGTACGGGTACGACTTCTTCTCGGTCCCGATCGGGAAGCGGTACTGCAGGCCACGACGCTGCAACTCGGTGGGGATCTCGGCGCCCGACTTGGGATCCTGAGCCACGGCGATCGAGCCGTTGGGCGAGGCGTCGATCGGCTCGCCGGAGACACGGTCGATGGTTACGCGGTCGACCGAGGCGGTGAGCAGGCCGTTTTGGGGATCGAGGTCGTCGCGACGCAGCGTCTGACCGGCCTGGACGGTCATCTGGTCGGCGTCCGAGGGCTCCTCGACCGTCAGGAAGCGCTGCGAGAAGAGCGGCACATTGGTGTGCACCGTCGCCGCACCCTCGGGCGAGGTGAGCGACTTCGCGTCGAGCACGAGGCTTTCCTCACCGGGAACACTCTTGGCGATGGTGGTGATCCGCAGGTCCAGTGGCGTCTTGGCCACCTTGCCGACGGTGTAGGTGGGAATCATGGCGGCGCACGCGAGCAGCAGCGCACCGAGACCGACGAGGATGCAGGCGATGATCCTGCGCACGTTGCTCATCGGCTGCCGTACGTGACGTTGCCGAGCAGCGACGAACCCGGGTCACCGGTCGTCTCCGGCTCGGGAATCGAATTCTGTTGCGCGCCAGCGGTGATGCCCAACACGGCAATCACCCCGAGGATCGCGCCGGCCAGCCCGCTGATCAGGCCGGGGACGGCAAACTTCATAGATCGAACTCCAATTGCGTTGTGCCGGTTCAGGCGACGGAGAAGAACCCGATGGTCGGGGCGAACGAGCAGGTCCGGTTACCGTCGGCGGTTTCGGTGGTGAGCGAGCCGGTGACGACCGCGACGACCCGGCCCGCGCCGGTGTCGGCGATGGCCGACAGGGTGGCGGGCCCGTCGGGGTTGATGCCCGCCGCGTTGGTGAGCACCTGGGTGCCGGTGCGGCGGTTGTCGATGTTGACCCACTGCACGGTCATCGGTGGGGTCTGCTCGGCGGTGGGGGTTTTGGTGCCGAGCGCGGTGAACACGAAGCCGGTCTGGCCCGCGGCGGGTCCCGGCGGGGGCAGTTCGGCCGGGCCGGGCACGGCCAGCGCGGTGCCGACCGAGTCGGAGGTGGGGCCGATGCAGCCCTTGCCGATGGTCGGGTACAGGAACTGCGCGATGCGCGGGCCGTCCGACGGCGGCAGTTCGGGGCCACCACCGCCGCTGCCGTCGAGGAACTTGATGATCCGCTCGAGGGTCGACTTGACCTGCGCGGGGATGCCGGGGGTTGCCAGCAGCAGGCGCGCCTGGGCCAGGATCGCGGCCTGTCCGCCGTCGGCGATGAGGCCGGGGCCGGAGATGGCGCCTACGATCGTCGGTGCCAGCGCTGCCAGCGTCTCGGAGGGCACGTTCTCCGCGATGGCGGGAACGCTCTGCTGCGCCGCATGCTGCGGTGCGGCCAGGGTTGGCGTGGGCGCCACGAGTACAGCACTCGCCGCTAGTACGAAAGCAGACACTGCGGTCCGCGATCCTCGGGTGCTCAGCACTGGTCGGCCGTCCTTCGTTCGGTGGATAAATGGAGCGACCCGGAATTCACAGGAATGTCTGTGTTATCCGGAGTTTCAGATACTTTGGAGAGGTGACTACAGCGGACAGACGGTATGGGGGTCGTACGGTCGTCGCGCGTAAAGCCGAGCGCCGACAGCGATTCCTGGAAGCAGCGACGCGAATCTTCGCCGAACGCGGGTACGCCACGTGCTCGCTCGCCGAGGTGTGCGCGGCCGCCGGGCTGTCCAAGCGGCAGTTCTACGAGGAGTTCGAGACCCGCGAAGACGTGCTGGTGGCGGCCTACGACCGCATCCAGGACGACGCCGCCGCGGCCGTCGCCGCCGCGCTCGCCGAACTCACCACGCCCACCGACCCCCAGCTCGCGCTGCACGCGGGTTTCCGCGCGTACCTCGAATCGCTCGGCTCGGACCCGTACCGGGCCCAGGTCGCGCTCATCGAGGTGGTCGGGGTGAGCGACCGGATGGAGAACCACCGCCGCTCGCGCAGGCACGCGTGGTCGGTACTGATCGGTTCGGCGCTGGTGGACATCGGCGTGCGCCTGCGTGGCGACGCCGAACTCACCACCGCCCTGCTCACCGGTGCGGTGACGGGAGTCGCTCACGAGTGGCTGTTGCGCGAGTCCCGGCCGCCGGTCAGCGAACTGGTGGATCTGCTGACCGGTGCCGCCTTGGCGCTTGTCGATTTCGATTGATTCGCGCGCAGCCGACGAGAGGGTGGCAAATACGTGCGCCTGCCGCCTACTCAATCAACTCCCTTTCCGGACATTGTGAGACCGAACGGCTTCACAGTGTGGGACGAGAGTCTGGCACAGGAGTGACTCAGGTCGCAACGGCAGAATTTCTGAGACGGGTATCACCTGTGCGTTTGTAGATTGTCACTATCGCGATATCGGCCATTCGAGGACGTCCGACAGGGCCTCAGGTTACTGGTCAGTCGCCCGATTAGGGCCGCATTCGGCAGCCTTCCGGCAATTGAACAGCAACCTGTTCTACCTACTTCTTGTGCAGGGTGCCCGCGATGGAACCGCCGAACACTCCGGGCGTGCTGTACCGAAGCGTGCCGTCCGGCTGGCGGGTGACGGTGGAGGTGTTGCCGTCGTCGACGCAGTCGCCGTACGTATCACCCGTGAGGCGCGCGCGGAAGACCAGGCGGTCGGCGGTCGCCTGGGTGAGCGTCTCGGCCCGTTCGCAACGCGTCTGCGAGATCTGGCCCGTATTGGACGCCGTGGCCAGCTCCTGGCCGACCTCGCCCGGACCGATGGTCAGCACGATGTCGAAGGTGACGAGGCCGTCGGCGGCCTGGCCGGTCCAGGTGCCGATGAAGGAATCCGGGACGCTCGATACCGATTGGGTGCTGGTCTCGGTGCCGGTCGGGGGCATGCCCGGCGGAATCGTCAGCGTGGCGGTGCCCGATCGGTCGCCGAGCCGTATGCCGATGAGCGAGGCCATGACGGCGGCGACGACCGCTGTCACGGAGACGGCCGCGATCAGAAGGGTGCGGGTTCGGGTGCGATGAGGGGCGTTCCCCGGTGACGGGGCATGCCCATGCGGCGCCGAGGTGTGCCCGCCTGGTGGTCTGGTATGGCCGCCCGGTGGCGAGGTATGGCCGCCCGGTGGGAAGGTGTGCCCGCCCGGGTGCTGGGCGTGGACACCTGAGGTCGAGCCGTGGCCGCCCGGCGGCTGGGTAGGGCCGCCTGGTGTCGTTGTCCGCGCGACCGGGGGCGGGTACGACACGGTCTGCGGTCGGGCGGGCGCGGTGATGCCCGCGAGGGCAGTCGGGTCCGTGCGGTGACTCGGGGGAACCGCCGTCGGGCGGGCGTCCGGGTCGGTGTCGAGGTCGAGCAGTCGCACCGCGCGCATGCTCACGTCCTGCATGACGAGCGGTGGGAGCCAGCCCGCGCCGTCGGGGGTGCCGATCTTCCTCGACTCGGCAAGCGCCTGTTGTGGCGTCGGGCGGTCAGCGGGGTTCTTGGCCAGGCATGCTTCGATCAGTGGCCGGAAGCTCGGTGGCACGGCGTCGAGGTTCGGCTGCTCGTAGACGATGCGGTAGAGCAGCTGCACTATGTCGGCGGTGCCGAACGGGCCGTGCCCGCAGGCGGCGAAGGTCAGGACACCGCCGAGGGCGAAGACGTCGCAGGCGGGACCGAGCGGTTCGCCGGTGATCTGTTCGGGGCACATGAAACCCGGTGAGCCGATGACTCTTCCGGTGGTGGTGAGCGCCGTGTCCTCGGTGGCCCGGGCGATACCGAAGTCGATCACCTTGGGCCCGTCGACGGCGAGCAGCACGTTCGACGGCTTCAGGTCGCGATGCACGATGCCGACCGAATGCACCGCAACCAGCGCTTCGGCCAGGCCGTGCGTGAGGGCGAGCAGGGATCGTTCGGGGAACGGGCCGTACTCGGTGACGGCGTCCGACAGGGAGATTCCGGCCACGTAACCCGTTGCCAGCCAGGGCGGGTGAGCGTCGACTTCGGCGTCGAGGACGGGTGCGGTGAAAGCGCCCACCACGCGTCGAGCGGCCGCGACCTCCCGCCGGAACCTCGCGCGCAGTTCCGGATCGCCGAGCAGATCCGGCCGGATCACCTTCACCGCCACCGTGCGACCACCGGAATTGCGGCCCAGATACACCTTGCCCATCCCGCCCGCGCCGAGGACACCGAGTAGCCGGTAGTCCCCGATCCGGCGCGGGTCGTCGGCGTTCAACGGCTGCATCGCGTGAGGTCCCCCTTCGAACGAACTACCTCGCGAGGTTATCCGGAATGCGGGCGCTCGGCGGGGCGGCGAGGGATCTCGGTGCGGGTGGTGATGCCGAGTTTGGCGAGGATATGTCGGACGTGCGTTTCGACGGTCCGCTCGGAAAGCACCAGGCGATGGGCGATCTCACGGTTGGTCGCGCCCGCCGCGACGAGGTCGTGTACCTCCCGTTCGCGGGCCGTCAGGGGGTCGGCGGTGCGGGTAGCGGTGGTGATCGCGGCGAGCAAGTCGTCGGCTTGCCGCATGCGGTGAGGCATGTGGAGACGGCGGAATGCGTTGGCGGCCTTTTCGGCGGCTGCGCGAGCCGAGGAGAGGTCGGTGATGCGGACCCCGCCGGGGCTGGTGTGGGCGGCACGCAGGCCGGCGGTCCGGCCACCACCGCTCAGGTCGGCGGAGGAGACGGCGGTGGGATCGGCACGCGGGCCGGTGGCGCGCCCGGCATGAGGGTCGGCGTCGTCGTCGACGCTCCGGTCGGGGTCGCTGGGAACGCGGATAGCGCGGGCCAGGTGGGTGCGGGCCAGGCCGAGGTGGCCGAGGGCGATGAAAGGGTGGGCGCCTATTTCGGTGTCCATGGTGAGGCCGAGGCGGTAGAGGTCGATGGCGGCGTTCAGGTGGCCTGCCACCCTGGCGTTGTCGGCGCGGACGCGGGCCAGGGAGCCGACGCAGATCAGGGCACCCGTGCCGTCGGCGGCGTAGTTGTGCTCGCGGCCGGCCAGCACACGGTAGACCCGGTCGGCGGTGGCGGCGTCGTCGAGCAGTTCGGCTACCAAACCGACCGAGTACACCGTTCCGTTCCAGCGTGGGCCGATCTCGAGGGTGTCGGGGAGCGAGCGGAGCGGCTCGAACAGGGTGCGCGCCTCGTCGAGATCGCCTGCCAGGGCGTGCATCATCGGGGAGAACAGTTGTGCGATAGGTATTTTCGGGGCGAAGGCCAGCGCGGCGACGGCTTCGTCCAGGACGGTGCGGTCGACGTATCCGACGATCACCGCATGCATTCCTCGGAAGGCGTGGTGCAGCCCGGCGAGGGAGTAGTCACCGATGCCGAGTGCCAATTCATAGGCGGCGGCGTCGAATTCGAGCGCGGCGTCGAGTTCGCCGACCAGGGCCGCGCGGGTGGCGCGCAAGCGCAGCAGGTGCCAGCGGGCCACCGGTAGCTTGCGGCGGTCGGCCAGGAGTTCGATGTGGTCGAGGGCGTTGTCGAAGGCGGGGAGGTCGCCGCGTTGCAGGGCGGCGTCGGCTGTCCACACATATCCCCAGAGCTGCGCCAGTGGTTGTTCGGCATCGACCGCGATCTCGATCGCCCGCGCGGCCAATACCGTTCTGTCTTCGAGGTATTCGGTGGTGGCCAGCGAGAGGTGACGGGCATGGATGACATCCAGCGCGACATCGGGATCGGTGGAACCCTCGGCGGCGCGCATGGCCTGCTCCGACAGACGTCTGGCCTCGGCACCCGCACCGCGATCGGCCGCCGACAGGGCTCGCTGGGCGAGTATGCGGGCGATCAGGTCGGCGTGCTCGGCGGGATCCAACTGCTGTAAAGCTCTGTCACACAGGTGATCCAGCTGTGTCATGACGGTCGGCGTCGTGACGCCGTGGACGACGAGACCCGCTTCGGCGAGCAGATCGGGGCGGCCCGCCTGCTCGGCGAGATCGCTCGCCCGCACGCAGTGCTCGAGACTGTCGGCGATCCGTCCGTCCGCGAACTCATCGCGCGCGAGGTCGATCAGCAACTCGGCCCGCTCCTCAGCAGCCGACCCGGCCGCGTCGATGGCCCACTGCCCGAACCGGATCGCCTCCGCATACGCTGCCGCCGCCCGAGCCGACCGCGCCGCCACCCGTGACCAGTACAGACACGACGGAGACTCCCCACACCCACTCGCCTGCCGCCAATGCGTCGCGATCAGACCCGCAAGCCCATCCCCGCAGCTCTCGGCCGAGGTGACCGCCGCCGCCCGATGCAGCACCGCCCGATGCGACGGCGCCAGATCGGCATACACCGCATCCCGGATCAACGCGTGCGCGAACCCGGTCGCACCCTCGGCGAAACGGCGCACGATTCCCGCCGCCGTCGCCGCGTCGAGCGCCCGAAGCACCCGCTCCCGCGCGCCCTCCACCTCCGGTTGGTTTCGACCACCAGCAGCACCGCGATTCGTGCGCAGGCCGGCAGACAGGGCGTCCTGTTCGACGCTCGTGCCCTGATCCAGCCGGTCTCGCGGTGCCGACTGCGTGCAAATCGACTCGTACACGCGGACAAGGAGCTCCACGTCTATCCGTTCACCGAGGACGGCCGCGGTGCCTAGGATGTCGATCTGTTCGGGGGAGAGGTGATCGAGGCGGGTGAGAACGAGGCGGCGGAAACCGGGGACCTCGATCAGGGGGTCTCCGGAGCGAGCCGGATCGGAATCGATGACCAGGCGGACCAGGAGGGGATTTCCGTCAGTGCGGGCGTGGACGCGGGGTGCGTATTCCGCAGGGAGGTGGTGGCATTCGAGCCAGTAGCGGACCTCGGGCTCGGAAAGGGTTGGGACGGACAGGAAATGGGCGTGCGGAAGGCGTAGCCAGTCGGGCTGGACGGCGAGGAGGTCGTCGCCCGCCGGTTCGCGGGCGGTGGCGACGATGAGCAGTCCGGTGCGCTCGGTCCGGGCGGCGACGTGGCTGAGCAGGGCGAGCGAGGTGGGGTCTGCCCAGTGCAGGTCCTCGACGATCAGCAGCAGGCCGGGCCCCGAGGACGCGGCGGTGAGGACGTCGGCGACCTCGGCGAACATCCGGAACCGGCGTTCGGCCGCGGCGCCCGGCTCGGCGACCGTGTCCAGCGCGGCGGCCAGACCGGGTACGGAACGGGCCGCGCGCCGCCACAACCACAGCGGCGGCATGCCCGCGTCGTCGACGGCATTGCCGCGCGCCACCGGCATATCCGCTTCGGCGGCGAGCTCGGCTGCCCGGTCGGCCAGCCACGACTTGCCGATCCCGGCGGGCCCGCTCACCAGCACGAATCGACCCGAACCCGACTGCGCGGCCAGCACCGCGGCCCGCAACCGGGCGAGCTCCTCGTGCCGCCCGACGACCGGAGTCTGCATCGTCCCAGTATCCGCGCATCGGGCGAAGTTCAGTACCGCGAATACGTACCGGCACTGATCCGCGCAAGCCCGCAGGCGGCAATCCTGAGATCACCACGTCATCGCAGGTCAGGAGCCCATCATGTACGCACACCTCGTCTGGTTCGACCGCCCACGCGGCGCCGCCGAACTGGCGGCCGCCGACTTCGCCGCCACCCACCGCATCCAGCCCGCCGTCGCCGCCGTGCCCGGCCTGCTCGACTTCTACGAATTGCGCCGCGACGACGGATCAGGCCTGGTGATCGGCGTCGCCGAAACCGAGTCCGCCATCCACGCCGTACGCGCGGCCGTCCTCGCCACCGAACTGCTGCCGGGTGAGGATCCGGCCCTGCTGCCCGGACCCGACCGGGTGGAGATCCTCCCGGTCCACGTGCACCGCGACCGGGCGACCATCTACGCCGAAGGAGCACGGTCGTGAACCCGATCATGACGGCCACCGACTGGGTGGCCGACACCGCACACAGCACCGCCGCCTTCCAGGTGGGCCATTTCGGGCATCCCGTCCGCGGCGAGGCCCCGGTGATGGCCGGTCTGCTCACACTGGCACCCGACGGCCGACCGGTCACCGCCACAGGCGTGATCCACCTCGCCGCGATCGACACCGGCCACGCCCGGCGCGACCGCGACCTGCGCAAACCACGCCTGCTCGACCTCGACCGTCATCCACGGATGACCTTCACCGCCGAAGACATCACCGCCGAGGACGGTCGGTGGCGCGTCGCCGGGGTCGCCTCGGCGCGCGGACGGACCGTGCCGCTGATCTTCACCGTCGACGCCTTCGACGTCACAGACACGACCGTCACCGTCACCGCCTCGACGGTCCTCGACCGCACCCAACTCGGCCTGCGCGCGCCGTCGCTGCTGATCGGGCGGTGGATCGACATCACCGTCCGGGTGGTGCTGCGCCCGGCGCTACAGGTCGGCTAAGGCCAGACCGGTGAGCGGGTTGCCGATGCGGACCAGTTCGGTGTCGGTGCCCGCGCCCAGGTCGACCAGGCGGATCGAGCCGCCGAGGTCGCTCACATAGAAGTGGGCGTCGAACCCGGCCAACCCGATGGCCTCGCGATACCCGCGCGACAAGATCTTCGGCCGGCCCACGTCGGGTTGGACGAGAGCCTCGTTGAGCGAGTTGCCGTCGGGTTCGGCGCCGCGATCGGTCCACATCAGCGTGTGGGTGCCGCGCAGGTGCAGATCGATCGGCTCCGGCAATCCTGTCCACAGCATCTCGATATCGGTGCGGGCGGCCGGGTCCATGCCGGCGGGCAGGTCGATCGGGGCGCGGAAGATCCGGCCCTCGCCCGCATCGGGAGAGCCTTTCTGCGACCAGTAGACGAGGCGGCGATCGGTGTCGAGGCAGATACCTACGCACCAATTCGTCTGCAGCTGAGCGTCGGTGCCCGCGACGACGAGTGGTCGCAGGTCGTCACCGTTCAGGTCGCAGGTGAGCACCGACATGCCTTCCCGGTCACACCAATACAACCGCCCCGCTTCGAAATCGGCGGTGAGCTGTTTACCCGTGGTGAACGAGCCGGGCGCGAGGAGGGTCGTGCGGTTGCCGCCGTCGAGGTCGACTCGTTCGAGAGAACCGTTGCGGGAGAAGAACTCCGGTTCGATCCCCGGCCGACCGCCGGGATCGGGGCGGCCCATGTTGGTCCAGTAGATGTGGCCGCGCAACTGGTCGACGACGATGCCGTCCGGTGTCTGATCGAGTCCGCTCACCAGCGTGCGGACCTCGCTGCCGTCGAGTGAAACGGCGAGGACGGCACCGGCTGCCAGATCGAGGGCCAGCAAGTCGGTCACCGCTCAGCCCTGCTTCGGGTAGTCGTCGTAGAAGCCCTCCCCGGATTTCACGCCGAGCTTGCCCGCGTCGACATACTTGTGCAACACCGTGATCGGGCCCTCGGGCAGATTCGGGTTCTCCTTCTGATAATGCTCCTCGATATCGAGCACCACATCGAGCCCGACCTGATCCATCATCCGGAACGGTCCCGCCTCGGTCCCGAAATTCAGGACGAACATCTGATCGATGTCCTCGGGCACCGAGACGCCCTCGGCGACCACCTCGAGTGCTTCGCGTTTGATCGCGGCCCAGATGCGATTGAAGATGAAACCGGTGCTCTCCTTGCGGCACAGGAACGGGTGCAGACCGTATTCGGGGAAAGTGCGCAGCACGAAATCGAGCACCTCTTGCGAGGTGTGCCCGTTCGACATCACATCGAGCGCCGTGGACGCGGGCGGCATGTAGAAGTGGGTGTTGAGCATGCGGTCGCGGGTCTCGCAGTCCTCGGTGAACAACCGGCTGGCGTACGACGACGAGTTCGAGGCGACGATCGCGTCGGCGTCGGCCTGCGTGTCGAGCTGGGCGAACACCTTCTTCTTCAGGTCGAGGATCTCGGGCACGGCCTCGACGACCAGCCAGGCGCCCCGCACCGCACTCGCCTGGTCCTGGATGTACTCCACGGAACCCGGCGACCCGCTCGGGACCGACGCGGCGACGGTGGGCAATTGTTCGCGCACGTAGTCCACCGCCTCGGCACCGGCCTGTGCGGTCGGGTCGATGATGTGGACCTTGCCGCCCCGGGTGGCGAACATCAGGGCGATCCGTCTGCCGAGCGTGCCCGCGCCGATCACGGCGACCGGACGATTCAGATGATCCTGCGGAACACTCACGGTGACTCCCTCTACACAGGTGGTGGTGGGAAGAACTCGTCGTCAAGCGTGTTGGCAAGCCTATCGCCAACCGGCTGCCGAACGGTTGCTACACCGCTGGCGGCGGGTGGTCGGTTCGTTGACACCCCGTCATGACCGGTCAGAATGTGGTTGCCTTATTCTCACGTTCTTCACGAAATTCGCGCGTCAGCTCTAGGGGGCTCCTCGATGACCACACTGGCCTCCGGACTCTTCATCGATTGGGAAGAGCTCACCGGCCAGTCGAAATTCGTCGTCGATCTCGTGAGCTTCCCGATCTTCAGCGCCCTGGCCGGCTGGCTCACCAACTGGACCGGCGTGCTCATGCTGTTCTGGCCCTTGCATTTCAAGGGTTTCCGGGTGCCGATGCTGCACATCCTCTACCCGTACCTGCCCCGCCGGGTGCAGGTGCTTCCGACGTTCTCCGGCGACGGGCGGATGCTCGGTTTCCAGGGCTTCATTCCCGCGCGCGCCGAGAAGATGGCGAGCATCTGCGTGGACAAGGCGCTGATGCGCATCGGCAGCCCGCGCGACTTCATCCACGAACTCGACCTCGACGGTATCGGCGACTACCTGGCCGAACACGCCCGTCCACAGGTGCAGTCGATCGTCGACGAGATCATGTACCGGGAGAATCCCGACCTGTGGCGCTCGCTGCCCCGGCAGATGAAGCAGGCGGTCTACCAGCGGGTGGACCGGCAGCTGCCCACCTTGTCGCGGCGCGCGTTCGAGAGCCTCGGCGACAATATCGATCAGTTGCTCGACGTGAAGAACTTCGTGATCCGGTATCTGGAGAAGAACCCGCAGATCCTCAAGGACCTCACCACCACCATCGCCGCGCCCGAGCTGAAGTTCATGGCGCGCATCGGTCTGCTCGGCGCGCCCTTCGGCCTGATTCTCGCGCTGTACCTGCACGTGCACTCGCAGATCCCGTACTGGGGCGCCATTCCGGCCTGGGTGATCGTGCTGTTCGCCTCGGCGATGATCGGTGTGACGGTGAACGTCATCGCCATCAAGATGGTGTTCGAGCCGGGCGACCCGCAGCCGCGCTACAAGTACCTGTGGCGCCAGGCGTTGCTGGCCAAGCGCCAGCCGCAGGCCGCGACCGATCTGGCCCACATCCTGGCTTACCAGGTGCTCACCGTGGAGAACCTGTCCAACGAGTTGCTCGAGGGACCGAACGGGGACAAGACGCGCCAGCTCATCGAGCGGGTGGTGTCGGAGGAGATCCACCGTCAGCTGGGGCCGACCGCGTTCATGGTGCGCGCGGCGATGGGCAAGAAGCAGTTCGAGAACCTCGCCGTCTCGGGTGCGGGGGCCGGGCTGAGCATGGCGCCGGGCATGGTCGAGGACGAACAGTTCGTGCGCGAGCAGGCCAAGAAGATCGACGACTTCGCGGCCCGCAAGTTGCGCACGCTCACGCCCGGCGAGTTCATGGAAATGTTCTACGCATCGGTGGAGCAGGACGCCTGGTTGCTGTACCTGCACGGTGGCGCGCTCGGAATCGCCGTCGGCGCGATTCACCTGCTCATCTTCGGCTGGTAGGCAATAACAAGCACGCGTGCTTGCATTTTTGGGGTGGCGCTGCGATTCTGAGTGACGACGGCGCACCCGACCGGTGGCGCGAACGCTTCGCCCCAAGGAATCACATGGCTGACCTCGCAGCGCTGCTCGACGATTTCGCCGCCGAATGCGCGGACCTCGAGAAACTCGTCGCCCCGCTCGCCCCCGAACAGTGGCAGACCCCCACACCGGCTCCCGGCTGGGACATCGCCACCCAGATCGCCCACCTGACCTGGACCGACGAGGTCTCCGTCCTGGCCGCCACCGACAACGCGGCGTTCACCGAGCTGCTCACCGAGGCCGCCGCGAAGATGTTCACCTTCGTCGACGAGGCCGCCGAGGAACTGGCGAAGACTCCGCCCGCCGACCTGCTGCCCCGCTGGCGCGCGGGCCGCGAACAGCTCATCGCCGCCCTGGCCGCCGTCCCGCCCGGCACCAAACTGCCCTGGTTCGGCCCGCCCATGAGCGCCGCCTCGATGATCTCGGCCCGCATCATGGAAACCTGGGCGCACGGTCAGGACGTGGCCGACGCACTCGGCGTCACCCGAACACCCACCGACCGCCTGCGCACCGTCGCCCACATCAGCGTGCGAGCCAGGAACTACGCCTACACCGTCCACGGCGAATCCGGCCCGGCCGAAGAATTCCGCGTAGAACTCACCGCCCCCGACGGCACCCTCTGGACCTGGGGCCCCGAAGACGCGAACCAAAAAGTATCGGGCCCAGCCCTCGACTTCTGCCTGGTAGCCACCCAGCGCCGCCACCGCGAAGACACCGCCCTGACCACCGACGGCCCCGACGCCGACCACTGGCTCACCATCGCCCAAGCCTTCGCGGGCCCCCCGGGACCCGGCCGAGAGCCAAATCAGTTCACGTGAAGTCCGCCATGAGCGCATTCCCAACCCCGCACGACCCGACCTCGAGGAGGGTCCGCCGCGAAGCGGCGTAGCGGCCCGGCCGCGCTCGAGCGCGCCAGCGCTCCAATAAGCACAGGCGAGCGTCGTCCGTGAGCGCCATTCCTGACTGCCCCGGACGACGTTGGCCGGGGTAGGCCCGTGGCAGTCGTGAATGACGCTCGCCTGCACTCACGGAATACCCCGTCGGACGTGAGGAAAACAACCACGCCGACGACACGCGCGCCCACCAGGTGCGATACACGCATGTTTCAGATGTGACCCTGATCTCAGCATCAGGGGTGCTAACTCCAGCTAGCACCGGCGTAACGTGGGAATCAGCGCGTGGCTTTCAACGATGCGAGCACAGCGCTCGGGTAGATCCACACCCACCGGGAGGACTGCATCGTGACCGCACAACGACCTGCACAGATCGCGCGGCTGTCCGCGACGGTGGCCGCCGGGGCCGCCAGCCTCTGCCTCACCGTGGCCGCGGGTGCCTACATCGTCAACAACATGCCCCAGCTCGTGCCGCCGCACGACAACCCCACCCCCGCCGACATCGCCGATCCGGGGGAACACCACCGGGCCGACGACTCGGTCCGCGCCGTCGCCGACGACGTGGTCGAACTGGCCTGGACCACCGAACGCTTCGTTCCCGAGGCAGGTCGGGCACCGGCCGTCAAGCACCAGACCGCCACTGCCGCGACACCGCAGAGCAACCAGGCACTGGACGGCCGGGCACTCGAGGGCAGACTGCGCATCGGCACCACCTATGTCGGCGCCCAGGCCGCCACGCCCCGCACCGACATCGTCAGCTTCACCGTCGATACGAACGCGCTGAACAAGGCCGGCAAGTATCTCGGCATCACCACCGAGCCGGTGGGGGTCACCTCGCTGCACACCGAGGTCGACACCCGCAAGGGCGCGGTGGAATTCGTGCTCTCGGACCCCACGCTCGGACAGCACACCGTGCGCATCGAAGCGCCCGGCGACCAGCCCGGATCCGAGACCGTCGAAGAGCCGACTACCGTCGGCGTGTGATTTCCGGCGGTACCCATGACGGGGTGTACGACTTCTGCGTGATCGGTGGCGGCATCGTCGGTGTCGCCACCGCGCATCGCCTGCTGAGCGCCTACCCCGGCGCGAGCCTGGTGCTGATCGAGAAAGAGAACTCGCTCGGCGCCCATCAGACCGGGCACAACAGCGGCGTGATCCACTCCGGCATCTACTACCCGCCTGACAGCCTCAAGGCCCGGTTGTGCCGCGCGGGCGCGCAGTGGACCAAGGAGTTCGCCGCCGCCAACGACATTCCGTTCGAGGTGTGCGGAAAGCTGCTGGTGGCAACCGATTCCACCGAACACGCCCGGATGCTCGACCTCTACGAGCGCTCCATCGCCAACGGTGTGGAGGTGGAGGCCGTCGACGCCGCGGAACTGTCCCGCCGTGAACCCCGAATTCGGGGTGTAGGAGCACTTTTCGTGCCCGCCACCGGCATCATCGACTACGCGAAGGTCACCGCCGCGCTGGCTGCGCAGGTACAGGACATGGGTGGCCGGATCATGCTCGGCACGACCGTCGAGTCGATCGTCGAAACGGACTCCGCTGTCACGGTTTCCGGTCCGAGTGGTGCGGTCGTCGCGAACACTCTTGTGGTCTGCGCCGGTTTGCAGGCCGATCGCCTGGCTCGAATGGCCGGAATCCGCAACGACTTCCGGATCGTGCCGTTCCGGGGCGAGTACTACCGCCTGCCCGCCGAACGTGCCGGACTCGTGCGGACGCTGATCTATCCGGTGCCCGATCCGGCCCTGCCGTTCCTCGGCGTGCACCTGAGCCCGACCATCGACGGCGACCTGACCGTCGGCCCCAACGCGGTGCTCGGGCTGGCCAGGGAGGGCTACCGCAAGGGCAGCGTGAACGGGCGCGACGCCCTCGACGTGCTGCGCTTCCCCGGCGTGCACCGGGTGGCCCGCACCCACCTGCGCACCGGGGTGCGTGAGCTGCGCAACTCTGTGTTCAAACGCGGCTACCTGGCCGAATGCCGCCGGTACTGCCCGGAACTCGGCACCGCCGACCTGCTGCCCCATCGCGCGGGCATCCGGGCGCAGGCCGTGCTGCGCGACGGCACCCTCGTGCACGATTTCCTGATCGAGCGCACGCCACGATCCATCCATGTCCTCAACGCGCCCTCACCCGCCGCCACCTCGGCCATGCCGATCGCCCGATACCTGGTTGACCAGATCCAGCTTCCAGCAAATAAATAGGATTCTTGTAGTATTTTTGGCCTGTGGGCCACATCAGGTACGCGAGCGACGTCGGCGCGCCCACCGACGCGGCCTTCGCCTATACCGAGAACTTCCAGCACCTCGCACACTGGATGGCAGGCGTCACCTCCGTCACCACACAGGGCGCGGCACCGGCACAGGGACTGGGCGCGAGCTGTTCGCTGAAAGTTCGCCTGGGCGGGGTGATCCCGGCGACACTCACCTGCGAGATCACCGAATACCGGCGCGATGCGGTGATCGGGTATACCCTGCGGGGGCGGGTATACGGAACCGTGACACTGCGGTTCGACCCACTCGGCTACGAACGGTCGGTACTGACCGCCGAAGCCGGCTATCCACCACCACGCGGTGCGTTCGGCCGCATGTGCCACGGCCTCGTCGACGCGGCCGCGAGATCGGCACTGCGCCGCACAGAATCGCGGTTGCGAAGGGAGATAGAGGCATTCCACGGTACCGATCTTGTCGGCCGCATCGCCTAGGGTGGCGGTCATGATCATCGTGAGCACCGACGGGTCCTGCCTGCGCAATCCCGGTGGTGCCATCGGCTGGGCCTGGGTGAATCATCAAGGACCGGTGGCCAGCGGGGGAGCGGCCAGCGGAACCAACCAGATCGCGGAACTGCGCGCGGTCCTCGAAGCCATCCTCGCCCACCCCGGCACCGAACCGATGCTCATCGAGAGCGACTCCCAATACGCCATCAAATGCGCCTCGGAATGGATCGGCAGCTGGCGGCGCAACGGCTGGCGCACCTCCACCGGCGGCGCGGTGAAGAACGTCGAGATCATCAAGCAGATCGACCGCGCCATCACCACCCGCGAAGGGCCCGTGCGATTCCGCTGGGTCCGCGGGCACGTGGGCAACTACTTCAACGAGCAAGCCGACAAGCTGGCGGGCATCGCCGCCAGGGAAGCCGCGGCACACGGCCACGAACACGCCGCGACACCCGTTACCACCCGAACCACCCAGCCGCGGACCACGGGGAAGCCGGTCGCGCCGACAGCGTCGGGAACACTCACCCTGTTCTGACGCGGCGCGACCGGAGTGCGTCCGCAACCGACAGTGCCTCCGGCGGAATCGATTCCGCCGGAGGCACTGTCGTACTACCCGATCAGTTACCGGGCGCGGGAGCCGGAGCAGGCGTCTCCGGTGCGGGCTGCTGCGGAGCCCCGCCCGGCACGCCACCCATCAGGCCGCCACCGTTCTTCAGCACCGGCGACTCCATCTTGCTCACCAGCCACTTGTCGCCCTCGCGGTCGAGGGTCATCTCGATCGCGATGTTCATCGGCGGCTCTTCGACACCGGTGATGTTGGAGCTGTACTGCGCCAGCGTCACCATGGCCTTGGCCTGGTCCTCACCGCCGCTGAGGTACGCGCACTGGATGTCCTCACCACGCGACTTCACCTTGCGCTCGACCATCATGTCCTTCAGCAGGTCGCCGGCCTCGGTGAACTGCTGGTTGATGTCGCCGGTGGAGCCCGAGCGCATGTCCTCGAAGTACTTGTCGATGTTGTTCGAGTAGTCGTAGTTGGTGGCCACCCGGCCGTAGGCGCAGGCCGCCTTCGTCGACTCCTCGATGGCGTCGAGCTTGTCGCCCCGGTCGTTGCTCTGCAGGAAGAACACCACCGCGGCGGTGATCGCGCCGACAGCGACAACACCCGTACCCGCCGCGACCAGCCAGCCGACCGGGCGTTTGCCCCCGGACGACGCGGCGGGCTCCGCGGGGGCCGCTGCCGCCGTGGCGGCGGTCTCGGCCGCCTTCGGCGTCTCGGACTCGGCCTTGCCGAGCTTCACCGTCTCGTCGGCGGTGGTCTCGGGAGCGGCCGATTCGGGCTTTTCCGCCGGGGTAGCGTCCTTCTTGCTCTCGGCGTCGTCGCTGGTCATCTAGATCAATCCTGCTCTTTCCCGGCACACACTCGCACCGACTTCGTTCGTTGGCCCGTGAGGCGGGCCACAGTGTCCCCCGCCGAGTATGCCCGGTCCCACGCCGGAGCGTAGGACCGGGCATGGTCTCACTTGGCCGGAATCGGGGTGCGTTCGTTGGGATCGACACCCGGAGGCATCTGCGCACCGTTATTGGGCACATTCGGGCGCGGCGCGTTGGCCGAACCACGGATCTGCAGATCGGCGGGCGGATTCACGCAGTAGTTCCACTTCGGGATCGACCCGTCCTGGACTTCCTCGTTGCGCCGGTACTCGGTGTTGTAGTTGCAGGTCGGGCGGGGCCAGATATCGAGGATGGTGTGGAACTCACCGTCGTGCGCGGGGACCGCGATCGCCCCGAGGCCTTGGGCCAGCGAGGGGAACAGCAACCGCAGCGCCGGCTGACGCAACTGCGCCGCCCGGGTGATGGCGACGAAGTTCGCCGCGAGCCCGCTGATCGGATCGGCGGTCTTGTCCAGCACCGCACCGAGCGCCTCGAACTGGGCAGGCGAGTTGTCGAGCACGCTCTGCAGCTCGGCGTTGGCGTTGTTGAACTGCGCGAGCAGGGTGCCCGAATTGCTGGTGAGCGTCTGCAGATCCGGCTGCGCGTTCGACGTGGTATCGGCGATCACCCGCAGGTTGGCGATGAGATTCACCGTCTGCGGCAGCAGGCTGTGCAGGCCGGCCACCGCCAGACTCACACCGTTGATCAGGCCGCGCAACTGATCCGGACCCGCACCGAGCGCGATGTCGAGCTCGGCGAGGATGGTCTTGAACTGCTGCGGGTTTACCTGCCCGATCAGCGCACTCGTATCGTCGAGCACGGCCCACACCGGGACCGGCGTCTTGATCTGCTCCGGGTTGTACTCGATCACCGCGCCGTCACGCAGGAATGGGCCCGCGTCGCTGTTGGGCCGGAAGTCGATGTACTGCTCACCGGCCGCCGACAGCGCCGCCACCTGGATCATGGTGTCGACAGGGATCTTGTAGGTCTTGTCGATCACGGCCTTGACCGCGATGGCCTGGCCCTCGTCGATGAGCTCCACCGTGTCGACCTTGCCGATCCGGTGTCCGCGCAGCGTCACGTCGTTGCCCGGCTGCAGGCCACCGGAGCGGTCCAGCGTCACAGTGACGTCGTACTCCGAGCGCAGCGGGTTCACCCGCATCACATTGACCAGCAGGTAGCTGGCGCCGATGATCAGCACGACGACGAGCGCCGAGTTCGCCAGCACGATCTTGCTGCTGAAGAACTTCTTGACCTTGCTCATCGGTGGCCTCCCACTCGGCCCTGGACGATCTGCAGCACCTGGATGAAGCTGCCGACGAAGTCGTTCACGTCCTTCATATCGGGGAACTTGCTGTTGGCCGGATCGGTCAGCAGGCCCACATCGAGGTTCGTCAGCGTCGCGTACGGCGCGAGCGACTTGCCCTGGAAGGTCTCGGTGACCTTCGGCTTGATGTCGATCAGCTGATCCATCACGTAACCGAAGCTGTCACCGGAGGCCGCGAGGGCGTTCATCAGGTTGTCGAGGTTGGTGAGCAGTTCGGAGAGCTGGTCACCGGTGGTGTTGGCGTAGTCACCGAGCGCGGCGCTGGCCGTCGACACCTTGGCGAGCAGATCGCCGATGGCCCGGTTGTTCTCGGCGATCGCGCCGATGGCCTGCGGCAGGGTGTCGGCCACCTGACCGAGCTGGGCCTTGTTCGCCTCGATGGTGTTGGCCAGGGTGTTGAACTCCGAGAGCACCGCGTCGACGCGGGCGCTGTTGTTGTTCAATTCGCCGACGACACCGGTCATCTGGGTGATGAGGTGCGCCAGGTTGCCGCCCTGGCCGTTGAGGATGGAACCGAGTTCGGTGCCGAGCCTGCTGAGGCTGGCCACACCGCCGCCGTTGAACAGCATCGACACCGAGATCAGCAGTTCCTCGACGGTGGCGCCCGCGGAGGTGAACTCCTGGGTGAGGGTGTCGCCCTCGGCCAGGTTTCCGCCGGTGCCGGTATTGTTCTTCGGCCTGTTCAGGGCGATGAACACGTCACCGAGGGGCGTCGCCTGACGCAACTCGGCGGTGCTGCCCTTGGGCAGGTCGATGTCGGAGCGGATCTGCAGGTCGACGATGGCCGTGAAGTTCTTGGTCTTGATCGAGGAAACCACCCCGACGTCGGAACCACCGATCTTCACCTTGGCCTGGTCGGGCAGGTTGAGCGCGTTGTCGAACTCCGCGTGGATGGTGTAGGTGTCGCCTTCGGCGCCCGGCTTGGGCAGCGGCAGATCTTCCACGGTGAAACCGCAACCGGTGGTGATGGTCACGGTGGCGAGCGCGGTGGCCGCAAGCATGCTGCGGCGGAGTTTCCTCGTCATAGGTCCGGTCATTTCGTGAGTCCCAGCAGTGCGGCGGTGAACCCGTAGTCGGGACCGAAATCCTCCATCTTGCCGGTGCGGCAACCATCGGACTTCATCTGGATGCGCTCGCAGAACAGGCTGATCATTTCGCCGGACAGAGCCGTACCGATCAGTGCGTGCAGCCGAACGAAGCCCTTCTCCTTGTTCATCGCGCCGTCGATGTTCTGCATCAGCAGCGGGACGACATCGACGATCTCGACCATCGCACCGGAGTTGGCGCGCAACTGGTTGGTGACGGTGGTGAGCCCGGTCAACGATTCCGACAACGTGTCGGCGTGCTCGCCGAAGGTCGTGGAGGTGTTGGCCAGGAACCCGTTGAGCTGGTCGAGGGTGGCCTGCAGGCCGGGGGCCTGTTCGGCGAGCAGCCCCGACATCTGGGTGACCTGGTTGCTGAAGTCGCGCACCGACTGGTCGTTGTCGGCCAGCATCGTGGTGAGCTCGTTGAGCTTGATGATGATGTTGGAGATCGCGTCCTTGTTGTCGATACCGACCTTCAGCGCCGACGAAAGGGCATCGAGGGTTTCGCGGATCTTCTGACCGTTGCCGTTGAGCACCGGGTACAGCACCCGGCCCGAGAGCGGACCGAGCCCTTCCTGGCCCTCTTCGGGCTTGAGCGCGGCGGCGAACTGGTCGATGGTCTTGATCATCGTGTCCAGCTCGACCGGGGTCCTGGTGCGCGCCTTGGGCAGGTGGTCACCGGACTCGAGTGCCTCCCCACCGGTATAGGGCGGGGTGATCTCGATGTGGCGGTCGGTGACGATCGAGGGGGAGATGATCGCGGCGATCGCCTCCTTGGGGATCTTCACCCCCGACTCGATGGTCATGTGGACCTCGACGAAGGTGCCCTTGGGCACGATCTTGTCGACCTTGCCCACCGGCAGACCGAGGACCATGATCTCGTTGCCCTCATACATACCCGCGATGTTCTCGAAGTCCGCGGTGATCTTGGTCGAGCGGCCGAGGGCGTCGTCCACCTGGCTGGGCAGCAACGAGCAGCTGCCGATGGTGAGTGCGGTCGCGCCGATCAGCACGGCGCGAACCAGCGCCTTACCGCGTCCGAAATTCAGTTTCATCCTGCGCACCCTTGGATCACCTGTGCGAAGCACAGCCAGTTGTCGGGGAGCAACCACGGCAGCGCGACCGAGCCGTAGTTGCCGTTGCCGAGCGCGTTGTTGAAGTAGCGCGCGGTGGGCTGACCGATCTGCAACAGCTTGTCGAGGTTGTCCTTGTTCTTCTGCAGGCCCTGCGACATGGTGTTGAGCTGCTCGATAGTGCCCGCGAACTGGTTGCCGTTCTGCCCGCCGATCTCCTCGAGCTGACGGGTCAGGGTGGCGATGTTGTCGAGCAGCTGACGCAGCAGGTTCTGCCGTTCCATCACCCGGCTGGCGATGGCCTCACCCTGGGTGATGACGAGCAGCACGCTGTTGCGGTTGTCGGCGAGCAGCTGGGTGACGCGGTCCAGGTCCTTGAGCAGGCTGTCGACCTCGCCCTTGCGCTTGTCGATCACCTTGGCCAGCGCGCCGACGCTGTCGAGCGCCTGCGCGACCAGCGCGGGCGAATCGCCGAGCTCGCCGTTGATGGTGTTGAGCGAGGCGGCCAGCTTCTTGGTGTCCAGGGCCTCGAACTTCGGGGTGCCGACCTGCACCACATCGGCGATGTCGTAGGGAACATCGGTGTTGGAGCGCGGGATGGTGTCGTTCTTCAGGCCCGATCCGTCGCCCGGCTTCAGGTCGACGTAGCGGGCACCGAGCAGGGTCGCCATCTTGATCGAGGCGTGCGCGTCGGGTCCGAACTTGATGCTCGAGTCCACGTCGAGGGTGATGACCACGTGGTCGCCCTCGATCTTGGCGCCCGACACCGTGCCGACCTGGACACCGGACACCGCGACCTTGTCGCCCGTGCTGATGCCCGCGGCCTGCACGAACTCGGCATCGATGGTCTGCTTACCGATCCCGATGAACTGCAGGATGCTCGAGCCGACCAGCAACAGCACGACCACCAGCGAGCCGATGACACCGAGCCAGAAGTTGCGGTTGCCGAGGAAGGTTTTCTTGAGCTTGCTCATCGGCACACCTCCGAGTGCGACGTGCCACCGATCTGGCTGAACAGGCCGCGCGGGAAGAGCACCCCGTACAGCGAGACATCGAGACCACACAGGTAGGCGTTGGCGTGCGTGCCTTCGGAGGTCATGCGGCCGAGGTCGGCGAGCATCGACGGCATGTCGATGGCCACCTGGTCGAGCTTGGCGCCGTTGGCGAGCAACAGGTTCAGTGCTGCGGTGGTGGAGTTCTGCGTAGCGGCCAGCTGCGGCTGGATCTTGCTCATCATCGCGACCAGCGAGGTGGTGGCGTCGGCCAGCGTCGCCGTCGAATTCTGCAGCGACTGGCCCTGGTCGTAGAGCCCGCCGATCAGGGCGCGGGTCTGGGTCACCAGGGTCTCCAGTTCGTCGCCGCGCTTGGCCAGACCGGCCATCACCGCCGACAGGTTGGTGATGACATCGCTCAGGATGGCATCGCGCCGCTGGAAGTCGGTGGCCAGCTGTGCGGCCTGGATGATGAAGGAGGACAACGAGACTCCGTCACCCTGCAACGCCTGGATCAGCGTTTCCGACATCGCGTTCACCTGGGCCGGCTCCAGCGCCTGGAACAGCGGCTGGAAACCGTTGAGCAGCGCGGAGATATCGAACGAGGGCTCGGTGCGCTCGAGCGGGATCACCGAACCGCTGGCCAGCACCTGCGGGCTCGGCGACTTGCCGGGGGTGAGCGCCACATAGCGCTGGCCGATCAGGTTCTGGTAGCGGACAAGGGCTTTGGTGTCGTCGAAGACGTCCTGGTCGCTCTGCACGATGAACGACACCTTGGCGTCGTTCTTGCCGTCGAGCTCGATCTTCTCGACCTTGCCCACGCGCACACCGGCCATCCGGACGTCGTCGCCGGGGCGCAGCCCGAGGACGTCGGTGAAGATGGCGGTGTACTTGCGGGTGTCACCGTCTACCGAACGGGCGAGCGTATTCCACACGACCACGATGACGAGCATCGAGACGAGCGCGAAGATGCTGAATCCGATCAGTGGCTTGCGGATACTCATACGCCACCCTCGTTTTCGTACACGGTCAGAGTTCCGCCCTTCATGATCGGACCGAGCAGCAGCAGCTCGGAGACCGTCGGTTTGCGGCCGAGGAGTTCGACGATGGCGTCGTTGCCCTGGTAGGAGATGGGCGTACCCGACGGCACCGCGGGTGCCTGCTCGGGTGCGGGCGCAGGCGCGGGTGCGGCGGCGGGCGCAGCACCGGGCAGGCCCGGGATCTGGAACGACGGGACGAGCCCCTCGAGCGGAGTACCGGCGAACGGCGTGATCTCGGTTCCGGCGGCAGCCTGCAGCGGTGCGGCCGGGATGGTGAGGCCCGGAATCTGCGGCAGCCCGGGGATGTTCACCAGCGGCGGCAGACCCGCGGCGGAGTCGAGCGCCCGTGGACGCAGCTTCTCCGGGAGCGGCGGCAGGCTCACCTCGGCGGGCGCGGTGAAGCAGCTCGGGCCGAGCAGATCGCCGTAGCGCGGGCAATCCGCGACGGTGTTGGGCTGGTACGGGGTGAACGTGAGGCCCGCGTTCCAGACCATCTGCTTGCCGCTGGGACCACCGTGGAAGGTGGTGTTCAGCGCGGCGAGCGAGGGACCGAACACCTGGAAGGTCTTGGTGATCGAGCTCGGCTCGTGCGCGACGGCCCCGAGGGTGGCGTTCATGCCCACGGTGACTTCTTTACCCACATCGGGGTTGCTGGCGAACAGGTCGTTGACCCGGTCGGTGGTCGCGCTCGCGCCCATCAGCAGCGCCACCAGCTGATCGCGCTTGGTGGCGATGGTGTTGGCGGTCTGCACCGAGCTGCCCAGCACGTCGAGCAGTTCCGGCGCCGACTGGTTCAGCGCGTTGGCCGAGGCCGAGAAGTCGTCGAGCATGCCTGCCAGGTTCGGGCCCGCGTCGGAGACGGTGGTGATCCACTCGTCCAGGCGCTGGATGGTCGAACCGGGCACGCGGCCGCTGCCGTCGAGGGCCTGGGTGAGGGTGCCGAGCACACGACCCAGCTGCACCGGGTCGACCTCGTTGAGGATGTCGCGCACCGTGGTGAGGGTGTCCTGCAGCGCGATGGTGCCCTCGCTGCGGTCCTCCTGGATGACCGAACCCTCTTCGAGGTAGTCGGCGGAGGCACCGTTGAAGACCAGTTCCACCGAGGTGACCGCGAACAGGTTGCTCGGCACGATGCGAGCGGTGACATTGCTCGGGACACCCTTGGCGAACTCGGGCTTGAGCTCGATGTTCACCTTCTGTACGGCGCCCTGGTCGACGATGTCGACGTCCTTCACCGTACCGACGAGCACACCGCGGAACTTCACGTCGGCGTTGGACGGAAGCCCGTCACCGGTGGTCGACAGGTTCGCGGCCACGTTCACCTTGGGTACGAAGTAGCCCTGGTACCTGGCCATGAGGAAAGCGAGAATCACAGCGAAGACGACCAGGCCGCACAGGCCCGCGACGTACAGCTGTTTCATAGTGGGGCCGCGCCCACTGGGATCGATGATCATCTGGCCCTACCCCGAGATCCTGATGCCGGGGTCGACGCCCCAGATCGCCAATGTCATGAACAGGTCGGCGAACACGACCAGGATGATGCACATCTTGATCGCCCGGCCCGCGGCCACGCCGACGCCCTCGGGACCACCCGAGGCGAAGAAGCCGTAGTAGCACTGGATGAACGTGGTGATCATGACGAAGATGATCGCCTTGAGCAGCGAGTACAGCACGTCCGTCGGTACCAGGAATTGGTAGAAGTAGTGCGAGTACGTGCCCGCCGCGGTGCCACCGATGAGCTGCACGGTGACCGCGCAGGACAGATAGGCCATCACCAGGCCGATGCAGTACAGCGGAACGATCGCGATGACCGCGGCCATCATCCGGGTGCTGACCAGGTAGGGCAGCGGGCGGATGGCGATGGAGTCGAGCGCGTCGATCTCCTCGGAGATGCGCATGGCGCCCAATTGCGCGGTGAATCGACAGCCCGCCTGGGCCGCGAACGCCAGCGCCGCGAGCAGCGGACCGAGTTCACGGGTGGTGGCGAAGGCCGAGATGGCACCGGTGATCGGGCTCAGGCCGAGCAGGTCGAGCGAGGTGTGGCCCTGGATGGCGACGGTCATGCCGCCGAAGGCGCTGATGATGAGAATGACGCCGATGGTTCCACCACCGACGACGATGTTGCCGTTTCCCCACGTGACGTCGGAGAGCAGCCGCCAGATCTCCTTCGGATACTGCTTGAACGCCAGCGGAATAGAGCCGACGGACCGCAGGAAGAAGAAGACCTGGTGGCCGAGGCGGGCGAGCATGTCGACGGGCGCTTTGCCCGCCGCCTTGAGCTGGCGTATCGGCCGCAGCAGCGGAGGTACATAAGTCGATGACATGGTCAGACCACCTGTGGGGGGAAGACAGCGGCGTAGATCTGCGTGATCGCGACGTTGACGCCGAGCAGCATGACCATGGAACTCACGACCGCCGAGTTCACCGCGTTGGCGACACCGCCGGGGCCGCCACGGGCGTTGAGGCCCGAGTCGCAGGCGATGATGGCGGCGATGATGCCGAAGATGACCGACTTGAGCAGCGCCACCGCGAGGTCACGGGTCACCGCGAACGAGGCGAAGGTGCTCATGTAGGAACCGGGCGTGCCCGCCTGGGCGAAGATGTTGAACATGTAGCCGGTGATGAAGCCGACGAACACGACGAAACCGCAGAGCAGGAAGCTCACCAGCATGGCGGCGCCGAGGCGGGGCGCGACCAGCCTGCGCAGCGGGTCGACACCCATCACCTTCATGGCGTCGATCTCTTCGCGGATGGTTCGTGAGCCGAGGTCGGCGCACACCGCGGAGCCGACGGCACCGGCGATCATGATCGAGGTGACCAGGGGCGCGCCCTGCTGAATGATGCCGAGGCCGTTGGCGGCGCCGATGAACGAGGTCGCGCCGACCTGACCGGCGACCGCGCCGACCTGGATGGACACGATCACGGCGATGGGGATGGCCACGAGCAGCGTCGGTGCGGCGGCGACGTTGGCCATGAACGCGCACTGGCGGACGAACTCGTCGAAGGGGAAGCGTTTACGGAAGATCGCGACGATCAGTTCCGTGATGGCTTCGATACCCATCGTGATCTGTCGACCGAAGGTTTCGAGGGACTTCTTCGGATGGTCTTCCCAAAGGCCCTTGGTCCAGTCCACAGCTTCACTGACCCGTGAACGTTCGGGCGGACTCTTGGTCGACTGCACTGCTATTACCCCTCTCGACGCCAGGCCATCAACACCCCGACGACTTGTTTGCTTGACGCACCTTACTACGGAGTAGTGCAGAACACACCACCGACATGTGAGCGCTGTCATAGATGGATATCACTGTCGGCGGCCCTTATGACCACTGCCATGACGGACCATACAGCCCTGAATTGTCCCGCTTAGGAGTTTGCGCCGGATGTCGTTTCCGAGCACGGACTCCCAGCGTCTGCGGCTGCCGGAAAGAATATTGCGGAAAACTGTCATACATAACGAATGACACGTCTGATTTCTCGCACGGATCACGGGTATAACTCGCCAGGGCCGGCTTCATCACGATTTCGATAGAGAATCGCTATCACTGCCCGGGGTGTCGCGGCGCCTGGTAAGCAGCAATCCGAGGGCTTCGCTCTGGCGCGCCCGGGATCGAATACTGCGGCTATAGACAGACCGTATTGATATCGTGCGAACTTCCGACATCTGGAGGGACATGTTCAGCAAACTCGCGCGTGTGGCCACGGCCGCCTTCGCGCTCACCCTCGGTGCGGCTCTACTCGGCACCGGCGCGGGCACCTCGCAGGCACAACCCGGCCCACCGGTGATCGGCGGCGGATCCGGAATCGTCATCGACAACACCTTCGAATGCACCCTCACCACGGTCGGCCACGACGGCGCGGGCAGGCTCGTCGGCCTCACCGCCGGGCACTGCGGTGACGCGGGCGCACCCGTGGCCGCAGAGGTCGATCGCGGATACGGCGAGATCGGCAGGTTCGTCTACAGCAATACCGAACTCGACTACGCCGTCATCGAATTCACTCCCGGCCGGATCACCCCGGTGAACCGGATCGGCAATGTCACCATCACCGGCGTCGGTGGGCCGGCCCAGTTCCCGACCATCGTGTGCAAGGAGGGCCGGACCACCGGCAACACCTGCGGCATCACCTGGGGCGACGTGTTCGCGACCAATGTGGAGACGTGGTCGCAGATGTGCGTCGTGGAAGGCGATTCCGGTGCGCCGGTGGTGGTCGGCTCGACGCTGGTGGGGATGGTGAACGCCTATCTCGCGGTGGCCTGCTTCGGCCCCGAGGTCGGCACGAACATGTCCGCGATCATGAACGACATGAACGCGCGCGGCGGCCACGGATCCGGGTTCCACCCGATCTGATCGGCGAGTGAACAGACAACGGGCCGCGCGGTCACACCGTGCGGCCCGTCTCGTCGTCGGTGTCTACAGCGTCTGCGCGCAGACGACGAAGCGGCGGGTGTCGTAGACATAGCCCACGTCGGCGTCGTCGGGGCAGTCGTTGGCGCTGGTCGCGTCGCTCTTGATGGTGACGACCCGCACCGGCTCGTTGCCCGAGGCGTTGCAGTCGATCCGGCGTGCGACGAGTTGTTCGGCGGCCACATCCATGCAGCCACCGACCACCCAGTCGATGTCGAGACACAGGGCGCCGGTCTCGACGCCGTCGAGAGTTTCGAAGTAGTTCTGGTCGCTGTCGGCGATACAACCGTCGCGGTTGGGCGCCTTGCCGATCACCTTGTAGTTGGCCGAGCGGCTGCCGCACGAGGCCTTCTCGATGGTGGCGTCCTCGGCGGTACCGCCGAGATTCACACAGTCGCCGACGCTGGCCTGGAAGTCGGTGGTTCCACCCTTTTTGGTGGTGGGTGCCGGTTTGCTCGTCGTCGACTTGCCGGGTTTCTTGGTGGTCGGTGCGGCGCTGCTGGTGGCGGGGACCACGTCGATCGCCGGCTGCGCGTAGCCGTCGATGGTGCCGCCGCACGCGCTCGAACCGAGCGCGAACGCCGTGATGGCGAGCGCGCCGGCCAACCGGCGGATGGACAGATCTGCAAACACCTACTGTGAATACACCACCGAAGCCACCGGCGTCGACCCGATCCGGTCGGCGGATCGCTACGCAGCATCAGGAGGTTGGGCCGATGGTGTCAGCAACAGCGGGCGAGCCGGACGCGGGAACGCCGACCGCGCCACGGCAGATGCGCATCGATCCGAGGTTCATCCGGCTGGCCGACCACTTCTTCGGGATGTTCCAGCAGCCGAGCCGCGGGGGCGGTGCGCTGGCGATCTACCTCGACGGACGCCCGGTCGTCGATGTCTGGGCGGGGTGGGCGGCCAAGGATCAGCGGTGGAACGGCGGGCACGTGGCGCTCACGTTCTCCACCGGTAAGGGTGTGGCCGCCACCGTGCTGCACCGGGTGGCCGAGCGGGGGTTGATCGACTACGAGGCGCCGGTCGCGGAGTACTGGCCCGAGTTCGCCGCGCACGGCAAGCACGACATCACCGTGCGCGATGTGCTGTCGCACCGGGCCGGGTTGCATCGGGTGCGCGGGCTGGTTCCGGGCCGCGAGGGGATTCTCGACTACGGCGCGGTGGTGACGGCCCTGGCCGAGAGTCCGGCCGACCCGCGCCGCATCCGCACCTCCGGGTACCACGCCATCACCTTCGGCTGGCTGGTCTCGGAGATCCTGCAGCGCGCGACCGGCGAATCCTTCACCGAGCTGTTGCGCCGGGAAGTGGCCCAGCCCTTGGGCACCGACGAGTTCTGGTTCCAGGTGCCCGTCGCACAGCGCCGCCGGATCGCGAAGATTTTCCCGCATCTCGCACCGCCGGGTATCCGCTGGAACACCGCGTCGTCGGTGTTGTCCTGGGTGCGGCCCGTGCGCGGGCTCGCGGAGGCCGGGATGCCGGAGAGTTTCGACGAACTCGTGCGCGATCCCCGCGTGCACGACGCGGTGATGCCCGGCTGGAACGGGGTGTTCTCGGCGCGGGCGCTGGCGCGGATGTACGGCGCGCTGGCCAACGGTGGCGTTGTTTATACGGGTGACGCGGAAAATACTGTGGCCGAAGGTGATTCGCCGGTGCAGTTCCTGCGCCCGGAGACGATCGAGCAGATCAACCGCACCCAGCAGACCGAGAGCCGTGACTACGTGCTCGGATTGCCGTTGCGGTTCACCCTCGGCTACCACCGGCCCGTGTTGATGACCAAGCAGCAACCACGACATGCCTTCGGCCACTACGGAGTCGGCGGCTCCGGCGCCTACGCCGATCCTGATCTGGGCATGTCGATCGCGTTCGTCACCAATCGGCTCGGCAACGCGGTGACCGCGCTCGGGGACGCGCGACTGGCCAAGCTCGCGGCCATCGCCCAGGGCACCGTGCGGCGCACCCGCGCCGAGCCGTAGTCGAACCGGGCGCGGGCGCACGCCGTAGTACCTGGCATGAGAGGTCAGCGGCCGGAAGCGGCAGCGAAGCGTAACCACGGAGGCCGCCCGAGCATGCCGATCGGACACAGCATGAACGGCCAGCGCCCACCACGCCCCGCCCTGCTGCACGGCTTGGCCGCGGGCCTCGATTTCGAGGGCTACCTGCGTCGACGTGCGGCGAGCGGTGACCCGTTCGCGGTCGGTTTTCCGGGATTTCCGCCGGTGTTGTTCACCGGGACCGCCGAGGGCGCGCGCGAACTGTTCCGGGCGCCGGTCGAGCTCGTCGGCCCGCCGCGGCCGAACCCGATCGAGCCGATGGTCGGCACGGCGTCGCTGATCCTCAGTTCAGGGCCGCGTCATCGCACGGATCGGGCCATGCTCGCGCCCGCGTTCCACCGCGCGAAGGTGCGGGCGCTGGGCGAGGTGATCCGGGAATCGACGCTGCGCGAACTCGAATCCGACAGTGGTACAGGGGTTTCCTGGCCGGTCGGCAGTCGGGTCGACGTGCTGACGAAGGCACGATCCATCACCCTGCGCACGATCCTCGCGGCAGCGTTCGGCGCTGGCGCCGACAGTGAATACGCCGACGCGGTCGACGACTTCCTCTCGACCTTCACCACGCCACTACTCGTAGCTCCCGTTTTGCGCCGTGCTACAGGCGGTTTCGGGCCGTGGGACCGCTTCGTCGCGGCCAGGGGCCGGCTCGATCGGCAGTTGCTCGCAGGCATCGCGCGTCGTCGCGCCGAGGGCCCGGCCGCGGGCGATCTGCTCGATCTGCTGCTCGCCACTCGTTACGAGGACGGCTCCGCGCTGACCGATTCCGAACTGTGCGAACAGTTGCGCACCCTGCTCGTCGCCGGGCACGAGACCACCGCGACCTCACTCACCTGGGCGTTGTATCACCTGCATCGCGAACCCGGCCTGCTCGCCAGGCTCACCGACGAGCTGGCGCAGACGGGCGACGACCCGGCCGAACAGGCCACCGCGCCGCTGCTCGACGCCGTCTGCCAGGAGACGCTTCGCCTGCACCCGGCGGTGCCCATCGTGCTGCGGCAGTTGCGCGAACCGTGGCGCTGGCGTGGGGTCGACGTGGCCGCCGGACAGACGATCGGGTTGGCGGTCGGTGTACTGCACAGCCAGGCGTCGATCTGGCCGGCACCACGAATGTTCCACCCCGACCGTTTCCTCGGCCGCAAGTTCACCCCGTTCGAGTACGCGCCGTTCGGCGGCGGTCATCGCCGGTGTATCGGCGCCACGCTGGCCGAATACGAACTGCGCGTCGTGCTCGCCACCCTGCTCACCGGTGCCCGGCTGCGCCTGGACCCCGCGCTGGCCCTCGGCCGCCGGCCGCGCACGGTGCCGCACAATCTCGCGACCGCGCCGAACCGGGCGATCCACTTCACACGCACGGCGTGATCTCCCTCACTCCAGGTTTGAGAGTCACATGCGTGTGCTTCCGGACCGTGGTGCCGACGCCTTTCCGACTCGCCGCCCTGAGCGTGGCGTTTGACGAAAGCCGCTGAGTCACAGGTTGTTATGTGACACAGCGCACAGCGTTGCCGTTCCGTGATCGCGATGCAACGGAGCTGGCACGTTGTCACCCCGGACGGGTAGGAATGAGCGGTCAGGGTCGGGGCGTCGTTACCCCGTGGAGACCCCATGCGGACTCCGCGTCATTCGAAGATATAGACGAGGAAACCTAATGCACTACGAGGCAAACCGGCAGCAATCCCATCGGCTTCGCCGTGGTCTGCTGCTGACGGCGGCGATCGCGGCCACCGGCGCGCTCATCGCTGTTCCCGCGCAGGCTCAGCCCGCGCTTCCCGGCGCGGGTTCCAGCAACCCCGTGGTCGAGCAGCCCGCGCCGCAGGCGACGTTCGCGCCACCGAACATCAACATCGCCGACGGCGAGACGGTCGGCGTCGCACAGCCGATCATCATCACCTTCAAGGACCCGATCGAGGATCGTGCGGCCGCCGAGCGGGCCATCAAGGTCACCTCGAGCGCCAACGTGCCCGGCAACTTCTACTGGACCGGCGACAAGCAGGTGCGCTGGAAGCCCACCGAGTTCTGGCCCGCCAACACCGACGTGACCGTCGTCGCCGGCGGCACGACCAGCTCGTTCCACATCGGTGACGCCTTCGTCGCCACCGTGGACGACGCCACCAAGGTCATCACCGTCACCCGCAACGGTGAAGTGGTGCGCGAGATGCCGACCTCGCTCGGCAAGCCCGGCTACGAGACCCCCAACGGCACCTACATCGTCGGCGAGCGGCTCGAGAAGATGACGATGGACTCGTCGACCTACGGTGTGCCGGTCACCGACCCCGAGGGCTACAAGCTCGAGGTCGAGTACGCCACCCGCCTGTCCAACAGCGGCATCTTCATCCACGCCGCGCCGTGGTCGGTGGGTCAGCAGGGCTACTCCAATGCCAGCCACGGCTGCTTGAACGTGAGCACCGAGGATGCCAAGTGGTTTCTGGAGAACTCGCGTCGCGGTGATGCGGTGATCGTCACCGGCACCCAGGGCCCCACCCTGAGCGCGGGCGACGGCCTGGGCGACTGGAACTAACAGCCCGGCGCCACTGATTCCCCAGCGGCACTGAACAAAAGCCGAACAATACGATCAAACCAGGTCGTGTTGTTCGGCTTTTTGCTGTACTCGTCTTTGTGCGCCCGATGTTCAGGAAATCGGCGGGCAGGGTTAACCAGCGGTTCGCCATGCGCCGTAAAGCTGCCGCGGTGCGTAGCAGTCCGGAGCGGGTTCTTCCCGTGCAGCGAGGTCGCGGCCTGAGAAATCGGCCGTGGCAGGACTACGCGTTGTTTCTGTTACTCGTAGTCCCGAACTTGGTTCTGCTCGGGATGTTCGTCTACCGGCCGCTGGCAGACAACATCCGGCTCTCGTTCACCGACTGGAACATCGCCGACCCCGTCGCCACGCCCATCGGTTTCGCCAACTACGTGGAATGGTGGCAGCGCGACGACTCCTGGAAGGTCGTCGGCAACACCGTGATCTTCACCGTCGCGGCGGTGGTCGTCAGCATGGCACTCGGCCTGGCGCTCGCCATGCTGCTCGACCGGAAGTTGTTCGGGCGCAATGTGGTTCGCTCTGCCATCTTCGCGCCGTTCGTGATCTCCGGTGCGGCGATCGGGGTGGCGTTCCAATTCATCTTCGACCCCAGTTTCGGGCTCGTGCAAGATGTGTTGCACCGCCTCGGCGTGACGAATGTGCCGGATTTCTACCAGGATCCGCAGTGGGCGTTGTTCATGGTGACGATCACTTACATCTGGAAGAATCTCGGATACACCTTCGTCATCTATCTGGCGGCATTGCAGGGCGTGCGGAGCGAACTGTTGGAAGCCGCCGAAATGGATGGCGCGAGCCGGTGGACGAGATTCACCAAAGTACTTCTGCCGCAACTCCGTCCGACCACATTCTTCCTTTCGATCACGGTATTGCTGAACTCGCTTCAGGTATTCGACATCATCAATGTGATGACACGTGGCGGGCCGCTCGGCAACGGCACGACAACCATGGTCTTCCAGGTGTACGAGGAGTCGTTCCGCAATTTCCGGGCGGGCTACGGCGCGACTGTCGCGACGATCATGTTCGCCGTGCTGCTCGTGGTGACCCTGATCCAGGTGCGCGTGATGGATCGAGGTGAACGATGAAACACGTTGGTCCCGAAACGGTTTCGTATCGCAGGCGGGAACGCGCGATCACCCTGCTCGGGTACGCGGCGATGCTGTGCGTGCTCGTCATGGTTGGGGTTCCGCTGTTCTGGATCCTCATCACCTCGTTCAAGGACCGCGCCGACATCTACACCCAGCCCGCGGTGTACTGGCCGCACAGCTGGCACCCGGAGAACTACGGGCACGCCACGACGACCGTCCCGTTCTGGACGTTCCTGCGCAACTCGTTGATCGTCACCGGGGTGGTGTCGGCGGTGAAGTTCACGCTCGGGGTGTTCAGCGCATACGGCCTGGTGTTCCTGCGCTTCCCCGGCAAGAACATCGTGTTCCTGGCGATCATCGCCGCGTTGATGGTGCCCAACCAGATCACTGTCATCTCCAACTACGCGCTCATCGCGCAGCTCGGTTGGCGCAACACCTTCCAGGGCATCATCATCCCGCTCTGCGGCGTGGCGTTCGGAACCTTCCTCATGCGCAACCACTTCCTGTCGCTACCCGGTGAGGTGATCGAGGCCGCCCGCATGGACGGCGCCAACTGGTGGCGGCTGCTCACCCGTGTCGTGCTGCCGATGTCGGGGCCGACGATGGTGGCGTTCGCGGTGGTCACGCTGGTGAACGAGTGGAACGAATACCTCTGGCCGTTCCTGATGGCCGACTCCGCCGACGTCGCCACCCTGCCGGTGGGGCTCACGCTGCTGCAGAACACCGAGAACCCGAGCGTCACCAACTGGGGTCCGGTGATGGCGGGCACGGTGCTCACCATGCTGCCGATTCTCGTGGTGTTCCTCGCGCTGCAACGTCACATGATCAAAGGCCTCACCTCCGGTGCGGTCAAGGGTTGATTCTCGAACAGGAGATCCACGTGTCCATTTCACGATTTCCGGCGCTGAGCCGTCGCGGCTTCCTCGGCCTGTCCGGCGGTGTCGCCGCCGGTCTCGCGCTCACCGCTTGCGCGGGCACCGGCGGCGGGTCCGGTGGTGGCGGCGACGCGAACACGATCACCTTCTGGTCCAACCACCCCGGCACCTCCAAGGAACTCGAGCTCGAGCTCATCAACCGGTTCCAGGCACAGCACCCCGAGCTGAAGGTGAACCTCGTCGACGCGGGCAAGAACTACGAGGAGGTGGCGCAGAAGTTCAACGCCGCGCTCACCGGTGGTGACCTGCCCGATGTTGTTGTGCTGTCCGATGTCTGGTGGTTCAACTACGCGCTGACCGGTGCCATCGAACCGCTCGACGGGCTGTTCGGAGACGCGGGGGTGAAGCTCGACGACTATGTCGACTCGCTGGCCGCGGACTACCTGTTCGACGGTAAGCACTACGCGCTGCCGTACGCGCGCTCGACGCCGCTGTTCTATTACAACAAGGATGTGTGGGCCAAGGCGGGGCTGCCGGATCGTGGGCCGAACTCGTGGCAGGAGTTCGACGAGTGGGGGCCCAAGATCCAGTCGGTGGTCGGCGGCGACAAGTTCGCGCATGCCTGGGGCGATGCCAAGAACTACCTCGGCTGGACCTTCCAGGGCCCGAACTGGACCTTCGGCGGCGCCTACTCCGACAAGTGGGCGCTGAAGTTCACCGACCCCGGTTCGATCGCGGCCGCCACCTACCTGCGCGAATCGATCAATGTGAAGAAGTACGCGGCGATCCGTCCGCAGATCGCCGTCGATTTCGGGACCGGGGTCGCCGCCTCGACCATCGCCTCCACCGGTGACCTGAAGGGCATCCAGAAGAACGCGACCGGCAAGTTCGAGCTCGGCACGGCGTTCCTGCCGCATCCCAGTGGGCCCGGCGTCACCACCGGTGGTGCCGGTCTCGCGGTGCCCTCGCGCATCTCCGCCGAGCGGAAGGTGAACGCGTTGAAGTTCATCGAGTTCGCGACCAATGCCGCCAATACGGCGTACTTCTCGCAGAACACGGGTTACATGCCGGTGCGCAAGTCGGCGGTGAGCGATCCCACCGAGGTGGACTTCCTCGCGAAGAACCCGCACTCCAAGACCGCCATCGACCAACTGGCGGTGACCAAGTCGCAGGACTACGCGCGGGTGTTCGTGCCCGGCGCCGACCAGATCATCGGCACCGGATACGAGCAGATCGGTCTGCAGAACGCCGATCCGGCAACGGTTCTCGCGAAGGTCGCCGGTGACATCCAGGCGATCATCGACCGGCAGATCACCCCCAAGCTGCCCAAGTAGTCCCAGCGTTTCGAGGAGAAGTCCATGGCGACAGTGCAGTTCGACGGTGTCACCCACCGTTACCCCGGCAGCGAGACCGCCGCGGTCGACGCACTCGATCTCGATATCGCCGACGGCGAATTCCTCGTGCTCGTCGGACCGTCCGGGTGCGGCAAGTCGACCAGCCTGCGCATGCTCGCCGGGCTGGAATCGGTGGAGGACGGCACGATTCGCATCGGCGATCGTGATGTGACCGGACTGCCGCCCCGGGCGCGCGATGTGGCGATGGTGTTCCAGAGTTACGCGCTGTACCCGAACATGACGGTGGCGCAGAACATGGGCTTCGCGCTGCGCAACGCGGGAATGTCGAAGTCCGACACTCTCGTTCGCGTACGCGAAGCCGCAGCCATGCTGGAACTCGAGCCGCTGCTCGACCGCAAACCGGCGAAACTGTCGGGCGGGCAACGGCAACGGGTGGCGATGGGGCGGGCGATCGTGCGCCGCCCACAGGTGTTCTGCATGGACGAACCTCTGTCCAACCTGGACGCGAAACTGCGGGTGAGCACCCGCTCGCAGATCGCCGCCCTGCAGCAGCGCCTCGGCACCACAACGGTGTACGTCACCCACGACCAGGTGGAGGCCATGACCATGGGCCACCGCGTCGCTGTGCTGCGCGAAGGCACCCTGCAGCAGATCGCCGCACCGCGCGAACTCTACGACGACCCGGTGAACACCTTCGTCGCCGGTTTCATCGGCTCACCCGGCATGAACCTGCTCGAAGCCCCCGTCACCGACGGTCACGCCGTCCTCGACGGCCTGCGAATCCCGCTGCCGCGCAGTGTCACCGGCGCTCGGGTGGTCCTCGGCATCCGCCCCGAATCCTGGGAAGTCACCACCGACCCCGACGGCATCACCGTCGTCGCCGAACTCCTCGAGGAACTCGGCGCCGAATCCTTCGTCTACACCCACGGCGCAGGCACCGACTGGTCCACCCGCGCGGGCAAAATCGTCGTACGCGTAGACCGCCGCTTCCACACCACCCTCGGCGAAACCCTCCACCTCCGCCCCAAACCCGAAGAAATCTTCTACTTCGACGCCGAAACCGAACTCCGCCTCCGCTGACCTATTTCAGCCCGGCGGCCGTCCGCTTTCCGATCGTCGCCGAGAGCGCGTCGAGTTCGGCCAGAATGTCGGTTGCCGCCCATACTCGACCCCGCTTCGCTGCCGAAAGCACCTCGAGCACGCCCGCCTCGACCAGGCGATCCAGCGCTCGATAGGTGGCGGAGTCTGTCGTTCCGGCGATTCGCAGCGCCGTGTCGATATTGAGGATCGGGTGGTCGAGCAGACCGGCGATCAGCGCTTCGTCCGAAGATCCGGCCCTCGGCCGGGCCGAGGCACGCCACTGCGCGGGCAAGTCCGCCAACGTCCGGGCCGATTCGACCGCCGCCTCGCTCGCGTGGACGGCCGCCAGCGCCACGTACTCGACGAATTCGTCGACGCGACCCGCCCGGTAGGCAGTGAGCTGATCGAAGTAGCGTGCGGTGTTCGCCGACATGACCGACGCCAACGGAACGGTTACCCGGCTGGTCAGCCCACGCCTGCGGAATATCGCGCTGATCAATGCGCGCCCGATCCGTCCGTTGCCGTCGACGAACGGATGGATGGACTCGAACTGAGCGTGCGCGATCGCCGCCTGCGCGATGATCGGCAGGTCGGTCCGGGCGGCGAATGTCAGCAGGTCGTCCATCAGGTCGTCGACGAGCTCGGGCGGCGGCGGGACGAACAACGCGTGCAGTGGGGTGTAGTCGCTCTCGCCGATCCAGTTTTGTGCATCGCGGAAACGGCCGGCCTCACGAGCCGCGTAATAGTCCGGAGCCATGAGCAGCCGGTGTGCGGCAAGCAGATCCGAGGTCGTGACCGGGCCGGTGCTTGCCGCCTCCACCATTGCGGCGAGTGCCTGGACGGCGGCGAGCTGTGATTTCGCTTCGTCGCTCGCCTTCGCTCCGCCGATGGCCTTTCCGAAGGCCCGCCAGCCGGCGTCGATGTGTTCGATTTTTGACGACGCCACCGACTCGCTGCGCAGCAGGAAGTCGGCGAGCGGTGCCATGTACTGACCGAAGCCTGCTTCGAGCCGTGCCACCGCGATCGCGGCTGCTTCGCACGCGGTCACCACTTGCGATGGCGGTACATAGTCCAGATCGGCGATGCGCGGGGGAACGGAGACGGTTGCTTACTATACTTTAATCCCCTTAAACGCGACTTTCTCCGTTCTTACTTGCGTTCGATGCACCGAAACCGGAGCAGGCGTGAAGTTCAGCGCAGGAGGGTGGTGGCGTGTTCGCGGGCTCGGGTTACGGCTTCGGTGATGCCCTTCCGGAAGGGGAGGCCGTGGCCGGGGAGGACGAGGGGGGCGTCGAGGGGTTCGAGGGCACCGAGGGCGTTCAGGGTTTGTTCGGTGTTGTGGTGGAAGAACTTCGGGAGTAGTTGGGGGCCCTGGTGGGTGGAGGTGGGGTGGGCGGTGATGAGGGCGTCGCCGGTGGCTATGGCGCCCTGGGTGGGGAGGTGGAAGGCGGTGTGGCCGGAGGTGTGGCCGGGGGAGGAGATGGGGACGGGGTTGCCCGGGAGGTCGAGGGGGCCTTCGGTGGGGAAGGGCTGGATGTGGGGGACCGGGTTCTTGCGGAGGCCACCCGCGGCGGTGATGCGCAGTGCCCAGGCCGCGGTGCTCGGGGCGGTGAGGCGTTTGATCACGTCGAGGGGAGTGGCTGACTCGTGGACCTCGCCGCGGGCGTGGGGCACCTCGGTGGGGCTGGTGTAGGCGGGGGTGCCGTAACGGCGGTGCAGGTGGTTCAGGGCGCCGACGTGGTCGAGGTGGGCGTGGGTGAGCAGGACGGCGACGACGTCTTCGGGGCGGTGGCCGAGGGCACGGATCGCCGATTCGATGATCTTCGCGTCGCCGTACCAGCCGGCGTCGATGAGGGTGAGGTCGCGGCCCTCGCGCAGCAGGACCATGTTCACATCCGTGCCACGGATGGTGAAGACGTCGTCGGCGACTTGGTGACAGCGCATGGAAAACCTCTCCCTGACAGTGGGTTTCGACCCTACCGGCTCAGCGGTAGGGTCGCGCCCGATCACCAGATGGTGACCCGCTCCTCCGGTGCCAGGTACAGCTTGTCGTCGGGCGTCACCTCGAACGCCTCGTAGAAGCTGTCGATATTGCGCACCACCGCGTTGCAGCGGAACTCCGGCGGCGAATGCGGGTCGACGGCGAGGCGGCGGATCGCCTCCTCCTGCCGCGCCTTGGTCCGCCACACCTGCGCCCAGCCGTAGAACACCCGCTGCAGACCGGTGAGGCCGTCGATGACCGGCGGCTCTTCACCGTCGAGCGAGATCTTGTACGCGGCAAGGGCAATCGACAAACCACCGAGATCGCCGATGTTCTCGCCGATGGTGAACTCGCCGTTCACGGTGTGCTCGTCGGACAGATCAGCGGGCGAGAGCACGTTGTACTGGTCGATCAGCGCCTTGGTCCGCTTGCCGAATTCGGCGCGGTCGTCGTCGGTCCACCAGTCCTGCATATTGCCGTCGCCGTCGTACTTCGCGCCCTGGTCGTCGAAGCCGTGCCCGATCTCGTGGCCGATCACCGCGCCGATCCCGCCGTAGTTGGCGGCGTCGTCGGCGTTCATGTCGAAGAACGGCGGCTGCAGGATGGCGGCCGGGAAGACGATCTCGTTCATGCCGGGGTTGTAGTAGGCGTTCACCGTCTGCGGGGTCATGAACCATTCGCCGCGATCCACGGGACCACCGAGTTTGCCCAGGTCACGGTCGTGTTCGGCGGCGTAGCCACGCCGGTAGTTGCCGACGAGGTCCGCCGCGTCGATCTCGACGGCCGAGTAGTCGCGCCAGGTGTCGGGGTAGCCGATCTTGGGGGTGAACTTCTCCAGCTTGGTCAGTGCCGCGGCGCGGGTGTCGGGGCCCATCCACTCGAGTTCGGCGATATTGCGGCGGTAGGCCTCCTGCAGATTGGCGACCAGTTCCACCATGCGCGCCTTGGCCTCGGGCGGAAAGTGCCTGGCCACATACAGTTTGCCGACGGCCTCGCCGAGCAGTTCCTGGACCAGGCCGACGCCTCGCTTCCAGCGTTCCCGAATCTCCTGCGCGCCGGTGAGAGTGCGGCCGTAGAAGTCGAAGTTCGCGGCGACGATCTCGTCGGTGAGGTAGGGGGCGCGCGCGTGCAGCACCTGCCACGCGGCCCATGCCTGCCAATCCGCCTGCGGCACATCCGACCACGCGCGCGCGAAGGCGCCGACGTAACCGGGCTGGCGGATCACGAGTTCGGCGAACAGCTCGGTGCCCGCACGGTCGACACCCTCGGCGACGGCGTCGGCCCAAGCGGCCCAATCGAATTCGGGGTGGGCGGTGGCGAGCTCGTCGAAAGTGGTGAGGTTGTAGCTCTTCTCGGCATCGCGCCGGCGCACCACGTCCCAGTGGCCTGCGGCGAGGGTGCGTTCCAGCTCGAACACCCGATTCGCCGCGTCGGCCGGATCGGTCGGCACGAGGCCGGCCAGGGCCGGGTCGGACGCGGCGAGGGTGAACATCTTGGTGAGGTGGGCGCGGTAGGCGTCGCGGATCTCGGCGAACTCGTCGGACCGGTAGTACGACTCGTCGGGCAGGCCGATGCCCGACTGGGTGGCGTGCAGCAGGTAGCGGGTGGAGTCCTTGTCGTCGGTGTCGACGTAGTAGGCGAGCGCGCCGCGCACGCCGGTGCGCTGCAAGCGGCCGAGCAGCGCGGCGAACGCGCTCGCGTCGGCGACCGTGGCGATGGCGCGCAGTTCGTCGGCCACCGGGGTGAGCCCGGCGGCGGCGACCAGCTCGGTGTTCATGAAGCTCGAGTACAGGTCACCGATCTTGCGGGCATCCGCGCTGTCGGCCGAACCCTCTGCGCACTCGGTGATGATGGTCTGCACATCGATCTCGGCCTGGTCGTACAACGTCCGGAACGCACCGTCCACCGCCCGGTCGGCCGGAATCTCGTAGTCGGCCAACCACCGCCCGTTGACATGCGCGAACAGATCGTCCTGCACCCGCACATCCTGATCACGGAAGGACAGGTCGATACCGGAGGGGCTGCTCAGATCCGAAGTCACGCGCTCCAGTATGCCGAAACATCATCGCGAACCGGGGGCGTGCTGGAAGGCGCCGCGACACGTCGGCGATCGGGCATCGGCGTCCATCCTGACGCGCACTGCCCGGTCGCCGACGGGTGCGGAGCGGATTCGGGTTACACGCAGGCGAATTCGTCGTCGCGGACGCCGGCTACGAAGGCGTCCCATTCGGCGGGGGTGTAGTGCAGGGCGGTCGATCCGTGGCGCAGGGTTGTCGTGCCGTCGGCTGCGTGCTGGGTGGTGAGGGAGGGGTGCGGGCGCTGGGCGAGCAGGCAGTCGAGGAAGGCGGTCCACACGGCGGCGGGGACGGTGATGATCGGCTCGTCGAGGCCACGGTTCATCGGGTTGCGCCGGAATTTGCTGTCTCGTATCTGGACGGCGTCACCTTCGAAGCGAACCTCGACACATTGGTTACCGTTGTTGGAGCGCGACGAGGTGAACCAGCCGTGATCGGCCGGGCGGCGGCGAGCTGTGATCGACATGACACAAATCTTACACTCTCGCATAGTCGCTGATCAGGGCAAGGGATTCGGATCTCGGCATGGCCTGATCCCTGGCCCGCAGGAAGGCGTAGCCGAGATCGCGGACCTGTTCGGCGTCGTCTACATGCCCACCGAAAACAGCGCTCTCCGCCCACGCGAAAGTCGGTAGCTGATCGCTTGCGAAGTCGAGCAGATGGAAACTGGAACCGCCGAGCACAGCGCCCTCGGGAGCGCTGAACGGGATCACCCGGACGTCGACGGTGTCGAGCTCGCGCATCAGCTCCACCAGGTGACGCAACTGCCCGCGCAACACTTCGGGTCCCCCGGTCTGCTGACGCAGCGTCGCCTCACCGAGCACGGCCGTGAGTTCCAGCGGTTCCGGTTCCCGCAGCCGCCGCTGGCGCCGCAACCGTATCGCGACTAATTGGTCTACCTGCACCGGGCGGATCATCACGTCGGCACTGATGAGCGCCCGCGCGTATGCCTCCGTTTGGAGGAGGCCGGGCACGATCAGGCTGTCGTAGCTGCGGATGCTCTGCGCCCCCGCCTCCATTCCGTACAAACGCTGCAGTTCGGGGCCGATCAGCGCGGCCGAAGTGGACCACCAGCCGCGCTGTTTGCTGACCTCGAGCAGCGCGAGCAATTCCCGCCGTTCGTCGACGGGCACATCGAGAACATCGAGCACCGGTTCGATAGTCGTGCGTGTGAGGACCCGTCGGCCTTTTTCCACATGGGACCAGTTGGCGGGGGTGAAACCGACCCGCTTGGCAAAACCCGCGGAGTCGAAACCACGCTGTTCGCGCAGTTCACGCAGGCGCAGGACCAGTTCCCAGCGCGCGGCGGTAGGCGAAACGGGTGCCATGGGCGCTGATCGTACTCCGGGTGAACACACCTGCTACTGACTATTGTCAGCGTCGTTGTGTCGCATTAGGCTGTAGATAGCGGCAAATATCTAGCGAATGCAAGCTCCACACCGTCGACGGAGACGAGGTAGTGATGAGCCAGCGCACTGACAGCAAGGGCGGCTATGCCGCCGCCGAGGAATACTCGGAAACCCAGGACGCGCTCGCGCGCTGTCGTCACTATCGCAAGCACAACGGTCTCTATGCCGTGGTCGAAGCCACCTTCGGGCGCATCGTGCTCGAAATCGGGGCCGTCGGAGCCGTGGTGATGCCCTCCACGCTGGGCGAACGAGTGCGCGGACAGCTCCTCAGCCGTGGTCAACGCTGCGGACCGATCATCGGGCATCCCCGGTCCGGCCGCTGGACCTTCCTCACCGGGCCCACCGACAATTCCTACCTCGACACCGAACTGTTCGCCGAGATGTTCCGAGTGTGCGCATCGGTCGCCCTGCCCGGCAGCGACGTGGTGCTGCCCTCGCCGGCCGACGAACGCAGCGGCTACCGCATCTGGCTGCAACCACCCGACGGCGACTACCGCCCCGACTTCGCGCAGATCGTCGCCGCCACCCGCGCCAACGCCAGAACCACCGCCCTGGTGCGCGAACCCGGCTCGGCCTAGCCGCCCAGCCGGGCGTGCATCTCCCAGACCAGCACCTCGGCGTCGCCGTGCGGGCGAATCAGCTGACCACCCGAGCGGGTGAGCCGCACGGCGTCGCCCTGGGCCAAGGTGCCGACACCTTCCATGTCCACCTCGCCGCGGGCGACGAAAACATGCAGGTAGGGGGCATCGGGCAGGGTCACGGGTGCGCTCTCGGCGGTCAACCGGGCCACGTGCATCGCCGCGTGCGAGGAATTGATCGAGATGGCGGTGCGGTCGCGGTAACGCGGTAGGCCCGAGGCCACCGTCACCAGATCGCCGCGGGCGAGTTCGTCATCGATCTCGAGCTGCTGATAGCCCGGATCGACACCGGGTTCGTCGGGCACCACCCACATCTGCACGAAATGCACCGGCTCGTCGTGCTCGGGCAGCTTGCCGTCGAGGCGCCATGAGTCGTTCTTCTCCGAGTGCAGGATGCCGGTGCCGGCGCTCATCCGCTGGGCCAGACCGGGATAGATCACGCCGTTGTGGCCGAGCGAATCCTGGTGCACCAGACTGCCGCCGAGCACCCAGGTGACGATCTCCATGTCGCGGTGCGGGTGGGTGTCGAAACCCTCGCCGGGCAGCACCACGTCCTCGTTGTTCACCAGCAGCAGGCCGTGATGGGTGTTGTCGGGGTCGTAGTGCTCGCCGAACGAGAACGAATGCTTGGAGTCGAGCCAGGAGATCCTGGTCTTCATCCGGTCACCGCCCCGATGCACCTCGATGCGCGGTGTCGTCGATGTGGACATGACCCTCCTCCTGCGCTGCACCCGTACCGCCACCTCAATTCTGGCACCACTATCCTCACGACGTGTCGACCCATCGCGCTGACGGCTCGAATCCGGCGGATGAGCGGCCGATCTCGCTGCGACATCTGCTGCGCGAAAGCCGCGGTGTGGTGCGGCGCAATCCACGGATGCCACGGTTGGCGCTGCTGCGCCTGGCCGCCCAATTCGGTGACGGCATGTTCCAGGCGGCGCTGTCGGGCGCCATCCTGTTCAACCCCGAACGCGAAACCGACCCCCTGGCCATCGCCGCCGGTTTCGCGGTGCTGCTGCTGCCGTATTCGGTGCTCGGCCCCTACGCGGGCGCCCTGCTCGACCGCTGGGATCGGCGCAGTGTGCTGCTGGTGGCGAGCATCGCGCGGGCGACGCTGATCGCGGCCGCCGCGCTCGCGCTGTTCGCCGGGGCGGGGGAGAGCGTGCTCCTCGTGCTCGCGCTGGCGACCGTCGGAATCAGCCGATTCGTGCTCGCCGGAGTGTCGGCCGCGCTGCCGAGGGTGCTCGAACAGCGCTGGCTGGTTCCGATGAACTCCGTGCTGGCCACGGTGGCCTCGGCGTGCGCGGGGATCGGCGCGGCGGCGTCGGTGGCGGTGATCGCGGTGCTCGGAGCGGGGGACTCGGCCTCGGCCGTGGCGGTCGCGCTCAGTGGGGTCGGGTCGGTGGTCGGCGCGCTGCTCGCCGTCGGTTTCACACCCCACATCCTCGGGCCCGAAAAGGGCTCGGCGGGAGCGGAAAGCACTGTCCGTGCGATCGCCACCGGATTGGCCACGGGTGCGCGCGCGGTCTGGCGATCGACGCAGGTGACGACCGCGATGATCGGCATCGGAGCGCATCGCATCGTGTTCGGGATGAACACGCTCATCATGGTGCTGGTACTGCGTCAGCCCGAGGGGCAGAGCGAAATGAGCGGCGGGCTGGTCGGATTCGGGGTCGCGATCGGTGCGGCCGCGGCGGGCATGCTGCTCGCCGCGATCCTCGCGCCCGTGCTGATTCCCCGGCTCGGCAGGCCGCGGACCGTGCTCGTCGGGCTCGCGACAGCCGTCATCGTGCAGCTCACCCTGGTGACACCGATCGCGCTCGCATCATCGGAATCGGCCACCGACCACGCCCACCGGCTGCTGCTGATCGGCGCGTTCGGGCTCGGGCTCGCCGGGCAGACGATCAAGCTCACCGGCGACGCCAGCATGCAGATCGAGATCGACGACGACCGGCGCGGACAGGTCTTCGCCCTCCAGGACACGGTGTTCAACATGACCTTCGTGCTGGCCATCGCCGCGACCGCACTGGTGATCCCGGCCGATGGTCGTTCGCTGCCGGTGGTGCTGGTCGGGGCCGGGGTGTACACGCTCGGCATCGTCGCGATCGCGCTGAATTCGCGGCGGGCGCGCTAGTCGTCGGGCACCTGTCCGGTCTCCGCGGAGCACGCACTCGACCACATCATTCCGCGGGGACCGCGCAGGTCGGCGGTGTCGAGCCGGGTGCGACGGGCAGAAGTTCGTCGCCGCGCAGCACCGAGCGTGCCGCGTTTCCGGCGGAGGTGAGCGGCACAGGTTGTGGTCGGTCAGTCGTCGGGTGCGAAGCGCAGGCGTTCACCCGGACGGAGTTGGGCGACGCGGTCGACGTCGGCGTCGAGCACGACCGCGACGACCGGGTAGCCGCCGGTGATCGGATGGTCGGCGAGGAAGACGACCGGTTGACCGCTCGGTGGGACCTGCACCGAACCGAGGGCGACACCTTCGGCGGGCAGTTCGCGGGTGATCGAGCGGGTGAGCGGCGGCCCGGCGACCCGATCCAGGCGGGCACCCACGCGGTCGGTCTCACTGCTCACCTGCCACGAGCCCCGGAACAGGGCGGCGGGGTCGGTGAACCAGTCTTCGCGCGGGCCGGGACGAGCGCGGACGACGAGCACCTCCGGCGGCACGGGGACCGGCGCGAACTCGACGGTCGGGAAGGTGCGCGGCGGGGGACCGACGGGTAGCTGCATGCCCGGTCGCAGCGGGTCGGGGCCGATACCGGAGAGGGTGTCGCGGCTGCGGGAACCGAGGACCTTCGGCACGTCTATGCCGCCACGGACACCGATGTAGGTGCGTAAACCGGTGCCTGCCATGCCGAGGCGAAGGGTCTGGCCCGCCTCGAGTTCGAGAACGCTCGCATGGCCGACGGGCGTGCTGTCCACCGTGGCCGCCGCTGGTGCGCCGGTGACCGCGACGGTGACGTGCGCATCGGTGCGCACTACGAGTCCGCCGAGCAGTACCTCGATGCCCGCGTGGTCCTCCGGATTGCCGACCAGCCGGTTCGCCAGCCGCAGCGAGGCGCGGTCGGCGGCGCCCGCCGGACCCACGCCGGAATCGAACCAGCCGGGTCTGCCCAGGTCCTGGATCGTCGCGAGCGGCCCCACCCGCTCGATGAAGATCACCATGCGATCTCTCCCCGATTAACTGTCGAGGCGGCGCACCATTGAGCAGCCCTTGCCTATTGCGCGATGTCGACGAACCGCACCGCCGTTCCCGCTCGGATCAGCGCGGGCGGATCGCGATCGACCGCCCACATGCGTAGATCGGTACTTCCGATCAGTTGCCATCCGCCCGGTGTGCCACGCGGATATACCGCCGAGTACCCACCGGCCAGTGCCACCGCACCCGGTGGGATGGCGGTGCGGGCCTGGGCCCGGCGCGGCACGGTGAGCCTTCCGTCGGGCGAGACGAGATATCCGAAACCGGGTGCGAAACCCACGAAGGCGCACTGCCAGACGGTACCGGTATGGGCCGCGATCACCTCCGCGACAGACAGGTCGAGCAGCCGGGCGACCTCGGGCAGGTCGACCCCGTCGTAGCGCACCGGCACCTCGACCAGCTCGTCGGGGCGGTCCGGGTCGGACAGTGTTCCACGGGAAACATCGAGCGAATCCGGCTGTGCGGATTCGGAATCCAGGCGGTCGAGCAGCGCGAGCAATTCGCGGCGCACCTGCGTGCCGTAGTTCACCGAATGCAGGGTGACCAGCACGGTCTCCGCCGCGGGCAGCACGTCCTGGACACCGGCGATGGCATGCACCCGCAGCGCCGACGCCAGGCGCTGCACCGGCCGCGGATCGTCGAGGGTGATGAGCATGGCACGGTCGCCCGCGGGCCTGATCCGCGTGCTCCAGTCGGTCACCATCGCGCCTCCCACCCTCAACCGAATGGTTCGACAGGTACGCCTGCCTCGTCCAACGCCCCCCTGATGCGGCGCGCCATCTCCACGGCCGCCGGTGAGTCACCATGGACGCACACACTGGCCACGGACACAGCGACCGCACCCGGACCGTCAACGGTACGCGCGGTCCCCGACAACGCAAGGGATACCGCCTGGGCGACGGCGTCGTCGGGCGTCAGCACCGCACCGGCAACCCCGCGCGGCGCCAACGTGCCGGTGGCGGTGTAGGCGCGGTCGGCGAAACCCTCGCCGACGAAACGCACTTTCGCCCGGTTCGCGGCGTGTTCGAGTTCGGTTCCGGCCGGGCCGAGCAGGGCGAGACCGGTTTCGGCCTCGGCGACGGCGGTCGCGACCGCGTCGGCGAGCAGACGATCGCGAGCGGCCGCGTGATAGAGGGCGCCGTGCGGCTTCACGTACCGCACCCGGTCGCCCGCCGCGCGCGCGAATGCCGCGAGAGCGCCGATCTGGTACAGCACCTCGTCGCGCAGTTCGGCGGGCGCGATGGCGATATCGCGGCGGCCGAAGCCGACCAGATCGCGGTAGCCGACGTGCGCGCCGATCCGCACGCCCTTGGCCACAGCCAGTTCGCAGGTGCGGCGCATGATCGTCGGGTCGCCCGCATGGAAACCGCACGCGATGTTGGCGCTGGTGACGATGTCGAGCATGGCGGCGTCCTCACCCATCCGCCACGGGCCGAAGCCTTCGCCCAGATCACTGTTCAGGTCCAGCGGCATGCTGCCCTCCGGTTTGCGCGCGTGCATGAACGCCCTCATTGTGCGCCGTAGCCCGGGCCCACGCTTCAGCAGGCGTACACCCGCACCTCCGTGGCCTTGACCGCGAAATACGCCCGCGCGCCGACGGAGAGGCCGAGCTGGGCCACGGCGGCCGGGGTGAGATCGGCGCACAGCCCGGGCGCGTTCGGTGCGTCGCCACGCACCCGCACGATGCCGCCCCGATCGGTGATCTCGGTGATGTCGACGGTGAAGACATTGCGTGGGCTGCCACCGGGAGGGCGGGTGAAAACCGACACGGCGGCGGGGGAGAAGACAGCCGCCGCGCGGGTGCCTGCGGTGAAATCGCCGACGACGCAACCATCGACTGCCGATTCGTCATCGGGTGTCGACCCCGAGTAGTCGTCGATACTCAGGGCGACCGCTGCCGAGTGCCGGGCGCCGCCGGCCGAACTCGACCCCGACCCACCACCGGCAACGCTGGTTGTCGGCCGTTCTGTGGAGCCGAGCGAGGCCCTGGCAGCGGCGCTGTCCGCCGGCCGATCGGCGGGGTGTGCTGCTGGCCGGTGCTGGGCTTCGCTGTCACCTGGCGAGATCGGTTCGCTGTGTCGGCCGGGTCCGACCAGCACTGCCGCGAAGGCCGGGTCGGACCCGCGCGGCGCGGTGGCGGTGCCGTGGAGGAGGTTGAGGCCTGCGACGCGGGCGGCGAAGGGGCTGCGTGGGTGCGACATCACGTCGGTGACCCGGCCGGATTCGACGATGCGGCCGGATTCGACGATGACGAGGCGGTCGGCGAGGGTGATGGCGTCGATGATGTCGTGGGTGACCAGGACCGCGCAGCGCGGATGGGCGGGATCGCGCAGGACTCGGCGCAGCAGCGAGCGCATGGCGGGGGCGACATCGACATCGAGGGCCGACATGGGTTCGTCGAGCAGGAGCAGGTGCGGGTCGACGGCGAGGGCACGGGCCAGGGCGACGCGTTGGGCCTGGCCGCCGGAGAGCGCTGCGGGGTGGCGGTCGGCCAGGTGCATGGCGTCGACGGCTCGGAGCCATTCGGCGGCAACAGCTTTCGCTTGCCGATTCCCACGGCTGCGTGGGCCGAAAGCGACGTTCTCGGCAACCGTGAGGTGCGGAAACAGCAACGGTTCCTGGGCGAGCAGCGAGATGCCGCGTCGATGTGGTGCCAACGCGATAGCTTTCGCCGTATCGGTGAGAGTGTCGGCGCCCAAGCGCACGTGGCCTTCGTCGGGGACGAGCAAGCCGGCGATCACCTGGAGCAGGCTGGACTTTCCCGCGCCGTTGGGGCCGAGGACGGCGAGGACTTCGCCCGGCGCGAGCTCGAGCGCCAGGTCCAGCTCGCGATCCGCGATGCGTGCGGCCACCGAAAGGCCCGCCGGATGCGACGACCTCCCTGACGATTCGTCGGGTGCGCTCGCGGAGAACCCCGCCGGACCGGACGACGGCTCGCTCCGTACGGATTCGTGGTGTGCGCTCGCCGGATCGAAGCCCGACGGCACGCTTCGCGGCTCGTCGTGTGGGCTCATTCCGCTCTCCCTCCGCTGCGGGCGCTGCCTAGCTGGGTGCCTGGGATCGGGCTGGTACGGCGGTAGGCGAGGAGGACGATCAGAATCGCGACGATGATGAGCACCACCGAAAGCGCAACGGCCGCATCGGGATCGGCTTCGCGTTGCAGGTAGATCTCCAAGGGGAGCGTGCGGGTTCGGCCCTGCAGGCTCCCCGCGAAGGTGAGGGTGGCGCCGAATTCACCGAGCGCGCGGGCGAAGGCGAGCACCGCACCGGAGATGAGCGCGGGACGCATCAGCGGCAGGGTGATCCGCCACCACACCGTGCTCGGCCCGGCACCGAGGGTGGCCGCGATCTGCTCGTAGCGGTGACCCGCCGTCCGCAACGCGCCCTCGAGTGTGAGGACCAGAAACGGCAGTGCCACAAAGGTTTGCGCGAGCACCACCGCCGTCGTGCTGAACGCGATCTGCACACCGAGGGCTTCGAGGTGGCTTCCCAACAGCCCACGCCGCCCGAAGGTGTACAGCAGGGCGATACCACCGACCACCGGCGGTAATACCAAGGGCAGCAACACAAGTGCGCGCAGCACCGGTAGCCCGCGCCATCGCGCCCTGGCCAGGACCACGGCCATCGGTACACCGAGCAGCACGCACAGCAGCGTGCTCGCGGCCGCCGTCCGCAGGCTCAACCACAGTGCGTCGCGCGAGGCCTCGGTGGTCACCAGCGCACCGAACCGACCCCATTCCACGCCCCAGGCCAAGGCGCCGAGCGGCACGACGACCAGGGCGAATCCGAGCAGCGCGGGCAGCAACAACCAGCGGGGAAACCCTGCGGCGCCGGTTCTCACGGCACACCGAACCCGGCTTCGGTCAGCACCCGCCGACCCGTCGGGCCGGTCACCAGGTCGATGAACTTCCCGGCATTGCCCGCATCGTCGACCGCCCCGATGGGATAGGTGTTCACCGCCGCCGAAGCCTCGGGGATCGCGACCGTACGCACCTTCGCGCCGGCACTCGCCGCATCCGTGACGTACACCAGGCCCGCGTCCGCCTGTCCGGAAGTCACCTTGGTCAGCACATCGGCCACCGACGATTCCTCACTCACCGGCCGCAATGTCACCTGCGCTGCCCCCGCGACGTTCTGTGTCGCTCGGCCACACGGCACCTGCGGCGCACACACGACGACGGACACGCCATCCTTGGTCAGATCGCGGAAACTGTTGACCTCCTTCGGGTTACCGGGTGCGGTGACGATGGTGAGGACGTTCGTGGCGAAGGCGCGCGAAGAGGTGATGCGTCCCTCGGCGATCACTTTGTCCATCGTCGGCTGGTCTGCCGAGGCGAAGACGTCGGCGGGCGCACCGGCCTGCAACTGGGCGGCCAGATCCGACGATCCGGCGAACGAGAACCGCAGGTCCACACCGGGATTCGTGGCTTCGAAGTCGTCCTCCAGATCGGTGAAGACCTTCTTCAACGAGGCGGCCGCGAACACGGTGAGCGTCGAATCACCTGTCGCCGAATCCGTTTCGGAACCACAGGCGGTGAGCACGGTCAGCGCGGCCACCAAGGCGAGCGCGCGCTTCATCCGGCGGCCCGTTCCACGACCACCGTCGTGGCCTTCACACTCGCCAACGCCACACTGCCGGGCTCGAGCCCGAGCTCGCGCACCGCTTCGCTGCTCATCAACGAGACCACTGTGAACGGACCGCATTGCATCTCCACCTGTGCCATCACCGTGTCGGTCAGCACGCGAGTGACCAAGCCGGGGAACCGATTCCGGGCCGAACTGGCACTGCCCACCTCGGTGTGCGGCGGGCGCGCCTGCTCGACAGCGAGAGCCGCCAGCTCACGACCCTCGATGACCAACCGGCCGGCGCTGTCCTTGCTCGCCGACAGCGCGCCGGAGTCGATCCACCGGCGCACGGTGTCGTCGCTGACCCCGAGCAGATCGGCGGCTTCCTTGATTCGCAGTAGTGCCACCCGACCAGGATAGTTCCGCAGATGCGGCGATACATAGATAAATCTCCCGCACATGCGGAAGCATCCGGCTGTGATGTCGGCTCAACACGCCGTGGAGCATGGCCGCCGACGCCGCGGGCAAGTACTCTCGGACCATCATGGCCACGTATTTCGATCCGAAGTCCTGGTCACTGGCGGGCGCTGTCGACCTGGGCAAACGTCTGCTCGACCCCTCGTGGATCGACCAGTGGCTCGGCTTCACCACGTCCTGGGCCGACCCGGTGGCCGACCTGGGCTCGGGCACGGTCACCGCGCTGATGCCCGACGTCCTGATGACCGTGCTCAGCGAGGGCATCTTCAGCCGCTTCGGCGGGCGGGAAGTGTCGGCCACCCTGCTCGGCCACGACCTCACCGCCACCCTCGACACCTTCAAGGTGCGCAGGCGCGGTGCCCACTTCCAGAGCAAAACGGTGCTGTCGGACCTGGTCTGGGACTCCCACCCCTTCGACATCGTCACCGTGATCGCGCACGGCGTTCGCCTCATTCCCGGTGTGCCGACCAAGATTCGCGTGCAGCAACTCGACATCGAGGGCAGCATCGGCATCGGGGCCCTCATCGACTGGGTGGACGAACAGAACCTGGACTGGAAGCTCCGGCTCGACGAGCAGGGCCGGATCGTCGCCACCCACCGCACCCGCAAGATGAGCGCGGTCGTCGACGCGCAGGTCTACGACAACCTGCTCACCATCGACATCCGCCGCGCCAGCTGGTACCGCATCCGGCTACCGCGCCGGGTGGTGCAGGCGCCCGCGCTGCTGCTCGACGACCTGCCCAACCGGGCGAGCATCTCCTACGCGCACCGCCGCGGCGACGTGGTGAAATTCCGCATCGAACTGCCCGAGACCACCGGTTCGTTCGACCTCACCCAGATCCGCGACGCCATCATCGCCGGGACCACGCTGATCGTGTTCTAGGACTGCTGCGTCGCCCACCACTCACGCAGGGCGGCCTCGGCTTCGTCGCGGGTCATCGGGCCACGGTCCAGGCGCAGGTCCTTGAGGTATTTCCACGCCTTGCCCACCTGCGGGCCCGGCTCGAGGCCGAGTAGCTCCATGATCGCGTTGCCGTCCAGGTCCGGACGCACCCGCGCCAGATCCTCCTGCTCACGCAGGGCCGCGATGCGCTGCTCGAGCTCGTCGTAGGTGGCGCGCAACGCCGCCGCCCGCCGCTTGTTGCGGGTGGTGCAGTCGGCTTTGACCAGTTTGTGCAGGCGATCGAGCAGGTCGTCGGCGTCGGTGACGTAGCGGCGCACCGCCGAATCGGTCCACTGGCCCTTGCCGTAGCCGTGGAAGCGCAAATGCAGGAACACCAGGCGCGCAACGTCTTCGGTGAACGCCTTCGGGTACTTCAGTGCCCGCATGCGTTTACGTACCATCTTCGCGCCGACCACCTCGTGATGGTGGAAGCTCACGCCGCCGCCCGGCTCGTTGCGTTTGGTGTCGGGCTTGCCGATGTCGTGCAGCAGCGCCGCCCAGCGCAACACCAGGTCGGGGTCGCCCTCCTCCTGGTCGATCGCCTGCGACAGCACCGTCAGCGAATGCTGGTAGACGTCCTTGTGCTGGTGGTGCTCGTCGATCTCGAGCTTCATCGCGGGCACCTCCGGCAGCACCCGCTGGGCGAGACCGGTATCGCACATGAGGTTGATGCCGTCGATCGGATGCTCCGCACCGATCAGCTTGTCGAGTTCGGTGCGCACCCGTTCGGCCGTGATGCGGTCGATCTGCTCGGCCATCTCCACGATCGCCGTGCGCACCCGAGGTGCCACCTCGAAACCGAGCTGCGCGACGAAGCGGGCCGCGCGCAGCATGCGCAACGGGTCGTCGTCGAACGAATCCTGCGGTGCCGCAGGCGTATCGAGCACGCCTTTCAGCAGGGCGTCGAGCCCGTCGAGCGGGTCGACGAACTCGAGCGAACCGTCCTCGGCGATCTTCACCGCCATCGCGTTCACCGTGAAATCGCGCCGGACCAGGTCGCCCTCGAGCGTGTCACCGAAGGTCACCTCCGGATTGCGCGACACCCGGTCGTAGGTATCGGCCCGGAACGTGGTGATCTCGAGCTGCTGATCCCCCTTGGCCGCACTCACCGTCCCGAACGCGAGCCCACCGGTGTCCCACAGCTGATCGGCCCACCCCCGCATCAGCTCCTGCACGACCTCCGGCCGCGCGTCGGTGGTGAAATCCAGATCATTGCCCAACCGCCCGAGCACCGCGTCGCGCACGCTGCCCCCCACCAGATACAGCGAATGCCCCCGCGCGGCGAACATGCCCCCCAACGGCACCAGCACCTCGGACAGCTGCCCCAACGTCACCGCCGCACCAGCAAGCAGCCGAGCACGACGATCCGCGACAACATCAGAGGAAACCACGAGTACAGAGCTTACCGAGCCCGTCGAACCACATTCCGAGCTCCCAGCCCCCGGCACCACTCGAGTCCACCACCTACCGCACTATCAGCCACCCCGCACCACCCAAGTCCGCCATGACAGCATTCCCAGCCCCGCACGACCCGACCTCGAGGAGGGTCCGCCGCGAAGCGGCGTAGCGGCCCCTCAGGGGCCGCGCTCGAGCGCGCCAGCGCTCCAAAAACACAGCCAGTACTCTCCGGGGCGCAATCCATAAAGGGCCGGGCACACCACCCACCGCAACCTCACCACCAACTCGCGCACCCCTGCGCCCCACCCACACAGCTAAGCTGGCGGAGTGTCTCCTCCGGCCGATCGCGCGAACAGTCGACGCCGCCAGCCGCGGCGGCGCGGCGGGGCGGGTAACGGCGGTAAGCCGCGTATGCGCACGGTGCGCGAAACGTCCGCGGGCGGCCTCGTTGTCGACGGCTTGGACGGGCCGAGGGAACTGCGGTGCGCCGCGTTGATCGGGCGGACCGATCGGCGCGGGCGGTTGCTGTGGTCGCTGCCCAAAGGCCACATCGAGGAGGGCGAGACCTCCGAGCAGACCGCCATGCGTGAGGTCGCCGAGGAGACCGGCATCATCGGCGAGGTGGTCGCCGAGCTGGGCAATATCGATTACTGGTTCGTCACCGAGGGCAGACGGGTACACAAGACCGTGCACCACTATCTGCTGCGGTGTCTGGGCGGTGAGTTGTCCGATGCCGACGTGGAAGTCACCCAGGTTGCGTGGGTTCCGTTGAGCGAGTTGGATTCCCGATTGGCCTACGCCGACGAGCGGCGGCTGGCCGAGGTGGCTAATCGGATGATCGACCGGATGGAGACCGGCAAGCGATGACGGGTGGACTGTTCCGGCTGATCACGGCGGTCCTGACCATCTTGGGTTCGGTGGCGCTGCTGCCCGCGGTGGCGCAGGCGCAACCGGACGACGCGTCGGCGCCGAAGTTCCTCAAACTCACCCTGGACGCGGTGGCGCCGGGCACGGTGACCACGAACAGCGACCCGGTGCTCACCGTGTCGGGGACGGTCACCAATATCGGTGACCGGGTGGTCGACGATGTGAGCGTGCGCATCCAGCGCGCCGCCCCGGTGCTCTCGCCGAGCGGATTGCGCAGTTCGCTGCGGCTCGATCAGGTGAACTACGACGTGACCGGGCCGTTCGAGGATGTGACGCCGCAGCTGAGTCCTGGCCAGCGCAAACAGTTCTCGGTGCGGATCGCGTTGCGCGGCGGCGACGGCGCGTCGCTCGGCATCACCGATCCCGGTGTGTATCCGCTGCTGCTGAATGTGAACGGTGAGCCGGCCTACGGTTCGCAGGCCCGGCTCGACGACGCCCGCTTCCTGCTTCCGGTGCTCGGACTGCCACCGGCCGACGGCGACCCGGCCCCGGTCGCCGCGCCACCGGAGGCCACACCGGTGGCGACGACGGTGATCTGGCCGCTGGCCGACCGGCCGCGCATGGTCGCGGGCAAACCAGGGTCGGTGAACGGGCAGGTGGAACTGCTCGACGACGAGCTCGCCGCCTCGCTCGGCAAGGGCGGGCGGCTCGAGCAGTTGGTCGCCGCGCTGGAAGCGGTCGCACCCGCACCGGGTAAGGACAACGCGGTCGCCGGGTCGGTGTGCATCGCCATCGATCCCGATCTGGTGTCGACCGCGCAGACGATGACGCGCGGCTACCGGGTGCTGGCGAGTCCGTCGGATCCGGAGGGCGCGACGCGGGAGGGGACCGGTGCCGCGAACGCGCAGGCCTGGCTCGACCGGTTGCGCGCGCTCGCCGGGTCGATGTGCACGGTGGCGTTGCCGTACGCGCAGGTCGATGTGACGGCGTTGGCGGCGGTGAACGAGCCGGGTCTGTCGGCGCGGGCATTGCACGCACCGGCCGATGTGGTCGACGCGATCCTGGGCACCAGGTCGCTGCGCGGGGTGAGCCTGCCCGATTCCGGCAGCATCGATCACGCGGCGGGGCAGCTGCTGCGTGAGTACGGGTACGGCACGGCGGTGCTCGCCGGGTCGGCCGTATCGGGTGAGGGTTCGGTGCCGGATCCGGAGACCGCGCTCACCTCCACACCGTCGACGTTCGTGCCCGGCACGGTCGTCGGCGGGGAGCAGGCCGCGCCGGACGTGGTGCGGGTGCCGGATGTGAGCGTCGAGGCGGGGCCGAACACCGATCCGGCGCTGCGGGTGACGACCTTCGACATCTGGTCGGCGACGGCGCTGGCCGCCGTGGGTTCCAACCCGCCGACGCCCTCGTTCACACCGTCGAAGGTGCGCTTCGACGTCACCAACGACTCGCGGGCCGCCCGGTTGCAGGACGCGCTCGGCGCGATGGCGTGGACCGCGCTGAATCCGGCGCCGGACCGGCCGCGTTCGCAGCTGTTGATGCCGCCGCAGCAGTGGGGCGCCAGCCGCGAGGAGGGTGTGGCGCTGCTCAAACAGGTGGAACTGCTCACCCGTAACCAGCTGGCCCAGCCCCGGCCGTTCGCCGAGCTCGTCGCGCAGGAGCCGGATCCGCGCCCGTTCACCCTCGAATACCTGCCCTCGGCCGCTCAGGACGCGGCGCCCGAACATCTCGTCGTGCCCGTGCGCGACCAGGGTGCACGGATCACCGAGATGATGCGGGCGCTCGTCGAGCTGCCCGAGGCCGAGTTGACGCCGCTGGCCTTCCTCACGCCCGCGCGCGAGGATCTGCTGCGGGCGTTGAGCCTGTCGGACCGGCGTGGCGAGGACGACACTCTCGCCGACCTGCATGCCGACCGGCGTGTCGATCAGGTGACCCGGGAAGTCGACACCGTGTTCGCGTCGGTATCGGTGTTGCCACCGGGCGGTGTGTACACGCTCGCGTCCGAGCAGAGCCCGTTGCTGCTGGTTGCCCGCAATGACCTGCCGGTGGCGATCCGGGTGAACTTCCGGATCTCCGCGCCTTCCGAGACGAACATCACCGATATCGGCGAACAGCTCCTTCCGCCGAACGGAACTCGGTCATTTCAGATACCGACCGAGGTGAGTGACAGCCGTAAGCTGGTCATTCCCATCGCCCTTACCACCCCGGACGGAATCACGCTAGGGGAGCCGACGTCGGTCTCGGTGCGTTCGAACGCCTACGGTCAGGCCTTGGCCATAATTACGGCATGTGCCGCGATACTGCTGTTGCTGTTGGCCGGGCGCCGGCTGTGGCGGCGCTTCCGCGGCCGACCCGACCCCGCCGACGAGGGCTTCACCCCCGAAACGGTGGAACGGGCCGGACGGCTGCGACGCGCCCGGCAACGACTGCGTCGGCAGTGAACACCCACGCCTGACCGGCGCGCGGGGGACCATGACAGGCAAGAACGAGGCGGGATTCGCGGGTTGCGCCGGGTACAGGAGGCATGATGGGCGACGATGATTCCGCTCATCGGCACAACCACGACGAACGCGACGAGCCGACCCACCGCTGGGCCCCCGCCGCGCCATGGGAGCGTGGAATGAGCGGCCGCGACACCGACGAGCCGCAGGTGCCCGCCCGTCCCGGCGATCGCCCGGTCCCGCCGCGCCTGGGCCCCGTCGACCCGGCCCGGCCGCGCCCCGCTGATCCCGGCCCGCAGCAGGGTGCGCGACCCGCCCAGCCGACAGGACGACCCGTTCCCGGCAGCTCGGGCGAAATCCCGCGTGTCCAACCCCCTCGCGCGCCGCACTACGGGCCCGGTCGTACCGGTGAGCCGCCGTACCCGCAGGCGTCCCGGCCCGGCGAACCGAACTTCAGTCCATCGCCGGGCGAGCCGCCGCACGCGCAGTATCCGCGCGATGACGAGCCGCGCCATCGCCCCGGTGAACCCCCGCGCGCACCTCATCCCGGCGAGTCGAACTACGGCGGGGCACCTGGTGCTCCGCGTCAGCCGCACATGCCGCCCGTCGAGCCGAATCACCGTCCGAGGCCCGCAGACCCGCTGCGCGGGCAGCCACCGCGACCGGGGGACCCGAACGGCGCCGTGGCGGACGACGCGCTGCGCGCACCGGGACGTACCGGCGAAAGCAACCGTCGGCCCGCATCTTCCGGCGAATTCCCGATCCAGCAGCGACCGGGCGGCCCTGGTCCGCAGCGACCCCAGCCGTATCCGGCCGACGGCCGTTCCGGGGAGTTGCCTCGGCAGCAGCGACCGGGTGGTCCACAGCCTCCTCAGTCCTATCCGGCAGACGGGCGTTCGGGGGAGTTCCCCCGCCAGCAGCGACCGGGTGGCCCAGGGCCACAGCGACCCGCACCGGATCCGCGATCGGCCGCTCCTTACGGCGAGTCGTCGCAACCACCGCCGATTGATCCGCGAGTGCCCGGCGCTGGTGGGCCGCGGCGCCCCGAACCCGGTCGCCCCGGCGAGTTCCGACCACAGGGCCCCGGCCCCGACGGACGCCCGGGTGGCTTCGGCTCGGTGCCCGGCGGTCAGCGGGGCGAGTTCCCGCCCGCGCCAGGCCAGCGACCCGGTCCCACCGGCGTCGAGCCGGGCGACCGGCCAGGTCAGCAGCGAGGTTCGGCGGGCCCGGCCGGACCCTCGGTCATGGGCGGTCGCGGTGGCGTCGAGCACCCCGGTGCGGGCGAGCAAGGGAGTCGCGGCGGTCAGCCTGGCGTCGGCGGTCAGCCCGGCATCGGCGGACAGCCCGGCGCCGGCGGACGATCTGGAGTCGGTCAGCCTGGCGGCGGGCAACCGCGCGGTCCTCGAGGTGGCGATGATGCGCATCAAGGGCCTGCACAGCGGCCGGGTGGTCCGCAGCGGCCGGGGCCCCGGTCGGGGGAGTTTCCGCAGCAGCGGGCCGCGGGGGCGTCCGGGGCGATTCCTCGGCAGGCACGTCCCGAGGTAGATCCTGGGCGGCGTCCGCAGGCCGGTCCGCCGCCGCGTGGGTACGAGGCAGCTCGACCGGGGCCTGGGCGCGACAACTTCCCCGGGATGCCCGCGGCATCGAGTCGGCCCGGTGGTGACGCGGTGCGGGCGGCCGAACAGACGCAGGTGATCGCGCGTCCCGAGCGGATTCGCACCGAGAAGCCCGCGCCGCGTGACACGAATCCACAGTCGGCCAACGAGAAGCTGCTCAAAGATTCCGGGTCGATCGCCGTGGCGACGCTCGTCAGCCGGATCACCGGGTTCGCCAAGCAGCTGTTGTTGCTCACCGTGCTCGGTCCGGCCATCGCCAGTGCGTTCATCTCGGCGAACCTGATCCCGAACATGGTGGCCGAGTTGGTCCTCGGCGCGGTGCTCACGGCGATCGTCGTGCCGACCCTGGTGCGCGCCGAACAGGAAGACGCCGACAACGGCGCCGAGTTCGTCCGAAGATTGGTGACCGCCGCCTTCGCCGTGCTCTTCGTGGCGACAGTCCTCACGCTCGCCGCGACGCCCATCCTGGCCAGCCACGTGCTCGTCGACTCCGACGGCAAGGTCAACACCTCGCTGACCACCGCACTCACCTACCTGCTCGCACCGGCGATCCTGTTCTACGGCATGTCGGCGCTGTTCACGGCCATCCTCAACACCAGACAGGCCTTCAAACCGGGCGCGTGGGCACCGGTGATGAACAACATCGTCGCTCTCGTCGTGCTGGCGGTGTACGCGCTCACACCCGGTGAGATCACGCTCGACCCGGTACGGATGAGCGACCCGAAACTGCTGGTCCTCGGCCTCGGCATCACCGCCGGTGTGGCCACCCAGGCGCTGAGCCTGCTGCCCGCCATCCGCAGGCACGGCATCGACCTGCGCCCGCTGTGGGGCATCGACGCGCGCCTCAAGCAGTTCGGCAAGATGGGCGCCGCGATCATCCTGTACGTGCTCATCAGCCAGGTCGGCCTGGTGGTGGCGAACAACATCGCCTCCGCGGCCGACGAGGCGGGCCCGGCGATCTTCGCCAATGCCTGGGCGCTGCTGCAGCTGCCCTACGGCGTCATCGGCGTCACGCTGCTCACCGCGATCATGCCGAGGCTGAGCCGCAACGCCGCCGCCGACGACACGCCCGCCGTGGTCGACGACCTGTCCGCGGCCACCCGCCTCACCATGATCGCGCTGATCCCGATCGTGGCCTTCATGACCCTGGCCGGCCCGGCGATCGGCGAGGCCCTCTACGGATACGCCCGGTTCTCCGGTGACGCCGCCCGCCTCGGCAGCGCGGTGAGCTGGTCGGCCTTCACGCTGATCCCGTATTCGCTCGTGCTGATCCACCTGCGCGTCTTCTACGCCCGCGAACAGGCATGGACGCCGACCTGGATCATCCTCGGCATCACCACGGTGAAGATCGCCTGCTCGGCGCTCGCCCCGGTGATCGCTCGCGACAGCGACGACGTGGTCATCATCCTCGGCGTCGCCACCGGCCTCAGCTTCACCGTCGGCGCGGTGATCGGCGGGGTACTGCTGCACCGCAGCCTCGGCGATCTGCGCATGTCCAATGTCGGCCGCACCATCACCCGGGTGGTGCTCGCCTCGATCGCGGGCGGCGCGGTGATGCTCATCATCGACACCGTGACCGGCCTCGCGAACGTCACCGGCGGCCCGGCCTCGTTGCTGCGGGTCACCGTCGACGCGCTCGTCCTGTTCTCGGTGGCGTTCGGGCTGATGCGTCTGGTCGGCATCCCCGAGGTGGTGGCGATCACCGTCGCCGTCTCGCGCAAGCTCGGCATCACCCCGCCCGCGCCGGAACTCGCGCTCGACGAGGACGCCTCGGCCGAGGACATCTACGCGACCACCGTGTTGCGCAGGCCCGACACCTACGCCTTCCCGGCGTACGGGCAGTCGCTGGACACCCAGACCATGGTGTTGCCCGTGATCCGGCCCGGTGCTGTTGACATCACCGGTCAAGCACAGTTCCCGTACGCTGTTCGGCAGACCGATACGGGAGATCAGGCCGAAGGAGGACCGAGGGTGAGCGATGACGCGGTGGGCGGCGTCCCAGCCGCTGATTCTGCGGCGCGCGCCGCAGGAGGAAGGTCCACCGATGTCCGGCCCGACGGGGCAGACACCGCGGGATCCGAACACGCCGACGCGCCCGACGACAGCAAGAACCTGCAGGCAGACGGGTCGCCGGAGAAGAACGAACCGACCGAGGACCGTCGCGCGGCCGCACCGCCGCACGATCCGACCCACGACACCGGCATGCTGCCGATCCCCGTACCGCCGCAGGACGTGCAACGCCCGCAGCGCGGACCGAAGCTGATCCCCGGCGCGTCGGTCGCGGGCGGCCGGTATCGCCTGCTCGCCAGCCACGGCGGCGCGCGCGGGCTCAAGTTCTGGCAGGCCCTCGACATCAAACTCGACCGCGAGGTCGCGCTGACCTTCGTCGATGCCGATCAGAAGTCGGGTGAGAACGCGGGCCACGACGGTCCGCAGGCGATCCTGTCGCGCACGCTGCGCCTGGGCCGCATCAACTCGCCCGGCTTGGCAAGGGTCCTGGACGTGGTGCGCGGTAGTTCCGGCGGCATCGTGGTCGCGGAGTGGACACCCGGCCGGTCGCTGCGGGAGATGGCCGAGACCGTGCCGTCGCCGATCGGTGCCGCCCGGGCCATCCGGGTACTCGCCTCGGCGGCCGAACTGGCCCATCGCGGCGGTGGCTCGCTCTCGATCGACCATCCCGACCGCATCCGGATCAGCGCTTCCGGCGACGCCGTGCTCGCCTTCCCCGGCACGCTCGGCGATTCCGACGCCCAGTCCGATGTGCGTGGCCTCGGTGCCATGCTCTACGCGCTCATCACCGCGCGCTGGCCGATTCGCGTGGGCGGTGTCACCGGTACGGCCGCGACGATCGGCGGGCTGCGGCTGGCCGACTTCGGGCCCGACGGAACTCCGGTCGAGCCGCGCCAGATCCGGCCCGAGGTGCCGTTCGAGATCTCGGCCGTCGCCGTGCGGTCGCTGGAATCGAACAAGGGTGTGCGCACCGCCGCCACCGTGCAGCACGTGCTCGAGCAGGCCTCGGTCGTCGATCAGAAGACCGATTTCATCCCCGTGCTGCGGCTTGGTCAGCGGGCGGTCGCGGCCGGCCCCGATTCGCTCGCCGACCCGGAACTGCTTGCGGCCGAACGCGAACGCTCCAAGCGGATGATGTGGATCATGGTCGGCCTCGGCGTGCTCGCCGCGCTGGTGGTCGGCATCTTGATCTGGTGGATGGTGAGTATCTTCGCGCCCGGCGCGTCGGACAAGCCGCTGGATCAGCAGATCAATATCGGGCTCACGTCGAGTGTGGCGCCGCCGAGCGCGGCCGCCGCACCGACGGCGGACCAGCCCGCGCAACCGTCGAGTGTGCCGGTGGCCGTCACCGGTGCCAGGGTGTTCTCCCCGGAGGGCACCCCCGACGGCGCCGCGACGGCGGGCGCGGTGCTCGACCAGAACCCGGAAACGGTGTGGCGCACCGACCAGTACTTCCAGCAGTTCCCCGCCCTCAAGAAGGGCGTGGGACTGCTGGCCACGCTGCCCGCGCCCGCCAAACTCACCAATGTCTCGATCACCTCGCCCAGTGCGGGCAGCACCGTCGAGATCCGGACCTCGCCCACCGAGACGCCTACGCTCGACCAGACTCAGCTGATCGGCTCCGCCCGTCTCGGCGACGGCGTCACCGAGGTCGCCGTGCAGACCGATCAGGCTGCTCGCTTCGTGCTCGTATGGATCACCGGACTGGCGAATTCGGGCGGACAGTTCCAGACCGCCGTCGCCGACGTCCGCTTCGACGCCGCGCCGTAAATCCGCGCCGCAGTCCTTCCCACCTGCTATCTGCGCAGGTGGATGCCTATTTCGCGCTAGAACATCACTGTTCATCGAACCGCGGTCCGGTTGGTGCGCAATTGTTATCAGCGATATGATCACCCCGCGCTCTCGGCAGGGAGCTACCCAGGATCTGTCGACGTCGGTCCTGGACGCCGCGTTGTAGTCAGGTGATGGATCGGCCTCGTTCGCCGACATGAAGTCGCCGTAATGAGCGCTGTCCAAGGGGTCAGGTGTTGTCGCCGGAAGTCAACGAGCAAGTACGCGGGGGGACAACGCGCCAGGCGGCGTTCCGCGATCGCTCGTTCCTGGAGAACGGCAGCGACAAGGAACTCCTCGCCGCGCACGTACGCGGCGAACCGCATGCCTTCTCCGAACTGCTGCGCAGGCACAAGGACCACCTCTGGCAGACCGCGCTGCGCACGTCGTACAGCCGTGAGGACGCCGCCGACTGCCTGCAGGACGCCTTGTTCTCCGCCCATCGCACCGCCGAGACGTTCCGCGCCGAGTCCGAGGTGCGCAGCTGGTTGCACGCCATCGTCGTGAACGCCTGCCTCGACCGGATCCGGCGCAACAAGACCCGCCGCGCCATCTCCGTCACCCCCGACACCATGCCCGAGGCGGTCGAGCCACGCGATGCCTACGCCGACTACGAGCTGAACCTCGTGGTGAGCGAGGCGCTGTTCACCCTCCCTGACGAACAGCGGCTCGCCCTGGTGATGACCGAGATGGAGGGGCGGAGTGTGGCCGAAACCGCCTTGGCACTCGGCGTGGCGGAAGGCACGATCAAGAGCAGATGCGCCCGAGCGCGCGTACGTTTGCAAGAACGTTTGGAATTTTTCCGGGATCCAGGGAACCGGAGCTAGCCCGGATGCGTCATTAACAGTGACGAACAAGTCAGCGATGTACATGCTGCGATCCGAAAATCGACAGAACAGGGGAGGTGCGAGGTGGCTCGATCCGTGCCGCAGCCTCCGTTCCCGTCGGAACTGCTGGCCGATCTGCACGCCGACAATCTCGCACCGGAACTCCGCGAGCAACTGTGGCCCAAGGTCCGCACCGACCCGGACGCGCTGCGCTATCTGAACGATCTCGACGAGGTGAACACCCACCTCCGTACGCTGGCCGACGACGACCTGGTCATGCACCGCATGCCCGACGACGTGGCCGACCGCATGTTCCGATTCGTCGCCGAACTCGACGCCAACGAGGGGCCGACCGAACGAATCACCTCCGTGCCTGCCGTCGCCGAACCCGACGCGGGCGACGGCCCGACCGCACGGATCACGTCTGTCCCGACCATCGCCACCCCCGCCGCGGAACAGTCCACGCCGATCTCGTTGGCGCAGTACAAGTCCCGGCGCAGGATGGGTTTCTTGGTGGCGGCAGCGGCCACGATCGCCGTCCTCGCGGGTGCGGGCGCCGTAGTCGGCACCCTCGACAACACCGACGGCACACCGACCGCGGCCCCACCCACCGAACCGGCCACCCCGGGCGACGACCTCACCGCGGCCGCCGCCCTCACCGCCCTCGGCAAACGCGACGTGCACGGCCCCCTCGCCGACGAAGCCGCCCTCACCCGCTGCGTGCAGGCCAACGGCATCGACCGTGCCGTCCTGGGTGCGTCGAGCATCACCTTCCGCGGCGACGACGCCGTACTCGTCCTCGTCAAAGGCCCCCAAACCCCCACCATCACCGCTTTGGTCGTCGGCACCGGATGCACCACGGGCGCCCCCAGCCGATTAGCCGTCCGCGACATCGGCTGACCAGCCCTTCTGGCCCCACACTCACCCGTTCTCGGCGCGTCCCCGCCTCTGGACTGACCGAAGGGTGCGACGAAGGAGTGCCCGTAGGGAGGGAAGAGGCGGGGGTTCAGCGCCGAGAACCGCGGCGCCAGCCGCCAAACCAACACAGGGAACAACACCGTTTAGGCTGTTGTTGACTGACACGTCCCAGCATTGCTTTTCGGAAGGGCCCCATGAGCACGCCAGTTCGCGACCTGATCATCGTCGGCTCAGGACCCGCCGGCTACACGGCGGCCGTCTATGCCGCCCGCGCCGAGTTGGCGCCCCTGGTCTTCGAGGGCACCCAGTTCGGTGGTGCCCTGATGACCACCACCGAGGTGGAGAACTTCCCCGGTTTCCGCGAGGGCATCATGGGCCCCGACCTGATGGAGCAGATGCGCGAGCAGGCCAAGCGTTTCGGCGCCGACCTGCGCACCGAGGACGTCGACGCGATCGACCTGTCCGGCCCGGTGAAGAAGGTCACTGTCGGTGACGAGACCTTCGAGGCCTACGCCGTCATCCTCGCCATGGGTTCGGCTGCCCGCTACCTGCACGTCCCCGGTGAGCAGGAACTGCTCGGCCGCGGCGTGAGCGCGTGCGCCACCTGCGACGGCTTCTTCTTCAAGGGCCAGGACATCGTGGTGGTCGGCGGCGGCGACTCGGCGATGGAGGAAGCGACCTTCCTCACCAAGTTCGCCGCCAGCGTCACCATCGTGCACCGCCGCGAGGAGTTCCGTGCCTCACGCATCATGCTCGAGCGCGCCAAGGCCAACGAGAAGATCAACTTCCGGCTCAACGCCGAGGTCGTGAAGGTCAACGGCGACAACAGCGTCACCAGCCTCACCCTGCGCGACACCAGGACCGGCGAAGAATCCGAACTGGCGGCCACCGGCCTGTTCGTCGCCATCGGCCACGATCCGCGCAGCGAACTGGTCAAGGGCCAGGTCGCGCTCGACGGTGAAGGCTATGTGCAGGTGACCGATCCGGGCACCGCCACCGATGTGGCGGGCGTGTTCGCCGCGGGCGACCTCGTCGACCACACCTACCGCCAGGCGATCACCGCCGCGGGCACCGGCTGCCGCGCCGCCATCGACGCCGAGCGCTGGCTCGCCGAGCAGGGCGACATCACCGCCAACACACTCGACAACGCCGATGGCCCGGCCGCGGTGTCCGCCAACTGATTTCGCGTTCCACCCAGCTAGGAGAACACCCATGGCCGACAGTGCCAACACCATCACCGTGACCGACCAGTCCTTCGCCGACGACGTGCTGCTCAGCGAGAAGCCCGTGCTCGTCGACTTCTGGGCCGACTGGTGCGGCCCGTGCAAGATGGTCGCCCCCGTGCTGGAGGAGATCGCGGGCACCCATGCCGACAAGCTCACCATCGCCAAGCTCGACACCGAGGCCAACCCCGGCGCAGCCCGCGACTACCAGATCCTGTCGTTGCCGACCATGATCCTGTTCCAGGGCGGCAAGCCGGTGAAGCAGATCGTCGGCGCCAAGGGCAAGGCGGCGCTGCTGCGCGAGCTCGACGGGCTCATCTGAGCCGCGATCGATCCGACAAAGACACCTCCCACCGGCCGACGCGCCGTAGGATGCCTGGACCCGGGATTCCCGTAATACCGCCCGGGTCTGAGACAATCGACGGACGCTCCGGCCGAAGGAAAGGGCTCTTACGCATGCACCGACTTCGTCACGGCGATTCAGGACCGGCCGTCGCAGAGGTTCGGAGCACCCTCGCAAGCCTCGGTTTCCTGCATCGCCAGCACGATTGGCAGGACACCGATGTGGTCTTCGACCGCTCGCTCGACTCGGCGGTTCGCGCGTTCCAGCAGCAGCGTGGTCTGCTCGTCGACGGGATCGTCGGCCCGGCCACGTATCGCGCGCTGAAGGAAGCCTCCTATCGCCTGGGTGCCCGCACACTGATCTACCAGCTGTCCGCCCCGCTGTACGGCGACGACGTGGCCACCTTGCAGCGCAAGCTGCAGGACCTCGGCTTCTACGTGCACCGGGTCGACGGCTACTTCGGTCCACACACCCACGAGGGACTCAGCGCCTTCCAGCGCGAGATCGGTCTCTCGGCCGACGGCATCTGTGGGCCCGACACACTGCGCTCGCTCGATCTGCTCGGCGCGCGCGTCACCGGCGGCAACCCGCATCGCATCGCCGAGGAAGAGGTGGTGCACCGGGCGGGACCGCAGCTCACCGGCAAGCGCATCGTCATCGACCCCGGATTCGGTGGCCCCGACAAGGGATTCGCCGTGCCGACGGAGTTCGGTGACGTGTACGAGTCGGAGATCCTGTGGGATCTGGCCTCGCGGCTCGAGGGCCGGATGGCCGCCACCGGCATGGAGACGTTCCTGTCGCGTCCGTGGGGCGCCAACCCGACCGATGCCGAACGCGCCGATACCTCCAACGCTTTCGATGCCGATCTGATGATCTCGTTGCGCTGCGCGATGAGCGACAATCCGTCGGCGCAGGGCGTCGCCGGGTTCTACTTCGGTAATTCGCACGGTTCGGTGTCGATGATCGGGCAGGTACTCGCCGGGTTCATCCAGCGCGAAGTGGTTGCCCGCACGTCCCTGCAGGACTGCCGCACCCATCAGCGCACCTGGGATCTGCTGCGCCTCACCAAGATGCCGACGGTCCAGGTGGACCTGGGCTACCTCACCAACGAATACGACGCCTCCATCCTCACCAACCCGCGCATGCGGGACGTGATCGCCGAGGCGATCCTCATCTCGGTGAAGCGGCTGTACCTGCTCGGCCAGGACGACCAGCCCACCGGTACCTACACCTTCGCCGAACTGCTCGCCGAGGAACTGGCGGCCCAGGATCGGCTGCCGGAAAATTCCGGTCTCGTCCGCCTCCCCGGAGTTTCAGGCCAGACCCAGGTGCGGTGAGGCTTACGTCGGCGGCCAGACCGAGTAGCGGGTCGCGGCAGCCCGTCCCCGGCGAGTCACCCATGTTCTCCCGAAACCACAAAAGCGGCCCCGCGCAGGCGGGGCCGCTTTCTTGTGTCGGCTAGCGCACGCCGATTCTGGCAGGTGGGGCCATCTCGGCGGCGGCCAGAAGCTGGTCGAGGGCGCGCTCGACGTCTTCCTTCCAGCCGTGGTCGGAGTCGAGTTCGAGACGCAGGCGTGGGAAGCGGTGATGCTGGGCCACCACTTCGAAGCCGACGTCCTCGAGGAAGTCCGCGTCGATCATGCAGGTTTCCGGGGTGCACTGGGTGGTCGAGGCCCGATCGCGCAGGGGAGCGGCGATCCGTTCCATGAGCCGCATCGACGAGCCGAGCCCCCGATCGGCGACCGAGCTCGACGGCGGTCCATTGCGGATGCCGAATGCCTCGAGCGCCCGCACACCGCGACGCACCAGATCGGCCACCACGGCCTGCACCAGCCGGTGGGCTACATCAGATTCGTCATAGGGGAATTCGGCCTGCAGCGTCGTCAGCAGGATGGCGTCCGGGCTCACGGGGGAGGTGGGGAACAGGGTCGAGCGCGGCACCGAACTCGGCGGCGAATACAGCGCGCAGCCGGCGATGTTGTTGTCGACCTGTGCCACCTGCCCGCATGATCCCCATTCGAGCATGACCGTCGAGAGCCATGCCTCCTTCTCGAAGACCGGATCGCTGAAGGACTGGGAGTCGGCGGCGACCGCCGGATCGAGCTCCCAGAAAACACACCGCCGGGTATGCGCCGGAAGCCGATCGAGTCCGTCGAGGGTCAATGCTGTGACGCTGGTCGACACTGCTCTGTTCAGCCTCCAGCTGTCCGATTCATCCACGCTCACGCCACATCACTATCCACAGTAATGCCGCCTCTTTCCGAGATGTATAAAGGCTGGGAAGTCCCTGTCACAGTGACGTTTCAGGGCTGGCTTGCTCCATCAGCGCCACAATGCGCTCGAGATCTTCGACGGAACCGAACTCGACAACGATCTTGCCCTTGCGCTTGCCGAGGCTCACCGTCACGCGGGTGTCGTAGGAACCCGATAGGCGTTCGGCGACTTCCTGTAGACCCGGCATGTGGATCGGCTTGCGCTTCGGCGCCGGGGGAGCGACCTCCGACGGATTGCGGTTGGCCAGCGTCACCGCTTCCTCGGTGGAGCGCACCGACAAACCTTCGGCGACAATCCGTTCCGCCAGCGCCTCCTGCGCCTCGGCGCCCGCGTCCAAACCGAGCAGCGCGCGGGCATGGCCGGCCGACAGCACACCGGCGGCCACCCGACGCTGCACCGGAATCGGGAGCTTCAGCAGCCGGATCATGTTCGTCACCACCGGACGCGAGCGGCCGATACGTGAGGCCAGTTCCTCGTGGGTGACATCGAACTCTTCGAGCAGCTGCTGATACGCCGCCGCCTCTTCGAGGGGATTCAGCTGCACGCGATGGATGTTCTCCAGCAGCGCGTCGCGCAGCATCGAGCTGTCCGCGGTATCGCGGATGATGGCCGGGATCGTAGCCAGGCCCGCTTCTTGGCATGCGCGCCACCGACGCTCGCCCATGACCAACTGGAACTTGTCGACACCCGGCTCGAGCCGACGCACCACGATCGGCTGCATCAACCCGAATTCACGGATCGAGTGCACCAGCTCGGCGAGCGCCTCTTCCTCGAACACCGAGCGCGGCTGCTTCGGGTTCGGTTCGATCTGATCCGCGGGGATCTCTCGGTACACCGCGTCGCCGGGGGAGACCAGATCCTCCTCCGGCTCTGCGGGCTCGGCATCGGGAACGCGATGCAGGAACGCCTCGGCCGGTTGCGGGCCGATCGGGTTGATGCCGATCACGCTCGCCGCGGAACTGCTGAGCCCGGGCGCCACGGCGGGCCCCGTCGGGATCAACGCCGCCAACCCGCGACCGAGACCGCCCTTTTTCGCCTGACTCATCGGCTACCGATCCCTTCCTCGTTCCAACACACCAGCACTACGACGCGCCCTGGACAACCTGGGCGCGCCCGGCGAGCTCACGCCCGGCGTCCATGTAGCTCATCGCGCCACGGGAGCCTGGATCATAATCGAGCACGGTCATCCCGTAGCCCGGCGCCTCCGAGACCTTCACGCTGCGCGGGATCATCGACTTGAGCACCACGTCGCCGAAGTGATTGCGCACTTCCTCCGCGACCTGGTCGGCCAGCTTGGTGCGGCCGTCGTACATGGTGAGCAGCACCGTCGACACGTGCAGCTCCGGGTTGAGGTGCGATTGCACCAGCCCGATATTGCGCAGCAACTGGCCGACGCCCTCCAGCGCGTAGTACTCGCACTGGATCGGGATCAGCACCTCCTTGGCCGCGACGAGCGCGTTGACGGTGAGCAGACCGAGCGAGGGCGGGCAGTCGATCAACACGTAGTCGATGTCGTATCCGGCGACGGCGGCGTCGCGAATCGCGGTCTTCAACCGACCTTCGCGCGCGACCATCGAGACCAGTTCGATCTCCGCACCGGCGAGGTCGATCGTGGCGGGAACGCACAACAGACGTTCGCTGTGCGGGCTCTGCTGAATGGCGTCGGTCACCGACACCTCACCGATCAGCAGCTCGTAACTGGATGGCACACCGGAGTGGTGGGCGACGCCCAGCGCCGTACTCGCATTGCCCTGCGGGTCTAGATCGACGACGAGGACGGTCATCCCCTGATGCGCCAGTGCGGCGGCAAGATTCACCGTCGTTGTCGTTTTGCCTACGCCACCCTTCTGGTTGGCGATGGTGATGATCCGTTGCTCGCGGGGTTTCGGCACAGTGACCTTTCCTGGATGCAGAATCTGGCTGGCGCGTTGCGCTTCCGCCGCGATCGGGGTCTCGGCGGGGGAGATGTGCCCGAAAGGAGTATTCCCGAACGTCTCCGCGTCGAAGCTGCTGGAGTCCAGCATCCCCGGGACCCGCGACGTTGTTTCCCGTGAAACATTCGCCGGACCGCTCGACATAGATTGCTCCTAACCCGAGAACTTCAGATCACGTATCCCCGACGAACGTCGGCGCCGTGTCATCACAAACAAACTGCGTCGGTGGAGAACTCGAAATTCGAGGAGATGGACTCACTCGCGCCGACCCTCAATAGCTTGCCAGCACCGGGACAGTTAGGAAAGCTGAATCGCGGCACGCCGCACGGGACACGCACAACGCGGCACAGAATTCACTTCACCGACGCTTGTTTCACGGGAAACAACGCGCGATCGCGTTCCACGTGAAACACCGCACGAGTCATTGGCCGTCGCCCCCACCGGATTCCGCGCTGGAGCCGGTTCCGCTGACGATCAGCCATCACGACGGTCGAGGCATGGCCGTAGTCTGCTACTCCTGCGCCCACCTCTTGCCATCCCAGTCGCTATGGCGAAATTCGACCTGAATCAGGTGCACCCAACCACCCTCGGCCTATTTCGTCACGGTACGAAACTCGGTGAGTGGCATTCGAAAGCGAGGAAGTGGCGATTCAGGAGTTGTTGCGCTTTCTCATCTTCTTTTCCGCGCCAGCGGCTTTACGTCCGCCGCGACGGTTCGGGCGTTCGGCCCGGGGGAGGAGTTCGGCGCTGATGACGAGGGTCGGGATTTCGACAATCCCGGCGCCGCAGCCGACGACGCGAAGATCGGTCGCGCCGTCGCGAATCAGTTCGGCACCGTCACGCTCGAGTTCCTCAGCGGCGCTGGTTCCTTTGAGCGCGAGCATGCGTCCGTGGTCGCGGAGGAGGGGAAGCGACCAGTGCGCCAGTTTGGCGAGCGGGGCGACTGCTCGGGAGGTGACGACATCCGCACCACCGGCTTCCTTGATGACGCCCGACTGTTCGGCACGCCCGCGCACGACGGTGACATCGAGCCCGGCGTCCTCGATGAACTCGCTCAGGAACACCGTGCGGCGCAGCAGCGGCTCCACGAGCGTGATACGAAGGTCCGGCCGCGCGATGGCCAACGGGATGCCCGGCAGTCCGGCGCCGCTGCCGACATCGACCACGGACGCGCCTTCGTCGATCAGTTCACCGACCACCGCGCAATTGAGGATGTGCCGCTCCCAGAGCCGGGGGACTTCGCGCGGACCGATGAGCCCGCGCTCCACGCCTGCGGTGGCGAGCGCCGCGCAGTAGCGGCGGGCGAGGTCCAGGCGGTCACCGAACAGCCGGGCTGCGGCAGCGGGCGGTTCCAGTTCGGCGGACAGCGCACCCAGTTCTCGTTCCACGTGAAACATCCTTCTCCAGTGGTGGTGATCGGGGCATGAATAAGGCCCCCGGTCCGGGACCGGAGGCCTTACTACTTCCTGCGTGGTCGCGGCGGTGTGAGCCTACTCCGGCACAACCACCACATGACGATTCGGCTCGACACCTTCGCTCTCGCTCGCCACGCCGTCGATGTCGGCAACGGCGTCGTGCACGATCTTGCGTTCGAACGGTGTCATCGCCGACAGCGCCTCGGGCTTGCCCGACTCGAGCACCCGCTTGGCGGCGGCCACACCCAGCTCGCTCAGATCGGCACGGCGCTGGGCGCGCCAGCCGGCCACGTCGAGCATCAGGCGGCTACGGACGCCGGTCGCCTGCTGCACGGCCAGGCGGGTGAGTTCCTGAAGCGCGTCGAGAACTTCACCATTGCGGCCGACGAGCTTGGTCAGGTCGCGGCCGCCGTCGATGCTCACGACCGCACGGTCGCCCTCTACGTCGAGGTCGATGTCGCCGTCGAAGTCGAGCACGTCCAGCAGCTGCTCGAGGTAGTCGCCCGCGATCTCGCCCTCTTCGATCAACGCCTCCTCGGCGTCGTTCACGACGTCCACAGTCGTCGACACGGTGGCGTCCCCTCCGTCGGTCTGGGTCTCAACAGTCATTGGATTTCCCTCTATCCGGTCGCGTCTCAGCGCTTACGCTTCTGGTTCGCGCGGCCACGGTTTCCCGGCCGCTGCTGCCCGCCGGGCTTACGCTTGCCGCCCTGCTTGGCCGACTGCTTCGGGGTGCCGTTGCTCGCCGCGGTGCCGTTCGCCGAGGGCGACTCGTCGGCGGGCGCGTCCTGCTTCTTGCGGACGTCGACCGGCTTGGCACCGGGCTTGGGCGCGTTCTGCGCCCGCAGCTCGAGCTTCTTCTGCTTCTTGGCCTCTTCTTCCTTCTCCATCCGGCCGAACACCAGGTGCTGCTGTCCGTAGGTCCAGATGTTGTTGGCCACCCAGTAGAGCAGGATGCCGATCATCAGGAAGGGGCCACCGACCATCACGCCGAGCGGGAAGACCCACAGCGACAGCTTGTTCATGATGGCGGCCTGCGGGTTGGCTGCGGCCTCAGGGGTCTGGCGAGCGACGGAAGCGCGAGCGTTGAAGTGGGTCGCCACGCCGGCGATCACCATCAGCGGGACGGCGACGAGCGCGATGCTCATCCGGGTCGGCGTGCCGCCCCAGTCCGCGAATGCCTGCAGCTCACTCACCGGCGCGGTGATGAATGCCGCGATCGGGGCGCCGAAGATACGGGCGCTCAGGAACGACTGGACGTCGGTGGCGCTGAAGATGTAGTTGCCGATGTTGGCGTTTTCCTCGGCGGTCAAACCGAGCTGACCCCAGCCGTGACCGGTCCGGTTGAACGAGCGGAGCACATGGAACAGACCGAGGAACACCGGCACCTGCACCAGCACCGGCAGACAGCCCATGAGCGGGTTGAAGCCGTGTTCCTTCTGCAGCTTCTGCATCTCCCGCGCCATGGTCTCGCGGTCGTTCTTGTACTTCTTCTGCAGCTCCTTGATCTGGGGCTGCAGCTCCTGCATCTGCCGCGTGGTGCGGACCTGCTTCACGAACGGCTTGTACAACACCAGCCGGAGGGTGAAGACCAGGAACACCACGGCGAGGCTCCAGGTGAGCCCGCTGTCGGGGCCGAACACGAAGCCGAAGGCTTTGTGCCAGAACCATAGGATGGCGGATACCGGCCAGTAGATGATGTCGAGCACGGCTCTAGGTACTCCCGTCGTTCGTATCGCCGATCAGCGCGGGCGATGACTTGGTGAAAGCATTCGACCCGCGCTCCGGCACGGGATCCCACCCCCCAGGGTGCCAGGGCGCGCATTTGGCCAGGCGAACGACCGTCAGTACCGATCCGACGACCAGCCCGCGGGTCCGCAGGGCGGTCACCGCGTACTCGCTGCACGTGGGGGTGAAGCGGCAGATCGGCATCCGGGTGGGGGAGACATAAGTGCGGTAGAGCTCGATCAGGAAGATCAGCGCGTTCGCGGGTAACCGAGCGAGCGTGCGCATCACCGTTCACCGGCCGAGGTGCGACCGAGCGCGGCCGCCGGAACCCGGTGCAAGCCGAGCTTGCGGAGTCCGGCGCGCAGCTGGCGCAGCAACTCGGCGGAGTCGGCGGTAGCCGCACCGGGCAGGGCCCGGATCACGACATCGGTATCGGCGGGCAGGTCATCGATCACCTGGGCGCACATATGACGCAGGCGGCGGGCCACCCGGTGGCGAACCACCGCGTTACCCACCGCCTTGCTGACAATCAGCCCGAACCGAGGACCGCCTACGCGGACCAGGGAATCGCCGTCGGCGACATCGTCGTACGTATGCGTGAACGCGTGTACGACGAGATCTCGCCTCCCGATTCGCTGACCGCGGCGCACCGTGCGGGAGAAATCAGCACGGTGGTGCAACCGATACGGCTCAGGCAACACCCGAGCGTCCGACTACGCGCGATCAGGCAGTCAGTTCGGAGCGGCCCTTACGGCGACGCGCCGAAACGATGGCGCGGCCCGCACGGGTCCGCATCCGGAGGCGGAAGCCGTGCACGCGCGCCCGACGACGGTTGTTCGGCTGGAACGTCCGCTTGCCCTTGGCCACGGTCAACACTCCTCGAGTTGGTGGGCACCGGTGAGGTACCCGAAGTTTTCGGTGATTCGGATTCTGCGCTGCGGACCGCGGTCTACGCACAGAGTGCCTTGGCGATCAGCGTGCAGCGCACAGCCGCCACCGCGCCAAGGGGTGACTGTATGAGGGTACTGATCGCCCCATACAGGGTCAAATTCGGCCCACATGGGGCGAAACGGTCGGCAAACGTCCGGGCCGGACAGGGTCGGGACGAGTACCGGCATTCAGATTACCCGCTGGTCGTGTCCGACGGTCGGCGAGCCGACCTGCGGCGACACGCCCGGGCGTCACTGACGCGGACAGCAACTTTTCGTGAGTTCCTCCACACCTCTGGCGTCGCGGGCGCCTTGCGGCTAGCCTCTGTAGCCGGGGGATTGCTGAAGAACCGCAGGTCCAGCTCCTTTCACTGCCACACGCTGGCAGAATTCCTCTATCCCCAGGTTTGTCCACATCTGTGGATAATTGTGTGGAAAGACGGCCGGAGTGGCATATTCGTAGGGCCGACGGTGCCCTCGCCAAGTCCGATCCCGGGACCGCACGGCGTTCGAACCGGCTTCGGTTGTTCGCTTCGATCACGCCGATCGCACCTGGTCACAGGTGCTGCGCTGGCGTGCTCGGCGGCCGTTGGCCCAACAAACCGGTCCGGGGAGGACGCTGCATGGACGACGAGCAGAACGTGCTGGCCACAGTGTGGCCGGAGGTGGTCGCCGAACTCACCACCGGCTCGGCCGACGGCGCCATTCCCGCGGTGAGCCGGGCCCAGCAGGCGTGGTTGAAGCTGGTGAAACCGCTCACCGTCGCCCAGGGTTTCGCGTTGCTGTCCGTTCCGTCGTCGCTGGCACAGGAAGCGATCGAGCGCGATCTGCGCGAGCCGATCCTGCGTTCGCTCGGGCGCAGACTCGGGCCACAGGTGGAAGGACTCGGTGTGCGCATCGCCGCGCCGAGCCCGGCCGCGGGGGAGCGCACGGGCAGTTCGCCCCGGCACGCCAGGATGACGAGCCGTCCGGAGCGTCCGCGTGAGCAAGTTCGTCCGCCCGCCGGCTACCCCGGCCCCGATTTCAGCGTGCCCGACTATCCCCAGCGCGGTGACTACGGCCGACCGCGTTACGGCGCCGACGACTACAACGGCAACTCCGGCGAGTACGGCAACGACTACCAGCAGCAGGCCCCCGAGTATCAGCAGGCTCCCGACTACCAGCGCGATGGTGAGTACGGCAGCAGCTTCGGCGGCCGCGAGTTCCCGGCGCAGGCCGGTGAGTACGGCGAGCGCACCGAATACGCCGGGCCGCGCGAGTACCCGGCCGAGCCGGAGTACCAGCCGCAAGGCGACTACCAGCAGCAACCGGAGTACCAGCAGGCTCCCGAGTACGCCAAGCCCCAGGAGTACAAGGCAGGCGAGTACAGCGGTGAGGATTTCCCCGGCGCCGATTTCGAGCCGACGGCTGTCTACCCCGTTCCCGATTTCAACGGCGAGTTCGCCGGCCGCCCGGACTTCCGTGGTGCCCGTCCCGAACAGCGCGCCCCCGAACCGCCCCAGGACAGGCGCGAGCAGGGATCGTCGCGGCGCGATCATTCCGGGCAGGAAACCCTGTTCGGCACCGATCCGCCCGCACGTGCGCCGCGACGGCCGCAACCGCAGGAGGAGCCGGCCGCCGCGCGTGTCGAGGAGACACCGGCCGATACCGCGCCGGAGCCGCCGCGGCCGGGGACCCCGGGCGCTCAACCGGTCGACGACGAGCCGGTGGTCGACGCGCGCAACAACTGGCCGACCTATTTCAGCAAGTCGCCCGAGGCGCCGCCGCAGTCGTCGTCCTCGGCCAGCCTGAACGCGAAGTACACCTTCGAGACGTTCGTGATCGGCGCGTCGAACCGGTTCGCCCATGCCGCCGCGGTGGCCATCGCGGAGGCGCCTGCCCGGGCCTACAACCCGCTGTTCGTCTGGGGCGCTTCGGGTTTGGGCAAGACGCACCTGTTGCACGCGGCCGGTCACTACGCGCAGCGGCTGTTCCCCGGCATGCGGGTGAAGTACGTGTCGACCGAAGAATTCACCAACGACTTCATCAACAGCCTGCGCGACGACCGCAAGGTGGCGTTCAAGCGCCGCTACCGCGAGACCGACATCCTGCTGGTCGACGACATCCAGTTCATCGAGGGTAAGGAAGGCATCCAGGAGGAGTTCTTCCACACCTTCAACACCCTGCACAACGCGAACAAGCAGATCGTGGTGTCCTCGGATCGTCCGCCCAAGCAGCTGGCCACCCTCGAGGAGCGGCTGCGGACCAGGTTCGAGTGGGGCCTGATCACCGATGTGCAGCCGCCCGAACTCGAGACCCGCATCGCCATCCTGCGCAAGAAGGCCAGGATGGACCGGCTCGACGTGCCGCACGACGTGCTGGAACTGATCGCGAGCCGGGTGGAGCGCAATATCCGCGAACTGGAGGGCGCGCTGATCCGGGTGACGGCCTTCGCCTCGCTCAACGGTCAGCCGCTCGACCTGTCGCTGGCCGAGGTGGTGCTGCGCGACCTGATGCCCGACACCGCCGCCCTCGAGATCAACGCGGCCACGATCATGGCGGTCACCGCCGAGTACTTCAACACGACGTTGGAGGAGCTCACCGGGCCGGGTAAGGCGCGTCCGCTGGCGCAGGCGCGCCAGATCGCGATGTACCTGTGCCGTGAGCTGACCGATCTGTCGCTGCCCAAGATCGGGCAGGCGTTCGGCCGCGACCACACGACGGTCATGTACGCGGAGAAGAAGGTGCGCAAGGAGATGACCGAACGGCGTCGCGTGTACGACCAGGTCCAAGAACTCACAGCCCGAATCAAACAGCGCTCCCGCTGATTTCATCCCCAACCCCGAACACCGCCCTGAGCTGGGGCGGTGTTCTTTTTTGCCCTGTGGAATCCCTGTGGATTCCTCGAGGAATCCACCGGTTGTGCACCGGTTCACACACAGGCCTGGGGAGCGATCTGGGGAGCATCTACCCACAGGCAGTTGTGCACATCGTCCACAGGTTCCTCCACCAACAGCCTGTGAGTGCCACTGACCTGCGGCGGCGCCGGATCCGGCCTGTGGATTCCTCGAGGACTTCTTGTGGACTCCTCGAGGAATCCACCGATTCGTCACCACCCTTGGTCAGGGTGTGAACAAGTAGGTGAAATCGGTGGAACAACTCGAGGACTACTCGAGGATGGATCTGGGACAACTTCGGGTGTCCACAGACACCGCCGATTCATCCTCGAGTCACTCCACGGCCATCCCCATGCCACCAAGCCCTCTGAGCTGCGGAAATGGCGGAACTCCACAGATTCCACAGTGCCTACTACTACTTCAGTTCTCATTCATAGAGAGATCTCTTTAAAACAGGGTGTGTGGAAACTCGGTCGGGAGGGCTCGGCTCCGTCGGTGGTTCACTCACAGACAGGCAAGGACAACAGGGACGGGATCAGGACGCGCGGAACTCCTAGAGGGTCGATGCGGAGATCGCGCGTTGTCCGGGTACCGTTTGGTTGTCGGCAGGTTGTGCGAGACTCAGTGCGCGGCCGACGCAGCACCTCAACTCCGCTGAACACACCCGCATACGGATTCGAAACTCGGAGAGGACAAATCGGGCGATGGAGCTTGCGAGCATGAAGTTTCGGGTCGCCCGAGAGGATTTCGCCGAGTCGGTGGCCTGGGTGGCCCGCAGCCTCCCGTCCCGGCCTCCCGTGCCGGTTCTCGGTGGTGTCCTGCTGGTGGCCGACGAGAACGGCCTGACGGTCTCCGGATTCGACTACGAGGTCTCCGCGCAGATGCGTGTCGCGGCCGAGGTCGCCGGTCCGGGTCAGGTCCTGGTCTCGGGCCGTCTGCTCGCCGACATCACCAAGGCACTGTCGAACAAGCCGGTGGACGTATCCGTCGACGGCACCCGTGTGCTCATCGCCTGCGGCAGCGCCAAGTTCTCCCTGCCGACCATGCCGGTCGAGGACTATCCCCAACTGCCCGAGGTGCCCCAGCAGACCGGTGAACTCACCGTCGACGTGTTCGCCGAGGCCGTCGGCCAGGTCGCCGTTGCCGCCGGCCGTGACGACACGCTGCCCATGCTCACCGGTATCCGGGTGGAGATCGAGGGCAACGACGTGGTGCTCGCCGCCACCGACCGCTTCCGCCTCGCCGTGCGCCACCTGCAGTGGCAGCCCACGCGCCCCGATATCGAGACCGCGGTGCTCATCCCCGCGCGCACGCTGTCCGAGGCCGCCAAGACGCTCGGCACCGCCTCCGCGCCCGTGCAGCTCTCGCTCGGCAACGGCAACGGCGCCGACGGTCTGCTCGGCATCGTCAACGCGGGCAGGCGAACCACCACCCGCCTGCTCGACGCGGAATTCCCCAAGTTCCGCCAGTTGCTCCCCAAGGAGCACACTTCCATCGCCACGCTGCCGGTGTCGGCACTGTCGGAGGCGATCAAGCGTGTGGCGCTGGTGGCCGAGCGCGGCGCCCAGGTGCGCCTCGAGTTCTCCACAGACGGTGTACTGCTGTCGGCCGGTGGGGACGACGCAGGCCGCGCCGAGGAATGGCTCGAGGCCGATTTCCGTGGTGAGCCGCTGACCATCGCGTTCAACCCCGGATACCTCACCGAGGGTCTGTCGGCGCTGCACGCCGACCGGGTCACCTTCGGCTTCACCACGCCGAGCCGTCCCGCCGTGCTGCTGCCTGCGTCCGACGAGGAGCCCAAGGTACTCGAGTCCGGTGCGTTCGCGGCGCTGGAGAGCCAGTACATCTACCTGTTGATGCCGGTCCGGCTGCCCGGCTGAGCGGGGCCGCACCGCACATGTTCATCCGTGCGCTGTCGGTTCGTGATTTCCGCTCGTGGGAACACGCCGAGCTGGAGTTGTCCCCAGGGCGCACCGTCCTGCTGGGGGCGAACGGCAACGGGAAGACCAATCTGCTCGAGGCGGTCGGCTATCTGGCGACGCTCGGCTCGCACCGGGTTTCCGCCGACGCGCCGCTGATCCGCATGGGCGCCACCCAGGCCGCGATCGGGGCGACCGTGGTGAACGCAGGCCGCGAGCTGCGGGTGGATGTGGAGCTCAAGCAGGGTGCCGCCAACCGAGCGCAGATCAACCGTTCGCCGGTTCGCCGGTCGCGCGAGATCCTCGGCATCCTGCAGACCGTGTTGTTCGCGCCGGAGGATCTCGCGCTGGTCCGTGGCGACCCGGGGGAGCGGCGCCGGTTCCTCGACGAGTTGTGCACAGCCCGCCTGCCCAGGCTGGCCGGTGTGCGCGCCGACTACGACAAGGTGTTGCGCCAGCGGTCGGCGCTGCTGAAAACCGCTGGGCGCCAGGTGCGTTCGCGTTCGGACCTGAGCACGCTCGACGTGTGGGACGGGCACCTGGCCGAGCATGCCTCGGTGTTGCTCACCCAGCGGCTGCGCCTGGTGCACGACCTGTATCCCTATCTGGCAGAGGCATATCGGTCGATCGCGCCGGAATCACGCCCTGCTGCAATCGCTTACCGCTCCGGGTACCTTCCGCCCGACCTGCTCGATCCCGCGCGGGCTCCCGAACCCGACGACGTGGACCAGGTGCGCGAGATCGTGCTGCGCGAACTGGCGGCCGCGCGTGGGCGCGAACTCGACCGCGGTGTGTGCCTGGTCGGCCCACATCGAGACGATCTCGAACTGCTGCTCGGCAGCGCGCCGGCGAAGGGATTCGCCAGTCACGGCGAGTCGTGGTCGTTCGCGCTGGCGCTGCGGCTGGCCTCGTTCGAGCTGTTGCGCAACACCGGCGCCGAGCCGGTGCTGCTGCTCGACGACGTGTTCGCCGAGCTGGACCGGCGCCGCCGGACCGCCCTCGCGGAGGTGGCGGCGGGTGCCGAACAGGTACTCATCACCGCCGCGGTCGCCGAGGACGTACCCGCCGAACTGGCCGCCGCGCCGCTGCGGGTGCAGACCGAGGGCGACGCGGACCGGCGAACCTCACGGATCGTGGCCGAAGATATGCACAGCCAGCCATAGTTATCAACAGGGCCTGTGGAAAACCGTGGACATGCTGGACATATGCCACATCGGTGCGCGACGGCTCTGTCGGGCACCCGGCGTAGACTCCCGAACCGACCGATGAGCCTCGAGACCGGAAGGTGGGACCGCGTGCAGGACGAGCCGGAAGCGGAACTGCGCGGGATCGATCTGGCCCGCCGCGCCCTCGAGGAAGCACGGGCCGCGGCCAAGGCCAGCGGCAAGTCGGTCGGGCAGGGTCGAGCGTCGCCGGTGCGCAAGCTGCGCGCGGGTGGACGCCGCCGCAGCGGCTGGTCCGGTGCGGGCCCCGACGCCCGCGATCCCCAGCTGTTGTCCGCGCTCGCGGGCTCCATCGCGAAGAATCGTGGCTGGTCAGGCAAGGTTGCCGAGGGAATGGTCTTCGGTCGCTGGCCGAGCGTGGTGGGTGAGGACATCGCCGCACACGCCACCCCGGTGACCCTCGAGAACGGCGTGCTCAAGATCGCCGCCGAGTCCACCGCCTGGGCCACCCAGCTACGGATGTTGCAGAGCCAGATCCTTGCCAAGATCAACGCGGCGGTGGGGCAGGGCGTGGTCACCTCCCTGCGGATCACGGGTCCGGCGGCGCCGAGCTGGCGCAAGGGCGAACGCCACATCAAGGGCCGCGGCCCGCGCGACACCTACGGGTAGCCGGGCGGTCACCGGTGCGAGTTCCGTTGCGGCACCGCCGCTTCGATCCCCAGATTCGCAGCCTGTGGACAAAACCTGTGGATAACTTCGGGTCGAGTGTGGAAGACCCCAGGAAAGCACGCATCGGCGCGACCCCGGCCGAGGCGAACCCTAGCGGCCCCTACGACCGGCAAAACATGTGGCGAGGCGGAAGCCACTCGCGCTTGTTCGAGTTCTCGCATTCACGGCGACGTCAGGGGTGTCGTAGGTGCACTGTAAGTTGGCCTTACCAGTAGGATGGTGACGTAACCAGCGGCGAACCCTCGACGCGCGTGTTGTGCAGCCGCTTGCGAGCTGTCCGCGCCAGGGATCAGCAAGTAAGGAGAGCTACCGACAAGTGGCTGCCAACGACTCCAACGCATCGGGCAACAATTCGGGCTACGGTGCCTCGTCCATCACGGTCCTCGAAGGCCTCGAGGCGGTGCGCAAGCGCCCTGGCATGTACATCGGTTCCACCGGTGAACGCGGTCTGCACCACCTGATCTGGGAGGTTGTGGACAACTCGGTCGACGAGGCGATGGCGGGCCACGCGACCAGGGTCGACGTGACGCTGCTGGCCGACGGTGGTGTCGAGGTCGTCGACGACGGCCGAGGTATCCCCACCGCCATGCACGCGCAGGGCATTCCGACCGTCGAGGTCGTCATGACCCAGCTGCACGCCGGCGGCAAGTTCGACTCCGACGCCTACGCGGTGTCCGGTGGTCTGCACGGTGTCGGTATCTCCGTGGTGAACGCCCTGTCGAGCAAGCTGGAAGCCGAGATCGACAACGACGGCTACCACTGGACCCAGGTCTACAAGGATTCCAAGCCCGGCAAGCTGGTCCAGGGCGAGCCGACCGACCGGACCGGCACCACCATCCGGTTCTGGGCCGATCCGGAGATCTTCGAGACCACCACCTACAACTTCGAGACGGTCGCGCGCCGTCTGCAGGAGATGGCGTTCCTCAACAAGGGCCTGACCATCACCCTGACCGACGAGCGGGTGAGCGATTCCGAGGTCACCGACGAGGTGGTCAGCGAGACGGCCGAGGCGCCCAAGCACGCCGACGAGGTCGCCGCCCAGGCGGTCGAGCACAAGGTGAAGACCCGCACCTACCACTACCCGGGCGGTCTGGTGGATTTCGTCCGCCACATCAACCGCACCAAGTCGGCCATCCACAACTCGGTCGTCGGCTTCACCGGCAAGGGCACCGGCCACGAGCTCGAGGTCGCGATGCAGTGGAACTCGGGCTACTCCGAGTCGGTCCACACCTTCGCCAACACGATCAACACCCATGAGGGCGGTACCCACGAAGAGGGTTTCCGCGCGGCGCTCACCACGGTGGTCAACAAGTACGCCAAGGAGAAGAAGCTCCTCAAGGAGAAGGACGGCAACCTCACCGGCGACGACATCCGCGAGGGCCTGGCCGCCATCGTGAGCGTGAAGGTCGGCGAGCCGCAGTTCGAGGGCCAGACCAAGACCAAGCTCGGCAACACCGAGGTGAAGTCGTTCGTGCAGCGCGCCTGCAACGAGCACCTCACGCACTGGTTCGAGGCCAATCCGGCCGACGCGAAGACCATCGTGCAGAAGGCGGTGTCCTCGGCGCAGGCCCGGATGGCCGCCCGTAAGGCGCGTGAGCTGGTACGCCGCAAGTCGGCGACCGACCTGGGCGGGTTGCCCGGCAAGCTGGCCGACTGCCGCTCCAAGGATCCGGGCAAGTGCGAGATCTACATCGTCGAGGGTGACTCCGCCGGTGGCTCGGCCAAGTCCGGCCGCGACTCGATGTACCAGGCGATTCTTCCGCTGCGCGGCAAGATCATCAACGTCGAGAAGGCCCGCATCGACCGCGTCCTCAAGAACAACGAGGTCCAGTCGATCATCACCGCGTTCGGCACCGGTATCCACGACGAGTTCGATATCGCCAAGCTGCGCTACAACAAGATCATCCTGATGGCCGACGCCGACGTCGACGGTCAGCACATCGCCACGCTGCTGCTCACGCTGCTGTTCCGCTTCATGCGTCCGCTGGTGGAGCAGGGCCACGTGTTCCTGGCCCAGCCGCCGCTGTACAAGCTCAAGTGGATGCGTTCGGAGCCGGAGTTCGCCTACTCCGACCGCGAGCGCGACGCGCTGGTGGAGGCCGGTCTGGCCGCGGGCAAGAAGATCAACAAGGACGACGGCATCCAGCGCTACAAGGGTCTGGGTGAGATGAACGCCAAGGAGCTGTGGGAAACCACCATGGATCCGTCGGTGCGGGTGCTTCGTCAGGTGACGCTCGACGACGCCGCCGCGGCCGACGAGCTGTTCTCCGTGCTGATGGGCGAGGACGTGGAAGCACGTCGCAGCTTCATCACCCGTAACGCCAAGGACGTTCGCTTCCTCGATGTGTGAACGGTGCTGCGCCACCGCGCGCCCGCGAACACATCAGCCCTCTAAGGAGATTCGATGACTGAGACCACGCTGCCACCGTCCGGCGGTGCGGGCGACCGGATCGAACCGGTCGACATCCAGAACGAAATGCAGAGCAGCTACATCGATTACGCGATGAGCGTGATCGTGGGCCGCGCGCTGCCCGATGTGCGCGACGGCCTCAAGCCGGTGCACCGGCGCGTGCTCTACGCCATGTACGACAACGGCTACCGCCCCGATCGCGGTTACGTGAAGTCGGCGCGTCCGGTCGCCGAGACCATGGGTAACTACCACCCGCACGGCGACTCGTCGATCTACGACACCCTCGTGCGCATGGCCCAGCCGTGGTCGCTGCGGTACCCGCTGGTCGACGGCCAGGGCAACTTCGGTTCCCGAGGCAACGACGGCGCGGCCGCCATGCGTTACACCGAGTGCCGTCTCACGCCGCTGGCGATGGAGATGCTGCGCGATATCGACAGCGAGACCGTCGATTTCGTGCCCAACTACGACGGTCGCTCGATGGAGCCGACCGTGCTGCCCGCGCGTGTGCCCGCGCTGTTGATGAACGGCAGCAACGGCATCGCCGTCGGTATGGCGACCAACATCCCGCCGCACAACCTGAACGAGCTGGCCGAGGCCATCTACTGGTCGCTGGAGAACTACGACGCCGACGAGGAATCCACCCTCGCCGCGTGCATGGAACGCGTCAAGGGCCCCGACTTCCCGACCCACGGCCTGATCGTCGGCAGCCAGGGCATCCACGACGCCTACACCACCGGTCGCGGTTCCATCCGCATGCGCGGTGTGGTCGAGATCGAGGAAGACGCGCGTGGCCGCACCACGATCGTCATCACCGAGCTGCCGTACCAGGTGAACACCGACAACTTCGTCAACTCGATCGCCGAGCAGGTCAAGGACGGCAAGATCGCGGGTATCTCCGATATCCACGACGAGTCCTCCGACCGTGTCGGCATGCGCATCGTGGTGACGGTCAAGCGCGACGCCGTGGCCAAGGTGGTGCTGAACAACCTCTACAAGCACACCCAGCTGCAGACCAGCTTCGGCGCGAACATGCTCTCGATCGTCGACGGTGTGCCGCGCACGCTCCGCCTGGATCAGATGATCCGGCACTACGTGAACCACCAGCTCGAGGTCATCGTCCGGCGTACCCGCTACCTGCTGCGCAAGGCCGAGGAGCGGGCCCACATCCTGCGCGGCCTGGTGAAGGCGCTCGACCTGCTCGACGAGGTCATCGCCCTGATCCGCCGCTCGGCCAACACCGACACCGCGCGCACCGGCCTGATGCAGCTGCTCGACATCGACGAGATCCAGTCGACCGCCATCCTCGACATGCAGCTGCGTCGCCTCTCGGCACTGGAGCGGCAGAAGATCGTCGACGATCTGGCCAAGATCGAACTCGAGATCGCCGACTACAAAGACATTCTGGAGCGGCCGGAGCGCCAGCGCGCGCTCGTGCGCGACGAGCTGGCCGAGATCGTCGAGAAGTACGGCGACGACCGGCGGACCCGGATCATCGCCGCCGACGGCGACGTGGCCGACGAGGACCTGATCGCCCGCGAGGACGTGGTCGTCACGATCACCGAGACCGGTTACGCCAAGCGGACCAAGACCGACCTGTACCGCTCGCAGAAGCGCGGCGGCAAGGGCGTGATGGGTGCCGGCCTCAAGCAGGACGACATCGTCAAGCACTTCTTCATCTCCTCCACCCACGACTGGCTGCTGTTCTTCACGAACAAGGGTCGGGTGTACCGGGCCAAGGCCTACGAGCTGCCCGAGGCCAACCGCACCGCGCGTGGCCAGCACGTGGCCAACCTGCTGGCGTTCCAGCCGGACGAGAAGATCGCCCAGATCATCCAGCTCAAGACCTACGAGGACGCCCCGTACCTGGTGCTGGCGACCCGCGCGGGCCTGGTGAAGAAGTCCAAGCTCACCGATTTCGACTCCAACCGTTCCGGCGGCATCGTCGCGGTGAACCTGCGCGACGACGACGAGCTGGTCGGCGCGGTGCTGTGCTCCTCCGACGACGACCTGCTGCTGGTGTCGGCGCACGGCCAGTCGATCCGCTTCTCCGCGACCGACGAGGCGTTGCGCCCGATGGGCCGCGCCACCAGCGGCGTACAGGGCATGCGGTTCAACACCGACGACGAATTGCTCTCGCTCAATGTGGTCCGCCCGGACACCTATTTGTTGGTCGCGACCGCCGGTGGGTATGCCAAGCGTACGGCGATCGAGGAGTACACCGCGCAGGGTCGCGGCGGAAAAGGCGTATTGACAATCCAATACGATCCGAAGCGTGGCAGCCTGGTGGGTGCGCTCATCGTCGACGACGAGGACGAGTTGTACGCGATCACTTCCAGTGGTGGCGTCATCCGCACCGCGGCCAAGCAGGTCCGCAAAGCCGGACGCCAGACCAAGGGCGTGCGATTGATGAACCTCGCGGATGGCGATACCTTGCTAGCGATCGCGCGCAACGCCGACGAGCCCGATCCCGATCAGCTCATCGGCGACGCGGCCTCGGAGCAATAACCCAACCAGCGGCGGCAACGAACGGATCTGAGGATTCCATTGACCACACCGAATCAGTCGAACGACGATCGGAACCAGACCAACGGCGTCACCGAGCGGGTCGCCTCGTCTCCGATCCAGCCGCGGCCGATCCCACGTCAGGGTGCGGCCGAAGGCGCCAAGGCACCGGAATCCGGTGGCGCCGGGGACGAATCGTTCGACCAGGCCACCGTGCGGATGGGTACCGAGCCGAACGGGCCTGCCAACGGCTCGGGCAACGGCAAGGGTAAATCGCCCTACCAGGACGGCTGGGCGCAGTTGCCGCAGCGGGAACCGCAGTCCAACCTGTACCGCCCGGGTGAGGCGCCGAGCCAGGGCCGCCCGTCCTCGGGTGGTCAGGGTGGCGGTGGCCTCAAGGGCAGCGGTCCGTCCAACGCGCGCACCACCGCCGACCTGGCGGCCAAGGCGGCGCGCAAGGAAGCCGCGATGGTGAAGTCCGTCGGCATCGACGGGCCGACCCGAAGCATCGCTCGTCCCGAGCTGGTCAAGGACATGCCCGATCTATCGGATGTGCGTCATCCGGGGTCGGACCTGCCGATGGCCAACACCGGGCTGCCGATGGCTCCCCAGCAGCCGCCGAGCGGACCGTCGGCGCGGGCCGCGGCCGCCTCGGGCCCGGTGTCGCCCGCCGTTCCGGTGGCCATCGCGGCCGCCGCGTCGGGTGAGCCGCTGCGCGCGACGGTGCAGATCCGCCGCATCGACCCGTGGTCGACGCTGAAGATCACCCTGGTCATCAGTGTCGCGCTGTTCTTCGTGTGGATGGTCGCTGTCGGCCTGCTCTACATCGTGCTCGCGGGCATGGGTGTGTGGGACAACCTGGACAACTCGCTGGGCGAGATGTTCAACCAGGAGGGCAGCTCGGGCGGCCTGATCGACGCGGGCACAATCTTCGGGTACGCGGGTGTCATCGGGCTCATCAACGTGGTGCTGTTCACCGCGCTGGCGACGGTCGGTGTGTTCATCTACAACCAGTGCTGCGATCTGGTCGGTGGCATCCAGGTGACCCTGGCCGATCCGGACTAGGAACACGCGTTTTCCGGCACGGCCGGTCGGACCAGGAAACTGGCTCTGACCGGCCGTTTTGGTTATCGGCGGGCGGGTAAGGTAACCTCGTGTCTCGTTGCGGTTCACTGCTCCGGCAGGGGATCGGAATCGAGTTCGGGCCTATAGCTCAGGCGGTTAGAGCGCTTCGCTGATAACGAAGAGGTCGGAGGTTCAAGTCCTCCTAGGCCCACTCCCGAACATCACAGTAGGGTGGGAATCATGAAGATTGTCCTCACGGTCGGTGTTGTGATCGCGGTTCTCATCGGTATCACCAAATTCCGCAAGCGTGACGAAGCCGATCTCTGGCGTGAGGTCACCACCCGCTGATTCGGGTTGCCAGCCGGTACACCACCGGTAAGGGGCCTTAGCTCAATTGGCAGAGCACTGCCTTTGCAAGGCAGGGGTTAGGGGTTCGATTCCCCTAGGCTCCACTTCTGTGAATTCCTCGGTTTTCGATTTCCTGCTCACCGCCGCCCCCGGCGCCGCCGATTCGGCGGATTTCGCGGCGGATTGGGCACATCACCGCGCTCGCTGCGCGGATCTCACCAATTCTGTCGACCGCGCCGCTGTCGCCGGATTCGACAGTGTCGCATTGGGTTCGGCGTTCCTCGGTGGGTACCAGGAAGCGCTGCACGCGCTGGTGCCCACGCTCGCCCCCGACGAGTTGAGCTCGATGTGCGCGACCGAGGCCACCGGAGCACGACCCTCGGCCATGACGACGACCGTCACCGGCGACGGGATGGTGACCGGCACCAAATCGTTCGCCACCCTCGGTACCTTCGCCACCCGGTTTCTCGTGATCGCCCGTGCGGGTACACATTCCGACGGCAAACCGGACCTGCGTGCCGTGCTCGTCGCGGCCGGACCGCAGGCGGAGGTGACCCCGCTGCCGCCGTTGCCGTTCGCACCGGAGATCCCGCACGCCACCGTCGGTTTCGCGGACGCGCCGGGAGAAACGCTGCCCGGTGACGGGTACGCCGATTACCTGAAGCCGTTCCGCACCGTCGAAGACCTGCATGTGCTCGCCGCTGTGCTCGGTCAGCTCGTGCGGGTAGCCCGGCAAGCGCAATGGCCCGCCGACGCGCTCACGGCCCTGCTGGCGCTGTTTGCGGCCGTGCGTGGCCTCAGCACCGAGCCCGCCATATCGGCGGGCGTGCATATCGCGCTCGCCGGCGTCTTCGATCGCTGCGCCGCGCTGCTCGCCGAACTCGAACCGCACTGGGACCGAGTGGATCAGGAGATCCGGCAGCGCTGGGAGCGGGACGCGCCGCTGCTCGGGGTCGCCGGGAAGGTCCGTGCGGCCCGGCTGGCTACCGCCTGGCGCACAGTGGCCGAACAGGGGGCCGAAGCGCCCGCCGGCCACGAGGATCACTAGCTGTTCTCGTGGCCGCGTCGCGTGGCCTGAACCCGGCTGCCGGGCGATGGAACTGCACCTTGCCGGAAAATGGGGAGCGGGCCTCGGCGAAGGGGGGGAGTTAGCCGAGGCCCGCGTAGGGTCGGCCCGGGGGGGAGGGGCCGACGTGAACGATCCTACGCGATCCGCGCGGAAATCGTGTACGCGCAACGGATCAGTTTCCGAGAATTTTTCGTGTCGCGGCCCGTCACGGGGCCGTCGGCCGCAGCCGCAGAGCGGTCGCCGCAGTGTTGTGAGACATCACAAACCTCTTACGAACACCCGAAGTCGCTGGTACGCAAGGTTTTACGCCTCGCGCGCGCGGAACATGTTCTCGTCGTCGGCGATGTGCGGCCACCCCGATTCCGGGCCGGTCCGTCGCCGCATCGCCCAAAAATCAGTCCGATTCGCCGCGTGTCGCATGCAATCGGCATGTCGAACAAATTTGTACATCTGACATCAGGAACCACCCGAAATGAGGATGCGACTTGTCGGTGGGTGGGGCAATACTGAGGCCACCAAGGGTTCGCGAACTACGACATCCAGGAGAATCATGCCCGACGCAATCGTCGCCGAGGGGCTGGTCAAACGGTACGGACAGCTCACCGCACTGGACGGGCTGGATCTCTCCGTCCCCGAAGGCACCGTCACCGCACTTCTCGGCCCGAACGGCGCGGGAAAGACCACGACTGTCCGTGTACTCACCACTCTGCTCGTTCCCGACGAAGGCCGCGCCACCGTCGCCGGGGTCGATGTCATCAACAATCCGCAGGCACTGCGTTCGCGCATCGGCGCGTCGGGCCAGTACGCCGCCGTCGACGAGTATCTGACCGGCTTCGAGAACCTCGAAATGGTCGGCAGGCTCTATCACCTCGGCACGCAGCGCAGTAAGGAACGGGCCCGCGAGCTGCTCGAACGCTTCCGGCTCACCGACGCCGCCGACCGCCCGGTGAAGGGCTACTCCGGCGGCATGCGCAGGCGCCTCGACCTCGCGGGCGCGCTGGTCGCCAACCCGCCGGTGCTGTTCCTCGACGAGCCGACCACCGGCCTCGACCCACGCGCCCGCCTGGATCTGTGGGATGTGATCGAGGAACTCGTCTCCGGCGGCACCACCCTGCTGCTCACCACCCAGTACATGGAGGAGGCCGACCGCCTGGCCGACTCCATCGCGGTGATCGACCGCGGCACCGTCATCGCCCGCGGCACCGCCGACGAACTCAAGGCGCTCGTCGGCGGCGACCGCATCGAACTCACCGTCGCCACCGTCGACCAGCTCACCGACGCCAAACAGGTGCTCAGCGGCCTGGCCGACGGCGAAATCCACATCGAACCGGGTCTGCGCAAGATCACCGTGCCCGTGGCCGACGGTTCCCAGGACCTGGTCACCGCCATCGGCAGGCTCACCGAGCACAAGGTCGAGATCAACGACGTCGCGCTGCGCAGGCCGTCGCTCGACGACGTATTCCTCTCCCTCACCGGGCACGAGGCCGAAGAACTCGTGGCGGGGGATGCCGAGAAGGCGGACGCCAAGGAAGGACAGAGCCGATGAGCGTCTCGATCGACAAGACACCACCGGTGACCGGGCCGAGCCTGGAAGAACGGCTGGCGATGGTGGTCAGCGACAGCCTCACGATCGCCAAGCGCAATGTCATCAAGATCAAGCGCGTGCCCGACGTGCTGATCTTCACGACCATGTCGCCGATCATGTTCGTGCTGATGTTCGCCTACGTATTCGGCTCGGCCATCAAGGTGCCGGGGCTGGAAGGCGGCTACCGCGAATTCCTGATCGCGGGCATCTTCGTCCAGACCGTGGTGTTCGGTGCCTCGTTCACCGGCGCGGGCCTGGCCGAAGACATGCAGAAGGGCATCATCGATCGGTTCCGGTCGCTGCCGATGGCGCCCTCGGCGGTGCTGTTCGGGCGCACGATCAGCGATGTGGTGATCAACCTGGTCAGCCTCGTCGTCATGTCGCTGACCGGGTTGATCGTCGGCTGGCGTATTCGTGGGTCGTTCCTCGACGCGGTGCTCGCGTACCTGCTGATGCTGCTGTTCGCCTACGCGCTGTCGTGGATGATGGCCGTGGTCGGGTTGCTCGTGCGGGCGCCTGAGGTGTTCAACAACGCCAGCTTCATGGTGATCTTCCCGCTGACGTTCCTGTCCAACGCCTTCGTCCCGATCAACGACCTGCCCGGCCCGCTGCGCGTGTTCGCCGAGTGGAATCCGATGTCGGCGGTCACCGAGTCGGTGCGTCAGCTGTTCGGCAACACCAGCCCGCTGGCCCCCACCTCGGAGGCCTGGTCGATGCAGCATCCGGTGGCCACGTCGCTGATCTGGATCGTGCTGATCCTGCTGATCTTCGTGCCGCTGGCTCAGGTGCAGTACAAGAAGTCCGTGAGCCGCTGAGGGTTCAGCTCGCGCCGGTCTCCGCGACGGGGGCCGGCGCGGAGCCGTTGCGGGAGTAGCCGAGACGCGGCGGTTCGGCGGCGGGTTCGGGCAGCTGGGGGCGCTTGCTGCGGGCGATCCAGGCCAGCGCGCCCGCACCGGCGATCGCGAGGGAGGCGATGAGCGGGTTACGAAGCTTCATGCGACCACTGTGGCATAGAACGCCGCCGACGGCACAAACACGAAAACCACGCTCCACCAGGTGCCCGGCGACGCGGTGACCGCGTGGCACCATTGCTGCGTGACCTCACCCCATCAGACGGCCGTGGCGACGCTGCACACCAACCACGGCGAGATCAAGATCGCGCTTTTCGGTAACCACGCGCCCAAGACGGTGCGCAATTTCGTCGGCCTCGCCGACGGCAGCGCCTCGTACACCACCCCGAACGCGGGTGGCACGGAAGCTGGCCCGTTCTACGACGGCGCCGTCTTCCACCGGGTGATGCGGGGATTCATGATCCAGGGCGGCGACCCGACCGGTACCGGCCGCGGCGGCCCGGGCTACGAATTCGGCGACGAGTTCCATCCCGAGCTGCGTTTCGATCGTGGATACCTGCTGGCCATGGCCAATGCGGGCCCGGGTACCAACGGATCGCAGTTCTTCATCACCGTGGGACCGCAGCCTCACCTGAACCGCAAGCACACGATTTTCGGCGAGGTGGTCGACCCGGATTCACGCAAGGTGGTCGACGCGATCGCGGCGGTGGAGACCGACCGCAACGATCGCCCGACCGAACCGGTCGTCATCTCTTCGGTCACTGTGACATAGCGGCTGGCGCCGCGGTTCTCGGCGCTCGACTCCGAGAACAGAACTCCCCGTCGCGATCGTCGCGGCGGGGAGTTCTTTGCTTCACGTGAAACAACGTCAGTCGGTGGCGACCTTCGCGAAGCCGTTGACGACGAGCGCGTCGTAGACGTCGGCTGGGTTGGTGCCCAGGTCCCAGCGGCCGAAGATCAGCAGGCGCTCGGTGTCGTTGTGGCGGACGTCGACCTCGAGCATGGTGTTCTTGCGGCCGATGCGCCGGTAGGAGGTCACACGGATCCGGTCGATGTGGTCGAGGGGGTATTCGTCGCGGCCGGTGAGAGTGCCGACGATGAGGCGCGGCGGGGACCCGGGAACCATGGTGAGCCGGGGCCGCTGACGCAGGGCGAGCACGGCCATGGCCAGCACCGCGACAGCGGCGACGCCGAGGAAGAGCCGCGAGGGGCCATCCTGGGCAAGCACGGCCGCAACGGTCAGCAAAAGGCCACCGCCGGTGACCGCGATCAGGGCGGCGGTCGGCGTGGTCCAGGACTTGCTGTCGGCGGGTCGACCTGCGTTCACGCGGCTTGTTCCCCCATTGATCCTCGAGTTGTCCACAGCTTCATCCACAGGTGTGCATGAATGACACCGGTGTAGTTCAGCGCCACCGCATGGTCATGATGAGCCCGATGACCATCAGGCCGAAACCGATCAGGAAGTTCCAGGCGTTCAGGTCGTTCATCCAGCTGATCTTCTCGGCAGCCAGGTAGTACACGAGCAGCCAGAGCAGGCCGGCCAGCATGAAGCCGAGCATGATCGCGACGTACCAGACAGGCGACGGACCCGCTTTGACCTTCACCGGGGTACGGCTGGCAGGGCTCGGGGTGTAATCGGCCTTCTTACGGACCTTGGACTTGGGCATGACGTCCTCGTATTCTCCGGTACTGGTCGTCTCCTAGGCTATCCCACCAGGTAATGGATGCGACGACCTACCGGCCGGGCACGTACCCTCGTTGCATGCGTGTTCTGGTCGTCGACAACTACGACAGCTTCGTGTTCAACCTGGTGCAATACCTCGGCCAGCTGGGTGCCGACGCCGTCGTGTGGCGAAACGACGACCCACGCCTGGCCGACCTCGACGCCCTGCTCACCCGTGGCGACGAAGGCGGCGCTTTCGACGGCGTTCTGGTGAGCCCCGGGCCGGGCAGCCCCGACCGGGCGGGCGCGAGCATTCCGCTGGTGCACGCCGCCGCCAAGTACGAGAAGCCACTGCTCGGCGTCTGTCTCGGACACCAGGCCATCGGCGAGGCGTTCGGTGGCACCGTCGACCGGGCTCCGGAACTCCTGCACGGCAAGACCAGTTCGGTGTACCACCTCGGCTCGGGCGTGTTGGCCGGTCTGCCCGACCCTTTCACCGCCACCCGCTACCACTCGCTCACCGTGCTCCCGGAGACCATGCCCGCGGAGCTGGAAGTGGTCGGCCACACCGAGAGCGGCATCGTGATGGCCATGCGACACCGCAGCCTGCCGATCCACGGCGTGCAGTTCCACCCGGAGTCGGTACTCACGCAGGGCGGGCACCGGATGCTGGCCAACTGGCTCGAGGTCTGTGGCGAACGCCCGGCCGAGGCGCTGGTGTCGGCGCTCGAGGCGGAGGTCGCCGCGCTGGTGACCCCGTGAGCGAGGTGCCCGCGGCATCCGGCGGTGGCGACGGGAGCGCCGCCCCGCCGAGACGCCCGCGAGTGCTGTTGTCTGTGGCGACCAGTCTCGACGGCTACATCGATGACGCGAGCGCGCAGCGGCTGCTGCTGTCCAACAGCGCCGACTTCGACGAGGTCGATCGTTTGCGCGCCGAGTCCGACGCGATCCTGATCGGTGCGGGCACTTTACGGATCGACAATCCACGGCTGCTGGTCAACAGCGCCGAGCGGCGGGCAACACGCGTCGCGTCGGGGCGACCGGAGTATCCCGTGAAGATCACCGTCACCGCATCGGGCGAGCTGGATCCGGCGCTGCGCTTCTGGCACACCGGTGGCGCGAAGATCGTCTACACCACTACGGCGGGCGCGGCCCGGCTCGGTGATCGACTCGCCGACACGGCCGAGGTCGTGTGCCTGGGTGACCGGCTCGACCTGGCTGCCCTGCTCGACGACCTCGCCGCGCGCGGTATCCACAGGCTGATGGTCGAAGGCGGCACCGGGATGCACACAGGTTTCCTCGCAACCGACCTGGTCGACGAGATCCGCTTGGCGATCGCCCCGATCCTGGTCGGTGACGCGGCCGCGCCCCGCTTCGTCGGCCCGGCCCTCTTCCCTGGTGGACCGCAGCGCCGACTCCACTTGACGGGTGTGGAACAACTTGGGGATGTCGCTGTTGTGAACTACCTGGTCGGCGCGCCGACAGACCAGATTCACCCACCGGCCCTGTGACTGAATTCCCGGTGCCGACCTGGGGAAATACCGCTGTTCACAGTTCATCCACCGGTGTACTGCACAACCTGAACATGACCGACTCCACAACTGCCACAGGCTGTGGATAACTTTCGAACCCAGGGGAAATCGTGCACACAGACAGCCTCGATCACCGTTTCATGCACAGGGCCATCGAGCTGGCCCGGCAGTGTCCGCCCAGTTCGACGGCCTACTCGGTGGGCGCGGTCATCGTCGTCGACGGTGTGGAGATCTCCACCGGCTACTCACGCGAGACCGACGAAAAGGTGCATGCCGAGGAATCGGCGCTGAACAAACTCGGCGCCGATGACCCCAGGCTGGCCCGCGCGACGATCTACAGCACGCTCGAGCCCTGCTCGACGCGCGCCACCGCGACCCGGCGGCCCTGCACCGACCGCATCCTCGCGGCGGGTATCCCCAGGGTGGTCATCGCGTGGCGCGAACCGAGCCTGTTCGTCGCGGCCTGCGAGGGTGTGGACAAACTCCGCACCAACGGTGTGGAGGTCGTCGAACTCACCGACCTGGCCGAGGCGGCCAGGTCGATGAACGAGCACCTCGACCTGAGCTGACGGTGAGTCAGGGCCGCCCGTAGATGGCGGTGACGAACTCGCCGAGCTGATTGTCGTCCAGGTGGCGAGCCAGATCGGCCTCGCTGATCATGCCGACCAGCCGCTTGTTCTCGATCACCGGCATCCGCTTGACCCGATGGTCTTCCATCTGGTCGAGCACGTCTTCCACATCGGCGTCCGCGCTGATCCAGCGCGGTGTGGCCTCGCACAGTTCGGCCGCGGTCGTCAGTTCCGGCGACAGGCCGCGCGCGATGCACTTCACGACGATGTCGCGGTCGGTGATGATGCCGCACATGCGTTCGTTGTCGTCGGCGACGACGAGCGAGCCGACACCGAGATCGGCCATCGCCGCTGCGGCCGTGGCCACGGTGTCGTCGCGGGTGATCCACTGAGCGCCGGGCTTCATGATGTCCCTGGCCGTGGTCATGGGCTACCTCCTCGTTCAGCAGTGCTGGGTGGGATGGAGCTAGCCCAAGTCTAGGCCCGCGAGCCTCACCGTGGAATGGGTGAGGCCCCTACCTGCAGGATCACATTTCCGCTCATCGTCACCGAGGTGCCCGCCGGCGGGTTCTGCCCGACGACCTTGCCCGAGGCGCTGCCGTCGAGGGTGATGACCGTCGTCTGGCTGAGCTGACCGGTCCAGCCCTGCGCACGCAACTTCTCCTGGGCCTGGGTGGGGGTGAGCCCGGTCAGGTCAGGAACGGTGATGCGGTCGCCGAGGGACACCTGCACGGTGATGGTCGAGCCCTTCTCCGCGTTGCTGCCGCCCGCCGGGCTCGTGGAGAGCACCTGGCCCTTCGGCTGGGGCGAGAGCACCTCCTTGACCTCCACCTTGAACCCAGCGCTCACGGTGAGGTTCGGTTCGGCGACGGAGATGTCCTGGCCGACCACATCGGGTACCCGGACCTGTTCGGGGCCGCTGCCGATGACGATGACGATCGGCTGCTCGATGTCGATGCGCACACCCGCGGTCGGTTCCTGCCCGATCACCCGGTCGGTGTCGGCGACACTCGACGCGCGGCGCTGCACGTTCGGATCCATCTGCAGGCCGGTCGAATTCAGCGCCTGCTCGGCCTCGGCCTGGGTCATCCCGAGAATGCGCGGCACCGCGACCTGCGCGGGTCCGGTCGACACCTGCAGGGTGACGGTGCTGCCCTCGTCGATGCGCGACCCGCCGAGCGGCTGGGTGGCGATCACATTGCCCGGCGCGACCTTGCCGTCCGGTTTCTGCTGCACGGCCACGCTGAAACCGGCCTTGACGAGCTCGGATTCGGCCTGCTGCGCGGTCTTGCCGGACATGTCCGGCACCGCGACCTGGTCGGGCTTGCTGCCCGGACCGATCAGCACCCAGAACATGCCGAACGCGACGGCGAGCGCCGCGGCGACGCCGAGCGCGATCAAACCGGTGCGATTGCCCTGCTCGGCGGGCGGGCCGACGGCGGGGTGTTCGGAGGTGTCGTCACGGTCGTGGAACCGGCGCGGCGCGGGCTCGTCGTAGCCGGCGTAGTCCTCGTCGTTCATCACCATCGGCGCGCTCGGCTTCTGCCCACCGAGCACCCGGATCAGATCGGCGCGCATCTCCGCGGCGGTCTGGTAGCGGTTGGCCGGGTTCTTGGCCATCGCCTTGAGGATCACCGAATCGAGCTCGCGCGGGACCGCCGGATTCACCGACGACGGCAGCGGCGGGTCTTCCTTCACATGCTGATAGGCGACCGCGACCGGCGAATCACCGGTGAAAGGTGGCTGGCCGGTGAGGATTTCGAACAGCACACAACCGACCGAGTACACGTCCGAGCGCGCGTCGACGGTCTCGCCGCGCGCCTGCTCGGGGGAAAGGTATTGCGCCGTACCGATCACGGCGGCGGTCTGGGTCATCGGGTTGGAGCTGTCGGCGATCGCGCGTGCGATGCCGAAGTCCATCACCTTCACCGCGCCCGCGCGGTTGATCATGATGTTGGCGGGCTTCATGTCCCGGTGGACGATGCCCGCCTTGTGGCTGAAGTCGAGGGCAGCGCAGACATCGGCCACGATCTCCATCGCCTTGCGCGGCGCCAGCGGACCCTTGCCGCGCACGATGTCGCGCAGGGTGTCGCCCTCGACGTATTCCATGACGATGTAGGGCAGCGGCCCGTCGTCGACGGTGGCCTCGCCGGTGTCGTAGACCGCGACGATGGCCGGGTGGTTCAGCGCGGCCGCGTTCTGCGCCTCACGCTTGAAGCGCAGGTAGAACGTTGGGTCGCGGGCCAGGTCGGCGCGCAGCACCTTGATCGCGACGTCGCGCGAGAGGCGCACGTCGCGGGCCTTGTGCACCTCCGACATGCCGCCGAACCCGATGATCTCGCCCAGCTCGTACCGCGAGGAGAGATTCTTCGGGGTGGTCATTGCTGTCCTATGTTCGGGCCTACGGCGTTGTTGTCCTCATTCGGAAATGGTAGATCGAAGGTGGGGATACGCGGCTTGTCCCGGGTGGTGGTCGCCGCCGCCGGTTTCGTGGTGGTGGGCGCGGGTTTGGTCGTCTTGGGGGCGGTGGTCGTCGGCTCCGGTTTGGTCGTCGTCGGTTCCGGCGTGGTGGTCGGCGGTTCCGTGGTCGTCGTCGGTTCCGGCGTGGTGGTCGTCGGGCGGTCGGGTTGCGTAGGCGCGGGTTCCTCGGAGGTGACCGGCGGCGGCAGCGGACGGGTGGTCGTCACCGGCGGGGCAACCGGCGCGGTGGTCTGCACGGTGGTTGTGGTCGGGCCGGTGTCGCGGTTGGGCTCGCCGCCGAACAGCAGCCAGATCACGCCACCGCCGAGCAGCAGCGCGCCCACACCCAGCGCGATCAGCCATTTCTGGTTGTTCTTGGAATCGTTGGTCGCGGCGACGGCGGCGGGCGCGGCGGCCTGTGTGGCCGGGCCCGCGTATCCACCGGTCGGCGGCTGATTGCCGAAACGCATGGTCGCGCCGTCGTAGTCGGCGGCCGGAATCACGGTGGTCGGTCCGGGCGGCAGCACCCGGGTCGCCCCGGTCATCGACGCGCCGGCACCACCGGGTACGGGCGGCATGTGCCCGGCGCGCACAGCGGCGACGGCGTCGGCGAACTCGCCACCACTGCGGTAGCGCTGCGCCGGATCCTTGGCCATGGTGATCGCGATCAGCTCGTGCACGTTGGCGGGCAGATCGGCGGGCAGCGGCGGGGGTGCGTCGCGCACGTGCTTCATGGCGACGGTGATCGCGCCCTCACCGGTGAACGGGCGGACGCCTGCCAGCGCCTCGTACCCGACCACACCGAGGGAGTACACGTCGGAGGCGGCGGTGGCGTCTTCGCCGACGGCCTGTTCGGGGGCGATGTACTGGGCGGTGCCCATCACCATGCCGGTCTTGGTCACCGGCGAGGCGTCGACGGCCTTGGCGATGCCGAAGTCGGTGATCTTCACCTGACCGGTCGGCGTCACCAGGATGTTGCCCGGCTTCACGTCGCGGTGCACCACACCCGCGGCGTGGGCGACCTCGAGCGCGCGTCCGGTCTGCTCGAGCATGTCCAGGCCCTGGATCACCGACAGCCTGCCCATGCGGTTGAGCACGGCGTTGAGCGGTTCGCCCTGCACCAGCTCCATCACCAGGTAGGCGGTTTCGCCGCCGGACGGGTCGGTGGTCTCGCCATAGTCGTAGATGCCCGCGATCCCCGGCGCGTTGAGCTGCGCGGTGGTGCGTGCTTCGACCCGGAACCGCTGACGGAACGTCGGATCGGCGGAGAACTCGGTCTTGAGGACCTTGACCGCCACCCGGCGATCGAGCCGGGTGTCCATCGCTTCCCACACCTGACCCATACCGCCGGTGGCGATGAGCCGCTGCAGGCGGTAGCGGTCGGCGATCATGGCGCCGTTGTTCAGCATCGGGGCCCCCGTGTTGTCACTCGCACACTCATTTCGTTCAGCCCCCTGCCAGGCCTGCGTCCAGTACCGACCTGGCGATCGGTGCGGCCACCGAGCCGCCGGTCGCCGCCAGCGCCCGGTCGCCGCCGTTCTCGACGATCACCGCGATGGCGATCTTCGGGTTCTGCGCGGGCGCGAAGGCCATATACCAGGCATGCGGCGGGGTGTTACGGGGATTGCTGCCGTGTTCGGCCGTGCCGGTCTTGGACGCGATCTGGTACGGCGACCGGCCGCCGCCCGCGGTGTTGGCTTCGGAGGCGATCATCAGGTTCACCAGGCTCGACGCTACCTGTGGACTCACGGCCTGGCCCACCGAGAAGGGCTCGGTCACACTCAGCTCCGACAGGTCGGGAGCCTGCGTCTGGTCCACCAGGTACGGCTGCATCCGGGAGCCGCCGTTGGCGATGGTCGCGGCGATCACGGCGACGTCGAGCGGGGTCACCGCGACATCGCGCTGACCGATGCTGCTCTGGCCGAGAGCCGCGTTGTCGGGGATCGGCCCGACCGTCGACTCGGCGACCGGGATCGGGACACCGCGGTGCGGGCCGATCCCGAAGGCCGCGGCCTGGTCCTTGAGTTCGGCGGCGCCGACCTTCATCCCCAGCTCGACGAACGCGGTGTTGCAGGACCGCCGGAAGGCCTCGGTGAGCGAGGCGGTCGGCTGGTCACCGCAGGTGGCGCCGTTGTAGTTCTCCAGCGTGGTCCTGGTGCCGGGCAGGGTGATGTTGGGGGCGGCGGTGAACTGGTCGTCCACACTCACACCGTTGGCCAGCGCGGCGGCGGTGACCACGGCCTTGAAGGTGGAACCGGGCGGATAGGTCTGCGAGACCGCGCGATTGAGCATCGGCTGGGACGGGTCGTTCTTGAGCCGGTCCCACGCCGCCCGGCCTGCCGCACCGTCGTGGCCCGACAGTTCGTTGGGGTCGTAACTCGGGGTGGAGACCATCGTCAGGATCTTGCCGGTGCTCGGCTCGATCGCCACCACCGAACCGGTGTAGCCCTTGGCGGTCATCTCGTCGTAGGCCACCTGCTGCATCACCGGGTTCAAGGTGGTGATCACATTGGCGCCGCGCGGGTCGCGACCGGAGAACATGTCGACGAGCCTGCGCCCGAACAGGCTCGAGTCGTTGCCCGAGAGCAGCGGGTCCTCGGCCAGCTCGATCCCGGTTTTGCCGTACTGCATCGAGTAGAACCCGGTGACAGGGGCGTAAGCCGGTGGGCTGCTGGGGTATTGGCGCAGGTACTTGTACCGGTCGTCGGTGGCGACCGAACCGGCGAGCACGGTACCGCCCGCCGAGATCTGGCCCCGCTGGCGCGAGTACTCGTCGAGCAGCACGCGCACGTTGCGCGGGTCGGCGCGCAGGTCGTCGGCCTTGACCACCTGCAGATAGGTGGCGTTCACCAGGAGCGCGACGACCATCACCATCACGGCGACGGCGACCCGGCGTAGTGGAGTGTTCATGCGCTCGCCCTGCCTTCCGACCTGCGCAACAACTCGGTCGACGCCTCGGCGATCGGCGCCGGTGCGCGTTTGCGGGTCGGCGCGGGCGCGCGGGCGGCGTCGGAGATCTTGATCAGCAACCCGAGCAGCGCGTAGTTGGCCAGCAGCGAGGAGCCACCGTAGGAGATGAACGGTGTGGTCAGACCCGTGAGCGGGATCAGCTTGGTGACGCCGCCGACCACCACGAAGATCTGGATGGCGATGGTGAACGACAGGCCCGCCGCGAGCAGCTTGCCGAAACTGTCGCGCACGGCGAGCGCGGTGCGCAGCCCACGCACGATGAAGATCAGGAACAGCATCAGCACCGCGGCCAGGCCGATCAGGCCGAGTTCCTCACCGATGGTGGTGACGATGAAGTCGGTCTTGGCGAAGGGCACCTGCTGCGGACGCCCGCTGCCAAGGCCCGTGCCCGCCAGGCCGCCGGTGGCGAAACCGAACAGCGACTGCGAGATCTGGTAGCCGGTGTTGTGGTAGTCGTCGAACGGGTGCAGCCAGGTGTCCACGCGCACCCGCACATGCCCGAAAAGCTGGTAGGCGAACACGAAACCGAGCGCGAGCAGGCCGCCGCCGATGAGCAACCAGCCCACCCGTTCGGTCGCGATGTAGAGCATCACCAGCACCGTGCCGAAGATCAGCAGCGAGGTGCCGAGGTCCTTTTCGAGCACGAGCACACCGATGCACACGACCCACACGATCAGCACCGGACCGAGGTCGCGCGGCCGCGGGAACTCCATGCCCAGGAAATGCTTGCCCGCGGCGGTGAACAGGTCGCGCTGGGCCACGAGCACACCCGCGAAGAAGATGATGAGCAGGATCTTGGCGAATTCGCCCGGCTGCACACTGAATCCGGGGAGTTTGATCCAGATCTTGGCGCCGTTGACTTCGGAGAACCGGCTCGGCAACAGTGCCGGAATCGCCAACGCGATCAGTCCGACCAGGCCTAGTGTGTAGGTGTAGCGCGCCAGCGTGCGGTAGTCACGCAACACGATGAGCAGGCTGATGAACACCACGATGCCCAGGCCGGTCCACATGATCTGCTGGTTGGCGTCCGGGGACGGGATGGGGCTCGAGTCGTATGCCGCCTGCTGCGCGTCGGCGAGGTCGAGGCGGTGAATCAGGACGAGACCGAGACCGTTGAGCAGCGCCACGATCGGTAGCAGTAGTGGGTCGGCGAACGGCGCGAACCGGCGAACCGCCAGGTGCGCCACCCCGAACAGCGCGAGGAACGCCACACCGTACTTGGCGATGTCCCAGGTGATCGACTGTTCCTGGCTCGCCTCGACGATGAACAACGACACCGTCGTGATACCCGCCGCGCCCGCCAGCAGCAACAGCTCCTGGTTCCGCCGCGTCGAGGGCGGCGGTGCGGGCGCGAATCCGCCTGGGGGACTCGGGAAAGCCCCCGCCGACGGTGGTGCCGGTGCGGACATCAGTCCGTCACCCGGCAGTTCTCCCCTGAGATCTGCGGGGAAGGTGTCGGGGCGGGCGTAGTGGTCGGTGCGGGCGTCGGTGTCGCCGTGGCGGGCTGGTCACCCGGGCCGGGCGCGGGCGCCGGAGTGGCAGGCGGAACCTCGGTGGGCAGCACACCCGGCTGCGGCACCGATTCCTTCTTGGGGCACGGGTCGAGCACCTCGCCGGTGAGCCGGCGCATGCTCTCGCGGGCCTGGGCCAGCGAATCCGGCGGCAAGCTGCGCTCCACCTGGTCGCGGCCGGTCTGCTTGAGATCGCTGACCATCAGCTTCTTGCAGCCGGTGGGGGCGGTGGCGCCGACCTCGAGGAGCGTGATCTCGTTCTTGCTGTTCACGCAGGCGGTGAGCTCCACGTCGTGGATGGCGTAGCCGAGGATCGAACCGGGCAGGCCGCGCATCACGACCACCTGATCGTTGTCGGCGCCCACGTAGTAGTTGCTGCGAATCATCTTGTAGCCCACCACGAGTCCCACCGCGACGGCCACGATCAAGGCCACCGACAGCAGCAGCCAGCGCAGCTTGTGCGACTTGGTCTCCGGCGGCGGGGGAGCGGCGGCGGCACGGCGCGGCTGGGCACGCGGTGGACGCATGGCGGCGGCGCGGCCGGCCGCGGTGTTCGGCGGCGGCGCGTCTTCCTCCTCCTCGGTGGAGGCGGCACCGGCGACGATCGGATGACTCTGCCCGTAGTCGAGGTCGATGACATCGGCGACGACAACGGTGACGTTGTCGGGACCGCCCGAGCGCAAAGCCAATTCGATGAGCCGGTCGGCGCACTCGTCGGTATTGCCCTCACGCATGGTGTTGCCGATGGTCTCGTCGCTCACCACGTCCGAAAGTCCGTCGGAGCACAGCAGATACCGGTCACCGGCGCGGGCTTCACGCATGATGAGCGTCGGCTCGATCTCGTTGCCGGTGAGGGCACGCATGATGAGCGATCGTTGCGGGTGGGTGTGCGCCTGCTCGGGCGTGATGCGGCCCTCGTCGACCAGCGACTGCACGAAGGTGTCGTCGCGGGTGATCTGGGTGAGTTCGCCGTCGCGCAGCATGTAGGCGCGCGAGTCGCCGATGTGCACCATGCCGAGCTTGCGGCCCGCGAACAGGATGGCGGTGAGCGTGGTGCCCATGCCGTCGAGTTCGGGTTCGGCCTCGACGTGGTCGGCGATGGCGGCGTTGCCGGAACGGGTGGCGCGGTCGAGCTTGCCGAGGATGTCCTCGCCGGGTTCGTCGTCGTCGAGATGCGCCAGCGCGGCGATCATCAACTGGGAGGCGACTTCACCGGCGGCGTGTCCACCCATACCGTCGGCGAGGGCTAGCAGGCGAGCGCCCGCGTAGACCGAATCCTCGTTGTTGCCCCGGACGAGTCCGCGGTCGCTTCGCGCGGTGTAGCGCAGAACAAGTGTCACGATCGCAGCTCGATCACTGTTTTGCCGACCCGGACAGGAGTGCCGAGCGGAACACGGACGGCGGTGGTGACTTTCGCGCGGTCGAGATACGTGCCGTTGGTGGAACCGAGGTCTTCCACGTACCAGTCGTCACCACGCTGAGACAGTCGCGCGTGCCTGGTCGAGGCGTAGTCGTCGGTGAGTACCAGCGTCGAATCGTCGGCGCGGCCGATGAGGACCGGCTGCGTGCCGAGTGTGATCCGAGTGCCGGCTAGTGAACCATGAGTCACCACTAGATACTTGGCGCCCTTCTGGCCTCGGCTCAGGGATGGCAGACCGATGGAACCACGCGCTCCGCGTGCGGCCCTCGGCTGTATCCGGATGCCGGATGCCGCGTAGATATCGCTGCGCAAGGTCCGCAGAACGGCCCAGACGAACAACCAGAGCAGCAGCAGGAACCCCGCGCGGGTCAATTGCAGGATCAATCCCTGCACGGCGTTCCACCTCCTGTTCGCCCGGGTACGTCGGTACGGCAGGGGACGAAGTGACCCCCACCAGCGTGCTGGCTTGCGGGCCCCGAGGTCGGGGCCGTGCGTGTGATGGCAGCATCATAGGGCCGACGGCGTCGACACGTGACCTGCACCGCGCAGCTTACGGGATCAGACGATCCTGATCAGGATCTCGGAATGTCCGGCCCGGATGACGTCACCGTCGGCGAGCTGCCAGTCCTGTACCGGCGAGCCGTTGACCAGCGTGCCGTTGGTGGAACCCAGGTCGGAGAGCATGGCGGTCTGACCGTCCCAGCGGACCTCGATGTGGCGGCGCGACACACCGGTGTCGGGCAGCCGGAAGTGCGCGTCCTGGCCGCGGCCGATGATGTTGGAACCCTCACGCAGCTGGTAGGTGCGGCCGCTGCCGTCGTCGAGTTGCAGCGTGGCCGAGTAGCTGGACTGGGCCGGGGCACCGTAACCACCCGCGGGCTGGCCGTAACCGGCTTGCGGCTGGGCGTACCCACCCTGCTGGCCGTAACCGGCGGGCTCCTCGTAAGCGGGCTCGGCGTAACCGGCCGCCTGGGCGCCGTAACCGGAGGACTGACCGTAGCCGGGCTCGGCGTAACCGTTCTGGCCGTAGCCGCCCTGCTGGTCGTAACCGGGTTCGGCGTAACCCTGCTGGCCGTACCCGGGCTGCTGGCCGTAGGCCTGCTGCGGATCGGCGTAACCCTGCTGACCGTACCCACCCTGCTGGTCGTAACCCGGCTCGGCGTAACCGGGCTGGCCGTAACCACCCTGCTGGCTGTAGGCCTGCTGGCCGTACCCGCCCTGCTGGTCGTAACCGGGCTCGGCATAGCCCTGCTGGCCGTACCCGGGCTGACCGTAGCCCGGCTGCGGGGCCTGGTCGTACCCGTTGTGGTACTCGCCGCCCTGCTGGCCGTAGGCGGGGTCGTAGCCGGACTGACCCTCGGGCGCGCCGTAGCCACCGCGGCCGTAGTCGTCGGCAGGCGGATAGGGAGCCCCAGGCGCGGCGGGCGGCGGTGCGTACCCGCGGTTGCGTGGATCGGACTCCGCGGGCTCTCGGCTTGGCTCGTAGCCTGAGTTGTGCGTCATGGGGCCAGCTCCTGGTTGCGGGTGTGCGGGTCGTTGTGGCGGTCCGGGGCGAGGGGGGACGGTCCCGCGACCGGCGTCGGGGTCGACGCGGCCGCTCGCTCTGAACATTCCGGTGTGCAGCGTAGGTGATGCCTCGAACGCCACGTGCACTTCGCCGTAGGTCTGCCAGCCCTGCTCGCGGATGTAATCCTGCAGATGTTTGGCGAACGCCTTGGTCGTCAGGTCGTGATCTGCGTCGAGTTTCCCGAAATCTGATTCGTTGATCGTGATCACATAACTGTTGGGTGCGAGCTGATGCCCGCCCTCCAGATCCTGGATCCGATCTGCGGCTTCGCGCTGCAGCGCGGCCTCTACCTCCTGGGGAACGACGCTGCCGCCGAACACCCTCGCGAACACGTCACCGACGGCGCTCTGTAAGCGACGTTCGAATCTCGACACGATGCCCATCACAGCCCTCCCTTCGGTGCGCGTGTCCGTCCTGTCGGAGTGCCCTTTACGGCGTGTCCGAACCCGACCACGTTCCTTGCATGATATCCACGATCCTCCTACCAGGTAACTCCCGGCGCGGCGCCCCGGTTCCCGAGCTGTGCAGGTTCACATCACCGCAGGTCAGGGGCCCGATTTTATTTTCGGGTGGCGAGCATGTTAGATTTTTCGAGTCGCTCGGGCGAGTGGCGGAATGGCAGACGCGCTGGCTTCAGGTGCCAGTGTCCGTAAGGACGTGGGGGTTCAAGTCCCCCTTCGCCCACAGAGAGCAAAAGGCTCGATCCCTCGGGATCGGGCCTTTTGTCATTTCCGGCGACGCTCACCCCTTGCGTGCGACGAGTAGGTGGAAGGGGAACGGCGGGCCGGGCAGGGTGCGCTGTTCGACCGTGAAGCCGGCCCCGGTGAGCGCGCCCGTCACCTCGGCTGCCGGGCGCAGCGTGAATCCATAAGGGGTGAAAGGCATCCGGGCCATACCGTCCGGATCGCCGATACCGATCACGGCCGTGCCGCCGGGCCGGAGCACGCGATCGAGTTCGGCGCACGCGGCAGGCAGGTCGTCGAGGAAGTAGACGGTGTTCACCGTGATCGCCGCGTCCAGGCTCGCATCGGGCAGCGGCAAGGCGGCGAGGGTGCCCTCGGCGAGCACGAGCCGATCCTCGGCCACCTCCATGGCGTAGGTGCCACGGGCGCGGGCGAGCATGTCGGGCGAGGGTTCGATGCCGTGCACCACGCCGTCCGGGCCGACTCGCTCCAGCAGCATCGCCAAGCCCGCGCCGCCGCCGAAGCCGATATCGGCCACATCCGCGCCCGCGGCGGGGGCAGCGCCGTCGACGGCGCCCGCGATGGCGCGCTTGTTTCCCCGATTGAGGAGCAAGGCCACCACCTTGCCGAGTGGTCCGTGTGGATTACCGAGCTGGCCGGCAACGATGGTGAGCAAACGGTCCTTGACCCCGGTCATGTCGTCATCGTAGGGCTTCGCTATTCCGGGGCGGTGAGGCGAAGATCACAGCGCGGTAATCCGGCTGTCTTCCAGCTGTTTCACTGCCCGTCTCGAGCCGTTCGGGAGCCGCTGCGCAACTTGTCAGCCGCGCAGTAAGTAGCTGCATGGCAGGTGATTCGACCTGATTGCTAGTTGTTGATCATGTTTGCAGCCTTGTAAACAAACTTAAGGTTTCTTTTAAGGCGCCACGTATCGCGCAAACCGAAATCCGGTTGCCGTTGTCGCAGGTTATCGGCTACGCGCGGGGCGCGGTCGGGGGTGTGGGCAATGGGCAGCAATATTCCCTTGACCGCGCCATCGAACGCATGGGACTCGTGGTCCCAGGTTTGCCGAAGGTGAATTCCCGGTGTGTGCAATTGCCTTCCCGGCGAAGCGCCAGGAGTTAGCTGTAGTTGTGGAGAGCGGGCGCTTCACAGGTCTTCGCAGACCCGCACTCGATACCCCTAACCTGCGCGTAGGGGGTTGCATGGGCATAACGATTGTGTACAGTTAACGGCAACGCTGGCCGCAGCTCGAGCTCGACTCGCTGCGGCCAGCGGAACTCAAATCGGGGGAGTTCACCAACTCGTAACCTCACGTAGCTGTCGATTGCCCAGTGGGCTCACAGCCGAGGTGTGCTCGGAGTTGCCTGCCGCACAAATGCACGTGCAGATGCGTGATCACGCCCGCGCGGGAGCCTTCGGCAGCCATCGCAAGGCCGGATCGGGCATGGCCTCGGGGAGCGCGGAAGCGGCGTCCTGTTCTTCGGCGACCCGGCGGCCCACCACGAACACATAGGCGAGGAACAATCCTTCGGCCAGGAAGCCGAGAGCGATGCGCACGGGCGCGGGCAGGCCGCTGGGCGTCACGAATCCCTCGAGCAATCCACACACCAGCAGCACCACGACCAGACCGAGCGCGACCGTGGCAGTCGCCCGGCCCTGCCGTGCCATCGCGGCGGCCCGGCTCGACCGACCGGGATCGACCAGCGTCCAGCCGAGCTTCAAGCCGACACCGCCCGCCACGAACAGCGCCGTGAGCTCGAGCGTTCCGTGCGGAAGGATGAAACCGAAGAACGAGTCGAGCCGGTCGGCGTCGGCCATCAATCCACCGGTTATCCCCAGATTCAGCGCGTTCATGAACAGGGCATACACAGCCGGGAGAATCAGTACGCCGGTGAACAAGGCGATCGCCGAGACCCAGGAATTGTGGGTCCACACCTTGGCGGCGAAGGCGTCGTTGGGGTGTTCGGAGTAGTAGGTCTCGAACGAACCCCCAGGTCCGGTGATGATCGAGTGATCGCCCTCGGGAATCCCCAAGGCTTCGCGGGCGCCCGCCGAGTTGTCCACAAGCACCGCGATCACCGTGCTGACGAGCAGGAAGATCGCGGTTGTCCCCAACCACCACGGCCATGCTCTGTACACAGTCGCCGGAAAGCCCCTGGTGAAGAATCGGCCCATCTCGCGCCACGGCTGGGAGCGCGCCGCGAGCACGCGCCCACGCGCGCGGGCGAGCAGCGCGCTGAGCCCGGCGAGCACCTCGGGATCGGCCCGATGACCCTGCAGCTTGGCCAGCTGCTGGGACGCCGAGCGGTACAGGGCGATCAGTTCGTCGGCCTCGGCCCCGGTGAGCCTGCGCTGACGGACCAGCTGATCCAGCCGATACCACGACCGTTGACGCGCCCAGCTGTAGGCATCGGTGTCCATATCGGGAATGCTAGCCACATGGCCGAATTCACCACCGGCGAAGCGGTGGCGCTCGAACTTCCCATCGCGCGTATCCCCAGCCGTGCGGGCGCTTTCCTGCTCGACCTGATGCTGCAGTTGACGCTGGCCTTCTGCCTGTTCTACGCCGGGATGCTGATGCTGTTGTGGAGCGCCGCCGACGAGGCGTGGATGTCGGTGCTCGCGGTGGTCACCATCGTGACCGTGCTGGTCGGTTATCCCGTGTGCAGCGAAACCCTCACGCGCGGACGCTCCCTGGGGAAGATGGCGTTCGGGCTGCGGGTCGTTCGCACCGATGCGGGCCCGACCGATTTCCGGCACGCGCTCACCCGTGGGCTGACGGGGGCGATCGTCGACTTCTGGATGCTCGGTGGCTTCGGCGCGGTCGCGGTGATCACCTCGCTGTGCTCACGCGAGGGCAGGCGTGTGGGTGACGTGCTCGCGGGCACGGTGGTTGTGCACACCCGTCAGCAGCTTCCCCGGCCCGCGCTGGCGGCCGCACCCCCGTGGCTCACCGGCTGGGCCGCGCAGCTCGACCCGACCGGCCTGTCCGACGAGCTCGCGACGGCCGCACGGCAGTACCTCACCAGGTTGCGTACCCTCACCCCGGCCGCCCAGCACCACCTGGGGACGAAGCTGGCCGAGTCGATGTGCGCGGCGGTCCGCACCCAGGTGCCCGCGGGTTATCCCCCGTATCACGTGATCGGCGCGATTCTGTCTCGGCGCCAGCAGCTTTCGCTGCGCTGAGAAGTTGTCCACAGGCCCATCCTGTGGACAACCTGTTGGTGAATCGGTGCATGAACTGTGAGTGCCGGTGGAAACTCCGGCTGTCCACAACTCAGAGCGAACCGGACCGCTTGAGCTCCAGATACTCGTCGGCCAGCGCCTCGGGCAGCTGATCCGGCGCGGCGGTGACCACCGCGACCCCGCGCCTGCGCAAGGATTCCCGCACCACCGCGCGTTCGGCCAGCACGGTCTCGGCGGCGGCCGAGGTGTAGACGGCATCGGCGGTTTCCCGGTCGCGAGCGGCGGCGGCGATGTCGGGGTCGGTCACCGAGACGATGAGCACCCGGTGCCGTCGGGTGAGCGTCGGCAGTGCGGGCAGCAGGTGTTCGGTGACCGTCGGACCGTCCAGACTGGTGAACCACACGATCAGCGCCCGCCTGCGCACCCGGGCGAGCACGGTGCGAACCAGGCCGTCGGTGTCGGTATCCACAAGCTGCGGCGTGACCCCGGCAAGGGTGTGCATAAGTTTCATCGGCAGGCCCGCACCACCGGCACCGGTCACCTCCGCACGCACCGTGCGGTCGTAGGCCAGCAGGTCGACGGTGTCGCCCGCCGCGCCGGCCAGCCCGCCGAGCAGCAGGGCGGCCTCGATCGCGCAGTCCAGCCTGGTGCCGTCGCCCACCCGGCCCGCGCTGACCCGGCCGGTGTCGAGCACCATCAGCATGTGCCGGTTGCGTTCGGGCCGCCAGGTGCGCACGAGCACATCGGTGGCGCGCGCGGTGGCCCGCCAGTCGATGCTTCGCACGTCGTCGCCTGCCACGTACTCCCGGAACGAATCGAATTCGGTGCCCTGACCACGGGTATTGGCGACATTGCGGCCCTCGAGGTGATGCAGCCGCTTCACCTTCGACCGCAGCAGGCGTTCGCTGCGGAAGGCGGGCAGCGCGCGGACGCGGGCGGGCGCGTCGACGCGAGTCTGCCGCCCGGCCATGCCGAGTGGTCCGAGCAGACGCAGTGTCACCGGACCCGCCACCCGGTCGCCGCGATATACCGGATTCAGCTTGGTGCGGAACCGGACCCGGGTGTTCGGTGCCAAAGCCAGGCGGCGCGTGCGGTATTCGGCGCGCGCACTCTCGGGCCACGCATCCCAGAGCAGCCCGCGAACCGCAGTGGTTCCCGTATTGGTCACGGCCAGTTCGACTTCCGTCTCCCGGCCCAGCCGGACGACGGTCAACGGCTCGCGCGTCACGGTCAGCGTGTTCGGGCGGGCGGCCAGCGCGACATCGATCAGCAGGACGACGAGCAGCAGCGAACTCGCGCCGAGCACACCACCGAACGACGGAACGGCGAACATCACCAGCGCACCCGCCATCGTGGCGAGCAGCGCGAACCGGCCTGTGACGACCACCGCTACACCGGAACCGGCACCGAGCCGAGCAACGACGCGAGCACACCCTCGGCGCTCACCCCGTCCAACTCGGCCTCCGGACGCAACTGCAGACGGTGCCGAAGCACCGGAACCGCAACGGTTTTCACATCGTCGGGGGTCACGTATCCGCGTCCGTTCAGCCAGGCGAAGGCGCGGGCTGCGGCGAGCAGCGCGGTGGCGCCACGGGTCGACGCACCGTGGGCGACGGCGGGCGAGGACCGGGTGGCTCGGCACAGGTCGACGATGTAGGCGAGTACCTCGGGACTCACCGTCACCTGGCCCACCGCGGCCCGCGCGGCCGCGATGTGCGCGGGCCCGGCGACCGGGCGCAATCCCGCCGCACCGAGGTCGCGTGGGTCGAAGCCGTTGGCGTGGCGCTGCAGGATGCGGAACTCGTCGTCGCGTTCGGGCAGGCGGATGTCGACCTTGAACAGGAACCGGTCGAGCTGCGCCTCGGGCAGCGGATAGGTGCCTTCCTGCTCGATCGGGTTCTGGGTGGCGATCACCACGAACGGGTCGGGCAGCGGCCGGGGCTGCCCGTCGACCGAAACCTGGCGCTCCTCCATCGATTCCAGCAACGAGGACTGCGTTTTCGGTGGGGTGCGGTTGATCTCGTCGGCCAGCAGCAGGTTGGTGAAGACCGGCCCCTGACGGAAGGTGAACTCGGCCGAATGCGGGTCGTAGATCTGCGACCCGGTGACATCACCCGGCATCAGGTCGGGCGTGAACTGCACCCGGGCATGCTCGAGGTCGAGCGAGGTGGCCAGCGCACGCACCAGCAGCGTCTTGGCCACGCCCGGCACACCTTCCAGCAGCACGTGCCCCCGGCACAGCAGCGCGAGCACCAGATATAGCACGGCCTGATCGTTACCGACCACCGCCTTCCCGATCTCGGTACGCAAGGCGGCCAACGCCGCCCCGGCCTCGGCCGCGGTCGGCGTCTTCTGCAGGACAGTGTTGTCGGTCATCCGAGCTCCGTCTCGATCCATTCGAGGTGTGCGGCAACGTGGTAGAGGGTTGATTCGTCGGGCACCGGGCCGAACAGTACGGTGCCGATCTGGGGGGCTGGGGTGCCGAGGCGGGTGGCGACGGTCGCGACGAGTTGGTCGTCGGTTGGGGTGCCGAGGCGTGGTCGGATTCGGCGCAGGGTCGCCGAGCGCAGGATGTGGGCGACGTAGGCCACGTCGCCCGAGCGGCGGTACAGCCCGGCCTGGCCGGCGAGCAGTTCGTTGGCGGCCACTTCCACCGGGCGCGGTTCGCCGACGAGTGCGCCGCGCCTGCGGGCTCGCCACCACACCACCACGGCGAAGGCGATGAGCAGTTGCAGGCCGCCGTAGGCCAGCCAGCCGGGGAGGGTGCTGAAGATCGAGTCGCTGCCCGCGGGATCGGGGAGGTCGTCGGGCCGGTCCGGTGGGCTGTCGATGTTCGGAGGCGGGTCGGGCGGGGTCGGTGCGTTGGGCGCGCCGCAGGATTGCAGGCCCGCGTACAGGAGCACGCCGAGGAACAGGATGCCCGCGAGGACCGCCCAGAACCGTGGGTTGCGCAGGATCGCCGGAAGTGGCGGAAGTTGTCGGCGCGGTGCGGGTTCGGTGTCGACGATCTCGATGTCGACCGGCTCGGCGGCCGGCGGTGGCGCGTGCTGGGAATAGCGGTCGGCGTATTCGAGGTGGCGGTATTCGTCCTCGGTGGCGCGGCGGCCGCCGTAGACGACCTCGTCGAAAGTGCTTGCCGCCGGATGTAATTCGGCGGACTGTTCGGGTGGAAGGGTGAGGGTCGCGTCGTCGGCGGTTTCCTGCGCGGTGCGTGAGCGGCGCACCGGCAGGCTGCCGTTCTGTTCCAGTCCACGCAGGACCGCGCGGAAGCGTTCCCGTACGGCACGGTCGAAATCGCGGCGGCCCGCGGCGTTCTCGGCTTCGGCGCGATGGTCGGCGGCCGGGCCGAGCCGGGGCGGTGGCGGGGGACCGATCTGGTTGTCGTTCATCGGTTCTCACCCGGAATGCGGATGTCGAGCCCTTCGCGGACACAGCGACGGTCGATATAGCAGAGCACCCGGCTGGTTGATTCGACGATCTCGGCGACCGTCACCACCAGCAGTAGACCACCGACGACCAGCGTGATGAAGGCCCATCGGTGGGTGCCGGAGAAGTCCGACAGAAAGAAGGGGATGCCGAAGGCGGGCACCGCGAGCACGGCGAACAGCACCCGCTGGGTGAGCCAGAGACCGCCGATGCTCCAGTTCGCGCCCTCCACCAGGTCTTTCGAGCGGATGACGGCCTGCCGGTAGCCTGCGTTCTCGGCGATGATCGCGGGTTCGGTGACGAATCTGCGGGCACGCAGATTCGACAGCCAGATCAGGGCGAGCGGATAGGTGATGACGAGCAGGCTGCCGACCGCCAACACGCCGATTCCGATGAGCGAGAACATGATCTGCGCGAGCACGAGCGGCCCGCCGTGGTGTGCGGCAGTCCGAAGGCCGGACCGCAGGCCGATGCGGGCGCCGGCGAAGTCGGCCAGCACCAGGGCAACGGTCACACCACGCAAGACCAACCGCGACAACCACCCGAACGCGGCCGTTGCCAGCACCACCGCCCACGCGGTACCCGCGTCGGAGCCGTCGGTGAGGTGCGAGACCACGCCGGTGATACCGAGTACACCGAGTACGGCGAGGGTGAGCGTTGCCCCCGCGAGCGCGGCCAGCGGCCGGATATGGGCTTGGATGAGGGCGAACGGCTCGTCGAGCAGTTCGCGAAATCGCAGGGGGCGGATCGGGACCGTCGGCGTTTGTGCCGGATCGATGCCCGCCCCGACGGCGCCGACCGTGGTCACGGCGGGGCGCACGGCCCGAGTCTAGCGGGGCCGGGCCGGGGCAGTGGGTTCACGGAGTGTGCGGAAGGGCGAGGTGGGTGGGTTCGAGGCGGCCACGCAGTGTGACCTGCTCGCCGAGGGTCCAGTGGTTCGCTTCGGTCGGCGCGGACTTGGTGAGGGTGGTCGCGGAGGTGAGCAGGCGTTGTTCGTACTGCTTGGACAGTTCGCACAGGCGGGCCGCCTCGTTGACCGCATCGCCGATGACGGTGAACTCGTAGCGATTGTGGGTGCCCACATTGCCCGCGACCACGCGCCCGGCGGCGACGCCGATGCCCGCGTCCAGGTCGGAGGTGTCGCGCAGGCGGCGCTGGATGGCGCGGGCACACGAAAGGGCCTCGCCCGCCGCGTCTTCCAGCGGCGCGGGAGTACCGAAGATGGCGAGGGCGGCGTCGCCTTCGAACTTGTTGAGCAGACCGCCGTGGCGTTCCACCTCGTCGACGACGATGTCGAAGAAGCGGTTGAGGATGCCGACGATCTCGGGCGCGGGAAGGGTGGCGGCCATGGTCGTGGAGCCGATGATGTCGATGAACAGGGCGGCGGCCTCGGTTTCGGTCCCGCCGAGGACGGGGCGCGAGGCGATGGCGGCCATGGCGACATCGTGGCCGACGTGTTTTCCGAACAAATCCTCGATCATGGCGCGTTCGCGCAGGCCGTGCACCATGTGGTTGAACCCGCTCTGCAGCTCACCGAGTTCGGTGCCGTCGTAGAGCGCGATCTCGGCGTCGAGGTCGCCGTTCTCCACCCGGCGCAACGCCTGGCGTACGCCACGGATCGGCGCGACAGTCGCGGCGACGACCTGCGCCATCAGCAGCATGCCGAACAGCAGCGCCGAGCCGCCGAGACTGAGCACGCACACGGCCAGGCGCGCCTTGCTCACTTGAGGATCGGCGAGTGCCCAGATGGCGACGACCATCGCCAGCGCCACCGGCACACCGACACCGACGAGCCACGACAGCATGGTGCGGCCGAACACGCCGATGCCGCGCCGGCGTTGCGGATCGGCTTGCAGCACCCGCGCGGTGACGGGCCGCAGCGCGAATTCGACGATCAGATAGCTGTTGGCGCACACCACGATCGCGGCCGACCCGATGGCGAGGATGAGTTTGGGGATGAGCCCCGGCTCGATCACGCCGTACACGATGGTGAGCACGATGAGCGCCAGGGTCCACAGCATCGCCTGCTGCAGCACCATCCAGCGCGGCGCCGAGACGGTGACGCGCTGTTCGGCCGGTGTCGGCACGTGGTCGGGGTCGGTGGCCCAGCGCATGGTTCGCAGCCCGGCGACGGTCCCCCACACCGTGCCGATCGCGAGCGCGGCCACCGCGCACAGCGGCGTGAAGACGGCGTTCACCAGCAGCAGCCGCCCGGTGAACATGCTCGGCCCCGGCAGCACGAATCCCGCGAGCACGATGGTCATCGCGATGCCGATGAGGTTGGCGATGAGCAGGGGAGCGGTGAGCAGCAACTGCACCCGCACCCGGCGGATGGTCGCCTTCTCCTCGGCGGGTCCGAGCAGGGGCGAACCCCAGGGCGAAGACGTCCCGGAGCGTACGTCGCTGATCACACTCGAACTGTAAACCGAATCACCCTGAACAGGCGACCTTGTTAGCTAGGTCACCGGCGAATCCGGTACGTATAACAACTGATGGTCGCGCGTTTTGTCGTGCGCACCCGGAGGTCGTCGGTGCGATCGATCACCGCTGACGCCCAGTGAACAGATGTCCACTGAGCTATCGAGCAGGCGGCAGCTGACGCTGTCGGCCACCCGGCAGCTCCTGCGCGTCCGACCCGGCCAGTTCACCCTGCCCGGCGGCGGGCAGCGCCGTGCCCTGTCCTGCGGGCAATGCGGTGTAGCTCGGCTGCCCAGGGTACTGCCGCGGATCCGGGTGGTAGTTCCGGCCGGGCGCGTCCACCACATTCGACGCGATCTGCTGCGCGTACGGGTTGTACTGCGGCGGTGGATAACCCGCGGGCAGGTAACCCTGCTGCCCGGGCGCCTGCTGGAACTGCTGCTGCGGTGCGTGCTGGAACTGCTGCTGCGAGTCCTGGGTATCGACGGTCACCTTCCGGCTGCGGCGCAGCGTGAAGGTCACCTCCTCGACCTCTTCGAACGCCTGTCGCGCCGTCCGCAGCGGATGCGTGGCCGAGTCGATGGCATTGGCGACGAACGACGGGACGAGCGGCCGGATCCAGCGCGCGGCGGTGTCGGTGAACGGCACGGTCCCGATGATCGGCAGCTCCAGCCCGCCCCCGGTCGGCGCCTGCGGCGGTGCCTGCTCGGCGGGTACCAGCGCACCGGCCTGGCCGTGCGGCAGGGCGTGCGGGAGGTATCCGGCGGGCAGCTGCTGCTGCGAAGTCGGTTCCAGAGCCACGGACTCGTCCTTTCGATGCGGCTCGGTGTACCCGAGCTCGAAACCGCCGATCGCGGCGATGATCCTGGTTCGCTGGCGTTCTCGATCGATCACGCCGTCGGCCTCGATGGCCAGCCGTTGCGAGTCGAGTTCCTGGTCGGCCCGCAGCACCGCCGTCTCGGTGCGCACCTCGGCCTGTTTCACCGCGATGGCGGCGTCGGCGGCGCGTTCGGCCCGGTCGGCGATCTCGTCGGCGGCGACCTTGCGGTCCAGCGCGGTCTCCCCACGCCACCAGCGCAGCAGCAGCGGCAACAACGCCAGCGCGATTCCCGCGACCAGCATCAGCAGGCGAAGCGCGGCGCCGCCGAGGTGATCGGCGGTGTAGCCGTTCATGGCCAGCCAGCGGGCGCCGATCCCGCGATCGCCCTCGGCGAAGGCGTCGGCGCGGGCGGCGGCCAGCTCGGCCGTTTCGGCGCGTACGCGCTGGTCGAGGCCGTCGGTGCGGGCCTGTGCGGCGGCGAGCTGCTTGCGGGCGTCGTCGAGCATCTCGTTGGCGGTCTGGGCCTCGGGTCCACGACCGGGAACACCGGTGATGCGGGTCTGCGGGCACTCCGGGGTCGGATTGAACTCGCAGCGCGCGATCACCAGGTTGCGGTCGATATCGGCCTGCGCGGTCGCGATGGACGCGTCGAGCGCGGTGCGGTCGGCGACGGCGAGGTCGTACTCGGCGCGCGCGGTGACGACGGCAGGCGCCTGTTCGGCGTCGGCGTGGGCGCGCACGTCCAGCTCGCGGTCGACGGTCCCGCCGAGCAGCACGGTGGTGGCCAGCTCGGCCACGAACACCCCGGCCAGCACGCCGATTCCGACGCGCGCGGCGGTGCCGCGCCGGTCGTCGGTGGTGTTCCTGGTGGCAAGCGCCCGCCCGATCGCACCGGCCGCCACGGCGGCGAGCAGCGCGAGCACGGCGACGAAGAAGAACCCGATCCCGTCGGCCGCGGCGAGCGCGACGGCGGTGACCAGTCCCGCGACCACGCCGAACAGCGCCACCGCGGCGCCGGTGACGACATATCCGGCGTTGTCGGGCCCGTTGTGGTCGCGCGAAGGCGTGACGAGGCCGCCGCCGAGCCAGGCGAGTGTGCCGGTCATACCTTCTCCCCGGTTCTTTCGCGTGGCGAAACTGTCATGGATTCGTGGTGTCAGCGTGACAGGCCCGGCGCCGCCACACCGAGCGGCGAAGCGGTATTTGTGGTCAGCCTCACAGATCCGAACTCCCGGCATCGCGGCGGTAGCGGCGCGGGCCGCCGACCTCGGCGTGTCGGTCCCGGCGAGCCGCATCGGTGGCCGCTTCGGGGCCGTCCTGTGGCGAACGACACTGCCGCGTGTTAGCTGGATATGTGCTGTGAAGAGCGTCTCACTTGCAGACCGTACGGTTGGCTGACTACCAGGGCATGTCGGGGCGCTGTCAGGAATATCTCACCGTCGGTGGCCCTGGTTAGCGGGAAACCATAGGTTTGACCTGCGCTTTGCTGGGGAATCCTGCTGCGATGCAGCTGAGTTCGGTCGAAGGTCACACACCTCCGGCCGGTTCCGGCTCGCCCGTCGACGGTGTTCGCGCAGGTCGGCGCCGGTTCTGCGGGATCGATCCGGCCCCCGCCCTGCTTTACACTGGACGACGCGCGTGACGATACGGGCTGGCGTTACAAACCCCAGCTAGACAGGGTTACTAAGCCCAACCTTAGTTGGTTGGGTCTGCGGTCTGACTTATCGTTTGCTCTTACGCCGAACGCACCCTTGTTCGGCACAACCACCTGCTCGGGGTCCGGTGAAACCGGGCCAAGAGTAGCGGGTGAAACCCCGCGCGGAGGTAAGGGACAGGTAAGCGTCCCGTTACCTCTGAGCACCCCCACTACGTCAACGAAGCGGGTGGACAACTGGAGACGTGACTGCACGCCGCAAACCATCATCGCCGCTGGTTTCGGATCGTACGGACGCAGTCTTGACGGAGGCGAAACGACGAAGGGTCCACGCTCAGCTTGCTGGGTGGCCGATCATCGACAGCCGACTTTCTTGAAGGCAGAGGCATGACGCAACTTCCTGGCCACAGGTCACCCGGTGTCACCGGGCTCTACGATCCGGCATACGAGCACGACGCCTGCGGCGTCGCATTCGTCGCCGACATGCACGGACGACGCAGTCGAGACATCGTCGACAAGGCCATCACGGCACTGCTGAACCTGGAGCACCGAGGTGCCGCGGGCGCCGAGCCGAACTCCGGCGACGGCGCGGGCATCCTGATCCAGCTCCCGGACAAGTTCTTCCGCGCGGTTGTGGACTTCGAGTTGCCCGAGGCAGGCTCCTACGCCACCGGTATCGCCTTCCTCCCGCAGGCCCGCCGCGAAGCCGCGCGTGCCGCCTACGGCGTCGAGAAGATCGTCGCCGAAGAGGGCATGGCCGTACTCGGCTGGCGCGCGGTGCCGATCGACGAGTCCTCGCTCGGCGCGCTGGCCCGCGATGCCATGCCGACCTTCCGTCAGCTGTTCATCGGCTCGCCCAAGAACTCGGCCGAGCAGCTCTCGGGCATGGACCTGGAACGTCGCGCCTACGTGATCCGCAAGCGCATCGAGCACGAGCTCGGCAACGCGGGTCCCGGCGAGGGCGCCGTCGGCAAGGAGTCGGTGTATTTCCCGAGCCTGTCCGGCGAGACCTTCATCTACAAGGGCATGTTCACCACGCCGCAGCTACGCGCGTTCTACCTGGACTTACAGGACGAGCGCGTCGAGTCGGCCATCGGCATCGTGCACTCGCGCTTCTCCACCAACACCTTCCCCTCGTGGCCGCTGGCGCACCCGTTCCGCCGGGTCGCCCACAACGGTGAGATCAACACCGTCACCGGTAACGAGAACTGGATGCGCGCGCGTGAGGCGCTGCTGCGTTCGGACGTGTTCGGCAAGGACGAGGCGGGCAACAACCGCCTGAACAAGATCTTCCCCGTCTGTACCCCCGGCGCGAGCGACACCGCCCGCTTCGACGAGGTGCTCGAACTGCTGCACCTGGGCGGGCGCGACCTGCACCACGCGATCATGATGATGATCCCCGAGGCGTGGGAGCGCAACGAGAACATGGACCCCGCGCTGCGGGCGTTCTACGAGTACCACTCGATGCTGATGGAGCCGTGGGACGGACCGGCCTCGGTCTGCTTCTCCGACGGAAAGAAGATCGGCGCCGTGCTCGACCGCAACGGTCTGCGCCCGGGCCGCATCTGGGTCACCGAGGACGGCCTGGTCGTGCTGGCGTCCGAGGTCGGCGTGCTCGATATCGACCCCTCGACCGTCGTCCAGAAGATCCGCCTGCAGCCGGGCAAGATGTTCCTGGTCGACACCGAGCAGGGCCGCATCGTCACCGACGCCGAGATCAAGTCGGAACTGGCCGCCGCCGAGCCGTACCAGGAATGGCTGGACGCGGGCGTGAGCCGCCTGGCCGACCTGCCCGACCGCCCGCACGTGCACATGTCGCACGACCGCGTGCTCATCCGTCAGCAGATCTTCGGGTACACCACCGAGGACCTGAGCCTGCTCATCACCCCGATGGCCAAGACCGGTGGTGAGGCGCTCGGCTCGATGGGCACCGATACCCCGATCGCGGTGCTGTCGAACCGGTCGCGCCTGCTGTTCGACTACTTCTCGCAGCTGTTCGCGCAGGTCACCAACCCGCCGCTGGACGCCATCCGCGAGAAGGTCGTCACCAGCCTCAAGCGCAACATCGGTCCCGAGGCCGACCTGCTGCACCCCGGCCCGGAGTCGTGTAAGCAGATCGCGCTCGAGCAGCCGATCCTCGACAACGACGAGCTGGCCAAGTTGGTCCACATCAACGACGACGGCAGCCACCCCGAGCTGCGTTCGGTCGTGGTCCGTGGTCTGTACCCGGTCGCCGAGGGCGGCGAGGGTCTGCGCCGGGCACTCGAGGCCATCAACACCCAGGTCTCGGCCGCGATCGACGGCGGCGCGCGTATCATCGTGCTGTCGGACCGCGAGTCCAACGAGAAGCTGGCGCCGATCCCGTCGCTGCTGCTCACCTCCTCGGTGCACCACCACCTGGTGCGCGAACGCACCCGCACCATGGTCGGCCTGGTCGTGGAGGCCGGTGACGCCCGCGAGGTGCACCACATGGCCGCCCTCGTCGGCTTCGGCGCGGCCGCGATCAACCCGTACATGGCCTTCGAGTCCATCGAGGACATGCTCGAGCGCGGTTCGCTTTCGCTGCCCGCCAGCACCGGCGACCTGGCCGCCGACTACCGCAAGGCCGTCGCGAACTACTGCACCGCGGCCAGCAACGGCGTGCTCAAGGTGATGTCGAAGATGGGCATCTCCACCCTCGCCTCCTACAACGGCGCCCAGCTTTTCCAGGTCATCGGCCTGGCCCAGGACCTGGTCGACGAGTACTTCACCGGTCTGCGCTCGCCGCTGGGCGGTATCGGTCTCGACGAGATCGCCGAAGAGGTGGCCATCCGCCACCGCACCGCGTTCCTGGAGAACCGCAACGAGCGCGCCCACCGCGAGCTCGAGGTGGGCGGTGAGTACCAGTGGCGTCGTGAGGGCGAGTACCACCTGTTCAACCCGGACACGGTGTTCAAGCTGCAGCACGCCACCCGCACCGGCCAGTACTCGATCTTCAAGGAGTACACCAAGCTGGTCGACGATCAGTCCGAGCGCCTCGCCGCGCTGCGTGGTCTGTTCAAGTTCAAGAAGGGCGTGCGTGCGCCGATCTCGATCGACGAGGTCGAGTCCGCCCGCGAGATCGTGAAGCGGTTCTCGACCGGCGCGATGAGCTACGGCTCGATCTCGGCCGAGTCGCACGAGACCCTCGCGATCGCGATGAACCGTCTCGGTGCCCGCTCCAACTCCGGTGAGGGCGGCGAGAGCCCCGCTCGCTTCGAGGTGGAGGAGAACGGCGACTGGCGTCGTTCGGCGATCAAGCAGGTCGCGTCGGGTCGCTTCGGTGTCACCGCGCACTACCTGACCAACGCCACCGACATCCAGATCAAGATGGCCCAGGGTGCCAAGCCGGGTGAGGGCGGTCAGCTGCCCGCGCACAAGGTGTACCCGTGGGTCGCCGAGGTGCGTCACTCCACGCCGGGCGTCGGCCTGATCTCGCCGCCGCCGCACCACGACATCTACTCGATCGAGGATCTGGCCCAGCTGATCCACGACCTGAAGAACGCGAACCCGCAGGCTCGGATTCACGTGAAACTTGTCGCGGAGCCGGGTGTCGGCACCGTCGCCACCGGTGTGTCCAAGGCGCACGCCGACGTCGTGCTCATCTCGGGCCACGACGGCGGTACCGGTGCTTCGCCGCTCACCTCGCTCAAGCACGCGGGCGGACCCTGGGAACTCGGCCTGGCCGAGACCCAGCAGACCCTGCTGCTCAACGGCCTGCGCGACCGCATCGTGGTCCAGGTCGACGGTCAGATGAAGACCGGCCGCGACGTGATGATCGCCGCGCTGCTCGGCGCCGAGGAGTTCGGTTTCGCGACCGCTCCGCTGGTCGTCTCGGGCTGCGTGATGATGCGCGTGTGCCACCTCGACACCTGCCCGGTGGGTATCGCCACCCAGAACCCGGTGCTGCGTGAGCGTTTCACCGGCAAGCCGGAGTTCGTCGAGAACTTCATGCTCTTCATCGCCGAGGAGGTGCGTGAGCTGCTCGCCGAGCTGGGCTTCCGCACGCTCGACGAGGCCATCGGCCGGGTCGACCTGCTCGACACCGCCAAGGCCAAGGAGCACTTCAAGGCCGCCAAGCTCGACCTGTCCCCGATTCTCGACATGCCGGAGACGGCGTTCATGAACCAGGACACCCGTTGCACCGGCACCCAGGACCACGGTCTGGACAAGGCGCTGGACAACGAGCTGATCGCCCAGGCCGCGCCCGCGCTCGAGCGGGGCAAGGCCGTGAAGATCGAAACCAAGATCACCAACGTGAACCGCACGGTCGGCACCATGCTCGGCCACGAGGTGACCAAGCTCTACGGTGGCGCGGGCCTGCCCGACAACACCATCGACATCACCTTCAACGGTTCGGCGGGCAACAGCTTCGGCGCGTTCGTCCCGGCCGGTATCACGCTGCGCGTGCAGGGTGACGCCAACGACTATGTCGGCAAGGGCCTTTCGGGTGGTCACATCGTGGTCCGCCCGTCGCTCAACGCACCCGCCGGCTTCGTCGCCGAGGACAACATCATCGCGGGCAACGTGATCATGTTCGGCGCCACCAGCGGCCGCATCCTGATCAACGGTGTCGCGGGCGAGCGCTTCGGCGTGCGCAACTCCGGCGCCACCGCGGTCGTGGAGGGTGTGGGCGACCACGCGCTCGAGTACATGACCGGTGGCCGCGTGGTCATCCTCGGTGGCACCGGCCGCAACCTCGGCGCAGGAATGTCGGGTGGTGTGGCGTTCGTCTACGACCCGGAGGGCACGCTCGCCGAGCGCGTCAACCCGGATCAGGCCGATGCGATCGAGCAGCTCTCCGGCGACGACTTCACCTGGCTGCGCGACATCATCAGCACCCACCGCGACGAGACGGGTTCGGCTGTGGCCGAACGCATCCTGAGCGACTGGTCCCAGCAGGTGAACCACTTCGTGAAGGTCATGCCCCGCGAATACAAGAAGGTTCTGCTCGCCATCTCCGAAGCCGAGAAGAGCGGCAAGGACGTTGACGAGGCGATTATGGAGGCGGCTCGTGGCTGACCCACAAGGATTTCTGAAGCACACCTCGCGGGAACTCCCGGCGCGTCGACCGGTCGAGCTGCGTCTGCTCGACTGGAAAGAGGTCTACGAGGACAAGTTCTCTCACGAGACCCTGCAGAAGCAGGCCAGCCGCTGCATGGACTGCGGTATCCCCTTCTGTCACAACGGTTGTCCGCTCGGGAACCTGATCCCCGAGTGGAACGACCTGGTGTACAAGGACTCGTGGCGCGAGGGCATCGACCGGCTGCACGCCACCAACAACTTCCCGGAGTTCACCGGGCGGCTGTGCCCGGCGCCGTGTGAGGCGTCGTGCGTGCTCGGCATCAACCAGCAGCCGGTGACCATCAAGCAGGTCGAGGTCGAACTCATCGAGAACGCCTTCGACGAGGGCTGGGTCACCCCCGTGTACCCCACCCGCCTGACCGGCAAGAAGATCGCCGTCGTCGGTTCGGGCCCGGCGGGTCTGGCCGCCGCCCAGCAGCTCACGCGTGCCGGTCACACCGTCACCGTGTTCGAGCGCGACGACCGCATCGGCGGCCTGATGCGCTACGGCATCCCGGAATTCAAGATGGAGAAGTCGGTCATCGACCGCCGTCTGGCGCAGATGGAAGCCGAAGGCACCATCTTCAAGACCGGCGTGAACGTGGGCGTCGACATCACCGCCGAGCAGCTGCGTGAGCGTTTCGACGCGATCGTGCTCGCCGGTGGCGCCACCATCGCCCGCGACCTGCCGATCCCGGGCCGCGAGCTCGACGGCATCCACCAGGCGATGGAGTTCCTGCCGCTGGCCAACCGCGTGCAGCTCGGCGACGACATCACCGACGAAGAAGGCCTGCCGCCCATCCACGCGAAGGGCAAGAAGGTCGTCATCATCGGTGGTGGCGACACCGGCGCCGACTGCCTCGGCACCTCGCACCGCCACGGTGCCGAGTCGGTGCACCAGTTCGAGATCATGCCCCGTCCGCCGGAGGAGCGCGCAGGCTCCACCCCGTGGCCGACCTACCCCCTCATGTACCGGGTCTCCTCGGCGCACGAGGAGGGCGGCGAGCGCGTGTTCTCCGTGAACACCGAGCGTTTCGTCGGCAAGGACGGCAAGGTCACCGGCCTCGAGGCGCACGAGGTCACGATGGTCAACGGCCGTTTCGAGAAGGTCGAAGGCACCGACTTCACCCTCGAAGCCGACCTGGTGCTGCTGGCCATGGGCTTCGTCGGCCCGCAGAAGCCGGGCCTGCTGACCGACCTGGGCGTCGGCTACGACGGCCGGGGCAACGTCCAGCGCGACAAGAACTGGGCAACGAACATCCCCGGCGTCTTCGTCGCCGGTGACATGGGCCGCGGCCAGTCCCTCATCGTCTGGGCCATCGCCGAGGGCCGCGCCGCCGCGGCCGCCGTCGACAAGTACCTCGAGGGCGAAACCGCGCTCCCCGCGCCGATCCCCCCGACCGCTGTCGCCCAGCGGTAATCAGTACCTCGAAGGCGCCCACGGACTCGAGTCCGTGGGCGCCTTCGTCGTTGCACCGCAGGTGGCGCCGGAGTTTGCCAGGGATATGCGTCGGGTATGAATCCTTATGGCGCTCAAAGACTTAGGGGTGCCGATAATGGACGTGGCCGATCTTCCTTGCAGCACATAGACTTTCCGTGACGAGGTGTACGGGAGATCCGAGGGGGAGCTGTGCCGTTGCCGCCGGGAACGTTGGCGTATCTGCGCCGCGCAGCAGAGCGCGGTGACGGTACCGCTATGCACAACCTCGCCCACTTCTACCACGATCACAGCGATTACGAAGGTGCGGAGTACTGGTTCCGGCGGGCGGCGGCGGCGGGGCATACGCGCTCGATGAACAATCTCGCGGTGTTGCTCGATCAGTTCGGGGAGCTGGCCGAGGCCGAGATCTGGTATCGGCGGGCGGCGGCGGGCGGCAACGGCAACGCCATGTACAACCTGGCCACCATGCTGTATCAGAGCGGCGATATCGCCGAGGCCGAGACCTGGTACCACCACGCGGCACTCGCGGGGCACGTGGACGCGATGTACAACCTCGCGCGGTTGCTCGAGGACGACAACCGGCTCGACGACGCCGAAGCGTGGTACGACGAAGCGGCCGCGGCGGGCGACATCGACTCGATCAACAATCTCGGTCTGCTGCTGCGTCGCCGGGGCGCGATCACGGCGGCCCGGCGCTGCTTCCGGCGCGCCGCCGATCTCGGTCATCCGAAAGCGATGGCCAATCTCGCGGCCCTGCTCGAATCCGAAGGGGCGCACCGGGAGGCCGAGTCCTGGTATCGCCGCGCGGCCGGCTGATCCAGCCTGCCTCGAACGCAGCCGCTCGACTGGGTTCTGTCCTTTCATCGACTACCACCGAAGTGGGGGCACCCGCTGAGTGGCGCTGACGTGCATTCGCACTATGGCGAGTTCTGCGAAGACTATTAAAACGGAAGTTCGCCACCGGGTCGCTGCACGGCGGAAACCGGGATTGACCACCGGCTTCGAGTGGTGTCGGCGAACGAGTCCGTTGGTTACCGAAAAGTATTGATACCGAGCGGTTTTCCAGCAACTACCAGCAAACTTCGGTGGCACAGTAATTTTCCCGCGTTCGGGATGCGGAAATTTGCGGGCGGGTATAGCGTCTCGTGCTGTCGAACATTTTCGAGGACAGACCGGGGGCGCGGGTGAATTCTCTCGACGGCTGCCTGAAACGCATCATGGAGATTCCCGGTGCGTGCGGCGTGACGCTGGTGGACGGTGCCAGCGGGCTGGCGGTGGCCGCCGTCGGCGCGCACGACATCGTCGACGAGCACGAGGACGCCGCGGGAACCACCGACGTCATGCGGACGGTCCTCGCGTGCACCGCGCTCTCGAGCAGCTCCGCCGACGACGATGTCCGTGAGCTGATCGTCTGCCGCGACAAGGGCTTTCACCTGCTGCACCTGCTCGACGGCGATTTCGAGGGAAGACTTTTCGTCCACGCGGTATTCGACGGCGCCGCCGCCAATCTGGGAATGGCGCGCTATCAGCTCAAGGCCGCGCTGGAAGAAATGGCGGGCCGATGAGCGCCGCCCTCGCCGAAGAACTCCAGCGGCTCGAAGAACAAGGCTCCACCGGGATATTGCGGGCGGGCGACGGCGAATTCCATTTGGCCCGTGGGGCTATCGCCTCGGTCGGTTGCCGGCGCACCATCGGTCTCGACCGGCTCGCCGTCGAGGCCGGTGTCGCGACCGACGAGGACCTGCGCCGTGCCCGCGCGGGCGAGCCGGGTGCGTTGCTGCGCCGCCCACGCCTGGAGACCCTCGCGAGACTCTCGGCCTACGACGCGGCCTACTTTCTGCTCGAAACCGAAGCCGAAGCGGAATTCGTTCCGACGGAGGAGCACTGGCTCGCTCCGGTGTGCCGGATCGCGCCGCACGCTCTGGTGAGCGAATGCGCACGACGCCGACGCCCCGACGCCGGTCCCTGGACGGCCGAGATGGTGTCCACGGTCCCCGTCTCGCCCACGCACCGGGCACGCCGCAAACGCACGGTCCTCACGGTCGGCCAGGCCGACGTGCTCGCCGCCGCCGACAACCACCGCACCATCGCCGACATCGCCCGCGAGCTCGGTCGCACCACCTACGGCTGCCTCGTCGCCGTCCGCGACCTGACCAGAGCCGGGCTGATCGAGGCACCGGAATCGGCCGACGCCGAACCTCGCACCCGCCACCTCACCGTGGCACCCCGGCCCGAGCACGGACGCCACGCGGCAACCCGGGGCGGCGCCGGTTACGCCGCAGCACAAGAGAATTCGGGCACCGACGCCGCGACCCCGATCGCGTCTGCCCGGGTTGCGTCGGCCGGGAAACCGATACCGCCTCTTCCGCGCCGCGTTCCGTCGCCGGTAACCCCACCGACTTCGGGCAGGCACGCGCTCGTCGAGGAAGCGAGCGCGGCCGCCCGGACCCCCGCCGCGACAACTCCGACTCCGGGCACGACCGCCCGGACCGCGGACCGGAACACCCGCGGCGCGGACACCTACTCCTGGACACCCCCGGTCGACCAACCCTGGCAGCAGGTGGATCGCGCCCTCCTGATCCGCATCAGGACGGCGTTGGCGGAGCTGGCATGACCGGGCGCAGGAAGCTGCTCGGCGAGTGGAGGGGAAAGTTGACCAAAATGCCGCTGCCCGAACGTAAGACCACCGGTTCGGAGCTCACGGGGCCCACCCCGTACGGCCAGGACCAGACCACGCGACCGCTGCCGCAGAGCTACCCGGCCGTCCAGGCCGAGCTCACCGCCCTGCGCGACCGCGTCCCCCACCTCACCGGCACAGTCGTCGCCTCCAGCGACGGCCTGCTCATCGAACACGACCTACCCGCCCATATCGAACCGGCCGGGATGGCGGCCCTGGCCGCCGCGCAGCTGTCGCTGTCGTACCGGTTGGCGAGCACCGCGCACGGCGGTGGTTTCAACGAGGTCGTCGTGCACGGCAGCGACGGGCAGGTGGTGATCTACGCCGCCGGGTACACCGCGCTCACCGTGCTCGCGGGCCCGGATGTGAACGTCGGCCGGCTCCACCTGGAGTCGCGTCCGGTAGCTCGCGCCATCGCCGCTCATCTGGCGGCGGCGCACGATTGAAAGGTACGACATGTCGAATATGGATCTGGCGCTCAAGGACATGATGGTGATCGACGGCGCGATCGGCGCCGCGGTCGTCGACTACAGCAGCGGCATGGCCCTCGGAATGCTCAGCAGCAGCAAGTCGTTGGACCTGCAGATCGCGGCGGCGGGCAACACCGAGGTGGTGCGCGCGAAGCTGCGGACCATCGAGCAGCTCGGCCTCAACGAGGAGATCGAGGACATGCTCATCACCCTCTCGGGCCAGTACCACGTGATCCGGCCGATGACCGGCCGCAAGTCCAAGGGCCTTTTCCTCTACCTGGCACTGGACCGCACCCGCGCCAACCTCGCCCTTGCCCGCCACCGGCTCAAGGGCATCGAGGAGGAGCTCGAGGTCTAGGCCGGCGCGGGCCGGGTGAGCGCGGGGCTCACTCGGCCGAAATGAATTCTGTCACAACGATCGGACAAGCTCGTCATACTCATGTGGCACAGGCGTGGTGGTACCTCTATTGTGATTCGCGGCGAGGTCTGGGAGCCACACGTAAACGGGGTTTGCTCTCCAGCGGCGAGCAAGGTGGAACTGGAGCGGTATGCAGGTGAAGAAGATTGTCGCGGCACTCGGTGCGTCCGCGGCGATGTTGTCCGGAATCGTTGTCGGCAGCGGGAGTGCGTCCGCGGCGCCTGCCTGCCCGAGTCTCTATGTCGTCGCCATTCCCGGCACTTGGGAGACCGGCATCGACAAGCCGCCGGGGCCCGGCATGCTGTCCGGCGTCACCAACGGGTTGCCGCGCAATGTCGACGTCGACTACGTGACCTACGCGGCGACCGCCTTCCCGTGGGAGGGCGATGTCTACGGCAATTCCAAGAAGCAGGCGGTGAATTCGGCGCGCGGCCTCATCTCTGCCAAGCTCGCGCAGTGCGGTAACACCAAGGCCGCCCTCGTCGGCTACAGCCAGGGCGCCGACGCCGCGGGTGATCTCGCGGCCGAGATCGGCACCGGGCTCAGCACCATTCCGGCCGATCGGGTGGCCGCGGTCGGCCTGATCTCCGATCCGCGTCGCGCACCCGGTGACGTGCAGGTCGGCCCGCATGCCCAGGGCGCGGGCGCCGGTGGCGCGCGGCCCGGCGGCTTCGGCTGGCTCAGCGACCGCACCCGCACCATCTGCGCGGTCGACGACCTGTACTGCGCCACGGCGACCGACGATTTCGTCACCCGGTTCGCCGGCTTCCTGGCGCAGAGCTCGGATGCCAACCCGGCGAACATGTGGCGCTACCAGATCGAGGCGGGCGCGATCATGCAGGATCTGATGGCCCACGGCGGTGTGCCGGTGCTGCAGGCGCAGCTCTCGGACGCGGCGAACCAGAAGCGGGCCAAGGATCTCGAGCAGTTCTACAAGTCGCAGGCGCACCACCTGTACGGCAGCTACTCGGTGGGTGGCGGACACACCGCCATCACCTGGATGCGCGACTGGATCGCCTCGCACGCCTGAGTTTTCGCAGGTGAAGCCGGGTGCGGGAGTTTCTCGCACCCGGCTTTTCTATGTCGTTCGGGCGAGGTTGCGTGGCAGCAGGTCCCACACGTGACCGGACTCGTTGATCGTCGCCGCCGTGCGCGTTCCGCTGCGCGAGTACAGGATCCGGGTGATCGAGCAGTAGTCGACGGGGAAGGTGAGCGGGCGGGCCAGGCCGAGGATGTCGGCCAGCAGCACATTGACGACCCCGCCGTGAGCGAAGGCGACGACCGTCTCGGTGTGCGGGGTGGCGGCCACGAGTTGTTCGACGGCGCTCAGCACACGGCGGGTGAAGGCGGCGCCGTCGATCTGCTCGGGCAGCAGACCGGCCTTGATCCGGGTGTAGGCGTCGGCGAATTCGGTCTTGGCGTCTTCGATGGGGATGTAGGCGGGCAGATCACGGTCGTATTCGGCGAGGTCGTCGATGATGTCGACGGGCAGGTCGCGGGCGAGCGCGGTCGGTGCGGCGGTATCACGGGCCCGGCGCTGGGGGCTCGACACGATGCGGGTGATCTCGTGGGCGGCCAGCGCGGCGGGCACCCGCTCGGCCTGACGGCGGCCGATATCGGTGAGACCCGGATCGGCGGCGGAGGTACTTGCGACGACCTTGTCGGGCTGGGCATGACGCACGAGAATCAGCTGCACGTCAACCACTGTGCCCCATGACCGGGCATTGTGTCGCCTAGAGGTCGGGCTGGATCTCCGTGCGACCGGTGACGTCGGCGGTGTCGACGATTACGATCTCGCGCTCCCGTTCGAGCAGCACCTTCAGATATCCGGGTGGATTCTCGACCACATATCCCCGGACGACGCCGTTCTTCGTCGCGATCTCCTCGAGCGACACCCACGGCACCTGCACCGTCGCGGCGAGCACGAGTGCGGCGAGCGTGACGATCAGAGCCGAACTGGACACGAACCAGTGCGCCATCCGCGACCCTTCGGGATCGCGCTTACCGGCGCGCAACAAGATGTAGAGGACGACCGCCAGCAGCGCGGACGCCACCAGCACCCACCACATCCGATAGGTCCACAGGAGCGCGGCGGTGAAAAGGGCGACGATCAGCAACCAGATCAGGTTGCCCGCGTTGGTCCAGCGCGGGCGGCCGAGCCGGATCTGATGAATCAGCGCCTCGGGCAGCAGGATCGCCAGGGCGATCCCACCTAGCACCGGACTGGCCATCAACGTGCCGAGCACCATGATGACGACGTCGTCGAGACCGAGGGTGCCTGCCAGCGAGAACGCGGCGTTCCAGTCGTAGTCGGTCACCGCGAAGACCCGCAGCAGCAGAAACAGCGCAGCCACACTGGTCGCCGACAGACCCTTGGCGACCAGGTGCTGATCCGAGGACTCGCGGGGGGGCCTCGCCATGAGGCGAGGATAGTGCCGCGAGCCCCCGGTTCACGTCATGGCTGGCCGTACGGCGGCTGGCCGTAAGGCGGCTGACCACCCTGACCCGGGCCGCCGCCGTAGGGCGGCTGGTTCGGCGGCTGGTCGTTCTTCTTCTTGTTCTTGAGCATGAAGACCAGGCCAACGATGGCGAGGACGACCAGCAGGCAGCACACGCCGCCGATGATGAGACCCTTGCTGCTCTTCTTCCCCTTCTTCTTCGCGGCCAGTTCGGTGACCAGGTCCGAGCCGGCGAGCGTGTCGATGCTGCCCGCGAGCACCTGTGGGTCGACCAGTGCGGCCGATGTCAGCAGGTCAAGGTACATATTTTTCCCCATCCGATGGTGTGTTGTGCCGGCATCCTCCCGGTGCCGGAACATCCGAGAGTACTGCTGTCGCTGCGAGTTTCGTCCGGAAACTCGCGGGACGCAGTGGTTCATCGCTGTGTCGCGCAAGATCGTTTACAGCCGAGGTCGGTGTACCCGATTTCAGCGCGGTTTCACCAACGGAAACGGCAGCGTCTCGCGGATGCCGCGTCCGGTGATGAACATGACCACCCGGTCGACCCCGATGCCGAGACCGCCGGTCGGTGGCATGGCGTGTTCGAGCGCCTGCAGGAAGTCCTCGTCGAGCTCCATCGCCTCGGGGTCGCCACCGGCGGCGAGCATGGACTGTTCGGTGAGGCGGCGCCGCTGTTCGACGGGGTCGGTGAGCTCGCTGTAGGCGGTGCCGAGTTCGACTCCCCAGGCCACCAGATCCCAGCGTTCGGTGACGCCGGCGGTACTGCGGTGGGACCGGGTCAGGGGTGAGACCGAGGTGGGAAAGTCCAGGTAGAAAGTCGGTTCCGTGGTTTCGGACTCGACCAGATGCTCATACATCTCCAGCACGACCTGGCCCGCGTCCCACCCGCGCTGATAGGTGATACCGGCGCCGTCGCACAATTCGCGCAGGCGGGGGAGATCGGTCGCCGCGGTCACCTCGGTGCCCAGCGCCTCGGACAGCGCGCCGTGCACCGTGCGTACCCGCCATTCGCCGGAGATGTCGACCTCGGTGCCGTCGGGGCGCAGCACCACCTCGGCGCCGTTGGCCGCGACCGCCGCGTCCTGGATCAACCGGCGGCACAGCTGCATCATCCGCAGGTAGTCGCTGTGCGCCTCGTACGCCTCGAGCATGGTGAATTCCGGATTGTGGCTGTAGTCCACGCCTTCGTTGCGGAAGGTCCGCCCGATCTCGAACACCTTCTCGATGCCGCCGACGCACAGCCGTTTGAGGTACAGCTCGGGGGCGATGCGCAGGTAGAGGTCCAGGTCGTAGGCGTTGATGTGGGTGCGGAACGGGGTGGCGTTGGCGCCGCCGTGTACCTGCTGCAGGATCGGCGTCTCCACCTCGAGGAAACCCCAGTCGTGCAGTGACTCGCGCAGCGAGTGCAGGACGGCGCTGCGTTTGGCGAGCAGTTCGCGGCTGTCGGCGTTGATCGCCATGTCGACGTAGCGGCGCCGGACCTTGGCCTCCGGATCGGTGAGGCCACGCCATTTGTCGGGAAGCGGGTGCAGGCACTTGCCGTTCATCCGCCAGTCCTGGGCCAGCAGCGACAGTTCGCCGCGTCGGCTCGTGCCGATCCGGCCGCTCGCCTCGATGAGGTCACCGAGGTCGAAGTCGGCGCTGAATTCGCCCGCGCGGGTGCCGACCCGTTCGCGGTCGATGAGCAGCTGGATATCACCGGTCCAGTCGCGGACCACCGCGAAGATCACCCCGCCGTAGTCGCGGATGCGGGTGATCCGACCGGCTACCCGCACGGTTGTCCCGTGCGGGCAGCGGCGTGCGTCGGCGATGGTGTGGGTGGGCGGATAGGCGGCGGGGTAGGGGTCGACGCCGCTCGCCGTGAGGCGGTCGAGGGTGGTCATCCGCACGCGGACCTGTTCGGGGCGGCGGGGGCCGGACTCCTCGTCGGCGTCGATGTCGGGGGCGCTGCCGTCGGCGTGCAGGCCGGTGACCGTCGCCGGAACGGCTGGCGTGGTCCCGGTGTGGACGGCGGGGTCGGGTTGTGGGCCGAGCCGCGGCAGGAACCCCTCGGCCAGGCCGCTCGCCATCGCCACCCGAGGCAGCTGCCTGCGGTCTTCGTACAGGAAGAACCGTGGCACCCAGCGCGGGTGGTACTTCACGTTCGAGCGGTACAGCGCCTCGAGCTGCCACCAGCGCGAGAAGAACAGCAGCACACCGCGCCACGCCCGCAGCACCGGGCCGGCACCGATGCGTCCGCCCTCGGCGAAGACCGAGCGGAACACCGCGAAGTTCAGCGAGATCCTGGTGATGCCGTACTGATCGGCGTTGAGGGCGAGTTGGGAGATCATCAGCTCCATCACGCCGTTGGGGCTCGCGGGATCGCGGCGCATCAGTTCCAGTGACACCCCCGTGCGTCCCCAGGGCACGAACGAGAGCATCGCGTGAACCCGTTCGTCGTGGTCGATCGCCTCGACCAGCAGGCAGTCACCGTCGAGTGGGTCGCCGAGGCGGCCGAGCGCCATCGAGAAGCCGCGTTCGGTCTCGGTGTCGCGCCAGGCGTCGGCGTGCGCGATCACCTCGGCGAATTCGGCAGGCGATATCTCGCCGGCCCGGCGGACCCTGATTCCGAAGCCGTTCTTGCGCAATCTGTTCGCGGCTTGGCGCACCGGCTTCATGGCGGGACCGGCCAGCGAAAAGGTGCGGGTGTCGAGCACGGCTTCGTCGCCGAGGCGCAGCGCCGACAGGCCCGCCTGCTGATACACCAGCGCGCCCTGCTCGCTCGCGCCCATCACCGCCGGTGCCCAGCCGAATCGGTCGGCCTGCTCGAGCCAGGCCCGGACAGCTTGCGGCCAGCCCTGTTTCGGTCCGATCGGATCACCGGCCGCCAGGCAGACGCCGAGCTCCACGCGATAGGTGATGGCCGCCTTGCCGTTCGGGGCGAAGACGACCGCGCGGTCGCGGCGGGTGGCGAAATAGCCCAGCGAGTCGTCCACATCGCCGCTCGCGAGCAGGCCGCGCAGAGCGGACTCGTCGAGCGCGGTCATGGCGTTGCCTGCCCGTTGCGACCGCAGCAGCACGATCACCGCGGCGATCAGCGCGAGGGCGCCGAGCAGGCCGAGCACGAAATCCACCCAGCCCGGCGGGTGCCCGTCGAAGTGCTCGTTGTCGACCAGGACGGCCGCGGTCACCCGCGACACCGCCCACAGCGGTCGCTGCGCACCTCGCGGCAGCGAACCGGGGAACAGCTCGACCAGACCCCAACCCAGCAGGCACCCGAACGCACAGCCGCCGACCAGCACCGCGAGCGCCTTACGCACCGCGCCCGGCCGCACCCGGGTGTAGAACTCCGCGCGGGCGGCGATCAGGATCGCCAGCACCACACCGTGCACGACGAACGCCACCAGCGGATCCAGCTCCCGCGTGCTCGTGTAGTCGACGATGTTGGTGATCGAGTACAGCGTCAGATAGATGACGAGCAACCACCACGCCACCCGTTTGCGGCTCGCCGCCGCACCGGCCAGCAATCCGACGACCAGCGCCCACACCAGACTCGTGTCGGGCGCGTCGAAATAGTGGGTGTCCACATAATCGCGCGGCACCTCCGTGAGCTGCCGCAACCCCGGTGACAGGCTCCAGAGCGCGCACAGCACCGCGAACATACCGAGCACCAGCCCGGTGATGTGCGGTACCTCGGAGAACCTGCCGTGCGCGCGATGGGGAACCCGGTCGAGGGAGCTGCTGGGGTGTTGCTCGGCCCGCGTGGAAGTCACCGATCCAGTGTGCGTGCCCGCGGGTGCGAACCGCAGGGGGTCGCCGACGGCGTGTTCGTCACCGTGGGGCCCGGTGGGCGACCGGATTTCCCGACGGGGTAAGTATTAGCGCATGTCGGAACCAGTGGACGTGCCGATCGATGACGAGGTCATCCGGCTCGGGCAATTCCTCAAACTGGCCAATCTGATCGATTCCGGTTCGGAGGCCAAGTCGGTGATCGCCCAGGGTCTGGTCCGGGTCAACGACGAGGTGGAACTGCGCCGTGGCAGGCAACTGCAGGTCGGCGACATCGTCGTGCTGGCCGGTCACAAGGTGCGGGTCGGCGAGGCCTGACCCGCACCCTGTGCGAGTTCTCAGTCCTCGGCGCGGACGACTACGCCGTCGTGATCGCTGTAGAGCATCTCGCCGGGGACGAAGGTGATGCCGCCGAACTCCACCGGCACATCGCGTTCGCCGCTACCGGTCTGGGTGCTCTTGCGCGGGTTGGTGCCGAGCGCCTTCACCCCGATGTCGAGGGTGCGCAGGATGGCCGAGTCGCGCACGGCGCCGTTGACGACGACGCCCGCCCAGCCGTTGTCCACGCCGCGGCCCGCGATGATGTCGCCGACCAGCGCGGTGTGCACGCTCGCGCCGCCGTCCACGACCAGCACCTTGCCCTCGCCCGGTTCGCCGAGGGTCTGCTTGACCAGCAGATTGTCCTGGAAGCAACGGATCGTGGTGATCCGCCCGGCGAACGCTTGACGGCCACCGAACTGGATGAACTGGGTATCGCAGCTGCGGATCTCGGGGCCGATCTCATCGGCCAGATCGGCGGTTGCCACTACATTCGCTGATTCGGTCATGACGCCGATTGTGTCAGGTGGTCGGGCGGTGGGCCTTCTCGATCTCGCTGATGAGCGCCTCGGTGGTGTGTTTCACGGCGATCTTGATGAACGGCTCGATGGTCCGGCCGAGCATCTTGCCCGCGATACCGCCGGGCACGAAGTACTGGATGTGCGCGTCGATGGTGCTGGTGTCGGCGCCCTTGGGCGTGAAGACGAACGTCGAGAGGATCTCGAAGCCCTTGATCGACTTGGTGCCGATCACCGAGCCCTCCTCCCAGCGCACCACTTCGATGCGGGAGGTGAGCGAGGCGGGGCCGAGCTTCATCTTCCCGTCGAACTTCGCGCCGACACCCTCGGTCTGGTCGGTGACCGGGGTGAAGGACTCGATGCCGTACCAGAATTTCGGCAGGTTGCGATAGTCGTTGACAAAGGCGAATGCCGTCTCGGCGGGCGCTGCGCAGTCTTCGACAATCCTCACGTCGCTCATACCGGCAACTGTAATGCGTTTGTATGGCGTCTAAGCGGTCACGGCCAGTGTGGCGGCCAAGCCGAGCGCCACCGCCATGAGCGTCACCTCGATCGCCGCGTTGCGGACCGACACGTCGGCGGTGACGCGATGCTCGGCGGCCCGGCCCACCCAGGTGCGCCGCCACCACCAGCCGAGCCCGGCGAGCATGGCGAGCACGACCACCTTGGCCAGCAAGATCCGTCCGTAGCCGGTGGTCACCAGGGCAGGTATCGAGCCGATGCGGACGAGGCCGTCGATCAGCCCGGTCACCGCGATCACCGCGACCAGCGGCGCGGCGGCGGTCGAGTAGCGGGGTAGCGCGCTCGCCCAGCCGCCGCGCGTGCGTACGACCAGTGCCAGTGCGAGCAGCAGCCCGAACCACGCCGCCGCGGCCAGGGCGTGGACCGCGACGAGCACCGACCCGAGCACCTGCTGGGACATGTGCCCGGTGATGGGTCGCAGGGCGAGCGCGACCGCCGCGAACACCAGGACCAGGTCGGCCGAGGCGTCGTCGGGCCTGCGGAACGCCCACGCGGCGTAGCAGGCGACGGCGGCGGTGCAGAACAGGATGGCGATCCCGATCTGCCCGCCGCTGAGCCTGCCGAGGAACGTGCCGAATTCACCCGCGGCGAGTTCGTGCACCGGCACGCCCACGATGCCCGCCGCCTCGCACACCAGCACGGCGAACTCGGCGCCGAGCCAGATCGTGGCCAGCACCGCGACCGGCCGCCACGCCACCACGAGCCGGTGGTCGAGGCGGGGCAGCGCAGCCAGCCCGAGTACCGTCGCGCCCGCGCCGTCGGCGATCACCCGGGCCCACGCCGCTGCCGGAAAACCGCCGGTCCGGCGCAGTATCCAGGCGAGCGCCACCCCGGCGAGGGCGGCGACGACGACCGGAACCAGCACTCGCCACCGGCCTCCGGTCGTCATCGGCGGCTACTTCTTGCGGCCGGTGCCGAGCAGCGCCACCGCGAGACCGACGCCGAACAGCACGACACCACCGGCGACGAACACCCACACGGGCACGCCACCGGACTCCTCGCCGTCGGAGCCCTCGTCCTCGCCCGGCTTGGCGCCCGGTGCCCCGATGCCTTCCTTGGTGAGGGTGAACGTCCTCGTCCCGCTGACGGGATGACCGTCGGCGGAGGTCACCCGGAACGCCATGGTGTATTCGCCGACCGGCCCGAGTTCACCCACTTCCACACTCACCGTGCGGCCCTCGACCACCGGCTTGCCCTTGGACCACAGCCGCCCGTCCGGACCGACCACCGTCAGCGAGGGGAACGTCTGCTGCAGTTCCTCGTTGAAGGTGATGCTCGCGCGCGCCGGTCCCGCCTCGATCGACGAACCGTCCTCGGGAACGCTGCTCACGGCACCGGAGTGCGCGTTCGCGATACCGGTCGCACCGAAGATCAGGGCGAACAGGCCGGCGACCAGGGTGACAGCGAACCGCCGCGCCAGGCGACGCCGCGCCGACCGATTGATCTCGGCCACGATCTCGTTCGACACGACGGCCTGGGGCGTGGACTGCCGCGACCGCCCGGACACCGCAGGAGTCTGACAGCGTTCCATCACGACTTCCTCGACCGCGCGACGAGCCCGAGACCGAGCGCGGCGGCGAACAGGCCGAGTGCCAGGCCGATTCCACCGGTCCAGCGCGCCACCGAGTCGGACTCCGCTTCGGCGGGCTCGTCGGTGGCGACGTGGTGGTCACCGCCGTCGGAACCACCCGACTCGCTGAGTGCCAGTGTGGGCGCCGGGTATTCGGGCTCGGCGCCGCCGGTGCTCGGCTGATCCCAGGCGACGACCTTGCCGTCGCTGTAGGTCTGCCGCGCGGGGAAGGTCACCTCGTCCTGGGTGGGCAGCGGTCCGAGCGAGAGCACGAAACGCTGGAACTGACCCGGTCCGACACCGGGGTTGCCCGGCTCGGCGGTCCAGGCGACGGCCACCGCCTCGCCCTTGTCGTTGCGTTCGATGCGCGAGGACCAGCCCGGCATCGGTTCGGTGCGAACGCTTTTCAGGTTCGGCACGGTGACGCTCACCGAGGTGGTCGAGGCGGTGTCGGATTCGTTGGGCACCTTGAAGGTGGCAACGGTGTACTTGCCCTTGGCGGCGCCGGGCGCGTCGACGGTGACGTGCGCCGCGGCCGAACCGCAGGCGGCGAGCACGAGAGCAGCCGCGAGACCGGCCGTCGCCGTCCCACGGGTGATGAAGTTGTGCATGGAATGCCTTCTGTCCGAAGAGTTCTGATGTCGAGTGAGATCAGGCGGACAGCGGCGGTGCGCGCGGACATCGCACACCTTCCAGGTGGGTGCCGAGGGCGATGTCGACGGTTTCCGTCCAGCGCGCGGCACGATGGGTGACGTCGAGTCGTGGAACGGTGAGTACCGCCCGGATCACGCCCGACGCAACGAGATACAACCGTTCGGCGACGAGAATCAGTGCGGCACAGATGAACGCGGCCAGCAGGTGCGCCAAGACCATCGGCGCACTCGGCAGGTGCAGCACATCGAGAACGCCACCGTGATGATCGAGCGTCCCGGTCAGGGCGTAGTGCCCGGCCCATTGACCGCCGATGAGCGCTCCCACTGCCCGCACCCACCCGGCATCGGCACGACGCGCGAAAGTGGGAAGAGCCCGGCCCCCGGCGATCGCGCCCGTAGCGAGCGAAACCAGCAGCAACAGCGCTACTTCCGCCGACCGCGGCACCCCACCACCGGCCATACCGTGCGCGGCGACGGCGAGCGCGCCGACGAGTACGCCGCAGCCACCACCGCGCAGGCGGGAGGTGAGCTGCGGCGTCGTCACAGGTTCAGCGGACGCCGAGGCGGGCCAGCGCGTCGTTCTCCAGCACCGACAGTTCGGTGGAGATGGAGGTGTGCACGGCCTTGCGGCGCGCGGCGGGCATCTGCTCGGCGGTGCGCACGGCGACGGTGAGGTCGGTCAGCCGCGAACGGGCCGCCTCGACGAACTTCTTGGTGTCGCCGTCAGGGGAGTCGGCCGCGATCTTGTCCAGCGCGTTCTCGGTGTTGGTGATGCGGGCCTGTAGACGAGCGCCGTGGCCGCTGAACTCGCCGAGCTGGTCCAGGCCGATGCCGAGCTGCTGTGCCTTGCGCGCGTCGAGCTGCCCGCGCACCAGGGTGGCGCCACGGTAGGCCAGCGGCGCGAGCACGGGGATCAGCACCCGGGCCACCCCGATGTACTTTCGGATCTGGGCCGCGCTGAACAGTTCCCGATCGGCCTTGGCGGCCAGCTTCTGTGCCGCCTTCTCCTCGGCCTGCAGCGCGGCGATCTGCGCCTTGGCCACCTTGGCCTCGGTGCGGGTCTGCGCCTTCAGCGCGCGGCGGGTGGTCCGCTCGCCCGCCTTGGCCGCCTTGCGCTCGTTCTTGGCGCTGAGTTTCGCCTCGACGGCGGCTTTGTGCTTGAGCGCCTTCGCCTCCGCGCGACGACTTGGCCGCCGCTTACGCTTGCTGAACAACCCCATGAGATCAGGCCCTCCGTCATGCTCGCCAAGTCACGAGGCAGCGCCGTCCGGACCGGCCTGCCGTACTTCGTAGCGTAGTGGGATCAGGGTAGCGATTGGGCAATGTGTCGGGGGTAAGGACCATACTGCTGGTGTGCGTGCAGCCGAGGAGAACTTCGACAGCGGGCCGGTGACGATCCCGGCACCGGCTTCCGCTGCGCTCGAAACCGAGCCCACAACGGCCACTTCGGCCGGTCGCGACGGCTCCCCGGCAGCCTTCCTCGACGCGCGCTCGCTCATCGGCTGCCGCCACCGGCTGCGCCTGGACGCCGCCAACCCCGGCATGCTCGCCGAGGTCAGGGAAGACCCGGGCGTGCAGCAGCGGCGCGAAGCCGCCACCGCGTATCGCACCAAGGTCCGCGACGAACTGGTCGGCGCCGCTCCCGACGACTGGGTTGTGATCGATCCGGCGCTGCGTGCCGGTGCGCGCGCCGCCGCGACGATGGCCGCGATGCGGGCGGGCGCGTCGCGGATCTGGGGTGGCCTGCTGCCCCAGGAACCCGACACCGGCCGCCGTGGTGGCGCCGAGTTCCTGCTGCGCGACGCCGATCGCGGCGGATATATCCCGATCATCGTCGTCAACCACAAGGTCACCGACCCGCGCCGCCCCGACCCGGCCGATTTCCACCCGCTCACCTCGGACCTGTTCCGCTGGGAGCCGCGCCGCGACAAGCACGTGAAGCTGCGTCCCCAGCCGCGCGACCAGCAGCGCCTGGCCCACCTGTACCGGATGTTGCAGCGCCACGGCCTGGCCAGTCCCGCGCTGGTCGGCGGCGCCATCGGTCTCGCGTTCGACCGCATCCTCGTGCACGACCTCACCGGTGTGCTCGCCGACTACGACCTGCGCTACGCCGACCGCATCGCGGTGGTGCGCGGCGAACTGCCCACCCAGCCGTCGAAGGTGCCCGAGTGCAGGCAGTGCCCCTGGTGGGTGCGCGGGCCGGAGCCCGATCAGCCGGGGTGCGAGGGCACGCTGGCGGCGATGCGGGACGTGAGTCTGGTCGCGCCCGGCTCGCGGGCCGAGGTGCTGCGTGTGCACGGCGTACAGACCATCGACGAACTGGCCGCTTGGATCGGCGAGGAACCCGAGGACTGGCAGCACGGCCCGTTCACCGAGACCGTCGTCACCGCACGCGCCTGGATCGCCGGCGCACCGCTGGTCCGGCGCTTCGACACCGTCAGCGTGCGCCGGGCCGACGTGGAGATCGACGTCGATCTGGAGAGCTACCAGGAAGACGGCGCCTACCTCTGGGGCACCCTGCTCGACGACGTGTACCGCCCGTTCGTCACCTGGGACCCGCTGCCCACCGACGACGAGGGCCGTTCCTTCGGCGAGTTCTGGACCTGGCTGATGGCACAGCGCGCGCAGGCGCATGCGGCGGGCAAAACCTTTGCCGCCTACTGCTATTCGCGTACCGCCGAGGACAAGTGGCTCTACGAGTCGGCGCGCCGGTTCGCGGGCAGGCCGGGCATCCCCACCCACGAGGAGGTGCGCGCCTTCGTCGACTCACCCGAGTGGGTCGACATGTTCCAGGCCGTCACCGACCAGTTCATCTGCCCGAACGGCAAGGGACTCAAGAAGATCGCGCCCGTCGCCGGTTTCGGCTGGCGCGATCCCGAAGCCGGTGGTGAGGCGTCGATGGGCTGGTACCGCCGCGCGGTCGGTTACGACGCCGACAGCGACATGTCGCAGCGCACGCGCCTGCTCGAGTACAACGAAGACGATGTCCGCGCCACCCAGGTCCTGCGCGAATGGATGACCACTAAGGCTGTAGTTGAGGTTCCCTCGCTCAAGGACTTCGCCCGGTAATACCATTGTCGGCGTGACAGAAGCAGTCGAAACACTCGAGTTCCAGGCCGAGACCCACCAGCTCCTCGAGCTGATGATCCACTCGGTGTACTCCAACAAAGACACGTTCCTGCGGGAGCTGATCTCGAACGCTTCCGACGCACTGGACAAGCTCAAGCTGGCCACGTTCCAGGACAAGGACCTCGTCGCCGACACCTCCGATCTGCACATCGAGCTGGATGTCGACTCCGACGAGCGGGTCCTGACCGTGCGCGACAACGGCATCGGCATGTCCCGTGCCGAGGTGATCGATCTGATCGGCACCCTCGCCAAGTCCGGCACCGCCGAGCTGCGCCGCAAACTCACCGAAGCCAAGTCCGACGCCGCGGCCGAGGAGCTGATCGGCCAGTTCGGCATCGGCTTTTACTCCACCTTCATGGTCGCCGACAAGGTCACCCTCACCACCCGCAAGGCGGGCGAGGCCGAGGGCACCCGCTGGGAAGCCGCGGCAGGCAGCTCCACCTACACGATCGACACCGTCACCGACGCACCGCAGGGCACCTCGGTGACGCTGGCGCTGAAGAAGCCCGACGAGGACGATCACCTCTTCGATTACACGCAGGAATGGAAGCTGCGCGAGATCGTCCGCAAGTACTCCGACTTCATCGCCTGGCCGATCCGCATGCAAGTCGAGCGGACCGTGATGGAGGGCGAGGGCGAGGACAAGGTCGAGAAGACCGTCGTCGAGGACCAGACGCTGAACTCGCAGAAGGCGCTGTGGACGCGCCCGCGCAGCGAGGTCACCGACGAGGAGTACAAGGAGTTCTACCACCACGTCAGCCACGCCTGGGACGACCCGCTCGAGATCATCCCGATGAAGGCGGAGGGCACCTTCGAATACCAGGCGCTGCTGTTCCTGCCCTCGACCGCGCCGTTCGACCTGTTCACCCGTGAGCACAAGCGCGGCGTGCAGCTGTACGTGCGCCGGGTGTTCATCATGGACAACTGCGAAGAGCTGATGCCGGAGTACCTGCGCTTCGTCAAGGGTGTGGTCGACGCGCAGGATCTGTCGCTGAACGTGTCGCGCGAGATCCTGCAGCAGGACCGCCAGATCCAGATGATCCGCAAGCGCCTGGTGAAGAAGGTGCTCTCGACGGTCAAGGATCTGCAGTCGGCCGAGGACCAGACCAAGTACCAGACCTTCTGGACCCAGTTCGGCCGGGTTCTCAAGGAGGGCTTGTTGTCCGACACCGACAACCGTGAAACCCTGCTCACCGTTTCGTCTTTCGCCTCCACGGCCTCCGAGTCCGAGCTCACCACGCTCGCGCAGTACGTGGAGCGGATGAAGGACGGCCAGGACGCGATCTACTACATGACCGGCGAAAGCCGTGCGCAGGTGGAGAATTCGCCGCACCTGGAGGCCTTCAAGGCCAAGGGGCTCGAGGTGCTCGTGCTCACCGACCCGGTCGACGAGATGTGGGTCGGCTCGGTGCCGGAGTTCGACGGCAAGAAGTTCCAGTCCATCGCCAAGGGCGAGGTCGACCTGGAGACCGAGGAGGAGAAGAAGGAGACCGAGGCCCTGCGCGAACAGCAGGACAAGGACTTCGCCGACCTGCTCGCCTGGCTCGGCAAGACCCTGTCCGAGGTCGCCAAGGAGGTGCGCCTCACCAACCGGCTCACCACCTCACCGGCCTGCCTGGTCGGCGACGTCTTCGACTTCACCCCGATGCTCGAGCGCATGTACCGCGCGTCGGGTCAGGCGCTGCCGGAGTCCAAGCGCATCCTCGAGCTCAACCCCACCCATCCGCTGGTCACCGGTCTGCGCGACGCCTACGACGCGCGCAAGTCCGATGCCGACGAGGGCAAGGTGCCCGAGCTCGCCGAGACGGCCGAATTGCTGTACGGCACGGCAGTTCTCGCCGAGGGCGGCGAACTGAAGGATCCGGCCCGCTTCGCCCACCTGCTCACCGAGCGTCTGACTCGCACGGTGTGACGCGACGCCGCCTCGGCGGGACCGTTGTGCTGCGGCACAACGGGTCTCGCCGGGGTCGGTTCGGTGGCGGCTCGCGGTCGAGGTCACGGTTCGGCTGTGCCGATCGGCCGCGCGGCGGTGTTGTGACGGTTACCAGTCCCGGGGGTGCCGCCCTGTGTCCTGTGGCAATGCCGCACGAGCCCGGTTCGGGAGCGGGGCGCTGCTCCTAGGCTCGCGACAATGGTGGACGTGAACACCCATTACGACGTGCTGATCGTCGGATCGGGTTTCGGCGGCAGCGTCACGGCGCTGCGGCTGGTGGAAAAGGGATACCGGGTCGGCGTGCTCGAGGCGGGCCGCCGGTTCGCCGACGCCGATTTCGCCGCGACCAACTGGGACCTGCGCCGCTACCTGTGGGCGCCACGACTCGGCTGCTACGGCATTCAGCGCGTGCATCGCCTGCGCGACTGTTTCATCCTGGCCGGAGCCGGTGTCGGCGGCGGGTCGCTCAACTACGCCAACACGCTGTACAAGCCGGGGAAGGCGTTCTTCGCTGACAAGCAGTGGGCGGGCATCACCGACTGGGAAGCCGAACTGTCCCCGCACTACGAGCAGGCCACCCGCATGCTCGGGGTGGTCCGAAATCCGCTGCACACCCCGGCCGACACGGTCATCAAGGCGGTGGCCGAGGAGATGGGCGTCGGGCACACCTTCGTGCCGACTCCCGTCGCGGTGTACTTCGGCGAGCCGGGCCGTACCGACGCCGACCCGTACTTCGGCGGTGTCGGCCCTGCCCGCACCGGCTGCGTGAAGTGCGGCGAATGCATGACAGGCTGCCGGCACGGCGCCAAGAACACGCTGGTCAAAAACTATCTCGGGCTGGCCGAGCAGGCCGGGGCGACCGTACTGCCGATGACCACCGTGACGGCCCTGCGTCCGCAAACCGACGGCACCTGGCTCGTCGACACCGAGCGCACCGGCAGCTGGATCCGCAAGCAGCGCACCACGTTCTCCGCCGACCGGGTGGTGCTCGCCGCGGGCACCTGGGGCACCCAGCGACTGCTGTTCCGCATGCGTGACCGCGCCGTCCTGCCCGCGCTGTCGCCGCGCCTCGGTGTGCTCACCCGCACCAACTCCGAGGCCATCCTCGGCGCGGGCCGAACCACCGTGAATCCCGACATCGAGGTCACCACGGGGGTGGCGATCACCTCCTCGTTCCACCCGACGCCCGACACCCACGTGGAACCGGTGCGCTACGGCCGGGGTTCCAACGCGATGGGCCTGCTGAACACCTACCTCGTCGACGGCGACCAGCGCACACCGCGCTGGCTGCGGGTGCTCGGCATCGCGGGTCGTCACCCGATCCGCACCGTGCGCCTGCTGCGCACCACACGCTGGAGCGAGCGGACCCTGATCCTGCTGGTGATGCAGAGCCTGGACAACTCCATCACCACCTACACCAAGCGTGGGCTGTTCGGCCGCCGCTATACCAGCAAGCAGGGGTACGGCCACCCCAATCCGTCCTGGATTCCGGCCGGGCACGAGGTGACCCGAAGGGTCGCCGAGAAATTCGGCGCCACCGCGGGCACCACCTGGCCCGATGTCTTCGGTGTTCCGATGACCGCGCACTTCATCGGCGGATGCGCCATCGGCGCCGATCCCGCCACCGGCGTGATCGACCCCTACCACCGGGTGCACGGTTATCCGGGACTGAGCATCGTCGACGGCTCGGCCATTTCGGCGAACCTGGGAGTCAACCCGTCGCTGACCATCGCCGCGCAGGCGGAACGGGCGGCGGCGCTGTGGCCGAACCGAGGTGAGGCCGATCCGCGGCCGCCGACGGGGGAGCCGTACCGCCGGATCGCGCCGGTCCCCCCGCGTGCTCCCGTTGTGCCCGCCGGTGCCCCCGCGGCCCTGCGGTTGCCCATCGAACCGGTGGACCGGTCGGCCGTCGGCGCGTGAACCGGATCGAACACCGTGCCGAATAAGCGATTTCGGTCCACCATGGACATATGGGTGGGCACGAGATTCGGCGAGCACGTCCCGAGGACTACGACGAACTGATCGGGGTGGTCGACGACTGGTGGGGGCGGGCCGTGACGCACAACCTGCCGCGCATGTTCCTCGACCACTTCCATCGCACCAGCCTGATCGCCACCGACGACGCCGGAATCTCCGGATTCCTCATCGGTTTCGGCTCACCCGCCGACGCCGACGCCGCCTACATCCACTTCGTCGCCGTGCGTCCCGACGCCCGCAAATCCGGCCTCGGCCGCACCCTCTACGACGAGTTCTTCACGATCGTGCGCGCCGAGGGCCGAAAGCTGGTGTCGGCCATCACCTCACCGTCGAACTACACCTCGATCGACTTCCACCGCAGCCTCGGCTTCACGGTGACCGGACCGGTCGCGAACTACAACGGCCCGGGCCGGGCCCTCATCACCTTCGAGCGTGTCCTGTAGAAACGCCGAACGGCGCCTCCGAAAACGAAGGCGCCGTGCGGAATTCGAACTGCTTACCTGGGCGCCATGCGCAGGGCGCCGTCCATGCGGATCGTCTCGCCGTTGAGGTAGTCGTGGCGGGCGATGTACTCCACCAGCTGGGCGTACTCGTCGGGACGGCCCAGCCGCGACGGGAACGGAACGCCCGCCTCGAGGTTCTTGCGGTAGTCCTCGGTGACGCCGGCGAGCATCGGGGTATCGATGATGCCGGGGGCGATGGTGTTCACCCGGATACCGAACTGCGCCAGGTCACGCGCGGCGGGCACGGTCATACCGTGCACGCCACCCTTGGACGCCGAGTACGCGATCTGACCGATCTGACCCTCGAACGCCGCCACCGACGCGGTGTTCACGACCACGCCGCGCTGGCCGTACTCGTCCACCGGCTCGGTCTTGGCGATGGCGTCGGCCGCCAGCCGCATCACATTGAAGGTGCCGAGCAGGTTCACGGTGATGACAGTGCGGAACAGCTCGAGATCGTGCGGGCCGTTCTTGGACAGGATGCGACCCGCCCAGCCGACACCGGCACAGTTCACCACGATGCGCAGCGGCGCCGGGCCCTCGGCCACCTGGGCGACCGCAGCGGCGACCTCGTCGTTGCTCGTCACGTCGGCGGCGATCAGGGTGACACCGTCGGGCACGTTGCCGCCCGCGCGCTCGATGGACTGCGGGATGTCGAGACCGAACACGGTGGCACCCGCCTCGGCCAGGCGCTTGGCGGTAGCGGCACCGAGGCCGGACGCGCCTCCGGTGACGATTGCGGCGGAACCAGAAATCTCCACAAATTCTCCTGTGTTATTTGGCGGCTGGCGCCGCGGGTCTCGGCGCTGAGCGCCGCCTCTTCCCTCCCTACGGGCACTCCTTCGTCGCACCCTTCGGTCAGTCCAGAGGCGGCGACGCGCCGAGACCGGTCGTGGTTTTCGGCCTTATCGGCCTTCTGCCAATAATGCACCATAACGTTCCGAGGTGTGGTGTGGCGCACCCCTACCTCGGTGTAGCCGAAATCGTCGCGAACAGCGGTGTTTGCCGGTGGTAGCGTGCCGTCATGAGATCGTTCGCCGGTCCGAGCGTGGCCGGGCGCAGGGTCCTGATCACGGGTGCCGCGCGCGGGATCGGTGCTGCGCTGGCGCGGCGGCTGGCGGCGAAGGGGGCGCGGGTCGCGCTGCTCGGGATCGAGCCGGAACTGCTCGCCGAGGTGGCCGCCGAATGCGGCGATGTGCCGTGGCGCTACTGCGATGTGGCCGACCCGGCCCAGGTGGGGCGGGTGATTCCGGTGCTGGTCGCCGAACTCGGTGGGCTGGATGTGCTGGTGGCCAACGCGGGGATCGCCAAGCAGATGGCGATGGTCGGTGGTGACGCCTCGGTGCTCGAGGAGACGCTTGCGGTGAACGTGCTCGGTGTCGCGTACGCGGTGCAGGCGGCGGGCCCGTATATCGCGCACGCGGATGGGTACGTCCTGATGATGTCGTCCATCTCGAGTGCCGTGCAGCTGCCGCTCGGCGGCGCCTACAGTGCGTCGGCGGCCGCGGTGGCCGCGCTCGCGGAAACGCTGCGCTTCGAATTGTCCTCCACGGGAGCCAAAGTGGGCGTCACCTACTTCGCGGGGATCGACACCGACATGACCGTGCGCGGCTTCGACACCGCCGCCGCGCACACCATCCTCGGCGGCACGAGCCTGGCGGGGATCTCGCCGATCGGCCCGGCCGTCGACGCCATGGAACGGGCTGTGGCCCGCCGCAAGGCCACGGTGTACGCGCCGTGGTGGGTCGCGATGGCCCGGCCGCTTCGACCCTTCGCCCAGCTGGTCGTGCAACGGCTGCACGGCAACAGAGTGGCGCGCGCCGTCGAGATCGCCCGCGACGAGGACGCACCGTTCACCACCGACCAACCGGCCCGGCCGCGCAGAATGGAACGGCAATGAGTGAGGAACCCGGATCGACCCTGCGTCAGCTGCCACGCGGACGCCACCGCCTCTCGCGGGCGGAAGTGGTCGCGTCCCAGCGCGAACGCATCCTCGTCGCGATGGGGGAGGCGATGTGCGAGAGCGGCTATGTCGGCACGCCGGTCGCGGCGGTGCTCAAACGCGCCGGGGTGTCCCGCGAGACGTTCTACGAGCAGTTCCGTTCCAAGGAGGACTGTTTCCGCGCCGCCTTCGACCGCGCCTCCCAGCTGCTCTCGGATCGGTTGCAGGACACCATCGCCGAACTCGCCGACGCCGACGCGCCCACCCGGATGGATCGCATCCTCACCGCCTACTTCCAGCATCTGATCGACGATCCCGCCTCGGCACGGCTGTTCCTCGTCGAGGTGTACGCGGCGGGACAGGCAGCGATCGCGGCCCGGATGGACCTGCAGCACCGGTTCGTCACCGTGGTGGCGGCGATGCTCGGCGCCGAAACCGACGAGCAGCGCTTCGCCTGCGCCACGCTGGCGGCGGCGATCGGCGCGATGGTCACCGGCAAGATCGCCGGCGGCGACCTCGACAGCCTGTGGGAGCTGAAGGATCAGCTCATCGCGTTGGCGCAGCGCTCGGGCACGGTTTACGGCAACGCCTTCGCCGGCTGATCCACCGGCTCGCGCTCGCGCCGGGAGAACCGCCAGGCCAGTACCCCGGCGCCGGTGAGGGCAGGGGCGAGCAGGGCGAGCGCGACGGCGGCGATGCCGTCGACGCCGGGGACGAAGGCGTCGAGCAGGGTTTTCCCGGCGAAGAACAGGAACAGCAGACCCGAGGCGATGGCGATCCCGCGCTCGGGCAGGTGCTTGCCCGCGAACTTGCCGACCAGAATCGCCAGCCCACCCGCGGCAACCATGCCCGCCACCGAGCCGATCCACACTGCGAGCCAGCTGTTGTTCGAGGCGAGCGCGGCCGCGGCGAACATGGTCCGGTCGCCGAGTTCGGCGAGCATGAAGGCGGAGATCACCACGAGGAAGGCATTGCGGGTACTCGGTGGTTCGGGAGCGGTCTCGGTGTCGTCGGCCGAGCCGAGCGCGTCGCGCAGGGTCCACACGCCGACCGCGAGCAGGGTGAGCGCGGTCACCACCGCGATGGCACCAGCGGGCAGTGCCGTGCCGAGAAAGTGGCCGACACCGGCGGCGATGAGGTTCACGGCGACACTGGCGACACTGATACCGGCCAGGACGACCCACCAGCGGTAGCGCAGCGAGAAGGTCAGCGCCATCAGCTGCGATTTGTCGCCCAGCTCGGCCAGGAAGATCACGCCGAAGCTCAGCAGGATCGTGGCGATCAATGAATTCAGCTCCCAGGTAACAACTTCCGGCCTGCGGCTGAGACGGGGGTGCCTTCAGCCACACCGGTCGAATGATCGGTTTCGTGGCCGAAGGTCTCGCCCACCGGTGACTACCGGTTCGCGCAGCCGGACCGCCCCGGTGGTGGCGGCGATCAGTATGTCGACTGGGCGATTGCGGGCTACTCCCCTTCGCTGTCGTCCACCATAGCGCGGTTGCTCCCGGAATGCCAACATCGCATCACCGAAAGGGCAACGGACACAATAAGTTTGGCTGAGCGGCCCGGATAGTTCGGTTCCCCTGAATTCCGGATCGGGAAACCCTGTTGCCAGTGGTTCGCCAGGCCTGTGCCGTGAAAGTTTCAGGCAGCCAACAGCATTGCCAGGACGGCGGTATCCGGGTCGCTGATGAGATCCATGCCGACCCGGCTCACCAGGGAGGTGACGGTGCCGTCGAGTTCGGCCTCGGCCCAGGCGGCCCGATGCTCCAAACCCAGATGCGGCACACCGGGCAGCAGCACGCACCCGGACGCGGCGCCCACGCACTCGGGCAGCGACGGCCGGGTCTGCGACGGCGGATGCAGCATCAGCAGGGCGGGCGGCACATGCTCGGCGAAACGCCCCGGCTCGATCGCCTGGTCGCCCACCACCGGGCCCTCGGCGAGGACGAGACCGACGGTGTCGGGTTCCGGATCATCGGGCAACTCCTCACGTACCCCGAACACGGTGCTGGTGAGCAGCAGGCCCGGCAGCGACGCCACCCGCACGGCGAGCACGAGTACCTGCGCCCACTCCTTGGTGGTATCCGGCCACCGCCCCGACACCACGAACCCCCGCAGACGACCATCCGCCTGAAACGGCGTGAACCCGATCGGCCCCTGAACAGTCATGACGACCTCCCGACTTACGAGATAAGTCAGGAATAGCCCCGAACTGTACTGGCACACAAGTACCACTGAGTGCCAGGAACTGGTCATTCCGCGCAAAAGGCCCCCCGGGCGAACGCCGGGAGGCCCTTCACGGAAAGTACTACTCACCCAAAGATGAGGCCCTTGCCCTGGTTGACGGCGCGGGCGAAGCGGTCCTGCACGTCGGCCCAGTTGACGACGTTCCAGAACGCGGTCACGTAGTCGGCCTTGACGTTCTTGTACTGCAGGTAGAAGGCGTGCTCCCACATGTCGACCTGCAGCAGCGGGATGATGCCGAGCGGCACGTTCGCCTGCTGGTCGTACAGCTGGAAGGTCAGCAGCTTCTGGCCGAGGGTGTCGTAACCCAGGACGGCCCAGCCCGAACCCTGCAGGCCGTTGGCGGCCGCGGTGAACTGCGCGCGGAACTTGTCGAACGAACCGAACTGGTCGTCGATGGCCGCGGCCAGGTCGCCTTCCGGCTTGTCACCACCGTTGGGGGAGAGGTTCTTCCACCAGATCGAGTGGTTGGCGTGACCACCCAGGTGGAAGGCCAGGTTCTTCTCGTGCAGAAAGATGGCGCTGTGATCGCCCGCTTCGCGCGCGGCTTCCAGCTTCTCCAGCGCGGTGTTCGCGCCGGCGACGTAGGCGGCATGGTGCTTGGAGTGGTGGATCTCGTTGATCTGCCCCGAGATGTGGGGCTCCAGTGCGCTGTAGTCGTAATCCAGATCCGGCAGCGTGTACTCGGCCACGTTGTCCCTTTCCTGTGTCGGGCTGTGTGCGCCCATCCGATCGAGCACACCAACCATCATTCGTACACCCGATTCGTGCAACCGACGACGCGCGGGCTGTATTTCTGATGGCCCAGCCGATTACAGCGGGGGCGCGACATCCGCCTTCGATGCGCGGGTGTCGCCCGAGTCGTGGGCGGCCCACCAGCGGCGACCGCCCTCGACGAACTCGGCCATCGGGATCTCGCGGCCGTCCAGGTCGGTAATTGTGATCTTGTCGAACCATACTCGGACGTCGAGTTCGCGCGGATCGATGCCCTCCTCCTGGGAGAATTCGATGACATGCGCGGCGATGCGCTGGTCGAGCACCGTGTCGAAGCTGAGCAGCTCGCTCCACAGCGTCCAGCCGCTGTCGTCGACGTCGATGAACTCCCAGCCGTGCAGGCCGCCGCCGCCGAAGCTCTCGATGGCCTCGTCGAGCTGGTCGAGGGTGAGGGGAAGAACGCGGGCGTCGATGTCGTCCCAGCGCTGGATGCGCAGCGACGCGGCGACGCGGGTGACACCGGTGAAGGTGAGCAGCACTTTGCGCTCACCGGGTTCGGCGCCGTCGGCGGGCTGCGTGAGCACCGCCAGGCACAGCTGCAGCTTGCCCGCGTCGGCGTCCACCTCCACGCCGAGACAGGTCGATTCGGACAAAGCGGTATTCAGGCCGTTGCGGTCGAAACTGTCGAGTAGCCCCCTGCTCTGGTTCATGCGCTCAGGCTACCGATCCGCCCGCCCAGATCCCACGAAATGGGATTTTCACTAGTGATGTCGTTTTTATGGAACCGAAACGGCCCGGCGTGCGTCCAAGTAGATGTCGGGATCAGTGCGGACGCGAAATCCCGACGTCAGCGGCGAACGACCGCTCCGGGATGTCAGGAGGGGAGTCCCGGATCGGTCGTTCCCATGCCGCGCGAACCAGCCCGAACCCCGCTCGGCGGGCGGACACGCCCGATCGTGTGCTGATCGATTGCTGAGACCTGTGGATCGAGCTGTGGATTCTGTGGATAACCGTGATCGGTCCACAGACCACGCACACGGCGCCCGGCACCGCTTCGGGCATGGCAGGATCGAGGCGTGACGAGCTCCGATGTCCCCACGGTGCCGGTGGGCGAGGTACCGGCCGGGTTCGACCGCGCGGAACCGGTCCCCGGCGCCCAGCTGCTCGACGTGCGCGAACCCGACGAATGGGAGCTCGGGCACGCACCGGGCGCCATCCATATCCCGATGGTCGACGTCCCTGCCCGCCTCGACGACATCGATATCGACGCCGAGGTCTACGTGGTGTGCAGGCAGGGCGGGCGCTCGATCGAGGTGGTCAAGTACCTGACCCACATCGGGTACGAGGCCTGTCATGTGTCCGGAGGCATGGTCGCCTGGCAACAGACCGGCCGTCCGGTGGTCGCCGACGGCGACCACGAAGCCAAGATCTACTAGTCCGGAACGGGGTGCGCGGGTGAGTTCGGTGGTGCAACCATGTGCACGCTGTGGCGCGCGGTGGGCCGTGCAGGGCGCGCCGATGCACTGGTGCCCGCGCTGTCGTGGCGTGCTGCTGTCCCCGGGCAAGGTCGACGCGCCGCCGGAGAAGCGCAACTACCGCTGGGTCGCCCGCAGGCCCGATCATCGCGACCGCCGCGTCAGCTCCCGCACCGTGCGCGCCGACCCCGGTCCGACTCCCCGCTACACCGAGGTACCGCGCTGGGGTCTGCTCGATCCGCCGCCCGCCCAGCCGCGGACACTGCGCAGGCCGTTGCGCGGCATCGCCGACCGGCGTGACCGGCTGCTCGTCATGACCGCGGCGGCGTTCGTGCTCGCCGGCCTCGCCGAATACGGCCGCTACCTGATCCTGCTGCAGAACCGCACCCGCCTGATCCCGAGCTGGCTGCTCTGGATCTCCGACGCCACCGTGTGGCTGTTCGGGACGCTCGCGCCGATCCTCGCGCTGCTGACGGCGCTGTCGCTGGTCTCGTGGCTCATCGAGGCCCGCCGTGCCGCCTACGCGGCACACGGCAGCCGCGACCCGCGCCGATCGTGGACATTGATCGCCGGTTGTGTGATCCCGGGTGTCAACCTCGTCTGGCCCGGCGTCTTCCTCACCGAACTCGCCGCGGCGCATCCCGATCCACGCGCACTGCGCGCGGTGCGGATCTGGTGGGCGGCCTGGGCGAGCAGCGGGGTGCTGTTCATCGCCGCGACGCTGTGGCGCAATGCCTCTACCCTGCAAGCCGAGGCCGACGGCGTCTCGTTCACCGGGTTCACCGACCTGTGCGCGGCCGGGTTCGCGGTGCTCACGCTGTGGACGGTTCGCCTGGTCGAGGGACGTGACCTGCGTGGGAATCCCCGTTCGGCACACCGCCTGCTGATCGCCGCCGACCCGGCGCAGGAGGTCATCGCCCCGGTGGAACCGGGCGGTACGAGTACGGCCGAGGAGACAGAGCGTTCGGAATCCGCCGAGCCGGGCGAGAATCCGCACAAGGAGGTTGTGGCCAAGTGAGTCAGGGCAATCGCGCGCCGTTCGTCGTCGCGCACCGCGGTGCGTCGGGGGAGCTTCCCGAGCACACTCTCGCCGCCTACGAACTCGCCCTGACCGAGGGCGCCGACGGGGTGGAATGCGATGTCCGGCTCACCCGCGACGGCCACCTCGTGTGCGTGCACGACCGCACCGTCGACCGCACCGCCGACGCGACGGGCCTGGTCAGCGAGCTGACCCTGGACGAGTTGCGCGACATGAACTTCGGCACCGAGGACGCACCGGCGGGCGTGCTCGCCCTGAGCGACCTCATCGGCCTCGTCCTCGACTGGCGCAGCCGCCCGACCAAACTCTTCATCGAGACCAAACACCCCGTGCGCTACGGCGCCCTGGTGGAGAACAAGGTGCTCGCCGAACTCCAGCGCTTCGGCATCGCCACCCCCGCCTCGGCGGATCATTCGCGCGCGGTCGTGATGTCGTTCGCCGCCACCGCCGTCTGGCGCATCCGTCGCGCGGCACCGCTGCTGCCGACGGTGCTGCTCGGCGAGTCCTCGCGCTTCCTCGGCGGCGGCGCGGCGACGACGGTCGGCGCGACGGCGGTCGGTCCGTCGGTGAAAACCCTTCGTGAGCACCCGGAACTCGTCGACAAGGCCGCCGCGGCGGGCCGGGCCACCTACTGCTGGACGGTCGACGATCCCGAGGACGTGCAGCTGTGCGCCGACCTCGGCGTGAGCTGGGTGGCGACCAACCACCCCGGCCGCACCAAAGCGCTGCTCGCCGCGCTGTGATATCGGCGGCCGGGGCCGCGGTTCTCGTCCAGAGGCGGAGGCGCGCCGAGAACGGGGGCGCGGGGCCGCGACGTGATCGGCGGCCATAAACTCCGTGCCGTGGGTAAAAGCAAGCGGAACAGTCCTAAGCCCGACAGTAATCGGGCTCAGCGTCTCGCCGAGCGGCGTGCGGCGCAGGAGCAGGCATCGGCGGTCGTGACGCGACCGTTCGAAGGTCTTGCTGCCGAATGTGATCTGGTGGCGCTGCGGGAGTTCGTGCCGTCGGCGACCGCGACCTTGAAGCTGGCGCCCGGCGTGGCCGCGCAGCGCGAGGTCACCCTGGCGACGGTGCTGCCCGGCGCGGTCGCCGCGCTGGTGCGCGCCGGTGACGAGCCGGTCGGCTTCGTCGGCACGCAGATGCAGTTCCGGGGTGCCGACCCGTCGGCCGATATCGCCGCCGCGATCCTGTGGACGCAGTCGGCCGAACCGGGCGAGTCGCTCACGGCCCCGGAGGCCGTCGAGGGCGGTCCGCGCCTGGCGGATGTCATCGATCCCGGTGCCGACCTGGAGCTCACCGTGCACCAGGACTTCGATTGGTGGGTGCCCGAGGGCGTAACCCCCGATCCGCAGGTCGCCGCGACCATCGAGCAGGCCAAGCAGGCGATCATGCCCTCGGCCCGCCTGGATCTCGGTGCCGACGGTGTCGGCGCGGCGTGGTGGGTCGACGCGGGCGAGAAGGCGCACGTGCGCTGGGTGCGTCCGGAAGACGAGGACGCCCTGATGCTCGCGCTGGCGCGGGTGCACGCGGGTGGCGGCCTGCACATGGGCGAGGGTTCGCGGTTCGCCGGTTCCTTCCGCACCCACGGTGTGCTCGTTCCGGTGTTCGATCTCGATCCGGAGCGTCACCCCACCGAATGGGAGGCGCCCGCACGGGAATTCGGTGCGCGCCTGGCCGAGGCGCTGGCCTCGGACGCCCCGATGACGAGCGAGGAGCGGCGGTCGCGCGACGGTCTGCGTTCGCGTCAGGTCACCCTGCGCTGAACATTTCCGTGCGGATGAAATTAATGAAACATTCCACTTTCACACTGTTCGGTCGGTTAGGTTGACCCCAACGCCGACGCTCGGCGTCAGTGAAAGTCGGAGGACATCATGGAATTTCTCGGCTCTGTTGCCGGTCTCGCACAGATGGTGATCGGCACCATCCTCGCCAACACCGGCTCGGGCGGTTCCGGCTCCGGCTGGTGACACACGAAACGGCTTCGGCTCGCTGCCCGCGAGCCGAAGCCGTTCGCTGTTGACCTACAGGCTGCCGCCCGCGGCGGACGGCGCCCCGGACGCATCCGACGGAGTGCTCATCTCACGCGCGATGAAGTTCTCCAGATCGAACATGTTCGACCCGGCCCGATCGGCGATATTGAGCAGCGTGTTCATCGCGGCGACTTCCTCGACCTGCTCCTTGAGGAACCACTGCATGAACTGCTCGCCGAGGTAGTCGCCCTCTTCGCGGGCGGTGCTCGCGAGCTGGATGATCTGATCGGTGACAGTCTTCTCCTGCGACAGCGCCAGCGCGATCGGCTCGCGGGGGTTGTCGAAATGCGACTTCGCCGCATCGACACCCGCGATTTCGACACTGATATCGCGGTCGAGGAAATACTGCACGATCATCATCGCGTGATTGCGTTCTTCCACGGACTGCGCGTAGAAGCGCTTGGCCAGCTGTGGCAGATCGGCATTGTCGAACCACACCGCGATGGCGATGTACTGGTGCTCGGCGTTGAACTCATGCCGGATCTGGTCTTGGAGCAGGCTGTGGAATTTGCTGCGCGGGGTTTCCGGATTGCTCGACATGTCGGCAACATTAGCGCTGGTCAGAGGGCTTGTCATCCAAGTGCAGCCTTATTGAGGGCAGTATTCCCTAACCAAGTATTTCCTAACTAGATGTGCCCCTCGCCCGCCATTTTCGGCATCCTTGTGGCTGTTTTCGCAGCTCCGGCGAGTTCGCGGCGGACGAATTCTTCCACATCGAACAAATTCCCGTCGCGGTCGAGCACCTCGAGCAGCGTGGTGAGCGCCGACATCTCGTCGACCTGCTCCTTCAGGAACCACTGGGTGAATTGTTCGCCCAGATAATCGTTCGCCGCGCGGGCGGTGGCCGCGAGCGTACTGATCTGGGTGGTGATGGTCTCCTCGCGGGCGAGCAGGAAGGCGATCGCGTCGCGCGGGGAATCGAAATCGGGGCGCACCTCGTCGAGCCCGCCGACGCGCACGGCGACATCGCGGTCGAGCAGGTACTGCACCATGCGCAGCGCGTGCGCGCGATGTCGCGAGGAATGTGAGTAGGTCTGTCCGGCGAGCTGGGGGAGTCGCTGCGCGTCGAAATAGACGGCGGCGGCCAGGTACTGCTGGGCCGCGGTGAGTCCGTGGCGGATCTGGTCACGCAGGAGTTCGGTGAAGTCGGCCATGAGTCGACGTTACCGGGTGAGCAGATCCTCCGGGATCTGCTGATCCTTGGCGAGCGCGTCGAAGAAGCCGGGCGCCTTGGCCTTGTCCCAGAGCAGCACATTGCCCACATCGGTATCGGTGAAGCCGCCGATCGGCACGCTGGTCGTCACCGTGTCACCGCGCATCGCCCAGCCGAGGGCTGCGAGGTTCCAGATGTGGTCGCCGTCGTCGACCTTCAGCGAGCCTGCCACGCCCGTCGCCATCGGCCACAGCGCGAACGGATTGGCGAGCGTGCCCATGCTCGTCGCCTTCTTCAGCAGCGCCGACATGAACATGCGCTGATGATTCATCCGGTCCACATCGGCGTTCGGTGTCGCCCGGGTACGCACGAAGCCAAGTGCCTGCGGGCCGCTGAGCTCCTGACAGCCCGCGGGCAGGTCGAGGCCGGCCAGCGGGTCGACGATCGGCTGGTCCAAACACATTTCGATACCGCCGAGCGCGTCGACGACACTGGCGAAACCACCGAAACCGATCTGCGCGTAATGGTCGATGCGCACGCCGGTGGCCACCTCGACGGTCTGTACGAGCAGCGGCGCGCCGCCGAGCGCGAAGGAGGCGTTGAGCTTGTCCTTGCCGTGGCCGGGGATGCTCACATACGAGTCGCGCGGCAGGCTGACCATCGTCGTCGGGCCCGACGACGGGATGTGCACCAGCATGATCGTGTCGGTGCGTTCGGGACCGGTGTCACCGCCGGTGGCCAGTTCGGCTTCCTGGTCCTCGGACAGGTCACCGCGCCCGTCGGAACCGACGAGCAGCCAGTTCGTGCCGGGGGTGTCGCCCACCCGGTCGCTGTAGGAGGCGAGGGCGGGGATGCGGGTCAGCGAGTTGTCCAGGTAGATGACACCGGCGATCATGCCCGCGATCAGCGCGACGACCACCACCGTGAACCAGCGGAACGGGTGACGCTTGCGACGGGGACGCGGTGGACGTGGTGCGCGGCCCCCGCCTACGGGCGGTGGGGTGCGTCTGCGTGGCGGCACCGCATCGTGATGGGGGACCGGTCGTTGCGTCGGGGCGTGCTGCACCGGTTCGCGTCGGCGCGGTTTCTGTTCGCGCGGAGCCGGGGGCGCCTGTGCGGGCTGAGACGCCTGTGAGTACGCGAGCGGTTGGTTGTCGCGGCCGTCGCGGTGCAGGACCTGGGTGGGTTCGATGTGCGAGGCGGGGCGGCGGTCGTGCGGGGTGTGGCGGACGGTCGGGCCGTCCGGCGCCGGGTAGCCGGGTCGGCCCGCGCCGGGAGGGGGCGGCACAGGGCGTCGCGCGTCGGGTGCGGGGCGGCCGGGAACGGGCGGGGGTCGCCGTGCGTCGGGCGCGGGCCGGCCCGGGACGGGCGGAGGTCGCCGGGCATCGGGCGGCGGGCCGGGGCGGCCGGTCGGCGGCGGCACCCGGCGCCTGCGTGGATCATCGCGTGGGTTGTCGCCGTTCATCACTGTCGAACTCTACTGATCGTCGGGGGCGCGGGCTGGGTTTGCGTGCGCGGTCACTACTGCATACCCATGGTCGGCCCGACCGTTAGCGCGCCGCGCGGTGACACGCCGTCACGGTAGCCAACCGACGCGTCCGCGCAGCACGTTGTAGCCGAGATAGGCGACGGCGTCGATGAGGGCGTGCGCGAGGATCAGCGGCCACAGCCGGTTCGTCCGCTGCCAGTATCGGCCGAAGACGAGACCCATCACGATATTGCCCAGCCCACCCCCGGGGCCCTGGTACAGGTGATAACTACCACGCAGCAGCGCCGAGGCGAGCAGTGAACCGTTCTCCGACCAACCGAGTTTGCGCAGCCTGCTGATGAGGTAGGCGACAACGATCACCTCCTCGGCGACCGAATTCGCACAGGCCGACGCGATGAGCACCGGCAGCCGCCACCAGTGTTCGTCGATCGAATTCGGCACGATGGTCACGCTCACTCCGAGCGCATGGGCGAGCAGATACAGGCCCAGGCCCGGTATCCCGATCACCGCCGCGAGCACCACACCCGCGACCGCGTCGGTGCGACCGAACCGCGCCAAGCCGATCAGACGCGGCCCGATTCCGCTGCGCCACAACAGGTAGAGGCCCAGCGCCGCCCACGCCAGCAGGCGCGTGATGCCGACGAGTTGGAACAACAGATCGATGATCGAGTTGTTCGAGCGCGACGCGTTCAGCGCCACCGTCCGCCCGCCGACCCCACCCGGTGACAACGCGGAATCGAGCAGTGAAAGCCCCGCACTGATCCCGCTGAGCCCGAACGTCACCAGCAGTACGACGCCGATCTCGACCCGGATCCCGAACCGCTCGCGTTCGCTCAGCTGGGTCTCGGGATGTTCCACGCGCATGCCGCGCAGTGTAGGCAGGAAAAGTCGACCCGTTGCCGCCCAGCCTGGGTGTCCGGTCGGTCTATATACGGCGCAGGCCGTTCAGGAAGGGGCAGCCGGCCAGGAGGCGGACGGCCTTGCTGAGCGACTCGACGTCGTCGGCGGGCGACGAGAAGGGTAGGCGTACATCGTGATCGGCGTCGATGCTCTCCACGCGCAGCGTCATGCCGTAGCGGTCGATCGACAGCGGGTGGACCCGGCCGCCCTGCAGGCGGGCGGGCAGGTGGCGTGCGAGTTGGGCGATGAGGTCGGCGTGGTCCTCGGCCATGTGGGCCAGCCAGGCGCCCTCCATCTCGCAGAACGGGTCGGCGGTGGCCGCCCGCAGGTCGGCGTGGTCGACGGATTCGGCGCCGGAGGTGTCGGCGAGCACCGCCGAGTTCACCACCACCCGAAGCAGAGTCGCGCCGTGGCCTACGTCGAGCAGGCCGGGATGCGGGAAGTCCTTGGCGATTTCGACGGCGAGCGCGCGCTGGGCGTGCGGCGGCACCTGACGCACCCAGCCGCGCAACCACACCAGCGCGCGCACGGGCTCGCGCAGCGGCAGGGGTGCGTGGTCGGTGAGTTCGAGCACCGCGGAGGTCTCGTTGGCGGTGGCGGCGAGGGCGGCGGCGAGCGAGTCGGCGGGAACGGCGATCACCGCGTCACCGCAGCGGCGCAGGTGATGCAGGGTGGTCGGCACGGGGTCGATGCCGGGCAGTGCGAGCACCGCGGTCTCCGCGCGCAGACACGCACTGCGCACGCGCTCGGCAGTGGTGGGCGCGAGAATCGTGGTGGGGCTCGACATGTCAACCTCCGCGACGGTGAATAAGGTAACCCTAAGCTAAGTTACGCGGCGGGTTCGCGCAAGAGGTCCGCCGCCGACACGCCGAAAGCGTGCCTCTACCGTGGTCGGATGGCGCACGACGACACCACCTCTCCCGGCGAACCTGTGCTGGTCAGCCTGTCGGCCCCGCGCCGCAGCCTCGTCGCGGGCTTGATCCGCCCGCTCGGCAGCACACCCGACGGCACGCGCGTCGTCGACGTCGACATCCCCGACCCGGAACTGGCCGCCGTCCTGGTCGAGGTGGCCCACGCCGACGGCGGCTTCGTCGCCCGCACCGAGAGCGGCCCCCGCGCGCTCGCCGTCATCGCGGGCACGGTCGCCGCGCTCTGCGGTGAGGACATCCCCACCGCCCTCGCCGCACCCGATCTCCCCTTCCTCACCGCACTGAAACCCGCCGCTATCGAGGCGACCCGAACCGTGCTGCTCGCCATCGAAACCGGCGATGAGCAGTCGGTTCGCGCGGCGGTGTCGGTCCTCGCATCCTGACGCGGGGCGCGCCGACCGCCGGTCCAGCTAATCTTTCTGTGTGCCGCGTATCGCGTATTTCGGGCCATCCGGAACCTTCACCGAGATGGCGCTGGTGCAGTTCGAGAAATCGGGGGCGTTCGACGAACCCGTCGAGCGCATCGCCGCGCCCAGTCAGGGTGCGGCACTCGACCTGATCCGCTCCGGTGCGGTGACGGGCGCCGTCGTCCCGATCGAGAGCTCGGTCGAAGGCTCCATCCCCGCCACCCTCGACTCGCTGGCTGTCGGTCCGCGCCTGCAGATCGTCGCCGAGACCGAACTCGAGGTCACCTTCACGATCCTCGCCCGGCCCGGCACCGCCCTCGCCGACGTGCGCACCCTCGCGGCCTACCCGGTGGCGGCCGCGCAGGTGCGTGAGTGGGTGGCCAGGAACATCCCCGAGGCGACACCGTTCATCTCGGCCTCCAACGCCGCCGCCGCCGAGGATGTGGTCGCGGGCACCGCCGACGCGGCCGTCTCCACCGCCCTCGCCGGTGAACGGCTCGGCCTCGTCGCCCTCGCGCAAGGTGTGGCCGACCACGAGCAGGCCATCACCCGTTTCGTGCTGGTGCGCCTGCCCGGTGTCGCCCCGCAGGCGACCGGTGCCGACCGCACCTCCGTCGTCCTCGAACTGCCCAACGAACCGGGCTCACTCATGCGAGCCTTCGCCGAATTCGCCACGCGCGGTGTCGATCTCACCCGCATCGAATCGCGGCCCACCCGCACCGGCATGGGCACCTACCGGTTCTACCTCGACTGCGTCGGCCATATCGACGACCCGGCCGTCGCCGAGACCTTGAAGGCGCTGCACCGCACCGCCCGGATCCGTTTCCTCGGCTCGTGGCCCGCCTGTTCGGCGGTCGGCACCCCGCCACCGTCGGACGAACCCGCCGCGGAATGGTTGACGCAATTGCGAAAGGGGGTCGCGGACCTATGACAAACCGCGCGAAGCTGATCCTGGTCCGCCACGGCGAGACCGAGGGCAATGTGGCCCGCATCCTCGACACTCGGGTCCCCGGCCTGCCACTCACCGAACGCGGTGTGGCACAGGCGAAAGCATTCGGCGACACGTTGATCCGCCCGCCCCGTGTGCTGGTGGCCTCGGAGGCCCTGCGCGCCCGCCAGACCGCGGGCTACATCGAGGCCGCCACCGGCACCACCACCCAGGTCCTGCCCGATCTCTACGAAGTGCAGGTCGGCGAACTCCACGGCCGCTCCGACCGGGACTCCCACGAACTGTTCCAGCGGATCTACCGTGGCTGGCACCACGGCGAACTCGACACGCGAACCCCCGGTGGCGAATCCGGCCGTGAGGTACTCGACCGCATCCTCCCGGTACTCGCCCAGCTACGCGCGCAGTACCTGGAGGACGACGAGGACGGTGACGTGGTGGTCGTGAACCACGGCGCCGCAATGCGTTTGGTCGGCAAGGAACTGGCAGGCGTCGCGCCGCCGTTCACCACCAACAACCACCTCGACAACACCGAGACGATCGAGCTGCTCCCCACCGAGGACGGCGGCTGGGAATGCCTGCGCTGGGGCCGATTCACCCCACCGTTCACCGTGAAGGCCGACCCCACCCCGGACGACCCGATGGGTTGAACGCTCCGGCTGGCGCCTCCGGTTCACGGCTGAGTTGTGGGGGCGTCGGTGCTTGGAGAGGGTGCGACTGGGGGATTGGTTGCGGGGGCGTACCCGGCTCTGCGCGGTGGGGTCAGGAGCCGGGGATGGTGGCCTTGAATTCCTCTCGGAGCGGGAGGGATTCGATGAGGTCGGCTACCGCTGTGCGGAGGCGGGCGTTGGTTCCGGTGGCGATGGACGACCACTTCACGCCGTCGTCGGCGACACTGGCGGTGATGATGAAACGTCCTGCGCGCGTGTTGAACACGGCGATGTGGTTGTCCTGCACTTCGCGGGTGCCGTCACCGTAAGCCACGCCGACGATCTCGGCGTAGGAATGGATTTCGACCAGCGCGGAGGCGAGGGTTTTCGCGTCGGTGGCCGGCTTGCCCACCTCGCTGAGCCGCGCGGCGGTTGCGGCGGCATCGCCGGTGTCGCCGAAGATCGGGGCGAGCTGCTCGGTCGGCGCGTTCATGCCGTACAGCTCGAGTGCCTCGGTGGTGCCGAGGGCTTGCAGCACCGCGCCGGGCAGGTCGAGACCCGCGTCGTCGATGACATAGGAGTCCGGCCCGCGCAGGGCGACGACCGCGCGGTCGTCGCCCTGCGCCAGACAGAACCGGTTCACCTGGCCGGCGACCACCCACCGCAGCGCGATGATCCACTGCGGCCGGTAGAGCACCCGCAAGCGCTCGGCGAGTTCGGGTACCACCACGTCACCGAACAGCAATTCCCGTTCGGTGAGCAGCTTTTCGGCTGCCTCCATGGCCGCGTCGTGCGCCGAGACATGGTCGTAGCGGCCCATGGCGTCGAGCACCACGGGCATCTCGTCGAACTGCAGCTGCTCGAGCAGGAACTGCATCTCGTCGAGCGAGAGCACCACCGCCTCGAGCAGCGATCCGCCGCCGCCCCCGCCGAGCACTGTCACTTGGCCGATCCGGTGAGATCGGCGCCGATCACTCCCTCGGCGACATAGCGGCCATCGGTGAACGCCTCGTCGGTGCGCCCGTAGTCGTTCGCGTCGTGTTCCTCGTCGTCCTCGCCCTTGGCGCGGTTGCCGAGCAGCGGGTTCGCGGCGGCCTGGGAGTTGCGCACGGGCGCGGCCTCCGAGCGGGTGACAACGGTCTCGCCGACCGGCGCGGCCGCGGGAGCGCTCGACGACGGGGCACCCCAGCCTTCGGGCAGCTTCAGCCCGTTGCCACCGAGCGACACCCCACCGAGGCTGGCCGACGCGGTGGACATGCCACCCATGGCGGCGGCTCCGGCGCCGGCGGCCATCGCGGGCGCGACACCGGCGGCGGCGGGAACGGTCGAGGTGGCCGCCGACAGCGCGGTGGCACCGATGTTGCCGACCGTGCCGACACCACCGGACACGACGCTGCCCGCCACGTTCGCGGCCTGGGTGGCCGCGCTGACGACGCCGGGGTTGGACACGAAGGCCTGCGCGGCGGCCACGGCGGTCTGCAGCGGATCGCCGCCGCCGAAGTCGCCCTGGGCGGCCGAACCGGCGCCGCTGGCGATGGCGGGCGGCATGGCGAACTCACCGGGGGTGGTGACGGTGGCAGTAGTGGCGGCCTCGTAGGTCTCCATCACCAGCGCTGCGCGAATATCCATCGCGTGCCGGGCGACCTCGGCCACCTCGAACGCACCCGACACGACGCCGGGCGGGTTGGCCGAAGCCGCGACCGCCGCGTTGGTCGCGGCGATCTCGGGCAGGCTCGGCATGGCGATCGAGGCGACCGTGTAGGCGGTGGCGTTGGCGGCGGCCTTGGCGCTCATGGTCGCGGCCATCACGCTCTGCTGCCCGGTCCAGTGCAGGAACGGCGCGAGCCGGCCGAGCACGGCCAGACCGTTGAGGCCCTGCAGACCGACACCGACCTCGGCGATCACGCGGGTGACGGTGAAGGCGGCGTCGCCCCAGGCGGCAGCAAGGGTGCCCCAGGAGGTGGCGGCAGCCGAGATCGGGACGGCATGCGCGCCCGCGTTGAGTGTGGTCGAGTTGACTTCGGCCATGCGCGGCAGCCAGAAGACCCCGGTGATCCCTGCGGTCATACTTGTTTCTCCCCTGAATGAATGATCGTCGGCGGGTTCGGGTTACACCTGGACGGCGTTGATCGTTGCCGCGCCGGCAATGTCCTCGCCGATGTGGGTGACCAACTGCGAGCGCAGGGTTGCGGCCGCGTGGTGCAGCTCGAGAATGCCCTGGGCGATGGCGCCGTCGTGTGTAGCCGCAGCGCGGTTGAAGTGTCCAGCCGCCAGCAGCGAGACCTCTTCGGCGCCCGAGGGCAGCACGTGCGTGGTCGGCCCTGCCAGCGCGGCTGCGGCGGCGAGCCGCTCGGCGAGCAGATCCAGCTCGGCGGCCGCGGCGAGGATGATTTCCGGTGCGACGAGAACGTGTCCAACCATGACCCGACTCCTTCTAGTGGCGACTAACGGGAACCACGAGAATTCCCCCTACGAGTGATAGGACGCGAGAGCGGGTCGTTCGGTTCCATCGATTTCCCCACCCAACTTCGCTAGCCCCATCCCAGCTCATGTAGCCGGTCGTCGTCAATCCCGAAATAGTGTGCTATTTCGTGGATCACGGTGATCGCGACCTCCTCGACCACCTCGTCGTCACTGCTACAGATGTCGAGAATAGCCTCCCGATAGATGGTTACGGTATCGGGAAGCGAACCCGCGTAGTAACTGTCGCGTTCGGTGAGGGCGACGCCGTGGTAGAGCCCGAGCAGCGAGGGCTCCTCGTCATTACGCGCCTCCACCAGCACAACGACGTTGTCGATCGCCCCGGTGAGCTCGGGTGGGATGAGGTCGAGCGCGTCGCCGACCAGTTCCTCGAACCGGTCGGGCGACATCCGTTCGGTCATCGCGGTTGTGGCTGCGGCGGCAGCGGTGCGGCGCCCGGCAGCGGGGCCGGTGTGGAGCGGCCGGTGTTGGGCGGCGGGACCGGAGCCTGTCCGTCGATCAGGATTTCCCCGCGCGCCGAACCGACGATCGGCGCGAAACCCTCACGGTCGGCGCCCTTTCCGAGCCAGCAGTCGAGTTGGCGGCTGCCGGCGAGCCAACTGGTCGGTTCCAGATAGTCGAAGAACAGCGTGAGCGTCTTGTTGCGGATCGCGTCGGGGCTGCCGAGGTACTCGGCGGACAACCGATTGCATTCGGCCTCGACGAACTTGTCCTGATCGGCCTCCGAGGGCGGTCCACCGGTGAAGTTCTTCCCCAGGTCGACGTTGCCGACGATCTCGACCGCGTGCGGTTGCGCGCAGTCCACCGGATCGGTCGGCAGGTTCTGGTTGATGCCGAGGCAGGTGCCGACGGCGTGCACCTTCGACTGGTCGCCCTGGGTCGCCGAACCGGTCGAGGCCGGACTGGTCGACGTGGCGGCCACCTGCAGACCGCAGCGCAGCGTGCGGTCACCGTGCTGCCAGCCCGCCGGGCTCGGCGACATCACGTTCACCATGAACTTGCCGCGCGGATCGAACCGCCCGCCGAGGTAGCGCTGCACCGCGGGCACGCAGTGCTCGTCGCGCAGCTCGGTCATCCGCAACGAGTCCGGGTGCCGGGTGCCGTCGCCGAACTCGCGACCCGGGTAGGCCTTCAAGTCGACGACACCGGCCACCTCGAACAGGTGCTGGTCGGCGCAGTTCACCTTCAGCAGGTCGCTGCGGTCGGGCTTGCCCCAGGTCAGGCAGTCGCCCTCGTTGGCGCTGCTGAACTCCTTGTCCCTGACCACGGGCGCGGCGCCGGGCTGGTGTGCCTCCACCTTGTCGGATTCGAAACCGGTCACCGTCATCGTGACCAGCGCCGCGAGCACCGCGCCGAGCGCGCCGATCAGCAGTCCCCACCGCAGTTTCGTCGCCGACAGATGCAGCGGACCGGCGCCGCGTTCAGCGGTTTTCTCGGCCGGGTCGCTCTGATGATCGGACACGACGGCGATTGTATGGGAGCCGATCGACGCGGCGGGCGGGCTCAGCCGCGCAGAGCCGAGACGAAGATGCCGGGCAGTCTGCGCAGCTTGCCGTCACCGTAGAAGCCGGTGAGCTTGCGACCGGTGGCCGCGGCGGTCTTGTTGGCGACGAACCACGGCGGTTTCGGGGTGGTGGCGAATTCGCCCGCGAACAGCGATCGGGGCGCCGGGCGGAACGGTCCGCGCACCACCGTGCGTTCGACATCGTCGAGCAGGAAGGCGTTGTGGACGACGCCGATGCCGCTCTGGATGTCGTCGATGGTGTGCCCGGGGAAAGCGCCCCAGCTCGCACGTGGCGTCAGGAACGCCAGACCGGTCCACGAGTTGATCGCGACGGTGCCGTAGCGCAGGTTCGCCACAGCCGTGTCGAAGGCGTCGCCGAGTTCGCTGATGGTCGCCGGGTGGGCGAGCAGATTGGCGCCGAGCGTGCCCATCAACTCGTCGTTGGCGAAATCGACCGCTCCGTCGAGGAATTCCGCGCCGGTGCCGGGCAATTCGACCACGCCGAGGACGGGGGAGAAGTACTCGGTACGCAGCAATGGTGTGCCGGTCATCGGCAGGTTCTCGACCAGTACGCGGCCGTTGGCCCGCCCGGCGTCGGGGTAGCTGGTCAGCGCGCCCTCGACGCGGGTGTCGCTGCCCGGGTAGTAGGCGGTGCGGACGGGGGCGTTGTCGATGGCGGCGCGCAGTTCGGTGAGGAACTGTTCCTTCTGGTCCCAATCGGCGCTGAGCACGACCGTCTGCGCGGCCACACAGTTGTAGCCGCCGTTGTGCAGGCGCATCGTCGCCACGTGCTCGGCCTGGAACTTCAGGTCGGCCTTGCTCCACTTGCCCGGCACGATGATGCACGGCGCGACGCCGCCGAGTTCGCTGGTGATCGGCTTGCTCAACGCGGGCTCGCCGGCCTGCTTGCGGCGCTGCGCGTCCTCACCGACACCCCACACGATCGCATCGTGGGTCGGCGCGCCGCCGGTCATGTGCACGTGGTCGACCTTCGGATGGTTCACCAGGTACCCGCCCTCGGGGGCGCCGCCGGTGAGGATGCGTACCACGCCGAGTTCGATGAACGGGGCGAACACCGCCTGGAACACCGGCAGCAGCGGATCGGTGATCGGGTTGAGCTTGAGCGCGACCACCCGGTTGTTGGCGTAGAGCTCGTAGAGGGTGTCCAGCGGCGCGATGGACATGATGTTGCCCGCGCCGAGTACCGCGCCGACACCGTTGGTCTGCTTCGGATCACGCTGGGCCAGACCGGCTTTGCGCCGCGCGGTAGCCGCGTCGACACCCGGACGCAACCACACCTCGGCGCTGAACCCGTTGAGCAGCAGCCAGTCGTAGAAGCCGTGTGGCAGCGCGGGCACGCTCACCCGGCCGCCGGGCGCGGTACCGAGGTCGACGCCGTCGATCGGGCTCGCGCCACGCTCGAGCGCCGCCATCGACTCGCTCAGCGCCTTGGCGCCCGCCAGCAGCGTCATCGGGCCCGACATCCACTCCTCGCCCAGCAGGGGGCTGTCGGCGTCGAGCTTCTTGATCGTCCTGGCCGCAGCCACCCACGACTCGGCGTCGCGGGCGGTGAGCGCGTGCAGCTCGTCGAGCAGCTCGCGGCGGCGGCGCAGATCGGTCGCGGCCCAGGTTTTCGCCCCCTCGGTGAGATCGTCGAGCGCGGTATCGATGACGGCGGTGTCGAAAGTGGTACTCACCCCGCAACTATGCCCCCGCCCGGGCACGTTGGCATAGGCCGAAATTCTGAGGATCGCGTAAACAACTAGGCTGTTTTCTCATGATCGACCTCCGATTCCTGCGCGAGAACCCGGAAGCCGTCCGTGCCTCGCAGCGGGCCCGCGGTGAGGACCCCGCGCTCGTCGACGCCCTGCTAGAAGCCGACGCGGCCCGCCGCGCCGCCGTCGCCACGGCCGACTCCCTGCGTGCCGAGCACAAGGCCATGGGCAAGGTGATCGGCAAGGCGAGCAAGGAAGAACGTCCCGCGCTGCTGGCCGCCGCTACCGACATGTCGGCCAAGGTCAAAGAGGCCGAGCACGCCCAGAGCGCGGCCGACGCCGATCTCGACGCCGCGCATCGCGCGATTTCCAATGTCGTCCAGGAGGGTGCGCCCGCCGGCGGCGAGGACGACTACGTCGTGCTCGAAACCGTCGGCACCCCACCGCAGTTCGACTTCGAACCGAAGGACCATCTGGAGCTCGGCGAGTCGCTCGGGCTGCTGGACATGGAGCGCGGCGCCAAGGTGTCGGGTTCGCGGTTCTACTTCCTCACCGGGCACGGCGCGCTGCTGCAGCTCGGGCTGCTGCAGCTGGCCGCGCAGCGGGCGGTCGCGAACGGTTTCACCATGATGATCCCGCCGGTGCTCGTCCGGCCGGAGATCATGGCCGGTACCGGTTTCCTCGGTCAGCACTCGGACGAGGTCTATCACCTCGCCGAGGACGACCTGTACCTGGTCGGCACCTCGGAGGTGCCGCTGGCAGGCTTCCACGCCGACGAGATCCTCGACCTGAGCGCGGGCCCGAAGCGGTACGCGGGCTGGTCGTCGTGCTTCCGTCGCGAGGCGGGCAGCTACGGCAAGGACACCAGGGGCATCATCCGGGTGCACCAGTTCGACAAGGTGGAGATGTTCGTCTACACCACCCCCGAGCAGGCCTCGGCCGAGCATCAGCGCTTGCTCGCCTGGGAACGCGAGATGCTCGCGGCGATCGACGTGCCCTACCGGGTGATCGACGTGGCCGCGGGCGACCTCGGCAGCTCGGCCGCGCGCAAGTTCGACTGCGAGGCGTGGGTGCCGACCCAGCAGACCTACCGCGAGCTCACCTCCACCTCCAACTGCACGACCTTCCAGGCGCGCAGGCTCTCGGTCCGCTACCGCGACGAGAACGGCAAAGCCCAGATCGCGGCGACCTTGAACGGCACGCTCGCGACCACCCGCTGGATCGTGGCGATCCTGGAGAACCACCAGCAGGCCGACGGTTCGGTCCGGGTGCCCGAGGCGCTGGTGCCGTTCGTCGGCACCGACGTTTTGACACCGTAGAGCTTTCCACTGTTTGCTGGTCAGGCATTTATGTGATGTGGCAAACATCGGAACCGAACAACATCTAGGCTGGTGCTCGTGCGAGGAATCGGGGCGCGCGGCGATACCCGAACCCGGGTGCGGGCGGCATCGGCGTTGGCGACGGCAAAAGTCATGGCCAGGACAACGGGGGCGTTCTACGTTCTCGGCGGTGTCCTCGGCCTGACCATCACTGCCGTCGCACCGGGCGACGACGGCAACAGACTGCTGGTCGGCACCGCCGCCGCGGTCGCGCTGTTGCTCGGTCTGACGCTGCTGGCCTGGGGCCCGCGCATGCCGCACGCGCTGCACCACCTCTACCTGGCGACCGCGACCGTGCTGGTCACCATCGCGGTGCACTCCTTCCCGAACCTCGTCGGCGGGATCACGCTCGCGTCGTTCTACGTCTTCATCGCCTGCGACGCGGCACTGTTCTTCGCCTGGCCGCAGGCCGCCGCGCACATCGGCTTCGCGATGGTGCTGTGCCTGTGGGTGCTGCCCGACCGTGGGCTGCCGTGGTGGTCGGGCCTGATCCCCGCCGGGGTCACCTTCGGGGCCGGGGTGGTGGTCGGCATCCTCACCCGCATGGCGTCCGACGCCGATATCGACGTACTCACCGGCCTGCTCAACCGGCGCGGCTTCGAAAAGCAGCTCAACCCGGCGATCGACGCGGCCGGACGCGGTGGTCAGGGTCTGTCGCTGGTGCTGGTCGACCTCGACCGCTTCCAGAAGATCAACGACCACCTCGGCCACCGTGCCGGCGACGCCGTTCTCCAGCGCGTGGCCGACACCTGGCTCGACCTGCTCGCCCCCGATCAGGTGCTCGCCCGCTTCGGCGGCGACGTGTTCGCGCTGCTGCTGCCCGGCACCACCGAGCAGGCCGCGATCCTGCTCACCGAACAGCTGCGTGCGGCGGTGACCATGGGTTGTTCGGCCGGTGTCACGTCGTGGCAGCCGGGCGAGTCGGGCTCGCTGCTGATCAGCCGTGCAGATGTGGGGCTGTACCGGGCCAAGCAGGCCGGACGCAACCGCACGGTGCTCGAATCGTCGCGGCAGTTGCCGCTCGCAGTCGAGCTGCGCGAGGCCATCGACAGCGGCGCCCTCGACGTGCACTACCAGCCGATCGTCAGCCTCACCGAGGACGGCGGCCAGGCCGTCGGTGTCGAAGCGTTGCTGCGCTGGTCGTCCAACGCGCAGCCCGAGGTCACCACCGAGGGCCTCATCCGGGTCGCCGAGGAATACGACCTCATCTCCGACCTGGACGAACTGGTGTTGCGCCGCGCCTGCGCCGACGCCGCCCGCCTGCAGGAGAGCTTCGCCTCCCTGAACCTCACGCTGAACGTGAACGTCTCCGGCCTGGAACTGGCCGAAACCGACTACGCCGAACGGGTCGCCACCATCCTCAACGACACCGGTTGGCCCGCCGACCAGCTCGTGCTCGAGGTGACCGAAAGCGAACTGGCCGCCGAATCCCAGACGGCCATCGCCAACCTGCACACCCTGCGCGACCGAGGCGTGCGCATCGCCATCGACGACTTCGGCACCGGCTACTCCTCGCTGAGCCGCCTGGCCACCATCCCCAGCGACATCCTGAAGGTCGACCAGTCCTTCGTCGCCGCCATCCGCTCCGATTCCCCCGCCCCACCCCTGCTCGGCGTCATCGCCGCCCTCAGCAAATCCCTCGACCTGCAGGTGATCGCCGAGGGCGTGGAAACCGAATACCAGGCCGCCGTCCTCACCGAACTCGGCTTCGCCCTGGCCCAGGGCTACCACTACAGCGACTCCCACCCGGTCGCCGACCTCATCAACGACCTCAACACCCCCCACTCCGACGACGACGATTCCCTCGCCGCCAACGGCTGGATCCCCCTCGGCTGAGCCGGCTTCGAAGCTGTGCCCGGTCCGCGGCCGCGCAGGAGCGGCCGCATGACGAAAAGTCGGTTGACGGGTGGTGGGCGGTGGCGAACGATGGACGCATGCGGATGCTTGTTTACGCCTGTTGACCTTTCTCGCTGTGTAGGCGCCTGGTGGCGGCGGTGAGTCGTGCGCCCGGCAGTGTGCGTGGGCTCGGGGTCCGCGCGGTGCTGTTCAAGGGCTCGCGGGATCTGCTGCCCATCTACGCGCTCTACGGTGTGCTTTTCGCTGATCACGGTCTCGGAACCGCGCAGATCTCGTTGCTGCTCGCACTGTGGTCGGTGACGGCGTTCCTGCTCGAGGTGCCTTCCGGGGCGTGGGCGGACACGGTGTCGCGGCGCGGTCTGCTCGTTTTCAGCGCGGTGCTGCAGGCAGCCGGGTTCACGATCTGGATGGTCGCGCCGTCGTTCGCCGGGTTCGCGGTGGGATTCGTCGTGTGGGGGATCGCCGGTGCGCTGGAATCGGGCACGTTCGAGGCGTTGATCTACGACGACCTGGTGGCGCGTGGGGAAACCGCTCAGTACGCGCGCATCATGGGCTGGGCTCGGGCTGCGCAGGAGACGACCGTTCTCGTCGCGATCGTCGCGGCCGCACCGCTTTTCGCGTGGGGTGGGTATGGCCTGGTCGGCTGGGTGAGTGTCGGCGTCGGTGTCGTCCACACCGTCACCGCGCTGGCACTGCCCCGTGCGCCGGTGGCCATTTCGGCGACGGAAGTCGATGCTCTGGACGACGACGCAACGCCACCTCCCGGGGTTACCGCACCAGCGGGCGTTGTCGAGGCGGATCGACCGGTGCGCAAGCGGTATGTGGCGATGCTCCGGACCGGGATCGCCGAATCGATGCATGTGCGGCGAGTGCGTCGCGGCGTGTTGCTCGGCGCGCTTCTCTACGGCGTCACCGCTTTCGACGAATACTTCGGCCTGCTCGCTGTTTCCGGCGGCGCCTCGCCCGCCACCTCGGCGTTGCTCGTCGGCGTGACCGTCGCGGGTTCGCTGGCCGGTTCGCTGTTGGCGGGGCGCACCGAGTCCGCGCCCGCCCGGCTGGTCGGAGTCGCCCTGTTCGTCGCGGGGATCTTGTTCATAGCCGGTGCGTTGGCTGTCGGCGCCGGACTGCTGTGGATCGGATTCGTCGGGATCGCCGTGGCGTACGGGATCGACTTCAATGCCGAGGTCGTCGCGGGCGCGCGCCTGCAGGACGCGATCGAAGGCCGCGCCCGCGCAACGGTCACCTCCGTCGTCGGCTTGCTGTCAGAGGTGGTTGCGCTGGCCGTCTTCGGTGTCGTCGCCGCTGCCACCCAGTGGGTTTCGATGTCTGTGGCGATCGCCGGCTTGGGCGTGGTGTTGCTGGCAGCCGGGCTGGTCGCACCGAGTTGGTTGCCGGGCCGGAAGTGATCGTGGACGACCCGATCGTCACCCAGCCGCTGTCGGTTCGCGCATCGGTAGTGTCGAAAGCTACGACGGCGGAAAGGGCGGAGTGGTCGGGCGCAACGGTCTCGGAGCGATCTTCGGGTTCTGCATCGGCGGCGGTGTCGCGGTGCAGGGACGGATCAACGGGGCACTCGGAGCGGAACTCGGCGACGGCGTCGCAGCCGCCACGATCAGTTTCGGAATCGGCCTGCTGGCCCTGCTGATCGCCTTCGCGGTCAGCCCGACCCTGCGATCGGGCCTCGGCTCGGTCCGCACCGCCACAACCGACGGCAGCCTGCGCCCGTGGTACCTCCTGGGCGGTGTGTGCGGTGCGTTCTTCGTCGCGAGTCAGGGCCTCACCATCGCCGCCATCGGCGTCACGGCATTCACCGTCGCCGTCGTCGCCGGCCAGCTCCTCAGCAGCCTCGTCGTCGACCGGGTAGGTCTCGCACCGAACGGCCGGACACCGATCACCTGGTGGCGGGTGCTGGCCGCCGGCCTCGGCATCATCGGTGTCGTCCTCGCGGCGAGCGGCCGCGACGCCCCCGCCCCCGCCGACACCGGTGTCCCCGACCACCTGCTCATCGCCCTACCTGCCCTCGCAGGCATCGGCCTGGCCTGGCAGCAGGCGGTCAACGGCCGCGTCGGCGCAGTCGGCGGCCCCTTCCCCGCCACCCTCGTCAACTTCACCGTCGGCCTGATCGCCCTCTGCCTCTTCGACACCTACACCCTCCTCACCAAGGGCCTCCCCACCCAATTCCCCACCACCCCATGGCTCTACCTCGGCGGCCTGATCGGCGTAGCCTTCATCGCCCTCGCCGCGATCACCGTCAGCATGATCGGCGTCCTCCTCCTCGGCCTCACCTCGGTGGCCGGCCAACTGGTCGCAGCCCTCCTCCTCGACGCCGCCGACGGCCGCCTCGCCCCGCTCGCAGTCCTGAGCTGCGTGCTCGTTCTGGTCGCGGTTGTCATGGCGAGCCGCGCCACCACCTCGTCAGCCGACAATCGCCGCAGCTGACCAACCGTTGTCACGACGAGCGCTGTACATTCCTGCGCCAGGCCGTGGAGAAACTACCGAAGCGGTGAACAAGGAGGGGATACTCGGGCGGGGATCGTCGACGGAAGGGTCGGGATGGATCAGCTCGGGGTTGCGGTTGTCGGGTTCGGGTTGGCGGGGGCGGTGTTTCATGCGCCGTTGATCGCGGCGGAGCCGAGGATGCGGGTGGCGGCGGTGGTGACGTCGTCGGCGGAGCGGGCGGCGCAGGCGCGGGCGCAGCATCCGGGGGTGCGGGTGTGGGAGAGCGCGGAGGAGATGTTCGCCGAGGCCGACGATGTGGATCTGGCGGTGATCGCGACACCGAACCGGACGCATGCGGAGCTGGCGGTGAAGGCGTTGGTCGCGGGGTTGCCGGTGGTGGTCGACAAACCGTTCGCGGTGAAGTCGGCCGATGCCGAAGAGGTGGTTTCGGTGGCGGAGCGGGCGGGGCTGCCGCTGAGTGTTTTCCAGAACCGCCGCTGGGACAACGACTTCCTGACCGTCAAAGCGCTGATGGAGGCGGGCGAATTCGGCGAGGTCCGCCGGTTCGAGTCGCGGTTCGAGCGGTGGCGGCCGGTGTCGAAAGGCGGCTGGCGTGAGGTCGGCTCCGCCGAGGACGGGGCGGGGATCCTGTTCGATCTGGGCAGTCACCTGGTGGATCAGGCACTCGCCCTTTTCGGCCCGGTCACCGAGGTGTACGCCGAACTCGACCAGCGCCGCCCGGACGTGCAGGCCGACGACGACGCCTTCGTCGCCCTCACCCACGCCTCCGGCGTCCGCTCGCACCTGTGGATGAGTGCCGTTGCGCCCCAACTGGGTCCACGCATGCGCGTGCTCGGTTCCACCAACGGCTACACGGTCTCGGGCCTCGATCCCCAGGAAGACGACCTGCGTGCCGGCCGCCGCCCGGACGACGGAAAACCTTGGGGCACAGTCACTCCCGACAAATGGGGCACCTTCGGCGCAGGCGAGGACCTGAAGACGATCCCCACCCTCCCCGGTGACTACCCGGCCTTCTACGCCCAGATGGCCGCCGCGCTACTCGCCGAGGCACCGGTCCCGGTGGACCCACGCGACGCCGTGGAAACTCTGCGCATCCTGGAATACGCCCGCCACGTCGCCACCCCGCCCGAAGACGACTGAACCGCGCCGGAAACGAGAAACGGGCGGTGCCGTCAGCGCACCGCCCGTCCCGAATCCGAACCTCAGAGTTTCTGGGACCGCAGTTCGTGCCCCTTGGACGTCTTGCAACGCCCCGACTCCAGGTCCCACTGCCACCCGTGCAGGTTGCAGGTGAGGTTGTTGCCTTCCACCACACCGAATTTCGACAGGTCGGCCTTGAGGTGCGGGCAGCGGCGCTGCACTTCCCAGCCGTCGAGTTCGATGGTGGCCGAGTCGTCGTGCGCCTCGGCGAACCAGCCGTCGGCGTAGGCGATTCGCTCGTCGGTGAGGCACTTGAAGAAGGTGTAGAGGAATTCGTTGTAGCCGCCGATGCGCCACGCCTGGAAGCGGGTGGACAGGAAGATCGTGTTCACCCAGTCCGGTTCGTCGTCGCGCAGCACGGTGCGTACCAGTTCGGGGGCGATGCGGAAGCCGTAGCGGTAGCGGCCTTCGCCCTCGATGGGCTCGCGCACGGTGCGCTGCGGGAAGTCCAGGACGATGGTTTCCTCGCCGAGCACCAGGCCCACGGGGTAACCGATGCCGTCGCTGATGAGCGCGCTCTGCTTCATGATCGGCTCGAACAGCTCGCGCAGCGGCTCGAGCAGCGAACCCTCGCCGTGCTCCCAGGTGGCCTTCTCAGCCGCGAGCACGGGGGCGAAGCGTTCGGCCATGTCGGCGATGTAGGCGGCCTTGTCGCCGTAGATGCGCTGCGGGTCGAACGGGTGCGTGAGATCCAACGAGGAACCGCGCACGTCGGCGACGGAACCGGGGATCATCAGGATCCCGCCCTTGTTGCCGTGGATCTCCATCTGCTCGAGAAACACGATTTGGTCGGGGAAGATGTTGCCCTCGTCGCCGCGGTCGTCGTTGAGGTAGCGCAGTTCGTCGTCGAGGAACACCGGGGGGCCGGCCGAGGGCACCACCCAGGTGGCGCCGACCTGCTCGATGTAGGAGCGGGCCCGGTCCATGCCGCGCTGACGCTTCTGCTTGCCGAAGTTGGCCTTGGTGCGCGCGGGGATGTCGTAGACGGCCGGATACCAGATGGCACCCGAGTACTGCAGCAGGTGAATGTCGATGTGCCCGAACGCGTCGTGGATCACGTCCATGTCGACGGGACGGGCGTCGTTCATGTTGAAGCAGGTGGTCCCGCCGTCGGAGACGAGGATGCCCGAGTCACCGATGGGGCCGTCGGCGGGCGCGCGCAGCGCCACGATCATGATGTCGAGCGAACCCTTGGGCCCGGTGACGGTGTGCTTGACCGAATCCTCGGTCTCGAAGAACTTGGTGAAGCCGAGCGACTCGAGCTCGCGGCGCAGATCCGGCACCGGGTAGTCGGGCAGCAGGACCGTCGCGTCCTTGTTGACGTGCTCGCGCAACAGCGCGGCGTCGAAGTGGTCGCGGTGCAGGTGCGAGACATAGAGGTAGTCGACGTCGCCGAGCGCCGCCCAGTCCAGGCCGGTGTTGTCCGGGAACGGGAACCACGACGCGAAGTAGGCGGGGTTCACCCACGGGTCGCACAGGATGGTCCCGGCCTCGGTTCGGATGTGGAAGCCAGCATGTCCGACACTGGTGATCTGCACGAGCTATGTCCTCCTACCAGGATCTGATTCGCCGACGCACCGGGCTCGACCTGGTGACGCGAGCCGCCGCCGAGCTCTGACCACTGCGGCGGCACCAGCCAACAAGGGTAGTGGCTAAACCGTTACATCACCGATGCAGTAGCCCTCGGGGGTCGAGACGACGGTGAATGTGCGCGTCCTGGTGCCCCCGGGGGAGGTGGTCACCGGGACCTGAACCGCCAGGTAATCCCCCTGAACTCGTTCGGATGATAGCTCTTGGTCGGCGAAGGAGGTGACATTGCCTACTTTGCCCGAGTCGGTGGCCAGCGGGGGTGCTGTGGGGTTGCCGGAGCCCTGTGGGTCCCAGGTGGCTGAGCTCGCCGCGCAGGTCAGAGGGTGGATCTGTTCGGTGTCGTCCGGGTTGAGAGGTTTGCCCGTTGCGCGGGCCAGGTAACGGCGAACGGTGTGACGCGCGTCGGCCTCGTCGTAACCCGGCTCGACACCGGCGGCGAACACCCGGCCGCAGGCGTAGCCCGTGGCGATGTCGCGCTGCTCCACGGTGATCGTCGTCGTCGCGTTGCGCCAGGTGACGGTGTCGGCGGTGGCGGTGCCCGGCCTGCTCAGGGCGGCGAGGATCGACTGCGGGTCGACGTACATGTCGGCGACGGTGCGTGGCGGGATGGTCCAGCACTTGGCCTGTAGCTCGGTGACGGTCGACGAGCGCAGGTCGGCGGCCCAGCGGCGCACGGCGGTCACGGCATCCGGATTGCTCGCCACCGCGCCGACCTGCGGTGCGTCGGCGGGCAGCGGCTCGGTGGTCGGTACCGGTGTGGTCGCGGCCTCGGTGGCGGTCGAGGACGAGGCGGCTGCCGAGGTGCTGGTGGCAGGCGCGGCCACCTGTTCGTCGCCCGGAATGCCCGATACCGAGTCGCAGCCGGCGATCAGCGCGGCGGCGGTCAGTCCCGCGGCCAGCGCGCTGGCACGGCGGGTCGGAGCAAACGGGGGCAGCTGAGCGCGTTGCACTTCGACGTTCCTCATTCCTTGGCCGGGTGCCGGAAGCGGCGATCTGCGACTACGCTAGCTGAATTGTGGAACCCGTCTACCGGTCGATCATCGGCCTGGCCCGAACCGTCTTCTTCCTCGAAGGTCTGAAGTTCACCGTCAAGGGGGCCGAAAACATCCCCGCGACAGGTGGTGCCGTGGTGGCGATCAACCACACCGGTTACATGGACTTCACCTACGCCGGCCTGCCCGCGCGCACCCCCAAGCGCTACATCAGGTTCATGGCGAAGGCGGAGGTGTTCGACAACAAGATCTCCGGCCCGATCATGCGCGCCCTCAAACACATTCCGGTCGACCGCACGGCGGGCGCCGACTCCTACAAGTCGGCGGTGAAGTACCTGCGCGACGGCGAACTCGTCGGCGTGTACCCCGAGGCGACCATCAGCCGCAGCTTCGAGATCAAGGAATTCAAGTCCGGCGCGGCCCGCATGGCGCTCGAGGCAGACGTGCCGATCATCCCGATCGTCATCTGGGGTGCCCAGCGCGTGTGGACCAAGGGTTTCCCGAAGCGCCTGGGCCGCACCAACACCCCGATCTCCATCGCCGTCGGCAAGCCGATCAAGCCCTACGAACCCGTCGGCGACCTGACCGCCGAGCTGCGCGGAACCATGCAGGCCATGCTCGCCGACCTGCAGAAGGACTACGAACACGAGCCCGGCGCCTACTGGGTGCCCAAGCGCCTCGGCGGCAGCGCTCCCTCCTTGGAGGAGGCCACCGCCCTCGACAACGCCGAGGCCGCGGAACGTTTGGCGCGCAAGACCGCTCAGCGCGCGAACCCCGAGAACTGAGACGCGCGTCGGACCCGGAGCAGATCTGTGCTCCGGGCCCGACACCCCCCGATCAGTTCATGCTCAGTACCCACGAGCCGTTGCAGCCCCAACTGGCGTTGCGGTTGGCGTCGTAGGTCCAGACGGGGGTGATCGGCGGGTTCACCCGCACATGCCACCGGCCCGACGGCGACTTCACGGCGTTGCCCTCGCGGGTGACGATCTTGACGTCGTCGTGGTCGAACAACCAGGAGCCCCGGCTGGTCGGGTAGTCCAACCGCATGCGGACCCGGCCGCCGGTGTGGTTCTGCACCACCAGGCAGGAACCGGGGTGGTTGATGTCGATGGCGTAGTCGCTGAAACCCTCCTCGCCACCGTTGTCGGTGGTGTCGACGAATCCGACGGCATCGGTGATGTCGGCGTGCGCGGGTCCCGCGACCATGATGGTCGTCACAGCCACGGCGGCGGTGAGCAGTCCGAGAGTCTTCAATCCCTTACCTCCCCTGAGTGGCGGCAATGGTTGCCTACCTGCGAATAAGTCTCCGGCACAACGGCTTCCGCATTCTTATTGCGGGCTTAACGATGTGCCCGATCGCCAGGGCGGCAGACCATCCGAGCGGTGGTCAAGGGGGCCTGATTTCGTGTTTCGGGGGAGCACACGCTAGAGTTCCTTCTCGCACCACGAGGCCCGGATCGGGCCGAGGACGTGCACGCGGATGTAGCGCAGCTGGTAGCGCATCACCTTGCCAAGGTGAGGGTCGCGAGTTCGAATCTCGTCATCCGCTCAACGAAAGCCCGGCCTGGATGCCGGGCTTTCTGCTGTCAGTACCGGTTCAGGCGGTCACGCGTGAGTGGCGGCAGGAACTCGCCGATCAGCGTGCGGCGCCACCAGATTCGCTGCCCGAACAGTTCGGCCGGGGTGCTGAACTCGTATTCGTAGAGGTGGGCCCGCACATAGTGCGGCGGGGCGTCGGGGAAAGGGTTGGGACCGAGCAGGCGCAGGGTGTCGGGGTCGTTGCGCAGTAGCCGCGCGGTCAGCGGCAGCGCCCACGAGCGGGCGTAGGCGGGGGAGATCGCGGCGAACCACATCAGCCAGTCCAGGCGCAGGTGGTAGGGCGCGAACTGGCGTGGCATGCGACGCGGGTCGCCCGGTTTGCCTTTGAACGCGTATTCGCGCCACACGGTGTCGTCGGTGAGGTGGGTGTCGTCGGTGCCCTCCAGCACGATCTCGTAGCGGGTGCGGCCGATGGATCCGAACGCACCATAGGTGTTGACCAGGTGCAACGGGTCGAAGGAGGCATTCATCTGCTGATTCGGCGAGAGCATATTGCGCACCGGCCGGTAGCTGGCCACCACCACGACGGCCACGTAGGCGATGCAGACGCCGACGAACCATCCGGGCGCAGCGGGTGCGGGCTGTCCGCCGGGCAGCGAAAGCGCGGTGGCGGCGAGCAGCAACGTCACCCAGTTCAGCCAGGCGAAATTGCCCGACAGCACAAGCCACAGCTGGGTGACGATGACGATCGCCGCCGCGATACTCGCCACCGGCTGCGGTGCGAACAACCCGAACGGCACGATGAGCTGGGCGAAGTGATTGGCCGCCACCTCCACCTTGTGCAGCGGTTTGGGCAGGTGATGGAAGAACCAGCTCAGCGGACCGGGCATCGGCTGGGTTTCGTGGTGGTAGTACAGGCAGGTCAGGTCGCGCCAGCACGGATCGCCGCGCAACTTGATCAGTCCGGCCCCGAACTCCACCCGGAACAACAGCCACCGCGCGGCCAGCAGCACGAGCAGCGGCGGTGCGACGGTGTCATTGCCGAGGAATATCGCCAGGAAACCGGCCTCGAGCAGCAATGATTCCCAACCGAAGCCGTACCACAGCTGACCAACGTTGACGATCGACAGATACAGCACCCACAGCGCGAACCACAGCAGCATGCCCGCCCACAGCGGCACCGCGTCGGCCAGACCCGCCGCCACCGCGACCGCGAGCACCACCCCCGTCCACGACACGGCGGCGAACAGCCGATCCGAATAGCGCAGATGGAACAGGCTCGGCGACCGCCGCCACGACGAGCGTTCGAGGAAACGCGGAATCGGCAGCATGCCGCGCTCGCCGAGCAACGCCCGGAACTGGAGTGCGGCGGTGAGGAAGGCGACGGCGTAGATCACCGCCAGGCCGCGCTGGAAGATCAGCCTGCCGTACCAGTATTCCGGTGCCGCGAACCACTCCATGCGCTCGCTCCTGGGAGATCTGCCCTCCGGTGGACTACCCGGTGTCGTGCGTCGATAACAGGGCGGCGCGCAGTTCGCGCTCGTCCCATTGTCCGGCGACACCGGGCCGCACCCGCAGGTAATCGACGATCCGGTCGGTGTCCCACCCCTGACCTTCGCGTAGTCCGGCCCCGATCATGGCGAGATATCTGGCCGAAGGGGGCTGTACCTCAACAGCTTCGGGCAGCCAGGGGGCTGTGAACGTCAGGATCGGCACGCCGTCCTCGTCACCGAGATGGACGACGGTTTCGTAGCGGCCCGGCCCGAAGCGGACCCGTCCCTCCTCGACGACCCGTGACACGTCGAAGCCGTGGCCCGGCGTGCGGTACATCTCCTGGTCGAGCAGGTCGGCGAACTGGTCGAGGGTGAGCAGATACCCCCTGGCGACGGCACCGTTCGGCCACCCGGGTGCCGGTTGGTCGGTGTAGAAGGCGACGCCGCCGGTCCACACCGGGCTCTGCCAGGCGAAATACACGGTGCCGGGCACGGTGAGCGCGGTGGTCTTCGCGGGTGGGGTGGGATCGCGGAAGCCTGCGTAGAGGTGGTCCGTGCCGGGTGGTGTGCCACCGAGCCGGTAGTAGTCGAAGCGGGCCGCGCACATGTTGGAGCCATATGCCGCATACCAGATCTGTTGTGTCACAGGCTCATTCCTGATCAGTCACGGTTCGAATGCCGAAGAAACGGATTGATCCACCCCTTCGATTGTCCCTGCGAGGGCGGGAAAACCGAAGGACGCAAGAATCTAGAACGTTCGGTCTGGAAACTGCCAGTCGGGACAGGCTGGGATCGACCGAAAACAATGCAGCGACACGAGATAACGGGGCTCGACTGTAACGGTTAGCCGCGTTCTGAACGAATGACCATTCGGTCGGGAAAGCCAAACGAGCGGAGATGTTTTCATGCGTACAGTCCTCATGCTGGCAGCTGTTGTGGCATTGACCGGAGGGCTCACCGCTTGCGGCACCGAGTCGGGTTCGAGCCTGCCGAGCACTACCACTCAGCACTCGGCCACCTATGCCTCGCCCGCACCGAGCACGGGTCAGCCGTCCAGCGCACCTGGTGCCGGCTCACCTGGCGCGGGTTCGCCGGGGACAGGTTCGCCTGACGCGGGTTCGCCCGGCGCGGGTTCGCCGGGGGCGGGTAGCCCCGACACCCAGGCACCGGATACCCCGAAACCGACGGCCGCCCCGGCTCCGAGCAAGGATGGCTTCACCCCCGTCGACGCGAGCAAGTTCCAGCTCGACGGCGGCCACTACTTCCGGTCACCGTCCGGGAACATCTACTGCGGCATCCTCACCCAGGCTCCCTACGGTGTCGGCTGTCAGCTGGCCTCCACGAACTACATTTCGCCGAAACTGCCGAACTGCACCGACGCCCCCGACCGCAAGGTCGCCGCGCACCTCTACCAGGGCAAGTCGGAACTCCTGTGCACCAGCCAGGGCATCTTCGTCGGGATTCCACAGGACGGTTCGCCCGCAGGCGGCGTGGTGCTGAACTACGCCGAATCCCTCACCGTCAACGGCTACACCTGCAGCTCGTCCTCGCAGGGTGTCCGCTGCATGTCGGGTGGTCACGGTTTCGCGATCTCGGCCGACGACCAGCACACCTTCTGAGCTCGAACGGCATCGCCACACGCCGGAGCTCGCGCTGCCGTGTGGCAGCGCCGCGGCACTACCTCGGAATGTGGATGCCCGCCGCACGCAGCTTGGTCTCGACGAGGGCGCCGAGCACGCCCGCGGTCGAGGTGGGTTCGTGGCCGTGGTGGGCGATGAGCTGGTAGCGGGTCGCGGCCTCGGTGCGAGCCTGCATGGCGGTAACGATTCTCAGATGCGCTGGGTGGGCGAGGTAGTGCTCGATCATCTCGGTGGCGAGTTCCTCGATGCGCGGATCGTCGGGTGCCCAGGCCGCGGCCTCGACACCGCGCCGCAGCAGGGCGACGAAATCCGGGTCCTCGATGGCGTTCTCGACATCGGCGAGGTAGTCGTCGAACCCGTCGGGGACCAGGGCCCGTGCCAGCACCCAGCCCTCCCTGGTCGCCGCGACCTCGGCCTCGGGAAAACCGAGGCTCGGCATCCGTTCGAGCATCGCGACCGCGCGGTCGGGCAGCAGGGCTCGGTTGCCGTCGCTGAGCCGGTGCAGGGTGTCGCGCCGGGCGGTCAGCTCCTCGATGCGCTCGGTGAGCTGACGCCCCACCTCGGCCAGGGCGGTGGCGAACTGGTCGGCGTCGGCGTCGAGCAGGGGTTCGATGTCGGCCAATGGCACCCCGGCGGCGGCCAGCGTCCGCACCTGGACCAGCCGCAACAGTTCGGCCGAGCCGTACCGCCGATACCCGGCACTGTCCCGTTCGGGCTCGGTCACCAGGCCGAGCTTGTGATAGTGCCGCACCGTCTTCACCGTGACACCGACGAACGCCGCCGCCTGTCCGATCGTCACCCCGTTCCGCATGCGCTCAGCTTGCCTTGTCCGCCACCGGGTTTCCCGGTTCGCCGGCGAACACGGCGTCGATCAGCGACTTCTGCGTCACCTGGAACGCCGGGGCCATTGTCATCTCCGCGTCGTCGACGAAGGTCAGGTACGCGGTCATGGTCACGCTCGCGTCGGGAGTGCTGTACATCAGTGTCGCGTAACCGGCGATCCCGCCGTTGTGGGTGATCAAGGTGGCGCCGCCCGCGGTTTCCTGCACGAACACCCCGAGCCCGTAGGGCATGCCGGGGATCCCGGTGTCGTGGGTTCGCAGCATCTCGGCCAGCAGCGGTTCGGGCAGCAGCGTGCCGTCGAGCAGGGCGCGGATGAAGGTGTGCAGGTCGGCGGTGGTCGAGATCATGTCGCCGCCGGTGCAGACCCAGGACGGGTTGTGCAGGGTGACGTCGACGGTGTGCTGCTCGCCGCCGTCGCTGTAGCGGTAATAGGCGTGCGGGTGCGGTTCGGGCAGATCTGTCGAGGCGCCGGGCAGCACGGTGTCGGTCATGCCGAGCGGGCCGAAGATCAGGCGCTGCGCCTCCTCGGCGAGCGAGCGGCCGGTGACCTGCTCTACCAGCAACCGGGCGATGATGTAGTTGGTGTTCGAATAGCTCCACCCGGTCCCCGGCTCGAATCGCGCCGGCTTCGAGAGGGCGAGGTTCGCCAGGTCCTCCGGTCGGTAGGTCTCGAACCGCTTGTCGACCCACTCCTTGCCCGCGATAGTGGAGGGCACGCCGGGGACGATGGTGCCGTCCTCGTACAGCTCGCCGGTGATGTTGAAGATTCCGCTGGTGTGCTGCAACAGCATTCGGACGGTGACCCGCTCGTCGAGTGCGTAGTCGGGCAGGTAGTGGATCGCCGGGACGTCCAGCTCGATCCGGCCCTCGGCGACCAGCCGCAGCACGATGGCGGCGGTGAAAGTCTTGGTGTTGCTACCGATTCGGACGTGACCATCGACGGGCGGCGGTGTGGTGACGCCGAGCTCACTTGCTCCCGCGCTGCCCGCCCACTCGCCGCGCTCGTCGTTCACCCGCAGTGACGCACCGACGAAACCGCTGTCGACTATGCGCTCGATGAGTTCCTGGAGCTCCGGACGGTCCTGGGTGGCAAGGGTTTTCGTGTTCGACATGGTGATCGCTCCTCTTCGCGTATTCGGCTTTCCTGCCGCTGCGACCAAGGCTCCACCCTGACCTTAGGTCAACCACAAGAGTGATCTGGATCACCGAAAAAGCGGGGCGGCAAAGTATCTGCCGCCCCGCTCTTTTCGCGCTGCTACTGCGCGGTCGACTTGAACCGTCGCAGCCGCAGACTGTTGCTCACCACGAAGACGGAGCTGAATGCCATCGCGGCACCGGCAAGCATCGGGTTGAGCAGGCCCGCCATGGCCAGCGGGATCGCGGCAACGTTGTAGGCGAAGGCCCAGAACAGGTTGCCCTTGATGGTGGCCAGGGTGCGACGTGAGAGGCGGATCGCGTCGGCCGCGGCCCGCAGGTCACCTCGCACCAGGGTGAGGTCGGCGGCCTCGATGGCCACGTCGGTGCCGGTGCCCATCGACAGGCCGAGATCGGCTTGGGCCAGGGCGGGTGCGTCGTTCACACCGTCACCGACCATGGCGACGACCTTGCCCTCGGCCTGCAACCGCTTGACCGTTTCCACCTTGTCCTGCGGCAGCACCTCGGCGATCACCTGTTCGATGCCGACCTCGGCGGCGATGGCGTTCGCCGCGCGGGTGTTGTCGCCGGTGAGCAGGATCGGGGTGAGGCCGAGCTCGCGGAACTGCGAGATGGCCTGCGCCGAGGTCGGTTTCACCGCGTCGGCGACCACGAGCACGCCGCGTGCCTTGCCGTCCCAGCCGATCGCCACGGCGGTCTTGCCTGTCGATTCGGCGTCGGCCATGGCGGTGGCGAGGTCGTCACCGAGGGGTTGGGACCAGTCGGCCAGCAGCCGGGCCCGGCCAACGATCACGGCGTGACCGTCGACGACACCCTGCACGCCGAGACCCTCGATATTGGCGAAACCCTCCACCTCGGGCAACGTTCCGGCATCGCGTGCGGCCTTGGCGATCGCCTGGGCGATCGGGTGCTCCGAGGAATCCTCCAGCGCACCGGCCAGTTCCAGCACGCGGGCGCGCTCTTCACCCTCGGCGGGGATCACGTCGAGCAGGGTCATCTTGCCGGTGGTGACGGTGCCGGTCTTGTCCAGCACGATGGTGTCGACCTTGCGGGTCGATTCCAGCATCTCGGGGCCCTTGATGAGGATGCCGAGCTGGGCGCCGCGTCCGGTGCCGACCATCAGTGCGGTCGGGGTGGCCAGGCCGAGGGCGCACGGGCAGGCGATGATGAGCACCGCGACTCCGGCGGTGAACGCGGCGGCGATGGAACCGCCTGTGCCGAGCCAGAACCCGAGGGTCGCGACGGCCAGCGCGATGACGATCGGGACGAAGATGCCCGAGATCTTGTCGGCCAGTCGCTGGGCCTGTGCCTTGCCGGTCTGGGCGTCCTCGACCATCTGCGCCATCTGGGCGAGTTGGGTGTCGGAGCCGATTCTGGTGGCGCGCACCAGGAGTCGTCCGCCGACGTTGACGGTCGCGCCGGTGACGGTGTCGTCCACGCCGACCTCCACCGGCACCGATTCGCCGGTGAGCATGGCGGCGTCGACAGCGGAACTGCCCTCGGTCACCACACCGTCGGTGGCGATCTTCTCACCGGGGCGGACGACGAACACATCACCGACGGCCAACTGCTCCACCGGGATTCGTGTCTCCACGCCGTTACGCACCACGGCCACGTCCTTGGCGCCCAGCTCGAGCAGCGCCTTCAGCGCGGCACCGGCGCGGCGCTTGGACCTGGCCTCGAAGTAGCGTCCGGCCAGGATGAACGTGGTGACGCCCGCGGCGGCCTCGAGGTAGATGCTGCCGGTGCCGTCCATCCGGGCGATGGTGAATTCGAACGGGTGCGTCATGCCCGGTGTGCCCGCGGTGCCCCAGAACAGGGCGTACAGCGACCACCCGAACGCGGCGAGCGTGCCCATCGACACCAGGGTGTCCATGGTCGCGGTGCCGTGCTTCAGATTGGTCCACGCCGCCTTGTGGAACGGCAGCGCGCCCCAGATCACGACCGGTGCGGCCAGGGTGAGCGAGAGCCACTGCCAGTTGGTGAACTGCAGGGCGGGGATCATCGCCATCGCGATCACCGGGACGGTCAGGACCAGCGACACCAGCAGGCGGGTGCGCAGCGACGCGGTCGGGTCGTCCTCGGTGGGCGCGTCGGTGGTCTCGGGCTGCTTCGGGGCGGGCAGTGCCGCGGTGTAGCCGGCCTGCTCGACGGTGGCGATCAGTTCCTCGGGGGACACGTCACCGGTGACATCCACGCGCGCCTTCTCGGTGGCGTAGTTGACGGTCGCGGTGACGCCGTCGAGCTTGTTGAGCTTCTTCTCGATGCGGTTCGCGCAGGAAGCGCAGGTCATGCCACCGATCACCAGTTCTACCTGGCCGGTGCCCGGTGGGTGTGTCACGGCGGTCATGGGATGCTCCGATCGTTTCCTGATATCGATTCTTGCTGAAGGTTTGCGGGTGGTGCTCAGTGGCCGTGGCCGGGGGTGCCGTGGTCGGCTGGTGCGCTGGTCGGGGCGGGAGTGCTCGCACCCGACTGGGCGACGCGCAGGGTGAACTCGGCGGTGCGGACCACGCCCTGGTGCTGGAAGTCGAGGAACAGGCGGTAGTCGCCCGCGCTCGGCGCGTTCACCACGAAGTCGATGCCGGGACCGGCCGGTGTCACGCCGTCGCCGGGTGTGCCTTCGGGGTGAACGTGCAGGTAGGCGAGGTCGGCGGCGCGCAGGGCGACCAGGTGGCCGTAGGCGCCGAGGTAGGGCTGCAGGTCGGTGACCGGGGTGCCGTTGCGGCTCACCGACAGCGTGACCTTCGAGGACTCGCCAGGCTTCACGGTTCCGTTCAGCGCGACGGTGTACTCGCCGACCTTGGCGGTGGTCGCCGGGGCGGGCAGCGCCTGCACGTCGTAGTTGCCTGCCACGCGCAGGTCGGCGCCGAGGGTCAGGTTCGACCCGCCCGCCGGGGTGAAGTCGGCGAACACCCGGTAGTCGCCCGCCCGGCTCAGGTTCAGCGGCACCGACCAGGTGCCCGCGGCGTCGAGAACCGGGTGGACGTGCTGGAAGGCGGCCATGTCGCGGCGGACCACGATCAGGTGCAGGTCCTTGTCGTGGCTGGTCTTGTACTCGGTGAGCGGTGCGCCGGTCGCGTCGAGGATGCGGAACGAGACGGGCGTCTGCGCCGCGCTCTTCACGACCGTCGTGTCCAGGGCCAGTGTGTAGCCCTGGTCGGTGACCAGCAGGCCACCGGGCAGGTCGCCGGCCGGTGCCGCCGCCGCGTGCTCCCCGTGCCCGGCCGGAGCCTGCGTGGGCTCCGGACCGACCAGGGCGCCGACACCCAGAGCGATCCCGAAGACCGCCGCGAGGCCGAGGGTGAATCCGGCGAACTTGCCTGTTGCGTTCATCGGGATGCTCCGTTTCGGGTTCAGTCTGCGAGCTGGAAGCCGGCCGCGGTGACGGCGTCGGCGAGGGCGGTGCGGTCGGGGGTGGCGCCGTCGATGGTCACCGAGCCTGCGGCCAGGTCGACCTCGACGCCGGTGACGCCGGGCAGGGCGCCGACCTTGTCGCGCACCTTGTTGGTGCAGCAGCCGCAGGTCATACCGGTGACGGTCACGGTGGTGCTCATGCTGTTCTCCTCTTTTGTCGTCATCATTACCATACCCCCCTAGGGTAGGTTGTCAAACCTGGGCGGGGGACTTGTCCTCGGCGGGGCTGCGCAGGGTCGCCGCCGCGATGCCCGCGCCGGCCAGGGCCAGCAGGCCCGCGCCGAGGAAGGCTGCGGAGTAGCCGTCGGTGAGTGCCGTCGGATCGCCCAGTTCACCCGCGCCGAACGCGGCCGCCACCGCCGTCATCGCGGCCAGGCCGAGCGCCGAACCCACCTGGTAGCTGACATTGACGATGCCCGAGGCGAGCCCGCCTTCCTCCGGCCGCGCCGCCGAGATGGCAGTGCCGAGCGAGGGGATGAACGCCAGCGACATACCGCCCGCGGCCACCAGCGAGGCCGGCAGCACGTCGACCCAGAAGTTGCCGGTGGGGCGAACCAGCGACATGATGCCCAGGCCGAGACCGAGCACCACCAGGCCGGTCACGATCATCGGCTTGGCACCGAACCGCTGCATCGCCTTCGGGGCGAGCACGACCATGCCGAGCATGATGAGCGTCGTCATCGGCAGCAGCGCCGCGCCCGAGGGGAACGCGCTGTAGCCGAGAACCTGCTGTAGGTACAGGTTGAGGAAGAACCACATCGGCACCCACGCGGCGGCCAGCGCGAACTGGGCGAAGTTGGCGGCGGCCAGGTTCGGTGCGCGGAAGATGCTCAGCCGCATCAGCGGTTCCGAGCGGCGCGACTGGATGGCGACGAAACCGGCGAGCAAGGCGGCGGCGACGGCGAGCACGCCCCAGGTCTGCCCGGATGCCCAGCCGACCTCCGGCGCCTGCACGATGGCGTACACGGCGGCGGCCAAACCGGCTGTCACAGTGACGGATCCGGCGAGGTCGATGGATCCCTTACGGGCGGGCGCGGCGGGCATCAACAGCGGAACCGCGATCAGCGCGAGCACGGCGATCGGGATATTGATGTAGAAAACCCAAGGCCAGCTCACATATTCGGTGATGACGCCACCCAGGAACACGCCCGCCGTACCGCCTGCCGGCGCGGCCGCGCCATACACCGCGAGTGCCTTGGTGAGTTCCTGTGGCGTACCGCCGAACAACATCATCAGCAGCGTGAGCGCCGACGGTGCGATCAGCGCCGAACCGGCTCCTTGGATCGCCCGACCGGCCAGCTCGACACCGACCGAACCCGCGGCACCGGCGATCACCGAGCCGACGGCCAGCACCAGCCAGCCCGCCCCGAACACCCGCCGGGCGCCGAACAGGTCCGACAGCCGGCCGCCGAGCAGGAGCAGACCGCCGAAGGCGATCACGTAGGCATTGAAGACCCAGGTGAGGTTCCCGGGGGTGAAGCCGAGTTCGGCCTGCATCTTGGGCAGCGCGATCCCGATGATCGAGGTGTCCATGATGACGATGAATTGCGCGGCGGCGATCACCGCCAGCGCCCACCATCTGCGGGTGGATTGCGATTGCGTAGTCACGACTTTCGTCCTTTCGAGCGGAGTGCGTCTCGTGGACGGTACCTTACCCCCCTAGGGTATAAAGGTGTCAAGAGTGGATTCGCTCGAACGACAAACGCCCGGCTCGCGGGTGCGGGCCGGGCGTTGGGAGGGAGGGTCAGTGGGCGTGCAGGTTTCGGGCGGTCGGTGAGGTCGGCGTGGTTGCCGGGTCCGGCGCGGTGCCGAGCAGTCGATCGGCCGTGCCGGTGGTGGTGACCGTGAACCAGTAGTGCTCGTTCTTGTAGTGGTGATGGCGATGATTGCGCCAAATCGCCCGATACGCGGCATGTTTCGGCTTGTAGTCGGTGTGGATCAGGTAGTGCGTCCACTCGTAGAGCAGGCCGAGGACGGTGATGGTGAGCAGGAAGGTGAGGCCGAGGCCGAGGCGCGGGAACGCGAGCAGTGCGATCGCCACCAGGGCGACGATGGTGAGCAGCAACGACTTCGGTGGGATGAAGATCAGTGGCACGTCACGGGGGTCGACGTGGTGCGCGCGGTGTTTGCGGGCCAGCTCGCTGTCGAGGGTCACCGGGCCGAAGTGCCTTGGTCGCCAATGCAGCACGGTGACGTGGACGACCCATTCGATCAGCGGGAATGCCGCCAGGATAAGGATCGGCACCAGTGCGTCGGTGAGCTGCCAATCCCCGACCAGGACGCGTGCGACCAAAGCGGTGATCAATACCGCGCCGATCATCCACGGCGACGGATGCCGAAGGAATTCTCGCGCCGCCGCGCCCAGGGACACGCTGCGGCGAATTCGGCCCGAGCTGCCTGCGGATTCGCTTCGCTTCGTGCGATGCGCATGCTCGGCGGAGCCTGCGCCGGTCCGTTCGGGAGCCTTCTCGCCTGTGCCGGTGGTGGTTTCGTGCGACGACGTTGTCGAACGGTCAGTAGTCATGGTGCTTCCTCGGGTGGATCATGCCCCGTCGAGGGCATGGATGAGAGCGGTGGTCGCCGGCTCGAGCAGTGCCCGAGCACGTTCGGCGGCCCGTTCCGGCTCGCCCGCGTCGATCGCGGCGGCCAGGTCTCGATACGCGCCCCCATTGCCCACCTCGGCGGACATGATCGGCGCGAGCGCGGCCAACGCGGGTTCGTAGGCGGCGCGCAGCATGGAATACATCAGCCGGAACGCGATCGAGTCGGCGAGATCGAGCACGTGATCCCAGAATTCGAGCGCGATCCGCTGCTGGGTGAGTGGATCCGACTCGGCGACAAGCCTTTCGACCGAGTCGTGCAGGAGTGTCAGCTCGTTGTCCACCGCCGATTCCGGTTCCGCGATGGGCGCCGCTGCGGCCTCGACCGACAGGGTCGTGCCGCCCCCGCGAGCGGCCTCCCTGCGCACCCGGCGCGCGGCGAGCTCGGCGATCTTGGGCCCGTTGTGCAACCGCGCCTCGAGAATGCTCCGCGCGACCGCCGGATCGATCGATTCCCCCCGAAGCAACAGCCGTGGCAACACCTCCAGCCCTGAACTGCGCCGATAATCCAGCACAGTCGTCGCTTCCCCCTGCCGCACCGAGATCAAACCAGCCGCCGCCAACCGCTGCAACGCCTCCCGCACCGCAGGCCGCGAAACCCCCAGCGCCTCGGCCAGCTGCCGCTCACTCGGCAACGAACTCCCCACCGCCAGCTCCCCACCCAGCACCTGCTCGGCAATCTGCTCGAACACGTCCCCGGATACCGACCGCTTCACAACAGGAGTCCACGCCATAACCCAAGCATGCGCTCGTCTGGCCAGCTGGTCAAGTGGTAAGACCAGTCCGCGACCGGAGTACGAAACCTCGGACGGGAGGGCTATCAGTCTGAGCAGGCAAAATCCCGCTTCGGCGCAGGCTTGGGAGATAGCGGTTCGAAGGCGACCCCAGCCGCGACTGTCGCAGCGCCCAACCGGTCCTCGCCCCACGCTCAACGAATCGGGGACGCGCGATCACCACGCTCTGGTGGCGGAAGCTACTCGGCCGATGCCGCCACCACAGCGTGGTGATCAACCGTTCAGCTGGGGTCGGATCCTCGGATGGTGGAGAGCCAGGTGGCGGTGGCGGCGGCGACGGTGGTGGCGCCGATGAAGGCGGGGAGGCCGCCGTTCATGACGTAGACCCAGAGGAGGCCGGCGAAAGGGGCGGCGACCGTGGATTGGGCGTCGAGGATCAGGCGGCGGGTCGGGGTGAAGGCGGGTGGGTCAGCGGGACGGGTGGGGTTGTCGACGAGTTTCCCCGGCGGTTCGGTGGAGCGTGCCCGGCCGGAGGGGAAGAAGCGGGTCGAGCCCGCGGAAATCGACCGCGGGGTGATGTCCAGGTCGGTGGGAGTGAGGGTGGACAGCGCCGATTCGTAGAACACCGGCTGCCACACCGTGCGCTCACCCACGCTGATCTCCAGGAACGACCGGCTCACCAGCCGATGCTGCTGCCGAACCCGCCGCCCCGCCGCGATCCCGCGGCCACCCGGCCGCCCAACCGCTTCCCGGCGATTCGGTGCAACACCGCCCGACTCACTCCGGTGCCCGGCGATCCCACTCCCACCGGTCTCATCCAGCGGCGCCGCGACCTCGCCCCGGCCGATCTCAGCCAGTCGGGTCGCCGCCCCACTCGGCAGAACCCCGAACGCCAGCGCCATCTGATAGCCGGTGTACCCGAGCACCCCCAACGCCACCACCGCCAGCGCACTCACCTGATCCAGGTCGGCGAACGGCACCCACGCCGCGATGACGACGAGGGTGCCGCACGTGACCGCCAGTGGATAGGTGAGGGCGCGCAGGCTCACTTCAGGAAGCCGACCTTGGTGTAGTCGGGTGACGCGAGCCCGAACGCTCCGTAGTTGGCGAGGTTCTCCCGCACGGCATAGGTGCCCGAAGCCTGTTGCAGCGGAATCGAATAGCCGGAGGCGAAGATCAGCTTGTCGCATTCGTTGGCGAGTTCGCGCGCCTTGTCGGGATCGAGTTCGGAGATCGTGCGTTCGATGAGCGCGTTCAGCTCCGGCGACCCGATCCGGGCCTTGTTGGACTTCAGGTTGTTCGGGTCGTAGGCGTAGATCTGCGGCAACGCGCCGAGCGGCAGCACGCTTCCGCCCCAGCTGAACTGGGCCAGTTCGAAATTGCCCGGGTCGATGACGTCCTTGAAAAGCCCTGCGCCCGGCACCGTCTGGATGTTCAGCTTCACGCCGATCTGTGCCAGGTTCTGCTGCACGATCTGCGCGGTCTGCACCCAGCCGTCCTGCTGATACATCACATCGCGGAGTTCGAGCTTGCGCCCGTCCTTCTCTCGGACCTCACCGTTGAGTTTCCAGCCGAGGTCGTCGAGCATCTTCGCCGCCGCGGTCGGGTCGAAGGAGATGGGTCCGGAGTTGTCCTGGTACCCCTTCTGGCCCTGCATGTAGATGTGGTTGTTCAGCGGCTTCGGATCGTCGACCACACCGTTCTGCGCGGCATTGACGATGCCCTGCCGGTCGATCGCCTTGGACAGCGCGATCCGCAACTGCGGGTCCTCGAGCAGTGAACCGGGCGCGCCGTTGAACGTGATGTGCGACCAGCTCGGTTCCGGCGTGCGCCGCAGCACCACGCCTGCCGCCTGCTTGGCGCCGGTGACATTCTCGATGCCGGACATGTAGGCGACGTCGAGTTCGTTGTTCTGGATGGCGGGCAGCCAAGCGGAACTGTCGAGCACGCTGAAGGTGATCGTGTCGAGTTTGGGTGTCGCGCCCCACCAGGCAGGATTGCGTGACAGGACGATCCGGTTCTGCGTGCGGTCGATCGAGCTGATCTGGAACGGCCCCGCGCTCACAACGAGACCGTTGCGGTCACGGTCGTTGAACGCCGCGGCCGATTCGGTACTCGCCTTCTGATACAGCGGAATGAACTGGCCCTGCCATTCGGCATACGGCTGCGAGAAGGTGACGACGGCCTGCCGATCGTCGACACCGCGCTCCACCTTCTCCACACGCTCGAATCCGCTGGTCGCCGAGATCAGATACGCCGGGTCACGGCCACTGAGCGCCGCCGCTTGCGAGCGCAGATCCTCCCAGGTGATCGGCGTCCCGTCGGACCACACGGCCTTCGGATTGATCGTGTAGGTCACCTGTTGCGGGTTGGTACCGGTGAGCTGGATGTCGGTGAAATAGTCGTGGTTGATGGACAATTCGCCCGCGGCATTGCTGGTGTACGCCGAAGGCAGCAGCGGCTCGATCACATCGCCGGTGTTGTCGGTGGTCCCGTCGACCTGCAAGTAGTTGAACGTCTCCGGCAGCGCGGAGAGCACCAGCCGCAGATTGCCGCCGTCGCGCAGGTCGGCCACATCGTGGGCGTTGATGTCGTTGCTGCTGCCGATGAGGTTGGTGCCGGACGAACCGCCGGTGTCGCCCGAACACCCGGACAGGATCAGGCCGATTGCCACACATGGCACCGCGAATCGGGTACCGAGCGAGCGAATTCGCATGGGGTTGCGCCCTTTCCGTAAGCGGGCCGAGGTCACTTGACGAAGCCGACCTTGGTGTAGTCGTAGGAAGCCAAGCCCGAGGCACCGTAATTGGCGAGGGTTTCGCGCACCGCGACCGTGCCCGCCGACTGCACGATGGGCAGGGAGAAACCGGATTCGAAGATGATCCGGTCGGCCTTGTTGGCCATTTCGATCGCCTTCTCCGGGTCGAGCTCGGAGATGATCTCCTCGATCAGGGCGTTCAGCTCGGGCGAGCCGATGCGGCCCTTGTTGCTGAGCGGGTTTTCCGGGTTGTAGGCGTAGATCTGCGGGAGCGCACCGAGCGGGAAAATGCTCTTGGACCAGGTGAACTGCGCGATATCGAAATTGCCCGGGTCGATGACATCGGTGAACAGGCCGTTGCCCGGGTAGGTCTCGATGTGCAGTTTCACGCCGATCTGGGCCAGGTTCTGCTGCGCGATCTGGGCCATCTGCACCCAGCTGTCCTGCTGGTACATCACATCGCGGATCTCGAGCTTGCGGCCGTCCTTCTCGCGGACGTCACCATTGAGTTTCCAGCCGAGTTCGTCGAGCATGCGTGCCGCTTCGGCGGGGTCGTAGGACACCGACTGCGCGTTGTCCTCGTAGCCTTTCTGGCCGTCGAGGTAGATGTGGTTGTTCAGCGGCTTCGGGTCGGTGACAACGCCGTTCTGGGTGGCGGTGGCGATGGCCTGGCGGTCGATGCCCTTGGAGATCGCGACGCGCAGCTTCGGGTCGGCCAGGATGGAACCGGGCGCGCCGTTGAAGGTGAAGTGCGAGAATCGCGGCGCGGGGGCGCGGCGCACCTTGATGCCGGGGGAATTGCTCGCGGTCTTCACTTCATCGATGCCCGAAACCGTCGCAGCGTCGAGTTCGTTGTTCTGCAGAGCGTTCAGACGTGCCGAATAGTCGAGAACGCTGTAGGTGACCGTGTCGAGCTTCGGGGTGTCACCCCACCATTTCGGGTTGCGGTTCAAGGTGATGCGCTGCTGCGCGCGGTCGATCCCGGTCACCATGAACGGCCCCGCCGACAGCGGCATTTCGTTGCGGTACATGTCGTCGAAGGCCTGGGGCGTTGCGGTGCTCTGCTTCGGGTACAGCGGATTGAACAGGCCCTGCCATTCGGCGTAGTGCTTGGCGTAGGTGACGACCGCCTGCCGGTCGTCGACGCCGCGCTCGACCTTCTCGACGCGGTCGTAGCCCTGCGTCGCCGACACCTGATAACCGAGATCGCGACCACTCAAAGCATGTGCCTGCGACTTCAGATCCTCCCAGGTGATGGGCGAACCGTCCGACCACACCGCCTTCGGATTGATCGTGTACGTCACCTGCTGCGGCTCGGTGTTGGTGAGCTGCACGTCGGTGAAATAGTTGTGGTCCACCGTGATGTTGCCTGCCGCGTCGGCATTGATGGTGCCGGGCAGAGTCCACCCGACCACATCGCTCACCTCGCTGTCGCCGTCGATGTGATTGGCATTGAAGGTGGGCGGGAAACCGGTGAGCGGCAGGCGGAGATTGCCGCCGTCCCGCAATTCGTCGCGTTCCTTGGGGTTGATGTCGTTCATCGCCGTGATCGAACTCGACCCGGTCTCCAGCTCGGGACCGGAACCACAACCACCGAGCAGCAGCGTCAGCGCCGCCACTGGTGCGGCGACACGAAATCCGGCGCGACGCAGCCGGGAACCATAGGTAGCTGTGGTCATTTCAGGAATCCGATCTTCGTGTAGTCGTAGGTGGCCAGCCCCGGTGAACCGATATTGGCCAGCGTCGAGCGGGCGCCGACGCTGCCGTCGGTTTGCATGAGTGGCAGGGAATGGCCTTCTTCGAAGACTTTGCGGTCGACTTGGTTGGCGAGTTCGATGGACTTTTCCGGGTCGAGTTCGGTGAGGGTGCGTTCGATGAGCGCATTGAGTTCGGGGGAGCCGATGCGGCCGTAGTTGCCCTGCAGGTCGTTGGGGTCGTAGTAGTAGATCTGGCGGATGCTGCTCAGGGGGAACGGGTCGCCCTGGAAGATGAATTGGGCGGCGTCGAAGTCGCCGGGCTGGATGACATCGGTGAAATAGCCCGCGCCCGGTTTGGTGTCGATGGTGAGGCCGACGCCGATCACGGCCAGGTTCTGCTGGATGATCTGGGCGATCTGCACCCAGGTCGGGTCGTTGTACATCACGTCGCGGATGACGAGTTTGCGGCCGTCCTTCTCGCGCACGTCGCCGTTGAGTTTCCAGCCGAGGGCGTCGAGTTCGCGGGCGGCGGCGTCGGGGTCGAAGCCGAGACTGTTGTCCTGGTAACCCTTTTGGCCCTGCAGGAAGATGTGGTTGTTCAACGGGGTCGGCTGTTCGACGAGACCGCTTTGCAGGGCGGTGACGATGTGCTGACGGTCGATAGCCTTCGAAATAGCCACGCGGACACCCTGATCGGCCAGGATCGAGCCGGGTGCACCGTTGAAGGTGATGTGGCGCCAGCGGTTACCCGGTGCGCGGCGCACGACGAGTCCTTCGGTGCCGCGCACGGTCTGCACATCTTCGAGGGTGGTCAGCCGGACCAGGTCGAGTTCGTTGTTCTGCAATGCCTGCACCCACGACGAATGGTGGAGCACCGAGTAGGTGATGGTGTCGAGCACCGGCTTGTCACCCCACCAGCGGGGGTTGCGGCCCAGCGTGATCCGGCCCTGGCCCCGATCGGTTCCGGTGACGATGAACGGTCCGGCCGACACACCCATCGCATCGGCGAGGCTGGTGTTGAACGCCTCGGGCGTGCTGGTCACCGACTTCGGGTAGAGGGTGGTGTTGCCCGCGAACTGTCCGCGCCAGTCGGCGTAGGGGGTGTTGAAGGTGAGCACGGCCTGCCGGTCGTCGACGCCGCGCTCCACCTTCTCGACGAATTCGAAACCGTTGGTGATCGCGATCAGGTACCGCTTGTCGCGCCCGCTCAGCGCGTTGGCCTGGGCGGCGATGTCCTCCCAGGTGATGGGCGTACCGTCGGACCACACCGCCGCGGGGTTGATCGTGTACGTCACCCGCATCGGATCGGTGCTGGTCAACTCCACGCCGGTGAAGAAGTCGGTGTCGACCGTCAGCTGGCCCGACGCGTCCACTTCGAACGCGCGCGGCAACATGGCGCGCACGATCTCGCCGATCTCCCCGTCGTTGCCGTCGTTGGACAGCGTGTTCCAGTTCGCCGGATACGAGGTGACGGCCAGGCGCAGATTCCCGCCCTCGCGCAGTTCCCCGACGTCGGTGGGATTGATGTCGATGGAGCTGCCGATCGCGCCGGTGTACCCGTCGGCCGCGTCGTCACCGGCGCCGCAGCCCGCCACGATCATCCCGGCGGCCACCACCACGGCCGCACAGCGCAGCCGGGCACCGTGCGTGCGTAGGCGTCGGGTTCTCATGGCGTCTCCTCCAAGGTCAGCCGCTCACGGCGGGTTCGGGCACGGCCGCGATCAGCGAGCGGGTGTACTCGTGCTGAGGATTCGCGAAAATCTGCTCCGCCGGACCGGATTCGACGATCTTGCCGCGCAACATCACCGCGATGTCGTGGGCGAGATTGCGCACCACCGACAGGTCGTGCGACACGAACAGATACGACAACCCCCGTTCGGCCTGCAGATCGCGCAGCAGATTCAGCACACCGGCCTGAATCGACACGTCCAGCGACGACACCGGTTCGTCCAGGACGAGCAAGGACGGATCGAGCGCGAGCGCCCGCGCGATGCTGATGCGCTGCTTCTGCCCGCCGGAGAAATCCGACGGGTACCGGTCGGCGTGCTCGGGCCGCAACCCGACCTGCCGCAACAACTCCGGCACCCGCTTGTTCACCTCGTCGCGGGAACGGCCGTCGATGCGCAAGGGCTCGGCGAGTACGTCGAAGATCGGCAGGCGCGGGTCGAGCGAGGCGCTCGGGTCCTGGAAGACGATCTGCATCTTGCGCCGGATCTCCCGGGTCTGCGCCTTGGTGAGGGTGGCGACATCGTGGCCGAGCACCTCGATCGAACCCGATTGGGGCCGAAGCAGATCCATGATCTGGGTGAGCGTCGTCGACTTACCGGAACCGGACTCGCCGACCAGCGCCAGGGTGCGGCCCGCGCGCACACTGAAACTGATCCCGTCGACGGCCCGCACCTCGCCGGTGCGCCGCCGCAACAGCACACCCGAGGTGAGCGGGAAGGTTTTCACCAGGTCGGTGACCCGCAGGACCACGTCGTCGTCGGTGCGGTCGGGATGCGGTTGGGCCGCGATGTCGGCGCGGTAGGCGTCGAACAGTTCCGGTGTGCCGAGTTCGGCGGTGCGGATGCAGGCCGCCGAATGGCCGGGGCTCACCCGCTCGAGCGGGGGTTCGGCGGCGGTGCAGTCGTCGATCGAGACGGGGCAGCGCGGCGCGAACGAGCACCCCGGCGGCAGCGCGTGCATGGCGGGCGGGGCGCCGACGATCGGGATCAGCGGGGTGCGGGCGGGGCCGTCCATACGGGGGATGGAACCGAGCAGGCCGACCGTGTACGGCATGCGTGGACCCGCGAAAAGTTCTGTCACCGGGGCGGTTTCGACGACCTTTCCGGCGTACATCACCGCGACCCGGTCGGCGAGCGTCGCCGCGATACCCATGTCGTGGGTGATCATGATGACGCCGGCACCGGTGATGTCGCGCGCCTTGCGCAGCAGGTCGAGGATCTGCGCCTGCACGGTGACGTCGAGCGCGGTGGTCGGCTCGTCGCAGATGATGAGGGCGGGATCGTTGGCGATGGCCATCGCGATCACCACCCGCTGACGCATACCGCCGGAGAACTCGTGCGGGAAGGCGCGTGAGCGCACCCGCGCGTCGGGGATACCGACGAGTTCGAGCAGCTCGACAGCCTTTTCGCCGGCTTCCTTGCGGTTCATCTTGCCGTGCGCGAGCAGCGCCTCGGCCACCTGATCGCCCACCCGGTACACCGGCGTGAGCGCCGAGAGCGGGTCCTGGAACACCATGCTGATCGAGGAACCACGCAGCTTCGACATCTGCTTGTCGCCCAAGCCGAGCAGTTCGCGGCCGCGCAACCGCACCGAACCCTGCACCCGCGCCTGCTCGGGCAGCAACCCGATCACCGCGAGCGAGGACACCGACTTACCGGAACCGGACTCGCCGACGATCGCGAGGACCTCACCGTCGGACACGGTGTAGTTCACCCCGCGCACCGCCTCGACGCGGCCCTCCTCGCCGGGGAACGACACGCGCAGATCGGTGACTTCCAGCAGCGGTGCGGTCGAATTGGTCATCGCTTCTCGTCCTTACGCTCGGCGCTGTCCTTGCGCCACTTGCGCGCACCACGGGCACCGGGGTCGAACGCGTCACGCAGACCGTCGCCGACGAGGTTGGCGCACAACACGATCGTGATGAGCAGCCCACCGGCGAACAGGAACAACCACGGATAGGTGAGCGCCGACTTGGTGCCCGCGGCGATCAGCGAACCCAGCGACACATCGGGCGGCTGCACACCGAAACCGAGGAAGCTCAAACCGGTTTCGGCCATGATCGCCGCGCCGACGGCGAGGGTGGTGTCGATGATGAGGATCGAGGCGATGTTCGGCACGATGTGGCTCACGATGATCTTGCGCGTCGGTGCGCCCATATACCGTGCGGCACGGACGAATTCGCGATCACGCAGGCTCAGGGTGAGGCCACGGATGATGCGTGCGGCGATCATCCAGCCGAACACGCTGAGCAGCACGATCAGGATCGCGATCGACCCGGAACCCTTGGTGCGCGGAGCGAACAGCGCGATGATGATGAAGCTGGGCACCACGAGCAGCAGGTCGACCAGCCACATGATGGCCCGGTCGGTCCAGCCGCCGAGCAGTCCGGCCACCGCACCGGCGGCCGCGGCGATCACGCTGGAGAACAGGGCGACACAGAACCCGATGACGAGCGATTTCTGCAGGCCACGCAGGGTTTGGGCGAGCACGTCCTGCCCGATCTGGGTGGTGCCGAACGGGTGCTCGAGGCTCGGCGGCTTCATCAGCGCCTTGTAGTCCATCTGCTGGTAGTCCCAGGGCAACAGCGGCGGGAGCGCGAAACTGGCGATCAGCAGCAGCACCAGGATCACCGCACCGGCAACGGCCGGCTTGTTGCGCAGGAAACGCCGCCACACCAATTTGCGGCGACCGGCCGCCGCCACCTCCGGCGCGCCGACGACGATCAGTTCGGTCTCGGTCATGACACACGCACCCTCGGGTCGAGCAGGGCGAGAACGATATCGGACAGCAGGCCCGACACGAGCACCACCAGCCCGGCGAACGCGGTCACGGTGACCACCACGTACAGATCCTGGGCATTGATCGAATCGACCAGCCACTCACCCACACCGTGCCAGCCGAAGATCTTCTCGGTGAAGGTGGCGCCGGTGATGAGACCGCCGAGACTGTAGGCGAAAATCGTGGCCATCGGGATCAATGCGGTGCGCAGGCCGTGTTTGTAGAGCGCCCGATTACGGGTCAGGCCTTTGGCTCTCGCGGTCCGGATGAAATCGCTCTGCAGGACATCGAGCATGGCGTTGCGCTGATAGCGGCTGTACCCGGCCATGCCGCCGAGTGCGAGCGCCAAGGTCGGCAGCACGAGATGCTGTACGCGGTCGACGATCTGGTTCCACAGACCGGTGATCTCGGTGGCCGATGTTTCACCCGTATAGAGGAAGATCTGGCTGCCGGTGAGCGTATTGATCTCCAGCGCACCGTATTTCAGCAAGGTCGCCAATAGGAAGATCGGTGTGGACAAGATCAGCAGCGACAACACCGTCGAGAAATAGTCGCTGAATTTGTACTGCCTGATCGCCCCCGCCGCACCGATCAGCACACCGAGGACGGTGCCGATGATCGAACCGAGGATCAACAGCCGCAGACTCACCGCGACCCGTCTGCCGAGCTCCTCGCTCACCGGCTGCCCGGCCAGCGTCGTCCCGAAATCACCTTGCGCCACACCACCGAGCCAGGTGAGATAGCGCTGTGGGATCGGCTCGTCGAGATGCAGCTGCTCGGCCTTGGCGTCGATCACCGACTGCGGTGGGCGCGGATTGCGCTGCTCGAGACTGTCGAGCGGACGGAAGGTGAGCGAGGCGAGGCTGAACGTCAGAAACGAAGCCAGCAACAGGAGCACGAGGTAGTTCAGCGCGCGCCGCACCAAGAAGCCGGTCATCAGTCCCCTCTGGATCGGGTAATCAAGCCCTGATCATAAGGACAGTCACGCGTCGCCGCGTGCCGACGTGCGGCAGGATGGAAACGATGACGAGCACGCACCCGAAACCGAAGCTGGTCGCCACCGACGTCGACGGCACCCTCATCGACGACGCCGACCGGATTTCGCCACGCACCAAGGCCGCCGTCGGCGCTGTCCTCGCCGACGGCGCCACCTTCGTGCTCGCCACCGGCAGGCCGCCCCGCTGGATCGACCCGGTGGTCAGCGAACTCGGCTACGCACCGCTTGCCATCTGCGGAAACGGGGCCGTCGTCTACGACAGCGCCACCGACCGCGTGCTCGCCAGCCACACCCTCGACACCGAGACCCTCGGTTGGCTCGCCGAGATCGCCGAACGCGCGTTACCCGGATGCGGGCTCGCCGCCGAACGGGTGGGGGTGAGCGCGCACGACGCGGCGACGCCGCAGTTCGTCAGCTCGCCGACATATGAACACGCCTGGCTCAATCCCGACGACACCGTCGTCTCGCATGCCGAGGTGATCGACGCACCGGCCATCAAGATGCTGATCCGGCTCAGCACGGCCCGCAGTTCCGAGATGCGCGCGGCGCTCGCCCCGCTGATCGGCGACCGCGCCGAGATCACCTACTCCACCGAGCACGGGCTGATCGAACTCGCCGTGCCAGGAGTGACCAAGGCGTCCGGGCTGGCCGAGGTGGCGCGGCGGATGAGCGTGCGCGAGGACGAGATCGTCGCGTTCGGGGACATGCCCAACGACGTGCCGATGCTGACGATGGCCGGGCACGGGGTGGCGATGGGGAACGCGCATCCCGAGGCGCGGGCGGCGGCCGACGAGGTGACCGGGACGAATGTGGACGACGGGGTGGCGATGGTGCTCGAGCGGTGGTGGACGTAGGCGCATCCGTCGCGCTGTCGGCGCTCGGCCTCGATGCTCCCAGGGACCGAACCGGTGAATTTTCCGGGCTGATGACGAAGAGCCGGTGCCCTCCCGAAGGAGTGCACCGGCTCTGTCGTTGCTGCGATATCAGCCGACGGGGGCAGGCTCGGCGGGCGCCGATTGTGCTGGAACGCCCTGTTCAGGGGCCTGCTGTACGGCCGGTGCCTGCGGACCGGCGGGCGCCGGTGAACCCGCGGGTGGCGCTGTGGTCGACGACAGCGGGCCGGTCGGTGCGGCGGCTTCCGGCGCGCCGGCTTCGGCCGGGACCGTCAGGCCGAGCGTCGGCGCGGTGGTCGGCGGCGCCTGTTCCGGCTTGCTGCCGTTCATCTCCTGCTCGTAGGTGTCGTTGTAGGTCTTCCAGAAGGTGGTGACGATGCCGGTGAGCTCGTTGAGCACCAGCGAACCGTTCTGGAAGTCCGTGCGCAGACCGTCCGGGACCAGGTACGAACTGCCCGTCGGCGGGCCGAGCACGCCCGCGTCGGCACCCAGGCTCAGGTAGCGGTCGAGAATCGCGCCGACCACCTCGAACACCTGACCGTTCTCGCCCGAGTACACGAACCCGTTCGCGAACTTCGCGTACTGACGCCCACCCGCACCCGCGAGCAGATCCGCCTGCGGCGCGCCGAGCGGGCCGTCGGCACCACCGCGGCTCACCCAGTGCTTGGCGATCGGGTTCTCACTCGACAGACCGAGGAACTTGTCCACCAGCGCGCCCAGCTCGGCCATGTTGCCCTGCGGAGCTCGGGCCTGATTGCTCGGCGGACGGTGCGGGTTGCTCGACGCGTCGTTGGTGACCGAATTGCCTGCGGCGATGGCGCGAATGCGGTCCATCATGGCGTAGGCGGCGTCGCCGGGGCAGTCGGTGTTGCCCACGTCGCGGTGCGCGAACACCACCGGCAACTCCACCGCCTCGTCCTGGGCGTACGGGGTGAACTCGGTGCCCTCGGAGTACATCACGGTCTCGCCCTCGGGATCGAGACCGGCGATACCGGTGCGCCAGCCGATGAAACGGCCGATCGCGGTGATCGCCTCGTTGCTCGGCTGCTCGTTCTCGTAGTTGCCCATCAGCGCCACACCGGCGGTGTTCTCGTTGAATCCGCCCGCGTGCGCGCCCTGCACGTCCCGGTCGAGGCCACCGTAGCGACCCTCGAAGATCTGTCCGTACTGATCGACGAGGGCGTTGTAGCCCATGTCGCACCAGCCGAGCGTCTCGGCGTGATAGGCGTAGATCGCGCGGACGATGCCCGCCGACTCGGCGCGGCTGTAGTCGTTGCGGCCCGCCGTGTGATGCACGGTGACGCCGCCGATGCCGTCGTCGTAGGTGGGTTCCTGGCAGCGGATCGACTCGTCGGCACCCCACTGCGCGCGGGTGATGACCTTGGGACCACCGCCCGGCAGGGCCGCTGCCACATCGTTGAGCGCGGCATCGATCGCCGCCCGGCCCGGATTGATCAGCACCGCCTTGAGCGCGGCCTCGGTGAGGTGCGCCGGGTCGTGATCCGGGCCCGCGGTGGGCTTGCGGGTCACCAGCATCTGCACGGCGGTCGTCTCGCCGACGTAGATCGGTTCGGTGCCGGTCGGTGCGTCGGCCGGGGTCTGATCGGTGGCGCGTGTGTCGATCGGATCGGCGTTGTACCAGGGGCCCCAGCTGCCGTCGGGTTGGCGGGCGCGCAGCTTGGTCGTGGTGTTGACCAGGTCGCGCGCGGTGAGCGCGACCATGCTGAACGGCGTCTCCTGGGTGAGTTCCTTGACCTGGGCGCCGACCTCGTCGACGAGTGCCGGGTCGACCGCGCCCGGCGCGAGAGCCGGGGTGTCGGGGGTGGTGCCGGGTTCCAGGTTTTCCGGGTCGGCGATGAATTTCGCTCCGGCGGGGAGCTTTCGGGCCGCCGGAACCTGGGCCTGCGGAGCTGGCGCGGCTTGGTCTTGCGGGGCGCCCGGTGCCTGGGCGGGGGTTGCCGGTGCCTGGCCATTCGGCGCGGCCGGCGCCGGAGCTGATTCGGCTGGGGCGGGCGCTTGGCCCTGCGGAGCTACGGGGGCGGCTGGTGCCGGCGCTGCGGCGGGTGGCGCGGCAGGTGCGGGCGCGGCGGCGGGTGGCGCGGCTGGTGCCGGCGCCGCGGCGGGTGGCGCGGCAGGTGCGGGCGCGGCGGCAGGTGGCGCGGCAGGCGCGGGCGCGCCGGGTGCCGGTGCGGGAGCTGCTGGTGGCGCGGCGGCCGGGGGAGCGGTCGGGACTGCCGTGGTCGGCGCCGGGGGCCGTCCGGGCGCGGGCGCCGCGCCGGGGGCGGCGGACGGGGCGGCCTGCTTGGTCGGCGTCGTCGGAGCCTTGGTCGGGAGCTGGGGGAGGGGGATCTCCGTGGGCAGCGCCACGCCCGGCGGCGCGGGGATTCCGGGCGGGATCGGGATCGACGACGGCAGCCCGAGCATGCGCAGATCCGACAGGTGCAGGTCGGGCAGGTCGAGGCCGGTCAGATCGCGCAGCGGGATCGTGATGTCGGGGACCGACGTGAGCGCGACCTCCGACAGCTCCGGCTGCACCGCCGCGAACTGGGAATTGTTCGCGCTGCGGTAATCGGTCGAATCGCTGAGCGCGAACGCGCCGATCGGCGCGGCGACCGCGAGGGTCGTGACCACCGGTAGCACGTAGGAACGTTTCGGCTTTCGGTATCGCACGTGCCTCTCCAATCAGGGTCGAGCAGTGTCATCCCTAGCGGCAGATCACCGGCAAGTGATGCTTGCTTCCTCTTGCCTCACACACCACACTAGTTAACATACGTCACACATCTAAACCTCAACTCGAGAGTTATGTGATTGCTCGAATGTAGCCCTCGGAACCCGCTCGGCGCGGACGACATGCCGACGCGAGCTCCGCCGGTAGAACCCCCGAACCGTGGGAGCGCAGGATGAGAGCGGATACCTCGATCGCCCGCAAGACCCGTCGCGGCACCCGCCGCCGTGCGGTTCCGATACTCGCGACGCCACCACTTCCGGTGCTGGTGGGCGGTACGGCGCTCGTGCTCACGGGGGCACTCGGGCTGTGGCAACTGCTGCCGGACGTCGAGCCGACAGTCGGGGCCGGGCACGGTCGCGGCATGAGTCAGGTCGGCGCCTTCGACAACGCTCGCGCGGGCTGGAACGCCGAGGAGATCCTCGGCCACTACTACCCCGGGGCGGAACTCGGCCAAATCGGAGCAACCACCATCGGTGTACGCCTGCAAGCCCAGGACGACGCCACCCTCGACACCTATGCCGCCGCGGGCGCGCAGGTCGCGGGCCGGATGATCGGACCCGGCGAAGCCGCCCACCTCACCCCCATGCCAGACGGTGGCGCCAGCGTGGTGGTGACCGCGGGCTGCGACGGAGAAGTGTTGTGGCAGAGCGCAACCGACGACCCGTATGTCTACCCGATCGGTGCCGGGCCCGGCCGCCCCGCCGACGAACATCTCACTCTCTGCGGCGGCACCGCCTATCGCGGCGCGCTCGGCGTCGCACTGGAGAACGGCTCGTATCGAACCGTGAACCAGGTCGATATCGAGGACTATCTCGCCGGCGTCCTGCCCGCCGAAATGCAGGCCAACTGGGCCGATCAGGGCGCGTTCGAAGCGCTGCGCGCACAGGCCATCGCCGCCCGCTCCTACGCCCTCGCCGAAGACCGCTACCCGTACGCGCAGACCTGCGACACCACCGACTGCCAGGTCTACCCGGGCACAGTCAAGGAAGACGCGCGAACCACCGACGCCGTCGCCGCCACCGTCGGTACGGTGCTGCTGCGCGACGGCCTGATCCTGCGCTCGGAGTACTCCGCCGCTCCCGACGGCGGCCGACCCGCCGACATCGAAACCTTCGCCGTCGGCCCGGCCCCCGGCGACCTCGTCGAATCCCTGCCCATCCCAGCACTTCCCGAGCTCCCCGCCGACCCCGGCCCGACCATCGAAGCACTCGCGGGGGAGTCGGTGATCGACACCGAATACCGCCGCCTCGGTGGTCCCGGCAGTTCGATCGGCGCCCCCATCGGCCCGGAGATGATGCTGCCCCAACGCGCGGGCACCTACCGCCTGTACACCAACGGCGTCATCGTGGCGACGAAAACCCTCGGCGCCCAAGTGGTCGACTTCTCCACGCTGCTCCAGTTGGTGCCCGAGGTCGGTGACCAGGTTCCCGGGTCAGCCGGATCACGACCGAAACCCGGTGGGGCGCAGGGTGACCCACTTGTCGAGGGCGCACCCCAGCTGCCCGACCTCGCCGATGTCGGTCCGGCGCCCGACCCGAACGCCGCGCCTGACCCGAACGCCGCGACAGACCCGGGCGCCGCAACAGGTCCGGGTGCTGCGACAGGCCCAGGCGTCAGCACCGATCCGAATGCTGCGGCCACACCGGACGCGAGCGGGACCGACGCCGCCCCCGGGCCGGAGATGAGCAGCGGGGTCGACCCGAACTTCGCGCCGGAACAGATCCTCGAACCGGACCCGGGTGCCGTCCCGCCACCGCTGCAGCCGAACGCGGTCCCCACCGAATAGCGCACGCCAGGCGTCCACACGACGTGCGTCCAGGTCGCGGCGAGGGTGCTATCCCCGTCCGACGGCTCGGGAACCAGTTGAATGTTTGATCACCACGCTCTGGTGGCGGCATCGGCCGAGTAGCTTCCGCCGCCAGAGCGTGGTGATCGTGTGTCCAGATTCGTTGCGTATGGGGCGAGCGCCGGTCGGGGCGCCGAAGTGGTATTTCCCCTGCTCAGGGCCCGTCAGCTGATCGACGTGTCGCCCAGGCCGATCGACAGCGTGCGCAGCAGGTCGACGAGGTTGTCGCGGTCTTCGGGGGTGAGGCAGGCGAGGAGGCGTTGCTCGTTGGCTACGTGGAGGGGCAGGAGACGGTCGACCAGTTCGGTGCCCTTGTCGGTGAGCTGGACGAAGATCGAGCGGCGGTCGTCGGCGCAGGGGACGCGGCGGACCAGGTCTTTCGCGGCGAGTCGGTCGATGCGATTGGTGATCGCGCCGGAGGTGACCATGGCGGCGCGGTTGAGGGCGCCCGCGGTGAGGCCCTGGGTGCCGCCGGAGCGGCGCAAAGTGGCGAGCACGTCGAATTCCCAGCGTTCCAGGTCGTGCTGGGCGAAAAACGTGCGCAGTTCCTGGTCGAAGAGGCGGCCGAGGCGGGTGATGCGGCCGATCACCGCCATCGGCGACACGTCGACGTCGGGGCGTTCGCGATTCCAGTGTTCGACGATCGAGTCCACGGCATCGGACATGCGAGTTCCTCTCTCCGTTGAATATCTCAACATTCATCTACTTGACGCTGAGGCATCGCCAGGGGAGTAGATATTTCAACGTTGAGATTATCAATCAGGAGCGAACATGACGACCGCAACCCACGGCGACGCGCGCACCCTCGCCCTCACCGCCCTCACCCCCATCGCCTGGGGCTCCACCTACGCCGTCACCACCGAATTCCTCCCGCCCGACCGGCCGCTGTTCACCGCCCTCATGCGGGCGCTGCCCGTGGGTCTCGTCCTGCTCGCCATCACCCGCACCCTCCCGCGCGGCATCTGGATCGGCCGCGCAGCCGTGCTCGGCACGCTCAACATGGGCGTCTTCTTCCCTCTGCTGTTTCTCGCCGCCTACCGGCTCCCCGGCGGTGTAGCGGGCGTGCTCGCCGCGATCGCACCCATGTTCGCGCTCGGTTTCGCCGCCGTCCTGCTGGCCGAAACCCCCACTCGCCGTAGGGTTCTCGCCGGTCTGATCGGTGTTTTCGGGGTCGGCCTCGTCGTCCTGCGCGGCACTGTCGAGCTCGACACCGTCGGCGTACTCGCGGGTCTCGCAGCCGCTGCCTCCCTGGGCGCGGGCACGGTGCTCGCCAAGAAATGGGGCCACCCGACCGGCGTCGGTCCACTCACCGTCACCGGCTGGCAGCTCACCGCGGCGGGCCTGCTCATCACCCCGCTCGCCCTGTTCGTAGAAGGCGCCCCGCCCGCCCTCGACGCCGAAGCCGTCGGCGGTTACCTCTACATCGGCGTCATCGGCACAGCGCTGGCCTACTGGCTGTGGTTCCGCGGCATCGCCCGGGTGTCGGCCACCTCGGTCTCGTTCCTCGGCCTGCTCAGCCCCGTCACCGCGGCGGTGATCGGCTGGATCGCGCTGAGCGAGGCGCTGGCCCCGCTACAGGTCCTCGGCCTCGTCATCGCCTTGGCCGGCACCGTCCTCGGGCAGATCCCGGCAAAGACCGGGCCCGCTGCGAGTGTGCCGCGGGAACCGGTCGTCGCCGGTCGATAGAACCACCTGCGGGATCTGCGACGTCAGCCGCGCATCGCCTGCATCAACTGGTCCTCGGTGAGGGCCGGAACCGGCAGGGGGTGCGCGGCTTTCGCGCGCAGACCGTCCAGGATGAGGGCGAGATTGCGGCGCCAGAGGTCGGGGGCGACGTGCGCGGTCGCGGCGACAACGCTGGTGTGGGACCAGGTGATGAAGGCGATGTCCTCGAGTATCCAGTCCGCGCGCAGCGCACCGGCTTCCTGCGCGCGGGTCACGATCCGGCGCATCAGGTCGTGCCCGTGCGCCCTGGCCCGCTCCAGCGCCGGGCTCGGCGGAGCGCGCAGGGCCAGTTCGCCGAGGATGCGGTCGTTCGCGTGCAGCGCGCAGATGTTCTCGACCAGGAAGACGAACGATTCCCACGCATCGTCGATGTCCAGCGCCTCCTCGGCGATGCGGGTGCCCGCACCGAGCCGGTCGTCGACGGCGGCGGCGATGAGGTCGTCGCGGGTGGGAAAGCGGTTGTAGAGGGTGCCGATCGCGACACCGGCTCGCGCGGCGATGTCCTTGAGCGGCGCGTCGAGCCCGCGTTCCTCGAAGAGTTCGCGGGCCGCGGTGACCAGGGCGTCGCGATTGCGCTTGGCGTCGCTGCGCAACGGCTTGTCCTCGGGCATTCGCCGATCCTACAAATCGACCCGCCGAAATATCTTGAGCCCTGGTTCAAGTTGATGCTAGTTTGCCGATAACTTGAACCAACGCTCAACTTAGTGAGGTAGTCGGATGAGCACACTCGCGATCTTCGGATATGGACCAGGCCTCGGTGCCGGAACGGCACAGGCATTCGGGCGCAACGGCTTTCGGGTCGCGGCTGTCGGGCGAGACCCCGACGCGGCCGCCGAGCGAGTGGCGGGGTTGCGTGCGGCCGGTATCGATGCCGAGCCCTTCACCGCCGACATCACCGATCCTGCCCAGCTGGCCGAGGTGATCACGCGGGTCGAGGAGAAGCTGGGGCCGATCGAAGTAGCGGTGCACGCGGCCGCCGCCGGGATATCGGTGCGCAGCGCGTCGACCCGCGAGGTCGACCGGGCCGCGCTGGAGCTGCCGTTCGCGCTCAAGGTGTACTCGTCGATCCAGCTCAGCCGCGAACTCCTGCCCGGCATGCTCGGTCGCGGGCGCGGCGCGCTCCTGTTCTCCTCCGGCGCGTCCGAGGCGCACCTACAGCCCTACCTGGCCAATATGGGAGTAGCGCTCGGCGCGCAGCGGGCCTATGTCCGGCAGTTGGCCGCCGAACTCGACGGCACCGGCGTCTACGCCGGACTGCTCGCCATCGGCTCGCTCATCGAGAACAGTGCGGTGCAGCACGAGGTCGACGCGCATCCCGAGCTGATCCCCGCCGGGATGGTGCTGCCGCGCATCGGCAACGCCGAACTCGGCGCCGAGTACTGGCGGATGTACACCGAACGCGACACCGTCGAGGTCGAGATCGGGTTCTGACTTTAGAGGTTGACCTTGACGTAGCGTCAACTTGCAGACTGGTCTCATCGACGGGAAAGGAGCTGGTCATGGCGGGTGAATGGTCCATTCAGGACCTCGCGAAAGCCGCGGGCACCACCAGCCGCACGCTGCGCCATTACGGGCAGCTCGGGCTGCTGGAGCCGAGCCGGATCGGCGCCAATGGCTACCGCTACTACGACCAGAACTCCCTGGTCCGCCTGCAGCGCATTCTGCTGCTGCGCGAACTCGGGCTCGGCCTTCCGGTGATCGCCGAGGTTCTCGCCGGTGAACAGAACACCACCGACGCGCTGCGCACCCACCTGGAACTGCTTCGGCAGCAACAGGATCGGATCGCCCGGCAGATCGACTCGGTGTCGACCACATTGCACAAGACGGAAAGAGGTGAACCGCTCATGGCCGCAGAGGTTTTCGACGGTTTCGACCACACCCAGTACAAGGAAGAAGTCACCCAGCGCTGGGGCAAGGAGGCCTACGAGAGCGGCGACCGCTGGTGGCGTTCGCTGAGCGAAGAAGGTAAGCAGCAGTTCCTGCAGACCCAGCTCGACATCGCGGCCGACTTCGGAAAGGCCCACGCCGCAGGGCTTCCCGTAGACGGCGACACGGTGCAGGCCATCGTCGAACGTCACCGTGCCTGGCTCGGTGACGGTACTCAGGGCCGGCCGGTGACCAACGAATATCTCGTCGGTCTCGGCGAGATGTACGTCGCCGATCCGCGTTTCCGGAAGAACTACGACGTGCACGGCGAGAACACGGCCGAGTACATCCGGGATGCGTTCCGCGCGTACGCCGCCGCGCATCCGGCGTAGGGGTTGGTCCGGAGCACGACGGGATGTGGCGGGGCCGCGCTCGGGTGGATATCGCCCGGGCGCGGCCTTGGGTGCGGATGTTGCGGGGTGGGGTAGCCGGCTCTTTTTGGATTGCGCCGGGCCGCTGCGCCGCTTCGCGGCGGACCCTCCTCGAGGTCGGGTCGTGCGGGGCTGGGAGTCCGGTCATGGCGGCGGACTGCTGGTGAAGCCGTTCGCATGGTGGATCACGGTAGGCCGCTACACGCCACACTCCACGGCATCCTCCCGCCTGACCACTATGGCGTTCCACGTCGTACGGAACTACTCGGCTGAGCCACCTACCGCACTCCCAACCCCGCCCCTTCCCGACCTCGAGGAGGGAACGCCGCGAAGCGGCGAAGCGGCCCGGCCGCGCGAACAGCGCTCGAAGCGCATGCGCGAAGCGCGAGTCTCGAGCGCGGTTCGCGCGGCCCCGCAGGGGCCGCGCTCGAGCGCGCCAGCGCTCCAAAAACACAGCCCAATACCCCTGTGGTGCACAAAACACCGAGGTG
>NZ_JAIWNA010000007.1 GCF_020216065.1 Nocardia rosealba
CCCCCCCCCCCCCCCCCCCCCCCCCCCCCCCCCCCCCCCCCCCCCCCCCCCCCCCCCCCCCCCCCCCCCCGGCCCCTCAGGGGCCGCGCTCGAGCGCGCCAGCGCTCCAAAAACACAGCCCAATACCTCCGTGGTGCACAAAACACCAAGGCAGTTCCGCACGGCACCCGAGTCCGGCAGGTGCCCGCACTCGAGTGCCGTAAGCCCCCTACAAACTAGCCCGCAGCGCCTTCTTATCAATCTTGCCAACAGCAGTAACCGGCAACGAATCCGCCTGCCGAATCAAGTCAGGCAGCTTATAAGTAGCCAGACCCCGCTCGGTAAGAAACATCTTCAACTCAGGAAGCGTCGGCAAACCCCCGGTCACCACCAAAACCACACAAACCTTCTCCCCGAGCGACGGATCGGGCAGCCCCACCGCCGCAGCATGGCGGACGGCCGGATGAGCCAACAGATGTTCCTCCAACTCATCGCAAGAGATGTTCTCACCGCCACGATTGATGACATCCTTGATGCGCCCACTGACAACCAGATGCCCCGTGGGAAGCTGACGGACAAGGTCACCGCTGCGGTAGAACCCGTCGGGCGTGAACGCGCGGGCATTGTGTTCGGGGGCACGGTAGTAGCCACGCAGGGTGTAGGGCCCGCGGGTCAGCAGCTCCCCCTCCTCACCGGGAGCCACGTCCTCACCCTGACCGTCGACCACACGGATCTCGTCACCAGGCGAGAGCGGCTTACCCTGAGTGGTGTAGACCAGCTCGTCGGCGTCATCGAGGCGAGTGAAGTTCAACAGCCCCTCGGCCATCCCGAACACCTGCTGCAACCGGCACTGCAACGCCGGTTCCACTTCACGGGCATTCACCTCGGCCAACCGCGCACCACCCACCTGAAGCAGCCGCAGCGAGCTCAAATCGGCGTCCTCCCAATCCACCGCGGCACTCCACAACTGGGCAAGCGGCGGCACCACGGCGCTCACGGTGACGCGGTGCTTCTCGATGGCGGCGAACGCGGCCTCGGGGCTCGGGTCGAGGGTGAAGGCGACGGCCCCGCCGGTGGCGACGGTACCGAAGATGCCGGGACAGGCGAGCGGGAAGTTGTGTGCGGCAGGCAGAGTCGCGAGGTACACGTCGTCGGCGGTGAGCTCACACACCTGCGCGCTCGCGGTGGCGTTGTAGACGTAGTCGTCGTGGGTGCGCGCGATGAGCTTGGGCAGACCGGTTGTCCCGCCGGAAACCAGCATCACCGCGATCTCAGCGGGATCCACCTCGGGCAGCGAATCACCCTGCGCCGGAACGGTATCGAGGGCTCGGAACTGGCCGGGTTCGCCCGCCACGAGCACATGCGCCAGGCTCGGCACGGCGGCGCGCACCGTGGCGGCCAACTCGCGGTAGTCGAAATCGCCGAGCCGATCCGGGATCAGGTAGGCGACGGCCTCCGACAGTGCCGCCAGGTGCTCGATCTCGGCGCGGCGGTGCGCGGGCAGGGTGAGTACGGGGATGATGCCCGCCCGCAGGAGGCCGAACAGGGCCGTCGCGAACTCGGGGATATTCGGCAACTGCACGATCACCCGGTCGCCGGGGCGGATGCCGAGGGCAAGCAGGCCGTGGGCCATCGCGTCGGCCGCGGCGTCGAGTTCGGCGTAGGACTGCACGGCGGCGTCGCTGAGGATCGCGGGGCTCGATGGCTGGCTGCGGGCGGTGTCGCGCAGCAGGTCACCGAGCGTCCGCCCGGACCAGTAGCCCGCCGTGCGGTACTCCTGCGCTGCCGCCTCGGGAAACGGAACGTAGCCGTCGCGATGGCTAGTCGACGTAGTCACAGTCGTACCCTCCGGTCGATCCAGATCAAAGCGGCCGAGAACCTGGGTTGCTCGACCATAGGTTAGGCAACCCTATCTCAGTGGAGTAGGCTGCCGGCGAGCAGTATCGAATCCGTCCGGGGTCGGACGGCGAGCAAGGAGTGATCGGCAGATGGAGACAGCACCCGCGAACGGCGGCGGAATCGACCGTGCCGAGATCCGTGCCGCGATCGCCCGTCACCTCGACATCACCCCCGACGCTGTCGCCGACGCCGACGACCTGATCCAGCTCGGCCTCGACTCTATCCGCACCATGAAACTCGCGGGTGCCTGGCGCAAACGCGGCATCAAGGTGAACTTCGCCCTCCTCGCCGCGCACCCGACCATCGACGCCTGGCACGCCTTACTCAACGGCGCCGACCCGGAAACCCTGAGCGGCGCCACGGCAGATCCGGTCGGCCAGGACCAGGCGCCGAATGTCGTACCGACCTCGGCCACGTCACCGCGACAGGCCGAGGGCGTCGAACCGGGTGCGCGAACGGTCGAGCCGACACAGACCGAAGGCGGCGGAAACGGTTCTGCCGCAGAGGTTTCCGAGCTCGTGGCCGATGACGGGACACCGTTCCCCCTCGCTCCCATGCAGCACGCGTACTGGATCGGCCGCTCCGACGCGCAGGAGCTGGGTGGTGTCGCCGCACATCTGTACGTCGAATTCGACGGGCAGGGTGTGGACCCGCAGCGCCTCGAGCGGGCCGTGGAGCAATTGCTCGTGCGCCATCCGATGCTGCGGACGAGGTTCCTGCCGGACGGCACCCAGCAGACCCTCGACCGCCCCGGTCGAGCCGTGTTCGGGGTCACCGATCTGCGTGCGGTGTCCGAGGACGAGGCGCAGCGCAGGCTGGCGGAGCTGCGCGACCAGCGCACCCATCAGCGGATGGCCGTGGAGGACGGCCAGGTGATCGATATCGCCCTCACCCGGCTGGCCGACGGTCGAACCCGCCTGCACCTCGATGTCGACATGCTCGCCGCCGACGCCATGAGCTACCGCATCCTCGTCACCGACCTGGCCAAGCTCTACCACGGCGAACAGCTCGCACCGCAGGACTACACATTCCGCCAGTACCTGGCCGAACAGCCGTCCACCGATCAGGAACGCGACCGCGACCGCGACTGGTGGCGCGACCGGCTCGCCGAACTGCCCGGCGCACCCGAACTGCCGCAGGCACAGCACGTTTCGGAGCCGAACCGCACCGTTCGCCTGCACCGGTGGCTGTCCCCGGAGGCCAAGGCGCAGGTGTTCGACGCCGCCCACGCGCGCGGCATCACCCCGGCGATGGCGCTGGCCTCGGTGTTCGCCGAGACCATCGGCGGCTGGTCGGCGCAGCGCCGCTTTCTGCTGAATCTGCCGCTGTTCCATCGGGAGCCGGTGCACCCGCAGGTCGACGGCGTGGTCGGCGACTTCACCTCCTCGGTGCTGCTCGAGGTCGATGTCACCGAGCCCGCCACCGTCGCCGATCGTGCGCGCACTTTGCAGCAGCGCCTGCACGAGGCGGGCGCCCATTCGGCCTACTCGGGCCTCGAGGTCCTGCGTGACCTGGGCCGTCAGCGCGGTGAACCGGTGCTGGCCCCCATCGTCTACACCAGCGCCCTCAATCTCGGCGAACTGTTCGCCGACACCGTCACCGATACCTTCGGTGACCCGGTCTGGATCATCTCCCAGGGCCCGCAGGTGCTGCTCGACGCCCAGATCACCGAGGTCCGCGGCGGCCTCCTGCTCAACTGGGACATCCGCGAATCCGCCTTCCCGCCCGGCATGGTCGAGGACATGTTCGCCCGTTACATCGAGGCCATCGAACGCCTGGGCGGCCAGGGTTCGGCGACCGTTGCGGGCTGGCAGGCCGAGGCGGGCGTGCGAATCCCCGTGGAACAGGCGGCGACTCGTGCCCGCGTGAACGCGACAGCCGCGCCGCTGAGCGGAAATCTCCTGCACACAGGCTTCTTCGCCAACGCCGCGACGAATCCGTCCGCACCGGCGGTGCTCTGGGCGCCGACGGGGCAGCTGACCTACGGTGAACTGGCCGCCGATGCCCTCGCCGTGGCCGGTGCTCTGCGCGAAGCCGGTGTGACGCCGGGTGATTCGGTGGCAGTGCAGTTGCCGAAGGGGCCCGATCAGGTCGTCGCCGTCCTCGGCGTGCTCGCCGCCGGTGCGGTGTACGTGCCGATCGGCTTCGACCAGCCCGCTGCCCGCCGCGCCGAAATCCTCTCCACCGCCGACGCCGTCGCGGTACTCACCGTCGGTGGCGCCCAGATCCCCGAGGCCCGGGTCGTCGACCTGGCCGAGGCCCGCAACCACCCGGAGCCCTTGGCGCGCCCCGTCTTCGGCGATCCGGAGAACATCGCCTACGTGCTGTTCACCTCCGGCTCCACGGGCAAGCCGAAGGGTGTCGAGGTGCCGCACCGCGCGGCCATGAACACCATCGACGACCTCGACGACCGCTTCGGCATCGGCGCGAACGACCGTGCCCTCGCCCTCTCGGCCCTCGAGTTCGACCTCTCGGTCTACGACATCTTCGGCCTGCTCGCGGCGGGCGGCGCCGTGGTCACCGTCGACGACGCGCAACGCGGCGACCCGGCGCGCTGGGTGGAGATCATTCGCCGCCACGAGGTTTCCCTGGTCAACTGCGTTCCCAGCCTGCTCGACATGCTGCTCACCGCGGCAGGCGGACAAGCGCTGCCCTCGCTGCGCACAGTAATCCTGGGTGGCGACTGGGTGGATGTCGCGCTGCCCGCACGCCTGGCGGCCGTGGCACCGGACTGCCGCTTCGCCGGTCTCGGCGGCGCGACCGAAACCGCCATCCACTCCACCATCTGCGAGGTGGTCGGCGCCGAGGTGCCTGCCGAATGGACGGCCGTTCCCTACGGCACCCCGTTGCGCAATGTGCGGTGCCGCGTGGTCGGCCCGGCGGGCAACGACTGCCCCGACTGGGTGAGCGGCGAACTGTGGATCGGTGGGGACGGTGTGGCCGCCGGGTATCGCAAGGACCCCGAACGCACCGCCGACCGGTTCGTCACCCACGAGGGTGTGCGCTGGTACCGCACCGGTGACCTGGCCCGCTACCTGCCCGACGGTGGTCTGGAATTTCTGGGCCGCGCCGATCATCAGGTGAAGATCCGTGGTTACCGGGTGGAACTCGGTGAGGTGGAGAGCGCGCTGCGCGCCGTGCCCGGCGTGCGTCACGCGGTGGCCGCCGTGGTCGGCAAGGCCGCACCGAAACTGGTCGCGCTGGTGGTGCCGACGCCGGGCACCGTCCTCGATGCCGACACCGTGCTGGCCGCCACCGCCGAACTGGTCCCCACCTACATGGTGCCCACCCGGCTCGAGATGCTGCCCGAACTCCCGCTCACCCCGAACGCCAAACCCGACCGCAAGGCCATTCGCGCCGTGCTCGAAAAGGGCGAGGCGGCCGACGAATTCGTCGCGCCGCGCACCGATCTCGAGCGCGCGCTCGCGGCCGTGATCGGCGAGGTCCTCGCCACCGAACACATCGGTGTCACCGACGACTTCTTCGCCCTCGGTGGTGATTCGGTGCTCGCCACCACCGCCGTCGCCCGCATCCGGGAGTGGCTCGACGCACCCGACACCGTGGTCGCCGACCTGTTCACCGCCCGCAGCGTGGAGGGTCTGGCGCAGCGAATGACGCAGCGGGAGAACGAGTCCGGGTCGTCGGGCAGGCTGGAAGTCGTTGCGGCGATGTACCTGGAGGTGGCCGCGATGACCGACGAGGAGATCCTCGCACAGTCCTGACCGGAGGGCGGTTCTCGATTCGCGGTTGTCCCAGCTCGCACTACACTTCGGTCGGTGAGCAAGTGGACTACCGCTGACCTATCCGACCAGACCGGCCGCACTTTCATCGTGACCGGCGCCAACAGCGGTCTCGGTGCCGCCACCGCGCGGGCGCTGTCCGCGAAAGGCGCGCGGGTGATCCTGGCCTGCCGCAATACGGCCAAGGCCGAGCAGGTGGCGAGCGAGTTACCGGGGGAGACCCAGGTGCGTGAGCTCGATCTGGCCGACCTGAACTCGGTGCGTGCCTTCGCCGAGTCGATCGAGCGGGTCGACGTGCTGATCAACAACGCGGGCGTGATGGCGCTGCCGCTGCGCCGCACCGCCGACGGTTTCGAAATGCAGTTCGGCACAAACCATCTCGGGCACTTCGCACTCACCAACCTGCTGCTCGACCGGATCGCCGACCGGGTGGTCACCGTGTCGAGCAACGCGCACCGCATCGGCCGCATCGACCTGACCGACCCCAACTGGGAGCAGCGCCGCTACGACCGTTGGCGCGCCTACGGCCAGTCCAAGCTGGCCAATCTGCTGTTCGCCACCGAACTGCAGCGCCGCCTCGCCGGCGAGGGGTCGTCGGTGCTTTCGGTGGCCGCGCACCCCGGGTACGCCGCGACCGAACTCATGTCGCACACCGAATCGGTGCAGGAAGTGTTCATGTGGCTCGGCAACCGGATGTTCGCCCAGAGCCCCGCCCAGGGCGCGCTGCCCACGCTGTTCGCCGCCACCGCCGACGTGGAGCCCGGCGGGTTCTACGGTCCCGACGGCCTGTTCGGCCTGTGGGGCCACCCGGCGCCGTGCGCGATGGCCGCGCCCGCGCACGATCGCGCCGTCGCCGCCGAGCTCTGGGAGCTGTCGGAGAAGCTGTGCGGTCTGCTCTGAGGTGATCGCGATCACCCATGTCACACTCCGGCGCCGCGCGTCGTCGTAGAGGTGTATTCCGCCCGACGAAGGAGTGATCATGGAAGCTCGTTTCGACCTCTACAACAACCCCGTCGCCACCAGCTTCGTGAAGCGGCTGCAGACCGCGGCCAAGGTGATCGACGGCTCGCCGCTGCCGAAGGCCACCCATGAGCTGGTGAAGATCCGTGCGTCGCAGATCAACGGGTGCAGCTTCTGCGTCGACATGCACACCAAGGACGCCGCGCACATGGGCGAATCCTCGGTGCGGATCAACCTGGTCGCCGCCTGGCGCGAGGCCAACGTGTTCACCGAGGCGGAGCGGGCCGCGCTCGCCCTCACCGAGGAGGCGACCCGCGTCGCCGACGGCGGCCAGGTCACCGACGACACCTGGGCCCAGGTCCGCAAGCACTACGACGACGACCAGATCGCCGCGTTGATCGCCGCCATCGCGACGATCAACGCCTGGAACCGGCTCAACGCCATCGCCCACACCCCGGCGGGCGACTACGTGGCCGGCCAGTTCGGCTGAGGATCCGGGAGCGCTCAGGCGAATCGGTGCCCGTATTCGGCCGCCCACTGCGCGAAGGTGCGCGCTGGGCGGCCGAGCACGTTCTCGACCGTCGGGTCGACGGTGCGGGACTCCGGGCTCGACTCGGCGTACCAGCCGATCACGTACTCGGCATCCGCGCGCGACACCCCGGTCGCCGTCAACCGCTCGATCGCCTGCTCATGGCTGATGGTCACGAACGCGATCTCCCTTCCGGCGGCCTCGGCGAGCACGGCCAACCGTTCCTGCGGAGTGAGCGTCTGCGGGCCGGTGAGGTTGTAGGCACGCCCGGCGTGCCCGTCCTCGAGCAGCGCGACCGCGGCCACCGCACCGATATCGGCCTCGTGCACCAGCGCGCTCGGATGCGCGTACGGCTCGCGCACCACGCCCTCGGCCCGGATCGAATCGGCCCAGGTGAGCGTGTTCGACATGAACTCCTGCGGTTCCAGCCGCGTCCATTCCACGCCGGAGCGTTCGATCGCCTGCTCGACCGGACCGACGCCGCCACCCCAGACCACCGTGATGCGCTGCACGCCCGCCGCCACCGCCCGGTCGACCAGTTCCTGGCCCACCTCGGCCAGACCCGCCGTCACGGTCACGTGCAATCGGTCGACACCGCTCCAGTCGAGCGTGCCCGGCTCGGTGTGCGTTCCGCCGACCAGTTCCACCTCGGGACCGAGGAGTGCGCGTGCCCTTTCGGTATCGCGGGTGAGTGCTTTGACCTTCTCGCCGCGCTCGACGAGTTCCCGAACCACCTGGCGCCCGGTATTGCCGGTCGCGCCCGTAACCAGTGTTGTCACAGTCGATTTCCTTTCCTCGGCACCCACGCTAGGAACTCAACAGAGGTTGAGGTCAACCGGCGCAGTGGTGTGATCGTGCGCACTTCGGGCAACCAGGCGCGGGTCCGCGACGTTTCACCGGTGGTACAGTCCACGGCATGCAGCGCGCATATTTCTGGTTTAGCGAGCCGGCCCTGGGTGGGCCGGTCTGCGACCCTGCGCGCTGACTTCCTCCACCCCGAGCCGGATACCTGACCGGCTCGACGGGTAGCGAAATTTCCGTGGGTCGGCCTTCAACCGAAAAGGACCCACATTCTCATGACCACCGCAGTTGACGTAGACGCGCGGCACTCCGATCTCGACGATCAGCGCACCCTCAGCGTGAGCCCCCTGCGCTCGCCCGCCGAGGTCCGCCTCGTGCACCCCATCACCGACGAGCTGGCCGACACCGTGCGCTCGGGTCGCAAATCCACCGTCGACGTGCTCAACGGCGACGACGACCGCCTGATGGTGATCGTCGGCCCGTGCTCGGTGCACGACCCCGTCGCCGCCCTCGACTACGCCCGCAAGCTCTCCGCCAAGGCCGAGGAACTCGGCGACCGGCTGCACATCGTCATGCGCGTGTACTTCGAGAAGCCGCGCACCACGCTGGGCTGGAAGGGTCTGATCAACGACCCGCACCTGGACGGTTCGTTCGACGTGAACACCGGCCTCGGCATCGGCCGCAAGGTGCTCGTCGACATCACCGCCCTCGGCCTGCCGGTGGCGTGTGAGTTCCTCGACCCGATCACCCCGCAGTACATCGCGGACCTGGTGTCCTACGGCGCGATCGGTGCGCGCACCGCCGCCAGCCAGGTGCACCGTCAGCTGTCCTCGGCGCTGTCGATGCCGGTGGGCATCAAGAACGGCACCGACGGTGACGTGCAGGTCGCGGTCGACGGTGTGCGTGCCGCCGCCGCCAGCCACGTCTTCCCTGGCACCGACCTCGACGGCCGCTCGGCGCTGATCCGCACCTCCGGCAACCCGGACTGCCACGTCATCCTGCGCGGTGGCAGCAACGGCACCAACTACGACGCCGCCTCCGTCGCCGAGGCCAAGCTGCGCCTCGAGAAGTCCGCGCTGCCCCAGCGCGTGGTGGTCGACGCCAGCCACGGCAACAGCAACAAGGACCACAACCGTCAGGTCGACGTCGTCACCGACATCGCGACCCGGCTCGCCGCCGGTGAGCAGGGCGTGGTCGGTGTGATGCTCGAGTCGTTCCTCGTCGCGGGCCGCCAGGACCTCACCCTGGGCAAGGCCGCCGACCTCACCTACGGCCAGTCCATCACCGATGCCTGCATCGACTGGGAGACCACCGCCACGCAGCTCGACCGCCTGGCGCAGGCTGTCGAAACCCGGCGCGGCTGAAGTCGTTTCGCACTGTGGCCCCGGAAACCCCGGGGCCACAGTGCTTTCACTGGTTCTGCAGGGCGAGTCTGCCCGCGAGGGCCACGAATGACGCGCCGAACACGCGCCGCATCCACGTCACCACCGCCGGGCGCGACAGGATATGGGACCGCACCGCCGCCGCGGCAGCGCCGTACAGCGCGAACACCACGAACGTCGCCAGCATGAACACCCCACTCAGTTCGAGCATGCGCGCCAACGCGTTCGGGGTACCGGTCGGCACGAACTGCGGCAGGAACGCGAAGAAGAAGATCGTCAGCTTCGGGTTGAGAATATTGAGCAGGATCGCGGAGGTGATCATCTTGCGCGCCGACGGCGCGGCACCGGACTCCGCCTCCGGGAGGGACAGTGCGCCCTTGTCGCGGAAGGTGTTCCACGCCATGTACAGCAGATACGCCACCCCGAGGTACTTCAAGGTCTGGAACGCCACCGCGCTGGCGTTGAGGACCGCTGCCAGCCCGGTGATGGCGGCGATCATGTGCGGGATGATGCCGAGCGTGCAGCCGAAGGACGCGATCACGCTGGCCCGGACGCCCCGCGCCAGGCCCGCCGCGAGCGTGAACAGCACCCCGGTGCCCGGCGTGGCGACGATGACGAGCGTGGTCAACGCGAACTCGATGCTCATCTCCCGCAGGCTAGCCAGTTCCGGTCGAGTTCGGAACAGGCAGTCTCAGTGGTGCTCGATGCGGGCGGGTCGGCAGACTGTTCGCTGATGAGACTTCCCGAACTGCCCGATCTTCCCGTGCGGCCCGCGCTGGCGGACATCACGCGCACCCTGGCCGATCGGGGTGTCGCGGTGCTGGTCGCGCCCCCGGGGACCGGGAAGACGACGCTGGTGCCGTTGGCCTTGGCTGCGGACGAGTTCGTGGGGCCAGGGAAGACGGTGCCGTGGGCTTCGGCGGGCGGTGGGCGGGTTGTGGTGGCCGAACCGCGACGGTTGGCGGCGCGGGCGGCGGCCGCGCGGATGGCCGGGCTGCTCGGGGAACGGGTCGGGGAGACCGTGGGGTACGCGGTCCGTGGGGATCGCAAGGTAGGGCCGCGCACACGGATAGAGGTGGTGACCTCCGGTCTGCTGGTCCGGCGGTTGCAGCAGGACCCGGAGCTCGCGGGTGTCGGCACGGTGATCCTCGACGAGTGCCATGAGCGGCACCTCGACGCCGATCTGCTGCTTGCCCTGCTGCTCGACGCTCGGTCGGGTCTGCGTCCCGATCTGCGCGTGCTCGCCACCTCGGCGACCGTCGCCGCCGACCGGCTCGCCGAACTGCTCGGTGGTGACGAGCGGGCGCCGGTGCTCGAGGTGCGGGGACGGACGTACCCGGTCGACATCGGTTATGTGCCGGCCTTGCCCCGGGAACGGGTGGAAGGCCATGTCGCCCGGGCGACGCGTGTCGCGCTGGATCAGACCGAGGGCGATGTCCTGGTTTTCCTGCCGGGTGTCGGTGAGATCAACCGGACGGCCGGGTTGCTGCGTGATCTCGATGTGGATGTCGTGCCGTTGCACGGTCGGCTGGCCGGGGCGGCGCAGGACAGTGCGCTACGGCCGGGCGCGCGTCGCCGGGTCGTGTTGTCCACTGCCGTAGCGGAATCCAGCCTCACCGTGCCCGGCGTGCGTGCCGTCGTCGACTCCGGATTGTCGCGGGTGTCGCGGGTCGACCATCGGCGTGGGCTGTCCGGCCTTGCGACAGTGCGTGTTTCGGCCGCTGTCGCCGAACAGCGCGCGGGGCGTGCGGGTCGTGAGGCGTCCGGTCGTGCCTGGCGCTGCTGGCCCGAATACGAACACCACACCCTGCCCGCCTACCCCGACCCCGAGATCCGCACCGCCGAATTGACCCGCCTCGCACTCGAATTGGCCTGCTGGGGCACCCCCGACGGTTCCGCCCTCGCCTGGTGGGACGCCCCACCCGAAGGCGCGCTCACCGCCGCCCGCACCGTCCTGCACGCCCTCGGCGCCCTCGACGGCAACGACCACATCACCGCCCGCGGCCGCGCCATGGCCACCCTCGGCCTGCACCCCCGCCTGGCCCGCGCCCTCCTCGACGGCGCCGCCCACCTGGGCCCGAGACTCGCCGCCGAAATGGTCGCCCTGATGGACGACGACACCCTCGCCCCCGGCACAGACGCCACCGCGGCCCTGCGCACCCTCCGCACCGAACGCCCACCCCGCTGGACCCGAGAGGTCACCCGCCTCACCCGCCTCGTCGGCGAATCCGGTGGCTCGGACTTGCCGCTCGAGAGTGCTTATGGCGCAATCGCATCGGGCGTGGAGACCGGCGGCGCGGCGCTGGCCGGCGAGGAAAGCCGTTCTGCGGCGACATCGTTCGATGTCGGAGCCAAGGCGGGATCGCCAGGTGATGGTCGCGCTGAGGGCAGTTCGCCTGCGGGAAGCCATGGTGATCGGCAGGCGGACCCGAGGCGTGGCAGTGGCGGCTCGGGTGCGGGGAGGCGTGACTCGGCCGGGTCGGGTTTGGGGAGGCGTGACTCGGCCGGGTCGGGTTTGGGGAGGCGTGACTCGGCCGGGTCGGGTTTGGGGGTGCTCGAAGAAGGGGTGGCGTTGATGATCGCGTTGGCGCAGCCGGAGCGGTTGGCGCGGCGGCGGGGGAGTGGGTCGGGGTCGTATTTGATGGCGGGTGGGACGGCGGTTTCGTTGCCTGCGGGGTCCGGGCTGGTGGCGGCGGAGTGGTTGGCTGTTGCCGTGGCGGATCGGGATCCGGGGCGGGCGGAGGGCCGAATTCGGCTGGCGGCCATCGCTTCTGAGGATTTAGCGCGGGAGGCGGCGCCTGGGCTGGTCAGCGTGCGGGAGGAGGTGCGGTGGGACGGCGGGGATGTGATCGCGCGGCGGGTCGAGGGGTTGGGTGCGATCGTGCTGTCCGAAAAGCCGCTGCGTGAACCGGATTCGGCGTTGGTGGGCGCGGCGTTGCGGGAAGGACTGCGCGCGGAGGGGATCGGTCTGCTCCGCTGGTCCGACGACGCGCGCAACCTGCGTGATCGCCTCGCCTTCCTGCACCGCACGCTCGGCGCACCATGGCCCGATGTCGACGACGACGCCCTCCTCGCCGACCTCGACTCCTGGCTCGGCCCCGAACTCACCACCGCCCGTCGCCGCGCCGACCTCGCCCGCATCGACGCGGGTACCGCCCTGCGCCGCCTCCTGCCCTGGCCCGAAGCCACCCGCCTCGACGACCTCGCCCCAGAGCGCCTCGAGGTCCCCTCGGGCAGCCGCGTCCGCGTCGACTACAGCGCCGACCAGCCGGTTCTCGCGGTGAAGGTCCAGGAAATCTTCGGCTGGACCACCCCACCAACCCTCGCCGACGGCCGCGCCACCCTCCTCCTGCACCTGCTCTCCCCAGCCCAGCGCCCTGTAGCCGTCACCGCCGACCTCCCCTCCTTCTGGCAAACCGGCTGGCCCCAGGTCCGCGCCGACCTCCGCGGCCGCTACCCCAAACACGCCTGGCCCGAAGACCCCACCCGAACCCCCGCCCACCGAGGCACCGCCCGCCGCCTCCGCCCCACCTGACCACCCTCGAGACCGGCGCCTGTCCCGCCTGCCCTCGCTTCAGGCCAGCGGCCACCCATCGAGCTGGACGTGATCACCACGCTCTGATGGCGGCATCGACCGAGAAGCGAACGCCACCAGTGCGTGGTGATCTCGGTTCAGGGGGTGTGGGTGAGGTGGACGGCGAGGAGGTCGCCTGAGGTGGTGGGTTCGCCGGTGAAGCCGGCGGCGGCGCAGCGATCGGTGAGGCGAGTTGGGCTGGGTTTCGGGGAGGTGGGGGCGTCGGTGGGGGTGCCGTACCCGTAGCAGAGCCAGAGGCGGCCGGTGGGGGACAGGCAGGCTCGGATCGTCGCCCAGGCCTGGGGTGCGGGGGAGGTCCAGAAGAGGTTGACGTTGACCGCGTAGATCAGGTCGAACTGTTCGCCGGGATCGAGTTCGCCGAGCAGGCGGCCCGGTGCGATCTTTCCGATCTCGCCCTGCACCAACCGGATTCGGCCTGCCGCGACCTCGTCGGCACACCGCTGCCCGGCTCGCGCCAACGCGGTCGCCGAACGTTCCACGCCGACGATCCGCCCGTCGCCGAGCCGCTCCGCCATCCGCGCCAACGACGCGCCCGGACCAGGCCCCACTTCGAGGACCCGCTCACCTGCCCGCACTCCCATCACATCGGCGAACCACTCGAACCGTGCGTCGTCAGCCACCTGTCGCGCCCCTCTCGCGCTCCGAGAACCACCAGCACTCAGCCACGATCATCCTTCCGGAGGAAAGGTCTCCGCAGGCCATCCATCCACCGGGCCGGGCGGATCGTCGACCAACCGTGCCGCGTACCACTCGTCGACCCGAACCCCACGCTGCACGCCGCCCAACCGGGCCTTCCCCTCGTAGTGGAATCCGTTGCGGCGGACGGCGGCGGCCGAGGCGTGATTGCCGACCATCGCGCGCCACGTGATGCGCTGCAGGCCGAGCCCTTCGGTGGCGAAGCCGAAATCGCAGACCAGGGTGATGGCGCGTGACATCAGGCCGCGACCTCGGTGTTCTGGGCTGAGCCAGAAGCCGATCTCGCAGGCGCCCGGACCCCGGGCGTGCAGGCCGACCATCCCCTCGACGCGGCCGTCGGCTGCGGTGCGGATGGACCAGATCGGCTCGTTGTGGAGCCACCCTCCCGCCACGTTCCGGTCGAGGAACTCCTCGGCGTCGGTGCGGCCGTAGGGCACGGGGATGGTGGTCCAGCGCCCTACGGCGGGGTCTTGGCAACACTCGACGATGCGGTCGATGTCGGCGGCGGTCGGCCGGATGAGCCACACGGTGCCGTCGGTGAGCGTGTGCTGGTACATCACCTCATCCTGGCAGGACGGGTGCAGAGTTCTCACGGCATTTTCCGCGCGCGACGGCAAAACCGGTACACCCGTGCAACCAGCGTGAACCCACTCCGTAGGATCAGCGGCGATGGTTTCCCCGCTTCTCGCCGACCTGTTCGAATCGCATCGAGCACATCTCATTTCGGTGGCCTACCGGCTCACCGGAAGCGTCGGCGACGCCGAGGACGCGGTGCAGGAGAGCTGGCTGCGGATGGCGGGCGCCCACCAATCCGAGATCGAGGACCTGCGTGCCTGGCTCACCACCGTGGTGAGCCGGATCTGCCTCGACCATCTGCGCAGCGCGGCGGTGCGCCGGGAAACCTACGTGGGCCAGTGGCTGCCGGAACCGATCGTCACCGGGCAGGCCCGCACCGACGACCCGCTGGAGGTGGTCGTCCGCAATCAGGACAACCGGATGGCGGCGATGGTGGTGCTCGACGCGCTCACCCCGCAGCAGCGGGTGGCGCTGGTCCTGCACGACAGCCTCGCCGTACCGTTCGACGAGATCGCCGACATCCTCGGCGTATCACCCGATGCGGCACGGCAGTTGGCGGTGCGCGCACGCAAGACCGTGGCCCGCACCCCACCCCCGGTGACCGACGACGCGCACGACGAGGCGGTGCAGCGTTTCCTGGCCGCGCTGGCCACCGGCGATATCGCCGCGGTGGCCGCCACCCTGCATCCGGACGTGAATTTCATCGCCGACGCGGGCGGCACGGCACGCACGGCGCTCAATGTCGTGGAGGGTGCGGAGAAGGTGGCGCGGCTGGCGGTCGGCCTGTGGCGCAAGCAGCTCGAGGAACCGGCGCTGGAGATCGGTTTCGCCGCGGTGAACGGGCAATCGGGTCTGGTACTCACCGATCCGAACTCACCGTTCGGCCGAGCGGTTCGGGTGCTCGCGTTCTCGGTGAAAGACGGGCTGGTCTGTGCCGCTTACGATTTCGCCAATGTGGCGAAGCTGTCGGGCGCTCGGCTGCGCACCTAGCCGGACCGGACCCGCGCGATCCGATCCGGCGCTGCGGTGTCTACGGGTAGGTGGACCCCCACTGGTGATCACCGGTGGACGAGCCGAGGTTGTGGTCCCCGGTGGACGAGCCCATGTTGTTGTCCGGCGTGGCCGACCCGGTGAAGAAGTCGACGATCGGGCTGGCTTCCAGCTGTTCCTGGATGAAGCGAAGTGCCGAACCGGCGACCTCCGACGCGGCCGGTTGCAGGATGAAGTCGAGCAGAGGTGAGGCCATGCGAGCCCCTTTCGATATGCCACCACGCTGTGGTGTGTGAGGTAGAACACGGCGAGGCTAGCTGAGGTTGAGTGATCGAACAATACCGCAGGTCAAAGGCCAAAAACGTTTGTGAAACATAGGTGTTCGCTATCGTGCGGCAACGGCTGAGAAAGGTGGGATACGCTGCGGAGATGTCGTCTGTGCCGCCCACCGTCTCCCGCTTGCGTCCCTTCGGATCGACCATTTTCGCCGAGATGACCGAACTGGCCGTGCGCCACGACGCGGTGAATCTCGGACAGGGATTCCCCGACACCGACGGTCCCGCGAGCATGCTCGAAGTGGCCCGCGCCGCTATCGCCGACGGTCACAACCAGTACCCGCCTGGCCGAGGGGTACCCGCCCTGCGCCGCGCCGTCGCCGCGGATCGCGCCCGCCGCTACGGCACCCACTACGACCCCGACACCGAGGTCCTGGTCACCGTCGGCGCCACGGAAGCGATCAGCGCCACACTGCTCGGCCTGGTCGAACCCGGCGCGGAAGTGGTGCTCATCGAGCCCTACTACGACTCCTACGCCGCCGCGGTCGCCCTGGCGGGTGCGCAGCGCCGGACCGCGCGACTGGTTCCCGACGGCGACCGCTTCGTCCTCGACATCGACAGCCTGCGTTCCGCGATCACCCCGGAAACCCGCATGCTGGTGATCAATTCACCCCACAACCCCACCGGCTCGGTGCTCTCGCGCGGCGAACTCACCGCGATCGCCGAGCTGGCACGCGAACACGACCTGCTGGTGCTGGCCGACGAGGTGTACGAGCACCTCGTGTACGACGGCGTGGAGCACCTCAGCATCTCGACGCTGCCAGGGATGCGCGAGCGAACCATCGTGGTGTCCAGCGCGGCGAAGACTTTCAATGTCACCGGCTGGAAGATCGGCTGGGCGTGCGCCCCCGCGCCACTGCTGAATGCCGTGCTCACGGCGAAACAGTTCATGACCTTCGTCGGTGGCGGCCCGTTCCAGCCCGCTGTCGCCCACGCGATCGACACCGAGCTGGACTGGGTGCACCACATGCGCGACGGACTCGCCGACAAACGCCTTCGACTCTCGGACGCGTTGCGCGACACCGGCTTCGCAGTCTCGTCCACCGCGGGCGGCTACTTCGTGTGTGCTGATGTGCGACCGCTCGGAATCGACGACGGGCTGACGCTGTGCCGGGAGATGCCTGCTCGACTCGGCGTGGCCGCCGTACCGGTGAGCGCGTTCGTCGACCATCCCGCCGAGTGGAAACACCTGGTGCGCTTCACCTTCAGCAAACGGGACGAAACCATCGACGAGGGCGCTCGGCGGTTGCGTGCGGGAGTCGCGACACGCTGATCAGCGGATCGGTGCGACTGCCGGTCAGTCGCGAGCGTGCCGGGCGGTCGGCGCGTGCCAGCCGTAATGCCTTGCGAGCAAACGGAATCCGACGGCGCCTGCGGCGGCGAGCAAACCTGTCCAGGTTTGGTAGATGTCCAGGTGCAGCAGGACGGCGGTGGTCGCCGCGCCGAACAGGGCGGGAATCGCGTAGAGGTCCTGGTCGGGCCGCAGGACCAAGGGGACCTCGCCGCTGAGCACGTCGCGCAGCACGCCGCCGCCGATGGCCGTCGTCATGCCGAGCAGGGCGGCGGTCGGCGCGCCGAGCCCGACCGAGTCGGCGATCACGGTGCCGGTGACACAGAACAGTCCGAGCCCGATCGCGTCGGCCACTTCGAGCGGGCCCTTGGTGAGCCGTGGCGAGGGCGCGATGAAGTACAGGATCAGCGCGGTCACGATCGACGCGGTCAGGAAGGTCAGGTCGGTGAACGCGGCGGGTGGGGTGCGTCCGATGAGCAGGTCGCGCACGATGCCCCCACCGAGCGCCGTAGCGCAGCCGAGCACGACCATCCCGAACAGGTCGAGCCGCTTGCGCACCGCCACCAGCGCACCCGACGCGGCGAACGAGATCACCCCGAGCAGCTCGCCGCTGCGATGCACCACGGTGACCGCCTCGTCGAGCTGCGCCGCCAGCGCGCCCGCCATCACCACACCACTCACCACCCGCTCCTTTCCGCTGCAAGCAGGGTGGCATGGCGACCCCCGGCGACCGCACACCCGCCCATGTGTCGCAGCGCACGCCCGCCGGCGCGCCGGAGCCGGTCGGTGCGCGCCTTACACCGGAGCGGGGCGGGTGCGGTCGGTGGCGAGGAGGACCGCGATGCTGCCCAGGGCGGTGCCCATCAGATAGCGCTGGATGCGCAACCACAGCGGGCGGGCGGTGAGGAAGGCGGCCAGGCCCGCGGCACCGACGACGATCAGCGCGTTGACCGTGAGGGCCACGGTGATCTGGATCGCGCCGAGCGACAGGCTCTGCAACCACAGCGATCCGAGGGCCGGGTCGATGAATTGTGGGATCAGGGCCATGTACATGATCGCGATCTTCGGGTTGAGCAGGTTGGTGAGAAAACCCATCGTGAACAGGCGTCGAGCCGGATCGGCGGGCAGCGCGGCGGGTGCGAACACCGAGACTCCGCCGGGCCGGACCGCCTGCCACGCCAACCACAGCAGATAGGCGGCACCCGCCAGCTTGAGCCCGAGGTACAGCCCGGGAACCACCGCGAACAAAGCCGTGATCCCCGCCGTCGCGGCCAGCAGATACACCCCGAACCCGGCCGCCACACCCGTGAGCGAGATCATGCCCGCCCTTCGCCCCTGCGCTACCGTGCGCGAGACCAGGTACATCATGTTCGGCCCCGGCGTGAGCACCATCCCGAGCGCCGCCGCACCCACACCGAAAACCGCCGCCGTCTGAAGCATGAGTCGAGTCTGACCTGGTCAGCGAGGCATGTCGCGGTCCAGTCGACGATCGCTGGACCGCTGTCGCCTCGCCGTCACCGGCCTCGATCCGAGATCCGCACCGCCTCGGTCACGAGCCACAGAGTGGTGGGTTCGCGGCCCTGCGCTCAGCAGCCCGCCATCGCGACACCGAACCCTGTCACCGCAGGTCCGTACAATTGATCGAGCTGCCGAACCTCCCCGGAACGGCTCACCAAATCCCGACACATCCCGGCCGAACGCAACCCCGCACAGGCGAGTCTTACGAGCCGTTCGGGGCCGCCCCTTCGATTCAGCGCTCGAAGCGCATGCGCGCAGCGCGAGTCTCGAGCGCTGAATCGAAGGGTTACAGGCCCCGAACCCGCGGCCCCGGCCGCAAAAGATACGGAGCATAGTGACAGACGGTCCGTTGATCGTGCAGAGCGACAAGACCCTGCTGCTCGAGGTCGACCACGAGCTGGCAGGCACCGCGCGTCAGGCCATCGCGCCGTTCGCGGAGCTCGAGCGTGCCCCCGAGCACGTGCACACCTACCGCATCACCCCGCTGGCGCTGTGGAATGCCCGTGCGGCCGGTCACGACGCCGAGCAGGTGGTCGATGCGCTGGTGAACTTCTCGCGCTACGCCGTGCCGCAGCCGCTGCTGGTCGACATCGTCGACACCATGGGCCGTTACGGCCGGTTGCAGCTGGTCAAGCACCCCGCGCACGGCCTGTGCCTGGTGAGCCTCGACCGCGCGGTGCTCGAGGAGGTGCTGCGGCACAAGAAGATCGCACCCATGCTCGGTGCCCGCATCGACGACGACACGGTGATCGTGCACCCGTCCGAGCGCGGTCACATCAAGCAGATGCTGCTGAAGATCGGCTGGCCCGCCGAGGACCTGGCCGGGTACGTCGACGGCGAGGCGCACGACATCGGCCTCGACTACACCGAGGGCAAATGGCACCTGCGTGACTACCAGGAGATGGCCGCCGACTCGTTCTGGGCGGGCGGTTCGGGTGTGGTGGTGCTGCCGTGTGGCGCGGGCAAGACGATGGTCGGCGCCGCCGCGATGGCCAAGGCCAAGGCGACCACGCTGATCCTGGTCACGAATACCGTCGCGGGTAGGCAGTGGCGGCGTGAGTTGCTGGCGCGCACCACCCTCACCGAGGACGAAATCGGCGAGTACTCCGGTGAGCGCAAGGAGATCCGCCCGGTCACCATCGCGACGTACCAGGTCATCACCCGCAAATCGAAGGGCGAGTACAAGCATCTCGAACTCTTCGACAGCCGCGACTGGGGTCTGGTGATCTACGACGAGGTGCATCTGCTGCCCGCCCCCGTCTTCCGGATGACGGCGGATCTGCAGTCGCGCCGCAGGCTCGGGCTCACCGCCACGCTGGTGCGTGAGGACGGCCGCGAGGGCGACGTGTTCTCGCTGATCGGCCCGAAACGTTACGACGCGCCGTGGAAGGACATCGAGGCACAGGGCTGGATCGCCCCCGCCGAGTGCATCGAGGTGCGAGTCACGCTCACCGATGCCGAGCGCATGGCCTACGCCACCGCCGAACCGGAGGAGCGCTACAAACTGTGCTCCACCGCGCGCACCAAGATCCCGGTCGTCGAGTCCATCCTGGCCAAGCACGAGGGCGCACCGACCCTGGTGATCGGTGCCTACCTCGACCAGCTCGAGGAACTCGGTATCGACCTGAACGCTCCCGTCATCACCGGGGCGACGAAGAACCGTGAACGTGAGTCCCTCTTCGATGCCTTCCGCTCCGGTGAGATCCCCGTGCTCGTCGTGAGCAAGGTGGCGAACTTCTCCATCGACCTGCCGGAAGCCTCGGTGGCGGTGCAGGTTTCGGGCACCTTCGGTTCACGGCAGGAGGAGGCCCAGCGTCTCGGTAGACTGTTGCGGCCGAAACAGGATGGGGGACAGGCACATTTCTATTCGGTGGTCGCCCGTGACACCCTCGACGCCGAATATGCCGCGCATCGTCAGCGTTTCCTCGCCGAACAGGGGTATGCCTACCGCATCACCGATGCCGACGACCTGCTCGGGCCGGCCATCGGGGACAGCGGCGTGTAGCGCCGTTTCCCCGCTCAGGTGCCGGTAGCGTGCGGGTCGAAACCCCGGCAGATAAGTGGAGGCAACACCTCCGCAACTTGTGCTAGGAAGGAAACGTGCGCCGCTTCGAATTCGAGGTCGACCGTGAGCATGCTCATGCGGTCAACGAGACCTTCACCGGGTTACGCAGGATGCGGGTGCTCGCCCTGCTCGCCGCCGGGCTGGCCGTCGCGGCCACCGCCGCGTTCCTGTGGAGCGGGCAGGCCTGGGGGTATCTGCTGGCTTTCGTGTGCGCCCTCGCCGCGGTCATCGCGTTGTGGGTCGCACTGTGGACACCGCACCGCTCCGATATCGAAAAGCTCTACCGCGACGGTGTTCTCGTGCCCGCCGTGGTCTGTGCGGCCGAACCGAACGGGATCATCCTGCTCGCCCTCGTCGACACCGCCGAAGCCACCGCGTCCGCGCGGGGCTGGGCACTGGTCACCCGCAAGGTGCGCGCGCTGCCCGGCCATGAACCGATGCTGGGTGAGCGAGTGCCGTCGGTCGCGGTGCGCACCGACGGTGCACCCCGTCAGGTCGGCGAACGCTGGCAGCTGGTGACGGCCATGCCGATCGCCTGGGGCACCAGGGATCGCACGGTGATCGAGCGGGCCCGCGACACCATCTCCGACCTCGAATGGCGCCTGCTCACCGACAATCTCGCCCTCGCCGCGCGGGTGCGCCGCACCGCGACCAAGCGGCTGATGCTCGACCCGCAACACCTGCCGCCGGAACTGGCCTGAGCGTCGCTCGCCTGCGACGATACTCGGATCCGAGTCGGCGAGAACGGGGGTCCGCGGCATGCGATGGTCGGCAGGTTCGGTGGTGGTACTGGCGCTCCTGGCACTGGGCATGCCGCCGGTAGCAGCGGATCCGGGCCTGGTGGGGGCACCGGGGCTCGGCGACCCGTACTACCCGCTCGACGGCAACGGCGGCTACGACGTGAGCCATTACGACATCACCGTCGACTACGACCCGCCGACCCATCAGCTGCGCGGCACCGCGCGCATCGATGCGCGGGCGAATCAGCCGCTGGCGCAGTTCAATCTGGACTATCGCGGACCCGATGTGCTCATGGTGACCGTCAACGGGCAGCCTGCCGGGTTCGCGCGCGAGGGCGACCACGAACTCGTCGTCTCCCCGCTGCTGCCCCTGCTGCCGGGACTGCCGATGCGGATCGTCATCGACTACGCGGGCGAGGCGACCGACACCGAGGGCGAAGGGTGGACGTACGCGCCCAGCGGTGGCGCCTTCGCCATCGGCCAGCCGCACAGCGCGAGCAGCTGGTACCCGCTCAACGACACACCCTTGGACAAGGCGACTTTCACGTTGCACGCCACGGTGCCCGCCGAATGGGAGGTCATGTCGACCGGTGCGCGCACCCGCCACGAGGCGCGCGAGGGCAAGCTGCACACCAGCTGGGAAACCCGCAGCCCCGTGCTCGGCTACCTCACCACCATTGCCGTCGACCACTTCACCTTCCTCGAACAGCACCGTGCCGACGGCACACCGGTGTTGAGCGCGTTCGCCCCCGAATCCGACGACAATCGCACCGACGAACAACGCCTCCCCGAAATCCTCGACTTCCTCGAAAACCTCTACGGTCCTTACCCGTTCGAGGTGGCCGGCGGCATCTACGTGGACGCCGAAGTCCCGTTCTCGCTCGAAACCCAGACCCGCCCCACCTACGCGCCGTGGGCCGATCTCAATACCGTGGTGCACGAGCTGGCACACCAGTGGTGGGGCGACACCATGTCGGTACGGCAGTGGTCCGATATCTGCCTCAACGAGTGCTTCGCCAGCTACACCGCCGACTACCTGTGGATCGAGCGAGTCGACGGCGTCGATGTGGATGCGAAGTACCGCGAGGACATCGCGAAATACCGGTGGGAGCAGGACTTCTGGACGTACCCGCTGGCCGACCCCGGCGCCGGTAGCGAGTTCACCTCCGTCTATTGGCGTGGCCCCCTTTTCCTGCACGCCCTGCGCAAATTGATCGGCGACGACGTGTTCTTCACGGCCGTCAAGGATTTCGTGAACGCCCACCGCGACGGCCATGCCTCGATGCCGGAATTCCGCGCGTTCGTCCAGAGCCGGACCTCGATGCCACTCGGCGAATTCCTGGCCGAATGGCTGGACGGTACGACCCCGCCGCGCGAAGCATTCCTGTTCCCGGGGTCATTGCGCCGATAGGGTCAGTCCTCGTCGAGGCGGGAACGTGCCCGCTCGACCCACCGCTTCATCCGCTCGAATTGCGCTTTGGCCGAGGTCAATTCACCACGCGCGCGGTGCTCGGCGGTCCGCAGGAAGTGCCGTTGCTGCTCGGCGTGCTCGAGGTCGGCACGCAACTGCTCGATCCGCTGCTCGACCTCGTCGAGTTCGGACTTGGCCCGCTCCGCGGCCTCCTCCGCTTCGTCGCGGGCGGATTCGGCCTCCGCCAGCCCGGACTCCGCGTCGTCGAGTTCCTGCTTCGCCTCGGCGCGCCGGGCCGCCTCGGCGTCCTCGGCCGACTTCTTGGGACGAGCCTTCTTCGCCGGAGCCTTGCCCTTGCCGCCCGTGATCGCGACCAGCCCGGCCGGACCGAAACCGTCATAGGTGACCGTCGCTGGCAGCACCCCGGCTCGCACCTGGTCGGCGACGTCCGGGTCGGCCAGCGCGGCCGTGAGCGTCTGACCGACCTCCCGCAACACCTGCTCGCTCGCGGGTCGGTCGTGCTCGGCGGCCAGCTCACCCGCCCGTTTGGTCATGGCGTTCACCACCTGCTGACGTTGCGCACCGAGCGCGCGCAACTTGTCGCCGGAGAGCTGACGTTGCGCCGACCGCAGCGCGTCACCCAGCTCCAGCAGCGCGGCGATCTCCTTCGGCGCGTGCCTGGCCAGCAGATTCACCGTCCACGCCGCGACCGTCGGCTTGCGCAGGGCACCGATGGCCTTGGCCAGCTCGCGATCGCCGTCGTCACGGGCCTGGGCCGCACGTTCGGTGCGTGTCGCGACGAAGTCGGCCGGGTCGAGACCGTACAGCTCGCCCGCGACATCGTCGATGGTCATCCTCCGATCGTATCCACGTGGGGAGCGGCGGAGGTGGGCGTTTGGGTATCGTCACCGGCGGTCATATCGGCTGAACCGTTCGGTGAGTGAGGTTTTGGAGTGTTTTTCCCAGGAAAGCGGCTGCTTGTCCGGCTCGTGTTCGCGCCAGTGGCGGCAGTCGCGCTGGTCGGGGCGGTAGCGGCGTGCTCGGGTGACAGCGAGGCGTCGTCGGTGCCCGCCGTCGGCTCGTGCGTCGAGGTCTCCGACAACGCGGTCGACGCGATGAAGGCCACCGTCGGTGACTGCTCGTCGGCGAAGTCGAACTACCGGATCGCGCAGGTCGGCGCCGCGCCGCTGAACTGTACGGCCCAGAACGCCACCTTCAACGGCACGGTCGGTGACACCAAAACCGGCCTGTGCCTGTCGCCCAACTTCGCCGAGGGCGCCTGCTACGCCGACGCGGGCACCCGCCCGGTCGAGGCGGTGGACTGCACGGCACCCGAAGCCACCTTCAAGGTGGTCAAGCGCATCGACGGCGAAACCGACGAGATGCTGTGCGGCATGGACGCCACGCTGTATCGCACGGTCCCGGACCCCAAGACGACGTTCTGCATGGCCAAGCCCTGACGGTCAGTCCAGGAGAGCCACCGACGCGATGCGGTGGAGGGTGAAGTGGCGGGTGGCTCCGGTCACCGGGTCGACGGCGTCCAGTTGCCCGTTGCCGACCCGGACCGGTTCGACCACCCGCTGACTCGCCACGCCCTGAGCGTCGACGTAACCGATGTTCACCGGGCGGCCGACCCGGGCGGCCAGCTGGAGTAAGGCCAGGGTGGCCTGGGTGCCCGTGCGGGTGCCGTCGGCACGGACCGACTGGGACGTGCGGGCACCCGCCGCGCGCTCGCCCGCGCGCAATTCGGTGACCAGCTGGGCGAGCTGATCGTCCGACGGCGGGTTGGGCCGGTAGGGCTTGCGTGCCAGGGGCCGCACGGCGATGCGGGCGCCACGCGGCCGCAGGTCGACGATGGCGCCGCCGGAATCCTCGCCCGCGGGCGTGAAGCCCGCCGCCCGCAGCCGCTCGAGGAGTTCACCGAGGGGCGCCTGCGCGATCGCGACCGTGGGGGCGATAGCGCGCAAGGCCAGCGTTTCGGCGACGGGCGCCGACAGCACCTGGGCGAGCAGCGCCGGGTCGTCGCTGCGCAGGAACGATTGCGCCATACCCGCGCGCAGCTGCCCGTGCCGACGGGCCACGTCGTCGATGAGATAGGTCAGCGACTGGGGGACCGGGGTGCGGGAGTGGTTGGCGAACAAGGCGTGCAACTCCGCGGCGGTGAGTCCGGCGTCGAGCGCGCGGCGCACCGAGGCGTCTCCCACGCGATACACCGTCGCCGCACCCGCGGATTCCACATCGGCGACCAGCGCGATGCGGCTGCGCAATTCGGGCACCAGCGGGCCGGGTGCGATCACCGTGAGGTCGGCCTGCACGAGCACATGATCGACGGGTTCCGGTAGGGCGGCGGTCATCTCGGCCTCGGCATCGGCCACGCTGGTCGGGCTGCCGTGCAGCAGGGCACGGGCGGCCGAATCGAGCGCACCGCGTCCGAGTAGCCCGACGGTCGCCGCCTCGGCGAGGGTCGCGGTCACCACGTCGAGCCGGAAGTGCCTGCGCCGCCTCGGCGTTCGCCAGGCGAGCAGTTTCCCGAGATCGGCGGGCGACACCTGGGTGCCGCTGGGGTATTCGGCGAGCAGGCCGAGAATCGCGTGCCGGTCGCGCACCGCGTGCGGGATCCGCAACTCGGCCGACAGCGCCGCGATCGGTTTGTCGGCGGCGTCGCGCAACCCGATCATCCACGGCATCCGGTCCAGCTCGAGCCATGCCTGGGCCAGGGTCACCCAGCGCGTCGCGGGTGGCGCGTCGAGCCAGGCATCGGCGGCGGGTGTCGGTGCCCAGAAGTCGTCGGTGGAATCCAGGTCGGGCGGCGGTTCGGGCAGACCCTTCTCGACGAGCTTCGCGGCGGCGAGCAGTTCGAGTAGCAGGCCGGTGCGCTGCTCGTCCACGCCGGTCTGCTTGGCCAGCCTGCGCAGCTCGCGCACCCCGAGTCCACCGGCGCGCAGCGCGGGTGCGGGAAGTTTGCCGAGCGCGTCGAGCAGGTCGGCACAGTCGCGCAGTAGCTCACCCACCTCACCCGCGCCGACGGCGTTCACCTCGGCGGGCGCGTGCTTGGTGAGTGCGGGCTTGGGCGGGGCGAGGGCATGCGGATCGGTGACGGGTTCGCCACGCAACACCTGCCCGACGGTGACCGGCAGTTCGACGGTCTCGTCATCGATCCAGCGCAGCAACCGTGCCGCGAGCAGCCGTTGCACCGGGCGGTCGGCGGGCGCGTCGGGCGCGGCGTCCCTCGTGCGCCCACGCGGACCGGTCGTCGCCAGTTTGTCCAGCAGCGCCCGCTCGGCAGGGGCCGCGGCGTTCAGCGCCGTGCGTACTTCCGGCTCGGTGAGCGCGTCCGGTAACGCCGTCGTCGCCCCGAGCGGCCAGGGCAGGGCCTCGACGGCACTCGCCGCCAGATGCAGGCCGTCACCGGTCTCCCAGACGAGCGCGCGGTCGAGCAACCGGGTGAGCGCGGCGGTGAACGCCGTCTTGGTGACCCGGTCCTTCAGCTGCGCGTGCAGGGCGGTCCGGGTGAGCGGGGTATGCGCGGTGCCGATCGTGCGCGCGTCCTCGTTGGCCGCCAGCGCCTCGATGATCGCGAACTCGAGGGTGTCCAGGTCGTCGGCGGCACGCAGCACCGAGGCCCGCTGTTGAGCACGCACCGCGAGCACCGACATCGACGCGGGCAGCGGCACCGCCAGATCGGGCCGCAACTGCAGCAGTTTCACCAGCTGGGCGTCGGTGCGCGCACCTAGCCAATCGGCGAGAGAGTCGGTCGCGATCATCGGATTCAGCGTACGTGTTCGATATGCCAGAATGAGCCCGTGGTCAACAAATCGAAGAAACCCTACGTCGACAACGGCTGGCCCGAGGTGGCCGACGGCGAGCACGCCGTCACCGAACTGTCGGCGACCCGCGCCGGTAATCTCTCGCCCTTCGGTGAGGACACCGAGTTTCCCGTTCCGGCCGCCACGCTGCCGTATGTACACCCGCAGACTGTCATCAATCGGGTGTAATTCGAACGGGAAAGACAAGAGCCCGCATCCTGGATGAGGATGCGGGCTCTTGTTGTAAGGCGGATCAGGAGGGCAGCAGGCCCTTGTTCGCCTCGAAGAAATCGATGACCGCCGGGTCCAGCTGGGTGCCCTTGGCGTTGTTGACGAAGTCGATGGCCGCCTGCGGCACGGCGACGCCCTGCTGCTGGGCGACGGTGAGGGCGCGATCGACGGCCTGGAACACTTCCTGGCTCGGATCCTGCACCTGCGGGACGCTGACCTCGGGGACCCAGCTCGGGGTCGAAGGCACGGCGCGCTCGGTCGGACCGCTGCTCAGGCCGAGCTTGGCCGAGCAGGAGGGCCAAGCGCCCCAACCCTGGGAAGCGAGAACCTTTTCGGCGACCGCGATCTGCTGTTCGCGGGTGGCCTGGTTTGCGGTGGCGGCGTACTCCCCGCCGCCGTGTGCGGCCCAGGTGGAGGGCGAGAACTGCAGCCCACCCTGGTAGCCGTTGCCGGTGTTGATACCCCAGTTGCCGCCGGCTTCACACTGTGCGAGGCGATCCCAGTCGGAGTCGGGGGCCGCGCTGGCGTTTCCTGCGAGGGCAGCGGCTGCGGTGCCGAAGATGGCGCCGGTGACGGCGACCTTGGCAGCAGTGCGCCCGGTGGAAGTCGGCTTGCGGTGGCGTCCACTCATATCGGGTTTCTTCCTCTCGTTCGCACCTGCATGTGGTCCGGACTGAGAGGTCTCCCGGTCCGCCCTCACCCCTTGATTCCAATCGGGGTCCGGTACCCGCGGGGTGAGGTTCGGTGCGGCGGGCCGGTGGTTCCGGGGGCCTGCCCCGGCTGAGAGAAACGGTACGACGGTCAGCGGGGAAAGTCACTATTTGGTAACCCGCGTGTGCGGGTGGGTCTCGGGGTGGTCTCAGGGTTGTCCCGGAGCTGTCCGCGCAGGTAGTCGCGATGCGAGATGTTCGAGACCGTTGCACGCACAGTTCGTAACCATGCCGTTATGTGACGAGAATCACACAAGAGCCTGGGTATCGATCCATGGGGGTAACCGGTTCACCGGGCCCGTCGACCCGACCAGAGGGCGAACCCGATCGCCAGCAGGAAGCCCACCGGCGCGAGCATGGCGAGCAGATACAGCCACAGGCCCGGTTCCGCGTCGGACACGATCGGTGTCACGAAGATGGCGACGACGGCCAGGATCCCGATCCCGAACAGCGCGAGCGCCACCTGCAGCACCCGATCACTGGAACGACGCGCGGGCGGTTGAGGTGAGTTGGTCACCGGTGCACCGTAAAACTGATGTGCTCGCGGTATAGCCACCGGGGTAGACTCTGACCACATCGCGTCCTGCCTTGTTGTGGGGCGCGTTCTTTTCGCGACAAGCAGCAGGTAGTAACCCGGGCCACAAGGGTTCGGGTATCGAATGATGAACGGGTGAGCGCAGTGCCGACCGGCCGGGTGAAGTGGTACGACGTCGAGAAGGGCTTCGGCTTCCTTTCCCAAGACGAGGGCGAGGACGTCTACGTCCGCTCCTCCGCGCTGCCCGAAGGAGTCGAGGGACTCAAGCCGGGTCAGCGGGTCGAGTTCGGGATGGCCGCCGGTCGTCGCGGTCCGCAGGCGCTGAGCCTCAAGCTGCTCGAGGCGCCCCCGACCGTCGCCCGCGGTGAGCGTGGCGCGCAGCCCGCCCGCAAGGACGCGGGCCCGCGCAAGTCGCCCGACGAGCTGCACGGCCTGGTCGAGGACATGATCACCCTGCTCGAGACCAAGGTCCAGCCCGACCTGCGCCGCGGCAAGTACCCGGACCGCAAGATGTCCCAGCGCATCTCCGAAGTGGTCCGCGCGGTAGCCCGCGAACTGGACCACTGAGCTTTTGGAGCGCTGGCGCGCTCGAGTTCGCGGCCCCGCAAGTCCCGACGATCAGGCACCGTTGCTTGCTCCTTCGTCGCCTACGCAACGGCGCCTGATCGTCGGGACGGCCGCGAACCGCCGCTTCGCGGCGGACCCCCCTCGAGGTCGGGTCGTGGTGGTCCGGAAGCGGCGGGAACCGTGCGATCAGGGCTGCGGGGTGCCCACGCGCCAGAGGCCGTGCACGTCGTACATCTCCTGGCCGGTGGCCGGGTCGGTGTAGACGATCGGCAGCCGCAGCTCGAAGCCCGCGAGGCGCAGTTCTGGTTCCGGCTGGGTGTCCAGGCTCAGGAAACGGGTGCCCGACGGGTAGTCGATGAAGCTCAGGATGCGTTCGAACTGCTCGCCGTTGGGGCGTTCGTACACGGTGACGACGATCCACGGCGCCTCGGCGATGCTGGTCGGCAGCGACACCTGCACCGGCTTACCCGAGGTGGCCGGGATGTAGTACGTCGACTCGTCGTTGACGCACTCCCCGTTCGACAGCTCGCAGTACCCGTACGGCTCGACGACGACGGACTCGCCGTTCGCGAACACGGTGAGTTCGGGATAGTGCTTCGGCGCCTTGGACACCGCGTAGGCCACCACACCTGCGGTCACCGCGGCCAGGGCCAACAGGCCCACCGCGACCAGCGCGAAGATCGTGCGGACGTTGGGCTTGCTCACCAGTGTGGGTCTCCTGTTTCGCGGGGATGGGTCGGCACTTCCTGCTCGGCGTGCTGGGGGCGGTTGCCGCCGAAGCCCGGCAGCAGGGTGTGCCCGGTATAGCTGACGAAGGTCTGCGCGAGCCCGGCAACCAGGATCACGCTGATCACCGCGAAACCCTTCCAGAACTCGGTCGGCAGTAGCACACCGGCCGCCCCGCCGATCACCCAGCTCAACTGCAGAACGGTCTCCGACCGGCCGAAACCCGAGGCGATCGACTCGGGTGGCAGGTCGTCCTGGATGGCCGCGTCGAGCGATACCTTGGCCAGCGCGCTGGCCGCCGACGCGACGAGCGCGGCCACCGCGGCGCCGAACAGATTGCCGGTGAACACAGCGAACAGGGCGACCGCCACACACGCCGCGGTGCAGCCGAGCACCACCAGCGCGGGCCTGCCGAGCTGTAATCGCGCGCCGGTTGCGTTGCCGCCGAAATTGCCGAAACCGGCGGCCACGCCGACGAGGCCGAGCATGGCCGCCTGCTCGGTCGGACTGCCGCCGGAGCCCTTGGCGACGAAGGCGATGTAGAAGGTCAGGAACCCGGTGAGCACCCGGATGGAACTGTTGCCCCACAGTCCGGTGACCACCGCGCGGCCGAGCGGTTGCCTGCGTTTCCTGGCGGGCACGGCCGATTCCTTGCCCGGTTCGAGTACTTCGGTGCGTGCGTCGGAGCCGTGGTAGGTCAGCGTGGTCGGCACCTCACCCTCGGTGACCTCCACCCACGACGGGATCCGCAGGCTCAGGTAGGCGCCCGCGATCGCGATGCCCGTGGCGAATACCAGTGCACCGGTGGAGCCGGCGGCGAGCGCGGCGAGCGCGGCCAGCGCACCCGCCCCGATCGTGCCGCCGACCAGGCCGAACACCGTCAGCCGCGAATTCGTGCGGACCAGGTCGATGTCCGGTGGCAGCACGCGCGGCGTCACCGCGCTCTTGAGTACCGCGAACGATTTCGAGCCGACCATCATGCACAGGGCGAGCGGATACAACCCCCAGGTGTCGATATTGAAGATCAGCAGCACCGCGAACAGCGCCCGCAACCCGAAGGTCGTGGCCAGCGCCAGCCTGCGTCCGCGTTGCAGCCGGTCCAGCAGCGGCCCGATCAGCGGCGCGATCACCGCGAACGGCGCGATGGTGATGAGCAGATACAGCGCCACCTTGGTTTTCGACTCGGCGGTCGCGCTCGCGAAGAACAAGGTGTTGGCCAGGGCGACGGCGATCGCGGCGTCGAGCGCGAAGTTGGCCATCGTGGCGTAGGTGAGGGCGGTCAGCCCCGATTGGTCGGCGCCGTCGGCCTTGGCCGCGCGCTGGAAGGTGGCGATACCGCGTTCGGTGAGTTCGCGACTGCGCATCGCGGCCACGCGGGTGACCGTCAGTTTGCGCGGCACCCGCTGCTTGGGCGGTTCGTCGGCGGGTTCGTCGGCCCGGGGGAGCGGGCGGGTTCCTGCCGGTCCGTCGAGTGGATCGTGGTGCGGATGGCTGCCGGCCGGTCCTTCGTGGTCCGGGCGGCCGCCACCCGGTACGTCGGGGTGGTCCGGGTGCGAGCGGCCGCCTGCCGGTGAGTGCGGTGGACCGGCGCCGTTGCGTTTCGGACTCGCCAGCGGCGTGGTTGCGCCGGGGTCGGGATCGCGCCCGAATCGGCCGCGCGAGCGAACCGGCGCGGTCGGTGGCTCGATGTGTGGGAAGACCTTGCGCGGCGGGGATGGGGGCGGGTACTGCCCGAAGCCGGGGTGCCGACCGGGTGGTGCACCCGAGGCACTGCCGTCCCGGCGACCACGGTCAGGACCGGATGGATCGCGGGGAGTAGTCACAGCCCAATTCTGTCGTACTCGCGCTTTCGGCGTTCACTCGCGGGCGAGCAGTGTCGGACACACTTGGTCGGACGGGTCGACCTGAACGGCCCCGACGACCGCGCCCGTCACCTCAGCGGGGCACGAATCGCACCTCGAACAGTCGCGGCCAGTACTTGCCGGTGAGCAGGAACCGGTCGGTGCCCGGTAGGTGGGCGATGCCGTTGAGGACGTCGGTGCGCTCGCGTTCGGTGGCGGTGAGCAGGCCGCTCGCGTCGATGATCGCGGTGATACGGCCGGTGTCGGGGTCGATGCGCAGGATGTCGTCGGTGGGGAAGTTGTTGGCGTAGACGGTGCCGTCGGGTGCGCAGTCGAGTTCGTTCGGTTTCGGGTCGTCGAGGCCCTGCAGGGTCACCGATCCGGTCTCGGCGAAGGTCAGCGGGTCGCGGAAGGTGAGTTTCGGGGTGCCGTCGCTCATCACGAGGCGGCCCGGCTGGGCACACAGTCCCCAGCCCTCGCCCTCGAAGGTGGCGCGGCCGGTTTCGGCGAGGGTGTGCGGGTCGCGGGCGAAGGCGACGCCGTCGCGCCAGGTCAGTTGCCAGACGATGTCGCCCGCCCGGGTGAGTCCCTCGCCGAACATCCGGCCGGGCAGGTCGACGCGCGCCCGCTCCACACCCGAGACCTGGTCGGTGACGCGGATGTTCGACACGCCCCACATGCCGGTGCCTTCGTAGCGCAATCCGTCGACCACCTCGAGCCCCTGGGTGAACGCCGACGGATCGTGCGGTGACGAGCCGATCACCTCCACCCGCCAGCGCGGCGGACCGGACTGATCCTGGCCCCCGCAGGAGCTCACGCCGAGCACGCTGACCAGCACTGCGACGGCCAACGAACTCCGATTGCACTTCATACGGCAAAATGTATGCCGTGAGCGCAGTATCTGTTTCGGAGTCCGGCGTGCGTCCCGTTCTGGCCCAGGCGGCCGAGGTCGCACTTCGTGCGCTCGTCGAGCTGGAACCCGACGGGGTCGGAGCCCATCTGGGGGTGACCGCCGAGGACGACTCGTCGGCCACCCACCGGTTCGAGGCGACCCTGCCCGGCTACCGGGGTTGGCAGTGGGCCGTCGTGGTGGCCGCGCCGCCCGGTGCCGACCACGCGACCGTCAGCGAGTCGGCCCTGCTGCCCGGGCCCGACGCCCTGATCGCCCCCGAGTTCGTCCCGTGGGAGCAGCGCGTGCGCCCCGGCGACCTCGGCCCCGGCGACCTGCTCGCCCCGCCCGCCGACGATCCGCGCCTGGTCCCCGGTTACGTCGCCACCGGCGACCCGGTGATCGACGAGGTGGCCCGCGAGGTCGGCCTCGGCCGCACCCAGGTGCTCAGCCTCGAGGGTCGCCTCGAAGCCGCCCAGCGCTGGTACAGCGAATACGGCCCCGACACCGAGATGGCCAAGGCCGCCCCCTCCACCTGCGGCCTGTGCGGCTTCTTCCTGCCCCTGGCCGGCGCCCTGCGCGAAACCTTCGGCGTGTGCGCCAACGCGATGGGTGCCGACGGCCATGTCGTGCACGTCGAATACGGCTGCGGCGCCCACTCCGACGTCGTCGCACCCTCCGGCAACGGTTCCCCCCGCTACGAAGCCTTCGACGACCACGCCGTCGACTACGTCGACATCGCCCCCCAGGAAACCGCCGAAGCCGAAGCGGTCGACGCGGCAGCAGCCGCCCGCAAGGCCCGCGCCGAAGGTGAGCTCCCGGAATCCCCGGAAGAGGTCATCGCCGCCGAAGCCAACACCGACCTCGCCGCTGTCGCACCGCTCGTCGGCCTCGCGTCGGTATCGGCGACCACCGACCCGGCCGAGGCATCGAGCAACCCTGAATCCGTCGCGGACACAGCGGTTTCCCCTTCGGCAGCCGAAGCCACCACGGAGTCGGCCGAGTCGACCTCGATCGCGACCGCCGCTGAGGCGACCGGTACCGCCGACGCGGGAGTGCAGCCTGCCGCTGACGTCGTCACCGAGGCCGGTGCCGCTGACCGGGCCGGCGATGCTGTTGTGCCAACGGCGCCGGTGGCCGAGGCCGATGTCGCTGATACTCGCAACCAGGATGTCGCCCCGCCTGAGGATGCTCCCGTAACCGATTCCGCTGCGGCCGAAGGTTCGGGTGTGGAGACTGATGACGCCGGGGCTGATTCGTCGGGAGGTGCCGACGCGGGCGCGGCGGATTCGGCCGCCGATGCTGCTTCCGCCGAGGGTGATTCCGGTGTGACGCACGTCGTGGGCGCCGGGGAGCGCGGATCGTCGGTGGGGCGCTGAACGCTGGGGCGGACCCGTTCGGTACCGCGGGGCTGCGGGCCGGAGTTCTTGCCGCGTGGCGGGATTCGCCGACGCGGCTGCGGGAGGACAGTGCGGGTGAGGCCGATCTGGTCGCCGCGGGCTATCGGGATCGGGTGCTCACCGAGCTGGCGCAGAACGCGGCCGACGCGGCGGTGCAGGGCGGTGTGCCCGGTGAGCTGGCGGTGCGGATCGTCGACCGGCGGTTGCATGTCGCCAATACCGGTGCACCGCTGAGTGTTTCGGGTGTGCACGCGCTCACGGCGCTGCGTGCCTCGGGCAAGGACGACGGCGCGCAGGTCGGCCGGTTCGGTGTCGGCTTCACCGCGGTGCGCTCCGTGGGTGACGAAGTGGAGATCCGCTCCACCACGGGTTCCATCCGCTTCTCCCTCACCGCCACCCTCAACGCCCTGCACGACAACGGCATCACCCACCCCGAAGACCTCACCCCACCGGCCCTACGCCTGGCCTGGCCCATCCCCACCACCCCACCCTCGGGCGCCGACACCGAAGTCGTCATCCATCTCCGCGACGACATCGACCCCATCACCCTCCTCACCTCGATGCGCGCCGAGGCCCCCGACCTCCTCCTCGAGCTCCCCGCCCTCCGCCGAATCCGCATAGCGGACAGCGAATTCACCAGCGTCACAACCCTCCTCGACCACCCCGCCCCGCCACACGGCAGCGCGAACGCCACACCTGGCGCCGATTTCGCGGCCGAGGCTGCCCACGTCGATACGGCCCCACGCCCTGACGCGGAGCCGGGCAACGAGATCTCGATTGCCGCGCCGACGTCCGAAGGGGCCGCGGAAATTGCCCATGCTCCTGGACTCGATACGAAGGCCCATGTGGGCCCGCCGGTGGGCACCCTCACCAAGCTGACCACCACCGGACCCGACGGCACCCAGCACTGGTGGCAGTACCGCAGCGCCCGTGCGCGCTGGCTGCTCCCGCTGACCAACGGTCGCCCGGTCCCCGCCGCGCCGGATGTCCTGCGCGCGCCTACTCGTTCGGACGAGGAACTGTCCCTCCCGGCAATCCTCGTAGCCGACATCGCCATGCAACCCGACCGCCGCAGGCTGCTTCCCGGCGCTCGCCTGCACGAAATCACCTCGGGATACGCCGATTTCGTCCGCGCCTTGCCGCCGCAGGACCGCCTCGTCCTCGTCCCCGCCCCCGCGTTCGCCCGCAGCGAGGCCGACGCTCTCCTCCGCGAAGCGATCATCACCGAACTCCGCACGAACCCGTGGCTTCCGGTCTGCCCGACCCGCGACCGCTCAGACCACGAATTCGATTCGAACCAAGAGGAATTCGACGCCCTCACCGGGACGAGTTTCGAGTCCACTGATCGTCACAACTCATCTGTCGGAGTCGACCAGGACGCCTTCGGCAAGGATATGATTACCGCCGAAGTATCCGCCCTCGACAACTCGTCCGTAGGCACCGCGCAGCACCTCGGCACCTTCGAGCCAGCCGAACCCGCCCGCTCGGCAAGCGTCGAAATACCCACTCGCGCCTCCGTATTCCCCGACTTGACGCCGGAACTTGCCGCGATCCTCGCCGACCTCACCGGTCCTCTGGTCATCCCGGAACTCTCGACCCGCTCCGCCCAGGAAAAGCTGACAGTCCTCGACGTCCACCGCCTGTCGTCGGCCGCCCTGGCCGACCTCACCACCGGCCTCGAACGAGACCCGCACTGGTGGCGCACCTTCTACTCCACGCTGGAACCCTTCGTCACCGATTCGAGGACCGCCGAGGAATTCGGCGCCTTGGCCGTGCCCCTGGCCGACGGCCGCCTGGTCACCGGCCCGCGCACCGTCGTCCTCGACGACCAGCTCACCGTCGCCGTCCCGGTCCACTGGGCCCGCCTGGTACATCCGGACGCCACCCACCCGCTGCTGGCCCGCCTCGGTGCCCGCAGCGCCTCGGCCACCGACCTGCTCACCGATCCCGGCCTGCGCGACCTCCTCGAACACGACCCGGCCGACCCGGACACCGTCACCGCGGTCCTGCACCTGGCCCAGCTCGTGAGCGCCGACGAACTCCCCGACTGGCTCGGCCTGCTCGAATTGCCCGACGACACAGGAGAACTGCGTCCGGCCGACGAACTCCTCCTCCCCGGCGCACCGCTGGCCGAGGTGCTGGTCGACGACTCACCCTTCGGTACGGTCGCCGAATCGACGGTCGCCGAGTTCGGCGAACAGGCCTTGCGCGCGATCGGTGTCGGCTGGGATTTCGCCGTCGTCACCGACCCCGACCCACTCGGCCCCGACCACGACCTGGACGACGAATCTGCCTGGTGGAACGGCCTTCCCGAAGACCCACGCGAACTCGTCGCCGTCCGCGACCTCGACCTGGTCGACGACACCCGCTGGCCGCAGGCCCTGCGCACCCTGCTCGCGGAACCACGCACCCGCGCCCTCCTCGCCGACCGTGACGGTTACACCACCTGGTGGCTACACCGCCACGCCCACATCGATGGCATCCCTCTCGGCCGCTACCGCCACCCGGACGACACCGAATTCGCCGGTCTGCTCCCACCTTTCACGGCAGCCGCCCCCGACGCCCTCCGCCAGGTCCTCGTCCGTCCCGACGTGATGACCCCCGAGCTGGCCGAGGAACTCCTCGATGCGCTCGCCGACCCATCGAAAACCCCGACCCCCGAGACGGTTTCGCGCACTCATGCCCGCCTGGCCGCCGCCGTCGCGTCCGGCGCGCTCGACCCACGCGAACTAGACCTCCCCGAGCAGGTCAGGACACTGGCGGGAACGGTGGTCGACGCCGAGTCGGCCATGGTCCTCGACCGGCCCTGCTTCGGCCTCGTCATTCCGGCCGAGCGCCTGGTGGTAGGCGACCCGGAACATGCCGAGGCCCTCGCCGCACTGCTCGACCTACCGCTGGTGTCCGACCAGGTGAGCGGCGAGGTGCTCGGTACCGGCAGGCAGAGCACCTGGGCCACGGAACCGCTCGGCGTGGTGCTGCGGCAGCTGTGGTCACCGCCGCACACCACCGGCACCCTCGTGCTGCACGAAGTTCTCGAGATCTTTCTGCGGGGCGAGTTCTCGGGCACGGTGCGGGTGCCGTGGTGGGACGTCGACGGCACCGTGCACGTGCAGGTGCCGCGCGGTTAGGTCGCGTGCGCGGTGACCATCTCGGCGAGCAGGTCGAGCTGGGCCTGCACCGCGTCGCTGTCGTCGTCGACGAGCCAGCGCAGCACGATGCCGTCGATGACGCTGAGGATGAAGCGGCTCAGCTGGGGGAGCGGGATGTTCCAGTCGCAGCCGGTGGCGTCGCGGCAGTGGTCCATCACGTCGGCGACGGTGCTGTCGTTGAACTTGTACTGCTCGCGGGCGATGGCGAGTTTGGCCGGGGTCGACTCACCCTCGCGCAGCGCGTAGGTGGTGGTCTCGTAGGTGAGCAGCTGACGTTCGGGGGTGGCCTCGATGTTGCGCCACATCAGTTCCAGCCCTTGGCGAACCAATTTCTGAAGCGCTTCTTTTCCTGTTCCGGTATCGGCCCAGACAGTTTCATCCGCATCGACGGAATCGCGTAATTCCATCGAGAGCGCTTTGACCAGCTCGGTCATCAGCGCGTCCTTGTTTTCGAAACAGTAATGCACCACACCGAGCGAGACGCCCGCCGCTTGGGCGACATCGCGTGTGGTCACGCCCGCCACGCCCTTTTTCTCGGCGAGACCGATCGCTGCCTCTATCAGGTGGGCTCGTCGTTCTTCGACGCTCAATCGGGAGGACACCTGTGCGAGTTAAGCGCTCACGTCGCGAACAGTCAATTCGCCGAACCGCCGCGAATTCCTGGACAGGCGACCAGTTGTATGGTTGTCTGCGTCACACCACCCGTGAAGGAGCTGTTCGGATGCCTGTGAACCGTCGTGCCGTGCTGGCTGCCTCGACGCTGGGGATTCCCCTCGTCGCGGCCATGGGAGCTCACGGAGCGTCGAAGGCGCACGCCGAATCCGCGCGCGGTGGATTCGAATTCGGGCTCGGTATCGCCGATCTCACGGGGCCCGCCGCGGAATGCGGCATGATGGGCTACTCACAACTCGAACAGACCACGGCGGGAATTCATCTGCGCCCGCGAGCGCGCGCGTTCGTGATCGAATCGGGCGGAAATCGGGTCGCGTTCGTCGCGGTGGAGAACGGCGCGTTGTTCCAGTCAGTGCACCGGGGTGTACTGCTCGCGCTGGCGCGCCGATTCGGTGATCGGTATACCGAACGAAATGTCGTCCTCACTTCGACTCACACGCATTCCAGTTGTGGCGGTTCCGCGCACGATTACGCCTATACGCTCGCGACGCTCGGATTCCAGCAGCAGGTCTACGACACCGAAGTCGACGGCATCGTCGAGGCGATCGCCGCCGCCGACGCCGACCTCGCGCCGGGCACGGTGGCGCTCGGCCGCGCCGAATTGCGCGACGCGAGCGTGAACCGTTCGCGGGTGGCCTTCGACCGCAATCCGGCCGAAGACCGCGCGGCCTTCCCGGACGCGATCGACCCGGCGGTCACCACCCTCGTCTTCCGCCGTGGCGCGAAGGAGGTCGGCGCGCTCACCTGGTTCGCCACCCACAACACGTCGATGACCAACAAGAACCGGCTCATCAGCTCCGACAACAAGGGCTACGCCAGCTACGCCGCCGAGCACCTGGAGCACGGCGTGCGCCACCTCGACGGCGAGCCGTCGTATCTGGCCGCGTTCGTGCAGACCAATGCCGGTGACATGTCCCCGAATCTCGCGCTCGCACCGGGCATCGGCCCGACCGACGACGAGTTCGACAACACCCGGATCATCGGCGAACGCCAGTACATCGCGTCGAGGACCGCCGCCGAACAGGCGGCACCGATCACGAGCACGATCGATTCGCTGCTGTGCTACGTCGACCTCGCGGCCGTGACGGTCGACGGTCGCTTCACTCCCGACGGCGCACCACACCGCACCGCACCGGCTGCCGCAGGTCTCTCGCTGGCGGCGGGCAGCGTGGAGGACGGTCCGGGCCTGCCCGGCGGACCCATTCCCGAGGGCGTACGTAACCCGCTGGTGGACTTTCTCGGCGGAATCGACCATCCCCACCCGGCGTGGCTGGCCGACGCTCAGGCGCCCAAGGCGATCTTCGCCCCGCTCGGGTTGATGCCGCCCGTGCCGTGGGTGCCGAATGTGGTTCCGCTTCAGCTGATCCGGCTCGGCGACCTCTACGTGGCCGCCGCCGGAGCCGAATTCACCATCGTCGCCGGCTTGCGCGTGCGGCGCGCGGTGGCGCAGGCGCTCGGTGTGGGTGTGGAACAGGTGCTGTTGCAAGGCTATTCGAATGCCTACCACCAGTACGTCACCACGCCGGAGGAATACGACGCGCAACAGTACGAAGGCGCGTCGACACTGTTCGGCCGCTACACGTTGTGCGCGTATGTGCAGGAATTCACCAGGCTGGCAGAGGCTTTCGTGGCGGGCGCGGTCCCGGGTCGCGGTCCCGCACCGCGCGACGTCTCCGCCTTACAGCCGAATTTCGCCGCCGCGCCGGGCCCGGACGCGACACCGTCCGGCCGGAATTTCGGTGATGTCGTGCGCCGGCCCGAGCGCACAGCTCGCGGCGGCCGGGTGGAAGCCGAATTCGTCTCGGCTCATCCGAAACACAATCCGCGACGCGGCGGAACCTTCCTCGAGGTGCAGCGCCGAACCGGGAACGGCTGGGTCCGGGTGGCCAACGAGGGGGAGTGGGATGTGCGGTTCTACTGGCGGAAACAGGACGCCGCGGTCTCGATCGCCCATTTCGTCTGGGACATCCCGGCCGGCGCGGAACCGGGAACGCACCGGTTCGTGCACTTCGCCGACGCGCTCGGCGCCGACGGCGTGCTTCGCCCGTTCACCGGGACGAGTGACGAGTTCGAGGTCGTCTAGTCCTCGGTGAGACCCACCTGGGCGCCCTTGTCGCCCCGCAGGGCCGACCGCCGCTGTGCCAGCCAGATCGCCGAGCCGAGCACGCCGACGAACAGGCCCATCAGGCACACCGACCGGGCATCGGCCCAGGCCGGGACCACGAAAGCCAGCACGGTGGCCACCGCCCAGGCGGCGAAGCCGAGCAGCACAACCGGGCGTGGATCGACCAGGCTTCGCGGCAGGTGCGGCATCTCGCGGCTGACGGGTCCGGCATCCATACCCAAACAGTAGCGCCCTGAAACCCATCAGGGGGCACAGCCGTACCGTAGAGTTCTGCACTGTGACAGTGCCATCCGACGTCCGTGCCCTCGCCGGTGATCTCTCGCTGGCGGTTGTGCGGCTCACGCGACACCTGCGCGGCCGCCGTGCCGAGGCGCAGATCTCGCTCACTCAGCTGTCGGCCCTGGCCACCCTCGCTCGCGACGGCGCGATGACGCCCGGCAATCTCGCGGGCAAGGAACGCGTGCAGCCGCCGTCGATGACCCGCGTGATCGCCTCCCTCGCCGACCTCGAGTTGGTCCAGCGCAGACCGCATCCCACCGACGGACGCCAGATCATCGTGTCGCTGTCACCCGCCGGCCGGGCGCTGGTCGCCGACGAGACGCACGCGCGCGAGGCCTGGATGACCGAGCAGCTGTCCAACCTGAGCCCGGAGCAGCTCGCGGTGCTCGATCAGGCCGTGGCGATCATGAACCAGATCATCGCGGGTTCGGAGTAGTCAGTCCTGCTGCGGTACTACCTCGTGGCCGAGCGGGAACAGCGACAGCGGAACCAGTTTGAGATTGGCCCAGGCGAACGGCAGCCCGATGATCGTCACCGCCAGCGCCACACTGGTGAACACGTGGCCGAGCGCCAGCCACCAACCGGCGAAGACGAACCAGATGATGTTGCCGAGCAGCGACCCCGCCCCGGCGCTCGGTTTGTCGACGACCGTGCGCCCGAAGGGCCACAGCACGTAACCGGCCAGCCGCAACGACGCGATGCCGAACGGGATCGTGACGATCAGGACGAAGCAGATCAGCGCCGCGAACAGGTAGCCGACTGCCATCCAGAACCCGCAGAGCACCACCCACAGAATGTTCAAGATCAACTGAACCAGCTTCATGCTTCCAGCATGCCAGGATGATCCGGTGGCCGAAGTAATTCCCATCGACGATCCCGCCGACCCGCGTGTCGACGACTTTCGCGATCTGTCCTCCGCCGACCGCAGGCCCGACCTGCCCGGCCGCAAGGGACTGGTGATCGCGGAGGGGGTCGTGGTGGTGCAGCGCATGCTCGACTCGCGTTTCACCCCGAGTGCGCTGCTCGGTGTCGCCAAGCGCTACGAGGCCCTCGCCGACGACCTCGCGGGGCTCGATGTGCCCTACTACCAGGCGACAGCCGAGGTGATGGCCCAGGTGGTCGGCTTCCACCTCAATCGTGGTGTGCTCGCGGTCGCGCCGCGCCCGGCCGAGCTGACGGTCGACGAGGTGCTCGACGGTGCGCGCACGGTGGCCGTGCTGGAGGGTGTCAACGATCACGAGAATCTGGGGTCGATGTTCCGCAACGCGGCGGGGCTGGGCGCCGACGCGGTGCTGTTCGGTGACCGCTGCTCCGACCCGCTCTACCGGCGTTCGGTCCGCGTCTCGATGGGGCACGTGCTTCGGGTTCCGTTCGCCCAGATCCCGCAGTGGCCGGATGGGCTGGAGGTGTTGCGGGAGCGCGGTTTTCAGATCATCGCGCTCACCCCGAATCCAGCGGCGGTGAATCTGGCGACCGCGATGACGGGCGAGCGGGTCGCCCTGCTGCTCGGCGCCGAGGGCCCCGGCCTGACCGAGGAGGCCATGCGCGCCACCGATATCCGTGCACGTATCCCCATGTCGCCCGGGACCGATTCGCTCAATGTCGCCACGGCTGCCGCGATGGCCTTCTACGAACGAGTCCGCACGTCATGAGTCCGGACGGGCCCTATCGGGCGGGACCGGGTTCGGTGCCTTGGGCGTTGGGCGGCACGGTGATCGCGCTGGTCGCGGCGCTCGGCGCGGTAGCGGTGTACGCGTTCGGTGTCGCGCTGGCCGATGTGCATCCGCTGCTCGCGATCGCGGTGAACGTGATCGCGGTCGTCGGGGTCGCGCCCACGGTGTGGCGGTGGCGGTGCACGCCCGTCGTGCGCTGGGTGCTCGCGGGGGCGGTAGTCGGCGTGGCGCTCGGCTGGATCGCGCTACTGGTCTATCTGGTCGTCGGCTAGCCGACCGGGCCTGCGCAGCCAGCGGGACAGTCGGCGCCGGGAAGGCGCGGTCGACACGGGTTCAGGCGCTCGGCCTTTCGGATACAGCGTGAATCCGCAGACTGGCAGGTCGCCCAGCCGGGGTGCCTCGAGATAGCGGAAGCCGAGCCAATGGGCATTGGCCGCGTCGGCGAAATCGGGGGGATCGAAGGGCAGTGATTGCGGGCCCGGTCTGTCGTCCCGATCCCACGGCACCGGATGGTCTCCCGCCCAGAACTCGCGCTCCCACACCATGGGCAGCCCCTCGTTCTCCAGGATGTCGACCCGGGTCGAGCTGAACGAGCGACGGAATTCCCCACGTTCCCAGTGGGCGAACGCACCCCAGTGCACGGTGGTGTCGAACGAGATCAGATAGGTGTGTTCGGAAGCGAGCGGGCGCACGAGCAGATCGGGCAATCTGGTCGGCTCGATCAGCGCGGCCTCGGCGGTGCACACGACCGTCACTCCGGGATAACAGCCGATGTAGACCTCGTCGCGATCCGGACCGGCGCAGCCGTCGAGTGTCCCGACCACGATCGGGCGCACATCGTTGTCGGCATACAGCTCACCAGCCAGTGCCTGCGCGGCAACGGGATCGGACGTGGGCCGCTCGCGCAAGACGGCGGCGGGATCAGCGGTATCGACATACCAGAGGGTGGAAGCCGACTTCACGTGTCACCTCCGACTGCTATCGGAACCCGTGGTGCGGCGGCTGCCGCCGCGCCGGGCGTGCACTCGACCCCGCTGTCGGCTGTCGACCAGCACGGCCCCGAGTTCTGGGGAGAACTCGGGGCCGCCGGTACACAGTCAGTTGCCGGAGCTGCGAACGCCCAGGAGTACGTCCTCCCAGGACGGCATCGGCGCCTTACCGCGCTTGTTGCGTGCGGGCTTCGGCTTTTCCGGCTCGGCGGCTGGCTTGTCCTGCTGCGCGGCGGGCGGCGCCGGTGCGGCGGGCTCGCTCGGTGCGGCAGGGGCCGTCGCCGCCGGAACCGGTGCGGCGGGCTTGGGGGCCGCCGGCATCGGCGCGGTCGGCATCGGTGCGGCGGGCATCGGCGTGGCGGGCATGGCCGTCGGCGCCGGCTTGGCCGGAATCGCCGCCGTCCCACCGCCTGCCGCGACCTGGCGCTGCTCGTAGTACTCGTCCAGCGCGGGCTGCGGACGGCTCTGCGGGCGCGGCGTCGGCGTCATCGGCTCACGCGGACGCGGCTCCACCGGAACCGGCGCCTCGACCACGGGGGCCGACGGTGCGGGCATGGTGGCCAGACCACGCAGGGCGCGGCCGAAATCCGGGTCGATCAGGTCGTTGGCCGGGTCGTCGAGCGGGGAGACCGAACCGCCGTGCGCGTCGGGCTGGTAGCGCCAGTGCGCGGCGATCTCGGAGTGTCCGTGCCGCCACTGCAATTGCGCGACCCAGAACCCCTTTTCGTCTTTCCAGGCATCCCATTCGGCGTGTTCGATGGTGTGCCCGCGCTCGGCGAAGGCCGCGGTGACGATCTCGTGCAGCGTCTCCAACGCCGGGCCGTCGGGGCGCACCGGATGGGCTTTCTGCGCCAGCTCGGCGGCGCGAGCACGCTCGAGCAACACCGGATAGGCGAAACGCTCGACTTTGCTCGCCGGCATGCCGGACTCCGCCGTGACCTGCTCGACGGACGCGCCGGCGCGAATACGGGCCTGGATATCTCTAGGACGCATAGACGCTTCCATTTCGATCTCGATCTGGCCGAATCGTGCGAGGTCGCCGCGCGCCGCCGCGCGGAGCTTGTCGTCGGCGGGCAGCCGGAACTTGGTGCCGGACTCGAGGTCGCTGCACACGATGTGCGTGGAGTCGGGCGTCACCCCGATCACTCGAAGTTCACGCACCGTTACCTCCCTATCGCGTCGGCTCCGTCTGTTAGGACACCGCCCACTTTCCTAGACAGTAGTGCACATTACTTGGCCGCGGCAGCAGACACGCACGCCCAAATCGCGCACGCGGGCACCCCGGGCGGCTAATCTGATCGGCTCCCCGCGCGAATCCTGGTCGTGTACAGGCGTTTTGGTGATAGATCAACGGCTCGGTGCCGGATGGAATGTCGCGAAGAATGCGAACTTTGCGAAGCGTGTCAACGCTGACGAATAGCTGAATGGGGTTTGCGCCGACCGGGAGTTGCGGGTGCGATTTTTGCGACGAAGGAACAAAAATCGTGCCCGCAACTCCCGGTCTTACAGGGCGCAAACCCCCGCGGCGCCGCAGGCGCCGCAAAAATTACAGCTGACCGACTACCCAGTCGATGGAACGGGTCAGCTGGGAAACATCTTCCGGGTCGATCGCCGGGAACATGCCCACACGCAGCTGGTTGCGGCCCAGCTTGCGGTACGGCTCGGTGTCGACGATGCCGTTGGCCCGCAGGATCTTCGCGACCTGGGCGGCGTCGACCGAATCGTCGAAGTCGATGGTGCCGACCACCTGCGAACGGTGCGCCGGATCGGTGACGTACGGGGTGGCGAAGGAGCTCTGCTCGGCCCAGGTGTAGAGGCGCGAGGACGAGTCGAGGGTGCGCTTCACGGTCCAGTCCAGGCCGCCGTTGGTGTTCATCCACTCGATCTGGTCGGCGAACAGCAGCAGGGTGGCGATGGCCGGGGTGTTGTAGGTCTGGTCCTTGGTGCTGTTGTCGATGGCGACGGGCAGCGAGAGGAACTCCGGGGTCCAGCGACCCGAGGCCTTGATCTCCTCCACGCGGGCCAGCGCGGCCGGGCTCATGATCGCGACCCACAGGCCACCGTCGGCGGCGAAGCACTTCTGCGGGGCGAAGTAGTACACGTCGGAGTCGGCGATGTTCACCGGCAGACCGCCCGCGCCGGAGGTGGCGTCGATGGCGATCAGCGCGTTCTCCGAACCGGCCGGGCGCGACACCGGGATGGACACACCGGTCGAGGTCTCGTTGTGGGCCCAGCCGATGAGGTCGACGCTCGGGTCCGACACGGGCTCGGGCGCGCTGCCCGGCTCCGACGACACGACGATCGGGTCACCGATGAAGGGGTTGCCCTTGGCGACGGAGGCGAACTTCGACGAGAACTCGCCGTTGGTCAGGTGCAGCGAACGCTCACGGATCAGGCCGAAGGCGGCCGCGTCCCAGAACGCGGTGGTGCCACCGTTACCGAGCACCACCTCGTAGCCCTCGGGCAGCGAGAACAGCTCGCGCAGGCCGTTGCGCACCCGCGCCACCACGTCCTTGACCGGCTTCTGGCGATGCGAGGTGCCGAAGACCGAGGCGCCGACAGTCACCAGCGACTGCAGCTGCTCCGGGCGGACCTTGGACGGGCCACAGCCGAACCGTCCGTCGGCGGGCTTGAGGTCGGCGGGAATTGTCGGGAACGCACTGGTCATGCGGGGGAGTTTAGTGGTGGGCGGATGACGGTGGTCGCGGTGGGTGCGGGTCTGTGAGCCGCCCCACGTCGGACCGGCGATCCCGCACCTGCGGCGGTTGCGGCCCGCGCTTCGCCGCCGATCGACCGGGCGCGATCCGCGCCGTGCCTTGCCCGCTGTGTGCGCGGACCGTGGGTCTCGGTGACACCCCGAGCCAGGGTGGTGGCTCTTGTCGTTGCTGCCGGACGCCCGGCTGGTGCCTTGTGCGGGGAATTTGCCCTGGCGCCAACGTAGTTGGCAGTACTCTTCCGCTATGAGTCTGCTGACGGTCGATTCCGGACGGCACCTGCTCGATCGGTGGGCGTGGGTTTTCGGGCGGCGCCCGGGATTGCTGTCGGAGGGGGCACGACGGGAACTGCTGCTCAGAGGGTTGCCCGCCACCGCGACGGTGCTGTCGGTGTGGTCGCGCCGCGGTGAAGTCGGCAATAGGTTCAGCGTGCGGGTGCACCTTCCCGGCGAACTCGCCTACGACGTGCGGGTCCGGCAACGGATCCGTAGCCAGGATCTGGAATGGATGCGCCCCGGCGACACCATCGGCTGCCGCGTCGACCCCGGCGACCCCGACCGCGTCGTCCTGTACCTCCCCGAACAAACCAAATCCACCCCCGGCTCCACCGCCAAGATCCTCGCCAACGGCCGCCGCGCCGAAGCCACAGTCCTCGCCGTAGCCCCCATAGCCACCGACTACACCGCCCGCGAAGACCCGGTCCTACGCCTCGACCTGGAACTCCGAGCCTGGGACGAACCAACCCCCTGGCGAGTCCGCCTCATCCAACCCGTCCCCTTGACCGCCGTCGGCCAAATAGAACTGGGCACCCGCCTGGAAGCCGCCTTCTTCACCGTCGACCGAGGAAAGTCCGTAGCCCTCGACTTCACCTCCTTGGGCTGACCCGACAACCTCTGCGTTTGTATTCGCGCACATGGCAATTGAGCCCTCGGTAAGAAGAACTACTGTGGTGACGTGATAGTGCGACGCGCAGCGAAGACCGACCTCCGGGAGCTGTCAGCGATGCCGACATTCTGGGAGGCCGCGACTCTGGGGGTACCTATCTCTGCGGGTGCCGCGATGTTCATTTTCGGAGTTACCGCAAAGCTTGCCGATGCCGCATATCCAGCGGTAGACGTCCCGGCCAGCAGCCTGTTCGGCTTGCTGACGCTGACAGCGGCGTCGGTGATCTGCCTACTCGCGTGGAAAAGAAGTCCACGTTCACTGGGCGCAGCGCTCGGCCTGTCGGTGATCCTGCTGTTTTCCGCGCTCTTCTGGGCGCTATCCCTGTGAAGAACGAATTTACGTATCGACGCGAAGAATGGTTCGGTCCAGAGAGTTGTCTGGCAGTCGTGGCGGGGACGGTGTGCCTCTCCCTGCCTTATCTGGTGGCCGACCGGACTCGCCGGTTCGGCGAACAAAAAACCGGGCACCGATGAGTCGGTGCCCGGTCGGGGAGTAGGGGATCAGCCCGCGATGGCCGACCAGCCGGCAACTTCTTCCGGCTTGCGGGGGCCCGGTCCGGTGTAGATGGCGGCGGGGCGGACGAGCTTGCCCAGCTGCTTCTGCTCGAGGATGTGGGCACACCAGCCTGCCGTGCGGCCGCAGGTGAACATGGCGGGCATCATGTGGGCGGGGACCTCGGCGAAGTCGAGGATGACCGCGGCCCAGAATTCGACGTTGGTTTCGATGGCGCGGTCGGGGCGGCGTTCGCGCAGTTCGGCGAGGGCGGCCTGTTCGAGGGCGGCGGCTACTTCGTAGCGGGGGGCGGCCAGGCGCTTGGCGGTGGCGCGCAGCACGCGGGCGCGGGGGTCCTCGGCGCGGTAGACGCGGTGGCCGAAGCCCATCAGCTTCTCTTTGCGGTCGAGGATGCCCTTCACCAGAGCCCGTGCGTCACCGGTCTTTTCGACTTCCTCGATCATCGGGAGCACGCGGGCGGGCGCACCGCCGTGCAGCGGACCCGACATGGCGCCGATCGCACCCGACAGCGACGCCGCCACGTCGGCACCGGTGGAGGCGATCACGCGGGCGGTGAAGGTGGAGGCGTTCATGCCGTGCTCGGCGGCCGACACCCAGTAGGCGTCGATGGCCTCGGTGTGGCGCGGGTCCGGGTCACCCTTCCAGCGGGTCATGAACCGCTCGGTGACGGTGGAGCACTCGTCGATCTTGCGCTGCGGAACGGCGGGCTGGTAGATGCCGCGCGCGGACTGCGCCACATACGACAGCGCCATCACCGAGGCACGCGCGAGGTTCTCGCGGGCGGTCTCGTCGTCGATGTCGAGCAGCGGCTCGTAACCCCAGATCGGGGCGAGCATGGCCAGGCCTGCCTGCACGTCGACGCGCACGTCGCCGGTGTGTACGGGCAGCGGGAACGGTTCGGCGGGCGGGAGGCCGCGACCGAACTGGCCGTCGACGAGCAGCGCCCACACATCACCGAAAGTCACCTGGTTGGCGACCAAATCCTGGATGTCGACGCCGCGATACCGTAGGGCGCCACCGTCCTTGTCGGGCTCGGCGATGTCGGTGGTGAAGGCCACCACGCCTTCCAATCCGCTGACGAAATCCTGTGGTACCGAGCTCGCGGTCATGGTGACTCTCCTTGCAGGGGCAGGCCGATCTTTCGCAACGATAGACCCGCTGGTACTGCGGAGTAACGTCGCCCCTATGCGTGAACTCGACCCGTCCTCGGCGGCCGCGACCGAGCCCGCCGCGCAGCCTTCCGTAACCCTGTCCGACGCCGCGATTTCCGGCGCTGTCGACCTGAGCACGATGCGCGTCGACTACGGCGATCCGCAGGCGGTGCGCACCACCGAACCCGATCTCGACGAGTCGTGGGTGGCCGGTGGCTGGGAGCCGCTGCTGCGCCGCTGGATCGAACAGGCGGGCACCCTTGGGGTGGCCGAACCGAACGCGATGGTGCTGGCCACCGTCTCGCTCGCCGGTCCGGCGCCGCGACCGGTGGCGCGCACGGTGCTGTGTAAAGGCCTCTCGCCCGAGGGCGTCGTCTTCTATACGAACTACGACTCGGCCAAGGGCAATCAGCTCGCCGCCGACCCGTACGCGGCGGCCACCTTCGTCTGGCCGTCGCTGGCCAGGCAGGTGCACGTGCGCGGCGTGACCGAACGTGTCGCACCCGAGGTCACCGAGGCGTACTGGCAGACCCGGCCGCGCGAATCCCGGCTCGGTGCCTGGGCCTCGCAGCAGTCGCGACCCGCGGCCACCCGCGCCGACCTCGATCGCGCCCTGGCCGAGACCACCGCACGGTTCGCCGACGTCGACGACATCCCCGTCCCGCCGCACTGGGGTGGTTATCTGCTGCGCCCCGACGAGGTGGAGTTCTGGCAGGGCAGGCACGGACGGCTGCACAACCGGATCGTCGTCCGCATCGACGGCGAACGGACGACGGTTCTGCGCCTGCAACCCTGACGGTGGGATATCTCACCGAGCGCAAACATGGGACGTTTCATCGTGACTGGTTAATCTCCGGCGCGTGAAACTGCTCGCCGACACCCGGCCCCTGCGTAATCGCGACTATCGCAGGCTGTGGACGACCAACATCGTCACCGTCATCGGCGCGCAACTGTCGGTAGTCGCGGTGCCGCAGCAGATCTTTCAGATCACCGGCAGCTCCGGCTACGTGGGTCTGGCCGGCCTGTTCGGCCTGATTCCGCTGGTGGTGTTCGGGCTGTGGGGCGGCGCGCTGGCCGACGTGATGGACCGGCGCACCCTGCTCGTCATCACCACCGCGGGCACCGGGGCGACGGCCGTCGCGTTCTGGGTGCAGGCCGCGCTCGGCCTGAACAATGTGTGGCTCGTGCTCGGCTTGTTCGCCACCCAGCAGGCGTTCTTCGCGGTCAACCAGCCGACCCGCGGCGCGCTGATCGCCCGGCTGCTGCCGCCCGAGCAGATCGCCGCCGCCAGTTCGCTGAGCATGACCGTGCAGAACGTGGGCATGATCGCCGGACCGGTCCTCGCCGGTGTGCTGATCCCCGTGCTCGGTCTGTCGACGCTGTACCTGCTCGACGCGATCGCGCTGCTCGCCACCCTGTGGGCGGTGTGCCGCCTGCCCGCCTTCCCGCCGAGCGGTGAGCAGCGCCGGGCCGGCCTGCGAGCCGTGATCGACGGCTTCCGCTACCTCACCGGCCAGCGGATCCTGCTCGCGTCCTTCGTCGTCGACATCATCGCCATGGTGTTCGGCATGCCGCGCGCACTGTTCCCGCAGATCGCGCACGAGACGTTCCACGATCCGGCCGAGGGCGGGGTGGCGCTCGGTCTGTTGTTCGCGGCGATCTCGGCGGGCGCGGTGCTGGGCGGGGTGTTCTCCGGGTGGGTGCCCCGGGTGCGCAGGCAAGGGCTGGCGGTGATCGTGTGCATCGCGATCTGGGGCGTGGCGATGGTCGGTTTCGGCCTCGCGGTCGGGCTTGCCGGGCACCTGTTCGGGCTGGGGGTGTGGTTGTGGATCGCGCTGGCGTTCCTGGCGCTCGGCGGTGCGGTCGACATGGTGTCGGCGGCGTTCCGGACGGCGATGTTGCTCAACGTGTCGACCGACGAGATGCGCGGTCGGTTGCAGGGGGTGTTCATCGTGGTTGTCGCCGGTGGACCGCGGGTCGGTGATGTTGCCCACGGTTTTGCCGCCGCGAGCCTGGGTACTGCTGTTGCCGCCGCGGGTGGTGGCGTACTCGTGGTGATCGGGGTGCTTCTCGCCGCATTGGCCTTCCCCGCTTTCGTTCGCTACCGCGTGGCTCGCGCGCACGCCGAGGTTGTCGCCGAATAAGTTGGGAGACAAGGAAATACATGGTCGAGGCGGGTGGTGGGCAAGTTCGGGCCGTGACCACCGGTTCCGGCCCCGCCGCGTGCCGTGTGAACCCGGATCCGCGCAGGTGGAGCACCTCACCACGGATTCGCCCCGGTGTGAGCACAGCCCAGGCCAACCCTGATTGCTCATCCACGGCCGACAAGAGTTAGCGTTACACCAAGCGCGCCGTCTGCCGACCGCAAACGGCGCACGGTTCGGCGCCGGGTTTCAGGGCTCGGCGAGAATCTCAACTAGCCTGAGAGGGATCCTTCCGTGCCCGCTGAGAACATCACCAACGTCGCCGATGACGCCAAGGCGGTACTGCAGTACCCCGGTGGCGAGTTCCCGATCTCGGTCACCAAGGCCGCGGAGGGTAACGACGGGCTCGACTTGGGCAAGCTGCTGGCCAGCACCGGTTACGTCACCTACGACCCCGGTTTCATGAACACCGCGTCGACCAAGTCGGCCATCACCTACATCGACGGCGAAGCGGGCATCCTGCGCTACCGCGGCTACCCGATCGACCAGCTCGCGGGCCGCTCGACCTTCATCGAGGTCAGCTACCTGCTCATCTACGGCGAGCTGCCGACCCAGGCCCAGCTCGACGATTTCACCGACCGCATCCGCCGCCACACCCTGCTGCACGAGGACCTGAAGCGGTTCTTCGACGGCTTCCCGCGTAACGCGCACCCCATGCCGGTGCTGTCGTCCGCGGTGAACGCGCTGTCGGCGTACTACCAGGACTCCCTCGACCCGCGCGATCCCGAGCAGGTCGAGCTGTCGACCATCCGCCTGCTGGCGAAGCTGCCGACCATCGCGGCCTACTCGTACAAGAAGTCGGTCGGTCAGCCGTTCCTCTACCCCGACAACTCGCTGTCGCTGGTCGAGAACTTCCTGCGGATGACCTTCGGCTTCCCGGCCGAGCCCTACGAGGTCGACCCCGAGGTCGCCGCCGCGCTCGACATGCTGCTGATCCTGCACGCCGACCACGAGCAGAACTGCTCCACCTCGACCGTGCGCCTCGTCGGTTCCTCCGACGCCAACCTGTTCACCTCGGTGTCCGGTGGCATCAACGCACTCTGGGGCCCGCTGCACGGCGGCGCCAACCAGGCCGTGCTCGAGATGCTCGACGAGATCAAGGCCAACGGCGGCGACGTCAAGGAATTCATCCGCAAGGTCAAGAACAAGGAAGACGGCGTGAAGCTCATGGGCTTCGGGCACCGCGTCTACCGCAACTACGACCCGCGCGCGACGCTGGTCAAGCAGGCCGCCGACAAGATCCTGTCGAAGATCGGCGGCGACGACCAGCTGCTCGACATCGCCAAGCAGCTCGAAGAGGCCGCCCTCACCGACGACTACTTCGTCTCGCGTCGCCTGTACCCGAACGTCGACTTCTACACCGGCGTCATCTACCGCGCGATGGGCTTCCCGACCCGCATGTTCACCGTGCTGTTCGCGATGGGCCGCCTGCCCGGCTGGATCGCGCACTGGCGTGAAATGCACTCCGAGCCGCTCAAGATCGGCCGCCCGCGCCAGATCTACACCGGCTACGGTGAGCGTGACTACCGCGCTATCGACAACCGCTAGTCATCTGGACAACGCACACTATCGAAGGGGATAGCCCGCAATGACCAAGCCGGAAATCGAATTCCAGGAGGGCCCGCCGCCCTCTCAGCTCGTCATCAAGGACATCATCGAAGGCGAAGGCGCCGAAGCTGTGCCCGGCGGCACCGTGGAGGTCCACTACGTCGGCGTCGAGTTCGAGACCGGCGAGCAGTTCGATTCCTCCTGGGACCGTGGTGAATCCATCACCTTCCCGCTGCGCGGCCTGATCCAGGGCTGGCAGGACGGTATCCCGGGGATGAAGGTCGGCGGCCGTCGCCAGCTGACCATCCCGCCGGAGCTGGCCTACGGTCCGGTCGGTGCGGGTCACCACCTGTCGGGCAAGACCCTGGTCTTCGTGATCGACCTGCTCGACGCCAACTGAGCTGAGCTAGCGGCGGCCCGTGTTTCCCTCAGGGAGACACGGGCCGTCGACGTTTCACATGGGATCGGCTTGGGCGCACAACCACCGGACGCCGACTTTGCGCATGGTCAGGGCGAAGGTGGTCTTCTGCGGCATACCCACCGGGTCGGTGAAGGACGTGCGGTGGGTGGTGAGGAAGACGACGATGACGTACTCGTCTCCGGCGCCGGACCTCACCAGGCACTCCGGTTCGCCGACGACCGCCGAGGTCGATCCGAGCGGTTCCATCATCTGGCGCAACGAGTCCGTGCTCGTGGCGAAGTCGTCATGCATTGTGCCGGTGGTTCCGGCCTTCATACTGTCGAAATAGGGCCCGAGATCGCTGTAATGGTAGGTGGCCATCGCGCGCGCGAAGTCGCAGGCCGCCAGGCGCGCGGCTTCCTGCGGGGCGACCACGGGTTCGCCGGGCAGGGCGGTGGGCGTCACGGGGTCGCGTTGCAGGGCGACCGCACCCGCCGTGCCGCCGATGACCAGTGCCAGGCCGAGCAACACTCCGAGGACGATCCAGCCGGCGCGGTGCGACCGGGTCGCCGGTTGTGGCGCGACATTGTGTGTACCAGAGCCGGTTTCGATCATCGTGCCCCCCTTCCCGCGCGTCAGCTTACGGGCTGCGACGACCCGTGGCACGGTCCGGTCGGGCATCGGGGTAATGTGCGGCGAGTGTGACCGGAGCCATAGCTCCCGTGTGTCTCGTTTCCAATGCGTTGTCCATGACAGTGACTTGTTCGATTCGTCCGGGGCCCGGCTGCCCGGGTGATTCGGGAGGGAGATTCTCGATCATGTTCCACCACAAGGTTGTCCGTCACGCGCTGGCCGCCGTGCTGCCCGTCGCCGTCGCGGTGAGCGTGGTCGGTGCCGGGACGGCTTCGGCCGAATCCGATCAGGTGCGCTTCGCGCAGGGGCTGGCCAGCACCGGCGAAGGGTTCAGCACGACTGTCGCCCCGGACCTGCGCACCGTGTCGGCCTCGCTCTCCGACGGTCGTTTCGTGCTCGGCCCGCAGGGTGTCGTCGTCGAATCGGCCGCGGGCGAGCAGACCGGGCAGATCCCCACCTCGTTCACCACGGCGGGCGGAAACCTCATCTCCCTCGCCACCGAGATCGCCGCCGACGGCCACAGCCTCACGGTGACCCCGCAGCCCACCCCCGCCGCGACGGCCGAACTGCGCACCATCGCCACCAACCCCGCCGCCCAGTTCCCCGACCCGGTCCAGAACGCCGCAGCCATCGGTGCGGGCATCGGCCTCATCGCCGCTGCCGTCGTCTGCATCCCGATGATCACCACGATGATCCTCTACCTGCCCTGCGTCGGCCTCGTCGGCCTCCCCAACGCCCTGGTAGGCGCCCTGATCGGCGCCATCGTCGGCGTAGCCGCCCCGGACGTCATCCCCCAGATCCTGCCCTGACCCCGAAACCCCTGCGGCCCGGTCTACTTCGACCGGGCCGCAGGCATTTCCAGCGCAGATACCGGGGCTACTCGTGGACGACCTCGACCGGGTCGGTGAGGGCGAGGGCGAGGGCGGATTGTTGGGACTGGCCGCGTGGGGGGAGGGCTTCGAGGGCCTTGTTGGTTTGGGTGTTGAGGTTGCCGACGATGTTCTGGAGGGCGCCTACGCCGCCGGTGAGTTGTTCGATGGCCGAGACCAGTTGGGCGCCGCCCTGTTCGGCGAGGGTGGGGAGGTCTTTGGCGAGGGCGGCGCCCTGGGTGAGCTGGTCGCGGGCGCTGTTGAGGCGGGCTACGACGGTGCGCAGGAGGGTGCCGAGGTCGGTGTCGGGATCTACTGCGGCGCCGGTCAATTCGCTCAGGCCGGCCAGCTGGGTGCCCGCCTGATTCGAGACCGCCTGGAGCGCTTCGAGTTTGGTGATGATGCCGGCCAACTGGGGGTCGGCGGCGAAGGGGAGTGCCTTCAACGGCGGCAGGATCTGGTCGAGACCGGAGCCGAGGGCGGCCGCGCTGTTCTGCACGCCCGCGACGGTCACGCCGGTGGAGCTGAGGGCATCGGCGAGCTGGGTGGCCTGCAGTGCCGCGCCGTCGACGGTCTGGTTCAGCAGCTCGATCGCCGAAGTGAGCTGTCCCGCACCCTGTTTGGCGAAGTCGAGGAAGCCGAGCAACTGCTCCGCGCCGCCGCTGAATTGGTCGGCCCCATCGGCGGCCGCGTTCACGCCCGCGCTCAGGAGCTGGGCGGTGAACTGCACCGAGGTCATCTGATTGCGTGCCTGCGACACCGCCGCAAGTGCCGCATCCACGCCGGACGCGCCGATCCGGTGAGTCACCACGTCGACCGCGCCGTTCACCGTGCCATGGTCGGCGCCCTCGTGTGTGGTGACGGTGACCTTGGCGCGCTGCGGTGTCGGCGTGGCGAGGGTGGCCATGGCCGAGGTGAGATCGGCGGGCAGCGTGATCACCGCGGCGTAGTCGCCGGGGTCGACCTCACCGGGCTTCGCGAGCGTCCACTCGTAGCCGCCCGCGTCCTTCACCGCCTTGGCGACCCGTTCCCCGGTCGGTCCGGTGTCGGCGTTGACAAGCGCGATCCCGGTCGGCGCGGAATCCGTTGTGGCGCAAGCGGCGACGGTGGCACCGGTGAGCAGGACGGCGGTGAACAGGCAGAGCAGGCGGGCGCGTGTGTGGATCACAGCCGCGACGGTATCGGGACAGTTCGGTGCGGGTCGTGGGGGTTGTCTGAGAGTTCGTTGAGGAACACCTGTTCCCACTCATCGGGACTGTTAACCCCCGAATGCTATGTGCTGTGTCACAGTTCCGGTTTCGCAGCTGTTCTGTTCGGTACAAATCTCGAGTCAATCGACATCGAGAATTTTTTCGATTCGTCCGGGGGTTCGGGGGTCACCGGAGGCATCGGGAGGGAGACATTTTCATGTTCCGTCACACCATCACCCGTGCGGGTCGCCGCGCGTTCGTCGCCGCGCTGCCGCTGGCCGTCGCCACCTCGCTGGTCACCGCGGGCACCGCTGCCGCCGACGTGACAGAGCGTCAGGCGCAGATCGCCACCGGCCTGTCCAGCGTCGTCTCCGAGGGCGGTGTCGACTTCCGCAGCTCTGTCTCGCCCGACCTGCGCACCATCTCCGCGACCGTCGAGAACGGCCGCTTCGTGCTCACCCCCGACGCGCTGACCGTGGTGTCCGCCGAGGGCGTCACCGTCGGTGAGGTGCCGCTGAAGCTGAACACCGTCGACGGCAACGCCATCGCGGTCGCCTCCGTGATCTCGGCCGACGGCAAGAGCGTGTCGATGGCCCCCGCGCTGTCGGCCGACACCAGCACCGAGCTGAAGAACATCGCCACCGACCCGGCCGCCGCCAACCACGACCCGGTCCAGAACGGTGCCGCCGCGGGCGCGACGATCGGTGCGATCGCCGCCGCCATCCTGTGCGTCCCGGCCCTGGCCGCGTTCATCATCGGCTACGTCTTCTGCGCCATCCCCGGCGTGATCTCCACCGCCATCACCGGCGCGGTCATCGGCGCCGTCATCGGCCTGGTCATCCCGGAAGCCGTCCCCCAGGTCCTGCCCTGATGATCCGCACCCGCGGACGATAGCTCTCGGCTCGACACACGAAAGCCCCGCACTCGCCGTCCTGGCGGGTCGCGGGGCTTTCGGCTACACGGCGCGCTTGGTTCTTCCGCGATCGGCGATCCGGAACTCGACGCTCACCGGAATCGCGCTGAGCTCCAAGGCTGTTCGCAACCGGGGAACGGCGTGACCGAGTATCCGTTTGCGCAATGCGGTCAGATCGGCGTCGGGGGCGGTATCGACAAGCAGATGCAGATCGGGTGCCAGCTTTGTACCCGAGAGCCGGGCGGTAGCCGAGCGAACCCCGTCGTAGGTCTCGATGTCGGCGGCAACCGGTTCGGCCGCGGCAGCGGAACCGAGACGGGTGTACCCCTGGTCGGTGGAGTCCCCGAGCTGCCACACGGTCTGCTTGGGCAGCCGCGTGAATTGGGCGGCCAGCCACCGCAACGCGGCGAGCGCGAGGACGACGGCTCCCGCCACAGCGAGGAAGAAGACCCAGCGCGGTGGTTCCGCCGTCCCGGGTACCAGCGGCGAATCGCGCGAAATCCGGGCGAAGGCACCGAGGTGTGCCGCGATCAGCAGCCCACCCGCCGTGGCGAGCGTGAGACCGAGCAGTCCGAGCAGTCCGCGATTGAGCCGGGCGGGCCGGTTGACGACGGTCATCGCGTACCTCCTGGTCCGATCGTGCGCAGACTTGTGCGCAGGCGGGGGACAACGGCTGGTCTGATGCGGTCCAACCGGGCGGCTACCGCCGTGCCGAGATTCTCGGCCGTCCGCTCGGCGGTGTGGTTGGTGTGCCCCGCGATGTGGATCTTCTTGCGACGCAACCGGACCCGCGCCTTGTCGACACCGTCGACGGCGCCGGCGGCATCAGTGAGCGCGTGCCGCAGGCTGCGCCGCGCGATCCCAGCCTCCAGATCGTCGCCGGGTTCCAGCGCGAGTACCACCGGCTTGCCCGGCAGCACCGCGGCCGCGAGCAGCGCCGACCCCACCGCGGCGAGGACCGCACCCGCACCGAGCACCCACACGCTGTCCCACGACGTGTCGTGCAGCCGAGTGGCGAGGCTGTCGTAGGAAACCCATTCCCGTGACCCGGTGAGCCGCTGGATCAGCGACACCGCGACGAGCACGGCGACGCCGAGCAACGCCAGCGCGACGACGACGGCCGGGACGACCCGGCGGGGGCGACGCGTCATCGAACTCTCCTTTCCGGCGGTTCGGGCACCATGGCCGACACCTCGATGTCGACTCGTGGCACGGTCAGACCGGTCAGCGCCTCGGTCCTGGCGATGAGGTGCGCGCGGCACGCGTCGGTGACACGGGCGACCGGCGACGGATAGCGGACCGGGAGCCGGACGTGTAGGGTGGCGCCGGTCCCGACGACCTCGGCGCGCACCCGCACATCCGGTTCGACCCCGGCCACCTCGGTCGCGGCCCGAGCGGCGATGCGCCGGACGACGCGCTCGTCGATCGTCGTCGCCCCTGGCAGCTCGGTGGCCGGGGGACCGGCGGTGACGTCGGCCGGCTCGGTGGCGGCGCTGGTCACCTTCTGCTCCGATCCTGCGCCGACCGCAGCAGCCCGGACAGATCGACCTCACCGTCGAGCCAGCGCCCGATCAGCAGGCCGAGGCCACCGAAGATCAGCACCACGGCGAACGCGCCGAGCCCGCCGAAAGCGGCCGCGAAGCCGAGGGACAGGCCCATGACGAGGCAGATCGTGGTGGCGTTCATGTCACTGCACCCGGTCGCGGGTCGGCTGCTGCTGATCGTCGGACTCGTCTTCGATGTAGACGTCATTGACGTTGATGTTGACCTCGACGACCTCGAGTCCGGTCATCTGCTCGATGGCCGTGATCACGTTGCGGCGCACCGCGCGCGCCAATTCGGCGATGGCGACGCCGTATTCGACGACGAGTTCCAGGTCGACCGCGGCCTGCTTCTCGCCGACCTCGACCGAAACGCCCTGACCGATGCTCGAGGAAGCGCCCGGAATGCGGTCGCGCAGTGCGCCGATCGCGCGGGCGGTGCCACCACCGAGGGCGTACACGCCGCGGACCTCACGCGCCGCGAGTCCGGCGATCTTCTGGACAACGGTATCGGCGATGGTCGTCGTGCCCTGGTCGGTCGCCAGCGCGCCCGTACCCTTGCCCGGTGCGCCGGTCTTCTCGACGGCCTTGCTGTTCTCGGTGCTCGTGCTGGTCATAGCTTCCTCCGATGGTGTTGTGCTCCAACATTTCTCGAACTAACACTGGTAGGACACCGTGGCCGGGCTTTCGTCACGGGCGGGGAACGTGATCTGGATCGCTCCCGCCGGCAACGGTTTCGGCGTGCAGGTCGACCACATGGATCCGCAACCCCGCGCCTGCCCACGGGGTTTCGTCGAGCAGCGGGCGAACCGCGGCCTCGAGCTTGTCGATCAGCGGGCGCAGCGGCAAACTCGCGGCAACCACGCGCAACTGCACCGTCGTCTCATCGAGATCCACCGCCGAGCTGCCCGCGTTCCACGGCAACCAGCGACTGTTCTCCAAGCCCATCGGGACAGCGGGATGTACTCCGTCGACGGCATCGATGGCCGCGACGATCCGGTCGATCAATTCGGTCTCACCGCTCACGATCGCCCCGGTTCGATATCGAGTACCCACACCGTCACCCCGTCGACCTCGGCGCCGGTGTCTTCGGTGATCGCTCGCGCGACCGCCTGCTGCACCGCCCGGCCGACCTCGCCGACATGCGCCGACGCCGTCAGCGCCAGATCGACCTGGAGGCTGAGCAGCCCACCGGTACGCCGCACCCGGACACCGGCCGAGGCGGCGGGTTCCTGCCCGATCCAGAGCTGACGGCCGGTGCGAGCGAGCTGACCGACCAGGCCGAGCACCCCGGGCTCGAGCCGGGCGACCCCGGACACCGAGGCCGCCGCCCGCGCGGCGACCGCGGCGATCACGGCGTCGCCGACGATCACTTCGGTTTCGGGCAGCATCCCGGTCACCGGTCCTCCTCGTAGATGTCGACCACGGTGAGGTCGAGCCTGCCCAGGTGCACGCCGACCCGTGCGGTGGCCGCGGCGCGCACCCGTTCGCGCACCAGCGAGACGACGTCCTCGATGCGCGGCACGCCGTGGCGCACGGCGATGGTCATGTCGACGGCGATCACCTGCTCGCCGTCCGCGCCGGGTTCGCTGCTCTGCACCCGGCAACCGCGGGCGCGCACGCCGTCGACGGTGTCGGCCGCGAACCGCAGCACAACGGCCACCGCCTGTTCGCTGACCTGGATGGCGCCGGGATGAGGTGTGTCGAGTGTGAGGGTGCGTCCACGGCGCACATCGGCGCGCACGGCCGACATGATGCGCCCGAACAGATCGGGTGGGGGTGGGTCGGGTTCCTCGATCAGTTCGCGGGTGGCCGTGCGCAAGGTCAGCAGGCTCTCCCTGGCCGCGGCGCACTGCGGGCACGTCGCTTCGTGGCTGTCGATGTCTTTGTCGTCGAGTCGTTCCCACACCTGTTCGAGGCCGCGTCCGCACGGGAGCAGGTAGTCGTTGTCGTTGTGGGTCACCGCCATGGCTTCATCACCTCTGCCAGTTGGGCTCGGGCACGCGCGATCCGTCCGCGCACCGCAGTGCTGTTGGTGCCGACGATTTCGGCGATCTCGTCATAGGAACGGCCGTGCACTTCGCGCAGCAGCCAGCAGGCCCGCTGTTCGGGCGTGAGCAGTTGCAGCGCGTCGGTCAGCGCGGCCATCTGGCTGCTCACCTCGGTGGCGTGCTCGGGTCGGGTGTCGCTGCGGGTCGACGCCGTGGTATCCGGGTCGACCTCGGTGGACGGGCGGCGCGCGCGGATGACATTGAGACACCGGTTGGTCGTCATCCGGTAGAGCCAGCCCGCGAACGCGGCGTCGTCCTGCAGGCGCGCGATCGTTCGCCAGGCCTTGAGGAACACCTCCTGGGTGACGTCCTCGGCCTCGGCGCGGTCGGCCAGCATCTTGGCAGCCAGCCGGAACATCGGTCCTTGATAGCGCAGCACCAGCTGCTCGTATGCGCGGACATCGCCGTCACGCGCCCGACCTGCCAGGGTCGCGTCGTCCAGCTCTGTCTCGGCCGCGGGTGACGTCGTCACACGCCCACCTCCTCCGCTGCTCCTGTGATGGACACCGACGCGCAGGACATCGTCACGGCGAATTATGAGTGATCGTCGTCTCTGTCCCGGTTCCTCGCGGTCTCAGGGGTGTCGCGATCTCAGACAGCGGGGCGAATCGGCAGGTCGAGCACCAGCCGTGCGCCGCCGAGGGTGCTGTTCTCGAAGTAGGCCCGGCCGCCGTGCAGCTGGGCCTGCTGGGCGACCAGAGCGAGGCCGAGGCCGGAGCCGATCTTCGTCGCGTTGGAACCACGGGCGAACCGCTCGAACACCCGGTCGCGTTCCCCGGCGGGAACGCCGATGCCGTTGTCGTCGACCGCGATGACCACGCGGTCGGCGCCGACGCGGTGCGCCGAGACGACGGCCTCGGTCGCGCCGCCGTGTTTCACCGAGTTGGTCAGCGCGTTGTCGACGGCCAGGCGCAGGCCCGCAGGCAGACCGCGGGTGATCAGTTCGGCGTCGGTGTCGATGCGCACCGAAAGGCCGGGGTTGTGCCGCATGGCGTCGTGCGCGGCCTGGTCGCACAGGTCGGCCACATCGGTGGCCACATGGTCGGCTTCGGCGGTGAGATCACCACGGGCCAGCCGTTCCAGTGCGGAAAGCGTCGTCTCGACGCGGGTTTCGGTGCGGGCCAGATCGTCGAGGATCTCGCGGCGCTGGGCGTCGGTGAGATCGAGCGTGCGCAGTACCTCGAGGTCGGTGCGCATCGCGGTGAGGGGCGTACGCAGTTCGTGGGCGGACACCGCGGCGAAGTCGCGGGCGGTCTCCAGCGCGGCGGCGGTCTCGGCCTGGGCCTGATCGACGCGGGCGAGCATGGTGTTCACCGCCTCGGCGAGTTTCTCCGCCTCGTCGACGCCGGAACCGTCGACCGGTTGGGCAGGGTGGTCGGGATCGGGGAAGGCGCTGCGCGCCGAGACCTGCCGGGTGAGTCGCACGATCGGGTCGACAGCCCGACCAGCGAGGAGCCAGCCGAGGGCAGCCGCCGCGGCGACCGCGATCGCGGCGCCCGCGAGTACCCAGCGCTGCTGGTCGGCCGTCGCCTTCGCCGCCTCGGTGGTCGGAATGGCAAGCGACACAGTGCGACCCGCGGGCTGGTTCTCGGTGGTGGTGAGGACCCGGTAGGGCTGGTCGTTCACCTCGACGGTCTGCGAGCCGGGCGCGAGATCCGGCAGCTGGGTGGAGCTGGACGCGGTCACCTGGCCGTTGTCGCGCACGGTGAGCGCCATCGTGTTCTGCAGCCCGGTCAGATTCACGAAACCGGTGGCGAGCACCGGCTCGATCAGCACGATGCGCGAGGCGATTTCGAGTTGCTGATCTGTCTGGGTCACATTATTGCGTTCGATCGCTTGAAAACCCACGAACGCGGCAATGCTCACGATGATCACCGCACCCGCCGCCGCGGCCGCCGCGACCCGTGTTCGCAACGAAAACGATTGCCTGCGACGGACTTTCGGCGACCGCACGGTCATTTAGGTTCCCGCAACACGAATCCGACGCCGCGAATGGTGTGCAAAATCCTTGGCGTGTCATCTATTTCGAGTTTGCGGCGAAGGTATCCGACGAACACGTCGACCACATTCGTATCGGCTATGAAATCGTAACCCCACACCAATTCCAGCAGCCGCTCGCGCGTGAGCACCACACCCGCATTGCGCGCCAGGGTGGACAGCAATTCGAATTCCCTTTTGGTGAGCTCGATTTCACGCCCGTGCAGCAGTGCGCGATAACCCGCGACATCCACCTGCAGCGGGCCGACGGTGATCGCGCCGGGGGCCGCCTGGTCGGGAGTGTCGGTCCGCCTGCGCAGCAGGGCGCGGATGCGGGCGACCAGTTCGGCCAGCTCGAACGGTTTCACCAGGTAGTCGTCGGCACCCGACTCCAGCCCGGCGATCCGGTCGTCCACCGAGGCACGGGCGCTGAGCACGCAGATCGGCACGTCGTTGCCCATGGCCCGCAGCGCCGTCACCACCCCGGCGCCGTCGAGGACCGGCATGTTCATATCGAGCACCACCGCGTCGGGCGCGTGCTCGGACACCGCCCGCAACGCGGCGCCACCGTCGCGGGCGACGAGCACCTGGAACCCGGAGAGCCGTAGACCGCGCTCCACCGAGGCGAGCACGTCTTCGTCGTCGTCGACGACCAGCACGGTAGCGGCAGCGGCAGCACGTTCAGTCACGCCGCAATCCTAGGGGGACTCGAGCGTCGAAAACTGCCGCCGATGTCCTGTTCTCGGCGCGCCTCCGCCTCTGGACTGAGCGGAGGGTGCGACGAAGGAGTGCCCGGAGGGAGGGAAGAGGCGGAGTCAAGCGCCGAGAACCGCGGCGCCAGCCGCCAATGTCACGGTGCTACCTGGTCGCCGTCGTGGTCGGGGGTGGTCGGCCTGCCGAGCGGGGGGTTGGCGAGGATGCGGTCGGCCAGGGCGGTGAGGACGGCCGGGTCCTCGATGGTGGCCGGGGGTTCCACGTGCTCACCGGCGGTGAGCTGGCGGATGGTCTTGCGCAGGATCTTGCCCGAGCGGGTCTTGGGCAGGCCGGTCACGACGATCGCGTCGTGCAGGGTGGCGATGGCGCCGATCTGCTCGCGCACCCGTTCCACGAGCTCGTCGCGCAACTGGTCGGGCTCGATCTCGACGCCCTGCTTGAGCACCACATACGCCAGCGGCAGGCTGCCCTTGAGTTCATCCGGCACGCCGATCACGGCGCACTCGGCGACGGCCTCGTGCCCGGAGATGGCGGCCTCGATACTGCCCGCCGAGAGCCGGTGCCCGGCGATATTGATGACGTCGTCGGAGCGGCCGAGGACGTAGAGGTAGCCGTCTTCGTCGAAGTAGCCGGAGTCGCCGGTGAGGTAGTGGCCGGGGAACGCCGAGAGATAGGAGCGCACGAACCGCTCCCGGTCGCGCCACAGACCGCTCAGGCAGCCGGGGGGCAACGGCAGGCCGATGACGATATTGCCCTCGGTGCCGTTGGGTACCGGGTTGCCGCTGGCATCGAGCACCCGCAGGCGGTACCCGGGCACCGGCACCCCGGCCGAACCGGGCTTCACGGGCAGTTCCTGCAGGCCGAGCGGGTCGGCGCAGATGGGCCAGCCGGTCTCGGTCTGCCACCAGTGGTCGACGACCGGGGTGTCGGGATGACCGGCGAGCAGGGTGTCGCTCGCCCATTCGAAGGTGGCCGGGTCGAGCCGCTCGCCCGCGCAGAACAGGGCACGCAGCCGGGACAGGTCGTGGCGGCGGGCGGCGGTGGCCTCCGGGTCGGCGCGGCGGATCGCACGCAGCGCCGTGGGGGCGGTGAACAGTACTCGCACGTCGTGTTCGTCGACGATGCGCCAGAACGCGCCCGCGTCGGGGGTGCCGACCGGTTTGCCCTCGTAGAGCACCGTGGTGGCGCCTACGAACAAGGGCGCGTAGACGATGTAGGAGTGGCCGACCACCCAGCCCACATCGGAGGATGCGAAGAACACCTGACCCGGGCCCACGTCGTAGATATTGCGCATCGACCAGGCGAGGGCGACCGCGTGGCCGCCGTTGTCGCGCACCACGCCCTTGGGCTTTCCGGTGGTTCCCGAGGTGTAGAGGATGTAGAGCGGGTCGCAGGCGCCCACGGTCACCGGCTCGGCCGGTTCGGCGTCGGCGACGGTGGCGTCCCAGTCCAGCCAGCGCGCGGCGATGGTCTGATCCGAGGCGGGCAGCACGTCGGTGGCGGGCTGGTCCTGGGCGAACTCGATGGTCGGGAACTGCGGGCGCTGTTTGACGAGCACCGTGCGTACCGAGGTGCTCTCGGCCAGGTCGAGGGCCTGCAGCACGATCGGCGGGTACTCGATGCGGCGGCCCGGCTCGAGCCCGCCCGACGCGGTGACGACGAGCACCGGCTCCGCGTCGTCGATGCGGGCCGCCAGCTCGGGCGCGGCGAACCCGCCGAAGACCACCGAGTGGACCGCGCCGATGCGGGCGCACGCCAGCATGGCGATCACGGCTTCGGGGATCATCGGCAGATAGATCACCACCCGGTTACCGGCGACCACGCCGAGATCACGCATCGCCCCGGCGAAGTGTTCCACCTCGCTGAGCAATTCCGCATAGGTATAAGTCGTTGTGGTGTCGGTCATGCCCGACACATAGATCAACGCGGCCTGATCCGAACGTCCACCTTCGGCGAGAGTTCCGCCGCGCACATGACGATCGAGGGCGTTCACACAGGTATTGAGCTTGCCGTCGGGATACCAACGGGCCGAACGTTTGTCGGCGGCATCGAGAGTGTGCTCGGGGGCCAGATCCCACTCGATCTCGCGAGCGGCGGCTGACCAGAAGTCGGCTGGATCGACCAGGCTGGTCTGATAGACCGGCCGGTACTCGTGTTCGGTGTCCAAGCCTGTGACTCCTAGCCTCGCTTCGTGCCCGCTCGATAGATCCTGATGATTGTGGCAGACTTCACGCGACACCCGAGGGGGTGCCGCGACCTTTGGTTTTGCCTGTAACGGGCAGGTCATCGCGCGGACCTCTACCGGGAGTCGGCCAAGAAGTTATTGATCCGTTAGAATCTGTTGTCACTTATTCGGGCAGTCGTAGACGCAATTTCTCGGCCAGCCGCAGTTCTCGGCCAGCACCGTCTGGCGAGCCACCATTGCGCCTGTGGAGGTTCGTGATGGCGCACGGTACGAGGCCAGTTTGGAAAGTGAGTGGGAGATGCGTGACGCCGCTAGGTCCGGCAGCAAGCGCTGGGCGCTCGGCAACTGGGACCTGCGTTGGAAGGTTACGGCCGTCTTGGCCGTGCCTCTCGCGGTCGCGGTCGGGCTCGGCGTGTCGAGGATTACCTCCGAGTTCACCGAGGCCAACCGGCTTTCGAGCATCAACGAGCAGGTAGACGCGATTCCGTCGGTCACCTCGCTCAGTGCTGTGACCGCGCGGGTGACCGGTAGCCAGACGGTGCCCGCCGGTCCCGGGGTCACCCTGGTGACCGATCAGGACCTCGTCGACCTCGACGCCGCCATCACCGAGGGTGAGGGCGCGCTCGGTCGACTCGTCGACCTGCCGAAGGCGCATTCCGCGCTCGAGCGGATGGTCGCCCAGGCCAAGAATGTGCGTGCACAGGGCAAGGGGCTCACGGCCTCGCCCGAAACCGCGCTCGCCTCGGTCGAGCAGATGCGCAAGGACAGCGTCGCGATCGTCGAGTCGACGATCGCCCAGGTGAGCAACCCGGTCATGGACACCGCGAAGCTGCGCCTCGTCGACTCGCTCAACACCCGCTCGGTGCTCGTCGACCAGCTCGCCGCGATCTCGGAGATGCTGCGTGGATCGCCCGCCGGTCCGCAGAACTACCTCACCGGCGTGAGTACCGAACGTCACTTGCTCGACGTGCTCGCCAACCGCTTCCCCGACGGCGACCAGGTGCTCGCCGACCTGAAGACCCAGGCCGACATCCGCCAGAACCTGGTGAGCGGGCCCGACGTGCAGGCGGGCAAGCTGCCCATCGGCGAGATGCGTACCTCGCTGGTCACCAGCCTCGTGGCCTACGAAAGCGTCGTCGACGGGTCGACCAAGGCCATCGAGACCTCGATGGACGAGCTCACCACCTCGGCCGCCACCGGCGCCTGGACCTACACCGCGGTCGTCATCGCGACCATCCTCGCCGCGCTGCTGCTCGCCGTGTTCGTCGCGCGCTCGATGATCGTGCCGCTGCACCGCCTGCGCCTGGCCGCGCTGCGCGTCGCCGAGTCCGACCTGCCCCACGAGGTCGCCCAGCTCCGCAACGGCGCCGCCCCCGAGGACGTACCGCTCGAGCCGATGCCGGTGCGCTCCGACGAGGAGATCGGTCAGCTGGCCCGCGCCGTCGACGACATCCACGGTCAGGCGCTGCGCCTGGCCAGCGACCAGGCGCAGATGCGTTCGCAGGTCAACGACATGTTCGAGACGCTGGCGCGGCGGTCCAAGTCGCTCGTCGACCATCAGCTCACCCTGATCGAGGCGATGGAGTACGACGAGAAGGACCCGCGCCTGCTCGAGAACCTCTTCCGCCTCGACCACCTCGCCGCGCGCATGCGCCGTAACGGCGACAACCTGCTGATCCTCGCCGGCACCAAGCAGCGGCGTTCCAAGTCGGCGCCTGTCGAGATCGCCGACGTGCTGCGCGCCGCGATCTCCGAGGTCGAGGACTACGAACGCGTCAAGCTCGGTGCTACCCCGCGCGGTTCGCTCGTCGAACCGGCCGCCTCCGACCTGGCGCACCTGTTCGCCGAGTTGCTCGACAACGCGCTGCGCGCCTCTCCGCCGGAGACCGACGTCAAGTTCACCTTCGCGCAGGCACACGACCAGGGCCTGCTGATCGAGGTCGCCGACCGGGGCATCGGTATGCCGCCCGCGGAGATGACCGACATCAACCGCAGGCTCGAGCAGGCCGCCGAGCCCGGCCCCGACACCGCACGTCACATGGGCCTGTTCGTGGTCGGCCGCCTGGCCGAGCGGCACGGTCTCACCGTTCGCCTGCGCCCGACGTTCGACACCGCGCGCGATCCGGGCGTCACCGTCACCGTGCACGTGCCGGTCGGCCTGATCGTCTCGGGTGCCGGTGGCGCGGTCGTGCCGCCGAACCAGCTGCAGAAGCAGCAGCAACCGCCGCAGCAGCAGAAGCCGCAGCCCCAGCAGCCGCAGCAGCCGAGCACCATGCAGACCCGGGCGATCACCCGTACCCCGGGTGGCAACATGATGGTCACCGTCGACCCGGGCGTGAGCCCGCCGCCGACCGGTCCCGGTGGATTGCCGCAGCGTCAGCCGGGCAATGCCATGGCGCAGACGCAGGACGGCAACGAGCAGTCCACGTCGTTGCGCCCGGCCGCCCCCGGTCAGGGCAATGTGCCGCAGCGCGGCAAGCTGGCCGCGGCCAACCTGCCCAAGCGCAATCTGGCAGCGGGTGGTCCCGGCGCGCCGCAGCGTCCGCAGCCACCCCAGCCACCCCAGCCCCCGCAGGGCAAGCCGGGCGAGGCCAAGCCCGCGCCGACGGCCGGTGGCCTGCCGCAGCGTCAGCCGGGAGCCAACGGTGCTCCCGCCCGCGAGCAGGGTCAGCCGCCGCGTGACGCGGCACCCACACGTGAGGGCGGCCTGCCGCAGCGTTCGCCCGGCGCCAACGGCGCGCCGCCGCGTGACCCGTCGACCGGGCTGCCGCAGCGCGACCCGTCGAACCGCGCACCTCAGCGCGACCAGACCGGTGGTCTCCCGCAGCGTGACCCGGCGAGCGGCCCGCCGTCCGGTGGCCTGCCGCAGCGCGCGCCCTCGAGTGGCCTCCCGCAGCGTGACCCGTCCAACGGTCTGCCGCAGCGTGAGCAGACCGGTGGTCTGCCACAACGTGATCCGTCCACCGGCCTGCCACAGCGTGCGCAGAACAACCCGCCGACCGGTCTCCCGCAGCGTGGCGGCCCCGTGCCGCAGCGTGATTCCGAGCCGCTGCAGCGCGACCCGTCGACGGGCCTGCCGCAGCGTGGTGGCCCTGCGCCGCAGCGTGATTCCGAACCACTGCAGCGCGATCCGTCGACCGGTCTGCCGCAGCGTGGTGGCCTGCCCCAGCGCGAGCCGACCCCGCGTCTGCCGCACCGCGAGCAGTCCGGCGGCCTGCCGCGCCTGGACAACCCCTCCGGCGGTCTGCCGCAACGCGATCCGGCCAACGGGCTGCCGCAACGCAACCCCGCCGGTGGCCTGCCGCAGCGCACCCCGTCGGAAACGCCCGCCGCCCACCGGGATACGGCCGAGGGTGGCCTCCCGCAGCGCGCGCCCGGCCTCCCGCAGCGCGGTGAAGCCGCGCCGGAGCGCCCACTCGGACCGAATGGGCTGCCCCAGCGTGCTCCCGGCGCTACTGTGGTACCGCAGGCGAACGCCGGGCCGGGAGTGGCTCTGCCGCAACGGGATCGGGATCCTGCGGAGCCGGGGAACGCTGCGTCGGCAGGGCGTGATCCGGGACGGCACAGCTATCGGTCGAATCCGGCCAAGGCCGCGTCGTTCTTCCAGACCAGGTTGCAGCCGGCACCGGAGGGCGATTCCGTGATGGGCGGAACGCCGATCTTCGCGGAGATGATGTCGGCGTGGCTCACGGACGAGAATTCCGACCGGTCCCAGCTGGCCGCCGCCTTCGAATCACCCGGTGACGAAGGTTGGCAGGCCGCGCGACGGGCCGCCGAGGCGCAAGCCGAGGCCCGAACGGCCGCCGGCTTGCCACAACGCAATCCGGGCGGAAGGCTCGTGCCCGGTGGCGTGACCGGTAACGCCGACCGCACACCGAAGCGCGACCCTGAAACCATCAGGTCCAGCTTGAGTCGTCACCAGCAGGGCGTCCGGGATGGCCGCGCAATGAAGGCAATGAACCTAACCGGAGATAAAGGAGACCGATGAACCCCGATCTAGGTGGTACGAACCGTCAGCTGGATTGGCTGGTTTCGAACTTCGCCAACGAGGTTCCTGGCGTAGCCCATGCTGTCCTTGTCTCGGCCGACGGCCTGCTGATGGCCGCCAGTGCCCAGCTACCGGTCGACCGCGCGGAGCAGCTGTCTGCTGTCACCGCCGGTCTGGCCAGCCTGTCCGTCGGTGTGTCGAATCTGTTCGAAGGCGGTACGGTACTGCAGTCCGTCGTCGAGATGGAGCACGGTTACCTGCTGCTGATGGCAGTGGGCGACGGCTCCTATCTCGCGGTCCTGACCAACACCTCGTGTGACATCGGTCAGGTCGGCTACGAGATGGCTCTGTTGGTCGAGCGTGTGGGCCAGACCGTCCAGGCCACGCCACGCGTCACGATGGGTTCCTGATGGTGGGATGGACATAGACGATCACCGCATGGGAAGCGCCGAGCCAAGCCTCGTTCGCCCTTACTCGTTGACTTCCGGCCGTACCAGGCCGGCAGTCGAGTTGGCGTTGGAGGCTCTCGTTGCCTCGCATCCGGTCGCCATGGAGCGGCAGTTCGAACTGAACAACCTCGAAACGTCCATCGTGGAGTTGTGCAGACAATCGCCGTCCGTCGCCGAGATAGCCGCCCAGCTGCGCATCCCCATCGGGGTTGCGCGGGTACTGGTGGCCGACCTCATCGAGGCCGGTCATGTTCGGGTCTCGGCGACTTTGAAAGACGATTCCAGCGACGATGAACGTCGCGAGCTGATCGAAAGGGTTCTCAGTGGACTCCGGCGTATTTGATTCGACGGCGCAGGTCGACACCCGCACGAGCAAGCCGACTTCGGCGAAGATCGTTGTTGCCGGTGGCTTCGGTGTCGGTAAGACCACGTTGGTCGGTGCGGTGTCGGAGATCGTTCCGCTGCGCACCGAGGCGTTGGTGACCAATGCCAGTGCCGGAATCGACAACCTCACCGGCATTCCGCAGAAGTCGACCACCACGGTGGCCATGGACTTCGGCCGGATCAGCCTCGCCGACGACCTGGTCCTGTACCTGTTCGGTACGCCGGGCCAGTACCGGTTCTGGTTCATGTGGGACGACCTCATCCGCGGCGCCATCGGCGCCGTGGTGCTGGTCGACACCCGCAGGCTGGAGGACAGCTTCGCGGCCGTCGACTACTTCGAGGCCCGTGGCCTGCCGTTCCTGGTGGCGCTCAACGAGTTCGACGACGCACCGAAGTACCCGCTCGAGGACATCCGCCAGGCCCTCGCGGTCCCCGCGGATGTCCCGATCATGTCGATCGACGCCCGCCGCCGCGAGCCGGCCAAGCAGGCACTGGTCTCGCTCACCGAGTACGCGCTGCGCAAGGTGATGCAGGGCTACTGATCGGCGGGTGGGGCTGCGTCGATGAAGGCCGCAGCCCCGGTGTCACCCGTCAGGGTTCCGGTTCGGGATCGGGACGGGTCCAGCCGATGATCATCGCGGGCGCGCAACCGCCCGCCATGATCGCTGCCAGCAGCATGAGTCCGCCCGCGTAGGCGGTGCGATACGCATCGGCTTCGGGGTCGATCGCGCTTGTCCCGATCAGGAAGAACAGACCGGGCAGGGTCAACGACTGGGTGAGGGCGAGGCCGACCGAGCGGGCTTTGTTGCGCTCGGCGATCTCGAATTCGTCGAGCATCTGCTCCGGTGCGTAGTCCTGTCCGCCGCTGGCGATCCGGAGCATGGTCCAGGTGGGCAGGAACAGCAGCAGCGAGATCGTCGCGATCACTACGGGCACGACCCGCAGGTCGAACGCGCACAGCACGCCCGCGATCGCCACGCCGATCAGCGCGGTCGCGGTACCGATCACCAGTAGCCGCCGACGTTGTCGCGGCCGCCAGCTTTTCAGCATGCCCGCCGTGCGCTGTTCCTGCACGAGCCAGCGCCGCACCCGATAGTCCTGATAGCGGTCGATCAATCCGGTCGCGCTGGTCATGACTTGCCTTTCGTTCGTGGATACACCTCGGCCGAGAGCGGGCCGAATTCTGTGCGGGAGAAGACCGCCTCCACCGGCAGGGCGAACACATCGCAGATGCGCAGCGCCAGGTCGAGGCTGGGGTAGTGGTCGCCGCGCTCGAGCGCGCCGATCGTCTGGACATTGACATTCACCGCGTCGGCCAGGGCCGCCCGGCTCATCCGCTGTTCGGCGCGCAGCACCGCGATGCGGTTGTAGATCGGGAGGGTTTCCCCTCGTCTCACTGGGCTCACACAACATAGTGTTGTAAAAACACAACAGACTGTCAAGACTATCCGCGATATCGTGATCGCCCGGCTACGCTCTGCTCGTGCAGATTTCGGCGAATGAGGTGATCGCGCGGCTGCTCGACGTGGATTCGTTCGTGAGCTGGGATCGCCCACCGATCGGGCGCGCCGCCTCGCCGCGCTACCGCCAGGAGCTCGTCGACGCGAGTCGCCGGGCGGGCACCGACGAATCGGTGCTCACCGGCGAGGGTCTGCTGCGCGGGCGGCGGGTGGCCGTGATCGCCTGTGAATTCGGGTTTCTCGCCGGGTCGATCGGCGTGGCCGCGGCGGAGCGGATCGTGACGGCGGTGGAGCGGGCGACCGAACTAGGGCTGCCGCTGATCGCCTCGCCGACCTCGGGTGGCACCCGGATGCAAGAGGGCACAGTCGCTTTCGTGCAGATGGTGAAGATCGCCGGTGCCGTCGCCGTGCACAAGGCGGCGGGGCTTCCGTACCTGGTGTACCTGCGCAATCCGACGATGGGCGGGGTGTTCGCATCGTGGGGATCGCTGGGGCACATCACCTTCGCCCAGCCGGGCGCCCTCATCGGCTTCCTCGGCCCGCGCGTGTACGAAGCGCTGTACGGCAAGCCTTTTCCGCCCGATGTGCAGACCGCCGAGAATCTCTACCGCAACGGTGTGATCGACGGGGTGGTGCCGATCGAGGTCTTCCGCCGGATCGCCCATCGCGCGTTGAGTGTGTGCGCGGGCCTGCCGCTGCCGTTGTCCGCCGAGCCGGGTTGGGCTGCGCCCGTGCGTAATCCGGGCACGTCGACGAATCCTTCCGCTACAGCATGGGATTCGGTGCTCAGTACCCGACGCCCCGGCCGCCCGGGCATTCGTGACCTGCTTCGCCATACCAGCCAACGGGTTCCGCTGTCGGGCACCGGCCAGGGCGAAACCGACCGCACCGTCCTGCTCGCCCTGGCCCGGTTCGGCGGGCAGCCGTGCGTGGTGTTCGGACACGACCGGTCCGGCCGCCTCGAGGAGCAGACGATGAGCCCCGCCGCGCTGCGCGAGGCCCGCCGGGCCATGGCGCTGGCGGGGGAGTTGCGGCTGCCGTTGGTCCTGGTGATCGACACCGTCGGCGCCGCGCTGTCCAAGGAGGCGGAGGAACGCGGTCTGGCGGGCGAAATCGCCCGCTGCCTGGCTGATCTCGTCACCCTCGACACCCCGACGGTGTCCGTGCTGCTCGGTCAGGGCACCGGCGGTGGCGCCCTTGCCCTGCTCCCCGCCGATCGGGTGCTCGCCGCCCGGCACGGCTGGCTGGCGCCGCTGCCGCCGGAAGGGGCCAGCGCCATCGTCTTCCGCGATACCGAGCATGCTCCGGAACTGGCTGCTGCCCAACGCATTCGCTCCGCGGATCTCCTCGAAGACGGCGTGGTGGACCGGATCGTGGAGGAGTATCCCGACGCCGCCGACGAGCCGGTTGCCTTCGCCCGCCGCGTGGTCCTGGCGATCGCCGAGGAACTCGCGGCCCTGCGCAGCCACCCACCCGAGGAACTGCGCACGCTGCGCCTGGCCCGCTACCGCCGCATCGGCCGGTGAGGAAACCGACCTCTGCCCCGGTTCGTGCACCTGGGGAAACACGCGAGGTCGCGTCGTTGACGCCACCGGCAACCACTTCTACCCTTCGGTAGGGTGACCTTCCGCAGCGAAAGCAGTCCTGTTCCCACCATCGTGCTCAACGACGGGAACGTCATACCGCAGCTCGGCTTCGGTGTGTTCCAGGTGCCGGAGGAAGACGTCACCACTGTGGTCGCCGAGGCGTTGAAGGTCGGTTACCGCAGTATCGACACGGCCGCGATCTACGGAAACGAGGAAGGCGTAGGTCGCGCGATCCGTGCCTCGGGGATTCCCCGCGACGAGATCTATGTGACAACCAAGCTGTGGAACTCCGAGCAGGGCTACGACAGCACGCTTCGTGCGTTCGACACCAGCATGCAGCGTCTCGGTCTGGACTATCTCGACCTGTACCTGATCCATTGGCCGGTGCCGAAGGCCGGTCGTTTCGTCGATACGTTCCGGGCTTTCCAGGCGTTGAAGTCGCAGGGCCGGGTGAAATCCATCGGCGTCTCGAACTTCCGGATCCCCGATCTGGAGCAGGTGATCGCCGAGACCGGCGAGATCCCCACCGTGAACCAGATCGAGCTGCACCCCACCCTCGCCCAGCCCGACCTCCGCGCCTTCCAGGCGAACAACGCCATCGCCACCGAAGCGTGGAGCCCGCTCGGGCAGGGCACCCTGCTGGACGATCCAACCATCGTGAGCCTGGCCGAAGAGCTCGATCGCACGCCCGCGCAGGTCATCATCCGGTGGCACCTGCAGCTGGGCAATATCGTCATCCCGAAGTCGGTGACGCCCTCGCGCATCGCCGAGAACTTCGACGTGTTCACCTTCGAACTCGACGCCGACGCGATGGCCGCGATCAACCGCCTCGATCGGGGCACCAGGGTCGGCCCCGATCCGGCCACCTTCAGCGCCGGTCTGGACTGATCCCCAGGTAGTCGCTCAACTCCCGGGCGGCGGCCCGGCCTGCCCGGTTGGCGCCGATCGTGCTGGCCGACGGCCCGTATCCGATCAGGTGCACGCGGGGGTCGACCGCGACCCGGGTGGCCAGCCGCCCGGTCATCGTGATGCCGCCGCCGGGTCCGCGCAGCCGCAGCGGGGCCAGATGGTCGAGGGAACTGCGGAAACCGGTCGCCCACAGAATCACGTCGGCGGGCTGGAAAGTGCCGTCGGACCAGCGCACACCGGTCGGCTCGATTCGTTCGAACATGGGCAGCCGGTCGAGTACGCCTCGGTCGCGGGCGGCGCGCAGCCGGTCGTCGAGCGGCAGGCCGGTCAGCGACACCACCGAGCCCGGCGGCAGACCACGGCGCACCCTGTCCTCCACCGCGGCCACCGCCGCGCGTCCGTCCGCTTCGGTGAACGGTGTCTCGCGCCAGCGCGGCTCGGTCCTGGTCACCCAGGTCGTCGAGGTGACCTGGGAGATCTCGTCGAGCAACTGCACCGCCGAGATACCGCCGCCGACGACGATCACGTGCTTGCCCGCGAATTCATCGGCGCTGCGGTAGTCGCGCGTGTGCAGCTGACGTCCGGCGAAGCCGTCGGCGCCCGGATAGCGCGGGATGAACGGGTGTTCCCACGTGCCGGTGCCGTTGATCAGCCCGCGCGTGCGCAGTGTTCCGGCTCTGTCGGTCTCGACCTGCAGCACTTCACCGCGTCCGGCGCAGCTCTGCCCGTCGGCGGTCCGGTCGCAGACCACCCGCACCGAAACCTGACGGCGAACCCGCAGGTCGAACCGCTTCTCGTAGAGCTCGTAGTAGTGCGGGACGGCGGTCGCGGCCGGAGCCGACGACGACCCGGGCGGCAGGGTTTCGGCGAACGACATGCCGGGCAGGTCGTGCACCCGATTCACCGTGGTCAGGGTGAGCGAGGGCCAGCGGAACTGCCAGGCACCGCCCGGTCCCGGCGCGTGATCGACGATGAGGAAGTCGCGTTCGGGCACCAACCCCAGCCGGCGCAGGTGATAGCCCGCCGACAGCCCGGCCTGGCCCGCGCCGATCACCACGATGTCGAAGTCGGTTCCCACAGCCGCCGATGGTATGCCTTACCGGGCGCCGACCGCTGACTGTGGCAGAGTGAAGACAACCACGTGATCCGGTACTTCTGTGGAGGAATTCATGCTCGGCGTGACCCGCGATGGCGACGTGATCACCATCGAACTGCAGCGCGAACAGCGGCGCAACGCGCTCAACGAGGAGCTGGTCGCCCAGCTGCGCACCGCCATGCTCGCGGCCGTCGACCAGGGGGCGCGCGTCATCGTGCTCACCGGCCGTGGCCCGATCTTCAGCGCGGGCGCCGACCTGTCCGGCGTGTATTCCGAGACCTTCCTGACCGGTCTGCTCGACATGCTGCACACCATCGAAAGCCTTCCGGTGCCGGTCATCTCGGCGATCAACGGTGGCGCGATCGGCGCCGGTGTGCAGCTGGCGCTCGCCTCGGACCTGCGGGTGATCGAGCCCGACGCCTACATCGCGGTGCCCGCCGCCAAGCTCGGCATCTCGGTGGACCGCTGGACCGTCGCCCGGCTGGCCGCCCTGATCGGCGGCGGCCCGGCCCGCACCATCCTGCTCGGCGCCGAAACCGTGAGTGCCGCAGACGCTTACGCGTTCGGCTTCGCCAACAAGATCGGCACCGTCGCCGATGCCAAGGCCTGGGCCAAGTCGATCGCCCAACTCGCGCCGCTGTCACTGCGGGCCATGAAGCTCATGCTCAACGACGACGGCACCCGCGTTCCGGCCAGCGAGCAGCTGGAGACGGCGCTGTCGGCGGCTTGGACCAGCGACGACGCGCAGGAAGGCCGGCTGGCCCGGCAGGAGAAGCGCCCCGCGAAATTCCAGGGGCGCTGATGAATCCGGCACGGGTCGCGGGTTCGGTGGCGAGTGCGCTCGGGCTGGCCTGGGTGGCGCGTGCCGTGTGGGGACTGCCCAGGGCGTTAGGCGCCGGGCCGTCGGAGATCGCCCCGACGGCGCTGGGCAAGTCGTCGTATCGGGACGGCCGTTTCCACAACACCGAGGCCAGCGCGATGATCGCGGCCGGTTCGGCGGCGTCGCTGGTGTGGTCGGGGCTCACCCAGGGGCGGGTGGGGCGGCCGAGGCGGCCGGTCCCGCTGGTGACGCCCGCCGTACCCGAGCAGGCCGACGAACTGGCTGTCACCTGGTACGGGCACGCGAGCGCGCTGATCGACCTCGACGGGTACCGCGTACTGACCGACCCGGTGTGGAGCGAGCGGGTCTCGCCGTCGCCGGTGATCGGTCCGGCCCGGTTGCATCCGGTACCGGGCGCGCTGTCCACGCTGCCGCGGGTCGACGCCGTCGTCATCTCCCACGACCACTACGACCACCTCGACAAGGCCACCGTCGACGAGCTGGTCCGCGCCCAGCGCGCGCCGTTCGTGGTCCCGATGGGCATCGGCGCGCACCTGCGGCTGTGGGGCGTTCCGGACGACCGCATCATCGAATTGGATTGGGGTGGTTCGGTTTCCCTCGGCCACAAGTCGGGCGACCGTGGTCTGACCATCACCTGCGCCGAGGCCCGCCACTTCTCCGGTCGCGGCCTCACCCGCAACACCACCCTGTGGGCGTCGTGGGCACTGGCCGGGCCGACCAAGCGGGTGTATTTCGGCGGCGACACCGGGTACACCAAGGCGTTCGCGCAGGCCGGTGCGGTGCTCGGCCCGTTCGATCTCACGCTGCTCCCGATCGGCGCCTACGACGAGCGCTGGACCGATGTGCACATGACTCCCGAGGAAGCGGTGCGCGCGCACGCGGCCCTGTGCCTCGGCGACCCCGGCTACGGGCTGCTCGTCCCGATTCACTGGGCCACCTTCAACCTGGCCTTCCACGGCTGGGCCGAACCGGTGCGCAGGCTGGTATCGGCGGCGGCTGCGGCCGGAACCGCGATCGCGGTGCCCAAGCCGGGTGAGCGGGTGGTTCCGAATGACCTCCCACCACGGGTTTCGTGGTGGGAAGATGTGGAGTGAACCTTTCGGCTTAGTGCAGCGATGGGCGATCGCGCGAAACTGGGAAAGGAACATCGGCAGATGAGTCTCGTGGACACCTTGAAGGGCTTGCTCGGTAAGGGCAAGGAGGCCGCCGCGCAGAACGCGGACAAGATCAACGATGCCGTCGACAAGGCAGGCACCTTCATCGACGACAAGACCAAGGGCAAGTACAGCGACAAGATCGAGAAGGGCAAGGAAGCCGCCAAGAAGGCCGTGCCCCCGCAGCAGCCGGGCTCGGGACCTGCCACCGGCGGCACCACCCCGACCGATCCGGGGCCGAAGGCCTGATCCGGTGCGCGGGGGCCGCGACGACGCGGCCCCCGCCGCCGGGCCACGTCGATGGTCCGCCGCGAGTTCCGTGGTGCGCCGGGTGAACCGGATGTCGAGGTCGAGCTCAGCAACCTCGACAAGGTGTTGTACCCCGCCACCGGAACGACCAAAGGTGAAGTGATCGCCTACTATTCGGCGATCACCGAGGCCATCGCGCCGCATATCGCCGGTCGTGCGGTAACCAGGAAGCGGTGGCCCAACGGGGTGGATCACCCCGATTTCTTCGAGAAGAACCTGCCCGAGCACACGCCCGCGTGGTTGCACCGCGCCGCGCTCGAGCATTCCAGCCGCCGGGTGGTGTACCCGCTCATCGATTCCGAGGCGGCGATGGCCTGGCTCGGGCAGCAGGCGGCGCTGGAAATCCATGTGCCGCAATGGCGTTTCGAGGCAGGCGAGCGCGGCCCGGCCACCCGCATCGTGTTCGACCTCGATCCCGGGCCCGGTGCGGGTCTGATCGAATGTGCCACGGTGGCGCTGGCCGTGCGGGACATGGTCGGCGAGATCGGCATGCGCGCCTTCCCGGTGACCAGCGGCAGCAAAGGAATTCACCTCTACGTGCCGCTGGACCGGCAGGTGAGTTCGCGTGGCGCGTCGACTGTCGCCAAGCAGGTGGCGACGAATCTGGAGAAGCTGCACCCCGACCTCGTCACCGCGACGATGGCGAAGTCGGCGCGGGGTGGCAAGGTGTTCCTCGACTGGAGCCAGAACAACGCCGCCAAGACCACCATCGCGCCCTATTCACTGCGCGGGCGCACCGAGCCCAATGCCGCCGCGCCGCGCGACTGGGTCGAGATCGAGGACGCGAAGTCGTTGCGGCAGTTGCGTTTCGACGAAGTGCTCGCCCGCTGGAAAGCCGACGGTGACCTGCTGGCCGACCTCGACCCACCATTGCCCGCCCGCCCCGACTCGCTCACCAAGTACCGCAGCATGCGCGACCCGGGGCGCACACCGGAACCGGTCCCCGCCACGGCTCCCGAGCGTGGTTCCGACGACCGGTTCGTGATCCAGGAACACCACGCCCGCCGCCTGCACTGGGATGTGCGCCTCGAACGCGACGGCGTCCTCGCCTCCTGGGCCGTCCCGAAGGGCCCACCGACCGAGCCGAAACACAATCGCCTGGCCGTGCGCACCGAGGACCATCCGCTCGAATACCTCGACTTCCACGGCACCATCCCCAGGGGCGAGTACGGCGCCGGGGGGATGACGATCTGGGATTCGGGCACCTACCGCACCGAGAAGTGGCGCGACGACGAGGTGATCGTCGAGTTCGACGGCAAGAAGGTGCGCGGCCGTTACGCCTTCATCCAGACCAAGGGCGACCAGTGGCTGATGCACTACATGCGCGACCAGGGATCACGAGAAGCGCTGCCCGACAGCGGTTCCCGGTCGTTCCCGCACGGTTTGTCGCCGATGCTCGCGACCGCCGGTGACGTGGCGTCGTTGCAGCCTCCGGAGTGGGAGTTCGAGACCAAGTGGGACGGGTTCCGGGTGATCGTCGAGATCGACGACGGAACTGTCACCGTGCGCAGCCGCCGGGGCAACACCGTCACCGCCCGGTATCCGCGCCTGGCCGCGCTGGCCGCCGAACTGGCCGGGCACCGCGTGGTGCTCGACGGCGAGGCGGTCGTATTCGACGAGAACGGGATCTCGGATATCTCTGCGCTACAGGCGGATTCGGCGCGTGCGATCTTTGTCGCCTTCGATGTCCTCTATCTCGACGGCACCTCGCTGCTACGCAAGAAGTACGGCGACCGCCGGGTGGTACTCGAGGCATTGGGGCAACTGGCGCCCTCCATGCGGGTGTCCGAACGACTCGGCGGTTCCGGGGCCGAGGCGATGGAGCAGAGCCGTGAACAGGGGCAGGAGGGCGTGGTCGCCAAGCGCGTCGACTCGGTGTATCAACCGGGCAAACGCAGCCAGACCTGGATCAAACAGCGGAACTGGCGATCCAGGGAGGTGGTGATCGGTGGGTGGCGGTCGAGCGCGGCCCGCCCGTTCAAGTCCCTGCTCGTCGGCATTCCGCACGACGACGACTTCGTCTACGTCGGCCGCGTCGGCACCGGGTTCGACACCGAACAGCAGCGCCGCATCGCCGAGCAGCTCCAACGCCTGCGCCGCAAGACTTCACCGTTCACCAACGAGATGACAGCGGAGGAGATCAAGGACGCCGAGTGGGTCACGCCGAGCGTCACCGGCATCGTGCGGTTCCAGGCGTGGACCGATACCGGACGCCTGTGGCATCCGATCTGGGACGGTGTGACAAGTTCGCCACGATGATGCTCGCGCGCGAGAGCTGGGCTGTTGCTAGGGTGATCGCGTTGTACCCGGTTCGAATCAGCGAGGAGTACGCGGTGGATTTCAAGAACCTGGCGGACAAGGCGATGGGCCTTGCCTCCCAGCACGCCGACAAGGTCGACGACGTCATCGAGAAGGCCGGTGACGTGGTGGACAACAAGACCGGCGGCAAGTTCGCCGGTCAGGTGGATTCGGCTCAGGAAGCGGCGAAGAACGCGCTGCGCGACAAGGCCTGAGGCCGACGGCGGGCCGGCCGCCACCGGCCCGCCGGACCAACGCGCTGAGAGTTTGCTACCAGCGCGTTGTCTTCGGGGATTACCCCGTCTGCGCCCAGCGGGTGGTGCCCGGGGGAGCGGTCAAGGTGTTGATCAGGTCGATGCCCGCGACGATCAGGGTCGGCCCACCGGCGACGATGGTGCCGATGATCGCACCGACGGACGCACCGGTGATGAGGCCGGGCAGTGCGCCGACGCCGCCTGCGGCCGCGCCGACGACGAGTCCGATCACCGCGCCGATGGCCATGCCGACGAAGCTGCCGATGGCGGTGGCCAGGCCGAAGGTGGAGGCGAAATTAGCCTGTGCCGCATAGTTTTCCGAGGGCGAGGCGACCGGGGTGAGGTTGGGGCGCGCGGTGGCCACGTCCTTCACAGCGGTCAGTTCGAGCTTGCGGCCCTCGTCGCTGACCGCGTGCGGCAGCGGGTACTCGAGGGCCCCGTCGCGCACCGAAAGCGGCAGCGACAGCAGAGTGGCGCCCGCTTCGTCGCGAACCTGGACGGCGCCGTCGGTGACGGTGAAGGTGCCGTGCGTGAGGGTGGTGACAACAGTGTTGCCGATGAGTTCGGTGCGGTACTCGACGCTCGGCGGCACCGGTTCGGCGTTCGCCACGCCGGTGCCGACGAGTGCTGCCGCGAGCACCGGAATGGCGACCGCGGCGATCTTACGGATGATCATGTGAACATTCCCATCTGGTTTTCATCAGGAGACGTGCCCAAACGAAGGCGCCGCGTTCGTTGCTTCCCCCGAGAAGCGAGCGTCGGCACGTGAAAGCGGTCCAGCTCGGTTGTCGGTTGAACGCTAGTCGTCTCGCTGGTGTCTCACAGGGGAATTCAGATTTTAAACATGAAATTCCTCATAGATATACGCTATGGCGAGCCATGCTCTTTCACAGTGCGGCGTTGAGCCCGAGCGCACCCGCGCAGACCGCGAAGACGATCACAAGGGCAACGGCATCGCGCCTGGTCGGGGCGCTGGGATGGGCCGTGAGCATGCCCGTGCCGCCGCGCGCGGTGATGGCCTCGGCCAGCTCGCCCGCCCGCCGTGACGACACCGCCATGCACGCGGTGAGAATGTCGATGAGCGGGTTCGCGTCGGAGGCGCGGTGCAGCAGGCTCTCCTTCGGGCGCAGCTTGCGGGCCGCGCGCAGCACCCGGATCTCGTCGAGCAGCAGCGGCAGCCCGCGCAGGGTGAGGGCGACGACCACCGCCCACTCGTCGACCGGCAGCCGCAGCTTGCGCAGCGGCGCACCGAGCTTGGCCAGCGCCGGGGCCACCTCGCCCATCGGGGTGGTGAACGCGATCAGCAGCGAGGCCGCGACCAGCACCAGACCGAACACGACCACCTGTGCGTAGACCAGCACTCCGCGCGTTCCGTTGGGGATGTTGACCAGCGCGCCGAGCACGATCAGTCCCCAGAACCACAGCGGCAGGCGCGGTAGCGCGCCGAGCGGAATCCTGGCCAGCACGGCGATCGCGATCAGGAATGCGATGATCACGCCGAGCACCGGCCACGCGGGCCAGAACATCAGCAGCAGGCTGATGGTGAACGCCGCGATCATCTTGGTGCCCGCCCACAAGCGGTGCACCACGCTGTCCACGGGTACCTCGCGCAACAAAACGGTGCTCATCGGGCCACTCCGTTCCCCGGTTCGTTGCGTGAATTGTCCAGTCGCCACAGCGGTTCGGTGTGCGCGGCGACGGCGCCGACGGTCTGTCGCGCGGTTTCGACGATCACCCCGGAATCCAGGTGGACGGTGCGATCGCAGACCACCGACACATCGGCCACATCGTGTGAGATGACGATCAAGGTGAGCCCCGAATCGCGCAGGCGGGCAAGCAGTTCCACCACTTCGGCGCGGCCCTGCGGGTCGAGCCCGGCCAGCGGTTCGTCCAGGACCACGACCTGGGGATGGCTGGCGACCATCGCCGCGAGCACCACCCGTTTGGCCTGACCGCCGCTGAGTTCGTCGACCGAGCGGGCCGCGAAGGCCCGGTCGAGGCCGACCGCGTCGAGCGCGCGGCCCACCGCGCCGGAACCGGTGGCCTTGCCACCCCAGTCGGCGATCTCCTCGCCGACCGTCTGCTTCTGCAGCTGCAGGCGGGAATGCTGGAACGCCAGGGTGACGCGTCCGATCTGCTTGTCGACCGGGGTACCGCGCAGTTCGCAGCTGCCCTCGCTCGGGGCGATCAGGCCGGCGATGATCCAGGCCAGCGTCGACTTGCCCGACCCGTTGCCGCCGACCACGAGCAGTGCCTCGCCGCGGCGCACCGACAGGTCGACACCGTGCAGGGCCGGCGCCTCCCACGGTGTGCCCCGGTTGTAGGTGTGGCGCACGCCGGTGAGTTCGAGGATGGGTTCACCCATCGGTGCCCGGCGCCGGTCGCGGGCCGGTTGCGGCCAGGCCGCCAGCCGGTCGACCATGCGGCCCTGCGCCAGGTGGATCACCCGGCCCGCGGCGCTGGCGTCGGCTTCGTGGTGGGTCACCAGCACCACGGCGGTGCCGTGCCGCTCGGGCAGCCGGGCCAGCAGGGCCACCAGGTCGCGGCGGCCGTCCGGATCGATCATCGAGGTGGCTTCGTCGGCGATGAGCAGGGCCGGGCGCCGGGCCAGGGCCGCGGCGACGGCGAGGCGCTGCTGCTGGCCACCGGAGAGGGTGGCGGTTTCGCGGCGGCCCATGCCGTCGAGGCCGACCTCGGCGAGCAGCGCGTCCACGTCGACCTGGGCGGCGAGGTCGGGCGGCAGGCCCCACACCACGTCGTCGGCGACGGAGACGCCGAGGGTCTGGCTCTCGGGGCGTTGCAGCACCAGCGCGGTGCCGCCGAGTTTGCCGAGGCCCGCCGAACCCGGCCGGTCGACGGCGCCGGAGGTCGGTGGTCTGCCCGCGAGCACCCGGGTGAGCGTCGATTTGCCCGACCCGTTGTGCCCGACCACGGCGACGAACTCGCCGGGCCGGATGGTGAGGTCGATATCTGCGAGTGCGTCGGTGGCGGCTCCCGGATACCGGAAACCGACGCCGTGCAGGGAGACGGGCAACGGCGCGATCTGCCGGTCGTCCTCGGGTGCGTCGAGGCGGTCGCTGCCCGGCAGCCACCGCAGCCGGTCGAGCACCGAGCCGAGCACGAACCAGGAGACGACGGTGCTCACGAACACCCCGAGCGCGACCGAGCCGCCGATGTAGAGCCACCACCAGCGCAGCACGGCATCGGTGGCCTCGGTCGCCATCCGGCCGAGCGGTTCGAGCTGCGCCTGTCGTTCGGCGAGGTTGTTGATGCCCTCGGCGGTGCTGCGGATGGCATCGAAGAACAGCTGCCTGGTGCGGGCGAACAGCAGCAGGCTCGCCACCGAGAACAGCCCCCAGCCGAGGCCGGCGACCAGCCCGAGCGCCAGCACCGCGGCGAATCCGCCACCTCGCCGTTTGACGATGCCGACGATCCCGGCGATGGTCGCGGCACCGAGCACCCCGAGCGCGGGCATGATCCCCGCCGCCACGAACGTCACCAGTCCGGCGGCGACGGTCGCGGTGACCAGCGCCCGCAGCCGGTAGCGGTGGGCCAGCAGCCCGAGCGGAACGGCCGCGACCAGCTGCAACGCGGCCGCCATCGGCACCAACGACCCCACGGTGATGAGGCCGACGGTGAGCCCCGCCATCACCGCCCCGGTGGCCAGCTCGATGGGACGCAGTGGTCCGCGAGGAAGATCCGCGGGCTTGTGATTCACGTGTCCAGTCTGCCAGGGGGTTGCCCCACCCGGATATGCGCGCCGTGTGGATTATGTGTGGATTCCGTGGCCCCACCTGGTGGTGGGCACGGCGCGCAGGCTCAGATCCGGGGTTCGGCCAGCCAGCCGCCCATCGCCACCGTGCGGAAATGCGTTGTCAGAGCATGGTTTTCGTCGATGACGTGCAACGCGATGGCCGGGTCGGGCGCGTAGTCCATCACGCGGTGCGGCGGGGTGATCTCCCATTCGCCGCCGAGGACCGAGGCGGTGCTCGGGCAGGTGATCATCGGCTTGCCCGCGAAGGTGGTGGCGATGGGGGAGTGGGCGTGGCCGGTGAGGACGCCGATGATGCGCTGGTCGCCCGCGACGATGGCGGCCAGACGACCGGGATCGGCCAGCGCGATCACGTCGACGATCGGGCTGAACAGGTGGTTCGGCGGGTGGTGCAGGGCGATGAGGATCGGGCCGTCGGCGGGCGCCTCGGCCAGGGCGGCGCGCAGCCACGTGTACGTGTCCTCGGACAGCTCACCGCTCGGCTCGCCGGGGATGCTGGAATCGAGCATGAGGATCGTCAGCGGGCCGACGCGGTTGGCGCTGTTGATGGGTGCCGTGGAGGCGGGCTCGCCGAGCAGGCCGGTGCGGAAGTTCGCGCGGTCGTCGTGGTTGCCGGGGAGCAGGTAGACCGGGATGTCGGCGGTCAGGGCCAGGCGCGCCTCGGCGTACTGCTCGGGTCTGCCGGAATCGGTGATGTCGCCGGTGACGAGGATGACGTCGGGCCTGCGCGGCAGGTCCGCCAGATAACCCATCACCGCCTCGACCCGTTCGGTATTGCGTGCGCTGAGGTCGAAATGGGTGTCGCTGAGCTGAGCCGCCAGGATCATCGGCAGTCGCTTTCTTCTCTGGGATCGCTCCGTTGCGTCAGAGTGCGCCGGGATGACTCATCGGCACCCTTCAAGGCTAGATGACCTGCGCTTATTCGTCTGCATGAGCCGCACCACGGACCGAAACCCATCGCCTGGTCTGTGTGCGTTTTCACCGCGCGGAAGCGCACGTTCTCCTGCGCGAATCAGCCTGTTGTAGTAGGTGTCTTCCGCTGAGTGGGACCGCGCGCAACGACGGCAGCAGCAGTTGGGAAATCGTCGGGTAGGTCAGCAGGCCGAGCGGCGGTCGGCTTCGGCGAGTAGGTGAGCTGCCTCGTCGGGGTCGGCGGTGAAGGGTGCCCAGAAGTCGGGGCCCGGGGTGGCGCGTAGGTCGAGGACCGGTGGGGTGAGCCAGTCGGCGTCCAGGCGCAGCCGCCAGGAGTGCAGGTGGGTGCGGGGGAGGGCGGCGGTGCGGTCGAACAGGGGGTCACCGAGGATCGGGTGGCCGGTCCAGGCGAGCTGTACGCGGATCTGATGTCGTCGCCCGGTCACCGGTTGCAGGGCGAGCAGGGCGCGATCGTCTTTGCGCGCGATGGTGGTGAACCTGGTGAGCGAGGGGTAGTTCTTGGCGGGCAGCAGGTCGGCGTCGTCGACGAACCAGCGCTCGCCCTCGCGGCGGATCGCCTCGCGCGGCGCCGCGATCCGCACCCGGTTCTTGCGTCCCACGCTCAACGGCAGGTCGAGTTCGCCCTGGTCGGGCAGGTCGTCCCCGGACACGATCGCCAGATAGGCCTTGCGCGCGGTCTGCTTGTTGAACTGGCGGGTGAGCTGCCCGTGCGCCGCCAGATCGGTCGCCAGCAGCACCAGCCCGGAGGTCACCTTGTCGATCCGGTGCACCGGGTACACCTGTGTCCCCGCCGCCTGCGCGATCTCGACCAGATCGGTATCGTGCCGCTCCCCGGTCACCGAAATGCCCGACGGCTTGTTCAGTGCCACCACCGCGTCATCGGCGAACACCGTGTACGCCTCGCGCACACTCAGCCAATCCATCTCCACCACAACACCCTAGAGAACGGTGTCCCGTACCCCTTCGACACGGTGCTCCGAGCCGAATTCACGCGCGGCGGAGGCGGTGGGGGCGCAGGCGGTTGAAGCCGCGGACGCGGACGCTGCGCAGGTGGCGGATGGCGAATTCGGGGTGGTCGGCGAGGGCTTCGGCAGCCGCGTCGTCGATGAGGATGTTGGCGGGGCGGGCGACGCCGGTGAGGCGGGCGGCGATATTGACCACCGACCCGTACAGGTCGCCGAAGCGTTGCAGCACCTCACCGTAGGCGAAGGCGACGCGCAGTTCGGGGGTACCGCCGACGAGCATGGTCGACTCCTGGACGGCCAGGGCGATCCGGGCCGCGTCGACCGCGTTCTCGGCGGCGAACATCACCTCGTCGCCCACGTTCTTGATCACCCAGCCGCCGTTGTCGGTGATCGCGGCGGTGGTGGTCGACTCGAAAGCCTCCAGCAGTGTGGACAATTCGTCGGGATGCAGGTGTCGGGTGAGCCGGGTGAATCCGACCATGTCGGCGAATCCGACGGCCAGGGTGCGGGTGGATCCGTCCCCGGCGTCGTCGATGGAACGCGCGATGGCCGCCACCAGATGCCTGCGCCACACATACGCCTGCAACTGCTCGACCTCGGCGAGGGTGTCCTCGGCGGCCGCCCTGATCCGCTCGGTCACGGGCAGGGCGGGATCGGCCGCCTCCGCGCGGACCTTGACCTCGGCGAGCACCAGGTCGGCCTGCCATTCGGCCAGCCGCGCCAGGCCCTGACCGATGGTGCGCGCCGCCGCCGCCTGCTGCCGGAGATTCGACGCCGCAACCACTTTCATGCCGCGGAAGGTGCTGACCGAGTCGATGTCGATCTGGGCGTAGTCGACTGCTTCCTCGGAGTTGGCGGGGAAACCGAGCGCTGTCCACAGCCGCCGGGATTCGCTCTCCGGTACGCCGGAGAGCTCGGCCACCTGGGTCCGGTTGAACCGTCGTGGACCGCCCAGTAGCGCCTCCTCGACGATGCGCTGTACCAATTCGGTCATCTCGGGCTCCGACATACCTGAAACTTTACGGCCACCGGCTGTACACCCGGGGATCCTCGCCTGCCGCCTTGGCAGGGTTCACAACAATGACGCCCCACACAATTGTTCACCCGCCGGTGTCCTGACCTGGACGATTACCTGCGGGTGAGCTAGGGACGGGAAAAGTGCGTACTTCTGCGCCGCCGGGATGGCGCCCACACTCGGACCCATGAACAACGTGACCGTGCTCGGCACCGGCGCGATGGGCACCGCGATCGCCCAGGCCTTTCTCGCCGCCGGCTACCGCACCCATGTCTGGAACCGCAGCCCCGAGCGCACCACGGCCCTGGTGGCGGCGGGTGCGATCGCACATCCCGCCGTCGCCGATGCCGTCGCCGCGAGCCGGGTGATCGTGGCGACCATGACGACCTTCGCCGCCACCCGTGACAGTCTGGACGGCACCGGTGAACTCGCCGGTCGCGATCTCATCACGCTGAACAGCGGAACACCGGCGCAGGCAAGGCAATTCGCGCGCTTCGCACATTGCGTGGGCGCGCGTTACCTCGGTGGTGCGATCAAGAACGTGCCATCGGCCGTCGGAAACTTCGACACCCTGCTGTATTTCGGTGGCGACCGCGCCGTCTTCGACGCCCATATCGAGACCTTGCGCGTGCTCGGCGGTGACATCGAATTCCTCGGCCCCGATCCCGACCTGGCCGCCCTCTACGAATCCGCCGTCGGCGCAACCCTTCTGCCCGCGTTGCTCGGCTTCTTCGAGGGCGCCGCCATCCTGGCCGCCCGAGGTATCCGCGCTGAGACGATGGTGCCGTACTCGGCGAAATGGTTGCGGATGATCGAGTCCCTGCTGCCGATCCTGGCCACCGAGATCGACACCCAGGACTACACCCGCCTCGGCGCGACCATCGACCTGTTCCACACGGCGGTCACCGACGACACCCAACTGGCGGCCGAAACCGGCATCGACATGAGCTGGCACGAACCCATCCACCACCTGCTGCGCTGCGCGGTCGCCGAGGGACGCGGCGACCAGAGCGTCACCGCCCTGTTCGAACTGATCGCGGCAGGCACTCAGCAGAGCGCGCGAGCCCGCGGGGCGTGATCGCGCAGGACCTCCGCCAAGGCCGCCGCTGCCTCGAGCAGCGCCCGGGATCGACGGGCGAGTGCCGCCTCTCGGGTGGCGAGTGCGTCGCGTAGTTCGCCCGGCCCGCTGCGCCGGAACTGGGTGAGCACCGTGCGCAGGGTGGTTATGCCGTAACCCGCGCGCCGCAACTGGTGCACGATTCTGGCGTCGCGCACCTGTTCGGGCGTGTACCGGCGCGCCCTCCTCGCTCGCGAGGGGACGACCAATCCCATTGCGTCCCAATGCCGCAACGTGGAAGTGCGGACGCCGAGCGCGTCGGCGAGTTCGGCGATCCCGAGTGCGTCGGAGTCGCGCACGTCCGCGATGGGCTCGGCTCCGATACCGGCCGCCGCCCGCACCGCGAGCGCCAGCTCACCGCGTTCGGTGTGCAGGGCGGCGTGAACCGCGTCGAGCCCGGCCAGTGCCCGCTCGGTTTCCCCGGCGACGGCATCGCGCATGATCGCCTTCGCCGCCACCGGGCCGGTCCCTTCCGCCAGCGCGCGATACGCCCGCGCGGCGGCGACATGCACATCTCGATAGTTCCGGTGGCCACCCGGCGACCGTTGCGCGGCGGGCAGCACACCGTCGTTTTCGAGGTCGCGCACCTGCTGCACCGAGTAACCGGACGCCCGCGCCACATCGACCGTGCGCATCCGGCGCGAATAGAGCTTTGTCACGAGTTCTCCTGGCGATATCGCGTCCGAGTCCACACAAGCACTTCAATGTGACGCTTGAAGCATGCAGATTACCGAGATCGACGACTTCGTGAGCGGACTCGACGGTGTGCTCGCCCTGCGGCCCACCGAGGGCAGCGACTTCCCCGAGATCAGCTGGGGCGACATCTTCTACTACTACGCCCCGGAGGGCGTGGTGCCCCGTGGCCAGCCCTTCGCCACGATCGTCACCAAGAACTATCCCGACGACACCGCTTCCGACCTGGACAGACCCGGTGCCTTCCGCGTCAATATCGCGGTCGCCGAGGACACCTTCGCCGAATACGCCGACAACCCGCTCGCCGACGACACCTTCGCCCCGCACCCGCAGTACGGCCGGGCGCACTGGCTTTCGATCACCAACCCCGGCCCGGATGCCGCCGAGGTGCTGCGGGAACTGTTGCGAGAAGCCCACGCACGCAATAAGTCACGCACGGAACGCCGTTCGCGACATTGACCGCCGAGCGGTGTGCGGCGGTTGTCACCCGCGGAACGCGCCGGCGCGGGCGGCGAGTGCGGTGCTGGTCGCCGCACGCCCCGGCAGCCCCGGGTCGGGTGGGGTGCGCAGCAGCATCAGGCAGTGGTACACCGGGGCCGTCGCCGCGATGAGCAGGGCGCGGGCGTCGGTGTCGACGGGGATCTCACCGCGTTCGACGGCACGCTCCACGACGATCTCGCACTGCGTGTAGCGGTCCTCCCACATCCGTGCGAGCCCCTCGGCCGCCTCGCTCGACCGGAACGACACCGCGATCAACGCCGACGCGATCGATGGTTCCGCGAGCAACGACTCCTGGATCTCCTCGTTCAGCGCCGTCAGATCCCCGGCGAGTGAACCGGTATCGCGCGGCTGCCAATCCAGATCACCCGCCGCCGCGATGACATCGGCGAGCAGCCCGCCCACATTGCGCCACCGCCGGTACACCGTTGTCCGATGCACACCGGCGCGCTCGGCGACCGAGTCGATGGTCAGCGCGTCGTACCCGTGCTCGGCCAGCTCGGCACTGACAGCGGCCAGGACCTGCTCCCGGTTGCGGGCGGTGCGGCCACCTGGGCGCGGTGTGGGTTCGCTCATGAATCTTCTTCTTGCTCGGTGGGAAATCCTGTGGCACCATACTAATGCAATTGTTGTCGCACTAGTGAGGTTGCCGATGCTCCTTCGAAGCGTTCATCACGTCCTGCGGTCCGCTCGGTCCGCGTCCTCGAATGCTTCGGAGTGCTTGTATGCCAACACAACTCACCGCACACGCGGTCAGCAAATCGTTCCTGGGTCGCCGGGTTCTCGATGAGGTGACGTGTGCGTTCGCCACCGGCGAGCGCACCGGGATCATCGGCGAGAACGGCTCGGGCAAGTCCACCCTGCTCCGCCTGCTCGCCGGCCGTGACCTGCCCGATTCCGGCGAGGTGGTGGTCCAGGCCGACGGTGGCGTCGGCTACCTCGCCCAGGACGAGGAACTTCCACCGCACCTCACCGTGCAGCAGATCATCGACCGCGCCCTGGCCGACCTGCGCGCCATCGAGGACCGCCTGCGGACGCTGGAAGCCGCGATGGCCGACGGTGCCGGGCTCGCCGAATATGCCGAGCTGACAACCCTTTTCGAGCTGCGTGGCGGTTACGATGCCGAAGCCGCAGTGGAACGGGCCCTGCACGGTCTCGGACTCGGGCTCGTCACCCGCGATCGACGCGTCGGTGACCTGTCCGGTGGCGAACAGGTCCGATTGCGGTTGGCGTCGGTGCTGGCGGCGGGCACCGAGGTGCTGCTGCTCGACGAGCCGACCAACCACCTCGACGACGACGCCATGACCTGGCTCGAAGACCACCTGCGCACCCGGCGCGGCACCATCGTCACGGTGTCGCACGACCGGCGGTTCCTCGAACGCGTCGCCACCGACCTGCTCGAGGTCGATGCCGACCGCAGACAAGTGGTCCGCTACGGCAACGGTTACGCGGGCTACCTCACTGAGAAGGCGGCGGCCAGGCAACGCTGGGAGCAGGCACACGAACAGTGGCAGGCCGATATCGCCCGCCTGCGCGAGACCGCCGCGACCACCGCCCGCGCCGTGGCACCGGGCCGGGCGATGAAGGACAACAACAAGATGGCCTACGACCGGGCCGGTGGGCGGGTTCAGCAGTCATTGGCGAGCCGTGTCCGCAATGCGGAGGAACGTTTGCGGCGGCTGCTGGCCGACCCGGTTCCCGCGCCGCCGCAGCCGCTGCGGTTCACCCCGGTGCTGCGGGCACGGCGGGTGCAGGGGCCGGTGCTCGAGGCGGTCGACGTGGCGGTCGAGGGTCGGCTGCACCGTACGAGCCTGTCGATCGCGGCGGGGGAGCGGGTGCTGGTCACCGGGCCCAACGGCACCGGAAAGTCCACGCTGATCGGGGTTCTCACCGGCGAGATCACACCGGACGGTGGCACCGTCGCCCGGCGCGGCCGCATCGGCCACCTGGCCCAGGAACCTTCGTTCCCCGACCCGTCGCAAACCCTGGCCGCCGCCTTCGCGCACGGCCGCACGGGCGACCCCGATGAGCACACCGAGCAACTACTCGCCCTCGGCCTGTTCGATCGCGCGCAAATGGTCACCCGCGTGGCCGACCTGTCCACCGGCCAACGCCAACGCCTGGCCCTCGCCCGCCTCGTCACCGAGCCCGTCGACGCCCTGCTCCTCGACGAACCGACCAACCACCTCTCGCCTGCCCTGATCGAAGACCTGGAAACAGCCCTGAGCACCTATCGCGGGGCACTGCTGGTCGTCAGCCACGACCGCCGCCTGCGCTCACGCTGGCGCGGCGCCCACCTCGCCCTCGGCGCCACCGCCACCGTCTGAATCCCGAAGGAGCCCCCGTGCCCGCACCCGACCCGACCACACCCCATCCCATTCCCGACCGCACCAGGGTGATGCTGCTGAAACCGCACGTGACCTCGCCCTGGATCGAGGTCGGCGACTTCACCTACTACGACGATCCCGACGACCCCACCACCTTCGAAACCCGCAACGTCCTCTACAGCTACGGCCCCGAGAAGCTGGTCATCGGCAAGTTCTGCGCCATCGCCACGGGCGCCCGGTTCATCATGAACGGCGCCAACCACCGTATGGACGGCCCGTCGACCTACCCGTTCCCGGTCCTCGGCGGTTCGTGGGCCGACCATATCGACCTGGTCATGGACCTGCCGAGCCGCGGCGACACGGTGATCGGCAACGATGTGTGGATCGGCAACGGCGCGACCTTGATGCCCGGCGTCCGCGTCGGCAACGGTGCGATCATCGGCACCGGCGCCGTGGTCACCGCCGACGTGCCCGACTACGGGATCGTCGGTGGCAACCCGGCCCGGCTGATCCGAACCCGTTATCCCGCAGGCGAAGTCGAACGTCTGCTGGATATCGGCTGGTGGGACTGGCCGCTCGACCACATCACCCGCCATATTCGAACTATCATGGCGGGTAGCGTCGATGCACTGGAATCGGCTGCCGCCGAGCTCCATTCGGATCGACGCGCCGAACCGAAAGGCCAGCAATGCCCATCCGATTCCGCCAGCGCAAATCCTTCGGCCCCCTGAAGTTCAATTTCACCCAGTCCGGTCTGTCGTCCTGGGGCATCAAAATCGGTCCCTGGTCCTGGAACTCGCGCACCAAGAAGAACGCCGTCGACCTCCCCGGCCCCCTGAGCTGGCGCCAGCGCTGAGATTCAGCCGAATTCGCGCGCGACGGGCCGAACGGGTCGGCGAAATGCGCCTCCCTGACCACCAGATCCACCTGCAGATACGCGTCGGTGAACGCGCGAAGGACGGGCGCGATCGCATGGGCGAGCGCGCCCATGATGCCGATCCGGAGCACGTCGCCGATGCCGTGCGCGTCAGCGCGGGCGCGCGCGATGGCCGATTCGATGAGCCGGCTGCCGTGGTGCAGTTCGTCGCACAAGCCCTCGCCGATACCGGTGAGCACCAGTCGACTGGCCGGGCTGGCTGCCCTGATCGCCGGGTGCGCGCTGGTCCAGCTGGCCTAGGGCAGTAGATCTTTGGTGAGGGCGTCGGCGATCATCGTGGCGATCAGCTCGATGAGGGGTGGGACCCGCGCGGAGTCCTCGTCGAGCACGATCAGCCAGGCGTAGAGCGGGCCGAGAATGAGGGCCTGCAGGACGGCGGGGTCCGGCCGGTGCATCACCTCGCCGCGTTCGATCGCACGGTCGACCACGGTGGTGATGATCGTGCGCTCGATCGCGAGGAAGGTCGAGGCGAAACGGGTGCGCAGGTCGGGGTCGGCGCGCACGTCGGCAAGCAGGCCCGACAGCGTGTCAGCGCCCGAGCCGGCCACCTGTGCGGCGATCTGCTCGGACAGCGCGACCAGGTCGCCGCGCAGGGACCCGGTGTCGGCGGGGGACTCCTCGCCCAGGTCGTGCAGCAGGACGGCGAAGGTCATCTCCTGCTTGGAGGAGAAGCGCCGGTAGATGGCCGCCTTGCTCACTCCGGCCCGGGCCGCCACCGCGTCGACGGTCAACCCGCCGTACCCGGACTCGCCGATCACCTCCCGCACCGCCGAGGCGATCGAGGTATCCACTCGCTGCTCGCGGGGGCGTCCCCCGGCTTGTTTTGTCTTCGCCACAATGGCAGCATACGGAACCGTCAGTTTCGATAGCAAGGGTCTCGTATCTTGCCCATGAACGGAGTACGCCCATGATCACTTGGGCCGGGAGGGTGCTGGCCACCCTCGGTGCGGCGCACGCACTCGCCGCCACAATGCTCGGCCACCGCTATTTCGGGCAGTGGTTCTCCTTCGAGCTCTGGGCGCCCGACGCCGATATCGCCGCGCTGCCACCCGAGATCGGCGCCTTCTGGATGGGCCCCGGTAGTTTCGGAATCCCCCTGATGCTGCTCGGCTTCCTCATCACCTGGATGGACCGCCGCGGCATCACGCCACCCGTCCTGCTGGCCGTCGGCCTCATTGCTTGGACTCTGCTGTGCGCCGCCATCTTCGAACCGGCCCCGTGGATCCTCGCCACGGCCGCATCGATCCAGCTGCTGATCGCCATCCGCCGCCCGGCCGCACCCCGCCCGGCCGAAGCCCGCGCCGGCCGATGATTCGAGACCGTCCGCGCGAGCGAGGGGTTCGCGCGGACGGCGACACGGACGCTTTCGGAGCCACCCTGTCAGTGCCCCTTGACGCCTGACGACCTGACGAAAACCGACAAGTCGTTCTGAATTTTATGCCTGGTCGATCTGCTGAGATAGCCTAACGAAAGACAATCTGCCCGAGCGATTTCCGTGATCCGGCACAGCAGATCTACTGAGGTACAACAGCTTTGAGTTCAGCGCAGAGTCCGCTCGTCCGTGCGGCGACGCGGGCCGATATCGACTCCATGGTGGACGTGCTCGCCGCCGCCTTCGCCCATGACGATCCGATCGATGAGTACGTCTTTCCAGACGAGACCGTCCGGTATCGGCGGGCCCCGCGCATGTTGCGCGCCATGATCCGGCACCGTTTCCTGCCTGCGGGCGGGGCCGAGGTGGCGGTGCTCGACGGGCGGGTTGTCGGGGTGCTGCTGTGGTACCCGCAGGGCTATCGTCCGGGTGGGCTGCGCGAAATGATCGCGGGCCCAGAGCTTCTCGTCGCAATGGGATCTGCGGTGCGTCGCGGTATCGAGGTCGACGCCGCCATGGATCGGGCCGCTCCGCCCGAACCGCACTTCTTCCACGTCTACCTCGGCGCCGATCCGAGCCTGCAGCGCAGCGGTGTGGGCCGGGCGCTGTACGCCTCGTTCACCGACAAGGCCGACCGGCAAGGTGCGTCGATCTGCGGCATCTGCAAAGACGCCAATGTCGGCTACTACGAGGCGCTGGGCAACGAGCGCACCGGATCCGTCCGGCTCGGTGCGACCGGCCCGGAACTCAACATCATGATTCGCCGCCCGCGGCCGCTCTGACCCGAGGAATGCACATGACTGACATCGCCATCGTCGGCATCGGCTGCCGTTATGCGGGCGGCATCGAGTCGCCGGAATCGTTCTGGGACTTCGTGATCCACAAGCGCGACGGCGTTCGCGAGATTCCCGAGGAGCGCTGGGACTGGCGCCGCTACTACGACGAGGACCGGCGCGCGCCCGGCCGCATGTACACCAAACGCGGCGCCTTCATGACCGGCGACCCGTGGGCCTTCGACCCGGAATTCTTCGGCATCTCGCCGCGCGAGGCCACCAGCATGGACCCGCAGCAGCGGTTGATCCTGGAGGTGGCCTGGGAGGCGCTCGACGACGCGGGCGTGGCCGGACGAGCCGCGGGGTCCTCGCTCGGGGTGTATGTGGGTGCCTTCACCCTCGATCAGATGGTGGTTTCGGCGGGTGCCGCGCTGCCGCATGTCGACCTGCACACCGCCGTCGGTGTGTCGTACACGATGCTGTCGAACCGGCTGGCGTACGCGCTCGACCTGAAAGGCCCCGCCGTCACGGTGGATACGGCCTGTTCGTCGTCGCTGGTCGCCCTGCATCTGGCCTGCCGGGCAATCGCCGACGGTGACTGCGACGTCGCGATCGCCGGTGGCGTGAACGTGATGGTGCAGCCGGAAACGTTCGTCACGATGTGCAAGGGCGGCTTCCTCGCCGCCGACGGGCGGAGCAAGCCGTTCGACGCCGCGGCCGACGGCTACGGCCGAGGCGAGGGCGCCGGTGTGGTCGTCCTGAAGAAGCTGGCCGACGCCGAACGCGACGGTGACCGGATCTACGCGGTGGTCAAGGCCACCGGCGCCAACCAGGACGGGCGGACCACCGCCATCACCGTCCCCAATGCCGAATCGCAGGAAAGCCTTGCGCGCGAGGTGATCCGGCGCTCAGGCCTCGATGTTCGGGATGTCACCTACGTCGAGGCACACGGTACCGGCACCCCGGTGGGCGATCCGATCGAACTGCGGGCCATCGGTCGCGCCTATGGCGCACCTGCCGGACGGCCGGGGCAGCTCGGCGTCGGGTCGTTGAAGGCCACGCTCGGGCACACCGAGGCCGCCTCCGGTGTCGCGAGCGTCATCAAGTCGGCGTTGGCGATTCGGCATCGCACGATCCCGCCGCAGGGCTGGCTGGACACGCCGAACCCCGATATTCCCTTCGACGAGTGGGGGATTCGGGTACTCACCGAGGCAGAGCCGGTCGGGCCCGACGTCGAGCGCATGGCCGTGGCGGTCAACGGGTTCGGTTACGGCGGGACGAACGCGCACGCGATTCTGCAGGAGTACCGGCCGAGCACCGAAACCGTGCGGCCACCTGTGCATTTCGGTGTGCTGCCGCTCTCGGGGCGTTCCGAGGGTGCGGTACGTGAGCTGGCGCGCGGGTTCGCCGAACGCATCGCCGACGGTGCCGATCCGCAGCGGCTGGCCGAGGCGGCGTGGCGGCGGCGTCAGCATCATCCGGTGCGCACGGGCGTCGCTTTCGGCGACGACACCGAGCTGGTGCAGGGGCTGATCGACCTGGCGACCGGATCGGGCCGGGTCGCCAAGACCGTTGCCAAACGCGCCGGTGAACCGGTGTTCGTCTGCACCGGTATGGGCCCGCAGTGGTGGGGCATGGCGCGTGAGCTGCTCACGGCGGAAGGCACTTTCGCTGTCGAGGCCAAGCGGGTGGACGCGGAGTTCCAGGCGGTGGCGGGCTGGTCGATCATCGAAGAACTGCTGCGGCCGGAGGAAGAATCGAGGGTGACCTCCACCGCCATCGCGCAACCGGCCAACTTCCTCGTGCAGGTCGCGCTGTTCGCGACGCTGCGGGAGCGGGGGATCGAGCCCGCGGCTGTCGTCGGGCACAGTGTCGGCGAGGTGGCCGCCGCGTATCTGACCGGCATGTTGTCGCTGGGCGACGCCGTTCTCGTCAGCTACCACCGTTCGCGGCTGCAGGCGACCACGGCGGGCACCGGCGGCATGCTCGCGGTCGGGCTCGGGCCGGACGAGGCCGGTGCGCTCGTGGCAGGTGAGGACGCCGTCGATAACGCGGCGATCAACAGCCCGTCGGCGGTCACCCTCGCCGGTGCGGTCGACCGGCTCGACGCCATTGCCGAAACGCTCACGGAGCGGGGTGTTTTCGCGCGACGTCTGCAGGTCGAGGTGCCGTATCACAGCGCCCTGATGGACCCGATTCTCGACGAACTGCGTGCCGCGCTCGCCGACATCACCGTCGCTGAACCATGCCTCCCGCTGTACTCCACCGTCACCGGCGAACTGGTCACCGGCGCCGACTGGGACGCCGACTACTGGTGCGCCAATGTGCGCAAGCCGGTGCGCTTCGCGGCGGCGGCAACGGCGCTCGTGAAGGCGGGACACCGGGTGTTCCTCGAAGTCGGTCCCCACCCGGTGCTCGGCGCCAATATTCGCGAGATCCTCATCGGTGCGGGCGAGACGGGCACGACCATCGCCACCCTGCATCGCAAACAGGACGACGCGCACAGCATGCGTCAGGTGCTGGTCGACCTCTACGCCGCAGGCGCTCTCGACATCGACGCGCTGTTCAGCGAAACGGTCTGCCCGACACCGCATATCGACCTGCCGCGCTACCCGTGGCAGCGCACCGTACTGCGCTCGGAACTACCCGAGCTGCGGACGCAACGGCACGGCACCCCGGACGCGCACCCCCTGCTCGGCGACCGGCGCCCCGACGACGCGAGCACCTGGCGGCTCAATTTGTCGACCGCCGCACTGCCGTGGCTCACCGACCATGTCGTCGGCGGCACCGCGATCATGCCGGGCTCGGGCTACCTCGACGCCGCGCTCAGCGCCGCGGCCGTGCGAGCCGAGTCCGAGCAGGTAGGACTCGAGGACGTGCGGTTCGTCGCGCCGCTCGTCGTCGACGGTGGTGACGCACCGATCGTCGAACTCCACCTGGAGGTTTCGACACGACGCTTCACCATCCGTTCGCGCGGCGCCGCCGGTTCGGTGTGGACCGTGCACGCGACCGGACGGCTCGTCGAGGGCTCCTACGCCCCGGTCACCGCCGACGTGCCCGACCTTTCCGCGACGACACCGGTCGAACCCGCCGACTTCTACACCGGTCTCACAGCGGCCGGGCTCCAGTACGGTCCGGCGTTCCAGCGAGTGACCGCGATCCGGCTCGACACGGATTCGGTCGTCGCGCGGGTTGACGGTGAAATCGACCGGGACGCTCGGCATCTCGCACACCCCGCCGTGGTCGATGCCGCCTTGCAAACGGTGGCGGCTCTGCTCGCCGGGCGTGCCGCCGAAGGGGCGATGGTTCCCGTCGGCGTCCGCTCGGTGCGCCGGCTGGCCGCCCTGCCCGCCGAGATCACGGTGGTCACCCGGATGTCCGGTGACGCCGCCGACATCGACCTGCTCGGCGCCGACAACGCCGTCTGCCTGCAGTTGCGTGGCGTGCGCTTCGCCTCGCTCACGCCGGGTGCGGGACCACTGCAGCGGATGAGCGACTTCTTCTACGAAGAACGCTGGGAGCTACGCGAACCGGTCGACACGACCGCGCTGCCCGGCAACGACGGACTGTTCACGCTGGTCCTCGGCTACGGCGAAGGCGTCGAGGACCGCGTCGAACGGGTGCACCAGGCCGTGCGCACCGGAGCCGCCGGTTCGGCCGCCGTCCTGCTCGACGACACCGAGCTGGAAGCGAACCTCACCGCCCGCCTCCGCGACCTCTTCGCTCTCGAAGAGGTTGAGCGCGTGCATGTTTGCGTGGTGCCCGGCGCCTCGGCCGACGGCGATATACCCACCCTGTGGACTCTTCGCCGTGTCGCGGCCACCCTCGAAAGCTTTCTCGACGTCCGCGCGAAGGAACTCGCCGTCGACCTGCCGATGACCGGCGACGGGTCGCTGCACGCGACGGTCGTCACCGCCAACGCCTACGCGCACCCGGCCGACCCGACGCCACCCTCGCTCACCCAGGCCGCGATCGCGGGTGCCCGTCGTGTGCTGCTCAACGAACAGTCCCGGCTGCGGTGGCGGCTCGTCGATATCGACGCCCGGGTGACCGAAACCGAACTGGCCGCCGAACTGGCCGTACCGGGTGCCTTCACCTACGACCGCAGCGACGAGGTGATCCTGCGCGACGGACTGCGCTGGGTCACCGTCGTCGACCGGACCATGCCGCAGCGCCTCGAAGCGCTCGACACGGCGGAGCCGCTCACCGATCCGGAGGCGAACTTCGAACTCGAGCTGCCCCGCTCGCGCAGCTTCGCCCGGTTGGGCTGGCGGCGGTGCGAACGCCGTGCACCGGGACCCGGTGAGGTCGAGCTGCGCATGCGTGCGGTCGGTCTGAACTACAAGGACGCGCTGAAGGTGATCGGCGTGCTCGGTGAGCGGGAGCTGGCGCCCACATATTTCGGCACGGTGCCCGGTATGGAAGGAGCCGCGACCGTCGTGCGGGTCGGTGCCGGAGTCACCGAGGTGGCCGTCGGTGACGAGGTGACCGTGACCTCGAAGGGCATGATCGCCCGGTTCCATACCACCGAAGCCGCCCTGCTCGCCCGTGTGCGCCCCGGCACCGAGCCCGGTCGCTGCACGAGCGGAACCGCCTTCGCCACCGCCGAACACTCCCTGCTCGAACTGGCCAGGATCCAGCCGGGGGAAACCGTGCTGATCCACGGCGCCGCCGGTGGTGTCGGCACCGCCGCGGTGCAGATCGCCAAGCAGCACGGTGCCGTGGTGATCGGCACCGCGAGCACCGAGCAGCGCCGTGCGCTCGTGGCGGCCGAAGGGGCCGATCACGTCCTCGGTTCGCGCTCGCTCACGCTCGTGGACGAGGTGCTCGCGCTCACCGACGGCCGCGGTGTGGACGTGATCCTCAGTACCGCGCCGGGCGAGCTGCAGCGCCAGAACTTCACGATGGTCGCCGAATTCGGCCGCATCGTCGAGATCGGCAAGGCCGACATCTATGCCGGTGGTGTGCTGGAACTGGCCGCCTTCGACAAGAACATCGCCTACTACTCCTTCGACCTGGACCGGATGGCCCGCGTCCGGCGCGACCGCGTGCTCGACCTGGTGCGTGGAATCAACGCCCGGCTCGACGACGGCACCTACCGGGCGCTGCCGTTCACCAGCTACGGCACCGCCGAGGTCGGGGAGGCCTTCGAGGCGGTGGCGCGGTCCACCGGGACCGGGCGCGTGGCGCTCGACCTCACCGAAGCCGCGCCCCTGGTCCGGCCCGCCCTGCCGCACGTGCGTATCGAGGCCGATGCGAACTACCTGATCACCGGTGGGTTCGGTGCCTTCGGTCTGGCTACCGGTCGGTGGTTGGTCGGCAACGGCGCCCGGCACCTGACGCTGCTCGGCCGTAGCGGCCCGACCACGGGGGCGGCGGTCGCGCAGCTCGCGGCGTGGGCGCAGCAGGGCATCACGGTGGTGAGCGAACTGGTCGACATCACCGATGCCGAGGCCGTCGCCGCGGTGATCGACCGAGCGCACACGGCCGACCATCCGCTGCGCGGTGTGTTCCACACGGCGGGCGTGATCGACGACAAACGGGCCACGGTGATGGACATCGACAGCCTGTCGGCGGTGTATCGGCCGAAGGTGGACGGTGTGCGCGCCCTCGCCGCGGGTCTCGAGGCGGCAGGCGTGCGGCTCGACCACTTCGTGCTGTACTCCTCCGGCTCGACGATGTTCGGTGCGGTCGGTCAATTCGCCTACACCGCCGCCAATTCCGCGCTGCAGGCGATGGCCGAATCGGTCGTGCGCACCGGTGGCACAGCGCTCGCGGTCGGCTGGGGTCACATGTCCGGCGGCGGAATGGCCGCCGCCGACGAGCACATCACCCGCTATCTGCGCACCACCGGCTTCGACCCGCTCGACATGGACGAGGGCGCGCAATATCTGGAACAGGCTCTGCGCCTGGGTATTACGCAGGCCGCGATCATTCCGATCGATTGGGCCAAGGTCGATGCCACCGCGCCGTTCTTCGCCAAGACCGGACGGCTCGAAACGATGATCGCCGCTGCGGCGCAGGATGATTCGGCGGCGAGCCAATTGCGTATCCAGCTCGCCGAACTCGACGAGGACAAACGCGGGGAGGTGGTGGCGTACATGCTGGCCGAACAGCTGGCGCAGGTGATGGGTGTCGCGGCGGACTCGATCGACCTGAGCGTTCCGGTCCCCGAACTCGGCCTGGACTCGCTGATGGCGGTGGAATTCGGTGCGCTGGTATCGAAGTCGCTCGGTGTCGAGCTGCTGACCTTGCAGATGGGCCGTTCGTTCAGCCTCGAACAGGCGGGAGCGCGGGTGGCGGAGGCGATCGTCGGGGTGCGGGCATGAGCGAGTCGGCGCGGGAACTGGCCAGGAAGCTGCTCAACGATACGGTCGGCGAGGGGGTGTCGCGGGCACCGTCCACACCCCCGCCCGTCACGCGGCGGCCCCGCCGTGGTCCGGGCCGCCAGTTCGCCGACCACCCCGAAGTGGCGGCGATGGCGAAGAAACGCGCCACGATCGCCGAACTGTACGACCGATTCGACATGCCGAACCCGGTCTTCCTGCTGCGTGAGAGCGCCAACGACACCGTGATCCGTTGGCAGGGACGCGAACTGGTGAACTTCGGCGCCTACAACTACCTCGGGTTGAGCAATCATCCGAAGGTGGTGCAGGCGGCCAAGGACGCGCTCGACACCTACGGCGCCTCCGCCTCGGCCTCGCGCATCGTCGCCGGGGAGATCCCGCTCTACGCCGAACTCGAGCAGCGTCTGGCCGGAATGTACGACGTCGGCGACGCCCTGGTGACCACCAGCGGATATCTCACCAATGCCGGGGTGATCGGCTTTCTCCTGCGCGACGGCGACGTCGCCATCTGTGATTCGCTGATCCACCGCAGTGTGGTGTCGGGTGTGCAGTGGTCGGGCGCGCGTCAGCTCACCTTCCGGCACAACGATCCCGAGTCGCTGCGGTCGGTGCTGCGGATGGCGCGCGCCAATTTCGACCGTGCGCTCGTGGTGCTCGAAGGTCACTACAGCATGGACGGAACCATCGGAAAGCTTCCCGAAATCGCCGCTGTGGCGAGGGAATTCGACTGTGCGGTGATGGTCGACGAAGCCCACTCGCTCGGTGTGTTCGGCGCGAACGGCCGGGGCGTTCGCGAACATTTCGTCCTGCCCGGCGATGCGGTCGACATCTGGATGGGCACCCTGTCCAAGGCGCTCGGCAGCTGCGGTGGCTTCGTCGCCGGTGACGCCGACCTGATCGGTGCGATGAAGGTCGCCGCACCCGGCGTCGCGATGCTGAGTGGTGGGCCCGCGCCGTCCACCATCGGTGCCGCCCTGGCCGCACTCGACATCCTCGACATGGAACCGCAACGCCTGACCCGGCTGTGGTCCAATACCGAGTTCTTCCGGAGCTTGCTCGTCGAACGTGACCTCGACCTGGGTGTTTCCGAGGGAACTCCGATCTTCCCGGTCATGGTGCCGCAGGAATTCCGCGCCGGTTTCGTCTCGGCCCGGCTGCTTCAACAGGGCATCTACACCGGTGCGATCACCGCCCCCGCCGTCCCGGTCGGCAGCGAGCGGCTGCGCTTCTTCCTGACCTCCGAACACACCACCGACCAGCTCCAGCGCACCGCCGACGAGCTGGCCGAGGCGGTGCGGGTCGCCGAAGCGCTGCCCGCTGTCGGCGGCATCGGCTGACCGGTTCGGCGATCTCACCCGGAACGGATGATGCCTCGCGTCCGGCCAGGCGTGACGATTGCCCGATGACTACCGCACCGGCGTCGAAACCCGATCTGGCAGCACTGGCCGCGGAGGCCTTCGTCTACGGGTATCCGATCCTGGCCGATCTGGACAAGGTCGCCGACGCGGTGCGGAACGGTTTGGGGGCGACCTCTGCCGCCCCGTTCAACCAATTCGCCAACGCAGCGTCTCTGGCCGGGCCCGATACGAAATTCGTGTCCGTCAACAACGACACCGTCTATTCGAACGCGATGGTCGACACCAGTGGCGGCCCGGTGCGCTTCGACGTGCCCGAAGCCGACGGCCGCTACTACGTCATGCAATTCGTGGACGCCTGGACGAACAACTTCGCCTATGTCGGTCACCGTGCGACCGGAACCGGGGCCGGATCGTTCCTGCTCGTGCCGCCCGGATGGAACGGTGACGCACCCGGGGACGTCATCGTGATCCACTGCCCGACCGCGGTCGTCTCGATCGTCGGCCGCTGGGCGGTCGACGGCGAATCCGACCTGCCTCAGGTGAAGGCGCTGCAATCCGGGCTGCGGCTCACCCCGACAGGTACCGGAAAGGGACTGCCGACGCCGGCCACCGGTGTGCCCGACGACCTGCTGTTCTTCGAACAGCTACGCGTCGCGATGGCTGCTTTCCCACCCGCCGAACGCGACAAGCGATACCAGCAGCGGTTCGCCCCACTCGGGTTGTTGTCGGATGAATCCCCTTACCGCGCTGCCGATCCCGACCTCGCCGCGGCGCTGGTCGAGGGTCTGGCGGCGGGCAGGAAGAACCTCGAATCGGAGCTCGAGCACGTCAGCGGCCCTGTACAGAACGGCTGGAACCTGGCCTACCACATCTTCGACTACAACCTGGACTTCTTCGAAGTCGGCGCCCTCGACGATCCGGAATGGAAGGTGCCCGATACCGCTGCCCGCTACACGCAACGCACCGCGGCGGCGCGCGGGGGACTGTGGGGCAATCACGGCTACGAGGCCGCCTACGCGATGGTCTACGTCGACAGCGTCAGCGCCGCACTGGACGGATCACAGCGATACCAGCTGACCTTCGCCACTCCACCACCCTGCGGTGCCTTCTGGTCGATCACGATGTACGACGCCGAGAACTTCTACCTCGTCGACAACCCCATCGACCGCTACTCCATCGGTGACCGCACCACCGGACTGGTCACCGGCGCCGACGGCTCCCTCACCGTCACCCTCCAGCACGACCAGCCGACCGACCCGACAGAACGTGCCAACTGGCTCCCCACGCCCGTCGGCCCCTTCCGCCCCCTGTTGCGCGTGTACGAACCCGACCCCAGTGTCCTCGACGGATCCTACGAACTCCCACCGATCATCCGACAGTCCTGATCGGTGACCGGCACTCCCGACACCGGAGACTCGGTGCGGGTCGCCGGAGCACTTCCCGACGTAGGGTGAGATCGCCTCCGACCGGAAGGAACGCCGTGACCGAAGCAGCATCCGTAGTCGTCGCCTACACCCACCTGTTCCCCGGCCTGGAACTCGACCTCCCCGGCGACCGCTTCGACCTCGTCTTCGCCGACGGCAGCGAAGCGGCGGCCACCCTCACCGAAACAGGCGGCGACCCGGCCATCTTGGTCGACGCCTACCGGACCCAGGCGGGGACGGAAATCGCCGAAACCCTTTGGCCTGTCCGGCGTTCGACGGACGATGAGCACCGGGTGAAACTCGGGAAGGCCCTGCGCTCGACCAGCTAGGGCGGCAGTGCTCCGAGCACCTGCTGTGCGGTGTCGGCGTGGCTCGCCGCGTTCGGGTGCAGTGGTGCGATCGCGTCGATGGTGGCGGGTGTCTCGTGTCCTGGGCCTGCACCGGTCGGCGGATCCCCAGCGGGTAGCCGACCAGCACGATGTGGACGAGGGGTGAACGCCCGGCCGTCAGCGCAGCCGGGTCGCGAGCCCGTCGAGGACAACGCCGAGTTGGCGTTCGAACCTCGGGTCGCCGTCGTCGCGGAGATGTCCGGCGGCCTTCACCAGTTCGGCCCCTCCGCCGAGCCACGCATCACGTTCGGCAAGCGAGTATCGAGCGCTCGTGGAGGGGCTGCGCTCCTGCTCTTCGATGACGAAGCCGACCACGAAGGCCGTGAGTAGGTCGAGGGTGTCGTCGGCCTCGGGCAGTGAGAACCCGGCTGCGGTCAGGCGCTCGAGCCACGATTCTTTCGCCTTCACCACGTCGGGGTCGGCGAAACGCGTGCCGCTGAAGATGCGCGCCCCGTCGCGATGCCGCAGATATTCCGACCTCAGGACGCGGGCGTAGGCGGATACGTCGGCACGCCAGTCGGCGCCGCGCGGGATCGCCGCGAGGGCATCGGTGACGCGTCGCATGACGAAGGTGGCCATCTCGTCGAGGAGTTCCTGTTTGTTGCGGACGTGCCAGTACAGGGCGGGGGCCTTCACGTCGAGCCGGGTGGCGAGCGCGCGGACGGTGAGGGCGTCCATGCCCTGCTCGTCGAGCAGTTCGAGTGCTGTCGTCACGATCTGCTCGCGGGTGATTCCTTTTGCCACGGTTGACACCTTAACAAAGTTAAGGCACCGTTGGTGGCAGCGTAAATTAACTTAGTTAAGGAGATATCTGATGCGTGCTGCTGTCGTCGAAACCCCGGACGCGACACCTGTCTTCGCGGACTTCCCGGATCCGCAAGCGCGGCCGGGCCAAGCACCGTTGAGGCTGGTGGGCGCTGGTTTGCACCACGTCGTCCGTGGGCAGGCCTCCGGGCGCCACTACTCCGGTGGCCCGGCACATCCCCTCGTTCCGGGCGTCGATGCCGTCGCCCGCACCGAGGACGGGCGGCTGGTCTACACAGGTTTCGCCCGGGCGCCGTGGGGGACCATGGCGGAATGGATGGTCACGCCGTTCGAGGCGGAGCTTCCCGCCGGGGCCGACCCGCTCGCCGTCGCCGCCGGAATGAATCCGGCCCTCTCCGGCTGGATGCCCCTGATTGCCCGGCGCGAGGAGGCGGGCGAACTCGGAACCGTACTCGTGCTCGGCGCGACCGGCGCCTCGGGCGGTCTGGCGGTGCGGGTCGCGCTGGCCCTCGGCGCGAAACAGGTCGTCGCGGTCGGGCGCGACCGCGCAGCGCTGGAACGACTGCGCGCCCCGGGTGTAGTGACCGTCGCACTCGCACCGGACGCACCCGACACCTGGTCGACCACCCTCGGTGCGGCCGTCGCCGACACCCAACCCACCCTCGTTCTCGACTACGTGTGGGGCACCGTCGCCGAGGCTGCCTTCGCGGCAGTGGGAAGCTCCGGCCCGTCCGCCAACAGTGTGCCGCTCGATTACGTGCAGATCGGCACACTCGCCGGAACCGATGCCTCACTCCCCGCAGCGCTACTGCGCAGCCGCCGGATCCGGATCAGCGGCAGTGGCCTCGGCTCGGTCTCGAAGGAACAGATGATCGCCGAGGTCCCCGCCATCCTCGCCCGCTTCGCCGACGGCACCTTCGACCCGCCGTACACCACATACCCCCTCAGCCGCGTCGGCGAAGCCTGGGCACATCAGGGCCGTCCCCGCGCCGTCATCGTCCCGGATTGAGCGCGGACTTCCCTGCCGGAGCGGCCGGCATTTGTCACGGGGAAGACCGTGACATGGCATGACCGGCGCGCATCAGCTGAACTTATTTCAGGCTTGCAGCTCGGGCGGCGGGGTCGTCCACAGGGCGCTGATCGGAACACCGGTCAGAGCGTCGCCGAAAGGGAGTTGCTGGTCACCGCAATAGAGGACCAAGCCGGCATGGAAGCGATCGCCGAGGCGACGTTGCAGGGCTCGCAGGCCTCGGAAATCGTCGGGGCGAATCGTCTCCGCCGCTTTGACCTCTATCGCGACGATCCTGCCCGCGTTGTCCTCGAGGACGGCGTCGACCTCGTAGCCGTCCCGGTCGCGGTAGTGGTGCAGCCTGGACATGGTCGTGCTCCAGGTGAGTTGACGGGTCAGTTCGCCCAGTACGAAAGTCTCCATGATGGCGCCGGTGGTCGCGTCATTGGTGACGCCGGTCAGTAGATAGGCGGCGAGGCCGGAGTCGGTGAAGGTCAGTTTCGGTGTCGAAATGGCACGTGCGGTGGCGTTCGCCGACCAGGCCGGGACCAAGCGGACGAGGTAGATGAGCTCCAGGATGTCGACGTAGCCCGCAGGGTCGTGACTGGTATCCCCAGATCAGCGGACAGGCGGCTGTAATTGAGTAGGCCGCTGGTCTGCGCGGCCAGGGCTGCGACGAGGCGACGCATGTCGGATCCGCGGCGGATGTCTGCCACCTGGTGCACGTCGCGACTCATGATGTCGTCGAGGTAGGAGCTGTAGAACTGGGCGCGTCGACGCGGCGCGGTACGACGGATGGCTTCGGGATATCCGCCCCTGGCCGCCGCGGCCAGGTAGTCCTTGCGTCTCAGCTCCGATGATCCGGTGCGGAAATCGGCACCGGCAGCGAACACCGCATCGATGAAACCATCTGGGGTGCCGTTGATTTCACCTTGCGACAAGGGAAAGAGCTCGATGGTTTCCGACCGGCCGGGCGGTGAATCGCCCAGCGAACTCAGTCCGAGGAGTCTTGCCGAGCCGGTCAGCAGAAAATGCCCCGGCCGTGGGTCGCGGTCGACAGCGTGCTTGATCGACAACCAGAGATCCGGAACGCGCTGCACTTCGTCGATCAGCATGGTGCCGGGTGCGTCGAGGAAGGCGGCTGGGTCGGTCTCCGCCGAGGTACGCGTAGCTTTGTCGTCGAGATAGCGTTTGGTGACCTCCGGCATGCCGCGCAGGCACTGCTCAGCCAGCGTGCTCTTCCCGGTCTGCCGGGCACCGTTGAGAATGACCACCCGCGTGTCTGCCAGCGCCTCTTTCACCAGCGTAGCGGCTTTTCTCGGGAGGAAATCAGCGGTGTGATGCACAGCCGGATCCTACGCTCTCCCGTCGATCTGCCGGATGGTGTGTCGTCGATCTGCCGGGAACTGCGCCGTCGATCTGCCGTATCGGGCGATCGGGTTCATACGCGGCTGTGTGGCTACTCGTCGGTGTTCCGCTCGAGCAGTTGATCGGGGGTCAGCGTCGTGATCCAGGGCTCGCCCGGGCAGGTGACAGGGGGCTCCGGCACAGTGTTGCCATGGGTTCGTCGGTCGCTGACTCTTTCACTGTCGCCACATTCAACGTCAACGGAATTCGTGCGTCACGTCGTCGTGGATTCGACCAGTGGTTGCGGGGCCGGGCGGCGGATGTGGTCGCGCTGCAGGAGTTGCGTTGTTCCGCAGCCGATGTGGGAACCTTCCCGGGCTATTCGGCGGCAGTGGACGTCGGTTCCGTGGCCGGTCGCAACGGTGTGGCCGTATTGACCAAGGTTCCCGCCGCTGCCGTGCGGACGTGGGTGACCCACCCACCCAGGGCCCGCGGACTCGGTGAATTCACCGCACAGGGACGTTATATCGAGGTCGACCTGGCCGACCGCCCGGTGACGGTGGCCTCGCTGTATCTCCCCAAGGGTGGTCTGCCCGCGCATCTCCAGCGTCCGGGATCGATGCGCGAACAGCCCGACGGTGGGGTCAAGTACGAACGCAAGCAGAGGTTCCTCGCTGCGTTCGCCCGCGAAGTGCACCGGAATCGGCTCGCTGCGCTGAGTGCGGGACGCGAGTTCGTCCTCACCGGGGACCTGAACATCGCGCACACCCGACACGATGTGACCAACTGGCGTGCCGCCCGCACGATGGACGGCTTCTTGCCTACCGACCGCGAGTGGTTCAGTGCGGTTCTGGGCACGCGCCGGCTCGTCGACGTGGTGCGACAGGTGCACGGCGATCGCCCGGGTCCACTCACCTGGTGGAGTTGGGCGGGACAATCGTTCGCCAAGGATGTGGGTTGGCGAGTGGACCACCAACTCGCGACACCCGGCCTCGCCCGCCACGCGAGGTCTGTCGTCGTCGACAAGGAACCGTCACCCGCCGAGCGCCTCTCCGACCACGCGCCCCTCGTAGTGACATACGCGGCGATGCCCGACTGAGAATTTCTGGTGCCCTCGGCAGGATTCGAACCTGCGACACCCGCTTTAGGAGAGCGGTGCTCTATCCCCTGAGCTACGAAGGCGGGGGGCTCGCTCGGCGGGCCGAGGTGAGTATAACGCGACGCGGTGGGTGGGTTGGTGGGCTCGGTCAGAAGGCGGGGTACGTGCCGGTGTCGTAGCCGGGGTCGGTGAGGTCGGTGGGGGTGGGGGTGGCGGCTTGGCCGGTGCCGTTTTCGAAGGCTTCGGCGTCGTAGCCGATGCCGTGCATACCGGCGAACAAGGCGGAGAACAACAGGACCGAGCCTGCTCCCCAGGCGCCGGCGAGGAGGGCGGGCTTCCACCAGGGTTCGGAGTACCAGCCCGCGGGGACGGGGCGGCCTGCGACTCGGCCGCCGGGGTAGTAGTGGCCGGTGGTCGGGGAGGGGTGGGGGGAGGCGGTGATGCGGCGGCCGTTGTAGTCGATGGTTCGGGACTGTTCGACGCGGCCCGCGATGTCTTGGCCGTCGAGGGCGGGGATGGGATCGCCGGGGTCCATGTTCATCGCCTGCCGGGCGGCGCGGATGTAATAGAGGCCTTCGAGGGCGGTGCGGCGAGCGAGGTCGGCCTGGTGGGGTGAACGCGCGCGGTCGAGTTGGGCGGTGGCGGCGGTGTGGCGTTCGGAGGCGTCGGCGAGGGCTTGGCGGGCGGCTTCGTTGCGCGGGGCGAGGGCGTAGACCTGGCCGCCGAGGCGTTCGATGCCCACCCTGGCCTCGGCTCGTGCCTCGTCGAATTCGCGGGCGGTGCGCTTGTTCTGTTCGGCGCGCAGGTACAGCAGTGCGCCCACCGATAACACCAGGATCAAGACCAGCCACCACAGCATCGCACGCCTCATTTCGTCGAGGTGTCGAGATGCCGTCCAGTTTACTGACCGGTTGCGGTGAACGCGCTGACCACGGATGATCAGCGCGTTGCCGAATTGCTCACCCGGCGAGATGGCGGGCGATCACCAGGCGCTGGATCTGATTGGTTCCCTCGAAGATCTGCATCACCTTCGCCTCGCGCATGTAGCGCTCCACGGGGAAGTCCTGGGTGTAGCCGTAGCCGCCGAACACCTGGACGGCGTCGGTGGTCACCTTCATCGCGGCATCGGTGGCGGCGAGTTTGGCGACGCTGGCCTGACGCGAATAGGGCAGACCGGCGTCGCGGCGGCGGGCGGCGTCGAGGTAGGTGGCGCGGGCGGTGTCGACGGCGGCGGCCATGTCGGCGAGCACGAAGCCGAGGCCCTGGTGATCGATGATCTTGCGGCCGAACGCTTCTCGCTCCTTGGCGTAGGCGACGGCCTCGTCGAGCGCGCGCTGGGCCACACCCGTGGCGACGGCGGCGATGCCGAGGCGGCCCGCGTCGAGGGCGCTGAAGGCGATCGAAAGTCCTTGTCCCTCTTCGCCGATGCGGCGTTCGGCGGGCAGGAAGACGTCGTCGTAGGCGGCGGTGGTTGTCGGGATGCCGCGCAGACCCATCTTCTCCTCGGGCTTGCCGAAGCTCAGCCCCTCGGTGCCTGCGGGCACGAGGAAGCACGAAATGCCGCGCGAGCCTTCACCTGTGCGCGCGAACAGGGTGTAGAAGTCGGCGCGGCCACCGTTGGTGATCCAGGCCTTGGTTCCGGTGATCCGGTAACCACCGTCGACGGGGGTCGCGCGGCAGCGCAGCGCGGCCGCGTCGGAACCGGCGTGTGACTCGGAAAGGCTGTAGGCGCCGATGGTTTCGCCCGACAGCATCCCGGCCAGCCACTGCTGCTTCTGCTCGTCGGTGCCATAGGTGAACAGCGGGTGGCACGACAACCCGTGCACACTCACCGCCACCGCGACCGCCGCCCACCGGCTCGCCAGTTCCTCGAGCACCTGCAGGTACACCTCGTACGGCTGCGCGCCGCCACCGAACTCCTCGGGGTAGGGCAGGCTGAGCAGTCCGGCCGCGCCGAGGGCGGGAAAAACGCCCTCGGGAAAGACCCCGGTCTTCTCGCTTTCGGCAACGCGCGGCTCGAGCACTTTGTCGGCGATCTCACGGGTCAGCTCGATCAGGTCGCGCGCTTCTTCGGTGGGCAACATGCGGTCAACAGCCATGCCGGTCACAGTACGGCCGGGCTACCCGTCCGCGCCGACAAGGTCGAGACCGGAATCTTGGTTGAGGAACCCGTTGCCCGGGCCAAACCTTTCGGTAACATCCCGTGTGACGTGGATCATTCCGCGGCGAGGGATTCGAAGGAGCACCGATGCTGAGCACAATGCAGGACGACCAGCTCTCGCTGGCAAAACTGCTCAACTATGCCGCCACTTTCCAAGGCGATTCCACTGTGTCCACCTGGACCGGCGACGGTGTTCGCACCATGACCTACCGCGAGCTCGGCGCGGATTCCGCTCGGCTGGCCAACGCGCTGCGCGGGCTCGGCATCGACGAGGGCGACCGGGTCGCCACCTTCATGTGGAACAACAACGAGCACATGACCGCCTACATCGCGGTCCCCGCGATGGGCGCCGTCCTGCACGCGCTCAACATCCGGCTGTTCCCGGAGCAGCTGGTGTTCGTCGCCAATCACGCCGAGGACCAGGTGGTGATCGTCGACGGCACGCTGGTTCCGCTGTTCGCTCAGTACCTGCCGAACCTGAAGACGGTCAAGCACGTGATCGTCGCCAACGGTGACCCGGCCGCGCTCACCGCGCCCGAGGGCGTGCAGGTGCATTCCTACCGTGAGCTGCTCGACAGCCAGTCCGCCGAGTTCGACTTCCCCGTCGTCGACGAGCGTTCGGCCGCCGCGATGTGTTACACCTCGGGCACCACCGGCGACCCGAAGGGTGTCGTCTACTCGCACCGCTCCAACTGGCTGCACGCCATGCAGGTGAACTCGCCCAACGGCATGGGTTTCCACGGCGGCGACTACGTGCTCGCGATCGTTCCGCTGTTCCACGCCAACGCCTGGGGCCTGCCGTACGCGGCGCTGATGTCGGGCGCCAACATCCTGATGCCGGACCGTTTCCTGCAGCCCGCGCCGCTGCTGGAGATGATGGCCGCCGAGAAGCCGAGCTTCGCCGCCGCGGTGCCGACCATCTGGGGTGGTGTGCTCGCCGCGCTGGCGGCCGCGCCGCAGGACATCTCGCATCTGCGCACGGCTGTCGTGGGCGGTTCGGCGGTGCCGCCGTCGATGATGCGCGCCTTCGAGGAGAAGCACGGCGTTCGCATCCTGCACGCCTGGGGCATGACCGAGACCTCGCCGCTGGGCAGTGTCGCGCACCCGCCCGCCGGTGTCGAGGGCGACGACGCCTGGGAGTACCGCTACACCCAGGGCCGTTTCCCGGCCAATGTGGAGGCCCGCCTCGTCGGTGACGACGGCAAGGTCGTTCCCAACGACGGCGAGTCCCTCGGTGAGCTCGAGGTGCGCGGCGCCTGGATCACCGGCTCCTACTACTCGCCCACCGGCGCCGAGGTCGACCCGGACAAGTTCGACGACGGCTGGCTGCGCACCGGTGATGTCGGCAAGATCAGCCCCAACGGCTACCTGACCCTGGTCGACCGCTCCAAGGACGTCATCAAGTCCGGCGGCGAGTGGATCTCCTCGGTCGACCTGGAGAACGCAGTGATGGGCCACCCGGCCGTCGCCGAGGCGGCTGTGATCGGCGTGCCGGACGAGAAGTGGGACGAGCGCCCGCTGGTCGCCATCGTGCTGGCCGAGGGCGCGGCCGCCGAGGCCACCGAGCTGCGTGACTTCCTGGCCGACAAGTTCGCCAAGTGGCAGCTGCCGGAGCGCTGGACCTTCATCGCGGAGGTGCCCAAGACCAGCGTCGGCAAGTTCGACAAGAAGCGCCTGCGCGCCCAGTACGCCGAAGGCGAGCTCGAGGTCGTCACGGTCTAGAACGACGAAAAGGGCGGGCGTGGAATCACTTCCACGCCCGCCCTTTCGCCGCCCGCCGAAGATTCAGCAGTTGCGGAGCTCGGGACTCTGGTTCAAGAGCTGGGCGCGTGGGCTGATGTAGCGGGTGTAGGTTTCCCCGCCGACCGCCGAAAGCGGGAAGGCCGCGACCCGGTGGCAGTTCTGGAAGGCCAACTTGACCCCGAAGTGGCGTTCCAGGCCACCGCGGATGGCGTCGGAGGCGAGGGCACGCAACAGCTGGCCGCGGGCCGCCTCGTCCGGCGGCGGGATTCGGTTGTCGGCGTATTCGTCGGTGCCCGCACGCAGATCACCGGCGACCCGGCTCACCACTTCCCAGGCGTAGGGCAGCGACCGGCGGACACAGTCGACGAATTCCGCGTCGTCGATATCGCCCTGTTCGGCGCGTTCTAGTAAGGCTGCCGGGACATCGAGGGACATGGCGCTCTCCTCCTGCTCGAAGTGTTCGGTGGAATGCGATGCCCGGCCGAGTGTAAACGAAATCCGTTGTCGATAAGCGGGGTTCAGTCCGAAAGGGCACGGCGCAGCGAGGATTTCGCGTCCGACCACAGAGTGGTGACCAGTTCGCCCGCTGGTTGCTCGGTGCTGAGCGAATGTGCTTGCCCGGCCCACAGATTCACCTGATCCGCGTTGCCCGAAACCCGGCCGTCTGCGCGCAAAGGGGAAGTGGCGTAATGGATTTCAGGATACGCCGCGGGCGCGCCAGCAGTGTGGTCGATGAGGAACCGGTTGCGGATGCCGCGCGCACGCCGACCGGTGAAGGCGCGGGTGAGCATGGTCGGTTCGGTCGAGCCGATCGCGCCACGGTGCACCGCGTTGGTTCCGGCTTCCGGGCAGCGCAGCAGGGCCGTGCCGACCTGCGCCGCCCGTGCGCCCGTGGCGAGGACCGCCGCGACCGCCGCGCCGGTCGCGATGCCACCCGCGGCGACGATCGGGCGATCGGTGGCGGCGGTGAGCAGTTGCAGCAGGGCAAGCAGGCCGAGGGGATCGATCGGGTCGTCGGCCGGGTCGTCGAGGAAGCACGCGCGGTGCCCGCCCGCCTCGGCGCCCTGGGCGATCAGTGCGTCGGCGCCCGCGTCGAGCGCGATGGCGGCCTCGGCGGGCGAGGTCACCGTCACCCAGACCTCGGAGCCGACGGCGTGCAACCGGTCCACCTCCACCGCGGTGGGGCAACCGAAGGTGGTCGACACCACCGCGACCGGCTCCTCGATCAGCAGGTCGAGCTTGTCGGCCCAGCTGTCGGTGTCGTGCTTTGGCGTGCCGAGCGGGAACTCGATCCCGAGTTCGGCCAGGTAACCCGCGTAGGAGGCCGGATCGGCGACGGGGCCCGGCGCGAAGAGGTTCACGCCGAACGGTCCGGGGGTGAGCGCTCTGGTCGCGGCGATCTGCGCGGCCACCGCCTCGGTGCCGAGGTATCCGGCGGCCAGCTGACCGAACCCGCCCGCGGCCGACACCGCGGCCACCAACTCGGGAGTGGACGGGCCGCCCGCCATGGGCGCAGCGACGACGGGGACGCGCAAGCTCTCGATCACCATGCCAAGAGTGTGGCCCGGCGAACCGGTGTCCAGCCCCCGCGACGCTCTCGGTTACCCGTCTCGATCTTGGGCTCGTTACTAGTCAACACGCGATTCACCTGGGAATTTGCCACCGAAGGTTGCGGAATGATCACGGCGCGGTACAGTTCACGTCACGACGGATGCCGAACCGTTACACATAGTTCGGCATCGGGAGAGATCCCAGGTCGATCGCGAGATCGGCTTCGTACCGTCATTGTCGCCGGACGCTAGGACGAAACCTTGTCGCAGCACCGTATGGGCCCCGATTCGATCTCCGTCAAGGCCCTGTTGGCCGACGGCGGCGCCGGACGCCCCAGCCGGCACCGCGCCGCGCCCTCGCGCACCGAGCGGGTGCGGGCCGCCGCCGGTGCCGCGGTCGCCGCGGGCGCCCTGGTCGGGACCGCCGCGCAGGTCGTCCCCGCCATCGCCTACGCCGCTCCGCTGCTGCCGACCACCCAGGACGACGTCGAGGAATCCGTCGTTCCCGAGTCGGCCCGCGAAGACGTGAACCTCGTCGCCGCGCAGGAAGTCGCCTCCCACGTCGAGGCGCCCGCGCCGGTGCAGGCCGTCGCAGCCCCCATCGCCGCTCCGGTGGCCGCCCCGTTCGGCATCGGCAACCTGCCCCCGGAGATCTCCGGTCCGCTGGCGCAGGTCGAAGACATTCTCCAGGGCATCCAGCACCAGGTCGCGCCGCCGCAGGCCGCCCGCCCGGTCGCCGGTCCCATCAGCTCCGGCTTCGGCGCTCGCTGGGGTGCCATGCACAGCGGCATCGATTTCGCCGACAACCTCGGCGCCCCGATCCACTCCGTCATGAGCGGCACCGTCGTCGAGGCGGGCCCGGCCTCGGGCTTCGGCCTGTGGGTGCGGGTGCTGCAGGACGACGGCACCACCGCGGTCTACGGCCACGTCAACGACATGCTCGTCAGCGAGGGGCAGCGGGTGAACGCGGGCCAGGTCATCGCGACCGTCGGCAACCGCGGCCAGTCCACCGGCCCGCACCTGCACCTCGAGATCTGGGATCAGGGCGGCGCCAAGATCGACCCGCTGCCGTACCTGGCTTCCAAGGGCGTTCCGATGGAATGGGGCCCGTCGGCTCACTGAGCGGATATCGCCCGCAAACAGGCACGATCTAGTGACGGTGGTTCGTATGAGCCCCGTCACTTTGCCGTTGAAGCGGCAACAGCGACAAAGCCGGCGCCGATACTCCTCTGGGCCCGAGATTCTGGGGGCTACCGGCGCGATCCCGGTATGTGTGTGGACGGTCGATATGATGGCTCGATCTGCACGGTGCGGTTGTGGCCGCGCGTCAGGCTCGATGAGAGGTGAATGATCCCGCATGGAAACTGCCCGTCGTTCTGCCCGCGGTAACCGCCGTCGCCGGTCGAGCAGTCCGACTTTCGGGCAGTTGCTGACCGCCGCTGTCGAGTCGTCGGCCGATCGGGTGGCAGTCCGCTTCAATCCCACGGGCGAGTCCGCCGATCAGCGCGAGCTCACCTATTCCGAGTTCGACCAGCGGTCGGCCCAGCTGGCGCGGGAACTGATCGGGCGCGGCATCGGCCCCGGCGACGTGGTCGCCATCGGCATCGCCCGCAGCATCGAATCGGTGCTCGCGGTGTGGGCCATCGCCAAGACCGGTGCGGCCTATGTTCCGGTCGACCCGAACTACCCGGCCGATCGCATCGGCCACATCCTGTCCGACTCCGGCGCGGTCCTCGGCCTCACCACCACCGCGCACCGCGCGGTCCTCGGCACCACGCTGCCGTGGCTCGAGCTCGACGACACCGCGACCGCCGAGCGGATCGCCGCCCAGCCCGCGCACCCGGTGTCCTACGCCGACCGCGTCCGCACGCTCGACGAGCGTCATCCGGCGTACCTGATCTACACCTCCGGCTCCACCGGCAAGCCCAAGGGCGTCGTGGTCACCCACACCGGCCTCGCCCCGCTGGTCGCCGCCGAACGCGAGCACTACGGCGTCACCGCCGACTCGCGCGTGCTGCACGTGTGCTCACCGAACTTCGACGTGTCGGTGCTCGAGCTGCTGCTGGCGTTCTCGGCGGGCGCCACCCTGGTGATCGCGCCGCCGCTGGTGTTCGGCGGTTTCGAACTGGCCGACCTGCTGCGCCGCGAGCGGGTGTCGCACATGCTCATCACCCCCGGTGCGCTGGAATCGGTGGAGGCGGCCGATCTCGACGATCTGAAGGTCGTCGTGGTCGCCGGCGACAAGTTCGGCCCGGAACTGGTCGGCCGCTGGGCCGTCGGTGACCGTCGCTTCTACAACGGTTACGGCCCGACCGAGGCGACCATCCTCGCCACCAGCACCTCGCCGATGGATCCCGCCGCCCCGGTGACGATCGGCTCCGCCATCGCCGGAATCGGTGCGTTCGTGCTCGATTCGCGGCTGCGACCGGTGCCCGCCGGGGTGATCGGCGAGCTGTACCTGTCCGGCCCCGCGCTGGCCCAGGGTTATCTGAACCGGCCTGCCCTGACCGCGGAGCGGTTCGTCGCGAGCCCGTTCGGCGCGCAGGCGGGCGACGCCAACGCCCGGCTGTACCGCACCGGCGACCTGGTGCGCCGCAGCGAATCCGGTGACGGTGTCATCGAATACATGGGCCGCTCAGACTTCCAGGTGAAGATCCGCGGCTTCCGCATCGAGCTCGGCGAGATCGACAACGCCCTCACCGCCCACCCCGATATCGACTTCGCGGCCACTCTCGGCAAGACCCTGCCCTCCGGCGTCACCGCGCTGGTGTCGTATGTGCTGCCGCGCGCGGGCGCCACCCTCGACATCCCCGCCGTCGACGCCTTCCTCTCGGAGTCGTTGCCCGGCTACATGATTCCGGCCGCCATCATGGTGCTCGACCGGATCCCGCTCACCCCGGTGGGCAAGCTCGACCGCAACGCGCTGCCGGAACCGGTGTTCGCCGCGCGCGAGTTCCGCGCACCGTCCACTCCGGTCGAGGAGATCGTCGCCGACGTCTTCGCCGCCCTGCTCACCACCGGTGGCGACGAGGAGATCCGGGTCGGCGCCGACGACGACTTCTTCGAACTCGGCGGCAACTCGCTGCTCGCCGCCCAGGCGGCCACCCGCATCGGCGCCGCGCTCGACACCAGGGTGCCGGTGCAGGTGCTGTTCGAGGCGAGCACCGTGTCGGCGCTTGCCGAACGGGTGGAACGCCACATCGGCACCGGTTCCGGTCAGGAGCTCGTGCCCCAGGAGCGGCCCGAGATCATTCCGCTGTCGTTCGCGCAGCAGCGGATGTGGTTCCTGAACCGGTTCGATCCGGCCAGTGCCGTGAACAACATGCCCATCGCGGTGCGGCTGTCGGGCGCGCTCGACGTCGACGCCTTGCGCGCGGCGGTACGCGACCTGGTGACCAGGCACGAGGTGCTGCGTACCATGTATCCGCAGGTCGACGGCGCCGGTCAGCAGCTGATTCTGCCGGTGTCCGATCCGCGTGCGGTGCCGGAGATGGCCTGCGAGCAGGTCACCGAGGAGCAGGTGCCCGGGCTCGTCGCCGAGACCGTCGGTGTCGGCTTCGATGTGTCGCTCGCGCCGCCGATCCGGCTGCGGCTGCTGCGGCTCACCGCGCAGGAGCATGTGCTGATCTGCGTGGTCCACCACATCGCCGGTGACGGTGTGTCGATGGGCCCGCTCACCCGCGACCTGATGACCGCCTATGTGCAGCGCAGCGCGGGGTCCGAACCCCAATTGCCACCGCTGCGTGTGCAATACGCCGACTTCACGCTGTGGCAGCGCGCCGTGCTCGGCACCGAGGACGACCCGGAATCGGTACTGGCTCAGCAGATCGGCTACTGGCGCACCCAGCTCGCCGGCCTGCCCGACCAGCTCGCCCTCCCGGCCGACCGGCCGCGCCCCTCGGTGGCCACCTACCGTGGCGCCACCTTCGACTTCCGCATCCCCGCCGACGTGCACGCCGCGCTGGACAAGCTCGCGCACACCCACAACTCGACGCTGTTCATGGTGGTGCACGCGGCGCTGTCGGCGCTGCTCGCGCGGCTGTCGGGCAGCACCGATATCGCGATCGGCACGCCGGTCGCCGGCCGTGGTGACGCCGCCCTCGACGACCTCATCGGCATGTTCGTCAACACCCTCGTGCTGCGCACCGAGGTGGATCCGGCGATGGGCTTCGAGGAACTGCTCGCCCAGGCGCGTGCCACCGACGTGGCCGCGTTCGGCCACGCCGACGTGCCGTTCGAGCGGCTGGTCGAGCTGCTGGACCCGGCCCGTTCCACCGCTCGGCATCCGCTGTTCCAGGTGATGCTCGCCTTCCAGAACATGGCGCGCACCGCTCTCGAGCTGCCGGGGATGACCGTCAGCGGGGTGGACCTGAGCATCCCGTTCGCCAAGTTCGACCTGCAGTTCGAGATGGTCGAGGACACCGACCGTCACGGCGTGCCGCACGGCATCGTGGTCGGCCTGACCTATGCGACCGACCTGTTCGACGCGGCGACCGTGGAAGGTATCGCCGCCCGGTTCGTCCGGCTGCTCACCGCCATCGTCGCCGACCCGGCGGCCCCGCTCGGCGGGCACGAGCTGATGGAGCAGGCCGAGCTGGATCGAATCCTGCTGGGCTGGAACGACACTCGTCACGAGTTGGCGCCCGCGCTGCTGCTCGACGGTTACCGCCGTGCGGTGGCCGAGTACCCCGACGCGGTCGCGCTCGCCTACGAGGGCAGCGAACTGACGTACCGGGAGTTCGACGCGCGGGTCAACCGGTTGGCGCGCAAGCTCGTCGCCGACGGTGTCGGCCCGGAATCGTATGTGGCGCTGGCCGTTCGGCGTTCGCTCGATCTGGTTGTCGGCATGTACGCCATCGTCACGGCCGGTGGCGCGTACGTGCCGCTCGACCCTGACCACCCCGCCGAACGCATCGCTCACATTCTCGACACCGCGCAGCCGGTGTGCGTGCTCACCACCACCGCCGACGCGGTCGAGGTGCCCGCCGGAACGCCGGTGATCTCGATCGATACCGTTGCGCTGCGGGACTTCTCGGCAGAACCGTTGACCGCGTCCGAGCTGGCGCGCCCAGTGCTGCCGCAGCACCCCGCCTACGTCATCTTCACCTCCGGCTCCACCGGCAGGCCCAAGGGTGTCGCGGTGTCGCACGCGGCGATCGAGAACCAGATCGCCTGGATGCTCGCCGAATACCCGCTCGGCCCCGGCGATGTGTACCTGCAGAAGACCGCCACCACCTTCGACGTGTCGCTGTGGGGCTACTTCATGCCGCTGCGCACCGGCGCGAAGCTGGTCGTCGCCACCCACGACGGCCACCGCGACCCGGCCTACATCGCCGAAACCATTGCGGCACAACGTGTCACGATGACCGACTTCGTGCCCTCGATGCTCACCGTCTTCGCCGCGCACACCGCCCCGGGCAGCATTCCCACCCTGCGCGACGTGTTCGCGATCGGTGAGGCGCTGCCGCCGGAGACCGTCGCCGCCATGCGCGCGGTCTCGGATGCCCGCGTGCACAACCTGTACGGGCCCACCGAGGCCGCCGTCTCGGTGACCTACTGGCCCGCCGACGACCCGGGCCGCGGCTTGGTGCCGATCGGTGTGCCGGAGTGGAATACCCAGGTGTACGTACTGGATTCGCGGCTGCGCCCGGTTCCCGCGGGCGTCGTCGGCGAGCTCTACCTCGCCGGTGACCAGCTCGCACGCGGGTATGTCGCCAGGCCGGACCTCACCGCCGACCGCTTCGTCGCCAATCCCTTCGGCGCGAACGCGCGCATGTACCGCACCGGCGACCTGGTGGTGTGGCGCACGCAGGCCGACGGCCGTGGCACGCTGGAATACTTGGGCCGCACCGACTTCCAGGTGAAGTTCCGTGGTCAGCGCATCGAACTCGGCGAGATCGAGACCGCGCTGCTCGGCCAGCCCGCCGTGAGCCAGGCCGTGGCGATCGTCGCGGATTCGCCTGCGGGAGAACAGCTCGTGGCGTACGCGGTGCCGAAGCCGGGCGCCACGATCGAACCGGCGCCACTGCTGGCCGCCATCGGTGAGATCCTGCCGTCCTACATGGTTCCGGCCGCGCTGGTCGCGCTCGACGAACTGCCACTCAACCCCAGCGGCAAACTCGATCGCAAGGCCCTGCCCGCCGCCACCTTCACCGCGGGTGAGTTCCGGGCACCGGCCACGCCCACCGAGGAGATCGTGGCGGGCGTCTACGCCGAACTGCTCGGCATGGCCCGCGTCGGCGCCGACGACGACTACTTCGCCCTCGGCGGCAACTCGCTGCTGGCCACCCGCGCGATCGCCAGGATCAACGAGGCGCTCGACGCCGACATCAGCATCCGCGACCTGTTCGAGGCGCCGACGGTGACCGCGCTGGCCGCCCGGATCAGCGCGAGCGGTGCCGGCGCACGGCCCGCCCTCGTCCCGGCCGCCCGCCCACAGCGGATTCCGCTGTCGCTGGCACAGCAGCGCATGTGGGTGCTCAACCAGGTCGACCCTGCATCGGGCGCCTACAACCTGCCCTTCGCGCTTCGCCTCACCGGGGACCTCGATGTGGCCGCGCTCGACGCCGCCATCGCCGATGTGCTCGGCAGGCACGAATCGCTGCGCACCCGTTTCCCCGCCACCGAGCAGACCGGCGCGTACCAGGAGATCCTGGCGGTCACCGATGTGCTGCCCGACGGCCTCGTGGTGGAGACCACCGACGACGTGCTCGGCCGCGTCGCCGAACTCGCGAGCGCCGGCTTCGACGTCACCCGCGAGGTGCCCGTGCGGACGCGGCTGCTCACCGACGGATCGTCGGATTCGCTGCTGGTGTTCGTGGTGCACCACATCTCCGCCGACGGCGCCTCGCTCGCCCCGCTGGCGCGCGACCTGATCACCGCCTACGTCGCCCGCACGGGTGGGCAGAGCCCGGCGTGGACGCCGCTGCCGGTGCAGTACGCGGACTTCGCGCTCTGGCAGCGCGAAGTGGTCGGCGCCGACGACGAGCCGGGTTCGGTGGCCGCCGCCCAGCTCGACTACTGGCGCACCCAGCTGGCCGGGATGCCGCCGCTGCTCGAGCTGCCCCAGGACCGTCCGCGTCCCTCGGTGCCGAGCCTGCGCGGCGCGACCACCGAGCTGCGGCTGCCCGCCGAGGTGCACGAGCAGCTGAATCACCTTGCGCGCGAACACAAGTCGTCGCTGTTCATGGTTGTGCACGCGGCGCTGGCCGTACTGCTCGCCCGGCTGTCGGGCAGCACCGACATCGCGATCGGCACCGCCGTCGCCGGTCGTGGTGAGCGAGCGCTCGACGAGCTGGTCGGCATGTTCGTCAACACGCTCACGCTGCGCACCGCCCTCGACCCGGCCGGTTCGTTCGACGAGGCCGTCGACCTGGCCCGCGAAACCGACCTCGGCGCGTTCGCCAATGCCGATCTGCCGTTCGAGCGGGTCGTCGAGGTGGTGGCGCCGGGCAAGAGCAGCACGCACAACCCGCTGTTCCAGGTGGCGCTGACCTTCAGCAACAACGAGACCGCCGCACTCGAACTGCCCGGCCTCACCGTCGCCGCGCTCGACACCGGAGTGTCGGCCAAGTTCGACCTGCAGGTCGACGTGGAGCCGCGCTACACCGACGAGGGCGCGCCCGGTGAGCTGGTCGCGCTGTTCAACTACGCCATCGACCTGTTCGACGAGGCGACCGTTCGCTCCATCGGTACGCGCTTCGCTCGTATCCTCACGGCGGTGGCCGCCGACCCGCAGGTCCGCGTCGGCGACATCGACATCCTCGACGAGAGCGAACGCGCGCGGCTGCTCGCAGGCGCCGCCCAGGCGCCCGCGCCGACCACGGCGACCGGTGGAACCACGCTCACCCAGGCGTTCACCGCCGCCGCCGAGGACGACCCAGATGGTCCCGCGCTGGTCTGGGGCGACGAGCAGGTCGCTTTCGAACAGCTCGACGCCCGCTCCTCGCGCCTGGCACGCCTGCTGATCGCGCGTGGCTTCGGACCGGGTTCCGGTGTGGCCCTCGCCCTTCCGCGTGGCGCCGACTGGGCCGTCGCGGTGTGGGCGGTGCTCAAGGCGGGCGCGGCGATCGTGCCGTTCTCGCGGGAGACGGCGGCCGAGCCGACGGCCAAGATCGGCATCACCACCGGCACGGCACCTTCGTCCGAGCTCGACTGGGTGGTGCTCGACGATCCCGCCGTGCGCACCGAACTGTCCACGCAGTCGGCCCGCCCGGTGACCTACGCCGACCGCACCCGCGCCCTGCGTGGCAGCGACCCGGCCTTCGTCGGTGCCGAGGGTGTGCGCAGCTACGACGACCTCGCCACCGCGGGCGCGCGGGTGCGCACCGAGGCCGAGCTCACCTTCGAATCGCGGACCTTCGCCACCGCGACCGACACCTTCGCGGCCGTCGTCGAACCGGTCGCGGCCGGTGTGGCCGGTGCGTCGATGGTGCTGGTCACCGGCGATCCGTCGGACGCGCTCGCCGAGGAATGGGTGAGTCACCTGTTCGGTGACCGGGCCGGTCTGGACGCGGTGGATACGGGCGAGCTCGAGGATCTGCGCGCGGTGATCGCCGACGACGCGGCACCCGGCGACGCGGGCCGGGCCGAGGTGGTCCTGGTACTCGCCGAGCTGAGCGCCGCCGCGGTCTGAAACCATGACCGAGGCAGTTTCGGTGACGGATGAGGTGGATTCGCGATGACACGACCGGTACGCACCCGCCCGGTGCGCACACGCCGCGCCCGGGTGACCGCGCTGCCGCAGCTGCTGGCCACCGCCGTGGAGACCGCTCCCGACGGTGTCGCCGTGGTGCTGGCCGATGCCACCCGCACCCTCGGTAGCCTCACCTACGCCGAGCTCGACGAGCGGTCCAGCCGCATCGCGCGCCTGCTCATCGCGCGCGGGATCGGCGCGGGCGACCTGGTGGCCCTGGGGATTCCGCGCTCGATCGAGTCGGTGCTCGCGGTGTGGGCGGTAGCCAAGACCGGTGCCGGTTTCGTGCCCGTCGACCCGAACTACCCGCCGGATCGGGTGTCGCACATGGTCACCGACTCCGGGGCGGTGTTCGGGCTGACCGTCGCGAGCGCGGCCGAGCGGCTGCCCGCGCAGGTGCAGTGGCTGGCCATCGACGACGCGGCAACGGTGGCGCGCCTCGACGAGTTCTCCGGTGTGCCGGTCACCAATGCCGACCGGGTGCGCCAGATCCGCGCCGAGGACCTCGCCTACGTCATCTACACCTCGGGCTCGACGGGTCTGCCCAAGGGTGTGGCGGTGTCGCAGGCCGGGCTCGCCGGGTTCAGCGCCGAACAGCGCAAGCACTACGGGGTCGAAGCGCACTCGCGGACACTGCATTTCGCGTCCCCGTCGTTCGACGCGTCCATTCTCGAACTGCTGCTCGCGGTCGGTGCGGGCGCGACGATGGTGATCGTCGATCCGAGTGTGTTCGGCGGTGACGAACTGGCCGCGCTGCTGCGCCGCGAGCGGGTGAGTCACGCCTTCATCACCCCGGCCGCGCTCGCCTCGATCGACCCCGCCGGTCTCGACGACTTCCGGGTGGTCGCGGTGGGTGGCGAGGCGTGTCCGCCGGATCTGCTGCGGCGCTGGGCGATTCCGCTGGCCGACGGCAGTCTTCGGCAGTTCCACAATGTGTACGGGCCGACCGAGACCACCATCGTCACCAACATCAGTATGCCGCTGAAACCCGGTGACCCGCTCACCATCGGCGGACCGCTGGCCGGTGTGGCCGAATACGTGCTCGACGACCGGCTCGGCCCGGTGCCGCCCGGCGTCACCGGCGAGCTGTACATCACCGGCGCCCAGCTCACCCGCGGTTACCACGCGCGGCCGGGCCTCACCGCGTCACGTTTCGTGCCGAATCCGTTCGAGCCCGCCGGTTCCCGGCTCTACCGCACCGGTGACCTGGTCCGCTGGACCACCGACGGTGCCCTGGAGTACGTGGGGCGCAACGACTTCCAGGTGAAGATCCGTGGTTTCCGGATCGAGCTCGGCGAGATCGACGCCGTGCTCTCCGCGCACGAGAGTCTCGACTTCGCCGCGACTGTCGGACATGAACTCGACAGCGGTGCGACGATTCTCGTGTCCTATGTGCATGCCGCGCCGGGCGCCGTCGTCGACACCGCCGAGCTCACCGCGTTCGCCGAACGCAGCCTGCCCGCGCACATGGTGCCGACCGTGCTGATGGAACTCGACACCATCCCGCTCACCCCCGTGGGCAAGCTGGACCGCCGGGCGCTGCCGGCGCCGGTGCTCGAGCATGCCGAATTCCGCCCGCCCGTCACCCCGGTCGAGCAGATCGTGGCGGGCACCTTCGCCCAGGTGCTCGACGTCGACACCCAGCTCGGCCTCGACGACGACTTCTTCGCCCTCGGCGGCAACTCGCTGCTGGCCACCCAGGTCGCGGCCCGGCTCGGCGCCGCCCTCGACACCGAATTCCCGGTGCGGCTGCTGTTCGAGGCGCCGACGGTGGAGGCCCTGGCGCGTCGGCTCGCCGAATCCGCCGGTGCCGGTGCGCGTCCGGCGCTGGTGGCCCGCGAGCGACCCGCCCGGATCCCGCTGTCGCTGGCCCAGCAGCGGATGTGGTTCCTCAACCAGTTCGATCCGCAGTCGGTGGCCTACAACATCCCGATGGCGGTGCGGCTCACCGGCGCCATCGACGTGGCCGCGCTCGACGCGGCCGTCGCCGACCTGGTGGCCAGGCACGAAACTCTGCGCACCGTCTACCCCGAGACCGACGACGGGCCGGTGCAGCGGATCCTCGATCCGTCGGAGGCGACACCCCGGCTCGAGGTGCGCACCCTGACGGCCGACGAATTGCCAACAGCCATGCGGGAACTCGGCTCGCACGGTTTCGATGTGCGCAGTCAGGTGCCGCTGCGGGTCGCGCTGTTCCAGCTCGGCCCGGAGGAATCGGTGCTCGCGGTCGTCGTGCATCACATCGCCGGTGACGGCAGCTCGCTCGCCCCGCTCAGCCGGGATCTGATGCTTGCCTACGGCGCTCGTTCGGCCGGTACCGCGCCGGACTGGGCGCCCCTGCCCGTCCAGTACGCCGACTACGCGCTGTGGCAGCGCGAGCTGCTCGGCAGCGAGGACGACCCGGATTCGCTGGCCTCGGCCCAGCTCGACTACTGGCGCACCGCCCTGGCCGGTCTGCCCGACCAGCTCGACCTGCCCGCCGACCACCCGCGCCCGGCCGTCCAGTCGCTGGCAGGTGGTCGGGTGCCGATCGAGATCGACGCCGACACCCACCGCGCGCTGCTCACCCTGGCCCGTGCGCAGGGCGCCACCCTGTTCATGGTTGTGCACGCCGCGCTCGCCGTGACGCTCGGCAGACTGGCCGGCACCGACGACCTGGCCATCGGAACCCCCATAGCCGGTCGTGGGGAGGCCGCGCTCGACGACCTCATCGGCATGTTCGTCAACACCCTCGTGTTCCGCACCACCCTGAACGCAGGCGAACCGTTCACCGATCTGCTGGCGCGGCAACGGGAAACGGACCTGCAGGTGTTCGCCCACGCCGACCTGCCGTTCGAACGCCTCGTCGAGGCGATCAACCCGGCTCGCTCCACCGCGCGGCACCCGCTGTTCCAGGTGGGCCTGTCCTTCCAGAACCTCACCCGCACCGGGCTCGAGCTGGGGGAGACCGACGTCGAAGGCGTCGACGTGGACCTGGCGGTCTCGCAGTTCGACCTGCACGCCATCGTCGCCGACGCTTACGACAGCGAAGGCGTCGCCCAGGGCATCAACGGTATACTCACCTATGCCACCGATCTTTTCGAGCCCGAGACCGCACGGGTGTACGCCGACCGGTTCGCGCGGGTGCTCGCCGGGATCGCGGCCGCACCCGAGCGGCCCGTCGATGAAATCGATCTGCTGTCCGAGGACGAACGCGCTCGGATCCTGCACGACTGGAACGACACTCGGCACGAAGGCCCGTCGACCACGCTGCCCGCGTTGTTCGACGAGATGGTCGCATGGCATCCCGGTCGGGTGGCGTTGGTCGCTCCCGACGGTGCCGAGCTGACCTACCGCGAATTCGCGACAAGGGTGAACCAGCTTGCACGGCACCTGATTTCGCAAGGTGTCGGTGTGGAGGACCGGGTGGGGCTCGCCATCCGGCGGTCCGTGGATCTCGTGGTGGCCATGTACGCGGTGGCTCAGGCGGGTGCGGCCTATGTCCCGCTCGATCCCGATCAGCCCGCCGACCGGGTGCGCCACGTGCTCGACACCGCCGCGCCGGTGTGCGTATTGACCACCGCACGTGACGGTTTCGGCGATGCCGTCGCGATCGACACGCTCGATCTCGCCGGGTATCCGGCGAGCCCGATCGGGGCGCGTGAGCGGCGGGGTCACCTGCGGCCGGAGAACACGGCTTACGTCATCTTCACCTCCGGGTCCACCGGCAAGCCGAAGGGTGTCGCGGTGCCCCATGGCGCCATCGTCAACCAATTGCTGTGGAAGACCGAGCATTTCGGTCTCACCAGCGACGACTCCGTGCTGCTGAAGACCGCCGCCACCTTCGACCTCTCGGTCTGGGAGTTCTGGACCACCGCCGTGAGCGGCGGGAAACTGGTGATCGCCGCACCGGACGGGCACCGCGACCCGGCGTACCTGCTGCGGGTGCTCACCGATCAGCAGGTGAGCACGCTGCACGTGGTCCCGTCCATGCTCGACGCCCTGCTCACCGAATGCGCAGGCGCACTTCCGGTTTCGCTGCGCCGCGTGCTCGCCATCGGCGAAGCCCTCCCGGCCGACACGGCTCAGCGGTTCCTCGCCGCCACCGACGCCGCGCTGCACAACCTGTACGGGCCGACCGAGGCGGCGGTCTCGATCACCGACCACCGCGTCACCGCCGCCGACCGCACCACGGTGCCGATCGGCGCACCCGAATGGAACAGCCGCGTCTACGTCCTCGACGCCCGCCTGCGGCCGGTGCCTCCGGGCGTGGCGGGGGAGCTGTATCTGGCTGGTGACCAGCTCGCCCGAGGCTACTTCGCCCGCCCCGATCTCACCGCCGACCGCTTCGTCGCCAACCCCTTCGAACCGGGTGCCCGCATGTACCGCACCGGCGACCTGGTCGCCTGGAACGCTGTGCCCGCCGACGATGCGACCGAGGGCCCTGCGGGGTCACGCTCCGCCGGCCGCATCGGGTACGGCGAACTCGACTACCGCGGTCGCACCGACTTCCAGGTCAAGATCCGCGGTTTCCGCATCGAACTCGGCGACATCGAGTCGGCCCTGCTCGCGGCGCCGCAGGTGGCCCAGGCGGCGGTGCTCGCCACCACCGACCCGCAGCTCGGTGACCGGCTCGTGGCGTATGTGGTGCCGGCCCCCGACGCCGAACTCACCGCGACCGTCGCCAGAAACGCGGTGGCGCAGGTGCTGCCGTCGTACATGGTGCCGTCGGTGTTCGTCGTCCTCGATCGGCTGCCGCTCAACGCGAACGGCAAGCTCGACCGTGCCGCCCTGCCCGCACCGGTCGTCGAACCGCGCCGGTACCGGGCGCCGGAAAGCGGCGACGAGATCGCGGTCGCCGAGGTCTTCGCCGAGGTGCTCGGTGTCGGCGACCCGGGCCTCGACGACGACTTCTTCGCTCTCGGCGGCAACTCCCTGCTCGCCACCCGCGTGGTCCACCGCCTGCACGAACGCACCGGAACCGCGCTCACCGTCGCCGCGTTCTTCGCCGACCCCACCGTGGGTGGCCTCGCCGAACGTCTCGGCGGTTCGGGACAGCAGGATCTGGCGGCCGCGCTGTCGGTCGTCCTGCCACTGAACGACGCCGCCCGCGGCCGCACGCGGGCCGGCGGTCCGCCGAACGCTGAACCGCTGTTCTGCCTGCATCCGGTATCCGGGTTGGCCTGGGCGTATTCGTCGCTGGTCCCGTACCTGCCCGCCGACCGGCCGGTGATCGGCATCCAGTCACCCGCCCTGAGCGAACCCGGCTTCCGGCCCGGCACGGCCGACGAACTGATCGACCGCTATGTGGCCGAAATCCGCGCCGTCCAACCGCACGGCCCGTACCGGCTGCTCGGCTGGTCGCTCGGCGGTGTGCTCGCCCACGCCGTCGCCACCCGACTGCAGGCAGCGGACCAGACGGTGGCCTCGCTGACCATGCTCGACAGTGTGCCCGGCGCCGACCTCACCGACTTCCGCGCCGAACTGCGTCACGCCCTGCTCGACCTGGGCATCCCCGACGACAAGCTCCCCTCGGCCGACGACCTGGCCGACCTCGGTGACGACGCCGTGGCCGCGCTGCACACCACCCTCGCGGCCGACCTGCCGATCTCACGGGACGATTTCGTGGCGATGTACCGGGGCGCGCTGCGTTCGGTCGCGCTGGTGACCGAACTCCTCCCGGACCGGTTCGACGGAACGCTCACTTACTTCACCGCCATGAACACCGGCGGCATCGACCGCGGCGGAGCTTCGCGGTGGCGGCACCACATCAGCGGGGTCATCGTCGATCACCCCGTCGCCACCACCCACCAGCTCATGCTCGCCGACCCGGCACCGACCGTCATCGGACCGGTTCTGGGCCAGGTCATCAGCGGGTCTGGGCATAGCACCACGTAACGGGCCAGCGGCAGATTACGATTCTGTTGCCAGAGAGTCGGTGTGTCATGGCGCACACCTCGGCGACGGTCGGCGGTGCAATGTAGAGATCTATGCTGTGTCCCGTTCGGCCTCGTCGGACGCGAGAGGTGTATTGGTCTGTGGAAAGCCCCCGCCGCGCTGGCCGTGAACGTCGTCGAACCGGCGGCCGAGCGCTGTTCGGCCAATTGCTCACGGCTGCTGTCGAGTCCGCAGCCGATTCCGTCGCGCTGCGCTACAACCCGACCGGCATGCCCGGTGCCGAGCAGGTGCTCACCTACCGTGAGCTCGACGAACGCTCCTCGCGGCTGGCCCGTGAACTGATCGGCCGTGGTGTCGGCGCGGGCGACGTGGTCGCCGTCGGCATCTCCCGTTCCGTCGAATCGGTGCTCGCGGTGTGGGCGATCGCCAAGACCGGCGCCGCCTACGTGCCCGTCGACCCGGCCTACCCCAGCGACCGGATCGCGCACATCGCCGTCGATTCCGGCGCCACCCTGGGCCTCACCACCGCCGCCCACCGGGCGAGCCTCGGGACCAGCCTGTACTGGATCGAACTGGACGACCCTGTCGTCGCCGAGCGCATCGCGGTCCACCCCGCGCACGCGGTGAGCTACGCCGACCGGGTGCGCCAGATCGACCCGGCCCACCCGGCCTACGTCATCTACACCTCCGGCTCCACCGGCAAACCCAAGGGCGTGGTGGTGACCCACGCGGGTCTCGCCTCGCTGGTCGCGGCCGAACGCGAGAACTTCGGGGTCGGCCCGGATTCGCGAGTACTGCACGTGTGCTCGCCGAACTTCGACGTCTCGGTGCTCGAGCTGCTGCTCACCTTCGCCACCGGTGCCACGCTGGTGATCTCGCCGCCGCGCGTGTTCGGCGGTTTCGAACTGTCGGATCTGCTGCGCCGCGAGCGCGTGACCCATCTGCTCATCACGCCCGGCGCCCTGGAGTCGGTCGACCCGGCCGGGCTGCCCGACCTGCGCACCGTCGTCGTGGCGGGCGACCGGTTCGGACCGGAACTGGTCGGCCGCTGGGCGGTCGACGGCCGGAACTTCCACAACGGTTACGGACCGACCGAGGCGACCATCCTCGCCACCAGCACCGCCGCCCTGCACCCGCACGAGCCGATCACCCTCGGCACCGCCGTGCCCGGCATGGGCCTGTTCGTGCTCGACGCGCGGCTGCGGCCGGTGCCTGCGGGCGTGGTCGGCGAGCTCTACCTCTCGGGTCCGGCGCTGGCGCAGGGGTATCTGGGCAAGCCAGGGCTCACCGCGCAGCGGTTCATCGCCTCGCCGTTCGGGCCGGGCAGGCTCTACCGCACCGGCGACCTGGTGCGTCGCGTGGAAAGCGGTGCCACCCTGGAGTACCTCGGCCGCACCGACTTCCAGGTGAAGGTGCGTGGGTTCCGCATCGAGCTCGGCGAGATCGACAACGCCCTCACCGCCCATCCCGACCTCGACTACGCCGTCACCCTCGGCAAGTCCATGCCGTCGGGGGCCACCGGTCTCGTGTCGTATGTGCTGCCGCGGCTCGGACGCACGGTCGACACCGGCGAACTGGCCGAATTCCTCGCCGAATCGCTGCCCGCGTACATGATCCCGGCCGTCATCATGGTCCTGGACAAACTGCCGCTGAACTCGGTCGGCAAACTCGACCGTGCCGCACTGCCGACCCCGGTGTTCACCGCTCGCGGTTTCCGCGCGCCAGCCACCCCCGCCGAGCAGGCCGTCGCCGATGTGTTCGCCGCGCTGCTGTTGCGCGACGGCGCGGGCCGGGTCGGCGCCGACGACGACTTCTTCGAGCTCGGCGGCGACTCACTGCTGGCCGCCCAGGCCGTCGCCCGCATCGGTGCCGCACTCGACGTGCGGGTGCCCGTGCAGGCCGTCTTCGAGGCGCCGACCGTCGCCGCGCTGGCCCAGCGCGCCGAACAGCAGCGGACCTCGGCGGGCGCGCTGGCGCTCGTCGCCCGGTCGCGACCCGCGCAGATCCCGCTGTCCTACGCCCAGCAGCGGATGTGGTTCCTCAACCGGTTCGACCCGTCCTCGGCCGTCGACAACATCCCGCTCGTCATCCGCCTGAACGGGCGCCTGGATCTGCCTGCCCTGCAAGCCGCGATCGGTGACCTCGCCACCCGGCACGAGGTGCTGCGCACGGTGTACCCGGCCATCGAGGGTGTCGACGGGCCGGTGCTGGAAGGCCACGGCCACCAGCTCATCCTCGCGCCCTGTGATCCGCTGGCCACCCCGAATTTCGAGGTCGTCGCGATCGACGAGACCGAGCTGGCCGCCGCCGTCGCCGATACCGTCCTCACCGGCTTCGACGTCACCGCCGCCCCGCCGGTACGGATCCGCATCTTCGAACTCGACGAGACCGAACACGTGGTGGCGTGCGTGATCCACCACATCGCCGCCGACGGGTTCTCCTTCGCCCCGCTCACCAGGGACCTGCTCACCGCCTACGCCGAGCGACGCGGCGGCGGCGCACCGCAGTGGCCGCCGCTGCCGGTGCAGTACGCCGACTACACGCTGTGGCAGCGCGAACTACTCGGCCGCGAAGACGACCCGCATTCGCTGCTCGCCACCCAGATGGCGTTCTGGCGCGACACCCTCGCGGGCCTGCCCGAACAGCTGGAACTCCCCGCCGACCGGCCGCGCCCCGCCGTCGCGAGCCACGAGGGCGACCTGCACCACATCCACGTCCCGGCCTCGGTGCACGCGGGCCTGCAGAACCTCGCGCGCGAACACAACGCCACCGTGTTCATGGTGGTGCACACCGCGCTGGCGTTGCTGCTCGCGCGCCTGTCGGGCACTCGTGACATCGCCATCGGCACTCCGGTCGCGGGGCGCGGCGAGCAGGCGCTCGACGAGCTCATCGGCATGTTCGTCAACACCCTCGTGTTGCGCACCGAGATCGACCCGGCGGTGTCGTTCCGGCAACTGCTCATCGACGTCCGCGCCCGCGATCTGGCGGCTTTCGGCCACGCCGACGTGCCGTTCGAGCGTCTCGTCGAACTGCTCGAGCCGGTCCGTTCGACGTCGCGGCATCCGCTGTTCCAGGTGATGCTCACCTTCCAGAACCTGGCCCGCACCGACCTCGAATTGCCCGGGCTCACCGTCAGCGACGGTGATTTCACGGTGCCGATCGCCAAGTTCGATCTGCAGGTGGAGGTCGCCGAACACATCGGTGACGACGGCGCACCGCAGGGCATGGCCGTGTCGTTCGGGTACGCCACCGACCTGTTCGATCGCGGCACCGTGAGCGATTTCGCCGACCGCTGGGCGCGCGTACTCGGCACCGTGGTCGCCGATCCGACCCTGCCCGTCGGGGATATCGACGTCCTCGCTCCCGGTGAGCGCGAACTCGTGCTCCGGGAAGGCAATTCGCCCGGTGTGCCGGTTCCCGAGGTGACCCTGGTCGACCTCCTCGCCGCCCAGGCGCGGCAGCAGCCCGACGCCGTCGCGGTGCGGGCGGGGGAGCGGTCGCTGAGCTTCGCCGACCTGTTCGGTCAGGCCTCGGCGCTGGCCCGCGCGCTCATCGCCCGCGGCGCGGGCCCGGAAACCCTTGTCGCCGTTGCTGTGCCACGAACCGAGGAGCTGCCGGTCGCGCTGCTCGCGGTCTTGCTGTCGGGCGCGGGCTATCTGCCGATCGACTCCGGGTACCCGGCGCAACGCCTCGCGTACGTGGTCGACGACGCGAAACCCGCTGTGCTGCTTGCCTCGTCGTCGGAATACGAAATCCTGCGCGCGGCCGGACACGGCTGGGCCTCGGCCTTGCCGGTGGTACTGCTCGACGAGCGCGCCCTGCATTCCGACGCCCCGCTGCACTCGTCCGAACGTCACGCCCCGCTGCGTCCGGACCATCTGGCCTACGTCATCTACACCTCCGGTTCCACCGGTCTGCCCAAGGGTGTGGCGGTGAGCCACCGCAATGTGCTCGAGCTGTTCGCCAATACCCAGGTGCTGTTCAGCTTCGACCTCGACGACGTATGGACGGTGTTCCACTCCTTCGCCTTCGACTTCTCGGTGTGGGAGCTGTGGTGCGCGCTGGCGGGCGGCGCGTCGGTGGTGGTCGTCGACCACGTCACCTCGCGCTCGCCGATCGAATTCCGTGCCCTGCTCGCCCGCGAACAGGTGACGGTGCTGAGCCAGACACCGACCGCGTTCGCCCAGCTCGACGAAGCCGACCGCGCCGCCCAGGCGGCGGGTGCAGCCCCGCTCGCGCTGCGCTACGTGATCTTCGGCGGCGAGGCGCTCGACCCGCGCAAACTCGTCCGCTGGTACGACCGGTACGGAAACAGCCCGGCCGCACCCGAACTGGTGAACATGTACGGCATCACCGAGACCACGGTGCACGTGTCGCACCTGGCCCTGGCGCCGCAGCCGTCGGCGACCGCGGGCAGCGTGATCGGTCGCGCCCTGCCCGGTCTTTCGGTCGGGGTGCTCGACGACCGGTTGCGTCCGGTGCCCTTCGGCGTGGCCGGCGAGCTCTACATCGCGGGCAACCAGCTGACGCGCGGCTACCTCGGCAAGCCGGGACTGACCGCGACCCGTTTCGTCGCCGACCCGTACGGGCCGCCCGGATCGCGGCGCTACCGTTCCGGCGACCTCGGCCGCTGGGTCAGCTTCCGAGGCACCCCGACCCTCGAATACGGCGGCCGCGGCGACCAGCAGGTGCAGTTGCGCGGCTTCCGGATCGAGCCGGGCGAGATCGAGTCGGCGCTGCTCGGCGTCGCCGGTGTCGGGCAGGCCGCGGTGGTCGTGCGTGCCGACGAACACGCGGGCGACCGGCTGATCGCGTACGTGGTCCCGGTGGCGGGGGCAGACCTCGACCCGGTGACCGTCCGCGCGACCGTCGCCGAATTCCTCACCGGGTACATGGTTCCCGACGCCGTGATGGTGGTGGCCGGGCTGCCGCTGACCGCGAACGGCAAGCTCGACCGGGCCGCGCTGCCCGCCCCCGAGTTCACCTCGGCGGCGACGTTCCGCGCGCCGACCACCCCGATCGAACAGAGCGTGGCCGAAGTGTTCGCCACCCTGCTCGGCGTGCCCGAAGTCGGCCTGGACGACAACTTCTTCGATCGCGGCGGCAACTCGCTGCTGGCGACCCGGGCCATCGCCCGCATCGACGCCGCCCTGGCCGCCGACCTGGTGGTACGCGACCTGTTCGAGGCGCCGACCGTGGCCGCCCTGTCCGCGCGGGTGCGGCCCGGCGCGGTCACCAACCCGCGCCCGCCGCTGGTTCCCGCCCAGGATCGGGGCGTCATTCCGCTCTCGCCCGCCCAGCAGCGCATGTGGTTGCTCAACCGCATCGACCCGGATTCCCCGGCCTACAACATCCCGCTCGTGCTCCGCCTGCGCGGCGCGCTCGACACCTCGGCACTGCGCTACGCCGTGGCCGATGTGCTCGAGCGGCACGAGGCGCTGCGCACCCGCTTCCCGGCCGACGCGCCGGGCGAGCTGCCCTACCAGGAGATCCTGCCGGTGAGCGCGGTGCTGCCGGGCGGGCTGCCGATCGAGACCTGCGACGACCCGGCCGAACGGGTGATGCGGTTGCTGGCCGGTGGTTTCGACGTCACCGAGCGAGTACCGTTGCGCGCGTGCCTGTTCACCGTGCCCGACACCGACCCGCTGGCCGAGGAGGAGCATGTCCTCGCGGTGGTGGTGCAGCACATCATCGCCGACGGTGCCTCCCTCGCCCCGCTGGCCCGCGATCTGGTGATCGCCTACCGCGCCCGCGTGGAGGGGCGTTCGCCGAGCTGGGCGCCGCTGCCGGTGCAGTACGCCGACTACGCGCTGTGGCAGCGCGCGGTGCTCGGCGACGAGAACGACGAGACATCAACCGCCGCACGCCAGCTCGCGTTCTGGCGGACCACCCTGGCCGGTCGCGCCGGCACCATCGAATTGCCGCACGACCACCCGCGTCCACCGCAGGCCTCGCTGCGCGGTGCCGATGTGCGAACCACGCTGTCCGCCGACGTGCACGCCGGGCTGGCCGAGATCGCCCGCGAGCACAACGCGTCGCTGTTCATGGTCGTGCACGCGGCGCTGGCGGTGCTGCTCGCGCGGGTGAGCGGCGACACCGACATCGCCATCGGCACACCCATCGCCGGGCGGGGTGAACCGGAACTCGACGACCTGGTCGGCATGTTCGTCAACACCCTGACCCTGCGCACCGAGGTCACGCCGCAGCGCGGTTTCGCCGAATTCGTCGACACCGTGCGCGAAGTCGACCTCACCGCGTTCGCCCACGCCGACCTGCCGTTCGAGCGGATCGTGGAGGAGGTGGCGCCCACCGGTGCCGTCTCGCACAACCCGCTGTTCCAGGTGGTGCTGTCGTTCCACAACAACGAGACACCGATCCTGCGGCTGCCCGGGCTCACCATCGAGGCGGTGGACTCCGCCGCGCGCTCGGCCAAGTTCGACCTGCAGGTGAACGTGGAACCCATGCACACCGCCACCGGCGAACCCGCCGAGGTCGGTGTCGTGTTCACCTACGCGACAGACCTTTTCGAGGAGCACACCGTCGCCGCGCTGGCACGTGGCTTCGGCGAGATCGTCGCGGCCGTCGCCGCCGATCCCGCGGTGCGGGTGGGCGATATCGACCTGCGCGATGCCAGGGAGAAGGAACGCGAGCTCACCGCCGCGGCCTACGCGCCCGCCCCGTCGGCCAACGGTGCCGCGCTGGCCCAGGAACTCGCCGCAGCGGTGGAAGAGGACCCCGACGCGCCCGCCCTCGACCTGGGCGACACCGAACTCAGCTACCACCAGTTCGACGCCCGCTCCTCACAGTTGGCGCGCTCGCTGATCGCACGCGGTGCGGGGCCGGGCAACGGTGTCGCGATCCGGCTCGACCGGGGTGCCGAGGCCGCCATCGCCGTGTGGGCGGTGCTCAAGGCGGGTGCGGCGGTGGTGCCGCTGCTCACCATCGACGCGCCGCTACCCGACGGGCTGGAGGTGAAGCTCGGACTGAGTCTCGACATCCTCGACCCGCCCGACGGTCTCGACTGGTACGACCTGGCCGACCCGGCCCTGCGCGCCGAACTGGCCGCCGAGTCGCCGCGTCCCATCGGCTACGCCCACCGCACCCGCGCCCTGCGCGGCGACGACGTGGCCTTCGTCGGTGGTGGCCGGGTGCTGAACTACGACGAACTGGCCGGTGCGGCCGAGCGGATCGGGCAGCGTACGGGTCTGAATTTCGAATCACGGACCCGCACGGCGGGCAGGCCGGATTCGGTAGCCGGGGTACTGGAACTTGTCGCCGCCGGAATCGCCGGTGCGGCAGTCGTTCTGGGGTCCGGTGACGACGGCGCCGACGAGGTGAGCCATGTGTTCACCGAATCGGCGGTCGCTGTTGCCGAACCAGGGGAAGGTGCCGGTGCGACGATCGTCGCGTTGAGTGAGATGATCGGCAACGCCGGCCGGTCGCAGCAGCGGCGTGCGGTGGCTGGGATGGATGGATAGGTACGAGGTGCGTGCATGACCGGGCAGCGGCGAGTCGACTCCGGCGATCGGATGGGGCTGTCGTGACCAGGGCGTCGCGGGCGTCCGGGACCCGAGCCAGACAGCGGGGCAAGACGCTGCCGCAACTGCTGTCCGTCGCGGTGGAGTCCAACCCGGGTGGATTGGCGCTGAGCTGGTCCGACGGTGTGTCGGCGCCGGTTCGCCTGACCTACGGCGAACTCGACGAGCGCGCCAACCGGTTGGCCCGATTGCTGATCGAGCGTGGGGTCGGTCCCGAGGACGTGGTCGCCGTCGGTATCGGCCGCTCACCGGAGTCGGTGCTCGCCATGTGGGCGGTGACCAAGGCCGGTGCGGCCTTCCTGCCCGTCGACCCGAACTACCCGCAGGCGCGGGTGTCGCACATGCTCGCCGACGCGGGCGCGGTGGTCGGGCTGTCGATGTCGGCGGCCGTCGATCGCCTGCCCGCCACCGTCGACTGGTTGTGTCTGGACGATCCCTCGGTGCGCCGCGCCGCCGAGGAACACCCCGGCGACCCGGTGACCTTCGCCGACCGGGTGCGCCCGCTGCGGCTGCAGCATCCCGCCTACGTGGTGTACACCTCCGGATCGACCGGTCTGCCCAAGGGCGTCGTGGTCACCCACGCCGGTCTCGCGGGCTACTGCGCCGAGCAACGCGCCCACTACGGCATCGAACCCACCTCGCGCACTCTGCATTTCGCGTCGCCGTCGTTCGACGCCGCCGTGCTGGAACTGCTGATGGCCGTGGGTGCGGGGGCGACCATGGTGATCGCGCCCGCGGGCATCCTCGGCGGTGCCGAGCTGGCCGAGGTGCTGCGCCGCGAGTCGGTGACGCACATGTTCATCACCACCGCCGCCCTTGCCTCGCTCGATCCCACCGGCCTCGACGAACTGGCCGTGGTCACCACCGGTGGTGAGGCGTGTCCGCCGGATCTGATCCGCCGCTGGGCTACCGGCACCCGGCGTTTCCACGATTGCTACGGGCCGACCGAGACCACCATCGTCACCAATATCAGTGCGCCGCTGGAGATCGGCGACACGGTGAACATCGGTGCCCCGCTGCGTGGGGTCACCGAGTACGTGCTCGACGAACGCCTCGTCCGCGTGCCCGACGGCATGATCGGCGAGCTGTACATCGCGGGTAACGGGCTGGCGCGCGGCTACCACCGCAGGCCCGCACTCACCGCTTCCCGGTTCGTCACCGACCCGTTCGATCCGGCGGGTGGGCGCATGTATCGCACCGGCGATCTGGTGCGCAGACGACCCGACGGCGCCATCGAATTCGTGGGACGCAACGACTTCCAGGTGAAGGTGCGCGGATTCCGCATCGAGCTCGGCGAGATCGACACCGTGCTCACCGCGCACGAGTCCGTCGACTTCGCGGTGACCGTCGGCCACGAACTCGACAACGGCACAACGATTCTCGCCGCCTACGTGCATGCCGCGCCGGGCGCCTCGATCGATCTCGACGAGGTGCTCGCCCACGCCAAGGCCGGTCTGCCCGCCCACATGGTGCCGACCGCGCTGACGGTGCTCGACACCATCCCGCTCACCCCCGTCGGCAAGCTCGACCGCGCCGCGCTGCCCGCCCCCACCCTGCGCGCCGCCGAGTTCCGCAGGCCGTCCGGTGCGATGGAGGAGCTGGTCGCCGCGGTCTTCACCGACCTGCTGCACCCGGCCGACCCGATCGGCGCCGACGACGACTTCTTCGCCCTCGGCGGCAACTCCCTGCTCGCCACCCGGGTCGCGGCTCGGCTCGGCGCCGAACTGTCCACCCGCGTTCCGGCCGGGCATGTCTTCGAAAGTCCCACTGTCGCGGGGCTTGCCGCGCTGCTCGAGCCGCTGAAAGGTGCCGGAGGACACGCACCGTTGACCCGGCGTGGCCGGCCCGAGCTGATTCCGCTCTCGCCCGCGCAGCGGCGGATGTGGTTCCTCAACCAGTTCGACCCGAACTCCACGGCCGAGACGATCCCGTTCGCCCTGCGCCTGACCGGACCGTTCGACGCGCACGCGCTGTACGCGGCGCTGTCGGATCTGGTCGGCAGGCACGAATCCCTGCGCACCTGGTACCCGGTGCTCACCGCCGGTGAAACCGCCGACGGCGACGGTGTGGCCGAAGGTGTCGGGCACCAGGTGATCCTGCCCGCCGCCGAAGCGGTGCCCGAGGTGCTCGTAGACAGTTTGTCCGAGGACGAATTGCCGCTCTGGCTGGCCGAATTCGCCGCCAAGGGTTTCGATGTGGCGGCCGGGGTGCCGCTGCGGGTGGCGCTGGCCGAGCTCGGCCCGCGCGATCATGTGGTCGCGATCGCCCTGCACCACATCACCGCCGACGGTGCCTCCATCACCCCACTGCTGCGCGACCTGCTCGGTGCCTACCTGGCTCGGCGCAACCGGTCCCGGCCCAGCTGGGCGCCTCTGCCGGTGCAATACGCCGACTACACGCTGTGGCATCGCGAACTGCTCGGCGCCGAGGACGATCCCGACTCCCTGGCCGCCGCCCAGATCGCCTTCTGGCGCAACACCCTCGCCGCCCTGCCCGACCGCCTCGACCTGCCGACCGACCGTCCGCGTCCCCCCGTATTCAGCGGTCGCGGTGCGGAATTCGGCTTCCAGATCCCCGCCGCCGTGCACACCGCCCTCGCCGACCTGGCCCAACGTACCGGCACCTCGGAGTTCATGGTCGTGCACGCCGCGCTCGCGGTGCTGCTGAGCCGGGTGGCCCACACCGACGACATCGCCATCGGCACCCCGGTGGCCGGGCGCGGTGCCCGCGAACTCGACGACCTGATCGGCATGTTCGTCAACACCCTGGTCCTGCGCACCCAGGTGGACCAGCGGGCGAGCTTCCTCGAGCTGCTGCGGGCGACCAAACGCGCCGACCTGGCCGCGTTCGCCCATGCCGACCTGCCCTTCGAACGGCTCGTCGAACTGCTCGACCCGGTGCGCTCGCAGGCGCATCATCCGCTGTTCCAGGTGGCGCTGTTCTTCCAGAACCTCGACCTGCCGACGCTGCGGCTGCCCGGCATGGAAGTGGCACCCGTCGAATTCGGTGGCGCGGTCGCACGTTTCGACCTGCAACTGACCGTCGTGCCCGGTACCGATCCGGCCGAACCGATGGCGGCGCTGTTCACCTACGCCACCGATCTGTTCGACGCGGCGTCCATCGAGAACCTGGCCGGGCGCTTCACCCGCCTGCTCTCGGCGGTGACCGCCGAGCCGTCGCTGAGTGTGGCCGAGGTCGACCTGCTCACCGACGAGGAACGTCACCAGAGCATCGTCGCCTGGAACGACACCACCCACCCGGTGGCGCCGGAGCTCGTGCTCGAAGCCTATCGCCGTGCGGTGCAGGCACATCCGTCGGCAACGGCGCTGGTGTACGAGGGCGTCGCGCTCACCTATCGGCAGTTCGACGAGCGGGTCAACGCGCTGGCCCGCGTGCTGATCGGTGCGGGTGTCGGCCCGGAAAGCCTTGTCGGACTGGCTGTTCGGCGCTCGCCGGAACTGGTGATCGGGATGTACGCGGTGCTCACCGCCGGTGGCGCCTACGTGCCGCTCGACCCGGATCACCCGGCCGACCGCATCGCCTACATCCTCGACACCGCCCGCCCCGCCTGCGTGGTGAGCACCCGCGCCGACGCCACAGCCCTCCCCACGGGGATCGGCGTGGTGCTGGTCGACGAACTCGACACCACCGGTGTGTCCGTCGAGCCGGTGCGCCCCGAGGAACTCCTCGCCCCGCTGCACCCCGAGCACCCCGCCTACGTCATCTTCACCTCCGGTTCCACCGGCAAACCCAAGGGCGTGCTGATCTCGCACGCCGCCATCCACAACCAGCTGGTGTGGATGCTGGCGAAATACCCCCTGGTCCTGGGCGACGTCTACCTCCAGAAGACCGCGACCACCTTCGACGTGTCCCTCTGGGGTTACTTCCTCCCCTTGCGCGTGGGAGCCACTCTGCTGCTGGCCACCCCCGACGGCCACCGCGATCCGGCGTACCTCATCGATCTCATCGACACCCACCGCGTCACCGTCACCGACTTCGTGCCGTCGATGCTCACGGTTTTCGCGGCGCAGGCTCGCGCCGACCGGCCGGAAGTCGAGTCCGCGACGAGCGGGTCGGCACCTGGCGACAACGCTGCCGGTGTGGTCGCCGACGCCACGCAGGCCTCGGGCGGACCCGCCGACTCGGCATCGCCGCGAGGCGTGGCGGGTGGGCTGCCGCAGCGTGTGCCCGGGAATTCCGCGGGGCTCCGAGGTGGTTCGGCGACGAGCGGTGGCGATGCCGGTCAGGCTTCGTCCGGGCTCGGTGGCTCGACGCAGTCCGGTTCGGGTTCGCGACAGGCGCACGGTCTGGGTGGTCCGTCCCCGGCGGCCCCGTCGGGATCCGTCGGGGATCGTGTCACCCGCGAGCGGCTCTTGCGTTCCGCGCTGGCTACCGCGCCCGCTCAGGAGGACGAGCCGCCCGCGTGGTCGCTGCGGGCCTCGCGGACCTCGGCCAACCCGCTGCCCGGGCCGGTCGGGGCCGAGCCTGCCAGCTTGTCGACATTGCGCGACGTCTTCGTGATCGGTGAGGCGTTGCCGCCGGAAACCGTCGATGCCATGGCCGAGGTGTGTTCGGCGCGGCTGCACAATCTGTACGGGCCGACCGAGGCCGCTGTCTCGGTGACCTACTGGCCCGCCAGGGCGGGGGAGCGGTCGGTGCCGATCGGTCTGCCGCAGTGGAACACCCGGGTGTACGTGCTCGACGAGCGGCTGCGGCCGGTGCCGCCGGGCGTCGCGGGTGAGCTCTATCTCGCGGGCGATCAGCTCGCGCGCGGGTATGTCGCGCGGCCCGGTCTCACCGCCGATCGGTTCGTCGCCGACCCGTTCGCCGCCGATTTCGGTGGCTCGGTGACCGGTGCCGCCCGCATGTACCGCACCGGTGACCTGGTGGTGTGGCGCAGGCCGACCGCCGGGGAGCCCCAGCGGCTCGACTACCTGGGACGCATCGACTTCCAGGTGAAGTTCCGTGGCCAGCGCATCGAGCTCGGTGAGATCGAAACCGCGCTGCTGGCAAGTGAATCCGTGAGCCAGGCAGTGTCGGTGGTTACCGCGACCGAACTGGGCGATCAGCTGGTGGCCTATGTGGTTCCGGCGCCCGGTCGCGCCGCCGATCCGGATCGTCTGCTCGCCCTGGTATCCAAAACGCTTCCGGCGTACATGGTTCCGGCCGCCATCACCGTGCTCGACGAATTGCCACTCAATCCGAGCGGCAAACTCGACCGCAAAGCGCTGCCCACACCGCATTTCACCACGCGCGCCTTCCGTGCCCCCGCGACCGCGGCTGAGCGGCTGGTCGCCGCGCTCTACGGAGAAGTGCTGGGGCGCAAGGACATCGGCGCCGAAGACGACTTCTTCGCCCTCGGCGGGAACTCCCTTGTCGCGACCCGGCTGGTCGCCCGTCTCGGCGCCGCCACCGGTAGCCGCATCCCCGTGCGCACCCTGTTCGAGCACCCGACGGTCGCGGCGTTCGCCGCCACCCTCGACCCGGCCGCCGTCGACGCGACGGCGGACACCGTCTCCACCCTCGGCAACCTGGACCGCCCGGCCGACCTCCCACTGTCACCGGCCCAGCGCCGCATGTGGTTCCTCAACCGCTTCGATCAGGGCGCCACCGGCGACGGCACCGCCGCCTACAACCTCCCCTTCGCCCTGCGCCTCACCGGCAACCTGGACGTCGCGGCCCTCACCACGGCCCTGCACGACGTCCTCGCCCGCCACGAGGTCCTGCGCACCGTCTACCCCGACTCCGGCGACGGCCCGATCCAGCGGATCCTGCCCGCCGACGAGGTCGACCTCGGCATCACGGTCCACCGCATCGGTGAACCCGCCGACCCCTTCGCCACCACCAAGCTCCCGGTCGTGAACATTGCCGCCGGTGCGGATCACCCGACCTCCGGTGTTTCCGGCTTCGGGGACGATCAGCCCGCCGGTGTGGGCGCCGCCGAGTCCGGGTCCGGCGCGGAGCTGGTCGAACAGATCACCGCACTGGCTTCGACCGCCTTCGATGTGACGGCCGAGGTGCCCTTGCGGGTGCGGTTGTTCGAGGTGACCGGTGCCGATCCGGACGCGCCGACGGAATACGTGCTCGCGGTGGTGGTGCATCACATCGCGGCCGACGCCTCGTCGATGGCGCCGTTGGTACGCGACATGACCACCGCCTATCTCGCACGGGCGGCCGGTCACGCGCCCGACTGGGCGAGTCTGCCGGTGCAGTACGCCGACTACGCGCTGTGGCAGGTGGATCGGCTGGGCGCCGAAAGCGACTCCGAATCGCTTGCGGCACAACAGGTTGCCTTCTGGCAGGCGGAACTGTCCGAGCTGCCGGACCTGCTGGAACTGCCCGCTGATCGCCCGCGCCCCGCCGTCGCCTCGCTCGCCGGTGACCGGGTGCCGGTGCGGATCGACGCCGACACCCACGCCGGGCTCGCGCGGATCGCGCAGCAGACCGGTTCGACGGTCTTCATGGTGCTGCACACGGCCTTCGCCGTGCTGCTCGCGCGGCTGGCCGGTACCGCCGACGTGGCGGTCGGGACACCCGTCGCCGGACGCGGGGAACGCGAACTCGACGACCTGATCGGCATGTTCGTCAACACCGTCGTCCTGCGCACCCGCTACGACGGGAGCGCGGCCTTCACCGAGCTGCTCGCCGACCAGCGCTCCCGCGATCTGGCCGCCTTCGCCGCCGCCGATGTGCCCTTCGAACGGCTCGTGGAGGTCCTCGACCCGCCGCGTTCCACGGCACGTCACCCGCTGTTCCAGGTCGGCCTGTCCTTCCAGAACGTGGACCACGCCACCCTCGAACTGCCGGGTCTGCGGATCGCCCCGGTGCCCGCGGATCTCGCGGTCTCGCAATTCGACCTGCACCTGATCGTCGGTGACGGGTACGGCGGGGACGGCACCCCCACCGGCATCGAAGGGTTCTTCACCTACGCCACCGACCTGTTCGACACCGCCACCGTGGCCGGGTTCGCCGAGCGGCTGAACCTGCTGCTCGACGCGATCGTGCGTGAACCGGCCCGGGTGGTCGGCGATGTCGATCTGCGCACGGCCGTCGAACGGGCGAGCGAAATCGTCAGCGGTGCCGCCGATCTCGCGATGCCGACGGGCACCCTCGCCGATCTGCCCGCCGCCGCGCGGCCCGAAGCGATCGCCCTTGTCGCGGACCTGCCCGAGGGCCGTCTCGAACTGACCTATGCCGAGTTCGAGGCGCGTGCGAATCGCCTTGCCCGCCATCTCATCTCGCTCGGTGTCGGCCCGGAGACGTTGGTCGCGCTCGCCCTGCCCCGCTCGGTGGACCTGGTGGTCGCCATGTACGCGGTGGCTCGTTCCGGCGGCGCCTACGTGCCGATCGACCCGGATCAACCCGCCGACCGCACCGACTACATCCTGCACACCGCAGCCCCGATCTGCGTGCTGACCAACGGCTTCCGCACCGACGCGGCGCCCGTGGTCCGGGTGGACCATCCGGCGGTGCAGTCCGCCGATCCGGCCCCGGTGACCGATGCGGATCGTCGCGCGCCGCTGCGTCCGGAGAACACGGCCTACGTCATCTTCACCTCGGGATCCACCGGACGACCCAAGGGTGTCGCGGTCCCGCATGCGGCTGTGGTCAACCAATTGCAGTGGCTTCGTGCCGAATTCGAGACGACCGCCGCCGACGCGTTCCTGCTGAAGACGCCCGCCACTTTCGACCTCTCGGTGTGGGAGTTCTGGTCGGCGGCCGTCTGTGGTGGACGCCTGGTGATCGCCGCACCCGACGGGCACCGCGATCCGGCCTACCTGGACGCGCTCATCGCCGACGCGGACGTCACCACCCTCACGGCGGTCCCGTCGCTGCTCGACACCTTGGTCGGCTACTGGGAGGCGGCAACGCCCCCGCTGCGCCGCATCCTGGCCATCGGCGAAACGCTGCCCGCGGCGCTGGCGCAGCGATTGCTGAATGCCCTGCCGGACGACAGGATCGACAATCTCTACGGCCCCACCGAGGCGGCCGTCTCGATCACCGACCATCGGGTGACCTCCGCCGATACCGAGACCGTTCCCATCGGCGCGCCCGAGTGGAACAGCCGTGTCTACGTGCTCGACGAGCGTCTGCGTCCCGTGCCACCCGGCGTGCGTGGCGAGCTGTACCTCGGTGGTGTTCAGCTGGCCAGGGGTTACCTGCGCAAACCGGCCCTCACCGCCGAACGCTTCCTGGCCGACCCCTTCCAGCCGGGTGCCCGGATGTACCGCACCGGCGACCTGGTCATCCGCACGCCCGCGGACAGTGGGACCCATGGCGAACTGATCTACCTGGGCCGCACCGACTTCCAGATCAAGGTCCGTGGCTTCCGGGTGGAACCCGGCGAGGTCGAAGCCGCGCTCCTGGGCCTCCCGCAGGTCGCGCAAGTCGCCGTCCTGGCACGCACCGACGCCCATTACGGCGACCGCCTCGTCGCGTACGTGGTGCCGACGGCCTCCCGCGCGGCCGAAGGTGGAGACATCACCGGGGCGTCCGGCGGCACCGCTCCAGGGGCGAGCACGTACCCGGCTGTCGGCGGCACCCGCTCTGAATCGGCCGCCGACCGCGCCGCGCATTTCGGTGCTGCCGAGAACTCGGTCGCGGCATCCGCCCCGGCCGTTCGCCCGGAACTCGATGTGGCGCAGGTCAAGTCCGCGCTGCGGGAGAAACTGCCCGCGTACCTGGTACCTGAGGCATTCGTGGTGCTCGATGCGCTGCCTCGCACCGTCAACGGCAAACTGGACCGCACTGCGCTGCCCGCGCCGGTCTTCGAATCCGCCGCTTTCCGGGCGCCGACGACGCCTACGGAGCAGTTGATCGCCGGGGTCTACGCAGACATCCTCGGGGTGGACGACGTCGGTGCCGATGACGACTTCTTCGCCCTCGGCGGCAACTCGCTGCTCGCGACCCGTGCGGCCGCCCGCATCGCCGAGGCGTTGAACCGTGCGGTGGGCGTGCGACTGCTGTTCGAGGCCCCGACGGTCACCGAACTCGCGCTGCGGGTACACCGGGCCGACGAGTTGTCGGCCGCGCGCCCGGTCGCGGGACCGCGCCCGGCCCAGGTGCCGCTGTCGCTGGCCCAACAGCGCATGTGGCTGCTCAACCAGCTCGACCCCGACGCGACCGTCTACAACATCCCCGCCGCCATCCGCCTCACCGGCACCCTCGACCTGCCCGCCCTAGAGGCCGCCGTCCGCGACCTGTTCACCCGCCACGAAGTCCTGCGCACCCGCTACCCGGCGACCCCGCACGATCGGACCCGTCAGCCTGCGGCGCTCACCAGGGGAACCGCCGCCGGGCAACCTGCGACCGGTGCGTCGGTGGATGCCAGCACAGCGCACCGTGGCACGGGGACGGCTGGGCAATCGGCGACCGGTGCGTCGGCGGGCGCCAGCACAGGGCATCGCGGCACGGGGACGGCTGGGCAACCGGCGACCGGTGCGTCGGCGGGCGCCACGGCCGGGCGCGGCACCGAACGGGGTCCTGTGCAGGAGGTGCTGGCACCGGGGGCGGTCGACCTCGACCTCACGCCCGTACCGGTCACCGCCGACGACGTGCTCGCCGAAGTGCGATGCACCGCCTCGACCGGGTTCGATGTCACCGCCGCGCCACCGGTCCGGTTGCGTCTGCTCCGGCTGAGTGCCGACGAACACGTGCTGGTGTTCGTCGCGCATCACATCGCCGCCGACGGCTTTTCGATGGGCCCACTCACCAGGGACCTGGTGCTCGCCTACACCGCGCGCACCTCGGGCGCCGCGCCCGCGTGGACGCCACTGCCCCTCCAATACGTCGATTACGCGGTGTGGCAACGCGATACGCTCGGCGACGAGGCGGACCCGTCATCGATCGCCGCGAACCAGCTCGCCTACTGGACCACCGAACTCGCCGACCTCCCCGACGAGATCGACCTGCCGACCGACCGGCCGCGCCCGGCGGTGCAGTCCTTCGCCGGTACCACAACAGGTTTCGACATCGACGCCGACCTGCACGCCGGACTCGCCGCACTGGCCCGCCGCGAAGGCGTCACCGTGTTCATGGTCGTGCAGGCCGCGCTCGCCACCCTCCTGGCCCGCCTGTCCGGCACCGACGACGTCGCCATCGGGACCCCGATCGCCGGTCGCGGCGCGCGAGAACTCGACGACCTCGTCGGCATGTTCGTCAACACCCTCGTGCTGCGCAGCCGCGTCGCGGGCGACGAACCGTTCACCGCGCTGCTCGCCGCCACCCGCGACACCGACCTGCGCGCCTTCGCCCACGCCGACGTCCCGTTCGAGCGGGTCGTCGACGCGGTCCGACCGGCCCGCTCGACCAGCAGGCACCCCCTGTTCCAGGTGGCGCTGTCGTTCGAGAACCTCGCCCCGGTGACCGTGGAACTGCCCGGTCTCGCCGTGCACGCCCTCGACGCCCGCACCGCCGACGCCAAGTTCGACCTGCTGCTCACCGTGCGCGAACAGCAGCGCAACGGCGGCATGTACGCCGAATTCACCTACGCCACCGACCTGTTCGACGAATCGACGGTCCGTACCCTCGGCGCCCGTTTCGCACGCCTGCTCGCCGCAGTCGTCGCCGACCCCACCGTGCCCGTCGGCGATATCGACTTGCTCGACGACCAGGAACTCGCCGCGCAGACAACCTTCGCGGGCCCACCCGCCGCGCCGCCGCGCACCCTCGCCCAGCTCATGGGCGACGCCGTCCGCGCCAACCCGTCGGGAATCGCGCTACGCGGCGAAGGACGCGGCTTCACCTACACCGACCTCGACGCGGCCGCCAACCAGTTGGCCCGTGCGCTCATCGCGCGTGGCGCGGGCCCGGAAGTGCCGGTGGCCGTCGCCATCCGGCGATCGGTGGAATCCGTCCTCGCGCTGTGGGCCATCGCCCGCACCGGCGCGGTGATCGTGCCGATCGACCCCGGCTACCCCCTCGACCGGATCGCGCACATGGTCGCCGATTCGGGTGCGACCCTCGGCGTCACCCTGGCCGCCGAACTCGCCGACCTGCCCGCGTTGCCCGCCGCCGGTGGCTGGGTGGCGCTCGACGACCGCGCGTTCACCGCCGAGGTCGCGGCCAATCCCGGTGTCGGGCTGCGCGAGATCGAGCTCCTCGGCACCGCGCGCCCGGACGGTGCCGCGTACATGATCTACACCTCCGGGTCGACCGGTCTGCCCAAGGGCGTCGTGGTCACTCATGCCGGTGTCGCCAACTTCTGCGCCGAACAGGTCGAGCGCTACCGGCTCGACAAGTCCACGCGCGCACTGGCATTCGCCTCACCGTCGTTCGACGCGTCCATGCTGGAACTACTGCTCGCCCTCGGCGGTGCCGGCACGCTCGTCGTCGCCCCGGCCGACAGTGTCGGCGGCACCGACCTGGCCGAACTGATCCGCACGGAAGGGGTGACCCATGCCTTCCTCACCCCGACCGTGCTCGCCACCCTGGAGCCCGAGGGCCTGCCCGACCTGCGCGTCCTGATCGTCGGCGGCGAGCACCTGCCCGCCGACCTCGCCGCCGGATGGGACGCGCTGCCGCAGCGCCGCCTGCACAACGCCTACGGCCCCACCGAGGCGACCATCGCCGCCACGATCAGCGCACCGCTGCACGGCACCGACGTGCACATGGGCGGCCCGATCCGTGGCCTCCGCGCACTGATCCTCGATCCGCGCCTGCACCCGGTGCCCGAAGGCACCACCGGTGAGCTCTACGTGGGCGGTATCCAGCTGGCCCGCGGCTACCACCAGCGGGCGGGCCTCACCGCCACCCGCTTCGTCGCCGATCCGTACGGGCCGGCCGGGTCACGCCTCTACCGCACCGGCGACCTCGTCCGCCGTCGCGGCGACGTGCTGGAATTCGTGGGCCGCAACGACTTCCAGGTGAAGATCCGCGGCCTGCGCATCGAACTCGGCGAGATCGACGCCGTGCTGGCCGGCGTCCCCGGCGTCGGCTGGGTCACCACCGTCGGTCGCGACAACGGCACCGGATCCACCATGCTGGTGTCGTACGTGCAGGGCACCGACCTGGAACCGAGCGCGCTCACGGCCGCCGCCGCCAAGGTGCTGCCGGACTACATGGTGCCCGCCGCCGTCGTCGCGCTCGACGACCTGCCGCTCACCCCGAGCGGCAAACTAGACCGCCGCGCCCTGCCTGATCCGGTGCTCGGCCGCCGCGAGTTCCGACCGCCGCGTAGCTCGGCCGAACGCGCTGTCGCCCGCGTGATCGGTGAGGTGCTCGGCCACGACCGGGTCGGTGTGGACGACGACTTCTTCGCCCTCGGCGGCGACAGCATCACTGCCATCCAGGTGGTGTCGCGGGCCGCCGACGCGGGCGTCACCCTCCGTCCGCGCGACCTGTTCGCCGCGCGGACCGTGGCCGCTCTCGCCGAACGCGCGCAACTCACCGCCGAGGCGACCACCCGCACCGGCGCCTTGCCGCTCACCGCCACCGCCGCCCAGCTCCTGGAAGCGGGGGAGCAGGCCGTCGAACCACGCGCACTGCTGCTCGACGTGCCTGCCGACTGCCCCCACGAGGCCGTCGCCGCCGTCGCGGCCGCGGTGATGAACCAGCACCCCATGCTGTGGGCGGTCCTCGACCGCACCGAACCCGACCCGGTACTGCGCATCCCGCCGCCCGCGGAACGCACCGGCGGCGCCTTCCGCAGACTGGCCGGTGAGGACGGCGAGGCCTCGCTGCCCGTGGACGACATCGTCGCCGCCGCGGCCGCCGCGCTCGACCCCGACGAGGGTCGCAACATCCACTTCATCCTCACCGGCGACGGCCCGTTCACCCTCGTCGTGGTGGCCAATGCGCTCGTGCTGGACGAGGTTTCCTGGCGCGCCGTGGTCGACCAGCTCACCACCGCCTGGAGCCGGGGCCGCCACGCCGCACCCTCGGCACCCGACGCGGGTCTCGACGACCTCATCCGCCGCCTCGCCGACTACCCGTCCTCGCCCGCCGCCCGTGCCGAACGCGAGTACTGGCACCGCGCCGTGCGCGCCAGGGTGGCCGATCCGGGCGACCTGCGCCAGCGTCGCCGGGTATCGCTGAGCATCACCGGCGAGGGCACCGCCGCCGTCGGCACCGTCGCCGAGGCCTACCGCGCCACGCTCGACGAGGTGCTGCTCACCGCCGTCGCCCTCGCACTGCACACCGCAGCCGATTCGGCGGCCGTCCGCGCGATCGGCAGCGTCGTCCGGCTGCGCGCCGACCAGCGCGTCCTCGGACGGCACGACGCGGAGAACGTGGTCGGCGGATTCACCACCGACTTCCCGCTCGCCCTCCGCCTCGACGGCGTCGACCCGGCCGACGCGCTCGTCGGCGGCCCCGCCGCGGGCACGGCCCTGTCCCAGATCAAGGAACTGTGCCGCACCGTGCCCGCCCACGGCGCCGGTTTCGGACTGCTGCGCTATCTCGACGCCGACGCGGCCGACACCGTGCGCACCGTCGACCGCGGCCGTTTCGCGGTACGGGTGCGCGACCTAAGACCCGCCCGCGTCCACACGGACGTGGCCGTCGACGACCTGGTCCTCGTGCTCACCGTCGACGCCACCGCCGACGGCATGGTCGCCCGCTTCGACTATGCCGCAACAGTTCTCGATGCCGACGCGGTGAAGTACTTCGCCGAGCACTGGATCCGCGCCCTGGGCGGACTCGCCGAACACGGCCTGCGACCCGACGCGGGCGGATTCACCCCGTCGGACTTCGCCCTGGTCCGCCTCGGTCAGACCGAACTCGACCGCCTGGTGCGCCGCTACCCCCGGCTCAGCGACATCTGGCCGGTGACACCGCTGCAGTCCGGGATGCTGTTCCATGCCCTGCTCGCCGAGAACTCGGTCGACCCCTACATCACCCAGTTCGTGCTCGACCTCGACCCGGCCGTCGACACCGAACGCCTGCACACCGCTGCCCAGACCGTGCTCGACCGGCACGACAACCTGCGCGTCGCCTTCGCCACCGACCCGTCGGGCACACCGCTGCAGGTTGTCCTCGACGACGTGGACGTGCCGTGGCAGGTGATCGATGCCGACGAAGCCACCTACGAACGCATCCGAAGTGCCGACCTGGCAACACATTTCGACATGGCCGTGGCGCCACAGCTGCGTTTCACCCTGGTCCGCACACCCCAGCGCGCACACCTGCTGGTGACCAGCCACCACATCCTCATCGACGGCTGGTCGATGCCGCTGCTGCTGCAGGAACTGCTCGCCGCCTACACCGTCGGGCGCACCCGTCGCCTGCCGAAACCGGCGCCGTACCGCGACTACCTGGCCTGGCTCACCGAACAGGATCTCGACGCCGCCCGGCAGGCCTGGCGTGGCGCGCTCACCGGCCTGGCCGAACCGACCCCGCTCGCCCCGGTCGAGAAGGGCCGCGAAATCGCCTCGGGCACAGGGGAAACCGGCTTCGCTCTCACACCTGCCGACACCGCGGCGCTGACCCGGCTCGCCGCCGACCTCGGCGTCACGGTGAACACCGTGGTGCAGGCGGCCTGGGGTCTGCTCATCGCCCGCCTCGTCGATCGCGACGACGTGGTGTTCGGTGCCACCGTCTCGGGCAGGCCCGCCGCGCTGCCCGGCGTGGAACGCATGGTCGGGCTGTTCCTCAACGCCATTCCGGTGCGGGTGCGGGTGCGGCCCGAGCACACCGTCGCCGAACTGCTGCGCACCCTGCAGGACGAGCAGGCCGCCCTGTTCGACCACCACTACCTCGGTCTCGGTGAGATCCAGGAGATCGTCGGTGTCGACGCGCTGTTCGATTCGCTCGTCGTGTTCGAGTCGTTCCCCGTCGACCGGGCGGCGATCGACCGGGCCGCCAGTGGGTCGGCCGCGATCACCGGTCTCGACGCGACCAACGGCACCCACTACCCGCTCACCGTGCAGGTGGTGGCAGGTGACCAACTGCGTGTGTCGGTGAAGTACCTGCGCGACGTGTTCGACGCCTACACCGCACACCTGCTGTCCCAGCGGTTCTCACTGCTGCTGGCCCGCTTCACGGCCGACCCGCAGTCCCGCCTCGGCGCACTAGACGTGCTGCTGGCCGACGAACGCGGCACCCTCACCACGCTCAACGTCACCGACGCACCGGAACTGCTCGACGACTCGACGCTGCTGACGCTGTTCGACGCCCAGGTGGCCCGCACACCCGACGCGGTCGCGGTGATCGACGGGGAGAACAGCTACACCTACGAGCAATTCGACGCCAGATCACGGAAACTGGCCGCCGCGCTGAGCGCGATCGGAGCCGGCCCGGAGGTGCTGATCGCGGTCGCCATGCGGCGCGGTATCGACCTCGTCACCAGCATCTACGCGGTGTTGCGCACGGGGGCGGCCTACGTACCGGTCGACCCGGACCATCCGGCCGAACGCACCGAACGCGTGCTCGCCGCCGCGGCACCGCTGTGTGTGCTCACGACCACGGGCACCGGATTCCACAGCAGCGCAAGGATCGTCGAGATCGACACCCTCGCCCCCGCGTCCGCACCGCTGGCCGAACCGGCGCCGGACAACCTCGCCTATGTGATCCACACTTCCGGCTCCACCGGAAAACCCAAGGGCGTCATGCTCACCCACCGTCAGCTCGTCGCCCAGTTCCGCTGGGCGCAACGCGACTACCTGCACAGCCCCGGCGATGTGGTGCTGCACAAGACACCGGTCACCTTCGACATCTCCACCTGGGAACTGCTGTGGCCGTTGCAGACCGGTGCGGCGGTGGTCATCGCCCGGCCCGACGGTCATCGCGACCCCGACTACCTCGCCGAGGTCATCACCGAAAATTCCGTCACCACTGTGCACTTCGTGCCGTCCATGCTGGATGCCTTCCTGACCGACCGCCGCGCGGGCGAACTGCCCTCGCTGCGACGGGTATTCGCCGCCGGTGAGGCACTGCAGGCACCGACCGCGCGCCGGTTCGCCGAGGTGCTCCCCGGAGCCGACCTCGTCAACTGGTACGGCCCGGCCGAGGCCACCGTCGTCACGGCGACCGAAGTGGCTACGGGGGAGCACATTCCGATCGGCAAACCGGTCGCCAACACGCGCGTCCACGTGCTCGACCGGCACCTGCGGCCGGTCCCGCCCGGCATCGCGGGCGAGCTGTACCTCGAAGGCGTGCAGCTGGCGCGTGGTTACCTCGCCGCGCCCGCGCTCACCGCCGAACGGTTCGTCGCCCACCCGGGTGGCGGCAGGCTCTACCGCACCGGCGACGTGGTCCGGCTCGATGCCGACGGCGCGCTGGAGTACCTGGGGCGCAGCGACTTCCAGGTGAAACTCCGGGGTCAGCGGATCGAGCTCGGTGAAGTCGAAGCGGTCCTGCGCGGGCATCCGGCGGTGCGGCACGCCGCCGTCGCCCTGGTGCACGGTCCGACCGGTGACCGCCTCGTCGGCTATGTCGTCCCCGCCGAAACGCCTGCCGAGCAGCCGGGAACCGCCACCCCGGCGGCGGGCTACTCCATCGAAAGCGGTGCGGGTACAAGTGGATTGGTCGAAGCCGAAGTGCTGGCCTATGCCCGCACCGCGCTCCCGGCGTACATGGTCCCCGCCACGCTGGTCGTGCTCACCGCGCTGCCGCTCAACGCCAGCGGCAAGCTCGACCGCAAAGCCCTGCCCGTCCCGGCGGCGACCACCCGGCCTTACCGGCCACCGACCACCCCGGTCCAGCGCGCGGTCGCCGAGGTCTTCGCCGAGGTGCTCGGCGCGGGCAAGGTCGGCCTCGACGACGACTTCTTCGAGCTCGGCGGCAACTCGCTCGTCGCGACCAAGGCCATCAGCAGGCTGCGCACCCGCGTCGGCGCCGACGTGCGCGTGCAGTGGTTCTTCAGCGACGCCACCGTGGCCGCGCTCGCCGAACGCATCGACGCCACCCAGGCGGGCGCCGGTGACTACGACCTCGAATCCGACGACGCCCTCGGCGTGCTGCTGCCCATCCGCAACCGCGTGCCGCACGGCACCGAAGCGGGTGGCCCGCTGTTCTGCGTGCACCCGATGTACGGGCTTGCCTGGTGCTATGCCGGGCTGGCTCAATACATTCCGGCGCGCCGACCGATCTTCGGTCTGCAGTCACCCGCGCTCAGCGAGTCCGGGTACCTGCCGGGCACCCTCGCCGCGATGGCCCGCCGCTACGTCATCGAGATCAAAGCCGTCCAGCCACAGGGCCCCTACCGGCTGATGGGCTGGTCGCTCGGCGGTGTGCTCGCCCACGCCGTCGCCACCGAACTGCAGGCGGACGGCGAGCAGGTGAGCATGCTCGCCATGCTCGACTCGCACCCCGACATCGACGTCCCCGATTTCCACACCGCCGTGCGCGACGCGCTGGCCGAGCTCGGGGTCGACCTGAGCGCCGCCGTGGCGACCAACGGGGTGCGCGAACTCAGCGACGAGGCGCTGGCCGCCCTGCACGCGATCATCCCGGCCAACATGGCCGTGCTCACCCCCGAACGGGTGCGCCGCATCTATCGCAGCGCGGTGCGTTCGGCGGAACTGATCGCCGAGCACCGGCCCGCCGTATTCCGGGGCAGGCTGGAGTATTTCAGCGCCCTCGGACACGAGAAGGCGGCCGCGAACTGGGCCCGGTATGTCGACGGCGAAATCCGCGATCGGCCCATCGCCGTGGTGCACGATCAGATGACCTCACCGCAGGCACTCGCCGAGATCGGGCCGCGGCTCGCGGAGCTGCTCGACGCGGGTGACCGGGCGACCGGGCCGCGATGAGGCGGCTGTGGCTGATGCGGCATGATGTGACCGCGCTGTTGTAACGATTACTACTGTTGTATCGAGTGCATAACCCGTAAGGTTCTGCCGTGGTGCAACTACGCCCCGGGAAAACGGGTGCGGACCGAGTCGGAATTCGAGACGAAGCGAAGGTGCGAAAGTGATCCGTCGGCACACCCGGCGTCGTGGCCTCCGAGCCGCGGCGATGATCGCGGCAACGGCAGTGGCCGCCGGACTGTTGTCCGGCCTCGGCATCGCACCGGCTTCGGCCGACCCGATCATCGATTCCAAGAGCCTGCTCGCCAACCCGGTTTCCGAGGACGGTTCCAAGATCGTCAAGGCCGAGGTGAAGGATTCGCGCAGCCTGCGGTTGCACGTGTACTCGGCGGCCATGGACCAGAACATCATCGTCGACGTGCAGCGCCCCGCCGATGCCTCGGTCCCGCGCCCCACCCTGTACCTGCTCAACGGTGCGGGCGGCGGCGAGGATTCGGCGTCCTGGGTCGCCAAGACCGACGCGCTGGAATTCCTGTCGGACAAGAACGTCAACGTGATCCAGCCGATCGGTGGCTCCTGGAGCTACTACACCGACTGGATCAAGGACGACCCGGTCGTCGGCCGCAACAAGTGGAAGACCTTCTTCACCGAGGAACTGCCCCCGCTCGTCGACGGTGCGCTCGGCACCAACGGTGTGAACGCCATCGCGGGTCTGTCGACCTCCGGCACCACCGTTCTCGCGCTGCCGATCGCCAAGCCCGGCCTGTACAAGGCGGCCGCGGCCTACAGTGGCTGCGCGCAGACCTCCGACCCGGTCGGTTCGGAATTCGTGAAGCTCACGGTCGAGACGTGGGGCGGCGGCGACACCATGAACATGTGGGGCCCGCAGGGTTCCGAGGAATGGGTCAAGAACGACCCGTACGTGAACGCCGAAGGCCTGCGCGGCGTGGAACTGTACGTCTCCACCGGCAACGGCCTGCCCGGACCGTACGACACCCTCAACGGCCCCTACGCACTGCCCGGTGCCTACGGTCTGGCCAACCAGATCGTCATCGGCGGCATCATCGAGGCCGGCACCAACTACTGCACCAACAACCTGGCCAACCGGCTGAAAGAGCTGAACATCCCGGCCACCTTCAACTTCCGTCCCAACGGCACCCACTCGTGGGGCTACTGGCAGGACGAACTGAAACTGTCGTGGCCGACGCTGGCCCGGGGGCTCGGCCTCTAAGTTCCCCACGATTCACTCGAACCGTCCCGCTCGCACCGTCGCGAGCGGGACGGTTCGCGTTTGCCCGACTTCGTCACGCCGTTTGCGAATTGTGGTTAACTTAGGTTGACTGGTCCAGCGCCGTTGCGGACGGCGCCGAACCGTCGACGACGGTTCGCGCAACGGGAAGTGAGCAACGTACATGGTCGCCGATCGCAGGGAGTCCCACAGCGGCCCCGAGCAGGCGACCACCCAGGCCAAGGTGGTCCGCCGCAGGCCCAAGGACCGCAAGATGCAGATCATGCGCGCCGCCGCCAGGGCGTTCAGCGCGCGTGGCTACTACCCGGTGGGCGTCGACGAGATCGCGGCCGAGGTCGGCATCTCCGGGCCCGCGCTCTACCGCCACTTCGCCAACAAATACGCACTGCTCGTCGCCGCCGCCGAAGAGGGCGCGCGTGGGCTGCGCGATGTGGCGAAAGCAGCCGATGACCCGGCGCTGAGCCCGCACGACCGCCTCGACGCGCTGCTCACCGCCGTGGCCGAGCACAATATCGACATCCGGCGCGAAGCCGGTCTGTACCGCTGGGAACGTCGCTATCTGGAGCGCGAGGACCGCGTCCGCATCCGCGCGTTCTACCGCGAACTCGAGGCCATGGTCGCCACGCCCATCGCGGAATTGCGGCCGGACGCGAGCCCCGAGGACATCACGCTGCTCGCCGTCGGCGCACTCAGCGCCCTGGCGAGCATCGCCGCGCACCGCACCACACTCTCGCATTCGCGCATGCTCGCCCTGCAGCTCGACATGGCCTGGTCCATCGTGCGCGCCGACCTGCCGCCCGCACCGGCGCCGGCCGAGCCCGGCAAGCAGAATCGTGGGCTACCGGTGACATCGAAACGTGAACAGCTGCTCACCGAGGCGATCCGCATCTTCGGCCGCAACGGCTACCACGAGTCGGGTATCGAGGAGATCGGCGCCGCCGTCGGCATCAACGCCTCCAGCGTGTACCGCCACTTCGACAGCAAAGCCGACCTGCTCGCCGCGGCCTTCCACCGTGCGGGCGACCGCCTCGCCGTGGGGATCAGCGAGGCGCTCGCGCAGTCGAACGACCGCGCCGACGCCGCCCGTCGCATCGCCGACGAGCACGCCCGCCTCACCTTCGCGACGCCGGAGATCATGCCGGTGTACTACGCCGAGTTCAGCAATCTGCCCCAGGCCGAACAGCATCGGCTGCGTGCGATCCAGCGCCAGAACATCCTCGAATGGGCCAACCTGCTCGACGGCGACCCGATCGAGGCGCGGTTCCGGGTGCATGCCGCGATCGGTCAGATCATCGACGTGGGCAGGCTGTTGCGCTTCGACTCCCGGCCCGAGCAGCTCGCCCGGCTCGGCGCGCTCACCAGCGCGGTGCTGCTCGGCGGGCAGTCAGCGCCCGTGGCGTAACCGGAACGCCGCCTTGGCCAGGCGCAGATGTCCCGGCCTGCGATCGAACGTCGACAGGCGCACCGGCGCGCGGAAACGTCTGCGTGCGATCGACATCGTCCGGCTGAATTCCTGCAGACCCTGCCCGCCGTGGCTGTGCCCCTGCCCGTACTCGCCGACCCCGCCGAACGGAAGAGCCGGGATACCGGTGAACGCGGTCGACGAATTCACCGTCACCACACCGACTTTCAGCTGTGCGGCGATGAACTCGGCGCTGACGATATCGCGGGTGAACACGGTGACGGCGATGCCGTTGCCCGCCGCGTTCACCCGGGTCACCGCGTCGGCCAGGTCCGACACCCGGTTCACCACCAGCACCGGGCCGATGCCCTCGCCGGTGATCGCGATGCTCTCCTCCGGCACCTCGGCGAGCACGATCGGCTCCACATACGGGTCACGGAAGGAGTCGAGTCCGCCGAGCACGGCGTGCCCGCCGCGGGCGATGGCATCGCGCACCTGGGAGCGCACCACGTCGACCTGGTCGGCATTGATCATCGGGCCGTAGGCGGCGCGGTTGTCGGCGCCGGGCCGCAGCTTGGCGGCCCGGTCAGCGGCGCGGGCGAGGAAATCGTCGAAGACCGAGTCGGCCACATAGCAGCGCTGGATACCCGAGGCGTTCTGGCCGGAATTGGCCATCGCCCCGAACACCGCGGCCTCGGCGGCTTCGTCGAGAGCGGCGTCGACGTGCACGATCATGCTGCCCTTGCCGCTGTGCTCGACGACCACCGGCGTGAGCGAGCGCGCACACTGCGCGATCACCTCGCGGCCACCGGCCTCGGGACCGGCGTAGGCGATCTTGTCCACCTCCGCGCCGCACAGCGCCGTCGCGGTGCGGCCGTCACCCGTCACGGCCTGCAGCACCGGATAATCGGGTACCACGCGCGACCAGCTCGCGGCCAGCCAGAGGCCGACGCCGGTGGTGATCTCGTGCGGTTTGAACACCACCGTGTTCCCGGCGGCCATGGCATAGGCGATGGAACCCATCGGCGTGAACACCGGGTTGTTCCAGGCACCGAGCACGCCGATCACACCGAGCGGCAGATGACCCACCGACGCGTATTGATTGCGGGTGAACCAGCCCGAACGCAATCGTTTGCGACCGAGTGCGCGTTCGGCATTGCGCGCGGCCCAATCCAGGTTCTCCACCGCGAGCATCACCTCGAGCGCGGCATCGGCCTCCGGCTTACCCGTCTCGTTGCGCAGGATCTCGACCAATTCGCCACTGCGCCGGGCGATATGGCTTCGCCAATCCAGCAGCAGGCTGCGGCGTTCACCGAAATCCAGTTCCCCCCACCAGTTCTGTGTCGCCCTCGCGGTGCGGACCGCGCGCGTGACCTCGGCACCGCCCTGCACCGGATATTGCGCGAGCTGTTCGCCGGTGCGCGGATCGAACGACATCAGCAGATCGGTACGGCCCGGCAATGCGGCGGCCGATTCGGCCATGGTCACCTCCCTCTACCCGGATGCCAGGGTATGGGCGTGTCGTCGCGGCGACAAGGAATCGGACCGAATCTTCCCGGGCCCGCTCAGTCCCGACCCGGAAAATCGCCGGACCGGTAACATCGCGCCGAACGGTATGGATCACTTACCGGGAAGAAAAATTCCGTGGCGCGCGCCCGTTCGATCGGCGCCGCCGCGGCCGATGGTGGAGAGTTGATGCCGAGTTCTATCTCAGTGGATTCGCCCGTGGGTGGCGTCGCGTCGCACGGCGGTGAGCCCGCCGTGCTCGTTTCCGACGTGCGCAAATCCTTCGGCGACGTGCACGCGCTGCAGGGCATCAGTTTCCAGGCCGAGAAGGCCAGCGTGCTCGGCATCCTCGGACCCAACGGCGCGGGCAAGACCACCACGGTCAAAATCCTGTCCACGCTGCTGCGCCCCGACTCCGGCACCGCCGTCGTCGCCGGGCACGACGTGCTCACCGACGCCGCGGGCGTGCGCCGCTCGATCATGATGACCGGCCAGTACGCCGCGCTCGACGAGAACCTCACCGGACGCGAGAACCTCGAGCTGTTCGGTCGCCTGATGGGTTTGACCAAGTCGGCCGCCCGCAAGCGCGCCGAGGTGCTGCTCGAGGAATTCGACCTGGTCAGCGCCGGTAAACGGGCCGTGCGCAACTACTCGGGCGGTATGCGTCGCCGGGTCGACATCGCCTGCGGGCTGGTGGTCCGCCCCGAGGTGGTGTTCCTCGACGAACCGACCACCGGGCTCGACCCACGCAGCCGTCAGGGCGTATGGGATCTGGTGACGGCACTGAAGAACCAGGGCATCACCGTGCTGCTCACCACGCAGTACCTCGAAGAAGCCGACGTGCTCAGCGACAACATCATCGTCATCGACAAGGGCACCGTCATCGCCGAAGGCACCGCCGACCAGCTCAAGGCCAAGACCGGCGGCAGCTATTGCGAGATCATCCCGCTCGACCTCAGCCGCATCGCGGCCGCCGTGCAGGCCCTCGGTGACCTGGTCCCGGCCGCCGTCGCCGCCGAGATCGCGGGTGCCGACAAGCTGTCCATCCCCGCGCCCGACGGCGCGGCCACCCTCGCCGAGGCGCTGCGCAGGCTCGACAACGCGGGCATCGACCTGGCCGACATCGCCCTGCGCCGCCCCTCCCTCGACGACGTGTTCCTGTCGATCACCGGTCATTCGGGCGGCCACTAGTGAGCGTGTCGACCCCCGCGGCGACGGGGTTGTTCGCCGACCTACCCCAGGTGCACCAGAGCAGTTTCGCGCAGTGGCGCGCGCTGACCGGTCGCATCGTGCGGACCATGGCGACCAAGGGCGAACTGATCGTCGCCGTGCTCACCCCGCTGGTGGTGACCGTCGCGTTCTACCTGCCGCTGCGCTACGTGATGAAGGTGCAGGGCATCGACTACGCGCAGTACGTGATGCCCATCATCGTGCTGCAGACCATGGCGATGACCATGATGTCGAACGCGCAACTCGCGGCGTTCGAGGCGCTCACCGGGTTGAGTACCCGGTTGCAGACCATGCCGATCGGGTCGCTGGTTCCGCTGATGTCACGCATCTGCGCCGGGCTCGTCCGGTCGGTGGTCTCGCTGGTCGCGACCGTCGGCTACGGGTACATGATCGGCTTCCGGTTCACCGGTGGTTGGTTGCAGGCCCTGGCGTTCTGCGGGTTCGCGCTGGCGGTCGGTGTGGTGCTCACCCTCGGCGCCGACGCGCTGGGCAGCCTCACCAAGAACCCCGAGGCGCTCAGCCAGGCGCTCACCCTGCCGATCCTGATCTTCGGCATGATGTCGACCGGGTTCGTGCCCGAGAACAGTTTCCCCACCTGGGCGCGCGGGTTCGCCCGCAATCAGCCGATCTCGCAGTGGGCGCAGACGCTCAGCGACATGGCCGCCGGTCACCTGTCGTGGGCGGGCAGCTGGGTATCGCTGGTGTGGCTCGGCATCGCGGCAGTTGTATTCCTCCCACTGGCAGTGTGGGCGAGTGTGAGGCGATCATGACGACAACGGAAACGGCGGCCCAGCTGCCGGTGGTGCACGCCAAGCCGGAGAGTTCGGTGTCGGTGTGGTTCAGCCACAGCCTCATCCAGACCAAACGACTGCTGATGGTGTGGTTGCGTGACCCGTCGACCACCATCCAGACCATCGCCTACCCGGCTGTGACGCTGCTGATGTTCCGCATCGTCCTCGGTGACTCCATCACCGCCGCCACCGGCACACCGAGCATCTACGGCCAGGCCGCGCTGCTCACGCTCGTCGCGGCGATGACCGGTGCGGTGGTGAGTGCCCTCGGCTTCAAACGCGAGAAGGCCTCGGGCCTGCTCAGCCGCTTCTACACGATGCCGCTGAACAAGGCGTCGCTGCTCACCGGGCGCCTGATCGCGGAGGCGTTGCGCATTCTCATCACCACGGTGATCGTGCTGCTCGTCGCCGTGCCGCTGGGCTTCCTCTTCATGGAAGACCCGCTCACCAATATCGCGCTGATCTGTGTTCCGATCCTCTTCGGGCTCGGCTTCGCGGTGATGGTGACGGCGCTGGCGACCATCACCGAGGGCGTGATGCTCATCAGCCTGATCGGCATCCTCAACACGCTGCTGATGTTCTTCAACACCGGTTTCGTCCCGATCATCGCCTACCCCACGTGGTTGCAGACCGTGGTCGCGAACCAGCCGATGAGCTGTGCGATCGACGCGATGAAGGGGCTGTCCTACGGCGGTCCTGTCGCGGACCCGCTGCTCAAGACGGTCCTGTGGACGGTGGGGATGATCGCGGTGTTCGCCTACCCGGCCATCCGCGGCTACAAGAAGGCCGCCGAGACCGCGTAGTTCTGTGGAAGGCCGCGCCGTTGCCCGGCGCGGCCTTTCTCATTCCGGTTCCGCGAACGGGTAGTCGACCCAGCGGTTGCGGTTGGTCCAGCCGACCAGGTCGTAGCGCCAGCGGAACGGCCAGGTGTGGGCGACGGTGTTGAACAGCACCGCGCCCAGGGCGGTGTAGTCGTCGTGGGCCGACAGCAGTGCGCGTTGGCCGCGTTCGGATTCGGTGAAGAACGCCTCGAACATGGCGATCGACTGGTCGGTGGTGAGCCTGCCGAGGCCCCACAGGCCGCGCATCCGCATCCAGTACACCGCTCGCGCCTGCCACGGCCACAGCGCCTCGACGGGGTCGGTGCCCTGCTGCACGGCCGAGACGGCGGTGTCGATGAGGGCGAGCGAATCGGCCACGCTGTAGCCGGTGCACGGGTGCATCATGCCGCCGCGGGAACCGAACGGGATCGCCGCCGCGGCGCCCTTCTTCGGTGGCGGCTGGTCGAGCGGGTAGTGGGCGGCCTCGTGCGGTTCGTCGCCGGTGAGCCGAATACCGTGGGCGGCAAGACGATTCAACGTCCGCTTGCGCAGTTCGTGCTGGGGCATGCCGCCGCGCAGGCCGAGGCTGGTCTCTTCGAAGATGACGGTTCCGTCGCCGAGCGGCACCGCGTACAGGAACGACGGCGGCTCGTCCGGACCCGCACCGTTCTCCGGTCGCCAGTCCAGCAGCAGGCCCTCGCCGTCACCGACCATCGGCGCCGCGGTCTCGGCATCGACGAAGATCCCGTGCGCCGACGCCGCCCGCCGCTTGCCGAGCGTCGGTAGCCCACGGGTGTCGAACACCGTGCCCGCCGAGATCACCGTCCCGTCGGCCAGCTCCACCTCGTGCTGGTCCACCCGCCCGGCCCGCTGCGCGAACACCGTCGCGTCGTCGAGCGCGAGCGCCGCGTGCAACCCCGCCTTCGACAGCACACAGTAGGCCCGTTCGATCCGGTGCTCGGTCTTGGTCCACACCGTCGGCGCCGCGATCCGCTGCGCGACGGCACTCTCGGGCAACCAGCCCGGCAGCTCGTCCACCCAGCACGAGAACGTCGGCGGAAACAGCCGCTCCGGCCGCGGATCCACCGCCGCAACCCGCAACCCGGCCCCGGCAGCCCGATGCGCCAACCCCCGCCCAGCCGGCCCCAACCCGACCACGCAAATATCGAACTCCCGCACACTCACCCCCGCATTCAATCCACACCCCACACCCGGGCGCAAGGAGACGTGACCGGTGTCCCGGTGTCAGTCCTCGAGGGCGAGGGCCTGGCGGAGGGTGAGGCGGCCCTGGGTTTGCATGAGGGAGCGGCGGTAGATCTTTTCGGCCACGATGACGATGGCGTAGGTGGCTGCGGCCATCAAGGTGAGGGCGATGAGGGGTTCCCACCAGGCGGCGGTGCCTTCGGCCAGGCGGCTCGGCATGGCGATGATCGAGGTGATGGGGACGTAGGAGGCGATCACGCGGGCGGTTCCGGAGAGGAAGATGCCCGCGAACAGCACGATCATGATGAGCATCGACAGGGGAGTGGAGGTGGACTGCAGGTCCTCGCTGCGCGTCGACAGGGAGCCGGCCACCGCCCACAGGCTGGCCAGCGCGAGGAAACCGACCACGAAGAACACGATGAACCAGCCTGCGGCCCCGGCGATCCGGCCGAGCTGGTCGGCCTTGCCGAGGAAGACCAACCCGCCGAGCCCGGCGACCACGAACAGCACGAGCTGCCCGAACGCCAGCACCGCGTTGCCGACCACCTTGCCGATCAGCAACTGCCGCAACGGGATCGCGCTCGCCAGGATCTCGACGATGCGGTTCTGCTTCTCCTCGATCACACTCTGCGCGATCGACATCCCGAACAGCAGCGACGCCAGATAGAACAGGAACGCGAAGACGAACGCGACGATCTTGGCCAGCCCCGGATCGATGGCGTTCTTCTCCAGCAGCGTGTAATCCACACCGGCGCCCTGGGCGAGTTCGTCCATGGTGACACCGGCAGCGGCGGCATTGCGTTGCAAGGCCAACTGCTGGGCGGCGGCGGTGATGTAGGTGGTGGCGTCGTCGTTCTCGGCGGTCTTGCCGATCAGCTGCCAGCCGTCGGGCTCGGCGGCGACCAGGCCGACATCGACCGCACCGTCGCGCACCTGCTGTTCGACAGCGGCCCGGTCGGCTACCGCCTGCCCGGTGAAGCTGACGTCCTTCTCGGCTCCCAGCTCGTTCGCCCGGTCGAGCACCACTACGGCAGCCGTTCCGGTGATCGCGACATCGACCTTGTCGGGCCTGCTGTTGAGGAACCCGCTGACCGCCACCGACGCGATGATCGCCACGATGGTCACCACCGTAGAGATCACGAAATTGCGATCCCGCAGCTTCACCACGATCTCGCGAGCCGCGACGATCCGCCACACCCCCGTCATGCTGCGCCTCCCTGGCATGATCGGGCGCCGTTCGTGGTCACGCGAGCTACCGCCGCCAGGCGCTGACCTCTCATGCCGTCACCTCCCGGTAGATCTCGGCAACGGTCGGCCTGACCTCGGTGAACTCACGCACCGATCCACGCGACAACGCCTCTTTCAAGATGGCATCGGTCTCCGACGCCTCGAAAACCGCACGCCCACCGTCTATTTCCGCCGACCGAATACCGGGGTGGGACCGTAACCATTCCGCGTCACCGTCGACGACGAGCCGATATCGCAACCCGCCGGCCGAACGAAGCTCATCGACCGACCCCTGCCCGACCACCCGCCCCGAGGACAGGATGACGAGCCGATCACACAATCGCTCGACCAGATCGAGCTGATGCGAGGAGAACAGCACCGGCACACCCTTCGCGGCGAACTCCCGCAGCAACTCGACCATCGAGTCGACGGCCAGCGGGTCGAGCCCGGAGAACGGTTCGTCGAGAATCAATGCCGTGGGCTGCGCGATCACCGCCGCCGCGATCTGCACTCGCTGCTGGTTGCCGAGCGAGAGCGATTCGAGCTTGTCCTTGCCACGGTCGGCCAACCCGAACCGTTCGAGCAGGCCGAGCGCGCGGGTCTTGGCTGCCTCGGCCGTCACATCACGTAATCGCGCGAGGTAGACGAGCTGATCGAGCACCGGTTGCTTGGGGTAGAGCCCGCGTTCCTCCGGCATGTACCCGAAGGAGCGGCGATCCAGCGCCGTGACCGGCCGGCCGTCCCAGCGCACCTCGCCGGACTGCACGGCGAGCACGCCCATGATCATCCGCATGGTCGTGGTCTTACCCGCCCCGTTCCCACCGACGAACCCGGTGAGCACCCCCGGCGCCACCGTGAACGACACGTCGTCGACCGCGACCTTGTCGCCGAACCGGCGGACCACATGCGCGACTTCCAGCATCGAACCTCCCCGTCTGTAGCCGTGCTCACAACCGTACCGGCCCAACGGGTTACCGCGGCGTGACCCAGGTGGTGATCTCGGCGTGCACCACCTCGACGCCGTCCTTGTCGAAGATCGACACCGGCACCGTCAGCTCGCGCCCCTCGGTGATCGCCGCGAAATCGGGGATCTCGGCCAGCTTCGCCACCGCGCGCAACCCAGACTCGGCCTTCGCCAGGTACTGCACATTCATGCCCTTGGGGATCCAGCGATGGGTGGTCGGCACCGTCGCCTCGCTGAGCATGCCCATCGCCACCTCGGCCAGATTGCACGCGGCGATGGCGTGGAAGGTGCCGAGATGATTGTGGATGCCGAACCATTTCGGCGAGGTCACCTCGCACAGTCCGGGCTCGAGCCGCACCACTTGCGGCAGCACCGTGCCGAAGTAGGGGACCCGGGCCACCATCCCGAGTGAGAACAGCGCGTGCCCGATGCGGTTGTCGGGCAGCTTCTTCCAGCCGCGGTACGTCGCGGTTTCCTGTGCCATCCCCGTATCTTACTCAAAAGTAAGATAAGCGGGAAGCCCACTGACCAGCGCTGGTGACCCGCCAGCTACCATGGTCGAGCACAGTCCGATCAGTGACCGATGCCTCATGCCCCCCGATTTGAAGACCTTTGTCGGCATGGTGCATACTGTTCGGGTTGCCTTGCGCAGGATCGTCGCCCTTCGGGGCCGACGGGTCGAGCAGGGCAGGCAGCAGTTGTGTATCCCACCGGTTCGCCGGTGTGGATACGTTCGGGACCACGTTGTAGCAAAAAGGGCGACACGCCCGACCGCGTGGACCGGAGAACCATGACAGATGAACAGCGGCGAGGACTGGGCGGTGCCCGGTGGCGATCTCGAAACCTCACGTGTGTTCGGGCTGTGCAAATGAGGGTGGTGCGGGAGCTTGCTCCTGTGACCACGAAGGAAAGCGGAGAAAAGGACACTTAGCGTGGCGGGACAAAAGATCCGCATCAGGCTCAAGGCCTATGACCACGAGGCGATCGACGCGTCTGCGCGCAAGATCGTGGAGACGGTGACCCGCACCGGCGCCCGTGTGGTCGGGCCTGTGCCGTTGCCCACCGAGAAGAACGTGTACTGCGTCATCCGTTCGCCGCACAAGTACAAGGACTCGCGCGAACACTTCGAGATGCGTACACACAAGCGCCTCATCGACATCCTCGACCCGACGCCGAAGACGGTCGACGCGCTCATGCGCATCGACCTGCCGGCCAGCGTCGACGTCAACATTCAGTGACGGGGACTCGAGATATGACTGACAACAAGAACCGGCCCGCAGCCGGCATCCTGGGCACCAAGCTCGGCATGACCCAGGTCTTCGACGAGAAGAACCGCGTCGTCCCGGTCACCGTCATCAAGGCGGGCCCGAACGTGGTCACCCAGATCCGCACCGTGGAGCGCGACGGCTACTCGGCCGTCCAGATCGCTTTCGGCGCCATCGACCCGCGCAAGGTGAACAAGCCGGTTTCCGGCCAGTTCGCCAAGGCCGGTGTCACCCCGCGCCGCCACGTCACCGAGATCCGCGTCGCGGATGCCTCCACCTTCGAGGTCGGCCAGGAGCTTTCCGCCGACGTCTTCGAAGAGGGCACCTACGTCGACGTGACCGGAATCAGCAAGGGCAAGGGCTTCGCAGGCACCATGAAGCGTCACGGCTTCAAGGGCCAGGGCGCCTCGCACGGTGCGCAGGCTGTGCACCGTCGCCCGGGTTCCATCGGTGGCTGTGCCACTCCCGGCCGCGTGTTCAAGGGCATGCGCATGTCGGGCCGTATGGGTAACGACCGCGTGACCACGCAGAACCTGTCGGTTCACAAGGTCGACGCCGAGAACGGCCTGCTCCTGGTCAAGGGTGCCATCCCCGGCCGCAAGGGCAACGTCGTGATCGTCAAGAGCGCCGTGAAGGGTGGTGCGCACGCATGACCAGCTCCGCAGTTAACACGGAGAAGAAGGCCGCTAATCTCACGCTGACCGTCAAGGCTGCAGGCGGCAAGACCGAAGGCACCGTCGACCTCCCCGCGGAGATCTTCGACGTGACCGCCAACGTCGCGCTGATGCACCAGGTCGTCATCGCGCAGCTGGCCGCCGCTCGCCAGGGCACCCACGCCACGAAGACTCGTGGCCAGGTCTCCGGTGGTGGCAAGAAGCCTTACCGCCAGAAGGGCACCGGCCGCGCCCGCCAGGGTTCGACCCGTGCGCCGCAGTTCGCCGGCGGTGGCACCGTCCACGGCCCGCAGCCGCGTGACTACAGCCAGCGGACCCCCAAGAAGATGAAGGCCGCCGCCCTGCGCGGTGCCCTGTCCGACCGGGCCCGCAACGAGCGCATCCACGTGATCACCGAACTGGTCTCGGGTCAGACCCCGTCGACCAAGGCCGCGAAGAGCTTCCTGTCCGAGCTGTCGGACCGCAAGAAGTTCCTCGTCGTGGTCGGTCGCGAGGACGTCGCCGCGTGGAAGAGCGTGGCGAACCTGCAGAACGTGCTGCCGATCGCCCCGGATCAGCTCAACACCTACGACGTCCTCAACAGCGACGAACTGGTGTTCAGCGTCGAGGCCCTGAACGCGTTCGTTCACGGTCCCGCCGAGGCGGCCCAGGAGGAGAGCAAGTGAGCACCATCGCCGACCCCCGCGACATCCTGCTCGCACCGGTCATCTCGGAGAAGTCCTACGGACTGATCGAGGAAGGTACCTACACCTTCCTGGTGCACCCGGATTCGAACAAGACGCAGATCAAGATCGCCGTCGAGAAGGTTTTCGGCGTCAAGGTCACCAGCGTCAACACCGCCAACCGTCAGGGCAAGCGCAAGCGGACCCGCTTCGGTTACGGCAAGCGCAAGGACACCAAGCGCGCGCTCGTGACCATCTCGGCCGACAGCAAGCCCATCGAGATCTTCGGAGGACCGGTCGCGTAAGCGGCTGGCGATCCAGAAAGCAGAGAAGAACTCATGGCAATCCGTAAATACAAGCCGACTACACCGGGCCGTCGTGGCTCGAGTGTCTCGGACTTCGCCGAGATCACCCGGTCGACGCCGGAGAAGTCGCTGCTGCGCCCGCTCACCAAGTCCGGTGGTCGTAACGCGCACGGTCGCATCACCACGCGTCACCGCGGTGGCGGTCACAAGCGTGCCTACCGTGTCATCGACTTCCGTCGACTGGACAAGGACGGCATCCCGGCCAAGGTCGCTCACATCGAGTACGACCCCAACCGCACCGCCAACATCGCACTGCTGCACTTCGCCGACGGCGAGAAGCGCTACATCATCGCGCCGAAGGGCATCAAGCAGGGCAGCCCGATCGAGTCCGGCCCCACGGCCGACATCAAGCCGGGTAACAACCTGCCGCTGCGCAACATCCCGACCGGTACCACGATCCACAACGTGGAGCTGCGTCCGGGCGGTGGCGCCAAGATGGCCCGTGCCGCTGGTATGAGCATTCAGCTGCTGGGCAAGGAAGGGCCGTACGCGACCCTTCGTATGCCCTCCGGTGAAATCCGCCGTGTCGACGTGCGCTGCCGCGCCACCGTCGGCGAGGTCGGCAACGCCGAGCAGTCGAACATCAACTGGGGCAAGGCCGGCCGTATGCGCTGGAAGGGCCGTCGTCCTACCGTCCGTGGTGTCGTCATGAACCCGGTCGACCACCCGCACGGTGGTGGTGAGGGTAAGACCTCCGGTGGTCGCCACCCGGTCTCCCCGTGGGGCCAGCCTGAGGGCCGTACCCGCAAGCCCAACCGCCCGAGCGACAAGCTCATCGTCCGCCGTCGCAAGACCGGCAAGAAGCGCTAAAGGAGGAGGTAAGAAATGCCACGCAGCCTCAAGAAGGGCCCGTTCGTCGACGACCACCTCCTGAAGAAGGTGGACGTCCAGAACGAAAAAGGCACCAAGCAGGTCATCAAGACCTGGTCGCGTCGCTCGACCATCATCCCCGATTTCATCGGTCACACTTTCGCCGTCCACGACGGTCGCAAGCACGTCCCGGTGTTCGTCTCGGACAACATGGTCGGCCACAAGCTCGGTGAGTTCGCGCCGACCAGGACGTTCAAGAGCCACGTCAAGGACGACCGGAAGAGCAAGCGGCGATGACTGAAACCAACACCGAAACGGTTCAGAACCCGACTGCCCGCGCTACCGCTAAGCATGTGCGGGTCACCCCGATGAAGGCGCGTCGCGTCGTGGACATGGTCCGCGGCAAGCGTGTCGAGGACGCGCTGGCCATCCTGCGGTTCGCCCCGCAGGCCGCCAGCGAGCCGGTGGCCAAGGTCGTGGCTTCGGCCGCGGCGAACGCCGAGAACAACCTCGGCCTCAACCCGGCCACCCTGGTCATCTCGACTGCTTTTGTCGACGAGGGTGCCACCATGAAGCGTTTCCAGCCGCGGGCCCAGGGCCGCGCGTTCCGGATTCGCAAGCGCACCAGCCACATCACCATCGAGGTCGAGAGCGTGCCCACTGCCGGCGCTGCCACTCGTAGCCGCCGGAAGGGAGGGGCAAAGTAAATGGGACAGAAAATCAACCCCCATGGCTTCCGCCTCGGTATCACCACCGACTGGAAGTCGCGTTGGTACGCGGACAAGCAGTACGCGGAATACGTGAAGGAAGACGTTCAGATCCGCAAGCTCCTCGCCACTGGCATGGAGCGGGCCGGCATCTCGAAGGTCGAGATCGAGCGCACCCGTGATCGCGTCCGTGTGGATATCCACACCGCGCGTCCCGGCATCGTGATCGGTCGCCGTGGCGCGGAGGCCGACCGCATCCGCGCCGAGCTGGAGAAGCTCACCAAGAAGCAGGTTCAGCTGAACATCCTCGAGGTCAAGAACCCCGAATCGGATGCGCAGCTGGTTGCTCAGGGTGTTGCCGAGCAGCTGTCGAACCGTGTGGCGTTCCGTCGCGCGATGCGTAAGGCCATCCAGTCGGCCATGCGTTCGCCGAACGTCAAGGGCATCCGTGTGCAGTGCTCGGGCCGCCTCGGTGGCGCCGAAATGTCGCGCTCGGAGTTCTACCGTGAAGGTCGCGTCCCGCTGCACACGCTGCGCGCGGACATCGACTACGGCCTCTACGAGGCCAAGACCACCTTCGGTCGCATCGGCGTGAAGGTCTGGATCTACAAGGGCGACATCGTCGGTGGTCGTCGTGAGGTGACCGCTGCCGCTGCCGCTGCTCCGGATCGCCAGCGTCGCGAGCGTCCGAGCCGCCCCCGTCGGTCCGGCGCCACTGGCACCACCGCGACCAGCACCGAGGTCGGTCGCGCCGCCACCGCAGTGGCGGAGGCTCCGGCAGAGAACAAGGAGGGCTGACGCATGCTGATGCCCCGTAGGGTCAAGCACCGCAAGCAGCACCACCCCAGCCGCTCCGGCATGTCCAAGGGCGGCACCGCGGTGGCGTTCGGTGACTACGGCATCCAGGCTCTCGAGCCTGCCTACGTCACCAACCGTCAGATCGAGTCGGCGCGTATCGCGATGACCCGCCACATCAAGCGTGGCGGCAAGATCTGGATCAACATCTACCCCGACCGCCCGCTCACCAAGAAGCCTGCCGAGACCCGCATGGGTTCCGGTAAGGGTTCGCCGGAGTGGTGGGTCGCGAACGTGAAGCCCGGTCGGGTCATGTTCGAGATGTCTTACCCCAACGAGGAGACCGCTCGCGAGGCCCTGCGCCGCGCGATGCACAAGCTCCCCATGAAGTGCAGGATCGTGACCAGGGAGGAGCAGTTCTGATGGCTACCGGAACACCGGCCGCAGAGCTCCGCGAGCTCAACGAAGAAGAGCTCGTGGCCAAACTGCGCGAGTCGAAGGAAGAGCTGTTCAACCTGCGCTTCCAGATGGCGACGGGTCAGCTCGACAACAACCGTCGTCTGCGCGTCGTCCGCCACGAGATCGCGCGCATTTACACGGTCATGCGTGAGCGCGAGCTCGGCCTGGCCACGGCGCCCGCGGGCAAGGGAGATGCGGCATGAGCGAGAAGAAGGAAGAGCGCGGCAGCCGCAAGGTTCGTAGCGGCTACGTCGTCTCGGACAAGATGAACAAGACGATCGTCGTCGAGCTGGAAGACCGTCACCGGCACCCGCTCTACGGCAAGATCATTCGCACCACCTCCAAGGTGAAGGCGCATGACGAGAACGAGATCGCCGGCGTCGGCGACCGCGTTCAGCTGATGGAGACCCGTCCGCTGTCGGCCACCAAGCGCTGGCGTCTGGTCGAGGTCCTGGAGAAGGCCAAGTAAGGTCCCTCCTCGATCCATCGAGATCGTTGCCACGAAGGCCCGTTTCCCTCTGGGAAGCGGGCCTTCGTCGTGTCGCGGGCTAGGTGATATTGCCGGATATCATGCGGAATGGCCATAACACTGCATCTCGACGGCGATGATGGCCGGCGCATGACCGAGCTGGCCGAGCGTCTCGGACTGAGCGAGCAGGATTTGGCGCAAGAGGCAATTCGCAGGTACGTCGCTGGGCACGAGGCGTTCGGTGCGGTGGTCTACTCGATCATGGACGAGCACGCCGTGCTGATGCGGCGGCTTGCGTGAGCTACCTCGGTTGCACCGAGAGCGTCGTTGTTGCCCGCGAGGAGCTTGGACTCTTGGTCCGAAAGGGATCGCAGGCCTCAGCCGGTGAAGGCGTAGGGGTGGCGGATTTTTCGGGCGAATTCGACGACGTTGGTGACGGTTTTGCCGGGGACGCCTACTTCGGCGCCGATGCTGCGGGCTGACCAGGACTGGTCGGTGAGTTCGAGGATTTCCTCGATTTGTTCGAGGGTCAGGCGCAGGGGGCTGTGGGTGGCTATACGGCGGGCCAGGGCGCGGACCTCGGTGTCGTCGTAGTCGAATTCGTCGGCGGGGTGGTCTTCGAAGGGGTCTTCCTCTGGGGCGGATTCCTGCGCGGTGAGCGGTTCGTCGGCATCTGAGGTGTCAGTTGGCAGTGCGACCGGCGCGGTGGGCTCGGTGTCTTCGGCGGACGTCTCGAACTGTGCGGGCGGCTCAGATATTTGGGCCGACACTTCGCCCTGTGCGACCGACTCGGATTTGCGGGCGGACAGGTTGTCCGGCGCGACGGACTCGGTTACCGGGGTGGCCGGTGCGATGGGCTCGGCTACCGGCGTGGCCGATGTGATGGGCTTGGTGACCGGGGTGACCCGAGTGACCGGGTTGTCCGGTGCGACGGGCTCGGTGACCGCGGTGGGCGAGGCGGTGGGCTCGGCGACCCGGGCGGGTTCGGTCTCCAGCAGCAGTTGCTCGGCGGGTTCCGTGGCGAGGGTGAGTTGTTCTGGCTCGTCGGCGGGGGCCGGTGAATTGTGTTGCGCTACCACCGGAGTGGGGGCAGCCGTGTCGCCGTTGTGGTCACGGGCGACGGTGCCGGCGTGCGCCGTCGCCTCGGTAACGGGGTCGGTGCCGGTCGCTTCGCCGAGAGTGGGTCGGGCGGCGGCGGTGACAGGTATTCGCCGCAACGAGGGGGTGGCACCGTTGGTGTCGGCGTGGCCGTTGCGCCGGTGGTCGGCGGCGGCCCGGTGGATGAGTTCGAGAGTGCCGGGAGCGGTCGACTTTTCGGCAGCAGGGCGGCGGGTGATGTGCGGGCGCTTGGGGTTCGGGCGCTCGCCGGGCGCGGCGTCGTCGGATCCGGCGACCAGATCCTCCTCGTCGCTGCGCGGCGCTTCGATATCGACGGCGGCGTCGTGCCCGGTTCTGCCGCCGAGTACGACGTCGCCATCGAGAGTGGCTTCGTCGTCGAGACCGGCGTCGCTGCTGGGCATGGCGTGATCGACCTGCCCGGCCTCTGTGCTGTGTGTGGCGCGGTCGGCCTGCGAGGCGTGGTGGTTGAGCCCTGCGCTGCCGCCGACCTGAGTATCGGTGTCGACGGCGGACAAGCGCGCGCCATTGCCGATCGTCGACAGTGAGTCCTGCTGTGTGACAGCGGAATCCACTCGTTCGGAGGGGGAGTAGCTCCCCGGCAGTTCCACCGAAGCGCTCTCGATCAACATCGCGTACCGCGCCGAAACCCAGGCGTGCAACCAGATCACGACACCGACCATCACGGGCGCGATGGAGAACTCTGCCGCCCGCCCCCATGCACCGGAGGCCAGGTGGGGCCCGGCGTTGAGGGCGACGGTGGTGCCGAGGAGGGCGAGTTCGAACACGATGACCTTGCCGCGTTCGAGTTCGCGCCCCCAGCGGGCCGCGGTGGTCGCGGCGATCATGATGACGATGATCGGGATGGAGATCATCGCCTCGATGCCGAAGCTGAGCCAGTACAGCGGATCGCCCATGTCCCCGCTCGGCACGAGGTTGTGCTGCACATTCACCCCGGCCCACACCATGCCGAGCAGCACCACACCGATCAGTGCGCGCGAGGACCATTCGGCGCGCCGGTAGAGCTGAGCGAGTCGTGCGTCGGCACTCGACACCCGGCGTCGTGCGGCCAGTGCTTTGCGGTGCCAGCGGGCGTCGGCTTCGTCGGTACGCCGGATCAAAGCGCCAGTGCGACGGTCACGTTTGTCGGCGGCGAGTTCGTCGGCGACAGTGCGACGCCGCTGTTTGCGGCGCTGGGCCCGGATCCATTCGGCGAGTTCGCGTTCGGCGCGGATCTCGGCTTCCGAGAGTGCGTCGTAGAGTGCCGTGTCGTGCTGCAGCGGCAGCTTGCCCCTGGCGGTGGCGACCTGCTTGGCGAGGGCCGTGATCTCGGTATCGGCAGGGTCGATCGACCGATCGTCGGACATCTCGCGCCTTCCGCGTCACTCGAACATATGGACTATCGAACATATGTGTGATTGCAGAGAGCGTAAACGCCGACCGTTCCCGGGTCAACGATCATGGTGTGAAAATGGAGCGGAGAAAGCCCTCAGGCCCCGGAATCGCCGTCGAGTAAACGCTTTTCGTAAGTGGCTCGTGCGGACGAACCGCCAACGGCCGCAAGCTGATTCGGGACGGTCCTGCGCAGGATCAGATCGCGGGCCCACTGTGGAAGCACTCCGGCCCAGCGCAGCATCGGCCCGAGCGATCCCGGCACCGTCACCTCGAAGCGTGGCCGCTGGATCACCTTGACAACGGCCCGCGCCACATCGGCGGGCTGCAACAGTGGCGCCGCCCCGCTGGACGTGCCCTTCGCGAGTTCGGTATCGACGACCCCCGGCATGATCGCGCTCAACCGCACGCCGCTGCCGCGCAGTTCCTCCCGCACGCCCGTCAGGTACCCGAGCACACCGTGTTTGGTCGCCGCGTAGGTCGCCTCCCCGGCGGGTGAGACCTTCGATGCCACCGAGGCGATGGTGACGATATGTCCCCGCCCACGTGCGCGCATGGCGGGCGCAGCCAGCCGCACACCCCGGATCACCCCGTGCAGATTCACCGCGAGCATCCGCGCGGTAGCACTGTCGGGTTCGTCGTCGAACGCGCCGACCCACATCACCCCGGCATTGTTGACCAGCACATCGACCGGCCCGAGCAGCGCCTCGGTAACGGCGAGGAAGTCGTGGAACGACCGCTCGGAGGTCACATCGAGTTCGCACCCGTGCACCGTCCCCGGCAGCTCGGCCGCCGCCGCCCGGGCCGCGTCACCGGACAGGTCTCCGATACACACCAAGGCGCCCGCGGCCCCGAGTTCCCGGGCGATCTCCCGCCCGATCCCGGCCGCCCCACCGGTCACCGCGACTACCAATCCGACAAGCACACGTTTCACCGGACCGATGCTAGGCCAGTGCGGTGTGCCAGACGAGGGCTGCGGCGAGGGCGCCTGCTCCGTTGAGGGACCAGTGCAGGGCGATGGGGGCGAGAAGGCTGCCGCTGCGGCGGCGGAGCCAGGTGAAGACCACGCCCGCGGCGGCGGTGGCGGCGACGGCGAGAGTGATGCCGATGACCTGGCCCGCGAGGCCGCCGCCGACGATCCCGGACAGGCCGGTGTTGCTCGCGGTGAGGCCGAGGGAGGAGGCGATGTGCCAGAGGCCGAAGAGCAGCGAGCCGGCCGCGAACAGGCCGCGCACACCGAGCACCCGGTCGAGGGTGCCGTGCAGGACGCCGCGGAAGGCGAGTTCCTCGGGGATCACGGTCTGCAAGGGGATGACGATCATCGACGCGATCAGTGCGCCGGAGATGGTGGCGTACCGGTCGGCGAGGAAGAAGGGCCTGGTGATCGGCAGCAAGGCCCCGATCGCGACAGCCGTGAGCACGATCCCCACCGCGCCGAGCGCGTAGACGGTGCCCCGGCGCCAGTGCCTGGGTGACAGTCCGAGTTCGGCCCAGCCGAGCCCGCGTTTGCGCATCAGTGCGAGCAGCAGGAATGCCGCGACGGGCACGGTGACGATATTGGCCCAGGCGGTGGTGAAGTGTGCGATGAGATTGGTTCCGGCGAGCACCACCACAACGACGGCGATATCGATATAGGCGTGCAGTCCGGGTCGGGGATCGGCGGAGACGGGCACCCGGTCGAGTGTACGGATTTATTACAGAAGGGAAACGGTCCGTGAGCTACTCGACAGCCGATCCGGACCAACCCGGCAAATCGTGCCACGCCTGCAGAGTTCGCCGCGATTCGAATCGCCGGGGCACGCGACTGATCGGGTCGGTGAATTCGAGGGTGGCCGCCAGTAATTGCAGGGGCCGCGTGTAGTCGTCGACGGATTTGTCGGTGACGACCGGAAAGAAATCGTCGCCGAGGATCGGTACGCCGAGGCTGTTCATATGCAGGCGCAGTTGGTGGGTGCGCCCGGTGTGTGGCCGCAATCGGTACCGGCCGAGCCCGTCGCGATGCTCGACGAGCTCCACGTGGGTCTCGGCATTGGGCACTCCGGGCACTTCCTGCGCGGCGAGCACATGCTTTTCCTTGATGATCCGGCTGCGCACGACCCTCGGCAGCTCCAATGTGGGGTCGTAGGGCGCGATCGCCTCGTATTCCTTGCGCACGGTCCGGTGCCCGAACATCGTCTGATACGCCCCGCGCACGGCCGGATTCACCACGAACAGGATCAGTCCGGCGGTCACCCGGTCGAGTCGGTGCGCCGGGATCAGGTCGGGCAGGTCGAGTTCGCGCCGCAACCGGACCAGCGCGGTCTGCAGGATGTGCTGACCGCGCGGAATGGTCGCGAGAAAGTGCGGTTTGTCGATGACGAGGATGTCCTCGTCGCGGTGCACGATGCCGATCTCGAACGGCACTTCCTGCTCCACGGGCAGGTCGCGATGGAACCAGACCGCACCGCCCGCGACGTAGGGCGCGTCGGGCGCGAGCGGCCCGTCAAGGTCGACGATCTCGCCCGCCCGCAGCATCTCGTCGATGCGCGCCGGATCCACCCGCGGCAACCGCTCGACGAGGTGGTCGCGCACGGTCGCCCAGTGTCCGTCCTCCGGGAGCCGGAGCCGGGCCGGGTCGAGGCCGTGCCGCTTGGGCAGCGGCGGCTGCTGCCTGCGTCGCATACCGACAGTCTCGCCGCCGGACCACCCGGCCCCGCCACAGGCCCCCGGTTCAGACCGTGCGCCGGGCCAGATCCGGGTAGTCGAGGATCAACCCCGCATCGTCGTAGGACAGGGTGGCGCGGTAGTCGAAATCCGACGAGGTGTAGTCGAAGCGCGGCCCGTCGTCGCCGTCGGTGGCCCGGCGGTAGTGCTGCGGCAGTCGCACCGTCTTCAGGTCGGCAGCGCGGATGTAGACCGCGGGCGCGTCGGCCGAGTCGCCGATGTCGAGTGCCAGCCTGCGCACCGGGAGCGAGTTGGTGAATACCGATGCCTCGAGGTCGACGTCGAGGCACCCGTCCAGTTCGGGTGCGGTGGCACCGTCGACCTGCCAGCGTCCGAGCCCGTCGGAGTGCACGGTGAGCGTGCGCCTGCCGTCGGGATAGCGTCCGGTGATCTGCGCCGAACGGGTGTGCCAGCTGCCGTCGAGCCGCAGCCGGTAGTCGATCACCCAGACGGCGCCGTCCTCGGTTCCGGTGGCGCACCCTTCGACGAGCACGCCACGATCACCGTCGCGGAAATACGTCACTTCGAAACCGGTTCGCGCCTGGTGCTGTATCCAGGCGGCCGATGGGGGCAGGTGAGTGAACACGACTGGGACATGCCCCGAAATTCGGGTATCAATCCTCAGCCGGCGCGTTGATCCAGAACCATCAATTTCGCCTCGACGAGAATCTGGCGCGCACGCCGCCGCACTCGGCACAGGTCGACGCTGCATTCGAGGTGTATCTGCATGGCCCGATGCGCTTGTTCGGGTGTCATATTCCCGGGGTCGGTCCGGCAGTCCGCAATTGCCGAAATAATTGACGTGACAAACATTTTCGTACTCCCACCGTGTCGATGGATAACAAGGTAGGAGCAAATTACGCCCGATTCGGTGCGATATCGCCGGGGTTGACTGGCAGTTCACGCAACCTTCCCCACCCGGCCACAACCACTCAACTTAGGCTAACCTACATCGGCAGAGCTTGCTGTGGACAGGTCGAGAGGGCAGAACGTATGACGGTGCAGGTAGCGCCGCCGCCGGGGGTGGAGTCGGGCAACCGGCCGTCCAAGGCGGCCGCGAAAGCGCAGAAGCAACGAGAAGCGCAGGCGCGCAAGGACATCCTGGCTCCGGTGGCGGGCATGCTCACGGCGGCGAGCCTGATCGTCGCGGTGGCTTCGGTGTGCAGCGTGGTCCCGTTCCTGCTGATCGTGCAGGCGTGCCGGGAACTGCTCACGACCCCGGTCGACACCGACCGGGTGTGGTGGCTGTTCGGCGCGGCCGTCGCGGTGCTCGTCCTGCGAGCGCTGCTGCAGGCCGTCGCCCTCACCTGGTCGCACGCGGCCGACGCCGGCTACCAGCTCACCCTGCGCCGTCTGCTCGCGGCCAAGCTCACCCGGGTGCCGCTCGGTTGGTTCGGCGAGCGCAGCTCCGGCGAGGTGAAGACCTATCTGCGCGACGACGTGGAGGCACTGCACTATCTGGTCGCGCACGCGCGGCTCGAGTTCGTCGGCGCACTGGTGGTTCCGCTGGTCACCCTCGGGTATCTGTTCACCGTCGACTGGCGGCTCACCCTGGTGCTGCTGATCCCGCTGATCGCCTACTTCGTGCTGTTCGGTCGGATCATGGACCGCGACGGTCGCGACCGCCTCGCCGTCTACACCCGGTGGGAGCGGCGCACCGCCGAGGCCACCATCGAGTTCGTCGACGGCATCCAGGTGGTTCGCGCGTTCGGTCAGGCGGGCAAGGCGCACAGCGAGTTCCAGGCCGCCGTCGACGGTCAGGTGAATGCCGCGCACCGGTTGAAGATGCCGATCATCCGGGTGCAGTCGGCCTCCGACATCGTCGTCACGCCGGTGTTCGTGATGCTCGTCGTCGTGCTCGCCGGGCTGGCGTTCGTCGGCGCGGGTTGGGTGGAACCGCTCGACCTGCTGCCGTTCCTGCTGGTCGGGCTCGGAATCGGTAGCTCGCTGCTCGGCCTCGGTTACGGGTCGCAGGCATTGCGGGCCGGTGGGGCAGCGGCGCTGCGGTTGCACGAGCTGCGCCAGACGCCGGAACTCGAGATCGCCGAGTCGATCCGTGACGTGCCGGTCGAGCGCGGTGTGGTCCGCTTCGAAAATGTCGAATTCGGTTACCGCACAGGCCACAACGTGTTGCGCGGCATCGATCTGGAACTGACGCCGGGCACCATCACCGCGCTGGTCGGCCCGAGCGGTTCCGGCAAATCCACCCTCGCCAAACTGCTGCCGCGTTTCTACGACGTCGGTGCGGGCCGAATCACCATCGACGGTCGCGATATCCGCGAGTTCAGCAGCGAAGCGCTGTATCGCACGGTCGGTTTCGTGTTCCAGGACGTGCGCTTGATCCGCGGTTCGATCCGCGAGAATCTGCTCCTCGCCCGACCCGGCGCCGACGACACGGCCATCGAACGAGCCGCCCGCGCCGCCCAGATCCACGACCGGATCGTCGCGCTGCCACGCGGATACGACTCCGAGATCGGTGTGGACGCCACGCTGTCCGGCGGTGAGGCACAGCGTCTTTCGATCGCCCGCGCCCTGCTGGCCGACACCCCGGTCCTCGTCCTGGACGAGGCGACGGCCTTCGCCGACCCCGAGTCGGAGGCCGCCGTGCAGGACGCGCTCGCCGCGCTGGTCGCGGGCCGCACCGTGCTGGTCATCGCGCACCGCTTGCACACCATCACCGGTGTCGACCGAATCCTGGTGCTGGACAACGGGACTCTAGTCGAACAGGGCACCCACGACGAACTGCGCTCCACGGGCGGGCTGTATCAGCGCCTGTGGGACATCAACGAGGCCGCGCTCGGCACGCTCGCCCTGGTGGAGGAAACACGATGATCCGCAAGGTTTTCCGCCTCGTCCCCGACGAGTTCGCCTCGCTCGTCCCGCGTCTGCTGGCCGCCATCGTGCTGCAGGCCGTGTGCCAGGCCATCGCCTACCTGTTGCTCGTCCCGTTACTCGAGGCGCTGTTCGGCGACGACCTGAGCGGCGCGTGGACCTGGGCACTCGGCATGACCGCGGCCGTGGCAGGCGTGGTGGTGTTCGGCTACCTGCAGGCCGTCATCGGTCTGCGCATCGGCCTCGGTATGCAGCGTGGGCTGCAGACCCGCCTCGGCGACAAGCTCAACGAACTGCCGCTCGGCTGGTTCGAAGGCCGTGAGGCAGGCCCGCTCTCGCGGGTGATGGTCGAGCAGGTGCGCGAGATGCAAGGCCTGATCGCCTATCTGCTCACCAAGGTGCTCACCGGTGTGATCGTTCCGGTGGTCGTCGCGCTCGGCATGCTGTTCATCGATTGGCGCATCGGTGTCGCGATGCTGCTGGCCGCGCCGGTGCTGTACCTGGTCAACGCGGTCGCCAACCGCGCCTACACCGGTGCCGACGCACGGCTGCACGAGGCGGCGGCCGAAGCCGATTCGCGGGTGGTCGAATTCGCGCAGGCCCAACCGGTGCTCCGCGCGTTCGGCGCGGTCGGCACCGGCAACAAGGCGCTCGAGGCGGCGCTGGTCCGCCAGCGTGGCGCGGTGCGCAAGATGATGGTGGCCACGGTGCCCGGCCTGATCGTGTTCGCGCTGTTCGTGCAGGCGGTGTTCCTCGTGCTCGCCTACCTCGCGGTGGTCCAGGTGACCGACGGCACCATCTCGGCCGTCGCTGCCATCGCCCTGATCGCGGTGAGTTCGCGGTTCATCGAACCGGTGAACCAGGCCGCCCAGCTCGGCGCCGCGCTGCGGTCGGCCGCTTCGGCCGCCGACCGCATCACCGAACTGCTGGCCGAGCCGACCCTGCCGATGCCGACCGAGCCGGTCACGCCCGGTGCGCCCGCCGTCGTCTTCGACAAGGTGAGCTTCGGCTACCGCCCCGGCGAACCCGTGCTCAGCGACCTGACCTTCACCGTCCCGGCGGGCACGACCACCGCCATCGTCGGGCCGAGCGGGGCGGGCAAGACCACCCTGCTGCGCCTGGCCGCCCGCTTCTACGATGTGGATTCCGGCGCGGTCTCGGTGAGCGAACACGATGTGCGCGAACAACCGTCGAACACGCTGCTCGATCAGCTCGCCCTGGTCTTCCAGAACGTCTACCTGTTTAACCGCTCGGTGGCCGACAACATCCGCATCGGCAAACCCGACGCGAGCGAGGACGAGGTGCTGCGCGCCGCCCGTGCCGCGCGGGTCGACGAGATCGTCGACCGGCTGCCCGACGGCTTCGACACCATGGTCGGCGAGGGCGGTGCGTCGCTCTCGGGCGGTGAGCGCCAGCGGGTGTCGATCGCCCGCGCCTTGCTCAAGGACGCCCCGATCGTGCTGCTCGACGAGGCGACGAGCGCGCTCGACCCGCACAGCGAGGCCGTCGTGGTGCGCGGCATCCACGAACTGGCGAAGGACAAGACCGTTCTCGTGGTCGCGCACCGCTTGGCGACCATCGCCCACGCCGACCAGATCCTGTTCCTCGACGGTGGTCGCATCGTCGAACAGGGCACACACGCAGAGCTGCTCGCGCTCGACGGCCGGTACGCCGCGTTCTGGAACGAGCGGGAGCGGGCGTCGGGCTGGCGGCTGGAGCCGGTACCCGTCTGAGAACGACGACGGGCGCGACGGGTGTTCCGTTGCGCCCGTCGCTGTCGGGATCAGAAGCCGCGCAGGTGATCCGGGGTGATGTGGATCGGGACGGAGTAGGTGTCGAAGAACTCGTCACGCGTCATCTCGATGTCGACGAAGCCCCTGGTGTAATTGCTCGCGAACGCGGCGAGCGCGTCGTCGCTCACCGGTTCACCGACTCGGGCCGAGCCGGTGAACACGGCCACCTCGCCACCGCTCGAGCTGCTGTTGAAATTCAGCGAGGCCCGCGGATTGCGCGCCAGGTGTCGCAGCCGCTTCGCCTTCGGCATCGTGTAGATCAGGAAGGTGTCCTCGCGCCACAGGAACCACACGGGGTTCGGCTGCGGGGTGCCGTCGGCGCCGATGGTGGTGAGCCAGACGACGTGCTCGTCGGCCAGTCGTGCGGCGACCGTCGCGCCGAGCGGGGTACTGACGTCGAGAACGGACATGGGGACCTCCTCGGAGTAGGAGATCCCCAGTCTAGGACCGGCGCCCGTTCGGGCGCCGCGTTCTCACTTCCAGTAGGCCTGATACTTGATGGCCGTCTTGGGCAGAGCGTGGTGGGTCTTGAGGGTCTTCACGATCGAGCGCGTGGTGTGGCCGTCGCAGGCGATCCAGGCGAAAGCGTCTGCGGGGCAGGCCATTTCGTTCGCGGCTTCGCGCAGCAGGCGGCCGTCGTCGATGCGCTGCACCCAGGTGACCGTGTGGTGCGGCTTGTTGTGCACGGGGATCGTCGTGTCGGATTCGTACTGCCATTCCAGCCACACTCGCGCGGGGGTGTCACCGATGGCGTCCAGTAGCGAGTTGATAGCCGGCAGCGAGGCGGTGTCGCCGAAGACGACGTACTCGCTGGGCGTCTGCTCGGGCAGCTGGAAGTCGGAGCCGAGGACGCTGGCATCGAGCGGGTCGCCGGGCTTGGCGCGGCGCGCCCAGTTGGCGGCGGGTCCGTCGTGCAGCGCGAAGTCGATGCAGACGGTGTCCTCGGCCGGGTTCTGGTTCACCAGGGTGTAGCCGCGGTGGTGCAGTTTGTCGCTGTGCTCGTCGGGAATCCACAGGCGGATCCACTGCGTGGGGTGCACCGGATTGTCGGCCAGCAGCCCGCCCGCGGTGAAACTGATCCGCACGAATTTGTCCGTGATCTGCTCGTTGGCAGTCACCGTGAGGCGGTAGTCCGAGCCACCCCAAGCCTTGACCATCAGGCCGTTGAATCCCTTACCCATGAACGTTAGGTTAGCCTAACGACACTTACTTGTCTGCCCCCGGTGGATAAATAAGGTAAGCCTATGCAACTATGGGCCGTGCTTGAGAGAGTGGAGAACGAACCGGTGCAAACCCTGCTGGTGGTCGGTGCGGGGCCGAAAGCCCTTGCGGTAGCGGCCAAATCGCATGTCCTGCGCTCACTCGGCCTGCCCGCGCCACGTGTGGTCGTCGTCGAGGCGCATGCGGTGGGTGGCAACTGGTTGCCCACCGGTGGCTGGACCGACGGGCAGCACCGGCTCGGCACGAGCCCCGAGAAGGACATCGGCTTCCCGTACCACTCCACCTGGGCGCGCGGTCGCAATCGCGAGATCGACCGGGCCATGTCGGCCTACAGCTGGACCTCGTTCCTCATCGAGCACGGCACCTACGCCGAGTGGATCGACCGCGGCAGGCCGAGCCCGCAGCACCACGTGTGGGCGAAATACCTGCAGTGGGTGGCCAAGTCGATCGACCTCGAGCTGGTGATCGGCCGTGTCGAGCAGATCCGCCACGACGACCGCTGGCAGGCCCGCGTCGTCGACGCCGACGGCGCCGCCACCGAACTGAGCGCCGACGGCCTGATGATCACCGGCCCCGGCCGCAGCAGCCGCGCCCTGGCCGAACACCCGCGCGTGCTGAGCATCGCGAAGTTCTGGGACCTGGCGGGCAAGCGCAGTCTGCCCGCCGCCTCGCGGGCCGCGGTGATCGGCGGCGGCGAGACGGCGGGCTCCGCGCTCGACGAACTCGTGCGCCACGAAATGCTCACCATCTCGGTGATCTCGCCCATGGCCACCATCTACACCCGCGGCGAAAGCTATTTCGAGAACTCGCTGTTCAGTGACCCGGTGAAGTGGAACGCGCTGAGCATCCAGGAGCGTCGTGACGTGATCCGGCGCACCGATCGCGGTGTGTTCTCGGTGCGCGTGCAGGAAAGCCTGCTCGGCGACAGCCGGGTCCACCACCTGCAGGGCCGGGTCACCAAGGTCGTGCCGGCCGGTGATTCACTCGCGCTCACGCTGACCAACGAGCTACGCGCCGACCAGGTGCACAACTTCGACCTCGTCGTCGACGCGACCGGTGGTCAGCCGCTGTGGTTCCTGGAGATGTTCGATCAGCAGACCGCCGATCAGCTGGAACTGGCTGTGGGCGGCCCGCTCACGCAGAACCGGATCGAATCGTCGATCGGCTACGACCTGGCCGTCAACGGACTGGCGAGCAAGCTGTACCTGCCGAACATGGCCGCCATGGCGCAGGGCCCCGGCTTCCCGAACCTCAGCTGCCTGGGCGAGCTGTCGGACCGAGTGCTGCGCACGGTCCCGGCGCGCAGTCACGTTTCCGCAGCGCAAGCAGTCTCACGCTGACCCGTGCGGTGAGTTACCCACTGATCTCGCGAGAAGATGGGTAACTCACCGGGAACGGGCGACCGTGACCCTCGATCTCGTCTGGCCGCCAACGCAAATCGCGCCGCGCCTGGCCTGGCCTAAATTCGCGGGGAGACGGGAACAGGCAGATCCGCCGGGGTGCGCGGGACCGTGTACAGGAAGATGCGGCGGTCCGGGCGGACGTCGAACTCGCCGATGCTCTGCCAGCCCGACTTCTCGAGGCTGCGCCGGATCGGTTCGTTGCGATGGTCGGGATCGCCCATCATGCGCCGGCAGTCGGGGTTGGCCGCGAACACGGCGGCGGGCAGGATCGAGATCCAGGCCGACATGATGCCCTTGCCGATCACCGCGGTCTCGGCGGTGGCGATGTGGAAGGCGATGTCGCCGGCGTCGGCGTGGTAGAGCTTGCCGATCTCGTCCTTGGCGGCACGGTAGAACTCGATGTAGGCGACATCGACCACGCCCTTCTCCGGTTGACCGATCACCGCGAAGTCGAGGCTGAGAATGCAGGGACGTGAATAGGTTCCGGCCAGCTGGGCGCGGAAATTCTCGCGACGGCGCTGCGCGTCCCAGTCCTGCTCCCAGGACTCGAGCAGGTGTGGCCGGGCCATCCACTCTTCGAGCATGTCGGGGTCGGTACCGTCGGGATCGGCCATCCGCAGAGAGAAGGGCGCCTCGAACACCGGCAGGTTCGGCGCGGGGGCGGCGGCTACGTCAGCGGGCAGGTCTGTCTGCTCGCGGGGTAGCGCGGTGGGGGTCCCGGCGGGGTTCATCTGCTGGGTGCTCCATTCCATCGTTACCTTGGTCACCTCGATTGGTAAGGCTAGCCTATACTAATGGGTTGATGCTACTGTTGCCCGACCGATCGCCCGGTGGTTGCCGGAGCGCGCCCGGAGCTGGTTCGGGCTCGGCGGCAACAACATTCGCCCCGGTCCCGGACGACTGCGCCGGGTAGGCCCGTGTCCGGGCCCGGCGAGAGATAGTGCGAAACGGCCGCTGCTAGGCGCGGTCGGTGAGGGAGAGCGACATGGCAAGAGAACTCGGCTGGATCAGGCAATTCCAGGCCCCCCGAACCGACTCCCTACCGCCACTGATCGTCTTCCCGCACGCGGGCGCGGGCGCATCGGCCTACCGGGTGTTCGCCAAGCGTATGGCGCAGGACTTCGACACCGTGATCGTGCAATACCCCGGCCGTCAGGACCGCCTTCGTGAACCGGCCGCCGAGACTCTGCCCGAGCTCGCGCAGGGCGCCTTCGAAGCCTTCCGTGACTCCGCGCGCGACACCGGCGCCCCGATCACCGTGTTCGGCCACAGCATGGGTTCCATCGTGGCCTTCGAATTCGCCCGGCTCGCCGAGGCCGCCGGGTTGTCCGTCCGTTTGCTGGTGGTTTCCGCGGCCGCCGCGCCGCAGCGGATCGCCGAGCTACCTGGTCATCCGACCGAGGACGAGGAATTGCTCGACCACATGGCCGCCCTCAACGGAACCGGCGCCGACGTGATGGCCAGCCGCGAGGTGATGCGCATGGCGCTGCCCGTGCTCAAGGCCGACTACCGCGCCTTCGACGCCTACTCCTGCGATGCCGGCGTGCGCGTCGCCGCACCCGTGCTGGTGCTCGGCGGTGACGACGACCCGTTCGTCGGCCCGCGCGACCTCTACGGCTGGGACCAGGCCACCACGGGCGAGGTTGAGGTGAACCTCTTCGCGGGTGGGCACTTCTACGTCGACGAGAACATCGACGGCATCGCCGAGGTGCTGGCCGGACAGGCGCTGACCCGATGAGCGTGGATCCCATCGTCATCGTCGGGATGGGAATCGAGGCCCCCGGCGGCATCGAAACCCTGCCGGACTTCTGGTCCGCGCTCGCGGACGGCCGGGAATTGATCGGCCCGTTCCCGCGCGACCGTGACTGGGCGCTGGCCGAACTGTTCGCCCTCGGCAGGCTCGACGGCTGGGCGCCCGTGCGCGACGCCGGTGGATTCCTGGACGGCGCGACGGAATTCGACGCCCAGTTCTTCGGCATCACGCCGCGCGAGGCGGTCGCGATGGACCCGCAGCAGCGGGTGGCCATGCGGGTGGCGTGGCGCGCGCTCGAGCACGCGGGCATCAACCCCGGTGCGCTCGACGGTGATCCGGCCGGTGTCTTCATGGGCGTGTCGATCACCGAATACGGTCCGCGCGCGGCGGGTGTCAACGAGTACAGCGGATACCGGGGCACCGGCACCGCGCTCGGTGCGGTGGCCGGGCGGATCTCGCACGGGCTCGGCCTGGTCGGTCCGTCGATCAGCGTGGACACCGCGTGCGCCTCGTCGCTCACCGCCGTGCACCAGGCCGCGTCGGCGATCCGGGCGGGGGAGTGCGACTGGGCGCTGGCCGGCGGGGTGTGCGTGATGGGCACGCCCGGCGCGTTCTACGAGTTCTCCAAGAACAATGCCCTGGCCACCGACGGTCACTGCCGTTCCTACGCCGCCGACCCGACCGGCACCCTGTGGGGTGAGGGCGCGGGCGTGATCGTGCTGGAACGAGAGTCGCGCGCGAAGGCGCTCGGCCACCGGATCTACGGTCAGCTGCTCGGTTCCCGGGTGAACCACAACGGCGCCGGTGCGCCGATCGCCGTGCCGAGCGCGGACGCACAGCAGCGACTGATCGAGGCGACCGTGGCCGCCGCGGGGGTGAGCGTCGACGATATCGGCCTGATCGAGGGCCACGGCACCGGAACCGCCGTCGGCGATCCGCTCGAATTGACCGCGCTCGCGGCGACTTACGGCAACGCCGATCGTTCCGATGCCCCGCTGCTCGGCTCCGTGAAGTCCAATGCCGGTCACGCGCAGGCGGCCTCGGGCATGCTCGGGCTCATCAAGGTGCTGCTGTGCGGCGAGCACGGCACCATCGCACCGAGCCTGTGGGCGGATCAGCCGACCACCGATATCGACTGGAGCGCAACCACTTTGCGCCTAGCGGCCGAGGCGACCGAGTGGAAGCCGCGCCCCGACGGGCTGCGCTACGCCGCGGTGTCGTCGTTCGGTGTCGCGGGAACCAACGCGCACGCCATCGTCGGCCTGCCGGTGCTGGAGGAAACCAATCATGGCTGAGTACCGTCTGCCCGACGGCAGCGTTCCTGTTCTGCTGTCCTCCGACAGTGCCGACGGGCTGCGTGCCGAGGCCGCCGCCCTGCGCGACTACGTCGACGCGCACCCCGCGGTGACACCGGAACGGTTGGCCGACATGCTGTTCCGCACCCGGCTGCCGCGACGTCGGCGAGCGCTGATCCTGGCCCGGCCCGCCGTGCACGGAAACGACGCCGAGTCGTCGAGTGAGCTGCGCGCCGCGCTGAATGCGATCGCGACCGGCGCCGAGCACGACACCGTGGTTCTCGGTGACGTCCCCGCGAGCTCTCGCCGCATCGGTTTCGTCTTCCCCGGCCAGGGCAGCCAGCGCCCCGGCATGGGTGCGCTGTTCTACGCGCAATCACCGGCCTACCGCACCGTCGTCGACGAGTGCGCCGCCATCCACCTCGAACGTTTCGGCCACTCCCAGCCGCTGCACTACCTGCTCGGCGACGAGGGACAGTACGAGGACACGGTGTGGGAAGTACAGCCCGCCCTGATGTTCCACATGACCGGCCTCGCCGCGCTGTGGCGGGCCGCCGGCGTGGCGCCGCAGGCGACGATCGGGCACAGCCAGGGCGAGCTCGCGGCCGGTGCGGTGTCGGGTGTGATGACCCTGCGCGACGCGGTCCTGGCCGTCACCCACCGCGCCCGCCTGGTCGAGCGCATCTCCCCGCGCGGCTACTCGATGGCCGTGCTCGGCATGGACCGCGAGTCCTGCGAGGCGTTGCTGGCCAGGCATTCGGGCTGGGCCGAGCTGTCGGTGGTCAACTCACCGCACATCCTTGCCATCTCCGGTGACCGCGAGACCATTGTCGACCTGGTCGCCACCGCGACCGAGCGCGGCCAGTTCGCCCGCGAGATCCGCGTGGCCTACCCGGCGCACACCTCCATCGTCGCCGAACTGCGTTCCGATTTCGTGGACATGCTCGGCGACGAGATGAGCGGTACGCACTTCACCGAATCCGAGATCGACTGCTACGGCGCGACACTCGGCGCGAAGATCGGCTCCGACCTCAATCATCAGGACTACTGGTACTGGAACCTGCGCAACCGGGTGCGTTTCGACAAGGCCGTGATCGCGGCGGGCAGCGACGGCGTCGACCTGCTGATCGAGGTCGCCGAACACCCCGTGCTGCAGCTGGCCCTGCAGGAGAACCTCGGCCTCGTGCCGTCGCGTCCCGGTCTGCCGCAGCGCGACTTCCGTGTCCTCGGAACGTCGCTGCGCACCGCCGAGGGTCTCTCGGAGTTCACCCGTAATCTCGCCCAGGTCGCGGTGCTCGACGCCGGGTACCGCTGGGACGCGCTGCGGGTCGACGACACCGTCACGCTGCCGCTGCGCGACTTCCCGCACACCGTCACCGCCCCGAAGCGGCTCTGGGCCGCCCCTGACGAATCGGAAACTCCGCCCGAACTCGCCAGCACCACGCCGAAACCCCAACGGCTGGTCGAACAATGGACCCCGCTCCAGCGCCGCACCCTGACCGCCCCGCGCAGCCTGCTCATCGTGGACCACACGGGTGAATGCTCGGCTCTGGCCGTCGCCCTGGTGAACGCCGCGGACCGTCACGGTGCCGAGGCTCGGGTGCTCGGCCCGGCCGAACTGAATCCGGCTGTCGGCGCAGGCGCCGAGGCGAACGATCGAGGATCCGCCGCCGATGCGATGAGCTCCGCCGCACCCGGCGAAGAGCATGCCGTGCCCGGCGACGCGCGCGGCCTGCCCGACTCGGTGCGTATGCAGCCGTTCGATTCCGTCGTTGTCCTGGTGCCACCGTCGGCGTCCGACGACACCGCGACGGCTGTCGCCGCACTGACCTCCTTTTACGCCGAACGAGGCTGGACCCCAGCGCTTTCCGTGCTGCGTCCGGGCGGGGAGTGCTGGTTGCTGACCGTCGGTGGCGAGGCTGTGCACGAGAGCGATCCGATCCCCTGTCTGTTCCAGGCAGGCGTCGCGGCCGGATTCCGCAGCGTCGGGATCGAACACCCTGGCACCTTGTTCCGCCATCTCGACCTCGCCGCGAACGAGGATCCGATCGCGCAGGCGCCCCGGATCGTCGGCGCGGTGCATTCCAGCGGTGAGGCGGAGCTGGCGCTGCGAGCGGGCAAGCTCTTCGTCAAGCGATTGGTGGTCGACGAGACCGCCGAAACCGGCTCGCTCGCCGAGGGTCTCGATCATGTGGTGATCGTCGGCGGTACCGGTCAGCTCGGTCTCCGTTTCACCGATCACCTGGCGCGCACGAGTACCGGCCGCGTCACCCTGCTCAGCCGCAGCGGTGAAACCCCCAGCCTGGCAACAGAACTGGCGCGTCTGCGTGGCCTCGGTGACACCGAGATCGTCGTGCGGTCCTGTGATGTGAGCGATCCGGAATCGGCGAAGGCCTTCGCCGCCGAGATCGCCGATCGCCCGGCCGATCTGGTGATCCACGCCGCCGTGAACTATGTCGACGCCGAACTCGACCAGGTCACCGCCGAGGCCGTCCACACCGCCGCCCGCGCCAAGCTGCACGGCCTCGACACCCTGATCGACACCGTGCCGCTGACCACCGATTGCCGTGTGCTGCTGTGCTCGTCGATGGCGGCGACCATCGGCGGACGGGGCCAGATCCTGTACGCGGTCACCAACCGCATGCTCGATGTCGCCGCTCGCAGGCTGCGCACCCGTGGCATCGCCGCGGCCAGCCTGCAGTGGGGGCTGTGGAGCGTGGCGGGTCCGCTCGACGACGCCGGGTTCGCCCGGGTGGAAGAGGCGGGCGTGTTCCCGATGGTTCCCTCCGACGCCATCGAGGCCGGCTTAGCCGCGCCCGTGCGCGACGGCATGATCATCGCCGCCGACTGGGACTTCCTGCGCGAGGTGCTCGGCGCGTTCGGTCAGGACAGTGTCCTCACCGGTCTCGAATCGCCTTCCACGGCTTCGGTTGTCACCCGAGCTGTTTCGGTCACTCCGGCTCCGGAGGCCGTGGTCGAGGCAGCGCAAACGCCGGTACAGCCCGACAGCTCTCCGCTCGACCTGCGTGTGCGTACCGAACTGCTGAAGGTGATCGGCGGCGACAGCGCCGAATCCATCGACGCCACCATGCCTTTGGTCGCGCTCGGCCTGGACTCGTTGCAGGCCTTGGACTTCCGCAAGCGCGTGAAGGCGGAGCTGGACCGGGACCTGCCGGTCGCGGCGATTCTCGGCGGCGCGTCGCTCGACGACGTCGTGCAGCTGATGGCACAGAACACCAACCAGGGCTAGGGGCCGAAAGAACATGTCAGACACCGAAGCCACCCTGTCCGTCGCGGAACGCCGCAAGCAGCTGTTACAGCAGAAGCTGCGCGAGCGCGGCATGGCCGCGTCCACCGCATCCGTCGCCCTGCCGCGCATCGCGGCGGGGGAGCGCCGCCCGCTCACGCCCGGCCAGCGCCGCATGTGGTTCCTGCAGACCCGCGACCCGCAGGACACCGCCCTCAACATCTGCGTGGCCTACCGCCTCACCGGCCCGCTCGACGCCGACCGCCTGCACGCCGCGTTCGACGCTGTCGTTGCCCGTCACGACATCCTGCGCACCACCTACGGTGTGGACGCCGAGGGCGAACCGTTCCAGGTGTTCACCACCGACGCCCGCGCCGAGTGGACAACCCACGACCTGACCGACCTCGCCGAATCCGGCCGTGACCTGCGGGTGGAGGTGCTGGCGCAGCGCGAGTTCAGCCGCTCCTTCGCCCTCGGCACCGAACTGCCGTTGCGCGCCACCCTGATCCGCACCGGCACCGACCAGCACGTGGTGCTGTTCACCATCCACCACATCTGCTGGGACGACGACTCCTGGGCCGTCTTCTTCACCGAGCTCAACGCCGCCTACCGCACCATGCCCGCGCAGGACGACAGCGCGCCCGCGCAGGCCGACGCTGCGCCCGCACAACCCGGCGGCATCCCCGGCCAGGCCAACAGCGTCCCCAAGCAAGCCGACAGCGCGTCCGCGCAGGCGGACACCGTGCAGTTCGCCGCGATCGCCCCCACCGCTGAACCCGCGGCCGACGACGTCGCCTACTGGCGCGACGCCTTGCGCCCCCTGCCTGAACCTCTAGAGCTGCCCGGTTCGGCCTCGGCCACCGCGGGCAGGCAGGCGCAGCGCCGCACCCACCGGCTCCCGGCCGACCTCGTCACCCGCACCGAACAGTTCGCGCGCGAACACGCCGCCACCCCGTTCATGGTGCTGCTGGCCGGTTTCGACGCCCTCGTGCACCGCTACACCGCCGCCGACGATTTCCTCGTCTCCATCCCCGTCACCGACCGTCCGGCAGGCACCGAGCAGCTCATCGGCTACTTCGGTAACACCCTGCTGCTGCGCGCGGGCATCGGTACCGGCGACGACTTCACCACCCTCGTCGCCGCCGTCCGCGAGACCTGCACCGGTGCGTTCGCGCGCCGCGGTGTCGGTATCGATCGCGTAGTGCGCGAAGCGAACCCGGACCGCGTCGCCGGTCGCGACGGTCTCGACCAGTTGGTCCGTCTCGGCTTCAGCGTGCGCAAGAGCGCCGACGGTTTCGCCTTCGACGGCGTCACCTCCACCCTGCTCGAACTCGGCGCCGTGAGCGCGCAGGTGCCGCTGGCCTTCGCTGTGGTGCTCGACGCCGACGGCACCGCCGTGGTCGAGGCCGAATACCAGACCGACGTGCTGTCCGACGCCCTCGTCGACCAGCTGCTCGTGCATTTCGGCGTGCTGCTCGACAATGCGCTGCGCGAGCCGTCCCGCAAGCTGCGTGACCTCGAGATGCTCGCCCCAGCCGAGCGCAGCGCCCTGCTCGAGCGCTCCCACGGTCTGCTCGTCGACCAGCCCGCCACCACCCTTGTAGCCCTGTTCGAATCGGCTGCCGCCGCCTCGCCCGACGCGCCCGCTCTGCTCGCCGATACCGCCGAACTCACCTACGCCGAGCTGCACACCCGTGCGAATCGCCTGGCGCACTGGCTGATCGGGCAGGGCATCGGCACCGAGGACATCGTCGGCCTGCGCCTGGGCACCTCGGTGGAGTTCATCGTCGCCGTGCTCGCCGTGCTGAAGGCAGGCGGCGCGTACCTGCCGATCGATCCGGCATACCCGGAAGACCGCATCGAGTACCTCATCGAGGACGCGAACCCCCGATTGCTGCTCGGCGCGGTCGAATTGGCCGCCGCCGAGGAGATGGCGACCGGGCTGTCCGGCTCGGCGCCGACCGATGCCGACCGGTTGCGCCCGCTGCGCCCGGCCAACCTCGCCTACGTCATCTACACCTCCGGCTCCACCGGCAAGCCCAAGGGTGTTCCGGTGCCGCACAACGCGATCGCCGAACACATCGTGTGCTTCTCGGCCGAGTGGGACATGACGCCCGCCGACCGCATGATGCAGTCGTCGTCGGTGAGTTTCGACGCCTCGCTCGCCGATATCGCCATCCCGCTGTCGGTCGGTGCGCAGATCGTGGTGCCGAAACCCAAGCCGTTCCGCGACATCCGCTACGTCGCCGACCTCATCACGCGGCGTCAGGTGACCGTGCTGCACATGGTCCCGTCGATGCTGAGCACCTTCCTGCTGCTGCCCGAGGTGAGCGAATGGCGTTCGCTACGCCAGGTTCCCGTCGGCGGCGAGGCGCTGCCCGGCGAGGTGGCCGACCGCTTCGCCAACACCCTGGAAGCCGAACTGCGCAACCATTACGGGCCCACCGAGGCCGTGGTCTGCTCGACGTACATGCCGGTGCACGGGCCGCAGGGGACCGGTGTGGTGCCGATCGGCGTGCCCAACCGCAACGTCTACACCTACGTGCTCGACGAGGCGCTGCAGCTGGTGCCCGACGGTGTGGTCGGTGAGCTCTACCTCGGCGGCGATCAGCTCGCCCGCGGCTACCTCGACCGCCCCGCGCTGAGCGCGCAGCGTTTCGTCGCCGATCCGTTCACCCCCGGCGCCCGCCTGTACCGGTCCGGTGACCTGGTGCGCCGCAACAACTTCGGTGAGCTCGAGTTCGTCGGCCGCGCTGACGAGCAGGTGAAGGTGCGTGGTTTCCGCATCGAACTCGGTGAGGTGGAAGCCGCCATCGCCGCGCATCCGTCGGTCGCCCAGTGTGTGGTCGTGGTGACCGAGGACCCGGCCATCGGTGCCATGCTCGCCGCCTACGTGGTGCCCGCCGAAGGGTTCATCGACCTCGAACAGATCCAGGCCTTCGCCGCGGCGGGTCTGCCGGACTTCATGGTGCCCAGCGCGTTCGCGGTGATCCCGGAGGTGCCGCTCACGGTCAACGGCAAGCTCGACAAGCGCGCCCTGCCCGCCGCCACCCCGGCCGTCGCGCGGACCCACCGTGCGCCCGCCACGGCCACCGAACGCAAGATGTGCGCGCTGTTCGGCGCCCTGTTCGATCTCGACGAGGTGGGCGCGGAGGACTCGTTCTTCGAACTCGGCGGGCACTCGCTGCTCGCCGCCCGTCTGGTCGCGCAGGTTCGTGCGGAATTCGGCATCGAACTCGACGTCCGCGTCATCTTCGACAGCCCGACCCCCGCCGCGCTCGCCGCGAATCTGGTCGCCCGATTCCTCGCCGAGTTCGACATGGACCTGGATGCGGTCGACTCCGATTTCGACGAGGCAGCCGAACCGGCACCCGCGGCGAGCAGCGACGCGGTCGCTCCCGCACAGGCCACCCGCCCTGCGATCGGTGGACGGCCGCGCGGCGAGCGCATCCCGCTGTCGTACTCTCAGCTGGCGATGTGGTTCCAGTACCGCATGGAAGGTGCCGGTTCGGTCGGCAACCTCCCGCTGGCCATGCGCTTCGACGGCCCGCTCGACATCGCCGCGTTGCGCGCCGCGCTCGGTGATGTCGTGGCCCGTCACGAATCCCTGCGCAGCACGTTCCCCGAGCACGAGGGTGTGCCCTACCAGGTGATCCACCCCGCTACCGAGGTCGCGCTGCCGATCAGGAAGATCGCCGCCGACCAGGTGTCGGCCGAGCTGGCCGAGATCGCCCGCTACGCGTTCACCCTCGACGGTGAGCCGCTGCTGCGTGCCGAACTGCTCGAACTCGACGCGAACACCCACGTGCTGTCGCTGCTGGTGCACCACATCGTCGCCGACCACGCCTCCTTCGGTGTGCTGCTCGACGACCTGACCACCGCCTACCGCGCCCGCAGCGAGCAGGGCACGGCGCCTGCCTGGGAGCCGCTGCCGATCCAGTTCGCCGACTACGCCCTGTGGCAGCGCGAACTGTTCGACCAGGCGGCGCCGAGCGAATTCGCGCAGACCCAGATCGACTTCTGGCGCGCCGCGCTGGCCGGGGTGCCAGACGAGATCTCGGTGGCCCACGACCGTCCGCGTCCGCCGGTGCTCGGCAAGCGCGGCGAGGTGGTCACGTTCTCACTACCCGCGAGCGTCCGCTCCGGTCTCGAGGCTCTCGCCAAGCGCAGTGGCGCAACCGAATTCATGGTGTGCGAGGCCGCGGTCGCGACCCTGCTGCACAGGCTCGGCGGCGGCACCGACATCACGCTCGGCACGCCCGTCGCGGCACGCACCGATCCGGCAACCACGAACCTGATCGGGTTGTTCGCCAACATGGTCGTGCTCCGCAACGATCTGTCGGGCGCGACCACCCTGCGCGACACCGTGACCCGTGCCCGCGATGTGGTGCTCGATGCCAACGCGCATCAGGAACTGCCGATCGAGCGTCTCGTCGAGGCACTCAATCCGCGCCGTTCGCGGTCGCGGAACCCGCTGTTCCAGAGCATGATCCACTTCCGCGGCGCGGACTGGGCCCCGACCACCTTGCCGTTCGCGACCTCGGGTGCCAGCACGGTCACCGTGCTGCCCGCCGACTTCGACGTCTCGTTCCTCGATCTGAACCTGAGCCTGAACGTGACCGCCGAGGGCGGCATGGACGTGCGCGTCGTCGTCAACGCCGACCTGTACGAACCGGCCACCGCCGCGCTCATCGCCGACGCCCTGGCCGCGACCCTGCGCGCCTTCGCCGACAACCCGGACCAGCCGATCGCGGACCTGCGGGTACTGCCGCAGGCCGACCTGGAGCGGCTGCTCGCCGTGCCGGCGCCGGTCGCCACGACGGCCGCCGCCGGGGGAGCCGCCGATTCGGACACCGAGCGCACCCTGATCGCCCTGATCGAGGAGCTCCTCGAGATCGACGACGTCACCGGCGACGACAATTTCTTCGCCCTCGGCGGCGACAGTGTCATCTCCATCCAGTGGTCGGCCCGTGCCGCCGCCCAGGGACTGCCGCTGACCCCGCAGATGGTGTTCGAATGCGCGACCATCACCGAACTGGCCGCCGCCGTCGATGCCGCTCCCCGCGGGGCGGAAACCGAAGAGCCCGAGCAGGTCACGCACGCGCCGATGAGCGCGTCCGGCCTGGATTCCGATGCCCTGTCCGCCCTCACCGCGGCGTGGTCCGCGCAGGGATGAACAACCCGACATCCTCGCCGCACCTGCCGGGCACCCGCCCGGCACGGTGCGGCGCCGCATGTCGACCGGGTCTCGGCTCTCCGACGACCCGACCACTAGGAAAGGACGCAGCATGAGTGCGCCGCAGATCGAAGACGTACTCGCGTTGAGCCCCCTGCAGGAGGGGTTGTTCTCTCTTTCGCGGATGGCCGGGACCGAGATCGACCTCTACACGATGCAGTTCGTGGTCGACATCGACGGCCCGCTGGACACCGCCCTGCTGCGCCGCAGCGCCCAGGCCATGCTCGACCGCCACCCGAACCTGCGGGCCGCGTTCTGGGACACCGACGTGCCCAAGCCGGTGCAGATCATCCCGTCCCACGCCGAGCTGCCGTGGGACGAACGTGACGCGGTGGCAACGGAATTCGACTCCATCGCCGAGTCGGAGCGGCGGGTGCCGTTCGCGCTGAGTCGTGGTCCGGCCCTGCGGATCCTGCTGCTGAACGTCACCGACGCGCCGCAGCCGCGCAAGCGGATGATCCTCACCGCCCACCACATCCTGATGGACGGCTGGGCGGTTGCGGTGTTCTTCACCGAACTGCTCGCCGTGTACCAGGCGGGCGGCAGTCTCGACGGGCTGCCCGCCCCGCGCCCGTACCGCGACTACATCGGCTGGCTCGGCGCCCAGGACCACGATGCGGCCGCGCGCCGCTGGGCCGAGTACCTGGGTCAGGTGAGCGCGCCGTTGGTGCTGGCCGACGGCACCGGTGCGCGCGATTCCTCGGTGCCCGAGACCACGCGACTTCGTCTCTCCGCCGGCGAAACCGAAGCTCTGCAGCAGTGGGCACGTGCCAACGGCATGACGCTCAATACCGCTGTGCAGTTCGCCTGGACGGTGCTGCTGGGCCGGATCACCGACCGCACGGATGTCGTCTACGGCACCACCATCAGCGGCCGCCCCGAAAAGCTGGCCGGTGTCGAGGGCATGGTCGGGCTGTTCATCAATACCGTCCCCGTCGTGCACCGGCTCGCGTCGACCGAACCGGTCGTCGCGCAATGCGCTCGGCTGCAACGTGATTCGTCGACCATGCGCGATATCGGGTACCTGAGCCTGTCGACCCTGCAGCGTGCGGCAGGACACGGCGCCCTGTTCGACACCCTGTTCGTGTTCGAGAACGCCCCCATCGACGACGCGATCAAGACCGTCACCGCCGCCGACGGCGCCCAGTTCCGGCCCATCGAGATGGAAAGCCTCGCCCACTATCCGCTCACCGTGGTCTCGCACATCAGCGAAGGCGAACTGCTCGTCCTGGTCGAGGCGGTGCCCGCCCTGCTCGGCCACCTCGACCCCGCCGACCTCGGCGCCCGTCTGGTCACCATCCTGCGCACCCTGCCCACGCTCGACGCCGAGGCGACCCTCGACGCCATCGACCTGCTCACGCCCGCCGAGCACGCCGAACTGGCCAGTGCTGCCGCGGAACTCGTATCCGCGCCCTCCTTCACGCCCTGGGAGCTGTTCGAGCGGCAGGTCGCCGCGACCCCGGACGCCACCGCCCTCACGACCACCTCGGGCGAGCATTTCACCTACCGGGAGCTGCACGATCGTGCCTGCCGCCTGGGTGTCGAGTTCGCCGCACACGGTGTCGGTCCGGAAACCGTTGTCGCCCTGATGCTCCCGCGCGGCACGGACGCGATCGTCACCATCCTCGCCACGTTCGCTGCCGGTGCGGCATATGTCCCGGTCGACATCACCCTGCCCGCCGGGCGCATCGAATCGATCCTGCGCCAGTCGAAGCCGGTTCTCGCCATTGTCCTCGACAAGGATCGTCACCTACTCGACGGGATTACGCAGCAGGACCTGCCGACCCGTCTGGCGGTGCTCGTGCTGGATGACGCCGAGGTTGTCGACCGGATCGCGAACCGCCCCGCGCAGGCTCCCGTCGTCCGCCGCGAACTCGACCACGCCGCGTACATCATTTTCACCTCCGGCTCCACCGGCGAACCCAAGGGCGTCGTCGGCACGAACGCCGCGCTGGCCGGGTACTTCGCCGACCATCTCGAGCGGTTCTACCGCCCGGCGATGGCGAAACTCGGTCGCCCGCTGCGCATCGCGCACGCCTGGTCGCTCGGGTTCGATGCCTCCTGGCAGCCGATGGTCGGATTCTTCGCGGGCCAGGCCCTACATCTTTTCGATGCCGACGAGATGCGCGACGCACACCGAATCGTCTCGGGCATGGCCGAATTCGACATCGACATGATCGACACCACCCCCTCGATGCTGGCCCAGCTGGCGGCGGCGGGCTTGCTCGATCGTGAGCTGTCCGTCCTCGCTCTCGGTGGTGAGGCCATCGATACCGCCCTGTGGGCACGTTTGCGCGCGCTCCCGGGGACGGCTGTGTACAACTGCTACGGGCCGACCGAGACGACCGTCGAAGCCGTCGTCGCCCCGGTCGCCACCTCGGAAATCCCGACGATCGGCACCGCCAACGGCGGCATGGTCGGCTACGTCCTGGACTCACGGCTGCGCCCGGTTCCGCAGGGGATCGTCGGCGAGCTGTACCTGTCGGGCGTGCAGCTGGCCCGCGGTTACCTGGGTAAACCCGCCATCACCGCCGACCGGTTCATCGCCGACCCGGCCCGCCCGGGTCAGCGCATGTACCGCACCGGTGACCTCGTCCGCCGCCTGCCGGGCGGTCGTTTCGGCTACCTCGGCCGCGCCGACGCGCAGGTGAAGGTGCGCGGGTACCGCATCGAGGTCGGCGAGATCGAGACCGCGCTGCGCCGCTCGGCCGATATCGACACCGCGGCCGTCACCGTGGTCCGTCGTGCCGGTGGCGCGTCGCTGGTCGGTTTCGTCGTCGGTAAGGCCGGACGCGCCGTGGTGGTGAGTCGGGTGCGGGCCGACCTCGCGCAGCGCCTGCCCGCGTACATGATCCCGGCGCGCATCGTCGTCCTCGACCGGTTGCCGGTGAACGTCAACGGCAAACTCGACGGGCACGCGCTGAACGAGCTCGCCGAACAAGCACTTTCGTCGGCCGACAGCCATGCCGCCGCCGAGACGCCCACCGAGATCGCGCTCAGCGAGGTCTTCGCCGAACTGTTCGACGGCCGCGCCCCCGGTATCGACGCCGACTTCTACGAACTCGGTGTCGACTCCATCGTCGCCATCTCCCTGGTGAACAAGGCCCGCCGCCGAGGCCTCGCGCTCAACCCGCGCATGGTTCTGGCCTGCCCGACCATCCGTGAACTCGCCGCCGCCGTCGACGACGCACCCGCCGCCGCCCAGGCGGGCGCCGACTCCTACGGTGTGGTTCCGCCGCTGCCGGTCGTGTCGTGGATGTACGAGTACGGCAACTATCGCCGCTTCACCCAGACCGCCCTGCTACGCCTGCCCGCCGGAATCGACCGTGCCGGCCTGGAATCCACGTTGCAGGCTCTGCTCGACGCGCACGACACCCTGCGTGCCGTACTCACCGATACGCCCGATGGTCCCCGCCTGCTCACCCGCGCGCCCGGTGTCGTTGCCGCGGGCGACGTGGTGATCGAAGCGCCGCGTGGACTCGCCGGTTCCGAACTGGATTCCGTCATCACGGAATACGCGCGTATCGCCAACGACGCGATCGACCCGAGGTCGGGGGAGATGGTGCGCGCGGTGTGGTTCCCGGGTGCACCGGGCTCGTCGGAAGTCGACCAGAGCTCGGGCGACGCGAAGAATTCCGGGGACGACGCTGATGGCGATCCCGGCGACATTCTTTTGCTCGCGGTGCACCACCTGGCTGTCGACGTGGTGTCCTGGCACATCATGATCGACGGTCTCGCCGCCGCCTGGCAGCAGATCCAGTCCGGCGTCGCACCGAAGATGCTGCCCGAGTTCACCTCCTACCGGCAGTGGTCCGAGGCCATGTGGCAGCGCGCCAGCACGCCGGAAGTGCTTGCCCAGCGTGACTATTGGGCGTCCCAGGTGCGCCGACCCGACGCGCCCCTCGGTTCCCGGCACCCCGCCCCCGCGTCCGACACCTGGTCGAGTCTTCGCGTGAACACCGTCGCCACCCCCGTCGAGGTGACCCAGCGCCTCCTCGACCGCATCGGCAAGGACGAGGGCGTCCGCGAATTCCTGCTCACCGCCCTCACCATGACCATGGCCTCGCTGCACGCGAACAACGGAAACGATCCAGCCGCAGGCGCTTTGATCGCCCTCGAGGGCCACGGCCGCGCCGACGCCGAACTCGGCACCGACACCGCCAACACTCTCGGCTGGTTCACCAGCGTGTTCCCCGTCCGCCTCGGCGTCGGCGAGCAGTGCGTGGATGTCGCACGGGCCCAAGCTGATCCGGCCTCCGCGCGGTCGCTGCTCGACTCCGTCATCCGCCACCTGCGCGAAATCCCCAACCAGGGGCTCGATTACGGCCTGCTCCGCTACGTCGACCGGGCCCCCGAACTGCGCAACGCCGCCGAACCGCAGGTGGAATTCAACTACCTCGGCCGAATCGACCTCAGCGGCAACGACAACGAGCCATGGTCGCTGCTCGTGGGAGCCCACGACACCGCCCTTCCGCTCGATCCGGAACCCGACCTTCCCTTGCGGTACGCGGTAGACGTCATCGCCGGCATCGGCACCACCCCCGAAGGCCCAGCCCTGACGACCAACTTCCGCTGGAGCACCGCTCTGTTCACGGAAAAGCAGGCTGACCGGTTCGCCGAACTGTGGGCCCAGGCCGTTCGAATCCTGGCCGCTGCTCTCTGAGGACCGATCGTCGATGCCGGTGGGCCGGTAGAGTTGGCGGGCCATTATCAGGGGAGGAATGTGGTGCGCGTAGTCGCGGGGTTTTTCGCTTTGTCCTTGATGCTCACGTCGTGCGCCGTAATCGGTACGGCCGAGCCGCACTGTCCGTCGGGAACATTGAACGTGCAGACGAACGAGAGCCAGTTGGGTAACTTCGTCGCGCTGCAAGACAAGGTCCGCGACGTGGTGACCGCGCGTGAGGTGCCGATCACGATGCGAGAGATCGGCCGCCGCGCAGGCTGGTCGCCGGAATGGGACCGCATGATCCCGCTCCGACCAGGCGCGGCCCCGGAAAAGATCCTCGCGGCCGCAGGCATCGACGATCCGAATATGTGTGTGAAGGGGATTCCGACCTTCGACCCCTTCTACGAAAGGGTCCACTATCCGAATTCATTGTTCCTCGTCGGTTCCCGTCCGGTCCACCGCGTCGAGTGGTTCCGTCCGCAACCCTTGATCGATTTCGGCGCGCAGGGCTTCCTCACACCGGATACGGAACTGATCATCGACCGCGGCATGCTCACACCCGCCCCCGGCCGATAACGCCAGGGCATATCCGCGATCACGCCCGGCTGCCGCATTTCGGGCTGACCACTGGTTACGCTGGTTGCCGACCGTTTTCCATTCGACGCAGTCCTGCTGTTCTTCGGAAGGAAGCACATGAGTCCCGCCATCGGTGCCGTCGTCATCCCCGTCTCCGACCTGGAAGCCGCCAAGAAGGTCTACACCGCCCTCTACGGCCGGCCTCACACCGACCAGCCCTACTACGTCGGTTACAACGTCAACGGCTTCGAGATCAGCCTCAACCCCCAGGGCGACCGCGCTACCGGACCGGTCGCGATGACCGACGTCGACGACCTCGACGCCACCCGAAACGCCCTTCTCGCCGCAGGAGCCACCGAGAAATCGGGCCCGCAGACAGTTGCCCCCGACCTCCGCATCTGCACCCTCGCCGATCCCGACGGCAACCCCTTCGGCCTGCGCGGCAAGTAGGTCACCGACGCGCTTCGATGCCGTCGAGTACCTGCTCGAGGCCGGTGTCGAACTGCCAGCGCAGGTCGTCCTTGCGCCGTGCCTCGTGCACATAGCGCTGGAAGGTCGGATAGCGGCCGGTGCCGAGCAGCCAGGTCATCTGGGTGGACAGGCCGGTGCGCGCCTGTGCGCCGGTGGTCCAGCCGCGATCGTCCATGAGCGCGCGTAGGCCGATCTCGGCACCGGTCGCACCCTGCACATACGCGAAAACCGTTCGCGCGGCCGCCATCGCCGTATCGAGGTCGAGGCCGAGGTCGTCGTGGAGCGCGGTCAAGGCGTGCTCGGTCAGGGCCATGCGGTTGGGTGTGAGCTCGTAGACGAGCTCCGGCGCGGTGAGCCGGGTGAGCCACGGATGTCGCAGGATCAGCGCCTGAAGGGCCGTCGCCAGCTCACGCAGCGTCGCGCGCCAGCCGTCACCGACCGTGCAGTCGACCTCGCCGTAGACGAGGTCGACCATCAGTTCCAGCACCTCGTCCTTGCCCGCCACATGCCGGTAGGCCGCCATCGGCGCCACCCCGAGCTCCGTGGCCAGCCGGCGCATCGTGATGGCGTCGAGCCCGTCGACGTCGGCAACCGTCACCGCGGTTTCGGCAATTCGTCTGGCGGACAAGGGTTTACCGGTGTTCCGGTCGCCTTCTGTGAGCCGTTCCCAGAGAGAAGTCACGCCTGTTCCGCTCCTGATGTGTACTTAGTACGCACGAGATGTGTACTTTGTATCTGTGAGCATACGCAGTACACATCTGCTGTTGGCGGGCGCCTTCGGTCCGGCCGTCTTCGTCCTCGGCTATCTGATCAACGGCGCACTCCAGGCCGGCTACGACTCATCCCACGACACCATCAGCGCCCTTAGCCTGGCCCCCCACGGCTGGATCCAGAACAGCAACTTCGTCCTCTACGGCATCCTGACGGTGCTCTTCGCCGAAGGGCTCCGCCGCGCCGCGTCCCTGCGCACCGCCGGGTATTTCGCCCTGCTGGTCGCCGCCGCCGGGCTGATCGTCATCGGGTTCTTCCCCACCGACCCGGTGCTCGGTTTCCCCGAAGGAGCCCCCACGGTCGTCACCGCGACCGGCAGCATCCACAACCTCGGCGCCCTCGTCGTGTTCACGGCCTTTCCCGTAGCGGCCCTCACCGCCGTGTCCCGCCACGCCCGCCTGTGGTCGGCCTTCTCCGTCGCCACCGCCGTGTTCTCGCTAGCAGCGGTCGGAGCCTTCTTCGCCGCCGTGGAATCGACACCGGCCGGTGCCCAATCGTCGGCCGGCTTATACGAACGCCTCCCGACACTGTTCATCGGCCTCTGGCAGATCGTCTTCGTCTACCGGGTCCTCGCGAAAAGTAGATAACGTGCCGTTCATCGGGAGACGACGTGGTGACCGGTCGGCCGCGAACCTACCGTCCCGGATCGGGTCGCATTCATGCACCAGCGTGGGCCCACACCGGTTACTCGAGGAGTCCCTATGCCCCAGATCGCGTCACGTCTGTCCGTGGTCATCGCCGCGGTTGCCGTCATCACAGCCGGCGGCGGTAGTGCGGCCGCCGCACCGCAGACAGGTGAAATGACCCTCACCTTCGTCCGCCACGCCGAATCGGCCGGCAACGCATCCGGCCTGATCGACACGTCCGTGCCCGGCCCCGACCTCACCGAAAAGGGCTGGGAGCAAGCCGCCGCGGCCGCGCTACGCCTGGCCGACTGCAAGTTCGACGGCGTCTACGCCTCGACGATGGTGCGCACACAGCAGACCGCACTACCCACCTCGGAACTGTGCGACCGCCCCGTTGTCGTCGAGGAGGGCTTCCACGAAATCGAAGCCGGAATCTACGAAGGCACACCCGAGAAAGACGCGATGGCGAACTACTTCGCCGCACCGGTCCAGTGGATGCAAGGCAACCTCGACGCCCGCATTCCCGGCTCGATCAACGGCCACGAATTCAAAAAGCGCATGGACGACTCCATCCAGGACATCCAGGACCGCGGCGACAAGCGCGCCACGATCTTCTCCCACGGCGGCTCCATCATGGTCTGGACCCTCATGACCGTCAGCAACCCCGACATGACCAAACTGCAGTCCGACCCCATCCGCAATACCGGGCGCGTAGTCGTCAAGGGCAGCCCCGCGAAGGGCTGGAAACTCGTCACCTGGGACGGCACTCCCGCTGCCTGACACGCGCAGGCGCCACGGCTACACCCGCCGCGTCGAATCCGATCGACGGTGAGGGTTCATCTGCGATCGGTGAAGATGGCTATGTGCCTGAAGAGACGGTGCTCCAACTCGGCGGGTGGGCCGGGGATCACCGTGAAATTGTCGGCGTCGTGGTGTTGCAGGAGGTAGCGGCCGTCATCGGGGTAGTCGAGCCAGAGGAACGCTTTGCCGTCGGAAGTGGGCCGGGAATCGACCTGGAACCCAGGGAAAACGGTGATCTCGCCCGTGCCGATTCGGGGGCGCCGGAAGAAGCGTTGCGTGTGCTCGACCGGGGACAGGCGGGTGGGGTGGCGAGCGAACGTGGCCGTCTCGAGATCGCTGCGCCTGCCCTCGAAACGCTGTGTCGAACCACCGTGCAGGCGTGGCAGTTTCGCGACGATAGCCGCTGCCAGATCGCCCAGCGGGACAACGGAGAGCGTGATGTCGCCGCCTTGCTCGCGCGTCGGCCCCGGGGCCTGAACGGCCAACGCCACGTGATCCTCGACGATGCCCGCATAAACGCGCACGACCTCGGTCTGGCCCGGCCCGTGTAAGCCCTGGATCTCCACCCGGACCTCGGGCTCGAGAACGGCCCGGAACACCCTGTCCAGAACCGCGTCGTACACCTGCACCAACCGGTGCCGGGCAGCTTCCCGCCGCTGCCGGTGGATTCCCATGGTCTCGGCGAATTCGGGCTGGAAGGTCAGCGGGTACGGCATCCGGTCCCGGCCGTGCGCTTCCAGCCCGATGGCGAAGGCATGTGGATCGAGCACCCAGGTGTGATCAAGGGCCGGTGCTTGGGGTCGGCTCATGCGCCGATCACCCCACCCGCCGGCAGCGTGGGCGGCAACTGCCCGATGAGTTCGTGCTCGCGATCATGGATGAGGTAATCCGGGGTGGTGTGCTCGTTCTCGTCGTCACGCCCACCGCCCCTTCCGCCGCCGCCCATCATGCCGGGCATCCCGCTCATACCGCGCGCACCCGCCGCCGACGCCCCCGCACGAGCGCCGGAGTTCTGCGCCCCTGCGGCTCCCGGTGTTCCCGCGACGGAGCGTCCCGCGGCCGGTACTCCGGAACCACCGGGCACGCCCGAGCCGGGCGATCCAGACCCCGGCGATCCTGAGCCGGGAGACCCGGCTCCGGGAGACCCGAGTTTGCTGTCGCCGGGTGTGGCCGGTGTCGTCGTCGGCGTCGTAGCGGGCGTTGTGGCCGGTGACTCGGTGCCTGCCGGGCTGGTCGAGTCGTCGTCGGTGCCGTCGTCCTCTTGATCATCGCCGGGAGTGGTCGACTGTGGGGTCTCGGCGGTTGGATTCTCCGGCGTACCAGCAGGATTCGTCGACGCGCCGCCACCGTTGTCGGTGTTGTCGCCCCCGCCGTTCGGATCTCCCGCCGGACCGTCACCCGGCACTCCGCCGCCCGGATCCGTGACATTGTTCCGGGGGAGGGGTAGCACCGGAGTTTGCTGGTCGACGGTGAGCGCACCCGGCTGATAGGTGCCGATCATGAACAGCCGAGCGTCCGCCTCCGCTTCGTTCGCCCGATGCTGAGCGGCCTTGACCGTACCGTTGCCCGGGATATGGCCGACGAACTCGTCGAAGGCGCTGACCTCTTCCGGTTTCGGGATGGCGATTTTCGCTTGTCCGAGAAGGCCTTCCATGTAGTCGATACCGTTGGCGACCATCTGGAAGGTGGTCGGCAGCTTGGCAGCCTCGGTGGTGTAACTCTTCACCGCCTCGATGGCCGCGGAACCCGAAGCGCCGGACCACTTTTCGGTCAACACCCGTTCGAAGTTGGTGCGGTAGTTGTTGACAGCGGTTTCCGTGCCGGTGGTGAGCCGACGCCAACCGTCGGCCGTCGCATTGATCTGCCCGGCATCGACCCCGCCCTGACCGTCCTTGCCCTGCAAGGCCTCCCAGATCCGCTGATGCGGCCAGTCGCTGAACGGCTCGGGATCCTTCACCGCAGCCTCCTGCATGGTGACATCCGCGCACGCACGCAACCGCGCCCACTCGTCGCCGATGATGGTGCGGTCGCCCTCCCACGCCAGCTTGCCCTGGTCATCGAGAGCGCGCCGTTGATCGTCGGCGTTGTCGGACCGGTCATGGTTGTCGAGCACCTTGAAGATCCCGAGAGTGCCGACGTGGAAGACACCCATGCCGACCGACTCGAGGGGATCCCAGAACCCCATCAGATCCCCGCTCCCGCATTGCCGATCGCGCCCGCGGACTGCTGATCGACAGCCTGCAACTTGCCGATGGCGGCGAGGAAGGTGTCGCGCTGGTCGCGGGCGATGGCGATGTGTTGATCCAGGCGTTTCACGGCGGAGTCGTCGGGGTCGTGCGAGCCGCCGGCTACAGCTTTGTTCTCGTACTTGCCGCGGATCGCCTCCGCGGAAGGGAGGCTGCCCCAGCCGCTGAGGTGGCTGAGGGTTCCCGCCTCGAACTTTTGTGCCTCGAGGTCGGAGATGTATTGGCTCACTACGTCAGCGAGCGCTTGGCCGAGATCCTCCTCGAGCTTGAATTCGCCGTTCATGGCTTGGGTCTTCAGGTTTCGCCAGTGCGTGGCGTGGTCCTGCGACATCAGCTTCCCCCTCTACTTCGGAAGATTCGGTTCGAGCGCCGTGGCGTAGTCGGCTGCCATGCTGCATGTGTCTCCGACTCGTGGCCCTTCGGTGCTCAACCAACCGACTTTGACCTCGAACATCCCCTGTTCGGCCGCGAACGACACGTAGCAGCTGTCGGGATCGTCCCGTTCTTGCGAAACGAAACCCGGGCGGCCGTTCACCTCGGTATCTCGCAGGTTGACGAGGCTTGCCTTCTGGCGTCCCTCTGCCAGGCTGTGGCTGGTAGACAGAACGGCGACCCTGGTCCGACCGACATCCGGGCGCCTGTCGAGCGGCGCCCAACTGCAGACGCGCCATGCCGACACCCCGCTCGGAGGATCGGTGGTCACGAGCTTGGTCGCTGGATCAAGTCCGACACTGCGCAGCACCTCATCCGACAACGCCCCCCGGCAGGGGTTGAACACCTCGATCGTGTCCGGATCCCGCACGGTAGTAGTAGGCCCGGCCGACCCCTCAGTGCTCTCCCCACACCCGGCAAGCACCGCCGCCCCGACCGCGCCACACACCACGGCCCGCATCACCACAACGCTACGCACAGCACTCCTACCTGATCGCCCACGGCAGAATCCCGCCGCTACAAACTTAGACGCACCCCGGCACCAACCGGTTCCCTCGATCAACCGGCAGCCCCCGCCCTCTATTTGTATTCGGTCCCGGGAAACCCTGACTGAGCCGGGCGAGGTCGAACCCTCATCGACCTCCGGGCGGCTGCCAGGCCGCGAGCAGATCCGCGGGACCGAAGCTGGCAGCGAGGTGGTCTGTGGCGAAACCGGAACGGCTGACAGCGATCAGCGGGATCGCCGCATCCGTCAACCGAAACCGGTGGTTCTGCAGGTCAGTGAGGTCATGGACGTCGAAGGGGGAGTTCTCGAGCCATTTGATGGAACCGAGGAACGCCAACTCCTGGGCTACAGGCTCCCGGTCGGCGCCGACAATATCGATCTCCACGTCGTTGGTCCGGGTCCAGTACCCGCCGATCACGGGGACGGCCGGTAGGCCCTCGGCCGGTAGGAGCCGGGAGAGCGACTCGCGAATCAGCGGCTCCACCGCGCGCCCACGCCAACTCGACCAGCCGCGGCGAATCCTGTGCAGAGTGAGATCGGCGCGCAGCCGATCCAATTCGGGAAGGTAGGGACCGAGGAATGTCAGCCAGAATCGTAGATACGAGTCGGTGATCCGGTAACGGCGGTCCTTCGACGGAGTCAAGCTGACGGGCAGCTCCGCGGCGACAATTCCTTTGTCCACCAAGAGGCTCAGTGCGCGCGTCAGGCTCGTTGACGCCAGGCCCCCTGCTGCTCGGGCGATATTGGCGAACGTGCGTTCCCCGCTACCGATCGCCGAAAGGACCTGGCGTGCCAGTGTGTGCTCAGGAAATTCGGCGGCCAACGACAGTTGCGCCGAGACGACCAACGGACTGACCGGGTCGGCCAGCTCGCGCTCCAGGAACTTCCACATGTCTTCGCCTGCCCGCCACCGTGCGCAGATGATGGGCAGACCACCGGTGATCAGGGCGGCGTCGAACGCAGGGGCGGGCTCTGCCCCGATCATGGTGGCGACATCGGCGGGGTCGAGCGGTCCGAGCCGCATTTCGGAGCCACGCTGGTGAAACGGGCGGCCATAGGATGTGAGCGCTTGCATCATCGCGAGATCCGAGCCGATCAGGATCAAGAGCACCGGCTTACGGCACAGTTCGCGGTCCCACGCACGCTGCAAGACACTCTCGAACGCGCCGGCCTCGTCCATCAGGTAGGGCAGTTCGTCGAGAACGACAATGCTCGGTTGGTCATCGGGCAGGATGCCCGCGAGCTGGCGCAGGCCGGCTGTCCAATTGGCAGGCAACGCCTCGGCGAAGATCTCGGCCTCCGGCAGCGTGGAGCGGACAACCGTGTCGGAGAACTCGGCGAGCGGATCGGCGCCGAGCCCGATCTCGCTGGTGTAGAACACATTCGGTACACCGCTGCGCTGAGTGAACTCCTCGACCAGAGCGGACTTCCCGATCCGCCGACGGCCACGCAGGATGAGGCAGCGCCCCGGTTTCGCGGTGCCGATCGAGGCGCGAACCCCGTCCAACGCCTCATCGAGGGTTCGCAACTCACGCCATCGACCGACGAAGTCCATAGACCCTCCGTATCATTGATGTTAGTAACATTGATGATACTACTGCCAATGGGTGTCCTCTATGGGCTGGCGACCATAGATCGCCGATGTCGCCGCAACTCAGGGCGATTCATCCCCGCCTCTCGCTCTCACTGGTCGGTGAACGGCTCTAGGTCTTCGGTCGACAACGGTGTGACCGTTGCCGGGTCAATCCGTGTGGTCGACAGCAGTTCGTTGATCGCTTCGTCCGGTTCGGGTTCATCGGTCGGAGATTTGTCGCTAGGCCTCGGTCACAATGGCGTGTCCGAGGTGTCGTACGTATACATATCTGGTCTCGATCCGCATCGGAGGGATGGAGGAAGGGAATTGACGTACTTCTCCTTTTTCGCGTTCCACAACCAACGGGGTTGAACCCTGATTCTGTGTACGCGGTACGACACGCCAGCCGGAACTGAATTCATTGAGACTGAACTCGTCCGACCCCAGAAAGGCTTGCGCAATTTCTCTGGCCTGCGATTCCTCGATCATGGAAGTTCGCTTTCTCTCAGGTGGTCTCCGTCGGCATCAATGTGCACCCCTTCCACATTGAACGCATTGAACCAATGTCCGCCGCCGCGACAGCCAGGTCGGCTAGCGGGGTAACTGCGGTGGGCCCGAAGCTCGCGGTGGGCGCTCAGTTCATTCCTCGGCCGAATGGTGCTCGACTACGATCGGTGTCGTGTCCACACCTTGACGGCGAAGACTGTCCAAGACTTGCCCAGTGTATTTCCGAGTCGGCTGGTAATGAGTGCTGTGGTCACTGATCAGGCGCACTACGCCAGCTTTTGCCTCGATCTCGCCCGCACCCCCTACCGGCGCTCCCGCCAGAAAACTGGAATGGTGGAATTTGCCGAGAAGGTGAAAGGGTGCCGAATACAGGACGCCATTGCGGTCCATGACGAATATTGCCCGCCCGCCGCCGGGGGTCCATAGCGTTTTCGCAGCCGACGTGTCGAACAAGTCGCCTTTGCTGTCATGAAGTAGGCCGTCGTAGCCGAAGAGGCGGAACTCGCGTCGCGCAGTATCGTCGAGGTAGTCCACATGAGTGCCCTCCCATACAGTATTCCCGGGTTCGCTCTCACCGTGAAATGCTGGGATAATGCTCGTGGTCTCGTATCGCCCAGCGCTTTGCTGGGCTGATTCGGCGGTGAGCACGAAGATTCGTTCCGGTTCGAGCCGCCCGGAGTCGGTGAGTTCGCGGAGGATATCGGTGGCATCGCGACTCGAGTCGGCGCTGTAGACAACGACATCGGTGCTGTCGTCCCAATATGGAGAGAACATGCCGATGACTTCTCCCGAGCGCATTTTCAGCAGCAGAAATGGGCCGTCGTCACTGTCGTGACTGAATCTCCGAGCTAGGCGTGCTGACACTTCGTCGACGGCCAGGGCGAGCCGGGCGATGGGGCGGGAATTCGCAAATTCGGCCAGATACTCTGCCGGCAGCTTGGTGAAGGCAGGTGTCGGCCAGGGGCGAGTCGAATCCAGGTGTGCTACCACTCGGCCGATGAAGTCGCGCAGCTGTGGTTCGGTCTGGCGCATCGGAACAAGTGTGGGCAGGGGTTTTCCGTCGTTGATCCCGCCTGCCAGAGATTCGTACTCCATCTCGGCGGTGAGGTATTCGATGGGTTCGAGCACCAGCGCTTCAGCGATTCTGCTCGCCAGTTCTTCGCTGAGCTCGGGCTCGAACTGGATCCGATAGAATATTCGCTGGACGATTCCGTCCCAGTAATCCATCCACATTCCTTTCATCACTGCGATGCCTCGAGCCGTATCTGCGCTGCAGTGAGCTGAACTCCCAATGCTCGCAGGTGATTGACGGCCTGCAAGGTGTGGCCTCGTTCGGGTCGATAATGACCACTGGAGTCGGTCAGTTGCTGAACTACTCCGTTGACAACGACGAGTTCGCCTGCCGCCGCGACCGGCGCTCCGGCGAGAAAGCTGGAATGATGGAACTCGCCGGGCGCGTGTTCGAGTGCAGCATACAGGTTGCCGTGTTCGTCCATCGCGAATATTGCGCGACCGGATCCGCCCCAGACCGAATGCCCAGCTCTGGTATCGAACAGTTCGCCGTTCGAATTGTAGATACGTCCACCTCGGATTTCGATGCGAAATGCTTGACGTCTGTTTTCATCCAGGTAGTCCACGTGCGAAGGCGGCGATGTCCAAATGCTGTTTCCCGGAAGGTGTTCGCCGCGGTATGTGTTCTGCATATCGCGGGTTTCGAACGGAGGTCGCGGTCGGTAAGCCGTCGAACCGAGTTGCTCCTCGATCGACTGCGATCGGTGATCGTCGTTGTGGTGCTGTGGTGGAGCGGGTGCTGGAACGACCGCTGGCGTGGGCGTCGGATGGGGCTGTTGTACGGGTGCGGCCGGTGTGGGAGTACGCGGTGGCAGCCCGAGGATCCTGCGCCAGAGCGGTCGTCGGCCGGCCGCCGGTGGTGATTGAGCGGGACTGGCCATACCCCAGGACTGGCCGTCCGGAATCCATCGCGAAGTCTGATCCGGCCCGTCGCCGGCGGGCCATCGGGGCGCACTACCGCTCGCCGTCGAAGGCGGTGCCTGGCGTGCAGCCGGAATCGACTCGGGCGCACGGGAATCTGGCGGGGTTGGAGACGGGAACGGGGAGTTCGGCTGGGACACTGTCGCCGAAGCGTGGCCAACGGGCGGGTCGGTGAGCCATGGTGGTGTGGGAGGTGCACAAGTTGCTCGATCTATGGCGCTGCTGAGCTGCTGAAGGTCATGCGGCGAAAGCTGCTCGCCCCCGGGTTCGAGGCCCAATTGCGCACGCAGGTGAGCCGTGACCTCGCTCATGTCGGCTTCAGGGGCGATCGTGCCGGGCAGGCCTGAATTGTCTACTCGCAGTTCCATATCAGCCGCACTGGAGTTCGCCACCGGAACGAGATCGACCATGACCCAGTCGCCGTTCGCGAACCGACTGCCGCCATTGAAATGGAGGTCGACGGCTAGCTGAAGCCGCGCGTGGAGAGCCGCGAGCACCGCAGGATCGATGCCCCTGGCATCCATGCCGAGGCCGACTCGAAGTACAGAGACGGGGGTGTTGAAAGCGCTGACGTGCCGAGCCCAGGTGAAACGTCTGCCGCTTTCGACAACTGGCTGTACACCACCATCCGGCTGCCGTGTTCGCAGACTGGCACGCGCCGCACGCGCTCGGTTCGCGTTCTGAATTTGCTGCGGTGTGGGTGTGGCGGAGGCGACCGTGAATTGTTGGCCCGCTACTCCTCGATCGTCCCCTCCGCGGGCCAGGTTCCCGTGGTACGGCTCTTCATGGATGCCCACGATGTCACCACTGCTGAGACCCGATCCGTGGGTTGGTGGCGGATCGGGTTCTTGGTGATCTCGACTTCCTGGGTGATCCCCGGGTCGTCCGGTGCTTCCAGGAATGTCAGGTCGACCCGGTACACGATGGTGTTCGGTTCCTCCGAGATTCGTGTCAGGTGGATTCGGCGCTGTTTCGGATATATCTGATAGCCCTGGGGCGGTAGGCCCGCTTCCGTTGTCTGGTCGAATTCCTCGCCGATCGATGTCATGCCCATGCTCGAGTGCGCCGTGATCACCCCGGTGTGCTTGTTGATCACGAAACTCCCTCGGCCGAGGGTCGGCATCTGCTGGCGTGAAGTGCTGGCCTGGGCGCTCATCTCGCGGCATACCCAGCCGTGGTTGCTCTCCAAGATACTGAACGTCTTCTCCGGGCCAAAGACTTGGGCCAGCAACTGTCGGGCCTGTTCCCTGTCCGGCACTGGTTGCGCCATTGTTCGATCCTCCATTGTTCGCGTCGATGGGTATGCACCACATCGCCCCGGCATCCTTGAGCAGGGCAGGCGGGGGTACGTCGGACGTTTCGCCTGATTGAGGGTCCCACCAGACCGGCCCGGCCGCGCCAGGTGGAAACACGATGACGGTCGCGTGTCCTTCTTCGATGACCGGTGTTCCATCGGGGTTGTACCGTCGGGCGCCGTTCTGGTCCCGCGCGTGCCAACCCGTGGCGACCAAGGCTGCCGAGCCGGGGCCGAGACTGGCGATGTAGTTGTGCAGCGCCTGGTACTGCGCGACGACCGGCATACCCGAAGTACTCGAGTACGAGACCCAATTACGGCCGAGCCATGTTGCGGCGCGCTCGTTGCCGTCTTCCTCACCACTGCGGGAATCCGGTGTTCCGTCATCGTTCACGTCTGGCCAACGAGGTGCCGAAACACGGGGAAGGCCGAAGAACGAAGACAATGCCGACAGGGAGCAGTCGAGGCAATTGTTTCCCCGCCCGGGCACTTCCGTGCCTCCGTCATTGATCGCTTGCCCATACGGGTGGGTGCGCGGATCGGCCCCGGTGACGAAGGAATTGCCGTCGCGAAGAAGGTCTTCGACCTCGTTCTGGTACGCCGAGTCTTCGATGTCATCGAGATGGTTGTGATCGACGACCCGGGAATCCGCCGGGTCGGAGAAGGGCGTCGGTGTGTTGGCGCGTGCGATGTCGTTGCTGATTTCTCGGAGGTCATCGGGGCTCAACATTGTTCCGGGTGGACTGGGGAACAGTCCGATGTGCTCGCGGAGGATGTTGGCCTGGCGATTCGGGTGCTGGGCCGAGTCCAACTCGAGGTCTGCGTCTTGCGGATCGGTGGTGAACTCCAGGTCGACGAGCAGTAGATCTCCACTCAATAGTCGGGACCCGTTGTTGAAGGTGGCGTCCACCCGCGCCTGGATACTCTCCATCGCCTGCCGCAGGTCGGCAGGCGACATCAGGTGTGCGTTGGGGATGTGGGCGCGGATGGTGGCGACGGCGACCCGTTGGTTTCCGCCGAGGTGGAAGCGGCGGATGCGATAGGCGGGTGGGCGCTGGATGAATGGGCTGCGGTTGGTGTCGACCGGTACCGTATGTCCGCCCTGAGACGGCAACCCTCGAAGAGACTCGCGAAGAGCACGGGCGGACTGATTCGTGCTTGTCGCCGTGGTTGCGCTGATTGCAGGCAATGGAGTCTGCCCGAACGCCGGTTGATCGTTCGGGGGATGCGACGGCGTCGGGCTCGTCCCGAGCGACTGCTGCGGTACCGGCGACGGTTGGCCCGGTGGGGTTGTCGCCGACGGGCTCGTGGCGCCGTGTATGTCGCTGGCGGGTGAGGATTCCCGCGGAGTCGGAGATTCGACGGCCGACGGTGCGCTGTCTACCGGTCGATCGTTTCCTCCGTCGGCCAGGATCCCGTCGTTCTGCTGAGCATCTCGGCCCACGCTGTGGCCTGCGACAGTGGTCCACTGCTCGGCTGGAAGTGCAGGGTTTCCTTGTCGATCGTCAGCAGTTGCGTCGTCGGCGGGTTGTTCGGTTGCTCCAGCTCCATTACGTGGACCTGATACCGGACTGTTTGTGGGTCCTCGAAGGTCTTCACCAGATGGATCCGATGGAGTGGTGGATACACCTGGTGACCCTGCACCGGTCGGCCTGTCTCGATCGCCTGGTCGAACTGCTCCCCGATCATCTGCATCGGCAGGCTGCTGTGCGCGGTGATCACCCCGGTCGCCTTGTTGATCACGAAGTTGCCCTGGCCGACCGTCATCCCCTGTTCGGCTTGCTCCGCTGTCGGAACCGGGTGGGCTACCCAACCCTGACGGGTCTCGATCAGATTGAATTCCCGGGTCGATTCGAACGCCGTCCGAAGGAGCTGCTGGGCTTGCTCCAGAGTTGGAACCGGTTGTGCCATGGGCCGTACCTCCGTAGGGAGTGATCGGGGTGAAGCTCAGCGAATAGGAATTGTCCACCATCCAAGCGGGCGGGGTGTCCGAGGTGAAGCCCTGCTGCGGATCCCACCACACCGGTCCCGTCGCACCGGGCGGAAACACGATCACCGTCGCATGGGAACCAGCGATGACCGGCGTGCCGTCGCCGTTGTATCGCAGGTTGCCCGCGCTGTCGCGAGCATGCCAACTGTTGACGACCAGGGCGGCCGACCCGGGCCCGAGCGCAGCGATGTGATTATGAAGTTCCGCATACTGGGCCGCTATCGGCAATCCGCCGACGAACGAACGCAAACCGTCCCCGAGCCACGTGCGGGCTCGGTCGAGCCCGGTACTTTCGCCGCTCTGCTCGTCGATTCCGCCGGTCGGCGCGGGATCGGGGAACCGCGGTGCCGACACCTGCGGAAGGCCGAAGAACGAGGCAAGGGCTGAGAGTGAACAGTCCAAGCAGTTGTTCCCACGTCCCGACACACTGGTGCCGCCGTCGTTTATCGCCGTGCCATACGGGTGTGTTCGGGGGTCGGCGCCCGAGCTGAAAGAATTGCCTTCTCGCAGAAGGTCTTCCAGGTCGGCCTGATAGGCGGGTGTCTCGATTCCCCGAAGCCGTTGCGGTCCATACGAGCGCAGGGCCCCCGGGTTGGTGACCGGGGGATTCGTATTTGCCCTTGCGACATCGTTACTCAGCGAACGAAGATCATCCAGGGTCAGTGGTGCCCCGAGTTGCGTTGTGACGCCGAGGTGTTGGCGCAGCGCAGATTCGAGCTGTTGGGGATTGGTGATCTGGCTCGGGTCGACAGCCATGTCTGCTTCGCCGGGGTCTGCGACCGGGACGATATCGATGACCAGGGGGTCGCCCGACCGTAGCGAAGCGTTGGGGTCTGCGAAGGAAGTGTCAGCGATCCAGGACAGATGATGCGCGATGTCGGCACGGATATGTGGGGGGAGATTGCCGGCGATAAAGACCCGGAGTCGGATAACCGAGATGGGTTGGTCGACCTGATTGTCGTGCCGTTCCCAGAGGAACCGTCCGTTGGTCCGCGCATTCTGAACTTGGTTCGATTGCTGAGGATTCCGGTTTCGGAGTCGGTCACGACGCTGCCTGCTGTGTTCCGCAGAGCTCGTGATGGCGGTTTGGGCGGTTTGGTGCGGCGTGAGCTGCGGGCTTTGCTGCGAGGGACCGTAGTGCGGGGACGTACCAGGCTGAGTAGGAGTAGAGGCCTCAGAAGTTGTTGTGGTTCTGGGCGCTTCCGGTTGCACGGTCGCCTGGCTATCGGCGGGCAGAGTGGAGTTCGCGTCGCGTGACCCCGCTAGACCTCGAACGTCTCCGTTGTCGGCCACGTGCCGTGGCGTTCCCGGCTCCACGCCGCTCGGGCGGCCACCATCGGTGCCAGTGGTGTGTACGGCGTGGTTTCCAAGGTTGTCTTGTTGATCGTCAGATGCAGGTCCTCGGTGGTCGGAGGTGATGTTTCCATCGACTCGACCGTCACCCGGTACTCGATCGTCTCGGAGTCCTCCCGGATCTGATTGAGCGCCAACCGGTTCAGTGGCGGGTAGACCTGCTCGGCTTGGAGCGGCCTCTCCTCCTCGATTGCCGTGTCGTACATCTCCCCGATCGTTTCCAGCGCCAGGCTCGACTGCGCGATGACTACCCCGGTCGTCTTGTCCACTGCGTAGCTCGCCAGGCCGAGCCCCATTCCCTCCTCGATCTCCTTCGGGGTCAGGATCTGGCGACAGATCCACGCGTGACGGCTCTCGATTATCGTGAATTCCTGGGTCGAAAAGATCTGAGCCAGGTACGCCCGCAGTTGTTCCGTTGTTCGAAGTTGTGGCGGCTGCATCGGATGCTTCCTGCTGGTCGACCGGCATGACGGTGGAAGCCGAGGAGTGGGCAGCCAGGCTGATCGGTGGCGAATCGCGGAGCGGACGGACATCGGGACTGTGACCAGGATCCGGTAGATGATTCTGCGCGACCTGGCTGGGGGTCGGAGTTGTTGTGGCGGGGCGATTGGACCGCCCAGGTGAGGTGGGGGTGGTGGAGGACGGTGTCGTCGAGCTGTGGGTAGGCGGCGTTGAGACAGTCGGTTGGTTGGTCGCAGCACTCGGGGGCGTTGTGGTTCCGGGCTGAGTGGCCGGCGCCGTCGCGGGTGGGGGACTGGAAGTTGCCGTAGCTGTGGATGTTTCGGTGGATGCGGGTGCGGTGGTGGGATTAGCGGTCGGTGGCTGGGTGGTGCTGCCGACGGCTGTCGGTACCGAGGCGGGGACGGTAGTGGTCGGCGTTTGCTGGGGTGACGATTCGGGCGCTGTGCTCGGGGGTGAGGTGTTCGGATTCTGTTGCGCCACCGGCGGGACGGTTGTCTCGGATTCCGGAACGACGGTTGTCGGTGACTGTTGGGGCGGAAGGTCGAGGGTGGAGGTGTCAGTGGTGAGCGGTGTGGACTGAGCAGGTGCGTCCGGGACAGTGGTGGACGGCGGGTTCGACGGAGGGTTCGACGGAGGGGCGTCGTCGTTGGTAGGTGTGCCGTTGTCGGGCGTCGGATCGCCTGTCGGTTGCGCGGTCTCCGGGGCGGGTGTTGGTGGTGTATCGGCGGTGGGATTCGACTGAGGTTCTTCCGCCGTCGGGGGATTCGTAGACGGAGACGAATTATCGGTGATCCCTGGGTCATTGGTGTTCAGCCCGGCTGAGGGGACGTCCCCATCGGAAGGTATGGAGGCGCTGGAGTCCGGGTTGGTGGAGACTGGGGCCTCTGGCGCGGCGGTAGCGGCGGGATCGGTACTTGTGGCAGGTGCGGAAACACCGGTGTCGGCTGGTGCGGATGTCGCGGGTTCGCCGGTGGCGGCTGGGGCAGTCTGGGCGGGATCGCCGGCGGCGGGTGCCGATGTTGCCGGATCGCCGGCGGCTGCCGGGGCGTTGTTGTCGACTGGTGCCGACGTCGACGGGGAGCCGTTGTCGGGAGCGGACGTCGAGGGTTCGCCGGTGGCAGCGGGCGCGGTGGCGGCGGGAGCCTCGGTAGTCGAGGCGGGTGGGCTGGTGGCGGCGGGGGAGGTGGCGGCAGGGACACCGGTGCCGAGGTCGGGGACCGTGGGCGCCTGACCCGGCGAGGAACCCGATTCGAGGGCGGTCTGGACACCGCCGGCACCGGCACTGGTGAAGGTGTCGACACCGAGGTCGAGGTTGAATTCCTGGCCGAGGAAGGCGGCACCGACTCCGGCGGCCGCGGCTTGAGCAGAGATGTCGGCGCCCAGTTCGGTGACGGTGCCGCCGACGACCTTTCCGGCGAGTTTGCCCACGGTGGAGCCTGCGGTGTCGGCGAGAGCGCCTGTGCCGCCGCCTAATACACCACCGACCGCACCACCGACCGCCCCGCCGAAGGTGGCAAGACCGAGGTCGGTCCAGCCGAACTTGTCGGCGGTGCGGTCGCCGTTGGAGACCTGGATCAGGCGGGCTGCCAAATCGACGCCGCCCTCTTCCAGTGCTTCGAAAGCGGCGCCGCGCAAGGCGAGGCGGGCTGCGGCTTTGGCGGCACCTCGGGTGAGCATGCGGGCGATGAGTTGTTTGATCGCCATACGCACCGCGATCTGGCCCGCGACGCGCGCGGCGACACCGGCGACCGCACCCACACCCGTCCAGGATGTCGCCAGCGCCACGGATAGCTCGACCGCCGTGACGATCATCGTTCCGATGATCACCAACTTGGTGTGCTCGATATCGTTGGCACCGTCGTCGAGCAGCGTGGCTTGGGTTTCGCACCATTTGCGGACCGCCGTCATCGTCGCCTGATCTCCGGACAGCAGTTTGTCGCGGAAAGTGGCTATGGCGGTGTTGGTTTCACCTTCGGAGATCGCTGTCAGCGCGGCGTTCAGTGCCAGCGCGGCCGCGTCGTCGACGGTGTCGAGAGTGCCGGCCACCGCAGTCCACCCGTCGGCGACGCGGCGCATGGCGGTTTCGTCGCCATCGGGCCAGTCACCGGCGCCGAGGATGTACTTGGCGACCCATTGCAGTTCGTCGGGAATCTCGATGCCCATTACAGAGCGCCCTCGGCCTGGGCGATCTGCCCGGCGTGGCCGGTGTCCTGGTTCTGGAATGTGTCGGCGATGGTCACCATGTTGGTGCCCAGCTGCGTCATCACGGTGGCCAGACCGGTGATCGCCTGCTGTCCCGGCTCGACGCCGGGCGTGTAGTTCTTGGCGAACGCGGCGCCGATCTCGTCTCCACCCCAGCATTCGCCTTCGGCCGCGATCACCGCCGCCAGCTGCTGAGCCGCTGTGGTGATGGTCGACGCGACCGATGTGAAGGCCGGCTGGGTGTTGCGCAGGCCGTCGGGGTCGACGTTCAGCGAACTCATCGCAGGTAGTTGCGGTTGCGGAAGTAGCCGTCTTCGTCGTCTTCATCGTCGACGAGACCGCGCGGAGCCTCGGCGACCGGTTCCGGTTTCGGTGGCGCGGGCGGGGCGAGCTGGGCCATCAGTTCTTTCATGCTCGGTGCGCCGGGAACCAGGTCGGACAGGTCGGGCATGGCTGCCGAGATCGGGCTCAGTGCCTCTTCCTGGGTACGGGCGGTCTGTCGGCCGAGCTCGCCGAGGGCTTCGGTGACGGAGCGGCCGAGGGACTCAGGAGTGGACCGTTTGAAGGCGTCCGGTTCGATGTGCACTTCGGACACCCCGGCGATATTGCCCGAAGCGCGCACCAACCCGTCCTCGGACCACACGCTCACCAGTTCGGCCGCACGCGCCTGCATTCCGAGCAGCGCCGACTTCTCCGACGCGAACATCTCGAGCATCGAATCGATCTGCGCACGCAGGGCGTTGTTCTCCGCACGAGTCGGCGCCGACCAGTCGTCGTTCATGAAACCCTCGCTCCGATAGAAAGCACGTCGATTGGTTGGACGCACTCCCCGCGTCGCGGGTTGCATCTTGTGACGTAGCTCTCACGCGAAGTTTCTCAGCGGGCAGGCGAGCCGACGATGATGCTGCCGACGTTGCACTCCTCGAGTTCGTCGAGGCCGGTGGCGGTGGCGAAGGCGGAGGTGTCGGAGAAGCCCTGGGCGACGACGCCGAGGTTCATGGCGGTGGCCGAGAGGTAGACGGTCTGCATGAAGACGCCGACGTGCTTGAGGATGTTGGCGTAGGCGACCTGTTCGTAGCTCCACATCACCCGGCCCGCGCGGGCCGAAACCAACAGGACCACTTGGGGTTCCGCGCCACCGGCCAGGGTGGCCGAGGTGGACTTCACCAGTTTCTGGACGGCGGGGGAGTCGAAGGGGGCAACGTGGCGCAGGGCGTGGTCGACCGAATCGTAGTGGTACATCCCGCTTTCCAGGCCTGCCACATTGCGCACCACGGGGTAGACCTCGAGCTCGTAGGCACCGCCGCCGGAGGGGTAGGGGCGGGAGCCGTCCTCGCGGGTGCGGGCGCTGCGGAAGAGCAGCTCGCCCAGTTGGGCGGTGGTGACGGGGGCGCTGTCGTCGAAGGCGCGGGTGGAGACGCGGTCTTCGAGGGCGGCCGACAGGCTCGGGTCGCCGACGCGAAGCGCGACCAGATCGGGTTTGGGCAGGAAGATCGGGTCACCGGCGAAAGGCGCTCGGCGAGCGGGCAATTCGGGGAACTTGCCCTCGGCCCAGCGGGTCGGGCCGAAATCGTCCCAGGTGACCGTGCGGGCGCCGAGCGTGCTGCGCCGGTGGAACCACAGGTCGGGCGCGTTCCAGGAACGGGTGGTGAACTCGTGCTCCTCCTCGTCACCGTCGACGAGGAACCCGCACCACTGCAGGTCGGCCATGAACTGCGTCTTCACCGCGGCGGCCACCGGCGAATCGGCGGCCAGCGGCCCGTCGAGCAGGGCGAGCAGGCGCGGATCGTGGATGCGCAGATCGCACCACGAGCGTGGATGCTCGAGCACGAAACCCTGTGCGTCGCGGTGCAGCACGGCGAACTTCGACAGCGTGGCCGACCAGGTCGGCAGTGCGACCTCGGGCCGGGGCGCGGGCTGGGCGAACGGGCGGATGCTGTAGAGATCGCGGCCGCCGTCGCGCACGGTCACCGCGAGCCAGCCGCCGTCGGTGAGCTTGCGCATCAGGCCGGTGATGTCGTCACCAGCGGCCGCGGTCGCCATCTCGGCGGCCGTCGCCGGGCCCTGGTTGAGGGTTTTCAGTGCCTGCAGTGCCCCCGCGCCCAGACCGGTCAGCTTCTCGTTGCGCGGCGGATTGAGCAGCACCGCACCGGCCGGCGTGGTCAAACAGGTGACACCTGCGCGGAGGGCGAACCGAGTCTGGGCGGGATATGGGGAGGCAAGCACGGTGAATCCTCGAGTTGTGGGTGGAGCTTATTTCGCGGCGGCGGCGAACGCGGGTTCGAGCTTGTCGAGCATGTACGGCACCGACAGGGCGCTCGGCTGGTTGATCGCGCTGATCTCCTGCGTGGTCAGGAACACCACCGAACCCTTGCGGACCGACGGCAGTTCGGCGTAACCCGGCAGCTGGCGGTACTTCTCGTCGAGACCGGGGGAGTAGCCGGCCAGCAGCAGATCGGCGGTGAGCTCGTCGACGCGCTCCGGCGACAACGCCAGCCGGCCCTGGTTGGCGGGCTGCGCGGTGAGGTTCGCCGGAATCGACATGCCGAGCTGGGTGAACACCTTGGCCGAACCGTCGTTGGGGTCGGTGAGCACCATCAGCTGAGCGGGGCTGGCCAGCCAGGTGCTGGCGAAGGTCTTGCCCTTCAGGCCCGGGTTGGCGGTGGTGATGGCGGCGATCTTGTCATCGACCTTCTTGATCGTCGCGGTCGCGTCGGATTCCTTGTGCAGCACCTTGCCGAGGGCCGCGACCTGGTCCTGCCACGGCGTGACGGCGTCCTTGGTGAGCGCGGGGATGGTCGGCGCCACCTTCGACAGGTCGTCGTAGGTCTTCTGATCGGCGATGAACGGGTCGGCCAGGATCAGGTCGGGTTCCAGTGCGGCGACCTGCTCGGCGACGCTGCCCTGGGTGTTGAGGGCGGTCGCGGACTTCAGGCTGTCGGGCGTCCACGGCGGGGTGCTCTTGGACAGCGCGGAGACGTTGTCGATGTAGCCGACGGGCACCACGCCGAGCGCCAGCGTGGAATCGAGCCACTGATTGCCGAGGGCGACAATCTTTTTCGGCGTCCCGGTGACGGTGGTCTCGCCGCGGGCGTGGGTGATGGTCACCGCTTCGCCCGAGCCCGCCTCGTCCTCGGTGGAACCACAGGCGACGACGCCGAAGGCGAGCGCACCGGCGAGCGCGGCCACCGCGGCGCGCCGCCAGCCGCGTGAAGTCCGAACTGACGTCATGAGCGCATCCTCCATCGAGCAGGTTTAGGTCAGCCTAGGCTAACCTACGGCGAATCGGGAGGGTGCAAGCCCCGTCTACAGGGCGACGCGCTGGTCGGCGGGCATGAACAGCTTGTCGCCTTCCTTCACATCGAAGGTCGTGTAGAACTCGTTGATATTGCGTACCACCTGGTTGCAGCGGAATTCGTTGGGGGAGTGCGTGTCCTGCAGACCCTGCAGAGTCGCCTCGACGGTCTGCTTGTCGCGCCACTGCCGCGCCCACGACAGGAACACCGAGCGGAAATCGGGCGTCTCGCCGGACCGCTGCGCCACCTTCTTGTACGCCTCCAACGCGATCTGCAGGCCGCGCAGGTCGGCCAGGTTCTCGCCGACGGTCAGCGCGCCGTTCACGTGCTGACCCTCCGGGGCGCCCTCGGGGACGAGCACGTCGTACTGCGCGATGATCTGCTGGGTCTTGGCGTCGAACGCCGCGCGGTCCTCCGGCTGCCACCAGTCGCGTCGGTTGCCGTCACCGTCGTACTTGGAACCTTGATCGTCGAAACCGTGACCGATCTCGTGGCTGATCGTCGAGCCGACGGCGCCGTAGTTCACCGCGTCGGTGGCGTCCTTGTCGAAGAACGGCGGCTGCAGATAGGCGGCGGGGAACACGATCTGGTTGGTGGTCGCGCTGTAGTAGGCGTTCACCGTCTGTGGCGACATGCCCCACTCCGAGCGGTCGACCTCGGTGCCGAGGCGGGCGAAGGCGCGCTTGGACTCGAAAGCGTTGATCGCGAGCAGGGATTCGATCAGCTTGCCGCGCTTGATCTGCACCGAGGAGTAGTCGACCCACTTGTCGGGGTAGCCGATCTGGGCGACGATCTTGTCCAGCTTGGCGATCGAGGCCTGCCGGGTGGCCTGCGACATCCAGGTGGAGTTGGTGAAGTTGTCGCGCCACGCGGCGGTGACATCGGCGACCATCTCCTTGGCGCGTTCCTTCGCCGAGGGCGGAAAGTGCTTGTCCACGTACAGCTTTCCGAGCGGCTCGCCCAAATTGTCGTCGACCACGCCCACCGCGGAGCGCCACATCTCCGGCTTCTCCTCCAGCCCGGCCATCACCCGTCCCACGAATTCGAAGCGCGCGTCGGCGATCGCCTTGGGCAGGAACCGCGCGTAGGTGTCGGCGACGTGCAGTTTGAGGTAGTCGCGCCACAGAGCGATGTCGACCTCGCTCCACAGCTGCGCGGCCGCGGTGACGAATGACGGCTGCCCGACGACCATCTTGTCGAACAGCGACTTGGGTCGGTCGGTCATGCCCGAAAGCCAGGGGTCCCAGTCGAACTGCGGTCCCAGCTTGGTGAGCTCGTCCCAGCTCATCAGGTTGTAAGTGGCGTCGGTGTCGCGCAGCCGCACACTGTCCCAGTGCGCCGCCGCGATGCGCTTCTCCAGGTCGAGCACGCGCTGGGCCACCCCGGCCGGGTCGGGCAGGCCGATGCCCTGCGCCAGTTTCTCCAGGTACACCTGGTAGCCCGCCAGCTGCTCGGCGAACTCCGGCTTGCGGTAGTACTGCTCGCCGAGCATCAGGCCCGACTGGCCGACGCTGGGGATGTAAGCCTTGGAGTTCTTCCGGTCGATGCCGATGCCCATCCCGATCAGGCCGGCGATCGGTGCGATCGCCATCTCCTTGGCCAGCTCCGGCTTGCCCGGGGCTTTGTCGATCGCGGCGAACAACCCGGCAAGCGGCGTGATGCCGAGGCGCTCGATCTCGTCGAGATCCAGGCGCGCGTCGTAGAGATCCTTGATCTGCTGCGCCTCCGAACCCGGCTCGGGATCGGAGATGGATTCGATGATCGCGCGCAGCTGATCGAGGGTCCGGTCGTTGGCGTCGGTGATCGCGCCGACCGAGGCCTTGTCCGGCGGCAGCTGGTAGTCGCGCAGCCAGGCGCCGTTGACGTGGCGGTACAGGTCGTCCTGCGGGCGAATCGCCGGATCGCCCCCGCTCAGATCCACACCGTTCAACTGCGCCGCGGGCGCATCGGACGAGCACGATGCCAGGGCGACGGCCACCGGCACCAACCCCAGGGCGGCCAGGAATGCGCGGCGGTCGACAACCGACGGACGGCCGGACTGTGTCACAGGACTTCCTTCCCCGATGCGGCAACCGCACCCATGCTCGTTGCGATCCAGCTCGCACAGGCTACCGGCGCGGCTGCCGTCTCGGGGGCTGCGGCGATCAGGAAGAGCTGCCCGCGCTGCCGGTCACCAGGTCACAGGCCAAACCGCTGCCCGCGTTGATGATTCGCATGACCGTCGGTACGCGCTTGGAGACCAGCGGCATGCCGGTGGCGTGCAGCAACGCCGTCAACTGCACTTCGACCTCGGATTCCACGTGGTAGAACGCGGTGGCCTTGGCGACCGTGACACCACCGACGGTGACCTCGAGGTCGACGGTGTCGCTGGCGAAGAACTTGCCGTTGGCCACGAAGTCGACCTGGGCGCCGACGTAGTCGTCGAGGCCGACGACGTCGATCTTGGAGGTGCAGCCGACCGTGAGGGTGTCGGTGAGCATGTCGATGACGGGCCCGGCGGCGGCCTGCGGCGCGAGCACCGTGAGGACGGCGGCGAAGGCTGTGGAGGCAAGGGTGAGTTTCATGGTGGCTCCTCGTCGGCTCGTCCCCGCGACGAGCAGGGGGACCGTAACAACGGGGCACACACGCGCACGGCAGTTTGAAACATATTCGCTTCAAATTGGCCGACGACCCCCGATTTGGGTCGACCTGCGGGTTCGCCTACACTAGACCGGTTGCCTGCGGGAGCTCTGCCCTCGCAATCCGGCCGTGAACCCCCAGTGGTGGACAAAACCGCTGGCAGGCGCGCGTCTGGTGGGTAACTGACCATGTGCGTCGGGTCGGCAATCCGGCGTACGTATACATCCAGGTCCAGGAGGTGCTGAAGTGATTCAGCAGGAGTCGCGACTGCGCGTCGCCGACAACACCGGGGCGAAGGAAATCCTTTGCATCCGCGTGCTCGGTGGCTCGTCGCGTCGCTATGCCGGTATCGGTGACATCATCGTCGCCACCGTCAAGGACGCCATCCCCGGCGCGAACGTCAAGAAGGGCGACGTCGTCAAGGCTGTCGTCGTGCGCACCGTCAAGGAGCGCCGCCGTCCGGACGGTTCCTACATCAAGTTCGACGAGAACGCCGCTGTGCTGATCAAGGCGGACAACGATCCGCGCGGCACCCGCATCTTCGGCCCCGTCGGCCGTGAGCTGCGCGACAAGCGTTTCATGAAGATCGTTTCGCTGGCCCCGGAGGTGCTCTGACATGAAGGTGCACAAGGGTGACACCGTGCTCGTCATCTCGGGCAAGGACAAGGGCGCCAAGGGCAAGGTCATCCAGGCCTACCCGGCGACCGGCAAGGTTCTCGTCGAAGGCGTGAACCGCATCAAGAAGCACGTCGCGGATTCCGCCAACCAGCGTGGCGCCTCCTCGGGTGGCATCGTGACCCAGGAAGCCCCCATCCAGGTTTCCAACGTGATGGTCGTCGACTCCGACGGAAACCCGACTCGCGTCGGCTACCGCACCGACGAAACCACCGGCAAGCGGGTTCGGATCTCCCGTAAGAACGGGAAGGACATCTGACATGACCACCTCTGAGCAGACTCAGCCCCGGCTGAAGGCGCGCTACCGCGCCGAGATCAAGGACGCGCTGAACAGCGAGTTCGAGTACGCCAACGTGATGCAGATCCCCGGCGTGGTCAAGGTCGTCGTCAACATGGGTGTCGGCGACGCCGCCCGTGACGCGAAGCTGATCAACGGTGCCGTCAAGGACCTCGAGCTGATCACCGGCCAGAAGCCGGAGATCCGCAAGGCCACCAAGTCGATCGCGCAGTTCAAGCTCCGTGAGGGCATGCCGATCGGCGCCAAGGTCACCCTTCGTGGCGACCGCATGTGGGAGTTCCTGGACCGCCTGGTCTCCATCGCGCTGCCCCGTATCCGCGACTTCCGCGGCCTGTCGCCGAAGCAGTTCGACGGCAACGGCAACTACACGTTCGGCCTGAGCGAGCAGTCGATGTTCCACGAGATCGACGTGGACTCCATCGACCGCCCGCGCGGTATGGACATCACCGTGGTGACCACGGCGACCAACAACGAAGAAGGCCGCGCGCTGCTGAAGCACCTCGGCTTCCCGTTCAAGGAGAACTGAGCACATGGCTAAGAAAGCACTGCGCATCAAGGCGGAGGCCAAGCCGAAGTTCGCCGTCCGCGCCTACACCCGCTGCCAGCGTTGCGGCCGCCCCCACGCGGTCTACCGCAAGTTCGGCCTGTGCCGCGTGTGCCTGCGCGAAATGGCCCACCGCGGTGAGCTCCCGGGCGTGCACAAGAGCTCCTGGTGACCCCGCGCTCCTCGTGAGCGCAGCCACCAAGGCGAATACCGAACGAAGGCACGGACTTCCACCGAAGTCCGTGCCTTCGCGCGTTTCGGGCGCTGCTCAGAGCACCAGATCCCGCCACGGAATGGTGATCGGGAACGGGAAGCCGATGGTGATCTCGGTGGAATCGCCCGGCGACCATGCGCCGACCAAGATGTAGTTGGCCTTGTGCAGCGGTGATACGCCCGCAGGCAAGGGCCCGGTACCGGATTCCAGGCCGGACGCCTGCACGTAGGCGATTTCACTGCGCCGCGGATGCAGGGTGACTTCCCAGTACCAGGGGATGCCCGCGGCCGCGTATTTGGCCTTCTTGGCTTCCATTTCGGCGGCAGTGTTCGATGGGGAGAGGACCTCGCCGACCAGCAGCGCGTCGTCCGCGCGGACGTGGGCGTAAGGCTCGTCCAGGCATCGGTGGACCATGAAATCCGGTGTCACGAAGTCGGATTTGCCCTCCCGGCCGAAGAAGACGTTGGTCTCGGTGCGAACCTGCCAGCACTCGTCGGGTCTGCTGTCCATCGCGCACTTGGCGTCGCGCCGAAGAGCGCTCCACAACAGGTTGCTCGCTTCCTGATGCTCGCCTGGTCCACGTCGCGTCCAGACCACACGACCGTCCCACAGTTCGATGCGCGAGGCGATTTCCTCGGGCTGCTGCTCGAGTTCCTCCCACGTCATATATTCGGGCAGCTTCGGGCGCCGGTCGTGCGCGTTCGTCATGGCGCAATGATAGGTACGGGTCAGGGGAAGGGGGAGTGGTCGACGCCGCAGCGCATTTCCTCGGGTGGTAGTTGGCCGGTGAACAGGTAGTCGCGTTTGGCTTGTTCGGCGCAGGTGCTGGGGACGTACATGCTGCTGTGGCCGGCGCCTTCGATCACCAGGACTCGTGCGGTGGACAGTTGGGCAGCGCCGGCGTAGGCGCCGTGCAAGGGGGTCGCCGGGTCGTAACGGCTGTTCATGACCAGGATGGGGGCGGCGGTCTGCCGGTTCCATGGGCCGGTGTAGCGGTCGGCGTCGCGGGCGGGCCAGAAGGCGCAGGGCATGGCGTTGAAGACGGCGGTGCGGCCGAAGTAGGGGTTGTGTAGGTCTTCGACGGCGGCGACGCGACTGTAGGCCGCGGGTTCGGTCGGGACCATGCTGTCGGCGCACTGGATGGCGTAGAACGCCTCGGCTCGGTTGGCGGGGTAGGCGGGGTCGAACAGCGAGTCGGGCACGAGGGCGGGGGCGCTGGTCGCAGCGTCGAACAGCTGCTGCAGCAAGTTCGCCAGATCGGCGTAGGTGTCGGGGCGCGACAGGCTGCCCGCGGCGGTCACCACCTGGGAGAACGTCCATGGTGTTCCGTCGAGCAGGATGGGGGCGTGGCGGGCCCGTTCGGCCAGCGCGAGCCACTTCAGCTTCGGATCGCCGGCCGAGAACGCGCAGCGCGGGCCCGCCGCCGAGCATTCGCGCAGGAACGCGTCGAAGGTCTCGGCGATGCCGACCGCGACACCCTGCCTGGTGTCGAGGGGAAGGTGGGTGCCCTCCGCGCCGTGCCCGTCGGCATTGCCCTCGAAGTCGAGTGAACCGTCGAACACCATCGCGCGCACCCGGCGCGGAAACATGTTCGCGTAGACCGCGCCGACCTGTGTGCCGTAGGAGATGCCGTGATACGTCAGCGCGTTGTCGCCGACCGCGCGACGCAGCAGGTCCAGGTCACGGGCGGTGTTGGCGGTGGAGGCGTGACTCAGGATCGGGCCTGCCGCCTGACCGCAGCGGGCGGCGAGATCGGCCGAACGCGCGAAGAATTCCGCTTCCTGACTCGCGTCGGTGGGCGTCCCGGGGAAGGTGCCGAAGTATTCGGCCTGTTCCTCGGCAGTGGCGAAGCAGCGCACGCCCGCACTGCGTGAGACCCCGCGCGGGTCCCACGACACCAGGTCGAAGCGCGCGCGAAGCTCCTCGGAGAACAGCCACGGCCAGCGTGCCCGTTCCCGTAACCGGTCGACGCCCGAGGGCCCCGGACCACCGAAGTTCACGAACAAAGTGCCGAGGCGCTTGCTCGGATCGCTCGCGGGAAGCCGGATGGTGGCCAGTTCGAGCTGCGCACCCGCCGGCTCGTTGTAATCCATGGGTACGCGCGCCAACGCGCACTGGAAACCGTCGTCGCAGTCCGACCAGCTCAACTCGGGAGTGGCCGCGGATTCGGCGAGCCGGTCGACATAGGCATCGGCGGCGCGAGCGGGGGAGGGGAACGCGAATGTGCCGACACCGAGCAGAACAGCCAGCGCGTAGAAGCCGCCTCGGCGAGTTCCACGGCGCACCGAGCGCGAAAACACCTGCCGAGCCTCCTGCGCAGATCCGACGAACTCCGTGAAGCTACCACACCCCTCACCTGGGGAAATCGGTTGTCGCCGAACCTGTTTCGATACCACATCGTGTAGTGCGGTCGATTCACAAAAGTCACACAGAATTCATCGGGAATTACCGGGTTACCTGTGTATTACCGGAACCTGATAATCCTGTGTCTTCTCCGAGAATGTGATCCGAGCAATGGCCCGCAATTCCACTTGTCGCTACCGTCGGGGTTGTCACGACAGCGGGAAGGGTCAAAGTCGATCCCCGATTCGATTCGATGCGAAGGATGTGGGATTGTGACTGCGACCACAGTAAAAAGTGCACGTGACCTGGACAACCGTCAGCCGCTGCGGGGTATCCCGGCAGGTGCGATGACAATGGTGGCGTTTCTTTCGATATTGGCGGGATTTATCGGCGCGGCAGCCTATACACATTCCGCCGGATACTTCGTGACATTCATGACCGGAAATACCGAACGCGCGCTCCTCGGCTGGTTCGACGGCGACTATCTGCTGGCCATCGGCGCGATATCGCTGCTGTTCGCCTTCGGTCTCGGCGTCTTCGTGGCCTCACTGCTGCGACGGCGGCTGTGGCGCAACGGCCACTACGGCGCCTCGGTGGTGACCACGGTCGCGCTGGCCGCCGCGGTGGTGGTCGACTACGTGGTCAGCCGAACCGGCGGGCAGGAACTGGGTTTCGTCCCGATCATGTTCGTCGCGTTCGCGGTCGGCGCGCTCAACACCGCCTTTGTCAAGAGCGGTGAGGTCAGCGTCCCGCTCAGCTATGTCACCGGAACGGTTGTGAAACTTGGCCAGGGCATCGAGAGTCACGTCAGCGGCGGCAGCGTGCGGGATTGGCTCGGGTACGGCCTGCAGTACGCGGCCTTCGCGACGGGCGCGCTGCTGGGCGGCGTGATGAGCATGCTGGTCGGCGGCGAGATGATGCTGATCGTGGCCACCGGGGTCTCGGCTTCGGCGATTCTGGCCACCTCCCGCGCGAACCAGCCCGCGTCCTGAACCCCGGATTTTGTCCTGACCACGGCGTTGCCTACACTAGAGCGGTTGCCTGGGCAGATCTGTGTCCGCTCCACGCTCGACGTGGGCGGATCGTGCCGGGCGCCGAGCGCTCGTGAAGAGTACTCATCCGGTCGGTAAGTGCCGCCCGGACCAGCCGAATTGTTGTAGGCCCACGGTCGCCTCGCGAAAGCGGGGAGATGCTGCATGGGAACCGCAGCGAGAAAGGTGTCGAGGTCTAACCATGACCATGACTGATCCGATCGCAGACTTCTTGACGCGTCTGCGCAACGCCAACTCGGCGTACCACGATCAGGTGAAGGCTCCGCACTCCAAGCTCAAGGCGAACATCGCCGAGATCCTGAAGCGCGAGGGTTACATCGCCGATTACCGCACCGAAGACGCGCCGGTGGGCAAGGCCCTCGTCGTCGATCTGAAGTACGGCCCGAGCCGTGAGCGCAGCCTGCAGGGCCTGCGTCGCGTCTCGAAGCCGGGTCTGCGTGTGTACGCGAAGTCCACCAACCTGCCCAAGGTCCTCGGCGGCCTCGGCGTGGCGATCATCTCCACGTCGACCGGCCTGCTCACCGACCGGCAAGCGGCCAAGCAGGGCGTCGGGGGCGAAGTCCTCGCCTACGTCTGGTAAGGGAGGTCTGGACTAATGTCGCGTATTGGTAAAAACCCCATCGCAATCCCGGCCGGTGTCGACGTCAGCATCGACGGTCAGGTCGTCACGGTGAAGGGTCCCAAGGGCACCCTGTCGCACACCGTTGCCGAGCCGATCACCGTCAGCAAAGACGAAGCCAACCAGCTCGTGGTCGCCCGTCCCAACGACGAGCGCGCCAACCGTTCGCTGCACGGCCTGAGCCGCACCCTGATCGCCAACATGATCGAGGGTGTCACCAAGGGCTACGAGAAGAAGATGGAAATCTTCGGCGTCGGTTACCGCGTTCAGGCCAAGGGTTCGAACCTCGAGTTCGCCCTCGGCTACAGCCACCCGGTGCCGATCGAGGCCCCGGAAGGCATCACCTTCGCGGTGGAATCGCCCACCAAGTTCTCGGTTTCCGGGATCGACAAGCAGAAGGTCGGCCAGATCTCCGCTGTGATCCACGGACTGCGTAAGCCCGACCCGTACAAGGGCAAGGGCATCCGCTACGCCGGCGAGGTCGTTCGCCGCAAGGTCGGAAAGACGGGTAAGTGATCATGGCGCAAACTGCTAACCAGAAGGCCAAGCGGATTCCGCTCGGCAAGGACGCATCGACGAAGCGTCGTCTGTCGAAGACCCGCCGTCACTTCCGTCTGCGTAAGAAGGTCGTCGGCACCACCGAGCGTCCCCGCTTGGTCGTCAACCGTTCCTCGCGGCACCTGCACGCTCAGCTCGTCGACGATTCGGTCGGCAAGACCATCGCCGCCGCGTCCTCGATCGAGGCCGATGTGCGTGCGCTGGAGGGCGACAAGTCCGCCAAGGGCGCCAAGGTCGGTCAGCTGATCGCCGAGCGCGCCAAGGCTGCCGGTATCGAGTCGGTCGTGTTCGACCGTGGTGGTCACGACTACCACGGCCGCATCGCGGCGCTGGCCGATGCCGCTCGTGAAGGTGGGCTGAAGTTCTGATGACTGAATTTTCGAACGGAAGGAACGTCTGATGCCGGGACGTCAGCGGCGTGACGGCGGCAACGGACCCGCCGGACAGAACAACAACAACCCCAGCGGTGGCCCCGAGGGCAACCGTCGCGGTGGCGGCGATCGTCGCGGTGGCGGCGACCGTCGGGACAACGCGGCCGAGAAGAACCAGCTCGAGCGCGTAGTCGCGATCAACCGCGTCTCCAAGGTCGTGAAGGGTGGTCGTCGCTTCAGCTTCACCGCCCTCGTGATCGTCGGTGACGGCAACGGTCTGGTCGGCGTCGGCTACGGCAAGGCCAAGGAAGTTCCCGCGGCCATCCAGAAGGGTGTCGAGGAGGCTCGCAAGAGCTTCTTCCGCGTCCCGATGATCGGCTCGACCATCACCCACCCGGTTCAGGGTGAGGCGGCGGCCGGTGTGGTCATGCTGCGTCCGGCTTCGCCCGGTACCGGTGTGATCGCCGGTGGTGCGGCGCGTGCCGTGCTCGAATGCGCTGGCATTCACGACATTCTGGCCAAGTCGCTCGGTAGCGACAATGCGATCAACGTCGTTCACGCGACGGTTGCCGCGCTCAAGATGCTCCAGCGTCCCGAAGAGGTTGCCGCGCGTCGCGGTCTGCCGATCGAGGACGTCGCTCCGGCGGGCATGCTGCGTGCGCGTGCGGGACAGGGAGCCTGACATGGCAGATCTCAAGGTGACCCAGATCAAGAGCACGATCGGTGCCAAGGCGAACCAGCGCGCGAGCCTGCGTACCCTCGGCCTGCGGAAGATCCGCCAGTCGGTGGTTCGTGAGGACAACGCTCAGAACCGCGGTCTGATCAATGTCGTGCGCCACCTCGTAACAGTTGAGGAGGTCTGACATGACCATCAAATTGCACCACCTGCGTCCTGCGCCGGGTTCCAAGACCGAGAAGACCCGTGTGGGTCGCGGTGAGGGTTCCAAGGGCAAGACCGCCGGTCGTGGTACCAAGGGCACCAAGGCCCGCAAGAACGTCCCCGCGGCGTTCGAGGGTGGCCAGATGCCGCTGCACATGCGCCTGCCGAAGCTGAAGGGCTTCACCAACCGCTTCCGCGTGGAGTACCAGGTTGTGAACGTGGGCCGCATCGCGGAGCTGTTCCCCGAAGGCGGCACGGTCGGTAAGGCCGAGCTCGTCGCGGCCGGCGCCGTTCGCAAGAACGAGCTGGTGAAGGTCCTCGGTGACGGCGACATCTCCGTCGCCGTGCAGGTGACCGCCGACAAGGTGACCGGCTCCGCCAAGGAGAAGATCACCGCCGCCGGTGGCACCGTCACCGAACTGGCCTGACGGTACTGTAGTCACAGCGACACCGGACGAGTCGAGTACTCGTCCGGTGTCACTGTAGAGTCTCAACAAGTGTTGTCTGCCAAGCTCGTCATCGGCTGACGTCTCCACCACGACGCCGTGTTGGTTCAGTCGCATGGCATGACCATGTCGTTCGCCAGGAGGATCTGTGCTTTCCGCCTTCGTATCGGCCTTCCGGACTCCGGACTTACGGCGGAAGATTCTCTTCACGCTGGGGTTGATCGTGCTGTACCGGTTGGGTGCCGCGCTGCCGTCCCCCGGCGTCAACTATCAGAACGTCCAGGAATGCGTGAAGCTGGTTTCCGGTGGCGAATCCGCCGGTATCTACCAGCTCATCAATCTGTTCTCCGGTGGTGCGCTACTGCAGCTTTCGGTGTTCGCGATCGGCATCATGCCGTACATCACCGCGAGCATCATCATCCAGCTGCTGACCGTGGTCATCCCGCGCTTCGAGGAGTTGCGCAAGGAAGGCCAAGCAGGCCAGACCAAGATGACGCAGTACACCCGCTACCTCTCGATCGCCCTGGCGATCCTGCAGGCCACGGGTCTCGTCGCGCTCGCCGCTCGCGGTCAGCTGCTGCAGGGCTGCCAGGAAGACATCCTCGAGGACACCGGCATCTTCGGCATGATCGTCATCGTGCTGGTGATGACCGCCGGTGCGGCCCTGGTGATGTGGTTCGGCGAGCAGATCACCGAGCGCGGTGTCGGTAACGGCATGTCGCTGCTGATCTTCGCCGGTATCGCCGCGCGTATCCCGCTCGACGGCAAGGCCATCCTCGATACCCGTGGCGCCATGATCTTCAGCCTCGTGTGTGTCGGTGTGCTGCTGATCATCGTCGCGGTGGTCTTCGTCGAACAGGGTCAGCGCCGGATCCCGGTGCAGTACGCCAAGCGGGTCGTCGGCCGCAAGATGTACGGCGGCTCCTCGACCTATCTGCCGCTGAAGGTCAACCAGGCCGGTGTTATCCCGGTGATCTTCGCGTCCTCACTGCTCTACCTGCCCAACCTGATTTCGCAGCTCACCTCGTCGAGCACCGCGACGGACCCGAGCTGGTGGCAGGAGATCATCCAGAAGTATCTGGTCGATCCGACCAACCCGGTCTACATCGCCGTCTACTTCGGTTTGATCGTGTTCTTCACCTACTTCTACGTCGCGATCACCTTCAACCCGGAGGAACGCGCGGACGAGATGAAGAAGTTCGGTGGCTTCATTCCGGGCTACCGCCCCGGTAAGCCGACCGCCGACTACCTCAATTATGTTCTGAGCCGCATCACCCTGCCCGGCTCGATCTACCTCGGCGCGGTCACCGTCCTGCCGAGTATCGCCCTCGGCAGCGGCAGCACGGGCCAGTCGGCGAACATGTCCTTCGGCGGTGCCGCGGTGCTCATCATGGTCAGCGTGGGTCTCGACACGGTCAAGCAGATCGAGAGCCAGCTGATGAATCGAAATTACGAAGGGTTCCTCAAGTGAGAGTTGTTCTGCTCGGTCCGCCTGGTGCCGGCAAAGGTACTCAGGCCGTCCTGCTGTCGGAAAAGCTGGGCGTTCCGCACATCTCCACCGGAGACCTCTTCCGCGCGAACATCAGCCAGCAGACCGCCCTCGGTCGCGAGGCGCAGAAGTACATGGACGCCGGTGACCTGGTCCCCAGCGACGTCACCAACCGCATGGTCGAAGCCCGCGTCGCCGAACCGGACGCCGCGAACGGTTTCGTCCTCGACGGTTACCCGCGCACGGTCGACCAGGCCGACGCGCTGAAGAAGATCCTCGAGCATCACGGCACCGCGCTCGACGCCGTGCTGTGCTTCGTGGTCGCCGAGGACACCGTGGTCGAGCGCATGCTCGCCCGTGGCCGCGCCGACGACACCGAGGACGTCATCCGCAACCGGCTGCGGGTCTACCGCGAGGAGACCGAGCCGCTGCTCGAGTACTACGACGGTCTGGTCGTGACCGTCGACGGTCTCGGCGAGGTCGACGACGTCAACGCGCGAGCGCTGAAGGCTCTCGGCCAGTAATGGCATTCGGTCGGAAGAAGAAGGTCGTGCCGTTCCGCACGGCGGGCGAGCTCGACGCCATGGCGGCGGCGGGCGCGATCGTCGGGCGGGCGCTGGTCGCCGTGCGCGATGCCGCCAAGCCCGGGGTGTCGACGCTCGAGCTCGACGAGGTCGCCGAGCAGGTGATCCGGGAGGCGGGCGCGGTTCCGTCGTTCAAGGGTTACCACGGTTTCCCCGGCTCGATCTGTTCTTCGGTCAACGACCGTGTGGTGCACGGGATCCCCTCGGCGAGTGAGATCCTCACCGAGGGCGATCTGGTGTCGATCGACTGCGGCGCCATTCTCGACGGCTGGCACGGTGATTCCGCCTGGACCTTCGGCGTCGGCAACATCATCGAAGCCGATCGTCTGCTCAGCGAGGCGACCAAGTGGTCGATGGAGGCGGGTATCGGCGCGATGGTGCCCGGCAACCGGCTCACCGATGTGTCGCACGCGATCGAGCTCGGCACCCGTGCCGCCGAAGAGGTGCACGGCCGCAAATACGGCATCGTCGACGGCTACGGTGGCCACGCCATCGGCCGCGAGATGCACATGGACCCCTTCCTCCCGAACGAGGGCGCCCCGGGCAAGGGCCCGCGCCTGGTCGTCGGATCGGTCCTGGCCATCGAGCCGATGCTCACCCTCGGCACCACCGAAACCAAAACCCTCGACGACGACTGGACCGTGGTCACCACCGACGGTTCCCGCGCCGCTCACTGGGAACACAGCGTCGCCGTCACCGAGGACGGCCCACGCATCCTCACCCTGCGCCCGGAGTGACTTCGGGAAAGTCTTTCGCGACTTTTCGGTGAAGTAATGTTTCGAATCCGGCTCCGTGCCGGGGGGATCCTGTATCTCTGAGTAATGAGATCTGGGATCGCGCTGATCGCCGTCGTCGCCACCTGTGCGACGGCGGCGTCGCTCGTCGGTTGCGGTGAGCCGCCCGCCGAGTCGCGCTACACGGGATCGGGCAATACCTACGGTTCGGCGAGTGCCGGTTTCGAGACCTGCATGGTGACCGATGCGGGCGGGGTGGACGACAAGTCGTTCAACGAATCCGGCTGGAACGGGGTGAAGGCGGCGATCGACGCCAACCCCGGGGTCTACGGTTCCTACCGGCAGTCGAACAGTTCCGCCGATTACGAACCCAACCTGCGGGCCTCGGCCGATGACGACTGCGATCTGGTGATCGGGGTCGGCGGCCTGATGGCCGAGGCGGTGGCGCAGGTGGCGGGGGAGTACCCGGATCAGCGGTTCGCCATCGTCGACGCGCACGTGGAGTTGGACAACGTCTATTCGATGGAGTTCAACGCCGCCCAATCCTCTTATCTCGCAGGCTATCTCGCGGCGGGCATGACCAAGACCGGACGTGTCGCGACCTGGGGCGGCATGCAGATCCCCGCTGTGACGATCTTCATGGACGGTTTCGCGGCGGGCGTGGCCAGGTACAACCAGGTTCACGGAACGAGTACCGAGGTGCTCGGCTGGAATGTAGCCGAGCAGAACGGTTCGTTCACCGGCAATTTCGACGACACCAGCGCCGGTCGCTCGCTGACCGAGAATTTCATCGCCCAGGGCGCCGACGTCATTCACCCGGTGGCCGGTCCCGTCGGTATGGGCGGTGCGTCGGCGGTGCAGGATTCGCCTGGGGTGAGCATGATCTGGGTCGATTCCGACGGGTACGAAGCCGTGCCGGAATACAAGGACATCATGTTGTCGTCGTCGATGAAGGACATTTCCGCCGCGGTGCGCGTCGCGATCGACAACGCTTTCGCCGAGGGCCCGAAAGACGGCCGGTATGTCGGCACGCTCGGCAACGGTGGGGTGGGCCTGGCGCCGTTCCATGATTTCGACGGTGCCGTACCCGAGCGGCTGAAACAGGAGCTCACGGCCCTGCGCACCGAGATCGTCGAAGGCCGGATCGTGATCGACTCACCCGCCGCCCCCAAGCTCTGAGGACAACGACATGCGACTCGAAGTACGGGGACTGACAAAGGCTTTCGGCGATTTCCTGGCCGACGAGAATGTCGATCTGGTGGTGGAACCCGGCCAGGTGCACGCGATTCTCGGTGAGAACGGCGCGGGTAAATCCACCCTGATGAATATGCTCTACGGCATTCTCGAACCAACCAGCGGCGAGATCCTCATCGACGGCGAACCTGTGCGGTTCCGTTCGCCCAGCGACGCGATCGCCGCCGGAATCGGCATGGTGCATCAGCATTTCAAGCTGGTCGGCCCGTTCAGTGTGGCCGACAACGTGCAGCTGGGTCGCGAACACGCCAAGCGCGGGATTCTTGACCGGGCGGCGGCACGCGACGCGGTGCGCGCGGTGTCGGATCGCTACGGTCTCGCGCTCGATCCGGATGCCATCTGCGAGGACCTGCCGGTGGGTGTGCAGCAGCGGGTGGAGATCGTCAAGGCGCTCTCCGGCGACACCGACCTGCTGATCCTCGACGAACCGACCGCCGTGCTCACCCCACCGGAAGTAGCGGAACTACTCGGCATCATCCGCAATCTCACCGCCGCTGGCATGTCGGTGATCTTCATCAGCCACAAGCTCAAAGAGGTGAAGGCCATCGCCGACACCATCACGGTGCTGCGGCGGGGCAAGGTAGTGGCCCAGGCCTCGCCCGAGGACAGCGAGGCCGAGCTGGCGGCGGCGATGGTCGGGCGGTCGGTGATCCTGACCGTCGAGCGCACGCCCGCCGATCCAGGTGAGGTCGCCTTGGCGGTGAAGGATCTGACGGTGCTCGGCGAGCGGGGCACGGCGGTGCTCGACGGGCTGAACCTCACGGTGCGCGCCGGTGAGATCGTCGGGTTGGCCGGGGTGGAGGGCAACGGCCAGACCGAACTCGCCAGGGCCGTGCTCGGCACCGTCCGCCCGGACGGCGGGACGGTCGAGCTGGGTGGGGTGCCGGTGACCTCGTGGGATCCGTACCGGCGAATCGTCGCCGGGCTCGGCTACATCCCGGAGGACCGTGGCCGCGACGGACTGGCGGCCGACTTCACCGTGGCCGAGAACCTCGTGCTCAACCAGTACCGCGACGCACCGCTGTCGCATCGCGGCGTGCTCGACGGCGACGCTGTCCGCACGCTGGCCGACAAGGCTATCGCCGACTTCGACATCCGCACCCGTGGGCCCGGCGAACCGGTGTCCGCCCTGTCGGGTGGTAATCAGCAGAAAGTGGTGATCGCCCGCGAATTCTCCCGTCCCCGTGCGGTTCTCGTCGCCGCACAGCCCACCCGAGGGGTAGACGTCGGCGCTATCGAGTTCATCCACAGCAGGCTCGTCGCCGAACGCGACTCGGGGACCGGAGTGCTGCTCATCTCCGCCGAACTGGACGAGATCCTCGCCCTGTCCGACCGGATCGCGGTGATCCACAACGGGCAGATCGTCGGTGAGGTCGGGCCGGACACCCCGCGCGAGATCATCGGTCAGCTGATGGCAGGCCACCGCCCCACCGAATCCGCCACCCCGAGCTGAACTGGCGCCGACATCCTCGAGGATTCCCATGCCGAGTACGACCACCGCGCCGGAGACCGAATCGCCCCGGCCCGAAAGACCGGGTTTCGGCCGCACCTTTACCCGGTATCTGACCGAAGCCAACAGCGTGATGGTGACCATCTATTCACTGCTGCTCGCCTTCGCGATCGGCGCGCTGCTCATCATCGTTTCCGATCCGTCGGTGCGCCGGGCCTGGGGCTACTTTCTCAACCGGCCAACCGATGCGCTGAGTTTCTCCTGGCAGGCGGTGAGCACGGCCTATCGTGACCTGTTCGAGGGCGCCATCCTCGACATCGGCCGCCTGCAGGAGTTCTTCGACGGCACAGCCACCCTCGCCCAGGTGCTGCGCCCGATCTCGGAGACGCTCACCTACGCCACCCCGCTGATCTTCACCGGGCTCGCCGTGGGGCTGGCGTTCCGGGCCGGACTGTTCAATATCGGTGGGCACGGGCAGTTCATCTTCGGCATGCTCGGTGCGTTGATCGTCGGGTTCGCGATCGATCTGCCGCCGCTGCTGCACGTGCCACTCGCGCTGGCCGCCGGTGCGCTCGCGGGCGGGCTCTTCGGTGCGATTCCCGGTGTGCTGAAGGCGAAAACCGGTGCACACGAGGTGATCTCGTCGATCATGCTGAACAATATCGCCACCTACTTCCTGCTCTGGGCGCTGAGCACCACCTTCATCCACTCGCTGACCTCGCAGGAGCTGGTGTCCAAACCGGCCGACATCTCGGCCCGGCTGCCTCGGCTCCTCGGCTGGGCGGGATCGGGGCTGCGGGTGAGTGCCGGGCTGCTGATCGCGTTGGCGCTGGCGGCGGGGATCTGGTGGCTGCTGCGCAAGTCGACCTTCGGGTACCGGATCCGCGCGGTCGGGGCGAATCCGCACGCGGCGCAAACGGCGGGCATCGACATGGGTCGTACGTTCATCACCACGATGGGGGTGTCGGGTGCGCTCGCCGGGATCGGTGGTGGGGCGCTCGTACTCGGGTTGAACCCGTACACGGTGAACCCCGGAACGGTTGCCGAGTTCGGCTTCGACGGGATCACTGTCGCATTGCTCGGGCGGGCGCATCCGGGTGGGATCGTCGCGGCGGCGCTGCTGTTCGGTGCGTTGAAGTCGGGCACGCTGCACATGCAGCCCGCCATCCCGGTCGAGATGTCGACGCTGTTGCAGGCGGTGATCGTGCTGTTCATCGCCGCGCCCGCCCTGGTGAAAACCCTGCTGCACCTGCGCACTCCGCGCGGTGGGCTCAACACGCTGGAAGCGAGGGGCTGGTGAGTACCGCTGTCGCCGAATCGAAACCGGTCGTCGTGACCGAGACCGTGCGTCACCCGGTGGGTGGGGCAGTGCTCGTCGTACTCGGGGCGGTGCTCGCCGTCGCGGCGTTGCTGTGGATGCCCGATGGGCGGGCCACCACGTTCCGTCTGGATCAGACCGTCGAAAGCAGCTGGACCGTCGGCACTTTCGGCATCGTTGTGACGCTTGCGGTGCTCACCGTGCTGCTCGGAGTGCTGTTGCTCGCGCGGGCGGTGAGTGCGCGCACGCACGGGGTGATCGTCGGGGTGGCGGCGACCGCGCTGGTGATCGCGGTGCTGTCCTGGGTGGTGACGCCCGGCGTCGGGTTCCCGGTGGAGTTCGTGCTGGCCACCACGCTGTTCCTGGCCTTGCCGTTCATCTTCGGTGCCCTGTCCGGGGTGGTGTGTGAGCGGTCCGGTGTCATCAACCTCGGCATCGAGGGACAGTTCCTGGCGGGCGCCTTCACCGCGGTGCTGTTCGCCTCCATCACCGGCAACCCCTATGTCGGCATACTCGCGGCGGTGCTCAGCGGCATGATATCCACGCTGCTGCTGGCCTGGCTGGCCACCCGTTTCGAGGTGAATCAGCTGGTCACCGGTGTGATCCTGAACCTGCTCGCGCTCGGCCTCACCGGGTTCCTTTTCGAGCGGCTGATGCGCATGGACCATTCGCTCAACCAGCCGAGCACGGTGCCGCGCATCGGTGGATTCCTGCACGACATCGGCCTCGGTTTCCTCACCGACCTCCCGATCCTCGGACCGGTCCTGTTCGACCAGAATCTCTTCGTCTATGTGGCGCTGGCCTGCGTGTTCGGGCTGTCCTACCTGCTGTTCCACACCAGGTGGGGGCTGCGGACCCGTGCCGTCGGGGAGCACCCGGCGGCCGCCGACGCCGCCGGTATCGACGTGAACCGGCTGCGATTCTGGAACGTCACCTGTGCGGGTGCGCTGTCAGGTTTCGGTGGCGCCTTCTTCACCATCGCCAACAATGTGGCCTTCAGCAAGAACATGACCGCGGCCCTCGGTTTCGTCGCGCTCGCGGTGATGATCGTCGGGCGCTGGAACCCCGTCGGTGCCCTCCTGGCCGCCCTGCTCTTCGGCTTCTCCAGCGCGCTGCAACGGTTCCTCAACACCATGCCCGGCAACCCGATCCCCACCGAATTCCTCGGCATGCTGCCTTACGTGGTGACTCTCGTCGTGGTCGCCGGATTCATCGGAAAAGCCGTGGCACCCGCCGCAGACGGCATCCCGTACCGGCCTGGCGACAATTAGTTCAGCCTTCGAGCAGGACGGTGACCGGGCCGTCGTTGGTCAGGTCTATGTGCATGTGGGCGCCGAATTTTCCGGTGGCCACGGTGGCCCCCAGGTCGCGCAGGGTGTCGGCGAAGGTGTCCACCAGGGGTTCGGCGACCGGGCCCGGAGCGGCCGCGTTCCAGGAGGGGCGGCGGCCCTTTGCGGTGTTGGCGTAGAGGGTGAACTGGCTGACGACGAGAATCGGCGCGTTCAGGTCGGCGGCCGATCGCTCGCCGTCGAGGATCCGCAGGCGGAAAGTCTTGTCCGCCAGTGCTTTCGCGATGTCCTCGGTGTCGGTGTGGGTGACGCCGACCAGCGCGAGCAGGCCGTGCGGCGCACCCGTCGTGGCCGGGTCGATCCGGCCGACGACCTGATCGTCGACTGTTACCTGGGCGGTGGTCACACGTTGCAGCAGTACTCGCACAGTAATCGATCATGCCGGGTGACCCGGATCGACGGTAATCGGGGTGCAATCAATTGTTGCGAGCAATTCGGCAATTTCGAAAGCTTTGTCCGGCTGCGGTTTACAATTCCCGCCGTCAACCGATACTTTTACCGGTATGACGGAAGATCAAGTGCAGCAACGTAAGAATCTATTCATGGGGGGAATTGCAGCACTGGCAGGCTTCGGCGTGTTCATTCTGATGTTCTCGGCGTTCGATATGGAGCCGAGCGGCTTCACCAGCGCGATCACCACGGGCCTGCTGGTGACGGCGGCAGCCTGCTTCGGCAGCGCGGCCCGGATCAAGCGAGACGCGAACCGCAATTCCTGAGCACACAAAAGCCGCTGCCCTCGATGTCTGGAGGGCAGCGGCTTTGGTGTGTCAGTCCTTGCCGAAGAACAGGATGTCGGGGCCGTAGTCGGTGAGGGGGCCTTTTTCGGCGGCTTGGCGGATGCCGCTGCCGGGGAGTTCGGTGACCTTGGCGAACATCGCCGCGTTGCCGAAGGCCGCGCGGACCTGGGTTTCGGAAGCGTAGTCGGCGCCGTAGTCGGCGAGGGTGGCGAAGTCGAGGGGGGCCAGGGGAGTTTCGAGTGGTGCCTGGCCCGCAGGGCGGCCGAGGGCGGCGTACTGGGTGGCCACTCCGTTGTCGTAGAGGCACAGCTCGTAGGAGATGTTCTCGATGGTGGCGACGGTCAGCACCGGCCACTTCGCCGACAACGCGACCGCCAGGGGGTGTTTGCCGAGTGCGCCGATCTCCCAGTTCAGGCTCTTCACCGAAACCCAGCTGCCCGAGGCTTTTTCGACGAGCACCACATCGGCGCCGAGTTCGGTGTCCGGGTTCACCTTCGGTTCTTTGACGCCCCAATGCCGTTCGTGCACACCGGCGAAACGACCCGCGTCGACAGGAGTAGCGCCGTGCGCGGCGAAGGCGGCGGTGACAGCGGTTCGAACCTGCTCCAGAGCGTCGGGCGCCGAGCAGCGCACAGCGATCGCGCCGTAGGTCGCGGTGATTTCCACGGGCCGCGACGGCGGTTCCGGCATGGCGCCGGCGGCGAGCGGCTTCAGGCCGACAAGGGCAAGACGCCAGTTGATTTCGTCGATGGTCGCCAGGTCGCCACCCGACTGGTACAGGATCTGCTGCTGGGTCAACCGGCCGGCGCGCTCGAGTGTCGCAGCGCCGAGCTTGTGCAGTGCCTGGGTGGTCTTGAGGGTCAGATCGAGGTCCTCGATCCGGGTTTCGCGCAGCTGCGCCGTGCTCGCCGAGGACGTGACCTCCGAGTACAGCGCGCGATAGCTCGCGATGGCCTGCTTGCGCGAGCGTCCGACCATCAGTGTCCGCAACAGCGTGCTCAGACTGGCCAGATACTTGCCCGGCTGCTCGGGTGCCCGCGCGTACATCGCGGCCCGGATCCGCACCGCCGACTCCGTGGCAGCCACCGCCGCCTCGTGATCGAGGCGCATCAACCACACGCCGCACTTGGACAACCCGTCGGCGCACATCGCCTGCACGTCCGGATAGTCCTGTGCCACTTGCCGATACGCAGAACACGCACTGCGGATGGTGTTGGTGGCGAGCTGGCGGTGCCCGACCAGCCGCGTCGCCTGCTCGAACAGCCGAAGCGCGTCCTGGAGCGCACCCGCGTACTCATAGGAGACGAAGCCCTCGACCAGCCAGTGCAGCCGGATCGCCACCGCTTCCTGCGCGGGCTCGAGCGCCTCCGCGGTGCGGTCGCGACCGGACGGGTCGTCGCGGGTGGCGAGCAGCCCCTGGGCCAGTTCGGTGAGCGAACCGGCCAGCCGGAGGTAGTCCTCGGGCTGCTGGCTGCGGGTGTTGGCGCGATCGGCTGCAACGCGCCGTTCGAGGCCGCTCAGGTCGGTCATGAGCGGTTCCGTCGCGACGTCAATCTCGGGCCCCATCATCGTTGCTGCGCAGGTCGGCGCACCGACCCAGGTTGTGGTCTACCGAGTCTGCCACAGTTGGCGCGACCGCGCGGCTCAGCTGTGGATGCGGCTGTCGCCGTGATGAACTCCTGGTGACCAGTGGGTGCGAAACCGCAGGAAAGGGTCAGTATCGGTGTGCGCCTGTCGTTCTGGAGGCCTGCGTGCGGGTGCTCGCCGTGGCATACTCGAGAGGTATTACCCGATGGTGGAGGAGCGTCGAGATGGCAGACAAGGTCGAATTCGATGAGCATCTGTTCCGCGGTGCGGCTGCCAAAACCGGTCACGTGAACGACCGGGTCACCAGCATCATGGACACCCTCAAAGCCTCGGTCGAAAGCCACCACGGCTGCTGGGGACACGACACCATCGGGACAACCTTCGCCAACGGCCAGGACGGCTCGGGCGGTTACACCAAGTCGAGCAAGTTGCTCACCGACAACGGTGACGCGGTGGCCGAGGGATTCGCCAACATGTCCCAGTCGCAGACCGAATCCGCCGAGTTCCTGCACAATATGGAACTCGACAACCGCTACGGGCTGCGCTGAGCTGGTATTCGCGACAATGGTGAACGAGCAGGCCAGAGCCGATATGGCCGACATTCTCGAAGGTGTGCAGGAACAGATGCGCACCATCGCCCGGCTCCAGCAGGAACGCGCGACCCTGACGGCCAGCGCCACGGTCCGCAGACACGTCACAGTGACGGTGAACGCGGACAATGTGGTGATCGAGACGAAATTCGGCCCCGACGTCGAAGACCTCAGCTACGCCGAGATCGCCAAGGCGGTCACCGAGGCCGCCAAGCAGGCGTCCGCCGAGATGGCGCGCAAGACGAGCGAGCTGCTGGAACCGCTGAACACCCAGCGCGCCCGCATGCCGAAACTGTCCGACCTGGTGGAGGGCATGCCCGAGATCAAGGTCCCGGAGCCGGTGAAAGCACCCACGTCGGCACCGAATTCGCCGGCGCGCCCGGCCGAAGACGACAAGCCGATGGAGTTCTCCGGAACCGTCGACGTGGACCTCGGCCGTGATCGAGGCGGTTCGGTCACCGACTCGAGCTGGTGAGCCCGGGCTTTCACGGGTAACCGAATATGGCGATCACCATCCCGGGGTGGCTACAGCACCTCGAAATCCTTGCGGGCATGGAATGGCCCGAGGGCAACGAAGACCAGATGTGGCAGCTCGGCGAGGACTGGCGCACGGCCGCCACCGAGCTGGAAAAGGTCATCAAAGATGTCGAGGCGGCGAAGGCGGCTTCGATCAAGGCGTATCCGGCGGGCGACGGCTACACCGAGATGGTCAATTCCTTCGACAGCCTGCTCCGGTCCGGTGGTGATCCCGAAAAAGACCGGTCGCTGAAAACGCTGGCCAAGTATTTCAAGGAAACCGGCGACGGCACCTACGAAGCCGGCACCGAGATCGAATATGCCAAACTGATGTACATCTCGTCGCTGGCATTGCTGGCGGCGGAAATGGCGGCCTCTTTCGCGGCCGGTCCGTTCAAACTCGGACTCGATGCGCTGGCTATCGGTGCGACCCGCATCGCTGTTCGCCTCATCGCGAATCGGTTGCTCGCGTCGATTATTCGCGCGGTCGGTAAGATTGCCGCGAATGCGGTGGTGAAGTTCGTTTTCCGGCACATCATGATCGATACCGTCATCGGTACGATGCAGGAATTCGCCATTCAGCAGTATCAGGTGGAGAAGGGGCATCGCGACAAGGTCAAATGGGAGCAGGTCGGTCTCACGGCGCTGAGTTCGGCGGCAGGTGGGGCCGTTGCGGGGCCGCTTGCCGGTCTCATCAACAAGCGTCTGATGCGCGGGGTGGACAATCCGTCGTGGGCGCGGCAGTACATGAACAGCCAGATCACCGGTATCTCGGCGGGTTTGGCGGGTGCCCTCGCCGGTTACGCGGTGACCATTCCCTTCGGGGCGGGGCCGTTCGACTACCGGATGCTGACGGCGGGTGGTCTCAGCGGCTCGTTGACGGGCGCGGCACGGACCGCCGGTAGTCACGCCTGGCAAAAGGGCGCGCCGGTGCTGTCGAGCCGTCCCGACCTCGCGACCCGGATGAACAGCCTGTTCGGTGACGTGGGTGGGCCACGGGTCGGTGCCGAACCCGGCGGGGCAGGTGCGAACTCCGGAGCCGGGACCGGTGGGTCGAATTCGCCGAGCCGGGCGGGCGTGGCTGGGGACGGGTCGAGCAGTCCCGGCACGCAGACGCGTCCTGCCGCAGCGGGCGGCGGGAACCAAGCGGCCTCGCAGTCTTCCGGATCTGGTGGGTCGCAGAGTAATTCGAGCAGCTCCGCACAGAGCGACGCGAGTTCCGGAGGCGACGGCGCGGGATCACAGAACGGCAGATCTTCCGCCGCGGATGATTCCGCATCGAGCGATCGGTCTTCGTCGGGCGAAGGTTCGTCGAGTGATCGTTCGACCTCGGGGGAGTCGTCGAGCGGGGAGGGCGGTTCGTCCAGCGACCGCTCCTCGAACGACCAGGCGGGCGATCGCGGTGCGGGTCTGACTGGGGAGAACGGCGCCCACAACGGCAGTTCTCCCTTCACTGCCGAACCGAATATCGCTGCGGCACAACAGAATGGTGTGCCGGCTGGTGGTGCACTGGTCGGCGCAGATGGTGTCGCCGGCGCACCGCAAGCGGCGGCTCCGGCGACTGCGGGCGCTCCGGCCGGAGCTGGGGCCCCGGCGACTGCGGGTGCTCCGGCGACCGCAGGTGCGCCAGCCGCGGGCGCTCCGGCAGCCTCGGCCCCGGCCGCGAACCCAGGTTCTCAGTCGAGTCCCACCGCAGGCGACAACCGCTCCGCAGGCGGTGGCGAACCCCGCACGCAAAGCGCCAAGCCAGATGCCGCATCCAGCCGCGCCGGTGTCGCCGATTCGGCACCGGCACCCACCGCAGGTGGTCCGGCTGTTCACGCCGCTCCGACCGGCGAGCAAGTGCCCCAGGCGAATTCGCGCCAAGAGGCTGCCGACACGCTCCAGGTGGCAAGCGATTCGGGCATTCCCGAAGCGGGCACACCCCGGGCAGGCGCGCCGGACGGACCCGGCCTGCCGCCGCGCACAGGCGAGGCCGACACCGCCGCCCCGCGCACCGGGTCGCCCGATGGTAATGGTTCTCCGCCGCGACTCGGCGGAGCGAATGACGCGGGTACTCCACCGCGAGCGGGTGCGTCTGATGGTGACGGCACTACGCCTCGCGTGGGCGAGCCTGATGGGGATAGTGCCCGGCCGCGTGCAGGCGAGTCCGATGGAGATGGTGCCCCACCTCGTACCAACGAATCGGATGGCGATGGAACTCGCCCTCGCGCGAGTGATTCCGACGGCGACGGTGCTCGCCCGCGTTCAGGGGATTCCGACGGGGCTCGGCCTCGTGTGGATGAATCCGGTGCTGAGGGAACTCGTCCTCGCGCGGGTGATTCCGACGGCGACGGTGCCCGCCCGCGTTCAGGGGATTCCGACGGGGCTCGGCCTCGTGTGGATGAATCCGGTGCTGAGGGAACTCGTCCTCGCACGGGTGGCTCCGATGGCGATGGTGCCCGGCCGCGTGTGGGTGAGTCTGACGGTGATGGCGCTCGCCCGCGTGTGGGTGAGTCCGATGGTGACGGTGCTCGCCCGCGAGTGAGTGAGTCCGATGGCGACGGGACCCGTCCACGTGCAGGGGAAACCGATGGCGATGGCGTCAGGCCCCGTGCAGGCGAGGTCGACGGGGATGGTGCCCGCCCGCGTGTGGCCGAGGCTGACGGGGATGGCGCCCGGCCGCGCATAAGCGAATCCGATGGCGACGGAACTGCCCCTCGCGCTGCTGATTCCGATGTGGACGCCGCTCCCTCTCGCATGGGTGACGGGGATGGGCAAGGCGCCCGGCCCCGTTCGGGGGATTCCGACGAGGACGGTGCCCTTCCTCGCTCGGGCGAGTCCGACGGCGACGACATCCGGCCCCGCGTGGGCGAGTCCGACGGGGATGGTGCCCGGCCGCGTGTCGGTGATTCCGATGGTGGCGGAACTCGTCCTCGTGCTGGTGATCCCGATGACGGCGCAGCTCCCTCTCGCGTGGGTGATGGGGAGGGTGACGGGACCCAGCCCCGTTCGGGTGATTCCGATGAAGACGGGGATGGGAGTCGGTCGGACGACGGGCTGCTCGTTGTTCCCTTGGCTGGCGGTGACGGGGACGGGCGGCCCGGGCGTCGAACGGACGGCGATGGTTCGGGGCGTCGGGATGCGGATAGTGACTCGACTTCGGAGCCGGATGGTGATGCGTCGCAGCGTGATTCGGACGACGACCCGCCGAAGAATCCCGCGCAGGAGGCGTTGCGCGAGATCAAGGAGGCCACGGGGACCCGGCGGATCAAGCCGCCGAAGGGGCCGGTGGGCGAGGCGGGGATGTCGCTGCGCGATATCGAGGACGCGGCCGGTGGGCGGATGCACGAGTTCCCGGCGGGCACGTCCGACCAGCCGAGACACCAGGGCGTCGCCGACGAGCTGGTGCGGATGGCGGAGGGGCTGAGCGCGCGAGACATCGCCAAGGGCAAGTTGCCGCGCGCCCTCGTCGTCGCCGAACACGTGGTGAACGGTCGTGGGGTCGGCGCCGACGCCTATGTCCTCACCGCGCGTCCCAACGCCGACGGCGGCTTCGACGTGGTCGCTTCCGGCACCCGCCCCGGCACCGTTGTGCCGAGCGAGGCACGCAATGTCTCGGCCGTGCTGTTCAACGGCAACGGAAAAGCCGTGTCCCCCAGCGGTTCCGATACTCGCGTGCGCCCCGCCCACGAGCGGTCGATCTACACCCGCGAGGGAACGATCGAAGGCCGCCGCGACGGCGAGACCCCCAAGCAGCACAGCTGGCGCATCCGAGCCGAACGCTCCGACCAGCTCGCCACCCGGGAAGCCGACCGAGCCTCCGCCCTGCGCGCCCTCATCGCCGCAGGTGGCGACAGCCTCGACAAGGACGCCCGCAAGAACCTCATCCGCGAGGCCAAACGCGCCGAGTGGAACGCGAACAACTACCGCAAAAACGGTGACGCCCAATGGAAGGTCATCGGCGGCCGCCCCGAAACCCCTGACCCGACCCCCCGCACCCCGGACCCCGACACCACCCACACCCCCGACCCGGCCCCGCGTACCCCCGACTCCGAAGCAACACCGCCGCGAACGCCGGATTCGGGCGCCACACCTTCCCGCGAACCGGCCACCGACTCGACCCCGGAACGCACCCAGGAGCCCGAAGCACCGCCGACCCGCACCCCGGATTCGGACACAACTCCGCCACGCACACCCGACCCCGATGTGACGCCCACACCGGACCAGGCTGCGTCCCAACCACGTACGCCGGATGCCGATGCGACACCGCCGCGCACGCCGGATTCGGATGTGACGCCCACGCCGGATTCGGATGTGGCGTCGTCGCGCACGCTCGACGCTGATGGGCGCCCCACCCGGACCGTGGATTCCGACGGCGTGCCTTCACATTCGGACGCCGGTGATGCGCAGGCGCGCCGCCCGCACTCCGATGAATCCCCGCGCACCGCTGATGCGGATTCGGGCCCCACGCGGACGCCCGATGTTCCTTCACGGGCAGCCGACCCGGACAGCACACAACAGCGCAGGCCCGACGCCGACGGCGCTCGCCCACGTACCCCGGATGCCGACAGCTCGGCTCCGCGCCGGCCCGATGCGGACCCCACCCAGCAGCGCAGGCCGGACACGGTGCGGCAGCCTGCCGGGGAGGCCACTGCCCCACGGCGCAACGACCCTGACTCCGCCGCGCCGCGCAGGCCCGACGTGGACAGCACCCGCCAGCGCACGTCGGAGGCGGACTCACTGCGGATGCCCGACAGCACCGGGCCGCAGCGGACACCGGATGGTGCGCAGCGCAATCCTGAGGGGAACGGAAGTGCGGCGCCCGCACGGGGATCCGATGGTGCGGACCGCAATCGTGAGGTCGATGGTTCGGTGCGGCCCGAGGATGTCCGGGATCTCACGCGGCGTCCACCGCTGGACGAGACACCCGACTTCCTCGCCGAGTCCGATGACATCGAGGAGGGCCTGGAGAACGACGTCTATCAGTCCGCGGACGGCAAGTGGCATCATGTGCTCGACCCGGCGGGCACGTTCCGGGATGTCAACTTCCGGCTGCACGATGCCAACGGGTTCTGTCGTGATCCGCTCACCAGCAGCGAGTTCCGGTATCTCGCGCAGGAGGGCCCCAAGCGCACCTACAAGGTCGCCGATCCCGAGATCGCCAGGCAGATGGCCGACATCGTGGCCGACCGCACGGTGGTGCAGAAGCGCAGCGATGACGCGCTGAAGATCGTCAACCGGTTGATGGGCGAGTTCGGTGTCGCCAAGCTCGGCGATATCGCCAGCAGTCAGAAGCTGGACAAGGTCGTCGCCGAGCAGCGGCGCAAGCTCGAGGACGCCTACGACGACCTGCAACGTGACCTCGCGGACCGCCCGGACGACCCCCAGCTGCAACGCCGGGAAACCGAGATCATCGACAAACTCGAGCGACTCGACGAATTCGAACGCGCCGCAGCCTCTTTCAACAGGCTGCGACCGCAGCTCGTCGCCCACTCGAAGGCGCTCGGCGAGCTCGCCGCCCGCGCGTTCGGCCTCGACCCGGCCGAATTTCCCGGCGCCGTGCTGCTTTCACCGTTCGACGGGGACATCGACGGTCGCCCGGTCATCGACGGCGCGAACGTGCTCGACGTGGTTGTCTACGTGCCGGGTACCGCCGGTGCGCCGCCGGCGCTGATCTCGCACGAGGCGAAGGGTGTCGGTTCCAAGCTCGGTGGCTCGAAAGTCGCGAGCGCGGAACAGGGTTCGCCCGAGTACTACCGCCGCACCCTGCGCATCGACAACAACCTGCACCGCATACTCGCCGAGACTCCCGAGCAGATGCGGCAACGCGGCATCGACCCCGAATCGCCGGAGGGGCAGGCGCTGATCCGCGCGAGGAACGACCTGCTCGACGCGCACCGGGCAGGCACGCTGCGGTTCGAGTACCACCACGTGCACGCCGACAGGAACGGCAACGTGACTGTCAGCGAGTTCGATCTGGTGCGCGACGGCAACCTCGTGCGCATGGACAATGTCGGTGGATACGATTCGCCCACACTGCAATCCGATGCGGTCCCGCGCACTGACGACGACACCCCTGTCCGCCCGGAGAACCCGGACGAAGCGGCTCGTTTCGACGCCGACCAGCTCGGTGCCCCCGACTCCGACGAGTGGTCGAACCGCAGCCCCGAGGAAGTCGCCGAGCGCCTCCAGGATCATCTGCGCCGGGTCACCGGCAACCCCGAATTCGAGGTGTTCGGCTTCGATTCCGACTCCGTGAATCCGGAGGTGGCGCGCGAATACGCCCGCGCCATGGTCGACCTGTTCGACCGCAACCCCACCGTCGACCTGCGCCGCGTCGGCATCGGCGAGCTGCCGACGGGCGTGATCGGAATGTCGCAGCCGAGGATCGACCCGGCGACCGGCAGGCTCTACACCGAATCCATCGTGCTCAGCCGCGACCACGCGCAGAGCGCGGAGTACTTCCGTCAGCGTATGCAGCTCGGTGTCGACAACAACCGTTTCGCGCCCGAGGTGCTGAGGCGGCCGGTGTACGCGGTGCTCGCCCACGAATACGGGCACGCGCTCGACTACGCCGGTCAGCAGAGCGCTCGCCACCAGGCCGAAGACCTGCTCATCCAGCGCTACGCCGACGACACCACCCGCGACCCCGCCCAGTCCTACGACGACTGGCTGCGGCAGCTCAGCGGCTACAGCTTCGACGGCAACGGGCGGTTGCGTCCCGGCGAAGCCGTGCCCGAGGCGTTCGCGGCGCAGATGCTGCGCACCCTCGGTGGCGACGACACCAGCCCGGAACCGGTACGCGCCCTGCACGATCTGGTCACCGATATCGCCGCGCGCCCACCGGAATCGGTCACCTGGCCGCTGTCCGAGGACGCCGAACGGGCCGCCGAACCCGACGACGTGCCCGATCGCGCCGACCGCGACCTCCTGGCCGACCCGGTGAACGACGAATGGTCCGATCTGCCACCGGCCGAGGTGGGGCGACATCTGGCCGAACGAATGCGCGACATCACCGGACACGATGTCGAGACCTTCGGTTTCGACCAGCCGAACGTGCATCCGGCGATGGCCCGCGAACTGGCCCGCGGCATCGTCGACATGCAGACCCGATACCCGAGTGTCGATGTGCGCAGCGTCGGTATCGGGGAGACCGGACCCGGCCGGGTCGCGGAGACAGCGCCCGAACGCGACCCGAACGGCGGCTACCGCGCCAAGTCGATCACGTTCAACCAGCAGTACTTCGCCGGCAACGGCAGCCTGTTCCAGAACCTCATGCGCGCCAGCAAGCCCGGCTTCTACACCCGCAGCCTGTGGGACCGTCCGGTGTACGGATTCGCGGTGCACGAGTTCGGTCATGCCCTCGACTACGCGGGCGAACCCAGAACCCGCAAACGGGTGGGGCTGCGTCTGCACGACCACTACCACCGCAACCGGCTGGGCGACCGCGACGGCTTCAACCCTTGGCTCGCCGGCGAACTCAGTGGCTACAGCATGAACAGCCGGACCGGCGAGCTCAATCCGGGCGAAGCGCTCGCCGAGGCTTTCCGCGAAATGGAAGCCACCCGTGACGCGGACGGCGCGCTGCACCCGGAACGGGTGAGCCCGGCCGTGCGGATCATGTACGACCTGCTCACCGACGCGGCGCAGGTACCGCGCTCCGACGCGATGACCGTGGATCGCGCGGCCGACGAGATGCAGCTACGTCCGCCGTGGGAGGACGACATCCCCGACCTGGGTGATCTCGGTGCACCCCGCGACGACGAATGGTCGGACCTCTCGCCGAGCGAGGTGGGCGACCACCTGCGCGACGTGCTGCGCGAGGCGATGAACAACCCGGACTTCGACGTGTACGGCTTCGACCTGCCTGGGCTCGATGCCGAGGTGGTTCGCGACTACGCGCGGTCGATGGTCGAGCTGTACAACGCCTTCCCGCAGACGGATCTGCGTCGCGTCGGCATCGGTGACCTCGATTACGGCGTGCTCGGCCAGACCACCCGCACCCCCGACCGGACCACGGGCCTGCCCTATACCGACATCACGCTCGGTTACGACTACGCGATCAGCGCCATCCACCTGCGGTCGTCGATGCAGCAGTCGGTCGACTCGGGTCACTTCCATCCGGGCGTGCTCGACCGGCCGGTGTACGCCATCGCCGCGCACGAGTACGGTCACGCGCTCGACGCGGCAGGCCGGCTCGCGGCCCGGGCCGACGCCGACGGGACGCTCGACGAAGCCTTCCACGACAACCCCGACGGGTACGACGATCCGGACTCGTGGCGGCGTCAGCTCAGCGGTTACAGCCGCAGTGGCCCCGACGGTCGGTTGAACCCGGCGGAGGCGCTCGCCGAGGCGTTCACCGAAGTGCTCATGGTCGGCCACGACCGAGCGAGTTGGCCCGCCCGCACGCTCTACGACCTGCTGATGCGGGAGGCACAGAATCCGACCCGCGATTATGTGCACAACCTGCCCGAACAGGGTGCCGACCATATGGAACTGCCCGATAGGGGGAACCCGGATCGGCCGGAACCGGATGGGTCCGACCCGGATCGCTCACAGCGGGAACGTTCGGAACCCGAGGCCGGAGATCCGGATCGTTCGCAGCCGGACCGCTCGCAATCGGATCGCACGCGTAGCGACGGCGAGCTGACGCGCGACGGTGCGCACACCGATCCACCGCGCACCGCCCAGCCGCAGCCGGAAGCGCCGCGTCAGAACAACTCCCCGGAGGAAACGCCACGCCGGCGCCGGTGGTGGCGATCGGAACAGCCTGCGATCCCGGCCGAACCGGAACGACGCGTCTTCTTCGACATCGACGGCGAACAGGTGGTTGTGCCGCTGTACCGCGACGCCGACGGCGAGTGGCAGGTGGCGCCGCAAGACACGACCATGCGCCAGGCCGAGCCGAGGTCGTTCCTGAAACGTGCGCTCGCGCAACTGAACAACCACTTCCCGATCCTCAAGCAGCCCTCCGGCGCGCCCAACATCGGTGACAGTGCGGGACAGGCCGCGATCCGCGACGGTGTCCTCGGGATCGGCGACATGATCGCCAACCCTGGCCCGGCGCAACTGCCTCCGCCCAGCCCGACGCCGCCGGGAGTTCCGACGGTCGGGCCCGGACCCGAGGCCTCGGCGCCCGACCCCACGTTCTTGCGGATCGCCCAGCAGACCCCGGTCTTGATCCAGAACCGCGAGTACCTCCCGCTCTTCGGCAAGTTGTCCGGCCGGGTGCGTCGTTCGGGCGGCGAGTATCCGGCGATGCGCAATGAGGACGGGTCCGAATACCGTCCCGAGCTCAGCGATGCCGACGCCGACCTGGTGCGCAGGCAGATCATCAGCGATCTGCGGGTCGAGCGCGTCACCCCCGAGGACGCGCGCAACGATCTACTCGAGGCCTTCGAGCATGCCGGGCGTGGACAGCGCGAACGCATCCTGCGCGACATGCTCGCCAACGACCTGATCACCCAGGACGAAGCCGACGAACTGCACAACAAGCCGCAGCCCGATCCGCTGCCGCCGCTGCCGCCGCCCGTCGACCCGCCGCCGCCCGGTGGGGAGACGCTGCGCGAGATGTTCGACCGGTTGCTCGGTATCGAGGTGGCCGACGAGCCGGATGCGCTGCGCCGGGAAATCGACCGGCAGCAATACATGGTGATGCGGCAGACCGCGGCCATCATCGGCCTCGGCGATGCCTTCATCCGCGCGCACATCGAGCAGAACGCGCCCTACACCTCCGCCGACGGCGAATCGCAAGCTCCGGTGCGCTTCGGCGGACGGGTGAGCATGATCGACCAGAACCCGATGGGCCGGTTCCTGACTGAGTTCATCGCCGCGTTCGGCCGCGATCCCGGCGTGCTCGCCACGACCCCCCTCGACAACGGCGCCGAACCGCTGCCGATGTTCGGCGACCCGGATGCGCTCGGCCGCGACCAGGGTCTGCGCGACTTCTTCGTGCACGCGCTGCGCCGCGACCAGCTGGCCCACGAATTGGACACGTGGGCAGGCACATTCGGCCTCGGGCCGCACCAGCTCACGCCGGACACGGTCGACGCCTTCGTGCAGAGGCTGTTCGAGATCAATCAGATACGGGCCGAACGGCTCGCCGAATTGATCGCGGCCGTGGAGGATCGGCTGCCACCGCGCGACACCGACGGCCCGACCCTCGGCGAGCCGATTCGCGACCAGGTTGCCCGGCTGCCAGGCGGCGACGGCGCGCCCGATCGGCTCGTCATCACCGACGGGGCACGCGAACGCGACCAGGTTCTCGCCGATGTGCTCGCCTCCCGACCGGATCTGGCAGCGCAGATCCGCGACGGCGACCTGCTGGTCGACTACCGCAAGGTGCTCACCGACTTCAGGGGACAGACCCACCTCGAACCGGTCGACACACCGCAGGTGCGCGACCACACCGAAACCGTCGACGGACGAGATGTGCGGATCACCCTGCTGCGCGACGGTGACGGCGCCTGGCGCCCGATCATCGGTTCGGATGCCGTCCCCGGCGACGGTGCGACAGTGCAGCGCACCCGCGAGCAGATACTCGCCGACCTGGTCGATCTGATCTTCGCCCTCGAGCTCACCCCCGCAGATGTGCTGCCCGGCGACATCGACGAACGGATCGCCGAACTCAAACTCGACAACGCGGTGCGCGCCGCGCAGGTCGAGGGTCTGGCCGACTTCCTGCGCACCGGAAACCTCGTCGAGGACTTCCACACCGTCAGCAACGCGCGCGGCCGCCTCGCGTCCGCCCTCGGCCTGACCCAGGAACAGATGACCGCGGGCAAGCTCGGTGACCTGCTCGCCGACGCGTCTCGACGAAAAGCGCTGCGCGCGCAGAACTTCGACGATCTCGAACTGTACTTCGGTACCCTTCGCGACCTCGACTCCAAGGCGCTCGACGCGGCGCGTCAGCGGTTGGCCGACCGGCTCGTGCCCGACAGTCACATCCATCCGGCGCACCGCCACGACTCGCTACCCGCCGACGAACGCCCGACCACCACCGAGCGGCCGACCCGCAAGCAGAAGCGGCTCGCGCGGTACGCCGATCTCGCCGGTGTCGACCATCGGGTCGCGGCGCTGCTGCCCCCGGGCCGGGTCGAGCGGCCGGGTGGGCACAGGGACGACGACAAGGTCTTCGCCGTCGACCCGAAGGGGTTGAGTGGGAAGAAGCTGCATCAGCTGGTGCGGATGCACGAACAGCAGGGCAACGGCGAACTGGTGCGTGAGGCACTCACCGAATTCGCCAAGGCGCTGCGCGACATCGACCGCTATGCCCTCGCGCCGACGGACAGCAAGGACGTCGTCCGGTCGGAGAATCAGAGCGACCCGCGGTCGGACGGCAAGGAAATCGCCGACCCGAGGCTTGTCCGCGAGTCGATGCCGCTGCAGGGGCCCGACAGCATCAACGCGATGCGCCGGGTGATCGCCGACGCGCTCGGCAGTGTCGACGTGGCGGACTTCGCGCGCGCGGTCGCTGAGGGCGCGGGCAACCTCGACCTCACCGTCCCCGGCAACGTCGGCAATACGAATCGGCCGTCTGCGGGCCGCGATTGGGCACGCCTGGTCGGCGTCGACCTGGCGGGCGCGGACGGCGTGACGTACGCCAAGATCTACGAGGCGTTCCGCGACGGCAAGATCGAAAAGCACGAAGGCCTGAAGCCTGAGCAGATGGCGGCCGTGATCCGGGCATTGCGCATCGAAATCGCCGATCGCGCGGCCAAGCTGACGGCGCTGCGGCAGTTGGTGCACGACTACTTCGGGACGAACGACAACCATCTCGGCACTGAGCCGGGCGAGAGCACTCCGCCCCGGCGTCCACAGCAGGCGGGTAGTGGGCTGCCGGGAGAGGGCGCGCCCGGTCGACCGAATTCTGCTGAGCAGCAAGGGGCGTCCGGTCCTGCTCGTACCGTGAACGGTGGGGGCGGAAAGCCGCCCGTGCAGCCGCCTCGGTCGTCGTCTGATGAACCGGAAGATGGTGGGCACGACCGCGATTCGGACGGCAACCCGTTCGACGACGCGGCCCGCCGGAAATCTGCGGCCACCGACGAGGTGTTCGATCGGCACGATGAGGCCGCCGACGCTCGTCTCGCGGAGACGCTCGAGCGATTGACACAGGTCCAGCAGGAGCTGGAACAGGGACTGAACGAGTCGCCCGCACCGCAACCCGACGAGTCGGTAGCCGCCCGCGACCCGCAACCCCAGCCGAGCCCGGACAGCCGAATTCGCGACATCCTCGACGAGATCACCCAACTGCGCGGTGAACTCGACGACCGCTCCGTCGACACCGAACTCGACCGCGAACAACTCGCAGCCGACCTCCTCGCCAAGGCCAGAACCCTCCGCCTGGAACAACTCCTGGACCAGACCCGCCGGGAAATCGCCGCCGAATTCGACGAACTCGACCGCCGCGACGACGAGGGCCCCGACGACGACGGCCCCGACGACGGCCTCCCCGCCACCCCCGACCCCACACCGTCCAAGCCCCCGTCCACTCCTGGCGCCGCCAACCAGCCACCACCCCAACCGGGCGTCAACCCGACACCTCCGATGCCGTCGACACCTCCGATGCCGTCGACACCTCCGATGCCGTCGGCACCTCCGATGCCGTCGGCACCTCCGATGCCTTCGGCGCCCCCGATGCCGTCCGCACCGCCCATGCCTTCGGCGCCCCCGATGCCTTCGGCACCTCCGATGCCGTCGGCGCCCCCGATGCCGTCCGCACCGCCCATGCCTTCGGCGCCGCCGATGCCATCTGCGCCGCCGATGCCTTCGGCGCCGCCGATGCCGTCCGCGCCGCCGATGCCTTCGACACCTCCGATGCCATCTGCGCCCCCGATGCCGTCCGCACCGCCCATGCCTTCGGTACCGCCGGTGCCGTCCGCACCGCCGGTGCCGTCGGCGCCCCCGATGCCATCTGCGCCGCCGATGCCGTCAGCACCACCCACCCCTTCTGTGTCGCCGCCGTCTTCGTCACCGACTACGCCTGTGCCGCAGACGCCCTCGTCGCCTTCTGCGCCCCATACGCAGTCGTCGCCGGAGCAACCGTCGACCCCGGACACCCCGTCCACCCCGCCGCCGGGCGGCCCACCCATGCCGCCGACACCGCCCTCGGGTTCTCCGGAGTCGGGGGACAACGCCCAGGCGCGCAGTGGGGATCCCCTGCGGGATGTGGCCGAGTTCCTGCGGGAGCAGCGGGATCTTCCTGGGCAGCGGGATGCGGCGCCGTTGTCGGAGGATGCGGCTTCGTATGCGCGGGCGTTGGGGGCGGCGCTCGGGTTGGGGGAGCGGTTCTCCGGGTTGCGGCAACCGTTGGCGGCGTTGGCCGAGCTTGCGGAGTTGGCGCGGGCTCGTGGGTTCCTCGACAGCGCCGACGGGCCGGCTATGCGGTACCCGGCCGACTTCGGGCCGCTGTCGGACACCGACCTCTACGGTGACGAGCAGTACTGGCTCACCGAGGCCGACGATGCGACATTGCGTGAGGTCCAGGAGGATCTTCGGCGCGCCGGTCTGCCGGTGGACCAGCCGTCCATGCCGACGCGGCAGATACCGCCGCAGGGTTCGCCGATTCTCGCGTCGAATCCGACTGGCCCCGCAGCCCGGGTGCCGGACTCGGATCCGAACCACGCCGCCGACCACGTGCCAACGCCCGAATCGGTGGATCAGACCCGTGATCGTCTGATGCGCCGGTTCGATCTCAGCGATGCCGATCTCGCCCAGCTCGGCGATACCGTCGCACACCTGCGGTATCGAAACCTGTTGCGCGCGGCCATGGTCGAGGCCATGGCAGCTGCGGTGGACCGCGTCGCCGGAATCAGCGATCCCACCTTGCGCGCCCAAGCCGAAGGCGCGCGTGACGGCTGGGCTTGCAGGCTCCGCGTCGACCCCGACACCCTCGTGCGCGACCCGGATCGTGCGATCGCCGATGCTCGCGCCCAGGTCCGCCGGGAAGCCGACGACATCCTCGACCTGGCCGATGCGGTCCGTGTCACCGAGGGTGGCGAGAATCCGGACGGGTCCCGCCGTTACAACATCCAGGTCGACGGAGACCGCGTACCCGCGCGGCTCGTGCCCGACGGCGATTCCCGCTGGCGGGTCGAAGAGTCCGAACGCCTCGACCCGCCCGCCCCGACCCCCGCCGACCCGTCCGACACGCCCGCGCCGCGCAAGTCCCTGCTGCGCCGCATGTGGGACGCGGTGAACTTCGGGTACGAAGGTCATACGCCCAAGTACCCGTCCGGTTCGGGTATCGACAGCGCGGGCCAGTCGATGCTCGGCCACCAGGCGGGTCTGCCGCTGACCAGTCAGCGCGACCCGAGCCCGGCGCCGGGTGATGAATACGATGTCCTGAGTACCAAATTCAGCCCGGTGCGCATCCTCAAGGAAGCCATCACGATGTGGCGCAGCCGCGAGCTTGTGCCGTTCTTCAAGCACCTCACCTCGCGGATCGCCGACCAGGCGGCGCCGGACAACCGTCCGCCCACCCTGCGTGACGGCTCCGAATACCGGTACGCGCTCGACGAAGCCGACCCCGAGCTGGTGCGTCGGGAACTCGGTGTCGAACTCGAGGATCTGAAGCGGCAGGCCGATGCCGAGGCCCGCGAACTCGCCGCAGGCGAGCAGCGACCGGAATTGCCTGCGCAGCCGGACACGCTGCCCGGCAATGCCGAGGTCGCGCGCTCGACTGCCGAGATCGACAGCTGGACAAGGGAACTCGAAGACGCGGCGACCCTGCGTGACGACCTCGCCGACACGCTGACCGACGCCGCCGACGACCTCGAGGTCACCCTCGGCGACCCGACACCGGAGAACGTGCGCCGCGCCCTCGACCAGATCCGCTACCAGCAGCTGCGCCGGATAGGTGCCCTCACCGGCATGGCCGAGGCGGCCCGCCGCTTCGCCGCCGAACACCAGCGCATCCCGTTCACCGACCAGATCGACTTCTTCGACAGCGATCCGATGACCCGCTTCCTGATCGAGGTGGTCCGGGCCAACCAGGGCAACCCGACCCTGCTGAACTGGCAGGGAGTGAACAACGGTGGCGAACCGGGGCGCGACTGGGGCGACCTCACCTACTCCGATCAGCCGGGCATCGACCAGGGCATGCGCGAGTACTTCGAGAACGCGTTGCGGCGAGACCAGATTCGCGACGAGCGCGCGGTGTGGGCGCAATTGCTACAGACCGACCTGTCCGACCTGGACGCGGGCGACCTGCGCGACGTGTTCACCGCCGAAATGGACCGCATTCGTGAATACGACGCGCTGGCAGCCGATTTCGCTCGCGACGCCGAAAGATTTTTGCGCGCGCACAGCGAGGCTGCCGAACTCGCCGATCTGATCGGTGACATGGCGAGCCGGGACTGGGTGCTCTCGCGTGGTGGTGCCATGCTCGACGACGGCACCGGAATCGGCCTCGTTCCAGGCGATTCCGAAGGTTCGTTGCGGCTGGTCGTCCTCGACGGGCCGACGGGACATGATCGAGTGCTCGCCGATGCGCTCGGCCGCTACCCGGACCTGGCGCAGGCGGTCAATGACGGTGTGGTCGACGTGCGCTACATCGGTACCGATGTGCGGCCCGGGCGGACCCTGGCCGACGGTCAGGCGATACCCGAACGCATCCTCGTGCTCGACCAAGGGCTGCGCGACGTACGGCACTTCAGCGGTGTGGTCGACGGTCGATCCGTTGATGTGACCACTGTGAACGACGGGTCGGGGTGGCGGGTGGTTCCCGACGAACCGGTCGACGACACACTCGCGGTGAGCGATCCGGACGAGAGCGCCGATCTTCGCTCGCCCGACGAAATCAGCGCGGCTGTCGGCGAACTCGTGGATCGGCTCGGCATCACCGCGGCCGATCGATCGTCGGCGCAGTCGCTGGCGGACAAGCTCGCCACCCTGCGGGCCGAGAACGCGGTGCGCGCCAGCCAGATCGAAGCCATCATCGACTACGCCCGCACCGCATGGGATATCGACACCTTCCACCAGGTGGAAGCAGCGCGGCACCGCGTGTCGCATCGGCTCGGACTCGACGCCGAGGAGATGACGCCGCGTAGGCTGGCCGAGGAATTCACCGACCAGCGTCAGCGCAACCCACGCAGGCAGCAGCAGGCCGAAGCGCTGGCGAAGTACGCGAAAGAGTTGAGCGGCATCGACTCCCAGCGGGTCGCGGCGGCCGACGACCGGCTGGTCCGCCGACTCGACGCACTGCGCCGACCACCGGGTTCCGACGAACCGGTGGTGACGTCGATCAAGCAACTGGGCGAGGTGGTCGCCGATCTGGTGCACCGCAACGGCATTCGCGAAGAGCTGGTCGACGCGCTCACCGACTATGCGGCAGAACTCGCCGAGATCGACCACTTCGATCCGCGCGCACATGGTGTCAACGCCGTGGACCCGCGCGTGCCCGACGCCGAGTTCCCGGTGCACGACAAGGCTGTCCGGCATCTGCTCGACCTCGTCGGCGACCCGTCCGCCCTGGTCGACGTGCCCGAATTGCTCGGTCTGCTGGACGGTAACACCGATATCGCGCCCGGTCCGGATCGCGGTGCGAGCCGCGACTTCGTCCGCATCCTCGGCCTGGATCTCACCGATGCCACCGCCGAGCGCTGGGCCGAGGTCTACGAGATCTACCGCGACGGCAAGATCGACCAGCACGAACGCCTGACGCCCGAACAACTCGCCGAGGTGCAGGCCGAACTGCGCGACGAAGTTCTGCGCCGCGCCGCCGACATCACCGAACTCACCGACCTGCTGCATCGCGCGGCCGACCACGAGGTGCAGCGCCTCACCGAGCAAAGGGCCGAAGCGACAAGGGAACTCGCCGACGCCGAAGCCGCCCTCGGACAAGCCCGCCAGGGCCTTCCGATCAACGAATCCGATCTGATCGACCCACGCACCCGAGCCGACGCCATCGCCGAACTGCGCTCGCGCACAATGCGAGTCGACGAGCAACAGCCTTGGCAGAACCGTCTCACCGCCCTGGAGCAAGCCGCTCAGCGCGTCGACGAGGCCCGCACCACCCTGACCGATATCGACACCGCCCTCGCCAACCCCACCCACCTACCGCCGGGAAGCCTTACCCGCCAGTCCCCACTTCCCGCTCAACCCTCCAACGAACTGGGCTCCGGCGGTCCCGTCAACAGTCTTCCCGCCCCGAACGGTCAGCGCGGTGTCAGCACCGACCCGCCGGTTGTGAACGCGTCCGACGTCGACGACACCAGTGTCAACGGTTCCGTTGGCGCCGCCCCGACTACGAACGGACAGGTCGGCGGTGATCGCGCTGCGCAAGAGCCCAACACAGATCGAGAGATGCCCGGTCCGAGCCTGCCCGTCAACACAGGGCCTGGTACTAGTCGGCCCGTCAACCCCGGCCTCGAGGCAGACGGGTCGGAGGTCGGAGCTTCGGACGGAGGGCCCGTTGCCGACGCTGGCGCGGATCGTTTCGTAGATGGCGAAGCCAGTGCAGAGTCGTCTGCCACAAAGGACTCCAGTGGCGACGATTCCGGTTCGCGAAAGACCGGTGCCGACGCCGGCACGGATGAGGCAGGCGAGAAGCAGCCCGGCACCGACGGAGCCGGCAACGATGCGGCCGATGGTGAGGCACACCCTGCGGGGGATACCGACAGCTCGTCCAATGGCACCCCGGGCTCGCCGACCACCGCACCACCGCACACGGCCCCCGAGCCGACAAACCGCCCCGTCGGCCCCACCCGCTCCCGAATCCCGCACCCCCCGAAGGACTACGACTTCGACTTCCCCGTCCCCCCACCCATCTCCCCCCTCCCACCCCTCGAATTCGACCTAACCCCCTCAGACCCGCCCCCTCCACCAAACCCCCCGACCCCACCAAACCCCCCGACCCCGCCTGGCCCTTCGAACCCGACGCCGCCGGATGTGCCGACGCCGCCGGATGTGCCGACGCCGCCGGATGTGCCGACGCCGCCGGGCGTGCCGACGCCGCCGGATGTGCCGACGCCGCCGGGCGTGCCGACGCCGCCAGGTGTGCCGACGCCGCCGGGCGTGCCGACGCCGCCAGGTGTGCCGACGCCGCCAGGTGTGCCGACGCCGCCGGGCGTGCCGACGCCGCCGGGCGTGCCGACGCCGCCGGGCGTGCCGACCCCGCCGGGCGTGCCGACCCCGCCGGACTTCCCGACCCCGCCGGGTATACCGATCCCGCCGGGCGTGCCGACCCCGCCAGGTATGCCGACGCCGCCAGGTGCGCCGACCCTGCCGGACTTCCCGGTGCCGCCTGGTGTGCCTGTGCATCCGGGCATTCCGAACCCGCCTGACTTTCCGATGCCACCGGGTATACCGCCGGCCCCGGGTAGTCCTTCGCAGCCTGATCTTCCGGTTCCTCCGGATGGCTCGGTGCCGCCTGGTATTCCCATGCCACCGCATGTGCCGGCACCGCAGATTCCGGTGCCGCCAGAGGTACCGGGTCTGCCTTTGCCGCCGGGGATTCCGGTGCCTGGCTTCCAGGTGCCGCCGGGTATCCCAGGCTCGCCGGACATGCCACTTCCTGATCCGATGTCCTCGGGCGGTCCGAATGAGTTGCGGCCGGGGCAGATCGGAGCCACTGGTGATGCTGCGGCTCCGGATTTCCTTCGGGGACTACAGGTTCCGTCTGGCGAAAGGGATGTGCCGCGCGCTCCCTGGGCGCAGCCGGGGTACGAAGCGAACGGAGCATCCGGGTCGTTCGTGCCACCTCCGGGTATCGATGCGGGTGGCTCAACCCCTGCGCAGTTGCCGCCGTACCCGAATGCGGCATCCCCGACGGGCGCCGCTGATCAGGGTCGATTCCAGTACCCGACCGGGCAGGCCGGATATCCGGCGAATGACCAGGCCGGTCTGTACCCGAACGGGAATGGATCGTCTCCACACAGCTCCTCACCCCAGTACCCGACGGCACCGGGTCCGCAGAACCCCGTGCCACAGCCCCACCACCCCACAACCCAACCCCCGCTCGCCCAATACCCAGGCACCGGGCACCCACCTGTCGCTCCGCCGACGAGCCAACTTCCGTTCCAACCTGTCCACACACAGGAACCCACCTACGGCGCCCCACCGCCCATGCCGATGTCGGCGCCCCCGTCCACTGCCGGAACGAACGGACACCCCGCCCGCAACTACCCCAGGACCGTCTCGACCGACGGCCTGGTCGTACGCCCCTTCGCCGGCTACGGCGTCCGCTCCCTGTTCGACCCGATCACCGGTGCCCTGCAGGCCGGGCAGTCGGCAGGGCACGACAGCGGCGTCTACGGTGAGCTGAACGGCGTGAAGATGGTGTTCTACCGGTCGATGGACGGGTTGGCCGTGCGGGTGGGGGATCGGACGTTCCCGCTCGAGGGTGACGCCCGGGTCGACTGGGGAACGGTCGCCTGGCGGACGAATCGGTTCGCCATCGTCATCGGCGATACTGTCGTCTGTGAGCTGGTGTATCGGGCGCTGCCACCGGAGCTGGACCTCGGTGCCTACATCCGTGACGTGGTGCACGATGACCAGCGGCGGACCACGATTTTCGCCCGATGACGCTCAGGCCGCGACGATGTGAGGAGGCATGCGGTGCGGGAGACCGAACCGACCGAGGCCGAGATTCGGCAGAACTTCGACAAGATGCTCGCTTCGGTGCTCAGCGGTGGTGGCATCCATTCCGAGACCGGACTCGACATGAAGACCGAGGACGCGCTGTGGCAGGTGGCCCGCGCCTACCCGAACGCCTCCGACGACCTGGTCCGGGCCGCACGGGCGGCGTTCGCGGGGCAACTCGACGGGTCGAACGCGCGCGAAGCGGACCAGGTCCGGCAGCGCAGGCTCGCCGAGCTGGCGAAGAAGCGCCGATGACCGGGGAGGTGCAGGCATGAGCGAGGACCGCCGTCGGGTGCTGACCGACGAACAGCTCACCGAGATCGCCACCGGCCTGCGCGGGCTCGGCGGCGCCCAGCCGATGGATTCGCTGCCCGACCTGGCTGCCCGTTTCGGTTGGCGGGTGCTGAGCCCGCACGCGGACCGTGCCCGTCTCGATATCGGCTTCGGCCCGACCAGCGGCCGTGTCTTCGCCGAGGACGGCCGCATCGTCGACATCACCTTGTGGCTCACCAAGGGTGTCCCACAGGACGACGAGGGTCGCGCCTGGGCGCGTGACACCTTCGCCCGGTGGGTGGCACTGCTGACCGAACTGTTCGGTCCACCGACCACCCGCATCCCGGGCGAGGTGTCCGCGGTGCGCTGGGCGGGCGAGGACCATACCCTGATCCTGCGCGACGTGGACGCTTCCCTGCAGCTGACGCTGATGGACAACAACTGGCTCATGCTCGGCGATCAAGCCGACGCCTTGGCTGCCGAGGAATCCCGGTGACCTGGGACGATTTCGCGAAAACCCTGGCGCGCGAGCTGGCTGGCCTGCCCGCGGGCGCGATCGTGAAGATCGCGGAATCACGCGAGGAACGCCCGTCGAGGTTCGCCCAGTTCCTGCAGACCGATGCCGAACTGACAGCCGAACTCGTCGACGACGACCGGCTGTCCGCCGAACTCCGCGCAGGCAGGCAGGGCACGACGGTGATCCGTGAACTCGGCTGGCAGCCGCGCGACCGCTACCACGAGAACTGGTGGACCCGCCTGACCTGGCCCGCGCCGTCAACCGACTACCAACGCCTCGCCGACATGGTCGTCGGCGGGCTGCGCGACGGATTCGGCCTGGCGACACCGGATTCGTTCACCTACGACGCCTGGAACGAACGCCGGGGCAACAGCCTGATCGAGCTGCCACAGCTCGGTCTGCCCCTGGCGACCTGACCGATCAACCGATGAACCAGATGAGGGGATTTCCGCCCGACATGACCAGCGGAGGCGACCGGCTCGACGAGCGCACCACCGAACCGGACCACGACGAATCCACCGAATCTGTTCCCGCGGAACCGAATCCCGTTCCGGCCGAACCGGACTCCGAACTCGCCCGAGTCGATACGTCCGCCGAGGACGAGCCCGCCGAGGACGAGCCCGATGTCGGTTTCACCATGGCCGACGACGAACCGGAACCCGAGGACCCTGCCGAGCGGGCCAGGAAGATCATGCACCAGGTCGCCCGCGATCTGGCTTCGCTCGCCCCACCGGACTGGCAGCGCCTGCACGCGGCCTTCGCTCTCACGGTGCTCGAGCATTCCTCGATCGCCCTGTTCTCCGGCGACACCATCGAACCCGTGCAGGTGACGCCGCCGCAGGAGATCATCGACCTGGTGTGGGAGCACCGGCTGCTGTCGGCCGAGCTCGGTGACGGCCCGTGGTGGCGTCTGGTGCTGAGTCTGTCGCGCGCAGGCGAGATCGACGTCGACTACGACTACGGTGACGAACCGTTTCCCGACGAACACCTCCTCGCCCAGGACTCCTATCGCGCCGACCTGGCGGCGTTCCCGCGCCGATCGGTGCCGGTGTGGTTGTCGGCATATGTGGGGCACGACGACAAACAGATCCGCGCACCACGCGCCGCCGCCGAACAGGAACTCGCCGACCGACGAAAAGGGTTGTGCGCCAGCGATTCCGACGTGGGCCTGCCGCCCCTGCCGCTGATGGTGGCGCGCTGGGCGGTGCTGTCGGCGGCCTTCGTCGCGGTCGGTTCGGAATTCGGACCGCGCTCGCTGCCCTCGCTGAACTGGTTCGAAGGGGTGCGGCGCAGCGGGAGTTCGCTCTACCTGCTGCCCGGCAATCGCGCCGTGCTCTCCGGTGGCGTATGGAACTCGCCGGAACTCGCCGCCGCCTACGCCGAGGGCGGACCGCCGACGGGGCTGTACACGGGTGCGCCGTCGTGGATTTCAGCGCAGGTGCTCAACCATCGTGCCGCGGGCGGGATGTTGTCGTTCTGCTACTGGTGGGCCAATGGGCGCTGGTACCACGGTGATTCGCCCACCGCCGACGGGATCGCCGAGGCCGTTCCCGGCTTCTGGAGCTCCGAGACCGTCGCCAGAATCGTCACCGACCTGCTCGGCGTCCGTGCCGACGAGCACCAGCGCGCGGGTGTCGAAACCCTGGTCGCGGCGGCCGAAGCCGGCGTGGTCACCCGCGACACGGTCGTCGAAGTCTTCAGCGACGCCGAGCTTTTCGATGTCGACGCCGCCTTCTTCCAGCTCACCATGGCCGGGGTCACCGCTCGCCTACCCGAGCCGATGCCGCGCGAAGACGCGATCGACGTGGTGCGCGCGCACCTGACCGAGACATCCGCCGACCCCGTGCTCTATCCACCCGACGAGTTGCACGCCGAACGCATCAGCGTCGGCTGGATGGTTTTCGTCCCGGTGCAACCCGGTGAGATCGCGGTTGGCCGGGCGATCTTCTACGTCGCCGACGACGGTGTGCTGCATCGTTCTTCGTCGGCGGTGGCGCCCGAGGTGTTCGCGGTGGAGTTCGCGGAGAATTTCTACGAGCGACATCGGTCGGTCGTCTCGTCCTGATGCGGATACGCGCCGGTAACCCTATAATCGTTAGCGTGATTTAAGAATGGTGTTGCCGCGTTGTAAGACTCGGCTGCCATGTTTGCTGGGGCACGACCGGCCGGTGTGCCAGCGATGAGGAGGGGCGTCTACGGATGAGGAACCGCACCGTCGAGACAGTGGGAGTGTGACCTCGTGGGCACACCGATGGACGACTGGCGGGGATACCGCAACTCGGGGTCGCTCAAGCTCGAGGACGGCGCGGCGACCGAAGCCGCCGGATACTGCGCGGATGTGCTCGACATCATCGCCTTGGTCGAGGGCAAGGTCGGTGAAATCATCTCGCCTGACACGACGGGGGCCGGTCAAACCGAGAACCTCCTCGGTCACCTCACCTCGGGCCGCGCGCTCACGCAGGAGTTCTACACGCTGGGGCGCGAGTTCCGCGACGACATCTTGAAGGACCACAAGCAAGTTCTCAACGACATGGCCTTGTCGTTCCTGATCGCCGGGAACAACTACAAGAACAAGGACCAGGAGTCGAAAGACGAGTTGAGCAATATTCTGTCCACCCGGAATCCGGCCGACAGCATCGTCCACGCCGAACAGCACCTGGGACAGATCAATCCGCGTGACACCGCCTGGATCGACGACTCACGCGGTCGGGAACCAGGGGAATACAAGAAGACCGATACGGACAAGAGTGGTCAGTACGGCGGCCTTCCGTCGGGTGCCAACACCCCGAAGGAGAGCCTGAAAACGGTGTCGGCCTCGCACACCGCGGAACCGGGATCGACGCTGAACTACACGGACTTCTACAACCTGGGCATCTCGTTGCGGCGATCGAGCTGGTTGCGGGACATGTCGTCGGACTGGCACCGGATGGCCTCGCAGATGAGCCGCGGCTTCAGCGACTACGACACCAGAATCAGGACTCTGGTCGACAACAAGGAACGCTGGACCGGGCGCGGCGCCGGGGACGCGCGCGACGCCGTCCACCGGTACACCGGGCGGGGTCTCGAGTTGACCCGCACCATGTACCGAGTCAGCGAACTGCTGCTCGACGCCTACAACTGGGCCCAGACCACCCAGGCGAACATGCCGGACAAACCGGCCGAGCAACTCAATGCCCACGAGCGGAAGACGTGGGAAGACCACGCGCGCACCGTCTTCAACAACTGGTACCGCCCGGGTTACGCGGCGGCGATCGGTGCCCTGCCCGCACTGCCCGGACCAGCGGGCACCGCGAGGGTCACCGCGGACCCGCCCGGCAACCCCACCAACCCCGGTAATCCCGGAAGCCCCGGGAATCCCGCGGGTGGCGGTGGCGGGTCGCAGAACAACGACGCGGCGACGGCCGCACAACTGAAAGCCCAGCAGGACGCCGCACACCAGCAACAGCTCGCGGCGCTGCAGCAGTCCGAGGCGCAGCGCAAAGCCCAGGAGCAGGCCGCCAAGGACGCGGAACGCGCTGCCGCGCAGCAGGCCGCACGGCAGCAACAGCAGCAAGCGCAGGAGACCGCCTCCCAGGCCTTGCAGCAGCTTGCCTCCCAGGCCGCCTCGCAGGCCTCGCAGATCGGCGAGCAGATCTCCGCCGCTGCCGAGCAGGCCGCGTCCCAGGCTGCCCAGCAGGCGAGTATGGCCGGGCTGAGTGGGATCCCCACCAGCGCTGCGGCATTGGACGAAGCGGCCAAGAAGATGGGTCTCGCCGGTTCCAAGGGCGGCGGAGGCGCGGGCGGCGGTGCCGGGGGTGGGCTCGGCGCCAAGGTCGAGGGCCAGAACCTCGAGAAGGCGTCGAAACTGTTCCCCCGCGCGACGGCCACCACCGATCTCGCCGCTATGGCAAGCCGGGCCGGTCTGGCCAATGCCGCCGGTGCCGGAGCGGGCATGCCGATGGGTGGACCCATGGGTGGCGGTGGCGCGGGCGCCGGTGCCGGTGGTCAGCAGAAGGACCACAAGCGGGCCGACTACCTGGATTCGGTCGAGCACCTGGAAGAGGCGATCGGCGAGGCGCAGACCGTCGTGAGGCCGGTCGTCGAGCAATGAACCGCACGTGGAACCTGACGGAACTGGAGATGTTCACCCTCTGGGAGTGGGCCACCTCCGATTTCGTGCCGTGGCCGTTCTTCTGCCGGACCAGAACCCTCGACGCCGATGAACTGGACCGGCAGAAGGCCGACGCGCTCGCGGGGTTGCAGCGCAACGAGCCGGAGTTCGTCGGCTTCGTGCTCGAAGCGCTGCTCGATCCCGACATCAAGGTAATCGTCCACGGCCACGACGGCGTGGACGACATGAAGGTCGACGCACTGGTGCGTGTCATGGGTTGCCGGCGGGGTGACCGGGGCTATGTGATCCGCCAGAAACCGGGCGACACCTATTGGGACAGCGGTGGTTACGTCGTCACCGAGTGCGACGCGGTCGGTCTGGCCGACTACGTGGTCCGCGAACTCCCGGAGAACGCACCCGGCCGCGAGGCCGATCTGGTGCTCGAAACCGGTGACAGGGCAGCGCAACTCGACTACTCGTACGCCATCTCGTCGGTCCACGATTCCTTCGACGACCCGGCTCCGGTGCGCGCCAAGCAGTTCGAGTCCGCGCCGCTGGTGCGCGCAGGCGAGGTCGAGGTGATCCAGGGACGCTCGCGGTTCGGGCCGCGCGGTGTCACCCGGCACAAGCTGAGCTGGCGCGACGTGGTCGACGACGGGCGCTATGTGATCGCCGAAGAGGTGCCGCGGGTCGCGGTGGCGGCGGATGCGAAGCGTTTCACCGAGCTGATCAATCAGCGCATCGCGGAAGTGGTGCGGGCCATCAAAGATGAACGAGTCTGAGGGGGCGAGGCGATGACGTCGGCACAGCAGGACGAATTTCCCACCGAGTTCGTTTCCACATCGGTGACGGGAGCGATCTCGGTACGGACCACGGAAAATGGTCTGCCCCTCGGTCTTCGGCTGGAGCCCGACCAGCTGCGCCGCGACCCGGCGCAGCTGGCCGCCGAGGTGCTCCGCCTGTGCAAGCAGTCGGCCAACCGGGCGGGCATGGCGCGGCGCGAGCAGTTCCGCGCGGCGGGGATGTCCCCGGAGATGCTCGCGCTCACCGGCCTGCCGACCGAGGAAGAGGTGGCCCGCCAGGAGATCCTCGACGAGCAGGATTACGACACCGAACCGCAGAGCTGGCTGCGATCGGTCTGAACGGCAAGCGGATTGGGGAGGCGACATGGTCGAAACGATGGACGAGCTCATCGCTCGGGTACAGAAACAGCTCTACCGGCTCACCGATCTCCAGGATGCGACCAAGGCCATCCTGGTGACCGAGACATCGCCGGATGGAACGGTGACCGTCGAGGTCGACGCCAACGCCGCACTCGTCGGCCTGAGTTTCGCACCGGGCATCGCGAAACTGACGCCCGCCGAACTCGAGCAGACCCTCGTCGACACCGCGCGCACCGCCGCGCATCGTGCCTTCGCGCAACGCGGCGAACTCATCACCGCGTTCAACGAAGAGAGCACGGGTTAGTCATCGACTGTTTACCCTTGCGCGATCGTCGCGCGCCGTCTCGGCTGGTTAAGGTTGACTACGAAACATCAAGTGATGTTTCGAGATTGGACGATTGACATGAGCCACTTCGAAGTTGTCCCTGATGCGTTGCGTGCTTACGGAAGCGCGTCGGCGGCGATGGCGTCGGGTGTCGCCTCGGCCGCGGCGGTGGATCAGGCCGCGACAGTCGCCGCGGTCGTGCCGGTGTTCGGGCTGATCGGCCAGGAGCTGCTCGCCTCGTACGCCTTCGCGCAGGCCAACCACCTGTCCTCGGTCGCCGAACTGGCCGCCGTGCACGCGGGCACCGCGTTGACCGCGCACCAGGGTGCGGCCACCTACGAGGGTGTCGACGGCGCCTCGGGCATGGACATCGGTTCGGTACGCACCCAGTCATGACCTTCCCAGGAGCGACCCCGCCGCCCGGCGCGGATCCGCTGGATCCGACCGTGCTGGAACTGCTGCGCGGCAGTTCGCTTGCCCCCATGCTCGACATGCCGGTGAACGACATCCTCGGCTCGATGGGGCTGCCCGCCCTGCCGCAGGTGCCGGAGTTCGTGCAGCTGCCCGAACTGCCGCCGCTGCCGACGATCGATCTGAGCGCGCTGATGCGCCCGCTCACCGATCTGGCGTCCGCGTTCGGTACCGGTCAGCTCGGCGCCAACTCCACCGGCGACGGCACGGGAACCACGACCGACCCCACGGAAATGCTGTCGAACGTGAGCACCGTGATGCAGACGGTGATGTCGCTGGGCTCGACGGCGATCCAGACCGTGATGTCGGTGTGGCAGGGCATCGCGGCGATGGAGGCCGCGCAGAAGGCGAGCGAGGCGCAGACCGATGCGGGCAAGCTCGCGGCCCAGAGCACCCAGGAGAAGGCGGTTCTCGCGAACGGCGCCGTCAGCGTCGCCACCGGTGCGGGGCTGATGGCGGCGGTGATCGCGAAGTTCTCGGCGACCATGGCGATGGCGCCGCTGCTGATGGGCTCGGGCGCCGGTGCGGCCTTCCTGGTCGCCTCGGCCGCCTCGTCCACCGCCGAGGCGCTGGCGATCACCGTCAAGACCAAGACCGAACTGGTCGGGCACAGCGCGAGCATGACCGCGGCGGGCGAGAAGGTGCCGATCACCAACGCCCCGACCGGGGTGAACTCGACCGAGCAGCTGACGCAGCTGATGAGCATGATCACCCCGCTGATGTCGACGGCGACCACGGTCGCGCAGTCGCTCGGTGAGCTGGCCGCGGCGAATACCTCGCTGTCGGCGCCGAAGACCACTACCGAGGGCGACAACACGGCCGCCAAGGAAACTGTCGACGGTGCTGAAACCGACGGTGCGGGTGGTGGCGCGAGTGGCGGAATCGGCGGCGGAGCCGGTGGCGCCGTCGGCGCGATCGCCGCGGCGAGCACCCCGTTGAGCCCGTTCCCCAACACCCGCTCGGTCGGCGGTGCGCTGAGCACGCTGCCCGGCGCGATGGGTGCGGCGGCCGCCTCGACCACGTCGGCCGCGGCAGTCACCTCGGGTGGGTCGTCGGCGACCGGTACGGGGGCGATGCCGATGGGCGCGCCCATGGGCGCCGGGCTCGCGCGCGACGGCGAATCGTCCACCGACGACGCGGTGCGCGGTCAGCTGGTCACCGGCTCGCACGGCGACGAGGTGATCGGCCAGATCGAGGGTGTCTCGCTGCCGGTTGTCGGTGCGGCTGACACCACGACCTCGGAAGCGCCGCCCGACAAGGAACTGACGCTATGACGCAGATTTTCGTTCGCACACAGGAGGTTCACCATGGCCGACGTGACAGGTGAGATCTACGACGGCGTGCAGTTCGACGTCGCCACGGCAAGCCAGGCATCGTCCGGGCTCGACTCGCTGGCCGACCGGCTCGCGGCCGACCTGCAGGCGGCCGAGCACGCGCTGACCGTCGCGCCCGCAGGGGCCGACGAGGTGTCGGGCCGCTCGGCGCAGACCGCCAACGAGGTGGCCGCGTCGTACCTGACCCGCGCGCAGGCCGGCGTCGAGGAGATGCGCAAGCTCGCCGCGACGCTTCGCCTGCAGGCGAACCGTTTCAGCGGGATGGAAAGCGACAACACGGCGGACTTCGGAGGTACTCCGCCGCAATGATCGAACCACCACAGCCAGGGTTCACCGGCGTGGTGTGGTCGGCGCGTCCGCCGGAACAGCTGGCGCGTGACCTCACCACGGGGGCGGGGTCTGTCCCCATGGCTGAGGCGATCGGCGCGTGGACACAACTGGCCGCGTCGTTCGGCGCGGCCGTACTGGAATACGAGAAGGTGCTCGCCGACCTGCGCGGCGCCTGGCAGTCCGGGCGCAGTGACGAAGTGGTGCAACGGGTTACGGCGCTGCGCGAGTGGCTGCTCGAGACCTCGACGGCCGCCGCCGCGAACGCCGCGAAATTCCAGGCGCAGGTCGCCGCCTACGAGGTGGCCCGGCTGGCGATGCCCAACACCGCCGACATCGAGGCCATCCAGCAGGTGCAGCGCACCCTCGAGTCGGTGAGCGGGATGCTCGGTGCGCCGATCAAGGCGGTCGCCGCCGATACCGACGCCGAGCACGATGTCGCCAAGGCCGTTGCCTCGCGGGTGATGGAGAACTACGAGAAGGCCACCGAGCCACTGGCGTCGGCGTGGCAGCACCAGGATCCGCCGCCGATCGCACCCGCCACGGCGCTGGCCGCCGAGCGAGCCGCCGTGCCGCCACAGCCGACCGCGACCCAGCCCGGTGCCATGCCGGGATTCGGTGGTATCCCGGGAATGCCTGTCCTGCAATCGGTTCCGCGCACGCTGACCAGCTACAACGCGCCGGTGTACGCGCAGTCGGCCGGCAGCGCAGAGGTCACCGCCCGACCGAACCCCGTGGTTACGCCCGCCGCGGGCACGCAGGCCGCGCCGATCGCGCCGGGCCCGGTCGGTCAGGCCGCGGCCCAGGACACCGCGCGGTTCCCACGGGCGAGCCTGCCCGAGCATACCGAGGAGTTCAGCCTCGACGGCGAGATCCGCGCCGCGCCCGCGGTGCTCGGCGATCACGGCCAGGCGGCCAGGGCCGCGAGCACCGAACAGGGCGGGGCGGAGCCGGGAGGTGGGTCGTGACAACACTGACCAACGACGCCCTGCTCGCCGTCGCCGACCGCCTCGGCGTGCAGACCTTGCCGCTGACGCTGCGCGTCGGCCCGCAACAGGACTCCTACGAACAGTGGCGCCGCGCCCATGAGCAGGCGGTCGCGGACCTGCGCGACAGCGGCCTCATCGACGCCGAGGGCGAGGTCGACCCCGGCCTGGCCGACGCGCTGTTCGTGCTTGCCCAACCGGATCGTGAGCTGGCCGTACGGGTCTACGCCGAAGACGGCGCCAAGCGCGTCTGCGTGGTGCGCCGGGGCGGCGCCCATGCCGTCGCCGTGCGCACCGACGACACCTTCGAGGTGAATGCGGTGTGGTGCGACGGTTCGGCCGAGGAGCTGGCGCGCCCGGTCCTGGCCGCGCTCGGTCACCGCGAACCCGCGCAGTTCAGCGGCTTCAGCGCCCCCGCCGACGAACTCACCCGGCGGCTCGACGGCGCGACGACAGCCGCGGAATTCGCCGACGGCCTGTACGCCCTCGATGCCACCGAGCGCGATGCCACCGTGCTCGGCGCGGCGTTCGCCTCCTGCACGGGGCACGCGGAAATCGTCGCCTACAGCCACGAGGACGGCTCGACCACCCGCGCGCCGGGTGCTGTCGCCGTCTACGACACGGGGCGCGGGCGCATCGTCGCCGCCCCGACGATCTCGCCGGATCGACAGATCTGGTCGACGCTCACCACGGGTACCGATCACCGGGTGACCCAAGCGGTCGCGGCGCTGATCGAGGGACTGCCCGGGGGGAGGTGGATGCCGCCGTAGTTCCGCGTCGCAGCGTCGGTCTGCGTCCAGCTCAGCGAGATCGATCGGATCCTCGCGCACACACAAGTTCTGATGAAAGGTTCTGAAATATGTCTCTTACCAACCTCGGTGGCGGCTCGGGCGACTACGGTGTCGACGAAGGCGGCATCAACAATGTCGTGAGCCGGATGGAGGACGCGATCTCCACGCTCAAGACCTCCATCAACCAGATCGACGACTCCGTGCAGGCCGTCGCCGCCGGCTGGTCGGGTGAAGCGCACGGTCAGTTCAAGACCGCCGCCACCGAATGGCACGACGAGGTCACCCGGCTCAACGAGAAGCTGGACCGCCTGTCGCAGGCCGTCACCTCCGGCAAGCAGACGATCGTCGCCTCCGACCAAGAGGGCCTGTAGCCCTCCGCGCTGAGTAGCCGTTCACGACAGACAAGGAACAGATCATGACGATTCAGTACAACTCGCCGAAGATCACCGAAATGGTCTCGGACCTCAACAACTACGGCTCCAACATGCGGGCCCAGATCGAAGAGCTCAACGGCGCCGCCAACGCGTTCCGGGAGAGCCTGCACGGTCAGTCGGCTGTGGAGAACTTCAACGCCGCGCACACCAACGTCACCAACGAGCTCGACGACACCCTCGTCAAGCTCGACAACCTCGGCAAGAAGGTGGAGAACGCACTGGGTCGCGCCATCGAGGCCGACGGCAAGGTCGGCGACGGCTTCGCCGACTTCTGAGCTGTTCCGCCTCCCCGGGTCTTTTGGCCAGACTCAGGTGCGGTGGGAGTTGTTGACGCGGCAAGACTTTGGGTGATGGGAGCGTTAGCCCGTTCCCGGTGAGTTACCCATGTTCTTGCCAGATCAGTCGAACGGCCCGACGGATTGTGTCGGGCCGTTCGTCGTTCGGTGGCTAGCGGGCGGCTAGGGATTCGCCGATGTAGTGCATTTCTTCCGGGGTGGTCACCATGTTCACCGTCGCTGTCGCGGCTGGTGTGCGGACCGTGATCCGGTTGGGTGCGGAGGGATCCTGGATGAGGGTGACGTCGGCGTCGATCGCACCGCTCTGCTCGTGCGGTGCGCGCACGTGGACGATGGTGGCGCCACCGGCATGGGTGGTCGGTTCGATGCCGTCGAACACCAGCACCGTCGTGCTCGGGTAGGGCGCGGCGGGCGTCGGCGGCGGGCCGGGCGGGTGGTAGCTGGCGCCCGCGGAGCGTGGTGCGAGTGAAAGCACCTGCGGTGCGTTGAGATTGGCCATCATGGAATGCCAGGCCTCCGGGCGGGCGGTGTGCACGATGGCGTGCGCACCGAGCGCGGTGGCGCGCAGGATCACCTGCTGAGCCAGATCGAGATTGCCGATCACCTCGAGATGGCGGGTGCCGTCACCGATGAGCGACACCGCGATGCCCTGGCCGCGTTCGTCGGCGCCGATCAGCTGCCCGCAGCCCGCTGTCGGCACCGCGATGTCGGTGAGGGCGGTCAGCGTCCCGCGGTAGCCCTCGCCGTCGGACCAGCGGCCCAGCGATGCCACCGGGAGGGTGTCGAGCAGGGTGCGCAGGTGCCCACCGGTGATGTCGCGCAGACCCCGGATCGGGATGTCGGTGGGCTCGACCAGGGTGTCGAAGCGCACCACCGCGTTGAGCACCACGGTGCCCGCGTGATCGCTGCGCTGGTCATGGCGCGGTGCACCCGGGCGAAGCCGCAGCGTGAGCGTGGTCGACAGGCTCGGCACCGCCCAGATATCGGCCAGCCCGCGCGGCGTGATGAGTTCGGCGCCCACCTGATAGTGCGTCAGGCAGCGGCTCGGCGTGGTGAGCGCGGTCGGCGTCTCCTCGAGCTGATCGATCTCGAAACCGTGGGTGAGTTGCCGCACCGCGCTGTTCATCTCGGACGAGGTGAGCACGGAGGCGGCGATATCGCGGGCCGCCAGCCGGTTCGCCACCCGCCGCGTGGCGATGATCGCGGTGCGCAGCGCGCCCTCGGCGCCGCCGCCCCGCTTGTCGACGGCTTCGGCATTGGTCAGTGGGTCCATCCGCAGCACCAGCCACAGGGTCCGGTGCGCGACGGCGGGCAGCGGGCCGAGGATGCGGTCGTAGAGATAGGACGCCACACCGGTACCCGCCGTGCGCGCGCCCGTTGACACCACGTCGATACCCGCGAGGGTGATGTCGAATTGATCGAGGCAGCGCGCGATCTCGGTGAGCGGCAGCAGCTGGTCGGTGCTGAGCGAACCGTGCCGCAGCAGCGTCAACGTGTCCGGCGGCGGGTCGATCCGCAGCATGGTCAGCAGCAGGTCGCCGTCCCAGCGCACTCCGCAGTTGCCGCCGTCGGCCAGGGGGACATCGAACGCGGGCGCCTGGGCGAGTCGTTCGGTGGCGCCCCGGCCACGCCGCCGCCCGAACCCGACCGCCATCCGGCCGGCCAGCGTCGTCCGGCGCACAGGAACCAGGCCGATGAGCACGATCAGCGCACCCGCGCCGACCGAACCCCACACCGAGTCCGAAAGCGCCAGCACCACCCAGGCCACCGCCGCGGCGACCAGCACGACACCGACCACCGCCCGCAGCGGGAAGATCCGGAACAACCAGAACTCGGGATCGCGCAGAGTGTCGTACGGCGACAACGGCTTTCGCTGCGCTGGGTCCTGCTCCCCGGCCTGATCCCGTTCCCGCTCGGGAAGGGTTGCGGCGCCGGTTCTCCGGCCGTTCATCGTGTCGTTCCCCATCGTTGTCCCAGCTCGGCGTGCGTTCGAAAGTTGGTTCAGGGCAATGTCGGATTTAAGGTACCGTGTCGGCTGAGATGGTGATGGATAGCTCGATGGAGGGGCCGAGTGCCGGCACAGCTCACAACCCGCGCCCAGGTCAACGGCTACCGCTTCCTGCTGCGTCGTCTCGACCACGCGCTGGTGCGCCGAGACGTCCGGATGCTGCACGATCCGATGCGTTCGCAGGTTCGCTCACTCTGGGTGGGGGCGGCGCTCGGCCTGCTGGTCGTCGCCGGTGCGGCGATCCTGGGATTCCTGCGACCACAGGGCGCGATCGGTGACAACCTGATCGTGTCGGGCAAGGATTCCGGTGCCCTGTACGTGGTCCGCCATACCGCCGAAGGCGACAAGGTGCTGCACCCGGTGCTCAACCTGGCCTCCGCGCGGCTCATCACCCAGAGCAACGCCGAACCACACGCGGTGAAGGACAGCAAACTCAACGATCTGCCGCGCGGTCCGCTGCTCGGCATCCCCGGTGCGCCGAGCGCGCTGCCGGGCTCCGGTCAGGGCGACAGCTCCACCTGGTCGCTGTGCGAGACCATCCAGCTGTCCCAGGGCGGCAGTGCGGCATCGGCGAGCGGTGCGACAACCGCCGTCGTCGCGGGCAAACCGGAACTGGGCGAGCGCATCCGCACCGCCGACCCCGCCGCCGCCCTGTTCGTGCGCCACGAGAACAAGACCTACCTCGTCTACGACGGCAAACACGCCGCGGTCGACCCGGATGACAAGGTGCTGGCGCGCTCGCTCGGGCTGTCCGCGCATCGGCCACGCCCGATCGGTCCCGGTCTGCTCGGCGCGACCGCCGAAGTGCCCCCGCTCGCGCCGCCGGTCATCCCGAACGCGGGTCAGCCGGGCCCCGGCCCGCTGTCCAAGATCCCGGTGGGCGGTGTGGTCGAGGTGGCCAGTTCCGACCGTACGGCGAAGGCCGAGACGTATGTGGTGCTGGCCGACGGTGTGCAGCCGGTGAGCCCGTTCACCGCGCGGGTCATCCGCAATGCCGATTCCCATGGGCTGAGCGAGATTCCGACCCTGCCGCCGGACGTGCTCCACGAGGTCGCCGTGGTGCGTACGCTGCCCGTCGACGACTTCCCGGAGCAGACACCGGAGATCCTGGCCGCCGAGGACGCGCCCGTCGCGTGCGTCTCCTGGACCAAGACACCGGGAACGAGTCCGGCGCAACGCAAGTCGGAGGCGGGCGACGGCCCCAACGAACGCGCGGTTGTCTCGCTGCTGGCAGGCACCCGCCTGCCCATCCCGGAATCGGCCAAGGTCGTGGAACTGTCGACCGGCGACGGCACCGGCGACCGGGTCGACGGGGTCTACGTGCCGCCGGGCACCGGCGAATTCATCCAGGTGACCGGCATGGAGCCGGGCAGCCCGCGGCGGGGGAGCCTGTTCTACGTCGGCGACAACGGTGTGCGCTACGGCGTACCCGATGCAGCGGTGGCGACCGCGATCGGCCTGGGCAGCAACCCGCGGCTCGCGCCGTGGTCGGTCATCGGCCAGCTGGTTCCGGGCCCGACGCTCTCGCCCACCGAAGCGCTGGCGTCCTACGACTCGCTACCGTCGGGACGCTGAAACGAGAAAGGGCCGGACGCTTGTCGCGTCCGGCGCCCTCGGTTTCGCCTGTCAGGCAGGCCAATTCACATTCAGCGTGCTCAGCAGGCTGGTGAGCGCGGTGCGCATATCCGGTTCCTCGATGCGCATGAGCACCGACTCGTCCACCGCCGACAGGTCGATCGAATCGTCGTTGGCCAGCCGAAACTCGCGCTCCTCCTCGGCCGCCTCGATGACATTGCGGATGAAGCGGCCGTTACCGGCGAGGTCGACGCCGCGGCGCGGCTGCCCGCTCTGGTCGGTGCTCTCCTGGGCGTAGAGGTGCGCGCAGGCCTCGACGAGCAGCGCGGCGGCGTCGTCGGAGAGCTGCGAGTCGCGCTTCTTCGCGATCACCTGCCCGATCTGGCCGAGCTCTTCGGGCGTGTAGGACGGGAACTGCAGGCGCTTGGAGAACCGTGATGCCAGGCCGTCGTTGGCGGCCAGCAGGCGGTCGATCTCACCGTCGTAGCCGGCGATGATCACCACCAGGCGGTCGCGGTCGTTCTCCATCCTGGCCAGCAGGGTGTCGACGGCTTCGCGGCCGAAGGCGTCACCGCCGGACAGGCCGGTCTGGATCAGCGTGTAGGCCTCGTCGATGAACAGCACACCGTCCATGGCCGTGTCGATCAGCTTCTCGGTCTTGATGGCGGTGCCGCCGAGGTTCTGGCTCACGAAGTCCACACGTTTGGCCTCTACCACCTTGTCGGTCTTCAACAGGCCGACACCGCAGTAGATCTTGGCGACCACGCGGGCGATGGTCGTCTTACCCGTTCCCGGCGGGCCGGTGAAGGCCAGGTGCTGACCGCGGGCCGCCGAGGCGAGGCCCTTCTCGGCCCGGATCTTGGCCAGCTGTGCCGACGACTGCAACTTGGCCACCTGGGTTTTCACCGAGACGAGGCCGATCTGGTTGTCGAGTTCGGCGCGCGCCTCGGCGAGCACCCGCTTGGCTCGGTCCTCGGTCTCGGCCTGTTCGATCGCCTGCAGCGACGGCGCGGTCGCGGGATCCCACTTGTCGGTGCGAGCATCGATGGACTCGCGGGTGGTGACGGTGATCCGGTAGGTGCGGTCGCGCATCGCGGCGGTATTGGCGCTGAAATCCGGTGCCTGCGAATACACCTTCTCGAACAGCGCCTGCGCCTCGTCCTCGCTGCCGGTCTCACGCAAGCACAGCCCGCGGCAGAACATGGCGGTGGAGCGGGCCATCGGGATCGGCCCCCGCTCGGCGGCCTCCATGCGGCGGATGGCCTCACCGAACAGCCCGAGCTGCGCACACGCGGTGCCGACCATCACGTGCGCGCCCGCCGCCAGATACGGGTCGTCCCACTCGGCCGAACCGGCGAGCACCGTCATCACGTCGGGCCAGCGCTGAGTGTTGTAGTGCAGCACGCCACGGATGTAGGCGCTGATCCGGTTGTCGACATCTTTGTCCGGGTCCGAAAGCAGCGTGGCGCGATGGGCGGCGAGGTCGTCGAGCGTGCGCTCGGCCTCGTCGTACTCCTTCTCCGCGATCAGATGCGCGGCCCAGGCCAGCGCGACCTCGGTGTAACTCGCCAGCGGATAGTCGATGTAGAGGCCGGGCAGGAAGCGGCCCGCCAGCGCGCGCGGCGGCAACCCGAGCCGGCGCTGCTCGCGGTACAGACTGGTGCCCGCGGTCTTGTACAGGTTGAACAGGACGTCCTTGGTCACCTCGCCCGCGGCGGCACGGCCGAGCCAGGCGTCGCACATCGTCGGATCCCACTCGGTCGCGCGCTGGAACGCGAGTTTCGCGTATTCCAGATCGCGCTCGGATTCCTGTCCCTCGATGGACAGACCCAACGACAGGATTCCGGCGTCGAAGGCACGCTGAGCTTGGCGATTGCCGGTCATTTCTGTCGAGTCCCCGAAGTCTTGGTGTGTGGTTTCTGCGCTGTTCACTTATTACCCAGACTACCGATCGCGGGGGTCTGGTCTGTCCGTTACATTAGGTTCAGCTGCCGAGAGGTTGCAACGCAAACTGTCTTCTACGTGTGAGAGTTCTTGGCTGGTGTCAGAGTTGTTCACTCAGGGGGTGTTCCGCCGCGTGCGGTGTTTCGGGATCGAACGGGTGAACGGCAACTCGTGGTCGGCGGGTGCGAACCGTGATTGACGCACCAGCGGCGAATCAACGTTCACTCGAGCCGGATCTGTGCCGGGTATCGGTGATCGGTGGCAACACTCAGGTGGACGTCGGTCTGCCCGTGACGGTTCCGATCGCGGGGTTCATCGGCGATCTCGTCGAACTGATCGAGTCGCGCAACCCCGACCCCACCGATTCCGAGGACGAACCCGGCGCCTTACGCGCCAAGCACTGGACCCTCGCCCGGATCGGCCGCGACGCCATCCCACCGAGCCGCACGCTCACCGAGGCCGATGTCTACGACGGCGAACTGCTTGTGCTCCGGTCGGTTTCGGCCAAGGAAGCACCAGCGCTGTTCGACGACGTGATCGACGCGGTCTCGCGCCTGACCACCGAGGAGTTCCGGGGCTGGACCGGTGTGTCGGCCCGCTGGCTCGGCCTGGTCGCGTCCACCCTCACCGTGCTCACCGCGCTGGTGATGTTGGTGATCTCGCGCGGCGAGGGCGATCCGCTCGCCCCGGCCTTCGGGCTCACCGGGTTCGGTGTGCTCGCGCTCGCCGTGGCGGGGATCGCGGCGCGCAAGTACGAGGACCGGCTCACCGCCGACTGGCTGTCGCTCGACGCGTTGCTGCTGTTGTTCGGTGGCGCGGCGCTTTTCGTGCCCGGCACCCTCGGCGGACCACATCTGCTGCTCGGCGCGGCCGTGACGATCGTCGCCGCCGTCGTCGGCCACCGGGTCACCGGGAGCGGGCTCACCCTGTTCACGGCGGCGGCGTCACTGGGCATCGTCGCGTGTGTCGCGGGCGGTGTGTACCTGATCTGGCATCCCGGCCTGCCCAAACTCTCGGCGGCACTGTTGTTCGCGGGCATCGCGATCCTGTCGATGGCACCGCGCATGGCCGCGCTGCTCGGCAGGCTTCCGGTGCCGCCGGTGCCGACCGCGGGCGCCGCGATCGACCCGGCCGACCACGAACCGCGCCCGACCATCGAGGGCATCGGTGCCATCGGTGCCACCGCGCTGCCGTCGGCCGCAGGCCTCGGCGAACGGGCGCGCGCGGCCAATCAGTACCAGTCCGGGCTCATCATCGCCTGCGCCGCGACGGCCGCCCTCGGCGCGTTCGGTGCCGCCGACCCGCTCGGTTCGGCCCGCTGGCAGGGCATCGTGCTGGCGATCGCCACCGCGATCATCCTGTGCCTGCGCGGTCGCTCCTTCGCCGATCTGGTCCAGGCGGCCACCCTGATCGCGGGTGGTTGCCTCGCGTTCGTCGCGCTGATCGTGGGAATCGGGCTGAGCGGCGACAACATCGAGCTGTTCGCCATCGGGCTGCTCGCCTTCGCGGCGGGCACCGTCGGCTTCGGTGTGATCGGGCCGACGATCGAGGTGTCGCCGGTGACCAGGCGCGCCATCGAGATCTTCGAGTACATCCTCATCATCGCGCTGATTCCGCTCGTCCTGTGGATCATGGGGGTGTACTCCATGGCCAGGAACATATGACCGGCTCCGGTCGCCGGGCGCTCCGATTCGGGTGTGCCACCTTGGTTCTCGGTGCGAGCCTGAGTTTCGCTTCGCCTGCGCAGGCCGTTTCGCCGCCACAGATCGATGCGGGTGCGCTCGGTGCGGCCGCGGGGCTCAGTGGGCGCCCGGCGCCGCTGGAACCAACCGAACCCTCGGCGCTGTGCAGCGAACCGCTGCTCACCGGGTCGCCGCCCTCGGAACCACCGATCTCCCAGCAGGTGCTCAACCTGCCGTCTGCCTGGAAGTTCAGCCGTGGCGCGGGGCAGAAGGTGGCGGTGATCGACACCGGCGTGCAACGACATCCGCGCTTACCCGACCTCCAGCCGGGCGGTGACTACGTCGCCGGCTCCGACGGCACCGAGGACTGCGACGGGCACGGCACCCTCGTCGCGGGCATCATCGCCGCCAAGCCCAGCCCCGACGACGCCTTCGTCGGGGTGGCACCCGACGCCCAGATCCTGTCCATCCGTCAGCTCAGCCTCGCCTTCGAACCGGTGAACAAACAGGGCGGCCAGGACCCCGGCGAGATCAGCAACGACGGCTACGGCAGTGTGCTCACCCTCGCCGCCGCGGTCGTCCGCGCCGTCGACATGGGTGCCACGGTCATCAATATCTCCGAAGTGGCTTGCAGCCCAGCGGGTTCCGATACCGCCGACGCCTCGTTGGGTGCCGCGGTGAAGTATGCCTACGACCGCAATGTCGTCGTCGTGGCGGCGGCGGGCAACGTCCAGACCGACGGGGCGTGCAAGGAGCAGAACAAGTCCTCGGGGTGGTCGTCGGTGAGCACCGTCGCCAGCCCCGCCTGGTTCGCGCCCTACGTGCTGACGGTCGGCTCGGTGGACGCCGACGGCGGCCCGTCGGAGCTGTCGCTGCGCGGACCGTGGGTGGGCGTCGCCGCGATCGGGCGCAACATCGTCTCCCTCGACAGCAAACCCGGCGGTACCGGGCTGGTCAACGGCGTGCAGACCACCGAGGGCGTGCGGCCCATCGAAGGCACCAGTTTCGCGGCTCCCTACGTGGCAGGCCTTGCCGCCCTTGTTCGTTCGCGTTTCCCCGAACTCACCGCGCAACAGGTGATGGACCGCATCACCCGCACCGCGCACGGACCGGGCAACGGTCGCGACGACGGCATCGGCCACGGCCTGATCGACCCGCTGGCCGCCCTCACCGCGCAGCTGCCCGACCAGCCCGTCGCCGAGGGCGCCGAGGTGCCGCACCTGGTCGCCGCCCCGGTGCTGCCGCCCGGCCCCGACCCCCGCGCGCGCCGCATCGCCGTGATCGGCACGACCGTGGTACTCGGCGGCCTGCTCATCGGGCTCGGCCTGGCCTACCCCTACCGACGAAAACGGGCCGAGCTCGACCTCGAGCCGTAATCGAAAGGAACCATGGCTACCGAAGGATTCGTCCGTCGCCCACGGATCGCGCCGCCGCGCGCGCCGGGTGGCGAGGTGGCACTCACCGCGCCACCCGAAGTGCCGCGCGCGCTGCCCGCGCCGTTGATGATGAAGATCATGCCGGTAGTCATGATCGTCGCGGTGATCGGCATGATCGCGATGATGGCGACCATGGGCCGCAATATGCTCGCCAACCCCATGTCGATGATGTTCCCGATGATGATGATCATGTCGATGGCGGGCATGATGGCCGGCGTTCGCGGTGGCGGCGGCAAGCGCGCCGTCGAACTGAACGAGGAGCGCAAGGACTACTTCCGCTACCTCGACCAGGTGCGCAAGGACGTTCGACGCACCGGCGGCAAACAGCTCGAGGCGCTCGGCTGGAGTCACCCGGAGCCCGCGGACCTGCCCTCGCTGATCGGCGGCCGCCGGATGTGGGAACGCCGACCCGCCGACCCCGACTTCGGGCACGTCCGCGTCGGTGTCGGCAGCCACCGGCTCGCCACCAAACTGGCCCGCCCCGAGACCGGTCCACTCGAAGACCTGGAACCCGTCTCCACCGTTGCCCTTCGCCGCTTCGTCCGCACCCACTCCGTGGTGCACGAGCTGCCGACCGCGGTGTCGTTGCGCGCCTTCCCGGCCATCAATATCGCAGGCCCCACCGAGGACTCGCGGATGCTTGTGCGCTCCATGCTGATGGAGCTGGCCACCTTCCACGGTCCCGATCACCTGGCCGTCGCCATCGTCTGCGCAGACCCGGATGGGCCGTGGGCATGGGCGAAGTGGCTGCCGCACCTGCAACACCCGAACCAGCGCGACGGCCTTGGTTCGGCCCGGATGATGTACACCTCGCTCGGTGAGCTCGAGACCGCGCTCGCCTCGGAGCTGATGGAACGCGGCCGCTTCATGCGCAATCCGCAACCGACTCAGGGCCGGTTGCACCTGGTCGTCATCATCGACGACGGGTACGTCAGCGGCAACGAACGCCTCATCAGCGAATCCGGCCTCGACTCGGTGACCGTTCTCGACCTCACCGCCCCGGAGAACGGCTTGGCCGCGCGCCGCGGTCTGCAACTGGTCGCCGAGGCGGGCGAGGTGTCGGCGCGCAGCGCCTCCGGTGTGGAGAAGTTCGCCACCGCGGACACCGTGAGCCCGGCCGAAGCCGAGTCCTTCGCCCGCACCCTGGCCAGGTACCGACTGGCCACGGCGGCCCAGATCGTGAGCCTAGGGGAGGGGACCACCGCCGATCCGGGCCTGATGGCGTTGCTCAAGATCCCCGACGCCGCCCAGATCGACCCGTCGAAGGTATGGCGTCCGCGTACAGCTCGCGAACGTCTTCGGGTGCCCATCGGCATCACCCCCGACGGCACCCCCGTCGAGATCGATATCAAGGAATCCGCCGAGAACGGTATGGGCCCGCACGGTCTGTGCATCGGCGCCACCGGTTCCGGCAAGTCGGAATTCCTTCGCACACTGGTGCTTTCGCTGGTCACCACGCATTCGCCGGACGCGCTGAACCTGGTGCTCGTCGACTTCAAGGGTGGCGCCACCTTCCTCGGTCTCGACTCGCTGCCGCACGTGGCGGCGGTTATCACCAACCTCGAGGAAGAACTCTCGCTGGTCGACCGCATGAAGGACGCGCTGGCCGGTGAGATGAACCGCCGCCAGGAGCTGCTGCGTTCGGCGGGCAACTACGCCAACGTCACCGACTACGAAAAGGCCAGGGCCGCAGGCGTTCCACTCGACCCGCTACCCGCGCTGTTCGTGGTCGTCGACGAGTTCTCCGAATTGCTCTCGCAGAAACCGGATTTCGCGGAACTGTTCGTGATGATCGGCCGACTCGGCCGCTCGCTGCACGTGCATCTGCTGCTGGCCTCGCAGCGGCTCGAGGAGAACAAACTGCGCGGCCTGGAGTCGCACCTGTCCTACCGGATCGGTCTTCGCACGTTCTCGGCCAACGAGTCGCGCGCGGTGCTCGGCATCACCGACGCCTACCACCTGCCGAGCGTGCCCGGCGCGGGCTACCTGAAAAGCGATGCGTCCGAACCGCTTCGGTTCAACGCGAGCTATGTGTCCGGCCCGTACGTCGCACCGGCGGGCACTGTCGTCGACGACGACGGCGCCCCGGTCGGCAGGCAGCGCCTGGTGGAATTCACCGCCGCGCCGGTCGAGGTCACCGAGGCGGCAGCCGACGAGGCAGACGAGCCGGCCCAGCGTGCCAGGCCGGAACTGCCGCCGCCACCGCCGAGCGGCGCTGTCGCAGGCGAGGAGGGCATCCCGGACTCGCTGCTCGACGTCGTCGTCAAGCGGCTCACCGGTCACGGCCGCCCCGCCCACGAGGTGTGGTTGCCGCCGCTGGAGGAGTCTCCCACCGCCGACATGCTGCTACCCGACCCCGACTGGCGTTCGCCGGTGAACCGGCACGGCCAGCTGTGGATGCCGATCGGCGTGGTCGACAAGCCCTACGAGCAGCGCCGCGATGTGCTCACCATCAGCCTCGCGGGCGCCCAGGGCAATGTGGCCGTGGTCGGTGGTCCGCAGTCGGGCAAGTCGACGACCCTGCGCACCATCATCATGGCCGCCGCCGCGACCCACACCCCCGAACAGGTGCAGTTCTACTGCCTCGACTTCGGTGGCGGCAGCATGGCGGGCCTGGTCGGCGTCCCGCATGTCGGCTCGGTCGCCGGTCGCCTCGACGGCGACCGGGTGCGCCGCACCGTCGCCGAACTCACCTCGCTCATGCGCCAGCGTGAGGAGCGCTTCGCCGAACTCGGCATCGAATCCATGGCCGAGTTCCGCAGGCGCAAGTTCTCCGCTCTCGAGGCCCGCCAGATCAACGGGACCAAGGCCCCGGCAGGCGACCCGCTCGCCGCCGACCTGTTCGGCGACGTGTTCCTCGTCATCGACGGCTGGAGCGCCATCCGCGAGGAGTTCGAGGTACTCGAACCGCAGATCAACGCCATTGCCACCCAGGGTCTTTCCTTCGGCATCCACCTGATGATTGGTGCGTCGCGCTGGGCCGAGATCCGCCCGGTCGTCAAGGATCAGATCGGTACCCGGCTCGAGCTGCGCCTCGGTGACCCCGGCGACTCGGAGATGAATCGCCGTACCGCCCACCAGGTTCCGGTCGGCAGGCCGGGCCGCGGTCTCACGCCGGAACAGCTGCACATGCTGATCGCGTTGCCCCGCTTGGATTCCGACTCCGATCCCACGACCATTGCCGACGGTGTCACCCGGGCCCGCGAGGAACTCACGACCCTCTATCAGGGCAGGCGGGCCCCGGAAGTGCGCATGCTGCCGCTGAGCGTGCCCCGCGACCAGGTGGTCGCCGCCGCCAAGGCCGAGGGCGTGCACCTGGACCGCAGCAAGATCGTCGTGGGTCTTGGCGAGTCCGAATTGCAGCCGCTGGTGCTGGATTTCGCTGTGGAACCGCACTTCATGGCCTTCGCCGACGTGGAATGCGGCAAGACCACGCTGCTGCGCAATATCGTGATGAGCATCGCCGAACAGTCCACCGCCGACGAGGCGCGGGTGATCCTCATCGACTACCGACGCACCATGCTCGGCGTGCTCGACGGCGACCAGCTCGCCGGATATTCCACGTCGTCACAGACCTGCGGGCCGATGATCTCGGAGGTGGCGGGCTATCTCAGCAAACGCATCCCCGGCTCCGACATCACCCAGCAGCAGCTGCGTGATCGCAGCTGGTGGTCGGGCCCGGAGATCTACGTCGTGGTCGACGACTACGACATGGTCGTCACCGGATCGACGAACCCGTTCTCCCCACTACTCGAGTACCTGCCCCAGGCGCGCGACATCGGCCTGCACCTGATCGTGGCGCGCCGCATCGGTGGCGCTTCCCGCGCGCTCTTCGATTCGGTACTCGGCGGAATGAAGAACATGTCGGTGCAAACGCTCATCATGAGCGGCTCACGCGAGGAAGGAAAACTGGTCGGCGACGTACGCCCGAGCAAGATGCCACCCGGTCGAGGCACCCTCGTCTCGCGCAGTCTCGGCATCGAACTCGTACAGATCGCCGACCTGCCACCGCTCTGATCGAACCCCCACCCGGGCAGCAGATGAAATCTTCTGCCACACACTATGTTACGGCTGATAATCGCGGTATCGTCGCCGTGAAACGCTGTGCGTAACAGCGCTCGGGTGGGGAATCGAAGGGGAGCAGTATCGATGTCAGCACAAGGGGGGTCGGCGTCGCACGCCGATGTGTTCTTCGCGTTGTCTCGCACGGGGGCGATCGAGGTTCGCACCACCGAACAGGGACTGCCGCTGGGAATCACCATCGAAGCCGACGAATTGCGTCGTGCGCCTGGTGAGCTGGCCGCCGAGGTATTGCGGTTGTGCAAGCAGTCGGCCGATCGCGCGGCTTTGGCGCGCCGAGCCGAGCTGTCGGCTGCCGGTGTGAGCTCCGACGTGCTCACGTCGTTGGGTCTGCCCACTCCGGAGTCGGTGGCCGCCGCGGAGGTCGTTGCCGAGCAGGACTACGACACCGAGCCGGACAGCTGGCTGCGGTCGGTGTGATCAGAAATCGCTAGGAGAGATTGTCATGAATACGGTAGCTACCGAGCCTTCGGCCATGGAGCTGTTGCGTGCGAGCGCGATCGGACCGGCGCTCGATCTCCCGGTGAGTTCGGCGCTCGCGAACATGGGAGTGCCCACCCTGCCGCAACTTCCGGCGTTGCCTGCACTGCCGGATCTGCCCGCGCTGCCCCTGATCGATATGTCGGCTCTCGTCCAACCGCTCACCGACCTGGCCGCTGGTTTCGGCACCGGGCAGATCGGGACCGGCACGGCTTTCGATCCCACCGAGGCGTTGTCGAACGCGGGCACCATCTTGCAGACGGCGCTGGAAGTCGGGGTGAGCGCCTTACAGACGCTCATGCAGGAATGGGAAGGCGAGGGCGCCGACGCGGCGTCTTCGAAAGCGCAAGCCGTGCAGCAGAATTCGACGGAGGTCGCCGCGCAGAGCGCCGAACAGAAGTCGGTGGTCACCCAGGCGGCCGCCTCGGTGGCCAAAGGGCTGGCGCAGCTGACAGCCATCACTGCGAGGTTCATCGCCACCGCGACCGCCGCGGCTCCGCTGGCGGCCACACCGGGTGGTCAGGTGGCGCTGCTCGGTCTCGCAGCCGAGGCCGGCGCCGAGGCGCTGGCGGTCGTCGCGCAGACGCGTGCGGAGATGACCGCCCACACCGCGTCGATGAACGCGGCAGGCACCAAAGTGGATGTGACGAGCGCACCCTCCGGTATGGATTCCTCGAACATGCTCTCGCAGCTGTCCAGCCTCATCACGCCGCTGCTCTCGTTGGCGACGACCGCATCCGAACAGCTCACCTCCGCGTTGACCGGCGAGACGACCACCGACACGAACAACGTGGAAGATGTCGCACTGGAACAGGATGCGAATATCGGTGCATCGGCCGGTGGCCTCGGTGGGGGAGCCGGCGGTGGCGTCGGAGGTATCGGCGCGGTGAGTGCGGTCGCACCGGCTCTCGGGGCGTGGTCCGGTGGACGTGGGTCCACCGGTGGCGCCACCACCACGGGCGCCGCTACCGAGGCCACTGCCAGCGCGTCGAGCGGTGGTCGTGGCGCGGTCACCGGTGGGCCCGGCATGCTGCCGCTCGGTCAGGGCATGGCCAACGCCGCCCGGGCGGGCGACGCGAGCAGCGGTCTGGACGTGCGAACCAACCTGGTCACCGGCGAGCACGGTGACGAGGTCATCGGCGATATCGCCGATACGGCCCAGCCGGTGGTCGGTGCGGCGGCGCAACGCGCACCGCGATCGGGGCAGGTCGACCTTTCGGTCTGACAATCGCGATGCGATGGTTCGCAGCACCTCGAGCGGGTGCTGCGAACCGGATCGTCTAGAAGTAGGCAGTGATGGCCGCGTCGTAGATCTCGTCGGCCAGATCGACATCCGCTGCCGGCTGATAGTTCCGCGCGCGAACATGTTCGACGAATTCATCCGGAATCGCGAGATCGTAGCGGGTCAGATAGTGAATCGAATCGACCCGCCACAGCCACGTGCCGTCCGAGATCAACGACTGGCCACTCCTGATCGACGTATTCGGGTCGAACAGGTCGACCACGCTACCCATGACGTCGAATACCGGCGTGGCAGCGACCATGTATTCGAGGATCCGGGCGCGATCTTCGAGCTGATGCGTGGTGCGTGATTCACGCAGCGAGGGCAGGTCGTCATGACCACTCCGATACATTTCCCGGTAGATGCCGACCGGTTCGAGTTCCAGCATGTGCTTCCTTTCAGGAGCAATTCCCCGATTTGCTTCCCGCAGCGGAGGCCGCGGCCCTCCGATCCTCGCGAAGTTCGTCGACGTGAGCATAGCGCGCGACGTTGTCGAACCCGTTGTGTCAGTGCGGGTCCTGCATTTTCGGATCTACATTTCGAAGATCACAGGCGAGCCGCCGGAAGTTATATCAAAGGTTGCCCATTCGTCGCATTTGCGGAATGCTGTACGGAGCAAGATCTTTCAGGGGGGAAATCTCGTGGTTCAGTCAGATTCCGGTGTGCCGGAGGCCGATCCGGCGACCTTCACGGCGACATCCGCATCGGGGGCGATCGCGGTTCGCGCCACCGAACGCGGCCAGCCGCTGCGGTTGCGGATTCGCCAGGACGAACTCTACCGACAGCCCGACGACCTCGCCGCCGAGATCGTCGCGCTGTGCCGCCGCGCCGCCGACCGGGGTGCGCTGGCCAGGCGGGCGCAGCTGGAAGCCGCGGGAATGAGCGCGCAGTCGCTCGCCACCATCGGCGTTCCCACACGCGAACAGGTCGCGCGCGCGGAATTCGAGTACGAACAGCGATACGGTGCCGACCCGCAGATCTGGTCCCCGTCGAACTGAGGAGAGCGATCATGGTCGGTTCGATGGACGAATTGATGGATCGGGTAATGCGCAAGGCATACCGGCTGCAGGATCTGAGCGATCAGCTCGCGGCGATCCGCGTGCGCGTCGGTGCCGCGGACGGAGCGGTGATCGTCGTGATGGACGGCACCGGCGCGCTGGTCGATCTCGAATTGACCGAGGACATTTCCGAACTGACGGCCACCGAGTTCGAAACGGCGGTTGTCGCGGCGGCGGAGGCAGGCGCGAGACGCGCACTCGAACAACACAACCGGCTCGTGGCCGAATTCACCGAAGCGACCACGTCCTGACGTTGCCGACTTTACTCATCCAAGCTCGAAGGAGAATTCAATGAACCAGGTTTTGCAGACCTCACAGGCCGCGATCACCCAATTCGGCAGCGAGCACGCCGCTCTCGCCGGTCAGGTCGCGAGCGCAGGCGCGGGTGCGGCCGGCATGGTCGCCGCGGCGGTTCCGATCTTCGGCCTCATCGGCCAGGACTTCCTCGCGTCGTTCGCGGTGGCCTCCGGCAACCACTTGAGCACCATCGGTGAGATCGCGGCCGTCCACGCCGCCACTTCGGCCGCGGCCGTCAGCGCAGCCGGTGCGTACCAGACCACCGAAGTCAGCTCCGCGGCCGATTTCAACACGGTTATGCCCTAGCCATGGCGACTGAAGACAGCGCGCCCGCGGAAGGGATGGTCGCAGATCCTGCCGCGGCCACCCAAACCGCCGAGGGCGAGACACAGCAGACCGTTGAGGAGATCATCCGCGAGCTGCTCGAAGCCCACGGTCTGGGATCGCTGCTCGACATGTCGGTGCCGGACGCGCTCAGCTCGTTGCAGCTTCCGCAGCTGCCCGATCTGTCCTCCGTGGCCGAGGCGGCCTCCTCGATTCCCCTGTCGAGCCTGATCGAGCCGGTGCTGGAAATGGCGTCCGCGTTCGGCAGCGGTGATACCGGTGGTAGCTCGGGCGGCGGTTCCACCGGCGGTTCAGGCGGCGGTTCGAGCAGCTCTCCGACCTCGGCACTGTCCGGTATCACCGACACGCTCTCGACGGTGGTCGATCTGGCCAAAGACGCGCTGTCGGCGGCGACCGCGCTCTGGGAGGGCACCGGCGCCGATGCCGCGGCGACCAAGTCCACCGAGGTCGCGCAGAACACCACCGATACCGCCGCCCAGGCGGAGAAGATGAACCAGCTGGTGGCGGCGGGCGCTGCCGATGTCAGCACCGGCGTGGCCGAAATCAACGCCGTCATCGCACGTTTCGTCGCGGGGATCACCGCGCTCGCACCGATGCTGTGGACCCCGTGGGGTCAGGCCGCCGCGATCGCGCTGGCCAACGAGAGCATCGCCGAGGGCGGCGCGATCGTCGCGAAAACCCAAGCGGCGCTCACCACCAAGGCCGGCGAAATGACCGCTGCCGGCCAGAAGATCGCCGTCACCGAGGCGCCCAACATCATCTCCGGGCTGACCACCGCACTCAACGTGGCAACACCCCTGATGAGCATGGCCTCGACCGGCGTGGAGGCACTGTCGGGCCTGGCGAGCAGCGCCACCAGCGCGGTCAGCGAGGGTGTCGACGCGGCGACCGAAGCGGCATCGACCGGCGCCGATGTCATGAGCACCCTGACCGACGCGGCCACCCAGCTCGGTGAAACGGTGTCCTCCGAGCTCGCCGAAGCCAACAGCCTCACCGAGAACCTCGGTGCCACCACAGGTTCCGAAGACGGCAGTGCCGCACTGTCCACCGACCCGAGCTCCGCCTCGGCCGGTGCCGGTGGTGGAGGCGGCGGAATGGGTATGGTCGGCATGGGTGGCATGGGCGGACTCGGCGGCATGCCACCGAGCAGCTCCCCACTCAGCAGCACCCCGCTCGCCGGTCGGCAGAGTATCGACGTGGCAGCAACCGGCCAGGCCGCGGACTCCGCGCGCCAGACAACGGCCGGTGCACCGGGCGGTATGGTTCCCGGCGCTGGCGCGGCCCGTCGCGCGGGTGACGCCGGAACGCACGACCCCGAGCGCACCGGGTTGGTCGCCGGTTCACACGGCGACGAGCTCGTCGGTGCTGTGAGCGGTACGTCGATGCCGGTGATCGGCGCGGACGAGGAGACGTTCGACGAATCGTCGGGAAGTTTGGTGGTCTGACCCGGGCGCCCGGAAACACTTCGCGGTGTCCGGGCACCCGGTCGGTCAATACCTGCTGACGGTGCCGCCGTCGATTCTCTGGCGTAGGCGCGTTCCGTCCAGGTCGATGTAAGGGCAGTCGGTCGCCCCTTCACGGAGAGTTGCGGTGGGGTCGTCGGGGGCGATCCAGAGCAGCTTGCCGGTGTCGAACCAAGGGCGAAGGTCGAAGTCGTGATCACCGAGTGCCCAGGTGTGTTCGTCCCAGCCACGCCAGACCCCATCGACGTCATAGGTGTCGTAGTTGTCGGCGCCCCAAGTGTTTTCGAGGGGCACCCCCAGCTCGCGGACGGTGCTGTAGTAGGTGGTGGCCCACCCGGTGTGTGGGCCGATGGTGATCTGAGTGATGACCGCACGGACGGTCGGGTGGTTCAGAATCGCTGGGATGACGTAGGGAACGTCGGGTCCGGGCCTGCGCGAGAAGGGCGCGGGGGCAACAGGTTCGGTGAGGCGGACAGCGCCACCCATGGCGAGCCAGGTGCGCGGCACGATACTCGACCGACGACGATGGGGCTTGTCGTATTCCCAGTACCAGCCGTCGAGGTCGACGTTGTCCATCGGCCACCGGAAAGCGGCGCCGGAGAACGGGCATCGCGAGACAAGTACTTCCGGGAGCAGTTCGACATATCGTTCGAAGTATTCGAAGGCGTCGTAGATGATCGCGTCGCCCTCTTCGGTATCGGGCGCCGACTTGTACAGCTCGACTATCCGGTTCCCCGCGTCGAGCAGATTTCTGCGCTCCGCCCTGAAGGTATCGCTCATTTCCTATGAATCCTATGCATCGTCGCCCGAGTTCGTGGAGGCAAGGCCCAGCAGCGGAAGGTCCAGATCCCTGTTGCCCGCCTTGCCGTTCCACGCCCGGTAGGTGAGCAGTGCCGGTGCCGCGATACCGAAGACATCGCGCAGACCGACAACCGCCATCGACGCCAGTTTCTGGTAGCTGGTCGAGGGCGCGGGCCAGGGAAGTTCGACCCACCAGTTGTCGACGTGATCGGGATGAGGTTCCTGCCAACCGGTTTCGATGAGCAGTCGATATTCCTCGGCGGTGATGCGATCGCTCTCATCTGTCGACTCGTCGCCGGCCAGCTGGCCGTAGAGTTCGTCATCGGTCTGGGCGAACTGGACGAATCTGCGTGAATCGTGGGGTGGTCGCGACGCGGTGATGACGAGGAAGGCGCCGGCGGGGAGCCACATCAGTTGCTGTGCGAGTCCGTCGGCGAACTCGGTCCAGTCGGTCAAATCACTCCTTCTGCTTCGAGCCGCACGGTTTCGTCGTGTACTGCCAAGCCCGCGTTCGTGTCCAAATACAGGTGGATGCTGCTGGTCATCTCGATCAGTCGGAGTGTGGTGTCAGGGCCGGCCCAGCGGACTTCGGCGTACTCGCCGGGAATTCTGTTCGTCGGCGCGCCGACCGCACCGGTGATCGCGGTTGCCATCACGACAAAGGCGTCTCGGATATCGGCACGGGTAGCGGTTGTCTCGCTCGTGAACCCGGTGACGGCCAGGTCGATCTCGTTGGCGCGACCCCGATAGCCCTGCACCGAACCACTGGCGCGACCGAAGCCGGTGTCCAGGCGCACCGAGTGCGGTCGGGTGGCCTCGACCCGCCAACCGAAACGCGCGGCGAGGGCGTCGACGTCGGTCATCTGCCAAGACCAGTCGAGGTCGCGCAACCGGGTAGCCAGATCGGCGATCTCGTTCTCCGAAAGTGTTTTCCACTCTTTCATATTCGAGTCCTGTTCTTCCCCGCCGGACGTATTCGGCAAGAATAACTCATCGGCCACGTTCCATTCCTCGTGGATCGCGCGCCCGTTCGCGCTCCCGCGCCACCTGCCTCAACCGCGCCGGACTACGCCCCTCCTGTTCCATCCGGATGGCGAGACTCGGCGGGACACCTTGACCCATTTCGACCAGCATCCTCGCCTCCGTCAACTCGAGTGACAACCCACGGCTGAGAAGATTGGCAGCGAGCGCCAGCCGGCGTTCCGGCGAGTCGAATTCGACGACGGGTGGCTGACGTGATTTGTCGCCGGCATCGAGTGCTCTGTCTTCGACAGCGCGCCCCATATCGTTGGAAATCTGCCGATAGGCACGGACATCCAATGTCTTCGCGAGCTCCGGGCCTATCCGGAAACGGGAATCGCCCACGGTTCTATTATGGTCCTGTCGAACCAGTTCCCTGTCGAGGGTTTCCATGGACCGGCCGAGAAGTTCGGTGCGTTCCAATTCCAGCGTCTTGACGATTTCCTGACGGTGTTCCTGACTCAGGCCGAGTGCTTCGAGGGTGCGGGCCTCGGCCGCACGCTCGGCCTGAACCAGCCCGCCGAGCGTATCCATCGTTTCGCGCACCAGGGCCGGACCGGGTTCGCGCCCTTGCTCCAGGGTGCGTTCGATCTCCTGAACGCGGCTCAGGGCCAATTCGGCCACCCGGCCTCGTTCCAGCGCCGGGAGCTCGCGGGCTTCGACGGCCCGGGCGGTGCCCTGCCTGACGATCTCTCGGCCGAGTGCCTCCACGGGACGCCCGAAGTCGTTGGTTCGGTCCATATCGAGAATCTTGGCCAGTTGTTCGGCGTGCCGGGCGTCGAGCCCCATCGCCTCGATAGTGCGAACCTCGGCGGCACGTTCGATTTGAATCACCTGTGCCAAAGCACTGTATTCCTTGACCAGTCCAGTGATCTCGAGTTCGGCGCCCTGGCTTCGGGCCACGGAAATCTCGCGAGTCAACTCGAGCATGTGCTCGACGAATCTCGCCCGTGCCGGATCCTCGTGCTCACGGAATCGAATCGCGAGAGATTTCGCATCGCGCAGCATCACACGTTCGTTGTATTTTATTTCTGTAGTCAGCGACAGCGCGCGACTCTCGACATCGAGTCGGATCAGTTTCTCGACCAGGTCGCGGTGGGGGCCGAGTTCCACGTCTCTGAACACGGCTATTCTGCTCTGGATTTCGATTTCCTGCATGCGGGCAGCCTGTTCCTGCGCGGCGGCGATCAGTCGGCTGGCAGCCTCCGGAGCCAATCCGAGTTGCAAGTCGCGACTGATTGCTGCTTGCTGGGCCGAAAGCCGGTCAGCCATGTCCGTGGCCTTGCCGATGGTGCTGTTGTCGCGTGCTCCATAGCTGAAGCCGACGGCATCTGGCACAGCACGAAGGAGATCGGGACTGTCGATACCGCGGAGTAGCGCTTCCCTTTTCCGTTCGATCTCTCTGGAGAGGACCTGCTCCAATTCGTCGCGGCTTCGGTACGGGTATTCGGCGTCACGCACCACTCCACCGATTGCGGCGATGCTGGTGTTCGGGCCACCGTCGACGAGGAACCTCGATACCTCGATGGAGCCGTCCATACGTGCGTGCACGTAGTGGTACTCCATGCGCAGGGTTCCATCGTGCAGCGCCCGCGTGAGATCTTCACGGGCCTCGATGACCCGTCTACCTTCGGGGCTGTCGGGGTCCACCCCCCGAGCCCGCATCTCGTCGTGGGTTTCGGTCAGGATGCGCTGGAGGTTCTGGTCGATGTTCAACGTGTGCAGTCCGTACTCGGTCGAACCCTGCTCGGCTTTCCCATGAACTGTGAGCGCGTCACCCAATGGCGAGCCGAGGCCCTTGTTCTCGGTACCGATAAGCGTCGGAGGGGTGCTTTCCGTAGCCGGAACGAACGCTATGGTGTCGATGGTCTTGTAGCCGTCGAAGGCGCCTGCGAAGGGTGAAAGCAGCGTGGCGTTCGGGCGGAGTTCGCTGTCGACCGCGTAGGCGTTTCCGCCCAGCTCGCCCATCGCCTTGGAGGTGGCAACCATCTCGTTTCCGAGGCGGTTGTATATTTTGGCGTTGTCGCGCAGTTCGTCGAGGCGATCGAGTTTCGCGTCTACCTGTGCGTCGCTGAGTTCCCGATCGGCGAGCACGGCTTCGCGCTTGGCGACGATGATCCTGTCGAGTTCCGCGGCTTTGAGATCGTGGACGCGTTCGATCCCGAATTCCGCCATGTGGCCTTTGACGACAGCCCCGGCGCGGTCTCTTTCATGCTGCTGCGCTCGGCGCTCCTGCGAATGCCGCTCCAGTTCCTCACGAACCGCTTCGTCACGCACGACATAGGTTTCCGGAATCTCTTTCTGCGCCTTGTGCACGACGTCCTGCGACGTCAGTGGGTCCGTGACGAACCGGTTCCCGTCGTGCAGCGCGAATTTCGTGTCCCGGAATGTACCGGGGGCGTCCAGGAGATGATGCAGGCGCCCGTCTTCGGTGCGGTAACTGTCGGCTCGATCATCTGGCTTGTGGAGCAGTCCGTCATTACCGACGATCATGCCGGCCGGTATCGATCCCACATGTGGAGCCGGGCCTGGCGGCCCTGAGCTTCGGGAGTCGTGCGTTGTCTCGGGTATCGCGTAAAGACCGTCGATCGCAGGCGGATCGCTCGATTCGTCGGCCATGAAGTCCCAGCCGTCGCGCCCGTTTACCTCGGCGCGTTCCGATGTGCGTTCGCCCGGCGCCGACGTGGCGTCAGCTCGCTCCTCGGAGGCGCTTTCCGGCGAGAAGGTGAGCCAACTGCCATCGTTGTGGACCACGGCGGGGGAGTTCGGGCGCTGCCGGACACCGACGATATCGGTGGGCGCGTGTACTGGAACACCGAGCCGGTCGGCGATCTGCTGGGCCCACCCGATGTCACCGCCGCTGAAGCAGGAAACGAGCCGGACCGGTGTTCCGGGAACGTAATTCGGGTTGACGAGGATCGCGTCGGCGACCTGCTGTGGTGACAGCGGGGCACCGTTGCCGTCGAGTGGGTGCCCGGATTCGTCGCCGTGCAGGATCACATCGTGCGCGCCGTCGTTGCGCAGGTTCTCGGTGACACGTCGCGCCGCGGGGTCGGAACCAATCGTGGTGCTGTGCGTGCCGTGCGAGAAGGAGACCCCTGCGAGGGTGGACTGCGGTGCCCCGGCGACCGCGTGAGCGAGCTCGTGGCTGAGCCGGTTGATGTCCGTGGAGTCCACGCCTGCGGTGGCGTCGACGAGTCCCATGTGTTCGCCGATGGCTCGAACTACCGTTTCGACGGGGACATCAGGGTCCCAGTGCGGGCCCGTCACCTCGGTGCTGGGCGCAATGGCCGCTCGTAGGTGTGCGTGTTCGGGATTGTCGACGAACTCGATATCGACCCGTAAGCCGTCACCGTTGAGCAGGATGTGGTTCGGCGCGGAAGTGTCTGCCGCACCTGCCTTCTCGGGGAACAACGCGGCTGGTGGCGCTTTCGACGGGTCACCGAACAGCTGTGAACTCGCCTCGATCATGGTGCGCGCGACCGTCTGCATTCGGTCGGCTGTGACCCCCGGCATTTGCTCGAGGTAGGCACGGATCTTCACTTCGGTTGTCCGGCGGCCATTGCCGTCGATGGTTTGCCGGAAGTCGTACCGCGCAGTGCTGACGGTCGTCGGCTGCTGAACGGGTGGCCCGGCCGGGTAGGCCGCCGTAGCGCTGTGGATACTGCCGTCGGCATCGATCCACACCGCCCGGGCCGGGGCCAGGACATCGATGCCGAGATGTTGGGCGAGTCGGGTGGCGAACCCGTTCGAGGACGCATTGCCAGCGATGAGCCGGACCGGGGTGGTGTGGTCCCAGCCGTGTGCGCGCAACAGGTCGCCGTATTCGGCAGGGGTGTAGGCATGGTCGCCGATGAGCGCGTGGCCGTCGTCGGAGAGATGAACGTCGGCTGTGAAGTAACCGGGGGCGGCCGGCACCTGGCGAGCGAGGTCGGCGCGGCCGGGATCGGCGGTGTGATGGGCGATGCCCGCGGCGGTGCGCTCACCGCGCTCGGCGGCGAGTTGTCCACTGTGAGTGAATGCTTCGTCTCGTCGGTCGGCGAGATGGCGCAGTGCTGCGGCTTGCTTCTCGAGGGCCGCCAACTCGTGTTCGGGCGAATCCGTCGGGACGACCAATGGGGGATGGTCCTGCTGAGTTCGGATGGCCGTCATCGATTGCCCGTTCGGCCCGTCCGGGGCGGAAGTCTTCGTGTTCTTGTCTGCCCAGGCGTGAAAAACCGTGAGGTCGAAATCAGGGTGGGCTTTGAGTTCGGCGGCGCGCTGTCGAAGGTGCTCGACCTCGGTTTCGACATGTCGGCGGAGTTTTTCGGTGTGGTGCGCTCGTTCGCTCTCGCCGGCTTCGGAGTCCCGGAAATGCGTGTCGACCAGCCCGGGAATGCTTGCCAGCCGGGCACGTTCCATTCCATCGATGACCGCGGCCACATGCCACGGCGTCATTTCCCGATCGACTTCCTGCAGGGTCTTCGCTGCCCAGGTGACGGCGGGTTGCGTACCCGGCCGGAACTCGATCAGGGGTTCGTTCTTCGACTCCGGTGTTGGGTCGAACTGGTGCTGGTCGATGATGCTTTCGTAGTTGCGTGCCCGCTGGAAGGAACTCTGTGGGTTCCAGTAGACGTGGGGACCGTGCATGATGCCCGCACCGATCACGGCGAGCCGGCGCTCGTAGAGACTCAGCTCCGCTGGTGTCAGGCGAGTTCCGTCGGCGTGCAGGATTTCGAACATGTCGTGGTCGCCGGTTACGGGTACCTTGTCACCGTTGATCTTCTGATGGACGATGCCGTTCTCGACCACGAAATCGTGCGCCAGCTCGGCCATATCCGCCGCATACGCGACGAAGTCCTCGGCGCGGTCATGTAGTCGCTGCTCGAGTGCTTCGATCTGCGTGTCCGACATGCCGGTGGTGTCGGGCATACGCAACGTCCCCGGCTCGAACCGCCCGACCAGCCCCTTGGCGTGCGCCGGTGCGCCGAGCGCGACATCGAGATCGTTGATCGTCTTGTCTTTGATCACCATCGGTTTGGGCGCGGCGCCGGCTTTCAGGTGCGGCACCGAATCAGGATTGGTCGGGCGGACCTGGATGATCAGGTTGAATCTGTCGATGAATCCTTGGATACGGCGTTGGTTTCTGATCGGAATGCCGTAGACCGATTCGATGTCGGCGGATGTCAGCGGATCCGTCGGCAGGGAGTCGTCGGCCATGAGGTCCCAGTCGCCCTGCCGACCGGGGTCCGAGTTCGCAGGATCGACGGGAAGCGTGGTCGGCGGCCGATGATTCCCGTCCGCATCCGCCGGATGGAACGTGCGCCAATTGCCGTCGTTGTGAACGACGGCGGGGGAGTCGGGGCGTTGCCTGACACCGACGATGTCGGTGGGTGCGTGGACAGGCACACCGAGTTCGTTCGCGATGTGTTGTGCCCACCCGGCGTCGTTGCCGCTGTGGCATGAGACGAGCCGGACGGGAGTGCCCGGCACATAGTCGGGATTGGCGCGGATGGCCTCGACCACCCGCTGGGGATCGACCGGGATACCCATATCGTCGACGGGGCGGCCGATGTCGTTGCCGTGGACGACGACGTCGTGGGCACCCTCGTTGCGGAGGTTCTCGCTGACACGACGCGTGGTGGGGTCGTCGCCGATGGTGGTGCTGTGGGGCCGGTGCTGGACGGGCAGACCGACATCCACGCGGTGCTCGGGAGTACGCGCGTCGTCATCGGCGAGTGGATCGGTAGCGGCCGAATGGTCGGCCACGGTGTGGCTGTGGGTGCGCGCAGCTTCGATACCCGCGTCGTAGTCGGTGACCGATCGTCCCGCGCCCGGATGGTATTCCGAGCCGACCGCCGCGGGGTCGTAGGCCATGAACACCACGTCGGGCCGACCACCGTTGTGCTTGCGGAAGGTCTCGTAATCCCAACCGGGCGGAGCATACTCGTCGTTCCAGGCGAGTCGGGCCACCGGCACGAAGCCCGCCTCGGCGTAGAGCCGAGGCAGAACTGTGTCGAAACAATCGAGCCTGCGGCCGCCCTGATCGATCGCGATGGTGAGCATCGCGATCGACGCGCCAGGATAGCGAGTATCGCGATGGGCGAAGACCGAAACGATCTCGTCGCCTTTCAAGGCGATGCCGGCTTTACCGTCGTCGGTGACGAACAACCGCATGGTGCGGTATTCCTCGGTGCTGTAGACGTGCACCGACGCCGCGAAACGATTGTTCTCGGTGAGCAGGACCATTCGCCGACGGAAGAAGTCGGCGTCGGCCGGTGCCAGCTCGAAGAGGTCCGGCGTGCTGTGTCCGAGTGCGGCGAGACGGTCCGCGTCGGCGGTCGTCAGCGAGCTGACCCCGACCGGGGTGATGTCGCCGAGATCGGTCAGAAGCCGTGGGCCTCCGCTTCCTCGATCATCTCGTCCGTCCAGTACTGCTCGATCGCTGTCCGTTTGTCCGTCGGAAGGTCCGGTGTCCACCCCCGCCGCCGCCAGAACGCTTGGCGTTGAGCCTCGGTCAGTGGTGGAACGCTGCTGTCGGTCATCGGAGATCTCCTGGGCGGGCTGACTTGTCGGGCTGGTGGTTTCGTGCGCGTCGGCGGGTGGTACGTCGGCTGAGGGCGCCGGCCGTTCTTGCCGATTGTCGGGATCCCCGGACATCGCCCGGCCGGGGTTCGCCGTGGCCGGTGAAGTCGAACCTGCGACCGGGACAACGTATCCCCGGTCGTTGATCGGGCCGCCGCGCGGATACTCTCCCGGTGGTAAGTCGAATACACCTTCGTTGTCGAAGAAGCGAACCTGGCCGTCACGGCTGACGACGGCTTCGACATGCGGCGTCCTTTTGAACCGGAGATCCTGGTGCATGCTGTTGACGCAGTCGGGTCGGAGTCGACGCTCCTCCGGCGACGGCGGACCGGGTAGCCGATCCTCCGGATGCGTGTGCAGGATGAATTTATACGTGGATGCCAAGCCGGGTGGGATTATCGAACGGGTTCTCTCACCGCGGAAGAGCCGCAGGTCGCCGTCGGCGTTCTGAACGACGGCATGCTCGTTGTCCGCGAACTTCTGCAGTTCGGCGAGGTGGGTGATGTTCACCTCGCCCGGCCGGATCGGAATGCTCTCGTTCGTCGCCAAGGCGTTGACCAGTTGTTTGGCCTTGGGCGACAGTTCGCCGAACGTGATCTCACCGCCCGGCATCCGCGAGTTGGATTTGTAGTGCTTGGCCATCTCCCGAGTGACGTCGGTCGACGGATCCGGAGGCGGAGCGGTCTCCTGATGGTGGGAAGTCGTGGCCGTCGAATTCGACGAGGGCGGAACGACATTCGTGCTGGCGGCTTGGACGGGCGCGGTTGTCGCCGGCGTATGGGAGTCGATGGCGGCCCGAGGGCCGGACGCTGGAGCGACCAGCGGACCGGGGTGACCGGGTCGCGATGTGGGCGCGCTGTTCTCGGCAGCAGGCGCGTGCCGTTCGGAATCGGTTCGATTCGAAGTCGCCTTCTGGGACGACGTGGGTGTGGTAGCCGGCGTCGATGGCATAGCCGCTGGAGTGGCGCCCGCTGCGGCGACGGGCGCGGTGGGCGACGGCGCCGCAGGAGCACTGGCTACCGGCGATGTTGTGGTTTCTGTTTCGGCAGCCGATGCTGCGAGATCGACCGTGGTCGCAGCGGTGTGCGCGGCCGGTGCGACAGTACCCGGGTCGCCGACCTGAGATTGTGGATCGCGAGTGGCATCTGTCTGCGGCACGGCATTGTCGGTGCTGGTTGTGGCGCTGTCCGGTGCCGTCGGGTCGGCATGGCTCCCACCGAATTCGGTTGTGGATGAATGGGAGTTCTCGTCGACAACACTCGATGGGGCTTCCACTCCGGTCGACGCCGCATCGATAGCTGAATCCGTTGGAGTGTGAGCGGTATCAGCATTGGCGTTCGAGGGACTGACGTCGCTTGTGGACTGTGCAGCGGGGGCCCCGGTACCGACGCCGGGATCAGTCTGTCCGGCGGGTGAGGTTGTCTGTTGTGTGCTGGCCGAATTCTCCGAGGACGCTTGGTCAACGGTGTCGGCATTTCCAGAGTTTTGGTTGGTGCCTGTGTCGGCCGGGCCGGCCTCGGTGTCAGTTCCGTTGTTCGAGCCGCTGTTGTTGCCGTTGTTCCGGCTGTCGCCTGCTCCGTTGTTCGTTGCCGTATTCGATCCGGCGTGGTCCGTTTGGGAGGGGCTTCCCGCGCGGGTGGTGTTGCCGGTGTAATTCATGGGTCCGGCGTTGTCGGTGTGTCCGCGGTAGCCGTGGATGGCGGAGGGGCCGGCGCCGGAGGCGGCGCCGCCGGTGAAGGAGCGTGGGTCGAAGTCCCATTGGCCGGTGAAGGCGCCGGTGACGAGGTAGGCGGCGGTCGCGCCGGCGAGGCCTGCGCCCGCGCCAGTGGTGGCGCCGTTGCGGGCCCCTGTCCAGCCGCCGTTGGTGGTGGGGAGTTTGCGGCCGAGGCCGAAGCCTGCGGCGCCGCCGACGCCGCCGGCGATGGCGGAGATGCCGGCGTTGAGTCCGACGGCTTTCCAGTCGTAGCCGTTGATGTGGCCGGTTGTGTTCTGGATGTGTTGGACGGCGAGTTCTTGGCTGGTGCCTTGTCCGAGTTCGACGAGGGATTCTTGGACGATTTCGTAGACGAGTTTGACGCTGATGCGTTCGAGGACTTCTTCGGTGACGTTGCGTGCGACGGTGTGGGCGATGGCTCTGGCGAGGCGGTTGCCCATCCAGGTGAAGAGTTTTCGGGCTTGGGCGATGACGATGGCGTGGGCTAGTGGTGCGCCGGGTCCGGCGGCGGCGGCCCAGGCGAGTTCTGTGAGGAGCCAGGCGCCGGCGATGTAGAAGTTGAGTTTGGCGGCTTGGAGTTGGTCGCCGCCGGAGTCGGCGGCGGCAGCGAGTTTGGTCCAGTGGTCGGCGAGGTGAGCGAGGGATCCGTTTTTGTCGGGGCCTTGGCCGTCGATGAGGGGTTGGATCCATTCGAGGATGGATTCGCCGCCGCGGCCTTGGGGGTAGGCGGCGTTGACGGTGCCGACAACGGCTTCGAGTTCGGGAACGAGGGCCTTGGCGTCATCGGCGGCGGTTTGGAGGTCTTTGCCCATTTGCCACATGAGGTCTTCGTTGCCGTGTGGCCAGTCGGCTCCGACGAGCCATTCCACGGGTTCGAGCCAGGACGGGAATCCGAGTGCCACAGCGGGTTACCGGTACTCGATGCGGAACACCCGCGCATCCACCGGCACAACCCACGGCAGATATGGGTAGGCGACAGCACTCGTCATCGAAGCCCCCCACGGCTGGTGCAACCAAACATTAGCCGACATCGCGGTGTCGACGAGTTCGACTGTGCCACAAGTAGATATAAACTACAACGCAGCAATTCGCTGTTGTTGCCGAGTGATTCGAGCTGCTTGCACCATCACGCATGATTCAGCGGAGGTGGGCACGGGCTACGGCCGGGTGCCAGGCCACGGCAGGTCTGGCGCGAGCTCAAGCGTCTTCTAGCCGCTTCGGCACATAGCCGGACAGGTATTCACCGAAGAAGCGGGCGAGGTCCGACGGGTAGGCCTGAATGCAGGACAGCGAATAATCGAGCACCAGGCCGAAGCGGTTTCGCCCGGAGTCCACGTAGCGGTACTTCGGCTCGAGCGTGTCCAGCATCTCCTGATAGAGGTCGCGCACATCGAGGAAGTCCAACAGTTCCACCAGGTCCCATGTCGATACATCGACCTGTGGGTCCTTGCTCAACAGTATCGATCGCCCGCCGGCGCTACCGCGCACACGTTCGCCTCGACCGAGAGCCTCTGCACGGTGCATGTCGATGAAATGAAAGGGGCCGGATTCCTCGACATACGCCCATTCGTTGAACCGAGGATTCTCGTAGAGCTCCCCACTGGGAAGGCGGGCCACCAGATCGGTAAAACCGAGTCCGCGGCGGGGCACTTCGTGTGTTTCGCCGTCACCGCCCCGGAGCAGCACCACATCCTCCACCGTCGAAACCCAGGCGGCAGCCTCCCGCCTGAACGTTTCCCGTTCCGGGAAGTTTCGGATGCACACGAGGTGGAACGAGCCCCAGAAGAAGCTCGCGTTCTCATTCCACGAGGCACGCATTTGGTGGTAGGGCTGCATGGACTCCGCCCATCCGTCCACCTCGAGCACGAATCGGCCACAGAATCGGCACGCCTCGTCGTCGTCGATCACTATCTGTCCTCTCGGCGTCGACTCGGTGGGGTAGGGAAGCTGGTCCGGACGGGCGACTTATGAGTGAATATTCGCCCCCGGGCCGACCGGGTCTCGACTGTACGACATCGCACCATCGAACCGGGCGCGGCAACTGGACGCGAGTCCACCGGCCCGGTAAACAATCCGGCTACCAGCCCGAATCTGTGACCCCGGTACGACGTTCGGCCGTCCACCTGGCGTGATCCTCGGCATTGTCGAAGGTCGGCGCCGCCTCCTCGGCTCTGACGCGTTCGGGAGAGTTGGGTGGTGCCATCGAGGCCGCCGGCAGCGTAGGCGCCTGACTATCGAGGTCGGGAAGGTTGTCGATGAGTTCGTGCAGCTTCGGCATCGCGGCCCGCTGATCCGCGATCGGTTGCATCAGCTCCTCGGTCTGACGCCCGACATCGGCGAGAGCGCGTTGCGCGGCAGTCGTGACAGCCTTGGCGATTTCGTCATAGGTGAGTTCGTCGATGTCGGAGGAGAACTTCGTCTCGATCACCGCACCATCGGCGTTCATCGTCACAGTGACACGTTTGTCGTTGGTGATCCCGGTCCCGGTCAGCAGAGCGCGTTTCTGCGCCGCTTCCGCGATCGCACTGATCTGCTGGCTGAAAGTGGCCAGCAGAGAGGCGGTTTCGGCTTCATTGTTCATCGAAAGTCTACTTCCCGAAGCCGTCGACGTTTTCCTGCTCGCGTTCGTCGCTACGCTTGCTGCCCGACAAGATCCCGTTGGACAGGTTGCCCATCGAGGTCGACAGCGTGCTCGTGCTCTCCACGATGTTGGTAGCCCCGGCTTCGAAACCGTCTGCCCCGTCCGCGAACTTGCTGCCGAACCGGTCATCACCCCAAGCGGCCGCTCCCGGCGCGACAGCTGCCTTACCGGCGGCAGCGATCGTATCCAACTGGTCCGCGATCGCGGCGATGTCGTGGATGACTTGTGCCAGCTTGGCGGTGTTCACTTCGATCGGCTCTGTCATCGGTTCCCCCCGAACTGTCCCACAGTGACCGCACCTGTGGCCACCTATTCGACTGTGCCACAACGAGTATGAAGGCACAATAGTCTTGGTTGCGGCCCGCGACTGCACACCCGCGCTTGCGCCAAGAGTCAACTGTAGGACTTGCGTTCATCCCTGATCGCACGAATGACCGCGGCGATCCGAGCATTGACCATCGAGATCAACTGAGCTGAATCCGCAGGGATCGCTGTGGAACTCGGTCCCGGAGTCACCGCGTATCGGCCGTCGTCTTCTAGATCCCGCCACTGGAGCCAGCGCTCGGTGATCCCGCGTGGTCCGAATTCCGAGTGGCCTTGCACCACACCTATCGATCCGACGGATGCTGTCGGCTTCGCGAGAAACTTGCTGGAACGGACCTTCGTCCGCTCATCGAAATCGTCCTCCACGAACGAGCGGCCGTAGTCGTATTCGACATCGGTGACGGCAGTCTCGATCAACGGAATCTCCGGCATCTTTCCGGCCTCGGCCGGGGGCAACGCGCTGACAATGATGTCCGCCAGCTTCAGCGGATCACATTCGGTCACCGTGAACCCTCCGCTGTGCATATACGTCTCGCCGGGCAATTGGGTGATCAGATAGCCGCGATTCGCGCGGCGCAACGCCAACATCCTGACCCGGCCGTCGGCGCGATGGGGGTCGCGCGAATCCAGACCGTTGACCACGATCCGGATATCTGGCTGGGTCAGTGCTTCGAGGACGTTCTTGAACGAGCTGTCCAGCTTGGTGCTCAAACCCTCACCAACTTCCCGTTTCTCACGCAAGTAGTCGTAATACATGGGGGTCCTACTGATGAATACGAGTGGATGGGGGAGCGTGCCGGCTTCACCGAGCGACTCCCAGATCACCACGAGCTCCAGATCGGTGAGCCGCCACGTCCGGCTCATCGTTCCACCACCGGCCGAACCACGACCGGTGCGTCGCCAAGTGCTTCATCGAGATTCTCAGTCGAATTCAGATACTGCGGGCGCTTGTGCTCTTTGCCCTGGCCTTGCCCTTGCCCAGCGGCGGCGGGGCTCATGCCCGGTGCGCCGGCCGCACCGGTGGCCCCAGCCGCGATCCCGGCACGACTCACCATGGCGTCGGCCGTCGTGATCGCTGCTGCGCGAGGGAACAATCGGGACTGGGTCGCATCCCGAGTCAGTGGAGCCGCCGCGGCCGCTCCGCCCCCAAGACCGGCTCGGGAGCCACCGCCACCACCGGCACCGCCGGCCGATGTGGGAAGTTCCGCAAGTCCGGTGGGTACCACACCGTTCAGCGCACTGTTCTCCTGAGCCGTTTCGACACCCTCCTGGGCGGCCTGCAAGCTCTCTTCGGCCGCCTGCTGCGCAGCCTCCAGTCCTTGCTCGAGAGCGCTCGAGGCATCCTCGGTCGCATCCTGCGCGGCTTCCTGCGCGCTGTTCGCTGCGTCTTCGAGGGATGAGGTGTCCGCAGAATCCGTGGCGGATGACAGGAGATTCTGGGCGGCCTCCGACGCGCTTTCGAGAGCGGAAGTCAGGTCACCGGTATCGGGCGTTGTCGGCGTCGTCGGTGTTTCCGGTGTCGTTGGAGTAGTGGGGGTTTCAGGCGTGGTGAGTTGAGGAGTGCCGCCGCCTCCTCCATTTGCGCCCGCGCCACCTCCGGTATTCGCGCCGGGTACAGCGGCAGGTGCCGGTACCTCCGGTGCGGCCTCCTGCGGTGGGAGAGCAAGACCTGCTCTGCTCTTCGGCGACTTCAAAGTCAAGAGTTCCGAATTGTACCGAATGATGCCGGCGATGTAGTAGGCATCGCAGTCCTCTTGTATGTACTTCAGTCTGCTTTCAGTTTTTCCACTCTTGTCTTGTTCAGCTGGATCCTGCGGCGTAGTCGGCATGCGCACTCGTGTCTCTCTGAGAGACGATGCCAAGTCGTAAAGTCGGCTGCTGACGTACTTCATATTGAGCGTCAGACCTTCGGTATCGGCGGTGTAGTCTTCGATGGCTTTCAACGCCGCATCTGCCCCGGCACCGGTCCAGCCCGACCGCATTTTCGGGCCATCGGAGCGGAACTGGGCGAAGCCGTTGGCCAGTTGGTTTGCCATCCACTCCCAATTCTCCGCCGCGAATGCGATCGTCCCCGCATTTATGCTTTCGCCGAGCTGGTAGAAGGAAACCCAGGGTTTGGAGAAGGCGTTCTCGGGTGGCACCGCGCGGGTGTCCGACGGAGGTTTGTGGTCACTACCGAGATTGCGTCTCTTCCTGTCCAGCAGTGGCCCATACGTCTGAACCTCGGGCTTCACCGTCTTGGCTGGATAACCGAGCTCGGGTGTCTTGCGTGGTGCTCCTGGAACAGGCACGTCGTAGGACGGCCGGTACGAGTCCGGAAGGAAAGGTTTCGGTGTGGTGGGTCGGCCTGCGGTGGTGGTGTTCAAGATGTCCTTGAACGCGTCAGTCGACTGGTTTTCGGCCTTTGCGTAAGCGAGACCGGCAGCCTTGAATGTATCGGCCATCGCATTGACGATATCGACGTGCGACTGCACTATTCGATCGAGATTGTCGGCCTGGGTGGAGAATTCCATCGCCAGCTTGGTTCCTGACCAAAAGATAGAGCTCGGGCCTGCGAACGGCTTGAGATTGTTCACATTCGGAATGTGCTGCTTGACGAGCAGTAGATATCCGAGGAGTTGGTTGCAAGAGTTCAACGCAGTGGCTGTCACCGATGAGTTGAACATCAGCGCATCGCTCGGTAATTGCGCTTTGGCTTGTAGCTCTCGCCAGTCGGTCACGCCAGCTCCCCTCGAGTGCTTCTTTTGGCTTCGGAGTTGGTCGTGCGACGGTAGCGATCATGTCTCCCCCCGCCTGTCCTGTCCCCCCGGTAGCCCGTCTTGCGTTGGCGAGCTACCTCTGGGGATTATGCCGCTCTGGCGGGGTGAGTGCCACAGGGCAGGTGGTTTCGGCATCGGCGCCGTGCGCTGGCGTCCGTAGGGGACACGGGGCAGGATCGGGTAGCTACATCTGGATGCCGAGTGGAGTGGGGAGGGTAACCGAGGTGAGCGAACGGGGAGTCCGTGCAGCGTCGGACGCTGAGGGTACTGGGGGCAGGCTGCTCGGTTCCACCGACATCGGATTCCAGCTCGGGGTGACGCCTGCGGACGACGAGAAGGCGGTGAACCGCCCAGCCGCAAACGGCGTCGACTCGGTGCTCGGTTCACAGGGGGCGTCGATTTCGGACGAGCTCGGTTCGGATACTGCGGGAGTCGGTCGTCCGGTGTTGTCGGCTCGGGAGCCACTGGCGGACACATTGATTCGTCGGCTCGGCGAGGTCGGTCCAGCGGGGTGGAGGAGGCTCGAGGCATCTGTCGCATTGGCTGGTGGCACGGGTGTGGCGAGAGTCGACTGGTTCGACCGGGAAGGTCGGGCGGTGCGTTCCGAGGTGCCGGAGGATGTGCTCGATCTGATTCGCGAGCAACGCGTGCGCGAAATCGGTTCGCTCCGTGGGCCGTGGTGGCGGATGGTCGTGCGGGCGTCGGCGGACGGGCGTTCCGAGGTCGAGTACGACTACGGCGACGAACCGTTTCCGGGTGATCAGTTGCTGACTCCCGATGCGTATCTTGCGGATCTGCAGGCGTTTCCGCGCGCCCGAGTCCCGGTGTGGTTGGCGGCCTATGTGCGGCAGGAGGATTCGCAGCGACGCTCGGCGCGGCAGGCGGCTGCGCGGGCGCGTTCGGTAGGGGTGGCTTCGGCGCGAGAGGTGGAGGGGCTGCCTGGGTTGGCGGCGGTGTGGGGACGGTGGGCAGTGCTCTCGGCCGCGTTCGTCGCGGGTGAGTCGGAGCGGGGGCCTCGGGTGTTCCCGTCGATGGGGATCTTCGAGGGGGATGGGCGTAGCGGGTCGACGTTGTATCTGCTGCCGGGGGACCGTGCCGTGTTGTCCGGCGGTGTCTGGGGGGCTCCGGATCTGGAGGTGGCGTACAACAGCACCGGAGTGCTTCCGGACTACTACGCGGGTGCTCCCGAGTGGGTGGCCAACCAGGTACTCAATCCCCGTGCGGCGAATGGGCTCTTGTCGTTCTGCTTCTGGTGGGATCGCGGGAAGTGGTATCGGGGCGAGTCGGCCGAGGTCGAGCAGTTGGCTGTCGCGATGCCGGGGATCCGGACTGCCGAGGAGGTCGTGGACGCCGTGTGTGCCGCTGGTTCCGCCGATGCGCCGCGGTCCGCTGCGGCGGTCTTGGTCGCGGCGGCGGAGGTGGGGGCGGTCACCCGCGATCTCCTGAAGGATGCTTTGGGTTCAGTCGGCGATGTCGACGGCGCGTGGTATCAGCTTTCGCTGGCGGGACTGGTCGACGCGCGCGGGTAGTCGCCGATGAACTCCCGAAGTGAATGACTCGCTGCGCGAGAATCGAAAATCCCGCCGACAAAATGTCGGACATGATCAGCGGTCATCATTTCGGCGCTTGTCGAATGCCATGAACACTTTTCAGGTATTGCGACCCGTCGGCTCGACCGTTTTGCCGCCGATGGTGGCAGAAAAGACGATGATCTATGGTGTTTTCGGCGCCGAGATGGTAGTTGTAACAACAGGTTTGGAGTCTCGTCGGTAGATGACGAGATGGAAGGGGGGAATCGTGGTCGATTCCATGGACGAGTTGGTCGATCGAGTGCAGCGACAGGTCTATCGTATGCGCGATCTGCATGACCAACTCACGCGGATCAGGGAGCGCGAGGCGTCCGAGGACGATGCGATGACGGTCGAGGTCGACGGAAATGGTGCGATGACGGCGCTGGAATTCTCCGACGCCGTCACCCGCATGACGCCGGACGGCTTCGAATCCGCCCTTGTCGCTACCGCCGCCGCGGCCGCGGCCAGCGCTTTTGCGCGCCGCGCGCAGTTGATCGAGGAGTTCAACGCCGAGGTCGCGCGGTAATGTCTCGTTAACTTTCGAGCTCCTTATGATTACCTTAAGCCTTGTAGCACAACGTTTTTCAGCAATGTATGCTGATGTCGACCATCAAATATTCTGGAGGGGACGATGGCCGTTCTGATTCGTACCGATACTGCGGCGATTTATTCTTATGGTGCCGCCAACGCTGCTATGGCTACGCAGGTGGCGGCCGCCGGCGCTGCCGATGCCGGCGCATCGATGGCGGCCGCGGTGCCGATCTTCGGTTTGATCGGGCAGGATTTTCTTGCCGCGTTCGCTGTCGCACAGGGCAACAACCTGGCATCGGTGACCGAGATCGCGGCGGTGCATGCGGGTACTGCCCTGGTATCGGCGCAAACTGTCGGCGCGGTTCAGCTCGACGAGCAGCTCGGCGCCGCCGCAATGAATTCCGTCAGGTCGCGCTGACTTTCGGTCGAATTCGTAACCGCTGCGAACTATTTCGGAGCGGGATTTTCGTTCGCAATTAGGAGCAGTGGCAATGGGGATTGATACAAACGCTTCTGTCGGGGGTGAGTCGGGCGAGATCCGGTTCGATTCGGTAGCGGCAACGAACGCGGCCGCGCAGCTGGATGCGCTGGCTCAGCGGCTCGAAAACGATCTGCGTCTCGAACAGCACGCACTTTCTCCCGCGCCGGCGGGCAGTGACGCGGTGTCTGTGCGGGCCGCGCAGACGCTCACCACCGTCGGTGAATCGTTTCAGCGCAACCTGATCGACGGGGTGCTCGAGCTACGCAAGATCGCCGCGAACCTGCGCGCACAGTCCGATCGGGTTGTGCAGAACGAGGAAATCAGTGCCGACGAGTTCCGTTCGCGGAACGTCTGACGGGACTCGCTGATGCTCGAACCGGCACCCCCGGGTTTCACCGGCCAGGTCTGGGAGGCGAAGTTGCCTCAGGATCTTTCCCGGGACTTGTCCACCGGGGCAGGCGCACGGACCCCGGCCGAGACAGGATTGGCGTGGGCGCGGCTCGGCGCCGGTCTCGGACTCGCGGTGGTGGAATTCGAGAAGATTCTCGGCGGTATCGACGGTGCGTGGCAGTCCGACGGGGCCAGAGCAACGGTCGAGAAGATTTCCGCGCTGCGGCATTGGTTCCTCGACATGGCGACCGCCGCCGCGTCGAACGCCGCGCAAGCGGAAGCACACGCCGCCGCCCACCAGGTGGCCAGGCTGGCGATGCCTGACGCAGGCGCGATCGCCGCGATCCAGTCCGCACAGCAGGCATTGGAAGCGGTGAGTGCCACCCTCGGCGCGCCGATGCTGGCGAAGGCCGCGCAGATCGACGGGGAAGCCGACCTCGCCAAGGCGACAGCCGCGCGGGTGATGCGGACCTACGAGCTCGTCACCGAGCCGTTGGCGACACCATGGGAACAGCCGCAGCCGCCGGTCATCGCGACGGCCGACGCGTTGCACGCTGAAACAACCACGGCGACAACGACACCCACCTCGACCGGCAGCATCGCCATGCCGCTCGGCCTCGGCGCACTGTCGGTTCCGATGCGGCAGACGGCATATCGTGGCCGGATGGTTGCCGCCGGGGTGACCTCGGTCGCCGCACCGGTGACTACTGCTCAGCCCGTCACCGTGCCGCAGGGTTCGGTGCCGATGGCACCGGGCGCCATAGCGGCGTCGAAGGCGGAAGAAGAGCACACGAGCCGGGCAGGTCTGTTGTCGGCGGGCGAGGGTGATTTCGTCGACGCCGGAGTGCAAGCCGCGCCCGCCGTGCTCGGTGGTTCCGCGGCCAACGTGCAGCAGGCAGCCGCACCGGCGCAGGAGGCGAGCGCGTGACGACTCTGACCACCGACGGGCTGCTGACGCTGACCGATCGGCTCGGCGTGCAGACATTGCCCACCGTGCTCGCGGTATGGCCGCGGTGGGAGACATACGACGAACTGCTGAAAGCACGCGAAGATGCGTTCGTCGAGCTGAAAGCCGATGGTTCGATCGACGCCTACGGCGAGGTCGCGCTCGAGCTGAGCGACGCGCTGACCGCACTCGCCAATCCAGAACGCGAGTTGGTCGTCCGTGTCTACGGCGAGGGCGAAACCGTGCGGATGTGTCTGGTCCGGCGTGGCGAGCACCATGCGTTCGCGATCCGGCGCGGTGACCACTTCGAGATCAGCTCGATCTGGAGCGACGGATCAGGGGCCGCGCTCGCGCGCCCGATCCTGGACGCTCTCGGCCGCTGTGACGCCGCCCAGGTGGCGAGTTTCAGCGCACCGGCGGCCGAGGTCGCCGAACGACTCGACGGTGCGACGGAGTCATCCGACTACGCCGACGCGGTATACGCCCTCGGAGTGCAGGGACGTGACGCCACGGCATACGGGTTGGCATTTGGTTCGTGCCGTTCATACGCCGAAATCGTTGCCTATGCGCACGAGGACGGCGCCACCACAAGTTCTCCGGGAGCCGTTGTCGTCTACGACACCGCGCAGGGCCGCATCGCGGCCGCTCCCGGTTCAGCCCCGGACCAGCAGGCGTGGTCGACCGTCACGCCTGGGACCGATCACCGGGTCGCGCAGGCGATTGCGGGGTTGGTCGAATCTCTGCCGGGGGGGAGGTGGATGCCCAGCTAGATCAGGGTTTCTCCACCAGAAGTAGAAGCCGGTGCTGCCGAATTCGGCGAATCGGTCCGGAAGGTCCGGAACACTTTCAGGAAGGTGCCTTTCATGGCTCAGTTTCAGGATGAAGTGAAGGCTGTCGCGGCAGCCAATGTAATGGAGACCTCTATCGCGTCCGTCCGTCGGACGTTGCAGGAGATCACGTCGTCTATCGAAGCGTCACGGCCCGGCTGGGTGGGTGACGCGCAGACTCAGTTCGACAAGGTGTCCACCCAGTGGAACCAGGAGTCCGCGGATCTGAACCAGAAGCTCGATGCGATCCACGAGGCAGTTCAGAGCGGCACCCAGGGCCTGTCGCAGATGAACCAGGCCAACGCCGCAGAGTTCACAGTTCTCAAAGTCTAATCGCAAACTTTATAAACGGAGGCAATCATGTCCGAACAGCTTTATAACCCGACTTACATCAACCCGCTGATCACTTCGCTTCGTGACGAGGTCACGAAGCTGAACACCGTCGCGGGCGAGATGGAGCACGGCTACACCGAGATGCAGAACGCCTGGATCGATCCGAATTCCGGCGAGACCAGTGAGTCCTTCACCGGTTTCAACACCGTGTACCAGGTCTGGAAGACCGACTTCAGCGACACCGCGGCTCAGCTGACCGACCTGGCGAACAAGGTGGAGACCGCGCTGCAGAACGCGACCACCACCGACCAGAAGGTCGGTGACTGGTTCATCCAGTAGCGGCCATCGGCTAGGCACCCCTTTCGAACAACCGAAAGGGGTGCCTAGCCATATCGGCGACTACTGTGCACCGGTTCGAATAGTTCATTGGAGGAACAGTGCCTGCCCAGCTGACCACCCGCGCGCAGGTCAACGGCTACCGCTTCTTATTGCGCAGGCTGGACCATGCCCTGATCCGGCGTGATGTGCGAATGCTGCACGACCCCATGCGTTCTCAGTTGCGCTCACTGGTGGCCGGCGCGATCCTCGCACTGCTGATCGTCGCCGGGGCTGCGATCATGGCGTTTCTGCGGCCGCAGGGCGCGATCGGCGATGCGAATATCGTCATGGGGAAGGACAGTGGTGCGCTCTATGTTGTTGTCCGGGACAACAACAAGAACATCACCGCGCTTCATCCGGTGCTGAATCTGGCGTCGGCCCGGTTGATCACCGGGAGTAGTGAAACGCCTACCTCGGTGAAGGATCGCAAGCTGGATTCGGCGCCACGCGGGCCTATTCTCGGCTTGCCGGGTGCGCCGGGGGCGCTGCCCGGTTCGAAGCAGAGCGAACGATCGGATTGGACGCTGTGCGACACGGTGCAGCTGTCCAAGTCGGGTAGCGCGATTTCCTCGCCCGGTGTGGTGACCACATTGGTTGCCGGCCGGCCGCACGTGAACGCGGTGATCCGCGACGCGGATCCGGCGGCGACGCTGCTGGTGAGCCGGGGTGACAAGACCTACCTGATCTACGACGGCAAGCGCGCCGAGATCGACACGAAGAACACGGCGATCGCACGGACGCTGCGGCTTTCGGAGTATCAGCCTCGGGCGGTGAGCACCGGGCTGCTCGATGCCGCGCGGGAGGTGCCCGTGTTGACCCCGCCGAATATCGCGCTGGCCGGTCAGCCGGGGCCGGGCAGGTTGAGCGACGTGCCGATCGGTGGCGTGATCAAGGTGTCCACCGCGGAGGGGGAAGCGCTGTATGTCGTGCAGGCCGGTGGCGTGCAGCGGATCTCGCCGTTCACCGCGCAGGTGATCAGGAACGCGAATTCCCAAGGGATGTCGGAAATCAAATCGATGCCGCCGGACATCCTCGATGGCATGGCGACGGTGTCGGGACTGCCGGTGAACGAGTTCCCCGACGAGATTCCGAAGATTCTCACGGCGGAGGACGCTCCGGTGGCCTGCCTGTCGTGGACGAAGGCGAAGGCGATCCCGACCAAAGCCCCGGATGCCACCGAGGCGCCCGCCGACCGGGCCGTTGTCACACTGCTGGCCGGTACCCGGTTGCCGCTCCCGGACTCGGCGAAGGCGGTGACCGTGGCCACCTCGGACGGCACCGGAGACCGGATCGACGGTGCGTACATCCCGCCGTCGTCCGGCGAGTTCATCCAGATCACGGGAATCAGCTCGGGCAGCCCGCGACGTGGCAGTTTGTTCTACGTCGCCGACAACGGAATCCGTTACGGCATCCCCGATCTCGATACCGCCGAAGTCCTCGGCCTCGGACGTACCCCGAAGCTGGCTCCGTGGGAGATCGTCGGCCAGCTCGTGCCGGGAGCGACGCTGTCCAAGCAGTCGGCCCTCACGAAATACGACTCCCTGCCCACCGGCAGCTGAGCCCGTCGACACAACAGAGCCCGTCCAGCCGACCCGGCCGGACGGGCCCTGTTGTCTGCAGGGGACCGCTCAGGCCCCGAGATAGTACTGCTCGGTGGGCGTGGTGACCAGGGTGGCGGTGGCCTTCGAGGCGGGGGTATGCACGGTGATCGTGGTGGCCGACCGAGGATCCTGGATGATGGTGACATCGACTTCCGGCCTCGGTACCGAGGTGAATTCGCGGGCGATATTCACAACGGTCGCCGATCCGGGAGGTGCGGAGGCCGGAACACCGTCGAACACGATGACGATCGCGGGCGCGTGTGGTCCGCCGCCGGCGGGCGTCACCCGGGCACCCGCATTGCGCGGTGCCAACGTAAGAGCGTTCGGCGCACCGACATTGGCGACCATCGTGTGCCACGCGGCCGGACGATCCGTGTGGACGATCGCACCGGCTCCGAGCGCGATCGCGCGCAGAATCACTTGCTGGGCCAGATAGAGGTTGCCGACGATCTCGATCCGGCGGCTGCCGACACCGACCAGCGGAATGGCGACGCCCCGGCCCGAGCTGTCGGCACCGATCAGCTGCCCGCATCCGGTGGTGGGGATGCTGAGGTCGGCGAGCGCGTCGAGCCCACCCCGATAGCCCACCGCCCCGGTGTCGCGGCTGCCGATCGGCAGGCTGTCGGCCAAGGCCCAGAGCTGACGGCGGGGCAGCGGTCGCAGGCCCGCCAGCGGTACTTCCTCGAACTCGGTATAGGTGTCGTAGCGAACTCGCGCGTCCACTTCGATCATCCTGCGCCGCTGCCCGAGTCGGGCCCGGGTGTCGTCGCCGGACAGCAGCCGTACCATCACCGTTGTCGCCAGACTCGGCACCGCCCACACCCGCGCGAAGCCGTCGGCGGTGATGAGTTCGTCGCCGATCTGGTAGCTCGTCAGAAATACGTCGGCTTGCTCCAGGGTGTCGGGGCGTTCGTCGAACTGGTCGATCGCGATGCCGCGACTGAGTTCCCTGATCGCGACGCTCATGTCGGCCGAGGTCAGAATCGCGGCCTTGATGCCGTTGGTCGCGAGCCGGTTGGCCACCCGCAGGGTCGCGATGATGGCCGCGCGCAGCGTGCCTTCGTGTCCGCTGCCCCGGTTGGCGATGGCCTCGGCGTTGGCCAACGGATCGAGGCGGAGCACGATCCACATGGTGCGCTGGGCGATGGCGGGCAACGGGCCGAGGATCTGGTCGTACATGCGGCCCAGCGGTGCCACCTGGGCGGCGTACCCGGTGAGCACGGCGTCGGTGCTCGTGGTCCGAGTCCCGGTGCTCACCACATCGATGGAGTCGAGCGCGATATCGAATTGCCGTAGGCAATGGGCGATTTCGGTGAGCGGCAGCACCTGATCGGTGCTGAGCGAACCACGGTCGAGCAGGGTCAGCGTGTCCGGCGGCGAGTCCACGCGCAGCATGGTGACCAGGCATCGGCCGTCCCAGCGCACACCGGCGCTGCCGCCGTCGGGTAGTGGAACGTCGAAGGTCGAATCCTGTTCGATGATGGTACGGGTGCGCCGGCGCCACCGGTAGTGGACCCAGGCGCCGATCCGCAGACCGATCGGCACCCCGCGCACCGGAGCGAATCCGCAGGCGGCCACCACGAGGCAGACGATCATCGTCGCCCACCACGGCGCGTCGAGCGCGATCGAGATCAGCGATGCCGCGACCTCGATGAGGGCCATCGGGATGACCAAGCCCAGTGGTAGGTGCCGAAACAACCAGAACTCCTGCGAGCTCAACCCGGCGGTGCCGGGCTCCTCGGGTTCCGGCTCCTGGGATGTCCGGTCTTCTGACAGCTGCTGAATACTCACCGATCTCCCCCGACCCGAGCGCATCACCGACAGCTGTGCGCTCGTCTGCCTATCTCAGTTGGTGTCCGCGCAGGTCGATCCCGAGCCGCGCGGGTGCGCCGCGCGCTAGTTCGCCGAAAACCCCAGCGAGGCCAGCAGCCCGTCCAGAGCCACCGCCATGTCGGGTTCCTCGATGCGCATCAAAACCGAGTCGTCGACGTCGGCCAGGTCGAGGGAATCGTCGTTGGCGAGCCGGAACTCGCGTTCTTCCTCGGCCGCCTCGACGACATTGCGGATGAAACGGCCGTTGCCCGCGAGGTCGACACCGCGGCGAGGCTGGCCGCTCTGATCGGTGCTGTGTGTTTCGTACAGATCCCGGCAGGCGAGGACCAGTCGGTTGAGCGCGCCTTCGGAGAGCGTGGAGTCACGTGACGCCGCGATCACCTCACCGATCTGACCGAGCTCTTCCGGTGTGTAGGACGGAAACTGCAACCGCTTCGAAAAGCGCGATGCCAGACCGTCGTTCGCGGCGAGGAAGCGGTCGATCTCGCCGTCGTAGCCGGCGATGATCACCACGAGCCGGTCGCGGTCGTTCTCCATGCGGGCCAGCAGGGTGTCCACGGCCTCACGTCCGAAGGCGTCACCGCCGGACAGGCCGGTCTGGATGAGCGTGTAGGCCTCGTCGATGAACAGCACGCCGTCCATCGCGCTGTCGATCACCTTCTCGGTCTTGAGCGCGGTGCCGCCGAGATTCTGGCTGACGAAGTCGACGCGCTTGGCCTCGACGACCTTGTCGGTCTTGAGAATGCCTACGCCGCAATAGATCTTGGCGACGACCCGCGCGATGGTGGTCTTGCCGGTTCCCGGTGGACCGGTGAACGCGAGATGCTGTCCGCGAGGCGCACTCGACAAACCCTTCTCCGCGCGGATCCGGGCCAGCTGGGCGGTGGACTGCAGCTTGGCGACCTGCGTTTTGACCGAGGCCAGCCCGATCTGTTTGGTCAGTTCGGCACGCGCCTCAGCGAGCACGGACTTGGCCCGATCCTGGATTTGCGCGTCCTCGAGATCGGACATCGACGGCGCCGAGGCCGGATCCCACTTGTCGGTCCTCGCTTCGAGGGCCTCGCGGGTGGTCACCGTGAGCCGGTAGGTCTTGTCCCGCATGGCAGCGGTGTTGGCCTCGAAGTCCGGTGCCTGCGAATAGACCTGCTCGAAAAGTTTCTGCGCTTCCTCGGCCTTGCCGGATTCCCGCAGGCACAGGCCGCGACAGAACATGGCGGTGGTGCGGGCCGCGGGAATGGGGCCCGCCTCGGCTTGCTCGAGCCGCCGGATGGCCTCACCGAACAAACCGAGTTGCGCACAGGCCGAACCGACCATGACGTGCGCGCCCGCGGCCAGATACGGGTCGTCCCATTCGGCGGATCCTGGCAGCACCGACATCACGTCGGACCAGCGTTGCGTCTGGTAGTGCAGGACGCCGCGGATGTAGGCGCAGATCCGGTCGTCGGCGGTTTTGTCGGGATCGGCCGGTTTCGCGGCCCGATGCGCGGCCAGTTCGTCGAGGACCCGCTCGGCGTCGCCGTACTGCTTGTCCGCGATCAGATGTGCCGCGTAGGCGAGCCAGATCTCGGTGAAGCTCGACAGCGGGTAGTCGATGTAGAGACCGGGTGTGAACCGGCCCGCGAGCTGACGCGGCGCCAAACCGACCCTGCGCTGCTCGCGATTGAGTGAAATGGTGCTCGTCCGGTGCAGATTGACGAGTACTTCCTGGGTGAGTTCGCCTGCGGCGGCGCGGCCCAGCCAGGCGTCGCACATTCCGTCGTCCCATTCGGTGGCTCGCGTGAATGCCAATCTCGCGTACTCGAGGTCGCGGCTGGATTCCTGTCCGTCGATGCTCAGGCCGAGCGATAGGACCCCCGCGTCGAATGCCCGTTGTGCCTGGCGAATATCAGCCATCCGCGCTTCCCCCGAAATCTTTGTTCCCCGTGTAGCTTTCGCCACTGTAGCGTCCGAACGTCGTGGCCGTGCACCGACTCGAACGGTCGGATACATTATGAACGATTGCCCGATTCGGGCAAACCTGACATGCAGGGGGAGTAGTTAGCAAGTGTCAGCACAATCGAGCGGTGGCCTGGGAACCACCGAACCCGAATTGTGCCGTGTGTCCGTCATCGGGGGAAACACCCAGCTCGACGTCGGCCTACCGGCAAATGTTCCGATCATCGCATTCATCGACGACCTGGTGGCCCTGATCGAGTCACGGGATCCGCAGCAGCCCGATCAGGAGGACGGCGCGGCGCCGTTGGAGGCGCGTCACCACACGCTCGCCCGGCTCGGCCGCGACGCGCTCGCGCCCAACCAGACACTGTCCGAGGCAGAGGTTTTCGACGGTGAGCTGCTGGTGTTGCGGTCGGTAGCCTCGACCGAATCGCCGGCGTTGTTCGACGATGTCATCGATGCCGTTTCCCGGCTGACCGCCGAGGTGTTCCATGGCTGGTCGGCCGACGCGGCGCGGCTGGTCGGCTTGGTCCTCGCCGCGATCGCGATCGTCGCCGGTCTCGGGCTTTCCGCGCTGACCCGTGGCCAGGGCGCCGACCTGATCGCGCCGATCATGCTGGCCGGTGGGGCGATCGGCTCGCTGGTCGCCGCGGTGATCGCTGTGCGCAAGCTCGGTGCCGAGTTCGTCGGCGCCATGCTGGTGCTGTACACGCTGCTGCTGGTTTTCGGGACGGGCGCGCTGATCGTGCCGGGAGCCCTTGGCGCGCCGCACGTTCTGCTCGGCTGCACAGCCACTTTCGTCGCCGCGATCGGCTGCTATCGCCTCGCGCGGGTGGGGACGACGATGATCGCCGCGGCCGGGACCGTGAGTGCGCTCGGTGCCGTCGCGGCCGCGGTCCGGTTGTTCTGGGAGCCGAGTCTCGACTCGATCGCCGCCGGGCTCGTGGTCGGTGCGACTGTGCTCTTCTCCGCGGCGGCGAGGCTGGCGGCGGGCTTCGCCAAGCTGCCCATCCCACCAGTCCCCACGGCCGGCGCGGCGATCGACCCGGCCGACCACGAGCCGCGCCCGACGATCGAGGGCATCGGCGCGATCGGTGCGACCGTGCTGCCCTCGGCGACCGGCCTCGGCCTCAGAGCCCGATACGCCAACAACTTTCAGACCGGAATCGTCGCCGCCGCCGCGTTCGTCGCGGCAGCGGCCGCAGTCGTCGCGGCCGACCCGTTCGGTGACGCGGGGCGCCCCGGAATCGCCCTGGCGGTTGTCACCGCGACGATCCTCTGCCTGCGTGGCCGCTCGTTCGCGGACCTGGCCCAGGCATGCGTCATGATCACCGCCGGTTGCCTGAGCTTCATCGCGCTGATCGTCACGCTGGCGCTCGGCGACTCGGACATGCTGCTGACCTCGGTCGGGTTGCTGCTGTTGTTCGCGATCGGCTCGGTGGTGTTCGGTGTCCTCGGGCCGCACACCGAGGCGACCCCGCCGACGCAGCGCGCCATCGAGATCTTCGAATACATCCTGATCATCTCGATGGTGCCGCTGGTGGTGTGGATCATGGATGTGTATTCGATCGCCCGAAATCTATGACGCGCCGAGTACCCGCACGCCGCACAAGAGTGCGAATGATTTGTGCGGCAGCACTTCTCGTGGCATCGACACCGATCGTGGCGCAGCTCGGCGGACAGCAGGCCGCCGCCGCACCGCTGTTGCCGACGATTCTGCCGCCCGGAATCGACTCCGCCGCGCTCGGTGTCGCCCAGGACATCAGCGGACGGGCCGCACCGCTCGAACCGACGGAGCAGCGAACGGTCTGCGCTCAGCCCCGCCTGATCGGCTCACCGCCGAAGGAAGCACCTGTCGCGCAACGTGTTCTCGACCTCGAGTCGGCCTGGCAGTTCAGTCGAGGTGCCGGTCAGAAGGTCGCTGTCATCGATACGGGAGTCAATCGGCATCCGCGTCTGCCAGCCCTGCAGAGCGGTGGGGACTATGTCGCCGATTCCGACGGAACAGTGGACTGCGACGGTCACGGCACCCTGGTCGCGGGCATCATCGCCGCGCGGCCGAGCCCGGACGACGCCTTCGTCGGGGTGGCGCCCGAGGCCGAGATCCTGACCATCAGACAGCTCAGTCTCGCGTACCAGGCCAAGAACAAGCGGGGCGACCCGCCACCGGGCACCATCGACGACTCCGGCTACGGAAACGTGCTCACGCTGGCGGGGGCGGTCGTGCGCGCTGTCGATTTCGGTGCGACGGTCATCAATATCTCCGAGGTCGCCTGTGCGGCGGCCGGTAGCGACACCGCCGACGGCGCGCTCGGTGCCGCCGTTCGTTACGCCTACGAGCGCAATGTGGTGGTGGTCGCGGCCGCCGGAAATGTGCAGAGCGACGGTGGGTGTGCGGCGCAGAACGACGGCACCGGCTGGGGGAGCGTGAAGACGATCGCGAGCCCGGCCTGGTTCTCGCCGTATGTGCTCGCGGTCGCGTCGGTGGATCCGAGCGGGGCACCGTCGGAGCTGTCGCTCAACGGCCCGTGGATCGGTGTCGCCGCGATCGGCAGGCAGATCGTTTCCCTCGACAGCAAGCCGGGCGGTACCGGATTGGTCGATGCCGTCGAGACATCGGAGGGACCGGCCACGATCGAGGGGACAAGTTTCGCCGCACCTTATGTCGCCGGCCTGGCGGCGCTGGTGCGGGCGAGGTTTCCGCATCTGACTGCGCAGCAGGTCATCGACCGGATCGTCCGGACGGCGCACCAGCCGGGTGCGGGCCGCGACGACCGGATCGGTGCGGGCCTCATCGATCCGACCGCCGCACTGACCGACCAGTTGCCCGATCTGCCGATCAGCGCGAACGCGCAGAGCCCGCAGGCGTATGTGCCGCCGCCGCCACCCGCGGCCGAGAGCCCATGGCCTCGGCGCATCGCTGTCTTCGGGTCGTTGGCCTGCCTGAGCGGTCTGGTGATCGGCTTCGCGGCCGCGGCGCCGTACCGGCGTAGGCAGGCGAATGAGCAACTGCCCGAATTTGATTCGTAACCCGGAGGGGGAACCATGGTTACCGAAGGTTTTGTCAGACGCCCACGGATAGCACCACCGAGGGCACCGGGGGGCGAAGTGACGCTGAGCCCGCCGCCGGAGATCCAGCGACCGATTCCCACCCCGATGCTGCTGAAGCTGATGCCGGTGGTGATGGTCGTCGCGGTGGTCGGCATGCTCGCGATGTTCGTGATGATGGGCCGCAACCTGCTGGCCAATCCCATGATGATGATGTTTCCGATGATGATGCTGATGTCCATGGTCGGCATGTTCGCGGGCATGGGACGCGGGGGCGGCCCGAAGGCGGCCGGTGAGCTCAACGAGGAGCGTAAGGACTATTTCCGCTACCTCGACCAGATCCGCAAGGACGTGCGCCGGACGGGTAACAAGCAGCTGGAAACCCTGATCTGGAGCCATCCGGCCCCCGCCGACCTGCGGTCGCTGCTCGGCACCCGGCGGATGTGGGAGCGCAGGCCCAACGATCCCGATTTCGGGCACGTTCGGGTCGGCCTGGGCAGTCATCGTCTCGCCACCAAGCTGGCCCGCCCGGAGACCGGTCCACTCGAGGATCTGGAGCCGGTATCGACCGTCGCGTTGCGACGCTTCGTGCGCACCCATTCGGTGGTGCATCTGCTGCCGACCGCGATATCGCTTCGCGCGTTTCCGGCGATCAATGTCGGCGGCTCGATCGAGGACGCCCGTGGCCTGATGCGGGTGGTGCTGATGGAGCTCACCGCTTTCCACGGGCCGGACCACCTGTCTGTCGCCATCGTGTGCGCCGAGGCCGACGGGCCCGCGTGGTCCTGGGCGAAGTGGTTGCCGCATCTGCAGCATCCAACCGTGAAGGACGGAATGGGATCGGCGCGGATGATGTATCAATCCCTCGCCGAACTCGAGACCGCGATGGGCGACGAGCTCCTCGACCGTGGCCGGTTCATGCGCAACTCCCAGGTTCCCGACGGTCGTTCGCATCTCGTGGTCGTCATCGACGACGGGTATGTCAGCGGCTCCGAGCGTCTGATCAGCGAATCGGGCCTGGACGCGGTCACCGTCTTCGACCTGACCGCGCCAGAGAACGGTCTGGCCGCTCGACGTGGGTTGCAGCTGGTGGCCGTCGCGGATGAGCTCTTCGCGCGCAGCGCCGCCGGGACGGAGAAATTCGCCACCGCGGATCTGGTCACCGTGGAGGAGGCCGCGACGTTCGCCAGGCACCTTGCCCGGTATCGGCTGGCCACCGCGGCCCAGATCGTCAGCCTCGGCGACAACACGTCGGGGTCGACCGATCCCGGTCTGATGGCCTTGCTGCGGATCCCGGACGCGGCCCAGATCGACCCGGCCCAGGTGTGGCGGCCGCGCACCGGTCGTGAGCGGCTACGGGTACCGATCGGGATCACACCCGACGGCAGTCCGGTCGAGCTCGACATCAAGGAATCCGCCGAGAACGGTATGGGCCCGCACGGCTTGTGCATCGGTGCCACCGGCTCTGGCAAGTCGGAATTCCTTCGGACGCTGGTGCTTTCGATGGTCACGACACACTCGCCCGACCAGCTGAACCTCGTGCTCGTCGACTTCAAGGGTGGCGCGACCTTCCTCGGCCTCGACCCGCTTCCGCACGTGGCCGCGGTGATCACCAACCTCGAGGACGAACTCGAACTCGTCGACCGCATGAAGGACGCGCTCGCCGGTGAGATGAACCGTCGTCAGGAGCTGCTGCGTTCGGCTGGCAACTTCGCCAATGTGAACGACTACGAGAAGGCGCGTGCGGCAGGCCAGCCACTCGACCCACTGCCCGCGTTGTTCGTCGTGGTCGACGAGTTCTCCGAACTGCTCTCGCAGAAGCCGGATTTCGCGGACCTGTTCGTCATGATCGGTCGGCTCGGCCGGTCGCTGCACGTGCACCTACTGCTTGCCTCGCAGCGGTTGGAGGAGAACAAGCTGCGCGGCCTCGATTCACACCTGTCGTACCGGATCGGTCTGCGCACCTTCTCCGCCAACGAATCCCGCGCGGTACTCGGGATCACCGACGCCTATCACCTCCCCGGCGTCCCCGGTTCGGCCTATCTGAAGAGCGACTCGGCGGACCCGTTGCGATTCAACGCGACCTATGTGTCCGGCGCCTACATCGCGCCGCGAACCGTCACGCGTCGCTCCAACGGTGAGGTCGTTCTCGACCTGCCCGCCCGCGTTTTCACCGGTGCGCCGGTCGAGTTGCCGGAACTTCCCGAACGGGCACCGGAGCCTGCGGACCTGGACGACCCACTCGGGCTGCCACCTTCACCGGACGAGGGCGTGCCGGACACGTTGCTCCAGGTCGTCGTGAAAAGGCTTGTCGGACACGGACGCCCCGCTCATGAGGTGTGGCTGCCGCCGCTGGAGGAATCACCGTCGGTCGACATGCTGCTCCCCGAACCCGATTGGCGTTCGCCGGTCAACCGCAACGGTCAGCTGGTGATGCCGATCGGCATCATCGACAAGCCCTACGAACAGCGCCGTGACGTTCTCACCCTCAATCTCGCAGGCGCCCAGGGCAATATCGCGGTGGTCGGTGGCCCGCAGTCGGGCAAGTCGACCACCCTGCGCACCATCATCATGGCCGCGGCCGCCACACATTCACCGGTACAGGTGCAGTTCTATTGCCTGGACTTCGGTGGTGGCAGCCTGGCCGGTCTGGTCGGACTTCCCCACGTGGGCTCGGTGGCGGGCAGGCAAGACGTCGACCTGGTCCGGCGCACCATCGCCGAACTGAGCACGCTGGCCCGCCAGCGCGAGGAACGGTTCAGCGCGCTGCGGATCGAATCGATGGCGGACTTCCGGCGGCGGAAGTTCTCCGCGCTCGCCGCGAACGGTGGGGTGCTGCCCGCCGACCACCCGCTCGCCGACGACCTGTTCGGCGACGTGTTCCTCGTCATCGACGGCTGGAGCGTGATCCGCGAGGAGTTCGAGTCGCTGGAGACCCAGATCAACGGCCTCGCCGAGCGTGGGCTCTCCTACGGTATCCACGTGATCATCGCCGCTTCTCGCTGGGCGCAGATCCGCCCCGTTGTCAAAGACCAGATCGGCACCCGCATCGAGCTGCGGCTCGGCGACCCGTCCGATTCCGAAATGGGCCGCCGCGCAGCCGTTCTGGTTCCGGTCGGCCGTCCCGGTCGAGGACTAACCGCAGACCAGCTGCACCTGCTGATCGCACTACCTCGCCTGGACTCGGACTCCGACCCGCAGACCGTGTCCGACGGAGCGGCCCGCGCGAAAGCCGACCTCGTCGCGTTGTACGGCGACGTCCGGGCGCCCGCGGTGCGCATGCTGTCACACCAGATCGAGCGCACGGAACTGCTCGACCGAGCCCGCGCCGAGGGCATACAGCTCGGCCCGACCAGGGTGATCGTCGGCATCGGCGAATCCGAACTGCAGCCACTTGTCCTCGACTTCGGCACCGAGCCGCACTTCATGGCCTTCGCCGATGTCGAATCGGGCAAGACGACCCTGCTGCGCAACATCGTGATGGGAATCATCGAGAACTCCACGCCGGAGGCCGCCAAGGTAGTTCTCATCGACTACCGGCGAACGATGCTCGGCGTGGTGGACGAGCCCCACCTGGCCGGTTACTCGTCGACGTCGCAGACCGCGGGAACACTGGTCAAGGAAATCGCGCACTACATGAGCACCCGGCTGCCCGGCGACGACATCACCCCGCAGCAACTGCGCGAACGCAACTGGTGGACCGGGCCCGAGTTGTATGTCGTGGTAGACGATTACGACATGGTGGCCGGTGCCAGCCCAGCCTCAGACCCGCTGGCTCCCTTGCTGGAGTACTTGCCCCAGGCGCGTGACATCGGACTGCACCTGGTCATCGCCCGCCGTGCCGGTGGTGTCTCGCGAGCATTGTTCGCCGGCGTGCTCGGTGCAATGAAGAACATGTCGGTCGACGCGTTGGTGATGAGTGGTCCACGAGACGAGGGGCGGATCTTCGGCGATGTGCGCCCGTCCAAGCTGCCGCCCGGACGCGGCATTCTTGTCTCGCGTACGCGTGGGGAAGAGATGATTCAGATCGCACATCTGCCGCCGTTGTAAGCAGAGGCACAGGTGACGTGCCGTCAACCAGTTCGCCACCGAGCGGCCTGGCACGCCCGGATAGCGATGCGGCCGAGCGAAATTCATGGCTCGGTGATCACCGTGAGGGCACGCTGTGCGGTCTCGTCATCGACCTCAGCGACTCGGAATCCGTGGTCGATGGCGTGCTGGATCAGCCCGGGTTCCGGGGGGAACCTGTGTTTGCGCAGGTAATGCGGAACGGCGCCGGACCAAATCCAGGTGCCGTCGGTATGGAAATTCAAGGGGACATCGTGGTCGCCGGGGACGAATTCATCGGCGTCGAAACTGCGGGCGGACAGAATGATCGGGGCTGACTCGAGGTAGGTCAGCAGGGGTGTGAGGATCTCGTGGGGCACGGGTGGTCGGTCGGCGACAGGCCTGCCGTCGGCGCCACGTCCGTCGTAGACGTGTGCCAGACGCGGAACGCCGACTCCTGATGTCCGGAGCCGTGCGACGACTTCCCTGGCGTGCGACAGTCTGTCGTCGTCGACGGCGATTGGGGGAAACTCGTTGTCGATGATGTGTCGCTTGAGTTCGCGGGCCGGTGGAAAGCCGTGCTTGCGAAAGTAGTGGGGGACGGCGCCGGCCCAGATCCAGGCTCCGTCGGTGCGGTAGTTCAGCGGTACGTCGAATGCGCCCGGCGCGAATTCGTCCTCGCCGAACCCTGGTTCCGACCAGATGATGGGGGCGGATTCCAGGTAGTTCAGAAGGGGTTGGTGCAGCTTCTTCAGCAGCGGGCGTCGGTGCAATGGGCGACCACCCTCTTCGTGCCCGTCGAAGACCGGGGCGACACGGGGAGATTCGGTGAAGGCTCTGCGCCGCTCGGCGCGTATGTCGGCCTTCTGGTGCCACGTGGATTCCAGCTCCGTCCGCTGGACGAAGAACTCCACTTCGAGATCTTCCGGCCACAGCGAGCGGTCCGAGCTCAGACCGTTTCGTTCGACGAAGTCCGCAAAATGATCCGACATCGCCTTGTCGCGCTCGGCGATGAATTCCAGGTCGTCAGAGTCCATGGTTCAACTCGATCCTGCCCCACCATTCGGAGCCTCGTAAGATTCGCTTTCCAAGCGTTCCGTCGTCGCCTGCCAGATCGGCGATCTCCCTCGGCTTGGGGTAGTGGTCGATATCGCCGGTACGGGTGGAGAGTCGCTTCGTCATCTCATCCAAGACCACCTGTTCCGCAGGTGAGCACCGAGGGTAGACGGAGCGAATTCTTTTCAATATGTTCTGGATCGAACTCTTCAACTTGCTGGGTGACGGATCGAAGAGAAAGTCTCGCCGGGCCCACACGTAGCCGCCCTCGCTCAGCCCCGCCTTTATTTCGACAACATCCAGTTCGGAGCGTCGGTAGTATGCGTTCATGGCAAGCGTGTAGTGGCCGGCGAACCCCTTGCCTCGAGCGGAATCGTTCAGCTTGATGAGCTGGTGGAAGAGGACTAGTTCTCCATCGTCGTTGAGATAGATGAAGTATTCGATTCTGCCGATATTCCCGGATTCGGGGTCGTGGACCGTGGCTTTCACATCGAATCGAGCCTCCATAGTGGGGAGGTTGGCGACATCATGATATTCGGCTTCATCGATCCGCACGTCGAAGGGCCCGTAACGGCCGTTCATCGCGGAGAGGATGCTCATGAGCTCGTCGTCGCTCGATCCCTCGACGAAATCACGCAGCGGCGGCATCGCGGAGAGGTCGGGTGCGACGTAGTCCACAGCCGCCGATTCGGCGACGGTCGGCGCCGCTGACAGGGTGAACGGCACATCGGCCGGCGGCTGCTGCGTCGCATTCGTCGGCTCGGCGACCGACTGCGAGGTGCTCGACTCGCGGCTCGGGTGCTCAGGTGTGGCGGCGGGCGAGGGCTGGTGGGGGTCTGTGGTGGCAGTCTCGGTCGAGGCATCCTGTGCAGACCCGGGTCGACTGCGGAAGCGGTCGCGCCAACCGCGCTCACGGGCACTGTTCGGGTCGAGTGACGAGCGGTCCGTCGCAGGGGTTCTGGGCGCGAAGCCGTCAGTGGTGGTGCGTGTGGTTGTGCCGTCGGGGTGATGGGTTATCCATTGGCCATCGGGTGGGATGCGCGGGCGGCGGTTGCCGGTCGAGTCGATCTCGAAGCCGCTGGTGTAGACGCGGCCATGTTCGTCGGTCCATGCGCGGGCTGTCGGTGCCAGGACGTCTGTGCCCAGATGGGCAGCCAGGCGGGCGGCGAAGGAGACGGAGGCGGCGTCGCAGCCGATGAGACGGATGGGCGTTCGTCCGTCCCACCGGGTGTGGTGCCTGAGCAGGTCGCCGTACTCCTCCGGGGCGAAGCGCCGCCCGCCGATCACCGCCGAGCCGGTGTGGTCGAGGTGGACATCGGCGGTGAAGTACCGGTCGTCGCGGCGTACGCGGTCCGCGAGATCGGCCATCGCCGGGTCGTCGGAATGGTGCGCGACGCCGGCTTCGGTGTCTGATCCGTACTGTGCGTGGGCTTCGGCGACGAGGGGACTCAGTACACGACTGTCCCGTGGGTCGGCCAACTGCTCTCGCTGTGGTTCCGCATGCGTATCCACGCTGCCGCGTGTGCCGATTCCTCGCATGTCGGTCGGTGATGACCGGTGCGCTGGTCGATCAGCATCGAGTACTCCGTCACCGGTGCCTTCGGTGACTCCAGGGACTCGACCCGGATCAGGTATTCCAGCTCGGCCGGATCGTGTCGCCGCAGTGTCAGACGCAACCGGACGCGGTGCGGGTAGATCTGCACCCCGGTCGGCGGCATACCCGATCTCATCGATTCTCGGTAACTCTCGGCCACCGCTCGCTCCGACCAACTCGGATACTGGAGGATCTGCCGAGTCCGGTTGTCCAGCACCAGCATCGGTAGGCTCATGTACTCCTCGTCCGCGAGTTCCTGGTCCGTCGGTTCCGGTGAGGCGATCCAGCCGAACTCCGCCGGGACGAGCTGCCATTTCCGGCCGTGGCCAAGTGCTGTCGACAGGTAGGTCTCGGCTTCGGCCTCGGTTCGGATCGGTTTCGGCACGGTAGATGCTCCCGTCGGGTCGCAGGACGATGACTCGTAGTTGGCCGGCATCGGAGAGAAACTTCGCCGACGGATGGTCGTCGGTGGCACCCGACTGCGGATCCCACCACACCGGGCCGTCGGCTTCGAGCGGGAACACGACGGTGCTGGCATGTCCACCTTTGAGAACTCGGCTGCCGTCGGACCGGAACGCCCGCCGGCCGGCCCCGTCGATCCGTTGCCAGCGGGTGGCGACGAATGCGGCGGAGCCGGGCCCGAGTTCGGTGATCAGGTCGTGCAATTGCTGATAGTGCTCGGTGACATCGAGCGCGGGGTCGAAGTGCAGCAGCTCCGCGCCGACCCATTGCGCGACCCGCTGTGGACTCTCCCCGCTGGTGTAGCCCTGGGTGCCGTCCGAGCGGAGCTGGATCTCACGAGGGAAGGCGACTGTCGGTCGTCCGAAGAACGACGACAGGCCTGCCATCACACATTCGACGCAGTTGGTGAAGCGACCCGGAACCGACATGCCACCGTCGTTGATCGGCACCGGATCGGACCGCGGATCGAATCCGGCTCTACCGCCCGCTGTTCGCTCCACCGCTTCCTGATACGCCGCCGTTTCCAACGGCGCTATGCGTCCCGGTCCGAACTCCCGGGTTCCGGCTATATCGGGCAGGGGTGAGGCGCCAGGGGCGAGGTCGTGCCGATCGGCTGTATCTTCGGCCGGCGCGTATTGATCGCCACGATCTAGATCTCCAGTACGCCCGTCTCCGGCCAGTCGCCCGTCCGGGCTCGCTGCTCCAGAATCCAATCCGCTGCTCGAGTGTCGAGAAGCGACGTCGGGCTGTATTCCGAGTCCAGCTTGTCGATCGTCAGCAGGTATCCCGGGGCCGGTGCGCTGTCCTCGGACAGGGACTGAAGCCGGATCAGGTAGCGGACCTGCATTATTTCGTTGGACGTCAGTTGCAGGTGTACCCGCGTGAGCGGTGGGTACAGCTGGTGCCCGGGTAGTGGTGCCCCAGTTTTCATCGCCTCGATGTATCGGTCGATCAAGGGATTCTTCGCCGAGCTCGGAAGGCTGGTGATCACTCCGGTTCGGGAGTTCAGAATGAATCGGGGAGTTCCGGCCGGCATGTCCAGTGGGTCCGCCGGGGTCGGCAGTACCAACGTCGCTATCCAGCCGTACTCGAACGGGTAGACCGACACGGGGTCGGTGAGCCGCAGAGCTCGGATAATGTACTGCTGGGCTTCCTCCGGCGTTCGGATCGGTGTATTCAAGTGCGGCTGTCCCATCGGGTAGTAGCGGAATGGCGGTCAGGATTCGCGCGTTCTCGACGTATTTGCTCGGGGGCCGATCCCAGGTGGCTTGTTCCTGCGGGCACCACCACACCGGATGGGGCGCGTCGAGGGGATATACAACGAGGAGGGCGTGGCCGATGAGGACGGGGGTTCCGTCCGCACGGTACTCCAGATTGCCGTCCTGGTCCGTGTCCTGCCAACCGACGAACACTGGTGCGGCGGAACCGGGCCCGAGTTCGGCTACTTGTCGCTGCAGCATCTCGAACGAAGACGGGTCGATTTCTCGGTTGCCCCATGACATGAGGCCCGCGCGTAACCAATCAGCCATGGTGGCCGCGGTCCCGGCAGCCCTGTCGCCGCGCACGGGCGGCGCGACTTGCGGATCACCGAGAAAAGTCAGCAACGCCGACGCCACAACTGCCCAGCAGTTGCCGCCGCGACCGGGCGCGGTGTCGCCGCCAGGGTTGATCAGGTCGGCAACCGCGCTGGTTCGTGGATCGAACCCACGAACATATCCGCCTTCGGGTACGCGAGCCGCCTGTTCCAGCGCGGCCTGCAGGGACCGACTTTCCAGTGGCGCCAGCGTTTCTCGCCCCCTGGTGGTCATGAACGCGTAGTGGGCGTCCGGGACCGCCAGCCGGAGGCCGCCCAACCGGGCTTCCCTCGTCAGTGCCTCGACATCACCCTCGTCGACGGTGAGCCCATTCGACATGGAGCTTGTCGGAGGCAGGCCGAGGTGATCGCGTAGGGCGACTGCGAGCAGCCGCGCGGCGTCGCCGATATCGGTCGTCTCGGCAGGTAGACCGAGGCGCAGGTGCGCGGTGGGCGAATCGACCGGGTCCAGAGTGAACTGATAGGGCTCGCCAGTGAGTGGTGAATACCATTTTCCGGGCCCGAAAACGATGCTCTGCGCCGCGTCCACGATCGACTGGGCCAGTTCGCCGGACTCGGACGGATCCAGCTCGAGTCGCAGCCGGATGCGCAGTTCGAAAGCTGCGTCGTCGTTGGTCGGCCCGCGGATGATGTCGTAGTGCGGACCGGTGATCACCGCAGGGGCCGTGGGTGTCACGGCCACAGTGGTGTGAGTGATCGATGGCGACCCGCCCGAGTTCGGGCCTCTGACCGGAGTATCGAGTCCATCGTCGCGTGTGCCGCCGCGAAGCTCGGCGTCGACGACATGCACCTGGCCGTGTTCGTCGACGAAGACACGTTGGAAAAGAAGCTGTTCACCGCGTGCTAGTCGTTGCCGATGGTCCTTGGCCGACAGGGCGCTCAGGTGTGGATCGGCTCCCTCGAAGGTGACCAGTATGCGGCCGGGCGCCCCCGGCAGTACACCGATCCCTTGGACAGCCTGGGTGACGCCTGCCGCGGCGAGGACATCGGCGATGGCCAGTTCAGTGGCCGCGTCCGACAATCGTTGGGCTTCGGCGCGCGCCGAGAGGTAGGACGAGAGATGCTCTGCCGCTGCGCTTTTCAGCGAGTTGAGGGCGCGGATTTCCTGATAGAGGGCAATCTGGTCGGCCTGCGGTGCACCGTCGCGGCCGACTGCTTCCCGCGCTGCGGCGATCGCCGTCTCGATGTGCTGATCGATCCGGTCGCGGGTGACGCGTGGCCCGGTTGCCGTAGCGCCGTTGTCGAGTGCGCTGTGAATTCCGGTGAGTGCGTCAGCGGCCGACTTCGCGCGCCGTATCGCCCGGGCGGCCTGGGCGGTCTGGTCGGTGATCGTCGCGGCGACCTGCGGTGAGGTCGTGTGCGGACGGGGGGTGCCGTAGAACCAGGTGGCGTCCGGTGCGCGAGAAATCTCGTGGGCTTGTTGCTCCTGTGCGACCGTTGCGGTGAATTCGTGTACGACGTCGGAAAGTTCGGCGGTCAGATGCGCACCTGCCTGCACAGGCCGGACATCGGGGCCTTCGGCCATTTCCGACACGGCCGACTGGCGGGCGGCCGCGAGTCGGGCGATCGCCTGCTGTCGAGCCTCTTCGATCCGCTCTGCGAACGCGGGATCGACCACGAATTGCCTGACGGAAGATGTTGCGGTAAGCGCGATCTCGTCGATCCGGCGGCGCGCGCTTCCTTCGATGACGTCGAGGCGCTCATTGGCGGTGCGATACCGTCCGTCCTCGCGCGGCACCTGCCAATCGACCAGGTGTGGTCGTCCCGCGTCGTCGAGTACTACCCGCTTGAAAGTGATCTCGGTGTCGGCGTCTGTGAGTCCCCGCCAGCCTTGGTCGTCTACGAGGGGCTCGGTTGCGGAGTTCGTGCTCAGGACGAGCGCGCGAGGGACGTCTCCGTCGATGATGCCGATCCGGTCGGCAAGCACCCGTGCGCCGGCTGCCCGTAATGCCTCGCCTGCGGCGACGTCGTGCAGTTGACGACGAAGCTCGCGTTCAGCGGCGCGTGCATCCAGGTAGCGGGTGAGCTGTTGCTCGACATCGGCCCGGACGCCTGCCAGGCGCTCGTGCTCCCGGTCGCGCGCCAAGCGCTCCCAGACCGAGCGCACCATGTCGTCCGGGCCGGTCGGCACGGTGTTCGGTTCCGGTTCCGGGCGCGTCAGCTCGGCATCGATGTGGTCGATGACACTGCGACCGAGTGCGCGCGGGCTCGGGCCCGGTGTCACCGGACCGGCTACCGCAGCGGCGATCTCGGAAATTCGGGCGGCGGCCCTGCGCTGCTCGGCTTCGGCCGCCTCGGCCCGCGCCAGGAGACCGGATAGCGACGCTGTCGGTCTCGCCCCGGGCTCGGACGGGATCGCTGGTGTCGGATCCGGTGCGGTAGCCCGACGTGAGAGGGGGAGTGGTGAACTCGGGGCCTCGAGCGGTTGAGGCGCGTATTTGATGTCGATGCGCCACGGCGCGGCATGCGGACGATGGTTGTTCCAGTCGAAGCCTTGACCGATGGCGTGCCGATCAGCCTCGCGCCACAGCGCGTCCGGGTTCTCGGCGAGATACCGGCTGCCGGCCGAGCTGTTGCGGAGCAGCAGGATGTCCTCGTCCACCGGTACGCCGTACGCGAGCCGAATCCAGGCTTCCGCGATATCCGCGACGGCATCCATTCGCTGCCGCACCGGATCTCCGGTGCGACGATCGATCGCCAGATGCAGATCGCGCATCAGATAGTTCTTGATCTGCGTGATCTCGCTGTGCGAGAAGGTCGACCCGGCGAGGCGATCGGCAACCGTACCGGCGATACTCGTTTCGCGATGGACGATGGCGTCGACGATGTCCGGCGCTTGCTCGCGGAAGTCCTCGTGTAGTTGTTCGGCGACCCAGTCGGTGAGTTTCGCGAGGGTTTCGTCGTTGGCTCGGCCGAAGTCAGGATTCAGCCGTGCGATGGTCGCCTGTACTTTGTCGATGACCTTGTCCGCGTGCCGGATTCGATAATCCTCGTCGCGTGCCGCGAGGTTGGCGACGATGCGATCGATATCGTGATCGCCGGCACGGAATCGACGATATTCCGTATCCGCCCATTCCTGGACACGAGCCCATGCCTGTTGTTCCGCACGCTCGCGCTCTTGCAGCGGGATGGACGGCGGATCGAGGACCGTGGCGTGCTCGGCTGCGTCCCACTGATGGATACGCGGCTGGACATCGATGGGCGGCCGGTAGTCGGGGTTGGTTCTGCGTGCGAACCAACTCAGCTGACGGTGCCATTTGAAGGTGACCATCAGTCGCGCGGGATTGAGCGGATCGCGACGCAGCCGCATTCCCGCGAACACGCCGACCGTCTCCAGCACCAGGCGGGCGGCGTTGTAGAGCAGGCCGTCGATGGGTGACGAGTAGACATCCATCGGTACTTCGAAGTGATCCGGCGCGCCCGGCAGGGCAGGCGTGAGCTCGGTGAATACGTGTCCCGGTGGGAGCGTTTCGAAATTGCCGAGCACCGACGTCTGGAGCGGATCCATCGCCCAGCCGGTGATTCCCTTCGGCGGCTCCTTGGTCGGGTCGCGTTCCTTGCCGTCGCCGAACCACTCCGGTTCGCGGCTGTGGCCCGTCGTCCACGGCTTGGTCTCGTCGACGAACCGATGATTGCCGGTGGCGTCGAGCCAGCCGACGATCGTCGCGGGCATGTGCTGGGCGAGGCGGGTTCGTTGTGGCTCGGCGATGAGCCGCTGCGGGGACGGCACGTCGGCGAGTCGCCACCCGCCGTTTTCGTCGGCGAGCACGCGCTTGAACTCGATACTCGTGGCGGGCGTACGAAATGCGATCGCCGCCGCCGGGGACCGGAGGAGGGCCGATTCGAGGGCTGTGTCCAACTCGTGCAGCGGGGTGTCCGATGCCTCGCGGGCGGCGAACACGATCAGGCGTGGGGTCTCACCGGGGACGAGGCCGACGCGCTCGGTGAGCATCCGACCGCCCTGCTCGAGCACCTCGGATCGGCCCGCACCGCGCAGCAGTGACATCTGGTCGAGAACGCGGCCGATCGCGTTCTCGGCCAGTTCGACTCGGTGCGTGGCCTCGGCGAGCAGCTCGGTGAGGTGCTGACGTCCCAGCGGCCCGATGTTGTCCTCGGCCAGTCGGGCTGTGATGTCGTCGCGCATGACCCGGTACGGTTCGACGGCGACAGTGGCCTCGACCCGCGCCAGGGCCAGGGCATCCAGTTCCGTGAGCACCGCGGGGGAGATCGCTGTGTCGTTGGTTTCGCCGGTCGACTCGAAGATCCGTCGGCTGTAAGCCGACCAGTCCCAGTCCAGTTTGACCACTCGCCACGCGGCCGCCTGAAGTTTGGCGATCTCCTTGCGCCGGTCGATCAAGGTCTCCTCCGAGACCTCCTCGGCGACGGTGTAGTCGTCGAGGTCCACTCGCGCACCGACGTACTCGCGACCGACGATGCTGTCGGACAGCCGGCGAATGGTCGTCTCGATATTGCTCGCGCTCAGGGCTTGCGCGGGGTCATCGATCCCGAAGCGTTCGGCCCGCTCGTCCCGCTTGATCCGTTGCAGGTGACGCTCGTGATTGAGCGCGTCGCGTTGGCTGACCAGATTCTCGACCGCGTCGGCGTGACTCGCATCCGGGTCGGCACTCGACAGTGGCCCGGCCTCGATCCAGGCCGCCACGTCGGCGGCGGTCTCAGTGCGGAGGACTCGGATATGAGCTGCCGAATCGGCGAGCAGGACGCGGAGAAATTCGACCCGGGTGTCGGGACGTGCCAGCGCGGCGGACAACTCTGGGCTGCTCGTCAGAGCTTTGGTAAGCAATTGCTGCATCCGTGATCGGTCCGGGATGTCGCCGTTGGCGAGAAGCAGGATCCGGGTCGGCTCGGAACGCAGCAGCGCGACGCGCTCGGTCACCAACTCCGCACCGATCGCGGTGAGATAGTCGGCGCCTGCGAGTGCGGCGGCCGCCGCGGTCTTGACCGCGGCCTGTTGGATGCGCGGATCGTCGTAGGCGAGCGCCGACTCGGTGCGCATCGTATCCATCAGCTGGTCACGTTCTCGCGCAAGCGATTCGACACGACGCAGTGTCTGTTCGGAGAGATCGAATCGGATCGAGTGGAGGCTGGGTTCGATGCGTGTGTCCGCGCGCGCAGGATCTGGCAGGCCGCCGCTCTCCGGTCGGGCGGGTTGGGATGGAGTCGTGCCCGGTTCAGGGGTACGACGATCTCCGGCTACGTTGTCGTCGAGCTGGTTTCGCTCGGCCCGATGTGTTCGATGATCGTCGGGGTTCGGTTGTTCCGCTCGGCCGGCGCCGTCGTCATCGATTCGGCCGTGGGCAGGTACGTGTATGTCGGCTGGTTCGACCCCTGCACCGGGTGGAGCTGTGGGTTCGGGCGTCGTAGCCGGTTCTGATCGTGGTGTGGTGGTGGGCGGCGTCGGCGGGACGCGATTCTCGGTGTCGTCGATGATCGCGGGATCGGATGAGCTGGTGGGGGATTCGATTTCCGTCGCCTGTGCCTGCAGAGGGACGTCGATCGGGGTGGTGTTCGCTCCCGCGAGCGGTTCCGGCACCCGTCCACCACGCGACGCTGAGTCGACGGTGGACGCTGGTATCGGGTTCGGCGTGGTATCGGGAGTGACGCCCGGGCGGGATGGTCTGCGTCGAATACGTGCCTCGGGGGCCGATCCGCCGCTGGGTGTGGGCGTTGCAGGAGAGTTCGTCTGCGTCGACCCTGCGACCGTTGCTGCGGGCGGTGCGCCGACCTGAGGTGCGGAACTCTGTTTGATCGCTGTTGTCGCAGTGGGCGTGCTCGGTTCTGCGGACGAGGGTGTATCGGCCTGAACCGGTGTGGAATCGACGCCCGTGGCGGGCATCGCACCGCTGGTGGTCGTCGGTGCCGAGTCTCCGACGTCGCTGGTGACAGAGGATTCGGCCGTCACGCCCGGCGAGGTGGGAGCGCCGTTGTCCGGTTCCGTCGTCGTGCCGCTCGGCGAGCCGGAACCGGTCGTCTCGTTTGCTGGATGGGTGGGCGAGTCGCCTGCGACGGGGTTTGTGGTGGTCTCGGCCGATGCTGTGCCGATTTGTGGGGTAACCGTGGGGGATTGGATGGACTCGGTGGTGGGTCCGGCAGCGATGGATGGTTCGGTCGCGGCGTCTGTGCCGAGTCCGGCTGGGACGGTGGCTGCTTGTTCGGCGGGTTGGCTGGTATGTGATGTGGAGGACGAGTTCTGAACGGATTCGGCGGGATCGGCTGTAGATGAGGCGCTGGCATCGGTGGTGTCGGTGTCGTTCGTGGTGCCGGCGGTGCCCGATCCTGCGCCGTTGCCGTTGCCTGTGTTGGTTTCGGTGTTGTTCGTAGGGCTGGGGCTTCCCGTGCGGGTGGTGTTGCCGGTGTAATTCATGGGTCCGGCGTTGTCGGTGTGTCCGCGGTAGCCGTGGATGGCGGAGGGGCCGGCGCCGGAGGCGGCGCCGCCGGTGAAGGAGCGTGGGTCGAAGTCCCATTGGCCGGTGAAGGCGCCGGTGACGAGGTAGGCGGCGGTCGCGCCGGCGAGGCCTGCGCCCGCGCCAGTGGTGGCGCCGTTGCGGGCCCCTGTCCAGCCGCCGTTGGTGGTGGGGAGTTTGCGGCCGAGGCCGAAGCCTGCGGCGCCGCCGACGCCGCCGGCGATGGCGGAGATGCCGGCGTTGAGTCCGACGGCTTTCCAGTCGTAGCCGTTGATGTGGCCGGTTGTGTTCTGGATGTGTTGGACGGCGAGTTCTTGGCTGGTGCCTTGTCCGAGTTCGACGAGGGATTCTTGGACGATTTCGTAGACGAGTTTGACGCTGATGCGTTCGAGGACTTCTTCGGTGACGTTGCGTGCGACGGTGTGGGCGATGGCTCTGGCGAGGCGGTTGCCCATCCAGGTGAAGAGTTTTCGGGCTTGGGCGATGACGATGGCGTGGGCTAGTGGTGCGCCGGGTCCGGCGGCGGCGGCCCAGGCGAGTTCTGTGAGGAGCCAGGCGCCGGCGATGTAGAAGTTGAGTTTGGCGGCTTGGAGTTGGTCGCCGCCGGAGTCGGCGGCGGCAGCGAGTTTGGTCCAGTGGTCGGCGAGGTGAGCGAGGGATCCGTTTTTGTCGGGGCCTTGGCCGTCGATGAGGGGTTGGATCCATTCGAGGATGGATTCGCCGCCGCGGCCTTGGGGGTAGGCGGCGTTGACGGTGCCGACAACGGCTTCGAGTTCGGGAACGAGGGCCTTGGCGTCATCGGCGGCGG
>NZ_JAIWNA010000008.1:0-241623 GCF_020216065.1 Nocardia rosealba
CCGTCGATGAGGGGTTGGATCCATTCGAGGATGGATTCGCCGCCGCGGCCTTGGGGGTAGGCGGCGTTGACGGTGCCGACAACGGCTTCGAGTTCGGGAACGAGGGCCTTGGCGTCATCGGCGGCGGCTTGGAGGTCTTTGCCCATTCGCCACATGAGGTCTTCGTTGCCGTGTGGCCAGTCGGCTCCGACGAGCCATTCCACGGGTTCGAGCCAGGACGGGAATCCGAGTGCCACAGCGGGTTACCGGTACTCGATGCGGGCAACACACCGATCGACCGGTCTGTCCCACCCGGGATACAGGTCGGCAACAGCCTTTGACATCCGAGCCCCCCACGGCTGATGTAGCGAATGTTCACGTTGCCGACGCCAACACGTCGTCACCGCCCCCACAATTGCCTTTCGGCTTGCTGCGCCGCAGCTCAAAAATCCTCTGCCACAACCGATTCAGCCTCAGTAGAGGGTTTTACAACGCCATGTCTTTCGGCCGAAACATACGATAATGGGAGGTGAACACTACGGAACGAGATCCTGTGCGGCCCAGTGTTCGGGGCTCGGGTCGAGTTCACCGGCCCATTCCCATGCACCGAATTCAGGTAGCGCACACCAGTACTGGGTGACATCCACCGAATCGATTCTTTCGCTGACGACTCCACGCCCATGTGGCTCCACGACGACGGCCCGAGCCAAGCCGTCGAGCCTGACCTCGAAAGTCGCGAGCAGCGTGTACTCCGGTGTTTCCCGTGGTGACGGACCGGCATAGATCAGCCGTTGCTGGGCTTGATGCAGAAAGCGATCCTCGACCCACCGGAAAGTGTGGATCGCACGGAAGCGCTTGGCATCGTCGAAGAAGTGAACGGCGAAGGCGTTGTCGTTGCGGCAGACGGTGATGAGAACCCGCGGATCGTCTTGCGGTCCGAGGATCACACAGTATTGCAGGCCCTCGGCATCACGTCGGTGCGCCTGACCGGCGGAGATCACGGCTCGCGGTGTCGCTCGGACCGGGTCCCAGGCGAGGCTGTAGTGCACCTGTGGTCGGTCGGCGGCGCGCGGCCAGGTGAGCGGATTCAGATCGCGTAGCGGTTCCCAGTCGCCGAACTGGGGGGCGGTCAGCCAAAGCCGTTCCATCCTGGTGATTTCCGCTACCGATTCTTCCCGCGTCGACCGGCCGGCTTCCACGGTGACCCGCGTTGCGGTGCCGCCCGGTTCGAAGCTGTATTGCTCGGCGCGCACACCGCCGAGCCCGTCGCCGTCGTATCGATACAGGGTCAGCTGCGCCAAGAACAGCTTGGTCGGACTCTTACGCTCGAACTCGAACGACAGTCGTGGTCGCCCCTGCTCGTCGACCTTCGTGACTCGCAGTTCTTCGGCTGCCCGATACATATCGATGATGGTGTCGGGGGAGTGGGCTTCGCCGAACACCACGCTGTAAGGCGCACCGGCACGATCGCGTTCGCGGGCCTCGGCTTCGCTGAGGTGGCCGCGCGGGCCTGGCTGCTCGGACTCCCGATCCCAGCTGCGGTAGTAGCCGACCAAGGCACGCGCGAGGATGCGTCGTCCGAGTTGTGCCGTGATCGCCGCGAGCGGTTCGACGTCATCGGATTGCCGCGCGGCGCCGGCGCCCTTCAATCGAGTGGCGAGCTCGCCGAGTGCTTTGCCCACATAGGGGGCGAGGTTGTCCGGCACAAGGATCGGATCGGGATCGGTGTCCGCCCCGCGCAACAACCTGGCGATATCGGCTGCTTCGGCGGTGAGCTCGACCGGACCGGCAGTCGCATTGCCGGACTGCCGGCGAAGGTGTCGAGCGGGGTCGCGAACGGGGGGTGTCGGGGTGCGCGCGGGCCGGTCTTGCGCGAGCAGATAAAGGTTGATGGTCGCGTCGCGCCATACCGGGTCGCTGGGAACTCGCCAGCCGTCGCGGCCGTCGGCAACGATGTCGAGCCAGTGGATCGCCGCGTCCCGCAATCGCCCGAGCTTGGTCCGGGAATTCGACGTCGTCGCGGCGATGGCCGACCGCCTTGTACTCGATAGATCCCGCAGGCGGGCAGCCATTTCCGTGTACTCGCCACTCGATTCGGCCAGGTCACCGCTAGGACCGAAGGCCGCGTCGGGGCCGATGCGGGTGGCGAGTTCGTCGAGCAGATCGGCGGCGATCACGACCTCCGCGTGGGAAAGCTCCACAGCGCGCCACTGCTGGTGGACTACCTCGGCCGGCTGATTCTTCGGTTCGGCAATCGAATCCTCGGGTGTGCCCATGATCGCCGAATGCAGCTGCCGCGCCACCTGGGCAAAGTGATCGTCTCGAGCGGTCTTGTCGTCGAGTAGGCGGCTCAGATCGAGCGCTGCCGCGCGGATCCGCTCGTACTCGCCGAAAGTCTCGCCCTTCGAGGAATCCACGGTGGGGATCAGGAGCTCGGCGGGCATGAGATGGTCGACCGGGTCGATGACGTCGGGTGCGGTGCCATCCGACTGCAACCGGTCGCTCGCGGTTATCCACATCCGTGTCGGACCCGGGTAGAAGAACGGACGGCCGTAACGGGTTTGCGCCAACAGCTCGGCCGCGAGGTCGTCGGCGAGGATGCCGAGATCGGAACGGACGCCGAGCAGCCCGTACGAGATACCCGGTAGCAACCGCGAGGCCAATTCGCGCAGCAGTAATCCGGTGACGATGGCGGTCTCGGCACCGATGGTGACCAATGGTGGCTCGGGCGACGAGACGGCTTCCGCTGCCAGCAGTTCGCGCAGCGCGTTGGCCTCGTCGAAAATCGGGCGCCCGTCGACCGACCGAAGGAAAAGGCCGGGGTCGTCCGGTCCTACGACGGCCGGTGCAGGCCCACCGTGGGTTGCCCGTGCCAAAGCCGCCATCGCGGCTTGACCCGCGCCGGATCCGAGTACGTCCGACAACGGCGGCGGATTCGCAGGTTGCCCGGCATGGGCGATTCCCACTACATCGAGGACACGGATGACAGCATTACGCAGGTCGGGTCGATACACGGACATGGCATGGGTGAGCCATTCGGCACGCTCGACCGGATCGAACTCGCGCGCAAGCGGGCGGCGGACCGGAGTCGACTCGGTCAGGGTGTCGGCGAGCTTTCGGGTCCGCTCGCCCAGGGCGAGACCGTTGGTGCCGACACCGAACGCCGCACCCGGCCGCAGGCGGGCGGCGAGCTCGCGCAACAGGTCGGCGACCAGCACCACCTGCAGGCCGGTCATTGTCACCTCGCCTGCTGAGCCATCGGCGAAACGAGACAGGAGATCGCTGTCGAGTCCGAGCGGGGAGCCCCCGTGCGCCGTGCTCAACAGATAGAGCTCCGGGTCGGGTACGCCGTCGACGCGAGGTTTGGCGAACATCACCTTGCCGCGGAATTTCTGGGCAAGAGCGGTTACCGCCCCGTCGAGCAGATCCTGATTCGAATCAGGTGCGGACGCGGCATCGACGAGTGCGGTCGCCGCCCGCAGAATTCCTGGCGTGGCCAACTCGTCGTCGGTCATGACCAATGCCTCATCCCCCGCTCGAACCTCGGATCACGCCTGCACATCGACCCCCGATTGTCGTGAATGCTACCCCCGCGGCCGTGCTGGTGAATATCTCAGCCGTACCGATCTCCGCAGGTAGACCCTGTGTGAATATTTGCCGAATACGTTGTCGTCCAAGAGATATCGCACCATCGAAGACCATCTAATCGAGGGTCGTGGTGGTCGACAGTCGCCGCTGCGCATCGGCGACGACGGGCCGGGTTCCCGATCGGATCGCCCAGGCGCTGGTTCGGCGTTGGAACAGGGCACATGACGGTCCACTTGTCGTCTGCGCGATGCGTGCGAGGCGGAAACCTGCACGCCGGTAGTAGTCGTGCAGGCCCAGGTTGGTGGTCCACGCGTCCAGGCGGACCCAGTCCCGGCGGTCCAGTTCGGCGAGTTCGGCCGCGTGCGCGAGCATGTGGTGGCCGACGCGGCGTCCGGCGAAGTTCAGGTCCACGATCATGAAATGCACGATCATCGACTCGGCAAGCTCCCAGGGCGACCACAGGCCGGGATCGGAACGCTGATTCACCGTGATCGTGCCCGCGGGTCGGTCTTCGACCTCGGCGATCCAGGTCTGGCCGGCGTCCAAGGCGCGCCCGACGGCGTCGGCGAAGATCTCGATCGGGCGGCCACGGCCCGCGACGGTCCATTGGTCCGAACCGCGCGCGGTGAGCCAGGCAGTGCGTTGCACGCGCAGGCGGCAGATCAGCGACAGGTCGCCCAGGGTGGCCCGGCGCATCCGTACCGTCATGGCAACGGCACGGCAGGCCCGGGTGCGATGCCGAGGGTTCGGGCGATGACGTCGGTGCCCGCCGCGTCGCCGAATTGGTAGGCCAGCCGGTTGCGTCCGGCCAGGGAACGGTGGCGGGTGGCGCGGGTGACCCGCTCGTGATTGGCGCCGATGCGAAGATGGTCGAGCAGGATGGTGCCGGTGGCGACGCCGAGCACGGCGGCCTCCTCCGCCGTGGCCGCGCGGGCGAGCACGGTGTCGCGATGCGCGGTCTCGCCGTGGCCACGGTCGGCGAGCCGGCGCGTAGTGCCCTCGGGGATGTCGTGCGGGGAGTCGATACCCGCCGACTCGGCCAGATCGCGCGGGTAGAAGCTCACCTCCCACGACCACGGCTCGTTGTCCAGATACTGCACCACGGTGCGGGCCAGCACCCACGAGTCGACCGGCACGCCGAGCCAGAGCGCCACTTGTTCGTCGGCCGGCTCCATCCTGGTGCTGAATTCCTTGGCGGGTTCCCGGTTCGCCGCGCGCGCGATCTCCTCGAAGATGTCGTGCGCCGAGCGCGGACGATCACGCCGGATGTGGTCGGTGACCACGGATTCGAGCACTTCCTGGTTTCGAACGATGGTTCCGCGGGAAGTCGCTGTATAGACCAGGTTTTCGGCGACGAGTACCTGGATGGCGTTGCGCGCGGTGGTGATCGAGACCTGCATCTGCTCGGCCAGCTCGGAATGACTGGGCAGCCGGTCGCCCGGTTTCCAGGTACCCGCGCGGATCTCCTCGCGGAGGAGGTTCGCGATCCGCAGATAGGTCGGACCGTCCGCCATCATGCTCCTCGGTAGGTCGTGCAGGTAACGAAGTGTACTCGTCTGGGTTACCTACGGCCGAGTAATGCTTGACAGTGAGCTTGCGAGGTTTATTGTAATGAACGTCCTGATCCGGTGCTGTGCGGCGACGACGGCGAGGCAACGTGGCTGGTGCGGAGAGTTCTACGGTTGTAATGGCTTTCCCCGACACATTGCGATGTGTCGATTCCGCAGGTTCTCAGGCTGATACCGGTTTACTGCCCTTTTCCGACCTACTGGTCCGGGCATGTCGCGGGCACCGGGTGGTCGGTGGGCCGCTGCTGTGGTTCGCGCGCGACCTCGCGGTGCTGCACGAGAAGCGGGTGGTCGGCCGTGGCGGCCGCGTCGAGACCGACGCCGTGGTGTTGCGTGAGATCGATTGCCGACGAAGCGAATTGGTCCTCGCCATCGACGACTGGGTGTTGCGCGGCGTGCCGCAACACCGACTGGGCGCCACGCTGCACACCGAAACCATCGGCGCGGTCATCGACCGGTTGGCGGAGTCCTCGGTGCGGGCTCACCACGCGCTGATGACGCTGGACGCCAACGACGAGCTGCTGCACAGCGCCTGGCACCACCTGGCCGAATTGGCCGACGCCTACGACGATCTGGTGCGCGATGTGCTCGCCGGGCGGCGTCGGCTGCCCGAATGGTGACCGCTCAGCGGTAGCGGTTGTGTTCGGCGCCGAACTCGTCGGCGACCGTCGCGGCCAGCTCCACATACGCGCGCTTGGTGGACTTGTGCAGGCGGTGCAGGTCGATCTCGGCGCCCTCGGACAGGTGCTCGTCGAACGGGATGATGTGCACGGCACGGCAGCGCGACAGGAAGTACTCCCGCAACTGCTGCACACCGACATTCGGGGAACCCTCACGCGGGAGGTTGATCACGACCACCGCATTGCGCACGAGGTGGTCGTGCCCGTGCAGCGACAGCCAGTCGAGCGTGGCGGCGGCGCTGCGGGCACCGTCGATGGCCGCCGACGAGATCAGCACCAGCGAATGCGCCAGGTCGAGCACGCCGTTCATCGCCGAGTGCATCAGGCCGGTGCCGCAGTCGGTGAGGATGATGTTGTAGAACCGCTGCAGGATGCGGGCGACGGCCCGGTACTCCTCGTCGTTGAACGACTCCGAGGCTGCCGGATCGCGTTCGCTGGCAAGCACTTCCAGCCTGCTCGAACTCTGCGAGGTGTGCCTGCGCACATCCGAGTACCGTTCGATCGCCGGATCGAGCAGCAGGTCGCGCACGGTCGAGCGGGTCTGGATGGCTACGCGCTGGGACAGGGTGCCGAAGTCCGGGTTGGCGTCGACCGCGATCACTCGGTCACCACGGATCGACGCGAAGATCGACCCGAGACCGGTGGTGGTCGTCGTCTTGCCGACACCACCCTTGAGCGAGAGCACCGCGATCCGGTAATCACCACGCACCGGCTGCCGGATACGGGCGACCAGTTCCTGCAGGCGCCGCTCCTCGGCCGACATTCCCGGGTTGATCGCACCACCGGAAACATGGTGCACGGCCTTACGCCATCCACTGCCCGGTGCCTTCTTGACCCGCTTGACCGGCACATTGTCCAGTGACGGAGGTTGGTAGCCGGGGTTACCCCAGCCCGGCTGACCGTAGGCGGGCTGCTGGTACTGCGGTGCCACATGCTGCGGGGCAACGTTGTTCGGGGCTTGGTACGGCTGCGCCGGTCCGCCGTGCGGGGCGCCGTCCGGCGCGTGGAAGGGCTGAACCGGGGCACTGTTGGGTGCTTGGGACCAGGTGCCGTCCGGCGCCTGGAACTGCTGGGGCGCCGCCGCCTGGTACGGCTGGGCCGGTGCGCCATCGGGTGCGTGGAGCGGCCCCGGGTACGGCTGCGCCTGGGAGCCGTCGGGCGCCTGGTACGGCTGAACCGGCGCGGCAGTGCCCTGTGAGTACTGCTGGGTCTGAGCAGCATTCGGGCCCGCCTGCGCGGCGTTTCCGTGGGGATAGGTGCCGTCCGGCTGCACTCGCATGCCGTCAGGGCGGTACTGGGGGAGCCCATCGCTCTGGTTGGGATGGGCAACGGCCGTGTCGGGTGTCTGCGGGTAGCCGCCGTGCATGGGGTGCTGTGCCGGATAGGCGGTCGCACCACCGCTCTGCGCGGTCGGGGCGGGGATCGCCTGCTGCGCGACGTCGGGCTGTGCGGGCGCGGCGTCGGGCGTCAGTTGATGCCGTGGAGGTGTTCCCTCGGGGCGGGAAGGCGGCCCGGGCTGTGCGAATTCGCCTGAGCGGTAAGCAGTTTCAGACGGGCCGCCCTGCGCGACGCCGGCGCTGGGCAACCCGCCCTGCAGTCGAGGGTCGTCGGCCCGGAACATCTCGGTCTGCGCATCAGGTGCGTGCACGGAAGTGCCGTGCGACAGATCTCCGGGAATCGAATCGTATTGCGACGCAGAGAAAGCCGGTCCCTGCGGTACCTCGCCGGACGCATAGGGCGAAACAGGCGCCGCTGAAGCCGCGACGTCACCAGCGCTGTACGGCGACCCCTGCGCGACCCCACCTTGTTCGGCCTGGGCTTGGTCGGCGCCGCCCTCGTTCCGTGTCGACGAAGGGTTGGCCGAATATCCGGCGTCGGCCGACTCGGCTGCGACGGAAGCCGCCGATGCGCCAGTGGTCGATCCGGATGCCGGTGCACTCGATGTGTTGTGAGAGGACGCGTCCGGCCCGGAAACGCTGGGCTGCGGCGCTTCCGGTTGTGCGTTCTGGATCGCCGGATCCGGCTGGCCGCTGGTGGGCGGCGCAGGTTCGCCTATCGGGCGCGAAGGCGTCGAGAGCGCCTCGAGCGGAGTGGCCGATGACAACGGGTCGACACCCGACGAAACCGCTTCGCCGACCGACGCCTGCGGCTGCGCGGGGGAAGGCGACGAGACCGGCACGGCGGGCGGTGCGAGCGGGTCTGCGGGTGAAGGCGACGACGTCGGATCAGCGGGCGGTGCCGGCGGGTCCGCGGGTGAAGGCGACGACACCGGCACGGCGGGCGACGCCAACGAGTCCGCGGGTGAAGACGACGACACCGGAACGGCGGGCGACGCCAGCGGGTCCGAGGGAGACGGCGGGGTGGGTGCGAGCAAGCGTGGCGGCGCCTGGGTCGGGCGCGCCGGGGGATCGGGCAGCGGGGGAGGCGGCGGGAGGTCGGGCAGGCTGCGCTGGTTCGAGGGCCCGAGCGGTGTGAAGCCCTCGGACGGGGGAGCGGGGGTCCGCGTCGGGAGGGCCGCCGCGGCCTGCTCGGCAGGTGTCGGGGGCAGTGAAGGGCCCGAATGAGCTGGCGGAACGGCCGTATTCGGGACCGAGTGCGACGGCGAACTGGTGTGCGCCGGCGCGGCCGGGAACCGGGCCGGTGTAGAGGGCTGCCCGGTGTTCCACGGGGAGAATGCATCCGGCCCGGTCTGCGGCGGCATGAGCCGGTCAGGTGCGCCCTGTTCCTGGGGTCGAGCGGCGCCGGCCGAGGACCGCGAACCGGCGGCATGCTGGGCGGAGTCGCCCGCCGCGCCGGAGTCGAGCCTCGGTGGAGCGAGTGGGTCGGGGCCTTGCTCCCACGCGCCTGCCTGGGCTTGCTGGGCGGAGTCGCCCGAGGCCGACCGCGGTGGCGGAGCGAGTGGGTTCGGGGCGCCCTGAGCCTGCGGCCAAGGCGCGCCGGTCGAGGCCGGTGGCCAGGAGGAGTCGGCGCCCTGAGTCGGTGCGGGCGCGCTCGATGTCGACGGATTCGGACCGGGCATCAGCGGGCTCGCGGTCGACGGCGCATGCGGATCGTGGAAAGCAGGGCCGTGGCCCGCGGTGCCGGTGACCTGGCTCGGCGGTGCGGTCTGTTCGGGCTCGCGCTCCTTGCGGCGGCGGCCGCCCTTCTTCTCCTTGCGCGCGCTGTCGTCACCGCGCAGGAAACGGCGACGCTTGGGTGCCTCGTCGATCGGTTCGTCCTGTGGCAGGTTCTCGACCGGTGCCTCGTACCCGACCTGGGTGACTTCGCTCTCCGACAGCCATGGCGGCAACATGGGGAGGCTGTCGTTGTTGCGGCTCACCGGTGCGCTCCGCTCACCAGGGTCCCCCGATCTGATCGACCCACTACTTGCGACGCCGGTGAGTTTACGCGACAACCCGATCGGCGTGGCGGGCGCCTCATGCCTGCCCGCGTGCCCACCGTCGACGCCTCCATTGTGCGACGTGCGCCACGTTCAGGGTGTACCGTCGGGGTCTTTTTGCCTCAGCGCACACGGCCCGGTAAGCTTGAGCGGCGGTGCACCTAGGCGCCGACTGTTCGCGTGCAAACCCGGGAAGTTCGTCGGGCCTGTGGGTGAGCAGCTACGAGGTAACCACTCAAGGTTGAGCATAACCGGGATCGCGGAGGATATGGCGAAGAAAGACGGGGCCATCGAGGTCGAGGGTCGAGTTGTCGAGCCGCTGCCCAATGCGATGTTCCGGATCGAGCTCGAGAACGGTCACAAGGTTCTCGCGCACATCAGCGGAAAGATGCGGCAGCACTACATTCGCATCCTTCCGGAAGACCGCGTGGTCGTCGAGCTCTCGCCGTACGACCTGTCCCGCGGCCGGATCGTCTACCGCTACAAGTGATGCCTGCCTGACGCCGCGAGCCTGAGGCACGCGGCGTCACACGGTGTTCCGGTCCAGGCCGGAACACGACAAGAGACTTCCCCAGTCGTCGGCTGGGGAAAAACTGTGTTCACAGACCCTTGTGAACCCACGAAAAGATTGGACGGACGTGAAGGTTCAGCCGAGCGTCAAGAAGATCTGCGAGAAGTGCAAGGTGATCCGCCGTCACGGTCGGGTCATGGTGATCTGCGACAACCTGCGCCACAAGCAGCGTCAGGGCTGATCCAGCCTCACCGCCGGGCACCGATCGTCTGATCGGACTGACCGAAAAGAAGAACTCCCAGCTCCAGCGCGTACGCACGTGTGCGCGCCAACCACCGGTACGGAGGCCGGTGCCCCCATTTGCAAAGACGGGGGGACGGACAGGGAGCAGACCTCCGCAACCATTAAGGAACCTGCCACATGGCACGTCTGATGGGCGTTGATCTCCCGCGCGAAAAGCGCATGGAGATCGCGCTGACCTACATTTTCGGAATCGGGCGCACCCGCGCCACCGAGATCCTGGCTCAGACCGGCGTCAGCCCGGACCTGCGCTCGAAGGATCTCAGCGACGACGACCTGAGCAAGCTGCGCGACTACATCGAAGCGTCGGAGTTCAAGGTCGAAGGTGACCTGCGCCGCGAGGTCCAGGCCGATATTCGCCGCAAGATCGAGATCGGCTGCTACCAGGGCATCCGCCACCGTCGTGGCCTGCCTGTGCGTGGTCAGCGCACCAAGACCAACGCGCGTACGCGCAAGGGTCCGAAGAAGACCGTCGCCGGCAAGAAGAAGTAGGGATAGCGTATGCCTCCGAAGAGCCGGGCCGCTGGCCCGAAGAAGACTCAGAAGTCGCGTCGCCGGGATAAGAAGAACATCCCGCACGGCCACGCGCACATCAAGAGCACGTTCAACAACACCATCGTCTCGATCACCGACCCCGAGGGCAATGTCATCTCGTGGGCGTCGTCGGGCCACGTCGGTTTCAAGGGTTCGCGTAAGAGCACCCCGTTCGCCGCGCAGCTCGCTGCCGAGAACGCTGCCCGCAAGGCGCAGGAGAACGGCGTCAAGAAGGTCGACGTGTTCGTGAAGGGCCCGGGTTCGGGCCGCGAGACCGCGATCCGTTCGCTTCAGGCCGCTGGCCTCGAGGTCGGCTCGATCTCCGATGTCACTCCTCAGCCGCACAACGGCTGCCGGCCGCCCAAGCGCCGTCGCGTCTAGCGGGAAAGGAAACAGCTAAAAAATGGCTCGTTATACAGGCCCCATCACCCGCAAGTCGCGTCGTCTGCGCGTCGACCTCGTCGGAGGCGACCAGGCGTTCGAGCGTCGTCCTTACCCGCCCGGCCAGCACGGCCGCGCGCGGATCAAGGAATCCGAGTACCTGATGCAGCTGCAGGAGAAGCAGAAGGCTCGCTTCTCCTACGGCGTCATGGAAAAGCAGTTCCGTCGCTACTACGAAGAGGCCAACCGCCTCAAGGGCAAGACCGGCGACAACCTGCTGCGTCTGCTCGAGTCGCGTCTGGACAACGTCGTGTACCGCGCCGGTCTGGCTCGTACCCGTCGTCAGGCCCGTCAGCTCGTCAGCCACGGCCACTTCCTGGTCAACGGCGTCAAGGTCGACGTGCCCAGCTACCAGGTCTCCCAGTACGACATCATCGATGTCAAGGAGAAGTCGCTGCCGACCCTGCCGTTCCAGGTGGCGCGTGAGACCGTCGGCGACCGTCAGGTCCCGGGCTGGCTGCAGGTCGTCCCCGGCCGCCTGCGCATCCTGGTGCACCAGCTCCCCGAGCGTGCCCAGATCGATGTGCCGCTGCAGGAACAGCTCATCGTCGAGTACTACTCGAAGTAAGCGCTTTTGGTGGGGGCCGTTCCTACGACGGCCCCCGCAATCACTGATTAGGCGTCAAATAGCGGACGCCCTGAACAGGAAGTAGATCCTCATGCTGATTTCCCAGCGTCCGACACTGACCGAAGAGGTTGTGGCGGAGAACCGCTCGAAGTTCACCATCGAACCCCTCGAGCCGGGCTTCGGTTACACCCTCGGCAACTCGCTGCGTCGTACCCTGCTGTCCTCCATCCCGGGGGCCGCGGTCACGAGCATCCGCATCGACGGTGTCCTGCACGAGTTCACCACCGTTCCCGGTGTGAAGGAAGACGTCACCGACATCATCCTGAACCTCAAGGGTCTGGTCGTGTCCTCCGAAGAGGACGAGCCGGTCACCATGTACGTGCGTAAGCAGGGCCCGGGCACCGTCACCGCCGGTGACATCGTCCCGCCGGCCGGCGTCGTCGTGCACAACCCGGACATGCACATCGCCACCCTGAACGACAAGGGCAAGCTCGAGATCGAGCTCGTCGTCGAGCGGGGCCGCGGTTACGTGCCCGCCGTGCAGAACAAGGCGACCGGCGCGGAAATCGGCCGGATCCCCGTGGATTCGATCTACTCCCCGGTGCTCAAGGTGACCTACAAGGTCGAGGCCACCCGTGTCGAGCAGCGCACCGACTTCGACCGTCTCATCCTCGACGTGGAGACCAAGAACTCCATCACGGCCCGGGACGCGCTGGCTTCGGCCGGTAAGACCCTGGTCGAGCTCTTCGGCCTGGCCCGTGAGCTCAACGTCGAAGCCGAGGGCATCGAGATCGGCCCCAGCCCGGCCGAGGCGGACCACATCGCCTCGTTCGGTCTGCCGATCGAGGACCTGGACCTCACCGTCCGGTCCTACAACTGCCTCAAGCGCGAGGGTGTGCACACGGTGGGCGAGCTCGTCGCCCGCACCGAGTCGGACCTGCTCGATATCCGCAACTTCGGCCAGAAGTCCATCGACGAGGTGAAGGTCAAGCTGCACGCGCTCGGCCTCTCGCTGAAGGACTCGCCCGCTTCGTTCGACCCGTCCTCCGTGGTGGGTTACGACGCGAGCACCGGCACCTGGAGCGATTCCGGCACCTTCAGTGACACCGACGGCGGCGAGCAGGACTACGCCGAGACCGAACAGCTCTAGGCCATCGGGGGGCACCCCGGCTGCGCCTTTCACAAGGAGAATCCAATGCCCAAGCCCAAGAAGGGTGCCCGCTTCGGCGGGTCGGCGTCGCACCAGAAGGCGATCTTCGCCAACCTGGCCACGGCGCTTTTCGAGCACGGTCGGATCACGACCACCGAGTCGAAGGCCAAGGCGGTCCGCCCCTACGCCGAGAAGCTCATCACCCGCGCGAAGGCCGGCACCCTTGCCGACCGTCGCGAGGTCATGAAGGTCATCCGCAACAAGGACATCGTGCACGCGCTGTTCGCGGAGATCGGCCCCTCGTTCGAGGGTCGCGAGGGTGGCTACACCCGCATCACCAAGGCGCTGCCGCGCAAGGGTGACAACGCGCCGATGGCCATCATCGAGCTGGTCCGCGAGAAGACCGTCACCAACGAGGCCGACCGCGCCCGTCGCGTCGCCGCTTCGCAGAAGACCGAGGCGCCCGCCGCCGAGGCTGCCGAAGCCAAGGCCGACGAGGTCGTCGAGGCTCCGGCCGCCGACGAGGCCGCTGAGGACAAGAAGGACGCCTGATTCTCAGGAGTTCGACCGAGCCCGTCACCCCTTCGAGGGTGGCGGGCTCGTTCTTTTGCCAGTGTTGGTGAGGCAGGGAGGTTCGATGGACGAGATCGGGCAAGGTCGGTCGCGCGTGCGGCTCGGAATCAGTTACGACGGCACCGATTTCATCGGCTGGGCGCGTCAGCCCGGGTTGCGCACCGTGCAGGGCGTGCTGGAGGAATCGCTGTCGAAGGTGTTCCGTGAGCCGATCGTGCTCACCGTCGCCGGGCGGACCGACGCGGGTGTGCACGCCGAGGGGCAGGTGGCGCATTTCGACACCTCCGGCGAATTCGATGCCGGCAAGCTGATGTACCGGATGGCCCGTTTCCTGCCCAAGGACGTCCGCATCACCGATATCCGGACGGCGCCACCGGAATTCGACGCGCGGTTCTCGGCGATGCGTCGCCACTACGCCTACCGCCTCACCACCGCCCCCTACGGTGCCGAGCCGTTGCGCGCGCGCAGCGTGGTCGCGTGTAAGCCGGGTGTGGATCTGGAAGCCATGCGCGCCGCCTCCGGAAAGTTGTTGGGACTGCACGACTTCGCCGCCTTCTGCCGTCGCCGCGAGGGCGCGACCACCGTGCGCGAACTGCAGCGTTTCGACTGGGAGCGTGAGGGCGACCTGCTCACCGCGTACGTGAGCGCTGATGCGTTCTGCTGGTCGATGGTTCGCAGCTTGGTCGGCGCGGTGCTCGCCGTCGGTGAGGGACGACGGACACCGGAATGGGTCGGGTCGCTGCTGTCGGAAACGGGACGCTCCAGCTCCGTGACCGTCGCTCCCGCACACGGCCTGAGCCTGATCGCCGTCGACTATCCCGCCGACGCCGACCTGGCCGCCCGCAACGCCCAGACCCGCGAGACCCGCACCGTCCCCGCCGCCGAGGGCTGCTGCGGCGACTGACTGCCGAAGAGGTTTGCACAGCGAGGTTTTCGCAGGTCATTCGCTACGTGATCCACAGATCCTGTGACTGAGCCGGGCTATTCTCGGGTTGGAGCCGTAGAGGCGGATATGCGTGTGCCGGAGGCAACCCATGGTGAACGGACCGACGACAATCGAATTCTCGACGCCGGAATCGCGCGGCGAGGAAGTCGACCGGTGGGCCGCGCTGATGGAGCAAACCTACTTCCCGCTCGCCTTCGGCCCCATCCGCGACGCACCTGTTTACGGCAAGGTGACCAGTGGTGCGCTGCCCGGCGCGGCCGACTTCTCCCTCACCGTGCTGGCCGGCCATAACCATCAGTACCTCCGGACGAAGACGCATGTGGCTCGCGCTGCCGAGGAGTACGTGCTGGTCAGCCAGGTGGCCGGTGAAGCCCGCCTCACCCAAAGCGGCCGTTCCGTGTTGCTCGAACCCGGGCAGATGACGATCCTCGACGGCTCGCTGCCCTCGCTGTGGGACGAAGCCGTGGCCTTCGAGCAGGTGCTCGTCCAGATTCCGGTAGGGACGCTGCGGGAGCGGCCGGGACTGAGCGCAGTGCCCATCCCCGCCGCCGTCGCGATCGAACCGGACAGCCCGGCAGGCGTTGTCGCCACCTACCCCGCCCGCTCCTGCGCCGCGATCGCCTTCGAATCCGGTTTCGCCTCCGAACGCCACTTCTATCGGGTATTCGCCCGGGAAACCGGTATGACACCGGGCGAATACCGCCTCGCCTATGGCCCGGCTCGCCATTGACAGAGACGGCGCCGGGTTTCCGGTGTCCAGGGCCTTGCCGACAGGGAATTCATCGTCGTTACCAGACACTCGGAGGCTGACGGATGTCCATCGAACCGATCACGTTCGAGTACTCCTCGGCGACGCCGCGCGGTGGTGCGCGCGAGGAATGGGAAGCGTTGCTGTCACAGAACTATGCGCCCGTCGCCTGCGACGCCCATCCCGAACTGCCCTTCTACGGGCGGGTGACGGCAAGCTCGCTGTCCGGCCACCACGACTTCACCTTGGCGACCATGGCGGGCAGCTACCAGACGTTCCGGCATTCCCGGACCCACGTCGCCCGTTCCGAGGCATATCTGCTGGTGAGCATCCACATCGAGGGCGACCTGGTGATGAACCAAGGTGGCCGTTCCGCGCAGATCACCGCGGGCGACATGGTCTTCTTCGACACCTCAGCGCCCTACCACTGGACCAACGGCTCGGATCACTGGACCGGCGGGTCGGGGTTCGAGCAGGTCGTCGTGCAGGTGCCGATGGACCTGCTGCGCGCCCAACCCGGCCTCCGGCAACTGGCGATGCCCACCGCGGTGACCGTGCCCGGCGCCGGCGCGGCAGGCGTGGTGGCGCGCTTCTTCCGTGACCTGGCAGCCATCCAGCGCAAGGACCCGGCACACGCCGCCGTACTCGCGGACAACGCACTCGGCTTGATCGCGTCCGCCGTACTGCTCACAGCGGGTGAGCGCCCGGTCGACACCCCCGCCGAGACATTGCGACGCGAACACGTCATGACCTTCCTGCGCGACAACTACACCGCCCCCGACCTCACCGCCGACGACATCGCCGCCGCCTGCCACATCTCCCGCCGCACCCTCTTCCGCCTCTTCGCCGGACCAGGCGACAGCCTGAACACCACACTGCGCACCCTCCGCCTACGTCACGCCACCCACCTGCTCACGAACAACCACCACCTCCCCACCGCCGCAGTAGCATTCGCCTCGGGCTTTTCCTCTGAACGCCACTTCTACCGCGTCTTCCACCACGAAACCGGAACAACACCAGGTGAATACCGCCACTTATGCAACCCCTGACATGAGGGCCTACGAGCCGGTCGCCTTCCAGTTCGCGGCACCGAAACCACGCAGCCCCGAATTCGAGGAGTGGCGGGCGCGATGGGCCCGCACGTCGTTTCCGCTGAATCTCGAGCCGCTACGTGATGCACCCGCCTTCGGTCGGCTGAGCACCAGCCCGCTACCGGGTGCCAACGACTTCTGGCTGTCGAGCTTCGTGGGGAGCAATCAGCAGTTCCGGCGGACGAGGACGCACGCGGCCCTTGACACCGACGAGTATTCGGTGGCCGTCGTCCAGCTTTCCGGTCGAACTTCTCTGACCCAGGGTGATCGTTCGGTGACCCTGCGGCCAGGCCAGATGACCTTCATCGACAGCGTCGCTCCGTCGCTGTGGATCGACAGTTCACCACGCGCCACGCTGTTCGAGCAGGTACTGGTGCGCGTGCGGACCGACTTGCTTCGCAGCCGATCGGGTCTGCGGACCGTCCCGACGGTCACTCCCTTCGGCAGTGACACTGCCGTCGGCGTAGTCGCGAACTACTTCGGAAACCTCGCCCGGGTGCGTGAACGTGCCCCTCGCCAGGTCGAAATCCTGGGGCGCAGTGCGCTCGAACTGCTGAGTTCCGCGGTGCTGCTCGCTGCGGGATCCACCGGGGCAGCGGAGTCCGGCGACGCCTTGCGCGGCGAACAGGTCATGGCCTACCTGCGAAAGAACTTCGCGGAACCCACATTGAGTGTGGACGAGGTCGCGGGGGCTTGTCATATGTCGCGGCGGACGTTGTTCCGGGTATTCGACGGCGACGGGGAGAGTTTCGGCACAGCGTTGCGACAGCTGCGGGTACGACAGGCACAGAAGTTGTTGGTGAGCAACAGCGCCCGGCCGATCGCCGGGGTGGCATTCGAGGTGGGGTTCGCTTCGGAACGGCAGTTCTATCGCGCGTTTCAGGAGGTTGTCGGGATGTCGCCGGGGCATTTCCGGCGATCGCATCGGCAACTCGGGAACTGGCGGGCGCGGGGGCATACGCGCTGGTAGGCTCTGGCCGGTTACGAGTCGAGCGGTCCGTCTGGACTACCATTGCGCCGCAGTCGATTTCAGGGAGTTATTGTGAATCCGCAGGACACGAATCAGGGTGCCATCCGCAACTCGCCGTTGTCCGCGGCGGTGCCCGAGCACCGGATTCCGCTCTACGACGAGGCGTTCGCGGCCGATCCGCACGGTGCCTACCGCCGGATGCGTGACCAGTACGAATCGCTGGTGCCCGTCGAGCTGTGGCCGGGCGTGCCCGCCACGCTGGTCATCAAATTCAGTACCGCGGTGCGAATTCTCAACGACCCCGCGAACTTCTCCGCCGATCCGCGGGCGTGGCAGGCGACCGTGCCACGCGATATCCCGATCATGCCGATGATCGAGTACCGGCCGAACGCGCTGCGTACCACCGGCAAAGGGCACACCCGCTACCGCGACGCCGTGAACGACGCGCTCGCCGGGATGGACCTCAATGTCATGCGCACCAGCGTTGAGCGATCGGCCATCCCGATCATCAACTCGTTCTGCACGGACGGGCACGCGGATGTGCTGCACCAGTACATCTTCCCGATGGTGTTCTCGGTGCTGTGCGAATTCCTCGGCTGCCCGCCCGAGATCGGCGCGGAGGTCGCCAGGGCCAATGCCGCGATGTTCGACGGCGTGGACACCGACAAGGTGAACACCATCATGACCAACGCCCTGCTCGACCTCACCGCACTGAAGCGGTCGCAGCCGGGCGACGACATCACCACCCGCCTCGTCCAGCATCCGGCGCGGCTGACCGACGACGAGATGGTGCATCAGCTGGTGCTGCTGTTCGCGGCAGGCGTCGAGCCGCCGATGAACCTCATCGCCAACACTCTGCTGCTGATGCTGACCGATCCCCGCTTCACCGGCGAAGGCAACTCGATGCCGTTGTCGACCAAGATGGCGATCGACGAGCGCCTCGCCACCGACCCGCCGATGGCGAACTACTGCATCACCTACCCGCGCCAGTCCGTGCCGATCGACGGTGTACTGCTGCCCGCTCAGCAGCCGGTCATCATCAGCATGGCCGCCTGCAATACCGATCCGACGATCAACACCGGCGATTTCCTCGGCAACGGCTGGAATCTGGCGTTCAGTGCGGGCGAACACGCCTGCCCCGCGCATGCGCGCCCGTATGGCGTGCTCCTGGCGCAGGACGTCATCGACCAGCTCTTCGATGTCCTGCCGGAGCTGAAGCTCGGAGTGGCCCAGGACGACCTCGTGTGGCGTCCCGGGCCATTCCACCGAGCGTTGTCAGCGTTGCCGGTCGTGTTCCCACGAACGGCACCGCTGTCGCTGTAACCGCATATCAGCCGTTGATGCGGCTCTCCCACGCGCCGGGTAGATCGTCGAACAGCACCGGCGCGCCGAGGATCTCGTCGTCGAAGCCGAAGGAATCGAGCAGGGCCGGAACGTTGTCGGCGAGAGTGTCGATGGCTTCCCGGAGCTGCTGCTTGACGCCTTCGACAGCGGCAACGTCCAGGTAACCGCGGGTGAGGTACCACGCGGCATTCTGATCGAGGTAGTGCAGCGCGAAAACGTCACGCACGGCGGCGATTTCGGGCAGGTGCTCGTACCGGTGGAGCAGCTGCAACGCTTCCTCCGCGCTGTAGGCCTCGGCGAGTTCGAGTGCTTCCGGAATGACGGCGAGCCGATCCGCGAGTTCTCCCGATTCCAGATGCCGCTGAGCTTCCTGCACGATCGTGAGGGTGCGCGCGGTGAACAGACCGAGGCGGTCGGTGGTGACGGCGGGATCGTGCAGACCGGTCTGCGGCGGTACCTTGCCCGCGAGATGCCTGGCCAGGACGCGACCGGCGACCGAGCCGAGCACATGGCAGTCGCCTTCGCCGGTGATGGCCGCGTGGCAGACGCCGATGTAGTCGGCGACCCGGTTGGCGCTGAACATGCCCTGCGCACCCATCTTGATGCGACAGTGGGTCACCGTGTCCAGGGCGTGTAGCTGGATGAAGTGCTTGGCCAGCATCACCGAGACGACGGTGTCGCGATCGGTGAGGTCGCTGTTGGCGAGGGAGGTCTTGACCGCGTTGCCGAAGATGGTGCGCGCGACCGTGCCGGCCAGATCGGTGAGCAGGGTGTTGCGCACGTGCGGGATGTCGGCCATCACCGTCGTGGCGGTCGGCGTCAACGGCACCCCGCGCTTGGCGGCGTAGCGCAGCGCGATGTAGAGCGAGGCTCGCGCGGTGGCGTTCAGGCAGGACGCGAGGGCCAGGCGGCCGACCGTCAGCTGGCTGATCGCGGAGGCGAACGAGCGGCGCTGGCTGTCCTCGTCGTTCCAGGTCAGGACACCGTTGTCGTCGATGGTCGCCAGGTTTCCACCCAGCCAGGCGCTGCGGTCGACGCGGAGATTGTCGAAGCTGATGACCGAGTTGTCCATGATGACCAGCGGCTGCCGGTCGAGCTGGGTGATCGTGACACCGGGTGCTGCCGTGCCGTCGGCCACCCGCAGACGCGCGGTGAACAGGTGCACACCCTGATCGACACCCGCTGAGTCGATGAAGCGGGCACCGACGACGCACACGCGCGAGACCGGGATTCCGACGCTCGGCATGAACTTGCGGGCCCTCGGGTTCGGGGTGTTGATGACGAACCCGCCGTCTTCCCAGGTCGCGGTGGTCTGCATGAAGCCGATGTTGGAGCCGCAACCGTACTCGGTGAGCAGCATGACGCCGATCGCGGTGGCGTCGTCGAGGTCGTGCAGGTACGGCGCCGCCGAGTCGGAGTCGGTGAGTGTGGACAGCGAGCCCGACGCAAGGTTGAAGTGGCCCGAGATCAACGGGATGAGGTCGGTTGCCAGCACCGCGGACCAGTCGAACAAGGCGAACAGCTGGGGGAGGTTGGTCGCGACATCGCTGGCCTTACCGAGTTCCTTGACCAGGTCACGCAGCTGGGCGTAGGCGTTCTCGCGCCGCTGCGCTTGGCCCTGGTGCACGGTGATGGCGTAGTCCGGGTCGATCAGCAGTTGCTGCAACCGTTCCTGAAAATCTCGTTCACCGTGGCGGAGAAGTTCCGAAAGAGGGGTGTCTGCCGTGTTGCTTTGCGCCGTCATCATCGATCCTGCTCTCGCGTGGGCGCCACGACGAACAGGTTCACGGCGCCCCTGAATACCGAAAATGCATTGTTGCACAGCGGATTACGCCAATTCTGTGAATCGTCACTTCACAACGGTCGGTGCAGGCAGACGCGGTCTTTCAGGATCGGACGAGTCGCGCGATGGCGTCGGTGGCTTCCTTGATCTTCGCCTCGGCTTCGGGTCCGCCCGCGACGGCGGCGTCGACGACGCAGTGGCTGATGTGGTCTTCGAGCAGCCCCATCGCGACGGCCTGCAGGGCCTTGGTCATGGCCGAGACCTGGGTGAGGATGTCGATGCAGTACTTCTCCTCCTCGACCATGCGCTGCAGGCCGCGGGCCTGGCCCTCGATGCGGCGCAGGCGCTTGAGGTAGTCGTCCTTGGCGGTGATGTAGCCGTGGCCGTGGTGGCCGGCGTGCTCGTCGGCGGGCGCGGTGTCGGGGGTGGGTGTGGTCACCGTGGTCTCCTCTTGCGTCGTGCCCGCCGGGGTGCGAGCTGATACCCCCCTAGGGTACAGTTTCGCGCCGGACTTGTCAGATATGGTCCCGGTGCTCCTCGCTACCAGGCCGGACGGGAGAATCAGCGGTATGAGTTCGCATCCCCGGCCCGCCCTCGCCGTCATCGGCGGCAGCGGTTTCTATGACTTCTTCGACAACGACGCGGTGCACGTCGACGTCGACACACCGTACGGCACGCCGAGCGCCCCGGTCGCGATCGGCGAGGTGGAAGGCCGCCACGTCGCCTTCCTCCCGCGCCACGGCAAGCAGCACGAATACGCCCCGCACACCCTGCCCTACCAGGCCAACATGTGGGCGCTGCGCTCGCTCGGCGTGCGCCGGGTGTTCGCGCCGTGCGCGGTCGGCAGCCTGCGCGCCGACTGGGGGCCGGGGACCGTCGCGGTACCGGATCAGCTCGTCGACCGGACCTCGGGCCGTCCGCAGACCTACTTCGACGGCGGCGGTATCCACGTCTCCTTCGCCGACCCCTACTGCGACGACCTGCGCGGCGCGGCGGTGAAGGCGGCCGGTGCAGGCCAGTTGCGCGTCGAACCCTCGGGCACGATGGTGGTGGTGCAGGGCCCGCGCTTCTCGACAAGGGCCGAGAGCCGCTGGTTCGCCGGGCAGGGCTGGGACCTGGTGAATATGACCGGCCACCCCGAGGCCGTCCTGGCTCGGGAACTCGAAATGTGCTACGCCGCAGTCGCTCTGGTCACCGATCTGGACGCGGGCCTGGAGGAGGGGCAGGGCGTGCACGCGGTCGACGTGTTCGCGGAGTTCAAGAAGAACCTCGGCCCGTTCAAGGATCTCATGCGCAGCGCCGTGGCGGCCGTCGACGGCACCGACACCTGCGAGCGCTGCCAGGTGCACGCCGGGGTGTCACTGCCCTTCGAACTGCCCTGAGAACAACCGGCTCAGCCTTAGAACTGCCCGGGGGTGAGCCGCACCTGAGCCAGGACGAACAACGGCGTGCCGTCACCCGGCGCGCCGGGCAGGGGTGACACCTCGACGTCGGCCACCAGCCACTCACCCGACTCGGTGGCCAGCCGCAACCCCGGCAGTGTCGCGTTCGTCGCCCCCGCCAGGATCTGCTCGCGCACCTCGAGGATCCTTACCCGGTCCTCGGGGTGCGGGATGTCGCGGTCGTCGACCAGGTGCCAGCGCACTCCGGGCAGCGGCTCGGTCACCCACCGCACCGGACGCGCCTGTACGGTGTCGATGACGGCCAGATACAGCCCGGGCTGGGTGTCGCGCAGCAATTCGAGGGTGGTCGCCTCGAGTGACTTCGGTTGTGGCGCAATACTGTCGGTGACATCGATCGATACACCACGCCACTGGAACCGGTCTTCGGTCTCGTTGCGGGTGGCGATCAGCATCGACCGAGGCCCGATCCCGGAACGTATCGTGGCGATTCCCGACCAGCGACTGCCCGGCTCCGAGCGATTCAGCGCGGCAACGAGATCGAGCGCGGCGTCGAAGCGCTCCACCAGCTGGTACGGCTCGGCGCCACGGTATTCCCTGGGTTCGGCACCGAAATGGGCGCCGAGGCCGCCGGGCCTGCTGCTCACCCGCCGGGTGCGCGCATCGATGCGGAACGGCGAGACACCCAGTTCCTCGGTGGGCGCCTGTCTGCCCACCCACACTTTCACCGCATGCGGCGCCGAGCCCGGCCATACCACGGGGACCGCGCGAAACCGGTGCTCCGACCACGGTTTCCGCGATTTCGGCAGCACCTTGTCGACCGGTTCGCCCGTGTCGTAGGCGGCCACAACCAAGGGCCGCAACTGCGCCGAGATCGCCCGCTCGTAGGACGTCCACTCGCGCGGCGTCGTGCCCGAAGTGAGCATCGACCAGGTATGCGCTTCCCCCAGGGTTTCCACCAACTGCCAGCGGTCGAGAATCATGAGCGTCCCCCTTCGTCACACGTCGCCGGAACATGAACGAACGGTGACCATCGTGCCTGATCCGCCCGCCCGCATCGGCGCCGGGGCAGCATCGATAGGCTCAGGGTATGGATGAACCACTGCGGTTGGAGGTCATCGTCGCCAGCACCCGGCCGGGCCGGTTCGCGCCCGTGGTGGCCGACTGGTTCCTCGGGGCGCTGGCCGACCGGCCCGAATTCGAGCTGGGGGTGCTGGATCTGATCGATCACCCGATGCCGACCGAGCTCACCGAAACCCCGCAGGTCGCGGCATTCCGGGAACGGCTCGGCGCCGCCGATGCCTTCGTGGTCGTCACCTCCGAGTACAACCACGGCTATCCGGCCTCGCTCAAGGCCGCGCTCGACAGCGCCAAACACGAATGGCGGGCCAAGCCGATCGGTTTCGTGTCCTACGGCGGGCTGTCGGGCGGATTGCGCGCGGTCGAGCAGTTGCGGCAGGTGGTCGCCGAACTGCACATGGTCTCGGTGCGCGAATCGGTGAGCTTCGCCCAGGCCAAACGTCACTTCGACCCGACCGACGGCGCGGCGGTCGATGCCCGCGAGCGCATGCTTCGCCAATTGGCCTGGTGGGGAACGGTGCTGCGGGAAGCGCGGCCGACCTATCCCGGCTGAGACGCCATCGCCCGCTGACCGCGCGGCTGACCGATGTAGGTCGACTCGCGCGGAATGGAGACCAGCGTGAGGTTCACCCTTGTCGTGCCCGTACGCAGCACCACCCGGTTACCGACCGCACCCGGCTGGTAGATCTCCAGGTCGGGGCGGGAAGCGGGCCAGCCGTTGGGGTCGGCGGTGAGGTAGATCGTGGTGACACCGGCGTGCGGGGCGGGCGCGAGCACACCGTCGACGATGGTCGCGGTGAATCCCGCGTCGGACTGGTGTGTTTCGACCGCGATCGTCAACCGCTCGGGGTTGCCGACGGTGGTCACCAGCTGCTCCCAGGCCTGGGCCCGATCGGTGCGGATCAGCACCCGCTCACCGACGGCGAGCGCACGGAATACCAGCTGCTGGGCCAGGTACAGCTCACCGGCGACGTAGACGGTGGAGATACCGGCGCCGATGATGCGCGTCGCCACACCGTTGCCCTCCTCGTCGGAACCGAGCAGCTGCCCGCACCCGGCTGAGGGCAGGTGCAGCGCGCCGATCACATCGATCGGGTACTCGGTGGTCGGCACCGTGTCGTCGACGCCGGGCACCGCGATCGGCAGGTGCGCGAGCAGCGCGTCGCGGTGGCGCCCGTTCATCGAGATCATGCCCTTGGTCTTGGCCTTCTCGGGCAGCTCACGCGCGGTCAGGCGCCAGGCCGCGCCCACGCTCACCGATTCGGCATCGCTACCCGGGCGCAGCCGCACGGCGACGGTCGTGCCGCGCGACGGCGCCACCCACAGCTGGGCGAGCAGGTCCGAACCGAGCTGCGCGGGGTCGACGGCGCTGCCGATATTGACCGCGTTGCCGATCTCGGCGTACTTCCAGCGCTGGGTGAGGGTGCGCGGATCGAGCCCGACGGTGATCTGCTGCACGGCTTTCCGGATTTCGGGAGCGGTGAGGATGCGGGCGTTGCAGTCGGCGTCTTCCAGCGTGCGCATGATGCGCTGGGTGGCGATGGTGACCGCGCGGGAGGCGCCTTCGGTGCCGCCGCCGCGTCGTGCCGCGGCCTCGGGACACTGCACCGCGTCGAAGCTGATCGCCAGCCACACCGTGCGATGCGCAGTGGCGGGCAGCGGGCCGAGCAGCGACTCGTAGATGGCGCCCGCGGGTGTGCCGGAGCGGCTGCGGTGGCCGTGGCTGATGATGTCGATGCCGCTGAGCAGGATGTCGTGCTGGGTGAGGCAGGCGGCGAGTTCGGGCAGCGGCAGCAGGTGCGAGGCGTGCACAGCGGTGCGCGCGATCCGGGTGAGTCCGCCCTTGGGCGGCAGGACCTCGACCACGGTGACCACCCGGCTGCCGTCCCAGTACAGTCCGAGCGAACGGCCGTCGGCGCCACGGAAATCCACGGTGTCGCCGAGGGTGTAATCCCGCTTGCTCGCATAACCGCGGATGGTGGAGAGCCAGTCGAGGATCGTGCGCTTGCCGATCGGGATCAGCGGAACGAGCATCACCGCAACCGCCACCCCGAGCGACGGCAACGCGCCGAGGCCGACCACCAGCGCGACAAGCCCCGCGATCAGACCGAGGACCTGCGCGATGAGCAGATGCGGCAGCGAAATCCGACCGAACAGCGGACGCGGACCCGCACCGGTGAAGTCGGCCATTCGTTCCTCCCCCAAGTACCCGATTACCGATCGACCGATGGCCGAATGCGAACAAGTGCTGCCGGGAACTGTACTGTGTTGCCCGGACAAGAGCACTGTTCGGGGGAGGAACCATGCCTTCAAAACCCACTACGCGCTGGCAGGTCAGCGGTTACCGCTTCCTGGTGCGGCGGATGGAGCACGCCCTTGTACGGCGCGACGTGCGCATGCTGCACGATCCGATGCGCGCCCAAACCCGTGCCTACGTGGTCGGATTGGTTCTCGGCATCGTCGTCCTGGCCGGTTGCGGCGTGCTCGCCCTGCTCAAACCGCAGGACAAGATCGGCGACAACAAGATCCTGATCGGTAAGGAATCCGGCGGCGTCTACGTGGTGATCGACAATGTCGTCCACCCCGCGCTCAATCTGGCCTCCGCCCGCCTGGCCGCGGGTGAGGCGGCCAAAGCGGTGATCGTCAAGGAGTCCGAACTCGGCAAGAAGCCGCGCGGTCAGCTCGTCGGTATCCCCGGCGCCCCCTCGTCGATCCAGTACGACAAGGACGGCAAGGGCAGGCCCTGGTCGGTGTGCGACCGGCTCAAGGCCGACGGCAGCACCGACCTCACCACCTCCGTCCTCGCCGGCACACCCGAACTCGGCGACAAGGCGTCCAAGGTCGACACCGGTAAGGCGATGCTCGTCAAGGGCAAGGACGCCACCTACCTGATCTACGACGGCAAGCGGGCCCGCGTGAAGATGGACGACCCACCGGTCACCCAGGCGCTCGGCATCAGCGGTGAAACGCCGCGCCCGATCAGCGAGGGACTGCTCAACGCGATTCCCGAGATGCTGCCGATCATCACCCCGGTCATCGACAACCCGGGCGGCACCCCGCCTTACAAAGTCGGCGGCCACCGGATCGGTGACGTCGTCCAGGTCTTCAATGAGCCCAACCAGAACTATGTCGTGCTCCACGAGGGACTGCAGGCGGTCTCGGCGTTGACCGCCCAGATCATCCGCAACTTCTACCCGACGGACATGCCGGGCACCACGATTCAGGCGACGGACAAGACCTTCGCCCCGCACGTGCAGACCCTGCGGGTTCAGGACTACCCCGCCGAGCGGCCGACCCTGATCACCGCCAAGGACCAGCCGGTCAGCTGCATCTCCTGGAAGCCGATCGCCGGTGCCACCGACAACGACGACAGCACCGCTCGCGCCGAACTTTCCCTGATCACGGGAATCGACATGCCGATCCCGAACAAGGCCAAACTCGTCGACCTGGCTCAGGCCGACGGTGTCGGCCCGAACGCCGACTCCGTCTACATCCCGCCGGGCGTCGGCGCCTACGTGCAGTCCACCGGCATCGAGTCCGACAGCCGCCGCAAGGACAGCCTGTTCTACATCGCCGACACCGGCGTGCGCTTCGGCATCAAGAACGCCGAAGCGGTGAAGGCGCTCGGCCTCGAGAACGTCACCGCCGAACCGGCGCCCTGGGCGATCATCGGGCTGCTCGCCGGCGGCCCGAGCCTCGGCCGCGAGGACGCGATGGTCGCGCACGACGGTGTGTCGCCCGATCCCTCACCCGCGAAACAGCCTGTCGCGTCGGTGAATTAGCCGCCAGGGGTTTGTCGGTCGGTGGTCAGCTCGGCCACCTCGGCGCGCAGCGAACGCACCTCCTCGACCAGTTCGGCGAGGGTGCGTTCGGTGCGGTCGGCGGCCTCGTCGACGGTTTTGAGCTGCTCGACCACCCAGCTGGTCATGGTGCCGATGGCGAAGGAGATCAGGCCGATACCGAGCGTCATCAGGACCAGCGACACCAGGCGGCCCTCGGGCGTCACCGGGTAGACGTCGCCGTAGCCGACGGTGGTCACCGAGACCGCCGACCACCACAGTGCGTCGGCGAAGGACTTGATCTTGCTGTCCGGTGCGCCGTACTCGGCGTCGAAGAACGCCAGGCTGCACAGCAGCAGGATGAGCAGCGAGCTCGTCGCGACGAAGGTCATCAGCCGGGTGCGCGGTTTGGTCGCGCGATTGAGGCTGTCGAGCAGCAGTAGTGCCACGCGCAGCAGTCGCAGCGGCCGGAACGGTGGGACCAGGACTACGAGCAGGTCGAGCGGGTGTTTGCGGACGAACCGGCCACGATCGGTCGACAGGTACAGCCGCACCGCGAAGTCGATCGCGAATGCCGCCCATATCGCGAGATCGGCCCAGATGAGCGTGATATCGAGGGTGGGGGAGGCCTGGGTGTCGAGCACCCGCCAGGCGTAGATGAGCAGGAACGCGATCGCGAGCATCATCAACGGCAGGTTGGTGCGCTGCTCCCAGCGTTGCCGCCGGGTGAGCGGGCGCTCGGTCGTCGTTGTCATCGCTACCTGCTTCGCTGGACTACACGTCTGAGCAGGACAGTAGCGCGCCCGGCGCACCGGCGAGGACAGTGCCGGACCCACGATAAAGGGGCCGCCTGCCCACCGGTCGAATCCCGTTGGGAGGCAGCCCCGTCCGTGCGAAAGCTACAGACCGCGCACCAGCGAGTAGAGATCGGCGACCCAGAACACCAGCGGAAGCACCGCGGCGACGAAGCCGTACTCGATGAGTTCGGCGGCCCGGCGCATCGGCGGGGTGGCGGACTGGTTGGGCACGATCAGGCCGATGACCAGCGCGGCGACCAGGATCACCAGCGCGGCCCCGAACACGACGAGCGGCTGTTCCATCCCGACCGCGACACCGATCAGCATCAGCAGCACGATCGCCGCACCACCCGCGATCAGCACAACGGCCTGCTCGGCGCCCGCGTACGTGCGGCTGCGGAACATCAGCACCACCGCGCACACCAGCGCAAGCGCGATGCCTGGCCAGTACGGGTCGTCGGCGGACGGGTTGGTCGCGAGCAGCGCGCCGACGACGGTGACCAGCGTGGTCGCGCTGACGAGGCCGGCGAGGTAGTTGCGGGCGCGCTCCGAACGGGCGCGCAGGTTGTCGAGGGTCGGCAGCGCGCGGTGGTCGTCCGGGTCGTCCTCGGTGGGGTCGATCGGGGTGCCGGGGGAGGGGACCGGCGGCAGCGGCAGCTTGGCCAGCAGCATCGAAACACGCGGCGAGAGTGAAAGACCCGCGAGCGCCAGCGCCGCGACGACGGCGCCGATGGCCTTCACCGGCTGATCGGTGAGCAGACCGACCAGCGCGGCGGGAACGACGAACACCGAAATCGCGGCGGCACCGATGAACAGCGCGAGCCCCACCCCGGTCACCCGCCACGCGAGCACCGCAGTCGCACCGAACAGCGCGGCGCCGAGCAACAGGTTCGCCCAGCCGTAGTGGTCGGGCACCAGCATCATGCCGCCGGTGAACGCGGTCGGCAGGGCACACCCGCCGAGGACCAACGCGGCGGAGGTGTCGCCGTACATGCGGCTGAGCACCGTCCCGGCGATCACGCACAGCACCGCGACGAACAGGGCGAGCGACCCGCTCACCCAGAACGGCACACCGTCGGGGGCGGCGAGCAGGCCGAAGCAGCCGACCAGCATCGTGAGCGCGGCGAGCACCGAACCGGTGATGCGCGCGGTCTTGGGGGTCCAGCTGCGGTAGTGCTCGGCGTCGGCGATCGCGACGTTGTACATGATGTCGTCGAACAGCGGCGTCGGCGCGGTGTGCGAGGCGCTCTCGAGCATCAGCAGCTCACCGTCGCGCACGCCGTGTTCACCGAGGCTCAGCGAGTTCGAGAAGGGCGGGTGGCCGATGCGGGCCAGGACCCATTCGGCGGGTTCGTAGCGTTCGCCGTCGTTGTCGAAGTCGTTGGAGCGGCTGTGCGCGGCGACCATGTCGACCACACTCGGGATGACGAGCGCGACCGGAACGTCCACCGGAATCGCCATGTCGACCTGTGTGTGCTTGGCCAGAATCGTCACCCGGGCAAGGTCGGGTGCGCGAACGATTCCGCGCGCGGAATCCTCTTCCACATGATCGAGTCGCGCGTGCGTCAAAACTCCCCCAACTCCGTCTCTACCTCGCGTTTCCGCTCGACCGGTCAGCGGCCGACAGTTTGCGGAACCCACCGTTCGGACAGCAGAATGCCTGACGAACCATACGACATGTCGGCCGCGACCTCTACACTGAGCCCGTCGCGAGGACAGACAGCGAGTAGTCAAGCAGGGGGAGTCTTCGACCATGAGCACAGTCCGGTTCCAGCGCCGTGCCCGGCGCGAGATGCCGCGCACGCCCGGTGGCGAAGTCACCCTCCAGCCGCCGCCCGAGATCCCACGCATCACCCCCGGAAATCTGCTGATGAAGCTGATGCCCGTGGTCATGGTGGTCGGCATGGTCGGCATGATGGCGCTGATGTTCACTCAGGGCAGCGGCATGCTGTCCAACCCGATGTCGATGATGTTCCCGCTGATGATGATCATGTCGATGGTCACCATGTTCGGCCAGGGAAACGGCAAGGGCGCCAAGGCCGCCGAGGCCAACGAGGATCGTAAAGACTACTTGCGCTATCTCGATCAGGTCCGCAAGGACGTCGACGAGACCGCCAAGCAGCAGCGCGCCGCCGTCGAGTGGAGTCACCCCGAGCCCGGCCTGATCTGGATGCTCGCCGGCACCAGCCGCATGTGGGAGCGACGCTCCGGCGACAAGGACTTCTGCCACGCCCGCATCGGCCTGGGCGGTCAGCGCCTCGCGACCCGCCTCGTGGCCCCCGAGACCGGTCCGGTCGAAGAGCTCGAGCCGATCGCGGCGGTCTCCCTCCGTCGTTTCGTCCGCGCCCATTCCACCGTCCCCGATCTGCCGACGGCGATCGCGGTGAAGGGCTTCGGCACCATCGCCCTCGACGGCGACCGCGCCCAGGCCCGCGACATGACGCGCGCGATGTTGTTGCAGCTGTGCATGTTCCAGGCTCCCGACCAGGTGTTGGTCGCGGTGGTGTGTGGGCCCGACACCGCCCGTGAATGGGAATGGACCAAGTGGCTGCCGCACACCCAGCACCCCGAGGTGACCGACGGTGTCGGCACCCAGCGCATGTTCTACGGCTCCATCCGCGAGGCGATGTCGGGCCTGCACCCGCTGCTCGGCAACCGGGTGCGTTACTCGCGTAACCAGCCGAACAACCCGAACATGGTGCACGTGGTCATCGTGGTCGACGGCGGTCTGCTCGAAGCCGAGGACGACCAGCTGCGCGAGTCCGGTTTCGAGGGCGTCACCATCATCGACCTGTGCAATTACGCACCGCGCCTTGCCGTTTCGCGCGGCATCAAGATGGTCGTCGAGAACGGCGAATGCCTCGGCCGCGGTGCCACCGGCAACCAGGAACGCTTCGCCACCATCGACCGCGTCAGCGCCGAGCAGGCCCAGCAGGCCGCCCGCCGCCTCGCCCCCTACCGCGCCGCCACCCAGCGCAGCAGCGATGTGGAGACCGACGAGTCCGAGGCCATCACCAGCTGGGCGCAGCTGATGAACCTCGGCGACATCGGCAACTTCAACCCCGCCAGCGCTTGGCGTCCCCGCTACGGCCGCGAACGACTGCGCGTGCCCTTCGGTCTCGGCGCCGACGGTGCCCCCGTGGAACTCGACATCAAGGAAGCCGCCGAGAACGGCATGGGCCCGCACGGCCTCTGCATCGGCGCCACCGGTTCCGGCAAGTCCGAGTTCCTGCGCACCCTCGTGCTCAGCCTGCTCGCCACCCACTCACCCGACCAGCTCAATCTCGTCCTGGTCGACTTCAAGGGTGGCGCAACCTTCCTCGGCCTCGACGGTGTCCCGCACGTCGCCGCCGTCATCACCAACCTCGAAGACGAGGCCGACCTCGTCGACCGCATGAAGGACGCCCTGGCCGGCGAGATGAACCGCCGCCAGGAAGTCCTGCGTCAGGCGGGCAACTTCGCCAACGTCTCCGAATACGAGAAGGCCCGCGCCGCGGGCGCCGACCTCGACCCACTGCCCGCCCTGTTCGTCGTGCTCGACGAGTTCTCCGAACTCCTCACCCAGCACCCCGATTTCGCCGAACTGTTCGTGATGATCGGCCGCCTCGGCCGCTCGCTGCACGTGCACCTGCTGCTCGCCTCCCAGCGCCTGGAAGAGGGCAAGCTCAAGGGCCTCGAGTCCCACCTGTCCTACCGCATCGGCCTGAAAACCTTCTCCGCCAACGAGTCCCGCCAGGTCCTCGGCGTCCCCGACGCCTACAATCTGCCCAACTCACCCGGTGGCGGTTACCTCAAAGCCGACTCCGGCGAGATCCAGCGCTTCCAGGCCTCCTACGTCTCCGGCCCCTACGTCGGCGGCGGCTCCCAGCGCGAGGTCACCAGCGCGGGCATCGTCGGCGGCGAGATCGACGTCAACGCCCGCCCCTTCAGCGCCACCCACGTCGACTTCCGCACCTCCGACCGCATCCCGCTGCCGGTCGAGGCCGAGTACGAGCCGGAGCCGACGGGCGACGAGAACGACCAGGTATCGAACCTGAACATGCTCGTCTCCCGCATCCAGGGTCATGGGCGGCCCGCCCACGAGATCTGGTTGCCGCCGCTGGACGAGGCGCCGACGTTGGATCAGTTGATTCCGCGGTCGATTCTCACGGGGGAATACTCCGCCGTCGCCACCCTGCGCGCACCCATGGGCCTGGTCGACCGCCCCTACGACCAGCGTCGCGACCCGTTCGTCGTCGACCTGTCGGGTTCGCGCGGCAACGTGGCCGTGGTCGGTGGTCCGCAGTCGGGTAAGTCGACCGCGCTGCGTTCGATGATCATGGCGATGGCGTTGACTCACACCGCGGAGCAGGTGCAGTTCTACTGCCTCGATTTCGGTGGTGGCACGCTGACCGGTCTTACCGGGCTGCCGCACGTGGGCTCGGTCGCCAGCCGTCTCGACGAGAACCTGGTGCGGCGCACGGTTTCGGAGATGACCACCATCGTCCGCACGCGTGAGGCCCGTTTCCGTCAGCTCGGTATCGAGTCGATGGTCGAGTTCCGCCGATTGCGTTCTGTCGACCCGTCGTCGAGCCCTGCCGCCGCGGGCGCGCACGAAGACCCCTTCGGCGATGTCTTCCTGGTGATCGACGGTTTCGGCTCGATCCGCCAGGACTTCGACGCCCTCGAACAGACCATCATGAACATCGCCGTGCAGGGCCTTTCCTACGGTGTGCACGTGGTGATCGCGCTGAACCGCTGGGCCGAGGCCCGTCCCGCGCTCAAGGACCAGATCGGTACCCGCATCGAACTTCGCCTCGGCGACCCGATGGACTCCGACCTCGGGCGCAAGTTCGCTTCCCTGGTGCCTCAGGGCCGTCCGGGCCGAGGAATGACCGCCGAATGCCTGCACATGCTGACCGCGCTGCCGCGCATCGACGGTTCCTCCGATCCTGGGAACCTGGGTCAGGCGGTCGCGGGCGCGGTCGAGACGATCGGCCGGATGACTCCCGGTCGGCGTGCGCCGCAGGTGCGGATGCTGCCCGAGCAGCTGCCGCGCGAACAACTGCTGTACCTGGCGGGCGATTGGCCGTCGCGGGTCGATCGCAGCACCAAGTGCACGCGGATCCCGATCGGCATCAACGAGGCCGAGCTCGCGCCGGTGTTCATCGATTTCGCGGAGAGCCCGCACTTCATCATCATCGGCGACTCCGAGTCGGGTAAGACGACGCTGCTGCGTTCGATCATCGACGGCATCGCCGCGTCCAACACCCCGAACGAGGCCCGATTCATCGTCGGTGACTACCGCCGCTCGATGCTGGGCCTTATCCCGGAGGGCTACCAGGCCGGATACGGTTCCACCGCACCACAATTCACCCAGAACATGGCCGATCTGGCCGCGTATGTCGCCAAACGGACCCCTGGTCCCGAGGTCACACCGCAGCAGTTGCGTGAGCGTTCCTGGTGGAGCGGGCCCGAGCTGTATGTGATCGTCGACGACTACGACCTGGTCGCCACGTCACAGGGCAACCCGGTATCGGCGCTCGTCGAGCACCTGCCGCACGCCCGCGACCTCGGCTTCCACCTCATCATCGCCCGTCGTTCCGGTGGCGCGGGCCGCGCCATGTACGAGGCAACGCTGGCACGGATGAAGGACCTGGGTTCGACCGCGCTCATCATGAGCTGCAGCCGTGACGAAGGCGTCCTGGTCGGTACCACTCGGCCGAGCCCCAAGCCGCCGGGCCGGGGCATGTTCGTCACCCGTAACGGCGAGGGGCTGATCCAGACAGCCTGGATGCCGCAGCCGGAATGACCGTCGTCGAGCTGGTCGTCAGCGAAGCCAAGGTATGGGCGCGTGGTGCCACCACCCACTGGGATGTCGTCCCGTCGATCGTGTTGGGCAGCAACAATTCCGAACTGGTCGTCGGCGAACCGCTGACCCCACCCACCCAGGTGGTGTCGGCGGTGCAGTACCTCGCCTGCGACCGGATCGCTTTGCCGCCGCGTATGCCCTCCGCGGTGCAGGGGTTGTCGGCAGTGCTCGCCGCGATAGTCGACGCCTTGCGGATCCCGGCGGCATGCGATCGTTTCGTCGTCGTTCACCCGACCGCGTGGGGTCAACGCACCCTCGATCTGTTCGCCTCCGCAGCACGGCAGTTCGCGCACGAAGTCGTCTTCGAGTCCTGCGCGGTCCACGCTTCCGCTGTCGATCCGGCAGCCCGTCGTAGTCGCCGCACCGCCGTCGTCGAGTTCGGGCTGTTGTCGACGACGGCATCCACGGTGGGTTACGACGTGAACGGCACCCACGTCGAGGCCGTCGAAGCCGAACCGAACCTCGCCGCTGCGGAATTGGATTCTGAGGAAGGTCGCCGACAGCTTGTCGAGCTGCTGACTCGATTGCTTGCCGACCGGCCCGTCGATGTGGTTCAGGTCTTCGGCGCCACGGGTCCGGCGGTTCGCGACGCGGTGGCGGACGCCGTCGAAAGTGTATGCGGTACAAAGGTTCCGCTGAGCCACTTGACGGGCGCCGATCTCGCCCGGCCCATTCCCACCGGCCCCACCTACACCCCTCGTATCCCACCCGACCCCGCCGCCGAGTGGATGCAACCCCTGCGGGCCAGGGCCGCTGCCACCAACCCGGTCGACCGTCGTCCCTTGTACTTCGGTGCTGCCGCACTGGCCGCCGTCATCGCGGCCGCATCGATCGGCGGTTTCTTCCTTCTCGGCAGCTCAACCGATCAACCAGCCGCCGCCGCTGTCGACCCCACCACGACAACCGTCGTCAGTTCATCGGCCCCGGTCCGTCCCGCAACGACGACGAAGGCGCCCGTGCCTGCCACCGAACAGCTCGGCCGCGTCGAACTGCAAGTCCCGGTCGGTTGGCACCGCGCTCCAGGCACCGACCCCACCCGCGCCGACCTGAGCCCCGACTCTGGCCTCCGTCAACGCATCACGGTCATCCAGAAGCCCCTCACCGCGGGTGCCGGGTATAACGAGGTCGCCGCCGACCTCGAGGCGTTGATCAAGAAGAAGCCCGCCGGGACGGTCTCGGAAGTAAGGCGCGACGTGGTCTTCGCCGGCCGGCCGGGCCTGTCGTACGAAGAACGTCCCGTCGACGGATCCACGGTCCGTTGGCAAGTTCTCGTGGAGCACGGTGTCCAGGTCAGCATCGGCTGCCAGTACACGGCAGGCGGTTGGGAAGGTGTGACGGCGCCTTGCGAGCAGGTGGTCAGTGCCCTCCACATTCGGCCGTGAGTTGGCAGCCGACCGGCACGAACAGCCACGAGGAAGCCGCTACACCTTGGGATACGGGATAAAGGCCGAGGCTGGCGCAAGCGAGTGGGGTTCGGTATCGTGCAAGGCGCAAGCTCATGCCATGGCGGATGAGCAGGGGAGGGGGGTTACCATCATCTCAGTGGGGGCCATCGTTCGCGCACCGGAGAAGGTGCACCGCGGCATGCGTGTTGCCACGAGCCCGTGGCCGTCCTGCTCGTCGCCGCGGATCGAAGAATCTTTGCATCTGATGGAACCGATCCGGCATGGGCGGCGTCTAACCAAGTAGCAGGGTGCAGAGTGCGCCTTGGAGGGAACGTAAGGAGACGTAGGTGAGCACAACAAACGTTGACGTCCTTGGAATCGATAAACAGTCACAGAATTTCGAGCAGGTACACGGCGTCCTGCAGGCTGCGATCAACAATATCGATGACGAGGTTCGCGCGCTGGTTCCCTCCCTCTGGGAAGGTGATGCCGCGAACGCTTTTGTGCGGCTGATGGATCGCTACCAGGAGAAGGCAGCCCGTCAGCAGGCGCTCCTGATGGAGGCCTCGGGTCTGTTGAACTCCTCGTCGAAGAAGTTCGCCGCGAACGACGAAGACGGCTCCTCGAAGCTGTCCGCTGCCGGTAGTTCTCTGGACCTGCCCTGACGACTGGCAATTCAAAACCTTAGGAGTATGGATATGAGCGTCAAGAAGGTTCTGCCGGGAGCAGACACGGCGTCCGAGAACATCCTGGTCAAGGCCAGGGCCATCGAAGCCGACCTCAAGGATTTCAAGGCGGACTTCGACGGCTTTTTCAAGAGCCAAGAGGGTGACATGTCCGGGGCGGCAATGGCTCGCCAGAACGAATGGGACACCATTTCCACGGAGCTCACCAGCATCTTGCAGCAGGCCACCCAGATGGCTCAGGAATGCCACACCGATCTGCGTGCGCTCGACAAGGCGCTGGCCGCGCAGATCGCCGGCTGAGTCGAGCACTCGGTCAGATATCGATGGTGCGATGCCCTTCCGCAATTCTGCGGAAGGGCATCGGCTTTTGTGCTTACTCGGCCAGTAGGCGATATTGCGCTGCAGCGCGCTGATGGGCATCCTGCAGGTTCGTGCCCGGAACTCGGACAACGTACCGTCCCACGGTGAAGCGGCAGTTCGGCGAGATGTTCATGTCCGGATCACCGGTGAAGCAGACGGCGGACGGAAGACCGGGTGGGGGATCGGCCTTCGGGGTTTGATTGGGAGAGATCGCTGTGTCGTCGAAGGCGGACGAGAGTCGTTCTGCCGCTTCTGGATCGCGAGTGCGGTAGACGAAAGCGTCGGCGACTACGACCAGGTCGACTCCGGCATCGGTGTACGCCAGTGCTGTCCGCGCGGGTGTTCGGGACAGCGAGAGCGCAACGTGCGCGGGGTAGATCGTGTGACGGGTCAGGGGCTTGTCGGCGGGGAGGGTTCGGCTGAGGAGACCGTCGATGTCGATTGGTTGTGTCGCTACTTCGCCGACCGGTGTACGTTTGTAGTCTCTGAGGCCTTCTATCTGTGTATCGAAGAATCTCTCGACTATAGCCAGATTATCGGATTCGACGAACGGGCGACTCACATGATCAGTCACCCGGATGTAGAGGACCATATCCTCGTGCGGCAGCCATGTCCGCAACTTCGACGTTTCACCGACCGTCATTTTGGTATACGAGCCTGGATAGTTTTGGACCGTCCGTGTTTCCCCTGCGGACAATCGCGACATCTTTTCCGCAACGCCGCGTGCCTGATCGGGCGTTTCGAACCGTAGGGTGTATGTGTCGATAATCCGACCCATGTTCATTTGGGGTCGACGGGTCGCGAAGTTGTGCCAGCCGGCGACGAGGCCAGGAAACTCGGTATGGAAGTCGGCCCGTTCCAGGCCGAATTCATCGATATATGGCGGTTCCTGAGGGGTGATGATCTGGAATCGTGGGTAGTCCGGCCCGTATGCGAATCGGTCGTCGTATTCGAATGGAATCGGAGAATGCTCGCCTATTCTCACCGATTCGCGGATAGCGCCCGCTGAAGGGGATCGTACTGCTTCCACATCGCGCGGCGAGGTCGGATAGTTTCCCGAGTCGAGCACGCCCGTGTCGACTGTTGTCGAATGTGCCGCGTCCTCGCCGCAACCTGAAATCATGCAGATGGCGGCGAGTGCTGCCGATACGAATGCATGTCGCTTCATTCGAGTCCACACTTCTGTAGAATGATGTATTGCGCTGCCGCGCGCTCCTGTAGATCGCCATCGAAGTTTGCGAACCCGATCGACTTCGCCGTCACAACAGCGACGTACCGGCCGTATACGACTGCGCACATGGAGTTGTGGTCACGGCCGTCGGTGGAATCGAATCGTACGCATTGCGCGTCCGCGATTCCGAGCGGAGGGTCCAATGCCGTGTCGTCCTTGCCTTTCGACGCAAGGTAGGTCTGGAGGAGGAATGCCGCAGCCGTATCCCGAGTTCGGTAGACGGTACTCGCCCGGCGACCGATGAGGTCCACTCCCGCCCGTTCGAACACGGCAGCTGCTTCCGCGGGATTCCGTTCGAAGTGCCGGATCCCCGCAGGTCGGTAGGTGCCATACGTGTCGGAGTACTCAGTGCCGTAGCCCTCGTAGGGCACACTGTCGCGGGCATCGTGATCCATCGCGCGTCGCAGGATGTTCTCGCCGTCGACGGGAACATCGAGAACCTCGTCCAGTGGAACCTGCTTGTGCGCATCGAGGGATCGCTTCTGCGCATTTATGGCACCATCCGAGAGTCGCGAAAGTTCCTCGAGTGATGGTGTGGGAATGCGTGCACTGACCAGGATGGCATAGGGTCCGTGTGCAAACCATGTGTCCCGTCGGGTGCCATCAGTTTCCGTGACAAAAGCATCTGCGGTTTCCCGGACCTGAATGTTCGTCCCGGCACCCAGGCCCGCACTGATCAAATGGAGCTCTCGTGCCGCACGACGGCTCTCCGTCGCGGAATCGAAATGGAATACGGCCAGCGTCATTTCTCGTGGAGTTCGAACGCTGCCGTTTCGCTGGTTCGCGGCAGCCCCTGCTATGAACTTGTAATTGTCGGCGAGGACGGCTCGATGAGATTCGTGTAGCCCCTGGAGCGTCGGCACGCCGTACTCGTCGGCGAAGACCGCCGGCTTTCCCGGTATACGCAGCTCTGGATCTATGTCCACGGGGTTGACGAGATAATTGATCAGGCGGCGGCCTTCTACCAGCCGGACTTGCCTCGGCTCGTCCAGACCTTCTTTGAGCTCGAATGCAGCGGGCTCAGTCTGGAATGGACCGGTCCGCAATGCGCTGACATCGACGGCAGAAGTTCCGGGCTGTGGTGTCCCCGAGACGACCGACCCACATCCGGCACACAGCATGATGGCACCGAGAAGCGCAATCATCCGTCTCTCGCGCCGATAGCTGTAGTTGCTCTGGAAACGCATGTGGCATCAGCTACCTTTCACGGCCGACTGCCAATAGCCTGTACTGGGCAGCGGTCCGCTGGTATAGGTCTTGAATATTGTAGGAGGTGGTGCGCGCGAGATAGCGGTCAAAAGTCACGTAGCATACGGGCGGATGGCTGGTTGCGCTCGCCTTTGGATCTCTTCGGTCGAAGCATTTGGCGCCCGGAAGACTACGTGGCCCTTCGACAGCTTTGAGGACGTCGGTCTGTGGTTCGGTCAGGGCAATCAAGAGGCGCTGGGCGGCATCCGAATCCTTTGCACGGTACACGCGAGCTACCGATCCTTCGTTGGAAACCAAGTCGACGCCGGCGTCGATGAAAGCAGGCTTGGTCGTTCCGGGTCGCTTGTCCCTGATAAGCGAAGCCTGCGCCGGCTCGACCGCACCCTCGGGAAGCGGGCCGACCCAATTGTCGCGGCTGCTTGGCAAGGTTCGGCTCAGCATTTCATCGGTGTCTATCGGCAGCTCGGCCATTTTTTCTTCAGGGGTAGGCGTATAGCTGTCGAGCATTTCGTCTATTTTGATATAGGCCTTCTTTATGAACTCGATCGCTGCAATCGCATCCGGTGGCTCCGTCATCGGATCCTCCAGTCGCACGCCGTACACCATCGCGTCCTGCGACAGCCATGAATCCACGGCATATCCCGCCCAATTGCTGCGCGCACCGGGGAATCCGGGGATTTCTACGCTGCTTCCCGGGTTCTTCTCTTGCTGCTTTTCGGAGATCTGTCGGGCTGCGGTCGCAGCCTCGTCCGCGGTTCCGAAGCGGTACACGTAGATCCACGCCTGGCGTCCGAGGAAGGGCTGGATGCGACGTTCGCCGCTGGTTTTCCAACCCACGATGAGTCCCTTTGTGACTTCGGAGAAGGCTTCTTCGTCGATCTTGGTCATCGAGCCGGGGATTTTCGACGTCGTTCTGACCTGTGGCGTGTTCAACCGTTGGAAGCCGTAGCTCGGGTCGACATCATAGGGGAGCGGCACGGCCGCGCCGAGGCGGATCGCTTCGAGCGCCTCCCCGGTGTCGTCTGCTCTCGCGACGCCAGGGTCGCGGGGTGTCGACTGGTAGTTTCCGGTGTCGAGCTGGTTCAAATCAACTGTGGGTACAGGTTGAACGACGGTGTCGCTCCCGCATGCCGTGACGACAGTGCCGACCGCGACAACGGCTGCGAAGAGGCGGACGTTGAGACGCATACTTCTTCCTCTATTCGCTATTCGTGAGGACGGCGTATTGCGCCGATGCGCGCTCGTGAAGTGCTGGATCAACTGTCAGACCAAGTTTGGACCTCGACACGACGACACCGACATAGCGACCGCGAACTACTGCACAGAGCAGGTCGTACTTGCGAATCGGGTCTGCCTCGTACAGTTGAATACAGCGAGCGTCGGCCAAGCCTGGAGGCCCAGAGATTTCTTTATCGTTCTTGTCGAGACCGACCAGCGCGTTCTGGAGGCGAAACGCGCTCGATAGGTCTTTTGTACGGTAAACGATCCCAGCCCGTCTACCGATCAAATCGACCTCTGCGTCGGCGAAAGCCTGTTGGAGAAGTACGGGATGTCGTTCATAATGCAGGTGGCCAGACGGCTGGTAAACGGAAAAGTCCAGGTTGGAAGAGAACGGGTCGGAGTAGTCCTGGGCTGCAGGAATGGCGCGGCGCATAATGCCGTCTTGGTCGACAGGTCGATCGAGAATATCTTCGAATGGTGTGGGTTTCAGGTCGGCCAATTTTGCGAGCTGCAAATCCAGTGTCTTCTTGAGATCAGCCTTCAACTGGGACTCATTCGGTTTGGGGCCGCCATAGTTCGCGATCAGTAGCAACGGCCCCATCGGGACCGTGGCGATCCCTGCCGACCAGTCTTTCGAGGAAGCACGAGCGGATGGATGCCCGTCGATCGTGAAGATATTGGTCTGCTCTTTCCGGGCGATATCGTTCATCTGCTCAGACGCCTTTTGCGCAGCCTCGTCGGTTGGAAACCTCAGTACGAACAGAAGGATCTTCTCGAGGCTTCGAGGTGTGTCGTTTGTTCTGGCAACGTACGCGCCGGCGAGCAGCTGGTTTTCGATCATTGCCGGACGATATGACTCCGGCATCACCGCCAACGTGAACGGATCATCGGCTGTGGCAAAAGTGTAGACGCCGACGAGCTTACTTATCTCCGGGTTCACATCTGTTGGAGAGACGATGTAATTCAGCATCCGCTTGGATTCGAGCCTGCGTACGTCTGCGGGCGTCGAGAAGTCATCGAAGCGATAGGCTGTAGCGTCCGGTGAGAAAGCGCCTAACTCGAGCTTTGTGATGTCGACAACCGACATACCGGGCAGCGCAGTTCCGGCTGTCTCCGACCCACAGCTGGTAGCGGCGACGATACCGGCTGCCGCCACCGCCAGCAGTCGTGCTTTCAACCTCATAGAACCCCCCTACGCTCTGAGACCACCTAATAGAGTGGCGTGGCGGCGATGTTCAGATTTCTCGCAATCGCTGCCCTGGAATTATGAATTGGCATGCTAGCCGATCGCCTTGTCAATTTCTGGGACCAGCTTATCGATGAGAATCTTTTGTGACTGGGCGCTCCAGACCTGGAAGGCTTGGACGGTGGCCGGATCATCGATGATGACAGTTTTTCCGTTGCCGCTGGTGAGCGAATACGGCAGACCCCGGAACCCGCCGTTTCCGGCTTGACTGTCGGTGCGGAAAATCAGCACGATGTCGGTGCTGTTCTTCACGTTGTAGTCGCCCACGGAGAGGGCCCTCGGCGACTTTTCGTCGCCGACGGCTTTGAACTCCGAGTTGTAATCGAAGTCCAGGTCCCGCAGGAACTTCCACTGGTCACTCGGGTTGAGAACGACCGAGAGACTGGAGTTGCCGAAGTTGTAGGCCGTGATGGTTTTTCCGCTGAACTCGGGGTTCTGGGCCCTGGCTTCGCTCATCGGATCGCCGGCGGTCTGTGTGCCGTCCGGTCGGGTCAGCACGAACACGCCGGTTCCGACCAGTGCCGCGACGATTAGCGCAATCAAGCCGGGCAGCAAGAACTTTCGCGCTCGATTCGGAGAGCGCAATGATTGCGGGTTGCGTGCGGTGACGATGTCGCTTTCCGGGACACTGCCGTGGTAGCCGGTGCTCGTAGCGATAGGGCGGCTGGGATCGGTGGCCCACCGTTGCTGGCCGACCGGTTCGGTGGCGATGGTCCTGGGCCCGGTGGTGTGAGCAGTAGGCATGCTCGGCGTCGTGAGGAAGCCTTGCGAGGCAGGGGCCTGCATAGGGGCGCCGAAGAGGGCGGTGTGGGCGTCCTGGACGAATTCGCGGCAAGTGTTGTAGCGCTGGGCGGGGTCCTTGGCCATCACCTTGGCGATGACGTGGTCGATCGCGGGCGGGAGGTCGGGGCGGACGGCGGTCGGCCGGGGCGGTGGTTCGTGCAGGTGGCCCATCATGACCATGGCCGACACTGTTGCCGGGTAAGGGTTTTGGCCGGTGAGGAGTTTGTAGAGGGAGCAGCCGAGGCTGTAGATGTCGGCGCGGTGGTCGAGTTTGGAACCCATCAGCTGCTCGGGGGGAGCGTAGGCGATGGTGGCCATGATGTTGCCGGTGGACGTGAGTTCCTGGCCGTCGTCCGACGACTTCGCGACGCCGAAATCGGTGAGCAGCACACGCTCCTCGTCACCGTCCTCGGCGGCGGCGATGAGGAAGTTGGCCGGCTTGATGTCGCGGTGCAGTAGCCCGCGGCGGTGGGCGTAGTCCAGACCCTTGCCGACTTCGCCGATGATGCGCAGCGCGCGGTGGGCGGGCATCCGCGCCGGGCCCTTCGCGACCTCGGCCGAGGCGTCGGTTCCGTCGATGTACTGCATGGCGATCCATAGCTGACCGTCCTCGTCACCGCGGTTGTACACCGCGACGATATTGGGATGGTCCAGGCCGGCCGCCAGGTTCGCCTCACGTTCGAAGCGGGCGCGGAACTCGGAGTCGGTCGACAAGTCGCCGCTGAGCACCTTGAGGGCGTCGCGGCGTGGCAGGCTGGGGTTCTGGGCGAGGTAGACGGTGCCCATGCCACCGGCACCGAGGACCTTGATCACTCGGTAGCCACCTACAATTGCGCCGGGCCGCAAGGCCATTCGCATCTCCTCATCCTTCGCGCGCCCCGCAGTGCACGTGCCAACCAGGGCAATCTAACAGGTGTCGCGTTACCGCACCGTCCACGCATTCATCAGCTGAAACCGTGCAGGAGCTTGTACTGGGCGGCCAGCTGTTGCTGGGCGTCCTGCAGATTCATGCTCTCGGATTTGATGACATACCGACCGATGGTCGTGATGCACATCGGCGGTGCGTCGGAGGCATATTTCACCTCGGGCTTGGCGTTGTAGCACTCCGCGCCTGGCATATCGGCCGGCCCGTCCACCTTCATGTGGTCCTCGGTCGTCGAATCGGTTGCTTCGGCGACCATGTACCTGATGGCGGCATCGGCGTCACGCGCACGGAACACCGATCCGCCGGCGAAGCCGGCGTAATCGATACCCGCATCGGTGATGGCGGCTATCAGCTTGTCGCGGCGCGAGCCAGCCAGATGCAGGACTGCCTGTACCGGGAATGCCGCGCCCTCGCTTTCTTTCGTTTTCGCCGGAAGAGTGTGGGCGAGGAGGCCGTCGACATCGAGCGGTAGTTTCCCGAAATCGGCTACCGGCGTGGGTGTGTACGACTCGAGCAGTTCGAGTTGCTTGTCGAAGAAGCGTTTCACGATGTCAGCATCGGCCGCCGGGTCGAACGGAACGCTGATGGGGTCGGACAGACTCGCGTGGATGAGCAGGTCACCCCGGAGTAGCCAAGCGCGCAGGTACTGGGTCGTGTACGCACCCTTGTTGATATCGACACGGGTCTGGACTTCTGGATGATCGGGAATCACGGGTCCCGGCGCGCCCTTGGTTCGCTTGGCGATTTCATCGGCGGCGAAGCGGGCCTGATCGGTGGTTTCATAACGCACGACCATGGTGTCGATCTCGCGACCGGCGCTGAACTCTTCGCGTCGTTGCCCGGCGGTCTCCCATCCCGCGACCACACCGGGAATGGCGGCCAAAGTGTCTTTGCCGTTCTCGAAATCGGTACCGGGATACCAAGGCGGAGCTTCGACCGTAATGGCGTGGCCGGGGCGCGCGGCATAGACGAATCGCTGATCGTAGTCGTAGGGCGTCGGCGAGGCGGCGGCGATCCGGATGGATTCACGCAGTGCGCCGGACTGTGCGGTGCGGGTGGTCTCGACATCCAGGGGTGCGGTCGGGTAATTGCCGGAATCCAGCTTCGCCACATCCACCTGGGGTGCGGCCGGTGCGGTCGGTTCCGGATCGTCACCACAGCCGCTGAGGACGAGAGCGAGGGCGACAAAAGTACTGTAGGCGCGGATCTTTCGCATAGTCGTCTACTCGCTCTTCTCGAAGATCAGATACTGCGCGGCGGTCCGCTCCTGCAACACCGGATCGGCCTGCAGTGCGGTGCGAGACGCAGTCGCCATCGCCATCACCACCGCGACGTAACGGCCGTGTACCAGCACACAGAAGCCGTTGTAGCCACGGTTGGGGTCGGTATCCGAGAGCCGCACGCACTGGGCGTCGGCAATGCCGGGCGGCGGATCCAGCACGGCGTCCTCTTTGCCACGTCGGGCCAGCGCGGTCTGTAGCAGGAACGCGGACTCGACGTCGCGCGTGCGGTAAACGGTGCTGTAGCGGCGGCCGACCAAATCGACACCCGCCGCTTCGAATGCCTTGCGGGTCTCGAGAGTATGGCGTTCGTAGTGCAAGATGCCCGAGGGTTGGAAGGTGCCGAAATCTTCCTGATGGAAACTCATGCCGAACGGGTCACCGGCCGGCGATTTGCCCATGGTCCGGCGCATGATGCCGTCTTGATCCAACGGTAGGTCGAGCAGGTCGTCGGCAGGAACCGGCTTGTAGGAGTCCAGCGCTTTGATCTGGGCGTCCAGCACCTTCTGGATCTTCTGCGGCAAGGCGGTGCGGTCCGGTTGGGGCTGCTGGATCGAGGTGACAACCACGAACGGGCCGTGCGCCTGGAACGCATTGACGCTTGCCGTCCCGATGGTGCCGTTGGCCTGGGGGTAGCCCGGAATTTCGATCGGCTGGCGGGGTGGCTCCCCTCGCGTACTCACTTCGAACATCCCGGTGGAGACGTTCTTGGCATTCTCGGCTGTACCGAAATGCAGCACGCCCACATACATCGACTCGGTGGCGCGAGCACTGCCGTTGGTCCGAACTGTCGACACCCCGGACACCAGGTCGTTCTGGTCGACGATCGCGTTGAAAGTGCTCGGCAGTCCGCCGGTCTTCGACATCTCGGACGAATCGGCGAAGATCCGGGTGTGGTCCAGTTCGGTGAGGCTCGGCATGAAATCGATCGGGTGGACGAGAAGATTCAGCAGCTGCCGACCCTCGATCAACCTGATGCGTTGTGCCGTATGCGAGCTGAAATTGAGTTCGAAGGGAGTGGGCTCGACGACCTGGGCGCCGGTCTTCAACGCGGCTATGTCGACGGGGGTGACGCCTGGCTTGGCCTGACCGGAAACCGTTGAAGCACAACCTGATCCAAGAGTCAGTACGGTGAGCAGCCCGATAAGCCGCAGGGAATTCTTCATCGCGGATTCCTTATCGAGCGGCCAGCAGAATGTACTGCGCGGTCGTCTGCTGGTGCAGGTCCTGCAGGTTCTTGTTGCGAACCTGCACGGCGTAGCGGTCCACCTGCAGGTAGCAGATGTGGTCGACGGGTTTCACCTGGCCCTCGGAGTCTTTGTAGGTATTGGCGAAACACTTGACGGGCACGGGAAGCTTTTCGGGCGTTTCGACCTCTTGCTTGTCGTCCGCCGGGGCAATCGCCTCCTGGTACATGCCATTCGCGCCTGCCGCTGTGGTCGAACGGAAGATGACGGCCTCGCCGAAGGTGATGAGGTCGATCTGATGCTCGGCAAAATCGGCCAGCACATCCGGTGACGGTTCGGCGAACAAGCTCAATGCGCCGCGGCCGGTGGAATACCCGTCGGGCTGCGCGCGTACGGGTGCGCCGGGATCCGAGGGCAGGGTGCGGCCGAGCAGTCCGGTGGGGTCGAGCGGGACGTGCTCTAGTTTGTCCGAGGGCGTCGGCACGAACTTGTCGAGCAGGGGGATCTGCACCTCGAGTGTCTTCTCCACCTGGCTCGTGAGCCACGGCAGGTCCGGTGCCCGCGTCTCGTCGTCGATCTTCATGAAGATGACGTAGCGGTCGTGCACGGTCCACGAACCGATCGAGGACACCGACGGGCGCCAATGCGCGAAAGTCTTGGGGTACTTGGTGATCGGCACCTTCACGTTCTCGGCGTTGAAGGTGAAGTCGTCGTGCTCGAGCGTCGGTCCCACGGACTCCGCGGTTTTCGCGTCGGGGAACATCAGCACCGAGAGATGCAGCTTGCGCGACTTGTTCTCGGCGTCGAGTGCGGTGGCCCACGAGTTCAGCCAGCCGGCGACGAGGTCTTCGGCGACCTCGTCGAAGGTGTCGTTGACGATGAGCCCGCCGAGACCCTTGCGGTTCAGCACGATTTGAGTGCTGGGAACGAACGAATCGAATCGCGCGTCACGGACGTACGCGGGATCGACCTCGAACGGGACTGCCACGTAGTCCGCTAGACGCTGAGCCTCCCACGCGCGTGCCTGGGTCAGACTCTTGGCGTTGCCGACCACCCGAGGTTCGGTCTGGTAGTTGCCGAAGTCGAGACCCGAGGTGTCAGGCGCCTCGCGTGTCGCTGAGCCGGACACCTGCCCGCCGCACCCGGCGACGGTGGCAGTGATGACGCCGGCGACTGCCGCCTGAACTGCGAAACGGGTTATCGATGCGCCACGGCAGAACCTCACGCCTCCCCCTCCAACTAACTCTTCGATCCGATCGTGAGCTCGTCGGCCCACCTCGTCCCCGGTGATCTGGTTCGCGGGCATAGTAGCGCACCGACGGTTATGACTTCCTTGTCAGACGCTGGGCTCACTGGTATCCGGCAAGAAGCTTGTACTGAGCGGCGAGGCGCTGATGAGCGTCCTGTGGATTCGCTCCGACCGACCCGATAACGTATCGGCCCACTGTGGTCAGACAAGTCGGCGGCAGAGCAATGGCCATCGCTTTACCAGGTTTGGCTTTGTAACACCGCGCGCCGGGCATTTCGGCAGGTGCGTCCATCGGTTCGTACCTGGCGTCGATGTCGGCGGCCTCTGCCGCCAGGTACCGGACCGCTGCGGCCGCGTCACGTGTGCGATACACCGAGCCGCCTGCGGCAGCGGCGTAGTCGACGCCGGCGTCATCGAAGGCAGGCATCATTCTGTCGGGTCGATTTGCCAGGTGCAGCAGGGCCTGCCTGGGATATACGCGGCCGACTGCGAGTCCATTCTCGGCGGGCAGGGTACGGGTGAGCAAACCGTCCACGTCCAAGGGGGCCTTGTCGATCTCGGCCACGGGGGTGGGGGAGTAGGACTCGAGCATGGCCAATTGCTTGTCGAAGAAGCGTTTGACGATGTCGGCGTTGGCTGCCGCGTCGAAGGGCACACTGACCGGGTCGCTCAGAGCGGCGTGGATGAGCAGGTCGCCGCGAACCAGCCACGCGCGCATGTATTGAGTACTGAACGAGTCCTTCGTGATCGCGACCCGTACCTGCGCATCCGGGTAGCCGGGCACTTCTCCTGGGACACCGTTCGTGCGCTTGGCCAATTCCTCGTAGGCGAACCGCGCGTGGTCGTCGTCGGTGTACCGGACCACCATCGTGTCGATTTCGCGGCCGGTATAGATGTGGGCACGGCGGGAGGCGGCGGTCTGCCAGCCCGCTACCACACCGGGGATGGCGTCGAGTGTTTCCTCGGCGCCCTTGAAGTCGGTCCCCGGGTACCACGGTGGTTTGCCTGTGGTGATTTCGCGGCTCACCCGCAGCCGGTTGTAGACGAATCGGTGGTCGTAGTCGTATGGCATCGGCGACGCGGCACCGATCATGATGGATTCTCGAACGGCCCCTGAAAGGGGCTGTCTCGTCGCCTCCACATCGACCGGCGTCGTCGGATAGTTCCCGGAGTTCAGCTTGCTGATATCCACTTCGGGTGCGGTCGGAGCAAGGGGCTCCGATGAGCCTCCACAGGCGCTCGAGAGGATAATCAGGGCCGAAAAGGCGCTGTACGCGCGGAGCTTTCGCATATTCATCACTCGCTCTTCGCCAGAATCGCGTACTGCGCGGCTGTGCGTTCCTGCAATGTCGGATCTAACGGCTGCGTGCTGTTCAACTGGGATGCCTGAGACATCACCACGGCGACATACCGTTCGTACACCAGGACGCAGAAACCGTTGTAGTTGCGATTCTTGTCGGGTTCGGCCAATCGCACGCATTGAGCATCTGCGATGCCAGGCGGCGGCTCGAGAACGGTGTCGTGCTTGCCGCGCCGAGCGAGCGCGGTTTGCAGCAAGAAGGCGGATTCGACATCCCTGGCTCGGTAGACCGTGCTGTAGCGGCGTCCGATGAGATCGACCCCCGCGTCTTCCAGCGCTTTGCGGGTTTCGTGGGGGTTGCGCTCGTAATGCAGGATCCCGGACGGGAGGAATATGCCGAAATCCTCGTTGTGGAAGCCCATCTGAAAAGGGTCTCCCACCGGGGACTTGCTCATCGTGCGCCGAACCATGCCATCCTGGTCGAGTGGCAGATCGAGCAGGTCGTCCGCAGCGACGGCCTGGAACTTGTCCAGCGCCTCGATCTGCTTGTCGAGCACGTTCTTGATCATGTCGGCCGTTGAGTTGCGGTCTGCTACCGGCTGCATCGCGGTGACGATCACGAATCGGCCGTGCGGCTGGAAGGCGTTGACGCTGCTGTCCGAAGCAGAGCCGTGCGCGCCCGGGTAGCTCGGAATCGCCACCGGCTGCCGAGAGTCCTCCTGCGTGAGTCCAACGGCGTACATCGCGGCGGCGGCCGCGACGGCGTTCTGCTCTGTGCCGAATTCCAGGATCCCGACGAACAGGGATTCGAAGTCACGGCTGCTGCCGTTCGTTCGTGTTGTGCAGACGCCGGCGACCAGATCATTGGTGGTGACAGCATCTTTGAACTTCTCTGGAAGTCCACCGGTCTTGGTCATCTCTTCGGCGTCGGCGAAGATCTTGGTGTAGCTCAACTCGGTCAGGGTCGGCACGAAGTCGGTCGGGTGGACCAGGACGTTGAGGAGCCGCCGCCCTTCGATCAGCCTGACCCGCTGTGCGGCGTGCGAGCTGAAGTTCAGTTCGAAGTCGGTCGGTTCGGTGACCATCGCGCCCGTTTGCAGGGCCGCGAGGTCGACCGGTGTCATCCTCGGCGTGGCTTGGCCGGATACTGTTGCCGCGCAACCGGATCCGAGCACCAGGACCGCCGTCAACGCAGCGAATCGCTTGAGCCGCATGCTCCCCCTCCAACCGATCACCGCGTATCGCGGCGTACAACCGGTCGACAGGCTACCGCGTCTGCGGCCGACAGCTACTTCACCCGGTTTTTCAGGATGGGGACGAGGCGGGAGAGGAGGGTTTGGTCGGAGGTGGTGGTCCAGGAGCGGATGGCGGTGACGGTGAGGGGGTCGTCGATGGGGATGACGGTGGCTCGGGAGCCGGTGAGTTGGTAGGGGAGGCCGAGGAGGCCGCCGCCGCCTGCTTTTTCGTCGCTGCGGACCGCGAGGATGTAGCTGTCGTCGGGGGTGTCGAAGCGGGCGGTGGTGCTGGTGACTGGGCGGGGGGAGGGTTCTTCGCCGGTTTTCGTGTAGTTGAAGTTGTAGACGAAGCCGAGGTCTTCGAAGAATTTCGTGGGGAGGGTGCCGCCGAGGTAGGTGGCGAGTTTGCCGTCGGCGGCCACGTCGACCATGAGGACGGTTTTGCCTGTGAAGGCGGGGTTGTCCTTGCGGGCTTGTTCCAGCGGGGTCAGGGCGGCGGTGGTGCTGGGCGCGGGGCCGGGCGGGGTGGATTCGCCGCTCGAGGCCCAGATACCGATGCCGGCGGCGACCGCGATGACGGCCACTACCGACGCGCCCGCGAGCAGCAGTTTGTTCTTGGATTTCGCGGGGGCGGGAGCGACGGCGCCGGTCGGCGTGGGTGACCACTGTTGCGGCACCTGCACGGGGTAGGTGGGGGCGGTGTGGTGGCCGGTGGGGTGCGAACCGGGGACCAGGGCGGCGGTCGCGGCGTCGGTGAATTCGCGGCAGGTGCCGAACCGCTCGTTCGGGTTCTTGGCCATGGCGCGGGCGATGACGTGGTCGATCGCGGGCGGCAGACCGGGGCGCACCGCGGTCGGCCGCGGCGGCGGTTCGTGCAGGTGACCCATCATCACCATGGCCGGTTGCGTTGCGGGGAACGGGTTTCGGCCGGTGAGGAGCTTGAAGAACGAGCAGGCGAGACTGTAGACGTCGGCGCGGTGATCGAGGTGCGCACCCGACAGCTGCTCCGGTGGCGCGTAGGCGATGGTGGCGAGGAAGTTGCCGGTCTGGGTGAGTTCGGAGGCGTCGTCGGTCGACTTCGCGACGCCGAAGTCGGTGAGCAGGACGCGCTCTTCGTCGCCGTAGCTGCTCGACAGCAGGAAGTTCGCGGGTTTGACATCGCGATGGAGCAGGCCGCGCCGGTGCGCGAAATCCAGGCCCTTGCCGACCTCGGTGGTGATACGCAGGGCGCGCAGCGGGGTCATGGCCTGCGGGTCGCGGGCGAGTTCGGCGGCGGCGTCGGTGCCCTCGACGAATTGCATGGCGATCCACAGCTGGCCGTGTTCCTCGCCGCGGTTGAAGACCGAGACGATATTCGGATGATCCAGTCCGGCAGCCAGATTCGCCTCCCGCTCGAAGCGGGCACGGAACTCGGGGTCGTTGCTGAGTTCGGCGCTGAGAATCTTCAGGGCGTCGGTGCGGGGCAGGCTGGGGTGGGCCGCGAGATAGACCGAGCCCATCCCGCCCGCGCCGAGCTTCCGGATGATCCGGTACCCGCCGACGATGGTGCCGGGGCTCATCGCCATATCTCACGATCTCCTGACTCGGTGCATCCTGTCCCGCTCGGGCCGGAGCATAGCGAAACGGGCGTGGGCGGGGCGGTCATCGGGTATTGGCGAACAGCGCGTACTGCGCCGCCGCGCGCTGGTGCGCGTCGAGCAACTGGTTGCCGCCGACGACACCCACGTACTGCTTGTACGCCACCACACAGCTGAAACGCTTGGCCCCGTCGAGGGTTCGGTTCTCGGTGCAGGCCGCGTGCGGCAGATTGGGTGGTGGCGCCGCGTCGGCTTTGGCGTGGTTGGGGAGGAGCTTGTCGGTGACCGCACGCAGGGCCGAGGCCTGGTCGGCGGTGCGGATGGCCATCGAACCGTGCGAGAAGGCGACCTGTTCGGCGTTCATCGCGGCGAATTGCTCGGCGAGGCGGTCGCGTTCGGGGGAGAGCGGGACGCCGGGGGCGCCGGCGAAGTGGAGGGCGCCGGCCCTGGTGGTGACCGTGTGGGTGCCGTCGCCTTCGGGGAAGGTGAACTGGTCGGGGTTGAGGGTGCGGACCAGCAGGTGATCGGGGTCGAACGGGAGGGTGTAGACCTCTTCGTCGGTGAGGACGGGGACATCGGCCAGCGCGCCGATCTGCTTGTCGTAGGCGGTGGCGGCCCGGGTGGTGAGGGCGTCGAGGTCGGGTTTGTCGACCGAGAGCAGGAACGCGAGCACGTACGGGCCGTGGGGGAGCAGGGTACGCAGGAACGGCGAGTCGGGGCGCCAGTGGGAGCGGGCGGCGGGGTAGCCGGGGATGCTGACCGGCTGGTTGCGGCCCTCGTGGGAGGCGAGGTCGGCGTCGTGGAATTCCTGGGCCGCGGCGGTGGCACGGGCGGCGTCGGGGAATTGCAGCACCATGGTGGCGGCGGTGAATCTGTTCGTCGGTTCCTTGAACGGCCACCCGGTCGAGCTCACGGTGGAGTCGGTCGAGGCGCCGGTGGACAGGAATCCGTAGAGCATTTTGTGCTTTTCGGCGATCGGTTCGACGACGTCGTAATCGCCGAGCTCCCACGGGGTTGTGCCGTCGGAGAAGGCGCGGGCGCCGGTGCCGTACTTCATCTGCGGATCGATGGCCGCGGCGTCGATGACGTGACTCGCGATACGCATACCGGCCACGTTGTACATCTCGTAGAAGTCGGGGACGGGATCGTCGTCGTGGGCGTTCACCGGTTCGGTGGGGAAGCTGCCGACATCCAAGGTGCGGATATCGATCTCGCCGGGCAGCGCGGTACCGGTGACCTCGGAACCACAGCCCGCGAGGACGACGGCGAACACGGCGATCGCGAAACGGCGGATCCTCATGACGCGTTCACCAGCAGGGCGTACTGGGCGGCGGCGCGTTGTTGCACGTCGAGGAGCTGGTTGGACCACACGTACGCGGCGTAGCGGTCGAAGGAGACCGCGCAATAGAAGCGGATCGCGAAGCGCTGATTTCGACCGATGTATTCCTTGCATTTGGCGCTCGGGAGATTCTTCGGTGGGTCGGCGGCGGTGAATTTGCGGGTGAGACCGCCCAATTCGTCGCGCACGGCCTGCGCGCCCGCGATATCGCGCGCCCGGTAGACGTCGGCGCCGTCACTGGCGTACAGGTCGACGCCATTGTCGGCGATCATCGCGGTCGTGCTCACCGGGTCGGAGGTGAAATGGCGGGCGGTGCGGCCCGCGTAGACGCCGGGCGGGTTGAGCCAGGAATCCTCGCGCGGGCGGGGCGCGGTGCGGCCGAGCATGCCTTCGCGGTCACGCTGCAGAGTCATCAGATCGGCGGTGGGAGTGAAGTTCGCGACCGATGCCACGATGGTGTCGAGACTCTTGCGGGTCAGTTCGAGCAAGGCCTGCTTGTCGACCTTGCCGAGCCAGATCTTCAGATAGTCGTAGAACCAGGTGTAGATCACCAGATGCCCGGTGGCGAACCACGATCCGATCGACTGCTGGTCGGGCTGCCAATGTGCCTTCGCCGCAGGGTATCCCGGTATCTCGATCGGCTGATTGTTGGGCGCGTAGCCGAAGTCGAGTTGCTCGAGCGCGGTCGCGGCGGCAGTGGCCTTCTGCGCGTCGGGGAAGATCATGACGGCGTTGACCATGTCGATGCCGTGGTTGTCGGGCGCGGTCTGGGCCGAACTCACGAATCCGCCGATGAAGTCGGGAGCGACCTCGCCGAACCGGTCGACGGCCATGATCTTGCCGAGCGCGGCCCCGGGATCGATGAACACCGAGGCGATCGACGGGTTGGTGTGAATGAACCGGGGATCGATATCGGCGGGGGCGGGGACGTGATCGCCGAGGCGTTCGGCCTCGATGAACCGGGCCTGATCCATGCTCGCGACGGCGCCGACCACCCGTGGCTGCGTCGGGTAGTTGCCCACATCGAGGGTGGCCAGGTCGACCGGCGGATCACTGGCCGAGGCCGGTTCCTCCCCGGAACCGCACGCCAGCAGGCCGGTGAGCAGGACGGTCGCCAGTGCGGCGCAGGACGGTTTCCTCGACGGCACGGCGATCATTCCTCCCCGAAACGATGGTCGGCGGAATAGTAACCCGTTCTGCCGACCTACAAACTGTTGGCCAGCAGTGCGTATTGGGCGGCCACTTTCTGCCGGATCTCGGATTCCTGCTCGGCACCGACAATGGCCAGGTACCGCTTGTACGGAACGTAGCAGCGGTATTCGGAATCGACGTCGGAGTCGCCCTTCGAATTGAGTTCGAAGCATTTGGCGCCGGGCACATCGGTGGGCGCGGGCACGGAATCATAGTGCTCGGCCGAGTCGATGAAGCCCTGCATCAGCGCTTCGGCCCCCGCCTGATCGCGGACGCGGGCGATGGCGCCGCCTTCGACCAGGGCGTACCGGTCGGCGCCCGCGGCTTCGAGGAGGCGTTCGCGGGCGGTCTCGTCATCGACCCGGCTCACGATGTGTTCGGGGCTGTACACGGCGAACGTGCTCTGGTCGGGCTCGGTCTCGGTGGTGTCCTCGACGACGGCGCGGGCCAGCAGGCCGTCGGGGTCGACGGGCAGGTCGGCGAGCTTGTCGTAGGGGGTCGGGGTGAACTTCGCGAGCTGAGCCAGGCTCGCTTCCAGTGACATATCGATCCAGGACACGAGGTCGTCGGCGTCGGCGCGCGGCCGCTGCACGAACAGCGAGATCACGAATTCCTTGTGCGCGTGGAATGCGCCGACGGTCGGGATGCCGGGACGCCAATGCACATATGCCTCGGGATATTTGGTCGAGGCGAGCTTGCGGTTGTCCGGGGAGACGGCGAGATCGACGTCCTCGAGTTCGCGGGCGGCCAGCGTGGCCGAGGCGCTGTCGGGGAAACGCAGCACCGCGGTGGTGATGGCGGTGGCGTCGGCACCGGGGCGTTTGCTGCCGTCGGGATCGGCACGGTCGGCACCGAGCGTCACATAGCCGGTGACGAACTTGCGGTTCTCGAGCACCGGACGCGACACATTGGCGATGAAGTCGAGTGCGCGTTCCACCGACGGGATCACGGTCGACCCGCGCCCGTACGACATCGACGGATCGATCCGGACCGTCGGCGGCACGGCGCCCGACATCCGCATTCCCTCCACGAGCGGACCTGCGCTACCGGCCTTTTCATCGTGGGAACGCTTCTCGACGGCGAAGGTCCCCACCTCGAGTTTGCGCACATCGATCTCACCTGCGACGGGGGTGCCACTCACCGCGCAGCCCGTGAGGGCGATCGTGACTGCCGACAATGCGAACGCGACGCGGATCCTGATCATGGCTGCCCCTCGGTGTTCCTCCCACTGTAGGTGTGAAGTTACCGGAACAAGCCCGCCCAGGGGGCCCTAAGTGTGGTGCTTTGCCATAGTCTGGATGTCATGTCGACGACCCTGCTGCGTGGTTCCGGTGGAGGCCGATACCTGTGAGGGATCGGCAGGTCGAAATCGTGCCGGGCACTCATGCCGTGGCGCACGTGGCGGGAGCGGTGATCGCGGTGGCGCACCGGCAGCCCGGACGCCTCACCCCGGAATCCACCGCCGCCGTCGCACTGGAATCGCTGGCCGAGCTCGTCCGCACCGCGGTGGAGGCGGAACCGGGCGGGCCGGGCGCCTCGGTCGCGCGGGAGGCCACCCGGTGGCTGATGAAGCATGCCGAGCAGATCTCGCCGGGCGTGCCGATCGACTTCGGGGTGCTCTCGGCCGCCGACAACGGCGGTGTCGCGATCTTCCTGCACGGCGCGGTGACCGCCGTGCTCGCAGGCGATCGGGGCCCCGAGTACTACCGGGGTAGTGACGCGGCGTTCACCGTCGACCGGGTGGCCTCCGAACCCGCCAAAGGCGTGGCGCTGTTCGTCGACGACGCCAAGGGCCGCATCCCCGACCTGCCCACCGAACGCGGCATCGGCTGGCTGGTCGAAGGCATCGCGCAGGCGGCCGGGGCCGTGGTGTGGGCCAACGATGTGCGAAGCCGGGTGCGCACCGCCGACCCCGACGCCCGACGGCTGCCGCCGCCCACTGCCCGCATCGACCGGGAACCACGCCCACCGCAACAGGATTCGCGCCCGGCCGAGGCGCCTGCGACGGGGATGCAGCCCGCGACCTCGATGCTGGACGCGGTGACCGGAACCAACCACGACCTCGTCGACCCGCACAACGCGGAAACCCGCACCGCCGGGACCAATCCCGCCCCCGAGCCCGACCCCGATCTGCAGCGCAGGCTCGAGGCGACGGCCCGTTCGACGGTGCTGACGGTGAAGGTGATGGGATTCAAGTGCGCGCGTGCGCATCCCAGCGATCCGCGCTCGGCGTTCTGCACGGTGTGCGGCATGCCGGTCGACCAGACCCAGGCACTGGCCGAAGTGGTCCGCCCGCCGCTCGGCATGCTCGTCCTCGACGACGGCATGACCTACCTGCTGGCAGCCGACGCGGTGATCGGGCGCGATCCGGAGAATTCCGAAGCGGCGCAACGTGGCCTGATCCCGTTGCGCATCGACGACACGTCCGGCGGCATGTCACGCGCGCATGCCGAAGTGCACCTGGTGAATTGGGACGTGCAACTGCTGGATCGCGGTTCCACCAACGGAACTCGCAGCCGACCGCCCGGCTACCGCGACTGGATCCGGCTCACCCCGAACCAGCCGCTGGTGCTCGTCCCCGGCACCGAGATCATGATCGGTAACCGGGTCCTGCGCTACGAACCCGCCGCCCCGCCGCCCTTCGGCTGAGTCAGCTGTAGCGCGACTCGCAGGTCGTGGCGCCATTGAGGACGCCCGCGCGGAAGGCGTCGACGCGGGAGAAGCCGCTGGGGACGGTGTTGCCTTCGGCGTCGCTGGCGGCGAGGCCGTCGGTGAGCAGGCCGGAGACCGCCTCGTCGAGGTCGCCCGCCGAGAGCTGGATGTCGCCCTGGCTGACCGGACGGCCGGGCTCGGCGAGTTTGCCGGTGACCACTCCCGACAGGCAGGCCGCGCGCAGGCCTGTCTTCGCGCCGGTGAGCGCTTGGCCGTTGCTGCGCTGCACGGCGAGGGTGTAGCGGGAGATGAACAGGACGTAGCCGTTGTAGTCGCCGCTCACCTTCACCGGGAGCGGGCCGTCGTCGCTGTCGTCGGCGGAACCGCGTTCGGCCAGGCCGGGCACGTCGGTGGCGATCACGTTCTTGGTGGGGCAGTAGGTGACCGGGTCGGTGACGGCACCGTCGTCGCACTCCACCTGCGATCCCGAGTAGTCGTAGGAGGGTGATTGCTGGACCGGCAGAATCGCCTGCAGTGCCTTGCTCAGCTCCACCAGATTGCTCTGGGTGATCGGGTACTCGCCGCGTCCCTGGTCGCCGGAGAAACTCTGCGGCAGATTGCCACGGCGCGATTCGATCTCGTCCTCGTCGATGCCTTTGCAGCCGCGCGCACCGTCGGTGAAACCGATCTGCACCGCCGTGACCCGCTCGAACGCCGAACCGTGCACGCTCTCCGGATCGTCGGGATCGGAATCGCGAATCGAAACCGTCGCGGCCAGCACGGAATTGAGGCCGTCGGAGGTGTTGATCGTGAAGTGCTTCGACTTGCCCTCGGCGACATGGCGCATGAACGCGCCGGCGAAACAGTCGGCCTGCTGTTCCTTCACCAGTACCGGGGTCTTCTTGGTGACCATCTTGGCCATGGTCTGGATGGCGTGCCCGTATTCGTGGGCGAGCACCATCACCACCGACATCGGGCCGAAGGTCTCGCTCATCGTGGGCAGCAGCATCGCGCGGTCCCAGCCGATGGAGTTGTCGCTGCGGCAGTAGGCGGCGTTCACCAGGTGGTAGGTGGTTTCCTTGCAGAACTCGACCGCCGAGTTTCGTGGGGCGCGCGCGTCCCAGGAGATGAGGGTGGTGACCGGGTCGAACGTCTCACCACGGAACTCGGACCCGAACACCGACTCCCAGTAGGTCTGGATGTCCTCGATGGCGTTGAGGGCAAGGGCGTCGACCTCGCCGCCGTCACCGTTGGACGCCGTGAGCGAGGAATCCGCGACGCCCGGTCGTGGGCCGTTCGGGCCGCCGGTGGTCGGCAAACCGGCCACCCGGAAGGGGTCGTCGTAGATCGAGACCGCGCGGCCGTCGACCGCCCGTGTGCAGCCCACACTCAGCAGTGCGCATAGCACGGCGGTGATGGCAACGAGCACTTGGCCTTTCGGCATCGGTCCCCCTGGTCGGCCGGATACACGTGCAGGTCGGTCGCCGGATCGGGTGTGAAGCCGTCTCGGGGGCACCGCCGATGTCCGGGCGATGGCATAGTATCCGCTCCATGTCTTCACCGGGGGCGCAGACCATCACCGTGCGCCATGATGGAACCGAACGAGTCTTCGAAGCGAGCCAGCAGATCACCATGGGCCGTGCGCCCGAGGTCACCCTGTTCGTGGACAGTCCGCTGGTCTCGCGCGTGCACGCCACTCTGCGCTTCAGCAACGGCGCCTGGGTACTCGCCGACAACGGCAGCACCAACGGCGTTTTCGTCGACGCACGCAGGCTGAGTCAGCCGGTCTCGATCGACCGGCCGACCCAGGTACGCCTGGGCGACGCGATCAGCGGGCCACTGTTGCACCTCGTGCCCGCGGCGCCGGGGGCGGGATCGCGGCACGCGGCGACCATGGTGGCGCCGCCTTCGCAGCAACAACCGCAGCACCGTCCGCCGCAGCGTCCCGCCTTCCAGCCACCGTCACATCCGACGCCTCAACAGCAGCAACCACCCGCCCGGCCGCAGTACGTGCCGACCTCGCAGCTGCCGTCGCAGCCGGTCGCGCCGCAGGACAACATCAATATGACCCGCCGCGCCGACTCCTCGATGCTGCCGCCGGTGCGCAAGGCGGCCTCGACCGAACCGGTGGCGCGCGGTGACCGCATCCCGCCCGGCGGCCTGAGCATCGGCCGCACCTCCGACAACCAGATCGTGGTGAACGACCCGCTGGCCTCGCGCAAGCACGCACGGCTGGTTTCCTCACCGGAGGGGCTGGTCGTCGAGGACCTCGGGTCGGCCAACGGCACCTTCGTCAACGGTCACCGTCAGCAGCGCACCGTGCTGCGCGAACGCGACATCGTCACCATCGGCAACATCGACTTCGTCGTCGCGCAGGGTGCGCTGGTGCACCGGCAGAAGCCGGTCGCCGAGCTGGGGCTCACGGTGCACGGGGTCGGGTTCACCGTCGAGGGCAACAAGCAGCTGCTCGTCGATGTGAACATGCAGGCGGGGCGTGGCACGCTCACTGCGCTGATCGGCCCATCGGGCGCGGGCAAGTCGACGCTGTCGAAGCTGATCGCGGGCAATACCCAGCCCTCGGGCGGTGTGGTCACCTTCGAGGGCCGCAACCTGCACGCCGAATACGAGGCGCTGCGTTCGCGTATCGGCATGGTCCCGCAGGACGATGTGCTGCACCGTCAGCTCACCGTCCGCCAGGCCCTCGGTTTCGCCGCCGAGCTGCGGCTGCCGCCCGATACCACCAAGGCCGACCGTCAGCAGGTGATCGACGGTGTGTTGCAAGAGCTTTCGCTCACCCAGCACGCCGATACCCGGGTCGACCGGCTCTCCGGCGGTCAGCGCAAGCGCGCGTCGGTGGCGATGGAGCTGCTCACCGGTCCGTCGCTGCTGATCCTCGACGAGCCGACCTCGGGCCTCGATCCGGCGCTGGACCGGCAGGTCATGCAGATGCTGCGCGAACTGGCCGACGCCGGTCGCGTGGTCATCGTGGTCACCCACTCCGTGGCCTGCCTGGACATGTGTGACCAGGTGGTGCTGCTCGCGCCCGGCGGCAAGACCGCCTTCGCCGGCCACCCCGGTGGCGTCGGTGCGGCGATGGGCACCAGCGACTGGGCCGAGATCTTCGCCAATGTCGCGGCCAACCCGGACCAGGCCTTCGCGGCGTATCGGTCCAGGCAGGCCTATGTACCGCCACCACCGCCGCCGCAGCCGTTGCAGCGCGGCAACACCGGTGCGCCGCCGCAGTCGAGTGGCATGCGGCAGTTCAGCACGTTGGCGCGCAGGCAGTTGCGGTTGATCTTCGCCGACCGCGGTTATCTGGTGTTCCTGGTGGTGCTGCCGTTCATTCTCGGCGCGCTGTCGCTGGTGGTGCCCGGTGAGAACGGCTTCGCCGCGGGGCCGCTGGTCGCCCAGCCCGACGGGTCGTTCGCGAAGTCCGGTGGTAGCGAGACCCAGCAGCTGCTGGTGGTGCTCATCCTCGGCGCGTGCTTCATGGGTGCGACGCTGAGCGTGCGTGACCTGGTCGGTGAGCGGACGATCTTCCACCGCGAACGGGCGGTCGGGCTGCTGCCGTCGGCGTACCTGCTGGCCAAGATCGCGGTGTTCAGCGTGGTCGCGTTCCTGCAGTCGGCGGTGCTGATCGGCATCACCTTGCTCGGCAAGAACCCGCCCGGTGCCGGGTCGCTGATTCCGAACGGCAGTATCGAGCTCTACATCGACATCGCCATGACGGCGGTCTGCTGTGTGGTGTTCGGTCTGTTGATGTCGAGTCTGGCCAAGTCCAACGAGCAGGTCATGCCGATGCTGGTGGTGATGATCATGGTGCAGCTCGTGATGGCCGGTGGTCTGATCCCGGTGACCGACCGCGTCGGCCTCGAGCAGGTGTCGTACCTGTTCCCGGCACGCTGGGGTTACGCGTCGGGTGCGTCGACCGTCGACCTGAAGAATCTGTTCTGGGGTGCGCAGGACGATTCGCTGTGGACGCACTCGATCGGCATCTGGATCCTCGACATCGTCATGGTGCTCGTGATCACCTCCGCCCTGGCGTTCCTCACCTGGACCCGCCTGCGGTTGAAGCGGTCGCAGGCATGAGCGGTCAGCGCCCGGAGGCGGCAGCTCGCGTCACCACGCAGGCCGCCCGAGCATGCCCGGTCGGATACAGCATGATCGGGCAGGTAGAAGCCGTTTCGGCGGACACACTGCGCGTGTCGAGCGCCGACCGGGCACACTTGAGCCTGTGACCGTTCGAGTTGGCGCCCTGCATCTGGGGTGGGATGTGGTGTCTGTCGCCGCGGGTGGTGGTGAGACCCCCATCCGCCCGGTTCAGGTGGAGGGCACCTACACCCCGCCCGCCTACCTGCTCGCCGACGCCGCGGGCAGGTTGCACACCGCCGGTGTCGACCGGCAGCGACCCGATCTGGGGATGGCTATCGCCGACGTGCGCGACATCCTCGGGCACCCACAGATCGTGATCGCCGGCGCCACCTGGCCCGCCGAACTGGTGTTCCGGGCCAGGCTCTACAACCCGCTGGCCGCCGTCGGCAAGTATCTGCGCGGTAAGCCGCAGCTGGTGGCGTTGCCTTATCCCGACAGCTGGCCGGAGGAGAAGGTCGAGGTCTACGCCGGGCTGGTCGAACAGCTCGACGTGGTCGTCGAACCGCTACCGGAGAGCGTCGCGCTGTCGGGATACCTGCGCGCGCTCGGGCTGGTCTCGCCGCCGAGCGAGCGGCACCACACCGGCATCGGCGCCACCGGCATCTACTCCGACGGCCGCACGCTGCTGGTCGTCGCGGTACACGGTGACGACGAGCAGCCGACCGAATCGGTGGAGGTCTCGGTGAACCCGGAGGCGCTGCGCGACGCGCGCACCGCCGACAACGTGGTGATCGAGGCGATGGCCGCGGCCCGTTCCATCGGCGCCGACACCTCGACGGTGCTGCTCGCGGGCAACGTGTGCTTCAACGACGCGCTGCGCCTGGCCTTCCAGAACCACCTCGGACAGCGGCTGCAGGTGGCCGATCACCCGATGCACGCGCTGGTGCTCGGCGCCGCGCATCTGCTGGTCACCGAGCCGTTCGACGAGGACGACTACCCCGAGCCGCAGCATCCGGGGCAGGCCTATGCCGCCCAGGTCGGCTGGGGTGCGCCGCCGGCCGCGCCGTCCGCCGCCCAGCCGCCGGGGCCCGCCGGTTTCGTGGCCGGACCGCCCGCCCAGTCCGGTGGGCGGCACGCGCTCGACGACGAAGCCGACCAGCGCGGAAAGCTCCTCGGCAAGGTCAAGAAGGGCTTCTTCGGCGCACCCGCCGTGCTCGGCGCGCTGGCGCTCGCCGCCACCGGCTGGCAGACCGACACCACCCTCGCGGCCGACGCCTCGGACTGCGCGTTCACCCCGTACGTCAACACCACGCCACCCGAGGGCATCGCGACCGCGGACGGCAGCATGGTCGACGGGTGCGCCACCCCCGGCATCGACAACCTGCGCTACCTGATCCCCGGTCCGGCGCGCACCACCGACCCGGGCCCGCCGGTGGTCATCTAGTCCGATTGTGGGGGCGTCATACCCGGCTGGTATCGTTGGCCGCTGGCGTGTGGAACGTCGACCCGTTCGCGGTTCGGTGTCTCCGCGATGTCCCGGGTCTCCACCGGCCGCCGGGACAAATCTCGATTACGGGATCCATAACAGTTGGCCGGCAACACCGACGACAGACAGGGAACGACTGTGCCTACGTACAGCCCCAAGGCAGGTGACGTCACCCGCAAGTGGTACGTCATCGACGCCACTGACGTAGTCCTCGGCCGTCTCGCCGTGCAGGCCGCTGGCCTGCTGCGCGGCAAGGGCAAGCCGACCTACGCACCCCACGTCGATGGTGGCGACTTCGTCATCATCATCAACGCGGACAAGGTTGCCATCTCCGGCAACAAGAAGCAGGACAAGCTGATCCACCACCACAGCGGACACCCGGGCGGCCTCAAGTCGCGCACTGTCGGCGAGGTGTTGGCGACCCGTCCCGATCGTCTCGTGGAGAAGGCCGTCAAGGGCATGATCCCGAAGAACAAGCTGGGTAACGCGATCGCGGGCAAGCTGAAGGTCTACGCAGGCCCGAACCACCCCCACGCCGCGCAGCAGCCGGTTCCGTTCGAGATCAAGCAGGTGGCCCAGTGACCGCTCCTGAAGAGTTCACCCCCGAAGAGTTCGACGCGGTCGACGAGACCGTGGTCGAGGTCGTCGAAGACGGCGAAGGCTACGACGAGGGCGAGGCCGTCTACGAGGCGTCCTACGAGCCGATCGTCATCGATCGTCCCGTGCAGACCGTCGGCCGCCGTAAGGAAGCCGTCGTCCGCGTGCGACTGGTTCCGGGCTCCGGCAACTTCACCCTCAACGGCCGCACCATCGAGGATTACTTCCCGAACAAGGTGCACCAGCAGCTGGTGAAGTCCCCGCTGGTGACCGTCGAGCGGACCGAGTCCTTCGACATCGTCGCCCTGCTCCACGGCGGCGGCCCCTCGGGTCAGGCAGGCGCCCTGCGTCTGGCCATCGCCCGCGCGCTGATCGAGGTCACTCCCGAGGATCGTCCGGCGCTCAAGCGTGCCGGCTTCCTGACTCGTGACCCGCGTGCCACCGAGCGCAAGAAGTACGGCCTCAAGAAGGCCCGTAAGGCGCCTCAGTACTCGAAGCGCTGATTTCGGCACTGCCGACCACCGTCTTCGCCTACCTTGGCTGAGGCGGTACGGTCTGCGGAGCACGTGTGCGAGAGCAGGCTTCCAGCACGGCTGGTCGCCTGCTCTCGTGCTGTATATGGACCACCTACAAGGGGCAGGTATGGGACAGCTTTTCGGTACGGACGGCGTTCGTGGGCTCGCCAACGAGTCTTTGAGCCCGGAGCTGGCGATGCGGGTCGCCGGTGCGGCGGCGCAGGTGCTCAGCCGGGGCAAGAAGCGTCCGGTCGCGGTCCTCGGCCGTGACCCGCGGGCCAGCGGCGAGATGCTCGAGGCCGCGGTGACCGCGGGCCTTACCGCCACCGGTGTCGACGTGCTGTCCGTGGGTGTGCTGCCAACCCCGGCCGTCGCCTACCTCACCGGCCTGTACGACGCGTGCTTCGGCGTGATGATCTCCGCCTCGCACAACCCCATGCCCGACAACGGCATCAAGATCTTCGCGGCGGGCGGGCACAAGCTCGACGACGCCGTGGAACAGCGGATCGAGGCCCTGATCGCCGACGGCACCACCGTGCGCCCGACCGGCGCGGGTATCGGTCGCGTGCGCGGCGACTACACCGTCGAGGGCACCCACGAACGCTATGTCGAGCACCTGCTCGAATCGACCGGGGAGAACCTGTCCGGGCTCACCGTCGTGGTCGACTGCGCGCACGGCGCGGCCGCCGAGGTGGCGCCGCAGGTGTACCGGGAGGCGGGCGCGACGGTGATCGCGATCAACGCCGAACCCAACGGTCTCAACATCAACGACGGCTGCGGTTCCACCCACCTGGACGCGGTCCGGGCCGCGGTGCTCGCCCACGGCGCCGACCTGGGTGTCGCGCTCGACGGCGACGCCGACCGGTGCCTCGCGGTCGACGCCGCCGGCGAGGTGGTCGACGGCGACAAGATCATGGCGGTACTCGCGCTGGCCATGCGTGAGTCGGGCGAACTTGTCGAAGACACCCTGGTCGCCACGGTGATGAGCAACCTCGGTTTGCATATCGCTATGCGCGCGGCCGGTATTCGCGTGCTCACCGCCGCTGTCGGCGACCGCTACGTGCTCGAGGAGCTACGTCGTGGTGGGTTCAGTCTCGGTGGCGAACAGTCGGGTCACGTGGTTTTCCCGCGCTACGGCACCACCGGCGACGGTGTGCTCACCGGGCTGCGGTTGATGGCACGGATGGCCCAGACCGGTCGCGGGCTCGGGGAGCTGGCGTCGGTGATGAGCACCGTGCCGCAGGTGCTGGTGAACGTGAAGGTGTCGGACAAGGCCGCGGTCGCCGCCGCCCCCGAGGTGCGCGACGCGGTGGCCGAGGCGGAGCGCATGCTCGGCGAGTCGGGCCGGGTGCTGTTGCGCCCCAGCGGCACCGAGCAGCTGGTTCGGGTGATGGTCGAGGCCACCGATCCGGCGCAGGCGCGTCAGCTGGCCGACGATCTGGCCAAGCAGGTCGCCGCCGTCTGATCGGCTGGCGTGCCGTCGCCGCTGCATCTACTATCGGCCTACGCCGTAAGGACCTGTGTGCCCGTGGCGCGTGTGCTTGCTCGGCGCACCGGAGAGTTTGGCGCGCAGCACGATTCGAAGGGGGCCGATCATGGCGCCGCTGCCTGCCCGCAACTACCAGGATCAGTACTACGAGTACGGCGAGCCCCACCGCTGCGGTGGGGCGTGCGGACGGCCGGGGTGTCGTGAAGTGCCCCAGGGGTATTCGCCGACGGTGCCGATCCGCGACGAAGGATACGGTCAGCGCATCGAGGCCGAGACGTCGCGCAGCGGTGCGGTGGCGGTGCCACGGCCCTCACCGCGCTCACGGTCGCTGATCGTGGTTGTCGCGATCCTGCTCGCCACGCTCGTCGCCGGGTTGGTCGGGATCAAGTTCGGGTCCGATATCGACCTGTTCGGTGCGGCGGAAACGGCTGTGGTCCAACCGATCTGATCAGAACTGGCCGGCGATGAAACCGGTGAACAGCACGAGGAAACCCCCGACCTCACCCACGATCAGCCCGTACATCGACAGCTTCAGCGCGCCGGAGATCTCCCCGGCGAACTGGTCGGTGGTGTCGCGACGCAGGCCGTGCATCACGTAACTGGCGATCGCCCCGGCGAAGAACGCGAGAACCACCAGGTCGGCGGCCAGATTCACGAGCGTCGGCCAGGCGCTGAGCTCGGTGAACACGGCAAGCACCAGGCCTGCGAAGGAATACATCAGGGCCGCGCGGTGCGCGATGTCGACGTAGACGTGGGCGGCACCGTCGACCCGGATGCCGCGATATTTCCAGATCCCGAGCAGCAGGGCGCTCAGGAAGATGAGCCCGGTGACGAGCAGCGTGACGCGGGTGTCGATGCCTAATGCCATGGGGTGTCCTATTTCTCGGTGAGCAGCCCGGCGGCCATGTGCCAACGGCGGGTCGCTCGCACAGAATCCAGCATGCGGCGGTCGTGCGTCACCAGAATCAGGGTGCCCGTGAAGGATTCGACCGCCTGCTCGAGCTGTTCGATGGCGGGCAGGTCGAGGTGATTGGTCGGTTCGTCCAGAACCAGCAAGTTCACCCCGCGCGCCTGGAGCAAGGCCAGGGCCGCGCGGGTGCGTTCGCCCGGTGAGAGCGTGTCGCACGCCCGGATCACGTGCGGGCCGCGCAGCCCGAACTTGGCCAGCAGCGTGCGGATATCGGCGTCGGGCCATTCGGGCATGGCCGCGCCGAAGGTGTCGACCAGCCGCTCGGTGCCGCGGAACAGGCCACGCGCCTGGTCCACCTCACCGATGGCGACACCGGAACCCAAAGCGGCAGAACCGGAATCGGGAGCGATCTTGCCGAGCAGCAGCCCGAGCAGGGTGGACTTGCCCGAACCGTTGGCGCCGGTGAGCACGATCCGGTCCGCCCAATCGATCTGGGTGGTGATCGGTCCGAGTGTGAACTCGCCACGGGTGACGGTCGCGTTGTTCGCGGTGGCAACCACCGCACCACTGCGCGGGGCGGTGGCGATCTCCATCCGCAGCTCCCACTCCTTGCGCGGTTCCTCGACCACCTCGAGCCGTTCGATGCGGCGCTGCGTCTGCCGAGCCTTCGCCGCCTGCTTCTCGGTGGATTCGGCGCGCGTTTTACGGCCCATCTTGTCCGAGTCGTTCTTGCCTTTGCGCCGGGCATTGCGCACACCGTGCTCGAGCCAGTTGCGCTGCATCTGGGCGCGTGCCTCCAAACCCGCTTTGGTGTCGGCGAATTCGTCGAACTGCTCGCGAGCGTGTTTGCGGGCGATCTCGCGCTCGGTCAGATACGCCTCGTACCCACCGTCGTACATGCCGTACTGCTGCTGCGCCAGGTCCAGTTCCAGCACCCGATTCACGGTGCGAGCCAAGAACTCCCGATCGTGGCTGATCACCATCAGCGGCACCCGCACACCGGTGACGAAACGTTCCAGCCGTTCCAGGCCGTCGAGGTCGAGATCATTGGTCGGTTCGTCGAGCAACAGGATGTCGAAGCGCGACAACAACACCGACGCCAGTCCGGCGCGCGCCGCCTGGCCGCCCGACAGGCCCGTCATCGGGGTGTCCAGGCCACCGGCCAGGCCATCGATGAGGCCGAGTTCGGCCGCGACCTCCTCGGCCCGCTGCTCCAGGTCCGCGCCGCCGAGGGCGAGCCAGTGTTCCAGCGCGGGGGAGTAGTCGTCGTCTCCGCCTTCACCGAGGCGTTCGGCGGCCGCGTCCATCACCCGCTGCGCGTGCGCCACTCCCGTTCGGCGGGAGAGGAATTCGAGCACGGTCTCGCCCTCGATGCGCTCCGGTTCCTGCGCCAGGTAGCCGACGGTGGCGTCCGGCGGGCTCAGCGTGATCGTCCCGTCGCCGGCGTCGCGCTCGGCGAGCATCCGCAGCAGCGTCGACTTGCCCGCGCCGTTCACGCCGACCAGCCCGATCACATCGCCCGGGGCGAGGGTGAAATCGAGGTCGGCGAACAGGGTCCGTTCGGCGTGTCCCGCGGACAGGCCGCTGGCGTGCAATGTCGTGCTCACCGCTCGAGTCTGCCCGATCTCAGGGTGTGACCCTGAGATGGGGTGGTGCGAAATCAGGGTGCGGATGGGTCCGTCGACCGATGCCGGGAGCGGCACGCGAGGGCACAGTTGAATCATCACCGCTCGACAGGAAGGCACACCATCATGACTGCCCCCGCCCGCCGCTTCACCCGCTCGACCAGCGACAAAATGATCGCAGGCGTCTGCGGCGGCATCGCCGACTACTTCGGGTGGAGCCCGAACGTCGTTCGCCTCGCCTTCGTCGCCTCCTGCCTGCTGCCCGGCCCCCAGTTCCTGCTCTACCTGATCCTGTGGCTGATCATGCCCAAGAAATAACACCCGACGTGGCCGTGAGCCGCTCGCGGATGACAGGATGGTGGGGTTCCGCCGCGCCGTCATCCGCGAGTTTCCCGTTTGAGGAGGAGCCATGGTCACCTCGGGCGACATCCCCGGCTTCGGCCTACCCGACATCGACGCGCACACACCCCTCGACAGCCTCGGCCCCGTCGAACTCAACTCCCCCTCCCAAGACCTCGACGCCGACGGCGTAGCCGACTCCCTCACCCACACCGACCCCAACTCCACCACCATCTGGTCCGACTACGACGAGGACGGCCTCGCCGACCACGTGACGGTGATCGAGGAGGACGGGGACTATGCGGCGTGGGAGTACCACCGGCATCCGGATGGGACTTCGGAGTGGAGGAAGACGGATCAGGGGAATCTGGGAAAGTAGGGCCCTCGTGGGAACCCGTTGGTGGGTTCGTGCGTCGAAGTAGGTAGGGCGCCGCTGTGGCGTGTCCGGAGTGTGGAGGTGGGGATGGGTACGACCGTTTCGAACGGGGTGGTGGTCAACCAGGCTGCGGTCACCCAGCAGGTCAATGAGCTCAAAAGCACCGTTGGCGAGCTACGAAAGGCCGCGGCGAACGTCAGCCCGTGGGGAACGGGCGTCGACGCCGGTCGTGCCTATGCCGACCGTGGTCACCGGATCGCCGCAGGATTCGACCGGATCAGTGGCTGGCTGAACCGGTGGACCACTGCAACCGACTACACCGCAGGCGCAATCGGCACCGCGACCATCGAACTGGTCGGTGTCGACAACGCCAACGCTCAGGACCAGAAGAAGCTGGCAACCCAGCTGTCCGGCTGATGGGCGTCGAACCAGGGGAGGGGATCGAACATGGTTGAAACTGTCGACGGGGTGCTCGACGCCGGCGCCGCACGAGGCCTGGGGTTCTTCACGGAGCTGACTCCCAGATACCTGCGTGCCTTCCCGACCGCGCAGACGATGTCTCTGCAAGCGATCTATGCCACATATGACGCGGAACGGCAATTGAACCTGCAAACCCTTGCCGCGACTGTGGCAAGCCTTCAACTCTCGCTGAACGCGGCGAAGATGCAGTCGGACAAACAAAAGCAGGTGGGTCTCGTTCTTCCGGCGTCGTGGCAGGGTGAGGCGGGTACCCGAGGAGCCGAGATTGTCACGGGGTTGGCCACCCAATCGGCTACCGATTGCACGGCTGTCCAGCGAGTTCTCGACGCCCTGAACACGGCGAGCACGACGATCTTGCAAACCGTCAAAGACAAGGTGAGCGTCATTGACGGAGCTTTGGTGGACGGCAAGGTCGAAGTCGGGGGACTGACGCCGACGGACATCGACGAGGTAATCGATGGCAAGGCGACCGGCGAAATGGACAAAGCCGTGTGGCAGAAGATGCTGCCTGGCGCCATTTTTCCGAAGAAGTATCCCGATCAGATCAAAATCGCATGCGAGCGATGGTTACAAGACACCTTCGCCTTCAAGTACGACCAGATGCTGAGTTCCTTCACCTCCGCATGCACGATCGCTCGCACAGCGATCGAAGGCAAGTACGACCTGATCACTGCAGCACTCGACGCGGTCGAAGAGAAGTCGTACAACAGTGCGAAGTCCGTGGGCGGCGCAAACGACGACGACGAGAAGGCCGGCCCGGGCGACAAGTCGACAGCGACAGAGGATCAGTCCAAGAAAACAACCGATCAGTCCAAAGGCACGGGCGGTGACACTTCCACCGCAGGAACTCAGAACGGTGATACCTCGGGGTCGACGACGAAAACGACAACGACGCAGACTCCGCAAACCACCACTGATGACAACGACGACTCCGATACCAACAGTGCGTTGAGCACACTCGCGTCGACGCTGAGTGAACTGGGCACCACCGTGTCGAGCGCGTTGACCGGTGACCTAGGGGACACACTGACCTCTGCCGTGGAATCGGCGGGAACCTCGCTGAGCGACGGTATCGAGCAGATGACCGAACAGGCGAGCAGCCTGCTTTCCGGCGAGCATGAGGCGTCCTTCCAGCTCGGGGACACAAAGGTAACGATCGAAGCCGGTGCGAACGGACTTGCACTGACGACAACTGACGCGAATGGCACTACCAATGAGTACCGGTTGTCGTTGGACGAGAACGGAATTCCTGTCCTGACGACGGACACGAGTACGAAGGACGAGTCGGCCGAGACCGGAGCCGTGCAGGCCGAAGAGGGCGCAGTGGGCTCGGGTACGCCAGAATCCGGCGTCGGCCATGGCGCGGCGGGTCTCGAGGACGCAGGGAGTGGGGTGGGCGGTGCTGCCGACCCGACTACTGCTGAGACTCCTGACCTGACGGATGCTCCGGTGACCAGTGAAATCGGCTCGGGCGAGCCGTCTTCAGGCTCTGTCGCAGGCGGTGTTCCGGTTGGTCCCAGATCGGACCGGCAGGAAACCGATGGCGAGCACATACCTACCGTCGAGAACCACCCGGCGGGCGATGCCGGCGACAGTGGAGCGGTTCTCGCTGAGGCAGGCCCTTTGTGATGCTCCCAGCAGACGGCAGTCCATCCGCGGGTCACGGAGAATAGGCGCTCATGGACTACGCAGCAGAGATCGAGCGAATCGCGGTCGAGGCCAGGCGACGCTCGGCGAACGTGGCGGAGGAGATCGACGAGATCCACCGTCAAACAGCTCTCCGTGCCGAGCGGTTTGCTGCTGAAACAACTGAGAGACTTCAGGAACTGGCCGACCAGGACCAAGTCGTGCAGGATCCGCCCGAGGTCCCTGCGGAATCATCTGCGCCGCCGCCGAGTCGCACACCGGAACCTGTACGTCCGTCGGCCCCGCGGCCTCCGGAGGCGTTCGAACCTGACCCCAACTGGACCCCGGAACAATTGCGGCAAGCCGAAATCCGCGCAGCGGTCGCCCGGGCCCGCGCGGCACGGCAGGCCAGGTCGACGGTCGCGCCATCGGACGGCGATTACGACCCCGAGTCGGAGTACTACCGCCGGTCGACCTGGCTGGACTGAGATCTCCCGGTAGGGCATCGTGAGCAGATCGATGATCATATGAGTGCCGTGAATGCGGTGGGGGCAGTGCCTGAGAACGGATTGATTGCCGGGTACGCGATCGAGCGGCAACTCGGTCGCGGTGGGATGGGCACGGTGTATCTGGCCCGTCATCCGAGGCTGCCGCGCTCGGTCGCGTTGAAGTTGTTGGACGAGCAGATGTTCGGCGATGAGGAAGCCAGGGCGCGTTTCGCGCGTGAGGCAGACCTCGCCGCACGGCTCGACCATCCGAATATCGTCGGCGTGTTCGATCGTGGGGTCGAGGGTAGGCGGCCCTGGATCGCCATGCAGTACGTGCACGGCACCGATGCGGCGGCAGTCGGTGTCTTCGAGCCGTTTCGCGCGATGCGCGTCGTATCGGAAGTCGCTGCGGCGCTGGACTTCGCGCACAGTCACGGTGTGCTGCATCGGGATATCAAGCCGGCGAACATCCTGCTCGGTGCGCCGTTACCGGGACAGCCCGAGCGCGTGGTGCTCGCGGATTTCGGGATCGCACGATTGCATATCGATAAGAACCCGCTGACCCAGACCGGCTCGTTCACGGCGACCCTGGCCTACGCCGCACCGGAACAGCTCGCAGCCTTGCCGCTGGACCCGCGGTGTGACCAATACTCGCTCGCCTGCACCTTTTTCGCGCTGCTCACCGGAAGATCCCCGTTCGAAGCGACGAATCCGGTGGCGGTGATCCAGGCGCACATGTCCGCAGCGACGCCTTCGATCGTGGGTGTGCGACCGGAGCTACCGTCCCAATTGGATGCTGTGCTCGCCCGAGCGACCGCCAAAAGGCCAGCGGATCGGTTCGATTCCTGTGGCGAGTTCGCGTCTGCCGTGAGCCAGGCCTTTCTCGCCGAGCCCGGTCCCGTCGCGGCGCCTCGGCAAGCGGTCCCGAGTGTCGTCACCACGGTTGCCGACCGCCGAACCGTCGACCGAGGCCCGGTGCGGCCGCCCGTCGTGAAAGGCGCGCCTGGTTGGGCCGCATTGACCGCTCGACGGCAGGTCGATGAAGTAGAGCCGGTGCCCACAGTTCCAGCCCGACGGCCCGTCCGGCTGCAACCACGTCAGCTCCTCATCCTGTTCTACGTGTCGCTACTGGTGATCTTGTGCATCCTCGTCTTCACCGATGTCACCAACTGGTAATCGAAACGACGAGGGGACGAATCGATGGCATGGTCCACATCAAAGGGGGAGCACCCTTCGCGCGGACCGTATTCGACGGGACCCGGGTGATCAGCAATACTACGGCGAGTAATACGAATGGCAGCATCGCGATGTGAAGTAGGTGGAATTGTGACCATAGATTCCACCACCTCTGCTCGCTCGACCTGTAGATCAGCTCGATCGCTCCGGTCAGGACCAAGGGGACGCCAACGAGTGCCATCGCCACCCGCCAGTCCGGACGGTCGATGTCCTCGCAGTGAATATGGCGGCCAGGGCCTGACCATGACAATCGCAGCGGCGATGATAACCGCGCTGCTTGTCGCCGACTTCAACAATGTCTGGTCGCCCATCGCCATGGTGAGCGGACTACCTATCAGACAAATTGCCACGCCGACCGCGCAGACGATGCGACGATCGGCGAGGTGGCCCAGTCGGGATGCGAGCCCCAGCGGGAATCAACACCATCGCGAGGAATGCTCCGGCGAGGACAATCGTCGGGTACTGAGCACTCCATGCTTCCAACCCTGGGGTATTGACAACGAGCGCGAAGAACGCGCACCACAACCCGAACAAGAGCGGGCCTTGGCCGGTCCTCGGCGTAGGTGGCATTCTCTGCGTAGCGACAGTCTCGGCGTTCGCCAGCATTGCAGGCGTCCACGTGGGAGCTGCGGACGGACCACCAGCCGGTGCAAAGAGATCGGTGCTCATGGCGTGGACAACCGCCTGCGCGAATTCGGTGCAGGAATTGAACCGATGACTCGGGTTCTTCGCCATGGCACGCGCGACGACCATGTCCAGTCCGGGTGGCAAGCCCGGGCGTCGTTCCGAAACAGCGGGTTCGTTGTCGGGTTCGTCGGTGGCGGTCCATGCGGGGGCGCCGCTGTAGCTGCCGGGGTTGTTCTCGGCTTCCTGGCCGCGGGCATTCAGTGAGCCGGCGGGATTCGGTGTTGCGCCGGATAGTGTTCCGGCGTCTTCGGGTGCGGCGGGAGCCTGGCTGCTAGACGAGGAAGGCTCGCCGGTGCCAACCGCGCCGGATGAGGTGTTGTCGGTGACGACCGGGATACCGTTCTCGTTGAGAGTAAGGCCGTATTCGTATGCAGTGCCGGTGGAGTCGGTCGTAGTGAGCTCGAGCTGCCCGTCTTCGCCGGTCGCCAAGCTGAGCGTCGTTCCGGCGATACTGAATTCGGTAGTGCTGTTCCCACTGAACAACGAGCTCAGCTGCCCGATTCCGGTGGTGATCGAAGTGCCGAGCGAACTGAGGCCCATGCCGATCGATTGGGCGATCGATTCGGCCGAACCCGTCGATCCCGAGGTCAGGCTCGATCATGCGAGTTCGAGACCCAGTGCCGACAGCTCGCGGCACCGATCCGACGCCAAGGTGCCCTGACGGTGTTCGCGCTATCCCGAGCATCGAGTATTGCGCCGATGACGAGCTGTCATATCCAGTCCCTCGCAGCGATCTCGATGGCGGCCCCAGCCGGGCGGCTTCACTGAGGCTGTGCCGCAACGGCTTTCGGGATCCGCAGCCGGTGGGTCAGGGTGGCGAGGGCGGCAGCAACGGGGGACGCGGCCATAATGATGGTGCCGGGGAGGTAGGTGTTGCCCGGGCCGAGGCTGCCGCGACGATGGAGCATGAACTCATCGAGGGTGACGACGATGGTTGCGGCCGTGCCCAATTGGTTCCACCAACGACCACGCCAGCAAAGGCTCTGCACACGCGAAGCCGTCGTGGGGACGAACGACGCGTTCTGGCTCATGGCAGTCGGCTAGAGCCGCAACCCCCAGATTCGACGCTGCCCTTGCGCGGCGCTGATCCGTGTGAGGTCGAGTGCGATGCCGTCGGTGCTCGACGCGTAGGGCACAAGTAGTTCGATGGCGATCCCGCTGCGGTGCTCGATGTGCACCTCGATCGCGTCCTCGCCGCTGGCCGGGATGTCGACATCCATCGCGACCGCGAACGCGCGCAATTCCCCGGCATCGCGACCGAAGGTCAGCGCATCGTGGATCGCGTTCTTCGACGTGCTGACACTGTCTGTCGTCCGAGCGGCCCGCTGACCGGCATCGTTGATGACGAATGCGAACGGCGAGAACGATCGGTGTTGCCGCAGCTCTGATTGGGCGAAATCAACGCAATCGGCGAAAAGGTCGTCCACGTCGTCTTGCACCTGCTGTGAGGCATTGTCGCGCCACCGCATCCAAGTCCGCTTCCCCGAGTCGCTTTGCTCTACTACTGTGAACCACGACGATACGCTCGGTCTCGCTCGGGCGTGATGCTGGGATAGGAAGTGCCCGCGTGGGGGACGAGTTATCGGTCGCGCCCGAGAAGGTTCGGGCCGCGGCCACACGCTTGATGGGTTTGCACGCGACGCTGTCAGCGGCCGCTAGCGACATCGACAGCAAGAACACGAGTTTGTACGACAGCTGGACCGGCAGCGCCGCGAACTCGATGAAACAGATCTGGCAACGCGACTTCGGCGAGCTCAGAGCCTTTATCAACGAACTCACCGACATGTCAACGAAGCTGACTACGGTAGCCGATCAGATTGCGGCTTCCGATATCGCCAACAGCGACGCGATTACCCAGGCCCCACTACCAGGTGTCCAGCAACCGGGTGATGGGCAGGACACGTGATGGCGGCGTTCAGCTACAACCTCGATGATCTGGCGAACTTCTCGACCTCGCTCGATGCCTTCCTCCGCGCCGTGACCGACGAACTATCCGGTGCGAAGTCGGCCGTCGACGAGCTCCGCGCGGGTGGGTTCAGCGGAGCAGCGGCCGAAGCGTTCGACCAAGTCCACACCACCTGGCAGACCAACGGTGCCCGGCTCGTCGCGCAGCTAGGCGACTACCGGCTCAAGATCGACAACGCTCACCACAACTACACCCAGGCACGGCAGGTCAACGCCGAGATCCTCGGACGACCTGCGATCTGACCATGGGCAATGTGGATCCTGCCGCGTATTACGTCGCGGCCGCTCGGCTTGCCCAATCCAGTCGCGAGCTCGAAGCCTTCTTGCGAATCCTTGATGTCAGCCTTGATGTCGCGCGCTCGGCTGGCGTGCATGAGGCGGGAGTGCGCTGGTCAACCAGTTACGACCAGTCGGCCTCGGATGTATTCGAGCTGGGCTCGCTCACCGCCCTCGCTGCCGGGGAACTCGCCAAGCAGGTCCATCAGTCCGGTGCGAATTACGACACCAACGAATCTGCGACCGACCCCAATCAGTCAGGAGCCGACCAAACATCGGCCCCAAGCGTCACCACGATCGTTGATGCCCTACACCCCAAGCAGATTTCGGCCGGCGGGACCGGAGACAGGCCAGCGCATTGGGACAAGATCGCCGACCAAGTCACCAAGAAGTGGCCAGACTGCGACTTCGCTCGGATCAAAACCGCAGGCGAGAAGTTCCAGATCTTCGGCGAACACGCCGAAACCGACGCGATCAGCATGTTCAACGACGTCAAAGGGCACCTCTACGACCAAACCGAAGTCGAAGTCGAAGGCATCCTCGAGGAAGTCGCGCTCATCGCGACGGCGTACCGAGACACTGGCACCATCGCCAAAGCATTACGCGCGGCGTGCACCGAAGTCGGTGACAAGTCCGACACCGAACGCCAACAGGTCCAAGCGATTCTGAACAGCCTGGTCACCTCACTAGCGGCGCTGGACGTTGCACAAGCCGCTCCCGGAGGAGAAGGCGGCGACGTCGGATACACCACTGCCAAGAACGCGCTCATCCGCCAAGCCGCGACCGATTTCGACACGCTCATGGTCGAACTCGACACCTTCGTCGCAACGGCGATCAACTCCAACACCGGCATCTACACCACAGCGACAGCCTCCTCGCGACTGTTGACGGGGATTATCGAGCGGACACCGCGTAACACCGACCCGATCCACAACGGCGATACCAGAGATAGCGGTGCCACCGGGCAACAAGGCGAAGACCGGGCAGGGATACCACGAGGAAAGAAAGAAGAAGTTGTTGTCAACGGACGAGTCCGTGCCCCCGACCACATAGACACCCAGCTCGGTCAGGTCACCGAGGTCAAGAACAAGAACAAGCTCGACAGTCGCGACACCGCGCAGATCACCGATATGGTCGACTACGCCAACAGCAAGGGCTACTCGCCGATCCTGGTCACCGATCACCGCACTCAGCTCACGCCCGATGTTCAGAAGCTCGTCGATGAAGGCAAGATCACGTTGATCCGGAAGGAGCTCGATGACAACGCCGACCTCTGACGCACCGAGCGAAAACGATCTCGCCCACCTCATCGCCGAGCTCGACCGGTTCATCGACACCCTGGCTACAGGCATTGCCGAAGCCGGTCTGGAACCAGGTTCGGCGTTGTCAACCGTCGAGGGCTCGGCAGCGGACCTGGCGGACTGGCAGCGTCGCGGACAACAGCAACTGGCCAACCTTCGTCAGTATCGAAAGCGGCTCGCCGCCTTCCATATCCACCAACTCGCTATCGCCAAGACCACCCCGACGGCGGCTGACCGCGGTGAGCGGCGCGCGACACCATCCACCGCTGCGTCCCCACCGGTCATCACCTACCCTGGCATGCCCCATGGTGAGGACTGGCTCACCAACCTACCGGCGTGGTTCCATGACGGACGCAACGGCTACGACCTGCGACTTGTCCGCGACCTCGCCGCCGTCGGAGTACGCGCCTACGGGCTCAGCGACCTCGCGAAGCTCCCTACCATCCCGCCCGCTATCCCAGTCTTCCTCGACTGGCTCGCCCACCTGGACGACAAGATCCCCGGGCCTGAGGAATGGGGACGGTTCAACACAGCCGAACATCACAAGGCGTGCATTCGCGCGGACCTCATCCGCAACCTCAACGACCCGGCCGCACACGGCAACCGCGCCGCCATAGACCTACTTGTCGACCAACTACGTCGACGCCCTCCGCTTGCCGAGGATGTCCGATACTGGGCCGGGTCGGGGCTGGCCACGACCGCGGAATCGAGCGATTTCGACCTGGTCGCCACCGTGATCTCCGAACAACCGCCTGGTGATGTCGTTATCGCGGCGCTCATGCGTTTCATCGGCCGCCATCCGACACCGGCTGCGAAGGAGATCGCGTTGGCTCACCTTGAACATCCCCACACCCGAAATTTCGCGATCGAAGCGCTTGGCCAGATGAAGGCGCCCGGTGTGCGGGCACTCATTCAGCCCTACCTAGTAGATTCCGACGCGTATACCCGCGACGAAGCCAAGAAAGCAATAGCGAGACTGCCCGAATAGGTCCGCACCAACGTCACGCCGCGTGCACCGATTCATTCCTGTCGCACCGGCGTTCGGACGTTGTGGGACAGGAGAACAGATGCGATCGACAACAGTGCTCGCGCTGCTCGTGATATCCCCCGTCGCGCTCGGTGCCTGCGGGTTCAGTGGTGACCACCCCGGAAAACCGGCGATGTCCACCGCCGTGCTGTGGGACCCGTGCACGGCGGTATCGGCCGAGTTGCTGCGGCGGATGCATGTCGATCCGGAGACCAAGACCTCGACCGCGACATCGCGAGACGACTGGAAGTACTGCACCTGGCACGACTGAAGGCAGTGTGGGTGTCGCACCTCGGCATCCGATCCACGGTCTATCCACTCGACGCCGTCAAACGAACCAAACCCACGGCTACCGAGACGACGGTGGGCCAGCGTGTCGGAATCCAGGATCGAACAGCCGAACGTGAGTGTGAGGTCGTGCTCGGGCTCGGGACCGGCTCGGTGTTCATTCGCATCGAGGACGCCCCTGCAGCACATAATCCGGCAGACCAATGCGCACGCGCACTGGAAGCTGCGACTATCCTCGCACCCAGCCTTCCCTGACGGGCCGGAGATCGGGTTCAGAACTACTGGTGTCTGAGACTTCGTCGAAGGTATCCGCGACATGAGCAGATAGCATCGGAAATATCCACAGACTTCCTGCCCGAAGGATCATTAGGGTATGCATGCCGATATCGAAGGATTCCGTATTGACTGAGCTCGAGGATCGCTGGATACTACCGCTTCGCGGCCAAGTGGTTATATCAACCACGTGGTGCGCCAATGTCATGGAATTGACCACCGCTCGTATTATTTCCTCGGTTGGATTCAATTCCGGGACGCTCCGTGTGAAATTTGAGAATGGCTGGACGTTGCTAGCTCGCAAGGATGATGCGACCGCCTCTGTCCGGTTCGGCGATGACAGTTTGTGGCGTCAAACGCCTTCCGGGAGTGTGCTGGATTAATTATCGACAGCGCATTGTGTGCCCACTCCGTCGCGGTCGCAACTGTTCGCAACGAAAGAGGCGATGCGGAAAGGTAGGGCCACACCGGAGAAGGCGTCGTGCGTTGAAGCGGTATCCGTGGGCATCGGGGCCGATGAGTATCCGGAGACGGGCGGCATGGTAGGTCGATGACAGAGCGCTGCGACTGCTCACTTCGGCAGGGAGGCCTGATCCCGGGTTCGGCGAACGATCTGGAGGCGGTGCGCGAGGCGGATCCATCGGGGGAAGGAGATCGGCGTCCACGACGTGCTGACAGCCGCGACCGCGATGAGTTTCGGGGACAGATACCTACCGCGAACGTGCGCCATTACGAGCGCACTCCCGGACTCGATGTGTGTGAAGTGCGGTTCCGCTGAACGGCTTTCAGCCCTTGATGAGCTTGGCGATCGTGCCGACGGACAGTTTCGGGGTTTCCACCTCGACCTCGGCGTGAGGGTCGATGACCGTGGTGTGGGGGATGGTGGCTTCGGGGTCGGCGAAGGGTTTGTATTTCTTCTCGCCCAGGAGGGTGGTGAGGAGGTAGCCGGTGAGGAGGGCTCGGGTGGCCTTGTCGGTTTTGTATTCGTAGCGGCCTGCGCCGAGGGCGGCGAAGAGGCGGCGGCCTTCGATGATGCCGTTGGGGGTGGCGCCGTCGAGGCGGCGCAGGAGACAGGGGCCCGACCAGGCGGTGGCCAGGGGACGGGCGTTGGAGTTGAGGGAGTCGACGTCGTCGCCGGTGAGGATGAGGGCGGGGACGTCGAGGTCGGGGGCGATGTGCTCCGCGGTGGGGGAGGTGGGCGCGGGGAAGAGGGCGGCGACGGTGGCGACGGGGCGTTGGGCGGCGGCGATCACGGCGGCGCCCGCGCCCATGCCGTGACCGGCCAGGGCGAGGCGGTCGGGATGGACGCTGATGGTGCCGTCGCCGAGGCGGACCTTGCTCACGATGTCGAGGGTGGTGAGCAGGTCGGTGGCGAGGTCGAGGTGTGACGGGATCGGTCCGCGTTCGGTGTCGGGGGCGGCGACCACGAAACCCCACGACGCGATGTGCTCGAGCAGGCCCTTGTAGTTCTCGGCGCTGGTCAGCCAGCTGTGCGCGAACGCGACGGCGGGCAGGTTCAGCCCCGACTCCGGGGTATAGACGACGCCGGGTTGGCCGGCGATGCCGAGATTGCCACGCAGCACCCGGTGAGGACCGCGCATGGACAGGGTGCTCAGGAGCGATTTCACGGAGTCCGACACGGCGTGAAGACTAGCCGATCAGTAGGGTGGGGGACCATGTGCGGAATCGTTGGCTACGTCGGATACCGGGATGCGCTCGGCGTTGTCGTCGACGCGCTGCGTCGCATGGAGTACCGGGGCTACGACTCCGCCGGGGTGGCGATTCTCGACGGCAACGGGGGTCTCGCGGTCGAACGCAAGGCGGGGCGGCTGGCGAATCTGGAAGCCGAACTCGACGAGGCGGGCGCGGAGAAATTCGCCGGGACCAGCGGAATGGGGCACACCCGCTGGGCCACGCACGGCGCGCCGACCGACCGCAACGCCCACCCGCACCGCGATCCCTCCGGCAAGCTCGCCGTGGTCCACAACGGCATCATCGAGAACTTCGTACCGCTGCGTCGCGAGCTGGAGGACGCCGGGATCGAGCTGCTCAGCGACACCGACACCGAGGTCGCGGTGCATCTGGTGGCGCGCGCGTACGCCGAGGGGCCGACCGCCGGTGACTTCACCGCGAGCGTGCTCGCCGTGCTTCGCCGCCTCGACGGCGCGTTCACGCTGGTGTTCACCCATGCGGATCATCCGGGCACGATCGTCGCGGCCCGGCAGTCGACGCCGCTGGTCGTCGGGGTCGGGCAGGGCGAGATGTTCATCGCCTCCGACGTCACCGCGTTCATCGAGCACACCCGCGAAGCCGTGGAGCTCGGTCAGAACCAGGCCGTCGTGATCACCGCCGACAGCTACACCGTCACCGACTTCGACGGCAATTCCGACGTGACGAGCAGGCCGTTCACCATCGACTGGGACCTGGCCGCCGCCGAGAAGGGCGGCCACGACTACTTCATGCTCAAGGAGATCGAGGAGCAGCCGACCGCTGTCGCCGACACCCTGATCGGGCATTTCGTCGTCGACGAGAACGGCGGGCGGATCGTGCTCGACGAACAGCGCCTCGCCGACCAGGAACTGCGCGAATTCGACAAGGTGTTCGTGGTGGCGTGCGGCAGTTCCTACCACGCGGGTCTGCTGGCCAAATACGCCATCGAGCACTGGACGCGGGTGCCGGTGGAAGTGGAGCTGGCCAGCGAATTCCGTTACCGCGACCCGGTGCTGGACCGGTCGACGCTTGTGGTCGCGATCTCGCAGTCGGGGGAGACCGCCGACACGCTGGAAGCGGTGCGCCACGCCAAGGAGCAGAAGGCGCGCGTGCTCGCGATATGCAACACCAACGGCGCGCAGATCCCGCGCGAGTCCGACGCGGTGATCTACACCCGCACCGGGCCCGAGATCGGCGTGGCCTCGACCAAGGCGTTCCTGGCGCAGGTGGCCGCCAACTATCTGGTCGGCCTGGCGCTGGCGCAGGCGCGCGGCACCAAGTATCCCGACGAGGTGGCCCGCGAGTTCGCCGAGCTCGAGTCGATGCCGAAGCTGATCGCGCGGGTGCTCGACACCGCGCCGCAGGTGCGTGCCATCGCCCGCGAGCTGGCGCATGTGCCGACGGTGCTGTTCCTGGGCCGCCACGTGGGTTACCCGGTGGCGCTCGAGGGTGCGCTCAAGCTCAAGGAACTGGCCTACATGCATGCCGAGGGTTTCGCGGCGGGTGAGCTCAAGCACGGCCCGATCGCGCTGATCGAAGACGGTCTGCCGGTGATCGTGGTGATGCCGTCGCCGAAGGGGCGCGCGGTGCTGCATTCCAAGCTGCTCAGCAACATTCGCGAGATCCAGGCCCGCGGGGCGCGCACGATCGTGATCGCGGAGGAAGGCGACGACACGGTCCGCCCGTTCGCCGACGACCTCATCGAGATCCCGGTCGCCCCGACCCTGTTCCAGCCGTTGCTGTCGACGGTTCCGTTGCAGATCTTCGCCGCCGAGGTGGCCCAAGCACGCGGCTACGACGTCGACAAGCCGCGCAACCTGGCGAAGTCCGTCACCGTCGAATAGGGTCTATTCGACGGTGATCTGGCCGCGCATGTCGGGGTGCAGGGAGCACAGGTAGCGGTAGGTGCCGGGCTGGGTGAAGGTGTAGGACCATTCGCCCTTGTCGATGATGGGGCTGTTGATGCCCATCGCCTTGTCGCCGATGCCCTGCACGTTGTGGGGTGCCTTGTCGGAGAACTTCCAGGTGACGGTTTGACCGACCTTGATCGTCGCCTGGGCCGGGCTGTACTTCATGTCGCTGACCTCGACCGTGAGGGCGGCGTCCACCTGGACGCTCGGCGTGGTCGTGGTGCTGACCGGGCGGGGTTTGCGGGTTGTGGTGGTGGCGGCGTTGTCCGCGTCGCCGGAACAACCGGCGGCGAGCAGGGCGGCGACCACGGTGAATCCGGCGGCAACCCGTGCGGCGCGGTGACGAACCATCGACATGGTTGTGCAGCGTAGTCTGCGAACGATCGCGGGACGGTCGTGGCCCGCGCGGGCGCAGGCGGGAGGCGAACGATGGTTGCTCGGCGTGACTATTTCACCGTCGATCAGGTGCGGGCGGCCGAGGCGGAACTGTTCACCCGGGTACCCGACGGTGTGCCGATGCGGCGCGCGGCGTTCGGGTTGGCGCGGGTGGTCGTCGATGAATTGCGTTCGGGCACAGGGGGAGTGGTCGGGCGTTCGGTGGGCGTGCTGGTCGGGTCGGGTGACAACGGGGGTGACGGGTTGTGGGCCGGTGCGATGCTGCGGCGGCGAGGGGTGGCGGTGCAGGCGGTGCTGCTGAATCCCGAGCGCGCGCATGCGCAGGGGCTCAGTGCTTTTCGGCGCGCCGGTGGGCGGGTGGTCGATCGACTGGGCGAAGTCGACATGGTGGTCGATGCGATCGTCGGAATTTCCGGCAAGGGGCCTTTGCGGCCCGCTGCAGCGGAAATGGTTGCCGCCGTTGACGGTCCGATCATCGCTGCCGATCTGCCGAGCGGTGTCGACCCGAACACCGGGGCTGTCGACGGACCTGCCGTGCGGGCTGATGTGACAGTGACGTTCGGGGCGTACAAACCGGTACACGCGCTGGAACCCGCACGCTGCGGACGAATCATCCTGGTGCCCATCGGCTTACGGCCGGCCAATGCCACGCTGGCGCAACTCGATCCGGCCGAAGTCGGCGCCGGATGGCCGGTGCCGGGACCGTTCGACGACAAGTACACCCAGGGCGTGACCGGCGTCTGCGCGGGCAGCGCGGAGTATCCGGGCGCCGGGGTGCTGTGCACGGGTGCCGCTGTGGCGGCCACCTCGGGAATGGTGCGGTACGCCGGGAGAGACACCGAGGTGGTGCGCCAACTCCCGGAAGTCGTTGCCGCGCCGAGTATTCAGGAGACGGGCCGGGTACAGGCGTGGGTTTTCGGGCCCGGTGCCGGAACGGACAAGCGGGACGATCTCGCCCGGGTGCTCGCCACGGATCTCCCGGTGATCATCGACGCCGACGGCCTCACCATCCTCTCCCGCGAACCCGACCTGGTGCGCGGCAGGCAGGCCCCGACCGTCCTCACCCCGCACGCCGGGGAATTCGCCCGCCTCGCAGGCACCAGCCCCGATCCTGACCGGGTGGCAGCGGTCCGCGCCCTCGCCGAGCAATGGGGCGTGACGGTACTGCTGAAGGGCCGCGCCACCATCATCGCCACCCCCGGCGAGACCACCCTGGTCAGCGACGCGGGCGCATCGTGGGCCGCCACCGCCGGCTCCGGCGACATACTCGCGGGCATCATCGGCGCCCTGCTCGCCGCGGGCAAACCTCCGACCTGGGCCGCGGCCGCCGCAGCCCGGGTCCACGCCCTCGCCGCCAACCTGGCCGCCCACGACTCACAAACCGCAGGCGCACCCATCTCGGCGACCCCTTTGCTCAACCATGTCCGGCCGGCGGTGCGACTACTCCGGGAACTCGCCCCGACCCGCGACACTCAGGCAACTTGAGTGTCGCCCTCGGCGAGGCGATCGAAGACCCGCCGGTGGTAGCGACCGTCGGCTTCGTGCAAGCCGCGCTGACGCCACTGTGGGGCGGAACCGCCCTGCGTCGCGGGAAGGCAGAACTGCTGGCCTAGAGTCGACGGCAGGCGGAAGCGCGGACATGGGTAACTCACCGGGTACGGGCTGCCCCGGCCACGCTTCACAAGCTTGCCGCGTCCCATGATGCTCCGAGCCCGAGTCTGGCCAAAAGTCCCGGAGAGGCGGAAAGGCAGGCGGAACAGTGCAAGTGGAGACGGTTATCGACCTCGACGCCATTGCTCACAACGTGCGTGTGCTGCGTGGATTCGCCGGCGACGCCGGGGTGATGGTCGTGGTCAAGGCCGACGGATACAACCACGGTGCCGTCGAGGTCGCGCGTGCCGCGCTGGGGGCGGGCGCGCGGGAACTCGGCGTCACCACGGTCGCCGAGGCGCTGGAATTGCGGGCCGCGGGGATCGACGCGCCGATCCTGTGCTGGCTCAACACCATCGACGCCGACTACGGCGCCGCGATCGTGGCCGATGTCGAGATCGGGGTGTCCTCGCTCGAGCAGTTGCGGGTGGTCGAGCAGGCCGCGCGCCGGGTCGGCCGCGCCGGGACGGTCTCGCTCAAGGTCGATACCGGACTGAACCGCAACGGTGTCGCGGTGACCGAATATCCCCAGGTCCTCGCGGCCTTGCGCAGCCTGGTCGACAACGGTGTGCTGCGGTTTCGCGCCATCTTCTCCCACCTCGCGCACGCCGACGAACCGGGCAACCCCGGCATCGACCGGCAGCGGGAACGGTTCCTCGAGGCCATCGCGCTGGCCAAGGAGCACGGCCTCGAGCCCGAGCTGGTTCACCTGTCGAACTCGGCCGCCACCCTCACCCGCCCCGATCTGCGCTTCGACCTGGTCCGGCCGGGTATCGCGGTCTACGGGCTCTCCCCGATCCCGGAGCTGGGCGACTTCGGATTGCGGCCCGCGATGACCCTGCAGGCCGAGGTCACCCTGGTCAAAAGGGTGGCTGCCGGGGAGGGCGTGTCCTACGGGCACCGGTGGATCGCGCCGCGCGACACCACCGTCGCCCTGGTACCCGCCGGATACGCCGACGGTGTGTTCCGTTCGCTCAGTGGGCGTTTCGAAGTGTGGCTCGGCGGCGCGCTGCACCGTAATGTCGGAAGGGTGTGCATGGACCAGTTCATGGTCGACCTGGGCGACAACGTCGGCAATGTGCGCGCGGGCGACCGGGCAGTGCTGTTCGGTGGCGGCGCGGGACACCCGCACGCCCTGGACTGGGCGCGGCTGCTCGACACCATCGACTACGAGATCGTGTGCTCGCCGCGCGGTCGCGCGGTCCGCCGCTACGTGGGGACCGGTCGATGAGGCGCCGTCAGGTGGTGCGCGGCGGGTTCGCCACCGCCGGCGTGCTCGGTGCCCTCGCGCTCGCCCACACGCTGCGCCGCATCGGCGCGCGGGTGCGCTGGCCCGCCGAACGTGACGAGTATCGCGATGAGAACTTCGCCCTGATCGATGAGGACGAGCCAGGTGAGGTCCGCGCCGACGACGGTGTGTCGCTGGCCACCCGCACCTACGGCGACGACATCGCCGAGGTGACGCTCGTCTTCGTCCACGGCTTCTGCAACAGCATGGACTCGTTCCATTTCCAGCGCCGCGACCTGGCCCAGCAGTGGGGTCCGCGGATCCGGATGGTGTTCTTCGACCAGCGCGGCCACGGCCGCTCCGGCACGCCGAGCACCGACAGCTGCACCATCGCCCAGCTCGGCCGCGACGTGGCGACCGTGATCCGCACCTGCGCGCCGAAGGGGCCGGTGGTGCTCGTCGGTCATTCGCTCGGCGGGATGGCGGTGCTCGCGGCGGCCGCGCAGTTCCCCGAACTGTTCGCCGCCAGGGTGGTCGGGGTCGCCCTGCTCAACACCGCCGCTGCCGAGGTCACTTCGACCGGCGTGCTGCAGCTGCTGCGGCATCCGGCGCTCGGCGTTTTCGGGCTGGCCGTACGGTCGGCGCCCGCGCTGGTGCAGTTCGGGCGCTCGGCGAGCAAGCACGTGGTGACGCCGATCCTGCACGTCAGCTCGTTCCACGGGCCGGTGAGTCCCACGCTGTCGCGATTCACCACCATGATGATCGACCGCACACCCGTCGCCACGGTCGAGAAGTTCCTGAAAACGATCGAGCTGCACGATGAATCGGCCGCGCTGCCGATACTGAACAAGCTGCCCGTGCTCGTCCTCGGCGGCGCGCACGACATGGTGATCCCGTTCGAGAACTCGCGCCTGCTCGCCGAGGCACTGCCCAACTGCGAGCTGGTGAGGATCGGTGAGGGAGCACACATGCCGCACCTGCAGTTCCCGCAGGTGGCCCTCGACGCGCTCGACCGGCTGCTCGCCCGCGCGGGCGCCGAGAGCTTCGGCGGGGAGGCCGTCGGTGGCTGACCCACGCACCCGCGTCCTGCCGTCCGTCGACGACACCGAGGCACTCGGCCGCGAACTCGCGCAGGCACTGCGCCCCGGCGATCTGGTGGTGCTCGACGGCCCGCTCGGCGCAGGCAAGACCGCATTGACCAGAGGCATCGCCGCAGGTCTCGGTGTGCAGGGACGGGTGAGCTCGCCGACATTCATCATCGCCCGCGCCCACCGCGCCGGGCAGCGGCCCGACGGCTCGCCCGGGGTGCCGATGGTTCACGTCGACGCCTACCGGCTCGCCGGCGACCTCGACGAGCTCGATTCCCTCGACCTCGACACCGACCTGAACCACGCGGTGGTCGTCGTGGAGTGGGGCAAGGGCGTGGTCGAACACCTCGCCGACCGGCATCTGCGCGTGCAATTGGTGCGGGAACCGGAATCCGATGTGCGCACGGCGATCTGGGAATGGATCGGCTGACGCGCGCGGACCCGATCCACCAGTGCGCGCCGGTCGCGGATACCACCCGGTATTGTTGAGACAATCATGCTCGTACTAGCAGTCGACACCGCGACACCTGCCGTTACAGCGGGATTGGTGCATCTGTCACCGGCCGACGACGCGGACTCCCGACCCGCCGTGGCCACCCTCGCCACCCGGGTGAAGGTCGACGCACGCGCCCACGCCGAGGTCCTCACCCCGCAGATCCTCGAATGCCTCGCCGAAGCCGGGGTGGCCCGCGCCGACCTCGACGCCGTCGTCGTCGGGATCGGGCCCGGCCCGTTCACCGGCCTGCGCGTGGGCATGGCCACCGCGGCCGCCTTCGGTGACGCACTCGGCCTGCCCGTGCACGGTGTGTGCAGCCTCGACGCCATCGCCGCCGACAGCGCGGGCGAACAACGCGAAGCCGGTGAACTGCTGGTGGTCACCGACGCGCGCAGGCGTGAGGTGTACTGGGCGCGCTACCTCGACGGTGCGCGCGTGGCGGGGCCTGAGGTGTGCAAACCCGCCGACGTACCGATGGGCGACGCCGTCGCCATCGCCGGGTCGGCCGCCCACGTCGACGACTTCGATCTGCCGGTCCTGCCGAACGAGACGCCGTCGCCCGCGGGCCTGGTCGCCGTCGCCGCACCCGACCTGCTGGCCGGTGCGGTGCCCGAGGCGCTCGTGCCCCTGTACCTGCGTCGGCCCGACGCCGTGGAGAACAGTTTCCGCACCCTGGCGGGCGCCTCGTGACCTACCGCATCGCCCCGATGACCGTGCACGACATCGACCGCTGCGTCGAACTCGAACACCTGCTGTTCCCGGAGGACGATCCCTGGCAGGCGGTGTCGTTCCGATCCGAACTGGCCGGGGCGCACAACCGCTACATCACCGCCCGCGACGAGAACGACACCATGGTCGGCTACGCGGGCATCGCGCTGCTCGGCGACAACGCCCATCCCGAGGCCGAGGTGCACACCATCGGGGTCGACCCGGAGTGTCATCGCGGTGGCATCGGGACCCTGCTGCTCGAGGCCCTGCTGGCGACGGCGGCCGAACGCGGTGGCCCGGTGTTCCTCGAGGTCCGCACCGACAACGCGCCCGCGATCGCGCTCTACGCCAAGCACGGTTTCCACATCATCGGGTTGCGCAAGAACTACTACCACCCGAGTGGGGCGGACGCGTACACGATGCGGCGTCCGGAACTCACCGCCGCGGCCGACGAGTGGGCCGCGCGCGGTCGCCAGGACGAGGTGCTGTCGTGAACGGCGCCGCATTCGCCTACCGGATCGGATCGACTGTGAGCGGGGTCGCGGCGTGATCGTCATGGGGATCGAGAGTTCGTGCGACGAAACGGGAGTCGGCATCGTGCGCCGTCACCGCGACGGGTCGGTCGAACTGCTCGCCGACGAGGTGGCCTCGAGTGTCGACCAGCACGCCCGCTTCGGCGGGGTGGTGCCCGAGATCGCCTCGCGCGCACACCTCGAGGCGATCGTGCCGGCCATGCGCCGCGCGCTGGCAGCCGCCGGGATCAGCAAGCCGGACGCGCTCGCCGTCACCATCGGGCCCGGTCTCGCCGGTGCGTTGCTGGTCGGTGTCGCCGCCGCCAAGGCTTATGCGGCGGCCTGGGACGTGCCGTTCTACGCGCTCAACCACCTCGGCGGGCACGTCGCGGTCGACACCCTCGAACACGGCCCGCTGCCGCCCGCGGTGGCGCTGCTCGTGTCGGGTGGGCACACGCATCTGCTGCAGGTGAGCGATCTCGGCTCGCCCATCACCGAAATGGGCAGCACTGTCGACGACGCCGCGGGCGAGGCCTTCGACAAGGTCGCCCGGCTGCTCGGCCTCGGCTACCCCGGTGGTCCGGCGCTCGACGCCATGGCACAAGACGGTGACCCGCGCGCCATCGCCTTCCCGCGCGGCATGACCGCCCCGCGCGATGCCCGCTACGACTTCTCCTTCTCCGGCCTCAAAACCGCCGTCGCCCGATACGTGGAAGCCGCGCAGCGCCAGGGCATCACGCCCGAACAGCTGCCGATCCCGGATATCGCCGCGTCGTTCCAGGAGGCCGTGGCCGATGTGTTGACGATGAAGGCGGTGCGCGCGGCGACCGATGTCGGCGTCGACACGATCGTGCTCGGTGGCGGTGCCACGGCGAACTCGCGGATCCGCTCGCTGGCCGAGGAGCGCTGCGCCGCAGCCGGATTGACCCTGCGGGTGCCCAAGCCGCGACTGTGCACGGACAACGGGGTGATGATCGCGGCCCTCGGCGCGCATGTGATCGCCGCGGGCGCCCAACCCGCCGAGCTGACGGTGGCGACCGATCCGGGGCTCCCGGTGTCGGTGAGCGCGCTGCGCTAGATCTGCTGGTTCTAGTCCACCGGGACGAGCGGGGTGACGCCTGTTGTCGGCGGAACCACGAGGCTGCCGCTGGCCGGTGCCTGGGTGGGGGAGGTGTTCGGGGTCGACGGGCGCTGCTGGCCGCGACCGGATCCGCTGTTGATGCCGCCCGGCGATTCCGGGTAGGGGATCTGCGGGAGGTTCGGGTCGGGGCGCAGGGTCGGTGCCGTCGTCGTGGGCGACGGGGACGGCGCGGGGGTGGTCGACGGTGTGGACGTCGGCGGAGTCGTGGTGGTCGGCTCCTGGGTGGGAGCGGGCGACTCGACGACCGGCGGGGCCACGGTGACCCCGGTGCGGTCGGTGCTCTCTCGATAGGTGGGTGTCGGTGCCGGCGGCACCACGGGTAACGGCGGCTGGCGCACGGTGCTGCTGGTGCCGGCGGGCGTCACGTCGGGGGCGTCCGGCGAGATGGTCCGTACGCCGTAACCGATCACCAGCCCGACCACGACCACCGCACCGGCCAGCGTGCCGATCACCTTGGCGAAGGTGCCGCTCGGCGCGTCACCGAGTGTGGCCACCTGTAGAGCCGAGGGTGCCGCCGCGTCGGCGAGCAGAGCCGCGCCCTTGGCGATCACGGCCTCGGGATCCGGCACCGTGACCACCGGGACGTCCAGGCGCGCGTCGAGAGTGTCGACGACGCTGGGAATGTTCGCGCAGCCGCCGATCACCGCGACCGCCTCCGGGTACTTCGGCGCCCTGGTGAACACCGAACCCGAGAACACCGCGATATTGCGCAGCAGCCCGCCGATGAGCTCTTCGAAATCGGACCGCGTGAGTTTCAGTGGCTGCCCGGCCACATGGTCGATGGTGACGGCGGGCGCGACGGTGAGGTGTTCTTTCGCCGCGCGGCCGCGATTGGTGAGGGTCTGGCGGTTGGGCCTGGTCCCACGCCGGGCGTAGTGCAGGTCGACGAGGTGGTGGTAGATCAGCTCGTCGATGGCGTTGCCGCTGAGGGTGGGAGTACGTTCGGTGTGCAGGACCGTACCGTCGGACTGGTCGGCCACGGTGACGGTGAGGCCGGTGGCGCCGAGGTCGATCACGGCCACGGTCGAATACCGGTCGAGCAGACCGGTATTGCGCAGATAGGCGAGCGCGGCGGTGCCTTCGGGGACCAGGCGCAGATCGCGGTGGTGCGAACACGCGGCCCGGATGGCCTGGGCCTGCTCGCGGTTGCGGTAGGCGACGGCCACACTGGTCGGTGGGCGCGAGCGCGTGGCGACGGCACGGCGGTGCGCGCCGGTGGAGTAGCGTCCGAGCGGTTCGCCATCCAGCTCCATGTGCTGCTGGGACACGGGTAACTGGTTGGTCATCAGTTCGATCGACGACGACACGAGGTCGCCGAGGTCGGAGTGGGCGGCGTCGGCGGAGACGACGCGGTAGTCGAAGTTCTGTTCGCCGGATGGAGCGGTGGCGACCAGAGCCGAGCACACCACCTCGTTCCCGGCGGAAATGCCGAGGGATGTTCGCATGTTCACCTCCCTTCGAGCGGATGGTTCCAATGGAGGCCGACCATCTCGAATGGAACGATATGCATACTCTGTCACAGCCTGTTATGCGAACGTTACAGATTCAGTCGGTCGATGTGAAGATCACCATTACGCGCGGGCGTGTCGATAATGCGACATTGGCAGAACCCGACCTTGAGCGCTGGCACTCTCGCGTATAGAGTGCTAGTCGGCACTGTGTAGCTGTGCTTGTGCCATCGACGACTACTGGGCTCGGAGTCCCGGCACCCGCGACGACGGGGCCTGCGCGCAGGGTCGCATGCTGAACCGAACCCGGTCCGGGGCAACAGTTCCGGACAACCGAATTCCCCTGAAAGTGGAGGGCTCAACGTGGCGAGCGTGAACATCAAGCCGCTCGAGGACAAGATCCTCGTCCAGGCCAACGAGGCCGAGACGACGACGGCCTCCGGCCTGGTCATCCCGGACACGGCCAAGGAGAAGCCCCAGGAGGGCACCGTCATCGCCGTCGGCGAGGGCCGGATCACCGAAAAGGGTGACCGCATCCCCGTCGATGTCAAGGAAGGCGACGTCGTCATCTACAGCAAGTACGGCGGCACCGAGATCAAGTACCAGGGCGAGGAATACCTCATCCTCTCGGCGCGCGACATCCTGGCCGTCGTCACCAAGTAAGGCCGACGCCGCACCAGCGTTCCGCCCCGGCGTCTTCGTGACCCCGGGGCGGAATGCGTTAAAACACAGGAGCTTTTAAATGCCCAAGCAGATCCGGTTCGACGAGCAGGCTCGTCGGGCACTGGAACGCGGTGTGGACAAGCTGGCCGACGCCGTCAAGGTCACCCTCGGCCCGCGTGGCCGCCACGTGGTCCTTGCCAAGGCCTTCGGTGGCCCCACCGTGACCAACGACGGTGTCACCATCGCGCGTGACATCGACCTCGAGGACCCCTTCGAGAACCTCGGCGCCCAGCTCGTCAAGAGCGTCGCCACCAAGACCAACGACGTCGCGGGCGACGGTACGACCACCGCCACCGTGCTGGCCCAGGCGTTCGTGCGCGCCGGCCTGAAGAACGTCGCCGCGGGCGCCAACCCCATCACCCTCGGCCAGGGCATCGCGCTCGCCGCCGAGAAGGTGTCCGAGGTGCTGCTCGCCGCGGCCACCCCGGTCGAGGGTGCCCAGGCCATCGCCCAGGTCGCCACCGTCTCCTCGCGTGACGAGGAGATCGGCGAGATGGTCGGCAAGGCGCTCACCACCGTCGGCAAGGACGGCGTGGTCACCGTCGAGGAGTCCTCGACCACGCAGACCGAACTCGTCGTCACCGAGGGTGTGCAGTTCGACAAGGGCTACCTCTCGCCCTACTTCCAGACCGACCCCGAGACCCAGCAGGCCGTGCTGGAGGACACCTATGTCCTGCTGCACCGCGACAAGATCAGCTCGCTGCCCGATCTGCTGCCGGTGCTCGAGAAGATCGCCGAGTCCGGCAAGGGTGTGCTGATCGTGGCCGAGGACGTCGACGGCGAAGCGCTGTCGACCCTGGTGGTCAACTCGATCCGCAAGACCATCAAGGCCGTCGCGGTGAAGGCGCCGTTCTTCGGTGACCGCCGCAAGGCGTTCCTCGACGACCTCGCCGTCGTCACCGGTGGCACCGTGATCAACCCCGATCTCGGCGTCACCCTGCGCGAGGCCACCCTCGAGCAGCTCGGCCAGGCGCGTCGCGTCGTCGTCACCAAGGACGAGACCGTCCTCATCGACGGTGCGGGCACCGAGGCCGACATCGCGGCCCGCAGCGCGCAGCTGCGCCGCGAGATCGAGGCCACCGACTCCGACTGGGACCGCGAGAAGCTCGAAGAGCGCCTCGCCAAGCTGGCCGGTGGCGTCGCGGTGATCAAGGTCGGCGCGGCTACCGAGACCGCGCTCAAGGAGCGCAAGTACCGCGTCGACGACGCGGTCGCCGCCGCCAAGGCCGCGGTCGAGGAGGGCATCGTCCCCGGTGGTGGTTCGGCGCTGGTGCAGGCCGCCGCCGCCCTCGTGGAGCTGCGTGACTCGCTGACCGGTGACAAGGCCGTCGGCGTCGAGGTGGTCCGCAAGGGCCTCGAGGCGCCGCTGTTCTGGATCGCCACCAACGCGGGCCTCGACGGCGCCGTGGTGGTCAGCAAGGTGGCCGAGGGCAAGGAAGGCTTCAACGCCGCTACCCTCACCTACGGCGACCTGCTCACCGACGGTGTCGTCGACCCGGTCAAGGTCACCCGTTCGGCCGTGGTGAACGCCGCGTCCGTCGCCCGGATGATCCTGACCACCGAGAGCGCCATCGTGGAGAAGCCGGCCGAGGAGGCCGACGACCACGGGCACCACCACGGTCACGCGCACTGAGCTGACATGACGAAGGCCCCCTGACCAGTTGGGTCCGGGGGCCTTTCGTTGTGCGCCTAGCTGGCTACGGGTGGTTCTTCGGCCTCGATCGCGGCCAGTAGCCGAGCGCGCAGAGACGGGGGTGGTGGGGTGGCGGTGAGTTCCGAGAGTTCGGTGAGCGCCGCGCGGGTGGCGCGGATCTCGTGCAGAAACTCGGTACACAGGGTGGGGTCTTCGGTATCGATGATGGTCCGGATCGCGTGATGGTCTTCGTCGTCGATCAATCCGAGCGCGACGGTGTGCGCGAGATCGATCTGGGCGTCGTTCATCTCACGTCACCCCCAAACTTTTCTTCAGTCGTGTCAATCCGTCCCGAATCCGGGACTTAACGGTCGGTAATCCGATGCCGAGGTGCTGAGCTACCTCCGCATACGTCCGCCCGCCGTAGTAGGCGAGCGAGATCGCCTCGCGCTGGGTCTCGGTCAATGTCGAGAGCCCGCGCCGGACGGCCTGCTGTTCGAGTCTGCGTTCCACCTCCTCCGTGACCTCGTCGAATTCGTGACCGAGTACCCGTATCCCGTACGCGACCTCGCGCTGGGTGTGGGCTTGCTCGGCACGAACCCGGTCGACCGCGCGGCGGTGGGCCAGCGTCATCAGCCAGGTCACCGCCGACCCCTTGGCGGGGTCGAAACTCGTTGCGGTGCGCCAGATCTGAAGGTAGACCTCCTGCGTCGTCTCCTCGGCGTACCCGGGGTCGTGGAGCACCCGCAGGATCAGGCCGAAGACGCGGGCGCAGGTCCGGTCGTACAGTTCGGCAAAGGCTTGCTGGTCGGCAAGGCCGCATCGTTCCAACAGTGCAGCTAGCTCGACTCCTTCGGCCGCGCGTGCGGTAACCGCAGAATCCACGCTCGGTGGGAAGGCTTCGCTTCGGAACCCATTCTGTGTCATCGGTCACGAATGTAGCCCGAGGCTATGACACCCCTGCGAGCGGGGTGCCTCGAATCGGGTGCCAGCTGTTTGCTAGGAATTCGGCGCCCCACGCAGGATGGATGGGAACGGATTTGCGGAGGGTTCCGCGAAGGGCTCTAGACCGCCATGCGCCGCCGGTTGCGGCGGGCGTGCATCTCGCGCTCGGTCTCGGACATGCCACCCCAGATGCCGTAGGGCTCGCTGACCTTGAGGGCGTGGGTGCGGCACTGCATGAGTACGGGGCAGGCCCGGCAGATCTCCTTGGCGCGCATCTCGCGCGCGGTGCGGGCGCGGCCACGTTCGCCGTCGGGGTGGAAGAAGACGGCCGAGTCCTGGCCGCGGCACGAGCCACGCATCTGCCAATCCCAGACGTCGGCGTTCGGACCGGGGAGGTGGGTGGGCATGGGCATGGTGAACTCCTTGTGGTGCGAGCTCGTCAGCGTTGTCGAGCGAGTGGTGCGGCAGGTCAACGCGGCCCCTCGGTTGAGTGGCCGGCTCGACGGTGCCTGACGGTGCCGAGTGGATGGTCGCTGCAATTTCGCGCGGCGCCGTCCCCGGCGATGAGCTACGTTAGGGCTCGGCGGGAAATTCCGTCAATAGTTCCGCGCATTGGTTCAGCAAATCGTCAACGCTGAAATTTAACCTGCGAACTGTTTACATTTCACTCCCTGCCCGTCCATACTGTTCGGTTGGCTATGGATGGGTCGTGTGACTCTGTGGAAGCCTCCGGCTATTTCCCCTGGTGACGGCCTTTTCGGCGCATTTCGAGGGCTCGATGCCCCGCTCAGCGTGGTGCGCCGGGTCACAGTGGCTCTCGCGACCGTAACCTCGGACATGGCGCAAAGAGGACTCTCAGGTTAATTGCGAGAAACGCATGTGAATTCGAGACTTTGCGGCGAGGGCATCCGGGAGCGGAGATTTACCTGATGGCAACATCGGCCCCGGAAAGAAAAGCTGAACGGTTGCTGCCCGGCCGTGGTCGTGACATATCACGAGAAACGACGAGGACCATCGGGAGCTAGAGTCACCGCGTGCATACTGCGGCCTCATCGGCGGATATCGGTTCCGAAATCCTCGCTTCGACAGCATTCGGTCCTACCCCCGGCCGGGCCGCTGCACAGTTGCCGGAGCCTGCCGACCCGCGCTCGCGCTGGCACCGGGCGGTCGCCCTCGGTGGGCAGGGCTACTACGCCGCCGCCCGCGCCGACCTGCGGGTACTCGCCGGCACCCGCCTCGATCCGGGTTTGGCCTCACTGGTCGAGAGCACCACGGGCTCACTGCTGCGCCAGCTCGGCTGGCACGGCGCCGCCTCGGCCAACGACGGGCGCGCGGCCCGCCTCGCCTGCGCCGCGACCGGAGCCGCCCGCGCCGAGGCCCTGGCCGACGCCTACACCGGTCTGGCCGCCGACGCGCTCGGCACCGGCCGCCTCGCCCTGGCCACCCGGCTGCTCGGCCGGGTGGAACCGCTGCTCGACGAGGCGCCTGCCCGGGCCCGGGTGCGCTGGCACTGGGTCCGCGCCGAAACCGCGCTGGCCCGGGGCGAATTCGCGCTGGACGACGCCACTCGCGCCGCCGCGCTGGCCGAGGACCTTCCCTCGGTGCGTCACCGGGTGAAATCGGCACTGCTCGTCGCGGCCGCCACCGCCGCCGCGGGAGAGCTCGCGGCGGCCGCGCGACTGGCCGAGAAAATCGACTCTCAGTGCCGCGACAATGCCCTGCTGCCCCTGCGCTGGGCGTGCGCGATGCTGCGTGCCGGAGTGGCCGCGGAGCCGACCGTCGCGGCGGCCGCTGCGAACGAAGCCGCAGATCACGCCACCCGAATCCGTTCCCTCGGGGGAGACTTCCGGTCGTCCCCTCGATGAGGCCGTCCGGCGATCTTCCTGAGAGCACCCTCAGAACAACCCGGGGCCGCTGGCGGGTGATCATCGGGTCGCTATTGTTAGTTCCGTTCCGCCACATCGGTGGAAGCTCGGTCACATGTGACCGCGCCACTCGTAACGCCAGGAAAATCTCTGACGATGACGCATATGGGCGAAGAGTTGGACCTCGCCGTCGCTGCGGCTGCGCAGGGCGACAGGACCGCTTTAGCTCAGGTACTGGAACTGGTCCGTCCCTTGGTGGTTCGCTACTGCAGGGCGCGGATCGGTGCCGCGGAGCGCGGACAGCTCTCCGCGGACGATGTTGCGCAAGAGGTCTGTTTGGCTGTGATGACCGCCCTGCCCCGCTATCAGGATCAGGGTCGGCCCTTCATGGCCTTCGTGTACGGGATCGCCTCGCACAAGGTCGCCGACGCCCACCGCAATGCCGCCCGTAACAAGGCGGAGGCGATGGCCGAAGTACCAGATGTCATATCCACCGACCACGGACCGGAACAGCGAGCTCTCGACTCGGAGACCAGCAGGCAGATGAACACTCTGCTCGCCACACTCCCCGAGAAACATCGGGAAATCCTGATCTTGCGACTGGTGATGGGTCTGTCAGCAGAGGAAACCGCAGTCGCCGTGGGCAGCACGGCGGGGGCGATACGGGTGGCCCAGCACAGGGCACTCGCAAAACTGAAGTCACAAGTGGCGAGGGCAGGTGAAATGTATGGCTAGGGATGGCGAGCGCGGTCGAGGCGACCGGAAGGTTTGGCGTGGGTCGCACGACAGCGGTCCCTACGCCGCCGAGGATGCCGGCGATTCCGGTCCGGTCGACATTGCGGCGGTGCGCAGCGACGATGCGCTGATCGACGCGATCGCGAGCGACGGCCCGGTGCATACCGACAGCACCGAGGAGTTCCAGCTGGCTTCACTGCTCGCGGATTGGCGGGCCGATCTGTTGGCCGAGCCGATGCCGGCGGGCCCCGATCTCGACACCGTCTTCGCGGCGGTCGATCAGGAGATCGGTGCCAGGCAGGTTCGAACCGGAGCTTCCTCGCGCGGACGTCTGCGTCTGGTCCGGCCCCTGCTGGGGTCCGCCGCGGCACTGGCTGTGGTGTTCGGCGGTATCACGGCATTCTCCTACAGTGCGGCACCCGGGGATCCGCTGTGGCGGGTCAAGGAAGTCGTGTTCAGTGAACAGGCACAGACCACCGTCGTGGCTCGCGCCGACGACGACCTGGTCGCCGCGCAGAACATGATCGCCGCGGGCAATCCGGAACAGGCTCGCGCCAAGCTGGAGCAGGCCTCGGCGACCGCCGATCAGGTCAGCGACCCGAAGAAGCGCGAGGACCTGCTGGCTCGCTGGAACCTGCTGCGCGATCAGTTGGTGAAGCAGGCGCCCGAACTCGGGTCGCTGCTGCCGCCCGCGCCGCTGCCGGGTACCACCGCGCCGTCTTCGTCGTCCGTACCTTCTCCGTCGCCGGCCAAGCCGGGGACCACCGACCCCTCGGCGCCGATCGACCCGGGTAACTCGGGTACGACCGATCCGACCGTGCCGCCGGAGATCATGCTGACGCCTGCTCCGGAGACCGTGGACCCCAAACCGACCGACCAGTCGCCGCCCCCGGTGACTACGGTGCCGCCGACTCCGCCGCCGGTCACCGTCGAACCGACCCAACCCCCGACGACCATCGCAGAACCGCCGCCGACAGCTCCGACGGCGGTTCCGCCTACGCAGCCTGTGCCGACGGCCGTTCCGACGATCTCGATCCCGTCGCTTCCCGGCACTCCCTGACCAACAACGAAAGAGGCCCCGAACCACTGTGGTTCGGGGCCTCTTTCGTTGTTGTCTGTATCGGGGGTCGTCCGGCGCGTGCGCGACTCACGCGGGACCACACGTGCTCGGTCCGCCGATCAGTGAGCGCTCAGTTGTCGAACCCGTCGAATCCGTCGCCGTGGAAGGCCTCGTTCATCGAGGCGTCCGCATAGCCACGGCAGTAGTCCCAGGTGACGTACGCCTCGGGCGTCGGGTCGTAGGCGGGCTCGTGCGGCCGTACAGTGCCGTCGACGAGTAGCTGCAGCAGATTCGCCCGCAGCATGTCCCAGTCGTGGTAGTGATCTTGCCGACAGTCCTCACAGCTGACGACGAGCCCGCGGATGCCACGATGGGCGAGCAGGGCTTCGTAGACCGCGAGGTCGGCGAGATCTTCCTCGACCGCGAGGCGCTCATGTGGATCCAGCGGCTCACCGGGCTCGATGGCATCGAGCGCGGCAGACGGGTCGGAGGGGTCTCCGGCGAAGGGATCCGGCGGCAGGCCAGGTGGTAGATGGTCACGCACAACCCCACGGTACGCAGTGGTGGCCGGTCTGCGCCAGCGATGCACCTGGCAAGTTTTGCGCGAGGGCTCACTGCACAGCGTGTCACGGCCGACCGATACCATGGAATGCAGGCGTCGGCGAGCTTGTTCTCACCGACCATCAAGCTTTCCGCTCAGCACCGACGCGCGTCATCTCCTGCGTCGGTACTCCGACGACCAGGAGGGGTCGATCCGAATGAGTAATCCCGTGTCGGGCGAACGAATCGCGGTGCGCCCTCCTACGGGTGGCGACGATCCGACCAAGATCGCCATGCTCGGCCTCACGTTCGACGACGTGCTGTTGCTGCCTGCCGCCTCGGATCTCATCCCCAGCTCCGTCGAGACCTCCAGCAGGCTCACGCGTGACATCACGCTGCGCACCCCGCTGGTGAGTTCGGCCATGGACACCGTCACCGAGGCGCGCATGGCGATCGCCATGGCGCGTGCGGGCGGCATGGGTGTGCTGCACCGCAACCTGTCGGCCGCCGACCAGGCCGCCCAGGTGGAGACCGTGAAGCGGTCCGAGGCGGGCATGGTGACCGACCCGGTCACCTGTCGTCCCAACGACACCCTCGCCGACGTGGACGCCATGTGCGCCCGTTTCCGTATCTCGGGCCTGCCCGTGGTGGACGAGACCGGTTCGCTCGTCGGCATCATCACCAACCGCGACATGCGTTTCGAGGTCGATCAGGACCGCCGCGTCGACGAGGTGATGACCAAGGCACCGCTGATCACCGCCCAGGAGGGCGTCACCGCCGAGGCCGCGCTCGGTCTGCTGCGCCGCCACAAGATCGAGAAGCTGCCCATCGTCGACGGCAACGGCCGCCTGCGCGGGCTCATCACGGTCAAGGACTTCGTCAAGACCGATCAGTACCCCAACGCCACCAAGGACCGCGACGGCCGTCTGCTCGTCGGTGCGGCGATCGGTGTGGGTGAGGATTCCTGGTCGCGCGCGATGACCCTGGCCGACGCGGGCGTCGACGTGCTGATCGTCGACACCGCGCACGGGCACCAGTCGCAGGTGCTGCAGATGGTCGCCAAGGTGAAGGCCGAAGTGGGCGACCGCATCCAGATCGTCGGCGGCAACGTCGCCACCCGGGCGGGTGCCGCCGCGCTCGTCGAAGCGGGCGTGGACGCTGTCAAGGTGGGTGTCGGTCCCGGCTCCATCTGCACCACTCGCGTGGTGGCCGGTGTCGGTGCGCCGCAGATCACCGCGATCCTCGAGGCCGTGGCCGCGTGCAAGCCCGCCGGTGTCCCGGTGATCGCCGACGGTGGCGTGCAGTACTCCGGCGATGTGGCCAAGGCCATCGCCGCCGGTGCGTCCACCGTGATGCTCGGCTCGCTGCTCGCGGGCACCGCCGAGTCGCCCGGCGATCTGATCCTGGTGAACGGTAAGCAGTTCAAGAGCTACCGCGGCATGGGTTCGCTCGGCGCGATGCAGGGCCGCGGCCAGGCCAAGTCGTACTCCAAGGACCGCTACTTCCAGGACGACGTACTCGCCGAGGACAAGCTGGTCCCCGAGGGCATCGAAGGCCGTGTCCCGTTCCGTGGCCCGGTGAACCAGGTGATCCACCAGCTTGTCGGCGGCCTGCGCGCCGCGATGGGCTACACGGGTTCGCAGAACATCGAGCACCTGCAGGACGCCCAGTTCGTGCAGATCACCGCCGCGGGCCTCAAGGAGAGCCACCCGCACGACATCACCATGACCGTCGAGGCCCCGAACTACACCGGCCGCGGCTGAGTACAATAGATGCGTTTGTGCGCCGGGGGGTACGCTCCCGGCGCACAGCGGCGGTGCGGCTGGCTTCGCATCCGTCGCCTACTGCATTCCCGGCCACGCACACCCCGACCTCGAGGAGGGGTCGCCGCGCAGCGGCGGGGGGGGGGCGGGGGGGGGCGGGGGGGGGGCGGGGGGGGGGGGGGGGGGGGGCCCCCCCCCCGCCGCCCGCCGGCGCCCGGGCGGCCGTACCGGGGCCGTGGCGTAGGCGACGAAGGAGCAAGCCGCGGTGCCTGACCGGCGGCCCATCAGGGGCCGCGAACTCGAGCGCGCCAGCGCTCCAAAAACACAGGAGCAACTGTGCGTGACATGGTCGAGATCGGTATGGGGCGCGTCGCTCGTCGGACGTACGAGCTGGACGACGTCGATATCGTTCCCTCGCGGCGGACGCGGTCGTCGAAGCAGGTCTCGCTGGCCTGGCAGCTCGACGCCTACCGCTTCGAGATCCCCGTCCTCGCGCACCCCACCGACGCGCTGGTCTCGCCGGAGTTCGCGATCGAGCTCGGTCGTCGTGGTGGCCTCGGTGTGATCAACGGTGAGGGTCTGTGGGCGCGGCACGCCGATGTGCAGGCCAAGATCGATCAGCTGATCGATCTGGTCGACAAGGGGGGTTACGAACGCGCGATCTCCTTACTCCAGGAACTGCACGCCGCCCCGATGCAGCCCGACCTGCTCGCCGCCGCCGTGGCCCAGGTGCGCGCCGCCGGGGTGACCACCGCTGTGCGGGTGAGCCCGCAGAACGCCCGCGCGCTCACCCCCGCGCTGGTGCAGGCCGGTGTCGAGCTGCTGGTCGTGCAGGGCACCATCATCTCCGCCGAGCACGTCGGTGACGGCGAACCGCTCAACCTCAAGACCTTCATCGCCGAACTCGATGTGCCGGTCGTGGCCGGTGGCGTGAGCGATCACCGCACCGCCCTGCACCTGATGCGCACGGGTGCGGCGGGCGTCATCGTCGGATACGGCTCCTTCCCGGGTGCCACCACCACCGGCGAGGTGCTCGGCATCGGTGTGCCGATGGCCACGGCCATCGCCGACGCGGCCGCCGCGCGCCGCGACTACCTCGACGAGACCGGCGGCCGCTACGTGCACGTGATCGCTGACGGTGACGTGGCGACCTCCGGCCAGCTGGCCAAGGCCATCGCCTGCGGCGCCGACGCCGTGATGCTCGGTGTGCCGCTGTCGGTGTCGGCCGAGGCGCCGGGTCACGGCTGGTACTGGCCCTCGGCCACCGCGCACCCCTCGGTGCCGCGCGGTTCGTTCCTTCCGGTCGACGAGTCGTGGCTCGACGGCCCCGACGGCGCGACCGAACGCCCCAGCCTCGAGCGCGTCCTCTACGGCCCGTCCGACGACCCGTTCGGTTCGCTGAATCTGGTCGGTGGGCTGCGTCGCTCGATGGCCAAGGCCGGTTACTCCGACCTCAAGGAATTCCAGAAGGTCGGGCTCAGCGTCCGCTAACGGACGTGGGCCAGTGACACTCGTTCGCGCAGGAACCGGCCGATGGCGGCATTGACCGGTTCCGCGTGGGTCATCGTGACACCGAGGCGGGCGCCGTCGATCTCCACGTAGGTGGAGGCGGTGAGGCCGTCGGCGAGCATGCGGGCCCTTTTCCCGGCGATACCGCTGTGGGTGGCGTGGATGACCAGCGCGGGGCAGGTGATCTCGGGCAGCCGTTCGAGCACCGAGTCGCGCCCGAGCAGGCAGCCGACGGCGGCGTCGAGCCCGTCGTGCGCATCGCCGACCCAGCGGCGGGTCCAGATCTCGCGGTAGTGGTCGTCGTCGCCGATGAGCCAGTCGGCGAGCTGGGTCGCGGCTTCCTCGCGGGAACCCCGCTCGTGCCATTCGTCGAGGAAACGCTGTGTGGCGGTGGACTGTTCACGGGTGGGCCCGTGGGCTTCGGTGCTGATGAGGACGAGCGCGGCCACCCGTTCGGGGGCGACGAGCGCGGTGCGTAGCGCGGTGAACCCGCCCTGGGCGGTGCCGCCGACGATCGCGCGTTCGACGCCGAGCGCGTCGAGCACGGTGAGCGCGTCGCGGGCGGCGGTCCAGTAGGTGAACGGTAGCCGCTGGTCCCTGGTGCGGCCGTGGCCGCGCGCGTCCCACGCGACGACCCGGAATTCGGGGGCGAGTGCCGCCTGTTGCGCGTCGAACATCGTGCGGTCCATGAAGAATTCGTGGGCGAGCAACACCACCGGACCCGTGCCACCGCTGTCCTCGTAGTAGATGTCGGCATCGATCGCGCGGGCGAATGGCACGAGCACGAGGATAGCCAGCCCCGCCCCGCCCCGCGCAAGGATTGACGGTGCGTCGTGGTCTGTCACAGCGTGGCGTGGCGTCGCATCGATGCCCCGTGCTCGGCCGTCTGTCACCCTCACTAAACTGGGCAGGTGGCAGAAACTCAGAGACCGGTCCTCGTCGTCGACTTCGGCGCACAGTACGCCCAGCTGATCGCCCGCCGGGTGCGTGAGGCCAGGGTGTTCTCCGAGGTCATTCCGCACACCATGACGGTCGAGGAGATCGCCGAGAAGCAGCCGCTCGCGGTGATCCTGTCCGGCGGCCCGTCCAGCGTGTACGCCGAGGGCGCCCCGCAGCTCGACGCTCGGCTGTTCGACCTCGACGTGCCCGTGTTCGGCATCTGCTACGGCTTCCAGGCCATGGCGCAGGCCCTCGGCGGCACCGTCTCGCACACCGGAACCCGCGAATACGGCCGCACCGAACTCAATATCGACGGTGGTGTGCTGCACGGCGGTCTGCCGACCATCCAGCCGGTGTGGATGAGCCACGGCGACGCCGTGACCGACGCCCCCGAGGGGTTCGAGGTCACCGGCACCACCGCCGGTGCGCCGGTCGCCGCGTTCGAGGATCGCGCGCGTCGGCTGGCCGGCGTGCAGTACCACCCCGAGGTGCTGCATTCCCCGCACGGCCAGCAGGTGCTGAGCCGCTTCCTGCACGAGCTGGCAGGCATTCCCGCGGCATGGACCCCGGCCAATATCGCCGAGGCCCTGATCGAGGACGTGCGTGCCCAGATCGGTGACGGCCACGCCATCTGCGGGCTGTCCGGCGGTGTCGACTCCGCTGTCGCCGCCGCGCTGGTGCAACGTGCCATCGGTGACCGGCTCACCTGTGTGTTCGTCGACCACGGTCTGTTGCGTGCGGGCGAGCGCGAGCAGGTTCAGCACGATTTCGTCGCCGCGACCGGGGCCAAGCTGGTCACCGTCGACGCGGTCGACAAGTTCCTCGGTGAGCTGAAGGGCGTCTCCGACCCGGAGGAGAAGCGCAAGATCATCGGCCGCGAGTTCATCCGGTCCTTCGAGGACGCGGTGGCGGGCATCGTCGCCGAACAGGGTGGCGACGGGACGGCACCGAAGGTCGAGTTCCTGGTGCAGGGCACGCTGTACCCGGATGTGGTCGAGTCCGGTGGCGGCACCGGCACCGCCAACATCAAGAGCCACCACAATGTCGGCGGCCTGCCCGACGATCTCGAGTTCGAGCTGGTCGAGCCGCTGCGGTTGCTGTTCAAGGACGAGGTCCGTGCGGTGGGTCGCGAACTCGGTCTGCCCGAGGAAATCGTTGCGCGCCAGCCCTTCCCGGGTCCCGGTCTGGCCATCCGCATCGTCGGCGAGGTGACCGCCGACCGGCTCGACCTGCTGCGTCAGGCCGACGCCATCGCCCGTGAGGAGCTCACCGCAGCCGGACTGGACAAGCAGATCTGGCAGTGCCCGGTGGTGCTGCTCGCGGACGTCCGCTCGGTGGGTGTGCAGGGTGACGGTCGCACCTACGGTCATCCGATCGTGTTGCGTCCGGTGTCGAGTGAGGACGCGATGACCGCGGACTGGACCCGCCTGCCCTACGACGTGCTCGAACGCATCTCAACCCGCATCACCAACGAGGTGGCCGAGGTGAACCGCGTAGTGCTCGACGTGACGAGCAAGCCGCCGGGCACCATCGAGTGGGAGTGAGTCAGGGGTTGCCCCTGAAATAGAAATGGCCCGTCTGATGACGGGCCATTTCTCGTTTCCGATGTCGTTGTTCTCGTCAGTGTCGTTTGCGGCGGGGGGAGAGGACGAGCAGCAGGCCGACGATGGTGGCGACGATCACCACGCCCCAGCCCATCGGCACGATGCCGCCGCCGTCGGGGGTCGGTGCGCCGAGCAGGGCCCACACGCTCACCGCCAGGGCGAGCAGTCCGGTGACGAGCAGGGAAAGGGCCGGGCGGCGTTCGGTTTTCGTCGAGTCAGCCACGGGTCACCTCCACGTCGCCCAGGTGCATCGTGATGTGCAGGTCCAGGACCGGTGCGCCGGGGGTGTTCGGTCCGCTCAGTCCCTCGTCGCACGGGTTGTCGGCGACGCGGATGTCGCAGGTGGTGTTCACCGTCATCCCTTCTGGCAGCTTGATTTTCGTATCGCCGATGTTCACCGCGACTTCGACGCTTCGTGATTCGGTGAGGGTGAGGCCGCGCAGATCCAATGTGCCCGAACCGATGTCGAGGGCGTAGCGGGGCTGCAGTTCCTGCACGGAGGTCGGTGCCCAGACACGGTCGCCCACATTGCCGCTGTTCTCGAAGTCGATCGGCCCGATCAGCGAGGCCAGCAGGACGAAGCCGGCCAGCGGTGCGGTGAGCACGAGCAGTCCGTAGCCGCGCCGCAGGAACGCGCCGGCGACGAGGCCGAGGCCGACGACGGCGAGGGCGAAGGCGGCGATGCGGGCGGGGGTCATCCATTCGACGCCCGACGCGGCGGCCGCACCCGCTGCCGCGGCGGCGAGGATGGCCAGGCCGATGGTGATCGGCGTCAGCCGGGAGCGCGGGCGTTTCGGTGCTTGCGGGGCGACGGGGGCGAAGGTGGGGACGGCTTCGGGAAGCTCCCAGGCCAGCGGGGCCACGGCCAGGGGGTCCCAGCCGGGGGGTACCTGGGCGCGCAGGTGGGGGCTGCCCGGGGTCTTGGGCAGGATCGCGGTGTCGCCGATCGTCGACAGGCCGGTCGGTTCGGGTCGGGCGGTCGGGTCTGGCTTCGCGAGATCGATGATGGATCGATCGTCGCCGGACTCGTGGCCTGCGGTCGGGGTTGTGTCCGCCGTCGGCACCGGCCGGAGTTCGGCGTCTGCTGCCGATGTCTCTCGGCCTTCCGCGTCCGCTCCCGAGATCTGCTGGATGCCGGCATCTGTTGTCGGCTTCGCTCCGAATTCGTCAGGTTTCGGTGCGTCCTCGAGTTCTGCGTCGATGGGCGCGGAAGGGCGAGCATCGGTGTGCTCGGAAGTCGCAGTGCTGCCGAAAGATTCGGCATCTGCGCGGGCAGACGCGGTTTCGCCGACGGTAGTCGACGACTGTGCGGGTGCGACGTCGCTGTCTTTGTGCAGTGCTATCGTCTCGGCTTCGTCGACCCGGAGCAACGGCATGGATTCCGCTGTCGCCGCGCGGTTTTCCGTGCGGGGGAGCACGGTCGTCGCCGGATCGGGGACGTAGGCGTCGGGGAGTTTGGTGTACGGCGTGTACATCCCCTCGCCGGTGTACGGGTACATCGCATTCGGGTACCCCGCGCCGGGGTAACCAGTGGTGCCGAGCGGGGCGCGATGGCTGTCGAAACCGGCGGGCAGCTCGGGATGACGCAGATAGAGCATCCACCACCCGGCCAGCATCAGGCCCATGCTGACCACGCCGCCACCGCCGAGCCCCAACCCCATCGGGCCCATGGTCGACACCGCGATGGCCAGCGCCACGATCAACACGATCGTCTTGGTCTGCGAATGCGACCCACGCCCGCTGAGCGACTCGGCCGCCGACGCTTCGTTGCCCGCGGAGCCGAGCACCAGCCACGCCAGCAGATACAGGATGATCCCCGCCCCGCCGAAGATGGTCGACACCACGAACGCCACCCGCAACAGCACCGGATCCACGCCGTAGCGCAACCCGAACCCGGCGGCCACACCGGCGATCGGCCCCTGCCGGGGCAGCCGGACGGGCCGCGTGTGCCACATCTGCTGAACCTGATCGCCGAAGCTCGTTCTGCTCATGGGTTCCATGGTGTGCTGTGCGACCCCTCGGACGCATCGGGGGGAACCCTGAAAATTGCCCGGGGTTCAGGAACAGGGTGCGCGGTACGGTCCGTGCGCGACGTGGGTACGCCAGACCGCCTCGGTGAGCATGCCTGTGCTCGCGCAGATGCGGGCGGCGACAGCTTCGGGGTCGAGGTCCCAGACGCCGAACTGGCCGTCATCGGTGACGAGCACGAGTTGTTCGCCGCGTGGGTGCATGGTCACCTGCCTGGTGCGGCCGTCGGCGGGCCCGAGCGGGCCGAGCCGGTGCCGCGGGGCGCGTCGGTCGGCGACGTTCCACAGGCTGGTCGTGCCGTCGTCGCTGGAGATCACCAGTTCGGTGCTGTCGGCGTCGGTGGATATCCAATTGATCGGTGCGACTTCGGTGCGCACCGCGTCGACGAGCGGAGTGAACGATTCTGGATCGTCGGTGTCCCGCAGGCCGAAGTGGTCGCCCTGGGTGACGGCGATGGTCCGGTTGTCGGGCAGGAATTGCGCGGGCACGAGCGCGGTGGTCATGTCGGTGTCGGTTTCGGTGACCAGCTTCGGGTGTGCCGGGTCGTCCAGATTCCAGATCTGGCGAAGATAGTGCACGTCCCAGTGTCCCCGGTCGTCGAAGAGCATCAGTTCGAGTCGCGTCCCATCGATGCTGAAGCTGCCGTTGACGACCTTTCCGATCCGTGCCGTGATCGGCGCGCCGAGCGGTCTCGGGCGGTACCGGTCGGTGACGTCCCACATCTGAACCGTGTCCGGGGCGATGAGCAGCATCCGGTTGCCTTCGACAGTCGACTGGTCGTTGTCGCCGGTCGGCCAGTCGGGCAGCCTGCGTGGTCGACGTGGGTCCTCGAGGTCGAAGACGACGCGGCGCCTGCCTGCTGAATCGTGCAGCGTCAAGGTTCGGCCGTCCGGGCTCAGAGCTGGGTTGGTCAGCCCCGGCGTCCCCGGGATCGTCGCCGTTCTGACCGGGCTGCCGATGTCGGTGCTATCCCAGACGACGACCTCGCCGGTCCTGGTCAGCATGGCCATGCGGTCGCCGGTACGGTCGAAGACCGGGCCCGACGGCATTCTGGGAGTCACGTCGATCGTCGAGCGCGGCAGCGTCCAGGTGCGTAGCAGTCCGTCGTCTCCGGCCCCCATCAGTACCGGTTCGCCGGGGAGGAACAATATCGTTCGTGGCCCGCCGTTGCAGAGCGCGAGCCGAGCCTGTGGGCAGGCCGCCGGACTCACCGACAGCGCGGGCCCGGCTTGAACGGGTTGGGCCGGATCGGCGATGTTCCACAATCGCGCGGCCTCGTCGGAGCCAGTGGCCAGGAGGTTTCCGTCCGGGTGGAAGGCGAGGGCGACCAGCACATCGTTGTCGACCCTGGTCGAGGCGCCGTAGGAGCGAGGGTGGTGTGGATCGGTGATATCCCAGAGCTCCAACCTGTTCGACGGCGCACTGCTCGTGCCGTTCGCACCGTGTGTGCCGATGGCAAGGCGGGCGCCGTCCGGGCTGAGGGCGAAGGACTGCAGGTAGTCGCGACCGGCGGTGGCTATCGGGTGGCCGACGGGACGTGCGGCGGTGGCATCCCACAGTTGGACGGTGTCGGCGACGCCGTCGTCGTGGGTGACGGTGCCGATCGCGAGTACGGTGCCGCCGGGCACGAACTCGACGGTGTGCTGTTCGCCGGACAGCGCGGCTGTCGCGGCCCGGGTGGGACGACTGCGGTCGTGGACGTCCCAGATCGTCAACGACGAGACCCCGACCTCGGCGAGCCGGGTTCCGGTCGAATCGACGGCGATCACCTCCGCATGGAGGGTTTCGAGTGTGTGGATCAGGCGCGGTGTTTCGGGGCGGGCCATATCCCACAGCTGGGTGCCGGAGCGGCCGAGGGTGACGGCGTCATTGCTGCCCGGAATGAAGACGAGCTCTGCGATCTTCGTGCCGAACGAGCCGGTCAGGCGCCGAGGACGGGCGGGTTCACGCAGGTCCCAGAAGGCCGCATCGCCCGCGCGGTCGATCGAGATCAGCAACGCGTCGGCCGGGCGCAAGGCGAGCCGCATAATCCCACGTTCGTGGGCGGGCACGGTGACCGCCGACGGCGAATCTTGGCTGTTCAGCAGCAGGGTGCGGGTCGCATCGTCGGGCCGGATTCGATACGCGGCCAGCAGGAACTGGGCAGAGACGGACGGATCGGTAGCTCTGGTGCGCTGGGCGGCGGCCACCAGCTCGGCGTAGTCGCGGTCGAGCGCCCGCTGGTCGGCGAGCCGGGTGCGGTCGAAGGCGATCACACCGGTAGCGAGCAGAGCGAACACCACCATGATCGCCACGATCCGCCGTCGGTTGCCATTGCGCGCCGCGCGCCGTGAGGCCTGTAGAAAGGCTCGCACCTGTGGGTTGTCGGGCGCGCGGCCGACGTGTTCGCCCACCCGGTCGAGCCGGGTACCCCGATACAGCAGCGCCGGATCCTGCCCGGCGACTGTCCATTCGATCGCGTCGCGCTCGAGCCGTTGGCGGACCGCATGCCCGACTCGGTCGGCATCGATCCAGCCCCGCAGCCGTGGCCAGGCCGTGAGCACGATCTCGTGGGTGAGCTGCACGGAGCTGGCGTCTACGGTGACGATTCGGCTGGCGGCAAGCACGTCGAGCGCTTGCGCAGCCGCCTCGGAATCGCCACTGCGGGAAAGTAATTCGACGCGGTCGACGGTGCGCCGGGTGTCGCGGGTGTCCTGCCCGACGGTCACCAGCGCGCCGAGCAGTTCCTGTGCGGCACTCTGCTGTGGGGGAGTGAGCTCGCTCCACGCGAGTTCGGCGGTCTCGGCGACCGACCCCGCGACCCCACCGGCCTTGCGGTACCCGGCCACGGTGAGCTTGCGCCCCTCCCGCTGCTGCCAGGTCGCAGCCATCACGTGCGACAGCAGCGGCAGCGTGCCGGGGTCGTAACCGTCGAGATGCTCACCGAGCCCGCGTAATTCGGCGAGAACCAGTTCGGCGAGCCCCGGTTCGAGGGTGAGCCCGGCGGCAGCGGCAGGGCCGGTGATCGCGCGGGACACCTCGTCTATCGACATGGCGCCGAGCAGATAGCTGTTGTGCTGCAAGCTGTTCCGTAGCACGGGATAGTGCAGACACGGTTCGTAGAAGTCGGCGCGCAGGGCCAGGACCACTGTGCGCGGTTCGGTGTCGCGGGTGGCGAGTTCGGTGAGCGAGGTCAGGAACGCCGAACGTTCGGCTTCGTCCTCACAGAGGGTGAACAACTCCTCGAACTGGTCGACGATCAGCACGGCCGGGTCCTCGCCGAGCGCGGCATCGAGGGCGGTGGCCGGTGTCGCGCCCGGCGTGATCGTGACGGCGGACAGCTCGATGGCCGGTCGCAGGCCCGCGGCGAGCAGCGAGGACTTGCCCGCCCCCGACGCCCCGATCAGCACGACGAGGCCCGTGGTGTCGCGGACCAGCGCGGCGAAATCGGCGGTGGCCTGCTCGCGTCCGAAGAACAAGGTGTGCTCCTCGGGTCGGTAGGCGCGCAGGCCGGGATACGGGCAGGTGTGGTCGTCGCCCGCCGTCGCCGTCCAGGTGACCGATTCCTGCCACAGCCGTCGCCATTCGTGCGGGTCGGCGAGGGCGCGTGGCAGGTCGCGCTGGGCCTTCTCGGTCATCTCGACGAGCGTGAGGACCACGGGCAGCAGGGATTCGAAGCGGGCGGGAACATTGCGACCGGCTTTCCAGTCGCTGATCCGCTGCGCCGACGGGGTGCCCGATCGGGCATTGCGCATGCGCCGCTCGGTGGCCGCGGCGACCCGGCGCAGGGTCGGGTTGCCAGCCGCGGCGTAGAGCTCGCCGAAGCGCTGGGCGAAAAGCGCACGTGGCGACGAGATCTCACTGTCGATGACAGTCAACGAACCCCCCGTTCGATGAAAAGATGACCACCGCAATGATATTCGCCCCACCCGGGAACCCGGCGTGGGCGCCGGGTTCCCGGTTCGGCTACAGGAACATGGTGTCGCCGAAGACCGAGTTCGTGGCCTCGACCTGACCGGTTCCGGCGGTGACCGTCGCCCAGGAGTAGATATTGAGCGGGCCGCCGCAGTTGCCGACCATCAGGTGGAAGTCGCGGTTCACCAGGTAGGTGGTGCCCGAGCTCAACGGCATCGATCCCATGTCGATCTTCTTGATCTCGCCGGGGGCCAGCGACAGGCTCAGATCCAGACCCGCCGAGATCGACGGACCGATATCGACCGAGGCGTCGGGACCCGACGAGCCGAATCCGACGCTCGCCCCCGCGTCCACCGAGATCCCGCCGTCGAGGCCGACCGACAATTCCAGGTCGACGGCACAGGCCACGAGGTAACCGGAGCTGAGGTCACCGGTCGCACCGGGTGGTGCGGTGACGTAGGCGGTGTTGTTCAGAAACACCTCACGGTTGGTCGGCATGGCGTTGAGCGGGGGGACCAGCCGGTAGGACTGGTCGGTATGGCCGATGGTGAGCTGGAAGCCCTCGGGGCCGTGGTAGGTCGATTCGTGTGGTGCCATCGGCGTGGCCGAGGCGATCGGTGTCATCCCGAGAGTGCTCAGTCCGATGGTGGCGGCACCCAGCACGGTGGTGATGATGTTCACGTGTTCCTCCCCTGAAGCGGCGGCCGTGGTTCCGGCCTGCCATCAACGTAGGAAGATCATCTGCGCCCGGGCTTTCGAAATACCGGTGCGAACGCTGAAAGCCCTGCTGGGGGCGGCACTTTCGGTTTTCCGGTCCGGCATCCGCCGTCGGTGTTCCCCTCCTGCACCCGGTTTGCGGATAGACGCAGGTCATCGCTGATTTTTGTCCGGACCGGACAGGGTGCGCCGCAGGTCGGCACGGAATCGGGGACATCGGGGCACAGATCAGGGTCTTTCCTGATGTCGGCCACCGCTCCCGCGTGCCAGTATCGAAGTATGGATCCGTCTGTTCCCACCCGCACCGCCGCCCAGGGGCTACCCGGGCCCGGCTTCGCCCCCGGGATCAACGGCTCCGCGCGCATGCCGGGGCCCGTGGCGCCTCGGCCAAGTGGCAGGCGGTATCGCGAAGCTGTCCGGCAGTACCGCCGAGCGGCCCAGCAGCCCGGTGGCGGCCCGGAGTACAGCGGGGCTCAGCAGTACGGAGTCGCCCAGCAGTACCGTCCTGGCGCGCAGTACCTGCCCGGGCCGCCGCCGTACCGTCCAGCCGTCGGCTACTCGCCGGTCCCGCCGCAGGGTTATGGCGTGCCGCGCGGGTATCTCCCCGGTGTGCTCCCGGTTCCCGCGTCCGAACCCGGCGACCCGGCATCGCCGACGACTCCCCGGCTGGTCCGGCGGACCGGTGGCCGGGTGATCGGTGGCGTCGCGGGCGGCCTGGCCGATCACCTCGGCGTCGACGTGTTCAAGGTGCGGCTGGCGTTCGTGCTGCTGTCCGCGCTGGTCGGTGCGGGCCTGGTGGCCTACGGCCTGCTGTGGATCTTCACCCCCGCCGGTGGCGACGCGACCGCACCGACCGGCGACGAGCGCAGGCAGGCGATCGGGCTCGCGCTGCTCGGGATGGTGCTCGCGGTCACCGTCGGCTGGTTGTTCCAGGGCACGGCGGCGAAGGTGATCGTGCCGGTCGTCGTAGTGGCGGTCGGTGCCGCGCTGGTGTGGCGCGAATACGATGTGGCCGCGCCGGGACCCCGGGCGCTGTTCGGGTTGCCGGCGCGACCGTCGGTGGTCACCTGGTCGCGCATCGTGGCCGGGGCGACGCTGATCGTGTTCGGGCTCGGTGTCGTCGTGCTGGCCCGTATCGACCTGAGCTCGCTCGGTTCGGCCTTGATCGCGGTGGCGGTCACCCTGGTCGGCGCGGGCCTGCTCACGGTGCCGCTGTGGCTGCGCATGGTCCGCGCGCTCAACGCCGAACGCGGCGCCCGCATCCGCAACGAGGAACGCGAGGAGATCGCGTCTCACCTGCACGACTCGGTGCTGCAAACCCTCGCGCTGATCCAGCGGCAAGCCGAAGATCCCCAGGAAGTGTTGCGCCTGGCCCGCAGCCAGGAACGCGAACTGCGCAAATGGCTCTTCGACGATGCCGCGCCCGCGCATTCGAGCCTGTCCGCCGCCCTGCGCACCATCGCCGGCGAAGTGGAGGACCAGCACGGTGTGAAGGTCACCCCCGTCACCGTCGGCGATGTCGCGATGGACCCCGGCGACACCGGCGCCGGGCTGCCCAAGGAGCACTTCACGGCCCTGCTCGGCGCCACCCGTGAGGCGCTGGTCAACGCGGCCAAGCACGCCGATGTGCCCGAGATCGACCTGTTCGCCGAAACCGAACCGCACCAGGTGAGCATCTTCGTGCGCGACCGCGGCGCTGGTTTCGACGTGTCGTCGGTGCCCGCGGACCGGCGCGGGATCGCCAAGTCGATCTGCGCGCGCGTCGAGCGGCGTGGCGGTACCGCCGAGATCGACTCGACCGTCGGGCGCGGTACCGAGGTGCGGATCGTCATGCCGCGTACGGACTCCGGAACCTCCGAGCCGAGCGACGAGGAACAGCCGACCGACGCCGATTCGCCGACCGTCGCTCTGCGCCTGGATCAGGCGCACCGTGATCATCCGGTCGACCGCTGACGGCCGGGTTGCGCGGCTCGGACATGGTGGTGGCGGTGGGAGGGCTTGCGCCGCTCGGATGTCGTGATGTGGCCGTGGAGGGTCCGGTTGCGGCCGCGCGGATGTCGTGGTGTGACCGCTGATGGTCCGGTTGCGTCGCGCGGACATCATGATGGGGGCGCTGATGGCCCCCGATCGCGCCGTGCGGACATCGTGGTGTGGTACCGATGAGCATCAGGTTCGCGGTTCGAATGAGGAGTCTCGAGTGAGTGTGCGGGTGTTTCTGGTCGACGATCACGCGGTCTTCCGGTCGGGGGTGCGAGCGGAGCTGAGCCGGGAAGCCGACATGGAGGTGGTCGGTGAGGCCGGGGCCGTGGCGGAGGCCGTCGCCGGGATCGATGCCGCGAAACCGGACGTGGTGCTGCTCGATGTGCACATGCCCGACGGCGGCGGTGTCGCGGTGCTGAGCGGAATCGCCTCGGGCCCGGTGTGTTTGGCGCTGAGCGTGTCGGACGCGGCCGAGGACGTGATCGCGGTGATCCGGGCGGGCGCACGCGGGTATGTCACCAAGACCATCTCCGGCGCCGAGCTGGCCGACGGCATCCGCCGCGTCGCGGGCGGTGACGCGGTGTTCAGTCCACGGCTGGCCGGTTTCGTCCTCGACTCGTTCACCGGCCGCTCCCCGGTCCCCGAACCGCCACTCGACCCCGAACTGGACTCACTGACCCCGCGCGAGCTGGAAGTCCTGCGTCTGCTCGCCCGCGGATACACCTACCGCGAGATCGCCGAAAGCCTGTTCATCTCGGTGAAAACCGTGGAAACCCACGCCTCGAACGTGCTGCGCAAAACTCAGCAGTCCAACCGCAACGCACTGACCAGATGGGCACACCGCCGCCGCATCGAGTGAGCGGTCCCGGGCGCGAAAGCGCCTACATCACCGCGACGATGAGCGCGATCAGGATGACCAGGCCGATCAGCACGCCTGCGCCGATCGCCAAGGGCGCACCGTTGGGCAGGTCGTCGAAGAAGCTGCCGGTGCGTTGTGGGCGCGCGGTCTGCGCGGCTGCCAGGGGTGCGCGGTGCGGGCGGGGCAGCGGCTGGGCGTTGGGGCTGCGTACGCCGCTGGCGCCGCTGCGCGACGCCCAGGCCGGGATGGTGCCGTCCTCGGTGCGCAGCGGGACACCGAGAATGTAGGCGCCGGTGCCGGGACCGAAAGCGGCCGTGAGGATCTCGTCGCGGGCCTCGGCCATGGTCGGGCGACGTTGCGGCGCGGGCTCGAGCATGTGCAGCAGCGGCTGGGTGAGGATGCCGCTGCGGGTGGGCGGGATGATGCGGCCCATCGCGGCGCGGGTGACCACGTCGTTCTCGTCGTCGTCGAAACCGAACGGCGGCTGACCCTCGAGCGCGGTGTAGAGGGTGGCGCCGAGGGAGAACACGTCGCTGGCCTCGGTGGGCTGGGCGCCACGCGCCACCTCGGGCGGCAGGTAGGCGGGGGTGCCGGTGATCACGCCGTCGGGTTCGTCACCGTGCGGGTCGCCCGCGCCACGGGAGATGCCGAAGTCGCTGAGTTTCGCCTTGCCCAGGTCGGGGCCGCGGTCGGCGACGAGGATGTTGCCCGGTTTGATATCGCGGTGCACGATGCCCGCGGCGTGGGCGGCGGCGAGCGCGTCGGCCACCTGCGCACCGATCTGGGCGACCTCCACCGCGGGCAGTGCGTCCACCAGCGCGAGCGCCTTGGCCACACTGCGCGAGGGTAAGTACTCCATGACGAGCCACGGCTCGCCCGCTTCGATCACCACGTCGTAGACGGCGATGGCGTGCTCGTGCGACAACTTGGCCGCCACCCGGCCCTCGTGCACGATGCTGTTGCGCACCCGCTCGGCCTCGGCCTCGCTCAGGCCGGCGGTGGTGAGCACCTGCTTGATCGCGACTTCCCGGTTGAGCAGCCGATCGGTGGCCAGCCAGACCGCGCCCATGCCACCCCCGCCCAGCTTCGACTGCAGGCGGTAGCGGCCCGCGACCAGGTAGTCGGGGCCGATATGGGGACGAGCACGTTCGGTCACGGGTGCGAGGGTAGCCGAATCTGCCGCTGACTGGCCGGGATCTTCCCTGTGGACAGGGACAGGGGTGCCTGTCACGCTGGTCGCGATCGAACGTATATTCGAATACGATCGATAGCTGGAACGGTGCTGTCGTTTCGGTGACGAGCGGTTCGCCGCTCGCGGGTCCATCGTGGAAGTAGGTGGTGTTGATGGGTTCGAACGGTTTGCCGCCCGAGCCGGGTACGCGCGAGCACACGCTCGACGAGTTGCGCAGGCGGATGGCCTCGGTGCCGGGTCGCGGTGCGTCCGTGGCCGCGCACATACCCCGTGAACAGCCACTTCGCCGCGATCTGTTGCCCGTTCCCGCGCCGTTGGCCGACCTGCTTCCCGACGGCGGACTGCCGAAAGGGTCGGTGGTCGCCTACTCCGGTGCGCACTCGCTGCTCACCGGCCTGCTCGCCTCGGTCACCGCGGGCGGTGGTCACGCGGCGGTGGTCGGGCTGCCGCGGCTCGGTTTGCTGGCCGCCGCCGAGATGGGTGCGCAGCTGTCGCGGCTCGCCGTCGTTCCCGACCCGGGTCCCGACCCCGCCGAGGTGGCCGCGGTTCTGCTCGACGGCCTGGACCTGGTGGTCCTCGGCCTGCACGGCCTCGCCGTCCCGCCGGCTCGTTGCCGCGTGCTCGCCGCCCGCGCCCGCAACCGTGGCACCACTCTCGTCGTCGCGGGCGGTGAATGGACCAACCCGGCGCTGCGCCTGGACACCCGCGTCGCCGGTTACGACGGCCTGGGCCCCGGCCGCGGCCGCCTGCGCTCGGTCTGCCTGGACGTGCGCGTCAGCGCCAAGGCGGGCCCACCTCGCCAGGGCCGCATGGACCTGTGCGCCCGCGCGGGCCGCACCGAATGGCTGGCCCGCGAGAACGTCACCCGCCCAACCGAAGTGACCGCCTTACGCGAGGCCGTGTCGTGACCCCGCGTCCGTTGTCCACCTTCGCGCGATGGGCATGAGCACCGCCATCGCGCACCCCGCGCCTCTCGACCGATCGACCGCCGTCCGCAGCGTTCGCATCGATCACAGGAAGGTGCGGGCAACGACTGTTACCGCAGGGTGCGGTGCCTTGCTCACGCGTGGGCTCGTGATGGTGGGGCGGTCGAGTGTGCCGGGGTGGGGGAGCGCGGTGTGGTGTGGGGTCGTGTGGTCGGGGTTTTGTTATGGGGCGCGCTGATCGGGTGGTCGCGGTGTGGTGCCCGGATTGGCCTGCCGTGGCGGCGGCAGCCGGGATGGGAGTGGCGGCGCAGCGGCCGATCGCGGTGTTGCGGGGGAACCGGGTTGTCGCGTGTTCGGCGATCGCGCGGGCAGAGGGGGTGCGGCGGGGGATGCGCAGGCGGGACGCACAAGGGTGCTGTCCGGAACTTGTTGTAACCCAGGACGATCTGGATCGGGATGCGCGGCTGTTCGAACCGGTGGTCGCGGCTGTCGATGCCACTGTGCCGGGGGTCGAGGTATTGCGGCCGGGGCTGATCGTGCTCGGGGCGCGGGGTGCCACACGGTATTTCGGGTCCGAGGAGGCGGCGGCGGAGCGGTTGATCGATGCGGTCGCGGTGGCGGGCGCCGAGGCTCAGATCGGGATCGCCGATGCCATGTCGACGGCGGTCATCGCGGCCAGGCGCGGCGCGATCGTCGAGCCGGGGGAGGGTGCGCGCTACCTCGCGTCGCTGCCCGTGTCCGAGCTCGCGGCCGAACCGAGCCTGGCCGCACCGGAACGCGCCGACCTCGCGGACCTGTTGCACCGCTTGGGTTTACGCCGCATCGGCGACTTCGCCCGGCTCGCGCCCGCCGAGGTGACGTCCCGGTTCGGTGCCGACGCCGCGCACGCCCATCGCATGGCGCGCGCCCTCCCGGAACGCCCGCCTTCGGCGCGTAGACCTGCCCCGGAACTGACCGTAGAGCTGGCCTGCGACCCACCCATCGACCGGGTCGACGCGGCCGCTTTCGCGGGCAGGCAGCTGGCCACCCGCTTGCACGCGGCCCTGTCGGCGGCGGGGGTGTCGTGCACCCGGCTCGCCGTCACCGCCCGCACCGAGACCGGCGAGGAACTCACCAGGATCTGGCGTTGTGCGCGTCCGCTCACCCCGCCCGACACCGCCGACCGGGTCCGCTGGCAACTCGACGGCTGGCTCACCCATCGCGCCCGCCCGACCGGCCCCATCGTCGCGCTCACCCTGGAACCGGTCGAGGTGGTCGCCTCGGGCGCGTTGCAGCTCGGTCTGTGGGGCGGCGAGGGCGAGCAGACCGAACGCGCCAGGCGCGCGCTGGTGCGAGTGCAGGGTCTGCTCGGCGGTGAAGCGGTGCGCATCGGGGTGCTCAGCGGCGGCCGTGGCCCCGCCGAACGCATCACTATGATCGCCCTCGGTGACGAACTCACCCCGAGCGCCGACCCCGCCCACCCGTGGCCCGGCCGCCTCCCTGAACCGGCCCCCACCCTGCTCCTGCTGCACCGCCCCACCGTCCACCTGACCGCCGCCGACGGCACCGAGGTCGGCGTCACCGACCGAGGCCTGTTCACCGCCGACCCCGTGAGTCTGCGCTGGGGCCGCAAGCAGTGGTCCCTGCTCGGCTGGGCAGGTCCGTGGCCGGTCGTGGAGCGCTGGTGGTCCGCCGCCGAACATGCCACCGCGGCCGTGCGCGTCCAGGTCCAGCTCGACGCCCGCCCCACCGAGATCCGCGCGGTCCTGCTCGTCCACGACGAGCAGAACTGGCACGCCGAAGGGGTCTACGAGTAGCGCCGCGCTGCCGACGGTCGATCGCCTCGGCCGTGGGCTGCTTCGCTGTCACCGCTGCTCAGCGAGGGTGTGCGCCGTGCACTGCCGGGCGCCTCTACAGTGAACCCGGCCAGGGAGCGCCCCGGCGAGCGAGGAAGGAGGCGCGGTGACGAATCCGTTCGAGGGCATGGTGTGTTCGGCTGCCGCAGCCGACCTTCCGCTGCTCGGTACGGCGGTGCACGCCACGGGGTGGCTGTGTATCGAGCATCCCGGGGCGTGGGGGCGCGATGTGCTGGGTGACGAGGTGCTCGGGCCGGAGATCACCGCCGAGCTGGCCGCGCGCACGTCGGCGGCGAAGGTGCGCCCGACCTTGATCCGCCGTCCCGGACGCTACGAGTTCACCGGCACGCGCACGGTGCTGCTGGCCAGCGCGCGGCCCGAGGGTTCGTGGTGTGTGCGGTTCGAGATCACCGACCTACGTGAGCTTTTCGATATCGATCTGCACCTGGTGGACGGGCCTGCCCCGGAAATCGGTGTGCCGGTGGACGATCCGATCGTCCTGGTCTGTGCCCACGGCAAACGCGACCAGTGCTGCGCCCGCCTCGGTCGCCCGATCGCCGCCGCCTTGGCCGCCGAACACCCCGGCCGCGTCTGGGAGGCGTCCCACACCGGCGGTCATCGGTTCGCCCCCGCCGTCGTCCTGCTCCCGTCGGGCCTCACCTACGGCCGCGTCGACACCCCCGCCGCCCGCGACCTGCTCGCCGCCGCCGACACCGGCGAGGTCTCCCTCACCGGCCTGCGCGGCCGCAGCTGCTACCCCCCGATCGCCCAGCTCGCCGAAGTCGCTGTCCGCGAACAGGTCCCGGCCCCCGCCGACGCCCTCACCGTCGCCCTCGACCCCACCCCCACGCACGACCCGACCCTCGCGGGCGCCGCCGTCGTCACCCACCGCGACGGCCGCCGCTGGCGCGTAACCACCCGCACCACCCCCGCCCCACCCCGACCGGCCAGCTGCAACGCCAACCCCAAACCCGCCAGCTACCTCGAACCGGTCTCCATCGAACAACTCCCCACCCTCTGACCCGCGCGCACCACCCGGCAGAGCCTGCGAGCGCTCCCGTCCCTGCGACGCCCGTTCTCAACGGCGGCCGTCCGAGCTTGCGGATCCGCTCGTGCGTAAGGACCCCGCCTGGAGGCTGGCCGAAGTCGAAGCAGCCTGCCTTCCGTGGTGATCTTGAAACGGCTACCAGTGGGTGCCGGGGACCCAGCGGGCGGCACGGCGGACGGCGGCGCCTGCGGCGGTGCGGACGGGGGACTTCTTCGACTCCGGCTGGGGTGCCAGGGGTGCGGGGTCGGGATCGGGGGTGCTGGCCTCACCCTTGGCCGCCGGGGAGTCGGGGATGGCGCGGTAGTAGCGGTGCATGATGCGGTCGCGGAGTTTGGGTGTGAGCAGGGCGCCGTATTCGGCGAGGGTGCCGAGGGGGACGTCGATGCGTTTCGGGCGCTCGGTGAGGGCGCGGACGATGGTGGCCGCGGCCCATTCCGGTGATTCGGAGGGGCCCTGGTCGCCGCTGGGGGCGATCATCGGGGTGCGCACGAGCGGCATGTGGATGGTGGTGAAAGTGACACCGTCGGCGAGGGTTTCCACGGCCGCCACCTCGGTGAACTTGTCCAGGGCGGCCTTGCTCGCCAGGTAGGCGGAGAAGCGCGGCGTCGCCACCTGCACGCCCGCGCTGGAGATGTTGACGATGTGGCCGAAGCCGCGTTCGCGCATCTGCGGCAGCAACGCCATGGTCATCCGCAGCGCGCCGAAGTAGTTGACCGCCATGGTGCGCTCGTAGTCGTGCAGGCGGTCGGTGGAACGGTGGATGGCGCGGCGGATGGACCGGCCGGCGTTGTTGACCAGCATGTCGACGTGATCGTGCTGGTCGAGGATGGTCTTCACGGTCGATTCGACGGATTCGGCGTCGGTCACATCGCACTGGTAGCCGTGCGCCTGCCCGCCTGCCGCGCGGATCTCGTCGACCACCTGGGCCAGCTCGTCGCCGCGCCGCGCCAGCAGCAGGACGACGGCGCCTTTGTCGGCCACGGCGAGGGCGGCGGCACGTCCGATGCCGGAGGACGCGCCGGTGATCACCACGTGCCTTCCGGTGAGATCGCGCCGGTTCTTCGGGGAAACCTGGGACATCACTGCTCCTTTGCAGCTCGCTCCCTCTAACTTACTTCAAAGTAAGTTACGCGACCAGGCCTGTGAGAAACTCGAAAATATGTTCGAACGCCTCTGGTGGATATTCGAACGTATGTGCGATACTTGGGGCATGGCGGACGATCGGATGGCGGACATCTATGCCGCGGTGCGGCTCGGCGGATTCGACCCGGCGGCGGCGCGCGCGGCGCTGACCCGGCTCTGGGACGAACTAGGGGAGGGCGGCGACCCGTTGCATCGCTGCGTGGTGGCACATCACCTTGCCGATGTGCAGGAACTACCCGAGGGTGCGTTGCTGTGGGATCAGCGGGCCCTGGCCGCGGTGTTCGGGCCGGGCATCCCGCTGGACGAGGGGCTGCGCGGATTCCTGCCCTCGCTGTACCTGAATCTGGCCGACAGTCACCGCCGGGTAGGTGATTTCGACATGGCGCGCATGCAGCTGACCATCGCCCGTGGCCACCTGGACGTGCTCGCCAACGACGCCTACGGCGCGGTGATCCGGGCGGGTCTGGCCCATGTGGAGGCGGCGCTGGAGTCGCAGTCGATGGAGCGGTTGCCGGCGAATTGAGGTGTCCGGCACGGCAATCGAGGTGAGGGGGTAGGGAGAGGAGCGGGTGCGTGGGTTGGAGCAACGGGCCACCGACCTGGTCGGAGCTGGAGCGGGTGCTCTCGGGCAAGCCGAGTGCCCGCCCCGCCGAGGAGATGCACCCGGGCGACGGCGGCGACAGCCCGGCCTGGTCGCGCAAACGCGGCGAATACCGTGCACCCGAACTGGAACTCCCGGCGGGCCCGGCGGTGCCCTACGCCGAACTGCACGCCCACTCGGCCTACAGCTTCCTCGACGGCGCGAGCCCGCCCGAGGAACTGGTCGAGGAGGCGGTGCGGCTCGGCCTCGAGGCGCTCGCGCTCACCGACCACAACGGTTTCTACGGGACCGTCCGGTTCGCCGAGGCGGCCAGGGAATGGGGAATGCCAACGGTTTTCGGTGCCGAACTGTCACTGGGAACCGATGCGGAGGCGGCGCCGGGCCGAGGGGATGCGGTCCGGCGCCGTACTGTTCCGCGCGGCGGGCTGCGCGAGATCGGCGATCCGCGCGATCTCGGCAGGGGCCGCGCGTCGAGGGGTCGCCGCCCGGCGACCGATCCGGCCGACGCGGGGCTGCTGCGCCACACAGACCTGTCGCAGGCGAGGAGCGGTCACGGTGCCGCCCCGGATTCGATGCCCCGCACGGGTTTTCCCGATCCGAAGGGCCCACACTTGCTGATCCTGGCCAGGGGGCAAGAGGGCTACCGCCGCCTCTCGCGGGAAATGGCGGCGGCACACATGGCGGCGGGGGAGAAGGGCGTCCTGCGCTACGACCTCGACACACTCACCGCTGCGGCGAGCGGGCACTGGCACATCCTCACCGGCTGCCGCAAGGGGCACCTGCGCACCGCCCTCGAACAAGACCTGCTCACGGGTGACACAGACCTGCCCGAAGCGGAAGCGGCCCTGCGTGATCTGGTCGAACGCTTCGGCACCGACCGGGTGAGCGTGGAACTCACCCACCACGGCATCGCCACCGACGACGAGCGCAACGGCTATCTTGTCGCCCTCGCCGACCGGCTCGGTCTCCCGGTGATAGCCACCACCGGAGCGCATTTCGCCGCGCCCGCCCAGCGTCGGCGTGCCATGGCCCTGGCCGCGATCCGCGCCCGCAGCAGCCTCGACGAGATGGCCGGCTGGCTGGCACCCACCGGCGGCGCCCACCTGCGCTCCGGCGCGGAGATGGCGCGGCTGTTCACGGCGTACCCGCACGCGGTGACCAACGCGGCGGCGCTGGCCCGCGAATGCGCCTTCGATCTCGGCTTGATCGCACCGAAACTGCCACCGTTCGAGGTGCCGCCGGGCTACGACGAGAACTCCTGGCTGCGTGAGATCACCTATCGCGGTGCCGCCGAACGATACGGATCTCCCGAACGCAACCCCAAGGCGTACAAGCAGATCGAGCACGAACTCGCGGTGATCCGGCAGCTCGAGTTCCCCGGCTACTTCCTTGTCGTGCACGACATCGTCGAGTTCTGCAAGCACAACGACATCCTGTGCCAGGGCCGTGGGTCCGCGGCCAACTCCGCGGTCTGCTTCGCCATCGGCATCACCAATGTCGATCCGGTCGCCCACAATCTGCTGTTCGAGCGATTCCTCTCACCCGAACGCGACGGCCCACCCGATATCGATGTCGACATCGAATCCGATCGGCGCGAAGAGGCCATCCAGCACGTCTACGCCAAGTACGGCCGCGATTACGCCGCCCAGGTGGCGAACGTGATCACTTATCGCGGCAAGTCGGCCGTGCGCGATGCCGCCCGGGCGCTCGGTTTTTCGCCCGGCCAGCAGGACGCGTGGAGCAAGCAGGTGAGCCGCTGGTCCGGGGTGAGCCAGGAGACCGGCACCGATATCCCCGACGCCGTGCTCGAGCTCGCGGGCGAACTCGACGGCCTGCCACGGCATCTGGGCATCCACTCCGGCGGCATGGTGATCTGCGATCGCCCCATCGCCGATGTGTGCCCGGTGGAATGGGCGCGCATGGCAGGCCGCAGCGTGCTGCAGTGGGACAAGGACGACTGTGCCGCGGTCGGTCTGGTGAAGTTCGACCTGCTCGGCCTCGGCATGCTCTCGGCCCTGCACTACATGATCGACCTGGTGTGGGAACACAAGGGCGAGAAGGTGGAACTGCATGCTCTCGATCTCACCGAACCTGCCGTCTACGAGATGCTGCAGCGCGCCGATTCGATCGGGGTGTTCCAGGTGGAATCGCGCGCGCAGATGGCGACCCTGCCGCGGTTGAAGCCGCGAGTGTTCTACGACCTGGTGGTCGAGGTGGCCCTCATCCGGCCGGGGCCCATCCAGGGCGGGTCGGTGCACCCCTACATCCGCAGGCGCAACGGCAAGGAGCCCCCGGTCTGCGACCATCCGGCGCTGGAGAACTCGCTGTCGCGCACCCTCGGCATCCCGCTGTTCCAGGAGCAGCTGATGCAGATGGCCATCGACGTCGCCGGTTTCAGCGCCGCCGAAGCCGATCAGCTGCGCCGCGCCATGGGTTCCAAACGCTCACCGGAGAAGATGGAACGGCTCAAGAACCGCCTCTACCAGGGCATGCGCGAGCTGCACGGCATCACCGGCGACCTGGCCGACCGCATCTACGAAAAGCTCTACGCCTTCGCCAATTTCGGTTTCCCCGAAAGCCATTCGCAGAGCTTCGCCGCGCTGGTGTTCTATTCGTCGTGGTTCAAGCTGCACCATCCGGCCGCGTTCTGCGCCGGGCTGCTGCGCGCCCAGCCGATGGGGTTCTACTCACCGCAGTCGCTGGTCGCCGACGCCCGCCGCCACGGCGTGCTCGTGCACGGTCCCGACATCAACGCCAGCCGTGCCGAACCCACCCTGGAGAACGCGGGCACCGAGGTGCGTCTCGGCCTCGCCGCCGTCCGCCACATCGGCGACGACCTCGCCGAACGCCTCGTCACCGAACGCACCGAACACGGCCCTTACACCTCGATGCTCGACCTCACCGGGCGCGTGGAATTGACTGTCACCCAAGCGGAATCGCTGGCCACCGCAGGTGCTCTCGACATGCTGGTCGATGCGGCTGTGTCCGACAGCAGCGTGGCGATGGTGACCGATGCCGGTGTGTCGACTGCGGGTAAGGCCGTGGTGGACGGCGGTACGCGGGGCAGCAGTGTGCGCCGGGCCGCGTTGTGGGCGGCGGGGGCGGCGGCGGGGGAACGGTCCGATCTGCTGCCGGGCACCGGTGCGGTGACGCAGGCGCCGTCGCTGCCCGGCATGAGCGCACTCGAGCTGGCCGCCGCCGACGTGTGGGCGACCGGTATCTCGCCCGGTACCTATCCCACCGAATTCCTTCGCGCCCATCTGAATTCGCTCGGTGTGGTGCCCGCCGCCGATCTGCTGCTCGTCGAGGACGGTTCGCGCATCCTCGTCGCGGGCGCGGTCACCCACCGGCAGCGTCCGGCCACCGCCGCCGGTGTCACCTTCCTGAACCTCGAGGACGAGACCGGCATGATCAATGTCGTCTGCTCGGTCGGGCTGTGGACCCGCTACCGGCGCCTGGCCCAGAGCGCGACCGCCCTGCTCATCCGTGGCCGCATCCAGAACGCCGAGGGGGTGGCGAGCCTGGTCGCCGACCATCTGGAACACCTCGACCTGCGCATCGTCGCCCGGTCCCGCGACTTCCGCTGAGCACTCGGCCCCGTTCGGCGCCCACAACGCATTACGCTGCGACCATGCGCAAGCTTGCCGTGGTGATGATCGCGTTGCTCGGACTGGTGTTCCTGGTCGGGTGCGGAGGCGACGAAGCCGACGATCGAAGTTCGAGCCCGGGTGCCCTCGACGCGTCCGCCCCGGCCCCCGCGGTCGCACCCGGCTTCCGGGAGGGCGCACCGTCGAAAGAGAGTCCCGCACCGTCGGATTCGTCGACCCGTAAAGAGGTGATCACCGGCTCGGTCGACATCACCGCCGACGATCCGATCGCCGCCGCGGGCACCGTCGTCGACCGGGTGACGGCGCTGAACGGGCGCGTCGACAGCCGCACCGAACAGCCAGGCACCGACAAGCGAGTCGCGCGCGCCGTGCTGAGCGTGCGGGTGCCCGCCGACAAGACCGACGCCTTCATCACCGACCTCGGCGACGCGGGCACGGTCACCGAGATCAGCACCAACCGCGACGACGTCACCATGCAGTGGCAGGACCTCGACGCCCGCATCAACGCCCTGCGCGCCTCCGTCGACCGGCTCAAAGCGCTGATCGCGGGCGCGAACAACACCGCCGACCTGATCGCCGCCGAGGAGGCGCTGTCGAGCAGGCAGGGCGAACTCGACAGCCTCACCGCCCAGAAACGCAGCCTCGACGACCAGGTGGCCCTGTCGACCCTCACGATCACCCTCACCGCCGAGAAGAAGCAGGCGCCGGGCGAGCCGGACTCGTTCTGGGACGGCATCGTCTCCGGCTGGAACTCGCTGGTCGACTGGCTGGGCGACGCGGTCGTCTTCGCGGGCAAGGCGGTGCCGTGGTTGGGTCTGTTCGCCCTGCTCGGCGCGGTCCTCTACGCGGCCGTGCGCGTTGTCCGCCGGAAACCGCAATCCCACACCGCGAAGGAGACCCCCGGTGACCATAGTGCGGGCGACGATCAAACCGAACAGCCGTAAAGGCCCCCTGGTCGAAACCGCCGCCGACGGCACCCTCACGCTCTACGTCCGCGCCCCCGCGACCGAGGGCAAGGCCAACAAGGCCGCCATCGAACTGCTCGCCGACCATTTCGGCGTCCCCAAGTCCACCGTCCACCTCACCGCGGGCGCCACCTCCCGCTTCAAACGCTTCGAGATCGACTGATCAGACCGCGTCGGGGAATCCGTGCTGTCGCCACGCCTCGTACACGGCGACGGCGGCGGTGTTCGACAGGTTCATCGAGCGGCGGCCGGGCAGCATCGGGACGCGCACCTGGTCGGTGATGTGCGGGTCGGCGAGAACCTCCGGCGGCAGGCCCGTCGGTTCCGTGCCGAACAGCAGGATGTCGCCGGGCTGGTAGGTGATGTCGGTGTAGCGGGTGGTGGCCTGGGTGGTGAACGCGAAGACCCGTTGCGGTCCGATCGCGGCCCAGGCCGTTTCGAGATCAGGGTGCACGGTGACCGAGGCCAGATCGTGGTAGTCCAGCCCCGCACGGCGCAGTTTCGATTCCGACAGGTCGAAACCGAGGGGCTCGATCAGATGCAGGGTGCATCCGGTGCCCGCGACCAACCGGATCGCGTTGCCGGTGTTCGGCGGGATCACCGGCTGATGGAACATCACATTGAACACCCGCAGCAGGGTAGCGGGCCCCTGTGTGCGGACAGCGCGCCGCACTGCGACAATCGGCAACGTGAACGAGGCGCAGACCACCGGCAAGCATCGCGTCGTGCGGCTGAGCGCGTGGCAGCAGTACCTGCGCAGCCACCTGCCGATGACCGTGGTGAGCGTGCTGATCGTGATCGCGGTCGCCTTCGTCGCCTGGGACCGCTGGCGACGCGGCGCCCTCATCTTCGGCAGCGCGGCGCTGGTGGCCGCCGCGTTCCGGCTGTGCCTGCCGACCGTGCAGGTCGGCCTGCTCGCGGTTCGCAGCAAGCCCTTCGACGTCGCCTGGCTCACCGCCCTCGGCAGCGCCATCGTCTTCCTCGCGGCCACCATCAACACCCTCGGCGTCAGCTGAGCACCGGGTAGCGCTCCGCGAACACCGTCTGCGGGCGGGGCCTGCGCCCGGGATGCGGCGGGGTCCCGGCGCCGTATCCGACCGTTACCAGCACGGCGATCGCCAGGTCCGACTCCGGGTCGATGCCGACGGCCCGTTTCACCGCCTCCTCGTCCCACCCGTTCATCGGTGCCGAGGAAAGGCCGAGTCCGGTCGCGGCGAGCATGACGTAGGTTGCCGCGATCATCGCGTTCTTCACCGCGTTCTCGCGCAGCAACCCTCGCTCGCTCAGCGAGTGGTATTCCGCGCGCCCGTCGAACATCGCCCGGAATTCCTCGTTCCATGCGCCATTGGCGGCGGCCCGCTCCGCGATATCGGTCTGGGCACCGCGCCAAGCGTTCGGGTCGGCGACGAAAACCAGCACCGCGGGCGCCTCCAATGGTTGCGGCTGCCCGAATGCCGCCTCCGACAGGGCTCGTCGGCCCTGTTCGCTGCGTACCAGGACGATGGAGCGGTCCTGCATGTTCCATGCGCTCGGCGCCTCCACGACCAGGTCGAGCAGCTCGTCGAGGATGCCGGCTGGGATCGGATCGGGCCGGTAGTGGCGAACGGTGCGGCGGGTGCGGATGGCGTCGGTGACCGAAAGTGTCTGCGTGATCATGTTTCTAACTATCGGAGAGTTACATCCGATAGGGAAGTAGGCACCTGAAAGTGCGTTAAGCTCGATCAGGTGGCCACCATTCACGAACTCAGCGGACTACCGGCCGACGTGTACTCGGCGAAATGCCCGACTCGCGAAGTGCTCGACACCATCGCGGGGAAATGGACCGTGCTGATCGTCGACGCGCTCGCCGAAGGCACCCTGCGCTACACCGATCTGCGCCGCCGCATCGACGGCATCTCCCAGAAGATGCTCACTCAGACCCTGCGGCAGCTGGAGGCGGACGGGTTCGTCGAACGCACCGTGTATCCGACGGTGCCGCCGCGCGTCGAGTACGCCCTCACCGATCTCGGCCGCAGCCTGCGCGAGCCGATCACGGCCCTGCGCGAATGGATCGAGACGAACATCAATCGCATCGAGGACGCCAGGCGCCGCACGGCCTAGTCAACGAATCACCCTGTTGCTCAGGCGGTTTCGCTGACGAGCGACTCCGCCCACAGGCTCGCCTCGCCCTTGCTGCCGTAGAGCTCTCCGGCTCGCTGCGGCGTGATCGTCGCCAGTGTTCGCGGCGGCGCGGACGCGGCGTGCGCGGCCAGGATCTTCCCCGACATCGGCGCGATATACGGCGCGGCCTTGATCATGGCCCAGTTGTCGCGCCGCGCGGCGGTCCAGGCGATCGCCTTCGCCGGAATCCGCACCAGCGGGTCGATTACCGGCGGAACGGCGAACCGGCCGAGGGTCCGCATCCACCGTGGCAGGCTCGGGATGCTCGCCAGCGAGAGCAGCCGGCTGCCGATCGCGAAGTGCCAGCCCTTGCTCGGGGGTGTCCACAGCAGGTAGTGCATGCCCTCGACGGCCCGCTCGGTGACACACAGTCGCGGCCGCACCCGGTCGAAATAGGCGCGGACCTCGGCGCGGTTGCGTGGCACGTCGGCAGGCTTGCAGGTCTGCAGTTCGGCGGCGACCGCGCACTCGGCCCAGTAGCGGTCCTCCTCGTCGGGGCTCAGCGGTCCCGGCCCGTACATCTCGTAGGCCTTGAGTACCGAATGCCAGCCGGTGATGTGGATCCACAGCTGGGAGTCGGGGCTGTTGGCGCTGTAGCGCTTGCCGCTCACCGGCTCGATGCCCGTCATCGGCGCGTGCACCCGCATCAAGTGCTCGGCGGCTTGGATGGCTGTCCGCCCGTCGCCGACCGCGACCAGCAGGAAGTACGCGAGGGTGTGGTCGAGGCGGCTGGCCGGATTGTCGTAGATGCCGTGGGAGTCGGCCACGGCGGCGGTCAGGAACGGGTCGAAGTGTTCGAGGGTGACCGCGCGCTGGAAACCGATGAGGGCGGTCGGTGCCGCCCAGACTTTCCAGCTGGGGGAGTCCGGCCCGAAGAATCCGTAGTCGTCGCGGCGCAGGGTGGTCGGATCGAAGGCCATGGCACGTGCTCCTTTGCACAGCTGAGGCGAACCTCGCAATGAATACAACGCCACCGTAGCAATCGCTCGTATCGAATACAACGGTTGCGTAGGATTTCTGTGCGCGGCACGCGAGGTATCGTCGTCCGGACGGAAAGGCAGGTGAGGACCGATGACCGCCACGCGCGATCAACGACCGCGCCGCCGCTATGCCCCGCGCCTGCCGCCGGAACAACGCCGCGCGCAACTGCTCGACGCCGCGTTCACCGTGCTCGGCCGGATGGAACTGCACGAACTGAGCATGGAAGCCGTCGCCCAAGCGGCCGGTGTCGGAAAACCGGTGCTGTACACGGTGTTCAAGACCCGTGCCGAACTCGTCGAGGCATTGCTGGAACGGGAACGGGAGCGTGGGCTCGAGCAGATCGCCGACACCCTGCCGCAGGATCTGCTCGGTGTCGATCCGGTGGCGGCCGCCTCGGCGACGGTCGAGGCGTTCGTCGATGTGGCACTGGCGAATCCGACCCGCTGGCGCCTGATCCTCGCCACCCCGGCCAGTGCGCCCGCCGAATACCGTGCCGCGCTGCGCGATTCCCGCGCCGACATCCTCGATCGGGCGCAAGCACTTGTCCGCGTGGGGATCTCGCTGTCGCCGCGCTGGTCGGACATGGACGCCGAACTGCTGGCGAACTCCACACTCACCGTCGCCGAGATGCTCGGCAGGCTGGCGGTGAGCTCACCGCAGGAGTACCCGCGCGAACGCCTGCAGGCCTACGTGCGGTCGATCGTCGCGTTGCTCACCGCGTCCTGAACGCGCTCAGCGGTTTTCGCGGGCCAATCGCATCGTTTCGGTGAGCAGATTGGACACCGCCGCCGCCTCGGTGAGGAAGCCGTCGTGGCCGTCGCGGGAGTGCACGATCTCCAAACCCGCACAGCCGGGCAGGCCTTCGGCCAGCTCGGCCTGAGTATGCAAGGGGTACAGGCGATCCGAGTCGACCCCACCGACCACGCACGGAACCGGGGTGGACGCGAGCGCGGCGGCCACACCACCGCGGCCGCGGCCCACGTCGTGCCGGTTCATGGCCTCGCTGAGCAGCACATAGGTGGCCGGGTCGAAACGCTGGCCGAGCTTGTCGGCCTGGTGCTCGAGGTAGCTCTGCACCGCGTACCGGCCGCCCGCCCACGGGTCCTCGTCGCCCTGGGCACGATTGGCGAAGCGATGCTCGAGCTCGCCCTCGGTGCGGTAGGTGAGGTGGGCGATGCGCCGGGCCAGGCCCATGCCCGTCATCGGCGCGCGCCCGGTGCCGTGATAGTTGCCGTCCTGCCAGTCCGGATCGGCGGTGATGATGGCCATCTGGGTGGTCTGGGTGCCGATCTGATCGGCGGTGGCGCGTGCGCCGACGGCCAGCACCAGCGCCGCCGACACCCGCTCCGGATGCCCGATGATCCACTCGAGCACTCGCATGCCACCCATCGACCCGCCGACGACGGCACCGAGCCGCTCGATGCCGAGCAGGTCGAGCAACTGTGCCTCGGCGGTCACCTGATCGCGGATGGTCACCCAGGGAAACCGTGCGCCCCAAGGCTTTCCGTCGGGCGCGAGAGACGACGGGCCCGTGCTGCCCTTACAGCCACCGAGCACATTGGTGGCGATCACACACCACTCGTCGGTGTCGATCGGCGCGCCGGGCCCGACCATGCCCTCCCACCAGCCGGGCGCCCCGTCCGGCCCACCGACGACATGGGAGTCGCCGGTGAGCGCGTGTTCGACGAGCACCACATTGTCGAGCGTGGGGGACAGCTCACCCCACCGTTGCACCGCCAGCCGCACATCGGGGACGACCGCGCCGTTCTCCAGCGTCACGTCCCCGATGGCGACCACGCCGAGTCGCCCGTCCGGTGGTGGCAGCAGGGCCACCCCGGTGCCGGGACGGGTGATCGGCGATTCGGTGCTCACAGTCACGTCGTCGCCGCCGCGAAACCGGCCCGCAGATCGGCCAGGATGTCGTCGATTCCCTCGATACCCACCGCGAGCCGGACCAGGCCGGGAGTGACTCCGGCGGCCAGTTGCTCCTCCGGTGTCAACTGCGAGTGCGTGGTCGACGCCGGGTGGATCACGAGAGAACGCACATCACCGATGTTAGCCACATGGCTGTGCAGGCTGAGCGCGTCCACGAACTTCTTGCCCGCGTCGACACCGCCTGCCAGCTCGAACGACACGATCGCGCCCGCACCCTTGGGCGCCAACTGCTTGGCCCGCTCGTGCCAGGGCGAGGACTCGAGTCCCGCGTAGTGCACCGCGTCGACACCGGGCTGCGCGGCGACGAACTTCGCCACCTCGACCGCGTTGCTCACGTGCCGTTCCACCCGCAGGCTCAGCGTCTCGATGCCCTGGGCGATGAGGAAGGCGTTGAACGGCGACACCGCCGCACCGAGGTCGCGCAGCAACTGCACGCGGGCCTTGAGCGCGAACGCCGGTGCGCCGAGATCGGCGAACACCGCGCCGTGGTAGCTCGGATCGGGCTCGGTGAATCCGGGGAACCGGGCGTTGCCCTCGGCGTCACGCACGGTCCAGTCGAAGGTGCCGCCGTCGACGATCACGCCCGCCACCGCGGCGCCGTGACCACCGAGGTACTTCGTGGCCGAGTGCACCACGATGTCGGCGCCGTGGGCGAGCGGCTGGATCAGGTACGGCGTGGCGACGGTGTTGTCGACGATCAGCGGCAGCCCGTTCTCGTGGGCGACACCGGCGATACCGGGGATGTCGAACACCGCGCTGCTCGGGTTGGCGATGGTCTCGCCGTAGAACGCCTTGGTGTTGGGGCGGATCGCGGCCTGCCACTGCGCGAGATCGTCGGGATCCTCGACGAACGACACCTCGATGCCGAGCTTGGGCAGCGAGTAGTGGAAGAGGTTGTAGGTGCCGCCGTAGAGGTGCGGGCTGGACACGATGTGGTCACCGGCGCCCGCCAGATTCAGGATGGCGTAGGTCTCGGCGGCCTGGCCCGAGGCCACCAGCAGCGCCGCGACACCGCCTTCGAGGGCGGCGACCCGCTGCTCCACCGCGTCCTGGGTGGGGTTCATGATCCGGGTGTAGATGTTGCCCGGTTCGGCGAGCCCGAACAGTGCGGCGGCGTGTTCGGTGTCGCGGAAGGTGTAGGAGGTGGTCTGGTAGATCGGCAGTGCCCGCGCGTTGGTGGTCGCGTCGGGGGCCTGGCCCGCGTGGATCTGCTTGGTCTCGAACGACCAGTTCTCGGGCAGGGCGGCGTCGGTCATGGTCAATGCTCCAGGGGTTGTGCGTCAGGGTTCAGCTGGGGCGGATCGACTGACAACAACACATGGGGTCCTCCTGAAATGCGCGCTTGCTCCCGACCTTCGGGAGCCCGGTCATCACCCGGAGCACCCCACCGCAGCTGGAGGGTTGCCGACCAGCGAGCCGGGGCTTCGCGCTGGTACTCATGACCTTGGACGACATGTTAACCGGACATCGCGCCGGTGGGGAAACTTCCCCCGCGTTTCCTGCCTCACATCACCGTGCCGCCGGTGCGGCGAAGCCTGGCGTGTCGTCGGCCGGTGCGCCGCAGACCTGCCGCAACCCGTGATAGGCGCGCAGGATCGCGTCGCGGGTGACCCGCACCGCCGCCTCCGGCGAGGTGGGCAGTACGTGCTCGGTGTCGGCGACGGCGAGGTGGCACAGCGTCTGCCATGTGCCCGCGAGCAGTTTCACCAGAAAGTCGTCGGGTGTGGTCCCCATCCGGCGGGCCAGCTCCTCGCACACCGCCACGTTCTTCTTCTCCGCGTATTCCAGGGCCCGCGCGTTGACCGCCTGGCTGGCCCGCATGATCCGCTGCGTCTGCAGGAACTGGTGCAGGAACCGCAGACCGTCGGCATCGGCCTCGGACTCGACCACCTGGAGGTAGGCGCCGCACAGCGCTCGCAGTTCGTTGCCGGTATCGGGCTGACTGCGCAGCGCGACGGCGACGGCGTGGCCGAAGTCGTCGATCGGGGCGAGCACGATGTCCTCTTTGAGCGCGAAGTACCGGTTGACGGTGCGGGGGGATACGTCGGCCCCGGCGGCGATCTGCTCGACGGTGGTCGCGTCGAAGCCCTGTGTATCGCACAGGTCGAGCCCGATCGCGACGATCGCGGCCCTGGTCTGCGCCTTCTTGCGCTCGCGCAGGCTCGGCGGAGCCGGCCGGTCGGAGGCGGTCGGAGTGGTCGAGTCGAGCATTTCGCCAGCTTAGCGTCTCAGCGTGTCCACCTGTCACAACCTGCCAAGTGGCGCGTTCAGACAAATTTCTCTTGACGCCAATTGTCGCACGGTGCCAGGATTGGCCGACGCATGCCGAGCGATGAGGAGCCCAGGTGACCGGCACCGAACTGAAACCCGAAGATGCTGCAGCCCCGGCGAATTCGATGAGATGGTGGGCGCTCGTCGTGCTCTCCGCCGCGCAGCTGATGGTGGTGCTCGATGCCACCGTCATCACCATCGCGCTGCCGTACGCCCAGCGCGACCTCGCCATCACCGACGGCGACAAACAGTGGGCCATCACCGCCTACACGCTGATCTTCGGCGGGCTGCTGCTGCTCGGCGGGCGGATGGCCGACTATCTGGGCCGCCGCCGCATCTTCCTGGTCGGCCTCGTCGGTTTCGCCGTCGCCTCGGCGCTGGCGGGCCTGGCGCAGAACACCGTGCAGTTGTTCCTCGGCCGCGGACTCCAGGGTGCGTTCGCCGCCCTGCTCGCGCCCGCGGCGCTTTCGCTGCTGTCGGTGATCTTCACCGATGTGCGCGAGCGGGCCCGCGCGTTCGCGGTGTTCGCCGGGATCACCGCCGGTGGGGTGGCGTTCGGGCTGATCGTCGGCGGCGCGCTCACCGAGTTCGCGTCCTGGCGGTGGACGTTGCTGATCAACACCCCGATCGCCCTCGTCGCGGTGGCCGGCGCGCTCGCCGTGATCGCCCGCGACATCCCCGCACCGCGCACCGGCGGCTACGACCTGCCCGGCGCCGTCACCGTGACTCTCGGCCTGGTCGCGATCGTCTACGGATTCAGCCGGGCCGCCGAGCACGGCTGGCTGTCGCCGAGCACGCTCGGACTGCTCGGTGCCGGTTCCGCGTTGCTCCTGGCCTTCGTCGTCATCGAGGCACGATCGACGAATCCGCTGCTGCCCCTTCGCATTCCCGGGGAGATCAACCGCGGCGGCGCTTTGCTCACCGCGCTGCTGATCCCCATCGCGATGTTCGCCATGTTCCTGTTCCTCAGCTTCTACTACCAGAACACCCTCGGCTATTCGCCGCTCGAGGCGGGCATCGCGTTCCTGCCGTTCCCGATCGGCATCGGCATCGCGGCGGGCATCACCAGTTCGCTGCTGCCCAAGTTCGGCCCGCGCCCGGTGATGGTGGTCGGCGCCCTGCTCGGAGTGGTCGGGCTGGTGTGGCTGGCGCAGCTGAGTTACGGCGACGGTTACGCGCTGAGCGTGCTGCCCGCCCAGGTCGTGATGGCCTTCGGCATGGGCCCGCTGTTCGTTGGTATGCAGGCCGTCGCGCTGCACCAGGTGCGCGCCGAGGATTCCGGTGTCGCCAGCGCCCTGCTCAATGCCGCCCAGCAGGTCGGCGGCGCGGTGGGCACCGCACTGCTCACCACGCTGTCGGTGCAGGCCGCCGAGCACTACGTCGCCGAGCACCCCACCGTCGACCATCTCGTCGAACGCGCGTCGATCTACAGCTACGACGTCGCCTTCTACGTCGGGGCGGGCTTCTTCCTCGCCGCCGCCGTCGTGATCGCCCTGATGATCAGGGACAAGCCGGAGAATCTGATCGAAGGCGACGAGCGCGCGACGGCCGCGCCGATTGTCGTCTGACCAGGGAGGGGCAGGTCCGCGAGGCCCTCGCCGGGGTTACCGCCCGGTAACCGATCGAAGGCAGATGGGGTGCGGGTGCGCGGAGTAGTTTCGAGGTGTGCCGCACAGCGGGACCTCCCGTCGCGGTGAGGTCCCGGGCAGCAGTACGCTCGTCATGTTTGCACCTACACGTCCCGCAGACAACGCGGGGCATATACGTTGTCTGTTGGAACTGCTGGGGTCCGCTCACAAGCGTGTTCGCCCGGCCGTGCAATGAGGGCACCCACCGAGGAGGACACGAAGATCCATGTCCAAGATCAAGGTTGAAGGCACCGTCGTAGAACTCGACGGCGACGAGATGACCCGGATCATCTGGCAGTTCATCAAGGACAAGCTGATCCATCCCTATCTCGACGTGAATCTCGAGTACTACGACCTCGGTATCGAGTACCGCGACAAGACAGACGACCAGGTCACCATCGACGCGGCGAACGCCATCAAGCAGCACGGCGTCGGCGTGAAGTGCGCCACCATCACCCCCGACGAAGCGCGGGTGAAGGAATTCGGTCTCAAGAAGATGTGGCGCTCACCCAACGGCACCATCCGAAACATTCTGGGTGGCACCATCTTCCGCGCGCCGATCATCATCTCCAATGTGCCGCGCCTGGTGCCCGGCTGGACCAAGCCGATCATCATCGGCCGTCACGCCTTCGGCGACCAGTACCGTGCCACCGACTTCAAGGTCTACGAGGCGGGCACCGTCACGCTGACCTTCACCCCGGAGGACGGCAGCGAGCCGATCGTGCACGAGGTCGTGAAGATGCCCGAGGACGGCGGCGTCGTCATGGGTATGTACAACTTCAAGAAGTCCATCGAGGACTTCGCGCGGGCCTCGTTCAACTACGGCCTGCAGCAGAACTACCCGGTGTACCTCTCCACGAAGAACACCATCCTCAAGGCCTACGACGGCATGTTCAAGGACACCTTCCAGGAAGTCTTCGACGCCGAGTTCAAGGCCGAGTTCGACGCCGCGGGCCTCACCTACGAGCACCGCCTCATCGACGACATGGTCGCCTCCTCCATGAAGTGGGAGGGCGGTTACGTGTGGGCCTGTAAGAACTACGACGGCGACGTGCAGTCCGACACCGTGGCCCAGGGCTTCGGTTCGCTCGGCCTGATGACCTCGGTGCTGCTCACCCCGGACGGCAAGACCTGCGAGGCCGAGGCCGCGCACGGCACGGTCACCCGGCACTACCGCCAGCACCAGCAGGGCAAGCCGACCTCGACCAACCCGATCGCGTCGATCTTCGCCTGGACCCGTGGTCTCGAGCACCGCGGCAAGCTGGACAACACCCCCGAGGTGATCGGCTTCGCGCAGGCGCTCGAGGACGTCGTCATCAAGACCGTCGAAGGGGGGCAGATGACCAAGGACCTGGCACTGCTCGTCGGCGGCGATCAGGGCTACCTGAGCACCGAGGAATTTCTCGGCGCGCTGGACGCCAACCTGGCTCGCGCACTGAAGTGAACTCGTGCGGGTTCGCGTCGCGAACCCGCAGCTGTGAAACGCTCGCATCGAACGCCTGATGCGAGCGTTTCTGTTTCAGCGGGCTTGATGAACGCTTTCGCGGGCCCGATCCGGTGCTGTCGTCGACCGAAGCCGTCGCAGGTGGGATAACTCACGGCGGTCTCGGGATGCGGTGGGATGCTCGGGCCCGTTGCATAGAAGCGTGACTTCTTCCCTCGCGACCTCCGAACGCCTCGACGCGCCACGCACCAGTTGGCATGTCCCGGCGATGCTGGCGTTGGCGCTGGGAGGGTTCGGCATCGGCACAACCGAGTTCGTGACCATGGGCCTGCTGCCCGATATCGCCGCGGCCTTCGGCATCTCCGAGCCGTCGGCCGGGCACGCGGTGTCGGCGTATGCGCTCGGCGTCGTGGTGGGCGCGCCGTTGATCGCGGCGCTGTGCGCGCGGGTGCCGCGCAAGAAACTGCTCATCGTGCTGATGGCCGCGTTCACCCTCGGCAACGCGGCGACGGTGCTCGCGCCGACCTTCGGGACGCTGGTGGTGGCCCGGTTCGTGTCCGGTCTGCCGCACGGCGCGTACTTCGGTGTGGCTTCCCTCGCCGCCGCGACGCTCGCGCCTGTCGGGCAGCGGGCCAAGGCGGTGGCGGCGGTGATGCTCGGGCTCAGCGTGGCGAATGTGGTCGGCGTCCCCGGTGCGACCTGGCTCGGACAACACTTCGGCTGGCGCGATGCCTACGTCGTCGTCGCTTTCATCGGCATTGCGACCGTGGCCGCGCTGTGGCGCTACCTGCCCGCCCTGAGCGACATGAAGATCACCAACCCGATGACCGAACTCGGTGCCCTGCGCCGCCCGCAGGTGCTGCTCACCCTGGCCGTCGGCGCGATCGGCTTCGGCGGCATGTTCGCCGTGTACACCTACATCGCCACCACCATGACCGATGTCGCCGGCATGCCGATCGGTGCCGTGCCGATCGTGCTCGCGCTGTTCGGCCTCGGCATGATCGCCGGCAATGTCATCGGCGGCATCCTCGCCGACCGCGGCGTCGACCGCTCGATCTTCGCGGCGATGATCGCGATGGTGGTGATCCTGGCCGGCTTCGTCCTCGCCGCCCACAACCCGATCACCGCCGCCATCGGCGCCTTCCTCGTCGGCGCCTCCGGCGCGGCCCTGGCCCCCGGCCTGCAAACCCGCCTCATGGACGTCGCCGCCGACGCCCAAACCCTCGCCGCCGCCCTCAACCACGCGGCCCTCAACATCGCCAACGCCGCAGGCGCCTGGCTCGGCGGCCTCGTCATCGCCGCAGGCCTCGGCTACACCGCCCCCGCCCTGGTCGGCGCAGTCCTCGCCGTCGCAGGCGTCGCCCTCTTCACGGTCACCGTCCTCCTGGCACGCCGCCCCACCCCCAACACGCCGTAACCGATTCCGCGCGGAATACCTTGCGGCATACGGTGCTCCGCATGCCGAGCTACCTCCACGAGGGTTTGCTTGATCTGTTCCGCACCGACGCTCTGCTGGCACCGACGTTGCTGGCAGAGGAGTTCGGAATCCCGCTACCCGGCCTGTCCCGAATGCGGGCCGAGTGCGTGACGACGCGTTGACCCTCGCGGCAAGCCGACGCCTGGAGGACCTCATGAAAAGCACTCCCGAGTACCGCGGCCGCATCGCCACCAAGTACGTGGCAAGCGAACGTGCGCACGCTGTGCTCACCGTACTGACTGCCCGGGGACTCGAGCTTTCAGCGGCGCAACGCGCCCAGCTCGCCGCGTGCACGGATTTGGAACAGCTCGACGCTTGGTTGACCGAGGCTGCCACCGCAACGCGCACCGATGAACTTTTCAGCTGAGGTGTGCCCGTTCGAAGAAGCCGATGAGTACCGGGCTGAGGGACGTGCGCAAGGGCGGATCATCCAAGCTGCGCAGAACGTGCTGACGGTGCTTACCGCGCGGCGGCTGGGTTTGTCGGCGCAGCAGCGCGAGCAGCTTGCCGCATGCACCGATCTCGATCAGCTGGAAGCCTGGCTGTTGCAGGCCGTCACAGCAACCAGCGCAGACGAACTCTTCGGCTGAATCCCGGATCTGCCCGGGCGGAGTCGAGCCCGCCCGGGCAGGTGCGAATTCAGGCGGGGCAGACGGCGGCGGAGCCGCACTGGAGCTGGCGTAAGGGGTCGGCGAAGTCATCGAGGATGGCGCTGCCGAGGTTGCTCCGCCCGGGGTGGGCCGCGGAACGAGCAGTCTATTTTGTGGGCTCGTAATCGGAGGTCGGTGACGGCAACTCCGGCGTGAAAATCGCAGGTGGGGTAGATCGTTGGGTGCCGGGCAGGCGAGGGGACGGTTCGAGCTGTATATGATCCACTCGCTGTGCTCGGGGGGAAGATCTCATGGAGACCCCGCGCGTCTTTCAACAGGAGGGGTTGTCCGTGCGAAACCGAATTGCGCTGTGCGCCACCGTCGTGGCTACGGGAATGCTGCTGGCCGGATGCCAGGAAGAGCTGCCGAGTGGCAAGCCCGCCCCGTCGACGTCCGCCACGACTACCGCCCAGGCGCCCGCGACGCCCAATGCCGACGGCGTGCTGAACCCGGGTGACATCGGCAAGCTCGAATCGGGTGTCGAGCTGTCGATTCTGAAGGTGGAGGCCGACGAGGTGGAGCGTCAGGGCACCGTTTCGGTGTTCACCTTCCAGCTCAACAACACGGGAAAGACCACTCTCGACCACTGGTCGCACCCGAGCCTGGTGTACGGCGACGACGGCACCGCCGCCGAATCCGTCATGTCGCTGGACAAGAAGTACCAGTACGGCCTGGAGGGCAAGCTGCCCCCGGGCTCCAAGCAGACCATCAAGATCGCCTACGCCGTCCCGGTCGACAAGCTGAAGCCGGCCGTCGTCACCTCCGAGGACCTGATCTGGCGCGGCGACTTCAGCAAGTACAACAAGGGCTGAGAAACCTCCGCCGACCGGATCGATGTGGCCATCCGGTCGGCGTCGCGCCCCCACACTGGCTAGCGTGGGTGGATGGAATCGCACTACGAAGCACCGCGACATTCGACCGGGGCGCCGTCATGAGCCGCGGCACCGTCCTCATCACCGGCGCCAGCTCGGGCCTCGGCGCGGAGATGGCAAGGCAGTTCGCGGCGCTCGGGTACGACCTCGGCCTGTGCGCCCGCCGCACCGAGCGCCTCGAGGAGCTGCGTGCGGAGGTCCTCGAGAAACACCCTGACCGGGTGGTTTCGGTGAAACAGCTCGACGTCACCGACGACTCCGCCGTGTTCACCGTCTTCGACGAATTCGCCGAGGAGTTCGGCGTGATCGATCGGGTGATCGTGAATGCGGGTCTCGGCAAAGGCGCACCGTTGGGCACCGGCAAGCACGCGGCCAACCGCGAGACAGCGGTGGTGAATTTCCTTGCCGCACTGACCCAGACCGAGGCCGCGATGAAGATCTTCCGCGCGCAAGGACGCGGTCACCTGGTCATGGTCTCCTCGATCTCGGGCCTGCGTGGCATGCCCAAGACCCTGACCACCTATGCCGCCACCAAGGCCGGCGTCGCCGCCTTGGCCGAGGGCCTGCGCGCCGAAGCCGTTCCTGGCGTGGATGTATCGGTGGTCTACCCGGGTTACATCCGCTCGGAGATGAACGACCGCATCAAACACGAGCCGAAGTTCATGGTGGACACCGAAACCGGCGTGCGCGCCATGGTCGCCGCCATCGAGAAGCGTCGCGCCAATGCGTATGTCCCCAGCTGGCCGTGGCTGCCCCTCGGTTACGCCCTGCGCATCCTGCCGTCGTCGGTCGTGCGCAGACTCATGTGAGAACCACGAAAGCCGTGTGGGCGAAAGGTGTGCACCCACACGGCCTTCGGCGTTGAAATCAGTGCTGACGCGGCAGCAGGTGCACGCCATGCTTGTCGGTGGACAAGGCCAGCGAGGAGATGTACTGGATCTCTCCCTCGGGTCCGGGGACGGCCGAGGCGATCATGTCGGGGCGCTCGAACTCCAAGCCGGTGACGTGGCAGGGGAGTAGTTCGCCCGAGGGGTTGCCGTGTTCGTCGAACATGGGAGTCTTGATGCCGTCGTCGGACCGGCGCAGATAGTACTTGCCCTTGGTCGCCAGCGCGGTGACCGGGGTGGCGATGAACGACACGAGCACCGCGACCAGCGGGGAGTACGGCTTCAGCAGCTCACCGAACAGGCCGAAGAAGGTCATGATCGACAGCACCGCCGACAACCCGAAACCGACCAGGCCCACGGGGTTGAAGTCGTAGAGCATGCCGCGCCGGAACTCCGGCACCTTCGGCGAGATCTTCAGCAGGTACTTGTTGACCGCGATGTCGGTGGCGACGGTGACGATCCAGGCGATGCCGCAGTTGGCGTAGAAGCCGAGGATGCCGTTGAGGAAGTCGAACATGTCGGCTTCCATCAGGATCAGCGCGACGACCAGGTTCACCACGAGGAACACCAGGCGACCGGGGTAGGTCTTGGTGACGCGGGTGTAGGAGTTGGTCCAGGCCAGCGAGCCGGAGTAGGCGTTGGTGACGTTGATCTTCACCTGGCTGATGACCACGAGCACCACCGCGAGCGTCATCGCGAGCCAGCCGGGAACCATGTCGCGGTAGATCTCCAGGAACTGGTGCACCGGCTGGTTCGCGATCGACTGGGCCGCAGGCAGGTTCGCGATCAGGTACACCGCGAGGAACAGGCCGACCACCTGCTTGGCCGCACCGAACAGCACCCAGCCGGGCCCGGCCAGCAGCATCCAGCCCCACCACTTGGCCCGGTTCTCCGGGGTGCGCGGCGGCATGAAGCGCAGGTAGTCGATCTGCTCGGCGATCTGGGCGATCAGCGACAGGCAGACACCGGCGGCCAGCAGCGCACCGGACACACTCACACCCTGGCCGTCCTTACCGCCGTAGGCGAAGAACGAACCGACCGATTCGGGGTGGCGAACCAGCAGGAAGCCGAACGGCGCGACCATCAGCAACAGCCACAGCGGCGTGGTCCACACCTGCAATTTGGCCAGGGTGTTCATGCCGTAGATGACCAGCGGGAAGATGATGACCGTCGAGGCGAGATACCCCAGCCACAACGGAATTCCGAGCCCTAATTCCAGGCCCTGGGCCATGATCGAACCTTCGAGCGCGAAGAAGATGAAGGTGAACGACGCGAACACGATATTGGTGATCACCGACCCGTAGTAACCGAATCCGCTACCGCGCGTGATCAGGTCGAGATCGATGTTGTAGCGCGCCGCGTAATAAGCGAGCGGAAAGCCGGTGAGCATCACGACGACGGCGAAGATACCGATGCCGATCAGGGCGTTTCCGGTGCCGTGCGCGATGCCGATATTGGCGCCGATCGCGAAATCGGCCAGATACGCGATGCCGCCGAGTGCGGAGATACCGACGACCGCCGGGCTCCATTTTCGGTAGCTCCGGGGGGCGAAGCGCAGCGTGTAGTCCTCGAGTGTTTCTTTGGCGGCGGTATCTGCTCCGGCCATTTACCTCTCTCCTTCATCCGCTGCCGCTCGAATTCGGCGACTCACCGACGGTCGTGCACGGATGTAGACGGGTATTTTCCGATTCGTTACGCCGCTGTTACGTACCGCGAGGGGTGACCGGGGTCACCGAAACCGTCCACACGGAAACAAGCACGGATGTATGTTTCGCAGAGGACGAACGTCAGGAGCGAACAGTGTTCGAGTGGTCCGAAACCGATCTGATGATCCGCGATGCCGTGCGGACGTTCATCGACAAGGAGGTCCGCCCGCACCTCGACGCCCTGGACAGCGGCGAGATGCTGCCGTACCCGATTCTGCGAAAGCTGTTCAGCCAGTTCGGCATCGACACCATGGCCGAGGACATGGTCACCAAGATGCTCGCCAAAGAGGAAAGCGGAGAGACCGGCGGGAGCAAACGCAGCCCTTTCGGCGATCAGCAGTCGATGATGGCCGTGCTCATCAGCGAATTGTCCGGCGTGTGTATGGGTTTGGTGTCCGCGCTCGGGGTGAGCATCGGTCTGGGCGCCACCACCATCATGTCGCGCGGCACGCTCGCGCAGAAGCAGCGCTGGCTCGCCGACATCGTCACCCTGCGCAAGGTGGCCTCCTGGGCGATCACCGAACCCGACTCCGGCTCGGACGCGTTCGGCGGCATGAAGACTCGCGTCGAACGCGACGGCGAGGACTACATCCTCAACGGCCAGAAGACCTTCATCACCAACGGCCCGTGTGCCGACGTGATCATCGTCTACGCCAAGCTCGACGAGGGCGACGGTGCCGACAAGCGTGATCGCAAGGTGCTCACCTTCGTGCTCGACAAGGGCATGGAGGGCCTCACCCAGGGCAAACCGTTCAAGAAGATGGGCCTGCACTCCTCACCCACCGGCGAGCTGTTCTTCGACAACGTCCGACTCGGTAAGGACCGCCTGCTCGGCGAGACCGAAGATCATCGCGGTGGCGACGGAAGGGAAAGCGCCAGAGCCAGTTTCACCGCCGAGCGGATCGGCGTCGGTTTCATGGCGCTCGGTGTGATCGAGGAATGCCACCGGCTCTGTGTGGATTACGCGCGCAACCGCACCCTGTGGGGTCAGGAGATCGGGCGCTTCCAGCTGATCCAGCTCAAGCTGGCCAAGATGGAAGTCGCACGGATCAATGTGCGGAACATGGTGTTCAGCGTGCTCGAACGCAGCAAGGCCGGTAAGCCGCCGAGCCTGGCCGAGGCCTCGGCGATGAAGCTGTACTGCTCCGAGGCGGCCACCGAGGTGGCGATGGAGGCCGTGCAGCTGTTCGGCGGCAACGGGTACATGAGCGAGTACCGCGTCGAACAACTCGCCCGCGATGCCAAGTCGCTGATGATCTACGCGGGCAGCAACGAGATCCAGGTGACCCACATCGCCAAGGGCCTGCTCGCGCGCTGATCACACCGCGCGCAGGTGCCCCCGGCTGGCGTAGATGTGCTCGGCGATGAGCGTCGCGATCCGGTCGGGGGCCTCGAGCATCGGCACGTGCCCCACCCCGTGCACCAGGATGCGATCCGCCGATGCGGGCAGTTCGCGCAGGTAGTGGGTGGCGTAGACGCTGTTGGGGATGATCCGGTCGTACTCGGCGAGCAGCATGCGGATGGGTGTTTCCAGTTCGGCGAGGTCGTCCATGCCGGGCGCGCGCAGGCTGCCGAGGATCAGCGGCACGATCACGTCGCAGTGCAGTGCGGCGATGAGCGTGGTGACCAGTTCGTGGCGTGGCACGGCGCCGGTGCGTTTGGTCAGCAGCAGCGCCGTGGCGTGCTGCACCAGCCGGTTGTCGATCGCGACGTCACCGAGACGCCTGCCGACCGCGATGAACGGCAGCAGCGACGCGAACTTGACGCCGATCCTGATCTGGGTGATCGAGGGCGAGGCCCACCCGCCCGCCGCCGCGATGGTGGTGAGGGTGCGAGCCCGGCCGCGTCGCGCGAGCTCGAGACCCACCCAGCCGCCGAGCGAATTTCCCGCGATATGGCAGGTGCGCCAACCCAATTCGTCGAGCTGGTCCTCGATCTGGTCGGCCAGGGCGTACACGTCGAGCGTCCAGCCCTCGACTTTCGGTCCACCCCAGTGCCCGGCGAACGCGGGCGCGTACACCTCGCAGTGGGCGGCCATGCGGTGGGCGACCTGCTCCCAGCAGTGTGGCGACAACATGAATCCGTGCAACAGCAGCACCGGGTCGCCGGACCCGAGATGCAGGGCCGCGACCGGCTCCGGGCGGGCGGGGGACTTGGCGGTGCGTGACGTCATCGTCATCACCCCTTCCTGGACGACAGTGTCCTGTTACCCGAGGTTAGCGCGGGGGAACCGCCGAGCGCGGGCTGTTGCCGTGCCGGCGATCACAACGTTCGCGCCGCCGGGTTGTTCCCCTACACGTTCGGGAATACCCGCCGATGTACCGTCCTACGCGTGGCAATCATTCTCTCGACCGTGAACGTCAACGGCGTCCGCGCGGCGGCGACCAAAGGCATGCTCGCCTGGCTCGACGTCACCGAAGCCGACATCGTCTGCCTGCAGGAGACCAGGGCCACCGACGCGCAAACCGCCGCCGCGCTGGCTCCCGCACTCGCGGCCGGGTGGGTGCTCACCCATGCCGAACCGGAGTCGAAGGGCCGCGCCGGTGTCGGCATCCTGTCGCGGCGCGCGCCCGACGCGGTGCGGATCGGTTTCGGCAGCACCGAGTTCGCCGCCTCGGGCCGCTACCTCGAGGCCGACTTCGGCGAGCTCACCGTGGCGAGTGTGTACGTCCATTCGGGCGAGGAGAACACACCCAAGCAGGACGAGAAGTACCGCTTCATGGCCGAACTCGGCGCCTACCTGAAGGCCCGGACCGGTGAGTTCGTGGTGAGCGGCGACTGGAACATCGCCCCCGCCGAGGTGGACCTGAAGAACTGGAAGGGCAACCAGAAGTCGGCGGGCTTCCTGCCCGAGGAACGCGCCTGGATCGCCGAACTGCTCGCCGCGGGCTACGTCGACGTGGTCCGCGCCCTGCACCCCGATGTCGCGGGCCCGTACAGCTGGTGGTCCTACCGCGGCCGCGCCTTCGACAACGACTCCGGGTGGCGCATCGATTACCAGCTCGCCCGAGGTGAACTCACCGGCCGCGCCAAGCAGGCCGTCGTCGAACGCGCCGCCGCCTACGACCAGCGCTGGTCCGACCACGCGCCGGTTACTGTGCAATACCGATGAACATCTCACGGAAAACTCTCGGTCTGCTCGGCGGACTCGTTCTTGTCCTCGCCGCGCTCGGTCTGACGCTGTTCGGTGGTCGTGGTTCGGATTCGACTACGGCGGCGACCACCACGCGCGCGGTCGCGTCGTCCACCGCGCCGAAACCCGCGGCACCTGCGGCCAAGCCGTCGGCGAATGCGTCGGCGGCGCCGGTCACGAAGGTGGCGGGGGTGCCGGATCGGGCCTACGCCACGCTCGTCGAGATCGACGCGGGGCGCTGGCCGGATTCGGCGAACGCGCCTGGCACCAAGGGTGGTGAGCAGTTCATGAACCGGGGAACCAAACTGCCGCCCAAGGATTCGGCGGGCAATCCGGTGAAGTATCAGGAGTGGGATGTGAATCCCAAGCAGCGCAACCGGGGTCGCGACGCGGAACGCATCGTCACCGGCAGCGACGGCAGCGCCTGGTACACCGGTGACCACTACGAAACGTTCACGAGGATGCGCTGATGCCACTGACGCTGTCGCAGTTCCTTGCCCGCCCGCCCGCCGAGGCGCCCGCCGCGGCCGACGCACCGGTGCTCGGCGCCATGGCGGTGGATGCCAACCAGTTCAGCGCCATCCGCTACGACGCCCCCGCCGACTACCGCGTGCGCGAACTACGCGGCACCAAGATGCGCGATGTCGCCGCCCTGTTCGACGAGTTCGCGGCCGCCTTCCAATTCCCGTACTACTTCGGCGCCAACAAGGACGCCTTCGACGAATGCCTACGCGACCTCGACGATTTCGTCGGTGACGCGCCCGGATACGTCGCGGCGGTCCGCACCGCCAACGACCTGCTCGCCGACGAGCCAACCGAGCGCGCCTGGTTCGAGGCGGCCGTGCGCGACTGCGCCGCCTATTGGTCGCGTCGCGATGTGGTGTTCCGGGTTGTCCTGCAAGGCGACCCGGTTACCTTCGGTGCGGTAGCGCTCGTCGAGTGATGCCGAGGGAATTGGCGTCTCCCGCCTGCTGATCGGCCCGCCTAACGTTTGCGCCGGTGCGGCCGATTCGAGGCCGCCGGTGAGGAGAACACGATGAAGCGAGTACTGGCGGGTGTCGGCGTTTTCGCCGCGATCATGGCGGCGGGCCCCGGAATCGCGGCGGCCGGGGCGGCGGTGGCGCCGGTGGCGGGTCCCGCGGTCGGTTCCACCGAGGATTTCCCCGGTGCCGCCCTGCTTCAGGCGCTCGGACTCGGGTCCTCGCAGCCGTGCGACGGCATCATGCTCGACACGTGCGTGCCGACCGGGCCCGCGAGCGCGCAGCAGGCCATCGCGCAACCGGTCGCCGACAGCGGGTCGGGGCTGCTGGATCAGGACATCAATTCGATGGTGGGCTACGCGCTTCTCTGGCTGGGCAACGGATCGTCGGAGCCGTGCGTCAGCTTCGGCCCGAACTGCGCGTGGGAATGAAGCGCGGCGTGTGAATCCGGCGGGTCCTAGCGATAGCGCCCGGCCAGGTCGTCGCCGAGTAGGACGAAAACGTCGGTGATCTGGTCGATCAGTGCCGCGCGGGTCAGGTCGAGATCGCCCGCGAGCCACGTCGTCAGGGTTTGGGTCAGGCCGCCGACGAGGTAGATCGCGCGGAAATCGACCAGGTTCTGTGGCACGTCGCCGCCGTAGAAGCCGGTGCCCTCGGCGGCGACGAGCCGGGCGAACGCGCGAACCGTTCGCGCGGTGCGCGCCCGGAGCTCGGGCGTGGCCATGCCTGCGATGAGTGCGGCGCGGGCCTTGCGTGGGTCGTCGAGCAGGACCGCCACGCCCGCCTCGATCGCCGCGTGCGCCTGGGCGCGGCTGTCGGGCGGCGCACCGGCCAGGGCCGCCATGATGGCGGCGGCCAGTTCTTCGGCGATGCGATCGAGCAGTGCTTCGAGCACGCTCTCGCGTCGTTCGAAATTCTCGTAGTAGTAGCGCTCGTTGAGGCCTGCGCGGGCGCACAGCCCGGCGACGGTGAGCTTGGCCTGCCCGTCCTCGGCCAGGATGTCGAGCGCCGCGTCCAGCAGCGCGGTGCGGCGCTGCGCCTGGCGTTGTTCGGCGGAGACGCCCCCGTATGTCCGTTGTGCAGCCACGGGCTCCATTGTGCTGCCACCGTCCGTTCGCGGGTGTTTTGGTAGAGACCCTTGCCAGATTATCAATTCTGGGGGATTCTATTGCCAGATGCACTCGACGAGGAGGCGCGACATGGCCGCACGGCAGGGCGAACCCGGATATTTCGCCGACGATTCGATGATTCGCAGGGTGATGAGCAAGCGCGCGGTCGGCGTCACCTACGGCCTGCGCGCCCTGGTCATCGGTGCGGTGCATCCGCTGCTGTTCGTCGGGACCAGCGAACACACCGCCCACCGGGCGACGCCCTACACCCGCCTGGCGGTCACCGGCGCCCTGTTCGAATCGGTCTTCCTCGGCAGCAAGGCCGAGGCCGACCGGGCGCTCGCCTTCACCCGGCGCAAGCACGAGCGGGTGGTCGGCGCGCTGCCCGAGGATGCGGGCCCACACCACCGGGCGGGCACCACCTACGCGGCCCTCGACCCGCACCTGATGTTCATGACCATGGCCTTCACCTTCGATTCCGCCGAGGTGATGTACGACCGGCTGGTCCGCGAACTCACCCCGACCGAACGCGAGGACCTCTACCAGGACTACGTGCGCTGGGGCGAACTGTTCGGCATGCCACGCGAGGCGGCCCCCACCGACTACCCGGCCTTCCGCCGCTACTTCGACGACTACCTCGACTCGACCGAACCGTTCCTCACCGACGAAGCCGAGCTGGTCGGCTCCTACCTGGCCGGCCATCGCAAGGCCTACCGCTTGCGCCCACCCGTCGAACAGGTCGGCAGCGCACTGTATCTGCTGGTCCAGGGCAGCTTGCCGCCGCGTATCCGGCGGATGTACGGCATCGAGTGGGACCTCGCCGACGAACTCGCCCACCGCGCCCTGTGCCGCAGCATCCGCACCGCGCACGTCGCGCCGCCGCTGGCACCCCGCGTGCTCGCCGGTGCGCTCGCCGGGCGGAGCACCCCGTCCTATCAGCTGCTCGCCCGCCGCGAACAGCACATGATCCGCAAGGGGAAGCCGAGCATGCCGGGTGTCGATCCACGCAACTGGGTGCAGCGAAATTCCGCTTGAGGGCCGTGGAAAGATTGGGGGCATGTCCAGTCCTGCCCCGGCCGCGACGGCCGAACGTAAGCAGCGGGTGCTGTCGGGCATCCAGCCCACCAGCGACTCCTTCCACCTCGGCAACTACCTGGGTGCGCTGCAGTACTGGGTGACGATGCAGGACGACTACGACGCGCTGTACTTCATCCCCGACCTGCACGCCATCACTGTCAGCCAGGATCCGAAGGCGCTGCGCGCGCGGACCAAAGCCGCTGTCGCCCAGCTGCTCGCCCTCGGTATCGACCCCGAGAAGTCGACCCTGTTCGTGCAGAGCCAGGTGCCCGAGCACGCCGAGCTGTCGTGGGTGCTCAGCTGCATCACCGGTTTCGGTGAGGCGGGCCGGATGACGCAGTTCAAGGACAAGTCCGCCAAGCAGGGCGCCGAGAACGCGACCGTCGGCCTGTTCACCTACCCGGTGCTGATGGCCGCCGACATCCTGCTCTACCGCCCGCATCAGGTGCCCGTCGGCGAGGATCAGCGCCAGCACCTCGAGCTCACCCGAAACCTGGCCCAGCGCTTCAACACTCGCTTCAAGAAGACCTTCGTCGTGCCCGAGCCGCACATCGTGAAGGGCACCGCCAAGATCTACGACCTGCAGGATCCGACCGCGAAGATGAGCAAGTCCGCGGCCAGCGACGCCGGGCTCGTCAATCTGCTCGACGATCCGAAGGTCACCGCGAAGAAGGTGCGCTCGGCCGTCACCGACACCGGCCGCGAGATCGTCTACGACCCCGACACCAAGCCGGGCGTGAGCAATCTGCTGGTGATCCTCAGCTCGCTCACCGAAACCCCGATCGTCAGCTTGGAACAGAATTTCGCGGGTAAAGGCTACGGTGAGCTCAAGGCCGAAGTGGCCGACGCGCTGGTCGAATTCGTGACGCCCGTGCAGAAGAAGGTGAAGGACTATCTGTCGGATCAGGCAGAGCTGGACCGGATCCTGGCTTCCGGGGCCGAGCGGGCGCGTGAGATCGCAGGCAACACACTTGCCCAGGTGTACGACCGGGTCGGCTTCCTCGCTCGCTGACCCGGTGCGCACCTGAGGTTTCGGCTGAAGAGGGGCGCGTGTCATGCAGTTGATCGACAACATCTCGGCCACTGTCGAGAAGCAGGTCAAGAGCAGGCCTTGGCTGGATCATCTGGTCCGGGCCGGTGGGCGGTTCCAGCGTCAGCGCGGTGACTACTTCGCCGCGGGCATCACGTACTTCACTGTGCTTTCGCTGTTTCCGCTGTTGATGGTGGCGTTCTCGATCGCGGGTTTCATCCTGGCCGGGCAACCCGACCTGCTGAACGAATTGCAGGGCAAGGTGATCGAGAAGGTTCCCGGTGCCTTCGGTGAGCAGATCAACGACCTCATCAAGCAGGCGGTCGATTCGCGCGGCACCGTCGGTCTGCTCGGTCTGCTGACCGGTCTCTACACCGGTCTCGGCTGGATCGCGAACCTGCGTGCGGCGCTCACCGAGCAGTGGGAGACCCAGACCCCTGACAAACCGTGGTGGCGGGAGAAGCTGTCCGATCTGGGCGCGCTGTTCGGCTTGTTCCTGGCCCTGGTCGTGTCGCTCGGTCTGTCGACGGTCGCCAACAGTGGACTCGCCGCCAAGCTGCTGAAAAGCATTGGTCTCGACGGTGTCCCCGGCGCGTCGGTGGTGTTGTCGTTGGTGTCCATCGCGCTGGGGATGCTCGCCTCCTGGGCGGTGTTCGCCTGGGTGATCGCCCGGCTACCGCGCGAACCGGTGTCGCTGCGCAGTGCGGCGAAGGCGGCGGCCATCGCCGCGGTGGCATTCGAGATCTTCAAGTTCGTCGGTGCCATCTATCTGCGGATGGTGTTGTCGAGCCCGGCGGGCGCCACCTTCGGTTCGATCATCGGTCTGATGGTCTTCAGCTACATCACCTTCCGCATCCTGCTGTTCGCCACCGCGTGGGCCGCGACCTCGTCGGACAACGACCACACCGAGATCGCCCCGCCCGCCCCGGTCGTCATCCAGCCGCGTGTGGTCGACAAGAACCTGTCCACCGGTGCGGGTGCGGCCGCCTTCGGCGCGGGCGCGCTCGCCGCCCTGGCCCTCGTCGTGTTCGGGCGCCGCCGGTAGCTCAGCGACTACGCCAGGCGCGGCGGGCCAGGAGCAGCAGGGTGAGGATCAGGACCGGGCCCGCGACGAGCGCGGCGATGCGCGCCCCTTCGTGGGCGGACCGCGAGACCTCCGGTCGGCTACCGTCGGCGCGCGGCGGGGGTGAGGCGAGCGGAACGCTCGGCTGGATCATGTCGTCGCCCACTTCGGGCAGCTTGCCGATGCGCGCGTCGGAGTCGAGGGCGAAGCCGTAGTCGAGCAGGCGTGCGGCCTGCTCCCAGGGGCGGATGGGCCGCACGTCGGCCTGCAAGAGGGTGACCACGAGGCGGTGGCCGTCGCGTTCGGCGGCGGCCACGAAGGTCTGGCGGGCGTCGTCGGTGAAGCCGGTCTTGCCGCCGATGGCACCGGGGTAGTTGTAGAGCAGCTGGTTGTCGTTGCCGATGGGGAAGCCCGGGTGGTCCTCGTCGCCGGGGATCTTCGGGTCGGCGGGGTAGCCGGGGAAGTCGACCTGTTCGGTGTGGATGAACTCGGCGAACAGCGGGATCGACATCGCCTCCCGGAACAGCACCGACAGGTCGTAGGCGGAGGTGCTCATCCCCGGGCCGTCGAGACCCGACGGGGTGGCGGCGCGAGTGTCCATGGCGCGCAAGGACTTCGCGAGGTCGTTCATCTTCGCCACGGCTGCTTTGTCGCCACCGAGCTGGGTGGCGATGGCGTGCGCGGCGTCGTTGCCCGAGCACATGATGAGGGCCTGCATGAGCTGACGGTTGGTGTAGCGGCCGCCGGGCCCGATGCCGACGCGGGTGCCGTCGACATCGGCGTCGGCCTGAGTGCCGACCACCACCTTGTCCAGATCGAGGGTACGCAGGGCGACGATGGCCAGTGCCACCTTGATGGTGCTGGCGGGCCGATAGCGGCCGTGCGGGTCCTTGGCCGCCAGCACCCGTCCGGTGTCGAGATCCGACACCATCCACGCGGTCGCCGAGATGTCGGCGGGCAGCGCTGGGGCGCCGTCGGGCAGCACGACACCGCACGCGCCGAGCCGCTCCCCGCCGATCGGTGTGCCGGGCACCGGCAGCTCGGCCGGTGCCGATTCGCCCGGCGCCGGGACCTCCGAGGAGTCGATCGGGGCCGGTGGCCTGGTCTTCTGCGGGCAGCTGTCGGTGTTGGGCGTGGTGAACGGGGTGGTGGTGGTCGAGCCGGTGGGGCTGGGCTGGGCCTGTGCGGGACCGAGTGTGAGAGCGGCCGCGGTGGCGGCGGCGCCGAGGAAGCAGGCGGCGCGCACGCCGTGTTCGCGGATCTTCATCAGCGCAGAGCCTAGCGAGCCGGCACGCCGACTTCCCGTCGAGCCCGTCCACCTATTGACACCCACCACTAAATGAGAGTTACTAACAAATGACAGTAGCTCTCATTTTGGAGGAGATATGCGAACCGACGACACCCGTCGCTGGCTGGCGCTCGGAGCGCTCGCCGTGGCGATGCTCACCATCGGGCTCGACGTCACCGTGCTCACGGTGGCCATCCCCACCCTCGCCGTCGACCTCGACGCGAATACCGCTGCGCTGCAATGGTTCAGCAGCGCCTACACGCTCGCCCTCGCCGCGCTGATGCTGCCCGCGGGTGCGCTGGGCGACCGCTACGGGCGCAAGAAGGTCCTGCTGTGCGCGCTCGTGCTGTTCGGCCTCGCCTCGCTGGGCTGTGCCTTCGCGACCACCGCCGGGCAGCTCATCGCCGCGCGCGTGGTGCTCGGTATCGCCGCGGCCGCGATGATGCCGCTGTCGATGGCGGTGATCCCGGTGCTGTTCACCGACCAGGGGCAACGCCAGCGCGCGCTCACGGTGTGGGTCACCTCGACCGCCCTCGGGTTGCCGCTCGGACCCGTCGTCGGTGGCTGGCTGCTGCGCAACTTCTGGTGGGGTTCGGTCTTCCTCATCAATGTGCCGCTGGTGATCCTCGGCACGCTCGCCGTCGTCTTCCTCGTGCCGGAATCACGCGGCGACAAGGCCTTTCGCATCGATCTGCCCGGTGCCGTGCTGGCGGCGGCCGGAATGCTCGGGCTCACCTACGGTTTCATCCGGATCGGCGAATACGGATGGGGTGAAGCGGCGGCCTGGGCGATGATCGTCGCCGGTCTCGGTGCGCTCGCCGCGTTCGGATGGTGGCAGCGAAGGGCCGCGCATCCGCTGATCGATACGGCGCTGTTCGCCTCGCCCGGATTCCGCTGGGGCACAGCTATTTCGCTGATGGTCAGCTTCGCCATGTTCGGCATGTTCTTCACCGTGCCGCAATACTTCCAGGCCGTCCTCGGCGTCGACGCGCTCGGCAGCGGACTGCGGTTGCTGCCGATGATCGGCGGGCTGGTGATCGGCAGCAGGCTGGTGGATCTGCTGCTGCCACGCTGGGGTATCCGGGCGGTGCTCATCGCCGGATTCCTTGTGCTCGCGGCCGGCATCGGCCTCGGCGCGCTCACCCGCGTCGACAGCGGTTACGGACTCACCGCCACGTGGACGACGATTCTCGGCGCGGGCATGGGAATGGTGATGCCCGCGGCCATGGGATTGGCGATGAGCGAGCTCGACACCGCGCGATCCGGTTCGGGTTCGGCGCTGCTGCAAGCACTTCGGCAGGCCGGCGGCACCATCGGTGTCGCCGTGCTCGGCACCGTACTCGCCACCGTCTACCGCGCCGATCTCGGCGAACTGAACCGGCCGCCGATCTCCGACGGAGTCAATGCGGGAGTCACCGCGACCGCACACGACCCCGTCGCACTGCGGGAGGTGCGGCACGCCTTCGTGCTCGGCATGGACACCATGCTCGGTGTGTGCGCGGTGGGATGTCTGCTCGCGGCTGTCCTGGTGGCGCTGGCCTTCGGGCGGCGCCACTCCGTGACAGCCGACGATGCGGCAGAATCGCTGCATGTCGGTTGAGACGTCGTTGCGCGCGCGGAAGAAGGAGCGGACCCGTCGAACCATCCGGCTCGAGGCGTTCCGCCTGTTCCGGGAGCAGGGCTACACCGTGACGACCGTCGAACAGATCGCCGCGGCCGCCGAGGTCTCCCCGAGCACCTTCTTCCGCTACTTCCCGACCAAGGAACAGCTCGTCATGGCCGACGACCAGGATGCGCTGATGATCGAGGCGCTGGCGGCGCAACCACGGGGTCAGAACCCGCTCACCGCGGTCCGCCGGGCCACCGAGGCGGTGTACGCCTCGATGTCGGCCGAGGATGCCGCCTTCGAACAGGAACGGCAGAAGCTGCTCTACCACCTGCCGGAACTGCGCTCGGCGATCGGCCTGGAATTCCAGCGAAGCATCGACCTGGCCGCCCAGTTACTCGCCGATTACACCGGCCGCCCCGTCGACGACTTCGAGGTGCGGGTGGCGGCCGGGGCGATGGTCGGTGCGATGCTGGGCATCGTCACCACCGGGCCGGTCGACGCGACCAAGGTCGGCCACGCCCTCGACCTGCTCGAGGCGGGCCTGCCGTTCGACGACGACAGGCCGACGACCTCCTAGTCGGCCTTGCCGTGCTGCACCGGGCAGCCGTGGGCCAGCGGGCCGAGCAGCTGGTTGTTGTCGTAGAAGTGCTCGAGCTCGACGATGCGCAGGTCCTCGGTGACGCGGGCGATGGTCACGCCGTACATCTCGATCTGCTCACCGGTGGGCTGGTGGCCCTTGTACTCGCCGTCGTACTTGCCCCAGTGCCGCCAGCGGAAGCTCACCGTCGGCGGGCCCGACAGCACCTCGAGCACCTCCCAGAAGAAGCCGCCGGGGAAGGCCGTGTGGAAGATCTTGTGCGAGGACTCGAAGGTCTCGTTCGCCGACTCGTAGTACGGGTTGTCGCCGATCAGGATGTTGTAGCTGCCGATCCGCGCGAATTCCTCCGCGTCCTGCCACACACCGCCGTTGACCCGGCCGCGGTACTGCTCGGCGACCACCGACAGCCAGGTGGCGGGGTCGGCCTTGTGCGAGACCTCCATCTCGAAGACCTTCACCAGGTCCTCGACGATGGCCTCGAGCGAACCGGGCGCGTGCTGGGCGACGCGCTCGCGGGGGATCACCTCGTGGCTCAGTTCGTAGTCGGGAACGTTGCCGCGCCACTGGTCGGGAGTCGCCGCGGCGATCACCGCCTCGCGGCCCTGCAGCCAAAGCGGGGCCTCCGGCTCGGGATTCTGATCGTCGCGCGTATCAGTCACGTCCACAGTCATATTCGGTCTACCCGACCCTTTCGCAAAGCTTGAAGAACGGGTCGAACCTACCGCCGCGACTTTGCCCGCGCGCACCGTGGTCCCATTATGTGAGACGCGCGGAATTGCCAAGTATATTCTGCGCCAACGGTTTACAGCCGACTATGCGGCGGGGTGGGCACGCCCGCCGAGTCGAGCCGGGGTGTCGTCGTCCATGGTCGCGAAGAATTCGCCGAGCACGTCCACGAGCTGATCCACCGAGTCCGCACAGAACAGCACCGGCTGATAATGGGTGATGTCGTAGCTGATGGTGCCCATCTGCGCCACGTCGAGCGGGCGCAGCGTCGCCTGGCGGAATTCGTCGATCTCGCCGTAGGACGACAGCAAACCCGCCCCGTAACAACGGATCTGTCCGTCTTCGCGAACCACGCCGAATTCCAGCGAGAACCAGAACACGTCGGCGAGGAACTTCAGCGCGGCATCGGTCTCCAGCCGCCCGACCGCCGCGCCGACGGTCTCGTACAGACTCGCGAAGCGCGGACTCGCCAGCTGATTGGCGTGCCCGATGATCTCGTGGATCGCGTCGGGTTCCGGCGTGTACAGCGGGGCCGAATGGTGGCGGATGTACTGGGTGGAGTGGAAGGTGCGGTCCGCGAACGAACCGAAGAACTCACGCAGCGGAACCAGCCCGGCGGCGGGCACGTACCGGAAACCGGTGAGTGGATACAGCAGCCGCGAGACCTCGTCGAGCTGGGGGATGTGATCGCGCGGCAGGGCGAGCCGGGCGGCCGCCTCGCGCACCTCACGGCAGGCGTACACCTCGTGCTTGCGGGCCAGCTCGGCCGAGGCGATCCGCCAGACCTGCTGCTCGTCGTCGGTGTAGTCGATGTTCGGGACGTGGTTGCCCGGCTGGTAGTCGAGGGCGAGCGCGGCGATGGCATTGCGCCTGGCGCGGTAGTGCTCGTCGTCGACGCCGGGGTGGTCGTCACTCAGGTGCACAGTGACGTCGCCGTCGCGCTCGCGCGTCACCGGCGAATACAGCTGGGCCTCGGTGAACATGCCTCAAGGCAAGCACCGCTGGCGCGGCGCGACAACACACCGGTGCGCAACTACGCAAACTGCACAGTTCGCCCGCCCGAATTCGGTAACGACGCGGTGAAACGGCGGACGCGCCGACCGCGCATCGCGCAAGATTGCGTTTGTACCCGAGGAGGATGCTTGCGAAGCCTGCGGATAGATCTCGATCAAGAACTGCTGGATGCCGCTGCCGAGATCATGGGCACGGCCGACAGCAACACCACCGTCAACGAGGCATTGCGGCGGATCGTCGTGCACGAGCGCCAGCTGCGCAACCTCGAACGGCTGATGGCCGACTCGGTGTTCAGTCCGGAACCGCACGATATCGACACGGATTCGCCCGCGGTGGCTGAGCGGTAGCCGAACCTGTCGGTGCCCTCTGCGAGTATCGGTCTCGTCACCGATGACGTAGGGGGGAATGTGTCGGTACCGATCGCGAATCTGCCCGTCGCCCAGCGCCCGCGTGAGCGTTTGCTCGCGCTCGGCCCACACGTGCTCACCGACGCCGAATTGCTCGCGCTGCTGCTCGGTCAGGGCACGCGCGGGCAGTCCGCACTCGAACTCGCCGCCCACCTGCTCGCCGAATACGGCGGTCTGGCCGAACTCGCCGCCGCCCGCCCCGAGGAGCTGGCATCGCAGGCCGGGATCGGCCCGGCCAAGGCCGCCGCCGTGATCGCGGCGTTCCACCTCGGCACCCGTTCGCGAACCAGCGAACCGGTACCGAGGCTCACCGCACCCGACGACATCGCACGCGCCGCCGCCCCGCTGTTCGCCGGCGCCCGCGTGGAACGCCTGCTCGTCCTGATCTGCGACACCCAGAACCGCCTGCGCCACCGGGTTTTCGTCGCCGAGGGCGCCATCGACCACGTAGCGGTCCCCGTCCGCGAAATCCTCAACACCGTCCTGCGCCACGACGGCCGAGCCTTCGCCGTAGTCCACAACCACCCCTCCGGCGACCCCGCCCCCAGCCCGGACGACCGCCGAGCCAGCACCCTCCTGTACCAGGCCGCCGCCACAGTCGGCCTCCGCTACCTCGACCACGTCGTCATAGCGGGCGAGAACTGGGCGAGGGCCGCACCGTATCCGTGACCGTCTTCGCCACGTCAGCCGGTGTAGCCGAAGACCGGGTAGTGGTCGCTGTAGTCGGTGTAGGTGTAGGTGGTGCCGTCGGCGGTGACGCTCCAGCTCGGGCTCTTGGCTCGACGGGTTTCGTTGACATAGCGGTCGGGCACCGGGTGGCCCTTGATGGGAAGCACGTAATCGAGGTGCTCCGAGGCGTATTCGGGGCCGTACTGGTCGCGGCAGACGGAATTGTCCGCGCAGTCCCAGGAGAACTCGTGACCGGTGTGCTGGGGGCCTACGGCAGCGAGATCGGCCAGCATGGCGCCGTATTCGGGGCTGGCTTCGATCACGTTCATATCGCCCGCGACATACACCGGCTCATCGGCCGGAATCCGCTCCGCGGCGAGGAAGGCCTTGATCTGTGCGCGCTGTTTCGCCCGCACCTGAGCGGGCTGGCCCAAGCTGCACCCGTCGTCCTCGGACTGCATGTGCGTGCCGATCACGTGCACCGGACCGCCGGGCGCGGCGAGCTTCACATACGCGAAGCCCTTGTTGGAGAACCAGTCCGCGCCACACGCGTCCTTGTATACGAACTGCACCTTGCGGCTGATCGGCCACCGGCTCGCGATCGCGACACCGCCGTCCTCGGGGGTGGTTGCGGAGTACGAGCCCTGGGTGGCGTCCCAGCCGGAGCGGGTGCGCCCGACCACCGGGGTCTGATTCGGGAAGTCCCGCTTCAGGTTGTTCAGCAATTGGTCGCCCGCCTCGTTGTGGAACAGCTCTTGAAGCACCACGACGTCCTGCCCCGCGAGGACGTTCTGCTGCGAGATGAGGTCGGCGCGCTGCTCCTGTCCCCAGTTCGGGTAGAGCGCCTCGGCGAGCATGAAGACGTTGTAGGAGGCGATCTTCGGATCTGACTTCGGCGCCGCATCCGCGGGGACGGCGACGGGCAGGAGGGCGGCTGCGCCACAGACCACGGCGAGTGTCAATCGTTTGAACATGAGGCAGTTTGGTCACATGACCAGTTCTGCGACGACCGCTAGAGCGTCCCGACATCGAATCGTTACACGGAACGTAAATTTGTAAGCCCTGGTTCAGGACCTGTTGGTGCCGAGTGCGGCCTATCGATACCGGGCGGCCGCGTCGAGGACGGCGGTGCGATACGAGCGGCCGAACAGGACGGCGTGAACCAGGAGCAGGGGAAGTTGATGGAGTGGGATGCGCTCCTGCCAGCCCGCCTCGAGCTGATGGATTTCGTTGTAGGCGGCGATGATTCGGGAGAGGTGGGGCGCGCCGCCGAAGAGGAAGAGTGTGGCCAGGTCGGTTTCGCGGTGGCCACCGTGCGCGGCGGGATCGATCAGCCATGGGGTGTCGGGCGGGCCCCAGAGAATGTTGCCGGGCCAGAGGTCGCCGTGGATTCGGGACGGCGGTTCGGCGGGGGCTTCGAGGTGGATCGACTCGACGGCAGTGGTGTCGGCCGGGTCGAGTGCGCCCGCGTCGACGGCGAGGCGCAGGAGCGGAAGAATTCGGCGCTCTCGGAACCAGGTCGGCCAATCGTGGCCGGGGGTGTTGTCCTGCGGCAGGCTCCCGAGGTAACCGTCGACGGGAGCGCCGAATTCGGCCGTGCCGGCGTTGTGGAGACGAGCCAGTCCCGTGCCGAATCGTTCGGCGGCGGCCGGGGAGGGTTCGGCATGGTCGACCCATTCCATGAGCAGCAGGTCGTCGGAGACGGCGTAGACCTCGGGGATCGCGACACCGCCCGCCTCTCGCAGCCAGCGCAGGCCGCGTGCTTCGGCTGCGAAGAATCCCGGCGGTGCGGCAGTCGGCGTGCCGTCGGTAGGCGCGGCCGAGATACCGCCGGGCCAGGTTTTGAGGAACAGCTGGGTGCCGTCGTCGAGGCCGACGCGCTCGGCCACCGCGATCGACCCACCGCCGACCGGGGTGGTGCGCAGGCGCTGATGCGCGAGGAAGGTCGGCAGCAGGTGCGGGTTGGCTCGCAGGTACGGCAAGTCCACGCCGCCATCTTGCCCAGCGGAGTCGGCGCGCGCACGGATTCGCCTCATCTTGTCGCCCACGTTTCATAAACAGGTATTACTAAAACCTGTTCACAAATGGGCGCGGCGTGGTTTCATCGATCCGAACGTGTTCTACATCACGTTATGGAGTCAGCCGAAGGAGACACCGTGACCAGCACCGATATCCCCGCGGGATTCGATTTCACCGATCCCGACCTGCTCGCCGAGCGTCTGCCGATCGAGGAGTTCGCGCAACTGCGGCGCACGGCGCCGGTCTGGTGGTGCGCGCAGCCCGACCGGGCCAGCGGCTTCGACGACGGTGGCTACTGGGTGGTGTCGACGCTGGCCGACATCAAGGAGATCTCGAAGAACCCCGAGGACTTCTCCTCGCACGAGAACACCGCCATCATCCGGTTCAACGAGGAAACCACCCGCGAGCAGATCGACATGCTCGCCAACATGCTCATGCTGAACCTTGACCCGCCGCAGCACACCAAGATCCGGCGCATCGTGTCCAAGGGATTCACTCCCCGCGCGGTGGAGAACCTGCGTGCCGCGCTCACCGAACGGGCTGAACGCATCGTCTGGGAGGCCAAGAAGTCCGGCCGGGGCGATTTCGTGCAGCAGGTCGCGTGCGAGCTGCCCCTGCAGGCCATCGCCGAACTGCTCGGCGTGCCGCAGGAAGACCGGATGAAGCTGTTCGACTGGACCAACCAGATGATCTCCTACGACGACCCGGAGTTCGAGGGCAATCATCACACCGCCACCGCCGAGGTGATGGGCTACGCCTGGAACATGGCCGAGCAGCGGCGCGGTTGTCCGGCCTCCGACATCGTGACCCAGCTCGTGAACGCCGATGTCGACGGCGAGCACCTCGGCTCCGACGAGTTCGCGTTCTTCGTCATCCTGCTGGCGGTGGCCGGCAACGAGACCACCCGTAACTCGATCACCCACGGCATGAAGGCCTTCGTCGACAACCCTGAGCAGTGGGAGATCTACAAGGACCAGCGGCCGCGCACCGCGCCCGACGAGATCGTGCGCTGGGCCACCCCCGTGACCGCCTTCCAGCGCACCGCGACCCGCGACCTCGAGTTGGGCGGACAGCAGATCAAGAAGGGCCAGCGCCTCGGATTGTTCTACAGCTCGGCCAATTTCGACGAGACCGCTTTCACCGACCCGTTCCGATTCGATGTGCTGCGCAACCCCAATCCGCACGTCGGGTTCGGTGGCACCGGAACCCACTACTGTGTCGGCGCGAATCTGGCCCGCCTGGAGATCGACCTGATGTTCAATGCTCTTGCCGACGCGATGCCGAATCTGCGTCAGGTCGCCGAACCGGTGCGCTTGCGCAGCGGCTGGCTCAACGGCATCAAGCGGTGGGAAGTCGAATACTCTTGAGCCCGAACAGTAGCGAGGGGGTGGCTGGTTGACGGGCAAGGCGCGCGGGCGGGCGCCCGTCGTGGCCGACGCCGATATCCGGCGGGTCGCGCGGGGGCTGCTGGCCGAGCACGGCCCCGACGCGGTCACCCTGCGGGCCATCGCGCGCGAACTCGGCGTCACCGCGCCCGCGCTGTACCGGCACTACGACTCCCGCGACGAGCTGATCGAGCGGTTGCGCGTGGAATTCTGTGCCGACCTCGCCGACAACCTGTCGGCGGGCATCGCGGACCTGCCCGACGACGGCGCGGTGCAGTTCCTCGCGATCTGCCGCGGCTTCCGCCGGTGGGCGCTGGCCAACCCCAGGGAATTCACCCTGGTGTTCGCCTCGCCCACCTCCAGTCGCGCCATGCTCCGCCGCTTCGACGAACCCTTCGGCCGGATCTTCCTCGCGGCCGCGGGCCGGTTGCTGGCCAGTTTCGAGATCGCCACCCCGCCCGGCGAATCCATCCCCGTCGAACTTCGCGACGACCTGATCGACTTCCAGACCGAACTGCTCGCCATGCTCTCGGATTCGGGCCAGAAGTTCCCCGCCGAGAAACTGGATCTCGGCGTGACCTACGTGATGGTGCAGACCTGGGTTCGCCTGTTCGGGCACGTCACCCTCGAGGTGTTCGGCAACTTCCCCATTCCCCTCACCGACCCCGAAGTCATGTTCGACACCATGCTCGCCGACCTGGCCCGCACCACCGGTTTCGCGTAGTCACCGCTGGGCGGGCACGCGATCCCGTGCGGCCGGAGCGAGTGAACCCGTCGCCCAGATCGCGAAGCCGATGTACAGCAGCTGTTCCGGGATGCGCTGCCACAGGGGAGACGCGGGTTCGCCTGCGAAGGTGACGTTTTCGACGGCCGCGTAGATGTTGGCGGGCAGCAGTAGTACGAACAGTGGCACCAGTGCCCAGCCCGCGATCCGGCGCGTCCGGGTGGGGACCAGGCCGACGGCCGCGAGCAGTTCCAGCACGCCGGTGAACAGCACCATGAATCCGGGGAACGGAACGAACGACGGCACCATCGCCACCAGGTCGCCGTAGTTGGGCATCACGGTGACGCTCGACGGCATGAAGTGGGCGGAACCGGTCATCATCAGCATGACGGCCAGTGCGTGCGCGGCAGCTGCCGACCAGGTGGCGAACCGGCTGACGCCCAGCGCACCCAGTGCCCGGAAGCCGAGGAGCGAGACGAGAAGAACGACGACGATCACGGCGACTCCATAGTAGATAGTGACACTGTCTATTATGGATAGTATCGCTATCTATTACTTCGTCAAGTCTGCCCGCGCAACCTGCTGCCCCGCGATTAGTTCGGTAGCCGCGCACCGTCGTAGTAATCGACACACTCACCGCTCACCGAGGAGAAGTACCGATGAGGAAGATCACCGCCGGTCTGTTCATGTCTCTCGACGGCGTGATCGCCGACCCACAGGACTGGCATTTCCCCTACTTCGACGACGCCATGGGCGCCGCGGTCGACGCCCAGCTCGGCAGCGCCGACACCCTCCTGCTCGGCCGGGTGACCTACGAAAGCTTCGCCGGCGCATGGCCCGCCCGGGAAGCCGAGGGCGGACCCGACGCGGCGTTCGCGGAAAAGCTCGGCGACGCCCGCAAACTGGTGGTGACCCACGAGGACCGCGACTTCCCGTGGCGCAACTCCGAGCGCCTCGACGGCGAACTGACCGCCGCCGCGGCCGAGCTGAGGAATGGGTCGGGCGGGGACATCGCGATCAGCGGCTCGGTATCGGTGGTGCGCCAACTCCTGGCCGCAGGACTGCTGGACGAACTGCACCTGCTGGTGCACCCGATCGTGGTCGGCAAAGGGGAGCGGCTGTTCGAAGACGGGACGACGATCCCCCTCCGCCTGCTCTCCTCGCAAACCTTCGACACCGGCGTACTGCACCTGGTCTACACCAAGGATGCCACCGCCCCGAGCGGGTCATACGAGGACGCCAAAACCCATCTCGCCCAGGAAGAGTGACGGCAAAGGCCGCCTCCATCGAAAGATGAAGGCGGCCTTTGTGGGGGCCGGGGAGGTCAGCGGGCGAAGAGGAGGGCTCGCTTGACTTCCTGGATGGCCTTGGTGACCTCGATGCCGCGGGGGCACGCGTCGGTGCAGTTGAAGGTGGTGCGGCAGCGCCAGACACCTTCGACGTCGTTGAGGATGTCGAGACGCTCGCGGGCGCCTTCGTCGCGGCTGTCGAAGATGAAGCGGTGGGCGTTCACGATCGCGGCCGGGCCGAAGTAGCTGCCGTCGCTCCAGTACACGGGGCAGGAGGTGGTGCAGCAGGCGCACAGGATGCACTTGGTGGTGTCGTCGAAGCGGGCGCGGTCGTGCTGGGACTGGATGCGCTCGCGGGTCGGCTCGTTACCCGAGGTGATCAGGTACGGCTTCACGGCACGGAACGCGTCGAAGAACGGTTCCATGTCGACGACGAGGTCCTTCTCCACCGGCAGGCCGCGGATCGGCTCGACGGTCATGGTGAGGGTCTTGTCGCCCTTGGGCAGCATGTCCTTCATCAGGACCTTGCAGGCCAGCCGGTTCACACCGTTGATCCGCATCGCGTCGGAACCGCACACACCGTGGGCGCAGGAACGCCGGAAGGTCAGGGTGCCGTCCAGGTAGGACTTGATGTAGATCAACACGTTGAGGAAGCGGTCGGTCGGCAGGACCGGCACCTGGAACGAATCCCAGTACGCGCCCTTGTCGTTCTCGGTGCTGAACCGGGCCACCTTCACGGTGACCATGACCGAGCCCTCGGGAACAGGCGCGGGCTTCTGCGTGGTTGGTTCTGCTACAGCAGTCATCAGTACTTACGCTCCATCGGCTCGTAGCGGGTCTGCACCACCGGCTTGAAGTCGAGGCGGATCTCGGAGATGAGTTCCGGGCCCTCCTTGTACGCCATGGTGTGCCGCATGAAGTTCACGTCGTCGCGATCCGGGTAGTCCTCGCGGGCGTGGCCGCCGCGCGATTCCTTGCGGTTGAGCGCGCCGACGACGGTGACCTCGGCCAGCTCGAGCAGGAAGCCCAGCTCGACGGCCTCGAGCAGGTCGCTGTTGTAGCGCTTGCCCTTGTCCTGCACCGTGATCCGGGTGTAGCGCTCCTTGAGCGCGTGGATGTCGGTGAGGGCCTGCTTGAGGGTGTCCTCGGTGCGGAACACGGCGGCGTTCATGTCCATCGTGTACTGCAGTTCGGTGCGGATGTCGGCCACGCGCTCGTTGCCGTGGTCGGACAGGATCAGCGCCAGCCAGTCCTGCACCATCTGCGCCGGGTTCTCCGGCATCTCGACGAACTCGGTGCGCTGGGCGTACTCGGCGGCGGCGATGCCGGCGCGACGGCCGAACACGTTGATGTCGAGCAGCGAGTTGGTGCCGAGACGGTTCGCGCCGTGCACGGACACACACGCGCACTCACCGGCGGCGTAGAGGCCGGGGACCACGTCGGTGTTGTTGCGCAGCACCTCGCCACGGATGCGGGTGGGGATACCGCCCATCACGTAGTGGCAGGTCGGCATGACCGGCACGAGCTCCTTCACCGGGTCCACACCCAGGTAGGTGCGCGCGAACTCGGTGATGTCGGGCAGCTTCTCCTCGAGCACGTCCTCGCCGAGGTGGGTCACGTCGATGTAGACGTAGTCCTTGTTCGGCCCGGCGCCGCGGCCTTCGAGCACCTCGAGCACCATCGAGCGGGCGACGATGTCACGCGGCGCGAGATCCTTGATGGTGGGGGCGTAGCGCTCCATGAAGCGCTCACCGGAGGCGTTGCGCAGGATGCCACCTTCACCACGGACCGCCTCGGAGATGAGGATGCCCAGGCCCGCGAGGCCTGTCGGGTGGAACTGGTGGAACTCCATGTCCTCGAGCGGCAGGCCCTTGCGGAACACGATCGCCATACCGTCACCGGTCAGCGTGTGCGCGTTCGAGGTGGTCTTGTACATGCGGCCCGAGCCGCCGGTGGCGAACACGATCGACTTCGCGTGGAAGACGTGGATCTCGCCGGTGGCCAGCTCGTAGGCGACGACGCCGGTGGCGACGGGGCCACGGTCGGACTCGGTCATCACCAGGTCGAGCACGTAGAACTCGTTGTAGAACTCGACGTCGTGCTTGACGCAGTTCTGGTAGAGCGTCTGCAGGATCATGTGACCGGTGCGGTCGGCGGCATAACACGCGCGACGCACGGGCGCCTTGCCGTGGTCACGGGTGTGGCCACCGAAGCGACGCTGGTCGATCTTGCCCTCGGGCGTGCGGTTGAACGGCAGGCCCATCTTCTCCAGGTCCATGACCGCGTCGATGGCCTCCTTGGCCATGATCTCCGCGGCGTCCTGGTCGACGAGGTAGTCACCACCCTTGACGGTGTCGAAGGTGTGCCATTCCCAGTTGTCTTCTTCGACGTTGGCCAGTGCGGCGCACATGCCGCCCTGGGCCGCGCCGGTGTGGCTGCGCGTCGGGTAGAGCTTGGTCAGGACCGCGGTACGAGCCCGGGGACCGGCCTCGATCGCCGCGCGCATGCCCGCGCCACCGGCGCCGACGATGACGACGTCGTAGCGATGTTCCTGAATCGGACGGGATTCACTCATGCGAGGTGGCCTGTTCCTAACCGGTGATGTTGGGGTCGAAGGTGAAGATGACGTAGGTGCCCACGCTCATCACCAGGATCATCGAGACCACGAGGATGGTCTTGAGCCAGAACCGGGTGGAGTCCTTGCGGGAGTAGTCATCGATGACGGTGCGCAGACCGTTGCCGCCGTGCAGCTGAGCCAGCCACAGCATGGACAGGTCCCAGAACTGCCAGAACGGGCTGGACCAGCGACCGGCGACGAACGCGAAGTTCAGCCGGTTCACGCCGCCGTCGATCATCAGCATGATGAACATGTGGCCGATGACCAGCACGATCAGGAACAGGCCCGAGATGCGCATGAACAGCCACGCGTACTTCTCGAAGTTGCTGTTCGCCTTGCCGCGGGGGGCGCGGGGGGCGTCGAGGCTGGCGGGGCGGTCGTAGGACTTGCCGAGGACAGGTGCAGACATATCAGTGCTCCGTCAGCAGGTAGAAGAACTGGCGGCCGACGCCCGCGGCGGAGACCAGGATCCAGATGGTCAGCACGACCCAGAGCATCTGCTTCTGGAAGCGCGGACCCTGCGACCAGAAGTCGACGAGGATGACGCGGACGCCGTTGAGCGCGTGGAACAGTACGCAGACGACGAGGCCCATCTCCATGAGCGCGACCAGCGGGTTCTTGTAGAGCTCGATGGCTTCGTCATAGGTGTTCGGGTTCACCCGAACCAGTGCCGTGTCCAGCACGTGCACGAAGAGGAAGAAGAAGATCGTGACACCGGTGATCCGGTGCAGCGCCCAGGACCACATGCCGGGGTCGCCGCGGTACAGCGTCTTCCGCTTCGGCTGGGCCGGAGCCGGAGCTTCTATCGTGGTCATAGAGTGCGGTGCCTCCAACGTCGTTGATGGACCCGGTCACAGATCCGACGCCGGCTGCGTGGAGAGGCAAATGCCCAGGTGGCTGCGCTGTATTCTCGAGCGCTGGCCCGCCGCCGGGAACCTGAACCGATCTTCGGCTGACTCTAATCCTCTCTGTTTCGCGGAACTAATTCGGCGTGCCGTGCGTTGTGCACGAATCGGCCGAGTTAGGTTTACCTTTCTCGATGCCGAATACTGGTGTCCGAGCCCTCGCGCGGACATGTTCGGCGGTATCGGCTGGAGGTTCGCGATGTCCGAAATCGACTGGAATACCTTGCGCGACATGGCAATTCGCGTAATGGGTAGCGCGTATGCCCCGTACTCGGGTTTCCCGGTCGGTGCTGCGGCTCTCACCGTGGATGGTCGAATTGTGAGCGGTTGCAATGTGGAAAATGTCTCATATGGACTAACCCTGTGTGCCGAATGCGTACTCGTCGGTAACTTATTCGGGTCGGGTGGGGGACGCCTTGTGGCGGTATCGGTGAGCGATTCCCGTGGGGAAATCCTGATGCCGTGTGGGCGGTGCAGGCAGCTGCTGTTCGAGCACGGCGGGGGCGAGCTGCTCGTCGACCATGCCGAGGGGCCCAAGACGCTGAGCGAGCTGTTGCCGTACGCGTTCGGGCCCGATGATCTGGCGGCCGGGCAGCGCTGATCGCACCGGTCGACCAGTGACCGACCCGAACGAGGGTGATCGGGTCCTGCTCCGAGCCGATGGCGGAACGGCGGAGGCTCGCTCGGCGTGCGGAGTGCCGCGGCCGATGTCGCGTGCCAGACTGGCCGCATGACGGCACTGGACGCGGTATCGATCATTCGGGGCAAACGGGATGGCGGCGAGCTGTCGGACGAACAGATCGACTGGGTGGTCGACGGGTTCACCCGGGGAATCGTGGCCGACGAACAGATGTCGGCCCTGGCGATGGCCATCTTGCTCCGTGGCATGAACCGGCGCGAGATCGCGCGGTGGACGGCGGCGATGATCGGTTCGGGGAGCCGGATGAACTTCACCGACCTGCCGCGGCCCACCGTCGACAAGCATTCGACCGGTGGCGTCGGCGACAAGATCACCCTGCCGTTGGCGCCCCTGGTGGCGGCCTGTGGTGCGGCGGTGCCGCAGCTGTCGGGGCGCGGCCTCGGGCACACCGGCGGCACCCTGGACAAGCTCGAGTCGATCCCCGGCTGGCAGGCCGACATCACTGTGCCCCGCATGCGCGAGATCCTCGCCGACCCCGAGATCGGCGCGGTGATCTGCGCGGCGGGCGCCGACCTCGCTCCCGCCGACAAGCGGCTGTACGCGCTGCGTGATGTGACCGGGACGGTCGAGTCGATTCCGCTGATCGCCAGCTCGATCATGAGCAAGAAGATCGCCGAAGGGACCGCGGCGCTGGTGCTCGACGTGAAAGTCGGGACCGGGGCGTTCCTGAAGACCCTCGACGAGGCGCGCGAGCTGGCCGCCGTGATGGTCGAACTCGGGCGAGATGCCGGCGTGAAGACCGTCGCGTTGCTGACCGCGATGGACACCCCGCTCGGCCGGACCGCCGGCAACGCGCTCGAGGTCGCGGAATCGGTCGAGGTGCTGGCCGGAGGTGGGCCCGCCGATGTGGTCGAGCTGACGCTCGCCCTGGCTCGCGAGATGGTGGCCCAGGCCGGGCTGCATGTCGACCCGGCCGAGGTGCTCGCCGACGGTCGGGCGATGGATCACTGGCGGACGATGATCCAGGCACAGGGCGGCGACCCCGATGCCCCACTGCCGACCGCGCGGCATACCGAGACGGTGCGGGCCGAGACGGCCGGTGTGTTGACGCGGCTCGATGCGATGGGCGTGGGTCTGGCGGCCTGGCGGCTCGGTGCCGGCCGCGCCCGACAAGGCGAGCAGGTCCAGGCGGGCGCGGGTGTCGAGATGCACGCCAAGCCCGGCGATTCGGTGGCGATCGGCCAGCCCTTGTTCACCCTGCACACGGACACGCCCCAAGCGTTCGCGGGAGCGTTGGAAGCACTCGACGGTGCGGTGGGGATCGAACTCACCCCGGAGAGCAAGCCGGGGGAGCTTGTGCTGGGACGGGTCGATTGAGGTAATAGTCGTGGCCGCGTGGCCACGATGGGGAGGTTCGTTGTGTCGGTGGTCGCGGCGGGAGCGGCCGACAACGGGAGGCGGACGGCGGCGGTCGCGCGGGTGCTCGCCTTCATCTCGGCGCTGATCGCGTTCGCGATCGCCGGGCTGATGATTTTCGACGCCGTCAGGGTGGTGAACGAGCCGATCGAACCGGATCAGGTGGACTTTCGGCTCGTCACGGGCGTGATGCTGGTGATCATGGCCGCGATCGTCGCTCCGGTCGGCGTGCTGAACCTGATCGGCGCCCGCCTGCTCGGCCGCCGAAAGCCGCGCGGACGGACGTTGGTACTCACCGGGTCGTTGCTGGGCGCCGTGGTGGCATTCATGGTCGGCGCCGTCGCGCCGGTGGTGGCTTGGGTGTCGGTGATCGTGCTGTTCATTGTCACGGCGGTTGCGGCTGCGCTACCTGGGACCAAACGCTGGGTCCAATGCGCGCCATCGCCGAGTGAGTCGGGGGAGTCGGTGCTAGGGCAGGTGGGCTGAGGGGGTGCGGTAGGTGGCGGACACAGGTGGTGTGGCGGGGAGTGCGGTAGGTGGCGGGCTCGAGTAGCGCCGTGCGGCTGGAAAGGGGGAGTGGCGGGCTCGAGTGGGGCGGTGGGTTGGTGGTGCGGTAGGTCTCCTCGGGGAACTGGGCTGCCGGGATCGGTGGGTCCAGCTAACGTTTGGATATGACTGGACCGGCGCCCCTCGACCTTGCTTCGATCCGACGTGCACCCAAAGCCCTGCTGCATGACCACCTCGATGGTGGTCTGCGGCCGGAGACAGTGCTAGAGCTCGCCGCCGAGTGCGGCTACGACCAACTACCCGCGCAGGATGCCGAGAGTTTGGGCGCGTGGTTTCGCGACGCCGCCGACAGCGGGTCGCTCGAGCTGTACCTCGAGACGTTCGCCCATACCGTCGCGGTGATGCAGACACCGGAGGGATTGCGGCGGGTGGCTCGCGAATGTGCCATCGATCTGGCCGCCGACGGGGTGGTCTACGCCGAGGTGCGGTTCGCACCCGAGCAGCATCTGGAGAAGGGGCTCACGCTCGACGAGGTGGTCGAGCACACCCTTGCCGGATTCCGGGAGGGGGAGGCGATCGCGGCGGAGCAGGGCAACATCATCCGGGTGACATGTCTGCTCACCGCCATGCGGCATGCCGCGCGCTCCCGGGAGATCGCGGAGCTCACGGTGCGCTTCCGCGACAGCGGGGTCGGTGGGTTCGACATCGCCGGGGCCGAGGCCGGGTTCCCGCCCACCCGGCACCTGGACGCTTTCGAATATCTGCGAGTCAACCACGCGCACTTCACGATTCACGCGGGGGAGGCGTTCGGATTGCCGTCGATCCACGAGGCGCTCGCCTTCTGTGGGTGCGACCGTCTCGGGCACGGCGTGCGCATCACCGACGACATCAGCGTGCCGGGCGACATCGAGGAGGCCCAGCTCGGGATCGTCGCCAACTACGTGCGTGACATGCGGGTGCCGCTGGAACTGTGCCCGTCGTCGAACGTGCAGACCGGTGCGGTGCCCTCGCTCGACAAGCACCCCTTCGACCTGCTGGCCCGGCTGCGATTCCGGGTCACCGTCAACACCGACAACCGGCTGATGAGCGACACCACCATGAGCCAGGAGATGCTCAAACTGGTGGAAACCTTCGGCTACGGCTGGAGCGACCTGGAACGCTTCACCATCAACGCCATGAAGTCGGCGTTCATCCCGTTCCCCGATCGCCTGAAGATCATCGACGAGATCATCAAACCGCGCTACGCGGTCCTGGTCGGATGACGAAGAAGGGTGGCACCTCGTCGGTGCCACCCTTCTCGTCTTGCTACTCGCTGACCAGCCGTGCTTCGAACGTGCGTTGCAGTTCGCGGAACTGCTGGGCCTCGGCCGTGAACGGCGGGTTCGGGGCCAACCGGTTTGGGTCCGGGTTGAGCAGGTAGGAGACGTACCAACCCAGCGGGTTCGACGCGGCAAGCGCCTGTTCCACGCTGTCGTCGTCGGCGTAATCGGCTGCGTCGGTGAACAATTCGACGGCGAGGTCGAGCTGTTCGATGTCGACGGCCTCCGGTCCCTCGGCCAGGTCCTCGACGAGACCGGTGAGCACGTAGACGTTCTCGTCGCTCACCTCCACCTCGAGTGAACCGTCGACCGCGGCGGTCTGCACGTCGCCGAAGGTCGATACCCGGGCCAGCTCGTGCTCGTGGTCGTCGGCCAGGTAGCGGGCAAGCGCGCGCTCGGAACCGAACACCGTGATGGTGCGGCCGTTGCCGAGGAAGATCGGCTCGTCGTCGAGGTAGCAGCGCAGGGTGAAGTGCTCACCGTCGGAGGTGACGATCTTGACCGGGTCGATGCCGACCTCGTGCCAGAAGGTCTCGTCCTCGTCGTCGGCGGTGAGGTCGACGCTTTCGAACTCCTCGTCCTCCTCGACCACGTCGTCGGCGTCGACCACGTTCTCCTCCGCGGCCAGCAGTTCGGCCTCGGCGACCTCGACCGCCGCGGCATCCACCTCGGGGGTGGTGACGATGCTGTCGATCGCGTCGAGCACGTCGTCCCAGCCCTTGACGATGGCGGCACCGACCTGGTCCCACAGCTCCTCGCCGTCGCGCCCGGTGAAGGTGCCGACGCCGTTGGCCAGCACGCCGAGCACCGGGTTGTCGTCGAAGAACGTCGTCACCACGTCGAGCTCGCACACGTCGCCGATGTTGCGAACCATCGCCAAGGTGTCCTCGAGTTCGCCGACCACCTCACCGTCGGGTTCGCCCGCGGCCAGCTCGGGCACGGAGACCAGGTCGAAGGTGAAGTTTTCCTCCGGCTCCAGTTCGGCGGCCGACAGGCCGGCGACCACCGCCCACGACGGATGCTCGACGAGGTCGTTGTCGGTGTCGGTGCGGATGAACGCGGCCAACTCCGCAACGGACTCGAAACCGTAGAGGTCGTCCTCGTGTCCGAGGAACGCCATGTACTCGTCGTCACCGTCGCGCCAGCGCGGTGCCCACAGGGTGACGAGATCGCCATCGGTCAGACCGAGCTCGATCGGGACGATGTCTCCAGAAGCCATGACGCGAAGCCTATCGAGCTTCAGCGCCGCGCACTATCCGGCCCGGGTGCTAATTCCCCCGGCGGGTGTGCAGTGCCGCCGGTGAGCGATTCGTTCAGTGTCGCAATGATGTTGGAGCGCGCTTCGCCCGCGGTCTCGGTGGCCTGCCTGCACGCCGACAGGATCAGCTGCGCGGCATCCGCCGGCGGCAGGGCCGTGATGCCCTCGTCCAGGCGCAGATCGACCAGCGCGCCGTCGCTGTTCACCTCGGCGGTGACCAGCCCGTCCTCGGTGGTGAACTTGCCGTTGACCTGCTTCAACCCGTACAGCGCCGCCTCGAGTGCCTCGAGTTTCTCGGTCACGCCCGCGACCAGGGCGTCCATTTCCGCGCTCACAGGGGCCTCATCCAGCTCGTCTGACCGGTGTCGGCGTCGTCGATGCGGTCGAGCTCGTCGACGGCCTGACGCCGGGTCGGCAGGTTCATCTTGTCGAGCAGGGCATCGGGGATGCCTGCCTGCTCGCTGTACACCTCGCGCAGGCGCGCGGCGGCCGCGATGGTCGAACGCCTGGTCAGGCGAAGGATCTCATCGGCGAGCGCCTGCGCGCCGTACTGGTATTCGCTGCGCTCGAACTTGAGCGCGATCGGCAGCCCCATGCTGGTCGCCCGCACCGAGATGGTGCCCGACCGGTTGGTGCTGACCGCGGTTTCCACATTGGGAACCTCGGGGATCGGGGTTTCGCTCATGAGGTAGGCCTGTAGAAGCCGTAGAACTCCATGCCACTGTTCTCCGTTCGGATCGAACTGATCGAGACCGGGTCGCCCGCCTCGACGAGCTGCCCGTTGCCGACGACCATGGCGACGTGGCCGTCCCATACGGCCAGGTCACCGGGCATCAGGTCACCGGGTGACACCTGTGGGTGTCCGATGTGCTGTTCCTGGGCCAGGCGGGGGAGCTCCACCCCGGCCTCGCCGTAGGCGTACTTGGTGAGACCACTGCAGTCGATGCCCGAGCCCGGGTCGTTGCCGCCCCACACGTACGGGGTGCCGACCGCGCCGATGGCCGAGCGCACGGCCGTGGCGGCCTCCTCGTTGGGCGCTTCGACCACGCTGCCGTCGGGCAGGGTGACCTTGACGCCGGTGCCGGTGGAGCCCGTGGACGACCCGGTGGGGGTCGAGGTCTTGCCGTTGTTGGTCGAGTTGCCCGTGCTCGTCCCGCCCGTACTGCTCGAGTCGCCACCGCCCATGGCCGTCGACAGGCCCGACGACACCGCGCTCAGCATCGAACCGCCCGCGCTCGTCGCGGTGGACAGCAGCGTGGAGGCGGCCGAAGTCGACAGGTTGGCGGTGTTGGCCAGCGGAGTGCTCGACGGCGCCGGGGTGAGTTCCTTGATGGCGGCGGTCTGGGTGCCGAGTTCGTCCTGCACCCGCCCGACCACGCCCATGCCCTGGCCGATGTGGTCGATCGCCGAGGCGACGACGGCGGTGAGGCCCGCCGGGGTGGCCAGGACCGGGCTGAGCGCGGAGACCTCGGTGAGGAAGGAATTGACGATCCCGTCGAGTTCCTTCTGCCCGGTCTGCACATACGCGGCGGCCTGGTCGACCACGGTGGCCATCTCGTTGCCGGTGTCGGACAGGGTGGCCGAGGAGGTCTGCACGCGCAGCGCCTTCGAGGTGACCGCGTCGACGGCCAGACCGTCCCAGGCGGTGTTCACGGCGTTGATGCCGGTGCGGCCGAGCTGATAGATCTGGTCGATCTCGGCAGAGGTGCTGCGCAGGCCGTCGGACGCGCCGCCGGTGCCGAGGACACCGCTACCGAAGCTGGACAGCAGGTCGTACAGGGGTTGAGCCAGTCCGCTGAGGTCGATCATGCGAGTTCGCCCGCTGCCGATTCGATGGCGGCGGCATTGCCCGTGTCGGTGTCGACGAGGGTGGTCGCGGCGCCGGCCGTTGCGGTGCCCATGCTGGCCATCACGGCCGAGAGTTGGGCGATCGCGGCGACGTGACCGGCCTGGGCGGCGGCGTAGGCGGTGACGAAATCGCCGCCGATGAGTCCCATCACCGGACCGAGCAGAGCCGGGTTCGATGCCACCGATGCGGCCGCCGCCGTGGCGAATTCGGTGGACATGGTTCCGGCGGTCGCACTATAGGCGACGATGCCCTCGGCATCGGCCGACATCTTTACCATCGAACTTCCCCCAATCCTCGAGTTCCCGGGCAGAGTACGTCATTCACATGATTCGACGCACCGGCTCCGCGTTCGGTTCCCTCTTCCGCGAAATTTCCCCAGCGGACGCACCGGAAGCGCGTGGGTGACCCTATCGTTTTTTCATGCGCACCGACACCGTCGACCATCCGCTCGCCGCCACTCTGCTGAGCACGATGCGAGACGCCCGCACCGACAACGCCACCTTCCGCAACGCATTGGCCGACCTCACGGGCATTTTGATGTACGAGGCCCTGCGTGACGCGCCCGTCGTCCGCGAACCGATCAACACGCCGGTCGCCGTCACCGACGGTGTCCGCCTGGCCGCCCCACCGCTGCTCGTCCCGGTCCTGCGCGCGGGCCTCGGCATGGTCTACGCCGCCGCCGATCTCGTGCCCCAGGCCCGCGTCGGTTTCGTCGGCATCGCCCGCGACGAGGAAACCCACCAGCCCGTCCCGTACCTGGAATCCCTGCCGACCGACCTGACCGACCTCCCCGTCTTCGTCCTCGACCCGATGCTCGCCACCGGCGGCTCGATGATCCACACCCTGGAACTCCTCGTCGCCCGCGGCGCCACCGACATCACCGCCGTCTGCGTCGTAGCCGCCCCCGAAGGTGTTGCCGCCCTGTCCGACTCGGGCCTGCCCGTCCGCCTCGTCACCGCCGTCGTCGACGAGAAACTCAACGAACACGCCTACATAGTCCCCGGCCTCGGCGACGCGGGCGACCGCCAATTCGGCCCCCGCTGAAACCGAGTGTTAAGGAAGCTCGAGCGCTCGGCAGAAGTCGGCCAGGTCATCGAGTCTTGCTGTGGCGGCAGCGCGGGCCTTCGGTAGGTCGGCGCTGTCCGCGACCCGGGCGAAGACCTCCAGGTAGCACTTCAATTTCGGTTCGGTGCCCGAAGGGCGGACGACGATGCGGAAGTCGTCGGCCTCGAAGATCAGTGCGTCCGTGCGCATTCGGCCGCGGACCTGGGCTTGATCGGTGAATTTCACCGGTGTGCCCGCGATCTCGACGGGTGGATTCGTGCGAAGGGCCGCCGCGAGGGTGGTGGCTGCCGCTTGGTCGGGCAGACGCAGCGATACCTGACCGCCGACGTGGAGGCCGAATTCGACCGCGTAGGAATCGAGTTCGTCGAGGAGAGTGCGGTCCTGCGTCTTCAGCAGGGCGACCAGATCGGCGGCGGCCACCGCGGCGGAGATGCCGTCCTTGTCGCGCACTGTCGACGGGTCTACGCAGTGGCCGATGGCTTCCTCGTAGGCGTACACGAGTCCGTTGCCTGCCCTGGCCAGCCATTTGAAGCCGGTGAGGGTCTCGGCATAGCGAGCTGAACGGGCGGCCGCCAGCTTCGAGAGCAGGCGCGAGGAAACGATTGTCGTGGCGACGAGCGGGTCCGCGGAAGCGGTGCGCAGCACGTAATCGGCGAGCAGCACACCGGTTTCGTCGCCGCGCAGCATACGCCAGCCGTTCGGTCCCGGCACGCCGACGGCACACCGGTCGGCATCGGGATCCAGGGCGATCGCCACATCGGCGCCCACCCGCTCGGCGAGTGCGAGCAGCAGATCGGCCGCTCCCGGCTCCTCGGGGTTGGGGAATGCGACGGTGGGGAAGTCGGGGTCGGGGGCGAACTGTTCGTCGACCACGTGCACGTCGGTGAAGCCCGCGGCGTGCAGCGCCCGCACGGCGAGGTCACCGCCCACACCGTGCATGGCCGTCAGGGCGATCCGCGCCTCGGCCCGCGCCCCAGGACCGCCCAGCACACCGGGCAGTTCGGCGACCCGCGCCAGGTACCGGTCGACCAGTTCGGCCCCGGACGGTGAAACAGGCTCCCGCTCAACCGGTTCGACGACCTTCTCGATGTACTGCTCGATCTCGGTATCGGCCGGTGCGATGAGCTGCGAGCCACCGTCGAGATACACCTTGTACCCGTTGTCGGCGGGGGGATTGTGCGAGGCGGTGATCTGCACGCCCGCCACCGCACCCAGCTCGCGCACCGCGAACGCCACCACCGGCGTCGGCACGGGCTCGGGCAAGAGGGTCACGGGAAAGCCCGCGGCCGTGAAGATCTCGGCGGTCGCGGTCGCGAATTCGGCGGAACCGTGCCGGGCATCGCGCCCGACCACCACCGCACCGCCGCCGAGACACCGCGCCCGCAACCAGTCGGCCAGGCCGGCGGTCGCCCGCGACACGGTGGTCACGTTCATCCCGTCCGGTCCCTCGCGCAACGGGCCACGCAGGCCCGCGGTCCCGAAGCGCAGCATCTACACCCGCTCCAGGATGCCGCGCAGCAGCTTGCCGAGCCGGGGCGCGGCGGCCTGCCCCTCGGCCAGCACCTCGGCATGCGAGAGATGCTCACCGGTGACCCCGGCGGCCAAGTTGGTGACCAGCGAGATGCCGAGCACGCGCGCCCCACGCGAACGCGCCTCGATCGCCTCGAGCACTGTCGACATGCCGACCAGGTCGGCGCCGAGAGTGGCGAGCATGCGGATCTCGGCGGGCGTCTCGTACTGCGGCCCGAGCAGCCCGGCGTACACGCCTTCACCGAGCGAGGGGTCGAGTTCCTTTGCCAGCGTGCGCAATTCGGGGTCCCAGGCGTCGACCAGGTCGACGAACCGCGCCCCTTCCAGCGGGGTGCGCGCGGTGAGGTTCAGGTGGTCGGCGATCAGGACCGGCTCGCCCACCCGTAGCCCGCCCCTGATCCCGCCCGCGGCATTGGTGAGCAGCACGATCTCCGCACCGGCCGCGATCGCCGCCGACACCGGGTGCACCACCTGCTGGGGCGTGTAGCCCTCGTACAGGTGCTGACGGCCCATCAGCAGCAGCACATTGTTGTCGTTGACGGTGACCGAGTGCACCATCCCGCCGTGCCCCTGCGCGCTCGGTCTGCCGAAGCCGGGCAGGTCAGGCATGGCGATCGAGGCATGCGGCGCGCCGATCTCGGCCGCGGCCTGCTGCCACCCCGATCCGAGCACCACGGCCACGCGATGACGCGGCACTCCCGTACGTTCGGCGATAGCCTCGGCGGCCTGTTCGGCAAGCATGGTGGACAGCCTATTAGCCCCGGCGCGGAAACGGTGCCGCGTGGCTGCACGGAATCCGCCTACCCGCGAGTAGGGCAGGGTTCAGGTGCGGTTTATTCTGCCCGTATGCCGTATTTGGAGCGCTCTGGTGAAGTTTTCGTCCTGTACCTCGGTGACGAGGGGCAGACCGACAACGAGAACCGTTTCTCGCCGGACTGGATCGACGCCTTCCACGCCGAACTCGACAAGGTCGAGGCCTCCGAGGGTGCCGCGGCGCTGGTCACCGTCGCGACCGGCAAGTTCTACAGCAACGGCCTCGACACCGATTGGGTGTTCGCCAACCTGGACAAGATCCACGGTTACCTCGACCGCGTGCACACGCTGTACACCCGCCTGCTGACCTTCCCGATGCCGACCGTCGCCGCGATCAACGGTCATGCCTTCGGCGCGGGCGCCATGCTCGCCTCCGCGCACGACTTCCGGGTGATGCGCGGCGACCGCGGCTTCTGGTCGCTGCCCGAAGTGCACCTCGGCATGCCCTTCACCATCGGCATGAACGCGCTGCTGAAGGGCCGCCTCAGCAATCAGGTGTGCGTGCAGGCGATGACCACCGGGCACCGCTTCGGCGCCGACGAGGCGATCGCCGCGGGCATCGTCGACGCGAAGGCCGACGCCGACGAGGTGCTGCCCACCGCCGTCGCCCGTGCCGCCGCGCTCACCAGCCTGCGCAAGCCGATCACCCCGATCATCAAGACCTCGCTGCACGCGGAGACCCTCGCCGCGCTCGCCACGCCGGTGACCCCGGAGAACCTGCCCTTCGGCAACTGAGGTCCTTCGCCGGTGCGCCCGGGTGGAGCACTGATGCGAGACTGAGTGCATGGCACCCTCGCGTACCGGCGAATTCTCGGCGACCGCAGCCGATACCGCGATCCTCGCGGCTTCGGACGAGCTGATCGGGTTGTCGCACGCCATTCACGCCGAACCCGAACTGGCCTTCGACGAGACCCGAAGCGTCGCCAAGGTTCTCGCCCCGCTACGCGCCCGTGGCTTCGAGATCACCACCGGAATCGCCGGGCTGCCCACGGCCTTTCGCGCCGTCTACGGCAGCGGCCCGCTCACGGTCGGCATCTGTGCCGAATACGACGCGCTGCCCGAGATCGGGCACGCCTGCGGGCACAACATCATCGCCGCGTCCTCGACCGGCGCGGCGCTCGGCCTGGCCGAGGTGGCCGATCAGCTCGGCCTCACCGTCGTCGTGCTCGGCACGCCCGCCGAGGAGAGCGGCGGCGGCAAAGTACTCATGCTCGAGGCGGGCGCCTTCGACGACATCGCGATGGCGATGATGGTCCACCCCGGCCCGGCCGACATCGTCGGCGCCCGATCGCTGGCGCTGGCCGACCTCGCCGTCACGTTCCACGGCCGCGAGGCACACGCGAGCGCCGCGCCGGAACTCGGCCTCAACGCCGGCGACGCGATCACCGTCACCCAGGTTGCTCTCGGCTTGCTGCGCCAGCATCTGCGGCCCGGCCAGCAGCTGCACGGTATAGTGTCCGACGGTGGTGTAGCCCCCAACATCGTGCCCGGACGTGCGGAGTTGCTGTACTACCTTCGCGCTGCCGACGCCGCGTCCCTGGACGACCTGATGCGCCGGGCGAAGGCATGCTTCGCGGCGGGCGCCCTGGCGACCGGCTGCACCCACGACATACGGACGCTCGCGCCCACCTATACCGAGCTCACCCCCGACCCGGTTCTCATCGCTGCCTACCGCGCGCAGATCACCGGTTTGGGACGGGTGCCGATCGCGCCCGAGCTCGAGGTGCTGCGACCGCTCGGGAGCACCGACATGGGCAACGTCACCAACGTGATCCCCGGCATCCATCCGGTGATCGGCATCGACGCCGGTGGCGCGGTGACCCACCAACCGGACTTCGCGGCGGCCGCGGTGAACGCCTCGGCGGATCAGGCCGTGATCGACGGTGCGCTCGCGCTCGCGCGTACCGCTGTCGCGATCGCGCGCGATGAAGTACACAGGGACAGGTTGTTGCAACGTCTGATCGAACGACAGGAGGACATTCGGTGAGTATTTCCGGCCATTCGGGCACCGCACGCGCAGGCGCTGACGCTCTATCGATGGGTGTTGCCACCCCGTCGGTGATGCGTGAGCCCACGGTGTTCCCGACCCGGCCGGTCGCCGAACCAACCATGATGTCGGGAACCGAGATCGTCGACGCATGGCTGGCCGAACACACCGGTGACCTGGTGCAATGGCGCAGGCACATCCACGCCAACCCCGAGTTGTCGCGGGCGGAGTTCGCCACCACCGAGTTCGTCTCCGGCTGGCTCACCAAGGCGGGCCTGACCTGGGAGGTGCTGCCCGGTGGCACCGGACTGATCTGTGATCTCGGACCGTCCGACGGACCGCGCATCGCCCTGCGCGCCGACATGGACGCCCTGCCGATGCAGGAATTCACCGGCCTGAGCTTCGCCTCGACCGTGCCCGGTGTGTCCCACGCCTGCGGCCACGACGCGCACACCACGGTGCTGCTCGGGACCGCGCTCGCACTGGCCGAGGCCGAACACACCCTGCCGGTCGGCGTGCGGTTGATCTTCCAGCCCGCCGAGGAAGTGATGCCCGGCGGCGCGCTCGATGTGGTCGCGGCAGGCGGGATGAACGGTGTGGACCGGATCTTCGCGCTGCACTGCGACCCGCGACTGGAAGTGGGCAAGGTCGGGCTGCGGACCGGGGCGATCACCTCGGCGGCCGACACCGTCGAACTCGTGCTCGACTCACCCGGCGGGCATACGTCGCGGCCGCACCTCACCAGCGACCTGGTGTACGCCATCGGCACCGTCATCACCGGGCTGCCCGGGCTGCTGAGCAGGCGGGTCGATCCGCGCACCAGCACCGTGATGGTGTGGGGCGCGGTGAGCGCGGGCAAGGCACCCAACGCCATCCCGCAGACCGGCATGCTCACCGGAACCGTCCGCACCGGCGACCACCCCACCTGGTTGCTGCTCGAGCCGCTGGTCCGCGAGATCGTCGACAGCCTGCTCGCGCCGACCGGGGTGCGGTACCAGCTCAACTACAAGCGCGGCGTACCCCCGGTGGTCAACGACGCGGCCTCGACCCTGATGTTCGAGAACGCCGTCCTGGCGATCGGATCCGACGCACTGGCCGACACCCCCCAATCGGGTGGCGGCGAGGACTTCTCCTGGTACCTGGAACACGCGCCGGGCGCGATGGCGCGGCTCGGCGTGTGGTCGGGGACCGGCGAGCAACTCGACCTCCATCAGCCGACGTTCGATATCGACGAACGCGCGCTTGCCGTCGGCGTGCGGACACTGACGAATATCGTGCTGCAGGCCTGAGGGGCACTGCGAGGGCGGGGAGTGTGGTAGTTGGCGCACTCCCCGTGCTCGGGGGGTCGGCTCAGGCCGACCCCGGACCCACATTCTTGCTGTTGCGGGTGCGCAAGGCGTGCACGTAGTCCTCGGGTGCGCCCGCCTTCTCGGCGGCATCGGCGATGACACCCAGATAACGCGCCGACGGCAGCCCGCCCTCGTACGCGTCGAGCACGTACAACCAGGCCAGCCGCGACTCGCCCTGGGTGCCGGTGACCCGCAGCCGGATCTTCTTGTGGATGCCGAAGTCGGAGCCCTCCCAGCGGTCGAGGCGTTCCTCGTCCTCCGGGGACACGTCGTAGAGGACGACGAACACCCGGGAGCCCGGATCTTCGACGACGGTGGCCAACGGCCCTTCCCAGCCGATGTCGTCACCGGCGAAGGTCAGGCGCCAACCTTCCAGCCACCCGGTCCCGGACATGGGCGAATGCGGGCAGCGTTCCAGCATCTGCGTGGAGTCCATGTTGGACCCGTAAGCGGCATAGATCGGCACCTGAGGAACTGTAGCCAATAAACCGCGCGGAATTCCTGTCTCCCACCCAGATCGGCTCACGGTCACACTCGGCGGTGACGGCGAACACGCCGAACGTTGTTCACCGAGCCGACCCGGTCGCGTCACGGCGCACCTGAAATGATGGGGCGACAGCGCGGGCGGCCCTCACAAGGGGCGATGCCCGATCAGGCGAGCACAGGAGCGTGACTGGTGGCACGGATTGCGATCATCGGCGGTGGACCGGCGGGTTACGAGGCGGCTCTGGTGGCCGCCCAGCACGGGGCCTCGGTGACCCTGGTCGATGCCGACGGCATCGGCGGCGCCTGTGTGCTGTGGGATTGCGTTCCGTCGAAGACGTTCATCGCCTCCACCGGTCTGCGTACCGATCTGCGCCGCGCCCGCGACCTCGGCATCACCCTGGACGCGAGCCAGGCGAAGGTGAACCTGCCCGAGGTGAACGGCCGCGTGAAGGCGCTCGCCCTCGCCCAGTCCTCCGACATCCGCGCCAAACTTCAGGCCGCCGGCGTGCAACTGCTGGCCGGGCGCGGTGAATTGGTCGGCCCCGCAGCCGGTTTGGCGCATCGTGTGCGTGCCACCATGGCCGACGGCAGCACCGAGGAATTCGAGGCCGAGGTGGTGCTCATCGCCACCGGCGCCAGCCCGCGGGTGCTGCGCGGCGCCGAACCCGACGGTGAGCGAATCCTCACCTGGCGCCAGCTCTACGACCTCCCGGAACTGCCGGAGACCCTGGTGGTGGTCGGATCCGGTGTCACCGGTGCCGAATTCGTCTCCGCCTACACCGAGATGGGTGTGCGGGTGAAGCTGGTGTCCAGCCGCGACCGCGTGCTGCCCGGCGAGGACGCCGACGCTGCCCTCGTGCTCGAGGAAGCCCTCGCCGAACGCGGTGTGGAACTGGTCAAGCACGCCCGCGCCGACGCCGTCGAGCGCACGGCCGACGGCATCGTGGTGAAGCTGTCCGACGGGCGCACCGTCACCGGTACCCACGCCCTGATGACCGTCGGCTCCACCCCGAACACCGCCGACCTCGGTCTCGACCGGGTCGGTATCGAACTCGACAACGGCTACCTGCGTGTCGACCGCGTGTCGCGCACCTCGGTGCCGGGTATCTACGCGGCGGGCGACTGCACCGGCCTGCTCCCGCTCGCCTCGGTGGCCGCGATGCAGGGCAGGATCGCGATGTACCACGCGCTCGGCGAGGGTGTGAGCCCCATCCGGCTCAAGACCGTCGCCTCGGCGGTGTTCACCCGTCCGGAGATCGCGACCGTCGGGGTGAGCCAGACCGCCATCGACAACGGCGAGGTGCCCGCGCGCACGGTCATGCTGCCGCTCAACACGAATCCGCGCGCGAAGATGTCGGGGCTGCGCCGGGGTTTCGTCAAGATCTTCTGCCGCCCCGCCACCGGTGTGGTGATCGGCGGTGTGGTCGTCGCCCCCATTGCCTCGGAGCTGATCCTGCCGATCGCGCTCGCGGTGCAGAACAACCTCACCGTCACCGACCTCGCGCAGACCTTCTCGGTGTACCCGTCGCTCACCGGATCGGTCACCGAAGCCGGTCGTTTGCTGATGCGCCACGACGACCTGGACTGAGCCCCCACGCCCGATATCCGAAAGCTACTGCCGCGTTGCCTGTCTCGCGCTCATATGGTTGACTCACGGCCGAGGCGCGTTCGAATATGAGCGCGTGGTGGATTGTGGGGGATTCCCTCCGGGAAAGGGATTAGCGAAAAGTGAAGCATCGTAAGCCGAGTCGGGCGCAGCGAGCGATGGCAAGCACGTCGTTGCCCCTGGCCGCCGCCGCGGCCGTGGCGACCCTCCTCGCGGCTCCGGCCGGCGCGGTCCCCAGCGACCAGCCGACCACACCCGCGACTCCGGCTCCTGCGCAGCCGGGCACCGAGACCCCGAGCCAGCAGCCGGGAGAGACGCCGGAGACGGTCACTCCCGAGGAGAAGCAGCCGGAGACCCCGGAGAACGTGAAGCCGGGCGAGTCCAAGCCCACGCCGGCGCAGCCGGGTGTCACCACCCCCGCGCCGGAGGAGCCGGAGCAGGCCAAGCCGACGCCGAGCCAGCCGGGCGTCACCACCACCCCGCGTACCGCGCCGCTGCCGGTGCCGGGTCAGGCCGGTCAGGGCAACCCCGCCCAGCCCGCCGTGAACAACCCGGAGAAGCCGGAAGAGGCCAAGCCGGGCCAGCAGGGCGGCACCCCCGCCCAGCAGACGCCCGCGCCCTCGCAGAACCAGCCCGCCGCCCCGCAGGCGCAGGGCGGTGCCGCCGAAGATGGCCCCGAGACCCTGGTGCAGGAGCCGCAGGAAGCGCAGGAGCCCGCCTGGCAGGCGCCGCGCCTGGCCAACGCGCCCGCCGCGCCGGTCGTCGAGATGGAAGGCCCGCACCAGGAAGTCGGCGTCACCGTCGACGGCGGTTCGCTGCTGCCGGGTGTGCTGGCCAACACCCACCACTACAACAACGCTTCCGGTTACGTCGGCACCATCGGCTACCGCACGCCGGGTGGCGGCTTCGGTGACGCCGGTGTGGCGGTCGAGTACGTCGGCGAGAACTCGGTGAAGGTCACCACCTTCAACGGTGGCGACGGCCGCCCCGACAACACCATGGTCACCGTTCTCGACACCACCCAGGCCAACCTGGCCAAGGCGGCGGTCGAGAACTGGATCAAGGCTCAGCCGGGCGGTGCCGCCGCGATGGAACAGGCCGCGAAGGCTACACTTCCGGTGCCGGGGGAGCTGCTGCAGACGATCAACGTCGCGGGTGTCACCACTCAGTGGGGTGGCTCGCTCCAGTACTGACACGCAGTACGTCGTGTGGGGCGGTCGGATGGCGACCGCCCCACACGTGTGTCCTGGGGAAAGGATGGGACTGTGGCCACCGAGGATGACGAGAACGAGCGCGGCCGTAACCGGCCCGCGAGTGAATTCGGTCCTCCCGTAGGCGATTTCGGGCCGCCGGTCGACGACGCCGGTTTCGGTGGACCGCTCGCCGTGCCGCCGCCCGCTCCGCCGGGACCGCTGCCGGAGGTCGGTTGGCGACCCGCGCAGCCGGGCTCCGCGCCCGCGCCCGGGCCGTTCGGTGCGCCGGTGGGTGCGCCGATGCCCCCGGCCGGACCCGTTCCGCCCGCCGCTCCTGGTCCTGTGCCTCCCGCTGGGAGCGTTCCGCCGAATGGAACTGTTCCGCCCCGCGGGTCCGATCCTGTTGTGCCACCGCGTCGTTCGGCTCCGACATCGGTCTTCGGCGATGCCGTGTCGACGCCGCCGCCCACGAGTCCGCCTGCGCCGCCACGTTCTTCGGCGCCGACCTCCGTTTTCGGTGGGGCCACACCGCCACCCACGAACCCTGTTGCGCCGCCGCGTCGTTCGCCGTTCGGCGATGCTGTCGCGACACCGCCGCCCGCACGACCCGCCCCGCCCGCCGACCCGACGGTGCGTTTCGGTGCCGACGCTCCCGCTGCCGGTAGCTCGGTGTTCGGTGATTCGGTGCCGGTGACTTCCGGGAAGGAAGAGACCGAGGTCATCCGGCGCAACTCCGCGCCGCGCCAGCAGCGGGTCACCGAGCCCGAACGCGCCCCCGAACCGCCGCGCGCACCGGCCAAGGACAACGACGCCGAGGACCGGGCCTGGTGGAACAGCCCCGACGACGACGGCGGCGTCCCCAAGCCGCCCGAACCCGGCCTGTCCTGGGCCGACGACCCCATCGCCCGCAGGCTCGCCCCGAAGACGCCGGCCGCGCCGGTCGTCGAGAAGTCCGAGCCCGACAACCGGATGCGCTGGATCATCGGCGGTGTGGTGGCCGCGGTCCTGCTCGTCGTCGCGCTGGTGCTGACCATCGGGCTGGTCAAGCGTGGCGGTGGCGAGGATCCCGGACCCACCGCGGCGCCGGTCACCTCCGCCGCGGGTGCCGAATGCCGGACGATCGCCGACGAGGGTCTCACCGTCGGCAACGGCCCGGGCGACACGTCCTCGGGCGCCCGGGCGATCCTCGGCTTCCAGTACGCCTTCTATGTCGAACGCTCCGGTACGCGGGTGCGTGAGTTCGTCGCGCCCGACGGGGTGACCATCTCGCCCGCCGATGTCATCCAGAAGGCGATCGACGATCAGATCCCGAGGGGTACCACGCACTGTGTGAAGGTGCGCGAGACCGGCGTCGGCGTCTATGACGTGGAGCTGCGTGAGTGGCATCCCGACCGTACGTCGGTGGTCTACAAGCAGGAGATCGTCACCACGCTGACCGACGGGAAGTGGCAGGTCAAGTCCATCACTGCCCTCCCGTAGTCCCATTATCTGGGACAACAATTTCATATTCTGGTGAATGCTGTGCGATCGTTGGTCATCGCGTCCCCTGGCGTTCCCGGAGGTTTCCATGTCGCTGACCAGTCCAGCATTGGCGGGCAAGCTCGCCGGTTTGCAGAGTTCGGCGATCAGGGACCTGCTCAAACTCACCGCGCGGCCGGAGATCATCAGCCTTGCCGGTGGTCTGCCCGATGCGGCACTGATGCCGGGCGAGCGGATCGCCGCCGCGGCTGAGGCGGCACTGCGTGATCCGGCCGTGTTGCAGTACACGGAGTCGCCCGGCTGGCCCGCGCTGCGTGCGGTGATCGCCGAGCGCGAGTCGGCCAAGATCGGCCGGTCGGTGCCGGTCGGCGAGGTGTTCATCACCCACGGTTCGCAGCAGGCGTTGTCGCTGCTGGCCGAGGTGCTGCTCGATCCCGGCGCGTTGGTCGTGGTGGAGGACCCGGCGTATGTCGGTGCGCTGCAGGTGTTCCGGGCGGCCGGTGCGCGCATCGTCGCCGTGCCGCTCGACGCCGACGGGCTACGTGTCGACGTGCTGGAGGAGCTGCTGGCCGCCGGTGAGCGTCCGGCCGTCGTCCACACCGTCGCCAACTTCCACAACCCCGGTGGGGTCACCCTCGCGCCCGAGCGCCGTCGTCGCCTGGCGGAACTCGCTGAGGCACACGGCTTCTGGGTGATCGAAGACGATCCCTACGGCGAACTCTGGTTCGACGAGCCCGCCCCGGCGCCGGTCGCCTCCTACTCACCCCAGGTGATCCGCCTGTCCAGCGTGTCCAAGATCCTGGCCCCCGCCCTGCGCGTCGGCTGGCTGATCGCCCCCGAAAAGGTCTGTCGCGCGGTCGAACTCCTCAAGCAGGGCGCCGACCTGTGCGGCTCGGCCCTCACCCACCAGATCACCACCGACCTGCTCGCCGAGACCGACTGGCTCACCACCCACGTCGACACCATCCGCGCCGCCTACGGCACCCGCGCCCGCGCCCTCGTCACCGCCCTGCGCACCACTTTCGCCGACCGCGTCCGCTGCACCGACCCGACCGGCGGCATGTTCATCTGGGCCGATTTCACCGACGGCACGAACGCCTCAACCCTGCTCCCCACCGCCCTGGAAGCAGGCGTCGCCTACGTCCCCGGCGCCGCCTTCGCCGTCACCGACGCCTACCAGGCCTCCATGCGCCTCTGCTTCACCACCTCCGACGAACCCACCCTCACCGAAGCGATCAACCGCCTGGCAGAAGCAGCCACGACCAGCGTCTGCTGAAGCCGTGTTCGAAATGCGAGCACGAAGATCAGCGTTTTGCGATTGCGCTGCTCAGTAGGGTGTTTTTTCGGTCGGCTCGGTAGCGTGAATGCGAGTTGGCAGCGGGTATTCGGGGCCGGATCCTGTGCGTATGGAGTATTCGAGTTATGTGAAGTTCCTGCCGGCTCGGTATCGGGAGGCGGTGGTCGAGCCGCAGTCGACGTGGTGGGCGTGGCGGGGGCGCAGGGTGCATGTGGCCAGGGCGGAGCGTGGGGACGCGGCTGTTCGGGTGTTGGCGTTGCACGGGGCGGGCGGGCATGCGGGGTTGGTGTGGCCGCTGCTCGGAATCGCTGCGGGGGAGGGTGTTTCGGTCGCGGCGCTGGATCTTCCGCTCTACGGCGACACCGTCGAGCCGAAGCCCGCGTCGGTGCGGTATCGCGACTGGGTCGAGTTGGTGAGCGAGTTCGTCTGTGCTGAAACCGAATCCGACAGCAGGCCGCTCGTGCTGTTCGGTGCGAGTATCGGTGGGATGCTCGCGTACGAGGTGGCGGCGCGGACCGGGCGGGTCGCGCATGTGGTGGCGACTTGCCTGCTCGATCCCGGTGACCCGGCCGCCCGTATGGCAGCCGCTCGCTGGAAGGTGTTGGGTGCGTTGCCGCGCGGTGTGCTCTCGGGAGCGGGGCGGGTAGCGGGCGGTGTGCGCGTGCCGGTCCGGTGGATGGTGGATATGGCGAACATGAGTCTGGACCAGGAATTGTCGCGGCACTGTGGCAACGACCCGAGAGGCGGCGGCGTGTGGATTCCCGTCGGTTTTCTCACGGATTTCCTCTTGTTCGAGCACACACCTCCACAGGACTATCAGGGTTCGCCGGTGTCGCTGGTCCACCCGGCGGCGGATCGGTGGACGCCGCCGGAGCTGAGCGTGCGGTTCCTCGACCGGATCGCCGCCGACACGAAAGCGGTGTTGCTCGAGGGATGTGGTCACTTCCCCATAGAGGAGCCGGGGCTGACGCAGCTGGCCGACACCTTGCGGGAGGTCATCGGCTCGGTCCGCCCGCTCTGACCAGCCGGGGCCGGGCCGTCCACTGCCCGTTCATCCCTCGGGCAGCAACTGCCGCGCCAGTACCAGCAGCGCATCCGCATCGACGGTGTGCCGCGTCATGACACGATGCACCTGGGTGTCGATGGCGTGGACCAGGGTCCGAGCGGTGAGCTGCGGATCGGTTCCGCCGCGCCCGCATCGCCGCAGATGGAACTCCACCTCGGCGACGAGGTAGTCCTCGAAGGCCCGCACCGCCTCCCACTCCGCGGGCAGCCGCAACGCGACGCGGTGCATGAGGGCGTGCAGGGCAGGCCGGTCGCGATGCAGGTCGGCGACGGCCGTCACGATCGCACGCAGCGTCTCGTCGAAGGGTGGCTCCTCGGACCGCAACCGTGCGAACACCTCGCCGAGTCCCGTCCCGGCAGCGAGGAAGTGGCGCTCGGCCAAGGCGCGCAACATCGCCGTCTTGTTCGGAAAGTACTGGTACAGCGTGCCGATCGAGACGCCTGCCCGCTCGGCGATCCGGTTGGTCGTTGCCGCCGCACCCTCGCGGGAGAACACCTGGGCGGCGGCCTCGAGCAGCGTTTCCACGGTCTCGCGCGCCCGGCGTTGACGAGGCAGTTTGCGGGGGCGGTCGTCCATGTTCAGGACCAGTTGTAGGTGCGTTCCACGGCCTTGTTCCATTCCGAACAGCGTTGGGTGCGTTCGGATTCGGTCATGTCGGGGGTCCAGGTGTGGTCGGCGATCCAGTTGTCGCGCAGGTCGTCGAGGTTGGACCAGTAGCCGACGGCCAGGCCCGCGGCGTAGGCGGCGCCGAGGGCGGTGGTTTCGCGGACCACCGGGCGGACCACGGGGACGTCGAGGATGTCGGCCTGGAATTGCATGAGCAGGTCGTTGCCGGTCATGCCGCCGTCGACCTTGAGGGTGGTCAGTTCCAGGTCGAGGTGCTGCGCGGCGGCGTCGGCGCGCATGGCGTCGACCACCTCGCGGGTCTGGAATGCGGTGGATTCCAGTGCGGCCCTTGCCAGATGGGCCTTGGTGACGAAGCGGGTGAGGCCCGCGATGACGCCTCGGGCGTCGGGCCGCCAGCGCGGGGCGAACAGGCCGGAGAAGGCGGGGACGAAGTAGGCGCCGCCGTTGTCGGGGACCGTGCGGGCCAGGGTTTCCACTTCGGCGGCGGAGGAGATGATGCCGAGGTTGTCGCGCAACCACTGCACCAGCGAACCGGTGACCGCGATGGACCCTTCCAGCGCGTAGACAGCGGGGGTGTCACCGATCTGGTAGCAGGCGGTGGTGAGCAGCCCGTGCTTGCTGAAAACCGGCGTCGTTCCGGTATTGAGCAGCATGAAATTGCCTGTGCCGTAGGTGTTCTTGGCCTCGCCGGGCGACAGGCACGCCTGCCCGAAGGTGGCGGCCTGCTGGTCGCCGAGAATGCCCGCCACGGGCGCGCCGGCGAAGGGCCCGGCGGTGATCTCCGCGTACACCTCCGAGGAACTGCGGATCTCGGGCAGCATCGACATCGGCACGTCGAATTCCGCGCAGATCTGCGAATCCCATTGCAACGTGCGCAGATCCATCAGCATCGTGCGCGAGGCATTGGTGACGTCGGTGCGGTGCTCACCGGTGAGATTCCACAGCACCCAGGTATCCATCGTGCCGAAACACAGGTCACCCGCCTGCGCCTTCTCCCGTGCGCCCTCGACATTGTCGAGGATCCAGCGCAGCTTCGGACCGGCGAAATAGGTCGACAGCGGCAGCCCGGTGCGGTCGGCGTACCGCGACGGTCCCTGCTCGCCACCGAGCTCTGTGCACAGCTGATCGGTGCGGGTGTCCTGCCAGACGATGGCGTTGTACACCGGTTCGCCGGTGGTCCGGTCCCACACGACGGTGGTCTCGCGCTGGTTGGTGATGCCGATGGCGGCCAGGTCGCCCGCCGAGCAGCCACTGTTGCCCAGCGCGGCGCCGAGCACCCATTCAGTATTGCGCCACACCTCGACCGGATCGTGCTCCACCCAGCCGGGCTTGGGAAAGATCTGCCGATGTTCGCGTTGCGCGGTCCCGACGATCCGGCCCTGCCGGTCGAAGACGATGCACCTACTCGAAGTCGTGCCCTGATCGATGGCGGCCACATAGCGACGCATTCAGGCAGGCTACCCAACCGCGCGGTCGTCGTAGCAAGCTTTGTCGCCGACGACGAGCGGGAATCGCCCGGTTGGGCGCGGATACCGAATTTCGGCCACGCGCCTCGCCGGGTTCGTCCCACACGCCGGGTGGGCACTACGTTTAGCCTGTAGGCGGCGCCGGGATGTGCCCGGCGTCTGCACCCAACTGTCGGCTGGGACCGGCCGTTCACGGTCGGCGGCGAGGAGTCGAGCATGTCGCAGACACCGGAGTTTCCGTTTCTGAACCCTGGTGAGTTGGTCGCCGGCGGAAAACGGGACCGGCTCGGCCCCGGTGAGCTCGGGCCCGAACACCGGCGCACCGCCTGGGAGCGCCTCGGCAAGGACCGGTTCGACGTGCTGGTCATCGGCGGCGGCGTGGTCGGCGCCGGAATCGCGCTCGACGCGGCGACCCGTGGCCTGTCGGTCGCCCTCGTGGAGGCGCGTGACCTCGCCTCGGGCACCTCGAGCCGGTCGTCGAAGATGTTCCACGGCGGTCTGCGCTACCTAGAGCAGCTCGAGTTCGGGCTGGTGCGCGAGGCGCTCAAGGAGCGCGAGCTGGCGTTGTCGACGCTGGCGCCGCACCTGGTGAAGCCGCTGCGGTTCCTGTACCCGCTCACCCACCGGGTGTGGGAACGGCCGTACGTGGCCGCGGGCCTGACCCTCTACGACACCATGGGTGGCGCAAAATCCGTTCCGGGACAGCATCATCTGACCCGACACGGTGCGCTGCGGCTGGCACCCGGCCTGCGCCGTGACGCCCTGATCGGCGGTGTCACCTACTACGACACCGTCGTCGACGACGCCCGCCACACCATGACCGTCGCCCGCACCGCCGCCCACTACGGTGCCGTCATCCGTACGTCCACCCAGGTGGTGGGGCTGCTGCGGGAGGCCGACCGGGTGGTCGGGGCGAAGCTGCGCGACACCGAGGACGGTCGGACCGCCGAGGTGCGCGCGAGCGTGGTCATCAATGCGACGGGCGTGTGGACCGACGAGGTGCAGGGTCTGTCGCATCAGCGCGGCAGATTCCATGTGCGAGCGTCCAAGGGTGTGCACATCGTCGTCCCGCGCGACCGGATCGTCAGCGACGCGGCGATCATCCTGCGCACCGCCACCTCGGTGCTGTTCGTCATTCCGTGGGGCGCGCACTGGATCGTCGGCACCACCGACACCGACTGGAATCTCGACCTCGCGCATCCCGCCGCGACCAAGGCCGACATCGACTACCTGCTCGACCGGGTGAACGAGGTGCTGGTCACGCCGCTCACCCACGCCGACATCGACGGCGTGTACGCGGGCCTGCGACCGCTGTTGGCGGGAGAGAGCGACGAGACGTCGAAGCTGTCGCGTGAGCACGCCGTTGCCCGGGTGGCGCCCGGCCTGGTGAGTATCGCGGGCGGCAAGTACACCACCTACCGGGTGATGGCGTCCGATGCGATGGACGAAGCGGCACAGGACATTCCGGCCCGCGTGTCGCCGTCGATCACCGAGAAGGTGGCCCTGCTCGGCGCCGACGGGTACTTCGCGCTGGTGAACCAGACCGTGCAACTGGCCGAGCACTACGGCATCCACCCGTACCGGATGACCCACCTGCTCGACCGCTACGGTTCGGTCGTCGACGAGGTGCTCGCCATGGCCGAGGGCAAACCCGAACTGCTGCAACCGATTACCGACGCTCCCGCCTACCTGCAGGTGGAGGCGGTGTACGCGGTCGCCGCGGAGGGTGCCCTGCACCTCGACGACATCCTGGCCCGGCGCACCCGTATCTCCATCGAATACCCCGACCGGGGCGCCAACTGTGCCGAGCAGGTCGCGCACCTGGTGGCGCCGGTTCTCGGCTGGGACGACGACGACATCGAGCGTGAGGTGTCGACCTATCAGGCGCGGGTGCGCGCGGAGATCGAATCGCAGACCCAGCCGGACGACAAATCGGCCGACGCCCTGCGGGTCGCCGCGCCGGAGCCGCGTCCGCAGCTGCTGGAACCGGTACCGCAGGACCGCTGATCCTCAGACCGGATCGATGCGCGCCTTCAGCAAGCAGAAGTAGTTGTCCTCGGGATCGGCCAGCACATGCCACTGCTCATCGCCGGACTGGCCGATATCCGCGGGACGTGCGCCGAGTTCGAGCAGGCGCGCGAGTTCGGCGGCCTGATCGCGGTCGGTGGGGTTGACGTCGATGTGCAGGCGGGCCTTGCCGGGCGTGGGGTTGTCGGTGGGGCTGAGGATGATCGTCGGCTGCGGGCCGCCGAAGCCTTCGCGTGGCCCGATTTCCATGCTGCCGTCGTCGTCGCGATCGAGCACGATGTAATCGAGCACCGCGCACCAGAACTGGGCGAGTGTCTCGGGCTCGCGGCACTCGAGCACGAGCTCACTGATCCGACATGCCATTGCGAAACCTGCTCTCTACCTGGTGAACTGCCGGGAAGTTAGCGCCGGGAAACGATTCTGGCGAGCGTATCGGACCATGGCGGCGTCGGCGAGCTGTTTTCAGGGAACCGGCTGGCAGCGCGGACAGAAATAGATGCCACGTTCGCGCTGGGTGATGCGGTCGGCGGGGTCGTCCTCCCCGAGGAGCTCGGAGGCGATGGCGGTGCCGCAGCGCGGACACGGTCGACGGGTGCGCCCGTAGACCATCGGTCGCCAGGGTGGTTCGTGCGCGGCCTTGCCGAGAACCCGGTGTGACTCGTCGACGAGGGCGGGGAGATCGGCGATATCGCCGACGGGCGTGGCCGGGTGGACGCGGCGCAGGAAGCAGATCTCGCTGCGGTAGATATTGCCGATGCCCGCCAGGTTGCGCTGGTCGAGCAGGGCGAGGCCGATGGGGCGGCGCGGATACCCGGACAGGCGACGCAGTGCCTCGTCGGCGTCCCAGCCGGGTCCGAGCAGGTCGGGGCCGAGGTGATCGATGACGGTGTGTTCCTCGGCGCGCGGCAGGACCTGCACTTTTCCGAGTGAGAAGCCGACGGCCTCGACCTCCTCGGTGGCGAGCACGAGCCTGGCGGTGACCCGCGGTTTGGTCCAGCGTTGGCCGCAGTGGAACACCCGCCACTCGCCCTCCATTTTCAGGTGGGTGTGGATGCTCACCCGTTCGGTGCGTACGAACAGGTGCTTGCCGTAGCTGGCGACCTCGTCGACGACCGCACCGACCAGGTCGACGGTGGCGTAGCGCGGCACACGGAAGTCGCTGCGGGTCAGGGTTTTTCCGGCCAGTGCGGTGCGTAGCCGTTCGGCGGTGCGGAAAACGGTGTCGCCCTCGGGCATCGGCTACACCTGCCTGCGCAGTCGGAGTCCGCGCGGGGTCATCGAGAAGCCCGCCTCGACGAGGACGTCGACGAAGGTGTGGCCGTGCACGGTTTCGCCGTTGATCTTGTCGATCACCAGGCCGTCGACCCGCCGGTCGGTGACCAGTCGCGCCAAGGCGACGGCCGCCGTGCGGCGCAGGCCGATGTCCTCGGTGAAGCTGAGCAGGGTCTTGCCGCCGCGCTCCACATAGAGCACCAGTTCGCCGCCGACCAGTACCACCAGCGCCCCCGCTTTGCGGCCCGGCCGGTGACCGCTGTCGGCATCGCCCTTGGGCCACGGCAGGGCGGCGCCGTAGGGGTTGGCCGGGTCGCAGGCGGCCAGAGCCACGGCGACGCCTACCCGGTTGTTGTCACGGTCGGTGTCGAAGGAACGTAATCGGTCGACGGTGTCGGTGGTGGAGAACTGCGCGCCACCGAGGGTGTCGACGAAATAGCCGCGCCTGCACCGGCCACGGTCCTCGAACTCGGTGAGCACCCGGTACATCAGCGCGAACCCGCCCGGCACGCCTTCGTTCTGTACGGAGCCGCGTGTCAGCACGCCGTACCGCTCGATGAGCTGATCGGCCGTGGCGTGGGCGCGAACGGTGTTGTCGCGCACCCGTTCCGGGAGGATCGACCACCTGCCTGCCAGGTTCGGTGGGCCGGACCGGGTCGGCATGGACGGGCGGGGGAGGTACGCGCGGGCCCGAGGAGCGCGGCGCGGGGTCCGATGCGCGGTGGTGCTGCGCGCGGTGCCGGACAGGAGTGCGCGCACCGGGGCGAAGGTGTCGCCGGAAACGTAACCGGCCCAGACCAGCTGCCACAGGGCTTCGCCGACCGCTTTGTCGTCGAGCAGGCCGGTCGCATCCGACAGTTGCCGGAAGAAATACGCACCGCCGCCACTGAGGTTCGCCGGGAGTCGACGCCCTTCGCCGCCGATGACACCGGGTCGGTCCAGATCTATCACCTCGGCCTCGGTGCTGTCGGTCGGTTCACCGCGCCCGGATCGTAGGCGGGGCTCGATATCGGCGCCGAGAGCCAGGAGCAGGTCCAGCTGAATGTCGGTGGGGTCGATGTCGTCGGGTGGTGGCAGCGTGACCGGGGCCTGTTCGGCCAGGTGCAGGGCGATCCAGCCGTCGCGGGCGGTGATGGCGCCGTGCCCCGACCAGATCACCTCGCCGGTGGCCATGAGTTCGTCGAGCATGGCGGGGGAGTAGTCGCGCACCCGCATCGGCAGGATCAGCGACTCCCACGCCGAAGCCGGAACAGGTACGCCCGCCAGCTGTTCCACCACCGTGGCCACACCGTCGATGCCGCGCAACTCGCCCGAACCGACGTGTTGCCAGGCAGGTAGGAAGCGAGCGAACGCCGCCGTGGCGACCGGCTCGACCTCATGCCGCGCCGCCGCCAGCGACCGACGCCGCAACCGCCGCAACACCTGCGCGTCACACCACTCACCACCGGCCGCACCGGGCGTGAATTCACCCTCCACAACGCGCTTTTCCGCGAGCAACCGATGCAAGGCGGTGACCGCGACCGCCGTCCCCAATCCGAATCGCTCGGCAACGGCGGCGGTAGTGAACGGCGCGTGCGTGCGCGCATACCGCCCGACAAGATCGCCCAGCGGATCCGGCACCGGCTCGATGAACGCCGCAGGCACTCCGATGGGCAACGGCACCCCCAGTGCATCCCGCAACCGAGCCGCATCCTCCACGGCGACCCACCACGTGCGCCCCGCGAACGAAACTTCCAGGGCCCGCCGCGAATCCCGCAGTTCGGCGAACCACGCCGGGGCATCGGAGTCCAGGAGCATCTGCGACTCATCACCGCCCACTGACGCACCTCCGTCGGCAGCCGCAACGCCTACGACTGATACATCGCTGCCGAGCGACCCGGCGCCCACGGACGACTGATCGTGGCCTGCTGGCGAACTGCCATCGGCCGAGGGCTTACTTCGGGTCGACACCCCGCTGCCAGCCAGAGGTGCTAGGTCGTCGGCCGCGGCATAGCGAGCAGCGGTCGCGGTCCCGGGGCGGGGTACGCAGCGGGCGGCGGCTTCGGTGGGCGTGAGGGGGCCGAGGAGGCGGAGCAGGTCGGCCAGGCCTTCGGCGTCGCGGGCGTGGCGTTCGGGGGTTAGGCGTTGGAGTTCGCGTTCGGTGAGGTCGAGGACCGCTGGGTCGAGGAGTTCGCGGAGTTCGACGCGGCCCAGGAGTTCGGCGAGAAGACTCGAGTCGAGGGCGAGGGCGGCGGCGCGCCGCTCGGCCAGCGGGCTGTCGCCGTCGTAGAGGAACTGGCCGATGTAGGAGAACAGCAGGGCGTTGGCGAACGGTGACGGGGTTGCGGTCTCCACCTCGACCAGGCGGATCTCCCGGCGTGCCACCCGCGTGAGCAGGTCGCGCAAGGCGGGCAGGTCGTACACATCGCGCAGGCATTCGCGCACGGTTTCCAGCAGGATCGGAAACTGCGGGAACTTCCGTGCCACGTCGAGCAATTGGGCCGATCGTTGCCGCTGCTGCCACAGCGGGGCCCGCTTGCCCGGGTCGCGGCGCGGCAACAGCAGCGCGCGGGCGGCGCACTCGCGGAACCTGGACGCGAACAGCGCCGAACCACCGACCTGCTCGGTGACGATGTCGTCGATCTCGTCGGGTTCGAACGCGAACAGCTCGGCACCCGGCGGCTGATCCGTGGTGTCGGGCAACCGTACGACAATGCCGTCGTCGGACGCGGTGGGCGCCGCATCGATGCCGAATTGCTCCTGCAAACGCGCGCCGACGGCCAGCGCCCACGGTGCGTGCACCGGCGTGCCGTAGGGCGAGTGCAGCACGAGCCGCCAATCACCGAGTTCGTCCCGGAACCGCTCGACTACGAGCGTCCGATCGGTAGGCAATTGCCCTGTCGCCGTGCGCTGTTCGTCGAGCAGCCCGACAAGATTGGCCGTCGCGTTCTGATCCAGCCCAGCGGTCCGCACCAACTCCTCGAGCCGCGCCGCGGGCTTGCTCAGCTCGGCGCCCGCCGGTGCCGCACTGCGTGATCGGGCCGTGCCGGACTCGCCACCGCGCGGCTCGGCCCCGCTCGATTGGACGCCGCTCGATCTTCCCTGGTCCGCCGCCTCCCTCTTCACCAGCTCGGGCTCGACACCAACCGTTTGCTCGTCGTCCGACGCCGTGCCCGTGGCAGCCATCTGAGCTGTCCTGTCGAGACGCGGGGATCGCACGACGTACGACCCGATCGACGACGGAACCTCTTGTCCGGCAGCGGTATCCGCAGTCGCGAATGCCTTGCCGCGCGCCAGGGTGCCCATACCGGCGACGATCCGGGTCAGTTCCTCGGCCGGAACCTGCCCGGCCGTCCGTACGAATTCGCCGAGCGCCGCACCGAGCTCGGCCGGCCGGCCCAGCCCGTCGCCATGCCAGAACGGCAAGCGGCCGGGCAGCCCGAACGCGGGCGACACCAGCACCCGGTCGAAGGTGATCTCCTCGATCCGCCAACTCGTCGCACCGAGCGCGAACACATCACCGACGCGGGACTCGTAGACCATCTCCTCGTCGAGTTCACCTACACGGGAAGCCTTCTCACCCACCATGAACACCGCGAACATCCCGCGATCGGGAATCGCCCCACCCGAGGTGACCGCCAGGCGCTGCGCACCGGGGCGGCCGGTGAGCGTGCCCGCGTCGCGATCCCACACCACGCGGGGCCGCAGCTCGGCGAACTCGTCGGACGGATACCGACCGGCGAGCAGATCGAGCACGGATTCATAGGCCGAGCGGGGCAGCTGCGCGTAGCTTCCGGTCGACCGGACGACATCGAACCAGGCGTCGACATCGAGCGGTTCCAGCGCGCACGCGGCAACGGTCTGCTGGGCGAGGATGTCGAGCGGATGCGCGGGGATCTGGAGCAGTTCGATCTGCCCGGACAGCATGCGCTGGGCGGCGACGGTGCAATGGATGACATCGGTGCGGTGCTTGGGAAACAGCACACCCCGCGAGATCTCGCCCACCTGGTGCCCGGCCCGTCCGACCCGTTGCAACCCACTCGCCACCGACGGCGGCGCTTCCACCTGCACGACCAGGTCGACCGCACCCATGTCGATGCCCAGCTCGAGACTGCTCGTGGCAACCACGCACCGCAGCCGGCCGGTCTTGAGGTCGTCCTCGATGATCGCCCGCTGCTCCTTGCTCACCGACCCGTGATGGGCGCGCGCCAGCAGGTGTTCGGCACCGTGGATCACCTCGGTGGACGGCCCGAGCTGGGCGGGCGGGGCGTGCTCGGTCTCGACCGGTTCGCCGAGCTTGGCGGCGTAGGCCTCGTTGAGCCGGGCGGTCAACCGTTCGGCCAGGCGCCGCGAGTTCGCGAACACGATCGAGGACCGATGCTCGAGCACCAGGTCGACGATGGCCTCGTCGACATGTGGCCAGATCGAACCCGGCTGGTCGGAGTCGCCGCCGGGATCGGTCATATCCGCCACCGGCACCCGAACCGACAGGTCGAAGGTCTTCGGTGCGGGTGGCCGAACGATGGTGATCGGCGCGTCGCCGACGAGGAACCGCCCGACCTCCTCGGGCGGGCGGACGGTGGCCGACAGCCCGATGCGCTGTGCGGGCCGCTCGGTGAGCTGATCGAGCCGGGCCAGCGACAACGCCAGGTGCGCACCGCGTTTGGAGCCGGCGATGGCGTGCACTTCGTCGACGATCACCGTCTCGACCTCGGCGAGCGTTTCGCGGGCCGCGGAGGTGAGCATCAGGAACAGTGATTCGGGTGTGGTGATGAGAATGTCGGGTGGGGTGCGCTGCATCGCCCGGCGCTGTGCGGGGGTGGTGTCACCGGATCGCACGCCCACCGAGATCTCCGGCGGGTCGAGCCCCAGCCGCTTCGCCGTCTGGGTGACTCCGACCAGCGGGGCTCGCAGGTTCCGCTCCACGTCCACGGCCAGGGCTTTCAGCGGTGAGACATAGAGCACGGACGTCCCTCGGCGGGTGCCGGGTTCGGCGGGCCCACGCTGGGCGAGCTGGTCGATCGCCCACAGGAACGCCGACAGCGTCTTGCCCGAGCCGGTCGGTGCGACGACAAGGGTGTGCTGCCCGTCGGCGATGGCCTGCCACGCGCCGAGCTGAGCCGACGTCGCCTCGGGGAAGGCGCCGTCGAACCACTGCGCGGTAGCGGGGGAGAACCGGTCCATGAGATTCAGTGTGCACCCACCCACCGACAGGTTCCGCGATCCGCGCGCCGCCCGCGACCAGCGTCGATGCCACGGTCGAGGAAGATTCCCCGGTCGAGCCGGGGTGAGGGGTGTGGCTCGGAACACGTCCGCCGTACCCTGGTCCATCGTGCAAACGGTGCTGAGAGTCGACCTCGTCGGCCACGGCCTCACCGAGGCGGTGCGCAAGGCGCGTTTCCCGGTCGACGAATCCCTGGACAAGGCGGGCCTCGCGGCGCTGGATACGTGCTCGCCGCTCACCGGGGCGCAGGTGCGGACGGGCCCGGAACGTCGGGTGCGTGAGACCGCCGAGGCGCTCGGGCTGGTGGGCGAGCGGGACGAGCGACTACGTGACCTGGACGCGGGTGCGTGGCGGGGTACCGAGATGGGCAGGCTGCCGCAGGATCAGCTGTTCGCCTGGCTCACCGATCCGGCATTCCGTGGACACGGTGGTGAGTCGGTGACCGACCTGGTGGAGCGGGTGCGCTTCTGGCTGGCAGAGATCGCCTCGGCGGGTCTGGATACCGTCGCGGTGACGCATCCGTCGGTGATCCGCGCGGCGCTGCTGGTCGTCCTCGACGCACCACCGAAGTCCTTCTGGCGCCTCGATGTGCAGCCCGCGAGCGTCACCCGGCTGCATTTTCGCGGCAATTGGACGTTGCGACTGGGATGAACGACGAAAGCCCCGGAGTCGAAACTCCGGGGCTTTCGGGTGGTAGCGGGAACAGGATTTGAACCTGCGACCTCTGGGTTATGAGCCCAGCGAGCTACCGAGCTGCTCCATCCCGCGTTGCATTCACTACTGTACACGCGGGGTGGCCGAAGGCGAAATCGCCCCTGTGATCAGCCGAAATGGATGCCCTGGGCGAGTGGGAGTTCGGTGGAGTAGTTGATCGTGTTGGTCGCCCGGCGCATGTAGGCCTTCCAGGAGTCGGACCCGGATTCGCGCCCGCCGCCGGTGTTCTTCTCGCCGCCGAACGCCCCACCGATCTCCGCGCCGGAGGTGCCGATGTTGACATTGGCGATGCCGCAATCGGATCCGGCGACGAACTGTTCGGCCTCGCGCTGGTCGAGTGTGAAGATGGCCGAGGAAAGGCCCTGGGTCACACCGTTGTTCAGTGCGATGGCGTCGTCGAGGTCGTCGTAGGTGAGCACGTACAGGATCGGTGCGAAGGTCTCCTCCCGCACCAGTTCGGTCTGCGCGGGCATCCGCACGAGCGCGGGCCGCACGTAGTACGCCTCGGATCCGATCAACTCCACCCGCTCACCGCCGCAGACGATGTCGCCACCCTCGTCCTTCGCGCGCAGCAGCGCCGCCTGCATCGCCGTGTAGGCGCGTTCGTTGACGAGCGGGCCGACGAGCACGCCGTCGTCGAGCGGATTGCCCACGGGCAGTTGGCTGTACGCCGCCGACAGTCGCTCGACGAGCTGATCGGCGATCGAGCTGTGCACGATCAACCTGCGCAGCGTGGTGCACCGCTGACCAGCGGTGCCCGCCGCCGCGAACACGATCCCGCGCACCGCCAGTTCCAGATCCGCGCTCGGCGCCACGATCGCGGCATTGTTGCCGCCGAGCTCGAGCAGGCACCGCCCGAACCGGGCCGCCACCCGTGGCGCGACGATGCTACCCATCCGCACCGAGCCGGTCGCGCTCAGCAACGCCACCCGTGGGTCGTCGACGAGCGCCTCGCCCACGGTCGCGTCGCCCTGAACGAGTTGGTGCACTTGAGGATCCGCGCCGACCTCGAGGGCGGCCCGGCGCAGCAGCGTGTGACAGGCCAACGCGGTGAGCGGGGTCGTCTCCGACGGCTTCCACACCACCGTGTCACCACAGACCAGCGCGATGGCGGTGTTCCACGCCCACACCGCGACCGGGAAGTTGAACGCCGAGATCACCCCGACCACACCCAGCGGGTGCCAGGTCTCCATGAGCCGATGGCCGGGCCGCTCCGACGGCATGGTCGCGCCGTAGAGCTGACGCGACAGGCCGATCGCGAACTCGCAGACGTCGATCATCTCCTGCACCTCGCCGAGTGCTTCGGCGCCGATCTTGCCCGCCTCGAGCGTGACCAGTTCGGCCAGCTCGTCCTGATGGGCGACCAGCAACGCCGACAGCCTGCGCACCAGCGCCGCACGCACCGGGGCGGGCACCGTGCACCACGATTCGAAGGCGGTGGCCGCGCGACCGATCGCGGCGTCCACGTCGGCCGTCGTGTCGGGAGTGAGCGGCAGCAGGACACCACCGGAGATCGGGGTGCGCGCGAGCAGGACGCCCGGCTCGGGCACGTCGGCGCCGAGGCCGTGCAGCAGGGCCCTCGCGCGCAGCGAGAGCTGTTCGGAGAAATGCTCGGTCACGGTGTGCGTCATCACTGTTCACCTTCTGCTGTTGGTACGACTCACGGAAAAGTTCGCTCGGATTTCGGAGGAGAACAGAAAGAAGTCTTCCCCGCGCAACCCCCGGCCTGCGTTAGCCTTCGCTGATGGCGGATACACCGGCTAGACCCCAGCTCGACGATATCGACCGGCTCCTGATCAGAGAGCTGATGAACGACGGGCGCGCCACCCTGTCGAATCTGGCGGAGAAGGCCAGCCTCTCGGTGTCGGCGGTGCAGTCACGGGTGCGCAGGCTAGAGGCGCGCGGCGTGATCCGTGGATACACGGCCAACGTCGACCCCGAAGCGCTCGGGCACCTGCTGTCGGCATTCGTCGCGATCACTCCTCTCGACCCGTCCCAGCCCGATGACGCGCCCGCATTGTTGCAGCACGTTCCCGGCATCGAGGCGTGCCACTCGGTGGCGGGCGAGGAGAGCTACGTCCTGCTGGTGCGGGTGGCCTCACCCCGGCATCTCGAACAGCTGCTGCAGGAGATCCGGGCCACCGCCAATGTACGGACGCGCAGCACCATCATCCTGCAGACATTCTACGACAGGTAACGATTCTTCGTAATTAATCCGTCATTCCGTGGATGTTCCGTAAATAGTTGCGTACCCTCGGGTCGTGACCATCGAACTGGAGCGCCCCGGCGCGGCGGTCACCCCCGCCAACCGGGTCCACGAAATCCTGTCCTCGCACATCCTCGCGGACGGCTTCGATCTTGTGCTCGATCTGCACAAGTCCCACGGCCGCACGCTCGTCGACGAACGCGACGGCACCGCCTATCTCGACATGTTCGGCTTCTTCGCCTCCAACGCCCTCGGCATGAACCATCCGGCACTGGCTCGCGACGAGCGCTTCCGTGCCGAACTGGCCACCGCCGCGGTCAACAAGCCGAGCAACTCCGACATCTACACCGTCGAGATGGCGCGATTCGTCGACACTTTCGCCCGCGTCCTCGGCGATCCGCGACTGCCGCACCTGTTCTTCGTCGACGGTGGTGCGCTCGCGGTCGAGAACGCGCTCAAGGTGGCCTTCGACTGGAAGAGCAGGCACAACGAATCCCACGGCCGCTCACCGGAACTCGGCACCCAGGTGCTGCACCTGACCGGCGCCTTTCACGGGCGCAGCGGCTACACCATGTCGCTGACGAACACCGATCCGGTCAAGACCGCGCGCTTCCCCAAGTTCGACTGGCCACGCCTGGCCACCCCGCACACCTTCGCTGGCGAGGACCTCGACGCGCTCGAAGCCGAAACCCTCGCTCAGGCCGCCCGCGCGTTCGCCGACCGTCCGCACGACATCGCCTGTTTCATCGCCGAACCCATCCAGGGCGAGGGCGGTGACCGGCATCTGCGTCCGGGGTTCCTGGCCGCGATGCAGCGGTTGTGTCACGACAACGACGCGCTGTTCGTCCTCGACGAGGTGCAGACCGGGGTCGGGCTCACCGGAACCACCTGGGCCTACCAGCAATTGGATGTCGCTCCGGATGTGGTGGCGTTCGGGAAGAAGACCCAGGTCTGCGGCATCATGGCAGGCGGCCGGGTCGACGAGGTGCCCGACAATGTCTTCCGGGTGAGTTCGCGGCTGAACTCCACCTGGGGCGGCAACCTCACCGACATGGTGCGCGCGCGTCGCATTCTCGAAGTGCTGGAACAGGATCGGCTGATCGACAAGGTCGGCTCACTCGGCCGCTACCTGCTCGGCCAGCTGGGTCAGCTCTCCGCCGCATACCCGGAGAAGGTGAGCGAGGTGCGTGGGCGCGGGCTGATGTGCGCGATCACCCTTGCCACGCCGCAACTGCGGGACCGGGTGGTGACGGCCCTACGCGAGCGCGAGCATGTGCTGCTGCTGGGGACCGGCGAACGCGGAATCCGGTTCCGTCCGGCACTCACCGTCACCGAAGCAGAACTGGGCAAGGCTGTAGACGCCCTCGACCGGGTACTCGCGACCATCGCGGAATGACGGCAAACCTGTTGGGAGAAACCCGATCCGGTGCCTCCGGGTATTTGACCGAACGGTCAGATATGCCAGACTCGTCTTCCGAGCGAACAACTCGATCGACAACTACCGAACAGGACTCTCGATGAAGAAGCTCGTTGCTGTCAGCGCTGTGATCGCCGGCCTCGCCCTCCCCGTCGCGACCGCGAATGCGGCCACCGCACCTGATATCGCCCCCGCCGCGACCCAGGTCGGGTCCTCGACGGGCGACATCTTCTCGGCGGTATGCGAATTCCTCAACGGCGGCTGGGCAGGCCGGCCCAAGCCCTGCATCTACTGACGAGACCGAACACCGCAGGGCTCAGCCCAATTCGGGGCTGAGTCGTGGGGTGAGGGCGAGGGCGCCTGCGACGAAACGAGTCACCGATTCGACGCCGGTGGCCAGGGCGTCGTCGAATCCCTCGCGCGCCCAACCGGTGATCAGGGCGGTGCCGTCCGCGTCGGGGGTGACGCCGATCTCGGCGATCATCTCCGCCGTGGTCGGCACGCACACCGCCCACGAGAAATGCGACTCGTCGGCCCACTGGGCGACACGGTTCGCCACATATCCGGGATCGGTGATGCCGCCGTCGGCGAGCGCGGGCCGGTCATCGATGCGTTCGTCGGCGCGCAGGGCACGCAGATACCAGGAGCCTGCGTTGATCTCGATCGGTTCCACGGGCCGAGCCTAGCCGGGGCGTCACCGGTAGTACGGCGTGGCCTGAACCCAGTGGAAGCCGCGCGAGACGACCGGGAACTGATCGAGGTCGACCTGGTCGAGCCGCATCCGCACCTGCCGGCCGCCCAGCTTGCCCTCGAGGATCAGCTGATTCTCCTGTGGCCGAAGGTAAGTGAAGGACGCGATTGCCCACTGGTGGGTGGTGTCCTTGGACAGGGTGACGGTCTGCTTGCCGGTGTCGACGCGGGCGGGGAAGGACACCAGTGAATCGTCGAGGCGCTGGGCGGTCATGCCCTGCGGGATGTCGAAGATGATGCGGCGGAAACGTTCGGTCGCGTTCGGCAGGCCGGTTGCCGGTGCGTCGAAGTCGACCAGCGCGGGCACCTGCTCGCCGTCGACCGAATATTCGGTGACATTCCAGATTCCGTAGAGCGGCGACTTCGGCCGGGCATTGCCGTAGGTGTGCCAGCCGTCGTAGGCCTCGACGGCCGTGGCGACGAGGAACCACAGCCCGAGCAGTACCTGGGCACCGAGCATCAGCCGGTTGCCACGCGGTGAGGTGAGCAGGGTGGTCGACCGGCTCGGTTCGACGGCACGGCCGAGCAGCGCCCGGACCAGTCGTGCGAGATCAGGTGCCGCGAGAAGCGTTGCGTACAGCAGCAATTGGAGGGCGAACAGCTTCACCGGCACATCGAAGGTGAGGTTCATCAGCACCACCTGCAGCGCGACGATCACCGCGAGCACCGAGCCGAGCCCGGCGGTGAGCGGCAGGATCAGCAGCACCGCCGCCGTCACCTCGGCCGCCCCGAGTGCCATCTCGTACGGTTCCGACAGCGACGACTGCGCCCACAGCACCGCCATCGGGCTCATGTGCCCGAACGGTTCCACCAGCCGCTCCAGATTGAACGACATCTGGGTCGGCATCAGCTTGATCATCCCGTACAGCATCAGCGCGCTCACCAGCGTGAACCGCACCAGCAACCGGAACCAGCCGTACAGGCGCGCATAGTCGGGTCGACGCCGGTCGAGCACCGACCACACGGCGGTCACCGGAACCGCGACCAGGATCAGGGTGAAGACGCTGATCCACTTGGCGGCGGTGTCACCACTACCGGTGACCGTGTAGTCGACCCGGACATCGAACAGCCGGGTGCCCACCCAGTCCGTGAGCGGATGCAGCGCAGTCCATTTGCCGACCTCGGCCACCACCTGCTGGGATAGGCCGAGAGTACGCAGGAGCGCGTGCAGCAACCACGCACCGGCCATCCCGATTCCGACGGTGACGAACGTGAACCGGAACAGCACCCGGACGGCCGGGTGCCACCCCCGCTCCTCCGGCTCTTCGTGGCCGGCGGACTCCACCGGCGGTCGAGCCAGCACCTGCGTACCCATCCCGGTCTCCCTCTGTTCGTGCCCTCGCCGGTGAGACGCTAAGGGAGCGGGCAGAACTGGGAAATCCGGCAAAACCGGTGCCCCGGAGTTCCGGGGGTCGCCTCAGGCCGGGCTCGGCCGGTCGCCGAGCAGGGCGTGGACGGCGGCGCGGCCGAGGTCGAGGGCCTGGGTGAGCAGGGTGGTGTCGCGGGCGGCGCTGTCGACCGGTGGGGCGCCGGCAGGCGGATGCACCTGCAGTACCCGGTCACCGAGGCCGGCCAGATAGCTGTCCTCCACCGCCTGCTGACCGGGTCGCGCCGACCACGCGCGGAAAGCACCGGGCGCGACCGCACGCAGATATCCACCGCCGACCACCCGATGCACCAGGGGAGCGGGCGGACGTAGTTCCCCGGTCCGTCGCGTGCGCAGGACGAGGGCGTGGGTGGCGCCCGCGCTCACCGCGCTCCGGATCGGCACGGTCTCCGAGAGACCACCGTCGAAATAGCTGCGGCCGGCCAGCTCCACCGGCGGGCCCGCGAGCAACGGCAACCCCGCCGACGCCCGCAGAGCCGTGAGCAGAGTCGGCTTGTCGACGATGAACGGTGCGAGATCGACCGGCTGCCCGGTGCGGGTATCGGTGGCGATCGGGTGGAAGCTGGTCGGATTGGCGAGAATCGCCGGAAAATCCATCGGCTCGATCCCGTCGTATACCCGGTGCACCAGGTAGTGCAGATCGAAAACCGGTCGCCCGCGCACGATCCGCACCGGGTCGACCACCCGCCGCATGATGGTGCGATCCGTCCACGACCGCATCCCCGACGCGGCCCGCCCGCACAGCAGCCACGCCCCGTTGATCGCCCCGGCCGACGTGCCGTACACGGCATCGAACACCGCCGACAGCCCGAGTTCCTCGAGCGCTTGCACCATGCCGCTGGAATACACACCGCGGCTGCCGCCACCCTCGATCACCAGGGCGAGACGGTGCCCGTCGTCGCGATGCCCGGCGGCCTGCCTGCCGCGAATCACCTCGGCGACCGGCACCGGATCCGGCGTGGCTGAGGAATCCGGTTCGATGTGCGCACTGCTGGTCACCCGACCCACATTACGACAGGCCACGGACGCATCGCCCGGCCGCGAGCGCGATCTTCGCCGCCCGTTCACTCAGGGCAATCGTCCCTGAACGCGAACGGACGCCGGTCTACAAGAGACCGGCGTCCGTTCGGGGGGAAACTTCTACTTGATCTCGGCCAGGACGGTGCCCTGGGTGATGGCGGCACCCGCCTCGACGGCCAGCCCGGTGACGACACCGGCCTTGTGCGCGTTGACCGGGTTCTCCATCTTCATGGCCTCGAGCACCACGATCAGGTCGCCCGCCTCGACGGTCTGGCCCTCTTCGACGGCGACCTTCACCACGGTGCCCTGCATGGGCGCGGTGACCGCGTCACCGGAAGCGGCACCGGCACCGCCGCCACCACGCTTGCGCGGCTTGGGCTTCTTGCGGACCACACCGTTACCGGCCGCACCGGCCGCACCGCCACCGAGGGAGAACTGGCCGGGCAGCGACACCTCGACGCGACGTCCACCGACCTCGACCACGACCTTCTGCCGGGGCAGTTCCTCGTCGTCGTCGGCCGGGGCACCGCCGCCGGTGTACGGCTCGACGGTGTTGTTCCACTCGTTTTCGATCCACTTGGTGTAGACGTCGAACTTCTCGCCGTCACCGATGAACGCCGGGTCCTCGACGATCGCGCGGTGGAACGGGATGACCGTCGCCAGGCCCTCGACCTCGTACTCGGCCAGCGCGCGACGGGCGCGCTGCAGCGCCTGCTCGCGGTTCTCGCCGGTGACGATCAGCTTGGCGAGCATCGAGTCGAACTGACCGCCGATGACGCTGCCCTGCACCACACCCGAATCGACGCGCACGCCGGGGCCCGAGGGCTCGCGGTACACGTTGACCGGGCCGGGGGCGGGCAGGAAGCCGCGGCCGGCGTCCTCACCGTTGATGCGGAACTCGAACGAGTGACCACGCGGGGCGGGGTCCTCGGTGATGCTCAGCTCGTGGCCCTCGGCGATGCGGAACTGCTGGCGCACCAGGTCGATACCCGCGGTCTCCTCGGTGACCGGGTGCTCCACCTGCAGGCGGGTGTTCACCTCGAGGAACGACACGGTCTCGCCCTGCACCAGGTACTCCACGGTGCCCGCGCCGTAGTAGCCGGCCTCGCGGCAGATGCGCTTGGCGGAGTCGTGGATCTTGGCGCGGACCTCGTCGGACAGGAACGGCGCGGGCGCCTCCTCGACGAGCTTCTGGAAGCGGCGCTGCAGCGAGCAGTCACGGGTACCGGCGACGACGACGTTGCCGTGCTGGTCGGCGATGACCTGGGCCTCGACGTGGCGGGCCTTGTCCAGGTACTGCTCGACGAAGCACTCACCACGGCCGAAGGCGGCGACGGCCTCACGGGTGGCCGACTCGAACAGTTCGGGGATCTCCTCGATGGTGTGGGCGACCTTCATGCCGCGGCCACCGCCACCGAAGGCCGCCTTGATCGCGACCGGGACGCCGTATTCCTTGGCGAACGCGACGACCTCGTCGGCGTTCTTGACCGGGTCCTTGGTGCCCGCGGCCATCGGGGCCTGTGCGCGCTCGGCGATGTGGCGGGCGGTGACCTTGTCACCCAGGTCGCGAATCGACTGCGGCGAGGGGCCGATCCAGATCAGCCCGGCGTCGATGACGGCCTGGGCGAAGTCGGCGTTCTCGGAGAGGAAGCCGTAGCCGGGGTGGATCGCGTCGGCGCCGGACTTGGCGGCGGCGTCGAGGATCTTGTCGAACACGAGGTACGACTCGGCCGAGGTCTGGCCGCCGAGGGCGAACGCCTCGTCGGCGAGCTTCACGAAGGGAGCGTCGGCATCGGGCTCGGCGTACACCGCGACGCTGGTGATCCCCGCGTCCTTGGCAGCCCGGATCACGCGGACCGCGATCTCGCCGCGGTTAGCTACGAGTACCTTCGTGATCCGTGCGCTGGCATGGCTGGGCACTGAGCCTCCTGTGTGCAATCTTTGGTCGCTTCGGACGGGTCACCGTGTGGGCCCCGCGCCCGGTATCGACAACTTTCGTCTCGGGCGAGTGTAGGCAGTGTGCCAATTCGCCCCGAACTCGGCTAGCCCTACTGTTCAGTAGGTCGTAGGTCACACTACGCGGCCCGCCGACCTGTGAACCCGTTTCAATTCCGCTGATCGACGGTGCCCGGTTCGTCGCCCGCGGCGATCGGCAGGCGAACCGAGTTGCCCCATTCGATCCACGAACCGTCGTAATTGCGCACCGACCTGCGGCCGAGCAGGAAGGTGAGGACGAACCAGGTGTGGCTGGAGCGTTCGCCGACCCGGCTATAGACCACGAGATCCTCGGCGGGCAGGGCGCCGTAGACCTCGTCCAATTCGGCGCGCGAACGGAATCTTCCATCGGGTGAGCAGGCAAGTGTCCACGGGATGTTAACGGCGGTTGGCACATGACCCGCCCGTTGCGTTTCGGGTTCCTTGTCGCCACCGGACTCACCCGCGTACTCCTGCGGCGAGCGCACGTCCACCAGCGGGCGGCCCAGCCGCGCGAGGACCTCCTCGCGGAACGCGCGGGCGGTCGTGTCGTCGCGCTCGACCGAGGGGTAGTCGCTGCGCTCGGGGACGGGCGGGTCGAAGGTGGTATCGCGTTCCTCGGAGATCCAGGCGTCGCGGCCGCCGTCGAGCAGTCGCACGTCCTCGTGGCCGAACAGGGTGAAGATCCAGGCGGTGTGCGCGGCTTGGGCATTGCCGCGATCGCCATAAATCACCACGGTGTCCTCGCGCCGGATACCCTTGGCGCGCATCAGTTCGGTGAATCGGTGACCATCGATGTAATCGCGGGTCACCGGGTCGCTCAGATCACCACGCCAATCGATCTTGACCGCGCCGGGCACATGTCCGATGTCGTAGAGAAGAATGTCGTCGTTGGATTCGATGACCTTCACACCGGGCACCCCGATGTTTGCGGACAGCCATTCGGTGGTTACCAATCGATGCGGGACTGCGTAGGAACCGTAGGCGGGGTGCGGATCCGGGGCGACGGGCACAGTGTGGTCCTTCACGCGAGAGTTGGGCGGGTGCGGCAGTGTCGAGGCCGTAGCCGATGGTATGTCTGTGGTGGCACATCACGAATCGACGCAATGGGCGAATAAAGCGCAGAGCTGTCCGATAAAGTCTCTGGAGAGGAGGGGTGAGCTATGTCCGATTCATGGCCGCGACGGCGACTGCTCGCGATCCTACGTGGCGCCACCGAGCCCCTCGATGCCCAGGAACTGGCCCGCATCACCGGACAGCACGTCACCACCGTCCGTTTCCACCTCGACGTTCTCACCCGCGAATCGCTCGTGCGCCAGTTCCAGCAACCCCCGCGCGGACGTGGCCGACCTCGCATCGGTTACCGCGCGGTGCAGCGGTCGGTCGGCTATCAGGAACTGGCCCAGGTGCTCGCCGACCACCTCGGACCCGACCCGCTCAGCCGCTCCGCCGCCGCCATCGAGGCGGGCCGCGCGTGGGGCCGTCGCATGGATATCGGCTCCCACCAGGTGGAAACTCTCGCCGACGCCCGTGACATCACCATGTCGCTGATGTCGGAACTCGGCTTCGCGCCGGAGAAGGACCCGGTCGGCGAGACCGACGAGCACGTCGGCATCAATCTCACCGCTTGCCCCCTGCGCGAACTGGCCCGCTCGCACGCCGAAGTGGTGTGCGGAGTGCACGTGGGTCTGATGCGCGAAGTGCTGGAACGCAACGGCGCGCGCGGCCGGGTGGAGGTGCGGCTGCATCCGTTCACCGAACCGGAACTGTGCCATGCCAGGCTCGAACTCACCCTCGGCGCGGAAGCCGTCGAGCACGCGGCCGAGGAGCACGGCGAGCGGCCGATCCGGTCGGCCGTCGGCGAGGACCAGGCCGCTCAGCGAATGATCACGCCGTCAGGACCGCGCGTCCCGCCACAGTTGCGTGACACCGACGCCGACGTCTTCGAGCAGCCTGCGCAGCAGTGGTAGCCCGATCCCGATGACACTGGACGGATCACCCTCGATCCGGTCGACGAACCAGCCGCCGAGACCGTCGAGCGTGAACGCACCCGCCACCTGCAGCGGTTCGCCGGTGGCGATGTAGGCCTCGAGTTCGTCCGGGCCGGGTTTGGCGAAATGCACGGTGGTGGAACTGCATTCGGCCGATTCGGCGACGACCTCGCCGTCGCGCAGGCGCAGTACACAGTGGCCGGTGAGCAGATCGGCGCTGCGCCCGGCCATGCTCGCCCAGCGCTCGCGCGCCACCTCGGGCGTGTGCGGTTTGCCTTGTAGCCGCCCGTCGACGAGCAGCATGGAATCGCAGCCGACGACGACACAGTCGGCGGCGAGTTCGGGAATGGTGCCTGCCACGTCGAGGGCCTTGGCACGGGCCAGGGCGACAACGACATCGTCGGCGGACGTATCAGCGGGAAGCGCGGCCGAGACCGCGTCCTCGTCCACGCCGGAGACGCGGACGACGGGATCGATACCCGCCGTCCGGAGCACCCCGAGCCGGGCGGGGGACGCGGAGGCCAAGACCAGCCGGGTCACCCTCAGCGCAGGTGCGACAGCAGCGGGTACACGTACGGCGAGAACGGGGACGAACCCCGGTGCATCAGCGTCGCCTGACCCCAGCCGTCCACCGGCTGATGAGCGGTCGGCGCCGGTGCGCTCGCGGCGGCGGCACTGAACACCGCGACCAGGGCGGCGACGTCCTCGTCGGACGGCGATCCCTTCAGAATGCGCAACAGCGGCTCACCGGCGGGTTCTGCCGGGGCCTCGGTCAGCGTGTCGGTAGACAGTTCGACCTCGTCGACGAGTGGTTCGACAGCGAGCTCGAGCTCGGCGGCGGTCAGCACGTCTTCTTCTGCCACAGTGGTCACAGTGCCAGATCCTTCCTGCGCGTACTTCGGTTCACGGCGCGGTGTCCGCGATCATTCCCGGTGCAACAGCGCCGGGCAATAGTTGATTTCCCCAACAAGTGTGCGCGGCACACGAGGAATATCGCGTTTTCAGAGCGGAATGTTGCCGTGTTTCTTGGGGGGAAGGGTCACCATTTTGCGTTCGAGCAGTCGCAGCGCCGACACGATCTGGCCTCGCGTGTGCGACGGCGGGATGACCGCGTCGACGTAGCCACGCTCGGCGGCCACGTACGGGTTCACGAGGGTGTCCTCGTACTCGTTCTGCAGCTCGAGGCGCAAAGCGTCGACGTCGGCGCCGTTCTGGGCGGCCTCTGCCAGCTGTTTGCGGTAGACGAACCCGACGGCGCCCGAGGCGCCCATCACGGCGATCTGCGCGGTCGGCCACGCGAGGTTCACATCGGCACCCATGTGCTTGGAACCCATCACGTCGTAGGCACCGCCATAAGCCTTGCGGGTGATGATCGTGATCTTGCCCACAGTGGCCTCGCCGTAGGCATAGAGCAGCTTGGCGCCGCGGCGGATGATGCCGTTGTATTCCTGGCCGGTGCCGGGCAGGAAGCCGGGCACGTCGACCAGGGTGATGATCGGGATGTTGAAGGCGTCGCAGGTGCGAACGAAGCGCGCGGCCTTCTCCGAAGCGTCGATGTCGAGGCAGCCGGCGAACTGGGTGGGCTGGTTGGCGACAATGCCGACGCTGCGCCCGTCCACCCGGCCGAAGCCGACGATGATGTTCATCGCGCGCTCGGCCTGCACCTCGAGGAACTCGTCGTCGTCGAGCAGACGACGGATCACCTCGTGCATGTCGTAGGGCTGGTTCGGCGAATCCGGGATGATCGTGTCGAGCTCGAGATCTTCCTCGGTGAGCGAGTCCTCGATGGCGCCGAAGATCGGGTCGGTCGGCTCGGTGCGCGGCGCCTCGGCGCGGTTGTTGCTCGGCAGGTAGCTCAGCAGGTCCTTGACGTAGTCCAGCGCGTCCTGTTCGCCGGAGGCCACGTAGTGGGCGACACCGGACTTCACCATGTGGGTGTGCGCGCCACCGAGGTCTTCCATGCTGACCTCTTCACCGGTGACGGTCTTGATCACGTCGGGGCCGGTGACGAACATCTGCGAGGTCTGATCGACCATCACCACGAAGTCGGTGAGCGCGGGGGAGTACACGTGCCCACCGGCGGCGGCACCCATGATCAGCGAGATCTGCGGGATCACGCCGGAGGCCTGCACGTTGCGGTGGAAGATCTCGCCGTAGAGGCCGAGGGAGACGACGCCCTCCTGGATGCGCGCGCCCGCGCCCTCGTTGATACCGACCAGCGGACGGCCGGTCTTGATCGCCAGGTCCATCACCTTGACGATCTTCTCGCCGTAGACCTCGCCGAGCGAGCCACCGAAGACGGTGACGTCCTGGGAGAACAGGCACACGTCGCGGCCGTCGATGGTGCCGTAACCGGTCACCACGCCGTCGCCGGTGGGGCGGTTGTTCTCCAGCCCGAAGTTCACGCTGCGGTGCTTGGCCAGGGCGTCGAGCTCGACGAAGGAGCCCTCGTCGACCAGTGCGAGGATGCGCTCGCGGGCGGTCATCTTGCCCTTGGCGTGCACCTTGTCGACGGCGGCCTCACCCATCGGGTGTTGCGCTTCTTCCAGCCGATTCCGCAGATCAGCCAGCTTCCCGGCGGTGGTGTGGATGTCGGGGGCGCCCGCCGATTCCGACGCGGGCTGCTGCTGGACACTCGTCATGGGTTGCGAGTGTAACGAGTGATACCGCCCCGCACTACGGCAGTGCGCCTACCGGCCAGTACAGAAACCGCAGCTAGGTGTGGTGATGCCCCATAGCACGCGGCGGCGGGTAGCGTGCCAGGAATGAACAGGGCACCGATCGACGCGCAACGTCTGCGCAGCTCTCTCGTCTCCCCGGCACCGGTGTTCTTCGACCGGATCGATGTCGTCGAATCGACCGGTTCGACCAATGCCGATCTGGTGGCCCGCGCGGCCGATCCCGCTGTCGACCGGCAGGCGCTGCTCGCCGAGGAGCAGGTCGCGGGTCGCGGTCGGCACGCGCGCGAGTGGGTGAGTCCGCCGCGGGCCCAGATCTCGCTGTCGATCCTGGTCCGGTTGCCCGGTATCGACCCGGTGGCGCTCGGCTGGTTGCCGTTGCTCACCGGCATCGCGGTGGTCGACGCGCTGCGTGGCATCGCGGGTCTTTCGCCGGAATTGAAGTGGCCCAACGACGTTCTGCTCGACAACCGCAAGCTCGCGGGCATCCTCGCCGAGGTCGCCGCCACCGGTATCGCGCCCGCCGTGGTGGTCGGTGTCGGCCTCAATGTCGACCTGGACGAGTCGGAACTGCCTGTGCCGCATGCGACTTCGCTGGCGTTGGCCGGTGCGCAGACCACCGATCGCACCGCGCTCGCCGCCGCGATCCTCAGCGAATTCGCCCGCCGGTTCACCGAGTGGGAGCGGGCGGGGTGGGCCACCGACGAACTCGCGGCGGCCTACCGCGAGCGTTGCGCGACGATCGGGGTGAACGTGCGGGCAGAGCTGCCGGGTGGGAAGGTGCTCACCGGTGTGGCCACCGGGGTCGATGCCACCGGGCGGCTGCTGATCGGCGACGACGCGGTGTCGGCGGGAGATGTGACCCACCTGCGCGGGCAGTACTGACCGGGACGCCGCCGGTCAGGCGCTGTGGTCGTCTCCACGACGCCTGACCGACCGGTCGCTATCGATCAGCGCGCCGCCGCGCCTGCCCCCTTGCGTTCGGCCACCTCGCGCTCGCGCGCCAGCAACCTGTCGCGCTGCTCCTCGAACTTCAGCACGTCCTTCTCCAGCTTGGCCAGGAACTGTGCCAACTCGTCGCGGGCCGCCTCGCCGCGTGGCCCGAAGTCGTCGCGGCCGAAGATGTTCCACTGCTTGAGCACCGGCAGCACCACCTCGTCGAGGTGCTGACGAAGGTCGTAGATGCCGTGCTTGGCCATCAGCACACCGTTGCGCCGCCAGTTCGGCATGCCCGCGCCGGGCATCTGGAAGTTGGTGAGCACCTTGGTGATCGCGGGCATCGCCTGATCGGGGACCAGGTCCAGGGCGGCCGCGCACAGGTTGCGGTAGAAGATCATGTGCAGGTTCTCGTCGGTGGCCACGCGCGCGAGCATGCGGTCGGCGACGGCGTCGTCGCAGACGCGGCCGGTGTTGCGGTGGCTCACCCGGGTGGCCAGCTCCTGGAACGTCACGTACGCGACGTTGACCAGGAAGCCGCCCCAGTTCGCCGGTGCGTGGGCGCCCTGGGTCATGTGGACCATCCTGGCGTTCTCCAGCGCGACCGGGTCGACCCCTCGGGTGACGACCAGATAGTCACGGATGACGATGCCGTGCCGGTTCTCCTCGGCGGTCCAGCGACCGACCCAGGTACCCCACGCGCCGTCCTGGGAGAAGTTCTCGGCGATCTCGCGGTGATAGGAGGGCAGGTTGTCCTCGGTGAGCAGGTTGGTGATCATCGCCGCCTTGGCGACATCGGTGAGCTTGGATTGTTCCGGCTCCCAATCGATTCCGCCCATCGCGGCGAAATTGCGACCCTCGTCCCACGGCACGTAGTCGTGCGGGTGCCAGTCCTTGGCGATGGACAGGTGCCGGTTCAGATTCTGTTCGGCGACGGGTTCGAGAGCGGTGAGGATTTCGAGCTGAGTCAGAGCTTTGGTCACGCGAGCCTCCACTGTCGTATGGCGAGCAAGGAGAAATGGGCAAAACCTGGCTTCTAGCGCGGAATCCACAGTATCGCCTCCGCCGTGGCATCGAGAAATGCACCGTCATCGCGCGGTACTGTGCGCATATGGGTTACCCGGAGGATGTCCTCGCGCCCGACGAGCAGCTGATCCTGCACCGCCACCCGCACTGGAAGATGCTGGTCTGGCCGATCATCACGCTCATCGTCGCCACCGCCCTCGCCGGTTTCCTCGGCGGGCTGGCCTGGCGAAACACCACCGGGCACGTGCGAACCGTGCTGCTGGTGCTCATCGGCCTGATCTGGTTCGGGATCATCGCCTGGCGGGTGATCGTGCGGGTGATCGCCTGGAAGTCAACGCATTTCATCGTCACCCAGCGCCGGGTGCTCGTCCGTGAGGGCGTGCTCACCCACACCGGTATCGACATCCCGCTCAGCCGTATCTCCAGCGTGCAGTTCAGTCACGGCGTCTTCGACCGGCTGCTCGGCACCGGCACGCTCATCATCGGGTCGTCGTCGGAGGAGCCGCTCGAATACGACGACATCCCCCAGGTGCAGCAGGTGCACTCGCTGCTCTACCACCAGGTTTTCGAGGCGGGCCGCTCGCCGACCGATCAGCACTGGGGTGGCGGCTACCGGTGAGCCGCGGGTCCAGACCACTTAACCTGGGCACATGACCGCAGTACTTCTGGCCGAGGACGACGAGGCGATCGCCGCACCCCTGTCGCGCGCACTGGGGCGTGAGGGCTACACCGTCACCGTCGAACGCTTCGGCCCGGCGGTGCTGCGCCGTGCTCTCGAAGGCAACCACGACCTGCTGATCCTCGACCTCGGCCTGCCCGGAATGGACGGGCTGGAGGTATGCAGGCAGGTACGCGCGGGCGGCGCCGACATCGCGGTGCTGATGCTCACCGCGCGCACCGACGAGGTCGACTTCGTCGTCGGGCTCGACGCGGGCGCCGACGACTACGTCGGCAAACCGTTCCGCCTCGCCGAACTGCTCGCCCGCGTGCGAGCCCTGTTGCGGCGCAGCGGAATCGGTGACGACGCGGTGGAGGTCGGCGGCATCCGCCTCGAACCGGCGGCGCGGCGCGTACTGGTGAACGGGGCCGAGGTGAACCTGGCCAACAAGGAGTACGAGCTGCTCAAGGTGCTCATCGACCGGGCCGGTCAGGTCGTCGGCCGCGAGACGATCCTGCGCGAGGTGTGGGGCGATGCCGACCTGCGCGGATCCAAGACCCTCGACATGCACATGTCCTGGCTGCGCCGCAAGATCGGCGACGAGGGCCCGATGGCCGAGCGGCGCATCGTCACCGTGCGCGGTGTGGGCTTTCGCCTCAACACCGACACGCACCGGAGCTGACGGGTCGTGCGTCGTCGCATCCTGCGTTCGATCCTCACGGTCCTCACCATCACCACGGTGGTGCTGGGCGTACCCCTGATCTACACCGCCTGGCTCTGGGTGGAGGACATCACCCGCAACGATCTGCAGAGCAGGCTGGAACGCATCGCGGCCGAGGTGATCGCCCAGGAACAGGTCGACGGTTACGTCCACGACGGGCTGGACGTGCGCGCCATCCGGGCGCTGGTGCCCGAGGGCGGCCGGCTCACCGTCGTCTACCCGACGCCGACCGACAATGCCGCGCGCACCGACATCGGCGTCGAGCAGATCGACGACCCTCTGGTCGAGTCGCTGTCGATGGGGACCTCGGCGTCGTTACGGCTGGAGGTACCCGCCGGACCCATGCACGCGCGTCAGGAGCAGGCCGTCGCCGCGGTGGCGCTGGCCGTGCTCGCCTCGCTCGGTGCGGCATTCTCGGTGGCCGTGGTGACCGCGCGCCGCGTCGCCGATCCGCTGCGCGATGTGGCCGCCCGCGCGGCCCGACTGGCGATGGGCGACTTCCGGCCCGACCCCCGCAGGCACGGCATCGCCGAACTCGACCGGGTCTCCGATGTGCTCGACTCGGCGACCGTCGAGATCGCGGGCCGTCTGCAACGTGAGCACGCGCTGGTCGCCGACGTTTCCCACCAGCTGCGCAGCCGCCTGACGGCCGTGCGGTTGCGCTTGGACGAGCTGTCGACCCACAACGATCCCGAGGTGGTGCACGAGGCGGAGGAGGCGATGGCGCAGGTCGACCGGCTCACCGACGCCATCGACGACCTGGTCCGCGCCTCCCGCTCCGAAGACGCCGCCGATCGCGACCCGGTGCCGGTGATGGCCGAGCTGCGCGGTGTGGTCGCCGAATGGACGCACCCGTTCCACGAGGCGGGCCGCGAACTGAGCCTGATCGGCGACGAATCCCTGCGCGCGCCGATCACCGGTTCGCGGTTACGTGAGGCGGTCGCGGTGCTGGTCGACAACGCCCTCATGCACGGCGGCGGCACCTGCACGGTGTCGGTGCGAACGGTCCCGACGATGAGCGCGCGTGACCCACTGATCTGCGTGGAGGTAGCCGACGAGGGCGAAGGCATTCGCGACGAAATGGCCCCGCACATCTTCGACCGGGGTTTCTCGGCCGGTGGGTCGACCGGTGTGGGGTTGGCACTGGCGCGGGCCCTGGTGGAGGCCGATGGTGGCAGGCTCGAGCTGCAGCGTCGCCGTCCGGCTCTGTTCGCGGTGTTCCTCGGATCCAAGGTCAACCGGTCGCAGAACGCGACGCTGACCGAACCGCGCTGATTTACCAACCGCGCCTGGTCAGCTCTTGCCGAGCGGTTCTTCCTCGACGAGCTCCTCCAGTTCGGCGACGATCTCGTCCATCTCGTCGGGGAACACCCACCGCCGCATCGCCCAGAACCGGAACGCCATCTGCAGCAGGTTGCCGATGACGAACGCGCTCACGAAGTCGGCGATGTTCTCGGTCAGGAAACTCACATTCGGCTGCCGCAGATCGAACACATAGCTCGAGATCCACAGCGGTATATTGCTCAGCGCCACGCCGATGCCGCTGACACCGAAGAACAGCAATGCCTCGTGATGTTTCTCGCGGCCGCCGCGATTCTTGAACGACCATTCGCGGTTGAGCACATAGGACGCGATCACCGCGACCACGCCGGAAATGATCTTGGCGGTGACCGGCTTTTCCGACAGAACGGTCCATTTGAGCAGGTAGAACAGGCCGCTGTCGATCACGAACGTCGTCGCGCCGACGATGGCGAACTTGATCAGCTCTTTATGCCGGAGCGCGAGCTCGCGCAGGCGCGGGGGAAGGACGCTGACCACGTCGTCGACGATTGACACGAGTTCCGAGTGTACCGGTAGCAAAGATTCGCATTCGACATGACAACATTGCACGACGTGACTGCACGTTCGTTCGATCCGTCTGCCATGCCCACCGTCACGATGGTCGGTGGGGGCCAGCTCGCGCGCATGACGCACCAGGCCGCGATCGCCCTCGGCCAGCGTCTGCGGGTGCTCGCCGAGAACCCCGGCGATCCCGCCGCCCAGGTGAGTCCCGATGTCGTGCTCGGTAGCCACGACGACCTGTCCGCGCTGCGCACGGCCGCCAAGGGCTCGCACGCGCTCACCTTCGACCACGAGCACGTGCCGACCGAGCACCTCGACGTGCTCGTCGCCGAGGGCGTGAACGTGGCGCCACCGCCGCAGGCGCTGATCTTCGCCCAGGACAAGCTGGCGATGCGGACCAAGCTGTCCTCGCTGGGTCTGCCGGTGCCCGCGTTCGTCGAGGTCACCTCGCCCGCCGACGCGGTCGCCTTCGGTGACGAGCACGGCTGGCCGTTCGTGCTCAAGGCCGTGCGCGGCGGGTACGACGGGCGAGGGGTGTGGATGCCCGCCGATGCCGAGGAGGCGACGGCGCTGGTCACCGACCAGCTCGCGCACGGTGTGCAGCTGCTCGCCGAGGCGAAGGTCGACCTGAAGCGTGAGCTGTCGGCGATGGTCGCTCGTTCGCCGTTCGGGCAGGCGGCCACCTGGCCGGTAGTGGAGACCGTGCAGCGCAACGGTCAGTGCGCGGTCGTCATCGCACCCGCGCCCGACCTGCCAGAGGACACCGGCGCCCGCGCGGAGACGATGGCGCTGGAACTGGCGGCCGGGCTCGGTGTGGTCGGTGTGATGGCGGTCGAACTGTTCGAAACGCACGACGGCGAACTGCTGGTCAACGAGCTCGCCATGCGCCCGCACAACTCCGGGCACTGGGGCATGGACGGTGCGCGGACCGGTCAGTTCGAGCAGCACCTGCGCGCGGTGCTCGACTACCCGCTCGGCGACACAACCCCGTTGGCGCCCGTCACGGTGATGGCGAACATTCTCGGCGCGGCCGAGGCGCCCGAGATGTCGATGGACGAACGGCTGCACCACTTGTTCGCCCGGATGCCGGAGGCGAAGGTGCACCTGTACGGCAAGGGTGAACGGCCCGACCGCAAGATCGGGCACATCAACATCCTCGGCGACGACGTGGCCGAGGTCCGCGAGCAGGCCGAGCGCGCCGCGCATTGGATGTCGCACGCGGTTTGGACCGACGGTTGGGACCCGCACGGCGAGTGAACCGCTGACAACCCCGCGCACCGCACCTCCGCCGAAAGGAATCAGATGAGCACCACCGGACCCCAGGTCGGCCTGATCATGGGCAGCGACTCCGACTGGCCAACCATGGAAGCCGCCGCCGAGGCCCTCGCCGAGTTCGGTATCCGCTTCGAGGTCGGCGTCGTCTCCGCTCACCGCACCCCCCAGCGCATGCTCGACTACGCCCGCGAAGCCGCAGGCCGCGGCCTGAAAGTCATCATCGCTGGCGCGGGCGGCGCAGCCCACCTCCCCGGCATGGTCGCCTCCGCCACCGCCCTCCCCGTCATCGGCGTCCCCGTCCCCCTGAAATACCTCGACGGCATGGACTCCCTCCTCTCCATCGTCCAAATGCCCGCAGGCGTCCCCGTAGCCACCGTCTCCATCGGCGGCGCCCGCAACGCAGGCCTCCTCGCCGTCCGCATCCTCGCGTCTTCCGACGAATCCCTGCGCACCCGCATGGAACAGTTCCAAGCCGGCCTCGAAAAAATGGTCCTGGCCAAAGACGAAGCGCTGCGCACCAAACTTTTGGGCTGAGAAGGCCGAGCCGGTCGCATTTCCGGCGACCGGCTGCCCGAATTGCCGAATTCCGGTGAACCGCCGCACTTTTCGTACGCTGACCTGCTATCACGTACGTTCGCCCCATGGTGACCTCATCGCACGAAGCGATGCATCGGATCTTCCAGCACGACGCGGCAGCGATCGCGCACGCGTTCACTGTGCTGAAGCTACCCTTCGCCAAACCGATAGCGGTGGAGCAGGTTTCGGTCGACCTCACCGAGACGGCACCGGTCGAGCGGCGAGCCGACACTGTCCTGGACATCACCACCGTCGACGACAGATTTCTGATGGTGGTCGAGGCGCAGTCGGCGCCCGACGATTCGCGGCCCGACTCCTGGTCGTATTACGTGACTTTTCTGCGGAACAAATACCACCTTCCTGTCATTCTCGTGGTCATCTGCCATGATCACCTCACAGCGCGGTGGGCGAGCACCCCGATGGAAATCGGTCACACATTCTGGACCACGATCACCCTGTATCCGCTGGTGCTCGGGCCACACAACGTTCCCGCTGTCACCGACCCGGCCCTCGTGATTCAAGACCTACCTTTGGCTGCGCTGTCGGCCGTCACCCATGCCCGCGAAGCGGATATCGGTGCGATACTGGAGGCAATCGTCACAGGTATCCGCCGGACGGGCGGCGATGAGACGACCGAGTTCTACGTCGAGTTGATCGAGCAGGGCATCTCTCATACCGCAGCGGCCGAAACCTGGAGGAAGTACATGGCCACCGATCTCTCGTTCTTTCGTTCCGAGTCCGCGCAGAAGCTCAGGGCGCAGGGACGTGAGGAAGGCGTCGCCGTGGGTCAGGCCAAAGCTGTGCTGCAGGTCTTGCGGTACAGAGAGGTCGTTGTCACTGATGCGGCCGCGCAGCGGATTCGTGACTGTCAGGACGAGGCGAAGTTGGCCACGTGGTTGCGCCGGGCACTGGAGGTGTCCTCGGTCGCCGAGTTGTTCGATGACTGATCCGCTGACGAGTGAATGTCCGTCGGTGTCGCGTGAGGCGGCTGTAGGGCGGTGACTACGGTTGACGTCCGTGGCACAGGATGATGCGGCGCAGTTTCGGCTGACGGTGGTTGATCAGGCGTTGCGGTTGTTTGCCGAGCGGGGGTATGAGGCGACGACGGTCGACGAGATCGCGGTGGCGGCGGGGATTTCCCGGCGGACGTTCTTTCGGCAGTTCCGGTCGAAAGAGGACGTGATCTTCGCCGATCACGAGTTCCAGCTGGCATCGGCACAGGAGTTCCTGGCCGAGGGGCGGGGGGATCCGTGGGATGCGGTGTGTGAGGCCGTGATCGGGGTGTTCGAGCGGTTCACGCAGTGGCGCGATATCGCGGCGCGGCGGTATCAGGTGGTGCGGCGGGTGCCCGCATTGCGGGAGCGGGAGATCGTCACCGTGTTCCGGTACGAGCGGTTGTTCACCGAGTTCCTGCGCGAACGGCTACCGGAGACGCCGGATCTGGCGCGCGTGCAGTTCACGGCCGCGGTGACCGCAACTCACAACTACCTGTTGCGGCGGATGGTGCGTGGCGAACCGGGGGCGGCGGTGAGCGATCTGCGGACCGAACTCGCGCTGATTCCCCGTGGCAGGCGCGACGCGTCCGAGGGAGAGGAACTGGTGGTCGCGGTGTTTCCGCGCGACATGCCGCCGCGCGAGCTGGCCGACCGGCTCACCGCGCGCCTCGGTAACCTGTGAGCCACCGGGCTCGCGGCACCACGCAAAAGTGACACTCGGTGCCACACCCATATCCCCATGTAGCGGTAGAGTGCCGCGCGTATAATCCTTTGTGGATTGGCACTGCGTGCCGAACGTAAGCCCGCTGTGCGAGGCGCAGCGAACACCACCAGAACCAGGAGTGTGCCTTCGATGGCTGGAAACCCCGATTTCGACCTGTTCAAGCTCGAGGACTTCCACGACGAGCTGCGGCAGGCCATCCGCGGCCTGGCCGAGAAGGAGATCGCGCCCTACGCCAAGGACGTCGACGGCAACGCCCGGTTCCCCGAGGAGGCGCTCACCGCCCTCAACGCCGCGGGTTTCAACGCCGTGCACGTGCCGGAGGCCTACGGCGGCCAGGGCGCCGACTCCGTCGCCACCTGCATCGTGATCGAGGAAGTGGCCCGCGTCTGCGGTTCCTCCTCGCTGATCCCGGCCGTCAACAAGCTCGGCACCATGGGCCTGATCCTCAACGGCTCCGAGGAACTGAAGCAGAAGGTCCTCGGCGACCTGGTCGAGGGCAAGATGGCCTCGTACTGTCTGTCCGAGCGTGAGGCCGGCTCCGATGCCGCCTCCATGCGCACCCGCGCCAAGGCCGACGGCGACGACTGGATCATCAACGGCTCCAAGTGCTGGATCACCAACGGCGGCAAGTCCGAGTGGTACACCGTGATGGCCGTGACCGACGCCGACAAGGGCGCCAACGGCATCTCCGCGTTCATGGTGCACAAGGACGACGAGGGCTTCGTCGTCGGCCCGCTCGAGCACAAGCTCGGCATCAAGGGTTCGCCGACGGCCGAGCTGTACTTCGAGAACTGCCGCATCCCCGGCGACCGCATCATCGGCGAGCCCGGCACCGGCTTCAAGACCGCGCTGCAGACCCTCGACCACACCCGCCCGACCATCGGCGCGCAGGCCGTCGGCCTGGCCCAGGGCGCGCTCGACGCCACGATCGCCTACACCAAGGACCGCAAGCAGTTCGGCAAGTCCATCGCCGACTTCCAGAACACCCAGTTCATGATCGCCGACATGGCGATGAAGATCGAGGCCGCCCGCCTCATGGTCTACACCTCCGCGGCCCGCGCCGAGCGTGGCGAGAAGAACCTCGGCTTCATCTCCGCCGCCGCCAAGTGCTTCGCCTCGGACGTGGCCATGGAAGTCACCACCAACGCCGTCCAGCTCTTCGGCGGCGCCGGCTACACCACCGACTTCCCGGTCGAACGCATGATGCGCGACGCCAAGATCACCCAGATCTACGAGGGCACCAACCAGATCCAGCGCCTCGTCATGAGCCGCCAGCTCCTGCGCTGATCCCTTCAGCGTTGAACGCCCCCGGCAGGATTCCTGCCGGGGGCTTCGTTTCATCTGGCCCCGACCACCTTTCGCCACTCGGAACGGCGAGATCTTCGCTCGAAACAATGAGGCGGCCGAACCCTCACCGATTCGAACGTGCCGAGCGGAGAGCAACTGGGGAGAACAGCTTCCAGTGCGGCGACCTGCAAAGGGGTGTCAGGAGACCCGAAGGACATCCGCGCCCTTTGGTAATCGACACAGCTCGCTGCTGGGAGCCCGCCGGCGATGGCTCGAGTCGTTAGCGTGATCGCCCGAGTGGCCGGGAATGCGGCCGGTGATTCTCGAGGTGATGTGGTGCGACGTGACCGGATGGCTCGGTGGGTCGCGGTGTTGGGGGTTGGGGTGGCGTTGGCCGGGTGTGCGGCCGAGGAGGCGCCGGGGATCGTGGCGCTGAAATCGTTGCCTCGGCTGGCCGAGTACCCGGCCGGGTATTCGCTGGTGGGCAAGCCGGCAAGTATCACCGCCGCCGAGGCGGGTACGGCGTTGCCGCTCACCTTCACCGATGAGGTGTGCCGTCCGCTGATCGAGAATCCGATCGGTGCGGGGGCGCGGGAGTCGGTGGCTTCGAATACGAGCCCGGCGGTGTTCCTCGTCCAGATCGTCGAATCCGACTCGGCGGTGGCGGGTTTGACCGACCTCGTGCAGCGGTGCGCGAACGTCGAGGCGCGCACCGGGGACCGCACCTTGAAGATGGCCGTGTCGACGGGGGAGGCGCCGAAGACGGTAGCTTCGGAAGCCGTCGTCATCCGGACGAACGGGAACCAGGAGACGCGCGTCGAGGGTGCGCCGCCGGTGCAGACGCCGGTCGCCCAGCAGCGTGTTGTCGCCAGGGTCGGGAAGTACGTGGTGTCCGCGCTGGTGATGCTGTCCGCGATGTCGGAGCAGAGCCAGACCGCCGAGCTCGAGGTGCTGCGACGGGTCTACGAGATCGCCGTCGACCAACTGGCCCGCGAGATCGCGTGAGCGCTCAGGGGACCAGTTCGGCGTATTCGGGGTGTTCGGCGATGTACTTCTCGACGTACCAGCAGGTGGGCACGACCTGGTAGCCGTTGGTCCGGGAGTCGTCGAGGCCGTATTTGACCACGTCGGCGGCGACCCCGCGGCCCCGGAACTCGGGGAAGGTCATGGTGTGGTGGAAGTCGCGGACTTTGGTGTCCTCGCGTTCGGCGTAGTCGGCGTATCCCGCGAGGACGTCGTCGAGGTAGATCTCGTAGCGGGTATCGGCGACGTTGTGCTCGAGCCTGGTGGTCATACCGGATGCTAACCCGTCGCGGTCGGCGGATGTTCCTACAGGACCGCGCCGGGGTTGAGGATGCCCGCCGGGTCGAGCGCGTCCTTGATGCGGCGGGTCAGGGCCATCACCTCGGAGCCGACCTGGTCGGGTAGCCACGCCTTCTTGAGCCTGCCCACGCCGTGCTCACCGGTGATGGTGCCACCGAGGGTGATGGCCAGGTCCATGATCTCGCCGAAGGCGCGGTGGGCGCGGGCGGTGTTGTCGGGGTCGGTGGGGTCGTGCACGATCAGCGGGTGGGTGTTGCCGTCGCCCGCGTGGGCGATGACGGAGATCAGCACGTCGTTGCGTTCCCCGATGGCGGCCACGCCGGTGATGAGCTCACCGAGCCGGGGCAACGGCACGCCGACGTCCTCGAGCAGCAGCGGCCCGATCCGTTCCACCGCCGGAATCGCGAACCGCCGCGCGGCGGTGAAGGCTTCACCTTCGTCAGGATCGGCGGTGTGGAAAACCTCTGTCGCCCCGGCCTTTTCGCACAGCGCGAGCATCGTCTGGGCTTCGTGCGTCGCGTACTCGCCGGGTGCGTCCGACCGGGCGACGAGCAGTGCGGCGGCGGTGCGATCCAACCCCATCCGCATCTCGTCCTCGACGGCATTGATCGCGACGGTGTCCATGAACTCGAGCATCGCGGGCCGCAGTGCCGAGGTGATCGCGAGGATCGCGTCGGTGGCGGCGGTGAGTGTGGCGAAACCGGCGACCACGGTGGCCTGCGGTGGTTGGGCGGGCAGCAGGCGCAACGTGAGTTCCGTGATGACCCCGAGCGTGCCTTCACTGCCGACGAACAGCTTGGTCAGCGACAACCCCGCCGAGTCCTTCAGCCGAGGCCCACCGAGGCGAACCACGGTTCCGTCGGCGAGGACCACTTCCATGCCGAGCACGTAATCGGTGGTCACACCGTATTTCACGCAGCACAGCCCACCCGCGTTGGTGGCCGCGTTGCCGCCGATCGAGCACATCTCGAACGACGACGGGTCCGGCGGATACCACAGCCCCTCGGCCGCGACGGCCCGCTTCACCTCCGCATTGAGCAGGCCCGGCTGCACCACCGCGGTGCGTGTCACGGGATCGACGGTGATCTCGCGCATCAATTCGGTGGACAGCACGAGCCCGCCGTCCACCGCCGTCGCGCCGCCCGAGAGCCCCGACCCGGCGCCGCGTGGCACCACCGGCACCCCGTGCGCCTGCGCCCAGCGCAGCGTGGCCGCCACATCGGCGGTACTGCGCGCCCGCACCACCGCCACCGGCGTCCCCGCCTGGGGGTCACGAGCCCAATCCTGCCGATACCCCTCCATCACATCGGCATCGACTACAACTGCCCCCTCGGAAATCTCCGAAACCAGCGAATCCAGATCCACCCGGCGATCGTCCATTCCCCACGCTAACCCGACCAGGCCCTCTCGAGTATGCGATCGCCACGCTCTGGTGGCGGCGTCACCCGAGAGCCCAACGCCACCAGAACCTGGTGATCAACCGTCCAGATGTGATGTGTGACCGAACAGGGCCGCGAGGGCATGGTTGTGATTCGGCGCGGCCGGTTGGTGTATACGGCGTTTGAGTGGTCACAATGCAGGGGAGGGTGTGATTTTGTCGGGGCGCCCGGCGTGTTTTCTTGTTCCGTTGCCTGCGCATCGCGCACGCGATGTCGTTGTGCCGCACCGTTTTTCGCAGGGAGGATCGGATGATGAGGGAACCTCGGGACCGGGCCGAGCTGGTCGGCGCGCTGCTGGGCGCCGATATCGAGGCCGACGCGATGCGTCGCGTGTACGCGGGCGACCACGACGACTGGATGACGGCGCTCGAGTCGACGGGCCTGTTCGATCTGCGCGCGCTCGCCGAGATCGCGAGCTCGTGGGCCGCCGACCCGCGCGTACTGCGTGACGCGCTGCTGGCCGAGGCCGACGAATTCACCCGCCGCCGTTGCCTCGCCGAGTGGGCGGCGCTCGAGCGCGGTCCGGTCGTGGCCGTCGGCCGCTAGCGCTCAGGGCGTTTGCCCGTTGCTCACCTCGATGTCATGTGCCGCTGGCAGGCTGACCGGGTGGAGCAGCAGGCGAGTGTCACGGATTCGGCCGCCGACCGGTTCACCCGCTGGTGCGAGGGCGTTGTCGCCCGGTTGCCGTGGGGACTCGACCGGTACGTGCCCGCCACTTTCCTCGGCTTCGCCCTCATCAACAGCTTCACCTTCGGCGTCGATCTGCTGCTGCTCACCCTGCTGCACGACGGTTTCGATCTGCCCGTGTGGTTGTCCATCACGTGCGCCTATATCGTCGCGTTCGGCCTGAGTTTTCTGCTGAATCGCACTTTCAACTTCCACTCGCACGCGCCGATGGGCAAGCAGGCGGCGGTGTATGTGGTCGTGGTGGTGGTGAACTACCTGGCGTTCATCCTCGGCGTCGGATCGGGTCTCACCGCGCTCGGCGTGCAGTACCACGTGGCGCGGTTGCTGGCCGGTGGGTGCGAGGCCGTGTACATGTACTGCGCGATGCGCTGGATCGTATTCCGCAAACGGACACCGGCGCCCGACCTGGCCGAGGCCGACACCGCACGCTGAGTCCCTCAGCGTGGCCCGCGCAGCACCTCGGTGTGTTCACCGTCGACCACGACGACATCGTCATCGGTGAGCGCCCAGTGCGGGACGCCTTCTTCCTGGTAGCGCGCAAGCATCTTCGCCGATTCCCCATCCGGATCGGTGGCCGAGTCCAGGTGCACGACGAGCTGCCGATCCACGAGTCCGAGCCCGTCCCATCGCGGTGCTGCCCCCGTGGTGGGCAATACCTCGCCCGGGTCGTCCATCGTCTCCAGTCCGTGCAGATCGGGCGTGAGCAGGCAGGCCCCCGCGCTGTACCCCGCATAGGTCAAGGCGTCCTCGCGCAACAGCGCGGGAAGCACCGAATCAGCTCCGCTGCGGGCGAATTGGGTACGCAGGACGAAGGTGTTGCCGCCGCGCACCCACACCATCGAGTACTCGCGCAGCCGACGCTCCAGCTGCGCGGGCTGCCCGACGTAGTCGCGCAGATCCAGCACCTCGGGCGAATATCCTTGTCCACGTAGGGGTTCCATGTCGCTGGCGACCGCAGAGGCCCACGCGGCGGGCCAGGCGTCACACGCGTTCGGAATCACCGCGACCTTGCCTTTGCCGCCGGCCAGCGTGGCGAGTCGCTCGGCGAAACCGCCGAATCGGTAGGAGGCCAGGAACAACCGCATCAGATGGTGAAGGCCAGATTCTGGACCAGCCGATCGCCGAGAGCGGCATCGCCTTCGACGACCACCTTCCCCGGGTGCGTCGCCGCCGACTGCCTGCCGCCGCGTAGACGCGCGAAAAGCCCCGAGTCCAAACGGATCACGGTTGTCGGCTCCCCGTCGGCTTCGTCGAGTACCGAACCGCGCCCGCCCTCGACCGCGAGGTGCACCTGCCGGGTGACCGGGCCGGTGAGGTCGAGTGTGATGCGTGAACCGTCGGGCGCCTTCGCGCCTTTCACCACCGCGCGCCCGAGCCCGAGCGTGAGTTCGGTGAACGCCGCCTCGGCGCGCGCACCGCCCTCGTCGACGCTGCGGCCGATCCCGTCGGCGAGGTCGAGCTCGTGCATCCAGCAGTCGAACAGGCGCACCCGCATGAACCGGCCGTAGGCCACCTGCCCGACCGGCGATACCGTCGGCGCCTCCCACTCCTCGTCGGTCATGGCGGCAAGGGCGGCCCGGCGCAGCTCGGTGACCTCGTCGAACAGCGCGAGCAGGCGTTTGCCCGACAGCGGCCGCAACCGGTCGACCCAGATCTCGTTGAGCACGGCGACTTCGTTGCGCACGTGCGGCAGCGTGCGCACATCGGTCTTGGGGCGCAACGGATCATGGGCGGGCGGGGTGCGCCCGAGCAACCACGATTCGGTACCGATCACGTGCGCGACCACATCGAACAGCGTCCAGCCGGGCAGGGGAGACGGTCGGCGCCAGGCCTTTTCGTCGAGGTCGGCGACCAAGGCGGCGATGGTCTCCCACTGCTGGGCGAGCAGATCGGTGAGCAGTTCGCGCGACGGTGTCGGTTCGGTCATCCCTGTACTCCTTCTGCTTCGCTCGACGGGGTCGGCCGATCCGGTTGCCGCCCCGGCCTATTCGCCTCGGCGTCGAGCGCGTCGATGCCCGCGCGGATCGCCGCCGCAGTCGAGGTGGGTTCGTGCGGACGTCGCAGCAGGAACCCCTTGGCGAAACCGAGTTTGTCACCGTGCTTGCGCGGCACCACGTGCAGGTGCACATGGCCGACGGTCTGGAAGGCCGCGGTGCCGTCGTTGATCGCGAGATTGGCGCCGTCGCTGGCCAGCCCGCTCCGGCGCAGGGCGCGGGCCAGGCGATGACCCACGCGGAAGACCTGTGCGCCGAGATCGGGATCGAGGTCGTCGAGTTCGGTGGCGTGGGTCTTGGGGATCACAAGGGTGTGGCCTCGCGTGATGGGCCGGATGTCGAGGAACGCGCAGACGGCGTCGTCCTCGTAGACCTTGGTCGCCGGCGCGGCACCGGCCACGATCCGACAGAAGACGCAGTCGTTCACACCGTGAACCCTACGGCGTGGCCCTCGGGACGCAACAGTCCTTGCATGACACACGTCACGTCCCGCTCGGTGGTCGGCCGTCCTACCCGCACTCTCACGTCCAGGTAAGTATCGGACCTGCTTGTGCGTTCTTGTCCTTGCCTACCTGCGGCTACGAATGTGTAGTCAGGCGCCACCCGGCGCCCGGCGGGCCGAGGAAGTGGCTGTCGCTGCGGAAACAGGTCCGCTCTGTCCGTTTTATGGTCAAGAGTCCAGTTCTCCGCTGTGACGGGCATCTCCGCTAGGCTCACCGCGAGCCGAGTACAGTTGCGAGGATTTCAGTTGAACTTACTGACCAGTAACGTCGGCTGAACCGTTGTTCCCAGGCTCGAAGCCAGCACGAAAAGGAAGTCTGACTAGTGGAGACAACGCAAAACGTTGGCGAGGTTTCGCCGCGCGGCGCGCGTGTCGGAGTCGTTCGCGAGTCCGGCGTGGGTGAGCGGCGAGTCGCCCTGGTACCCAAGATCATTCCCACCCTGTCCAAGCAGGGTGTCGAGGTGATCGTGGAAGCCGGTGCGGGCCTCGGCGCGCTCATTCCCGACGCGGCCTATGTAGAGGCCGGTGCGACGATCGGCGATCCGTGGTCGGCCGATGTCGTGGTGAAGGTGGCTCCGCCCAGCGATGCCGAGGTGGCCAGGCTGTCGTCCGGGCAGACGCTGATCGGCTTCCTCGCGCCCCGCAACGCGGAGAACCAGATCGGCGCGCTGAAGGCGGCCGGTGTGCAGGCCTTCGCGGTGGAGGCGATCCCGCGTATCTCGCGTGCGCAGGTGATGGACGCGTTGTCCTCGCAGGCCAACGTGGCCGGGTACAAGGCTGTGCTGCTCGCCGCCTCGGAGTCGACCCGGTTCTTCCCGATGCTGACGACCGCGGCGGGCACCGTGAAGCCCGCGACCGTGCTGGTGCTCGGTGTGGGTGTGGCGGGTCTGCAGGCGCTGGCCACCGCCAAGCGTCTCGGCGGCCGCACCACCGGGTACGACGTGCGCCCCGAGGTCGCCGACCAGGTGCGTTCGGTCGGTGCGCAGTGGCTCGACCTCGGCATCGACGCCGCCGGTGAGGGTGGGTACGCCCGCGAGCTCACCGAGGAGGAGAAGGCCAAGCAGCAGCAGGCGCTGGAAGACGCGATCAAGGGTTTCGACGTGGTCATCACGACCGCGCTCGTGCCGGGCCGCCCGGCGCCGCGCCTGGTGACGGCGGCCGCGGTGGAGGGCATGAAGCCCGGCAGTGTGATCGTCGACCTGGCCGGGGAGACCGGTGGCAACTGTGAGCTCACCGAGCCCGGCGAGATCGTCGTCAAGCACGAGGTGACCATCGCCTCGCCGCTGAACCTGCCCGCCACCATGCCCGAGCACGCTTCGGAGCTGTACTCCAAGAACATCGCCGCGCTGCTGGAACTGATGCTGGTCGACGGCAAGCTCGCGCCCGACTTCAGCGATCAGGTGCTGGCCGATTCCTGCGTGACCCGTGAGGTGGAAGCCTGATGTACACCGAACTTCTCGCCAATATCGCCATTCTCGTGCTGTCCGGCTTCGTCGGCTTCGCGGTGATCTCCAAGGTCCCCAACACCCTGCACACCCCGCTGATGTCGGGCACCAACGCCATTCACGGCATCGTCGTGCTCGGTGCGCTGGTGACGCTGGGCAACGTGAAGGATCCCTCCCTGCTGGTGCAGGTGATCCTGTTCGTCGCCGTGGTGTTCGGAACGCTGAACGTCATCGGTGGCTTCGTGGTCACCGACCGCATGCTCGGCATGTTCAAGGGTAAGAAGAAGGCGGCCGAGTGATGCACGCAGTCGACAATATGACCTACCTGGTCAACGGCCTCTACATCGTGGCCTTCTCCATGTTCATCTACGGCCTGATGGGGCTCACCGGCCCCAAGACCGCCGTGCGCGGCAACCAGATCGCGGCCGTCGGTATGGCGATCGCCGTGATCGCCACGCTGATCTCGATCCGGCACACCGAGATGCTGAACTGGATCCTGATCGCCGGTGGCCTGATCGTCGGTGTGGCACTGGGTGTTCCGCCGGCCGTGCGTACCAAGATGACCGAGATGCCGCAGTTGGTCGCGGCGTTCAACGGTGTCGGTGGTGGCACCGTCGCGCTCATCGCGTGGGCCGAATTCATCGACAGCTCGGGCTTTTCCGCGCTGCACGACGAGCCGACCATCCACATCATCATCGGTTCGCTGTTCGCCGCGGTGATCGGCTCGATCTCCTTCTGGGGCTCGATCATCGCCTTCGCCAAACTGCAGGAGATCCTGTCCGGCAAGCCGATCGGCATCGGCAAGCTGCAGCAGCCGCTGAACCTGCTGCTGCTGCTCGGTTCCATCGTGTGTGCCGTGGTGATCGGTCTCGGCGCCGACGACGGTGGCGTGTCGCAGCTCTGGATGATCGCGCTGCTGGTGCTGGCCGGTGTGCTCGGCCTGATGGTGGTGCTGCCCATCGGTGGCGCCGACATGCCGGTCGTCATCTCGCTGCTCAACGCCCTGACCGGTCTGTCGGCCGCGGCCGCGGGCCTGGCGCTGAACAACACCGCGATGATCGTGGCGGGCATGATCGTCGGCGCGTCCGGCACCATCCTCACCAACCTGATGGCCAAGGCCATGAACCGGTCGATTCCCGCGATCGTCGCCGGTGGTTTCGGTGGCGGTGGCGCGGTGGCCGCCGGTGCCGGTGGTGAGGCCAAGACGGCCAAGGCCACCTCCGCCGCCGATGCCGCGATCCAGATGGCCTACGCCAACCAGGTCATCGTGGTTCCCGGCTACGGTATGGCCGTCGCCCAGGCCCAGCACGCGGTCAAGGAGATGGCGTCGCTGCTGGAAGGCAAGGGTGTCGAGGTCAAGTACGCGATCCACCCCGTCGCCGGTCGTATGCCCGGGCACATGAACGTGCTGCTGGCCGAGGCCGAGGTCTCCTACGACGCGATGAAGGAAATGGACGACATCAACGGTGAGTTCAACCGCACCGATGTGGTGCTGGTGATCGGCGCCAACGACGTCACCAACCCCGCCGCCCGCGAGGATCCGTCCAGCCCGATCTACGGCATGCCGGTCCTCAATGTCGACCAGGCCAAGAGCGTCATCGTGCTCAAGCGCTCGATGAACTCCGGCTTCGCCGGCATCGACAACCCGCTGTTCTACGCCGACCACACCTCCATGTTGTTCGGCGACGCCAAGAAGTCCGTCGGTGCGGTCACCGAGGAACTGAAGGCGCTGTAAGACAAGCGACATCGAACAAGAGAGGCCCCGCCGGTATTTCACCGGCGGGGCCTCTCGCTGTCGCGTGGCTACTTGAAGGTGTCGGCCAGCAGGTCGAGGGTGGCCATGGACTGGCGGTAGTCCGGGCGCTTGCTGGCTGCGGGGAGTTCGTAGACCTGGTTCTTCTGGAATGCGGGGAGCATGGCCAGGGCCGGGTCCTGCTTCAGCTGGGGGATGTTGCGGCCGCCGTCGAGCAGGATCACGAACAGGACCGGGGCGTCGGCGACGGTGCTCAGGAGTTCGGGACTGAAGGTGACCCAGTCGCCTGCCTGGGTGCGGGGCGGGTTGCCTGCCTTGGCCTCGATCTTGTCGTCGATGGTGAAGCCGACGTCGGCGAGGAGGTTGGACAGCGGGGTGCCGGGGGCGAGCAGGATGGGCTTGCCGTCGGCCTGGGACTGCATCACCGAGGTCGCGCCCTGGGGGATCTTCAGCTTCGCCTTCACTTCCGCGACCCGGTCCTTGTAGGCGGTGATCATGGGCTCGACCTTGTCGGCGCGGTTCACGAAGTCGGCCACCGTCTTCAGTTGGTCCTGCCAGTTGGCGAGGTCCGAGGGGACGAGGGCGGTCGGTGCGACGGCGCTGAGCTTGTCGTAGTTCTTGATGGTCTGCAGGCCGGGGAAGCCGGGTCCGCCGCCGATGATGAGGTCCGGACGCTGGGCGGCGATGAACTCCAGATTGAGGTCGTCACCGGAGGGGACCGCTTCGGTGCCCTGCTCTTTCGCGTCGGCGGCCCAGGAGGGGGGGAACTCGCCGGGTGCGAGGGTGACGCCGAGGATGCGCGGATCCGCGGCCTTCACGTTCGCGTCCAGGTCGTAGAGGAATCCGGCGAGGGCGCCGTTGAGTACCACGATGCGCTGTGGGTCGGCGGGCACGGTGATGTGGCCCTTGGCGGTTTCCACCTGGCGGGTGCCGGTGTCGGTCGACCCTTCGGAGGTGGAGGTGCCGCAGCCCACTGCCGTCGCGGTCACCGCGACGATCAGGAGTGCGACGGCGGCGCGCATGCGGGCCGTCATTCGGTGCGCTGACATAGGAGTTGTTCCTTCTTTCTATCCAGGTGGAAGTTCAGGTGCGGATCGCGGGATCCGCGTCGATGAGCGCGGCGACCTCGATCCAGCCGGTCGGCATCGCGATCTCGTTGTGGGTGTAGGGCAGTCGCCGGACCACCAGCTGGGCGCCCGCGGCCCGCCAGCCGGTGAGCTGGGCGTGCACGCGCTCGGGTTCGAGACCGTTGTCCGCGCAGTACAGGGCCATCGGGCCGCTGTAGGAGGGGGACTCGGACTCGGTGACCATGCGCAGCAGTTCGGTCGCGGCCTGGGTTACCACGGAAGCCAATTCGGCTGGGTACTCGCCGATTTCGGGTACGAGTGCGGCCATTCCGGAAGGATCCGCCAGGGTCGCGGCGGCCCGCTCGGTCAGGTTCGACAGCGGGTGCGAGTCGAGCAGACCCACATAGCCGACCTGCTCACCCTCGGCTTCGAGGATGGCGGCCATGGCGTGGGCGAGATTGCCGCCCAGCGAATAGCCCAGGAAGTGGTACGGGCCGTGCGGTTGGATGCGGCGGACGGCGGCCAGGTAGTAGCGCGCCAGGTCGTCGAGGGTGCGTGTCCGGGCGGTCGGCTCGGTGAGGTGGGGCATCTGCAGGCCGATGATGGGTCGTTCGGCCCGAAGCAGCCTTGCCAGGGGAGCGTATTTCCATGCGGTGCCGCCGATTTGGTGGATGCAGAACAGTGGCGGGACCGAGCCCTCGGCGCGCAGTTCCAGGACCGGATCGAGGCGGCGGCCCAGGCCGGCGAGACCGTCCTTCGGTGGGGTGGTGGGGTCGGCCGCGCCGATGCGGGCTGCGAGCTCGCGGGGGGTCGAGGCGGTGAAGACGTCGTCGAGGACCACGGGTAGGTCCGCGCGGGTGAGTCGGCCGACCAGTCGCACGGCGAGCAGGGAGTGGCCGCCCTTGTCGAAGAAGTCGTCGTCGGTGCCGATCTCGGGGACCGAGAGGACGGCAGCCATTGCCGCGCGAATGGTGTCGAGAGTATTGCCGTCCGCGGTGCGAGACTCCGGTGCTGGGAGCGCCCGGCGATCGATCTTCTCCGTCGCTGTGCGGGGGATGTGATCCAGCACGACAACGGCGGCGGGAATCATATACGCGGGCAGCTTGTTTCGCAGTTGTTCGCGGATCGAATCCGTGTCGAGCGTGATTCCGGACTTCGCCATGAGGTAGGCGACCAGCCGCTGATCGCCCGGTGTGTCCTCGCGCAGCTGTACCACCGCATGGGCCACGCCGGGGCACGTGAGCAGGGCCGATTCGATATCGCCCAGTTCGATGCGCTGGCCGCGCAACTTCACCTGGCTGTCGGTGCGGCCGATGTAGTCGAGTTCGCCGTCGGGGTTCAGTTTCACCAGATCACCTGTGCGGTACATCCGTTCGCCGCTGCCGAACGGGTCGGCGACGAAGGCTGCGGCGGTCAGGTCGGGACGGGCAAGATAGCCGCGCGCCAACCGCACTCCGGTCATGTAGAGCTCACCGACGGTGCCCTCGGGGACGGGGTGCAGCTGGTCGTCGAGGATGCGGACGGTGTCGGCGGGTGCACCGACCGGGACCGATGTGGTGTCGGCGTCGACGGTCTCGTGGAAGGTGAAGCCGATCGCCGCCTCGGTGGGACCGTAGAAGTTGTACACAGCGGTACCGGTGAGTGCGCGCATCCGCTGCGCCGTCGCCGCCGGCAGCACTTCACCGCCGGTGAGGACGCAGCGAAGGTCCGCGCATCCCGAGAGATCGGCCTCTTCGGCGAGCACGGTGAGCATGGAGGTCGTCATCCACATCGCCGTGACTCGCTCCGCGCTCATGAGTTGTGCCTGGTAGTAGGGGTCGCGGTGGCCGCCGGGGCGGGTCAGCACGATCCGGGCGCCGACGTGCAGCGGCAGGAACATCTCCATCAGCGAGGCGTCGAAGATCGGCGGGGTGCGGTAGAGCATGGTGTCGCCCGGGCCGAACCGGACCTCACGCTGAAGCCATTCGAAGGTGGAGATGATCGCCGCGTGCGACAGGCTCACACCCTTCGGCACACCGGTGGAGCCGGAGGTGTAGAGCAGGCAGGCGGTATTGGCGGGACGCAGCGGGGCGAGTCGGTCCGCATCGGTGAGCGGAGCGTCGGCGAACCCGCCTCGCTCGTGGTCGGGCGATCGCTCGTCCGCCGAGCGGATGCCCGCTTCGTCGAGCGAGCGCAGAACCATTGCGGGAGAAGCGGTATCGAGGATCTTCTCGATGCGCTGTGCGGGTTGCTCCGGATCGATCGGAAGATAGACGCCACCGGCTCGGCAGATCGCGTGCGCCGCGACGACCGAATCGATGGTGCGCGGCATAGCAACGGCAACCACGGTCTCGGGACCGACACCTTGCGAGATGAGCCACCGCGCAACCTGATTGGCCCTGGCATCGAATTCGCCGAAGTCGATGGTGACACCTTCGGCGGTGACCGCGGGGGCGGCTGGATCGACAGGAATACCCCATTCGGCCAACGTTGTACCGGAGGGGTCGGGGAGTGCGGACGACTCGACGATCGGCGCTGCGACGCACTGTTCCCCATCGTTCAGCGCGCTCGCGATGGTGTTAGGTGCGGCGACCGCTGGTTCCGGTGCGCTGATTTGTCGCTGGGGGACGGCGGGTGTGAGTGGGTCGAGGAAATGGTTCGCAGCGGTGTCCGGAGTGGTGGCGACGGCGGTGAGGATCGCCGTGATCCGGTCGGCGATGTGATGGAGGACGGGCTCGGGGACGACGCTGCGGTCATACCAGATCACTAGCTCCAGCTGGTCGCCCGGCGGGGCGATCAGGGTGAGTGGGTAGTGGGTGTTGCCGTGGTTGTGGAATTCGCCGAGACGCAGGTCGTGGGAGTCCGGTTGTCCCGGGCCGGAGTTGGGAAAGTTCTCGAAGGCGACCAGGGTGTCGAAGAGGGTGCCGAGGCCCGCGACCCGTTCGATCTCCGCCAGGCTCGCGTGGTCGAAGTCCTGCATGGCGAACTGGTTTTCCTGAAGGTCGGCCCACTGGTCGAGCAGTGGGCGCGCAGGTGTGAAGGAGCAGCGAACGGGCACTGTGTTGGCGAACAGGCCGACCATGCCTGCCACACCGGGAAGCTCGGCGGGGCGGCCGGAGACAGTGGCCCCGAACACGACGTCGGTGCGGCCGCTGAGCGCGGCGAGCACCAGCGCCCACGTGCCCTGCACCAGGGTGTTCATCGTGAGGCCGCGTCGGCGGCCCAGCTCGGCGAGTGCGGTGGCGAGCGACTCGGGCATCGGAACTTGCCGCTGCCGCACTTCACGCTGCTGCGACGCAAGGTCCCGGCACGGGCGGGCCTCGCGGTCCCGGTGGCTATGGGCAACATCGGCGATCAGATCGCGCGCCATTGTGGGCGCTTCGAGCCCGGCGAGTCGCTGCGACCAGGCGGCGCGCACGGCCTCGCGGTCGCGGGTGCCGAGCCAGGTCAGGTAGTCGCCGTACGAGGCGGCCGGGGGGAGCTCGTCGCCGTGGTAGGTGGCTAGTACTTCGCGCAGAACGATCGGGGTCGACCAGCCGTCGATCACCAGGTGGTGGGTGTTGAGCACTAGGCGGTGTGCGTCGCGTGGCAGGCGAATCAGGGTGGCGCGCAACATCGGTGAGCGGTCGACCGCGAATCGGTGGCGGATCGCTTCGGCCTCGAGCCGGTCGGCGGCGGCCTCCGCGATGCGCGGCGGCAGATCGGCGAGGTCGACCTCACGCCAGGGCATGCCGACCGAACGTGGAACCGCCTGCACCGGCTGGTCCAGGTCCTCGAAATGGAAGGCGGCGGCCATGGTCGGGTGTCTGCCCACAACGGTGTCGAAGGCCGCCGCCAACCGTGGGCCGTCCAGGGGGCCGTGCAGGTCGACGCGGGCGCTCAGGGTGTAGACGTCGTCGGCACCGTCACGAATCGCGTGGAACAGCAACCCTTCCTGCAAGGGCGACAGCGGGAGAAGTTCGGCCAGTGGGCCGTGCGCGTCCTCCAGCGCGTCGATGGTGTCCTGGTCGACGATCACGCCGGGGCAGTCCGACGGTGTGAGTCCGCCGGGATACAACCTCGCGTGAGCGGCGAACGCCTCCAGCGCGAGTTCGAAGTGCCGCTGGATTTCCGCGACCTGGTCGGCGCCGAGAATCCGGCTCGCGGCTGTCCACTCCACGGCCAGCCGCGGCGCACCGGCCCGCGCGGATTCGTGCACGAAGACATTCAGTGAAAGCACCTCGGTGAGTGCCTTTTCCGATGGTTCCGTCACCGCGAACGCGTCGTGCTCGGGCAGGCTCCAACCTGCAGTTCCACCGCCACCGAACCGGCCGAGGTAGTTGAGCAGCACCTCCGGTGCGCGGCGACCGGCGAATCGCGGCGCGGTCTCGGGGTCGAGCCTGCGCAGCACGCCGTAGCCCACACCGTTGCCGGGAACAGCGCGCTTGGCCTCTTTGACCGCGCGCAGCAGGTGTCCGGCCGCCGCGCCACCGGACAAGGCCTCGGTGAGTCCGGCGGGATCGTCGATGCCGGTCGCGGGCGTCCACACCGGGAACTCGCTGGTGAACCAGCCGACGGTGCCAGCGAAATCGGTGTCGGGGCGCAATGCTTCGCGCCCGTGACCCTCGACGGTGACCGGCCTGCCCGGTTCGAGCGACTCGCCGCGCTCGTGCCGCCAAGCGTTGAGTGCGAGCATGAGTGCCGCGAGTAATACATCGTCGGTCTTCGCTCGGTAGGCGGTGGGCAGTGTCGTGAGGAAGGCTTCGGTGATCGCCGGTGTAGCGAAAGTCCTTGTCTGCTCGGCGCTCTCGACAAGGTCTACAGCGGGATCGAGCGCTCTCTCCCCGAGGGGTGCGACGCTCGCGTCGCCGAGCGCGCGCTCCCAGTGCGCCAGCTCCGCGCGGTACTCGCCCGCAACACCGGACTCGGCGAGCAGCGTGGCGTACCGCCGCCACGAACTCCCCTTCCCAGCCAGTCGCGCGGGGCGTTCTTCCTTTGCGGCGGAGCAGGCCTCATACAGCTCGGGCACCAGGATTCGCCACGAAACACCGTCTACCACCAGGTGATTGGCAACCAGCACCAACCGATCGGCGACGGCGTGCCCGCTACGTACCAGCGCGGCACGAATCTGGACACCCGCGGTGGGCGCCAGTTCCCCCGCCAGAGCGACTGCGACCGACTCGGTGAGCTCAGCCATCCCACCAAGCCTCGGCGCCGGGTCCGTACGGGATGTGGCGGCACCGATGTCCGCGCGCCTCGACTCAATGTGCTGCGGTGCCCCGGCGCGCTCCGGTCGTGTTGTGGCGTCGGCAGTTTCATCGAGGTGGGCGATCGGCGCGGTTTCCGTGTGCGCCGCGACATCGGTGGTGCGTGGGGGAGCGACCTCCCGGACCAGATCGGACGCGCGCACGGTGCCCACTGCGGCGACCTCGAGCCGGGCGTCGGTGCCGGACCCGTCGAGGACGAGGCGGAGGGAGTCGTGACGGTCGAGGAGGGTTTGCAGGCCGGTGGTGAGGTGGTCGACGGTGAGGTCTTCGTGGAGGGTCAGGGCTGTCCACTGGGCGTAGCCGGCGATGGTGCCGGGGTCCGCGTTCGCCTCGAACAGTGCCCCGACCATGGGCGGGATCGGGACGGAACCGGTCGGTTCGTCCGGGGTCGGGGCGTCGGTGCGGGCTTCGGCCGTCTGGGCGGTGGCGGCGATGGTGGCCAGGTCGCGTTGGGCGAGGAGGGTTTTGGGTTGGAGTTCCCAGCCGAGGGCGCGGAGGCGGCTGCTCACGCCGATGGCGGTGATGCTGTCGCCGCCGAGGCCGAAGAAGTCGTCGGTCGCGCTGACCTGCGCCAGGCCGAGGACTTCGCCGACGATTCCGCACAGTGCCCGCTCCTGCTCGGTGCGTGGCGGTCGGCCGGTGGCGGTCAGTTGGGGTGCGGGGAGGGCGGCGCGGTCGAGTTTTCCGTTGACGGTGGTTGGCAGTGAATCGAGGATCACCAGGGCCGAGGGGACCAGGTGGTCGGGGACCAGGGTGGTCAGCAGCTGACGGAGCTGGTCGGCGTCGAGGGTGCGGCCGGTCTCGGGGACGAGGTAACCGATCAGTCGGGTGCTGTCGCCGGACTTGCGGATAGTGGCGGCCGCTGCGGCTACCCCCGGTAGCGCGCCGAGCGATGCCTCGACTTCGCCCAGTTCCACGCGGTAACCGCGGACCTTGATCTGGGAATCCGCGCGCCCGAGGTAGTCGTAGCCGTGGCCGGGGAGCCAGCGTGCCCGGTCACCGGTGCGGTACATGCGTTCCCCGCACGCGAACGGATCGGCGACGAACCGCTCCGCCGTCACCACCATGCGCCCGAGGTACCCGCGAGCCAATTGTGGCCCCGCCAAATACAACTCGCCGATCTCACCGTCGGGCACCGGCTGCAACGCGCCGTCGAGCAGGTAGGCGCGGGTACCCGCCAGCGGTCCACCGACGTGCGGCACAGCACCCGTCACCGGCGCACTCAGCGCGTCGACGGTTGCCTCCGTCGGGCCGTACATGTTGCGGGCGACCACCTTCGACGCGACGATGGCCGTCCACAACGCGGGTGGCGTCGCCTCACCACCGAGCAACAACAGCTCCGGACGGTGTGCGCTGCCGAGCAACCCGTTGTCGATCAGCGCGGTCGCCATCGAGGGGGTGGTGTCGACGACATCGATGCGATCGGTCCGCAACGCCGCTACCTGCGCGGACGCGTCCTTCTGGATATCTACGTCGTACAGATGGATCCGGTGCCCGCACCACAGCCACAAGAGCTGGTCCAAGGCCGCATCGAAGGCGAAGGAATAGGTGTGCGCGACATGCAGCTGCCGCCCGCCCACTCGCCCGGCGGTATCGGCGTAGACGGTGCACCGGTGGTGGTGCAACAGCTGAGCCATCGCACCGCTCGAAATCTGCACACCCTTCGGCTTGCCGGTGGAGCCCGAGGTGTACACGACATAGGCGAGATGGCCGGCTGAACGAGGCGCGGCGAGTTCAGCCATCGACAGCGGCCCGCTCGGCAGGCTGGTGATGGCTGCTCGAACCCCGTTGTCCGACAACAGGAGTATTCCCGGTGCCACATGGCGGTTCACCACGTCGCCAGTCATGGACAGGCCGTCCGCCTGCGCTGCGGAAGTCCGGTCCGGGGACCCGTCAGTCGTGAGCCGCTCTGCGAAGACCGCTTCCGCGACAATGTCATTCGTCAGAATCAAGGCCGGATCGGCGTCGTCGATGATGTCTGCCAGGCGCTGGGCGGGGTGGTTGATGTCGAGGATCAAGAAGGCCGCACCCGCGTGTTGCACTGCCAGCAGGGCGATCACCAGGTCGACCGAGCGGGGGAGGGCGATGCCGACGATGTCTTCGGGGCCGATGCCTCGGCCACGCAGGTAGCGCGCGAGCTGGTGCACGCGGGCACCGAGTTCCGCCGCGGTGAGCCGGTGGGTGCCGTCGACGAGGACGATGTCGTCGGGCTGGGCCGCGACCATGCGGTCGAAGACCTCGACGACGTCGTCGGGACGACCGGGCAGGGCCGCGCCGGCGCGCTCGACGGCGATGTCGGCCGCGATCTCGGCCGGGTACAGGGTGATCGCGCCGATCGGCTCGTCGGCATCGACCAGTTCGGTGATCAGCGTGACCAGCGCGTCCATCCGTCGCCGCGCGGTGGCCGCGTCCAAAGACCGCGCGTCGACCTCGAAGCCGAGCTGGACGCGGTCCTCCGACAGCGGGGTGACGGTCAGGCCGAGGTCTTCCGGCGGCCCACCGGCCACATTGCGCAGGGTGCCGGTGGCACCGTCGAAATCGAGGGCGAAGTCGAAGGCCTTGAGATTGACGCCGATGCCGTGCAGCAGGGCACCGGTCTGTGCCCCACCGAATTCGCGGGCCAGGTCCTCACCGCGAAAACGCTGGTGGGCGCGCATCTCTCGCAGTGCGTCGGCCACCCGCTTGCCCAGCTCACCCAGGCGGTCCTGACCGGACACCGAAACTCGCAGCGGCAGGACGTTGACCGCCATCGACGGGGTGGTGAGGGCGGTCTTGCCGACACGCGCCATCACCGGCAGCGCGATGACCACATCGGTCTCACCGAGCAGCCGGTGCACGAATCCCGCGTAACCGGCGACGAGCACGTCGGCCCACGTGATACCGGCCTCGGTGGCCGCTGTTTTGACGCGACCCATCAGGTCGGCGTCGAGGACCGCGCGCACCTCGTGGGTCTGCTCGACCACGCCCTCGGGTGCCCGCCCGCGCCCGTCCAGCGGCGGCAGCGGCGTGAGCCGGTCGCGCCAGTACTCGCGGTCTTGCCGATGCGCCTGGCTCCCACGGTATTCCAGGTCCTCGGCCACGAGCGTCTCCACCGACCCCCAGCGCAGGCGCGGCACTTCGGTACCGCGACGCAGGGCGGTGTAGTGGGCCGCGACCCGGCGCGACACCATGGCCGCGCTGTAGCCGTCGATGATCAGGTGGTGATAGAGCTGGATGCACCACACGTCGTTGTCGGTGAGGCGCAGCAGTGTGTAGGTGTAGAGCTGCCGGTCGACCATGTCGCGGCAATAGGTCGCGGCGCGTTCGCGTTCGGCGGCGACCAGCCGGTGCGCCGCGGCGACCGGGTCGGCTTCACCGCGCAGATCGACGAGTGGACGCAGCTCCGGTTCCAGCTCGGTGATCCGCTGCCGCGGCCCCTCGGGAGTCTCACTGAATCGCAGGCGCATCGTGTCGGTTTCGGCGATGGTCCGGCGAATCGCGGTGTCCAGCAACGGCACATCCACTGCCTGCGCACCCGAGATCTCGAGCACCTCGCCGACCAGGTAACTGAGCGACTCGGGGTCGAGTCGCTGCGCGTTCCAGATGCCCAATTGCGCTCCGGTGAGCGGTAATCCGGGATGGTCGGCGCTCACGTCGTCCCGTTCCACCGAGCCCACAGCAACTCCTTCGTCAAAGTTCTCCACCCACCCCACGCGGCGCTGCCGGACTCGGGAAGAGTCCGGCAGCCGCGCGAGGCGAGTCAGTCTTGTCTTGGTTCGAATGGCGGAGCGTCCGCCGACGGGTCAGGCGTCTGCTTCGACCTGTGCGGGATCGAGCTGACGCAGCAGCTCCGAGGTCCCGACCACCGCCCCGCAACGCCGGGCGACGTAGTTCAGTGCCATCACATGCTCGTCGCGGCTGAAATCCGCCGTCGCGTCGTGGACGAGGAACGGCCGCACATCACCCATGAATGCCTCGGCGGCACTGAGCATGCAGCCCATGTGCGTGTAGACGCCGGTGACCAGGAGCTGATCGCGCCGGTAGTAACCGAGCAGTTCACGCAGGTCGGTGCGCTGGAACGCCGAATAGCGCCACTTGGTCACCTGGATGTCCTGCGGTTCGGGCGCGAGGGCATTGATGACCTGCGTGTCGGCGCCCTCGGCCATTCCGCTGCCCCAGAAGTCGGCCAGAATGCCGCGTCGCGACGGGTGCTGATTACCGGGCTGCATCGTGTAGATCACCGGGATGTCGAGCTCGTGGCAGCGGTCGCGCAGCAGAGCGATATTGGCGATCAGGGTGCGGGCGGGGTCGCGGTGCAGGTCGTAGGCGTCGAGGAAGTACTGCTGCATATCGTGGATCAGCAGGGCGCAACGTCCTGGTTCAGCAGTCCAGTCGACCTGGTCGGCGGTGAACTCGTCGACGCCCGGCATCGGATAGGGCGCGATCGGGGGGATAGGCATGACGGTCTTTCGTTCGAGCGGAAGTCGGCTCAGCCAACGGTGACGGGCAGATCCGCGATACCGAGCGGAGCGAGGATGCGCTGGAATTTGCCGGTGGTCTCGGCCAATTCGGCGGACGGGTCGGACGCGGCGACGATCCCGCCGCCCGCGTGCGCGAGTAGCGTGGTGCCGTGCTCGGACAGCTCGGCGCAGCGGATGCTCACCATCCATTCGCCGTTGCCGTCGGCATCGCACCAGCCGACAGCCCCCGCGTAGAAGCCGCGTTCACCCTCGAGTTCGGCGATGAGGCGGGCGGCTGCGACGGTCGGTGTGCCGCAGATCGCCGGGGTGGGGTGTAGCGCTACGGCGAGCTCGAGTGCCGACGGGCCGGCCAGCGGGACGGCCGCGGTGATCGGCGTACCGATGTGCCACATCGCCGGTGTTGCCATGAGTTCCGGTGCGGGAGTGTGTACTTCGGCGCAGCGGTCACGCAGCACGGCCGACACCTGATCGGTGACGAAGCGGTGTTCGGCCAGGTCCTTGGTCGAGGCGAGCAGCATGTCGGCGGCCACCCGGTCGGCATCGCCGTCGTCGAGTACCCGGCGGGCCGAGCCGGCCAGCGGATAGCTCACGACGCTGTTCCCGTCACGGCGCACCAGGATCTCCGGACTGGAGCCGAGGAGATGGCGGCCGGGATATCGCCCGCCCGCCGCGGACAGATCGACCAGGAAACCGTTCGACATCGGGTCCGAGGCGACCATCAGGTCGAGGATGTCCAGTGCGCGAACCGGAGTCGCCGAGCGGGCCCGAATCGCCCGTGCCAGCACGACCTTTCGCAGGGGATGGGCGGGGTCGGCCAGCAGTTCGACAGCGGTGGCGACGCGCCTGCGGTGCTCCTCGGGTGCGGGAAGCGCCGCGTCGAAGGCGAACTGTGGCAGGGGCTCCGAATCGCGCTCGAGCATCCGGGGCTGGTAGGGCGCGTCGGTGATCGTCACAGATTCCGGCGCCCACAGCGCTGTCGGTGCGCCGGGGCGGAAGGGCAGTGCGCCGACGATGTGGCTGATCCGGCCACTGCGCAGCGCGGTGATCGCGTCGTGTGCCGAGCGGAAAACCGTCCCGCCCGCGGTCGCGGACACGGTCCGCTGCGGACGGGACAGCACAAAAGCGGGGTCTGAACTGGCGGTACTGATGGGGATCATCCTCTCGGTCACATATCTAGCGTTGCGCCACCGTCGACCCGCAGGTCGTGCATGGTGATGTGGCGGGCGCCGTCGGACGCCAGGAAGTGGACGGCCGACGCGATGTCGTCGGGAGTGGCGATGCGCCGCAACGGGATTCCCAGCCGGTAGGCGGCGGGATCACCGTCGAGCAGCGCGGTCTCGGCGGCGTCGTCCAGCGGTGTGCCGCCGAACATGTCGCGCAACATGGGGGTGTCGGTGGAGCCGGGGGAGACCAGGTTGACCCGCACACCGAGCGGCGCCACCTGCAAGGCGAGCGACCGGGTGAACGCGGTCGCCGCGGCTTTGGCGGCGCCGTAGGCGGCCATGCCGACCCGGGGCGTGGCCGCGGCATTGGAGGAGACCACCACGATCGCCCCGGTCCCGGCGGCGACCATCTCGGCGGCGGCACGCTGGGTGACCAGCATGGTCGCGGTTGCGTTCACGCTGAGACAGCGCGTCCAGTCCGCCGGGTCGAGTTCGAGCGCGGGGCCGCCGACCATCACGCCCGCCGCGTGCACCAGCACCTCGACGGCGCCGTAGTCGGCCGTGAGCCGGTCGAAGGCCGCCCGCACGGCTGCGCTGTCGGTGAGATCGACGGTGACGCCGTGCACGTCGGGCGCGGATAGCGTGGCCACTGCGGCACTTCCGGCGCCGCGACGGTCGGTGGCAGCATCGAACCGCTTCGCGATCGCGGCGGCGGTCCGGTGTACGGCCGGGTCGAGGTCCCACAGTGAGACGACCCGGTCCTCGGCAGCGAAGCGCGCGGCGATCGCAGCGCCGATGCCCCCGGCCGCGCCGGTGACGACGACGACCCGACCGCGAGAATCACCATTAGACATGAGGTTAGCCTAACCTGACTGTCAGCTATTTGGTTAGCTTCCCTCATAACTTTTGGCCGAAACACCGAACCGCCTGCTCGAAAGAGGTGCTCGACTTGACCGAACCCGCCTTCGCCGGCTTCACCCCCTGGCCCGCCGACCTGGCCGACCGCTATCGCGCCCACAATCTCTGGACCGGTGACACTTTCGGCGATGTTCTCGCCGCGCGTGCCGCCGCCACACCGGACCGGATCGCGGTTCTCGACACCGCCCACAGCTGGTCCTATGCCGAACTCCATCACCGTGCGCGTTCGCTCGCCGCCGGTCTGGCCCGTCTCGGCATCACGCCGGGCGATCGGGTGCTGGTGCAGCTGCCCAACCGGGCCGAATTCGTCGAGGTGGTCTTCGCGCTCTTCGAGCTCGGCGCACTGCCGGTCTTCTGCCTGCCCGCGCACCGCGCCGCCGAGCTGGTGCCGATCGCCGAGGCCGCCGCCGCGACGGCCGTCATCACCTGCGGAACCCACCAACGCTTCGACTACGCGGCGCTCGCGGCGACGGTGCGGGAGAAGGTGTCGAGCCTGCGGCATGTGCTGCTCGTCCTCGACGAGGGCCAGCAACTGCCCGAGCGCGCGCACGATATCGCCGAATTCCGCGACGAGCCGGTGGAACTGCCGGGATCGTCGGCCGGTGACGTCGCGTTTCTGCAGCTCTCGGGTGGCAGCACCGGCATCCCCAAGCTCATCGCCCGCACCCACGACGACTACCTCTACAGCGTGCGCCGCAGCGCCGAGATCTGCGAACTCGACAGCGACACGGTGTATCTCGCGACGCTGCCCGTGGCCCACAACTTCCCGATGAGTTCGCCGGGCATTCTCGGCGCGCTGTGGGCCGGTGGTGCGGTGGCCATGACGCCCGATCCCACACCGGCGACGGCCTTCCCGCTGATCGAGCGGTTCGGCGTCACCATCACCGGCCTGGTGCCACCGCTGGCGCGATTGTGGACCGAGCGCGCCGAAGCCGGTGACACGCCTGATCTTTCGAGCCTGCGGGTACTTCAGGTGGGTGGCGCCCGCTGCCAGGACGAGCTGGCGCGCCGGATCGGTCCCGCGCTCGGCGTCACCCTGCAGCAGGTGTTCGGGATGGCCGAGGGCCTGGTCTGCTACACCCGGCTCGACGACCCGATCGACGTGGTGGTGAGCACGCAGGGCAGGCCGATGTCGGAGTTCGACCAGATCGCGGTCGTCGACGACAACGGTGTGGAGGTGGCGCCGGGCGAACAGGGCAACCTGATCACTCAGGGCCCGTATACGATTCGCGGCTACTACGACAACCCCGAGGCCGACGCCCGCAGCTTCACCGCCGACGGCTGGTACCGCACCGGCGACATCGTCTCGATCCGCCCCGACGGCAACCTCGTGGTCGCCGGCCGCGCGGGCGACTGGGTGAACCGCGGCGGCGAGAAGGTCTCCGCCGAGGAGCTCGAGGCACACCTGCTCGAGCATCCGGGCATCCGCGACGCCGTGATCGTCGGCACGCCCGACCCGGTGCTGGGACAACGTATCTGCGCTTTCGTGCAGCCGACTGATCCGGAGCAGCGACCGACGCTCACCTCCGTGCGCAAGTTCGTGCGCGAGCGGGGTGTCGCGGCGTGGAAGATGCCCGACGCGGTCGTGGTGATCGAACAGTTCCCCGAGACCGGCGTCGGCAAGACCAGCCGCAAGGAACTGCGGCAACTGCTCGCCGAGGGTGCCCTCGGGAACTGATCCAGCAGAAGCGGTTCGGCCGGGGGTGGCGCACCGAGGGCGCCCCCCCCCCGGCTCCCGCCCGCCGTTCGATCCACGACCCCCGTACGGGG
>NZ_JAIWNA010000008.1:241633-310837 GCF_020216065.1 Nocardia rosealba
GGGGGGCGCCCGCGCTCACCCCCCACGGGGGGGGGGGGGGGGGGGGGGGCCCCCCCGGGGCCCCCCCCCCCCGCTGCTCACGCCAGCAGTTCGATCCACGACCCGAGTACGGGTTCGCCCGCGAGCGTGGGAAAGTCGATATCCGCATGACCAGCCGACCGCCATTTCTCCACCAGCGACATGATGCGCACCGAATCGAGTCCGGCGTCGAGCAGATCGGTCTCGGCGCTCAGTTCGGTCGCCTCGACTCCCAGTACGGTGGCCACATCGGCGATCACCTGTTCGTCGGTCATGGTCATTCCTCTCGATCGAAGTCGGCGACGCCGCGCTTCCAGTAGCCGGCGATGAGCGAGTCCTTGGGACCGATGCCCAGGTCGTCGCGGATGATCTTGCGGACACCACGCAGGCACCCGGCCTCCCCGGCGACCCAGGCGAAAACCCGGTGTCCGGCAGCGACTTTCACCTCGCGGACAGCCTGCTCGAGGATGTCGCTCGTGCCGGGCGCCGCGTCACCCCGGTGCAGCCAGCGCACGGTCACGCCCGCGGGCGGGTCGAGGGGGATCTCCTCGGCGGGCCCGGCGACCTCGATGAATGCCCAACCGGTGGTGTCGCGCGGCATGCGCTCGAGCCAGCGGGCGATGGCGGGCAGCGCGGTGATGTCACCGGCGAGCAGATAGTCGTCGTAGGTCTCCGGGATGACGACGCCACCGGGCGGACCCGCGATGTGGACCTTGGTGCCCGGGGTCACCGCGGTGGCCCAGTCCGAGGCGAGACCGCCGGGGTGGATGACGAAATCGATGTCGAGTTCGCCGTCCTCGACGCTGTGGCGGCGCACCGTGTACTCGCGCGAGATCGGTCGCGGGTTGCCCCACTCGAGCATCGTGCCGTCGAGCTTCGGCAGCCGCAGCACGCCGTCTTCGCCCGGGAAGATCAGGCGCACATGCTCGTCCGGCACATAGCTGTGGAACTTCGCGATGTCCGGGCCGCCGAAGGTGATCCGCAGCAGTGCCGCGCCAACGGGCACGACCCGCAACACCTCCACTTCCTGCAGGCCGATCGGGTACGGCACCTTGGCGTAGTGGTCCCCGGCGAGCACCTCGGCGATGTTCGCGGCGTAGTCACTGCGATCCTTCACCGTTTTCCTTTCTGTGCAGTGGCCCGGCGACGAGCGCCATCAGGCCGGTGAGTACCAGGACGGCGACGCCGTAGAACACGAGCGCGCGTCCGGGTTCGAAGGTCTGGCCGACGAATCCGGCCACCATGGAGCCGACCGCGGTGCCGGCGACGGACTGCACCATCAGCAGGCCCGACATCCGTCCGCGCATGTGGTCGGGCGCGGCCTGCTGCAGCATCGTGTAACGCAGCACCATGTTCACGGCTCTGGCCAGGCCGAATCCGGCCAGCCCGAGAAACACCAGCGCGGCGTGCGACCACAGTCCGGCCGCGATCACGCCGATCGGCATCAGTCCGAGCGAGATCAGCAGCGCCCGACCGGTGTGCGCGCGCCCCATCCAGCCGCTGGTCAGCGTGCCGAGCACCGCACCGGCGCCGGGTGCCGCGTAGAGCAGGCCGAGGGTGCCCGGCCCCGCGTCGAGTTCGACATCGGCGAAGGCGGGCAGCAGCACCAGCGGGCCGCTGACGAGCATCCCGATCAGCCCGGTGAGCAGAATGAGCCGGATGGACTCGTGCCGCACCGCGAACGCGATACCCGCCACCAGCTCACGGACCGGGTTCTCCAAATCGCGTTGCGGTGGCGGCGACGGGCCGATGGCGGTGATCAGCCCGACGGTCGCGGTGGTCGCGAGGGCGCAGAGGAAATAGGCCGTGGCCACACCGGTTTTCGCGACGAGCAGGCCGGCGAACGCCGGGGTGATCATGGTGCCGAGGTCGGTGGTCAGCGAGACCAGAGCACCCGCGGCCGCGACTTTTTCACGTCCGACGAGCACCGGGACCATGGCCATCAGCGCCGAACCGCTCACCCCGCCCGCGAGACCGTCGACGACCGCCGCGAGATAGATGGCGGACAGGAACGGCTCGGGCAGTACGGCATTCACCCCGAGGATCAGGAAGCCGATACCGGCCGCGCTGCGCGACCACTGGATCACTGTCCGGCGGTCGTACCGGTCGGCGACCACCCCGCCCGCGAGACTGCCCGCGAACAGGGCGACCGCGGTGGTGGTGGCGACCCCGGCCACCTGCACACTCGATCCGGTCAGCTGATAGATCTGCAGCGGCAGGGCGACCATGAGCAACCCGATGCCGAGTACCGACACCAGCCGCGCCGCGAACGCGCACCGGAAGGGGCGCGACGCCCGCAGCGGGCTGAGGTCGATGAGCAGTCCCGACGTCACCGGAAACGTTCCACGAGCAGATCGAGTGTCGCCATGACGGTGCGGTAGTCCGGACGCGAGCTGGTGGCGGGGAGTTCGAAGACCTTGCCCGCCTCGAACGACGGCAGCGAGGCGTAGAGCGGATCGGCGCGCAGCTCTTCGAGCGAACGTCCGCCGCTGAGCGGGATGGTGAACAGCACCGGCGCGTCGATCACCGTGCTGAGCAGCTCCGGGCTGAAGCTGATGAAGTCGGCGCTCTGCTCCTTGGCGGGGTTTCCGGCCTTGGCCTCCACCTGCGTGTCCAGCGTGAAACCGACTTCGGCGAGCAGCGCGGGCAGCGCGGCGGTCGGCACGAAGACCGTCGGCTTCTGACTCTTGATCGACTGGAACACCGTCGTCGCGCCGACGGGCGGCTTGATCTTGCTCTTGGCCTCGGACAGCTTGGCCTGGTAGTTCGCGATCAAGGTGTCGACATTGGCCGGCTTGTTCACGGTCTCGGCGATGAACCGCAGCTGGTCCTGCCAGTTGGTTGTCTCGGTCGGCATCAGCACGGTCGGGGCGATGGCGCTGAGCTGGTCGTAGGCATTCACCGACTGCTGGCCGGGGTAGCCCTGGCCACCGCCGATGATCAGATCGGGACGCTGGGCGGCGATGAACTCGAGGTTGATGTTGTCACCGGACGGAACGGCCTGTGTCCCTTGTGCCTTGGCGTCATCGGCCCAGCCGGTCGGGAACTCGCCCGGCTTGGTCGGCACACCGAGCAGGCGCGGGTCGGCCGCGACGACGGGCGCCTCGAGGTCGTAGAGGTAACCGGCCAGGTTGCCGTTGAGCACGACGATGCGCTGCGGATCGGCGGGCACCTTGATGGGGCCCTTCGCGGACGGCACCTCGCGTGGGCCGGAATCGGCGGAGTTCGACGACGAGTCACCGCACCCGGCGAGCACCGCGACCAGCGCGAGAACCGGGACGACGAGGGCGGCGCGAAGCCGGCCCGGGGAACGGTTGGTGAACATGGACGGGGTTTTCCTCATTTCTTCAGTGCACCGGTGCGGCGTTCTCGGCCAGCGGAATCACCAGCGGCGTCCCGGTTTCCGGGTCGTCGACGATGCGGCAGCGCAGCGAGAACACCTCGTGGACCAGGTCCGCGGTGACGATGTCGGCGGGGGTGCCGGTGGCGACGATCCGCCCGTCGCGCATGGCGATCAGGTGGTCGGCGTAGCGGAAGGCGTGATTGAGGTCGTGCAGTACGGCGACGACGGTGCGTTCCGATTCGCGGTTGAGCGCGCGGCACAGGTCGAGCAGCTGGATCTGGTAGGCGATGTCGAGAAAGGTGGTCGGCTCGTCGAGCAGGATGATTGGCGTCTGCTGGGCGAGCACCATCGAGATCCAGACCCGTTGCCGTTGACCGCCCGACAGTTCGTCGACCGGGCGGGCCGACAGCTCGGCGACGCCGGTGGCCGCCATCGCCGCCGCCACCGCCTCCTCGTCGGCCTTGGACCACTGCCGCAGCAGCGTCTGGTGCGGATAGCGGCCGCGCGCGACGAGGTCGGCCACCCGGATGCCGTCGGGTGCGGTGGAGGTCTGGGGGAGCAGGCCGATCTGACGAGCCAGCTCCTTGGCCGGATAGTCCGTCACCGGCTTGCCGTCGAGCAGCACCTTCCCGGATTCCGGGGCGAGCAGGCGGGCGAGCGCGCGCAGCAGGGTGGACTTGCCGCAGGCGTTCGGGCCGATGATCACGGTGAACTTGCCGTCCGGGATGTCTACGCAGAGTTGGTCGCTGATCGTTCGGCCCTTGTACCCGAGGCGGACCTGGTCGGCGCGCAACCGCGCGGCGTGAGTGTCGTTCATGTCGCTTCCTATTTCCGTCGCGCTTCGGCGACGAGCAGATACGCCAGGTACAGGCCGCCGATCGAACCGGTGACGATGCCGACCGGGATGGTGGTCGGGGCGAAGGCGTGCTGGGCGATCCAGTCGCAGGTGACCAGCAGGGTCGCGCCCATCACCGCCGCCGGAACCAGCGCGATCGACGGGGTGCGGGTGAGCTTGCGCGCCAGATGCGGTGCCGCAAGGGCGACGAAGGCGATCGGCCCGGCCACAGCCGTTGCCAGCGAGGTGAATCCGACGCTGAGCGCGATCAGCCAGCCGGTGGCCTTGCCCGCGTCGAGCCCGAGGGCGCGGGCGGTGTCGTCGCCGAGTTCGAGGATCTGCAGACGCGGCGCGGCCGGGATCAGGGCCACCGCCAGCACGGCGAGCACGATCATGGTCGGCGCGACCTGCGGCCACGACAACCCGTTGAGCGAACCCGCACCCCAGGCCGCGGCCGACATCGCCGCGTCGAGGTCGGCCCGCATGATCAGCCAGGTGTTGACCGACGCGAGCATCGCGCTCACGCCGATACCGACGATGATCAGGCGGAACCCGGTCACGTTGTGCCGGAAGGCGAGCAGGTGGATGACCAGCGCGGCGCCGAGGCCACCGACCATCGCGCCCGCCGCAGTCTGGAAACTCCCGCCGCCGAGGGTCAGGATCACCAGGAGCGCGCCGGTGTAGGCGCCGGTGCTGAACCCGATGATGTCGGGGCTGCCGAGGGGATTGCGGGTGACCGACTGCAGGATCGCGCCACTCACACCGAGCGCCGCGCCGAGGGCGAGCGCCAGCAGAATGCGCGGCAGCCGCCAATCGAAAACCACCAGCCGATCGAAGCGTTCGTCACCGATGAACAGCGCGCGGAGCACACGCGGCGCCGGGATCTCGAAATCGCCGCTACCCAGGGCGAATACCGCGGTCGCCAGGGCAATGGCCAGCAGGATCGCGCACACCACAAGCGTGCGCACACCGATCCTCGCCGTGAGACCCGTGCGCCCGGGGCGCACCACCAGCATGGTGCGACCGAAATCGATCTTCGTGCTCATGCCGCGGCCCCCACTCGTGAACGGCGCGCCAGCCAGATCAGCATCGGCGCGCCGAGGAACGCCGTGACCAGCCCCGCGGGCACCTCGTCCGGGCGAATGATGATGCGGCCCAGCACATCCGCCGTGAGGACGAGCAGCGGCGCCAGCACCAGCGAGTACGCGAAGATCCAGCGCTGATCGGGACCGACCAGCCAGCGGGCGATGTGCGGAACCGCGAGACCGACGAAGGCGATCGGACCGACCGCAGCCGTCGCGGTACCGCACAACAGCACCAATGCCAGCGCGGTGAGCAGCCGCGTGCGGTTGACGTGCACGCCGAGCGACCGGGCCAGATCGTCACCGAGGGCAACGGCATTGAGCGACCGCGCGCAGACGGCGGCGATCAGCAGCCCGACCACGATGAACGGTGCGGCGCCCGCGATGATGTCGAATCCGCGCCCGGTGAGCGAACCGGCGTCCCAGCGGCGCATCTCGTCGAAAGCCTTGGGGTCGAGCAGGATCAGGCCGCGCGTGAGCCCGCCGAGTACGGCGGTGGCGGCCACTCCGGCCAGCGTGAGCCGGATCGGGTCGGTACCGGTGTGCCCCGCGGTACCGAGCCGGTACACGACCACCGACACCAGCGCGGCTCCGGCGAAGCCGAACCAGACGTAAGACGTGATCTCCTCCACACCGAGCAACCCGACGGCGACCGTGATCGCGAAGGCGGCACCGGCATTCACGCCGAGCAGTCCCGGGTCGGCCAGCGGGTTACGGGTGAGTCCCTGCATCAGGCAGCCCGCGACGCCGAGTGCCAGCCCGGCGAGTAGCCCGAGAACCGTTCGCGGCAGCCGGTATTCGATGACGGTGACGTGGTCGGGCGTGGTCGCGGCGCTGGTCAGCGCCTGCCAGACCTCGCCGACCGGAATCGATTTCGTGCCGACCAGCAGGCTCAGCAGACAGGCCGCGGTCAGCAGCGCCACCGTCAGCAACCAGCCGAACCAGCGCGGACTTCTCATCAGGGATCTCTCTCATATGGAACCGTGTCACGAGGAGGGTAGCTCATGTTTAGGTGAGCCTAGGCTTATTCAAAGTTAGCTAGGGCAAGGTCTTGATAGGTGAGCCTAACCTGTCTACAGTCCGAGCTGTTCAAGATCGGTGCGAATCGGTCACAACAGTTGATGAGGACATCCACGATGCGAAAAATGCTTGCGGCCACTGCGCTGGCCACGGCCGCGCTGGCCGTTGTCGGCGGAACGGCGAGTGCGGACACCTTCGTTCCGCTGCCCGACGGCGAGAAGGCCGGCCCCGGTGTGTTGATCAAGCGGGTTGCGGAAAGCGCCCTGATCTCGCCGTCCATGGCGGCCAACGGCGCAGGCCGCGTGGCGTGGGTGAGCGGAACCGTGCTGGCCGAGGTGGCCGAGACCCCGAAGGGTGAGCCCCGCCCGTTCGTCGGCGGCAACGGCGCGCCCGGCACCAACAACTCCTCCACGCACGGTTCTTCGCGCGTGAGCACCGGCTACATCGTCGGCTGCCAGGTGAGCATCGCCGACGACGCGATCTCGGCGGGTGTCTCCGGCGGCATCAACACCAGCGGCGTGAACGCGGGTGCCTCCATCGGCGTCAAGCTCGGCCCCGGCGAGGTGAAGTTCATCGGCATCGAGGGCTTCGACATCGTCGAGAAGGGCAACTACCACATCAGCTACAAGGACGTGGAGCTGCAGATCCAGGGCTGCGCCGGTTACGCGCAGGCCCGCGCCTACACCGTCGTGGAGATCATCGGCGACAACTACTCCAAGACCTCCCTCTACGGTGCCCCGTTCAGCATCGGCTGACCTGTCGCCCTTCTCGACGAATAGGAACAACTCCATGACCATCTTCACGAAGGCCGGTGCCCGTCTGGCCGGCGCCGCCGCGGCCACGACTGTCGCGCTCGGCCTCTTCTCCACCGGCGCCGCCAACGCCGACACCTTCATCCCGCTGCCGGGCGGAGAGCTCACCCAGACCCTGCCCGACGGCACCGCGGTGACCATCCGTCTGGTCGGCGAATCGGTGAACATCAGCCCCTCCATGGGCGCGACTCCCTTGCATCGCAATGTCTGGGCCTCCGGCCGGGCCGAGGTGCAGGTCCACGCCGAGCACAAGGGCGTCAAGATCTCCCCCGGATACGTCGTCGGCTGCCAGGTCGACATCTCCGGCGGCAACGCCACCGGTGGTGCCAACGGCGCGGTGAACAACTCGGGCAACGGCAGCGGCGGCGTGACCTCCGGTGGCAACCTGACCCTCGGCCCCGGCCAGGCGTCGACCTTCTGGCTGCTCCAGGTCGAGGGCCCCGATGCCTACGGCGAGGAGAGCTACGTGCCCGCCATCAAGTTCTTCGGCCAGGAAGGTTCGGTCACCTGGGCCGACTCGACCCTCGGCCTCTCGGGCTGCGCCGGCTACGCCCAGGCGCGTGCCTTCGTCTCCGTCGAGGTGACCACCCAGTTCGGTCGCTCGGAGCTGCGCCTGTGGGGCCAGCCGTTCAGCCTCGGCTGATGCCACGGGCCCCGCGGGGAGCTGCGCGCTCCCGGCGGGGCCCCGGCTCATTTCTGCTCGTCGGCACGCTCGTTCGGTGCCGGAACGTGGCGAAGCAGGACGACGACCAGGCCGGCCGCGATCGCGGTGAGTCCGATACCGACGATCGAGTTCACTTGCAGTGCATGGGTATACGCCTGCCGTGCCGTCGTGGTGAGCTCGGCGCCGAGGGCTTCGGGCAGCATCGAGGCGACGTGCAGCGCTCCGGCGAGGGTGTCCTCGGCGGTGTGCGCGAGCTCGGCGGGCAGGCCATCCGGTAGTTCACCGGCCATCTGCCCGCGATAGACCGCGGTGCCGATGCTGCCGATCACCGCGACCCCGAGCGCGGTCGACAGTTCCTGCCCCGTCTCCGAGATCGCGGACGCGGCACCGGCGCGTGCCGGGTCGACCGCGCCGACGATCAGGTCGAGGCCGAGCACGAACATCGGGCTCAGACCGAGTGCGAACACCACCATGCCGGTGACGATCAAGCCGAGATCGTCACCGCCCGCGAGCTGGGTGAAGATCGCGTAGCCGAACATCGCGATCACCAGCCCGCCCGTCATCAGATACGCGGGACGTATCCGAGGCGCGAGGGCGCTCACCGCACCGGCCGCGAACACCATGGCCACCGCCTGCGGCACCGTCCACAGCCCGGCCTCGAACGCCGAAAGCCCGAGCACCAGTTGCAGATACTGCGCGAGCAGCAGGAACAGGCCGCCCATGGCGAGCATGGCAACCATCAGCGCCGCGAGCGAACCGCTGAACCGGACATTGCCGAACAGTCGCAGATCGATCAGCGGGTCGGTGAGTCGTTGCTGTCGCAGCACGAACACGGTGCCGAGCACCAGCGCACCGACCAGGACGGCGACGGGTTCCACGGCCAGTCCGTCCTTGGCCAGTTCCTTGATGCCGTAGATGACACCCATCACCGACACCAGCGACAGCACGGCGCTGAGAATGTCGGGCTTGCCCGGGTTCGGATCCTTGTACTCGGGCAGCAGGAACGGTCCGGCCGCAAGCAGCAGCACCATCGCGGGAACGGCGACCAGGAACACCGAACCCCACCAGAAGTTCTCCAGCATGGCCCCGCCGACCAGTGGTCCGACCACCATGCCGACCATGAAACTGGTCATCCACACACTGATCGCGGTGGTCCGCTGGCGGTCGTCGTGGAACATATTGCGGATCAAGGCCAGGGTCGAGGGCATCAGCGTCGCACCTGCGATGCCGAGCAGCGCGCGCGTGCCGATGAGCATGTTCGCGCTGGTCGAATAGGCCGCGATCACCGAGGCGGCGCCGAAGGCCAGCGCGCCGATCATCAACAGCCTGCGCCTGCCGATCCGGTCGCCGAGAGTGCCCATCGTGATGAGGAAGCCCGCGACGAGGAAGCCGTAGATGTCCAGGATCCACAACAGCTGTGAACTGCTCGGCTGCAATGCCTCGCTGATGTGGGGGATCGCCAGGTAGAGCACGCTCATGTCCATCGAGATGAGCAGGGTGGGCAGGGCCAGGACCGCCAACCCGATCCACTCCTTGACCCCTGCGGTCGGAGTGGGTTCGTCGACCGGCCGGGGGCTCTGGGTGGAAGTCACATCGCCGACGTTACCGACGGATCGAGAACACGTGCCAGCGATTTTCCGGGCCCGGTGACCCAGCGCACAGCCGGAAGTCGTTGGACATTCCGGGTCCGCGACCACGATCATTGGCGCGGTGTCCACACCTATCGACCAGCTCCGGGATCCGTCGCGGGAGACGGGCGAGCCGTTTCCGTGGTCGGCGGCCATCGATTCGACCTATTCCACCCGCGACGCCATCGACGCGCTCGCACTCGCCCCGTTCCTGCGCGGCGAGCAGCCCTTCGCCCGGCAGGCGCACCTCGACCGGGTCCATCCCGACGCGCCGTTGCGACCCGAGGGGTCGACGATCCTGCGCTCGGTCTTCGACGACGACAGCAGTGCGATGCTGGCTGCCGGGGCAGGCTGGTCGCTGCGGGCGGTGCGCTGGGCGGGTGGCTCGGCGACGATCGAGGTGACCGCCGCAAGCGATGAGCTCGCTGTCGAGGTACTCGCGCGCGCCACCGAGGGCGCTGCCCAGGCTCGCGACACCGCGTCGACGGTGGAAATGGGCTTCTGGCACATGGATGTGCGGCGGCCCGCGCGCAGACGCAGGCAGATCGTCGCGCCCGCGTGGCCGGAGATCCGCGGCAACTACACCGCGCCGGTATCGGCCGCGTTCGACCGGCTGATGAGCCTGGGTACCGACGACATCCGCGGCAGGCTCGTGCTGCTGCACGGCGAGCCGGGCACCGGGAAGACCACCGCCCTGCGGGCGCTCGCGCGGGCGTGGGCGCCGTGGTGCCAGGTCGACTGCGTGGTCGATCCGGAGGAACTGTTCAGCAATCCCGGCTATCTGATGGAGGTGGCCGCGGGTGCCGACGGTGACGACGAGGACGGTCGCTGGCGGTTGCTGGTGCTCGAGGACTGCGACGAGCTGATTCGCGGCGAAGCCAAAGAAGCGGCGGGACAGAAGCTTTCGCGGCTGCTGAACCTCACCGACGGCATGCTCGGTTCGGGACGCAAGGTGCTCTTCGCGATCACGACCAACGAGGACCTGTCCCGCCTGCACCCGGCGGTCGTGCGGCCCGGGCGGTGTCTCGCGCAGCTCGAGGTGGGCAGGCTCTCGCCCGAGGAGGCGACGCAGTGGCTCGTCGGCCAGGACCATGCCTCCGCCGCATTCCCCGACGGCGCCACGCTCGCGGAGTTGGTGGCCCATCGTGACGGTGGAATTCAGATCCGCTCGACGGTCGAGCGAACGACCGAGGTCGGTATGTACCTGTAGGACTCGCACTCAGCGATGGACGACGGAGGCCGCCCCCGCGCAGGCGAGGGTGAGGACGAGGGGAACGATCAGCGCCGCGGTGAGCGGGATGATCGCGGTGAGCCAGCCGATCACCGCCGGGCCCGCGAGCAAGCCGAGGTAGCCGATGGTGAAGACGCGCGACATCTCGGTGGCCGCTTTCGGTCCGCCCAGATTGCCTGCTGCCGTGAAGATCTGGGGCACACCACCCGCGAGCCCGAGACCGCACATCGCCCAGCCGACCAGGGAAAGCGGCAGCCAGGGTGAGAGGATCACGACCGCGAAACCGGCCGCGCACAACAGGCTTCCGTAGCGCAGCAGCGCCACCGGTCCGATCGCCCCGCTCACCCGGTCGGCCAGGAAACGGCCGATGGTCATCGTCGCGGAAAACGCGCCGAACGCCAGCGCGGCGTCACCCTCGGACACATCGAGGTGTTCGCGGACTTGCAGCGCGCTCCAATCGGCGGCCACGCCTTCGGCCAGCAGCAGTACGAAGGCGATCAGCCCGAGCCACAACACTTTCCGGTTCCGGTGCGATTGCCGCTCTGCGTCGTTCAGGCTCGAGTCCTCGTCTCGGGCCCGCTGCTCCCGGGCTTGCGGGCTGCTGGACGATCCGGGGGCGCCGGTGATCTCGGGCGGTGTCGGTGGGAGGTCTGCGGCGGGACGTGTGTCGTAGTGCTCGGGGTGGGAAGCGGGCTCGCGGTGGTGGGAGAGGAGATGGGGGACAAGGGCTGCGGTGGTGGCCAAGCCGAGAAGGCCGGCGGCGGTGAGCGTTATCTCGGGGGCGATGCCCGCGCGCTGGGTGGCGGCACCGATGATCGAGCCGACGAAACCGCCCGCCGAGAACATGGCATGGAAGGCCGACATGATCGGGCGGCCGTAGCCGCGTTCGACGAGCACCGCCTGGGCATTCATCGATACGTCGAGCGCCCCGTTGCCGAAACCGAAGCAGGCCAGCGCGATCGCCAGGCTCACCGGCCCGGTCGCCAGGCCCGGCCCGACGATCGTCACCGAGATCGCCGACGCGGCCAGCGCCACCAACGTCCGGCTGCCGAGCCGGTCGGCGGTGGGGCCGGCCAGCCGCATCCCGATCAGCGCCGTCCCGGCGAGCAACAAGACGAACATGCCGAGCGTCGACGCCGACACCTCGGTCCGGTCGGTGATCGCCGGAATATGCACCACCCACATCGCGAGGAGCACCCCGTTCAGCGTGAAAGCGCCGAACACCGCCCCCCTGGCCGACCGCAGCCGACGATCAATCGCTGGCGTCACCCCATCGACGCTACCGGCCACCCGCGAGACCCTCCCCGAATTCAAGATCACCACGCTCTGGTGGCGGCATTTCGCGGCACCGGAGCGTGGTGATCAATCGTCCAGGATCTACTGCGGAGTCCAGACTCCGGTGGCGGCGGTCTGCTTGGCGTATTCGGTGAAGTCGCGGGGTGCACGGCCGAGGGCGCGCTGGACTCCGTCGGCGGTGGCCGAGTTGCGGCCGTCGAGGATGGTGCCGAACAGATAGTCGAGCAAGCCGACCACGTCCTCGGGGAGCTCGTATCCGCGCAGAGCCGCAACGAATTCCGGCCGACCGATCGGGATGAAGGCGATCTCGCGGTCCGCGGCCTCGGCGATCTCGGTGACCGCTTCGGCGAAGGTGAGCGCCCGCGGGCCCGTGAGCTCGTAGATCTCGCCGACGTGCCGGGGATCGGTGAGAGCGGCGACGGTGACCTCGGCGATATCGTCGGCGTGCACGAACGGTTCGGGCACATCACCGTTGGGCAACGCGACAGCACCTGCGAGCACATCGCCGAGGAAGGCGCCTTCGCTGAAGTTCTGGGCGAAGAAGCTGCAGCGCACAACGGTCCAGGCCAGGCCGGACTCACGAACGGCCGCTTCGCATTCCAGCGCTTCGGGCTCGCCGCGGCCGGACAGCAACACCACCGATCCGACGCCGGCCGCGCGGGCGGCGGCGGTGAAGGCGCGGATCGTGTCCGGTGCACCGGGGACGGCGAGGTCGGGCTGGAAGGCGAGGTAGATCGCGGTGACCCCGGCCAGGGCGGGACCCCAGGTGTCGCTGTCGGTCCAGTCGAAGGGGATCTCGGCGGACCGCGAACCGCGGCGCACCGGGTGACCCGCCGCGTCCAGGAGGGCGGCGACGCGGCTGCCGGTCTTGCCGTTGGCGCCGGTGACGAGGAAAAGAGGCTGGTGAGCAGCGGTGTTTGTCATGAGATAAGTACACCGGTGCCGGGCCTGCGTCACCATCGTCGGAACGCTCGCCGACATGCGCGGTCGTCTACTGTGAAAGATGTGGATGCGTTAGCCGGTCTGCTCGAGGGCCCACGTGCACGCGGTGCGTTTCTGATGTGCTCGCTGCTCAACCCGCCGTGGTCGCTGCGGGTCCAGGATCAGGCGCCGTTGACGGTGCTGGCCATGATTCGCGGAAAAGGCTGGGTGAGTACCGAATCCGGTTCGCCCCAACAGGTCGGCGCCGGTGATGTGGTGATCTTCCGTGGGCCGCAACCGTATACGGTGTCCGACGATCCGGCGACGGAGCCGCAGATCGTCGTGCAGCCCGGGCAGGTGACGACTACGCCCGACGGTGAAATCCTCTGCGAGACATTGACTCTCGGTGTTCGGCAGTGGGGTACCGACCCAGGTGGGGAGACCCTGATGGTCACCGGGACCTACGAGTCCGCCGGTGCCGTGAGCACCCGGTTGCTGCGCGCCCTGCCACAGGTCGCGGTCCTACCGCATGGCGACCTGGATTCCCGGCTGCTCGACCTGCTCGTCGACGAGGCGACCAGGGACCGCCCCGCCCAGGGCGCCGTCCTCGACCGCCTGCTCGACCTGCTGCTCATCGCCGCCCTGCGTGCCTGGTTCGCCCGCGACGACGCACCCGCCTGGTACCACGCCTACAGCGACCCGCTGGTCGGCAAGGCGCTGCGGCTGCTGCAACACAACCCGGCGCATCCGTGGACCGTGGTCGCGCTGGCCGACGCGGTCGGCATGTCGCGGGCCGCGCTGGCCCGCCGGTTCACCGAACTGGTCGGCGAACCGCCCATGACATTCCTGACCGAATGGCGTTTGTCGCTGGCCGCCGACCTGCTCGCCGAGACCGATTCGACCGTGGAATCCATCGCCCGCCAGGTCGGCTACGGCAGTGCGTTCGCCCTGAGTACCGCCTTCAAACGGCACTTCGGAGTGAGTCCGCGTGACCACCGGCAGGGTGGGGGAGCGGCTTTGTCGTCGTCGGCCTGAACCGGGCTGGCATCATGACGGCATGGATTACCCCGTGCTGTGGCCGATGCCGACCCGCTGGGCCGACAACGACCAGTACGGTCACGTCAACAACGTGACCTACTACTCCTACTTCGACACCGCGGTCAATGCCTGGCTCATGCGGGCCACCGGCACCGACATCACGGCGCTGCCGGCGCTCGGTGTGGTCGCCCAGACCTCGTGCCGGTTCCACGGCTCGGTCAGCTTCCCCGACCAGCTGCAGGTGGGGTTGCGTATCTCCCGCCTCGGCAAGTCGAGCATCACCTACGACCTGGCGATCTTCCGGGAAATCGACGGTGGTCTCGAGCTGGCGGCCACCGGCGATTTCGTGCACGTCTACGTCGACAACGAAACACGCAAGCCGGTGCCGATTCCCGACGTGGTGCGTACGGCCGCCGCGGAACTCGTGACCGAGTAACAGTCCTACCCGCGCAGTGCTTCCTGGAAACGGCGCATGCCCGCGATCCATCGGTCGTAGTCGGCGCCCTTGTTGCGATACATCTGCAGCACCTCCGGGTGCGGCAGGATCAGGAAGTGTTCGGCGGCCATCGCCTCGATGACGGTCTCGGCGACGTCCTCGGTCGACAGCACCGCGCCCGCGGTCTTCACCGCCTTGATCGCGAAGGCCGCCGCGTCGGGGTTCTCCGGGATGAGGTCGCCGCTGAGCAGCCGGGTGTCCACGCCCATCGGACACAGGCAGCTCACGCGAACGCCCTTGTCGCCGTAGGTGATCGACAGCCACTCGGCGAACGCGACCGCCGCGTGCTTGGTCACCGAGTACGGTGCCGAACCCAGCTGGGTGAGCAGACCCGCCGCCGACGCCGTCGAGACGAAGTAGCCTTCGCCCCGTTCGACCCAACCCGGCACGAGCAGCTTCGCGGCCCGCACATGCGCCATCACATTCACATCGATCGCAGCGGCCCACTGGTCCTCGGTGCTGTCGAGGCCGGGCCCACCGCCGATTCCGGCATTCGCGAAATACAGGTCGACCGGGCCGAATTCACGTTCGGCGGTGGCGATGAGCTGCGCGACCACCTGTTCGTCGGCCACGTCACCACCGACTGCTATCGCCTTGTCGCCGAGTTCGGCGGCCACCTTCGCCGCGCTGTCACCGTCGAGATCGGCGACGACGACCCGTGCGTCACCGGCGACCAGACGGGCGGCGAGTGCGGCACCGATGCCCGCACCCGCGCCGGTGACGATCGCGACCTTGCCTGCTGTCTCCATGCTGGCACCATAACGGCGGTGCCGCCGGTCCCGCACCGGATCGCGAGCGGTTCAGGTGGCGGCCACCGGCTCGCGGACCGGTTCGACGGGTGCCTTCGCAGTGCGGGCAAGGGTGCCGAGGACAGTGTGGTTGAAGGCCAGGTTCAGCAGGAAGGCGGTGGCCGCGCCAAGGGTGACACCGCTGTCCAGCAGGATCTGCGCCGAGGTGGGGAACTTGTCGAACATGTCCTTGGTGAAGACCGGCAGCAGACCGATGCCGATGGCCGTGGCCGCGATGGTGGCATTCACCCGGTCGGTGAGGTCGGCTTGCAGCAAGGTCTGCACACCGACCACGGCGACCGTCGCGAACAGGACCAGACCCACGCCGCCGACCACCGGTTTCGGGATCACCGCCACTACTTCACCGAAGCGGGGGACGAGGCCGAGCAGCACCAGGATCGCCCCGCTCACCGCGGTCACGTACCGGCTGTAGATCCTTGTCGTCGAGACCGCGCCGACGTTCTGGTTGAAGATCGTGTCGATGAACGCGGTGAAGATGCCGCCGAGCACACCGGACAGGCCGTCGCCGACCAGGCCGCGCGCGAGATCACCTCGGCCGAGCGGTTTTCCGGTGATCTCGCTGATCGCCAGCATGCTCGCGGTCGACTCCGCGAACACCACCGCCATCACGATGCTCATCGCCACCACGGCGGTCACCGGGAACTGCGGTGACCCGAAGTGGAAGGGTTGCGGAATGCCGATCCAGTCGGCGGCACCGACGCCCGCCGTCGAAATCAGCCCCATCGGCAGCGCGATCACGATGCCCGCGACCAGCGCGATGAGCACACCCAGCTGTGACCACACGCCACGACCGAGACACACGAAACCGACCGCGATCAGCACCACCACCGCCGCCAACCCGATACTGGACGGCGACGCGAAGCTCGGCGCCTTCGGATCGTTGCCGATGATCAGGCCACCGGCCACCCCGATCAGTGACACACCCACCACGGTCAGCACGGTCCCGGTGACCAGCGGCGGAAAGAAGCGCACCACCCGCGCGAACGGCCACGCCAGCGCCACACCGACCACGCCACCGATCAGCATCGACCCGTACACCGCGTCGAGTCCGTACTCCTTCGCGATCAGAATCATCGGATTGAGCCCGACGAAGGTGGCACCACACACGATCGGCAGCCTCGCCCCGGCCAGCTTGCCGACCCCGAGACTCTGCACCAGGGTGATCACCCCGGCCACCAGCAGATCGGCACTGATCAACAACCCGATCGTCGCCCGATCCAACCCCGCCGCCGCCCCGAAAACCAGCGGCACGGTGATACACCCGGTGTACATGATCAGGACGTGCTGCAGGCCGAAAGCCAGTTGCCGACCCAACGGCAACCGGGTGTCGACAGGATGTGCCTCGCTCATACACAGGTTGTAGCCCCCGATTTTTACAGCGGGAGCGCACCGTGTTTCGCCTGCGTTGCGGGACTCGTATATTCCCCGATCCGCTCAGGTGGGGGCGGTTCGGCCAGGTCAGACGCGGCTGAGGAGGGTCAGGGGGTCCTCGAGGAAGGTCGCGGTGGTGGCGAGGAAGCGGGCGCCGAGTTCGCCGTCGATCATGCGGTGGTCGAAGCTGAGGCCGAGGGTGGTTGTCCAGCGGACGGCTAGTTCGTCGCGGAAAACCCAGGGGCGCTTGCGGATCGAGCCGACGCAGAGGATGGCGGCTTCGCCGGGGTTGACCAGCGGGACGCCCGTGTCGACGCCGAAGACGCCGACGTTGGTGATGGTGAAGGTGCCGCCGAGGAGGTCGGCGGGAGTGGCGTTGCCCGAGCGGGCGGTGTCGGCGGCCCAGCTGATCTCGCGGCACAGTTCGCGCAGGCTCAGGGTTTGCGCGTCTTTGAGGTTCGGGACGAGCAACCCTCGATCGGAGGCGACCGCGATGCCCAGGTTCACGTAGTGCTTGGTGACGATCTGCTGATTCTGCTCGTCCCATGCGGCATTGATGCCGGGGTGTTCGGCGATGGCGGCCAGAGCGGCACGCGCGACCAGGGCCAGCGGGGTGAGGGTGAGTCCTTCGAACGACTTCGTGGTGCGCAGGTGGTCGAGCAGTTCCATCGATGCCGTGCAGTCGACGGTGACGAATGTGCTCGCCTGCGGAATGGTGCGGGCGCTGGCCAGCATCGCGGCGGCGGTGCGCTTGCGGATTCCGGTGACGGGCGTGCGTTCCTCGCGGGCCCTGGACTCGATGAGCCCCGCGTCGTGCCCGTTCTGCTGGGCGACAGCGGCGAGCTCGGCCCCGGGCTTGGCCCGCGGTCCGGTGACCGGCACGGCCGAGCGCACGTCCTCGACGGTGACCGCGCCCTCAGGTCCCGAACCCGCGACGTACCACAGGTCTATCCCGAGCTCCTTGGCCAGTTTCCGGGCCGCGGGCGTGGCAGCGGCCCGGTGCGTGCTCGGCGTAGTGGACGCCATCGACGGTGTGGGCTTGCGGCGTCGCGAGGTGGCTTCGGCCTCGGGCCCGTACCCGACCAGCACGTCCCTTCGATCCTCGGCGGTGGGCGGGTCGGTGACCTCGAGGTCGTTGCGCACCCGGATCAGCGGGGCGCCCACCGGCACCGTATCGCCGGGCGAGGCAAGCAATTCGACGACCGTTCCGGAGAACGGCGACGGCAGCGCGACCACCGCCTTGGCGGTCTCCACCTCGGCGATGGTCTGGTTCAGTTCCACCGTGTCGCCCACGTCGACGGCCCATGACACCAGGTCGCCGTCGGCGAGGCCCTCACCCAGGTCGGGGAGACGGAATTCGAGCACGTGTCCGTCGTCGCCAGCTGGTTGCGGCACGGGCGCACCTTTCGTCGTCATGCGGCTAGGCAGCGGTCGACCGCGGCGAGGATGCGGTCGGGATCAGGCAGATGGTGCTTTTCGAGCTTAGCCGGGGGGTAGGGGATGTCGTAGCCGCCTACGCGCAGCACGGGCGCCTCGAGGTGATAGAAGCAGCGCTCGGTGATCCGTGCCGCGATCTCGGCACCGAGCCCGGCGAATACCGGCGCCTCGTGCACGATCACCAGCCGTCCGGTCTTGTCGACGGATTCGGCGATGGTGTCGACATCCAGTGGCGACAGGCCGCGCAGATCGATCACCTCGATCGAGTTGCCTTCCTCACCAGCGATTTTCGCGGCCGTGAGCGCGGTGGCGACGGTGTCGCCGTAGGCGAGGACGGTGGCATCGGTGCCCTCGGTGAGCACACGGGCCTTGTGCAGTGGCAGGTCGGGTTCGCTGTGGAAGTCCACGTCGGCCTTGTCCCAGTACCGGCGCTTCGGCTCGAAGAAGACCACCGGATCGTCGAGCGAAATGGCCTGCCGGAGCATGTGATAAGCGTCGGCAGGCGTACTGGGCGACACCACACGCAGACCGGCGGTATGCGCGAAATACACCTCCGGCGACTCCGAATGGTGTTCGACGGCACCGATACCGCCGCCGAACGGAATGCGGATCGTCAACGGCGCCTTCACCTTTCCACCCGTCCGGTAGTGGATCTTGGCGACCTGGGACACGATCTGATCGAACGCGGGGTAGACGAAACCGTCGAACTGGATCTCCACCACCGGTCGGTAGCCGCGCAATGCCATTCCGAAAGCCGTTCCCACGATGCCGGATTCGGCAAGGGGCGTATCGATGACGCGATTGTCGCCGAAATCCTTCTGGAGCGTGTCGGTCACCCGGAACACCCCGCCCAGCTTGCCGATGTCCTCGCCGAGCAACACCACCTTCGGCTCGTCTTCCATGGCGCGGCGCAGACCCGTGTTGAGAGCGGCGGCGAAGGTGGTGATCATGACTGCGCTCCTTCGGCGAGGTAGGCCGAGAACTGTTGTGCCTCTTCGGTGATCAGCGGGTGCTCGGTCGCGTAGACGTGATCGAACATGCGGAGTGGGTCTGGGTCGGGCATCTGCAGCGTCGCGGTGCGTACCCGGTCGACGACATCGTCGGCCGCGCGTGCGACCGAGCGGGCGAACTCGTCGTCGAGCAGGCCCTCGCGTTCCAGCAGCAGCCGCACCCGTTCGATCGGATCGCGACGCTCCCAGTATTCGATGTCGGCGGCGGTGCGATACCTGCTCGGGTCGTCGGCGGTGGTGTGCGGACCCATCCGGTAGGTGATCGCCTCGATGAAGGTGGGGCCGCCGCCGCTGCGGGCGCGTTCGACCGCCTGGCGGGTGACGGCGAGCACGGCCAGCACATCGTTGCCGTCCACCTGCACACCGGGAATGCCGTACCCGTCGGCCCGGCGTACCAGCGGCACATGACTCTGCACGGTGACCGGTTCGCTGATGGCCCACTGGTTGTTCTGGCAGAAGAACACCACCGGTGCGCTCCAGGTAGCGGCGAAGCCGAGCGCCTCGGCGATGTCGCCCTGGCTGGTCGCGCCGTCGCCGAAGTAGGTGATGGTGGCGATGTCGGCGCCGTCGAGGTGGGCGGCGTAGGCGTAACCGGTGGCGTGCAGACCCTGGGAACCGACGACGATATTGGCGTTGGTCATGTTCACCGCGTCGGGATCCCAGCAGTGGTGGGCAACTCCGCGCCACAGCCTCGTCAGCTGCTCGGGCGGTACGCCACGGCAATACGCCACCGCGGTCTCGCGGTACGAGCAGAAGATGTAGTCGTCGGGATGCAGTGCGTGCACCGAGCCGACCTGCGCGGCCTCCTGGCCGAGCATGGGTGGCCACAGGCCGAGCTGACCCTGGCGTTGCAGGGCGGTCGCCTCGAGATCGATCCGGCGGGTCACGACGAGGTCCCGGTAGAGGCCCCGCAATCGTTCGGCATCGATATCGGCGACCAGCGCGCCGTGCTCACGATCGAATACGCGACGTCCGTCCGGCTGGATCAACTGGACCGGGTAGGTCTGCTTCTCCGGCATCGAGATCGCCTCCTCTCCACCGCGCCTTGTGGGCCGATGCGGGTACGACTGATCGCTGAGTGCGATGTGTATCACACAGCATCCACGATACCGCCGCCTGCGCAAGTGAACGACACGTGACTGAGCAGAATGCACGTTGTGCTGGGGTGACGCACTGTCATACTGCGTTGTATGACCAGTCGCGAACCCGCCGTGACCCTCGACGCGACCGACGCGCGATTGCTGCGCGAACTGATCGTCAGCCCCCGGGCCACCGGGGTGGAACTGGCCGCCCGGCTCGGGCTGTCACGCAATACGGTGCAGGCGCGACTCGCGCGCTGGGACAGCGGTGGGGTGCTCGGCAGTTTCGAGCGCCGCGTGGAACCGCGTGCTCTCGGCTATCCGCTGGCAGCCTTCGTCGCGGTGGTCGTCGACCAGCACCGGCTGGATGCGGTGGTCGACGAGCTCGCCGACGTTCCCGAGGTCACCGAGGTCTGCGGCATGACCGGCGAAACCGACCTCACCGTCCGCATCGTGGCCCGCGACGCCGACGACCTCTACCGCATCGCGGGCGCCATCCTGAAGATCCCCGGCGTCGAACGCACGAACATGGCGCTCGTCATGCGCGAACTCGTCGGCCCACGCACCGCACCCCTCCTCGACCGCCTCGCCGACCCGGACTGAGGTCGACGGAACCTGCGGGTCAGGCTGTGGGGCCCGGATTCACCTGACCCGGACGGGAAGGCTCGGCGGAGCGCGCGGGTCAGGCCGTGAGGTCCGGATCGATCTCAGCGCACCTACTTCTGAGCTGGGAGTATGCGGCGGACGATGAGGCCGGCGAGCAGCGCCCAGAAGGCGCCGCCGATCCCGAGCAGGGTGGTGCCGGAGGCGGCCACCAGGAAGGTGACCAGGGCGGCGAGGCGGTCGCCCGGGTCGGTGAGGGCGGCGGAGAGGGACGCGGCGAGCGTGGCGAGCAGGGCCAGGCCCGCGACGGTTTCGAGGGTGCCCGCAGGGGCGGCGGCGATGAGGGTGACCAGGGCGGCGGAGGCCAGGCCGAGGACCAGATAGGAGGCGCCCGCGGTGGCCGCGGCGATCCAGCGGCGCTTCGGGTCCGGGCTCGCGCTCGGTGCGGCGGCGAGGGCGGCGCTGATGGCGGCGAGGTTGATGGCGTGACCGCCGGCAGGGGCGCCGAGGACGGTGCCGATGCCGGTGACGAGCATGGCCGGCCGCCACGGCACCTGGTAGTCGAAGGAGCGCATCACCGCCACACCGGGGATGTTCTGCGAGGCCATCGTCACGATGTAGAGCGGAACGGCGATACCGACGATCGCCTGCCAATGCCAGTGGGGTGCGGTCCATTCCAGTGTCGGAACCATGGCGGACAGGTCGAGGTGCCGGTCGGCGACCACGATGTCGATGCCGGTGCCCACAGCCGCCGTCGCGAAGGCCACGAGCACCGCCCACTTCGGTGCGTACCGCTGCAGCACCAGCCACACCACGATCACCGGAACCACCACGGCGGGCGAGGTACGCAATGCCTGCACCGGAGCCAGGCACAGCGGAACGAGCACGCCGGCGAGCATGGCCTGGGCGATCGGCACGGGAATCGCCGCGACCAGCGAACCGAGACGCTGCCACAGACCGGTGACGACGATCAGCACGCCCGTCACAGCGAACGCCGCGACCGCGCCCGGCCACCCACCAGCCACCAGGCCGGTGCTCACCAGCAGTGCCGCGCCGGGCGTCGACCAGGCAAGGGTGATCGGAATCCGGTACCGGAAACTCAGCAGCAGGATGCCGATGCCCTGCGTGAAACACAGCACGAGCAGCCCCGACGCCGCCTGCGCCGGACTCGCCCCCACCGCCCGCAACCCGCTCAGCACCACCGCGAAGGAGCTGGTGAACCCGACCAGCGCGGTCACCGCGCCCGCACCGAGCGGCTGACCTATCCCGGCCGGCTGCTCGGTGGCATCGGACGACGAACTGGTGGAGACCTGCGACATTCGGCAAATCCTGCCCGACGGGTCTGGGAGCGTCACCGGCCAGTAGCGCGAAACTGGCCTGATCCGGCCCGCGGTGCCGGCCGCTCGATCACCACGCTCCGGTGGCGTGCGGCTCTCGGTCGTTGCCGCCACCGGATCGTGGTGATCATCTGTCCAGTCTCCGTCCGATGTGTGGGGTGCCGTTTCGGGTGTGGGTGGGCGGGGAGTGCGTAGGGTGGCGGCGGGGGACGGACCGGGAGTGAGGAGTTGGCGTGGGTGCGGTGCTGATCTCGGCGGCCGAGCTTCGGGAGGAGCTGGCGGCGAACAAGATTCATCTGCTCGACGTGCGGTGGGCACTCGGGGATCCGGACGGTCCACAGCACTATCTCGACGGGCACATTCCGGGCGCGGTGTTCGTCGACCTGGAGACGGAACTGGCCGCCGCACCGTCACCGGCCCGCGGCAGGCACCCGTTGCCCGACCCCGGAACCTTCGAGAAGTGCGCCCGCAGCTGGGGGCTCGGCGCCGATGAGCCCGTGGTCGTCTACGACGCGACCGGTGGCATGGCGGCGGCCCGCGCGTGGTGGCTGTTGCGCTGGGCCGGTGTCGACAATGTGCGCATTCTCGACGGTGGGCTGCCCGCCTGGACCGCGTCCGGCGGGGAACTCGCGACCGGTGCCGAACCCGATCCGACCCCCGGTGACTTGGTCGTTCGCCCCGGCGCGCTGCCCGTGATCGATGCGGACGCCGCCGCGAAATGGTCGGGTGTCTTGCTCGATGCTCGCGCGGGCGAACGTTTCCGAGGCGAGGTGGAACCGGTCGATCCGCAGGCCGGTCATATCCCAGGCGCCGTCAGCGCGCCGACCGCCGAAAACCTCTACCCCACAGGGCATTTCCGCACCGCCGAGGAATTGCGCGAGCGCTTCGCCGAGTTCGGCGACGGACCGGTCGCGGTCTACTGCGGTTCCGGCGTCACCGCTGCGCACGAAATCGCCGCCCTCGCCGTCGCCGGGATCGACGCCGCCCTCTACCCGGGATCCTGGTCCCAGTGGTCCAACGACCCGAAGCGTCCGGTGGCGACGGGCGCCTGACAGCGGCGGCACCCATCAAGGACACGTGCGGGCGATGTCGTGGAGGGCGGCGTTGTCGGCGGCGGTGATCGGCAAGTCGTAGGCGATGGCGACGGTGAGGTACTTGGCGGCGTAGAAGCAGTGGTTGGGCCGGGCGGGTGGCAGCCATTCACCAGGCGTGTCGTCGCTTTTGGACTGATTAGTCGCCTTGCCGGTGGCCAGCAGGTTGACGGCGAGGTCGTTGGCGAAGCGCAGACGGCGTTCCGGTGGCCAGGCGTGTGCGCCCATGTCCCAGGCGGCGGCAAGCGGATAGACGTGGTCGATCTGGATGTCGCCGCCGTCGGACTTACGAAAAGCGATGTCGGTGCCGGTGTAAGGGTCGGTGAGCACGCCTTCCACCACCACGCAGCGCCCCCGGCGAACCACATCGCGCAGCTGCGCGGCCAGCACGTTGTTGCGGGTGTCGCAGCCGTCGTGACCGCCGGGTGCGTCGGTGTCGTCGGACCAGGCCGGACCGAACACACAACCCTGCCCGGCCTTGCAGCCGCGTTCGTACCCGCCGGGGTGCGGTCGCGCATCGATCACGCGCACCTGATCGAGCAGCGCGCTCACCTCTGCCCGCGTGGGACTACCCGGCGCGGGCGCGACCGGTTCGGGCGCCAGCACCCCGCAACCCGCGCACGCGAGCACCAGCACGACCAGCCACGCGAGTCTCCCCATGCACAGGTTGTAGCCGACCCCACCGACAACTTCGCCGACTTGCCTGTGCCACTACAACCAGGCGCGCGCCAGGATGTCGTCGGCCGCGAGCTCAGCGGCGTGTGGCGGGAACCGGGTGGCCGCGATCGAGGAGATGTGGGTGCCGTCGTGGCCGATCAACCACGAACCACCCCGGTCCTCGCACTCGGCGATCTTGGCGAAGACGGTGAGCAGGAAGGTGATGGAATCGCGCGGGTCGGCCGTGTGGGCCAGCCGCTGGGATTCACCGGGCCGGGACAGATCGATCCATACGCCGGACTGACCGTCCAGGCGCATGCCGACGATCTTCCCGGCATCGACGAACGTGAACTTGCGCCGCTCCCACGGGGTGGTGGGGGTGTAGCTCTGCTCGAGAACCTGGAGCAGAATCGTCATCGCTGCCCTCCGCACGCAGTCAAGGGGTTCATCGGCCGAGCCGGTTCGTGGCCGGTTCGCCTGGGTGGATATGCAGTTGTCGCCGGTGATCTTCCGGCCGTGACCAGGGAATATCCAAGTATGTTCCGTGGGAGCCCAGAAATCCAGAGCGATGGCGAAGCACACGGTGTCGGTGGCTGCTGCTTGGATGGCAACCATGCTGCACGGTCTGTGGTCCCCCGGTTCGGGCCTGCTGCTGTGGCACGACGGGCAACCCGTTGCGGTGGGTTCGGTGCTCGGCGACATTCTCGAGCGCGCGCGGTTCCGCCACCGCGCCGAGGTGCTCGTCGTCGACGAGGCGGGCGCACCGGGTCGAGCCGAGGTCCGCGCGCACGCGCTAGCGCCGCCGACGGCCGCCGTCGTGCTGCGCAGCAGGCTGCCCCGCGAGCACATCTCCGGCGACCTGCGATTCCTCGCGCACGTCGCCCGTGGCATCGAGCGCTGGGTGCGGGCAGGTCGGGTGGTGCCGCAGGTGGATCGCGCCGACGGGCAGTGGTGGGTGCGGTGGCGGTTGGTCGGCGGGCAACGGCAGCGCGCGTGGCTCGCCGAGCTGGCCACGGCCATGCCCGCCGCGCTGCGGGTCGCCGGGCCGCCCACCGGGGTGCTCGAGGACCTGGTCACCGAACTCACCGACCCGATCGCCCGCGAATACCTGAGCCACCGTTCGATGACGCACCCGCTGCTGGCGGCGCTGATGAGCGACACCCCGCTCGACGAGGGCTCCTACCGGCTGGCCGAAACACTGTCGCAGTGGCGCGAGGGATACGCCGCCGACGAACCCGAACTGGTCCTTCGCCTGTGCGAACCCGACGGCGAATTCGGCACCGACGACGACTCGGTCGCGCTGTGGCGACTGCAGGTTTGTCTGCGTCCGGTCGACGACGCGCCGAAACCCGTTGTACTCGATGATGATCCGGTCCTGGTACGCACCGCCGCCGAGAAGCTGGGGCAGGCCCGCAAGGCCTACCCGCGCCTGCGTGATCTGCCGACCGACCCGCGCGGCCTCGACCTCCTGCTGCCGACCCAGGTGGTCGCCGACCTGGTAGCCCACGGCGCGCATGCGCTGCAGGAGGCCGGGATTCGCCTGCTGCTGCCGCGCGCTTGGAACATCGCCGAACCGAGCATGCGCCTGCGGGTGAGCAGCCCGGCCGCCGCCGAGTCCACCGTCGGTCTCAGCGGATTGCTTTCCTACCGTTGGGAATTAGCGCTCGGGGACATGGTGCTCACCCCGGCCGAGATGGAACGGCTGGTGCGCAGCAAATCCGATCTCGTCCAGCTGCGCGGCGAATGGGTGCAGGCCGATCACCGCGCGCTGGCGGCTGCCGCCCGGTACGTGGCGCTGCACGCCGACGACACCCCGATCACCCTGGCCGACATGATCGGCGAACTCGCCGCCGAACGGGTCGACAATGTGCCGGTCACCGAGGTCACCGCCGACGGCTGGGCGGCCGAATTGTTCACCGGACACGGCGATCCCGAGCCGGTTCCGGTACCGATCGGCCTGAAAGCCCAGCTCCGCCCCTATCAGGAGCGCGGCCTGAGCTGGCTGGCCACCATGAACCGTCTCGATTGCGGCGCGATCCTTGCCGACGACATGGGACTCGGCAAGACCGTGCAGGTACTCGCGCTCCTCGTGCACGAACGCGAGGCCGTCGGTCCGGTAGGGCCGACGTTGCTGGTGTGCCCCATGTCGGTGGTCGGCAACTGGCAGCGCGAGACCGAACGGTTCGCACCCGACCTGCGCGTCCTCGTGCACCACGGCACCGATCGGCGCAAGGGCGCGGATTTCGCCGCCGCGGTCGCGGAGGCGGATCTGGTCGTCACCACCTATGCCCTGCTCGCGCGTGACGCCGCGTTGCTGAGCGAACAGCATTGGGAGCGGGTGGTTCTCGACGAGGCCCAGCACATCAAGAACGCGACAACCAGGCAGTCACGGGCCGCCCGCGCCTTGCGGGCCCGGCATCGGCTGGCGCTCACCGGAACGCCGGTGGAGAACCGGCTGGAAGAACTGCGTGCCCTGTTCGATTTCGCCATGCCCAAGTTGCTCGGCAGCCCGCAGTCCTTCCGTGCCCGCTTCGCGGTCCCCATCGAACGCGAACGCGACCAGCAGGCCATCGACCGGTTGCGGCTCATCACCGAACCGTTCGTGCTGCGCAGGCTCAAAACCGATCCGGCGGTCATCAGCGATCTGCCCGAGAAGCTCGAGATGACGGTGCGCGCCAACCTCACCGTCGAGCAGGCCGCGCTGTATCAGGCCGTGGTCGACGACATGCTGGAGAAGCTCAAAGATGCCAAGGGCATGGCGCGCAAGGGCGCGGTGCTCGGCGCGCTGACCAGGCTCAAGCAGGTCTGCAACCATCCCGCGCATTTCCTCGGCGACGCCTCGCCCATCATGCGCCGCGGCGGCCATCGCTCGGGCAAGCTCGCCCTGGTGGAGGACATCCTCGACGCCGTCCTCGCCGACGGGGAGAAGGCCCTGCTGTTCACCCAGTTCCGTGAGTTCGGCGACCTGATCCTGCCGTTCCTCACCGAACGGTTCGGCACTCCCATCCCGTTCCTGCACGGCGGGGTGACCAAGCAGCGTCGCGACGACATGGTCACCGGGTTCCAGGCCGAGGGCGGACCGCCATTGATGCTGCTCTCGCTCAAGGCGGGTGGCACAGGCCTGAACCTGACCGCCGCCAATCATGTGATCCACCTGGACCGCTGGTGGAACCCGGCCGTGGAGAACCAGGCAACCGACCGCGCGTTCCGCATCGGCCAGCAGCGTGCGGTGCAGGTGCGCAAGCTCGTCTGCGTCGACACCATCGAGGAGCGCATCGACGAAATGATCAGCGGTAAAAAGGCATTGGCCGACCTGGCCGTCGGGGCGGGGGAGAACTGGATCACCGAACTGGGCACCGACGAGTTGCGTGAACTGTTCACCCTCGGGGCCGAGGCGGTGGGTGACTGATGGCCGATTTCAGCCAGTTCGGTCCGCGCAAACCGGTGCGCGGCGGTGCGCAGGCGCGCGGCGGTTTCGGTCGCACCTGGTGGGGAAAGTCGCTGCTCGAGGCGGTGGAGAAGGTGGCCGACGCGGGCAGGCTCTCGCGCGGGCGCACCTATGCGCGGGTCGGGCAGGTGGTGAACTATCGCGTGGAGCGCGGTGCGGTCACCGCCGAGGTGCAGGGCAGCCAACCGAGCCCGTTCACCTCCGTGTTGTCGGTGCGACCGCTGCGCGAGGAGGAGATCGAGCTGCTGCTGGCCGAGATCCGCGAAGCGCCAGGGATGCTCGCCGAAATCGCTTCGGGCGCTCTACCGCCCGCGCTCGGCCCCCACCTGCTGCCGACCACCGCCGCCGAACTGGACTTCTCCTGCACCTGCCCGGACATGGGCTGGCCGTGTAAACATGTGGCCGCCGTCTGCTACCTGCTCGCCGAACGCCTCGACGAGCAACCGGGCGAAATCCTCACCCTGCGCGGACTCGACCTCGACACCCTGATCGGTGGCGTCGAAAGATCAACCCGCACCACCGATTCCGACGATCCCTACGGTGACCACCTCACCCTCCCCGACCTGCCACGCATCGAATTCCACCCCGTCATCGAGGACCTGGATGCCATGGCTTTGCGCCGTGCCCTACGCATGTCGGCCGAAGACGAGCAGACCGCCGCCACCGGCCTCCGCGAATTACGTTCCCTCTACGCCGAATTCGACAGCTGAGTTCAGCAGGTGCGCTGCGCGGGCTCGCCCCGCAACAGGCCGTGCAGCCACAGCAGCGCGCCCGGCAAGCTCAGCGGGCTGTTGAGCACATGTGACACACCGAGTTTCACCGGATCGCCGGGGAGCGGCTGCTCGTAGTAGGCCACGGTGGCACCGGCGGCGCACCAGTCCGCGGCGAGCCTGCGAGCGCTGTAGGTGGGCACCAGTTCATCATCGGCCGTGCTGTGGATGAGTACCGGGGCGCCGGGTCGCAACTGTCCGACCCGGTCGTCGTCGAGGTGGGCTGCCCAGTCCGGGTCGGAATCCAACGCTTCGACCACGCTCTGTCCGGTGCTCGTCCAGCTACGGCTGTCCCGGAAACCCTGGGTGGCTACGGTTTCGGCCACACACTGCCGTGCGGTGTCGGCCAGCATGCGCTTGCCCGCGTCGTTGAGCAGCCGATCGGTGGCGGGCGCGAGTGCGGGGTTCTCGTCGACGGCGCCGTTGATGTAGTAGCCGAGGGCGCCGGCCAGCGAGCCGCGGTCGAAGTGCCGCAGCTGGGCGCGTGCGTCGACCACCGGTGCTCCGGCGTAGGCGCCGACGATCGGCAGGTCCGGTGCGTAGCTCGGGGCGAGTTCCGCCGCGGCGGCCGCAGCCCCGCCACCCTGCGAATAGCCCCACAGCGCCACCGGGGCACCCGGTTCGAGTCCGTTGCCGGGCAGTTCACGGGCGGCCCGCGCGGCGTCGAGCATGACCTGTCCGGTGGACGCACGCGACATGTAACTGTGCGGTCCCGGAGTGCCGAAACTTTCGTGGTCGGTGAGCATCACCGCACCACCGACCGCGAGGAACGGGTAGATCGCCGCGTACTGCTCGTACTGCACGCCCACATCGAGTCCGCCGTTGTACTGCAACAGAAATGCCAGGGTGTTCGACGGCGCGCACTGGTCGCCCTGACCCTGTGTGCCGGGCGCGAGCACGAGCAGCGGCCGCGGACCGGGTCCGACCCACGGCAGGGTCGGCCGCAGATACGCACCGGTCGCCGCGACCGCCGACCCCGTGCGGTCGGTGGCGGAGAACATCACGCGGGTGGTTTCCGCCGGAAGCGGGCCGTTGCTACCAGGCAGGGTGATCGGCAGCGACATGGGTTCGGTCTTGATCGGCTGTCCCGGCGTCGCCGGGATCTCGGCGGGCGGGGTGTAGAACGTGGTGTCGCCGGTCGGACCGAGCGGAGGAGCGGCCACGGCGGGAGCCGCCACCGAAACGGCCATCACCGCGATGACACCACCGACCCAGCACCGAAACCCTGCCGCCACCACAGCTCCCTCGAACGCGTCCTGTTGACAGGGGTCAACGTAGTTGGACTACGCGGTCACTCGCAGTCGATCGGGCTCATAACGCCGGTCCGGCGTCGAGATTCTGTCGAGCCGACGGTTCCTCAGGGCAGGTCGTACTCGAACCAGATGTGGTGGCCGCCGGTGGGGTCGACGTAGAGGGCCCCGGTGCCGGTGATGCCGGTGAGCTCGCCGGTGCCGCTACCGGGGACGATGTGGAAGAACTCGTCGGTCCGATCGGTGCCGCCGGTGGTGGCGGAATGGACGAAGTTGAACGCGCCAGACCTGCCCGCCAGGCTGCCCTCGAAGGACTCCATGGCGATGTAGGTGCCCGCACCCGTCGACATGTCGAACGCCGAGGTGAACAGCGTGGCCGAGGTGCCCGTGATGTCGCCCGCGTAGAACTTGGTCATGTGGGCGATGCCGACCGGCAGGCCGGTGCTGATCGGAGGTTGCGGCTGCAGATCGGTCGGGTCGAAGGCGGTGAGTTCGAACGTGCCGGTCGTCTTCATCCCGTGATGCTAAACCGTGCCACCGACAAAACCCGTCACCCCAGGTCGATGCGGTAAACGCGAACCGCGTTACCGCCGAAGACCTTCCGCAGGTCCTCGGCCGACGCACCGGCCTTGTTGAGCGCCGTCGCGACGGCGTCGACGGCCACGGGGAGGCTGGTGATCGGCTTGTCGACGGGGAAGTTCGAGCCCCAGATCAGCCGGTCGGGACCGAAGATCGACAGGGCGTGGGCGAGCATCGGACCCAACCGGTCGACGAGCACCGACAGCTGGGTCGACAACCCGCGCGGCGGGACCGGGTGGCCGAGTACCGGCATCATCAGCCCGCTCACCTTGGCGACCACATTGGGCTGGGCGGCCAGATCGGTGATGTCGTCGCGCCAGCGGTCGAAAATGTCGCGACGCTCGCCCGCTGTCCTGCCGGTGTGTTTGCCGACCGGCCCGAAGATGCCGGCGGGGGTGGCCAGGTGGTCGAGAACGATCGTCACCTCGGGAAAGCGTTCGGCCAGCGCCGTCACCTCGGGCAGCTGGCCCGAATACAGCCAGGCGTCGAAGCTGAGCCCGCGTTCGGCGAGCTGACCGAATCCGTCGAGGAAGGCGGGCGCGGTGAGCAGACCGTCGTGCGCGGCGAACGACTTCACTCCCGCATCGGGATGGTGGGCGACGGTGGCCCGGATCCCGCGCAACAGCGGCGAGGCCGACTGATGCGCGTCGAGCGTTGGGCCCAGATCCGCGGCGGCGGGATCGGCCGAGCCGACGATCGCGGTGAGCGTGGGCGTATCGACCCCGAACGGCAGGCTGGCCACCCAGCGCGTCTCGTCGGGCGCCGAACCGGTCCACTCGGCTTCCACGTGCACGAGCCCGCGCACCGCGACTCCGCCTTGGTCGGTGCGGTAGTCGGCGGGCAGATACGGGCCGAGGTAGGCCGTGGGGTCGCCGACGAACTGGAGGTCGCGGCGCGGGGTGAATTTCGCGGCGAGGTCGACCGGCAGCGGCACATACCGCAGCAGCTTGGCGTGCTTGCTGGACAATCGAGGTGTCGTATGCGGATCCCACTGGTGGATATGCGCATCGATGATGTCGAGCCCGGTCAGATCCATGTACGTCCCATCGCCGCGCCGGCATTGCTTCGGGAATTGTCACACGTCGGCAGCGGCGATGGTCGCATTCGGTCGCCTCAGACGGTTCGCCGATACTGTCCGCCGACGGCGAAAAAGGTATCGGTGACCTGCTGCAGAGTGCATACCCGTGCCGCGTCCATCAGTACCTCGAAAATATTGCCGTCGGTGTGGGCGACCTCGGCCAGGCGGGCGAGCGCGCGATGCGATTCCTCGGCGTGCTCGGCGCGGAACTGTTGCACCCGCTCGAGCTGGGACCGTTTCTCGTCCTCGGTGGCGCGGGCCAATTCCACCGTCGGCGCCGCGGCCTCGCTTTCGGGGCCGCGGAAGGTGTTGACCCCGATGATCGGCAGCGTTCCGTCGTGTTTGCGCTGCTCATAGCGCATCGACTCGTCCTGGATGCGGCCGCGCTGGTAACCGGTCTCCATGGCGCCCAGCACGCCGCCGCGTTCGCTGATCCGCTCGAATTCGAGCAGCACCGCCTCTTCGACCAGGTCGGTGAGCTCGTCGATGATGAAACTGCCCTGCAGCGGATTCTCGTTCACCGCCAGCCCCCATTCCTTGGCGATGATGAGCTGAATCGCCAGCGCCCGGCGCACCGATTCCTCGGTGGGTGTGGTGACGGCTTCGTCGAAAGCGTTGGTGTGCAGGCTGTTGCAATTGTCGTAGACCGCGATGAGCGCCTGCAGGGTGGTGCGGATGTCGTTGAACTGCATTTCCTGAGCGTGCAGCGATCGACCGGAGGTCTGGATGTGGTACTTCAGTTTCTGGGCGCGTTCTCCCGCGCCGTACCGGTCGCGCATGGCGACGGCCCAGATGCGTCGTGCCACCCGTCCGATGACCGAATACTCCGGGTCCATCCCGTTGGAGAAGAAGAACGACAGGTTCGGCGCGAATTCGTCGATCGCCAGTCCGCGCGCCAAATACGTTTCCACGTAGGTGAATCCGTTGGCCAGGGTGAAGGCGAGCTGGCTGATCGGGTTGGCCCCGGCCTCGGCGATGTGATAGCCGGAGATGGACACCGAATAGAAATTGCGCACATTGTTGCGGACGAACCACTCCTGCACATCGGCCATCATTCGCAGACTGAACTCGGTGGAGAACAGGCAGGTGTTCTGGCCCTGGTCCTCCTTGAGGATGTCGGCCTGCACGGTGCCGCGCACGGTGGACAGCGTGCGCGCCTTGATCTCGGCGGCCTCCTGCTCCGTCGGCTCCCGGCCCTCGGATTCGGTGAAGCGTCGCCTCGCTTGGTCGATCGCCGCATTGAGGAAGAACGCCAGAATCGTCGGGGCCGGGCCGTTGATGGTCATCGACACCGACGTCGTGGGTTCACACAGGTCGAAACCGTCGAACAGGGTGCGCATGTCGTCGATCGTCGCCACCGACACACCCGAGGTGCCGACCTTGCCGTAGATATCGGGCCGCTGCGCCGGTTCGTGGCCGTAGAGGGTCACCGAGTCGAAGGCTGTCGAGAGGCGAGTGGCCTCGGTGTGGGCGCTGAGTGCCTTGAAGCGCCGGTTCGTGCGCGCCGGATCGCCCTCGCCCGCGAACATGCGGGTGGGGTCCTCGTTGTCGCGCTTGAACGGGAAAACGCCTGCGGTGAAGGGGAATCGGCCCGGCAGGTTCTCCTCGCGCAGGAAGCGCAACAGTTCGCCCGCGTCGGTGTAGCGGGGCAGTGCGACCCGGGGAACGCTTGTGCCGGAGAGCGATTCGCGCCGCAACGGGGTGCGGATCTCGCGGTCGCGTACCCGCACCACCTGCTCCTCGCCCCGATAACTCTCGGCCAGTGCGGGCCATTCGTCCAGCAGGGCCGCCGAGGCGGGCGACAGATCACCGGTCGCCGCCGCCAGCAGGTCGCCGACGGCGGTATCGTCGGGCAGTTCCTCGTGCACCGCGCGCAATCGCTGAACCCGTTGCGCCGCAGCTATTTCCCGTGCCGTGTCCTGGTGGTAGGCGCGCACGGTCTCGGCGATCTCGGCCAGGTAGCGCACCCTGGACGGCGGGATGAGCTGGGCGAACCTGGTCGACACCTTCGTCTCCACCCGGGGCAGCGCGCCCGGCTCCACCGTGAGGCCGTGCTCGGTGAGCCGGGTGAGCAGATGCTGGTAGAGCGCGGTGACACCGTCGTCGTCGAAGGTCGCCGCGCTGGTGCCGAAGACCGGCATGTCGGACGGGTCGGAACCGAATTCCGCACGGTTGCGGATCAATTGGCGAGCCACATCGCGCACCGCGTCGGCCGCGCCGCGCCGCTCGTACTTGTTCACCGCGACCACGTCGGCGTAGTCGAGCATGTCGATCTTCTCGAGCTGGGAGGCGGCACCGAACTCCGGCGTCATCACGTACAGCGCCACATCCACGTGGTCGACGATGCCCGCGTCGCCCTGGCCGATGCCCGGTGTCTCGAGGATCACCAGGTCGAAGCCCGCTGCCCGGCACGCGGCGATCATGGTGTCGATGTCGTCGGGCAGTTCGTGATTGCCGCGCGTGGCCAGCGAACGGAAGTACACGTGTTCGCCGTCGAGGGCGTTCATGCGGATGCGGTCACCGAGCAGGGCGCCACCGGCGCGGCGCCTGGTCGGGTCGACGGCGAGCACCGCGACACGCAGCTTGTCCTGTTGGTCGGTACGCAGCCGGCGCACCAATTCGTCGGTGAGCGAGGACTTTCCGGAGCCGCCGGTGCCGGTGATGCCGAGGACCGGCACTTCGCGCGCGTCCGCCGCGGCGAGGATCGCGGCGCGGTCGGTTTCGGGCAGGCCGCCCTGCTGCAGACAGGTGATGGTGCGGGCCAGGGCGATTCGGTCGCCGGTGTAGAGGGCGTTCAGATCGGGGGCGACGGCGGCACGGTCCACATCGCAGAGCCGGATGAGCTCGTTGATCATGCCGGGCAGGCCGAGGCGCTGGCCGTCTTCGGGGGAGAAGATGCGCACGCCGCTGCGGGCGAGGCGTTCGATCTCCTCGGGGACGATCACTCCGCCACCGCCACCGAAGATGCGCACGTCGCCCGCCCCGGCCTCGCGCAGCGCCTCGGCCAGGTACTCGAAGAACTCGATGTGCCCGCCCTGATACGAGCTCACCGCCACACCCTGCACGTCCTCCTCGACCACCGCGTCGACGATCTCGCGCACCGACCGGTTGTGTCCGAGATGGATCACTTCCGCGCCTTGGGCCTGGAGGATGCGCCGCATGATGTTGATCGCCGCGTCGTGCCCGTCGAACAGGGCGGCCGAGGTCACGAACCGCACCGGATGGACAGGAACGTGCAATGAGGTGCTCATGACTTCCTCCGCCATTTTGTAGAACGCCCGATACTAGGACATCAAACTAATCCTACTGTGAACGGCGTCACTGCGAAAGGGGCGCACTCGGGTGTGGTGCCGACATACTCGACGGATGGTTCGCGAACACGGGGTGGGCGTGGCGTTGGAGCGGTTGGTCGCGGGCGGGGTCATCAGTGGTGACCAGCGTGACGCGGTGCTGCGAGCTGTCGAGGAGCAGGAGCGGGCCGGGCGTGCGCCGACCGGCCGGGTGGTCGCCGAGATGGTCGCCTACCTCGGTGCCGGGCTCGTCGCGGCGGGTCTCGGGCTGTTCCTCGACCGCGCGTGGGCCGATGTCGCCGACACCGGGCGAGTGGTGTTGCTCGCCGTCGTCACCGGGTGTTCGCTCGGTGGCGCCGTGGTGCTGGCCGGTGGACGGCCCGGCCTGTTCCGCCGTGTGCCCATCGCCACGGCCGTGCGAACCAGGCTCGCGTCGGCGCTGCTGGTGCTGGCGGCCATGGCGACCAGTGGCACGGTGGCGACCGCGTTCGGCGAGCGCGGTGGCGAAGCCGAGATCGCGGCTCTGTGCGCGGGGCTGTTGGTGGCGACGCTCGGCTATCTGATGGTGCCGAGCCTGCTCGGGATGGTCGCGATCGCCGGTTTCGGCGTCGCCACGATCGTCGAGCTCACCGACGGGACGCACCGCTGGCTGTGGCAGGGCATCGCGCTCATGGTCTTCGGGGCCGTCTGGTTCGGGCTCGCGTGGGCGCGGCTGCTCGTCGTCGACTGGGCCGGATTTCTGCTCGGTGGACTGATCGCGATAGGAGGCGCGCAATCGGTGACGCTCGGTGAATCGCTGTGGCGCCCAGTCCTTACCGGCTTCGTCGGGGCGGTCTTTCTCGGCGCCTATCTGCTTCGGCGCGAACCGGTCCTCGTTCTCGGCGGTTCCGCGTGCATCGCCATCGGCGTCGGTCAGGTGGTCGCCGACAACACGTCAGGCGGGCCTGCCGTCGCCAGCATCGTTCTGGCCGTCGGCGCGGTCGTGCTCACCGGTGGGCTCGTCGCCACCGTTGTGGGGCCGAAACGGCCCGGCTGAATCACCTTCGCCCAAGGGCTCGGTCAGCAAGCCTGGCGGGATTCGTTGTCGCGGCGGTGGACCCCGAGGCCGGATGCTCCCGGGTGGTTGGCCTGGTGCAGGTTCCAGTCGGCGTCGTAGTCGCCGCTGTCCTGGTGGCGGTAGGGGATGGGCGGTGTCGTCGGCAGGGTGAGTAGCCGGGCGTGCAGATCGGCGGTGATGGCGGCGAAGCGTTCGTGGCTCACCCGGTTGGTGCCGGGGATGATGACCGGCTCGATCACCTCCATGCCGGTGTAGAAGAAAGTGCCGTGGAGCAGGGGGAAGAGGACCTCCGTGAGGTCGCCGTGGATGCCGCGCGGTCCCAGCCCGGTATGGGCGCCGACCGACACCACCGCCGTGGCGCGCTTGCCTGCCAGGCCGCCGTCGCCGTAGCGGCGGGTGCGACCGGACTCGGGATCACGCACCCCGTACGCGTAACCCTGCACCAGTACGCGGTCCAGCCAACCCTTCATGATCGCGGGCATCCCGTACCACCACAGCGGGAAATGCAGCACCACGGTGTCGGCCCAGGCCAGCTTCTCGTGTTCGGCGCGGATGTCGGCGGCCAGCCGGCCGGTGCGCAGGGCCGCTTCGGATTCGTTGGCCACGTCCAACCGCTCGGCGCCGTCATGCGCGAAGTCCTCGGCCGTCACCACGGGGTTCCAGTTCATGGCGTAGAGATCGGATTCGATCACCTCGTGCCCGGCCTCGCGTAGCGCGGCGATTCCGGCGGTGCGCAGCTGGGCGGTCAGCGATCGCGGTTCCGGATGGGCGAACACCCACAGCACTCGCATCGGTCGTAGTCCTTTCGGTAGCTCGTTCGTGCTTCCCAGGCTGCCGAGTCCGGCACACGCACACCAGTGGCCGGAAAGCCGATATGTGAAAGGATCGGGCCATGGCTGTCCATCGGGTCGCGGTCCTGGCTCGTACCGGGGTGATGCCGATGGAGCTCGGCATCGTGCACCAGATCTTCGGCTCGGCCCGCTCCGCCGACGGCGAGCGCCTCTACGAGGTGCTGACCTGCGCGATCGAACCGGGCCTCGTGCGCACGGACGCCGATTTCGCCATCGCCGTCGAGCACGGCAGCGCGGCGCTCACCACCGCCGACACCATCGTCGTCCCGGCCTCGCACGAGCTCGACGAGGTCAGCGACGCCGCGCAGGACCAGGTCGCCGAGCAGCTGCGCCTGGCACGTGCGGCGGGTCGCCGGATCGCGTCGATCTGTACGGGCGCGTTCGTACTGGCCCGCGCAGGCCTGCTCGACGGGCGCCGCGCGACGACCCACTGGCTGTCCGCCGACCGGCTCCGCGCGGCCTTCCCGGCAGTGCGTATCGACGCCGCCGTGCTGTTCACCGAGGACGACGGCATCTTCACCGCGGCGGGCGAAGCGGCAGGCATCGACCTGTGCCTGCATTTGATCCGCACCGACCACGGCGCGGCCGTCGCCGGTGACGTCGCACGGCGCACGGTCGTGCCGCCCTATCGCGAAGGCGGCCAGGCGCAGTTCATCGATCTACCGCTCCCGGCCGAGGACGAATCGACGACCAGCCGCACCCGGGTATGGGCACTGAACCACTTGGATCGGCCGCTCACCCTGCGCGTTCTCGCCGAGCACGCCACCATGAGTCCGCGGACTTTCACCCGCAGATTCCGGCGCGAGACCGGGATGTCGCCGGGAGCCTGGCTCGCCGCACAGCGGCTGATCAGGGCGAGGCAGTTGCTCGAGCAGACCACGCTCGGTGTCGACCAGATCGCCGAGCGGGCCGGGTTCGGTACCGGCGCCTCCCTGCGTCAGCACTTCGCGCGATCGCTGGGCACCAGCCCCTCGGCGTACCGGGCCACCTTCCACGGCGGCGGATAGTCAGCGGATGAGGGTTGTCTGCTGGGCGCGGATGGTGCGGAAGAAGCGGGGGCCCACGTCGGGGCCGTAGTGGTTGTAGGCGTCGATGATCTCGGCCAGTTCGTCGGCGAGGGCGCGCAGGTCGCGGGTGGCGACGATGCGGTCGAACTCGTCGGACTCCCAACCCCACTGTGGCGGGATGTCGTCGATCGTGACGACGATCTGGTCGGCGAAGGGCGTGGTCACCGCGACCGTGAGTTCGGCCGGCGCTGCGGCCAGTGGGCTGTGCACGATCACCTCACCGGGCGCACCGGGGGCGAAGGTGCGCGCGAAGGAGATGTCCTCGCGCACCGACTCCACGATGGCGGCCGTGGTCGCGTGTCTGCCCGGTCGGTGGTGCCGCTCACCGTAGACCCGATCCGAAGGTCGAGAAGGGTTGCCGCCACTGGTTTTTCGCAACAGCCGGTCGAGCATGCGCTGGGCGGTCGCGCGTTCGCCCGCACCGGTGTTCGCATGGTCGATCAGCGCGCGCAGCCGGGATATCCGTGCGAAGTTGTCGGTGCCCATGCGCCGATTCTGCCCCACGCACCGGCGTGGAATGGGTCACAACTCGCACCTCGCGGCTGCGGGTACTCGGACATCCGACTTTATCGTGACGGACATGGGTGAAGCCGAAGTGTTGTTCGAGGTCCGCGACCGGCTCGGTCTGATCACGCTGAACCGGCCGAGGGCCATCAACGCACTCAACCACGCGATGAGCCTGGCCGTCACCGACGCCCTGCGTGCCTGGGCGACCGACCCGACCATCGACACCGTCGCCATCGTCGGTGCGGGTGAACGTGGCCTGTGCGCGGGCGGCGACATCGTCGCCATCCATCGCGACGCCAAGGCGATCAACGACGGCGCCCCCGGCGCGCCCGCCCCGCTCGACACTGCGGCGGCCGCGTTCTGGCGCGACGAATACCTGCTCAACGAGCTGATCGACAGCTACCCCAAGCCCTATGTGGCGATCATGGACGGCATCGTGATGGGCGGTGGCGTCGGTGTCTCGGCGCACGGCAGCCATCGCATCGTCACCGAACGCTCGCAGATCGGCATGCCGGAGGCCGGCATCGGTTTCGTTCCCGATGTCGGCGGCACCTACCTGCTCTCGCACACACCCGGCGAGCTGGGCACCCACGTCGCCCTCACCACCGCGCGGATGGGCGCGGGTGACGCGATCGTCGCCGGTTTCGCCGACACCTTCGTGCCCTCGGCCGACCTGCCCGCGCTCCTCGACGCCCTGCGCACCACTCCCGCCGACGCGGCCATCGCCCGATTCGCCACGCCCGCACCGGAATCCGAGCTGGCCGCGCACGCCGACTGGATCGACCGCTGCTACCGCGCCGACACGGTCGAGGAGATCATCGCGGCCCTGCGCGCGGCCGACCTCCCCGAGGCGACCAAGGCCGCCGAGGACATCCTCGCCAAGTCGCCGGTCGCGGTGAAGGCGACGCTGCGCGCCCTGCGCAACGCCCGTCGGCTCAGCCTGGCCGCCGCTCTCAACGTCGAATTCCGGATCACCGTGGCCGCGCTGAGCACCCACGACCTGGCCGAGGGCATCCGCGCCCAGGTGATCGACAAGGACCGCACGCCACGCTGGTCGCCCGCGACCCTCGCCGAGGTCACCGACGCGCAGGTCGACGCCTACTTCGCCCCGCTCGGCGACCGCGAACTCGGTTTGCCCGTGTAGTCCGGTGGCGGCGCCGCTCGGTATCGTCTGCAGACTATGAGCGAGTTCGAGACGATTCTGTTGGAACGCAAGGGCGGCAGCGACGGCAAGGGCGGGGTCGGCTGGATCACGCTGAACCGTCCCAAGGCCCTTAACGCCCTCAACGCGCAGGTGCTCGCGGACATCACCGCCGCGCTCGACGAACTCGAGCGCGACGATTCGATCGGCGCCGTCGTCCTCACCGGTTCGGAGAAGGCGTTCGCCGCCGGTGCCGACATCAAGGAGATGGCGACCAAGTCCTACATGGACATGTTCCTGGCCGACACCTTCGCCGGCTGGGACCGCCTGGCGAACTTCCGCAAGCCGACCATCGCCGCCGTCGCCGGTTACGCGCTGGGTGGTGGCTGTGAGGTGGCGATGATGTGCGACATCCTGATCGCCGCCGACACCGCCAAGTTCGGTCAGCCCGAGATCAAGCTCGGTGTCATCCCCGGCATGGGCGGTTCGCAGCGGCTCACCCGCGCGGTCGGCAAGGCCAAGGCGATGGACCTCATCCTCACCGGCCGCAACATGGGCGTCGAGGAGGCCGAACGGGCCGGTGTCGTATCGCGCATCGTGCCCGCCGACCAGCTGCTCGATACCGCGCTCGAAGCGGCGCAGACCATCGCGAGTATGTCGCTGCCCGCGGCCATGCTCGCCAAGGCCGCGGTGAACCGGTCCTTCGAGACCAGCTTGGCCGAAGGCCTGCTGTTCGAGCGCCGGGCGTTCCACTCGCTGTTCGCGACCGACGACCAGAAGGAAGGCATGGCCGCCTTCACCGAGAAGCGGCCGCCGAACTTCACCAACAGCTAGTTATTTCGCGGGTAGCGAGCCGTCGATGAACTGGGCGGGCGTGGGCGGGGTCTTCTCTTCCGCCCGGTCGTCGGTGCCGAGCAGCCCGGCGACCGCGCCGCCCAGGGTCGCCGTCACCGCTACGGCGGCGAGGAATTTGCGCCGACCGGGGCCGGCCGGTGCGACCGGGTCGGCCGTCGCGCCCGCCCGCAGCCGTGGCATGCGCAGGCGCGACGGTTTCCTGGCGGCGAGCAGCACCGCGCCGCGTGCCGAAACATATTCCGGCTCAGGGTCGTACACGATCGGCAGGTCGACCAGCTGACCCACGGCGTGCCGCAGCGCCGGGTTGCGGACGCATCCACCGAGCAGGACGAGCGCACCGGGTCGTACGCCGGTGTCCTCGATCATCTTCCGCACGAACGATGCCGAATGATGCAGTCCCGCTTCGCACAAGGCGGCCAGATCGCTGCGGGTCACCACGGCGCGCTCGCCGGTGTCGGCGTCGGTGGCGGTGACAACCCTTGCGCGGCTGAGCATTTCACGGTGTGTGCGGGTGGTGCGGCGGTCGGCCGCGACGCCGCCTCGTGCCAGTTGCCAGCGCAGCAGTGCGTCGTACCCGTCGCCGCTCAGGACGGTGCTGCGCTGACTGGCCAGGATGGTGTCGGTGCGGCAGTCGGCGTGGGTGACGGTGAGGCCGGAACTGCCCAGGTCGTAGAGCATCACCGAATCGGTGTCGGGCAGCAGGCCGGTGAAACGCAGGTAGCGCAGCTGGGCGAGGGGTTCGTCGACGATCGTCACCGAGGGGCCCGCCGCCGCGCGGATGGCGTCGCCGTGCAGATCGCTGCGGCAGGTGACGACGGTGGCGGTGACGCACTCGTCGCGGGCGATGGCCGCCACCCGCATCCGGCGGATCGCCGCGAGCACCGATTCCTCCACCGAGGCGCCCGCGCGGCGCGGGATGCGCACGCGATCGAGCGGCGGTAGATGCGGTTGGTCGGTGTGGTTGAGCACGGCACGGGCCCCACCCGCTCCCGCCGACACCCCGAGGACCAGCACCATGCGCTACATGGTGGACCTTTTCGCGCTACCTGCCAAGCGAGTCGGCCCGCGATTCGCGGCTCAGTCCCTCAGGTCGCGTGGAATGCGAGGTTTGCCGTGTCGTCGAAATCCCCGGCGGCATGGCGGAACCGGGCGAGCAGTTCGAGCAGTTGTCTGCTCTCGCCCGGTGCCAGGCCCGGTTCGGCGAAAACCTGCGCGTTCAACGCCTCGGTCGCCTCGGCGACGGATTTCCTTCCGGCGGAGGTGATTTCGATGAGCGTGGCACGGCGGTCGCTCGGATGTGGTACGCGCTCGACAAGTCCGGCCGCTTCCAGCCGGTCGACCGTATTGGTGACGCTGGTGGGGTGCACCTGCAGGCGCGCGCTGGCTTTGGCCATCGGCAGTGCGCCCGTGCGGCTGAAACTGAGCAGCTGCAGCAGTTCGTAGCGGGAGAAGGTGAGTCCTGAGGGTTTGAGGGCCTCGTCGACGCGGGCCATCACGATCTGCTGGGCCCGGACCAGGGAGGTGACAAGGGCCATGCCGTCGGCGACCGATCCCCAGCCGTGCTCGATCCATTGCCGGTGTGCCTCGGCGATCGGGTCTCGGGGTAGCGGTCCGGTTCGTGACATGTTTTCGATCATGTCACGAACCGGGCCACGTTCCGCATAGAGCGAGCGGCGGGAATCGAACCCACGTGAACGGCTTTGCAGACCGTCGCCTAAACCTCTCAGCCACGCCCGCCTCGCCATTGATGATGCCGGTGCGTGGCGGGTGTGCCCAGGGTTGCGATCACGGTGATCGCAATGTCAGTGCTTGTTGGCCGGGGCCGAGCAGATCTTCCAGGTGCCGTCTTCTTTGGTGAGGTGTTCCTCGGTGCTGTCCTCGGTGTCGGGCTCCTCGCCTTCGACCGAGAGGGTCAGCTGACCGACCACGGTGGCTTCCGCGTCGTCGCCGGTGATGACGATGTCGCGCACGTCGTCGATGCGCGCCGACACCGTCGCGGTGTCGAACTGTTTGCGCTGCTCCGGGGTGAGGTTTTCGATCTCGGCCCGATCAGCGGCGCACGCCAGTTCGGACGCGGCGATGAACCCGTCGGAATCGAGCGTGTCGTAGAAGTCGCGAATCGCCACCTCGATCTTCTTGTCGTCCGAGGCCAGCGGCGTGCGCCCCTGCACGGTGAGCACCACCCCCGCCGCCAGCGCACCCAGTACGACCAGCGCCAATACCCCCAACCCGATGAACAACCCGGTCCGCTTCTTCTTCGGCGGCGGCCCCGCTTGCGCCCCGAAGCCGCCGGGCGGCGGACCACCCGCCCCCGGATAGCCCGGCTGCGGTTGCCCGCCCTGTGGCTGCCCAGCCGGTGGTTGCCCCGGCTGTGGTTGCCCCGGCTGGGGCTGGTCCCCGAACCCGTCTGATGGATTAGTCATGCCCGCTCCTGCTGTCACCGGGGACAGGGCCCCGAAACCTGTGGAACCGTGCGTACAACCTGATGAACAACTGCGATGAACCGACAAGGCCCCGACCGAACGGACGGGGCTTGGAACGCGATGTGCCCTCGGCGGGATTCGAACCTGTGGCACTCATGGGCCGGAGGCGGCTTCGAGTCCTGCTGATGTTTCCGACGTACCGTAGCCTGCCGATTTCGCCCGTCGGAATCCAGGTCGGACTGCCCGCATACCGGCCTCGGGGTGTACAGCGGGCCATCGCTGCTGTAGTCATCGACGCATGAAAGAGCCTGTGCCATCGGAGAATGCGCTCTTACAGGTATGGCGTGGGTCGACCCGGTCGGCGCGCGCCGCGATGGCCTTTGCCTTGTCGGCGGCGGTCTCGGCGTTGGTCATGTACCGACTGCGTTCCCCGCTCGACTTCTACGAGCTCGGTTACGCGCTGATCTACTGTGCGATCCCCGGGATTCTCGCCGGCGTCGCGTTCGTGCTGGCGATCCGCGCCCTCGGCGGTGCGGAACAAGAAACCCGGCTCGGCCTGGCCGCGCTCGCAGTCGCGATTGTCACCATCGCGATCGCTGTTCACCGGGTAGCGCGCGTGGTCGTCATGATCATGATCATCTCGACAATGTCGGATTTCGGGTGACCTCGCGGACGAGAAAGGCCCCCGACCGCTTCAACGCTGGTCGGGGGCCTTTCTCAGGTGTGCCCTCGGCAGGATTCGAACCTGCGGCCTTCTGCTCCGGAGGCAGACGCTCTATCCCCTGAGCTACGAGGGCGGGATAGATGCCGGTCGCCGGTGGGGCGATCGGGCAGCGACAGCGTATCGCATCGGGTGCGGTGCGCCAAAAACGGTGCCCGACCGGGGGGTTGATCCCGGCCGGACACCGGGGTCAACCGAGGGGGAGGGGGGTGGCGCCTCGGGTGGTGAGCATGGTGGTCATCAGGGTCGATTCGCCGGACTGGGTCTTCGACATGGTGGCCGCGAGGGACCGGACCGCGGTGGTCGAGGCCTGTTCGGCGGCGTAGTCGAGCATGGGGACGCCGCCCTGGTGGTGGCGCAGCATCAGTTGCAGGAACATCGTGTCCAGGGCGGGACCGGTGGCCTGGCGCAGTGCGGTCATCTCCTCCTGGCTCGCCATGCCCGGCATCGCGGCGACAGGGCTGTGATGGGCGGTGGTCGGGCTCGCGCCGTGGCCGTGTCCGCTGTCGGCTTCGCTCATCCAGCCCATGAAACCCTCGACGCTCTGGCTCGGGGCGTCCCACAGCTGCAACCAGCCCTGCATGCGGCCGATCTGGTTCGACTGGGTGGTCATGATGTCGTAGGCCAGGCGACGCACGTCGTTGTCGGTGGAACCGATCAGCGCGATGCCCGCCATGTCGACGGCCTGGGCGTGGTGCACCGACATGTCCTGGTTGAAACCGATGTCGACCGGCCCGGGCGCGGCCGATTCGGCCTTCTCCAGCGGCATCCGCAGCAGCACACCCGCTACGGCACCGAGCAGGAGCAGGCCGATCGCACCGAGCACCAGCACCGCACCGGCAGGGCGCCTGCCGGTGGGTTCGTCGGTGGTTTCACTCATCACTGACCGGCCGGCGCGCCCGGCATCGGGATGCCCGGCAGGCCGGGGACACCCGAACCGAGTCCGCCGAGTTCGCTCGCGTCCTGGTTGGCGCCGGTGCCGTCCATCGGGATGGCGTCGGGGCCGTACGGCGAGGAGTCGAACGGCGGCGGGTTGTTGGCGTCGAAGATCGGGTTCGAGCAGCTCGCGCCGACCTCGGGGTGCGCGTACGGGTTGGTGCGCAGCGCGGAGATGAACTGCTTGATGCGCGCGTCCTCGGCCGAGTCCAGCTTCAGCTGGTGGCCCCACGACTGCAGCGCGATGGGGGTGTCGAGGGCCGGGTACGGCGACATCATCGTGTACGGCCGGTCCTTGACGAAGTTCGACAGCTTCTCCACCCCGGCCGCGTCGACCTTGTCGGGGTTGTAGGCGATCCACACCGCACCGTGCTCGAGCGAGTGCACCGCGTTCTCCATGCGGATCGGCTTTGCGTACACCGTGCCGGTGCAGTTGGCCCAGGCCACATCGTGCGGGCCACCGTAGGCGGGCGACTTGTCGTAGGCGACGCGCTGGGTCTCGGTGACGTGCAGTGCCGCCGGGTACTCCTGCTTCACGACGCCCTCGATCTTGGCCGCCGGATCCTGGTTCTGCTCGCTGGGCGCCCACTCGGACAGGTCGGTCTGCGCTTCGCGGATGGCTGCCTGGTCCATGTACTTGGGCACCAGGCTGTAGGCCAGCAGGCCGATCAACGCGACGATGGCCACGCCGCCGCCGAGGAGGGCCCAGGGCACTTCGCGCTTCTTGCCCGGAAGTTTGCCCTTGCCCGGTTTGCGGGACGGAGACGACTTCCCCGCGGCCCGGACGGCCTTGGCTGATGTTGCGCTTGTCCTGCTCGGCATCGCTCGGTTAGCTCTTTCGACGTATGGATCGGTGCGTTCGTGGCGGGCGGTCGTGGTTGCGAGCCGCCCAGCCAATAGGATAGAGACTCGTGACTCCAGCTGACCTTGCAGATCTCCTTCGCACCACCGCGGCGAAGGTGCTTGTCGAACGTGGACTGGACTCGTCGGTCCTGCCCGAGCAGGTCACAGTGGAGCGTCCGCGCAACCCCGAACACGGCGACTATGCCACGAATGTGGCGATGCAGGTGGCCAAGCGGGTGGGAACGAATCCGCGCGAGCTCGCGGGCTGGCTGGCCGAGGCCCTGTCGGCCACCGAGGGCGTCGAGGTCGCCGAAGTGGCGGGCCCCGGCTTCCTGAACATCCGCCTGGCCGCGTCGGCGCAGGGCGCGATCGTCACCCAGATCCTGACCGCGGGGGACACCTACGGCACCGGCTCGGCGCTGACCGGCACCAAGATCAACCTCGAATTCGTCTCCGCCAACCCCACCGGTCCCGTCCACCTCGGTGGCACCCGCTGGGCCGCGGTCGGTGACGCGCTCGGCCGCATCCTGGCCGCCGAGGGCGCCGACGTGACCCGCGAGTACTACTTCAACGACAACGGCGCCCAGATCGACCGGTTCGCGAAGTCGCTGGTCGCGGCCGCGCTCGGCGAGCCGACCCCGGAAGACGGCTACGCGGGCGAGTACATCCAGGAGATCGCCGCGAGCATCGTCGCCGCGCATCCCGATGCGCTCACCTTGTCCACCGATCAGCGTCACGAGCTGTTCCGGCGCGAGGGCGTGCAGCAGATGTTCGCCCAGATCAAGCAGGACCTGCACGATTTCGGCACCGATTTCGACGTGTACTTCAACGAGAGCGAACTGTTCGCCTCCGGCGCCGTCGAGCGTGCGGTCGAGCAGCTCAAGAACTCGGGCAACCTGTACGAGAAGGACGGCGCGTGGTGGATCGCCTCCACCGAGTTCGGTGACGACAAGGACCGGGTGGTCCTCAAGAGCGACGGCACCGCCGCCTACATCGCCGGTGACATCGCCTACTTCCAGAACAAGCGCTCGCGCGGGTTCGACCTGGCCATCTACATGCTCGGCGCCGACCACCACGGCTACATCGGCCGGTTGAAGGCCGCCGCGGCCGCCTTCGGTGACGATCCCGACACCGTCGAGGTGCTGATCGGGCAGATGGTGAACCTGGTCAAGGACGGCCAGGCCGTGAAGATGAGCAAGCGCGCGGGCACCGTGGTGACGCTCAACGACCTGGTCGAGCAGATCGGTGTCGACGCCGCCCGCTACTCGCTGGTGCGGTCCTCGGTGAACTCGAGCATCGACATCGACCTCGACCTGTGGACCAAGGCCAGCAGCGAGAACCCGGTGTACTACGTGCAGTACGCGCACTCGCGTACCAACAGCATCATCGGCAATGCCGCGAAGTACCCCGAATTCGCCACTGTGACACCGGATTTCGCGCTGATGACGTCCAGTCGCGAAGGTGACCTGATCCGCACCCTCGGTGATTTCCCGCGCGTGGTCGCCACCGCCGCCGAGACCCGCGAACCGCACCGGATCGCCCGCTACCTCGAAGAACTGGCCGGGGTGTACCACCCGTTCCAGTCCGACGACGACATGCGCGTGCTGCCCAAGGGCGACGACGCCGTCAGCCCGCTCAATGCCGCCCGCCTCGAACTGGTGAAGGCGACCCGTCAGGTGCTGGCCAACGGCCTGGCCCTGCTCGGCGTGAGCGCACCGGAGCGCATGTGAGCTCCGCAGACTTTTTCAGGAAGGACGCACCACGATGAGTGCACACCCCGCCGGGCCTCGGCACGCCGAGATCCCGCACGCCCCGACGCTCGGCGAGCGGCCGACCGATCCGCGCGAGATGATCGACCTGCCCGAACACGTGTGGCCGCGCAACGCCTCGCGCGGTGACGACGGCGTGGTGCGGTTGGCCGGCATCCCCGTCACCGAGCTGGCCGCGCAGTACGGCACCCCGCTGTTCGTGATCGACGAGGACGACTTCCGTTCGCGCTGCCGCGACATGGTCGCCGCGTTCGGTACCGCCGCTCGCGTGCACTACGCGTCGAAGGCGTTCCTGTGCGGTGAGATCGCCCGCTGGATCCGCGACGAGGGCCTCTCCCTAGACGTGTGCTCCGGTGGCGAGCTGGCCATCGCGCTCAACGCGGGCTTCCCCGCGGAGCGAATTGCGTTGCACGGCAACAACAAGTCCGTCCCCGAGCTGGAAGCTGCCGTCGCGGCGGGCGTCGGCCACGTGGTCGTCGACTCGCTCTACGAAATCGAACGCCTGGAAGCCGTCGCCGGTGCGGCGGGCGTGGTGCAGGACGTGCTGGTCCGCGTGACCGTCGGCGTCGAAGCGCACACGCACGAGTACATCTCCACCGCCCACGAGGACCAGAAGTTCGGTTTCTCGATCGCCGGCGGCGACGCGATGGAAGCCCTTGCCCGCGTCTTCGAGGCCGACAACCTGCGCCTGGTCGGCCTGCACAGCCACATCGGTTCGCAGATCTTCGAGCTCGACGGCTTCGAGATCGCGGCCCGCCGCATGCTCGGCCTGCTGCGCGAGGCGATCGACAAGTTCGGTGTGGAACGCACCGCGCAGATCTCCACCCTCGACCTGGGCGGCGGCCTCGGCATCGCCTACCTGCCCAGCGACAACCCGCCCGAGCTCGACGAGTTCGCCGCCAAGCTGCGCGACCTGGTCGCCGCCGAAGCCACCCGCGCCGGGCTGCCCGAGCCGATCATCGCGGTCGAACCGGGCCGCGCGATCGCCGGACCGGGCACCGTCACCCTCTACGAGGTGGGCACCATCAAGGACGTCGAGCTCGACGGTGGCGCGCGTCGCCGGTACGTGAGTGTCGACGGCGGGATGAGCGACAATATCCGCCCCGCGCTCTACCAGGCCGATTACGATTGCCGTCTGGTCTCGCGGAGCTCCGACGCGCACGCCGTGGTCGCGCGCGTGGTCGGAAAGCATTGCGAGAGCGGCGATATCGTCATCCGCGACACGTGGATGCCCGCCGACGCCGGACCGGGCGACCTGGTCGCGGTCGCGGCGACGGGGGCGTACTGCTATTCGATGTCGAGTCGCTACAACCTGCTCACCCGACCCGCCGTGGTCGCGGTGCGTGACGGGGAGTCGCGACTGATTCTGCGCCGGGAAACGGTGGCGGACCTGCTCAGCCTGGAGGTAGAAGGATGAACGGCACCAACGACGCGGGGCGCCCGCTCGGCGTAGCCGTGCTCGGCATGGGCACCGTCGGCACCGAGGTGGTGCGCGTGCTGCGCGACCACGCCGACGACCTGCGCTCGCGCGTCGGCGCGCCGCTGGTGCTGCGCGGTGTCGCCGTGCGCGACCTGTCCAAGGACCGCGGGCTGCCCGCCGAGCTGCTCACCACCGACGCCGAGGCGCTGCTGGCCCGCGACGACGTGGACCTGGTGGTCGAGGTTATGGGCGGTATCGACCCGGCCCGCAAGCTCATCGGTGACGCCCTCGCCGCGGGCAAGTCCGTGGTCACCGCCAACAAGGCGCTGCTGGCCGACTACACCGGCGAGCTGGCCGCCGCCGCCGAGAGCAGCCGCGCCGACCTGTACTTCGAGGCCGCGGTCGCCGGTGCGATCCCGGTGGTGCGTCCGCTGATCCAGTCGCTTTCCGGTGACCGGGTGAACAAGGTCGTCGGCATCGTGAACGGCACGACCAACTTCATCCTCTCCGCGATGGACGAGACCGGCGCCGCCTACGACGACGTGCTCGCCGAGGCCACCGACCTGGGCTACGCCGAGGCCGACCCCACCGCCGACGTGGAGGGCTACGACGCCGCCGCCAAGGCCGCGATCCTGGCCTCGCTCGCGTTCCACACCCGCGTCACCGCCGCCGACGTGTACCGCGAAGGCATCTCCAAGATCACCGCCGAAGACCTCGAGACCGCCTCGGCCGTCGGCTGCACGGTGAAGCTGCTCGCCATCTGCGAGCGCGTCCCCGGCGAGCCGAGCGCGGCCGAAGGCGGCAAGGACCGCGTCTCGGTGCGCGTGTACCCGGCGCTCATCCCGCGCAAGCACCCACTGGCCTCGGTCAACGGCGCCTTCAATGCCGTGGTCGTGGAGGCCGACAACGCCGGTCGCCTGATGTTCTACGGGCAGGGCGCGGGCGGCGCGCCGACCGCCTCGGCGGTGCTGGGCGACCTGGTGATGGCGGCCCGCAACAAGTTCTACGGTGGTCGCGCACCCGGCGAATCGGTTTATGCTGAGCTGCCGATCGCGCCGATCGGTGACACCCCCACCCGCTACCACGTGAACCTGCAGGTGGAGGACCGTCCCGGCGTGCTCGCCGCGGTCGCCGACACCTTCGCCCAGCACGGGGTGAGCATCTCCACCGTGCGCCAGCAGGGTCACGGCGACGGCGCCCGGCTCGTGGTCGTCACCCACCATGCGGTGGAGTCGTCGCTGGCCGATACTGTCGCGGTACTGGCGGAAATGGATTCCGTCACCGCTGTGACCAGCGTTCTCAGACTGGAAGGCACCGAAGAATCATGAACTCCACTGGCATCGCGCCCCAGGCCGGTGTGCACTCGCGCTGGCCCGGCCTGATCGCGGCCTACCGCGACCGCTTGGCCGGTGCGGCCGATTGGGAGCCGGTGACCCTGTTCGAGGGCGGTACTCCGCTGGTCCCCGCCACGCACCTGTCCGAACTCACCGGGTGCGAGGTGTACCTGAAGGTCGAGGGTGCCAACCCCACCGGTTCGTTCAAGGACCGCGGCATGACCATGGCGATGACCGACGCGAAGTACCGCGGTCAGAAGGCCGTGCTGTGCGCGTCCACCGGCAACACCTCGGCCTCGGCCGCCGCCTACGCCACCCGCGCCGGCATGGAATGCGCCGTGCTGATCCCGCAGGGCAAGATCGCGATGGGCAAGCTGGCCCAGGCCGTGATGCTCGGCGCCAAGATCATCCAGGTCGAGGGCAACTTCGACGACTGCCTCGAGCTGGCCCGCAAGGTGACCGCCGAATTCCCGCAGGTCGGACTGGTGAACTCGGTGAACCCGGCCCGCATCGAGGGGCAGAAGACCGCCTCCTTCGAAATCTGCGATGTGCTCGGCAAGGCGCCCGACGTACACGTGCTGCCCGTCGGCAACGCGGGCAACATCACCGCCTACTGGCGCGGATACCGCGAATACCACGCCGACGGCATCACCAAGGTGCTGCCGCGCATGCTCGGTGTGCAGGCCGCCGGTGCCGCGCCGCTGGTCAACGGTGCTCCGGTAAAGGACCCCGAGACCGTCGCCACCGCGATCCGTATCGGCGCACCGGCCTCGTGGAACGGTGCGATGGAGGCCAAGGAGCAGTCCGGTGGTGCCTTCCGGGCAGCCACCGACGAAGAGATTCTCGCCGCGTACCGTCTCGTCGCCGCGACCGAGGGCGTGTTCGTCGAGCCCGCGTCGGCCGCGAGCGTGGCCGGTCTGCTCGCCGCGCGCAAGGAGGGCTGGCTGGATTCGGGCCTGACCGTCGTGTGCACCGTCACCGGCAACGGCCTCAAGGACCCCGACAACGCGCTGGCCGGAATGCCCGAGGTCAAGCCGATCGCGGTGGACCCGGTCGCCATCGCCCGCGAACTCGAGCTGGCCTGAGTTGACCGCACGTGAGCCGACGCTGATGACAGCGACCCTGCCCGCCGGTCTCGAAGTGACCGTGCGCGTCCCGGCCTCCACCGCCAACCTCGGACCCGGATTCGATTGTCTCGGAATGGCGTTGGGCATCTACGACGAAATCGTCGTGCGCACCACCGAATCCGGTCTCGCGATCCGGGTCGAGGGTGAGGGCGCCGACGATGTGCCGTGGGGACCGACCCATCTGGTTGTCCGCGCCATCGAGCGCGGCCTGGAATCGCTCGGTGTCTGGGCCGACGGCCTCGATGTCGTGTGCCGCAACGTGATTCCGCATTCACGCGGTCTCGGTTCCAGCGCGTCGGCCGTGGTCGGTGGCCTGGCCGCCGGTGCCGGGCTGGCCGCGAAGTTCGATCCGGCGCTGCAACTCGACGGTGACCGCCTGGTGCAGCTGGCCTCGGAGTTCGAGGGTCATCCCGACAACGCCGCGGCCAGCGTGCTCGGCGGAGTCGTCGTCTCGTGGACCGAGACCGACGACGAGCAGGTCCGCGCCTACCGGGCCGTGCGCTTGGATCCAGCGCGGGCGCTGCGTCCGGTGGTGCTGATTCCGCAGGAGCGTTCGTCCACGGCGCACACACGCGGGCTGCTGCCCGAGCAGGTGCCCCACGGCGACGCGGCGTTCAACGTGAGCCGGGCGGCCCTGGCCGTCGTCGCGCTGACCGAGCGTCCCGACCTGCTGATGCCCGCCACCGCCGACCGGTTGCACCAGACCCAGCGTGCCCCCGCGCTACCGCTCACCACCGCCTGGATCGAGCGGCTGCGCGACGCCGGAATCGCCGCGACGGTCTCGGGCGCGGGCCCGACGATCCTCGCGCTTGCGACCACGGAATTCCCCGCTGACCTGCGCGAACTGGCCGAGAAAGACGGTTTGCGCGTGGTCGAGCCCGGTATCGCCGACGGGGTGTCGATCGACTGACGGCGTGCCTGCCTTGCCGTTGTTCGTGATAGGCGGCTATTCTGGGCTGGTCCGTACATCGTGCGCATCAGACGCCGGTGCTTCATCAGGGCAATCGCTCCCCTCACCACTTTCTTCTGGTGGCGAAGCCTCCGGTCCGGCGGGGCGGGTAGTACGGCACAAGCGTCCTGTGGGACGCATAATCCGAGCTCGGCATATGTTGCCGGGTCTGCGGAACGAACCCTCGACTCAGCACACGGCATTCGAGGGAAGGAAAGGATTTCCGTGACAGAAACGGACCTGCTCGCGACACCCGGGGTGGATACCGACCCGACGAATTCGGGCGGCCGCGAAAGTGAATCCGGACAGATTTCGAAACAGAGCGAACACACCGACGTCGCACGATCGGGGCTGACTGGAATGCTGTTGCCGCAGTTGCGTGCGCTCGCTGGGGAACTCGGTATCCGAGGCACCTCCGGTATGCGCAAGGGCGATCTCATCGCCGCAATCAAAGAAAACCAGGCCGGAGCGCCTGCCAAGGGTGCCAAGCCTGCCGAAGCCGCCGCCGTGACGGCCGACGCGCCTGCCACCAGCGACGCTCCCGCCAAGCGGGAACGGCCCGCCAAGGCCGAGAAGCCCGCCGCCGAAGCCAAGGCGCCGGAGGCGAAGACGGCCGAGGTGAAGCCGGTCGAGACCAAGGCCGCCGAGACCAAGCCGACCGAGACCGAGACCGCTGCGACCAAGCCGGTCGAGGCCAAGACCGAAGCGCCCGCCGAGGCGGGCGAGGAGTCGGGTCGCGAGAGCGGTCAGCGTGGCCGTGGCAGGCAGCGTCGCGGTCGTGACCAGGCCCGTTCCGGTGGCGGCGAGAACGCCCCCGCCGAGAATCGCACCGAGACTCGCGCCGAGGAGCCCAAGCAGGCCGAGGGTGGCGAGCAGGGCGAGCGTCGTCGCGAGCGCAACGACCGCAATGCCGGTGGCGAGCGCAACGACCGCAATGCCGGTGGCGAGCGCAACGACCGCAATGCCGGTGGCGAGCGTAATCAGAACGACCGCAACCAGAACGAGCGCGGCGAGCGCAACCAGAACCAGAACGGCAACGCGGGCGGCAATCGTGGCCCGCGCGACGACCGTGATCGTGGTGGCGACGACGAGGAAGGCGGCCGCGGTCGCCGGGGCCGTCGCTTCCGTGAGCGTCGTCGTGGGCGTGACCGCGACGGTGGCACGGGTTCCGGTGGCGGCGAGGCCCGCGATTTCGAGATCCGCGAGGACGACGTCCTGCAGCCCGTCGCGGGCATCCTCGACGTGCTCGACAACTACGCCTTCGTGCGGACCTCCGGCTACCTGGCCGGTCCCAACGACGTGTACGTGTCGATGAACCTGGTCCGCAAGAACGGTCTGCGCCGCGGTGACGCCATCACCGGTGCGGTCCGCGCACCGCGCGACGGCGAGCAGAGCAACCAGCGCCAGAAGTTCGACCCGCTGGTGCGCCTGGACACGGTCAACGGTGGCGAGGTGGAGGCGGCCAAGCGTCGTCCCGACTTCCAGAAGCTCACCCCGCTGTACCCGAACCAGCGACTGCGCCTCGAGACCACGCCCAACAAGCTGAGCACCCGCGTGATCGACCTGATCATGCCGATCGGCAAGGGCCAGCGCGCGCTGATCGTCTCCCCGCCCAAGGCCGGTAAGACGACCGTGGTGCAGGACATCGCCAACGCGATCGCGACCAACAACCCCGAGTGCTACCTCATGGTCGTGCTGGTCGACGAGCGTCCCGAAGAGGTCACCGACATGCAGCGTTCGGTGAAGGGTGAGGTCATCGCCTCCACCTTCGACCGGCCGCCGGCCGATCACACCTCCGTCGCCGAACTCGCCATCGAGCGGGCCAAGCGACTGGTGGAAATGGGCAAAGACGTTGTGGTGCTGCTCGACTCGATCACCCGATTGGGCCGCGCGTACAACAACTCCTCGCCCGCCTCGGGCCGCATCCTCTCCGGTGGTGTCGACTCGACCGCGCTGTACCCGCCCAAGCGGTTCCTCGGCGCGGCGCGCAACATCGAGAACGGTGGCTCGCTCACGATCATCGCCACGGCGCTGGTCGAGACCGGTTCCACCGGCGACACGGTGATCTTCGAGGAGTTCAAGGGCACGGGTAACGCCGAGCTCAAGCTCGACCGCAAGATCGCCGAGCGCCGCGTGTTCCCCGCGGTCGACGTGAACCTGTCGAGTACCCGCAAGGACGAACTGCTGATGTCCCCGGACGAGGCCGCGGTGCTGCACAAGCTGCGCCGAGTGCTCTCGGGCCTGGATTCGCATCAGGCGATCGACCTGCTCATCGACCGGTTGAAGAAGTCGAAGAACAACCTCGAGTTCCTGATGTCGGTCTCCAAGACCGCACCGGGCGCACTCGACGAGTGACAGAACGAAAGGGCTCCGCTTCGGCGGGGCCCTTTCGGTTTGCCGGGAACATCCGAAGGGTAGGGGGTGTTCTCATGAGGGCGGCCGGGTCTGGCATACTGGACCGCTGTGTGTCTGCGAGCTCGCAGACATCCCGCCTAGTCGGTTCCGGTTCACGTACTCCACTCCATGGGGCTACGACCCGGCGACCATTATCGAGAGGACGCCCATGAAGGCAGGAATCCACCCCACGTATGTCGACACCACCGTCGTGTGTGGTTGCGGCAACACCTTCCAGACTCGCTCCACCAAGGAGTCCGGCCAGATCACGGTCGAGGTCTGCTCGCAGTGCCACCCGTTCTACACGGGCAAGCAGAAGATCCTCGACACCGGCGGCCGCGTGGCTCGCTTCGAGGCTCGCTACGGCAAGCGCGCAGGCAAGAAGGCCGACGCCGAAAGCTAGTTGCCTCCCCCGACGCCCGGTTCTGCATCTTGCAGGCCGGGCGTCGGTGGTTTCTCTACCCGAGCCGTCGCCCCGCACACCGAAGGAATCCTCCCGTGACGCAACCGTCCGCAATCGACGACATCCTCGCCGAGTACCAGGGCCTGGAGACGCAGCTGGCCGATCCGTCGCTGCACAACGACGCGGGCGCGGCACGCCGGGTGGGCAAGCGGTTCGCCGAGCTGGCGCCGGTGATGAGCACCTATCGCAAGCTCGAAGCGGTGCGCGACGACCTCGAGGCCGCCCGTGAGCTGGCCGCCGACGACGCCACCTTCGCCGCCGAGGTGCCCGGGCTGGAAGCCCAGCTGGCCGAACTCGAGCAGGCCCTCGCCGATCTGCTCGCCCCACGCGACCCGCACGACGGCGACGACGTGGTGCTCGAGGTGAAGTCCGGCGAGGGTGGCGAGGAATCGGCGCTGTTCGCCGCCGACCTGGCGCGCATGTACATCCGCTATGCCGAACGCCACGGGTGGAAGGTGGAGACGCTCGACGTCACCTACTCCGACCTGGGCGGATACAAGGACGCGACGCTGTCGATCAAGAGCAAGGACGCCGCGCGCGACGGGGTGTGGTCGCGCTTCAAGTTCGAGGGCGGCGTGCACCGCGTGCAGCGCGTGCCGGTGACCGAGTCGCAGGGCCGCATCCACACCTCGGCCGCGGGCGTGCTGATCTACCCGGAGCCCGACGAGGTGGAGCAGGTGCAGATCGACGAGACCGACCTGCGCATCGACGTGTACCGGTCCTCCGGCAAGGGCGGTCAGGGCGTCAACACCACCGACTCCGCGGTCCGCATCACCCACCTGCCCTCGGGCATCGTGGTGACCTGCCAGAACGAACGTTCGCAGCTGCAGAACAAGGCCCGTGCCATGCAGGTCCTCGCCGCCCGGTTGCAGGCGCTGGCCGAGGAGCAGGCCGAGCAGGAGGCGGCGGCGGGGCGTGCCAGCCAGATCCGCACCGTCGACCGCTCCGAGCGCATCCGTACCTACAACTTCCCGGAGAACCGGATCGCCGATCACCGCATCGGGTTCAAGGCGCACAACCTCGACGCCGTCCTCGACGGTGACATGGACGCGCTGCTGGACGCGCTCGGCAAAGCCGAGCGCGAGGCCCGGATGGCTGCCGAGTAAGGGCGTGAACGACCCGTGCCGCACGGCCTACGCGATCTCGCGCACCTTCGGAGGTCGTGGTGACATTGCCGGATGAGCCCGTGACCGCGCGAATCCCGTTGCGGCCCTTGATCGTCAGGGCCGGCGCGCGCCTCGAAGAGGCCGGAGTCGGCTCGCCGATGTTCGACGCGGAGAACCTCGCCGCGCACGCGCTCGGTGTGGAGCGGATGCGCCTTGCGTTGATCCCGATGGTCGACACCGACACCGCCGCGCGCATCGAGGCGCTGATCGACCAGCGTGCGGCGCGAATCCCGTTGCAGCACTTGACCGGAACCGCGCCGCTGGGTGCCGTCGACCTCGCCGTCGGGCCCGGCGTGTTCGTGCCGCGTCCGGAAACCGAGCTGCTGCTCGCCTGGGCGCTCGGCTACCTCGAGGCACAGCCGCTCGCGCACGCACCGATCGTCGTCGACCTGTGCACCGGCTCGGGCGCGCTGGCACTCGCCATCGCGCACGCCCGGCCGGACGCCGATGTGCACGCCGTCGAACTCGATCCCGACGCGTTGCGCTGGGCCCGCCGTAACGCCGATACGCGCATCGCCGCGGGTGACACCCCCATCACCCTGTACTCCGGTGACGTCACCGACCCGTTCGTGGTCGAACACCTCACCGCCCGTGCCGACCTGGTCGTCGCCAACCCGCCCTACATCCCGCAGGACGCGGTCCTCGACCCCGAGGTCGCCGACCACGACCCCCACCGCGCCCTGTTCGGCGGTCCCGACGGTCTCGACGTCATCCGTGGCATGGTCCCCACGATCGCCCGCCTACTGCGCCCCAGCGGCGCCACCGCCGTCGAACACGACGACACCAACGGCGGGGGAGTGGCGGCACTGCTGTCGGCCGCCGACCTCACCGACGTCGCCGAACACACCGACCTGTCCGACAAGCCGCGCTTCGTCACCGCGCGCCGCCCCTCGAACACCTGAGCGCGGAAGCGTCACGCAGGTAGACAGGCTGCGCTGTGTCCGCCGGACATGACCGCGCTCCATCGGGCAATCACCTGGCTAACACCGGGATGAGCGCCCCAAAGTCCCTCGGCTCTCGCCCCTCGAACCGGGGGCTACACTCTTGCCCGCAGCTAAAGACCGGGAAAGTACGCGGAGGAGGCGGACAGCTTTGAGTACTGTCTACGACTGTGCCGATGAGGCGTCTCGAGACGCGGGGATCACCGCGGCCACCAGTGCGTTGAAGTCGGGTCGCCTCGTCGTGATGCCAACCGACACCCTCTACGGCATCGCCGCCGACGCGTTCGATTCGTCCGCCGTCGCCGACCTGCTGGCCGCCAAGCGGCGCGGTCGCGATATGCCGGTCCCGGTGCTCGTCGGTTCGTGGCACACCATCGACGGACTCGTGTTCTCGGTTCGTCCGCAGGCACGTGACCTGATCCGTGCGTTCTGGCCCGGTGCGCTGAGTCTTGTTGTGCAGGCGGCACCTTCGCTGGCCTGGGATCTCGGTGACACGCGCGGCACGGTGATGCTGCGGATGCCGCTGCACCCGGTGGCGCTGGAGCTGCTGCGCGCGGTCGGCCCGCTCGCGGTGTCGAGTGCCAATGTGTCGGGGCAGCCGCCCGCCACCACCGTCGAACAGGCTCGTGAACAACTCGGTTCGCTGGCTAGCGTGTACCTCGACGGCGGCCCGGCCGAGCACGCCGTCGCCTCAACGATCGTCGACCTCACCGCGGACCAACCTCGGGTGTTGCGGGAGGGTGCGGTGCCGGTGGCCGATATCGCCGAGGTGCTCGGGATGGCGCCCGAGGCCCTGACCAGCTCCGCCAACCGGTGATCGCCTGCCTGCGATGAGCTCAGTCGTTCCCCTGCGTGAGCTCCTGCTCGTGCTGCTCGTCTCGGCAACGGTGACCTTCCTGGCCACCGGCGGTGTCCGGGTGCTCGCCATCGGTTTCGGCGCCGTGGCGATTCCACGTGAACGCGATGTGCACGTCAAACCGATTCCCCGGATGGGCGGCGTCGGTATGTATGTCGGCGTCGTGGCCGCGATCTTGTTCGCACATCAGTTGCCCGCGCTGCGCCGTGGCTTCGATTACGCGCCCGATATTCCCGCCGTGCTCGTCGCCGCGACGATCATCGTGCTCGTCGGCATTGTCGACGACCGCTGGGGGCTGGACGCACTGACCAAATTCGCCGGACAGGTCACCGCGGCCGGTGTGATGGCCGTGATGGGCCTGAGCTGGTACGTGATCTACGACCCGTTCAACGACACGACCGTGGTGCTCGACGCACTGCAGGGCGGCCTGGTGACGGTCGGCATCACCGTCACGCTCGTCAACGCGATGAACTTCGTCGACGGATTGGACGGCCTGGCCGCCGGCCTCGGTTTGATCTGCGCGGTGGCTGTTTTCGCGTTCTCCGTGGGTTTGCTCTACGACCAGGGCGGCTCGGTCGACACCTATCCACCCGCTTTGCTGGCCGCCGCGCTGGCCGGTGCGTGCCTCGGATTTCTGCCGCACAATTTCTCCCCGGCCCGAATCTTCATGGGCGATACGGGGTCGATGATGATCGGTTTGATGCTGGCAGCTGTTTCCACCGGCGCGTCGGGCCGAATTCCGCTGCAGGGCTATGGCCCGCGCGACATTGTGGGTTTGCTCTCGCCGCTGTTGCTGGTGGGCGCGGTGATGTTCATTCCGGTGCTCGATCTGTTGCTGGCGATCGTGCGCCGTGTGCGCGCGGGCGTGAGTTTTTCCACACCGGACAAAATGCACCTGCATCACCGATTGCTGCAGATCGGGCATTCCCAGCGCCGCGTGGTGTTGCTCATCTATTTATGGGTCGGCGTGCTCGCCTTCGGCGCGGTGGGAACTTCGCTGATGGACCGGCGGCTTGTGGTGTTGCTGGTGGCGGGCGGATTGGTGTTCGCGCTGGTGGTGACGGTGATCCCCTCGATGCGCCGCACGGAGTCGGCCCAGCATTGACTTCAGTCCGCAAGGTAAAGTGCGGGCCGTGAGCTTTACACCCGAAACCGTGCCAGGCCCCGACGCCCCGCTGCGTGCCGCGCTGCGCTACGGCCTGATCGGCCTCGGCGTGCTCGTGGTCGCGTCGGTGGTGATCGCCTCCCTCCTCGCCGGGATGCCCGGTCTGTGGGGCGCGCTGCTCGGCGCCGCGATCGGTGGCGGATTCATCCTCACCACCGTGGTGTCGGTGCTGCTTGGTGCCAAGCTGCCGCCCACGATGGCGGGCATGGTCATGCTGGTCAGCTGGGTCGCCAAGCTGCTTGTGGTGCTGATCGTCGTCGGTGTGCTCAACCAGTTCGACTTCTACAGCAGGCCCGCGCTGTTCTTCACCGTGGTAGGAGCCCTGCTGATCGTGCTCGGTGCCGAAACCTACGGCGTTGTGCGACACAAGGTCCCGTACGTCACGACACGCGCGGGAGACAGCGAAACGGCTTCCGAGCAGGAATAATCCCACCCAGCTACGCACTGTCGTAGATAGCTTGGTAAAGTGTTGGTAAGCAAGCACCCAAGCTAGGGGCGCGGTCCGGGGATTCGGGCTATGCCTCGGGTTACCAAGGGGGGATCACCGAGATCCCACCCGGGGCCGCTATGCTTACTGCCGATCCGGGTGGAATGTGCCCGGTTGAAGCATGTCGACGATGTCGCCGACGCCCGTACAGAAGCTAATACAGGTATCCCTCGTATCAGCGGCTGTCGAATTTCGAGCCGACAAAAGTCGACCCCCATTGATCGTCAATGTCCGATCGAACCGCGGGAATGACAGTCGTACCCGCGGCCCGAACACGGGAGAGAACGCTGAGCGTCATCACTTTGGCGGCGGGCGAGTTCCACGCGCCATCGCTGTCCGACTTCTTCCCTCCAGCGGTGCTGTTCGAGGGTACGCCGTTCGAACTCGATCGCCTGATGCTGGTCCGGCTGTTGATGACCGCCGTTCTGGTGGCCGTCTTCGTGCTGGCTTTCCGCTCGCCGAAGATCGTGCCGCGCGGCCTGCAGAATGTGATGGAAGCCGGTGTGGTTTTCGTCAAGGAGCAGATCGCCGACGAGGTACTCGGCAAAGAATCCGGCAAGAAGTTCCTCCCGCTGCTCGCGACGATCTTCTTCACGGTTCTCTTTCTGAACTTCTCCGGTGTGATTCCCGGGTTGAACATCTCGTCGAACGCGCGCATCGGCATGCCGCTGGTCCTCGCCGCGATCGTCTACATCGTCTACAACTACGTGGGCATCAGGAAGTACGGGTTCTTCTCCTACATCCGCCACAGCATCGTCGTCCCCGACGTGCCGATCGCGCTGCACGTGCTGCTGATTCCGATCGAGTTCATCTCGACCTTCATCCTGCGCCCGTTCACGCTGACCGTCCGTCTCATGGCCAACATGCTGGCCGGCCACATCATGCTGGTGCTGTTCTTCAGCGCCACCTGGTTCTTCCTGTTCGACGCGACCGCGTGGATGAAGGTCTTCTCGCCCTTCTCGCTGCTGGCTGCCATCGGCTTCACTCTGTTCGAGCTGCTGGTGATCTTCCTGCAGGCCTACGTCTTCGCGCTGCTGGCCGCCGTGTACATCGGGCAGTCGCAGCACGCCGCCGACCACTAGACCCGACCGAACCACCTACATACCGCCAAACCTGCTGCACACGCCGACCGGCGGGTGAGCAACAGAAAGGGAAAGAAGACTCATGAGCCTCGCTTACCTGGCCCAGGAAGCCGCGAACACCGAAAGCTCCTTCAAGGGCTTCGGAGCCATCGGCTACGGCCTCGCTGCGATCGGCCCCGGCATCGGCGTCGGCATCGTCGTCGGTAAGGCCATCGAGGGCATCGCGCGTCAGCCCGAGCTGTCCGGCCAGATCCGCACCACCATGTTCCTCGGTATCGCGTTCACCGAAGCCCTGGCGCTGATCGGCCTCGTCGCCGGCTTCATCTTCTGATTCCGATGCGCGAAATCATGATGCTCGCCGCCGAAGGGGGAGAGGATGTGAATCCTCTCGTCCCCGCAACGTACGACATCGTCTGGTCGATCGTCTGTGTCATCGTCATCGGTCTGTTGTTCTGGAAGTACGTGATCCCACGTGTGACCAAGACCCTCGAAGAGCGCACCGACAAGATCGAAGGCGGTATCGCCAGGGCCGAAGCAGCCCAGGCGGAGGCACAGCAGACGCTGCAGCAGTACCAGCAGCAGTTGGCCGACGCCCGGCTCGAGGCCGCACGTATCCGTGAGGATGCGCGCACCCAGGGGCAGCAGATCCTCGCGCAGATGCGCCAGGACGCCCAGGCCGAAAGCGACCGCATCGTCGCCGCCGGTCACTCCCAGCTGGAAGCCCAGCGCCAGCAGATCCTGACGGAGCTGCGTTCCGAGGTCGGCCGTACGGCCGTCGAGCTGGCCGAGAAGATCATCGGTCAGTCGGTTTCGGACGAAGCCAAGCAGGCGGCGTCGATCGACAAGTTCCTCAAGGAACTCGACGACACCGACGCCATCGGGGTCGGAAGGTAGCGACGCGAAAGTGAGAAGCATGTACGCAGCGAGCCGCGAGGCCAGTGCCCGGTCTCGCGAGGCGCTTCGGGCCGCGTTGACCGGAAGCGAAACTGTCGCGGCCACAACGGGGTCGGAACTGTTCGCCGTTGTCGCCGTGCTGGACGACCAGCGTTCGCTGCGTGTGGCGCTCGCGGACGCCTCGGTGCCGGGTTCGGCGCGCGCTGAACTCAGCGAGCGGATCTTCGGCGGCAAGGTCAGCGCTGCCACGCAGGCAGTGCTGACCACCGCCGTGGCGCAGAACTGGTCCCGCACCCGCGACCTGGTCGACACTCTGGAGCTGCTCGGGCAGGAGGCTCTGCTCGAGTCCGCCGCCGACGGCGGTCGGCTCGACGCGGTGGAAGACGAGCTGTTCCGGCTCGGCCGGATCATCGCCGACAACCCGCAGCTGGAGCAGGCACTGTCCGATCACGGCAAGCCCGCCTCGGCGCGGCGTGAGCTGATCGAGCGGCTGCTCAACGGTAAGGCCGAGCCGGTCACCGTTGCGCTGGCCGAGCAGGCCGTCGTCCGGTTGCGGACCAACAACATCGGCGTCGCCTTCGACGCCCTGTCCGATCTGGCGGCGGCCCGTCGTGACCAGATCGTCGCCCATGTGCACGCCGCGGTCACGCTGACCGATCAGCAGAAGGAGAAGCTGGCGGCTTCCCTGCAGCGGATCTACGGCAAGGCGGTCACCGTGCACGTGCAGGTCGACCCGACGCTGCTGAGCGGCGTCGTCGTGCGCGTCGGAGACGACGTCATCGACGGCAGCGCCACCGGCCGACTGGAGAAGCTGCGCCGCGCGATGTCCTGACCAGGACGCCACCTTCGCAGTTCTTCTTCAACCCCCGACATTCGAGACCACAGCGAGAGCAGGAACAACATGGCGGAGCTGACGATCTCCTCCGACGAGATCCGTAGCGCGATCGAGAGCTACACCCAGAGCTACACCCCGGAAACCTCCATCGAAGAAGTCGGCCTCGTGACCGACACCGGCGACGGCATCGCGCACGTCAGCGGTCTGCCGTCGGCGATGGCCAACGAGCTGCTCGAGTTCCCGGGCGGCGTCCTCGGCGTCGCGCTGAACCTCGAGGACACCGAGATCGGTGCCGTCATCCTCGGCGAGTACGCCTCGCTCGAGGAGGGCCAGCAGGTCCGCCGCACCGGCGACGTGCTGTCGGTTCCCGTCGGTGACAAGTTCCTCGGTCGCGTCGTCAACCCGCTCGGCCAGCCGATCGACGGCCTGGGCGAGATCGAAGCCGACGACCGCCGCGTGCTGGAGCTGCAGGCCGCGACCGTGCTGGAGCGTCAGCCGGTCGAGGAGCCGCTGGCCACCGGTATCACCGCGATCGACGCGCTGACCGCCATCGGTCGCGGCCAGCGTCAGCTGATCATCGGCGACCGCAAGACCGGCAAGACCGCCGTCGCCGTCGACGCGATCCTGAACCAGAAGGCGAACTGGGAGTCGGGCGACCCGACCAAGCAGGTCCGCTGCATCTACGTCGCGATCGGCCAGAAGGGCTCCACCATCGCGGGCGTCAAGACCGCGCTCGAGGAGCACGGCGCGATGGAGTACACCACCATCGTCGCGGCCCCGGCCTCCGACTCCGCCGGCTTCAAGTGGCTGGCTCCGTACACCGGTTCGGCCATCGGCCAGCACTGGATGTACCAGGGCAAGCACGTCCTCATCGTGTTCGACGACCTGACCAAGCAGGCCGAGGCCTACCGCGCCATCTCGCTGCTGCTGCGTCGTCCGCCGGGTCGCGAGGCGTACCCCGGTGACGTCTTCTACCTGCACTCCCGTCTGCTGGAGCGTTGCGCGAAGCTGTCCGACGAGATGGGTGGCGGCTCGATGACCGGTCTGCCGATCATCGAGACCAAGGCCAACGACGTCTCGGCGTTCATCCCGACCAACGTCATCTCCATCACCGACGGCCAGGTCTTCCTCGAGTCCGACCTGTTCAACAAGGGTGTCCGCCCGGCGATCAACGTCGGTACCTCGGTCTCCCGTGTCGGTGGCGCCGCCCAGACCAAGGCCATGAAGAAGGTCGCCGGTTCGCTGCGTCTGGAAATGGCCCAGTACCGCGAGCTGGAGGCGTTCTCCGCCTTCGCCTCCGACCTGGACGCCGCTTCGCTGGCCCAGCTCGAGCGTGGTGCCCGCTGGGTGGAGCTGCTCAAGCAGAACCAGTACTCCCCGGTCGCCGTCGAGGATCAGGTCATCTCGATCTACCTGGTCGACGCCGGCTACTACGACTCGGTTCCGGTCGCCGACGTGCGTCGCTTCACCACCGAGCTGCTCGAGCACCTGCACAGCGTGACCCAGTCGTCGTTCGACGCGCTGGAGGGTGGCAAGAAGCCGCTCGACGGCGAGGCCGCCGAGGCGATCAAGTCCGAGACCGACAAGTTCAAGCAGGGCTTCCTTGCTTCGGACGGCAGCCGCGTCGTGAACGAGGCCGCCGCGGGCGACCTGGACCACGAAGAGGTCGAGTCGCTGTCGGTCACCCGCAAGCACGTCGACAAGTAAGCCGGGTCAGCACTGATGTCGGCAACTATCGATACGGCGAATGAAGGGAGTGAATCGTAGTGGCAAGTTTGCGCGAATTGCGCTCCCGCATTCGTGGTGTGAATTCGATCAAGAAGATCACCAAGGCTCAGGAACTCATCGCGACCTCGCGAATTTCCAAGGCCCAGGCACGGGTCGCGGCCGCCAAGCCGTACGCCGAGGAGATCACCAAGGTCCTCGGTGAGCTGGCCAGCGCCTCGAAGAATCTGTCGCACCCGCTGCTGACCGAGCGTCCCAATGCCCGGCGGGCCGCTGTCCTGGTGATCACCAGCGACAGCGGTATGTGTGGTGGCTACAACTCCAACGTGCTCAAGCGCGCCGAGGAGCTCATGACCACCCTGCGTGGCGAGGGCAAGGAACCGGTGCTGTACGTGATGGGCAACAAGGGCCTCACGTACTACAAGTTCCGCAACCGCCCGTTCCAGGCGTCGTGGACCGGTTTCTCGCAGCAGCCGAAGTACACCGATGCGTCGGCCGCCTGCCAGCACCTGGTCGAGGCCTTCATGGCCGGCTCCGACGGTGAGGTTCCGGCGCTCAGCGGCGGGACCATGGCGGGTGTCGACGAGCTGCACATCGTGTACACCAAGTTCGTCTCGATGCTGACCCAGACTCCGGAGGTGCGCCGCCTGGCGCCGATCCAGGTCAGCTTCGTCGACGAGAACTACGAGCTCGGCGACGACATCATGTCGGACTCGCCGAACGTGGTTGTCTCGGCGCAGTACGAGTTCGAGCCGGACGCCGACGTGCTGCTGGGTGCTCTGCTGCCCAAGTACGTCAACACGCGAATCTACGCATCGTTGCTCGAGGCAGCGGCATCCGAGTCCGCGGCTCGGCGCACCGCAATGAAGGCGGCGACCGACAACGCCAACGAGCTGGCCAGTGTGCTCCAGCGCGAGGCGAACTCGGTGCGTCAGGCCCAGATCACGCAGGAAATCAGCGAAATCGTCGGCGGCGTGAACGCGCTGGCGTCGAGCTCGGACCGCGACTAGAAGCGCAGGAAGAGAACCAATCTAATGACCGCAGCTGTCACTCAGGACAACGCGAAGAAGGCGGGCGAAACCGCCGGCCGCGTCGTCCGTGTCATCGGCCCCGTCGTGGACGTCGAGTTCCCGCGTGGCGCCATTCCCGAGCTGTTCAACGCTCTGAACACCGACATCAAGCTCGCGTCGGTGGCCAAGACCCTCACCCTCGAGGTCGCCCAGCACCTCGGCGACAACATCGTGCGCACCATCTCGATGCAGCCGACCGACGGCCTGGTCCGTGGCGCGAGCGTCACCGACTCGGGCAAGCCGATCTCGGTGCCCGTCGGCGACATCGTCAAGGGCCACGTGTTCAACGCCCTCGGCGACTGCCTCGACTCGCCCGGCCTCGGCCGCGACGGCGAGCAGTGGGGCATCCACCGCAAGCCCCCGAGCTTCGATCAGCTCGAGGGTAAGACCGAGATGCTCGAGACCGGTGTGAAGGTCATCGACCTGCTCACCCCGTACGTCAAGGGCGGCAAGATCGGTCTGTTCGGTGGTGCCGGTGTCGGCAAGACCGTTCTGATCCAGGAGATGATCACCCGTATCGCTCGCGAGTTCTCCGGCACCTCGGTGTTCGCGGGCGTCGGTGAGCGTACCCGTGAGGGCACCGACCTCCACCTGGAAATGGAAGAGATGGGCGTCCTCCAGGACACCGCCCTCGTCTTCGGCCAGATGGACGAGCCGCCGGGCACGCGTATGCGCGTGGCCCTGTCCGCGCTGACCATGGCGGAGTACTTCCGCGATGTCCAGCACCAGGACGTGCTGCTCTTCATCGACAACATCTTCCGTTTCACCCAGGCCGGTTCCGAGGTCTCGACCCTGCTGGGTCGTATGCCTTCGGCCGTGGGTTACCAGCCGACGCTGGCGGACGAGATGGGTGAGCTCCAGGAGCGCATCACCTCGACCCGTGGTCGCTCGATCACCTCGCTGCAGGCGATCTACGTCCCCGCCGACGACTACACCGACCCGGCGCCCGCGACCACCTTCGCCCACCTCGACGCGACGACCGAGCTTTCGCGCCCGATCTCGCAGAAGGGCATCTACCCGGCCGTCGACCCGCTGACCTCGACCTCTCGTATCCTCGAGGCTTCGATCGTCGGCGAGCGCCACTTCCGGGTCGCCAACGAGGTCAAGCGGATCCTGCAGAAGTACAAGGAGCTGCAGGACATCATCGCCATCCTCGGTATGGACGAGCTCTCCGAAGAGGACAAGGTCCTCGTCGGCCGTGCCCGTCGTCTGGAGAAGTTCCTCGGCCAGAACTTCATCGTGGCCGAGAAGTTCACCGGTCAGCCGGGCTCGGTCGTGCCGCTGGAGCAGACCATCGACGACTTCGACCGGGTCTGCAAGGGCGAGTTCGACCACTTCCCGGAGCAGGCGTTCAACTCCTGCGGTGGACTCGACGACGTCGAGGCCGCTGCGAAGAAGATCGCCGGAAAGTAGTCAACGATGGCAGAGTCCACTTCCAGGACGATGACGGTTGATCTCGTGGCTGTCGAACGTAAGCTCTGGTCCGGCCAGGCTTCGTTCGTCAGCGCGCAGACCACCGAGGGCCAGATCGGCATCATGGCAGGCCATGAGCCGCTGCTCGGTCAGCTCGTCGAGGGCGGCACGGTGACCATCGTGCCGACCGAGGGTGAGCGGATCGTCGCCGCGGTGCACGGCGGCTTCTTCTCGGTGACCGCCGATACCGTTCGCGTGCTGGCCGAGTCGGCCGATCTCGCGGGCGAGGTCGATGTCGACGCGGCACGCAAGGTGCTCGCCGACGCGGATGCCGACGAGGCGCAGCTGCGCGCGGCGCAGGGTCAGGTCCGCGCCGTCGAGGCGACCACGGCGTCCTGATCGCTGTACAGCGACACGAATACTGCCGGCGGTGAACTCCTGGAGTTCACCGCCGGCAGTGTTATATCCGGCGGATGGCGGATCCGGGCGGAACCGTTTCGGGCGCCCGTGATTGAATATGACAGGGGTGTCCACGGCACCCGAGTGGAGCGAAAGGGCGTACGGCATTGCAAACCGGGATGGTTCTCCTGATCATTCTGGTGCTGACGCTCGTGTTCATCGCAGGCGCTTCCACCTATCGGCTGGTCATGCTGCGTCGTGGTGGGACGGCCGCGCTGCTGCGGGTACTGCCCGCGCGCGGCGGCCAGGGCTGGCGGCACGGCCTCATCCGCTACGACGAGGACCGGCTCGTCTTCTTCAAACTCACCAGCCTCAAATTCGGCCCGGACAGCACGATTCACCGTCAGGGCCTCGAAATCGTCGAACGCAGGCATCCCCAGGGCGACGAGTTCGACATCATGACCGACGACATCGTCGTGGTAGCCGTCACCGACCCGCACGCCAGCTTCGAATTGGCACTCGACCGCGGATCGATGGCGGCTTTTCTGTCGTGGATGGAGTCGCGGCCGTCGGACCGTGCCAAGCGAAAGGGCCCGATCTGAGATGCCGGACGACTCGCAGCCACGATCGTCGGTCCACCTCACCCGGATCTACACCCGAACCGGTGACGACGGAACAACGGGCCTGAGCGATTTCTCCCGCGTCGCCAAGACCGACGCGCGCCTGGTCGCCTACGCCGATTGCGACGAGGCCAATGCCGCGCTCGGTGTCGCGGTTGCCCTCGGTACGCCGGCGCCCGAGATCCTGTCGGTGCTGCGCCAGATCCAGAACGACCTTTTCGACGCGGGCGCGGATCTGTCGACCCCGATAGTGGCCGACCCGAAGTACCCGCCGCTGCGCATCACCCAGTCCTATATCGACCGGCTCGAGGCGTGGTGCGACGAGTTCAACGAGTCTCTCGCGCCCCTGAATTCGTTCATCCTGCCCGGCGGCACGCCGTTGGCCGCGCTGTTGCACACCGCACGTACGGTTGCCCGCCGCGCCGAACGATCGGCCTGGGCCGCGGTCGCCGCGTACCCCGACGACACGAGCGTGCTGCCCGCGAAATACCTCAATCGTCTGTCGGACCTGCTGTTCATCCTCAGCCGCTACACCAATCCCGAAGGTGACGTGCTGTGGCAACCGGGCGGTGGACGCTAGCGCGAAAGCGGCTCGGCGGTCACGAGTTCCGGCCCGATCGAGCCGGTTTGGTGACAGGGGGGCGTGTCGTGGCGCATCGGTCGATAAGCTGGCGGGGTGAGCGAACGGTTTCTGGTCTCCGGCGGTAATCAGCTCGTCGGCGAGGTCGCGGTCGGCGGCGCGAAGAACAGCGTGCTGAAGCTGATGGCCGCGTCGTTGCTGGCCGAAGGCACAACCACCATCACCAACTGTCCCGACATCCTCGATGTCCCGCTGATGGCGGAGGTGCTGCGCGGCCTCGGCTGTGATGTGACGATCTCCGACGACGAGAGCGGTGACCGATCGGTCGTGACGATCGTGACCCCGGCGGAGCCCAAGTACCACGCGGACTTCCCGGCGGTCACCCAGTTCCGCGCCTCGGTGTGTGTGCTGGGTCCGTTGATGGCCCGCTGTAAGCGCGCGGTTGTTGCCCTACCCGGTGGTGACGCCATCGGTTCGCGTCCGCTCGATATGCACCAGGCCGGTCTGCGTCTGCTGGGCGCGACCAGCGAGATCGAGCACGGATGTGTGGTCGCCAAGGCCGAGGAGCTGCAGGGCGCGCGGATCCGGCTCGACTTCCCGTCGGTGGGCGCCACCGAGAACATCCTGATGGCGGCGGTGCTCGCCGAGGGCGAGACGGTCATCGACAACGCCGCACGCGAGCCCGACATCGTCGACCTGTGCACCATGCTCACGCAGATGGGTGCGCGGATCGACGGTGCCGGTTCCTCGGTGCTCACCGTGCAGGGCGTCAAGAGCCTTCGTCCAACCACGCACCGGGTGATCGGTGACCGCATCGTCGCCGCCACCTGGGGGATCGCGGCCGCGATGACCACCGGTGATGTGCGCGTCACCGGGGTGAACCCGAAGCACCTGGCCTTGGTGCTGGACAAGCTACGTTCCGCCGGTGCGCGAATCTCCTACGAGCCCAACGGTTTCCGGGTGGTGCAGCCGGAGCGCCCGCGTGCGGTGAACTTCGCGACGCTCCCGTTCCCGGGTTTCCCGACCGATCTGCAGCCGATGGCCATCGGCCTGGCCGCCATCGCCGACGGCACCTCGATGATCACCGAGAACGTCTTCGAGGCCCGTTTCCGTTTCGTGGAGGAGATGATCCGCCTCGGCGCCGACGCCCGCACCGACGGTCACCACGCCGTGGTCCGCGGCATCCCGCGCCTGTCCAGCGCCCCGGTGTGGTCTTCCGACATCCGCGCCGGCGCCGGCCTGGTACTGGCCGGTCTGGTCGCCGACGGCGTCACCGAAGTACACGACGTGTTCCACATCGACCGTGGTTACCCCAAGTTCGTCGAGCAGATGCAAGCCCTCGGTGGACAGGTCGAGCGCGTCGGTACGCCGAAATAGCCTGCTGACCAGCCGATTTGACTTCGTGTTTGGCGGCACGTAACTTAGTTCGAGTCAGAGCGACACGGACACCGACTCAGCCCCGCTGAGGCACGAGGTAGTACGATGAGCGCCTGACTGATTGCGTGTTCAGGGCTTGACCGGATTTGCGTCCGGTGGGTTGCTTGGACTACAGTACGAACCCTTGCCGCACCGAAACCTCGACTGATCGTCGGGTCGGAAGTGTGTGCGTGTGTTCTTTGAGAACTCAATAGTGTGTCGATGAATGTCAGTGCCAATATTTTTATTGGTTCCAGCCTTCGCGTACCCCCCGGTCGTGGGAGGTTGGACATTTTTGAACAACAGCGAATCTTATTTGCTGGTGTTCGCTTTGCTAGATTTTTCGGACTCTAGTTAGATATTTCTGATTCGCCCTTTGGGGTGTTTCGAGAGTCTTCAACGGAGAGTTTGATTCTGGCTCAGGACGAACGCTAGCGGCGTGCTTAACACATGCAAGTCGAGCGGTAAGGCCCTTCGGGGTACACGAGCGGCGAACGGGTGAGTA
>NZ_JAIWNA010000009.1 GCF_020216065.1 Nocardia rosealba
TGTTACGGCGGTTATAGCGGTGGGGAAACGCCCGGTCCCATTCCGAACCCGGAAGCTAAGGCCACCTGCGCCGATGGTACTGCACTCGACAGGGTGTGGGAGAGTAGGACACCGCCGGACAATCATTCACGAAAGCCCTCTGACTACGGTCAGGGGGCTTTCGTCGTATTTGGACCAATTCAGCCGCCGGCAACGGCCGGAATAATCATCACCTCGGTCCCTTTCTGGACCGCAGTCTCCTGGCCGTCGAGAGTCCGGCATTCGTCACCGTCGACATAGAAGTTCACATACCGGCGCAGCACTCCGCGTTCATCGCGCAAGCGCCGCTCCAGCCCCGGATACTGCTCGCGCAGCACATCGAGCACCTGGCGGAGGTCCGCCCCGTCGATGTCGAGTTCCCTTGCGCCGTCGACGTACGTGCGAAGCACCGACGGCAGACAGACGCGCGCCACGGCCCTTATCCGATCACCGCGGCGCGCACACAGAGCACGTCCGGCAGCTTGTCGGCTACCAGCCGCCAGTGATCGCCTTCGTCCGCACTGCAGTACACCTCGCCGTTGCGAGTGCCGAAATAGATGCCGGCAGGGTCGGCATCGTCAGCGCACATGGCATCACGCATCACCGCCGCCCAGAACGGCACCTCCGGCAGCCCATCGCTGAGTGCCGACCAGGTCTGCCCACCGTCCTCGCTGCGGTAGACGGCGCACTTCGCATCGGGCGGAAATCGAAAGCGATCCATGTCCGCGACCAGCGGGAACGTGTAGATCACGCCGGGCTGGCGAGGATGCGCGACGATCGGGAACCCGAAGTTCGACGGCGGCAGTCCACCATCGATCGACTGCCAGCGCTCACCGGCATCGGTACTACGGAACACTCCGCCGTGGTTCTGCAGATACATCGTGTCGGGATCCGCAGCATCCAGCGTCACCTTGTGCACGCACTGCCCCCATTCCGGTAACTCGCCCGGCATGAAGTCCGCTGTGACCCCTTTGTTCGTGGGTCGCCACGATTCCCCACCATCGGTGGTCTGATACACCCCACCGGTCGACATCGCGACAGCCATTCGCCGGGTGTCCGCCGGGTGCGGAAGGATCGTGTGCAGTGCGAGTCCGCCGCCTCCCGGCTGCCACTGCGTGCGATGCGGGTGGTCCCAGAGTCCGCGGACCAACTCGAAACTGCGCCCACCGTCCTCGGAACGGAACAACGCAGACGGCTCGACTCCCGCATACACCACATCCGGCTCCGCCTCGGTCGCCGGCTTGATCTGCCAAACCCCTTGCAGCGCAGCATCTGTGTCGTCCGGAAACGCCAGCGGCGCGTCGTCCGGCTCACTCCACGTCTGCCCGAGATCGTCGCTGACCACCATCGTCGGACCGAAGTGACTGTTCAACACCCCCGCCAGCACTCGCGGCGTCTCCGATCGCGTGTCGATCGCCAACGCCTTCACATCGGCAACCGGAAACTGCGGCGGCGATACCTCCCAGGTCTTCCGCCTGTCCCGGCTCCGCGCCAGAAACAGCCCCTTACGAGTCCCTATCCCGAGCAACACGTCCATCGCAGACCTCCAGTGGTAACCGCAACGCCGACGTCCGTCACGCTACTCCGGACCACCGACAATCGGAATGTCATTCGGGTGGAAACGGGGGATGGCGAGGTTCTGCATAATATCTCCGGGTCCTGATCTCGACTCAGCGGAGGGGAGTATGAGAATGCGCGAGTTCGTCTATGCCGCAGGGTTATTCGCGGTGGCGACAATGCTGGGATGCGGGCGCTCGATCGAGGGAACTGCGACAGCAACAGACCCCGACGCCACAAATGCAAAGACGCTCGAGGGGACCTGGACCGGTTCCTACACCTGCGCGCAGGGCGCCACCGGCCTCACCCTGACCGTGCGATCGCCTGACCGCGCGGAGTTCGAATTCTATCCGCTGCCGGAAAACCCCACGGTCCCGAACGGCCGCTTCGCCATGCAGTGGCACACCGAGCCGACCCGTTTCGTCTTCCGCCAAACGTCGTGGATCGACAGACCGGGTTCCTACCGGATGGTCGACCTGATAGCCGACCGCACGGACAGCACCACAATCCTGACCGGAACAGTGACAGGTGAAGGCTGCACGACTTTCTGGCTGAGCCGCGACCTGACCTGAGCGAACAGCGCACTGAGTTTCACGGCACCGAGCGGCCGGGTGTGATTTCGGACATGGACATTTCACGGATCCGGCCTTCGAGCGGGGGAAACCGGCATCGGTGACAATTCCCCCGATTCGCGCACTGCGCTGGTCACCTGACAGGATCACGCGCGTACGCACGGAAAGGAACACAGGGGTTGACGACGGACGCGCGAGCTGAGCTGGCGAATTTCCTGCTCGGCGACCGATTCGCCTGTCTGGCGGGTCGCTCCGCCTGGCGTCAGGGCGGAATCACCCATTGCCACTACGACGTGCTCGGCGGCGCAGAAGCAGCTCGTCTGATGGCCGCTGATCTGGCGGAGTTCGTCGGCGCCGCCGACTGGAGCTCACGCAAGTTCACAAGCTTCATCGCCACCTTCGAGCAGCCTCGCGGCGTGGACGAGCTCCGCTTCGAAGAGCTCCTGTGGCAGCACCTACAGCTCCTCCACGAGGCCGACGCGGACCGCTTCGCCTGGGCGGAAGGTTGTTCCGCCGACCCCCGGTCCGAAGAATTCAAATACAGCGTCGCCGGCCACAAATTCTTCGTGATCGGCCTCCACGAAACCCACCGCCGCCTCGGCCGCCGCCCACCCTTCCCGATGCTCGCCTTCAACTCCCACGAACAATTCGCCCGCATCAAAGCCGACGGCATGTGGGACCGCCTCGCCGACAAGATCCGTAAACAGGACATCATGCTCCAGGGCGACATCAACCCGAACCTGATGGAGTACGAAACCCTATCCGAGGCCCGCCGCTACTCCGGCCGCCCCAAGCCCCTCGACTGGCAGTGCCCGTTCAGCGCCCGTCCTGCAGCGGAAGAATCCGGCCCGGCCGAGGTCCAGCGCGCCTATATCTGACGGAATAGTGTGGCGAGAGTGCCCACGACACTGCTGTTCTGCTGTGACCCACTGAGCCCGCGAAAGGTCGACGACCATTTCGCCGAGCAAGCGGCCACCGCCCGAGCCGCCGGCGCGGCTGTCGCGCTGCTGGACCATGACGCGCTGCTGGCCGGGCAGACCGCCGCGGCCGTCAGCCGCGTGGCCCGGGACAGCGGAGAGCTGTGGTACCGGGGCTGGATGATTCCGTCGCAACGATATCGCGAACTGGCCCAAGCGCTTTCATCGCGCGGCTGCAGCCTGGCGGTCGCGCCGGACCAGTACGCCTCAGCTCACGAATTGCCTGGCTGGTATCCCTCATTCGAGGAATTGACGCCGCGAACCGTGTGGTCGCCGTCAAGGCCTGGCGAGATCCCCAATGAATCGGCGCTCGCACAGTTGGTCACGCCCCTCGGTGACGGAGCGGGAATCGTCAAGGACTACGTGAAATCCCGAAAACACGAGTGGGACACCGCCTGCTACATCCCCGATCTGCGCGATTCCGCCAACCTGAGACGGGTGGTCGAAAATTTCGTCGAACTACAGGGCGAGTTCTTGGCAGGTGGTCTCGTGCTGCGGCAATTCGAAGACTTCACCGATACGGCAGACACCCCCGCATCGGAGGCCCGAGTCTGGTGGCTCGACGGCGAACCCATCCTCATCGGCCCGCATTCCGACAACCCGGCAGCCCACGTCGAACCGGACCTGACCACAATAGCGCCGGCGGTCTCCCGCCTCGGTTGCCGCTTCATCACCACTGACATCGCTCGTCGCGTCGACGGGGTATGGCGGGTGATCGAAGTCGGCGACGCCCAGGTCAGCGACCTGCCCTCAACCGTCGACCCCGCCGCGCTGATCGGTCCGCTCGTCAAACCCTGATCGAGGTGAGCCAGGACGGCAGCGGTTCGCGGGCGGCGAGCCAAGCCTGGGGTACTCCGTTCGCCGTGCCGATTCCGGTATACGCGGCGACGATCCCTCCGGTGATCGCGCAGGTGGTGTCGATGTCACCGTCCGCCTCGATGCACGCGGTGACAGCAGCCGGGTAGTCGTCCAAATATGTTGCGGCGGACCACAAGGCGAAGGGCACGGTGTCCTGTGCCATCACTCGCGATCCGTTGCCCAGTTCGTGTGCGGCTTCGGCAACAGTGGCGCCGAGCAGCTCACGCGCCCGGTAGATGCCATGCGTCGTCTCGCCCGGTTCGAGCCGTTCCAGGACGGCGGTGAGGAATCCTGTGGCGGTGGGCTGAGCTTGGATGCAGCGGACGTAAGCGGCCTGCCCGGCCGCAACGGCCACGGCGACCGCCCCGAGCACGCCGTCGGGGTGCATGTGCGTCACCTGGGCGGACCGTACTGCTTCGGTAACAGCTCGTCGCGGATCGTCCCAGTAGTAGGCGCCGAGGGGCGCGACCCGCATAGCCGCGCCGTTGCCGCAGGAACCACGACCTTCGAAGGTGGCTGCGGATGTCTCGCGCCAGGGCGCTCCGTTGCGGATCCGACGAAGCGTCGTGACCGTCGCATGCCCGTAGTCGCGTTCCGGGGAGAACCGGCGCGCGAACTCCGCGGCGAGGCGATCCTGGTCGACGTGCTGGTGACGCCGCAGTTCGGCGGCCAGCACGCACGCCGTCTCGGTGTCGTCGGTCCAGTCCCACGGAGCCTGTGGCGGCCTACCCGACCGAAGGTCCGGAAGTGACCTGCCCATGATGAAGAACTGGGCCCCCAGTGCATCGCCGACCGAGAGCCCCTCGAGCGAAGCGAGCATCGGTTCCACACGATCATCGGAAGTATTCGACCGCCATCTCCATCGCATCACCGGATCATCGTGTCAGGAGCCTCGTCCGATCCGGAAGCGGTCTGTTTTGCGTCTGTATAAGTGAAAGGACCTGGGGCGAAGCGGCTTCGGTGCAGATCGGTAAGGGGAAGACATGTCCAATCTCGATGAACGGATGAGGCTGGCGGTCGAATGGTTCGAGCGTTACCAATTCTCCGATGGGGCAGGTGGGGCCGGGTGGGGCTGGATTCACGACGTGCCACCGAATCCGCAGAACACGGCCGAGGTTGTGTGCGCGTTGGCCGCGGCGGGGATCCCGGTGCCGCGGGCCGACGAAGTGCTGCACCTGGTGCGCAGGCAACGCATCGTGCCGCCCACGGCAGGCGCGGGCGAATTCACCGGGCCGATCGACATCGCGTGGCAGTTGCGGGCGATGCATTGTCTCGGCGTGCCGGACACGGATCCCGATGTGGCCGAATGTATTCGGCGGCTCATCGAGGAGCAGGACGCGGAGTCGGGCGGGTACCGGATGTCGGGGTCGATCGGTCCGGTGTCGCTCACCGCGACGTCCGCCGCGATGCACGCCCTCGCGCCCTATGTGGCGGCGAACGAAGAGGTCGCCAGGGTCACGCTGCGTGGTGTCACGTTTCTGGCGTTGACGATGCTGTCCGACGACGTCCGCGCCGAACCGCTGTATACCGCTGCGCACATCGTGTCCGTCCTGGCCCGTTCGGAATTCGCGTCGGTCGGTGGTAAACGGGCGCGGAGAGCGTCGGAATTGGCGATCGAACGGATCCTCGACTCCCTGGCCGACGGTGTGAATTGCAATGGGGACGAGTACTTTCTGCGCGGCGACATCGCACATACGTGGCGTCATCTCGGCCTGCATTCGGCGGTAGGTGCCCTGCTCGGCGCGGACGGCAAGTTGATCTTTCATCCGGCGGTTCGTGCCGCACTGACTTCGCTGTTCGAATTGCAGGAGATGTCGGTGCGGCTCCCGAGTCGTGGTGGGTTCAGGACGTCGAGTGAGGGTTTCGTCACCGCTTACTCGACGACATCGGCATTCGAGGCGATGGTGCACGCCCGGGCCGCGGTCGGCGAAACAGCCAATCCCGGAAAGATTTTCGATCTGATCTGCCGAGCGGACGGTGCGCATCACAGCGACGGGCAGGTGCTGGCGAAATGGGGACGGCAGCGGTTGATCATGAACAGCTTTGCCGGCTTCGCGGTCTTCCTCTTGGCTATGACAGCAGGACTGACCATTGTGGCCCATGGTGCGGAGCTGAATGCAAGGTACGAAAATCCGGACTGGCCGGTGAAGCTGGCAGCAAGAGCGCTCGTGATCTGGGGGACGACGGTGATCGCTTTCGGCACGCTCACCTGGCTCACCAGTCGTTTTCCCGCGTCGTCGTCGCGGGTGGTTGCGGCGGCCGTCTTCGGCGGGTTCACTGCTGTGGTGCTGCCCATCGTGACCTATGCGATTTGACCGTAGCCCGGTCCTCCTACACCCGCGCGTCGCCGTGGATCATGCTCACGGCGACGCTGGTGTGGGGTGCCTCGAGCGCCGCGTTGGCAGCCGTTGAAGGCGCCCTGACCTCCTCGGCGCTGGTTGCCGCGGGCGGTGGCGCGACGTTGCTGCTCATCGCGGGAGTTCGTCGTCAAGGTCCGCTGCGAATCCTGATGGAATCGCCGGCTCTCTACCTGCGGCTCGGCGCGCTCGAAGCGGCCAACCTCATGCTCTTCGTCGCCGCTCTGAAATGTGGCCCGCTGCCCGTTGTCGTTGCGCTGCATCTCATTGCGCCGTTGCTATTACTCGCCACCGAGATCGTGCGGGGTAGACGCCTGCTCACGCCGCTGGTGGCGCTCGAGTTTCTATTGGTCGGTGCTGCGGTGGCGGTTGCGGTGCCGGGTAGTTCAGCTGAAATCCGAATGGACAGAGCGCTCTTGGGTTGCGTATTGGCGGTCGGCAGTGCGGTGTGCGTCGCGATGCTTGTCAGCCTGATCGCCCGCGAGTCGGCACAACGGCCGACGATCGCATCAGCGGGTTGGCAACTGGTCGTAGCCGGGTTCCTCGGCGCCGCACTGATATTCACCGATCCACCCGACCCGCGCACAGCCGGTTCACTCGTACTCGTCGGCGCCCTACTGCTCGCCCCGGGATTTGTGCTGTATTGGCGCGGGCTGCGCGGACTCGACGCCACGAAAGCCAGCATCATCGGCCTCAACGAAGCGGTCTTCGCCGCAGTGGTGAGCGCGATATTCACCGATACACCGATCACTCTCGGCGCGGTGGTCGGCGGCGGGCTCGTCCTCAGTGCTGTTGTGCTGGACGATAAGTCGAGGCAGCTTCCCTAGCGGCCTCGACGAACGCGACGCAGGCAGCCTCGGATTTGTCGCCTTCGGCGTCGTCGACTCCGGAGTTGACGTCGACACCGAAAGGTTTGACCGCGTCGATCGCCGCACGAACATTGTCCGGATCGAGCCCACCGGCCAGGACTACCCGCTTGCCCCGATCCTTTTGCGACTCGACGATTTTGTTGCTGATGCGCCAATCATGGGTTTGTCCTGTGCCGCCGAGGCGGTCCGGTGTCCGCGAATCGAGCAGGATCACGTCGCAGTAATCCGCGACTGCCTCCACATCGGCAAACGCGCCTTCATCGAGAACATGCACCGCCCGAATGATCTCGCGGCGTCCGTCGGTGCGCGCATACACCTTTCGCAGACTCTCCGTGCTCACCAAACCGTGAACCTGAATCGCGTCGACGCCGATGCGATCGGCGAGAGCCAGGATGTCATCGGCATCCTCGAGATGAGTCACCAGCACGCGCTTCACCGGCACCGTGAGCTCGGCCACCAGCGCGGACAGCTCCCCAGCCTCCTCCGCGCTGATCTCGTCCTCGCTTAAGGCAGTAACGCCGCAGATGAAGCCCACGGCATCAGGCTTGGCGCGTAGAGCCCGGCGCAGATCGCCTGCTGACCTGATACCACAGATCTTCACCTGAACGGACTCTGTCATGCCGCCCAGCCTAGTGACGTCGCAGGCTATCCAGCCACCTGGGAGGGCTGAATCTCGGATGCTGTTCGACACTATCCGCCGGTGCTGATTCGACCGCGGCTCGTCGATGAACCAGTGCGGCTGTCAGCGTCGTTCACTGGGCTGTTGGACCGCGATCCCCGCGAGAAGAAGGGCACGAACAATGGCTGGCCGGTCCGGTGGTTCGTCGCCTGGAGTCTCCGGGCGCAGCACGTCGACCAGCCGATCAGGGGTCAGGGACCGTGTCTCAGCATCGGACAGAATGCCCTCCGCGCCGAGCCTGCCCGCCGACTCCAGCAGACGCACAGACAGCTCGTCGAGCACTTGCTCCCTCTCGATGAACAGGCTCATCCCGCAGCTCAGACCGTCGTCTCGGAGATCCTCGGGATAGGGCGCACGGGCCCAGGCGCCATCCTCGAACCAGTAGACACAACCCAGCTCGTACCCGGCGATCCGCTCGCGCAGTTCATCGAACGGAAGCCAGTCCGGCCCACCCGCCAGCATGTCGATCGGCGGCTTGTGCCACTTCACCCCGCTCGATTCGTCCTCTCCATAGAGCACGAACCGCCCTTCGCCGACCCGCGACATGGCCCACCAGGTGCAACCACCGTCTTCGTAGTGAAGGCCATCGTGATCGACCCACATGCCAGTGCGATAGGTGCTTGCCTCGGCCTCGGTGGTTGCGTCGATCGCGGCCAATAATGCCCACCGAGCCCACAACACGTCAGCTGGCGGAATGTCCCCGGGCAGCCCCGGAGTGTGAATTGGCATCATGCACCTTGCAATTGGGTGAAATTCGACGGGCCGCATATTCGACGGCGGCCTTTCGTCAGACGGGCAGCCGGTAACTCGTGAATGCCTCACCGGCCTCCGTCGTCGTACCGACAGTCCCGCCCAGCGTCAGCGTGACGAAGCGCAGTAGCTGGTGCTCATCGATCCCGCTGGATCCCGCCCGGTTCACCGCGTTCAACAGCAGATGCGCGATCCGGTCCGGATCGTTGTCCCACTCATCTTTCTCATAGCCGAAGTCGACTGTGAGCCCATGCTTTCGGCGAAGTTCGCCGGCGATGTCGGCGATCGCGTCGAACCTGGTCGAGCCCGTCCGCAAGCAGTGCAGACCTGATCCTTCGGCGTACCACCGGCATCCCGGTGGCGGATTCTCGGAGATCGCGCGCACCTGCGCTTCATCGTTGCTCCAGTCGAAGAACAGCGTGAATGCGTGCACCCTCGCGCCGCTCGCATCTACGAGGACGAGGTCTTGGCCGATCTCGTACCAGCGTCCGGGGTCTACCAGCCGGGCAGCGTCGAATGCGGCGGAACGGAGGTCGTCGACAACCGCCTCGGCACCGCTGGGGACGCGGACGACCCATCCACTCTCCACGGGCGTGATCGTCACAATGTCTGGCACTGAACAATCCTTGCACGACGGGTGGGTTCGATGACCGCAGGACAGCCGCGGTCCCGCCCTCAATGCTCCCGACCTTCGGATCGCCCATGACCTGCCGAAATCGCTACCGGCTCAGCCTGTCGATTTGTAGCGCCGAGGACCTTCCAGACGATAGCGTTTCAAGGGCTGATGGTCAGGGCGAGGAGTGGCGGTGCGGGGCGTGGTGGACGATACGGATCTCGTAGATCGCGCGGCGCGGTTGTTCAGGTTCCTCGCTCGAGTGCAGGGCGTGGGGGTGACGAGGGTCCAAGATGCTGCCGACCTAGGCGTGATCGAGTGGCTCGGTGCAATACCGGACCATCCCTCTATCCGGTTCACGCCGAACAACGCCGACGCCCCATTTCTCTTGCTGGACAAGGTGCGTCGAACTCCGGCTGTCGACGCACCTGAGGTAGCAGTCCGGGCTTGGTTGGCACCTGGCCGATTGGACGACCCCGATGACGAGCCGTCTTTGCTTCAGCGTCGACTGGACGGTACAGGTACTCGGACGTTGCTGTTGAGCGACCATCCGAACGTTGTGGAGGAGTTCGACGCCTGGCTTGCTCGATGGCGGGAATGGGCGGCTGGGGCGCACATCGAGGAAGCAGCGCTGCGCCTGTACCGCACCGTCTACCAGATGTATTCGGACGTGAATGCCTCGGCGGAATCCAAGGAAGCGGTGCTCGCGCTCGGCTGCCTGGTCTGGCGCAGGCCAGGATGGGGAACTGCCCGCCGCCATGTGCTGACCTTGCCGGTCAAGCTTGATTTCGACACCGATTCGGGGCGGTTGACGGTACAGGTGGACCGTGATGGCGGCCGGGCCGCGGTGGAACTCACCGATTTCCTGGATCCGTCCGAGATCGCTGATCCGGGTCTGCTCCGAACGGCCGAACGTGAGCTCGTCGACGAAGGACTCGAACCGTTCGATCGAGCGACGATCGCCGGACTGATGCGCCGCCTGCTCCACAGCCTCGGTCCTTCGTCGAGCTTCCGAGACGAGGACGTGCCCGCCACGGCCACTGACGAGCCGGTCGGCTTCTATGCCCCCGCGCTGATCATGCGGTCGCGCGGCAAGCGGGGCCTGACCAGGGTTCTGGACTCGATTTCCGACCGGATCCAGGACCAGCGGGAGGTGCCGAGCGGGATTCGAAATCTGGTCGACCCCGCCTATGCGCCGACCATGGTCAGGTCCGAGGAGAGCGGCGCGATCGTTCGTGACGGGGACGATTGCTTCTTGCCGCTGCCGTTGAACAGCGTGCAGCTCCAGATCCTCGAGCACGTCGATTCGCATGCGCACACGATCGTGCAGGGACCGCCCGGCACGGGCAAGACGCACACCGCCGCCGCGCTGATCACCCACCTGCTCGCCCAGGGCAAACGCGTGCTTGTCACCGCCCACACCGATCGTGCGCTGGAAGAAGTTCGCGGCAAGTTGCGCGAAGAGATGCGTGGGCTGTGCGTCTCGGTGGCCGGTGCGTCACGCGACAATTTCGACGATCTGAAACGTGCCATGGAGCGCATAGCGCAGGAAGCCGACCGCCACAACCCGCATCGTGCCCAGACAACGGTGAAAGCTGCGCAAGCCCGCGTTGCCGACCTGCGCGCTGAGCGGGCGGATATCCGGAAACAACTGCTGCGGCTGCGCGAAGCCGAGGTGGTGCAGCACCAGTGCGGTAGATATCGGGGGACGCTTACCGAACTGGTGACGCGCCATCGGGACGAAGCCTCGCGTTTCGACTGGATCACCGCTCTGGATCCGGTCGAACCCGGCACCGCGCTGCCGGTCTCGGCGGCGGACGTCGCGCAGTGGCGGGCGCTGCTCCTGGATTGCGCGCTCGATGACTCCGAAGCAGGGGCACCGGACCTGATCACCACTCATGATGTTCCGCCGGTCGATCAGATTGCACTGTGGTCCGAACGACTGCTGCAGGCCGAGGCGCGCGTCAGGTCCTGCTCGGAACAGGGTGCGCCACAGTGGACAGAGCGCATTGCCGCGTTGAATCTGCCGACGCGTGCGGAATTGCTGGCGATGGTACGGCGGCTGGACCGGGAGTTGGGTGACCTCGCGGCGAGTCGAGACGCCTGGGTTCGAGAAGCCTTGGCCGACATCAGTCTTGGGCGCGCCGCCCTGTGGCAGGACCGGGCGATGCGCCTGGCCGGTCTCACCCAGCCGGCGCAGCAGTTGGTCGCACAGGTCGGAATATCGCAAGTGCGCGTGAACGGTGGCGATACCGCTGCCATGGTGTCGCTCGCCGAAGCTGTTCGCGCGCATATCGAGACGGCTGGTCCGCTCAAGGTCGGTGCGGACGGAATGCCGAAGGCCGGTTTCGCGTTCGGTAAGAGCCGGGTGCTCAAGGACGCGGCGCCGTTGTTCGAGCACGTCCGGGTCGACGGGCGGATCCCGACCACGGCCGAGCAACTCGATGTATTCCTGCGTTTCGAGGAGATCGAACGACTGCTCGGGCAGCTCGACGAGGTGTGGGTGGGAACTCCGGCCATGCCTGTCACCGGGAGTCCGACGATCCGGCTGACGTGGCATCGCGAACATGCCGAACAGTTGAGGCGGTTGCTGAGCTGTGGCGCCGAGCTGGCCGAGGCAGGCAGGCAACTGCGCACCTTCGGCCTCCCTGAACCGGACTGGGCCGACGCGAACGCGCGCAAGCCGATCTTCGCGTCGTTCGAGGCCGTCACCGCGATCGACGAAAGACGAGCAGTACAACATCTTTTCGATACGGTGTCGGTCAAGCTGAATGCTGTGCGATTCCAGCCGCACGCGACGGCGAATCTGCAAGAGCTGCATGCCGCGATAGAACGCGGCGATGTCGAAGCCTACCGTCGCGCCTATCAGCGCCTCGGTGAACTGAACACGGTGCGGCGCAGGTTCGTTCATCGACACGAGCTCGGGGCGCGAATGGCATCGTTGCCGCGCCTGCGGGACGCGATCGCGGCAACGGCTTCCGATCCCGCGTGGGACAACCGCCTCGCCGAGATCGAAAATGCCTGGGAATGGGCAGGTTTGGGCCGATGGCTCGCGGCGCACGAAGACGACACCGTCAACGAGCTGTTCGGTCGGCTCGACGACATCGAGGCGTCCTTGCGCAACGAGGCATCCGAGCTCGCGGTGACCAAGGCCTGGGACTACGCGGTCGGACCCGAGCGGCTCACCGCGAACACCAGGGTGGATCTGCGTCAGTACGCCCAGCTGGTCCGGCGCCTCGGCAAGGGCACCGGCGCGCACGCGGATCGCCGTCGTGCCGAGATCCGGGAGACCCTGGCTCGTTGCCGCTCCGCGGTACCGGTATGGATCATGCCGATCTACCGGGTGGTCGAGCAGCTCGACATCGAACAAGACATGTTCGACGTCGTCGTTGTCGACGAGGCCTCACAGGCGGGTGTGGAGGCGGTGTTTCTGCAGTACCTCGCGCCACGGATCGTGGTGATCGGCGACAACCGTCAGGTTTCGCCGTCCGGTGTGGGCGTGAAGATCGACACCGTGAACGGGCTCGGCGAGCAATTTCTGGCCGACAACCTGCACCGGGCCACGTGGACCGACCCCAAGCGGAGCCTGTTCGACGAGGCCGCGATGCGCTTTCCGTCGCGGCTCACCCTGCTCGAACACCGCCGCTGTGTGCCCGAGATCATCGGCTTCTCGAACAAGATCGCCTACGAAAAAGACGATGTGCGTTTGGTGCCCGTGCGGTTGTACGGTGTCGATCGGTTACCGCCGATCCGGACCGAATACGTCCCCGACGGCGTCAGCACGCCGGGCAATGTGAACGAGATCGAAGCCGATCGGATCGTCGCCCGCATCCTGGAGTGCTTGGCCGATTCGCGATACGACGGGAAGACCTTCGGGGTGATCTCCCTGCTCGGCACCGCGCAGGCGGAAGTCATCTGGAAGAAGATGCTGGTCAAGGTGTCTCCGGAGGAGATCGACCGGCGTCGGCTGCGCTGTGGCGACGCGGCCGACTTCCAGGGCGCCGAACGGGATGTGATGTTCCTGTCGATGGTGAAGTCGGCCGGACCGGAGACCAGGCTGGTGGCCCGAGCCGACGAATCGGCGACCCAGCGGTACAACGTCGCGGTGTCGCGTGCGGCCGATCAGCTGTGGTTGTTCCACTCGGTCACCGCCGAGCAATTGAAGAATCCGGCCGACCTGCGCTACCAACTGCTCGACTACTGCCGAACGATCGAGACCGCGCCGCCGGAGATCACCACCGGGGTTTCGGAGCCAGTCCCCGAGAACAGGCCGGTGGCACCTTTCCGTTCGTTGTTCGAGCAATGCGTTTTCAACCGGATCGTCGGTCGCGGCTACCGGGTGGTCGCACAGTACGACGTCGGCGGACACGGGCTCGACATGGTGATTGTCGGAGGCCATATCCGGGTCGCTGTGCAGTGTGACGGCGACAGGTGGGCGGGGCCGATCGAATACCAGCGGTCGATGGCGTGGCAGCGTGATCTGCAACGGTGTGGTTGGCCGTTCTTCCGAATTCGGCAGTCGCGCTTCGTGTCCGATCCGGAGTCGAGCCTCGAGCCACTGTGGCAACTGCTCGACGAGGTCGGCCTGACGCCGGTGTCGGCCGAGGACCTGGTGCAAGCCGATGCGGCACCGATCGCGTCGGCGACGAGTGTCGGAACCGCTGAGCCGGTGATACAGCAGCCTGTCGTGGATCCGCTGGCCGACTTCGATTGGCGCAAACCGGAACCCGATGCCGGGGCTGGCGAAAACGAGCAAGTCTGTCCAGTCGAGGAGAACGTCGACATCGACGTCCCGATCGAGCCTCCGAACGCCGCCCCCGCACCCTCTGTTGTCACGGAAGAAGCTGGTGAGCAAGAATATTCGGCGTTCAATGGATTGGTGTCACCGCTGTCTGCCGCGTCGCCGATCGAGACGGTCGTGAGTGATCTGCTGCGCGTTGTCGAGGTGGAGGGCCCCGTGACCGCCGGTCGTCTGCGTTCGGTGTTCTTTCGCAACGTGGCGGACGACGACGAGCGAGGTGGCAGGGCAGCGTTGGACCGTGCACTGTCGGTGGCTGTCGAGCGTGGCGAGCTGATCGTGGACGACTTTCTGGAACTACCTCAGCCGCAATGGTTCACCTACCGATCACCGAGCCAACCGGAGGTGCGACGGCGGACGCTGGGAGCCCGTTTCATCGAGGAGGTGCCGCCGCGCGAACTCGCCCGAATCCTGGCCGATGCTGCTGAGACGACCGGTTGGGGCGACCGGCGTGGACTGATGCAGACAGCCGCGAGCGAGCTGGGTCAGGCGCAGTTGACCGATCGGGCCATCTCGATGTTCGCCCTGGTGCTTTCGAGCGCGCGTACGGCGCCCGCCGGATGAGGTGAGATCAGAGCAGGCCCGAGGGTGTTCGCCCGCGGAGGAACGCGGCGATCTGGATGAGCCGGTGCGGCGGCACGGTGAGCGTACCGACCCGCGACATCACTGACCGCAATTCGCCCACCGGATCATCGGATCCGGCCGCCCATTGTGCGATCGCCGCTGCGGCCTGCTCACGTGTCGCCCTCGTGCCGCCCACGGCTGCCGACACGAGCAGCAGGTCCTCAGTGGGTTCGCCGAGTGAGCGGTAGGTCAGCAGCCCGGCGTCGGCCGCGGCTTGGACTTCGTCGAGCAGCTCACGAGGATCGGTGACCCCGATCAGGTCGCCCACTTCGTCTCCGGTGGCAACGAATTCGAGTTTGGTCAACTGGTCCAGCAGGTCGGCGTACTCGGGCACCGCCTCGGCCATGTCCTCGACAGAGTCATCGTCGTCGGGATCGTGCGTGTCGGCACCTTCGCTGTCTGCGTCGTCGTGCGCCACCAGATGAACCCCGGATGGCGCGGCCGCTCCGACCGCATGGTCTTCTGCCGCGACGGCAGCTGCCTGACCGGCCCATTCGGTCAGGAACTGCGTCAATCCGGCGACATCCGTGCGCACAGTGTTGTCTGCCAGTCGATGGGCAACCGACAGGAAGGAACCATCGACGCCGGCGGCCGGATCTTCGATGGATCCGACCACGTAGGCGATGACGATGACGTGGGGCCGGCCAGCATGGGCAGAAGTCACGACGCGACCCAGCCGCCGGATCATCTCGGTGCGGTCGTGGCTGCGGGCGAGGAACAACCCGAGTTCGGCGTGCGGCACGAGCACCGTTTCGTCGGGCACGCGTTGTTCGACGAGCACCCGCACCGACCGTTCACGCAGGCCGGCCGACAGCGCCGATCGCTGCTCGGGCCGCAGCGCGGGGCCCGAGATGGCGGCGGTAACTCCGGCGGAACTCAGAATCTGTACCACTGTCCCCGCCGCCACCGCTCGGCCGGCGAAAACCACGGTCTGGGTATCGCGGAGTACGTCGATCGGCAGCGAGCGGACGAGGTCCATCTTCGCCCGGCATTCCGCCAGCAATGTCGCCCGGTCGCCGAGCGCTTGCACATAGCGGTTGGCATGGTGGGCCCCGGAGCCACGGCCTTGCCGGAGCTGTTCGACGAAAACGTGGAATTCCTCGGAGCGATCCGGTGCGCCGTAGCTGCCGGTCAATGTGTCGATCTCGCGCTCGACCAGTGATTGTGCCTGATTGAGGCGGGCACGTTCTTTGGGCGTCAGCTCGACACCGACCTGCACGACCGTGACCGGCGCGAGATGGCCGTCCGCGCGGGCACGCGGGTGATCACAGCCGGCGATCACGGAGCCGAAGTAGGGGAGAAGCACCGAGTCGACGGTGCGATCCCCGGGCGGGAGGGCATCGGTGAAGCCGAGCCGGTGTGGGAAGCGCTCCGTCAATGCCGTCGGCCAAAAGCCCGCGCCGTATCGATGCAGGTCATCGACGATCAGCAGGGCCCTGTGGTGATCGAGGTCGGCGGTGCGCAGGCGCGCCACTGTGTTGGCGGTGAGCACCGCTACGTGCCAGGTTCGGCTCGGCATAGCGAGGCTGCCGATCCGGCACGACGGCATCGTCTCTTCCATCGTTGCGAGCCAGCGTTCACGGGCGGCGTCGTCGGGGACTACGGCAACGACCGGGCTGCCTGCCTCGACCGCTTCCGCCGCGGCTCGCACACCGAGCACGGTCTTGCCCGTACCCGCCACGGCCTCGACGATGCCTCTGCGGCCCTTACGGTTCCACTCGTCGTAGGCAGCCTGTTGCCACGGGCGCAGCACCCTCACACCCTCCTCGCCAGGCCCGAACGGGGCCTCCGCTGACGAGGGTAGCGGCTCGAAATCAGCAGCTTCGGTCTGCGCCCGGAAACTTCCGATCGGTGAGATGATGAGAATCGGTTGATGGAGGTTTGCCAGGCGCCCGAAATGGGTAGCAGGCGCGGTGTGGAGGGGGTGTGGCACGAATGGCCGAGTCGTTCGTGTGGGTCCAGGCCGGCGACGAAGAATTCGCTCGCGCCAGGCAGTTGGAGCGGGTGTCACTGTTCGTCGAGCTCAACTTGGACCACGACGAAATCGTCCGGACCCGCGACCTGTTCGGCCAGCTCATCCGGGATCACCGACGCACCCACGGTCTTGCCCGGTTGATCGACCGGTTTCCCGCGCTCACCCTGACCACCCTGATCGGGCATGCGGGTCTGTCCTATGAGCAGGGGAAATACTGGGAGAGTTTCTGGGCGGAACTGGCGATGGAGCGCGAGCAGGAGTTCGAGAACCTGCTGCGGACCAAGCTCACCTCGCTGCTGCGCAAGTTCAAGCTGCGCGAATTCCCGGAGATCAGCAACCAGCAGTACGTGCAGACCATGGCGGTGCATGCCGGAGTCCCGGTGCACTGCCTCAACGACCTGGTCGACGTTATCGAACAGCACATTTCGCTCGGACGTGAACCGAGTGGTGCTGCCGTGTTCGAGTGGCTCACCCAGCCCGGTCTCGAGTACCGGATGAACCACCTCGATGTTCCCGTCCGCAACTTCCTGCAGTTCGGTGGTGAGGCCGCTGTCGACATCGTCGACCGGATCATCGAGTTCGCCGAATACGCCCGCGAGCATCCGGAGGTCGCCAACGACCTCGATCTCGATACCTCGACCACCGGGCTGCCGAGTGTCATGCTCGAAGCGTTGATCGACCGGTTCGAGGAGCGGCCGTTCGGGTCGAGCACTGCCGAGTCCGGTCGGGTCGGTCGATCACGCCTACCGGTGATCGCCTATTCGCGATCCGATGACCAAGTCGTCGTCGAGGTTCCGTTTCCGGACCGGGGCTCCGAATTTCCGTGGTTGGTTTCTTTCGACGGCGACAGCACTGAGGTGTACGCCGAACGAGGTTGGGGCCTGAGTGAAGGCGAGGTGCACCCGCCGACTCAGGTTCGGGTCCCACATCGAGTGCGCGAAGTGGTCCTGCGCCATGACGCCTCCGAGGCGCATCATCGGATTTCCTTGGTGGACAAGGACAATCCGCTCTTGCTGTTCGATCACAACGGCAAACCGATCTCCCGGCATCTCGCCCTGCCGCGTGGCGAGGTGATCGGTGTCCATCCGGCGACCGCGTCGCTGGTCGACGGGCACAGTGGGGCGCCGGTGTCGTTCACAGCCGAAGCTGTCCCCGCGGGCTGGCGCGACTGGCGAGCACGGGTCTACGACCTGGCGGCGGTCGACTCGGTGCGGTTGCGTCGGGATCACCTTCTCGGCCCGGTGCAGCAGGTTCGCCGGGTCGGTGCCGCCCGACTCGATCTAGCCGACCCGGTCGAAGGGGTCTTCACCAGATCGGGCTTGCCGGTGTACAGCGAACGGCCCGCCGTAACGCTGCCCGTCGCAGGTGCCGAGCCGGTTGCCTGGCGCGTGCGGGTGCGCCAGTCGGGGACCACCGATTGGCTGGCCGACGACGAATGGGAATCGGATACCGAACTCACCGAGCTCGACCCGTTCGACGGTCTCGCGCCGGGCCTGCTCGGCATGTTCGACATCGTCATCAGTGGGCCACTGGGGCAAGACATTCGACACAGCATGTTCATGGTGGAAGGGCTCTCGGTCGAGCACGACAGCATCTTCCGCATACCGACCCCGGACGGATTGTCCCCGGCGGCGACCGTGCTCGAGATCGCGCCGCCGTTGGCCCTCGACCGTGCGTTCGTCGAGTTTCCCAGTGCGCAGCGTGATTCGGAGTTTCGGGTATCAGCAGGGCAGACGGTCGAACGCCTGGTCCTTCGTCCGCCACATATCGAGTTCCGGGTCGACGACATCGGCGCCGCCGCCCGCTGGCGCACGGTCGCGCCGGTGCTGACCGTCGACGATCTCACCGAGCACCTGATCGTGGCGGTTCGAGTCCCCGGCGATGTCGAAGTCGACATCGCACTGTCGGATTCGGTGGGCCGGATTCGGCAGACCGAGGAGCCACAGGTCAACCGCGACAATCTCTTCCAGGTGTCGAGCCGGACCTTTGCCGACACCGCGCGCTCGCTGCGCACCGCGACACTGCTGGCCCGGATAGATACCCCGGACGGTCGGACCACTCAGGTCACCGTGGCCCGTGTGCAGCCGCGCCTGCTGTGCTCAGGACTCCGGTTGGACGGCGGCGTGCTGGTGTTCGAGGGCACCGACAGCGACGACCTCGCCGCGTTCGTCTGGCCGGAGACCGCGCCGTGGCGGCCACCGACACAGGTTGAGATCGTCGAGGGAAAGGCGCGCCTGCCCGCCGAATTCGTCGATGCTGGACCGCTGACCGTGCAGGTTTTCGTCGATGATCCATGGGCGGTGATCACCGCCCCGAGCCGCCCTGACGATACGGCGTACCACGTTCCGCAGCACGGCTGGCTGCAGGATTCGGACCCGGCACGCACAGAGCTGGCGAAATTCCTGGCCGGGGCGGGGGGTCCGCCCGTCTCGGGCAGTGCGCTCGCCGAGGTGTGGTCCGCTTACGCGAACTGTTACTCCGACAGCTCGCTCAGCCCGCTGGTTCGCGGTGGACTGCTGCGAGTTCTCGCGGCCGATCCTCGAAGCTCACTCGAGGCGTTGGAACGCAGCGCTCTTCCGCAGGCCCAGCTTCCAGCACTGCTGATCCGTACCGGGCTGGTGGACAAGGATTTCAGTTCGTACTTCCGCCTGGGTAAGCACGCCAATCCATGGCTCGGCTGTCTGATCGATATCGCCGACCTTCCGAATGTCGTGTTGCAGTCGGCCGAGGAGAGTGCCGAAGCGCTTCGTGCCGACCTGGCCACGCAGGGCGGTCCAGCCCTGGTCGAGCTGCTGTCGGGGAAATTGCGGGAGGTCTACACCGGCTACTTCGAGCGAAACACCATCGGGATGCACCGCATGGCGCCGGAGCAGATCGCCGCGCTCAGGGACGCGTGTGAGATCGTGCCCGGGGCGTTGCTTGATCCGGATACCCGAAGGGCTGCGATGTTCGAGGCGTTCGCCCGGCGGCTCGACTGGCAGTCCGATCCGGCCTCGCATGCCATGACCACCCACTCGGCTGCGTTGACGACCCCCTTGCGACGGGCCTCGCCGTGGGTATACGACGTGGTCAAAGCGCGCAGTGATGCGCTGACAGGGGTAGACACCAGCGAATTCCCCTGGATGCTGATGTCGATGCAGTCGCTGCTGTTCGCTGTCGTCGCCCGGTTGCGGGCTCGCTCGCTGATGTCGCATCCGGCGTTCACCGCGCCCATGCGGCAGTGCTGGGCCAGGCTGGCCGAATTATGTCCAGGACTGGTCGCTGCCGACCTGCTGATCGCCGATGCGCTCGCGTCCTACGTTTTGCACCACGATGTCATCAACAAGATCGGAGACCATCGGTGACCGACAGGCTGGATCCCCTTGCCGCCAGTGCCGACATCGAAGCAGGCTACAAACGCTATCTGAAAACGTTGCTGGCGTCGCGTGATCCGGCGCTGGCGAGCGCGTTCGACCAGGCGGTGGACGAGACCTCGCTGCTCACGAAGGGGCCGATGCTCGAGCTGACGCCCCCGTACGCACCGGGTGCGTCGCTGCGGTCACTGATCTCCGAGGGCGTATTGCACCCCGGCTTCGCAGAGTTCGGCGCAACCATCGAGCTGGACCGGGCGCTGTATGCGCACCAGGAGACAGCCGTTCGCAAGGTGGCGAGTGGCCGCAACCTGGTCGTGAGCACCGGCACTGGTTCGGGTAAGACGGAGAGCTTCCTGCTTCCGATCCTGAACTCTCTCATCGCCGAGAAGTATGCGGGCACACTCGGGCCAGGTGTTCGCGCCTTGCTGCTGTATCCAATGAACGCGCTGGCCAATGACCAGCTCAAACGCTTGCGGGGACTGCTCGCAGCAACCCCGGAGATCACTTTCGGACGCTATACGGGCGAAACCAAACGGCACCGCGCCGCCGCCGAGGCCGGCTACCACGCGATGTTTTCCGGTGCCGAGCGCCTGCCGAACGAGTTGCTCAGCCGAGAGGAGATGCGCGACAGCCCGCCACACATCCTGCTCACCAATTACGCGATGCTGGAGTATCTGCTGCTGCGCCCGCGTGACTTGGAGCTTTTCGATGGAAAGCACCAGGACACTTGGCGATTCATAGCGCTCGACGAGGCTCACGTCTACGACGGCGCGCAGGGATGTGAAGTCGCGCTACTGCTGCGCAGACTCCGGGATCGGGTTGCCGGCGGGCGGTCGCTACAGTGCATCGCCACGTCGGCGTCGTTGTCCGGAACCACGCCCGAAGCCCAGGGGATCGAGGCGACGGCGTTTGCGCAGAAGTTGTTCGACGTCCCGTTCGAGTTCGTGGCCGACGACCCGAGTCGTCAGGATCTGGTGACCGCCACCCGGATGCCCAGCCGTCCACCGGCGACCTGGAAGATCGACGACGACAAGCTGCTGACCTTGGCCGCGCCGGGTGCCGACCTTACCTGGATCGGTACGAAGGTGCCCTCCGGTGACATCGTGGACGCACTGCACAGCGAACGCCGGATCGCCGACCTCGAAAGTTACGCGGCGGCCGGACCCCAAAGCGTCCGTGAGCTCGCCGCGAAGTTGTGGCCGGACGACGCCCAGGCCCCACAGAAGCTCGAAGCCCTCGTCGCACTGGGTTCGAAAATTACCGACGAGACGAAGAAGCCGGTGTTGTCTGCGCGCTACCACCTGTTCGTCCGGGCGACGGAGGGCGCCTTCGTCAGTTTCGACGACAACGGCCCCACTGTATTGCTCGGCCGTCACGAGGTTGATCCGAATACCGGACGCGCGGTTTTCGAATTCGGTACCTGTCAGCGGTGCGGTGCTGTGCATCTCGCCGGGCAGCGGGAGCTGGTCGACGGCCGCGAGTACTTCCGCCCAGCCAAGGGGGAGAGCAAGGTGAGCTGGTTGGTGGTGACCGACAGCGACACCGGCGACCTCATCGACGAGGATGACGAAACTCTCGACGAGCAGCAGAGCAGCGCCGCAGGCACCGGCACCGGCACGCTGTGCACCGGATGTGGTGCGCGCGGGAGTTGCGCGCCGAAGTGCCCAGGCGGCCGGGTATTGCGGGTCCGGGAGCATCGTGCCGCCGCACGGGTGATGAGCAAGTGCACCGAGTGCGGTGCGCGGTCACGGCAGGTGATCCGGCGGCTGCGGACCGACACGAATGCCGCGCCTGCGGTCATCACGACCGCGCTCTACCAGCATCTTCCGGAAGCTGCGGACGGTACGGCGGATTTCGTCGGCGGCGGGCGGAAACTGTTGATGTTCTCCGACTCGAGGCAGGCAGCGGCCTTCGCCGCTCCCTATCTCGAGCAGACTTATGGCCGGATGCTGGAACGGCGCTACCTCACCGAGGCGCTTGGCCAACCGAAGAATGCCGGTGAGGCCCTGTCACCTGATGACTTGGCTGCTGATGCGAAAGCCATGGCGGTGCGCGCGCAGCACTTCGAGGAACGCGCCACCCGCGCCACGATCATGCGCGCGGTCAACCCCTGGGTGATGGCAGAGCTGATGGCGATGGACCAGCGTCAGTCGCTGGAAGGCCTCGGGCTCATGGCGGTTTCATTGTTCCGGTCCCGAAATGCCGAGATCCCGAAGGGATTCCGCAACCTGGGGCTCAGCGATGACGAGGTATGGGCCTTGCTGAACGAGCTCGTGAAGTCCATCCGGCTGCAGGGCGCGATGAGTCTGCTTCCCGAAGTCGACATCACACTGCCGATCTTCGAGCCTCGTGCCAGCCGGATCCGAATCCGTTCGCGGGATTCGGATCGGGATCGTCGTATCATCAGCTGGCTTCCTGGCGGCAGGCCGGGCACTGCGAACAACCGTATCTTGTTCCTGCGCAAGGTCCTTGCCGAATTGGGCAGGTCGGAACCGGCCGAAAAGGTGCTCGACGCATGCTGGAACTTTCTACTGCAGAACAAGTATTTTCTCGAAGAGAGCGACCGCGTTGCCGGTGTGCTGTACCAGCTGGACCAAGACCAGCTGCGGATCCGTCGTGGTGCCGACTGTGAATGGTTCCAGTGCGGGGCATGCCGCCGGATCACCGTCCACAATGTGCGCGATCTGTGCCCCCAGGGCAATTGTGACGGGCGGCTCGCGCCCCACGCGATTCCGGACCGCGACGAGGACATCAATCACTATCGGACCGCGTACCGGTCGTTGGCCATGTTGCCGCTGTCGGCGCGTGAGCACACCGCGCAATGGGAGGCCACCGCGGCCGCCGACATCCAACGACGATTCATCTCCGGCGAAGTGAATGTCCTGTCGTGCTCCACGACATTCGAGCTCGGGGTCGATGTCGGCGATCTGCAATCGGTGATGTTGCGCAACATGCCGCCGAAAACGGCGAACTACGTGCAGCGGGCAGGTCGGGCCGGGCGTCGCGCCACGTCGGCCGCACTCGTGGTCACCTACGCCAAGCGCAGTTCACACGATCTGTCGAAGTTCCAGAAGCCGGAGTCGATGATCGCCGGAAAGATGCGAATTCCGTGGATTCCCATCGACAACGACCGAATCGGCCGTAGACACGCCCATTCTGTCGCGTTGGCCGCCTATTTTCGTGACTGCTATGACAAGGAGGGCCGCGAGTGGGCCACGGCCGGTGAGTTCTTCACGCCGGAGAATGATGAGACCGAGTCGGCGGCCGCTCGAGTACGCCATTTTCTGACTCCTGTCCCCGATGCTGTTCGAAGCTCCCTACGGGCTGCATTGCCTGCCCACGTGCAGCGTGAGATCGGGGTGGAAACCGACGCCTGGGTCGAACATCTGTGTGCCCAACTCGCCGATGCGGAACACGACATCCGCACGGACATCGCGACTTTCGAAGACCTGATCCAACAGGCCATCGACGCGAAGAACCTGGCGCTCGGCAGTCGTCTGCAGAAGACCCTGCACACTGTCCAAGGTCGCCAGCTGCTCGGATATCTCGCCAACAAGAACGTCCTGCCGAAGTACGGATTTCCCGTCGACACCGTGGAACTGCGCACTACCCATTGCGAAGGTACCGTCGGCGCCAAGCTCGAACTCGCCCGTGACCTCGGGCAGGCGATCTACGACTACGCACCGGGTAACCAGGTGGTCGCGGGCGGCAAGTTGTGGACTTCGCGCGGTCTGCACAAACTGCCGAAACGGGAGCTGGAAACGCTGCAGTACCGCGTATGCAAGGAATGCAATCACTTCGAGTCAGGGCATGTGCTCGACCCGTTGTCGACCTGTCCGAACTGCCGGGCAGAATTCGACGCGACGAAAACCTGTGTTCTGCCGGAGTTCGGCTTCGTCGCCGATCGAAAGCCCGAGGATGTGAAAGCTGAAGCGCCCCAACGAGCATGGTCGGGCGCCAGCTTTGTGGAGACGGTCGGCGAGGGTTCGGAACCGGTTGTCTGGCCATCGAAAGACGATATGCAAGTGTGGGCGCGGTCGGGTACGCGCGCCAAACTCGCTGTGATCGGCGAAGGAGCGGGCAACGGATTCCGGCTGTGTGCTTGGTGCGGCTGGGCCGAGCCGATCAGGTTCGATCGCGCGCCGAGCAAAACACATGAGCGTCCGGCGACCGGTAGTCCGTGTGGTGGACCGCTCGATCAGGTCAACCTGGCCCATCGTTACGAAACCGACGTCGCGGAGTTCACTTTTGCGGACTTCCATTACACAGAGTCGGAAGACAAGTGGTTGTCGGTGCTGTACGCCCTGCTCGAAGGTGCTTCGGAGGCGTTGGAGATCAGCCGCGACGACATCGACGGAACGCTGTCCTGGAGTGCCGACCACCGTCGAAGCATCGTGTTGTTCGACACCGTGCCTGCCGGCGCGGGGGCGTCGAAACAGATTGCCGCGGAACTAGATCGAGTGTTGCGGGTCGCCGCGCAACGGGTCGCCACGTGTGACTGCGGTATCGAGACCTCGTGCTATGGCTGCCTGCGGTCCTACCGCAACGCCAGGTTCCATGATCAGCTGACCAGAGCGGGCGCGCTGGAAGTGTTCCACCAGCTCGGACTGGCACCCGAAGTCACCGATCTGTCGGTCGACAAGGCACCGGAATCCTGGGACGAGGACCCGCTGTATTCCTCCCAGGCCGTCCGGGACCTGCTCGCGGAGCTGCAACAGGCCGGTGTTCCCAAGCCCGAGGTCGGGATCGAGGCCGGACGGGCCTACTGGATGGTCGACATCGCCTGGCCGGCGGAGAAGGTCGTGGTCGTCGAAGGCGTGGACGACGATCGCGATTCCGGCTTGGCGGCTGACGGCTTCCGGGTCGTGCGGGTGGATGAGGCCGACGTCGACGAGCTGGCTGCGATCTTGGCCGGCGTGTAATGCCGCCGGGGCAGCGGTTTACGCTGCCCCGGACGCTCTAGCGATTGAGCAGTTCCGACTGCTGCCCGCTCCAGGTGACAACCAGCTCGTCGCGCGCACGACTGGCCGCCACATACAACAGCGAACGTTCGCGCTGCTGCGCCTCGGCCTGTTCCTCCTCGGGAATTCCCCGCAGCTGCGCCTGCGACGGCACATGCTCACGATCGACCCCCGCGAGCACGACGCAACGAAACTCCATGCCCTTGGAACGGTGCATCGTGAGTACCTGCACGTGCTCGCCCCCGGCGGGCTCGGCATCGAGCACGGTGGCATCGACATCGCGCTCGACCAGCGCACGCACGATCAGGTTCCGTTCGCTCACGCCACGGGTGAGCACCGCGATGCTCGACGGCGGCACGTCGTCGGCGAGCCAGCCCTTGACCCGATCGGCAATCGTCTGCAACTCCTCCATCAGCGACCGGCATTCGATCAGCTCTGGGTTCGGACCGAGCCGAGCACTGGTGTATCCAGCGGTCGACTCCTGCCCTTCCTCCAGGTCGCGATAGTCGGCACCGGCGAGAATGCTCACCGCGAAATGCAGGTTCTGCGCGGTGGTTCGATAGTTGAGCGTGAGCTTGCTCGACCGGCCGCCGCGGATATTGATGCCGAGCCGGTTCAGCACCACCGGCTGGCCGTAGATGCGCTGATGCGAGTCCTCGGCGATGAACAGGTCGTTGGGTCCCTCGGCGACCAGTGCGCGCAGCAACGCCCAATGTGTCGCATGAAGGTCCTGCGCTTCGTCGACGATGACGTGGTCGGCCAATGTTTCACCGGTCGTCTGTGCGTGCCACTGCAAGTAGGCGGCGGCGACCGCGAGGATTTCGGGGAAGCTGATGCGTCCGCCGGCCCGCCCCTGTTTTCTGAACTGTTCGACGAGCTTCCACACCGCGGCGCGCTGCTGTCTGGTCAACCGCACACCGCGACCGGCTCGAGGAACTTTGAGGTATTCCTCGAGTATGGTGACCCGATTGCCGAGCACCACGCTGGTGTATTCGGTCGACAGGAAGCCCGCATGGAGCAGTCGAGGATCCAATGTGCTGCCCGCGACGACATCGGACCAGCCGACATCCGGATTGGTGCGCACTCCGATCCGAGTGGGCGTGCCAGGACCGAACACCGCGTCGAACGCGGCATCGAGGTCTTTGCGACGGCTGAGTATCGCTGACGCAAGACTATCGATGCCGGCTACATAGACGCCCGGATCGCCCGGCTTCGCCGCGATGGTGATGTTCGGATCGAGCGCGAGCAGGTCGTCCTGCATCGCCTTGGCCAGCGTCTTGTTGAAGGTGGTGACAACGATCCGGGCGCCGGGATTCCGGGCGGCGAGATGCCGCGCACGGTGCAGGGCGACCACCGTTTTCCCGGTACCGGCTCCGCCCGAGAGCCGGAACGCCCCGCGGTGATCTTTCTCGACGAACCGGCGCTGATTGGGATGCAAGAAGGTGCGCCAGGCTTTGAAATCGCCCTCTTCGATGACACGACGCAGCTCGTCGTTGTCGTCGACGAGGGTGAACTGCATCTTCGTCGCGGGATGCTCCAGGGCTGCGAGGATCTGCTCGTTCTCGTCGAGGGAGTGGTCTACCGGCTGCTCGGTGAAACCGAGTGCGTCGCGGATGTCGTCGATCGCCCGGCCGACGGCCAATTCGAGCACGGCGTTCTGCTGCCAGGCTACGTCGGTGGTCTGCGCGACCGCGAAGACCGCGTCCTGATCCGGGGCGGCCAGCACCTGGGCGGCGAGTTCGGCATCCAGGCCGAGGCGGTCGGTGAGTTCGGTGAGGGTGTAGCTGGCGTTGGCAAGGTATCCAGCCGTTGGTTCGGCCGCCAGCGCTGCCGCCAGCACCCCGCCCGGGTCGGGAATCACGGTCCGCTTCTTACGGTCGGCGTTGCCGTCGAGCTGGCCGACGATCCCCTCGAGAACGCCGTTGATCGGATTCACCCGCAGGGTGGACTTCTCGGCGAGCTTGTTTGCCACGTCGTGCTTCCACGTGCCGAGGTAGATGTAGGTCGCCTCACCGAACCGGTCGTCGATGCGGAACATGATGGCGCGGTAGTTGAGGTCGACCCGTCCGGTGCGTACCCGCGGGTCGACCGCGCCCTTCAACGGCTCGATGTGCAGGCCGGGTGCGGTGTCGTCCGCGCAGACCTTTTTGAAGTAGTCGTAGACCTTGGCCTTGATCGATCCGTCGAGCTTCGGCATCGACTTCGTGTTCTGAGCCAGCACAACATTGGCCATTACAGCGCCCCTTCGGTCAGCTGGTTGAACTCCTGAGCCGCACCGAAATCGGAGTCGTCGATGCCGATGAGCGCGTCGACGAATTCCTGCCCGATGGCCAGCGGCGCCGATGCTGCGAACGTCTGGTTGGTCAAGGTGACCGGCGGAGCGGTGAGCTGCTCGCGCGCGAGTAGCTGCTGAGCAGTCGCCTGAACCTTTTGCGCGACTTTGGATTGCCAGGCGGTGAGGGGCCTGGCGAATTCGATGGTGACGGTGATCAGCGATTCGGTGCCCGACTCACGCACGGTGATCTTGCTGCCGTTGCCGGTGACACCGGACTGCACTTCGACCGCCGACGCCGACCGCGTGCTCGGAGCAACCGGCCCTGACACTCCACGTGGCGGCACGACGGCTGGTGGCCCGGTGAGCGCATCGCCGGAGAGTTCATGAGCCTTTTGCGCGCGCAAGGACAGCGTGGCCGAAACAGCCGACGCAGTGAGCATCGCCCGGGCGGCGGTGACCCATCCGCGTGCGCCGAAATGGTCGATCGCGGGGAGGTACTTCTCGCTCATGGCAGGGGAGAGCTGCCCGACACGGTCACCGTCGATGCGCACCTCGACCACCCGTTTCGTCGAACGCGCGCTCGCCTGATCCACGGCGACCAGGCTGACGATGACAGGCCGTTCGCCACCATCGGTGTGGAAGCGGGTCAGGACATCGGTGTGCTCGCCGGTCCTGAGTACCTGTACCGCGCTGCCCTCGGGCAGCATTGTGTACGGCACGACCGGTGGGTCGTTGAGCGGAAACATCGTTTCCGGGCTCGCCACGTAGAGATGGACATCGGTGCTGAGCCGTCGTTGCTCGCGCCCGTGATCGTCCCACTCGGAGTACTCACGTGCCCATATCCGGCCCTGCGCGACGGGGATGTACCCGCGGTTCATCAACTCGAGCAACGGACGGTGGTAGCGGATGGCGTCCTCGCGCGGGAGGTAGCCGATCGTCTGGTTCGCGAAGCGAACCGCGACAGCGTTGCGGTCGTACGGGTTGTCCGGTTCCGGTACGAGCTCGACCGTGCGGCGGGTTTCGGTTCCGCGCGGATCGAAGTCGTCGCCGAGCATTCCGAGGAAATTCGGCAGATACGACTGGGTGCCGACGACGTCCTGCGCGGCCCAGCCACGACTGGTCGTCCACAGTGAGTAGGGCTGGCGAGGTGCCGCTGGGGGATTCATCTGTTGCTCCGGGTGTGCAGGTGGTATTCGACGATTCAGGTGTTCGCCAGCAGTTCCGAACGGCGTCCGTTCCATGTCACCACCAGCTGGTCGCGCGCGCGGCTAGCCGCCACATACAGCAGGGACCGCTCCCGTAGCTCGGCCTCGCCCCGTTCCTCTTCCGGTGCTTCGTTCAGCACAGATTTCGCGGGCACGTGCGCGTCGTCGACTCCGGCCAGGATCACCTTGGCGAACTCCATACCCTTGGACCGGTGCATGGTCAGCACCTGCACATGCCCAGGTCCGGCGGGGTTGTCGTCGAGCACCCGGGCTTCGATGCCGCGTTCCCCGAGGGCGCGCACGAACTGGCTCCGGTCGTTCTTTCCCCGGGTGAGCACAGCGATGTTCGAGGGCTCCTCGCCCCCGTCGAGCCACTGCCGAACCCGCCCGGCGACCTGCTCGAGCTCAGCTGCCAGCGAATCACAGGCCAGCAGCATCGGTTCGGGCCCGGTTCGAGCACTGCGATATCCGTGCGTGGACTCCACGGCCTCTTCGAGGTCGTGATACTCGCCGCCGGAGAGGATGTCGATGGCGAACCGCAAATTCTGTGCCGTCGTACGGTAATTCAACGTGAGCCGCCGTGAGCGGCCGACAATTTTCACCCCGAGCCGACCGAGCACCACCGGTTGCCCGAAGATCCGCTGATGGGAGTCCTCGGCGATGAAAAGGTCGTCCGGCCCCTCCGCGACAAGAGCGCGCAGCATCGCCCAGTGGGTGGCGTGCAGGTCTTGGGCTTCGTCGATGATGACGTGGTCGGCAATGAATTCACCTGCGGCGCTGCGCTGCCGCAGGTATTCGGCCGCCAACGCGAGCACTTCGGGAAAGCTGACGGTTCCATCCATCCGGCTGCGGCGGCGGAACGCCTCCATCAGTTTCCAGACGGCGATGCGCTGCGCACGGTTGAGCCGTACACCACGCCCGGCGCGCGCGACCTTCGCGTACTCGGCGACGGTGGTCACTTTGTTGGCGAGCACCACCGCGGTGTACTCGCTCTCCAGAAAACCGGGCGTTACCAGGCGTGAATCCAGATCTGTCTCAACAGTTCTGGTGATCTCGCGCCAGACCTTGCCGGTATCGGTGCGACGAGGCGGCAGCGACGTCGCGCTCCCGAGAACCGTCGCGGAGATCGGGGCGAGATCGCCTGCCCGCGCCAGTACATCGCTGGCCAGCTTGTCGACACCATCGATGTAGATGCCGACCTCGCCGGGCTTGCTCGCGATCCGCACGCCCGGATCCAGTGCCTCGAGATCGGCCTGTAGCTGGCGCGCGAGCGTCCGGTTGAAGGTGGTGAGGATGACGCGGGCATTCGGGTTGCGCCGCCAGAGATTGCGCGCGCGGTGCAACGCCACCACGGTCTTGCCGGTTCCCGCGCCGCCCGACAGCCGGAATGCGCCGTTGTACCGCTTTTCCGCGTACGCACGTTGTTCGGGATGCAGGAAGGTGCGCCATGCGGCGAAACTGCCGCCCTCGATCACGCGACGCAGTTCCTCGGTGTTGTCACCGATGTAGGCGAACCGGATCTTCGACGCCGGGTGCTCGAGCGCCTGCAGGATCTGCTCGTCCTCGCCGAGGGTCGGGTCGACCGGATTCTCCGTGAGTCGGAGCTTGGCGCGAATCTCGTCGATGCTTGTGCCACAGGCCAATTCGAGGACCGCGTCCCCCTGCCACCCATCGATCTCCGCGGCGATCTCGTTGATCACATGGTCGTCGGAAGCCGCAAGCACTCGTTCGGCGAGGTTCGCGTCCAAGCCGAGGTCGTCGGTGAGCTGGGTGGTGGTGAAGCCGACGTCGGCGAGGTACCCGGGCTTCACGGCCGGTTTCGGCTGCTGGGTCGGCGCAGGTTCTTCGGTGTCGGCGATGATGAGCTCGAGGACGCCGTTGACCGGGTTCACCTTCAGTCCCGCCCGGGGTGCGAGCTCGGCGGCGGTAGCGTCCGGCCACGCACCCATGTAGACGTAGGATCCCTCCCCACCCGCGGGCGCTACGTAGAACAGAATCGCACTGTGCCCCAGGCCGATTCGTCCGAGCCGCACGCGCTCGTCCGTGGCTCCGGGAACTTCCTCGATGAGCGTGGACGCGGCAGGTTCGTCGTCCTGCACGCTGTAGAGGAAATCGTGCGCGCGCCGTTTGATCGCACCTTCGAGCTCGTCCGCGGACCCGCTGGTCTTGGTCATGATGACGTGCGCCATCACATCACCCCGTTCGTTTGCAGTGCTCGGACGAGTTCCGCCGGATCGGCTGGGCAGATCGTCCAGCCTTGTTCGGTCATCGTATTGGCCGCCTCGGGCTCCGCGAGGAGAACTCCGAGGCGGACGTCGGGCCAGCCCATGTCGATCACGTCACCACGGTCGGTCTCCACACCGAGCACCGGCACCGGGACGCCTGCCGCGGCCAGAGCGAGGACGAGTTCGCGTTCGGCATCGGAAACGGTGTCGTCGTAGAGCACCTGCCAGTCGGGCGTGAGCTCGGCGCTGCCTGCGTCCGGTCCCCGCTCCGGGACGGTGGAGTTCGCCTGGAGCAGGGTTCGGGTGGTGATCACGTGGTCGGCAAGTCCGAACCAGTTGGCCAAGCGCAACCACTCTTTCCACGCGCGACCGCCGTCGAGTTCGAGCTTCTCGTCCCGGTCATCGAGCGCGAGCACCGCGTCCAGCGTCTTCATGCCCTTGTTCGTGGCGGCGGTGATGGTCAACGGGCCGTCGCTGTAGGACCAGCAGTTGTACTCGCCGTCCGCCGGAGTCGAAGCGGTCCCGTCGATGAGGTCGAGCGCCCAGCTCGCGATGGCGTCGGCGTCGCCCTGGTGGCGGCCGTTGAGGAGGAACATCAGCGGAAGCCATCGCCCCACTGCTTCCCATGGCTCGCGTTCAGGCTCGAGCATGTACTCGATCAGCTGGGTGATCGGGTCGGCATGCAGCAACTTGAACAGTTTCGGCTTCAAGTTGCCGTGTTTGCGGGTCGGGCCTTCCAGCTTTTCGGTGAACCAGGTCGGCTTTTCCGTCCGCGCGGCTCGAAAGCGCTCGAGATCATCGTGGGAGAACGACCAGACCACCACGCCGCCGGAGCGCAGGATCTCACGTTTGTGGGCGTCGTCGGCCACTCGGTTGTGCTCGGGTGTCGCGTGGTAGCGGCGACCGTCGGCGAATACGGCGATGAGCGGGATATCGGGATCGCTGGTGCGCAGCTGGAAGTCGGGTTGGCTGTTGCCCATCAGCACTTGTGGCTCGAGCTGCCAGGTCCGGATCTTGGTGCCGGGCAGTTTGATCGTTGCGGTCGGGCCGTAGGTGCCCGGTTTTTCGGTGACCGTGGCGCCCATGGTGGTGAGTCGCTCGGTGAACGCGCGGTAGAACTCGCGTTCCAACGGCGACTCGGCGCTGCCTTTCGGTACCGGGGTTTCTTCGGTGACCGAGTCCAGCCAGCTTTTCGCGTCCGGTTCGCCGTCGCGGCATGCGAGCAGATCATCGAGCACCTTGGCTGCCGTGATCCGGGAAACCTTGTCGAGTTCCCGTGGCGGTGCGAACGGCAGCAGGCATTTGTGGCAGGCGAGCCGGTCGGTGCAGTCGCAGTTCTTGACCACTGTGCGTGCCGCCGCAAGTACCTCCCACACTTGACGTGGGTTGGCGAAGTCGGCCAGATAGCCGGTGCCACCGGGCACGGTGTCGTGGATGAGCAGGGCCCGCTGGTTCGGGTTGTGGAGGGCGTCGGTGATCGCGGCGACATCGAGATGTTCCGGGGAGCCACCGATCACCTGTCGCAGGCCGAGCAGGATCGCAGCGCTGAGGCTCGGATGGGCGAACGAGTCGTATTCGAGCCAGCTCGGCAGGTGCAGCAGCACAGCCTGGGTGCGTAGTGTCCGAGCCAGCGCGATCTCGCGAACGTGCTTCTCGTCATCGGCTTTGCGATACCGGCACCAGCTGCGGTGCTCATGTGGCTCGTTCCTGCCCGCTACCTTGTCGAGCTGCCCGCAACCGGAACACACGCGGAACAGCGAACCTGTGGTCGTGTTGCCCGCAATGGTTCGCTTGCCGCCCTGCGAGTTTCGCCTGCCCATGTTCAGCCAGCGAATGTCCATGCGCCGCAAGTACTCCGCGCCGAAGTCCTGCTCGGCGACGAACCACCGTTTGGTGACGTTGTCGGGGTCGATATCGGCTGCGGCCAGGACCGTGAACGATTCCTTGCGCCGTTCGTCACGGATGTCGTTGATCGCCGCCTCGTCGCGTCGCACCTCGGCGGACACCTTGGCCATCTCTACCACTTGAAGCTGTTGGCTGACGTCCGCGATTGCGCTGGTGTGGCATCGAGGGCACTGATTCGGTGGGGGTGTCGGGTCTGCGGTGTGGGTGATGCCTGCCCAGCCGCAGGACGGGCACAGCCGCCAGATCTGAATCGCGGATTCGCCCGCGCCGAGATCGATCGCGTCGATTTCCACGGCCAGCCCCTGCGCGTAGAAGGTCGCGCCAGGAGCCAGCTCGGTGAGTGCGACCCGAGAGCCGCGCTGGTAACTCGCTGTGTCCTCGGCGTATTGATTGGTGTCGGGATCGATCCAGGTGATGCCGACATCCAGCAGCACCGCGTCGTCGAGCAGCGTGTAGTTGGGCAGCACGCCATAGCGTTCGAGAACGCCGACCCAATGTTCGGTTGTCAGCGCGCTGATCGACTTCGACAACAGACGCAACGTGCCTCGGGCCGTGCGCAAATCACGCTTGTCGTCGTCGGTGGCGGCAGGGGAGTTGGCACGCTGTTCGAAGTCGGGAATGGCCGCGTCCACTGCCGTTCGCCGGTGCCGCAACTCGTTCACATCTCGATTCCAGCGATGCACGGCGTCGCGCAGCAATGCACCGAGTCCGCTGTGCTCGCCGAGCCCGGGCGGGGTCGCCCAGTCGCGGAGGTTCGCTGCGGTTTCCGTCCGGAGCAGATCGCCGAACTGCCCGAGGAATTCGTCGACCAACAGGTCGGCGTCGTCGTCAGCGGTCTCGATGAGGGTGCCCATCCAGGTACCGGAGTCGAAACTCGACAGCACGTTGGTCGCGTTGCCGGGATCTTCGGCTCCCGCACGCCGCGCGAGCCGGTCGATGATGTGCGCGATGTACTGGCGCTGCAGGATTTCCTCCGCGGTGAGGAAGGTTGCCGGGGGACGCACCTCCCCTTGGATCACCGACGTCGGGTCACCGAGTTTCGGCAGGTGCTCGCCGCGTCCGCGGACGAAGGCGAGCGCGAGTGAGTTACCCGTGAGGCGTCCTGCGCGGCCGACTCGCTGGAGATACGACGACACCGTTCGCGGCATGGAGCCCAGCATCACCGTCGACAGGTCGCCGATGTCGATACCCATCTCCAAAGTCGGCGTCGCGACCAGCACGTTCGGTGCGGTGGGATCGCTGGCCGTGGCCTTGAATTTGTTCTCGTACTCGAGCCGTGTCGCGGTGGGAAGCAAGGAGGTGTGTTCACGCGCGACCACCCGCTTCATCTCCGAGTTGTCGTAGAGGTCGCGGTAGAAGTTGTTGTGTTTGGCGGCCCGTGCCAGCCTGCCCGGGCATCGGGTCAACAGGCAGGGAGCACCGTCGAGCTGGTCGACGACGGCCGCGCTGCCCGGCGTGGGCGTCTGGCAGACATCGCAGACGAGCAGGTACCGCATTCCGGTGAGCCCGGCCGGGTCGGGGATACCCACCAGGACCGAGTCGTGCGTCAAAAGATAAGCAGTCAGCGACTTCTCGGTGTTCTCGGTGATCACCACGCGTTCTTCGGCGAACACTTCGAACAGCGCGCGTGCCAGTGATCCACCCTCGATGGGCGAGACGTTCAGGCAGCGCGAAGCCCAGCGGGCGTACCACGAGGCGGAGACGGTGATCGGGTCGAAGCCGTCAGGGATGGTCCGGCCGCCGAGCGCCGGGAAGGCCGGTGCGGGGCGTCCCTTGGGGAAGGCGGGCATGCCCTGGCCTTTGGGGCGGCCACCCCACACCCAGCGTCGGTTCGCGTCGCGTTGAACGTATTTCGTCAACCAATCGTGGGCGATCGCGCCACGGGTGCGCATGCGTTCGGCGACACCACGAACCCACTGGGTCACCGCGGCCTCGTCGGGCTCGGAAAAGGCGAGCTGATGTTCTGTTCGCTTCAGCGCGTCGGCGCCCAGCTGCGCAACGCGCCGGGGAGAACCGAGATCCACCTCCGACACCACACTGCCGGTGAGCTCGAGCGTACGACCGAGGCGAGACTGCAGGCCGAACTCGAGGTCGATATCGAATTGCAGGCGCCGGGCAACAGTCCTGGCCGCCTTCCGTCGAGCCTGGGCGGTGCTGTCGGGGTCCCAGAACGTAGCGAACTCGTCACGCTCGACGATGTCGGGCGCGAGGAGGTGATAGCGCCGTCGCGCGTCCTCACCTGCCCGGTCGAGTACCGCATCGCAGAGCTCGGCGAGGGTGAGCATCTGCTCGCCACTCACCTTGTCGCCCAGGGCATTCCGCAGGGTCGAGCGGAGGCTGAGGGTGTGCGACCTGGCCTGGACGAAACCGGCACGGTGGGCGGCGTCTTGGACGCTGTCGGTGAAGACGAGGGCCTTCTTTTCGCCGTCGGCCAGTTTCGCGTCACCGAACAGGTTCGACAGCGCCACCGACAACTGGGTGGCGATCGCGCTGCCGAGGAAGCGGATGCCGTCGTCGGCACCACACGCCGGGCACACGTCCCTACGCGAATTCTCGTCCGCCTCAGGGCCGCTCAGGAACAAGACAGGCAGCACCCGCCCGTCGAGTACCTCATCGCTGTCGGCATCGGGTCGTTCGTCGACGATCTCCCGGTCGTCGACGCGGAACCAGCGCAATCCCTCGACCAGAGTGTCGATTTCGGCCTCGGCGGGCGCGGAGATCAGCGCTCGGAACCGTGGACCACCGGTCGCGTGGTAGCTGCGCACGTCTTCGTCACCGGCATCCAAGGTGTGGCCGGTCGGTCCCAGCCGAACACCCCAGCCCGACCGACCGCAATGCCGGCAGTAGAGCGAGGGATAGTAGTCGACGGTGGTTCCGTCGAGTTTTCCGTCGTCCGGCCAGCGGAACTGCGGGGTCACCGCGGCCGCACGATCGATCCGGGACAGCTCCCGAAGCCACAGGTGCACATCGACATTCAGTGCCGACCGGCCGACCTCGGCGCGCACGTGCGAGAGCGCTGCGAGCAGGTAGCCGACGTAGCGCTCGCGGTTCGCGAGGCCACGGGTGAGGTCGCGTTCGCCGGTCTGGGCGGGCAGAACGGTGGCGGCCAATTTCGCGGTCGAGATGGCGTCGACCGCATTACGCAGGACCCGCGCGAAGGTTCCGTGCCGTTTGATCAGATCGAGCATCTCGGATTCGTCGAGCTTGTGCAGGCTCGCGGTGATCCGCTCGTGGGTGTCGTCGATGTCGGAGGTGTGCCGGAACAGCGTGGCGAGTACCGCCGCAGTGAGTCGCTTGTTCGTCACGGTTTGTGCTGTGGTGCGGTCGAGTTCGGCAAGGGCCTGATCGATCACCGGCTCGACTGGTGAGAATGTGCGATCCAGGTCGCGACGGCGCTGCGCGAGCCAGTCCTCGGTATCGAGCCGCGTTTCGCCGATCAGGGTCTCGGGTGTGAACGTCTCACCGAAAACGGTTTTCGCGAAGTCGAGCATCGACGTCGGCGATCCTTTGGACCCCAATGTCGCGGAGGTGGCAACCGGCGTGATCTTCCCGAGGGGCCGCGCCCGATCTGCTTCTGTGACAGGGGAACCGGCGTTCCAGTGTGATTTGACGGTCAGACCGAGCCGTCGCAGCAGCATCGCCACATCCGTGCCCTGCGCACCGTCGTAGGTGTGGAACTCGTCGAGCACCACGTACTGCAGCGAGTCCGCCGACTGCCGCCACATCGCCGCCCGGTCCGGCCGCAGCAGCATGTGGTCGAGCATCTTGTAGTTGGTGAGCAAGATGTCGGGCGGCGAATCGTGCATCAGCCGGCGATCGGTGATCAGCCCCGCCTCCGACACCATCGTGCGGCCGCCGGAGGATTGCTCACCGGTGTAGAGACCGGCCGTAATACCGGACAACTCCGAATGCTCGGTGATCATCTTCGCCAGTCGTTGCTCCTGGTCGTTGGCCAGGGCATTCATCGGATAGATGATCAAAGCCTTCATCCCGACCACGCCTGCCTTCTTGGCCCGCAGCACGTGGTCGAGGATGGGAATGAGGAACGACTCGGTCTTACCGGACCCGGTGCCCGTGGTGACCAGAGTGGGCAGGGGTCGGCGTTGAAACTTCGTCGACAGCCGTTCGAACGCGGCGGCCTGATGACCGTATGGTTCGAAATACTTCGGCCACCAGTCCAGGTGCATGCCCCAGTTGCCGCGCGCCGGGGCGAAAGGCAGCCGCAAGCGCACATACGGACCCTTGAAAAGTCCGTCCGCGGGATCACCGATGAAGTCGGTCAGCGCACCCTGGGTATCCGGATCGGTCAGCGCGAAGGTGGTGGTCAGGTAGTCGGTCAACCCTTCCCTCAGCCGTTCGGCCTGCAGTGTCGGAAGCAGCGCCCCCACGTGTGTGCTCCTCATCGTGCGTGACCGGCATGCGGTTCGGTCGGGTGTCGACCTGTGTTCATCTGGAACTATCGGGTTCGGATGCTAGTTGATTACGGGATTCGGGATTTCTCGATCGCGGTCGGCCGGCTCGCTGACTGCGGATGATGATCTCGAACACCCGTTGCCGGTAAACGTACACCAACTATTTGTTGGTTGACAATGTTTTCCCTTCGGCTTACGGTTTCGTCGTATCTGCACCGCGGGTCTCCGGATCGGAGCCTGTGCGCCTCGAAGGGATCTGCCGAATGTCGTTCGACCACTACGATTTCGCCCCACCCCCACCGGCAGTCTTCGGTCAGCGACAGCTCATCGAATCGTACTTGGACGCAATCCTCGACTTACGCCGCAAGAACCTCCCCGGCAAGGATGATCGCCGCGCTCATTTCGAAGGACTGCAGCGGTTGTTCGAGGTGGACCTTCCAGCGGAGCGGCCGGGCATGGAGAGCCGAAATATGCTGCGCTACATGCTGTTCAGGGCGGTCGACTCCGTCCATTCGATCACCACACCGTGGAGCGGGATCCTCGAGGGCGGACTCATCATCCGACATCCCCATCCCGATCCGCTATCTCCCTGACTGACAGCGGGTTTCGTGGTCGCGGCCTCAGTGTCCGAAGGCCGGCCCGGGGCGTGGGATCGGAAGACTCCATTGGTCAGGAAGTCGTGGCAGCCGTGGTCCAGGCAAGGAACTGATCCGCAGTGAAAATCGGTTTGCCGAATTCGGTGGCCTTGCGGCCTTTGCCGGACGTTGTCCCGGCTTCGGCCGCGATCAGCGCGTCGCATCGCTTCTTCGTCACGCTCGGCACCGGGACGAGACCGCACCTGGCCGCCAGTTGTTCCATGTCGGTGCGACTCCACTGGGTACCGGCGTCATCGATCACCGAACCGGTGAAGCAGATTCGCGCGCCGGCCGTGAGGATGTCGGCTATCGACACGCTGTGACGGCGGGATTCGTCGCCGAGAATGGGGTGACCGAGAGCCTGACCGAGGTCGGCCAGTCGAGCGTATGTCTGCTCGTCGAGCTGAATGCGGGGAAGGTTGTGGCGGAGCAATTCGGCGAGCGCAGCTTCAGGCGTCGACGCGGCGGGCGTCATGCCACCCGGCTGGAAGCAGTCGGGCGTTCCTCCCCGTTCGAGCGTGTACCCGAATCCATCGTTCGGGGTGGTGAAAACCTCGCCCTCGGTGCGAATCGCTGACGCTACGCGAGTGACGAGCGCTCGTGTGGCCCGTGCACGGGCGACTGCGCTCGGAGCTTGGAGGCCGGCGATCTCGGACTCCGACAAGTCGGCCACATCGAGAGATATGCCCAGCGGCATCGGCACAACCACGCCCAGGCGCTTGAGCTCGTAGTCGAGGTTGCGTAACTGATTGTCGATGTCGAGTCCGACCGGGCATCGGCCGGACAGATCCGGAGCCAGTGCTGCCCAGGCTTGGTCGAGGGTGGGTGCCAGTGCGACGTCGCCGGCGGTGATTCCATATGTGAGGCGGGCGTCACCGAGGTCGCGGAGGGGATTGACCAGGGTGCTGAGTTCGATTCCGTCGTCCGTGACCAACGCGATCTCGATCGGGCGCGGCCGCCACATCCGCCCTTCGTCGCCGACAGTGCAGATCCCTAGATAGACATTTCCGCGTGAAGTGGACGTCGTGCGGCTGGCGGCGAGGAAACGGCGGATGCGGATATCGGTTTTCAAATCCTTGGGCAGGACATCGCGTTTGAGGACCAGCCCCTCCATCGACGTGCACCGGCTGAGTGCGACATAGAGCTGACCATCGGCGAAGGTGCCGCCGCTGAGATCGACGACGAGCCGGTCCAGGGTTTGTCCTTGGCTCTTGTGGATCGTGATCGACCAGGCCAGCTGGAACGGCAGCTGCCTATATGTGCCGACGACCTGATGCCGGAGGGCGCCGTCGACGACTTCTGGTCGCGTGATCTCCCACAGGTGCGGTCGTGTATCGACCCGACTGCCGTCGGGCAGGTCGATGGTCACGACCGGGGAGCCGTGCTCGGTGCGATAACCGGTGATCCGCCCGATGGTCCCGTTCACCCAGCGATCGGCTGGATCATTGGTCAGCAGCATGATCTGAGCGCCGACCTTGTAGGTGATCACCTCCGCGGCGGGTCGGTCGAAGCCGTCGATGTCGCCGGATGTGGTGGCGCGATGGGTGAGTTCTCGACCGGGAACACGTGCGAGCATCGCCCGGTTGCGCGTCTCGGCGATCCGGTTGGTCGTGGCCAGAGTCAGCCAGTATTCGTCCACCGGCGGTTCGAAGTCCGGATTGGTTCGATTGTTCAGCTCTGCTCGAGCAGTTCCCGACAGGGCGCCGTCTCGGACCTCGTTGAGGATTTCGACCAAACGGGTGTCCCCGACCTGCCGGAAGACGGTTCTCAGTTCGACGACTGGGAACTGCTCGTGAACGTAGTGGTCGGCTGAGAAGAAGTACGGCGAGGTGTAGCGCTGCGTGAAGTAGTCCTTCTCGCCTTCGCTGACCACAGGCGAAAGCTGGAACAGATCGCCTACCAACACCAATTGCACACCGCCGAAGGGCCTGCCCCGCTTGGGCCCGAATCGTTCGAGCGCAACGGCGAGGCAGTCGAACAGGTCGGCCCGGATCATTGATGCTTCGTCGAGAATCAGCGTGTCGAGTCTGGCCAGGGTTTTCGCGAAGCGGCCAGGGAAGTAGTCGCTCGAACGGACATCGTCGACGGTTGTGCCCGCCCAGAACGAGAACAACCGGTGGATGGTGTAGCCACCGACATTGAGCGCGGCGATTCCCGTTGGTGCCGCGACCACGACATTACGGTTCGTCGTAGCGAGGAACGCGCGGATCAGCGTCGATTTGCCGGTGCCCGCACGGCCGGTGAGGAACAGGTTTTCCCCACTTTCCAAGCGGTGAAGTCCTTCGGCGAACTCCGGCGTGATGGTGAGCGACGCCACGGTCGGCTGACTACTCATGGCACGGTCTCGGGTTTCACTCGCTCGGCGAAGTCCGCGGGAAAGTCGGCGATAGTCGGGCTGTTCAGGTCCGCCGGCATGATCCATGGTGTTTCCCGGCTTTTCGGAGAAGTCGTTCGGCGCACACGCTGCTCCTCGGTGAACAGCCAAGCCGACCACACTGCGCCGATGTAATCGGCGACCCACAGCGCGCGATAGTGCGGTTCGTCGCGCTCAGGTGTACCGATCTCGGGCACCGGGAGGAAACTGGGAACGACCAGTTTGGTGCGTTTGCGTCGAGAATAGTCCGTGATCGCCGCGCAGATCCGCTCCTGCTGGTCAGCGGTCTGTCGGATCAGATCGTCGAACGCTTCGATCCGGAGCGCGTGCGAGAATGCCAGCGGTGGGTCGGTACCTTCAGTGAGAACCACTGCACGACCCCACGTGAGTGAGCGGACCTTCTTGTCGTGGTCGGGGTCATCGTGCGGAATGATGACAGCGTTGGTATTGCGCACGAAATCGTCGGTAGTGCGATCGGTCAGCCATATCGCGGTGAACTCGTACGGCGGATGCCGATCGACTACGGCGAAACCCAACATCATTCTCCTTGCTACAGCTCTCGGGTCAATCGTTGACGGTGTCGGGCCAGCGTGTGATCCGGGCCGGACCGGGGCCGGCGTTCGTATCCGTAAACCGTTGGAGTGCAACGAGATACACACCGGGCATCCGGCCGGAGCGGGATGTCAGAATCCGTGCGCCCACCAGAAAACCGCCGTGTACCGGCGCATCTACCGCGAAGCCTGTCACCGTGTACACGCCGTAGGCAGGTTCCTGGAAATACCCGACCACCGGATCCCCGTGGGTCAGCTCGGCCAATGCGGACGCCAATCCTGTAGGTGGATCAGCGACGTCTGAGGCGTCGGCGATCAGCTCCAGCAGATCCGGCACCGGGTTGAGCGTCGACGAGGCCGTATCGAGGGCATGGCCACCGATCAGCAGGCCGCCGTTCGCGCCGGAACGAACCACCGCGCCGTGCACGCTGAAAGTCCCGTAGAGCTCGGACCGGAACGTCGCGGCGGCAGGCTTGCCGGGAGTCAGCGCCGACATGGCGGTCTTCAGCATCTGAAGGTTCCTGCGGCGTGGAGGAAGGGGCAACGATGGCGAGTTCAAGTGATGTGGCTTTCTTCATTCGGAAGCGGCGAGGTGTGGACCGAGTGAACGGCGTAGCGACGACAAGCGGGATCGTCTCGAACTGACAGCGAATCGGAGCTGCCGGCACGGCGAACAGTGTGGCAGCAGAAGGCTGAAATGTCTTGTGTTCTAGGCGATTCCGTGATGCAGCCACCGCCGGGGCGGGCTGTGGATCGAGTGGATCAGATGTCGTATTGCGGACAGTAGCTGGTGACCGCGGCGTCGAGGAAGGTGTACGGGTAGCGCACTGAGGCGCGGTTGATCTCCGCCAATTCGATGTGCTTGGACGCGCTGTGCCCATGAGTAGCCAGCCACTGGCAGTTGGACAACGCCAACCGGATTGCGGCGTCTTGGGTTCGGCACGGTTCGTCGTCGAAATCTGCACGCCGCAGGAACATTCGATCCGCGTTGCTGCGTGCTGCGCAGGTTTCCGACGAGCCGCTGGACGAGCCGCTCGCCGGCTTCGCCCCAACTTGCGGGGCGAGTGCGGTGACGGCGGTGACGGTGCCCGCAGCGAGCAGGGCGGAGATGACACGTGAGTGACGCATGGGTTCCCTCTGATAAGGCGATGGGGCGGCGCCGAGATGGCGACGGAAAGTGTTGGAGCTCTGGGGTTCTGGCTGATCCAGTAGCTACCTTGTGATGATGTCGTCCAAGCTACGGCAGACTGAAAGCTATGTCAATCAGAGGATGCCGTGAAACCTTGCCATCGCGTTAACGGCTCTCAATGCCAGATGAATGCAAGCCGATCCCGTGCGCGCGTGGCCGCGACGTAGGCAAGCGCCTTGGCACGCTGCTTCGCGTCCGCGGTTTCGTAGGGGGAGCCTTGCTGGTCGAGTGCGGCTATGGGCGGCCGGCTCGGGTCGACGCCGGCGACGATCACGTTCGTGTACTCGAGACCTTTGGCGCCGGACATCGTCCGGACTGCAACCGGCATCCGCGAATCGCCGCACTGGTCATTGTCGACCGGGCAATCCGCAGCCCTGAGGCGGGACCGGATCGTGCTAGCCGTACCGTTGTCGAAGGTGAGTACCGCGATTGTGGTCACCGATGTGCCCGACCGCTGCCATTCGCGCACCGTGTCGACGACGCATTTCAGCATCGTCCTCTCGTTGGTGCACGGCACGAGGCTCGGTTCGGGGCCGAGACGGGCAGATCGGTAGCCGGACCCCGGCTCGATCCGGTCTTCGAGGTCCCGGAACTCGCTGCCCAGCAGGAAGCCGAGGGCGAAATCGAGGTTCTCGGCTGTGGTCCGGTAGTTCAACGTCAGTCGACGTGATCGCCCGCTGAGCGCAATATTGTGATCCGACAGCGCAATTCGTTCGTTGAAGATGCGCTGGTGGGGGTCGTCGGCGATGAAGATGTCATCGGGACCTTCGTCGACGAGCGCGCGGACGAATCGCCAATGGACCGCGTGCAGGTCCTGGCCCTCATCCACCAGTACGTGGTCCGCGAGTGCGGCCTCACCTGCAGCGGCAGCATGCGTGAGGTGACGCCCAGCCACGGCCGCGACCTCTTGATAGCTGTACCAGTCGAACCTGGCGCAGAACGTCCGGTAAGCGTCGAAGATTTTCCAGAGCGCGACCCTCATTGCTCTGTCCAGCCGGATCCGGCGTCCGCGCCGTTCCACCGTGGCGTATTCGCGGACCGTTCGGATGCGTCGTGCAAGTACTACCGCGACGTATTCGTTCTCCAAGAACCACGGTGTGGTCAGATGCGGCGGCAGGTGATGGTCGACCTCGGCGGCGATCCGTGGCCAGACGTAACGGTCCGGTCGATGCCCTCGCCATTGGAACTTCCGGTGGCCCAGAACATCCTGTGACGCCACTTCGACTTCTGCTGAGCTTTGTTGCAAGACCTGGACGGCGAGGCTGTCGATGCCGCCGACATAGATTCCCGGTTGCCCGAGCTTCGTTGCGAAGGCGACATCCGGGTCGAGGACGCGCAGGTTCTGTTCGAGAATAGTCGCCAGTTCCTTGGTGAAAGTCGTCAGCACCACGCGCGCATCCGGGTTGCGACGGATGAGATTACGTGCCCGATGGACCAGAATCACCGACTTGCCGGTGCCGGACCCACCCGAGACGCGGAACGAGCCGGGATAGCTCTGCTCGGCATAGCGTCGTTGTTCCGGATGCAAGAACGTCCGCCACGCGTTGGCATCGCCGCTGTCGATCACACGGCGCAACTCGGCTGAATCGTCGGCATAGGTGAACAGCAGGCGGGAAGCGGGGCGGTCGAGGGCCGCGATGATCCGGTCATCCTCGTCCGCGGCTGTCTCGGGCGGCGTGTGCAGTTCCAGCTGCTCGCGGATCAGTTCCGGCGACGCCCCGTCGAGGAGCTGCAGCAACGCTTGGCCTTGCCACCCCAGCTTCGCGGTGACCTCCCCGGCGAACCGAAAGTATTCGGTGCGATCGGTGATGAGGTAGGCGCGTTCGATGACTGTGCGATCGAGTCCCAGATAGGCGGCGAGTTCGGCCGGCGAGTGCCCGGCACGTTCGAGTAGAGGGTGAGCGGGGGTTCTTGGTCGGTCGCTCACGAGCGGCAGTTGGCCGACCGTACCCTCCAGGGCGCCGGACACCGGATTCACCCGCAAGGTCGCTCTGGTCGCCTGTCGGCGGGCTTCGTTCGCTGCCCACGTGCCCATATAGATGTAGGTGGTCTCACCACCCTCTGGGTCGACGCGGAAAACCACAGCGCGATGCGTGCCGTCCACGTACGCAGTGCGCACCCGCGAATCCTTCGCGCCCGGCACCCGCTCGGTCCATGGTTCGTCGTGTAGATCGCCCTGGAACAGCGACAGCAGGTCGAACACCCGTCGCCTGAGTGCCGGGGCGTGTGATTGTGCCGCAGCGGTGGAGGTGAGGACGATCCTCGCCACTATCGCACCCGCCCGGTCACGCCGATGCCGGAGTCGGTCGCCCGCGCTGCTGTGCCTGGCGGATCAGATCGACGATCATCTTGGTCGGCTCGGGAAACTCGTTCGCCCACAAGGCAAGGAAGGCATGCGCGACGTCGTGCGCCGACAAGAATCCGAGGTCTTCGCCGATCTGTTGAAAGATCAGGTGTACGTCGCGGTTCGTGGTCCTGCGGGTGCGAATCACTGAGACGACCTGCTGCTGTCGATCCAACGGCAGTCGCAGCGACAGTGTCAGTTTGGCCGCGAGCTCATCCAGGTTGGAACAGATGTCGTCGAGAACGGTGCGTTCCGGATCCGAATTTCCCGGCAGGAGATGAATCTGTTTGTCCTCGTCGGCCAGCTCGCCTTGGTCGCCGTCCAGAAAGCAGAGCGCCGGCTGCCACGTCGTGGGAATCGAATTGTGGTGCAGGGTAGCGTTCTTCGCTACCGCGGCGCCGCTCATCGCATGGATCTCGATCATGTCCAGTTCCACGCCGCCGTCCCTGCGCAACGCGGTCGCCACCAGGTCCCGGGCGAACTGGTCCTCGACGAAGACCACCACGTCCGCTTCGACCTGCCCGGTAATGGCACGAAGCGATCGCACATCGAGCTTGCCTTGGATCACCCGATCACCGAGCGCAGCCCAGATGGCCTCCGGCGGTAGCGGAGCCAAGGCATCGTTGGAGTGGGTGGTGAACACCACCTGGCACTTGCGGCGGTGGGCGACATCGATCAGATATTCGACCATCCGTTGTGTTGCCACCGGATGCAGCCCGTTCTCGATCTCTTCGATCAGGATGAGGCTGTTCTCCTCTGCGGCTTCGACTTCCGCGATGATTCTGATGACGCTGGCCTCGCCGGCGCCGAAGTGGAACTCGGAATAGCCGTCGCCCTGCGCGGTGACGCCGGAGAAGATGCTCAGCCGATCGATGTCATCGAGGAAGAGCTGCCGGAAGCCGGCCAACGGTTTGGCGAGCACCTTCTCGGCTTGATCGATGACGTGATCAGGAAGGCAGGTCTCACGAACGGCTTCGAAGGCACTGCCAACGGCTCGCCGTAGGTTCTGCCGTTCACTGGCGGGGACCGTCCGCTCCACCCCGAAGATGAGGACCCTCCGGTCGACCGCGGTCCGATTCCACTTGAGGCGTTTGAAACTCGCCGTTCGCAGGACCGGAAGCTTCCGATTCAGCCCCTTCTCGATGAGCTGGTACTCGATCGACCAGTTCTGCATGCTGTCGTCGTACTTGCCGCTCTTGGCGAAGAACCGGCTCGGCGGCACCGAGCTGTAGGGAAGGCCGGCAGCGCCGAGGATGGTCGACTTGCCGCCACCGTTGGGCCCGACAACCGCGGTAACCGGGAAGTCGAAACTCACCTCGATGTTGCTGAAGCCACGAACCTTTGCGAGCGTGAGCTTGCGCAGATACTGCCCATAGCTCTCCTTGGCCACCTTGCCCGCGAGCTCCTGAATGGTCCCATGCCGGATCTCGCTGCGAAACCGGTTGCCTGCGTTGATCACCCGAACCACCCCCAGCTCGTCACCTGGACGCAGCCGCGCCCCGACCCCTGAGGATGATACCGCGATCACCACCGCCGTTGATCGACCGAATCTTCGGCAGACTCTCGAGGCGTCGAAAGATGTTGTCGGACAGCGACTCTAGCTGAGCGCAAGGAGGTGGACGAACGGCGTGCACCAGGGTTGCGGGTTACAGCGATGCTGCGTCACCGCACAGGTGGGCCTGAGCGTCGGCGTCGACATTGCAGTGGTCATACTGCTGTTCACCAGAGCTGGTATCCGCCGTCCTTCGGCGCGAGTGTCCGGTGGACAACCGGATGCTATCGTGTCGGCCAAGTACAACCTGTCTCTTGGGGGCGAATTGACAGAGATGTTGCAGGCGGATATCGCCGCGCTGAGTACGATGAGCACAGCGCTCGAGGCGCATGCGACCGCGATCGATGGAATAGATATTTCGCTCGAACTGATCATGCCGGGGTCTCCTATTGTTCAGGTCGAGGCTGCCGCCAAGCAGGCGGTGCTCGGTGCATACCGTGCTCTATCGTCGAATATCAGGCATATGGCTGAGGTCACGCATGTCGCCGCTAATTCATATGAGAATGTCGATGGGTGGTTTGCCGATCAAGTCCGTGCTCTCGAGAGCGGACAGTGATGGCGACGATTAGCCATGTTCGCGCCTGTCAGCCGCTCAGTATGGTGACTTATGGCTCGCACCTGGCTGCGCAGAACACGTTCTTCGCACAGGTTGCTGAGCAGGTTGAGCGCGATGTCGACTCGGCGATGGACGGATGGCAAGGTGACGCCGCTGCCGCGGCGTCTGGACGTGCTGTAGCGGACAAGCTGTCTGCCACTAACATCGATGAGGTAACCACGCGGCTGGTCGGCCACTATAAAAGCTTCGGCGGCAATATGGAAGGTATTCGTGCCGCGTTGCTCCGGATCGTCGACGATGAGGTTCCGCAGGCGGGGATGACGGTTTCCGACGACGGCACTGTCACCGCTCCGACGGTGCCGGGCAGTGCTACGGATACCACGACGTTAATCCTGCAGATGCGACTTGATGGCCAAGCCGCCGGATATCAGACGCGCATCAAGGAACTGCTTCACGACTTTGGCCTGGCCGAGTTGGGCGCCGTACAGGCGATCCAAATTGAGGTAAGCGCTCTGCAAGTGTTGGCAAAATCACCGGCAGCCCCTATCCCTGAACCACCGACGATAGTAGTGGATGGTCAGACGTACAAGATTGGGCTGCCTGAGACTCCACATCTATCGACCGACCAAGGGTTCGTTCCTGGCTCGGCAACGCCGGGGATCGGCGACTATATTTCAGCGGCCAAATGGAAAGCGATGTTGAATGGTGGGGAGTTGGGCCGCTCGGACTTGGATGACTCTACTGCAGCTTACCGCCACTACTGGGAAGGTGGCGGCACACCGTTCGAATTCGACTACGAGGAGGCATACCGTGAGGACCCGAACATCAAAGCGGCGGTAGACAGCGAGATCACTCGTGCTGCGATGGCAGCTGATGCTCTTGCGCGCGAGGGAAACACCAACTTTCAAATGACCGGCACTGCGGCAGACATCGGGGGCGCTGGGGGAGACTATCCGGCCACTGAGAATTGGCAGAAGACGATCGGGGCCTATCAGCAATGGAGTCATTCCAATGTGCGGGTGGAAGGCGACCGTGTGGTAATGGATGTAACGGTCGAAGCGATGGACTACTACAATTTCAATCAAGGTGCTGAGGACCTGGCGACCGGAGCATCCGATAATGAGAATGGTAGATTTGCAGAGCTGGGATGGGCTCACGATTTCGAGACCAATGGCAAGGTGACGAGGACCGTGTCATGGGAGCTTGGTCAACCTCCGTCGACTGCGACCGTGTCGGAAACATCCGTGACAGAGCGTAATCCGGGGCGAGAAGATCGAGTAGACAACCGTGACTCTAGTGGACCCCGAACGCCGGTCGAGAACAACGACGAATCGGGAAGGCCGCGGAAATGACTGCACGATACCTCATTCCGCTTCTGGCGGCGATGCTCTTGGCTGCAATGGGTTGTAGCTCACCGGCCTCGGAATCATCTGAGCCCTCCGCCGAGGTTCGTCATGACCAAGAGCCGCTGACGAAGCGGTTCCCGTTGATAGATGAACCCGTATCGGTCAGCTGGATCACTTGGAACAACGAGGAGGGTCGTGTGCCTGGCCCGACTACCTACTGGATCCAAGCTGTCGTAGAGTTGCGACCCGAGATTGCCGACGAGATGCGATCGAAGTTCAACCTCTCCTCCTCGCAACCGAAGCCGTTCGAGCCCGCGCTGGAACCGAGTGTGCCATCGGTGAGTTATGTGTCCGGCCCTGAAATAAATTCTGCATTCAGCGTGAATGGATGGAAGTCCAGCGTGTACTTACAAGCTGATGGGCAGACGCTCCTCATCGACACAGTGGACTGAAGGAGGAGCAATGAGTGTGCCAGGGAGCGAGGACCAACTCGGATTAAAGGTTCGCCGAGCCCAAGAGGTGTTGGCCGAGATTCGCGGCGTGGGCACCTCTGGGAAGGTTCGAGTTGTTGTCGACGCAAACAACAAACTTCTCGACGTGTTCGTTCCAGGGCTTGATCTGGACACCACCGATGCGATCATCGCTGCGTACGGCGCAGCCGTCGCGGACCAGCAACCGAGGATCGCAGAAGCGACCCGCGAGATCACGGCTGACCCCCAATTCGAATCGGTCTCGGCATTTGTGCGCGCGTACTCGAAAAGTCCTGAACCAACGTGGACCGAGGAAGACGAGGATCGTTACTTCGAGGAGCAAAACCGTCGTGGGTGGCGCTGATCGAGAGCGTAGGCACCTTGTGGCCTACACCTGGATATCACGTGCTACCAGCTGTCGATCTCAGCCGGAATATGCTGTGGACTACGGACCTTGAGCCAGTTGCCATCGGCCTGACGATCGAATCGGGAGGTCCCCACGTCTCCTGAATAGACCCATAGCTGCTCGGGCTCGCTCGAAATCCAGCCGACGACATAACGGTGATGCCGACTGGTGCTGTACTGGTCGGTGTCACGGAAGACGATCTGACCGGTTCCAGTGTCGGTGATGGACACGAACATCGAAAGTGGCTCGCTCGGGTTCACCTCAGCCTGGAACCGCCCACTCGGCGACACCGCGGGTTTGCCTGGCTGCGCAAAAATGCTGTGCAGAGGCGCCTCTGTCGTCGTCTCAACACCATTGGCCCGCGAATGATCCGGGCCTGCACACGCTGTCGCACTCACTGTGGCGAGCGCCAGCAAGGAGGCGACCAGTCGAAATCTACTCATTTCGGGTACCCGGTCTGGCTGATTACCCGTCCTGAAGCGTCCATGATCAGGGTCGTGTTGGCATTCCAATTGATGTGAATGTCGTACGGATCCGCCTGTCCGAGGCTGATCGCTTCTGCAACTCTGTTCTTGTCCTGGTCGGACTCGTACTGCTTGTTGGCATCGATCGTGTCGTTCCAGGTGTAGCTGTTGAACATCGTCACTTCATACGTGCCGTCGCCTCTGTCGCGGACGGTGGAATTCGGAACGAATGTGAAGCCGCCGACGTCGTCGTTGGTGCCATGGAGGTACTGGTATCCGATGATCTGCTCACCATTCTCGATCTCCATTTGGAGTCGTTGTGGTGTGCCGGCCTGGGATGCGTTGCCGTTCTGCAAATACCCTTGCACTGCTGCCGCTGCTGCTGTCGTGACCGGTTCTTCGAGCTGGTTGCGGAGCAGTTGGTTGTTCATCATGTATTCCGACCACTTGGGGTCGCTGTTGATGTACCAATCCCCGCCGCCGGTCAGGTATCGCGCCAGGATCGCGCGGCCTTGCTCATCGGACGTGGTATCCCAGATGTCCCGGTTTATCGACTGCGGTGCGCCGGTAGCAATGATCGGCGACGCGTCGGGAAGATTCGTGAACGCTGTGGTGATCGCCTCGGCGACAGCTGCTGCAGCCGAGTGTGCCTGTGTCAGTGCTTGTTTCACCGTGACTGTCGACGCATCCGCGTCCATCTGGAGTGCTCCGGCTGCGGTCGAGTACGACGCCGCGTCCGGCAACTGCGACAGCAACGTCTGGTGTGTACTGGCCGAGATCGTCACTGTGCCGTCGTCAGCGACCTCATAGCCGTTTGCCTCTGCGGTTTTCACCGCGTTCACGACGGCAGATTTGGCCGACTCCAAGCTGCTCGCACCCGACTGGGCCGCCGCCGCGCCGTCCTGTAGGGCCGCTATGAAGGTCCTGGCTGATGTGCGGATCTGATCGTGCTTGGTTCGCATTGCTTCTGCCGCGGTTCCGGTCCAGAAATCTCGTCCCGCATCGACAGCGCGATCTTGGTTGTCGTCGAAGGTGAGCAGCTTCGTCGCCTGGGCGGACCAGGCATCGGCCCGCGTGGTCAAAGTTGCGGTGTCCCACGCGAGCACCTGCGCAACCGTCAACCCGGTGGCCTCGGCGACTGCCTGCTGCTCGGTGGTGCCAAGTGTCGTCACGACAGCGCCGACTGTGCTGCTGCAATGTTGCCGGCGTTCTGGGTGTCCTTGCTCTGGAACTCCGTGACTGCTTTCGAGGTAGCTGTCGACAACGCCGCGTACTCAATGACCAACGACTGCGCTGCCTGTGCGATTTTGCCGAGCGCTGTGGTCGCCGCATCTGGGATCTTCGTGCCGGGAAACGTCAGCGCAGTATTCTCGGTCTCCCCGGCGAACACCGCCGTCACCTCGGACTCGGCCTTGGCAAGAGTTGTCGCGAGCTCCCGTGTTCGTACCGGATCGAGATCCAGACCTTTTGAATCAGACACGATCCCCCTTCGCACGTTCCCCGGTCAGCGGCTACGCTATCGGCTGCTCAACGCCGTTGCAACAGTTGACGGATCAGGCCGACAAACACGAACACTCAACTCGTGGTGATCATCTCAGCCCGCCACGCGTCGGTGCGGAAGCGGTAGGCTCAGCGGTGGAGTAGCTAGAGAAGGTTGCTGTATGGGGGATGTCGACCCGGTCTCGGGGCAGATCGAAAGGCTCCAACGCGCCCTCACCGATGCCCGCGGTACGGCGACCAGTGCCGACGGAACAGTGCGGGTGGAAGTCGGCGCGAACGGTACGCTGCACCGTATCGAATTGGGCGTTGGCGGAGAGGATCTCGAACCGCGGCGGTTGGTCGAGACGATCGTCGAACTACATCGACAAGCCACTGTCGACGCGTCGGCATCGGTGTGCGACGCTGTTGCTTCGCTGAGTAGCGACCCCCGTTTGCGGGAAGACCGTCAAGAGGTTGCCGATCAGCTGGCCCGGCCACCATCGCCGAATGAAGGCTCCAGCCACGCGGCGCCCTCCGCACCGGCTGTTCCACCGAACGATTGGGCAGAGGAGAACACCAGGTCTGCGTCACCGCGGCGGGTCTCCCTGCCCGGGCCGACGCAGGACAGAGGCTTTGACCGCGATCGCAAAGGCGGGCCCGGGTTGGTACGACCACCGTCCCCCTCGGCATCTCGCACCGCACCGGAATCGCGGCTACCAAGTCGCACTGGCACCTGGACGAGCTCGGTTTCCCCGTTCGACCCGGTCACATTCTTTCCGACGGCCAGTCGTCATGTGAAGAACTCCGAACCGCACGTAAGTGGCACCGACCGAAGCCCGCTCGTCGATTCGGAATTCACTGACGTCGCGGATCGGACTTCACCGGAAGTCGACCGGGTCATTGCCGCGCAGATGAGTGACCTAGGCCAGGCCGATCGTGACACTGCCGATTCGGAGCCCATGGACTCAATCGCCGCGTGGGGCGATCCGGCGGACGAGTCCGATGCCGCCTGGGCATCCTGGCCGCAGGACGACTATGTCCAGACTTCCTGGGAATGGTGGGCTTTGCCCTCCACTGACTGACGGCGGTCGCCGGTAGGCTCAGTCTTCGTCAGCTATTAGCGATCTGGAGATCGGCGTCCGGGCTCTGGTCGACGATCAGTCGCTGAGACTGAGGCGATTAGGTTTTCTGACCAGCTGGGTGATTCAGTCGCTCATTGGACTCTCCATGTGGTGCAACCGGTTACGCCTGCCAGAACTGCTCGAACGCTGTCTGATCCTGGTCTGGCGCTCACGCGTTGTCTCGTTCCCCCGCTCGACAGCGACGACGGCGCCGTTTCCGGCTTCGAGTCGACTCCTCACCAGCTCCCGCAACTGTTCTGCGGTAACTCCCACTGTGCCGGTCAGACCGTTCTTGACGAGTTCTATAAATTGAGTGTTGTTCAGGTATCGATCAACTTGTTTGTAGCCGAGCAACCGGCCGGCTATACCATCCTGGTGGGTGCGACCGCTGAGGGTCGACTCATGCGATAGCAGCAAACGAACATACGAGACCGGGAGATACATTCCTGGGACGAGTTCGTCTGCGGGGCATGGTGATGGCCCGATAGGCCAATGCGCCAGCTTCACGAAGCACGGGTCGTGGCTCAGGCGCCAGTCGTCGGGCTCCTGAGCGGTCCGACTGAGAGTGCGCACCTGTTCGAGCCGCGTCAACTGCTCCATGAGACGGTCGTCCACCGAAAGAGAACGGTCGGGGTCGAGACGCTTGTATTGCACGAGAACGAAGCTCGCGGTTTGCTCGTGATAGTAGATGAGGTCGGTGCCGAGGCGGGCTTCTACAGGGGTCGCATTGACATTGGCGATCTCTACCCGTCGGCCCGATGCATCGGCGAATACGTGGATGTCGCAGCGTGTCGAAGATGATTGGGTCCAGTCATGAAAAACGGCATTGCCGAAAAACACTCGGGAATCATGGTCGATCAAGCTGTGCTCGACAGGGGCTGGAATCAGGCCGGCGAGATAGGGCTCATCGTTCGACGCAGGACGTTGCCACCCCGCGAGTTCGGTCGGCTGGATGCCGGCAATGCGCGCCGTCATACCGAGTGCATCACGTTCTTCCTGCCACCGAGCATCAGCTTCATTGCGGCTGTCCAGAATCACAGGGTTTGCGACCGCCATCAACCAGCCCACGAGGACCTCGAGTCCTGCGCTTCGACGTGTTATTTCTGCACGTACGGCAGCCCACGTGTCATTGCCGATCACGCCTACACCACCGATCCTGCAGGCAGACTGAAACTCTCGCTGCTGCGCTGGAGCCGCGTCCTTCAGAATGCCGGCATGACCACTGACAGGAATATCATCGAAGACCTCGCGTAACGGGTCGATGGTGATCGTTCTGTCGAATCGTCCTGATGCTCCTTGCTGTGCGACCACCCCGAGCCAGGCCAGGTGACGGTTGCCGCTGTCGTCTTCGCGGAGAATCATGGCCAGCCGCGAGTAGTGCCGGGGTTCGGCCGTGTTTTTCGCGAAGGCCTTGGTCAGCCGCTGCGTCGTCCGCAACTGCGACAGCTCGGCCAAAAGCGCTCTGTCACTGAGTGTTACGACAAAGACCACACCGACAGGGTATTCCATGAGACGGCTGCCGCGGGGGAGGCTGGGCTGCGTCGTGCACCCGAACCGACTGGCGGTCGTGGTGTCGAAAGGCGTCGGGCACTGCGACAATGGCCGCACAGTCCCTCATTCGAAAGGAACCAAGGGGAGCTCTGCCGGTGTTGTACCGCTGCTCGGACGTGTCGCTGCCGCTGTGTCGGAGGCGATCGTCCGAGTCCGTCCTGAAGTGACGGATGCGGACCCGGTAGTGCGACGCTCCGACCGCGCTGATTTTCAGTCGAACGCCGCGTTACCGCTGGCCAAAAGGCTCGGTATGGCACCAGCTCAGCTCGGTAGTGTGATCGCTGCCGATGTCGAGCGGGCCGATAACGCGATTGCCGACGTGCAGGTCTCAGGTCCCGGATTTCTGAACATCACGCTGACTGACTCGGCGATCTGGGAATCGGTTGCTGCGCGGCTGGCCGACGATCGGCTCGGCGTACCGACCACAGAGGAAGGGCGTCGGGTGGTCATCGACTACTCGGCGCCGAACGTGGCCAAGGAAATGCACGTGGGACACCTGCGCACCACCATCATCGGGAACAGCCTGGCCCCGGTCTTCGGGTTCCTCGGTGCCGACGTAGTGCGCGCCAACCACCTCGGCGACTGGGGAACCCAGTTCGGGATGCTCATCCAGTACATAGATGAGCACCCCGAATCACCCTGGCACAAAGATGAACTCGATCCCAACACTAGCTCGGTGTCGGCACTGGACAGCCTGTACAAGGCCGCACGCGCGCAATTCGATGCCGACGAGGAATTCGCGGACCGGGCACGGACCAGGGTGGTTGCGCTTCAGGCGGGCGATCCAGCAACCGTTGCACGGTGGCGCGAGATCGTGGCCGAATCGGAGAAGGCGTTCGGCGCGATCTACAACCGACTCGGGGTCCTACTCACTCCTGACGACTACGTCGGCGAGTCGTTCTACAACGATCAGCTGGCCGACACGGTGACCGAATTGGTCGACAAAGGAGTGGCGATCCATAGTGACGGCGCGGTCATCGTCTTGTCCGAGCAGGTCAACGGCCCTGACGGCAAGCCGGCCGTCCTGATGGCCCGCAAACGGGACGGTGGCTACGGTTACGACAGCACAGACCTAGCCACCATCCGATACCGGATTTCCACGCTCCATGCGGATCGTCCGCTGTACGTCACTGACTCCCGCCAAGCACTGCACTTTCAGCTGATATTCGAGGTCGCACGTCGGGTCGGTTGGCTTACCGAGGCGATCCAGGTCGACCATGTTGCCTACGGCACGATCCTCGGGCCGGACGGTCGGCCGTTCAAAACCCGTGCGGGTGGGACAGTTCGGCTGATGGACCTGTTGGACGAGGCCGTTGCCCGCGTGCGCGCGGTGGTCGCGGAGAAGAACCCGGATTTGCCGTCGGCAGAACTCGACACCATTGCCGAACAAGCCGGCATCGGAGCGGTGAAGTACGCGGATCTGTCGACTTCGCGAGTCAAGGACTACACCTTCGACCCCGTGCGGATGACCTCGCTCAACGGCAACACCGGTGTCTACCTGCAGTACGCGCACGCGCGTGTCCGTTCGATTCTGCGCAAAGTCGGTTCGACAACCCTGCCTCAGATTGACACCGGCGTCGCGCTGGAACCGGCCGAGCGCGAACTTTCTCTGATGCTCGACGGATACACCGATGTAATCGCAGAAGTCGCTGGCTCCCTCGGGCCGCACCGCCTGGCGGGCTACCTCTACGAACTGGCACGCAGCTACACCGCGTTCTACGACGCGTGCCCCGTCGTCGCCGCGGAGGAGCCGACTCGCTCAAACCGAATCGCGTGTGCCAGTTGACTGCTCGGACGCTCGAACTCGGTCTGGGGCAACTGGGGATCGCGGCACCGCAACGTATGTGACCGAGCGGCCGGGCGCACATCACAGCAGTGGTGCGTCCGGCCGGACGGGCTGCTGCGCTGACCCGGAGCACGTGATCGAGTTCAAACGGAGAGATACGGCAAGAAGGTTCGCCGAGTAACGTCAATGGCAGGTCGCCAGAAATTTACCGCGGCCCACGTTGCGGCCGAGTCGACCCGGGGGCCGCAGTGACGTAGCGATTTGCCGATGACTCGAGCTGGCTTCTGCCAACCAAGTCCGCCTGGTCGGGATGGTAGAGGGTCGGATTGGGACCAGGCAGGACCGCCGAACCGTGAGGGACGCGGAAATATGCTCTTGCGTAGGTACTTTCGTCGTCAACAGTGACGACGTCGCAAACACTGACCAGGTTCGATGGAATCTCGGCACCCAGGTGCCCCACGTGCGGCGTGAATAGCGGAACTGAACGGCAACTGATGTTTGTCAGTGCCTTGGTCGATAGTTCCAGTCATGAACATCAGAGCTGACTGGCCGCTTGAACTTGTGCTGGAGCGTGCCGCGCACGAGTCCGCCTCCGTCGAGGTGAAGGACGCGATCGACGCGACCGTTCGACACCTCAACAGCGGAAAGGGGCGTCAGCGGCGTGGCGGCAAAGCATTGATCAGGTCGCTGGAAGTGGCGCGGCTTCGAGCCTGCGAGGAGTCCGAGTGGCACACCGTTCAGCTGGTCCAGGATGCTCACGACTACTGCACTGGAAGAACTCTCAGACCGGTACTCGAAGAGCGATTCCGATTGTTCCAGGACGCGGGTCGTAGGGAAATCAATCGTGGCTGGGTCGCTGGGATGTTCGCGGCCGTCGCACAGGGCGTAGAAAGTATGGGTCGTGCAGTGCTCGAGAAGGGCGAAGCGCACACAGCGGCAGAGTTCTTCGCTGCTCTTACATCAGCGCTGGAAGACGGAAAATTCGTCGACGCGCCTACAGGTCACCCCGGTCGCTATCGAATCGTCCGCGGGACAGCCGAAACCGCGTTGTGGCTGGAACGGGTCTTTCGCGACCGTATCGATGTCGAGGACGCCGCTGATGCCGCGCGCCGCATCGTTATGACGCCCGAGGCGCTGACACTTCTGGCGAATGAGGATGCCGGGTTGCATCTGTTCAAGGCCGTCGAGCTGAAGCGAAAGTCGCAGAGCCTTACCGCGATTCGCAGAGTCATCGACGACATCTCGGCAACAGAGACCGACCTTCAACGTCTCATACAAGCTCAGCCCTGGATGTTCGGTGGGAGTTTCCTGGCTGCATCCGTTCGCCGTCGGCTGGTGCCGGGCGACGAGATGGACATCCCATTGCTTCGGGGGGACGGCAGCCTTCATGTGGTGGAGCTGAAGCGAGCCATGAGCGCTCACATCCTCAAACGACATCGTGGCGCTTGGGTGCCGACCGCCGAGGTCCATGATGCGGCTGCGCAGGCGATCAACTACTTGGTCGGACTCGATGAGAACCGGGAGCGGATACGCACCGAGTTCGGTATCGAGACCCGGCGGTCCAGCGCGGTTGTCGTGATCGGCCACCCGGCGGCTCACCCGGACGTTTCCGAGGAGACCGTGGCTGATGTGCTGAGGACCTTCAATTCGCATATGTGTCGGGTCGATGTGATGACCTACAAGGAACTGATCGACAGCGCCGAGCGGGCACTCGGATACGACACTCGCACGATGGCATAGGCGTTCTATCCCTGCGCCCAAGCCATGAACTGCCCTGCGGTGAAAATCGGTTTGCCGTACTCGAGCGTTATGCGCCCTTTGCCTGACATCGTTCCGGTTTCGGCGGCGATCACCGCGTCGCGGTCAGCGACCCATTCCCAGGTCGCCGAGTCAGCAGTCCGCGGAACGCGGGTGTGCTACCGTTGTTCCCGGGTTAGGCCGAATCGGACACCATGCCGTGACGGACGCATACCGCAGAATCATTCCATGCGCAGCGCACGCGACCAGCTGGTTTGCTGTCGTGCCGACCGTGCACGCACGCCGGTTCGGTCGTGTGAGCACCCGCGCCGAAGCAGGAGATACGTGCCGAAATGATCACACGATTTATCGCATACACCACGCCGAACAAGGCGCACATCTACGCTGTGAATACCGCTGACACCCACAATGCGGATGCCGATCGGCTCGAGTTGGTCACCACCATCGCCACCGAACCCGTGGCCTACACCCTCGGCAACGGCGAGACAGAGCACATCGACGATCCTGCTGGGCAGGTTGTCGGCGCGTTGAACGCATGGTTGCGCGACCGTTCGCCGTACTGGTACCACCGCGAAATCGAACACGTGACAACCGATGCGAATTTCATTGCTATCGAACGATATTTGACTGATCCGACACGCGACTTCAGCACCAACCTCGGCCCGCGGGACCCGCTGGCAAGCTGTGGCGTGTACTGGGCAGATCACGATGACACGCAGGTGCCGTACTTGCTGATCTTTGCTGACGTTCACGAACTCGGTGTGCGCGCTGAGACCTTCATCGATGGCGACGGCTGGCCTGTGTGGCGTATCGAGCTGTTCAACGAGATCCCGGAATCCGCTGGGGAGTTCGAACGTACATGGACGCTGCCAGCTGGTGTTCAGTTGCTTCACGAACTGCACACGGACCCGAATCTGATGAACGTCGACGTCCAGGCCGACGGGTGCGCATGGTGGGACAAGTGGCCCGTTTCGTTGGTTGGCGAGGTTGACGAGGACGGCATCCGCGAACTCGGACAGCTGGTGTGGCCCAACGCTGTTCATGCCGTCGGCGAAGGAAAACGCGTCCGCATTCATAACTGTGACGACGGTGTCACTGGGGTCGCATACATCTTGGACGTGTTCGATTGCGAGCCACAGCCGCAGGGCGAAATGCCGGGCAGCGTGGACGCACCGTTGGGGGATGCTACTTTCACCTTTCCCGAGTAGACGGACTGTGCGGAACGGTTCCGTCCGAACCGTCAGGCAGACTAAGGTCGAGGTTCGAGTCCGATAGCCAATACGCCTGATGTCCGGAGGAAAGCCTATGCCTCGCAACCTTGATGGTTTGGCTGTCGGGCAAAAGTGGGCGTACCGCAAGCGGCAAGTTGACCAAGTTACCTGCGTCGAGATTCTGAAGATCGGTACCGCGAAGCCCGCGCGAGTACAGATCAAGTTCTTCGACGACGGGTATGAGGGCCGCCAGGAATGGGTTCCGCCCGCGCGGCTGAAAGTTCGCTGGGCAGATGTTGATGAGTGGCTGGCCAGGGAGAACCGGTGGGCCGCCGTTTACGCCGCATCGGATCTCGAGGTCTGGGAGGAACATGCGTGGTACATGGTTTTCGACAACCTCCGCACGGTGCCGTTGGTCGCGTCGCTCGACTACCACGGAACTGCGGGCGTGCTGAGTATTTCGGACGTGGATGCCCTTACCGCAGGGCTCGAACTCGAACGGGATGCATTGGATGCAGACCCAGTTTCCTTCGTCGATTCGGACGGAACGCTGGTCGTATCGTGGACCGCGGGGGAGGGTATCGTGCGTCGTTTGGCCGGAAAATACGCTGACGTGCTTCTCGCGAAGATGGACGAGGAGGAACGCACCAGACGAAACGAGAGCCGATTCGGCTATCAGAGCGGAAAGCAGTGGATCAGCGCCGAGACCTGCGCCAAGGTCGACGCCGAGATGGAGATGGAACTCAGGCCCGCTCGGGAGCTCGTGTTGCAGTGGTGCGGTGCAGAAACCGCCGACAGGCACGATGAGCTCCTCGCGCTCCGGGAGGAGGTGGTTCGGCTCGGTGCTCTCATAGAGCGTGCGGTCGCCGCGTTGCGCCGAGGAGACCGTAGCGAAGCGGATTCCATCGAGCGGGAACTCGGGGTTCCGGTAGGAACCTTGGGATCCAGACCGAAGCAGTAGGCGCAGAACGCAGGTCAGGGTCTGTATCGATTCATCCCCGGTGGCATATGAGGACGCAAGTCCTCCGAGGTCGGCTCGCGGAGCTGCGGTGCACGTGCCCCGCGCAGAACGGGGTCGATCCGGTCGGCGTAGCTACGGCACCATGCCAACCATTCGTCCCTGCGGACAATGTCCTCGTCTGCTGTAGGTACGGCCTCACACTCATCGCAAAAGAGCCGGATCTTCTCGGCCTTCTCCCAATCGCTGAGCTGGGAGTCGAGAGCGGCAACGCGCAAGTTCTCCTGGAATCGGCCACGGGCTCGGTCCACGGCAGTATCCCAGGCCTGTTGCTCCTGCCGCAGTCGGCGCTCTGATTCTGCTTTTCGGTCACGCTTGGCATGCACCCTCGACATGAGTTCGGCGAGTATTGCCGGCAGCTTGTCCTCGATGGTCCAAGCCCTACGGTCCGACCAATTGCGGCGATCCCAGCGCGAGCTGAACAAAGCGACCGCGAGCCGTCCGGTTGGCACTATACGGCCCTCGGCCTGGACGCGTTGCCAGGCATAGGTTTTCCGGGTCCCCAGCTCTTCCTGCGACGGAAGGACATCACGTTTCTCGGTAACTTCGGTGACAACCAGGCGATACTCCTGGTCATCGTCCGTGATGACGACACCAACGTTCTCTTCCCGTGACCAGCGCACTTGGTAACCGCGGGTTGTGCACTCGGTCAGCAGCACATGGAGAAATCTGCGAACCCGTGGGATCAATGGCGCCGAGACTTCCCAGCCAGCACCAGGATCTTTGAGCCCGGCCAGTAGAGGATGCCATTCTTCGATGGTGTTCGGCACGATGCTCGAGTTCGTTGCCCCGACCGGTGGCTTGGCGTTCGGGTGTATGCCCTCTACCAGCATGATCAGCAAGCCGTTGCGGCCATATCGAGTCTTTTCGACTCGGCAACCAACCGGGATCATCTTGTGGCGCTTGGCGAAGTCCACCACTTTCCGCCATTCAGCGAGCGCGGACTCGTCCAGATCGTGGACGATGAACTGCTTGTTCGCAGTCAGTTCATCGATCAGGCTGTGGGCTGCCGCGCGGCGCTCCTCCGCAATCCGAGCCGTGGCGTGGGGTGGCGGGCGGCGCTGTGTACCCGATGCCGGGTCATGTCCCACCTCCAGCTTGCTGGGAGTCACATTTCGGGCAACCGCAGATTTCGTTGGCAACCGCGTCGCTTGTGAACCAGGCTCTCGTTTTCGAGCGGGTTTTCGAGATGCCCAATGGTCGTCCGGATATTTGCGGTACTCGAGATAGTGCCTACACGCGTCGGTGACTTCGGCGCGCCACACGCCGCCGTGCTTGGTCAGTACCACCAGGCCGCGCCATTCGAGCGCTCTTGCACTCACCTTGTAGGCGCTGCCGGTCATCTCTCCGTCCGGACAGCCGGCATCCACCCAACGCAATACGTCGAACTGGGTTTGATTGATCGGATCGGTACGCGTCACCATCAACGAATAGCCTCGCACGACAACGTGCGGATCGCACAATAAGAAGGCAGCGAGGTCAGTCGAATCGGAAGCCGAACAATCCGCCGGTGTCGGTCTCGTCGGTGCGTCGTTGGTCAAGGGTGTAAGGCCCGGCGTCGAAAGCTCCGTCGCTCTGTGCTTCGACGCTGTCGGGGAAGTCGGAGTTGAGCGCCACGATGTACTGGAATCCGTGTGCGTCGGCGAGTCGGGCGCCGATGTTCAGGCACGACGCCACCTGCCGCGAGTCGATCGCATCGAATAGGTGACTGTCGTGGACGAGGATTCGGGGTCCGCGTCCGGCCTTGATCGCGGCGAGTGTGCAAACGAGATCCAGCATGAAGGTTTCGACGCTTCGTACGCCGGTGCTCGCATCACCAGAGATCCGTGGCTCGACCTTGAGAATTCCCTTCGTGGAGGGGCCGATATGCAGCGAAGCCTCACGGTCGGAATAGATCTCGGCGCCGAGCTCGTTGAATAGCGAAATCGATTCGTCGAGTTGGTATGCGCGCTAGTGGGTTTCGGCACGTACGGCGGCGACCAGCTCAGCGGTCTTGATCTTGATGGTGTCGTTGATCGAGCTGATCGATTGGGCCGCGACGAGTCGGCGTTCGATGTCGGCGACGTCTGCTTCCAGTGCCGCGAGATCACGTTGGGCGCTGAGAAAGGTATCCAACGCGACAGTGTCGCGAAGTAGACGGAGGATCTGGGCGCGACGTCGATCAGCGATCTGCCGTTCGGAATCGATGGAAACCTGGCCGCCGGACGATTATGTCCCGACTTCCTGGGAGTGGTGGGTCGCACCCTCCACTGACTGACGACGGTCGCTGATCGAGCTAGGCGCGCTATGCGAGTTGACTGCTCGGACACTCGAACTGGGTTTGGGGTAATTGGGAATCGCCGCACCACAACGTATGTGACCGAGCCGCCGGGCGCCCGTCGCGACAGCTGGGTGTCCGGCCGATAGGTCTACGGACTGCCCTGTCAGGGAGTTTCAAGGCTCCGAATCAAACGTAGCCAATAGCGGCCTCACTAGGTCGAGATCGGATTTCAGTTTGGAGATGTCGGGGTCAGATTTTGAGTGTACGTACGCGTCTCTCCGGAGCCGTAAATATTGCATAGCATGAAAGGAGTCTTCACTGATAACGCCACTGCTTCTAGCTATTATTATGACCGACGAAGTGGCCAATGATTGTGACTCGGAAACTCGAGACTTTAGTTTCTGTACGAGTTCATTCCATCGCTGGATGAACTCAATATACATTTCGCCGACATTATTCGGTTGCTCCTGGAGAGAATCTTGCACGGCCAGTAGCCGACGCACGGCGCGAGGATCGTTGTCTATCACGGCTTCGATGATTTGATCTGAAAGCGTTCTCTTTTCAAGGCCGACACTCAGATTTTCGAGATAGGGTGACAGGCCTTGAGGAGTGGCGAGGTCCAATTCTTGTAGGAAAGCGTGGAGTTTATCTACTCTGCCGATTTCTGGTGATACCACGTTCGCGCCTTGCTTATCTTCGATATAGCCGATGATATGACTCGCGAGATCGTAGTGCGTTCGGAATTCCCGCCCAGCATGACTTGTTCGCCGAATTCCTGCCTCCTGCAGTTGTTCGAGAGCAATTTCGCCGGCATGCACCAGTCCATTCAGTTGATCAAGGAGAGCTAATTCCGCGCTGGACAAGCTACCTTGCACCGGCTTATATGCCAGATCATGTCCCACTTCTGACCATGCATGCATTAGTACGGATGCGACTTGAATTTCAACGCGTGTATGCGAGAGCGTGGCATCGTGGTCGCGCAGGTTAGCTTCACGGAGTTTGACTCGGTAATGAGTTGCAGAGTAACCGAAAAAGCGGTTCCTTGATGCATCGGGGACGCCTTGCGGAAACTCTTTGCGGTTCTCAAGCAGTTCAAAACAGCGTGTTATTATTCTATCTGCTCGGTCCCGTTCGGCTGGAAAATATAGCGCAACGCGAACTCCTGCAAGGTCTACGATATCAGCGAAAACCTCATCGACTGACGCGTATGGATTCTCTGCGTTTCGTCGAATGCACTTGTTTCGGAGGCTTTCTTCCTGCTTTACGCGGTGGCTGACTATGCAACGCACGCCAACTTCATTGAGCTCATCTCGAAGTTGCTCTCCGACGACCTCGGCGGCCCTCTCGAACGAGAGCTTCTCTCGACGGAATCTTTCGATGAAGTCATCGACTATTCCAACGCTCGCAACCCTCATCTCGACCGATTACCGATGATCATCTTCATGCGGATCAAACGCTCGACATCTTACGCCAGCAACGTCTCTCCAGGCAGCTGAAGCGCGCAAGTGGCTCAATCGGAAGTGGCTATGGCCCAACGACATCCAGCTCAGGTGGTCAATCCAAAGATCGAAACAGGTAGGGATCGGCCGGTCCGACACCGCCCGCCACGGCAGGGATTGATCGCGCTGGACCCCGGGTACCTGAGTGGCTGGGGCGGGCTCGATTCAGCCGTGGCTCTGAAAGACAGATTCGTCAGGAAGGCTGTGGGCGGTGCCGATGATCCCACCGACAACGCAGTTACACTCCTGGATCAGCGCATCGCCATTGCGCGCGACCAGCGCGACACTTTTCTGGCGGCCATCGGCAGACTGCAAGCCGTTGATCGGGCTAATGCGGGCGCGATCGGGACGGCAGGCGACGACATCTAAGTTCTGTCTCGAAGTGTTGAGACCAGGCCTGTGGCTCGTGCTCAACTGGGTCACAGCCACTGGTTGATGACCGCGATACGGATGGATGGATCCCCTGCGGACATGCCGGGCGGACTCAGTCTCCGCGTGGGTTCTCGGCGTAACAACTTGCTCAGAACTGCCAGCCTTCACGCAAGGCCAGCTCGATCGGCGGAATGCACTCCACCCCGAAGTCTTTCGCCACGTTAGGGATCTTGAGATTCTTCTCGGCGACGTTCAGACCCTTGGCTTTCTCGTCGGTGACCACGACGCCACTGTGCCGGTGTGCGTGCGCGATCACCCACGGGTCAGCGCCGTTCTGATCTCCCTGCACCCATCCTGGGTAGCGAGCGGCGATCTGCTGGACGACACTCACGTCCGGCAGTTGAGCTTCCTCGATGAACCCGCTAAATGACTTGCACCACAGAGCAAGTCCGTCACCAACCTGCTTGTCGAGTTCCTCGAGCACCTCGCGGGGCATGAAGGCGCGGCCATCGGCGATCAGAGCTTCCCACGCCGACCATACAGAGGGGAATACCGACCGTGGCGTGTATCTGTTCAGCAACACAATGACATTGGTGTCGATGATGTATGTCAACCGATCGCTCTCCGCGCCAGTTCCTGCTCGATTCGATCGATTGTGGGCAGCTTCGTTTCCAAGTAGTAGGTGGCATCAACGAGGGAGATCCGGCCGTCGTTCATGGCGTCGAGAACGGTGGAGACATACATTCCGCCGAGGTTGCGCAGCTTCAGAATGTGTGGTGGTGCGAATCCGGAGGGGTCCTCGTCGGAGCGCTTCCGCTGGGCCACCTCGCGGGCTATGGCCAACTGACCCGCCAGCTGGCTGCCATCGATGTATCCGAGTGTCTTCAGGCGGACAGCGACTGCGGACTGACTCACGCGGAACCGCCTGGACAGCCGGTCGAGACTTCCGATCGGGTCGTCGGTTTCGAGCTCGGCTGCGATAGCTTCTCTGGGTAGTAAGAAGGCAGAGGCGAAGCTGTTACACAGCGCCTCATTTCCTTCTGCCGTGAAAACGTCACATAAGCCACTTGTTCGACGGAGGAGATGGCCGAGTTCGTGGAACAACGTAAATATCCGGCGGTCGGGAGAGTCAGCGCCGTTCAACAGGATGATGGGCGCGGAGGGTTCGAAGATCGAGAGCCCGAGGAACTCGCTGGTAGGGATTCTGCTGGCTTGGAAAACCAAGACACCCATCCGCTCGAGAGCGTGCACCCATTCTCTGAGCGCCGCACCGACATCAGCAAATCGTCGCTGCTGGTCGATGCTCACGCCCGTGCGTTCGCGGACAGTTGAGGCGACGGCCTCGACTGTGGCCGCAGAAAGCTCGACCGTCGGCAGCTGTGGCAACTGCGGGTCGAGATCGAGCAACCGGGAACGTCGTTTGCGTACCTGCCGAATCTCCTTGTTGACCGATTCGCTGATCGCGTGATCGTGCTCGCGCCGGAAGTCGGGCATCTGGCGAACCACGCTGTCGACCGCGATCGGGTGCGGTGACATCAGGGCCGCCATGGTGGTGCCGAGGATCGAAGCGACGTGACGCAACTGGGTGAGAGTCGGTGGTATCTGCTCGCTCTCCCAACCGCTGACCTTGTCGGCTGAAACTTGGAGCCGGGCCGCAGCCCGCTCCAAGCTGAGCCCGGCATTCTCGCGGGCGGCAGTGAGGTTTCGGCCGTTGATCGGTACTCGAACGGGTGTACTCACGCCACGCCCCCTCTCTGGTCATCAAATGCGGAACCGCCGCGAAGTTCGACGATATCCGAGTCGCGGTCTAAGGGACAATCACCTGGCTGAGCTGCAAGTTCTCTTATTTCATAAGCGGCTGTGTTGGCTACCGGGGAGGTGTCCACGATGGTAGCCGCATCACCGATGCTGTGACGTCGAGCCAGGGGCAGCAGATGTCCCCGACGGGGTGTGCCGGAGATTTGAGGGAGGGGCGGTGGGTTCTGCAGAGCCGTGGCCGCCCGGTCGATCGAATAGGTTCTCGAGAACTGTAGGTCCCAATTCAGGCCGCTGTGGGTCGCGAACCGAACCCGGCCGTACTGCATGACCGGCAGCATCCTGTTGTTCTTGAATCGTCGATCTGGGCCGCCTTTCACATTGGCGAACTGCCAGGTGGTGTCGACCCGGATACCGTCGAGCGGCACGGGGCCGGATTCGATGAATCGGTGCACGGAGGTCTGCACCCAGAGGTTTGTGTAGCTGACATCGCTGTACCGCTTCCCGGTGCCGACGAGAAGCCGGTCGGGAAGAAAATACAGCCTGTCGTTCCCACATGTGATGGTGGGAACAGCCACATTCGTGACCAGACCGTGTGGGTTGTCGAATCCGACTGTGACAGGGGCGCGGCCGAGCACCGTCGATGCGTTGCCGTGGGTCTTGCGCTGATGAACCGTGGCCAGCCCCCCCTGCGCATTGACTCGCCATTTGCCCTGTGACGCGGCAAATTCCGAGGTTGCCTCGGTCAGCGTCGCGAACCACACGGCCGGTTGGTCGGTCACGTCGTAGAAGACCACGACGTTTTGCCTGGCCTGGTCGAAGAGTGACAGCCACCAGACCACCGGCACCGCGATAACGAGAATGAGCAAGCCGAGCGGAAACGTCACCAGGACGAGGATCCCGAATACGGCGGCGGCCCACGGCGCGGTCCGCGCCGTGGCGGCCGCGGAATTCAGCTGCTCGATCAGGTCGCCCGGACCGGTGGGTAGGAGCTGGATGGCGTCTGCGCCTGTGAGGTCGGCCATCGGGATGGGGTTCCCGGGTGGCTGGCGCGTGGTATTGATCTGGCGCGGCGGCAGGGTGCGCGCGCCACCGAGCGAAGCTCGGTAATACACCCCGTGCGCGCCCGCGTGCACATAGTTTCCTCGGGGCCCGCTGCCGATCCGAAACCCGGGGACTCCGGCGCTGACGCCGATGCCCGAGTTCGATAGATTGAACCGAAACGGACCGGCCTTCAGCGACTGCCGGACATAGATCCCCACCGCGTTCTCCTGTTCTCGAATTGAGCTCCGCAAGTCCTTCGGGGGTTCACTGGGCAGCCGCGCGGATGTCTTCCGGGTTCCAGACCTTTTTCGCGATGTCGCGGTATAGGCGTCCACGTTCAACGAGGTCGGCCGCGTGGAATTTCTCGTGTGGCTGGAACGGCAGGCCGCTGCGCGTCCGGAAGGCGCGAAAACCAGGGTTGTTCTCGTAGCAGAGTGGGTTCAGGCTGGCGGCCAAGAGGTTCTGGCCGAAGTAGTGGGGCAGCTTCTTCTGATAGGGAGCGTCCTTGTAACTGGCGTTGAACTGTTTGGGGAGAAGCAATAGTCCACCGACGCGGTTGCGGTGGCGGCTGAAGTCGGCCTCGTGGGGGAACTCGTCAGTGTGACGTTCGGGCCGGTTGGCCCAGATGTGCTCGATCTCGTAGCGGACTTCGCCGCCGGTGATGAGTTCGAGGTAGTTCGACGCCCTGCCCGACTCGACCGTGATGTGATCGGTGATCCTGGCCAGGACCCGATGCAAATGCGCGCGGTTCTGCTGATGGACATGCAACTCGTCGTTGGTGTCGAAGGTTTCTCGGATGTTGGTGAGCTGCCTGTATAGACTCTCGGCGAGGTCGTGCACGCTCAATCCGCGAATATCCCGCATGACATTGAACATTGCGTATTGCAGGGTCGAGTAGGCGGTCGAACGGAAGTTCCAGATGCGCCAGGTCAGCATGATGTCGATGTAGCGGCCGACGATCTCGAGTTTGCGGTCGATGGTGTCGGCGTCGTCACCCACCTCCAGGGGCGCGAGCAGCAGCTGATTCTGAAGCGTGAAGCCATGGTCGGCGTTGTAGCGGATGAACCGTAGACCGCTCGCTGGATCGAACACGTCAGATGATGCTCGGAGGATGCGCTGGTATTGGAGACTGTAGAGATCGAAGTCGCGGACGATGAAGGTGTAGTAGTCCTGTTCGGTGGCGAGGCCGACGCGTTCGTGGTCGTTGCGGAGCCAGCGGTGGAACTCGGTACCGATTCGGTCCCAGTCCTCGGCTCGCGCGCCTTTGCGCCGTTCGCGGATCTTGGTCGAGTACTGGCTGCGCAACCACGTCTTGAGGAAGTCCGAGCCACCGTCTTCGGCGTGGCCGTCGAGGTCGCGTAGACGCTGCCGCCAGATATCGTTGGCCTTGGTGCGAGACTCGCCGTCACGCATGTTCGCCAGCAGATAACCCTTGAGCATGTCCGCCGGGGTGAGTTTCAGGCCGCGGTCGTTCATGGTCTCAAAGATGGCGTAGGCGTCGTCGTCGGTGTACGCGGTGATCTGGACGAGTTGGACGCGATCCTTGAGCCAGTCGATGAAGAATGGAAGTGCTCGCTCGCGCAATTCGTCCGGGAAGATGCTGGTCAGCTCTTCGTATCTGCTGACCAAGGTGTGGACGGATTCAACAGCACCGCTCGGCGGTTCGTAGGCACCGTTATCGAACAGGGCCTCCATGCATTCGGCACGGTCGGGGACGTCGAGGTTGAAGGACTTCTCGCCGAACTTCTCCGAGAAGATCAGGTTGTCGATGTCGACCTGGTCGGGACGGCCCTGTTGGAGCCGACGGAGGAAGGTCAGCAGCAGTGTCAGGCTGGTGAGGCGTTGCTGCCCGTCGACGATGAAAGGCTGGCTACCCTTCTGCGACATGATGATTGAGCCAAGGAAGTAGCCAGGGTAGGTCGCTATGTCCTTCCGGACATGGCTTTCGTCATACAGGTCGGAGAATCTCGTGGTGAGGTCGGCGACGAGCTCGGCGAGTTGTTTGGACTCCCACTTGTATTCACGCTGGTAGTAGTCGATGGAGTACTTTTTCTTCTCCAGTACTTCGGCGACAGTCTTCGCGACACCGTCGATGCTGCGGTCATTCTCGATCACGTCATGCTCCCTCTATCGGTGTTTGCTGATCGCCGCTTGTTTTGCTGCGGTGAACTCCGCGTCGGTTAGTAGTCCCTGTGCATGGAGGTTCGCGAGTTGCTGAATCTCCTCGGCCAGGAAAGAACCTGCTGGGGAGGAAGATTGGGAGACTGGCGGCCTCTTCGACGCGGAGATCTTCGATTGGAGGGTGTTGAGTTGGGGTAGTGCTTGGTCGTAGAGCGGCCTTGGTACGGGAATAGTGTTCGAGAGCGCGCGTGGGTTGTTGTCTGTGTTGTTGGGGTTCTTGAGGGAGGATTTCCAGTAGTCGTGGTTCCGGGAGCCTTGATAGCTCGGGGTGAGCACCTCTAGAACACCCATCAGCAGTCCGCTGTTGTATTCGATGTTGGTGATTTCGGGGTAGTGGAAGGTTGTGATTCGGCCTCCGCCGAGGGAACCGGCCATCATGCTGGCGTTGAATCCGACCTTTGCGATGATCAGTCGGTCCTCGAAAGCGGCGAGTAGGCCGTCCGCGTCGCAGCTGAGGATGAACCAGGGGATCTCGTCGGGTCCGCTGTGGTCGTCGATGGCGCGCCAGTGCACGTCTTTGAGAGCCGCACCGATGACGATTATCTCGTTGCGGCGAGACTCTTTGACCTGTCGTTGGTGGCTGTGCATCCAGCCGCCGCGTGGGGCGTTACCCGGGTTGTCACTGGCCGCGTTGGTGATGGCCTCGCGGATCGCGGGGGGAAAGCCGGCCTTCTGTAGACAGTCGACGAAGTACGCCACGAACTTGTTGTCCTCCTCGTTTCCGAGGAGCGGGAACTTCACCACCTGCCGGTCCCGCTTCGTCACTGTCAGCACCGAGCCGGTGAACTTCTTCTCGATCCCGAACGCGGCGATCGTGTCGGCGTCGACTTGGAACGCTGGGTCACCACCCGCGCGGAGTTCGTGTTTGGCGAATCCGATCACCCTGGCGTTGGTGATGGCTAAGCCGTCCATGATCGGCTTGAGCCCATTGAGTCGTGCCAGCGCCCAGACTACCTCGCCTGGATATAGGTAGGGCGCCAAAGCTTCCATCCACTGGGCGGCGGTTTTCTCTTTGACCTTGGGTGCAAGCTGGGGGGTCATGCGAGTCCCTCCGCCAATTGGGTGAAGTGGATGTGAGCTTGGCGCATGTCTTGTTCCCGGTCTACCGGGGTGAAAGGCTCGGTGTAGGTGATGCCGTCGACAGTGAGATCGGCGGAGGAAAGCTTCCCCTTTTTGCGGTATTCGGAGGCTAGTTTGGTGGGGAGTTGGCGGCCGGTGGCGTCGTAGAGGGCTTCGCGTTCGTATTTTTGGAGGACTGGGAATTGGGTGCGGTAGATGGTTAGGAGTTCTTCGGCGGTGATGTTGAGCATTACGGCTACGATGGCGTCGATTTCGATTAGGGCTTGGCGGCGGTCGGCGTCGGTGCGGAGGGGGGTGTGCCAGGCCCAGTCGGGGGTGATTGCACCGAGGCCTGGCTTGCTGTCATGGTCTGGTGTGAGCCCGGGGACCCAGGAATCTTGCTGCCATGCGGGGTTGTAGAGCTCGGACCATAGTGGGGCATACTGAACGACAAGGCAATTGAGTCTCAAGGTACGCAATATGAGTGCGTCTTCTAGTACGTGGCCACGCACGTGGGGTAGTCGCCGCATCAACCCGTGCTTCAGTTCGGTTGCGCCACAGGCCTTGATGAGGAAGTCGGCCGGTACGGATGACCAGATCCCGGAGGCGACGACAAGATCTGTCGATGTCGGGAGCAGCGCAGTCAAGACTGTTCCGACGAAGGCCGGCCCTGGGGGGACGATAGCCGAATGCAAGGTGCGAACGGTGGCGGAGTCGGCCATCCGGCGCCAGGCCAAGCGGAAGTAGGACGAGCTTGGTTCGTTGTTCCACTTCGGGTAGGCGGCTTGGTATTCGGGGAGGGGGCGGGCGATCTGGTAGTTGGTTCGTGGGATGAAGTTGTCGGAGATCGAGGTGAGGTCGATGGGGGTGTAGTCGACGTTGCTTCGCATTGTCGGGTTGCCCTGTTGGTAGATCGGGCACGCGACGGTGAGGTGGGGGCCTTGGAGGATGGTTTCGTCCAGAGTGGCGGGGACGGCGGAGCGGGATTCAAAGTAGCCGAGTTTGCGGTCGCGGTCTTCTTCCCATCCTCGAGTCCACTGAAATTCGATGTCACCCAGGCGTGGTGCTGCGGCGATTTTATCGAGGACGGCCGCGCTCGCGCGGTTCACCGGGTACAGCATGCGGGCTTCGGCGGCGGGGGTGCCGGGTTCGTCGATAAGCGTGGCCCAGCCTGCAAGGTCAGCTTCGGTGATGTCGATGATGCGTTCAGGGTGGGGGCGGACGTCCCATTTGCCGTCAGGGTCTTTCACGCCAGGGACGATGGTGGAGCTGTTGTTGCCGGAGCGGCGGGCCTGGAGTGAGCGGGCGGGGACGTCGGGGTGATAGAGCGCTGCGCCCTGTAGGAAGTTGACGTCGGAGTCGGCGCCGTAGACGTGGACCCCGTACTGGCGGGTGTTGTTGATCTCGGAGAAGAGCTTGTGTTCGTTGCGGAATTGCCAGTGTCGCTTGAGCCTTCGGTAGCAGGCTCGTCGAAGTCCTTGGGCCCTGGCTTCGGTGAAGTGGCTTTCCGGGTGGATCAAGGATGTGATGCCCCGGGCGGAGGAGGATCGCCAGGTTCGTTCCATGAAGCAGCGGTACAGGTCGGGCTGGAGGCCGGAGAGGACGGGGCGGTCGATGCCTGATCCGACGTGCTGGTTTTGGCCTGCTTGTGCTGCTCGTTCATCGAGCAATGTCGAACGAACCTCGGGAATGGCAAGCGCACGTGCGGCTTTGGCATTCTTCTCGGCTTCCGGGGGTTTGTGGGCCAACTGCCACCACGGGTCGAACTCAGCCAGTACGCCCGCTTCATCCCAGTCGGGTCGTACCCAGGGGGGATTACCCACCTGCAAGTCGACCCCGCCACGCGCGAACAGCGGTGCGAAATCGAGCTCCCAATGGTGGAACCCTTGCGTGTGGGCGATCCCGGAAGCGATGTTCAGCCAAGGGAATTCAGCGGCTGCGGCTTCGGCGGACTTGGCTTGGGCGAAGACACGATCGTTGTCCTCGGCGATGTCGAGTTCGGACCAGTCCAAGTCGGAAGCGAAGCTGGTTTGGCCGTATTTCTCGAACTTGCCAGCCTTGGCGGTGGTGCCGAGGACCGCTTCGAGGCCGCCGACCCACTGGTCCCAGTCCGGTGCCGCGATGACGCCGGTGACCGGCCACGACCAGAGGGCACACCAGGCGTCCATCGCGCGACGCAACCGCTGGTAGGAGCCGTTCTCGTCGTTCAGTACCGCTTCGATCTGTTCCCGGGTGACCGCAGGAACATGGTCGATGGGTTCGCTGCGCCATAGGTGCAGGTCACGGCGGATTTCGGATTCGGCGATGGTCAGGCGGCGGAGGGTCAACTCCCATAGGGTCTCTACGCGTTGGGCGAGGGAGGCTAGGCGTTTGGTGATGTCTTTGGAGGGGGACTTGCGGATTTCGTTGCGCCACAGGCGGAGTTCTTCGCGCTGGTCGGGGGCGTAGGTTTTGGCTTCGGCGGTGTCGACTATCGCGCCCCAACCTTCGGCGGGGAGGAGGAAATGGTGGATGCCTGTGCCGATTTCGGTGCCGAGGGGGACGTCCTTGGGGACGGTTTTGAGCCAGGCTCTTTTCGTGAGGTCGGTGGGAGTGTAGACCGCTCGGCGGGCGCCGATCAGGGAGTTGCCTCGGCGGAGGTGGAGGCCGAACCAGGGGGCTTGTAGGCCTGCGACCATTGTGTCTAGCCAGAGGGAGATTTCGGCTAGTTCGACGGCTGTTGCGTTGAGGTCTACGCCGTAGACCTGGTGAATGGCGATGTGGGCCTTCACCTTTTGGAGTTCGATCGTGTACTGGTCGGCGTCGATCAGTTCGCCCAGGTCTTCTTGCTTGCGCTTCAAGTACTCGGCGGCGAGTTGGCGGACTGCTTCGATAGCGAAGGCACCGGACCCGAGGGCTGGTTCGCAGATGGTGAGGGAGAGGATTTCTTCGGGGGTGGTGCGGTGGCCGTCTTGGTCGAGGAGTTCCTCGAGGGCCTGGGAGACGACGAATTTCGTCAGGACTTCGGGGGTGTAGTACGACGCGGACTGTTGGCGTTCGCGGCCTGCGAGGCGGAAGACGAAGGTGCCCTTGGGATGGAGGACGGGCTTGAGTTCGCCGGTAATGGGGTCTTCGGTGCGGACGAAGTCGGATTCGGAAAGGTGGTCGGCGCGGTCGACGGGGACGACCCAGGAGCCCTTTTCGGGATTGCCGTCCTTGGCCACCTCATAGAGGTCTTCCTCGGCGAAGAAGCCGGTGTAGGACATCAGGCCCTCGTAGACCGCGCCGAGCTGGTTGATGCCGAGCTCGGCGTAGCTGATGAAGCCGCGGTCGCCGCCCTTGCGGGTCTTGCTCTCCTTGGTGAGAAGGAGGTGCGCCAAGACCTGCTGGGTTGCTTCGTTGCCGAGGCCGACCTCATCGATCAGAGCAGTTGCCCTGGGGGAGAACAGGTCTGCACGCAGCGGGTTGAACTCGAGGCCGGGAGCTGGGTCGTCTGTGACGTTCTCCCGTACCTCGGGCTTGTGGCCCTGGTCGACGAGGTCGAAGAGCTTCTTCAACGAGTCGTACAGATGTGTGCCGGTGCGGGCGTGGTGGGAGACCAGTTCGGTGAGGGTGAGTTCGCGGAGTCGGTCCAGGCCGTAGCCCTCCTCGTACTCGGCGGCGCCGGTGGGCAGCACCTGCATTTCCGGTGACGCCTCGGCGTAGAGCAGGAACAGGATGCGGTACAGGAAGCGCAGGGAGTGTTTGGCGAGGTCGTTGCCGTCGATGCTGTCCATCGGGAGATCGCGAGCGCGGCGGCGGCGCACGACCTCGTTGGCGATGATTTCGATGGACAGGCGAATGCCTTCGCGCAGGTCCTTGGAGACGCCGACGGTGTGTTTCACCGAGTCTTCGAGGACGCCGGTCCACCAGATGTTGCCGTCGGCGTCGGGGCGCAGGGACTGGTGGCCGAAGATGGCTGCGGCGCGGTCGATTTCGCCACCGCGGGCCTCGTGGCGGCGTTCGACGACCACCAGCAGGTCCATGGCGAGGTAGCGGCCTTCGGCCCAGCGTTCGGCTTCGGCGAGCAGGAGCCAGCGGCCCGCCTGGACGACGACGAAGGCTGGTGGGGTGTCGGAGCGGAAGGCGGCCGAGACCGTTTTCGAGGCCGATTCGAGGGGTTTGCCGTCTTCAGTGGCTTCGGCGATCAGGGTGCCGGTGCCGAGGAAGTCTTCGATCGACTCGACGGGGTTCGCCTGCAAGAACAGCACATTCGGCGTGCCGGCGAGTTGGGCGTCGGGGATCAGCAGTTCCGAACCGGCGCGTTCGGCGGCGAAGGGGGTGAGTTCGCCGTCGAAACCGAAAGCGGCGCGCACCTGGGCGTGTGCCTTCGGGGCGGAATCGGGGTTCTCGGCGAGCGCGCCCAATGCTGTGTGCAGTTCGCCCGCGCTGGCCAGGAGGGAACTGCGCACAGTTTTGCGGCCCTCTTTGGCCTCGGCGTCCCACCCCTTGCGCAGCTCCATCACCTTGCCGTGGAACGACTCCTTCACCGAATCGGTGGTGAAGTAGTGTTCGCTGATCCAATCCTCGCCGACGACGATGGAATCGAAAGAGGCCATGATCACTGGTCCTTGTCTGCGACGATCACCAACAGCGGGCGCACCAGCTGCTGGGTGGGGGCGAGCGATTCGGCGAGGCGCTGTTCCTCGGCGATGCGGCGGGCGTAGGTGTCGACCTTCTTTTTCTGGCTGCCGAACAGTTCGAGTTGTTCGGCGCCGGAATACCAGCGGTCGGCGCGTTGGCGCCATTGGGCCAGACGCTCGTTGGCGGAGCGTTCCTGCTGGTCGAGGACGAGTTTCATCGACTGGGTGGCCTTGTCGACGGCGACCGGGATCAGGTGCTGGAAGCGGTCCGGCTCGGGAATCGGGCCGGGGTTGGCGGTGTTCGGCTTCAAACCGGTCTCGGTGAGCAAGAAGTCGAGGCTCTCCAGCGGGCTGGCGATCGCGAAGTTCGGTCGGGCCGGGTCGGGGAACTCGACGGTGGAGAACACACGGGACACGAGCTGGCCGCGGCGGTTCATCAGAGTGCCCATGAGCACGACGGTGACGGCGTCGACCTTGCCGCGGATGGCGAAGATCTGATTGCGGCCGAGGGCCGATAGGGCGCGGTCGCTTGCCCAGTCGAGCACGGGGTGCAGCGGGCCGAGGTAGTGAGCCTCCGGCCAGGTGGTGTCGTTGATGCCTTTACCCTGGCGGGCGGCGCGCAGTTGGGCGTCACCGACCTGGGTGGAGGTGGCGAGCTTGAGGCGCTTGTCGATCTGGCCCTTCTCGCGGTAGTTCTGCGGGAGCTGCGACAGACGCTGGCGAAGGTCCTTGGGGGGAATCAGTTCGGCGATACCGTGATTGGCGTGCACGGTCCAGCCGACGCCGCCCTTGCCGGGTTCGGCCTGGGGGACATCGTCGAACGCGGCGCGCAGTGCCTCGTCGAGGTAGCTCACGTCGTCGGGGTAGAGGCTCTGGCGGGGGAGCTCGGGGAGGGTCGGGGTGAAGTCGGTCTCGAGCTGGGCGAAGAAGGAATCGAAATCGTCGCCGTCGAGGACGTCGTCGATGGTTCGGACCTGCGCGTCGAGTTCGGCCTTGCCCGCGAGGACGTCCCGGATCGCCGATTCCTCCTCGGTCACACTGTGTTTGCCCATCAGCGAGGCCACGTCGCCGAGGGTGGTGTGGGCCTGGTTCTCGCGTTCCAGCAGGCGTGACAGCACCCGCAGGTCGCCGGAGAACTCCGGGTCCGACGGTTCGAGGATGAGGGACGAGATCACCGGCGGGAACTTCTGGCCGTAGCGGTCGACACGGCCGTTGCGCTGTTCGATGCGGATCAGCGACCACGGGATGTCGTAGTGGATCAGGTGATGGCACTGGGCATGCAGGTTCACGCCCTCGGAAGCAACATCGCCGGTGACCAGCACGCGGATCGGGGAGGTCTCGAGTTTGAAGCTCTCGACGATCTCCTGCTGCTCCACATCGGACAGGCCGCCGTGCAGCATCGCGATGTTCTCGGGCTTCAAACCCAATGCGGCGGGCAGGGATTCGGTGAGCCATTTCAGCGTGGCGACACGCTCGGCGAACACTACCGCCCGCATCGCGGACTTCGGGCCGACGCCGATCTCACGCAGCCGATCCACCAAGGCCGCTTGCTTGCCTGCTGATTCAGTGAATGCCTTGTCGTTGAGGTCGGCGAGGGTGTTCAGCGCTTCCAATTCGATGCGCTGCTCCGGGGTGCCGTCGCGCAGTTTGGCGCGGCGCTGGTCGATCGATTCGCGCAGGGCGGCGGGGGAGGACAGGAAGGCTTTGGCCAGCGTCCACGGGAACAGGCCCTTGGTCTCACCGGAGTACGGGCTGCCGTTCTCGGGGTGCAGCCAGACCTGCGAAAGTTCCCGGGCGACAGCGTCTTCGGCGGGCGAGGGGGTGACGAGTTTGTGGACCGGTTCTGCGCGTTCGGCCCAGTCGCTACCGACCTCGGCGGCGACCTCGTCGTGGTGACGGTGGCGGCGGATCAGCAGGTTCTGCACATCGTCTTTGGTGAACGAACCATCGGCGGCCACGGCGGTGGGGTCGAGCAGGCGAAGCAGTTCGGCGAAGGACTCCTCGCGACCGTTGTGCGGGGTCGCCGAGGCGAGGATGAGTGCCTCGGTATTGGGGGCGAGCACGCGAGCCAGCTCGTTGTTCTGGGTGCCGACATTGGTGAGGTTGTGCGACTCGTCGATCACCACCGCGTCCCAGTGCTGGCGAGCCAGGTGGGCCTTGTAGCGGGGGCTTTTGAGGGTGTCGATCGAGATGATCGCCCGCTTGTAATAGGTGAACGGGTTGCGGGTGGCGGGCAGCTTCTGGCGGACCTTCTGGATGCCCGTCGAATCGAGGCGCACGAACGGCAGGGCGAATCGGCACCACAGTTCGTGCTGCATCTGCTCGAGTACGTGCTTGGGAGTGACGATCAGGATGCGCTCACCACGGCCGCGGCGCACGAGCTCGGACAGGATCATGCCGATCTCGAGGGTCTTGCCGAGACCGACCGCGTCGGCGAGCAGGATACGTGGCCGAATATGTTGGGGGTCAAGGGCTTTGGCTACCGCGGCGCGCTGGTAGCCCAGGGAATCGGCGAGCATGCGCGTCGAGACCGTCAGGGTTTGGTCGCCGTAAGGGAAGGGGGTCTTGCGCAGCAGCGCTTCGAGCCAGAGGCGGGAATCCCGGTATCCCGAGGACCCGTCGGCGATCACTCGTGCTTGGGCTGGATCGAGAACTTCGATCTCGTCGAGGCTGTCGTAGAACGTCGCCGTGGTGTCGGCGACGAGTTCGGACAGGCCGCGCACGCGCAGCAGCCAACCATCGGAGCCCTGTTCCGCTGAGGTGACCAGCCACTCCTCGTCACGGACCACGACGATCGAGCCGGGGGCGACGTTGAGCGGGCGCGGCTCGACGGCGTTGGTCATCAGGGGTACTCCTGGTTGGTCGACGGTAGAACGGTCCAATTTAGTACCCATTCGGGAGTAATTCGCCGTTCTGCATGTTTAGGTTCGCGTTGTGTGGGATCTGGCTGGTGGAAGGTTCGCCGACGGCCACGCTACGTGGAAGTGAAAACTATGTCAATCGCAAACGTGGCAAAGTATTCGCATTCACCCGATGACGTCGGCGCCCGCCAGACGCACCTGGCGCTGCTACCGTTATGCGTCCAGAGGAAGGTGAGCGATCGGTGGTTAGAGACTCGGCCAGCGCGCCGACCGAGCCGGGCGACAACTCCTATGTCGCTCGTCGCGCCGATGTTGTTGCGTTCTCCCTGCCATCGGTACCCGAGCTCGAGATCCGCCCTCGTGTGCTGCCGGCAGTGACGATCGGTGAACTCGTCGGTGCGGGCACAGTGGAGGTACTCGAATCACCGCCCACACTCCTCCCCGTCGACACCGGAAGTCCGATGTTGAGCGCCAAGGATATTCGGGTCGGCAGGTCGCCGTCCACATCGGGCGACCCCAGCGTTCCCGGTGCGGTCACCACCCGACCCGGCGACGTCCTTGTGGTTACCGGCAGTGGCCCGACAATCGTTCGGGCATGCGCGGTTTCAGCCCTGCTTGCGCCGCGAGTGGCGCTCGTGCGGGCCAACCCGGCAGTGATCGACCACCGATTCCTCGCCGGTGTACTACAGGCCGCGGCGGACAATGACGACGGCAAGCTGCCGGATCTGTTCGCCGTGGGCTTTCCCCGCATGCCGCTCGCCGAGCAACGCCTGACAGGCGACAGCGTTGTCGAGCTGATGGCGCTCGACGACGCGTGGCGGCGTCAGTGGTCCGCGGTCGAGCGGCTGGTTCGCGAGGGAATCGCCGGGCTCGCTGGAGGTCGGCTGTCACCGGGGCCGACAACATGACGCCGCGCATCGTCGCTGGGCGATACGAACTGATCGAAATCATCGGTCGAGGTGGGATGGGGCAGGTCTATCGAGGGTTCGACCGGCAGCTCAAACGACGGATCGCGGTGAAGTTCATCCATCCCGGTCTGGCCGACAGCGAAGAGTGGGAGCGGCGCTTCGTCAGGGAAGCCGAACTGATGGCGCGAATGAGCCATCCCGGGATGCCAACCGTCTTCGACGCGGGCATCGACGCCGGTCCCCCCGAACAGCCGTTCCTGATCATGGAATACATCGACGGGATTACGCTCGACAGCGTTCTGGCCAAGCGGGGGAGCCTGTCCACCGGGGCGGTCGCATCGATTGCCGCGCAAACCGCCGCGGTGCTTGCGGAAGCTCACAGCCACAGCATCTTCCATCGCGATCTCAAGCCGTCGAATCTGATGCTCTGTCCCGATGGGACGGTGAAGGTGCTGGACTTCGGAATCGCCGTCGCGATGGACGCGAACCAGACCCGGCTGACCAGAACCGGATCGGGGATCGGGACGCCCGAGTACATGGCGCCCGAGCAGGTGCGAGGGAAAACCGTTGTGCCGCAGACTGATCTGTATTCGCTCGGGCTGGTCATGTACGAGCTGCTCACCGGGGTGCGAGCCATGCTCGGTGCTTCGGAGATCGACACCATGATCAACCAGATCAATGCGGACCCGCCGGTGGTCCACCACGCGCGCGGTGACGTACCCGAGGAGCTGAGCGTGCTGATCACGAGCATGCTCGCCAAAGATCACACGCACCGTCCGGCCGATGCGACCGCCGTGTACTCGGTGGTGATGCGTTATGTGGGCGCCTTGGACGGGCTGCATGAAAACCCCGATCCGACCAGTCCTACTCGGTTGTACGCGACAGCGGTCGGCGCTTCGGCAGCGACGAGGACGGCAGCTACCCACCATCGTCGTGCCCCGAAGTCCCCGGCAGAGTCGGACTTCACTCGTGGCGACCTCGAGCGCGCCGTTCGGCAGGCGCGCGATCTCGCCGACGAATCACGGTATGTGCCGGCCATCGGTCAGCTGAACACTGTGCTCGAAGTTGCAGTGCCGCAACTCGGTGCGCGGGATGCCGACGTTGTCGACGCTCGGGTGCGGTTGGCTGATCTGTGCATGGAGGCAGGGGATTACAAGCAGGCCATCGCTCACTACAGCGAACTGATAGACGACCTCACCGCCGAACGGGGACCGTACGACGACCAAGTGATGTTCTGCCAGCGGCAAATGGCGAACTGTCAGGTGCACAGCGGGCAGGTGCGTGCGGCGTTGACTCGATTGCGGCGGTTGCATGAGCAGTTGGCTGCTTGGCATGGGGAGGATGATCCGAGGGTGGGGCAGTTGGCTGAGATGATCGCTCAGATCCGAGCTGGGAGTCGGTGACCGGTGAAAAGGGGTGATTACGCTGCTTCCAGCTCTTTTCCATTCCAGGTGAACCGGGCCGTGGTGACGGCGTCGTTGCCATCTCCTGTGACGATCTGATGAATAGCGATTCCGGGGAGTTCGGCGTACATCCCCCATTCGTGGTCCGACGTGAGTACGAGGTCGAGGTCGAGGGCGCTGAGCAACGCGAAGATCTGGCCACGATTCACCGTGTCCACGCCGACGAATACTTCATCGAGCATGATCAGCCGTGGTGCGGTCGGGGTCGCTTCGTAATGTGCGGCAACGGCGGCGAACAGCGGCAGATGGAGTGCGATGGCCTTCTCTCCGCCGGAGAGCGCGCCGTGTAGCCGTTTGGTGAGTTCCTGGAAGTCCTCTCCCTTACCGCGATCGATCTCGACGACAAACTGGTGCCAGCTCGTGTAGTCGAAGACGCGTGACAGTTGCTGTTCCCAGGTATTCGCACTGTCGTCGGCCTTGGCTTCGTCGATGCGTTCACGCAGGAACCGGTGCAGCGCTTCGCGTTCCGCCTCGTCGATGCGGACCGGATCCTTCAGTAGCAGCTCGCGGGCGGCCTTCGTGCCCGCGGGTAGGTCCTTGCCGACTCGCCACACCAATCGCACCGCGACCTCCGACGCGGTGCGAACCTGGCCCAACCGATCGTTCATCGTCTTGACCAGCTCGTTGGCCTGGCGGATGCGCGCGGCGAGGTGCCTGCGGGTGTCGCCGGTGAGTGTTTTGTCGAACAGGGTGCGCTCGTGCTCGGTGATGTCGTTGCGGCTCTGCTCGGCTTCGGTGTGCAGGATCCGTTTCAGTTCCGCGGCGCCGACACGAACTCCGTCGATCACGGCCGTGAACACCTGGACCTCTCCGGTGTTTTCGAGTTCCAGGTCGGCCCGAGCGCTGAGCACCGCGCGGCACTCGTGGACCGAGCTGGACAGTCGGTTGAACGCATTTCCGACGCTTGTGGGGGTATGCGGAACTGTCGGCCATGCCGCGGTGAGCATCCTGGCCGCGTCGAGCGCGGCTCGCACACCATCGGACCCATCGAGGGTTTCGCGGAACTGATCGAGGTCGGTGAGTTCGGTGTCAGCGGGAAGCGTGGTGCTCGCCAAAGCTCTGAAGCGTTGTGCTGCCGTATCTCTGTTCTCGATCGCGGCGAGGTGGGCCCGACGGTCGTTGGCCGTTCGGGCCTCCCACTTGCCGACTTCGGTTCGCAAATCCCCAGAACGCGCCCTGGCCTTTTCGAGCTCGTCGTCGGTTCGGATGAGTTCCTCTCTCGATGCTGCGATCTCGGTGAGCACCACGCGGTACTCGCGACCGACCGCGTCTTCGATCGCCTGCAGCTGGCCGGTGAGGTCGACCAGTTCCGCCAGTGCGCGGCTCGCCGCGTCTCGGGAGCGCGCTGCTGCGGCATCAGCCCGATCAGCGGCCTCGGCAGCGGACCGCTCGGTCTGGCGCGCGTGCTCGAGATCGCGGACGTGGTCCAGCCAAGTGGCAGCCTGACCGTCGAACGCGCGCAGGGCCGAGCGCACAACATCGATGTTGTGCTGATCGCTCGGGAGCCCGGCGGTGGCGCTGAACGCGATGAGCGATTGCAGCGCGGACCGCACCGCCGACTCGGCCGTACGCAACCGGTCGGTGGTGTTGTGCACGGCACGATCGGCGGCGGTGACCGCGACCTGTGCGGCCAGCACTGCTGAATCCGCCTGTGCCAGTGAGCTTCTGTCGGGGCGCGTGTCGAATTCCTCGTCGATTCTGGCGCGCCGACGCGCCAGTTCCCGGATATGCTCCTCGAGTCCGTCGAGCACGGCGTCGAGCTCGCCGATCCGGCGGTCGAGGTCTGCCAGTGTTTGTGCTCGCTTGCGCGCCTGGATCTCGGCGCCGATGAATTCGGGCTCCTGCTTCGTCCAGCTGCCGACCATATTCGCGACCCGCCACCGCCCGTCGGCACCAACCGCGACCATCCCCGATTCGGGAACGGACTCGCCGAACGCGATGGACGCCAGCAGTCGATTCACCCGGCCCGTCGGCACCGCGGTCCCGTCGACCGCGACCAGCACGTCCGCCAGCGACGGTCCTGAAATCGGTTCGAGCGCGTCGGGCACGGCGAAAACATCGTGGCCGAGGACCTCGCCTCGTGGGCCGATCCAGGCATCCAGCAACCCCGCCGACTGGAGCGCTGCTTCCACCCCCACCGCTGTAGCGATGGAGATTCCGTCGGCGAAGTCGACCAGCCGCCACAGCGGGGCGCCCGCCAACGCTGATCTGTCCGTGCTTCGCCATGCGGGCGCGGCAGGTGCGATATCAGGTTGGGCCGCGACACGAGCGCGTTCGTCCTCGAGGTCTTTTCGCGCGGCTGTGGCATTCGTGTGCTCACGTCGACAATCCGACGCGGCCGACGTTACCGATTCGACAGCCGCGGTGACTGCCTGGCTCACTCGCGCGGCGAATCGTGGTTCGTTGTCGGCGGCGGCGACAAGTGTGTCGGGATCGAGCGCCAGTTCATGGCAGCCGCTCGCCCAGCGTCTGATCTCTGCGCGCAAGTCGTCGAGCGCAACTTCTCTACGCTCGGTCGAGCTGATCAGCGCTGCATCAGCCGAGCTGAAGTCGTGCCGAGCCGCCTCCACGGCGGCTTCGGCGGAAGCCCGGGCCGAGCACGCCTGTTGATGAGCTTGTATCTCGGCTTCCATCCGGCGCAGCTGGTCTTCTCTGGCTTGCACAGAATTCCGAATCACCGTGCGCGCCTTGCCGGATGTGGGATCGGTGGCGACCTCGTCCAGCACCGCGATCATCCCGCAGCGCTGTGCGCACTGCCGAGCTTCCTCCGCACTCCGATCGGTGAGTTGTATCCGGGATCGCACGGCATCAGCGGCGGTCGATCGGGCAGACGCGGCCGCCGATGCGACCTGATCATCATGCGCAGCCGCAGCTGTTGCGGCATCGGCTCGACGCTGCGCGCCGCGGCGGGTATTCCGCAGTTCGTCGAGAGTCGAGCCGACCTTGTAGGCCTCAGACTTCATCAGGCCCTCGCGGTGGGAGGTCAGCCGAGCCGACTCCCGGCGCAGGTCGAGAATCGTCTGGTCGGTGCGCGCGAGCAGATCCCTGGTTTCCACGAGCTGGGTGGCGGATCGTTTTTCCGCTTCCGAACAGCTCGACAGGTCCGTCGTCGCGCTCACGAGCTCACCGGCTTGCGCACGCATTACCTGCTGCGCGTAGGTGCGCTGCTGGCGGGCGAGTTTGCCGACCGCGGCCGCTTCGATCGCCAGCCGCTCGAGCCGCTCCCGTTGAGCATCGAGTCGCTCGAAACCCTCTGCCAGGTCGGCGATCTCGTCCTGCCCGAGCGGAGGAAGTGCCTTGGAGAGCAGGCCGGAGAGCAATCCGGGGTCGAGTCGTTGCGACAACTTCGGCATCCGAAGCTGCAACAGGGCCGTGATCAATGCGTCGTAGCGCTGTTCGGACAGGCCGGGAAACAGTGTTGTTCGCACGGCATCTCGGTAATCACCGCCGGTGTCGTGGACCGTCCCCGCGGACCCGATACGGGTATCGAGCTCCTTACGGGTGATCGGGCGGTCGGCTTCCGTCAGTACCAGCACGCCCTCTTCGCCTGCGGCGCCGATACGCTGGGTTGTGGTGAAGTAGTCCGCCTGCACACTCGGCGTTCGTGATGTCGCTTGTAGCCGCGCACCACAGGTCAGCCACTCTGCCGCCGGACCGCCACGCTGGAATTCCAGCCAGACGTAGCCGACCCGGGTCACGCCCGTTGTGCCTTCTCCCATCATGTTCCAATGCATCGTCCGCTCGCTGGTCCCGAAGGTCGACAAGCGATTGGCGCGCAGGCTGGCGTCGAAGAGGAAGGGCAACAGCAGTTCCAACGCCTTCGATTTCCCGCTACCGTTCGCGCCCCGCAGGAGCAGCCGACCGTTGTGGAATTCGAGGATCTCGTCGTAATAGCGCCACACATTGAGAATCCCCGCGCGGCTCGGCATCCAGCGCTCGACAGGCTCGACCATCAGAACTCCTCGTCGTCGGTGGTGGTTCGGACTCCGCGCACGCGGTAGCGGGCGGCAGCGGGCAGGGGGATGACCAAACCGGCGGTGGTGGTGCGGATCAGCTGGAATTCGGTGAGTGCGATGAGTGCGTCGGTGACCAATCGCGCGGGGCCGTCGGCTGCCTGGTAGGTCTTCGCCCAGCGCGGAAATCGCTCCAGCAGATTCATCGCGCGGCGACGCAACTGTTCGACGGTGGTCGGGCCGACCATCTCGTCGAGCAGCAGCAGTCCGGCGAGTTTGGCGGTGCTCGCGTCGTCGGGGAATCTCGTGTCTGTCGCGATCGCGTCCGGATCGATGAACAGGACGCCCTCGGCACGTTCCTCGAGGACGAATCCACCGAGCTCCGCGGCTTCGCGCAGGAATCTGCGGCCGGTGATCGACGTCAGGTAGCCCAGCTCGTCCGCATCGAGATCATCGAAATACAGGACTGGATCATCGACGACCCGCCGAAACACACTGTGCCGCAACCACAGATTGCGTTGCGTACTCGATACCGCATCCGCGTGTCGGCCGAGCGGCCCAGCCGCGTCACCGTACCGGGATTCCCGCGTGAGTTCACCCAGCATGGTCGGGAGCCGAAGAGCGACCTCGGCGACCGGCACGTTCAGTTGTGAAGGGCCGACCGTGATGGCGAACATCCGCAGTAGCCGCGTGACATCCACGCGGAATAGCACTTTCGCCTGCTCGGAGTCGACGTAGGCATCGGCCGTCCCGTCCACCGGGTCGAGCACGCCATACGATTCGAGAAGCCGCAGCGCGTCGACGAAAGCCCGCCGCTCCGCGCGGTTGGCGGTATCGAATCCGACGAGCACCGGATCGTTTACGGTGGCGGCGTGGACCTTGCCCGCGAGCAGACCGATCGTCGTGACGGGCGTCGTGCAGAGTTCGGCCGCGACGACACACAGCAGAACGTACCGACGCCGATCGAACGCGGTGCGTTGCGTTCGCACCCGTTTTGCGGGTCGCGTCGCGTCGGGGGCCGTGCGTACCTTGGTCAATCGGGCATAGCCGAGCCGTGGTTCGACCACCACCGCCCAACCACAGTAGTAGTCGAACCACTTGGTGATCGGATCACGGCGACGCCTGACCACATCGAAACGGTCCGGCGCGGCCGCCTCCGTGAGCATCGGCTGCGCCAGCAGATACCGAATGCCCCGACCGACATCCTCTCGTTCGGCGATCGCCAGCTGGTTGGTCAATTCGCTCATGACCGCCTCGATCCCACCGTACGGATCCGGACCCGATAATCGGGACCGCGGAAAACTCCTCGGGGTGTGCGCAATTCGGCGATCGCACCCGGATCGCCGGCGGACAGCGATATCTCGACCCGGCCGTCTGATGTCATCGATCGGCGCACACCGGCCGAATCGGGGGCGGCACCGAGCGCCCGACCGAGCAGGTCGAGTAGTCGTTCGAACATCGCGTGATCGAGGTCGACGAACTGTCCCAATGTACGTGTCTGCCCGCCGGTGTCGAGCAGGTCCCACGCTGCCAGCAGCTCCGCCCGCTCGGCAGCGGCCTTGACCGCCCGCTCCTTTCGGAGCGCGGACACATCGGGCACGGACCCCGTGCGCCCCATTCGTTCCGTTCGCCCGGCGCTGCGTAGCAGGGGAGACACTTCGACCGGCGGTGCGCTTGCCCAGGACGCGGAGTAGCTGACCAGCTCGGGATCGGGGTGGGTCAGATGGGCATGCCGAGCCGAGCCGAGGCCGAATGCCGTCGACCACAACCGGTGCAGGTCGTCTTCCTCGGGCAGCACCGTGAACCAACGGGCCAGCTCACGAAAGTCGGCCACCGCGCTGCTGGCGCGGCGACGAGACTCGGTAAGCCGGTCGAGAACCTGAAGCAAGGTGATGATCGCGCGCCGCCCGACCTGACGCAGTTGGTCGATTCGGGGTGGAGAATCATCGATCGGCAGAAACCACGCCCGCAGTCCCTCCCACCGGGCTCGGCGCTGTTCGAGCCAGGCCGGGGCGGGATCGGTCCCGCCGAGGGTCGGCAGTTCCGCGCCACGCAGTGCACGCTGGTGCATGCGGGAAACCCCGAAGTCCTCGACGGCCTGGATGCGGTTCGCGATGACATGACTGCGACGATCGATGTCGTTGAGAAACTCCTGCAGGTAGGCGACTGTAGCCGCTTTCACCTCATGGAAAACCGCCAAGTCGACGCCTTCTGCACGCAACAGCCGCTGCAACTCACCATTGAACTGCTTGGTATTGGTTCGCAGCCCTTCCAGATGCGATTCGAGTTCGAACGCGACGGTGAAAATTCGTTTGTCCGAACCGCTGTCGAGTTCGCGTACGAGGTCGGCCAACCGGTCACCGATGGCGTCGAGCACTGCGGTCTGCAACGCACCGGAAGAGGTCAGCACCGAAATCGCGTGCACGACACCGGCAAAGGCGGCCTCGCCCTGTTTGGTCAGCGAATAGAGCAGGTTGCGGCGTTCGTAATCCAGTGCGGTCCGATAATTCTCGGAATGGTTCTGAACGACATCGATCAGGTTCCATTGACGCATCCGCTCGAGCGAAGCGGCCAGGTCGTCGTCGGCGATCGCCTCCACAAAGCCGACCGCGTCGAGCCGCCGACGCAGGTCGTCGAGGCTGAGAGCGGTCTCCAAACGTTCGTTGGCCTCGCCGAATGCCTGGAGGACTGCCATGTAGAGCCCGGAGCGGTCGACAGTCGTGAATCGGAACATGTCCGCCGGTACACGAATCGGGTCCATCACGTTGCCTCTCCTGCAGTTGCCGGCAACGATAGACGCGGCCACCGACAACTACGGTACGAGATCGGCGAGCAACGTTTCGATGACGCGTTCCTCCGGAACCGATACGCCGAGGCGATTCATCTCGACCGCCAGCGCGTCGTCCCATGGCACTCCGGTGACCCGCCCGACGCCAGGCCCATCGGTCACCGCGGCGAGATAGTCCCGGCAGCTCATCCGCCACGGCCGTGCACCGACACGGGCCACGACGTGCGCCGCGATCCGCAGCCCTTCGCCATCGAAATCCCCGTGATAGTTCAGTCGGGCGCCCGACTGACTCAGCAGGTCGAGCAACCTGATTCCGGCGCTGTTCGGCCAGCCGGCGGTGCACACCATCGGGGGACAGGCACGGCCGAACCGCCGCACCGCGACTGCCAGCACACTCGGGTTCTCCACAACCGCCACCATCGGCGGCGCATCATCGAGGGAGGCCACCGTGCGCAGTTGCTGCAACGTCACCGACGCCGCCAGCGCGCCTTCGGCGCACACCTGCAACATCTTCCCGAGGGTTCCGCCCCGGTCCAGGCCGCCCATACCGGCGACGAGCACTGTGGAGGACAATTCGTCATCGGCTACGCCGGCCGACATCCACAGTTGGCGTAGCTCGCCGGAATCGGCGGGAACAGGGCGGCCGTGCATCACCGCCAGGGCCCGAATCACCATTCCCTGCAGGCGAGTTCCGTCATCGAGGGCGTGTGGGTCGTCCAGCGTTTGGTCGGCGAAGACCGGCAACGGCTGCCCCTGTGCGGGGATCGCGCGCAGGACGCGCAACGCCTGTTCCAGCATCGTTCGCGTCCGCGTGACCGACTGCTCGATGACCCCCGCTCGCTCCATCGCCGCCGCCCAGTCCGCCAGCACCGGCTGTGCCTCGATGACCGGATGCCGCGCGAGCCACCCCCACAGTTCCTGTCGTTCCAGCGCCCTGGCCGTCCGCACTGCCGACCGGTTCTCGATCGGCCCGACTGTCTGCTCGACCACCTCGCGCCCGGACAGACCCGTCAGGTCGACCAGCACGGCGTCGAGCTGTGCGCAACTGACGGTATGTGTTTCACCCGGCAGCGCAGCCATCCCGAACAGGTCGGCCAGTGCCGTCCGCTGAGCTACGGACATTCCGCAGACTTTGACCGAGGCCACCGGTCGCCCAGTGCCGAGACGGTGGTGCAGCGCCCGCCACAAGGGCAGTAGGTCTTCGGACAACGCCGCAACCGCAATCCTCATCGAGCCCATCGCGGTAACGATAGCGATCGTTCGCACGAGGTGGCAGAACTGCTGGGCACACGTGCTCGTGTGATCCCCCGGAGTGTGAGAGTTCTCTGCAATGGTTGGGTCCCGTGGTCGGGAGATCCGGCCGATCGGTCACCGAGACCATTGTGATGTGCTTGTCCTACAAGCTAATTCGGTGACTCTCGAGGTGGCTGAGGATGGATTGGTTGGCTTCCCAACCGTCGGGGAATTTGACCGGGACGCCCAGGTGGACCAGTTCTGTGGAGGGGTAGGCGTCGAGTAGCTCGGCGATGCCGGCTCGGGCGACGACGATGCAGGCGTGGCGGTGACGGGACGTGAGGACACACAACCGCCCGGCTTCGAGGTGGAAGGAGCTGGCGTCGCGGCGGCCCGACAATGGGTGGAGGACGATGGTGATGTCGTATTCGCGGCCCTGGAGGCGGTTGGCAGTGTCGACGGTGACCGGTTCGGCGAGGGTGCCTCGGAGGGCTAGGCGGATGGCTTCGGCCTGGTCTCGGTGGGCGGTGCCGATGGCTAGGCGGTCGGCGGTGACGGGGTGGGTGCCCTGTTCGGAGGTGGCGGTGGCGCCTCGTTCGAGGATGCGAACGGCCAGAGAGGCTATGGCGGATACCGCTTCTCGGTCGGTGCGGAGGGTGTTGCGGGCGGGGAGTTCGTAGAGGGCCCAGCCGTGGTCGGCTGCTTCGTCGAGGCAGCGGTCCAGGGGGGTGCGCAGGCCGTGGGTGACGTAGGAGAGTTGGCGGGTGCCGGGGGCGGTGCCTGCGGTGAAGGGGGTGAAGGGGTAGAAGGCGGCGGAGATGACGTCGGCGGCGCTGGTGGGGAGGCGCCAAGAGACGGGGAGGCGGTGGATGGGGATGTGGCGGTCGCGGTTGTTGGCGAGCATGACGGGGACGGCGCTGCGGGTGGGGTCCCAGTCCAGGCCTGCCCAGCGGTCGGATTCGACGGTGGCGAAGGGGTCGAGTTGGCCGGGGTCGCCGACGAAGAGGCCGCGGTCGAAGCGGCCTGCGATGCGGAGGAGCATTTCGGAGCGCATCTGGTAGGCCTCGTCGACGATGGCGTGTTCCCAGGTGCCCTCGGTGAGGGTGGCCCATTTGGCGGCGGTGCCGATGAGGATCGTGCGGTCGGCGAGGTCGTCGACTTTGGCGGCGGCGCGGACGTTCGGGAGGTCGATGCGGTCGCTGGGGCGGTAGTCCTGGGCGGAGAGGCGGCCGATGGGGAGGTCGGGGTGGGCGGCTGCCAGGCGGGCGATGAGGTCGTCGACCTGTTCGTTGGTTTGGGCGACGATCATGCGCTGGGTGCCGTCTTGGGCGAGCTGACCGGCGGCCTTCACGACGAGGGTGGATTTGCCCGCGCCGGGGGGTGAGTCGACGACGATCGCCTTGTGGGAGGTGTCGGCCAGGTCGGTGAGGATGTTGCTGACGGTGGTATCAGCGGCGTGTGCGGCGGACATCAGTTCTCCTCATCGGTTTCCGGTGGGCCGCCGTGGGTCCAGGGAGTTTCCTCCGGGGGCGGGAGGGTGGCGGCGCGGAAATTGCCGTTGGGGCCGAAGCGGGCCAAGACGATGCGGTCACCTTCGACGTTCACCGTTCCTTCGGCGGGAGCCTTTGCGCTGCGGCCCATTCCGCCGCTGAGTTCGAGCACGATCACGTCGTCGTCGACCTCGATAACCTTGGCTTGCTGGTTCTTGACGGCGGCGTTGTGCAGTGATTCGCCGGCAATAGGTGTGAAGGGGTCTGTCGTTGTCACGCGGAGCAAGGGGCGCAGCACGCTTTTGCCCTTGTCGCTCAGCGTGGTTCGGGTGGGCTCGGAGTCGATGACAGTGGCCAGACAGGCCTCGCCTGCCAGTCGGCGCTCGAGCATGACGTAGGGATCGTCGTAAGCCATTGCGGCGGTTAGTCGTTCGAGTGCCTGTTCACGGGCGAGCAGTCGCCGGACGGCGGAGGTGGGGGAATCACGCCGGGACTGGGCCTGGGTTTCGGCGATTTCGGTGAAGTAGGAGAAGGAGCGCACATCCTCGGCCCAGCGGGCAGCCACACTGGCTCCTTCGGGCAGCGTGCGCAAGAGCGAAATGCCTTGCCACATCAGCTCCCACGTCGGTTCCAGCTGTGTTCGCAGGGCCTGTTCGAGGCGCTGGACGGCACGGGTGCGGGCGATGTCGTCGGCAGCCGCGTCGTAGGCGTTGATGAGTGGGGCGAGGACGACATTGTCGAAGCCGGGATCGGTGGCCGGACCGGCCGGCGGGCAGATGGTCGGGTCCTCGGCGCGGGCCGCGGCTTCGGGGCCGGTCAGGTTGTCGGGCGGTGCGATCCAGCCGAGGAGAGCGGTGAGGTTGGCGTCCTCGAGAGCGGATTGCCCGGTGATCCAGTGCGTGGACAGGTGTGACGTGAGGGGTGCGAGGGCGGTCGAACCAGGATGTTCGGCGCGGTCGCAGTACCAGGTGAGCCACCGGCCGACGAGCGGGATGGCGGGGGAGACGGCGTCGTCGCCTTCGGTGCGGCGGAAGCGCAGGGACCGTCCGAGGAGTTTCAAGAAGGTGACGGCGGCCTGGTTGGGCACCCAGATCTGCGGGGCGTCGACACAGCGGTCGATGGTCTCGTTGGTCTTCTTGTCGATCACGACCGGTTCGGTGTCGTCGGCGTGGCGGTCGATGTGGGGGAGCAGGATCGCCGCCAGTTCCTCGGCGAACCGCAGGCGCAGGACGCGGTCGCGGGGCTGCGGGACGATGAGAAGCCTCGCCTCGTCATGGTGGGCGCCGACCAGCACTGCCAGCGGTGCCGCCGCCTCGCCCGCGAGATGCAGTGGGATGAGGACGAGGGGCTGCTCGGCGAGGTGACAGTGGCGGACGGTCGCGGTCGGCACGGCGCGGCCGGCGTCGACCGCCTCTACTTTCGCCAGTGCGGACAGCACACTCACGCGATCTCCTGACGCAGACGGTGCGCGGTACGGAGCAGTTCGGCGATGTCGACCTGGTCTTCCGTGGGAGTGCGCGAACCACGGGCCAGAGTGAGGACGTCGTCGATATTGTGCAGTCCGCCGAGCTCGTCGCGAACGCCGCGACCGAGGGCGTCGACGGAGCCGCAGGCACGGGCTTCGGAGCGGCAGAGGAAGCCGAGTTCGCACGTGGAGATGCATTCGGGGGCGAAGCGGGCGGGGATCGCGGAGATCACCTCGTCCAGTTGCGGGCCGGGTTCGAAAGTCGCCCCGGGCGGGACCAGTTCGACGAGTGACTCGATCGACGTCAGCCGGGACAACTGGCGCGAGACGACGGACAGTTGATTGCGCAGGTCGACGAACGTCGCGGTGGGACGGTTCGAGAAGTCCTTCGTGCACACCAGGATCGCGTTGTGGGACACGAGCTTTTCGGGGTCAGCACCCAAATCCTCGAGCAGGCGCCGCAACGCGATCACGTACACCGCGGACTGGCGCGCCGCGGCCGCGACCTGTGCGGGGTCGGCCTGGCCGTCGATCATGGGGAACGACTTGATCTCGACGATGTGGAACTTGCCCTCGATCTGCAGGGCGACTAGATCCGGCTCGAGGTAGGCGAGCGCACCGGCGATGTCCAGGCGCAGCATCGGGTGGTCGAACAGGGTGCCTTCACCGGTGTCGAGCGCCTGCCCGAGCAGTTGGCGCGTGCGCTGATACCGCACCGCGTTGCCGGCGTTCTCGCCGACCGCGTCGAGGTTGTGATAGGCCACTTCGGGGATGGTCAGGCCGAGGACGTCACGCAGGAGTGCGAGCAGGTCGGCGCAACCGTTCGCCTTCACCATCGACTCGAAGGCGTTGCCGCGCGTAATGGCGAACGACGACTGGCCGTACTGCGGCGGATAGCCGAGTTCCCGTGCGACAACGGCCTTGTCGACAGCCGCGGCATCGAGCAGTGCGCGGCGGGCGCAGCCGGGGTTCGCGGTGAGCGCGGCGATGGTCCGGGCGTTGTGACGGATCGAGGGGGCTTCGCCGCGCAGCTCCTGCAGGCGGGCCGAAAGCTCTTTCATCCCATCTCTTTTCGTGTGGCGGCCAGGCTCAGCCGGGTGCCGAACAGTTGGGCGGGCTGATCGAGCTGCTGTGCCGCCCTGGTCGCGGCCTGTTGCCGCTGGAATGCGTCGTCTTCTTCATGGACCGCGAGTTCGCGTTGCGCGGCGGTCTTCACGTCCTCGGCATCGATGGAATCGGGGGTGCCTGTTACGCCGGGGATGGAGTTTGCCAGGCGCCACATCAGGCGGATGCCGTCCGGTGAAATGTCCGGCTGGCCTCTGACGTGGTCGGCTAGTCGGATCGCCGAGGTCAGCAGGTTCACTCGGGGACTGAGGGGCCCGATCATGCGTTGGGGGAGTGTCCAGCTGCTCAGGGCGAGGAGTCCGCGTGCCGGAGCGAGGAGGTCGGTGGTGAGTGCTGCGCAGATGTAGTACGGGCGCGCGAAAGGTGCGGCGCGGAAGGAACGTTCCTCGTCGCGGCGCAAGCTCGTCAGCCGTGCGGGGGCCAGGTCGCCGGAGAAGAAGGCGGTGTGGACCTGCATCACCAATTTCGGTGCCGACGGTGCGCCGAGCAGGGTGAGTGCGCGGTGAACATGCTCGCGCACCGGAACATTCGGGTCCGGGGTCGGTGCTTCGCCGGGGCCGAGAACTGCTTCGTCCCACTCGGTTTCGACCGCGCGCAGCTCATTGCGCAACTGGCGGGCAGCCAGGCGGTCGCCGGCGGAGACGGCGCGTCTGACGGCTGCGCGTAGTTCGTTGATGCGGGCTTCCAGCAGCTCCGCAGCTTCTGACATGGGGCCGAGGGTAAGTGGAAGTTCCAGTGGTGTCCAGTATTTTCCAGTAACTATCGGTCAGTTGCTCGGGATCGATTGCTTGACAGCGCCGATCGAGGCCATGCAGCGGCTTATGATTCACGTATCAGCCTTGTGCGCTGCGCAAAGGCACAGAAGCGAGGGGAACGCTTTGGCGGGGACAGCTGCACCGGCACCGTTGGTGGACAGAATCGATGAGCTCGCGATGTTACTGAACACTGTCGATCGCTCGGTCGAGGAACGCCAGCTGAGCGTCATCGTCCTGCGCGGTGAGGCCGGGGTGGGGAAGACGAGTTTGTTGACTCGCTTCGCACACGAAGCGGCAGCCCGGCACCAGGACGCACACCTGCTCACCGGTTACGGCCAGGCAATGCTGAATTCACTGGCCTCGGACTCGTTCCAGGCGGTGCGTGAGTGCCTGAGATCGATGGCGTCCTCGGCGCAACGATCCGGATCGCCCACCCGCTGGCAACGAATCACCCAGTCGTTCAAGGAGAATGCGCCCGATTGGATCGAATCGGTGCCGGTGGTCGGACAGGTGCTTGCCGCGGGCGTGCGAACGGGGCAGTCCTATGCGGCGAGCGGCGGCGGGGAGCGCACGGAGATGGACAGCCGTCTTGACCAACTGCTGCTGCTCATCGAGGACATCGTCACGGATGCTCCGCTGCTGATGGTCCTCGACGACCTCCATTGGGCGGATACGGCCACCATCGACCTTCTGACGACGATCGCGCTGAGAGTCAAGGGCCCACTCGTCCTCGTCTTGGCGTATCGCTCCGATCAATTGAAATCGGCCGACGAAACACATCCCTTGCAACGCACAGTCTTTCGCTTGTGCCGATATCTGCCTGATACCCAGGTCATCGACTTGCCGCGTTTGTCGCCCGAGGACACCGAGGAACTGGTCCGGCGAACGGTGGCAGGTCCGCGGATCGCGCCACACGCGGTGTCGAGGATCGTCCGGATGAGTGCGGGTAATCCATTGTTCGCGGAGTCGTTGGCGCGTGTGGATCACCGTAGCGGGCATCAACCGCCGCGACAGATCACAGCGGTTATCGAGGACCGCCTTTCCTACCTCACTGCCGAGGATCAGCGGCTGCTCGAAACGGCAGCGTTGATCGGCTACAACTTCGAAGTCGACTACCTCGCCGAACTGGCCCGGCTCGATGTGGACGATGTGTTCGAGCGGTTGCACGTGTTGTTCGACGAGCACGATCTGGTCCGTCCCGCGGATGTGCGAAACGACTACGACCGGTACCGGATTCATCATCCGCTGTTCGCGCAGGTGCTGCGTGAGCGTGGCGTGGCGAACGGACCTCGGTGGCGGCGCCACCACGCCAAACTGCTGCAGATTCTCGAGGCCGAGCAAGACTGGGACGACGAGATGTGGGTGCGTGCGACAGCCGTCGCCGTCGAAGCGCGCAACCGTGCGAAGGCCGGATCGTTGGCGTTGCAGGCGGCTCGACGTCAGTTCGCGCTCGGAGCAGTCTCCAAGGCGCGTGACCTCGCCCGAATCGCGGTCGAGCACACGCCGAGCTTCGATGCCCACGCCTTGCTCGCCGAATGCCTGTCCGCCGGTGGCGATCACGTGGCAGGAGTCGATGCTTGTGTAGCGGCTCTCGACCTCGCCGAATCAACGACAGTAGATGCGTCGACCTTGGCACACGTGCGACTGCTGTGGGCGCGCAATCTCCGAATGACCTGCCGCTGGACACAGGCCGTCGAAGTACTCGACCAGTTGGCTGCCGCGTACCCGGAACCCAGCGAGTTCCTCGCGGAGACGTTGAATCTCTATGCCGAGGTCGCGCTGTGCGGTCCGGTTCAGGACAGTGCGCGATGCATCGAGCTCTGCGACCAGGTGGCGGTGATGTCCGCGGACCCCGAGGTGCAGTCTCGGGCGTTCGGCCATCGAGGGCTGGCGCACCTGACCGCGTATCAGCCGATGGAAGCCGAACAATGGTTGCAGAAGGCGATCGATGTCGCGGTTGCCGCCGATCACCCCTACGCCGAATACGAGGCGGTGCACTGGCTCAGCAAGAAGACGATGGCGTGCATGGAACTCGAGCGGTCCGCTCAGCTACTCGCTCAATTGCGCGAGATGTCGCAGACGTCCGGGGTTGCCAGCGAGAACCCGCCACACGTCCGCGACCTCAGCCGTGTGCTGGGGCTGATGGGAGAGTTCCCCAATGCTGCGAACGCTTTCGCGGTGTTCACCGATCTCAGCCAGGTGTCCGCGGCGGGGCGTGTATCGACGACATTGGCATGTCAGCTGTCCGAGATCGAGTGGCTGCACGGTTCGGGTGCGGCAGCTGTCTTTCTCGACGAGTTGTGCAGAGCGGCCGATGAAGACTTCCTGATGGTGGAATCGCGAGAACTGCTGCGCCGTTTGGTGGATGAACTCCGGGAGCGGCCGGCGATCTGGGATCCCGTGCACTATGCGATCAGCGAGTTGGGGGTGTCCGACGACCATGCACGAGCCGCCGACGCCATCTTCCGGTTCGATGTTCCGAGCTTGGCTCAACTGCGCGCGGGGCTGCAATGAAACCCGCTGCGGCAGCTGAGTTCCCACTGGCTGCCAGGCTTACGCAGTTCAATCACGCTTCGTACGGGCTCAGCTCCTTGCGCGTGATCGAACAGGGAGAACGGCTTCGGCGTCGGATCGAATCCGACCCGACTGTGCACTTGGGGTCCGAGTTGACCGATCGGCTCCTGGCGCAGACCACGAAGGTGGCTCGGACCGAGGGATTGGCCGAAGAACGAATGACGCTGTGCACCAATGCAACGTCGGGCGCTGCTGCGATCATCGATTCGGTTCCGCTGTCTGCGAACAGTACGGTAGTCGTCCTCGATGTCGAGTACTCGTCGATACGCCGTGCCTGGGAGATCGCCTGTTCGAAAGCCGGGGCAGCTTTCGTGCCGGTGCCGGTGCCGGTGCCATTCGAATCCGCTGCTGACCTATTGTCGGCACTCGATGCACGCACCCCGGAGCGAGTCGACTACCTGCAGGTCAGCGCGATCACTTCCTCGACCGCGATACATCTGCCGGTCGCGGAACTCGGTGATTGGGTGGTGCAGCGTGGTGGCCGCCTCATCGTGGATGCGGCACACTGCCCCGGACACATTCCGGTGGAACCAGACAATTGGAAGGCCTCGGCGGTCTTCGGCACCCTGCACAAGTGGTATCCGACCCTCAGGCCGGTTGGCTTCCTATGGCTCACACCAGAATTCGACGCTCTCATCCGACCGGCCGAGGTGTCGCTGACATGGGATTCCACGAACCTCGTCGAGCGCTTCTCCTGGCCTGGCACATTCGATCCGGTTCCACGGCTCTGCGTCGACATCGCCTTCGAGCAGTGGCGTGAATGGCGAACTGAGGGCCTGCTCGAACAGTGCCGGACATTGGCGGACTCAGCGGAGAATTCGCTGGCAGGGGTCGGCGCCAGATGTACGGCATCACCAGAATTTCAGCCGCCCCGGCTGCGTGCTTTCGTTCTGGACGGAGCCGACCCAGCCGAGGTGAAGAACTCGCTGATGGGCGACGAGGTCCGGGCATGGGTCGGGCAAGGAGCGCAGGGAGAATGCCTGTTGCGTTTGGCAACGCATATCTACAACGACGAGAACGACGTCGACCGTGTCACCCACCGAATCAAGGAGGTGCTGTCTCGATGAACGTCCCGACAATCCCCGAACGGCTGGAAGCGGCGATCATCTTCCTGCGCGGAGAGGAGGACGGACGTGCCTGGCTCGGTGCGTTGCCCGACCAGCTCGGTGACTACGCGGCGCGGTGGGGACTCGAGCTGCACACCATCGCCGAGAACGGCGCGATGTCGTGCTGTGTCTTCTGTACGGAGGTGGAGACCGGTCGTGCCGCCGTGCTCAAGATTCCCGTCGATCTGGAGGCCGGCAACACCGAAACGCGGATGATCGAGCGGTGGGCCGTCGGCGGTGCCGCACCCACCGTTCTGCAGCACGACACCGAGACCGGGGTCTTCCTGATGACCCGGATCGTCCCTGGCACCGTCGCTTGGCCAGGTGCTGATCCGGCCGAATCGGACAAGTTCGCCACGCTGCTCAGCAGGCTCAACGCTCCCGACCTGCCGGAGCCGCCGGTGCTGAAGGACATCGCCGATATCGCGGAGATGCGAATGGGCTGGGCCAGAGAACGATTCGATGATCCGAAGTTCGCGGACTCGATCGAACGTATCGACGGCAAACGGCACCTTGCGTCCGCGCAGCGCGTGCTCGAAAAGTTGTTGAGTACTACGGGACGACGGCATGTGCTCCATGCCGATCTGCAGGCCAAGAACATCTTGCAAGGCCCTGACCTCTGGTACACGATCGACCCGTTGGGGGCAGTCGGAGATGTCAACGCTGAAGCCGCGTTGTGGGTGGCAATTCAGGACGGGCCGCGCACTATCTCCGAGCGGCTCGATGATCTCGCTCACCATCCACTACTGACGCCGAGCCGCTTGCAAGCGTGGACCTATGTCTTCGCGGTCGCGGAGTATCGACCCTACTTGCCTGCTTCAGGGGAACGAATCGAGCGATTCATCGCTCTCGGAGCTCCGGCAATTGACACCGTCTGACCTGCGAATACTGGGCAGTGGAGGATGGGCAGCTACGTGAGTAGGGCGCTGGCACGGACGGAAGACCCAGACGTGCCACCGTTCGCCCGGTAGGTCCTGCGCATGTAAAGAAACTTCGCATCTTGTTATGATGTGTAAAAAAATCAGAGAAAACTTTACATATCCCTGTGCTGATGTGGCATGTTTAGACAGTGAACAAGTGGCAGCCCGAGATTCCCTACAACGATCTTCCGCCTGTTCCGTCCGGCGAGCAGCTCGAGACGCGCGACGTGCTCAAGGCTGCGATCTGGGCGAACAGGGCGCTTGCCCAGTTGGATCAGGCTGCGCTCGCGATGCCCAACCCTACGGTACTGATCAACACGATTCCGTTGCTGGAAGCTCAGGCCAGCTCGGCGATCGAGAACATCGTCACTACGACGGACGCGCTGTTCCGGCATGTGGACGATGACGCCCATGCGGACGCGGCAACGCGGGAGACCCTGAGATATCGGCATGCGTTGCGGATCGGCTATGAGCACACAGTCGAGCGGGGTCTTACCACGTCGACCGCGATCGAGGTGTGCAGCACGATCAAAGGTCGCCAGATGCGATTGCGGGACCTACCTGGCACGCGGATCGGGAACCCGACGACAAACGAGGTTGTGTACAGCCCGCCGGAAGGCCCGGATGTCATCGCGGGCAAGCTCGCGGAGTGGGAACGCTTCGTCCATTCGGAGGATGGTGTCGACCCGTTGATCGTGATGGCCGCCGCCCACTATCAGTTCGAGGCGATCCACCCGTTCGCGGACGGTAACGGGCGGACTGGTCGCATTCTCAACGTTCTCATGCTCGTGGAAGCCGGTTTGCTACGTCTGCCGGTGCTGTACTTGTCGCGCTACATCATCGACACGAAGCATCAGTACTACCGTCGGCTGCGAGCGGTGACCGCCGAATCTGCATGGGAGTCATGGTTGCTGTATGTCCTGGCGGGAGTGGCGCAGACTTCAGAAGCCACTGTTGCCAAGATCAACAAGATCCGTTTGCTGCAGGAAGATTTCGCGCAGCGGGCTCGGACGGTGTGCAAGGGGGGATCACATTCCGAGTTTCAGGCTGTCCTGTTCGAACAGCCGTACTGCCGGATCGCGACAGTGATGGAAAGGTGCGATGTATCGCGTCCCACAGCCACCGGCTGGCTGAGTGGGCTGGCTGGCGCTGGGATGCTGAGGGACGTGAAGATCGGGCGTGACAGGGTGTTTATCAACGCCGAGTTCCTGCAGTTGTTGACAGCGCCGTGACTTCTTCGACGCTTCGCTCCGACAACCAGGCGGGAAGCAGATGCCGCGGCTGCTGCCGATCTCGACGGGGAGATCGGCAGTCTGCCGTTGGTGATGGTCGCCGGGTCAGGGGCGGTCGACGTCGGGGAGGACTACCTCGGGCTTGAAGATGACCTTGTAGTGGTAGCGGTCTACCTCGGCGGGCTCGAGTTGTTCCACGAAATAGCTGACGTTGTCGGACAGGCCGAGGAAGTGTTTCTTGTACTGGTCGTCGCCGGTTTTGCAGGTGACCTCGAGTTGTTTGTTCTCGTCCTTGATCGAGCACTTGCCCTCTACCGAGAGCAGGTACTTGTCGGTGATTCCGTTGAAGAAGACCACGCGGCGGTTGATCTTGAACTGGTCGGATTCCTTGGACAGGTTCTCCGAGACCACGTCGGCATCGGACGAGCAGCCGGTGAGTGTGATGGCGGACAGTGCCGCGATGGCGACGATGAGCGTGGTTTTCATTCCCTACCCCTACCTCGGTGTATCCCCCGGAGAATGACTCCTGGATGACCGATTTTAGCTGGGTGCGGTTGGATTACCAGGCGATATTTGCTGGGGCACAAAGGCGTTGACTCGCCCATCGGCCAGAGAGTGAGGCGCTACCGATCGGCGGGTGAGGGTTCAGCGGTAGCCGATGATGTCGAGGGTGGCGTCGCCGATTTCCTCGTTGTTCTGGCAAACGACCAAGATCGATGCGGGGACAGGGAGGAGTGTCGGCTGAGTCGCTTTGGGGCGGCAGGTGGCCTCGATGGGGACGGCGGTGGGGGAAGTCGGATTTCGGCGGGGCCAGCGCGAAAGCCGTAGTGAGGTGTCGTATTCCAGCGCGATGATCTCCTCGGCGAGGACATGGACAGCACCGCTGTTCGGGCTACTCGGCGACATCTCGGGAACTCGGGTGCGCGAGGTGCCGTCGTAGGTGGCCAGGTCGACATGGCTCTGGCGGGTCGTCGGGTCGAAGAGCCCGACGAGAAGGTCCGATCCGTCGGCGGCTGCGGCGAAGGGTGAACCCGAGGTCCGGAGTGGGGAGGTGGCGAGCTGGTCCGGTTTTTCGACGAGCATGTATGCGGGGTTGTCGGGAGTCCAGAAGTCGATGAGCGTCATGTTCTGTAGCAGCGTCAATGTGGGCTTGTTCGAGGGCGAGGCGGGGTAGTCGCGGTGGCCGATCACACCTCCCGTTGCGGTGTCGATCGCGATAACGCGCCATATCGAGCCGCCGCAGCGGAGCACTCGATAGACGGCATCGGCGGTGACGCGGGTACCGACATCGCTGGAGCGGCAACCGGATTCGGCTACGGGTGTCACCCATCGGCGGGCTGCGGTGCGGGCGTCGTATCCCTTGACGGCGGTGTCGGTTTCCACGATCAAGGTGTCCGAGGCGGGGGCCTCGAGGAGGCGCGCTGGGCTGTCGTGGTCGTCCGAGGTGAAATCCGTGTGGTCGTCCGAGGTCCACAGGATCTGGCCCGTGACGGCGTCGAAAGTGATGCGTCGGGTGCCGCTTCGACCCGTCCAGCGGGTCGTAACGATGGCACCGTCGGCGGCCGTGATGGCCGATCCGCGGTCGTATATCAATGTGCGGGTTCCGGATTGGGGTCTGCGCAGGTAGTGCCAGCGTGGTTCGCCGGTTGCGCCGTCGAAGGCCCGGAGGCCGTCGACGCCGATGACGAGGAAACCGGTGCCCGCCGCGATGACTTCACGTCCGGTCGCCTCGGGCCGGTTGTTCAGTGGCGGAAGCTGCAGTCGAAATGCTTCGGTGCCGAATCTGTCGGCTGCCGCCGGCACCGGGGTGGGGGCGGCGGTGCTGTGGTCGACGTTGAGCCTGTCGTCGCCGGCACGCACGGCGACCACGCTCACCGCAGCGGCGATCGCCAGCCCCGTCGCCATGGCCGCCGTCGAGGTGCCCCGGCGAAGTGTTCTTGCTACACCCATGTGAAAGGCGAGAGGCAGCACCAGGATTGAGCCGATCGCGACCAGTGCGAGCGCGCCGACCGAGGTGGTGAGTTGCTCGAAATACGGCATCTCGGTTCGCAGGGTGGTGTAGCTGCTCGGTAGGTGCTCGTTCCAGGACATCACGCCAAGGAAGCCGAGTACCAGTGCGACGGTTGCGGTGGCGCCGAGTTCCCATCGGTGATGAGTGCTCCACAAGTCGGCCTGTCGTGAGCGGCCGGCGAACCATGCCGCGACGGCGATGGCCAGTACCAGCCCACCGGCCACGGCGGCGGCTCCTGCGACGTGGCCGGCTTGCGCGTACGTGTCCCTCACCGCGACCGGCGCCGTGCCGAATCGGCTGAAGAGGCCGAGAGCAGTTCCGCCGGTCAGGAGGCCGGCACCGACAGCTCCCACCAGCGCTTTGTACCGTGCCGAGCGTCCTAGGTCGCGCGTAAGAGTCGGCAACGACGGGGACGGCCCCGTGCTCACTGCTGTTTCCGTGTCCCCCACGAAACCCCTCCTGACCGGCGCACTGGTGGCAGCTCGGCCTCGTTCAGCATATTCGGCGCGTCTATTGCCCGCCCGACAGCAGGTCGGCGAACTCGTTCTGCCCGCATTCTTCCGCCTGCACCGCGAGCAGCTGCCGCAACCGGACCGGAAGCTCGGTTCGTATCTCGCACAAGCCTTTCCACACCGACGAGTCCGTCGGAGTGAACGTGGCGACGAGGGCTTCGATGTCGCCGAACTCGTCGAGGAGGGTGAGGGACCGTGAGCGGGACGCGACGTCTTGGCGCAGGGCGATCTTCACCAAGGTTGTGGTGCAGTCGGCGGCCGGGGCGGCGGCCATCGCGGCGACGAAGCTGTCGTCGGGAAGGGTGCTGATCGCCGTGGCGAGAGTGTCGTGGGTGGATTCCGGGAGGATGTCGAGCAGCGGAAGGGCTTCGGGCCACAGGTTGTGGGTGGCGGCGGTCGCGACGGCGGTGGTGAGGGTGTCGGGCTGGTGCACGACAGGCAGCGAGGCGAAGCGTTGGCGTCCCTCGGGCTCGAGGGCGAGGGCTACGGGGAAGAGGGTTTCCCAGTGGTCGCGGGCCTGTTCGATGAGGGTGGTGAGGACATCGTCGGGTTCGGTGGAAATCCGGGCGGCGACGGGCTGGAGTTGCGTGGGGGCGAGGTGTTCGGCGAGGGGGAGGAGGTCGAGCCAGAGGTTGTGGGTGAGGGCCAGGTCGGCGATCTTCGTGAGGACGGTGGGGTCCTGCATCAGCGGACGGGCGGCCAGTCGTTGCAGGCCGGCGGTTTTCATTCCCGCGGCGACGGGGAGGAGGGTGTCCCAGGCATCCAGGGCGGTGACGGCGGCGAGGAGGCCGTCGAGGATTTCGACGTCCTGAGCGGCGACTTCGTCGGCCAGGTGCGAGCGTTGGGTGGGGCCGAGGGTGTCGAGCAGGGCGATGGCCTCGGGCCAGTGGCCCTCGGCGTTGGTGGCGTGGATGAGGCCGGGGAGGCGGTCGGTGATGAGCGACAGGAGGCGGTCGGCGGCGCTGGGGTCTTCGAGGTGGTAGCCGACGTGCAGGAGATCGATGTCGGCGGCGTGGGGCAGGGCTACGCGCAGGACGTCGTCGGGGACCGAGGTGGCCAGGCGGCCCATGGTGAGATAGTCGCGGCGGCTGAGCAGTTCGCGGGCGACGTCGGCGGCCATGCGGTCGGGGATCTCGGCGATCACCTCGGCGGCGCGGCGGGGGTCGAGCGTGACGGCGACGTCGGCGAGGAATGTGGGCGACAGGGCACTGGCGATGGCGACGGCGCGGGCCGGGTCGACGGAACCGGCGATGGCGGCGGCGAGGACCGGGCCGAACGCGGCTTCGGTGATCTTGGCGGCGAGGGTCGGCGGCACCAATTTGGCTGCGGCGGCCGTCTTTTGCATGCGACGGGCCTCGCGGGCCGAGACCTGGTCACTGATCTGTTCGCGGAAGGCGCGCAGGGCAGACGGGGGGAGCGCGGCGAGGAATTCGAGGTCGGCGGCGGGGCGGTCGAGCGCTGCGGACAGGCGGGCGATCTCGGCGGCGGTGTGGTGGGACGCGGTCATAGTCCGAGCACCTTCTTCACGGCGGGGCGGGCCAGGCGGGGGATGAGACGCATGCCGGAGTCGAGAGCGTCGTCGAGGGCGGCTTTGCGCTGGTCGAGGGCGGCCTGGACATAGGTGTTCAGGGTGGCGAACTCGTCGGGCGTGAGGGTGGCGAACTCGGATGGGGGTGGGGTGCCGAGCGTGGTGGTGAGCTGGTGCAGGGCGTCCGGCACAGGCCGTCTCCATTCGATGCGGTACGGATGTCGGTGCGGGTGACGATACTGGGGGTGGGAACAGATCGGCATTTGTGAAAGATTCGAAAATGATTCGCGCAGTGTGAAATTCGGCTGATCTTCAGTGGAGGATGTGCGACTGCTTGCCTCGGAGACCGATTGCGCGGTCACGGAGGATGCGGATCGAGCTGGACGGACAAGGCTGTCGGCATGACTGGGCCGGGGAGTCGCAGCGGCCTCTCGCGGCACGGAACCGGTGCAACGGTGATGTGCCGACAAGTCCTCCGATCGAGATCGCAGCGTGATGGTTGCGCGATCGTCCGGCATGCGGGATGCTTTTCCGACCGCACGTCATGCGTGCGGCGTGACATTTCCGCGACCATTTCGTAATGTAGCGGTGACCTTGTCCTCTACGAGTAGCTGGTGATCGACATCGTGCGTGGTCAACATCGCAAACCGGCGCCGCCGCGTGGGCGCGCTCAGCTTGCCGTGTGGAGTGTCGCTGCGACAGTCCCGGCCATGCTGTGGATGACGATCCGGCCGGGACCTGCGGTCCAGGAGGCTGCCGCGGTCGAACCGCAGACCACCTCGACGGTCGACCCCGATCCGATCGCCGCCGCAGCCGCATTCGTGGAACCCGAGCCGGCACCGGTGTCCGCCCATGACGAATCGGCGACGCTGTCGCTGATCCATGCCACCACCCCGTGTGACACCGAGTGGAAGGGCGTGCAGCCGCACGTGGCGCAGGTGAGCCACCTGCTGCAGAAGATGTTCGGTATCAGCGATATCGGCGGGGCGCACGGCCGCTACGACGGTGACCACGGAGCCGGGCTCGCGCTCGACGTGATGACCAGCGGCGGCGTCGGCGACGCGATCGCCGAATTCGTGCTGGCCAACAAGGAGCGCTTCGGCGTCACCTACGTGATCTGGAAGCAGCGCTACAACGACGGCGGCGGCTGGTCGTTCATGGAAGACCGTGGCAGCCCCACCCAGAATCACTACGACCACGTGCACATCTCGTTCGAATCTTCGGGCGCCACGAATATTTCCTGCTGAAATCTGTTGCTACCAGCGGTTTCGCGGATTTCCATCGCCGTGGAATCGTGCCGTATCGGCCGAACCGGGCGACAGGGGCGTGCTGAATCGACCATGATCGATAGATGGCCCCCAACAGCGCGAAATTCTTGTTCAGCAACGGCACCGACGACCGGGTGTCGCTTTTCGACGACGGGCGTGTGAAGGTCTGGTCGACCACTCATCTCTGGTCCGAAATGGGCCGCGAACGGCACAATGCGCTGGGCGAGACGGTACTGCTCGGAATCGGGCGCACACTCGACGTACCGGGACCGGTGGACCGGCGCCAGACCTGTGATGCCGAATTCGCCCTGACACCCGAGCTCGGACACACGGTCGCCGCGACCGTGGCGGCCGACAACGGCACGTTCGTACAGTTCTTTCATGACGGGACCATCGCGGTCGGCAACGACGGGCGCGATGTGGCGACGGTGTTCAACGCGGGCCGTGAAGCGACCTCCGAGCGAGGCGTGAACGGGGTCGGCGGGTCGGTGATGGTGACCTTCGGTGGCAGCTATCGGCCGAAGACGGTGCGTGAGAGCGACTACCAGGTCGAGCTCAGCGAAGCGACGGCTCCCCGGCCGAACCGGCTGTACAAGGACGAGTTCCTCGTGAAATAGCCCCGAATCGCCCCTGCGCTCGTACGGTGTAAACGGCAGGGGTTCGGCAGAAGGATTCGTGGCATGGGACGGTTGACAGGCAAGGTCGCGGTGATCAGCGGCGGTGCGCGGGGCATGGGCGCCGCGCACGCGCGCCGGTTCGTCGACGAGGGCGCGTCGGTGGTGATCGGCGACGTGCTCGACGACGAAGGTGCCGCTCTCGCAAGCGAACTCGGTGTGCGGTATCAGCACCTCGATGTCCGCGAGCCGGAGCAGTGGCAGGCGGTGGTGCGCACGGCGGTCGAAGAGTTCGGCGGGCTGCATGTGCTGGTGAACAACGCCGGGATCGTCAACGGCAACCTGCTCGTCGACTTCGCGCTCGAGGAATGGCAGCGCATCATCGACATCAACCTCACCGGCACGTTCCTCGGCATGCAGGCGGCGGTCCCCGCGATGACCGGCGGCGGGTCGATCGTCAATATTTCCTCGGTCGAGGGGATGCGGGGAAGCCCTGGGCTGCACGGGTATACGGCGACGAAGTTCGCGGTCCGTGGACTCACCAAGTCGGCGGCGCTGGAACTCGCGCCGCAGGGGATCCGCGTCAACTCAGTCCATCCGGGTCTCATCAGCACCCCGATGACCGAGGGAATTCCGGCCGACTTCCTGCAGATTCCGCTGGCTCGCGCGGCCCAGCCCGACGAGGTGTCGGCGCTGGTCGCCTACCTGGCCTCCGACGAGTCCTCGTATTCGACGGGCGCGGAGTTCGTGGTCGACGGCGGACTCACCGTCGGCGTGCCGCACAAGAGCTTCTGACATCGGATCGCCGGGCGCCTCGGCGAGAGCTCTGCGCGGTTGCCTCGAGGGGTGCCGTCGGTGGCGACGGCACCCCGGGGGATCAGCCGTAGTGGCAGATGTAGTGCATGGTGTCGACGACCTCGATGTCGAACGAGCTGTCGCCGGGGACCTTGAACGACTCGCCCGCACGGTAGGTGATCGGGGTGGAGTCGCCGGCCAGGGTCACCTTCGCCTCGCCCGCGACCAGTTCCATGATCTCCGGGGCGCTGGTGGTGAAGGTCAGGCTGGACGGCTGGATGACACCCACCGACTTCGAGGTGCCGTCGGGCAGCTCGAGGCTGTAGCTGACACACTTGCCGTCGAAGTACACATTGGCCTTCTTGCTGACGGAGACGTTCTCGAACTTCGACATGGGTCCTTCCGGGGGATGAGGGGACCCTTAGTCTAGGTCAGCTGCCGTAGCGGGCCAGGACCGAGCTGGCTTCCTGGGAGGCGGTGCCTTCCTGGGCGAGGTGGGCCATGGCTTCGGGGATTTCGCGGCCGTGGTGGGTCATGGCCTGGGCGTAGAGGCGGCCGGCTCGGTAGGAGGAGCGGACGAGGGGGCCTGCCATGACGCCTGCGAAGCCGAGTTGTTCGGCGACCTTGGAGTGTTCGACGAATTCCTCGGGCTTCACCCAGCGGTCCACCGGGTGGTGGCGCGGGGACGGGCGAAGGTACTGGGTGATGGTGAGGATGTCGCAGCCTGCTTCGTGCAGGTCGCGCATGGCCTCGGTGACCTCGTCAGGGGTCTCGCCCATGCCGAGGATGAGGTTGGACTTGGTGACCAGGCCTGCCTCGCGGGCCGCGGTGATCACCGAGAGGGAACGCTCGTAGCGGAAAGCGGGGCGGATGCGCTTGAAGATGCGCGGCACCGTTTCCAGGTTGTGGGCGAGCACCTCGGGACGGGTGGAGAACACCTCGGCGAGCTGGTCGGGGTCGGCGTTGAAGTCGGGGATGAGCAGCTCGACACCGGTGCCGGGGTTGAGGGCCTTGATGGCGCGCACGGTTTCGGCGTAGAGCCAGGCGCCGCCGTCGTCGAGGTCGTCGCGGGCCACACCGGTGATGGTGGAGTAGCGCAGGCCCATGGCCTGCACGCTTTCGGCGACGCGGCGGGGTTCGTCGCGGTCGAGGGCGGCGGGCTTGCCGGTGTCGATCTGGCAGAAGTCGCAGCGGCGGGTGCACTGTTCGCCGCCGATGAGGAAGGTGGCCTCACGGTCTTCCCAGCATTCGAAGATGTTGGGGCAGCCCGCTTCCTCGCAGACGGTGTGCAGGCCTTCGCGTTTCACCAGGCCCTTGAGTTCGCTGTACTCGGGGCCCATGGTGGCGCGGGTGCGAATCCACTTGGGTTTGCGTTCGATCGGCGTTTCCGCGTTGCGCGCCTCGATGCGCAGCAGCTTGCGTCCGGCGGGGGCAGAGGCGTCTACGGAGCTCACTGCACCGACTCTACGCTCGGGGCCCGCTCGGGCGCGGGGGCGGTGGTGCGATCGATGTCATGCGGGCGGACGGGAATTTCTCCGTCGAGCGCGGCAACAATCGCAGTGGCGACGAGCGGCTTCAGTTCGGCGACGGTGACCTCGCGGCTCAGCTCTCGGGTGAGGGTGGTGACACCCGCGTCCTTGATGCCGCAGGGCACGATGGCCTGGAAACCGTCGAGGGCGGAGTTGCAGTTGAGCGAGATGCCGTGCAGGGCGACGCCGCGTTGCACGCGGACCCCGATCGCGGCGATCTTGCGTTCGGCGAAGTAGTCGGTGGCGGGCAACCACACTCCCGACCGGCCCTCGACCCGTCCGCAGGTGATGCCGAGACCCGAGATCACGTCGATCAGTGCCTCTTCGAGACGACGCACGTACTGCACCACATCGACCGGTTCGGCCAGCCGGATGATCGGGTAGCCGACGAGCTGCCCCGGTCCGTGCCAGGTGATCTTGCCGCCCCGGTCGACCTGCACCACCGGGCTGCCGTCGATGGGCAGATCGTCGGCCTCGGTGCGGCGGCCCGCGGTGTAGACCGACGGGTGCTCCAGCAGTAGCAACCGGTCGGAGCCCTCGCCTGCGGCGCGTTCGTCGGCGATCTGCCGTTGCAGCTCCCAGGCGGCGTGGTAATCGATGAGTCCGAGATCCTCGACCACGATCGGGGTCGTATCGAATCGGGCGGACGCGGAGGGGCGCGTGTCGTTCACGAACCTGACGTTACGCCCGGGGACCGACGACGCCAACGGACGGTCGGGCCGCCGTGTCGCACGGTTGCCGAGAGGACGCGGGGTCACATGCCCGCGACGTCGACCAGCGGTGCGGGATAGGTGGAGCCGGGCAGGTCCACGCGCCACGGGCGGTGGATGGTGCCGCCCGGCAGGTGGGCGAGTTCGGGGAGGTGGCGGCGGACGTAGGTGCCGTCGGGGTCGTGACGGTCGGCCTGGCGGAGGGGGTTGAGGACGCGGTTGGGGCGCGTGTCGGTACCGGTGCCTGCGGCCCACTGCCAGTTGAGCTGGTTGTTGGCCAGATCAGCGTCGACCAGCCAGTGCAGGAAATGGGCGGCGCCGATCCGCCAGTCCAGGCGCAGGGTCTTCGTGAAGAACGACGCCGTGATGAGGCGGGCGCGGCCGGGCATCCAGCCGTCGGTGACGAGCTGACGCATCGCCGCGTCGATGATCGGGTAACCGGTGCGGCCCTCCTTCCAGGCGGTGACCGCCTGGGGGTCTCGGCGCACGGCGAACGGGCCGGGGCGAAGGCTGGTGGACGCCGTGTCAGGGCGGGCGGCGAGCAGCTGATGGTGGAAGTCGCGCCACGCGAGCTGCCGGGCGAAGGCATGACCGCCGTCGGTGGACAGGTCTGTGCGGTGCACGACCTCTACCGGGGACAGGCAGCCGAAGTGCAGGTACGGCGACAGGTGCGAGGTGGCGTCGGCGGCGAGGTCGTCGTTGCAGTCGGCGTAGTCGTCGATCGGGCCCGCCAGCCACTTGTTCAAGAGCGCGCGGGCGGTGGTCTCACCGCCGGTCGGGCAGTTCGGGGAGGGTTGGTCGGGGGACAGCTCGGCGACGGAAGGTATTGCCGCACTGGCGACGTCGGGTACGGCGAGCTCGCGGGGGCTGTCTAGTGGACGGCGTCGATGGGTGTCTACCCAGCGGCGGAAGTATGGGGTGAACACGGCGTAGTAGTCGCGGCCGGTGGCCGGTGCCAGGGCCGACGGGTCGACGGCGGTGATCACGGCCGAGTGTGGGTGCACGGTGCAGTTCGACAGCGCGGCGCGCAGGGCGTCTTCGCGTCGGGTAGCGAAGGCGCTGACGTCCTGGGCGATGTGCACCGACTTCGCGCCGGTTTCCGCGACAACCCGCGCGACCTCGGTGGCGACGTGACCACGGCGCACGACGAGGCGGCCACCGATGTCGCGCAAGCCCGCGTCGAGTTCGGTCAGTGCGCTCGCGAGGAAAGCCGCCCGGTTGGGTGGACAGCGGGCGGGCACGATTTCGTCGTCGACGACGAACAGTGGCACGACGGTGTCGGCCGACCGGCGGGCGGCGTCGAGGACGGGGTTGTCGGCCAGGCGCAGGTCGCGTGTGAACAGGGCGATCGAGACGGTCATCGGGTGCACAGCGGGGCGATGTCGTCGCGCCCGCCGGTGGTCGGAGTGGTCAAGTACAGGCAGGTGTTCTGGCCTGCCGCCTCGATCGCGGTGTGGATGTCGTCCCAGGCGGCGGCGTCGAGGGTGGGTGTGCGGGACAGGACGAAACCGGACAGGCGGCTCGGCGAGGTGACCAGCGCCCACGAGTACTCCGGGCCGAGCGCGGTGACGATGTAGTTGGTTTGTCCGTCCTGGCCGGGTACGCCGGGGAAGGAGACGTTCAGCTGGGCGTTCGTGGCGGGGTCGGTGACGGTGGCGGTGCCACGGATCTCGTCGATGCCGCCCGACCAGGTGTGGCAGCGGTTGTGCACAGCGACATCGCCTTGCTCGTCCAGCGAGTAGGTGGCGGTCGTGTCACGCGCGCACGCGAGGTTGAACGGCTGGGGTACGGCGGCCAGTTGGTGCCAGACGCCGAGGTACCGGTCCAGATCGAGGGACGGAACGGGAGTCGGGGGCGCCGCGGCCGCCGTGGCCGAGGACAAGGCGGTGACCGCAAGGGCGACGAAGGCGGTCGCCGCCGAACGGCGGAACGCGGACGTTAGGGCGATACGCACAATGACTCCTCGAAATCGTCGGTACCGACAGCGTACCAAGAAACGATGCATAAATGATTCATCGAGCCGAGGCGGGTTGCGTCAACAGTCGGACGACTTCGGCCGTATCGACGCCCGTCGATGCCGCTTTTCTGGGTGCGTGCGAGAGGTTTGCTGGCAGCGAAAGAGGGCGCGCGTTCAGTGAGCGACGGCTTCGCAGGACGGCGTCGTGCCACGTCGGTAAGGCGGGATGATCGGGTTATCGGCAAGAATGGAGCGATGTCCGCCGGTTCAGCCCCTGTCTCCGATGCGGCCGGTTACACGGTGCGCGCCGTGGCGGACCGGCTCGGGATTCCGACTGCCACCCTGCGCAGCTGGAATCGGCGCTACGACATCGGTCCCGCACAGGATCGCCCGGGCAAGCACCGCCTCTACACCGAAGCCGACATCGCCGCCCTCGAACGCATGCTCGCGCTGATTCGTGACGGCGCGAGCCCGGCCGGTGCCGCCGCCGCCGTGCGCGGCATCGCTGTACTGCCCGGCGATCGCATGCCGCTGCTCGAGGCGGCCTTCGCGCTCGACTCGGGTCGGGTGGTCGCTCTGCTCGAGGCGCATGTCCGCGCGGTAGGCATCGTGGAAACCTGGGACGGGTTGTGCCGGCCCGCCTTCGCCGATGTCGTGGCGCGTCAGAGCAGCGGAGAAGGCTGCATCGACGTCGAACACCTGCTGTCGTGGTGCATCACGTCGGTCATGCAGCGCACCCAGGCCCCGCACGCCCGCACCGACCACACCATCCTGCTGGCCTGCACAGGTGGCGAAACCCATTCGCTCCCTCTCGAAGTGCTGCGTGCCGCTTTGGCGGAACAGGGAGTAGGCGCGCGCATGCTCGGGGCGGACGTACCGACCGTCGCCCTGGCCGACGCACTGGCCAGGCCGAGCGGACCGACCTTGGTCCTGCTCTGGTCACAACGGGAATCCACCGCATTGACGTCGGCAGTCGTTGCGGGCGTAGCCGCCGGGGCGCGGGTGTTCGTCGGCGGGCCGGGTTGGCAGGAGGTGCTGCTGCCGACCGAGGTGCAGCGCGTCGACGGGCTGGCCGAGGCGGTCGCCCTGCTCGGTGCCGACCCTCTCGACTCGCCGACACCGAAGCCGCTGCAATTCAACGACAATGACGCCCGGTCGGCTATCTACAGACCACGCGAATAACGGACGGAGGCGGCCGCTGCCTCCATGTCGATGAGCAGGCCCGGGTCCCGTTCCATGGCTTCACGGAATTCGAGCATCGCGTCATCGACCGCGCTGCGTCGCGCCAGCGCGATCAGCTCCCGACGCGCGTAATCGCTCAGCGGCATCCCCGCTGCGGCCGCGCGACCGGTGAAAACACTCCAGGCTTCCGCCGGGAGATCGTAGACATCAAGCAATGCCATTGCGCCGGAATCGATCTCCGGCCCCGGATGCCCCGGCCGCTCCTCCGCCAGGAAGTCCACCACGGCGTCCAGCGGCACACGACGCCCCGCCAGCGCGATCAGCTCTCGACGCACATACTCCAGCACCGGTAAGCCGGCAGCGCGAGCTCGCCGACGAAAGACAGCATTAGTTGCCGCGGGCAAGTCCTCGAGCTCGATCAGCGCCATACCAGACACCGTAAGCGCGGCAACCGCCCACGAGCAATGGGTCGACATCAGCCGGCCCCACCCGAACCACCTCAGCTTGCCGTCGAGATTCACGAACGAAACGGCCGACGTCGCAACATGATCTGATGGACCGATGTCTCGGGTGGGAAGACATATGAACAAGCCGATGCTGTCCGTCGTCGTTCGGATCAGCGCGGAGCGAGTGGTGTTGCGGAAGGCTCACGACGCTTGCCACGGAGTCGGCCAACGAGCGCTCGCTCAAACTTGCGGCCCGCCTCGGGTTCCGGCGGGTCACCACCTTCGAATGGTTCGACGTCGAGCAGAGTCTTTGCCTGTCCGGACTGCACTCGTTCAGGGCTTGAACTGCCGGCGGGTGCCTCTGGGTCAGCGGCCGAGGAGGTGGCGGAGGGTTTGTTCGAGGTCGGGGGTGCGGAAGGGGTGGGTGGCGGCGGTCAGGCGGGTGGGGGTGACTCGTTGGCCGGCTTCGGCGAGTTCGCGGGCGCCCTGGCGGCCGAGGAGTAGGGCGGGGCCGAAGGAGGGGACGGGTAGGAGGGCGGGGCGATGCAGTACGTGGGCGAGGGTTTGGGTGTAGTCGGTATTGCGGACGGGGTTGGGGGCGACGGCGTTGACCGGTCCGACGAGTGCGGTGTCCCAGAGTGCGCGGTGGTAGATGTCGAGGAGGTCATCGATGCCGATCCAGGACTGCCACTGGGTGCCGGGGCCGATGCGGCCGCCGAGGCCGGCCGTGAAGAGGGGGCGCAGCAGGCGCAGGGTGCCGCCTGCGGGGGATTGGACGATACCGGTGCGGATGCGGACCACGCGGACACCGGCGTGTGCGGCGGGTTCGGTTGCCGCCTCCCAGGCCGCGACCACGTCGGCGAGGAAACCGTCTCCGCGGGTGGAGTTCTCGGTGAGGACCTCGTCGCCGCGGTCGTAGCCGTAGTAGCCGATGGCGGAGGCGGAGACGAAGGTGGGGACGCCGCAGCGGGCGGCGGTTTCGGCGAGGGCGCGGGTGGGGCCGATGCGGCTGTCGGCGATCGCGTGGCGGTGTTCGTCGGTGAAGCGGCCGGCGATTCCGGCGCCTGCCAAGTGGACGACCGCGTCGACGCCATTCAGCAGGTCCGGTGCGGGATCGTCGGGATTCCAGTGGCGTTCGGCGGGGTCGTTGGTCGGGCGGCGGACCAGGCGGATCACCCGGTGCCCACCCGTGGACAGGAACGCGCACAAGGCGGTGCCGACCAACCCGGACGCTCCGGTGACCGCGATCGTCCGCGCGGCGAAACCTGTTGCGGCGGCACGTTGGTGAGCCGCGAGATCACCGGCGAGCTGGCGATAGCGATAGTCGAACATCGGCTGTAGCAAGCGGGTGGGGATCGGGGTGTCGACGCGGTCGATCACCGCGGTGTGCTCGGCGTCGACCTCGGCGAATTCGTGGGTGTGCCGCCACGGCAGCAGGCGGCCGAGCGGCGCCGAGGCCAGACCGTCGACGGCCACCTCGTCGGCGAAAGACACGGGCGGATCGTAGGCCGCGGGGTCGTGCCGGGCGATCCAGCGCAAGCCACCGGGAAGACCGAGGACTGCGGCGCCACGGGCAAGGTCGGAGGATTCCGCCAGCAGCCGCACCGGCTGCCACGGCGGCGCCAATCGGGTGAACGCGCCGGGCCGCTCGAACCAGCGGAACACCTCGGCACGGGGTGCGGTGACAACGCTCGAACAGTCGATGCCCATAACCCGACTGTAGCCGTCCCCGGAGAGACGATGAAGCGTTCAAGCATCGTTTCGCGACTCCGGGCCTGCCGGAGTTCCGGGCCCGCCGGTGAAAGGCTGGGGAATGTCAGCGCGGTTCGAGAGGGAACAACCTCTGCATGAGCGTGAGATCCATCCAGCGACCGAATTTATGACCCACCTCGGGCAATTCGCCGACGACCCGGAACCCGAACTGTTCGTGGAGGACGATCGATGCGGCGTTGCCGGACTCGATGGCGGCGATCATCGCATGCACGCGTCCGGAATCCGTTGCGCGAGCAATCAACTCGGTGAGCAGCGCGGTGGCGACACCGCGACGCTGGAAACGCTCACCGACATAGACGGAGTTCTCGACGGAATACCGGTAGCCGGTTTTGGGCCGCCACTGCCCGTAGGACGCGTAACCGGCCACCTCACCGTCGATCTCGGCGACCAGCACCGGCATCCCCGCCGCGGTGCGGTCGGCGAACCAGGTGAGCCGGTCGTCGAGATCCACCTGATCGGTGTCCCAGATCGCGGTCGACTCGGCGATATTGGCGTTGTGGATCTCCAGCACGGTCGGCAGGTCGGCTTTGTCGGCGTCGCGAATCAGCATGGGCGCCTTCATGATCGGCCGACGGTAGCGGCGAGCGCGGCGCCGATGGTCGGATGCTGGAAGGTGTAACCCGCCTTTTCCAGTGCGGCGGGAATGGCCCGTGGGCCGGTGAGCAGCGCCTCGTCCGCGAGCTCACCGACCGCCGTCCGCAACGCGAACGCGGGCACGATGAGTGGGGCGGGACGATGCAGGGCGCGACCCAGCGCGCGGGTGAATTCGGCATTGGTGACCGGAGCCGGGCCGACGGCATTGATCGGCCCGTACAGGTCGGGATGGGTGAGCGCGAAGACGATCGCGCCCACCTCGTCGTCCAGAGAGATCCACGGCGTGTACTGGCGCCCGCTGCCCAAACGGCCACCGAGTCCGAGCCAGTACAGCGGATGCAACATGCTCAGCATGCCGCCGTTGCGGGCGAGCACCACCGCACTGCGCACCAGCACCGTGCGCACTCCCGCGTCGGTGGCGGGCGCGGTGGCTGCTTCCCAGTCCCGACACAGCGTTGCGAGGAAACCTGTTCCGCTGGAAGCGGTTTCGTCGACGATCGAGTCGCCGGTCGTGCCGCCGTAGTACTGCGCGCCGCTGGCGTTCACCAACGTCGGCACGCCCGCGGCGGCGACCGCCGTGGCGAGGACATCGGTGGGGGTGATCCGGCTGTCCCGCAGCAATTGCTTGTAGCTGCCGTTCCAGCGGCGCGCACCGATACTCGCGCCGCACAGATTCACCACCGCGTCGGCCCCGCGCAACGCCCGCTCGTCGAGCTGGGCGCGCGCGGGATCCCACGCGAATTCGTCCGGTGCCGCGGGAGCGCGGCGCACCAGCCGGGAGACCTCGTGCCCGTCGCGGCGCAGAGCCGCGACGAGCGCCGTCCCGATCAGCCCGGACGAACCGGCGATGACCACCTTCATCGAAATGACCTGCTACAGCCCGAGATCGGCCTCGAACGCCGCCTCTTCCAACCGGTGCTTGATGGTGGTGAGGAAGCGGCCCGCGTCGGCACCGTCGATGAGCCGGTGATCGTAGGTGAGCGGCAGGTACACCATCGAACGCACACCGATGGACTCGCCACCGGTCTCGTCGGTGACGACCACCGGACGCTTCACGATCGCGCCGGTACCAAGCATGCCCGCCTGCGGCGGAACCAGGATCGGGGTGTCGAACAGCGCACCCTCGGAGCCGATGTTGGTGATGGTGAAGGTGCCACCCGACAGCTCGTCGGGCTTGAGACCACCGTTGCGGGCGCGGTTGGCGATGTCGGCGATCGCGCGGGCCAGCCCGGCCAGCGACAGGTCGCTGGCGTTGTGGATGACCGGCGAGAGCAGACCCTGCTCGGTGTCGACCGCGATACCGAGGTGCACCGACGCGTGGTAGGTGATCTCCTTGGTGTCCTCGTTGTAGGAGGCGTTCACGTTCGGGTGCACACCGAGGGCCTCGACGACGGCCTTGGCGAAGAACGGCAGGTACGTCAGGTTGACGCCCTCACGGTTCTTGAACGAGGCCTTCGCGAGCTGCCGCAGATGCGCGATCTTGGTGACGTCGGCCTCGTGGACCTGGGTCAGCTGCGCGGTGGTCTGCAGCGATTCGCGCGTCTTGGTCGCGGTGATCTGCCGGATGCGGCTCGCCTTCTGGGTGGAACCCACGAGACCGGCCAGCTTCGGAGCCGCCGTCTGCTTGGCCGGGGCCGCGGCGGGGGCCGGGGCGGCGGCGGGCGCGGGCTCCGGTGCCTTCTTGGCTTCGGCGGCGGCGAGCACGTCCTGCTTGCGGATGCGTCCGCCCACACCGGAACCGGTGAGGCTCGACAGGTCGACGCCGTTCTCCTCGGCCAGCTTGCGCACCAGCGGAGTCACGTACGGGGTGCTCCCGTTACCTGCCGACGCGGCCTGCGCTGGCGCGGGCGCGGCGGCGGGCGCGGGCTTCGGCGCGGGGGCGGGCTCCGGCTTGGGCTCGGGCTTCGGAGCCGGTGCCGCTTCCTGCTTCGGCTCGGGCTTCGGAGCCGGCGCGGCTTCGGGCTTGGGCTCGGGCTTCGGCTCCGGCGCGGAGGCGGCGGCGGGCTTGCCGCTGCCGATCACACCGAGCTGTCCGCCGACGGCGACGACGTCGTCCTCCTGCGCGGAGATCTCGAGCAGCGTGCCCGCGACCGGCGAGGGGATCTCGGTGTCGACCTTGTCGGTGGAGACCTCGAGCAGCGGCTCGTCGACGGCGACCTCGTCACCGACGGCCTTGAGCCAGCGGGTGACGGTGCCCTCGGTGACGGACTCGCCCAGCTCGGGCATCTTCACGGGGGTGCCGGACGACGCGTCGGCCTGAGCGGGCGCGGCGGCGGGCTCGGGGGCCGGTGCCTGCGCGGCGGGCTCGGGCTCGGGCTCGGGTTCGGGTTCCGGGGCGGGCGCGGATTCCTCGGCGGGCGCGGGGGCGGAAGCGGGGGCTTCGCCGGCATCGCTGATCACGCCGAGCTCACCGCCGACCTCGACGACATCGTCTTCCTGGGCGACGATCTTCGACAGCACACCGGCGGTGGGCGACGGGATCTCGGTGTCGACTTTGTCGGTGGAGACTTCGAGCAGCGGTTCGTCGACCTCGACCGTGTCTCCTTCCTGCTTCAGCCACCTGGTCACCGTTCCCTCGGTGACGCTCTCACCAAGAGCCGGCATCTGGACGGAGAAGGCCATGTCCTCTGACTCCTCTGACTGTTCGACGGGTAATACAACAGTGCTTCGACCCCGGCGGGCATTGCGCCGCGGGTCGCGGCGTGTGTCCACCCCGACCGTGTGGCGGGACTCCCGGGAATCGTTGGTTCTTGTTCCGGCAACCATCCTTGCACTCGCCCGTCGCGTCTGTGGCGCTGGGCGGCAATCCGTGCGGAGCTGGCACCATGGAATGTACGGCGGTGAGCAGAATTCCGTCGGAAAGCAGAAGGGCTGAGCCGGTGGGTTTGCTGGATCGTTTCCGCGGGGTGCGGGGCCGGAGCAGGTCAGTCGCGCGCGAGAACGCCTCGGAGGTGCGCGCGCTCGCGCAGTGGGCGCGGGCGCGCCACGGAGTCGAGGCATTCGTCGAACCCAAGACCACTGTGACCGATGTCACAGCGGTCCTGGTGGCGGCGGACGGCGAATGGACGCGCCGGATCGTCGGCGAGCACGGCGCGCGCCGCCTGGCCGACACCTTGCGGGTTCCCGTGTACGACGTGACCAAGACGGGCTATCCCCAGCGGATGCGCGACTTCGACGCCCGCCGCCGCATCGAGCAGCGGCGGGCCCGTGAAGCCGAGCTGGAGGAGTGACTACTCCGCGCCGATCTGTTCGATCACCGCGATGAGCGTGCGCACCGGGACACCGGTGCCGCCCTTGCCGATATAGCCGAACGGTCCGCCGGTATTGTAGGCCGGACCGGCCACGTCCAAGTGGGCCCACTGCACACCCTCGGGGACGAATTCCTTGAGGAACAGCGCCGCCGCGAGCATGCCGCCCCAGCGGTGCGGCGTGACATTGGCCAGGTCGGCGACCTTGGAGTTCAGGTCCGCGCGCAGTTCGCTCGGCAGCGGCATGGCCCAGCCGTTCTCGCCCACCGCGCGCGAGACCTCGGCGACGCGATCGCGGAACTCGTCGGTGCCCATCACGCCCGGGGTGCGAGTGCCGAGCGCGACCATCTGCGCGCCGGTGAGGGTGGCGACATCGATGAGGTAGTCGGGTTCGTCCTCGACGGCGCGCACGATGGCATCGGCGAGGATGAGCCTGCCCTCGGCATCGGTGTTGATGACTTCGACCGTGGTGCCGCCGTATTGGGTGAGCACGTCGCCGGGGCGCTGCGCGGTGGCCGACGGCATGTTCTCGGCCATCGGCACGGTCGCGGTGACGGTGACGGGGAGACCGAGGCGCGCGGCGAGCAGCACGGTCGCGATGACCGCCGCCGCACCGGCCATGTCGGAGGTCATGTTCTCCATGTTCGCGGCGGGCTTGATCGAGATACCGCCGGTGTCGAAGGTGATGCCCTTGCCGACCAGCGCGACCTTCTTGGGCCCGCCCGCATAGGTGATGCGCACCAGCCGCGGCGGGCGTGAGGAACCCTGACCGACGCCGATGATGCCGCCGTAACCGGCTGCCGCCAACGCGTTCTCGTCGAGCACCTCCACCTCGAGCCCGGCGGCTTCGGCGAGCACGCGGGCCCGGTCGGCGAACTCGGCGGGGTACAGCGCGCTCGGCGGGGTGTTCACGAAATCGCGTGCGGTGGCGACGGCTTCGGCGACCAGCTGGGCGCGCAGCAGCTCCAGCACCCCGAATTCCGGTTCCGGAACCAGCAGTTCGACGCGGACCACCGGCTGTTCGTCGGGCTTGGGCGCGCTCTTGGCCGACTTGAACGCGGAGAAGGTGTAGGCGCCCAGGTAGAAGCCCTCGGCGGCGGCACCGAGATCGATGCCGGACAGGGTGGTGGCGACGAGTTCGGTGCCCGACAGCGCCCGCGCCGCGACGCCCGCGCTGCGGCGGACCTGCTCGGCGTCGACCTTCTCGGCCGCGCCGAGACCCACGGCGAGCACGCTGGTGACGTTGTCCAGCGCCGCCGGTGCGGGCACCCGGGTGAGTTCCTCGGGCTTGCCCTTGGCGCCGACCGCGCCGAGTGCGTCGAGCAGCTCCGTGCGGACCTCGGGGGTGAGCACGTCGCCGAACAGGTCGGCCGGGGCGATGGCCGGTCCGTTCTCCGAGGAGGTCAAGCCGATCACCAGCACATCGGTATCCGCGGTGAGGGATTCGATACGTGCCAGTTCCGGTCCGAGTGAACGATCTGCAACAGCGGTCATCGACCCAGATTATGTGGTCGGCGCTCGGGGCCGCACGGCTAGGTGAGCTTCGCCGCGAGCCGCGTCGCGTTCATGTACCCGATCGCCTCGATGGTCACCATCGGGTTCACACCGGGCGCGGTGGGGAAGCAGGAGCCGTCGGCGACGACGATGTTGCCGACGTCCCAGGTGGCGCCGTCCGGATCTGTCGCGGATTGCTCGGCCGTGCCGCCCATCCGGGCCGAGCCCATGATGTGCAGCGCGCCCATCGAGCAGCGTCCCGGGCCGTATCCGGCCTGTCGGCAAGCGGCCTCGAACTGTGCGAGCGACCCGCTCTTGCCGGGCGTGAAGGAGATGCCCGCTTGGTGGCCGGAGTAGATGCGTTGCGCGCCTGCGGCTTCGAGCATGGTCGCCGCGCCGACGATGCCGGTGTGCAGGTGGGCGGCGTCGTAGTCGGAGAGCCGGTATTTCACCACCGGCTCGCCGCTGCGATCGACGCCGACGGTGCCCGGGTCGCGGTCGCGGGTGATGACACCGATGGAGCTGGTGCGGGCGAATTCGAGCATGGCGTCGCGATGCTGCCGTGCGCCGCGCCAGTTCATGAACCCGGTGGCCAGCCCCGGGTGCACCGGGCCGGTCTCGTAGATGACGCCGAAGCCGTTGCCGTCGAGGTCGGCGTGGTGCCTGCTGATCCGCGCCTGCAGCGCTCCCTCCCAGGGCCGGATCTCGTCCTCGAACACCCCGAACACGGCGGCCGCGGGATGCAGACGCAGGTGGCGGCCGATATTCGGGTTGCGCAGACCCGACCGGCGCAGCAGCGCGGGCGTCTGCACGGCACCCGCGGCGACGACGACCGCGCGGGCGCGCACCGTGATCTCGACCCCGTCGGAGGTGCGGGCCGATACCGATTCCGCCCGACCGGCTTTCACCGTGACGGTGCGGACGTCGGCGTCGACGACCAGCCGGGCGCCGTGCTCGGCGGCGTCGCGCAACCAGGTCTTGGTCGCCGACTGCTTGGCGCCGAGTCGGCAGCCGTAGCCGCAGCGACCGCATTCGATCGCCGCGTCGCAGGCGTCGCCGACATTGCGCGGCAGGGTGTCGACGTCCCAGCCGAGCGCTCGCGCGCCGCGTTCGAGAATGCCGTCGCGGGCCGAGATCGGCGATTTGGCGCGGGTGACGCCGATCCGCTCACTCACCACGTCGAGCGCCGCCCCGAACTCGTCACCGGCGAATTGGGGGACGCCGAGGTCGGCCCATTCCGCGCGCACACGGTCGGGAACCGGCAGCGAGGTACTCCAGTTGACGACGGTTCCGCCGCCGAGACAGCTGCCCGCGACCAGCGTGAGCTGGCCTTCCGCCGTCGTCGCGGGGCCGGCCGCGTAGAGGGTGGTCAGCGCGGCGAGTTCGCCGTCGCCGAAGTCCTTGTCGTCGTAGTAGTTTCCGCGCTCGAGCACGACCACATCGAGCCCGGCCCGCGCGAGCACGGCGGCCGCGGTGCCACCACCGGCGCCGGATCCGACGACGACCACATCGCAGTCGAGCGTGGTCGGCCGGGTGAACCGCTCCGGCTTCAGCTCCGGTGCCGCGGCGTCGGGGGCGGGGCCGGTCGGTGCCGGGTAGCCGATCCGCTCCCACAGCGGATTCGTGCCGGTCGGGCCGGGGGTGACGTTGTACGCCAGCAGGGAGGCCTGTTTCAAGGCCTGGAAGATCGCGCGGACCGGGGCGAGCCGGGAATCCGCGAGCCGCAGCAGGGCCGCCTCGCGCTGCGCCTGCGACAGGGTGGAGAACCGCCGGAAACCGGTACCGGTGAGCGCGCCGAACGCGCGGGTGTCCCACAGGTCGAGCAGGGTGGCGAACTGCTTGCGGTCGGCCTCGCGCGGGTTACGGCCGAGAATCGCGAGAATGGTTTCCACCGCGCCGAGCTCGGCGGCGCTGGGTAGTCCGGTCTCGTCACCCGGTATGAACGTGTTGCAGATCGCGGCGAGCGTCGCGCGCTGTGCGGCCGTCGGTTCCATGAGGAAACCACCCCTTTTCCACTTCGGGTGATGTCTATCACGGACGGGGTGAACGCGCTGGGCGTCAACGGTTTTCGGGCCGGACGGATGCCCGGCCCGAACCGTCAGCCTGCGACGAAGCGGACCGTCTTGGTGCTCGGGGTGTCGAGAGCGACCTCGGTGGAGGTGATCGGTTGTACGTCGGAGTCGCTGGTATAGGCGGTGAGCTGATAGCGGCCGGGCTGCAGGCCGCGGAAACTGGCCTGGCCGGAATTGCCGGTGAACAGGTGGCGGTGGATCGAATCGCCACAGGCGTCGACGCCGATCAGCACCACCTTGCCGCCCGCGATCGGTGCGCGCGTGTCCGCCGCGACCAGCACGGCATCGATCTGGCCGGCCGCCGCGCGGGTGTACCGGTCGTCGTACAGCGTTTCACCGCCCTGCTCGCAGCTGGTCGTGGTCTGGCCGACGGTGTCGTCGGGACCGCCCGGATGGGCGAGGGCACCGCCGGCCGTGCCCGTGAGAAGAGCTGTCGCGATCACTGCGATCGCCGAACACTGTGAAACCCCGAACCGTGGCATTGCGCCGTATTCCTCCTCGAATGTGGGTAACACTGGGGTTGGTGTTGCGTGAACTCTCGGGGCGAGACTGTACTGAGCGGAATTCCGGGGATGAATCCGGCGTTCTACTCCCACGGTCGTGCGCTGTACGTGCGACCACGAGCTCTCATCGAGGAGGATCTGTGAGCGAGACCCGCAAGGCGATTCTGGCCGGTGGCTGCTTCTGGGGTATGCAGGACCTGATCCGCCGTCAACCGGGGGTTCTGTCGACACGCGTCGGTTACACCGGTGGCGAGAACGAGCACCCGACCTACCGCAACCATCCCGGTCACGCGGAGGCCGTCGAGATTCTCTACGACCCCGAGCGGACCGATTACCGCGCGCTGCTCGAATTCCTCTTCCAGATCCACGACCCGACCACCAAGGACCGGCAGGGCAACGACATCGGCTCGAGCTACCGATCGGCGATCTTCTATCTCGACGACGAGCAGCGGCGCATCGCGCTCGACACCATCGCCGACGTGGACGCCTCCGGGCTGTGGCCGGGCAAGGTGGTCACCGAGGTCACCCCGGCCGGGGAATTCTGGGAGGCAGAGCCCGAACATCAGGACTATCTGGAGCGCTATCCCGACGGCTACACCTGCCATTTCCCGCGTCCGGGATGGAAATTGCCCAAACGCGAGAATGTGAGCTGATAAGCGACGCCGACATATGCCATGATCGGCGATGTCGGCGTGAGCGCGATGACGCCGGATCGGTATGACTCATGACGGCGGCCGCGGTCGCCGCAGACGATGAGGAGATGCGGTTCGGATGACGTATGGACAGCAGCAACCCGGATATCCTCCGGCGAGACCGGATCTCAGCGTAGGCGCCGCTCTCGGGTACGCCTGGGAGAAATACAAGAACAACGTCGTCGTCTGGATCGGTATCGTCCTGATCTTCGCCGTGATCCAGGTGGCGCTCAACTTCATCTTCGGGCTCGGCAATTCCGCCGACACCGATTACAGCGGCAACTTCAGCATCGGATTCGGTGTCTGGCAGTTCATCGGCAGTGTGGTGAGCACCGTCGTCGGCTATCTGATCTCCGCGGCGATGGTGCGTGGCGCACTGGACGAAACCGACGGGCGCAAACCGGGATTCGGTGAATTCTTCAAGTTCACCAATGTCGGCGCGATCATCGTGGCTTCGCTGCTCGTCGGTATCGCCACCGGTATCGGTTTCGTGCTGTGCATCCTGCCCGGCATCGTGATCGCCTTCTTCACCTGGTTCACGCTCTACTTCGTACTCGACCGGAACCAGGACGCGATCACCGCGATCAAGTCGAGCTTTTCCGCGATCTCCGCCAATGCGGGGCCGCTGCTGTTGCTGGCGCTCGCGCTGTTCGGCATCAATATCGTGGGCGCGTTGCTGTGTGGCCTCGGTCTGTTGGTGTCGATTCCGCTGTCGGTGCTGGCGACGGCCTACGCCTACCGGGTGATCACCGGTGGGCCGGTGGTCGGCGGTCAGAGCGTCGCCGATCCGGGTTACCCGCCGTACGGTGGTCCGGCCGGTGGATACGGTGAGCAGCCGGGATACGGCGCTCCGGGTGCGGGTGGCTACGGTGAGCCCGGCTTCGGTGGGCAACAGCCCGGCGGGCCCGGATACGGCCAGCCCGGCTTCGGTCAGCAGCCCGGCGGGCCCGGATACGGTGGTCAGCAGCCCGGCGATCCCGGTTACGGCGGTCCGGGTGCAGGCGGGCAGCAGCCCGGCTATGGCGGTCCGGGTGCCGGTGACCAGGGTTACGGCGGCCCGGGGACCGGTAGCGGCGGCTACGGCGGCCCAGGCTCGGGGCCCGATCTCGGCAAGCCCGACGACGAGGGCTGGGGCAGGCCCGAGAACCGCTGATCTACGCCGAGGGGCGTGCGATGATCCGTCATCGCACGCCCCTCGTGCTGTCTACTCGCAGCCGTAACCGTCGCCGTCGCGGTCGAGGCCGTAGTCGTCGGGGCCGATGACCTTCACCTTGCCGGTGTAGACGGGGCCGTTGCCGCTGCCACCCTCGCAGTCGACGTCGCTGACGATGGGTAGGCAGGGGGAGTACGAGCCGTGGCAGTCCGAGGACTGCTGGGCGCTGGCCACGGCCGGGGTCGCGATCGCGAAGGCGAAGGCCGCGACAGCGGCGGACCCGAGGGTGACGGCGAATTTCATGTGGTGCTCCGTTCAGTTGTACAGCGGCGCACAGTGTTTCACGCATGGGCGATTTGCCGGAAATTTCCCTGTCGGTACCTGCCGGTAGTATCGGGGCGTCGTCGATCGGGGGAGGGACAATGCGGGGGAAGTGGCGGGCGTGGTCGTGGTGGATGCGTGGTCTCGTCGTCGTGCTCGCGCTGGTGGCGGTGGTATCGGTGCCGGTCGCGGGCATACTCACCGCGCTGCTGGTGTACAACGTCGGTGAGCAATCCGAGCAGGCGCGAACCCGGGGTAAGGACGCGTTCTGGCTCGGCCACGCCTGGGTCGACGGGCGCCGCACCGACGCCGATATCGACGGGCTCGCGAAGTTGCTGGCGGGTACCGGCATTCGTGATCTGTACGTCCATACGGGTCCGCTGGAGCACGACGGGTCGTTGCGCGACGACCTGGCCCCCAGGGCGCGCTGGTTCGTCGACGCGGTGCACACGAAGTTGCCCGGTATCCGCGTGCAATCGTGGCTCGGCGATATCGTGCAGCCCGAATTCGACGGTCTCGACGTGGAATCGGCGTCGTCGCGGGATCGGGTGGTCGCCTCGGCGCGGCGGGTGCTCGACTACGGGTTCGACGGTGTGCACTATGACCTCGAACCCATCCGGTCGGGGTCGCCGGGGTACCTGGCACTGCTCGAGCAGACCCGCGTGATGACCGCGGCCGCCGGGGTGACCTTGTCGGTGTCGGCGCCGGTGATCGATCCGCTTCCCGGGCTGCATGCGGTGGGGATCGCGGTGGCTGACCACGGGAAGTGGTGGAGCCAGGCGTATTTCGCGGAGGTGGCGCGGCGGGTCGATCAGGTGGCGGTGATGTCCTACGACACCGCGATGCCTACGCGCGCGCTCTACAGCGGCTACGTCGCGCAGCAGACGGAGCTGGCGCTGGAGGTGACGCCCGCGGAGGTCGATCTGCTGATGGGCGCACCCGCGTTCTGGGCCGACGATCCCGGCCATCACGGGGCGGCCGAGACAGTGGCGGCGGCGGTGCGTGGGATCCGATTAGGGCAGACGCGCACCGATGTGGGCCGCGCGAACTTCGGGGTGGCGTTGTATGTGGATTTCGCTGCTACGCCTCAGGATTGGGCCGATTACCGGCAGGGGTGGTGCGTCATTGCGTAGCCGAAGGGGCCGGTAGTTCGGCGAGCCAGCGGTGGCCGGGGTGGACTCGGGTCAGCCAGTTGTGCAGCCGGGTCGAGCGTTCCGGGGTGAGCAGCGGCAGTACGTGGTGGAAATCGGCGGAATCCTTCGGGCGGTCGGCTTTCGCCTTGAACAGCAGGACCGCTTCGGGGACCAGGTAGGGGATACCGGTGGGGGTGGTGCGGATCAGGTCGCGGTAGGGGAGGGTGATGCTGGGGTCGCGTCGGCAGATCCAGATGTCGCCGTCGTGCGGTTCGCGGAACACGTCCAGGTGATAGGCGCCGGTGAACGGGTCCCGCAACCAGGTCTGGTGCAGGTCGGCGTTGTCGGCGGCGGCCGCGAACGACCACAGCGTGCCGTCACCGACGACATCCCACTCGTATTCGGGAAATGCCGCCGCGATCGTCGGGAAAGCCGCTCGGGGAACAGCGATTTCGATGTCGGCATGGGCGCGCGAGATGGCCCCGGCGAACAGGTCGAGCGCCCACCCGCCTGCCACCGCCCACGGCGCCGTGCAGTCGGCGAGACGGGCGGCGACCACGCTCGGCGTCCAGGGGTCCCAGCGGCGGTCTGCTTCGAACGCGGTGATCGGACGTCCACCGTCCGGAAAGCTCATGATCCATCATGTGCACAGTCCGACAGGGTGGCGCAAGGTTGTTGTGGGCGATGGTGATCGAGGTGAGACGGGTTCGTGAGAAACCCGGTTCAGCGACGCCGATCGGTGAGCCAGGCCAGCGGACGACGGTGATGCGGGCGGGCCCGGTTCTCCCAGCGCGGGTTCTCCTCGTCGCGGCGGTACACCGTCACCCGGCCCGCCACCGAGAACCGCAGGGTGCTCGCCGTGCCGACCACCTCACCGTCGGCGGCCACCGCGATCGGGGACTTCGAGGTGATGGTGAGTTCGTGGGTCTGGCGTTCGCCGTACACCCGGCTGTGCCCGATCGCGGCCAGCATCAACGCGATCACCGCACGGGTCCGGGAGAACCGCACGTCGGCGCGTAGCCAGCGCACATCGAGCAGCCCCTCGTCGAGGCGGGACCGGAACGCGGGCACCGCGCCGTGCGGATGATAGGGGCCGTTGCCGATGAACAGGAACCACATGTCGTGCCAGCGGTCGTCGATGCGGATGTGGATCGGTTCGGCCCGGCGCAGGGTGACGACGAGGGCCGCGGCGAACGCGGGCCACTTGCCCCAGCGGTCCTCCCACTTCTCCCGCAACCGGACCAGCTCCGGGTAGGCGCCGACGCTGGCGGTGTTGATGAGGTGATGGGTGTGCGGACCCTCTGGGGTGTCGAATTCGACTGCGGCGATGTCGACTTCCACGGCCTCGCCCGCACCGGTGGCGTCGGCCACCTCGCGCAGGTCGTAGACGCCGAGGTCGCGCGCGAAGTGGTTGAGGGTGCCCGCGGGGACGACGACCAGCGGCAGGTCGTTGCGGATCGCCACGGCGGCGGCCGCGGCGATGGTGCCGTCACCACCGGCGGCGCCGACCGCGAGCACCGACGGGTCGATAGCCTCCTGCAGTACCTCGGCGGCGTCGCGACCGGGCACGGTGTGCAGCAGTTTCGCGGCGGGCAGGGCCTCGGCGATATCGGGGGTCGGGTCGTAGGTGGAGTCACCGGAGCGCGGATTGATCAGCAGCGCAAGGCCTTTGCCGTCGGCCAGGATCGGCGCGTCCTGCACGGCGTGTGCCTCGGCCTCGTCGGATTCGCGGATCGGCCACCAGCGGCGGGTGGTGAGCGCGACGGCGGTGCCGACGCTCGCACCGACCAGCACGTCGGAGGGCCAGTGCGCGCCGGTGTGGATGCGCGAGTAGGCGACGGCGGCGGCGACGGGAGCCACGGCGAGCGCGGTGCGCGGGCTCTCCAGCGCGACGGCCGTCGCGAACGCGGCGGCGTTGGCGCTATGCCCGGACGGGAACGACGACGACACCGGCGCGTCGACGAGTCTGCGCCCGTGCGGCATCAGCTCGGCCGGTGGCCTGCGCCGGGGGATCAGCGTCTTGAGCACAAGATTCACCGCGATGCTCGTGCCCGCCAGGGCGATCACACCGCGCAGCGCGGCCCGGCGCGGCGGACCGGGTTTGGCCGCCAGCACCGCAGCCGTGGCCAACCACAGCCCGCCCGTGTTCGCCGAGCGGGTCAGTCGCAGCATGCCGCGATCGATGGCGGTTTCGGGAATGCGGGACACAGCCCGGCTCATGGTCTCGTCCATCCGGGCGACATGACCGAACCGGGCGCGGGGCAGATCACTCACACCGAGAACACTACCGCCGTTGCCCGTCTTCATCTTTCGCTCGCGACCGTCGCGACCCGTGCACCCCTCGAAGCCGGGTCACGACGGTTCCCGATCAGGGGACCGGGATCGGGGACGGGTTGCAGTCGGCCGTGGGGCTCTCGCCGGACAGCGACTGCAGGATGCAGCCCACATTGATCTGGCTGCTGCCGGTCTCGGCGTGCGCGACCGGCTGGGTCAGCAGCACCGACGCGCCGGCGAGCATCAGGACGGAGATGGGTCTACGGAGATTCATGGCGTGATCCTCGCATGCTCCGGCGTGCCGAGATGGCTGGTGAGAGCCCCCAAATGCAGGGGCACGCCGCGATGTCGTGACCGCCGGATAAGCTCGCTGCCATGACCGACAACGTCCTGCTCGAAGGCCCCATCCATGCCGTTCATGTCGAACTGGGGGCGACCTTCGCCCCGTTCGGTGGCTGGGAGATGCCGGTGCAGTACGCGGGAACCGTCGGCGAGCACACCGCGGTGCGGACGACCGTCGGCCTGTTCGATGTGAGTCACCTGGGCAAGGCGACGGTGGCGGGGCCCGGCGCCGCGCAGTTCGTGAACTCGGCGCTGACCAACGATCTCGGCCGCATCCGCCCGGGCAAGGCGCAGTACACGCTGTGCTGCGCGCAGGACGGCGGCGTGATCGACGACCTGATCGCCTACTACGTCGGCGACGACGAGGTGTTCCTCGTCCCGAACGCCGCGAACACCGCCGCGGTCGTCGCCGAACTGCGCAAGACCGCACCCGAGGGCATCACCGTCACCGACGAACACCGTGAGTACGCGGTGTTCGCGGTGCAGGGACCCAAGTCCACCGAGGTACTCGCCGCGCTCGGCCTGCCCACCGACATGGAGTACATGGCCTACGCCGACGCCGAATGGGACGGTCGGCCCGTACGCGTGTGCCGCACCGGCTACACCGGCGAACACGGCTACGAACTGCTGCCGAAATGGGACGACGCCGAACCGGTGTTCCGCGCGCTGGTCGAACAGGTCCGCGCCGCGGGCGGTCAGCCCGCCGGGCTGGGTGCCCGCGACACCCTGCGTACCGAGATGGGCTACCCCCTGCACGGCCACGAACTCTCCCTCGACATCACTCCGAACCAGGCTCGCACCGGGTGGGCCGTCGGCTGGCAGAAGCCGCAGTTCTGGGGCAAGGACGCGCTGACGAAGGAGAAGGCCGACGGACCGCGCCGCACCCTGCTCGGTCTCAAAGCGCTCGACCGAGGTGTGCTGCGCCAGGGCCAGACCGTCCTGCGCGACGGCGAACCGGTCGGGGAGACCACCTCGGGCACGTTCTCGCCCTCGCTGAAGGTCGGCATCGCGCTGGCCCTGCTCGACACCGACGCGAAGCTCGCACCCGGCGACGAGGTGGAGGTCGATGTGCGCGGGCGCAGGCTGCGCTGCGAGGTGGTCAAGCCGCCGTTCGTCGACACCAAGACCAAGTAATAGTTACCGCCCGATAGGATCACGTCATGACAGTCGCTGCACAGTTCACCCGTATTCCGCACCCCGCGCCCATCTCGGCGCAGCAGCGGGAACAGGTACTGGCGGCGCCCGGTTTCGGGCGGTACTTCACCGATCACATGGTGTCGATCGACTACACCGACGGTCAGTGGGGCAACGCTCGGGTCGAGCCGTACGGTCCGTTGTCGATGGATCCGGCCACCATGGTCTTCCATTACGGACAGGCGATCTTCGAGGGCCTCAAGGCCTACCGTCAGCCCGACGGCAGCATCGCCACCTTCCGCATCGACGCCAACGCGGCTCGGTTCCGTCGTTCGGCGGCCCGCATGGCGATGGCGGAGCTGCCCGAGGAGCTGTTCATCGAGTCGGTGCGCCAGCTGCTCGAGGTGGACGCCGACTGGGTGCCCGCCGCCGGTGGTGAGGACTCGCTGTACCTGCGTCCGTTCATGTTCTCGACCGAGGCCGGTCTCGGGGTGAAGCCGGCCGCCGCCTACAAGTACCTGCTGCTCGCCTCGCCCGCGGGCGCGTACTTCCCGCGCGGTGTGAAGCCGGTGCGGGTGTGGTTGTCCACCGAATACGTGCGCGCCGCACCCGGCGGTACCGGTGAGGCGAAGGTGGCGGGCAACTACGCCGCCTCCCTGCTCGCCCAGGCCCAGGCCACCGAGAAGGGTTGCGACCAGGTGGTGTGGCTGGACGCCTGCGAGCGTCGCTACGTCGAGGAGATGGGCACCAACAACCTGTTCTTCGTGTTCGGCACCGGGTCGCAGGCGCGGCTGGTGACCCCGGAACTGTCGGGTTCGCTGCTGCCCGGCATCACCCGCGACTCGCTGCTCACCCTGGCCGCCGACTCTGGCTACCCGGTGGAGGAGCGCAAGGTCTCGGTGGAGGAATGGCGCAAGGGCGCCGAATCCGGTGAGATCAGTGAGGTTTTCGCGTGCGGAACGGCCGCCGTGATCACCCCCGTCGGTTGGGTGCGTTCCCACGACGGCGAATTCGCGATCGGCGGCGGCGAGCCCGGCGAGGTGACGATGGCGCTGCGCGACACGCTCACCGGTATCCAGCGCGGCACGTTCGCCGACACCCACGGGTGGATGCGCAAGCTGTAATCGGCGAAAAAAGAGCGGGCCCCGGTGTGGGCCCGCTCTTTTCGCTTGTCAGCCCGGCATCAGGGCTTGCCACTGCTGCAGGGACTGGGGACGCAGCACGTAGTTGTTGTCGCGGACCGAGGACAGCTCGGCGCTCGGCGCCTCGGAGTACCAGTGGCCCGGGTAGACGACGGGATTGCCGTTCAGCCCGGCCAGGTGGCGCAGGCTGCGGAACATCTCGTCGGAGTCGCCGCCGGGGAAGTCGGTGCGGCCGCAGCCGTCGACGAACAGGGTGTCGCCGGAGATGAGGCGGCCGTCGAACAGGAAGCACTGGCTGCCGGGGGTGTGGCCGGGGGTGTGGAGCAGTTCGATGTCGAAGGCGCCGACCGAGACGGTGTCGCCGTTGTCGTGGCCCGTCAGTTCGCTCGGGGCGATACCGGTGGTCTTGGCGACCCAGTCCAGTTCGTGCTTGTTCACGTGGACGGGCACGCTGGTCTTCTCCAGCAGTTCGCGCACACCGCCGAGGGTGAAGCCGAGCATGGTTCCGCCGACATGGTCGGGGTGATGGTGGGTGGCCAGCACGCCGCTCACGCGCATGCCGTCGGCGGCGGCCACCTCGACGAGGTCGGCGGCCTGGTAGGCGGGGTCGACGAGAAGGGTCTCGCCGGTCTCCCGATCGCCGATGAGATACGCGAAATTGCGCATCTGTGTCGCGATCGGATCGCCGACGGCGTAATCCCGGCCCGACAGCAGCTGACGGAAGTAGAGGCGCTCGGAAGACATGTCTTCCACTGTATTGCCACCGGTGTGCTGGCGATGCACCCGAGTACCGATGACCGGGCGGTCTGTGGGAGCGCACAACCGGCGAGCACCCCATTTGTGAACAGTGCTGGTTTCACATAGTCGTGCGGCGGGGAGTCAGAATGTCAGCGAGAAGCCAAGGGCGGCAAGAGAAGTCGTGATTTCCACCGTCGTGCCGAGAATGTCACCGGACATGCCGCCGAAGCGGCGCACGCAGTGGCGGGTGATCAGAACCGATCCGGCCAGGGCGGTGAGGACGACGACGGGGCCGAGCCAGAAGTTGCCGGGAACGACGAATACGGAGCAGCAGAGGGCGAGGGCAGACCAGAAGGTCACTGCGGTGACCGGCTGGGTGCCCGCGACCAGGGTGCCGAAACCCGACCCCGGAGCGGCCGCAACGCCATGTCGGCAGGCGATGACCACCGCGACCCGGCCGAGCGTCACCGCGAGCACGATCGCCGCCCATCGCCGCTCGTCGACGAGCGCGGCGAAGGCGAACGCCTGAATCCCGATCGCGAAGATCAACGCCGTCACCCCGAACGGCCCCGCCGCACCGGACTTCATGATCTCGCGTGCCCGCTCGGGCGGCCCATAGCTGCCGAGCCCGTCGGCGGTATCGGCGAGCCCGTCGAGGTGCATACCGCGCGTGCACAGGGCGAGAAGCCCCACGGCGAGCAGGCCGGCGAGCACGCTGGTGAGTCCGGCCCGCTCGAACACCCACAGCGCCCCGGCCACCCCGCCGCCCAGCAGCAGTCCGACCAGCGGCGCGAGCGTGATCGCCCGCCCCGCGACGGCCCGGTCGACCTGCGCCGGACCGCGAACGGGTGCGACAGTGAGCCAGGAGATCGCCAATCGCGCGGCGTTCACACTGTTTCGCGGCGTCACTTGACGAGGTCGACAGATACTTCGTCGGATGTGCTCACGCCCGCGTCGGCGAAGGTCGACATCTCCGAGAGGGTGGCGACGGCGGCGCGGAGGAGGGGGAGGGCGGTGAGGGCGCCGGAACCTTCGCCGAGGCGCATGTTCAGGTCCAGGAGTGGTTGCAGGCGGAGGTGTTTCAGGGCCAGGTCGTGGGCGGGCTCGGTGGAGCGGTGGGCGGGGAGCCACCACGCTTTCGCGCCTGCGGCGAGGTCCTCGGCGACCAGGGCGGCGGCGGTGACGACGACACCGTCGAGCAGGACGGGGGTGCGGCGGGTGGCGGCCTGGGCGAGGAATCCCACCATGGCGGCGAAATCGGCGCCCGCCGCCACGCGCAGCAGTTCGACGGGGTCGGCGGCGACGGGGCGGGCGCGGCGCATGCCGTCGCGGATGGCGGCGACCTTGCGGATCCAGCCCGCGTCGTCGACACCGGTGCCGCGTCCGACGGCGGCGACCGGTTCGGTGTTGGTGAGGGTGGCGACGAGGACGGTGGCGGGGGTGGTGTTGCCGATGCCCATGTCCCCGGCGACCAGCAGATCGGCGCCCGCGTCGACCTCCTCGTCGGCGATCGCGCGCCCGGCGGCGAGCGCGGCGGCCACCTCTTCCCCGGTGAGCGCGTCTTCACGGTCGATGGAGCCGGAGCTGCGGCGCACCTTGTGCTGGGAGACCGTCGGATCGGTGTCGCCGTCGACGGAGATGTCGGCGACCCGCACGGTCGCGCCCGCGACGGCGGCCAGCGCGTTCACCGCCGCCCCACCGGCCAGGAAATTCGCGACCATCTGCGCGGTGACCTCGCTCGGATACGCGGAGACGCCATGCTCGGCAACACCGTGATCACCGGCGAACACCACCACCCGGGCACGTTCGAACTGCTTCGGCGGACACGCACCTTGGCAGGCGGCGATCCAGTTGCCGAGTTCCTCGAGTCGTCCCAGCGATCCGGCCGGTTTCGTCAGCTGCGTCTGGCGCTGCTCGGCCGCGGCACGCACCTGCGCGTCGGGGGCCGCGACCGGGCCGAATCCGTGTGTCACTGGCAAGCCTTTCGACAAAGTGGTTCTTCGCTGCTCATCTTGCCCGGACCACGGCGTGCCGGGCGACCCCGGCTCATTTCAACCGGACCGGCAGCCCGGCCACGATCAGGAACGCCTCGTCGCACACCCGGGCCAACCGTTGATTCAGGGTGCCGATCTCGTCCCGGAACAGCCGACCCGACCGCATCGCCGGGATGACACCCATGCCCACCTCGGGCGACACGATCACCAGACGGTGCCGGTAGGCCGCGACGGCCGCCACGAGTTCGTCGCAGTCGGGGGTGACGGTGCCGCGCGGTGCATCCCAGGCGGCGCGGGCGTCGAGGCGGGCGGTGAGCCAGGTGCCGATGTCGTCGAGCAGTGTCGCGGGTGCGCCGGTGGTGAGAACCGTTGCGGGTTCGGTGTTCTCGACGGTCGACCAGTGCGCCGGGCGCCGGTCGCGATGGACGGCGACGCGCTCGGCGAAATCGTGGTCGGCGGGATCGAGGACGGCGGTGGCCAGATAGCGCACCTCGATCGCCTCGGTAAGCAGTCCCTCGGCGAACGCGGACTTTCCCGAGCGGGCGCCACCTAGAACGAGGGTGCGTGAGGCAGTGGCCGACATGGCAGCACGGTAGCAATCGGTGCCATGGCGAGGCGCGGCGGTGGGCCGCCGGGATCTCAGGCTTCGCCGAGTGCCTGCAGGATCATCGGCCGGGCGTTGGTCAGCGACTGCTGCCAGTACGGCCAGGTGTGGGTGCCCGCGGTGATGTCGACGCGGGCGGGGATGCCGAGGGCCGTGGTTCGTTCCCGGAAGATGCTGGCCGCGATCACGGCCAGCGACTCGATGCCCATCGCATTGACGGTGTTGCCCACCGCGGAGCTCGCGTCGAGTGGGCCGGGCACACCGTTGCCCGAGGTGATGTAGAGCGGCAGGCCGCGCAGCAGTTCGGCCTGGACGGTCGCGTCGTTGCGCCGCCAGGCGGGATCGCCGACCGGGCCCCACATGTCGTCGAGGTTGAAGCGGCCCTCGTCGAGCATGGCGGCGCGCATCGTCAGATCCCACCCCGGGAAGGTCGGGTTGAGAAAGCCGGAGAACGCGCCCGCGAACCGGAACTGGTCGCGGTGGTGCGCCGCCAGCGTCAGCGCGGCATTGCCACCCATGGAGGCGCCGACCACCGCGTTGTTGGTGCGTGAAACACCGTATCCGGCAAGGAAGTCCGGCAGTTCGCGGGTGAGGAACGTTTCCCACCGGTAGGTGGTGGTCTGTCCGTTGGTGCTGCTCGGGCGGTACCAGTCGGTGTAGAAACTCGAATGCCCGCCGACGGGGAAGACCAGAGTGACGTTGTCACCGGCGAATCGGTTCAGCACGTCGGTATCGGTGGTCCACTGGCTGTGGTCGCCCGGTGCGCGCAAACCGTCGAGCAGATACAGCGCGGCCGAACCGCCCCGCGCCGCCCACCGCACCTGCACTTTGATCGGCCCCATGCTCGACGGAACGTACAGTTCCTCGAAACCGCCTGCGGGCGTGCGCAACACGGGGACGGTGGGCACGGCCGCAGCCGTTGCCGAACCGATCGTCGACACCACCACAGCCGCGGTCACGGTCGCCAGGACCGTCCTCAACCGCGTGAAATTTCCCCGCCCGCTACGAAACACCGTTCCAGCTGACCAGGTTCCCCATCGGGGGTCAAGTCACTCCGCCTTCTCGATGAACTGACGTGTTCACAAATTATGAACCGTCACAGGCGAATCTGCGCGGAGTCCCAAGTACATGGCTTGCCATGTATTGTTGGGTCGACGACAGAAGATGGGAGCGCGATGGACCGCGGTGACTCGCTCGGGTACGTGATCAACCACCTCGCGCGCCTCATGGAACAGGCGCTGCGCGACCGCATCGCCCGGCACGGGGTGGTGCCGGGCCAATTCGCGCAACTGCTCGCCCTGTACGAGCAGGAGGGAATCTCGCAACAGCAGCTCTGCGAGAAGGTTCGTATCGACCAGTCGACGATGGCGCACACGCTCAAACGGATGGAGCGCGACGGCCTCGTCGAACGCACACCCGACCCCGCCGACGGCCGACGGGCACTGATCCACCTCACCGACCGGTCGCGCCGGCTCCGCCCCGCGTTGGAAGCGGCGGCCCGAGAGGTGAACGCCCTTGCGACAGCGGGATTTTCCGACGCCGAGCGCGAAGAACTGCTGCGCCTGGCCGCCCAGGCGATCGGCAACCTCGAAGCCGATCGCGGCACCTGACGACTGAACAGAGGTACCCCATGCTCACTCGAATCCACCCCATCGCGGGCGTGATCGGACTGCTCACCATTCTCACGTTCTGGGTGTCCACGGTGCTCAGTGAGCTCAGCGGGTCGAAAGACGCCGTAGTCGCCGTGAAACAGGCCGTCCCGTGGGCGCTCCCGGTGCTGGTGCTCGCGCTAGCCGCGACCGGCGGCACCGGCTTCCGGCTGGCGGGAAATTCGACGCTGCCCCTCGTCGTCGCGAAGAAACGGCGGATGCCGATCATCGCGGCCAACGGTCTGCTCGTGTTGATCCCGTCGGCGATCGTCCTCGCGGTTCTCGCCGGGCGCGACCGGTTCGGGCCGCTGTTCTACGGTGTTCAGGCACTCGAACTCGTGGCGGGCGCCGTCAATATCGTCCTCATGTCGCTGAATGTGCGCGACGGTCTGCGCCTCGCCGGGCGGTACCGGACTCCGGAACAGGCGTAGTCGTTCAGTTTCCGGAGCCGAAGCGCCTGCGGTACTCGGTGGGGGCGAGGCCGACTTGGCGCTGGAAATGGTGACGCAGCAGCGCGCCGGATCCGAAACCGCACTGGTCGGCGACGCGTTCCAGCGGCAGCTCGGTGGCTTCGAGTAGATGTTTGGCGAACAGGACGCGCTGCGTGGTGAGCCATTTGACCGGGGTGGTTCCGGTTTCGGCGGCGAAGCGGCGGGCGAAGGTTCGGGTGGACATGCTGGCGCGGGCGGCGAGTTCGTCGACGGTGTGTGGATGCGCCAGATTCTCGCTCAGCCAGGCGAGGAGGTCCGACAGGCCTGCGGCGTGGCATTCGGGGATGGGCTGCTCGATGAACTGGCGCTGACCACCGTCGCGCTGGGGTGGAACCACCATGCGGCGAGCGATGCCGTTGGCGGCGGCCGTGCCGATCTCGCGGCGGACCAGGTGCAGGCAGGCATCGATGCCCGCCGCGGTGCCCGCACTGGTGATCAGGTTGCCTTCGTCGACGAACAGCACGTCGGGGTCGACCGTGGCCTCGGGGTACTTGGCGGCGAGGGTGTCGACGTAGCGCCAATGGGTCGTGCATTTGCGCCCGTCCAGCAGGCCTGCCTCACCTGCCAGGAATGCCCCGGAACAGACGGTGAGCACGGTGGCGCCCGCGTCGGAGGCCGCGCGCACCGCCTCGACGACACCGGGTTGGTAGGCGTGTGCGGTGGTGAAGGGGAATGCCGGAATCGCGACGAGATCGGCGTTCACGAGTTCGTCGAGACCGTATTCGGGTGTCACGGTGACGCCGGGAGTCGTCGAGCGCAGCGGCTTACCAGGCTCCGCCCCGCACACCCGGAACTCGAAACCGGGCAACCCGTCGGCGGTGCGGTCGAGCCCGAAAACCTCGCAGACGACGCCGAACTCGAACATCGCGAGCTTCTCGTTGAGGACGACCGCAACCCTGGACAGCATCACCCCATCCTACTGGCTGGATTTTTACGCACAATGACAGAACAGCCACTTTCGGCTGAAAACCAACGGGCGCAAAATTACTGCCATGCTTACTTTTCTGATCGTCCTCGCCGCCATCACCGCACTCGCCGTCCTCGCCGGACGTGGCACGGCGGGCGCCACCGGGGTCGTCGACCGCGACGCTCAGCGCATCGATGCCGAGCTCCGCGCGATCGCCGGCTATTCGACCGAGATCCGTCCGGGCAATTTCTGAAACAACGAATGCCGTCCCATCCGGATGGATGGAACGGCATTCGCGCAGGTGCGGAAGTTATACCGCGTCGCCCGGGCCGACCCGCGGCTTCGGGGCACGCATCTTGCGGATCTGGGACGCGCGGACGAAGGCGTACCAGCCCAGCTTGAAACCGGTGTCGGTGGTCTCGGGGAACCGCTCGATCACCCGGTTGTTCACGATCCTGCCGAGCACGAAACCCTCGATGATCATGAACAGCATCATCACCAGCATGGCGAGAGTGATGATGCTGTTGAGCTGCGGCGCCACGAACATCGTCAGGATGAGCACCAGCGCCATCGGCATGAACAAACCGACCAGGTTGCGGCGCGCGTCGACCAGATCGCGCACATACGCGCGAACGGGGCCCTGGTCACGGGGCAGCAGGTACTTGTCCTCGCCCGCCAGCATCCTGGCGCGCCGCTCCTGCACCGCGGCGCGGCGATCGGCGGCCGCAGCCTTACGGTCGGCGCGGTTGCCCTTGGCCGCCTTGCGGCGGGCCCGTGCCTCCTTGGCCGTCATCGGGGCGGGCGCCACCGGGCCGCGTCGTTTGCCTTCGGCGTCACGCCTTTTCGGGGTCGGGCGACCCTTACCCGGGGTGGTCGATGCGGGTGCGGCGGCGGTCTTCTCGACGTCGGGCACCGAGGGGTCGACGGACTCGTCGATGGTGCTGGACTCGTCGCGACGGAACAATTTCACGTCCACCAGGCTATTCGATGGGGTCGAGCAGGGGGAAACTCGGTCTCCCCGGCGGTGCCGGTGGTCTCACCGCCGAACCGATGCGAGCTGGATCACACCCGATGGGCGAGTAGTGTGGGCACGAGCACCCGGGGCGGGTCCACACGCGCCGGCATGGGTGGCAAAATGGAATAACGCAGCCGGTGCGATGTGTTGATTTCAGTCGTGCGCTGTGCACCTGAGGTCCGTTGACGGGCTGAGCCGAACTAGGAGTGTCCATGACTGTGCAGAACGAGACCGCCACCGAAACCCACGGTGCGACGCTGACCGACGCTGCCGCCGCCAAGGCGAAGGCGCTGCTCGACCAGGAAGGTCGCGACGACCTCGCCCTGCGGATCGCCGTGCAGCCGGGTGGCTGTGCCGGCCTGCGGTACCAGCTGTTCTTCGACGACCGCGTCCTCGACGGTGACATCGTCGTCGAGTTCTCCGGTGTGAAGCTGGCGGTCGACCGCATGAGCGCCCCCTACATCCAGGGCGCCTCGATCGACTTCGTCGACACCATCGAGAAGCAGGGCTTCACCATCGACAACCCGAACGCGACGGGCTCCTGCGCCTGCGGCGATTCGTTCAACTGAGGTCGGCTGCCGCGGGTTTGCGGGCTCCGTGAACCCGCGCTCACATGCGCCGCGACGACGTGGCGAGGTGACCAAGAGGTGAACTACCGGCGGTCACGCTTGCTACGGTTGAGGTCCGGGATCGGGTGATCCCGGGCTTCTTTGTTTCCGTCTAGCGCCGAAGGGGCTTCGCCTCGTGTCTGTAGCCGTGTCCGCGTCCATCGCCACCGACCACCTCATGCGTTTCCCCGGCAAATTCGCCGATGCGCTGCTCGCCGATCAGCTCGACCATGTGTCGCTGAGTTTCCTCGTCGACGATCTGCAGATCCGCCGCGGCGGCGTCGCGGGCAACATCGCCTACGCGATGGGCCTGCTGAAGCAGCGCCCGCTGCTCGTCGGCGCGGTCGGCGCCGACTTCGCCGAGTACCGGAAGTGGCTGGAGGACAACGGGGTCGACTGCTCGGCCGTGCACGTGTCGACCAAGTCCCACACCGCCCGTTTCGTGTGCACCACCGATGAGACGATGGCCCAGATCGCGTCGTTCTACCCCGGCGCCATGAGCGAGGCGCGCGAGATCGACATCGCCGCGATCGCCGCCGATCACGCGGTGGATCTGGTGCTGGTCGGCGCAAACGACCCCGAGGCGATGATCGCCCACACCCGCCAGGCCAAGGCGCAGGGCATTCCGTACGCGGCCGACCCGTCGCAGCAGCTGGCCCGCCTCGACGGCGAGCAGGCCGCCGAACTCGTCGACGGCGCCGCCTACCTGTTCACCAACAAGTACGAGTGGGCGCTGCTGCAGTCCAAGACCGGCCTGAGCGAAGCCGAGATCACCGCCAAGGTGGGCATCCGGGTCACCACCCTCGGCGCCGAGGGCGTGCTCGTGGTCGACACCGATGGCACCGAGGTCCGCGTAGGTGTGGTTCCCGAGCTGAGCAAGGTCGACCCGACCGGCGTCGGCGACGGTTTCCGCGCGGGCTTCCTCACCGCCCACCGGGCGGGCCTGAGCCTGGAGCGCGCCGCCCAGCTCGGCTCCCTCATCGCCGTCCTCGTCCTGGAAACCACCGGCACCCAGGAATGGACCCTCAACACCGAAGACGCACTCGAACGCCTCACCAAGGCCTACGGCCCCGAATCCGCCGACGACCTGGCCGTTCTCCTCTAGCCGGACATCTTGAAACGACGAACGCCCCCGGGATTTCCCGGGGGCGTTCGTGGTGTGTCAGAGGGAGACGGGATAGGTCGGTTCCTGGATTTCGGGCTTGATGCGGTCTTCGACGAAGATGCCGTGCCAGACCATGAAGACCAGCAGGGTCCACAGGCGGCGGCTGTGGTCGGAGACGCCCGCTTTGTGGTCGCGCAGCATCTGCAGGACGGCCTGCTTGTTCAGCAGGTGGTCGGTCTGGGACTCGGCGATCTGGGTTTCGGCCCAGTCGTAGAGTTCGGTGCCGCGCAGCCAGTGGCGCAGGGGGACCGGGAAGCCGAGCTTGGCGCGGTTGAGGACGTGGTCGGGGACGATGCCGTCCAGGGCCTGACGCAGCGCGTACTTCGAGGTTTCCTTGGTGATCTTCTGGTCGTAGGGGATGCCCTCGGCTACGCGCATCACCTCGTTGTCCAGGAACGGCACGCGCAGCTCCAGGGAGTTGGCCATGGTCATCTTGTCGGCCTTGACCAGGATGTCGCCGCGCAACCAGGTGAACAGGTCGAGGTGCTGCATGCGCGCGACCGGGTCCCAGCCCCTGGACTGGGCGTAGATCGGGGCGGTGACGTCCTGGTGGGTCCACTCCGGGCGGAACTCACGCAGCACCGAACGCAGCTGGGCGTCGTTGAAGCTGCGGGCATTGCCGTAGTAGCGGTCCTCGAGGCTGAGCGAGCCGCGCTGCAGCAGGGACTTGCCGCGCTTGCCGTCGGGGATACGGTCGCCCAGCTTGCCGACGAGTTTGCGCACTCCGGCGGGCAGGTACTCGAAAGGCTTGAGCGACAACGGTTCCCGGTAGATGGTGTAGCCGCCGAAAAGTTCGTCGGCGCCCTCGCCGGACAGCACTACCTTGACGTGCTTACGGGCTTCCTTGGCCACGAAGTACAGCGGGACCAGCGCCGGGTCGGCGACCGGGTCGTCGAGGTACCAGACGATCTCCGGGATGGCGGCGGCGAACTCGGCGGGGGAGACCACCTTCACGATGTGGCGGGCGCCGATCAGCTCGGCGCTCTCGGCGGCCACGTCGACCTCGGAGTAGCCCTCGCGCTCGAACCCGGTGGTGAAGGTGATGAGCTTCGGGTTGTGGCGCATGGCCAGCGCGGCGATGGCGGTGGAGTCGATGCCGCCGGACAGGAACGAACCGACCGTGACATCGGCGCGCATGTGCTTGGCGACCGAGTCCTCGAGCGCGGCGGCGATCTCCGCGTAGCGGCCCTGTGCGGCGCCCTCGGCGAACGGGCGCACCCGGAAGTCGGGGCGGAAGTAGCGGGTGGCCGACGGCTGCGCGCCCACCCGAACGGTGGCGTAGGTGCCGGATTCGAGGCGGCGGATGTTCTTGTGCAGCGACTCGGGCTCCGGCACGTACTGCAGCACCGTGTAGTGCTCGAGGGCGCGCGGGTCGAGCTCGTCGGACAGACCGAGCGGGCTCAGCAGTTCGAGCACGCTCTTCTTCTCGCTGGCGAACGCGGTGCCGCCGGGGCCGGTGGCGTAGAACAGCGGCTTGATGCCGAAGGGGTCGCGGGCCAGGAACAGCTCCTGCTTCTCGGTGTCCCAGATCGCGAAGGCGAACATGCCGCGCAGCTTGCGCACGGCCTCGGGGCCCCAGAAGTGGAAGGCGGCGACGATCGACTCGCCGTCACCGTCGGTGGCGAAGATCTTGCCCTCGGGGAATTCGGCGCCGTGTTCGGCGGCCAGCTGTTCGCGCAGTTCGAGGTAGTTGTAGATCTCGCCGTTGAAGGTCATCGCGTAGCGCTGCGGGTTGTCCGCCGGGCCCCAGCGCAGCGGCTGGTGCGAGTGCTCGATATCGATGATGGAGAGGCGGTTGAAGCCGAAGATCATGTGATCGTCGTGCCAGGTGCCCTTCTCGTCCGGGCCGCGGTGGCGCTGGCAGTGCAGGGCGTCGTAGACCTGATCGACCACCTCGGTCGTCGCCGCATCAGCTGTCAGGAATCCGAGCAGTCCGCACACGTGTCGGCAACCTTCTCTCGTTCGATGTGCGCATGAGCGACCCTGGCGGGCTCGGCGCGTGGACGTCCGGCGCGACGGGGTCGACCGGGGTTGCACTGAACTCTACCGACTCCGCTCGCCCGGTACCCAGGCGAGCGGGCATGTGCGCCGCGAAACCCGGTGCGGCGGTTCGCGCGTCCGCCCGAATCGCCGGGTCGCGCGAACAGAACCGCAGGTCGTGCGGTCGCGTCCGATCAAGGCGGAGTGTCGAATCCGACCCCGCGACAAGACAGCACCCGCTTTGGTCTACGCTGCGTAGTACTCAGGTCCTTCTCAGGTGAACCGGCGTCACAGCCGCGATACTCGGGACGGACCGAAACGTGCTGGAAAACGTGTCGGACGGGCGGATCGCGGCCCCGAAGACGCAAAGTGTCGGAATGTGTAGCGACCAGGAAGGCGTGAGCGTGGCGCACAAGGCGAGCGAAGAGATCGGGGCTCGACCCGTTCGGGGTCGGCAGGGCCGTATCCTTCGGCGGGCCGGGCTGGCGGTGTCCTTGGGGATGACTGCTCTCCTGGTCTCGGGCTGCTCGATCGACAATGTTTGGCTGCGGTTCGGCTGGCCCTCGGGCATCACGCCGCAGGCGACCCGGATGCGGGAGCTGTGGACCTGGTCGGTCCTGGCCGCGCTCGCCATGGGCGTGCTGGTGTGGGGTCTGACCTTCTGGACCGTCATCATGCACCGCAAGCGCAAGGACTCCCCGGAGTTCCCGCGCCAGACGGGCTACAACGTGTCGCTGGAGCTGACCTACACCGCGATCCCGTTCGTGATCATCGCGGTGCTGTTCTACTTCACCGTCGTCGTGCAGAACTACGTGCACGAGAAGACCGACAACCCGGACGTCACCGTCGACGTGACCGCCTTCCAGTGGAACTGGAAGTTCGGCTACCGCGACGTGGCCAATGTGGGCGGCCTCACCTGGAACGGCATCGACACCGAGCGGGAGCTGGCCAACGAGGAGCAGCTGCGCGGCTACGAGGAGCGCGAGGGCGACCACGGCAAGAAGCAGCCGGGCCCCCTGCACGGCAAGCCGGCCAACGACATCCTCTCGTACCTGCACTACGACAAGGTCGAGACCGTCGGTTCCAGCACCGAGATCCCGATCCTGGTGCTGCCGACCGGCAAGCGCATCGAGTTCCAGCTCGCCGCCGCCGACGTGATCCACGCCTTCTGGGTGCCGGAGTTCATGTTCAAGCGCGACGTGATGCCGAACCCGAAGGAAAACCAGTCCGACAACGTCTTCCAGATCTCCGAGATCGAGAAGGAAGGCGCGTTCGTCGGGCGCTGCGCCGAGATGTGCGGCACCTACCACTCGATGATGAACTTCGAGGTCCGCGCGGTCTCGCCGGAGAAGTTCGCCCAGTACCTGCAGGCGCGCATCGACGGCAAGACCAACGGTCAGGCCCTCGAGGCGATCGGCGAGTCCCCGGTGGCCACCTCCACGTACCCCTTCAACACCAAGCGCGATATCAAGAGCGCTTCGGTGAACGAGAGCAAGTGAGGATTCTGATATGAGGATCGAAGCACGGATCTTCGAACTGCTCACGGCGTTCTTCATCCTGGTGGGCATCGTCTACGGCTTCTTCACCGCGCAGTCGCGCACCGGCATCGAGTGGGCCGGTACCACCGCGATCGTGCTGACCGCGGGCCTGTCGCTGATCATCGGCACCTACTTCCGGTTCGTCGCCCGCCGCATCGACCTGCGGCCCGAGGACTTCGAGGACGCCGAGATCGTCGACGGTGCAGGCGACCTCGGCTTCTTCTCGCCCGGTAGCTTCTGGCCCATCACCCTGGCCGCCGCCGGTTCGGTGACGGCGCTCGGCCTGGCCTTCTTCCAGTTCTGGTTGATCGGCCTCGGCGTGGTGATGGTTCTCGCCGCTGCCGCCGGCCTGGTCTTCGAGTACTACCTGGGCGTCGAGAAGCACTGACGCGCTACGCACAATCGCCGCAATCCTGTACGGGATTGCGGCGATTGTCGTTTCGGGACCTTCGGTAGGTCCGGGATCAGGAGCGGCGCGTCGCGGCTCTGGCCGCACCCGCGCTGCCGATCACGAGCAGCAGGATCGCCAGTGCCCATCGTCGTTGCTCCTGGACGACCGGGCGCGCGTCGACGACCTCGGGTTCCCGTTCTCGCGAGGCTGGGATCTGCACCGGTGGCCGCGTCGGGACTGTCGAAGGAACCGCGGGTGGACTGGTCGGTGTGCTGGGTCGGGGTTGTTCGGTGCGCGCCGGCGGTGCGGGGAGTGCGGGAGCCTGCTGGGGTGGAGCGGGGGTTGGAGGCTCCGGCACGATCGGCGGTTGCGGAGGTATCGGGGCGGGAGCGACCGGCGGGTCCGGATTGGGCAGCGCCGGGGCCGGGATGTCGAACGGGGCGGGTGCGGGTGGGGGTATGTCGAACGGGGCGGGAGCCGGTGGTGGGATGTCTGGCGGGACGGGTGCCACTGGTGGTGGGGCGTCGGGCGGCGGCACAGGAACGGGGGCCAAGGGCATTCCGGGCTCGGGGTGAGGTGGCTCGGGTGGCACCGGGATCGCCGGTAGGTCGCCATGGCCCGGTGGGTCGGGTGGCGGGAGCAGCGGTGGCTCCGGCGCGGGGCCGGGCGGGTTCGGCTCGGGGACAGCGGGGGTGGGCGTAGTGGTCGGAATTTCGGGGACCGGTGCGGGTGCAGGTGGCGCGGGAGGGGGCGACGGCGGTTCGGGAGGTGCGTCACGCCGGGGTGCGGGACCCGGGATGATGATCTGGGCGTAGGGGGCTTTCGGGCCGGGCGGGTTTTGCGAGTCACGTTCGGGTTCCGGGGCGGATACTTTCGGCGCGGCCGGTGTGTTCGGCGTCTGCGGACGTGACGGCGCTGCGGGCCGCCCGTCGATCGGGGTCGGTGGCGTCGGGTACTCCTCGACGGGTCGGTCCGGCCGGATCCCACCGCCCGGGATTCCGTTGCCGGGGATTCCGCCGCCCGGATCAGCGCCGGGGACGAACGGAAATCCGGGTGCGGCGTCGACCGCACCCGGCAAACACAGGCCGGCACCTATCGCTATCGCGCAGAATCCCGTGCGCATCGGTGTTCTCATGTGAGCTGAGCCAGAATCGTGGTGAAGGCGTCGGGCCCGATTTTCGCGGCCCGCCCGTACGGGTTCTGGAGCTGGTAGATCGTGTAGATCATGAAGGTGACCACGGCGGCGAAGCTGGCCACCACCACTACGTGGACGCGGGCGCTGGTGCCGGCGAACATCAGCGACAGGCCGATCGACAGCAGCGCGCCGAGCATCAGTGCCACCCACATCATCGGGGACAGTGTGCTGCCCGCGGCTTCCACCCGGGTCTGACGCGCTTCGTACACCTCCCACAGCCGGTCCGCCGCCGCGATCTGGCGGGAACGCTGCCATTCGTCGGCCGCCGGTGTGGCGGCGATGGCGGTGCGCACCTCACTGAGCTCGGTCCAGGCGGTGTCGTCGACCTCCTTCGCGGCCGTCATGGCGGGCCACTCCACCTCGATCACCTCGCCGGTGTAGCGCCGCACCGAGGCGGTGATGGCGCTGCGGGCGGGATCCGGCAGCGAGTCGCCCGCCCACTGCAGGGCGAGCAGCCGGTCGGCCTCGTCCGAGACCGCTTTCTCGGCGGCGGAGTTGGTGTCGAGTACACCGATGAGCAGGAACGAGGCGAGCACCACCTGCAAACCGGCGACGAGAGTGAAGACCTGCCCCACCGACTCGTTGACCGATTCGCCCTCATGGCCTTTCCCACGCCTGCGCAGGTAGTAGGCGCACGCACCGGCGAGGCCTGCGATCAGCGCGACCCACAACAGGGCTTCCCACAGCATGTCTCAGACGTCCTTCGTCGGGTGATCGAATGTGACCGGAAGTGAATCCAGGCAGATATGTCTGCCGTTCTCGAAGTAGCGGGTGGGTGTGCCCGCCAGGTGGTAATTCGGATACCTGGCGAGTTCGGCTAGGACCAAGGCGAATTCCTGCCGGGCGACGTGTGCCCCGAGGCAGAAGTGGATGCCTTGGCCGAAGGTGAGGTGCCGGATCGGACCGCGATCGAGCCGGAAGGTGTCGGGGTCGTCGAACCGGCGTGGGTCGCGGTTGGCGGCACCGGTGAGCAGCACCACCCGCGCGCCCCCGGGGATCACGGTGTCGCCGACGACGACCTCGGTTGTCGTGCGCCGGGTGCCGTGGTCGACCGGCGCCCACAGCCGCAGCGTTTCCTCCACCGCGGCGGGGATGAGCGCGGGATCAGCCCGCAACCGGTCCTGCAGATCGGGTCGCCGGGCCAGCTGCCAGAGCAGGTGCGCGAGGGTGTTCATCGATGTTTCGTGGCCCGCGATGGCGAAAGCCACCAGCATCACATGCAGTTCGTCGTCGGTCACGGGCCTGCCGTCGAACTCCGCACGGACCAGCGTGGAGAGGTAGTCGTCACCGGGTTCGTCTCTCGCCCTGGCGATCTCCTGCCGGAAGAGGTCGGCGAACGGCGGCCAGAACCCGTCGGCGTTGGGGTCGGCTGCCATTCGGTCCCAGGTGTTGGCGGTGAGATCGCGGATGCGCCGCTGAGCGTCGGGGGAGAAGCCGACTGCCATGCCGACCACCGCGAGCGGTAGCGGGACTGCCAGCTCGCCCACCAGATCGGCGGACCCGCGCCGGGCCGCCGGCCGGATCAGTTCGGCCACCGCGCCCTCGATGCGTGGCCGCAATTTCTGTGCGGCCGCGAGCAGGAACGGAGGGCGCATCAGTGACCGGTAGTTGCCGTGCTCCGGCGGGTCGTACTCCAGCGGGGCGAAGCGTGGCGTCCCTTCGGCTTTCGGGAAGAACACGCCCGCGGCCGAACTGTAGGTCTCGTGGTCGGTGAGGGCTGCGGCCACGTCGTCGTAGCGGGCGAGCAACCACATCCCGCCGTAGGCGGGGGAGTAGGTGACCCGGCTCTGTTCGCGGATCGCCCGATGCACCTCGATCGCCACATCGGGGGTGAAGGCTGGATCGTGATGATCGAATCGCTGGGCCAGACGGGCGAATTCGGCCTCGGGAAGCAGTGTAGTCATCGCGGCACCGCTTCCACGGCCGGGGCGAGCTGGGCGAAGGGGTGGATGCGGTGCGGATCGTAGGTCTCGTCGACGACCCATTTGACCAGTCGGCGCATCGGTTCGATCCCGTCCTGCGGGGTGTCGGAGCGGAAGTGCGTGGCGAAGCCGAGTGAGACCAACCGCTGCGCGCCCGCGTGAGGCGCGAGGTCACGCAGCGTGCGTTTGAGCGATTCCGGCCATACCCCCACGGTCTGGGTGTAGGCGTTCATCGCGTCCAGTGCTCGTTCCGGATGATCGATCGGGACGACATTGGCGACCCGGCCGCTGAGCGAGGCGTGGAAGTCGACCGGTTCGTCGGACAGCGAGACCAGCACCGCGCCTTCGTCTTCAGTCCCGCCGAAGACGCGGAAGAAGGCCGGGCTGGTGCGCAGGGCGGCGATCTCGCGGCGCAGTGCGGGGTCGAATCGGGTACCGGCCGTACTGACCGCTGGAGGCAGGGCCTGGATCTGTTCGTGGAGCAGCTCGCCCCACCGCACCGCCCGGTCGATGCCCGCCGTGTCCGTGCCGGTGCAGACGTAGACCACCCGGGCGTTGAAGCACGCGTCCTGATTGAGCAGGCCGACATCGGCGGCGGCGAGGGCCGCGGTCTCGTGCCGGGCGTCGTCGTCGGTGAACGCCTCGGGCCCGATGACCGTCGCGCTGAGCTTCGGATCCAGGGTGACCAGTTCCAGCCCCGGCTGCTGATAGCGGGTGAGGTGCCGGACGGCCGCGAATCCGCCCCAGGCGACGAGCTTTTCGACATGAGCCGGCCGGTAGAGCTCGCTTTCGAACCGCTCGTCCCCGCCGCGCCAATAGGCGACGGCAAGGTGCCGCACCAGCGGATGCGCCGGATCGACCTCGGCCATCGTCCGTGCCAGCGCGACGGCGGTGAAGGGGTCGTTGGCGGGCAGTTTCACCACTGCGTCGCCCCGGGTGAGGGCATTGCGCACCAGGGTGATCGCGGCGATGATCGGGTTGTTGCCCGCGATGACGTGCACGGTCCTCGCCCCGAAGGCCCGCACCCGCGCCGAGCCCCATTCGGCCCAGCCGTCGAGATACCGGATGCCGATGGTGTTCTCGGCCAGGTCGAGGGTGGTCTCGCGGGCGAACAGTCCGGCCAGTTGAGCGTAGGTGGAGCGCAGCACGGGCTCGGTGAGTCCGGAGCAGCCGACGAGTTTCGGGAGGGCTTCTCGCAGGTGGGGGTTGTCGTCGGGGTGCAGTCGCTGCCCGACCTCGTCGAGGAAGTCGATGATGTCGGCGGTCGGCAGTTCGTGGATGTCGCGCATGCTCGTTGGTCCGGGGCAGACGAGGCCGGGAAGCAGGCGGTGTGCGTCGGGTGCCCGGAAGGCCGCGCTCCCGGCGCCGAATTCGGGACCGTCGTCGTGCACGGTTCGCCCACGCACGAACGCGGGAGCCAGCGGTGTCCCCGTCATCACAGTGCCCCGTTGAGGAAGGTCAGCGCCTCGTCGAGCGCTTCGGCGGTGGCGGCGCAGGTGATCTTGTCGTCCCCATCGGGACCGGCGAAGCGACTGATGGCCGCGCCGATCCGCGGGGTGGTCCGGCCGCAGACGCACGGTTCCCAGTCCACTGTCACCAGGTCGCCGGTGACGATGCCGCCCCAGTTCAGGTCGGCGGTCAGGTCGTAGAGGGCGACTCGGCCGGTCGTGGTTCCGGTACGCGGCAGGACCGCCCCTGTCTCCGGGTCGAGCAGGTACAGCACCAGCCACGGTTCGAGGTGATAGCCACCGGCACCGCACTGCAGGTTCAGCGACATCACCTCGACCATGGCGTACACGAATCGCAGGGCGGGCACACCCGCGAACCGGGCGGTGCGGTCGGCCCAATCCTCCGGCAGCGCACCGGCTTTGGAACCACCACCGGCGAAGATCACCGAGTCCGGTGCGAAGACATCGGTGAGTCCCTGTTCGGCCGCGCTGTCGGCCATGCCGGACAGCACATCCCAGGTCGACAGGGCCGCCACCCGGGAACCGGCCAGCTCGTCGGCGAGGCGCCGCACGAACGAGGTCATTCCCGGTCCGGTGGCGCGCAGGGCCTCGGTGAACTCGGCCCGTCGCAGCGCGAGTGCGGGCGGCACCTCCACGCGGCCCGCTTCGCCGCGGGCGGCGGCTGCCCGGAGCCTGCCCGCCAGGAACATGACATCGGCGGAGAGCAGCCCCGGGTGCAGGCAGTGCATGCGTTCGGGTGTCAGCGCGATCTGCTCGGCCATGGCGGTCGCGTGCCGGGCGATGCCGCTGCGGCCGGTCCGAAAGCTCGGCCACACCACGTCGACGCCGGTGTGGTCGTCGTGGGGAAGCACGTCCATGCGCACGATGCGGTACAGCCGGTCGTACTGGATCTGAGAGTGCGGGATGAACGACATGGTGCCGGTGGTGCCCGACGAATGCGCCAGGCGCAGTTCGGTTCGCTCGTCCACTAGCGCGAGCCAGTCGTCGATCGAGGTGCACCCCGCGACGTCGAGGCCGGTCAGGTCGACGGTGGTGAGTCGCGACATCCACGTGTTCATCCGGTCGAAGCGGTTGTCGACCAGCAGTCGTGTCGGGTACGCCTTGTAGACCGTGTGGGGGAACAGTAGGGCCGCCGCGTCGTCGATGGAGTCGAAACCGTCGATGTGCTGTTCGGTGGCGAGCGCGTCGAGAACCGGTATGCGTGGTCGCAATTCGTCGAAGCGCAGGCGTAGCGCGTCCAGTTGGAGTGCGGTCAGCTCCCTGGGATCCATGGTGTGCATGGCGATACGTGACCGGTCGAAGTAGGTGGCGGCGTCCTCGGCGAAGGTGCGCAGGTCGGCGGTGGTGGTTACGGGAGTTGCGGTCATCGATGGCTCCTCGAGAGCAGGTCGGCGAGCGCCCCGGCGGCGGCGTCGATCGTGGGGTGATGCCACAGCAGCGTGGCCGGAATCTGTTGTCCGAGTAGCACGGTCAGTTCGCGACGCAGGAACGCGGAGAGCAGCGAGTCGAAACCCAGCTCCGTCAGGGCGATTCCCAGCGGAACCTCCGTGGGGGACACGCCGAGCAGGTTCGCCACGGACGATCGCAGCAGGGTGACGAGCGCGGCAGGCAGATCGGCTGGTTCGAGGGCTGTCCACCCGGCACCCGGACTGACGGCGGGGGCCGGGGCGAGGCCTGCCAGCAGCGGTGGGTGGGCTGGGTGCGGGACCACGCGCAGCACAGCGACATTCGCGCCACCTGCCGTGATCGGCCCGTCGAGGGCGCGCAGCGCCTGCTCCGTCGAGATGTCGGCGGTGCCGTGGACGGCGAGTTCGGCCGTGATCGCCGTCGAGGACGTCGACATGCCGAGCCCACGCCAGCTGGTCCAGGCGATGGCCCGGCATCCGCTGTCGCCGAGGGCGCGGCGGTGGCGGGCGAAACCGTCGGCGAAGGCGTTGGCCGCGCTGTAGACCGGTTGACCAGGCAGGTGCAGCAGCTGGCCCGCCGAGGAGAACAGGATCAGGAAGTCGAGATCGCCGGGCGCGAACAGTGCGCCGAGAGCGAGGGTTCCGGCCACCTTGGCGGCCAATCCCTGCTCGACGAGGTCGGGCCGCAGGTCCGCGACCGGCACGTTCGCCACGGTGCCTGCCGCATGGACCACGCCGCGCAGCGGAGGCAGACCGTGGGCGTCGGTGTCGAGGGCGGCGGCGAGCGCGGGCCGGTCGGCCACGTCGGCGGCCACGGTTCGCACGGTGACACCCTGAGCTTCCAGTGAGCGTTGCAAGCGGTTCGATCGCCGTGGCGCAGCCCGCCTGCTCACCAGAATCAGCCGGCGGGCGCCGCACTGGACCAACCACTGGGCGGTGATCGCACCAAGGGCTCCGGATGCCCCGAGGACCGCGTAGGACGCGGCCGGATCACAGCGCACACCCGATGTGCCGGGGTTCGACTGGACCGGCACCGCGCGCAGGTGGTGCACGTGGCCGTCGATGACGGCGGCGACGTCTTCGCCGGAGCCCGGTGGTATGCACAGGTGTCTGCGCAGCGCGGCCAGGTCGTCGGCGGTCGGGCGGGCGGGTAGGTCGACGATCCCGGCGAAACTGTCCGGGTATTCGGCGAGCAGGGCCCGGCCCGCGCCCCACAGTGCGGACTGTGCGAGATCGGCCGGAGTAATGGCTTCGGCTGCCCCGCGTGTGACGCACCACCACGGTCCGCGCCGGGTCCGCGCGGTCTCGAACAGTTCGGTGACCATGCGCCGCACCGACTCCTCGACGGATTCATGTGTCCGCGGCCTGGGCGCGCAGACCATGATTCCGTCCCCGTCGGTGCCTGAAAAGGCTTGCCGCAGTGACAGGTCGTCCCCGGAAAACGTGATACCGGGTGCCGCGGTGGTACCGGGATCTGGTTCGCGGATCTGCCAGCGCAGATCAAGAGTGGCGGCCGGCGACTCGGCGTCGATGTCCGGCTCGGCGTAGCGAACACCCGTCAGGCAGGCAAGCAACCTGCCGTCGGAGTCGGACAGGTCGGCGTCGACCCGTAGTCCCGCCCGGACGGTGACAGTGAGCACCAATTCCGCCGGTGGTGGTCCCGACGGGAAGCGGCACTCGGCGATGTGAGCGGGCATGCGGAGTACAGGTGGCCCGGGGAAGACCACCGACGCCGCCGACAGGGCCGCATCCAGAAACGTCGCCCACGAATCGGGCGCGGCCGCTGTGCTTTTCACTCGGGCGGACAAACCCTGGTCGTTGCGCTCGGCCTCGATGATCTGCCAGTGCAGACCCATCGATGTCACGCCAAGCGCGGCGAGCCGATCGATGACGAAGTCGGCGGGCAGGTTCTCGCCGCGGTACCACAGCACGGGTGATCGGCGGGTCTGGCCCGTCGCGCGCCGGTAGTGGGCCGTGGTGTGGGTTTGCCACGCTCCGTCGGTCCGGGAGGAGAGGGTGAGCCTGCCCGCCGAAGCGGTGACCTGGATGTGTCGTGCCGGCTCCATGGTGACCGGTACCCGAAGGGCGATGTCGTAGAGCCGCCGGCCGGGTACCGCCGCGGCGAATGTGTGCAGCAGGATCGCGGCGGGCACGATCTCGCTGCCGCACACCGGGTGGTCACCCGGATAGGGCCGGACGGTTCGGTCGAGGTAGGTGTGCCAGACGCGGACCGGCGGTGTGGTGTTGACGACAGTGGGCTCACCACCGAGCAGCGTCGCGGAGGAAGGGTCGTGGCCGACGATGGCGGTGGCCGCCTCGGTCGTGTGCCGCCAGTAGTGCCGGTGTTGCCAGCGCATGGTCGGCAGGTCGACCAGAGCGCCTTCGGGATACATGGCCGCCCAGTCGATTCGGGCACCGAGCCGATACAGCTCACCGACCGCGGTGTGGAAGGCGGCAAGTTGGGGACGTTGTCTGTGCAGAGTCGGGACAGCCCGGTATGTCTCGTCGATCTCGGCGAGGGAATGGGCGACGACCGGGTGGGCCGAGATCTCGAGGAAGGTGCGATGCCCGTCGGCCCCGGCAGCGGCGACGGCGTCGGCGAAGCGCACCGGCGCGGCCAGATTCGTCGCCCAATACGCGGCGTCGCGAGGCCGTGGATCGCGTGGATCGGTGAAGGCGGTTGTGTACAGCGGTATCCGAGCCGGGCCAGGCTCGAGATCGGTGAGTTCGTGAGCGAGCTGCTCGGCGATCGGGGTCAGCGAAGGGCTGTGGAAGGCAAGGTCGGAATCGACACGGCGGATCGGGATCCCGCGTGCGACCCATTCGTCGGCCAGCGCGTCGACCGCGCGGCGGGTGCCGGAGACCACCGTGCTGCCGAACGACGACCGAACGGCCGCGCACACATCGTCGTAGCCCGCCAGTTCGGCTGAAACCTCGTCGAAAGCGCGCGCCACCATGATCATGGCGCCCCGGCCGGTGGCCGGTTCCAGCAACCGGGATCGCACGCAGATCAGGCGCGCACCGGCCGCCGGATCGAGCACGCCCGCGACGACGGCCGCTGCGATCTCGCCGACCGAATGGCCGAGCACCGCAGCCGGTCGCACCCCGTGCGCCCGCCACATCGCCGCGAGCCCCAGCTGAGTCAGGAAGATCGCGCACTGTGCCGTCGGGGTGTGGGAGAGGTCGCCCCGGCGCAGCAGATCTTCGGCGCTGCAGCCCCATTCGCTACGGAACACCGGTGACACCTCGGCCACGGCGGCCGCGAAAGCCGGGTCGGCGTCGATCAGTTCGGCACCCATCCCCGCCCATTGCGCTCCGTGCCCGGAGAACACCCACACCGGATCGTGCGGTGGTGCCGAGCGGTGGTACTCGGCGGTGACGGCTGCGTCGAGGCCCGCGAGGAGTTCGGCGGTATCACCGGCGAGCACCGCCACCCGGTACGGGAGGTGACTGCGATGCCGGGCCCGTGTGAAGCACACGTCGGCCGCATCGATATCGGGATGCGATCGTACGGCGGTGGCAAGCGCCCGCAGTTCGTCGCGCAGTCCCCCGGCCGAGGCCGCGCTGACAGCACAGAGGTGTTCGGCGCGAGGGGAAGTCGTCACCGGCGATACGGGCGGCGCGGCATCGACGATGATGTGACACAGGGTGCCGCCGTAGCCGTAACTCGCCACACCCGCACGTGCGGTGTGCTCGGTCGACGGCCAGTCAAGGGTGGCGGTGGCCAGGGCGATACCGTTGCGATGCCAGTCGATATCGGATCGCGGTCCGCTCGTCGTCCGCGTGGGCGGGATCGTCCGATGATGCAGTGCAAGGACGACTTTGACCAGACCGGCGATACCCGCGGCGGCCTCGAGGTGGCCGATGTTCGGTTTGACGGAACCGATGAGGCACGGTTTTCCCGACGGGCGCGCGGTGCCGAATACCTCGGCCAGCGCGGCCGCCTCGGCCGGATCGCCGGCCCTGGTCCCCGTCCCGTGCGCCTCGACATAGTCGACCGACCCCGGTGACACTCCGGCGTCCGCGCACGCGGCCCTGGCCAGATGTTGCTGGGCGGGACCGCTCGGCGTCATGATGCCGCTGGTTCGCCCGTCCTGACGGATGGCGCCGCCGCGCAGAACCGCGAGCACGCGGCGCCCGGCGGCGAGCGCGTCGTCGAGCCTCTCCAGGACGACGAAGGCACACCCCTCACCGCGACCGTATCCGTCCGCGGCGTCGTCGAACGACTTGGACACCCCGTCGTCCGCGAGCACACCGGCCTCGGCAAGCGTGACCGACAGCGCGGCGTCGCCCATCAGCATCACACCACCGGCGAGCGCGAGCGGAACGGAACCGTCGCGCAGCGCCGACATCGCCTGATGCACCGCGACCAGCGACGACGAACAGGCGGTGTCCACGGCCACGCTCGGGCCGCGCAGGTCGAGCGCGTGTGAGATGCGGTTCGCCGCACCGCACAGCGCGGCACCGATACCGGTCCACGCGGTGACGGTCGACGGGTCACCGAGCAGTCTGCGGCCGTAGTCGTCGGAACCGATTCCGGCGTACACGGCGGTGTCTGTCCCGGTCAACGTGGTCGGGTCGATTCCACTGTGCTGCAAAGCTTCCCAGGCGACCTCGAGTGCCAGTCGGTGCTGGGGGTCCATGTGCTCGGCCTCGGCGGCCGGAATGCCGAAGAAGGCGGCGTCGAATCCCGCGATGTCGTCGAAATAGGCGCCGGGACGCAGTGCCCGCCGAACTGCGGGCACGTCACGATTGTCCGGCAGGCGTCCCGGTGGCTGCTCGCCGACGACGGTGCCGCCGCCGGTGATGAGCCGCCAATATGCCCACGGGGAGTCGATGCCCCCGGCGAAGCGGCAACCGATGCCGATCACCGCCACCGGTGTGTGTCGTGTCATGCGTCCTCCCGAGCCGGGCGCCGACCGGGAGGTGTCCCGGTCGGCGCGAAAGAGCCTGTGCCGCCGACGATCAGGCCAACGGGCCGATGTCGCCGTAGAGCCAATTGCCGGGCGCCTGCGGATCGGGGCTGGTGTAGTACTCGTGCCAGGCATCGAGCAATTCCTCGACCGACAGCGAACCGCTGCCGTCGCGGTCGAGCCGCTCGAAGGCCAGCCGGCTGTTCTCGGGCGAGGTGCCGAAGGCGCGCTGGTACTGGAAGAACTCCTCGGGCGAGACCTTGCCGTTGTTGTCGGCGTCGCACAGCGCGAACAGGGCCTCGGCGAGCGGACGGAAGCCCTCGCGGTACACGTCGCCACTGGCGGCGAACTTGCGCAGGCCTTCACGCCATTCGGTCTTGCTGATCAGGCCGTCGCCGTCGGTATCGAACTCGGTCGACACGTTCTCCCAGAAGTTCTGGAAGGCGACCAGCAGCGCCTGGGCCTTGGGGGAGTCGAACGGCGCGTCGAGATAGGCGATGATGCGAGCCGCCAGGGCGATCACGTCGGCCCGTTCCATCACCCCGTCGCCGTTCTGGTCGCCGTGGCCGAAGCACACGTCGAACTTGCGGTCGAGCATGTCGGATACCACTGAAGTCATTGCTGACACCACCTCGTAAGTAAGGGGAGGACACGAACTGTGGAATCCCGCGGCGAAATCGCAAGGGAAGCGGGAGATCTCGAAGTTAGACCGCGGCTATCAGTCGGTGCAATGGTCCAGTTAATGCCTGGAACGCGGGTCGCGACGTGCTCGTGACACCTAATCGCCAGGCCGCAGCGGGGTTGCCGAACTCGGGACGGCCCTCCCGGGTGATCGGGTTTGGCACGGTTTTCTGGTGAAGATGGCACGGAAAATTGGGCTCGGCCGCTCGCGGTCCGAATGCGCGGAAAGCGGTCGGAAAGTGGCGAGTTCCCCTGTTATGCTTGTGTTTTCGCAGCTTGGGAGTTGTCGGCACGGTCGAGCTATCGGGGACAGGCGCGGAGGTGGGGTATGCGGATCTATGCGGGTGTGCGCGAAACCGATGAGCGGCAACACGGCGGGCGAGATACGCCCGGCGGACACCCGGCGGAACATTCGTCCGGCCGACGCGGCGATGCGGAGCCCGTCCCGTCGGGTTTGTCTGGTTCAGGGCAATCGATGGGCGAACCACCGCATCGTGAATTCGCGTGCCTGCTCGATACGGCAGGCCGCGGCGGCGGCGGGGGGATCGCCCTGCGCGGGCAGCGGGACCTGAACCGGCTGGCATTCGGGTGCCGTGTGCGCGCCGACGAGGACTTCACCGCCACCCTCTGGACCCTGAGTACGGGCTCGGTGCTGGTCGCCCGGCTGCGCACCTCGGGTATCACCGCAGAGCGCGACGGCGGCGCCGTCCATGATCATTACGGCCAGTACCTGCAGTTGAGCCTGGTGATAGATGGCCGGGTCGCCCTCGAACAACGGGGCGCCCGCTCCGTCGCGGCGTCGGGGCAGGCGTTCGCGGTCTGCCTGGACGCGCCGTTCCGGTCGGTGCTGTCGCGGGGTGAGGCGTGCGCCGTCGACGTGCTGCACCTGTACGTGTCGATGGGCGCGCTGACCGCCTGGGGTCTCGAGCCCGCCGCGGCGGGCGGTCAGGTGTGGGCGCTGTCCGGCGCCGCGGTCTCGGCGCTCCTTTTCGCGCGCGATCTCGCCTGCGGCGCAACGAGTCCCGCGCATCTGGGCATCGCCGCCCGGATCGACGAGATCGTCTTCCGGTCGGCCGTGGTCGCGCTGCTCGAACGCGACCTGGCCGGGGCCGCGATCGAGATATCGACCGAGGACATGCTGCGCCGCCGCGCGATCGACGTCATCGACCGCGGTTTCACCGACCCGGCCATGAACCCCGACGCGGTGGCGCGACGCCTGCACGTGAGCAGAAGGACGCTGTTCCGCGCCTTCGAGCTGCAGGGCCTGTCCGTCGCCGGACTCATCCGTACCCGCAGATTGGTGGCCGCCGCGACCGCGCTCAGCGAAAGCTCACGCAGTATCCGCGAGATCGCCGAGACCTGCGGATTCCGCACGGCCGACCAGCTCTCCCGCGCATTCCGGGCCGAATACGGCGTGCCACCCGCCGCGTACCGCACCGCACGGCGTGCCGACACGCTCACCGCCCGGTGCGCGCGCCAACCCTTCGTGCACACCACCAGAACCGCGTTCTGATGCGCTACCGCGCGGAGGTGTCAGACGCTGTAGCGCAGCGCCTGCTCCGAACGGCAGATGTCGTCGATACCCGCGACGATCTCCCGCAGCTGCTCCGAGGGCAGGGCCGACGGACGCAGGCGGCAGGTGAAGGTGATGAGGCCGTAGTCGGCGGGAGTCAGGCCGCGGGCGGCGGCTTCGGCCCGCAGGTACGGCGAGCGCACACCGTAGGTCATCGCGGAGATGACGGTGAAGCAACCGGAGCGTTCCCGGTGCTCGGAGAACAGGTCGTGCAGGCCGTAGAACACCGAGCCGTAGTTGGCCAGCGGTGCGAACACGCCGACGCGGTAGGCGGGGCCGCGCTCGGAGGAGTTGATGACGGTGTCGGCCAGGTATTCGGCATCGCGCATGGTGAGCACCTTGGGCGCGAACATCAGCGCGCCCGCCGCCGCATTGCGTACGGGCATACCGGCGCGGCCGCCCGCCGCGGAAGCGATGGCGCCCAACGACTTACGGGTGCGGGTGCCGACCTCGCGCCGCGCCCGCAGACCGCGGGTGGGTGCGGTGGGGTACAGGCTCGACCACTGCCCGAACCGGACCGCACCGAGGGTGACCTGTCCGGTGCCGACGGGGCGGGTGACCTTCAGCGGCGCGGTGTCGACCCAGCGACCCACCTGCAGCGCCGCGCTGCCGGGGTTGGTGATCTCGGCGGTCGCGTGCTCTACGAAGGAGTCGAAGTCGAGGAAGCGGTCGGCGTCGGTGGTGAGCCAGGTGTGGTCCTTGTCGACCTCGACCACATCGAGGGTGAGCGCGGTGATGATGCCCGCGCGCCCGCCCGCGCCGAGGATGCGCTGGAACCGTTCGGTGTGGTGGCCACGCCCGCAGGTGCCGATCCGGCCGTCGGGGTCGACGTACTCGAGGTCGACGATCTGATCGATGAACATGCCGTAGCGGTGCGAGGCGGTGCTCACACCGCCGACGGAGGCGAAACCGCCCGCGGTGATGTCGCGGTGGTCGCCGACCACGGGCAGGCCGAGGCCGTGCGCGCCGAGGCGCCGGTCGATCTCCGACAGCTTCGCTCCGGCCTGCACCCGCACGGTGCGGCGACCGAGATTGATGTCGAGGACCGAGTTCATCTTGCGCAACGACAGCACGCCACGCTGATCGGCCAGCCCGAACGAGGACTCTTCGGTCGGTTCGCCGCCACGTACCGTCAGACGTTCGGCTCGATCACGCGAATCACGCACGGTGCGAACGACATCCGCAGTGTCGGTGGGGAGATATTCTTCGGAGGTGACGGTATGCGGCGTGCCCATGACCGCATAGCTAACCACAGCGCGGCGATTCTGGCGACGGGTAGTTCCCACCTATTTCCGCGACGGCGGAAGTTGCTTGCTGAACAGGACTTTTCCGGTCGCGTCGCACAGGTCGACCGTCAATTCCCCGGTGCCGCCGTCGATGCGGACCTCGCCGAAATGCTGGTACTCGAGATCGAGCGGCGAGGTGTTCGGCGCCGGGGGCGCGTGCACGAAAACGGCCTCGGGTCCGAAGGTCGGGTCGAGCGGGTTGGGGCCGAAGGCGCCCGCGTTGAGCGGCCCGGAGACGAACTCCCAGAACTCGTCGAAGTCGGTGAAGTTCGCGCGCGCGGGCGAGTAGTGGTGTGCGGCGGTGTAGTGCACGTCGGCGGTGAGCCAGACGACGTCGCGCACCTTGTTCGCCTTGATCGCCGACAGCACCCGGGCGATCTCGGTTTCGCGGCCCGACGGCGCGCCCGGCGCGGCATTGGCGACGCCTTCGAACGCGGTCTTGCCGTCGGGGACCACCACGCCGATCGGCAGATCGGCGGCGACGATCTTCCAGGTGGCCGTGGACTGCTGCAAACCATCGATGAGCCATGCCGTCTGGGCCGCACCGAGCACCTGACCCTGGGGCCCGGTGTTGGCGGTGTTGGCGTCTTTGTAGGCGCGCATGTCGAGGACGAAAACGTCGAGCAGCGGGCCGTAGGAGATCTTGCGGTAGAGCCGTCCGTCGACGGCCTCGCGCGGCTCGAGCGGCATCCACTCGTGGAACGCCTGCCAGGAGCGGGTGGCGAGGGTGTCCATGCTGCGCTCGGTGTAACCCTTGTCGGCGGCGACGGTACCGCCGGGCGACCAGTTGTTGGTGGTCTCGTGGTCGTCCCACTGCACGATCTGGGCGACCGAGGCGTTGAAGCGACGGTAGTTCTCGTCGGTGAGGTTGTAGGCGTAGTTGCCGCGGAACTGGTCGAGGGTCTCGGCGGGCTGGTTCTTGGCGTCGGCGGTGATATTGCGCCACACCCGGCCGTCGGGCAGCGTCACCGATTCCTTCAGCGCGTTGTCGGCATAGATGACGTCACCGGAATGCAGGAACAGGTGTGGGTCGCGAGCGGCCATGGTCGCGAAGACCTTCATGCCGCCGACATCGGGGTTGATGCCGAACCCCTGACCCGCTACGTCGCCGGACCACACCAGCGAGATATCGGCGGGCGCGGTGGGGGCGGTGCGGAACACGCCGCTCAGCGTCTCGGAGGTCGCGCCGTCCTCGCCCTCCAATCGCACTCGGTAGTGCACGAGCTGCCCGGCGGGCAGGCCGTTCACCCGTACGCGCCCGGTGCCGTCGGTGGCGGGAGTGAGCAGCGGCCCGGTGAACCGCCGCACGTCGCTGAACTTTTCGGTGGCCGCCGTTTCGACGACCAGGGTGGCGGGACGATCCGAGCGGGCCCAGATCAGCGCGCCGTCGCTACGCGGGTCGCCGACCGCGATGCCGTGGGTGAGGGTCGGCCTGGCCCGCACCAACCCGGGGCCGGCACCGCAGGCGGCCAGCGCGGGGCCGGTGAGCAGACCGAGAGCGGAGGCGCGCAGCAGCGTGCGCCGGGACATCGCGAAGTCGACCATGTCCTGCACCGTGCCCGGTCGAGTCGAACGGGCGGTCGTGTGTACGGCAACAGCCGGTGAACGCTGCCGGACGGAAAGCCTCACGTCCACCTGGGCGAAAGGAACTGTTCAGCGGTCAAAGACCAACGGCGGCAGCGGTTTCGGGGTACCAGCGGGTGCATTCCGCACGCAACGGGACGGCCGTTCGGAGCTGGCACAGGATGGCGACGCCGCCGAGGAACGAACGCAGCAGGGGAGTGTCGGCCGGTGGCATGGTGAGCTGGCGCAGGATGTTCGACAGGCTCAGGTCGGTGGCCAGGCGCACCTGCTCACGCAACCAGTCCGCCGACAGCGGGTAGGTCGGCGACATCAGCGCCTCGCGCACGGGACGCAGACGCTCGGCGACGGTGGCGATGTCGAGGTCGCCGCCGGGGGCGACATAGCCGTGGCGGCGCAGCGCGGCTTCGAGGTCGGCCACGGATTCGGCGACGACGGCGGCGCCCACGTCACCGGCGACGGTGAGGAACGCGGGCGTCCAGGGCGTGCACGCACCGAAGTCGACCACCCCGAGCCGCCCGTCGGGCATGCGCAGGAAGTTGCCGGGGTGCGGGTCGCCGTAGATGAGGGAGGCGCGCGCGGGCGCGGAGAACAGGAAGCGCAGGATGAGTACGCCCAGCCGGTCGAGTTCGGCCGGTTCGGCACGAGCTATCAAGCGCGACAGCGGGATTCCGTCGAGCCACTCGGTGACCAGCACGTCACCGCGCTGCGCGATCACCCGGCCGACCACCACATCCGGATCGTGGCGCAGGGCGGTGCGGAAGTGCTCGAGGTTGGCGGCTTCGCGGGCGTAGTCGAGTTCGGCGCCGATCTCCTCGCACAGTGCCTCGATCACCGGACGGGTCTCGGCACCCGGCAGCAAGGCGGTGAACAGGGGAGTGGCTCGGCGCAGGACGCTCAGATCCGCCAGCACCGCCTGCCGCGCACCGGGGTACATGACTTTCACCGCCACCGGTGTGCCGTCGTGCCAGCGGGCCCGGTGCACCTGACCCACCGATGCGGCCGCCGCGGCGCGGTCGTCGAACTCGAGGAACAGCGAACGCCAGCGGGGACCAAGATGGGTGGCGAGTTCGGTGTGGACGGCGGCGGGCAGCATGGCAGGGGCCGAATCGTGCAGGCGCGCAAGGGCTCGGCTGTACGGTTCGGCGAGATCGGGGGCGAGCCCGAGTTCGAGCAGGCCGAGCAACTGGCCGAGTTTGGCGACGCAGCCTTTGAGCTCGCCGAGCACCTGGAAGAGGTGTTCGGCGGTGCGGTGGCGGATCTCGCGCTCCACAGTGGCCGCGTCGCGTCCGGCCGCCCGTCGGCCGATTCCCGCTACGCGTCTGCCCATATAGGCGACGGGCACCGCTGCCAGCCTGGTGCCCCGGGCGACCCGGCCGGTGGGCGGCGCCCCGTCGGGCTTGCGGCGGGGAAAACGCACGACACGACCCGCGTCGAATTCATCTGCGGCCATGTCCACCTCGCCCTCCCCGTCGACGGCCACGCGACCTACATCTTCGGCCTGCGTGTGCGGCACACGTTACCAACCGGTCGTGGTGGCGTCCGCACATCAGGACCTGTCGAACAGGCGACTGCCCGAGCAGAGGTGCGACTGCGTGATCCAGGTGCCCGCGGGCTCAGCCGATCACGCTGCAGGCAGGGCGCTGCCGAACCTGAGCGGCGAGCCGGGCTCAGGCGAACCGAGCGGCAGGCCGGGCACAGCCGAACCGGACCGCGGGCGGAACTGAGCCGAACATCGCTAGGCGGCTCAGCCGAGGGCGCCGAGCCGGTGCAGGCTGCCGTGGATCTCCTGGGTCCAATCCCGGTGGGCCAGTTGGGCGTAGTCAACCCAGAACATCCCGATTCCGTCGCGGGTGCCGCGCAGCAGGCCGCCCTGGATATCGGCCTCGAGGACCACGGCCATGCCCGTTTCGGTAGCGACGAAGGTGACCTCGAGCTGGTTCACCCGCGGAAAATGCGGAGAACGGCCGAATTCGAGTTCCTGATAGAACGGCAGCCGCTGCGGTGTGCGGTTGATGCGGCCCGCCTCCACGTCGGTGCGCAGCAGCGGAAAACCCATGCGCCGCACCGCGTCGAGCACCACGTGCTGCGCGGGCAGCGCGCCGATGCCGATCGGATCGGTATCGGTGGAATCGACCGCACCGTGCAGATCGACCACGGTGCGCAGGGCCACCGCCGCGCCGGGCAGGTGGTGGCCGTCGAAGAAGGTGATCGGGGTTTCCAGCGGAACAGGTGCGGCGAAACGGAATTCGGCGATCCGGCCGGCACCCAGTGTGAACGGCCCGGTGACGGCGACGCGGCCGAACGCCTGATCGGCGACGCGCTCCTCACCGTCGGAGTATTCGCGCTCGACGCGGGTGATGAACTCGACGGCCACCTGCCCGACCGCCTGGTCGACACGCCCACCGCGCAACCGGATGACACCCTCGACGACACCACCCGGCTGCACACCGGGAGTGAACAATTCGGTGTCGACCTCGGCGCCGCCGACACCGGCCGCGGCCAGCATTTGCTTGAACATGTGACCAGTCTGGCCGACGGCGCTTACGAGATGCTTATCAGGCGCGGCGGTGCCGAGCCGACCGGTGGCACAGGGGATCGGCGTCAGCTGGCGGCGCGGTCAGGGATGCGGGTGGCCTCGATCTGGTGATCGGTGGGCTTCACGCCCTTCTTGAGGCTGTGGGCGTACACATCGACGTATTCCTGACCGGTCAGGCGCATCAGCTCGTACATCACCTCGTCGGTGACGGCGCGCTCGACGAAACGGTTGCCGCTCATGCCCTCGTAGCGCGAGAAGTCCAGCGGGGCACCGAACTTCAGCGTGACCCGGTGACGGCGCCACTTGAACGGTCCGGGCGGGGACACCTTGTCGGTGCCGATCACCGCGACCGGGATCACCGGGACACCGGTCTCGAGTGCGAGGCGGGCCATGCCGGTCTTGCCCTTGTAGAGGCGACCGTCGGGGGAGCGGGTGCCCTCCGGGTACAGGCCGACCAGGCGGCCTTCGTCGAGCAGCTTCTTGGCCGCGTTGAGCGCGTCCTCGGCGGCGGTGGCGCCGCTGCGGTCGATCGGGTACTGGCCGGTGCCCGAGAAGAAGAACTTCTGCAGACGGCCCTTGAAACCGGGGGTGGTGAAGTACTCCGCCTTGGCCAGGTAGTTGATGCGGCGCGGGCTCAGCAGCGGCGCGAACAACCAGTCGGCGAAGGAGAGGTGGTTACCCGCCATGATGGCCGGCCCGTCGGTCGGGATGTTCTCCACACCTTCCACAACGGGGCGGTTGTAAAGGTGCATGAACGGTCCCACGAGTACGAACTTGAGCAGCCAGTAGAACATGGCGTCCTTTCCCCGGGGACCGGGATGGTTGTGTGCAGCGTCGTTCGGAAAACGACTTTACCGCTGGTCGCAGGTCACAACCAACCAGGACGGTAGCCGACAGGCATGGGTGTGACCCTCATCTCCCGGTAGTACCCGCCAGTGGCGTTCCAATCGCGGCGCGAGCCAATTCGGCGGCACCGATCATGCCCGCCGCCTCGCCGAGCTGGGTCGTGCGCAACCGGACGAGCGGGCGATGACCCGAGCCGGTGACGGCGCTCGCGTAGTGCTCGCGGGCCTCGTCGAGGAACAGCGGCGCCGAACTGCTCACCCCACCGGCGATCACCACGAGATCGGGGTCGAAGATGTCGCTCACGAAGGCGAGGCCGAGCCCGAGCCAGCGCGCGAAGTCCGACATCACCCGCACCGCGAGCGGGTCACCGTCCTGGGCGGCACCGGCCACCCGTCGGCCGGTGAGCGAACCGGGATCGCGGATCACATCGCGCGCGAGCACCGAACGCACGGGGTCGGTGGCGAGCATCTCGATCGCGGTGTCGGCCAGCGCGGTTCCGCTGCAATAGCGCTCCCAGCAGCCGCGTTTGCCGCATGCGCAGGCACGGCCGTCCGGGACCACCTGCAGGTGGCCGAGTTCGGGCGCGACGCCGTGGCTGCCACGGTAGAGCCGACCGTCGATGAGCAGAGCCGCACCGATGCCGGTGCCGATCGCGACGAGGACGACGGTGTGCCCGCCCGCCGCCGCGCCGAAGCGGTACTCCGCCCAGCCCGCCGCGTTGGCGTCGTGCTCGAGAATCACGGGCAGTTCCAGCCGGGTGGTGAGCCGCTGGGCCACCGGCGCGTCCTGCCAGGGCAGGTGCGGGGCGAACCGGACGGTGGTGCGGTCGGCGGAGATGAACCCGGCCACCGCGAGCCCGACCGCCGCGATGGGATGCCTGCGGGCCAGTTCACGCACGGACCGGTCGATGGCGGCCTCGAGCGCGCGGGCCGAATGCGGTGTCGGCGCCTGCACGGTGTCGAGCACCTCACCGTCGGCGTCGACGACGGAGGCGCGGATATTCGTGCCGCCCACGTCGACTCCGACGGTCAGTGGGTGGGTACTCGCCTGGCTCATCCCCGGATCGTGACCGGAATATCGACATAACGCGAGCGTGGCGCGCGGGCGCCCGCGGGCTTCTCCTCGCCGGGCGCCGGACGTGCGCCGGAGCCCGCGGTGAACTGCCCTGCGCCCGACGCGGTTTCGTCCGGGGGCTCGGGGGTGATGTGCGGGGTGCGTGCGCTGAATTCGTCGATCCGGCGTGGGCGCGGGGTCGGCTGTTCACCGAGACCGGTGGCCCGAGCCGAATCCTCGGTCGCGGTGGACCCGTTCGACCGCGGCGAGGCGGGTCGATCGCCACGCGTGCCCGGGCCGCTCGGCGCGTGCGGGTTGCGCTGATCGCCGTGCGTGGCACCGGCAGTACTCGTCGGATGCGTCCCGGACGCTTCGTCGGTCGGCTGGTATCGCTGTGCCCGGGTGGCATTCTCGCGCGTGTGGCCGGGGTGGCCCGCGGCGTGATCGGCCCATTCCGGGGGCAGGACCGGCTCGACGGGGACGCCGGCGAGGGCTTCGCGTAGGACGGTCACCATCGAGGTGCCGTGTTCGGCGAGGGCGGCGACGACGTCGTGGTGGTCGCCGCGGACCAGGGCCGCGGCCGCGCACACCGGGCACCAGGCGCAGCCGCCGAGGTCGGCCGCGCCGTCGGCGGCGGTGCGGCGCAGCACCGGTTCGACGCGCGCGAGCAGCACTTCGGCGAGCAGGCGCAGCTCCTCGGCGAACTCGGCGAAACCGTCGTGGTGGCGATCGGACTGCCTGTCACTGCTCATGTGCGCCTGGCCTTCGTGTAGTTCGGATCGGCGGGCCACACCTGCGGATCGGGCCGGAACCGGACAACGAGATGACCGTCGTCGAGCTCGGCGCCCGCCACCGTGCAGCGGCGAAGCACCGGCGCGAGGCGCACCCTGGTGCGCACCCCGTCAGCTCCCACGATCAGATCGTCCTCCACTCGGCCCAGCCGCAAGGTGCCGGGATCGACCACCGGCAGCCGCATCCGCATCGCGTACACGGAGTCGACGCCGGAGCCCGACTCCCATCGAACCATCGGTTCGCCCGATTCCGCAGCCCCGAGCGACGGGCGGGGCAGCGTGTCGACCGAATAGGAGAACGCGGACAGTGCGCTCAACCCCACCGGTTCGGCCCCGGCGTGCTTGGCGACGATGATCGGGACATCGGTGAGCTGCTCGTGCAAACGCGCGACCACCTCCAGCTGTTCGGCGCGCCGATTCAGATACCAGTGCACCGCCGGGTGCGCGTTCTCACCGGGCGGCGGGACGGGTGCGAGCACCTTGTTCACCACCACCGCGTCCAATCGCAAGCCGAGCAGTGCCGCGGCCGACCGCACCCGCCGGGCCTCGGCCACCGCGACCTGCTCCGGTCCGGTGACCAGACGCGCGCTGGTGCGGGCGCGGTCGGCGAGCAGGTCACGGACCTGTGTCACCGCGTTCACCACCCGCTCCACGGCCGCAGCGAGTACCGCTTTGCGCAGGTCGGTGCCGATCGCGCTCATCGTGCGGGCGTGCTTGGGCCAGAGCCGTTCCAGGTAGTTGAGCAGGGTGTCGGGGGCGGTGACGATACGTAGCATGTCGGCCGAGGGTGGACAGTCGACCACGATGACGTCCCAGTCGTTCTCCTCGGCGAACTGCCCGATCTCCACCAGCATCAGCAGTTCCTGCACCCCGGGCAGCCCGGTGAGCTCGGCGGGATCGAGTGCGGCCAGGTCGATGCCGTGATCGTGGCCGCTGCCCTTGTCCAGCATCCGCACCACATCGCGGAACCGGTCCTCGAGCAGGGCGAGGGAATCGATCTCGATCACCTCGATCCCCGGCGCCACCCGGGCGACTCCGGCCACCGTGCCCGGGTCGTGCGGGAAACGGAAACCCAGCGCGTCGCCGAGGGAATGCGCCTGGTCGAGCGAGGCGATGAGCACCCGCTCACCGGCGCGCGCGTAGGACATGCCCGTCGCGCAGGCCAGCGTCGTCTTCCCGACCCCGCCCTTGCCGACGAACAGTTCGACGCGGGTGATGCCCGGGGCGCTCAGCCCTCGACCCGCTTCTTCAGTTCGTTCAGCGCCGTATCGGTGATCACCTTCTCGGCCTTGCGCTTGAACATGCCGATCATCGGAATGTTCAAGTCGACGGTGAGCTCGTAGGTCACCTCGGTGCTGCCGTCGGGACGGTCCAGGAGTTCATAACTGCCGTCCTGGGCTTTCTGCAGGTCGCCGTCGAGAAGGTGCCAGCTCACCGCCTTGCCGTCGGCTCGCCAGGTGTAGCTGAGGGTGTAGGCGTCTTTGACGACGCCCGCGTCGAGCACGAAACGCGCGGTCGAGGCCCGGCCCGTCGCATCGGTGCCGAGCACCTCGACCGATTTCGCCGCGGCCACCCATTCCGGGTAGGACTCCAGATCGGCGATAACGGCCATCACCTGCTGCGACGGGGCCTCGATGACGATCGATCTCTTGGTCCGGTCGGGGGCCATGGATTCCTTTCGTTACAGCGCCGAGGCGGGTGCGACGCCCGCGGGGCGGCCCGCTTCCAGCCGTGCCTTCAGTTCGAACGACATGTCCTTGCCCGCGACCCGCCGCGCGCGGTTGGCGGCGGCCAGCGCCCGCGGCGTGAGCGGCTTGCTCGCGGTGGGCTCGGCGTGCAGGAAGTAGTGCAGGATCGCGCCGTCGGCGACGGCCTCGAGCCACACCTCCATGGTGCCGGTCAGCGGGCCCGCGACCGTCCAGCGAATGCCCTTGTCGCCCCGGTCCTCCCGCACGTCGAGGTGCAGGTCGGGCCACCAGCGGCGCCAGTTGTTCGGGGCACCGAGCACCTCGGCGATCGCGGCGGGCGGCGCGGCGAGAAAGGTCTGATCGGCGACCTGGATACTGCTCACCTCGCTGAGAGTAATGGACGCGCCACCGCGACAGTCCGGGGTGTCACCCGAGCAGTTGCCGCAGACGGGCTCCCTGGCGATCCCAATGCCAGTTCCGCTGCACCCATTCGCGGCCCGCGGCACCCATGCGCGCGGCGTTGTCGCGGTCGGTGAGCAGCTCGACGATGGCATCGCTGATCTGCGGCAGCGAGCGACCGTGCACCACCAGACCGGTTTCGCCCTCGCGTACCGTCTCCGGCGCCCCGCCGGAATCGCCCGCCACCACCGGCACCCCCGTCGCGGATGCCTCGAGGAACACGATGCCGAGGCCCTCCACGTCCAGGCCCGCGCCACGGGTGCGGCACGGCATGGCGAACACATCGGCGATGGTGTGGTGGGCGGCGAGCTCACCGGAGGGGACGCGGCCGGTGAACACCACGCTGTCACCGAGGTCCAGTGCCTCGGCGAGGCCGCGCAAGCGGTTCTCGTACGGTCCGCCGCCCGCGATGACCAGGACCGCGCCGTCGACCCGTTCCTTGATCTCGTTCATCGCGACGATGAGCATGTCCTGGCCCTTGCGTGGCACCAGCCGCGACAGGCACAGGATTGTCGGCCGGTCGCCGAGGCCGTAGCGGGCGCGCAGCTCGGCGCGGGCACCCGGGTCGGGGCGGAATTCGGACGGATCGACGCCCGGGGGCAGGTGTTCCAGCGCCGCGCGCGGGCCGAACGCCGAGGCGAACCGGCCCCGGGTGTACTTGCTGACGTAGGTGACCACATCGGTGTTCTCGCCGATCGTGCGCAGCACCTGGCGCGAACCGGGCAGCATCGACCAGCCGACCTCGTGCCCGTGGGTGCTGGCCAGGATGCGTTCGGCGCCCGCTCGCCGCAGTGCGGGCGCCATCGCGGCCAGTGGCGCGGCTGCACCGAACCAGACTGTGTCGCAATCATTTTCGCGCAGCAGAGCGCTTGCTCGCTTGATCACGGCAGGTGTGGGAAGCATGAGTGTGGTCGGATGGCGGACCACCCGGAACTTCTGGGTGGCGTCGAACTTCTCGTGACTGTCACCGCGCCAGCGGGGGGCGTAGACGACGAGGTCCTCGGGGGGCAGCTGCTGGGTCAATGCCTGCAGATAGGACTGGATACCACCCGGCCGAGGTGGGAAATCGTTGGTAACCAGGAGAGTTCGGGCCATAGTGAACAACCTAATGTGTCGGTGCCTCGGCGCGGGGCGGCGGTCGGGCGAGGTGGCCGGTGGTCAGACAGCGTTGGCGCGCAGCCAGGAGCGCCAGCCGTCGAGCAGCTGGGACCGGGAGGCGCCGAGCACGGTGGTGAATGCCGCGTCCTGTGCGGCGGTCGACTGCGGACCCCGCGCGAGCTGCCGGTACAGGTGGGTGAGCGCGGCGGGACCGTGCTTGTCGGCGAGGTAGGCGCACACGCTCCACGCCGACTCGTAAGCCAAGGCGGCGTCGGTCCCGGTGAACTCCGCGTCGGTGACCAGGTCGGCAGGCAGCGTGCCCGCCCGTAATCGGGTAGTGAGGGTCGGGGCGATCTGCGAGAAGGTCTGACCGCTCGCGCGCTGGGCGACGTACTCGGCGAAGCCCTCGAGCATCCACTGCGGCGCACCGTCGACGGTGACCGCGCGGGTGGCGACGTGGGTGAGCTCGTGGCGCAACAGGGTGGCCATGCCTTCGTCACCGACGCGGCGACGCGCATCGGGATTGAACACGATGCGCTGTTCGATGGGCTCGGTACCGGGCGCGTAGGAGCCGGTCAACGACACCGCGGCCACGTCGGCGGTGGTCGAGGCCCCCGCCCGGCGGGTCAACGCGGTGAACTCGGCGCTGTTGCTCGCGACCACGATGACCGGTGCCCGGTTCCACTCGGTGCCCCACACGGCGCTGACGTCGGCGATCGCGGGCGCGAGCTGGGCCTCGAGTACCTCGAGATCGGCTTCGTGGCCCGGATGGGCGACCACCAGCGCGGTGTCGGCGCCACCGGCCTCGACCTGACGCACCAGAATCGGCCCGAACGGCTGCACCTCGCGGCGCACCGGGGCCAGGCGCGGATCGTCGATGCCGACGGTCGTGCCGAGCACCTCGGCCTGATCGGTGGCCAGCTGCAGCGGTCCGGCGTTGCGCGGCACCAGGATCAGGGCGACGCACGCCCCGGTCAGCAGGGTGACCGAGGCGAGCGTGAGACAGAATTCGAGTCGGCCACGCGCCGACAGCCAGGTGCGCACGTTCACGGCTTCAGTATCGCCGGGCCGAGTGATAGGGGGTGGTGTCGATGGGTGCGACGGCGACCGGCACACCGAAGGTGGAGGCGTGCACCATCATTCCGTTGCCCGCGTAGATCCCGACGTGCGAGATCTCCGGATAGAACAGCACCACGTCACCGGGTTGCAGATCTTCCTTGGCGACGGGCGTGCCGTACCCGGCCTGCGCGGAGCTGGTGCGCGGGACGTTCTTGCCGACCTGCTTGAAGGCCCACTGCACGAGACCGGAGCAGTCGAACTGGTCGGGGCCGGTGGCGCCCCACACGTACGGGTCGCCGACCCGGGTGAGGGCGGCGGCCAGCGCGCTCGTTCCGCTACCGGGCACGAGGCCCGCGAGCAGGCTGTCGCGATCGAAGCCGGGCGGGAAGGGGGAGCCGGCGAGCGTCGACTTGTCGCGCGCCGACAGCGCACCCCATGCCTCGACGACCTGCGTGGTCGCGGCCGCGAGGTCGGCACGTTTGCGGTCGACATCGGCGCGCACGGCCTCGGCGGCGGCGGTCGCGGCGCGGGCGGCATCGGCGGCGGTGCGGGCGGTGGTCTCGGCGGCGGTCGCCGCGTCGGCGGCCTTCTTGAATTCGCGGACCGAGTCGGCGGTCTGCTGGGACAGCACGTCGAGGGTCGACATCTTGTCCAGCAGTTGCTGGGGGGAGTTGCTCGACAGCACGGCGAACATGCGGTCGGTGCGCGCGCCGGTGTAAGCGGCCACGGCGGCGCGGTCGATCATCGGCTGGAACTTGCGCACCTCGGCGCGGGCGGCGTCGGCTACGGCCGTCGCGGCGGCGAGCGCGGCGTCGACATCGCGCTGGACGGCCAGTTTCGCGTCGAGTTCGGTTTGCGCGGTCAGGGATTCCTGGTTGACCACTTCGGCCTGCCGCGACAGGTCGACCATGCGGGCGATCGCGTCACCGGCGGTGGTGGGTAGGGCGACCGGGTCGGCCGCGGAGGGGCCGGCCACGGCGGCGGTGCATACCAGGACGGTCGCGGACAGGGCTCCGGCCAATCCACGCGCTGCGTGAAATCTCCGGTGTTGTGATCTCACAGTGCCCCGTGCCCCGTTCTCTCGATATCCGACGATGCAAGCGCCTTACCTGAACCCGGACTTCCCCGTCCGCCACGAAGGTCTCGATCAGATTACGGAACGGCGAGGGTTCGTGTCCAGTGGGGCACGAAAGGGTCACGGTGCGCCCTTCCCCGAGAACGACGCACCGTGCCGGCTGGATCAGAAGCGGCGAGCGCCCGCGAACGGCATCGAGTCGAGCGACGCGACGTGCACCGGCGAGCCCGAGGTGGCCGCGTGGACGACATTGCCGTCACCGGCGTAGAGGCCCGAGTGGCCGCCGCCGTAGAACGACACCAGGTCGCCGGGGCGCAGGTCGCCGATCGACACCGGAGTGCCCGCGCCGAGCTGGGCGCCGCTGGTGCGGGGCAGCTCGATGCCCGCCTGGCGGTAGGCCCACTGGACCAGACCCGAGCAGTCGAAGGCGTCCGGGCCCGCGGCACCGTAGACGTAGGGGGAGCCGACCTTGCTCAGCGCGGCATCGAGGGCGATGTCGGCGGCGGTAGCGGTGGGCGCGGTGAACACGTGCGGCGCGGCCGGGGCCTCGATGCCGGGGATGCCCGCCGGGATCGGGATCTCGTTGGGCACCTCGAAGGTGCCGATGCCGGGCACGGTGACGGGCGTCGCCGACGCGGGAGCGGCCGGCAGGAGGAACGCGCCGATGGTGGCAGCGCCGACGGCTCCGGCGGCAACGGCACGCTGCGCCTGACGCTTGACGGTGTTGGTCGCCATGATGCGGTACTTCCAATCTGCCCCACGACGTCCCGTCCGTATGACGGGGCGGACTCCTCGCGCCGAGCCGTTCTGGCCTGGCGGACTCCGTGAGGTCTCGAAAAGGTTACGAACCAATCACGGTGGTTTGTAAAGTCGGACATGCGTCCTGGAAGGGAATTCGTCGATTCGACCGGAACGAACGTGCGACGTGAGTCACACCGAATCACGAAAAGATAACGCCAGGTCGAATTTCTGAAGCGGCCCGGCCGCGGCCCGGCGCGGCGACGGGCCGGTGTGTCTGCGCGACACGCCGACGATTCTCAGTGAAGTCCCAGGTTGGGCGAGTGTGGCGCGGGGGCGACCCGCCGGTTGGCGCCCAGTCAACACGCCGGGCGCGCCGCCCTCCGGCGGCGTCGGAAACTGGAAACGTCACTTATCCGATCGATTCGGCGGCAGTAATGCATAACTGCGATATCTGTGATGCCGGTCTCAATTGGGTTTGCTCGCGGGCATTTTGTTCGCATCGGTGCGAAATATTCGCGGCGAATGATCGGCATCGGGTCGGGCACCGCGCTCGCGGACCCGGTCCCGGTGGGTGGGACCGATCATCGGCCGATTCAGCGAAATCCGTTGCGCCGGTTACGGTACGGTCGAATGTTCGCGGTTCGAAGGGGGAGAGGTGGCCGACGACCAGGTACTCACCGACATGCTGACGATGCTCGACCGCAGTCCGGGGGTGCTCGCGCTGCGCGTGTGCGTCATCGAGCTGCTGATCGAGCGGCAACGGTATGCCGACGCGCTGGCCCACTGTGGTGTGGCGCTCGGGAACGAGCCCGGAAACGCGCAGGTCCTGGCCTTGATGACGCGGTGCAGCACCGCACTGAGCGGTGGATCGCCGGAACCGGCGCCTGCCCCGGCATCGCCCGGCTACGACTGGGCCGCCGCCGAGAGTCAGGTGGGTGACATCATCGCCCCCGCGTTCGTCGACGCCCCGGCCGAGTACGTCACCGACGAGGACGCCGCCACCGTCGAACGACCCAGTATCGGCCTCGCCGATGTGGGTGGCATGGACGAGGTGAAGCGTCAGCTCGACCTCACCCTGCTCGGCCCGCTGCGCAATCCCGAACTCGCCAAGGCCTTCGGTACCTCCGCGCGCGGCGGCCTGCTGCTGTACGGCCCGCCCGGCTGCGGCAAGACGTTCATCGCCTCGGCGGTCGCGGGGGAACTCGGCGCCAACTTCTACCCGATCGAGATCGCCGACATCCTCGATATCTACACCGGGTCCAGTGAGCGCAATGTGCACAGCATCTTCGAGATGGCCCGCCGCAACGCGCCGTGCGTGCTGTTCCTCGACGAGGTCGACGCGCTCGGGCACAAACGCAGCCAGATGCACGGGTCCTCGACCATGCGCACGGTGGTGAACCAGTTGCTCACCGAGATGGATTCGGCGACCCACAGCAACGAGGGCGTCTTCGTGCTCGGCGCGACGAACCACCCGTGGGACGTGGACGTGGCCCTGCGCAGGCCCGGCCGGTTCGACCGGATGATCTTCGTCGGTCTGCCGGATGCCGCCGCGCGCCGGTCGATCCTGCACTACCACCTGCGTGATCGTCCGATCGCGGGCATCGACCTCACTGCCCTCGCCGCGCACACCGATGGCCTGTCCGGCGCCGACCTGGCCCACATCTGCACCTCGGCCACCCAGTTGGCGATGGCGGACTCGATGCGCACGGGTGAGGTGCGTCCGGTCGGCATGCCCGATGTGCAGGCCGCGCTCGCCCAGGTGCGCCCGAGCACCGGTGCGTGGTTCGAATCCGCCCGCAATGTGGTCGAATTCGCCAACGGTGACGGCAGCTATGACGATCTCGCGCGGTATCTGAAGCGCATCAAGCGCTGAATCGGCACCGATGAGCGAACCGCGACTCGACCGGGCCGCCGTACTGATCGAGCTGGACTGGCTCGAGGCGGCACGCGCCGAGCTGGCCGCACTCCTGGCCGCAGAACCCGACAACGCCGATGCCCACGCACAAGTCGCGCACACGTGGCTGAGGTCCGCGGACTTCGCCACCGCGAGCGCGGCGGCCCGTACCGCGCTACGTCACGACCCCGACCACCTGTTCGCGTGGATCCTGCTCGCGCTCAGTGAACACGGGTTGTTCGACAGGCTGATCGATACCGATCGGATCGCCGCGATCGCCCACCAGGACGAGGCGGTGCGCGCGGCGCACACGGCGGTGGACCTGAACCCGTGGTCGGCCGAGTGTCACCGGGTACTCGCGATCGTGCTGCTACACCGGGACCGGGAAGCGGCCCTGGCCGCCGTCGACGCGGGCATCGAACTCGACCCGCAGGAGCCTCTGCTGTACATCGCGCGGGCCCGCGTGCTGTGGCGAGGCGCCGACGCCGACGCCAAGCGCGCGGCGGCCCTGCGGGCGGCACTCGAGCAGGCGTTGCGGCTGGAACCCGACAATGCCGAGGCCATGTATCTACTCGGCGCGGAAGCCGCGCAGTCGGGACAGCGGGCGAAGGCCGAGCGGTTGCTCTTGCGGGCCGCCGAAATCGAACCGGCCCACGGGCCCGCGGCGCGGGAACTGCTGCGGCAGGTCCCCGACCCGTCGGGTTCGCTGCGTGACCCCGCCGTGCGCCGGGAGTTCCTCGGCGGTCCGAGCGCCGGCGGCCGCAGCAGGACAGGCACCCGCGCCCTCGCCGGCCTCGCCTTCCTGTTCATCGTCGGCCTGGCCCGCGCTGTCTCGGGAGTAGACGCCGACGACGCCTCGCCCCGCCCCACCACCACCCTGCGCCCACCGCTCACCTACTACAAACCGCAGCCGCTACCCACCTTCCCCGAGTGGAGCCGCTACCTCACAGCCCGACCCACCCCACCACAGCCCCTCCCCGCCTGGCCCCAACACGTCCCCCGCTGAACCCAGGCCGCCGACTCGAGCGCGCCAGCGCTCCAACAATCCTGTCGGACCCCTTCCTTACTCTGCTGTCCGTGCCCGACCCTGTACTCCCGGCCGCGCGGCAGCTGGCCTTCGACGAGCTCGATACGCCGTTGTATGCCACCACTTTCGTCGTCGTCGACTTGGAGACCACCGGGACCAGCCCCGACGGTGATGCGATCACCGAGATCGGGGCGGTGAAGGTGCGTGGGGGAGAGGTGTTGGGGGAGTTCGCGACCCTGGTGAATCCGGGGTACGAGATTCCGCCCGCGATCGTGCAGATCACCGGGATCACCACGGCCATGGTGTATGCCGCGCCGCGGATCGAGGCGGTGTTGCCGGGGTTTCTCGAGTTCGCGGCGGGGGCGGTGCTGGTGGCGCACAATGCCCGGTTCGACACAGCTTTCCTGAAAGCCGCTGCCGCGCGCCAGGACATTCCGTGGCCGAATCCGCAGGTGTTGTGCACGGTGAAGTTGGCGCGGCGGGTGCTCACTCGCGACGAGGCGCCGTCGGCGCGGCTGGGGGTGCTGGCACAGATCCTCGGTGCGTCGACCACGCCGACGCACCGAGCTCTCGACGATGCCCGCGCCACCGTCGATGTGTTGCACGCGCTGATCGCCCGGGTCGGTAATCAGGGTGTGCAGAGCCTGACGGAACTGCTCGACTACCTGCCCGGTGTCACCGGAACTCAGCGCGCCAAAAGGACATTCGCCAACGATCTACCTGCCGCGCCGGGTGTTTATCTGTTCCGCGGCCCGTCCGACGAAGTCCTCTATATAGGGACGGCGGTGAATCTGCGCCGCCGCGTGCGCAACTACTTCACCGGTTCGGAAACGCGCGGCCGCATGAAAGAGATGGTCGCGCTGGCACAACGGGTCGACCACGTGGTGTGCGCGCACGGACTCGAAGCCGGTGTTCGCGAGCTGCGACTGCTCGCCGCCCATGCTCCGCCCTACAACCGCCGTTCGAAGTTCCCCAAGCGTGGCTGGTGGCTCACTCTCACCGACGAACCCTTTCCGCGCCTGGTTGCCGTTCGCACGCCGACCCGAACTGCTCTCGGCCCGTTCAACTCTCGCGCCGACGCCGTAGATGTCGGCCTGACCATCGCCGAGTTCGCGGGCCTGCGCACGTGTGCCACCCGGCTCACCCGCGCCGCGAAACACCTGTGCCAACCAGCGATCGTCGGCGGATGCCCGGCCGCCAGCGACGACGGCTCGGACGCCGAGGCCTACGCACCCGCCGCCCATTCGGTTCGCGATCTGCTCACGGGTCGCTCCGACACGCTCCTGCGCGCCATGCTCGAACGCATCGAAACCTATTCCACGGCAGAGCATTTCGAGGCAGCAGCCCGCCTGCGCGACCGCACCGCCGCTGTGGTCGCCAAGCTGGCTCGCACGCAACGACTCGCTGCCTTGGCCCGCCTCGCCGAACTGATCATCGCCCTTCCCGACGGTGCGGGCGGCTGGGAATTCTCCGTCATCCGCCACGGCCGCCTCGCCGCCGCAGGCGTAGCCCGCCGTGGCACCCCACCCATGGCGGTCGTCGATCAAATCGTGGCGGCCGCGGAAACAGTCGTGCCCGACCTCGGCGACGCACCACCGACCGCGGACAGCGCGGATCGCCCGCTCGTGTTCGCCGACGACGTACCCCCACTCCTCGGTGCGCCGCCGGAGGAGGTCGGGGTCATCGCGCGCTGGCTCGCCAAACCGGGCGCCCGGATCGTCCGGACCAGCGACGGGTACTGCGAACCGCTGCACGGCGCCGCCCGCTGGGTCGCCTGGGCGCAGCTGGCCCGGGAGGCGGCGGAAGTGCGGTCCGAGCAGGAGCAGTATCTGGCGGAGCGGTGATCGCCCGCCGGATCGAGGGGAAACCGCAGCAGGCGCGTGTTCTCCGCCGAACAGCAGGGGAGGGCTGGGGTAAACGGTGGTGTTCGGCCGACCTGTCCGAGACACACCTGTCCCGTCCTGGATCATGGTTGGTGGTGTTGTCGGTGGAAAGGACTGGTGGCGGTGTTCGTGAAGGTGTGTGGGTTGACCACCGAGGAGCAGATCGACTGGGCGGTCGAGCTGGGCTATTCGGCGATCGGTGTCATGGTCACACCCAAGAGCAAGCGGTACCGCACGCCTGGCCAGGCTCGTGCCCTCGCCGACTACGCGCGCGGTCGCATCACCACCTTCGCGGTCGCCCTGGAACACGCGGAAGTCGCCGAGGTCGCCGACGCCTTCGACGTCATCCAGCTCTACCGCTGGGCCGACCTGCCGAACCTGGCCTTCTGCTCCTCGACCCCGCCCGCACCCGAGCAGACCAGCGAATACTTCTTCTACGACGCCAGCGCGGGCAGCGGCGTCTTCGAGGAGTTCCCCGACTGGGTGCGCGCCCAGCCGGGACGGGTGGTGCTGGCCGGTGGCCTCGACCCGGACAATGTCGCCGACGTCATCGCCCGCCACCGTCCCTACGGCGTCGACGTGTCGAGTTCGCTGGAAACGGCACCGGGTGTGAAGAGCTACGACCTCATGCGACGGTTCAAAGCGGCCACCGAGCGGCCCGAAGTTCTAGGCTGATCCCATGATTACCGCGATCGTGCTGATCCAGGCCGAGAACTCTCGCATTCCCGAGACCGCACAGGCGCTCGCCGATACCGCAGGAGTCGCCGAGGTGTACTCCTGCGCAGGCGATGTGGACCTGATCGCGATCGTGCGGGTGCGCGATCACGAGCGCATCGCCGAGGTCGTCACCGAGGGCATCGACAAGGTCGAAGGGGTGATACGCACCACCACCCACATCGCCTTCAAGTCGTATTCCAGTGCCGACGTGGAAGCCGGATTCTCCCTGGGAGAGTAGATCTTTCAGTTGTCGTCGAGGACCTGGGTGAGTTCGGCCCAGGTCTGCAGCAGCTTCGCCGACGCGCCGCTGTCCACCGCGGCAGCGGCGCGTTCCATCGCTGCCGAGAGCGCGGCATCCAGGTCGAGATCGACATCGCCCACGCCACGTGACAGGTCGTAGGCGACGATCGCCGCGGCCGAATTCAGCAGCACCGCGTCCCGCACCGGGCCGGGCGTCCCGGCGAAGACCTCCCGCGCGATCCGCGCGTTCTCGGCCGCATCGCCGCCACGCAATTCGTCGAGATCGACGCGGGGGATGCCGAGCGCGGTCGGGTCGAGCACCGTCTGCTTGACGCGCCCACCGCTGACCACCCACACGTCGGTCAGATCCGAGGTGGTGATCTCGTCGAGCCCGTCGCGCCCGCGCACCACCAGCGCACTGGCCCCACGCTGGGCGAACACGCCCGCGATCGCCGGCACCAGATCAGCGAACGCGCACCCGATCAGCCCCGCGCGCGGCTGCGCCGGATTGGTCAGCGGGCCGAGCACGTTGAATACGGTCGGGATGCCGATCTCCTTGCGCGCCGCACCGGCGAAACGCAGCCCCGAATGGAACAGCGGCGCGAAGCAGAACCCGATGCCCGCCTCCCGCACCGACCGCGCCACCGATTGCGGACCGAGCGCCAGCTTCACCCCGAGCGCCTCGAGCACGTCGGCGCCACCGGCCTTCGACGAAGCGGCCCGGTTGCCGTGCTTGACCACCGGCACACCCGCCGAGGCGACGACCACCGACGACATCGTCGAGATGTTCACCGAGCCCGATCGGTCGCCGCCGGTGCCGACGATGTCGACCGCGTCCCCGTCGACGTGCACCAGCCGCGCGTGCCCGAGCATCCCCGACACCATGCCCGCCAGCTCGCTGGGCGTGGGACCCTTGATCTTCATGGCGACGCCGAAGGCCGCGATCTGGGCGGCGGTCGCGTTGTCGGTGAAGATCTCGTCGATCACCCAGGTGGTGTCGTCGGCGGCCAGATCGCCCCCGTCGGCGAGGGTCCCGAGCACCTGGGCCCAACTGCGCACGCTCATCTGCTCTGCATCTCCGTTTCGACGACGGGCGCAACGAGGTTGCGCTTGCGCAACCACTGTGCGCTCGATCGGCAAGTTTAGGCGGCCGGACGTGGCGGCTGCAGCGCGTCCCACCCGTCGGCGACCCCGTCGTGGCGTTGCGCGAGGCCCGCCATCCGCGAGCGTTCCTGCGAGATCGTCAGCGGGTCGAGCAGCTGCACCCGCTGCAGCAGCACGGGCACGAGATCGTCGGAGACCCCGCGCACCGCCTCCGCGCGCTCGTATCCGTCGTATCCGGCTATCTCACAGGCCTCGTCGATGCGATCGGCGGGCAGCCGCAGATGGTGCCGCAACACCGCCTGCGCGCCGCGATCGAGATCGACGGCCCGGTCCAGCGCCACCGAGGACGCCTCGGCGTCGTCGAAACTCGACGCGACGACGACCAGATCCTCGCGCGTGGGATCGAGCCCACCGGGTTGCCCACCGAAGAGCCGCCGCCACATCCGCACTACGACCATCGTCGCCTCCTCGTCTCAGCCTATCCACATCCAACGCTGTCACAATGGGTTGTCACGCGAAGAGTCGCCAACACGCCGACGGTTGCTTCGGACCCCCTCTGTACGTGGGTTTTCCGGTCCGCGCGACAAACTTTCGTACCCGGGTACAGCTGTCGTACTACGAAGAGTCATACTTACCCCGTGACGACCGCAGTAGGCACCCCAGGATCGGCCATTACTCAGCGTGTGCATTCGCTGAACCGGCCCAACATGGTCAGCGTCGGAACCATCATCTGGCTGTCGAGCGAGCTGATGTTCTTCGCCGGCCTCTTCGCCATGTACTTCGTTGCGCGCGCGCAAGCGCACGGCAACTGGCCCCCGGAGCCCACCGAGCTGAACCTCGCGCTGGCTGTTCCGGTGACGGCCGTGCTGATCGCATCGTCGTTCACCTGCCAGATGGGCGTGTTCGCCGCGGAGAAGGGCGACGTGTTCGGCCTGCGCCGCTGGTACACGATCACCCTGCTGATGGGTGCCTTCTTCGTCGCCGGTCAGGCGTACGAGTACTACCACCTGGCGCACGAGGGCACGACCATCGCGGGCAGCTCCTACGGCTCGGTCTTCTACATCACCACCGGCTTCCACGGTCTGCACGTGATCGGCGGTCTGATCGCGTTTGTGTTCCTGCTCATCCGCACCACGCTGAGCAAGTTCACCCCCGCTCAGGCCACCGCCGCCATCGTGGTGTCCTACTACTGGCATTTCGTCGACATCGTCTGGATCGGGCTGTTCGCCACGATCTACTTCGTCAGCTAGCCCGCGGGCACACAAGCTTTTGCACAAGTCGGTTCCGTCTACTCCAAAGGGACTACAGATGAGTTCATCTCCCCCGTCGGCCCCCGAGCCCGCAGGCGCCGGTCAGGCTGCCAAGACGCGCAAGCAGCGTCGCGCCCGCCGTCGTATCGCGGGTGCGCTCGCGCTGATGGTCGGCCTCGTCGGAGCCGGCTTCCTGGCGAGCGCGCTCACCCCCGAGCCGCAGATCGCCACCGCGAACGAGGACCAGTCCGCGCTGATCCGTGAGGGCAAGCAGCTCTACGAGACCTCGTGCATCACCTGCCACGGTGCGAACCTGCAGGGTGTGCCGGATCGCGGTCCGAGCCTGATCGGTGTCGGTGAGGCCGCGGTCTACTTCCAGGTTTCCTCCGGCCGTATGCCGATGGTGCGCAACGAGGCCCAGGCCATGCGCAAGCCGGAGAAGTTCGACGCGCATCAGACCGACGCGCTCGGCGCCTACGTCGCCGCCAACGGCGGTGGCCCCTCGGTGATCCGTGACGCCAACGGTGAGATCGCCCAGGAATCGCTGCGCGGCGACGACATCGGTCGCGGTTCGGAGCTGTTCCGCATGAACTGCGCGTCCTGCCACAACTTCACCGGTCGTGGTGGCGCGCTGTCGGGCGGTAAGTTCGCTCCGCCGCTCGAGCCGGCCAACGAGCAGCAGATCTACGACGCGATGCTCACCGGCCCGCAGAACATGCCCAAGTTCTCCGACCGGCAGCTGACGCCGGAAGAGAAGCGCGACATCGTCGCCTACGTCAAGAACTCCGCCGAGGAGAAGTCGCCCGGCGGCTGGGATCTCGGCGGTTTCGGTCCGGCGACCGAAGGTCTTGCCATCTGGGTCATCGGCATCACCGCCACCGTCGGTGCGGCCATGTGGATCGGTTCCCGCACGTGATCGGGCAGGTCGCGCTCGGCGCGTCGGATAGGACACAGTCATGAGTGGACAGGAGCGAAGCGACATGGGTCGCGAACCCACCGAAGACGAACTGGACGCGATGTCGCGTGACGAGCTCGTCGAACTCGGTACCGCGCGAGACGACGTCGAGGTCGTGTACCGCAGCGAGCGCTGGCCGGTGCCAGGCACCCGGGCCGAGAAGCGTGCCGAGCGTGCCGTCACGTTCTGGTTCGCCATCTCCGGTCTCGCGGCCGCCGCGCTGATCGGTGTCTTCCTGTTCTGGCCGTGGGAGTGGAAGGGCAAGGGCGACGAGGGCCACGAGGCCTACTCGCTGTTCACCCCGCTCATCGGTCTGACCTTCGGCATCTCGGTGCTGGTCATCGGTATCGCCGTGGTGCTGATCCGCAAGCGGTTCATCCCCGCCGAGATCTCGATCCAGCAGCGCCACGACGGCCCGTCCGACGAGGTCGAACGCCGTACCCTGGCCGCCGAGCTGCAGGACGCGCTCGAGACCTCCACCCTCGGTCGCCGCAAGATGATGCTCGGCACCGCCGGTGCCGGTGTCGGTGTGCTCGGCCTCGGTGCCGCGATGGTGTTCATCGGCGGCATGATCAAGAACCCGTGGGCGAAGAAGGACAAGTCGCCGCTGTGGGTCTCGGGCTGGACCCCGGACTACCCGGGTGAGACCGTCTACATCCGCCGCGACACCGGCCGCCCCGACGATATCGTCCTGGTGCGCCCGGAGGATCTCGACGCGGGCGCGATGGAAACCGTCTTCCCCTGGAAAGAGAAGTGGCGCGGCGATTCGCACGCCACCCTGCAGTCGCTGCGCGGTATCCGTAACGCCGTGATGCTGATCCGGCTGCGTACCGAGGACGCCGAGAAGGCGATCAAGCGCAAGGGCCAGGAGAGCTTCAACTACGGCGACTACTTCGCCTACTCGAAGATCTGCACCCACCTCGGCTGCCCGACCTCGCTGTTCGAGCAGCAGACCAACCGGATCCTGTGCCCGTGCCACCAGTCGCAGTTCTCGGCGACCGAGTGGGGTAAGCCGGTCTTCGGTCCGGCCGCCCGCGCGCTGCCTCAGCTGCCGATCACCGTCAACTCCGAGGGCTTCCTGGTCGCCGCGGGCGACTTCATCGAGCCGCTCGGCCCGGCCTTCTGGGAGCGTCGTTCATGAGTGCTGGAACTATCATGGCCAACCAGGCCGATGAGATGGACGAGCGGTATCGTGCCGCCGCGTTCGTGAAGCGGTCGATCAACAAGGTCTTCCCGACCCACTGGTCGTTCCTGCTGGGTGAGATCGCGCTGTACGCGTTCATCATCCTGCTGCTGTCGGGTATCTACCTGACGCTGTACTTCGACCCGTCGATGGCGCACGTCGTGTACGACGGTGCCTACCAGCCGCTGCGCGGTGTCGGCATGTCGCGGGCCTACGAAACGACGCTGAACATCTCCTTCGAGGTGCGCGGTGGTCTGTTCGTCCGCCAGATCCACCACTGGGCAGCGCTGCTGTTCGCGGCGTCGATCATCATCCACCTGTTCCGCATCTTCTTCACCGGCGCGTTCCGCAAGCCGCGTGAGGCGAACTGGGTGATCGGCTCGCTGCTGCTGATCCTGGCGATGTTCGAAGGCTTCTTCGGCTACTCGCTGCCCGACGACCTGCTCTCGGGCACCGGTCTTCGTGCCGCGTTCTCCGGCATCACCATCGGTGTCCCGGTGGTCGGTACCTGGCTGCACTGGCTGATGTTCGGCGGCGACTTCCCCGGCGACATCATCATCCCGCGCCTCTACATCGCGCACGTGCTGCTGCTGCCCGGCATCATCCTGGCGCTGATCGGTGCTCACGTGGCGCTGGTCTGGTACCAGAAGCACACCCAGTTCCCCGGCCCGGCCCGCACGGAGACGAACGTGGTCGGTGCCCGCATCGTCCCGGTGTTCGCCGCCGACCAGGGCGCGTTCTTCGCCTTCACCCTCGGCATCGTCGGCATCATGGGCGGTGTCCTGCAGATCAACCCGGTGTGGAACCTCGGTCCGTACAACCCGTCGCAGGTGTCGGCGGGTTCGCAGCCCGACTTCTACATGATGTGGACCGACGGTATGGCACGTCTGATGCCTGCCTGGGAGCTCTACCTCGGCCGGTACACGATCCCGGCGGCGTTCTGGGTCGCGCTGGTCATGGGCCTGGTGTTCACGCTGCTGATCGCCTACCCGTGGATCGAGAAGCGCCTCACCAACGACCACACCGCGCATCACAACCTGCTGCAGCGTCCGCGCGACGTGCCTGTGCGCACGGCGATCGGTGCGATGGCCATCGCGTTCTACGTGGTGCTCACGCTGTCGTGCGTCAACGACATCATCGCGCTGAAGTTCGACATCTCGCTGAACGCGACCACTTGGATCGGTCGTATCGGCCTGCTGCTGCTGCCGCCGCTGGCGTACTTCATCACCTACCGGTTCTGCATCGGCCTGCAGCGCAGCGACCGCGCGGTGCTCGAGCACGGCATCGAGACCGGTGTGATCAAGCGACTGCCGCACGGTGAGTACATCGAGGTGCACCAGCCGCTGGGTGGGGTCGACGCACACGGCCACGCCATCCCGCTGGAGTACCAGGGCGCCCCGGTGCCCAAGAAGATGAACCGCCTCGGTTCGGCGGGCAAGCCGGGTACGGGCAGCTTCCTTCGCCCCGACCCGCGCGCCGAGGGCCAGGCCTGGGCCGAGATCGATGAGGCCGAGGAGCACAAGATGCTCGGTGCCCTCGCCGAGCACCAGGCTCGCACCGGCAACGGTGACCACAGCGGTCACTGATCCCGCGAACAACGAAGGCCCCGAGTCGGTTTCGACTCGGGGCCTTCGTCGTATCTCAGCGGCGCGGTGTGCGGCGGTGGGATTCGATGGCCTCGAACTTGGCCAGGTTGTGGCGGGCGTCGGCCAGGGCGTCGTGCGCGTCGTCGGGGATGGGCGGCAGTTCGGGGCTGCCGTGGGCCACCCAGTGCTGACGCAGTTCGTTGGTATAGCGGGGCATGTTCTTGGGCAGCGCGGTCATGTCACCCCACAGCTGGCACAGCGCCACATGGTCGTAGGCGCCGACCCAGGCCCACAGCTCCGGATACACACCGGGCCGGGGCAGGAAGAACTTGAACAGGTCGTCGCGGATCTGGGCGCGGCTGCGATACAGCGGCGAACCGGCCGGTGGCAGCTTCGGCAGCACATTGCGGCGCACCCACGGCCCGGCCCGCCCGGCGTCGAATTCGGTGGAGACGGCGTAGTACTCGCGTCCGTCCTCGCAGACGACGCCGATCGAGATCAGGTCGATCGTGACGCCGTCCTCGACGAATTCCGAATCGTAGAAATATCGCAGGGAGATCGCCTCTTCGTGCCGGTGGGCGCCCGTCCCGTCCGGCGCGACGAGGCGGGCGGACCCACGATGAATTGACTGAAACCCTATGCGGGCACTTCGCGCGCAGTGCGCAGGGGTCGCCGCTGGGGTCGAGTCGGCCCGTCGCAGGTACGCCGGATATTCGCCGGCTTCGGTGAGTCCGTATTCTGATCTGGTGACCTGGACCGTCGACGTACCGATTGACCGCCTGCCGGAACTGCCGCCGCTGCCTGACGATCTGCGCAGGCGACTGGACGCCGCTCTGGCTCGCCCCGCCCTGCAGCAGCCGTCCTGGGACGCCGACGAGGCCACCACGATGCGCACCGTGCTCGAGAGCGTGCCGCCGATCTGCCTGCCCGCCGAGGTCGAGGACCTCAAGGCGCAGCTGGCGCAGGTGGCGCGCGGCGAGGCCTTCCTGATGCAGGGCGGTGACTGCGCGGAAACCTTCGCCGACAACACCGAACCCCACATCAGGGGCAACATCCGCACCCTGCTGCAGATGGCTGTCGTGCTCACCTACGGCGCGAGCATGCCGGTGGTGAAGGTGGCCCGCATCGCCGGTCAGTACGCCAAGCCGCGCTCGGCCGACATCGACGCGCTCGGCCTGAAGTCCTACCGCGGCGACATGGTCAACTCCCTGGTCGCCGACGAACAGCTGCGCCGCCACGACCCGTCACGCCTGGTCCGCGCCTACGCCAACGCGAGCGCCGCGATGAACCTGGTCCGCGCCCTCACCAGCGCCGGCACCGCCGACCTGCACCGCCTGCACGACTGGAACCGTGACTTCGTCGCCCAGTCGCCGGCGGGTGCCCGCTACGAGACCCTGGCCGAGGAGATCGACAAGGGTCTGCGCTTCATGGCGGCGTGTCAGGTCAACGACCCGAGCCTCAAGACCGCCCGCATCTACGCCTCGCACGAGGCGCTCGTGCTCGACTACGAGCGCGCGATGCTTCGCCTCAGCGAGAGCGAGACGGGTGAACCGCTGCTCTACGACCTGTCGGCGCACTTCCTGTGGATCGGTGAGCGCACCCGTCAGCTCGACGGTGCCCACATCGCTTTCGCCGAGTTGCTTGCCAACCCCATCGGCCTGAAGATCGGCCCGACCACCACCCCCGACCAGGCGGTGGAATACGTCGAGCGGCTCGACCCGAACAACGAACCCGGCCGGCTCACCCTGGTGGCGCGCATGGGCAACGGCAAGGTGCGCGATGTGCTGCCGCCGATCATCGAGAAGGTGCAGGCCACCGGCCACCAGGTGATCTGGCAGTGCGACCCGATGCACGGCAACACCCACGAGTCGTCCACCGGGTTCAAGACCCGTCACTTCGATCGGATCGTCGATGAGGTGCAGGGGTTCTTCGAGGTCCACCACGCGCTCGGCACCCATCCCGGCGGCATGCATATTGAGCTGACCGGTGAGAACGTCACCGAATGCCTCGGTGGTGCGCAGGACATCTCCGATCTGGATCTCGGTGGGCGGTACGAGACTGCGTGCGATCCTCGGCTCAATACTCAGCAGTCGCTGGAGTTGTCGTTCCTGGTGGCAGAGATGCTGCGGTGAAGATTTAGGGGTTTTGCGCCCACACGGTATTGGGCTGTGTTTATTGGAGCGCTGGCGCGCTCGAGCGCGGCCCCTAGGGGCCGGGAATGCGGTCATGGCGGACTCGAGTGGTGCCATGTGGCTGGGAGTGCGGTCATCGCGGACTCAGGTGGATCTTGGGGCGGTCAGCGGTTGCCGCGGCCGGGCTTTTCCTTGTCGTCGTCCTTGTCGGGCTTGTCCGGGGCGCGATCTCTTCAAGGTAGGGCGGTGAGCGATACGACGCTGCCCGCCTCCACGTTCGTGTTGATGCCGGGGACTTGGCCGATGACCAGGGAGCTGTCGGAGTCGGTGAGGGATTTGACCTCTACCCGGAGGCCTAGTTGCTGCAGTTTGGCGCGGGCGTTGCCGACGTTCTGACCCATTACGTTGGGGACTTTGATCGCGTTGGAGACGAGCAGGGTGACGCTGTCGCCGGACTGCAGGGTGGTGCCGACGGCGGGGTCGGTGCCGATGGCCTTGTCGCCCTCGATGCTCTTGTCGAACTGCACCTTCACCTCGCGGACGGTGAGTCCGGCCTTGGTGAGTGCCTGGGTGGCTTCCTCGGTGGTCTTGCCGCGAACATCGGGCACGTTCACGGGCTGGGAGCCCTTGCTGCGGTACACCTTCACCTGCGCGCCCATCGGCAGCACGGTGCCGGGGGCAGGCTCGACCCTGGCCAGTGAGCCCTTCGGGGCGGTGCTGGCCGCTTCGCCGCTGTCGATGGGTTGCAGGCCCATATCGCGGATGGCGGCGTTCACGGCACTGATCTGGTCACCGGCCTTGATGTCCTCGGGGACGCGCGGTTTGCCGTTGGAGATCAGCACGGCGATGGTGGAGCTCTTGGTGACCCGTGAGCCCGCCGACGGGTCGGTGCCGACCACGCCGCCCACGGGGATCGTGTCGGATGCCTTCTGCCGCAGTACCGTCTCGAATCCGGCCTGTTCCAGCACGGCAACGGCCCGCTCGCTGTCCATGCCGGCGATCGGCGGCACCGCCGTGTAGCGGCCGACGCCGAGCCACCAGCCGCCGATGCCGACCAGCAGCGTCAGCGCGGTGACGATACCCACCCACACCAGGCCGGTGCGGCGGGTATGGGTCTCCGCCGGGACGAACGGATTGTGCACGGGCGCGGGCGGATTGGCGTGCTCGTCGAGTCGCGGCCGTTGCGCGGTGACCACCCGGGTGTGCTGCGGCTGGGCGACCGGACGCGGCGGTGCGGGTTCATGCGTGGCCGCAACGGGATTCGCCGCGGCCACGGGTGCGCGAAAGGCCTCGCTGAGATGCTCGGCCGAATCACGGGGTGCCGGCACGCGATACGGCGGCAGGCTCAAGGTCATCGCGACGGCTTGCAGGTTGGCCGCCATCTGATTGGCGTCGGCGAAGCGCTTCGCGGGGTCGCGGGAGGTGGCCTCGGCGACGAGGGCGTCGAATTCGGCGGGCACACCGTCGATGAACTGACTCGGCGCCGGTACGTCGTTCTCCACCCGCTGATACGCCACCGACAGCGAATTGTCGCCGGTGAACGGCACGCGGCCGGTGAGCAGTTCGAAGATCAGGATGCCGAAGGAGTACACGTCCGAGCGCGCGTCGGCGGTGCCGGTGGTGACCTGCTCCGGCGACAGGTAGGCGGCGGTGCCGAGGATCACGCTGGCGGAGGTGGTGTTGGCGGCGGCCACGGCGCGGACCAGGCCGAAGTCGGCGATCTTCACCTCGCCCGCGTCGGAGATCAACACGTTCTCCGGCTTGATGTCGCGGTGCACCAGGCCAGCGTCGTGCGCGGTGCCGATGGCGCGCAGCACCGGTTCGGCGACGGCCCGCACGGCGTGCGGTGGCATCGGGCCGCGTTCGCGCAGCAGCTCGCGCAGGGTGCCGCCCTCGACCAATTCCATGATGAGGAAGGGATATTCGCCGTCGACACCCTGGTCGTAGACCGCGACGAGCGACGGGTGCTTGAGTTTGGCCACCGCGCGCGCCTCGAACTCGAAGCGGCTCAGGAACTGTGGATCGCTCGCGAACTTGGGGTCCATCACCTTGATGGCGACGGGACGGTCGAGCCGGGTGTCGGTTCCGCGGAACACCATCGACATTCCGCCGCGCGCGATCGGCGCGTCGATGCGATAGCGCCCTTCCAGCATCTGGCCGATCACAGGTTCCTCCGGCGTACGACAAACTGGCCACGGTGGTGCGGCCCCCACGATCGTAACCGGGTGCGACGGTATGCCCGCCGATGGATGCGCCACGTCACGTACTACCGTTGTACGGGTGAGTGCCTTCCCCTGCAGCGACGACGTGCTGCCCGACACCGAAACCCTCGTCTCCCTGCCCGAGGCCGCCGAAATACTCGGCGTCCCGGTGACCGCGGTGCACCAGATGCTGCGCGATCGCCAGCTCCTCGCGGTGCGCCGGGGCGGTGTCGCGGGCATTCCGTCCCGCTTCTTCGACGACAACGACGAGATCGTCCGCATGCTGCCCGGCCTGATCACGGTGATGCGCGACGGCAAGTACAGCGACGAGGACATCCTGCGCTGGATCTACACCGAAGACGACTCCCTGCCCGGCCGCCCGGTCGACGCCCTGCACGGCCCGCTGGCCCGCGAGGTCGTCCGCCGCGCCGCTGCCGAACCCTTCTGAGGACTTGCCGCCGACGGTGCGCGCGCCGCTGAGCAGCGCACCGAGCGGAGCGCGTGCCCGGGGGACGCACCGTGCCGGACCAGTTTGTCCTGCAGGGATTTCAGGTCGAGCGGAATGCCGCGACCGAGTGGCGGCGTGTGGTGGTGAAACCCTTAGCGGCGACCATGATTCGGCGGCGGTTCGGGACGGTCGCGCGGGTGGCGAAGACCTGGAAATCGGCAGCTTCGATCTGGTCGAGGATCTCGGCGTAGAGGACGGTGGCGGTCCGGATGGCCGGACGCACCCGGGGGGCCAGCAGGTCGATGCCGGGGACCGCGCGGCGGTAGATGTCGCGGTTGACGGCGATCAGGTGCGCCAGAGCGCGGCGCGTCGGCGGATCCGTGCGCCCGGTGGCCCGGCAGGCACGCAGTCGCGCCTCGTCGACGCCGAACGCGGCCAGTTCGTCGGCGGGCAGGTAGATCCGGTCGCGATCGAGGTCTTCGGCCACATCACGCAGGAAATTGGTGACCTGGAACGCCTCGCCCAACGCGGCGGCGGCGGGTTCGGCCTCCGCCACCGGAACCACGGTGCCGAGCACCGGCAGCAACTGCAGACCGATGGCGGCGGCCGACCCTCGCATGTACTCGCCCAACTCGGCCATGCTCGCGTAGCGCCTGCGGTGAACGGTCGTACCGGGGACGTCCATGCGCATGGCATCGAGGAACGTCCAGATGTGGTCGTGCGCGATGTCGTAGCGGGCGATGGTGTCGGCCGTCGCGGTGATGATCTGGCGGCGCCGCAGGTCGGCGGTGTCGATGTCGCCCTGCTCGATGGCCAGCCGGAGCTGCTTCTCGACCAGATCGAGGTGCTGAGCGGGGGAGATGCCGTCGCTGTCGGGGGCGAGGCGGCGATCAGGATCGTGTGCGCCTGGTGCGACGCTCGACGGGAGGGTTCGCGGCCTCGCCGGAGTCCGGTCGGCCGGGTCAAGGATCCACGCGGGGTCGTCGGCGTGGTCGACGATGTCGTCCACCATCCGCGCGAAGGCGTACAGCGCGTGCACGGCCCGGCGCCGCTCCGAGCTCAATAAGGCCGTGGCGAGGTAGTAGGTGCGTCCGTGCTCGGCGGCGATGCGGCGACAGGTCGCGTAGGCGTCGTCCAGCGCGGTGGGCACACTCATGCCGCGACGGGCGGTGCGTGTTCCTTGGCTATCGCGCGGGAACTCGCCGAACGCAGGTGCAACGGGTCGACGTGGCGCAGCGACACGGCGGCCACCACGGCGGCGAACGTCGCCAGCGCCACGTGCCAGAAGTTGTAGAGGCCGATCGAGCCGTCCGGCTGGAACACCAGCATCAGCCAGGTGCAGATGCCGACCAGCCACTGCAGGGTCACCGTCGACAGCGCGAAACCGGCGGCCAGCGCAAGTGGCCACGAGTAGTACCAGGGCAGGGCGGCGGGGGAGAGCAGCACGATCGCCACGAACGCGACGATGATGCCCATCACGGCCTCACGCTCGCTGTGGCGGAACCGCCACCAGGTCGCCACGAGCAGGACCACCAGCGCGACCTTGCACAGTTCGCGGGTGATGGACAGGACCGAATCCAGCGACCACGGCGTCACCCAGGTGACCATGTGCGCGAGGATGGTCGGCAGCGACAGCCAGTTGATGATCTTGTTCGAGCCCTGCAACGCGGTCACCCAGCCGAAGCCGACCCCGGCGATCACCGATGCCGCACCGAAGACCAGGGCGAACACGCCGATGCCGATGCCGGCGATCTTGGTGAACACGAGCAGTGGATGCGGCATATCGGCCGACGGCCGGGCCGCGTCGGGATGCTTCAGTTCCTCGGCGAGACCGGCGTCGGAGTCGGAGTGGGCTCGGCGTTCGGCCGCCCGCCGTTCCTTCTCGTGCAGGATCCAGATCCACACCAGGAACGGCAACGCCACGCCTGCCGTCGCCTTGATCGCTACGCCGATGGCGACCACGACGATGCCCGCCACATGATGACGTTCGAGCACGAGGGCGATACCCGCGCACATCAGCCCGACCATCAGCATCTCGTTGTGCACACCGCCGATGAGGTGCACGAGCACCAGCGGATTGAGTACCGCCAGCCACAGTGCCACGGTCGGTTTGCCGCCGAGGTGCTTGGTCAGATAGGGCACCGCCCACACCATCAGCGCCAGGCCGGGCAGCATGACGAAGCGCAGCGCGATGGTCCCGGCGATCACATTGTCACCGGTGAGCGTGGTGATCGCGCGGCCCATCAGCAGGAACACCGGCCCGTACGGCGCGGTGGTGGTGGTCCACACGGGGCTCACATTGTCCAGCAGCACACCGGGATTGGCGACGGGACCCACCTGGTAGGGGTCGAAACCGTCGCGCAGAAGCGCACCCTGGGCGAGATAGGAGTAGGCGTCGCGACTGAACATCGGGGCCGCGAAAAGCAGTGGGGTGATCCAGATTCCGACGATCACCCGCAGCTCGTTGAGCGTGACCTTCGGCTCACCGTTGCCGATGAGCGTGCGGCCCAGGCGCACCCATGCGGTGATCATCAGCAGCACACCGGCCCAGATGACGATCATCGAAAGGGCGTAGCCGTGGCCGAATCGCAGCCACGACAGGTGCAGCGCCTCGAGCAGCGGATCGCGTTTGCGGACGGCGCCCGCGCCGAAACCGCCGAAGGTGATCATGATGGCGCCGAAGAACCCCATGAAGGCCGCGTGGCCTTCGGGGCTCCGGGCGAAATCGCCGACAGTGCGCAGCCGCGACCGGACGCCGGGATCGGTCCCGGCGGGCAGATGGCGCTGCGGTTCGAGGGTGCGCGTGGTGTCCATGGGGCCTACGGTCGTCTCGGGGGGCGGCATCTTCGGTCGGTCCCCCCGGATGGTCGGCGGTCGCAACCGCGAGCTGATAAGTCGGCCGTCAGTTTACGGCTTCAGTTCCGAACACTAACCCGGTGGTCGCTACCGGTGTGCGCCCGGCTGCCGGTGATTCGCGCCGCCGCCAGTTCGCCCGACAGCAGCGTGGTGGGCACCCCGACCCCCGGAGTAGTGCCACAACCTGCGAGAACGACATTGTCTACGCCCCTTGGCAGGTTGCGTGGACGCAGCGGTCCGGTCTGCCGGAAAAGGTGTGCCACCGAGAACGGTGTGCCCGCGATCATGCCCTGGGCCGCCCAGGTCGCCGGTGTGTCGAGGTGATCGACGCGGAAGTACTCACCGATACCGGTGTAACCACGCTGCTCGAGCGTCGCGAGCAGTTCCCGCAGGTAGGCCGGGCCGATGCGGTCCCAGTCCAGCGGCGCCGAGGTCAGGTTGGGGCACGGCGCGAGCAGCGACAGCGGCTCCCAGCGGCCGTCGGTACGGTCGACGAACTGGCCCGGGTCGCTGAGCGCGGGCCGCGTGAGCAGCAGCGACGGGTCGCTCATCAGTTTGCCCCGGCCCTTGCCCGCGGCGATCTCGCGGAAGGTCTGTTCCCAGGCGGCCCCGAATTCGATCGTGTGATGGGCCTGCACCGGCCACCGTGCGGCGACCTCGGCGGGCACGGTGCCGTGCGCGACGACGGCTGACGGCGAGGCCCGCAGTCCACGCCGGTTGCGCAGCCCGAAGCGGCGGATCGAGCCGAGGTCGGCGGTGATGACCACCGCGTCGCAGGCGAAGCTCCGCCCGTCGACGGTGCGGACGGCCTCGGCGTGGCGGGCACCCGGTGACGCGGTGCCCTTGGCGGTCGCGTACTCGATGCCGGTGACCTCGGTGCCGAGCTCGAGGCGCCCGCCCGCGGTGGTGAAGGCCTCGGCGAGCGCAGTGGTGATGGCCCGCATTCCGCCCTCGGGGAAGTACACCCCGAGACAGGTGTCCATGTTCGGGATGGCGCCGTAGACGGCGAGGGCTTGGTCAGGCGCCGTTCCCGCGTAGAGCGCCTGGAAGGTGAAAAGCCTGGTGAGGCGCTCGTCGCGGAGGTACGAACGCACCCGCGGCCCGAGTTTGCCGAGCCCGCCGAGGCGCACCACCCGGGCCAGTGCCGACCGGGCGGCCGGTGTGCGGACCATGTCGAGGGGCGAATCGAAATCGGCGTTCATGAATTCGTCGAACTCGGCCTCGTACATCCGGCCGAGCCAGTCGCGCAGACGCCGGTACCCGCGTGCCTCGCGGGGCCCGCACGCGCGGGTCACCTCGGCCGCCATCTGCTCGGCGTCGTCGAAGACCCGGATGTCGCTGCCGTCGGCGAAGCGCGCGTGATAGGCCGGAGTCAGGCGATGGATACGCAACCCGACGTCCTCCCGGGTCTGCCCGACCGCCGCGAGGGCGTTGTCGATGGTTTCGGGCAGCGTGAGAACCGTAGCGCCGCTGTCGATCTCGTAGTCGGCGAAGCGGTAGCGGCCCACCCGGCCGCCGGGGTGATCGGCGCGCTCGAGCACTGTCACCTCGAGCCCGGCACCCCGCAGATGCAGCGCGGCGCCGAGCCCAGCCAGACCGGCCCCCACGACGACGACATGATTCGTTTGTCCCACAACAGTTTTCACAACGTCCTCAGGCGGTACGGCGAGTGGCGGCCAACGCCATATCGTGCAGCAGATGCTTGGCGGCGGGGGTGGCGGCGCTGTGCGCGATGGCGGCCAGACCCGTTTCGGTGAGCTCGGTGATACGGCGCTCCACGTCGTCGACGGCGCCCAGGTCGATCAGTACCGCGCGCAACCGGTCGACGGCCTCGTCGTCGAGGTCGGTGCCGAGGCCGGTGCGGATCAGCGCGGCCGATTCCGGGTCGGCGCGACGCAGCGCCTCGGCGATGAGCACGGTGCGCTTGCCCTCGCGCAGATCGTCGCCCGACGGTTTGCCGGTGACGGCCGGATCGCCGAACACCCCGAGCAGGTCGTCGCGCAGCTGGAACGCGATACCCACATCGGTTCCATAGGTGCGCAAGGCCGCGACCAGGGCGTCGTCGGCGCCGGCCAGTGCGGCACCCAGGTGCAGCGGTCGTTCGATGGTGTAGGCGGCGGTCTTGTAGCGGTTGATGCGCAGCGCGGCTTCGACCGACTCGTCACCACCGGCCTCGCCGTTGATGTCGAGCAGTTGCCCGCCGAGCACTTCGGTGCGCATGCGCGCCCACACCGGCGCGAACCGGGCGAAGGACGCGGTGTCGAGTCCGGCCGCGTTCACCAGGTCGTCGGCCCAGGCCAGGGCCAGATCGCCGATCAGAATGGCGACCGCCGACCCGTACGCCTCGCCGTCACCGGACCACCCGGCCGCGCGGTGCCGATCGGTGAAGTCGATGTGCACCGTCGGGAAGCCACGCCGGGTGCGTGAGGAGTCGATGATGTCGTCGTGCACCAGTGCGCAGGCCTGCACGAGTTCCAGCGATGCGCAGGCCGTGAGTACCGAGGCCGCCTCGGGGGCGGACGGGTCGCCACCGGCGCCGAGCCAGCCGGTCCAGGCGAAGCCCGGCCTGGTGCGTTTGCCGCCGCGCACCACGAACTGTTCCAGCGCCTCGGCCGCGTCGACGAACACCGGACCGAGCGGTTCGACGATCTCGCGCCTGCTCGCGAAGAATTCCGTGAGCACCTGTTCGACCGCCGCGACGAAGGCCGGTGTGCCGGGGGTGAGCGCGACGAGGTCGACCGAGGTCAGCACGTCGGCGGCGGACCGGGAGAGCGGGGTACCGATTCCGGCGGACAGGGCGGCCTCCAAATGGCGAGCGTCAGGATCCGATGACGCACCCTCGCGGTGCGTGCACAGCGTCGTCTCGACGATACGCGGGCCGCTCGGAGGATCAGCGGGCGCACAGGGCCGCTGCGACCGATCCCACACCCGGCGTTTCCTCGGGTCCGGGGCTCCTCGGTCCGTGTGTCCATCCGGCTTGACATTCTCCGCTCCGAACAGGGGATTTCCCCTTGGTGGGTGCCGCGGCCTGCGGGGTTGTGCCCGGCGGGGACGTGTCGTGACCGGTATCGGAGTTCCCCGGTCGGCGCCGTAGGCCCGGAACGTCCCACTAGACTGAGCCGGTGACTTTCGACAGTGGACGGGGACGTTCGACCCCCGATCGGCCCGCCAAGCAGCAGTCGATCGTCTCGAACACGCCCTCGGTGGTGCAGAGTCTGCGCACCCATTCGGGCACGGGCGTGCCGTTTTCGGTCGAGTTCAACCCGCCCCGCGACGCGGCCGGCGAGGCCAGGCTGTGGCGCGCGGTGCGCGAGTTCGAACGCATGCACCCCGCCTTCGTGTCGATGACCTACGGTGCGGGCGGCTCCACCCGCGACCGCACGGTCCGCATCACCGGTGCCCTGGCGCAGGAGACCACCCTGCTGCCGGTCGCCCATCTGACCGCCGTCGGCCACAGCATCGCCGAATTGCGCTCGCTGGTCGGTTCCTACGCCGACTCCGGCATCTGCAACGTCCTCGTGCTGCGCGGCGACCCGCCCGGCGACCCGCTGGGTGAGTGGCGCAAGCATCCCGAGGGGGTCGAGTACGCCGAGGAGCTCGTGCGCATCGTCCGCGATCTCGGCGACTTCCACGTGGGTGTCGCGTCGTTCCCACAGGGGCACCACCGCTCACCGGACCTGGACCACGACACCCGCCACCTGTGCGCGAAACTGCGTGCGGGCGCGGAGTATTCGATCACCCAGATGTTCTTCGACGTCGAGCACTACCTGCGCCTGCGCGACCGAGTGATCGCCATGGACCCCGTCGAGGGTGCCAAGCCGATCGTCCCCGAGCTGATGCCCATCACCTCTCTGCGCACCGTCGCGCGTGCCGAGGAGCTGTCCGGCCGCCCGGTGCCCGCCGACATCGTCGCCCGCCTCACCCGCGCCGCGGGTACGGGCCCGGAGGAGGACCGCGCCGCCGTGCGCGCCGAAGGCATCCAGATCGCCACCGAAATGGCCCAGCGCCTCATCGACGAAGACGCCCCCTGCCTGCACTTCATCACCCTCAACTTCGCCAAGGCCACCAGCGAGGTCCTCACCAACCTCGGCTACGGCGTCACCGCCGCCCCTCTCAGCGCCTGACCGGCAGCTGGACGAGCGGCTTTCGGCGCGTTTCACCGCCTCGTAGCGGCGAGGGTCTGCCACGTTCGTTCCCAGTTGCGGGTCATGGCCGGGTAGACGATGAGGTAGCGGAAGGGCTTGATCAGGGCCATGTAGAGGCGCCCGAGGCGGCCGTTGGGTTCGACCAGGACGGCCATCTGCAGGTGGTAGCCGGTGTCGTCGGGCACCCAGCCCAGGTGCATGACGCCGTGCATGGTGCCGTTGGCGATTTCGGCGGCGTACTCGTTGTCGAGGACGTAGAGGCTGGTCAGCGGGCTGTCGCTGTCGTCGGGGGTCGGAGTGTCGCGCAGGTCGGCGGGGAGGCGGTCGCGCAGGGAGCCGACGCGGGTGCCGGTGCCCGCCGATTCGTCGTCCCAGCCGAAGATCTCGCCCAGTTTCCAGCGGATCTTGAACAGCACGCCGCTGATGCCCGAGCTCTCGGACGCCTTCTCCGCCTGGAGTGCCGCGAGGAAGGTGGGGAAATCGTCGGGGCCCGCGCCGGGGGTGCGGAACTGCCAGACGTCTTCGGTGTCGAAACCGCGTGCGATCTCGTGGATGCGCCACGGCCTGGTGGTGTGTGCGGAGGCGGGGAGTCGCATGGGATGACCTCGATCTGTACGGGGGCGTATAGCGATTGAGACTACCGCTGTTGTACGCCCCCGTATAGATCTGTTCGCCGTGCCGTCGCACACTCCGGCTACGCGGCCAGTGACCCCCGCAAACCCCACGCCCCGGCCAGCAACCGATGCGATTCGAGCCGGTCGGCGTGCGCGTGGGTGATGGTGGTGACCAGGAGTTCGTCGGCGTCGCTCACCCGGCGCAGGGCGTCGAGGCGTTCGACCACGGTGCCCGGTGAGCCGACGATCTGGGCGGCCAACCGGTCCTCGACCAGGCGGAACTGGTCGTCGGTGAGTGGGGGAGCGGTGGCGGGATCGAGGTACTCGCCCGCGCCCGCTCCGCTGCGCACACTGTGCACCCAGTGTCCGTAGGTGCTCGCGTGCCTGCGCGCGGTGTCGTCGTCGGCGGCCACGACCACGTCGGCCGACACGATGACGTACGGCGCGGCGAGCACCCGCGACGGCCGGAATGCCGCCCGATACGCCGCCACCGCGTCCAGCGCGGTCCCGGGCGCCACGTGGTAGGCCGCCGCGAACGGCAACCCCAGCCGACCTGCCAGTTCCGCGCTCTCCCCGGCGGAACTGCCGAAGATCCACAGCTCGGTATCGATACCCTCGCCCGGAACCGCGTGCAGCGCGACACCGTCGGAGGTGGTGTAGGTGCCGTCGAGCAGGGCGCTGATCTCGGCGACCTGGTCCGCGAAGTCCAGTGATCGCGCGCCGGGCTGCTGCAACGCCTCCAGGGAGGCGAGGAATTTCGACCGATCGAGGACCCGTCGCGGGTCGAACGGTGGTGGCACGACCACCCCGTCACGCACCTGGGTGCGCCCGACGACCGCGTCGAGTACCGGTCGCCCGCCCTTCGCGGTGGTGGTCGCGGCGCCGTACTGGGTGCGTCGGTGTCCGGACCGGCCGAGGCCGAGATCGAGTCGGCCCGGGTGCAGCGCGTCGACAGTGCCGAACGCCTCGACGATCGACGCCGAGGTGTGCTGACCCACCTGCACCGCGCCCGTGCCGACCCGAATCCGGTCGGTGGCCGCCGCGACCAGTCCCAGCAGCGTGAGCGAGGCGGAACTGGCCACCGACGCGAAATGGTGCTCCGCCAACCAGAACCGGTGATAACCCCACTGTTCGGCATGCCTGGCCAGATCGATGCTGTTGCGCACCGCCTGTGCGGCACTCGACCCTTCGCTGATCGGCGCCAGCTCAAGGACCGAGAGCGGCACACTCATGATCTCGGATCCTGTTCTCCCGCTTCCACCGCCACCCGCAGCCGGTTCTCCCGCGGGGCCACCGGGCAGGTGGCGTAGTCGGTGAAGGCGCACGGCAGGTTCACCGCCCGGTTGAAGTCGAGGGTGACGGTTCCGTCGGCGGCCACCGCGCCGATCCCGAGCGAGCGTGCCGCCGGGTAGGTGGTGATTCCGCTGGTGGCGTCGGTGAACAGCACCTTCAGATCGTTCGGGGTGCCGAAGGCCAGCAATGCCTCATGGCTGTCGCCGAGGCGGAACTCGATGATGCCCGCCGCCGGGTGGTGGTGCTCGAGCCCTTCGACCACCGCGCCGGTGGTGACGGTGCGTGGCTGTTCGAACGGGGTGAAGCGGCCGCTCACCACCCAGCGCGGGTCGGCGGGATAGGCGGGCACGCCGGTGAACGCGACCAGGGTCGGTGCGGCCGGATCGTGTACGCGAACCGCGAATTGCCCGGAGCGCCGGATCACTTCGAGGACGCGCTCCTCGTTGAACACGCTGATTCCGGGCGCGCCCTCGCCGGGTTCGAGGATGCGGACCCCGGCGATCCGGTCGCCCGCCACATCGAGCCGGTCGGCGGGCTGGGCGGTGACGAACACCTTCTCGTCGGTGACCCACCAGGTGCCTGGCACGCCGTCGAGGCGTTCGGGACGATCGGTGAGCCAGTGCAGCCCGGCGAGGCTGAGCCAGCCGAGCGGGTCGCGCAGCCCGTCCTCGCGGGCGTGGTGCCAGCGCGCCCAGTCGTCGGCGAAAGTGGTTGTGGTGTCGAGGTTGTCGATGGTGACGGTCATGACGCGCGGGCTCCTTCGGTGACGGTGCGGTGACGGGGGTGGCGCAGACCGAGGTGGTCGTGCAGGGTCGTGCCGGTGTAGGTGGTGCGGAAACTGCCTCTGTTCTGCAGTTCCGGCACCACGGAGTCGACGAACTCGTCGAGTCCGCCGGGAGTGAGGTGGGGGACGAGGATGAATCCGTCGGCCGCGTCGGACTGCACGTAGTGGTCGATCTGCTCGGCCACCTGGACGGCGGTGCCGACGAACTGCTGACGGGCGGTGACCTCGATGACGAGTTCTCGGATGCTGAGGTTGTCCGCCTCGGCACGTTCACGCCACGCCTCGGCCACGGCGAGTGGGTCTTTCGCGTGCCTGACCCGGCCACGGGTGATCTCGGTGGCCGGGTCTGGTTCCACGTCGGGCAGCGGGCCGTCGGGGTCGTATTCGGAAAGCTCTCGGCCCCAGACCTGTTCGAGGAAGGCGATGGCGGTGGCCGGGCTCACCTGCTGATAACGGATGTGGCGGGCCCGCTCGTGTGCGTCGTCGGCGGTGTCGCCGAGGACGAAGGTAGCGGCGGGGAAGACCAGCAGCTCATCGGGTGTCCGTCCGTATTTCGCGAGGCGCCCCTTGATGTCGGCGTAGAACCGCTGGCCCGCCTCGAGGGTGCCGTGCGCGGTGAAGATGGCATCGGCCGTCTTCGCACCGAACTCACGGCCTTCGTCGGAATCGCCCGCCTGCAGCAACACCGGGTGACCCTGCGGTGCGGGTGGGACGACGAACGGCGCCCGGATGTCGAATTGCGAGCTCCGGTACGAGATTTCGGGGATCTCGCGAGCGAACACACCGCGTTCACGGTCGACCACCAGGGTGTCGGCGGGCCAGCTGTCCCACAGCGCCCGCGTCGCCTCGACCACTTCGGCGGCGCGCTGATACCGGGCGCCGTGCTCGAGATATCCACCGCGCCGGAAGTTCTCGCCGGTGAACGCGTCGGAGGAGGTGACCACATTCCAGGCCGCCCGGCCACCGGACAGGTGATCCAGGGCGGCGAACTGCTTGGCCAGCTCGAACGGTTCGTTGTAGGTGCTGTTGATGGTGCCCGCCAAGCCGAGGCGTTCGGTGACCGCCGCCACCGCGTTGAGCACGGTGAACGTGTCGGGACGGCCGACCACGTCCAGATCGTGGATCCGGCCGCGATGCTCACGCAGCCGCAGCCCCTCGGCCAGGAAGAAGAAGTCGAACAGGCCGCGCTCGGCGGTGCGGGCCAGATGCTCGAACGAGGCGAACTCGACCTGCGATTTCGAGGCCGGGTCGGCCCAGACGGTGGTGTTGTTCACGCCGGGAAAGTGCGCGGCGAGATGAATCTGTTTGCGCGGTTTCGAGGTCACAGCGCTGCTCCTGCGGCGTATCGGCTGACGGGTCGGGGGAGACCGAGGCGGTCACGGAGGGTGCGTGGGTGCTGCGCCGCGGCGGTGGAGGTGCGTTGGGCGGTCAAAGCCGCCAAGGCGGCGTGCAGGGCCAGCGGTCGCAGCACCACGCCGTCGATCCCCGACCGCGCGATCTCGGCGAGGAGGTCGTCGAGCGCGGCGACGGTGCCTACATGACGCAGGCCTACACCCGGTAAATCCGGACCGGAGGACTCCCGCTGATCGCCTGCGGCCGACGGACCCGGGCGCTGTGGCGACTCGGCCCAGCGGTCGAGCTCAGCCACGTCGGCGTGTGCGTTCTCGGCCGAATCCGCCAGGTGCACAGGCAGGTCGAGCAGGACCTGCACCGCGTCCGGATCACGCCCCGCCTCCGCGATCGCGGCGCGCAGGGCGAGCCGGTGTGCGGCGGCGGTGGGGAGGTCGGGTGCGGTGATGCGGATGAGGTCGGCGCGGTGCACGGCGATCCCGGTCGAGGCCGGGTCGTCGGCGCGCACGGTGACGATCGGCTGACCCTGGGGTGAGCGCGGGGTGATCGCCGGGCCCTTCACCGAGAAGTTGTCACCCTCGAAGTCGATGTAGTGCAGGCGGTCGCGGTCGATGAACCGGCCGGTCGGCACATCGCGGATCTCGGCGTCGTCCTCCCAGCTGTCCCACAGCCGGGTAACCACCTCCACCGCTTCGTCTGCCTCGTGCCAGAGCGAGGCGGCGTCCTGAATCTTCTTGCGGCCGAACGCGGCTGCCTCCGTCGCCCCGGTGGACACGGTGACTTCCCAGCCCGCGCGACCGAGACTCGCGAAGTCGAGCGCGGCGATCGCCTTGGACACGTGGAAGGGTTCGGTGTGGGTCACCGGGACCTGCGGAACCAGGCCGATGCGGCGGGTCAGCGGTGCGGTGCGGGCGGCGACGGCGACGGCATCGAGCCGCCCCCGCACCACTTCGGGTCCGCCTTCCTGGAGGGCGAACGAGTCCGGCAGGAACACCGCGTCGAACCCGAGTGTCTCGGCGGTGGTGACCACCTCGGTCCAGTAGTTCGCCGTGAACAGGTCTTCGGCGCGGGAATCGGGACGCCGCCAGGACGCGGGGTGGGTTCCGGTGCCCGGTGTCTCGATGCCGAGGAACAGCGCGCTCATCGGGTCTCCTTTCCGTCGATGTCGTAGGCCGGTGCGGGGATGGCCGCGAGCAGTTCCCGCGTGTAGGGGTGCTGAGGGGCGGTGAACAGCGACGCGGTCGGTCCGGTCTCGACGATGCGCCCGTGCCGCATCACCGCCACCCGGTCGCTGATGCGGCGCACCACGGCCAGGTCGTGGGAGATGAACAGGTAGCCGAGGTCCAGTTCGGATTGCAGGCCGTCGAGCAGGTCGAGGATCTGGGCCTGCACCGAGGCGTCGAGCGCGGAGACCGGTTCGTCGAGGACGAGCAGGTCGGGTCGCAGGGCCAGCGCGCGGGCGATCGCGACCCGTTGCCGTTGTCCGCCGGACAGTTCGGCCGGTTTGCGCCGGGTGAAATCCGTGGGCAGCGCCACCTGGTCGAGCAACTTGCGCACCCGCTGGGGACGGTCGTCGATGCCGAAGGCGCGCAGCGGCTCGGCGATGATGTCGCCCACGTCCCAGCGCGGGTCGAGGGAGGAATACGGGTTCTGGTACACCACCTGGAACCGTCTGCGCAACGCGCGCAAGCGTTTCCGGTGCGCACCCGTGAGATCGTGACCGTCGAAGGTCACCGTTCCGCTGTCGGCGTCGGTGAGCCGCAGCGCGATGCGCGCGGTGGTCGACTTGCCGGAACCGGATTCGCCGACCAGCGCGAGGGTTTCGCCTCGGTCCAGGGAGAACTCGACATTGTCGACCGCGGTGATACCCGCCTCGTGAAAGCGTTTGTGCAGCGCGTGTACCGACAGCAACGGTGTGGCCGCCCTGGCCCGGGCCGGCCGGAAAGGGGTGGGGGCCAGCGCGGGAGAGGCCGCGAGCAGACGCCGGGTGTAGGGGTGCGCCGGGTGGGCGAGAACCTGGGCGATCGGCCCCGACTCGACGACCTCACCACCTTCCAGCACCACCAGCCGGTCGGCCCGTTCGGCGGCCACGGCCAGATCGTGGGTGATGAGCAGCACTGCCGTCCCACGCGCGGCGATCCGCTCGGCCAATCGGTCGAGCACCTGCCGGGCGACGGTGGCGTCCAGTGCGCTGGTCGGCTCGTCGGCGATGATCAGTTCCGGCCCGCAGGCCAGCGCGATCGCGATCAGCACTCGCTGGCGCTGCCCACCGGACAGTTCGTGCGGGTACTGGCGTGCTCGTTGTTCGGGCCGGTCCAGCCCCACTTCCTCGAGCAGATCCAGCGCCCGCAGACGTGCGGTTCGCCGGTCGGCGAGGCGGTGGACGAGCAGTGCCTCGGCCACCTGCTCACCCACGCGGAGAACGGGATTCAGCGACAGGCCCGGATCCTGGGGAACGAACCCCACCCGCAGCCCGCGCAGCCGTCGCAACGACTTCTCGTCCTCGGGGTCCACGTGCTCACCGGCGAATTCGATACGCCCGGAATCGATCCGCGCGCTGTCACCGAGCAGGCCGATCACCGCATGCGCCAAGGTGGACTTCCCCGAACCGGATTCGCCGACGAGGGCGACGACTTCGCCCGGCGCCACCTCGATCGACGCACCGCGCAGCGCCGCGACGGGCCCTGCCCCCGACTGGTAGGTGATGCGCAGGTCCTCGACCCGCAGCAACGGCCGTTCTGTTCGCCCGGCACCGATCGGCTCCGCCGTCGACGAAGCCGCCGACTCCGAGGCCGACGCGACAGGTGTCGCGAGAGGGTCGCTCATCGCTGATCAGTCCTTCCCGCGAATCGGCCGACCCGCTGGGCCGCCAGCACCACCGCGACGATCACCAGGCCGGGCAGGGTGGTGAGCCACCAGGCGGTGGCGAGAAAATTGCGGCCCTCCGAAATCAGCGAACCCCATTCGGGGGTAGGCGGTTTGGTGCCGTAACCGAGGAAGCTCAGCGACGAGACCGCCAGCACCGCCATCCCGAATTCGACGGCGGCCAAGGCCAGCACCGGCTGGAACGAGTTGGGCAGCACATGCCGGGTCAGGACCGCGTACCAGCGCACTCCCGAGGCGTGCGCCGCCTCGACGTAGGGCGCGTGCCGCACCCGCAACACCTCCGAGCGCATCACGCGTGCGAAATTCGCGATCAGCGAGATGCCGACGGCGACGGCGACATTGCGGGTGCCGAAGCCCAGTGCGGTCACCAGTGCCAGCGCGAGCAGCAGCGACGGGATGGAGAGCAGCACGTCGACCACCCGCATGATCGCGGTGTCGACGATCCCGCCCGCCGCACCCGACAGCAGCCCGAGCAACGAACCGACCACCAGCGCGATCCCGACCGCGGTGAGGGTGGCGGTGAGCGACAGCCCCGCACCGTGCACCATTCGCGTGTACAGGTCGCGCCCGAGATTGTCGGTGCCGAACCAGTGCGCCGCGCTCGGCCCCTGGAACTTCTCGCCCGGCACGCCGGTCAACGGGTCTCCCGGCGCGAACACCGACGGCACCACCGCCCACCCGACCGCGATCACCAGCACAACGCCGGACACGACGAGCCCGAGATGCCTTCGGGTCCGGCCGATGAGCTGGGCGCCCCGGTGGTGGCGCGCGATCGCGGAGGCAGGCTTCGCCGCTCCCGCTGTGTCACGGTCGCGGCTCGGTTCGGGCGCCTCGGGCTCGACCGAACCGCCTGCGCGACGCCGATCCGTGCGGTGCAGTACGTCGACCATCGTCACTCCCTTCGCCCGCGGTGCGGGACAGACCGGGTCGAACCGCCCGAGTTCGCGAGGCGACGGATTCGCCGCGCGGCATCGCCTTCCTTCGCCCGGGCGACCCGGCCACCGCCGACGCCGGTGATCCGTGGATCGAGCAGCGGGTACAGCAGGTCGACGGCCAGGTTCACGACGACGAAGATCAGCGCCGACAGCAGCACCACCCCCTGTACGACGGGGATGTCCTGGTTGAGCACCGAGATCTGGGTGAGCCGCCCGACGCCCGCCCGGGCGAACACCGACTCCACCACCACCGAACCGGCCAGCATGGTGCCCACCAGCACTCCGGCGATGGTGAACGCGGGCACGCTCGCCAACCGCGCCACGTGCCTGCGCTGCACCCACCAGCGTGAAGCGCCCTTGGCCAGTGCCACCTCGGTGAACGGCTGGCGCCACGTCTGGGTGAGCCCGGCGGCGAGCACCTGCGCGATCACCGCCCCGATCGGGAGGGCCAGGGTCAGCGCGGGCAGGATCGTGCCGCGCAACCCCGTCCCGCCGAAGGCCGGGAACCAGCGCAGCTGAAACGAGAACAGCTGCAGCAGCAACAGCCCGGTCCAGAAGGTCGGCACCGAAACGCCTAGCGGCGGTAGCGCACTCAAGGTGTTGCGCAGCCACGGCCGACGCGTATAGGTGGCGGCGAACGCCAGGACCGTTCCACCGATCACGGCGAAAAACAATGCGAGCGAGGCCAATCCGAGCGTGGCGGGCAGGGCGTCACCGAGCGCCTCGGTCACCGGCTGTCCGGTGTTCACCGAACGGCCGAGATCACCGGTGAGGGCATTGCCGAGCGCGGTGACGTACTGCTCCCACAGCGGCTTGTCCAACCCGTAGCGGGCCTGCAGCTCCGCGATCGCCGCCTTGTCGACGGGGGTGCCGGAACCGGAACTGTCGGCCGCCATCGAGACCGGGTCGGCGGGCAGCAGGTACAGCACGACGAACGACACCGTGAACGCCGCCCACAGCACCCAGATCGCTTGCAGTACTCGCGAACCCACGTACCGCACGATGGGTCGCCGGATCAGCTCAGTCATCGCCGTGACCGCTCAGCCAGGTGTCGAAGAACTGCAGTCGCGCCGAGGCCTCGAACTTCAGGTCCTTGGTGTGGGCGGCGGCACCGATCGCCTGCGACAACTCGATCGTCGGCACGTAGAGGCCGTTGTCGAGGATCTCCCGCTGCGCGGTCGCGATGAGTGCCGCCCGTGCCGCCGGATCGTTGGTGGCCAGCTGCTGTTCGAGGGCGGTGTCGAGAGCCGGAACCGGCCCGCGCACCGACAGATTGCGGCCGGTCAGGGCGAACGAGGTGCGCAGGATGTCACCGTCGGCGCGGGTGGAGTTGCCGTAGACGGCGTCGTAGTCCTTGCTGTTCTGCCGGGCCGTCTGCTCCGAGAACGACACCAGGTCGAGCCGCAGATCCACCCCGACCTGCCGCAACTGCTGCTGCACCAGCTCCAGAATCGCCTGATTGCCCGCGAACACCTGACTGAAGGTCACCCCGAAGCTCAGGCGCTCACCGCCCTTTACCCGGATACCGTCGGCGCCGGGCAGCCAGCCCGCCTGATCCAGGATCGTCTTCGCCTTCGCCGGGTCGTAGCCGAGCCGGGCCGAGAGGTCGGTATAGGCCGGGGTCGACGCGGCCAGCACCGAGGTGGCGGGTTTGAACTGCGGGCTCAGGACCGTGTCGATCAGCTGACGCCGATCCAGCGCGGGCAGCAAGGCCTGCCGCACCGCCGGATCACGCAACGGCCCACGCGTCACATTGGGGTGGAAACCGAAGACCAGGCCCGGGTTCGACGTCGAGAGCACTCGTCCGCCGACCGCCTCGATCTGCGGCGCGTCCTGCGGCAGGGCGTCACTGATCGCGTCGAGCTGACCGGATGCCAGACTGCCCGTGCGCACCCCCGACTCGGGCACGACGGTGAACTCGATCCGGTCGAGGTAGGCCTCGCCCTCGTGGGCGAAAACCTCCGAACCCCAGTGGTATCCGGCGCGTTTGGCCAACGTCACCGAGACGTCCTGCTTGTACTCGGCGTAGGTGAACGGCCCGCTGCCGATGTTGTCGCCCGCGCAGCGCGCCTCCGCCGGCTTCGCATTGGTCGACGGGGCGAGAATCCCCAGCTGCGAGGTCGAGGACGCCTGCAGGAACTGCGCGTTCGGCGCGCTGAATTCGACCCGGGCCGTGAGCTTGTCGACCACGGTGGTGCCGACATAGTTGGCCAGATAGCTCACGCCGAGCGGCGCTTTGGCCCCGCCGAGCCGGACCACGGCGTCGAAGGTGTCGCGCACCGATTCGGCGGTGAGCGGCGTGCCGTCGCTGAAGGTGACCCCGTCGGTGAGGGTGAAGGTGAAGACCTTCGCATCGGGGCTCACCTCCCAGCTGCGTGCCAGCCACGGCGTGATCGCGCCGGTCGCCGGATCCTGATCGGTGAGCGAGTCCACGATCTGCCGGGTCACGTAGATGGTCTGATTGCTCCCGGCCTGTGCGGGATCCGAGCACGACGGTGCCTGCGAGAGCCCGTAGCGCAGGGTGCCACCGGGTTGTGGGGGACCGGCTTGTCCGCCGCCGACGGTGTCACCGCCGCCGCAGGCGACCACCGTCGTGGTGGCGGCGAGAACACCGGCGAACGCGGCGATGCGATGTCGAATCACGAAACAACTCCAGCGAATTCACGGCCTGCGGCCAGGGGACGGCTCGGGATGCGGTGGCGCAACTCCGGCGCCACCTCGGCCTGGAACAGTTCGAGACTTCCCAGGTAGTCGGACTCGGCTCGGCCCTCACGATCGGCGGACAGGTGAATCACCTCGTGCCCGAACTGCTCGTGGTACCGGCCGACCTTGTCGATCACCTGTTCCGGACTGCCGACCAGGGCTGAGGAACGGGCGACGAAATCCTCGACGGTCTCGAAGACCACCGGATTGCCCACCTGCCGCTGCAAGGCGGTCCGCGCCTCGTAGAGCGGGCGATATACCTCGACGGCCTCCTGGGACGTCCGCGCCACGTGCAGACCGGCCGTGCCCGCGCCGACCAGGGCGTCGGCGGGGTCGCGACCGTAGTCCACCCAGCGCTGCCGGTAGTGGTGGATCAGTTCGGCGTACGGCTCGATCGGGTGCGTGACGTTCGCCGAGAACACCGGGTCACCGTGACGCGCGGCCAGTTCCACCGATTCCCGGCTCGTCGCGCTGCCGTGCCAGATCCGCAACTTCGGCTGCAACGGGCGCGGCAATGCTCGTGCGTCGGTGAGCGGCGGCCGGAACCGGCCCGACCACGTCACTTCGTCGCGGTCCCACAGTGCACGCAGCAGTTCGTATCCTTCGCGGTTGCGGTCCCACTGATCCTCGGTCGTCACGTGGTAGAGCTGCGCCTGGGCGGTGCCGTTGCCCTTGCCGATGATCAGCTCGAGCCGCCCGTCGGACAGGTTGTCGAGCGTGGCGTAGTCCTCGAAGGCGCGCACCGGGTCGAGCAGGCTCAAAGTGGTGACCGCGGTGAACAGGGTGATCCGCGAGGTGACCGCCGCCAAATGGCTTAGCACCACCGGGGGAGCGGCGGAGAGGAACGGGTCTTCGTGCCGTTCGCCGACCGCGAACCCGTCGAAGCCCAATTCCTCGGCGCGCCTGGCTTGTTCGACAACCTCACGGAAACGCTCACGGGTGCTCGGCACAACGCCGGTCACCGGATCGGGAACCCGGGTGATCAGCGTCATGAGCAGGAATTTCATCGATCTCCTCCATCGAACCCGGCAGAAGCACCCACACCCGGACAGACCGGGCGGGTTGCTGCGACGTCGTAGAGCCAGGTCTCTCAGTCGCTCTGGATGGTGTGCCCGCTGCCGAAGCGTCGAGCCGGATCAGCATGTGGCACAGCTGTGATGGCGCACAACGGTAGAAATCAGCGTGAGCGCAGCGGTTGGAATCGGGTGCGGGCGCGGGCACAATCGCCGACGTCGGGCCCGGTCGACCCACTCCAGGCCGCCGCTGTCGTGGTACGCGACGCGCCGAATACTCGGTCACTTCACCTGCGCGGATTCACCGGATCGCCGGAGTAATCTCGGCCTTCTCAGCGTCGATGAGGAGTTCGCCGTGACTGTTGCGCGTCGTCTGACCACACTGACCTCGCTGACGGCCTGCGCCGCAGCCGTGCTGCTGGCCGCTCCCGCCGCCGCCGATCCACCGGTGCGGCCGGCCGTCACCCGCGACGCCCCGGCCACACCCACCGCCGGCCCGGGAGATCTCCTCGCCGCCTACCAGACGGTCGTCGAAACCCTCGAGGCCCTCGGCATCCAGCCCTTCCTGTACCCGACGGTCGCCGCGAACTGTTCCGGCGACGGTTTCGGCCTGGTCCCGGCCGTCGCGGGTGCGGTTCCCGGCCCGTGGCCGACGAACACCCTCCCGATCCCCGGACTCGACCTCACGGCCGTGAAGTCAGGCCAGACGCTGTTCACGTTCCTCCCGTACGGCCTGGAACCGGACACGGCCGCCACCAAGACTTCCGGTATGCAGGTGGCCTGGCTCAACCTCAGCACCGGCCGGGGCGGGATGGCCTCGATGGGGACGATCGCCGACATCGTCCGGGCGATGGTGCCGCCCGAGGTTCCCGCCGAACTCCGGCCGCTCGCCGAGAACGTCATCCGCGATTTCCTGCGCACCGCCATCCCCGTCGGTGGTGTGCGCGCCGTCCCCGTCGACACCGGGAAGGGCACTGTCCTCGCCGCCGTCTTCGGTACCACCGACAACGCGGGCCGCTCCTGCTTCTTCTTCCCGACCGTCGGGATCACCGAGGTCGCCTGATCCGGTTTCCGCGAGGGCGGACCATCGACAGCGCACGTCCTTCGTTGGACGCACCGGTCAGTGTGGAATATCTGGGCCGCGCGGGTCAGCCGTGACGAGCGAGCGGTGTTTCCGGTGCGACAAGGGGACGCTGCTTCCAGCGCAGCCGCCCGGTGCGATGCAGGCGGTGCGAGCGGGCCCACAGGGTGAGGTAGTAGCCGACGGACACCGGATGGGCCAGTGCCGAGCCGAGGTCGGCGCCGGTGGGTGGGCGCCGGGTTTCGACGGCTCGGGCCATGAGCCGACCGGTGACGGCGGCGAGGTAGCCGAGCAGACCAGCCCGGCGCACCCGGCCACGACCGACGAGAACCGCCAGCGGCGGAACCCAATAGGCAAGGGCGGCAAGGACACCGATGGCCGCGCCGGTGTCGACCCGGCCGCCGTAGGCCGACCACAACCAGCGGGTGTAGCCGCCGGCGAGGTCGTCGGCGCCGGTGTACATGCGGGTGCGGGCGGCCGGCCCGGCGGTGACGAGCGCGGTCCGATGACCCGCCCGCCGCAGCGCCCGCGCGAGATCGAGATCCTCGGTGGCGCTGGCCGCCACACCGGCGTGACCCCCACCCGCCCGGTACGCCGCGGCGTCGACGGCGAGGAACTGCCCGCACGCCACCGCCGTCGACGGCCGCAAACTGTGATTGGCCGGACCCACCGGAAGCGTCGATGCCCACGACCAGGCCAGCAGCGGCTGAACCAGCTGCTCGGCGACCGAACCCGAATCCTGTGTCGGCCACGCCGACACCAAACCCGCGCCGCGCTTGCGCAATTCGGTCACTGCGGCGGCGATCGCCTGCGGTTGGAGGCGCACATCGGCGTCGACGAAGACCAGTGCCGCCGCATCGGTCCTGGCGGCCAGCCGCGCACAGGCGGCGGCCTTTCCGGTCCATCCCGGGGCGGGGTGGGCGGCCGAGCGGAGCACGGTGAATCGTTCGTCGCCGCCGATCGCGGCGAGTGCGGCCTCGTAGGTGCCGTCGGTGGAGGCATCGTCGAGGATCAGCACTCGCAGCCGCGGTACCCCGGTCTGGGCGCGCAGATCGGCGATGAGGTCGGGCAGCCGCAGGGCTTCGTCACGGGCGGGCACGCACACGGTGACCGGTTCGATCACTCCCGACACCTGCCGGGGCAGGGTGCGCAGGGTGGCGAGGTTGTAGGCGGCGGTGCCGGCGCCGAGCACGGCGAGACCGGTGCCCGCCCAGGTCAGGTAGCGTCCCGCCGCGCCCATGTCAGCGGCCTAGCCTGCGCTGGGTGATCTCGCGCCACATCTCCGAGGGCGAGAAGTTGGGCCGCGGCGCGTTCGGCGGGCGCGGGTTGCGGTCGCGGTAGGCGAGACCGGCGATCATCGCGGCCACGGCCAGGGTGATACCGCCCATGATGCCCGCCCAGCCGGCGAACGAGCGGGTGTTGGGGTCGGCGTATTTGACCTCGGCGCGCAGGGTCGAGGACTCACCGGCGGGCAGCTTCCACGACACGGTGTTGTCGCCCTCGCGGGTGCCGTTGGTCTTGGCGACACGCGATGGGAACGCGATGGAGAACTGCACGTCCGACCCGTGCGGCGGCACCGACTCGAGGTCGACGCGGCCGGTGAGGCTCACCAGGTCGCCGTTGCGCTTGAACTCGAGGGTGAACATGCCCTGGGTCTGATCCGACAGGCTGCCGAGCTGGCCGACCTCGCCGAAGGTCAGATCGTCGAAGAACACCTGCGTGCCGACGTAACCGTCTTGGTTGTACGGGTCGACGCGCACCTTGGCGGCCAGCGATTCGGGCGCCTTCAGCTGCGGGCCCTTGTCGTCGGGGCCCTGCGGGGCCACTGCGGCGACGATCCGTCCCGATACCCGGTCGTTGGACGACACCCCCATCGACACCTGCACCCGCAGGCATCCGGTCAGCGCGGGCACCAGCAGTGCCAGCAGAACGGCGACCGCCGCGACGCGCCGGGCGGGCCCGGAACGGCGCGAGGGGGAAGGCATGTCGGCGACGAGACTCGGCTGCACGGTTGACATCGTGCCAGGCTCGGGCCGCAGAACCCACACGACGGGCCCAACCGCCTCCCACCACCCGCTGCGATCAGGGGTTTCGCCACCGTGCGGCAGCCTGGCGAGCCAACGGGATTCCGAGCAGTCCCATCCCGGCGAAGCCCCAGGCCGCCGATGCGGGAAGGCCGAGGAACACCGCGTGCGCGAGGGCCGAGCCGAGCCAGGTCCACGCGAACACCGCGAGCGGCACCGCCACCGACGGATCGTGGGCGCGGGGGAGCAGCCTGTCGAGTGCGGTGAGCAGCGCCGCCATCAGCGATGCGACGAGCATCCAGCCGAGATAATTGGTGTAGGGGATCTGCGCCAGCCCCGGCAGACCGGCATCGGTGACCGACCACGTCCACTGCCCGTCGACGACCATCTGCGGATCGAGAAACAGATCCCATCCCACCGCCCCGACAACAAGCAGTGCGGCACGTTTGACGCGGGCTCGCGCGGTGACCCTGTCCGTCCCGGCGGCTCCCGCTCCGAGGCCACCGGTGCTTGCCGCATCGATCCTCGCGAGCAGGCCCGCGACGACCCAGATCGGATACAGCCCACCGGTCCATGCCAGCGGCACCACCAGCGGTACATCCGCGAGCGCGGGCCCGAGCCGATCCGCCGCGTACACGTAGGCACCGTAGGGCACCCCCGTCGCCGTCCCCACGATCTCGGACCCGAGTCCTATCCCGGAGACGATGACGAAAAACCCTGCTGCCCACCGCCACCCACGAGTAGTTACCGCATGCAGCAGCGCGGTCGACACCGACAACACCACCACGGCCACCGTGACCCGATCCCGCGCCACGCCCGCACTCAACGGATAGGCGATCTGTACGAGCACCAGCGCCACCGCCGCGAACGCTGGGATCATCCGCTGACGACGGACACCAACCCATTCCTGGGCGGTGGCTGCGATTCGGCCGAGCGTGCGGCTGGTAGTCACGACCTCTGCCGATCGGTCTCGGTGTCACACGGCGGCAATTCGCGGGCGTCCCGGGGACGGCTGCTCCACGGGGCACGCGGATCGGGCGCTGTCATCGCCTGCGCGACAAGGGGAATCGGCGGGTGCGTCGGTCGCCGAGTACCAGCCGGGCGGCACTGCGTCCGCTGGCTCCTGACACCCCGCCACCCGGGTGCGTGGACGCGCCCGTGAGGTACAGACCTGGCGCACCAGGCACCCGTTGACCCGACAGCTCCGGCAGCGGCCGCCACAGCATCATCTGGTCCAGCGACATCTCCACGTGCATCACATTGCCGCCGCGCAGGCCCATCTCCCGTTCCAGGTCGACCGGGGTCTGCACGAAACGACGCAACACCGAATCGGCGAATCCCGGTGCGTACCTGTCGACTTCGGCGATGATCCGGTCGGCCTCGCGATCGGCGTGCGCCGACCAATCGCTCCCGTCGGCCAGCTCGTAGGGATGCCACTGCGCCCACAGCGACAGCTGGTGTTCACCGGGTGGGGTGATGGACGGGTCGAGCGCGCTGAAACTCATTGCCAGCACCACCGGCCGTGGCGGCAGCTCACCCGCCGAGGCCGCACCGTGCGCCGCCCGCAGTTGCCTGCGATCCGACACGAGGAATTGCAGGCCGTGCGCGGACTCCGCGGGCGATGCGCCGGGGTAGCTCGGTAGGCGATCGGTGGCCAGGCGGACCACCATGCCGATACCGGGCCCGACCCGGATGCGGCGCTGCCAGTCGTCGAGCACCGCCTCGTCGAAACCGCCCGCGCGCAACAGGTCGAGGGTGGCGAGGATGTGCGAGCCCGCGATCACGGTGTCGGCGTGCAGCTCACGCCCCGATTCCGTGCGCACCTGCCACCCGCGCCCCGACCGCCGCAGCTCCGTGACGGCATCACCGGTGTGGACTTCACCGCCGTCGGCACACAACCGCGCGATCAGCGCCGCGCTGAGCGCCCCACTTCCCCCCACGGCCCGCCCGGGCGGCAAAGTGTGCATGAGCGCGGCGAAGCCTGCCATCGGCGCGGTCCCCGGTTCCGACATCGGTGGACCCGACTGCGCACCGAACCACGCCAGCGACGCCTTGAGCCGTTCGTCGTCGAACCAGTAGTCGAGCAGCGCGTCACCGGTCTGCAGAAACTCCCGCGACAGCGCCGACCCGCCGTCGCGCGCGTCCAGCCCCCAGAACGCGCGAACCAGCCTCCCCGGCGTCGGGGGACCACCGAACGCCCGCATCACCCGCGCGCTTCGCTCACCCCACACCTCGACGAAACGGCGGTAGGCCTCGGCATCCTTCGTCCCACAAGCCGCCGCGATCGACGCGCACGTGGCGTCGAGATCGCGGTGGAAGACGATCGGTGGGCGTCCACCGTCGGACGGCGTGAATCCCCACGGATCACAGTCGAGATAGCGCAACCCGAACCGCTCGAGCTCGAGTTCCTCGATGATCCCGGTGTGCCGGACCATGATGTGTGCCGAGGAACCGCGATCCACAAGGTGGCCAGGGAACCGTTCGACCGTAGACACCGCCCCGCCGGGCACCGTGTCTCGTTCGAGCACCTGGACCCGCTGCCCGGCCCGCGCCAGATAGCAGGCGGCGACCAGCGCGTTGTGCCCCGATCCGACGACGACCGTTGTTTCGCTGCGGCTCACGCCCGTTCGCCCGCCGGTGGCATCGGCAGCCTGCGGCCGAGGATCGCGAACGGCCGGGTATCGCCCGCGAAGACGAAATTGCGGATCACATCGGTGAATCCCGCGCGCCGGTACAACCGCCACGCCCGGTTGTCCTCCTCGGGAACCTCCGGCGTCGACAGCAGGACCGCTGCCTCGGGGCGGCCGGCGAGCAACCGTTCGAGCAGGGTCGCCCCGATCCCGCGACCCTGCGCGGCCGGGTGCACGTGCAGTTCGGTGAGTTCGAAATAGTCGGCGAGCAACTCGCGCGCGGCGGCCTCCGGCCAGCCGCACCGGCGCATCCCGGTGTGCACCTGCTGATGCCACCACTGCCGCGGCGCGCCGCTGTATCCGTAGGCGATGGCGAGCAGCGGGGCGGTGCGCAGGTCGACCGCGCCCGCGTCGTCGGGCAGCACGGCGGCCACCGCCCGCCAGCCCGCCCGGGTGGTGTGCTCGTTCCACATCGGGGCCCGGTGATGTTCGGTGCCGCGCGGATAGTCCATCGCGGCCACATACACCGAGAGGGCGTCGTGCAGGCGGGCCCGCAGGGCGGCGACGCTCAGGTCGACGACCACAGGTGCTGGAGTGTGGTGATTGGGCTTGACGGCTGTCATCGCTCTCGTCGGAACTTGTCGGTGGGTGTCCCTATATTCAATCTCAATTCAAACGTTCGAATGGTTGTTCGATCTGTGCGAGGGGCGAAAGGGGCAGCAGATGCCTGGTCACAACGATGGTCGAGCGCACGCGGGCCACGACGGCCGCGCCGGCGGACTGCTACGACAGGCCGATGCGCTGCTCACCGACTCGGCCTGGGAGCACGAGCCGGGGGAGCGGTTCCGCACCGCCTATCTGGCCGCGCTGCGTGGCGCCGGTGCGATGATCGCGCTCACCGGCGCCGACCGCGCGCCGCGGGCTCGATCGCGCAGCGCCTGGGTATTACTGAGACGCGCCACGCCGGAGTTCGCGATGTGGGCCGACTACTTCGAGGCGCACTCGCCGCTGCGGGCCGCCCTCGAGGCCGGATTGGACCGCACGATCACCGACACACAAGCCGACGAGTTCTGTTCGCGGGTGGGCGCGTTCCTCTACGACGTCGACGATGCGCTGGTCGCCGCCGCCAAGACACGCCCGCAGCCGAGTCGCGACCGGGACATGACCGCTTAGTTATCACCGAGTAGGTGGTACGGCCTCGATCGAACTCGTATCATGGGGAGCAGATAGCCGCCAAGGTCGGCTACCCGTCGCCTACCCGGAGGCGACCAGCCACGCCTAGTGCCGGGGGAGGTACCGTGCCACTCTCCGAGCACGAGCAGCGCATGCTCGAACAGATCGAGAGCGCTCTCTATGCTGAGGACCCGAAGTTCGCCTCGTCCGTCCGCGGCGGACGACTTCGCTCCACGTCGAGTCGACGTAGGCTCCAAGCTGCGGCGTTGTTCGCCGTCGGCCTGTTCCTGCTCGTCGCCGGCATCGCCGCCCCGTTCAAGCCGGGCGGGTTCCCGATCATCAGTCTCGTGGGCTTCATCGCCATGTTCGGCGCGGGTGTCCTGTTGATGATCGGCAGCTCGCGTCGGCCGGGTGCGGCAGACGCCCCCGGTGAACCGCCGGCGGGCGCGGGCCCGTCGGGCGGGCGCGGTGGCCAGCGGCCGCGCAAGTCGGGCGGCTTCTCGGAGCGGATGGAAGACCGATTCCGCCGCAGATTCGAGCAGGAGTAGCCCTGCTCCGACCGTGAGGTCGAGCACAACGGCATAGCAAGCGGTGTCGCACCCGGTCGCGGGTGCGACACCGCTTTCGCATGCCCTCGTCCGGGTCGGCTCGGATCGCGCTCGCAGGGCGGTTCCCCCACCTTCCCCACCATCCCCCACCAGGGCAGTCTCGTACGCCGTCGAACGACAGGTCCGCCGATGGCACCTGGGAAGTTTGCTGAACGTTGTCGGAACGGGGGATTGCCGACCCGCGCGGGTTGTCCTAACACGCGATAATCCCGAATCTCATTGATAGCTGACATGACCTGCGGAATTGTGTTGGCGGGGAGCAGGATCACCCAGGGTTTCGATTGAAAGTGGGGGAAAGTGGGGTAATGTGGGTCGCGCACTACAGGAGAGGCCGTATGGCCAGGTGATCCAGTAGGGAGGTGGCCGGGAATGTTTCTCGGTACCTACACCCCCCGATTGGACGACAAAGGGCGACTGACGTTGCCTGCGAAGTTCCGAGACGATCTGGCGGGAGGGTTGATGGTCACGAAGGGTCAAGACCACAGCCTTGCCGTGTATCCGAAAGAAGAGTTCACCGCGCTCGCCCGGCGGGCCGCGGCGGCGTCTCGAAGCAACCCGCAGGCAAGGGCTTTCGTCCGGGCACTTGCGGCCGGAACCGACGAACAGCGTCCGGACGCACAGGGCCGGATCACGTTGTCGCCGGACCACAAACGCTATGCCGGACTCACCCGGGATTGCGTGGTGATCGGTTCGGTCGACTTCCTCGAGATATGGGACAAGCAGGCGTGGGAGTCCTACCTCGCCGAGCACGAGGAGGACTACGCGCAAGCCAGAGACGAGTCGCTGGGCGGGATCTTCTGACCCCGCAGCACGCGAGTGCTGCGAGGCCTCTGCCCGGGCGTGGACCCTGACGTACTTCCCCGACGCCAGGTGCCGCGCCCCGGTCAGAGACCTCGACGCATTCGCACTCATCCGAGTAAGCAACTCATTCCAAAAGCACTGTGTGGCAAGGCGACCCGTCTGCGACGCGAGGCAGTATCCCGGGAGGTCGAGGTGAACCATGACACCGAGAACCCCCGTCATGTGCCGGTGCTGCTCGAGCGTGCCGACGACCTGCTCGGTCCGGCACTCCACGAGCCGGGCGCGGTCTACCTCGACGCGACCCTCGGCCTCGGCGGGCACGCCGAACACTTCCTGCGCACCTACCCGAACGCGCGGCTGGTCGGACTCGACCGCGACACCAACGCGCTGAAACTGGCCGGCGAGCGCCTGGCGCCCTACGCCGACCGGATCACGCTGGTGCACACCCGCTACGACGGCATTCCCGAGGCGCTCGCCGAGGCGGGCCTGGCCGAAACCGGTTCGGTGTCAGCGATTCTCATGGACCTCGGCGTGTCCTCGATGCAGCTGGACGAAGCCGAACGCGGCTTCGCCTACTCCGTCGACGCACCGCTGGACATGCGGATGGACCCCACCACCGGCATCACCGCCGCCGACGTGCTCAACACCTACAGCCACGGCGACCTGGCCCGGGTGCTGAAAACCTATGGCGACGAACGGTTCGCGGGCAAGATCGCCTCGGAGGTGTTGCGCCGCCGCGCCGTCAAACCGTTCAGCACCAGCGCCGAACTGGTCGAGGTGCTGTACGCCACCATTCCGGCCGCCGCGCGGCGCACCGGCGGGCATCCCGCCAAGCGCACGTTCCAGGCGCTGCGGGTGGAGGTCAACGGAGAACTCGACTCGCTGCGGGCCGCGCTGCCCGCGGCGCTCGACGCGCTGCGCGTGGGCGGGCGGATCTGCGTGATGTCGTACCAGTCGCTCGAAGACCGGCTGGTGAAGCAGGAATTCGCGCCACGGATCGTGTCCAGGTCCCCGATGGACCTGCCGGTCGAACTGCCCGGCATGGGACCGGAGTTCAGGATGCTCACCCGCGGCGCGGAAAAGGCGACCGAGTCCGAGATCGAGGCCAACCCGAGGTCCGCTCCGGTGCGGATGCGTGCGGCCGAACGGATCACGGAGAGGTCAGGGAGGACACAGGAGGGGACACGATGAGCGTGCGGACGAGCACCGTTGCCGTGCCGGGGCGTACCGCCCGGCGCGTGCAGGCGGCCGAACGAGTGAAGTCCGGTGCCGCGCAGCGGGCCTACGCGCGCAAACGCACCCGCCAGCAGTTGCTCGACGGGATATCGCTGCCCGATCGTTCCTCGACCATGGCCGGGCGCATCCCGTTCGTCACCGCGATCATCGGTCTGCTCGGTTGCGGTCTCGCGCTCACCCTGCTGCTCACCACCCGCGCGGCCGAGGACAGCTACCTGCTCGGCGACATGCGCGCGGACAACCGGACGCTCGCCGACGAGCGGGCCGCGCTGCAGCGCGAGGTCGCGGCCGCCGACTCGGCTCCCGAACTGGCCGCGCGCGCACGCGAACTCGGCATGATCCCCGCCAAGGACCCGGCGCGTCTGTTGATCGGTCCCGGCGGGGAGGTGACCGTGATCGGCACACCCACGCCCGCCCAGGGCGCCCCCGCGCCGCCGTTGAACGGGCCGCCGACGACCACCCAGAACCCGGCGCCGGGTCAGCAGGCGCAGGGCGAGCGGGTGGTTCCGGTGCAGCCGGGCACCCCGGCCACCGACCCCGCCGCGCCGAACAGCACCCCGCCCGCCGTGCTCGCGGCACCGGGCGGCCAGGCCGGAGCGCCGAGTGCGCCGGTCGTGAATCCGGCTCAGGCGCAACCGGACTCGCCGCAGGGCCTGCCCGGACCCCAGACCCAGGTCGAACCGCCCGCGGGCGAGGGCGTTCCCCCGGCGCCCTCGGAGTCGCCGGTCCAGGCACCGGCCCCACAGCTCGTCCCCGATCGGGTGGAGGTGGCCGCGGCACCGGCCGACACGCCGCCCCCGGCACCGGATGTCGCGCCGTTACCGGACGCGGGCCCGCCGAGCGAGACGCCGCAGATCGTCGCTCCCGAGGCAGGCCGATGAGGCAGAGCGGGCCCGCGTCGCAACAGCGACGCGGGCCGGTCTCGTCGAGGGTCCGGCGCAGCGGGTCGCTCTCGCCGGACCGGCCGATTCGGCTGCGCCTCGGCGTCGGCCGGGTCACCATGCTTGCCACCCTCGCCGTGGTCGCGCTGCAACTGCTCTACATCCAGAGCATCGCCGCACCGGGACTCTCCGCGCAGGCCGCCTCGCAGCGCACAACCAAGGAGACCGAGGCCGCCGTGCGCGGCCCGATCACCGACCGCTACGGCAACCCGCTGGCCTTCACCATCACCGCGAAAGCGCTGACGTTCCAACCGGTCCGGGTGCGCCAGCAGCTCGCCGACGCGAAGAAGACCAAGGAGAACGCGCCCGACCCCGAGCAGCGCCTGAAGGACATCGCGAAGTTCGTGCACGACAAGCTCGGCGCGAGCGGCCCGAAAGAGGAAGAGCTGCTCGACAAACTCCGCAGCGACAAACCCTTCCACTATCTGGCCCGCAATGTCGATCCCCGGATCGCCACCGAGATCACCACCAAGTACCCGGAGGTCGGTTCCGAACGGCAGGACCTGCGCGAATACCCCGGCGGGGCGCTGGCGGCCAACGTGGTCGGTGCCACCGGCTGGGACGGGCACGGTCAGATCGGCCTCGAATCGGCACTCGACTCGGTACTCGCGGGTACCGACGGTTCCCGCACCTACGACCGCGGCTCCGACGGCGCGGTGATCCCCGGCAGCTACCGCGACCAGCAGCCCGCGGTGAACGGGCACGGGGTGGAACTCACCCTCGACGAGGACATGCAGTACTTCGTGCAGCAGCAGGTGCAGCAGGCCAAACAGCTCTCCGGCGCGGCCTCGGCCTCGGCGGTCGTGCTCGACGCCAAGACCGGTCAGGTGCTGGCCATGGCCAACGACAACACCTTCAATCCCGCACTGGGACCCCAGCACTGGGCCTCGGCGAACATGAGCAACCCGTCGGTGTCGGAGCCCTTCGAACCCGGTTCGGTGAACAAGATCGTCACCGCCGCCGCCGCGCTCGAATACGGGCTGACCAACCCCGACGAAGTGCTGCAGGTACCCGGTTCGATCCGGATGTCGGGCGTCACCGTCAACGACGCCTGGCAGCACGACGTGGCGCCCTACACCACCACGGGCATCTTCGGTAAGTCGTCGAATGTCGGTACCCTCATGCTCGCGCAACGGGTGGGGGAGGACCGCTTCGCCGACATGATCGACCGCTTCGGTCTCGGCAAGCGCACCGGCATCGGCCTGCCCGGCGAGAGCCCGGGGCAGGTGCCCGCCCGCGACCAGTGGTCCGGCGGCACCTTCGCCAATCTGCCCATCGGCCAGGGCCTTTCGATGACCACGCTGCAGATGACCAGCATGTACCAGGCCATCGCCAACGACGGCCTGCGCATCCCGCCGCGCATCGTGAAGGCCAGGATCGCCCCCGACAACACCCGCACCGAGGAACTGCAGCCCGAGCCCGTGCGAGTGGTGAGCCCGCAGACCGCCGCCACCTTGCGCACGGTCTTCCAGGCGACCGTGCAGAAGGACCCGATGGGTGTGCAGATGGGCACCGGGCCGCAGGCCGCGGTCGAGGGCTACCAGGTGGCGGGCAAGACCGGCACCGCGCAGAAGGTCGACCCGGCCTGCCGCTGCTATTCGACCTCGTCGTTCTACATCACCTTCGCCGGGATGGCGCCCGCCGACAACCCGCGCTACGTGATCGGCATGATGCTCGACGCGCCGGTACGCAGCTCCGACGGGTCCGGTGGTGGGTCGGCCGCGCCGCTGTTCCACACCATCGCCTCCTGGGCGTTGCAGCGCGACCGGGTGCCACCGTCGCCGGAGCCTAGGCCGCTGGTGCTGGAGGCCGGGCTCTGACGGTAACCTGACTCGTCGTCTTGCCCACGCGCTCGATCACTCTCAGAGAGGAGCCTTGTGCCCGCGCAGTCCAGCCCGCACGCGCTCCGGCCGAACACCCCGCCGTCGACGCCGCTGCAGGCCCTGCTTGAGCTCACCGGCGCCACCACGCTCACCCCGGTCCCGGCCGAGGTGACCGTCACCGGCATCGAGCAACGATCCAACGCCGTCCGGCCCGGTGACCTGTTCGCCGGCCTGCCCGGCGCGACCTCGCACGGCGCCCGTTTCGCCGCCGACGCCGTCGTGCGCGGCGCGGGCGCGGTGTTCACCGACGCGGCCGGTGCCGAACTGATCGGCGAGGTCGCGGTGCCCGTGTTGGTGCGCGAGGACCCGCGTGCCGTGCTCGGCGAGCTGTCCGCCGAGATCTACGGTCACCCCAGCGATCGCCTGCGCATCGTCGGCATCACCGGCACCTCCGGCAAGACCACCACGTCGTACCTGGTGGAGGCGGGTCTGGTCGCGGCGGGCCTGTCGACCGGTCTGATCGGCACCATCGAAACCCGCATCGGCGGGCAGCGGGTGCCGAGCGCGCTCACCACTCCCGAGGCGCCGCAGCTGCACGCGATGTTCGCGGCCATGGTCGAGCAGGGTGTGCAGGCGGTGGTGATGGAGGTGTCGAGCCACGCGCTGGCCCTCGGCCGGGTCGACGGTGTGCGCTTCGCCGTCGGCGCGTTCACCAACCTCTCCCAGGACCATCTCGACTTCCACAAGGACTTCGAGGACTACTTCGCCGCGAAACGCCGCCTGTTCGAACCGGACTCGCCGATCGCCGCGCGCACCTCGGTGATCTGCGTGGACGACGAGTGGGGACGCCGCCTCGCCGCGGATCTGGTCGGCCCGGTCACCGTCTCCACCACCGAGGTCGCTGCCGCGGACGATGCCGCCGCAGCCCCGGCGCCCGATGCCGCTACCTGGCAGGTCGTGGGTGAGGTGAAAGCCGCTGGTGGCGAGCAGGAATTCACCGCGAGCGGTCCGGACGGCGAGCTGACCGTCCGTCTGCGCCTGCCCGGCCGCTACAACGTCGCCAACGCCCTGCTCGCGGTCGCCACCTGCGCGGCCGCCGGGGTCGATCCGGCGGTCGCCGCGCCCGCGCTGGCCACCGTCGACGTGCCCGGGCGCATGCAGCGCGTCGAACGCGGACAGGACTTCCTCGCCGTCGTCGACTACGCGCACAAGCCCGCGGCGATCGAATCGGTGGTCGCCACCCTGCGCGCGCACCTCACCGACGCGGGCCGCGGCAGGCTCGCGGTGGTCGTCGGCGCGGGCGGCGACCGGGACGCGGCCAAACGCCCGCTCATGGGCGGGGCGGCCGCGCGTGGTGCCGACCTGGTGATCGTCACCGACGACAATCCACGCACCGAGGACCCGGCGGCCATCCGTGCCGCCGTGGTCGCCGGTGCGCACGAACTCCCGGCCACCGACCGCGGCGAGATCCGCGAGATCGGTGACCGCGCGGCGGCCATCGCCGCCGCACTCGCCTGGGCGCGTTCCGGCGACGTGGTGCTCATCGCGGGCAAGGGCCACGAGGCGGGTCAGGAGATCCAGGGCGTCAAGCATCCCTTCGACGACCGTGAGGTCCTCGCCGCGGAGCTGGATTCTCTACTGGCACAACACAGTCCGCACACGGACTCGGAGGACTTGACGGTTTCATGATCGAGATGACACTGCGGGAGATCGCGGACGTCGTCGGCGGCGAGCTGCACGACGTACCCGACCCCCAGGCACTGGTGACCGGGTCGGTCGAATTCGATTCGCGCCGAATCGGTCCCGGTGATCTGTTCCTCGCACTACCCGGCGCCAACTCCGACGGACACGACTACGCGGCGAACGCGGTCGAGGCCGGAGCTGTCGCCGTGCTGGCGGCACGCCCGGTCGGCGTGCCCGCCATCGTGGTCGCACCGGACGCGGGCACCGTGCCCGCCACCTCGGTGGCCCTGAGCCACGACGGCGACGGCTCCGGTGCCGCCGTGCTCGCGGCCCTGGCCGACCTGGCCCGCGTGAGCACCGAGCGGCTGGCCGAGCGCACCGGTCTCACCGTCGTCGGTGTCACCGGGTCGTCGGGCAAGACCTCGACCAAGGACCTGCTGGCCGCCGTGCTCGCACCGCTTGGTCCCGTGGTCGCCCCGCCCGGTTCGTTCAACAACGAACTCGGCCACCCGTGGACGGCCCTGCGCGCCGACGCCGACACCAAGTTCCTCGCCCTCGAGATGTCGGCGCGCGGCGTCGGCCACATCGCCGCCCTGGCCCGCATCGCGCCGCCGCGCATCGGTGTGGTGCTCAATGTCGGCACCGCCCACCTCGGTGAGTTCGGCAGCCGCGAGGCCATCGCGCAGGCCAAGGGCGAACTGGTCGAGGCACTCCCGGCCGAGGGCCTGGCCGTGCTCAACGCCGACGACCCGAACGTCGCCGCCATGGCCTCGCGCACGAAAGCCCGCGTCGTCATGGTCGGCCTGTCCGGCGACGCCGACATCCGTGCCACCGACGTGACCACCGACGACCAGGCCCGCGCCCGCTTCACCCTGCACGCGGGTGGCGAATCGGTGCCGGTGCAGCTGGCCGTGCACGGTGAGCATCAGGTGGGCAACGCGCTCTCGGCCGCCGCCGTCGCCCTGGAATGCGGCGCCGACCTGGCGACCGTCGCTCAGGCGCTGTCCGGGGCAACGGCCGCGTCGGCGCGCCGGATGGACGTGCGGACCACGCCCGACGGCATCACCGTCATCAACGACTCCTACAACGCCAACCCCGACTCGGTGCGGGCCGCGCTCAAGGCGCTGGTCACCCTCGCCGAGTCGGGCCCCGAACCGCGCCGCAGCTGGGCCGTGCTCGGGGAAATGGGCGAACTCGGCGACACCTCGGTCATCGAACACGACGCGATCGGACGGCTCGCCGTGCGCCTCGACGTCGACCGATTGATCGTGGTCGGCACCGGACGACCCTCCCGGGGAATGCACCAGGGAGCGGTGATGGAAGGCTCATGGGGCGAGGAGTCGATCCTCGTACCCGATATCTCGGCGGCCATCGCGCTGCTCGACGACGAAATCGCCGCCGGCGATGTGGTACTGGTCAAGGCGTCGAAAGCGGTCGGTCTGTGGGCCGTCGCCGAACACCTGACCAGGGCAGGGGAAGGTAGCTCGGAGGCAGCTCGATGAGGCAGATTTTGTTCGCGGCGGGGATCGCGCTCGCGGTGTCGATCCTGTTGACGCCGTTCCTGATCCGGGTCTTCGCCAAACAGGGCTTCGGCCAGGAGATCCGGGTCGACGGCCCGGCCAGCCATCAGGCCAAACGCGGCACCCCGACGATGGGTGGCGTCGCCATCCTGATCGGTATGTGGGCCGGGTATCTCGGTTCGCACCTGATCGGCCTCGGCTACGACGCCGAGGGGCCGACGGCCTCGGGCCTGCTCGTGCTCGGGCTCACCACCGCACTCGGTGTGGTCGGCTTCCTCGACGACTTCATCAAGCTGCGCAAACAGCGCAACCTCGGGTTGTCGGCGGCCGGTAAGTACATCGGCCAGATCAGTGCCGCGGTGATCTTCGCGGTGCTGGTGCTGCAGTTCCGGGCCGACAACGGGCTCACCCCCGGCAGCAAGCACATCTCGTACGTGCGTGACTGGTCGACGGTGTCGATGGGCGCGCTGGTGTTCGTGATCATGGTGTGTCTGCTGGTCGTGGCCTGGTCGAACGCGGTCAACCTGACCGATGGTCTCGACGGTCTCGCCGCCGGATCGATGAGCCTGGTGCTCGGCGCCTACGTCATCATCACCTTCTGGCAGTACCGCAACGCCTGCGCCACCAGCCCCGGACCCGGGTGCTACAACGTGCGCGACCCCCTCGACCTCGCCCTGGTCTGCGCGGCGGCCGCCGCCGCCTGCATCGGCTTCCTGTGGTGGAACGCCGCGCCCGCCAAGATCTTCATGGGCGACACCGGCTCGCTGGCGCTGGGCGGCATGCTGGCCGGTCTGTCCATCACCACCCGCACCGAGCTGCTGATGGTCGTCATCGGCGCGCTGTTCGTCGCCGAGGCGGCGTCGGTGGTGCTGCAGGTGGCGGTGTACCGCACCACCCGCAACCGATTGTTCAAGATGGCGCCGTTCCACCACCACTTCGAATTGAGCAAGTGGGCGGAGACTACGGTGATCATCCGGTTCTGGATCCTGGCAGGCATCGCGGCCGCCGTGGGTCTCGGACTGTTCTACAGCGAATACCTGTCCCAGGTCGGGTGAGAGCGGAAATGGTAGAACACTCGCCCCGTGCCCTGCGTTCCCCGGGCCCCATGCTCGAATTCCTGCGTGGCCGTGACGTTCTCGTCGCCGGCTGGGGCGTCTCCGGACGCTCCCTGATCGAACCGCTGCGCGATATCGGCGCGCATCCCGTCGTCACCGACGGCGGCGCAAAGGCCCTGGCTGAGGCCGCCGAACTCGGGCTCGAGATCGCCACCACGGTGGAACTCGAGCACGCCGACCTCACGCGGTTCGCCCTCGTCATCACCAGCCCCGGCTGGCGGCCCGATTCGCCGGTGCTCGTCTCGGCGGTCACCGAGGGCATCCCGGTCTGGGGCGACGTCGAATTCGCCTGGTGGGTCGATCAGGCCCGCATCTACGGCCCGGTCCGCAAGTGGCTGGTGGTCACCGGAACCAACGGCAAGACCACGACCACCCAGATGACGCACTCGATCCTGCGCGCCGCGGGCATCGCCAGCGTGGCCTGCGGCAATATCGGCCTGCCCATCCTCGACGCCCTGCGCCGCAATCCCGGACCGCAGGTGCTCGCGGTCGAGTTGTCGTCGTTCCAGCTGCACTGGGCGCCGTCGGTGCGGCCCGAGGCGGGTGTGGTGCTCAATGTCGCCGAGGACCACCTCGACTGGCACGGCGGGCTCGACGCCTACGCCGCCGCCAAGGCGCGTGCCCTCACCGGCCGCATCGGCGTGGTCGGCCTCGACGATCCGGTCGCCGGTGCGCTGGCGCGCAAGTCCAAGGCGCGGCGCACGGTCGGGTTCCGCGTGGGCGTGCCCGCCGACGGCGAACTCGGCGTGGTCGACGGCAAACTCCTCGACCGCGCCTTCACCAAGGCCGCGATCCTCGCCGAGACCTCCGACATCAGTCCGCAGGGGCCCGCAGGCATCGCCGACGCGCTCGCAGCCTCGGCGCTGACCAGGGCCATCGACGTGGCACCACAGTTCGTGAAAGAGGGCCTGGCCGAACACAAAGTCGGCCCGCACCGCACCGCCTTCGTGCGGGAACTGGGTGGCGTCGACTTCATCGACGACTCCAAGGCGACCAACCCGCACGCCGCACGCGCGTCGATCCTCGCGCACCCGCACGTGGTGTGGGTCGCGGGTGGTCTGCTCAAGGGCGCCACCATCGACGACCTCGTCGAAGAGGTCGCCGACCGGCTCGTCGGCGCGGTTCTGTTCGGAGCCGACGCGCCGGTGATCGCCGCCGCATTGGCGCGACACGCGCCCGAAGTCCCGGTCATCGCACTGGACGCGGGAGACGATGCAGACATGGAGTCGTCGAGATCGCAGCGTGCCGAAGCGGTGATGGGCCGCGCCGTGCGTGCCGCGGCGGGCATGGCCCGGGCGGGAGACACCGTGCTGCTGGCACCCGCGGCCGCGTCCCTGGACATGTACGACGACTACACCCACCGCGGACGCTGCTTCGTCGACGCGGTCACGGCACTGGAAGACGGTGACATCGGGCGGGCGCTATGACATCGACGGGCCAGACCACCCAGACCGGGGGGCGCCGGAAACGGATCGCCCCGCAGCCGGGATGGGCGGGGGAGCGTTTCGGCGCATGGCTGGCCCGTCCGCTCGCCTCGTTCCACCTCATCGTCACCATCGCCACCCTGCTCACGGTGCTCGGCCTGGTGATGGTGCTCTCGGCGTCGAGCGTCGAAGCCTATGCCGGTGGTGGATCGGCGTATTCGCTGTTCATCCAGCAGGCCATGTTCGCCGGGCTGGGCGCCGTCGCGTTCTACATCGCGTTGCGGTTGCCGTTGCGGGTCCTGCGGCAGTGGTCGTTCCCGGCGTTCAGCATCTCGGTGATCGCGCTGGTGCTCGTGCTCATTCCGGGCATCGGCGCGGTGCACGGTGGCGCGCGGCGCTGGTTCGACATCGGACCCATCTCGATCCAGCCGTCCGAGGTCGTCAAGGTGACGCTGGTGGTGTGGGGCGCGCATCTGCTCGCGTCGCGGCGCGGGGCGCACCTCAAGGACATCCTGGTACCGCTGGTGCCCGCCGGCCTGCTGGTGTGTCTGCTCGTGGTGCTCGAGCCGAACCTGTCGACCACGATCGCGCTCGGCATCGTGCTGATGGCGCTGCTGTGGTTCGGTGGGCTGCCGGTGCGGTTGTTCGTCGGGATCATGGTCAGTGGCTTGGTCGTCGCGTCGGTGCTCGCGCTGTCGGCCGGGTACCGGTCCGACCGGGTGCGCGCGTTCTTCAATCCCGGTGACGATCCCCAGGGCGCCAATTACCAGGCCCGCCAGGCCAAGTACTCGCTGGCCGACGGCGGCATCCTCGGCCGCGGACTCGGGCAGAGCCGCGCCAAGTGGAGCTATCTGCCCAACTCGCACAACGACTTCATCTTCGCCATCATCGGCGAGGAACTCGGCTTCCTCGGCTGCATGGCGGTGCTCGCCCTGCTGGCGATGTTCGTCTACACCGGCATCCGCATCGCGCTGCGCTCGGTCGACCCGTTCCTTCGCCTGCTCACCGCCACCGCGACCACCTGGATCACCGCCCAGGCCCTGATCAATATCGGCTACGTCGTCGGCCTGCTGCCGGTGACCGGTCTGCAGCTGCCGCTGGTGTCGGCCGGTGGTTCGTCGCTGGCGATCACGCTGTTCATGTTCGGCATCATCGCCAGCGCGGCCAGGCACGAGCCAGAGGCCGTCTCGGCGCTCAAAGCGGGCCAGGACGGCAGGCTCAGCAGGCTGCTGCGGCTTCCCGTGCCCGAGGTGTACACCCCGGCACCGCGCAAGCCCGCGCCGCGCGCGAAAGCCGAACGCCCACGTCAGGCCCCACGCCGCCAACCCGATGCCCCGCGCAGACGACGCGCGCCGGAAAGCCGCGGCACCAGTTCGCTACGGTCGACCAGAGCATGGGAACCGACCTATCCGATGCCACACGCTAGAGAACGAGGTAGATCCAAGTGAGTAGCCCGCGATCCGGGTTGTCGGTGATCGTCGCAGGCGGGGGAACCGCAGGCCACATCGAACCCGCGCTGGCGGTGGCCGACGCCTTGCGCAGACTCGACGATTCGATCCGGGTGACAGCACTCGGCACCGAGCGCGGACTCGAGACGAAACTGGTGCCCGACCGTGGGTACCCGCTCGAGCTGATCCCGCCGGTCCCGTTGCCCCGCAAGCCGTCGGCCGACCTGCTACGCCTGCCCGGGCGGGTGTTCTCCTCGGTGCGCGCCACCCGCGCGGTGATCGACCGGGTGCAGGCCGATGTCGTCATCGGCTTCGGCGGCTACGTCGCCCTGCCCGCCTACCTCGCCGCGCGCGGAATCGGCAGGCAGCGCCGGATTCCGGTCGTCGTGCACGAGGCCAATGCCAAGGCGGGCATCGCCAACAAGGTCGGCGCCAAGCTGGCCACCAAAGTGCTTGCCGCCGTTCCCGACTCCGGCCTGGCCGGGGCCGAGGTCGTCGGCATCCCGGTGCGCGCCGCCATCACCGAACTCGACCGGCCCGCGCTGCGCGCGCAGGCCCGTGAGCACTTCGGTCTGCCCGCCGAGGGCCCGGTTCTGCTGGTGTTCGGCGGTTCACAGGGCGCGCGCAGCCTCAACGAGGCGATCTCCGGCGCCGCACCGCAATTGGCGGCCGCCGGGATCTCGGTGCTGCACGCGCACGGCCCCAAGAACAGCGTCGAGGTGAGTACCGCCGACGCGCCTGCACCGTACGTGGCGGTGCCGTACCTGTCGCGGATGGACCTGGCCTACGCCGCCGCCGACGCGGTGGTCTGCCGCTCCGGCGCCATGACCGTCGCCGAGGTGTCGGCGGTCGGGCTGCCCGCGTTCTACGTGCCCCTGCCGCACGGCAACGGCGAGCAGGAGTTCAACGCGCGCCCCGTGGTGACCAAGGGGGGTGGCAGAATTGTCCCCGACGCCGAGCTGACCCCGAAATTCGTGATGGACGAGGTGATTCCGCTGCTGCTCGACCCCGCCCGACTCGCCGAGATGAGCCGCGCCGCCGCAGGCGCCGGTCACCGCGACGCCGCCGACACCGTGGCACGCATCGTCGCCGGGCTCGCCCGATGAGCGGTCAGCGGCCGGAGGCGGAAGCCGAGCGTGACCAGCCGGACCGTCCGAGCACGGGCACCGCGGTGAATGCCGCGGGCGAGCCCGTGGGTTCGGCATTGCCCGCCGAACTCGCGCGGGTGCACATGGTCGGGATCGGCGGTGCGGGCATGTCCGGTATCGCGCGAATCCTGTTGGCGCGTGGCGGTGCGGTGTCGGGATCCGATGCCAGGGAGAGCCGCGGCGTGCTGTCGCTGCGGGCCCGCGGCGCGCAGGTGCGCATCGGGCACGACGCCGACGCGCTCGACCTGCTGCCCGGTGGCCCGACCGTCGTCGTCACCACCTACGCCGCCATTCCGAAGACCAACCCCGAACTGGTCGAAGCGAACCGGCGCGCCATTCCCGTGCTGATGCGTCCCACCGTGCTCGCCGCCCTGATGCGCGGGCACAAGACCCTGCTCGTCTCGGGCACCCACGGCAAGACCTCGACCACCTCGATGCTGATCGTGTCGCTGCAGCACTGCGGCGCCGACCCCTCGTTCGCGGTCGGCGGCGAACTCAACGAGGCGGGCACCAACGCCCACCACGGCAGCGGTGACATCTTCGTCGCCGAGGCCGACGAATCCGACGGTTCGCTGCTGCAGTACGACCCCGACGTCGCCGTGGTCACCAATATCGAATCCGACCACCTCGACTACTTCGGCACCGACGAGGCCTACATCCAGGTCTTCGACGACTTCGCCGACCGGCTCGCCCCCGGCGGCCTGCTGGTGGTCTGCCTCGACGATCCCGGTTCGCTCGCCCTGGCCGAACGGGTCGCCCCCCGGCTCACCGAACGCGGTGTGCAGGTGCTCGGCTACGGCTCCGGCGACCTGGCCGACGCGCCCGTGCCCGTCGGTGCCCGGCTGCTCGACTGGCAGCCGCGCGATGTCGGCGGCATCGTCGAGTTCCAGCTCGGCGGTGAGACGACGCCACGCACGGTCCGCCTGTCGGTGCCCGGCAGGCACATGGCCCTCAATGCCCTCGCCGCGCTGCTCGCGGCCCGGGCGACCGGTGCCGACATCGACGAGATCGTGCAGGGCCTGGAAGGTTTCGGTGGCGTGCACCGCCGGTTCCAGTTCACCGGTCGCGAGAACGGTGTGCGCGTCTTCGACGACTACGCCCACCATCCCACCGAGGTGCGGGCCGTGCTCGAGGCCGCCGCGCAGCTCGTCGCGCAGGAGGCGCGCGACGGAGCGCGCATCGAACGCGGCCGGGTGATCGTGGTCTTCCAGCCGCATCTCTACAGCCGCACCGCCACTTTCGCGGCCGAGTTCGGCACCGCGCTGAGCCTGGCCGACGAAGTGGTCGTGCTCGACGTCTACGGCGCGCGCGAGGAACCGCTGCCCGGTGTGAACGGTGCGCTGGTGGCCCAGTCGGTGACCAAACCCGTGCACTATCAACCCGATATGTCGAAGGTCGGCCGTCAGGTCGCCGCGCTCGCGCAGCCCGGTGATGTCGTGATCACCATGGGCGCGGGCGATGTCACCATGCTGGGCAACCAGATCCTCGACGGATTGCGGGCCCGTCCGCAGCAGGGCGGCCGGTGAGATTGCCGATGCCCGCCGCGCGCGGGTGGCACGGCTACCGGCTCTGGACGGCGGTCGGGCTGGTCGTCGTCACCGTGCTCGCGGTGCTCGCGTGGTTCACCCCGGCGTTGTCGGTACGGACCGTGCGGATCGACGGCCTGACTGTCGTGCCCGAGGAACAGGTACGCGAGCGGCTCGAGATCCCGGACGGGCGTTCGATGTTGCGCATCGACACCACCGAGATCGCCCGCCGCGTGGCGGCGATCCCCACGGTGCGCTCGGTCCGGGTGCAGCGGAATTTTCCGTCGACGGTGCTGGTGACGGTCGTGGAGCGAACTCCGGTGGTGTACATCGACGCTCCCGACGGCGCGCACCTGATCGACGCCGAGAGTGTGGAATTCGCGATCGAGCCCGCACCGCCGATCGGCGTGCCGAAATTGGTCACCGAGGGCTCGATGTCGGGGCCGGATGCGGCTCGCGCCGCCGTCGCCGTGCTGGTCACGCTGCCGCCCGCGTTGTCGGTGCAGGTGGGTGAGGTTGTCGCACGGTCCATTTCGGATGTCTCGCTCAACCTGCGCGACGGAAGAAAGGTAGTGTGGGGCGGCACGGGCGACGGGGAGCGCAAAGCTGCCGTCGTAATGCCGCTGCTCACCCGGGAAGGCACCGTGTTCGACGTTTCGAGTCCGAATCTGGTCACGGTAAAGTGAGCGAAACTTCGGCGCGCCTGCGCCGGGATCGCGGTGGCTGCGAATAGCGTTCCGCAGCAGTCGGATACTTGACATAACGCCAACCCTATGGTTGAGGTTGAGGGTTTTAGATCGAAGGAAGGCGAGAGCCCATGACGCCCCCGCACAACTACCTTGCCGTGATCAAGGTCGTCGGTATCGGCGGCGGCGGCGTGAACGCCGTCAACCGGATGATCGAACAGGGACTCAAGGGAGTCGAGTTCATCGCGGTCAATACCGACGCACAGGCCCTGCTGATGAGCGACGCCGATGTGAAGCTCGATGTCGGCCGTGAACTCACCCGAGGACTTGGCGCCGGAGCCGATCCGGAAGTCGGTCGCAAAGCGGCCGAAGACCACAAGGACGAGATCGAAGAGGTGCTCAAGGGCGCCGACATGGTCTTCGTCACCGCAGGCGAAGGCGGTGGTACCGGAACCGGTGGCGCCCCTGTCGTCGCCAGCATCGCTCGCAAGCTGGGCGCGCTGACTATAGGCGTCGTGACCCGGCCGTTCTCCTTCGAAGGAAAACGGCGTGGGAACCAGGCCGAAGTGGGCATCAACCTGCTTCGCGAGTCGTGCGACACCCTCATCGTCATTCCGAACGACCGGCTGCTGCAGCTGGGCGACGCGGCGGTGAGTCTGATGGATGCCTTCCGGTCGGCAGACGAAGTTCTGCTCAACGGTGTTCAGGGTATTACCGACCTGATCACCACCCCAGGCCTGATCAATGTCGACTTCGCCGACGTGAAGAGCGTGATGTCGGGTGCCGGTTCGGCGCTCATGGGCATCGGCTCGGCGCGCGGCGAGGGCCGGTCGGTGAAAGCTGCCGAGACGGCGATCAATTCGCCACTGCTCGAGGCATCGATGGACGGTGCGCACGGCGTGCTGCTCTCGATCGCGGGTGGTTCCGATCTCGGTCTGTTCGAGATCAACGAGGCCGCCTCGCTGGTGCAGGAGGCCGCCCACATCGAGGCCAACATCATTTTCGGTACGGTCATCGACGATTCGCTCGGCGACGAAGTGCGCGTCACCGTGATCGCCGCCGGTTTCGACGGCGGCGGCCCCTCGCGGCGCGCGGTCGAGAACACCATGCAGACCGGCCGGTCCTCGTCGAACCCGATCGGCTCCGGTCGTGCGGGCGAGGTGGGACAGAGCCGCAGCACGGAGGCCCCGGCCCGGCCCACCGAGCCCGCCACCGCGGGTATGTCGAGCGGACGGGCGGCGGCGCCCAACTACCGCGACACCGAGCGGTACCGGGAGTCGGAGCGTCAGCGGGTCACCGAGCAGGCGCTCAACCGCGTCAACAACCCCGAACCGCGCGACGACGGCGACGATGACGACGACATCGAGGTGCCGATCTTCATGCGCCGCTAGGCACGGACAACGGCGCCCGAACTCCCCGGTGAGTTCGGGCGCTTTCGCGTCTCCGGCTCAGCCCGGGGTCGCCGGGACCAGTGCCGGGTTGACCGATGTCACCCCACACGCGCACCGATCGACCCGCCGACCGCACTACCCTCGAACCATGACTTCCGCACCCCCCACCGTGACCGTTCGCCGGGTGACCACCACCCGCGCCGGTGGCTTCTCCGTCGCCCCGTACGACTCGTTCAACCTGGGCGATCACGTCGGTGACGATCCGGAGGCCGTGCGCCGCAACAGGATCCGCCTGGCCGAGGGCATCGGGCTCACCCCCGACCGGCTGGTGTGGATGGAGCAGGTGCACGGCCGCAATGTCGAGATCGTCGACGGGCCGCGTGCCGAACCGGTCCCGGTGACCGACGCGCTCGTCACCACGGTGCCCGGCCTCGCCCTGGTCGTCCTCACCGCCGACTGCGTGCCGATCCTGTTGTCCGACGACGAGGCAGGCGTGATCGCGGCGGTGCACGCGGGCCGCATCGGCGCCAGAATCGGCATCGTGCCACGAGTACTCGAGGCGATGGTGTCGGTCGGCGCCCGGGTGGAGCGCATCGGCGCCTTCCTCGGGCCCGCCGCGTCGGGCCGTCAGTACGAGGTGCCGGCCGCTATGCGCGCCGACGTGGAGGCCCACCTGCCCGGCAGCGCAACCACCACGGTCCGCAAGACCCCCGGCCTCGACCTGCGTGCGGGCATCAGCAGGCAGCTCACCGAGGCGGGCGTCGGCGGCATCGCCCTCGACCCGCGCTGCACCATCGAGGACAAAACCCTGTTCAGCCACCGCCGCGGCGCCCCGACCGGCCGCATCGCGGGTGTGATCTGGATGGACGCGACCGCATGAGCCCACAGCACACCACCCGGCGAGGGGAGGCCGCATGACCCAGGAGACCTCGACCGGCACCGATCGCGCGAGCGAACTCTCGACCCGCCTGGACGGGCTGCTCACGCGTCTCGACGCCGCCGTGGCCGCCGGGGGTCGCCCCGCGGGCTCGGTGCGGCTGCTGCCGGTGACGAAATTCTTTCCGGCTGCCGATGTCGACATCCTCTACCGCCTCGGCAGGCGCGAGTTCGGCGAGTCACGCGAACAGGAGGCCTCGGCCAAGGTCGCCGAGCTGGCCTACGACGACGTCGAGTGGCACATGATCGGCCGCTTGCAGCGCAACAAGGCCCGCGCCGTGGCCCGATGGGCACACACCGTGCACTCGGTCGACAGCGAACGGCTGGCAAACGCGCTGGACCGGGCGGTGACCGACGCACAGGCAGCCGGCGAGCGTACCGCGCCCCTGCGGGTGCTGCTGCAGGTGAGCCTGGACGCCGACCCCGGACGCGGGGGTGTCGAACCGGCCGATCTACCCGCCCTGGCCGACCTGGTAGCGAAGGCCCCCGGACTGCATCTGGCCGGTCTGATGGCGATTCCACCCCTTGACGCCGACATTCATGCGTCCTTTGCGAAGCTTGCGACTTTGCACACTTCGCTGCTCTCGCAACACGCCGATGCCACCGAACTTTCTGCAGGTATGTCGGGTGATTTGGAGATCGCGGTCGAACACGGTTCGACGTGTGTGCGTGTCGGTACCGCCTTGATGGGCGCCCGACCGATAACCTCGGCGTAGCAAAGAAACCTCATCAGTCACATTCGACACATACGATTGGCCGACGAGGCGCTGAGCAAGAACTTCAACACCCGGCCGCCACCGGGGCCGAAGGAAGGTCGTCCAGGATGAGCACGCTGCACAAGTTCAAGGCGTACTTCGGCATGGTTCCGCTCGATGAGTACGAAGACGACTACGTCGACGATCACGCCTCGCGCGGCCCGGAGGAGCGCGCCGGCCGTACTCGCCCGCGCAGCTACGACCGCTACGCCGAAGATCGTTACGGCTCCGAACGTTTCGGCGACGAAGCCGACGACTTCCCCCAGCCTGCCTACAAGCCGGCTTATCAGGCGCGTCGCGACGACTACGTCGACGACGCCTACGCCGAGGATCGCTACGATCCGCCGCGGCGCCCGACCAGGATCGAGACGGCGCCCTCGTCGGGCCGTGCGTTCCGGGCGGGCGGGGTCGCGCCGGGGATGCGCGGCTCGACCCGTGGCGCGCTCGCGGTCGATCCCGACGCCGAGGAGCGCAGGTTGGAGGAGCGCTTGCGCCCCGAGCCCGCGCCCGTGCGGCGGCCCGGGATCTTCGAGGACGGAGGTCCCTTGTCCAAGATCACCACGCTGCGTCCGCGCGATTACAGCGAGGCCAGGATCATCGGTGAGCGTTTCCGCGAGGGAAACCCGGTCATCATGGACCTGGTCGACCTGAGCAACGCCGATGCCAAGCGGCTGGTCGATTTCGCGGCCGGGCTGGCGTTCGCGCTGCGTGGCTCGTTCGACAAGGTGGCCACGAAGGTGTTCCTGCTCTCACCGGCCGATGTCGACGTATCGGCCGAAGAGCGTCGTCGGATCGCCGAAAACGGCTTCTACAACCAGAAATAGTGACAATTCACCGACTGCCATGATGGCCGCCCGCGCATTGCGCGGCGCGGCCATTTTGCACGTCGCCGATTTTGCGGCAGAGTGAACGCGTGGCCCTGTTCGCGGTTCTGTACCTCGTGCTTTTCATCTTCTGGCTGTTGTTGATCAGCCGGGTGATCGTGGAGTTCATCCGCAGTTTCGCGCGTGACTGGCGCCCGACCGGCGTGGTGGTGATCGTGTTGGAGTTCATCTTCACCGTCACCGATCCGCCGGTGAAACTGTTGAGACGCTTGATACCTCCCGTGAATCTGGGCGGTATTCGGCTCGATCTGTCGATTATGGTTCTGCTCTTCGTCGTGTTCATCCTGATGTCCATCGTGGGTAGGCTCGGGCAGCCCGTGACCTCCGTGTGACACAATGAGTCGAGAAGACCGCTTGCTAGTTCTCCAAAGACCGCGTGAAGGGATCCTTCGATGCCGCTGACTCCCGCCGATGTGCACAACGTCGCGTTCAGCAAACCGCCGATCGGTAAGCGCGGCTACAACGAGGACGAGGTCGATGCCTTCCTGGATCTCGTCGAGCAGGAGCTTTCGCGCCTGATCGAGGAGAACGCCGACCTGCGTCAGCGGGTCGCCGAGCTCGACACCGAGCTAGCCGACGCCAAGAAGAACCGCGGGTCGGCCCCGGTCGCCGCCGTGAAGGCCCCGGTCCAACAGGCACCGCCGCCGGCCCTAGAACCTATTCCGGCGCCGGTCCCGGCGGCGCCGCCCGCGCCGATGCCGGTGGCCGCGCCCGTCCGCGACAACTCGGGCCCCGACGCCAATATGCAGGCCGCGAAGGTCCTCACCCTGGCGCAGGAGATGGCCGACCGCCTCACCACCGACGCCAAGACCGAGGCCGAGAGCCTGCTGTCGAACGCGCGGGCAAACTCCGAGCGTCTGGTCGGCGACGCCCGCACCCGCTCCGAGGCGATGATCGCCGACGCGCGGCAGAAGTCCGACGCGATGCTCGCCGACGCGCAGAACCGTTCCGAGACCCAGATCCGCCAGGCCAAGGACAAGGCCGAGGCCCTCACCGCCGACGCCGAGCGTCAGCACGCGGAGATCATGGCGACCATCACCCAGCAGCGTACGGTGCTGGAAAGCCGGATCGAGCAGCTCAAGACCTTCGAGCGCGAGTACCGCGTGCGCCTGAAGTCCTACCTGGAGTCGCAGCTCGAGGAACTGGAGAACCGTGGTTCGGCCGTTCCGGTCGACGGCGGCGAGTTCGCGGGCGACACCAACGGATCGTCCAACAGTTTGGCTCCGGCCTCCTCCTTCGCCAAGGGCGCCAAGTAAACTGGAACCCGGGTCGCGCGGCGCAGCGCGTCGCGTGATTCGGGAACGCCCAGTTCGTCGGGCTGCTCGGTTGCTTGGGAGTCAGCATGCTCGTCTTGACGCTCGTTCTGGCCGCGATCGGATTCGCGCTGCTCGTGGCGGCACTCGCCACCGGTTCGGTGGCGTGGGCGTGGGCCTGCATCCTGATCTGTATCGTCGGCGCGGGCACCCTGCTGGTGAGCGCGCTGGCCGGTGGGCGACCCGAGAACGACCCGGTCCCGCCGGGGCGACATGCCCGCAAGGACTGACCGCGCGGAAATGGGCTGGACGAACCCAGCTAGAATCGACTGACACACGGCGTTGATCCGGCCATCACCGGGGAGTCTTCGGAAGAACGGCGCACTCGCGCTCAGTAGAACCGAACGGGTGAGCCCGTCACAGCTCGCAACGAGAGGCTCGCGTGCTTTCCCGGCGCGGGCAAACGGGGTGGTACCGCGGTTTCGGCGCACCTGCGCCGGCATCGTCCCCGTGCCACGGATCCGCGCCTGCGGCGCGGCGGCACGAGGAGCATTCCGCAATGGCGGACGAGACAACCACCGGTGGTGCGTACCCGCGGGTCGATTTCGGTGCCGGTTCCGGCGCGACGTTCCCGGAACTCGAAACCACGGTGCTCGACTACTGGGCCCGCGACGACACCTTCCGCGCCAGCATCGACAACCGCGACGGCAGCAGTGAGTTCGTCTTCTACGACGGACCGCCCTTCGCCAACGGCCTGCCGCACTACGGCCACCTGCTCACCGGCTACGTCAAGGACCTGATCCCGCGCTTCCAGACCATGCGCGGCAAGAAGGTCGACCGGCGCTTCGGCTGGGATACCCACGGCCTGCCCGCCGAGATCGAGGCCGAGAAGCAACTCGGCATCACCGACAAATCGCAGATCGACGCGATGGGGCTGGCCGAGTTCAACGCCGCCTGCAAGTCCTCGGTGCTGCGCTACACCAACGAGTGGCGCGAGTACGTCACCCGCCAGGCGCGCTGGGTCGACTTCGACAACGACTACAAGACCCTCGATCTCGACTTCATGGAGTCGGTGATGTGGGCGTTCAAGTCGCTCTACGACAAGGGACTGATCTACCAGGGCTTCCGGGTGCTGCCCTACAGCTGGTACGAGCAGACGCCGCTGTCGAACCAGGAGACCCGCCTCGACGACGCCTACAAGATGCGCCAGGACCCGGCGGTGACCGTCGACATGGTGCTGTCGGTACCCGCCGAACACCCCCTGGCCGCGCTCGACGGCGCCAACGCGCTGATCTGGACGACCACCCCGTGGACCCTGCCGTCCAACCTCGCGATCGCGGTGCACCCCGACGTGCGCTACGTGCATCTCCAGGCCGCCGATGGCAAGCGTTATCTGCTTGCCGCCGAACGGGTTTCGCACTACTCCCGTGAGTTCGGTGAGGAACCGGCCGTGCTCGGCGAGTACGACGGCGCCGCCCTGGCCGGGCTGTCCTACCAGCCGCCGTTCGACTTCTTCCTCGGCCATCCGAACGCACACCGAGTGCTCACCGCCGACTACGTCACCACCGACTCCGGTACCGGAATCGTCCACCTCGCACCGGCTTTCGGTGAGGAGGACATGGACGTGGCCTCGGCCAACGGCATCGAGATCGTGCAGCCGCTCGACCCGGCGGGCAAGTTCACCTCGATGGTGCCGCCGTACGAGGGCCTGATGGTGTTCGACGCCAACCCGGTCATCATCAAGGACCTCAAGGCCGCCGGAAAACTGCTTCGGCACGAGACGATCGAGCACTCCTACCCGCACAGCTGGCGTTCGGGTCAGCCGCTGATCTACATGGCGGTCCCGTCCTGGTTCGTCGCGGTCACCAAGTTCCGTGACCGGATGGTCGAGCTGAACAAGCACATCACCTGGGTGCCCGAACACATCCGCGACGGACAGTTCGGCAAGTGGCTCGAGGGCGCGCGCGACTGGAACATCAGCCGTAATCGCTACTGGGGCAGCCCGATCCCGGTGTGGGTGTCCGACGACCCGGCCCACCCGCGCGTGGACGTCTACGGTTCGCTCGACGAACTCGAGCGCGACTTCGGCGTGCGACTGGAAGACCTGCACCGCCCCGGCATCGACGATCTCACCCGGCCCAACCCCGACGACCCGACCGGGAAGTCGACCATGCGCCGGGTCCCCGAGGTGCTCGACTGCTGGTTCGAGTCGGGTTCGATGCCGTTCGCCCAGGTGCACTACCCGTTCGAGAACAAGGAGTGGTTCGACAGCCACTTCCCCGGCGATTTCATCGTCGAGTACAACGGGCAGACCCGCGGCTGGTTCTACACCCTGCACGTGCTCTCGACCGCGCTGTTCGACTCGCCGTCGTTCAAAACCGTTGCCGCGCACGGCATCGTGCTCGGCGACGACGGCCTGAAGATGTCGAAGTCCAAGGGCAACTACCCCGACGTCAACGAGGTCTTCGACCGCGACGGTTCCGACGCGATGCGCTGGTTCCTGATGAGCTCGCCGATCCTGCGCGGCGGCAACCTCATCGTCACCGAGCGCGGCATCCGCGAAGGCGTGAGCCACGCGCTGCGCCCGTTGTGGAACGCGTGGACCTTCCTGCAGCTCTACGCCTCGAAGCCCGGTGTGTGGCGCACGGATTCACCGAACGTGCTCGACCGCTACATCCTGGCCAAGCTCGCGGTGACCCGCGACGTGATGACCGAGGCGCTCGAGACCTACGACATCGCCGGTGCCTGCGACGAGCTGCGCTCGTTCGCCGACGCGCTCACCAATTGGTATGTGCGCCGGTCGCGTTCGCGCTTCTGGTCCGAGGACCGCGACGCCGTGGACACCCTGCACACCGTGCTCGAGGTGGCCACCCGGCTGGCCGCGCCGCTGCTGCCGCTGATCAGCGAGGTGATCTGGCGTGGGCTCACCGGCGAACGCTCGGTGCACCTGGCCGACTGGCCGGCCGAGTCCGAGCTGCCGCACGATCCGGAGCTGGTGGCGGCCATGGACGAGGTGCGTACCGTGTGTTCCACGGTGCTGAGCCTGCGCAAGGCCAAGAACCTGCGGGTGCGGTTGCCGCTGGCCGAGGTGACCATCGCGGCGGCCGACGCCGAACGGCTCACCCCCTTCACGGCGCTGATCGCCGACGAGGTCAATGTCAAGAAGGTCGATCTGACCACCGATGTCGCCGCGCACGGCCGTTTCGAGCTGGCCGTCAACGCCCGCGCGGCCGGTCCGCGCCTGGGCAAGCAGGTGCAGACGGTGATCAAGGCCGTGAAGGCGGGGGAGTGGTCGGAATCGGCCGACGGTGTCGTCACCGCCGCCGGGATCACGTTGCTGCCCGAGGAGTACACCCAGCGCCTGGTCGCCGCCGAACCCGAATCCACGGCCGCCCTGCCCGGCAATGCCGGTCTGGTGGTGCTGAATTCGGTGGTCACCGAGGAGCTGGAAGCCGAGGGCTGGGCCCGCGACCTCATCCGCGACCTGCAGGAAACCCGTAAGTCGCAGGGTCTGGACGTGTCGGACCGCATCACCGTGGTGCTCGACGTGCCCGCCGACCGGGCCGAGTGGGCCGAAACCCACCGCGACCTGATCGCCGGTGAAATCCTCGCGACCACACTGACTTTCGGTGCGGTCGACGCGGACGCCCCGGAAATCACCGGTGGGGTGAAGGTGTCGCTCGCCAAGGCCTGATCGGTCCGTCCGGGGTCGGCCGCGCCCGGCCCCGGACACACTTTCAGGTCGAAAATCGCAGGCTGACGGGACAGTTCGCGGAAAGGTTGCTGAATTGGTGACTTTCTCGCGCCACTTCGGGCACAATGGGTCGTGTTGCTGCCCGTGCGCATGGAACACGCTGAGGTGACAGCGACGGTTCGTGATGAGTGTCCTGTGGAAACGGGGCCGCGACGGAAGTGAGTTCACCTCCGTCGCGGCGCCGGATCGACGGGCGGCGTGCCGCGATCGGTGAGATGCCGCCCGGTAACCGACCAGTCGGCGACCCGTCGCCGGGACGAGGGGAGTCCACCTGTGCGGCGAAAAGTTCTGCGGCGCCTGCTGTTCGGATTCGTCGCGACGATCGCGACGAACCTCGTTCTCGCGGACAAACGGTGTTGACCGCTCGCCTGCGCCGCGCGGGAGCGGCGCAGGCGAACCGCTAGTCCACCAGCTGGCGCAGCAGCGGCCCGTACTCGGGATGGGCCAGCGCCGAAGCGAATTGGGCGACCAGGTAGTCGGCCGGGTTACCGGTGTCGTACCAGCGGCCCTGGATCACCTGCCCGTACACCGCGTGTTCGGCGGCGTACTTGTTGATCGCGTCGGTCAGGTACACCTCGCCGGTGCGGTGGGTGTACCAGTTGTCGGTCTGCAGCTGCAGTTCGTCGATGATGCCCGGCGTCACCACGTACCCGCCGATGGCCGCGTACGCCGACGGCGCGTCCTCCGGCTTCGGCTTCTCCATCAGCCCGGAGATGCGCAGCAACCCGTCGTCGAGGTCCTCGCGCACCACCGGCACGCCGTAGCGCTGCGACTCGCCCGGCTCCATCGGCATCAGGGCCAGCACCGGGCAGCCGGTGGACTCGTAGGCCTTGATGAGCTGCTGGGCGCGCGGTACCTCGGCGACGAACACGTCGTCGGGCCAGAGCACCAGCATCGGTTCGTCGCCCAGGTGCCGGGCGGCGTTGAGCACCGGGGTGCCGTTGCCGTACGGGCCGTGCTGGTCGAGGTAGGTGATGTGGCCCTCGCGCGATAGCTCACCCACCTCCTCCACGGCGTCGGCGTAGGCGGACTTGCCGTCGGCACGCAATTGGGCGACCAGCGCCGGGTTCGGCCGGAAATGGTCCTGGATCAGCGACTTGCCACTGGTCACCACGATGGTGATGTCGGTGATGCCGGAGGCGACCAGCTCACGCACCGTGTGCTCGATGACGGGTTTGTCGCCGACCGGCAGCATCTCCTTCGGCGTCGCCTTGGTCAGGGGCAGCAGCCGGGAGCCGATTCCCGCGGCCGGGATAACAGCCTTACGGATCTTCATCACCCGATCATCACACATTTCGAGGTGTCTGTGCGGTGCCTCGGTGGCGGCCGGGTGTCGAGGATCTGTCGGTGCGGGCGCGTACATTGCGCTCGTGAGCACCCATGTCCCGGTCGAGGCCAGGCCCGATGCGGCGGTCACCGCACGTCGATGGGTGCTGCACATCGATATGGACGCCTTCTTCGCCTCGGCCGAACAGCTCACCCGGCCGACCCTGCGCGGCAGGCCGGTGCTCGTGGGTGGGGTCGGTCAGCGCGGGGTGGTGGCAGGCGCCAGCTATGAGGCGCGGGTGTTCGGTGCGCGTTCGGCCATGCCCATGCATCAGGCGCGGCGGCTGGTCGGTGTCTCGGCGGTGGTCGTGCCGCCACGTGGGGCCGTGTATTCAGTGCTGAGCGGGCGGGTGTTCGACGCGCTGCGCAGCCGGGTACCGGTGCTCGAGACGTTGTCGTTCGACGAGGCGTTCGCCGAACCGGCCGAGCTCGCCGGGGCGAGCGTCGCCGAGGTCGAGGAGTACTGCGCGATGCTGCGCGCACTGGTCCATGCGCGGACGGGTCTCACCGCCTCCATCGGGGCGGGCACCGGGAAACAGCTGGCCAAGATCGGCTCCGGACTGGCGAAACCCGATGGGATGCGGGTGATTTCGCCGTCCGAGCAGGGCGCGCTGCTGGCCGGGTTGCCGGTGCGCAAACTGTGGGGCATCGGTCCGGTCGCCGAATCGCGATTACGCAGCCTCGGTATCGAGACCGTCGGCGCGTTCGCCGCGCTGCCGGAAGTCGAGGCCGCCTCGATCCTCGGCGGCAGTGTCGGTGCCGCGCTGCACCGGCTGGCGCGCGGAATCGACGACCGGCCGGTCAGCGAGCGTGCCGAGGCCAAGCAGATCAGCGCCGAGAACACCTACGAACGCGACATCGTCACCCTCGCCGACCTGCGCACCGCGATCACCGCCATGGCCGCCTCGGCGCATCGCAGACTCGAACGCGACGGTCGCGCCGCCCGCACCGTGGTCCTCAAACTCAAGAAGTCCGACATGAGCATCGTGACCCGCTCGTTCACGCTGCCGTATGCCACCACCGAACTGGGCACGCTGGCCGCGGCCGCGCAACGTTCGGCCATCGACCCCGCCGAATTCGGGCCGATCCGGCTGGTCGGGGTCGGTTACGGCGGGCTCACCATGGTTCGCCAGGAATCGCTGTTCCCCGAACTCGACCAGGCGCTGCCCGCCGATATCGACACCGACTCCGTCGAGGCGCCCGAGCCGGTGGCCGAACAAGCGGAACTGCCGGTGGGGCAATGGCTTCCGGGTATGGACGTGCGGCATCCGGAGTTCGGGCACGGGTGGGTGCAGGGGGCGGGCTACGGCGTGGTGACAGTGCGTTTCGAAACCAGTTCGACAGGCCCCGGCCCGGCGCGTACCTTTCCTGCCGACGAATCGGGACTGTCGCCCGCCGACCCGCTCGCCAGCCTCGACTGAGCGGCCACGCCCGGCAACCCCGCCCCTCGAACCGAAGGACGAGCAGTTGACCCACCGCAGGATCGGCCGTGTCGCGATCGCAGGTTTGGCCGTGATCACCGCACTCGGGCTGAGCGCGTGCACCGAAGACAAGCCCGCCGCCAAGACCACCACCAGTGCCAAGGCGACCACGACGACCGCCACCGACGACGCGCTGCCACCGGTGCCGTCGGTGGAGGAGCTCAACGCTCAGCTCAACACCGCGCTGGACCCCTCGGTGCCCAACGAGCAGAAGCTGGACTTCGTGCAGGGTGGCGAGGCCGATCCCGAGCTGCCGAACCGCCTGGCCGTCGCCGCCCGCGACGCCGGTGTCCAGGTGCAGGTCACCGAGGTGACGTCGTTCGGTGACAGTGTGAACGCCAAGGCGAACTTCACAGTGAACGGGCAGACGAATGTGGTGGACGTGCCGTTCGTGGCCGACGCCGGTAAGTGGAAGGTGCAGAAGGCGTGGGCCTGCACCATGCTGACGAATCTGGGTCAGCAGTCGGCCGCGTGCGTCTGACATTCCGCTGTGCTGACGGCTCCACACCGGGGCGGCTGGGGCGCGGGCGGGCGCGCGGTTAGGATCAGGCCCCGTGGTTGAGACGATCGTGCGGCAGGGGCATCCGCCCAAGGGTGCTTCGGAGCCGGTGCGACCGGGTTCGCCCGGCTGGGCGCGGGTCGTGGCGATCGTCGCCGGGCTGATCGCGGTGCTCAGCGCCGCGGCCATCCCCTTCCTTCCGGTCCGCGTCGACGCCGCGAGCGTGTCCTGGCCGCAGCAGGGCTCGCCCGCGTCGGTCGAGGCGCCGCTCGTGGCCTACGCCCCGGCCGCCCTGACGGCGACGGTGCCGTGTGCGGCATTGAGTTCGGTCGCGGCGACCGGCGGGGTGGTCGTGTCCACCGTGCCGAGGCAATCGGCCGACATGGAGAAGTACGGCTTCGTCGTCAAGGTCGTCGCCGACACTCCCGAGCGCCCCGGTCGGGTCGACGTGGTGTCGCGTTCGATGCTGGTGTGGACGGCGCCGCTGGCCGACGTGCTCGACCGGTCGTGCGCGCTCACCGTCACCCTGTCGCCGACCGGATCAACGGTCACCACAACGGGACTCGGGGAGGGCGCCACCCTCGCCGGTGATCTTCGCCCACAGGTGGTCGGGGTGTTCAGCGAGCTCACCGGTGCCGCACCCGCCGACCTGGCGGTGCGTGTGGACGTCGATTCGCGCTACATCACCTCGCCCACCTGGCCCAAGCTCGCGGTGATCGCACTGTGCGCGCTCGCGACGCTCGTCGCCCTGTTCGCGCTGCACCGGCTCGACGCCGCCGACGGCCGGTCGGCGCGCCGGTTCCTGCCGCAGCGCTGGTGGCGGCTGCGCCCGGTCGACTGGCTGGTGTTCGCGGTGCTCGGCGTCTGGCATTTCATCGGCGCCAACACCTCCGACGACGGCTACATCCTCGGGATGGCAAGGGGCGCACGCAGTTCGGGCAACATGTCGAACTACTACCGCTGGTTCAGCGTCGACGAGGGGCCCTTCTACACCCCCTACACCGACATCATCGGCTGGCTCACCCACATCTCCACCGTCAGCCCGCTCGTCCGCCTGCCCGCGCTGCTCGCCGGTGTGCTCACCTGGTGGTTGATCAGCCGTGAAGTGCTGCCGCGCCTGGGTATCGCGTTGCGGCACAGCAAGCTCGTCACCTGGACCGCGGCGCTGGTGTTCCTCGCGTTCTGGCTGCCCTACAACAACGGCTTGCGCGCGGAATTCGTTGTCGCCCTCGGTGTTCTGGTCACCTGGGTGTCGGTGGAGCGGGCCATCGCCACGCGGCGGTTGCTGCCCTACGCGGTGGCGGTGATCGTGGCCGCGTTCACCCTCACCGGTGCGCCGTCGGGGCTGATCTGCCTCGGGGCGCTGGTGGCCGGCGCGCGCACCATGACGGCGGTGATCGTGCGCCGGGCCAAGACGGTGGGCTACCTGTCGCAGCTGCTGCCGATCCTCGCGGCGGGTGTTGTCGTGCTCACCGTAGTCTTCGCCGACCGCACCCTGGCCGGTGTGCGCGAGATGTTCGCGGTGCATGAGAAGATCGGGCCGGGGGAGTCCTGGTTCTTCGAGTTCCTGCGCTACCAGTTCCTGTTGCAGATCAACGCCGACGGCTGGCTCACCCGCCGCTTCGGGGTGTTCGTGATGCTGCTCGGCCTCGTCGTGTGCGCGGCGACCATGCTGCGGCGCGGCGGGCACATCCCCGGCACGGCCGTCGGACCCACTCGGCGTCTGCTCGGCATCACCCTCGCCGCCATGGTGCTGATGATGTTCTCGCCGACCAAGTGGACACACCAGTTCGGTGTGTTCGCCGGCCTCGCCACCTGCGTCGCCGCCGTCACCGCGGTCGCCGTGAGCCCGCAGGTGCTGCGGCCCCTGCGTAACCGGGCACTGTTCGCCGCCGCGGTGTTCTTCGCGCTCGCGGTGACCTTCGTCGGCGCCAACGGCTACTGGTACGTGTCGGCGTGGGGTGTGCCGTGGTGGGACAAGCCGCCGTCGGTCGCCGGGTTCGGTGTCTCCACGGTGTTCGCCGGACTCACCGGGCTCGCGCTGCTGATCGCCGCCTGGTTCCACATCCATCCGAGTCCGTCGGCCAAGCCGACGCGGCTGAGCGGTGTGCCCGTGCTCGCGGTAGCCGCCGCGATGATGGTGCTGTTCGAGGTGGCGTCCTTCGCGAAGGCCGCCGTCGCCCAGTACCCGGCGTACTCGGTGGCGAGCTCGAACCTGAACGCGGCCTTCGGCGGTGGCTGCGGGATGGCCGACGAGGTGCTCGTCGAAACCGACGCCAACGCCTCGATGCTCGCCCCGCTCGCCGGTGACATGACCACGACCATGACGGGCGAATCGACCGGTTTCCGCCCCGACGGCGTGGCTCCCGTGCTCACCTCCGACGAGGTGGAATCCACCACCGGCCAAGCGAATTCGGTCTCCGATGACCCCGACGAACTGCGCGACGCGACCACATCGGCCGGTTCGGAATCACGCCAGGGTTCGCTGCAGCTCCCGTTCGGCCTCGACCCGGCCACCACCCCGGTACTCGGCAGCTACCGGGCAGGCACGCAGGAACCCGCCGCCCTGACCACCGGCTGGTTCCGCCTGCCCGAGGGCCCGCGCGGCCCGTTGCTCGCGGTGTCGGTGGCCGGCCGGATCCGTTCGGTCGACGCCGACGGCATCGTGCATCCCGGCCAGGACCTGACGGTCGAATACGGCACCGCCGCGCCGGACGGCACGGTACAGGTGACCGGTCAGGTGATGCCGATCGACATCGGCCCCGCGCCGATCTGGCGCAACCTGCGCGTCCCGCTCGACCAGCTCCCCGCCGACGCCACGGCGGTCCGCCTCGTCGCCGCCGACAAGGACCTCGGTCCCGACCAGTGGCTCGCGGTGACCCCGCCGCGCATGCCCCAGACCACCACCCTGAGCGCCTTGGTCGGCCGCGACACCCCCGTGCTGCTGGACTGGACAGTGGGCCTGCACTTCCCATGCCAGAACCACATGCCCACCTACAACGGCGTGTCCGAAATCCCCGAGTACCGCATCCTGCCCGACCGCAACGGCGCGACCATCACCAACCTCTGGCAGGGCCACGACGGCGGCGGCCCACTCGGCTGGACCCAACTCCTCTTCACCGCCCGCACCCTCCCCACCTACCTGAACAACGACTGGGACAAGGACTGGGGCTCCCTCGAGCAATATCTCCCTCGAGACACCACAGCCACCCCCGCCGAGATCTCGGTGAACCCCCGAACGGAGTGGGGCACTTGGACTCCCGGCCCGGTCATCACCGCCTGGTAACCCAGGACGCATGATCACCACGCTCAGGTGGATGGATTCACCCCGAAATCCGCCACAACGGCGTGGTGATCACTCGTCCAATCGGCCCATGCCCTAGAGGGCCACGCTGGTGGCGGATTTCGGGCGAAGCCCGCCCGACTACGGCGTGGTGTCGCTGGTCCTGTCGGCTGAGGCTCCGTGTGCCGCCTGGAGGGTTGCTCCCCACGTTGTGGTGGATTGATTCGGGTCGAGGCCCGCCATTAGGGGCGTGGTGACCGCTCGTCCCCAGTGGCTGAGGCCCGGTGTGCCGCCTAGACGGGTTGCTCGCCGTGCTGTGGTGGATTGATTCGGGGCTGAAGCCCGCCATCACGGCGTGGTGATCGGTTGTCCAGTGGCAGCGGCGGCCTCGATGCGCGCGGTTGCCGCCGGCGCCCAGGGCAACTGCGCGAATGTGGTCGTCGCTGGGCGGGGTTGTGTCTGCGCGGGTGTCAGGTGGTGGCGATGCGGTGGGCGAGGGTGGGGAGGTCGGTGCCGGTGAGGCCGGGGTAGCCGTGGAGGATGTCGCGCCAGCGGGTGGGGACGGCGGAGGCGCCCCAGCGGGCGCCGAGGAGGCCGCCTGCGATGGCGGCGGTGGTGTCGGTGTCGTTGCCTGCGCGGACGCACGCTTCCAGGGCGAGGGGAAGGTGGGTGGGTGCGGAGCTGTCCGTGGTGGTGATGGCCCACCAGGCGGTCTGCAGGGCGTGGACGACCCAGCCGTTGTTGGGGAAGTCGGCGGGGGTGCCGTGTTCGGCCTCGTCGAGGCGGGCGGTCCAGTATTCGGAATACGCTGAGCCGCGGACGTATTCGCGCACGCCGTCGAAGTTCGCGTGCAGTACGGCGTGCCGGATGGCGTACGTCCAGATCTTGCAGGCTTCGACCGCCTGTTCGTCGTAGTGGGTGAGCATGCCGACGCGCCCGGCCGCCGCCACGCATTCGGCGGCGTCGTCGAGGTAGGCGAGCGCCACCGGCGCCGTGCGCATCAGCGACCCGTTCCCGCCGGTCCGCCCGGTCAGCGACATCGCCGCCGCCTGCATGTCCAGCGCCGAGCTCGGCCTGATCGACAGCACCGCCGCGGTCTGGTTGCCGATATCCGGCGGATCGGTGTCGTACCAGCGAACGAATCCCTCGGCCACCGCGTCCAGGTCGATCCCCGGCCCCTGCGCCGCGGCCTGGGCGACCACCAGCGCCATCGACGTGTCGTCGGTCCACTCACCCGGCGCCCAGTTGAACGGCCCACCGCCGATCATGTCGATCACCACATCGACCCCGGGCTTGGTGAACTCGTACCCCGCCCCCAGCGCATCCCCGGCAGCCGTCCCCACCAGCACTCCGGCCACCCGATCCGCAAAGCCCGAATCCCGCACAGCATCCACCCCTTTCATCACAACAAGTCGACCCGACCGTACCGCCACACTCCGCTCGGTCGGGTCTGATAGTCCAACACCACCACCACCAACACCACCGCTGCCGTTGCTGCCGTTGCTGCTGCCGCCGCCGCAGCCGACATCGGGGTGAAATCGCGCCACAAAAGTGTGGTGGTCAGGCATCCAGGCTTTCGGCGGGCTGGGGAGTGGGGTGACGGTTGCGGTGGGCGCGGCGGAGGGCGTCGGTGGTGAAGACGGCCAGCGCGGTCCAGATGAGGGCGAAACCGATCCAGCGGGAGGGCGGCATCGGTTCGTGCATCACCGCGACGCCCCAGGCCATCTGGAGGGCGGGCGTGAGGTACTGGAGGATGCCCATGGTCGACAAGGGGACGCGCTGGGCGGCGACGGCGAACAGCAGCAGCGGGATCAGCGTGACCGGACCGGTGGCCATCATCAGACCGAAATGGGCGGGGCTGGAAGTGAACTCACTGCGCCCGGTAGCCAGCAACACGATCACGAATGCCAGCGCGAACGGGGCGGCGACCATCCCCTCGGCGGCGATTCCGCGCAGCGCGTCGAGCCGGATCACCTTCTTCACCAGGCCATAGGTGGCGAACGAACACGCGAGCACCAGGGCGATCACGGGCGGCCTGCCGTAGTCGACGGTGAGCACGACCACCGCCAGCGCACCGAGCGAGAGCGCGGCCCACTGCGCACGGGAGAGCCGTTCCCGGAAGAACACCACCCCGAACGCCACCGTCACCAGCGGATTGATGAAGTACCCGAGCGCGCACTCCACCACATTCCCGGAGATCACCCCGAACACGTAGACGCCCCAGTTGATCGAGATCGCCGCCGACGCGACCGCCGCCAGCCGCCAGGTCCGCGCGTCGATTTTCCGCATCTCCCGCAGTCGCCCGCTGAGCAGCAACACCAGCACCACGACGACCAAGGTCCAGATGATCCGCTGCGCCACCACCTCCACGGCAGACGCGAATGCCAGCAGCCCGAAGAATGCCGGAAACAGTCCCCAGATGAGATAAGCCCCCGTCCCGAAGACGACACCGGGCGGGGACGTTCTTGGCTGCATTCATCCCATGTTACGACTGACGTAGCCTATCGAGCATGTCCATATCCGTGCGGGAGACCGCCACCGGGCTCAGCGCAACAGAGGTCGAACAGCGTCGCCGTGACGGTCAGACCAACGACGTGCCCGCGCGGGCGAGCCGGTCGGTCGGCGAGATCGTTCGCGCGAACGTGTTCACCCGCATCAATGCCATCCTCGGTGTGCTGTTCCTGCTCGTGCTGTCGACCGGTTCGATCATCGACGGCATGTTCGGGCTGCTCATCGTGGCCAACAGCGCGATCGGCATCATCCAGGAGGTGCGCGCCAAACGCACCCTCGACCAGCTGGCCATCGTCGGCCAGGCCATGCCGACCGTGCGTCGCGACGGTGTCGCGAAGGAGATCGCCCCGGGTGAGGTGGTGCTCGACGACCTGATCGAGCTCGGCCCCGGCGACCAGATCGTGGTCGACGGTGAGGTGACCGAGGCCGCCGCCCTCGAGGTGGACGAGTCGCTGCTCACCGGCGAGGCCGATCCCATCGACAAGGGCGTGGGCGCGCCGGTGATGTCGGGCAGTTTCGTGGTGTCGGGTTCGGGCGCCTACCGCGCGACGAAGGTCGGCAAGGACGCCTACGCCGCCAAGCTGGCCGAAGAAGCCAGCAAGTTCACCCTGGTGCACTCGGAACTGCGCTCGGGTATCGACAAGATCCTGAAATTCATCACCTACCTGCTGATTCCGGCCGGCCTGCTCAGCATCTACAACCAGCTCGTCTCCAGCGGCGAGTCGTGGCGCCCGGCGGTCACCGGCATGGTCGCGGCCCTGGTACCGATGGTCCCCGAGGGCCTGGTGCTGATGACCTCCATCGCCTTCGCGGTCGGTGTGGTCCGCCTCGGCAAACGCAACTGCCTGGTGCAGGAACTGCCCGCCATCGAGGGCCTGGCCCGTGTCGACGTGGTGTGCGCGGACAAGACCGGCACCCTCACCGAGAACGGGATGCGCCTGGCCCGCGTCGAACCGCTCGGTTCCTTCGACGAGGCGAGCGTGCGTCAGGTGCTCGCCGCGCTGGCGGCAGACGATCCACGTCCGAACGCCAGTGTGCAGGCCATCGGCGAGGCGCTGCCCGACCGCCCGGACTGGACCGGTACGGCCGTCGCCCCGTTCTCCTCGGCCAAGAAGTGGAGCGGCATTTCCTATGGCGCCCACGGTGATTGGCTCCTCGGCGCACCCGACGTGCTGCTCGACCCGACCTCCGAGACCGCCGCGCACGCCGAGCAGGTCGGTTCGCAGGGCTTGCGGGTGCTGTTGCTCGCGCGCGGTGACCGCCCGGTCGACGCCCCCGACGCGCCGGGCCGGGTGGAGCCCGCCGCCCTCGTCGTGCTCGAACAGAAGGTGCGCCCCGACGCCAAGGACACCCTCGAATACTTCGCGAGCCAGCACGTCTCGATCAAGGTGATCTCCGGCGACAACGCCGTCTCGGTCGGCGCGGTCGCCGCCTCGCTCGACCTGCCCGGTGGATCCGATCCGGTCGACGCGCGCACCCTGCCCGAGGATCGCGATGAACTCGCCGACGTGCTCGACGGGAAGTCCACCTTCGGCCGCGTACGCCCCGACCAGAAACGGGCCATGGTCGGCGCCCTGCAGTCGCGCGGCCACACCGTCGCCATGACCGGTGACGGCGTCAACGACGTGCTCGCCCTCAAGGACGCCGACATCGGTGTCGCCATGGGCGCGGGCAGCCCCGCCACCCGCGCGGTGGCCCAGATCGTGTTGCTGGACAACAAGTTCGCGACCCTGCCGTACGTGGTGGGGGAGGGTCGACGCGTCATCGGCAATATCGAGCGGGTGTCGAATCTGTTCCTCACCAAGACCGTGTATTCGGTGCTGCTGGCGTTCCTGGTCGGCCTGGCGGGTGTGGGTTCGCAGATCTTCGGCTACGACCCCATCGGTTATCCGTTCCTGCCGCGCCACGTGACCATCGCGGCCTGGTTCACCATCGGTATCCCGGCGTTCGTGCTGTCGCTCGCGCCCAACAACGAGCGGGCCCGCACCGGGTTCGTCGGCCGGGTGATGCGGCTGGCGGTGCCCTCGGGTGTGGTGATCGGTGTCGCGACGTTCGTGGCCTACCTGATCGCGTACGCGGGCCCCGAGGCCTCGGAGACGCAGCGGGTGCAGGCCGGGACCACCGCGCTGATCACGCTCATCATGATCGCGGTGTGGGTGCTCGCGCTGGTCGCGCGCCCGTACGTGTGGTGGAAGGTGGTGCTGATCGCGGTGTCGGTGCTGGCCTATGTCGCGCTGTTCACGATTCCGTTCACGCGCGAGTTCTTCAAGCTCGACCCGTCGAATCCGAGGCTCACCCTGGCCGCGGTGGTGTGTGGTGTGATCGGCATCGTGCTGGTGGAACTGGCCTGGTGGGTGCAGGCGCGACTGGCCGGCAACGCGGGCAAGCTCGTCCCGCCGGTCGGCGCGCAGGGGGCGTGACCGGGGCCGGGCACGCCTCGAGAACCCTTGTGCCGGGCGAAGTTTCGGTGTTGGAGTACCTTTGCCGGTTATGGAGGTATTGCTGCACCAGATCGACGCTTTCGCCGACGCGCCGTTCTCGGGCAACCCGGCCGCGGTCATGCCGTTGCCCACCTGGCTGCCGGACACATTGCTGCAACAGCTCGCCGAGGAGAACAACCTCGCCGAGACGGCGTTCTATACCTCCCAATTACCCCCGGAGGCTGGCGGCCCGCCCGGTGAGTGGCCCGCGTTCCACCTGCGCTGGTTCACCCCGGCGGTCGAGGTGGACATGTGCGGGCACGCCACCCTCGCCTCGGCCGCTCAGATCATCTCCGACATCCACCCCGAACACGACCGCGTCAGCTTCTACACCCGTTCCGGTTGGTTGCACGTCGACCGCACCGACGAGGACGAATACGTGCTGAACCTGCCCGCCCTCGCCTCGGTCCAGGTCCACCCCGATCCCGTCCTGGTCGCGGCGCTCGGCGTCACCGCCGTGCGCGCCTACACCGGTCAAGACGAGATCATCGTGGTCGCCGACGAAGACGAAGTACGTTCGGCCACACCCGATTTCGCTGCCTTCCCGCAGCTGCCCCGCGGCGCGGTCCTCACCGCTCCCGGTCGCTCGAGCGACTTCGTCTCCCGCTTCTTCGGCCCCGGCGTCGGCGTTCCGGAAGACCCGGTCACCGGCTCGGCCCACGCACAGCTGGTTCCCCTGTGGGCCCGCGAACTCGGGCGCTCCACCCTCACCGCCCGCCAGCTGTCCCGCCGCGGCGGGACCTTGCGTGGCGAACTGGCCGACAACCGGGTCCTGCTCCTGGGGCGATGCAGACGGTATCTCGACGGAGTCGTCACCCTGCCGGACTGAGGCCGTGATGGAGCTGGGCGCTGGTCGAGTCAGGTGCTGAGCGGGCACAACGTGCGCGCCCTACTCGGCGGGAACGGGACCGTCGTCGGGGGTAGGGGTGATCGTGCCGGTGTTCCCCGGCAGCAGCGGGCTCACCGCGAAGCGCCCGGCGACGGCGTCGGCCGGAAGTGCTTGCACCGCACGTACTCCCGGCCTGTCGGCGAGATCGCGGAGTTGGGGGAGGGTGCCGCGCACGACGATCCCGGCCGTGCACGCGCATCCGGCCCGCAGCCGAGCGGCGCTGACCCGCACCACTGCCGCGCCGCGCCCGTCCCGGATCTGCTGCGATTCGAGCAGCCCCGCCGCCGCCTCGCCCGAGCGCACGGCGGGTTCGTCACCGGCGGGCGTGGCGACGGTGACGACCGGCGTCTGCACCCGATCGATCGGCACGTGCTGGATCACCCCGGAGATCCGCAAACCCTCGGCGATGCCCGGAAGCTGTTGTGGTGTCTGGTATTCGGTGAACGACACGAGCGCCCAGTGCGGATCGGCATCAGTGCCTTCGAGTGAGGCCCGAGCGTCGGCGAGGTAGTCGTCGACCTGCTCACCCTGGGCGGGCCCGAGCCGATCGGTCGCCACATGACCCGCCGCGTGCGGACGGGTGAACGCCACGATCAGCAGCACCACGGCCAGCACCGCCGCCGCGCCGAGCACCACCTTCGACCGTCCCGACAGGCCGGCCGAATCGTCCACGCCCGCTACTTCTTCGGGCGGGACAGTCGGCGCGACGAGATCCCCGCGGTCGTCCGGCGCCGTCGTCGACGCCGGTTCGGACGACCGCGGGTCGTCAGGCATTGCGTAATACGTCCAGGGCGCCCGCCAGGTCGGCGGGATACTCGCTGGTGATCTCGAGCCAGCGCCCGTCGGCCGGGTGATGGAAACCCAGCTGACGCGCGTGCAGCCACTGCCGTTCCAACCCGAGGCGCTTGGCCAGCGTCGGATCGGCGCCGTAGGTGAGATCACCCGCGCAGGGGTGACGGATCGCGGAGAAATGCACGCGGATCTGATGGGTGCGCCCGGTCTCGAGATGCACGTCGAGCAGGCTCGCCGCCTGGAACGCCTCGATGGTGTCGTAGTGGGTGATGCTCGGCCTGCCGTCGCCGGTGACGGCGAACTTCCAGTCGTTGCCACGCGCACGCCCGATCGGCGCGTCGATGGTGCCGCTGCTCGGATCGGGGTGTCCCTGCACGAGAGCATGGTATTGCTTGTCGACCGTGCGTTCCTTGAAGGCGCGCTTGAGCATCGTGTAGGCGTGTTCGGATTGAGCCACGACCATCACGCCGGAGGTGCCCACATCGAGGCGGTGCACGATGCCCTGCCGTTCGTGTGCGCCGGAGGTCGAGATGCGGTAACCCATCGCGGCCAGCCCACCGACCACGGTCGGGCCCGTCCAGCCGACACCGGAGTGCGCGGCGACGCCGATCGGCTTGTCCACCGCGACGATGTCGTCGTCGGCGTAGAGGATCTTCATCCCCTCCACCGGGGCCGCTTCCACGGTCAGTTCACGTTTGGGTTCGGGGAAGATCACTTCCAGCCAGGCACCCGCGGTGAGCCGGTCGGACTTTCCCGCGGCGACACCGTCGAGCTGCACCGACCCTTCCTCGGCGAGCGCGGCGACCGCCGTGCGCGAGAGACCGAGCAGCCGCGAGAGCCCCGCGTCCACCCGCATCCCGTCGAGCCCGTCGGGCACGGGCATAGTCCTGGTTTCTCTCATACTGCGTCCTCCTGCGCCTGCCGGAGGGGCGCTCCGTTCTTACGCAGGTCGCCGCCTCCTGGCTTCGACTCGGTCATGCGGTCTTCTCGGTATGTTTGCGACCGCTGCGGGTGCCATCGGGTTCGAAGCCGAAGATCGTCAGCGCGACCAGCAGAATCGCCCCGCACACGATGGCCGAGTCGGCCACATTGAACACCGGCCACCAGCCGATCGCGACGAAGTCGACGACATGGCCCTGCAGCGGGCCGGGGGAGCGGAAGATCCGGTCCACCAGGTTGCCCATCGCCCCGCCGAGCACCATGCCGAGCCCGATCGCCCACCACAGCGAACGCAAGGTGCGCCCGATGCGGATGACGCCGACCACCACGGCGGCCGCGATCAAGGTGAGCAGCCAGGTCATGCCGGTCGCCATCGAGAACGCCGCGCCCGGATTGCGCACGAGGTCCAGGCGCGCGAAGTCGCCGATGATCGGCACCGGGTCGTCGGGATCGATGTAGGCCACCGCGAGGCACTTGGTCAGCAGGTCGAGTCCGAACAGCACGGCGGCGATGATCAGCAGCGTTGTCAACCGGCGGCGACCTGGGGTTTCGGTCTCGGTCACCGCACTGGTTTCCGGTGCGTCGGCGGCGTCGCCGGTCGCGGGGACTGCGGCGTTGTCGGTTGACCGGTCTTCACTCACGTGTCCATCATTCCTTAGTCGTTCGCGGAGCCGCGTCGCGGACCGGCCGGAGTCCCAGCAGTTCCTCAGGAAGCGGTCGTACCCTGATCGCTGTGACGGTGTTGTCTAGTTCTCGCTTACCCCGCATCGCGCGCCCCGGGGTGTTTCTGGTGGCGCTCGTGCTCGGGTTCGCGACCTTCGGTGCCGGGTGCGCCGATCGGTCGCCGTCGACCGCCGATTCCGAGGGCCTCGAGCCGCTCGGCATCGGCAAGGAAGTCACCGTGCCGATCACCGCCGCGGTCGCCACCGTCGTCTCCCCGGGCGACGAGCCGCGCAGCCGGCTGCGCCCCCTCTACAGCGTGGGCGCCACCCAGGAGGTGACGTTGCGCACCGACTACCGCATCCAGCAGCAGGTCAACGATCAACCGGTGCGCGACTTCTCGCCCGCCGCGCTCACCATTCCGATGACCGCGCGCGCCGATGTCGACGGTGTGGATCTGACGGTCGGCACCGTCACCACCCCCGACCCGGCGCTGAACAAGGCGTTCACCAATGCCGACGGTTCCCAGGCCGGGCTCGCGATGAGCGATCTCGGTGCCATCACCGAACTGCGGATGGCGCCCTCACCCGAGACGCCCAACTCGGCGCGGGCCGCGCTCGAGCAAGCGTTCTATCAGGCGGTGTACCAGTCCGTGGCGTTCCCCGACGAGCCCGTCGGGGTGGGCGCGGTGTGGACCGTGCATCAGCAGATCACCGGCGGCGTCACCCTCGATCAGGTCACCACCGCGACCCTGGTGAGCCGCGACGGCGACCGGCTCACCATCGACCTGCAGGTGAACCAGACCCCCACCGGAAACGTGTGGACGCTGCCCAACAATGCGGGCGCCCTTGACATCCAGAACTACGTGATGCAGGGCGCGGGCACGATCACCGTCGATCTCGGTCTGCCGCTGCCCGTTTCGGGTGCCATCGAGGTGGGCGGTCAGCAGACCTATCACGATCCGCGCAGCGTGAGCACGCTCGTGCAGACCCAGTCGACCCGCATTTCCTGGACCGAATGATGCGTTCGGCCCTGGCCCGCGCGGTCGCGGTCGCTGCGGCCTGCACGGCGCTGGCAGCGTGCTCGTCGACGTCCGACGACTGCGGTGCGTCCTGTGCGACGACCTGGCCCGCGCCCGCCGCGGCGGCTCCCGGATCCGGGCCCGTCGTACGTGATCAGGCGCAGCTGACCGCCGGCCTGCTCGCGGCCACCGACCTGCCCGGCGACTTCACGGCGGTCCCACCGCGCAGCGCGGGCGACGACGCCGCGGTGCCCGCCGACGCGCCGACCGATCCCGCCGACTGCGGCAGGCTGCTCACACCGATCGCCCAGCAGTGGCCCGGTTCGGCCGCCGCCGCCTCGGTCCAATTCGCCGGACCGAGCTTCGCCACCATCGACATCGACGCCGCGAGCTATCCCGATACCGCCCTCGCCGCCGCGTTCGACTCGTTGCAATCCAGACCACGCCGCTGCACCAGCTACACCGGTGACGACGCGGGCGTGCGCATCGACTACCGGACCGCTCCGCTGGAGCAGCCGCCGGTCGGCGACGCGGGTTCGGCGTTCACCCTGACCGCCACGAGCGAGGGCCTGACCCTGACTTCGGCCACCTCGCTCGTTCAAGTGGGCAACACTCTCGTCCAGGTGGTCGTGACCGCTCCGGAAGAGGTCGATCCCGGCGTACTGGCCGACCTCACGGCGGCTCAGGTGCGCAAGCTGCGCGGCTGAGCGGCGACTGCCGGTCGGGCTCCACCCCTGCGCGTCCGAGGGCCGCTCGGCCGCACAGGTATAACCGGCGGCCGGAGCGGGGCCGCACGGGCTACTGGCGCGGCCGGAGCGGGGCCGCACGGGCTACTAGCTCGGCCGGAGCGGGGCCGCACGGGCTACTGGCGCGGCCGGAGCGGCGGCAGCAGGTGTGACAGGAGCGGCCGGAGTGGGCCCACTCGTCAGCCGAGCAGGCCGAGCTTTCCGCCGAGATGCGCGATGTAGCCGGTCACCTCGGCAGCGTCCCGGTCCGGCAGTCCGAAAACAACCTCTGTGACACCGAGATCGTCCCACCGAGCCAGCTGTTCGGCATTGTGCTTGCCCGCGAGCGCGATCACACGCGGGCTGCCCTCGCGCTCGGCTTCCTTCCAGACACGCTGCAACAGTTCGATTTTCGCGCCGAGGTCGTCTTCGGTGGGCGTGGTGATCCAACCGTCGGCGTGCGCGGCGAGCCAGGCGAAGGTCTTCTCGGTGCCGCCCGCGCCGAGCAGCACCGGAACTCCCGCGTGCACCGGTTTCGGCCAGGACCAGCTCGGCCCGAACTTCACGAAGTCGCCGTCGAACTCGGCCTCCTCGTTCGACCACAGCGTCCGCATGGCGTCGAGATGTTCGCGCAGCACCGTGCGGCGCTTGTTGGCCGGCACGCCGTGGTGGGCGAGCTCGTCGGTGTTCCAGCCGAAGCCGACACCGAGTTCCACCCGGCCGCCGCTGAGGTGATCGAGCGAGGCGATGGATTTGGCCAGGGTGATCGGGTGGTGTTCGGCGGGTAGCGCTACCGCCGTCGACAGCGTGATCCGGCTGGTGACCGCGGCGGCGGTGGCCAGGGCGACCCACGGGTCGAGGGTGCGCAGATAGCGGTCGTCGGGGAGCGAGGAGTCGCCGGTCTGCGGATGTGCCGCGGCCCGGACCACCGGGATATGAGTGTGCTCGGGCACGTAGAAGGCGTCGAATCCCGCCTGTTCGGCGGCCGAGGCCGCGTCGGCGGGCGTAATGCCCCGGTCACTGGTGAACAACACGATCCCGTACCGCACGCCCCGGCCCTCCTGGATAGTCAAAACTGAAACAAGTTCTACCAGGGTTCCGGTGTGGGCGACAGAGGAATAGGCTCGACGGCATCCGAGCAACACCGTCGACCCGGAGGTATCCGATGTCCGATGTGTCACCCATTCCCGCTGGTTATCCGGCAATCTGTCCCGGCATCGCCTGTGCGGGAGCCGCGGAAGCGCTCGCCTTCTACATTTCCGTCCTCGGCGCCACCGAGCGCATGCGCATGCCAGGTCCCGACGGGACGATCGTGCACAGCGAACTGCTGATCGGCGATTCCGTCCTGATGGTCGGCGACCCTGTTCCCGACATCGGTTTCGTCGACCCGAAGTCCATCGGCGGCTCGCCGGTGAACCTGATGGTCTACGTCCCCGACGCCGACGCCGTCTTCGCCGCCGCCCTCGAAGCGGGCGCCTCGCAGATCACCCCGATGGGCGACCAGTTCTACGGTGACCGCACCGGCTCCTTCGAGGACCCGTGGGGTCACCGCTGGACCGTGGCCACCCACATCGAGGACGTGTCGCCGGAGGAAATGGACCGGCGCATGGCCGAGATGATGAACGCGAGCTGAGCGCACCCGCCGGGCTCCGGTCAGGAGCCCGGCGCAACCGCTACCCGGAAACGATCGAATCCCCTTCGACCCGAACCGGTTTCGTAGGCAATGGGTTGCGTGCGGGCCCGCCACGCACCGCCCCGTCCAGCTCGAACCGGCTCCCGTGACACGGGCACACGATCACCCCGTCCTTCACCGACGTCACCTTGCACCCCGCATGCGTGCAGGTCGCCGAAAGCCCGACGAATGCCCCCGCCGTCGGCTGCGTGATCACGGTGTCGCCGACGATCACCCCACCACCCACCGGAACGTCCCCGGTCTTGGCCAACGCTGTCCCCGGCGCGGCAGGCGCCCCCGTCGACCCCGACCCGCCCCCGTCCCCACACGCAGGCACCACCGCCGCCGCGGCCAACACCCCGGCCCCCGCCACCACGCTCCGCCGCCCCACCACAACATCACCGCTCATCGCCGCCTCCTCGAACCTCGAGCGGCCCATTCCGCTCTTTCCCCAGACAACGGCATCACCACCTGTCCGGTTCGAAACGACACTCTGGCGAGGCTCTTATTAAAGGTTATCGGCTAACCTTTAATAAAGGAGGAGCGGATGGCAGAGCTACTGCGGTGCCACTGGTCGAGTTCGCTGGACCGTGGTGGTCTTTCCCGTCGTGACCGGAGTGCGGGGACCTACCACGCCTACCTTCCAGATCCGCTCGTAGGGCGATCTTTCCTGCTCGACGGGGGAACGAGTGCCGATGTCGCCGATGCTGAGGTCGCGTTGGCCCGGCTCGACCGTGATGCTGCGGCATTGTCCGACACGGAGGTGTTGTCCCGGCTGTTGTTGCGGGCCGAGGCCGTCGCGTCCTCCCGGATCGAGGGTCTGGAAATCGGAGCGCGACGGTTGTTGCGCGCGGAGGCCGCGGCAATCCTGAACGAGTCGACCGATGTCACCGCCACCGAGGTGCTCGCCAATATCGAGGCGATGGCCACCGGTGTGCGATCGGTCGGCAGCGGAGAGCAGATCAGCACTGCGGTGCTGCTCGACGCGCATCGACGACTGCTGGCGGGCACACGGGTGGCCGCACACGGCGGGCGGTACCGGGATCAGCAGAACTGGCTCGGGGGCAGCTCGTACAACCCGTGCTCCGCGGTGTACGTGCCTCCACCCGCGGATCGGGTGCCCGACTTGATGGAGGACTTGATCGAATTCGTCAACACCGACGACCTGCCCGCCGTCGCGCAGGCAGCGATCGCCCACGCCCAGTTCGAGACGATCCACCCGTTCGTCGACGGCAACGGCCGCACCGGGCGAGTGCTGATCCACCTCGTCCTGCGGCGTCGCGGTCTCTCGGAGCGGGTCGTCGCCCCAGTCTCGCTGGTGCTGGCCACGTCCATCCGCAGCTATATCGACGGGCTCACCGCATTTCGGCATCTCGGCCCACCGGATACGGCTGCCGCGATGGACGGAGTGAATACGTGGATCGGTCGCTTCGCCGCCGCATGCAGCCGGTCCGTGGCCGACGCGATGATCTTCGAGTCGCGCACGGCCGCTCTGCTGGCGAGCTGGACGGATCGACTGGCGCCGATGCGCGCCGATTCCGCGGTGGCACGGTTGCTGCCGCACCTCGTCGGGGCACCGATCGTCACTGTCGCGACTGCGGCTGCCCTCGCCGATCGCAGTTTTCCCGCGGCCAATGCCGCCATCGACCGCTTGGTCGAGGCGGGCGTCCTCCGCCAGCTCACGGTCGGGCGCCGCAATCGCGCCTTCGAGGCACCCGAGGTGTTCGAGGCCTTCGGTGCGCTCGAACGGTGCCTGGCGAATCCCGAGGGGTCGACCCGTTCGCCGCATCGCCCGGTGCCGCGCACCTGAGTGCCGCGCAACGCTATTGGAGGCGGAACTCGACCATGGCGATGGCGTCGTCGAGGGCTGTCGACAGGTGGGTGAGGCGGGTGTGGGGGTCGGGGGCGGTGAGGGCGGATTGGCGGTCGGTGAGGGAGATGGGGAGGGCGGCGGCGAGAGTGTAGGAGCGGGTGGTCGGGTCGGTGGGGAGCTGGTCGAGGGGGGCCGACGGTGGTGGGTGGCGGATGCCGCTGCGCAGGGCGAGGCGGGTGGTGAGGTCGTGGAGGCGGGTGGCGCGCTCGCGCAGGTCGTCCAGCAGGGCGGTGTCGTCGGCGCCGGGTTCGTCGGGCCAGACCGAGGTTTCGGCGCGGGGGTAGGGGTCGTCGGGGAGCCACTGCTGAACCCGCAGGCGTTCGGTGCCGAGGCAGCGCAGACGGAACCGGTCGCCGGGCAGTTCGGTCACATCGGTGATCTGGGCGAGCACACCCACGTCGGTGCGCACGTCGCCACCGCCGACTTCGCTGCCACGTTCGATCAGCACCACGCCGAACTCCGGTTCGCGACTGCCGTCGAGACAGTCGCGAACCAGCGCCACATACCGTGGCTCGAAGATCTGCAGGGACAACGGCTCACCGGGCAGCAGCACGGTACCCAGGGGGAACATCGGAATCTCCACGGTCACAGCATGCCCGTTTGGGTCACGTTGTCCGTGTTCGGACTCGCCGGGGAGCCGAGAGCCCTGGTCCCGGGCGCTCATGCCTTGGCGATCGCCTCGAAGACGGCGGGGTCGACGAGGGTCGAGGTGTCGCCGAGTTCGCGTCCTTCGGCGATGTCGCGTAGGAGGCGGCGCATGATTTTGCCGCTGCGGGTTTTGGGGAGTTCGGGGACGATGTGGATTTCGCGGGGTTTGGCGATGGGGCTGATCTGTTTGGATACCTCGGCTTTGAGGGTGTCGGCGAGGGTGTCGTCGGGGGTGGTGGAGCCGGTGAGGATGACGAAGGCGACGATGCCTTGGCCTGTGGTGGGGTCGGTGGCGCCGACGACAGCGGCTTCGGCGACGGCGGGGTGGCCGACGAGGGCGGATTCGACTTCGGCGGTGGAGATGCGGTGGCCGGAGACGTTCATGACGTCGTCGACGCGGCCGAGGACCCAGAGGTCGCCGTCGGTGTCGAGTTTGGCGCCGTCACCGGCGAAGTACCAGCCTTCGGCAGCGAAACGCTGCCAATAGGTTTCGCGGTAGCGGTCCATGTCGTTCCAGATACCGCGCAGCATCGACGGCCACGGCTTGTCCAACACGAGCAGGCCCGACGCGTCGGCGCTCAGCGGTGATCCGTCGTCGTCGACGACATTCGCCGAAACACCGGGCAGCGCACGCATGGCCGCGCCGGGCTTGGCAGCGGTGACGCCGGGCAGCGGCGAGATCATGATGGCGCCGGTCTCGGTCTGCCACCAGGTGTCCACGATCGGAGTCTTGTTGTCGCCGAACACTTCCCGGTACCAACGCCACGCTTCGGGATTGATCGGTTCGCCGACCGAGCCAAGCAGACGCAGCGACGACAGATCGTGGGCGTCGGGGATCTCACGACCCCACTTCATGAAGGTGCGGATCAGCGTGGGCGCCGTGTAATAGATGGTGACGCCGTACTTTTCGATGATCTCGAAGTGGCGGTGCTCATTGGGGGAGTTCGGGGTGCCTTCGTAGACGACCTGGGTGGCGCGGTTGGCCAGGGGTCCGTAGACGATGTAGCTGTGTCCGGTGACCCATCCGATGTCGGCGGTGCACCAGTAGACGTCTTGTCCGGCCTTGTGATCGAAGACGTTGTGGTGGGTGTAGGCGGTCTGGGTGAGATATCCGCCGCTGGTGTGCAGGATGCCCTTCGGCTTCCCGGTCGTGCCGGAGGTGTAGAGGATGAACAGTGGATGCTCGGCCGGAAACGCCTGCGCCTCGTGCGACGGCGATGCGGTGGAAACCGTTTCGTCCCACCACAGATCACGAACCTCGGTCCACGGCACATCCAACCCGGTCCGGCGCACCACCAGCACATGCTCGACGCTGGTCGGGTCGTCACCGAGCGCCTCGTCCACGGCGTACTTCAACGGCGCGGGCTTACCCCGCCGCCACTGCCCGTCGGTAGTCACGATCAGCCGCGCCTGCGCGTCGTCGACCCGCTGACGCAGCGCGCTCGGCGAGAACCCGGCGAACACCACCGAATGCGTGAGCCCCAACCGCGCACACGCCAGCATCGCCACGATCGCCTCGGGCACCATCGGCATGTAGATGGCCACCCGATCACCGGCGACGAGCCCGAGCGCGCTGAAAGTGTTGGCCGCCCGGCACACTTCGTCGAGCAGTTCCTGATAGGTGATCGCCCGCGAGTCGCCCGGCTCACCCTCCCACAGGACGGCGACCTGGTCGCCGTGCCCGTCGAGCACATGCCGGTCGAGGCAGTTGTAGGCCACGTTCAGCTCGCCGTCGGCGAACCACTTCGCCACCGGTGCGTCAGACCAGTCCAGTACCTGGGTGAACGGCGTGTGCCAGTGCAACCGGCGCGCCTGCTCGGCCCAGAAGCCGTCGCGGTCGGCGTCGGCCCGCTCGTAGAGGTCGGCGGTCGCGTTCGCCTGGGCGGCGAACTCCGCACTCGGTCCGAAGCTGGTCGCGGGATTGGTCACTGCGCCGGTCACAACAATTCTCCTTCGAAACACTCAGGGGGACAGCCCGTTCCGGTGGGACGAACCACCGGAACGGGCGTGGGGGACATCAGTGCGAGATCGCCTTCTCCGCACCGACGCCGGTCAGGGCACGTACTTCCATCTCCGCGGCCTTGCCGAGGTCGACCTTCTCGCCGCGCCCACCCAGATAGGTGCCGACCACACCGAGCACGAACGCCAGCGGGATGGACACGATGCCCGGGTTGGACAGCGGGAACCAGTGGAAGTCGGTCCCGGTGATCATCGAGGTCTTGGTGCCCGACACCGCCGGGGAGAACACGATGAGCACGATGGTCGAGATCAAGCCGCCGTACATCGACCACAGCGCGCCGGTGGTGTTGAACCGCTTCCAGAACAGCGAGTACAGGATGGTCGGCAGGTTCGCCGCCGCCGCCACCGCGAAGGCCAGCGCCACCAGGAACGCGATGTTCTGGCCGTTGGCCAGGATGCCGAGGCCGATCGCGAGCACACCGATCACCACGGCGGTGATCCGCGAGACCCGCACCTGCTTGCGCTCGTCGACGTTGCCCTTCTTGATCACGCTGGCGTAGATGTCGTGCGCGAACGACGCCGACGCGGTGATCGTCAGACCGGCGACGACGGCGAGGATGGTCGCGAACGCCACCGCCGAGATCACACCGAGCAGGATCACGCCGCCGAGCTCGAAGGCCAGCAGCGGTGCCGCCGCGTTCTGCCCGCCCGCCGCAGCCAGGATCTTGTCCGGGCCCACGATGGCCGCCGCGCCGTAGCCGAGCACCAGGGTGAACAGGTAGAACGCGCCGATCAGACCGATCGCCCACACCACCGAGCGTCGAGCCTCTTTCGCGGTCGGCACCGTGTAGAAGCGCATCAGGACGTGCGGCAGACCAGCGGTGCCGAGCACGAGTGCCAGACCCAGCGACAGGAAGTTCAGCTTCGACATCTCGCTGCCGCCGTACTGGGCGCCGGGGGCGAGCACATCGCGGCTCGCGACGGCCTTGTTGGCCGACTCGCTCACCGATTCCTGTGCGGCACCGAGGATGTCGGACAGATTGAACCCGAACTTGGCGAACACCATCACCGTCATCAGCGCGGCACCGGCGATCAGCAGGACCGCCTTGATGATCTGCACCCAGGTGGTGCCCTTCATCCCGCCGACGAGCACATACACGATCATCAGCACGCCGACGATCGCGATGACCACCGATTGCCCCGCACGCGAGGAGATGTCGAGCAGCAAGGCGACCAGACCGCCCGCACCCGCCATCTGCGCGAGCAGGTAGAACAGCGACACCGTGAGCGTGGTCAGCGCGGCCGCGGTGCGAACCGGGCCCTCCTTCAACCGGAAACTGAGCACGTCGGCCATCGTGAATTTGCCGGTGTTGCGCAGCATTTCGGCCACCAGCAGCAGCGCGACCAGCCAGGCGACGAGGAATCCGATCGAGTACAGGAACCCGTCGTAGCCGTAGACGGCGATGGCGCCTGCGATACCGAGGAAGCTGGCCGCCGACAGGTAGTCACCGGCGATGGCGATGCCGTTCTGCGGTCCCGAGAACCCGCGACCACCGGTGAAATAGTCCGCGGCACTGGCGTTGTTGCGGCTGGCCCGGATCACCACGACCATGGTGACCACCACGAACAGTCCGAAGATAGCGATATTGGCGACGGGGTTACCCACCGTCGTATCCGCGGCGAGAATGCTCATGCGCGGTCCCCTTCGAGTTCTTCCCGGATGGCCGCGGCCCGCGGATCCAGCTCACGGTTGGCGAACCGGACATACGCGCCGGTGATGACGAAGGTCGTGACGAACTGCGCGAGGCCGAGCAATAGTCCGACGTTGATATTGCCGAAGACCGGTGTGGCCATGAAGTCGTGCGCGTACGCGCCGAGCACCACATAGGTCAGGTACCACACCAGGAACAGTGCGGTCATCGGGAAGACGAAGCGGCGCAGCCGGTTCCGCAGATCCTGGAACTGCGGGCTCGCCTGCACGGCGAGGAATTCGGCGGCACTCGGCGGGCGCCGGTCGGGCGCTTTTTCGGTGTCGGTTTCGGTCATGCCGGGGTCCTAGCGTGAAGGGGGAGGTGCTCTGTGATGACGGTAGGGCGCACGGCGTTCTGTGGTGTGGGTCACTCGGTGAAGGTGCTCACCTGTGCGGTGAACGGTCGTCGGCGTGCGGTGAACGGTCGGCCGGTCAGCGGTCGACCGGGTTGCGGTCCGCGCCCATCCCGAGCCGTTCCGGTGCGTGCATGCGCAGGAAGATGCCCGCGACGACCCGCCCCTCCGGCCGCTTGCCGAGCAGGCTCACCACGACGGTCACCGCGAAGGCCAGCGGCACGCTCACCGCGGCCGGGTAGTCGACGATCGCCGTCGCCCAACCGTCGGCCACGTCGGTCGGGACCCCGCCGAGCACCGCGACCACGGTCGCCCCGCCCGCGGTGACAGCGCCGACGAGCATGCCGCACGCCGCGCCGGTGGCGGTGAGCCCACGCCACCAGATGCCGAGCACGAGCAGCGGGCACAGCGTCGAGGCGGCCACCGAGAACGCGAGCGCGACCGTGCGCGACAGGTCGAGCGAGGCGACGGTGAGCGCGAGCGTGAGGGGAACGAGCCCGGCGACCAGGGCTGCCGCCCGGAAGTCACGGATCCTTCCGCGCAGCACATCGGTGCTGAGCACCCCGGCCAGACTCACCAGCAATCCCGACGACGTGGACAGGAACGCCGCGATCGCTCCGGCCGCCGCCAGCGCGGTGAGCACCTGACCACCGAGCCCGCCGAGAACGGCACCCGGTAACAGCACGACCGCCGCGTCCGAGGCGCCGGTGATGAGCAGTTGCGGAACGTACAGCCGGGCGAAGACGCCGAGCAGGATCGGGAACAGATAGAACAGGCCGACCAGACCGATCACAGTGAGCGCCGTGCGCCGCGCGGACGGTCCGTCCCGGTTCGTGTAGAAGCGGACGAGCACGTGCGGTAGCCCCATGGTGCCGAGGAAGGTCGCGACGATCAGCGAGAACACCTGGTACCGGGGATGATTCCCGCCGAAGCCGCCACCGGGTTCGACCCAGCCGGTGCCGTCGGACGGTGCGCCGGCGACGACCGGTACCGCCGAACCGGGTGCCAAGAACAGCTCGGTGCCTTCGGCCAGGGTGTGGTCACCCGGTGTCAGCGTCACCTGGCCTGCGGTGTTCTGCCCGTCGAGGGTGCCGTGCACGGTGACCACCTGGGAAACGTCCAGGTGCACAACCACATCCGTGGTGATGTCGACGGTGGTGAGCCGGTCGACCGTCGGCGGGGCCGGGGTGCCGAGCGGGCGTTCGTCGGCGAGGAAGTGCAGCCCGAGGACAAGGGCGGGGATCGCGACGGCGGTCAGTTTCAACCAATACTGGAAGGCCTGCACCAGCGTCACCGAGCGCATCCCGCCGCCGATCACATTGGCGAGCACGATGGTGCCGACCGCGACCGCGCCCACCCAGGCGGGCACCCCGAGCAGCAGGTGCAGGGTCAGGCCCGCGCCCTGGAACTGGGGAATGAGGTACACCGCGCACACCACGACGACCACCCCGGCGGCCATGCGCCGCAACCGGATCGAACCGAGCCGGAACTCGGCGAAGTCGGGGACGGTGTAGGCGCCGGAGCGGCGAAGGGGAGCGGCGACGAACATCAGCAGACCCAGGTAGCCCGCCGTGAACCCCACCGGGTACCAGAGTGCGTCGGCGCCGTACTTGGCGATCAGTCCCGCGACGCCGAGAAACGACGCGGCGGAGAGGTATTCACCCGAGATGGCCGCCGCGTTCCAGCGTGAACCGACCGTGCGGGAGGCGACCAGGAAGTCCGACGTCGTGCGCGACAGCCGGACCCCGTACAGGCCGATGCCGATCGTGGCCAGAGCTGCGAGTACCAGCGCCGCCACGGTGAGCATCGGAATGCCCGAGGTCATCGGGAGTTGCCTCCGCGTGATGTCGAATCCCGCACCGCCGTGCCCGTCGTCGCGGGGGAGACGGGGCGACTGTACCGACCACCAGCATCCAGCGGTGGCCCAAGCGATCGCCGACCGCTCGCGCCGCTCGGCTTCTGGCGAGGCCTGCGGTGGTTCGCGGCGGCGCAGGCCACGTGCGGCGATGACATCGGCGCAGGTGAGCTCTCCCCGGGGGCCTCGCAAGTTGTGCCGCGGCGCGACCGCGATTTCGGTACCCGAATACGCACGGCTCAGTCACCTGCCAGTTCGAGGAAGTCGTCCTCGTTGCGCTGGGCCAGCCGGACATACACCCGACCCACGGCGTACAGCAGCGGGAACGCGAGGAGGCCGAGGATCAGCCAGGGGAGGCGGATACCGAGGACGGTCGTCGAGGCGACGGCGTCGATCCCGAACAGCAGCGGCAGCGCACCGAATCCGGCGACGACCACGAAACCGAGGCGAAGGGCGAGCCCGAGCTGGGCGCGGATCAGTCCGCCGATCAGCGCCGCCCCGAGATCGGTCTGCTCCACCACCTCGGTGCGGGTACGCACCCGACGCGCACCGCGCCGCTGCGCGAGCACTACCCGCTCGCGCTGTGGCCGTTGCGGACCGGTCATCGCTGCGACCAGTTCTGCCGTGGCCCGTGCACGAGGCGCTGTTTGAGTTCCCGCACCTGCCGCCTGCTCACCGGCAACTCCACCGCGCCGGACGCGCCTTCCGCGCGCAGGCAGACAACCGTGCCGCTTCCCGTGCTGCGCAACCCGGTGACCAGCCGTAACGCCACCAGGTACGACCGGTGCACCCGCAGGAAACCCGCACCCTCCCAGCGTGATTCGAGGGCAGTGAGCGGGATGCGCACCAGGTGCGACCCGGTCCTGGTGTGCAGGCGCGCGTAATCGCCGTCGGCCTCCACCCAGGCCACATCGGCCCGGTGCACCAGTGTGGTGACCCCGCCGAGTTCCACCGGGATCACCTCGCTCGGATGCGTCTGCTCCGGGGGCGAAGCCGGCACCGTCGCCCGGGCCGCCGCGATCCGCCGCACCGCCTCGGCCAGCCGCGCCGCCCGCAACGGTTTGAGCAGGTAATCCACGGCCCCCAGATCGAACGCGGCCACCGCGTGATCGTCGTGCGCGGTCACGAACACCACCGCCGGTGGCTCGGCAAACTCCGACAGAATCCCCGCCAGTTCCATCCCCGTCAGCCCCGGCATGTCGATATCGAGAAACACCGCATCGACCGGATGCGCCCGCAACACCCGCAAAGCCCCCGTCGCCTCGGACGCCCCGTGCACTTCCCCCACCCCGACCTGCTCGTTGAGCAGATACACCAGCTCGTCGAGCGCGGGCTTCTCGTCGTCGACAGCCAGCACCCGCAGAGCGGTCGAAGCGTCATCAGTGTTCCAGGTCACAGCCCGCTCATCGTAGCGGCTGGATTCAGACGCCGACCACGTACCGCCGCGCCTGCCCGAGATCGGTCTCGACGATCCCCTCCAGGACGCCGCCGTTGCGTTCGATCGTCCGCGCCGACGCGACATTGTCCTCGGCGCAGATGAGCACGATCCGCTCGAGACCGTAGTTCCGCGCCTCACCGAGCATCCGCCCTAGCGCCCATGTACCGAGCCCCCGCCGCCGAGCAGACGGTCTGATTCCGTACCCGATGTGCCCGAATTCGCCGCATTCGAGCTTCATGGCGATCCCGCCGAGCACCCGATCACCTTCGACGATCCACCGGTAGACGCAGCGATCGCGATCCACTTCGGTCAACCGGCGCACCCAGGCCTCGAACCCTCGTACAGACCGGACCTCGTCTTCCGCCAGCAGCCCGAATCCGTCCTCCTGGACACCCGCTCCCCACTCGTCGTGGGCATCCAGCCACGCCGTATGCCAATGCACGTGCGGCACGATCAACTCGGGCATACCGCAGGTTAGCGCGCGGTCGAGGCCTGCTGAGGACAGTTTCGTCGGGCACAATATGGTTGTGCGTGAACCGCGAATCCGAGTGGCCGCGTATGTGATTCGCGTGGGCGGTGGCCCGGAACTGCTGGTGTTCGACCACGCCGGAATGCCGGAAGCCGGAACGCAAATTCCGGCAGGCGGCGTCCACCTCGGTGAGCGGCTCGAGGAAGCGGTCCTGCGCGAAGTCTTCGAGGAAACGGGGCTGCGTGAGGTGTCGATCGTCGAGGAACTCGCGGTGGACGACCGGGCACATCCTGTGACCGGGCAGCAGCGGTCGACGACCTACTTTCATCTACGCGCCGGCCCGGAAACGCCTGATTCGTGGCTGCACCGGGTGGAAGGCGAAGGCGTGGACAGCGGGATGTTGTTCGCCTGCCGCTTCGTGGGGTTGCCGCTCGACGAGCCACTGGCCGACCATCAGGATGCCTGGTTGTCGTTGCTGACTCGGCCGTGATGAGTCAGGCCCGGATTCCGGGGCGGAACTTGGGGACTCGCATGCTGACCTTGGTGCCCGCGCCGGGGGCGGTTTCCACGACGAGGCCGTAGTCGTTGCCGAAGGCGGCGCGGAGGCGGTCGTCGACATTGGACAGGCCCACGTGGGCGGCTTCGCCGGTGCGGGTCGGGCCGGAGGTGTCGACGGCGTCGAGGGCGCCGGAGCGCAGCAGGTCGGGGTCCATGCCGATGCCGTCGTCCTCGACGCTGATGAGGCAGTCGGTCCCTTCGTCGCTGGCTACGATGCTCAACTGCCCGCCGTGTCTGCCGCCGCCGAGCCCGTGCCGCACCGCGTTCTCGACCAGCGGTTGCAGGGCGAGGAACGGCAGGACGACGCCCAGCACCTCCGGGGCGATCCGTAGCCGCACATCGAGCGCGTCACCGAAACGGGCTTGCTCCAACGCCAGATACCGTTCGATATTGCGTAATTCGTCGGCCAGCACGGTGAATTCGCCCGCCGCCCGGAACGAGTACCGGGTGAAGTCGGCGAATTCGAGGATCAGTTCGCGCGCCCGGTCGGGATCGGTGCGCACGAACGAGGCGATCGTATTGAGCGCGTTGTAGATGAAATGCGGGCTGATCTGGGCGCGCAACGCCCGCACCTCCGCCCGGTCGACCCGGGCCCGCGAGGCATCCAGTTCCGCCAATTCCAACTGCCCACAGGCATACCGCGCCACCTCGGCCGCCGCACCGAGCATCCCCGGCCCCGGCTTGCCGGTGATCACCATCCCGAGCGCACCGACCGCCGCCCCCACATCGGTCAGCAACGGTTGCGCGATCAACGTGTGCTCGTCACCGTCGACCAGCACCGGCCGCTCCGAAGCGATGGCCCGCCGCGCCGCCGCACCGAAGGACCCCAGCATCCCCGTATGCGGCCCGTCCCACGCCAGCAGCACCCCCTCCGCATCGGCGACCCCCAACCCCTCCGCCGCCGCCAACGTCCGCAGATGCGGCGCCGCCGCCCGCGCCGACTCCTCGGTCAACCCCCGCCGCAACGGCACCGCCGCCAACGACGCCGTATGCAACGCCTGATGCACCGCCCGCTGCGCGGGAGTCGTCACCACCCGCTGCGTCCGCCGCCAGATCAACAGCACGACCATCGCCATCGCCACCACCACCGCGACAGCGACCACGAAGGTGGTCATGGATCGATCCGCTCAGCCCGCACGCTCCGATTATGACCGTGACCGCACGCCGTCGACGTCTCCGCCGCCGGGATCCGACCGGCGGAAAACGGACACCGCCGAGGACGCGCCGGTGACCTTGACCACGACACGCCGGACCATTGCCAGGCGGAGGCAGGGCGCCCGTGTGGCACGGGAAAACTTGTCGTACCCACATGCCTAGAATGCCAAGGCCAACCCCCGTCGACACCATGGGAGGAAGGACCGTCTTGGCTTCGTCCGGATCGTTCGTTCACCTGCACAACCACACCGAGTACTCCATGCTCGACGGTGCGGCGAAGATTTCGCCGTTGTTCGCGGAGGCGGAGCGGTTGGGGATGACCGCGGTCGGGATGACCGACCACGGCAACATGTACGGCGCTTCGGAGTTCTACAACTCCGCGAAGAAGGCGGGCATCAAGCCGATCATCGGCATCGAGGCCTACATCGCGCCGGGTTCGCGGTTCGACACCAAGCGTGTGCTGTGGGGTGATCCGTCGCAGAAGAGTGACGACGTCTCCGGTTCCGGTGCCTACACCCATATGACGATGGTCGCCGAGAACGCGACCGGTCTGCGGAACCTGTTCAAGCTGTCGAGTCTTGCCTCGATCGAGGGTCAGCTCGGTAAGTGGGCGCGGATGGACGAGGAGATCATCGCCCAGCACGCCGAGGGCATCATCGCCACCACCGGTTGCCCCTCGGGTGAGGTGCAGACCCGTCTTCGCCTCGGGCACGAGCGTGAAGCCCTCGAGGCCGCCGCGAAGTGGCAGGAAATCTTCGGTAAGGAGAACTTCTTCCTCGAGGTGATGGACCACGGTCTGTCGATCGAGCGTCGTGTGCGTGAGGGCCTGCTCATGGTGAGCAAGCAGCTCGATATCCCCCCGCTGGCCACCAACGACTGCCATTACGTCACCAAGGACCAGTCGACCAATCATGAAGCGCTGCTGTGCATTCAGACCGGCAAGACGCTCTCGGACCCCACCCGCTTCAAATTCGACGGTGACGGCTACTATCTGAAATCAGCCGAGGAGATGCGTGCCATCTGGGACGCCGAAGTCCCCGGCGCGTGTGACAACACCGAACTCATCGGCGAACGGGTCCAGCCCTACGACGAGGTGTGGCAGCACCGCGACCGGATGCCGATCTTCCCGGTCCCCGAAGGCCATACGCAGGCCAGCTGGCTGCGAAAGGAGGTCCTCGAGGGCCTGGATCGCCGCTTCCCCGACGGTCCGTCACGCGAATACCTCGACCGCGCCGACTTCGAGCTCAAAGTCATCTGCGACATGGGGTTCCCCGCCTACTTCCTCGTCGTCGGTGACCTCATCAAGCACGCACTCGAAGTCGGTATCCGCGTCGGCCCCGGCCGTGGTTCGGCCGCCGGTTCGCTGGTCGCCTACGCGATGGGCATCACCAATATCGACCCCATCCCGCACGGTCTGCTGTTCGAGCGATTCCTCAACCCCGAGCGCGTGTCGATGCCCGATATCGATATCGACTTCGACGATCGCCGCCGCGGTGAGATGGTCCGCTACGCCACCGAGAAGTGGGGCAGCGACCGGGTGGCCCAGGTCATCACGTTCGGCACCATCAAGACCAAGGCCGCGATCAAGGACTCCGCGCGAGTCCTGTTCGGCCAGCCCGGTTTCGCCATCGCCGACCAGATCTCCAAGGCGCTGCCCCCGCCGATCATGGCCAAGGACATCTCGGTCGCCGGCATCACCGATCCCGACCACGAGCGGTACAAGGAAGCCGCCGAGGTCCGCGAACTCATCAGCACCAACCCCGATGTCGCCAAGATCTACGAGACCGCGAAGGGTCTGGAAGGGCTGATCCGCAACGCGGGCGTACACGCCTGCGCGGTCATCATGTCCTCGGAGCCGCTCACCGACGCCATCCCGGTGTGGAAGCGCGCCCAGGACGGCGCGATCATCACCGGTTGGGACTACCCGTCGTGCGAGGCCATCGGCCTGCTGAAGATGGACTTCCTCGGCCTGCGCAACCTCACCGTCATCGGTGACGCCCTGGAGAACATCAAGGCCAACCGCGGCATCGATCTCGACATGGACAACCTGCCGCTCGATGACCCGGCCACCTACGAATTGCTCGCCCGCGGCGACACTCTCGGCGTGTTCCAGCTCGACGGCAGCGCCATGCGCGACCTGCTCCGCCGCATGCAGCCCACCGGCTTCGGCGACATCGTCGCGGTGCTCGCGCTCTACCGTCCCGGCCCGATGGGCATGAACGCCCACAACGACTACGCCGACCGTAAGAACGGGCGGCAAGAAGTCAAACCGATCCACCCCGAACTCGAAGAGCCGCTGAAAGACATCCTGGCCGACACCTTCGGCCTGATCGTCTATCAGGAACAGATCATGCAGATCGCGCAGAAGGTGGCCGGGTACTCGCTCGGCCAAGCCGACATCCTGCGCCGCGCCATGGGTAAGAAGAAGCTGTCGGTGCTGGAAGAGGCCTATGCCGGCTTCCGCGAGGGCATGCTCGCCAACGACTTCTCCGAACCGGCCATCAAGGCGCTGTGGGACACGATCCTCCCGTTCGCCGGTTACGCGTTCAACAAGTCGCACGCCGCCGGATACGGCCTCGTCTCGTTCTGGACGGCCTATCTGAAGGCGAACTATCCGGCCGAGTACATGGCCGGTCTGCTTACCTCCGTCGGTGACGACAAGGACAAGGCCGCGGTCTACCTGTCGGACTGCCGCAAGATGGGCATCACGGTGCTGCCGCCCGATGTCAACGAGTCGGAGCAGAACTTCGCCTCGGTGGGCAAGGACATCCGTTTCGGTCTCGGCGCGGTGCGCAATGTCGGCGCCAACGTGGTGTCCTCGATCATCGCCGCCCGCAAGGAGAAGTCGAAGTTCACCGACTTCTCCGATTACCTGAACAAGATCGACGCCACGGCCTGCTCCAAGAAGGTTACCGAATCCCTCATCAAGGCAGGCGCTTTCGACTCGCTCGGGCATCCCCGCAAGGGCCTGATGCTGGTGCATTCCGATGCGATCGACGCGGTGATGTCGACGAAGAAGGCCGAGGCGATCGGCCAGTTCGACCTGTTCGGCGGCATGGACGACGCCGACGAGTCGATGGCATCGGTGTTCAACGTGAAGGTGCCCGACGACGAATGGGAAACCAAACACAAGCTGGCCCTGGAGCGGGAGATGCTCGGCCTGTACGTGTCGGGCCACCCGCTCAACGGCGTCGAACACGTCCTCGCCGCCCAGGTGGACACCCCCATCCCGGCCATCCTGGAAGGCGACGTCAAGGACGGCGCGCAGGTGACCATCGGCGGCATCCTCGCCTCGGTGAACCGCCGCATCAACAAGAACGGCCTGGCCTGGGCCTCCGCCCAGCTCGAGGACCTCACCGGTGGCGTGGAAGTGCTGTTCTTTCCCCAGTCCTACTCGGTCTACGGCATGGACGTGGTCGAAGACGCCGTCGTACTGGTGAAGGCCCGTGTCTCGGTACGCGACGACCGCATCTCCCTGATCGCCAACGACCTCGTGGTGCCCGACCTTTCGGCGATCGGCGTGGCCAAGCCCGTGTCGGTGGTCATGACCACCCGCATGTGCACGCCGGACAAGGTCAAGGAACTCAAGAAGGTCCTCTCCCGCCATCCCGGAACGTCCGATGTGCACATCCGCCACGTCGGCGCCAGAGAAAAGACCACCATGCTCAAGCTCGACGACGCCTGGCGGGTCTCACCGTCCTCGGCGCTGATGGGCGACCTGAAAGCACTACTCGGGCCGGGCTGCCTGGGCTGAGCCCGATGATGTGATCCGCCGAGCAATGACGGACGCGGTAGTGCAATTCCTCGACGCCGCACGCATCGATCGCGCCTCCTTCGTGGCGCATTCGATGAACGGCGCACTGGCTGTCGAACTGGCCGCCCGCTACCCCGAGCGAGTTGATCGTATGGGCGAACGCGACACCTGGGTGCCGGTGCGGCAGGCCGGTGAGGTCGCCACCCGGCGCTCCCTGACGCGAAGCTGACCCTCGTCCCCGACGCGGGCCACATGCTCCACGAAGACCAACCGCTTCGCTTCACTACCGCGGTGCGCGAGTTCCTCTGAGAGGACGGCTGTTCGCCCGATCAGGAGAACTACCGAACTTCCGGACGCTATCTGGTGCCGACACCCAGGCCCCGGCGGGGTGATGGCCGGATAGAGGCGAACGGGCTAGCGTCGAAAGGCGTGATGTCTGTGACGCTGCTCGACTCGCCCGCATCGGCCGCGTCGTCTGCGCACAGGCAGCGATTGTCTGTGCGTGTGGTGGTCGGCCTGGCTGTCGCGCTGATTCTCGCCCAGTTGGTTCTGCGGGGCTGGGTGGCGTTTTCCGGCTTCTTCTACTGGGACGATTTCATCCTCATCGGACAGGTCAGCAGGCACCCCCTGTGGTCGGCGGAGTTGTTGCTGACCAGTCACGATGGGCATGTGATGCCGTTGGCGATCGCGTTGACCTGGCTGGTGACGAAGGTGGCGCCGCTGAGCTGGCCCTTCGCGGCGGCGGTGCTCGTCGGGTTGCAACTGCTCGCCTCGCTCGCGGTGCTACGGCTGCTCGTCGTGCTGATGGGATGGCGGGCGCGGGTGCTCGGACCGCTGCTGTTCTACCTGTTCGTGCCCTTGACCGTGCCCGCGTTCGCCTGGTGGGCGGCGGCGGTGAACGCCCTGCCGTTGCAGATCGCGCTGGCCTGGGTGAGCGCGGACGCCGTCCTGCTGGCGCGGACGGGCAGGCGTCGCCACGCGATATCGGGTGCTCTCGTCTCGGCTATGGCCTTGCTGTCGTTCGAGAAGTCGATCGTCGTGCTACCGGTGGCGTGCGCGGTGGTCGCGTTGTCGGCGCATGTCGCGGGGCGTCCCTGGCGTGATGCGGTTCGTCGCGGGGGAGCGCTCTGGGTGGCGGGCGGCGCCGTCTTGCTCGCCTGGGCCGCTGTGTTCCTGTTGGTCATCCAGCGCCCGCGCGGGCTGACCGGGCCCGAAGATCCCGGCGCGCTGCTCAGCCGGGCGCTGTCGGACGGATTGGTCCCCGCCTTGTTCGGTGGTCCGTGGCGATGGGAACGGTGGCAACCGGCCACGCCCTGGGCCGACCCGCCAGGCCTGGCCGTCCTCATCTGTTGGCTACTGCTGATCCTGTTGGCGGCGTGGACAATTCGCTCCCGGGCGCGGGTGACTGCGGTCTGGTTGTGCGCTGCGGCCTACGCCATCGCGACCATAGCCCCGGTGATCGTGCTGCGCGACGGGCCCGGCACCGCCGCCCTGCTACTCCAGTCCATGCGCTACTTCGCCGACTTCGCCGTGATTGCCACAATCGCCCTTGCGCTGATTCTGCAGGCACGGCGTTCCGCTGTCGCGCAGGAGGATTCGTCACCCGACCGTCGCGGGTCCGACACGGCGGACGCTCGTCCACGCACCGCAGGCATGTTGCCGCGCAGCCGTTTCCGGTTCAGGACCGGCTCGGTCGGAGGGTCCCAGCCGAGCGAACGCCTGCGAACCGGCCCGACATCGCGCATCCCGAGAGACCTGCCCACCTCGACGCTGTTCGCGATACCCGCCGTCCTCTTCCTGCTGAGCAGCGTCATCTCCACAATCACCTTCACCCGGTCATGGGAACCGAGCCCGGCGCGCACCTACATCACCGGCGTGCGCGCGGCCCTCCCGACAGCGACGGACGCCCCACTGCTGCCGCAGGAAGTCCCCTGGAATGTCTTGAACCCGTTGGCTTTCCCGCAGAACATGACCGACCACGTCCTCGCTCCGATCGCGACGCCGACAACGTTCGCCGCAGCCACTCCGACGCTGCGGATGATCACCGACACCGGCGACATCGTCGACGCGTATGTCTGGTGGAACCGCGCCGTCACCCCGGGTCCGGAACCGCAATGTGGCCACCGAGTGCGCGGCAGCACCTCGATCCCCTTGGACGGTCCCATGCAGATCCGCGACTGGACCGCCCAGATCAACTACTTCGCCGACCGTGACGGCCGGATCGCGGTGTCCTTCGAAGGCGACACCGAAACCGTCGCCGACGTGCGACAGGGCCTGAACACGGTGTACGTCCGGCTGCTCGGCGGCGGCGACGCCCTGCGGGTCAGGCCGCTCGAGCCTGAACAGTCGCTGTGTGTGGGGGTGGGACCGGTCGGCGTCGCCGCCTTCCCGCGCTGACCGGACTACCCAGGATTCATGGCGCCCCGGCGCAGGCATTTCTTGCCGAGTTGCGCGGCGGCCGGCACGAACACGATGCCGCTACCACCCGACGCCACAATGACATGGTCACCCCGACCGCAGCGGCGACTCTGATCCGACTCGCCGGGCGCACCGAAGCCGATGCTGGGCATCGCGACCGATCAGCAATCGTTGCCCGGGCGTGCCGCCGCGTGCCGTGCGATGCTGACTCCATGAGGCAGTTTCGGGTGTGGGCGCCGGAGGCGAGCGCGATGCGACTGCAACTCGAGGGGGTGGTCCACCCGATGCGCCGCAACGGCGGCGGCTGGTGGTCAGTGCGGGCCGAGGCAGGCCAGGGTGCGGAGTACGGCTTCCTCATCGACGACGACCCGACGGTGCTGCCCGACCCTCGCTCACCACGTCAGCCCAACGGCGTCCACGCCCTGTCCGCCGTCCACGACCTCGACACCGCCGTCTGGACTGATCGGTCCTGGACCGGCAGACAACTGGCCGGCTCGGTGTTCTACGAACTGCACATCGGCACCTTCACCCCGGAAGGCACCTTCGACGCCGCGATCGAACGCCTCGACCATCTGGTCGAGCTCGGCGTCACCACCGTGGAACTCATGCCGGTGAACGCCTTCGACGGCACCCACAACTGGGGTTACGACGGCGTGCTCTGGTACGCGGTGCAGGAAACCTACGGCGGTCCCGACGGCCTGCAACGCTTCGTCGACGCCTGCCACGCCCGAGGCCTCGCCGTCTGCCTCGATGTGGTCTACAACCACCTGGGCCCCTCCGGCAACTACCTCCCACGCTTCGGGCCCTACCTCACCGCCGGCCGCAACACCTGGGGTCAGAGCGTGAACCTGGACGGCCCCGGTTCCGATGCGGTGCGCCGCCACATCATCGACAACGCCCTGCGCTGGTTGCGCGACTTCCACATCGACGCCCTCCGCCTCGACGCCGTCCACGCCCTCGTCGACCACACCGCCACCCACCTGCTCGAAGAACTCGTCGTCGAAACCACCGCGCTCTCAGGACATCTCGGCCGACCGCTCACCCTCATCGCCGAAAGCGACCTCAACGACCCACGCCTGATCACCCCGCGCGCGGCAGGCGGCTACGGCCTGACCGGTCAGTGGAGCGACGACCTCCACCACGCCGTGCACACCGCTGTCTCCGGCGAAAGACAGGGCTACTACGCCGATTTCGGCTCACTGGCCTGCCTGGCCCAAACCCTCACCCACGGGTTCTTCCACGCCGCAACCTATTCCAGCTTTCGGGGCCGAACCCACGGCATCCCGATCCGCCGCGACCTGATTCCGGGAAGCGCCCTGCTCGGCTACACCTGCAACCACGACCAGATCGGCAACCGCGCCGTCGGCGACCGCCCCAGCGACTACCTCACCCCCGGCCAGCTGGCGGTGAAAGCGGCTCTGGTGCTGCTGTCCGCGAGCACGCCCATGCTGTTCATGGGCGAGGAATGGGGCGCGCGCACCCCGTTCCAGTTCTTCACCTCCCACACCGACCCCGTCATCGGCGCCGCGACCGCCGACGGCCGTCGCGCCGAGTTCGCCGCGCACGGCTGGGCCACCGACGACGTCCCCGATCCCCAGGACCCCGCCACCTTCACCCGCTCGAAACTCGACTGGACCGAACGCGGCCGTGAACCGCATGCCCGGCTACTGGCCTGCTATCGCGCCCTGCTCGCCCTGCGCAAGTCGCGACCCGAGTTCGGTGATCCCTGGTTGGAACGGGTCTGGGCCGACTACGACGAGAGCGCCCGCTGGTTCGTGCTGCGACGCGGCCGGATCTCGGTGGTATGCAACCTGTCCGAGGACGAGGCGGTGATCCCGGTGTACGGCCGGGTGCTGCTGGCGTGGGCGCCGGCGACAGAAAATGAAGGGGGAACTCTTGTTTCGGGTCACAGTTTCGTCGTGCTCGAAGAAGGGGAGGGCACGGGGACGGTGGTCACCGACTGATCTCACGCGGCCACAGCTCGGCCACGGTGCGCGGGAGATCGTTGCCGAGGCGACATAACGGTCGTACGGTTGAGCAATGAGCAACGAGGCTTACGGGCAGGACAGTGCTGCCCTTCCGACCGGTGTGGGCGGTTATGCGCCGGCCGGTTTCGGTCCGCTGGTGCGCGCTTTCGCCGCCCTGATCGGACATCGGCGCGACGCGGGCGGCGCCATCGCGATCTACCGGCACGGCGAACCCCTGGCACACCTGTGGACCGGCAGCGCGGGCGATCAGCCCTGGTCGGCCAACACCGGTTCGATCGTCTTCTCGGCGACCAAGGGTGTCACCGCCACCGTCATCCACCGCCTCGCCGACCGCGGGCTCCTGGATTACCAAGCGCCGGTCGCCGAGTACTGGCCTCGCTTCGCAGCGCACGGCAAGGGCGCGATCACCGTGGCCGACGTGCTCACCCACCGTTCCGGGCTGTCGTCGCTGTCCCCGATCGCCGACAGCGCCCAGGAACTCCTCGACCACGAGCTGATGGAAGACCGGCTGGCCATGGCCAAGCCCGACCGGCTGCTCGGCGTCCCCACCTACCACGCGCTCACCTACGGCTGGCTGCTGGCGGGTATCGCGCGCTCGGTCACCGGTCGCAGCATGAGCGACCTCATCCGCACCGAGGTCACCGACCCGCTCGGGGTCGAGGGGTTCCACCTCGGCCGTCCGGCGGCGGGTTCGTCGACCGAGTACGCCCGCCTCGCGGGCACCCACCTGCGCCTGGCCGGGCACCCGGTGGCCGCCGGTTTCCTCAACCGCGTGGGCTTCCGCATCCCCGGCGCGCTCGGCGCGGCGGCTCGTTGCCTGTACCTGACCGGCCTCAACGGCATCCTCGACGGCGAGGACCCGCCGATTCTCGACACCGAGATGCCCGCAGGCAACGGCGTCGCCACCGCTGCCGGACTCGCCCAGCTCTACGCGGGCCTGGCCGACGGCGTCACCCTCGACGGGTCACCGTTCCTGCGCCCCGAAACGCACAAGCTGATCCGGCGCGTGCAGACCTACCGCCTCGACCACGCCCTGTTCTACATGCCGATGATGTGGCATCTGGGCTACCACTCGATGCCCGCGCCCGGTGCGCGCACAGCCTTCGGCCACATCGGTCTCGGCGGATCCTTCGGCTGGGTCGACCCGCGCTCGGGACTGTCGGTCGGCTTCGTCCACAACCGCCTCGACCAGGCGCTGCTGCCCTACGACCAGTTCGCCATGGGCTGGCTGCTGCCGCTGGTGATGTCGGGCGTGCGCGCCACCCGCGACCGCGGGCAGCGCGTCGACCGGGTCGCCGCCTAGTCACCGCCCTTGCCGGTTACTCGGCGAGGGCGCCGGCGAGGTCCGATTCACGGTCTTCGCGTACGGATGTGGCGGCCGGTGGCTTGCTCTGCGGGATGAACACCGCGACCACAGCCGCCAGCGCGATGGCACCCGCGGCCAGCCAGAACGCGGTGGTGAAGCCTGAATCCGCGGGCAGCGCCGTCCCGGCGACGACACTGCCCGCCAGCACGGTGGCCGCGACCTGCGACCCGATCGATGACCCCACCGACCGGATCAGCGCGTTGACACCGGTGCTCTCTGCGGTCTTCTCGGCGGGCACCGCGGACATGATCAGATTCGGCATGGCCGCCATCCCGAGGCCGATGCCGACGAAGGTCACGACCGTGAACCCGATGACAGCTCCCTGGGAGCCGTGCGCCAGCGCCAGCGCGGCGAATCCGGCGGCGGCGGTGAGAGCGCCGAGGACGAGCGGCACAGCGGCGCGGACCCGACCGACGAGACGCCCGGCGACGACCGCGGCCGCCAGCATGGCGATCGAACCCGGGATCATCAGCAGACCGGACCCGGTGGCGTCCATGCCGAAGCCGTACTCGCCGGTGTCGGGGGTCTGCGCGAGCTGGGGGATGAGCGAGAACACCGCGAACATGCCCGCGCCGAACAGCAGCATGGCGATATTGGTGATCAGCACGGTCGGACGCCGCAGCACGTGCATGTCGATCAGCGGGTCGCCGACGCGGGTCTCGAACGCGACGAAACCGATCAGGACGACCAGACCGCCGAGGACGAGGCCGAGGGTGCGCGCATCGGTCCAGCCCCACGTCGAGCCACGACTCAGCGCGAGCAGCGGCATGGTGAGGCCGATGCTGAGCAGCGCGATGCCTGCGAAGTCGATCCGCGTGGGCGTCGGGATCGACCGCTCCGGCACCCGCAGCACGCCGACCAGCGCGATCGCCGACATGATCGCGCCGGACCAGAACACCCACTGCCAGGACAGGTGATCGATCAGCAGGCCACCGATGAGCAAGCCGCCGCCCGCGCCGATCCCGGCCAGCGCCGAGATGAGACCCAGTGCGCCGCCGCGCTTCTCGGCGGGAAATGTATCGCCGATGATGCCGTAGCACAGCGGGAAGATGCCACCGCCCGCTCCCTGGACGACCCTGGCGGCCACGAGCACCCAAATCGAAGGTGCCAGCGCCGCGGCCACGCTGCCGAGCGCGAACAGACCGAGCGCGATGACGAGCAACTTCTTCTTGCCGTACATGTCACCGAGGCGGCCGAAGACCGGGGTGAGGATCGCGGCCGAGATCAGGTAGGCGGTGAGCACCCATCCGACATCTGCCGTGCTCGCGTGCAGTTCGTGGCCGAGGATCATGATGCCGGGCACGATCGCGGTCTGGGCGAGCGCGAACGCGGCGGCGGCCAGGGCGAGGAACACGAGATTGGTGCCGAGTCCCCCTGAGTCGTGCGGGGCTTCGGACTCTCGGGTCGTCTGATCGATCATGGGGAGCTCACGCCTCCGTGTGGTTCCGCGCGGTAAGTGGACCTTGCAGTCCGTATCGAGAACTATACTGGACCCTGGAGTCCGTTTATTGAAGAGGGTGAGGCTGTGACTGCCATGACCGTCCGATTCGGCACAATCGCAGAGTGACTGCTCCCGAGTGCGACCCGACGACCGACCACGACGTCGACTGGTCCACCAAGCGATCAGATGCCAGGCGCAATCACGAGCGCGTGGTGGCGGCGGCCGTCGAAGTGTTCGCCGAACACGGCATCGAGGCGACGATTCCGCAGGTCGCCGCCCGCGCGGGCGTCGGCAAGGCGACCGTGTACCGCAGCTTTCCGACCAAGGACGCGCTGGTGCAGGCGGTGGCGCAGTATCAGCGCGCCTGGTTCTATCGCCGTGGCCTCGCCGCCCTGGAACAGCTGAACGCCGGCGGTGACCCCTTGACGATCCTGCGCGACCTGCTCGCCGAAACCGTCGAACGCCTAGCCAACGACCGGGCCCTCGCCGAAGCCCTGCCCGAGACCGCGAAGCCGTCGCCCGCGGGCGAGGAATCGTTGGAGTCGATCATCCTCGCGGGCCAGCGGCAAGGGGTGATCCGCGAGGACGTCACGGCCCGCCACGTGCGCGTACTGCTCGGCGGTGTCGCGGGCAGTCTGTTCCGGCAGCAGGAACGCGACCCCGAGCAGTGGCGGATCTACGGCGAGCTGATCTTCAACGCCGTGAAGAAGGCCTGACCGGCCTCACTAGGTGAGGTAGCGGTACGCGGGTGAGCCCGGCTCCAGGCGTTCGGCCTGGATCGGGGACTCCTCGATGCGGTGCAGCAGCGAGGCCAGGTCGTCGGTGGCGCCGAGTTCGATGCCGACCAGCGCCGCCCCGGTCTCGCGGTTGTTGCGCTTGACGTATTCGAACATGGTGATGTCGTCGTCGGGCCCGAGGACGTCGTCGAGGAAGCGGCGCAGCGCACCCGGTTCCTGCGGGAAGTCCACCAGGAAGTAGTGCTTGAGCCCGCGATGCACCAGGGACCGTTCGATGATCTCGCCGTAGCGCGACACATCGTTGTTGCCGCCCGACACCAGCACCACCACGGTAGAGCCCGGGTCGATGTCGATCTCGGCCAGCGCCGCCGTCGCGAGCGCGCCCGCGGGCTCGGCGATGATGCCCTCGTTCTGGTACAGGTCGAGCATCGCCGTGCAGATGGCGCCTTCGTCGACCTGCATCATCCGGAAAGACGCTGTGCCGGTGGGGGATTGGGTGGTGGTGAGCAGCGGGAGCGAGGCGTGCGATACGACCCGGCCGCCGAACGACGTCGCCGCCTGATACGGCAGGTCACCGATGCGGCGCACGGCGGCGCCGTCGACGAACGGGTCGATCTCGGGCAGGGTCACCGGGCCGCTGGCCACCAGCGCCGCCGTCATCGAGGCCGCGCCCGCGGGTTCCACGCCGAGCAGACCGGCGCCCGGCGCGCGCTCGCGCAGGTAGGTGCCGATGCCGGCGAGACAGCCGCCGCCGCCGACCGGCACGACGACGAGATCCGGTGCGGTACCGAGTTGTTCGAGGAATTCGGCGGCGATGGTGCCCTGGCCCGCCGCGGTGCGCGGGTCGTCGAACGGGGGAACCATGGTCGCGCCCGTGCGCGCGACGTCGTCGGCGGCGGCCGCGGCCGCGGCGTCGTAGGTCTCGCCGACCGCGATCAGCTCGACGAACTCGCCGCCGTGGACGCGGATGCGGTCACGCTTCTGCTTGGGGGTGGTCGTCGGGACGTAGATGCGTCCGCGCACGCCCATCGCCTGGCAGGCGAAGGCCACGCCCTGCGCGTGATTACCGGCGCTGGCCGCGACCACACCGGCGGCGCGTTCGGCGTCGGTGAGCTGCACCATCAGGTTGTAGGCGCCGCGCAGCTTGTAGGAGCGCACGGCGGTGAGGTCTTCGCGCTTGAGATACACCTGCGCGCCGGTGCTCGCCGAAAGGCGCGGGCTGTACTGCAGGGGTGTCGGCTCGATGATGTCGGAAATTCGCTGCGCGGCCGCATCGATCTCGTCCGCGGTGAGCGGCGGACGGGTCAGGGAAACTTCGGCGACGTCAACGGTGGAGGACACCCGACAATGCTACCGAGGCAGCCACGGGTGTCCGGCGTCGGCGGGGTCCTCAGCGGGGCGTCAGTACGAAGACCGGGATCTGGCGGTCGGTCTTCTTCTGGTATTCGGCGTAATCGGGCCAGACCTGCACCGCACGGTCCCACCACAGCGCCTTCTCCTCGCCGAAGACCTCGCGGGCGGTGTAGTCCTTGTTGACCGTGCCGTCGCGCAGCTCGACGTGCGGTTCGGCCTTGATGTTGTAGTACCAGACGGGGTGCTTCGGGGCGCCGCCCAGCGAGGCCACCACGGCGTACTCGCCGTCGTGTTCGACACGCATCAGTGGTGTCTTGCGCAGCTTGCCGGTCTTCGCGCCCTTGGTGGTGAGCAGGATGACCGGTTTGCCTTGCAACGAGGTGGCCTCGGCACCGCCGGAGGCCTCATAGGCCTCCGCCTGCTCGCGCGCCCAATCGGAAGTGCTCGGTGCGTACTCTCCTGTCAGTGGCATGACCAGCACAACGACGGTTCCGGCTGTGATGTTCCCGACCCCACCCGAAGGTGAGGTTTCGGTGGCCCGAACTCTTGTTTGCGCCTATCCTGTGTGCATGGCAGTGGTGACCCCATCGACAGCATCCGCGACGGTCGACGTCGCCGGCGTCGCGTGGCCGGTCTACAAGCTCGAGGCGCTGGTCGCCGGGCTCGTGGTCGCCGCGCTGCTCCTGCTCGTCGTCGGATCGCCGCAGGTCGCCGTGCTCGCCGCCGCGTCGGTCGCGGCCATTCGCTGGGTCGTCGGCGCCGCGAACACACATCCCCGGAGCTGACCGGTCACTCGAGGTCGAGCGCGCTCAATTCGCCGCGCGACACCACGCCCAGTTTCGGATAGGCCTTGTACAGGTGATGCCCGACCGTGCGATGACTCAGGAACAACCGGGCGGCGATCTCCCGATTCGACAGTCCTTGCGCGGCCAACCGGACGATCTGTGATTCCTGTGGAGTGAGCAGGCTCAACGGTCCGTCGTCGGCCCGGGCGGTTGTCCCCACACCCAGGGCGCTCAACTCGGTTCGGGCTCGGTCGAGCCAGGGCGCGGCACCGAGCCGATCGAAGATGTCGGCACATTGTTCGAGTTGCGTGCGGGCATCGACTTTGCGTTTGTCCCGGCGGAGCCATTCGCCGTAGAGGAGGCGGGTCCTGGCCTCGTCGAAGGGGCGATTGCCGACGAGGGCGGTGCGGAAATGCGGTTCGGGGTCCTCGGCCAGCAGCGCCTGCCCACGTGCCGCCAACGCGCCGATCCACTGCTGCTCGGCACGCTCCGACCACTCGATGAGCCTGGTCAGGGCCTCGTTTGCGCGGTCCGTCGCGCCGAGGCGGACGGCGACTTCGATCTGATCCGGCAGCGTGCGCAGGCCGATCACGTGGTGACGCGCGGGTTCGATCGTCATGTGTTCGAGTTCGGCCTGTGCCCGGTCGAGTTTGCCCTCGCCGAGCGCGAGCAGTCCCCGAGCCGCATGGGCCCACGACGCCCCCACCGCCATCGGCCCGCCGAGCTGATCGGCTACCGCGTTCTCCGCCTCGGCGTGGCAGCGCTGTTCGTCACCGTGCAGCGCCGCCAGGTAGGCGAGGAAGGCATGCAGCTGGCTGACCCACTGCGCCTGCCCGATATCGCGGGCGATCCCCAACCCTTCCTCGGCGGCGACCCGGCTCTCCCGTGGCCGCCCACCGAACAGCTGGCATTCGGCACGAAAGAACAGCAGCGGTGCGAGCAGGGCGATGCGCCCCTGCTCCCGGCACTCGGCGATGAGTTCGGCGGCTACCTCGTCGACCTGGTCGTCCTGACCGACGACGAGCCCACTACCGCACAGCTGCACCAGGTCGGCGGGGTTGTCGGCGCCTGTGGCGCGCGCGGCGTCGACGACGGCGCGCAGGTCCGTGGTGCGCCTGCCCGACACCGAACCGGTCAGATAGCGCGCGATCGGGGTGGCCGGGTCGTCCTCCGCCAACCGCAACGTCGTCAGGAACCCGGCCACCTCGTCGAGCTCGGCAGGACCGAGATACCAGGCCGTGTGCACGGCCCTGGTGAGAATGCGGGCGGCGGTTCCCGGGTCGTCCGCGCGCGCCGCACGGGCCGCCGACATGAACCGACGATGCGCGGAACCCGGTGTACCCGAAGCGAACTCGGCTTGCGCACGCACCAGCTCGAGCCGCTGGCCGTACTCGCCACCACCATCCTGAGCGGCCGCGCGCTCGGCCAGCCGCGCAGCCTGCTCGCTGAGCCCGGCCTCGGTCGCCGTCTCGGCGGCCAGCACCAGCCGCCGCACCCGCGCCGCACTGTCGACGCTCAGCGCCGCCGCCCGGTCGTAGGCCGCGACCGCCCCGTGAAAACCCGTGCGGCGACGCGTCCGATCGGCGGTGTTCTCCAACGCGGTCGCGGCCTCCTCGTCGGGCCCTGTCGCCGCGCAAGCCAAATGCCAGGCCCGCAGATCGGCATCGTGGTCATCGGGGAGTGCCCGAGTACCAAGGTCGATCGATCCGTCGGTAGCGGTCGCCGAGCCGTGGGTGCCGGTCGTTGGGACCGCGGTGTCGGTTATCGGGCCGTGGGCACCGTTCGCCGAAGAGGTGATGACAGTCGTCGAGCTGCCGGTACCGGCGCCGTCGAGCCCAGTGGGCGAAGGCGCCGCGAGATCTCCTGCCACCGATGTATGCGCTGTCGGTGCGTAGGCGGCGGCGAGCGCGCGGTGGGCGGCGAGTCGCTGGGTCAATGCCGCACCCTGGTAGACCGCCGAGCGCAGTAGCGGGTGGCGCCAGGTGAGTCGTCCGGTGTCGAGGTCGATCATGTCCGCGTCCTGTGCCGGTTGCAGGTCCGGCAGTCCCGCACCGAGGGTGGTGGCGGCCTGCAGTACTCGCCCGATGTCCGCCGTGCCCGCCGCGGCGGCGACCAGGAGAACGGTGCGCGTGGTGGCCGGGAGCCGGGCGATGCGGCTGTGGAAGGCCAGTTGCAGCCGCTGGGTCAGGGGGAGTGGGTTCGCCGCATCCACGTCGCCCGCACCGACAACCAACGGAAGTTCCAGCAGGGCAAGGGGATTCCCACCCGACTCGGTGAGCAAACGGTAGCGGGTGGCCGGTGGCAACCGGGTCGCGCCCGCATCGAGCAGTGCGGCGGCCGCCTCGGGCGCGAGACCGGACAGGGCGAGCTCCGGCAGCCCGGGCGCCGGGAAATCGCCAGGACCGGTGCGCGTGGCGAACAACATCACCACCCCCTCGGCATCGAGCCGGCGGGCCGCGAACAGCAGGGCGTCGGCGGTGGCCTGATCCAGCCAGTGCGCGTCGTCGACGATGCACAGCAGCGGTCCGTCGGCGGCTTCCTCGGCCAACAGCGTCAGCACCGCGAGGCCGATGAGCATCCGGTCGGCCGGTGCGTGCTCGCCGAGGCCGAAGGCCGCCTCGAGTGCGTCGCGCTGGCGGGGCGGCAGCTGCCCGACCAGTTCCATGCCCGGTTTCACCAGTAGATGCAGTGCGGCGAAGGGCAATTCGGCCTCGGATTCGATACCCGCGCTTCGCACCGTCGGAAGCCCCTGCGCCGCAGCATAATCCAGCAGAGCCGACTTCCCGATGCCTGCCTCACCGCGGATCACGAGGGCCGCGCTGCGCCCGGCACGCGCATCGGCGAGCAGGTCGTCGAGCATGGCCTGTTCGGCGTCGCGTCCGTGCAGCATGTGCTCAACCGTATCGCCGTACCGGCGATGACAGTAGCCGCGTCGCGAAAGTACCTATAGGCGACTGATTCGCCGACCCCCACTCAGCCCATAACGTTGGTGTCATCGCAGAAACAACGAGCGAAACACCAGCTCAGAGACTATTTCGGAGGTCGAGATGAACACCGTCGTCGCGCAGTACCTGGAAGCCTGGAACACCCGCGAGCCCGGCGCCCGCCGCTCCGCGGTAGCCCGGCTGTTCACCCCGCAGGTCGGCTACGTCGACCCGATGGTCGCGGTGAACGGACACGCCGAACTCGAAGCCGCCATCGCCGGCGTGCAGACCCAGTTCCCCGACTGGACCTTCCGGCTGGCCGGCCCGGTCGACGCCCACCACGACCAGGTCCGCTTCACCTGGGGTCTCGGCCCCGCCGACGGTGACGCCGTGGTGATCGGCTTCGACGTCGCCGTCCTCGTCGACGGTCGCATCGACCGCGTCTACGGCTTCCTCGACCACGTTCCCGCCGCCGCCTGAAACCCCTTCACACACCAGGAGATCCGCCATGACCACCGCCACCCGCCCCGGCCGTCTGTCCACCCTGCTCACCTCCGGGGAGAACCTGCTCCGCCTGTCGCTGCGCACCGATGCCGTCGTCACCGGCGCCAACGGCATCGCCTATCTCGCCCTCGCGGTTCCGCTCGAGCGTCTGCTCGGCCTCGACACCACCGCGAGCCTGGCGATCGGCGCCTTCCTCACCGCCTACGGCCTGGCCGTCGCCGTCATCGGTGCCAGGTCGCCGATCAACCGGACCGCCGCGGCCGGTGTCGCGATCGGCAACGCCGCCTGGGTGCTGGCCAGCCTCGCCGCGGTGGTCACGGGGGCACTGAACCTCACGACTGTCGGCGCGGTCTGGGCCGTGATGCAGGCGATGACGGTCGGCGCCTTCGCCGCACTGCAGTACCTGGGCCTGCGACGCTGAACCGGACGCGGGACCGCCGAGGCGGTCCCGCGTTTCTCAGCGCACCAGCAGCGCGACCGGTAACCGGGTGAACAACGTGTCGAGCCGCACGGTGCCCGAATAGGTGTTGCCGGTCAACCTGTCGGTCCAGGTGCCTTCGGGCAGGGGCAAGGTGGTGTCGGTCCACCCCGTCGCGGCCAATCCGACCGAATGCCGGGTGGCCGCGACGATCACCTCGGGCGATTCCCCGGCGGGCCCGCGCCCGTAGGCGACGAGCCGGTGCGCGTGCTCGCCGACCGCGTAGAACGGCCGATACATCCCGCCGACGAAGCATTCCGGCCGCTCCCGCCGCAACCACAGCGCGTAGGCGACCACCCACATCTTCGCCGCGCCCGTGGTGTCCAGAGTCGGTGTGTCGGTGAGGGATTGGAGCATTCCCGCTCGCACCGCGAAGTTCACCGGTCGCCGGTTGTCGGGGTCGACCAGCGAGTCCTCCCACACCTCGGTGCCCTGATAGATATCCGGGATCCCCGGTGCGCACAGCTGCAGCAGCTTCTGCGACACCGCGTCCGACCAGGCATGCGGTGCCAGCTCGTGCGCCAGATCGCCGATCCCGGTGCCGACCGGCCCGTCGATCACCGCGTCGAGCCAGGCGTGCACCGTCGACTCGAACTGCGCGTCGGGTTCCTCCCACGACGTCTTGGTCCCGGCCTCCCGGATCGACTTCTCCGCGAACAGATGCAACCGATCACGCAGCCCCGGCACCGACGACGCGGGCCGCCCGTCGGCGGGCCACACCCCGAACATGTTCTGCAACAGGAACAGTGCCGTGGCACCGTCGGGCGCCGGGGTGGTTTCGAGCCAGCCACGCACCCGCTCCGACCAGAGCTCGGCCACCTGCGAGAGCACGCCGATCCGGGCGCGCACATCCTCACCGCGCTTGGTGTCGTGCGTCGACAGTGTGGTCATGGTCGCCGGCCAGCGCTGCGCGCGCTCACTGTTGGACAGGTGGAAATCGTTGACCGAATGGCCGAACCGCGCCGGGTTCCCACCCACTTCCTGCAGTGACACCAACCGCGCACCCTGATAGAACATGGTGTCCTCCACCGCTTTCGCGGTGATCGCCCCACACACCTGGTTGAACCGCGTCGCCGCCTCCCCGCCGACAGCCAGCGCCGTCACCAGCACCGACAGCGGCGCCGTGAGTTCGGCGTTGCGCTTCTCCACCTCCGCGACCACCGCCGCGGTCATCCCGGCCAGCGGTGCGTAATCCACCCGGTACACGGGCATGAACGCCAGCACCTCGATGGTTGCGTTGCTCACGGCAAGGGTGTCGAAACTGCCCGCGTTGCCGTCGCGTTTGATCGCGGCGACCAGCCGCCGGATCTCCGGTGCCAGAATGGTTTCGGCGACCGCCCGTTTGATCCGGTGCTCGGTCTCGCCGAACCAGGCGCGATCGCTGCCGTGCCCGGCCACCTGTTGTGACAGCTCGGTGAGCGCGGGTTCACCGGCCGGATCGATGAGCACCCCGCCCACGTCGGCCAGTGCGTCGTACCCCGTGGTGCCGTCGATCGGCAGGGTGGCGTCGAGCGGTTCACGATTGGCGAGGATCTTCTCGACCAGCAGCAACCGCTTGGGCCCGATCAGGCGACGCAAACGTGTGAGATAAGCACTGGGATAGGCCAACCCATCCGGGTGATCCACCCGGACACCGTCGATCAGGTCGTGTTCGCACCAGGCGGCCAGTTCCCGGTGCGTCGCCTCGAACACCTCCGGGTCCTCCTGGCGGACGGCGGCCAGGCTGTTCACCGCGAAGAACCGTCGATAGGTGCACACCCCGGCCTTCCAGCTCACCAGCCGGTAGTGCTGGCGGTCGTGGATGCGCAGCGCATTGTCACCGTCGGTGCCGGGTGCGATCGGGAACCGCAGATCGTGCAGCGCGAGCATCGGCTCGGGACCGGATCGGTCGACGGTGAGCGCGGCCGGATCGTTCTCGTTCTGCAGCACCGGCAGCGCCAGCCGCCCGCCCGCACCGTTGCTCGGACTCCAGTCGATGTCGAAGTACCTCGCGTACGGCGACTTCCGGCCCAGCCGCAGCACATCCCACCACCACGGATTCTGCTGCGGATCCCCGACTCCGACGTGGTTGGGCACCAGATCGACGATCAAACCCATTCCGCGACTGCGCACTTCGTCCGACAGCGCTTTGAGTCCCGCGGGCCCACCGAGTGCCGCCGACACCGTCGTCGGATCGGTGACGTCGTACCCGTGCGTCGACCCATGTGCCGCGGTGAGGATCGGGGACAGGTACAGATGCGAAATCCCCAGCTGCTGCAGGTATTCGGCAATGGCCCGGGCATCGCCGAACGTGAGCGCGTCGGGACGCAACTGGAGGCGGTAGGTGCTGCGCACCGTGCTCGGGCGGATCGGCGCGCGGTGCAGCCGGGTCAGGGGATCGGTCACGTAGGTCTCGGTCATCGTCTCGCTAGGCGGTTCGGCGCAATACGAGCAGGCAGCGGCTGGGAACGGGCAGCACCGACGCCGCCGCATGAACTGCTTCGGCGGCACCGGTGGGGGTCGAACAATCCAGGGCGAGCGCCCATTCGGCACCGAACTCCGGCTCGGGCAGCACGAAATCGAGCGCTTCGTCGTGCGCATTGAAGCACAGCAGGAACGAGTCGTCGCTGATCCGTTCCCCGCGCGGGCCGGGCTCGGGAATGCCGTCGCCGTCGAGCAGCACGGCGAGGGATTTGCCGAATCCGCTGTGCCAGTCGTCGGTGGTCATCTCCGCCCCGGCGGGCGTGAACCAGGCGATCTCGCGGCGATGCCCCTCGCCGTCGGCCGGGCCAGGGGCGAGGAAGCGGCGACGCCGGAAGATCGGATGCTCGGTACGCAACGCGATCACCGAGCGGGTGAATTCGATCAGGTCCGCGTTCTTCTGCGCCAGCGACCAATCCATCCACGCCAGCGGCGAGTCCTGGCAGTACACATTGTTGTTGCCGAGCTGGGTGCGGCCCATCTCGTCACCGTGGGCCAGCATCGGCGTGCCCTGGCTCAGGATCAGCGTCGCCAGCAGATTGCGCTGCTGACGCGCCCGCAGTGCCTCCACCTCGGGGTCGTCGGTCGGTCCTTCGACACCGCAGTTCCACGAGCGGTTGTGGCTTTCGCCGTCGCGGTTGTCCTCGCCGTTGGCCTCGTTGTGTTTCTCGTTGTAGGACACGAGGTCCCGCAAGGTGAATCCGTCGTGCGCGGTGACGAAGTTGATGCTCGCGCCGGGCCGTCGCCCGGTCGGCTCGTACAGATCCGACGACCCGGTGAGCCGGGAGGCGAACTCACCCAATGTCGCCGGTTCGCCGCGCCAATAATCGCGCACCGTATCGCGGTACTTGCCGTTCCACTCCGTCCACAGGCTGGGAAAGTTGCCAACCTGATAACCGCCCTCGCCCACATCCCACGGCTCGGCGATGAGCTTCACCTGACTCACCACCGGATCCTGGTGCACGAGATCGAAGAATGCGGAAAGCCGGTCCACATCGTGCAATTCGCGCGCGAGCGTCGCGGCGAGGTCGAAGCGGAAGCCGTCGACGTGCATATCGAGAATCCAGTAGCGCAGCGAATCCATGATGAGTTGCAGAGTGTGCGGATGACGCACATTGAGACTGTTGCCGGTGCCGGTGAAATCCTTGTAGTGCTCGGGGTTGTCGTCGTCGAGCCGGTAGTAGGCGGCATTGTCGATACCGCGCAGGCTCAGGATCGGCCCCAGATGATTGCCCTCGCCGGTGTGGTTGTAGACCACATCGAGAATCACCTCGATGCCCTCGGCGTGCATCGCCCGCACCATCGCCTTGAACTCGGCGACCGCGGCGTCCCCGGTGCGGCGGGAGGCGTACTCGTTGTGCGGGGCCAGATACCCGATGCTGTTGTAGCCCCAGTAGTTTCGCAGCCCCTGATCGGTGAGCACGTGATCGTGGAAGAACTGATGCACCGGCATGAGTTCGATCGCCGTGACACCGAGCGCTTTCAGATGCCCGATGATCGCCGGATGTGCCAGCCCCGCATAGGTGCCGCGTAGTTCGTCGGGGATGTCGGGGTGCGTCATGGTCATGCCCTTGACGTGCGCCTCGTAGATCACCGTCTCGTGGTACGGCCGATTCGGCGGCCGGTCGTTGCCCCAATCGAAGAAGGGGTTGATGACCACCCCGGTCATGGTGTGGCCCAGCGAATCCAGGCCGTAGGTATAGAGCGAGGGGTCGTTGACGAACTCGCCGTCGAAGGCCTTGCCGTACGGGTCGAGCAGCAGTTTGCCCGGATCGCAGCGCAGCCCCAGCTCGGGCTCGTAGGGCCCGTGGACGCGGAACCCGTAGCGCTGACCGGGAACGACCGACGGCAGATAGGCGTGCCAGACGTAACCGTCCACCTCGTCCAGATCCACCCGCGTCTCGGACCCGTCCTCGCCGATCAGGCACAGCTCCACCCGGGTGGCCACCTCGGAGAACACCGAGAAGTTCGTGCCCCCGCCGTCGTAGGTGGCACCGAGCGGGTAAGCCGTGCCCGGCCACACGCTCAACGGCGTCACCTCACCAGTCCGGTCGTTGGGGCTCGACATGCTACGACAGTAAAGGAATCCGCGTGCTGACCGCGCGTGCTCGCGCTGGGTGCTGCGTCACCCCGCCATCAGCCGCCGCGCGTAGCCCGTGCGCCGGGCCAGCGCGGCGAGCCCGCCGAAAACCCACCGTTGCAGCAGCGCGGGCGGACCAGCCAGGTAGCCGTCCTGGTACTCCCACAGCAGCGCGAGCGCCAGCGGGTTGCGGGGCAATCGCTGCTCGGTGGTCTTGTTCGCGTTGTCCAGCCCACTCCAGAACTCGAACATCTCCCAGTGCCGCAACGGCGGGCGGATCACGTGGTCCATCACCGTGCCCTCGGCCTCGTTCCAGAATTCGTGCACGGCACGCGGCGGCGCGGTGACGGTGTCGCCCGGTCCGGCGACGATGTCGGCGCCATCGATGCGGAAGCGCACCCGCCCGCTCCGGATCGTCCACGTCTCGCTGATCTCGGGATGCCAGTGCGGGCCCGCCTGCCTGCCGGTGCGTGGCAGCTCGTGCTCGAGCCGGAGGTAGGCGCCGTGCTCGTCGGCGCCGCGGTCGACGAGCGTGACCCGATGCCCGTTGCGGAAGGTGAGGACGGTGCCGGTGCGTGCCATAACCAAGATATAAAGGTAACCTTCCTATATGTCAAGGTCTACGCTGCTGAAACTCCTGGTCCAGGCCACCGATGCCTACGAACGGGAACTCGACAACGCCCTGCGCGCAACCCTCGGCACGGAACTGCGACCCGCGCACTACGCGGTCTTTCGCTATCTGGCGCCGAACGGCTCGCGAGTGACCGCCCTGGCCGAGTCGGCCGGGATGACCCAGCAGTCGATGGGGGAGCTGGTCACTCACCTCGAGCGTTGCGGTCATGTCGAGCGCGTCGCTGATCCCGCCGACAAACGCGCACGTCTGATCGTGCCGACGGCGAAGGGTCGCGATGCCCTTGCTGTGGCCGCGCGCGAGATCCGGCGTATCGAGGCCGCGATCGCGGGCGAACTCGGCGCGGACTCGCTCGGCGATGTCCGCGCGGCCCTGGCCCGGATTCCCGATGTGGTCGCGAGTCTGTCCGCAGTCGCCGACAGGTGATAACTTGAACAGCGTTCAAGGCCGTCGCAGGCGGCACCGGGCAACGACGAGGACACGCTGTGGACCTGACCCCCGAGCAGATCACCGCCCTGGACGCCGACCACGTCTGGCACCCCTACGGCGGTTTCCCGGCTACCACCGAACCGCTGGTGGTGACGAGCGCGGCGGGCACCCGGCTCACCCTGGCCGACGGTCGTGAACTCGTCGACGGAATGAGTTCCTGGTGGGCGGCCGTGCACGGCTACCGGCATCCCGTGCTCGACGAAGCTCTCTTCGCGCAGTCGCAGCGGATGAGTCACGTGATGTTCGGTGGGCTCACCCACGAACCCGCCGCCAGCCTCGCGCAGCTACTCGTCGAGATCACTCCCGCAGGCCTGGACAAGGTGTTCCTCTGCGACTCCGGCTCGGTGTCGGTGGAAGTGGCCGCGAAGATGTGCCTGCAGTACTGGCGGGCACTCGGCCGTCCGGCCAAGAACCGCCTGCTCACGTGGCGAGGCGGCTATCACGGCGACACCTTCACGCCGATGAGCGTCTGCGATCCCGAGGGCGGCATGCACACGCTGTGGACCGATGTCCTCACCGATCAGGTCTTCGTGCCCGCCCCGCCTCGCGAATTCACCCAGGACTACGTCGCCGAACTCGAACACGCGATCCACACCCATCGCGACGAGGTGGCCGCCGTCATCATCGAGCCCGTTGTGCAGGGCGCGGGCGGCATGCGCTGGCACGATCCGCGCTACCTCACCGAGCTGCGCCGCATCTGCGACGCGAACGACGTGCTGCTCGTCTTCGACGAGATCGCCACAGGCTTCGGCCGCACCGGCGCGCTGTTCGCCGCCGACCACGCCGGGGTCGCGCCGGACGTCATGTGTGTGGGCAAGGCGCTGACCGGCGGCTATCTCACCCTCGCCGCCGCGCTGTGCACCACTCGAATCGCTGAAACCATCAGCGCCGCGCACGGCGGTCTGATGCACGGGCCGACCTTCATGGGCAACCCGCTGGCGTGCGCGGTCGCGGTGGCCTCGATCGAACTGCTGCGCTCGCGTGATTGGCGCGGTGAGGTCGCACGGATCGAAAGCGAGCTGCGCGAAGGTCTCGCGCCGGTCGCCGACCTGCCGGGGGTAGTCGACGTGCGTGTGCTCGGGGCGATCGGCGTCGTCGAACTCGCCGAACCCGTCGACATGCGCGCAGCCACCGATGCCGCTGTCGACGCCGGTGCTTGGCTGCGTCCATTCCGCAATCTCGTCTACACCATGCCGCCGTTCATCAGCAGTTCCGCCGATATCGCCGCCATCACCGGCGCCGTGCACGCCGCTGTGAAAGCCTCGCTCCGATGACCGGCCTGAACGGTGTTCAAGTATCCTCCTCGACTGTGACTACGGACCCGTTGAGCTGGCTGGACGAACGCGCCACCGCGCGCACCGCCGCCGGGCTGCGCAGGCACCTGCGCGTGCGCGAACCCGAGCAGGCGAGCATCGACCTCGCCTCCAACGACTACCTCGGCCTGGTACGCCACCCGGAAGTGATCGAGGGCGCGATCGCCGCGGTCCGCCGTTGGGGTGCGGGTTCCACCGGTTCGCGGCTGGTCACCGGAACCACCGCCGAACACGAGCTCCTGGAAACCGAACTGGCCGAATTCGTCGGCGCTGAAACAGGATTGGTCTTCGCCTCCGGATACGCCGCCAACCTGGGTGTGGTCACCGCCCTGGCCGGGCGCGACAGCTTCGTCGTCTCCGACGCGGGCAGCCACGCCTCCCTCGTCGATGCGTGCAGGCTCTCGCGTGCCCGGATCGCCGTCGCACCGCACCGCGATGTCGCCGCCGTCGACCGGCTGCTGGCCGAGCGCGTCGAGGAGCGGGCGCTCGTCCTCACCGACTCGGTCTTCAGCGCCGACGGCGACCTCGCGCCGCTGGCCGACCTGCACCGGGTCACCCGGGCCAACGGTGCGGTCCTCGTCGTAGACGAAGCCCACGGACTCGGCGTCCGCGGTGCCGGGGGCAGGGGATTGGTGCACGAGCTGGGCTTGGCGGGGCAGCCCGACCTCGTCATCACCGCCACCCTGTCGAAGGCGTTCGCCGCCCAAGGCGGAGTAGTGCTCGCCGACAACAGGATCCGTGCCCATCTCATCGATGCCGCCCGCACCTTCATCTTCGACACCGGCCTGGCACCCGCCGCCGTCGGCGCTGCCCGCGCGGCCCTGTCACTGCTGCGCCGCGACCCGGCCATGGCCACCCGTGTCCTGGAACGCGCGGCGGACATCGCCCACGTCGCGGGCGTGCCCGAACCGACCTCGGCTGTGGTCTCGGTCGTTCTCGGCGACGCCCAACGCGCCTTCGACGCCGCTCAGGCGTGCCGAGCGCGCGGGCTCGAAGTCGGTTGCTTCCGTCCACCGTCGGTCCCCGAGGGAACCTCGCGTCTTCGCCTCACCGCCCGCGCCGACCTCACCGCCACCGAACTGGACACCATCGCCGAGGTGCTCGGCGCGGTACTGGCCGAGGCCCGTGGGGACGCGCTGGTCGTCTGACACGGTCGCGCGCCCGAACCTGGGCAGGTAGGGAACGGATCGGTGATGAACCGAGGAATGGTGAGGTAGCGAGATGGGTGTTCTTCTGGTCAGCGGTACGTCGACCGATGTCGGCAAAACCGTCGCGACCGCCGCGCTGGCCGCGGCCGCCCGGGCCGAAGGCCGCACGGTCGCGGTCTGCAAACCGGCCCAGACCGGCATAGCGCCCGGTGAACCCGGCGACCTCGCCGACATCACCCGCCTGACCGGCGTCACCCGCACCCTCGAGCTGGCCCGCTACCCGGAACCGCTCGCCCCCGACACCGCCGCCCGCCGGGCAGGCATGCCCTTGCTGACGCTCGCGGAGACGGTCGCAGGTATCGAGACACTCGCCGACGCCGACCTGGTGCTCGTCGAAGGGGCGGGCGGGCTGCTGGTCCGGATGGGGGAGTTCACCCTGCTCGACCTCGCCGAGAAACTCGGCGCCCCCATTCTGGTCGTGGCTGCCGCCGGCCTGGGCACGCTCAATCACAGCGAACTCACCACAAGAACCCTTGCTGCCGCGGGAGTGCGCTGCGCCGGACTCGTCATCGGCGCCTGGCCCGATGAACCCGACCTCGCTTCCGAGTGCAATCGCCACGATCTGCCTCGGATCACCGGAACACCGTTGCTCGGCGTCATACCCGCAGGGGTGGGACGGTGGGACCGCGACCGGTTCACCGGTGCCGCTCCGGGCTGGTTCGACCAAGATCTGAAAAACCTCCTCTGACCAGCCGATTTGACTTCGTGTTTGGCGGCACGTAACTTAGTTCGAGTCAGAGCGACACGGACACCGACTCAGCCCCGCTGAGACACGAGGTAGTACGATGAGCGCCTGACTGATTGCGTGTTCAGGGCTTGACCGGATTTGCGTCCGGTGGGTTGCTTGGACTACAGTACGAACCCTTGCCGCACCGAAACCTCGACTGATCGTCGGGTC